>CAWFVE010000007.1:0-57012 GCA_963819235.1 uncultured Acidobacteriota bacterium | reverse complement strand
GGCGCGCTCGGTGAAACACGCCATGGGGCTGCGCCAGGGCGAGATTCACGAAGAGTTGAAGGCGGCGTTGCGCCTGAATGCGGAGATGGGAGACGAAGCGCGCATCCGGCTGGGCGATAGCCTCTATAGGCTGCCGGAACTCACGGCATTGTTGATTCGAGAGCTAAAGATTTGGGCGGAAGTATTTTTTGGCGAGCCGGTGACCCAAGCGGTGATCGCCGTGCCGGCTGGTTTCAACGACGCGCAGCGCGGGGCCATGCACGAAGCGGGAAGGCTGGCCGGGTTCGAGCGAGTGCGATTGATGCCGGAGCCGGCGGCTGCGGCACTCGCCTACGGCTTGCACGAGCAGCAACGGAAGCACGTCGCCGTGTTTGATCTTGGCGGCAGCAGGTTCGACATTTCCATTTTACGGCTTGCCGATGCGGGCGACGGCGACCGCTATCACGTGATTTCGACCCAGGGAGACCCGCGGCTGGGAGGCAACGAGCTGGACGATCTTCTGCTTGGCATCGCGCGGGAAGAGATCCGTATTCGCCATGGGCTGGAGCTTGCCACCGACTCGCTGTGCGTTCACGTGCTGCGCCGGGCGCTCACGCAGGCAAAACATGAGCTTTCCTTCGCGGACCGCGCTCGGGTTGAGGTTCCGCTGCCGGACCGCAGCCTTTACGTGCGGGAGATCAGCCGGGCCGAGTTCGAGGGCCTGGTGCAGCCGATTCTCGACCGCGCGATGAGCCCGGCGAGAACGGCGCTGGCGGATGCAGGGCTTAGTCCGGGAGAGATCGACGAAGTTGTGCTGGCGGGCGGGTCAACTCACATCCCGCTGGTGCGGCGCATGGTGGAGCATCTGATGGGACGGCGACCCCATACTGAACTCGATCCGGAGCAGGTGATCGTTCTGGGCGCGGCGGTGCAGGCGGAGTTGCTCGAGGCCGTAGGTTTGGCGTCCAAAGCCCAAAGTATTGCCGCGCGACAACATTAGAGATTTCTCCTGCTCGTTCACGCAGCTGCCGGCCGTCCGATGGGCTGGGCACGGCGGGCACTATGTTAAGATTTGCAATGCGGTTGCGGTGATGGCTCGCGTGGCCCCGTGGTGCAACGGTTAGCACATCGGCCCTTCAAGCCGGTAATACGGGTTCGATTCCCGTCGGGGCTACCAACTGTATTTTAGAGATCGAGCTGCGAGAGCAAGGCTTCGAGGTTCGATTCGTCGACGATGAGTTCTGGCCGCGCGGCTTCGATCTCTTCCAATTCGTCAAACGCTTGAAACAGTCGGAGTTTCGCGACGGCGTACTCCTCGGTGCCCGAAAGCGGGTGGCCCGCCGCTCGAGCCCACTTCTCGACGGCCAACTGCTTCACAAAAATCTTCAGCGGAAACACCTTTTTGCGGTCCAGCGAGACCATGTAGACGTACTCGGTCCCGGCGGAGAAGCCGCGACGCGCCTTTTGTACTTCGTAAAAATAATACTGATAGACGTAACCGGTTGCCGCCGAGTAAGTCTTTACGCGGCGAACGGCTTCAGGACGGCTCATGAAGCGATTATTCCGGGAGGTTATTCGTATGTCAATTCAAGGGGATTCAATTCAGGTGAACTTGGAAGGCCGCCGACCTCAAAAGAGGTCGCTCACTGCAGCGTATAGGGGCTGATTTCGGAGGCCAGCTGCTGAGTTGTTTCCGTGGGCTCGTGGGAGGCGATCCACAAAAAGGCGGCGAGGAAGGCGGCTCCGATCAGGAAGGCGATGATCGCAATCTTGGGGATTGGCGGAGCGGCCCGGCCAGCGGGCGCAGCGCCGCCTTGATTGCCTTGATCCTGGGGAGCCTCGGGAGCATCCGCCAGCGCGATGCGCACCGCTGAACCCTCGGGGACATCGACGGATTTGGCATCGTGCGTAGTGCTGATCGTCAGCCGTCCCTTAATTGCGGCCAAGGTGATGGCATCGGAGCTTTCGAGGTGGATCAGGCCGACGGCGGCAGGATCGGCGGAACGTATGGTGGCATCGCCCCATATTGTTTCAATGGCTCCCGCCGGCGAGCCCATGAAGGAAAGGGCGCCACGCTGAAGCGTGAAGTCCACTCCCGCCGAATTGCGCGCTAACAGCACGGTGCTGTCTGCCAGAACCTCGATGCGTCCACCGCCGGAAAGCGCAATCTGGGCGCGACCGGACTGGCCCACCGCGACAGCTTCTCCGCTGAAGACGGTCGAACCGGGAAGGAGCGGGGCTTCACGCGTGGTCGCGGATTGGCTGGCGACGATTGTGCCAGCCACCTGAGCCTGGGTCCAAGCAGGCGAAGCCATAAAGGCGATCAGGAAAGCGGCTGTTAACTGCCTAAGAATCTTTGAGATCGCCAAATTTAAGTCCTAAAAATAGAGAAAGGCTGGCGCAACCATGCTAACAAAGGAGCTAGGCGTGTCAAGATTGCTGTCCGCTTCAGACGATAGTTGGATATCACCGGCAGCGAAATGGGTTAGCCGGCTCGATTGAATATGGCTGCCAGAGCGGGCTGCAATTCCGGATAAAGGAACCGGTATCCCAGCCTTTGAAGCTTCCCGGGATAGACCCTTTGGCTGCCGAGCAAAAGCGAATCGGCCATTTCGCCCAGCGCCATTCGCAACGCGAAACCAGGCGCAGGAAGAATCGTGGGCCTGTGCAGGACGCGTCCGAGCGTCGCAGTAAACTCCGCATTTTGCACCGGAGTAGGCGCCACGGCGTTGGCCACTCCGCTGAGAAGATTCGCTTCCAACGAGAAGCGAATGATTCCGACGATATCTTCCAAGGCGATCCAGGACATCCACTGGCGGCCGGAACCGATTTTTCCTCCCAAACCCAAGCGAAACGGGAGCGCGATGCGGGGAAGGGCTCCTCCGCGTCTGGCGAGAATGATCCCGAATCGCAGAACGACGACGCGGGCCCCGGATTCCGAAGCGTGCGAGGACTCCGCTTCCCAATCGGCGGTGAGCCGAGCGAGAAAATCGTTCCCTGCCGGACTGGACTCGGTGAGTTCCTCGTCGCCGCGGTTTCCATAGAAGCCGATGGCCGATGCAGCTATGAAGATTCGCGGAGGCTGGCGAAAATGGCGTAATGAAGCGACGAGGGAGCGCGTGGCGGCGACGCGGCTTTCGCGCAACTCGTGCTTCCATGATTGCGTCCAGCGATGGCCGGCAATGGATGCGCCGGCCAAGTGAATCAGGGCGTCGGCGCCCTCGGCTCGGGAGTCGAGGATGCCGGATCCGGGGTTCCAGACCACATGTTTTGGTTCGGCAGGAGATGTAGGCTGTTCCTTCGGGAGTACCGTTCCAGGGCGAACCAGGCGAACTATTTCGTGGCCTTGGTGGGCGAGGACGTCGGCGACGGCGGATCCGACCAGACCGGTGGAACCAGAAACGAGTATCCTCACCGAAAGGCTCCGGCCTCTAAGAGCCGAGCGGCGCAGGATCGCGGAAACCCATTCATTGTGTTGTTAATACGCAAAAAGTAAGACGAGATGGCGCGCTTCGTCAAGCAATTCCTTTTGGTAAATAGCCGAGGTGGGCTCTACCGGTATGTGCATCTGCATGACGGGCATGACAATGGGTTCGTAGCGAGCCAAGCCCAGAAACGATAGAATGCATTCATGCTCGTGCGTGTTCTCTTTTTCGGACAACTCAAAGAGATCGTGGGCCGCAGCGAGGATCGTGTCGAACTCGCCGAAGGCGCCCGGCTCGAAGACCTGTTCGAGAATTATGGCCGGCGCTATCCTCGCCTCGCGAGTTTTCGCCGTTCCGTGGTGGCGTCCGTGAACCAGTCGTTTGCCGATTGGGCTTCGACTTTGGCTGCCGGGGACGAAGTGGCGTTCCTGCCTCCAGTGAGCGGCGGAGCGGGCGCACCCACAGTGGCGCGGTCCGAAACGATCATTGAACTGATACGCGACCCGATCCGAACGGCGGAGATCACGGCCAGGTTGAAAGCTCCGGAGGATGGCGCCGTCGTGGTATTCGAGGGGATTGTGCGCAACGAGTCCGGCGGACGGCGCACTTTGTACCTTGAATATGAGGCCTATGAGGTGATGGCGTTGCGACAAATGGGAGAAATCGCGGCCGCCATGCGCTCCCAATTTGGCATCGACGGCGTGGCGATGGTTCACCGCCTGGGACGGCTGGAAATCGGGGAAACAAGCGTGATGATCGGGGTGACTTCGGCGCATCGCCGGGCGGCATTTGAGGCCTGCCGGCACGGCATCGATACGCTCAAGCAAACCGTTCCCATCTGGAAGAAAGAGTACTTCGAGGATGGCGCCGTCTGGGCGCAAGGCGAAATTCCACCGCTGCCATCCATTTCGGGCCAAACGGAATCTATCAAGTGAGGCGGCCCGGCGGGCGCAGCCTCTTACCCATCTTGCGCTTCCCACTCATAGCTTCGGCGGGGCTGATCCTCTTTTGCCTATCAGTCGAAATCTTTCCACACGTTATCAGCAAAACGCACGCGCAGGACCGCGGGACGGACCAGCGGGGCTCCATCCGCGTGGACGTGAATTTAGTGAACGTGATCGCCAGCGTGCTGGACCAGAACAATCGGCCGGTTCCGGATTTGCAAAAGGACCAGTTTGAAATCTACGAGGAAGGCAAGCCGCAGAAGATCGAGCTTTTCGAGACGGAAACCAAACAACCCTTGGGCCTGGCGCTGATGATCGATTCCAGCTTGAGCGAAATCAAAGAGCTGCAGTTTGAGAGCGAGGCCGCGGCTCGTTTTATCGGCTCCGTGGTACGTCCAAACGATCGCATGGGCGTCTTTCAATTCGCGGACGCGGTAACGCAGTTGGGGAGCTTTTCGGATAACGTGCCGCAGTTGCAAACGGCGGTGCGGCACGTCACGCCGGGAGACGGCACGGCGCTCTATGACGCCGTATACCTTGGTTCGGATGCGCTGGGCAAAGGACCTACGGATCGCCGCAACGTCCTGATTCTGATTACGGACGCCGGCGAAACGACCAGCCGCGCCGATTTTGAAACCGCGCGGCGAGCCGCGGTACGCGCCCAAGCGCTGCTCTACACCATCGTGATTCGACCGGGAAGAAGCGAAAACGGACGAAATACCGCGGGTGAACATGCGCTGGAGACGATTGCCGACAACACCGGCGGCGCCATGTATTACCCGGATCAGCTCTCGCAGCTCGATGAGATATTCAATCGCATCAACCGCGAACTGCGCACCCAATACCGCCTGGGCTATTATCCGCAGCCCCGGCCACCTCAGGGGACCTACCGTTCAATTGAGGTCCGGCTCAAAGGGGACTACAAGGTACGCTACCGGAAGACTTACTATAGTGGTGGGGTTGCAAACTGAAGCCGTTGTCCCCCTTTGACGAATGGGCGATCAATTCCTGAAAGTGGTCCTGGAAGTGGCTATCGAAACGGCGCTCGAAGCCGGCGGGATTTTGCTTTCCGAATTCGATAAGCCGCCAACAATCAGCTACAAAGGCGAAGTAGACCTAGTGACGCAGGCCGACCGGCGCTCCGAGCAGGCCATTGTGACGCGCCTGCGAAAGTATTTCCCCACGCACACAATCGTGGCGGAGGAAGGCGGCGGGCAGGAGGCCGATGCACGCTATCGCTGGATTGTCGACCCCCTGGATGGCACCACCAACTTCGCCCATGGCTACCCCTGTTTCGCGGTTTCCATCGGTTTCGAGGAAGACGGCGAACTGTTGGCGGGAGTGATCTACCAGCCGGTCTCGAAGGAGCTGTTCACGACGGCGAGGGGAGAGGGCGCCTACCTAAACGAAAAACGCATCGAGGTTTCCAGAATCGATCACCTTTCCACGAGCTTGCTGGCGACCGGTTTCCCGAGCGTCAAACGCACCAGGAACCCGAACATCCATTATTACCGGGATTTCACTCTGAGCTCGCATGGCGTGAGGCGTGACGGTTCGGCGGCGCTTGACCTTGCGGCGGTAGCCTGCGGCCGGTTTGACGGGTTTTGGGAATTTGGCCTGCATTCCTGGGATACGGCAGCCGGTGCGCTTCTGGTGCGCGAAGCAGGGGGAGTAGTGACCGATTTTTCGGGCAAGCCCTATCGTCCGGGCGACTACGAAACGGTGGCCTCCAATGGGCGAATCCATGAGGAGATGCGCCGGCTAGCCGCGAATATAGAGCAACGCATCGAAACGGAGAGCGCTCAGGGGGAGAAGCAGCCCGCTCCGGGAAGGCAATAACTTTCGCGCCGCGCCTGTATCGCAGCGCGATTGACTGGCCTCTTTCCAGGGTGTTAGGCTCGGATGTCGGCCCGGCATCCGCTCCAACCGGCGAGTCCGCGACCTTGCAAAACTGTCCGGCACTGCCATCATGAAGTTATGGGAACCTTGCTTACATCGTCTCTCCCCTCCAGCCGATGGACGGCCTTACGCGACCGTTATCTGGAAGGCCCGGAGCTCAGGAACCGCCTAGACTACACGGAATCCGCACGCGCCCATGAGCTGGCACATCGGTTTCGTGGCGGCCTGGCGATCACAACGCAACGCATCTGGTTGAGTGAACTGCCGGAAGGATTCCGCGGTTTTCGGATTCTTCAACTGACCGATATTCATCACAGCTTGTTTGTGCCGCTCAGCCAAGTGGAGGCGGTGGTCGAACTTTCTAACAAGCTCAAACCCGACCTCATCGCGCTGACCGGGGATTTCGTCACCTATTCGAAAGCTTCCATAGAACCGGTCGCGGAAATCCTGGGCGGCCTTCGGGCGAGGGCGGGCGTGGTCGCGGTGTTGGGGAATCATGATTTTCGGGTAGGCGCCGATGCGGTGGAGAGAGCTCTTCGGCGGCAACGCATTCAGGTGCTGCGCAACCGGCATCGGCTGCTGCATCGTGGAGGAGCGTCGCTGTATCTAGCCGGCGTGGACGATTACGGCTATGGCGCGGACATGGAGCGAGCTCTCCGCGGCATTCCGGAGCGCGCGGCCACAATTCTCCTGGCACACAATCCGCGGTTATTGACGGCCGCGGCGTGCCGCGGCATCGGGTTGGTGCTATCGGGGCACACGCACGGCGGCCAGGTGAACGTCCCGCTGCTGGGCACCGTCTACGGCCGGTCACCCGAGGGGATGCGTTTCAAAAAGGGCTGGGACCGGCTCGGGGGCACACAGATCTACGTCAGCCGAGGCATCGGAACCATTGTTCTGCCGGTGCGATGGCGCTGCCCGGCGGAGGTACCGTTGCTCGAGCTCGAGCCACACCAGTGCGAATCGCCCAGGGTTTCGTAGAATCAAGCTTCGACTTCTTCTGAGAGATTTTCCTTCAGGCACTACAATCAAACGAGCAGTAATCGAACGGGCGCCCGCTCTTCACGCGTATGGCCTATTGTGAACGGTCCGGTGAGTCCGAGGTTTATTCACGCTTCTGCGTCCGCTGAACGTGCAAGCGCATGGCGGCGGTGCGCAGCGGATCGCTCACATTCTTGTTGGCAGCCAACTTCTTCAAATCCGGCCCCGTGATTGCCGGGATCATGTGCAGGGTGACATCCAGAGGCGTCTTAGGATTGTTCAACAGGTTTAGCGTCACCGTATAATTCCGGCGAAAGTTTCTGCTACTGGCGATAACTCGCAAGATCTCATCGGTGAGGCTGGCCATGGAGGCAAAGGTCTCCACCTCACGATCGGTGAGCCTGGAGGATTGCAACACAGCGCGTTGCACAACCTTGCAGGGATCGCGGATCAGAGCCATGCGCTCTTCGCGACCTCCTTTCAGCGCGAGCTGTACTCGTTCCACGACCCGCATGCCGGCGAGGCGCTGGAGGAGCGTGGCGCGGTGTTCATTGGTCGTGTCGACATCGGTTACGGCTTCCGCGAATGCCGATTCGGACGCTGCCTTATCCGCCAGCAGTTCTTCCAGTTGCAGGCGCTGGTCGGCGGTAAGCGAGGGAGAGACCACCAAAGCGGAAGCCAGCGCTCGATTAGAGCTAAGGCGGTCCAGGTCTTGCATCAGTTCTTGCACCGCGGAGGTAGGCAAAGCTCTGGCGATAGGAGTCAAAAATTCCATCGGGCAACGGGAACACTTGATGAGGGCTGCGGCGATCGCCGGTTTGTCGGCAAGATGCTTACCGCAATACCGGAGGAGAGGAGCCGCAGGATTCTCGCCTGCAAGGGCGGCAGCGAATGCGTCCAACGATTGGCTGGTCAGGGCTCTCTCCGCGCGGTCCCGCACGGTTTCATCAGCATCCTCTGCGAGCAGAGTCAGCAACTCCGCTCGTTCGGGCACCGTCAGCGAGGCAGCGCCAGTGCAAACGGCCATCTTGCCCTCGCGGGTGGTACGGCCGGAGAGAACTTCTTCGTATACTTCGGAGCTAATTGGCGCCTCCGGCTGGTTTCAGATCACTACGGGTGAGAGTAGCAGTGCCCGGCTGCCCCGGCGGGCCCAAGGGAGCAAGCGTCTGTCCATTCAGTTCCAAAAGCAGAGCGCCGGCATCATTGGCTGAAATGTCGATGTCGTCGCGCGCGGTAAACGTCCGGCTCTGCCCCGCGATGATGCTGCCGTCGAAAGCCTTGGAGCCATCTAGGGATATGCTGACTTTTGTTTCCTTGCCCGCCTCAATTTTGAGCTCAAGCCCTTGTCCTGGGCTCCCC
This sequence comes from uncultured Acidobacteriota bacterium, assembly GCA_963819235.1. Lineage (GTDB taxonomy): Bacteria > Acidobacteriota > Terriglobia > Acidiferrales > UBA7541 > Palsa-189. Next base: position 48,425 of record CAWFVE010000007.1, on the reverse strand, counting down.
GGCTGGCTCGGGGATGCACCAACCGCCAGCCCGGCGATACTGGTTGCATCTCCGACGGACGCGTTTGAAGAGCTGGGCTGCTGCTGATCGCTCAGCGCATGTTGCGGTGGCTGTGGCCCGTCGGGCTGCGCAAGAGCCGCCGCAATGCCCTGGGGCTCATTGGCCGCTTGGCGAAGACGGTTGTGTTGCCATCTCCAGCCGAGCCAACTCCCTCCCAGCAAAGCGAGCACAGAAAGAGCCGCGAGAGATATCAGGAGAGCGCGTCTGGGTGGAGTCTTCCGCGGAGAGGGTAGCACTCACGAGCGCCGGAGCCGCGGGAGCCTGCTCACTGACGGCCAGATCGTACTCAGCGACCAGATCATCCTCGTCCAGGCCCAGAAATCGCGCCACTGCGCGAATGAAGCCGCGGTTGAAAATTCCGCCCGGCAGGACTTCCCATTGCTCATTTTCGAGCGCTTCCAGGAAGCGAGTGCCGATGCGCGTTGCCGCGCAAATTTCCGCGCGGGAAACGCCACGCATTTCGCGCTCTCGCTTCAGGCGTTGGCCGAAATTTCCTTTACTCATGCACCCGCATCGCTACACGAATTAGGCCATAGTAGGCGGGCGTCCCAGGGCTGTCAAATTCGACAGGAGTGCTCTCTTGGCTACCCGAAACCAATCGGGAACACGCCCTTGAATCCAGCATTGCACCGTGTTTTGACCGATGCCTATAATTCATAAGCTTTTAAGGCCTTAAAGTGGAAGGCCGCGGGCACCGATTTGACAGACGAAAACATGTCCGAAAGCAAATTTTTTACTGGCATCGAACGCCGGCGAAATCCCGGCCTCCCTTCCGAGCATCGAGAAGCGGGAGAAGTAGCCGTTTTCCACGAACTCGGAAAAGCCCTCACGTCGTCGCTGCAACTCGACCAAGTTCTGCGCACGATCATGGAGAAGATCGACGAATTTCTACATCCGGATACCTGGTCCATGCTGCTGGTCGATGAAGCCAAACAGGAGCTTTACTTCGAGCTGGCGATTGGCAAGAACGCGCACGGCCTCAAAGACGTGCGCATCAAGATTGGCCAGGGCATCGCCGGATGGGTGGCGCAGAATCAGCAAGCCGTCATCGTACCGGACGTAAGTAAAGACACCCGCTTCTTCGGAAAAGTGGACGAGAAGACGAAGATGGAGACGCGGTCGATCGTGGCCGTGCCGGTTCGCTTTCGGGATCACTGCCTGGGCGTGATCGAGCTGGTCAACTGCATGGGGATGGAAGGCTTTCGCGATCGGGATCTGGCGCTGCTGGAGGCTCTGGCCGATTTCGCAGCGATTGCGCTGGAGAACGCCCGTCACGTGCAGCGCATTCACGAACTCACGATCACCGACGATTGCACCAACCTTTACAATGCGCGGCATCTCAACTTCATCCTGGAGACGGAGATCTACCGGTCGCAACGCTACGGCTATGAGTTTTCCCTGGTTTTCCTGGACCTGGACCACTTCAAGGCCGTGAATGACACGCACGGCCATTTGGCGGGCTCCAAGTTACTGGCCGAAATCGGCCAAGTGCTGCGGGACAATTGCCGATTGATCGATTTCGCGTTTCGTTATGGAGGAGACGAGTTTGTGATTTTGCTTCCTCAGACATCCAAGGAGAACGCCTGCGTGGTCGCCCGGCGACTGCACAAATTGATCCGCGAGACCCCTTGGTTAACATCGGAAGGGCTCGACGTGCGCATCACAACGAGCGCCGGGGTTGCCTCTTATCCCACGGATTCGAAGACCAAAGCGGAACTGCTGCACCTGGCGGATGAGGCCATGTATCTGGTGAAGAATACGAGCCGCGATAACGTCGCGGCAGCCAAGCAAGGTCTGCTGACCACGCAATGAGCGCGGCAGCATTCCAGGCAGCGTCTTGATTGATCAGCGTCAGGAATGCTAGTCTCGCTTCGCAGAGGGTTTGCGCGCGCCTCGGAAGTGCGAGGCGCGATAGATGTGCGGATGCGGTCAGCCACAGCCAATGCCATCGCGAAGTTTCCGCGCAAATCGCTGCAGCCCCTTAGTCCCTGGAAACCTTCGGCTCCAGCTGTCTCGTAAGAACTGCGGTATCTAAAAATAGCCGTTAAATGAAGGTTGGGCGCAAACCTTCCAGGCATAAAAAGCTTCTAAGATCGCGAGGCGCTTTCGATGCGCACCACCCAAGCCACGCGTTACGCACGCTGGTCGGCAGGCATCGCTATCCTGCTTTCTCTGGTCGTGGCTTATGTCTACGGAACCCGCTATTGGCAATTGCTGCAAGCACGGGGGAAAGTGCCGGCGGCTGTGCCCTCGAGCGTAGAGCAGCGTTCCGCAGGATTTTCCTTCTCCAAGATGGTAGGCAACCGGACCGAATTCACCGTACGTGCGTCTCACGCGACGGAATTCGTGGAGGGCGGCCGCAGCCTTCTGGAGGACGTGTGGATCACGGCCTATGGCGGCGCAGGCGAGCGCTTCGATAATCTTCACACGCACACCTGCGACTATTTGACTGCTTCGGAGAGGATCAGCTGTTCGGGAGACGTGCAGATCGAACTGGACCGCGCCGCCGATCACGCCAAGGAACAAATGGCCCGCCAGAGGACGATCCCCGGCTGGTGCACGTCGCCACCAGCCACGTGTTCTTTGACCACAAGTCGGGTTTAGCGACGACCGACCGGCAAGTGAGTTTCCGTTTTTCGCAGGGTGAAGGCCAGGGGGTAGGCTTCCGGTACGAAACGCAACAGGGCGAAATGCAACTCCTCAGCGCGGTGGAGCTGGCATTGCACCAAGCCGATCCTTCCGGAAAGACAGCTGAGCCGGGACAGGTGTTGCATCTCTCCGGCAGCCAGATGACCTTTGAACGCGATCAGCGATACATTCACCTCCTTGGGCCCGTCCACGCTCGCCAAGCCAATTTCGACCTGGTGTGCGGCAAGCTGGACGTGGAACTGGATGAGCACATGTATGCTCGCCGCTTGATTGCCACGGAGCAGCCTGTCCTTCAGAGCGCGGGAGCCGTGCACATTTCGGTCACAGCAGATCGTATTACCGCCTTGGCTTCCCCCACACGGATTGAGGCGATTGTCGCCGAGGGCGAAGTACACGCCATTGCGCAAAGCGAGGGTGGAGAGGACCATTTGGATGCGGATCGGGTGAAAACCGAACTCGATCCCGCTTCCAATCAGCCTCGCGAAATGGACGCCGAAGGAAAGGTTATGGTTCGCTCGAAGCGGGGCGGCGCCGTAAGAAATCTACAAACATCGATGCTACACGTGGATTTCGCTCCCTCGAAGAAGGGAGATCAACTGCACTTGAAGCACGGCGTCACACCCGCCGGTTCCATCGACTTGCAGGACTCAACCATGGTCGCCGGTAAACCCGCTCCCGAGCACATACACCTGACGGCGCAGAAGGTTGGAAGCCGATTTTAGCGACACGAACGACTTGCGGGAACTGCGAGGCTTCGATGGCGCCCATTTTGAGCGGCAGATAGGAGTGTCCGCTCCCCAGACCACGACTTCGAAGGAGATGGTGGCCCGTTTTGAACCGGGTGGGGGATGGTCGACGGTAGATGAGAGCGGCAACGTGGAATTGCATCAGGACGCTGGGGATGCACATGCGGAGCGTGCCCACTTCGAGAGGGCCAGCGATAGCGCATCGCTCGAGGGCTCCGTGGTGCTCACCGACGCGACGTCCCGGACGACGGCGCGCAGCGCGACATTTAACGAGACGAGCGGAGAATTTCATGCATTTGGCCGGGTAGCCACGGTCGAAAGCTCCAGCGGCGGCAGCCAATTGGTGAACTTTGCGCCGGGACCGGGCCGGGCATCGGGAGACCGGCTTGATGCGAACAGCACGACGGGACACGCCGTCTATTCCGGGAACGCGAGGCTGTGGCAGGGAGATTCAATTGTGGAAGGCGAGAAGGTGGAACTTGACCGGCAGACACACGTGCTTACGGCAACGGGCAAGGTTCATGCCGTCTTCCCAGAGGCCGCGGCGACTAGCCCCGGATCCAAGGACAGAGTCGCCGAACCGCAGAAGGGGCCGGGCAAATCCCAGTTCTGGCACGCGCAAGGCGATCGTTTGACCTACTGGAGCGACGAGGGCCACGGGCGGATGGAGGAGAAAGTCCACGCTTATTCGGAGGAGGGATCGATGGTCGCGGATGCGATGGACTTCTTCTTCGCGCCTGCCGGAAACCCCGATCCAGGCGATGAAAAGGCGAACGGGCCGGCCGCTCGGCCGGGGCAAAATGCCGGGAGTAGCCAGCAACTCATTCGTGCCTCGGCATTTGGCAACGTCAAAGTTGAGCAGGAAGGCCGCCAAGGGACGGCAAATCGCGGAGACTACACTGCCGAGGACGGCAAATTCGTGCTTTCCGGTGGCCCGCCAACTGTGTATGACCTTTTGGGAAACGCCACGAAAGGGCGTCAATTGACCTTCGTTTTTTGCGGATGATAGCGATTGTCGTCGATTCGGCGGAAGGTTTGCGGACGCTGACGCTGCACCGGGTCGAGAAATGATGCGATATGTTCAAACTTCAGGCCGTCGACCTCAGCAAGTCTTATCGAGGGACGCAAGGTTGTTGATGACTCTCGACCTGGAGGTTGGCCAGGGAGAGGTGGTTGGCCTGCTTGGGTCCGAACGGTGCAGGAAAGACGACGACGTTTTATATCCTGGTTGGTCTGGCCCGCCCTGACTCCGGCCGTGTCCTTCTGGACGGGGAAGACATCACCGATCTTCCGATGTATCTCCGGGCCCGCAGCGGCATCAGCTACCTTCCCCAAGAGCCTTCGGTCTTTCGCCAATTGACCGTCGAGGAAAATCTGCTCGCGGTTCTGGAGACTCTTCCGTTGACGCCGGAGCAGCAGCGGGATCGCTTAGAGGAGTTGCTGGCGCAGATGGGACTGCAAACGGTACGACATAGCCGAGCCTACACGCTTTCGGGCGGAGAGCGGCGCCGCCTGGAAATTGCGCGTTCCCTGGTGCTGGATCCGGCCTTCATGCTTCTGGACGAGCCTTTTTCCGGCATCGATCCCCTCACCGTCGTGGACATCCAAAAGATCATCGCGGACTTGAGCCGCGCGCGGATCGGCATCCTGATCACCGATCATAACGTTCCAGAAACTCTGGCGGTCGCCGACCGCGCCTATATTCTTCACGGCGGCCGCATCCTTTGCGCCGGAACTCCCGACGAGTTGAGCGCGGATGCGGAAGTGCGCCGCGTCTATCTCGGCAATAACTTCCGCCTGAACTAGACTCCATGAGCTGGCTCCAACCCAAACTCCATCTGAAGGTCGCGCAGAAGCAGATTCTGACGCCGGGCCTGGTGCAGATGGTGAGCGTGCTGGCGCTGAACCGCCTGGAACTGCGCGAAATGATCAACCAGGAGATGGTCGCCAACCCGATGCTCGAAGAGATGACCGACGAGAGTCCGGCCGAGCAGGATTACAGCGAAGAGACCTTCATCAAGGCCGAAACGGAAAAAGTTCCGGAGACCGAACCCGCCAATCCTTTCGACGAATTCGACGTCACCTCCTTCTTCAACCAATACCTGGATAGCGGCAGCGGAGAACGGCAATGGCGAGCACGAAGTCATCGAAAAGCCGTCGTTCGAGAAATTCATCTCCTCGCCTCAAGGCTTGACCGACCACCTGATTTGGCAGTTGAGCGTGACGGTTTGCAACGAAACGGTGCGCGAAATCGCCGAAGTCATCATCGGCAACCTCGATGAAAATGGCTATCTGACCGTCTCGCTGGAGGAGATCGCCAAGAACGGCAACTATTCCCTGGAGGATGTGGAAGAAGCGCTGGCCGTGGTGCAGGAGTTCGATCCGCTGGGCGTGGCCGCGCGCAACCTGCGCGAATGCCTGCTGATTCAGCTGCGCACGCTCGATCCGCAGAACGCCCTGGCGCAGCAGATCGTTTCCGAGTGCATGCCCAAGCGCCCTCTGGCGCGCCACCGAAGAAGAACAGCAGAGCCCGGAAAGCCCCGCTGGCGAAGCTGCTGCAAGGCAACCAGCTCAAGGAAGTCGCGCGCGCGCTGAATCGCCCGGTCGAGCTGGTCAAACGCGCCATGGACGTGATTCGCGGCCTCGATCCGCGTCCCGGGCCTGCGCTACAACAAGACCCAGGCGCGGCTGGTCGAGCCGGACGTCTACTTCCGCAAGATGGACGACGGCTGGCAGGTCTTCATGAACGAAGACGACGTGCCGCAGCTGCGGCTGAGCCCCGTCTACCGCCGAGCTGCTGGCTCGCGATGCCGCCGACCGCGAAGTGCGCAACTACGTCAAGGAGCGCTTCAGCGCCGCATTGCAGCTGATGAAGAGCATCGAGCAGCGCAAGCACACCATCCTGCGCGTCTGCCAGTCCATCATTCGCCGCCAGGAGCGATTTTCTGGAGCACGGCGCCGATCATCTGAAGCCCATGATGATCAAGGAAGTGGCCGAGGAAGTGGGCGTGCACCCCTCGACGGTGAGCCGCGCGGTCTCCAGCAAATACGCGCACACGCCGCAGGGCGTCATGGAGCTGCGTTCCTTCTTCAGCGAATCGGTGAACGGGCCCGAAGGCGGCGGCATGTCCCTGCAGACGCTGAAGCGGCTTGGTGAAGAAGATGATTGAGGAAGAAGATACTTCCCATCCGCTTACCGACGACCACATCGCCAAGAAACTGGCCGAGGGCGGCATCCAGGTGACGCGCCGCACCGTGGCCAAGTATCGCGAAGACCTGCGTATCCCCAGCACCCATCAGCGCCGGGTCAAGGCGTAGGCCCAGCCAACGTGAAACGCAGCGCCGCTTCGGACGGCCGCCAACTGGTGATCCTCACCGGCCTGAGCGGCTCCGGCAAGAGCACCGTTCTCAAGACCTTCGAAGACCTGGGCTACTACTGCGTGGATAACCTGCCGGTGGAGCTGATCCCCACCTTCAGCGAGCTGCAATTTATACGGCAATTCCGAAATCGAGCGCGCCGCGCTTGCTAGTGGATGCGCGCGAGGGCGATCAACTCGAGCGCCTGCCGGCGCTCTACAAGCAAATCCGCCGCGAGATGTGCCGGCGACGCCTGGTATTCATCGAGGCCTCGGATGAAGCCTTGCTGCGCCGCTTCAGCGAGACGCGGCGTCCGCATCCGCTGGGCCAGGACCGCCCGGTGCGCGAGGGGCTGAGGCGCGAGCGCGCGCTGATGGCGCCGATCCGCAAGCTTGCCGACGTGGTGATCGACACCACCCGCTTCAACGTTCACGAACTGCGGCAGTTCATCACGCACCGCTTCCAGAGCCGGACCAAGCGGCCGATGATGGTTTCGCTGGTCAGTTTTGGGTATCGCTACGGCTTGCCCGCCGATGCCGACCTGGTCTTCGATGTGCGCTTTTTGCCGAATCCGCACTTCATTCCGCGGCTGCGCAAATTTTCGGGGCGGAATCCCAAGGTGGCGCGCTATATTCGTTCCTTCCCGCAGACCGGCGAATTTCTGCGGCGCATCGAGAGCCTGCTGACCTATCTGATTCCGCACTATATCCGGGAGGGCAAAAGCTATCTGACCATCGCCTTCGGCTGCACGGGCGGGCGCCATCGTTCGGTGATGATGGCGGAGGCGGTGCGCCGCTCGCTGGCCAAGCAGCGGCTATACCGCAAAAGTGGTGCATCGCGATCTCGACAAGTGGACGCGCTTGACACTTTTCGTGCTTCCAAAGCGCAGCCCTGCGAACGCGTAGATTGAGTGAGGAGTGGAAACACAGCGCATTCACGAGCTTCGGCGGCTGCTGCGCTACGTGCAGCCTTACCGCGCGCGCCTGATCGCTGGGCGTCGTGGCTCTGGCGTTGGTGGGTATGGCGGAGGGCCTGATCGCGCTGATGATCACGCCGCTGATCGACCGCATCCTGAACCCGGCAAGCAACGACCCGCAGCTGCCTCTGGTGAAGCTTCCCGGCAATCACACCATTTATCTGAATTCCTTTTTGCCCCGCAGCCTCCATTGGGGATGGACCATTTTTTCGGTCGCCCTCGTCCTGATTTTCGTCGTCAAAGCCATGGCGGAATATCTGGGAGTGGTGGAAATGCAGTACGCCGGCCAGGCCGCGATCACCGATTTGCGCAATCAGATTTACGAAAAGCTGGTGCGCCAGCCGATCGGAGTTTCTTCAGCGGCAATCCACGGGGCGGCTGATGTCCGCGGTCATCAACGATGTGGAGCGGGCGCGCATCGTGCTTTCGGATTCGCTGGCCCTTTTTTTCCGCTATATTTTCACGCTTTTCTTCCTACTGGTGGTGATGTTCGTGGTGAACTGGAAGATGGCGCTGGCCTCGGTCGTTGCTTTTGCCGGTTGTGCTTCTTGCCGGTCCGCAAACTCGGCAAACGCATTCGCCGCTCGGTGGAATCGAGCCAATCGCGTCTCGGCGAGCTCAGCCAGATTCTGCAGGAGACGCTCAGCGGCAATCGCGTGGTGAAGGCGTTTGGCATGGAGGGCTTCGAGATCGCCCGGTTCAAAGAACGGGCCCGCTGGCTGCTGCGGGAAAACATGCGCTGGATTCGTTCTTTTGTGATCACTTCGCCGCTGATGGATCTGCTGAGCGCGGTGGTCATCGCGCTTGTTTTGCTCTATGCGCGCGGCGAGATCCGATCGGGCGTGATGACCACGGGCACCTTCGGCACGTTTGTTTACGCCCTGTTCAAGGCATACGAACCCGTAAAAGGGATGGGCAGCGTCTACCAGCAATTCGAGCAGACGCACGGCGCCACCACGCAGGTTTTCGGCTTTCTGGCCCTGGAGCAGGAAGTAGAGGAGCATCCCGGCGCCGTGTCTCTGCCGCCATTTTCCCGCGAGGTGGAATTCGATAACGTAAGTTTCGCCTACGATCCGACGGTACCGATCCTGCGCGGCATCTCGTTCAAAGCGCGCGCGGGCGAAGTGATCGCCATCGTGGGATCGAGCGGAGCGGGAAAGACCACCTTAGTGAACCTGCTGCCGCGGTTTCACGACGTGACCGGCGGATGCTTTGCGAGTCGACGACGTCGACGTGCGAGACGCCACACTGCGCTCGCTGCGCGAACAGATCGCCATCGTGACGCAGGAGACGATTCTCTTCAACGATACCGTGTGGAACAACATCTGCTACGGACAGCCGAATCTAAGCGAAGAGCGCGTGTACGCGGCGGCCCGCGCGGCGCTGGCGCACGACTTCATCATGGCCATGCCCCAGGGATATCAAACGGTATTGGGCGAACGTGGCCAGCGCCTGAGCGGCGGGCAGCGGCAGCGGCTGGCGATTGCCCGCGCCCTGCTGAAGGATTCGCCGATCCTGATTCTGGACGAAGCCACTTCCGAACTCGATTCCGAATCCGAGATGCTGGTGCAGAAAGCGCTGGCCAATCTGATGGTGGAACGCACGGTGTTTGTGATCGCCCATCGGCTCTCGACCATCCGGCGCGCGGATAAGATCGTGGTTCTGGAAGACGGCGTCATCTCGGAAGTCGGCACGCACCAGGAACTGCTGGCGCGCAGCGGCACTTACGCGCGCCTTTACGAGCTGCAATTCGCCGATAGCGACGCCACGCCTTCGGCCGCAGGTCCCTTGGAGCCATGAGCCGACACGCCCGCGGCCGAGAACGGTGCGTTCGATGACCGGTTACGCCCAAGCGCGCGCGGAGCAGAACGGCTGGCGCTTGCGCGCTGAGCCTGCGCAGCGTCAATCATCGCTTTCTCGATCTGCGCGTGCACATGCCCGAAGGATTCGAGGCTTTCGAGCCTCAGATGCGGCAATTGGTGCGGGATCACGTTCAGCGCGGGCACGTGGATCTGACGGTTCACCTCGAACTATCCCGTTCATCAGGTTTGCATATCGATCGCAAACTTGCGGGCGCCTACTGGCGCGCAATCGAAGAACTGCGGCAGGAATTTAATCTCGCGCCGGAGCCCCACCTGGCCGCCCTACTGCGGCTTCCCGGAGTGGTTGCCTCGCCTGGGTCCGCCAGTGCACCGCCCTCTGCTTTCGACGAAAAGGAGCTGGAGCAGCTCGGATCACGACTCAGCAGTTGCCTGGCGGAGGCCCTTGGGAAGCTGGACGAGATGCGGCGGGAAGAGGGCCGCTCCCTGGCCGAGAGATGAACGACTTGTTATCGAGCATCGGAACGAAAACGGCACGCTTGGAAGCTCTTTCGGAACGCAGCCGGCCCGTATATGCTCAACGGCTGAAAGTACGGTTACAGGAGCTGCTGGGTACGCTGCCCGTCGATCCCATACGCGTGGCGCAGGAGGCGGCGATGCTCGCCGAACGCGCCGATGTCAGCGAGGAACTGGCTCGCCTGCGCAGCCACGTCGACAATTCGATCGGCTGATTAAAGAAGCCGGCGAACTGGGAAAGAAGCTCGATTTCCTGCTGCAGGAGATGCAGCGCGAGGCCAATACTCTTCTTTCAAAGACGCCGGGGCTGGGGCAGGAAGGGCTGGCTATGACCGAGCTGGGGTTGCAGATCAAGGCGGATATCGAGAAATTGCGCGAGCAGGTGCAAAACGTCGAATAAAGATGACCGGCTCAACCTCGAGAGTATTCATCGTTTCCGGTCCTTCGGGCTCAGGCAAATCAACGCTCGTGCAGCGACTGCATGGCTTGCCGGGCCTGAGGTTTTCTATTTCGTGCACCACGCGCCCGCAGCGCCTGACGGAAAGCCCCGGAAAATGCTATGATTTCATCACCGAGGCCGAATTCGAGCGCAGAGTGGATGCGGGCGACTTTCTGGAGTATGCGCAGGTTTTCGGCAAGCACTGGTACGGCACGCCGCGAAAGCAGTTGGATGACGCGCGCCGCGAGGGACTGGACCTGGTGCTGGAAATCGACGTGCAGGGCATGCAGCAGGTGAAGAAGAAGCTGCCCGAGGCGATCGCCATATTTATCGTTCCGCCTTCGAGGCAGGATTTGGAGCGTCGCCTGCGCGCCCGCGGGCAGGATGAGGACGAAGCCATCGCGCGCCGCCTCGAGCGCGCGCGGCAGGAATTAGCGAGTTCGGGGCAATACGATTTCGTGGTCGTCAATGACGACCTCGAGCGGGCCAGCGATGAACTGCGAGCCATCGCCGTAGCTTCCCGCTGCCGCCGGCCGGACAACGATGAACGGCTTCGCAAAATCATTGAATCCTTTGGAGGTTGCTGACAGCATGGCCGTTCTCAACCAAGCTCCGGATAGCCAGTTCGCATTTGTGGTCGTGGCGGGCAAGCGGGCGCGGCAGTTGATGTCCGGCGCCGTCGCCGCTGGTGGCGAACCCTCGCTCTCATAAGCCCACCCGCGTGGCCATGGAAGAACTTAACGCCGGTCAACTCGAATACCGGACGCCGGATCTGGACGCGGACAAGGATGGCAAGCGGCGGAAAGAGTAGCGCCGCTCAGCAATGCGAATCGCTCTGGGCGTTAGCGGAGGAGTGGCGGCTTATAAGGCCGCCGAACTGGTCCGCCGGCTGCAGCAGGAGCAGATTGACGTTCAGGTGGTGATGACGCGGAGCGCGCAGGAATTCGTGACGCCGCTGACCTTTGCCGCTCTGACCGGACAAAAAGTCATCACCGGGCTGTTTGGGGCCGAAGCGCCGGCCAATATCGAAAGCGCCATCGAACACATCGCCGTAGCGCAAAGAATCGACGCACTGGTCATCGCGCCGGCGACCGCCGACGTGATCGCGAAGCTGGCCCGCGGCATTGCCGACGACTTCCTCACGACTTTATACCTCGCCACCACCGCGCCTGTGATCGTAGCTCCGGCAATGAACGTCAACATGTGGGAGCACGCCGCGACTCAGGAGAACGTCCAGATCCTGCGCGAGCGCGGCGTGCGCGTCGTCGCGCCCGATGAGGGCTACCTTGCCTGCGGCATGACGGGCGCCGGAAGGCTTGCCGGGTTGGAAGCGATTGTCGAAGCCGTTCTGGAAGCCCTCGGGGTCAAGCGCGATTTGGAAAGCGAAACCGTGCTGGTGACTGCCGGGCCCACGTGCGAGGATCTGGATCCGGTGCGGTTCCTTACGAATCGCTCCTCCGGGCGCATGGGTTACGCATTGGCCGAGGCGGCGGCGCGGCGCGGGGCTCATGTTGTTCTGGTCAGTGGGGCGGTCTCTTTGGAAACTCCGGCCGGCGTCGAACGAATTGACGTTCGGACGACGGAAGAGATGCATAAGGCGGTGCTGGCCAATTTGGATCAGGCGACGGTCGTTATCATGGCCGCAGCAGTTGCGGATTACCGGCCCGTGGCTCCTTATCCGGGTAAATTGAAGCGCGGATCAGGACGCCTGACCATCGAGTTCGAGCCTACCGCCGATATCCTGGCCGACGTTTCCCAGCGGAGAGGCGAGCGAGTTCTCGTCGGCTTCGCGGCTGAAACCGAGCAAGTGGCCGAACACGCGCGGCGCAAGCTGACGGAGAAGGCCGTGGATATGATCGTGGCCAACGACGTGACGGCCCCCGGCGCGGGATTCGATCACGATACGAATATCGTTACGATTTTCCATCGAGAAGGGCGCGAACAATCGTTGCCAAAGCTGACCAAGATTCAGGTCGCGCATCGCATCCTGGACGAAATCGCCGAGCTTCGGCGTTCCGCGCAGGGCGTTGACAGTTCGCAAAAAAGTCGCTGAGGCCTGATGGATTCGGGATCGCCCACTTCCAGCAAAGAAAAATTGCAATCCTGGCTGCGCTACTACGAAGATTTGGGTATCCGAGCGTTCTATCGCGATCGTGCGCCTCAACAAGTGTCCATGGAAGCCGGGCCATCAATGACTAAGCGAAAAGATCGAGAAGCAGGCGGCGTAGTCGCGGTGGCGGGCGGGCCGGATGCGCCGGCTCACACGGCTGCTCCCAAGCTGCAGTTGACCGGGCGCGGCCCTTCCCTCTTCGAGGTGGCCGAGCGGGTGGAAGGCGATTCTCTCGAGCGCATCTGCGGAGACCTGGCTGGATGCACGCGGTGCAAGCTGCATCACCGCCGCACGAACATCGTTTTTGGCGTGGGGAATCCTCATGCCGAGCTGGTATTCGTGGGCGAAGGGCCCGGACATGACGAAGATCTTCAAGGAGTCCCTTTTGTGGGACGAGCGGGCCAGTTGCTCAATCAGATGATCCAGGCCATGGGACTCAGCCGGGATCAGGTTTATATCGCCAATGTAGTGAAGTGCCGCCCGCCGGAGAACCGCACTCCCGAAAAAGACGAGATTGCCACCTGCTTGCCTTTTCTCTTTCGCCAGCTCACGGAGATAAACCCTAAAGTCGTTGTTTGCCTGGGAAGCGTCGCGTCTCAGGCTCTATTGAACACGAACAAATCCATCTCACATTTTCGGGGCCAGTGGTTTGATTTTCGCGGCGCCAAGCTTATGGCTACCTATCATCCCGCCTATCTGCTGCGCAATCCGCACGCCAAGCCGGAAGTGTGGGCCGACCTGAAAAAAGTTATGGCTTTGCTCGGCCTCACGCCGCCGCGAGGAAAGCGCGCCTGACGAGCGCCGGACTTGGCCCTCTTCCCCTCTCAAGGCGCTGTCAGGGCGCGAGACTGATAAACTAGGCGCTCCCATGGTCCAGAACGTGCGAAGTCGGTTTGCCCCTTCCGCTGCGCACCACCTTCACCTACCGAATTCCCGACGCGCTCGATGAGGCCGCGGTGACCGGAGCGCGTGTCCTGGTGCCCTTCCGAAATCGAGCGATGCTGGGGATCGTCCTCGGGCGCGGAGAGTGCCAGGACGGCGCCGGGTTGAAGGAAATAAACGAAATCGTCGATCCCGTGCCGGCGCTTTCGCCTCAGTTGGTGGAACTCGGCCGCTGGATTTCAAGCTACTACTTGTCTCCCGTTGGTGAAACCTTTCGAGCGATGCTTCCGCCCTCGGTGGAGGTGCGGTTCACGCGCCAGTGGCAGATCAGCGAGGCAGGGCAGGCGCGACTTCAACAATTGCGCGAGCTGTCGAGTCCGAGCGAGGCGGAATCGGCCGACTACGCGGTCTTGCAGCTCTGCGCAACCAAAGGAGGAGTTGCCTCCGACCGGCTCATTCTAAAGCTCCCCGGCAGTTCGACGGCAAGCGCCCGCCTTTTGCGAAAAACCGAACTCATTCTCCGGGAAGCAAGCCAGCATCGCGCCGTACGGACGCAGAAGACGATCGCGTGGAGGGATCAGGCCATCCCTGCTCCGTCGCGGCCCGCGGAGCAGAGGATTCAGCGCGCTTTCGCGGAAACCTCCGGACCCGCGACCTTGGCATACGTATTGCAGAAAGCGGGTGTATCGCGCGGGGTCATCCAACGCATGGTGAAGGAAGGCAAACTGGAAGTGGGCACGGCGCCTTTGAACGCCGACGATGGGCGATTAGACCACGATTTTCCTTTCGCTGGGAACTCGCTCAATGCCGAGCAAGCCCAGGTGGTGGAAAGGATTGCCCAGTCGTTGCAGAAGGGTGGCTTTCACCCCGCATTGCTTTATGGCGTCACAGGCAGCGGCAAAACGGAGGTGTACGTCCGCGCGATCGAAGCGACCCTTGCGCTGGGCCGTACGGCGCTCATTCTTGTTCCCGAGATCGCGCTCACCCTCTGGCTCAGCAGGCTTTGCCTGGCGCGGTTTGGCGGCGCCGTTGCCGTGCTGCACAGCGGCCTCTCGGATGGGGAACGCGCGCGCGAATGGTGGCGAATCCGGCGCAATGAGGTCCGCGTCGTTGTCGGAACGCGCTCTGCCGTGTTTGCTCCCTTAGACCGGATCGGATTGATTGTCGTCGACGAAGAGCAGGAGTCCAGCTACAAGCAGGAGGAAGCGCCGCGTTACAACGGCCGCGACGTGGCCGTGATGCGGGCGAAAATCGAGGGCGCGGTGGCTTTGCTGGGCTCCGCCACACCGGCTCTGGAAACTTATCAGCGCGCGCGGGAAGGCAAATACGAACTCCTTTGCCTGCGATCTCGCGTGGAGAATCGGCCCATGGCGGCGGTGCAGATCGTCGACCTTCGCGAGGATTTTCGGCGTACTCACAAGACCGCGCCGATTTCGCAAAATTTGCGCGAGGCCCTGGCGTGCGAGCTATCGGCGGGCAGGCAATCGATCCTGCTGATCAATCGCCGCGGCTATTCCTGGTTCGCGCTCTGCCGCAGCTGTGGGGCCAGCGTTCTTTGCGAGAATTGCAGCATTGCGCTCACGTATCACAAGAAGCGCGAGCGCCTCGCTTGCCACTACTGCGGCTTCTCCCGCCGGGTTCCGCAGGCCTGTCCGAAATGCAATTCGGAGCACGTCTATTTTGTCGGGGCCGGCTCCGAGCAAGTGGAGGAGCACTTGCGCGCCCTGTTTCCTGCAAGCGCGCATCGCTCGGCTTGACCGGGATTCCGTTGGTCACAAACGCAGCTTCGCCCAGGTGCTTGGAGCATTTGGCGCCGGGAAGATCGACATTCTGGTGGGCACGCAAATGGTGGCCAAGGGGCACGATTTCCACGGCGTCACCCTGGTCGGCGTGATTTCCGCCGACGCGCAATTGGGCTTTCCCGATTTCCGCGCGGCGGAGAGGACATTTCAGCTATTGACCCAAGTGGCGGGCCGTGCCGGGCGAGGCACCCTGCCAGGGCGGGTAATCGTGGAAAGCCACCATCCGGAGCACTATGCGATTCAGTTGGCGGCGAGCCAGGACTATGGCTCGTTCTTCGAGAAGGAGTCGCACTTCCGGCGCCTCATGCGTTACCCGCCTTTTGTGGCCCTGGCGAGCATTTTGGTGAGAGACACGAAGCTGGAAAACGCGATTCGCTGGTCCCGGCTGATTGGGACTTTTTTCGAAGCGCAAGGCCAGGCCGAAATCAGGGTGTTAGGGCCGGCGGCGGCTCCGCTCGCGCGATTGAAGCGCGAATACCGCTTCCATTTTTTGCTGAAATCGCCTCGGAGGGCGGGCCTCAATCAGCTATTGAATAAGTGCCTGAGCTATTGCGGGCAGAAAGAGATTCCGGATCGCGCGGTGCTCATCGACGTGGACCCCGTGAATCTGTTGTGAGGCCTCAGACCACAAAAGGCGCCGGCATGAAACAGAGAATAAAAATTACCAGCGCCACTACCGCCAGAATACGGCGCCGCGCATCGAGCGGTTCCCAACGATCGATCAACGGCGGATGACGGAACCCGATAACCACCAATAGAACCGCCCACACAATCCAACCGGCCCAGAACTTCACGGCCAGGGGCACCAACAGGAGCGCCACGGCAAACGACACCCGGCGGTGCTTTTCACTGGCCACCGCGAAGAGAATGTGGCCGCCATCCAACTGCCCGGCCGGAAGCAGGTTGAGCGCCGTTGCAAACAGCCCCACCCACGCGGCCCGGCCCACCGGATGCAGCAAAAGAGATGCGTGCGGCACGCCGGGACGAAGGCACAGTTCCAAGATCTGTTCGATGAGGGGCCGGCCGAAAACGAGCGCAGAAGCGTCGCTTGCCGGAATAACCTTTGAAAAAAGAATCGCAATGGCAAGAGCAGGCACCGCGATCAGGAAGCCCACCAGAGGCCCCGCCAAAGCCATGTCGAAAAGAGCCCGGCGATTAAAAATCGGAGAGCGAATGCGGATGAACGCCCCTAAAGTGCCGATTAAAGTCGGCGCCGGAATGAAGAAAGGGTAAGTCGCGCTGATACGGTAATGGCGGCAAGCAAAAAAATGGCCGAGTTCGTGGGCCAGGAGAATGCCGAGAAGCGTGGCGGCAAACGGAATGCCCGCGAGGAAGAGCCGCGGTTCGATAAAAGGCCGGAAATAATCGGAAAAAAAACGATCGAATCCCGGCGACTCATTGGCGGCGAACGCGGCGGCGAATTGCGTCCCGGCGGCGAGCGTGGAGAACGCGGTGATCACGAACAAGCCGATAGCCGTTATCAGGGAACGGGTGGAGCGCGGTTCTATCGGGAAAACAGGCTGGCGAGCCGGAATCCAGGCCACAGGTTCCGGTCCGATGAGTTCTACAGGGATCGGGTCTGGTTGGTCGTGCATACCAAAGAGATGTGCATACCTAGGATGCAGCCAGGCGGAGAAACGGCGAAGCAGGGCCCTCAGCTAATCGATTGCAGTTCTTTGCCAGGCTTGAAGCGTACAGCTTTACCCGGAGGGATGTTGACCTCCTGGCCAGTGCGCGGGTTGCGACCGATTCCGGTCTTGCGCGGCTTGACATTGAACACCCCGAACCGGCGCAACTCGATGCGGCGGCCTCGGCCTAGCGCGCTTTTGATGCTTTCGAAGACGGTCTCTACGGCCTGCTCAGCCTTAGTGCGCGTTACATTGGTTCGAGTGACGACGGCATTCACGATGTCCAGCTTGATCACGCATGCCTCCTGCAGCAAAAAAAAACGGAAGCCCATCCTAACACTCGCATTCAGGTTGTCAAGGCGGGGTGGAGAAGGTGCGTCAACTGCTGTGATAAAACCTATTACAAGCCTAGTCAGCCCGTTTTGCTTTTTCGGAGGCTGATCCCTAAAGCATATGTTTGCCAGGGCTATTATTGCTACGCCTTCTTAAGCGGCCGCAGATCGATTTCGCTGATAAAGCTCTGAGGACTCTGGGTTAGCAGTGTGGCGACCGCGTACGCCACGTCTTCAGGTTCAAGGAGAGTTGCCGGTGGCCGGCCGGAATGAGGAGAGAACTCGGTATTTACGCTGCCAGGGCAGATGACGCTTACACGAACGCCATGTGCTCGCAGGTCTTCCGCCATGCAAGCAGTCAGGCCCATCAGGCCCCACTTCGAGGCACAATAGATTGCACCACCGGAGAAAGCGCTTTTGGAGGCGAGCGAGCCGATGTTGATGATGTGCCCGCTTCCCGAACGAATCATTCGCGCTGCGACGGCCCGGCTGGCGAGGAACACTGCTTTCAGGTTCGTATCCAGGACCGCATCCCAATCGGATTCGCTGCGCTCATAAAATGAGCCAAACAAACCGATTCCTGCGTTGTTGACCAAGATTTCGATCTCGCCGAATTCGGCCGAGGTCCGCTCGATTAGCCTCTCGATGTCTCCCGCCACGGTGACGTCCGCGACGATTGGCAATGCTCTTATGCCTTCTTCCCGGAGCGTTGCGGCAGTGTGCTCAATCTCTACGCGCTTTCTGGCACAGATGGCAACGGACGCCCCCATCCGGCCAAGTCGAAGAGCAATGGCTCGGCCAATGCCCCGGCTTGCGCCCGTGACCACCGCGGCCTTATTGAGGAGCGGCGAGGCTGGGGATAGAGCCTCGTCCCGCACGTTGCTGGGCATTTCTTCACCTCGCGCGAATCCCTTTCGCTTCAAAACTCATCTTAGCATTTAGGAAATTGAAGCTGGCCAGGTCTACGAAATTCGTGCGGCTTGCAGTCGCCGGGAACGCGCTTGCGCCCTCGGAGAAACATACCTATAATCCTTTGATCTTGGGCCACCTTGGGCCATCGTGGACCCGGTTGGCAGTTCGTCATGGCCGGCAAATCATTAAAGACGCTTCGCAGTAGAAATTTGCCGAGGAGGCGGTGGAATGAAACCAGCATGTAAATGGGTGGTGCCGATTGTGGCAGCGGTACTGTTGGTCAGCGCCGCCGCGGCAGCCTGGGCGGCTCCTCAAGATCAACAGCAGCAGCAGGCGAAACCAAATTATACCTTGGCCGAGTACAACGCCTACCAGGCCGCGCATAACGAAAAAGATCCGCAGATGAAGCTGAAGGATCTTGACGATTTTGTCATGAAATATCCGAGTTCGGCGTTGTCGCTTTATGTTTATGGCGACTACTACCAAACTTACTACACGATGAAGAATTACCCGAAGGCAATTGAGTTCGTGGACAAGCTCCTGGCCCTTCCGGATCTCGCGAAACCGGAACAACTGGGGACGAAGCTGCAAGCGCTCGGCTACCGTGCGCAGGCCATGCTCTACGGTTCGGGCGACAAGAACTTGCAGACTCCGGAAGCCTATACCAAGGCCAAAGATGCCGCCGGCCAGGGCTTGCAGGCGTTGAGCCAGTGGCAAAAACCGCAAGGCCAAAGCGACGACCAATTCGCGGCAAGTAAGAAAGGGCTCGGAGTTCTGTTCAATTCAGTCGCAGGCATTGCCGAATCGGGTCTGAAGGACTATAAGGCTGCGGCCGATTCCTACAAGGCCGTTCTGGCGCTCGATCCCAGCGATGCGGTGACGCATTTCCGGCTCGGAGTCGCCTACCTGGAAGAGATGCCGGCCGACAATCCGGATGGCTTTTGGGAACTGTCGCGATCGATTGCTTTGAAGGGCCCTGGGGAAGCGCAAGTGCGCACGTATTTGCGAAACCAACTGCTGCACTATCAACAGCCATCCTGCGATAAGCTGGCGGACGATGAGATCAACCAAATGATCACCCTCGCCGGCACTAGCACGGATCGGCCGGCATCCGTGGTGATCCCCAGCTCGGATGATCTGCAGAAAGCTCGCGACGATACCGGGAATTTCCTGCCGTGGCTGCAAGAAGGCGGCGCGCACAGCCAAGTGATGTGGCTGGCGACTTGTGGATTGGAATATCCCGACGTCGGCGTGAAAGTGCTCGATATCATGCCCACGGATGCCGATAATTTCACGCTGCAAGTCTATCGGCCGGATGCCGCGGACCCCGATGCCGCCGCGAAGCAAATGGACGCGGCAACCACGCCCAATATGACGTTGCACATCGTCGGGCAGCCCGATGCAAAGCGGCTGATGAAGGACGACGCCGTGCGCTTCACCGGTACGCTTACGGGCTATCAGCAATCGCCTTTTATGCTGACCTGGGACAATGCCAAGGTGAATCCAGAGGATTTGCAGCCGGCGCCCGCCGGCGGTAAACGCCCGGCGCGCACTGCGGCGCCGAAGAAGCCTGCTCAGTAATTTGGGTTAAGCGCAAGAACCCGTAATGGAAAACGGCCCCTGAATCACGGGGGCCGTTTTCATTTTACGATCGGGAGATGCGGAAAGCTTCAGGGACGCCGATGAGACCGATGGTCCAGTTTGTAGAGGTCGATCTTGCGGCTCAGGGTATTGCGGTGAATGCCCAGAAGCCGCGCGGCGCGGGATTGATTTCCATTGGAACGATCGAGAACCCGCTTGATGAATTTTTTCTCGAACTCGTTCACCGCTTCCTCAAACAGAATGCCTCGCTCGACCATCTGCCCCACTAGCGCTTCGAGTTGATCTTTCACGATCGTCCGCTCCGCAAGACGCTTCTGGTTGTTCCGGTTCTACAGATCAGGGTAGTTCGGCACCCGCCAGGAGGCGGTATGCTTCGCGATACTTGGCCCGAGTTCGTTCCACTACTTCCGGGGGCAATTGGGGGCCGGGTGGCTGTTTATTCCAACCAATGCTCTCCAGGTAATCGCGAACATATTGCTTATCAAAGGAGGGTTGCGAACGGCCCGGCTGATAGCCTTGCGCGGGCCAGAAGCGAGAGGAATCGGGCGTGAGCGCCTCATCGATCCAGATCAGCTGATCGCCGATCAGCCCAAATTCGAATTTCGTATCCGCCAGCAGGATACCCCGGGGTTCGGCATAGGCTGCCGCCCGGCGGTAAATTTCCAAGCTGACAGACCTGAGTTCCTCGGCGCGCTCTCCTCCGACGCGCGCGACCACTTCATCAAAGGAGATGTTTTCGTCATGGCCGGACGTGGCCTTTGTGGACGGCGTGAATATCGGCGCGGGCAAACGATCCGATTCGCGCAAACCGGGCGGCAGCGCCACGCCGCACACCTTCCCGCTGGTCCGATAGTCCTTCCAGCCCGAACCCGCCAAGTATCCCCTCACCACGCATTCGATGGGCAAGGGACGCGTCTTGCGGCACAACATAGACCGCCCGGCGAGCTGCTGGCTATAAACATCGGCAGGGGGCGGAAACTCAGTGGCGCTCAGGACGTGATGCGGAAGAACGTCCGCGAGTGTCTTGAACCAAAAAAGCGACAGCTGGGTAAGCACCCGTCCCTTATCGGGTATGGGGGTGGGCAGCACCACGTCAAAAGCGGAAAGGCGATCCGTCGCGACGATGAGAAGGTCGTCTCCGACTTCGTAGATGTCCCGAACCTTCCCCCGCGACGCTAATTTGAGTCCGGGGAAATCTGTTTGCCAAACAACCGCCGTCATGTAAGGAGAAGCCACGAGTGATTTAGTCCTGGTGAAGAGGGCGGTATTCTAGCGCAGAGCTAGGCGATGTCAACAGTGAAGAAAAATGGAAACAGGAAATAACTCAGGAGAGTTGTCACGTCAGTGCACAAAATGTTTCAGATGCAACCTGAAAATAGTGAAGCTGTGGAAATCAGGCCGCGTGACTCGCACTGGAGCGAGCTTGTTCCCAATTAACGGAGACCAGCTTGGACACGCCGGGCTCCTGCATGGTGACGCCATAGAGGACCGAAGCCATCTCCATGGTGCGCCGGTTGTGGGTCACGACGATGAACTGCGCATCCGTACTCATCTCCGCCAGCATCTGGCAGAACCGTCCCACGTTGCTTTCGTCCAGCGGGGCGTCGACTTCGTCCAGAATGCAGAAGGGGCTGGGCTGATATTTGAAAACGGCAATCAAAAGGGCAAGCGCCGCAAGCGCCTTTTCACCGCCGGAGAGAAGCAGGATATTTTGCAGGCGCTTGCCCGGAGGCTGAGCGGCAATATCGATTCCCGCTTCCCCGGCACTGTCCGGCTCAGAGAGGCGCATTTGTCCTGTACCGCCTCCGAACAGCGTCTGGAAGGCGCCGGCAAAATGGGTGTTAATAATTGCGAAGGCCTCCTCGAATTTTTGACGCGAAACCTGGTCCAGTTCCGTGATGGTCTGTTGCGTGTCCGTAATCGATTGCAGCAGATCGGCTCGCTCCCGCTCCAGGAATCCGAATCGCTGTTCGCATTCGTTGTACTCTTCGAGAGCCATCATGTTCACCGGCCCCATGGCCTCCACGCGCGCTTTCATCTCCTGATACTGGGCTTCGGAGGCAGCCAAACTTTCGCCCTCGAGCAAGGTTTGCTGCTCGGCCATCAGATCTTCCGGGTGGGCGTTCAACTCGTTCAGGCAGGCCGTGCGAAGATGCTCTCGCTCGGCCTCATTGCGGGCCCGTTCGATCTCCTGGCGGTTCCGTTGTTCCCTCAAATCGGTGAGGAACTGACGGCCGGTCCGGAGTTCGTTATCCACTTCGGCCGTGCGGAGCCGGGTCTGGTTGCATTCGCGATCGAGCTCGGCTTGGCGCTTTTCGCGGAGCTCGCGTTCCGCGCGCAGCGATTCCACTTGCTGGCGCTGCTCTTCACTCTGGCGGACGATACCCGCTTCCTCCGCTTCCACGGCAGCTTGTTGTGTGGAAACCACAGCCAAGCGCGCGAGAAGTTCTTCGCGTTCCTCTTTGATTCGGGCGGCAATGGCAGTAGCGGCGGAAAGCCGCTCCGCGATGGCTGCTCTTTCGGCCCGCTTGACCGCCAGTTCGTCCTGATGCGTTTGTGCCAAACTCCGTATTTCGGTTATGAGCGCCGTGGCCTCCGCCATATCGCACTCGGCTGACTCACGCGCCTTCGCGCTCGCTTCACGATCCGCATTGGCGCGGTCGGCCTTTTGCCTGGCCGACTGGGCATCGCGCCGGAGGCGATCGACCTCCGCCTGGCAGGCGGCCAATTCCGCGCTGAGGCGCGCGAGTTCAGCGCGCGCCTGGTCGCGTTCGAGCGTCGCGCCAACCACTCTCTTGCCGGCTTCCACGTGCTCCAGCGTCAACGTTTCGAGAGATTTCTGAGCCTGCTCTCGTTCGCATTCAAGCTGCTCGAGCGCCGACTTCAATTCAGTCAGGCTAGTTTCCAGGCGTGAAGCCTCAGCCGCCAGTGTCCGCAGTTCGCGCTTCATGGCCAGTGGCCCGGCTTCCGTGGGCCGCCCTCCCGTGACGGCGCGTCCCTGATATGCGGTTCCGTCAGGAGTCAAAAAAATGTACGAGGGGTTGTCTCGCGCTAACCGCTCCGCGGTTTCCGGCGCCTCCACCAGGAAAGCGGAACGCAGCCGGGGCAAGAATTGCTTTGCGGCGGGACCCAGCGGATCTCGAAATTCAACCAAGCGGTCCAATCGCGATACGCCCGGCTCGTCGGAAAACGGAAGCGTTACGTCAGGATGAGGACGAAGCTCCAAGCTACGCAGGGAATCCACAAAGAACGTCGCCCGTCCTCCAAACTCCTCGCGCAACAGAGCGATCCCAGCGCGTGCATGATCGAAGGTTTCGACGACTACATACTCGAACTCATCCCTGAGAAATTGTTCCACGGCGGTTTCATGCTGAGGCTCTACTTCAGCGTAGTCGGCAAGCAAACCAACGGCGCGAAAATTTTGGGTTCCTCCTTGGCCAGTGGAACCCCCGTTGGCGAACAGCTTTTGCACCGTCTCTGTGCTGTAAGAACGATCGCTCAAGACCTGCTCCACCGCATAGCGGCGAGCGCGAACCGATGCCAGGGAATCGCGAACCGCGTCGCATCGCGTAGACGTCTCAGCCTGATCGCGGCGATACTCCGCAAGCCGCTGCTGTGCGTCCGCGACCGAAGCCTCGAGAACGCGCAAGGCCTCCGTCTCGGCTTGCCAGCGCAAATCGGCCGCCAGGGAGCCTTCCCGGTACTGTAAGGATTCTTCCAGAAGGGCGTGCTCGGAATTCTCCAGCTTTTCGAGCGCCCCCGAATGATGAGCGAGCAACTGTTCGGCCTGAGACTGGGTCTGCTGAATCTGCGCGAGCGTTTGATCGTACTCCTGAATGCGGCGGCGCGATTCAGCGATACGCGTTTCAGCGGAAAGGTTAATCGTGGATAGCTCTGTGGAGCGGGTCGCGAGCTCAGCGAGGATGCTTTCAAGGTGCGTCGTCTCCTCTTGGAGCCGCTCCACGATCGCATCCTGGGCCGTTACTCGTGTTCCGAATCGCTCCATTTGCGCGTCCGCTTGCTGGCGCTCCGCAGCCAACTGGCGCCCTCGCTCGGCGAGCTCTTCACGGCGCCGGAGGTTGAACACGATGCGGTTTTCCGCGCGATCCAATTCCAGGGCAGCCTGACCGATGAGGTTTTGGTTCTGCCGCAGTTCGGTCTCCAGCTCGTAAACGCGGCGGTCCAGCCGCTCCTGCTCCGCTTCCATTGCGGCGATCGATTGCGCTCGCTCGCTCTCTTTCTCCGCCGCTCTGGCGAGCTCCAGGGAAAGGCGTTCGGCCTCGCGTTGCAGCTCGCAGGCTTTGCTGGCCAAGACGGCGCGCAGGAGCGTGCGCATCTGCTCCCGCACTTCCGCATACCGCCGCGCTTTGGATGCCTGGCGCTTGAGCGATGCCAGCTGCTTCTCGACTTCGACGAAAATATCGTTGACCCGCGAAAGATTAAGTTTGGAGGATTCGAGCTTCGTTTCGGCCAGGCGCTTCTTGGTCTTATATTTCGTGATTCCAGCGGCTTCTTCGATGATTGCGCGGCGGTCGGACGGTTTGGAACTGAGCACCTGCCCGATGCGCCCCTGCTCGATGATCGCGTAGGAATCTGGGCCTAAACCGATACCCATGAAGAGATCCTGGATATCGCGCAGCCGGGCCGTGCGGCCATTGATGAGATATTCGCTTTGCCCCGAGCGGTAGAGCCGCCGGCCAACCACGACTTCCCCGGGCCGCCCTGGTGCTGCGTGTTTGTGTCCACCTCGGGCCCTCTTCGTCTTGTTCCTGAGACCATCCGCCTGCCTGTCCTCACCATCGATCGGAGTGACCTCTTCGAGTTCTGAGCCATCCGCCGCGGGATCAGGAATTTCGGTTATTTCAACAGTGGTTTCGGCCGAAATTGCCAGCTCGGAATCGCCGAGCACGAACCGCGCCGCCTCGGCCAGCTCGGAATCGACCAGGGTCAGGGTAACTTCAGCCAAACCCAAGGGAGGCCGCTTGACCGTCCCATTAAAGATGCAATCGGCCATTCGCTCGGCGCGAAGAGACTTGTGGCTCTGTTCGCCAAGGACCCAAGAGATGGCGTCGACAATGTTCGACTTGCCGCACCCGTTGGGCCCGATAATGCAGCTCAGACCGGTGCCGCCAAACGTTAACTGCGTCTTTTCACAAAAGGACTTGAAGCCAACGAGTTCGACCTTGCGAAGTTTGAGCAAGCGGTTCCTTTATATTCCGCCACGTCTCGCCAAATCGGCGAAACTTCGGCAGATGAGTGTTCGATTTCCTCGAGAGGAAGGAATACGCGACAACAGCTTTGGCGGGTCCTTTAGCAGTGGCCCAGCCGTCCTGGCGCTTCGGATCGGCGATTACGAGCGGCACAATACCACAGGCGGCAGAATTGTGTAAAGCCCGACAAAGAGAAGTGTTCCAACCTTAATCTTGTCTTTGAACTCCAGATGCGAAGGCACATTCAGGTCAAATCACGTCCGGGTGGCGCGTTGCTGCCACTGTTGGCGTCGGCTAGAATGCTACGTCATTGCGCAAGGGGGCCTGCCGGACGCGCGCTCATCATTCGGCTCAAGCCAGTGGCTTAGGTGGAGGACGCCGCAGGATCAATGGGAGATATCGTCTTTTTTAATACGCTCGGAGCGCACAGAGAGCCCTTTGTGCCGCTGGAACCAGCCCAGGTCAGGATATACACCTGCGGGCCCACGGTCTACGACTTCGCACACATTGGCAATTTCCGAACGTTCGTTTTCCAGGACGTTCTCCGGCGCTTCCTGCGTTCGCGCGGCTTCCATCTGGTTCAGGTCATGAACCTGACCGACGTGGATGACCGCATCATCGCCAAAGCGGCCGAGGCCAAGGTCGACATCCGCGATTACACAGCCAAGTTCATCGAAGCGTTCCTCGCCGATCAGCGGATTCTCAGCATCGAAAAACCTGAACACGTGGTGCGCGCCACCGATCACATCGAGGATATGGTTCAGCTCATTGAGCGGCTAACAGCCAAAGGCTTCACGTACGTCAGCGACGGCTCGATCTACTTCCGCATATCGCAATTCAAGAATTATGGCCAGCTGACCCATGTGGATACAGCAGGAATCCAGCCTGGGGCGCGAGTGGACGTGGATCGGTACGAGAAGGCGGATGCGCGGGACTTCGCTTTGTGGAAGGCGCCTAAACCGGGAGAGTTTTTCTGGAACACCCGAATCGGGCCGGGCCGTCCGGGCTGGCACATTGAGTGCTCGGCCATGTCCATGAAGTACCTCGGCGACACGCTCGACATCCACTCTGGCGGCATAGACTTGGCATTCCCGCACCATGAGAACGAGATCGCCCAATCCGAGGCAGCGACCGGAAAGCCCTTTGTGCGCTATTGGCTTCATGCCGAGCACCTCTTGGTCGATTCGCAAAAAATGTCGAAATCGCTGGGGAATTTCTATACCCTCCGCGACCTGCTGGAAAAAGGAAACAAGCCCTCTACGTTGCGTTTCCTGCTCGCCTCCGTTCCCTATCGCCGTCAATTCAACTTCACGCAAGAGGGACTGCAGCAGGCCGCCAACTCGGTCGAACGGCTAAGGAATTTTGCAACGCGCCTCGATAGCGGCAAATTCCCGGAAGGCGCCTCCGCTATCGGCAAGGCCGCTGAGCAGGCCCGCGAGGAGTTCGAACGCGGACTCGAGGACGATTTGAACACAGCCCAGGCATTGGCGGCGATCTTTGAGCTAGTGCGCGAAGCGAATGTGGCCATGGATCGCGGCGATTTTCGGGCGGGCGACGTCGCACCGGTGCGGAAGACTTTGCAGACATTCGACGATATTTTTGCGGTGCTTAAAGACGATGATGATCAGAAGCTGGCCTCGATCGGCATGGAAGCTCGTGGTGACTCGCCGAGCGATACAGAGATCGAAGGACTGGTTGCCGCGCGACAGGCGGCCCGCGCCAAGCGCGATTTTGCCAAGGCCGATCATATTCGCCAGGATCTGGCGAACCGGGGAGTCATTCTGGAAGACAGCAAAGATGGAACCGTTCGCTGGAAGCGTAAGTAGCGAAAGCGCTTAATCCGCTTAATCCTCTCAAGCGAAAGCGATTGGGAACGGTATCGGTCCCAGGTTTTCTTCCGGGGCCGTCGATTCCAAGCGCGTGTACAATCCTTTTATGGCCAAAGAGTCTCCCTGGAGTGAGGCCCTCCTGCAATCGAAGCTGCCGCGCTTGATTACTCCGCTTCCCGGACCAAATGCGAAGCGGGTGATCGACCTCGACAACCGCTACATCTCACCCTCATACACGCGCAGCTATCCCTTGGTGGCGCGTCGCGGCCGTGGAGCTTTGGTTGAAGACGTGGATGGCAATATCTTTCTGGACTTCACCGCAGGCATAGCCGTGGTCGCAACGGGCCACTGCCATCCTGAAGTCGTGGCGGCTATTCAGCGGCAGGCCACCGAGCTTATCCACATGTCCTGCACGGATTTTTACTACCAAGGCATGGTGGAACTGGCCCAGAAGCTCGCGGACATATCGCCCGGCAGCGA
Organism: uncultured Acidobacteriota bacterium; assembly: GCA_963819235.1. GTDB lineage: Bacteria > Acidobacteriota > Terriglobia > Acidiferrales > UBA7541 > Palsa-189. The sequence goes on along the minus strand of CAWFVE010000007.1, from coordinate 21,075 downwards.
TTCAAAGCGAGTCTATTTTGGAAATTCGGGAACGGAAGCCATTGAAGCGGCGATAAAGCTTGCGCGATACCATACCGGGCGCGAGAAGATCATCGCATTCTACGGGGCCTTTCACGGACGGACCATGGGATCGCTTTCGTTGACCGCTTCCAAAGCGGGTCAGCGCACTGGATTCGGAACGCTGCTTTCCGGTATTTTCCACGCTCCGTATGCCAATCCCTACCGCTGCCCCTACGGGCATCCGGCGAAAGATTGCTGCAAGGATTGCGCTAAGTTCATCGAGCGCGAGCTTTTCAAGAAGATTGTCGACCCGCGGGAGGTGGCCGCAATCGTTGTTGAGCCGATTCAAGGCGAAGGCGGATACGTCCCTGGCCCGCCGGAATTCCTGCAGGACTTGCAGCGGATCTGCCGCGAGCACGGAATTCTCTTCATAACAGACGAAGTGCAAAGCGGCATGGGCCGGACCGGCAAATGGTGGGCAGGCGATCATGCCGGACTGGAGCCAGACATTCTGTGCGTTGCTAAAGGGCATCGCGTCCGGACTGCCGCTTTGCGCAACGATTGCCCGATCCACGGTTATGGACTGGAAGCCGGGCGCGCATGCGTCAACCTTCGGCGGCAATCCCGTTTCCATCGCAGCCGCTTTGGTCACCCTTCGGTTGATTCAAGAGCGTTACATGGAGAATGCCCGGCGCGTGGGCGAATACATATTTGGCCGCCTCGCCGGATGGCGCGACAAGTTCCGCATTGTCGGTGACGTTCGGGGAAAAGGATTAATGATCGGCGTCGAGATCGTCGAAGATCAGCAAACCAAAGAGCCGGCTCCCAAGCTGCGGGATTCGATCGAAAATCTGGCCTTCGCGAAGGGGTTGCTCATTCTGGGAGCGGGAGCGAATACATTGAGGCTAGCGCCTCCTCTGGTGATCGATCAGGAGCAGGCGGATTTCGCGATCGATACGCTCGAAGCCTGCCTCCGTGAGGCTGAATCTCTCGGTAATAAGCCCAACTAGCAAGGGAAGGCCTGGGAAATTCTGCGGAGAGCAATCGGTTGCGCGTTTTCTCCACTCTCATCTTTGGCCTGGTTGACTGGGCGGCCAGGAACGGATTTGCCCCGGAACCTGCGCCCGCAGGCCCCGCCCACCCTCAGCAATCACGGCATCTGATGGGCATACGAGGCGAGACGTTTGCCTACTGGTATTTGCGGCGATATGGCTACGTCATTGTTGGCCGCAACTTCCGGGCCGCGGGCCTTAAGGGTGAAATCGATCTCATTGGCTTTGATGGAGCGGTATTAGCGTTCATTGAGGTTAAGACCAGGACCAGCAAACCTAACGCGTCCGCATTGCCCGAAGATGCGATCACCGCGGACAAGCGGCGCTTTCTCGCGCGAATGGCCCGGCGGTTTCTCGCAGAGCGCAGGCTTACCGGCACGGACTGGCGGTTCGACGTTCTCGCGATTGAGTCCCAGCCAGGCAAACGTCCTCTTGTACGGTTGCACAAAGGGGCCTTTACTGACCGATAGGTCGCAGCCCTTTCGGCTATCCTTTGCAGCTTCCGAGGCGCCAAGCTAAATTGGACTGCCAAGGATACAATTAGAAGATTGCAGGGGGCGTACCGTCCGGCGATCCGGCCGGCGCCTGGGGAGGAAGCGTTGCCCGAACTTCGCAAGGATCCGATCACAGGCCGCTGGGTGATCATCTCCACTGACCGTGCCAAGCGGCCGTCTGACTTTGTGCGCGAAAGTGTGCGCATCGAGGGGAAAGGCTTTTGCCCGTTCTGCCGCGGAAATGAGACCAAGACCCCGCCGGAAGTCCTAGCCTATGGGCGGAACGGCGGTGGGCCGAATACGCCGGGGTGGACGGTTCGCGTAGTCCCCAATAAATTTCCCGCGCTAGGCATCGAGGGCGACCTCGATCGCCAGGGCGATGGCCTGTTCGATCGCATGAATGGCGTGGGCGCGCATGAAGTGATCATTGAAACTCCCGATCATCAGAGCACCTTGGCCACGTTGCCGGTCCGGGCGATTGAAGACGTTCTATGGGCCTATCGCGATCGCGTGCTGGACCTGAAGAACGATAAGCGCTTTCGCTACGCCCTCATCTTCAAGAATCATGGCGATGCCGCAGGAGCTTCCCTGGAGCACTCGCACTCGCAGCTGATCGCCTTGCCCATCGTGCCCAAGCGGGTGCGCGAAGAACTCGACGCCTCCAAGCACTACTACCGCGAGAAAGAGCGCTGCATCTTCTGTGACATGATCCGGCAAGAGACGGAGTCGGGTGTACGCATCGTCGGCGAAAACGATCAGTTTATCTCCATCGCTCCTTATGCTCCGCGTTTCCCCTTCGAGTTGTGGCTGCTTCCCAAGCAACATAGCTCGGCATTTGAGAATAATCAGAGCTCGGTGTACTCCAGCCTGGCTCGAATGCTCAAAGATAGTTTAAGTCGCCTCGATACCGTGCTCGATCATCCCGCTTACAATTTCATGCTGCACACATCGCCTGTCGGCGAAGAGATCAACGATCATTATCACTGGCACTTTGAGATCATCCCCAAATTGACGAAGGTCGCGGGATTCGAATGGGGAACCGGTTTTTACATCTGCCCCACTCCGCCGGAGGAGTCAGCCCGTTTCCTTCGTGAAGCGCAGGTCACTGCTACCACATCGGTGGCATGAAATTGAGCTTCGCTGGCCTGATTATGTCCTCGTACTCCGCCCGCGCAACTGACATACTCCATCGCTTTTCGATATACTGACGGGCTCGGCGCGGTACCCAAGAGGCCCAAGGGAGAGGTCTGCAAAACCTCCATTCGTGGGTTCGAATCCCACCCGCGCCTCCAAGATTCCATTTCACTTAGCCCGAAGTGATTCTCTAGCAAAGTGAAACGGTGTAGCAGAAAACGTAGCGTGGGGCTGTGTCTATTGCGTCCGTCAGGCGACCAACACGAAGTTGGTGACGGGCACAAATTGGGCACAGTAGCGATCAACCAAAAATAATGCGAATATAAGCGCCCTCTAGAAAGAAAGAGTGGATGAGGGAATACGTGATGGACAGCAGGCGAAGAGAAACATGGCGCCATCGGAGCAACATCACCGATCACCGGAACGAACCAGAATAGGAGCTACAGGATGCGAAATCATATAGCCGGCTCGATCGTTGTGCTGGCGGCCATTGTCGCCTGTTGTCCCGTTACCCGGGCCCAGAACGAGGCCGGCCAAGGGCGCGGAAGAGGTCAAGCCCCCTCGCCCACTGCTAATTTGCCGTTCGATCCGCACGATTTTTCCGGAGTTTGGACGGGCAGGGGCAACATGGGTAAGGCGCCGGCGATGACGCCGTGGGCTCAAGCCAGATACGACGCAGCGAAACCCGGCCTTTCGGCGAGAGGGCAGCCGCTGGGCAACGATCCCATGATGATGTGCGATCCGGTCGGCTACCCGCGGATCGCGTTTTACAACGCCTATCCCATGGAGTTCCTGCAGACGAAGGACCGGCTGGTCGAGTTCTTCGATTACTTCTACGTGCACCGGACGATCTACCTCGACGGGCGGCCGCTCCCCGCCGATCCGGATCCGACGTGGTACGGCTACTCGGTGGGCCACTGGGACGGAAACACGTTGGTGGTCGAGACGAACGGTTTCAACGATCGATCCTGGGTCGACAATGACGGCCACCCGCACAGCGATGAGATGAAGCTCGAAGAGCGATTCCAGCGCGTGGACCATGACACGATCCAGGCAACCATGACCCTAACCGATCCCAAAGCCTATACGGCGCCCTGGGTGGGCATGAAGGCGACCTGGACACTGACCACCAAGCTCGCCATGCGCGAGGATGTCTGCGTTCCTTCGGACGAAGAGAAGTACAAAGAGGAAATGAGAGAGCCGGCCGCTACAGCGAAATAAGGCTCCGACTTCGCCCCCGATCTGGACAGAAACCAAGCTGCCTTTTGGGATTCCAGCCCTTGCGCATGGTTTCTCAGAAGAGTGGCCATGAGCCACTTTCCGGACCATCCGACTTACCAGCCCGACTCACTAGGTAGGATACCGCTAAAACTTTTCGGCGCATTCGGGGTTTAATCGATTAGATATCGACGCGATTGTTTTGCGTCGCGGGCCGTGTCAATTGTTTGATACTGGGTAGAGGCCGCGCCAGCCGGAGAGGATGATCAAAATTTTATGCGAAGCATCCTGAAGACTCGAAACGTATTGCTCTTGCTGTTGATAGCCATATGCGTGACGCCTCTGGCCTCCTACGCACAAATTGCCGTGGGCGTTTCCATACGCGTGGGACCGCCGGCCCTGCCGGTTTATGAGCAGCCGCCCTGTCCCACGGAAGGATATCTTTGGACGCCAGGATATTGGGCCTATGGTCCGGTGGGCTACTACTGGGTGCCCGGTGTGTGGGTGGCTCCGCCGCGGGTCGGAGTGCTCTGGACGCCGGGCTACTGGGGCTTCGCAGGCGGCCTTTACGGCTGGCACGCAGGCTACTGGGGTCCGCACGTTGGGTTCTATGGCGGCATTAATTACGGGTTCGGCTACGGCGGCGTGGGCTTTGTGGGCGGCGAATGGAGAGGCGGAGTATTTGCCTATAACACCGCGGTGGTGCACGTGAATACGGAGGTGGTGAGAAACGTCTACGTCAACAGAACCGTGGTCAACAACACCACGATCGTCAACCATGCGAGCTTCAATGGCGCTGGCGGGATCGGGGCGCGGCCGACCGCTGGAGAAGAGGCTGCCATGCGCGAGCAGCATTTTCAGCCGACGTCAAATCAGCTCTCCCACGAGCACACGGCCAGCCAGGACCGCAGTCAATGGGCATCCACAAACCATGGGACGCCGGGGACGGCAGCCATGGATTCCGTCAACGGGCGCCGCTTCAATCAGCAGGGACGCATCGCTCAGGGAGTTCGTTCGGGACAGCTGACGCCAGGCGAGAGCTCGCACCTGGAAAACCGGGAATCGAACATCAATCATGAGGTGGCAGCCGATCGTCGCGCGAATGGCGGCAAGCTGACTCCGCAAGAGCACAAACAAGTCCAGCATCAGCAGAATCAGGCCAGTCGCAAGATTAATCAGGACAAGCACAATAACAAGACCGAGAAGTAATATCGCCGCTAAGAGCGGCGTCATTCGTTGCCGTGGATTATGACCTGCGGGTTGCCCGCCGGCATCATAGGAGCCTGCATGACGGAGGGAGCTCTTATCGCTTTTTCAGCGCGGCGTTATCGGATGGGCGCCGCGCAACCAGAAGCCCCGACGCAGCGCGGATACAGCCCGGGTACGAAGACGCTTACTTGGTGCGCCGTTTCTTTGCGAACTTGGACGGCGTTAGGTCTCCGAAAAGCTTCCCCTCAACCTCCGCCTTATGTGTCGTGCACACGAGCCTGACGATCACACCCTGGACCCACGATGCTCGAAATTTTGCGGGGCTGGAACAGTCCAGAACTTCACAAAGACCTTCGCTGACCGGGTCCAAATACGGTTCCGGGGTCTTATTCGCCATACAAGATTCTCCTCTTCATTTTGCCGCCTCAAAACCGGCGCTTTCAAACTGGCTGGGCGTTCGTCCGATGTCGTTGACGATCGGTGCGACTGCTTACAAAAAACCAGGGTCGTACCCGATCTGCCGCTTGCGCATCCGGTGGCACAGGGCCGTCGCCTGCGGCGGGCGCCGGGTAAGGTGTGTAAACTAGACACTTCTAGTATACCCTTTGGCCGGAATCTGTGTTATGATTCCATCGCGTTTGTTGCTCTTGTAAAACCTTTAGATTTGTTTAAAGGGGCTGCGAGTACAAAACAACTCGTGGCTCTTTTTTGTTTTCTGCTGAGGGCGGCTCGAGAAGCACCAGATAGCCCAGATAATAAAGAAGGAACAAATCAGTGAAAGAACAAGGAACAGTAAAGTGGTTCAATGCCAGCAAGGGATTTGGATTCATCCAGCGCCAGTCCGGTGAGGACGTTTTCGTGCACTTCTCCGCGATTCAAGGAGACGGGTACAGGTCTCTCGCCGAGGGGCAAGCGGTTGAATTCGACGTCACCAAGGGCCCGAAGGGTCTGCAGGCAGCGAACGTTACCGCCCTCTAGTTGAAAATGTGTCGCCGTTTTCCATCCCCGGCTTGCCGGGGATGGAAAACTCATTTTAGGCCGCAGTAATCTCCCGAACCGTGCCGCGCTCAGGACGCCAGGGTATTCGGTGCAAGTTCGACCGGTGCCGCTGGAGCAAGGTCCAGATTGGGCACGGCGAACGTATCCTCGACGGCAACTTCCGCAGGCATCTTTTCGTGCAATAGCCGTTCCGTGGCGGCGATCATCGGCACGGCGTGGAATCTCTGGTGCATCGCCGACCGCGACAAAAGGTTCGAAATCGCCAAGAGAATCATCCCCTGATGATGCGCCATCCAGCAGCGCGTAATGCGATCCGCGAAATCTGAACCCCCGTTAATCTTGATCTCCGCCGATTCGTAGAAGCCATATCGGCCAATCCACTTTCGCTCTTTCATGCGGTAAAGGTTCTTCAGCGCGGCTTGCGTTTCTATTCCCAACGATAGAAATGTAGAGTACGGAGAGATAATCCAGCGCGGCATTGAATAACGGCGCAGCGCTAGACCCGGAGCTCCAAAGCCCTCATATTGGAAAAGCCCATTCGGATCTCGATCGCTAAACGCGGCCTCTGAGATACCCCAGGGATGGCCTTTGAGAGTCTCTATGCTCTCATGGAACCTGATCGCCGTGCGCGCACTGGAATGCAGCAGCGTGTTCGGGTGAGCGCGCATCCACAGGCTGGGCATCAGGTATTCAAAAAGGGATCCCGCCCAGGAGATCAGCGCGCGATCCTGGTCACATTGAGTTTGGCCGCGGCCGAGATAAAACCAGCTTTCTTGCGGGATGTCGCCCTTGGCGATGGCCACGAACGTAGCGATGCGTGCTTCGGAGGCCAGAAGATCGTAACAAGCGCTCTCCAGCCGGTTTGCGTTTTTGGTGTAACCGATGGAGAGCAGCTTTCGCTGGCGGTTGTAGAGAAAAGTGAAGTCCATATCGAGCGCGAGTTCTTCGCAACTCTCGGCAAGCCGCTCCATGGTTCGCCGCAAACCCCGGGCCCGCTCCAGTCGGGCGCTCATGCCCGTTAGTAAGGCTCCCGCGCTCCCCTTCTCTTCCTTGGTCAAATCTCCCCGTTGCAGCACCTCACGCAAAGAGGAAACGAGTCCCTCAAGGGTTCTGATCCCATCATCGAGCGTCAGTTGGCCGATGTCGACCTGCGGGCGAATGGCCAACTTCTCAATGAACTCCTGCTTTTTCCCAACTAGCCATGGGGCAGATGTAGCCGCGAGGTGGCGCAATTCGCGAATCTCGGATAGGAGGTCGCGAGACCAATAAGCCAGGTCTGGCGATTTATGGCCGATGGATTGAATGGCCCCGTCGAGTTTCCGAGCGCTCATTTCGAGCGCGCGCAATTCGTCAATCCAGTGCTCCGGCGCTTCGGGGAGGTTGCAGACCCGGTCCTCGACGGAAATGATTGCCTCGAGCAGCAGCTTGGCGCCATCCGCCTCGGCAGTCTGCCGAAGCAAGCGCAGGCGATCTTTGATGCCCACCCATAGTTGGGGCCGGAAAAGCGGCTGACTTGCCATTTGGATACAAGCTTGGCTCGTCGTCAGCAAAGAACAGGCTAGATTCCCGCTGTCTACCGAAGAGATAAAGAACGGCATCTCCGGCTTCAGCGTGCATGCGTCATACCAGTTGTAGAAATGACCGCGATAGCGCTCCAGCTTGGCCGCGGTAGCAAGCGTCGCTTCGGTCAGCTGAATGACTTGCGGCAAGGTGATAAAGCCGAGATCGTAAGCGGCCAAACGTGAATTCAAGACCAAACCCAGGTTCGTGGGCGAGAGCCGCTCCACCACGCGGACCGGAACTTGTTGCAGCCGGTCGGAAATCAGCCAATGGTTGTTGGGGCTGCAAAAGTCGGCGAAGAAGCGCCAGGTGCGCAAAGCCGTGTCGCGAAGGAACTCCCGATCGCGGGTAGCCACTCTGCTCTTATTTTGCGACCATGGCCTGTCCAGCCACGCCGCGATATGGCCTGTCAGAAACCACGAAGCCAAAAACGGCAGAGCGATAGGCAATGCCCGGGGATTGGCAACGGCGATGACTCCGGCGATCGCCAACGCCACGAAGGGAATCCATTGAAGGTATCTGTCGACCAGCGAACGCGCCCCGGAACTCATCTCCGCTTGCGCCGCCGTTTCCCACTCCAGCAGGTTTCGCCGGGACACCAGCATGCGGAAGATGGTGCGCACCGCCGCGTCGATCATGATGATGCTCTGATGCAGCAGCAGCGCGATAAACAGCACCATGCGCACCTGTTCGATAGCAAATCCTGTCGCAAGATTCTTGAGGTAGGCAGCCGAATAGCGCCTGACTTTCGTCAGGCCCCCGATCAGTTGCAGGAAACTTGGGAGCAGCACCACCACCAGCGCCGCGCCCGTCCAGAAAACTGGTCCGCGCGGAAGAAAAAGCCAGCCCGCCAAGAGCAAGGCGAGCATAACCGGCTCGTAGACGGCCCGGCGCAGATTGTCCACAATCTTCCAGCGAGAAATGATCTGCAGCGCATTGGGCAGCTCCCGGCCGAATCGATCGGCGATACGCGGTAGTATCCAAGGGGCGGTTTGCCAATCGCCTCGAGCCCAGCGATGCTTGCGCCGGCAGTAAACCGCGTAGCGCGAAGGGTAATCCTCGACAATTTCGATGTCCGACACCAGGGCCGCCCGGGCAAATGAGCCTTCGATCATGTCGTGGCTCAGCAGCGCTCCTTCGGGAAGCCAGGTATCCACCAAGCGATGGAAAGCGTCGATGTCGTAAATTCCTTTGCCAACGAAGCTGCCTTCCCCAAAAAGGTCCTGGTAAGCGTCGGAAACAGCGCGCGTGTATACATCGAACGTCGCGTCCGCCGAGAAGATTGCTGCAAGGCGCGACTTGCGAGCCGACTGCAGATCCACGCCCGCCTTTGGTTGCAGGATGGCGTAACCCCGTTCCAGCTTCTTGCCTGAGCGGTCGAACACGGCGCGATTCAGGGGATGCGCCAGGGTGCCAATCAACTTTCTCGCCGTGTCCCTGGGAAGCTGTGTATCTGAATCCAGCGTGATCACATAACGCACTTTTGTGAGCAGCGATAAATCGCCTGTCTTCACCAGAAAAGCGTCGCGCTCGCCTCGCAGAAAACTGTTGAAGTCCAGCAGCTTCCCCCGCTTCCGCTCCCAGCCCATCCAAGTGTTTTCAGAAGCGCAGAAGATCTGTCTCCGATGGAAATGGAAGAAGCTGCCGCGTGCCTGCGGGGCATATTTGCGGTTCAGCCGCTCGATCAATTGAGAGCAGAGGTGGATCAAGGGATCTGCATCGTTTGGTCCCTCGGGCGAATCCACGGAATCCGTAAGCAGCGCAAATTGGAGGTTCTTATCCCTGTTCCCGAGGAAACGTACCTCGAGAGCCTCAACCATCTGGCGCGTCTGGGACTCATTCAAAAGCAGGGTAGGCACAGCCACCACAGTAAGGCAGTCGTCGGGAACGCCTTTCGAAAGATCGAGTTTCGGTAGAACTCGCGGGGGAAAGAAAAGAGCGATCAGCTGATTGATTACGTCGATAGCGGCCCCGGTGGCGGGCACAAGCAGCAGAGGCAACAAGATGGCCATCGAGATCGTCCGTCCGCAGGCCAAAAGGAGACAAGCCGTCAGCACGAAAGCGCCGAACTCGACTCCTAATAAGTACGCCGAAGCCGCATGGCGGATGATCGTTTCCCTGAGCCATCCCACCGGAGACCGCCGGTAGCGAACCAACTTCCTCAGCAGTTCACGCCCGTCGTCAACTAAGTAATAGCCTACGTGGCTCGAATATCCGGAGGATTGGTCCTGCTGTGCCAGTTCGATGGCTCGGCGGGCAATCTCGGCTTCGGTTTGGGGCGAGCCGGCAGCCATTTCCACGACGGCACGCCGGTAAGAATCCCGGCTGGCAGGCTCCATCTGAGCATATGTGGCGTCTTCTCTCAGGATTCGATCGACCGCGCTCAACTTCTGGAAAATGCGGTCCCAGTTGGAATGGTCCAGTTCGCGCAGGCTCACCAGAATTATTTTCAGTTCATTCGTTAGCCGCTGCACCGCCTCACACTCGGAGGTGTGGTCTAATTCGCTGCCCACCTGAAGCAATCGCTGCATGAGCCGAAGCTGCAAGAGTGGCTTGAAGATCCATAGCTCATCGATATCGAAAGTCACGTGCTCTTGAATCGCGTTCACGAAAACTACGAACGTATCCTGCCGGAAAGAGTTATCGACGGCGGACAGATAGCTGCGCATGGCCACAAACGCGCGCGGCAGCGGACGGCTGCCGGAGACGCTTACTTTGCGGACCTTGGTCGCATTCCGGAGAGCGGCGCTGAAGGCGGACGTCACGTTATGCAGCAGGCGCCCGTTGGTCAGCAGATCTTCCATCCATTCCACTCGGCTGTCCTGGCGCAGCCCGCTGTAGAGCTGGCGGATACCCAAGGAGGTCAGGAAGGTTTGCCGCGGGAGAAAGCTGGAAGGCGCCGGGTTCATCGGCCCCGACCAATCCGAAACTTCGGCCAGTGCTCTGCTCTGGAGATCCAGCTTTTCAGCGTCGCGATCGGCAAGGGTTTGGTTTTGACGCTCCGCCGAGGACGGGCTGGTCAGCGCCGAAATTTGCTGTACAAAATACTTCTTTAACAGCCCCGAATACTGATGATGCTGACCTGTTTGGGTGTCGAACATCGTTCCGCCTACCTGTAATTTGCCGCCTGCATTTCAAACATCTCCGAGTAGCGCCCGCCCAGGCTGATCAACTCGGAGTGGCTGCCTTCTTCAACGATTCCTCCCTTGGCAAGCACAAGAATTTTGTCCGCCATACGCACCGTCGAGAACCGATGCGAGATGAGCAATGCCATTTTGTCGGCGGTCAACTCGGCGAACCGCGAGAAGACGTCGTGTTCGGCTTGCGCGTCCAGCGACGCGGTGGGCTCGTCCAAAATCAAAAGTTGCGCGTCGCGCAAGTAGGCCCTGGCGAGCGCGATTTTCTGCCATTCGCCGCCGGACAAATCGAGTCCTCGTTCGAAGCGGCGGCCGAGAATTTGTTCGTAACCGTCCGGTAGGGAGCTAATGAGCTGGTGGGCGCGGCTCTTCTTCGCCGCGGCCATCAGATTTGGCAGATTTCCTAAGTCGTCGATTCGGCCCGCGGCGATGTTTTCCGCCGCGGTCATTTCGTAGTGCACGAAATCCTGAAAAATGACCCCGATCTCTTTCCACAGGTCCTCGAGGTCATACTCCTGCAAGGGAATCCCGTCCAGGAGGATCGTTCCGCCGGTAGCCTCGTAGAGCCTTACCAGCAGCTTGACGATGGTGGTCTTGCCTTGGCCGTTTTCTCCGATCAGCGCCACCCGTTCGCCGGGTTCAATACGGAAGTTCAAATCCGTAAACACCGCCTGTACTCGCCCCGGGTAGGTGAACGAGACGTTGCGGAACTCGAACCCCCGCACGATCGGCCGCGGCGCTTTGAGGGCATTCGGCCGGGTCCGGATCTGAGGGCCAATCGAAAAGAACCGAACCATGTCGCCAAGGAACAAGGCCTGATCGGCCAAGCCGGAAAAAGTCGAAAAAATCGACTGGATGTTGCTGCTCGTCCCGGCGATCGCTCCGGCCAGAAACTCCATGTCGCCCACGGTAAGAGCGCCAGCGATCGTCCGGTAGATCACGTACCCGTAGCAGCCGTAGTAGCAGGCCGTGCTGATCAAGCTCAGCACCGAGCCCGCTGCAAGCTTGCGCCGTGCCAGAGAAATATCCTCGGTCAGCAGCTGTTGTGAAAAAGTGTCAAACCGCGACGTGAAAAAGGGCCCCAGCCCGAATAGCTTCGCTTCCTTCGCGGTCTCCTTGCTCGATGCCAGAGTGCGCAGGTAATCGAGCCTTCTTCGCATGGGCGTCTGCCGGAAGCGCAACGCATACCCCTGAAAGGCATAATGCGTCTCTCCCAGGAATGCCGGTACGACGCATCCCACCAGGATCAAGACCAGCCACGGCGAGAACAAAAACACGCTGGCGGCCAGGCTCAATGCCACGATGCACTGCTGAATCAGCTGGCCCAGCGCCCGGATCATGCCCACCCGGTCGATCGCCTGGACCCGCGCCCGCTCCAGTTGGTCGTAGAAATTGGGATCTTCGTAAGACGCTAAATCCAGCTCCGCGGCGTGCTTCATGATCTGCAAGCTGCTGTACATCATGAAGCGGGCGGCGAGTATCTCGTCGAGGTAGTCGACTGCGCGCGTGAACACCACCGAAAGTCCCGCCATGAGAAAGGCGGCCACCACCAGCAGCCAAAAGTGTTTCGGAAGCTGCCCATGCCTGGCGACGTGGGCGACCACGGCGTTAATGATCAGCCGCGTCGTCAGCAAGATGCCGAGGGGCACAAGCGATATAGCCAGCCGAAAAACCAGGCTCAAGGCGACCGGCGTCGGCGCCGAGTCCCAGAACATGCGCAGCACCTCAGGCACGTTCCGCAATGCGGATACGCGTTCCTCCCAACCGTGGCGCAGGGCGTCCGGGAGCCGCACTCGTGCTCTCAATTTGTTTGCGAGACCCATCTCAAATTGCGTTTATGCCTTCGAACTATTTGGCTGGGTGGCGGGGGGCTGACCTTATTCCCGAGCCCCAGATCCGACGATGCCTTGCCCCGTTGCGCTGATAAGCGATCGGCGCAGCGACAAAGGTTCACCGCTTACTTAGCTGGCTCAGACCACTGATCGCACCAGCCAGGAAGGCGAGGCATATGAATAGAAAGGCAAGCCTGAGGTCACTTGCATAACGGAACCCATCGCTTACGCCCAGTCGCACGTTCATGTAAGCCAGAAGCGACACAATGAGCAGAAGACCGGCAGCGAGCACGATTCCCGTATACGCGCGTGGTCGTCGGTTCCCCTCCATGATTTCCTCTCCTAGCGCTGGGCGAGATATGGCTAGGTGACTGTAACTATGGGCTTTGGGGGAGCCTCCGCACAATCGGGAATAGTCCCTACTGGAGTTAACCGAAACAATGTACGGCGTCTAAAAACGGCGTAAGGGTGGGTATCAGGAGGGTGTCAAAGGCCCGAAATAACAGCACAAACGGCGTCCATCGACCGTCGGCTGCCCAAATCGCGGCAGGTCCTCTGTGGAAAGCGCCTGGCGTTAAGAGGTGCGGCGAGCCTTCCAAGCTCGCCGCGTGGTGCGAAATTAGGCTTACTTTTGAGCGACGGCAGTTCGCTCCGGGTTCATCCTCTGTCGCATAGCAGCCAGATGTCCTGGCGCCCGGCGCTCGTTCCAATCTTCCATGCGTTTGATGAGCGACTCGAGCTGGCCCCAGGCGTGCGGATTCTTGGAAGCGGCCCTCATGGCCGGCACGAGCGCCCGCACGCGCTCCCAGACAAACCACACCTCTCCCGAGTTCTCGAAGAAAAGTTCATCGTCGATGAGCCCGCGATTCACCAGGCCCGCGGCCATATCCCAGTAGCTCACCACCATACGAAAACTAACGTTGCCCTCGCTTCCCATGGGATATTTCTGGTTCAGCTCCTCCGGTGTCTTGGCGTCAAAGTTCTTCCCAAACCATGCCCGGGCTTCGCGCAGCCGCGGTTCGCGCCGCAATTCATAAAGCCGTAGAAGCAGATCCGCCTGGTCGTGCGTCACGTGTCCCATCGTTTCCTCCAAAAGAAGCTAAAAAAGGCTATTCGCGAGCGATCGGCCGTGCCTCCGGCTCCGTAACTACCAACTGCATGCGTTGCACGCCGCCGACTTGAATGCCTCGCTCGGCCAGTTCCATCTGCACGCGCCTGCGCAGCTCGCGAGCCACGTCATCCTGTCGCGTCGCGGCGGTCCGCACCTGTAGCCGCACGCTGGTGCCATTGGCCGACAACGACTCGACTCCAAGCACACGCGGGCCGTCCAGCAGCAGGGGCGACCATGACGGGTCCGCGCGAAAATCGCTGGCTACGGCCTCGAGCGTGTTCAGGGCCTCGTCCAACGGCTGATCGCTGGCCACAATCGTATCTAAGAATACCTGACCCCAATCCCGGCTCAAATTGGCCACTTTGGTAATCTCGCCATTTGGAATCGTCACCAGGGCGCCCTGCGGGTCGCGCACGACGGTGCGCCGAAGCGTCAGGTGCTCCACTCGTCCCACCACGTCTCCGATGCGCACAATGTCTCCCACCACGTACTGGTCTTCCAGAACTGTGAAGAAGCCATTGATGAAATCGTGCACCAAATGCTGCGCGCCAAAGCCGATGGACAAGCTGGCCAACCCTGCCGCGGCAGCCACGGGGGTCACATTGAAGCCGAACTCTGGCAAGGCCATCAGTGCGGCCACAATGACAATGATGGCGCTTCCTGCGCTATAGAGGAGTCCCGCCAGCGTTCGGGTTTGCTGCTCTCGCATCCGCGCCACGCGCACGGCGGATTCGCTTCCCGCCACCGCAATCAGACGGCGCGTTACGATTCGCAGCACGCGAATCAGAAGCAGGGCGATCAACAAAATGATCAAGAGCCGCGTGCCGTGCCCCAGCGCAAATTCCGTCCACCTGAACACGTGGTCTGTCATAATCCCGTAGGGCGTTCGCTAACCGTTACCCGCCGGAGAATCCTCTCGCGCTAGAATGGAACCGCGAATTATACCATCGTGCCTTCGACGGAAGCGGAAGGTGTACACTCGCGCGTAAGCGATGTTGCAATAGGAACACCTGGAAAGGACCTTATGCGCCTCTCACGTAAAGCCTTCATCGGCGCCTCAATTTCTCTGGCCGCGTCCGCTAAAGCCCTTTGGTCCGCGCAGCAGGGAGAACCTGGTCCTCAATTTCCGAAGCAGCCGGAGCAGCCTGTGCCGGAGCCCACGCGCAATCCGAAGCGCGACCAGGTCATACTCAAAGCCAATCGAGAGGCCATCGCCAAAGATGTCGCGCGAATGTCCGGGCTCGTGGATGAGTTGCAAAAGGAGTTCAAGGAAAACGACACAACTGAGATCCTATCCCTCGACGTGCTGCGCAAGTCCGAGGAGATCGAAAAATTGGCGAAGCATATACGAGACCTCGTCCGCGGCTGAGCCATCCTTGTCTGCGCGCGGCTCAGGCGGATAGAACGCTGTTCTCCCCCAAAAAGGCCTCCTCCAGAACTCGCCAACCGGCAGTTGCAGCCTCAAGCCCAGGCGCAAGTGGGTTTGCGTTACAATGTGGCCGGGCACCCGTAGCTCAATTGGATAGAGCACCAGCCTCCGGAGCTGGGGGTTGGGAGTTCAAATCTCCCCGGGTGCGCCACCCTCTCTGTCTTTACCTGGCCCTGGCTAACCAATCTTGGTCACTCACAGTCTAAATAGGTCGGACAGGGCTGCTGCCTGTGCACTTAGCCTGCCCATATAGGCAGATAACTAACTAAGAGCAGCGGCGGGAAATTTCCGTTCCGTTCCGCCGCAAACCTTACTACTCTGCGATGAGCAGCTCGCCCTGCACACAACCGATTTTGTGGAGAATAACTCTCTGAAGGAGAACGAATGAAGAAGCTACTGATGTTGGTGGTAACACTGATGCTCGGAGCCGGTCTGGCTTTTGCTCAGACCAGTTCCAGCGGCTCTACTGCTTCGACGCCGAAAACGACTCAAAACACCAAGGCCGCCAAGAAGAGCAGCAAAAAGTCATCGTCCAAGAAGAGCAGCAAAAAGCCAGCCTCCACCGAGGCGCCAGCGTCCAAGTAAATTCGCTAGGCTCGGTTTTGCTTGAAAGCGGCCCAATTGGGCCGCTTTCGCTTTTGGGGGGCGATAATTTGCTCTGAAAAGCCGCGGCACATACCAATACCCACGATTCGCGCGTTCTGCCTTTAATCCGGGTATCCGGTTGGTTCCAGACAACTTGATGCCTTGTTGGGCGGTCAGATGCGCCATTCTCCCCGGCGCTTTGCGTATTCTTTGCCCGCTGGCTTAGTTGAGTTCCCGTATGGTCCCTGCAACGCCAAACGCATACTCTAGGCCGCATGAAAAACAGCCAACCAAAGGCGCGCCGCCGGGCGCCCAGTGAAGCGCAAACAACTACTCAAACTCAGGTAATCCCCGCACCCACAATCGTTTGGCATCCTTCGGTATCGCTCGAGAAATTGATCTCTGATTTCAGCGAATATCGAGACGCCATTATCGTCAGTTGATCCACCCTGCTCGGATTTCTCTTAATCCTTGGGATTTGTGGCGAAGACCGATAGTTCGGGGATAAAACCCCGGTCATCCATCTCCAGCGCCGCCTTGACGATATAGGCGATCTCCAGGGCTCGCAGCTTGCTTGGATTCTCCTTTTGGGATAATCCGGCGTTCGCGGCAAAATTGGTAAGTACCTCGCTTGGATTGATCAATAACACTCGCACATTGTGGCGGCGAAGTTCCGCTCGCCAGCATTCCGACATGCCCCGCAATGCGAACTTGCTTGCGTAGTAGGCGGTTCCATTCGGAGCTCCACGCAATGAGGCCGTCGAGCTGATGTTTACAATGTTCCCGCGTTGGCGCGAAACGAAGTGTTTTGCGGCCTCCCGGGCCATGAGCATAGCCCCCGTGACGTTGGTGGCAAAGACGGATTCAAAGCTGGCTAGGTCGAAATCCACCAGGCTCTTGAATACCCCCACTCCTGCGTTATTCACCAAAATGTCCAGCTCTCCGAACTCCTTGAAAACTTCCCGATACGTTCGCTCCACATCGGATTCCTTGGACACATCCGCAACGATGGGAACAGCCTTCATGGATTGGGCGGCCTCTTCCAATCGTCGTTTGTCGCGCCCGGTGATCGCTACGCGCGCGCCGCTCGAAGCCAGGCTTTCGGCTATGGCTCGCCCGATGCCGCTGCTTCCGCCGGTAATCAAGGCCGCTGCATTTCGTAGATTCATCTTGCCTCCCGTCGCTTCCCAGATAGCGCATGTTAGCACCGCCGCCGTGGCAATCGTGGCACGCCTGCCATGAGCGCAGATTCCGCTCCACTTGCCAAGCGGCACACAAACTTGCCTGTTAGCATTAGGACAGGTTCCTTGTATGGCACCGTACCCGCACAAAATAGCCCCTCACAGCCAAGGAACCATCAGAATATTAGGCAGATGCGGTCGACGCATATAACCGGGCGAATGAATGGCGGCTTGTGGCCCTCGAGATTCCTGGCAGCCCTATGCTTCATGGTCATCGCGTTTGCTTTTTGCCGCGCACAGCAGCCGCTGCGTCCTTCGCCGCCGCCCCCGCCTCCTGAACCCCAGGAAAGCGCTCCGCAGGCGCCTCTACAGAGCGCCTACACGATTCAAAGAAGCGTGGACATGGTTGTCCTGCACGTCTCGGTCACCGACGAGCACGGGCAGTTCGTGCCGGGCCTGAAGCCGGAGAATTTTCGCCTCTTCGAGGACGATTCCGAGCAGAAAATTTCAGTGCTGCGGCAGGAAGACGTGCCCGTAAGCATGGGCCTGTTGATCGATAACAGCGGCAGCATGGACAATAAACGGGACAAGGTGAATGCCGCCGCGCTCACCTTTGTGAAAACCAGCAACCCCGAAGACGAGGTCTTTGTCGCCCACTTCAACGACAAATATTTCTTCGATCAGGACTTTACCCACGATCTTGGCGTACTGAATAAAGCCCTGCAGCACGATGAGCCCGACGGCAGCACCGCACTTTATGACGCGGCCGCCGCCTCACTCGACCACCTGCGGAGCGCCTACATGGATAAGAAGGTGCTCCTGATCGTCAGCGATGGCGAAGATAATTCCAGCCAGCACAATCTGGCTGCCGCGTTGAAGGAAGCGCAAAAATCGAGCGCCCTGATCTATGCCGTTGGCTTGCTCCGGGAAGAAGTTCCGGAATCGGCCGAGCGCGATCGTCAGGCGCTCATGGCCTTGACCCGCGCCACCGGCGGCGCCGCCCTCTTTCCAGAAGACTTGCAGGACGTCGAAGCGAGCTGCAACCAGATCGCTAAGGAGATTCGCCATCAATATACCCTCGCTTATTACCCGGCGAACTCCCGTAAGGACGGGTCCTTTCGTACCGTGCGCGTGGAAATCGTTCCTCCCCCGGGAGATGGAACGATCACCGCGCGGACTCGCACCGGCTATTATGCCCAGCGCGTCGAGTCGGGGAATTAGCCATTTGCGCATGCAAAGTGCCCGCGCTTGCGCCGGCCGCTGCGGCTCATCAAGGAGAAACCAGCGCGGTTGCTTGATTTCAACGATTCAGGGGCCTAGAATTTACTAGCGTTACGGGGCACATCGGTCATCGATAGGAGCGCTGAATTAACCCTTCCGCACCAACGCGAAATAATTGGAGGCCCCTGAGGATGGTGTTGCTCTCGCTGCTCATCCTCACGGTGCCTGCACTATCCACTTTGGCAAAATGTAGTTGGTATCTTCCGCAGTCTAATCCCGGTCATTATCTGAACATCGCTATCAAGATGCAGGTCCCGCACTGCCCTGCGGTTTTAGGCAAAGTCATCTCGGAAACGGTTGCGAGGTTTGTTCCATTACGGCCGTTGGCTCGCAGGACGCGAGAACCCGAGGCGGAGCCGCCGATACGCTCCATCGCTGTAACCGTCTCTCTGCAACATCGATCGCCTCCTTTGATTCTCGCCTAGCTTTTCGGCCCGTCGACAAACTTTAGCGTTTGAGCCTTGATGGCCCGGCCGTGCTTGGGTCCTCGTTCAAAGTGAGGAGGTCGCTATGCCTCGCAGTGGGAAAGCAGACCGCTTGACCCCAGAGCAACTCGATGAACTGCGCCAACTCAGTACGTGTCTGACCGCCAGCGCCATCGAACCTTTGGGCGTTCGTCTCTACAACGCGGGTTTTGCCGATTCCACCGTGCGTTGCCAATTTAGAGACCTTCCCCCAGTCATCGGCTACGCCGCCACGGCCCGAATCCGCAGCCAGGATGCGCCCATGGGCGGCGATGGCTATTTTTATTACGATCGCCCGGAATGGTGGAAACACATCCTCACCACTCCGGCTCCGCGCGTGGCCGTTATTGAAGATATCGACCATCCCCCGGGTTTAGGCGCGTTCATAGGCGTTGTTCATGCTCATATTCTGAGGGCTCTGGGTTGTGTCGCCGTAGTGACCAACGGCGCTGTGCGCGATATAACGGACATCGAACCTACAGGCTTTCAGCTATTTGCCTCGAGCGTGGCGGTGTCTCACGCGTATGCCCACATCTTCGATTTTGGTGGCACGGTCCGCGTCGGGGGACTGAACGTCGCGCCGGGAGACCTCGTCCACGGCGACGTTCATGGCGTGCAAACCATCCCGCTGGAAGTCGCCGATAGAGTCCCGGCCGTGGCTCGCGACATTCTTAAGCGGAGGAAACGGCTGATTGAGCTCTGCCGCTCCCCCGATTTTTCCGTGGAGAAGCTTCAAAAGCTCATGAGAGAAGAGGAAGAGAAATTAAAACTATGAGTACTCCAATTGAATCCGAAGCACACCTGTCTTCGCTCGAGAAGGTACCGTCAACCATACTCAAGCCTCGCTCCTTTGCCTTCACTTGGCCCTGCGGAGTTTTCGCTCTCCTGCTACTGACCACCCTGTTCGCCGGCTGCGCTCGATCGGCCAAAGTCGATGCCGCGCCGGCGCCCGTGGTCGCCGTGGTTGACGTAGCTCGCCACGATCTTTCCAATACTCTGGAAATCGCTTCCGAATTCGAGCCTTTTCAGGAAATTGACGTTTACGCCAAGGTCTCCGGGTATATCCAGAAGCTCTACGTGGATTGGGGCACCCACGTAAAGGAGGGCCAGCCGATGGCCGATCTGGAAATCCCGGAATTAGAGCAGCAACTGCAGGCGGACCAGGCTGCCGTTCACCGCAGTGAGAGCGATCTGGAACGAGCCAGCGAGGAACTCAACCGCTCGAACTCCTCATATAAAGTTGCGCACCTCACCTACACACGCCTCCAGGGAGTGCAAAAAACGCAGCCGGGCCTGATTTCTCAGGAGGACCTGGACGTTTCCGAGGGGAAAGACGTCGAAGCCAGTGCCGGCGTTTCCTCGGCCAAGGATGCCCTCGCCGGCGCCGAGCAGGCGCTTGCCGGGGCCAAAGCCACGCTCGATAAGGACAAGGCGCTCTTCGCGTATTCGCATATTGCGGCTCCTTTTGACGGGGTCGTCACCCGCCTCTACGAGTATAAAGGGGCTCTCCTGCCGGGAGGGACTTCTTCGAATATTGGCACCCAGGCTCTCTGCCGGCTGTCGCAAAATAATCTTCTTCGCTTGGTCATTCCCGTACCGGAAAGGGCCGTGCCGGATCTTCGCCTCGGCGAAGTGATCGACGTCAAGGTATCCGCCACAGGAAAGACCTTTTCAGGAAAGGTCGTTCGCTTCTCAGACCAGATCGACATGCAAACACGGACCATGCACACCGAAGTGCAAGTGCCCAATCCGAATTACGAACTTGTCCCTGGAATGTATGCTTCCGCGGAGATTCCCTTGCAAAGGGCGGACAAGGTCCTGACGGTTCCCACGCAGGTGGTTCAGGCCGACCGGCGCGAATAAGGGAACCGCCTTGGTTGTGAACAGCGCCAATCAGATCGAAAGGCGCGATGTGACCTTGGGTCTTCGGACCGCCACGCAGACCGAAATTGTTTCCGGACTGAAATTAGGTGACCGCGTGGTTTTTGGATCGCAAAGCCAGTATCAGCCGGGAGAGCTCGTCACGCCAAAAGAGATCCAGGCTCAAGAAATGGAGCAGTAATCACATGCCTTCATTTGCCATCCGACATCCGTATCTGATTATCGTTTTTTGCCTCGTCGTGATTGTGCTCGGTGTCACCAGTATGGCCCAGATGCCGGTGGACATGTTTCCACCCATCAACATTCCCGTGGTGCTGGTGGCTACCTTCTATAACGGCATGCCGCCGCAACAGATCGAAGCGGACATCACCGACACTTTCGAGCGGTTCTTTACCCTGGCCGCCGGAGTCGATCATATGGAGTCTCGCTCGCTTACCGGCGTAAGCCTGATCAAGATTTATTTCCAACCGGGCAGCGATGCCAACGCGGACGTGACCCAGATTTCCAA
>CAWFVE010000006.1:0-2892720 GCA_963819235.1 uncultured Acidobacteriota bacterium | reverse complement strand
CAAACTAGCCCCGACTACGCATATGAAGAGGCGCGGAAGAAGTCCGGCGAACCTTCAGAACCCGGAATCTACGTCGCAGCTAATCTCGATAATGGGTATGCCTTGTACTCCATCATCTCGCTTAAGGACCTGCAGGCCGCTGACAAGCCGCTCGATCACTACGATCTCATCGAGGCCGCGATCCGAGCCCGTATTCACGAAATCTTTGAGAAGAGACGCCAGAAACAGCGCATCAAGGTTACTAACAATGGTTGGGATCATAGGTTGCATGATCTAGAGCCTGTAGATCGAGTGATGCCCACAATTGAATGGTACCTCCGTGACATTCGCGAGAAGCTGACCCAGGTCCGGTTCCGGGTGCTGCCGGAGACCACGAATCCCGCAGACCAGGCCCCGGCTGAGATCGCGAACGCCATCGTGCTGATGTGGGAAGCCGCAGAGCAAGCCCTCAAGACAGAGGGATTGGAAGCTCTAGCCGTTGGTTTGGGGTAGTCTTTACCCAACTTCCGCTTTGTAAGTGATCCTCCTATACTGAAGACACTATCGCGAACGGCGAGCCTTTGCGCTTCCGCTTTGTAAGTGATCCTTCATAGTTGAAGCACCTTTCCGTAATCGGGACCTTGTACAGAAGGCGAAGACCGGACAGAACGGACGACCCAAATGAAAATTGTAGGTGTAGTTGATAAGTGGCATGAGCAGCGGAGTTACGGTTTCATCACTTCCAAAGTGCCTTGTGAAGGCGGGCTCGCGTTCACCAGATACTTCTTGAGCCCACGTAATATCAAATTCCTTTCGAAAGACGTTGTTGTCGGTGTCGGTGCAGGGGTGCTGTTCAACGTTAACCCGTCCCGCCGCCCCGGTGATCTTGGCTTCGCGACCGACATCGAGGTCTACGAAGACGAAGCCCAGGCTGCAGCGGCCAACGAGAAAAAGGTAATTGCCGATACAGGTTTGACGGCATTGGCAAAGGAGTCGGCCAATGCTGAATAGCTCGTGGACGTTTACTGATCCTGTTGAAGGCGAAGTCGAAGTTCAGCTTGACCCAGATGATGTCGAGAGATGGAAGCGCGAAGGCGAGAAATCTGCCGCTAGAGAAGATACTGAACTCCTGGAAGAGATCAAAACCCTTCCAAAAACTTGCTTCAAGTTTGTCAATGGACGACAGCAGGTAGCGTGGTCGCGATACTATCGACCCCAGCTTCTTGATTCTGAAACCGTCAAGCAGTTGCTCGCCGATAAGTAGATCGGAGCGCATCCAAGAGCTCCATCGCATCTTGCTCTCCGGAATACGTCTTGACGTTGTAAAGGAATAATGGCAGCTCATCCCAAAAAAATATTACTGTGCGCGTCTCCCTGGCGAAGATGTCGTCAAAGAGTGCCGACAGGAGGCTCTTCCAGTGCCGCTTGACCTCAGGCAACTTGAGGTCTCCGATCTCAGTCCCGCCCATTTTTTCGAGCAGGCCCCACAATGCCAACCGAGCCCGCTCTGTCTTCGACAGTATGGGCTGAGCATCTGCATAAATCCCCTCTATGAATTCAGTTGGTAAGCGGAAAGCCTCAACATCGCGCAGGTAGCACATGCGCTCGGTGCCGGCGGCGCTGACCATCTTGCGAATCAGGCTCGTCTTGCCGATTCTTCGCTCCGATGTCAAAACAACGCTTTGCGTTTCCAATGTCCGCCACAGTAGTTCGGCGAGTTTGTCTCGACCGATTACCTCCTCAGGAGCAAGAATACCTCCGGGATTAGCGCGCATCAAATGAATTGTACGTCATACATAACGTATGTCAAGTGCAACGTATTAAGCTACAGTGATGCCTGTTTCCCGGACCCCAAAGACGTTCGCTCAGTCGGAGGCGGAGTCGGCGGGGGTGGGGATACGGGGGACGCCGTCTAGGCGGGCGAGTTTTTTGCCGCCGCTGATCCAGGCGCGGAAGCGATCCATATACAGATAGATAACCGGAGTGGTGTAGAGCGTGAGCATTTGGCTGACGATCAAGCCGCCGCAGATGGCGATGCCCAGGGGACGGCGGATTTCCGAGCCATTGCCGTGGCTGAGCGCGATGGGCAAGCCTCCCAAGAGCGCGGCCATAGTGGTCATGATGATGGGCCGGAAGCGCAGCAGGCAGGCTTCGTAGATCGATTGCACGGGGGAGTTGCCCTCGTTGCGTTCGGCCTGAATGGCGAAATCGATCATGAGGATGGCATTTTTCTTGACGATACCGATGAGCAGGATGATGCCGATCAACGAGACGATATCGAGCTGAATGCCGGTGACGAGAATGGCCAGCAAGGCACCGACGCCCGCGGAGGGCAAGGTGGAGAGAATGGTGATGGGGTGGATGAAATTCTCATAGAGCATTCCCAGGACGATGTAGACGGTGCCCAGGGCGGAGAGGATAAGGATGGGCTCGGTGGAGAGCGAATCCTTGAAGGCTTGCGCGGCTCCCTGAAAACCGGCCTGGATGCTGGAGGGCAGGCCGATGGCGCGCTGGGCATTTTGAATTTCGGTGACGGCCCGGCCCAGAGGAATATGCGGATCGAGATTGAAGGTAATGGTCACGGCGGGGAAGATGCCTTGATGATTGACCTGGAGCGAGGTGGAAGACGGTTCGTAATGGGTAAAGGTGCTGAGCGGCACGGGGCGTCCTGAGCTGGAGGGGACATAAATATTCTTGAAGCTCTGGGGATCCTGCTGGAATTTGGGATTGACCTCCATAACCACGTGATACTGATTGATGCCCTTATACATGACCGAGACCTGGCGCTGGCCGAAAGCGTCGTAGAGAAGGTTATCGAGATCGCTGGCCTTCACTCCCAGGCGGCTGGCCGTATCGCGGTCGATCACCAGGCCGGCTTCCAAACCGCGGTTCTGCAGGTCGGTATTCACATCCTGAAGGATGGGAACCTTTTCCAATTGCGCTTCCAGACGGTTGGCCCAGTAGACCAGCTCCTTTTCGTTATCGCCCTGCAAGGTGTACTGGAAGGCGCCGTTGCCCACGCGCCCGCCGATCTGCACGTCCTGCCAGGGCTGAAGGTACAAGGTGGCGCCGGGAATGGCGGCGAGCTGGGGGCGCAGGCGATTGACCACGTCAAAGGCGCTGACCTTGCGCTCGGAGAGCGGCCTGAGGGTCATATTGAACTGGGCGGTGTTCACGGCGCGGCCGCCGGTGAAGCCGGTGACCACGTCGACGGCGGGATCGGCGCGGAGCACGGCGACATATTGGAGGAACTTCTGGCGCATGGACTGGAAGGAGACATCCTCATCGCCCACGGCCAAGCCGGTGATGCGGCCGGTATCCTGCAAGGGGAAGAAGCCCTTGGGCACGACGACGTAGAGATAGAAATTGAGGCAGAGCGTGGCGAAAGTGACGAGCAGGACCAGGAACTGGTGTTGCAAGACCCAGCGCAAAGAGCGGGCGTAGCCGGAGTGGATGGCATTGAAGCCGCCTTCGCTCCAGCGATAAAGAAAGTTGTGACGGCGCGCGGATTCGTGCCTGAGGAGCTTGGCACACATGGCAGGCGTAGTGGTGAGGGAGACGACCATGGAGATGGCCACGGCGACGGCCAGGGTGACGGCGAATTCGCGGAACATGCGGCCGACAAGTCCACCCATCAAGAGAATGGGCAGCAGGACGGCAATGAGGGAGGTGCTCATGGAGAGAACGGTGAAGCCGATTTCGCGCGAGCCCTCGAGAGCGGCGTCAAACGGGGACATCCCTTTTTCGACGTAGCGGGTGATGTTTTCCATAACCACGATGGCATCGTCGACCACGAAGCCGGTGGAGATGGTCAAGGCCATCAGGGAGAGATTATCGATATTGAAGCCAGCCAGGTACATGACGCCGAAGGTGCCCACGAGAGACAGGGGCACGGCGATGCTGGGGATGGCCGTGGCCCAAACGCTGCGCAGAAAGGCGAAGACCACCAGGATTACGAGGAGCACGGAGATGACCAGGGTGATTTCGATATCGTGGACGGAAGCGCGGATGGTGGTGGTGCGGTCCACGCCGATTCCGAGATGAATGGAAGGCGGAATGGAGGCTTGCAGCTGGGGCATGACGGCCATGATGCGGTCGACCGTGTCAATAATATTGGCTTGCGGCTGGCGGCTGATGATTAGCAACACGGAGGGTTTGCCGTTGACGGAACCGGCGTTGCGCATGTCCTCCTGCGCATCCACGACGGTGGAGATATCGGAGAGGCGCACGGGCGCGCCCTTGCGATAGGCAATGATCAGCGGAGCATATTGCCTGGCGAGGAAAAGCTGATCGTTGTCGTTGAGGATGCTCATGTGCAGGCCATCGGCGAGAGCGCCTTTGGGCTGATTGGCGTTGGCGCCGGCGAGCGCCTTGCGGACGTCTTCCAGGCCGATGCCCAGGTTGCTCAACAAGAGGGGATTGATCTCGGCGCGGACGGCGGGGAGCGAAGCGCCACCGACGGTAACTTGTCCCACGCCGGCGATCTGCGAAATTTTCTGGGCCAGAACGGAATCGGCGACGTCGTACATTTGCGGCTGGGTGGCCGTGTCTGAGGTCAAAGTCAAGACGAGGATCGGGGCATCGGCGGGATTGACCTTATGCCAGGAGGGGTTGGTGGGCAGATTGGAGGGCAATTGACCGCGCGCGGCGTTGATGGCGGCCTGCACATCGCGTCCGGCGCCGTCGATATCGCGGCTCACGTCGAAAACCAGGATGACGAAGGTCGAGCCCAACTGGCTCATGGAGGTCATCTGGGTGATGCCGGCGACACGGCCGAACATGCGTTCGAGAGGAGTGGCCACGGCGGAGGCCATGGTCTCGGGGCTTGCTCCAGGCAACTGCGCGGAGACAAAAATGACGGGATAGACCACGTCCGGCAAGGGAGAGACGGCGAGCAAACGGTAAGCCAGCGCTCCTGAAAGGAACAAGGCAATGGTCAGGAGCGTGGTGGCGACCGGCCGGCGAATGAATGGCGCGGAGATATTCATGAGTTATGGCTGGGCTGCGAGCAATCGAACAAGACGACCCGCAGGCGAAGCGGTAGCCCGCCAGTTACAAAATAGCACGAGTACCTGACTCTCACTTCCCTAGTCAGATGCGATATTCATCTGAGGAGTAACGCGGGCAACGAGGCCGCCGGGCTAATCGACTTGGCCGGCCTACTCGGCCTAGTCGGAGGCCGAATCGAGGGGAGCTACGGAAGGCAAGGTATCGAGGCGATGCAGCTTCTTTCCGCCGCTTACCCAGGCCCGCAGGCGGTCCATATAGAGATAGACCACCGGAGTCGTATACAAGGTAAGGATTTGGCTGACGATCAAGCCGCCGCAGATGGCGATGCCCAGCGGACGACGCAATTCGGAGCCGTTGCCGGTGCTGACAGCGATGGGAATGCCGCCGAAGAGCGCGGCCATAGTGGTCATCATGATGGGCCGGAAACGCAGAAGGCAGGCCTGGTAGATCGATTGCTCGGGGCTATTGCCTTCCTTGCGTTCGGCCTGAATGGCGAAATCGATCATCAGAATGGCGTTTTTCTTGACGATACCGATGAGGAGAATGATGCCGATGAGGGCGATGATATCGAGGTCGCTATGAGTGACAAGAACGGCGAGCAGGGCACCCACTCCGGCAGAAGGCAAAGTGGAGAGAATCGTAATGGGATGGATGTAATCCTCATAGAGGATGCCCAGGACGATGTAAACGGTGGCGAGAGCCGCGAGGATGAGGTAGGGCTCGGAGGCGAGCGAGTCCTGGAAAGCTTGGGCGGTGCCTTGAAAGCCGGGATGGATGGTGGTGGGCAAGCCGATCTCGCGCTCCACTTTTTGAACGGCGGTGACCGCGTCCCCCAAGGGGACATTGGGGGCCAGGTTAAAGGTGAATGTGACCGCGGGAAACTGGCCCTGGTGAGCGACGGCCAAGGCGGTATTCGAAGATGCGTAATGGGTAAAGGCGCTGAGGGGCGCGAATCCTCCGGTGGATGAAGCAACGTAAATGCTATTCAGCCCGGTGGGTCCCTGCTGGAATTCCGGGTCGACCTCCATAACCACGTGGTATTGGTTGATGCCCTTGTAAATCGTGGAGACTTGCCTCTGGCCGAAGGCGTCGTAGAGCACGTTATCAATGGTGTTGGCGGTGATTCCCAGGCGGCCGGCAGTTTCGCGATCAATGATCAGGCCGGCCTGTAAACCGCGATTCTGCAAATCCGTATTCACATCGCGTATCTCGGGAAGGGCCTTCAGCCTCTGGAGCATGATCGGGGAATAGGCCAGGAGATCCTTCATGTTATCGCCCTGCAAGGTGTACTGAAATTCGCTGTTGCCTATGCGGCCGCCGATTTGCACGTCGCGCACCGCCTGCAAGAACAGACTCGCGCCTGGAACACGCGCCAACTGAGGTCGAAGGCGATTGACGACCTGGTCGGCGCTGACTTTTCGCTGCGAGAGCGGCTTCAGGGTGATATTGAGGCCGGCTGTATTCGGGCGACCGATAAAGCCGGCCACGATATCCACGGCCGGATCTTTCTGGATGATGGCGACGTACTGGGTGAGCTTCTGTTGCATGGACTGGAAAGAAATATCCTCTGGACCGATGGCGTTTCCGTTCAAGCGGCCGGTATCCTGTGCGGGGAAGAAGCCCTTGGGAACGGCAATGTAGAGATAAACGGCCAAACAAACCGTCCCCACGGCAACTCCGAGGACCATGCGCTGGTGTTCGAGGACCCATCGGAGGCTGCTGGCATAGGCTTCGTAAAGGGCCTGAAATCCACGCTCGCTGGCGTTATAGAAGCGATTGTGCTTTTGCCCTTTCTGGTGGGTTTTGAGCAGCTTGGCGCACATCGTCGGGGTGGTCGTGAGCGAGACGACCATGGAGATGGCTACAGCCGCGCTGAGGGTGATGGCGAACTCACGGAACATGCGGCCGACAATGCCGCCCATCAGGAGAATGGGGATGAAAACGGCGACAAGCGAGGTACTCATGGACAGCACGGTGAAGCCGATTTCGCGGGAACCTTCGAGAGCGGCTTCGAGAGGCGCCATGCCTTGTTCGAGATAGCGGGTGATGTTTTCGATGACCACGATGGCGTCGTCCACCACGAATCCGGTGGAGATGGTCAAGGCCATCAGGGAAAGGTTATCGATGGTGTAGTCGGCCAAGTACATGATGCCGAAAGTGCCCACCAGAGAGAGCGGAACGGCGATGCTGGGAATAGCCGTGGCCCAAATGCTGCGAAGAAAGGCGAATACCACGAGGACAACGAGCAGAACGGCGATCACCAAGGTGATCTCGATATCGTGAACGGAAGCGCGGATGGTGGTGGTGCGGTCCTGCGAAACGCTGATTCGGATCGAAGGAGGGATGGAGGCCTGCAGGAAGGGCAAGAGATCCAACACGCGATCGGATGTGGTGATGGTATTGGCAGCCGGCTGCTTATATATCTGAATGAGGACCGAGGGCTTGCCGTTCACGGTTCCGGCGTTCAGCCTGTTGAGCTGATTATCGACCACCTTAGCTACATCAGAGAGGCGTACAGGGGCGCCGTTGTGATAAGCAACGATGAGAGGCGCGTATTGCCGGGCGACGAAAAGCTGGTCATTGTCGTCCAAAACAAAACGGCGGTCTTGATCGGCCAGCGAGCCTTTGGGGACATTGGCGTTGGCTTGTTCGAGCGCAATGCGCACCTGGTCCAGGCTGACGCCGAGCTTGCTGAGCAGGAGTGGATTTACCTCCACGCGAACAGCAGGTTGTGAACTGCCGCCGATGTTGACCTGGCCCACACCGCTGATCTGCGCGATCTTTTGGGCCAGGATGGAGTCGGCCATATCGTACAACTGTTGTTGTGTGGCCGTATCCGAGGTGAGGGCGAGAACAATAATCGGAGAATCCGCGGGATTGGCTTTGCGCCAGGTGGGATTCCTAGGCATGTTCGCGGGCAGCTGCCCGCGGGCGGCATTGATTCCGGCTTGCACATCGCGCGCGGCGCCATCGATATCACGGCTCAGATCAAACTGCAGGGCCACGATGGTGAAGCCGAGCTGACTGATGGAAGTCATCTGGTTGACGCCGGCAATGCGGCCAAACATGCGCTCAAGAGGCGTGGCTACCGCCGTGGCCATGGTGTCCGGGCTGGCACCCGGCAGTTGGGCGGTGACTTGAATTACCGGATAGGTGACTTCGGGCAGGGAAGCGACGGGAAGCTCACGGTACGCGAGCGAACCGGCCAAAAGGAGTCCGAAGGTCAGCAGGGAAGTCGCGACCGGACGGCGAATGAATGGAGCCGAAATATTCATCGTGTATCTTTTTTCCTAGTCGATCCCGCTTGACGCAGAAGCCCGATGAACCTTCGGATCAGTCGCCGGGTTGAGGAGCTTCGATGGGTCCGTGAGCGGCGCCAACGCCGCGCACGCGGCTAGCCAGGCGATCAAACCAGATATAGACGACCGGGGTCGTGTAAAGGGTAAGCAACTGGCTGAGCAGCAGGCCGCCCACAATGCTGATTCCCAGCGGGTGGCGCAGCTCGGACCCGGTGCCGCGTCCCATGGCCAGGGGCAAGCCTCCGAACAGAGCGGCCATGGTAGTCATCATGATGGGCCGGAAGCGCAGCAAGCAGGCCTGATAGATGGCTTCCTCGGGAGGTAGATGTTCACCGCGCTCCGCCTCCAGAGGCGAAGTCGATCATCATGATGGCGTTTTTCTTCACGATGCCAATCAGCAGGATGATGCCGATCAGAGCAATGACGCTGAGGTCGAGATGAAAGAGTTGCAAGGCCAGAATCGCGCCCACGCCGGCAGACGGAAGGGTGGATAGAATCGTGAGCGGATGAATATAGCTTTCGTACAAAACTCCGAGGACGATGTAGACCGTGATCAACCGCGGCGAGCAGCAGCCAGGATTCGTTGGCGAGCGAGTTGCGGAAAGCGGCGGCGGTACCCTGAAAGCTGGCGGCCACGCTGGCCGGCATGCCAATGTCGCGGCCGGCATTTTCGATATCCTGAACGGCGTCGCCCAAGGAGGCGCCGGGAGCCAGGTTGAAGGAGATCGTGGTCGAGGGAAATTGTCCCTGGTGATTGAGCATCAGCGAGGTGGTGCCGGGCTCGAAATGAGTGAAGGCGCTGAGCGGCACCTGCTGCCCAGAGTTCGAGGTGACGTAAAGGTTCTTCAGGGCATCGGGACTCTGGCGGAACTCGGGGGCGACCTCCAATACGACGTGGTATTGGTTGATCTGGGTAAACATGATGGAGACCAGGCGCTGGCCGAAAGCGTCGTACAGGGTGTTGTCGATGGCCGAAGCGGTCAAGCCGAGCCGCGAGGCGGTGTCCCGATCGACGACCAAGTCTTCTTCTAGGGCGTGATTTTGTTCGTCGGTGGCGACGTCCCGCAAATTAGGAAGATTTTGCAGCTTGGCCATGAGCCGTTGCACCCAAGTGGCCAGCTCGTTGGGATCGGTGGCCTCCAGGCTGTATTGAAACTGGGTGCGGCTTACGCGATCTTCCACCGTGAGATCCTGGACGGCCTGCATATACAGGGCGATTCCCTCGACGGATTGGGTCTTATCCGAAAGGCGCCGGATGATCTGGCTCACATCGGATGTTCGTTCATCGCGGGGCTTGAGATTGATTTGGATGCGGCCGCTGTTGGGCGTCATGTTCGTTCCGTCCACGCCGATGAAGGAGGAGAGGCTGACGACGTCCGGATCCTGCAAGATGACGCGAGCGAGTTTCTCTTGCTTATCGGACATGCCCTGGAAGGAGGTGGACTCGGGCGCCTGAGAGATGCCCAGAATCACTCCGGTATCCTGCACGGGGAAGAAGCCCTTGGGGACGACCATATACATATACAGGGTCAGGACCAAGGTGCCCAGGGTGACGAACAGAGTGAACGTTTGGTGGCGCAGCACAACGCGAAGCGTCGAGGCGTAGCGGTCGACCACCCATTGCCAGCCGTGCTCCGAGACTCGATAGAACCAACCCTGGCTGGCCAAGGGACGGTGCTTGCAGCAATTTGGAGCACATCATGGGCGTGAGCGTCAGCGAAACACCGGCCGAGATCAAAATGGTTACGCTCAGGGTGATGGCGAATTCACGGAAGAGGCGGCCGACGATATCGCCCATGAAGAGCAAGGGAATCAAGACGGCGATCAGTGAGACGGTCAGGGAGATGATGGTGAAGCCGATCTGTCCGGAACCCTTGAGGGCGGCATCCAGGGGCGAATCGCCGGCCTCCAGATAGCGCTCAATGTTTTCGATCATGACGATGGCATCGTCCACCACGAATCCGGTGGAGATGGTGAGCGCCATCAAGGAAAGGTTGTCGAGCGAAAAACCGAGAAGGTACATGGCCGCGAACGTGCCCACGAGAGATAGGGGAACGGCGACGCTGGGAATAATGGTGGCCGAGAGGTTGCGCAGGAAGAGGAAGATGACCATGACCACCAGGCCAACGGTGAGCATCAGCTCGAACTGCACATCTTTGACGGAAGCGCGGATGGTCGTGGTGCGGTCGGTCAAGGTCGTAATCTGAATGGCAGGAGGCAGCGAAGCCTTCAGTTGCGGCAAAAGCGCTTCGATGCGATCGACAACGCTGATGATGTTGGCGCCGGGCTGGCGCTGAATGTTGACGATCACCGCGCGGGTATCGTTGACCCAGGCGGCCTGACTGGTATTTTCGACGCTGTCGGTTACGGTGGCGACGTCTTCGACGCGCACCGGCGCGCCATTCTTGTATCCAATGATGACCGGCTTATATTCGGCGCTGGTAAAGATTTGATCGTTAGCGCCGATGGTGTAAGCCTGGCGCGCGCCGTCGATATTGCCCTTGGCTTGATCCTGGTTGGCATTGGCCAAGGCAGTCCGCAGATCTTCGAGACCCAGGCCATATGAAGCCAGCGCGGTGGGATTGGCTTGCACGCGCACGGCCGGCTTTTGACCGCCGCTAATCGTGACCAGACCTACGCCGGGAAGCTGAGAGATCTTTTGGGCCAGAGTGGTATCGGCCTTATCCTCCACCTCTTGCAGCGGTATGGTCTCGGAACTCAGCGCCAGAGTAAGAATCGGCGCGTCGGCGGGATTCACTTTGTTGTAGATCGGCGGATTAGGGAGGTCGGTGGGAAGAAAAGTGCCGGCGGCATTGATGGCCGCTTGCACCTGCTGTTCTTCGACGTCAATGTTCTGATCGAGATTGAACTGCAAAACAATCAGCGAAGCTCCGAAGGTACTGGTGGAGGTCATCTGCTTCAGGCCCGGCACCTGGCCGAATTGCCGCTCGAGAGGAGCGGTCACGGACGAGACGATGACGCTCGGTCCACCACCGGGATAAAAGGTGAGCACCTGAATTGTGGGATAGTCCACCTGGGGGAGGGCGGAAACCGGCAATTGCCCGTAGGCAACGAAGCCGGCGAGCATGACGGCAGCCATCAGGAGAGTAGTGGCTACCGGACGGAGAATGAAGATTCTAGATGGACTCATTGCTGCCGGTCGCGATTCTTATTTCCTGACTTGCCATCCTGGCGATTACGCGGCTGCCCATTCTGGCCATTGGGCTTTGAGCCGGCAAAGGATTGCGAACCCGCGGGGGAAGCCGACTGGCCAGGAGGGTCGGGCGTTCGATTGGACGTTCCCGCCGAGGGCATTCCCTGAGCGGGCGGGCCGCTTGTCTGGGAAGCGGCTGGAGCGGGGCCACCCGTGGTACGCGTGTCCGGCCGGGCATCGACGCGAACTCCGGCGCGCAACCTGTCTTGTCCATCGGTGACTACGAGATCGTTGGGGGCAATGCCACTGGTGATCAAAGCCAGATTATCCTGAGTAAGGCCAACGTCGACGGGGACAACTTCGGCGATCTCCTGCTTGGGATTGATGCGGTACACGAAAGCGCCTTGATCGCCATGGTCAATCGCCGCGGCGGGAATGATGGTGGCATTTCTCTTGGTGTCGATCAGCAGGCGGGCATTAACGAACTGATTGGGCCAGAGAGCGCGATCCTTGTTGTCAAAGACAGCCTTCAACTTGAAAGTTCCCGTGGTTTGATCGATCTGATTATCGATGGTGAGCAGGGTGCCCTGGGCTATCTGCATTCCGTTATCGCGGCTCAGCGCTTTTACCGTGAGCGTCGCTCCGGCGCGCGTCGCGCTGTTTACGGCAGGCAGGCTATCTTCCGGCAGAGTAAAGATGACGGCGATCGGCTCCATTTGGGTAATGACCAGGAGCCCGCCAGCGTCCGCCGCGTGGACGATATTGCCCGGGTCCACCAAACGCAAGCCAACGCGTCCATCGATCGGGGAAGTAATCTGTGAATAGGTGATATTCAGCTTGGCGCTATCGATCTGGGCTTGATCGGAGTCCGTGGCACCTTGCAACTGATTCGCCAAGGCGACCTGGGTGTCGTATTGCTGCCGGGGAATGACGCCGTCTTTCAGGAGTTGGCTAAAGCGATCGGCGTTCAGCTTGGCATCGGCGAGCTGAGCCTTGTCTTTGGCCAGATTGGCCTCGGCTTGGGCCAAGGCTACTTGATAAGGACGCGGATCGATAATGGCAAGCAGATCGCCCTTATGCACCTCCTGGCCTTCCTTGAAACGGACCTCCATCATTTCGCCGTCGACCCGGCTCTTAAGGGTAACGGTATAAAACGCCTCCACGGACCCGAGACCATCTAGATAGATGGGCAGGTCGCGA
Source organism: uncultured Acidobacteriota bacterium (assembly GCA_963819235.1). GTDB lineage: Bacteria > Acidobacteriota > Terriglobia > Acidiferrales > UBA7541 > Palsa-189. The sequence goes on along the minus strand of CAWFVE010000006.1, from coordinate 2,880,078 downwards.
CGCTGCGCAGCGGAAACGATGACGGGCACTCCCTGAGCGACATTGCCATCGGCGTTGCCTCGCCGCCCTGCGGCGTTCGCGGTGGGAGGCTTGCGCGTGCTGCGCCAGAGGAAGAAGCCTCCGACCAAGACAGCGGCCACCAGGAGCAGCGCGATGGTGCCAGCGGCCGAGCGCTTCTTGGGTTTCTGTTTAGGATCGTCCGGGTGGAGCTGCAGAGCAATCTCCGAGCGCGTGGGAGCTTCTGTAATTTTGTCGTGCATGGTCCTCTCGAAATCGCAAAAATGCGAGCTTAACTATTTTGGTTTTTAACCCGGACAAGGGTCGCCTGAGCCGCAGCCCTTCTCTCCAGCCCGAGCGGTGTACCCGATTTCGCCCCTGGAGCCAGCGCGCACCCCGGAGCCCGGCTAATATCCGCACAGTCTAGCAGAGTATTGATCCACCGTTTAGACGAATCATGGGGTACAAGCGTTACGTCCAAAAAATGGAGGGGGTATCGCGCTCGCTGGGGCGTCCCGGCCGCCGGAGTCTGGCCGACGATTTTGCTTTTGGCGGCAAGCCGAGCGGGGGACGAGCTTTTGAACGACATAAGTAATATTTATAGGTTCTGCCAGAAACATAAATTGGACTCGCAATGGTAATTTCTGCTATGAATGAGGGCTAGGCAAGCAAGGGAAGCGAGTTTCAGAGATGCCGTCAAACAAGCCGTCAAACAAGAAAGATCTATTGCCCCCCAGCGGGGGAGCCGGGCCGCGAAAGCTGACCGGCGCCGAGATTATCTGGGAATGTCTGGAGCGGCTGGGCGTCGAGCACGTCTTCGGGTATCCCGGAGGCGCGATTCTTCCGACGTATGACGCCTTGACCAAGTCGCGGGTGCATCACGTGCTGGTGCGGCATGAGCAGGGCGCCACCCATATGGCCGACGGCTACGCGCGGGCCAGCGGGCGGGTGGGCGTAGCGCTGGCGACCTCGGGACCCGGCGCGACCAACATGGTGACGGGGATCGCCACGGCGATGATGGACTCTTCTCCCATCGTGTGCATCACCGGGCAGGTGGGCAGCACGGTGCTGGGCAGCGACGCTTTTCAAGAAGTGGACATCACCGGCATCACGCTGCCGATTACCAAACACAATTACATTGTGACGCGGGCCGACGAAGTGGCGGCAAGCCTGCGGGAGGCGTTTCACATCGCGGCGTCGGACAGGCCAGGACCGGTGCTGGTGGACATCACCAAGGATGCGCAGCTCGGTTCGTGCGAATTCGATTGGGAGGCGGCCGCGCCGCGGGAGCACCGGGAAGTTCCGGATTTCTTCCCCAGTGGGGCGAAACTTGCCGAAGCGGCGGCGCTCATCAACGAGTCCCAGCGGCCCGTGATTCTGGCGGGACACGGCATCATGGTGTCCGGGGCGGAAGAGGAAGTTCGCCGGTTTGCGGAAACCGCAGATATTCCGGTGGCGCTGACGCTGCTGGGCCTGGGTGCATTTCCGGCTTCGCATCCGCTGAATCTGGGGATGATGGGCATGCACGGCGAGGCCTGGGTGAATCAGGCCATCCAGGAGTCCGATCTATTGATTGCTCTGGGAATGCGCTTCGATGACCGCGTGACCGGCAAGCTGAATACTTACGCGCCCAAGGCCAAGAAGATTCACGTGGAGATCGATCGGGCGGAGATCAATAAGAACATACAGGTGGATGTGCCGCTGATCGGCGATCTGCGGGAAGTGTTAGGCAGGCTGCTTCCGGCAGTCAGGCCGGCACGCCATTCGGAGTGGTGGGCGCAGATCCACAGTTCGCAGCAGGATTCGGCGGTGCGCGATATCCAGAATCTTCCCGATAATGGCCATCTGTACGCCGCGCATGTACTCAACGATCTTTGGCGCGAGACGCATGGCGATGCCGTCATCGTTACCGACGTGGGCCAGCACCAGATGTGGGAAGCGCAATACTACCATCATGAGAAGCCGCGGTCGCTGATCACGTCGGGCGGCTTGGGCACCATGGGATTCGCTTTGCCGGCGGCCATTGGGGCGAAGTTTGCCCGACCGGAGGCGGAGGTTTGGGTGGTGGCGGGCGACGGCGGTTTTCAAATGACCATGTCCGAGCTGGCTACGATCGTTCAGGAGAAGCTGAACGTTAAAATCGCGATCATCAATAACGGATACCTGGGCATGGTGCGGCAGTGGCAGGAGTTCTTCTACGAAGGCCGCTATGCGGGAACGCCGCTGCTGAGCCCCGATTACGTGAAACTGGCCGAGGCTTACGGAATTCCGGGGCTGATGGTGACGCAGCGCTCGCAGGTGGTGCCGGCGCTGCACACGTCGCGATTCCATGCTGGCCCGGCGCTGATCGATTTTCGCGTGGAGCAGGAAGATTCGGTGTACCCCATGGTGCCGGCGGGGGCCGATTTGCACGCCATGATCCGGCGTCCCACACCGCTCGTGGAAAGGCCGACGGATGAGTGAGCGCGAAAGGCCGCATGCGTTCGTCGTCTACGTGGAGAACAAGCCGGGGGTTCTGAACCGGATCGCGTCGCTATTCAGGCGGCGCGGATACAACATCGAGTCGCTCACAGTGGGGCACACGGAGCGCTCCAATGTCTCGCGCATGACGATCGTGTCGTCCATCGGGGATGGGGCGGCGCACCGGGTCGAGGCCAATATCTACAAGCTGGTGAACGTGTTGTCCGTGGAAGACGTGACCCAGGCCACCACGATTTCGCGCAGCCTGGCGCTGATCAAAGTGGTGGCGTCGGAGGAGTCGCGGCACCGGCTGATGGAGATCGTGCGCGTCTTCCGGGCGCGGGTGGTGGATCTGGCGCCGCGTTCGTTAATCATTGAAATTACCGGCGCAGAGGATAAAATCCACGCTCTGGTGGACGTGCTGCGACCCTTTGGAATTTTGGAGATGGTGCGCACGGGCCAGGTGGTCATGAGGCGTGGCGCGCAGGAGCGCGCGGAGATTCACTCGCCGAAAGCAGCAGGGGAAATTCCCCGGCGCGCCGGGCAAACAGCAGGAGCGGAGCCGAGCGGCGCGAATGCGCTGGTGGAAGCGGAGCGCCCTGGTTCAGTGTAAAACGGGCCGCAATTGTCCGTAATAAATTAAGGAGAAACGAATGGCAACGATTCATCACGATGAAGCCGCGGACCTGTCTCTGATCCAGGCCAAGAAGATCGCCATCATTGGATACGGTTCTCAAGGGCACGCGCACGCCCTGAATTTGCGCGACAGCGGTTGCTCGGTGTGCATCGGGCTGCATCCGGAGAGCAAGTCGCGGCAGAAAGCGGTGGCCGCGGGGCTTACCGTCAAGTCCAACCGGGATGCCGCGGCGTGGGCGGACGTGATCATGCTGCTGGCGCCGGACACGACGCAGCCGGCCGTCTATGAAAAAGATATCGCGCCGAATCTTTCCGCCGGGAAGATGCTGATGTTCGCGCACGGGTTTAACATTCGTTACGGAACGATCCATCCTCCGAAAAACGTGGACGTGACCATGATTGCCCCGAAGGCTCCAGGGCACCGGGTGCGGGAAGTGTTCGTGGAAGGCGGAGGGACGCCGGCGCTGCTGGCGGTCCATCAAGACGCCACGGGCAAAGCCAAGCAGCTGGCGCTCTCCTACGGAAAAGGAATCGGAGCGACGCGCGCCGGGGTGATGGAGACAACGTTTACGGAGGAGACCGAAACCGACCTCTTTGGCGAGCAGGCCGTGCTCTGCGGCGGAATCAGCGCGCTGATGAAGGCGGGATTCGATACGCTGGTGGAGGCAGGCTATCAGCCGGAAGCAGCTTATTTCGAGTGCGTGCATGAGATGAAGCTGATCGTGGACCTCATCTATCAGGGCGGGCTGAATTACATGCGCTACTCCATCAGCGATACGGCCGAATGGGGCGATTACATTGCGGGGCCGCAGATCGTCAACGCGGAGACGCGCCGAACCATGAAGGAGCTGCTGCGCAAGATTCAAAACGGAGAGATGGCGCGGGAATGGATCGCGGAAAACGAAGCGGGCCGCCCGAAGTTCACGGAAATGCGGCGCAAGGAGCAGCACTTGCTGGTGGAACAGGTGGGCGAGCGGCTGCGGGCGCTGATGCCGTTCCTGAATCCGGTGAAGGTGCCGATCGAGCCGCCGAGCGCGGCAGTCGGAGCGAAGCCTTGAGCAGGCAGTTCTTATTCGTAGGCGAGCGGGATTCTCGAATCGCTCGGCCAATTGCCATCGCTCGGCCAATTGCCGCGCTGAATTACCCCGCTGAATTGCGATGACCGAAACCGCCACGCGTCTCAATCGAAAAAGCCGCCTGGTTACCGAAGGCGTCGAACGCACTCCCAACCGGGCCATGTTGCGCGCCGTGGGATTCGGCGACGGCGACTTCGACAAGCCTATCGTCGCGGTGGCCAACGGTTACAGCACCATCACTCCCTGCAACGCCGGACTGAACGATTTGGCCGAGCAAGCCATGGAATCGCTGCGCGAGTCCGAAACCATGCCGCAAATCTTCGGCACGATTACGGTGAGCGACGGCATCTCCATGGGCACGGAGGGAATGAAGTATTCGCTGGTGTCGCGGGAGGTGATCGCGGACTCGATCGAGACGGTGTGCAGCGCGGCGGAGGCGGACGGGCTCGTGGCCATAGGCGGCTGCGACAAGAACATGCCCGGGGCGATGATCGCGATTGCGCGGCTGAATATTCCCGCGATCTTCGTTTACGGCGGCACGATCAAGCCGGGGCGGCTGGACGGCAAAAATCTCACCGTGGTCAGCGCGTTCGAGGCGGTGGGCGAATACAGCGCGGGGCGAATCGACCGGGCCGAGCTGCTGGAAGTGGAGCGGCATGCCTGCCCGGGAGTCGGGTCGTGCGGGGGAATGTTCACTGCGAATACGATGTCTTCTGCCATCGAAGCGATGGGCATGAGTTTGCCGTACTCGTCGACGATGGCGGCGGAGGACGACGAGAAGAAAGAGAGCGCCGCGGAATCCGCGGAAGTTCTGGCCGAAGCCGTGAGCCGACAGCTGCTGCCGCGGGAGATTATGACGCGCAAGTCCTTCGAGAACGCCATCGCGGTGGTGATGGCTACCGGTGGCTCGACCAACGCCGTCCTGCACTTGCTGGCGATTGCGCGCGCCGCATGCGTCCCGCTGGCTTTGGAGGATTTCGAAACGATTCGTAAGCGCGTTCCCGTGCTTTGCGATCTGAAGCCTTCGGGCAAATATGTGATCACGGAACTGCATGCGGCGGGCGGCATTCCGCAAGTGATGAAGATTCTGCTGGCGCATGGCGCGCTGCACGGCGACGCGATTACCATTACCGGCAAGACCATAGCCGAAACGCTGGCCGCCGTTCCCAGCGAGCCTCGGGCGGGACAGGACGTCATTCACTCGTGGCAAAAACCGATTGCGCCCGAGGGCCATCTGGTGATTTTGAAAGGCAACCTCGCGCCGGAAGGCGCGGTGGCGAAGATTTCCAAATCCGAAACAATCACCGGACCAGCGCGCGTCTTCGATTCTGAAGAGGAGTGCCTAGCCGCCATTCTCTCGAAGCGAATACGTCCCGGCGACGTGATTGTGGTCCGCTATGAAGGGCCGAAGGGCGGTCCCGGGATGCGCGAAATGCTGGCTCCTACGTCCGCGTTGATCGGCGCCGGATTGGGAAGCTCCGTAGGGCTGATTACCGACGGCCGGTTTTCGGGCGGCACGCACGGCTTGGTGGTGGGACACGTCGCCCCAGAGGCGGCCGTGGGAGGGCCGCTGGCGCTGGTCCGCGACGGCGAGTCGATCACCATTGACGCCAAATCGCACAGCCTCGAAATTCACGTCTCCTCGGAAGAACTCGCGCGCAGGCGAAAGGCCTGGAAGGCGCCGGAACCGCGCTACACCTCCGGAGTGCTGGCCAAATACCGGCACTTGGTTTCCAGCAGCAGCCTTGGCGCAGTGACGGACCTGTTTCCCGCCGAATAGATTCCTTTGGTTCGCTCGTTCATACCTTTTTCAGAAAAAAGTCATATTGATAATAGGAGAGCGCATCGCTATCTTTAGCGCGCAAAAGCCGTCATAGGGAGGGCGTGTGCAGATGAAGATTCATAAGCATTTTATAAAGATGCGAAATCAAGCATGGAATCTGCTGGCAGGCTTCACGAGTGCGGCGGAACTTCACGCAGTAAGCCTCCTTGGCCCGCGCGTTCGCCGAAGGATGGCCGCGCTCGGGTTCGCCGCTTACATGCTCTGTGGCGTGGCGCCAGTTTTTTCGGCGGTGGCGCCGCCGATGCGCTCAAAGGCGCGGACTGCGGCGACTGCCTCAATGAACGATGCAGTTAACGATGCAGTCATCGCGGATCGTATCGCGGCCCTGGAGCAGAAAGTGGCCGATGCTCAGTCATCGGGCGACAACGCCTGGATGCTGGTCAGTTCGGCCTTGGTGCTGCTGATGACCGGGCCGGGGCTGGCGCTTTTCTACGGCGGGCTGGTGCGGAAAAAGAACGTGCTGGGGACCATGATGCAGAGCTTTTCGCTGATGGCCTGGATCAGCGTTTTGTGGGCGCTTTTCGGTTACAGCCTGTGTTTCGCGCCCGGGAATCCTTTTATCGGCGGGCTCGATTATGTGCTGCTGCATAATGTGGGCGGCGCGCCCAATCCGGCCTATGCGGCCACCATCCCGCAGCAAAGCTTCATGGTTTTTCAATTGATGTTTGCCATCATCACGCCGGGATTGATCGCGGGCGCGTTTGCCGAGCGCATGAAATTCAGCGCCATGCTTATTTTTACAACGCTGTGGTTTCTGTTCGTTTACGCGCCGCTGGCGCATATGGTTTGGGGGCAAGGCGGCTTTTTAAACGCCTCGGGGGGCGGGCCTTTTCCCACTTTGGATTTTGCGGGCGGCACCGTGGTGCATATCAGTTCGGGAGTTTCGGCGCTGGTTTGCGCGCTTTACCTCGGCAAGCGCATCGGATACCCGCGTGAGCCGTTGCTGCCGCATAGCGTGGTCTTGAGCTTTATCGGCGCCTGCTTGCTGTGGGTGGGCTGGTTTGGGTTCAACGCGGGGAGCGCGTTGAGCGCCGGGCGGCTGGCTTCCTCCGCGTTTATAGCCACCCACTTCGCGGCGGCCGCGGCGGCGTTGGCATGGGCCGGGGCGGAATGGCTGCGCAATGGAAAGCCCAGCGCGCTGGGAGCTATTTCCGGGGCGGTGGCGGGGCTGGTGGCGATTACGCCGGCCTCAGGATTCGTGGGACCCATCTCGGCCTTGGCGATCGGGTTTTGCGCGGGCGTTATGTGCTATTTCATGGTTGCGGTGCTGAAACCGCGGCTAGGCTATGACGATTCGCTGGACGCATTTGGAGTTCACGGAGCGGGCGGCACGCTGGGGGCGCTGCTCACGGGAGTTTTTGCCTTGGCGGTGGTCAACCCGGTGTTTCGAGACGCGCGAGGCAACGCGCTGCCATTGGGACTGCTCGACGGACATGGGCGGCAAATTCTGAATCAACTGGCCGGCGTGGCGATTTCCTGGGGCCTGGCGATTGTGGGAACGCTGGTGATCCTAAAGGTGACGGATCTTCTGGTGGGCGTGAGGGTTTCTGGCGAACACGAACTTCAGGGCTTGGACCTGTCGCAGCATGGAGAAGTAGGATACGATTTTGAGTCCTAGCGGCGGCTGTGGACTGATCTTGCGCGGTAGACAGAGGAGAAAACTCAATGATGCGGATTGAAGCGATCATCCAGCCTTCGCGCTTTGAATCGGTGAAGGAAGCGCTGCACCAGATCGGCGTCGAAGGCATGACCGTTTCAGAAGTGCGGGGCCACGGACGCCAAAAGGGACACACGGAGACCTACCGGGGCCGGGAGTACGAGGTCGATCTCCTTCCCAAGATAAAGATAGAAATGGTGCTGCCGTTCAATTTGGTGGATGGCGCGGTGCAGACGATCTTGAAAACGGCCCGGACCGGGAAGATCGGCGACGGGAAGATTTTCCTTTCCAAAGTGGATGAAGCTATCCGCATCCGAGATGAAGAGAGAGGGGAAGGAGCTCTTTAGCCAAGCGCAGTAACTTCAGGACCGCCATTTCGAGCCATCGCCGTGGGCATACCTTCGACACCGTTGACCGTGGCTCTTCGCGATCTGTACGGCGAGGAGTTCGCCAGGATCGAGCGTGAGTTTCGCGCGACGTCCAACGGCCGCGTGGCCACGGAATGCCGCGCATCGTTATTGGACCGCATCATCCTCGACCTGAGCCGCGAATTTCTGGAACCACAGCCGGACCAGCTGAAGAAAATCAGCCTGGTCGCACTGGGAGGGTACGGCCGCAAGGAACTTTTCCCGCACTCGGACATCGATCTCATGTTCCTGTTCGAGGATTCCGACGCGGAGAGGCGCTATCGGGAGGGAACCCAGGCCATCGGCAGGGCGTTGTGGGATCTCCGGCTGCGGGTAAGTCCCACGCCCCGACTTCTGAGCGAGTGCGAGAAAGTTCAGCGCGACAATCCGGAATTCAATATCTCCGCCCTGGACAGCCGGTATATTGGCGGCGACCGGGAACTTTTCGAGCGCCTGCGTCATAAGTTCCTTCCCCGCATGATCGACGCCGCCGGTTCCGACTTGCTGCGAGATATTTCCGAGCTCACCGAGCAAAGGCACCGGAAAGAAGGCGATACGATCTTTCATCTGGAGCCTAACCTGAAAAATTCGCCCGGAGGGTTGCGCGATTACCACGTGGCGTGGTGGGTGGGGCTCATCTCTAAAATGCAAAAGACGGGAAGATGGGCCACGCGGGAAGACGCCTGGCCGGCGAACGCGCGCAAGGATATGGAGGCGGCTTTCGATTTTCTGGCGGCAGCCCGCTGTTTCGTGCACTTCCGCCGGGGCCGCGACGACAATGCGCTCTCGTATGAGCTACAGGCGGCCGCCGCGGCGCGCGGGATTGGCGTGGAGAACCGCCGCGTGCTGGAGCCGGCGGAGTGGATGCGGATCTACTTCCGGCACGCTCGAGCGGTCTACGCGCTGTGCACGCAGTTGCTGGACGAAGCGCTGCCCTCGCCTTCCAAGCTGCGGGCCCGCCTGCAAGGATGGAAATCGCGCCGTGCGCATCCGGGATTCTCCCTGGCAGGGGTGCGTCTGAGTGTGCTCGATCCGGCGAGCCTTCGCGAGCCGCAGCGGCTGATGGACGTTTTCCGATACGTCGCCAGCCAGGGCGTGAAGCTGAGCCGCGAGGCCGAAGACCAGATTCGCGAGACGCTGCCCGGCGCTTTTCAATCGGCGTGGGATCCCGCGGCATTGTGGAGCAATCTTCGCGAGATTCTGCTGGCCCCTTACGCAGCCGAAGCGCTGCGGGCCATGCATAGTTCGGGGTTGCTGGTGCGGCTGTTCCCGGAGTTTGGCGCCGTCGATTCCCTGGTCATGCGTGATTACTACCACCATTACACCGTGGACGCGCACTCCTTCATGGCCATCGAGAATATCCATCGTTTGCGGTCGCCGGAGAGAGATTGGGAGCGGCCGTTCGCGAATCTTTTTACGGAACTCGAGGAGCCGGAGCTGCTTTTCCTCTCGCTGCTGTTTCACGACGTGGGCAAAGGAATGGCTTGCGAAGATCACGTCGCTGGGAGCCTGCAGGCCATCGAACGAGTATTCACGCGGCTCGATCTGAAGCCCGACCAGGCCGATACCGTCCGCTTTCTGATTCGCGATCACCTGGCGATGTCCGCCAGCCTTTTGCGCCGGGATATTTTCGATCCGGGAACGATCCGGGCTTTTGCAGAGCAAGTGGGCACGCCGGAGCGATTGAAGCTGCTGGGCCTATTCACGTACGCGGACATCCGCGCCGTCAATCCCGAGGCGCTGACCTCATGGAAAGCGGAATCGCTGTGGCAGCTGTATGTTTTGACGTCCAACTATCTGAGCCGCAGCCTGGACGAAGAGCGATTCCATGCCAATGCGGAGCCAGCCGATTTACAGTTCGTCGACCGCATTTTCCCGCTGCTCGCCAAGGGGGCCCCGCGCGAGGAGTTGGCGTCTTATCTCGAGGGCTTGCCGCGGCGGTATCTTTTCGCCCATTCGGCCGAGGAGATTGCCGCGCATTTCGAGATGGCGCACCGGTTGAAGGAAAAAGACGTGCAACTGCGCCTCGAACTTCGCGGTCCGATATATGCGCTCACACTGCTGGCGACGGACCGGCCGTTCCTGTTCGCCGGCGTGAGCGGGACGCTGGCTTCCTGGGGAATGGACATATGGAAGGCGGAGGCGTTTGCCAATGCCGCCGGCGTGGTGGTGGATACGTTCCACTTCACCGATCCGCACAAAACGCTGGAGCTGAACCCTTCGGAATTGGCGCGCCTGGAAAAAAATATCGAGGACGTGCTCTCCGCGGCGATTCCGGTGGAGACGCTGATGCGCGGCCGGGACGCGGCGCATTCGAATGCGCAGCCGAAGGTGAACGTGGCGACGCAGATTCGCTTCGACGACGGCAGTTCTCCGCATTCCACGCTGATGGAGATCGTGACGCAAGACCGGCCGGGCTTGCTTTTCCGCTTGAGCTCGACGCTGGCCAATTTCGGCTGCAATATCGAAGTGGCGCTGATTGATACCGAGGGACAGCGCGCGCTGGATACGTTCTACGTCACTTTTGGCGGAGCGAAGCTCACGCCCGACACGCAGGAACGCCTGCGCACACGCCTGCTGGCGGAAGGGTAGCCGCCTGCGGGCAAGGCAGCCGCCAGGGGCACATCGCTACGCATCCTTTATGTATACAGAGGATGTGGCTCCGATCGTGTGACGCGTGCGCAGGGGAGTTATTCTTAGAGTTGGCCATGGCCGAAGAGATTGTTTCCGTTTCCAGGCCCGCTGAGATTGCCCGCGCTCGCCGGGTGAAGCGCGTTAACGCGATTACGACTCTCGTCAGTGGGGGCATTCTCGCGGCGATCGTTTTCAGGCTGGCCGGCCTGGATCACCGCGCGCTCGAGCCCTTGCGCCTGGTCGCCGGGTTTCTAGCGGGAATTCTCTACGCCAACGCTTTTGAATACGCGCTGCACCGGTTTTTCCTGCACTGGGGCGAAGGCTTTTTGGTGCAACGCCACGGCCTTCATCACGATACCGCGGGGGCTCCGGAGGAGCCGCGCTACGTCAATTTCGCCACGTCGCCGTGGGTGGTGGCTCTGGTGTTTGTGCTGAACGCGATTCCCGTGCTAGCGCTGGAGTTTTTCCTTCGACCGGGGCTAGCGGCCGGAATGTTTGCGGGGTTCACGCTTTACTTCATCGCTTACGAAGAGATTCACTGGCGCTTCCACATCGACGGCTGGCTGCCGGGATGGATGCGGGCGGCGCGGAGACACCACATGCTGCATCACGGCGGGTTCGAGGGCCGATACAACGTGTTCCTGCCGATCTTCGATTGGATGTTTCACCGGGCGGACTGGAAAGAAGGATCGCTGCACCAGTCTCGTTGACGCGCGTTCTCGCGATCTAAGGGACGGCTGGCTTTATTGTTAGGAGCGGAGACGCTGAAACAAGGATTTCTTTTTCACCGGCGGTTTTTCCACGGGAACGACTTGCAGTAATTGTTCGACTTCGGAGCCCGAAAGCCGCTCGGCGGCGTGGCGCCAATAACCCACTTCTCGCAGTCCTGTCCAAGCTTCCAGGCAATGCAGACAACCGGACACGTGCTTCTCGACGGGCTCTTTGTCGTACCAGCTCACCTGACCATCGTGGATGCGCACGCATTGATGCGCGGGGACGCACTTTTCCGTTTTGAGCGCCCGCGCCTGCTTCAAAAATCCCAGCCACTCGAGGGGCCAGGGGCAGCGATCTCGCTCGACGCGAAGAGCGGCTCCATATTCGGCAGCCAGGCGCTCGAATGCTTTTTCGGCCACACGCGGCGACATGCGCAGGATTCGTTCGATGGTGGCGTCGGTATAGCCGGCGAGCTTGAAGAGAAGCATCTCCTTGTGCAGCAGGGGAAGGTCGGCGAGCAATTGAGAAATCTTTTCGGTTTCGAAGCCGCCGGCCGGTTGGGCATCGCCTGGCGCAGCGGATGGAAGCGCGACCTCCAGCAGAAGGGCACGAATGTCTCCCAGAAATTCGCGCTCCGATTCACGGGAGGTGGCGCGAAAGCGCGCCAAGCTATCGGCCGTAAGTTCCGCCAGCATGCGTTTCAGAGCCGCGGAAGCATCTTGAGGGCGGAGGGCTCCGTTAATCTCCAGCAGGCGAAGGAACGCCGGACTGTAGAAATCGAGAAAGGCGCGCCACGCCTCGGCATTGGCCTGCTCGCCTTGCTCACGGATTTTGTGAAAGGTGAAAAGTACAGGCTTATTCACGAGACGCGTTCTCGTCGGGCGAAGCCGTTAAGGTGCATGGGCTGTTGCGAGGCCGGAATTAAGCGCGGCACCTAATCCGCGGTCTTATTCGCGGAACGCGCGGCTACCGGTTCCAGAGGAGCGGTCGCCAGCGCGTAAGGAAGCCCCAGCCTCTCCTGTAATGTGGCCTTATCTAGCTCGCCTTCCCACCGCGCGAGCACCACTGAGGCGACGCCATTACCGATCATGTTCACGGTAGCTCGGCCCATGCTCATGAAGCGGTCCACGCCGAGGATCAAAGCCATGCCGGCGACGGGAATGGTGGGAATGACCATGAGCGTGCCGACGAGGGCGATGAAGGACGCGCCTTGCACACCGCTGGCGCCCTTGGAGGTGAGCACGGCCACGGCAAATATGGTCAATTGCTGGCCTAAGGTGAGATGAATGTTGGTGGCCTGCGCGACGAAAAGCGCGGCCAAGGTCATATAGATGCTGCTGCCATCGGTGTTGAAGGTGTAGCCGGTGGGCACGACCAAGCCGACCAGGGCCTTGGAGCAGCCCAAGCTTTCCATTTTCTCCATCAAGGTGGGCAGCGCCGGCTCCGAAGAACTCAGAGTGAGGCAAAGCACGATCTCTTCCTTGATGTACGCGAGAAAGCGGATGATGCCGAAGCCCGAAGCCCAACAGATGGCGCCCAGCACCACCAACACGAACAGAATCGAAGTAATCCAAAATACGCTCACGAGCTTTGCCAGCGGCCCCAGGGATTTGAGGCCGTACGCGCCGATCGTAAAGGCCATGGCTCCAAAGGCGCCTATGGGAGCGGCCTTCATCACGATATTCACGACGCCAAAGACGGCTTGCGTCAATCCTTCGATTACGTCCACCAGCGGCTTCACGCGCTTGCCCATGATGGCCATGGCGAGGCCGAACAACACGGAGACGAATACCACTTCCAAAATGTCTCCGCGGGCAAAGGCATCAACCACCGTGGTGGGGATGATATGCATCAGGAAATCGGCGACAGTTTGTGCCTTGGCCTGGCCCGCATAATTGACCACAGCCTTGGCGTCCAGAGTGGCGGGATTGGCATTGAACCCCGCTCCGGTGGGAACCAGGTTGCCTACGATTAGTCCCATGAAGAGCGCGACGGTGGAGACGACTTCAAAGTAGAGCAGGGCCTTCCCGCCCACACGGCCCACTTTCTTCAGATCGCCCATTCCGGCGATGCCGGTGACGATGGTGCAAAAGATCACCAGCGTGATGATCATGGAGATCACGCGGATGAAGGCATCGCCTAAGGGCTTCATGGCGACAGCGGTGCCGGGGCGCACATAGCCGAGAATGACGCCGATGGCTACGCCGATGAGCACCTGGCCCCAAAGGGTTCTGTAGAAGGGTTTTTTGCGGGCGGTGGTAGCTGATTCGGCCATGGGTTAAGCCTCCCTATCGCGGATTGCAACGCCTGTCGGTCCGACCGGAAGCTAGGATTTAGTGCGGCCGGGTTCGGTCACCGAGAGCTTCTCCGGTTGTTCTGGAGCCGGAGTCTACCACAGTCGGCGACAATGCGATAAGGCCCATGAACTAGTAGCGGATGAGTTTAGCGTTTACGAGAGGGCCGTTTACCTGAGGGGTTGGGGCGATCTTTTGCAGGCTTGTCTGTGGCTTTCGTCAAATGCCAGGCGTTGCACCATGCGCAGCGATAGGCACGAAGCTTCGGCGCCTGGGCGGCTTCCATCTGGTGCGCGGCCGTCGACAGGGCTTCGCCTTCGGTCAGATACTTTCGCTTTCCGCTCACCGGGCATTTCGAATCGTCGTCCACGGAAGACTCCCCGAGAGAGGTTATCGAAATGGGCCTGGCTACTTTGCGGCGGACGCCTTACTGGTGGTGGCGACGGGCTGTTTGAAAGCGGGGTTGCGCGGGAGGCTCAGCAAATTCGCGAACAGCCGATAGGCCCCCGGCACGCCATCGGGCAATTGCCGGTACAGCGCGAAGGCCGCGTAGACGTAAACGCCGCGTCCGTATCGTGCGTACACCAGACCGCCGCTCTGGGGATCTTCCTCGGGATCATGGGTCTCGAGAGGCGCGATGTATCGCTTGTCCCAGGATTTCAGAAAGCTGTGGCCGCGTTCTTCCACCCAGCCCGTGAAATCCGCCTGTGCGATTTGGTTGGGCCAGGTTAGCAGGGGACTCTTGGGATCGGTGAACGTCACCGGGGAGTGTTCGTCCACGACGCGTTCCGCATCGTTTGGCAAGCTATAAGGATACGGACCGAAATTGTGGTCATACTGCACGGACTGATATTGCACGACGACCACGCCGCCGTTTTGAACGTATTCCAGCAACCGAGCGTTGTTGGTGACCAGGTCGGGCCGAGCGGTGTAAGCGCGGACGCCGAGCAAAATCTCGTCGTACTTTTGCAGATCGGCGCTGCCGATATCCTGCGCATTCAGGAGCTGCACGTGGACGCCGAGGTCCTCGAGGGATTCAGGGACCGTGTCGCCCGTGCCCATGACGTATCCGATGCGCAACCCCTGCGAGACTTTCACGTCCACACCGGAGGTGCGGTAGGTCGCCGGAGCGTAGAAGTTATACGGACGCAGACCGGGATAACCGGCGGTGACAAAGCCTTCGCGGTACTGGCGGCCGCCGGATTCAGCCACGGCCGTAACCGAATAGGGCTTGGTCGCCAAGCGGTCCGCGACCACCTGGAATCGCACGATCTGCTCCTGGCCGGCGCGGTCCAGCGCGAAGGGAACAGAAGCAGGCTCGGAGTGCCAGCCTTCCGGCAGGTCGAGCCGCACCGTGCCTTTGGCGCCCGCTTGTGCTTCGGTATGCACTTGCGCGGAGAGACTGAACGATTTGGAGCCCAGCGGCGTGATACCGGCTTCGGGAAAAATTCTCACGGACACAGCGGGCGCGACTACCAGGGGATTAAGGACCAAGCCTCGCCCGCTCTCCTGCTGTACGGTCTGCACAACCTGGCTGATACGCACGGGCACGCCGAGATAGGTAAAGTCGATCCAAGCGGCCAGCGGATACGGCGCGAACGAATCATCGCGGTATCGTTCGTCCACCCTATCGTAATAGGGGAGTTCTTCACTGGGCCGCGAGAAATATGGGCGCGTAGGCGCGGCATTTTCCGGGAGCTTCACGTCAAATCGCTGATCGAGTGCATGGTCCGCCTCAACGGCCGAGGGCGCAGCGGCTTCAGGCGTCGCACTCCACGATTCTCCGGCTGGGGTCTCCAGCCAAACGCGGTTGATCTGGAGCGCACTCCGGCCAGGATTATCCAGGTGCACGCGCACCGGGAATTGTTCGCCGGGAACCGCCGATTTCAGAGTCTCCGCCGGCATAGCGAAAAGAGGATTTCCGCGATTGGCCTGGCGGTCGGGAACCACCATCGCTTGGAAAGAGAGATTCAACGCCTGGACAAGGGCTCGTTGAAACTGGTCCTGCTTGGCGCGCAACTCGAAAGCCAAGTCATATTTGGCCTGGTCGGAGAGGCCGCTGGTGGTGACTTGCGCGACGAGGTCATTCGTCTCTCTCAAGCCTTCGGCCAGAAGGGGCGCGACCTTTTCGGGATCGCTGAGGGAAAATCCAGCCATGGCGCGTTCCACCGAGGAGTTGATGCGGCCCAGCCCCTCCTTCACAAAGCCATTGTCTTGTCCGCCAGCGAGACCGGCGATAGCGCCGAGGGAGACATCGATGCCGTCGAAATAAGACTTCTCTTTGTCAGCAGCGGGAATGGAGGAAGCGAAGCGGTGATACGGAGCGGCTGTGGGCGCCGCGAGCGGAATTCCTCCGCCGTTATTCTGAGATTTTTGCAGCGACCAGCCTTCCCGCGCGATTTGCGTGTAGGTCGCTCCCAGCACCGGATCTCCGTTTCCTTCGGGAATTTCCACATTTGTGCTGAGGGGCCCTTCCGACCAGGTTTTCGTGATGAAGTCATAGAAGCGCACGGGATGGTATTTCCCCGTGGCCGAATCGAGCATGCCCTTATCGGAAATGGGGAAAAACGGGACACGCGCGTACATTTTTAGTGGCGACCAGGGCCGCAGCCCAGCGCGAATCTGCTCCGGAAACATGCTCGGGTCGCCAGCTGCCGCGAAAACCTCCTGGGCAATCTCTCCCGAGGACGAATGATGCCCGTGCCCATCAGTCGGTCCCCCGACGAAGACCGCTGTAATCACCAGTGGCCGCGTCATGCGGACGACCCGCACAGCCTCTTCGAGCAGCCGGTCGTGTCCCCAGAGTTCCAGCGCTTCTTCCCGCGTTTTCGAGAAACCGAAATCGGCGACCGTGCCCCAGAATTGCTGGACATCGTAATAGCGGTCGGCGGCTAGCAGTTCCTCGGTGCGCACAAGTCCCAACGCGTCCCAAAAATCGTCGGACATTACGTTCTGCCCGCCTTCGCCGCGGTTCAGCGTGAATAAAATCGCGCGCGCACCCTGGCCGCGCGATTCATAGGCCAGCATGCCGCCGTCTTCGTCGTCGGGATGCGCGGTGACCATCAAAAGACTGGCGCGCGTATGCAGCTTCAGCAGGGTTTGCCAAAGCCCGGTGGCGCCCCGATCAATCTGCAGAGGAGCCGCGTCCGGTGTGGGCCATTCCCAAGGGGGCGCGGAGGCGTTACTGCTGGCGGCGGGACCTTGACCGTGCACGGCCTCGGAGAAAGCTATTCCGGCGAGCGCCAGCGCAAAGAAGCTCACCGCCAGCGCACAAACCTGCGCCCAGCGGGCCTTAGACTTTTCTCCGCGGTATTTCATTCCTGACTTCATGAGGCGTCTCTATATTCGTTAGGTCGTGCGATTCGCGCTAGACTTACGGATTCCTAAAGCCCTCGGTAGCAAGCACTCTAAAGTTATCGCGGACAGCAGGGCCCGGCACTCTTCCCATCCGTGCGCTCAGCCCCGAACCCTAAATAGCATAGCCTAACCGGAGAGACAAGCTTAGCCCTCTGTGACGCTACAGGGCGGCCTGGGCGCGCTCGTCGACTTGCCGATTCTGGCAGAGAAATAAATTCCAGGTTAGAGCACCGCGGACATCTCCTGCACCAAACCCCGGCTGGCTTATTTCTGCTCGTGCCAGGTCATGTCGAGGCGAACGGGGATCTCATTCTTGATGGGCATGGCTAAAAGAGATGGAGGGCTCATCTTGAAGTCCGAGACAGTGGCCGGAATGGTTCCGGTGATGCGGACGTTCTCGCCGTCCTTTGCCAATTGAAGTGGCACCTGCTTGTACTGGGCGGTTTGCCCGGAAAACTGAACTTCGAGGTCGGCACGGACTATTCCTGGGACGGGGGTGTCCTCGGGCAGGCGTGTGCGCACGGTGACCAGCGGAAATTCAGCGCCGCGCACAGCCTGGAGCATGTGCAGATCGCGGTTGCTATCGCCCGAATCGAATGACTTCACTGCCACCGCAATCAGGAAATCGCATTGGCCCTGATGGCAGACGCCTTTGCCGCGCGCCTCATGGCTAACGCCTTCCACCTGATGCAGAGGATGCGAAACGTGATACGTGAGAGAGCTTTGCGCGAGGACCCACTGCTGGTCCGTTTGGGCCAGCGTGGGAAGCGCGAAGAATAAGAGAGCGATGAGAACTTTGACATTCATGCGGTCGCCAAGCCTCTGAAACTAATGACTAGAATTGCCGCTCAGAATTTAATCGATACGGACAAAATCGCCGCCACGTACGCGCCGGCTGTGACCACGGCGATGGGAGCATGAGCGCTGGCGATGCCGTGAACCCGTTCGCCTTTGCTTTTTTGATCGAAAGCGATGGCTCCGAGAATGGGCGTCAGGATCATTCCCGGTCCATGAACCCAGGCCAGAGCTTTATGAACACGGATTTGCCCGCGAGTTTGCGTTCCCGGAATCCGGGGCGCGAAGATGGCGAAATAGGCGCTCGTGAAATACAAATCGCCGGTGGCGGAACCGAGCGCGAGGTGCGCCCAGCGGTCGGCGGAGCTAGTAGCCCTGCCACCGGTTCCAAACGAAGTGGCAACCGTGGCAATCAGCGGCACAGTGGCAATCAGGCCAAGGCGCTGATGCATTCTCAGCATATGCGAGCGCTTATCGAGTCTGGCTTGGAGTTGCGGATCGCCCTGAGCCTGCGCGGGGGAAAGTCCCAGGTCTTGGAGCGAAGGCGCTTGGGAGTTATTGGCGGGCGGCGTTTGTTGTCCCTGGGAATTTCCCTGGGTCTGATCCGAAGCAGCCTGGGTGCTTGCCTGGTCAGGAGCTAAAGATGGGGGTTCGGCTGGAGTTCCGTCCGTAGGCGCAAGCGCAACGGAAGGTCCCGAATCGGTAGAAAGCTTCGCGGGGCTCGAATCGTTGCCCGAAATCGCTGCAACGGAGCCTTCGGACGTGATTTTTGCCCGATCCGCTGTCTGCGCGAAAGCTGAAAACCCAACCGACACGAAGCAGCAATAAACGAGAACCGCGATTCTCCGACAAATCGCTTTCTTCACTTTGCAGGGAGCCTGTAGCCGGCCGATCGCCGCCGTCGGCTCGCCTTTCTTTGAAGTTTGTCCGCTATACCCCCGCGGATGCTGCGGTTGGATGCAGACTTACTGCGGCCAGGTTGCCGCGGGGTCCGTATTGATCATCGGTTGCCCCACGGTAACGGGAACCATCGGCCGCAGGTAGGGCCGATTGACGTTTTTGTGACACGAATAGCAGTCGGCGAGCAAATTCTTATACTCGTCGGCGAACGCCTTACTATCTTTCTTGTCAATGGCATCTTTCACTTTGGCCATGGAGCCGTGCTCGATGCCGTCGAGCGTGCCCTTCATATCCACCGGGTTGCCGTCCGTCCCTTTCGGGCCAGGGTTGAGGGCAACCTCCCAGCGCAGCCGATTGCGCGTCTCACCCCAATAGTAGTTTGCCAGCGGCCAATTCTTCTTTTGACCGGCAAACCAGAGATTGGCGGCATGGTATCCGACGTCAACCATAGGATGCGACGCCGGCGGGACAATCGACTTCAGGCGCAGCAAATCGGCCTCCGGGCTCGGTGGGGCCGCGTTGTCCCGCTGAGCCGAGGCGGTGGAGTGCTGCCAAGCGGTCACGAACAGGGCACCCAAGGCGAATCCCAGAATCACTAAGATCGCGCTTCGCAGAAATCGGAAATGCGTCATGCGGCATTCCTCCTCGAAAATTGATCCGCAAAACCTGTTCAGGATATAACAGGACCGCTCAATTTCGCCTCGGCGGCACCATGGTATAACATGTTCGCCCCTGAGCTAGGGAGTTGGCCCAGGCCCATACCGCAGCGACATGAAAATAGGAATCACCTGTTATCCGACCTATGGCGGCTCCGGCGTAGTGGCGACCGAATTGGGCATGGAACTCGCCGCGCGGGGCCATGAAGTGCATTTCATCAGCTACGCGCCGCCAGCACGATTGACGGCCAGCGAGCGCATTACCTTCCACGAGGTGGAAATTTCCAGCTATCCGCTTTTCGACCATGCGCCCTACGCGCTTACTCTGGCGGTAAAGATGCTGGAAGTGGCGGAAGCTGTGCGGCTGGACCTGCTGCACGTGCACTACGCGATTCCGCATTCGGTGAGCGCGATGCTGGCGCGGTCGATGGCGGCCCCGCGACGTTTGCCGTTTATTACCACCCTGCACGGCACGGACATTACCTTGGTGGGCAACGACCGGAGTTTTCTGCCGATCACGCGTTTTTCCATCGAGCAGTCCGATGGGGTGACCTGCATCTCCAATTATCTCAAGAAGAAGACCATCGAGGAGTTCGATATCAAGCGGCCCATCGAGGTGATCCCCAATTTCGTCAATTGTGAGATGTACTGCCGCAGGGAAGACCTTGGTTTGCGCGCCCAGTGGGCGCCTAATGGCGAGCCGATTCTGATGCACTTGTCGAATTTTCGTCCGGTGAAGCGCGTCACGGATGTGGTGGAAATTTTCGACCTGGTGCGGCGCAAGATGGCGGCCAAGCTGGTGCTGATCGGGGATGGTCCCGACCGCGGCGCGGTGGAATGGACGATTCGCCGCAAGGGGCTCAACAGGGACGTGTTCTTGCTTGGCAAGCAGGATCGGGTTTACGAAAAGCTTGGCGTGGCCGATCTTTTTCTGTTGCCTTCGGATCTGGAGTCTTTCGGTCTGGCGGCGCTCGAAGCCATGGCCTGCGAAGTGCCTGTCATCGGCACGATCACAGGCGGCATGCCAGAGGTGGTGGAGCACGGCGTTGACGGGTATCTTGTCGAGCCGCGCGACGTTGGTTCCGCCGGGCGCTATGCCCTGGAGATTCTCTCTCGCGCCGATCGCGGCAGGGAGATGGGCCGGCGCGCGCGAGAAGACGCTCGCCGCCGGTTCTGCGCCGAGGACATTATCCCGCAGTATGAGGATTACTACCGCCGCGTGCTGGAAACCGCCGTTCACGCCGGCGCCTGAGAGCGCGCCGCAGTGAGCCTTCTCCCCAAAGACGGCGCACCCGATAGCTCCCCGCGCCAAACTTCTCTCCACACTTCCACGCCTCAGGCAGCAGCGCCACAGGAAGCTCCACAGCAGAACTTAATTCGGGCCATGGGCCTGACGAGCGCGGTCGCGCTGAACATGCTGGACATGATCGGCGTGGGCCCGTTCATAACTCTTCCGCTGGTGGTTGCCGCGATGCACGGCCCGCAGGCCCTGCTCGGGTGGATTCTTGGCGCGGTTTTGGCGGTTTGCGACGGCTTGGTAGTGGCCGAACTGGGCGCCTCCATGCCGCGCGCCGGTGGTCCCTACGAATATCTAAAGCAGATTTATGGGCCCAAGAGCCTGGGCCGGCTGATGTCCTTTCTTTTTATCTGGCAATTGACCTTCAGCGCGCCGCTCTCGATTGCTTCCGGTTGCATCGGCCTTGCGGCTTATGCGGGTTACCTTTGGCCGAACCTGCGCGGCGTTTTGCTGGCACGGAACCTGCATCTTGCCGTACCGCTGCTGGGGCGCCTGGAAGCAAATGTCGTGATCACGCCCGGAACCTGGCTGGCGATGGGCACGTGCGCATTGGCGGTGGTGCTTCTCTATCGCCGCATCACGAGTATTGGGCGGCTTTCGAAATTCCTGTGGGGAGGCGTCCTTGCGACGGTCGCCTGGGTGATTGGCGCGGGCGTCACTCATTTTCACGCCGGGCAGGCGTTCGCCTTTCCGCCGGGGGCATTCACCCCGTCCACCGATTTCTTCACCGGCCTTGGCGCGGCGATGCTGGTGACCGCATACGACTACTGGGGTTACTACAACATCTGCTATCTGGCGGGCGAGGTGGAAAAGCCGGAACGCAACGTGCCTCGGGCCGTGCTGATTTCGGTGGGGCTGGTGGCCGCAATTTATCTGCTGATGAACGTCAGCGTCCTTGGCGTCATCCCCTGGCAGCAGTTGCAGGGGCAAGTGAGCGACAACGCGCGCTCTTCGGTGATCTCCGTTTTCATGCAGCAGATTTATGGGGGATGGGCCGGCAAGCTGGTGACGCTGCTGATCATGTGGACGGCGTTTGGATCGATCTTCTCGTTACTGCTAGGCTATTCGCGCGTGCCGTATGCGGCGGCGCTGGACGGAAATTACTTCGCGGTGTTTGCCCGGCTGCACCCGCGCTACAAATTCCCGCACGTTTCGCTGCTCGTGCTGGGCGCGGTGGCCACTGCCTTCTGCTTCCTGCAATTGACCGAAGTGATCGCCGCACTGGTGGTGATTCGGATTCTGCTGCAATTTCTCTTGCAGCAGGTGGGCCTGTTGATTCTGCGCGCGCGGCATCCGGAGATGCCGCGTCCCTTCCGCATGTGGCTGTATCCGCTGCCGGCCCTTTGCGCCATCGCCGGGTTCGTCTACATGCTGATCTCCCGGCCGAATTTCCTGAGGGAAATTCGTTACGCCATCGTGGTGCTGGTGCTGGGCCTGATTCTATATTTTCTGCGCGCCATTCGCCGCGGCGAATGGCCTTTTGACGGCTCGAGCCGCAGGGACGCGGCGTAGGCGCCGGTCGCACGCGATTGAGATGGAGACTCGTCACGTGGAGACTCGTCGCGTACGAGCAGCAGCGTGCTTCTCGTCAATGCTCGTCAATGCTCGCGCCGTGGCGCAGTTGTACTGTCCTTGTGAGCGGCGCTAAGATTAGCCGGTGCCCGGAACCGCCCGGCCTACATCCAACTTGTTAGCTTTACCGCAGACAAATTAAGTAGGAGGCGAAATTTATGGCACAGCAAGCTACCTCACCGAAGGAGGGTCATGTGGCCCACGTTCTTCCCCCGCTTCCCTATCCGGCGGACGCGCTCGAGCCGTATATCGACAAGATGACCATGGAGATTCACCACGATAAGCACCACGGTGCTTACGTCACGAACTTGAACAAGGCCCTCGAGGGACACGCCGATCTGCAGGCGCTCTCTATCGAAGAGTTATTGAGCAATCTCGACCGGGTCCCGGAAAACATCCGCACCGCCGTGCGAAACAACGGCGGCGGCCATATGAATCACTCCATGTTCTGGAAGATCATGAAAAAAGGCGGCGGCGGCGAGCCCAAGGGAAAGCTGTCGGAAGCGATTCGCTCCGCATTCGGATCCTTCGCCGATTTCAAGACGAAATTCAGTCAAGCCGGGGCGACGCGGTTTGGATCCGGCTGGTCCTGGCTCTTGGTTAAAGATGGAAAACTGACCGTGGAATCAAGTCCCAACCAGGACAATCCAGTTATGAGCGGCGGCAAGCCGGTGATGGGACTGGACGTCTGGGAGCACGCCTATTACCTGAAGTATCAGAACCGCAGGCCTGACTACATCGAGGCCTGGTGGAACGTCGTCAACTGGGAAGAGATCGAGAAGAATTACGGATCGCTGAAATAACCAAAAGTTAGTTCCCGCGAAGCAACTCCCGCTTGGCATGGGATAAAGAAAAGGCCCGCTGGCTTGTGCGATGCGCTTCAGCCAGCGGGCCATCTTATGCGGAACGGAAGTAACGAAGTTCCCGTGCGCTGCGGCACGGCAATGGTTCACCCGTGCACTGCGGCACGGTTGCCTTCGTCAGCCGACGCGCGCATTCGCCGGCATCCTTAAAACACGCTCGCTTACAGAGGGAATCTCGGAGGCAATTTCCCCAGCCGTTTCCTGTGCCGAGACAGGGAAACCGAACAGCGTGTCCACGGGAGGCCCGGAAGGAGAAGATCGTAGCCCGCTCGTGGCTTCGCGCATCAGACTCACGCGATCGCGGACATTGAACTTCGCCAGCAAAGCCGAAACGTGATACTTGACGGTGCGCTCGGAGACGTTCAGGCGCGCGCCGATCTCCTTATTGGAAAGATTTCGCAGCACGCACTCGAGTACCTCTCGCTCACGCGGGCTCAGGCGAACTTCCGAGCCAATGGCGCGACCGGCGTCCAGCAATTCTTGCGCACGCCGCCCGACCGAATCGAGCAGGCTGCCACGAGGTACGACGAGTACGGTGTAATCGGAGGGAGCTTGGCCGCGAACCAGACAGTGCATAGCGAGCATGCTCGCCGCTCGTTCCAGCGGCAAGCTGCCTTCCGGAGCTGCTTCGACTTGAAATCGCGCCGCCCCTGATGCTCGTTCACAAAAGACGAAAGCGCCTGGCTCCAGCGAGTGTGCCTTTGCGGGAATAGGATTCACTACCGTGTTGGTCCGTGTCTTATTCAGAACGACCTCGCGTTGTCCGAAATCCAAGGCTGCGGATTCGCGGACTTACTTTAGATTTACTGAGGCTGGGTAACTCTGAAGGGCCATCGCATAAGGCGTAAGGCTCTTATTCGATTTCGCCCCCTACAACCGCCGCAAGCTTCGTACAGTGTTGTTGCAATGAGAATGCCACTCTCTAAGGTTTTTCCCTTATCGAGGAATCAGTAGTTTACCGGGGGTCTAGCGGCCCGTGGCGACGGTCTCAAGGGAATTGTTTTCATGCGGAGTGCAGAATTTGCCGCTTGACCGGTGCAATAAAGGCATCGAAGCAGTGGAAAAATGGTTTTAACGGGCAATAATCCGGGTGCGAACGGGCGAAACCAGCTCATAACGGATACCGCGCCAGGTTATTTTCCTCGTGAACGCGGCGGTCAAGGAATTATAGACGTAAACGAAGGGAACCAGCGGAGCGAGCAAGACCCACACCCAACCTTCGCTGAGCAACTGTTGCCGCAACTCGGGAAGCAGATCCAAGGCGGCAATCAACCGGAGGACACCCCGTACCGCGGCAAAAAGAGGAGGGATCAACAGGAGCACAATGAATTGCATGCTGGGCAATCCACTCATGGAACTCAGGATCCAGGAGGCGACACCGGTCAGAATCGCGGCGCAATAGAACAAGTGGGCCATCAACGCAGTCAGCCATAGCTTGGGGGCGTAGACGCGCGTAATAACGAGCTGCCGATTCGTAAATTCAAAGAACGATCGGGCCCTGAGGGCGCAGCCTGAAGGAACCAGGCATTCGGGCACAAAAACGATGCGCAATCCATTATTGTGGAGGGCCTGCGTGAGGGCGTAATCGTCACTGGCCGCGCCTCGCCAGAGATCCAGGATGCGGAGCTGGTCAAAGCGCTGACGCCGAATGGCCATTCCGCCGCCCCAGCAAAAATTATGTTTGTGGTCGCCAAGGTAGGTAGCGGTGGAGGCGCTCCATGCCGACGCCAAAGCGTTCCAGAAACCGCGCCGGCTGGGGTATAACCAGCGAAAGGTGGTTGCGGCGCCGACGGTGGTGTCTGCCAGGGGCGCTACCAGGCGGGCCAGCCAGCGCCGAGAGGGCCGTCCATCCGAATCGGTAAAAACCAAGACGTCAAATTGGTCATCCAGTTGAGCAACGGCCGCGGCCAGATTATGGACTTTGTCGCTGCAATCCAGGGCGCGTCCCGCACGAACGATGTGCACTGGCCGCTTGCTTACCGAGGCAACTCGTTCAAGCAGTTGATAGGCGGGATCGTCCGCTGCAGCGACGGCAAAGAAAATTTCGTATTGCGGGTATTCAAAATGAATGAGGGCCGAGAGATTTCCTTCCAGGTCCTGCTCCATTCCTTTTATGGGACAGATCAGCGCAACCCGGGGTGCATAAAAGCCGGTCGCCGCACTCAAACGTCGCCGGGCCATCTTCAGCCACTCAACCCCCTGCCATAGGCTGTAAAAGCCCTGCAGGATCTGCTCGAGCACAAGAAAATAGAAAACGGTAATCACGAAAGGGAGAATACCAAAACTGCGGGCAGTGGCTTGCGGATGTTTTTGGCAGTGTGGCGCGAGCAGAACCCCATGCCCATCCGAATGAATGCCAGAGTTAGCGCCGCCGGCGCGGGGGCTTGGCCCGATTGATCGGTTTGCGCCCGGAGCGAGGGCGTTTAGCTGGGGTGCTTGCAGCGCCCTTCCTGGCGCGGACGCTGCCGGACCGCGCCTGGGCACCCGATGGCTCGGACCGTCGGGAGACCTGGCGTCCAAGCCTCCCGAAAATGCGCGCCCCAATTCGCAAGAGATCGGTCTGAAACAGGGCGGCAGCGCGGCGGGCCTGCTCCATCATGGCGGGATCGAGCAGGATCGCGCAGCGGTCGGGAAACGGAGCGTCGTTCGCCGAACGCAGGCTCTTCGCAGACAAGGTGGCATTGCGTTCGCGCCAGCGGGCATAGATCGCGAGGTCTTTCCCGAAAGCCTCGGACTCCGCTTCGGCTTCGACGGACGGCCACTCCAAGGCGCGGCCCAGAGAGTCCAGGAACTCTCTATAGAAGAGATCGCATAGCTCAAAACCTTGAGAACCAGTCCCCTGAGATGATCCAAAAGCTTGCGGCAAAAGGCGGCGCACGTCTGCGGCGACCAGCAGCAAGGCCTCTCGGCTAATGGTCGATTCCATCTCTCGAAGGCGCTCGGCATTCGCCGCGATCTTCGGACGGGAATGGCGCTCGCCATAGGCCCGCACGAATTCGATAGCCATGCCATTGCGAGCTATGGCGGTTACAAGCCGGTGTGCCAACTCCCCCGCGTGAGTAAGAAAGAGTTTTCGCGCGGGGGCCATTACGCACAACCTGAGGCATAGGCGGGGATTAGCGCAAGCAAAATCTGAAGCGAAAAAAAAGGCTTGGCCTCAGCCAAGCCTTTTTTCGGATTTCGAAGCGGCCGAGCTAGTGTACGGCCGGCGAAGTGGGCGTGGGCCCCTGCGGAGGCCGGGGACCTACCTCCAAAGAAAAGCCGGGGGTCGCTGGACCCAGAGCGAGGTCCAGCGCCTGTTCGGCAGTGCGTACGTAGTGGATTTGTATCCCTTCGGGCAGTTCCGGGAAATCCTCGGCCACGTTCAACTCATTTTCGGCGGGCAGGATCACTTCGCGGATGCCTGCACGCTTCGCGCCGAGCACCTTCTCCTTGATGCCGCCCACGGGCAAAACAAAGCCCGAGAGCGAAATTTCACCGGTCATTGCAACCCTGGGACGCACGGGGCGTCCGCTGAGGAGGCTGACCAGGGCCGTGACCATGGCGACTCCCGCAGAAGGACCATCCTTTGGCACCGCGCCCGAGGGCACGTGGATGTGAATATCCTGCTTGCGGAAGAAGTCGGAATCGATGCCGTAACGCTCCGAGTTCGCACGCACCCAGGAAAGCGCGGCGGTCATAGACTCCTGCATCACCTCGCCCAGGTGCCCGGTCATGGTGAACTGCTTGCCGCCTCGCATGCGGGTGGCTTCGATAAAGACGATGTCGCCTCCCGCCGGCGTCCAGACCAACCCGATGGAAACGCCGGGTTGCTTGACGCGGTCCTCGACTTCGCGCTCGGCGCGGAATCGCGGAACACCGAGGGTCTCGCGCACCACGCTCGGACTCACGACCATGCGGTCGGTCTTGCCCTCCGCCAGCCGGCGAGCCTGTTTCCGCGTGATGGTGGCGATCTCGCGTTCCAGATTGCGGACGCCAGCCTCCCGCGTGTAGCTATGGATCACTTCACGCAATCCGTCGTCGGTGAACTCGATCTGGTCGCCCACTTTCAGGCCGTGTTCGGAAGCCTGCTTGGGGATCAGATACTTGTTCGCAATGTGGACCTTCTCGACTTCGGTATAACCCGCCAGCTCGATGATCTCCATGCGATCGCGCAACGGCTCCGGAATCGGATCAATCCAGTTGGCGGTCGCGATAAAGAGAACTTTCGAAAGGTCGAAAGGTACGTCGAGATAGTGGTCGCGAAAAGCCGAGTTCTGTTCCGGGTCGAGAACCTCCATCAGCGCCGAAGAAGGATCGCCTCGGAAATCCCGGCCTAGCTTATCGACCTCGTCCAGCATGAACACGGGATCGTTGACTTCGGCACGACGTATTCCCTGAATGATCTGGCCCGGCAACGCGCCGATATAGGTTCGACGGTGGCCGCGGATCTCGGCTTCGTCATGCATTCCGCCGAGGGATATGCGCACGAACTTTCGTCCGAGAGCGCGAGCGATCGATTTACCGAGCGAGGTCTTGCCGACTCCTGGAGGCCCCAAGAAGCAGAGGATCGGGCCTTTCATTCCCGGCTGCAACTTCTTGACCGCCAGATAGTCGAGTATTCGCTCTTTGACCTTTTCGAGATCGTAATGGTCTTCGTCCAAGATCTTCTGCCCATTGGGAATGTCGATCTCGGGCGCCCCGGAAGACTTGGTCCAGGGGAGCGAGGTCATCCACTCGAGATAGGTTCGCGCCACCATGTACTCGGCCGAGGCAGGCGTCATCTTCTGCAAGCGCTTGAGTTCGCGATCGCATTCCTTGCGCGCTTCGGCAGGCATGCCGGATTCGTCCAGCTTGGTCCGTAGCTCGTCGATTTCCGCCTGACCGTCGTCGGATTCGCCGAGCTCCTTCTGAATGGCCTTCATTTGCTCGCGCAGCAGGTACTCCCGCTGACTCTGGCTGACCTGCTCCTGGACTTGCTCTTGAATCTTATTGCGCAAGTCCAGAACCTCGATCTCCTTCGACAATTCACGGACCAGGGTCTCAAGCCTTCTGCGGACATCCGCAGTCTCGAGGAGTTCCTGCCGCAAGAGTGTCGTCAGGGAAGGGAGGTTGGCGGCAATGAAATCAGCCAGCCTGACCGGATCTTCAATATTTAACGCTACCGTCTGCAGGTCATCGGAAAGCTGCGGCGACCTGGCTACAACGTCCCGGAAGAGCTCGCGCGCATTCCTTTCGAGAGCGGAGAGCTCCGTATCGCGAGGACCGATGAGGTTCGCGACCGGCTCGACGTTGGCACGCAGGAACGGCTTGAGCGTCGCGACGGATACCACGCGAATGCGCTCCAGGCCCTCGACGAAAACGACGAGGTTGCCGTTAGGCATCTTGACTGTTTTGTGCAGCTTAGCCATTGTGCCCACGCGGTGAAGGTCCACCTCAGTGGGGTTTTCGACGCGCGGATCGAGCTGAGCGACAACGGCCAAAAGGCGTTCTTCGCCCTGAAGAGAATTGAGCAAGGCCAGCGAGCTCTCACGCCCGACCGTCAGCGGCAACACTCCTCCGGGGAACAGCACGGTATCGCGTACGGGCAATACCGCCAATTCGGATGGAACAACTATCTTGTCAGTTTTCTCAGCCATAAAACCCCCGGGCGAAACATAGGAATTAGAGCATTTGCATCGCCAGACCCGTTAGATGAAGCCACACGGCGAATGGGTGCAAGATTTCGATAAATCCATGCTAAACAAACTTTAGTACATGATACTAAACTTTGAATCTTTTCCAAGAGGCCGCCAAGTCAAGGATTTCCTTTCGGTTACCCATACTTATTTTGAGAGCCTCAGACTGCCCCCGGTTCAGCGGCCTGCCGGTATTGGTGGAGCACGAAGTTCAGGGCCTCCTCACGATTCGTTAGACGGCCATCCAGCTGGCCCTCCTCAACGGCGTGGAGGATTTCCTTAAAGGACGGCCCCGGTTGAAAACCCATGGCCTTGAGATCGTCGCCGGTTACTAGCCTCGGCGGGTGCACCTCCTCAGGTGGCGTTTCCCGTAAGAATCGGCGCACAAATTCGTAAGCGTCGAGATTACCGTGGCTGCATAGGCAATCGAGGCGGTGGAGCTCGAGATGCTCCTCCTCGAACTTGGGCAGCCGCACGAAGCGCTTGAGCGTAGCCGGCCTCATTTGAAAGACGTCTTTGAACCGAAGATGATTGGCCACAAGAGCCTCAATCTGTTGGATGTCGTCCGCTGAAAAACGAAGCCTGCGGCAGATGGCGGCGGCCATGCGGGCGCCAACCTCTGCATGACCATCGAAACGGATGCGATCCCCGGTCTCCTGTGCGGACCGGAAGGTCGGAGGCTTGCCCACATCGTGCAGCAGAACAGACCAAGCCAGCGTTGGCGAGGAGCGCGGCTTGAGGCGTTCGAGCATGAGTAGCGTGTGGATCCAGACATCCCCTTCAGGATGAAATTCTGGGGGTTGAGGGACGTTCTGCATCGCTGCGACTTCCGGCAGGGATGGTTTCAACAATCCCGTCGAGTCCAAGAGTTCAAAGGCGGGGCGAGCCGCACCCTCGGTAAGAACCTTCGTTAGCTCATCGCGCAGCCGTTCCGCGGAGACGGAGGTGATGTGCTGAGCCGCGCCACGGATGGCTTGAAACGTGGCAGGCTCAATGGCGTAGCCAAAGCGGGCTGCGAAGCGGACGGCACGCGCCATTCGCAAGCGGTCTTCGCGGAAGCGGACGTCTGGGTTGCCAATCGCGCGCACAATTCCTTGGTTTAGGTCCTCTCGTCCGCCGACGAAGTCCAGTATTTGCTCTGTCTGCGGGTCCAGCATCATGCCGTTAATGGTGAAATCGCGGCGAAGAACGTCTTGCTCCGGCGAGCTGGAGTACTCGACGCGATCGGGGTGGCGCCCGTCGGAATAGCCGAGGTCTGAACGAAATGTGGCGACTTCGACCTGCGCGCCATCCGCTACCACAAGAATGACCCCGAATTTCGCACCCACATCGACACTCGACGGGAAAAGCTCCTGTACCCGAGCGGGATGCGCGTCGGTGGCGACGTCGTAATCCTCTGGCTCGCGACCGAGCAGAAGGTCTCGCACACAGCCGCCTACGAGATAAGCCTGGAATCCGGAACTTTGCAGCCGACGGCAGATATCCGCCGCGAGTTCGCGCGGGGTCATCAGGCGATTATGCGCCAGCCGAACTAAGGGGCCAAGGCAAACGAAGACTTATCTTTCCGAACCGAGCCGGCGTTCTCGAGCTAGTGCTTTTTTGCGCCCAGCGAACCGCCAAACTGAACCTTTGCAAATCCGAAGCGATCCCGCAGTTCGTCGGTGGCGCGAGCGAGCCGTTCCAGCTTCTGCCGGCGTTCAGGATCAAAAAGGGATAGCTGGTTTGCGCCGTGGGATAAGGCCGCGAATTCGATGCCAATGAGGCGCACTGGCCGCCGATCCCAGTGCTGCTCGAAAAGGAGCTTCAATGTCGAGAGGAGCAATGGATCGAGGTGCGTTGGGTCAGGCAAAGTCTTGGAGCGCGTCACGGTTTGAAATCCAGTGTATCGGAGTGTGAGTGTCACCGTGCGGGTATCCAGGCCGGCCTCACGCAAGCGTTTGGCGCCTTGCTGGCAGAGGCGGCTGAGCATTGATTCGAGCGCGGTGCGATCGAGGGTATCGGATCCAAAGGTGTGGCTATGAGAGATTGATTTTGGTTCGGCATCAATCACGAATTCGTAGGAATCCTCGCCGCGCGCTTTCCGCCACAGGGCCGTGCCCCATCGTCCAAAGAGTTCCTCCAACCGCTCTTGCGGAATAAGCGCTAGCTGGCCAACGGTTTCGATTCCGGCGGTACGCAAGGCCGCTTCGGTAACACGACCGATTCCTGGAATTCGGCGCACGCCCAGCGGAGCGAGAAACTTGGCCTCGGCGCCGGCTGGCACCCACACCAGCCCGCGCGGTTTGGCTTGATCCGATGCAACCTTTGCAACCAGCCGCGTGCGAGCGAGACCGGCGGAGCAGGGCAGACCCGTGGTCGCGCCGATTTCGGTCAATAGGGCATGAGCCGCGGCGAGCGGGGGGCCGTGGAGGCGGCTGGTTCCAGAAAGATCAAGATAAGCTTCATCTATCGAGGCCATCTCCACGATCGGCGAGAATCTGGGGAGAATGGAGGCGATGCGATCGCTCCATTCCGCGTACAGATCGTGGCGCCCCTCGAGGAAGACGGCTTCGGGGCAGAGCCTGGCCGCGGTGCGCAGAGGCATGGCCGAGTGAATGCCATAGCGTCGGGCTTCGTAGCTTGCCGCCGACACGACGCCGCGGCGGTCCGGCTGTCCGCCGACGACCACAGGCCTGCCGCGCAGTTCGGGACGCTCGAGCAACTCCACGGAAACGAAAAACGCGTCCATGTCCACGTGCAGAATGGGCGTGGTATCCGCGGAAAGCGAGCCGGCGTCGCGTTTGGCTCGGAAATGGGCGAGCCTGGGCATAAGCGTTGTGGCAATTTTCTCACAGGTTGCGGCAGGGGGAAGAACTACAAAGAAGAAAGGCGGGCTGAGATCACGCGCTCGATTCCGGCTAAGTCGGGGGTAACGCTCACGTCCGACCAGCGGGCCGCGGATAAGAGAGAACGCACGAAGTTCGCGCCGCTGTAACCCATTTCAAGAACAAGGCTCCCGCCCACAGTGAGCGAGCGCTCCGCCGCAAGGATGAGACGCGGGTAAAAGTCCAGGCCTTGATCTCCGGCGAAAAGTGCTTCCGCGGGTTCATGGTCGCGCACTTCCCGCGGGAGTTGTGAGGCGTCCTTACCGGCCACGTAGGGAGGATTGCTGACCAGCAGGTCGAATCGGCCGGGTCGGTCGGGCGCTCGGGATGCCTGACCCTCAGCATCTGCACCGGATGGCAGGATGTCGACCTGTCGAAAGTCGATCCGGTGCGAGAAGCCGTGGCGCACAGCGTTGCGCCTTGCGTAATCAAGAGCCAGGGCGGAAATGTCCGTAGCGATGATCTCCGCGTGGGGCAACTCGGAAGCGAGTGCGATCGCGATGCATCCAGAGCCGGTTCCAACATCGGCCACTCGCAGCGGGTCGATGCGCCGAATTCCCATCCGCGATAGCGCGACCTCAATTACGTGCTCGGTTTCCGGCCTGGGAATCAGGACCCCAGGGCCTACTTCGAATTCCAGCCCCCAAAACTCTTGGCCGCCCGTTAAATATTGTGTGGGAACACCCTTGGCGCGCCGCTCGATTAATTTCGCATACGTCGCAGCCTCTGCCGAGGATAATTGGTATTCAGGATGCGCGTAGAACCAGGCCCGATCGCGCCGGAGAACGTGCATCAGCAGAAGCTCGGCCGCGAGGGGCGCGGAAGGAGTCTGGCATTGCTCGAGACGCGCGATCGCCCTTTGCAAAAGCGTCCGCAGATCTGCCGCTTTTGCCTCCACACTCGAACTCGCCGCCGTCTTCACGCTTCCACTAATTCCTGTTTCAGGCGCTCGGCCTCGTAGTGTGTAACCAGACCGTCGACCAGGGGCGCGAGCTTGCCGTCCATGACGTCGCCGAGTTGGTGCAAGGTGAGCCCGATGCGGTGATCGGTTATCCGGTTCTGCGGGAAATTATAGGTGCGAATTTTTTCGGAGCGGTCGCCGGTCTTGATCTGGCCGCGGCGCTCGGCGGCAATTTGGTCGTGCTGTTTCTGCTGCTCCAACTCATACAGCCGGGCGCGCAATACGCGCATGGCCTTGGCGCGATTCTTGATCTGCGATTTCTCGTCCTGCTGCGACACCACCAACCCGGTGGGTAAATGGGTAATGCGCACAGCCGAATAGGTTGTGTTCACGGACTGGCCGCCCGGCCCCGAGGAGCAAAATGTATCGACGCGCAGATCCTTGGGCTCAATCTTAATGTCGATCTCGTCGGCTTCCGGAAGCACGGCCACCGTAGCCGCGGAGGTGTGGATACGCCCCTGCTGTTCGGTGGCGGGGACGCGTTGCACTCGATGCACTCCGCTTTCGTATTTGAGCTTGGAATAGACTTTGTTGCCCTGAATGGCCGCGACGAGATCCTTGATCCCTCCGAGAGAAGAGGGGGAGCTTTCCAGTACCTCGACACGCCATTTTTGCGATTCCGCATAACGCGAGTACATGCGAAAGAGTTCGGCGGCGAAAAGAGCCGCCTCGTCCCCGCCGGTACCGGCGCGGATTTCCAGAATGACGTTCTTCTCGTCGTTGGGATCTCTCGGCAGCAGCAGGCGCTTCAAATCGCTCTCCACCACGTTCTTACGTTCCAGCAGTTGGCGCTCTTCCTCGTGCGCCAGTTGCATGATTTCCGCGTCCTCGCTTTCCATCAACATCTGCTTGACGCCGTGCAGGCCTTTCTCCACATTTTTCCATTCGCGATACTGTTCCACGACCTCGGCGAGATCGGCGTGGGTGCGCGCGAGTTTCTGGTATCGGGAAGAATCGTTCAGAACTTCGGGCGACGACAATTGCGCGGTTAGTTCCTGGTAGCGCGATTCGATCTGATCGAGTTTTTCAAATAATGTAAGAGCCGCCATAGCGCACCTCTACGAAAACGATTGGATTATCGGGCAAACCGCAGTGCGGGCAAGAGACGCCGCGGAGCGGCGCTCGCGCATTAGAAGGAAGCTAATAAAACGAGGTGAGCATGCTCGAAGAACCATTCTCAGGATAGACGCTGGCGAGAACTAAAGCAACTCTCCGGTTGGAGCGTTTTGGCCCATCAGGCTATGGAATGCTTTGGCTCCGTGGCTTTGTTCGCGCCAGCAAAAGCCCGGTCCACAAGGCAAAGAACCAGGCCCGTAATCGCGCCGTCGACGGGCACCTGCCAGAGGTTCCGCCCACCCAAGGCATCCGCCGTCTTCACGGCTACGCCAATGAGAAGCTCGCCGAGCGGACCGGAACGAAGCGAAAGGAGCGCGCCTTGGGCATGAATGAATCCAGCGATCAAAAGTAGAGCCAGCAGACCTCCTGCCAGCGGCCAGACGAATAGGTTATGCGTGCCCAGCAGGCGCATCGATAGGCGAAGCAACGAGGAAAACAGCAAGACGGCAACCGCGCCGAAGACCAAGGAAAAGAAGTAGGTGGTCAGCAAAACCGAAGCGGGCCGAAGATCGCCGGCGATTGCGTCGGCTACCCACTGCAGGAAAGAGACTACGAAGCAGCCGATCACCCAAGCCGCCAAGTAGTAGGCCAAAGTTCCGCGCCGGGTCATATGCGGCGCTCGATTTTGGGGAACTCCTGCCATACCTTGACCCCACAGAAATGCGAGCCCTCCGTACAAATGGGCGTGGTTACGCCGGCGCGAACATAACAGGGTGGGCCAATATAGCGGGCCAGTTCGGGCATGGCGGAGCAGACCTGGGCCACCTCTTCCATGGAGGCTTGGTAGATCTCCTCTTGGGCATTGAAACAGGTTCGCATGGTCCATTTATGGAGCAGATGCAGTAACGAGCCGCTCTCGAAGAGCCTGATGGCCTTCGCGTTAGGCAAAAGGTAGAGCGCGAATTCGCGCGGAACGCCCCGATCGAGCAGTTCATTTTTTGCCTTCCAGGAATCCTGCATGGCGCGCTCGAAGACCTCGCGCGCGCGCGGATTTTCGCGGATGAGCATGGGCGTGATGAAGTCGGGATCGGCGGTATCGGTGAGCACTAGAAGGGGCCGTGATCCCGGCACCATGCGATGGCGCTGATCCTGGCTGTCGGCGCTATGACTGAGTTTCTTGGCAAAGGTGAAGTTGGCATGCTGCAAAGGGCGCATCAGCGGAGCGTGAACGCCGACGTTTAGCGTTTCGAGCCGATAAAGATTGTGGGCAGGATTGAGCATGCGGTCTAAGGCCTGGGCGTCGGAACATTCGGTTTCGCTCAGCCCTAAGACGGCGCGATAAGCTTGGGCCATTACGCGGGGCGCGGCGGGGGAATAGTCGACCAGCAGCGAGGTTCGGGCGCCAAGGCGGGCATCAAACTCGCGCGCTTGTAACTGGCCTCCCGCGGACGGCGCCTCGTGCCATTCGGGCAGATCCTCCAGAGGTCCGCCATCAAATCGATCGAAGAACTGCGCATCCACTTCTCGAACTCGCGCGACCATCTGGCTGATGATGGCGCGAGCCTCCGTGGGCGTGTCGCCGGCCTGCTGCATGCGCCACAGGCGGTGCAAGACGACACCCGAAAGAGTGTGCACCATGGTTGTAGCCGCTGCCACGGGTAGAACGTAACGAGCCACCTCGATGGCGCGTTTTTCGGCCTGCCGCTCCACCTTCTCGACTCGCCTGGGATGGGACATGGCGCCTACGTTCCAGATATCGGCGAGAATGCGGCGGGCGTCATCCTTGAGCAGAACCGTTAGTTCGCGATAAGCGCTCCAGGCGCGAGCGACCGCCTGCTCGAAGATCGCTCGTTCGGGTGGGCTAAAACGATCGCCGGATGGCGGAATGTAGGCCAAGGCGCGGTCCAGGCGAACGTAGCGCTGGCTTTGCTGCTCAGAGTTGTAAAACGGATGAGCGTGAAGGAAGGACCATACGAATTGGCGGCTAACGTTCTCAAGACCGAATTCGAAATGCGCGTGCTGATAGACCGTATGATGGCCAGCGTAAAAGGTGGCCGCACCTATGGTGGTGCGCTGCTTTTCGGTGATCTCCTCCGGGGAAATCAGGCGCGGGGCGTAGCACGTCCGAGCCGCGGCAATCGCGGAATCATAAGGATGCGCGAACGAATTCCGCAGAGTAACGTTGGCAACCGCTTGCTCTACAGTTACGGGCGCCTGAACTTCGCCGGAGTTGTATGGTGAAGGAGAGGCCATGCTCGGCAAATTCTACACCCCGCCTGCATGGTGAAACAGCAAGGTTACTTTTTGCCTTTGGCGTCTTTGGCTGCTTGGACGGCTTGGGCGGCCTTCTCGTATTTCCGCTGGAAGCGCTCCACGCGTCCGGCTGTGTCGAGCAGCTTCTGTTTCCCGGTGAAGAAGGGATGGCAGCTCGAGCAAATCTCGACTTTCATGAGATTCGCTTTGTAGGTGGAGCGCGTCTTGAAGGCGCTGCCGCAGGCGCAGTGCACGGTAACTTCGTGATAATCAGGATGGATTCCGGCTTTCATTCTTACTCCTTCCGCAGCCGGTCTGCGCGATTGTTGGGAACAATACTCGCGTCGCTAGGCTGACGGTCAGCCCTAATAGTACGCGATCACAGCGAACTTTCCAAGGCAGCTACCACGGCGCTCCTGCGAACTGGGTGCGCGCAATAAGCATGCACGATGAGCGTGCACACATGGCGAATGATTTCCACTTGTTCCCTGCGCGGAGCAAGTGTAGCGTGCGAGCGATGCGCGTCGTAATTACAGATACTGCACCCGAGCGGCCCGCAACCGACATTCACAACTCCGAGCAAGACGATGGCTGGGACGCGGACACGATTCGAAGAGAGGCCACCGCCCGCGAGTCTGCCGTTCTTCGCGGGTTCCTAGCAAGCCTAAGCGATAAGGAATCACCGTTTTCCATCGTCAGTCACAAGCTCTGGAGCGCGGACAGCAATGTGGAATCGGAGCCGAACGTATTTGCATCGCGCGTCGACCTCACGATTTCAAGCGGCGGGCAAAGCTTGCATAGGCATCAGTATGAGGATTTCGCCGCCGAGCTAGCTAAGTTGCTCGAGCGCGAACCTGGCGATGCGCTTGGTGTGGAATTGCAGATTGTTTTCGCGCGGATTCCCGACGGGAGGCAAGGACTGTCTCTGGGAGTTTTGCTTCTCGCTCACGGAGCGAGCCGAGATCAGGCGCAATTGCGCTGGAGTTTGGGACTTGCACGCGTCCAGCAGGCCTTGTTGTTTGAAGCGCGCGCTCTTCGGCAAGGGCGCTTCTAAAGGCAGCGCGGCGGACTTTGTCTGGCAATCGGTCAGGAAACGAACGCGCAACCTACTCTCAAGCGCCCGCTGCTCGTGGTGACCTGGTAAAGCTTCTTCAGGACGACCCTTACCGGCGGAAGAATCGGAACGTGCAGGACGGCGGAAAATCGCGATCCTAAATCGTTCGCAACTCCCGTCTCCAGCGCGACGCCTCCGTATCCCAAATCCACCACGCGCGCCGTTTTTTGCGGGTCGTCGGCCAGTTGTGCGTAAGCCCGTGTTCCCTCGAGGGAAACGCGCTCCCATTTGCGTTTCTCGCCACGTCCTGGCGCCATGGAGGAGGCAGGCGGCTCTATTGGAGGCACGGCTGGGGTGTCGGCGGGGCGAAATGTGCCCTTCGTTGGGGCGTTTTGTGCGGGGTGTTGCTCAAGACGGTGCGACTCGCCGGGCGGCTGGACAGTGCCACTTCGCTGCTGGTGCTTCATATCGTACAAGCGTTGATCGGCGATACGAACCAGAACGTCTTTTTGGTCGCCATCCACCGGAAAGACGGCAATACCGTAATCCATTCCCAAGCCAACACTGACTTGCATCGATCCCACCGCGGAACCGAAGTTGGCGCGAATACGGCGGGCCAGCGTGCTCGCCTGTTCAGTATCGGAATGCACGAGAAGAAGGGCAAATTCATCACCGCCGATGCGGAAAGCATAATCCGAGGTACGCAGGGATTTGCGCAGCGTGGCGGCGGCTTGTCGTAAGAGGGCGTCGCCTTGAGGGTGGCCGTATCGATCGTTGACCTCCTTAAACTGGTGAAGGTCCAGCATCACGAGCGCCAAATGTTGGTTGTATCGGAGCGCTCGATTCAATTCTTTTTCGAAATGCTCTTCGAAGAGCCGCCGATTATAGAGACCTGTAAGCGGGTCCGTCGTGGCATTGCTTTGAAGTTTCTTAAGCTCGTCATATTCCATCAGGACCGGAACACGGAGGTAGGTGGATGAGGCCAGGACGTCCACCATGGCTGTCTTCAGCGAAACCGGCTTGCCCAGCGTATCGGCAAGCTGACGCCGGCGCTCGAGGATCTGGTCCCAATATTCTGAACTCAGGTTTTCGCTGAGTTCCAGTTGCGCGATGGTCTTGAAGAATTTTTGCAGAAACTGCCCACGGGGCACCCGATCAAGGTTCTCAAGCGTCTCGGCGAGCAACTCGAGGAAAGAGTCCTCGGGCTGCGCGCTGGCCCGCGACGGGTCAGTGGGGGTAGCCATGGGTTTCCGTATCCGATAAACCCAGCTTACCCCAACGGGGATTTGGGATAGCACACGGTTCGATCAGGAGAAAGCACGCTAAGGGCCATCCCGATCATCGGCTTAGGGTCGATTTTGTACGGCAAAGTCGAGTGAAAACACTCGCTAGAGCCATTCCGGGGCGGGGTCTTGTGCAATCGAAGTCATTCGAGCGGCAATTCTCTTCACATCTCGAACCTATTGCCTCGGATTTTGCCATTGGCCCGAGGGAAAATATATTCTCATTAGTACTTTTGTACCAGTACTTTTCGCTGAGATAATGGGGCCTCATCCGTCGCGGCCGGGCCATAAGCATCACTAACATCAAGGTTTAGTTTGCGAGGCGGCTTATTGAGAGCTTAGAAGATGAAATCTTTTTCCTTTCGGAGCAGAATGGAACTTTCTTACCATTGACACTTTGCTGCATATTTTGCCACTATTCTCCCGCTCTAACAGCCTGGCGAAGCTAAAACTCACTTAAAGCGAGAACTTTCGGGAGAGTATTTTGCGGCAAGCTATTTCTGTCGAGAGCCAAAGCGAGTCATTTCCAGCGAGTCTCACGCTGAGACTTTTAGACCTGTTTGAGGGGCCTGTCCTGGTGGCGAGTCTCAGCGGAGGGTTGCTCCTGGTTAATGAGCGGGCTCGTCACGTTTTAGGCTTGCCGGAGAGTGGGGCCTGGACGCGGCTGAATCTTTTTGGCGACATCCTGCGCATGGACCCGCAAGTTTTGCTCGGCCAGATTGAAAGCGGCGAAAGCGAAGTGGACCTTCAGCTAGAGACGGCATCAGGAAGAGTTCGCGCGCGTCTCGCGCGACTGCCAAATTCGGAATCACTCGTGCTCAGACTCGAGCCAGCGGGCAATACAGATTCCCCATCGTCGGTTAGCCAGTCTTGCGAGCCTACCGTGCAATCGTTGCTGCAGGAGCGGGAAATCACCTATCGCAATTTGCTGGCCGCGTATTTACGGCTTCAGGAAGTAAACCGCCAAAAGACGGTGTTTCTCGCGTCGGCGGCTCATGAGCTGAAAACGCCGCTTGCGGTGATCAAAGGTTATTACGACCTGCTGCTTTCAGGCTCTCTGGGCAAACTCAACGAAAAACAGGCCGACATTCTGCAGGAGTCGAAAGACAGTTGCGAGCGCCTGGTACGCCTGGTTTCCATGTTCTTGAACTATTCCACGCTGGAAAGCGGGAAGCTGGTGCTGCACTTGCGCGATAACGACCTGCGCGATTGTCTGACTGAGTTAGCGACGCGCTGGCACGAGGCCTTCCAGCGGAATCATGTGCGCCTGGAATCGACGTTCGACGAAAATTTGCCGATATTTAAATTCGATTACCAAAAGGTGCAGCAGGCCGTAGCCAATCTTTTGGACAACGCCCTGAAACACACGCCCGCCGGCGGTTGCGTCACCTTGCGTGCCGAACCGCACTTCTGGGAGCGCCGCGTGGCCAAGGAAACATTGGCCACGGACCGCCGCCGACAGCGCAATCAGCAGCCCAACAGCGTTCGCGTGGCCGTGACCGACACCGGCGCCGGAATTGCAGCCGAGCATCATCAGGAGATATTCGAGGACTTCGTACGTGTAGACCGCACGTCGTCCGGAATGGGACTTGGGCTGGCCATAGCAAAGCGGCTGGTTCAAGCTCACAGGGGAAAGATTTGGGTGGACAGCGAGCTGCGCAGGGGCTGCACGTTCACTTTCCTGCTCCCTATCGATAAGCAGCAAGAGGATCAATAAGAATCTCCGTTCGAAAAATAGATCAGGTGACGAATGAGTGAAAAAGAACACGTTCTCGTTGTAGATGACGAACCGAGCATTCGCAAATATCTGCAGACATTGCTCGAGGTTGACGGCTACCGGGTTACCTCTGTCGCTTCCGGCGCGGAGGCTCTCGAAGCCGTGCAGCAAGGCGATCGTCCGGATTTCATCATTCTCGATGTGCTGATGCAGGAGATGAACGGGCTCGAGACTTTGCGCCAACTCATCCAGGTGGATCGTACCCTGAACGTGATCATGCTCTCATGTTCTAACGAAGTTACGACCGTAGTCGAGGCCATCCGCTTGGGAGCCCAGGACTATCTGACGAAGCCATTCGAAAAAGCGGAATTGGATGCGGCGGTCTTGAAGTGCCGGCAGAAGATGGATTTGCGCAAGGAAAACCAGGCTTTGCGGGAATACTGCGATCATTTGACTGAAGACCTTTCGTTTTTGGCCGCCAGCCCGCAGATGGTTCGTATCCGGCAGCAGATTTTGCAGATTGCGCCGGTCGATGTGCCGGTATTTATTTGCGGGGAGAGCGGAGTGGGAAAGGAAGTCGTGGCGCGCATGATCCATATGCGTTCGACGCGCCGTAATCAGGCCTTTGTGAAGGTCAACTGCGCCGCCCTTCCCGGCGAGTTGCTGGAGTCAGAATTGTTCGGCTACGAACAAGGAGCGTTCACAGGGGCGGTACGTTCGAAGCCGGGGAAGTTCGAACTGGCCAACAAGGGCACCATCTTTCTTGACGAAATCGCCGAAATGAGCCCTCACCTGCAAGCCAAGCTTCTGCACGTCCTGCAGGACCATCAGTACTCGAGGCTCGGCGGCCGCCACATGGTTGCCGTTGATGTGCGCGTGCTTGCGGCGACGAATGTGGAGGTCCAAGAGGCCATGAAATCGGGGCGATTGCGCGAGGACCTCTATTATCGACTGAACGTGCTGTCGATTAATGTTCCGCCTCTGCGCGAGAGGACCACGGAAATTCCCCTGCTGTTCAGGCATTTCCTGAATAAATATAGTGAAAAATTCCAGAAGGAACCCCCGAACCCGTCGCAACACTTGATCGAAGCGGCCATTCGTTATGCCTGGCCTGGCAATTTGCGGGAGTTGGAGAATTTTGTGAAGCGCTACGTCATCCTCGAGGACGACGAAGGCAGTTTCCGCGAACTGGTGGAAATGGCGGCTGCTCGGCAGCGCATCTCCCCGCGCGAAGAACCCTCCCCTGTGAAAGAACAGGGTCTAAAGGCGCTGGTGCGAGGGCTGAAGGACGAGGCTGAGATGGAGGCTATTGCGGACGCCTTGGAGAAAACCCACTGGTGCCGCAAAGATGCGGCGAAGATGCTGGGAATCAGCTATAAAGCTCTTCTTTACAAGATCCGGCAGTTCAATTTGGATGCGGGAAGAGGATCTCGTACTCGAACCCCCGCACCCCCAGCCTTGGCGCCCGCGGGTAAAGAGGACTAAGGCGAGGTGCAATCTATTGCCTATTGAAGGTATTCGCTTCCCGAAAGTCATTCGGAATACAGGGGTTCTGGTAAGACTGGTTGCAAAGTTTTTGCTTCCATCGAAGCGTTCGGAATTTTGTCTTGCTTGCTCAACGGATAAAGCGAAAACGCCCCTGCTCCTCTTTCTCCTTTGTTTTTCGTCAGTTACTGCGCATTAACAGGAGCGTTAACTCTCGTTCAATTTCAACACGATTCCCACAGCCCGGATACTCCGGCTTAGCGCCGACGACTGGGGCTCTGGAATGAGAATTGCTGCCTCTAATGGTGAAGGGCAGCAGGGTTTATAATCGAGACTTCCAAAGTCGGAGATCTGGGGGCTATGACCGACCGTCGCACGGCACGACGATACGACCTTTCCTTGCCCGTTCTCATCCGTGTACCCCTAGAAAGGGACGCGTGTAACGGGAAGACCCGCGACATTTCTACGAGGGGCGTCTATTTCGTTGTCCAGAACCCTCTCGACGCGGGCGCTGAGCTGGACTTGACGATGACTCTGCCAGCCGAAGTCACCGGCGGCACGGAAGTCTTCATTCGCGCGATCGGTAAAGTGGTTCGGGTGGACAAACCGCCCGAGAATACCGATCGTCACATCGGCATAGCCGCTCTTATACAACGCTACGAGATCGTTCGTAACGAATCAATGAAGATGTAGGCGTAAGCTGGAGACGTACGCGTAAGTACGTAAGATGGATATGTAGGCGTATGCTGTTGACGGTTTCCCGCCTGTTTTAGGTTTCGGTGGTGAAGTCCAGCACCTGGATTTGCTTGACGGTTCTATTTGTGCGCCCTCCTGTAGTCCTGCAGCGATCTCCAAACAAAGCGGACGAAACGCCGGTTCTCGGGGTTCGCAATTCAAAAAAAAACGCCCGCCGGTGGGCGGGCGCTTTTTAGTGCGATTTGATAGCACAGCCAGGAGCGGCTGTACTGGCTAGTACATTCCGCCGCCGCCCATGCCGCCATGCGGAGCGGCGCTGGCCGCCTTCTTTTCGTCCTCGCGGATGTCGGCCACGAGAGCTTCCGTGGTCAGCATCAGGCCGGCGATCGAGGCCGCGTTCTGGAGGGCCAGGCGGGTGACCTTAGCAGGATCGATGACACCCATCTTGACCATGTCTCCGTACTCGTCGGTTTCGGCGTTAAAGCCGAAGTTTTCGTCCTTGGACTCTCGGACTTTGCCGATGACCACGGCGCCTTCGAACCCAGCGTTATAAGCGATCTGCCGCAAGGGCTCTTCGAGCGCGCGCTTGACGATATTG
The DNA here is from genome assembly GCA_963819235.1 of uncultured Acidobacteriota bacterium. Lineage (GTDB taxonomy): Bacteria > Acidobacteriota > Terriglobia > Acidiferrales > UBA7541 > Palsa-189. The sequence goes on along the minus strand of CAWFVE010000006.1, from coordinate 2,837,296 downwards.
ATGCCGGTGGCCTCGTCGCCATCAGCCTTCAGCTTGTCGAGTGCGGAGATGCAGCGCAACAGCGCCACGCCGCCTCCGGGAACGATGCCTTCCTCGACGGCAGCGCGGGTGGCGTGCATGGCGTCTTCCACGCGAGCTTTCTTCTCCTTGAGCTCGGTTTCGGTCGCCGCGCCCACCTTGATCACGGCCACGCCGCCCACGAGCTTCGCCAGCCGCTCCTGGAGCTTCTCGCGATCGTAATCGGAGGTAGTTTCCTCGACCTGGGCGCGGATCTGCTTCACCCGACCTTCGATCTCGGCAGCCTTGCCACCGCCTTCGACGATGGTGGTGTTGTCCTTATCGATGGTGACTTTCTTGGCCCGGCCGAGATCCTCGACTTTGACGTTTTCGAGCTTGATGCCGAGATCTTCGGTGATGGCCTTGCCGCCGGTGAGGGTGGCAATGTCCTCAAGCATGGCTTTGCGGCGATCGCCGAAGCCGGGAGCCTTGACGGCGGCGCATTGGAGCGTGCCGCGCAACTTGTTGACGACAAGCGTGGCAAGCGCTTCGCCCTCAACATCTTCCGCAATGATCAGGAGCGGCTTGCCCATTTTGGCAATCTGCTCGAGGAGAGGCAGAAGGTCCTTCATGGAGCTGATCTTCTTTTCGTGGATCAGAATGCGAACATCTTCGACGACGCACTCCATGCGCTCGGGATCGGTGACGAAGTAGGGGGAGAGATAGCCGCGGTCGAATTGCATACCTTCCACCACTTCGAGGGTGGTTTCCATGGTGCGGCTTTCTTCGACCGTGATTACGCCATCCTTGCCCACCTTCTTCATGGCCTCGGCGATGATGCCGCCGATCTGCTTATCGTTATTGGCGCTGATAGTGCCAACCTGAGCGATCATGTCGCCCTTGACGTCGCGGTGCATCTTGCGAACTTCCTCAATGGCCGTTTCGACGGCGCGTTCGATGCCACGCTTGAGGCCAGTGGGGCTGGCCCCGGCGGCAACCGTCCGCACGCCTTCACGGAAGATGGCTTGGGCAAGAACGGTGGCGGTGGTGGTGCCGTCCCCGGCAACGTCGGAAGTCTTCGAAGCGACTTCGCGCACCATCTGTGCGCCCATATTCTCGAGCGGATCCTGCAGCTCGATCTCCTTCGCTACGGTCACGCCATCCTTGGTAATGATCGGCGCGCCAAACTTCTTCTCGATCACGGCATTGCGGCCCTTGGGGCCCAGCGTGATCTTCACGGCATCAGCGAGCACATTGACGCCGCGTAAAATAGACTGGCGAGAATTTTCCCCAGTCACAATCTGCTTTGCCATAATTCCTCCTCAAGATTTTACTGCGCTAATTTCACTGACTGTCTTCCTGCTGGTTAGGGTTATCGCTTCGACGTCGCGGCCTTTGCCGCTCCGCCGAGCTTGGCCAGAATCTCTTCTTCACGAAGGATCAGATATTCCTGATCTTCGACTTTGATTTCCGTACCGCTATACTTCCCAAACAGAATGCGGTCGCCCGCCTTGACGTCCATCGGAACGCGTTCGCCCTTCTCGATCTTGCCCGCGCCGACGGCGATGACTTCACCTTCCTGGGGTTTCTCTTTGGCCGTATCGGGGATAATGATTCCGCCTTTAACGGACTCTTTCTCCTCGACGCGCCTTACGAGCACCCGGTCATGCAAGGGAGTTACGTTTACAGCCATAGTCGATTGTCCTCCAATCGCGTGGTAAACTTGTTCGTTCGGACTTGGTCTGGAATTCGCTCGAGAGTTAGGATTAGCACTCCTCTCAAGCGACTGCTAATAGTATTTGGCTGTCCGGTATCTGTCAAGATGAGTCCGAACTAGCTACTGGGCGGACTGTGGATATTGCCTGATTTGCGCGCATGACAGGTATCTACGTATATTATTGTAAATAATGTGGTTAGGTTGATGACTAGGAGAAAGGGACAATAAACCCTTTGGCAGCTTCCGGGGGCGGGCCTTAGAATCATTCAGCTGTAGCCTTGTGCAGCCCGCATGGACCATTACATCGAGTTCCGCGAAGTCACCAAGGCGTTCGACGATCACCTGGTGCTCGATCATGTCAGTTTTACGGTCGACCCCGGGGAGACCTGCGTCATCATGGGGCGAAGCGGGGTGGGGAAATCAGTCACGCTGAAGCACATTCTCGGATTCCTGAAACCGGATTCCGGGCGGGTCATCGTAGCCGGGCAGGACATTACCGATTGGACCGAGCAGCAGCTGGTGCAGATTCGGCGGAGGGTCACCATGGTGTTCCAATCGGGCGCGCTATTCGATTCGCTGACGATTCGCGAAAATATCGAGTTTCCGCTGGACGATCGCAAAGACCTTTCGCCGGAACAGATCGACGCGCGCGTGGCCGAATTGGCGGAGATGCTGGAAATCGGCGACGTCCTGGACAGATTGCCCTCTGAACTCAGCACCGGAACCAAACGAGCGGTGGCGATTGCCCGCGCCCTGGCGCAGGATCCCGAGGCGATTCTGTACGACGAACCCACCACGATGGTCGATCCGCTCATGGCCGCCCATATGAGCAATCTGATCCTCAAGTTGAAGCGGGCCATGCATAAGACGTCCGTGGTGGTTACGCACGATACGCACCTAGGGAAAAAGATCGCTGACCGGCTGGTTTTTTTGCAGGATGGCAAAGTCGCTTTTTTTGGTCCCTGGAGCGAATTCGAGGCCTCGCCCGACCCCTTCCTGCGCAATTTCCTCCTGCAAGACGAGCTCATACCGGCACTGGACGTGGCGGTGTAAAAGCGATCGCGCCCCAGCATTTCCAAGCCTTCTTGCCTCTGATATTGTGGCTCGGCCTTGAACCCTGGTCCTGAATCCGCCGCGCATCCGCAATTACCCCGCGTAATGGGCTTCTGGGACGTCCTTCTCTTCAACATTGCCACCGTGCTGGGGCCGCGCTGGATTGCCGCTGCCGCGCACAATGGCCCTTCCTCGATCAGCCTTTGGATCATCGCGGCGGTCATGTTTTTTGTGCCCACCGCCTTGGTAATTGTGGAGCTGAGCAGCCGCTTTCCGGAGGAGGGAGGGCTCTACGCGTGGTCGCGGGATGCATTCGGGGAATTTCACGGGTTTGTGGCGGGATGGACGTACTGGGTCTATACGCTTTTCTATCTGCCGGGCTTGTGTTTTGCGAGCACGGCCATGAGCGCCTATGTTGGCGGGATAGGCGGGGCGAAGCTGGCACAGAACCGAACCTTTCTGCTGGTGGGCTCGTTCTTGCTGCTTTTCGTGGCCGTTTATCTGAACATTATCGGACTGCGGATAGGCAAGTGGCTCCAAAACGCGGGCGGCGTGGGCACGTATCTACCGCTATTGATTTTGGTGGCTGTTGCTGTGGCGGTCTGGCGCGTGCACGGGTCGGTGATGCATTTCACCTGGGCCGGAATGCTGCCGCGCTGGAATTGGGACTCGGTCAATTTCTGGCCCCAGCTTGCGTTTGCCTTTACCGGTCTGGAACTCGTTGCAGCGATGAGCGATGAGGTGCGAGATCCGCGCAGGACTTTGCCGAACGCTATTTTTGGTTCCGGTGTGCTCATCGCGCTGATTTATATCGCGGGGACGGTAGCGGTTCTGGTTGTACTGAACGACACGGCCGTCGATCCGAAGAGCGGCGTATTTCAGGCTATCACGGCGGCTTCGGCGGTCCTGAAGATCGGGGCGATTGGCATTATTGCCGCGCTGCTGGTGACGGTAGGGAATGCGGGCGGCGTCGGCTCGACGGTAACGGGAATTGCACGCGTGCCGTTCATGGTAGGTGTGGATCGATATTTGCCCCGGGCATTTGGCAAAATTCATCCCCGCTGGAAGACGCCGTATGTGTCAATTTTGGTGCAGGCGGTCCTTTCCGGCGTAATCCTTCTGCTGAGCCAAATTAACGAGACCAGCGTTGGCGCCTACCAGATCCTCGTCGATGCGACTGTGATCCTCTACTTCATTCCTTTTCTCTATATGTATGCGGCGGCCATCAAACTCGCTTACCGGCCCGATCGCGAACGCACGGCGGGTGCGGTGCTTATTCCCGGCGGGAAGGTCGGCGTGTGGATGGCCGGGGGGCTGGGCTTTCTGGTGGTGCTGCTGGGGATCGTGTTGTCGTTCATCCCGCCGGGCGAGACGCAGAATAAATTGCTGTTCGAGGTAAAGCTTGTCAGCGGGACGGTGCTGGCCGTCTTGTTGGGGTTGGCGCTCTATTTTCGCGGCGCCCGGGCTAGGTCGTACGAAGGCGAAAGCGTATAGGAAAAGGCGCATGGCCGGCTAAGTGGCCGCCTCAGATGCGTAGGGCGGGAGATGCTAATAGTTGGGCCATATGCCGGGCGTTGCAAGCTCGACCAGATGGTCGTCGAGATCGCGAAAATAGAGGCTCTCGCCGCCACGCGCCCATTTAACGCGGCTCTCAATTTTGATGCCGGCCTCCCCGAGCCTTTGTTCCCAAGCAGGAAGGTCCTTGGCCGGTATGGCGAAAGCAAAATGCAGGTGGCCACTTCCATCGTGCGGAGGGATCACACCGCCGGGCAGCTTCACGGGTTCCCTGGTGCCACCGCGGCGAAACAGGATCAGGACATCATGGCCGCCAACGTCGAAGGCGCAGAATCGTTCGTCGGCTGCGAGGCGGGGGAAGCCGAAAAGACTCTCGTAGAAATGCGCCGACCGTGCGACATCTTCGACGTGAATACAAGTTTCGAGGATGCCGGTGACGCGTGGCATCGATTCCTCAAAAGCCCTCTTCGATTAAGCGCTCGAGGGTGAGTGTGGAAGCCGCCGCAGGGCGGCGCGTTTCGAGCAAACGCTCCAGGTACTTGGCCAAAATGTCGGCTTCGATATTGACGGCGTCGCCTGGGCGGAGCGCCTGTAGGTTCGTGTTTGCGTATGTGAAGGGAATAATCGCCGCTTCCACAACGTCTGTCGCGAGATTCGCTACGGTGAGGCTGATTCCGTCGATGGCGATGGAGCCTTTCATGGCTACGTAGCGCAGCAGGTCCGCAGGCAAGCGGACGCCCAGCCAGCAGTTCGCGCCGTCCGGATCGACGCGAGCCACGCGGCCGATGCCATCCACGTGACCCTGCATAAAATGGCCGCCGAATTCCTTGCCGGCGGTGAGCGGGCGCTCAAGATTCACGCGAGCGCCGCCTTTCAATTCGCCGAAGGCGGTGCGCCGAAGCGTTTCCGAGGAAAGATCCGCGGCGAAAGTTTCACCGCGGATTTCTACAATCGTGAGACAGCAGCCGTTGACGGCGATGCTGCCGGAAATCGCGAGCGATGCGGCCAGCGGCCCCGCATGTACGGACAGTCGAGATCCTTGGGCGCTCGTTTGGAGCGACTCCACCTTCCCAACGTGTTCAACGATTCCGGTAAACATCGCGCAGGTATCCTTCTACCGCGAAATCAGGGCCGAATGGTTCGGTGCGGAGGTGTGAAAGCTCACGGATTTGCAGGGAGCCTCCTGCGCGCTTCCGCGACGGCGGACCCGGTAGGGAACCGCCGAGACCGACGAGCAGGGGCGCGTAAAATAGTCGGACCTTCTCGACCAGGTCTGCTTGGAGCGCCGCTTGATTCAAGAGGGGGCCCGCTTCCAGCATCACACTCAGAATCTCGCGGCGGCCCAATTCGTCGAGCACGGCGGCGAGGTCGGGCCGGCCCCGGCGCGGGCGCACGCGGCAAATTTCCAGGCCGGTTGCGCTGAGCCGTTTCGCGCGAACGCTCGAAACACTCGCACACGTAAAGACGAGCACATCGCCTCGCGCGGAGCGGACGACCTGAGATTTCTGGCTGAGCCGCAGACGCGAGTCGAGGATCACACGCAAGAGCGCCCGGCGTCTGGGGAGGCCGGTGCGATCGGTGAGCAGCGGATCGTCGGCAATGATCGTGCCAATTCCGGTCATGATGGCGTCCGAGGCGTGGCGCATACGTTGGACCTCGGCGCGAGAAATCTCCGAAGTAATCCAGCGAGCCTGATGGCCATTACGCGATTTCGGAAGGATCAGGCTGCCATCGAGAGTCATGCCAGTCTTGAGAGTGACGAGCGGGCGACGGCGGCGAACCCACCAGGCAAAAGCTTCGTTGAGGCGGCGAGCTTGCTCCGATGAACCTGAAGTGCAGCTGCAATCCACAGGTATTCCGGCGGCGCGCAGTTCCTTGAAGCCGCGACCGGAGACAGCCGGATTCGGATCTGGCATGGCGGCGACGACGCGTGAGACGCCAGCGGAAATCAGCGCGCGTGTGCATGGGCCCGTGCGTCCCGTGTGGCAGCAAGGTTCGAGATTAACGTAGAGCGTGGCGCCGCGGGCATTTTTTCCGGCAGCCTCAAGGGCGATGATTTCAGCGTGGCGCAAGCCGTCATAGGTGTGAAAGCCTTCGCCGACAACGCGGCCATCGCGCACCAGCACCGCTCCGACCATAGGATTGGGGCTTGTTAATCCGCGCCCTCGAGCGGCGAGCGCCAAGGCCCGCGTCATCCACTCCTGGTCGCCTGCGGCCTCTTTTGCATCCGGAAGTTCGGGCGGCATTTTACTCGAATAACGAATTGACGAACGTCTGGGCGTCGAATGGAACCAGATCATCGGCAGTCTCGCCGGTACCCACGAAGCGCACCGGAAGGCCCAATTCGCGCACGATGGGAATTACGATGCCGCCGCGCGCAGTACCGTCGAGTTTGGTCAGCACAATTCCGGTAACGCCCGCAGTCGCGGTGAACTCACGCGCTTGCGAGAGGCCGTTTTGGCCGGTGGTGGCATCGAGCACGAGCAGAACGTCATGAGGTGCGCCCGGCACGAGCTTGGCGGCGGTGCGCTTCATCTTTTCGAGTTCCTGCATCAGGTTGGACTTCGTGTGCAGGCGCCCCGCGGTATCCACGATGACCACATCCACGTTGCGCGCGCGAGCGGCGGCCAGGCCGTCATAGACGACGGCGGCGGGATCGGCGCCAGATTTCTGCTTGATCAATTCAGATCCAGTGCGATTGGCCCAAACGGCGAGTTGCTCGATGGCGGCGGCGCGAAAGGTATCTCCGGCGCAGAGCATCACTGTCAAGCCATCTTGACGCAACCGATGCGCCAGCTTGCCGATCGTCGTGGTTTTGCCGGTGCCGTTTACGCCCACTACGAAAATTACCCGCGGGCGGGCATCGGCGGGAGCGCCATTCGATTTCGCGGGAACCGCATTCAGGATAGCCATCAGCTGATTTTTTAGCGCGTCGCGCAATTGGCCTGACTCGTGGATCGGCTCTTGGTCCGCGGCTCGGCGAACTGCTTCGACCATCTCTTTCGTCGTGCGTACGCCCAGGTCGGCGGCGAGCAAGGCATTTTCGAGGCGCCGCAGCTGCTCGGGATCGAGCCGCCGGTCGCCCGCAAATATACCCTCTACCCGCGCGGCGATTTCCGAACGCGTCTTGCCAATCGACTTTTTGAGGCGGTCGAGGAGCGACGGGGGCGGTTCGTTATTGCCAAAAAGCGTGATCATGTTGGTAGCGCCGGATTCGGCGGCAGCGTGACGGACTTTTCTTGGCCCGAAAGTGCGCTGAAAGGCCAATCACTCGCTTATCAATGCGATTCTAACAGAAGCACGGTGAGGCTGCCTTGCAGCGCCGCGCACCGGCCGAGCCGGTTCGAACCGCGATCTGAGCGCAAAGCCAATCGGCGGGTGGCGTGGGCAGGTATCGGAGTATATATTTCCTATCCGGAGGAACTCCCGATGACCAAAATACTTCCCGCCATTTTGCTTGTATTGATGCTGGCTGCTTCCGCGGCTGCGCAAGACGGAACCCAAACGTCGCCTTCATTTGCTTCCTGGCTGAAGAACGCTTACACGACCAATCGTCAGAACATTGTGCGTTCCGCGGCGAAAGTTCCGGAGCAGTTTTATGGGCTGCGGCCCGGCCCGCAAATGGAGGTGCGAACGTTTGGCCAAATAATTGGTCACCTTGCCAACTTCAACTACTTATGGTGCTCGCAAGCAAAGGGGGAGAAAAATCCCAATGAAGGCAGGGATCTGGAGAAGTTGGCCTCAAAATCCGAGCTGACCAAAGCTCTCGGCGACGCTTTTGCATATTGCGACGGAGTGTACGGTTCACTTACAGATGCGTCCGCACAACAGGTGGTCGAAATCACACAGGAAAATGGAAGCAAAGCGCGGTTGAATCGGGTTTCTTTGCTGGTACTGAACTACGGGCACAACAACGAACACTACGGCAATCTGGTCACCTACATGCGGATCAAGAGCATCGTTCCCGCATCATCGGAGTCCCGCCAGCCTTAAAAATAACACTACTGGATGGCGTGCCCCAGATCGTTTGCCGCTCCATCGATCACGGCGGCTTCGTTTTCGAGCACCTTGGCAACCGTCTCGATCGATTCTTGCGCGACTCTCCACTGCTTTTGCTCGATCGCCTCGCGAACCGCCGGCACAGTCTTGGCCCCATAGCCGGTATAAAAGCCGGGAGCGTAGAGCTGGTGCTTGAACCACGGCCGTCCGGGTAACCCTTGCTGGTCGGTAAGCGCGCGTTCGCTTTGAAGGAGCTCGGCGTTCACCTTTGTCAATGAACCCTGCTGTAGAGCCGCCCCGCCGCCCTTTTCCGCCTGCGCATAAACCTTCTGGTAACGATCGGCGCTATGGCCCAAAGCATTCACCGCGTTTTGTAAAGGGACGAAATTGAGGTTCGGAGGCACTTCGTCCGGCGTGGGAGGCAGGGAAGCTATCTGGGGATCGGACGTGGCCCTAAACACGCCTTCGCTGATTTGTCGATTGCGTTCCTGGATTTGATCGGCTTGTTTGTGGGCCAACTCCTGCAGATCGTTTACATACTCGCGCACCGTGGAGGCTAGATCGCCGAAATTAAATGGCAGCAAATCGGCATCCGCCAGGCGCATCCCCGCAATCCCGGCAGTTTGAGCCAGGGCGCGACCGTACGCGAAATCGCGGTCGTTGAAATGGGTGAGCCAATAGAAATCATCGTAAATGGAATGATATACACCGCCGTCCGATTCGCCGCCGTAGTCGAAGTTCATGGAGGCAACGCCGGCAAAATCCAGGAAGGCCGTATAGTCCGACCCTGAACCCAGCGCGTCGATGGGCCAAGTCGGTTTTGAGCGCAATCGTTCGCGATCCTCGGCCGTGCCGGCGTCAGCGATCCGCCTCAATTGATGGCGCTGCCATACGGAAATATCCTTTTCTGGATCGATCACGTCGCGCGCAACCTGGTTGACAAAGCTCTCGAGCGAATGCGAACCGGCGGCATTCAAATATCCCCGGCTGTGCGAATCTGTGTTGATATAGGCTACGGCGTGCTCGCGAAGTTCGTCCACGTGCGTCTCTACCCACTCCGTCGAGCCGATCAGCCCGGGCTCCTCGGCATCCCAAGCACAATAAATAATCGTACGCTTGGGTTTCCATCCCGATTTGTACAATTCGCCGAGCGCCCGCGCTTCTTCCATTTCCGCGGAGAGTCCCGAGACGGGATCTTGCGCGCCATTAACCCACGCGTCGTAGTGATTCCCCCGGATGATCCACTCGTCCGGTTCCGAGGCGCCCGGCATTCTGGCGATCACGTCATTGATCTGCTTCATGTCCCAGTTGAACTTGACGCGCAGGTGAACCCTGGCGGGCCCGGGACCCACATGGTAAGTAATCGGCAGCCCACCGCGCCATCTCGCCGGGGCGACAGGTCCTTGTAATGCCGCCAAAAGGGGCTGCGCATCGCCGTAGGAGATGGGCAGCACTGGAATTTTAGTGAACACCTTGACGTCTTCGAATTTCAGCCGCTTGGCCTCCGGCGTCGCTCCAACGCCCGGCGTAAGCGGGTCGCCCGGGTATAGCGCCATGTCCATGACGCTTCCGCGCTGAACGCCCTGCGGGGGGCGCCATGCCCCATTCGGGAAGACGTCTCCCTCCGTATAACCGTCGTCGCGAGGATCGGAGTAGATCAAGCAACCCACCGCCCCGTGTTCGGCGGCGACTTTGGGTTTTATGCCGCGCCAAGAGACGCCGTAGCGGGCAATTACGATTGCCCCTTTTACCGAAATGCCCATTCGCTCGAGGTCGTCGTAATCATCCGGCACGCCGTAGTTGACGTAAACGAGCGGCGCGGTTACGTCGCCATCGATCGAATAAGCATTATAGGAAGGCAATTGCTCGGCTTGCTGGCCGGAGGTTGGATCACCGGGAATCGGCGTTTCCTGTAGCTTGGCTACGAAATGGGCCGGCGCGACCATTTCCAGAACACGTTCTTTGGGCGTAGGGAAGAGAATCTGAAACGATTCCACGTGAACATCCCAGCCCCACTCTTTGAATTTTGCGGCCAGCCACTCCTGGTCCTGTTTATCGTAGGGAGAGCCGACGTGGTGAGGGCGCGCCGAAAGGACTTTGTCGTAATCACGAATGTTGTCCGCGGAAATCGCGGAGCGGAACTTCTCTTCCCGCTGCTGTTCTGTCCGCGAACCTTCATTCGAGAATCCTGCCAGTTGCGGCGCCGCATCCTGCTGCGCCAGGAGGGTCCATCCGGCCAGAACGAGCACCGCTAAGGAGACCGTTCGTCGCATGCTGCCCGCCGAAAACACGTCTTAGGATACAACGACTGGACCGGGGGAATACACTCCGCGCCTTAGGCGCCTAACACCTGGGCTATTTCCAGGCGCCAAGCGGGCGACGCAGGAGAATCAATTGCCCAATATGGTAGGAATTATGATCTGCGACCAGCAGGGCTTCCCGCAAGAGGGTCTGCCCTTGCCCGTGCGGAATAGGAGTGAAAAGATCGTTGGAAGGATCCTTGACGAGTTTCACCATTTCAGCCAGATCGCGCCGGAAGCCAGCCACGCTCGAATCCCACGCGGCCCCACTGGGAGGAGCATCGCCTTCGGGCCAATAGCCTTCTGGCCACTTCGGGGACTTATGTCTTGGATCTCGGCTGAACTCGAGTATGTCCCACTGCGCCAGGCGTAGATGTTCCAAGAGCCGCCAGAGCGTGAACGGCACCTCTTTCACGCGAGCTCCTCGCAATTCCTCGGGCAGCCCCTCTATCGCCTGGTCGAAATCGGCATGGGCTCCCTTGCCGCGAAGAAATTCAATTACGTGCTTCCGTAGGGAAGCATCCTGACCGGCGCTCGAACTTCTCTTTGAAATTCGTCGTTTCGCTTTGGATTTCATGCCAACCTCCGTTGATTCCACAGTGTCATTCAGCCGCGCGCCACAGTATGCACAATTTGAGCGGTGCAATGTGATCAAGAACTCTTGGTAGGGACGCAACGAAGACATAGCGGCAGAAACTTAGGCAGGTGATTTGGCGGACAGGGGGGCTCGCCCCCCGTTCTTGCAAATTCACATACAGAAAAGACGTGTTCGCGTCGTGCTACCAGAGCAGCTTGAGCCCGAACTGCACCTGGCGTGACGAAGTTGATGTGCCGGTGATCTGCCCTCCCGTGCCGGAATCCACGGGCGTCGTCCCAGCGGTCGGAGTCACCGCAACGACGAGGCTAGGCGTATTGAAGTTGGCGCGGTCCGTTATATTAAATATCTCCGCGCGGAATTGCAGGATCATGCGTTCGTGAATTCGCGTGTCCTTCATCACGGAAAAGTCCCAGGTGCCAAGTCCTGGACCAATCAGCGTATCCCGGCCAAGGTCTCCGAAGAAGCCACTAGTGGTCGGCTGAAACGCGAAGAGTTCTGGATTGAACCACTCGCTCACAGTTCGCGGCATGGCCGGCCCGTCGGCAGCTGCGTTGAAATTCGGGTTGAGGAACGGTCGCACCGGATTCCTGGTGTCCCCGTCGTTGGAAGGGTTGTAACTCAGTTGCGGAGTGAAAGGAAAACCATCTTGGAGCGTCACGATGCTGTTGATCGTCCAGCCGCCCAAGACTTTGCCCACGGCGCCTTTCGTCCCACCTAACCAGTGTTTTCCTTGGCCGAAGGGAAGGTCATAGGTCGCGAAAATCACTCCCACGTTTCGCACGTCGAACGTCCCGAGCCCCCAGTCCGCACGAGGATCGTAGGGGTTAGACAGCAGCGCCACATCGTTTCCTGCGGCCGTAGCGTTCAAGGAGTCGCCGTCATCCAGCACTTTGGACCAAGTGTAAACGCCGCGCAGACTCAATCCTCCGCTGAAGCGGCGATTGAGATCGATTTGCAGTGCATTGTAGGAGCTATCGGCTTCGGACATCCAGGTCCATGTAGGGCCGAGCGCTGGGTTGGGCTTCGCGGGCGCTGGGCCGCCGATCGGCGGGATATAAAAGGTGCCGGCGGGCAACACGCTGTTGGGCAGGGAAGTAGGCGTACCATTTGCAGAGAACGTCGTCAACGTCGTTACGCACTGCCCGACCGCGCAAACGGAGGGAGCCGCCGCGTTTTCGTCCGCACCGACGAGTTCGTGATAGCCGTGATTGCCTACGTAGCCAACCGTAAGCGAGGTGTTGGGAGAAAGTTCTCGCTCGATGCGAAGCGACCAGGTCTCGATGGTGGGAGTGTACAAGTCGGGTTGCACGCCACCCGGCACGAGCGTCCCAGGGAAGGTGGTCGTGATTGGCACGTTGCTGGGGGTGGCCGCTACGGTGTATGTGGGGTTGTACGGCGCGTTTTGATCGCCGCGATAGCCAAGTGCATCTTGCAGGTCGTAGTACATCCCGAAACCAGCCCGAATTACGGTTTTAGGACCTAATGGGCTCCACGCAACGCCCAGGCGCGGCTGCGGCAGGAATTTAGAGCGATTAACGCTGAATAGCGAATTCCCAGTCACCGGCAGGCAGGGCGGCGTGGATTGGCACTGCGCGACACCATTGTTGAGTGCGTAATTAGCGGCGCGACCGTCGGCTTCGTTCCAGCCGGTGGTGGATTCGTCGCGAAAGCCGACCGAAAGCGTCAATCGCTGGCTGAACCGAATCACGTCCTGGACAAAAAACGCGGCAAGTAGAGAGCGCCAGCTCAGAGGGGTCGGTGTAGGATCGTATAACAAGGTGGGAGCAGTCGAACCCGAGACAAGCGCATTGAGCCCGGTGAAAGTCAACTGGCCGTACTGGCTGAGCGCCAGCTCCTCGTTGGATTGGAAGCGCTGCAACCAAATGCCGAATGTCCACTCATGTCTGCCGCGCAGGAGTGATACCTGGTCGTCATAGGTAAAGAGATTTCTGGCCATGGGCAGGTTGCTGCCGTTGTTGCTGCCGGCCAGCCCCAGTTGCGTCTGCGGATTGGAGGCCTGACTGCCACCGACAACTAATGCTCCGACGAAGGGCGCGGTGGATAAAAACGGTGTTACGCCGGCGGCTGGTGTGCCAGGTGTTGGCTCGCCGGTGAAGTAATATCCGGCACGCGAGAAGCCAAAACGAGCCGTGTTAACGAGATTGGGCGAGAAGACGTGGTCTTCCTGCAGGCTGAAGACTTGTTCGCGCAGATCGATGAGATCGGTCGAGTAGGGATCGAGGACGGTGGCCGTGTCGCTATAGCTGTCGTCGATGGTATAGACCGCGCTGGCGGAGTCACGCTCGGAAAATTTGTGATCGAGGCGCGTGGTGCCGAAATCCTCGCGGATGGTCTGTAACGGACTGCTGCAATAGTTTTGTATGCCATCGGCGATCCCGTGGGAGTCAGTGAAGACGGGCGTATCGGTTAGTACGGGGCAAGTTCCCAGCCCTTGAGATCCGCTCGGGGGTGCGGGCCACAGGTTCATCAAGTTGAATTTGGCTGCGATTGGGTCAAGGAGATTGGCCTCCGCTCGCGAATTTGCGTCGGGAACGAGCGCCACCGAAGTTTCATCGAGGGCTTGGCGGAAGCCTTCATAATTCATGAACAAGAATGTTTTGTCCTTTTGGATGGGGCCGCCCATGGAGACGCCGAACTGATTTCTCTTGAAGGGCGGCGCGGAAGAACCCGCGTCGAAGTAATTGCGCGCGTCCAACGCATTGTTTCGCAGGAACTCGTACACCGAACCGTGCCACTGATTTGTGCCTGATTGCGTGACGATGGAGACTTGCCCGCCGGGCTTCTGCCCGTACTCCGCACCGTAGCTGTCGCGGAGGATGTTGAATTCTCGTACAGCATCGATGCCCAATAATTGGCCGCTCGCGCCGCCGGGCGTCATGTTGTTTTCCGCCGCGCCGGTATACTCAATCCCGTTCAGCAAGAACAGATTCTGCTGGGGCCGGTTGCCCGAAACCGAAAACATATTCGCCGTAGTCGAGTTGGAGATGCCCACTAAACCGCCCGTTTTCTCCCAGGTAAAATTGACCACGCCGGGATTCAAAGTCGTCAATAGGTCGAAGCTGCGCCCATTCAGCGGCAGATCTTTCACCTGCTGCTCCCCGACCAAGCCGGAAATGTCCGCGTTTGTGACGCTCACCGGGGGCGCATCCTCATTAACGGTGATTCGGTCTGTGGCTTGTCCAAGGCGCAGCGCGAGATCAATCTCGGCTTCTTGCCCTACCACCAGATGAATTCCCGTGCGTATTTCTTCGGAGAATCCTGATTGCTTGACGTGGACCTCGTAAGGGCCCACAGGCAGGGAAACCACCCGGTATCGACCCGTATTGTCGGTGACGACATCACGCGCCGTCCCCGTATCCACATTCATCGCCGTGACGTTTGCTCCGGCTACAACCCCGCCCGACGGATCCGTAACCGTGCCGAAGATGGCGGCGGAGTCTTGAGCCGAAGCTAGCGGCGCATGCAAAAACAGTAGGAAAAACAAGATGAGGCCGGTAACAAAGCCGAAGCCATAAAGTCGCGAAGGTCGGTTGATGACGCGCCTTCCTTCTCCATGCCGCGACCTAAGAAGAGCCTTAACGAAATACGATCTCATTTAAAAACCCCTGTTCGGTTCGAGTAGGAGGCAATGGAACGCACCCGAGACAATACGTTTTAATACGGTGTTAGTAGAGAAGTCAAGTCGATACGAGCCGATGGTGGTGCGGATATCGTTGTGAGAGCTGTCGTTTCCAGCTTACACCTACGCCTAAAGTCGTCCATACTTGTATATGGATGGATATATAATATCGACCTATATTAATACGTATTGTGGAGTGGGTGAATCAGTACAGTTGAGAAGTTATGCCGGCACTTCGACGATAGGTATAGAGCATGGGAATGATGCATCCATCGCGCAGGTCTAGGCCGCTTGCGAGTTCGGAGGATAGTTGAAAGTCTTTCGCCTGATCTGTTGTCTCTTGCTCGCCTCTCAACTGTCTGGAATCGCAGCCGCGCAGGAATTGCGGGTCGCCGCTGCAGCGGATCTTCAGTTTGTTTTCCAAGAACTTTCGGTCCGATTTCAAAAGGAAACGGGCCACGTCGTTAATCTCACTTTCGGCTCCTCCGGGAATTTCTTTTCGCAGATTCAGAATGGCGCGCCTTTTGACATGTTTTTCTCGGCTGACGTTGACTACCCCGCGAAACTTAATGCAGCGGGATTAGTGGAACCGGGGACGCTTTCTCGGTACGCTACTGGCCGAATAGTGCTGTGGGTGCGGAAGGGATCGCCGATCGATATAAGTCGAGGCCTTCAGACCTTAGCCGATGCCAGGGTACGTAAGATCGCCATCGCGAATCCAGAACACGCTCCCTACGGGCGAGCGGCAGTTGCTGCCTTGCAACACGAGAAAATCTATGACCAGGTCCGCGACAGATTAGTGCTGGGGGAAAATATCGCACAAGCTGCGCAGTTTGTTGAGTCAAGCAATGCGGATATCGGGATTCTTGCGCTTTCTCTGGTGTCAGCACCTCCTTTGAAAGGCGAAGGAAAGTACTACGAAATTCCCACATCCTTCTATCCGGCGATTGATCAAGCGGTTGTGATCCTGAAATCCTCGAATCAGAAAGAGGTCGCTCGGCAATTCCTGAGTTTCCTCAAGCGCCCGGAAATCGCCGATTTCATGAGCAGCAACGGTCTAACCGTGCCAGAATCGCAGCGCAGCCAAGGGAAAGCGGCGCCGTGAGCTTCAGGACTCGGAGAGTGTGCGCATGACCATCAGGTTCTTAGGTTAAGAAGCCTTCAATAATGGACTGGCCTGCGATTCTACTCAGTTTAAAGCTCTCATCTTTGGTCTGTGGATTTCTCCTGCTCATCGGTACGCCGATTGCCTATTGGGTTACTTTCTCCCGGTGGCGTTGGAAATTCCTTGTCGAATCGGTTGTGGCGCTGCCGATTGTGCTGCCGCCAACCGTTCTCGGCTTCTATATCCTGGTGGCGATCGGCTCGCAAAGTCCTATCGGGCGAGGTTGGGCGGCATGGTCCGGACATGGACTCGCATTCACTTTTGAGGGCTTGGTAATCGCCTCTTGTCTGTACAGCTTACCCTTCGCCGTCCAGCCGATGACCGTAGCATTTTCCCAAGTCGATCATCAACTCATCGAGGCCTCGTCAGTTCTTGGCGCCTCCAGGTTGCGGACATTTACCCGCGTTATTCTGCCTCTTTCCGCGAACGGCGTGATCACCGCGGCGGTCCTTAGTTTCGCCCACACGATGGGGGAATTTGGCGTAGTGCTGATGGTTGGCGGAAACATTCCCGGCGTCACACGGACCGTTTCGATCGCGATCTATGACGAGGTCCAAAGCCTAGACTACGTCACAGCCAACAGAACGGCATTGCTGCTCCTGCTGTTCTCCTTCGCGGTGCTTTCCGTGGTCTATGGGCTCAACCGCAAAGTTTGGGCGGCGTGGCCGCTGCAGCGGTAAGTGCTCGCTGAGGAATGATGCAGCTTTCCGTCAATTTGCAGAAGCGTCTCTCGGCAAACTTCGCTCTGGACGTGAAGTTCTCAATCCCTCCTGGCATTACGATGCTGTTTGGCGCATCGGGTTCGGGTAAGACCACGCTTCTTCGTTGCATCGCTGGCCTGATTCGCCCAGACTCAGGTCAGATCAAAATCGGCGACCATACACTCTTTGATTCGGATACCCGGGTGGATGTTCCCGTGCGTGAGCGCAAGTTTGGGTTTCTCTTCCAGAGCCTGGCACTGTTTCCGCACCTGAGCGTGGCCAAGAATATAGAGTATGGCTTGAGTGGACTTGACCGCGCCGGAGCCCAGCAACGCACAGAGAACATTCTCAGATCGTTTCGCATCTCAGGCGTTCGCGACCACAAGCCCAGTGAGATTTCCGGCGGTGAACGCCAGCGCGTCGCGTTGGCGCGAGCGCTTGTCACGGACCCGCGCGTGCTGATGCTTGACGAGCCGCTCTCAGCGCTTGACTATCCAACTCAGTCCCGAATCATTCAAGATTTGCGCGCCTGGAACGCCGCGCAGGATATTCCCATTCTTTACGTTACCCACTCTCAAAGGGAAGTGTTTGCCCTTGGTGAGAGGGTCATCGGTCTCGCAAACGGCAAGATCCTGAGTGAGGGATCGCCCCAGGATGTGCTGGAGACGCCCGCGCATGAGTCGCTTGCTCAACTTGCAGGGTTCGAGAACTTCTTCGACGCCACCGTCGTTTCCTTGAGTAACGATTCCGGGACGATGCTTTGCAGGCTGGACGGGGCGGAAACAGGGGTGGAAGTACCGCTGTCCCGAGTCGAGGTTGGTTCCAACATCCGAATCGCAATCCGCGCGGGAGACATCATAATTGCTGGTGAGTTTCCGCGCGCGTTAAGTGCCAGAAACGTCGTGCCCGCCAGAATCATATCCCTGAGGCGAGAAGGCGCGATCGTCATCGCGGAAATCGATGCGGGCCGGAAGTTCGAAGTGCATTTGACGCCCGCTGCCTGCGAATCGCTGGGGCTGAAGCCGGACCGGCAAGTGTGGCTTGTAATTAAGACGCACTCGTGGCGCCTAGTGGCCCGGACGATTGCCTCGGATCCTCAGCGATAGAGCGTGTTCTTGCGGCTGTTCGCTTGAGCTTCTACGTCGTTGCCGTTCTTAAAAGGAGAGATGATCATGACCTTGTCGGCGCGGAATAGGCTGGTAGGAAAAGTGACGGAGATCGAATTCGGTGGCGTCGTGGCGCATGTTGTCGTTCAGGTAGGAGAGAACCTCATCGAGAGCGTCATTACCAAGCGCAGTGCAGAAGAGATGAAGCTTAAAGTGGGAGATACGGTAGCCGCCGTGATCAAGTCTACCGAGGTAATGTTGGAGAAGAAGTGAGGCCCGTATAGTTGGCCGTCAGATCAGGCAGCAGTCATTGTCCGTGCCGAATCTCAGATATGAAGTCCGCGAAGCGATTCTCTATTTCGCTTCGTGCTAACGCCTCCCTGCTCTGACGGGTTGTAGAGCAGCTACTCGTACCTCTCTGGAAGTTTGCGCTGTAAACGTATGCAACGATCGGATTGCCCACAGCAGCCTAGTTGAAACCTCTTGACGACCTGGCGCGTTCCTGGCGTAGCTGGTTCAGGACCCTGGTCGCTGCGGAATACTCAGGGTTCGAGGCGGCCATTCTTTCTACGTGCTTCAGCCGTCGGATTGCTTGATCGCAGTCACCAAGGTTGGCGTGGGCTACGCCGGCGCACAAATACGGAGTGAGCCATTCCGGCGTTTTCCGAATTTGCTCCTCGCACAGGTCCCTCACTTCCGTCCACTGCCCGTGCTTTTCGAGTTCCTTGATAATTTGAAAGATTGCGAATTCGTCCCAAGTTGAAGTTCCGCTGTCGCGGCCGTTCCGAATATGCTTGATCCCGCTGAATTCATATCGAACGGCTTCGCTGGAGCTGAAATTGTCCAAGTCGCACCTCGCAAGCAGGCCATTTGGGCTGCGAGTTCGTAATGTTAACACTACACTGTCTGCTTTCAAGTACAATCAGCGGGACGCCTGAGGCGTCGCGGTTGAGGTTGACCCAGCGTCCGTTCTACACGACACTGCAAGGTATGAGACACATGAGACCGGTTTCTCTCAGCATTGCGATCCTGTTGCTTTGCGTACTTCATTCCGGCGCCCAGTCGGCCCCCGAAGCGAAACTGGTCGTGATGGGCGACGTTCCGACGCCTCTAACGCTGAACGCCGGCGATTTGGCGGGTATGCCCCGCGAGCACGTCGAGCTGACGGAGCAAGATGGGGAGAAGACCACCTACGAAGGTGTGCCGCTTCAGGAGATCCTCAAAAAGGCGGGCATTCCGTTTGGGCGCCAGATGCGAGGTAAAGCCTTGGCGGGATATGTTCTCGCTGAGGCCAAGGACGGTTATGCCGTTGTGTTCAGCCTCGGTGAGCTGGATCCAGACCTGGGCGGTGCACGCATCATCGTGGCGGACAAGCGAGACGGCAAGCCATTATTCGAATATCAAGGCCCGTTCCGATTGGTCATCCCTGCGGATAAGGAAGGCGCTCGCTCCGTGCGGATGCTCGAAAGGCTGGAAGTCGCAAGCCTGCGAAAGTAATGACCAAGGCGAATAGGCTCTGGTGTTGTCTTCTCGGCATGCTTGCCGCGCTCGGTGTGGTCAGGTTGGCGAGGTCGCAGACGCCTACCGTACCGAGCGACAGAGGCGAGTATCAATGGAATCTGCCGAAGGGCTTTCCTAAACCCAGGGTCCCTTCCGATAATCCTATGACTTCCGCCAAGGTCAGCCTCGGCGCACTGCTGTTCTACGATCGGCGGATGTCGGGGAATAGCACGCAGTCTTGCGCCACTTGCCATAAACAGGAGCTTGCCTTTACCGATGGCAAGGGGCAGGCGGTGGGTTCGACCGGCCAATCGCACCCACGCGGAGCCATGAGCCTCGTCAACGTTGCCTACAGCGCAGTCTTGACGTGGAGCAACCCCAACGAACACAGTCTGGAACATCAAGCGCTTACGCCCATGTTCGGCGATCATCCGGTGGAACTCGGCTTGGCGGGCAAGGGCGAGGCTTTCCTCGATGCGTTGCAATCGGACCCTATGTATCTGAAGTTGTTTCCCTTGGCATTTCCGGGCGAGACAAGCCCTTTCACGATCTCCAATGTCACAAAGGCTCTTGCTACATTTGAGCGGACGATTATCTCGGTCGCTTCTCCGTACGATCGGTATCATTACGGCGGGGATGATCAGGCGATCTCTGAATCGGCAAAGCGGGGTGAGGTCTTGTTCTTTAGCGAACCCCTTTCCTGCTTTCGTTGCCATGGAGGCTTCAACTTCAGCGATGCCACCGATTTCGAGGGCAGGCGCGGCGGGGAAGTGCAGTTTCACAATACTGGTCTCTACAACATTGCCGGCGCGATCTCCTATCCACAGCCGAATGTCGGTATCTATGAATACACCTCAAAGCCCGAGGACGTTGGCAAATTCAAAGCGCCTACGGTGCGCAACGTTGCGTTGACTGCGCCTTACATGCACGACGGCAGCGCGAAGACGCTCGACGCCGTGCTGGATCACTATTCTGCCGGAGGACGCACGATTGTGGGCTCCGCGAACGCGGGCGAAGGTTTTCACAATCCGAACAAAGACCCCTTAATTCGAGGCTTCCAATTGTCCGCCCAAAACCGAGCCGACCTGATCGCGTTTTTGGAATCTTTGACTGACGATGAGGTCATTCATGACCACGGGTTTGGTAACCCCTGGGCAAGCTCGAAAGCAGCAGAGAAATAGTGTCGCGACAACCGCCAGGCGCCATGGGATACGGCAAGCTCGTGGATCGGAGCGCTCCGCGTTTTCAGCGATTTGGATTTCTATTTGATCGCGCGCAGCAGACCAAACAGTTCAGCGACCAGCCGGTGTAAGCCGGCTCCGTCCCGATTCCTGTAGAAAATCTGAAGGCGTATTCTCCTGAGAAGGCTTGAATAAAAACCCGGAATCTCTTAGCGGGAGGTTTCGGGCACAGGAGGAATACGCCGTGATGAAGACTAGCATTGGCCAGGAAGTGATCCAAGAAGGTTCGCTGCGAGAAGGTTTGGAGGGGGCGATCCGGGAGCGGGTGAGGGAGATCATCGAGCTGGTGTTGGAGGAAGAAGTGGAGGCGGCGCTGGGTGCACCGCGCAGTCAGCGGGTGGCCGAACGGAGTGGCTATCGGCACGGCCGGAAAAGCCGACGGCTGACGCTGCGGACGGGTACGGTTCATGTGGCAGTGCCACGAGCCCGGTTGGTGGACGCGGAGGGCAGCGAGCGCGAGTGGCGGAGTCAATTGGTGCCGCGCTATCGGCGCAGCAGCGTGGAAGTCGAGCAGAGCGTGCTGGGAGTTTATCTGTCAGGATCGAATACACGGCGGATCCGCCGGGCGCTGGAACCGTTGCTGGCCGGCGCCGCATTATCGAAAAGCACGGTGTCGCGGTTGGTGCTACGGCTAGAAGAAAGCTATCGGAACTGGCAGCGGCGCGATCTGGCAGAAGAAAAGATCGTCTATCTGTACCTGGATGCGATTTATCCCAAGGTGCGCAGTGGCGGGAAAGTGGTTTCGCTGCCCGTGCTGGTGGCCCTGGGGGTGCGGGAGGACGGAGAGAAAGTGCTGCTGAGCCTGATGACGACGGGAGCGGAATCGGCGGACGGCTGGCAGATGTTGCTGGACGATCTGGCGGCGCGGAAGATGGGCCGTCCCCGGCTGGTGATCAGCGATGGCAACACGGGCTTGGCGGCCGCGCTGGATCGGCTGTGGCCAGGTCTACCGCACCAGCGTTGCACCGTGCACAAGCTACGCAACCTCATCGCCAAAGCACCGAAGCACGCGCACGAAGCGGTGCGGGAAGACTATCACCGCATCGTTTACGCCGAGACGCTGGACACGGCGCAGAAAGCCCGCGAAGCATTCCTGGGAAAATGGAAGAAACTGTGTCCCGGCGTGGCGGCTTCTCTGCAAGAAGCAGGGGAGAACCTGCTGATTTTCTATCAGTTTCCGGAGAGCCAGTGGCGGTCGCTGCGCACCACGAACGCCATTGAGCGGATGCAACTGGAATTCCGCCGCCGAATCAAAACCCAGGCGGCACTGCCCAACGAAAGCGCCGTGCTGCGGGTGTTCTTCGGGTTGTGGATCAGCGGACAGATGAAGTTGCACCGCATCAACGGCTACCGCGACATCGGAGGACGAGAAAGAGCTGCTGCTTAAAAAAGAATTCCATGACTTCACAGGCAAAATGCGCCATTCACTTTTCTACAGGTTCCGGGGCACTACCTGTAAGCCCGTTGCAGCCAAAAGGATTGGTGGACGTGGGGGGACTCGAACCCCCGACCCCCTGCTTGCAAAGCAGGTGCTCTGCCAACTGAGCTACACGCCCCCGGCTGGCTACTCCAATCATTTTCCATGACTTACGCTGCCTCCGCAACGGCTTGTGCCCCAGAAATCTTGGAGCACTTTGGAGCAGGTACAGCAAATCCAGTTCCAACTTTCTCCGCTTCTTCGAGCCGCAAGGACAAATTTTCTCTGAGCGATTTGGCGTATTCCGACGTAATGTCGTTCCCAAGAGAATGTCCTGCCCATACCTTGGTTAGGTGTCCGTGTGCTCGCACCGCTTCCAAATGCGTGATACGGAATCGGCGGAAGCTGTGAAAGCCGTAATCATCGAGCCGCTCATCCAGCCAACGACGGCGTAGATTCCCGGCACGATACGGAGTTCCTTTCTTCGTCTTGAACAGCAAACCGCTTTTGCCGTCGATGAAGGAGAGTAAGTAATCTCCGACAGCTTTGCTCACATCGACGTTGCGTTTTGCTGCCCGTGTTTTGAGACCCGAAAGACGACCGAAACGATTAACGGACTGCTCGACGACGAGAGTACAGCCATTGTTCACAATATGCCGTGCTTCGAGACCGAGGATTTCTCCAATCCGCATTCCGGTCGCTGCCGCAATCACATACAACGCCTGTTCATCACCCTTGCTTTCCGACACGAGTTTCTCAACCTGCCCCGCCGTCACAGCCGGAACGTGTTGCTCGTCCTTGACTATCTTAGGAAGCCCGAGGTATTCACGGTTCCATTTGAGGCGATGGACTGGCTCGCCCGTCTCCGGGTCTTTAACGGAGCGGACGAGTTGCAGGACGAGTCGCATGTAGTTATTTACCGAACAAATGCTCAACCCTGCGTTGAACATTGCTTCGACCAACGGTTTGCAACTCTTGTTGTTCACTTGTGCCAAAGGTAAGTGGCCGATGACAGGATAGACATGCTTACGAAGAGCACCCGAAATCGTCGGGAGCGTTGAGGTCTTGTACTTGCCGTAACGGCGGCGCTGAACTTCACAAAGCCATGCTTCCGCACGTTCTTTGAAAGTTTCCGCGCCGAGTACGACGTGGTCGAAGTGCTCTTTGCTATTCGCACCGGAGCGCTCGACAATTTCCCGAGCCATTCGTCGGACTTCTGGCGACGGTGGTTTGGGATTGCCTTCCTTGTCGAGCACGACCGGCGTGATTTTCTCGTTCATTTGCTGACGCTGTTCCTGACCTTCTACATCCTGTCGCCATCTCACTCGATACCAGCCTGCTTGAATGACGACAGTTCCGTTCTGACCGCTGCGACGTTTCATGGACTTTCGTCCCTTCCGTCGTCGCTTCGGCTGCGCTTTTGCGGTGTTGACGTTAGTATCGCCGGTGGGAAATTGCAACAAAGTCGGCGGGTGTCCAGTGACCGAGACCGGAACCCCCACAGTTGTGACAGGGAAATCGGACTCGCCATCCGTGCCTCCCAGCGCGAATGCTGCAAGGGAGAGGATGCCCTCCAGGGAGGGTGGCATCGTAGGCGAAATGTGGATGGTCGTGGGCACCTACTATAATACCGTCCGAGCCGCAGAAATCGGGACGCGTTTCGGATTTGACGACGCAACAAGAGTGAGCCGCTAGGGCGTGGGAACTCCGGCGAATATGAGCGTGGACGGCTCATTTGACCGGCGTCAATTTGTAGATTGCCTCGACCCTGAGGATTTCGACAGCGGCATAGTCCTGCTTCGCTCTTTCGTGGATGCGCTTCGACTCCATCTTGTCGGCTATCACTTCCCGCATATATTCGGCGGTTTCCAGCCTGTATTCGGCAGGTATCTCGCCGATGGTCTTTTGATGGTGGGGATGGTAGGTGCCGTCCGGGAAGCGAATGGCGTAGAAGGTCTCCGACAAGGTCTCAACGGCGGTCTGCGCCACGGCGGCTGGCTGCTTGTAAAGCGCCTCCTGCTTGGCAATGAAGCGCTCTAGGTCGGGCAGGTCGATGAGGAACGTGACCTTCGCACGCTTGTACCTGACTATGCGATAGCCGAACTTCCCTTCGTGGCAGTCTTCGGTTTTGACCTGGTCTTTGCCGAACATGGCTTCGAGCCTGGGGAGATATTTGTCTGTCTGCGCTTCGGCGGCTGGCTCTTCGGCTTCGGCAGCATTGTTGAGCAATGCTAGTGTCCTGTAACGGTGGTTCGTGACATAAGTTGCGCATTCTGGGTGTCCGCCGTCCGTTGGGCAAAGCGCGCGATGCTCGCCAGAATCTGATCCGCACCTTTGGTCCAGATAAAGGGCTTGGGATCGACATTGTGCGCGTCGAGGAATTCACCGATGGCACGCTCCAACTCGCTGACAGTGCGATGCGCTCCACGCCGGATCTGTTTGGTCGTTAGTTCCGCGAACCATCGTTCTACCAGGTTTAGCCATGAGCCATAGGTGGGTGTGAAGTGCACGTGAAACCGGGAACGCTTGGCGAACCACGCCCGGATGAGCGGTGTTTTGTGCGTTCCATAATTGTCCATGATGATATGGACATCTCGATCGGCTGGCACGCTGGCGTCGATGCCATCCAGGAACTTGCGGAACTCGATCGAACGATGGCGGCGATGCGTCTGGCCGATCACTTTGCCGCTTTGGGCGTCGAGCGCGGCAAACAGCGAGGTGGTGCCATGGCGTTTGTAGTCGTGCGTGCGCCGCTCGGCTTGGCCGGGCCGCATCGGTAGCAGCGGCGCAGTGCGATCCAGCGCCTGAATCTGCGACTTCTCGTCCACGCACAGCACCACGGCGTGCTCCGGCGGGTGGACGTACAACCCAACGATATCGCGCACTTTCGGCACGAGCAGCGGGTCGGGGGACAACTTGAAGGACTCACTGCGATGCGGCTGTAACCCGAACGCATGCCAGATGCGGCTGATGGTTGCGTGGCTGAGACCGGTCGCTTTGGCCATCCCTCGGGTGCTCCAATGCGTCGCGCCGCGCGGCGTGCTTTCCAGCGTGCGGACGACCACTTGCTCGATCTCGTCGTCGGTGATGCGGCGAGGCACCCCAGGCCGCGGCTCGTCATACAGCCCCGCGAGGCGCTCCCGCACAAACCGCGTTCGCCATTTGCCGATCGTGGCGGGCGTGGCGCGCAGCCGGCGAGCCACGGTTTTGTTGTCCTGTCCGGTGGCACAAGCCAACACGATACGTGCGCGGCGGGCCAGCGCCGGGACCGAGCGGGCCCGATGGGCCAGGGACTCCAATGCGCGTCGTTCCTCCATACTCAAGATCAGCGGGGCCTTGGGGCGTCCTGTACGCATGCTCCCTCCTTATAGAGGAAGACGTACAGGCTCGCCACTTGTTTCAGTTATTTCTGTTACAGGACACTAGATTCTTATCCAGCTTTCTGACATACCTGGCTTCGGCTGCCGATGGTCGGTTTGACACGTGCACGGACTCTCCGACCTGCTCATTCCCTTGAGTGTCCCAAATCCATATAAGACTTCCATCGGCATTCTTGCGGCGCTCATATCGGGATGGTTGCAGCACGAATGGCTGCTCTTTGGCTTCGGAATCGGCTGCTGGCTCCGGCGCAGGCGGCAGGGCTTCCGGCTGCTTCGCTGCCAATTCCGCCTTCAGCGCCCTGTTTTTCTCCGTGAGGGCTTCCCGGATTGCCATCTTGGACTTGTTGGAAATGCCGACAGAATTCTTGCCAAGGTCGGTGGTTTTCTGCCTGGTCTTGCGGGCGAATCTCTGGTCGGTCGCGCCAGCCTTCGCCAGCAGGCGCTGCACGGACTTGGGCGACCTGTTGAAGACCTTTTTGACATATTGGGGGAAGGTTGTGCAGCCACGGATTCCGAAGCCACGAGCCTTGTCTTTGAATAGCTTATGGACTTGGACAGCGACAGGCAGGAAGTCCTGGACATCCTGGCTCCGCGCCAGGGTCTCGAAGCGGTCGAGCAGGTCGTTGTCTTTCTTGAACAAACCGTCTTGCCCTGTCAACTCAGGCTGGACACTTTGTCCACCTTCGGCTTCCGGGGTAATTGCTGCGGTGCTCACAGGCGCACCCCCGATTCCAAGGTCTTGAGAAACTCCCAAGCCTCTTGGCGTGTCGCCCATCCCGTGCTGTACAGGAATGCGTTGCGGTACTTGTCCAGGATGTTAAAGCGGTAAGGCTGACCCGCACCCATGGACCGAACGGTGTAGCGCCGATATTTGCGACCGTTGATATCGCTGAACGTCTCGTTGATTAACTTCATGCCGTGCCTCCGTGATTGAAGTCACGAAGGCAGGTGCTAGGTGGGGCTGCCGCCTGAGAGTCTCTTTTTACTAGCCCGGTTCGGTTACGTGTTCCGCCGTCTGCTCTGACTCAGGCACCCTGGGGGCGTTGTTCTTCCCCATGGTTGAAGACATTATAGCATGGTACTGGTACTTAGTCCAATGCGCCAGCCAGGGGCGGCAGGGAATCGTCTCAATGGACGACCCCGACATGGAGGACAAGGGTGATTGGGAGTTCCCAGGCGAGACGAATCCTCCGGCAGCGAAGAAATTGAGTGGCGATTTGGCCGATGACGGACAAGAGAAGCCAAGATGACGAACCGCGTAAGCCGCGATCCTCGCTTAACCCTCTTGCCTTCGTTTCTTCCTCTCTTGTTTTACGCCTCTCGTGCGGATTCCGCAGAAATCTCCGGTGAAACAATTGGCAGAGCGGCAACTGGAAGGAAATCCCTTGAAAAACGCGCGACGGTGGGCGAGTTGTGTTTCAAAACTGAGTATTATGTAGTGAACGTCACAAATCCTGCCTCGCAACCGAAGGTTAAGGAAGCTAGGGATCGCAAATGGCTACAACAACTATGGAAATTGTGTTGCCAACCGGGAGCATTGAAGCAGTTTCAACACCAGCCTCCGACTCGGAAATAATTTCCGACTCAGAACTGGACAGCATGACCGATCAAGTCCTGGTCGAGTACGCAGGGAACCAGATCGTGAAGTTCGCCGTTGAAATTCGCCCCGTCCTCATCAAGGTGCACCAGCGTTTCAAGGATGCCAAGAAGGCGGGACGCCCGTTCCTGGGCTATACGAACTTTGACGATTTCTGCATCGCCTTCTGGAACTACACCGGGCGGCAAATACGGAACATCATCAATGGCACACCGACGCCGAAGCTGGCTGGAGGGAAGAAGGCTCTCCGCAAGTCAAACCGCCAAATAGTCCAGGAAGGGCTAGAACACCAGATCGAGGTCGAGTGCAGTCTGCATCCTCAATTACTGCGAGACTCACAACATCTTATGCTGGGGTGACAACCGAATTAACGGCACTCACCAAGTCCCTCAAGTCCAATCCTGATAGGGATGAGCGAGCAAAAACTGAAACTCTGGAACTCATACGCACTCTGAAGACTTTCTCCAATGATGCAGCCGAGCGGGCTGAGCGGTTGGAAGAGGCACTGCGGGTAACGGTGCAATGACAGTGAATCTACGCGAAGGTAGTTTAATGGCAGAACAGCCTGTCCAACAGGCAAGTAGCGGTTCGAATCCGACCTCTTCGCTCCAATCTTTCCGCGTGACAGAATGCCCGAAGAGCGATGTCGCATACTTCATCGAGGAACATCACTACTCTAAAAATGTAAAGGGTGTGACGGCGTCGGTTTGTTTCCGCGTTGATCGAGACGGTGAGTTGGTCGGTGCCGCGATCTTCGGACTCCCAGCCATGAAAGAGACACTTGATAAATATTCCGAGCATGGGAAACTGAACCTGCTCGAACTGCGCCGCCTCTGCCTCATTGACGACACCCCGAAATGTACAGAGAGCATGGTGCTAGGGGTGATGCTACGGAAGTTAGCTAAGCGCGGAGTAGACCGTATCCTAAGCTACGCCGATCCCAATCGTGGTCACTACGGAACCAGCTACCGAGGTGCAGGCTTCCGCTGCTTGGGACAGACCACTCCGATCACGGAAATCTGGTGGCAGGGGCGCAAGTGGTCCACCCGGAACGTCAACCATTACATAAACGACGACAAATCCCTGGGGCTTCGCGAAGACACACTAGAGTTGCGGGGCGCTCTAAAGAGCGGCGAGGCGGTGAAGGTGCGGGGCGCAGGAAAATTCATCTTTGTGAAAGACCTCGCTGCCGTGCACCGTCCTCCCATCGCCTTGGTCACGCTGGCAGCCGACACCCCAGAACCGTTCACAGTTCTCACGCTCGAAGCCCTGGGGGCACGCAAAAGCAAGTACCGCTCTGCAATCTTGTCGATCAGGGAGTTATCGATTTCGCGCAACAAGTTGTGGCTCCCTGTGGACCGGACTGAGCGAAACCACCATACCGCTTCCGATTTTCCAGCAGCGGCTCTGGTCTCCCCGGCGAGCGACTTTCTTTCTTGCCAACTGCCCATCGTCGTTGCGGTTGGCGAGCCAGCGGAATTCGCAGTCAACGTCATTTAACGGAGAGAGCGAAATGTCGAGAATCAAAGACTGGATTTTGTGGCGGCAGGAGATTGATTCCCAGGACGACCCCGATATGGAGGTCCAGGGCGACTGGGAGTCCCCCGATGAAACGAATCCTCCGGCAGCGAAGAAATTGAGTGCCGATTTGACCGATGAGGGGCAGGCGAAGACCCCGTGAGGATTGCGTGAGCCGCAACCCGCGCTCAGCCTCTTGCCCCCCCTTCTTTGCCGACCTGCCTTGCACCCAACTTCCTAATCACCAAATCGCGGTCGCAGTAACGCGTCGCTTCCAGTGATTCGCGACCGAACAACGCAATAAGCTAGAAATTCTCGACTACGGAATTCTTGATTGAAGTTTTGTTTATTTGCTTTTTGGAGAGACTCGATGATTCCGCTCAAGAATATTGACGAACTGACCCCTGACACGATTCAGAACTACCGCTCGAAACTGCGCCGCATGTTCCTGCGGTTGTCCACGCTACCCAACCACGAAGCCGAGAGAGTGAAACAGAAAATTGCCCGCTTGGAAGTCCAGCTCGGCGTCAAAGCCGAGAACATTAGTGGCCCTGGCCGCCCCCGCCGTCCGAATATATTCGACCAGTCTGCGACGACCAAATCCCCTCCGAACACTAATAAATAAAAAAACAAATACGGACTGCCTCTTTGAAGCCTGGAAATTCCGGGCGAAACGATGCTCTAGAAAGAGGCGGATATGAGTGCACCCATGGAAGATTCGCAGCAAATCAATTTGAACGACGTGCGGAAGGCTCACGCCATCCTGCACCGGCCCGGCCAGCAGGTCGAGATTCGCGTCCTGCTCAAGGACGGCGGAGCCATGGTGGGGTGCTTTGACGACGAAGAGAAGATGCTCGATTGGCTCAAGGACGCCGACAGCCCGGATGTGTCCGTCGCGTGGTGGAGCATCCAGCAGCTAAGCCGCGAGCCTGCCACGAACGACTTGCAGCGCCGCAAGGGCACAGGCAATGAATCGATGGCACGCCGCCACTGGATTTTCATTGACGTTGACCCGGTTCGGGAGTCCGACCCCGCATCCGACGAAGAACTGGCTGCCGCAGAATCCAAGTATGAAGCTGTCCTGCTCTGGCTGAGCGAGCACAGCATCGAGCCGAGAATGACCGCGATGAGTGGCAACGGCTACCACATTTACGTGCCGGTCGATGGTTGGCCGAATGACGAGGAGCACAACGATCTCGCTAAGGCATTCATCGGCTAGCTTGACGCCAAGCTCTCGGATGACCGAGTGAAGGTTGACGCAGCCACGGCGAATCCCGGCCGCCTTGCCAAGATTCCCGGCACCGTATCGCGGAAGGGTGAACACTCGGCGCTCCGACCGTATCGCACAAGCTCGGTGCTGCTGTCGAGCACCGTGGCCCCTTATCCGGCGAGCGCAATCAAGTCGGTGGTCGAAGCTGAGGGCTGGAAGCCTGAACCGAAGCAGCCCAAGAAGACATCGGGTCTCGATCCCGACTTCGACATCTACGACTTCGCGGAGTGGTGCGGGGCAACAGTCGAAGGCGAGTTCGAGAAAAACGGCTGCACCTTCTACGCCCTCGACGAATGCCCTATGGCCGGGCACCGCCATCGGGGGTCGCCCGGCAAGACGTGCTTCATCGTCGGGGATTCCCTCGGGTTCGAGTGCTTCTCGGACGACTGCGAGGGACTTGCCATCGGGGATGTCCTCCGCAAGTTCCGGGAAGAGAACGGTCGCTATGAAAGTCCGCTGTTCCTTGAGCCTGACCTATCCGACCGATTCCCAGTAGACGACATTGACGATGTGGTTGAGCCGAAATCGGAGGCGCAGTCATTAGGAGTCCAAAAACCACCGGCTGCGGCGATTGAGCCCGCGTCAGGAGCCGAGAAAAAAGACGAGCCGGAACCGCCCTCGGTTGAGGGCGAAATCCACCTCACCGACCTTGGGAATGCGAAACGCTTCGTCAAGCGGTGTGGCAACGATGTTCACTACTGTCATCACACGAAGAAGTGGTACGTCTGGACGGGCCGGCGCTGGGCCGTAGACGACAAGGGAACCATCTACAAGAAGGCGAAGCGAGTCGTCCAGTCAATCCTCACCGAAGCTGCCAACATTGAAGATGCCGAAGTCCGCAAGGCTTATGTCCAGCATGAGCGGGCCTCGGAAGCGGACAGTCGAATCAAGGCGATGGTCAGCCTCGCGCAATCGGAAGGAAACATTCCGGTGCGCCTCAAGGATTTCGATTCCAATCCTAACCTGTTCAACCTTGTCAACGGCACGCTTGATCTCTCGACAGGCAAGCTCCGACCGCACCGCCGCTCCGACATGCTCACCAAGATTAGCCCTGTCGCTTACGACCCCGAAGCAAAGTGTCCGAATTGGTTGCGATTCCTTGACGACATAACGGCTGGGAACAAGGCGCTCCAAGCCTATCTACAACGCTGCGTCGGCTATTCCCTCACCGGGGAGACGGGCGAGCACGCCCTGTTCATGCTTTGGGGCAAGGGAGCGAACGGGAAGTCTACCTTCCTTGAGGTCATTCGCTTCGTGCTGGGTGATTACGCGCAGACAGCCGACTTCGCTTCGTTCATGGCGAGCAAGCAGCAGACGGTTCGGAACGATATCGCCCGGCTCAACGGCGCTCGGCTGGTTACGGCCACGGAGTCGGAATCCGGGAAGCGGATGTCGGAGTCCGTCGTCAAGCAATTGACCGGAGGCGACACGGTTTCCGCCCGCTTCCTGTATTCCGAGCATTTCGAGTTCGTGCCTCAGTTCAAGCTCTGGCTGGCCACAAACCACAAGCCGAAAATCGTGGGTGCCGACGACGGCATCTGGCGTCGCATCCGGCTCATCCCGTTCACCGTCCAGATTCCCAAGGAGCGGCAGGACAGAGACCTCGCGAAGAAGCTCAAGGCTGAGGCGGCGGGAATCCTGAACTGGGTGCTGGACGGGCTGCGTCAGTGGTTAGAAATTGGGCTGGCGGAGCCGGACACGGTCACAGCGGCTACGAGCGAGTACCGCGCAGACCAGGACGTTCTCCAGCACTTCATCGACGCTCGGTGCACGACAGGGGCTGAGAAGCGGGCGAAAGGCTCGGTGCTATACGCTGCCTACAAGATGTGGGCCGAGGCGTCTGGGGAATTCATCATGAGCGAGCGGGATTTCGCCAATGCGATGTCCGACCGTGGATTCCCTCGCTACCGCATCAAGAGCGAACGGGGATGGGGCGGAATCGCCCTCACGACGGCGGGGGAAGAGAAGCCCGACGACTTGAGCGAAGATGCAGCGGCTTGAGCGGGTGACAGGGTGACACTTGGTGACGCCATTTTTACCTAATTTCTTCTAATACGGCTCGCGTATAGAAAGTTAGGCAAAAATGCTGTCACCTGCTGTCACCCTGTCACCGACCGCCCCGGAGGACGGAACCGCGAAGACTTGAGTCACGATACCAAGTTGGAAGGTGAGGACACATAGACCGATGGCATACAAGAACAGATGGACCGGCATACCCGGCTACGAAATGGTTTTTCGCGAGCAGGTCGGACCGCACAAGTGGGAGCCTGTTGTGCCCTATATTTCCTTCAGCCTCGACGGCAAGGACTTCTACGCCCAAGGCGTGCATGCCCGTGCTCTCGCAGCGGCCTTCGACACCCGCGAGGAAATCACCATCGTGAACAAGGGTGCGGAGGGCGACCCGTTCCTCAACAACGCCGACCACCGCTTTATCGACGGTCTTGAGGAAGTCGCTCCGAACGTCTTCGTGACGGTTCTCGGGTCGTGAGGCAGGCATGAATCGAGCAGAAGTGAAAAAACTGTGGAAGCGGAGCAAAACCGACCCAGAATTTCGTCGCCTCCTGCTCGCTATGCTGGCTAGCTTAGTCTGGATGCGGTCCACGGCAAAAGACCGACTCGCCGCCTGCGCCCTCGCCGATTTCACCTTGCGCAAGGCGGGACCGGCGGGGCGTCGGGACTTGAAGCGCAGATTGGCAACGATGGGGTGGGAATTCTAGGTCGCTGGTCGAATCGCTCCGTCCCTAGCCTGAGATAGTCACCACGACTGCGCTCAGTTAGGTCTGGACAGCGGCGCAGCGAGTCTTTTTTTGCGGGGTCTTTCGCACTTTCCCTGAAAATTCCCGCCAGTGCGTTCGTATTATGTCTGAAGCTGGAACGAATCCCAGCAGTTCAAATATTAGACGGAGGCAGTCATGAGTAAACGCAACGTTGAGGAAATAAAGCAACGGCAACAACACGAATCGGAAGAACTGCATTTGGAGGAGGAGCCAACAATGAAGAATTGGCCCAAACGAGAATTGCAAGTCCGCTGGCGAGGAGACGATTGGCGTAACGCTCCCATGGGAGCTTGGATGGATGTGGAAAACTGCGGATGTAAGACTGGGCACCATGCCCACACGTTCCTTTACCGTTTGCAGTATGACTTGGAAGATGTCTCAGAGCAGTTGGACGTGATGGTCTTCGCCGACGTGGACACCAGCCCGCTCACAGGAGACTCTCTCAACAAGCGGTATGCAGAATGGGCTGCCAAACAGGGCGAATGCCCGCGGCTGGCGCAATGCGTCGAGTATTTCACCCAGATGGAAGCGCAAGGGCGCAACCCATCGCTCGGCCTGTGGTGAATCGCAGACTCTGTCCGCAACTGGTCCCAGAAAGACGGCCAAAACTCTTCGTCCCGAGGGGCAATTTTGCCGCCTCCATGGCGTCCGATAACGTTGACAGTCTCCCTCGTATCCAATGATCGTTCTCCTCGGCGAGCAGGCTGATATCCTCGGGTGTACACTTACCTACAGCTTTCCGGGCGCTCCAAAGACAAATTCCGGATAAGC
Source organism: uncultured Acidobacteriota bacterium (assembly GCA_963819235.1). Classification (GTDB taxonomy): domain Bacteria; phylum Acidobacteriota; class Terriglobia; order Acidiferrales; family UBA7541; genus Palsa-189. Next base: position 2,804,034 of record CAWFVE010000006.1, on the reverse strand, counting down.
GGTCGTGATCAGCAAAAACGGATATAACCTTCGTTCGGTCCTCAGTCTGTTTTCTTCCGACCTGGCAATCGATCTAGGCACAGCGAACACGCTGGTGTTTGCAAAGGGCAAGGGCATCGTTGTCAATGAACCGTCGATTGTGGCGATCAATACGAACACCGGGGACGTGATCGCGGTCGGCCGTGAAGCCAAGGACATGCTGGGGCGCACGCCGGGCAATGTAGTGGCAATCAGGCCGATGAGAGACGGCGTCATCGCGGATTTCAAAGTAGCCGAGAGGATGCTCACCTACTTCATTCAGAAGGCGCATAACCGGCGCGTGCTGGTGCATCCTCGAATCGTCATCGGGGTTCCCGGCGACATCACGCCGGTAGAAAAGCGAGCCGTGCAGGACTCCGCCTATCGGGCGCGGGCGAGCGAGGTCTACCTGGTGGAGCAGGCCGTGGCGGCAGCAATAGGGGCAGGGCTTCCGATCGAGGAACCGTGTGGCAACATGGTGGTGGACATCGGCGGCGGGACTACCGATATAGCGGTTATCTCCATGAGCGGAATCGTCTATTCGCGATCGGTGCGCGTGGCCGGAAACGAAATGGACGAGGCGGTGATGCTCTACCTCAAGCGGAAGTACAACCTGCTGATCGGTGAGCGCACCGCCGAGCAGATCAAAATGGAGATCGGGTCGGCTAGCCCTCTACTGAAGCCGCTGACCATGGAAGTGAGAGGACGCAATCTCATCGAGGGTGTTCCCCGAACGGTAACCGTCGATGACTGCGGAATCCGTGAGGCGCTATCTGAATGCGTCTTGACTATCGTGAACGCCATCCGCGTCGCCCTGGAGCGCATTCCGCCCGAACTCTCGGGAGACATCAGCGATCGCGGCATCGTTCTGACGGGTGGCGGGGCGCTGCTCAAGAATCTCGACAAGCGCATCCGCGAAGAGACTGGGTTGCCGGTCTCCGTTGCCGACGATCCGCTGGCGTCAGTCGTGCTCGGTACCGGGAAGATGCTGAGTGACTTCCGCCTACTCCGTCGAGTCTCAATCGAGTAGTGCGCCCGAACTCAACTCGCCGGGCTTTCCGGTCCTGCTGGCCCGGCGTCGCCGCCTGTGCGACCTTCGGTTTTGATTTCCTGATCGCCTACGGACAGTCGTGCTCGCCTGTGAATTTTCCAGTTCTGCCAGGGATACGAGACCGTGCGTCGGTGTAAACTTTGGCGGGTATCACGGAGGTCAAGCCTATGCCTTCCCGGATATGTTGTCCTGACGACCATTCAACCAGGGGAATTTCGATACACGAAGCCGCCGTCGCTCTTTCCGAGGGACGGGCAATCGGCGTCTGCAAGAAATGCGGGCTGGAGCTTCAATATAGAATCGACCATGTCTACGCCAACGACCCGAACGGGAAAGAATACAGTTTCGTGGTGACACGAGCGGTTCGGCTAGGAACGCGGCGGGCGGACGACGAGAACTACGACCCGTTCCTCTTGGTTCTCCGCGAAATCGAAACTGGCAAGGAGCAGATTCTCCCCACGTTTTGGGCTTACGGCCAAAACAACACGCAGCGTGGCGGGCAGTTCCCCCCGCTCCTCAGCCTTGAGGAATGGAAGACACTCTTCAGTCGGTTGGACGCTAGTTTCCGCGAAATCGAAGAGCGAATTCGACTGCGTGCCTACGAACTTTACGAACGTCGTGGGAGCCGCGATGGTCATGCGTTAGATGACTGGTTGCAGGCAGAGGCGGAACTAAGAGGGCAGAAAGCTCTCCGCGCTGCGGCGTAACCCTGTTCGCAAACATCCTTCAGACTCAATCAGTGTGTCGGCATTTTGCTGAACAGTCCTCCGGTCAGCCACGAGACCAAAGGCCACGAGCGAGATAGCCACTTCTACAGCAGCGGTTCTCCCGAATTGCGGCCAATGATCTGGCGCGTTTGGTTGCGCAGCCGAACCACTTCCGCCCAATCGGCGCCCTCCGCTCGATGCGGCATCACCAGCGGTCCCAGCGTCAGCGTGATGCGCCCCGGCCGCGGCAAGTAAGTGTGGTCGCGCAGGATGTCGCGTGCGCCGCGCACGGCCACCGGGCAAATCGGCAGTTGCGTATCAACCGCAGCTTTGAACGCGCCTAGTTGAAACGGCCTGACGCCCGCCATCGCTGTGAATGTGCCTTCCGGATAGATCGCCACCGATTCACCGCGCATCAGCGCCGCATTAACTTCCTCCGCCTGCCGAACGCGCGCCTGCGGGTCGTTGCGATCGAACGCGAGCTGGCCAGTCCGCCGCGCGATCGTGCGAATGAAAGGCATTCGCAATATCTCCCCTTTGACGACAAATCGGACGTTGGCCGGCAGGTACGCCAGGTTCACTAAAATGTCCACATAGCTCGAATGATTCGGTGCGAAGATCCACGGCCCCGTCTTCCGCGCCTCGTTGAGGGCATCGCCCCCGATGACATGCACGGGGATGCCGCTGAGAAAAAGCGCCAGCCGCGATCCGGCATGCAACACGCGAGCGGCCCGCTGCCTCCGCGGCGTCAGACAAATCACCGCCCAGCTTGGTATGAACACAAGTCCGAACACGCTCACTGCGTACAAGCCGTATAAAAGTTCGATCCCCGTTTTCGCGCCGCCTTTCAGCCAAGCCCAAGTGCGCGGCAGCGCGCTCCGCGCCGCGAGCTTCGCCACTTGCACCCAGGGCGGCGCGAGCTTCTTCCCGAGCGTTCCCTCCAGGTAGAGCCGCCGCGTTTCGCTGCGCCGCAGTTTGCCGCTGGAGGTCTTCGGTATCGATCGCGGTGGCAGAGTCTCCACTTGGTCCGGCGGCATCCCAATCGCTGCGTCCACCGCGCGGCTGATTTCAGCCGAGATGCTCTCCGCGCGGGCCATGTCGCGGACTTCCGCCGTCACGACGAACCGCTCGGTCCCGCTGCGTGCGTCGGGCACGCCGAATGCAACCACGCACCCAGGCCGTACTCCCGCAATGCGGCCCGCGACGTCCTCGATTTCCTGCGGATAAAGATTCCGCCCGCCCTTGATGATCACGTCTTTCGCGCGGCCGGTGATGTAAATCTCGCCGTCAGCCAAGTAAGCGAGGTCGCCCGAATCGAGCCAGCCCTCCTCGCGTATCAGCTCGCGTGTCGCGCTGGGATTGTGATAGTAGCCCGACGTCGCCGACGGGCTCCGGAACCACAGGCGCCCCTCGGCGCGCTCGCCGGCCTCGCCGCCATCACTGGTCACGATCCGCACTTCGACGTTCGGCAGCGGCCTCCCGGCGTTCACGAATTCGAGTGGCGCGGGATCGCCCGGGCCAGCCGGAACCGCGCGGCCTTCGGACGCGAACGTCTCGCGAACCACGCGGTCCACCTTGTATCCCGACCCTACCTTTGGCACCGACACGGCGAGCGACGCCTCAGCCAGCCCGTACACCGGCAAAAGCGCTTCGCGCCGGAAGCCGTACGCAGCAAAGCGGACCGTGAATTTTTCAATCGTGTCGGCTCGTACCGGTTCGGCTCCATTGAACGCTGCGCGCCAGCAGCTCAGATCGAGCCCTTGCAAATCCTTGTCGGCGATCTTCCTCACACACAGCTCGTAGGCAAAATTGGGCGCCGGGCTGATCGTTCCGCGATGCCGGTGAATCGCCCAGAGCCAACGCTCCGGCCGGCTCAGAAACGCGAGCGGCGACATCACTACCACCGGCATGCCGGAAACCAGCGGCACGAACCACGCGCCGATCAGTCCCATGTCGTGATAGAGCGGGAGCCAACTCACCGCTACATCCTCCGGCTGCAGATCGACCCCGGACACAATCGAATGGATGTTCGCGAGCAGGTTCGCGTGCGTCAGCATGACGCCTTTCGGATCTCCCGTCGATCCCGAGGTGTATTGCAGGAAAGCGATGTCTTCTTCTCGCGCCCGATGCATCAGGTGCTCGACGGGTCGCCACTCTTCCGGCCTCGCAGCCGGCTCCGGCGCGCCCGCCGTGCTTGTGATCTGCTGCGCATTTAAGACTGCGCCGAGCGTCGGCACGCGCGGCCGAAGCAACCGCGCCAACCCCTCCGCCTGGCGGAATGTGATCAGGAACCTCGCCTCGGCGTTGCGCAAGATGTTCCCTTGCCTCGCTGCGTACTCCGAAATGCGGTCCGCGCGAAATGGCGGATAAATGGGTACCGGAATTCCGCCCGCGAGCAGGATGCCCGCGAACGTGTGGAAAAACTCGGCGCACGTTGGCAGCATGATCGCGACCGTCTCCGCGGGCTCAAGGCCCCGCTGCCGCAGCCCGGCGGCAACAGCCGAAGCGCGGTCGTAGAGCTCGCCGAAAGTGATCGTGCGCAGCTGCTCGTTTTCTTGGTAGAGATGGATGTGCGCCCGGCGGGGTTCGCCGCGCCCGCGCAACCGCAGAACTTCCGTAAGTGTCCGCGCCTGGCGGATTTGATCTTCGAGTTCGGGGCGCTGTGCGGGCGCGCTGGAAACCGATGCGGGAGTCGCCGATACCCCGGGCACAACAGCGTGAGCGGTCTGCCCGACGCCGGATTCGCCGATGATGGCGTCGATCAGGTCTTGAACTGTATTCGCTTCGGCAACGACCCGGTCGGGCAAGCGCTTGGCGAACGCGCCCCCAAGTCGCAGGATCAGCTCGACGCGTTCGAGGCTGCCGAGGCCGAGTTCAAATTCGAGATTCGCCGATGGGCCGCGCACGGCCAGCTCTTCGAGCCCTCGCGACCCGCCCAACTCCGTCAATAGCTGGCGCACCGTCGCAAGCGCCTGCGCCTCAATCGAGGCCGGGCGGCCGACTTTGGTTCCTGTTGCGCTCACTTATGCACATACGGCGCGAATAAACCTTCAGCGGAGCGGTTCCGTTACCTGAAGGCCTATGCGCCACTAACTTCTGCGAGCCTAACACCGCCTAACAGCCGGTTCAATCGATTCGGGGTTGGTCAACAATCGTCAGTACATCAAGCGAAGGAGCATGGGCGAGCCGCAACCACAAGCCTCTACTGCTGTTCCGTTCTCCGCTTAGGGCCTAGCATTGGTTAGGCCGGAAGAGTTACTCAAGAATGCCGACGCTGAACCATTCGTTCGAACGCTACATCGGCATCGACTACCCCGGCGCACAAACGCCCAGTTCAAGCCTCAAGGGGCTTCCGGTTATGCCGGAGTCCGAATGATCTCCACGGAACAGGGAGCGTGGCGGACAACTGCTTCCGACACACTACCCATCAAGAAGCGATTCAGACCCTTCCGTCCGTGTGACCCAAGCACAATCAAATCGGCATGCCAGTCGCTAGCAACGTCGATGATTTGTGACTTCGGATCACACTCTGCTAAAGCCTTCGTAGCATTCAACCCTGACCTGCGCGGCCCCTCGGTGACCTTCGTAACCAAAGCCTTGGCCTGTTCCCGCCAAGCCTTCCAAACCGCTTCGAATTCCGGGTCGTGACCAGTCATTTCACGGCCTAGCAGCAGTGAAGGCGGCTCTACAACATGCAAGACTTTTATCTCTGTGTCTGGTGGCCCTGGTCTTGCGACCACACTCTGTACAGCAGCTTGTGAGAACTTGGAATCATCGATCGCAATTAGAATCTTCATTTGGATGCCTTCACTTGTTCTCGCGTGGTTGCGCGTCCGCCCCTTCTTTCACACTCTTATCCGCACATTCTTGGCAAAGGTTATTGTTCGAGCGTGCGCCTGGTTTCCCGCACGGGTCGCCGTGCCCGTGGCGGATATTCTTACATCTGCATCTTGCCATCGTATTTGCTCCCGGCGCGGATTGAATCACCGCGACCGTTGGACTAGCTCTCCAGAGTGACCGTCTGCCTGATCGTTACAATTCCCCCCGCGCGGTGGAGCAGTACGTTCACTTTAGGCGGGTGATGCTTCCGCAGAAACAAGTGCGGAATCCCCATCGTTGCAGCAAAAAGAACAATCATAAATAGAATTGCCATCGTTGGCGTGGTCAGTGGTGGCATGTTGGTCTCCCTCATGCCGAGCAGACACATCCGAAGAACGTGTGAAAGCTCCAGGCGATGTTCCTTCAATCTACCCGGAAGATGCTCGTCGCGCGGGGTCGCGACAGCCATCAGCGCGAGTTCAGATAAGCAATCAGATTGACCATCTGGCCCTGGGAAAGTTGCGGCCAAGCGATGTGTTTCTCTTGCAGCTTCCGCATCATCACGGGGCCATGTCGCCATAGTACCGACACGATGGTGATGGCTGAGTAAGGTTCGGCGGGCTTGGACAAACTGGGAGCGCCTGAGGATGGATCGTTGTGACAGACTGCGCACTTCTTCGAGTCAAAGATCTTTCGGCCGCGAGCTGCGTTGCCCTTGGTGGCAAAAAACTGCTTGGCCCAGATGTAGCTAATTAGCTGCCCCCACTCGGTGATCGTCAGCTCCGGCGGAGGCTGGCGCATCTGGAAAGCGTGGTTCCACATCGCCGCCGCGACATCGGTGAGCGTGCTGTCGGATAGCCGGTTCTCCAGCGCCAGCTTACCCTCGTGGCACTCCGCGCAACCCTTCTCACGGAACAACCGCTCGCCTTCCTTCGGCGGCGGAAGCTGGATGAAATATTCCCGAGTCGGCGACAGGTTCTGAAGGTACACCAGCATGTCGTCGAGCTCCTGCGAGGTCAACTGCGGCCACGGGATAACTCGCGCGGTTATTTGCGTCTGGTGATTCCACATCTGCTGGATCAGAAGAATGGGAGATTGCAGCGACTCCCACTTCTCAACGGGCGGCCCGACTCCGCCGCCGAAAGCGGTGAGTGAATGGCACTCGGTGCAGCGTTTCTCCTGGAACAATCGCTTGCCACGTTCGGCGTCACCTAGCTTCTCGAAGTAGCGAGCCGCGTAGAAGTAAGCGAAGAGGTCGGCGGCCTGATCCGTGCTGACCGGCAGGATGGGGACATTGTCTTTGGCCATCGCCGCCCACATCACTGGCGCGTGACTCCACATCCGGGCAGCAATTCCAGCAGGGGTATAGTCGCGATCCAAGCGCCTGCCGAGATCCGGGGCTTCCCCGGGTCCGACGCCTTTCAGCATGTGACAATTCACGCAGCCCTGCTGCTGGAAAAAAGCCGCGCCACGGCGCGCATCAATATCCATTGTCTGGGGAGCAGCCAGAGCAGATGCGACGGCTCCATTCAGGACGAGCACCAGAAAGGCGGCTTTGATCATGAATAAAAACCCCTCTTCTCGGCGCTCTGACGAGGCTGCTTGTTAGGGTGTTTCTGTGGCGGCGTTCCCGCCACGAGGGAAGCCGCGAAGAACAAAATCAGGCAGTACCGAAGAGTCATCTGAGCACCGCCCTGCCGTCTCGTTCGATGCCCTTGGAGCCATCACAGTGGTGGACCTCGGCGGTCAGCTTACGGAAATGGATGACGCGCCCGCCAGCGCATGCCAGGCAGGCCACGTGGTTCCCGCGCCAGCGGAATACGCTTGTGAGATTCTGGCATAGCGGGCAGCGCACAAGACGGGATGCTGCGTAGGTTTCCGATCTTGTTTGGGCGATCATTTTGCACACAATCGCATCGCAGCCGTGGTCCTGTCTGTGATGCCTGTCACAAGAAGCCGCAGCGGATCAACCCGAAGCCAGACCCGGCTGCGACTGGTAGGCTTGGCTATCGGATGGTTTTTGCTGCCCTTTTACACAAGCCGCAGGACCGCCCGAACGGCGGGGCATGACCTGCGGGCGCTGGCGGCTGGTTCGGGGGCAATGCGGGGTTTTTGCACCAGCCTGCGTGCTATTTGGCAGGTAGGTGGAACTAGGCTGAGGCGCGCTGGGCGTATGTGGGGAAAATGACAGCGGGTCGGTCGGGAAGTACGGCTCGTCAACACTGAGCGCCCAGATCGTCAAAATCGAAGGAGCCCCGGCGAGACGCGGGTTCTAATCCGCCCTAATCCCGTCAGTCGAGGCGGCGCGTCATCACCGTGTAACACGCCGACAGCGGCATGTTCCAGAAAAGCGGGTTCCTCAACGACCACGACCGCGATGATCTGTCCCGCCTGGACAAGATGATTGCGAAACTTATGGCCGCCGGATCGCGTTCTTGCGCGCTCACCTCGTCGATGCGCCACCGAAAGTGTGAGGCGCAACAACTTTCAAGACGCATGCGAGACAAGTGGGGCTTCGTTTTTTCCCTTTGCACCCCGCAGAGATGATCGTGATGCGCGTCACTGACTTTGGTCCGCCATCAGCAACAGCATAATTTCCGGGAGGAAATATGAAAACGAAGCGGCTTCTTGCAATCGTGTTACTTGTGCTGTTAGTCCCGTCTCTTGCCATGGCTCAGGCAGAGGAGAAGAGAGCGCCTGCTAAGGGCAATGAGACTGTAGAACAAACGCTGACGCAGATGGAGCGGGAATGGGCAACTGCCTACGTTAAGAAAGACTGGGCAACGGTAGACCGAATCCTAGCGGATGACTATGCGGCAATATTTGGGGGCATGGACCAAACAAAGGCGGAGCTTATGGATGAGCTGAAGTCCGGCTTCGTGAAATACACATCAATAACCACGGGAAAGATGCGGGTGCGCGTTTTTGGAAACGCAGCCGTTGTAACAGGCAGCGATGACGAAAAAAGCTCACGCAAGGACATGGACACCAGCGGGCACTATGTATGGACTGACGTTTTCGTGAACCGGCAGGGGCGCTGGCAGGTTGTGGCTTCGCAAGAGGGGGCGGGGGAGTAGGCGGGGGTGATCTAGCCAATTGGCTCATATACGAACTGGCCGGATACGACGCCGCTATGGAGCCCATGATTGGACAAAAGGATGCCGGACGGATAGTTTGGTTCAGGTCAATCCGGCTCTCTCTGATGTCCTTATGTGGGGGCCCAGACTCAAATGCAGCGCGCCACACGAACACGCTGGCTGACGATAGTTGTCCGCCATGTGTTCATGCCCGAATGGTCCTGGACTGATCGTGTGCAGCACGGCACGCCGCTGTTTTCCTTCACACTCATAGTCGATTTGCACAGGCGTCCCGTACCCATAACTCTTGATATCCTTTTCCTCGGACCCGCCGAGGACTTTCAGATGCACAATACGCGCGGATGGCCCGATGACCGATTTCAGGTATCGCTCAATCTCTGTTCTACTCAGCTCTAGCATGACCGTTTTCCAGTTTTCGCTTAAGAGGCACCCCTTTCAGCCGGTGGTTTTCCCGCACGCGCAAACATTGGATTGAGGAGAACGGAAGCCTCACGCACCGCCACTGCTAATAGTGGCGAATCAGTGCAGACGGGAACGGGGATAGTGAGTTGCTCCGTCGTGCGAGGCGGCTACTCGGCATTAGCCATCACAGTCGCGATGTGTGCCAGCGTTCCGGGGCGATTTTCGGCAACGAACGGTGAGCTGATCTTGTGTTCAGTTTCAGTTACGCGATAAATACCGATCAAAAAAACGGAGGAATAGTCCCAGTCCGACAACCCATGCGATGCCCAGAACCCCAAGTGCCACTGACATAATCACTCTGAAGCCGCCGGCCAACCCAGTAAGAGCTCCGATTTGGGGGACGTTGAGGATTGCAAGCGCGATCAAGACCCAACCGGTAGCCCTGCCAACCCACACGATTCGGCGAAGCGCCCGGTGCTCTTGCGTGTCCGGCATATTGCCGCCTCCTTGAAGTGTGCCAACTTAGCGCGAAAAGAGCCGAATCCTTACCTCTGCTGGGGCCGGGGCTAGACCCGCATCGAGGCAATGCCACTGGCCTGCCTACTCATTGCGGAACTCACGCTCGTACAAAGCGTTCCGAATGGTCCCAAGCACGAAGCCGACTCCGAAGGCGAGAGCGAAGTAGAGCACGCCAGCTTTCAGAATCAGCATGACCGTTTCCTTCGACGCGAGGTCGGTAGGGCCCACTACGCCTTATTTCTCCTGAAGCGACTTGATGTAGTTCGTCAGGTTTGTAATCCGCAATGCCACTTGAGTCTCACCCAATCGCTCCATCGTAAAATCCGCTCCCCAGATGGGCATCTCAGCCGGCCCATGCGCGGGCATTACGACGCCATTCCGTAGCACGTTCGAGACATAGGCGTCCGGGAATTTGCCGCCGTGACGCCGGGCTAGCGTGGTTAGGTCGGGCGGTGCTCTGAATGGGTAAGGCACAGGGCCACTTCCCTTCAAATCATTTCCGTGGCAGACGGCGCAATGTTGCCTGTACAATTCAGCACCGGACGGGGTATTTGAAGCTGTCTGTATCGATTCCAGGTACTTCACGAGATTCTCCAACCTCACGTTTCCCCAGTCCACATCCTCCTCGATCTGATGAAAGATAGATCCCCAGATGGGCATTTCCCGAGAACCATGCGACGACAAAACTTCGTCGCCCATAATGGTTCTCCGCACACGTGCGCATGGAAACTGCCCTCCATTGTTCTTCGCCAACACGGTCAAATCGGGCACTTTCGACTTCAACGCTGATGCCAGCGGTCCGCCGCCTTTGGCGTCCTCACCATGGCAAGCAGCACAATGAGCACGAAACAAGTCTGGGCCTTTCACGGAATAAATTAGTCGTTCGAATTGCTCCAGTTGCTCTTGTGTCTTAGGAGCTGTCTGAGCCGTTGCACCCATGCTGGCAGATACGAAGCAAATGAGTGCAAAACCCAGCAAAAGCCGTGATATTCCTCGCTTTATCACCCGATGGCAATTCCTCCTGTTCCTCCCTCGGCAGCGAGACAGGCAGCAAGGCCATGCCTGGCGCGACAGCTCAGGGCCGCCACCGAAGCCACTCAGGGCTTCGCACCCCTGCTAACAAGAGAAACTGATTCCCTAGAGATGGCGTCGCGGCCCACTGTGCCCTTTACAGTGACTTTGTCTCCGGCGAACCTGTTCACTTCACCCTGGTGACCTTCCAAGATGTAGGTATTCTTCCCGACGGCCAAGGCGTATTGGCACCCAATTCTTACCCATGGCCGTGCTCCGAAACTCAGATTCCTCTGGGACGAGAGGTCGAAACGACCGAAGGGACGACCGATTCCACGGCAATTGTATCGGGCTTAATTATCTTCCCTTTTACGATCACTCTATCCCCGGCGAATCTGTCCAGGTCGGCTCGATGACCTTGCAGGATGTAAATCCTCTTACCTACGCCTAAAGCAAAATCAGCCCCCATGTTTACGCATAGACGCGTACATTCGGCATCGCTCCCGTTCGTGCCATGTGTGATGCCACAAACCGCGTCAGTCACAACTCCGCTCACCTCCACAGTGGGCTGCTTCTGCTCGTCGATGATGGAGGTTCCAGCGAACGCCACCATAGCCGTGACCATCAGAGCAAAGAAGAGTTTGAGGGCGGCCCCCTCCAGATGCCTCGTGGAATCTATTGGCTTCATGGCTCTTCCCCTTTCTACTACACCTCTTTGTGGCGCAGGAGGCTGTAGATCGCTATGAAGCCGATCACAGTGTTACGTGATTCTAGTCACAGGTCCGTGTTTTCTTGGTGAGCTTCTGCATGCAGGGCAAACTGGTGCCTCGTTTCAACCTATACCTAGCCATTTTTCAAGAAGGGCGCGATCGTTCGACTGCACCGAAGTCTGCTCCCGATGAGGTAATTCTCACGCGGACTTCTGTGCCTTGACGAAAGGGTGTCGCTGTTTTGACGAAGCAACCGGATAAGCTCAGATTGCGAGTGACGGAAACCAACTCCGCGCGTGAATCCAGGTCAATTATCTCGGCGATTGCTCCGAAGTAATAGCGGCTTGCTAGGCGACGTTCAATCATAGCTAGACGGTTGGCGGAGGCGTGATCGCCTCAAACTCCCGATGCGCCCATCGCCACGAGGCGGGGTCGGGATTGATAAAATCGTCCTTGCGTCTTTTCGCTGGCGGAAACTTACGCTTTTGGCTTTGGCTTCTTTGCGGTTTTCTTAGGCGGTTTCTTCGGCATCTGCACTACCTCCGTGGCGCGGATTCTACCACTAAAAATAGCCTCTAATCCTCTGAGAGGGAACAGATGGTCTAAGGTTCCCCCGAACCTCGGGGTGCCCTTACTGCAATGCTTCCCCTAGCGTTGCCGTAACGCCCTCCACTCTAACTTTTGTCCTTTAATTTACCAAACAATTATATTAGTCTCCGCATACTAATTCAGGTCATGGATAAGGCAGCGGCTCGGAAACGCCGAAACCTCTTTTATCTGCTCTATCTCGGCTACGCAGCGGTAGTGACGCTGAGCCTGTTGGCCTGGCTAGGCTTGCTGTAATCGGCCCATTCTGACGGAGGATCATGGTGTCCCTATCAAACGCACGCATGGGCTACGAACCTCTTCGGGGCGATGGTGCCCTATGTATATCCTTTAAAGATAAGCAAGAGGCCATATTTTTCGCTGAGGCCATCTTGCAAGAAGTACAGAACATTGAAAATGACGGCCTGTCGGTCTCTGAGTGCGCACTCGTAACCATCAATTTTGGAGAAGAAGGAAAGCAAGAAAGACTTCGAGCGTTGCGCGAAGCCTTCCCAGGACAGGACCAGACTGTTCTCGTATCAGTTCCCGACCGAAGTTAACGCAGAGGTCGATGGGCAATCAATGAAAGACCTCAGTCCAGATAAGATCCTTGCTGTCCTTAAAACTGCCCGAGAAAACTCGACCCGCGATTGGTGCCTTTTATTGCTTTGCTTCCGGCACGCCATGAGAAGCTCCGAGGTATGCAAACTCAAGATCACTGACATCAGCCTTACCGACAGCACGATCCGTATCGAACGAGCCAAGGGCTCTTTCTTTCAGACCCTCGACGCTAACAAAGCTGAACCGCTGCTCGATGAATTCGTTGCTTTGCAAGCTTGGCTGAAGGAACGCCGAGAGAACGGCTCCGGGATTCTTTCCCCATCTCAAAAGGGCGGTGTAATGTCACGTAAGCAGTTGCTACGTAACTTCAGAAAATACGCCGCCGCTGTTGGCGTACCCGAGAACTGTCGCAGCCTCACATTTTGCGCCATTCAATTTGCGGCCTTTTGGCCGAATAGGTTCTCGATTGTTTGATGCAGCTGCGCAAACTTTATCGGTTTGATCTCATAGCCGCTACAACCCGTTTCAGATACTTTCGCCCGATCACTTATCAAATCGTGGGCCGTTACGACGATGATTGGAATGTGCCGTGTAGCGTCATTTGCCTTGAGAAGTTTGGCGACTTGCCAGCCGTCCATGCGGGGTAGGCAGATGTCCATCAAAATGAGATCAGGCTTCTCCGAACAAGCCAGCGAATACCCTTGCTCGCCATCCTGGGCAGGAATTACAAAGTAACCGTTATGCTCCAGGCGCCTGCGCAGCAGCTCCAGGTCAATTTCATGATCTTCGACCAGTAGGATCTTCCGCATTTATCGCCTCCCACACGATCTATCCTTCACAGAATGCCTAGCCAGCCAAACGCACCCGCTATGAGGACGGTCAACCCCAGGACGCAACCAATAAGAAAGACTATCTCCTTGTAAGACAGAGGTGTCTTTATTTTTGAACTTTTCCGTAATCGATGCTCAAGCTCTTCAGCGCCTATCTGCACGAGCCAATCCTTCAGGATGACCCCGATCCGCAATCCCAACCTTCTCGAAGTGGACGCCCATACCTTCGCCGCTGATCGCATACACCACCTTGCCCGCGCATTCGACCGTGATGCCCTGGTGCTTGATTGTCAATTTGACCGAGGTTCCGGGGAGGAAGGGCGTGATAGTTGTTACATGACAGCCGTAGCGGCTGAGATTCGATGTCGCGGACACGATCTGCCTGCCGGAGTTCGCGTCTATCACCTCGATCGTGGCGATGAATGTATAACGAAGATCCGAACGCCGCGGGTGCCAATTGCCCGTGTCCTGGGAAACATCGACCTTCGGGGCACCAGTCGAACTTGCCATTGAACTACTTACCTCAATCGCAGGGAATAACCGTGAGTTGAAGGTAGCGACGCGTCTGGAATCTTGCAAGCAATAGATAGCAGCAACTCTCGAAAGTGTAACTACCGTGTGTTCGGACCACGGCGTTCAATCTAAGAGGTCGGGACCTCAGGGTCGAAAAAACTAGTACGAAAGTAACGGAACGAAGGAATGCGGCCTTAGACCGTTGGTCTATTGCAGCGGCTCCCTAACGAGTCGAGGATACTGCGACAGCGTGAGGATTGGCATGGAACAGCAAATCCAACCCGTAGGAACCGTGAGCGTGACCGAATGGGTCGAAGATCGTCGGCGCACAGAGCGCGTCGCAGTTTCTCTCCCGGTCCACATTAGTTCCAACGGCGAGGTAGGGAAATTTGAGGAAATTTCAACGACACTAAATGCCTCTCGTGACGGTGTGTATTTCGCTAGCACAATTCCCTCATATAAGCCGGGGATGGCCGTTGTGGTTACCTTCCCTTATTCAATTGCAACTGAACGTAACGTACAGTTCTTTGGCAAAGTCGTGCGGATCGATACGTTTTCAGATGGTCGCTTCGGCATTGCTATCGAACTCCTCGTAACGATCGTGAATAAACAAAAGCGGCGGCCTGTTTTCGGTGCTACCCATCAAACCTTGGGCTAGGAAGCTGATATCGCTCTATTGCGCGAACGAAATGTTCTCAACGTCACCGCAAGGGAGGGATTATGTCAAACCACGCCCCGTCGGCTCTGATCGGTGAACGTATCAGTTCTCAGCAACAATTAGAGGAACGTCGAAAGCGAGAACGTCTGAAACTTTGCCTTCCCCTATATGTGCGGCCCCTTCGTTCCTCAGGAGAGCAAATCGAAGAGGTAACAACTACGATTGATTTCAATCGGAACGGCCTATCCTTCACCACTTCGCACGATCATTATCGTTCAGGGATGTCGCTGTTTCTAACCTTTCCGTATTCCGCCGACGTTACCGCGCATGTGGATTATGTCGGCGAAGTGGTGCGGGTCACCTCTCTGCCGAATGGTGACAGGGCTGTTGCGGTGCAATTTCTCTTCTGTCCCCGATAATCAGCAGTCCGCGGCCCGAATGAAATTGCCCAATTCGAATGGAAACGATGCGGGGCTTGTTGTGGCCGAGCCCACTTCTGTGTTCAATATTGGACATCTAAGGTGATCCGTGTATATGGGCTGAGTCTGATAGGGCATAGCATGACGCGATTTCTCGCAGGTCACAATCGTGCATGTTCTCATCGCCGATGACCACAAGGGTGTTCGGGATAACCTTAAATCCTTCCTGAAAGGACAGCAGCCGTTTTGGGAGGTTTCCCTTGCCTCGAATGGGCAAGAGGCTATTGAGCTATTTCAGAAGACAACCCCAGATGTGGCAGTCCTCGATATAGTCATGGAGCCTGTTGGTGGCATCGCAGCGGCCTACGAGATGAACCGGCTTAATCCTTCCGCTAAGATCATCTTCATCAGCAGTCATTACAATGTGGGTGAGGCTTCTGTAGTTACTCGCCTGCTCGGTGCTGGGGCATTCGTCCCGAAATCTCAAGCCGTCAATTCGCTCATACCCACGATCAAGCGGCTTCTGAACCCGGAAAGTCAGCCGGTCTGACCGACGCCGACATGGATGAATCGCAGCGACGCCAACGACGCAATTACTTCCTCGTCCTGTACCTCCTCTATTTTGTCGTGGCAGCAGTGATTACGTTGAGCGTGCTGAACCTCTTTGGCCTTTTATAAACAGTTAATCTATTCGAGTCCTCTGTACTTAAATCCAAATGAGACTTTCACGTCTTTCTGTCAAACTCATGAGCACGAATCACCAATCGGATGCCCCGTTCGATTACCTGAACCACGCACCGGGCGGGGCGTTCGACTTCCCAGACTTGAATCCCGTTCCTAAGATGACCAACCAAGTTTGGGGGAGCCGTCAGACCTCTCAGGCAAATGGTAGTTATCGGGGCTATCCTGTATTGAACAGACAAAGTCATCAGGTGATTATACGAGTGCCCGCAACTGGGCACCTACAACCCCCTCCTGCCCGTTGCTGGCAATCGGTCGGAGCGCAGTTGCCAGCAAAAATACTTATCGTGGACGACCATCCCGGCGTGCGGAAGGGTGTTCGCAGGCTGCTTGACTGGCACTCGTTGGAAGTGTGCGGCGAGGCAAGGAATGGCAAAGAGGCTATTGAGCAGGTCCAGAAGCTCAAGCCGGAAATCGTCCTTCTCGACATCAGCATGCCGGTTATGAACGGCATCCAAGCAGCCTACGAAATACGGAGCATTGCACCGTCCACAAAGATTGTCGTCTTCACGGATCACGATTCCCCCCAAGTTGTAAGCGCAATGCATCTGTTCGCCGATGCCTTTGTATCCAAGAACGCCGCTGGAACTGAATTGATCCCCACGCTGAACCGTCTCATCCCTTCGCCGCCCGGAGTCAAGGCGAAATCGCGCAGCACCTCAACATCGTAGTCATTTGAAAAGCGAGTGGCGGTCCCGCCGACGACTCATGCTCCACAACCGCAGATTTCAAAACTTAGGTCTGGGCGGCTCCTGAGGCTTCGTTCCCGTCACCTTTTCAAAGAGTTCTTCCCTGTGGGCGTCGCAATAGTAGGGGAAGCTTTGGTTCGTCGGCACTCCGCAAATCCCGCATTTGCCCGTCGGAACTACCATGGTCGTTCCTCCGACCGCCGAAAAAGAGAAGCCCCGGATTTCGGTCCGGGGCTTTTAACTTCTTATGCCGGTCTATTTGCGCGCTGCTTTTTTCAGTGGAGGATGTTCGGCACAGACATGGTCGTCAAACTCCCTATTGGCGGAACTGATGTGCCGCCCCTTCATGGGTGCCGACCAAGAACACGCTGTGCAGCCGACGAGATTCTCGCCCTTCGAGTTCATGAAAAATGTTTTTTGCCGTGGTGATGATACCGCTGCGTTCATAGGCTCAATTATACCCCTGTGGTATCTTGAGGGCATGGAAGCACCGGAGAAGCAATCGCCGACCACGCTCATCTATCGCTCTGGGACGAGCCAAGCTCTCGGACCGGATTGGGACGTGCTGGAGGTTTCCCGCAACCGCAAAGAGCATGGTGTGATCAGCACCAACTCTGTCTTTATTGCCCGAAACGTTGGTGGAACCATCATCCGCAAGATTGATAGCTCCCCCGAACGATGGGTGCTAGTCAGGGATGAAGAAACCCTACGTGCTTGCCAGGGGCGTTTTGACCACAGGGACAAACTGGCAGGCGAAGAAGCTGCGGGTGCAGGTCGCAAGGTCGAGGAAGAGTAAGCGACCCAGAAGGACTTGAACAACCCAGAGCAGCGTGGGAGAGGCGATGGTCGTGCCTTGGACGACTGGCTGCAAGGGGAAACGGAATTGACTGAGCAGAAAGCTCTTCGAGCGGCTGCGTAAATCTCAGAGCCGCGGGCGAATCCTCCCGCACTGAGTTAGAACCGGATTCAGCGTCTACTTGCTAATCATCTTCAGAGTGGTGGCGGCGATCGTCATGGTGCCACCCGTTCCGCTAACGTCGCCGGTGAGTTCGACCTTGTGGCTCAGGTGGGGCACTAGCTTCGCATTGTTATTCGCCGCAAGATCGCCCGTCACGGTGTAAACCTTCCCGTCGTCGGTGAGCAGCGCAACGGGTAGACCCATTTTCGCGCACGTTACGGCGCAGCCCGGTGTGTCTTCAGGCATTTTATGATCAACGCCTGTGTTCGCCTTGTTCTGTTTATAGCAGGTTTCGTCGATGAGCCTGCCCGTTATGGTTTGCGTCGCGGCAAATGCCGACACGCTCAGAGCGAACACCAACGCACCAGCAACCAGTCCTGCACATAAGGTACGCATCGAAGCATCTCCAGGAGAGAAACGAAGGGAGTAATCGTCCGGCTTATACCCTTTTTGATTCGACCCCGTCAAGGTGGGGAGAGACCTGAAGCCTGCTGCCGGGATTCCACAGATATCTTTCACGGGGTTGCTCCGTGTTAGACTGCCCGCATGCCAAAGAAAAACAAGCAGGCGCGGAAGAAATCCGTGCGTAAGAAGATGAAGCCAAAGAAAAAGCCGGTGCGGAAAAGAGCGGCTTCCAAGCAGTCCTCGCCCGGCAGAGAAAAGAGGTTCTCAGCGAAGAGGAGGAGAGTATCGAGTACAGGCTTAGTTGTGGAGACGGTGCCGTTGTTACCATTCTCGTCCTCAGAACCGCGAAAGCAGCAGGACGGACAGTCCGGGGACTTGCAGGGACTATCCAACCGTCCAACGGCTAATTCGGAGAGCGTCGAGGAGTTGCTGGAGGAAGGGAACGCCTTGGAAGCCGAGGCGGTACAGGGCGTGGAAAGTGCCCTGGATGCCGATCAGGGCGAGGTACAGACTCACGAAGTGCCGGAAGATGATGTGCCTCAGGAGTATCTGGATAAGGATCGGTGATCGATTCAGGAAGAACGATGACTCGTGGAGTTCTTTGCCTCCTTAAAGGCCCGGACACCGGCATCAACGGCGTTCTGGACACGCTGAACCTGGTCCTTCGCCTCATCCGCGACCCGAATCGCTTGACTCGTAATCTCACGAACCTTGGCTTGCCCACGCTCGATGCCGCCCGTTACTTTGTCCACCAAGCCTTGTCGTATTAGCTCAATGGATTTAGGTGCAAAGAACATGGCAAGTCCCGCTCCGATAACTGCTCCGACACCAAACGCAATCGTCGATCTCATTATTGCCCTCCAGACGGTGAACAATCAGCAATCTTTTGCTTGCCAAATCGCGTAGCAACGCGGTCCTGCTTCCGGCGATCTTCCTTTTTCAATCATGTGCCAATGCCGCGCTAACAATTCTAATTCCCCATCCGGTCCCGGCACCGCAGCCCCACACTCAGAACCATCGCAGAAGACGGCTTCTTCGATAGCAATTGTAATTTCTGCTGACTCGGCGGGGTCACGTTGCGATGCGGCTGAGAAATCTAATCGCACGATTCACTCCCACCCTTTTGCGTGGAACCAGTTGTAAACGCCGCCAAGGAAAAAGGCAATACTCCATCCGAGAGGGGAAAGAGCTATCCTTCGCCGCCGTTTTCTTTTTCGCTATCCGGCTGCACATATTGCTCCCTGGGGTTCTGTTGCTCGTCACAGATTCCGCCTATTTCGCCTCGCTCCTGCATTATGAATGATGTGGCGCAGCCTTCTTGGTCAGGGGCAACCTCAAGTTGGTTTTCTTTTTCTCCGGTTGTCACGGTCCATGAAGGAGCATCACTCGCGGGAAACGACTCCTGGGAGGCTTCCTTCACAACGTCGGTGACGATATCCGTAGATGCAGGCTCTTCCGGCTTCGCTCTTGAGTTCGCTGTCATTCGTTTGGCCTCTTGCTATTTAGATGTTTTCCGGTTCGGTTCGCCTCTATCAGCGATCTGTCTAAGCTCAGGGTGATGCTCACACAAAGAATCCGGTACCTTCACTTTCCTCCCACTGAACATTGAAAGCAACTCCAGGGCATTGGCCGGCGCTTTGCCGAGATTGTGATTATTCCCTACGCCGACTTTGATCGCGGCGGATATCAGGTCTTTATGACTCCAATGGTCGAATGAGAGATGATAGCCCGACAATGATAGTTAATGAGGAATCGCTCCATGCGGTCCCCGGCAATCGGGCGCAACTCATCCGTGGGTGAATAACCCTCCAACGAGATGAGCGCCGCAATACCTGAGCACAAATCCATGACCGAAGAAATCTCGGGCCTGATCGAGCGCGTCACCTTCCACAATGAGGAAAGCGGTTTTTGCGTCCTCCGCGTCAAGACACAGGGGCACAGAGAAGAGACGACCGTCGTCGGATCGCTGCCTGCGGTAACCGCTGGGGAATGGCTCGTTGCCGAGGGCGCGTGGATCAGAGACAAAGAGCACGGGCTGCAATTCAAGGCGGCGATGATGAAGACCGTGCCGCCGACCACACCCGAAGGGATCGAGCGTTACCTCGGCAGCGGCTTGGTGAAGGGGATCGGACCAATCCTGGCAAAGAAGCTGGTCGAGCGGTTCGGAGCCGATGTCCTCACGGTGATCGAGAATCGCACCGCCGAACTGCAAACGGTCGATGGCATCGGCCCCAAGCGCCGGGAACGAATTGAAGCTGCATGGCAAGAAGCGAAGCAAGTCCGGGAGATCATGCTGTTCTTGCACAGCCATGGTGTCAGCACTAGCCGGGCCGTGCGGATATTCAAGACCTACGGGAAGCAAGCCATTGAAAAGGTGCGCGAGAATCCATACACGCTGGCAAAAGACATATACGGGATCGGTTTCGCCACCGCCGATCAGATCGCGCAGAGGATCGGGATTCCGAGAGACTCGGTCAACCGCGCAAGGGCAGGCATCGATCACGTCCTTCTGGAGGCGACCTCGGACGGTCACTGTGCCCTGCCTCTGCCAAACTTGAAGCTCTCTGCGGTGAAGCTGCTGGAAATACCGGAAGCCGCAGTCGAACAAGCTCTGTCGCAAATGCTCGCGGGCGGCTCTTTGCTGCGGGAGGAGATCGGCGGTGAACCCCTGATCTTCCTCCCGCACCTCAGAAAGGCGGAAGAAGCCATCGCGGCAAGGATAAAACGGCTCGTCCAAGCGCCCACGGTCTATCCTCCGATCGATTTCGACAAAGCCGTGGCATGGTGCGAGGGACGCACGGGCAAGACGCTCGCTCCTAGCCAGCGCGAGGCGCTCCAAACGGTTCTAGCCAGCCATGTCGTGATCCTCACGGGAGGACCGGGCGTAGGCAAGACGACGCTCGTGAACTCGATTCTGATGATCCTGCGAACCAAGGGCGTGAAGTGCCTGCTGTGTGCCCCGACCGGACGGGCGGCGAAAAGGCTCGCCGAGACCACGGGTTTGGAAGCGAAGACAATCCACCGATTGCTAGAGATTGACCCCAGAACTGGTCGATTCACCAGGAACGAATCCAACCCGCTCCCTTGCGGTCTCCTGGTCGTGGACGAGACCTCCATGGTGGACGTGCCGTTGATGCATTCCCTGGTGCGGGCTGTTCCGAACAGTGCCGGGTTGATCCTGGTCGGCGACGTGGACCAGCTCCCGTCCGTCGGACCGGGCACCGTGCTGCGGGACTTGATCAAGAGCGGCGTGGTGCCCGTGGTACGCCTCACCGAGGTGTTCCGGCAGGCAGCGGACAGCCGGATCATCACCAACGCGCACCGAATTCGCCGAGGGCAGATGCCGGAACTACGCGGCGACCCGAGTTCCGACTTTCATTTCGTCGAGCGGGACGATCCCGAGAAGATCGCCGCCACGCTAATCAAGCTGGTACAGGCAAGGATTTCCGAACGATTCGGTTTAGACCCGATCCGCGACGTTCAGGTTCTTTGCCCGATGAACCGAGGATCGCTCGGGGTGCGCGAATTGAACACAGTCCTACAGCGAGCTTTGAACCCGACTCGTCCTGACCAGCCCGTCGTCGAGCGGTTCGGCTGGTGATTCCAGACAGGCGACAAGGTCGTCCAGACCGAGAACGACTACGACAAGGACGTATTCAACGGGGATGTAGGGATGATAGAGAGAATTCATCCAGTCGAGCAAGAAGTCGCGGTGCGTTTCGACGAGCGGCTGGTGAAATACGACTTTGGGGAACTGGACGAGATTGCACTGGCGTACGCGATCACGATCCACAAGGCGCAGGGATCGGAGTTTCCAGCCGTGGTGATCCCGCTTGCAACGCAGCACTACATGCTCCTGCAACGTAACTTGATCTTTACCGGGGTCACGCGGGGGAAGCAGCTGCTCGTGCTGATCGGGCAGAGAAAGGCGTTGGGCATCGCCGTCCGCAACGACCGTCCGCAACGGCGGTACTCCGGGCTACTGACCAGTTTGAGAAGCGACAGGCAGGCAGCGTTAGCTTGAGGGGAACGTTCGTCCTCTTTTGGACGCAAGCCTGAAGTCTGCGCTCTGCCGCGTAAACCAAAAGCAACCGGCCTTCATCCACTGAGTCCTCCTACAAGCCGCAGGAGCGCTCGACCGGCAGGAAATGACCTGTGGGCGCAGGTCAGTGGTTCGGGGGCTTCCAGAGGATTGTTGACCAGCCCATTGCGCCATCTAGTGACGGGTGGAGCTACTGAATCGGACTTCTAGGAAAGGTCTAATCAGTGCTGGAGTCGCCCATCAACACCTATTAGTGATAGCACCAACTCTTGAACAGGCATTCGCGCCTGGCAACTGTGCGTATCAAGGCCTCTTCGGAGCCGAAAAGTGAATAGGGATTAATGTTCATCGAATCCAAATGTCTAAGCGCTAATCGTCTTTCGCTGGCGGGAAGCTCCAACTTTACCAACAAGCCTTGGTTGACATTTCGACCGAGTACCTGCTCGTGCGAGAGGAAAAGATAATCCTTGCCGGGCCACTGATCCTGCGATTGCAAGCGGACACAAAGAGAATAGCGGCTTTGCTGAAGATAATGCCGGGGATGCGAGTGAATATACTGTCCTAGGACGAAGAAGGCCTCGCCCGATGCAAAACTCGGCATTGCGTATGAGTCTTGCAAAACGGCATAGATAGCCACATGCTTTGCTTTTTCATCCATCGCGTCGAACGCAAACAGAGCAGCGACATAAGGCGAAGCCGTCCAGTCGAGCAAGGGAGACGGAAACCCGTGGTGTCGTAGATAGATCAGATATTCGTATATTGCACGGTTCTGGCTGAGAGTAGCGTTTAGATTCCCCTCGCTACTTTTCTGGAGGAGGTCTCCGAATTCAGGAAGATTTGGGATCTGCCCCCATTTTTCGCCACTCATAGTTTCGACGGCTGGCATCCATAGGAAGATTTTGCGGTAATAGCTCAGGAGGCTGACTGTTTGGTCGGACCGTTCCATTGGATAGGATCGCTCCAATGTCGTTTCAAGGCCCCATTCGCCATTTCCGATACCTCTAAATAGAATAGGATCGTTCAGAGCGACGTAGTGTTTCATTGGCTCCGCTGGCTCGCGCAAATGGCCTAGCTGCTGGAGTGTTACCTCAAAATCAGCCCAAGAATTAACTTTGATCTGCTTCATGGCGGACCTGATCAGACTTCACTCACGACAAAACCTTCGGGGGCGGGTGCCCTTCGGGTACGGCACCGCGATTTGCTCGCCGATAGCACCTAACAATAGCACCGCCCTTTCTCGCGACCGTCATGGTGTTGGGCTCGTTCGGTTCAGAGCCTCTCGCACGCGCCGCCAATCTTCCTTTTGCTTTTCTAGAGAGCGCGAGCGCGTGCCGTTGTTGCCGGGATGGAATACAGGCACGAGCCAAGTGCGATTGGTCAGTTCAATGCTCTCATTCACGGCATCCCGCATAAGTTCCTTCGGCGCTTTACCGTAGGCGGTCATCAGGGAGCGGTACGCCATGCGCCCCAGAGTGACTACCACTTTTGGGTTCACCAATTCGACCTGCCGGGCGAAGGAATGCTTTCGAGCAGTTTGCAAAACAACCCGCCTTTATCGGAGGGCCTGTCAGAAGTCCAGGACGTAGGCACAAGACCGCATTGGTAAAGAAGAGCGAAGAGCGGGCGCTCACGTGTCTGTTTCGGAAGGTCGATATTGATACCAATGAGGCTAAGAGTTCACATACCCGTCGATTTGTGGCGTTCGTATCTTTCTCGACGCCTTCGCAACCGATGTAATATTCAGTGCCGCTGACCTGCCCCCCGTTTTTGGTCCAGTCATAACGAAGCTCCCAGGGTTTTTGGTTCCACTGCAACGGTTGAAATAGGGCGGTCGTCGCGGCTGGGGGAAAGTGGGAAACGCGTAGCGTTTTCCAAGGTGGCGAAGCCACCGTCTTTTCCACAGCCATTGGCCGCGGCAAATTCTTCGGGCGTCCGGTACCCCAACGAGCTGTGCGGCCGCACCGTGTTGTAGTCCACCCGCCAGGACTCGATCACCTCCCGTGCGTGTCGGAGATCCACGAACCAGTTCTGGTTCAAGCATTCATCCCGGAACTTCCCGTTGAAGCTTTCGATGAATGCGTTCTGCGTGGGCTTGCCACGCTCGATGAAGTGCAGCGCTACCTGGTTTTGATAGGCCCACTGATCCACGACGCGGCTGGTGAACTCGGTTCCATTGTCTACCTGGATCGCAGCCGGTGTTCCGCGTCGCTCCCGCAGCCCTTCCAGTATCCGCACCACACGCAGACCGGGCAGCGACGTGTCCGGCTCGATCCGCAGAGCCTCTCGCGTGTAGCCATCCATCAAATTCAGCGTTCGGAACTTCCGCCCGCCGGCCATTTGGTCATGCGTGTAGTCCATCGTCCACATTTCATTCGCACGCGTCGGAACTGCCAACGGCACTCGCGCTTCAGCCCGAAATCGCTTGCGCCTTTTACGCTGCATCGCCAGCCCTTCCTCCCGATAGAGTCGGTAGACCCGCTTGTGATTGACCAACCACCGCAGCGTTCCGTCTTCGGCCTTCTCCCGTCGCAGGAAAATGTACAGCCGCCGATAACCGAATCGCGGACGCTCGCCTGCCAACTCCCGCAGCCGTGCCCGCAACGCCGCTTCGTTCCGTTCCTTTCGCCGGTACCGCCAGCTCCCGCGGTGCATCCCGATCAGCCCACAGGCGCGTCGCTCGCTCAGCCCTGCTTGTTCCCGCACGACACGCACCGCTTCTCGCTTCGCCCGCGGGCCTACCACTTTTTTGCCAGCACCACCTTCAGCGCATCCAGGTCCAGCGCCTGCTGCGCCACGATCCTCTTCAGCCGTCCGTTCTCTTCCTCCAGCTGACGCAACCGCCGAGCCTCGTTCACTTCCAGGCCTCCGTACTTCGCCTTCCAGTGGTAGAACGTGGCTTCACTGACACCCACCCGGCGGCAGAGGTCCTTCACGGGAACTCCGGCCTCCGCTTCTTTCAACACCCCGAGGATCTGCTCTTCACTAAAGCGGCTTCTTTTCATGGCGCTTCTCCTCTCGTGGTTTTATACCCGGAGAAGCTACGTTTTGGCTGGACTAAATTTCGGGGAGCAGGTCACTCGAAGCCAAGAAAGAATGATCGCGGCCTCTATATCGATTTTCAAATGCTGATGTACTTGGCTGATCCTCAGATGAAGTTTTTGACGAATGAGAATTTCCCCGAGATAACGAAATCATCTCAAAAGGGCAGGATCGTTAAACCTGATATTGCGTTGTAGGAACCTCTATTTCAGTTCTAGAATCTCGCGCACCCTGGCACGCGCCGTGACTTCCCTCGGACTGCGTCCGTGTTGTTCGAGCCATTTCTGGAAAGCCCGGAATTCCACGGTGTGCTCAACCGGCATATCCCTTGCCAAGACGCGGATTGTGAAATTCTGGCCGATGTCCTCGGCCCAGCTGCATTGACGGATCGCCCGCAGTCCCAGCGCGATGGCTTCATAGAGGCTTCCGGCAGTCACCTCGGCGGTGTGCTCGATTCCTTCGGTAAGAGAGCGGAGAGACCACATGGTGGATGCGACCGCTACAAAATGCATCAACCAGGAATCCGGAACGGCCCGCCGACGATCTTACCAGGAAGAAGAACGGTGAACTCCTTCTCGCATTCGCTGCACATAAGGCGCAGCTCTCGTGGGTCATCATTAGGGCGGACGACAACGTGGATTGTCTGCCTCGCCCTACAATGCAAACACTCAATCGTCACTATGACGAAACGGCCGCCTGCCATCTGTTCGTGACTGCCAACTCAGTAGAAATATCTTTCCAGGACGTATGCCTTCTTTCCATAGATGCCCGCAAACTTCATGGCTTTCCCGAAAAGTGCATATTCCTCGTCCCTATTAATCCGCCGCGAACGAGTCTTGATGAATAATTACCACGTCTCGCTTCCACGGCAGGAACGGGTGAAATCCGGCAAACAAGCGTTCAATCTCTGCAATCAGAGCCGTCTCTTTTTCCGCTAGTTCTTCGTCTCGCATAGTCGCCATTGTTTTTCCTTTCCCGATTGGGTAAGCATGCGTGCCGCCGATGTTCGATGCGCCTTGGGTTGGTCCAATTTCGGACTGTATCGCTTTTGCTTCATGTTGTGTTCCTCAAGCGGCGGGAGATACGTATCAGCGGCGACGGCTCGCTCAAGCCCGGCGTATCCTCGCTACAACCCGCTTCTGCGCTGCCGATATAGCTCAGACGAAATAGTTTTTAAAGTATCCGAAAAGGGCTTGCATAGCTTAACTGTCAATTTCTCGCATGCCTCCGCCAGGCTTCCAAGTTTTAAACGCCGATTGAATCTCGGGTCCGGGTCGGCGGCCTCTTCGTCTTTTTCTAAGGTCCAGACCGCAGCCTGAAAATGGGTGATCCAGGGCCCGATTCTTCCAGCTTGGATTCTGCGGGGTGAAAAAGGGGTTTCTACTTCTGCTAGAGCCGAACTCTAAGCAGCCTTCATCGGTCGCACGTTTCGGATAACAGAGAGAATTTCGAAAATCGATGTAGTCTTGGGCAAATAAGCATCCGCACCGCACTCCACTGCACGTTCCCGATAGGCTTCGCTATCTAGGGCCGAAAGGATAAGGACTGTCGCGCCTGCTAAGCTTTCCTTAATGCGGCGGGTCGCCTGAAGGCCGTCGGTGCCGGGCATATCGAGGTCCATAAGGATGACATCAGGCTTGAATTGTTGAGCTAACCGGACGCCCTCTTCGCCGCCGGACGCTTCGGCTACCAGGACTAGGTCCTGCTGTTCCTCTAAAATTCGCCGCAGCAGCTTACGATATTCCTTATTATCATCGACGATTAGGACCCTCATGGTACCGGCCCTTCTGGAGGACATCTAGTCTCCGGACCAGCCTTCAACTACTAAGATGCTTATAATCGCTGGGTTGTTGGCCCGATATCCCAAGAACTTCGGCTAATCAAATGCCCCGGCCCCCAAGCCAAATCGCAATCGACACAACAGCATCATGCATCAAATAAAGATGAGGATTAACTACATAACATCGGGAAACACGTGCAAAGTGAAAGACCGCCTCGTGAATCAGCTGGTCGCTTTGAACAACAAGTTGAATACTCTGAGTCCCTCTTTGTTACGCAGTGAGCAGGCGCGAGCGGAGGTACAGGAACAACGACAGAGGCTTTACGTCGAAATCAAGCGCCATCGGGCAAAAGGACACGACGGTAAACCTTGTCCCGCCATCCAGCGCGAATGGACCCGTTAGACAATCATCCTCCCGAAAAGAAGAAGGCGGCTGAGACTTCCAGCCGCCTCTAACCAAAACCCAAATTGTTCTCTCGGCCTCGAAAACCCGTTCGCATTCGCCGAGGAAACCAGTTAACCAATCTTTGTTTCACTAGACCCGCTAGTGAACTTTATCTTGCCCTCGGTACGTCTGCTCTCTAAGAGAGAAGGTGGTAGCGAGTTCCGAGGAGACCCAATCACCCTTCATATCCACCTCCTTCCATTTACTAAGATGCCAATTTGACGTGGGTTGTTGCCCGAACATGCGGAACCTGAGAGCCTCCACCTCATCAAGGACCGCCCAAGGGCCAGCCAAGAGCGACTGTTCAGTGTCGCCTAAAGTGGCCGCCCGTCCAATAGATCATTTGGACCATCAAGTACAACCCAACGATGAGAAATGCGACAAAGAAATAATCTTGGTGGACCATGATGCCCTCCAATACTCTCCAAACATGGGCACGACTCACAGTACTGAGACGGGACTTTCAGGCTCTTTTTGCCCGCCAAATGCTTCTCGGCCCGCCTCTACAGCCTTGATAATCTCTTGTTGGCCCCGGTTCATCGCATGCCTGACGTGAAGACGAGATCGCCACACCTTCCAATTTGCGGCCTCAATTGCATCCAAGCATTTGGTCGCAACCCATTTCCTGGTTTCTTCTCCCGACCTCGGAGCGAAAAGCACGCTTAGCGCAGCACCGATCCCGACCCCGGCTGCCAAATATGTAAATACTGATCCTTCGCAAGTGCTTTGCTTCGTCTCCTTCTGACCATCAGCTTCCTTGTTCATACATCCCCCTTTTCCCAACTTAAGAAATAGCCTCTTCCTAAGTTATTCGCTGTGATGGGAATCACCGGCGGCGTTGAACCGCCTGGGCAGCATTCCCATTTTTCTTTCCTTCACGGCTAAATAAAGGTACTGGCAAGGGATTGTTTGTCCCGAGTCGCTCAATCCCAAGAGCCGAGTCGGATACCTCGCGCAGCTATGTTGACCGTTACGCCAGCAAGGTGACCAGGATCACAGCTTCCTCCAGGCGTTTGGCCGAGTATCAGATCGTAATAAGGAGGACGCCATGCCACCTCTCACTACGCCAGCGACAGCAATTCTCTTCATGGTGGGTTTCTTCGTCGTGATGGTGGGAGCCCCGCTCTTGATCCTGCGGGTGGCCGGTCATCGGTCACTGCACCTTGTGGGCTCGCACAGACCGCACAAGCTGATTCTTCCGGAGTGAGGTTTATTTAAGGAGAACTCCATGGAGACCGCTGAGCGAGTCGCCGCAAAAGCGTTTCCCGTGGATCACGGGCTCCATCCAAAGTGTGCCAATCCGACTTGTCCAAAAGCTTTTGATTGGTTTAGAGCCGGAAAGTTCTTCCGTTTCAGCGACGATTCTGCCAGTAACCACCACGGCGTGCATCATTATTGGCTCTGCGAGAATTGCTCTCATGCCTTCACTCTAGCCAGTCAGGGGCAAGAGGTAGTTCTCGAACCCCGAGCTAAAGCTTCGGTCCCATGAGCACCAAGGTCCAAAGGAGGTACTTCGCAGGCCACAGTGCGAGGAGCCGAGGCAAGCCATTTGGGACGGACCATCGCACATTTTGGGAATCACCAAAAAGGTTCCGAGCGCCACTGTCAGATGTGTGATCCTCGACACAGCATCATCCCTAGCCTCAGTGTTATCTGTTAACTGGCGGTTTCCCTTGGAAAAATGGGAGGCGCGACCCACAAAGGCGTGGCCGCGAGGCCGGCGCAAGAGTGAGGTGAAAGATCATGGCAACAGCAGCCGTACAGAAAGAGGAGCAACAAAAAGAGGATCGCCGCACAAGCGAGCTAATCGAGCAAGAACTTCAAGATTTAGACAACGTGGACGCGGAAGAGGAACAACACCAAGAGGATCGCCGCACAAACGAGCAAATCGTACAGCAAGATTTAAATCAAGGTATGGATACGGGGACGCACAGTTCTGTACATCGTGGAGTCAATTGGGGTCCCGATTTTCGGGTCCGGAGCACTAAAAAAAGTTGAGGCGGTATGGAACGGGACTACGACATTTTTGAAAAATTGCCTGATGCTTCAGTGCGCTGTTTAATCCGCGTCCACGGGACTCAAAATGTGCCCAAGGTGTTAGAAGCCCGAGGAAAGCAAACCACCAACGAGTGTTTTGCAATGAACATCCGCACTACGGAAATCATCGCTCGGGTCAACGACAAGGTGGCACGAAGCGCATGATTAATGCAGGGGGCGGGGCCGCAAGGTTCCGGCCTTTATTTTTCTTGCATGTAGAATAGTGGACATGGATAACCCACTTCTCGACATTACCGTTAACTTAGATTCTGGAATCATATTCGTTAACAGCGTGCCCGACTGCTTTCTAACTCCGAAACACGCCCTTGAGCACTTCTACGCTGACGCCAACGATGGCAGCGACGATGCAGCTATCAATTACGATTGTGTCGCTTGGCAGTAAGGACGAATTGTTTAAGCGGCTGACTGCTCCTGCTCCATGCAGTCGCGGCACAGAGGCGTCCAAGGTAGCGCTTCCAGGCGCGCCTTCGCAATCGGAGAGCCGCACGTTTCACATACGCCGAATCGATCTTGAATTATCCGTCTGAGCGCAGCGTCGATTGCACGCAAGAGATGAGTGTCACTTTGACGTAGCCGAATGTGCAGGTCTGCTTCGGCATCGGCGTTTGCCTGATCAGCGAAATCTCCCAAATCGTCAGCCCGGAGTGCCGGTGAGACAGCTGATTCGTGCCGGGTCGACAATTCGTGGCGTTTGACAAGCAGCAAACGTTTGTATCTTTGCAGGTCGGTAGCGTTCAACGACGCACCTCCGGCTGGTAAGACCATAAAAAGTGGGACGCAGTCTACGCTCAGGTTCGAATTGTGTCAATGAAGCGCAGTTTATCGGAAGTGAAATTGATTCGGCTGACAGATTTGATTCGCCTTTTTCTTTGGCGGGGTGGGCCCAACGTTCCGGCTTTTAGCTTTTTGGGGTAGAATCGCCGCCCTACAGGAGGAAACCAGCCAATGACAAAGCGCACAGGATTCTTACAGCTTGAGGAAATCCCTCTGAACAAGGTCGGCTTGTCCATACGCGCATACGGCAAGAAAAAGAATTATGTGGGCCGCGTCGAAATCAATCACGCAGGACTGGCCGCTTTCACCGGGCCGAAAGGTAAGAAGTGCATCGCGAATTTGAGTTGGGAAAAACTATTCGCCCAGTTGAGTACGCGAAAGGCGCGCAACGGTCGTTAGAGTTCTCACTCGCCAAAGGAGCTACCTTGAAGAAACTGTATGTGGGCAACCTTCCATTTCAGGCTACGGAAGAAGACATAAGCAACTGGTTCAAAGATGCGGGCGCAACCGTTGCGAACGTGAACCTGGTCACGGACAAGTTCACGGGCCAGGCGCGAGGCTTTGGATTCGTGGAAATCAACAACGACGAGGAAGCCAGTCGCGCAATCCAGTCTCTTAACGGCCAAGATTTCATGGGCCGCAATGTGGTAGTCAATGAAGCCCGCCCGCGTGAAGATGGTGGTGGTCGTGGCGGCTACGGCGGTGGGCGCGGACGTGAGGGCGGCGGGCGAGGCGGCGACCGGGGTGGGCGTGGTGGTGGCCGAGGACGCTACTAAGCCTCTTCCAGCTTATTGCACGACTGCTTGGAAATACGCAGGCAAGCTCTTCTTTGTCGCCCGCAGAATTTCGACCACCGATTGGCGATCAGCGAGCGAGAGCCGAGCGTATTTCGGACCATTCTCTGTTCCTGACAAGATTATTGGTATCCCGTAGGCGTTGTCACCAAGTCGAATCAAAGCCAACATTACGGCCAGTTCGAAAGTGCCGAGATACTGATGCTTAGACATTTGTCCTACAATAACAAAGAAATATAGGACATTACAATCTATGCTGCGTTCCCCAGCCCCCCCCCGACCTTCCTTTTTCTCATTAAAGGCGAATATAATCCCATCGTGAGCGCTAATATGATTTCTCGACGAAAGTTCGGATTGTTCGGTGTGTCCGGTTTGGGATTCGTGCTTGTCTCTCGATGGCCCTTCCTGGTTCGACAAAAACAGCCAGATAGAATTCTCGTTGCTCACTTGTCGCTTTCGATAGCGGGGCAGCCGCCGGAGCCGCAGCAAATGGCGATGCGTGAACGTGAAGATGGAAGCCTGTACTATGGCGTTGGCAGATGTCGATTAGAGTATCCAAAAAAGCAAATCGTTGATATTTACTGCTACGATTTGAATAAGCGCCTAACCTTAGACCTACGGACACACGAATACACAGTCGGTTCTATTGATCGAGGTGTAGAAACACTCGATACCAATACCGCCAGCGAGAAGTCAAAACCAAACTATCTGAAACTTCTGCCCTACGATCCGAGCCTGTTCGAAGTACCCGCCAACTTTAAGCTCAAGCAATAAAAGATTCAAACGATCAAACGCACCATCAGGAAGGCGACCCCTGTGCCAAAATCCAGACGAAATAGAGCAGACCAACCGTGATCTCGATGGCGAAGGCTGCGAACGCGCAGCCACATCGCACAAGCGCGATTCCGGCGATGGTGACCGGAATAATTGCGGCTGCACAGGCAAAAGCCACCTGCCGCCGCGTCATTTAGAGCCACCAGGAAAGCCCGCTTGGATAAGCTTCGCCCTGATCAACTCGATTGCTCTTTCAGGATTTGCGAATTCGGCGAGCGGAACTGCGAGAGATGTAACAGTCGGCTGAAACAAAACTAGATCAGGTGCGATGCCGAAGCCACGCTGGATGCCGATACACGAGACCCCTGCTTTGGCGCAGATTTGAAATACTTGAGCTTCTGCTTCACGGTCTTGCTGAAGCTCACGACATGAAGAGGCAGATGGTACGATTTCGTCAGCCATAGCGAAAGCACGTCCTTTCGTTTTGGTTAGGCTGCGGCGGGTGTTTGCAGCACTCGCCGTAGCCGCTACCGCTTATCAGCTTCAAACACTGCTACGTGACTCCTCTCGAACGGGGAATTTCACTCCGGGATTTGGTGCCCAATCCAGACGACCGCGCCATAAGTGGAAGCCATGGAAAGAATGAAAAGAATCCAGGTTCCAAGCTGCGCCGGAATAAGTGCCATCAAGGCGTGGGCAACCGTTGCTTTGTCACCATATTCCTCCGCGACCACGCGGCGGGTGATTCGCCAGAGCCAGCCCGCGTACACCAGCACGATGACAGCCGCCGTGACGATCGGGACTGCCGGGCTGAATGCCAATACCCGATACGTGAAGTACAGCGTCGTCAGGAAAATAATGGCGAGTATGCCAAGTCCAAACCGGATTGTATTCGTGACCCATTGGAATGGTGCCGTAACTGTGTTCACGAAACGGTAAAACTTCTCTGACTCGGGACCACCACCGTCAGCCCTTGGCGTTCCTTTCGGTGCAAGAATGGCTACGGCTCCGCCGATTATTGTGAGAAGGAGCAGCACAGCCCAAAAGACTTTCCATGCCAGCTTTACATTCTTGGCGTAGATGCGGCAAACCGCGGTCGCCCAACGATTCACCGCGGTCCGTGCCTTTGCGCTGCCCCCAATCCCAAATGCATCAGCAATGGCGCAGAAAGCGCCATAGACGATGATGAACGGGAAGAGCGCAAAGGTGACGAACGGATGCTTGAATCCAAACCCAGCGCCGGTCGTCTTGCCGATTTCGGGCGCAGCATCAAGGATGGAAGCCCAGAGCGTGAACGCAAGGATGGCGGCGAGGCTGAGAAGCCAGTGCCTCGCCATCGTGAATTCGATGATGGCTACAGCGGCGTTTGCGATTGGCTTAGGCATTGTTTTCCTCCAATCCTGAAATGCGAACTCAACGGGCGGTTCTGGTTCGAAGACATTAGTCTTCTGACCATCTAAAGCTCGGAAAAGCCCTGCTGCGGATTCAAGAACTTACGACGCCTCGTGCAGCAAACCTTTTGGACCACCCCTGATCAGAGCGTCTTGAACGACAAATGTTGGCATTCACGGTTTCCATCGCTGTTCAATTATCGAGTGCTCGACCTCATTCCAACCGTGGCGGGCACCTCCCATCGCCAGTTGCGCTCGTCCCAAACGATGCTTGGGAGCGGTACCGTAATGTCGCGGGCATACAACAGCCGCAACCGAACATGGCGTGCGACGGAATCACCACCGCCTATCTCGCTCACAATTGCGATACCAACGTTATGAATCGCTACCCGATCGCCTACACAAAGGGCGGGTCGTATCGTGGCAAGGGGAGGACGGCTCAGGAGCCAGTCAACGGCCGTGCCGTTGTAGCCCTGCTCCTTGTCCCATAGCCAGATGTCCTGCTTCCATGGCGTCCTCTTGCTAGCCTCAACGATTACGGGCTGGCCGTATGCGGTCAACGCTTTGACCTTCGTTTCCAAGATCGACAAATTTGCGGGCAGAAAACCTGGCGGCACGACGAGCTTTCTTGGGTAGGCGAACTCTGCCCGATAGCCCAGTTCGTGCTGCCAGACCTTGCCCCAAAGGTTGACCTCGCCGTGTATGCCGAAATCTCGATAGTTGATTTCGGTCAGGTGGTCCAGTGTGCGAGCAGCATAGACTCCGCAAGTGCAGCCGTCGCCGGGCGATTCATGATCGTTCCTGCACCATGCCGACAAGGGCTTGCCCACGGGCCAGAACGTGCCGTTAAGCGATTTGATCCCCTGAGCAGTCCAATGCCAGGTGCGGTGTCCGACCAGCGGCTCGACGTAGTCTGGTGCGAGCATCATGTTCCTGGAACTGCCACCGGCTCCTGCGCCGGTTTCCTCTCAGGACATTCGGCTGGTTCTTTATCGGGTGCTTCGACAGGGATTTGGAGCGGCTCAACGACTATAATGCGCTCCGGCTCTCCGATTCTCATGACTGGTCCTCCTCTGGGAAATCCCTGAGCAGTAGTTCAACTCCAATTCACCGGGGCAAGAGTCCTTCGATCTTGCCGAGCGCGTCCTGCATTTCGCTCCTCATCTGGTCGGCCTCAGTCTCGATTGACGGCAAGACATCCAGAATTTGCCGGATGTCCCCGACCTTGCGCTTGATCCGCGTCAGGTGGTTCAGGCTGTCCCTGAAACGCCCTAACTCTGCGGCGACCGTGCGTGTGTCTATCTCTTGGTTCCCCTCAGCGGCAGCCCGCAGCCTTGTCTCTACGAGCGCGAACCGGAGCGCTGTCTTCAGATGTTCAGCCGTGCAGGCAACGACGGGGCCATGTTCACAGCCGAACTCACACCATTCCCCGACCTCTTGCGCCAACCCGTTCCGGGTCTTGCTCACGTATATCCCGTAGCTCCCCTTCCAGCGTGAAAGCGCATCGGTCATCTGCCTGTTGATGAGCACCCGCCCGGACGCCTGTCCCCGATCCCTGGCTTCAATCACGATCTTGAGAGGCAAGCCGCTCACGGACATCTCCCCCAGGGTTAGCGTGAAGTCCCCTGGCTGATTTTGCGGAGCCGTGTATTCGAGGTCCGCACCAACCGAAGCCGCCCAGGTTTGCAGGATGGGCAGCAGTTCCTCCTCGAATTGGAATCCCTTCTCGGGGCTGACGGCGAGCGCTTCCTGCGTGCCTGCCTGTTTCGCGATCGCCAGGGAGAGTGTCTCAACCGCGGTTCGAAGCGGAGCGACAACGCTCTCAACCGCAGTCTTCACTGCCTTGGAAATCGCTCCATCGGCCCCCGAAAGCGATTGAATTGTCGCCTCGACCCTCCTTTGAACAGAGTCCTCGCGCCTGGGGTCGAGCAGCCCGTTCATTGCCGTCAGCGCTTTGCCCAACGTTGCGTCACCCCTGCCGGGGTCTAGGTGCGTATCAAATAGGCCGCGGACTTCGTCCAGCTTCTCCCGTACAACATGTTGCACAGAGTTGACGGTGGCGGAAATCTGGGCGGTCGGGCTGTCCTGGCCGGAGAGCTTGCCCCGAATCGCTTCCGGCAAGTCCCTGACTGCGCTGCTGGAAGCCTGAATCAATCTCTCTACTTCCAGCCTGACGAATTCGAGGTTCTGCCCCACTTCGGCCCGCTGCAAGCAGAACACGCCCAGTTCGACAGCCCGGACAAGGACGTGAAGCCGCTCACTTTCCGGCTTATTGCGGAAAAACTGCACCACATCGGGATTGTGGATTGTGATCCCGTCTATTCGCAGCGATGACGTTTCAACGATGACCTGGCATTTTGCGCTCATTGGGTTCGCGCCTTACGTTCGCCCTGTGCCCCAACCAGGCAGGAGAATGGCCCCAAATTAAACGGCTCATAGAACGTGCCATCGCAGCCGATCACGGAGCAGAAAGGCTCCCAGCGCCCTTCAATCAGTTCCTCGCATTGAAGCATCGCCAGGAACTTTCCGAGGCGCTTGCTGTAGCACGATTCGGCATATCGGGCACGCGGGAAGTCCGGCGCTACTTGGATCATGGGAATCATCGGTGTCTCTGTTTTATTCGTCATAGGCTCAATCGCCTCGGCAAAAAGGATGCTACTTCGTGCGCTGGCGCTCGGGGATTTGCCGCTTGCCATCCTCGGGGAATTCCGGACACTGGAGCAGGTGGGCGTCTTCCGCCTCCGGGCTGTATTCCCCGCGACGGTATGCATGCCCGCACCAGAAGCAAGCTGCGACGACGTTTCGCCTTCTAAACCTGCGCAGCGCACGCTTGGCTCTGTGCGGCCTCTTTGGGAAGATGGATTCGAGGCATTCCTTGTGGCTCGTGACTCATGTGGCGACCGTCGCCCGATTCTGGCCTGCCTCTCGGACGAGCCGCACAACGGTAGCGCGGGAGACCTTGTGCCGCTTCGCGGTTTCGGGTTCCGCTTGGCAGTCCGTGCGTCCTCGATTTCAATCATTCAGGCAACCTCTTCAAGATGTCCTCGAAAGCATTCCAAGAGCGATCCAAGGCCATGGCGATTTCGTCATACACAGCTTCGAGCGATTCGTAGAAGGTCTGCCTCCGGTAGCTTTCAGCATCCCTGAGAAGCTCTCGGGGGCGGCTGAGGGCTGCCTCGATTTCATTGCAACCGAGGACGGCATCGGCCTTGCAATCGTTGTGGTTATTCATCTTGTTGCCCCACTCATGATTGGTTTCTCAGAGCCGATTGGGTAGCGCTGGCTACAGAGCGGGCAACGCTTTGGCGCGCCGAAGGACGTGACCGTCAGGCCCGGCTGCGCCGAGCAAATGAAGACAAAAAGATTTCTGCCGTTTTGCTTCTCAAGCAGATGAAGGTACCGGCCGGAAGTCTTGGACCGCGAGATTCTAGCTTTGGGAAAGAATAGCGATGATGTTAGCGTGCGAACAGCCATCGGAGCTCCTAATCAAGTTGCTTCAGTCTCGGTGTCCGGCGTCCCGCTGGCGTGTGGCGCTTCAGACTTCGCTATGAAAACGTTTCGATAGAAACTCTCTGAGCTTCCTGGCAGGCCAACTTTTGTGAACCGTGGGCGTATCGAAGCGTGCTCGTCAAGGCTGCGTGTCCAGCAAGCAGTTTGACTAGATACAGATCCATCTTGCCCACAACTGAAGTAACGCGGCTGTGCTTCAATGCGTGAATATGCCAACACGATTGGGCGATGGGTCTCTCACCTTTGGCCAAACGAGCCTCGGACGCCAGCCGGCAGTATTTCGCAAAAATACGGTTAACCGTATTGCGATTGAATCGACCTTTTTGCGAAATAAAAAGCAAATCGGAAACCGAGTCGCGTGGCCGCTCGTTCAACCACGCTCGTAAGGCGGAAACTTCATCCATACAGGGGCGCCCTCGCATCCGAAAGAGAGGCTGAGTGGTCTTCAACGATCCCTTGAGTCGCTGAATTGTGATTTCCATATTGCGCCAATCGACATCGCCCAGCCTCAGAGAAATCACCTCGCTTGCCCTGAGAGCGTGCTGGAAGCAGACGATCAACATGGCGTGATCTCGAGTGTTCCGTCGTCGAGCCGTTTCGAAAACGTCGAGCAATTCATCTTCACTCAAATGCTGGAGGGAGTTTGATGCCTTAGCCTGACCACTCTCAGGTCCCTTCTTTCCCATAGTGCTGCAAGAATACCACAAAGCTGCTTAGCATGTCAAGTATAAGCAAGGCCGCTTTGTGTATTCGGAGAGCGGCCAATCCAGCGGCGGTCCGCACGAGGTCATGTGGATGAAAAGAAGGATATCGCTCGCACTCAGCGGAAAATGACTGCCAGCCGTTTGGCGCCCGGAGACTTGCTCGGGAAGACTCAACCCAGCATGCAGTGAGTGGGCGAGCGCAAAAGAGCTATTCCCCTCCTTTCAGGAAGTCGCATTATCCGGTAGAAAGCGACATTTTGGCTTTGGGTGGATAAGGTAAGTGTCTTGTTTCAGCGCCCGCGTTAGCTAAGCTGCTTGAAATCAATGCATATTGCGTAATGCGACGTTCGCTTTCGAACGGCGTCGGCGAACAGGCGGTAAAGAGCAGGCGAAAGTTCCGGGGTCTTTCCGTATCACTTGACGATCAAAGCGGCTTTATGTACGTTGAAGTCCGTGACCTCTGAGGTTACGAAATACCTAGCAAGGATTGGTCGCCGGGGCGGACATTCGAAGTCGGCCGCGAAGCTGGCCGCGGTTCGTGTGAATCTCAAGAAGGCTCAGGCAGCCCGGCGCAAATACCCGCCGTGTCCCCGCTATAAGAACCGAAGCCATCGATTTTCGGCAATCACTGGACTTTGTGCGTGCGGATACCTTAGACCTCTTGGCCTCTATCCGAAAGTTGGCCGCCGAGACACTCGCTTCTCGTCGCGTTAACCTCTCCTTACTAATGAACCGCTTGCGCTGGCGGGGTGTGACCTGCGTGCCAAGGTCACACGGCTATTGGGGCTAGGGAGTGTTTCGAAAACCTAACCGCCCGAAATAGTGCACCTGCCTTCTTAGCATCAGAGCTGCACAGGCGGATCGTCGGTTCAAATCAGGCCCTTGACTGGTAACAATCCTCACGTTTGTGGCTTATCTCAAAAGTGGCGGAGAGGGTGGGATCATACCCGACGTAGCGGACGGATAAGTGACTGTTGGTGACTGTTGGTTTGTTGCTAAGGAATCAGGCACTCACAGATTTGCTTTTAAGACTCTGATTTTCCGATGCGATGAAACACGGCCAAATCGATCCCATTTAGTACATTTAGAACATAACGCAGGAACTTGGTGGCGGCGATCCCGCGACATTTTCTGTAAGTGTTCATTCTAAACGGTCAAGAACAAACGGTAAGTTCTTCGTTTTGAGTAACTGCTTGTGAATCAAAGACATGATTTTGTCTCAGGAATCCCAAAAATCTCAAGAATCTACCCACAGATTCCCAATCCGCACATGAAATCTGATGCGTGTAAGGTGAAGGCCAAGGAAATAGTAGGCGGGGACGTTCATAACCCTTATGTTGGATTCGCTGCTGTATCGGTCGCCTCCGTCCGAACCCTAAAGTCCGAAGTAACGGACTCCCGCGAGGAATTCTGCGCCCACGCTCATATCTCACATGGTGTGGTGGTACCCGAGGGTGAACCGCTGAAGCCTGAACTAAACCTACGCATCCGCGCCCTAAACGAAAAAGCCAGGCTGCTGCTAGACCCGGCCCCAGAGAGTGAGGCATGGACCGGTCAAGCAATAGAAATCCAGGCGCAACCCGACGCAAGCTGAAGTTTCCATCTATCAATTCCCTAAAATCTCCAGCACCTCGCCCGCGCCGTAACCTCCCTCGGACTTCAGCCGCGTTGTTCCAGCCACTTATGAAATGCGTGGAATTCCACCGTGTGCTCGACCGGCGTATCTCTCGCCAATACGCGATTTATGAAATTCTGGCCGATGTCTTCAACCCAACTGCATTGGCGGATCGCACGGAGCGCGAGCGCAACGGCTTCATAGAGACTTTCAGCGGTTACTTCGGCCGTGTGCTCGATTCCTTCGGCATCGCGGATGGTGACACGGCAGGAACGGAGCGACATAATGGGAGGGTAGCATATTCGCCTTACATTCGCCAGCCCTCACGAGAGGACGGCTGGCCGGGCAAAGCCCTCAGGCACAGGCGAGCCGGGCTGAAACGCAGCGACGAAATACCATCGCTCAGCATGCGTGGAAAAGCTCTAAGGGACAGTCGCTCAATGAAGAAATGTATGATCGTGAAATTCAGCCTCGGCTCTCAAAAGTATCGATCTCGACAATTGCGACCGCACTATGCATCTCCTGGTCTTATGCTGCCGATATTCGCAGAGGGAAGCGCCGCCCGCATGCACGGCATTGGGAAACGCTTGCGGAGCTTGTGGGAGTTTACTCACCTCGTTAAGCAGAAGAGAAAGACGCAGAGTTAGCTCACCAGTGGACCGGGTACAATAGCCCCGGTAAACGGGCATGCCGAAAATGCTGCGTCTGCTGCTGTTCGGTCCGCCGGCACTGTGGCCGCAGTCAACCTGGGGCATCTGGTTCTGCAGTAGGCTCACGCCGGGGTTCAGGCTTCCCCTTACATTCAATTTGTGACGTGACGTACAGCACAGCGGCCCCCGCGCGAACGTGCGATCCTGTGCGCGGTAGTGGTGAGAGGTGACTTATGCCGAAGAAGCCGTTCGTGAAAAAGCCGATATTTGGCACTGAGCATCTCGGCAAAGTTCGCACAGCATGGCGCCGAGTACATGAGGAAAAGGGAGTTCAAAGGCATCGCACGGTGGGGCGTCCGCAAGGCCGGTATTGGCCCGTCGGCTAGAAGTCCGATGGAACAGGCTGCGGCCTGCTGTGGCAGTTGCGCCGCCTCGGAAGAGTTGCAAAGGGCAATCATGGTCAGCACAGATTATCTCTATGTTGTGTTGCTCATCGGTGCCCTGTACTTGATGATTCATATGCTCGATTGGACGGGCGGCCACTTCTGGCGACACTGAAATCTTTGCGATGGGAATGGGTGCGGTCGCACGGCAGTGAAAGGCTGAAATTGTTACTCTTACAACTTGAACGATTCAGGCATCCAATACTCAGATGGAACCTCAGGAATCGGATGGAGGCCAGTTTATGACGAAGGCCACACATGGGGGTGCTTCTCACTCTAGTGATGCGAAAGTGTTGCCCGGTCGGCAGACGGCAGAGGATCCCGTCGAGGAAGCTTCCGAGGAGTCGTTTCCAGCCAGCGATTCTCCCGCTTGGAATGCAAGCCACGAAGCTGCACCGGCTCTCGCATCCCCTGTTCAGAAGCATAAGACCAAGCTAGGATGCGCCGTTTCCTTTCTGACTGAGGAGAGGAACGAAATGGACAAGTTGTGTGAGCGAACCCCGGCGGAGCGGCGCGAAGAATACACCCAACCTGACGAAGAGAAGGAAGTAGGCGGCGAAGGGTAGACGTAGGATGCGGCTGGAAGCCCGATACTTTCCTTCCGACATAGGGCATGGCACAAAAGCAAAAGACTGTCAAGAAGCCTAAGCGCCGTCCGAAGCGAGACGAAAATCAAATGGCGGCTAATTGGGCTTTAAGTATTTAAGTGTCCAAGATGTGGGTCTATTCTCGGTGCCGGCGTTGACTTTGCAATCCCCCCTCCTCCCGGGCCTATCTGCCGGCATTGTCTGGAATGCGGCGCCAGCTTTACCCTCAAGCAATTTAAGAAGTATCAGAAGTAAGCTTAAGATTCTTGCGCCGTCCTTAGCAGCGCTAAGAAACGGTTTAGCTCGCGAACATATTGCGACGGCCCGAAGGAGAATCAAGAAAATGCCACAGAAATCTGAGTTCCAGATCATTTCCGGTGATCAGACCAAAGTGCAGGCACAGCTTAATCAGTTGGCCGCCCAGAACTGGAGGCCGATCTTAATGACCGCTGCCAATGCTCCTGCTGGTATCATCGTGTTTGTCATTCTGGAGCGCATTATGAGCGGTTGGGAGCAGCGTACATCTGAGCGAGACATCTGAGCGACAAGTGGCTTTGAGGATGGATTTCGGGAGAGAGAACTTGGGCGATTGCTTCTGGGAAATCGCGCTGCTCACCAAGGCAACTTCCGAGAATCCCGTTCTCGGGACCGATTCCGACGAAGTATGCTATTGTTCAGTAATTCTCGCAGGCGATTTAGTCATAAGCGAGCCTTCACGACAAAGGCCACAATGTGGTGGGACCACCAAAATTTCGGCAAAGCGCGGAAGGACAAAAAGGGCACCAACTGGAACTTCCGCGTGTGGCATGACATAGTGAATCGGAAGCGTGTTGCACGAGTCTTTTTCTGGAACGATGAGCGAGACTCCAGCGGCATTGTTTTGTTTCCACCCGGAGCGCGTACCAATTTTTCTGCCTTGCATGGTCTAATCGAGAAGCTCGTCGCAGACCCAAAGCTCCGGGCGAAGCATCGAAGAAAGTTGCGTTTTCCGCTAGAGCGGTACTACTCGGAATACGGAGCCCTTCCCGAGGAGTTAGAAACACCCGAGAAACGATGAATGTCACAGCACTGCCAGTAACCGTTATTGGCTGCGATTGTTTCTGGGATTACCTATCTCTTTCTCGTGCAGGGTCCTGTGGCAGCAGTCCAAGCCTACGCGAAGATTAACGCAACAGGCCAGCGGGTTGACTGAGTGAGACCCTCAATCTGCACGCGCTGTTCAAGCGAATGACTCAGGACGACTCTCGAAGGCTCATTTATTGGCTCTTCTCACAGTGCGCTCTCATCAGTACTGACTGGACCTCAGCCAAGTCATCATCTGCCATTTTCAGTCGGGATTTCCGTACGTCGTCTAGCTCTCCATAATTATTATTCAGTACGTCTTGCACAAAACCGCGGGCCTGTGCTGTTTCAACGTGAGTTCTGCAAACCAAGCCTTTGTCGAGGATAAGCTGGCTGCGTTCCGCGAGCAGCGGAGCGGCGTTACGGGCATGTAATTTGTATCCTGCAAAGAAGGAGCTGGCCATCATCAATATAAGAACTACGACCACGCCGATTCTCATTGTCTCCTCCTTATTCGTCTTCCTGGCTTAAGAGATCTCCGCTCACTCAACTGAAGTTCACAGGACCTCCTGTGAACTTCGGTAAATTTGCTCTCCCTCGCCCACATAGAGCAGTGATTCGAGTCACATCGCTCCGGCCCTATCAAAAATAGACTGGCGCTTGAAGTAAATCGGCGCGAAACCATGAGTTTTCCAATGTCGAGGTACGAGGAGATCCGAATGCCGGACACAATTACAGCAGGAAAGATACTTATGAGGGAAGGCACGGAGTTGCCGGAAGCCACGCGGCTGGAGAGTGAGCCATACGACGCTGGCTGGAGATTGGTCAAGAATCTCGACGGGTATGGGTTGGGTCGACAAATCCACGAAGCAGGATGGACCTTCTTCTGTCAAGCAGGTGACATCAAGGCGATCAGCTTCGGTTTTGATGAACAAGAGATAGTCCGTCGGGCAGTCAAGCAAATCCTGGCGAAAGTGAAGTCGGAGAAATTCAATTCCCTGGAAATCACGCGAGTGGTCAATCAACGTTTCCTGGGGATGCCCTATGCAAGTGTCTCAGCCCGTTCACGACATATTCAGGAAAGTGTGCTTCTTTTCGAGGCTAAGGCGCGTCCGGCGGGAGACCCCTCCGTGCCAACATCTCTGAGACCGTTTTAGTACTCTTAATTAATGAGCAGGGCGAGAAAGAAAAAGGGAGAGATGAACGGGAATTCTCTTGGTTTTGTTTCTTCTGCAAGTTGGGCTGCCACGGAACGGAGCGGAGGCGAGCCTGGCGAGCCGAAGCGGAGTGCAGTGGCAGCCCAAGCGGGCGCCGATTCGCTGCCGGCCTCGCGGCCTGATCCCGAAGTGGTCGCGAAACCCAAGCGGCGTACCTACACCGCGGAATATAAACTGGGCATCCTGCAGGAAGCCGAGGCCGCCGCTGCCACACGAGGCGGTATCGGCTCTCTCCTCCGCCGGGAAGGTTTGTACTCTTCGCTGCTGGCCACTTGGCGGCGCGAGCGGGCCAACGGCATCCTCGAAGCGCTGACTCCGCAGAGGCGCGGGCCGAAGTCCAAGCGCCATCCGATGGATGAGGAGAACCAGAAGCTGCGCCGCCAGAACGCACGTCTGACCGAAGATCTGCGTAAGGCGCACATCATCATCGATGTCCAAAAAAAAGTGGCTGCGCTGTTGGGTCATCCGATTCCGGAACAGGACCTGGAGGAAGAGTCCTGATGACCGCGGTCACTGAACTGGCGACCGATGTAGGCACGCGCGCCGCTTGCCGTGCGCTGTTTGCGCCGCGTGCTTCCTACTACCGGGATCGACGTGCAGCTTCTTTCCCCGCAGCGATCGCTTTGCGACCGAGACCAGCACGTGCCCTGAGTCCGACGGAACGCGAAACGGTCCTGGCGCATCTGCACGGAGAACGATTCCAGGATCGCTCCCCAGCCGCTGTGTATGCGACGTTGCTCGACGAAGGGCACTATTACTGCTCGATTCGCACCATGCATCGCTTCCTGAAACAAGAGGGCGAATCCCGCGAACGACGTGACCAGTTGACTCATCCGCCGTACACGAAGCCGGAACTACTGGCGACGGCTCCCAATCAACTCTGGAGCTGGGACATCACCAAGCTGCTGGGGCCCGCCAAGTGGACCTACTTCTACCTCTACGTCATCCTCGATGTCTTCAGCCGCTACGTCACCGGCTGGATGGTGGCGATGCGCGAAAGCGCGGAGCTGGCCAAGCGGCTGATCGGGGAGAGTTGTGCGAAACAAAACATCCAGCCCGGCCAGCTCACCCTACATGCTGATCGCGGCACCTCGATGAGTTCCAAGCCGGTAGCCTTCCTGTTGGCCGACTTGGGTGTCACGAAAACCCACAGCCGCCCGCACGTCTCCGATGACAATCCGTATTCGGAAAGCCAGTTTCGCACCCTGAAGTACCGGCCGGAGTTTCCGGACCGCTTCGGGTGCATTCAGGACAGCCGCGCTTTTTCGCAGGGATTTTTCCGCTGGTACAACCAGGAACACCGCCACTCCGGGTTGGGCTTGCTCACCCCGGCCATGGTCCACTACAACCAAACCGCGCACATCCTCGAACAGCGTCAAGCCGTTCTCGATGCCGCCTATCGCGTCCACCCCGAACGCTTCGTGCGCCAGGAGCCGAAACCACTCTCGGTTCCAACCGAGGTCTGGATCAACAAACCGCTCAACGCAGATGAAAATGCTCACTAAATTCCATGACCAGTGGTCTCAAACTCGTTGACACGCGCCGGACCGAGCGCTACAGGCTGCCGCTTGAACCAAGCCAGAGGCGGGCACGAGCAAAGAAAGATCGCGAGCGGAAGACATGATCGTTCAACTGGATGTCAGAGCGATGTCAATTCGCTGAATTTACTGTAGGGAGGGAGGGACTCAAGTAAAAATGATAAGCCGTGGAGCAATTGCCTTACTGATGATTCTGCTTTCAGCTCCGCTGATTTCGGCCCAGGATCTTTCCAAGTATCGGACATTTTCGCTCGGAACGAGCTTAGCCGAACTCTCGAAGCAGCTTGTCTCGAAACAGCTCGAAACTAATGTCGAAACGACTCTAATTCACCAACGCCCAGCAGTCATTCAAGAGGTGACTTTGTGGGTAATGGGCTCCTATCGGTCGCCAGGAAAGGCGGACCCGGTTTCGCAGATACTATTCAGCTTCTACAACGGAACGCTTTACAGGATTTTAGTGATCTATGATCAGCAGGCCACAGAGGGCCTAACTGCCGAAGACATGGTGCAGG
The DNA here is from genome assembly GCA_963819235.1 of uncultured Acidobacteriota bacterium. Classification (GTDB taxonomy): domain Bacteria; phylum Acidobacteriota; class Terriglobia; order Acidiferrales; family UBA7541; genus Palsa-189. The sequence continues at coordinate 2,759,405 of CAWFVE010000006.1, read as the reverse complement.
CCGTGTCAGCCCAGTACGGAACCGCCGCTCGGCCCAAAGCTGACATCAGCTTCCCAACGAAGGCTTCCTACCAGTCGAAAGAAAAGATCATCGCTCGCTGGGAGGATTTGCAGAACTCTGTAAACCTTTTCCGTTCCGGCACCCTAGACTCTTTTGGACTCGTCCTGCTTTCAAAACGGCTGGATGCAGAGGCCGAGGCTGCCATCGTCGAATCTGTGAAGCTGGAAAAGGAAGAAGCCCCGCAGAAGGAGATCGAGCGCCAGAAAAAAGAAGCCGATGACCTTGAAGTAGCGCGACAGAAGAACAAGAAGGCTTTTCACCCGTGATGCACGGCCTCACAACGAGGCCACCGTCTGAGTCTTCAGATTGATTAAGCGGCGGGAACGAGAATGACTGCTTCCGGCCGAGCCCTCCTGGCCGGTCACCGTTAAGCGCCGTATACGTCCAGCAGGACGATACACATTGAAAGCAGGCATGTGAGATTGGACTGATAGCCGCACTATTGCCCCGATGTGAGTCGCGGCCTCACCCACGCATTGAGAAGGTCGATTGGTAGTGGGAACACTATTGTCGTGTTCTGCTCCGCCCCGATTTCCGTCAGCGTTTGTAAATAACGGAGTTGCATAGCAGCAGGCTGGGTTTCGAGCACGCCTGCGGCTTCGGCCAGCTTGCTCGACGCTTCAAATTCGCCGGTGGCGTGAATGACCTTAGCGCGCCGTTCGCGCTCGGCCTCCGCTTGGCGAGCAATCGCGCGTTGCATCTGCTCGGGAATGTCCACCTGTTTAACTTCCACTTTACTTACCTTGATACCCCAGGGCTCGGTGTCCTGGTCAAGGATGATTTGCAGCTTGGCGTTTACCTTTTCGCGTTCGGCGAGAATCTCGTCTAGCTCGAACTGGCCCACGATGCTGCGGATCGTAGTCTGCGCCTTCTGAGAAGTGGCATAGATATAGTTCTGCACCTGCGAAAGCGCGAGGTTCGCGTCGACGATGCGGAAATAGCAGACCGCGTTCACTTTTACGGAGACGTTGTCCCGCGTGATAATGTCCTGCGACGGCACGTCGAGCGTCTCGATCCTCAGCGACATGCGATAGAGATTCTCGATGGGCCAGAAGACGAGCCGCAGTCCGGCGGGCTTGGCGTCTGGCAGCATTCGTCCCAGTCGCAAAACGACGCCCCGCTCCCATTCCTTAATCACATAAAGCGAATTCCAGAACCAGATCAAAAAGATCAGTAGTGCAATGAGCGTGCCCGTTAACCTGAAGCTCTCCACCCTCTTTTCTCCCTCCGTTTAATCCATTCTAAAAATTTCAGGGGAAGAGAAACGCAAGCGACGTTTCCCTCCGCAGGAAAGGCAGTAACGCTTGCAGACGTTTCCACCATCGCCCAACGACACTCCGGACCGTGCTCTGGGTCCACGGGGGCGCAGCCGAGGATCACCGCTAGCACGAAGGTATCACAACGTGGAGTCTGAGACGTAAGTCCGTAGCCTGAGCACGGCTACGATACAGATGTGGAAAAGCTGTGAATTCCCGGTGCAAATCACGAGATCGAAAAGCGCATGTGTGATCGGCGTCACTGCGATGCTTCGCGATACCGAGTACGTTGCGCGATGGCTTGGTGAAGAAAATCTAAGTCACCGCCGATACTTTACGAGGAGTTTATACCATGAGCGAAAAATCAGTAGCGGCGCAGCCCGCAATGGCACGCAGGAACGATGCAGATCTGCAGCATGATGTTCAGGAGGAATTGCGTTGGGACCCCAGCATTCACGCCGAGCAGATCGGCGTGTCCGTGAAGAACGGCGTTGTCGAACTCGACGGTCATGTTGACAGCGTCTGGGACAAATATGCTGCCGAGCGCGCCGCAATGCGCGTCGCCAAAGTCAAGTCGGTCGCGAGCGAAATCAAAGTCGACCCGCCCTCTTCGGCAACCCGAACGGATGAGGATATCGCGCGCGCGGCGTCGAACCACATAGAGTGGAACTGGTTGGTGCCTAAGACCGTAAAGGTGCAGGTGACCGATGGCGTGGTCACGCTTCAAGGCACAGTCGAATGGCAATACCAGAAAAAAGCAGGCCGAGGAAGGCCTCTTGCGGTTAATCGGCGTGAAAAGCATTCGGAACAAGATCACGCTCAACCCGAAGGCTAGCGCCGCCGGAGTTAAGATCAAGATCGAAGACGCGTTGAAGCGTAACGCGGAGATCGATGCCAGCCATATCAAGGTCGAGACGTCTGATGGCACGGTGACGCTTCGTGGCAACGTCCGTTCCTGGGTGGAGCGGGAGGAAGTCGAACACGCAGCTTGGGCGGCCCCGGGCGTCACCAAAATCGAAAACCATCTCACGGTCAGCTAGTTAAATCGCGAATACCGGCTAGGGCGCGGACGGCCTTCCGTCGGGATGCTTCCACGCCCTCTTTGTATCGCTCGAAATTGCATTGAATACACGGCGGCTGACTGCCGTCCATTGTCCGCCCTGGACGCTGTTTGATCCGGGGCTGAACGGTAGATAATTTGAAGGCAATGCTGCCCTCAATCTGTCCCTGATCGGGAAAACCCGCCCGAGTGTGAATTGTGGCCTTCACAACGTTTCTCGCCTATCGTTTTGATTTGGCACTACACCTAGCGTCTGGTCTTCATCACAACCAATGTCGTAAAGGAACGTCAGTGCCGTACATCTCGCATTTGATGAGTGTGAGCGCGTTGGTTTTGGAAAACGGTGGCGATGAAGATCAAGCGATAGCCGCACTGCTGCACGATGCCGTAGAAGATCAGGGTGGCAAACCTACCTTGGACACGATCCGTCACCTTTTTGGTGATCGAGTAGGGGATATTGTCCGCGAATGTTCTGACAGTGACGCAACCGATCCCGCCCAAAAGCTACCGTCTCTTGAGCGCAAACGCGCTTACCTGCGGCACTTGCCTACCATCTCAAACGAGGCGTTGCTCGTCACGCTGGCCGATAAGGTTCACAATGCACGATCAATTCTGGGAGATTATCTTCAGATCGGCGATGAGGTTTGGAGCCGTTTCAACGTGGGCAAGGAAGAGCAACTAGCGTACTACAGCGGATTGTTAGAGATTTTTCGGCAGAAGGCCGCATCAACTAGACTTACTGACGAATTTAGTCGCGTGGTTGGGGAACTAATAAAGGCAAACACCGGGGTTCGATGATTCGCCCGTCTTCTGTCTAGTCCTGCCGCTGTCTGACGCCACAGCCACGCCAAGAGCGATAAAATGAAAATCCCACGGACCATGGACGCAAAGAGACATTGGGACGCGATCTATAAAAGCAAGGCCCCCGATCAGGTGAGTTGGTATCGGCCGCACTTGGAAAAGTCTCTTGCACTGATCGAACAGGCCGTGGGAGGGCGATCAACCTCGATCATCGATGTTGGCGGCGGTGAGTCTACTTTGGTCGACGATCTGTTGGCGAAAGGCTATCAGAATATTTCCGTCCTGGCCGTTTCCCAAACCGCAATCGATGTGACCAGAAAGCGTTTGAAAGAAGCCAGTGAGCGCGTTCGTTGGATTGTTGGAGACGTTACCCAAGTGTTGCTTGAGGCAAAGGCTTACGACGTTTGGCATGATCGCGCCGTATTCCATTTTCTTACATCTATCGAGCAGCGTGCCGTCTACATCAAGAAGGTAGCGCACGCAGTCAGAACTGGAGGCCACGTCATTGTTGGAACGTTTGGCCGCGAGGGCCCGACCAAATGCAGCGGTCTTGACGTAATGCGTTACGATGCCGAATCACTGCACGACGAGTTTGGCAGACGCTTCCGCTTAGTGGAGAGTTCGAAGGAAGTGCACGAAACTCCGTTCGGCACCACACAGCAATTCCTCTATTGCTACTGCCGGATTGAATGAAAATGGTCCGCTATTAATCGATGCGGGCTCGTTTAGGAGTGGCAGGGACAAGCCAGAAATCCGGAGCAGGCTCGGTGAATTCGATCCCAACCTCAGTTCGTCCTGCGTAGCACCGACCAACGCGGCTTACACGGCCACTTCTTTCCGCCCAGTTCTCGGGGTTCTGGAGGATAAGCCTCTGGCCTACTGTCACGGTGGCTGCTAAGGCTACGAGGATTCCATGGGTGTTCAGCGAGGATATACAAGTCTGTTCTTGAAACCGCCCCGCATCTTCGCAAACTATAACCGCCAAGCAGATAGGTAAGCGAGTGCTGCGACGACGCTCCAAACATATACGGGCAGCAGTGGACATGATTGCTCAGGCTATCTTCTCGATTTGCCATCGCCGAACGGCGGGTTGGTAGCCTGGTCCGTCGAATCGGTCGTGATGGGCAACTTCGGGAAGCGGCACACCTTCTGAGCTTCCGATTTGGCGGACTCGCATATTACGTCCTCTTCGGCAGGTAACCCGAAAAATGTGTCCAGAGGGGGAAATCACTTTGAATGTTCCGTCCTCATTCCGCAGAGCTTCCGCTAGGTTTTCTACCTCCAGAGTTCCCATAATGCCTCCTGAACCACACCTGAGGCTCATCTCAATTCCGGCTATTCGCTCTCGTGCAGCAAACGTTCCTTCGTTCGAATGCGCTGCCTGTTCTCTTCGTAGAACTCTTGCCGAGCCTTTATGAAGAACGGACGCGTGACTGCCGCCAGCATCGTCTGGCAGACGTCACAATAACTGCTCAATGTGTGTGTCGGTATCCCACAATTGGCACAATGGTTGTTCATCACTGCCTCCTAGTAACGGATTGTGGGCCGCTGACTCAGGTGGCACGGTGTCAACTCTCCCACAGTCCAGAGTGCGCCCAGTCACAATGCCCCAGATAGCCGCTGCAAGGATGGCGCCTTCGGTTCGGCCCCGAATCGACGGATGTTCGTGACTGCGCCAGTTAGCAAGTCACATGCAGAATGGCGTTGGTGTCGGCAGGTTCTTTCTTCAGGAGGTCAATGGCCTTGGCTGTGGGCAGGATGACCAATTTGATTCCACGGCGCTCTGCTTCCCGTTTCACTTCATCCATAACTGGCAGCCTGCCCGTCCCCGTGCCGATGACAAGGCACTGGCACTTCCACGGTATTTTCTCCTCAAGCGATATGGGCGTGTGTCCGAAGGCGTCTCGGAATTTCTTTGACGGTTTTTTCTTCCGCTTGCACACCTCGCCCTGATCGATCACCACATCATGCTCATAGGTGGAACCGTCAATCTGGATAGAGCCGAAGGAAAACCCCTCAAACTGCATGACGCCTCTCGAAAACGGTGGTTTGATCGATTGTAATTAGGCACCTTCAAATCGATCACCGATCTTTATCCAGATACTCCTGCGGCACATCATCTTCCGGCACTTCGTGAGTTTCTACCTCGCCCTCATCCGCATCCAGAGCACCTTCTACGCCCTGAATAACGTCGGCTTCCAAGGCATTCCCTTCCTCTAGCAATTCCTCCACACTCTCCGAATTAGCCGTTGGGCGGTTGGATAATCCCTGTAAGTCCCCCGACTGTCCGTCCCGGCGTTCTCGCGGCTCCCCGGATGGGAGCGGTACCGTTACCGTCTCCACAACCAACCCCGTACTCGTTACTCTCTTCTTCTTCGCTGAGAACTTCCTTTTTCTAGCGAGAGAGGACTGCTTGGAAACGGCTCTTTTGCGGGCTACCTTTCTCTTTGGTGTCGTCTTCTTAGCGGATTTCTTCCGCATCGTCTGCTTGTTTTTGTTTGGCATGCGGGCAGTTTAGCACTGATCTTCGATACTGATTTGTGTAAAGTCGGGGCAGCAATCGTCCCGAAAAAGAAGAAGGCGGCTGAACTTCTAGCCGCCTCTTGCAGAACCCGAATTGTATTCTCGACCTCGAAATGACCTGACTGGTGATTTTTGTACCAGGTGAAGTGAGAGAGAATTTCACCTGGGAGGACTGGTCATGGCCATCAGGAGGTACAAGCCGGAGCAGATCGTGAATCTGCTGCGGCAGATCGAAGTAGGAATCGCGAACGGAAAACCGACCCCGCAAGCCTGCAAGGAAGCTGAGATCACCGTACAGACCTACTACCGCTGGCGGAAAGAATACGGCGGGTTGAAGCTGGATCAAGCAAAACGACTAAAGGAACTGGTAAGGGAAAACAGCAAGCTGAAGCGGCTGGTGGCGGAGCTGTCGCTGGAGAAGCAGGTGCTCAAGGATGTGGCCGAGGGAAACTTCTAAGCCCTGAGCGGCGACGTTGTGCGGTGGAGCATGCGCGCGAGGAGTACCGGATGAGCGAACGGCATGCCTGCCGGCTGCTGGGGCAGTGGAGAGGGACACAACGCTATGAACCGCTGCAGCGGATCGACGAAGCGGCGCTGACCCGAGCCATCGTCGCCTTGGCCAGTGAATATGGCCGTTACGGCTACCGGCGGATCACGGTAAAGGTGCGAGAAGCCGGCTGGCCGGTGAGCGCAGATCGGGTGCAACGCATTTGGCGGCGGGAGGGGTTGAAAGTGCCCCAGAGGCAGAAGCCACGAGGGCGGTTGTGGCTGAACGATGGGTCGTGTGTACGTCTGCGGCCGGAGCGAGCGAACCACGTGTGGAGCTATGATTTCGTGAGCGCCAGGACGCATGACGGTCGAACGTTGCGGTTGCTGGTGCTGATCGACGAATACACGCGGGAATGCTTGGCCATTCGGGTGGCACGGCGATTGGGGAGCTACGAGGTCATCGAGACGCTAGCGGATGTGATGGTGTGGCGAGGAATCCCGGAGCACATTCGCTCCGATAACGGCCCTGAGTTCGTAGCCCAGGAACTGCGGAGTTGGCTGGGGAAGGTGGGAACGGGAACACTGTACATCGAGCCCGGCAGTCCCTGGGAAAACGGCTACTGCGAGAGCTTCAACGGAAAGCTACGGGATGAATGTCTGAACGGGGAGATCTTTTACTCGCTGAAGGAGGCGCAGATCGTGATCGAGCAGTGGCGAGTGGAGTACAACACCAGGAGACCGCACTCGGCGCTCGGCTATAGGCCGCCTGCCCCGGCGGCCTATAGCCCCCTGGTTGCACCAAACTCGATTTCACAGCCCTCGGCTGTGATGTAGACTCTCTCACTCGCCATGGTACAAAAACTCCACCCGGTCAATCCCAGCCTCTCCAGTACGACACTTTCAGCATGAAAACTGTCATGGAAGGAACTCACAAAATCGTGCGGGCTTTGCCAGACGGCCAACGAGTTCTGGTGGGGAGCTTCGAGGACGCAAGCCAAGCGAGAAGCGGATCGCTGAATTGAGTCACTACTGGCCGGGCGATTATTCGATTGAACCTACGAATTCAGACGAACGCGAAGCACCGGTTTCGCACTACGCCGGTTCCGTAGTTATCGAGCAGAGGCTCAGATACTTGAGAGGTCGCCTATGACTCAGACAATAGAAGCGAATTGCTTGACACCAGCTCAGCTCGATGAATTACGGAAGCTTAGTACGTGTGTAACAGCGAGCGCCATCGAAACATTTAACGTCCGTCCGTTCAACTCGGGTTTCGCTGATTCCAGCATTTGTTGTCAATTCAACGAGCTTCCGCCTGTGTTGGGATATGCCGCCACAGCGCACGTCCGGAGCGCGAACCCTCCGTGGAGCAGGCACGGGTATTTTTATTATGACCGCACGGATTGGTGGAAGCAGATCCTAATGATTCCCGCTCCCCGAATCGTGGTCCTGGAAGATCTCGATGAACCTCCGGGATTGGGAGCCTTCGTGGGCGCGGTCCACGCGCGCATTTTGCAAGCTCTGGGGTGTGTTGCGCTTGTGACCAACGGAAGCGTTCGTGATATCACCGATATCTACGCAACCGGTTTTCAGCTGTTCGCCCCTAACGTGGCAGTGTCGCATGCTTATTCCCATGTGTTCGACTTCGGGAGTACTGTCCACGTAGGTGGATTGAAGGTCGTGCCGGGCGATCTTGTCCAGGGCGATCTTCATGGAGTCCAAACGATACCTCTGGAAATCGCTGATAAAGTCCCTGCTGTCGCTCGCGAGATTCTGACACGAAGAAAGCGGCTGATGGATCTGTGCGGTTCTAACGATTTTTCTGTGGAGGAACTTCAGCAGGTTGTACAGCAAGAAGAGGGATCGAAAGTATGCAGCTGACGCCGAAGCACAATTGTGGTGTGCAGACGAGTTACCGCAAGGCAGGCGCAGTGCAGCGATTTCGGCGTGCCGATGGTACCGCCTAGTTCGATCCAGACATGTACCGCTTTACCCAAGACGCCATTGACCTCGACGAACTGCGGGCGCGTCTCCGCAAGATGACCGACGCCGAGCTACGGCGCTCGCCCGCAACCAATCTGGGCCAGCCGCCGCGCGAGCCGTTTGTGATCCAGTTGAGAGAAGCGCGGGCGGAGTGGAAGAGAAGGAAGATATGATTAGTCTGATTCCGATGTTTGTACCGGCCATTCCGGCGGAAAAATCCGCCACTGAATTGGTCCAACTCTGATGGGTAGAGATTTTGGAATCAGAAACTGAAGCTGATGCGAGCCGCATACCGAAAGTTATTTTGATTCTTCCCCGCAGTGGTAAAATTGTTTCCAAAATGCGTCAGGAGATAGCCCGCTTCAACTGGACAGATGACCGTTGCCTTGTTTAGATGAACGTTCAATCCGACACCGGTTGTAAGAGCGAACGCGATATTCGATGGGGTTACACCCAACGCTCGGCTGGCTACGAACAAGTTCTCATAGATATTGGAGTACGCCGCGCCCAAAAGCACCTGGGCATAGGGTTCCCATTTCCCTTGCTTCCTAATCGTCGGACCGCCCAGATATGTCAATAGATTGCCCTGGCTGTTGAAAATGCCCCCGTGCGGGACTGCGGTGTTCCCTACGGGAATTGAAAATATGTAAGTCGTGCTGGCATAGGCTTGAAGGTCTACTTTCAATCCCAAATATTTGTTTGGATAGTAGGCAAATGAGCCTCCACCTCCGCTCAGGTTGTGAGCCTGACTGCCAGTAAGAACAGGAGTGAAACGCACTAGCGAGTAGTCCACCCCCAGTTCTTCTGTGGGGGGCTCTTGTTGAGCGATCGCCCTAGCCCCGAGCAATAGAACCACTGCAAGCAGTGCCAACGGCGTCGACTTTTTCATTTTTCTCTCTCGTTCCAAACTGGATTACAACCGAACATAGGAAAGAAGGATAACAGAACGGGATTTAATCTTCGTGAATGATCCCGAATCGTTGAGAACAGCCACGCAAGCCACGCAAGCAGGATTATCGGCAACCAGCAGCCCGAGGCTCGGAGCTAGTTTCCGAAGAGCAACTGACTGAGCTTTGCTCAGACAAGAACGAAAGAAACTGGGTGAAGCGGCGTTCCAGAAAATACAAGAGACTTAGCTCCCCAGTTTCTCAAGAGAGGACTTATCTCAGGGCATGGTGTTAGCATTGTCTGAATCTCAGTACCAAACTGACGATTCCCGAAACGACCGTGAAGAAACTGGCTATTGCCGCAATCGTCATCCTCACTGCTACTGGGCTTTCGCTCTTCCTGCGTGGACGTTTACAGGGACAAACGGTGTTGAAGCGGCCGTCGACCGATTATCAAAGTCTCCGGAATCTGGCCCTTCATAATTCGCGTGCAAGACTTGGCCTCGCTCCGACTTCTACGGCAACGGAACCGTGGGGTGTAGTTATGGATTGGGGCTTGGAGATGGGTACTACAACGGTCGTGGCCTTTTCCGACGGATCCGCCAACGTTTATTTAAGTAATGGAGGGGGTTTTCTGAGCGGTTCGGAATCCCACGAATCCGTTCGCAAAGCCGCCCAGAAAATGGTCGCCGTCGCCGTTAAGAACCAACCGCAAACACACCCGACCACAAGCTACCCATTACCGCGCAGCGGCGAAATCATTTTTTACCTCCTAACAGACGCTGGAGTCTTCACTGCGAGTGCTCCGCTGGGAGAATTAAGTAGTCATCGCCATCCACTTTCAACACTCGCAGACGCAGGGATGGACGTCATCACCCAGTACAGGCTCATTCACTGATCGCGTTTGGATGGGCAGTGCCCGAGAAACGGCCTTATCGAATATGGCCAACGATAGCCCCGCCCGGCTGCCCCGTCCGGCACGTTGGGTCAAAAAGGTCCGAAGTCGGGGGACTTTTCGATGCGGACCAAACGTATGCCTTCCTGGGGCCAGTTTATATGTTCATGTTCGACGGCTAGGGCTAGAAGCAGCCCTTTGGGGGAGGTCCAGATCAGGAAGCGCGGGTACATGACTGGCGCGAAAGAAAATTTGAAGGCGGCCCAGGTCTCTCCGGCGGCGACGAGCTTCTCCTGGCCCAGATAGCGCAGCTCGCCACCGAGGACCGTCGTTTGCACCGGCATCACTGGGCTGGGCTGCTCGATCACGACGAATTGCACAGGAGAAGCGCGACCGGGATCGCGTTCCACCTCGCGCGTGAGCCCGCTGAGCGAAAAGGCCGAGATCGGCCAGAGCAAGGCGTAGGGATGCTGCATCGGCGTGCGGAGTGTGAGGGGTTCGCGGGCGCTGGCCGAGCAGAGCAGCTCACGAGGTCGGAAGTCACAGCTCAGTGGGCCGGCGCCGGGGAGCCACCGGAGACGCGCTAGTTCGGTGATGTGAAGCAGAGTGAAATCGCGGCTCAGCGTGGCGCGAAATGGGCTAGTCCGCTTCAAGTCGCGAGGGGACTCGAAGCGCCGCTCGCCCTCGATTTCATACTGGCCGTTCGGCGTGTGCCACAGCGTCCAGGTTTCGTCGAAATTATAGATCTCTTCGCCGAAGGGCCCGACGGCGCCGCCGTTGCTTTGTTCGACGACGACGTATTCGCCTGCGGCGACTTTTGTGCGTCCGGCGGTCTGATTTGAGTTTTGGTCTGGTTTTTGATTTGGGACAGCGCCGGACATGCCGAGAACCACCGCGGTCGCAACAGCGGCTGCGCGCGCACATAGAAAAAATCGATTCATCACTCTCCTTTTTTGATCCGGAATGATGACCTCGAAGTCCGCGTGCAACATTGTACCGTGGCTCTCTCTCCGCAGCCTAAGTTACGCACGGCCACCCGTAAATAGCTACCGCATCGAACCTGCGAGGCGCACGTTGAGGGTGGGAAAACAAGGGTACTAGCTTGGGACAGATCGACAGATTACAACCGTCTCCTCTGCAGCAGGGTCGCGCCTCAGGCCCAGCATCCGCGCCGCCAAACCACATGTGTAGCCAATTGCTCCCTTTGTGTTTTTCGGGTCCCGCGGGATAGGTGGATAGTAGTCAGCAGCGGAATCTGTCCGCCACCCACACCAGCACGTTTAAGGGAATGGGTGGGAGAAACGTCAGTTTTGGATTTAGATTTAGCCGCAGCCGTTGGAGCATTGCACAGCGAGCTGGTCGGGTATAACTTATCGCTCGGGCCGGGAGGTCAAAACGGAGATTCCCGCCGCAAGCTCATCCTTGTTCAAGCCCAATTAGGAGTTGACGGTAGGTCACTCATGCGAGCGCTCGATCCCCAGGTTGGAATTAAGCTAAAGAACCTCCTCTTCTGCACAGATTTCTCTCCGGCCGCAGAACTTGCCTTTCCGTATGCCACTGATTTGGCCCGTCACTTTGGGGCCAAGGTCTACGCTTTATATGTTCGGAATCCCGATGATTACATCATTGTATTCCCAGAGGGTAAATCCGTGCCGCCGGGCTTTACCGTGGCGCAGGCAAAAGATAAGTTGAACGGCTTGCTTGAGCCGCTGGCCGATCTCGAGCGTGATGTGCTGGTCAAGGAAGGCGGGGTTTGGCCCAGTATCGCATCTGTCATCGAGAAGAATGAAATTGATTTGGTCGTGGCGGGAACCAGGGGACGAACCGGCATCGCGAAAGTCGTGTTAGGCTCACGCGCCGAACAGATATTTCGCCGCGCTTCGTGCCCGGTTTTGACTGTGGGGCCCCACTCGGCAGCGCATGCGCCGCACGGCCGAATCAACGAAATACTCTACGCTACTGACTTCAGTTCGGAGGCCGCAGCAGCGGCGCCCTACGCCATCTCTCTGTCACAGGAATATCGAGCGGGCCTGACGCTGTTGCACGTCATTGCTGCTCCCGCTACGGGCGATCTTGTGCAGCCAGAAGAACTAGTTGCCTCGACCAAACAGCTTCTCCGCGCCGTTGTGCCCCCCGAAGCTCAGCTTTGGTGTGAGCCGCGATTCGCGGTCGAGCAAGGCCCTGCTGCCGAAACCGTGCTCGACGTCGCCGGCTTGCGAAGATCAGACCTCATCGTCATGGGCGTGCGCCGCCCCGCCGGCATTCCCGGTTCCACGACGCATCTGCCAATGGCGATTGCACATAAGGTTGTGTCTCGCGCAAATTGCCCCGTCTTGACCGTCCGTGCCTAGCGCCCTTCGCGACGCAAGACCACTCCGGGAAAGGGGGGAGGGAGCATTTTGCCGTCGCCATACACTAACCCATCAATGCCGTGAGGGGGTTAGAACACAACGGGAGCAATTCGGCTACACCTGCGGTCTTGGCGAGTCTAATCGCGCCACAGTGTTAGGTATCAATGCCGTGAGGGGGTTATACGCGCTTGAGGGGAAAACGCTACACCCTGGGCGCTTGGGCTCCGCTTTTGGAACCGGCACGGATAAGCCAGAAATCCGGGGCAGGCTCCGAGAATTCTATTCCCACTTCGGTTCGGCCTGCGTAATTCCGACCAACGTGGGTTACGCGACCCTCGGAGGCGGTTGCGTGAAGGAATTGCGAGGATGCCCAGCGCTTCTCTCTTTTACAGGAAGATTGGCACTTGACCTGGCTGTGAGCTGTGTCACCAATGGCCCTATATAGGGCGAACCCATCAGAACGCGGCCTGAACACGTACGGACCAATAACCCCGCAATATTACGCAACCCTTCTCGATGGTCTTTTGCGGCTGTTGACGCCCAAAACCTGAACGTCGCGACGCGGAGGGCCGGTCCCGAGAACAGCTTCCGAGTGGGCGGCGATCATGGTCAGCATAGATTATCTCTATCTAGTATTCCTCATCGGTGCGTGTACTGGGTGATTTATGTGATCTATTGGACGGGCGGCCACCCCTGGCGACACTGAAATCTTCGCCATGGGAATGCGTGCGGTCGCCCTTGGGGAACCGCGGGATTCGTCGATGAAGAAGAGCTTAAAGTGGGAATTCTGAGCAAAAATGATCACAATCTCAACCCCCTTTTGACGGTAACCCGCCCCCATCGGCGATCTGTGAACGCAGAAATGTGGCAGATGCTATAGTTCCGGCCATGACACTCATGACCGTGACCTACGAGCTTCAGAATCCCCTCAAGCCTGAACAATTCCGCGTTTTGGGCCAATTCGCGAACTCCTACGGTTTGCAAAGGGTTCGTTTCGATGAGAAGACCAACCATCTGCACTTTGATTACGATGGCTCGCGGCTCACGGAGGCGGTAGTTGAGCACGTCGTGCGCGAGGCGGGAATACCTGTGTTGCGCCGTTTGGAACCGAGCAACTAAGATTAAGGTCAAATGTGCCGTTAAATGGGTAGTGTCCTAATTTGGATTCTTGTTCTGCTTCTGATGTTCGTACCGGTCAATAATAAAGTCTCCAAATACCGGATCGTAGGTAGCCTCACATATGATTTCATAAGTGTTTTCAAACACATCTCTGTAATGTATAGAACCCCAGATTTGCAGGAGTTGGGTTTTGTTCACAACCCTCTTAATCATGTCGCCGTTCAGCGTGTCCCCGACAGAGCCAAAGCTAATCCTTTGTTCTTGCTGCGCTCCGATGGCAATTGGTATTGCATTTCTAGGGGTTACAGAAGCATTCGGACGACCCTGAATACCTATAATCAAGTCATTGGTAAATTGTTCGGCTCGCGTTTGTCCAAAGTTCTTAACAATCATAGCGATAGAAGTGCCAGCCTGAAGTGGAATTGGCGATCCACTGAGAGTGATAGCGTTATTGGGATTGATAACAATAAACCGCTCCACCAAAACATCAGCAGCTTGCGTCAGGAGCAACGTTTTGTCGGAAATATCGGCTTGACGTTTTACAGCGCCCATCGTTCGCCACAAAAGCCATATTTGGAGCGCACCTACTACAACCAACAGGAAGTTAAAACCCCAATACGCCCAATGGTAGTGCCCCGGAACCTGTAGAAAAGTGAATGGCGCATTTTGCCTGTGAAGTCATGGAATTCTTTTTTAAGCAGCAGCTCTTTCTCGTCCTCCGATGTCGCGGTAGCCGTTGATGCGGTGCAACTTCATCTGTCCGCTGATCCACAACCCGAAGAACACCCGCAGCACGGCGCTTTCGTTGGGCAGTGCCGCCTGGGTTTTGATTCGGCGGCGGAATTCCAGTTGCATCCGCTCAATGGCGTTCGTGGTGCGCAGCGACCGCCACTGGCTCTCCGGAAACTGATAGAAAATCAGCAGGTTCTCCCCTGCTTCTTGCAGAGAAGCCGCCACGCCGGGACACAGTTTCTTCCATTTTCCCAGGAATGCTTCGCGGGCTTTCTGCGCCGTGTCCAGCGTCTCGGCGTAAACGATGCGGTGATAGTCTTCCCGCACCGCTTCGTGCGCGTGCTTCGGTGCTTTGGCGATGAGGTTGCGTAGCTTGTGCACGGTGCAACGCTGGTGCGGTAGACCTGGCCACAGCCGATCCAGCGCGGCCGCCAAGCCCGTGTTGCCATCGCTGATCACCAGCCGGGGACGGCCCATCTTCCGCGCCGCCAGATCGTCCAGCAACATCTGCCAGCCGTCCGCCGATTCCGCTCCCGTCGTCATCAGGCTCAGCAGCACTTTCTCTCCGTCCTCCCGCACCCCCAGGGCCACCAGCACGGGCAGCGAAACCACTTTCCCGCCACTGCGCACCTTGGGATAAATCGCATCCAGGTACAGATAGACGATCTTTTCTTCTGCCAGATCGCGCCGCTGCCAGTTCCGATAGCTTTCTTCTAGCCGTAGCACCAACCGCGACACCGTGCTTTTCGATAATGCGGCGCCGGCCAGCAACGGTTCCAGCGCCCGGCGGATCCGCCGTGTATTCGATCCTGACAGATAAACTCCCAGCACGCTCTGCTCGACTTCCACGCTGCTGCGCCGATAGCGCGGCACCAATTGACTCCGCCACTCGCGCTCGCTGCCCTCCGCGTCCACCAACCGGGCTCGTGGCACTGCCACATGAACCGTACCCGTCCGCAGCGTCAGCCGTCGGCTTTTCCGGCCGTGCCGATAGCCACTCCGTTCGGCCACCCGCTGACTGCGCGGTGCACCCAGCGCCGCCTCCACTTCTTCCTCCAACACCAGCTCGATGATCTCCCTCACCCGCTCCCGGATCGCCCCCTCCAAACCTTCTCGCAGCGAACCTTCTTGGATCACTTCCTGGCCAATGCTAGTCTTCATCACGGCGTATTCCTCCTGTGCCCGAAACCTCCCGCTAAGAGATTCCGGGTTTTTATTCAAGCCTTCTCAGGAGAATACGCCTTCAGATTTTCTACAGGAATCGGGACGGAGCCCGCCCAATCCGCCCAGTCTCTTTTAGCGGCATTTACCGTCACGGGGGGCAGTTTGCTGATTCCTATGGTTTGCTCTGTATTTTCTCGGGGTATGGCCTGACTTTTGTCTTGGGTGCCGGCGGCCTCATTACCGTTGACCTTGGGCACCGTTTCTACGGATGGGGTCTTGTTGTCCTTGCTTTGCTTATTGGATTGGCCGCTACCCTGAGCGGGATTATTGGCTGTTTGCCGTGGGACTGGTGGGGCTGTTTGCACGATGGCAAGGAACATAGCAAAGAGCGCGAGTTTCATGGTGGCGATACTGTAACACAAAAACTCTTGACAATGCCATATTATTGTAATACGCTTATTGCCATCGGGAGAGCGAATATGGCAAACGTCCTACCAATCGAAAAGCAAGTGGCAATCATCAGCGCACTGGCAGAAGGCTCTGGAATCCGGCAGATTGAGCGGATAACAGGTGTTCACCGGGACACGATCATGCGGCTTGGCGTTCGCGTGGGCAAAGGCTGCGCCTCGCTGTTGGACCGCAAGATGCGGAACCTATCCTGCCAGCAACTACAGTTCGATGAGATATGGGGCTTCATCGGCAAAAAAGAGCGCCATTGCAGCGTAGACGACGCCCCTGAAATTGGCGACGTTTGGACGTTCTGCGCCATAGACCCCGATACGAAGCTGGTTCCATCGTTCAAAGTAGGCAAGCGCGATACAGTCACGGCGAATGCCTTTGTGAGGGACGTGGCGTCACGGCTTACTAACCGCGTTCAGATTTCAAGCGATGCTCTCCGCGCCTATGTGGAAGCGGTAGAACAAGCATTCGGCGCGGATGTGGATTTCGCGCAGATCGTAAAGACATACACGACGGACCCGTCCGTAATTCCTGAGCGTCGTTTTAGCGCCCCCGAATTTGTAATCTCAGAAAAGAAGCCCGTTACCGGATTCCCGGATATGGCTATGGCGACTACGAGCCATGTAGAACGCCTGAACGGGACAACCCGACTTCACATGCGCCGGTTGACGCGGCTCACCTACGCATTCAGTAAGAAGCGAGAGAACTTCGACGCAGCCGTAGCCTTACACTTCGCCTACTACAATTTTGTAAAGAATCATCGAACGATTCGATGCACTCCCGCAATGGCCGCTGGAATCGAGCGAGACTTTTGGACAGTCACCAATCTTATTGAGGCGGCAGCATGATAACCTCACGCTCACCTGGAGGTTCTCATGTCGTTTACTTTGCTCTTAGCTCTCATATTGGGGGCTCTTGACGTGTATCAGTTTGTGCTCGCCGTGATTGAGAGAAAAATGCGTGGTGTATACACCAAGAATGTAATAGCGGCCAGAAATTCGTTGGTAGCATTGCGAGCTATGTGTACAGAGGCGGCTAATGACCCGACAAAAGTAGATAGCGTGGAAAAAGGCCAAACACTTGCTAGTCACGTCGCATATTTTGCTCTGAGCATAGAGAACACATTAGGCGCGATTCTTCCAGAGAAGAAGGAATGACCTACATCGAAGAACTGCACGACGTAATTCGGCACCTACACGGTGTCGAGTCGTCCCATGTCGAGAGCGTTCCAATCAAAGAGGTATTTCAAGGCAAAACCGTATGGGAAGGAATCGTGGAAGTATTTGATCTAATAGGCCATGCAAAGGCTCCAAGGGCTTATGCGTGGGCTTATGAGACAGACAATCCCAAAAGGCCACGCCACGTCATTGTGCTTCATCTTGGGCCTGTTACCTCGCCAGTTTCGGCTGTGCGAGCGGCAATCGTTAAGGAGTTTAGGGACCGTGAATCAGTCGAAGCGGAATAGGAAGCCCGGAAGGCCCAAGCTGCCAAAGGGACAAGCAAAGGGAAAGATTGTGCCTGTACGGTTTGCACCCGAAGAATTTCGTGCTGTTGAACTGGCGGCACAGGCCAGCAATCAGACTGTCTCGGAGTGGATTCGGAGCACGTTAAATGCCGCAATCACCAGATAGGAAAGTTAAATTAGGACACTACCGTTAAATGGCTTTTTTGAGAGCTTTTTCGTCAGTAAGCCGCTCTTTTCCATGAGGTCTGGCGTTTCTCTTTATACTGTCGCTCAGATGTCTCGGTCAGCGCTGCTCCCAACCGCTCATAATGCCCTCCAGAATGACGAACACGGTGATACCAGCAGGAGCATTGGCAGCGGTCATCAAGATCGGCCTCCAGTTCTGGGCGGCCAACTGATTAAGCTGTGCCTGCACTTCGGTCTGATCACCGGAAATGATCTGGAACTCAGATTTCTGTGGCATTTTCTTGATTCTCCTTCGGGCTGTCGCAGTATGCTCGCGAGCTAAGCCGTTTCCCAGCGCTGCCAAGAACGGCGCAAGAATCTTATGCTTACTACTGATACTGCTTAAATTGCTTGGGAGTAAAGCTGGCGCCGCATTCCAGACAGTGTCGGCGGATAGGCCCGGGAGGAGGGGGGATTGCAAAGTCAACACCGGCACCGAGCGTAGACCCACATTTTGGACACTTAAATACTAAAGCCCGATCAGCCGCCATTTGATTTTCGTCTCGCTTCGGACGGCGCTTAGGCTTTTTGATAGTCTTTTGCTTTTTTGCCATGCCGCACTGCCATACGTCAGAAGGAAAGCAATCCCTGAAAATCAAAATGAGTCACTACCGTTTTGATTGCAGATTCGCGGGCCGAGTAATTTACGGGGACCAGACGACGCTGGGATGCAAGTCGGCAAATTGCCCATAGGACAGCCGCGCAATGATATTTCAAGCACCAAGCACGATGAACTGAAACAGAATTGTCCCGTAACCTGCAACACATATTGAAAGGTTTCCGTTGTGAGAGCAACGTTCGCGCCAGAGGCAATCAATACTTTATCTGGTGTTTTTCAGGTGTTCTGACCTATTTGGCCGAAAGCACAAAATCGGTCATCTCAGCGAATATCATCGGCAATATCTTTAGTGGTCCCCATCCATTGCCCGTCTCGGTCTTCCCAACGCCTAAATGTTCCTTCATTCGCTTCGCCTAACTCCGGAGAAGTCCCCTGATCGGAACATCATCAATCTGGTCTCGGAAGCATTGAGCACAAGCCTGATTAGCCTGGCCTGCAGCTGGTTTAGTACATCCCGCCCATGCCGCCGCCAGGGCCTGCGCCGGCGGCTGCCTTCTGTGCCTCGTCCTTGATCTCGGCCACCAGGGCTTCGGTGGTTAGCATCAGGGCGGCGATAGAGGCGGCATTCTGCAGAGCGAGGCGAGTGACCTTAGCTGGATCAATTACGCCAGCCTTGACCAGGTCACCGAACTCGCCGGTATCAGCATTAAAGCCGAAATTGTCGTCCTTGGATTCGCGTATGCGGCCGACAATGACGGCACCTTCCTGTCCGGCGTTGAGAGCGATCTGGCGCATGGGTTCTTCGAGGGCCCGCTTTACGATGTTGACGCCGATGGCCTCATCATCATGCAGCTTGAGCTTTTCGAGAGCCGCGATGCAGCGAACGAGCGCCACGCCGCCGCCGGGAACGATGCCTTCCTCGACAGCTGCGCGGGTGGCGTGCATGGCGTCTTCCACGCGAGCCTTCTTTTCCTTCAGCTCGGTCTCGGTAGCAGCGCCCACCTTGATAACGGCTACGCCGCCAACCAGCTTAGCCAAGCGTTCTTGGAGTTTTTCCTTGTCGTAGTCCGAGGTGGCTTCCTCGACCTGTGCCCGGATCTGTTTGATGCGGCCCTCGATCTCGCTGGCCTTACCGGCGCCTTCGACGATCGTTGTGTTGTCCTTGTCAATGGTCACCCTCTTGGCGCGTCCGAGATCCTCAACCTTCACATTTTCGAGCTTAATGCCGAGGTCTTCCGTGATGGCCTTGCCGCCCGTCAATGTGGCGATATCTTCGAGCATGGCCTTGCGCCGATCGCCGAAGCCGGGAGCTTTCACGGCAGCGCACTGCAGCGTCCCGCGAAGCTTGTTCACGACAAGCGTTGCGAGCGCTTCGCCCTCGACATCTTCCGCGATGATCAGCAGCGGCTTGCTCATTTTGGCGGTCTGTTCGAGCAAGGGCAGCAGGTCCTTCATCGAACTGATTTTCTTTTCGTGAATCAGGATGCGGACGTCTTCCAGCACACACTCCATGCGCTCGGGGTCTGTGACGAAGTAGGGAGAAAGATAACCGCGGTCGAACTGCATTCCTTCGACCACCTCCAGCGTCGTCTCCATAGTCTTCGACTCCTCGACGGTAATGACGCCATCCTTGCCCACCTTCTTCATCGCCTCGGCAATGATGCTGCCGACCTGCCTGTCGGTGTTGGCGCTAATCGTGCCAACCTGCGCGATCATGTCGCCTTTCACGTCCTTATGGAGTTTCTTGATTTCCTCGACGGCCACTTCGACGGCTCTCTCGATGCCGCGCTTGAGCGCCATCGGGCTTGCACCCGCAGCAACCGTTCGCACGCCTTCGCGGAAGATGGCCTGTGCCAGCACGGTCGCCGTGGTGGTGCCATCACCGGCAACGTCAGACGTCTTGGAAGCGACTTCCTTGACCATCTGTGCGCCCATGTTCTCGAGCGGATCCTGCAGCTCGATTTCTTTCGCCACGGTCACGCCGTCCTTGGTGATGATCGGCGCGCCGAACTTCTTCTCGATCACGGCATTGCGCCCCTTCGGGCCCAGAGTGATCTTGACCGCGTCGGCCAGAATGTTGACGCCGCGCAAAATCGCCTGACGTGAATTCTCACCAGTTACAATTTGCTTTGCCATTGGGACTTCACCCTCCTGTGGGTGATTCAGAATTTTCTTCTTCTTCCAAAATCTTGCGATCGGGGACCCTACTTCTTGCCAGATGCTGCTTTGGCGATCCCGCTGAGCTTCGCCAGGATTTCCTCGTCGCGAAGGATCAGGTACTCCTGGTCAGCGATCTTGATGTCGTTGCCAGTGTATTTGCCGAACAAGATCCGATCACCCACCTTCACATCGAGCGGGATCCGCTTGCCTTTTTCGATCTTGCCGGCGCCGACGGCCATCACTTCGCCCTCCTGAGGCTTTTCCTTGGCTGTGTCAGGGATGATAATGCCGCCCTTCGCGGTTTGTTTCTCTTCCAACCTCCGCACCAAGACGCGATCGTGCAAGGGAGTCACATTCACAGTCATTTCTTTAACCTCCGTTCAATCCATTCTAAAAATTTCAGGGGAAGAGAAACGCTAAGCGACCGTTTCCCTCCGCAGGAAAGGCACGTAACGCTTGCAGACGTTTCCACGATCGCCCCACGACAGTCCGGGCATTGCTCTGGGTCCACGGGGGCCCAGCCGAGGATCAGCAGCGACTGTATCACAACGTGGAGTCTGAGAGGTAAGTCCGCAGCCTGAGCACGGCTACGATACAGATGTGGAAAAACTGTGAATTCCCGGTGCAAATCACGAGAATGAAAAGCGGGCATGTGTGATCGGCGTTGACCGGGTGGAGTTTTTGTACCATGGCGAGTGAGAGAGTCTACATCACAGCCGAGGGCTGTGAAATCGAGTTTGGTGCAACCAGGGGGCTATAGGCCGCCGGGGCAGGCGGCCTATAGCCGAGCGCCGAGTGCGGTCTCCTGGTGTTGTACTCCACTCGCCACTGCTCGATCACGATCTGCGCCTCCTTCAGCGAGTAAAAGATCTCCCCGTTCAGACATTCATCCCGTAGCTTTCCGTTGAAGCTCTCGCAGTAGCCGTTTTCCCAGGGACTGCCGGGCTCGATGTACAGTGTTCCCGTTCCCACCTTCCCCAGCCAACTCCGCAGTTCCTGGGCTACGAACTCAGGGCCGTTATCGGAGCGAATGTGCTCCGGGATTCCTCGCCACACCATCACATCCGCTAGCGTCTCGATGACCTCGTAGCTCCCCAATCGCCGTGCCACCCGAATGGCCAAGCATTCCCGCGTGTATTCGTCGATCAGCACCAGCAACCGCAACGTTCGACCGTCATGCGTCCTGGCGCTCACGAAATCATAGCTCCACACGTGGTTCGCTCGCTCCGGCCGCAGACGTACACACGACCCATCGTTCAGCCACAACCGCCCTCGTGGCTTCTGCCTCTGGGGCACTTTCAACCCCTCCCGCCGCCAAATGCGTTGCACCCGATCTGCGCTCACCGGCCAGCCGGCTTCTCGCACCTTTACCGTGATCCGCCGGTAGCCGTAACGGCCATATTCACTGGCCAAGGCGACGATGGCTCGGGTCAGCGCCGCTTCGTCGATCCGCTGCAGCGGTTCATAGCGTTGTGTCCCTCTCCACTGCCCCAGCAGCCGGCAGGCATGCCGTTCGCTCATCCGGTACTCCTCGCGCGCATGCTCCACCGCACAACGTCGCCGCTCAGGGCTTAGAAGTTTCCCTCGGCCACATCCTTGAGCACCTGCTTCTCCAGCGACAGCTCCGCCACCAGCCGCTTCAGCTTGCTGTTTTCCCTTACCAGTTCCTTTAGTCGTTTTGCTTGATCCAGCTTCAACCCGCCGTATTCTTTCCGCCAGCGGTAGTAGGTCTGTACGGTGATCTCAGCTTCCTTGCAGGCTTGCGGGGTCGGTTTTCCGTTCGCGATTCCTACTTCGATCTGCCGCAGCAGATTCACGATCTGCTCCGGCTTGTACCTCCTGATGGCCATGACCAGTCCTCCCAGGTGAAATTCTCTCTCACTTCACCTGGTACAAAAATCACCAGTCAGGTCAGATCGCCGTGCTGATGCAGTAGCCCCACACGAGCATGCCCCAGCCTCCGGCCAGGAACATGCCAACTGCCAGAATCACAGGCGGCACCACGTGATATTTATTCAGCCAGCGCAGCTCGGGGTACTTATTGAAATCGCCGATGAGCTCTGTCTTGGTCTGGTTGTAACGATCCGAAAGAATCCATCCGATGTGAGACCACAGAAATCCGCGCAACGACGGGGAGTGCAGATCGTCTTCCGTATCGGAATAGCGGTGGTGATGCCGGTGATTGGCGGCCCACCATAGCACGCCTTTCTGCGTGGACATGGTGGCCATCAGAGCCATCACAAATTGGAACGACCGGCTGGTCTTGAACGAGCGATGGGAGAAGTAGCGGTGGTACCCGGCGGTTACGAAGAACATGCGCACGTAGTACAACGCCAGGCAAACGACCAGATATGACCAGTGGAACTTCAGGAAGAACGCGGCGATACAAGCGAGATGCACCGCGAAAAACGGGAACGACCGAAAAACCGAGATGCGATCACCACTCTTCAGGGTTATCCAACCGAGCGCCACAAGGCACTTCCTTTCGCCGGAGTCGTGCAGCCTTTCATAAATTGACTCTTTTACTAGAAGGGTGGGAGTCGCGGTAGTTATTCAGCTCGATGTCAGTGATCCGGTAGTGTGTCGTGAGCGGATGGTTTAACTGTTCAGCTAGCTCCCTATGGAGCTTGATCGAACAGATCTCTGGCGCATCTTGGTATCTTACGCGATGCGAGCGGAATGCCGCGTTCGGGATGGTTAATGTGAACTCGCGCGGCTCGCTCGAAAGATCTCGCACGAGAAAGCAGTACTCACGGACGATCACCTTCGACGTAAATCCTGCATATTGGACGATAACTCTCCGCCTCATTTCGGCCCTCCTGATGGATTCCGCATCGACAAACCGGAAGCATCACGAAAATGAAGTGGGTCTCTGAGGTTTTGAAGCTCCCGATAATAATACTGAGCTGTGGGTCGCTTTCCGTTGAATCTCAGTCTTTGTAGGAACGCAATCTCATCCTCAGTAGCGTCGCCGCTCAAAACGCGATCCCGAAGGAACCGTTTGAACCCCGGCTCTTCTTCCGAGGCCTCCTTTTCCACAAACTCAAATCTCTTCGGTTGGCCGGGAGCCAATCTTCGGTTCAAAACAACTTCCATAGCAAAGGTTCCAAGGTCGATATCCCAGGATTCAATCAGCGGGTCGAGAAAAGAATCGCAGTCTTGCACAGATACGTTGAAGACATCTGTGTCCAGGAATTCCAGTACGATGACCCGCATGTGTTCATAGCTCTGTCCAACTAGCCGGGCGACTAACCGGAGCCAATTTTCGTTTTCCAGTTCTTCCTTGGCGATCCTTTTCACTACGTCCAAAAGCTTTTGTATGACCAGGCGTTCGAGTTCGCCGAAGGACTGCTTCTCAAAAATCGCCTGTACCTGTTTCTCTTTGTTCGGTACGCATTTGCGAAGGACCAACTCGCGAACTTCTTTCAACAAGGGAGCTGGGGGGCCTCCCAATTTTCTCTTCAATTCTTCCTTGCGCTCCTCATCGGCGAGCTCCGAAAGCCTACCGCTCGGAAGCTTCAAGAATTTTTCCATCTGGTCATAAATATCTGTTCGGTCGGACGAGGGCGGCAGTTTTTTCCGGGTGAGGAGTTGGGAAATGTAAGACTCCGTAACCTCGGCGGCCGCCGCCAGTTCCCTCTGCTCGACCCCCAGTTGTTGCAGCCGCTGTTTAATGATCAGGCGAACGTCCACAGAGTGCCTCGTGCTTAACTTGTAGCGGTTAAGATAGTCTAATACTAGAAGATTATAGTTGACAATACTAGTGAATTAACCTAATCTGGTTATGCTACTGAAGGAGTTGGACGGCAATCTAAACTGAGCGTGGTTATCTGGAATATATGTACTTTCTATCTTGGATCATCGTTGGATTGATTACGGGCTGGCTAACCAGAAAAGTCCTGAAGGAAGGTGGATACGGGCCGATTGTGGACCTCGTAGTGTGTATTGCGGGGGCAGTGGCAGGTGGTTTCATCGTGCTTGTCGCAAGCTTCCCGGGTCATGGCGGACTCGTGTATTCGACCCTGGCCGCGGTTCTGGGTGCTGTGTTCCTGAGAGAGTTCACAGGTTATGCCACCGACAGGAAGCGATACGCCTGACACGCCCAATCACGGCATATCCAGGAGAGCCCTATCATCTTCCAGGTCAAAAACCAAGACTTCGATGTGGCGATCCCTATCGGAATCGAATTGCCACTATCACCAAACAAGGAACTACCTTTGGATGAGATCAAAGGGCCAAATCTTGAATCCGTACGTATTTGAAGGAGATTGTCAAATGAGAACAATGATGCGCGGTCTCGTTGTCTGCTTCCTTATGGTTGTCGTGATCCTGCTTTCAACCCCTCAGATTCGCGCGCAGGATCTTTCCCGGTATCGCAACTTTTCGTTTGGAATGACTGTGGCCGATCTTTCAAAACAGATTGATGAAAAACCAGCGAACGCGGCCGTGCTCCACGAACATCCGGCGCTGATCCAGGAACTGACCTGGTGGCCGCCACAACCTTATAGCGGCTTACGCCCAGCGGAGCCGGTTCAGCAGATTCTCTTCTCTTTTTACAACGGGTGACCTGCTCCCCGAAATTTAGTCCAGCCAAAACTTAGCTTCTCCGGGTATAAGACGACGAAAGGAGAAGCGCCATGAAAGGAAGCCGTTTTAGTGAAGAGCAGATTGTCGGTGTGTTGAAAGAAGCCGAGGCCGGCGTCCCGGTGAAGGATCTCTGTCGCCGAGTGGGAATCAGCGACGCTACGTTCTACCACTGGAAGGCCAAGTATGGTGGCCTGGAAGTGAGCGAGACCCGGCGGCTGCGTCAACTGGAGGAAGAGAACGGGCGGCTGAAGAAGATTGTGGCGCAGCAGGCGCTGGACCTGGACGCGCTGAAGGTGGTGCTGGCAAAAAAGTGGTAGGCCCGCGGGCGAAGCGAGAAGCGGTGCGCGTCGTGCGGGAAGAAGCAGGACTCAGCGAACGACGCGCCTGTGGGCTGATCAGGATGCACCGCGGGAGCTGGCGGTACCGGCGAAAGGAACGGAACGAGGCGGCATTGCGGGCTCGGCTGCGCGAGTTGGCAGGCGAACGCCCACGATTCGGCTATCGGCGGCTGTACATTTTTCTGCGACGGGAGAAGGCTGCGGACGGAATGCTTCGGTGGCGGGTCAACCACAAGCGAGTGTATCGGCTCTATCGAGAGGAAGGACTGGCGATGCAGCGCAGGAGGCGTAAACGATTTCGAGCTGAAGCACGGGTGCCGCTGACGCTTCCGACGCGTGCGAACGAAGTGTGGACGATGGACTACACGCATGACCAAATGGCTGGCGGACGGAAATTCCGAACGCTGAACCTGATGGATGGCTATACCCGAGAAGCCCTGCAGATCGAGCCGGACACGTCGCTGCCTGGTCTGCGGGTGGTGCGGGTCCTGGAGGGGCTACGAGAACGACGGGGAACACCGGCCGCGATCCAGGTCGACAACGGAACCGAGTTCACCAGTCGGGTCGTGGATCAGTGGGCCTATCAAAACCAGGTGGCGCTGCACTTCATCGAACGCGGCAAGCCCACGCAGAATGCGTTGATCGAGAGCTTCAACGGGAAGTTCCGGGACGAATGCCTGAACCAGAACTGGTTCGTGGATATCCGACATGCACGGAAGGTGATCGAGGACTGGCGGGTCGATTACAACACCGTACGTCCGCACAGCTCGCTGAGGTATCTGACGCCGGAAGAGTTCGCCGCCAGTGCCGCCGCGCGACCGGCGTCTCCCCCCACGCCGGTCGTCTCTATCGCCCCGGCGTGGGCCGAATCGGATGTGCAGGAGCCCCGGAGTGCTAACTTATGACTGGACCAAAAACGGGGGGCAGGTCACGGGGCACTCTACAGAATGCTGGTGACCTACGACAGCTACGCCACGAAGGGGCTAAACGAG
The DNA here is from genome assembly GCA_963819235.1 of uncultured Acidobacteriota bacterium. Classification (GTDB taxonomy): domain Bacteria; phylum Acidobacteriota; class Terriglobia; order Acidiferrales; family UBA7541; genus Palsa-189. The sequence goes on along the minus strand of CAWFVE010000006.1, from coordinate 2,733,303 downwards.
GAAGATATGATACGGGTTGTTTCCGCAAAGTACGGACTGGCAACGAAGCCTGTCGCAGCGGTAGTCAATTTCCCCATGAACCCGTCCTACCATGCGACCGACAAAGTAATCGCGCGGTGGGAAGATCCCCAATATTCACTCAACCTTGTCAACTCCTCGGGGGATGGGTTTGCAATCGTCATGTTCACAAAACAATTGGACGCCCAAGCGGGGATCTCCATTGCCGAATCCGTGAAGCTGGAACAAGAAGACGCTCCACAGAAGGAAGCCGCACGCGTCAAGAAGGATGCTGACGATCTGGAATTGGAACGACAGAAGAACATTAAGACTCTTCGGCCCTAAGATCTGTATGGCGCAAAGACGAGATTGCTTGCGAAATCTTTAAGGCGAGTTTGGCGGAGGATCTGAAAGATGACAATTCAAATTACACCTCTACACGACCGAGTTCTGGTAAGGCGACTGGAAGAGAAGGAGAGGGCGAAGGGTGGCATCATCATTCCCGACACGGCCAAAGAGAAGCCTCAAGAGGGCGAAGTGATGGCCGTTGGCACCGGCAAGATCGAAAAGGGTAAGAGAATCCCGCTCGACGTAAAGACGGGCGACCGGATTTTATTCGGCAAATACACGGGCAACGACATCACGATCGATGACCAGGAATACCTGATCCTCCGCGAGGATGAAATCCTGGCGAAGGTCACGGGGATCGCGAAAGCGGCAAGCGGCAAGAAGTAGCTCTCTATCCAAACAGTTAGAGGCAAGTGCTCATTCACCCAGGAGGGTGAAGTCCAATGGCAAAACAAATTGTAACGGGTGAGAATTCACGGCAAGCCATTCTGCGCGGCGTCAACATTCTGGCTGATGCCGTCAAGATTACGCTGGGTCCCAAGGGCCGCAACGCCGTGATCGAAAAGAAGTTCGGCGCGCCTACTGTCACCAAGGACGGCGTGACCGTTGCAAAAGAGATCGAGCTGCAAGACCCGCTCGAGAACATCGGCGCACAGATGGTGCGCGAAGTTGCGTCCAAAACCTCGGACGTGGCCGGTGACGGCACGACCACCGCGACCGTGCTCGCCCAGGCCATCTTCCGCGAAGGCGTGCGGACGGTTGCTGCGGGAGCTAGCCCTATGGCGCTTAAGCGTGGCATCGATAAGGCTGTAGAGGTTGTTGTGTCAGAGATCAAAAGACTCTCCCGTGACGTGAAAGGCGACATGATCGCGCAGGTGGGCACCATCAGTGCCAACACAGACAAGCAGGTAGGCAGCCTCATTGCTGAGGCAATGAAGAAGGTAGGCAAGGACGGTGTCATTACCGTTGAGGAATCAAGGACGATGGAAACGACTCTCGACATAGTGGAAGGAATGCAGTTCGACCGCGGCTACCTCTCATCCTATTTCGTCACCGATCCGGCGCGGATGGAATGCGTGCTCGAGGACGTTCACATCCTAATCTACGAGAAGAAAATTAGCTCGATGCAGGAGTTGCTGCCGTTGCTCGAACAAACCGCGAAAATGGGCAAGCCGCTGCTGATTATCGCGGAAGACCTTGAGGGCGAAGCGCTCGCGACGCTGGTTGTGAACAAGCTGCGGGGGACGTTGCAGTGCGCCGCGGTCAAGGCGCCGGGCTTTGGCGACCGCCGCAAGGCCATGCTAGAGGATATCGCCGCGATTACCGGCGGCAAAGCCATCACCGAGGAGCTTGGTATCAAGCTCGAGAACGTAAAAATGGAAGACTTAGGTTACGCGAAGAAGGTCACCATCGACAAGGACAACACCACCATTATCGAAGGTGCCGGTAAGAATAGTGAAGTTGAAGGTCGGATAAAGCAGCTCCGTGCACAAGTCGAAGAGGCGACGTCTGATTACGACAAGGAAAAGCTCCAGGAGCGGTTGGCCAAGTTGGTTGGAGGCGTCGCGGTGATCAAAGTGGGAGCTGCGACTGAAACGGAGCTGAAGGAAAAGAAGGCTCGTGTTGAAGACGCCATGCACGCCACTCGTGCGGCAATCGAGGAGGGTATTGTTCCCGGCGGTGGCACCGCTCTTTTGCGCTGCCTGCCGGCCCTGGAAAAGCTCAAGCTCCAGGACGCCGATGAAGCCGTGGGCGTGAATATCTTGAAGCGTGCGCTTGAGGAACCCACGCGCCAGATTGCTCAGAACGCAGGGCACGAGGGCGCCGTGGTCGTCAGCCGCATCCGCGAATCAAAGGATGAGAACTACGGCTTCAACGCGGATTCCGGCGAATTTAGCGATCTGATCAAAGCTGGAGTGATCGACCCCGCCAAGGTCACCCGCCTGGCGTTGCAGAATGCTGCTTCCATCGCCGCGCTGATGCTTACCACGGAAGCTTTGATCGCCGATATTAGGGAAGAGGAGGAAGCGGCTGTGGCGAGTGCGGGACACGGTGGCGGGATGAGCGGGATGTACTAGACCGGCCCAAGAAACTTCAGGAGGTCTCCATATCCTGTTCATCGGCACGCCGATTGACGACCACGTGGCGAATCTGGTGACCGCGCAACTACTCTTCCTGGAAGCCGAAGATCCGGAACGCGATATCCAGCTCTATATCAACTCCCCCTGGCGGCTCAATTACTGGCGGCATGGCGATTTACGACACGATGCAGTATGTCCGCCCCGACATGGTGACAACCTGCGTTGGGGAGGCCGCCTCGATGGCCGACTTGCTCCTGGCCGCTGGCACTCCCACGAAGCGCTTCTCGCTGCCCAACTCGCGCATCCTCATCCACCAGCCCTCGATGTCGGGGCTGTCGGGCCAGGCGACCGATATTGACATCCACGCGAGGGAAATTCTGGGCATGCGGTCGGTGATCAACCAGCTCCTGGCTCAGCATAGCGGGCAGCCGATCGAGAAGATTGAGAGGGACGTGGAGCGCGACTTTATCATGTCGGCTCAGCAGGCCAAGGAGTATGGCCTGATCGACGAGACCATTCACAAGCACCGCTAGCCCGGCGCCTCCGCTCGACGATTCCATCTTCGAAGTGCCGACCGATACCGGGGCGCGCTTCGGTCTCAAAGAAGGCGCGTGCCCGCAACAGCGACCCCGGGTTGGGGCAGCGGGGGGGTGCGAAGCGCAATGCGTTCCCCGCCCCACTGGTTTTCTGAAATCACTTATACGGCTTTAGGCTCGATGCGAACTGTCTTGGCATGGGCTGCTTTGGGCAGTTCAATGTTCAAAATGCCGTCTTTCAAGGTCGCGCTCGCCTTCGAGCTGTCAACCTGCGCCGGCAGGTCAACGACCCGTAGGATCTCCTTCGCGCACCGCTCGGAGTATATCGTCCTAACCTTTTTCCTCTCTTCTTGGGCTTCGTGTTTGCCGACGATCGTCAGCCTGTTTGGTTCGACATTGATCTCAAGTTCCTTAGTATTGAAACCTGGCACCTCTGCCCGAACGATTAGGCTGTCATCAGACTCCTTCATTTCCAGGTGTACGGGGTGCAGCAATTCGGACTCGGCGCGGAGCCAATCCTCCAATTCGTGACCGAGCCACCTGCCATTATTGTCAAAGATCTCGAATGCCCTGCGAGCGATCGCATCGCAGGTTTCCTGGATGCGATCGAAGACCTCGCCGGTGGCGGACGGTTTGACTTGTATAGATTCCTTGGCGGGCTGTGCTGCTGTTTGTGGACTCATCGGTTTTCTATCTCCTTACGTGGGGTTTGTCTGTGTCACAAGGACGCTTCTCCATGGCGGACGAGCGCCGAAGATGTGTGAGCAGACGATCAAAGTTTACGCCGCTTACCAAGGGCAGCATGACGATTCTCTGCGTCCTGTGGAAAAGTGGGTCGAACGTCGTGTACTCTCAGTTTCCGGAAATCCCGTTTGAACAAAGCCGCCCGGCGGCGGACGCTACGCGTGCGGCGACCGGACGTTGGTTGCTTGTCGGTTGAGATAAGTTTTGGGTCACAAGGAGGTCCCTGTGACCCATCTACGAAAAATAATGCTGGAGGAACTCCAGCGCCGTAATTACTCGGAAAATACCACACGTTCTTACATCCGCACAGTCGAGGATTTTGCTCGGCGCTTCCACCGCCCGCCCGACCACTTGGGGCCACGGCAGATTCGCGAATATCAAGCTGAGTTGTTTCAGAAACGGAACTTGTCTCCGGGGACGGTCGCGACCCGCTTGGCGGCTCTGCGTTTTTTCTACACCAAGACTCTCAACAGGGCCTGGAGCATCGCCGAAACACCCTACCCGAAAAAGGCATATCGCATCCCGGCGATCCTCAGTCAGCAAGAAGTCGCGCAACTGATCGACGCGGCCGGTTCTCCCCACCAACGCATCCTGCTGATGACGCTTTACGCCACCGGCGTGCGGAACGCAGAGTTGACTCGCCTGAAAGTCAGCGACATCGACAGCCAGCGCATGGTGATTCATGTCCAAGGCGGCAAAGGGCGCAGGGATCGCGATGTGCTGCTCAGTCCAAAGCTACTGGAAGAACTCCGTGCACATTGGCATCGGTTGCGGCGAAAACCCAGCGTATGGCTGTTTCCGGGCAACCGCCACCATAGCGGCGATCAGCCCATCGACACCAAAACCGTCTGGCACGCCTGTCAGAAAGCCGCCGCGCAAGCGGGCCTCAGGAAAAGAGTCCACCCCCACACCCTGCGCCACTGCTTCGCCACGCATCTGCTCGAAGCAGGCGCGGATCTGCGCACCATTCAGATCCTGTTAGGCCATGGCGATCTGAAAGAGACCACCATCTACCTGCATCTTTCGCAGCGCCACCTTCACGCGACCGCGAGTCCCTTGGACTCGTTGCAGCTGAAAGACTGGTCCGTACAGGAGGAGTAGATGAGCCGGCCGCCCCTGGAGGTGGCCGATCTCATCCGCGCCGCAGGAACTGCCTTCATCCAACGAAGCCGCCAGTGGATCAGCTGGAAGCATGTCAAAGTGCTGCTAGCCATCGCGCGGTGTCGCACCGCCGCACTGGGCGGGCATCTGGATCAATGCACTCGCTGCGGGCATCGTGCCACGATCTCTTACAACTCCTGCCGAAACCGGCATTGCCCGAAGTGCCAGACCGCCGCTCGGGAACGCTGGATCGCCACACGTCAGCGGGAGCTTCTCCCGACTCCCTACGTCCATGTGGTCTTCACGCTGCCTGGTGGGTTAGCACCCCTCGCTCTGCAGAACCAGAAGATCGTTTACGATCTTTTGTTTCGCGCCAGTGCGGAAACCCTTCTCGAACTCGCCCGCGATCCCAAACATCTCGGCGCGCAGATCGGCTTCTTCAGCGTTCTCCACACCTGGAACCAGAAACTGAGCCTTCACCCGCATGTCCATTGCGTCATTCCCTCCGGCGGCCTGTCTCCTGATGGCACGCGCTGGATCCGGCCACGCTATGCTTTCTTTCTTCCCGTCCAGGTGCTCAGCCGTGTCTTTCGCGGCAAGTTCGTTGCCGGTCTCAAACGAGCGTTCCAGGACGCCGAATTCCACTTGCACGGAAACCTGGCACGGCTCGCCCAGCCGAAGACCTTCGCCGCGTGGCTACGGCCACTGTTCCGAAAGGACTGGGTGGTCTACGCCAAACCGCCCTTCGGTGGCCCGGATTATGTGCTCCAGTATCTGGGCCGCTACACGCACCGCGTGGCTATCTCCAACCATCGCCTGATCTCGTTGGTAGACGGCCAGGTCACTTTCCGTTGGCGCGACTCCGCTCACCACAACGAACAGAAATGGATGACCCTATCGCTGGATGAGTTCCTGCGCCGTTTCCTGTTGCACGTGCTTCCCAAAGGCTTCGTGCGCATTCGGAACTTCGGCTTCCTGGCCAACCGCCGACGCGCCTCTCTGCTGCCGCTTTGCTTTCACCTGCTCGGCCCGGCACCGAACACCGAGCCAGCGCGATCCACCGCCAATCTCAATGACGCGCACGATCTTCGACTCTGTCCCCAATGTGGTGGACCGATGATGGTCATCGAAAGGCTTACCGCTGCCGAGATCCAACTTCGTTCTCCCCCAGCCCTGGTCCCTGCTGCCGCATGAAACCACTCTCCACAAAACGAAATTTGTGCGTGTCGTGGCACGCTCGGTCTCTGTGTGCCTTGCTGCTCTACAAAACGCGTATTCCCACCTTCTTCCGTCTTCTCTTCGCGAGAGTTTTCCGCTTACATCACTTTTTCCTCTCCCAGGGACGCCTGCTGTGCTCTGTCCCGCAGCTCCGGCGGATCTCCACACTGCACCTTCCCTCCATTGAATTTGCATAGGGCCCGCGTCCACCGCAACCACGGCCGGCTTCGTTCAAACGGCTTTATCGAACGCGCGCAGAGCACCTCGTGCAACTTCGCTTCTCGGCGAACACGCGCGTCCGATAAAGCACTAACGTTTCTCAGGAACTGGGAGAGCTCCTGTGGTTATAAGTGGCGAACAATTGCAGGAGGGCATCCGCGCGGAAGGTAGTGGGAATCTGACGGGGTTCGCTAAGGAGTGTGAGGGCGGTCACTGCATAGACGGTTCTTCGGAGTCAAAGTGCTGTTTGAATCGAGGTGAATATGAGCGCTTACAAGACTAAGAATGAAGATTCGGGGGCACTTGTCGTGGGCGCCGAAAGCTTGCGAGATGTCTGCCGTATATGTGGCCGACCATCTGAAGAAGGTATATGCGCGGTATGTGCGGATAAGATTTGTGCTGAAGCCCTAGCTAATGCTGCCGGAGGAGCACCAAAAGCACGCTCCAAGCCGGGCCGAGAGAAAGCAAAGTGCTGGCGACGCTCCGGGGGCACGCGAAGGTCTACGCAGTCAAGTTCCTGACTACATTCCTTGGGTCCTTCCAGAGGTGCCCATCATGCCGACCGCTTCGTTTCATGTCGAAGAAGGGAATGACAGGAATAGCGGTAGTTGTATTAGTGAGCGTGTTTGCATTTCCGTCAGCGGCTCAGACAACGAAGAAGGATGAACTGATACCTTTCACTCACGTTCTCCTTTGCTTGCCTCCTTGAGGTCCACTCTGGCAGGCAAGTTCGTTGTGTCGAGGGTAGGAGAAGCCTACGATGCACAAGCCAGAGGACATTCGCGCAGCCCACGCCGGGGCCCGCGACTTGGGACTCGCCGACTCCCATTTCGACTCCTTCTTGAAGCACTTTCGCGCAGCTTTGCAAGAGCAGGGCGTCCAGCCCGACAAGCTCAAAAAAGCCATGGTGCTCCTGGAAAACAAGCGCGATGAAGTCCTGGGCCGCTGACGCCTATGGAACTGAGACCTCACCAGATTGCTTGCTCACTTTCGTCCTCGCCCCCAAAGCCAGTTAATGGGATGGTCCGCCGCCGAGACTCTCGCACTGTGTAAAGTGCGGAGCCAGGAGGCATCCGACCGGAATATCCACGTTCCGATGTGCGGCTTCTATGCTGTAAACCGATTGTAGAGCTAAGCGAACAGGCAACCGGCGATCCCACCATCGACAAACGCGTACAGTGTGCCCACAGCAACGCTGGCAGGCGTCTGGTTAACGTGGTAACCAGGATAGATCGAGCTGCACAGCTCCAAAACCGCCTTTCCATAGTTCGATGCGGCAAGATTAACAAGTACCAGAACGAGAATGCAGCCGCTCTCTCGTCTGCGACGATACACGAGCTCACTCGCAAGTTATGGCGGTTTAATGCGGGGTTTTCGGTTATGGTAAGAGCGTGGTGAACGGCCCGGCAATGACTGAAAACGTAGAAATGGTGCTGCGAAAGACGCCGCTCTTCGCGAGTCTCACGGAGCAAGAGATGCACGCTCTGGCTACGCGAGTAAGCAGCAATGCACTTTCAACGGGGCCAGCTTCTGTTTAGCGAAGGCGACTCATGCACGGGTCTCTTCCTGGTGGCATCGGGAAAGATTCGCATTTTCAAGCTGTCGCCAGCGGGGCGAGAACAGGTTTTGGCTGTGGAAGGACCAGGGAGCTCTTTCGCCGAGCTTCCGGTCTTTGATGGAGGCAATTATCCTGCTTCGGCATCCGCGTTGGAGGACGCCGAAGTGCTCTTCATTTCGCGCAAGGATTTTCAGAATTTCTGCCGCGAGCATCCGGAAGTCGGCGCTCAAAGTGATCGCGGTCGTCGGCGCCCGGCTGCGACGCCTGGTCGGCATCATCGAAGACCTGTCGTTCACGACGGTGAGGCAGCGGTTGATCGCCCTTATCATGCGGCTGGCGCAGACGGGCGGAACGCCTTCGAAGGAAGGCATCCGCGTGGAGCTAACGAAGACCCATCAAGACTTGGCGGCCGAATTGGGTACCGTGCGAGAACTGGTGTCGCGCAATCTCAGCCGGCTCCAAGCCGAAGGATTGCTGGAGGTAGACGGCCGCAAGATCATAGTGAAAGATCTCGCCGGTCTAAAACGCGAACAGACTTCCTCCGAGTAGTCTCTTTCCTTTCAAATCCTTCAGGGCGTAGTGACTTTGGTCACTGCCTCCTCGCGGCCTGCCGTCTACGATCTGCATCGTCACAGGAGGCGGTCATGAATTTCAACCAGCGAAACCAAGGTAAAAGACATCGCGCTTTCAAATCCAGCAGCCAGGCAAGTACTCGAAGATGCCGGACTCGATTATTGCTGTGGTGGCGGCAAATCTCTGCATGAAGCGTGCCTGCATGCGGACGTGGCGGCTGAAGAGATCTTGAAGCGGCTGCATGAAAACAGCAAAGACATAAATCCCGACGAAGCGAAGTGGGCGTCGGCACCGCTGAGCGATCTGACACGGCATATCCGTGAGAAGCACCATCGGTACGTTCGTGAGGCGATCGCTCGCGTTCAGCCCCTTTTGGACAAGGTGGGTACAAAGCATGGGGAGAATCACCCCGAAATTACGGATATCCGGAGACTCTTCACCGAAGTCGGTCGGGAGATGATCATGCACATGCAGAAAGAAGAACAGATTCTGTTCCCGTACATCGACGCAGTGGAGAAAGCGGCCAATGCACATGGCTCCGTGGAGCCTCCCTTCTTCCAGACGGTGAGGAATCCGATTCAAGCCATGATGAAAGAGCACGACGCCGCGGGAGAATTGGTGAAACAGATTCGCAAAGCCAGTTCGGAATACACGGCCCCTGCGGATGCGTGCCCGAGCTACCAAGCGTTGTACCAGGATTTGCGGGAATTCGAAGCGGATCTGCATCAACACGTGCATCTGGAGAACAACATCCTGTTTCCTCGTGCGGTGGAGCTGGAAGCCGCGGCGATCTAAGGGGGGCGCCATGCCGATTCCATTCGAAGCACCCGTAGCACCGGCCGGAAGCAAGCCCCGTTCTTCGCTCTCTCCGGCCGAGATCATGGACATTGCCCGCGGGCGTGAGGCCTCCCTTTCGCGCCTGCTCATGGCTTATATCAGCTCGGGGCTGGTGTTCATGTTGCTCCCCGGAACCTTCCTCGGCGTGTGGAATCTCCTTCAGATCAGCGGTAGCGAGAGCGCCGGATTAGTTTCGCCGGCGTGGTTGCAAGCTCACGGCCATGCACAGGTGTTCGGCTGGATCGGCAGCTTTATTTTGGGCATCGGTTTCTACTCGATTCCGAAGCTGCGCGGCGCAACGAAACTGGGTTTCGGTGCGGCCTGGGCGTGCTGGGCAATGTGGACCATCGGGGTAGCGGTGCGCTGGGCCGCGAATGTCTACGGATGGCAGTGGCGTCTGCTGCTTCCGCTCTCGGGCATCCTTGAACTCGCAGCGTTCCTGATTTTCTTCAGGGCAGTTTCACAGCACCGACCTGAAGATTCCGGCAAGAAACGACTCGATCTCTGGATTTGGATCGTTATCAGCGCAAGCATAGGCTTGATGCTGGTGCTCATCGCGAACCTGGCGGCATGCGTCTATCTTGCGTTGCGCGGCGCAAGCCCGGCCTTGCCGCACGGTCTCGATCAGCGTTATCTCGTGTTGACTGCATGGGGATTCCTGGTGCCCTTCGTTTGGGGATTTAGTACCAGGTGGATGCCCGTGTTCCTCGGTCTCAAGCCGGTTCGCCCCAGGCTGCTCCAGAGCGCTCTCGTGGTGAACTTTGCGGGCGCTGTGTTGACGCTGGCGGGATGGGGGGCCGAGGCAACAGCGCTCTTTGTTGTGGGAGTGGCTCTGGCCATCGCGGCGCTGCGGATGTTCGAAGCGCCGCTGCAGGAGGCGAATATACGAGGCGTGCATCGGAGTTTTCCATTCTTCGTTCGCATGGCCTACGGCTGGCTGTTGGCGGCGGCGTTGCTTGGCGTGGGCGCGGCGCTCTGGGATTCATCCGGCGGCATTTGGGGCGCCTCCCGGCATGCGCTGACGGTCGGATTCATCGCTGTCATGGTGTTGTGCGTAGGCCAGCGCATTCTGCCCGCGTTTGCGGGTATGCGGCTTATTGTGGAGCACCCGGCTGATGTTCGCCGGACTCGCGCTCCTCACGATTGGATGCACTCTACGTGTTTCCAGCGAGGTTCTCGCCTATCAGGGCTATGCCAATTGGGCTTGGTCGGTTTTGCCGGTTTCGGCGATGCTCGAATTGGCGGGGATCACCACCTTCGCCGTGAATATCTTGGGGACATTCATTCTCGAACCGAGCCACGCGCAGAAACAGCCATTGGTGGTGGGAATAAGGTAGCTACGTTCATAGGGTTGTTCCGAGAGGGGAGAAAATCATGAACGATAATCCGAAACAATCGAGACGTTCTGGTGCCGTTCGTTCGCCGGGACCGCTCGAAAGTCCCATCCTTTCGTTTGACCTGAAGGCCGAGATCGAAGGATTGCGCGGCGAAAATGGGTGGCAGGCTGGACGAGACTCAAAAACCCTGGTGAAGCACGCGGATTTTCGGGTGGTATTGACGGTCCTGAAATCGGGTGCGCGGCTTCATGAACATAAAGCCGCCGGCAGGATTTCCGTGCAGGCTGTTGCGGGCCACATCCGAATGCATGTGCAGGACAAGGTCTTTGATCTTCCTGCAGGACATTTGCTGGCGCTGGAGCGCGCGCTTCCGCACGATGTGGAAGCTCTGGAGGATAGCGCTTTTCTGCTGACCATCGCTTGGCCTGAAGACGCAAAAACAACCTGACTGTACTGTCTTGCATGTAGGGGCCGAAACATGCGGGTCGCGGCCCGGCTTGTGCGGCGTTCTTGCGCGCACCGAGAACGCCGCTTTTGGGCGGTGCGACAGAAGGACGCGCTCATGGGCCGGGTAACCCGGCGAGGTTCACAATGAAGCCACTCTCTTTGCGCGTTCTGCGGTTATTCGGAGAAATGGGGAAGGATCGGCTGGACCTCCATGCGCTATTCGAGGCGGCAGGCAACGAATCAGCCGAACGGCGGGGCGTGCTCGACGCCGTCGACGAATTGATCCGTGCGGGTATGCTGGACGAGTGCGGTGGTGACTTCTATGCGCTGACGGAAAGAGGTAAGAGGACAATCGCTCAGTCTTGAGTAGCGGACAATACCTGCCCGCACCCGAGAACCGTGGTCCGAACACAGCAGCACGAGCCCGGCGAAAACTCGCGCTGGAATGAGAGGAACATTTACGGACATTCTGGAAGTTGTCGCAATTGAGATCCCATGCAGCGCCTGCGGGGGGCGGTACGAGGTTACACTCAAACAGGTCGCGCTCTCGCAGAATATGCTCCACGAGGGATGCCCGGTTCAGGTAGAAACTGAATGTCCGCCTCTCGCTTACTCCGGCCTGGCGGAACCGGAACTCGTCCAGGAGCTTCAAAGAGTTTGGGTGCGCCTGGAAGAAAAAGCGCGCGGGGCCGGCGGAGAATTGAAGTTGCGGCGCGGATAGTGCCGCATATGCTGCCATTCTGCTAACTATAGCCTGGCCGGAAGAGATCATTAGAGGCTGACTGTTGTACGTTTCGTGGGCGACGGGACTAACGGTATTAGCCACATGGGGCAGTTCGGAGGCAGCATGATCTCTTTCGATGCGGCGCACAGAGCCGTCCACTATCCGCCCGATCGCCGATTTCGCCTCTGGATTCGACCTTCCATCCCAATCGGAATCGGTATCGCGATCCTCTGTGTAATCGCGGCATCTTGGATTGAGGTCGCCGTGGCCGGACTGCCTCATGTTCCGGCCGTTCCTCAGATATATCCCAACAACTTCACGGGACCGCACGGGTTTCCGGTCTGGGTGCGTTACTGCCACTTCTTTAATTTCCTTTTTGTGATGATGCTCATTCGCAGCGGCTTGTCCATTCTAGTGGATCACCCTCGTCTGTATTTCAACGACGGCTGCACGCCGGGGAGCGAGTGGATCCGGCTGACGCCCCTAAAGGTTCCACGCGAACGCGTCTGGACCGCCAAAGACGACGCCCGTTATATTTCGCCACTAATTGGCACGCCGGGCTACAGGCACACAATTGGTATTGCACGAGTTTGGCATTTCATCGACGTGCACGGCTTCATCGTCACCGGCATTGTGTTCGTCGCCATGCTCTTCGTTACCGAGCAGTGGCGACGTATTGTGCCGACTTCGCCGCTCGTCCTTTTGCAGGCATGGAACACGTGGGTGCATTACGCGACGTTTCATCTGCCTCCCGAGCCCAATGGTTTCTATGGCTACAACGCGTTGCAGCAGATTGCCTATTTCACCGTCGTATTTGTCTTCGGCCCTTTGGCGATCCTTACAGGGATCGCCATGTCGCCCGCCGTGGTGAATCGCTTTCCCTGGTACGCGCAGATCTTTGGCGGCAGGCAATCGGCCAGATCGATCCATTTCCTGACCATGCTCAGCTTCCTTGCATTCCTCGTCGTACATGTCACGTTGATCGTGATGACGGGATTCGCGGGGAATATGAACCATATTGTGCTCGGTACGGATGATCGGGGCGATCTAGGCATGTATCTGGGGTTTGCGGGCATCGATGTGGTCGTCCTTTCGTGGATCGTGGCGCACTACATTTCATGGAACCATCCGCGCGGGCTGCAACATGTGCTCAAGTCGGTGACCTATCCGATGCAGCTTCTTACGTTGAATCGCCTGGCGCCGCGGCAGAAGTATGCTGAGGAGGACATCTCGCCGTACTTCTGGCCCAACGGGAAAATGCCGATCCGGGACGATTGGAAGCGCCTAGCGGAAGCCGGCTTCGAGAATTTCCGGCTCAAGGTGGGAGGCCTCGTCGAAAGGCCGGTTGAGCTTTCTCTTGCCGATCTGGAGCAGTTGGGTGAGGCCGAACACATCACCATGCATCATTGCATCCAGGGCTGGAGCGGTATCGCGAAGTGGGGCGGAATTCCCATGAAAGCGCTCATCGAATTGGTGCAGCCCAAACCCGAAGCGAGAGTCGTCGCCTTTTTCTCCTTTGGCGAAGCTCTCTACGGTGGCCCCTATTACGATACGCAAAGCTTAGAGAATCTCTTGAAGCCGCAATGCCTCCTTGCCTTGCGGATGAACGGGCAACGGCTTCCGCAGGTATATGGAGCGCCCATGCGGCTGCGAGTAGAGAACCAGCTTGGCTACAAGATGGTCAAATGGATCGAGCGTATCGAGTTTATCGAGTCGGAAAAGGTGCTTGGCAAAGGAGAAGGCGGCAAAAACGAGGATGATGAATACTTCGACCTGCTGCCGAACATCTGATGCGGAAGCCCGATTCAACCGCCCGGGAGCATGCAGGCGCCGATCACGTTCTCTCCTTGCTCCGGCGGCTCCGGCTGGATTGGCTGCTGCATCACTTTCCGCCGCTATTCGTGCGGTCACTCTACGTGTTCGTGAATGGCTTCATCACCATCGGGGTGCTTGCCCTGTTGGCGCTCGTGAGCCGCAACCCATTTGTGTTTCCTTCGCTTGGGCCCACTGCCTATCTCCTGTTCTTTTCCCCGCTCGCCAAAACGTCCAGCCCGCGAAACACGATCTTCGGCCACGCTATCGGGCTCATCTGCGGTTATGCCGCTTTCGTTGTCACAGGTGCTGGAGCGCTACCATTCGGGGTGCACCCAGGTATCTTCTGGCCAAGAATCCTGGCGGCGGCTCTTTCCCTCTCGGCCACCGGCGCATTCATGGTTCTTCTCGAGATTAGCCATCCGCCCGCTGGCGCCACTACGCTGATCGTTTCGCTGGGGATCATTTCGAAACCGCGTGAACTAGTCGTCATCGAAGTGGCGGTGTTCCTGCTCGTTGCTCAGGCTTTGGTGATCAATCGGCTCGCCGGATTACCCTATCCCTTGTGGAACGCTGCGGCCTCGCTGCCGGATAAAGAACACAATTGAAGTTCTTTCCAACCCACACTCCCAACCCACTGAGCATGGTGTCCTGAACGACTTCCGCGACCATAGCATTGCGATGAACCGGCGCTGCGCCGTCGTGAAGTCTGCGGAAAAGTAGGGAGTGGTGCTGTTCGTATGTCACTTCCGGAGGCAGAACTCCTGATCTACCGCTTGTAACCGATCTTGCGCAAAAGATCGTGTCGCCAGTCTATGTCGGATTGACCCTCTACACCTTTGGGCGAACTGCCATCGATGACGCCAAGAACACCTCGGCCTTGCTCGCTTTCAGCAACGATGATTTCGAATGGGTTGGCCGTAGCACAGAATATGGAACAAACCTCGGGCACGTTGCGAATCGCGTTTAACAAATTTATGGGGTAAGCATTCTGGAGCATCAGGACAAACGTGTGACCGCAAGCCAACGCTTGAGCATTGCGGATTGCCGTGTCCCGAAGTGTTGGGTCGTTTCCTTCTAACCGCGTCAAGCAGGCTCCCGAGCTTTCGTTGAATGCCAAGCCAAACTTGGCCTGCGGCACAGCGGTAGTCACCGCCTCGTAAAGATCTTCCACAGTTTTGATGAAGTGGGCCTGACCGACGATGATGTTGGCATCTGCGGAAATTTCCATCCGCACCGATTTGATCTCAAGCATAGTGGTCCTCCCGGTATGGCTGTAGCCCAAGCGCTGCGGCATGGTGGCATTGCTTTGTATAGGCATATTTAATCCTCCTTGTTATGATCACGCCGGTCGCTCCGGTGCTGTCTTCCCCAGTGCATCAGCTAAGGAGGGAAGTATGCCCTGGTATCACTATGTTGCTTGGTTTTTTGGTGGAGCTTTCCTGGTCAATTCTGTTCCGCACTTCACCAATGGCGTGTCAGGTCGTTCGTTCCCGACGCCCTTTGCTAAGCCGCCGGGTAGGGGTCTTTCGCCGTCGTGGCTAAATGTGCTTTGGGGCCTATTTAACGTGTTAATCGGTTATCTGCTGGTGTACCGGGTCGGAAGTTTCAGTCTGCGTAGCACGCCGGATGTGGTCGTTCTGGGAATCGGGGCGCTGTTGATGGCGGTCATGCTGGCTCGCGCCTTCGCACCTCTCTCTGCCGGGCGTAATTAGGGAGGTTGCAGGCTGGGCTTGCCCCTTGGCGCTACCTCCGCCGAAATCAAATTAGGGAATTCCGCAAAGCAGTCGGCATTATGTGTTTATTTCGAGTCAGGCGGGCGTGCCGCCTGACAGCCACAGCCTTTCTCGCAGGGTGTGCGTTAGTAGTTCTCGCGTAATTGCGAGAAGTCTACTGGGAAGCGATCTTCTCCCAGAGTCTTGAGAACGAGTTGCCCAATCACTAGCTGCCCTAAAGGCGTTGGATGCACGTCGCAGCCGGGGCCCGAGGGTGGGGTAAAAAAGGACAAACCAACGGCGCAGGGAAGCCCTTCTGCACCGCTCGCAAGCTTAAAAGCAGAAAACACGTCGGCAACTTTTCCCCCGAATAACTCGGTCACGCTCAAAATGGCCGAGTTCAACGCGCTCACCGCGTCAGTCTCGGTCTCGCCCGTTTTGGTGTAATCCGGCGAGGCGTAGTTCACTGCGACGATCGGCCCATCGTAACCCGTACTCCGAATGCCCGTATAGATCTCAGTCAAATTCGTTGTGAATCTAAGCAAGACTCCAGGCAAGCCGGCCTCTACGCAGCTCTCCGACCCGCCGCAAGTGGCCTGAAGGACAAGGAGATCGTCCCCTCCAATGGTGATGGTCACCAGCCGCGTGTCCCGATGCGCCGCAAGAAAGGATGTCGCATATCCCTCCTGGGTTTCCGAAACGGAGGCATATGTAACGAATAGCGGCAGACCGGCCGCACGCCATTGGTCGCACCCGTTATCGGGTTCGAGCACGGGCGGCGGGTAGTACAGAAAGCCGCTGCTGGTTTGGCCGGGGCATGACGCGTTTGTCAGATCCAGCTTAAGGAGTTCCGATACGTCCTGGGGATAACCGCTATATGAAAGGAGAACGTCGGGCAGGGGAATGGTTGGCGGTAGCCCATATGCGGCCGCTGCCAAATTAGTCAGGAATTGATTGTAGCCAAAGGGATCGGAATCGCCCAGCGCAAGGTAGGGGCCACGGTGCTCAGGGAAGGCGGCACGATCCTGGGCAGCGGCAGTGCTGATCGCCAAAACTGTAAGGACTAAGACGAATTCGAATGTTCTCTTCATTGTTCCTGCTCCTTCAGGTGGATATGGGCAGTAGCCGTCAACCGCCGATGGTCTTGGCCGGAATTTAAACTTCTACTCGCACCTCTACATTTCTTAATTAGGATTTTCGTTTTGACCGCCCGGATGGACACGCTTATACACCCGATCCCTTCCATGTGAACCAAATAGTTTTTCGCCGTGTGGTCGGAGCGCAATGAATTCAACGGTACGCTGTGTCTCGCAGCTCGTCGACCAATGCTCCCATGCTCCGAAATTGGGGAGCATTAGCCCACGAAATGCAGCTGGCGTTAGTCGCCGATGGGAATATTGGAGCAGGGCGTCTGCGTGTTCTCAGTGATCCCGCAGGACGCCATAGCGAGCGATAGCATAGCCCAGTGCACCTCCGAGGAAGACATCCGAAGGAAAGTGAGCTAGCAAGGTGAGGCGCGAAAAGCCAACCGCTCCCGCGAAGCCGTAAGCGGCCCACGGGACCCACCGATGTTTGCTATAGCGGCGCGCAACAACGGTGGCAATGGACATAGCCGCGATCGTATGTGCCGATGGGAAGCTGCTGCCACTGTGGATTCTGCTGCGGAAGAAAGTATCGCTGTAGACCTTTTGGCTGGCCACATCAGAAGGGCTTAAACGGGTGGTCAAGCTGTTCATCGCCTCACGGATCACCTCGGAGTCAAAGACAGCTTCGCCGGCGAACAGTGCGGTCTTCTGCATATACGAATCGCGGCTGCCGAGGCCGAAGAGATAGAGCGCTGTCGGAATGGCTATTATTTCGTCACCGGTGACCTTGCTGCTGAATGCCCGATCAAAGCCGCGGAAAGCTGTGGTGCGATTGAAGGCAGACTCGACGTAAGGGTCAGCCGCGATCAATCCGGCCGTTGTGGCGACAACGGCAACGGTAGGCAACCAATATCGACCCTTTGCAAGTTGGCCCGGGAACAGCCATATGTTTTTCTGATCGTGCAGGATGTTAATCGGCAGCAGGCGCAGAGAGACGTCGCGCGCAGTCGAAGAAGCGGTAGGTGCGGGAGCGTCCGAAGCGGCTGGCGGCGACGGATCATTCTGTCCGTGGAGGCAAGGGACAATCAGAAACACCAGGGCGCACGCAAGAGTACAAATGAAACGCCGTAGAAGTGGGGTCGACTTGGCATCCATTTGGGCCAGGATTTCCGTTTTGATCGCCCAGATAGGCTCCCTTATACACCCGACTGCCTTGATGGAGAAGGCCGCAGCTCCCGCGTGCTGTTCGCAGATCACATCGAAGAGCGCGGCATCGACTTCTTCCACGCAGTGTGCCAGCGCGATTGCGAGGGAATCGTTGCCAAGCGGAGGATCAGCATCTACTCGGCAGCGGGACCGGCTGCGTGGGTTCAAAGTCCTCAACCCGGATTACACGCAGAAGGAGGGGCGGCGCGAGTTGTTCGAGAGCTTCTACGAGCGCTCCCAATCTGGCAGTCCCCCTCGCATCGCATTGTGACAGTCAAGAAAATATACAACTCGGTCGCCTTCAACTGAGCCATTCGAAAACGAAGCGCAAATCAACGACGAAGGTATAAATTTGTGTCCACGCGCAGCTTATGCCTCTGAGAACGCTGGACCTAAATATAGGCCATCAAGTTTGCTACTTGGGAGGCTCTAATGGCCGATCATACTGAAAACAACAAGGTTGAAATCCGCCTGAACGCCGTGCTCGCCCGGCAGCGAGCGGCCTTTCTGCACGAAGGTGCGCCTTCGCTGGATCAACGAAAGGCCGACCTGCTCAAACTGAAGACGGCGACCCTTGACCGGCGCAAGGAATTCGAGGCGGCAGTGAATGCCGATTTCGGACGCCGCTCCGCAAAGGAGACGGCGATCATGGACATCATGCCCATTGTTTTCGGAATCCACTATCTTCGGCGGAATCTCGCGAAATGGATGCGTCCCCATCGGCGCAGCGTCGCGGCGCAATTCCTGCCCGGCCGGGCGCGCGTGCTCTACCAACCGCTCGGCGTCATTGGCATCATGTCCCCGTGGAACTATCCACTAGTGCTGTTGCTGATGCCGCTCGCCACGGCGCTTGCGGCGGGCAACCGCGCCATGATCAAGCCATCCGAATATGTCCCGGCAACCAATGAGGTTCTGGCCTCGATGTTGCGTGAACTCTTTTCGGAAGAGCAGGTCGCCGTCGTGACCGGCGCCGCCGATGTGGGCGCGGCGTTCTCGTCGCTTGCGTTCGATCATCTGGTCTTCACCGGCAGCACGAGCGTGGGCCGCTCGGTGATGAAGGCGGCAAGCGAGAACCTTGTCCCGCTCACCCTCGAGCTCGGCGGCAAATCGCCCGTCATTGTCGAGCGAGGCTCGCCCCTTGACTACGCAGCTTCCAGCATCGCCTATGGCAAGCTCGCTAATGCGGGTCAGACATGCATTGCCCCGGACTATGTCCTCGTTCACGAGGATGAGGTAACCTCATTTCTGGCGGCCTACGAAAAGGCCGTCGGAACGCTCTATCCCGATGGCCCGTCGAATGCCGACTATACGGCGATCATCAGTTCACGCCATCATAGCCGGCTGCGTGGCCTCCTCGACGATGCCCGGGCAAAGGGCGCGCGGATCATCGAGATCGGCACTCAACCTGCTACCGGTGACGTGCGCTCACTGATATTGGCTCCTGCGGTCGTGCTGAATGCTACGGACGACATGGCCGTGATGAAGGAGGAAATCTTCGGCCCCATTCTGCCGATCGTCACCTACCGCGCCATCGAGGACGCCATCGACTATGTCAACGCCAGGCCTCGTCCGCTGGCGCTTTACTACTTCGGCCCGAATGGCCAAAACCGTCGGAAGGTTCTCGAACACACCACCTCCGGGAGCGTCACAATCAACGATACGCTCCTCCATTACGTGCAGGACGATCTTCCTTTCGGCGGTGTCGGTCCGAGCGGTATGGGCGCGTATCATGGTTTCGAGGGGTTCGAGTCCTTGAGCCATGCCAAGGGGATATTCGAACAGGCGAGATTCAACCTGAGCGGAATGCTGCGCCCGCCTTTTGGCCGTGTCGCCGATCTCATCGTGAAGGCCATGCTCCGCTGATTTAAGCGTTAGGGTTCGCACCTCAGGCCGCCTTCTCCGCACGAGGAGACAACCGCTATATGCGAGGAAAACGTATGTTTGGGCTGCTTCCTGCGAACTCTGGTCGCAGAAGGCTGGGGAGGAAATATCTTGGAGCAGGATTGGAGCAGCCAACAGGACGCTAGACTCACCTAAGCGCAACCTTGGCAACGACTTAGCTCGTGATTTGTCCTGCTTGCAAAGCAGGTGCTCTGCCAGCTGAGCTACACGCCCTCCGCGTTCGGTCCTCGAACAGAGACGGAAGTTTTCATGCTACAGAGACTTAGTGACCGTCGCAACTGGTTACCTGGCTCAGTTAGTTCATCAGCTGCTGCTCAGACGTAAGTTCACCAATCCACGGGGACCTGGGCGCAGCTCTAACGGACTTGCTCAACGAGTTCGGCAATCGTGCCCATGAGATCGTATTTCGTAAGGATCTCGTAGCGTCCTTCGCCCATGACTACGAAAACGGCGGGGCTCTCGTGGCTCAGCAGATGCGTGACGCGCTCTACGGGAGCGTCGCGCGGAACTTGCGGCAGCGGTTTACTCATCACTTCGCGGATGACGAGCTTGCGAAGGTCCTTGCCTTGTAACGCCATATTGAGAATCTGATCTTCGAAGATGGTGCCGACGATGTTGTTCTCTTCGAACACGGGCATCTGCGAAATATCCTGCTCCTGCATGGTGCGCAAGGCGTGAAACACGGTTTGATAAGGGCGCACGATGATCATCTCGCGAACTTTTCCGGCCCGATGTTTCACGGCAACTACGTCCGCAGCGCACAGAGGAACATCCGAGTCGAGGTAGCCGCGCTCGCGCATCCAGGCATCGCTGTAGATTTTGCTTAAGTAACGCGTGCCGGTATCGGGCAAAAAGGCAACGACGAGGTTACCGGCGGGCAATGTCCGGGCCAACTCCATTGCCGCCGAGACGCATCCACCGCCCGAACCACCGGTGAAGATGCCTTCGCTCTTGGCCAGATTGCGCGCGACGATAAAACATTCGCGATCGGTGACCTGGACGATGTCATCGAGCACGTCGAAGTGCATGGTTGAAGGGAAAATGTCTTCGCCAATTCCTTCCACAACGTAGCTGTGGGCCTTGCCGATTTTGCCGGTCTTCACATATTCGTAATAGAGCGAGCCGACGGGATCGATGCCGATGACCTTGATCTGCGAATTTTTTTCTTTCAGGAAGCGCCCCACGCCGCTGATGGTTCCGCCGGTGCCCATACCGCAGACGAAGTGCGTGATTTTGCCTTCGGAATCCTCCCAGATTTCGGGCCCCGTGGTGCGGTAGTGGGCCTCGGGATTCATGGCATTTTCGTACTGATTGGGATAGAAGGAATTCGGAATCTCGCGGGCAAGTTTTTTGGCGACGGAATAGTAGCTGCGCGGATCGTCAGGCTCGACGGCTGTCGGGCACACGATGACTTCGGCGCCGAAAGCCTTCAGCAGATCGACTTTTTCCTTGGATTGTTTGTCCGTGATCGTAAAAACCATCTTGTAGCCGCGAACGGCCGCGACCAGCGCCAAGCCCATCCCTGTATTTCCGGAAGTGCCTTCAATAATGGTGCCGCCGGGCTTTAGAAGCCCTTTGCGCTCGGCTTCGTCAATCATGGTGATCCCGATGCGGTCCTTTACCGAACCGCCGGGATTCAAATAGTCGGCTTTGACGTAGACCTCGGCTTTGCAGTCGCGCGCCAGACGACTGAGACGAATGAGCGGCGTATGGCCGACGGCTTCGAGAATACTCTGGAGCTTCATTCCAATTTTCCTTGTGGCCGGTTCGAAGATGAACCGGGCCAGCGCAGTGTACCATGCAGGCGGGCCGCAATCGGCTCGAATGCCCAGCGCGAGTGCAGCAGAGTACAATGCAAAAGATTACTGTTTCGAGGAGAGCATGAAACGAATCAATATTTCTTCGGGAACGAGGTGGGAGCCGATCGTGGGCTATTCACGGGCCGTTCGCGTTGGCAACGTGGTGCATGTTTCCGGCACGACGGCGACGGACGACGCGGGAAGCATCGTAGGCGCCGGAAACGCCTACAAACAGACAATGCAGGTGCTGCGAAACATTGCCAGCGCGCTGGAAAGAGCCGGGGCGTCGATAGGCGACGTGGTCCGGACGCGGATCTATGTGACGCGCATCGGCGATTGGGAAGAGATCGGACGCGCGCACGGCGAGGTTTTCGGCAAGATTCGGCCGGCGACCGCAATGATCGAAGTGAGTAAGCTGATCAATCCGGAAATGCTGGTAGAGATCGAAGCAGAGGCCATCCTAACGAGCGGGACGGGGAGCCAGTCGAGGGAAACTAGCCGCTCGACAAAAAAGGGTTCTCGCGGCCCTCGACGCTAGGAAGCGAGCGTCGAGCTTGTTAGCCCATAGCTGACGAGTCGGCTGGCTTCCTTGGGGCTCTGGAGGAATCATGGACGCGAAAATGCCGTCATGCGCCTGTCGGTTGCGGAAGCTACTCATTGTGGGGTTTTGCGGGCTTGTAGCATGCGCGATGCTGATATCCGCGGATCCGCGGATTGAACTTTCGGCGGCGCAGCAGCCTGGCGAAACCCGCAGTCAGCTCACGGTTGAACGCATCTATTCGGCGCCCAGCCTGAGCGGGAGGATTCTCCGCGACACGGTGTGGAGTCCGGACGGCAAGCTGCTGACTTATCTCGACGACGGTGGGGGGCGGCCGGAAATTTGGGCAGTGGACGCCACAACTGGTCGGAAGCACGTACTCGTGGATGCGGAACATCTGCGGGACTGTGCTCTTGCCTCCTGAGTCGCGTGGTCAGCAGACCGGGCTGGGGCGGTTGAGCCCGACCAGGTATCTCTGGTCGCCAGACAGCCAGGCTCTGGTTTTTATCTCCGCACGGGAACTATTTTGGTATGACCTGAAAAGCCAGTCCGCGAAAAGGCTCGTTGGAGAAACGAAAGGCCAAGAGTCCGCGGACGAAGGCGCGGACATAGATGACGCAAAGATTTCGCCGGATTCGCACTGGGTGAGCTTTTTGCGCAACCACGATCTGTGGGTGGCGAGCGTGGCGGGCGGAGAGCCGCGCCAGCTCACCAAGGGCGGTTCGGAGGAGCTGCACGACGGTGAGCTGGATTGGGTTTATCCCGAGGAACTGGATCTAGAGACGGCCTACTGGTGGGCGCCGGACTCTTCAAAAATTGCATTTTTGCAGCTGGATGAACACGCGGTGCAGAAGTATCCCCTGGTAAGCGAGCTTCCCGATGTGGCTTCCGTGACGGAAGAACAGTTTCCGGCTGCGGGCTCGCCAAATCCCGTGGCGCGCGTGGGCGTGGTGGAGATACAGGGCGGAGATGTCCGATGGATGGATACGGGCAGCGACCCATCCGTGCTGCTGGCGCGAGTGGCGTGGCTGCCGGACTCACGGCGCGTGGCTATCGAGCGGCTCAATCGCGTGCAGAACCATTTGGAGCTGCTTTTCGCGGAGGCCTCGGACGGAAAATGCCAGACGGTGCTGACCGAGCAGGACAAGTACTGGATCAACTTGAATGACGACCTGCACTTTTTCGCGGACGGACGGCGCTTCCTCTGGGCCAGCGAACGATCCGGTTTTCGCCATATGTATTTGTACGATATTTCCGGCAAGCAGATCGCGCAGCTCACCCACGGTGATTGGGAGATCGAAGACGGAGCGATGGTGGATGAACACGCACAGACCGTCTACTTCACATCCACGAAGAATAGCCCTATTGAGCGGCAATTTTATCGCGTGGCGATCGCCGGCGCCGAGCCCGTGGAGCTGACTCACGATCACGGCACACATGAAGTGAGCATGGCTTCCGACGGCAGGCATTTTCTGGACACCTATTCGACCGCAATAAAGCCGCCGCAGCAGCGCCTTTACAACGCAGACGGAAGCCTTGTGGCTACGCTTGAGGAAAATAAAGTCCCGGAGCTCGAGAAGTATCACTTGCAGCCAATCGAGTTCCTTACCGTGCCCGGGGCGGATGGCACGCCTTTAGACGCGGCGATGATCAAACCTCCAGGGTTCGACCCAAACCGGCGCTATCCGGTCATTGTGCATCTTTATGGCGGGCCTCACGGGCAGGAGGTGCGGGACGAGTGGCAGGGTTCGAACCTCTTGTGGCATGAGCTGATGGCGGAGAAAGGGTTTGTGATTTTTGTATTGGATAATCGCGGCACAGCCGCGCGCGGACATAACTTCGAAACGCCGATCTATCATCACTTTGGCAAAGTAGAGCTGGCGGATCAATTGGCCGGCGTGAAGTGGCTTTCGAATCAGGCCTACATTGACCGCTCGCGCGTTGGGATTTGGGGATGGAGCTTTGGCGGATACATGACTTGTGTGGCCATGCTGCGCGGAGGCGGTGTTTTCAAGGCTGGATTTGCCGGCGCCCCGGTAACGGATTGGCAGCGATACGACACCATCTACACCGAGCGCTACATGGGTACGCCGCAGGAAAATCCCGACGGCTATCGCGATTCGTCGCCGGTGAATTTTGCAGCCGGACTGGAAGGCAAGCTTCTGGTTGTACATGCCACAGGCGACGATAATGTGCACTTCTCAAATTCCGTGGCTTTGTCCGAAAAGCTCGTGGAGGCTCAGAAATATGCGGAGTTCCTCATTTATGCCGATCGCGGACATGGCATCAGCGACAGGGCAGCACGCCTGCACATCTTCAACCGGGCAACGCAATTCTTTGTGGAAAATCTTGGCAATAAGGCCGATTTAGCCCGTTAAAGTGGGTTAACAAAGGCCTCATAAACCCGCCTCGAGTTTAGACGGCCGCGGCGCCGCTGCCGGTTCCAACTCGGGCGAGTAATTCGGTCAACTTCTGCGGATCACTGACCGGCGGAAAACAAGTACCAGCGGTACACACAAAGGCCTGGGCAGTTTCGGGACGTAATCCGGGCAGCGTCTCGCGTAAGGCCTGGGGCAGCGCCTCGATGTTGGTTTCGGGAGTGACGCGCAAAACCGCCTTGCCGAATCGATAAAACCCTTGCGCAGCTTGCTCCAGCTTGCTCGCGATGTTATCGGACGAGGCGCCGGTGACAACCACCTGCACGGGATGGCGAGCGTGAATTAGCGTGGCCAATCCATAGGTCGCGGCAAACATCCCAAATCGTTGAGCGACGCCCGAAAAAGCCTCCAGAGCAATCTGTGCCTGCTCTCGATACTCGTTATTTCCGGTGAATCCGTATAGTCGGTCGAGAGCGATAGCTGCCATGGCGTTGCCGGCTGGAGTGGGTGAGTCCTGAATCGGCTTGCGGCGCACGTCGAAGCCGCCGAGCGGAGCAGCGTCCGAGGCGCGGTCAAAAAATCCGCCGTTCTCATTATCGGCATATTTATCGATCACCAGGCGCAGGGCGCTTTCCGCCATCACGAAATAACGTGGATTGAGGGTGGCTTCGAAGCCGTCGAGCAACGCGTTCGCGGCGAAGACCTGATCATCGAGTGTTCCGTCGAGACGGACTTTTCTGAGCCGATCGGGGTTAAGGCGATCGGGTTGCAGATCGTCACCGGAGTCGAGCCGATGCGAGAAGCCCCGGCGGTCGTCCCAGCCTTCCGCGATTAGCCGATCCAGGCTGCCCAGCGCAAATACGCGGCAGCCAAAGCCCTCGTCGCCTTGAAGGACCTGAGCCGCTTCGAGATAAGCGGAAATGAGGAGAGCGTTCCAGTTGGTGTAGATCGTGGTATCCACGTAGGGCGCGTGGCGTTTATGCCGCGCGGCAAACAGTTCCTGGCGCGCCTCTTCAATCTTTCTGGTCACATCCTCGCTGGAGGTGCCGAGCGCTTCGGCGATGGCTTGCGGCTCGCGCGCCACCCATAGAACATTCTTTGCGGGATTGTGGTGCATCTCGCCGCGAGGTCCAACGTCGTAATAGAGCTCGATTACGCGTGAAAGCTCCGGCCTCAATACGGCTCGCACTTCGTCCAGGGTCCAGGTGAAGTAATCGCCGTCGTCATCGAGAGAAACATCGGCATCCTGACTGGCGTAAAAGCCGCCACGTTCGCGGTCCGAAAGCGTGGTATCGATCCAGCGGATGATGCCCAGGGCCGTTTCGCGGAAAAGAGGATTGCGCGTAACGGCATATCCGTGCAGATAATTTTTCAGCAGTTCGGAATTGTCGTAGGACATCTTTTCGAAATGGGGGACTAGCCAGCGTTCGTCAACCGAATAGCGATGAAAGCCGCCGCCGAGCTGATCGTAAACGCCGCCGCGAGCCATTTTTTCGAGCGTGGTCTGCGCGGCAAGCAGCAATTGCGGCTCGTGTGTCGCCTGATAGCGCTCGAGAAGAAGATCGAGGGCGGCGGAATGGGGAAATTTGGGTCCGTTGCCGAATCCGCCATAGTGCGGGTCGAAATGCTGAAGGATCGTGTCGCTGAGCTCGCTCACCAAGCTGGGCGCCCATGTGCCGCGAGCGCCGGCGGAGTTCTCGGCCCGGCGCACGGCGTCGAATAAAGCGCCCGCGGCCTTTTCCACTTCATCGCGGCGCGTCTTGAAGGTTTCAACGATGGTTTCGAGTACTCGGCGAAAGCTGGGCCTGCCCATGCCGTCCTGCGGAGGGAAGTAAGTACCTCCGTAGAACGGCCGGCCGTCGGATAGCAAAAATCCGGTAAGCGGCCAGCCTCCCTGGCCAGAAACGGCGCTGATCGCTGTTTGATAGCGCGCGTCCACGTCCGGCCGTTCGTCGCGATCGACCTTCACGGCAACAAATTGTTGATTGATCAACGAGGCGAGGGCCGGGTCTTCATAACTTTCGCGGTCGATGACGTGGCACCAGTGGCACCACACCGCGCCGATATCGAGCAAGATCGGCTTATCTTCGGCTCGGGCGCGGGCGAAAGCCTCCTCGCCCCACTCATACCAATCCACGGGCTGGTGTGCGGCCGATCGCAGGTAAGGGCTGGCGGAATGCGCGAGACGGTTGGATTGCTCAGCGCCCAATGTGTGCCTCACTGAATGGGATTGTCGGCTCCTGGGTCGCCTGGGTCGAGGGGTTTGCGTCCGGCAAAGCCTTCATTTTGCCGATGCCAGAAACGGATGCGCTCTTCGCCAAGCCGCCAGCACAGCAAGACCTCTTCGTTATTGATGATGGCTGGGAAATCGAGCAGGCCGCTGTCCAGATCTTTAATCAGGCAGCCTGTAGACTGAATGCGCTCGAGTGCAGCCTTCAGCGACTCGGCAAGACGATCGTGCTCGAATCGCAGGCGGGCCGTCTTTTCGTATGGCACAACCGAGCCGCCAACCCATTGAATATGTGCGGAAATGGCGCCCAGTTCCTCAACCAAGGGCGCGAGCTTCTTGCGCAGCTCGATGGCTTCGATCAAGACCGGCTCTATTTCCCGCCGCGTGCGTTCGGCCTCCGTGAGCGTGAATAGCCTCGGTTCCGGCGCTTCCTGTTCGTTCTCTTCGTCTGCCATCGGTACGCCGTTAGGTTTGCGCCAAAGCGTCAAAAATACTCTGCGGCACTATAAAGCGACCAACGGGTATTTTCCCTTACCCAGAAGTACATTACTAGCCCTGCGCTGGAGGAAATCCGAGAGTCATCGGATCATTCGAGAGTGGAGGCCGAGCGCGGAATGTGCGACTTTTTCACAGCGTTTCACAGCTTACCGGCGTTTTTCACAAATCTGTGTACTTTTGATGCTCCCGATCACTTCTTTGAGCAGCACATTTCGTGACCGCGCAGGTAAGCTAAGAACCGCGAAGGGGTGTCCTCAATGCCACGTAAGGGCCCAGCAGGCGAGTCCGCTGCAAGAGAATATCGATCTTGCGCAAGTCGAGGAGGTGCGCCCGGCCGGGGAGGCCGGCATGGTGCTCACGTTCAATGAAATCGATCAGCTGACGGCGGAGAGCGGCAAGCCGGCGGAAACGCTGATGAATGTCGTGGCGCTGATCGCCAGGACCTTTCACACCGATGTGTGTTCGGCTTATCTGCTTGAACCCGACCGCGCCAACTTGGTTTTGGCCGCGACGCTCGGGTTACGCCCGAGTTGCGTGGGCAGTTTGCGGATGGCGCTGAATGAGGGGCTCGCGGGACTGGTTGCCGAGCAGGTGCGGCCGGTTGCCGTCGAACAAGTAAAGAATCATCCCAGGTTCAAGTATTTCAGCGAGGCGGGCGAGGAGCCTTACCAGTCATTTTTGGGCGTTCCGCTGATCGACCGCGGCGTGCTGCAGGGCGTGCTCGTGGTGCAAACGATCGAGCCGCGCGTTTTCCGTGAAGATGAGATTCGTATGCTGGTGCAAGCCGCGGCGCAAGTGGCGCCGGTAGTGAGCGAGGCCCGCACACTCGACCGCTTCATCGCGCCGGCGCAGGAGAGGCTCTGGGCCCTGGCGCGCAATCTATGGTGGAGCTGGGACCACGATGCGACGAGCTTGTTCCGCGAACTCGACCCCGCCCTTTGGTGGCAGCTCAATCAAAATCCTATCTCCCTGCTGTCGGAGATTCCCTTCGCGGGAATCGAGCGGCGCGCTCGAGAAATGGTCCTGCACAGCCGCATCAACTACGCCTACCGGCGGCAGCGTGAATATCTGGAAGCGGATCGTACCTGGGGAGCGCGGCATGCGGGTGTTCTTCGGACGCGCCCAGTGGCTTATCTTTCGGCCGAGTTCGGATTGCACGAATCGATCCCCACCTATTCCGGGGGATTGGGTGTGCTGGCCGGCGATCACATTAAGAGCGCCTCTGATCTGGACATTCCCCTGGTCGGCATTGGTCTCTTTTACGGCCAGGGCTATTTCCGCCAGCGGCTGGACCGGAATGCTTGGCAACGGGAAGAGTATCTGCCCTCGGACATAAGCCAATTGCCCATGGAACCGGCCATCGGGCGCAAGGGCGAAGCCGTTACGGTGCAAATCGAGACGCGCACCGGTTCGATTCGCGTGAAAGTCTGGCGAATTAAGGTGGGGCGCTGCGATCTTTTCCTTCTGGATTCTGATGTGGAAGGGAATGCCCCGGAGGACAGGGAGCTTACTTCACGCCTTTACGGTGGCGATGCGCGCACCCGAATCAGGCAGGAATTACTGCTGGGCGTGGGAGGTTTTCGCACTTTGCGGGCCATGGGCGTAGATCCCGGCGTTCTGCACTTGAATGAAGGGCACAGCGGCTTTGCAATTCTCGAGGCGATTCGTCATCGCATGCAGGATGAGGGACTCGATTTCGACCGCGCCTCCGTGCGAGTGGCCCGCCAGGTGGTGTTCACCACGCATACTCCCGTGCCGGCGGGGCATGATCGTTTCCCTGCTGACTTGGTGGAGGAGCATCTCGGGCCCTTGCGCGAATCTTTGGGAATTTCCCACGACCGGCTCATGCAACTCGGGCGTGAACGGCCCGAGAATTTCGGCGAGGAGTTTTGCATGACCGTGCTGGGCCTGCGGTTTGCCCGGCGGGCGAATGCGGTTTCGAGTCTGCACGGCGAAGTTTCCAGAGCCATGTGGAAGGATCTCTATCACGCCAAGCAGGAAGATGAAGTGCCGATCGGGCACATCACGAACGGTGTGCACGTGCCGTCCTGGCTCGCGCCGCAGATGTTCCGGCTGTACGACCGGCATTTGGGCGGCGGATGGCATGAGCGCGGCGGGGAACCGAGTCTCTGGGACGCCATCGAGAATATCGACGATGCCGAACTCTGGGAGACTCATTTAACCCTGAAATCACGGCTTCTGGAATTCGTTCGGCTTCGCGTCGTGGAGCAGGCCGAGAGGCGGGATGAGCCGACGGACGTTTTGCAGGCACTGAGTCGAGTGTTGAGCCCGGACGCCCTCACGATTGGATTCGCCAGGCGCTTCGCCACGTACAAGCGCGCGAACCTGATTTTGGCCGATATCGAAAGACTCGCTTCCATGGTCAACGATCCGAAGCGCCCGGTACAGTTTGTCTTCGCGGGCAAAGCGCACCCGCGGGACGATCCCGGCAAGCGCCTGTTGCAGGAGATCGCGGCAATTATGCGCGACCCGCAATTTTCGGATAAGTTTGTATTCGTCGAGGACTATGACATTAACGTCGGGCGCCACTTCGTTCAGGGTGTCGACGTTTGGCTGAATAATCCTCGGCGTCCCCTGGAAGCTTCCGGCACCAGCGGCCAAAAGGTCGTTCTGAATGGCGGACTGAATCTCTCCGTGCTCGACGGCTGGTGGGCGGAAGCCTATGACGGGCTAAACGGGTTTGCCATTGGGACAGGCAGAACTCACTCGAACGTGACCCTCCACGATGCGCGCGACGGCGAGGAACTCTATCGTGTGCTGCGCGACGAAGTGATCCCGCTTTACTACCAACGCGATCGCGACGGCTTGCCTCGCCGCTGGATCAAACGCGTGAAGCGCGCGATCCGCACTTTAGGGTGGCGCTTTAATGCCGATCGAATGGTCATGGATTACACGCTCAAATGCTATGTCCCTGCGGCGGGAGGTACGTCCAGCAATACGCGCGTGGGGCGGTAGGAGGCTGGGCGAGGGTCGACGATCAACCGGGAAACGCGCCTGTCAGATCACGAGGACCGCCCAACCGGCTGCCAGAGAGTATCTCAGTGTTGCTGCACGTCACGGTAGTGATCGTACTGCCCATCCTTCGAATGATCCCAGTCAGCATGATGTTTGGCGCACCATTCGCGTTCTGAGTCGAGCTTTTTCAAATCGTCCCTTACCTGATGGCTGCCCTGCCCATGCTTCGCGGCATCCCGGTCGATGTCCGCTTGAGCTTTCGCAATCCGATTTTGACAGTCATCATTGTCGTTCCTGGCCGCGTGGATTGGAGTCGTGCCCACGGCCATTACCAAGCCGCCGGCCAGCGTGCACGTGAGCAATGCGCGACCTAGAAAGTTCTTACGAATCATAAAAACCTCCTCCTGTTGGGGCGTCCAGACTCTTCCGCCCGCCTCCTTATGAGTGCGTCTTAAAATGGCTCCGCGACTCGGCTCCGCGTCGGGATCGCTGCAAACCAAAAGACTCCGGAGAAGGACTTCCAAGGAATTCGCGTGTATAGTCAAATTCATTATGCTCTGGCGAATCGAGCGATGAAAAAGGTTCCCGTGATCGCAGCTGTTTTTCTAGCTGCTTCGGCCGTTGTTCTGCTTTCGCTCGAGATGGGATTCTAAACACCTCAGATGGCAAGGCTCATCGCACACTGGGTCCTGAGCGCGCTCTGCATACTGCTGGTGGCACGATTTGTGCCCGGAATTTCGGTAAGCGGATTTGGAACAGCGCTGCTGGCTGCCGTAATCATTGGTTTCGTAAACGGCACACTAGGCTTCCTTTTGAAAATCGTCACTTTTCCTCTCATCGTGCTCACGTTTGGAATCTTCTGGATCATAATTAACGCGCTGATGCTGAAGTTCGCGTCCTTGCTTGTGCCGGGGTTTAACGTCCATGGATTCGCGCCGGCATTTTGGGGGGCCATCATCTTGAGCCTTTTGAATATCGCGGTACGGCAGGTGCTCCGCGGCTTTGGTCCTCGGCCATTGTAATGAGTGCCCATTCGATAGGTCTCGGGTCAAGGATCTTATGACGGACAGAACAGGATAGGGCGCCGTTCGCACGCCGCTCGGCCCACTCAAACTCGGATGGGATTGCTGCTGGAAACAACTGGAGTGGACGGCGCCAGCGCCTGCCGGATTTTGCGAAGCAGTTCCTCGCGTGTAAATGGCTTTGAAATGAGCGCGGACCGAGGGGCAATGAGACCTCGGCCCACGAATCCGGTATAGCCGGACATGAACAACACTTTGGACTCCGGATGCAGAGAGGCAAGCTTTTCCGCCACCGAGGGGCCATTCATCCCGGGCATGATCATATCGGTTAAGAGCAAGTGGATGGGAAGTCCATATTGCTGCGCCAAGGCAATCGCTTCCTCGCCATCGCTCGCCTCGAGCACCGTGTAACCGCTCTTCTGAAGCAAGGCGCAAGTGAATGTTCTAAGCGAAACCTCGTCTTCGACCACCAGGACTGTCTCCGACCCTTCGCAAGGAAGGTCGGCCTCCGGCGGCCGATTCAGCTTAGGCTCCGGTTGTACGCGCGGTAGGTATATTTTGAAACTCGAGCCGACTCCGGGTTCGCTATATACCGAAATATATCCGTCACTTTGTTTCACCACGCCATAGACCGTCGCCAGACCTAAGCCTGTGCCCTTGCCGCGAGCCTTCGTCGTGAAAAAAGGTTCGAATATGTGTGCCTGCGTTTCGGCGTCCATGCCCACTCCCGTATCGGAAACGCTGAGCAAGACGTAATCGCCGGGCACAATAGATGTGCGGCGCTCTCCTTCCTCCTCGACCGAGACGTTACTTGTTTCGATCATCAGCTTGCCGCCCTGAGGCATGGCGTCGCGCGCGTTCACCGCCAGGTTCATGATTACCTGCTCGATCTGGCTTTGGTCGCCTCGAACCGCGTGCAGCTCGGAATCGAGCTTGGTTTGCAATTCGACGTCTTCGCCAATAAGCCGAAGCAGCATCTGCGCCATGTCGGAGATGATGGCATTCAGATGGAGCGTCTTCGTGTCCAGCACTTGCTGCCGGCTGAACGCCAGCAGTTGCCGCGTTAGCGCGCTGGCCCGTTCGCCGGCCTTGCGGATCTGCTCCACTTGTCCGCGCACGGAATGCGCGGGATCGATTTGATCGAGCGCCAGCTCGCTATAGCCGATGATGACCCCGAGCAGATTGTTGAAATCATGCGCCACGCCGCCGGCTAAGCGCCCAATCGCCTCCATCTTCTGCGCTTGGCGAAGCTGTTCTTCCAGGCTCCTCTGCTTGGTGATGTCCTGCACCATCAGGTCGAAATGGTCGATCTCACCCGCTTGATTTTTCACCACGTGGCTGCTGAAGCGCACCATGATGGGCGAGCCGCTGCGGTGCTTCCACTCTACTTCGACGTCCTTGAGATACTCCGTGCCGCGAGCCTGTTCGATCGCTTTGGCGTGGTCCTGAGGGTGGCGGTAGATATCGCTAGCCATGTTAAAGCCAAGAAGCTCGCTTTCTGAGCTGTAGCCCAGCATCCTCGCGACTGCTGGATTCGCGAGCAGGATGCGGCCGTCGGGCAAAGTTCGCAGCGCCCCATATGGGGAGTTTTCGATCACCGAGCGAAAGTTTGCTTCGGAGCGGCGCAGCGCCGCTTCCATTTCGATCCGATCTGTGATGTCACGAGCGATGGCGGCCGAGCCGGTAAGCCGCCCGGCCCGGTCCCGGATCGGTGAAACCGTTAAGGATACGTGAACGGGCTTGCCATTCTGCGTCATCCGCACCGTTTCCATCTGGATGACCCCCGCTCCTTTTCTGATTTTCGCCAGCGTTTCGAAAGGCTCGTGCCTTCGTTCAGGTGGAGCGATGATAGTGACCGGCATTCCCACAGCCTCGGCGCGCGAATATTTGAACACCTTTTCCGCGCCGGCATTCCAGTCCGTGATCCTGCCGTTGAGATCCGTCGCAATGATCGAGTCCTCGGAGCATTCCACGATCGCCGCCAGTCGCAGAAGATCTTCCTCCTTACGCCTGCGTTCGGTGACTTCGGTCTCCAGGTGCCGGATGGCGCGCGCCAGCTCCTCGGTGCGGCCGGCGACTTTCTTTTCCAGATCGTCATTGAGTTTGCGGATCTCCTGCTTCGCGCGTTCGCGCTCCGCTACCTCTCGCACCATCGCGCGAGTGATAAAAATGGCGATGGCGGTCGCGGTTAGGAACGCAAGCAGGATGAGCAAGGTAGTCAGGCGGCGTGCAACAGCATAGTGTGCTTCGCTTTGATCGCGCGCCTGGCGCATTTGCGCTTCCTCGAATTGCGTGAAACTGTCCCAAGCTGCACGCAGGGTATCGAGGTGCGGGATCACCTCAGTGACCATCGTTTCGCGGGCTTGGTCGATTTTGCCGTTCCTGAGCAAGTCGGTAATGTGGGCGATGCTCTCGAGCGAGACGGAGCGATCCTCCTCGACTTGGCGCAGCAGTTCTCGCTCTCTTCGGGGATTCAATTTGTTTGTTTAGTTTCTGAATAATTTCGGTGATCTGGCTTACATTGCGGCCCCGATTGGCCAGCAAAGAAGCGATCTCCGCGTCTTTGCCCGTGAGAATGGCGCCTTCCAGAAGCCGGTCGTTCAAATTCGAGTACGCGGAAACCTCTTGCGCCAATTGAACCTTGGCCCAGCGCCGGTAACTAATGTCATTGAGATCGGCGTTGACGCTGTCCATGCGGTTCAGACCTAGCCAGCCGATGACGATGAGAATGGAAACCAGAAAGCTGAAGGAAATAGCTAATCGGACGCCGATGGAAAACCTGTTCATTATTGTTTGTCAGGCCCAGTTCGGCGAACCCTCAGAGGAGCCAAAAAGAATTGTTCAAGTCGCGTAATAACTGAGAGTTAGCAGCTGTACCGTTTTGAACTAGGTACAATTGTCCTCCGGCCTTCCCTGGGGTCAATCAAACGCCTTCTTCGCGTTCTAGGAATGCTAATAACCAGGCCGATTAGTACTTTCGTTTGGGTTTTGGTTTGTTACTTGCCGTTACGGACATTTGGCAAACCGCCGGGTGCAAGCGTGGGTGAAGTGGAGGCAGAAGGGCTCCGGCCCAAGTGCTTTGTAGGGCGCATTCCCAGAAACGCCGGTTTGCTAGGGAATGCTATTAGGGATCGACTTGCTCCCGCAGACGATGAACCAGACGCCTGCCCGCACTGTTGAAACCGGTCAGAAGACCGCCCCAAACGTGAGAGCCAGCCCACAGCGTGTCTCCTGTGATCGTATCAATCACTGTTAGGTATGCATTGGCCGGCCGGTAGTGGAAATGCAGGAACCAGTCCGGTTCAAAATCCGCGTTATTCGCAGGGCCTAGATCGCCAACTTCTTCGGAATACTCTTCCGAGGAAAGCACAAACACGAGGTCCGCCCGGTCTCGATTTTGCACCACCCGGAAGCGGCCCCATCTCTTCAGTTCTCGGATTGCGTCGGCGCCCACCGCTGCGAATCCTGTCTCGTTATCGAAATACACCGATTTAGCGGCAAAAAGCTTCGCTGCCAAAAGGCGCTGCTTTGGTGACTTCGCTGCGGCTAGCAATCCGAAGCCAAAAACGAACACCAGAGCTAGAACAACCAACCGCTTTTGCATCTTGGCTTCCGACCTGGCGTCTCGAAAGTGTGGGTCCCGAGGACCTAACCAGAGCTTACAAATCCTCTGATGCATTGCCGCACCTTAAGGGCGATCTTTCCCCGCCTCTTTCTGGCGATTGGACGCTTATTTCCAGGCGGCGTAGAGCGGTTTGCCCACGAGGTATGCCGGGTTTGCGCCGGGACGCGGGCGGAACTTCTGTGCGCGGCCGTTACCTACTTCCGCGATATATAGATTGTCTTCCTGATCTACGCTCATGCCGTGGGTGTTCCACATGCCGCCGGGCTGGTCGCCCTGGCTGCCCCACGTGTAGATCAAATGGCCTTGAAGGTCATATCCGGAGATCTTCCAGCTTTTATCATCCGGCATCCAGAGCTTGCGATCCGCGGTCATGAAGAGGAATTGCGGATTTGAGGTTCCCGGGGCGCCCGTGCTCCACTGATCGAGGAATTTTCCGTTTTCATCAAACACCTGAATGCGGCGATTGGAACGGTCGATCACAAAGACATGGCGCGTCTGCGGGTCCACGGCGATTCCATGAACGGTGTTGAAATACCCGGGGCGCGTTTCGTTCGGCGGATTGCCCTTCTGCCCCCAGGTCAGCAGGAATTTTCCGTTTTTATCGAACTTAGCGACCCGCGTGCCGTTGTAGCCGTCGGCCACGAACATCGTGCTATCCGGCAGCCAGGCCAGAAACGTTGGCCGGTTGAAGTGGCTGGGGTCCTCTCCGTGCTCATTGGGTGTGCCGATCGTTTGCAAGAGCTGCTTGCCATCGTGGGTGAACTTGAAAATGGCGTGGCGATAGTCGTCCACGACCCACACGTTTTTGTCCGCATCGTATGGATTGATGTAGATGGCGTGCGGCCGCCTGAAGAGCGAATCCCACTGCGTCCATCGTTCTGTGATATTGCCGTTCGCGTCCACCACGACTAGGCAATCCTCCCAGCGCGCGTCGATACCGACCCTGCCTTTCCAATTCTTATCGGCGTCCTCGGAAAGGTCGCCAGGACCGCCGCCACCAGGCAGACTAGCCACCGGACCTTGGGAGGCGTTGCGGAAGGGCACTTCGCCCACTGGGAAGGAAAGACTCGGTCCGACCTCAGGCAGGAGCTTGGCCGAGGGGCGCCCGGACATCAAACCCTTAAGATCGCTCAGCTTCAGCGCCGGCAATTCGCCGCGCTGCAGGATGAAGACGCGATTCGGACTCTCTGCAAACACGCTCTCCACCGCTCCCCAAGTCCAACCCTGGTGCCCCGGAAGCGTCGAAAGTGGCTTGGGCCAGTCGGGAACGACGTCGTAAGGACCGGTGAAATCTTCGCCGCCCGTTTCCCCGGGGACGGCCACGCCGGCTCCGGCTCGAGACTGTCCTAGCACCGAATGTTCTCTGCTGGCGAGCAGAAAGCCGCAAATAAAAGCTCCGAGGATCGCCGCGAGAGTTAGCGCACGCTTGAACATAAGCCCCTCCACTTTTGTGCCGGTAACATACAGCGAACCATCCCGCCATGCAATGGTGAACGACAAAGCGGGGCCGCGGTTCTCCTATGTAATCGCGAACAATTAGGTTAGGTCGTAGTCTGCGCGCGATCGGCAGAGGTGACTGAAGTCCAAGCGCGAAAGACAAGCCAGGCCACCGTGGCGCACATGCCGAGCCAGCCGAGCGCGCGAACCGTCCCAGCGATAGCCGTATCGTGATTGAGCACGCCCAAGCTGCCGAAAAGATAATTCCAGGCGTGGATGACGTAATCCGCGTCGCCCACCGTCAGAAGAGGGAGTTCTTGCGCGCGCGCGTCCGCCATGTACGTGGAGATGGGCAGAAATTGTTCGAAGAAGAAAAACGAACAGAATGCCGTGCCGGCCACCTGACGGTTCAAAGCAAAATAAACCGCCAATGCGAAGGGAGTGAAGAGCTGCAGGAAAGTACCGCCCGCCACGCTGATCCATTGGCCGAAGAAACGAAACAGAAGATGGCCGCCCTCGTGGATAGGAATGAAGACCAAATCGATCATGAGGAGGGTGCCGCCGCCCCGATAAGCCTGATAAAGAAAAAGGAGGTAAAAAACGAGCCAGCCGGCAAGGGCCCAGCGCGCGACGGGTTGCCAATCCTCTTCCACTGCTTCAAGGAAGGGCAAACGCTCCGTCAATGCGTCGGGCAAATTCATAAGACCCCGTCGATTCGATCCCCAATTCAGATTATGGCTCTCAGCGCGCTTGCGTAATTGTGCCGTTCCATCGCATGTGGCAACATGATTACTAGCTAGCGGTACCGTCAGGCGGGTGGAGGAGGATAGCGATGGCCAAAGCGGCGTTTGGCGCCGGATGCTTCTGGGGTGTGGAGAGCGCTTTCCGTCAGGTAAAAGGCGTCACCGATGCAGCCGTAGGCTATATGGGCGGAAGCTTGGCCAATCCGACGTACGACGATGTGTGCACGGACCGCACCGGTCACGCCGAGGTTGTGCAGCTTGATTACGATCCCGCCCTTGTTACCTACGAGGAATTGCTGCGCGTTTTCTTCGACCTACACGATCCCACATCCCTCAACCGCCAGGGCCCCGATTACGGCAAGCAATATCGGTCGGTCATCTTCTTTTACGATGCGGACCAGGAGCGCGCGGCGCGAAAGATGAAAGACGATCTCGATCGGTCGGGCCGATTCCCTCGCAAAATTGTGACCCAGATCGCACCCGCGCCGGAGTTTTGGCGTGCCGAGGAGTACCATCAGCGCTATTTCGAGAAACACGGCATTGCCGCCTGCGGAACGGACTGATGCGAAGGCCTCGCCTTGTTTCGCTGAACTTGGGTACAGTCTCTCTCGCGGGATCGTTTCGCTGATCGCCCGCGATAAGCGGCGCGGAGTGGCTCCGGATTCCATGCTTATCTTGGCCCTGCGGGATGGAGGTGTGGCGTGCCGGCTTGGTTGACGGGCTTGCTGCCAACCGAGGGCCTGAAGATTGTCCTGGTTCTCTGTCTCTCCTTCCTGGTCGGCCTCGAACGCGAGGAACACCGTGCCGAATTCAAAGTGCCCGAGCCGTACGCCTTTGGCGGAGTGCGAACGTTTCCCCTGATCGCCCTCATCGGCTATGCCGCTAACTTGATTTCCGGTGGCAGTTTGATCTTCCCGGCCGTGGGTTTTGCGGTCATCGGCTCGTTCTTATGGCTCTCCTACCAGCATAAGCTTGCGACTTCGGAATACGCCGGTGCCACCACGGAAATATCCGGCCTGGCCACCTACCTCGTCGGGGTCCTCGTTTCGCGCGGCGAATTTTGGATTGCCACGACCATCGCCATCGTCAGCGTACTTTTGCTCGAACTCAAGACTGTGCTCGAGAATCTTTCGCGCCGCTCGCCTGGCGAGGAGATTCTGGCGTTCACGAAGTTTTTGCTGCTGACGGCGGTCATTCTTCCCGTAATGCCCAATCGTACGTTCGGCGCGTTTGGGTTCAATCCCTTTAAGGCCTGGCTGATTGTGGTCGCCGCCAGCGGCATCTCCTATGGCAGTTACCTGGTGGAGAAGGCCAGCGCGGGACGCGGCGGAGTGTACCTATCGGCGCTTTTGGGCGGCGGGTATTCTTCCACGGTGACCACGGTTATTTTGGCGAAGCGAGCGTGCGAAGCGAATGCGCCGCGTGTTTTCGCCGGCGGCATCTTGATGTCTTCGGGAATGATGTACCTGCGCCTTCTCATTTTGCTCGCGATCTTTGATCGCACGCTTGCGGCCACGCTTTTGTTGCCTTTTATGGCCGCGGCCTTCGGCGCCATCATTTTGGGTTGGTTTTGGGCGCGCGGCGCCGATTCAAGCGGTCAGAGCAAGCGGCGCAGCCTCGATGTCAAGAATCCCCTGGAGCTATCGGCCGCCTTTCTCTTTGCTCTCCTGTTTGTTGTATTGCTGGCAGCCTCGCACTATGCGCTGGAGCATTTCGGGCGCGGCGGTATCTACGGGCTCGCCGCGATTACCGGATTGACCGATATCGATCCTTTCGTTTTGGGAATGACGCAGTCGGCAGGCCAGAGCATGACTCTGGCGGCTCACGCGATTGCCATCGCCGCTTCCAGCAATAATGTGGTTAAGGGATTTTACGCCTTCGGTTTCGCCGACCGGAAAACCGGCAGACAGGCGCTGGGACTGCTCGTGGCCCTCGCCCTCGCGGGTCTGGCGCCGCTCTTATTCTAGAGTCTCCCTGGAACTGGCCTAAGCGCGCAAAAAATCCGCCTGCCAATCTTTGATGCGCCTCTTGATCGTTTTACGGTCATTCAGCTTTTCATCCAGCACCTGCTGCGCCAGCAGCGGCAGTTCTTGATCGGACGCGAAGCGCAACGAAACTAGCTGCGGAACCGTGAATTCCGCAATTCGTGAACGCAAGTCCGGAGACAACGCGCGCTCGAGGCGCAGGCGCATCTCCAGGCGAATCACGCGGTCCTGAACCGTCAACGAAAAGACGCGCGCATAAAAGACCAGGATCACGAAGGCGGTGGCAAGGAGCACGTTCATAATGGAAGCGAACGTTATCCCATCTTTCAATTGGACGAGACGCCACACGAAATTGATCATGAATACGGGAATGACGAACATGTGGTAGGGAGGAACTACTCTAGTGTGATTTCCGAAGTTCTGTGTCTTTTCTTGAGCCACGTGTGACCACCCTTCCTTCGCCGTGAGCGAATTTAACGAATGGGTTCAGGGAACGAGAATACCGGATCTACATCCACAGGAATATCGCTTGCGGCCGCGAGAGATTTTGCCAGGTCTTCCGGCATGCGGTCGTATTTCTTGAACCAGGCTTCCACGCGCGCCCGGTCGCCGGTGGCTTCCATTTCCAGCAGTTCATGCGCCAGGGAAGCGATCGCCGCGGGCATGCGGCCCCTATCGATAGCGTAGCGGCCGGTAACGGAATCACGCGCGATTACGCCTTTTTCCACCAGATAATTGAACTCCATCATTTCGCCTCGGCCATGTGCTTCGGCAATTCCGAACCGCACCGTGCGAAAAATTCCGCCCACATAGGAAGCGTAATATTCGGTTCGTTGTTCCTTGGGCATCGCGTTGTGCTCGATAAGCCAATCGAGGCCGAACATCCCCACCACGTCTGCCTTGGACTCTTCCAGAGCGGAGTAGGCCGGGCCAATCGCTTCGTTGATTTGCGCGCGTCCATTCGCTGTGTGCGAGTAGGTTGGTCCCAGTTCGTGGGAAA
This sequence comes from uncultured Acidobacteriota bacterium, assembly GCA_963819235.1. Taxonomy (GTDB): domain Bacteria; phylum Acidobacteriota; class Terriglobia; order Acidiferrales; family UBA7541; genus Palsa-189. The sequence continues at coordinate 2,693,632 of CAWFVE010000006.1, read as the reverse complement.
TCTCGTGCATCATGGTAAACGCCAGATAGCCGTCGCCGGACGCTTGCGCCGCCTGATCCGCGCGTAACAAGCGTTTTGCTATTGGAAGCACTACGTACGTCACGCGTGCATCCATGAAATTCTTGAAGAACATTTTCTTGGAGCCCTTCTCTTGATGAATGCGCGGGTCGTTGGGAAGGTTATCCGCCACCGCCTGATAGCCGTGCCTCAGGTCGCCGGCGCGAAACGGCGTGTCCATAACTTCCATTGGCGAGCGATGGCCGGCCTTGGAGGGCCGATCCTCCGGCGCGATCGGAAGCGCGTCTTCTATCTCCGGAACATACTTCTGGAAGAGGGCCAGTTTCCGGCTCTCCTCTTCATTGCGAATCATCACTGCCGCGCCATACGAGGTTTTCACGCCCAGAAGATCGTCCAAATAGACTTCGTACGGCGCGAAGATTACGTCGAATTTCGGGTTTTCCAGTTCGATCCAGGCAATATCGCTGGCATAGAAATCGTCATCAAGCAGCGCCTTAGCTCGTAGCCGCAAAAAATTCGCGAATTTCTGGTCGTCGCTCAGCGCGGCAGCCTCGTTAAGCGCTTGCGCCGCGGGCTCGAGCCAGGGCCGATATGCCACGTGATAGGGAATCGCGACGAGCCGATCTCCCTCGCGGCGAACGATGGTTTGAGGCGCGTAGAGCGCCGCCTTCTGCTTGGGATGCGCGCGAACGTAAGCTTCCATCTCCTCTCGCGTCAAGCCGGGCGGATACAGGCCGTGATCGGGCGACATCGGGCCAGTGCCTACAAAGGGAGCATTGTTGCGAATGAGATCGTAACGGCTGCCATTGATCATTAAGAATCGCCGCAGGGCCGCATCCTGCGGAGCCTTGCTGGCTTCGAGCGAGACCAGCAATTTCAATCCGTCCGGATCGCTCTGCCGCCAATAAATCTGCTCCAAATACTGCGAGGCCTCCACTAATTTCTTCACCAGGTACTGTTCTCGCGCGCTCAGTCCCTGGGAATGAAAAGGCATGGGAACGCGCCGAAACTTCGCCAACTCCTCATTCAGGCTTGGAGCAGCTTGCGGTTGATTCGGGCGGGCCTGCTCCTGCGCGGTTCCCGAGATCTGCTTTGAATTCGCTTGGGAAAAAATGACGTACGTCAAGAGGCCGAATACCGCCGCGAAGAGAGGCCACTTCGAAAGCATGACAGGGCGATTCTATCAGAGACATCGTCTCAAAGGGCGGTGGGGACCTGTACATGCGGACAGCTAAAAGAATGGACAATCGAAACCTTTTCTCGCGTTCAGTGTTCGATAAGCCGGTGGGAGAATCCCCTGAGGTAAGGAACTACGGGGCCAAGATCAATTTCTTAGGAGGAATCCATGCGCAATCCGGTTCTGAAAATCTTTGGCGGAATACTGCTCGCGGGCGTCTTGACGGCTCCTATGCTTGTTTCGGCTGGTCCGCAGCCGGTTCCGCAGGGACCTCATCCTGTGATCCGCGAATCGATCGAAAAAGTTGAGAACGCCCGGCACGATTTGGTGGCTTACGCCGAACGTGATTTTGGCGGCCATCGCGCCAGAGCCATCGAGCATCTCGATCAAGCGCTGAAGGAACTGCATATGGCGATGGATTTCCGCTAAGTCGCCAACAGAACAGCATTGCGGTCGTCAAGGGCAGCCCGTCGGGGCTGCCCTTTTTTATCGCTGTTGGAACTCCGGCGAGCCCAGCACGAGCCCGGTGATCGTGCCGAGATTAGCCTGGGTCCTTCCGTCCGAATTCGTTTGCACGATCTTCGGATCGGCGGACTCCCGTTCCAGCGTCGAGCGCGTGTTCGGAGAAACCTGGCCGGCGAGGAAAAGATCGATGGCCCGTTCGAGCGCCCGATACGGATCCGCTTGGGCCTCTGTCCCCAGTAACGACTCGATCGGCGCCTGGCTGCCGTTCAGGCGATTGCTCGCCAGCGTGAGGGCAAAGTTCAGCCGGTTGAGCAATGCTCCGGAATTCACCCAGGCGGACGCTTCGTCCGAATAACCAGTCGGCGGTAAGCACTGGTACAACGGCTCGCCGATACGCCCCACCCAACTGACCAGGGGTAGGGCCGTATCCACTTCTGTGCCCAGCGCTCGCGCCGCCGATACCACCAACTGGAACGGCGTCTTGACCTTGGCTCGGTAGGCGCCTCTGGACCAGAACTCCGGCGAATAGATCATCGTCCGCATCACTTCGCGCAGATCGCCCCCCGATTTTCGGAACGCCGTTGCCATGCGATCGACCAAAGCGTCGGGCGGATTATCTGCAACGAAATATTCCCCCAGTTCGAGCGCGATGTGATGGGCCGTATGCGGGTCGCGCGCGAGCAGGTCGAGCACCTGCTCGCCATCTCCGATTCCACCCGCATGAATGTTTTTTCCCAGCACGCGTTTCGGTTTGGGATCGTGGACGCGGGCATCAAATGCGAATTCCGGCTTGGTTCGCGCATCGCGTATGGTCCAGCCTGTGAAACTGCGCGCCACTTCAATCACGTCCTGCTGCGTGTAGCCGCCGTCCACTCCCAGAGTGTGCAGCTCCATCAGCTCCCGCCCGTAGTTTTCGTTGAGGCCGCGGTTGGCCACCGGAGGTAGCCCGGCAAACTGGTGCCCGCGCATCTTTTCGGGATGAGCTTTTAGGCGCTGAGCGGCTTGCGAATCGGCGCTGAGATAGTTGTCCAGGTAAAACAGCATCGCGGGACTCTTCGCTGTAGCGTCGAGCAAGTCCCGAAATCGCCCCAGCACGCGCGGTCGAATGGCGTCGTTTTCATAGGAAGCGACCAGCCACAGGTCCAAATCCTTGTTCGCGAAGACGTTAAAATGATTGAACCAGAAATCGGTCAGCTGCTCCTGCAGCTGACGCTCGCTGTAGATGGCGCGCAAAGCCTTGGCCTGCTGGAGCTGGCTGAACGCTTCCTGCGGCAATTTGCTGGGCACCGGACGCACTCCTTGCGGAGGATGGGTCTCGCGCGTCCATTTGTTTTCGATACTCGTCCACGCTGATTCCCATCTTCTTGGCGGCAGCCTCGGGCTGCGGATAGTCTGCCAGCAGCGCCCGTGCATTCAGATTCGCGGCGGGAACTTCCGCCAGGCGAGCTTTTAGTGAGGCTTCGTCGATCTTTTCAGGATGAAGCTGGCGCTCGATCCAGGTCTCGAGGCCCATGCGCTTGACGCGTTCCACATCGCCTGGGCGCGGACCATAGCCCAGTCGGTTGAGCGCGTGCAGGATGGCCTCATTCTCCGTCAACTCAGTGATCGGCAATTTGCCTTTGAAGGCAGGATCGAGCGGCTGCGCCGGCGCGCTGGCGGCTCCGCTTTGCGGCTGAAATCGTGCCCGAATTGGCCGTCGTGGGCGTCTGGCTTATTAGCGTCTGGGGGAGGCCGGTCAACAGCAACAATAACGCAGCGAGCGTGGCGCGCGCTTTAACGGCTAAGGAGTGATGGTGCCCAATCAACATTTGACGCCGGGGCCGAACGCAGTGTCGGCGACTCTACCGCCATGCCTATTCAGTGAAAACCAGCTTGGGCGATAAAGTTGCAGAACGTCCTTGGTATTTAGAGCTTAGCCGCCGGCTGCGTAAACCGGGCAACGTAATCCACCATGTAATTGCTGAAGACCTGCTCCAGCCGTTGCGTAATGGGTCCAGGCGCTCCCGCAAATTTGTGACCTTCTACCTCGGAGACCCCGAGCAGGCTGCGATTGGTGGAAGTGATGAATACTTCATCGGCGCTGTACAACTCCTCGGGCCGGAGCGCTTTCTCCTGCACCGGAATACCCGTTGCCGGAGCGATCTCCAGTAGGATGCCGCGCGTCACGCCTTCGAGACATCCGGAGGAGAGCGGCGGCGTGAAAACGCGTCCTTGCCGAGCGCAAAATATGTTCGCCGCGGTGCATTCGGATATTTCGCCGTGCTCGTTGAGAAGCACGGCTTCGTCGAAACCGGCTTGCTGGGCGCCCTGCAAAGTCCATGCGTTAAAAATCCACGAGGTCACTTTCACGCCCGCGAGCGGGGACGCCGCATGGCGGCTTTGCTCGCGTACGGTCAAACGAACCGGTTCCCGGTACGAAGGGAGCCCCGCCGTGCAAAGCAAGAGGTCGACTTCCGGCAGCTCTTCCCCGCTTTGCCAGAATCCCACTTTGTTGTAGACGGCATAAATGCGTGCCGTGCCTTCGCGCAGCTGATTGCGGCGAATCAGTTCCCGCAGATTGGAGCGCACCTCGGTGGGATCGAAGCGAAAAGGTATTCGTGTACGCCCGGCGTCCTTTTCGAGCCGCTTCCAGTGCCGCTCAAACGCGAACGGCTCGCCTTGAAAAACGCGCAAAGTGGTGAAGAGTCCCCATCCATTAAGAAGACCGGCCTGCCCCGGCGACAGCCGAGCCTCTTCAATAGGGACGATGAGCCCGTTGTGAAATATGTAGCGATGGATCACGTCAGCCCTCAGCCGCATGCGGACACTCATCGCATGCACCGCTTAATTCTAACCCACGGCGGAGCGGCATCCCGTCGGAAGCTGAGCTAAAGTTGGCCAAAACCTACCGGCAGGACGGCTGCAAAGCCGCACGAGTGCCGCGTCCCGCCTGTTCCGCCGGACAAGTACCCGCAGAGAACAGCTCTCCGCGAGTAGGATTGACACATGCAACGCCCGTGTTTACCGTCGATTAACGACCGCGCGGGTCTTGGAGACTTTGTGAATCTAGCCCTGAGGCCAATTCGTATGGGCGTTGTTGTGGCGTCGCTGGCGTTCGCCGTGATGCCCAATCTGCACGCCGATACTATTTATCTCAAAAATGGCCGTCAGATTCAGGGCTCCAATACCACACGTCAAAACGGGAAGGTAACCTTCGAGACGGCTGCGGGTATCATGAGCCTGCCCGAGGCGTCCGTCGACCGGATCACGAAAGACGATTCCGAGGTGGTTTCTTCGCAAGCGACTTCAAATTCCGCCGCTGCGGTTTTGACCATGACCCCGCCTCCTCCGGTCGGTTCGGGCGCCGCGCCAGACGCAGTCTTGCGATCAATTCTCCGGGATGGCGTCATCGATGAGGAAGGCTTGGCGGAGATTGACGGCAAGACGGCCACGCACGCTCGTGCTGACTTGGTGCGAGCCATTGAAGCGGAATCGGCGGCCAGCCGGTTCGAGTTTGACCGCAATAACTTCGGTGCGGCGCTGCGGCACGCCGAACGCGCCCTGAGTTTTGCCCCCGACCAGGTTCCTTTGCTCCTCAACGCCGCCTATTTGCATTTGAAGCAAGGCGAATATCGCTCGGCGTTGGACCAGATCGATGCCGCGCGGCGCATCGATCCCGATTCGGCGGATACTGCCAAGCTGGCGGGCTGGGCGGACTATGGGCTGAATCGCCTGTCGGAAGCCATCGCCGAATGGAAACATTCCCAGGAGCAACATCCCGACCCCGAAGTGGCCGCCGCCCTCCAAAAGGCCGAGCGCGATCTCGATCTCGATAACGCGTTTCACGAAGGCCGCAGCGCCCATTTCGATTTGCACTATTATGGAGGCGCCGCGCCCGAACTCGCGCGCGAAGCGCTGCAAGCGCTCGAGGCCGATTTCGACGAGATCTCCGCAGCCCTCAACTACGCGCCGAAGGATCCCATCGCTATCACGCTCTACACCAATCAGGATTTCAAGGATATTACCCAGGCGCCCGGCTGGGTGGGCGCTCTGAACGACGGACGCATTCGCGTGCCGGTGCAAGGCCTCGCCAGCGTCACGCCAGACCTGGCTCGCGTCCTCAAGCACGAGCTGACCCACAGCTTCATCACGGAAAAAACGCATGGCCGTTGCCCCACTTGGCTTCAGGAAGGCACTGCGCAATGGATGGAGGGCAGACGCACAGACGCAGCCACAGCCGCCGAACTTCTCGGCCTCTACAACCAGCATGAGGATCCGTCACTTTCGATTCTTGAGCCATCCTGGCTCAATTTGCAGCCCGGCTTCGCGAGCGTCGCCTACAAATGGTCGCTCGCGGTGGTGGAGACGATTGAAGCCACCAGCCCCGGCGATTTGGAGCGCATCCTCGACCGCATCGACCAAGGCGTGTCCACCCAGGACGCCGTGCGCGCCACGCTGCACCTGAGTTATGCGGATCTGAACAATACGACCGCGGATTATCTCAACAAGATTCACTAACCTGACTGTCACAGCGAACGTACCAAGGGCTATAGCGTCGCAAGCAGCCCCGCCAGCAGCGCGGCGCGCTGGGGCAAAGACGAAAGGATCACCTGTTCGTCAGCACTGTGCGCGCCTTCCCCGATAGCGCCCAAGCCGTCGAGTGTTGGAACGCCCAGCGCCGCGGTGAAGTTGCCGTCGGAGCCGCCTCCGGCCAGGCATTCGCCCACGGAAAATCCCAAATGCTTTGCTAGTTGCTCCGCGTGAGAGAAAAGCGCGGCGCTGGCCCTGCGCTCCAGCGGCGGCCGTGAGAAGCCGCCTGTCACCGTAACCCGCGCGCCGGGCAAGATCGGCCGCAGCGATTTCAAGTGGCCTTCGATCCGTCGCATATCGTCCCGGGTCTCCACTCGCAAATCGATCGTCAGGCACGCCTCGGCCGGAATCACATTGCTGCGCGTCCCTCCCTGCGCCATCGTCGGGCTCACCGTAACCCCGCGGCGAGGATCGTTCAGGCGCACCAGCCTCTCCGTCTGCAACGCTAGTTCCCGAATCGCGTTCACGCCCTCGTTGGGATTGAGCCCGGCGTGCGCCGCGCGTCCGCGAATCACGATCTCCGCGGTCCCCGTGGCTTTGCGCCGCGTTTTGAGTTGCCCGCCGGGTCCATTTGCGGGTTCGAGCACCAGCGCTGCGGCGCTGCGCCTTGCTTCCTGCTCGATTGCCTCTTGCGAACTTTTGCTGCCGGTCTCCTCGTCCGAAGTCCAAAGGAACGTGATGCGCCGTTTCGGTGCCCAACCCACATGGGCCAGCGCGTCGACGGCAAAGAGCGCGATCACCAGCCCGCCCTTCATGTCGAAAACTCCCGGCCCGAATGCCCGGCCTCGACTAACGCGAAAAGGCATCCCTCTGATCGTGCCCGCGTCGTAGACGGTGTCCAAATGGCCGAGCACGAGAATCCGGCCTGGCGAAGTGCGGGTGCTGCGCGTAGCGCTCCCAGGCCACGTGATCCGCAGGTGGTCGCCCGCCTCTCTTCTGGTCAAATATTCGATCTTCGCTCGGCGCTTCCGCCACTCCGCCGCAACCGCGCGGCCCAGACGGTCAACGGCCTCCTTATCGCCGGTGGGCGATTCGCAGCGCACGAAGCGTTTAAGTAAACGCTCCATTGCCGGCCCGCGGTTTTGCAAAAACCGCCGTATTTGCGATAACTTCTCGTTCTTGTTCACGGCTCGCGTATGCTAACAGCCGCCGTTTTCGGCGGCAATGCGGTTCCCGCGCCTCGGTCCTTCGCTTATAATGTCTTGATTGCTTTTTGCGTGTCGTGCGGCCTCTCGCCGGAATTGAGGAGCTGATGATTCTGGACACCAATGAGATCCAGAAAATCCTGCCACATCGTTATCCTTTCCTGATGGTCGACGCCATCCTGGAAATGGAGCGATTCAAGCGCATTGTCGGAGTCAAAAACGTAAGCATCAACGAAAGTTTCTTCCAGGGCCATTTTCCTGGAAAGCCGATCATGCCCGGTGTTTTGATCATTGAAGCCATGGCCCAGACCGGCGGATTGTTGCTTTTGCAGGAAGTTCCCGACCGTGAAAATAAGCTGCTCTACTTTGTCGCCGTCGACGACGCGCGTTTCCGCCGCCCGGTAGTTCCCGGAGAGCAATTGCGCCTCGAAGTCGCCGTGGTCTCCTGGCGCGGCAATTTCTGCAAATTGCGCGGGATCGCCAGCGTCAACGGCGAGCACGCCGCCGAGGCGATCTTAATGTGCAAGATGGTGGACCGTGACCCGGTCGAGATTCCCACTGCCGCCCAGTCGGCCGGCGTGGCGGGACGTTGAGCATGGGCGAAGGGAAAAATGGAGCCACGCAGGGAGTCGATCCCCGGGCAGTGGTTTCCGCGGGCGCGCGATTGGCCTCTGGAGTACGAATCGGAGCCTACGCCATTGTCGGCGACGATGTGGAACTGGGCGAAGACTGCGTTCTTCACCCCCATGCGGTAGTAAACGGCCCCGCCCGCCTCGGTCGTGCCAACGTGCTGCACTCCTTTTGCAGTGTCGGCGGCGATCCCCAGGATCTAAAGTACGCTGGCGAACGAACCCGTCTCGATATCGGCGATCGCAACGTATTTCGCGAGGGCGTGACGGTTAGCCGCGGAACGGTCCAGGGCGGAGGAGTAACGCGGATTGGCGGCGACAATCTGTTCATGGCCCAAGCTCATGTGGCCCACGATTGTGTTGTAGGCAGCCATACAATTTTTGCCAATAGCGCCACGCTGGCTGGGCACGTCACGGTTGAGGACTACGCCACGGTTGGCGCCTTTTCCCCGGTCCATCAGTTTTGCCGCGTGGGCCGTTTTGCCTATGTAGGCGCCTCCACCGTGATTACCCAGGATGTCGCGCCATTCTGCATGGTCGTCACCGAACGCCAGACGCGTTGTTACGGGGTCAATAGTGTCGGCCTGGAGCGCCGTGGCTTCGCTACCGAACGTATCCGGGCCATTGAGAGCGCCTATCGCCTTCTCTTGAACTCGAAGCTCAATACCACCCAAGCCCTCGAACAGATGCGGCTCACGCTCAATGGCTCCGTTGATGTCGCCGAATTGGTTCGCTTCGTGGAGTCGGCCCGTCGCGGTGTAACCAAGTAGGAGTTTTTTCTTCCAAACATGCCTCCAACAGCCGCAACCCTTCCCGGAGAATGGGGTTTGATCGCTGGGAACGGCCGCTTTCCCTTCCTGGTGCTGGAAGCGGCGCGCAGCCAGGGAATCGAAATGGCCGTGATTGCTTTGCGTGAGGAGGCTTCCCCGGAACTGGAGCAGGTTGCCAAGCGGCTCCATTGGGTCAGCCTCGGGGAATTGAGCCGCACCCTCGAACTGCTGCACCAGGAACGCGTTACGCGGGCCGTTATGGCCGGCCAGGTGAAACACACGAAAATTTTTAGCGCCATTCGGCCGGACTGGAAGCTGGCCAAACTGATATTCTCGCTGCCCAGAAAGAACACCGACTCCTTGATTGGCGCGGTGGCCCGCGTCCTCGAAGACGAAGGCATCCAACTCGTGGATTCCACGACTTTCTTGAAGCCGCTATTGCCCGAAGCCGGCGTTCTTACCCGTCGCGGCCCCGATTCCCGCGAATCGGCTGATATCGCTTACGGCCGCGAGATCGCGCGTCAGGTTGCAGCCCTCGATTTAGGCCAGACCGTCGTCATCAGCGATCGTGCTTGTGTGGCTGTCGAGGCCATGGAGGGAACCGACGAAACCATGGAACGCGCGGCTCGGCTCGTTTGCGGCAAACCCCTTGTCGTCGTGAAGGTGGCTAAGCCTCGCCAGGATATGCGTTTTGATGTACCCGTTGTCGGCCTCCGAACCGTCGAAACCATGAAGGCTTGCCGGGTCACCGCCCTGGCCATCGACGCCGGGCGCACGTTGCTTTTCGATCGCCCGCGGTTGATCGAAGCGGCCAATGAAGCCGGCATTGCCATCGAAGCCTTGGCGCCGGACCTGCAAGGCGAAGCGCAAGGCGAACGGGATAGCGCATCCGGAGCGAAATCCCGATGAGCGACCGGAGCGTTCGAGTGGCCGTGGTTGGCGTCGGCGATTTTGGACGCAACCATGCCCGCGTTTATCGCCAGCTTGAAGGGGTGGAACTCGTTGCGGTCGTCGATTCCAATTTTGAACGCGCTCGCACTATCGCCGCCGAATTCGGCACGCAGGCTCTCCCCGACCTCCAATCGCTGGGAGGCAGAGTGGATGCCGTAAGCGTTGCCGTGCCTACCCGCGAGCATGCCCGCATAGGCTGCTTGTTGCTTGGGCAGGGGATTGACGTGTTGATCGAAAAACCGATCGCGGCCTCGGTCTCCGAGGCCGAATTGCTCATCGATGCCGCCCGGCGAGACGCTCGCGTGCTGCAGATCGGGCATCTGGAACGCTTCAACCCGGCGTACCAGGGAGTCTTGCCCATCATCAAGGAACCTCTATACTTTGAGGTACACCGGTTAGGCGTATTCAGCCCGCGCAGCCTCGATATCGACGTGGTGTACGACGTCATGATTCACGACCTCGATATTTTGCTCGCCCTGGCTGACTCTCCGGTCACCTCGATTCACGCGCTCGGAATTCCCGTGATCACCGACAAGGTCGATATCGCCCACGCTCGCCTGCAGTTTGCTTCCGGCGCTGTGGCTAATTTAACCGCCAGCCGCGTCTCCACCGAACGTGTTCGCAAGCTTCGCTTTTTCCAGGAGCACGAATATGTTTCCCTGGATTACGCCCGGCAGGACGTCCTGCGCGTGCGCGTTCGCCGGCCCGCTCCCCAGCCGGAATTTGACTTCGAGCCGATACCCACCCGGCAAGAGGAGCCGCTGGCCGCCGAACTGCGCGCCTTCGTGGACGCAGTTCGCCATCGTACGGCTCCCCTGATGGATGGCCGCGCGGGACTCCGTGCCCTCGAACTGGCTGACCGGGTGATGGCGGGCATCCTGGAGCACAATCAACGCGTCCAACTGGATGCCTTCTTACCCCCGCGAGAAAATTGATGATTCCGAGAATCCTCGTCCCCCGCGACGTGCGCCCCGCTGCTGACAGAGCGGATGCGCCGCCGCCCCGCCGTCTTACCACCCTGCTGGACGAACGCACCGTCGTTGCCGCCAATCTGCCGCGCACCGATCTCCAGACCCACAGCGACATTCCCTCGCATATGCCTCTCGACGTACTTGCCTCGCGCGTCGTCGTTCCTAGAGATACGCCGACTACGCCGTTTGCTCCCGATATGGTTCATCCAGGCTATGCGCCCGTGACCGTCATGGATGAACGCGTTACCGTCCCCATGGCTTTGCCCATTGTCGAACTCCAGGGCAAGGGGCTGGTCTCGGCTTACGAGTTGCCTGATCTCCTCAAGCCCGACGTTCTCACCACCGGAGATGTGAATTTGATGGTCGCGCCGGTGGAAACGCCTCCTCGAGATTGGAATTGGCTGGGCCGCTCCGGATCGATCATTTTTCACATCCTCTTCATCCTCTTGCTGATCCAGATCTTCCAATATAAGCCGCCCACGCAATCGCAAATCGATCTGGCCCGGCAGCAATTGAATTTCATCTATATGCCTCCGGATGTGAGGGGTTTGCCTCCTACGCCGGCCCCCCGGGGCCCTGCGGTGCATATTGACCCGCGCATCTTGCGTCAGATGGCGCCTCCCGTGATGCCGCAGCCATTGCCCGCACCAAAGTCGCCCACCGTGCGCGACACGCCCGCCGAGCCGCCCCCGGACTTACCCGCGGCTCCCAGGCCGCAGCCGCAGGCGCAACAGCAGCAAGCCGACACCCGCTTTGATGCTCCCAAGCCACAGCCTCAAACCGAGGCTGAAAATCGTTTGGTTTTGCCGCAAATGTTTTCCCCCGGAAAAACAATCGATCAATCGGCGCAGCAATCACACGAGAGCTCGGGCAGCGGCCTTCAGGGCTTTGGCGGGCGGCTCCCAGCCAGTCGTGGGCAGGGTTATCCGGGTGGCGGCGGGGGCGGCGGTCAAGCGTACGGTGGCTTGCAGATGCTCACGCCCGACCAGGGTGTGGACTTCAACAGTTATCTGCAGCGTGTACTCGAGAGGGTGAGACTCAACTGGTACGCCGTAATGCCGGAATCGGTAAACTTAGGGGAAAAGGGTAGGGTCATCTTGCGATTCAAAATTATGAGCAATGGCGTCGTGCCCGACGCCGATCCGGTGCAGGAGGGCTCTTCGGGCAAGGAGCCGCTCGATCGCGCCGCATACTCCGCGATTCGCACGTCCTCTCCCTTTGAGCCTTTGCCTCCCGCCTTCAGCGGCCCATTTATCGAGTTGCGTTTCATCTTCCTCTACAATTTGCCTTTGAGCTACGCCCAGTGAAACGCCCGTGAAGCCCCGCGAAGCGCAGGCCTTCGGCTCGCTCTTTTTGGGCGCGCTGTTCTTTCTCTATCTCCTGATCCGCTATTGGAAACTGATTTGACCGCTCGGATAACTCTTGCCGGCGCACTGGGCCATAGCTCGCGTCGGCACCGGCGAAAGGTTTCATCCAGTCGTCCCCCATCCCGCTCGTCGCGATTATGGGCCCCACGGCTTCCGGCAAATCCGCGCTGGCCATCGCTTTGGCCGAGAAATTGGCCGGCGAGGTCGTTGCTTGCGACTCAACTCAGGTCTATCGTGGATTCGATATTGGCACCGCCAAGCCGTCTGCAGCAGAGCGCCGTGGCATCCCTCATCACTTGATGGATATTGTCTCGCCCGCTGAAATTTTTACCGCGGGTGAATATCGTAATCGTGCCGTGCAGGTGCTTGCGGATTTGCGCCGTCGCCGGCGGCTGCCGATTTTCACCGTGGGCACCGGTCTTTACTTTCGCGCCTTGATGGAGGGTCTGGCCGATGCGCCCGCGCGATCGGATAGCCTGCGCGCCAGGCTCAACGCCATGCAGGCACGCCGCGGAGCCGCGTCCTTACACAGGCTTCTTCGCCGGCTTGATCCCTCGGCGGCGGCGCGTGTCTCATCGAACGACCATCAAAAGCTCGTGCGCGCCCTGGAAGTGTGCTTATTGGCAGGGAAGCCTTTGAGCGAGGTGCATCAGGCCGGCCGCCAGGGTTTGCAGGGCTACACGGCATTGAAGGTCGGACTCAATCCCCCTCGCCAGGCCCTTTATCAGTGCATCGAACGGCGCGTTTGCGCCATGCTCGATCGCGGCTGGGGCCAGGAGGTGGCCGATTTGATCGCCGAAGGGGCGCCGGCCACGGCGAAGCCTCTTGAGTTCATCGGCTATCGCGAGCTAAGCGCTTGCGCCGCCGCCGGGCAGCCGCTCGCGAGCGCGACCCAAGCAATCGCCCAGGCCACGCGCCGTTATGCCAAACGCCAGCTCACTTGGTTCCGGCGGGAGTCGCGCACTCAGTGGTTCGCAGGTTTTGGCGATGCGCCCGAGACGATCTCAGCGGTTCTGGAGTATGTGGAAAGTCTCTTGAACTCTTTGCGGACTGGCCAATCGGGCGCGCTCGACGCGGTATAATTGGTCCCGGTGGGAATGTATAGCACAATCTCGGCGGCCTCATTTTCTTCTCTATCGCGCTTTTCTTCATCCGCTTCATCGCCGCTTTTGCTCTTATGAAGACGACTAGGCCAACTGACATCCGGGAACGAGCGCTTTTGGTCGGGCTCGGTTTGAAGCGTCGCCTCGTGTTCCCGGTCATGGATCCGATGAAATCGCTCGCGAGTCTCTGGAAGAGCTTGCTGAGCTGGCGCGCAGCGCGGGAGCCGTTGTTGCCGGCAGCATTCTTCAGATGCGCGACGCCATCGATCCCGCAAGCGTCGTGGGACGAGGCAAGCTGGAGGAAATCCGGGCCGAAGCCACCGCGCGCAAGGCGCCCTTGATTATCTTCGACCGCGAGCTCTCCCCCGTGCAGCAGCGCAATCTGGAGCGGGGAGCGGACTGTCGCGTGATTGATCGCACCCAGTTGATTCTGGACATTTTCGCGCGCCACGCGCGCAGCCGCGAAGGACAGTTGCAAGTCGAGTTGGCCCAGCTGAATTATCTTCTGCCCAGGCTCGCTGGGGCCGGTCCTGAGCTTTCCCGGCTTGGCGGTGGTATCGGAACCCGCGGTCCTGGCGAACAGAAATTGGAGACTGACCGCCGTCGCATTCGCGAGCGGGTGCGTCGAATCGGCGCCGCCATTGAAACTTTGCGGCGGCAGCGATCTCTGCGCCGCAGCGCCCGCCAATCAGTGCCCCTCGGAACCGTCGCGCTTGTGGGTTACACGAATGCTGGCAAATCCACGCTCTTTAACGCCCTCAGCCGGGCCGACGTCGTGGTCTCCTCGAAGATGTTTGCCACGCTCGATCCCACCGTCCGCGCCGTCCGCCTTCCCTCCAATCGTCGCGTTCTTTTTTCCGATACAGTCGGTTTCATTCGCGACCTCCCCAAAGGGCTGCTCGCCGCATTCCGCGCCACGCTCGAAGAAGTCCAGCAGGCATCCTTGATTCTTCACGTCACCGATGTTTCCAACTCCCACCATGCCGAGCAGGATGCCGAGGTGGAAAAGGTTCTGGCTCAGCTCGGAGTGAACGATCGGCCTCGTCTGCGCGTCTTCAATAAAATCGACAAATTGGATAGCGAGACCCGCAACGCGCTCTCCCCGGCCAACGGAAATCTCTACGTCTCCGCGCTCCAAGGCACGGGCCTCGATGAGCTGCTCCGCCGCGTTGACGAAAACATTGCCGTCGATCCGATACAGCGGCTGCACTTTTCGCTGCCTGTTGCGGAAGGCCGCAAATTGGCTCTCGTGCATGGCCTCGGGCGCGTACTGAATAGCGAGTTGCGCGATTCGGAGATGGTCATCGATGCTGAGCTGCCCGCATCGCTGGTCCGGCTGCTGCGTCTCGAGCTGTTTTCCGAGCCCTAATGGCTATGCAACCGTCCCGCGCCTAGTATTTCTATTTGGTTAAAGGCAATGGAGTTGGGTCGGGGTATTGCTGTACTTCTGTGCAAATCGCCCCCGCGCAAATGGCCGCTAAGTTTTAGCTCGCCCCGGGCAGGATCGGGCCCTCCCGGTAGCGCAAACCATGTTCTATGTGTTAGTTACGGGAGATATAAGAATCTCTAAGGATCGGTTCGGCTATCCACTTCAAGCGCATTAACTCGAAAGTAATCTTCGATTTCCACACAGAAATCCACAGCATTCCAGCCTTTTTTACCTGCCTCGGCGGGTTAACACGCGCGTAATAGTACGATTCTGGGCCTCTTCAGCGGCTTTCAGCGGCTTCTCACTTTGTTGACAATTTGGATATCGCGCTTTGTTCTGGGCGACGCCGAAATAGGGTGCCCCCTGGTGCCGTATTGCCCATCAGCTTCGTTGACTGCTGCATCGCTGCCAGACTATAGTGAAGTGGCATTCAGACTGGGTCGACGCGTCCTTCGGATGTCTCTGACGGGCGTGCTTGGCCTGGGTGCTTCATGAACCTTCCAAACAGCCTCACCATCCTGCGCATCTTTTTCATACCGCTTCTGGTTGTAGTGCTGCTCACGCGCCAGCCCAATGTCGTATTTCTCAGCGTGCCCATGAATTTCGCGGTGTGGGGGGTCCTGATCCTATTGCTCGCTGCGGCCACGGATTGGGCGGATGGGTTCTACGCGCGGCGGCGTGAACAGGTGACCACCCTGGGCATTCTTCTCGACCCTATCGCCGACAAGCTCCTGATCTCCGCTGCTTTTATCTCCTTGGTCCAGATGCAACTGGTTCCGGGCTGGATGGTAGTCATCATCATTGGCCGGGAGATTACGGTATTGGGGCTTCGCAATATCGCTTCCGCTGAAGGATTTACGATTCCCGCCTCCGCCTTGGGGAAAACGAAGATGGTGCTCCAGGTGATCGCCGTCTGCGCGGTGATTCTGGGAGCGAAACACACCGAGGTGCGTCCCCTGGGCGCGATCCTGGTGTGGCTGGTGGTGATGAGCGCCGTGGCCTCCGCTTTTCAATACTTCTCGAAGTTCTGGAGCCATGTGGACGACCGCGTCAAGGAAAAGCGCCATCTGCGGCTGCTGGAGCGCCGTGGTAAAACGCAGAATGCCCCCACACTCTGAGTTTCGCCTTTCCGACCAAGATCGCTCACCCTCCTCGCTCTTGCCCGGCAGGCGATATCCCACGTCGTTTTCCATCGGGATTTTCCGGATCTGCCTCCGCCGTCGGGCCGCTTGGCTGCACCTGGGTCAGCTTTTGTTTCCCTGCGCTGCAATGGAAAGCTGCGGGGATGCGTCGGCCGCACGTTTTCCGACATTGGTCTGGCGGAGACCGTTGCGCAGTGTGCCATTACTGCTGCGCTACAAGACCCGCGCTTCATGCCCGTAAGCAATGAAGAGATGGCCGGGCTGCAGATCGAGATTTCCGTACTCTCCGAATTGCAGCCTCTGTCGCCCGGCGAGATTCAGGTGGGCGTGCATGGAATCTGGTTATCCGCGACGCCAGTCGCGGCGTGCTATTGCCGCAGGTGGCCGTGGAACGGAATTGGTCTGCGGAACGATTTCTCGAAGAGGCCTGCCGTAAGGCGGGTCTCCCCTTGGATGCCTGGCGCGATCCCGAAACCAAACTCTACGCCTTCACAGCTGACATCTTCTCCGAAGCGAATCTTATCGCTCCGGCAGAGGAGCCTGTGGGCGCCTAAAAACAAAGCGGCCCGCCTGAACCTTGGCGGGCCGTTGGGAAATCTCCCAGCTTAAGTAGGCTATTCGAGTTCGACGTAATCGCCCGGATACATCTGGGTCTTGCTGAGTGTGATCAGCACCGTAGCTGCGTTCTTGCTCACCCGCAATACCACTCCTTCGCCCAGAATGTCGCGCGGGAGTTCCGCGCCGGTATAAGGCCGCGGTGTCGTGCCAAATCCAAAAATTTGGTACGCCACATGCGGCGTCATAAATTCAGTTTCCATGTCGTTCCCCTGAAAACGGAATATACGGAAGTAGTCGCCGACCTTTACCCCTTGTGCGCTGCCCAGGTTTACATAGGCGATTCTGCCTTCCCCTCCCAGCTCGCCAAAATACCGGGTCGTGACGATCGTCGCTTTCGCTTTGCCGCTTGGCGGCGCGAAG
Source organism: uncultured Acidobacteriota bacterium (assembly GCA_963819235.1). Classification (GTDB taxonomy): domain Bacteria; phylum Acidobacteriota; class Terriglobia; order Acidiferrales; family UBA7541; genus Palsa-189. The sequence continues at coordinate 2,676,918 of CAWFVE010000006.1, read as the reverse complement.
ATGTCGAAGCCCTCCGCGGATTTCAGCGCCGGAGCCGGACGAGGAGTGAATGGCAGCACCAGGTCTCCGCGCTGCACATAGCTGCACGAAGATACGATCTCGGCCGTGGAGATATTCGGCTGCACGTTGACCCGCGAAGGCGCGCCTCGTCTTCATAGGTCGTGCCCATGGCCTTCAGCAGCTTATTCTGATCTTTGAACCACTCGTAATTGAGGTAATCGCCACTCGCCGGCGAACCACCTGGAATTCGTCACCAACCTTTACGCCTTGTGACGCCCCCTTGTTAATGTAAACGAGCTTATGGCTAAAAGTGACCCGATAATAAGAATCGCCTCCGGAGATGACGTGAGTGTCGGCCGGTACCGGGTCTGGAGTGACAATGCCGCTGCAATAGACCTGGTTCTCTCGCCCTCACCCGCCCCTGTTGGGCCCGTGCCGCTGAAACCATAAGCCCTGTAATTACAAGTGAATAGAACAATCGGCGCATCATTTTCGTCTCCTCGTCCAGTTCGTCTGGGGCCATCCATGCCCATACACATCCCGCACAACGAAATTACCAGCCGGTACTAGGACTGGTCAAACTGCTCTCGACCCTTGCTTTACACATTCGATACCGCATGATAGTAGCCCTCGACCGAGGAGGTTGGCATCGCCCGCATCCTACCCGCCCGTCCCTCCTGCCGGATCTACCGGCTTGGACTGCCGGGCATTGCGAGTCGGGTGCGCCCGGCGAATTTTTGCCCCTTTGGCCATGATCGCCTGTGTGCGGTTGTGGCAGCCAGAAGCGCTGCCGCCGCTATCGAACAACTCCGAGTGGCGAAGAACACTGCAAAGGCCCGCGTTGTCGACTGCGGCTGGGTTTCCTCGCGGGCCGGGCGCAGATAGACACTCTTCTACGCTGGGTTGCGCGCCAGCCGCGGATGCCCATACTCATCGCCACTTGCCGGCGCCTTCCAGCCGGGGGGCGGTTCAAAGGCAGCATAGAGGCGGAAATCGCCATTCTCAGGCGCGCCGTCGAAGCCGGCTGTCGCTGGTGCGACGTTGAATCGAGACGGCGCAGCTGATTGCCCGCGGACGCTGAGAAGCCCCCTGGCGCCTTCGCGCGTGCTGGTCTCGGCCCATGATTTCCGCCGTTTTCCCGAAGACTTGAAGGCTCGCTGGCCAACCGATGCGCGTAAACCTGACGCGATCAAGTTCGCGGCGGCCTGTCTCTCCCTGGCCGACGTTCGCCGCTTACTCACGGTGGTAAGCGGCGCCACTTAGTCGCTATCCCCATGGGCGAGCAAGTGCTCGCGGCTCGCATCCTGGCCCTGCGCGAAGGCAGTGCCCTGACTTACGCATCCGTCGCCGAAGCCACGGGTCCGGGCCAGCTTTCTCTCGAGGCGCTGCGCCGCGTCTATCGCTTGGGCCCCGTTGCCAGTCGCCGCGGCACCCATCATCTGACGCGGCGCACCCGAGTCTACGGCGTGATCGGCGATCCCATCGGGCATTCCCTCTCCCCGCTCATGCACAACGCTGCGTTTGCGGAGGCAGCCATCGACGCCATTCCTTCCCGTTTCATGTGCGCGACCTTCGTGATTTCCTCTCCTCCGTGCGCCCGCTTGCCATTGCCGGCTTCAGTGTCACCTTGCCGCACAAGGAGGCCATCCGCGGCATCTCGACGAATGCGACCCCCTTGCCGCGGAAGTTGGCGCGGTGAATACCGTCGCCGTCCGTTCGGGCCGCCTCTACGGGTACAATACAGATTACGTGGGTGTGCTCAAGTCCATCGAGCGGCGGGTACCGCTGGCGTCCAGCCGCGTGCTCCTGTTTGGCGCGGGAGGCTCGCGCGTGCAGCCGCGTTCGCGCTGGCGCGCGCCGGTGCGCTCGGTAATCGTCTGCGCGCGGCGCCCGCGCGCGCGCGGGCGCTCGCACGGGCTGTGGGCGGCGAAGCGATCGATCGCGGCGCGCTGCGCCGCGAGTCGTTCGACGCCATCGTGAACTGCACGCCCGTCGGCATGTACCCGGGCGGCGGCTCGCCGCTTCAAGCGGGCGAGCTGAATTGCCGCGTCGTGATGGACTTGATCTATCGCCCGCAAAAAACGGATCTGCTGCGCCTGGCCGAGCGCCGCGGCATCGCCACCATTTCCGGAGTCGAGATGTTCCTGTTGCAAGGCGCCGCACAGTTTGAGATTTGGACGGGCCGTCCCGCGCCGCAGCCCGTCATGCGCCGAGCGGCTGTCGCCGCGGTAGCAGAAGGAAGAGCAGTCAGCCCGCGGAGATAAAATGATCGAACCCGATTTCGCTGAATTTTCCAAGCTGGCGCGACAGGGCAATCTCGTGCCCGTCTGGGAAAATTTCACCGCCGACCTGCTCACGCCCGTCGGAGCCTACCTGCGCCTGGCTCGCCGCGCGCGCTACGCCTGTCTGCTCGAAAGCGTCGAGGGCGGGGAAAAAATCGCGCGCTATACCTTCATCGGCGCCAATCCCTCCGAGGTCTTCCGCTACGTCAATGGCGCGTGCGTGCTCGAGGGCGAGAGCCGCGTCTCCTGGACGCAGTCGAATCCGCTTGATTTCCTGCGCAATCGCGTCGAGCGCTACCGCCCGGTGCGCCTCCCGGGCTTGCCGCCGCTGGTTGCCGGCGCCATCGGCTACTTCGCCTACGACATGGTGCGCCTCTTTGAACGCATCCCGGACGCCACGCGCGACGACTTGAAGATGGACGATGCCCTGATGATGTTCTATTTGGGCCTGGTCGTTTTCGATCACGTCCGCCGGCGAGTCTGGATTGTGCGCAATGTCTTCGTTGACGCTCCGGGCAGCCTCCGCGCTAAGTACAACGCTGCCGTCCGCGAGATCCGCGAAACGCGCCGCCAACTCGCCGCGCCTCTCGACAACGGCCACGCCGCGCCCAAGCGCCGCGCGCCCTTGCGCGTCACCTCCAACTTCACGCGCCGCCAGTTCCTCGCCGCCGTGCGCAAGTCCAAGGAATACATCCGCGCCGGCGACATTTTCCAGGTCGCCATCAGCCAGCGGTTTTCCGCGCGGACCAGCGCCGATCCCTTCGAAATCTATCGCGCCCTGCGCGTCGTCAATCCCTCGCCGTACATGTATTTCTTGAAGTTGGGCGACGCCGCCGTCGTCGGCAGCTCGCCCGAGATGCTTCTTAAGGTGCAGGGCAGGGAAGCCTCCTATCGTCCCATCGCCGGCACGCGCCCGCGCGGCCGTGACGAGCAGAAGACGAGCGCCTCGCCGCCGAACTTGCCGCCGACCCCAAGGAGCGCGCCGAGCACATCATGCTCGTCGATCTCGGCCGCAATGACCTCGGCCGCGTTTCCGAATACGGCTCGGTGCGCGTCGAACGCCTCGAATTCGTCGAGCGCTATTCCCACGTGATGCACCTGGTCTCCAGTTTGCGCGGCAAGCTGCGCCCGGACGTCGATTGCTTCGACGCGCTGGCCGCCTGTTTTCCCGGCGGCACGCTCTCCGGCGCGCCCAAGGTACGCGCCATGGAGATCATCGACGAACTCGAGCCCACGCGCCGCGGCATCTACGCCGGCGCTATCCTCTATCTCGATTTCGCCGGCAATCTCGATTCGTGCATCGCCATTCGCACCATGGTCGTGAAAAAAGGCGTGGCCTACGTGCAAGCCGGCGCCGGCCTGGTCGCCGACTCCGTCCCGGAACGCGAATATCAGGAGACGGTCAACAAAGCGAAAGCCCTGATCACCGCGCTCGAAATTGCCCATCGCGGCGGCGAAGCGATTTGTCCGCTGTAGGCCGGCCGTCCGTCACCTCGGAAAGCCAGCGCGATCCGAGGAGAAGCCGAAAGGCCCTAACCATTAGCGAGGCGGACGCCGACGCTACTATCATCACGAACCGGGTCGCTGATTCGAATGACGGTACGGATCGCTCTTGCCCCTTCGCGCGCCGATGCTGCGGGCCTTGGGATGGCGACCGCGCTGCCCTTTTGCGGCTGCGTCGACCCTGCCGGCAAGCCTGATGATGTTCTCAGGCAGTTGCGAGAGGGCGGCGCAGGCGTTTCGCCGAATGCCGGAACCATGCATTTCGCGACCAGGCGCGGAGATGCCCCAACGGGCGAGCAGGACTATGATTCTGCTGATCGACAACTACGATTCGTTCACCTACAACTTGGCGCAATACCTCGGCCAGCTAGGCGAAAAGCTCGAAGTCCATCGCAACGATCAGATCACCATCGCTGACATCGCCGCCAAGAAGCCCGACCGCATCGTCATTTCCCCCGGCCCCGGCACGCCGGAAAAGGCCGGCATCATCGTCGAAGTCATTCGCCAATTCGGCGGCAAAGTGCCTCTGCTCGGCGTCTGCCTCGGGCACCAGGCCATCGGCTACGCCTTCGGCGGGCGCGTCATCCGCGCGCCGGAAATCATGCATGGCAAGACCAGCCGCATCCACCACGACGCCAAAACAATTTTTCGCGAATTGCCGCAAGACTTCGTGGCCACGCGCTATCACTCCCTCATTGTCGAAAGGAAAAGCCTGCCCGAGGGCTGGAAATTTCCGCCGAAGCCGATGGCCTCATCATGGGCCTGCGCCACCCCAAGCTGCGCATCGAAGGCGTGCAGTTCCACCCCGAATCGGTCCTCACCGAAGTTGGCATGCAAATGCTCCGCAATTTCCTCGCGCTGTAGAACTGGAAATAGAAGCGAGAAGTAACCAGAAGTAGCCTTGGCAGCTAATAAAAGAGGCAGTTGTCATCCCGAGGAGCGAACCGACGAGGATCTGCTTTGTTACAAAATAGCGTGTCGAAGCCAAATCGCTCTCGTAGTACGTCGTCAGCGGCACATCTTCGCGAAAGCTTTCAACTCCGCATCCCGTTCCTCAATTGTGGCCCACTCGCCGATCAGATGAGCGCATCGTGGGCACATCAGACGGGCGCATCAGCAGCTGCAATTTGCTTAAAAGCCACGATCCCATTCTCTCGCTTGACGCCAGCAGTCCGTAATCATCCGCTCATCTCCGCCCCAGTAGCACAGACTCTTGCCTGTGCGCTTTTCAGCTGTTGGCTCTGCCCGCGCGAAAACTCGATCAGCGCGTCCAACTTCGCCCGCGCCGCACCCGAATCAATCGCCTCGGCCGCCTCCGCGCGCCCTCGCGAAAATCCGCCGCCACCCCCGCCGCCACTAGCGCCGCTGCAGCATTGATCCACACAATGTCGCGCCGCGGCCCGGGCTCGCCTTCCAATATTCGGCGAATGATCCTCGCGTTCTCGGCGGCATCGCCGCCGGGAAGCGCTTCGCGCGGCGCCCGCGCCACGCCGAAATCTTCCGGCGCGACGCGATAGCGCTGCACCGCATGCGGCCGCACGTCGGCCACCTCAGTCTCATCGCTCAGCGAAATCTCGTCGAGCCCATCCACGCCATGCACCACGAACGCGCGTCGCGGCTCCAGCTCCGCCAGCGCATGCCCGATCTTTTCCACCAGCGCCGGCGCCGGCACTCCGATGATCTGCACCTTCGCGCCCGCCGGATTCGTCAGCGGCCCCAGTAAATTGAACACCGTCCGCCCGCCAGCCTCTCGCCGCGCCGCCATCGCATGCTTCATGGCTGTGTGCATCGCCGGCGCAAATAAAAACCCGATGCCCGATCCGCATCGATTGCCTCCCCGCGCGCTCCGACGCATTCACCAAATTCACTCCCAGCGCCTCGATCACGTCGGCCGACCCGCTGCGCGAGCTGATCGAGCGGTTCCCATGCTTGGCCACGCGCACTCCCGCGCCCGCGATCACAAACGCTGCCGCCGTCGAAATATTGAACGTCCCGCAGTTGTCGCCGCCGGTTCCGCCGGTATCCACCAGCGGCGACGAGGCTTCCGCCTGCCGCTTCACGAGATCACGGCGCACATGCCGCCGCATTGCGCGCGCGAAGCCGACCAGCTCATCGACCGTTTCGCCCTTGGCGCGCAGCACGTCAGCAGGCCGACGATGTCCGCCTGCGCCAGCCGCCCTTCGAGCAACTCTTCCATCACGGCTTCGGCCTCTGCGCGCGAGAGATCGGGCCCGACTTCAGCCTTGCGCCCCGACTCGGCAGTCATTTCGGTGCATCGCATTCACCGGAACGAAATTGCGGTCACGGACGAACCGCGACAATTGCTGCGATCCGTTCGCTTGACGTTTTAACCGCCGACTTCTTCAAATTCGGCGCGCCCTTGCTCGCCTCGCCGTTTCAGAGTAAACTGACCCACTTTGGACGACAGAAATTCTAGCACCGAGTGGTCGCATCCGCTGGAGGCCCGGGAAAACCGCGGCCAGGCGCAGAACGTCAGCGCATCAACCATCGGTCATAAATCGCTCATAAAACTGAAAGCGTCTCACCCAACGCATGATCGCCTATGAAAATTCACGAGTATCAGGCTAAGGAGATTTTCCGCCGCTTCGGCGTGCCCACGCCGCGCGGCGAGATGGTCACCTCCCCCGAGCAGGCGCGCGAGGTGGCCAAGAAATTGGGCACGCCCGTCGTGGTGGTCAAGGCGCAGATTCACGCCGGCGGCCGCGGCAAGGCGGCGGCGTGAAACTGGCGCGCTCCGCCGACGAAGCCGCGCGAGCTCGCCAAGAAAATTCTGGGCATGACGCTGGTCACGCCGCAAACCGGCCCGGCGGCCGCATCGTCAAGCGCCTGCTCATCGAAGAGGGCCTCGACATCAAGCGCGAGCTCTACCTCAGCATCCTGGTCGACCGCGCCGTCGAAGCGCCCGTCATCATGGCCAGCGCCGCGGGCGGCATGGAGATCGAAGAAGTCGCGCAGCGAAAATCCCGCCGCCATCCTGCGCGAGCCGATCCGGCCCGCCGTCGGCTTGCAGCCCTATCAGGTGCGCAAGCTGGTCTTCGGCCTCGGCCTCGGCGCCGAGCAGGCCCAGGTCGCCGCGCCGTTCCTGCAATCGCTCTATCGCGCTTTCCTCGAAACCGACGCCTCGCTCGCCGAAATCAATCCGCTCATCGTCACCGGCGACGGCCGCCTCATCGCGCTCGACGCCAAGATGACTCTTCGACGACAACGCCCTCTTTCGCCACAAGGACCTCGCCGAGCTGCGCGACCTCGACGAGGAAGACCCGCTCGAAGTCGAAGCCTCGCGCTACAAGCTCAACTACATCAAGCTCGACGGCACCGTCGGCTGCATGGTCAACGGCGCGGGCCTGGCCATGGCCACCATGGACATCATCAAGCTGGCCGGCGGCTCCCCCGCCAACTTCCTCGACGTGGGCGGCGGCGCCAACGCCGAGCAGGTCAAAAACGCCTTCAAGATCCTCACCAGCGATCCCGAAGTGAGCGGCGTCTTCATCAACATTTTCGGCGGCATCCTGCGCTGCGACGTTCTCGCCAGCGGCGTGGTCGCCGCCGCGCGCGATCTGAATCTGAAGCTTCCCGTCGTCGTGCGCATGGAAGGCACCAACGTGGAGGAGGGCCGCGAGATCCTGCAGGAATCGGGACTGGCCTTCACCGTCGCCGAGGGCATGAAGGACGGCGCCGAAAAAACCGTGCGCCTCGCGGGAGGTGCGCGATGAGCGTTCTGGTCAACGAACAAACTCGCGTCATCGTACAAGGCCTCACCGGCCGCGAAGGCACCTTCCACGCCACAGCAGATGATCGCCTACGACACCAACGTCGTCGCCGGCGTCACGCCCGGCAAAGGCGGCACGCTGCACATCGACGTGCCGGTGTTCGACACTGTCGCCGAAGCCGTGCGCGCCAGACGCACGCCAATGCCTCGATCGATTTTCGTGCCGCCGCCGTTACGCGGCCGACGCCATTCTCGAAGCGCTCGACGCCGAGCTGCCGCTCGTCGTCTGCATCACCGAGGGCATTCCCACGCTGGACATGGTGCGCGTGGCCGCCGCGCTTCGCGGCAGCGCGCACGCGCCTGATCGGCCCCAACTGCCCCGGCATCATCTCGCCCGGCAAATGCAAAATGGGCATCATGCCCGCCCAGATTCACAAGCCAGGCCAACGTCGGCGTCGTCAGCCGCAGCGGCACGCTGACCTACGAAGCCGTGGACCAGCTCACCCGCCTCGGCATCGGCCAGTCCACCTGCATCGGCATCGGCGGCGATCCCATCATCGGCACGTCGTTCCTCGATGCCGTTCGCCTGTTCAACGACGACGCCGACACGCACGCCATCGTCATGATCGGCGAAATCGGCGGCAACGCCGAGCAGCAGGCCGCCGAATTCATCAGCAAGCATGTGCGCAAGCCCGTCGTCGGCTTCATCGCCGGACAGACCGCGCCTCCGGGCCGCCGCATGGGCCATGCCGGCGCCATCATCAGCGGCGGCACCGGCACCGCCAAAGAAAAATACGAAGCCATGGCCGCCGCCGGCATCCACTGCGTGCAGAGCCCGGCCGACATCGGCCAGACTCTCGCCGCCGCACTCGGCAAAGCCGCCGCGCAATAATGTGGGCGTCCGACAGCAATCGTCATCCTGAGCGCAGCGACGAATCTCGTCCGCTTCTGAGCGATCTAGCGCGCTCAAGACAGCATAACCAGGAGAAATCGTTTGCCCGAATCCAGTCGAACGCACGCTCGCCATCATCAAGCCCGACGCCGTCGGCCGCGGACTCGCCGGCGAAATTCTGTCGCGCATCCACAACGCCGGCTTCGCCATCGCGCCATCAAATCGCTGCGCCTCACGCAGGCCGAAGCCGAAGGCTTCTACGCCGTCCATCGCGGACAAAGCTTCTTCGGCGAACTGACCACCTTCATGAGTTCCGGCAAGATCGTCGTGATTGCCCTCGAAGCCGAAGGCGCCATCGCCCGCTGGCGCGAAACCATGGGCGCCACCGACCCGCCAAAGCCGCGCCCGGCACGATCCGCCGCGACCTCGGCACCAGCATCCAGAACAATTGCACCCACGGCTCGGACGCGCCGGAAACCGCCGCCTTCGAGATCGGCTACTTCTTCGCCGGCCACGAACTGCTCTGAGCCGTAACAGGCAGCAATCAATTTCGGCGGCGGTCAAGTCGCTTTCTGCTTATCTGGTTAACTCAGCAAGCCCCAATGGATTGTGTTTGAGATCCTTCGCTCCGCGGATCTGCTCGTACTCGGCTGATTCCCGACCGGTTCCGAGACCAAGGAGGGTCTGAAAGCCAGCTGCGGATGTTTTGCGGCGGTTGTGCCGGAAGACGATTTCGTCGAGGTAAACCTGGAGTTGAGGTTTGCTCACGCCGTGGTGGGTGCCGATCAGCCATTACTGGAGGTTCCCAATAGCTGCGATCGGCAAGTGGGACAGCCGACTTCGCGCCTTTCCGGAGTGCGGATCGCAGCGGCTGAGTGCGGGCGACATGTTTGAAGCCAGCTTCCGTGAGACCCTCAAAGCTCTGGAGGCCATCGGTGTAGATAGTCGAACCGGAAGAGACGTTCTGGTGGAGGAATGGGATATGGTCTTCCCCCTGAATCCGGGATCACTTTCATTCGGACGCGGCCGGAGCCCCTGCCACGCCTTTCTACTGCGACCAGAACCAGCGCCGCCCGTCGCCCCTTGAGCTGTTGGCTGCCGCGGAGGCCGGCCTGCTCCCCGCCAATCCATGTTTCATCAACTTCGACCTCGCCGTACAGCGGTTCCCGAGCCACATTCACCATCACCCGGCGGAGCTTGTGAAGCAACATCCAGGCGGTCTCGTAACAGGACAGGCCGAGTTGGCGCTGGAGTAGCAAGGCAGAAATCCCGCGCTTGTCCGTCGTCATCAGATAGGCGGCCCAAAACCAGTGGGTCAGCGGGATCTTAGTCCGGTGAAGAACCGTTCCCGCTGTCAGCGAGACTTGGTGACGGCAACCGGCACACTGCCACCGCCGTTGACTCACCAAGTCGTCAGCCCGCCGGTTTCCACAGCGGGGACAGAGGAAGCCCTCGGGCCAGCGGCAGACCGCGAGGTACCGTTTGCAGGCTTCCTCGGTGGCGAAGTCGCTTTGAAATTGCCGCAGGGTCTTGGGAAATGGTGGTTTGGGCACCCCTTCACACTATCCATTGGGGTTTGCTGAGTCAACCAGATAAGCATAAGACGCTTAGCTATTCCGCGCCTTTCTCTACGTTTACGCTCTAACTCGCACCATAGCATCCTAAAAAGGGGGGCATGAATCCTCGCGGAACATGCCTCCGAATTCGTTCTCTTGCGAGAAGGTGCGGCCTTGAATCGATCCCCCCTTGAATCTATCGAAAGACATCTTCTGGGCGACTTTGGGTGAAGGCGGCTTGGTGTGCGCGATGGCGGCGATCGGCTGGGCGACAAGGCAGCCTTTAATATTCGCGAGCCTCGGGCCCACTGCCTATGAACTCGTGGAACTCCCGCAAATGCGAAGTGCCCGAGCCTACAACATCGTTGTGGGACATCTGGTGGGACTCGGCGCGGGTTTTCTTGGCCTCTACCTGCTGAATGCCTGGGCCGCGCCCAACGTGCTCGGCGCGGGCATTGTTTCCAGCCAGCGTTTGGGGGCCGTGGTGATTGCGGCCACACTCACCACGCTCGGCACCTTGCTCCTGAAGGCCAGCCAACCCGCGTCGCTGGCCACGACGCTGCTTGTCTCCTTGGGAGCAATGCAGACACGGCGCGACGCCCTGGCCATTATCGCCCGGCATCCTGATCATCACAGTCATCGGCGAACCTGTGCGCCGCTTTCGTCTAAGGCACACCAAGCTCCGGCCTATTGTGGGAAGCTCTGGATGAGGACTGCTTGAGGGCGGTTACTGCGCGACGTTCCTCGAAAGAGGGCGATGAAATTCTCTGAGCCCGCGCGCAATCTTGGCGGTCAGATATTGACGCGCTTCATGGCCTCGGGAACATAGCGTGCCCCCGCCGTCGCGCCGCGCGGCGCGGCGCGTTCCAGGCGCGCAAGATCGGCTGCGGTCAGGTGGACCTGCACCGCTCCAACATTCTGCTCGAGATAGCTGCGCCTCTTGGTGCCCGCGATGGGCACGATATCCTGCCCACGCGCCAAAAGCCACGCCAGCGCCAATTGTGCCGGCGTGCAGCCCTTCTCCCGTGCCAGATCCTCTATGTTCTTCACAATCGCCAGATTTCGCTTGAAATTATCGCCCTGAAAACGCGGTGAACTCTTCCGGTAGTCTCCCGCCTCGAAATCCTGCTCGCTCTGGAAGCGCCCGGTGAGAAATCCGCGGCCCAGCGGGCTGTAGGCCACGAAGCCGATTCCCAGTTCGCGGCAGGTGTCCAGGATTTCGCCTTCCGGATCGCGCGTCCAGAGCGAGTATTCGCTTTGCAAAGCCGTGATGGGATGCACGGTGCTGGCTCGCCTTAATGTTTTGGCGCTCGCTTCTGAAAGCCCGATGTGCCGGACCTTCCCCTGTTGCACCAGCTTGGCCATCGCTCCCACGGTCTCCTCGATGGGCACTTCGGAGTCGACGCGGTGTTGGTAGTAAAGATCGATGTGCGCCACGCCCAGCCTGCGCAGGCTTGCCTCGCAAGATTGGGTCACGTACTCCGGCCGTCCGTTCACGCCCATCCATCGGCCGTCACTGCCGCGCACATTGCCGAATTTCGTGGCCAGCACGGCCTGCTCCCTCCGTCCTTGCAAGGCCCGCCCCACCAGTTCCTCGTTGTGCCCGCGGCCGTAAACGTCCGCGGTATCCAGGAAGTTCATCCCCAAATCGAGCGCGCGATGAATCGTGGCGATCGATTCATTGTCGTCGGTCGTACCATAGAACTCAGACATCCCCATGCATCCGAGCCCGATGGCCGAAACGCTGAGGCCGCTTTTTCCCAGAATCCTTCGAGGGAATGCATTCGGTATCGCAGCCGATGTGGCGCTCATGAGGGGCCCTCGTATTCTTGGTGATTTGACTTGGTCAGACGAGCGGACGCGTCATCTCATAATGCGAGGCTCGCGCCTGCCAATCCCCCGCAGTCTATCCCGGCAGGAGATTGGCACGGAGAGGTTTTTGTCAGTCGCCCGTGGCCGGCTGGAATCGCGGCGCAAGCTGCCTGGTGCTTTCAGTGATCCGGCTGCCGCGGCGCAAAACGTCGCCCAACCGGCCCGCCAGTTGCTGCCGCGCGCGCCACAGCCGGGCCTTCAGCGTGTTGCGCGAAACGCCCAGCGCCCGGGCCGCTTCATCCGCCGATAATCCTTCCAGTTCGCGTAACTCGAAGGCATTCCGCAACAACGGCGAAAGCTCTTGCAGATTTTCCTTCACGCGCTCGGAAAGCTCCGTGCTGGCATAAAGCTGCTCCGGGCTCGGATGGTCGTCGGCAAACCGTTCTACCATCGGCGTTTTGTCGTCGGTTGAATCGTCCAGCGATAGCGCCGGATGGGCCCGCTTGCTGCGGCGCCGCATCAACGCGGCATTGATCACGATTCGCGTCATCCAGGTGGAAAATTGCGAGCGGCCCTCGAATCGCGGCAGGTTGCGATAGGCCGATAGCATGGCTTCCTGTAGGGCATCCTCGGCGTCTTCGGCGTTGCCAAGAAGCCTCAGGGCAGTTTGAAATAGCGCCCGGCTGTGTTGAGCAAACAGCATGTCCAAAGCTTCGTGGTCGCCGGCGATCGCTTCCCGAACGAGCTTTGCTTCATCGATGATGGCTTGTTGGATCGCGTAGTTGTTGGTTGTAGAAGTGCCTTTCGCCTGGTATGTGTTCATTTCACTCCCCCTTGGTTCCTACCCCTGACTCTACGGAAACTCGTTTTTTGCTCTCCTCTTCGCAATCCCCAGTTGGGAACGGAGCGCCCGTGATTTGCGCGATCAGGGCGCGAACCATGCAGCCGCTGCCTTCGAGCTTCGCCCCAGCCTGAAACATTTTGCGAAGCAGTTCTGTTCCTGTTTCATCCACAAAGCTCACATTGGCGAGGCGCACCACGATCGCGGCCGCTGCCGTGCGCTCCTGTTCGCTCTCCCAGCAGCGGCTGAGTTCTCCCACCCAGGGACCGGCCAAGCGCCCCTCCACTTCCAGCAAGAGCCGTTTTCCGGGCTCCTCGTTTTTGACGGAAATCTTCAGCATATATTTCTCACGCCAGTGTAAAGTGCACTTTCATGGCCACGGAATTACGTGATCCCCTCGAGATAAGTCGCCTCTTATCAATGCATAGTTCCGACAGCTTTTGCTCGTGCCGAAAAGCTCCGCCCATATTTCGGCACCTGCCACCATTTCGGCAATCAACCAATAAGTCTCAAAATCGCTATCGCAAAAGAAATCGGCTTCGTCCTTCCGAAAAAATTGAATCGGTGGAGACTCTCGGCAATCTCATCAGCCCGGGCGAAACCTCCCGCTTTGCCGCTCGGGTTTGTCCTGCTGATGTAGGAGACACCCGATTTAGGAGATAATGAATTCATGCAGGTCTCGATCTTCGCGGCGTTCCTGGCCGGCCTGATCTCATTCCTGTCGCCGTGTGTCCTTCCACTGGTGCCCGGCTATATCTCCATGCTTTCAGGCATCGGCGTTGAGCAGTTGCGGCAAGGAGAACGCCCGCGTTCCAGCCTGTTTGCCTCTTCTTTGGCATTCGTGATCGGCTTTTCCGTGGTGTTCATTACCTTCGGCGCGTCGGCCAGCGCCGTCGGGCAATTCTTGGTGCGCAATCGCAGCTTGCTGGCTCCCTTTGCTGGCGCCGTCATCGTTCTGTTCGGCTTGCATCTGATCGGTTGGCTCGGACGCATTCCCGTCCGCAGCGGCCTGCTGATCGGAGGGGTCCTCCTGGCGCTCGCTGCTGTGGTGTGGATCTGGCTTGGCGGTGACGAGATTTGGGGATTCGGCCCCGCGCAGTTGATTTCCGTATCGTTGATTTTTCTCGTCGGTCCGATGTTGACCCGCTGGCTGAATCGCGATGTTCACTTCCGCAATCTGGGTGGGCAAGCCAAGGAGGAGCGTAATTCAGGGCCCTTTGCCGGCGTTCTCAGCGGCTTCCTGCTGGGCTTCGCTTTCGCCTTCGGCTGGACGCCCTGCATCGGGCCGATCCTCGCCGGCGTGCTGGCCATGGCCGCGACCTCCGAGACCGTTTCGCGCGGCGTCTTTCTCCTGGCCTGCTATTCCGCTGGATTAGCCATTCCTTTTCTGCTGACGGCCTTGGGCATCAATCAATTTCTGCGTTTTTATCAGCGCTTCCGCCGCCATCTCCATGCCGTCGAAGTCGGCAGCGGGGCTTTGCTGTTGGCCGTGGGCTATTTGATCTTCTTCAATCGCCTGACCTGGCTTTCGGGTAAACTCAGTCTTCTAAATGTCTTCGTGAAGTAAGGAGCGCGCGCCATGCGTGGAAGATTCTTAGCAGCCCTGATGATTGTGGGAGTTTTGGCTCTCTTGCCTCTGGTCGGCTGCAAACAGAGGGACGCCCAGAACGCGTCTTCCGGCGCCGCGGCGTCGGAGGCTTCCGTCATGATCCCGAATGTTGACGGCTCCACGGTCAGCGTCGATCAGTACAAAGGCAAAGTCGTGCTCGTCAATTTTTGGGCCACTTGGTGCGAGCCCTGCAAAACCGAAATTCCCTGGCTCATCGAGTTCAATCACAAATACGGCCCTAAGGGCCTTGTGATTCTGGGTGTGGCCATGGACGACGACGGCAAGAAGGTGGTTGAGCCTTGGGTCAAGATGCAGCGCTTCGACGTTAAGGGAACACAGGACCCTATGGACTACCCCATTCTCCTGGGCAACGACAAAATCGCCGATAAGTTTGGCGGTATTTTGGGGCTGCCAACGAGCATGCTTTATTCCCGCGATGGCCGAAAAATCAAGACCATCGTGGGTCTGATCAATTACGACGACCTGACGAAAACCTTGGACCGCGAACTCTGAGCCTGATGCAGTTTCCCTATGCCTGGTCGGCACGGCCAACGCGCCTCTCGTTCATTTATTCGGCACCAGGGCAGGCATCGAGCTTCCGCTTGAGACTGCGCCCCTTGAGACTATCTCCCGCATGACGTATCATCGCCCGCTGGCAGGGACTACCCCCTTCTCATGATTACTCGTTCCATAGGAGCCGGCTCCCGCTGGCTGCTGGAAAAGATTGTCGACGCCATCGCCGCGACGGGCATCAACCCCAACGTCCTCACGGCCTTTGGCTTATTCGTGAACTTGTGGGCGGCGCTGCTCTTTGCCGAAGGCATGTTCCGGTCCGCCGCGGCGGTCATCTTCATGGCCGGGTTTCTGGATATGCTGGATGGCCAGGTGGCGCGGCGCGAGCAGCGGGTCACGGCCTTTGGCGCCTTCTTTGATTCCACCCTCGACCGCTACTCCGATATGGCTCTGTACATGGGCTTGCTGGTTTTTTACGCGGTGAATGGCCGGGCCTCGTATGTCATCCTGGCGGCAGTCGCTACGGCGGGATCGGTGATGGTCAGTTACGCCCGTGCCCGCGCCGAATCCCTCATTCCCACCTGCAAAGTGGGATTTATGGAACGTCCCGAGCGTCTGGTATTGCTCATCCTGGGCGGCACGTTTGACCGCATGGCGCCCGCGCTCTGGGTGATCGCTGTCGTCTCCACGATTACCGTGATCCATCGCATCGTCTATACCTGGCAGGAGACCAAGGCCGGGCGCACGCTGCCCGGCATCCATCTGGTCGTTTAAGCTTTCGCCTCTTGCCGGCGCCCGCTGCCCCCCGCCGCAGCTTCGCCCATCGAAGCGTGAATCGGCCCGGCCACCTCTCTCCAGACGCGCTCGCGCAGCTCCGGCACTTCCGCTTTGCCGTACCTGCTTGTGTCGATGGTGTCGTGCAGCCACACCACGATCGTCGACCGCCGCAGGATCCAGCTCGTTTTGCGATTGAAACGTGAACGATCCCACGATGCTGACCGGTGTGATCGGCGTGCCGAAATCCTGGGCCATGCGGAACACGCCGTTGTGAAACGGCCCCACGCGGCCGGTAATGGTTCTACTGCCTTCCGGAAACACCACCAGGCTCACTCCCCGTTCCAGCGCCGCTCGCGTCAACCGCCACATGCGTTTCAGGTCAGCCGCCCGGTTCACGTCCGGAACCGGCACGTTGCCAAAGCGCTTCATCAGCCAGCCATATACCGGGATGCGAAAATGCGACTCCAGCTCCAGCCCGCGGATAATTTGCGGCATGGCGCAGTACAGCACAAAGGGATCGAAAAGGTTGACGTGGTTGGAGACAAAAAAGCAAACGCTGTGCGGGGTCGAATCCCGGCGACCGGCGAACCTCCACGCGCACTCCCGCCATGCGCATCACATTGCGCGATAGCCAGCGCTGCGGCGGGTCGTTCTTCTGCGGATCCACGAAAATGCCCAGCAGAATGAGCAGAGGACAAACGGAAAAGAAAAACCCGGCAGCCAGAATCCACCGAAAGATGCTGCGCAGCCAAAGGTAAGCCGAGGCCGTCTCTTCACGCGCGCCGGGAATTTCCTTCAGCGGAGCTTTTTTCCGAAGACTCCGCCGCGCCAGTTCTCATACCAGCACGTCCAAAGCGCCGGGAAGCGCTTCGATGCGCTGGCACTTCAGCGTGAAGACTTCGCCATCGATCATCACATCCACCGGCCCGTCCAGCGAAAATTCGATCCGCCGCGTGCCCTGCGCGCGAAGCCATCGGATGCCGAACGTGCGTGCCGTCGAAAAGGGTCGGCAAGTTTCGCAACAGGCCGATTCGCCCGATGGGCCCCCAGCGAACATACTCGATCAAGCCGTCGTCCGGTCGATGCCTGCGGGCGCAATCATCATCTTGCCGCCGGTAAATTTGCTGTTGTTGAAGCTGAGAAATAGGCAGCGCCGCCGGTCGAATTCGGTCTCGCCATCCGCCCGCAGCGGGAAAGCTCGCCGGCTCAGCCGCGCCAGGCACAGCAGCACGCCCAGAAAATAGCCCAGCTCCCCCAGTCCCTTGAAGCGCCGGTTGGCCGCCGCGGTCACGTCCGCCGTGAATCCCACGCTGAGCAAGTTGATGAAGTAGATTTTGCCGCCGGCGTGCTTCAGGCAAAGCACGTCGCTCGAGGTGCGCCGCCGCGCCAGAATCGCTTCCGCGCGCGTGCTCCGCGCCGCGCTCGCTGAAATCGCGAAGGAACGAGTTGCCCGTGCCCAGCGGCAGAAAACCCAGCGTCGGCTTGCCGCCAGTCTCCGCTTCCGGAAAAAGGCCGTTGACGATTTCGTACGCCGTGCCGTCGCCTCCCACGGCGATGAATTGCCGCTGCCCGCTGCGCATACGCGGCCCGCGCCAGCCGCGTTGCGTCTCCCGGCCCGCTCGTCTCCGCCACCTGCAATTCCACTCCGGCCGCGCGCAGCTTTTCGAGAGCCGCCTTGGCCAGTTTCCCGCAGCGCCCTCCGCCCGCGGCTGGATTGACGATGGCCAGAAATGCGTCGCTCACAGGGGCTGCACGGCGCTGCGATCCAGCTGGCGGCCGATCTCTTCGGCCAGCATATCTCGCTTGATTTTCAAGGAGGCGGTACGCGGAAAATCCTGTTCCCAAACGAATGTATCCGCTGACGCGCTTGTAAGGCAGCAGGCGTTGATTGCGCGCGGTCCAGTTCGCTTCGCATCGCGCCATTCAGATCTGTGCGCCGGCTCGATGCGCGCCACCAGCACCAGCTGCTCGCCAACCATGCTGCGCTCCGGCCATAAGATAATTGGCCGCGAACACGCAAAACTCCTTCAGCGGCAGCCCCTCGAATACGTTTTCGATATCTTCGGGATAAATATTCTTCCCTTCGGCGGTGACGATCATGTTCTTCTTCCGCCCCAGCAGCTGCAGATGCCCGCTCGCATCGATCCTCCCCAGGTCGCCGGTCATCAGCCATCCGTCCACGATTGTTTCCGCCGTCAGCTCCGGATCGTCCAGGTAATGCGACATCACGGTCTTGCTGCGCACGGCCACTTCGCCCACGCCGTCCGCGCCGGGATTGACGATGCGCACCTCCATCCCCGCGCACCGGCTTGCCCAGCGTGTCGGGGCGAAACGGCCGCATATCGTTCACGGTGATCGCCGTGCACGCCTCCGTGCAACCGTATCCGTTCGCGATCTGGATGCCCAGCTCGTGGAAAAATTCGCAGCGTCTTCGGCTCCGTGAACGCTCCGCCCACCAGCAGCGCGCGCAACTCGCCCCCAAACGCCGCGTGAATATCCTTGAGCAGCATCCGGCTCAGCCACAGCCGCGGCCGCCCGCGCGTGGCCGCGCGATTCACGCCCACCAGCGCGTTCAGCATGCGCCGCTTCGCCGGCGGCAAAGCCGCAAACCGCTCGCGCAAGCCGCGCTCCAGATTCTTCAGGATGAGCGGCACGACCGCCATGTAAGTGATCTTGTATCGGGTGAACGCTTCGCGAATGTACTCCGGCCGCAAGCGTGCGCAGATGCACCACCGTGCCGCCGCCCGTAAACGGCATGATGAAGCCGCCCATGAAGTCGATGGCGTGGTTAGTGGGAATGATGCTGAGGTAGCGCGCGCCCGGCCAGAACGGCCAGAGCGGCGCGACTGCCGCGCACTGCTCCAGATAATTTTCGTGCGTCAGCACGCAGCCCTTGGGGCGTCCGCCGGTGCCCGAGGAATAGACGATGCACGCCGGATCGCGGCGCTTGCGCGGCCGAAATTCCGCCGTTCTTTGCGCCGCGAAACTCCTCCCATCGCATCGCGCGCCCGAGTTCCGCATTGGCTGGCGCTTCGGTCACCAGCACGGTCTCCAACCGTGTAGCCGAGAGATCGCATCTTGGCTTAGCGCCCGCCACATGCGGATATTCCACGATCAGCACGCGCGCCTTGGAGTGCGCCAGCAGCGCCAGCGTGCTCCGCCGCGCGTCAGCTTGTAATCCAGCGGCACCAGCACGCCGCCGCAATAAAAAATCGCGTAAGCCGAAATCAGCCATTTGGACTGATTGGTCATGAGGATGGCGGCGCGATCTCCCGCGGCAAATCCGATTCTCTTGAAGCGCCGCCGCGAGCCCTGCGCCGCATCGCGAAACTGGCGATACGTCAGGCGGCCGCGCTCCTGCTCGCGATCCGCCTCGATCAGGCAGATCTCCTCCGGCCAGCGCTCGATCGCGGCGTTCAGCGCCGCGCCCAGCGATTCGTATTGGCTTAAATCGAGCATCGATCTTTCTCAGGCTTTCTCAGGCCTTCGCAGGTCCGCGCCTCTTGCGCCTCTACAACCGCGCCTGAATGCGGCTGGCCAACGTCCGAAAGTCGGTCACGCCCTGCACTTCGTAGTCGGGCAGCTCGATGCCGAAATGATTTTCCAGCCGCGTGATCAGCTCCAGCGCCTGCAAGCTATCGATCTTAAGCTTCTTGTAAAAATCGTCGCCCGGCGCCAGCTGCTCGCGCGGCACTCTTGAAGTGCTGCGCCGCCAAGCCCAGAATTTCGTCCGTGGTCTGTTCCAGAGTTTTCATGTTTGTCCTGTAACACCAAATCTGGGTCCAAATTCAGGGCAAATAAGGATGCGCGTCCGTGTCTTTCCACGAATTTGCGAAGCCCTTCCATCGCCGCGGGCCGCTCGAAAAGCTCGCAGAAAAGATCGATCTCGCGCCGCAGTTCCTCGCGCGGAATCGGCTTCGCGAAGCGCTTCGCTGCCGCGCTCGCTGTCGCGATCGAATTTGCCGCCTGCGCGGCCGTCGCGCGCGCCACGCGCAAAGCCTCGCCTTCCGCCGCCACCTGGCTCACCAGGCCCGCTCCGAGCGCCTTGGCGGCGTTGATGCTTCGCCCGGTAAGCAGCAGATCGCGCACCACGCCGTTGCCCAGGTCGCGGCTGCAAGCGCGGAATGCCGCCGAAGCCCGGAATCAGCCCCAGGCGCAGCTCCGGAAAGCAAAACCGCGCCATCTTATCCGCGACGATCAGATCGCAAGCCAGCGCCAGCTCAAATCCGCCGCCAAACGTCACGCCATGTACCGCGGCGATCGTGGTCAGCGGCGAAGCATCGAGGCGTTGAGCACGCGATGGATGCGCTCGAGAAACGCCCGCACGCCGGCAACGCGCTCGGCCGCCGCCAGCGGCAGGCTCGCGCCATAGAGTTCGCGCAAATCGGCTCCGGCGGAAAATCCGGCCGCCTGCCGGCTGTAAACGATCAGCGCGCCGGCCTTTCCTTCCGCCGCCTCGAGCGCCGCGGCAAATTGCTCCAAATCCTCCAGCATCGCCGTGCCAATCTCGTTGCAAGGCGCATGGTGCAGCGCCAGCTCGATCACGCCATCCTTCAGCTCCCAGGAAAGCGTCTTGGCTTGTCTCGCCGGGATGAATTTTGGCAAGTAGTCACGCGGGGTTTCTGCGGTACATCGCTTCGATGGCTTCGCGGAAATGCGCGCGCGATGGCCTCGCGGCGCAGTTTGCCGTTCGCGGTCAGCAAGCCGCTCTCGATCGTCAGCGGCTGCGGCTCGATGTGAAAGGCGCGAATCTGCCGGTAGTGCGGCAGCGTCGCATTGAGCCTGCGCGATTTCGCTCTCGGCCTTATCCTGCTTGCACCTCGCCGGTCACCAGCGCCGATCAGATAACTTCGCCCGTGGCCGAAAACCACCACCTGCTGCGCGCCGGGAATCGCGTGCGCCAATTTCTCCTCGAGCGGTTCCGGCGCGATGTTATGGCCGGAGCTGAGGATCAGCAAATTCTTCAGCGCGTCCGATGATGCGCCAATTGCCGCGGGAGTCTGCTCGCCCTGATCGCCCGTGTGGAACCAGCCGCCCGCCAGCGCTTTGGCTGTCTCTTCCGGCCGATTCCAGTAGCCGGGAAAAATGTTCGGTCCGCGCACCAGAATTTCGCCGCCCTCGCCCAGCTTCATCTCGATTCCGGGAATGGCCGGCCCCACGGTGCCCGGTTCCACGCGCCGCGGATCGTCCATGGTGCAGATGGCCGTGGTCTCCGTCAGGCCGTAGACCTGCAACACTGGAATTCCCAGCATCTTGAAGAAAAGCTGCGTCTCCAGCGCCAGCGGCGCCGACCGCAAATCAGCGCCTTGAGATTCGGCCCCAGCTTCTTGCGGATGGCCGGGAAAATCAGCTTCTGCGCCAGGAGCAGGGAAATGCCGCCTCTGGCGCCATTCGCGGCGCGCCAGCGAAGCCGCCTTGGCCTTCGCGAATATCGTGTTCAATATCCCGCCCCGCTTGGCGATTTGCGCCTTCCACGGCCGAACGCATCCGGTCGAGCAGTTGCGGCACGTTGAGGCAATACTCGGGCGCGGCCTCGCGCAAATCGTCGGCCAGGCGCGTGAGGTCCGTGCACAGCCTCAGCTCGCTTGTGCGCAGCAAGCTCGTCAGCAGCAGGATCCAGGAGCCGGCAAAGCAGAACGGCAGATAATGAAACACGTGGTCCTGCTCCGCACGCTTTCCCATCAATAGGTCGAGCCGCGCCGTCGTGCAGGAGAGCATGTACGTCACGTTGCCCGCATTCAGCACCACGCCCTTGGACTCGCCCGAAGTGCCCGACGTGTAGATAATGGTCACCGCATCGGAGTCCGCAAGCGCCAGCGGTTCGGGAACGGCGCTCGCGCCAGCCGCTCCTGCCGCTCCTGCCGCGGCCCCCGCTGCGGTAAAGATCTCTTCCAGCAGCACCGTGCGTGGCGCACCCGGATAAGCCGCGACGAGAGCCGCTTGCAACGCGCCGTCGCCGCAACAGACGATCGCGGGCTGAGCATCGCGAATCATCGCGGCCAGCTCCGCGGGCGCTTGCCGCGCGTAGAGCGGCACCACCAGGATTCCCTCGGCCATGGCCGCCAGTCCAGCGCCACCCAATCGATGCTGTTCGGCGCCAGCAACGCGCAGCGATCGCCTTTGCGCAAGCCCGCGGCAACGAGAAAGGCGCGCGCCGCTGCGATGCGTTCGAGCAACGCCTCGGCCGTCGCGGAGACGCGCCCGCTCGGGGCGCATCTCTTCCAGCACCACGCGCTCCGGCGCGGCCGCCAGGCTTGCAAAAATGTCTTGCAGAAAATTCACGTTCGGCTGCCGCGACTTCAGTTCGCCGCCATCATTTGCGCGCGGCTGTCGTATAACTCCACCAGCCGCCTCAAATTCGGTCTGCAACGGCGGAAGATAATCTTCCCAGCTTCGCACGCCCCCCGGGGTGGGGAATTCCGGATAGCGCTCGTGCACGGTGCGCTCCAGAAAGACTCCCATGCGCGCCATGCGCCTTCAGATTGTTCACCACGGTGCGCCCGATTCCGTCCGCCACGGCTTCCCGCTCGCGCTGCAAAACGTCCAGGCTGTCAACGAGCTTGTCGCCCAGTTCCGGGTCGTCCACGTTCATCAGCAGGTGGCTGTGGCCGCGCTCCTGCATCAGGTTGCGAATGCGCTCGTCCATGGTCACGCCCGCCGAAGGCACCAGCGCCGGCATCGACGTCACAATGCCGTGATAGCGCGACGATATCATCAGATGGCCCGCGCGCAGAATGCTCACCAGTTGATACATATCGTAATCCTCGGAGCTGAATACCGGCGCGCCCCCGGCGCGTTCCGCGATCGCTCGGCAGGCATGCGCATCCAGCCGTTCGCATAGCCACCAGCACGGGAAACATGCGATGTTTTCGCCGCGCCGCATCCAGCGCTTTCGCAAACGCGTCCAGGTATTGCTTGTAACTGGCGTCCACGTCGGCGCCGGATTTATGGAAATAGGGCCCCCGGTAGTGGCTCTCCTTATAAGCTCCCGCGATGCCATGAGCAGCCCATTTCAGCGTGGACGCCTTCACCGGCCAGCAAAATGGATTGATCGGACAGAAAACCAGCACCGGCGCGCTGCCATCCCAGCCGGCATCGCTCAGCGCTTTTCGTCCGTATTCCGGCGGGTGCGGCTCGAAGGTCCACGCCGTGTCCGTCCCCAGTTCGCTCGGCACGCCCAATGCGCTGAGCACGGCCTGCGATTCCGAATTGCGCGTGACCACCAGCGAATTGTGGCAATAGCGCGCGCACAGTCGCGCCAGCGACGGGTCCATATAGCCCGCTTCGGCGCCATAGCCGATCGAAAGCTTGTTTTCCACCGCGGCCATGCCCAGCGCGCCGATGAACATGGTCGTGAGCGCGTTGGCAAACTTGCTCTTGAACATGGACCCTTCGCAGGCGATCACGCCGTGATGCTTGCGCACTTCCCTATAGAGAAATGGCGGAAACATATCCGGCAAGAGCACCTGCGCGGCGTCGCCAAAATAGCCGCGGGTAAGCTTGAAAGTCGAGCGTCGATCACCGTCAGTTCCACGTTCTTGGCGCCCAGGACTCGCCGCACCTGCCGCAGCATCTCCTCGACGCGCACATCCGAGCCGGTATTGCGGTGCCGTTGTAGCCGGCAAAAAGCAGTTTCAGGGGCTCGCCCGGCTTCCAGGATTTGCCGCGCCCGAGCATCCACTCCACTTTGGTGCGCTCGATCAGCGCGGCCACCCACGCCTGCAGCAACAGATCCATCATGGCGTGTGTTCTCCCACCTTCACGTGCCGCTCCGAATCGTATCTGCTCTCCGACGGTGGCCAGCCCCGAAACCGGCGTCCCTTCCGGCCATTCGCGGTAGGGATAACGGAAGTGATTCTCTCTGCGCGAACCGGAACAAGCGGGAAGCAGTAGGACGAAAACGGCGCGGGCGCGCGTCCCATCTCCGCCACCACGCGCGCATTGTCGAACACCGTGTTCCACACCAGATAAGGCCAGAATACTTTCAGCAGGGAAGCGGCATGGCCCAGATTATCGCGCCGCCGCGCCAGCCGCTCCACGATTCCGTGGAACGGCCCTGCCAGACCGGGCCAAAACAGCGGCTGCATGCTCCCGCGCGCTTTCGCCAGCGCGACGGTCAATTGCCGGAAGCTCTCCGAATGCGTTCCCGAAGAAAGATGATAGATCTCGTGTTTCGGGCGGGGATTCTGGTGCAGGCTCACGATGGCATCCGCCACGTAATCCACCGGGACAATGTCCACGCGGTCGCTCGGGCCGAAACGGCAGCACCGGCAGGCTGCCAAAAAGACGAACGCGCGCACCATGTCGAACTGCGTGGTTTCCGCGCGGCGGCTGTCTCCCAGCACGATGCTGGGCCGAAAGATCGTGCGCGGCACGTCCGGCCAGCAGTTCGCCGACCATGTGTTCGCAAAATTTCTTGGTGCGCGCGTAGGGATCGTAATCGGAGCGGCTCCCAGTCGATGGCGCGTCCTCGGCCACCAGTTCGTTGCTGCGCTGGCCCGCCACGGCCACGGTGCTCACTTCGCTGAAGCGCCGCAATCCGTGGCTGTCCTGGGCGCGGCGCGCCAATTGAGCCACCTCCAGCGTGCCGCGCAGATTTACGTTGAGGCAGCTTTTCTCCGACTTGCGATTGAGCGAGGCCGCGCAATGCAACACCGAATCGGTCGAAGCGGCCAGCAGTTCGTATTCGTCGTCCGCGCAGCCCGAAGCGCGGAGCGGTAAGATCGCCGCGGAAAATCCTGATCGCGGGCCGAGAGATGCTCGCGAAAGGCGGGAAAATCGAAGTGCAACTGCAGGGAATGCCACAATCGGCGCTGCGCTTCGCCATGGTCGGCGGCTCGAACCAGAAGATTCAGCGATTCGCCGTGCCGTTCGAGAAGCCCCGCCGCCAGATAAGATCCGATGTAGCCGGTCGCGCCGGTGAGGAAGATGGCCATGTGGCTCAGGTGCTAGCGGAGTCCGTGGGTCGGCGCTGCGTCGCTGATCGGGCAAGTGAAATTCGCGGCGCGGCGCGCTTTCCACGGCGTGGCCTTCGATCAGCGGATAGCACCATTTGCGCAGCGCCGGGATGTGGATGTTGATCCAATAGTCCCACCAGTCGATCAGGCCGGGATCATAGCCGAACTGTTGCGCGCTCTTCCAGCGGCAGCAGCGCGGAAAGCAATTGCACGTTCTCCGACTCGAACACCTGCTCGTTGTGCAGGATAAAGGGCTCGTATAGCTCGATCAGCTTCTCCACGCGCTCCAGGTCCCGCTCGGCGCGGGCCAGCGGCGGACGCTTGAATTGCAGCGCCGAGGCGGCGCGATTGATTCCCTGCACCACGAATTTTTGCGCCGGCACGGACAAATTGCGATAGCGCTCCTTCGAGACCGCGAATGCTGTCAAAACGCATGCGCACCCAATGCTCCAGGCCCTGCTGCGCGCGGTAATGCTTGCGGTGCGCCAGCGCCGTCAGTTCGATCGAGCGCCCCATGTCGCAGGGATTGTTGGCCGAGGTAGCCAATTGATAGATAGGCTTGTGGCGCCGTTCCACCAGCGCCGCGGCGATCAGGGTCATGCCGCGGCACACCATGTCCACCGGGATCACGTCCAGGCACTTGCGCTCGTTCGAGGGCAGCTGCCGGAAATAGGTCCCCAGCAGATAAGAAAGCGGCGCCGAAGTATTGATGCCTTCGTTCCATCCGCGAAACGGCTGCTCGATGGATGTTTCCACGATCGACGGACGCACGACGGCGATGGGCAAGCCCGCGCCGCGCGTGGCCAGCAGCGACTCGGCCAAGCTCTTGGTGAAGGTATAGGTGTTGGGCCAGCCCAGCCGTGCGGGCGCGCCGCATGGCTGCTCGCGTGAGGCGATTTCGCAGTCCAGCGCATCCGGTTCTTGCGGATCAGTTCATCGATTTCGCGTCCCGGCGGCTGGTGATTGCGGTGACGGCGGCCCAGGGCTTGACGCCGCAGCGCCGCTTCCAGTTCCGGCGCTCTGCCCGCGCGCCTCGATTTTCCGGATCAACTCCTCGAGCGATTGCCATTCGCGCTCCGCGTTGAACTCCTCGACGTTCAGCGGGCGTGTAATTCGGCGTCAGTTCTTCGGCCACGCGCCCGTCGCGCGCCCCCACCACGTAGCAGGTGGATAGGTGCAGCAGCGCGGCGTGGTCGGATTCGCGGAGAAAATCGACCAGGTGGACCGCCGGCTGGACATTGCGCGGCCAGCGCATCGCGCAGATCGGGATTGAAATCCGTCAGCCCCGAGCTATTCACCACCACATCGATCGACCGCGCCAGCCGCTGCCGTGTTTTGTCGTCGATGCCCAGCCCTGGCTGGCTTACGTCCCCTTCCACGACTTCGATCTTTTCGGAGAGAAACGCGCCTAGGTCTTTCCCGTAGCGCTCCTCCAGCCGGTCGAATACCGGCGACCCTTCCACGATCTTTTCAAACCTGCGGCGGGCCGTGTTGCGTGCGTTGCCGCCGGATCAGCAGGTAGATCTTGCCGATCTCCGGAACTTCGGAGAGAAGATGCTCGAGCCAGACCTTGGCGATAAATCCGGTGACGCCGATCAGGAGAATCCGCTTGCCTCGCAGCGCCTGGCGCACCGAGAGCGGACGGCCGGCCTGCCCGCTCAAAAATAACCAGCGGATTGATGGTTTTGCGGAGACGGTCGTGCGGCCGGGAAAATCGCGTCGGCCAGCAGTTCCGGATGCTTCTCCAGCCCCAGATCGCGCAGTAATTGCTCGGCAGGGACTTTCCCGTCCGCTTTGGCGTCGAAAAAGTGCCAACGGCCCGCGCGGGCGAATCACCGGATCCAGCAGCCGTCCGGTGGCGATGCCATTGCGAAACTCCAGCCGGTTGGCCACCAGCCGGTCGACGCCCAGGTGCTGCGCCAGCGGGCGCATGACGTGGTCCAGGCCCTGGCTGACCAGCACCACTTGGCCGTGCTTGGTCCATCCATTCGCGCAAGTTGGCCACGCCCTCGGGCCGCAGCTGCGCCTTGAGGATGTACTGAAAATACTCTTCCCCCAGCAGGTCCAGCCGGTCGCGGCTAACGCCTCGCAGCAGGGCGTGCAAAATCCGGGTGGCCAGAACGCGGTGAGTTGCATAGAGCACGGGCCGGAATGCGGCCTGCAGGAAAAGCCCTCCCCGGCGCGCCCAGCGCTCGGCAAAGGTATGGGAGTTCCACGTGAAGTAGGCGACAGGACGGACGGCGGTCAGGTGTGCCAGGCTGCCTTCCACGCGCCAGAAAACGGGCCAGGATTCTCGCTTTTGAAATTCCGCTTTCGACACACCAGCATCTTCCTCCGAAGTCGAAAACATCGGAGGCACTGGGTGACCATTTTGGGAGTTGGCTATGCGCAAGATTTGTTCCCGCCCATGGACGAGACTGCGCGCCTAATGTACCCCGGTCCGGCGAAGGAAAACGTGAACTAACTTACCTTACTTTTGGGGACAGCCGCAAGGCTCGGAACGCGAATACTGTCCCAGATCGGTCCACATCCGTCAGTCGGTCGAGAACCCCAAACGGCTTGGCGCTTGGCCATCTGGCGCTGACGCCCACAAACTTGCGCCTCTTGGCCTTGCTTGTTTTGGGCGCAGCCTGCATCATCTTTCCGTACATGCCACAAGGACCGGATGACGCACCAATGACCGAAATCGAGATGCAGAAGGCGAACTGGATCGCGGTGGAGGATTACGCCTTCCCCGGCGGATGGAAGAACGCGCGGGATGCGGCGGACAAAGACGCCCGCGCGAGGGCGCTTTGCCGCGAACTCGAGGCGGGGCAGATCCTCTATTTCCCGAAGTTGCCGTACGACTTTCCCTCCGACGAACGCGAATTTCTTCTGTCCCGGCAATGGAACGAACTGCGGCTGCACAAGAACGTCTCTTACCGGCCGGCGGACGACGTGCTGCGCGGATTTTCCGGCGATCACGGGACGGTGACACATCTGCACCACATCGTGCGCAGCTACAGCGCGCATGTGATCGATTTCCTGCGCGATTTTCTGCGGCCCTACGCCGACAAATGGAAGCTGGACTGGGCCAGCTTCCGGCCGCTCGAGGAAGAAGGCCGCGATCTTTCGCTGCACAAGCGCAACGATTTGCTGCACGTGGACGCGTTCCGGTTGAGGCCGACGCGCGGCGGGCGCATTCTGCGCGTGTTTACGAACCTGCACCCGGCGAAGCCTCGGGTGTGGTACGCGGTGAACGACTTCGGCTGGCTGGCGGAAAAGTACGCGGGCGGGGCCGGCGTGAGCCGGTACGCGGCGAAGAACGGGTTGGTGCGGCGCAGCGTTTCGCGCTGGGCGGCGGGGATGGGAATGGCCCGGCTGAGCCGCACGCCGTATGACAAGTTCATGCTGCGGTTCCACGATTACCTGAAAGAGAGCGACGATTTTCAGCGCAACTCCCCCAAGGTGCGCCTCGAGTTTCCTCCGCTGGCGACATGGATGGTGTTTACCGACGGGGTGGCGCACGCGGCGATGTCCGGCCAATTCGCCATCGAGCAGACACTGCTGATTCCGCCGGAGGCGCTGGTGGCGCCGGAGTCGGCGCCGTACCGGATTCTCGAACGGGTAGCCGGCGGGAGGCTTTGCTAGTGAATTTCCGTTAAGAGCCATGGAATCAGGGAGTGGCCTCAAAAGTTCCCCATCCACCCCCCTCCCCCCACACCTTTTTGTGCAAGAGTATCATTTCAGGGCAGTTATTTTATGGCTTGTGCAAGGGCAATAACTTACTTGACTGACCGAGACGCATCCGACGTGAGACGCTTGCCCAAGACTTGCGACGTTGCCAGCTTGAAACGGTCGAAATCGTTCATGGGGCGTTCCTTTGTTAGCTCGATTGTTGTAGCGCCAAACTTGCTCATCCAAATAGCGGAACAGATGGAAGGGTTCGACGCTGATGTAGGTGCCCTTCAATCCGCGCTTCAGTAGACTCCAAAAGTTCTCTAATCCGTTTGTGTGAACGCTACCATCAACGTACCGCTCCGCGTGGTCGATGAATTTATGCTCGAACCCTTTGTAATCCAGACCTACATAGGACATGAGATTGTCGGTATATAGGCTCGTTCCCTGCGCGACAGTTGCCGAGAACTTCCTCGTGGAGCACGTTCTTGCGCCGCGTCGGGATGACGGTTGCCCGGACCTCTCCATCGCGTTCTGGGATTCCAAGCACAGGAGTTTTGTCTTTCGTGCCAGTTTCCGTTATACGGCGACGGTGCTTATCGCGGTGCATGAATCGAGCCGCGCCACCGATGAACGTCTCGTCTTACCTCGACTTCGCTACCCTTGCCGCCGAGTTTAACGAACGAATTATTTTGAAGCGCCAATCTGATGCGGTGCAGCATGTGCCATGCGCTCTTTTGGGTGACTCCCAAGTGACGCGCAACCTCGTAACTGCTCGATGCCATTCTTGCAGTTCACAACGAGCCACACTGCTACGAGCCATTTGTCTAGGCCAAGTGCGGAAGTCCTCGAAGATCGTTCCGACTTTCAGCGAGAACTTTTGCTTCGGATGCTTGCCATAGCACTTCCAAAGTCGGGCATTCTCCAAATATGTTACCTTGTCAGAATCGCAACGCGGGCATCGGACGTTGCCATCGGGCCAGCGCAGATCGATCATAAACTGCTGGCAATTGGCGACATCTGAGGTTTACCCCTGCGGTTTGGGCGGCCGTTGCGGTGCAGGCATTCAGGGCGAGCGGAACAGGGGATTGGTGCCGGCGGCGACGGAATGAGTTCAGACCAGGGAACGATCAAAAAGGTGAATCGGCGGAGAAAAGGGCAGGCGAGCGATTTTCGACAGCGAACATGACGTATGGTACACGAGCAGTACACAAAAGTCAAAGAACGTGTTTATTCGAAAGATACGCGAAGCATAGGCGAAGCACCTAGCGCCTAGATCGAAAGGGACGGATCGTGAGGGATTCTTCGCTGCGCTCAGAATGACAACGAAAGACCAGGAGCGAAGGATCGGCTGCGGCGAGGCGCTGCCGGGGATGCTATTCGGGAGGGACGGCGTCGACGATCTCTCGAATGATCTCTTTGGCGCGGCGCTGGTCCTGGGGAAAAACGAAAAGCGTTGTCGGGCCGACTTTGTCTGGTGTGTTCCTGGGCGCGCTTTTGGGGCCGGCAACAACGGGCTCGGAGCGACACAGGATTTGATTCTCGCGCAGCGAGGAGACGATCATGGCGGCGGTATGAGCGTCTGTTCCGGACCAAACTTCGACCGTGGCACCTTCGGGATCGAGATCCAGCGTTCCGCCGTCCTCGCTATCCTCGTTTGACAGGTCTTCTTCCTCGGGAATTTCGGGAGTTCCAGATTCGGAAAGGCGTGCAGCCTCCTCTTCGGCGCTGTTTATTTCCTTGATCGCTTTTCGCGCCCCATCGGTGAAGTCAGCCGGAACAAAAACCTCAAAGGCGGGCTGCGTCGCCAGATTGAAAGAACGGTCCTCGCGATCGAGCGTTTGCGCCGGAATCTTTTGGCGATCCAATGCTTCGCAGATCTCTCCATGCCTGAGCGGATCGTCGCCGGCCCAAACCGTTACGAAGGAGCCGCTGGCTACGGCGCTTTCAGCCGAGGCGGCGCGCGGCGGATCAGGCACGAGGGCGACCTGGCAATCCGAACAAATCGAAAAGCCCGGGCGATATTCCGCTCCGCAGAGTGGGCAGTACATGGCTGGGAACGAGTCTACTACACGCGGGGAGGCTGTGCCGAGTTCGGGGCGGACTTGCGAAGAGGAGAAGGCTTAACGGAGGCGCGGCTTCCGGCGGCGTTACGACACTGCAGAGTGAGATCGGCCGGGGCAGGAAATTACACGAACAGAATGAGGGATTCCTCGCTACGCTCGGAATGACAACGAAAGACAAAAGCAAAAACAAGGAGGGATCCCTCGCTATGCTGGATGACAAACGTAGAGGCATACGATTCGACGGTTCCCGCGGAGGGAATGGCTCCAGGCAAGAGTGTAAGAGGGATTCCTCGGTCGCGGCAGTGACAGCGGAATGACAACGTTGAGGCAGATACGGGAAATTGGGTCGCTTCCGTGAGCACGACGACGTAAAGGCGAGGCGTTCCACACGGCAGCGTATGCTTAGGTCAACGACGGATAGAGATCGCGCCAGGCGGGATTTATCGCCTCAACTAGAGCCACCTTCTTCGAACGGCGCCAGGATTTGATCTCCTTTTCCCTGGCGATCGCGCTGACGGGTGTGCCGTATGGTTCAAACCATACCAGCCTGCAGACTCCGTATTTCTGAGTGAACCCAGGCATTTTCTTTTGCTTGTGATCCGAAATCCGGCGGGCGAGGTGGCTCGTGATTCCGGTATAGAGCACGCCGGATTTCCCAGCGAGGATGTATACGAAATACGTTTTTGGAGAGGAGTGCATGGAATGGCGCGAGTCTATGCTTTACAGGGCACGAAGGGAAGAGGCGGAAGAAAGGCTTATGAGGGATCCCTCACTGCGTTCGGGATGACAACGAAAGGCAAAGGCGTACGAGGGATTTCTTGGTCGCCAGGGTGAACTCGGAATGACAACTAAAACCCAAAAGCAAGAGCGGAGGAGGGATTCCTCACTGCGCTGCGCTCGGAATGACAACGAACGGCCAGGCTGCCACAGGGGCGTATCTTGGTAAGGAAAGAGAAAACCAGGGACAGCTTGCTCTTTGAGAACTGAATGAGACCTGTCAGAACCCGGGCGGAACGAGCGAATCTTTTTCGTCCCTTTCGGAACGATAAGGGCGATATTTCTTCTTCGGCGTGTGAGTTCGCCGAAGAAGGATCCCGGTCTTGTTAAAGGACCGGGATTGAATCTTCTGAAACGCGGGCCTTTTTAGGGGTCTACGTTTTTTCCTGTGTAACTCAGGCTAGAAGATTCGTGGGCCGCCTCTTTCCTGCTGTACTGCATTGCTTTGCGAAGGCGCCCCTAGATTAGGACGTTTTCGTTTGGCAAAAGCAGGGAAGGGCAAGCCTGATTCTTTAGAAAGGAGGTGATCCAGCCGCAGGTTCTCCTACGGCTACCTTGTTACGACTTCACCCCAATCATGAGCCATACCTTGGGCGCTTGCCTCCTTGCGGTTAGCACGGCGACTTCTAGTACAACCCACTTTCGTGATGTGACGGGCGGTGTGTACAAGGCCCGGGAACGTATTCACGGCGTCGTTCTGATACGCCATTACTAGCGATTCCGGCTTCATGCAGTCGAGTTGCAGACTGCAATCCGAACTGAGCATGGTTTTTTCCGATTAGCTCCCCCTCGCGGGTTCGCGACGGTTTGTACCATGCATTGTAACACGTGTGTAGCCCTGGACATAAAGGCCGTGCTGACTTGACGTCATCCCCACCTTCCTCTCCGTTATCCGGAGCAGTCCTCTTAGAGTTCCCCCTTGCGGGTGGCAACTAAGAGTAAGGGTTGCGCTCGTTGCGGGACTTAACCCAACACCTCACGGCACGAGCTGACGACAGCCATGCAGCACCTCTACCACTGTCCCTTGCGGGAAGGCGATGTTTCTACCGCTGGTCAGTAGCAGTTCAAGCCCAGGTAAGGTTCTTCGCGTTGCGTCGAATTGAACCACATGTTCCACCGCTTGTGCGGGCCCCCGTCAATTCCTTTGAGTTTCAGCCTTGCGACCGTACTCCCCAGGCGCAGGACTTAACGCGTTAGCTACGGGACGCACCCCCAACGGGATGCACCCCAAGTCCTGATCGTTTAGGGCTAGGACTACCAGGGTATCTAATCCTGTTTGCTCCCCTAGCTTTCGTTCCTCAGCGTCAGTTGCGGTCCAGCGAGCCGCCTTCGCCACGGGTGTTCCTGCAGATATCTACGCATTTCACCGCTACACCTGCAATTCCACTCGCCTCTCCCGCACTCTAGCACGGCAGTTTCGGAAGCAGCCTCTGAGTTAAGCCCAGAGATTTCACTTCCGACTTGCCGCACCGCCTACGAACCCTTTACGCCCAGTAATTCCGAGCAACGCTGGCCCCCTACGTCTTACCGCGGCTGCTGGCACGTAGTTAGCCGGGGCTTCTTATACCCGTACCGTCAAGCCCTTGCGGGCGTTTCGTCCGGGTCGAAAGGGGTTTACACTCCGAGAAGCTTCATCCCCCACGCGGCGTCGCTGCGTCAGGCTTTCGCCCATTGCGCAAGATTCCCCACTGCTGCCTCCCGTAGGAGTCTGGACCGTGTCTCAGTTCCAGTGTGGCCGGCCATCCTCTCAGACCGGCTACCGATCAAAGCCTTGGTGAGCCGTTACCTCGCCAACAAGCTAATCGGGCGCGGGCCCCTCCTCCAACGTCCTTGCGGCCTTTGATTCCAGCGGCCGAAGCCACCGGAATGTCATGCGGTATTAGTCCCGCTTTCGCGCGGGTTATCCCCCTTTGGAGGGCAGGTTGCCCACGTGTTACTCACCCGTGCGCCGTGCGCCAGCCTGCTGTATTGCTACAGCAGGCTGCGCACTCGACTTGCATGTGTTAAGCACGCCGCCAGCGTTCGCTCTGAGCCAGGATCAAACTCTCGTTTGAAGCTGGTTGTCCTGAAAATCAAAATCCCGGCTAGAAGCCGGGACGTGAGTTTCAGAACGAACTTTTGAATAAATGTCGCTCGATTCACTCATAAACCGAACGGGTTCTGGCACGTCTCATTCAGTTGTCAAAGAGCAGGCCTCCTGTCCGGCAGGCAGGCTACAGCGGATTCGGAAATCATAACACCGCGAGGGGAGTTGTCAAGGCAAACCACGCGCCGAAAAATAATATCCACAGCGCGGCCAAGCGGACGACTCAACTCTTCACGCTTGATGAGTTAGATGCTGTGAGGGGAGAGTTCGATTCGGGAAGATCTCGCGCGGCTACTGGAGTTCACCGATAAGCGAGGCGTCCGCGCAAGAGGCATAATTATAGGCAGGGCCGTCAGGCGATATAATCGGGGCTCAAGAACGATGACGGTACCTTGTACCAGCGGGCAACCTTGTTCCAACTGGACGAGTTCTTATGTTAAACAAAAGAGTGTTAAACCCAAGGGATTAGACACAAAGGGCCAAGCAAGATTAGGAACAGCGGGAAGGTAGCGGCGATGAATATTCGCAGAAGTTTTCTGAGCAATTTAGTGCGGCACGTGACGGTGGGATTTTTGAGCGCGGGATTATTGCTCTCCACTCAGCCATTGCTTGCGGCGGGCCTGCCGCCTCAAAAAGAGAAAAAGGACAACAAGAAAGACAACGGGCAGTTCGCTTCGCAGACGGGCGCGCAGTGCGCGCCGGGAACGGGCGGACCCACGGACGCGGGGGGATCGGCGGCTACGTCGGCGCCGACGGGGGACATCATCAGCAAGTTCGCGCAGCACGAATCGGATTTCAAGCTGGCGCGCGAGAACTACACCTATTCGCAAGAGGTGCTGGTGGAGGACGTATCGCCGAATCCGGGCGACTACCAACTGGACAGCGAAATTGTGTTCACGCCGCAGGGGCGGCGCTACGAGAACATCACCTACGCGCCCGCGCCGAGCCTGCATGATTTCTCGCTCTCGCCGGAAGATATGAAGGACCTCGAAAATATTCAGCCATTTGTGCTGACGGCGGAAGATCTGCCGAAGTACGACATCCAAGCGGCGGGGACGGAGAAGCTGGACGAGCTGAACACCTATAAATTTTGCGTGGGCCCCAAGCGCATCGAAAAAAACCAGCGATACTTTCAGGGCACGGTTTGGGTGGATGGCCGCGATCTGGCCGTGGTGAAGACCGATGGCAAGGCCGTGCCGGACATCCTGACCGGCGGCAATCAGAACCTTTTCCCGCGATTTGTGACCTACCGGGAGAACATCGAGGGCACGTTCTGGTTCCCGACGTACACGCACGCCGACGACTTTCTCCACTTCAGCCAGGGCGACGTGCATATCCGCATGACCGTGCGATACAAGAACTACAAACGGTTCGGATCGACCATCCAGCTGGGACAATCGAGGGAGATTCCGGGAGGAGCGCCGTCGCCGCCGCCGAACTCTTCGCCTGCGCAGACCGCACCCACGCCGAAATAAACGATTAGCGCGCCGAAGCGGGACGCTCCGGCGGGGCGGGCGAGCCTCTCTCCGGCTCCACGTCGGAATGTGCAAAAAGGCGCGCCAGCGAATCGCGATAGGGCGCCGAAGCGACGCCGCGTTCGGTGATAATGCCGGTGATCAGGCGGGCCGGAGTGACGTCGAAGGCGGGATGGGCCGCTTCGACGTCGGGCGCGATGCGAACGCCGCGGAAGTGCGTCACCTCCTCGGCGGGGCGCTCCTCGATGGGAATACTGTCGCCCGAAGCGATGGACAGATCCAAGGTGCTCAGCGGCGCGGCCACGTAAAAGGGCACGCTATTTTCCCGCGCCAACACGGCCATCTGATAGGTGCCGATTTTATTTGCCGTATCGCCGTTGGCGGCGATGCGGTCCGCGCCGACAACTACGGCGCCGATTTTTCCCGTCTTGAGGAAATGACCCACCATATTGTCGGTAATCAGGGTGAGGGGAATGCCGCCTTCGGCCAATTCCCAGGCCGTGAGGCGCGCGCCCTGCAGATAAGGGCGCGTTTCGGGAACGAAAACGCGCAGCTCGCGGCCCTGTTCGACGGCCACGCGAATCACGCCCAGGGCGGTGCCAATGCCGGCGGTGGCCAAGGCGCCGGCATTGCATTGCGTCATCACCTGACCACTCTGGGGCATCAGCACGGCGCCGAAATGGCTGATGGCTTCGTCAATGGCGCGCTTTTCTTCATGGATCAGGCGAGCCTCGGCGACCAGAGCTTCACGAATGGCGGGCAGGTCGGAAGCCGCGGCGAGTTCCTCGAAGCGACGCTTCAGGCGATTGATGGCCCAAAAAAGGTCGACGGCGGTGGGCCGGGTGCGGGCCATGGCGTCGCAGATAACCGGGAACTCTGCGCGCAACTCAGGGACCGAGGCGGCTTTCGAGCACTGCACGCCGAGCGCAATGCCCATGGCTGCGGCGACGCCGATGGCCGGCGCGCCGCGGATGACCATGTCGCGGATGGCGGCGGCGACATCCTGGTAATCGGTGTAGGTGTGGCGCACGACTTCGGCGGGCAGGCGGCGCTGGTCGATCATAACGACGCCGTCGGAGGTCCATTCGATGGGCTGGACGACTTTGCTCATGGTTCGCGTGGGAAGATCACTCCGCTCGGAGTTGCGTCGAGCCGGCGATGACTGATGGCTGGCTCAACTGGTGGGGAGATGGCGGAGCCCGCCGGTGGCGATGAAAAAGCCCGCGAATAAGATCGTATTGTAGCCAAGGTGGACGAAGTAGCTGGCCGCCACGGTTCCGGCGCGGGCGCGCACGTAGGTAAGCACAATGCCCACGCAAATCAGCAGTCCGATTTGCCCCCAGGCGCCGCCGAGTTGCTGAGCGTGGGCCAGTCCAAAGAGCGCGCCAGTGGCCAGAACTCCCGCAGTGATGCCGAACTTTCGGGCGATCACGGGATAGATGCATCCGCGAAAAATAGTCTCCTCAACCACCGGAGCCACGAGAATGCCCAACGCCATAAGCATCAGAACGCTTTGGCGGCTGCGGAACAGCTCCTCCATGGGAATGCCGGATTCGCGGCCCACGAAGTTTCCCGCCCAGCCCACCAGCACTGCTAAACCAAATCCTCCGAATATGTAGCGCAGCGCGATGGAGGCGTGCGTGGCCATCTTATGAAAATCGCGCCAGCCGAGCGACTGCCAAAACGGGGCCGAAGTGCGTCCGCGAAGGATGGCGTACAGAAATGCCAGCGTGGCTCCGGAGAGCAAGGCCTGGCTGATGATCATCACCGAAGCCCAGGCTGTGGTGGAGCTTTTCAATTCCGAAGGGGAGATCCCAAAGAAAACGAAGGCGCCGGCGGCAACAATCAAAGTGAGCAAACCGCCGCAAACGAAATAAAAGAGTATGAGATAGACCAGATCCATCCAATAAAAGGGGGTGCGCGAATCGAAAGGCGCCAGGCGATCGGGCACCGGCCTCAGGTCAAATTCGGGACGCGGCCTGAATTGGGGCGAGGTTTCCTCGGGGCTGGGGGCGTGAAATGGCTCCGGGGTAAGCCCTTCGGGTTGCGGCTCGTGAGGCTCGGGTGCGCTATCGGATAAAGTGCTCATTCGGCTGCTCTACTCTTTCAATGGTCCTTGCATGATGGTCGCCGGATAACTGTTTGGATGATCGGCCCGCAGCGAGCGGTACCCTACATTGCACTGTAGATGGACTGAGCGTTTGGCGCAAGTGTTTCGGGGACGCTAGCCTCCGTTCGCCTCTCATGAGCGTTAATTTGATGCTCGGCGGGGAGAGATCCCTCGCTCACGCTGGTCGCTCGGGATGAGGATGCTGGCGGCATCGTCACTTGGAGGCGAAATTGGCGCTAGTACCGGTAGTTCCAGCGGAATTGGCGAGCGGCTCAGGCGGGGGCAATTGCTTTGTATTGGCAGTTCCATTGAGGTGGAGCACGGGGGCCAGAGCCTGACCCGTGTAGGACTTCTTGTTGCGGGCGACCTGTTCCGGAGTGCCCTGAGCGACGATCCGGCCTCCCGCCTCTCCGCCTTCGGGACCCAGATCGATCACCCAATCGGCCTGTTTAATGACGTCGAGGTGGTGCTCGATGATCAGCACGGTATTGCCGAGGTCCACTAGGCGGTTCAGGACGTGCATGAGCTTCTTTACGTCGTCGAAATGCAAGCCGGTGGTGGGTTCGTCCAGGATGTATAGAGTGCGCCCGGTCTGGCGGCGGGAGAGCTCGCGGGCCAGCTTGATCCTTTGCGCTTCTCCACCGGAAAGCGTGGTAGAAGACTGGCCGAGTTCGACATAGCCAAGGCCGACATCGACCAAGGTTTGCAGCTTTTGGTTCACCTGAGGAATGTTCTCCAAGAGCTTGACGGCTTCCTCGATGGGCATGTCCAGCACATCGGAGATGGAATAGCCCTTGTAGCGCACGGCCAGGGTCTCGGAGTTGTAACGGCGGCCGCGGCAAACGTCGCAGGTCACGTAAACGTCGGGGAGGAAGTTCATCTCGATGCGCTTGAGGCCGTCGCCCTGGCAGGCCTCGCAGCGGCCGCCTTTGACGTTGAAGCTGAAGCGCCCGGGACGATAGCCGCGCTCCCGGGATTCGGGCAGCATGGCGAAAAGTTCACGTATGGGCGCGAAGACGCCGGTATAGGTGGCGGGATTGGAGCGCGGGGAGCGTCCGATGGGCGCCTGATCGATCTCGATGACTTTGTCGATGTGCTCGGCGCCGCGGATTTCGCGGAACTGGCCGGGCTGCTCCATGGAACGGTAGAGCTTTTGAGCCAGGGCGCGATACAGAATGTCGTTTACCAGGGTGGATTTTCCCGAACCGGATACGCCGGCCACGACGATGAGCAGGCCCAGTGGAAGATTGACGTCCAGGTTTTTCAGGTTATTGGCCTCGCAGCCCAGCAGCGAGAGCACTTTGGAGCCAGGACTGCGCCGCGCCGGCGGGACGGGGATTTCCAATTTGCCGGAAAGATAGCGGCCCGTGAGAGAGTCTTCGCTGGCGGCGATAGCCGCGGGAGTGCCGATAGCGACCAAGTGGCCGCCAGCATTGCCCGCGCCAGGTCCGAGATCGACGACGAAATCGGCGCGGCGGATGGTCTCCTCATCGTGCTCCACAACCAGAACGGTATTGCCAAGATTGCGAAGCTGTTCCAGGGAGGTGAGCAGGCGATGGTTATCGCGCGCGTGCAAACCGATGGAAGGCTCGTCCAGCACATAGAGCACGCCGCGCAGGCGCGAGCCGATCTGCGTGGCGAGGCGAATGCGCTGGGCCTCGCCGCCGGAGAGCGTGGCCGCCGAACGGTCCAGACTCAAATAGCCCAAGCCCACCGCGAGCAGAAAGTCCAGCCGTTCGGAGATCTCCGCGAGCGGACGGCCGGCGACTTTGCGCTGACGCAGGGAGAGTCCATCGCGAATGCGATCGACGGCGGGCCGCGCCTCGGTCAGTGCCAAGGCGGTGAAATCCGAGATGGAGAGATCGCCCACTTTGACGGCCAGGCTCTCGGGACGCAGGCGCCTTCCGCCGCAAGCCGAACAGAGCGCGGCGGACATGTATTGGGTGAGCCATTCGCGATAACCGTCGGAATTGGTATCGGCGAGATTGCTTTCCAGAAAACCGAAAAGGCCCGGGAATCGCAATCCGGGAATCTTCTTCTCCTTGGCGCGGGAGCTTTCCGATGGCTCGGTTCCATTTTGGCCATTGGCGGCCAAGCGGTCTTGAGGAGGCGGGTAGCCGTAAAGGATCAAGTTTTGCTCGCGGCGGGAGAATTTTTCGAAGGGCTTGGAGAGATCCAAGCCGTGGGCCGCGGCGGCGATATCGAGCGTTCGCTTCAGATAGACGGAACCCGAACCGGGCCCCAGTCCACCTTCGAAAAGAGGACGGGACCAATCCACGATCACCTTGGCGGGATCGAAATCGTATTTGGAACCCAAGCCATGGCACGCGGGACACGCGCCGTAGGGCGAATTGAAGCTGAAGGAGCGCGGCTCGAGTTGCGGCACGGAGATGCCGCATTCGGGGCAAGCCAGCTTTTCGGAGAAGACTTGCTCGGTTCCATCCACCACCGAAACGGTTACCAGGCCTTGGGCGAGCTTGAGCGCGGCATTCAGCGATTGCGCCAAGCGCGCGGCGATGCCGGGCTTCACCAGCAGACGATCGACCACGATTTCGATGTCGTGATTCTTGCGGCGATCGAGGCGGGGCGGCTCGTCCAGAGGATAAAGGACGCGATCGATGCGCACACGCGTGTATCCGGCGCGCGCCAATTTATCGAGCTCCTGACGGTATTCCCCCTTACGGCCGCGAACGATAGGCGCGAGCACCATGATGCGATCGCCTTCATGGGCCAATTCGCCGCTCAAGACAGACTGAACGATCTGTTCGCTGGACTGCCGGGTGATGGCGCGGCCGCAGTTGGGGCAATGGGGCACGCCGATAGAGCTATAGACGACGCGCAGGTAATCGTAAATTTCGGTGATGGTGCCGACGGTGGATCGGGGCGAGCGCGTGGTGGTTTTCTGCTCGATGGCGATGGAGGGCGAGAGGCCGTCGATGGAATCGACTTCCGGACGCTCCATCTGGTCCAGAAACTGACGCGCGTAAGCGGAAAGGGATTCGACGTAGCGGCGCTGGCCCTCGGCGTAGATGGTGTCAAAGGCGAGCGAGGATTTTCCCGACCCGGATAGCCCGGTAATGACGGTAAGGGAGTTACGCGGGATTTCCAGGCTGATATTTTTCAGGTTGTGCTGACGGGCCCCGCGAATGACGATGCTTTTCAGTGCCATGGTTAAACGACCCTGCCGTTGCACGGCCCCACAGAGCGGGCCAGCGTACGGTGGGTAAAATACGGCCAGGGTAATCCTCAACACTAACAGCCGACCAGGTGTGGGTCAAGACGAGGGGCGGGCAGCGATTCTGTGTCGTTTCGTTACCTTCGGTTCCTCCGCCCTCCTTAGGAACGAGGCGTTTAGGGAGCGAGCTTGTAGAGTCTTTAGTGTACCTGGCGGAAGGCAAATCTTTTTCCTGCGGCAGGGCAAACCTGGGACCAACTGGTTCAGACAATTCACTAGACGGGTCGCTCGATGGGGGCACCAGAATTTTTTCCCGGCGGGTTTCCCTTTTTACCCAGGGGGCGATCAATGAAGGCTCGCAGTTTCAGGAAGTTAAGTTTGGCGCGCCGCGTGCCCTAAGAATAACCGAAGGGGGAAGACGAGCCGAGGATCCCTTTAGGGGATTGAGGGCTGGGCCGGCGCGATCTTCCCCCCGACCTTTTTCAGACGCCACCTCTTTAGACCGAAGTTTTGAGCGGAAGCCACTTCTTTAAGTCTGTTCCCCAATTTATATGTCGTGAACCGATATGGGTCTGAAGATGCGTGTTCGCATGCACGGAGATTCAGTGTCTTTGAATTACGCACTGGGGGGCGCTAAGCCTTGGCTGGGGCGGAAGGATTCGAACCTTCACCATCCGCATTAACAGTGCGGTGTCCTACCGGTTGGACCACGCCCCAGTGAACGCACATAGTAACAAGCCGTAAAGACTTCCTGCAAATGACGTGCGTCAAGAAGCGATAAATTCTGCGCGCGCACGGACGGAGGACTGCCATAAGGCAGCCTGCTGAAGCGAGTTAGCGGGCGGCTTCGCCTTTTTCCATAGGAAGCTCCTCGGCGGAGTCTTCGCCGGGCCTTTCGATGGGATAGCCGGCCGTGGTCCAGCCGCGCCAACCGCCATCCATGGAGATGACATGGGTGTAGCCCATCTTCTGCAGGTTATCGGCCACCAGAGCCGACCGGAATCCTCCACCGCAATAGAGCACCAGCGGCGCATCCTTATCGGGAATGGCCTGTTCGATATCGCGCTCAATGATGCCTTTGCCGAGGTGGACAGCTCCCGGCAGATGGCCTCGGGCCCATTCGTTGTCTTCGCGGACATCGATGAGAGTGAGCTTTTCGCGAGCGTCGAGGCGCCGCTTGATGTCGCGAAAATCGGCCTCTTGGACGCGCGCTTTGGCGTCGTCAACTAACTTCAAAAATCCGGGGGAATGTCTCATAAAGCCGGCCTCCTTCTGGCATGAAGAGCAAGCCGAACGGCGCTACTTCATGTCTCTCCAGTTTGCACCCGATTTCAGATCGACGACAAGAGGGACGCTCAGAGGATAGACCTGCTCCATGGCGGGGCGCACGATGGCGCTCAATTGGTCGAGCTCCTCGGGGGGCGCTTCAAAGAGCAGTTCGTCGTGCACTTGCAGAATCATGCGGGAGCGCAAGCGGAGCGATTCGAGCTCGCGCTGAATCTTGATCATGGCCAGCTTGATGAGGTCGGCGGCCGTGCCTTGCAGTGGAGTGTTCAGGGCGGTGCGCTCGGCGAGATTGCGCAAATTGAACTGAGGCGAGGAGATCTCCGGGATGGGGCGGCGGCGGCCCAAAAGTGTGCGGGTGAAGCCGGTGCGGCGGACTTCCTCGAGCCCGCGATCGAGATATTCCTTTACGCCGCGATAGCGCTCGAAATAGGCGGCGATAAATTTGGCCGCTTCTTTCTGGTCGATCTGCAGATTCTGGGCCAGCCCAAAAGGAGAAAGGCCATAGATGATGCCGAAATTGATCACCTTGGCGGCGCGGCGATGCTCGGAGGTCTGGGCCATGGGACCGACGCCGAAAACTTCCTGGGCGGTGCGCGAGTGAATATCCTGGCCGGTGCGAAAGGCCTCGACCAGGACGGGATCCTCGGAGAAATGGGCCAGGATGCGCAGTTCGATCTGGGAATAGTCGGCGGAGAGCAAAGTCCAGCCCGGGTCGGCGACGAAGGCGGCGCGAATCTGGCGGCTCAGCTCGGTGCGCACGGGAATATTTTGCAGATTGGGTTCGGAAGAGCTGAGCCGGCCCGTGGCCGCGCCGGTCTGGCTGAAGCGGGTGTGCAGGCGGCCCGGTTCCCGGCTCGATCAGCGGGGGCAGAGCGTCAACGTAAGTGGATTTGAGCTTAGCCAGTTCGCGATATTCGAGGACTTTGCGGGGCAGTTCGTGGAGCAAGGCGAGCTCGTTGAGAACGTCGGCGGCGGTGGAGCGCGCACGAGCCCGGCCGCGCTTGGCGGAAGGAGCGAGGTTCATCTTGTCAAAAAGGATTTCCGCCAACTGCGGCGGCGAATTGATATTGAATTCGTTGCCGGCCAGCTCCCAGATGCAGCGCTCCAGGGAGCGAATCTCGCTTTCCATGGACACCGACATCGTGGCGAGCGCGGCGGGATCGACGCGAATTCCGTGGCGTTCCATGGCCGCGAGGACGGGAGCGAGCGGCAGGTCGATGTTGTCGTAAACCGGGACGAGATCCTGTTCTTCGACTTCGCGGCGAAGCAGCGGAGCCAGGCGCTGGAGGAAATCGGCATGCTCGCCCGTGGCGCCGGAGAGGGTGAGATTCAAATGACGCAGGGCCACTTCGGCGAGGTTGTGCTGCGCGGTGGTGGGCCGAAGGAGAAAGGAATAGAGCATGACCGCGTGATTTACACCGCGCAAAGGGCCGGCCAAAAGCTCGATGAGCTTAGGATCGTGGACGATTTTGGGGCGCCGCGGATCGGCGAGAAACGCGCGCAAGGGCTCAATGATTTCCGGCCGGGGGTCGCACCAGGCCGACCGCGCCACGCCGGGCGCCGGGCGATAGCTCGAATCCGGCGACGCGCGCTCCGTAGCCTTCGATCTCGCGGGCGCCGGAGTCGAGCGTGAGC
Organism: uncultured Acidobacteriota bacterium; assembly: GCA_963819235.1. Taxonomy (GTDB): domain Bacteria; phylum Acidobacteriota; class Terriglobia; order Acidiferrales; family UBA7541; genus Palsa-189. The sequence continues at coordinate 2,634,178 of CAWFVE010000006.1, read as the reverse complement.
CAGACGGCGATGGGACGATCCTGCGGCTGCGCGGCCAGGAATTCGCCGACGGCGGCGGGCGAATCGAGGGCGGCATAATCGGTGACGACGGCGGAGGTGGTGGTCGCGGCGGGCAGTTCCTTCAGAAGCGAAGTAAAGCCGAGATCGGCATAGAGGTCGCGCAGAGCGGAATAATCCGGCTCTCGCCGGGCGAGGGCCTCCCAATCGAGCTCGACTGGGGCGTCGGAGGCGATGCGGGCAAGCTGCTTGGAGAGAATCACCTGCTCGCGGCAATTGAGGAGCGCTTCGCGATAGCGCTTGTTTTCGACCTCGGAGGCGTGGTCGAGGGCCGCTTCGACGGATCCGAAGCGGCGGATCAATTCGCGGGCGCCTTTATCGCCGATGCCTTTGGCGCCGGGGATATTGTCGATGGAATCGCCCATCAGGGCCATGACGTCGGCGACTTGCGCGGGGGGGACGCCCATGACTTCTTCGACCTTCGCGGAATCGAGTATGACATCGGGCTTGGCGGCGCCCTGGCCGGGACGCAGGACGCGAACGCGGCCGCCGACCAGCTGCATCATGTCTTTGTCGCTGGTGACGATGTAGACGTCGACGTCGCGGCGGCCGGACTGCTGGGCCAGCGCGCCGATGACGTCGTCGGCTTCGTAGCCGGGAACCTCGATGATGGGCAGGCGCATGGCTTCGCAGAGGCGGCGCACAAAGGGAATCTGAATGAAAAGATCGTTGGGCATGGGCGGGCGCTGGGCTTTGTACTCGGTGAAAAGCTTGTCGCGGAAGGTGGGGCCGGGGGGATCGAAAACGACGGCGACAAAATCGGGCTGCAAATCCTTGGTGACGCGGCGAAGCATGTTGGAAAAAAGGAAGGGGACTTTGGTGGGGACGCCCTGTATTTTGCAGGCGGTCCATGGGGGCAAAGAAGGCGCGAAAAATGAAGCCCATGGCGTCGATCAGGAAGAGTTTTTTCGGGGATTTGGGGGTCACCGGAGGAGTATAGCAGAGCGATGCAGGGCCAATGTGAAGCGGGAAACGGAGATGGTGACGCTGGGTGGGAGCTTAGGTATGAGTCCTGATAAAGGTGAAGATGCGATTATCCGGGAGTCCATGGCCACCGACAGTGCTGGTGATTTTGCGCAAGTCGCCGTAGACCTCCAGCCGAGGGCTGCTGTAGGGCTTTTTGGGCGAAGGCTGATCAGTGCTTTGCGGCGCTTTGTCGGACGAGTCGGCCACTAGGATGGTCCCGCTCCTGATTATCGTTAGCCAGCAACGAGTTTTGCAACCAATGATTCAGTATCCGTGCACGAATGTTGCTTTCGATGAGGCTGGGCGAGGCCGCGTGGGGCAACTGCTCGACATCGAGATATTCGCCAATGCCGGGCGCCGGCAGAAAAGGCACGCTGCACAGTTCCGAGAGATCTTTCGTGAATGCCACGGCCGGTGTGCCCGTCTTCCTGCGGCGCAAGATTTCGGGTGGCAAGGCGCCGCGCATGGCGCGCCGCAGGAGGTGTTTGGAACGGCACCAGGGAAGCGCGGGAATTGCCAGCAGGAAACGAAGCATTCCTAAATCGAGAAAAGGATGCCTGACTTCAAAACAGGCGCGGGTAATCGCGGCATCGAAATATTCGAAGAGAGTTTGCCACAGCGGTATTTGGAGCGACGCGTAGCCGGCCGGGCGCCAAGGGTGATTCGAAACCGGCGCGGAATCAAGCGCGTGCCATCGCTCTCGGAGGCCAAGGCGCGATTCGAGCGTTGGGTTAATCCACGGAGGAAATAGGGCCGGCGCTTCGCGGTTGCGAATTCCCTTCGACAAGCGGAACCAGAACGGTGGGTATCGTTGGGAGAATAAAGTCGCGGTGAGGCTCGTCAGCAGGCGCAGGTACAGGCCGTGGCGGAGCATATAGGAAACGCAGGGCCGCCACTCGAAGCGCAAAGCGTTATCCGGACCTTCGCCGAAAAAGAAAACACGGCTATAAGGTGCAAGACCCTGCCAGAATTCGCGCTCGGTGGGAACGGTCCAGGCGCTGCTATGCGGTTCGGGTGTAGAGAAGGGAGTTTGTTCCCAATTCGCACTGGTTGTTTCGGCAGAGTGGCGAAAGCGGATCGGAATTTTCAGATGCGCAGCTGCGGCCTCCGCGTAGCGATCCTCCTCGGGCAAGAAGGGATGCGAAGTGGTCAGCGCCTGCAACTCAAAAGTTTGGTAACGCCGGCTCATGAGATCGTGCGCCGTGGCTGCGAGCGTGGGGGAGTCCAACCCACCGCTCATGAAAACCCATACTCGATTGGAACGAAGGCGGTCCGCGACGGAGTTTTGCAATAGTTCGCGAAACCGATCGAGGTAATCGCCAGAGCGGGGGTAAAGGAGCGGTTCGTCGATTGGCATGGTCCAGTAGCGGGAGAGCCGAAAGCCCCTTGCCGACCAGGTGGCCCTGTGGGCCGGGGGAATTCTTTGAATTTGAGCGAAGGAAGTTGCCGCGAGATCGCAATTCACTCCGAACAGGAGGAAATCGGCCGCCGCCAGATCATTCAATCGGTCCGAGACGAGCGGGTGCTGCCGGATGCATTCGAGCGTGTTGCTGAAGATGACGCAGGCGCCGACTTGCGCATAGTAGAGAGGCTTCACGCCCATGTGGTCGCGCGCGCAAAACAGCTCCTGTTTTGCGTCATCCCAAATGGCGAAGGCGAAATCGCCTCGCAAGCGTTCCACGCAAGCTTCCCCCCAGGTGCGATAGGCGCGCAGGATGAGTTCTGCGTCGGTGCAAGAGGATTGCGCAGGATCGGTTTCCCCGGCGGCCATCCATGCGGCGAAAAGCTCCTTGCGCGCGTCGATGCGTGCGTCGGCCACAATCCGCATCTTCCCATCCAAGGTGAACGGTTGGACCTCGCGCTCGGACTCCTCTGTGGTTTTGAGGAGGGTATGGGCGAAGCCCGCGTAGTCTTTTAGCCAGATTCGCCGCGCGTCGGGACCGCGGAAAGCCAGTGAATTGGCGAGCCGCTGAAGAAGCCTGGGATCGAGAGGGGATCGGTCGAACTGCACGACGCCGGCAATGCCGCTCATGAGCGCGGAGAACTCAAGATTGCTGAATAAGGGTTGCCCCGATAAGCCCGATAAGAAGGATCGGAATTCAGGATCGGACCTCTAGATTCAGAAGCGGAGTGTAGTGGCCGGTTTCCGGCCCGCCGATCAAGACCCGGTCCTGGCAGGTGATCCAGGCATGGGCTTCCAAGCGCAGCGCTTCATCTTTTGCAACGCCAATCATGAGTTGCGAAGCATAACCGTGCCTGGCCAGGAGGGCTTGAGCGGCCAGGGCCTTAGTCAGGCATCTAGATGCCGGAATATTACGAGCAGCTGCCTCCACGGCCCAGACGATGCGATCGGCACCAAAAGGGGCGGCAGAGCGGCCTGCCCAACGGCAGGCCAGCACCTGCAAGCGTTCAAAGGAAAGGAACCGGAGGGCCAGGCGAACGGCCACGATAGCGAAGGCCGCTTGCAGCAACAGGGTCCGCTCTGTGCGGGGAAGCCGCAGGAAGCGCTTCACGCGCCGCATGCCGCCTCGGATTTCTCGGCGCAAAGGTCTGAAACCACTAATTCCAGAACCGCCGGAAGGCAGTCGAGCGATCTTGGATAGGAGAGTTTTTTGACGGACAGAGTGTTGGCAAGAGCTCGGGTGGCTTCAAATTGGCGCCGCAGGCGAGTTGAATCCAAAACAGTTCGATTAAAGGTGCTGGCCAGCAAAGTGAGGAAAGCTTGTCTTTGACTCATGGCGGAAACTCTGACTTCAGCGCCGCGAACCTCGGATGCCAGCGCAAGCGAATAAACTGCGCCGACGGGGAGCGCATCGGTGCAGACCTGCCACTCCTTCAGAGGAACGATCATTTTATGCGTGTACGGGTTCATGGGAACACCGGCGACAGCCTTGCCCAGGAACTCGCGTGCCATCCCCGGGAAAAGTTTGATCCGCGGCGAACCGGGATAAGCAAGCAGCGCGGCATGAGGTTTGTGCAGCACCAAGAGATCGTCGCTGAGCAGGCGGTAACCCGCTCGCAGGAACGCGGCGGCTAAGGTGGATTTTCCAAGGCCACAATCGCCGAGGAAGAGAGCGGCCTTGCCGTCGATGGCCACCGCCGTGGCGTGCAAGGGCTCTAATCCGCATTTCACCAGCGCAAAAGAAAGGGCCTGGGTGACAAGGTAGACGTTGAACGACTCGGAAGTCGATTCAGCGTAACGGCGACAAGCCAGGAGTCGCCCGTCTGGAGAAACGGAAATTTCGCCAACGCCGCGCATGCGCACATAGGCCGACCCGTCAGACAGTGAAGCGACATCAAAAGCGGTGGACGGATTCTGCTCGAATCCGCTCTCCCCCTGGATGCAAGGATCGATGGGCCCATTGTTGTTGTGGACCTCAATTTCGAAAAGACCCGATGTAGCCAGTGGAGGGAGGGGCAGGGGGGCATCGCTGCGAATCGAGACGCCGTAAGCCGCGTAACGATAAACAATGGATGCCAAAGGCAAAGGGCTATAAAGCTTGCGCATAGAGCGAGTTCACGGGGCGCGCTGCCTTCAGAAGGCTGCCGAAGAAAGTAGCATAGGGGAAATACCCGATCAAAAACAAACTTTCGTTCCATGGCCAGGAACACACATCTCGCTCATAAACTTAACCGTTAGCGTTTATCGTAAGGACAACGCTACGTATTAATAAAAGAATAAAATTATGCATATAGAATATCCTATTTAGTCAAGTGTCGTGGAAGTGGCCTCTTCGCAGGCCTTCCGCTTCGGGTCAACCTCAACCCCCGAGCCCAAGGAGCCCCCGATGAAGATAAAGCGCGGCGTTCGGCCTGCGCCAGTAAGCTTCACGGAACTGACTTTACCTTCGATTATTACGGCGGCGATCCTGGCCCTGGCAGGCTGCAGCGCGGGAGCGGGCGGCGGCGGGAACGTAAGTGTAACGATCGCCAATAAAGTGACATCCCTGCAGGCGGGCACAGCCGCGGTCTCGTTCACCGCCTCGGTGCAAAATGACTCCGGCAACAAGGGCGTCACTTGGAGCCTCACCGCCAATGGCTCGAGCTGTTCTCCAACTTGCGGCGCTCTCTCCGCGGCGACTAAGACGAGTGTGACTTACACGCCACCCGTTTCCGCAGGCGCTTCGCCCAACAATCAGCCGAAACTTACCGCCACCTCGGTCGCGAGTACCTCCAAATCCGACTCGGACACATTCACGGTCAGCCCCGCACTGACCGTAACGATCGCGAACAAAGTCAGCACCGTGAATGCAGGGGCTGAGCCATTTGTGGTCACTGCAACGGTGCAGAACGACTCGACCAATAGCGGCGTCAGCTGGAGCCTCACGGCCAACGGAAGCGCTTGCTCGCCCGCGTGCGGTACTTTGTCTGGGAGCAACACTACGAGCGTCACTTACGCGCCGCCGGTAACCACGCCGAGCTCTCCGAACAATCAACCGAAACTTACCGCTACGTCGATCGCGAAGAGCTCTACATCGGATTTCGAGAGCTTCACGCTCTCGCAAGCGGCGATTTCCGTATCGATCCTGAACAAAGTCACGACCGTTCCCGCCAACAGCGGCACCATCCTTTTCAGCGCCAGCGTGCAGAACGATTCAGCCAATGCGGGAATTACCTGGACGCTGAAGGCCAATGGCGCCAATTGCCAGCCTACGTGCGGCACGCTGGCGACGGCGGCACAGAATACGATCTTTTATACCCCTCCTACGTCGGTGCCTTCGTCGCCGAACAATAGACCAACGCTTACCGCGACGTCCGTAACGGATACCACGAAATCCGATACAGACGCGTTCACGATCACGACGGCCGTGGCAATTACGGTCACGATCAATCAAGTGAATTCCGTGCTGGCCGGCACGGCGGGCACCAATTTCGATGCTGCCGTGCAAAACGATTCCAGCGACAGCGGAGTCACCTGGACGCTGACCTGCCCTCCCTCAACGAACTGCGGTCAGCTCACCGGCAACACCACCACGTCAGTCACGTATACTCCGCCGGCGACGGCTCCCGGTTCACCCAATAACCAAGCTACGATCAAAGCTACTTCGATAGCCGACAACACGAAGTCGGCTTCAGAGACGCTGACCATCACCTCGACGGTGGCCAATGGTTGCTCGGGCGCGTCACACGGGCAGGAGTCTTTGCTCAACGGTCACTACGCCTTGCTGGTGCAGGGATTTGAAGGCAGCGGAGCGGGGACCCCGATTCTAATTGGCGCCAGCTTTGCCGCCAACGGAAGTGGCTCCGTTACCGGCGGCGAGGAGGACGTTAACGATACCGTTTCCGCGCAGCATCTGACCTTCACATCAAGCGGCAGCCTCTATACCGTGGGATCCGATCACCGCGGATGCTTGCAGCTCACGAATGCCAGCGGAACGACGACCGTGTTCCATTTCGCGGTGAGCGGAATCACTTCGGGCGTTGCTTCCAAGGGCAGGATTATCGAATTCGATTCCAGCAGCAGTAGTGGCGCGGGAAGCCGGGGGTCGGGAATTCTGCGGCTGCAAACTCCGAGCTCCTTCGTGCTCAGCGCACTGCAGGCGAATTACGCGTTCGGGGTCGATGGCTGGGCCTCGAATGGCAATGCATTTGTGCACCTGACTGTCGGAGGATCGTTCGACAACAGCAATGGAGCTCTTAGCAACGGCGTGGACGATATCAACATTGACGGCTTTTACTCTCCGAATAGCCCCAATCATACGGGCAGTATCGATCCCATCTCCGCAACGACGGGACGGACAACCGCCAATTTCGATATTTTCGATTGGGCCGTCTATGTGATCAACCCGTCGGAACTGTTCTTGATCGGAACCGATAGCTTCGAAACCAGCGCCGGCCGGGCCATTGTCACCACAAATTCGTTCACGGCGAATTCTCTTTCGGGAAATTACATTTTGCACTCGACGGGTAACTCAAGCAGTGCCAGTGTTGATCTGGATTTGCTGACGACGACACCGGGCGGCGCACAGACTGGAACTCTCTCCGGGCACGGTGTATTCCGATGGCGGAGGAAACAGCGCCGCAACGACCTCTTTAAGCAACGTCGCGTATAACATCGATCCGGCTTCGGGCCGCGTGGCGCTCGGCAATCCAAGCGATAATCTGCCCGTGCTCTATGTGACGACGCCTACAGACGGAATTTCCGCCTTCGTGGTGGGAGTTAACGCCGATGCCCAGCAGGGCGTGATCGAGTTCCAGCCGAGCCAGACGTACACCGCGGCATCGGCAGCCGGGACATATGCCTTCGGCAGCGAAGATCCGGGAGACAACACCGTCTACAACGACGCCGGGTCGGCAACCATAACCAGCGGCGGATCCGCCAGCGGAACGGCGGATTTAAGCACGGCTACGGGTTTGACGCCCAACATGCCGTTTAGTGCCACGGTGACCATCAGCAATTCGAACGGGACCGGGAATTTGGGATCGCAAACCGTGGCCATCATAAACGGCACGAAAATCTTTTATATCGACGAAAACACCGGCGTGATCGTGGTCGCGGAACAATAAGCCCTTCTCGAACAGCGGGCCGTTTTTCAAGGAAGCGGGCCGACCTGTTTTCGCCAGCTTTTCTTTTCAGCCTACATCGAGCGGAAGCGGTTCATCCCAGCGATAGGGCCTAGCGCTCAGGTCTCGCTGCTCGGGCGTTCGCGGGAGCACTGTGTTAAGGTTGCAACCGGAGACCTCGTTCGGACGCATGACTCCTTCCGTTAAGACCTCTGCTTCAGAGACACCTTCACCCAGCATGGCGGACATATTCGGGCCCGGCGGAATGATCGAAAAATGCATGCCGGCCGGCTACGAGCATCGGCGCTCGCAATTATGACATGGCCGAGCTGGTGGACGACGCCTTCCGCAAAAAGCGGCATCTTCTGGTCGAGGCAGGGACGGGAACGGGCAAGACGCTGGCCTATCTGATCCCGGCGATTCGCAGCGGGCGGCGCGTGGTGATCTCCACGGCCACGAAGTCGCTGCAGGAGCAGCTCTACACCAAGGATGTCCCCTTTGTGCAGAAGCATTTCGCCCCGGATCTGAAAGTAGCGGTGATGAAAGGCCGCGCCAACTTCCTCTGCCGGCATAAAGCTGCACCAGATGGAAGGGCAGCCGGTTCTGAAGGGCCTGGAGGAGCTGGATTGGTTCGCGCAGATCCGCGACTGGGAGCGGTTGACCGATACCGGCGACCGCGCGGAACTGAGTTTTCTGCCGGACGATGCCGAACTGTGGGCGCGCCTCGACGCGCGGCGGGAAGCTTGCACCGGGCAGAAGTGCGCGGAGTTCGAGCGCTGCTTCGTTACCGCGATGCACCGGCGAGCCGCAGAAGCGGATGTGATCATCGTCAACCACCATCTGTTTTTCGCCGACCTGGCGCTGCGGCAGGACGATTTCGGCAGCATTCTGCCGGAATATTCGGCGGTGGTGTTCGACGAAGCGCACGAGATCGAAGACGTGGCCAGCGACTACTTTGGGCGGCAGGTGTCGAATTACCGCTTCGAGGAACTGGCTCGCGATGCCGAGCAGGCCATGCGGCTTACGCAGCAAGGCGGGCCGCCGCTGCTGCGGCGGGTGAACCGGCTGCGGGAACAGACGCGCACGATTTTTTCGAGCTTTGCCTCCGCGCGAAGGGCCGCTCCGCCGTTCGAGCCGGGCGCGCGCGCGGCTTTTCTGGAGCAGCACCGGCAGTTCGTACGAGGAACTGACAAGCGGCCTTGAAGGCGCTGGAGACGGATATCGCGGCGCTGCCTGCGAAGCCGGAGGAGTTGGTGGTGATCGCGCGCGCGATTGGCGGAGCTGCGCGGCGAGACTGAGTTCCTGTTCGAATCGAACGAAAAGAATTACGTCTATTGGTTCGAGCGGCGCGGCAAAGGCGTGTTTGTGGCCGCGACTCCGATCGATGTGAGCTCCATTCTGCGCGAGCGCCTATTCGAAGCGTTCGACACCGTCGTGCTGACCTCGGCCACGCTGGCGGTGAGCGGCCGCTTCGATTTTCTGAAGCAGCGGCTGGGAATTCAGGTGGCGCAGGAGCGCGTCTTGCCGCACGAATTCGATTATGCCGCGGCAAGCGTTGCTCTATATTCCCGCGGGCCTGCCGGACGTGCGCGACGCGGGCTTTGCGCGACAAGGCGGCGGAAGAGATTGTCGCGCTTGCTGGAATTGCACGGCAGGGCCGGGCCTTTTGCCTGTTCACCAGCTACGGCCAGATGAATCAGCTGTTCGAGCTGGTGCGCGGCCGCGTGCAGTTCCCCTTGCTTCTGCAAGGGACGGCGCCGCGCATGGCGCTGCTGGAGCGTTTCCGCATGACTCCGGGAGCGGTGCTCTTCGCCACTTCCAGCTTCTGGCAGGGCGTGGACGTGCCGGGCGAGCAGCTCTCCTGCGTGATCGTCGACCGGCTGCCGTTTGCGGTGCCGACCGACCCGGTGGTGGCGGCGCGGGTGCGCGCTCTCAACGAGGATGGCCGCAACGCGTTCGCGGAATATCAGGTGCCCGAGGCGGTGCTGGCGCTGAAGCAGGGCTTCGGCCGGTTGATCCGCACGCGCACCGATCGCGGGGTGCTGGCGATCCTCGATAACCGCATTCAGCGGATGCAGTATGGTAGAATTTTCATGGAGTCGCTGCCGGAGTATAGCCTTACCCGGGACATCGCTGAAGTTCAGCGCTTCATGCAGGCGCCGAGTTAGCGCGAAAACCTCGTCCGGGCCGGCCGATCAGCCAACAAACGAGACATGTTTCAAGTCAGCGTGGAAGAGACGTTTTCCGCCGGGCACGCCCTGCGCGGATACAAGGGCAAGTGCGAGAATCCGCACGGGCACAACTATCGCGTGCGCGTGAACGTCGAGGGCCAGCAGCTCGATTCGATTGGGCTGCTTTTCGACTTCGCGCACCTGAAGACAAATCCTGCGCGAGCTCATCGCGGACGTGGACCACAAATTTCTGAACGACCAGGCGCCGTTTGACGCCATCAATCCGTCCGCTGAGAATATCGCCAAATTTTTGTACGACGAGACTTCCAAAGCAGATGCGCCGGATGTCCCATGCGCCGCGCATCAAGAGCGTCACCGTGTGGGAGACCGACGAGACCTCGGCCACCTACACGCCGTGACAGGATCGTGAAATGCGCCGCGCCTATCTCCTGATTGTCATTCCCGCGGTTTTGGTGGGCATCTGCTTATGTGATTCTGCTGCACTACATGGGCGTGCCCATTCACGCTGGCACCCTTTCTCGGCGCGGCGGCTGCGTTCATCGCCGCGGTGTTGATTGTGCGCTATTATCCAGCAACGCAAGTCGCGGCGGCACGGGCAGTTCCTAATGGTGATCACGGAAATCTTCCGGTCGATTCAAGGCGAGAGCACCTATGCGGGGCTTGCCCTGTATCTTCGTGCGGTTCACCGGATGCAACTTGCGGTGCACGTGGTGCGACACGGCATACGCGTTTCATGGCGGAACGAAAATGAGCATCGACGAGGTGCTCGGGCGGGTGCACGCGCTTTCCGGGAAGATCGCGGCAGATGTGAACTCCGATGCGAATGGCCCGGCGTCCCAGCCTTCGCCAGCGCCTGAACCTTCGCTTGTGGAGCTGACCGGGGGCGAGCCCTTGCTGCAGCCCGAGGCGATTGCGCTTGCGGAGCGGCTGACAGCCGAACATTACACCGTGCTGGTAGAGACCAGCGGCGAGCGATTCGTCGGTTCATTGCCGCGAGAAGTGGTGAAAATCGTGGACGTGAAGTGCCCGGATTCGGGCGAAGGCGGCACGTTCGCGATGGACAACCTCAAAGTGGTCGACGGCAAGGACGAGATCAAATTTGTGATCGCCAGCCGGCGCGATTATGAATTCGCCAAGGAGTTTTCGATGCGGCACGAATTGCCGCGGCGCGTAAGGCAGGTCCTGTTTTCGCCCGTGTTTCCGGACCCCAATGGCTCCTGGAAAGGACTGGACGCGCGCTTGCTTGCGGAATGGATTCTGGCGGACGGGCTGCCGGTACGGCTGGGATTGCAGTTGCACAAATTCATCTGGCATCCATCCGAGCGCGGCGTTTGAGCCGGGAGATGGCGGAAAAATCCAAAGCCGTGGTTCTGGTCAGCGGGGGGATGGATTCGTGCGTCGCCGCGGCCATGGCGCAAACCTCGCACCGGCTGGCTTTCCTGCACGCCAGCTACGGACAACGTACCGAGCGGCGAGAGCGCGAGGCGTTCGAGGCCATCGCCGAATTTTTTGGGGTGGGCGAACGGCTGGTCGTGCGGTTCGATCACTTCAAGCAAATTGGCGGCTCGGCGCTGACCGAGGAGAGCATTCGCGTGCCGGAGGGCGACCCGGATGCGCCGGTAGGCGCCAGTTCCATCCCGGTGACATACGTGCCCTTTCGCAACGCTCATTTTCTTTCCGTGGCGGTGAGCTGGGCAGAGGTGATTGGAGCGAACGCCATCTTTATCGGCGCCGTCGCGGAAGACAGTTCGGGTTATCCGGATTGCCGTCCGGAGTATTACCGCGTGTTTGAACAATTGGCCAACGTGGGCACGCGGCCCGAGACGCAGATCGCCATAGAGACGCCGGTGATCGGAATGCGGAAAAGCGCCATCGTCAGGAAGGGAGTCGAACTGAGCGCGCCGCTGGACCTCACCTGGTCATGCTATCAATATGAGGACCAGGCCTGCGGAGTATGCGACAGTTGCCGGCTGAGGCTGCAGGCCTTTGCCGAAGCGGGGGTCCCCGATCCGATACCCTACCGGACACGAGTTGCAAGATAATGTGGTTAAGAGATAATGGGTGCACATCAATGGCTTGGATCCGGCGCACCGCCGGCAGGAGGAGGAAGTAGACCATGAACCAGCTGAAGAGAACTCAGATAGCAATGGTCTTCGTTTGCGTGCTATCGCTCGCAGTGGGACTTGCAGTCACCGCGGTGGCACAAGAGAAGCCGGCGAAAATCCATGGAACGGTGCTTGATAGTATGGGCAATCCATTGAATGGCGCCATGGTGGCCCTGCGAAATAGCACCACCGGCCAGGTGGTTACGTTAAGCGCGGACTCGGGTGGGCGCTACCGGAGCGGCAACTTGCCAGCCGGGAGCTATTCGGTCGATATCAAAGTAAACGGCCAGGTTGCATTCTCGCAAATCGTGAACCTTACCGCCGGACAGGATACCCAGCAGGACTTCAACTTCAAGGAACTGCAGAAGGAACAAACGCAGGATCAGGCTGAAGCGGCGAAGAAGAACGAAGAAGCCAAAGCCAAGTTCGCCGCCATGAAGACGCATTTCGATGCGGGCACCGCGGCTTTGGAGCAAGCCAAACAGGCGCGGGCTCAGCTGGACAAGATGCCCAAGGATCAGCAGGCGGCCGCGCAGGCACAAGTGGATCAGCCCGCGGGAACGGCAATCACCGAACTCAATGCCGCTCTCGCGCAAATGGGCGATACCGATACGAACCGGAACATCGTTCTGGCGAAACTGGGCGAAGCTTACGAGACCGATAACAAGTACTCCGACGCCGCGGACACTTACGCCAAGGCGGTGGCGCTGAAGCCGGACCCGAGTTACTACAATAATTTGGGCAATTCGCTGGCCAGGACCGGGAAGGTGGACGACGCATTGACGGCGTATCAGAAGGCCATCGAGCTGGACCCCATGAATACGGCCATGTACTGGCGGAACTTCTCCATCGGACTTTATAACAGCGGACGCATCAAAGAGTCCGTGGACCCGTTGAAGAAGGCCACCGCGGCGGATCCCAATAACGCGCAGGCCTGGTATTTGCTGGGAGCGGCGCTGGTGAACACGATGGAGTTCAAGCAGGACGGCGACAAACTGGTGCCCGTATTGCAGCCTGGAACCCAGGAGGCTTATCAGAAGGCGATACAGCTGGACCCAAACGGAGTTTGGGGAGCGCAGGCTAAACAGGGTTTGGACGCGCTGCAGGCTATGGGCGTGGGCATCGATACGAAGGTGAATCAACGGCCGCCGGCGAAGAAGAAGTGAATTGCAGATTAGCGGTCGTTGGGGTTAAGGCTCCGCGAATTTCCGCGGAGCCTTTGTTTTTGCGCCGGCCATTCGAGTTCAGAAAAAGCGAGACTCGTTAAGTGTTCCCTCGCGGTGGCCGGGAATCGTTAGAATTCGGAGCCGGATAGCGAGATGAACTTTTCCGAACAATCGGTGGTTGCGGCAACAAAAGATCAGGTGTCCTGCAGCTTGGGTGCGGAAGCGGCCATCCTGAACACAAAACAGGGCATTTATTATGGGCTGGACCCGGTCGGCGCGCAGATTTGGCAGCTGCTGCAGACCCCCTGCAAGGTAGCGGATATACAGGCGATTTTGGTGCGAGAATACGACGTCGAGCCCGAGCGGTGCCAGCGCGACCTGCTGGCCTTGCTGACCCACCTCCTGGAAGCCGGGTTGATCGAAGTTCGATAGGTTCCCCGCTACTCTTAGCACTCTCGAGTGTCTTGTACTGGTGAGTCTTTCTATCGGCGGCAAATCCGTTCATCGAATATTCTCACAGCGGCCTCATAATCTTTGCGCAGCCGTTTGAGCTGTGATACATCCCAGCACGGCGGCGAGACGCGGATGTCCACTGCGGTGATCAATCCGATTTGGCGATGGCTGGCATTTGCCGCGATCGTCGCCGCGGCAGGCTCCCTGGCGTTTTCGGGGGCGCGCCATGCCGTTGCCGCACACTGGGCGGGATCCACGGACCCAGCGCCGTGGCTTCGGGCGGCCCAGATCGAATCCTCAAATGCCGACCGCTGGTATGAACTGGCTCGCTACCGGCAGCTGGATTTCGCACACGCCGACTTGCCGTTGGCTCTCGATTATTACCGGCGCGCCACTTCCCTCAATCCCCGCTCTCCTTTCTACTGGATGGATTTTGCCGGCGCTTATGAGAGCACCGGCGATGCCGCCGACGCAGAGCAGGCATTTCGAAAGGCTCGATCGCTCTACCCGATTTCGGCGGATGCGGCCTGGCGGTTTGGGAACTTCCTTTTGCGCCAAGGCAGAGTGCCGGAGGCCTTTCAACAGATTCATGACGCGTTGGCCGTTGATTCGAAGCTGACCGTACCCGCGATCTCGGTTTGCTGGCGCAGCACCCGCGATATCGATCAAATACTGAAGGCGGTTTTGCCCGATAGGCCGGACGAGAATTGGGGAGCGATCCAATTTTTCGTGCAGGCCAGGGAGCCCCTGCCGGCAATGGCTGTGTGGAAGCGGATTGCCGCTCACCATGACTCTTTTCCGGCAGCGGATGCCTTTCCGCTGCTGGACATGCTCATCGCTACGGGACGTGTGGACGAAGCGCGCGTTGTTTGGAGCCAGGCGCTGCAGGCCGCAGCCGTGCCGCGAGAATCGGACGCCGGTGGATCGCTGGTGTGGAATGGCGGATTCGAAAAAGAACCGCTGGACGGGGGATTCGATTGGCGCTTCTTCCCGATCGAAGGCGCGGAGATGAGGTGGGACGAGGAGGATCTGCACTCGGGACGGCGATCGCTGCGCGTGGATTTCGATGGCAAGACCAATGTGGATTTCGAGAACGTGTGGCAGTATGTGCCGGTCTCGCCTTCCACAGGTTACCGCTTCAGCGCATTCTTCCGGACCGACGATTTAACCACCGACAGCGGGATACATTTCGATATCCGTGACGTCTCACGGCCCGGAACCGCCGTGCGTTCTACGGCCAATCTGGTGGGCTCACAGAATTGGGCGGAACAGAAAATAGAGATGGTTACAGGTCCCGATACGAGTTTGTTGCAAATCGTGCTGAGGCGTACGCGCAGCGATAAGCTCGGGAGCAAGATTCGGGGAACGGCCTGGATCGATGACGTCACGCTCGTGCCGGTGGGTCACGGCGCAGGGAAGCTCCAATGAAGGCCCTGCGAATTGGCGTCTGCGCCTTGCTGGCGTTCGGCGTCTTCGCCCATGGCGTGGTTGAGCCCTGGTCGGAAGCGGTCTTGGAGATCGGGGCTGCCGTGCTCTTGGTGTGGTGGGGATTGCTTTTTGCCCTGGGAAGGCCGACGCGCGTGCGCTGGCATCCATTGTTTTGGCCGCTGGCGGCCTTGTGGCTATGGGCCATGGTGCAATACCACGCGGGAATCACCGCCGTGGCCTTTCCGACCAGGATCGAAATCCTCAAACTCTCCGCGCTGGCGCTCTTGTTCTTCGTAGTTGTACAGGCTTTTCAGACGCTCGGGCACTGGCGCGCGTTCGCATGGTTTCTGCTCACTTTGGGATTTGCCGTCTCCGTCTTTGGGATTCTGCAGCACTTCACGTTCAACGGAAAACTCTATTGGTTTCGCGAAATGCGTTATGGCGGAATTCCTTTCGGGCCGTACGTGAATCGCAATCACTTCGCGGGTTTTGTGGAGTTGATCATTCCCTTGGGACTTTCCCTCCTGCTCTTGCGAGCGGAGGAGCGGGACCGGCTGCCCTTGCTGGGGGTCTTAACCCTGATGCCCATCGGCGCGCTCTTTCTCTCCGCTTCGCGCGGCGGGATTGCGGCATTCTTCCTGGAGCTTGGCCTGCTGCTCATTCTGGCGGTTTTGCGCGGTCACGCCGGGAAGCAGCTTGTCGCCGGCGCGGTACTCCTGCTGGCGGCGGGCGGGTTTGTGGTCTGGCTCGGTGCCGGCCGTGCCCTAGACCGATTCGAGTCTTATCGCCAACTGGAAGTCACCGAAGCGCGGCGCGCCGAGATGCTGCGCGACTCCTGGCGAATTTTCCTGGACCACCCCGTAACGGGAACGGGACTCGGCACGCTCAAAGAGGTTTTTCCTCGATACGAGACTCTCTACGATGGGGCGATCGTCAGCCATTCCCACAACGATTACGTCGAGGGCCTCGCCGAGACCGGCATCGTCGGCGGAATGATAGGCCTAAGCTTTTTGGCGCTCCTGCTTCTGGGAGCCTGGCGGCGCATTGCTCTGGCCGATAATCGGTTGGATCTGGCTTTACACCTCGGCGCGGTGGCGGCTTGCTCCGCGCTGCTGGCCCATAGCCTGGTGGACTTTAACCTGCATATTCCCGCGAATGCCCTGATATTTCTTACCTTAGCGGCTTTGGCCACTTGCCCCACCGCGAAAATACCGGAAAGTCCCTACAGCACCCATGCGAAACAAGCGTCAAAATTGAACGTGACCCGTACAGTGTCGACGGTATAATTTCAGCCGCGTGGTGGGTTCGTCCAATGCTTTCTAAACGTACTCGTGTACCCGGCCGGCGAAGCCGGGCATTTCGCCGCTGGGCTATCCTCTGTTTTTTCTTGGTGGCTCCTAGCGTTGCATTCTCACAGAAGGCGCCAGAACCGGGCCAAGTTACGGACCTACAAAAGATGGAGTCGGCCCGGCAGGCCAACGAGCGCATCGCTGAGCTGGCGCTTGCGGACAAGTCCAAGCAGGGCGACTACGTCATTGGCGGCGGCGATCTTTTAGGGATCGAAGTCTTTGATGTGCCCGAACTTTCGCGCGAAGTGCGGGTCAACGAATCCGGCTTTGTGAGCATACCCCTGGTTCCCGTCAAGGTGCAGGCCGCCGGCCTCACCGCATTTCAGTTGCAAGACAAGCTGGCGGAATTATTGCAGTCCAATGGGCTGGTAACGCATCCGCAGATCACGGTTACGGTGAAGGAGCAACATAGCGAACCGATCACCGTCATTGGCGCGGTGAGAACACCGCTCACGCTTCAGGCCGTGCATCAGATGACCTTGCTGCAGGTGCTCTCACAAGCGGGCGGAATCACCGATGACGCCGGCAGCAAAGTGCTGATCACGCGAGTGCGGCGTTTTCCCGATCCCGCAACTCCCGATCCCGAGACTCCCGATCCGGGCAGCCCAGATCCGGCCAGTCTTTCGAACAAACCCGCGAGCAATCCCTCGGCATCCGATCCAGCTGCGAATTCGCAGGCGGTTAGCCAAGGGGCTGGCAGCGAGAGCAAGGACTCGATCTCGATCGATCTGAACGACCTGCTCGACAGCGGCGACCCGAAATTCAACATCCCGCTGTATGGAGGGGACGTCGTAACCGTGCCTCATTCCGGGGTGATCTATGCCGTCGGGGCGGTGCAGCGTCCCGGTGGTTTCGCGATGGAAACGGATCGCCAGCAATTGACCGTTCTCAAGATCGTGTCGCTGGCAGGCGGGTTGGCGCCGACGGCAAAGCCGAGCAAGGCCGTGATTTTGCGCCAGCCTCCCGGAAGCGCCCAGAGGCTCCAGTTGCCGGTGGACGTTAAAAAGATCATCACGCTCAAGAGCGACGACCTTGAGCTCCAGAGGAATGACATTCTTTATGTGCCGGACAGTACCGGTAAGCATGCGCTGCGCCGCTCAGCCGAAATCGCCATCGCCATTGCCACGGGTGCCGCGATCATACGCGTGGAATAAAGCTGCCGTACCTGGCGAGGAAGAGTTCAGCGAGAATGGATGAACAAACAAATCTGATTACCAAGGACCACGGAGCCGCCCTCGATGGCCTGGCGCCGCGGACGCCCTACATCACGCTGGAGATGGCCCCGCGCGAATCGCATCTACTCGATTACCTGATGATTCTGCGGAAGCATCAGTGGCTGATCGTCTCCTTCTTTTTGGCTCTGGTCACCATCGTGACGATCGCCACCTTTCGCATCCAGCCCGTTTACGAGGCCACCACGCGGATCGAGATCGACCGGGAGAACACCAATTTTCTGCCTTTTGGGGGAAACGATCCCTACGACCTGTACCAGGACTTGGAAGACTACATCGAAACCCAATCCAAGATTTTGGTCAGCGAGACGCTCGGGATACAGACGGTCAAGTCTCTGAACCTCGATCAGGACCCGCGATTTGGGGGACAGCCCCTCAAGCCGGGAACTCTGCCCGTCGCGGCGCCAAGCGATGGGCTCATATCGCCTCCCCCCGCCCTGGGAGCGTTTCTCGGAGGATTGTCGGTCAAACGCGTGCCCAACAGCCGGTTGCTGGACGTCACGTTTGCGACCACGGACCCGAGGCTGGCGGCGCTCGTTGTCAATGCGCACGTAAACAATTTCATCGAGCAGAATTTCCGCAGCCGCTACGAAGCCACAACTCAGGCGTCCAATTGGTTGGCGAACCAGCTGGATGAATTGAAGGCCAAGGTGGAGGCCTCCGAAGACGCCCGGATCAAATACGAACGCGACAATCAAATCTGGACCCTGGACGAAAAGCAGGACGTTACCACGCAAAAGCTTGCCGACCTCAACCGCGATTTGACGGAAGCGCAAGCGGATCGGATCAGCAAAGAGGCCATTTATCAACTGGCCGAAGCCGGTAATTACGATGCTCTTCCCGCCGTGCGAGAGAGCCCGGTTCTCCAGGACAGCCTCAAGCGCCAGGCGGATTTGAGCGAGCAATATACCGAGGCTCTGAATCAGTACGGGCCGAAATTTCCCAAGGTGGTCCGGCTCGAAGCGCAGCTGAAGGATATTCAGACTCTGATCGAAAACGAAAAGAAGAACATCGGAAATCAGCTCGAGGCGGAATACCGGGGATCGCGCCAGCGAGAAGTCCTGTTGCAGCAGGCGCTGGCTCAGCAAAAGAACGATACCGCGGCCATGGCCGACAAGATGGTGCAGTACAACATCTTGAAACGCGAAGCCGAGGCCAACAAGCAGCTTTACGATGGTTTGTTGCAGAAGCTCAAGGAAGCCGGCATCAGCGCGGGTTTGCGTTCCAGCAACATTCGCATCGTCGATCCGGCCCTGGTGCCCACGGCTCCCGCTCGTCCGAACAAATCGCGCAATATCACCCTGGCCATTCTGGTTGGCCTCGTCGGCGGCGTAGGGCTCGCCCTGCTGCGCGAATATCTCGACAATACGGTCAAGAACCCGGACGATGTGGAGACGTTATCCCGCCTGCCTTCTCTCGCCGTTGTGCCGGCATTTATCAGTACCAATGGGGCTCGCCGGAACCGGCTGCAGAAGCTTCTGCACGGCTCCGGTAATGGATATCACGAAGGGCTGGCGTTGCTCTCTCACTCCGAGCCCCAATCGCAGATTTCGGAAGCCTTCCGCGCCCTGCGCACGTCGCTTTTGCTCTCGCAGGCCGATCACCCGCCGCAGGTCATCCTGGTAACCAGCGCCCTTCCTCACGAGGGCAAGACGACGGCGTCCGTGAACATTGGCGTGACGCTCGCGCAGCTTGGCGATAAGACGCTCTTGATCGATGGCGATCTTCGCAAGCCGGGCATCAGCCGGGCCTTGCATATGAACGATGCCAAGCACGTCGGGTTGAGTTCGTACCTGGCGGGAGTGAGCTCGCTGGACGTGGTTACCGTCCCGCACCCGGCCATCAGCAACCTGCACGCCATTCCCACCGGGCCGGTTCCGCCCAACTCCGCCGATCTGCTCTCCTCGCACCGATTGGCGCAGATGATTGCCGAACTGCGCAAGCGCTATAAATTTATCGTGATCGATTCACCGCCCATTATGGCGGCCACCGACGCGGTGATTTTGTCGGCGCTGGCGGATGGCGTGCTTCTGGTGGTGCGCAGCGGCGAGACGCCCAAGGAAGCGTTCATGCGCACGCGGGATTTGCTCCATAGCGTCAAATCGCGGGTGCTGGGGGTGGTGCTGAACGCCGTGGATGCCAGCTCGCCCAATTACTACTATTCGTATCGATACTACCCCTATGCGTACGGAACCAACGGCAGCCAAAAAGAAAATTCAAGGAAAGAAGATTTGAAGCTGGACGCTTAGCCAAGCGCCTGACGAGCGATAGCGCCGCCCGAATGAATCGAGAAGAGCGCCTGGGCATCGGCCGAACAGCTTCGGTTGTGGGAAAGATCGCGTGAAAACCTGGAACATCCTGGTTACCGGCAGCAACGGCCTGATTGGCTCGGAAGCCGTGGAATATTTTGACCGGCTGGGCCATCGCGTCACTGGGATTGACAACAATATGCGGCGCATCTTTTTTGGCGCTTCCGGGGATACGCAATGGAACTTGCGCAGGTTGAGAGAAGGCACCAAGCGGTTCACGCACATTGATATGGACTTGCGCGACCGGGCACGGCTTTTCGAGGTGTTCGCCCAGGAGCGTTTTGACCTGGTGCTGCATTGCGCGGCCCAGCCCTCCCACGACAAGGCAGCCGAAATTCCGCTGCTCGATTTCGAAGTGAATACCGCGGCGACGATCTATCTGCTTGAAGCCGTCCGCGAGCATTGTCCCGACGCCGCATTTATTTTTTTGAGCACCAACAAGGTATACGGCGAAGCGCCCAATGAGAGGAGCCTGAAAGAGCTCCCCACGCGCTACGATTATGCTTATCCCGAGGATTTCGACGGTATCGATGAAACCTGCCGGATCGACCGCACCCTGCACTCGCTTTTCGGAGCTTCCAAAGCGGCCGCGGATATTTACGCGCAGGAGTATGGAAGATATTTTGGGCTCAACGTGGGAATTTTCCGGGCTGGTTGCATGACCGGGCCGCAGCATTCCGGCGTGGAACTGCATGGCTTTCTGTCCTATCTGGTGAAAGTAGCGATGAGTGGCGAGAGCTACACAATTTTTGGATTCAAGGGCAAGCAGGTGCGCGACAACATCCATAGTTACGACGCGGTGCGCGCCTTCGAGCAGTTCGCGCGGAAGCCTCGGCCCGGCGAAGTCTACAACTTGGGAGGCGGGCGCGAGAATAGCGTCTCCGTTATCGAGGCGATTGCCTTGGTGGAAGAGATCACCGGACGCAAGATCGTTCACAAATATCGCGAACAGCCGCGCAAGGCCGATCACATTTGCTACATCTCGAATTTGAATAAGCTGCAGTCGCATTACCCGGATTGGAAGATCACTCGGAAAGTGCCGGGCATTTTGGAAGAGATGGTATCCGCGGAAAGAGAGCAGAGCCAAGGCGTGCGAGCGGTTTGAGGGCGCCTTTCGCGGGAGCGATGAAGTAAGCGAAAACGAATGGCTACATCTTTTCCAGCGGACATTGCCGCTCCGGCGCCGGTGCGAATCGGCCCCTCGCACGGGACGCTGAACTTCCGGCTGCGCGAGTTGTGGGCCTACCGCGAATTGCTTTACTTTTTCGTCTGGCGCGATATCAAGGTCCGTTATAAGCAGACGATCATTGGGCTGGCTTGGGCCGTGCTGCAGCCTTTCTTGACGATGCTGGTCTTCAGCCTTTTTTTTGGAAGGCTGGCCAAGCTGCCGACCAATGGATTGCCCTATCCGGTCTTCTACTATTGCGCCCTTTTGCCCTGGGGCTACTTCGCCACGTCGTTGCAAAACGCCACGAACATCATGGTTGAGCAGCAGCGGCTGATCACCAAGATCTATTTTCCGCGCGTGGTGCTTCCGATCTCGGCCGTGCTCTCCGGTCTGGTGGACTTCGCCGCCGCTTTCGGCGTGCTGATCGTATTGATGGCCTATTATCGAATCGTCCCAGGACGTGCCGTGCTTTTGCTGCCGGGATTTTTGTTGCTCGCCGTGGTTACCGCCTTGGGCTTCGGCCTGTGGCTTTCCGCGCTGAACGCGATCTATAGAGACGTACGTTACGTGGTTCCCTTTCTCATCCAGTTTTGGATGTTTGCATCGCCGGTGGCGTACTCCACCGTGCTGGTTCCGCAACGCTGGCGCTGGATATATGGACTGAACCCGATGGCCGGAGTGATCGAGGGTTTTCGCTGGGCGCTTACCGGCCAGGGAGTGGCTCCGGGACCGCTGATTGGGGCATCCGCCGGCGCGGTGATGCTGGTGCTGCTGAGTGGGCTCGCCTATTTCCGGCGAATGGAAGGCAGGATCGCCGATGTGGTGTGAGGTTGTGACGGCGAGGAATCGGGTTCGTCGATGCATGGAGGATTGGATTTGAATCCCGCCATTCGCGTGAGCGGGCTCGGCAAGCGCTACCGGATTGTCCCGCGGCAGCGGTATCTGGCTTTGCGCGACCGCATCGAGGAAGTCTTGCGCTCGCCGGTGCGCCTTTGGCGCAAGGAACGGGGTAGCGCGTCCGAGCGCGGAGAGATTTGGGCGCTGCGCGAGGTCGGCTTCCAGGTGCAGGAGGGCGAAGTGATCGGCGTGATCGGCCGCAACGGGGCCGGCAAGACCACTCTGCTCAAAATTCTTTCGCGCGTAACCGAGCCTTCGGCGGGCTCCGCGGAGATTTGGGGGTCCGTGCGCAGCCTGCTCGAGGTCGGCACGGGATTCCATCCGGAACTGACCGGGCGCGAGAACATCTTTCTGAACGGCGCGATTCTGGGCATGAAGCGGCGGGAGATCCAGCGCAAGTTCGACGAGATCGTGGCCTTCGCGGAAATTCCCGAGTTTTTGGATACTCCGCTGAAGCATTACAGCAGTGGCATGCAGACGCGGCTGGCCTTTGCGGTGGCGGCCCATTTGGAACCGGAAATTCTGATGGTGGACGAAGTGCTGGCCGTGGGGGACCTGGCCTTTCAAAAGAAATGCATGGGCAAGATGGACACGGTGGCGCGGGCCGGCCGCACCATTTTCTTTGTGAGCCACCAGATGAATCAAGTTCGCCGGCTGTGCTCTCGCGTCCTCTGGATCGATTCCGGAAGGCTGCGCATGGATGGCCCAACCGCTGAGGTCGCGAACGCCTACGAAACAGCAATGTCACAAGGAGATCTGCAAGGTCTGGGTCACGCGTCGGAGCGCGGCGGGGGAACTCGATTCGTGAAATGGTATTTCGCTGGGGCAAGAGAGGACGAAAATCCGAACCGGCTCGAGTCTCTGGGAGAGGTAACGGTGCGTTTCGATCTTCGGCTGGACGCCGCGGTTCACCGCGGCCACCATGGCGTGGCGCTGTTCACCGCGAATCGCGAACTCCTATGGGCTAAAGCGATGGACGGCCTTCGACTGCAAACTGGACTACACACCATTTCTTATACGTTTCCGTGCCTGCCGCTGCGCCCAGGACCCTATTTCTGGCAGGTGAGCTTGTGGGAAGAAGGGAAGCTTCTCGATTCCTGGGATTGCCTGCCGGAGATGATCGTTGGCACTCCGAATCTTCAGCACGCTCGGGACGAATGGAATGGTGTGCTCAACCTTCCTTGCGAAACCGCCGTCACGGAAGGCGAAGGAGTCGCGGTTGCCTAGCCGATTCGTCTTCGACCAGCCCCACTACCGGGCTCTCGATCACGCCCGTATCGAATTCCTGCGCGATCTATTGCCGGAGTGGAAGAGCGACTTGCAGCTGAATAGCGCGCTCGATGTGGGCTGCGGAGTCGGCCATTTCGCGGCTCTGCTTCACCAGTTCGGCTTTGACGTAAACGCTTTCGAAGGCCGCGCGGAGAATGCGGAAGAAGCAAGGTCTCGAGTAGCCGGGTTGAAGGTCTACGTGGGAGAAGCCGAGGAGATTGCCAGCTTTGGAATTGGCTCGTTTGACCTGGTGCTCGCTCTGGGCTTGCTCTATCACCTGGAAAATCCGTTTCGGGTCATTCGCCAGCTGCGGAATGTTACCGGGAAGTTGCTGGTCATCGAGAGCATGTGTATGGATGATCCCAATCCAATTCTTTATTTGCGAGATGAAGGACATGGCGAGGACCAGGGCCTTCGCTATGTCGCTTTTTATCCTTCCGAAGCGTGCCTGGCCAAGATGCTGTATCGCGCCGGCTTCCCATTTGTGTACCGCTTTCTGAAGCTGCCCGCCCATCCAGACTTCTCGGCGAGTTTGCGAAAGCATCGCGTGCGGACCATGTTAGCGGCGTCTATAGAACCGCTGAATGCAGTTTATTTGGCAAAGATGGAGGAAGCTGCGACGTCGGCGGACCCCTGGATCAGCACGGTGGGGAGAACGTGGAACCAAATGGCGCGTCTTGGCCGATTTGCGCTCAAGCCGTGGTCTGAAAAGATGGCCACGCTCCGGCGGCGCCGCATGCTGGGCATTCGTTGATGTCAGCCAGGCGTCAATCTGCCCCGGCAGCGTGAAGATCGATGCTTACTATTGTCTCCACTGCCAAACCGTTTCGTGGCGGCGATCTGATCAGGCAGCGAAACGCGCTTCGCAGCTGGACGCTCGTCCATCCGGATTGTCAGGTGATCCTTTTTGGGGATGTTCCGGGGGCCCGCGAAGTTGCCGCGGAACTCGGAATTCAACACGTGCCGGACGTGCTGCGCAGCGAATATGGCAGCGTTCGGCTGGACGATATGTTTACCCGCGCGCAAGAGATGGCGCGGCACAATCTGCTTTGCTACGCGAATTGCGACGTCGTCTTTCTGGACTCCTTCGCTCAAGCGGTTGCTGCCGCCGCAGGCTTCTCGAAGACCTTCCTGATGATTGGCCAGAGGTGGGACACGCTCATCGAAGGTCCGATTCATTTTGCCGAGCCGGATTGGCAAGCGCATTTACGCGAGGAGGCTCTGCGCGCCGGCAAAACGCAATCGCCGGCAGCCGTGGATTACTTCGTTTTCTCGCGCGGCCTATATTCGCGGATGCCGCCTTTCGTGATTGGGCGAGTGTATTGGGATCATTGGCTCGTCTGGAGGGCTCGTTCGATGGGAGCGCCGGTCGTCGACGCCACCGCGGACGTGCTTGCGATTCATCAGAATCATGACCACTCGTATCATCCCGCCGGGCTCGAAGGATTGCGGATCGACGCCGAATCCAAACGCAATCGCGCGCTGGCCGGCGGCCAATGGCATCTGTACAGGATCGAACACGCCACGCACCGGCTCATCGATGGGCGCGTGGAAGACAAACCCGGCCGGTGGCACGTGCCCTTCACTTTTTTTCTCGGTACCTATGCGAGCCAGGTTTGGTATTGGATCCTGAAGAGCACATTCAAGTTGCGGCATGCACTGGGCCTGCACAGAAGCACTTTTGTGCGCGCGGACGAACGCGCTCGGTCCATGCAGGATGAGTGAACCGATTGACGGCGTTTGTGAGTACCGAAGGCATGCTGGCTAAATTCGCGGAGGATGGGCGGTGAGTGAGCGGGTCTCAGTTCTGATTGCCACTTACAATTACGCCCGCTATTTGCCGCAGTGCCTGGGACGCGTGTTGAACCAGACCCGTCCGCCCGACGAGATCGTCGTCGTCGACGACGGCTCAACCGACGGCACCCCGGAATTGATGAAGCAATTTCCGGAAGTCCGCTATGTCTACCAGCAAAATGCCGGCAAGGCGGCGGCTTTCGGTCGAGCGCTTTCTTTGTCCAGCGGCGAGATCGTCTGTCATTTGGACGCCGACGATTATTGGGAACTCGATAAGCTTGCGCGCGTGCTGCATTGCCTGGGAAAGGATTCCGGCATCGGCGGCGTCGTTCACGAGGTCAGCTATGTGGACGCTTACGGCAGCGCCCTTCATTTTCCTTGGGAGCCGCAGCACCCCGCCGAGCCTTTGCTTTTGACGCTCGATGAATGCGAGGACGCAAGTTTTTTGTATCGTCTCCCGAAGGCGCGCGGCCATTTCCGGGGCGTGCCCAATACCTGCTGTGTCCGCCGGAGTTGTGTCCAGGACTTATTCCCGTTGCCGCCTGAAGTGGGCGGAGCGGTGGATGGTGCACTGCTTGCTGGAGCGCTTCGTTTTGGCGTGGCTTATCTTCCCGATACTCTGGCGGCCTATCGAATCCACGGAAACAACGCGGGGTTCGGGAACGCCGCCTCTAACCAGGAAACAATGCACATGTGGGAATTTCTGCTCAGGAGCCCGAATTTCCGGCGCTTCTTATCGAGCCGGCACGCCGGTCTGTTGCGCGCCAAAATTCTCGAAAGGAAGGCTTACGTCGCCAGCCGGACCGGACAGAAAGTTTTCGAGGGCGTATGGGCGGGTCTTCTCGTTCCCTTTATCCTCGCCGCCAACGGTCGTTTTTGCAATTGGAGGCATTTGGCTTTACCGGTCGCATGCCTGCTGCCCATAAAGCGCAGCAAGCAGATCCGGAGCGCAGAGACCGCGCCGGCACTCCAGCCGGCAAACTCCTCCGCGGCGCCGGTGCGAAGATGAATCTGCAACCGCTTAGCGCGAGCGCTGTGGATCCATGCGCTTCGGTTTCATCCGTTTCGATCGTCATTCCCACGCGAAATCGCTGCGCGACTCTGGCCCTGTGTTTAAGCGCGCTTCCCGCGGGCGCGCGCGAAGCGCCGTCCCTCGAAGTGCCCCCCCTCGAAGTGATTGTCGCCGACGATTGCTCTTCCGACGGCACGCGAAAAACGGTAGAAGATTTTCGCGACGCCAGCGGATGGAAGGTGATCTATTTGCGGCAAGAGCGACCGATGGGGGCGAACGCGGCACGAAACGCGGCTCTCAACGTTGCCGCCGGCGAGACCATCGTCTTCATTGATGACGACGTGCTGGTCACCGAAGGCTGGCTGGGCAAGCTCCTGGCTGGATTATCGAAAGAATGCCCCGTGGTTTCCGGGCCTGTTCAACTGACGCTCGAAGGGCCCATCGTCGGCAGGCATCGCGCGGAGATCAGCGGTTACCTGTCGGAAATTCTCTCGCCGCCGCACGGCCGGCGGGGAGAGATCGTTCCCGCGGCATGCAACATGGCCGCTTATCGATCTGTTTTTGACCGCGCGCGATTTGACGAAAACGTGCGTCCCCCCGTCGAAGAGAACGACTGGCTGGAACGAGCAGGAGTCCAGGCTGGATTCGTCCAGGATGCTCGCGTGTGGCACCACAAGGCACGGGAAGAAGCGAATCCGCGCCGAATCCTGGCCGGCGCCTGGCGCGGGGGGAACGAAGGCGGTTGGTGGCTTCGCGACCGCATCAAGATTTCGTCCGGCGAGCGCCGCGCTCTCGCAAGACGTTCGCTGCAAACTTCGCTCCGAGCTTTTGGGCACGCCGCCTTAAAAGGCTGTTGGGGCGGCGCGGTGATCGGAGTCGGCGAATTATCTCGGGCTCTGGCTCTGACGGGCTTGGTCAAACGGCGCCGGGCGCCGCGGAATTGGCGATGATGGACGAATCAAAGCTCAGAAAGACCGGCGTGGCGCTCCTGGCCAGCCGGCTTTGCATATTGGGAGACGATCCCTGCGGCGGGTCCGAGGTGGTGCTTTGGGAGGACGCTCGCATTCTCGAGGACGCCGGCATATCCGTGCGCGTGTACGCGCGCGCCGCGCGCAATGGCGCTCCGGTAACGATGCTTCCGTTCCATACCAGCTTCGCCCAGCTCAACACGATTGAATACGCGCGAGGAGTCCTGCGCAAAGAGCGGGAGGCGCTGATCCTTGCCTACAATGAGCCGGCCCTAGCCGGCTGCGCGCCCGAACGCACGGTGGTGCGTTTCGACTGGACCACGCCGCTGCCCCGTTGCTGGAATTGGCCGCTATGTGTTTCGCGATTCGAGCGGGCTCGCTATCTTTTCCCCAGCGAAAGCGAACGCCAGATGTTTCTGCAGCAGCACGCGCGCATTCCTGCACGCCAGGCTGTTGTTGTCCGCAACGCCGTCGATCTTGAGTTATTCGCGCCGCAGAAGGAATCGCCGCCGGGAGATCGGGATGGGTCGATCCGCGTAGGCTTTGCGGGTCAATGGTGCCGGCGCAAGGGTATTTCAGAACTGCTCTATGCGTGGGCCGAAGTAAAAACAGCGTTTCCAACAGCCCAGCTTCATCTGGCTGGCGGCCCCGAGCTTTGGAAACGCGACGACCAGGCTCCCGGCACGGCGGAATCGACCGCGCGCATTCAGGAAATGGAGCGCAAGGGTTTGGTCCATTCCGCAGGGACCATCCCACATTCCAAAATGCCGCAGTTCTGGAACTCGGTGGACATTTGCGTCGTTCCATCGTTGATCGAACCGTTCGGCCTGGTGGCTTTGGAAGCTCTGGCCTGCGGCGTTCCCGTGATCGCCTCGGCCGTGGGCGGTCTGAAAGAGATCGTCGTTGAGGGCGAGTGCGGCTTATTCGTCGCGCCGGGCGATGTGGCCGCGCTCGCCAGCGCGTTGCGCGAAGCGATCGGCAACGAGTCCTTGCGTCAACGCTTGACGGCAGGAGCGCGCTTCAGAGCCCAGTCGTTTTCCTTGCAGTGCCGGTCAAACGAGCTTCTGCAGGCGCTAACGGAGAGACCGCGCGCCGCGGCCATTGATCTCGCCGTCGGCTCCCCGGTCTGAGACAGACATGCCATCCACCTCCTCGCGCACAATTCCTTCGCTCGATGGGCTGCGGGCGGCCTCCGTCGGCCTGGTGATCGTGGGCCATTATCTAGGCTATCTCCCTGGGCTGGAGGGACGTTTTCCTTTTGCGCAGTTGAGCTGGGCCGGACAATCGGGCGTGGACGTATTCTTTGTGATCAGCGGATTCTTGATCACTTACATCTTGCTGCAAGAGCATAAGGAGAACGGCGCGATCAGCCTGAAGCGCTTCTATCTGCGGCGCCTTGTCCGAATTTTTCCTCCGTTCTACGTTTATCTGGCAACCGTGGTCATTCTCTCGGTCTTGGGCGTTGCTCCTCAGAACCGGCGAAATCTCATCAGTGCCGCTACATATACCTGGAATTATATGAGCCACGCACCTTCTTGGCTGCTGGGCCACACCTGGTCGCTCAGCCTGGAAGAACAGTTCTACTTGGCGTGGCCCCCGCTCCTGGTTCTTTTGGGCAAACAAAAGAGTCGTTACTTAACGGTCGCCTGCATCGTGTTCTCTCCTCTGTTGCGCCTCGCGACTTATGTGCTGGCGCCTTCCTTACGAGGAATGGTGCCCGTGATGCTGCACACTCGTCTGGACACGATTATGTTCGGGTGCGCGATCGCGCTTTTCTGGGATGAACCGCGATTCCACGCCGCGACAAATAAGCTGCTCCGCGCCGATATCGTCTGCTGTTCGATCTTGTACATCCTGGTCGCGCCGACATTGTCACAGCTCTTCCAGGCCAGATACGACTGGTTCATTGGTTACCCGCTCCGTGGTTTGCTGATCTCGATCGTCATGCTCTATGTCGTTTGCAAGCCGGCGAGCCGGATGGGCCATGTTCTCAATCTCGCTCCCGTCCGTCATTTGGGGGTCATCTCGTACAGTCTCTATCTTTGGCAGCAGATGTTCACTGCGGGACACTCGTGGCCTTTCCCCGTTTTGTTTTTGGCCTTGTTCGCCTGCGCCGAAGGGTCTTACTGGTTGGTTGAACGGCCGTCTTTGCGAGCGCGGGATTGGATCGAAGCCAGGGTGCCCGCACTGCGCCGGCATTCCAACACAGCGCAAGAGGAGCGCCTAACGCTCCGGCATCCGAACACCGAAGAAAATACGGTGCTGGCGGGTGACCTGTGAACGCAGCCCCGTGGACATTAAGGGAGAGTTCCGCCGCTCTGGAATCGATAACCGAAGCGGAGCGCGGTCGTCCGGTGATCATGCTGCTCGGCCGGCGGGATGAGCCCACGGACGCCGTCCGCGATTACGCGATTTGCCTCGGCGATGCGCTGCGCCGGCGCGGGATCTCCTGCGCGATACGAGAAATCCGCTGGCAGACGCAAGGCTGGTTTGCTGCGTTGAGGAGACTCTGGAGGGAAAGCCGAGCCTGGCGAGGCCAGTGGGTTGTGCTCCACTATACGGCCCTGATGTGGTCGCGCCGAGGCTTCCCCTTGGGCGCGCCGTTCATGCTCGGCATTCTCAAATTGCGCGGCTGCCGGACTGCCGTGGTATTTCACGATGTGTACGCGATCGCCGGCCCTCGATGGATCGACCGGGCTCGCATCCACTTCCAGGAAAGAATCATGCGCCACCTCAGCAAAAGTGCGGCGCGCGCCATACTTCCGGTGCCTGTCGATTCCGCATCTTGGCTGCCGGCTCTGGCGAAAAGCATTTTTATTCCCGTCGGAGCGAACATTCCCTCGCTCGACGACCTGGCCAGAGAGGGGTTCGTTCCCGTTCGCGACGCGATTCCCACGGTGGCCGTTTTCGGGGTTACCACTTGGCCGGCCGCACAAAGTCGCGAGGTTGAAGCGATTGTGCATGCTGTTCGGCATGCTTGCGCGACGGCTGGCGAACTGCAACTGCTGGTGCTGGGCCGCGGCGCGAAAGAGGCGGAACCTTTGTTGCGCGACGGGCTTGCGGGCAGCGATGTGCGCTTGAGAGTCGAAGGCCTGTGCAATGAGCGTGAAATCAGCGTTCGCTTGGCTGCCAGTGACGTGCTGCTGTTTGTGCGTGGCGGGTTTTCCAGCCGGCGCGGCAGCGGCTTGGCGGGCATTGCCTGTGGATTGCCAATCGTGGCCTACCAGAGCGCTGAAACTGCGTGGCCCCTCACGCAGGCAGGCATCGTTTTCGTCCCGCAAGATGACCTTGTGTCGCTAGGGAATCAGCTTTCCGCCCTCCTGCTCGATCGAAAGCGCCGGCTCGATCTTGGCGCGCGCAACCGCGCTGTTTTCCGCGATTGGTTCTCCTGGGGGCGCATTGCCGAACGCTGGATCGAAGCGCTCGGTGCGGACTGAGTCGTAGCCAGATGAACGCGAAGATGAACACGATTACAGCAGATCCGGTTTCAACGAGTGTTCCGC
Organism: uncultured Acidobacteriota bacterium; assembly: GCA_963819235.1. Lineage (GTDB taxonomy): Bacteria > Acidobacteriota > Terriglobia > Acidiferrales > UBA7541 > Palsa-189. The sequence goes on along the minus strand of CAWFVE010000006.1, from coordinate 2,603,806 downwards.
AAGCGCAAACTCCTCGCGCTCGCCTGATCGCAGTCCTGCTGTACTCGACGGACTTTCTTCCCGGCGTCGGCGGGGCGCAGCAGGCCGTGGCGCAGCTTGCTCAGGGACTGCTGGCTAGGGGAAACCGGCCTACAGTCGTTACCAAGACCCCTGCCGGCACGTTCGACGATCGTGATCTTTCCTATCGAGTTGTCAGAAACCCGGGTTTCATCGATCTATGGCGATTGATGGGCGAGGCGGACATCATTCACCTCGCCGGCCCTGCCTTCATCCCCTTGATGATCGGGCTGCTGCGCCGAAAAAAGATCGTCATCGAACATCACGGTTATCAAGCGATTTGCCCCAACGGTTTGCTCCTCTACGCTCCGCTCCAAAACGCATGCCCAGGGCATTTCTTGGCCGGACAATACGCGGAGTGTGTGCGCTGCGTAGCCAAAGCAAACGGCACGGCAAACGGCGCGACAAACAGCTGGACGAGCGCCATTTGGCAGTTGCTGATCATGTTTCCGCGGAATTGGATGTGTCGCCGCGTATCCGCCAACGCCGCCATCAGCCGGCACGTGGAGCGGCGACTACAGCTTCCCCGATCGCGTACGGTCTATTACGGTGTGCCCGACCTTCGGGGCGAAGCGATTTCTCCCTTGCCGCCTTCGTCCGCGCCGGTCTGCTTCGGGTTTGTCGGGCGCCTGGTGGAGGAAAAAGGGCTCACGGTTCTGCTGGACGCGGCGAGCCGAATTCGCAAAAGGGGATTTGATTTTCGACTTAAGTTCATCGGTGACGGTCCCGAGAGAGCGCGATTGGAAGCGCTCGTCCTGCAAAACGGCTTGCGCTCTCGGGTTATTTTCACGGGCTCGCTCAATGGAGACGCCTTCCGCAGAGCCACAGCCGACGTCGCCGCGGTCATTGTGCCCTCGATAATGGAAGAGACCGCCGGCCTGGCGGCCATCGAACAGATGATGCGCGGGCGGCTGGTCATCGCTTCCGATATCGGTGGACTAGGCGAGGTGGTGGGCGAAACGGGCTTGAAGTTTGCGGCGGGTAACGCCGAGCAGCTAGCCTCCTGCATGGAGCGTGTTTTGCAGGAGCCTGGGATCGTGAATGAGATCGGCATAAGAGCGCGCCAGCGCACTCTGAAACTTTTCGGTGAGGCGCGGATGGTTGAGGAACACCTGGACCTTTATCGAGAGGTGATCGGGTGAACTCGGCTTCAGGGACGGGAATTGCCACGCCGCCAAACCTGCATGAGTTCCTTCAGAATCGCGCCCTATCTCAAAGCGGCATGCCCCGACAGCAAGGCGGGATTCGGCAGTCGAAACATCTCATCGCCTGGCTGGTATTGCTATTTGTCGTCTCCCTGCCGTTTGTAAATCCGTGGGTCCGGGGCGATGGGGTTGGCTACTATGCCTACGCTCGTTCGCTGCTGATCGAGCATCGCCTGGATTTCGCGCCGGACTGGTTGCATGCCAACGCCTCGTTCGCCGAAGCGCGAGTGGATGATCAAGGGCGCATACTCCCGACGGAATATACCGTCACCGGACACATTGACGATCATTTTTCGGTTGGCCCGGCCATCTTGTGGGCTCCCTTTTTGCTGCTGGCCCATGGATTTGTCAAAGCCGCCGACCGCCTGGGCTTCGCTATTCCGGCCGACGGATTTTCGCGTCCCTACAGAATCGCGATGGCCGCCAGCACGGTGTTTTACGGATTTCTGGGCTTGCTGCTCTCTTTTGATTTATCCAGGCGGTATTTTGCGGAGAAGTGGGCCTTCCTGGCGACGCTGGCGATTTGGTTTGCCAGTTCGCTCCCGGTGTACATGTATTTCAATCCTTCCTGGTCTCACGCGCATTCGGCTTTTGCCGTCAGCTTGTTCCTTTGGTATTGGTGCCGCACTCAGTCACGAAGAAGCTGGCCACAATGGGCGGTTTTGGGCGCGCTGAGCGGGTTAATGATAAACGTCTACTATCTGAACGCCATCTTCCTTGTCTTGATCGCGTGGGAAGCAGTGAGCAGCTATCGGCCGGTCGATTCAGTGAGCCAAGAGCCGCTGCTGAAGCAGATGGAAGAGCATGCGCTCTTCGCCCTAGTGACGTTGCTGGCCCTCATGCCAACGCTCGTCACCAAATGGTTGATCTACGGCAAGGTGTTGGAGAGCGGCTATCCGGGCTTCGATAGCTGGTCTTGGACCTCTCCCAAGATATTCGCGGTGTTGTTCTCCGCCGATCATGGATTGCTGAGCTGGACGCCGGTATTGCTGCTGGCTCTGATTGGCCTCATGCTTCTCGCGCGCACTCAACCGGTTTTCGCTGGCGGGTTGCTCTCGGCGTTTGTGGTTTACCTGTATCTTGTCGCCAGCTTCACGAATTGGGACGGCCTATCGTCTTTCGGAAACCGGTTTTTCGTCTCGTTCACTCCGGCTTTCGTTATCGGCCTGGCGGCACTGCTGGAGAAGTTCGCCGGATGGCTGGGCAATCCATCGAAAGCCATGAGAGCTGCCGCCCTCAGCGTCGCGGCTCTCGTTCTCTGGAACGCCGGTTTGATGGTGCAATGGGGCACGCAAATGATCCCCGCACGAGGACCGATCTTCTGGTCCATGATGATTAAGAATCAAATCGTCGGTGTGCCCAAACTGCTGGTTGGCGATTTGGGAGTATATTTCGCCAATCGCAGCCTGATGATGGAACAGATAGAGCAAAGAGACAGGAGCGTTCGGCAGCAGGACCAGCCGGCAAACTGAAGTGAGTACACGCGATCTGATTACCGCTCATCAGTCGAGGCAAATGCAGGGGCTGCTGCTGCTCGCTGGCCTGCTGGGAATCGTTTGGGGACTATCGAATTGGATCGTGACCGGATCGGATACCGTGCTGATTATGGGCGGCATGAGCATTGCGCTGGTCATAATCGTCGTGGCTACGCTTACGGATTGGCGGAAAGGCGTCTTCTTTTTCATTTTCTGGCTGTTGTTCGAAGACTTGGCCCGCAAGTACTTGGGTAACGGGCTCATTCTATTTTTCGGCAAGGACGTCCTGGCGGCGATCACCTATCTCTCGCTCTGGCGGGCAAAGTGGCGCGGCGAAGTTGCCTGGTTCAAGCCGCCATTCATGGTGCCGCTGGCCATGTTTTTTTCGTTGGCATTCATTCAGGTATTCAACACATGGACTCCGAGCGTGCTCTACGGTTTCCTTGGCTTGAAGCTCTATTTCTATTACGTCCCGCTGGTTTATGCGGGATACGCCTTCGTCCGAACCACGGCGGATGTGGAGCAATTGCTCATCTATAACGTCGCATTGGGGCTGGTCATTGCCGTTGTCGGTATCGTGCAATCCGTGGCGGGTCTCGGCTTTTTGAACCCGTCGGTACTCGCTCCAGAGCTCCAAGAATTGGGAAACCTCACCCGCTATTCGCCGCTTACCCACCAAGCGGTTCCGGAACCGACTTCGGTATTCGTCAGCGGCGGCCGCTTCGCCTCCTACATCATTCTCCTGGTCATATTGGCGCTGGGTTTGCAAGCTTACTTCCTCCTGACGCGGCGGCGGAGGGCCGCTTACGGGTTTGTGGGAGTTGGCATTGCGGTGGTCGCGGCTGTGCAAAGCGCGTCCCGCGGATCGCTGATCTACGTAACGATGAGCGTTTTGGTGCTCTCGGCGGGTTTCTTTTGGGGCGCGCCCTGGCGCTGGGGCCAAGGCCGTCATCTGGTGAAGGCCATGCGCCGGGCGTTTTTGGTCGCCGCCGCGGGTCTCTTCCTCATGCTGCAATTTTTCCCCAAATCGATTGGCGCCAGCTGGGCCTTCTATTCGGAAACGCTTTCTCCCACCAGTTCGGCTTCCGAGCTGCGCAATCGAACCTGGGATTATCCGCTCAACAACCTGATCCTCGCGCTGCAACATCCGCGGTGGCTGTACGGCGATGGCACGGGTACGGCCTCCTTGGGCATGCAGTACGTTGCCAAAGTATTGGGACAGCCGCCCATCGATTTTTGGGTGGAAAACGGCTGGGGCACGCTGATCCTGGAGATGGGAATCCTGGGCCCTATTCTTTGGATCGCGTGGACTACATCGCTGCTCTACTTCTCCTGGAAGGTTGTCAGGCAGCTGCGCGAGACGCCTTATTTTCCGCTGGCGCTATCGATCTTCTGGTATGCCGTCCTGTTGCTGGTTCCGTTTTCCTATAACGGTATGGCCCCTTACCAGAATTACGTGATGAACGCCTACCTCTGGCTCCTCATTGGCGTACTTTTCCGCTTGCCCCATTTGGCTCGCGATCCGCAAAGAGTCTCGCGCACCGCGAAGGCTGCCGGCGTGCAAAACGACGCCGTCTTCGCCGGAGGATTGTAAGCGGATGTGCGGCATCGCCGGCCTGGTTGACGACGCTTCCGCGGAGACACTGCTTCCGGCGGCGCAGAAGATGGTCGCCGCCCTTCGGCATCGCGGCCCCGATAGCTGTGGCGTGATCTCTTCTGCCGGATGCCTATTGGCCAACACCCGCCTCGCGATTTTGGACCTGAGCGACCGTGGCCGCCAGCCGATGTCCAATCCTGGCGCCACCGTGTGGATCACCTACAACGGGGAAACCTACAATGCATCCGAACTGCGCCAAGATTTGATCGAGAGAGGATATTCGTTCCGCTCCACGACGGATACTGAAGTAGTTCTGCATCTCTATGAAGAGTATGGCGACCTTTGTGTCCAGAAGATGCAGGGAATGTTTGCTTTTGCGATTTGGGACGCGCGCCGGCATAAGCTTCTGTTGGCGCGCGACGCCTTAGGGATCAAGCCGCTCTATTATGCGCGGCGGAATGGCCGCTTGATCTTTGCGTCGGAAGTGAAGGGCCTGCTTGCTTCCGGTTTGGTCCAGCCTCGCATCAGTCCTCAGGCGTTGCGTGTTTATCTCCAACTCGGCCACGTTCCTCCGCCTTGGACGATGATCGATGGAGTGGAGCCGCTGCCGCCGGGGCACTTGGCAACGTGGCAGGATGGCGCATGGAATTTGAAGGCGTACCGGGATCTCGACCGTTCTTGCATCTCACGGGCACGTTCAACTGCCGCCGATGTGAGTGATCGACTTGGAGAAGTGCTTTTCGGTGCCATGCGCCGGAACTTGATCTCCGACGTACCCATCGCCCTGTTCCTAAGCGGCGGCGCCGATTCCGCGTGCTTGGGGGCGCTGGCGCGCAAGGCCGGGACCGCAAATGTGACCGCGGTAACCATCGGGTTCAGTGAGAGCGAGTTCGACGAGACGGCGCTCAGCCGGGAAACCGCCCGGCAGCTCGGCCTTCCGCTTGAATCTGTCCAGATTTCCGCTGAGCAAGTGATGTCTGGTCTCGACGATTATATCGTCGCCATGGATCAGCCCACTGTGGACGGCTTGAACTCCTATTGGATTTCTAAGATCGTAGCGGAGCGCGGATTCAAAGTCGCTCTCTCCGGTCAGGGTGGCGACGAACTTTTCGGCGGATACACTTCCTGGAAATGGTTCGAGCGCTTCGAGCGAATCGCCGCATGGGCGCGCCCCGTGCCTTCGGCGGTTGGGCGTCTGTTCGATCGCGAAAGTTGGCCTTATCGTTGGCGCAAGTTCCGTTATCTCGTCGGTGCCGCCGATCCTTTTGTTGCCTCGCAGATGGCCGTCAAGACTCTGTTTCTGGAAGGCGACGTTGCGCTTCTCACCGCGCCGCTCGGCGGATATGGAGCATTCAATGAGGCGTGGAAGTACTTGAGCGATTGCGCATCTCAGGCCGAGGGGCTTCCGCTGCCGGATAAGCTTTCCACGATGGACATCCGTACGCACCTTCAGCCCCGGCTGCTGCGCGACTTGGATGCCTTGAGCATGGCTCACGGCCTGGAAGTTAGGCCCGCTTTTCTCGACGATGAAGTCGTCAAATTCATGTTGAATATGCCGGGGACAGTGCGGCGCCATCCCAAGGAGTTGCTTTTGCAGGCCGTCAAGCGCTTCATGCCAGCGGAACTTCTTGCCGATTTGAAGTCCCGTGCCAAGCGGACCTTTACGTTTCCGTTCGCCAGATGGCTCACGCGCGATTTGAAGCCTGTGCTCGCGGAGACTTTTTCCTTGGGTCGTTTGGCGGACCGGGGAATCCTTGATCCCCAGGCGGTCAGCCGGATCTGGCAACGGTTTCAGAGTTCGCCCGAGTCGGTAGGTTGGTCGCGCGTCTGGAGTTTGTTTGTCCTGGCCCGCTGGTCGGACCTTATGAACGTGGTTCCTTGACGCCGGGCATGTCCCGCCGCCGCATCGCAGTGGTCTCGCCTTTCATTGACAAGTGTCACGGAACCGAACGCCGGGTCGCCGAATTTGTCTCCCGCCTGGCGGATGAATACGAATTTTACATCTACAGCAATCGAGTGGAGGATGTCGATCTCGCACGGGTCGTCTGGCGCCGTATTCCAGCTCTGCGCGGTCCACACCTTCTAGGTTACTTGTGGTGGTTGGCGGCGAATCATATCTGCCGTTGGCGGGACCGTGCCAAGGGGATCGTTCCCGACGTGGTTTACTCGCCGGGGATCAATTGCCTCGATGCGGACGCCATCTCGGTGCACATTCTTTTTGCCGGCTTTTATCGCAGTATGGAAGACCAATTGCGCTTGAGCCGGAACCCCCTTCCAGCGTGGCCGCGAATCATTCACCGTCGCCTTTACTATGCGCTGATCGCGGCTTTGGAATCCCGCATCTACAACCGTCCGGTCCGCCTTGCTGCCGTCTCAAAAAAAACCGCGGCGGATTTGAAGCGGCTTTATCCGCGCGCCGCTGACGTCAGCGTAATTTACAATGGGTTGGATCTGGACTGTTTCTCGCCTCGGAGACGCGCCAGGCTTCGCGCTGAATCGCGCCGAGCTTTCTCCATTCGAGACGACGAATTTGTTCTCCTGCTGATTGGCAACGATTGGAGAAATAAGGGTTTGGCCTGCATGCTGGAAGCGATGGCTCAGGTTGCCGATCCGCGATTGCGCGCTCTCGTGGTGGGAAACGATAGTCCGTCGGGCTTTCGCGCTCTGATCGCGCGCCTGGCGTTGGACACCAGAGTTCAGTTTTGCCCGCCTCGCCGCGGACGTGGAGACCTATTATGCCGCGGCTGACGTTTATGTCGGCCCTTCTCTCGATGATGCTTTTGCGCAGCCTCCTGCGGAAGCGATGGCCTGCGGGCTTCCGGTGATCACTTCAAGGCAGAATGGAGGATCGGAAATCATCACCCACGGAAGCGACGGCCTGGTTCTCGAGAATGCGGCGGATTCAAGAGCGCTTGCCGATATGCTGAGGATGCTCGTCAACGACTCGGCCCTCTGCAATCGATTGGGCGCCGCGGCGGCCGAAACAGCAAGCCGCTACACCTGGGAGTCACACGCGCAGAAGATGCGCGACTTCCTCGAAGCGGCGGCGCGGGAGAAGTCGCACTCGCAGGAAGAGTCCCAACGATGATCGTCGGTCTTTTTCCGCAGCTCACGGGTGCGGGCGGCATTCAACGCTCCGGCTGTCTCACTGCTTTTGCCATGGCATCGTTCGCCGCTCAGCACGGCGAGAAATACCGTTTTCTCACTCTGACTGATCCCGCTGGCGACGGTTCGTTCGGAGCCGGCTCCCCGCAAATCCGTTTCACAGGCTGCGGGGGATCCAAGCCCCGCTTCGTCTCGGCAGCGTGCGGGCTCGCCTTTCGGCAGCCCGCCATCGTGCTGGCGCTGCATCCAAACCTTGCGCCTGTGGTCGCCGCGATGAAGTTGTTGGCTCCCGGAATGCCCAGCGTGATTGTAGTCCACGGAGTGGAAGTGTGGACGCCGTTACCGGCAATCCGGCGTTGGTCGCTGCAATCCGCCGACCGCATCTTGGCGCCCAGCGAAGATACGCTTTCGCGAGCCATGCGAGAGCAGCACATATTCCCCGGCAAAGGGCGGAAGCTTGCCTGGAGCCTCGACCCGGGCTGCGATCCCGAGCCTCAATTGCCGGCGAGTTCCCCTTTGCCGCACGGCTTTCCAAAGGGACGAGTGATCCTGACGGTTGGCCGCTGGGATGCCACTGAAGCTTATAAAGGCGCCGATCACTTGATCGCTGCGATGGCGGTTCTGGCAAAAGCCTTTTCGGACCTGCACCTGGTCGCGGTAGGAGAAGGAACCGATCTGCCCCGCCTGGAATCCCTCGCGCGAGAATCGCCTGCTTCCGAGCGCATTCATTTCCTCCCATTCATCGCGCACGATCAGCTTCCCAACGCCTACGGCCACTGCACGATTTTCGCCATGCCCAGCCGCGGCGAAGGCTTTGGCCTGGTGTTTATCGAAGCCATGGCTTGCGGCAAGCCGGCGATCGGCGGCAACCACGGCGGAACGCCCGACGTCATCGACGACGGTGTGAACGGCTATCTGGTGCGTTACGGAGATGTTGGTCAGATTGTCGACCGCCTGACGCGGCTGTTGAGCGACGACTCGCTGAGGGAATCGATGGGCGCTCAAGCATTGGCAAAGGTGCAGCGCGATTTCACCTTTGCTCGGTTTTCGGCGCAACTAAGCGCAATCTTCGAGAAACTAATAGATTGAGCCTTCTCTTCGGGCTGGGGGCGGAAACAGGATTGCAAACGTCCCATAGGCGGCCAATACTCCGAGGTTATAATTTCGGTGATTCAGGAACGCAATGCTCGCGTGAATGCGTTCGGTATAAAAAAGTCCGTGCATCGTAACCTCTCTTCAGCTTCGGCCCTTTACGAAGCCACCACCGTCGGCGGCCTCCCCGATTCGGAAAAAGCGAGTGTCGCCCCTCTGCGCGTGCTGAAAGTCACGCAGTCGTATTTTCCTTTCGTCGAGCGCGGCGGGCCGGCGGTGAAGGTGCGCTCGCTGGCGCGCGGGCTGGCGAAAAGAGGCCACCGCGTGAGCGTTTTGACCTCCGATCTTGGGATCGAAGGCCTATCGAACCCCGCCGTCGCGATTGTTCGTACCAACCAGGGCTGGCGATACCAGGAAGACGGCGTGGGGACGCGCTATCTTCGCAGTTGGGGCCTGTATCGCTCCCTCACCTGGAATCCCGCAACATTCGAGTTCTGCCGCAAGGAGCTGCCCTCCTTCGATATTGTGCACATCTACGGAACGTACGATCTGCTCGGTCCCATCGTGGCGGCCGCCTGCCGCCGAAGGGGAATTCCTTACGTGCTCGAGCCGATGGGGATGTTCCGCCCGCTGGTTCGCAATCTGGCGCTGAAGCGGGCCTATCGCCGGCTGTTTGGCGAATCGGTTGCCCTCGGGGCGGCGCGGCTGGTGGCCACATCCGTTCAAGAAGAGAAGGAGCTGATCGAAGAAGGGATTCCTCCCCGGAAGATTTCCGTTCGGCGAAATGGCATTGAATTTCCGCAGCCTTGCGGAGCGGCTGGAGCCTTTCGGCGCCAATACGGAATTTCGCGGCAAACATTTCTCGTGCTGTTTCTCGGCAGGATCGTCGAAAAAAAGAGTCCGGAGCTGCTGATCGACGCCTTCGCTCGTTGGAAAAGCGAAGCGGACGGCGGACAAGATGCCGCTCTTATCTTCGCTGGTCCCTTTGAAAATCCCAGTTATAGGAGAAAGTTGGAGGCGCAAGTAAGGCGGTTGGGTGTGAATTCGCCCGTGCTTTTTATCGGCCCCCTCTATGATGAGGGCAAATGGTCCGCGCTTGCCGATGCCGATATGTTTGTTCTGCCATCGCAGAACGAAAATTTTGGAAACGCCGCGGCGGAAGCGGTCGCCTGCGGAACTCCCGTGGTCGTGACCGACCGATGCGGCATAGCTCCCTTGATCGAAGGCCGCGCCGGGCTCGTTACCAAGCACGAATGCGAAGCGTTGGTTCGCGCCCTCCATCAATTGAGCGACACAGGGTTACGCGCGAGTTTGAAGCTGGGTTGTGCGGAAGTCGCTCGCGGGTTGAGTTGGGAGCAACCTCTGGCGGAAACCGAAGCGCTCTACGCCGACGTATTGCGGAGCCCAAGCGCGGCCCCATAGCAGCTCGATAGGACCAGTTGGACCCTGATAGGAGAAGACCAGGTGTGCGGCATTTGCGGCGTAATTAGCGCGGACGCGTCGGCGGCCGAAAGCCGCGTTCGCAAGATGATGCAAGCGCTCGCCCATCGAGGGCCTGACGACAAGGGCATGCTCACGCAGCCCGGAGTTGCTTTTGGCGTTCGCCGGCTCAGCATCATCGATCTCTCCGGCGGTCGCCAGCCGGTCTTTAACGAAACGGGCGATGTCGGAGTCGTTTTTAACGGGGAGATCTACAATTTTCTGCAACTGCGGGCGGAGCTCGAGAATCGCGGCCATGCTTTTCGCACTCGCAGCGATACCGAAGTGATCGTTCACGCCTATGAAGAATGGGGAGAGCGCTGCGTCGAGCATTTCCATGGCATGTTTGCGTTTGCGCTTTGGGATGGAAGGAGTGCCGCTACAAATTCCTCGAGACGGGGCCGCGTTTTCCTGGCGCGAGATCGTTTGGGAATCAAGCCGCTCTACTACGCGCTGGTCGAGAGGGCGATCTATTTTGCTTCGGAACTGCGCGCTTTGCTTGCGAGTGACGCGATCGAGCGCCGCCTTTCACTGGAAGCTCTAGAAGGATACTTGCTCTTCGGTTCCGTAGTGGAACCGGCAACACTAATCGAGGGCGTCTACGCCCTGCCGCCGGGCCACTCATTGACGCTGAACTTGGATGCTCCTTTTTCGCCCGAGCCCAGGGCGTATTGGGATCTTTGCGTGCGAGCGCATCAAATTCACGACGCGCCGAGAACTTTGGCATCGGCGGCACGTGAGGTGCGAACGCTGCTCGATCAATCGGTAACCGAGCAATTGGTGGCCGACGTGCCTGTGGGGATATTTTTGAGCAGCGGCCTCGATTCAACGGCACTGGCGGCACTGGCTTCAAGGCAATCTCGAGACATCCACACGTTTACGCTTTCATTTCTGGAGCAGGAGTTCGACGAGGCAGCCGCGGCGCGCGAGACCGCCCGGCAACTCGGCACGCGTCATCGAGAGTTGCTGCTGACCTCCGACGAGATGCAGTCACACCTGTTTGAGGCAGTCGAGGCTCTCGACCAGCCTAGTATGGATGGGGTGAACACTTTTTTCGTCTCGTGGGGAGCGCGCCAGGCCGGCCTGAAAGTCGCCCTTTCTGGATTGGGCGGTGATGAACTTTTTGGTGGGTATCCAAGCTTCCGCACCACGCCGCAATTGGCGAAGCTGCTAGCGATCGCCCGGCGGCTGCCCGGCCCCGCGCGTCAAGCCATATCCGAGGCGCTCCTGGCGATTGGCCGTCGCGGAACCGATCCGCGGCGCGCCGATAGACTACGCAAAATTGCCGCGCTTTTCAGCCATCCCGAAGCGCTCCCGCACGCCTATTTTGTTTCCCGTATGCTCTTTACGCCCGGGCAAACCAATCGATTACTGCCGCCTTCGATCCTCAGCATGTACCGGCAAACGGCCCGGCCGGAAACGGCTTCATGGCGGCAATCGCTGGAGGAATTGGTTCGCCGAGCCGAAATCTTGCGGGGCCAATCCACCACTTCCTATCTTGAGCTGCGCACCTATATGCTGAACACGCTTTTGCGCGACACCGATTCGGTGAGCATGCGCCATTCCTTGGAAGTGCGCGTGCCTTTGCTGGACCATCGATTGGTCGAGTTCATCGCCGCTCTGCCGGACAGCGCGAAGAAAGGCGCCACGCCGAAAGCTCTCCTTGCGGAATCCGTCCGGGATCTTGTGCCGGCCGAGGTTTTGACCCGGGCGAAACGCCCTTTCACGCTTCCTTGGGAGCATTGGCTGCGCGGGAAATTGGGCGTGGAAGTGGCCTCTCGCCTGAACGCACTAACGCCCTCACTCGCCTTGGTGTTGGACGGCGAAGTGGCGAAAACCGTGTGGCGGCAGTTCTTGAGAGGGCGCACCAATTGGGCGCGGCCCTGGAGCCTCTTTGTCCTGAATGAGTGGGTGCGCAAGCATATCGATGAAGCCGAATCGTGTGCCGAACGTTCCGAAGCATCTGGCGCGGAAGCCGCGGCCAGCTGACGAAGTGAGGCCAGAAATTCTGCCATGAACATCCTCGGCATCAATGCTTACCACGCCAATGCCTCAGCCGCACTAGTGTGCGATGGCAAGGTTGTTGCCGCCGTTGAAGAAGAGCGCTTGAATCGCGTGAAGTACGCCGCGGGATTTCCCGTAAAAGCGATTCGATATTGTCTGAAAGCTGGCGGGATCACCCTGGACCAGCTGGATCACCTGGCAATCCCGCGCGACCCATGGGCCCGCATGGGAACCAAGCTGTTTTACGCCCTGCGCATGCCGCAGTTCGCGCTCGAACGCCGCCGCGCGTGGGCTTCGTTTGCCGATGTTCCTACGACGCTCGCGCAAAGCTTGGAAATCGATCCGAAGCGCATTCGGGCGCGCTTCCATCGCGTGGAGCACCACCGCGCGCACCTGGCCAGCGCATTCTTTGTATCGCCTTTCGATCGAGCGGCGCTGCTTTCCGCCGATGGACTGGGCGACTTCGGCAGCACCATGTGGGGGGCGGGCGAGGGTGGCCGTATGCGCATTCAAGGCACGATCGCCTTCCCTCATTCATTGGGCATGTTTTACACAGCGCTCACGCAATATCTCGGCTTTTGGAAATTCGGCGATGAATACAAAGTGATGGGGCTCGCCGCCTATGGCCAGCCGGCGTACCTGGATGAGTTTCGCCGCATTGTAGTGAACCATGGCAGCGGGTTTCGCCTGGGGCTGGAATACTTCAGCCATCACCAGAGCGGCGCCCAAATGAGCTGGAGAGAAGCGGACAAAACACCGGTGCTCGGCCGGCTCTTTTCCGATTACCTCGAGAAGCGGCTCGGACCTGCGCGCGCGCCGGAAGCGCCCTTGGAGCAGAGGCATAAGAATATCGCCGCGAGTTTGCAAGCTCGTTTGGAGGAAGTTCTACTGCACAAAATCGGCGCTCTGTATACGCAAACGCGCCAACAAGCGCTCTGCCTCGCGGGTGGAGTGGCGTTCAACTGCGTAGCCAACGCCAAAATATTTGACCACGTGCCTTTCGCGAAGATTTTCGTGCAGCCCGCGGCCGGGGATGCGGGTCTCGCCGTCGGAGCCGCTTTTTATGTTTGGCACCAACTCCTTGGAAATCCCCGTAGTTTCGAAATGTCCCACGCATCCTGGGGCCCCGGTTACGAAGCGCCGGAGATTCGCAGCGCCATGGAAGAGCGGCATCTCTTCGAAGGAGGCTTCGGCATATCCCAGTTGTCCGATGAACAGTTCGTTCGAGCCACGGCGCATCACATTGCCGAAGGCGATATCGTGGGCTGGTTCTCGGGAAGGGCTGAGTGGGGACCTCGCGCTCTGGGCAATCGCAGCATTCTCGCCGATCCCAGAAAGGCGGAGATGAAGGAACGCTTGAATCGCCGAATCAAGCATCGGGAACCGTTTCGCCCCTTCGCTCCCTCCATTCTCTCGGAATCGGCGGGAGATTTCTTCGAGGGGTCTCATCCTTCGCCTTTTATGACTTTTGCTTATCCCCTGCGCCAGAACAAACGCGACGCGCTGCCCGCCGCTACACACGTCGACGGCACCTGCCGTTTGCAGACCGTCGATCGGGAGGCCAATCCGCGATACTGGCGGCTGATCAGTGAATTCAACAAGCTCACGGGCACGCCTGCAGTCGTCAATACGTCCTTCAACGACAACGAGCCGATTGTCTGCGCACCCCGAGAGGCCATCGATTGCTTCCTGCGCACGGATATGGACGTACTGGCGATCGGAAATTACTTGATCTGCAAGCCGCGCTCGGCTCGCCCGGCGGTTTCGGCGGAAGCCGTCTCGCGCCGCGTTTAGGTTCAAGAGGCGCGTACTGTTCACCATAGGCCATCTCGATTGCCGCTTCGAACCGCTCCCGAGGTTCGAAGGGTTCGAATCGTTCCAATCGCAAGCCGTCCGAGCGCTCGTTCCCTGACGAATGCGCCCACTACATGTCTTGCTCTTGAACGAATATTTCCCGCCCGATACAGCCGCCACCGCGAAGCATGCGGCGCTCGTGGCCAGCGCGCTTGCCGAGCGGCATCGCGTCACCGTTCTCGCCGGCCGTCCCTCCTACGATCCAACAGAGCGGCACGGCATGTATTGGCTCAACCGCGAACAACGAGGCAATCTGAGAGTTGAGCGAGTGGGATCGACGGCCTTCTCCCGGGTTCGCATGAAAGGCAGGCTGGCGAACTATCTGAGCTACCTTGCGCTCTCGGTTCCTCACGCCCTTTCCATGAAGCCCGACGTCGTTTTGTCCATGACCGATCCGCCCATGGAAGGAATCGTAGCCGCTGCGGTGGCCAGGTTCTTGGGGCGGCCTTTTGTTTATAACGTTCGCGACATGTACCCGGATATGGCGCTGGCTGGCGGAATCCTGCCTCCGGGAATTTGGAGCGACGCCTGGGAGGAGTCCCATCGCAAAGCCTTGCGGCAAGCTGCGCGCGTCGTAGTCCTGGGTGAGGATATGCGCGAGCGGATCGTTGCGAAAGGAGTCGACCCCTCCCGCGTCGCCGTGATTCGCGATGCCGTGCCCTTCTCCGATATTCCGCCCGCCATAGATTTGTCGGTCGTGGATGAGATTCGAGGGCGGTTCCGCTTTGTGATCGTTCATGCCGGCAATTTGGGTTTCTATGGTGCGTGGGCAACCCTCGTCAAGGCGGCATGCATGCTGGAAGCGGATGGCGTGGGGCTTGTATTTGTGGGGGAAGGCGCGAAGAAAAGAGAGATTCAGGAGCTAGCGCGGAACTGCGCGAATATCAGATTTTTGCCCTTTCGTCCCGCTTCTGAAATTCCCTCGGTGATGGCCGCCGGCGATTTGCAAGTCGTCACGATCAAGCGGGGTCTGGAAGGCGTGGTGGTGCCCAGCAAAGTCTACGACATTCTGGCCTATGGCCGTCCCATCGCGGCGGTCGCCTCCGAACGGACCGAAATCGCGCGTCTCGTGCGGCAGTATGAGTGTGGAATCGTTGCCGATCCCGACGACCCGAACCAACTGGCCGAATCGGTCCGCCGCATCCTGCAAACCATGGAAGTAAGGGAACGCATGAGCAAGCAATCCCGGGAGTTGGCAAGGACGTACGATAGATTCAAAGAGCTTCAGAAATTTGTGGAACTGGTCGAAGAAGCCGCGCGAAAATGACAGGTCCGTACAGCATACTGCCCGTACAGCGTACAGAATGACCGATAGCGATTGACCATGGGGCCGAGTTTACTCACGTTCGCGATTGCTTTCGTCGCTTCTTTGACGATCGCCGTGCCGGTACGGCGATTGGCGCTCCGCGTCGGCATGGTGGATTTGCCGGGCCCCCGAAAAATACATCTCGAACCGATCCCCCTGCTGGGTGGAATCGCAATCTATGCCGCCGTCATTCTAGCGTTGCTCATTGGCAATCGCGGCCAATCGCTTCGTCCCATTCTCGG
Source organism: uncultured Acidobacteriota bacterium (assembly GCA_963819235.1). GTDB lineage: Bacteria > Acidobacteriota > Terriglobia > Acidiferrales > UBA7541 > Palsa-189. The sequence continues at coordinate 2,588,390 of CAWFVE010000006.1, read as the reverse complement.
AATCATGGCGGCGGCGACCTTGCTCGTCCTGGTCGGGACGCTCGATGACTGGGGCCTTTTGCATCACCAGGTCAAACTCTTCCTGGGCTTTCCGATAGCCGGCTTGATCGTGCTCGCGTCGGGAACCCGCGCGCAGGTTTTTTCGGCGCTCCTTCCCGGGCGCTTTGGCGCCGTCGCGGATGCCATCCTGACCGTTTTCTGGATCACGGCCATCACCGCTTCGTTTAGCATCCTGGATTATATGGATGGGCTATGCGCGGGCATCGCCGCCATCGCCTCCCTTTTTATCGCCATTCTGGCCATGCTGAACGGTCAGGTCCTTGTCGGCGCGCTGGCCGCGGCGGTCCTTGGCGCAGCCCTTGGCTTCCTGCGATGGAACTTCAGCCCCGCGAGAATGTTCATGGGTGATGGCGGAGCGATGTTTCTGGGTTTCCTCGCGGCCGCACTGGCGCTCCAGTTGCGCGTGAACCCGGCCTCGCGGACCGCGGCTTGGCTCGTGCCCATCCTTATTCTCGGCATCCCCATTCTCGATACCACTCTTGTTTCCGTCTCGCGCTTGGGGCGTGGTTTGATTCCTTTCACGAGCCCTGGCAAGGACCACACCGGTCATCGTCTGGCAAACTACGGGCTTGGGACACGCGGGGCAGTTCTCCTGATGTATGCGGCGGGCATGGGTTTTGGACTGCTGGCCATCGTTTGCATCCGCTTAGGTCCGGGTGAAATCGCTCCATTGGGTGCTCTTCTCGTCTTGGCGCTAGTCGCTGCGATTGCGGCGCTGGAGTATTTGCCCTTCGAACGTCAGGGAACCGAAGCCAAGCTTCCTCCTCAACCCACGCCTCCTGAATCAGCCACGTAGGTTCTTTTCAAGCTAATGTCCGTGCGTGTACTTTGCCGCCCGCGGACCTCTTCGTTATACTCCTTGTCCAGCGGGGTTTCTTTTCGGACTTAGAGAGCTGGGGGCCTGCTTCTTTATGGGGAGCTTGAAATTTCGCCGCGCGCTAAACATAAATGCGCCCTGACCAGAGAGTCGTAGCACAAGCCTCACGAAGTCATCATTCGACCTGAGTAACGCAGGAAGGGAAGTCTGCAAGATTTCGGGGACATTGAGCAGCACCGCGCGCCCGGCCAATCGGTCGGGATTGTGGGCGCTTCAGCTGCCGGCCTTTTTACAGGGCTGCTCCTGGCCCGGCGCGGCTGTAACGTGCGTTTCTTCGAGCGCGCCGAACGGCTGGATTCTCCTCGCCGAACCCTGATTGTCACCGATCGCATCCACGAGCTCCTTGGGACAGCGTCTGAGAAATCCGTCGTCAATAAAATTAATCGTTTCGAACTATTCACAGACGGCCGTGCCGCCACCATTCCTTTGGAATCGCCTGATTTGGTGATCGAACGCTCCAGTTTGATTCGCGCCCTTGCAGACGAGGCTCAAAGCCGCGGCGCGCAGATCGAATTCGGCCGGCGCTTTGCTTCCCTCCAGGGCAGTCGCGGCGGTATTGAGATGGCCTTCGCGAGAGTCGGTAAGCAAACGAAAGGACCGGAGACTGAGCGCTTCCAGTGCAGCGCCGTAATCGGCGCCGACGGCGCCCAAAGCTCGGTAGCTCGCGCGGCCGGATGGCCCGGGCTGACCACAGCTCCGCTGGTGCAAGCGATCGTCAAGCTGCCGTCGGGAATGCCTTTGGATTCCGCTCGGGTCTGGTTCATTCCCGATGACACGCCCTACTTCTACTGGCTCATTCCCGAGTCCAGCACCACCGGAGCGCTCGGGCTGATCGGCGTGGATGGCCGGCGAACGCGCCGTTGTCTGGAGCTCTTCATGGAGCAACGCCACTTCAGGGCCCTGGCCTTTCAGGGCGCGCGAATTCCAGTCTACGAACGGTGGATTCCCATCGAACGCAAAGTGGCTTCGGGCCGCGTCTTTTTGGTAGGGGACGCCGCCGCCCACGTCAAAGTATCCACGCTGGGGGGCGTGGTGACCGGCTTTCGTGGCGCTTTGGCGGTGAGTGAGAGCATCCTCAATGCTGGGCCAAGCCAGGAACTTCGCTCCCTGCGCCGGGAGCTCGATTTGCACAGGATGATTCGCCGCTCCATCCATGGCTTTCGGCAAGCGGATTACAGCCGCCTCGTCGACTGGATGAACGATCGAATGCGCCGTTCCTTGAGCCGGTTCAGCCGCGACGAGGCCGCTCGCCTGCTTTGGCATGTATGCCGCAGTCAGCCTCGCCTCTTGTTAATGGGGCTCCGCGGCTTGCTTACTAACCCCTTGGAAGCCGCCAAATTAGACGATTCCTCGCCCGAAGTGACCCTTTGGCGCCCTCCCGTTATCCAACGGTAAGTGGAACGAACAGGCCGGTGGCAGGAGTGCTGGGATTGGTGTAACTTGGATTTTTGTCGGTCGATTAGCTCTAAAAAGCACCCACACGTTTTGTCGCTAGGAGGGTAATGTGCGTCTTGCCGTAATCGGTTGCGGGTATGTGGGCTTAGTGACGGGAAGCTGCCTGGCCGAAGCTGGGCACGAGGTTGTCGCCACGGATAATGATGTGGCCCGCATCAACATGCTGAACTCGGGACGCCTGCCGATCTACGAGCCGGGCCTCGATCACGTGATGCAAAGCGCGACGTGCTGCCGGTCGACTTAGTTTCACGTCCGATTGCGCGGAAGCGGTTCGCGCAGCGGATGCTGTTTTCATTTGCGTGGGAACGCCGCCGCTGGATTCCGGCGAAGCCGATCTTTCCGCAATCGATAATGTGGCCCGGCAAATCGCGGCGGCAGCGCGCTCGCCGAAGCTGGTGATCGAGAAGAGCACCGTGCCTGCGCACACGGGTGAGGAACTCCGTCGCGCGCTGCAGGTCTATGGCCGCAAGCAATGGCGCTCGGCTTCCGCGTCGCCTCCAATCCGGAGTTTCTGCGCGAAGGCACCGCCGTAGCCGATTTCTTTCATCCCGACCGCATCGTGGTTGGCGTGGAAGATGCGGAATCCGAGCGCCAACTGCGCGAAATCTACAAGCCCTTTCTCGAGGGCACCTTCCATTGCCCCGTTCACCAGCCGAAATGTCCGCCCGCGCCCGCCCCGGTATTTCTCGTGACCACCATCGCCAGCGCCGAATTGATCAAGCACGCTTCCAACTCCTTCCTCGGCTTGAAGATCTCCTACGCCAATCTCGTTGCCGATCTTTGCGAGAAGCTGGGCGGGAATGTGGAAGAGGTCACCCGCGCGATGGGGCTCGATCCGCGCATCGGACCGCATTTTCTCAACGCCGGTCTGGGTTTTGGCGGGTTCTGCCTGCCCAAGGACATCCAGGCGTTCATCCGCTTGGCGGAAAAGCAATGGCGTCGATTTCACTTTGCTGCACGAAGTCGAGGCGGTAAACAAGCGCCGTGTCGAGCAGTTCGTCGAGAAAGTCCGCCGCGCCCTGTGGGTGGTCAAGGATAAAACCGTGGGCGTGCTGGGCCTGGCCTTCAAACCCAATACGGACGACGTTCGTTTTGCGCCGGCCATTGAAGTCCTGCGGCGCCTGATCGCCGAGGGCGCCAAGGTGCGGGCCTCAGATCCCGTGGCGATCGAGCGCGCTCGCTTGATCCTGATAAAGGCGTGGAGTTCGTGGAAGATCCTTACCAGACGGCGCGCGGAGCCGATGCCTTGCTCTTGCTCACCGAGTGGAAGGAGTATCGCGATCTCGATTGGCAGCGCGTCTACGGAGAGATGGCCCGGCCGCTGATTCTGGATGCGCGCAATATGCTGCCGCCCGCAAAGATGAAGGAGCTGGGCTTCGAGTATCACAGCTTCGGGCGGCCCGACCTGAGCCCGAGCCCCGCGCTCGTTTCTTCTTAGTCCCGCTGCCTGGATTAGCTCATCGCTTGTCCGGCTGCCACCTTCTGCCGGAAAAATTCCAACGTTACGCGCAACCCTTCGTTCAAGCTGACTTTGGGCTCCCATTGGAGCAGGCGCTTAGCCTTGCCGATGTCCGGGCAACGCTGCTTGGGATCGTCCTGCGGGAGCGGCTTGAAAACGATGGGAGCTTCGGATCCGAGGAGCTGCCGGATGCGTTCGGCGAATTCGAGAATGGTAATCTCCTGCGGATTGCCGATATTCACCGGTTCGTGCTCGTCGGAATTCATGAGCCGGTAGATGCCTTCGATCAGGTCCGACACGTAACAAAAACTTCGTGTTTGCCGCCCGTCGCCGTAGACGGTGATCGGTTGGCCGGTCAGCGCCTGGTATACGAAATTCGGCAATGCCCGGCCGTCATTCAGGCGCATGCGCGGACCGTAAGTATTGAAGATGCGCACGATGTGCGTATCCACGCCGTGGTAGCGGTGATAGGCCATCACCATCGCTTCGGCAAATCGCTTGGATTCGTCGTAGACGCCCCGCGGACCGATGGGGTTCACGTTTCCCCAGTAACTTTCCGGCTGCGGCGTAATCTGCGGATCCCCGTAGCACTCCGAGGTGGAAGCGAGGAAGTATTTCGCCTTCTTCGCCAGGGCCAGGCCCAGCGTATTGTGCGTCCCCAGAGCGCCCACCTTCAGTGTTTGGATAGGAAGTTTCAGGTAGTCCGGCGGACTCGCCGGGGAAGCAAAGTTGAGAACGTAATCGACGGGGCCGTCCACCTCGATATAGCGTGAAATGTCGTGGGACATCATGCGGAAACGAGGATGCTTCATCAGATGAGCGACGTTTGCTTCGCGTCCGGTAACCAGATTGTCGATCGAAAGCACTTCCCAGCCGCGCTCGATCAGGTAGTCGCACAGATGCGACCCCAGAAAACCTGCACCTCCCGTAATGACAGCGCGCAAGCGGCCTCCTTCGAAGCGATCCACACATTACACGAGTGGCCTGGAAAGCGCGACCCTCCTCGTCCTAGTTTCGATGCACCCTCAGGCTTCTAAGGCCGTGGACGAATCGACAGAGGATCGTTTGATCCATCTACCGCAAATCTAGCCGCCGACGTTTTCGGTCAGCGCCCGGCGAATCTGTTCTTGCTGTGGTTGAGGAGGGTTCAATTGGAGCGCGCGTTCAAACTGAGCCTTGGCTCGCGCGCCGTCGTGATTCTTCTGATAGGCGACGCCCAGGTGATAATGGTAGGTCGCGTTCGCCGGAGACGCATTCGTGGCTTCCTGCAGCAACTCGATCGCCAGCCCGAAAACTCCTTTGTCTACATATGCCCAGGCCAGCGTATCGGCCGTATTCGGATTGTCCGGCATGGCCTGGCGAGCGGTTTGTGCCAGGGACAAGGCCACATCGGCATTGCCGCCGTGCTCCAGAAAAATGTAAGCAAGATTATTCGCCGCGGCTGGGTTGTTGGGTTGCACGGCCAGGGCCTTCTGATACTCCTGCTGCGCCTCCTGCCAATTGCCCTGGGACTCCTCCAGCGAACCGAGCAAAATATAGGCGCGGATGTCTCGCGGATCCTGCCGGATCGCCCGTTGGTACGATTCGACGGCCTCGGGGATCGAGCCGCTCGCGATCTGCGCGCTGGTCAGCAGCAAAATGGCCTCGACGTTGTTGGGATTGATATCCAATGCCTTGGTCAGCGATTGCTCCGCAGACGCGTAATCCTTGCCTCTCAACTGCACTTGTCCCAGCAGCCCATACATGCCGTCCTGGTCCGGTTCCTTTGCGATTTGCTCTTGAATCCGCGCCACGGCCCGGCCCGGCTGGTTTTGTGCCAGATCCACTTGTGCTAGGCCTGTGAGAGCCTGCAAGTCGCGGGGGTTCTTTTCGAGCCCCTGTTCAAACAAAGTTGTCGCATCCGGGAATCGCTTCTGGAACAGCCGCAACTGGCCCATTCCCGTATATCCTCGTGAGCTGCCAGGTGCCAGGGTGATTGCCTGTTGCAAATTTCTTTCTGCCTCGGCCACGTCCTTGGCGCCTAGGCTGGCGCTGGCTTTCATCAGGTAGCCCTCGGGTAGCGCCGGTTGTACGGCGATCAGTCCGTCGGCGGTTTGGCGAAGCAGTTCCAAATCGCCCTTGCGCACAGCCGCCGTGCCCAGCGCCTGGTAGGCCTGCGTCATGTTGGGACGCAGTTTGATCGTCTCTTGCAATTCACTGATGCCTTGCTCCGTGTTTCCCATGGAAAGTAGCGCAATACCACGGCTGTAGTGTGCGGAGGGATTTTGCGGATCCTGTTTCAGCGTCGCCTCGAGCGACAGTACGGCCTGATCGGCGTGGCCCTCTGCATTGAGGATCTGCCCGCGTAGAACCAGCGCATCGATATCCCCGGGATTCTGCTTGATGAGTTGTTCGTTCAGCTTAGACGCTTCCTCCAGCTGTTTGCTCAGGATGAGCACCTGGATATAAACCTTGCGCGCCGCCTGATCCTTGGGATGCTCTTGAATCAACGATGCGTACTCTTCCGTCGCGCGTGGCAGCTCGTTCATTGCCAGGTAGAACTCACCCAGCAATGAATAGCCGCCCGGCACGTCGGGCATGGCCTGCTTGGCCTGCGCCAAAATCTGTTCCGCCTCGGTCCGTTTGTGCTGGCTCTCGAATAAGGACGCCATGGCGGCATAGGCAATAGGGTCCTTCGGAGCGCTCTGAATCACGTCGCGGAACTGCTCCTCCGCTTCCATCCAGCGCCTTTGCTGCTCATAAAAATTGCCCAGCGCTAGTCGGGCGGGAGTCGATTTGGGATCGAGCTCGATGGCTTTTAGAAAATTCTGTTCCGCGGCGGCGGCTTGTTTCGCGTTCAATTGCAGATAGCCCATGTTCAGATAGACCCGCGGCTGATCTGGAGCGAGGCTTATGACGGTCTGCATCTCCCGCAAAGATTCGCCCACGTCCTCCAGCGCGGCATCCGAATTGGCCAGCAGGATATGCCCATCGACATTGTTTGGATCGCGGCTCAGCACATTTTGGGCCCGATCCTGCGCGTCCTTGAATCGCTTGGCCGAAAGCAGGAGCGTTCCCAGTTCGATCTGCGCTTTCAGGTTGTCTGGCTGCAAATCCGTCGTTCGAACCAGCTCCTGATACGCTCCCGCCCAGATCCCCTGGCGCGCGTAGGCCTGCGACAGCCGGTAGTGTGCGTCGGCAAAGGTTTTATCGATCTGGATCGCGTTCAAATACTGAATGGAAGCCTCGCGATACTTTCCCTGCTCGAAATAGCTGTTCCCGCTGGCCAGATACTTTTGCTTGCGAATATTGGGGTCGCGAGCGCAGCCCGCCACCAACGCCAGGCACATGGCGAGTATCGGAAAGTGGAATTTGCGCGAGCGCTGCAAGAAGTTCATCGATTGACCGCCTTGAAAAAATAATCCGAGAGACACGTTAGCCCAAGGGGTTTGAGCAATTGCTCGGCCAATAATCCATTCCGAAAAAAGGCCCAAACTTGCTGTAAGTTATTGACCAATATATCTTTAGCGATTACGCCATCAGCGGGACAGGGATCACTTCCCGAGCGCTCTAGCGAGTTAGTGGAACCGAACGCCTCAACTGGGACAAAGTTTTTCCACTAGCGCCTGGTGCGCAACAGATGTTGAACGGCCCTGATATATGATAACTTATTGCAATACAATGACTTACGAGGCTGATGAAGGGCTTCTCGTTCGGCTTCGTCGCTTCAGGGAGCCAACCGCTCTCGCAGGGCCAGCGACACTGACGGATTCTCTCCGGAATCGCGCCCCGCCTGCACCCATGTTCGCCGCGTCAGCAGCGAGCCGGCTACCGCAGAAGCTGCTGCATCAACGGCCATTTCATCAGCAGGTTAGACATCTGGTAAACTCCCGATGCCGCTACGGCCTCAACCGCAGCTGCCTGAAAAGTATGGCCTCGGCCTCATCCCCGGTGATATCCCTAAAAACGTGTATTGCAGCCTGAATTCGTAGTCATGTCCGTTAGCATCTAATGGATGGGAGAATAAATATGAGATTCGCTAAAGGATTACTAATCGGGAGCGCTCTTCTGCTCGCGGCATCGTTTCCTGCGAGTGGCTGGGCGCAAACTCAGAATTCTCGTCCCGCGCAACCGGGTGCCGTCAATTATGTCGAGGGGCAAGCTTCCATCGGCACCCAAGCGCTCAGTTCCAGCTCCGTGGGCTCCGCAGTGTTGGCGGCCGGACAGACGCTGGACACGCAGTCCGGCAAGGTCGAGGTTTTGCTCAGCCCCGGCGTGTTTCTTCGCGTCGACGATAACAGCTCGGTAAAGATGATCAACGCCGGCCTCGCCGACACCGTAGTCGAATTGGATAAGGGCCATGCCATGGTGGAGGCCACGGATATCACCAAGGACAACGATATCCGCGTCCAGCAGGATGGCGCCAACACCAGAATCCTCAAAAACGGGTTATATGAATTTAACGCCGGCGAAAACGCCGTCCGCGTTTTCAAGGGCAAAGCCGAAGTCGTCTATAACGACAAAAAACTCGATTTGGGCAATGAAAGGGAAGTCGTACTCACGCCCAACACCAAGCTGAAAGTCGATAGCTTCGACTCCCGCAAGTACGAGGACGATCTCTTTCGCTGGTCCGCATTGCGCTCCGGATATTTGGCTGAAGCCAGTGTCGATCAGGCTCGTCTTTATGTGAACGGTGGACCTAGCTGGGTCGGGCCGGGCTGGTACTGGGATCCCTGGTTCTCCTGCTACACCTTCCTTCCGGGTGACGGCATCTTCTATAGCCCATTCGGGTGGGGCTTTTACTCGCCGTTTGCGGTCTATCGCTCGCCCTTCTTTTACGGCGGCTATCCAGCCTTCGGCCGGCCGCATCCTTTCGGCGAGATGCATGCCCCCTACGGACACGGCTTCGAACCGCGCGGAGGATTCCGTGGAGGAGTGGGAGGGTTCCATGGCGGAAGTTTTGGCGGGATCCGCGGAGGAGGCGGGCGTCGTTAAAACAAACGCCTTCCGCACGTAGTTGGCAGCATATGAAAAAGCTCAGCCGCGAGCCAGATATAAGAACGTCACGTCCCGCGGCTGAGCCTTTTCGTTTACGGCGCGTTTGCGTTACTTGACCGGCAGGAACCTTTGTACTCTTTCGCCAGCAAAAACTTCGCCCGTGTAAAGGACGCCCTTCGAGTCCGTAGCTTCCATGTGTATGCCGAAGAATTCGCCCCCGTTTTGTCCCATCTGCCCCATCTGGCCCAGGATTTTGCCGTCTTCGCGGTTCAGGAACCACACGTGGTCGTTGGTAATATCGGAAATGTACAAGAGCCGCTGCTCCTTGTCCGGCGAGAACATCACCCCGCCCGCGGAACCGCCCGCCCCCGTATGCACATCCACGGTGAACTCTTTCAGGAACTTGCCCTCTTTCGTGAACACCTGGATGCGGTTGGCCCTGCGGTCTCCGTCGTAAACCAATCCGTCGTGCGAAATATTCAGCGTCAGGTCGCCAATTAATTCCTTAGGCTCCGGTCCGCCAGGCGTATAGGCGCGGTCCTTGTCGTCCGTACTAATTTCCGAAAGCTTTTGCCCGTAGGCGCCCCAGCCTCGCTTGAATGCCAGGGTATCCAGGTCAAATACCATGATGCGTCCCAGGTAATCGTCAGTGGCATAGAGCTCGCGAGCCGCATCGTCGATGCGAACCTCTTCCACTTGCCCCACGATCATCGGCGTCGTCGGGGGATACTTGGCGTGGAAGGCTGCTATCGCCTTGGCCCGTGCCGCCAAAGCCGCCGCATCGGGTTGCGGCTGCGGCGGGCCGCCTAGGGGGTGAACGAATGTCGCCACTGGCCCCACGCCGCCGTGTCCCGGAACATGCTCTGAAGTTGACGCTTCGGTCAGGATGCGGCCCGCGCTGCCCGGCACTTTTTCAGGGGCGCGAGGTACTGTGCCGAGAAGCGTGCCAGTCTTTGGATCGTATTTATGGACGCTATTCAGCCCGTCAACAACATTCCCCACATATAGGAATCCTTTCAGGTCCACGGCCAAGCCATGTCCCTGCTGCGGGTCGATGGTACCGATCACGTTGCCTTCTTTGTCGAAGTGGATTAGCGATGGAGGCCGCTTGCAGCAATCGGCAATCGGAGGATTCAATTCCGCCTCGAGCTCAATGTCCGTCAGATCGTTTGCACGATCGTAGGCCCAGACATTATCGTCCTTATCCACGGCCAAGCCCATGATGCCGCCGATCTTCCACTTGTTCGGAAGAGGTTTCGGCCAGTCCGGATCGAATTTGAATTTCGGCGCCGCTGCGCTCGAAGAAGCTCCCATCACCGTGGAGAAGTGGTTGAGATGAAAAATACTGGCGCCCGCGAACGCCGCGCCGAACGCCAACACAGTCAGTCCAGCCACTCTTGCCCGAGCGCTCGTCCGCATCCAACTCATATTCACGGATTCCTCCTCCAACCGGGAACTTTCTAAGGGAGACCGCCGGAGTCTATTCCCCGAATTTAAGCGTGTCAATGAACGCTCGGACACGTGTAGTAGCGGCAATTCATTCATCGAAAATTAACGCCACGCGCTCGATTTCCACAGTAGCTCCATTCAATCCTATGCATCTAAACCACGCCAAGGAGGATTCACCCATGCCATACGTTACAGTCGGAAAAGAAAACTCGGGCGACATTCAACTCTATTACGAAGATCACGGCTCCGGCGATCCGGTCGTTCTCATTCACGGCTACCCTCTCAGCGGCTCGTCCTGGGAAAAACAACTCCCCGTGCTCCTGTCTCAGGGCCATCGCGTCATCACCTATGATCGCCGCGGTTTTGGCAATTCCAGCCAGCCAACCGCCGGCTACAACTACGACACTTTTGCCGAAGATCTGCAGAAGCTGATCGCGCACCTCAACCTTCGCGATTTCGCCCTGGTCGGCTTTTCCATGGGCGGCGGCGAAGTGGCCCGCTACATCGGCAAATACGGATCGAAAGGCGTGACCAAGGCGGTCTTCATGTCCTCTGTCCCGCCATACCTCATTAAGACTAACGACAACCCCGAAGGTGTGGACGGCAGTGTATTCCAGGGCATTGAAAAAGCGGTGGCCTCGGATCGCTACGCCTTCTTTAGCGCGTTTTTCAAAGACTTCTTTAATACAGACGTGTTCATGGGCAAGCGCATCAGCGAGCAGGCCGTCCAAGCCAGTTGGAACGTGGCGGCCAGCGCCTCGCCCACTGCGAGCCTTGCCTGCGTGCCCGCCTGGTACGAGGATTTTCGCGCGGACCTCGCTCGCGTTGACGTCCCTACGCTGGTCATGCAGGGTGATGCGGACCGCATCGTGCCCTTCGCTTCTTCGGGAGAGAGAACGGCCAAGCTGGTCAAGGGTGCCCGCTTGGTGGTGGTAAAGGATGGGCCGCATGCCATCAACTGGACCCATGCGGATCAGGTGAATCCCGAACTGGTGAGCTTCCTTGCCAAGGGCGCTTCCAGACGCGCGGCTTCCACAGCTCGAGATTAGACACTAAGTGGCACAGTCACCCTGGCTGCGCAGGACAAGTGGCACAGCCACTCTTGGCTGTGTAGAACAACGAAGCGGACCTCGCCGCAAGGATTCTATTGCGGCGAGGGACCGCGCACGATCTGCACAAAATCTTGCGGCCGAATCCATTTGGCAAACGCGGCGCGCACGTCGTCGGCGGTGAGGTCGTTAAAGCGCTTGGCCTCGCGCTCCGGCTCGTCGAGCGGCAGCCCGATCTCCGCGCGGCGCGCCAGCGCGTTGGCCACGCCATTTTCGCTCGACTCGCCCAGCGGAAGCTGCCGCAAAATCAGAGCCTTAGCCTGCTGCAGTTCCGCCGGGCTCACGGCGTGCTGCTGCATGTCCACCAGATCGGACTGAATCAGCTGGCGAGCCTTGGACACATTCTTCGGATCGCAAGCGTACTCCACCGTATAGATGGTCCTGGTTTTCTGCGCATTCAGCGCCACGTCGACGGTATATACGTATCCGCTCACCTGCCTCAGGTCATGATAGAGGCGCGTGGCATAAAAGCCGCCGCCTAGCACGTGGTTGCCCAGCTGAAGCGGGTAAAAAGCCTCGTCAAACCGGGTCATGGGTAACGTCTCCGAAAGGTTCACCGAATCCTGCAGTTCATTCGGGTCCGGCACATTTGCAGCCGTCGCTTTGTTTTCTGGAACCTTCGGAAGATCGACCTCCGGTTTCGGTCCCTCGGCTTTCCACCCGCCGAACGATTTCTCGATGGCGCTCCTGGCCTCTTCCGGCGTGATATCGCCGATCACCACAATGGTCGTTAAGTCCGGCCGGAACACTTTCGAGTAGTACTGTTTCACGTCATCGAGTGTGAGCGACGAGACTGTTTCGGCCGTCGCTTGCCGTTGTGCCGGATCCATCGGCGGGAACAGAGCCGAATCCAGCGCCCGCCCCGCGCGATAGCCCGGGCTCCGCAGCTGCCCGGCGACGAATTGCGAGGTCTGCGGCTTCAGAACATTAAAAGCCTGCGCGGGCAGAGCGGGATTCAACTCGTTATCGGCCAGAAGCTGTACTCCCTGATCGAAATCCTGCTTCAGCACTTGCAAGGAAAATTCAAACCCGGCCGATTCACTCGCGGCCAGATCGTCCAGGGCTTTTTGAAAGGCCAGGCGGTCCAGGGTCTTGGTGCCGTACTCGAAAAGATCGTCCAGCACCCGGTCCACGCCATCTTGGCCGCGAGGCGCTTCCATGTCCGCATCGTGCCGGATAGTTCCCACCACGGTGACGGTGGGCGTCACTTTTGCCGTGCGCACGATCAGCCGCAGGCCGTTGGGCAAGGTCACGTCTGTCGTCGCGGGCTGCGGAGGCGGCAGTTTGAGCGTCAGCAGCTGCGCGCTCGCCCACGCAGGCAGTTCCACCGGTTTGCTGGGCGCCGCCGTAGCCTGCTCTTCGCCGCCAAAGCCGTTCGACGCCACCGCCTCTCCGGAGGGTGCGGGCTTGAGCTCCGCCGTGATCGATGCTTGGTCCACCAGATAAGCCTTGGCCAATCGGTTGACATCCTCCACGCTCACCCGCTTCATCGCCTCCACGTCGTCGTCCGGCGAGTTGCGCCCTTCAGCCGCCAACGCTTCCGACCAGGTCGCCGCCAACCCGGGAATCGAGTTGCGGCGAAATTCCGCGCCCGCCACCTCCCGCCGCTTGGCCGCTTCCACCAGATCTGCCGGCACGCCATTGGCCGCATAATCCGCCATGATCTTGCGCATATCCTGAGTTACGGGAGCTGCGTCGGCGCCGGTCGGCAGGACCGCGACGGTAAAAGCCATGCTGGCCTTTGGATACGTCTCCGCAATTCCAAATTCCGTCTGCAGCGCCTTTCCTTGCGGAACCAGTTCGTAAAGATTGCCGCGTTCGCTCGAAAGCACGTCGCTCAAAATGCGCACCGCCGCGAAATCGGGGCTGTCCGTCCCCGGCATCCGATAGGCGATAAATGCCAGCACGTAAGGAAGGTTGCTGGGCAGCGTGAACGATTCCGACTTCACCGGGGAGAGATTAATCTCCGGCCGCGCGGGCAGCGTCTTGCGCTCGATCTTTCCGTAGTACTGCTTCACCTCGGCCAGCACCGCATTCGGGTCCACCGCCCCGGCGATCACCAGGATTGCGTTATTTGGCGCATACCAGGTTTCGTAGAACTTCTTCAGCATCTCGCCCGTGGTGGCCTCGAACGAATCTTTCGTTCCCAGCGGGTCGTGGCTGTAAGGAGTTCCCGCGAACATGTCCTCGCTCACCCGGGTGATGAATTTGTACGTGGGATTGGAGAGATCCCGCGCCACCTCTTGCTCGATCGCTCCTTTTTCCTGTGCCCACTCCGCTTGCGAATCTTGTACGTCTTGCATGCAAGCGGCGTCGATGCGCAAAGCCGCGTCCAGATCGGCGGCCGGAATCGTCGTGAAATACTGGGTAATATTTTGCTCCGTATCGGCGTTGTCGAATCCGCCCAGTTGCGCGTAGATCGCCGCGATTTGATCGGCCGTCAGGCCCGAACACCCGCGAAAGGCCATGTGTTCCTGCGCGTGAGCCATTCCCGGAAAGCCGGAAGGCGTTTCGTTTCCTCCCACCAGGTAGTTCTCCTCGATCGTCACCACCGGCGCCAGCGGATCGCGCAAAACCACCACGCGCATGCCGTTATCCAATGTCGCGCGCGTCACGTCGGCGTCGCTCGTTTGCTTCTGCTGGGCCTGAGGCTGGGCGAAAAGCAGAGCCGCCGCCAATCCACAAATCCCCGCGTACCTTAATATTGAGGAGAACATTGAACGCTCCGTGAGCTTTCCCTTATCTCTCTATCCTTTGATTCTCGCCGCTTGGCGCCGAGTTTGCCAATCCCCGTTTTTGCCGATCTACGCTGAGGCTCCGGCGGATCGACCCTGTGTCCCATCTCTATGTCAAATCGCTTCTATACAAATCGCGCCGCCCGGCCTAATTCGTTGGGTGATTGCCGAGGACAAGATAGCGCGCGATGAAGTAGCCGAGCGCGCCTCCGGCAACAGTGTCGGACGTGAAATGCGATTGCAGGGTTACGCGGGAAATTCCCACCAGGGAGGCCAGCCCGTAAGCCACCCAGCGGTGCCACGCCGGATGCGGATAGCGCTCGGCGAAAATCGTCGCCACGGACATCACTGCGATCTCGTGCCCCGAAGGCATGCTGCCGAGGCCGCCCAGCCATCCTCCGCTTCTTACTTTGAACCAGCTGTCCCGGAAGTTTCCGCCTGCGGGATAGGTGATGGGAGCCTCGCGGCCATCGATGTCTTTCAATACGGTAGTAAGGATCTCCGAATCGATTACCGCTTCGCCTGCCAGAAGGAAGGTGTGTTGGTCGTAGGCGTTCCGGCGCGCGATCCCCACCAGGTAAAAGGCCGACGCAAACGCTTCCGTGGCTGTTGCCGTGTTGTAACCGGCAAACGTATTGTTGAAGCCGCCCAGGGGTTGCGTGTTGTTTCGAACCCACTTGGCATCGTGCGCATCGAGCGTGGTGAGCAGGGCTGTTGTGCCGATCAGCGCCAGCGCCGGCTTCCAATGATGCCCGCGCGCCAGGGATACGGGAAACAGCCACATATCTTTTTCCTGGCGCAGTAAATCCGGCCCCACCCCTTTCCATTGGCTGCCCAGAATATGCCATTCGCTCGGCGCCGCCGCCGGCGCGGTTATCCCTGGCTGGACCTGATCGGGAACGGTCACTGCAGGATCGGTCCCGTCTGGGGCGCTCGAAACGTCACCCGGCGCCGTACTCTCCTGAGCGGAACAGAAGGGAGCGGCCAGAGCGAACAAGATGAGGAGCACGGCGGAAAGCACGTTTCGCATGAGCGGGTTCACTCCCTGGAGAGGCATACGGATAGCGGTTCGAGCCGCGGCCCGCGCTTGGAAAGAAGGGCGCACACAAGGTCGCAATTGTATGTCAGCGCCGCCGCTCAGGCAGCACTTTCCATCAATAATTTTCCGCAAATACAACGGAAGACGGCGATGCCCATGCGCTGTCTTCACGCCTGGGGTCCGTCTTGGCGTTTTCGCTGGATGCCCCATAAGTCGTCTCTGCGCGTGGGAATCCGCCTTGTAGCCCAGGGCGCGCTCACGTTTTTTGTGAGTGGCCCTGGGGTTTTTTCTCTTGAGTGCCAAAATCGGGAGTTTGGGACTTAAGCTGGCACAACGAATATTGCTAGGCGCGCGTCAACGTTTGGCTGAGCGCCGCCTTCACCCGCTCCGGAGTAAACGGCACCTGCCGAACGCGCGCGCCCGTAGCATCGAAGATCGCGTTTCCGATCGCCGCCGCGACGATGGTAATGGCCGTCTCTCCCGCTCCCGTGGCTGGTTGGTCCGGGCGATTGATCAGCTTCACTCGGATATCGGGAATTGCGAAGCCCAAGGGTAAAGTGCGGTAGGTTTGCCAATCGATCGAGGTCACCTTCTGCTCGTCCCAGGTCACCTCTTCCACCAAGGCCCGGCTCATTCCCTGCAGCGTCCCGCCCTCGATCTGGCTCCGAAGCCCGTTGGGGTTGGATATAGGCCCGGAATCGTTGGCGAAGAAGATCCGCTTCACGCTCACCTTGCCCGTCTCCTGATCGACTTGAACCTCAGCCACCATGGCCGCGAATCCATTGTTCCCCTCGTAAGCCACGCAAGCGACGCCTCGGCCGGCGGCCGTTCCCGTCTTCTGGCTCTGCGGGTTCGGTGAAGGACGCGCCTCCCAATTCGCCAACTCCGCGGCGCCTTTCACGACGTCGATCACCCGGGCATCCTTCAAGTACCGCAGCCGGAAGGCCACCGGATCGGCCTTCACCCGCGCCGCCACCTCGTCCATAAAGCATTCGTGCGCGAACGTATTTTGCAGCCGTGCCGGCGACCGCAGCGGACCGGTAAAAAATGGCGATGGAATGTTGTGCGTCAGCGCGCGCTCGGATGTGATCTTGCCCGTGCCTTTGGCGGCTCCGTCCACGTTGCCGGCCACGTACGAGGGCACTCCATTGCTGTTGTTGCTATAGGCGCGCGGTTCAGGCGCGGGGCTTCTGGCCATGAACGGTTCCGGCGAAAACCCCGCCAAACTCCCGGTAATCACATTCCCGGGCGTGGCATATCCGGGCCGATTCCCCAGCACCGCGGACCACGATTCGTGGTCCCAGGCCACGATATTTCCGTCGCCGTCCAAGCCCGCTCGTTCATCCATCACGAATGCGAATCCGTAATTCTCTCCCCAGGCCATCTCCTCTTTTCGCGTCAGCTGCACGCGCACCGGTTTGCCCACCGCCTGCGAAAGCAGCGCCGCGTCGAAGGTCACCGTGTCGGCGGCGTTCAGGCCATAGCAGCCCGAACCCCTGCGGAAGATCACATGCACATTTTCCGGCTTGAGGCCCAGCAGCACTGCCGCGCTGCTTCGCACGGGCCAGACGCCTTGCGTCGGCGAGTAAAGCGTGACCTTGTCGCCCTGAACGTCCGCCACGGCGCACGAGCTCCCCATCGACCCGTGCATTTGGTACGGATAGTTGTAAGTCGCCTTCAGCACCGCCGCTGCCTGCGCCAGCTTTTCGTCCACGTCTTTGGAATTCACCAGCAGCGTATCCCGCGTCGGCTTCTCCGCCCGCAAGTAGTTGTAGAAGTCCGCGTGGCTCGGCAAGCCCGTCCCGGCGCTCCAGTTAACCTTTAGCTTGTTCGCCGCCTGAATTGCCTGCCACGGCTTCTCCGCAACCACCCCCACGAAATTCTTCTTCACCACCACCTTCACCACGCCCGGCATCCCCTTCACCGAGCTTTCGTCAACGGAGTCTACCGTCGCGCCCACCATCGGCGGTCGCACCACGCGCCCGTGCAACATCCCCGCCAGCCGCACATTGTGCACAAACTCAAATTGGCCCGTGACCAACGCCGGCAGATCCGGGCGCCGCGCTTCGGTCCCCAGCACGGTCCATTCGCTCGCAGGCCTCCGCTTGGCATTCGGATTCAACTGGATCTCGAACCTTTGGCCCCTGATCAATTCGCCATAGCCGATTTTCTTGGAAGAATCGCCCTTGGCCCCGATAACGCTGATTACGCCGTCGGCCGCCGTCAGCTGATCGGCCGGCGTCCCCAGCCGCTTCGAGGCCAGTTCCACCAGCGTCTCGCGAGCGGTAGCCGCCGCCAGCGCCAGATTGCGGTGATTGAAGTTCGTGGGGTGCGATTGGCTTCCCGAAGTGATGCCCTGATCCGGGGTGAGCGCCGTGTCGCAATAGATCAGGCTTACCTGGCTGAACGGAACGCACAGCTCCTCCGCCACCAGCTGTATTTGCGCCGTCGAAATGCCTTGCCCGATCTCTTCCTTGCCCGTGTACGCCGTGACCTTTCCATCCGCGCCGATGGCGATCCACGAATCCAGTTGATTCGGCGAAGGCGCCCCGGGACCTCCGCCTCCCTCGAACTCCTGCGCCGCAGCCGTTCCCACCCGGCCCTCTGCGCTGAAGAGGACCACCATCGCTCCGGCGCCGACGAGAAACGACCTGCGCGAAACGGATGTTCCGGCCACTCCAGCCGCCACCCTCCCCGAATCTTTGGCCGTCAGGATTCCTTCGGCAGGCACATTAGATTGGCGGCTCATTTCGCCACGTCCCCTTCGCCTCTCGCGCGAGCGATGGCCCGCAGCATCCGCACATGGGTGAAACACCGACAGAGAATCCCGGACATTGCCTGTTGAATCTCTTCTTCGCTGGCCTTGGGGTTCTTATCGAGAAAAGCCTTGGCCGTCATGATCACGCCGTTTACGCAAAAGCCGCACTGCGCCGCCTGCTCTTCTATGAATGCGCGTTGCAACGGGTGCGGCTTGTCGATTGTGCCGATCCCCTCGAGGGTCGTGATCGCAGCGCCGCCCACCGCCTTTACCGGCGTGATGCAGGAGCGGATCGCCTGCCCCTTCACAATTACCGTGCAGGCGCCGCATTGCCCCAGGCCGCAGCCGAACTTCGGCCCATTCAGCGCGAGATCGTCGCTCAGCACATACAGAAGAGGAGTGTCGGGGTCAACGTCCAGCGCATGTGCCTGACCATTGACCGTCAAGCGAATCACGCTCATACGCTCAAGGTATGACCAGGGCAGCCCCCCGTCAAGATCGTTCTTTCGTGCCCCATCAAGATGCAAAGAGGGCCGCCGGATCCAACGCTCCAGACTTCGGGAAGCATCCTGTGGTAACCCCCTACAACGCCGAACTCAGGGTGAATGCTGTAGCCCGCCTTTCCCTGTAAGGGAACGTCAGGGAACTCCTTCCAACTTTGAGCTAAAGGGATGTATTCACAATCCGTTAGCCCAGGGAAACGATAGATGTTGGAGGCAATCTGATGGCTGTTTCGCGCAAACCTTCGGCAAACCTTCGCCAAAGCTTCATTCAAGGGATACCTTCCCCCGACACAAGTTTTGAGCAGCTTTTACCTTTGAGCAGTATTTAAAGGAGGATATATGTCAGATCTGAATGATGCGCAGGAAAACGTGAGGGTCATCTCGCGCCCCAATTGGGGTGCGATCTGGGCCGGCATGTTCACCTTCGTTGCGATTTGGTCTATCTTCGGCACGCTCGGCGCGGGAATATTCGCAAGTTCCGCGAATCCTGCTGCCGCGTCGCCCATAGCGGGAATGAACCTGGGTATGGCCGTCTGGTCGGTCATTCTCACCATTATCGCCATGTTTGTGGCCGGTCGAGTCACGGCTCAATTAGCGGGAATCACCAATTCGCGTGACGGCATGCTCCATGGCATGGTCATGTTCGGCCTTTCCGTCGCCGCCGTTTTGCTGCTCGTGGTCGTTGGAGGCAGTGCCTTCGGCGGCACCGAAGTCAGCGGGAATGCTCACAACGCATATCTGCTCGGCATGTCTGCGGATTTGGGTTGGGGGTTGTTTGTGTCTTTGTTCCTCGGTTGGCTTGCCGCGATGGGAGGAGCCTCCACCGCGCACAGGGAACTTCCTCACACGGCCGTTCAACAGCAGCACGTTCGGGCCTAATTTCGAATCGCCCGTAAATCGCGTGTAACTAGCCTGCAGATCACTTGAAGAGCCGGGACCGCTTCGTTTTGCGGCCTCGGCTCTTCGAGCCGATTTAGCCGCGCACTCGTTGGAATTTCCCCGGTCGTCGGTAGTGTCCTAAACTGATTTTTGTGTTCAACGTTTTGGTCTATAAATTGCTTCGACGTCGTTGCGAATCTGAGATTCCAACCTTTTCCGAACCATGCGGTCTGCCGGAGAATCGGCGAGATCATTCTCTTCAATTTTTGCCACAACCCTCAGTCGCTTGGGGTCCACTAGCGAAATGCGATCCCGGTCAAAATCTTGATCGGTAGCTTTGAACGCCAAGGTGTTTACTTCGGGTTCGTTAAATTCGGCAGCTAAATTACTGAGTACTTGGCGGACGATTTCTTTTCCTGATTCAACTTGTTCTTCATATGCGGTCATAACACCTTCCCGTTGAAGTGCTTTTTTGAGAGTGCCCCGTATCCATGTTGACAAAGTTGTCTTGCGTTTCTGTGCGGCCGAGTTCATGAAGGTTAAATAGTCGGAGCGGACACGTACCGGCACGATCTTCCCTTTGGTTTGGCCCTTCGGCAGCTTCGGCCTTCCTGGTTTTCTATTCCGCTTCGGCTGATCCACGGTTCCTAAACTCCTGAACGATTGCCTCTCGTAAAGCTAAAATCGGCGAAGCGACAGGCCCAAGATGAAACACCACAATGTGGCGGGGCCTCTTGGTTGCGATATCTGCTCTCCCGATTAGCGTAAGTGTATTACAATAATATGGCATTGTCAAGAGTTTTTGTGTTACAGTATCGCCGTGGCAAAGCGGAAAAGAGGCAAGAACGTCATCCAATGGTGGATTGTCGGTGCGTTTAGCTTTTTGATTCTGGTCTTCACACTTATGGTATGGCGGGAACAAAAAGCTGGTGGTTCCTGCTACCAGACAGATACCGCATCCCAAAAGATAGGCAACCTTCTCTCTCCCGCGCCGAACGCTCAGGCCCTTCCTGGTGAAAGCGCATCCCCAAATCAGACAGACAAGGCCTCCGCCAATTCGGAAAGTTACTTCTGTCGCCTGATCACTCCTGCAAACCTGCCTACGGATTACCTGGTCATAGTAGGCGTCGGCGGTGTTTTCGCCGCTTTGGCTACCCTCCAAGTACTCTCCCGACAAGCGCAGAGCGTGAGGTACCAAACTACCCACCTGAAGAATGCTGCCATAGCTGCGAAGATCAGTGCCGATGCTCTTATAGCCAGCGAACGAGCCTGGATTCTTGTCGAGATGGGCAAACTGCCTCCGTTCAAACCCGATCCCAATCAAGTTCAGATTCTCTGGATTTTCCCGACGATTAAGAACTACGGGAAAACCGTGGCTCGCGTAACCAGAATTGCCGGCATTCTGAAACTAATACCAGAAGGGGGGACATTGCCAGACGTGCCGGAATATGTTCCTGGGCAGGGCTTTGACGAACAAATTGATATTGTGCTGCCTCCACAGGCTCCCTTGCAGCCGCGCCTCGCCATAACCGGAGATGAATTTGCCAAGGTGCAAGAGGACAAACTTTCCCTCTTCATTCACGGTTTTATCGAATATTTTGACGGTGTTTCCAAAGACAAACGGCGCAGCGCCTATATCTTCGGCTATGTAATTCAGAAAGGTTATAGTCCCGCCGAAACGGGATTCTATCCATATCTCATAGCCCCACGTGCCTATACAGAATGCACATAGCAAAATCCACATTAGGACATTGCCAAATCGGCGCCCAAGTTGACGCCTCTCCTGCCTTCCCCTATACTTCCGGCTTGCATCCCGCGCGCTGTCTCTTCCGGCTCAGCTTTGCTTTCAACACGAAGTGAAGATAGTGTTGGTCGAGCGTCTTCCTGAAGCCGATTCCGTTGAGGCCGCCTCGCGCTCTGCATAGGTAAAACCAAAGCGGACACAGGGGTATAAGAGAGGCTATGGCTGAGGCAACTTGCCGGCGTGAGCTCGATCTGGAGATTCCCGCCGCAGAAGTGCAGAAGGCGATTGAACGCGTAGCGCGCGAATTTGCGCGCGTCGCGCGAGTTCCCGGATTTCGGCCGGGCAAGGCGCCCGTTCCCCTGATCCGCCGCCGATTCGCCGACGACATCAAGGGCGAAGTCCTGCAATCGCTGCTTCCCGAGCAGATCGATAAGGCCGTCAAGGACCAGAAGCTCATGCCCATCACCCAGCCGCAAGTGGATCACGTGGACTATGCCGAGGATCGCCCGCTGAAGTTTCGCGCCAGTCTTCGAAGTGCTGCCGGAATTCGAGCTGGGCGCCTACAAGGACCTGGAAGTGGAAGTCGAAAAGGCCGCGGTGACCGACGCCGACGTGGAGAAGACCATCGAAACCATGCGCGAACGCGGCGCCACTTTCGTGCCCATCGAAGGTCGCGCCGCTCGCCAAGCGGCGATTACGCGCAGCTGAAATTGGTGGGCACGCCCGTCGGCGGCGGCGAGCCGCTAAAGGCCGACAACGTGCTCTGCCATATCGGCTCCGAAGAAACCCTGGAGGCCTTCACCGAAAATCTGGTCGGCGCGCAAGCCGGCGAGCACGCCGCTTCGAGGTGAACTATCCCGCCGACTATCCCGATCAGAAACTGGCCGGCAAAAAATACACCTATGCCGCCGAAGTTGCTGGCCATCAAGGAAAAGAAGCTGCCCGAGCTGAACGACGAATTCGCCAAGGACGTCAGCGATGTCAAAACTCTCGACGAACTGCGCGCCAAAGTGCGCCAGGAGCTTGAAGACGAGCGCGATCAGCGCCACACCGCCGCCGTGCGCGATGCCGTGCTGGCAAAAATTGTCGCCGCGCACGATTTCCCGGTGCCCGAAGCGCTGGTGGAAAATCAGATGGACGTGCGCCTGGAGCGCGCGGTTCGGACGCTTGCGGCGCAAGGCGTGGATCCGCGCGCGGTCAACGTGGATTGGGTGGCCATGCGGCGCCGCCAGCACGACCGCGCCGTCGAAGACGTCAAAGCCGAACTGCTGCTCGATCGCATCGCCACGGCGGAAAATATCGAAGCCACCGACGAAGAGATCGAACGCGAGATCGCCAGGATTGCCGAACGCAGTGGCGAATCGGCAGCAGCCGTTCGCGCCAGCTTGACAAAGCAGGGAGCGCTGGATAGGATGAAATCGAAGCTCCGCAGCGACAAAACTCTCGAGTGGCTCCAGCAAAATGCCGAGATAAAAACTCGAGAGCCGGAGCGATCCTGACCGGTTTCTTCCTTCATATTCCCTAACTCTCAAATGACACTATGCCGAACGATTCGGCTCCTCGCGCGACGACGCTCATCCCCATGGTGGTCGAGCAGACCACGCGGGGCGAGCGCGCCTACGACATTTATTCCCGGCTGCTGAAGGACCACATCCTTTTTATCGGCACGCCGATCGACGATCACGTCGCCAATCTGGTGACCGCGCAGCTGCTGTTTCTTGGAAGCGGAAGATCCCGAGCGCGATATTCAGCTCTACATCAATTCGCCGGGCGGCTCGATCACCGCGGGCATGGCCATCTACGACACGATGCAGTATGTCCGGCCCGATGTGGTGACCACCTGCGTGGGCCAGGCGGCTTCGATCGCCGCGCTGCTGCTGACCGCGGGCGCGCCCAAGAAGCGCTTCTCGCTGCCCAATTCGCGCATCCTGATCCACCAGCCCTGGATGTCCGGCCTTTCCGGCCAGGCCACCGACATCGACATTCACGCCAAAGAAATTTTGCGCATGCGCTCGGTGATCAACCAGATCTGCTGGCCGAATCACTGCGACCAGCCCGTGTCGAAAAGATCGAAAAAGATGTCGAGCGCGACTTCATCATGTCGCCGCAACAGGCCAAGGAGTACGGCCTGATCGACGAGATTATTCACAAGCACCGCTGAGTCGTACCTAACAGTTAGTAGCGAAATCGCACTCGAGCGGTGCGGGGCTAGCGAAAAAAGTCCTAGATATAGTGACGGGTCTTGTCCCACCAGGGGAGGCCGTCGGAGGCCGACAGCCGTGAGAAAACTCAGCACGGACGAACCGCTGCGCTGTTCGTTCTGCCACAAAACGCAAGAGCAAGTCGAGAAGCTGATCAGCTCGCCCTCGGACTATCCGCGCGCCTACATCTGCAACGAGTGCGTCGGCGTCTGCCAGCAAATTCTGGAAGAGGAAAAGCGCGAACAAGCCGGGCCCGTCAATCGCCGCCTGCCGCGTCCGCCGGAGATCAAGGCTTTCCTGGATGGCTACGTCATCGGGCAGGACAAGACCAAGAAGAAGCTGGCGGTCGCCGTCTACAATCACTACAAGCGCATCTTCCTGAACCACCAGCCCGGCGATGTCGAGCTGACCAAATCGAATATTCTGCTGATCGGCCCCACCGGCACCGGCAAGACGCTGCTGGCGCAGACGCTTTCGCGCATGCTGGACGTGCCCTTCGCCATCGTGGACGCCACCACGCTTACCGAAGCCGGCTACGTCGGCGAGGACGTCGAGAACATCATTCTGAAGCTGCTGCAAAACGCCGACGGCGACGTCACCAAGGCGCAGCAGGGCATCATCTATATCGACGAGATCGACAAGATCTCGAAGAAGGACGAGAACCCTTCGATCACGCGCGATGTCTCCGGCGAGGGCGTGCAGCAGGCTTTGCTGAAGATTCTCGAAGGCACCATCGCCAACGTGCCTCCGCAGGGCGGCCGCAAGCATCCGCACCAGGAATTCACGCCGGTCGATACCACCAACATTCTTTTCATTTGCGGCGGGGCTTTCGTGGGCCTGGAAAAGATTGTGGAGCGCCGCGTGGGCCAGAAGTCGCTGGGCTTCCACACCGACGCCCAGCCGACCACCAACAACCGCCGCAACATCGAGATGCTGGAGCAGGCGCAGCCCACCGACCTGATCCGCTACGGCCTGATCCCCGAATTTGTGGGCCGCTTGCCGGTCGTCGGCGTGCTGGGCGATCTCGATAAGGCCGCGCTGATGCGCATCCTCACCGAGCCCAAGAACGCGCTGATCCGCCAGTACCAGCGGCTGTTTGAGTTTGAAAATGTGCGCCTGCGCTTCGCCGACGACGCGCTCGAAACCGTCGCCGATCTGGCCCTGCAGCGCAAAGTCGGCGCGCGCGGGCTGCGCATGATTCTGGAAGATCTGATGCTCGACCTGATGTACAACCTGCCGGCGCAACGCAAGGTGCGCGACTTCGCGGTCACCGCCGAAATGGTTCGCAGCCGCGAAATCAACTGGAACCTGCTGGAAAAAGCGGGATAATTCGAGATAATGAGTAGGACCTCCCAGAATCCAGAGGACCGACGCATAGGACCCAATGTTTAGCCGCGAAAAAAATGAATTGAAGCGCGTGCCCATGATGCCGGTGCGGGATATGGTCATCTTCCCGCAGATGATGCAGCCCTTCATCGTGGGCCGCGAAGCCTCGGTGCGCGCGCTGGAAGAGGCGCTGGCCGGCGAAAAGAAGATTTTCCTGGCCACGCAGCACGACGCCTCGGTGGACGATCCCAAACCCGAGGAGATTTTCACCGTCGGCACGCTGGCCAACATCGTGCAAAGCGTGAAGCTGCCCGACGGCAATATCCGCGTGCTGGTCGAAGGCGTGGAGCGCGCCAAGATCGTGCAGCTCGCCAGCGAAGAAGGCTTCTACCGCGCCACCCTGCAGCTGGTGCTCGGTGCGCGTCGAGCCCTCCCCGCAGATCGAACAGGCCGTCCGCCGCGTCAACGGCCTTTTCGAGCAGTACGTCAAGCTTTCGCAGAGCCTGAACTACGACACCATGATCGCCGCCGCGCGCGTCGAGGATCCCGCCAAGCTGTCCGACACCATCGCCGCCAATCTGCAGATTCCCGTCGAGGAAAAGCAGGAGCTGCTCGAAAACTTCGACGTGCTCGACCGCCTGAATCGCGTCGCCGAAATCCTCGAAGGCGAAATCGAAAAGCTCAACGTCGACCGCAACATCAATTCCCGCGTGAAGCGGCAGATGGAGCGCGCGCAAAAAGAGTACTACCTCAACGAAAAGCTCAAGGCCATCCACAAGGAACTGGGCCGCGGCGAAAAGAACGAGCTCGACGAGCTGAAGAAGAAGATCGAAGCCGCCGGCATGCCCAAGGAAGTTCACGAAAAGGCCATGCAGGAATTGAAGCGGCTGGAGATGATGCCGCCCATGTCCGCCGAATCCACCGTCAGCCGCAGCTATCTCGACTGGCTGCTGGCCGTGCCCTGGAAGAAGAAGTCCAAAGAGATTCGCGACATCGCCGTCGCCGAGAAGATTCTGGAAGAAGACCACTACGGCCTGGAAAAGGTCAAGGAACGCATCCTCGAATACCTGGCCGTTCGCCAACTGGTGAAGAATCCCCGCGGCTCGATCCTCTGCCTGGTCGGGCCGCCGGGCGTGGGCAAGACTTCGCTGGCCATGTCCATCGGCCGCGCCACCGGCCGCAAGTTCGTGCGCGTCTCTCTGGGCGGCGTTCGCGATGAAGCGGAAATTCGCGGCCACCGCCGCACCTATATCGGCGCGCTGCCCGGCCAGATCATTCAGATGATGAAGAAGGCCGGCACCGTCAATCCGGTCTTCGTGCTCGACGAAGTCGACAAGATGTCCATGGATTTCCGCGGCGATCCTTCGGCGGCGCTGATGGAAGTGCTCGACCCCGAGCTGAACCACGCCTTCACCGATCATTATCTCGACGTCGAATACGATCTCTCGCAGGTCATGTTCATCTGCACGGCCAATGTGCTGCACACCATCCCGCAGCCCTTGCAGGACCGCATGGAGATCCTGCGCCTGCCCGGCTATACCGAGACCGAAAAACGCGAGATCGCCAAGCGCTTCCTGGTCAAGAAGCAGCGCGAAGGCCACCGGCCTCACCGAAGAGAACCTGCAGTTTACCGACGATGCGATCAACTACATCATCCGCCACTACACGCAGGAAGCCGGCGTGCGCAATCTGGAGCGCGAGATTGCCAACGTCTGCCGCAAGATCTCGCGCCGCGTGGTGAAAGAAGGCAAGCGACGTAAAAGTCGCCGTCACCCCGGCGAACGTGAACGAATTCCTCGGCATCATCAAGTTCCGTGAGCTCTGGGCCGAAAAGAAAAATGAAGTCGGCCTCGCCACCGGCTTGGCCTGGACCGAAGTCGGCGGGCAGGTGCTGACCACCGAAGCCGGGCTGATGCACGGCAAGGGCCGCCTCACGCTCACCGGCAAGCTGGGCGACGTCATGCAGGAGTCCGCGCAGGCGGCCATGAGCTACGTGCGCTCGCGCACTTCGGCCTTCGGCTTGCCGCACGATTTCTATCGCCACGTCGATATCCACGTGCACGTGCCCGAGGGCGCCATTCCCAAGGACGGCCCTTCGGCCGGCATCACCATCTGCACCGCCATCGTCAGCGCCTTGACGCATATTCCGGTGCGCTGCGATGTGGCCATGACCGGCGAGATCACGCTGCGCGGCAAGGTGCTGCCCATCGGCGGCGTGAAGGAAAAACTTCTGGCCGCGCATCGCGTGGGCATTCGCACCGTGCTCCTCCCCAAGGATAATGAGAAGGACCTGGCGGATATTCCGCCGGAGATTCAGTCGAGCTTTGGTCATTCAGTTCGTGGAAACGATGGACGAAGTTCTGGGGCTGGCGCTGGAACGTCCGCTTCAGCCGCTCGGTGCATCCCGCTGTCCCGGAAGTGCCGGCCAAGTTCGATGCGGAAGCGGAGCAGGATCAGGAATTGACCAACTGAGGGAGACCCTCGGGCGTTTCTCCGGTCCAGTGGTGAACAGTTCATTCTGCCCGGGAGTGACCCGCGCCTGTTTGGTTCCTGTTTGAACCCTGGAAGAAAAACGAAGCAAAAGCCTTGTCTGGCAATTCGAGTGTGAGTGTGGCTTTCCGCCGTATCACGGTGCATCTGCGCGTGCTGCCGCTCGCAGCAAATCTCCCTAACTACGGGGCCGGAATTTTTCGGCTCCAGTCAAGGTCAAGGAATGATCACAATGAGCATTAGTCTTGCAGAACTGAAAGAAAAAAACATCACCGACCTGGCCAAAATCGCCAAGGATTTGGCCATCCCCGGCGCCAGCGGCATGCGCAAGCAGGAGCTGATCTTCCAAATCCTGCGCGCGCAAACCGAAAAGAACGGGCTGATCTTCAGCGAAGGCGTGCTGGAATGCCTGCCGGACGGCTTCGGCTTCCTGCGCGCGCCCGAGTACAACTATCTGCCGGGCCCGGACGATATCTACGTCTCGCCGTCGCAGATCCGCAAGTTCGATCTGCGCACCGGCGACACCGTCTCCGGCCAGGTGCGCCCGCCCAAGGACGGCGAGCGCTATTTCGCGCTGATCAAGGTGGAGGCCGTCAATTTCGAGGATCCCGAGGTCGCGCGCAACAAGATCTTCTTCGACAATCTGACGCCGCTCTATCCGCAGGGCCGCCTGAAGATGGAGACCACCAAGGAAAATCTCACCGGGCGCGTGCTCGACCTGCTCTGCCCGGTCGGCAAGGGCCAGCGCGGACTGATCGTGGCCCCGCCGCGCACCGGCAAGACCATGATGCTGCAATCGGTGGCCAACTCCGTCACCACCAATCATCCCGAAGTCGCGCTGATCGTGCTGCTGATCGACGAGCGGCCCGAGGAAGTCACCGACATGCAGCGCACGGTCAAGGGCGAAGTCATCAGCTCCACCTTCGACGAGCCGCCGCAGCGGCACATTCAGGTCGCCGAAATGGTGCTCGAAAAAGCCAAGCGCCTGGTCGAGCACAAGCGCGACGTGGTCATCCTGCTGGACTCCGTCACGCGTCTGGCGCGCGCCTACAACGCCGTCACGCCGCCCTTCGGGCAAGGTGCTTTCCGGCGGTATCGACGCCAACGCTCTGCAGCGCCCGCGCCGCTTTTTCGCCGCCGCCCGCAATATCGAGGAGGGCGGCTCGCTCACCATCATGGCCACCGCCCTGATCGATACCGGCAGCCGCATGGACGACGTGATCTTCGAGGAGTTCAAGGGCACCGGCAACATGGAAATCAATCTCGATCGGCGCCTGGTGGATAAGCGCATCTTCCCGGCCATCGATATCAATCGCTCCGGCACGCGAAAGGAAGAGTTGCTGATGCCGCCCGACGAATTGAATCGCGTCTGGGTGCTGCGCAAGGTGCTCAACCCGCTGTCGCCGGTCGAGGCCATGGAGTTGCTTCTGGGCAGGCTGTCGAAAACGAAATCCAACGCGGAATTTCTGGCCTCGATGTCCAGCCCGAGCTAGACCTGCTGCGCTCTCGGCCTTCGCCGCTTCCCGCTCCCGCGCCAATAAAACGATCAGCCGCGCCGTCTCTTCCGCGTCCATGGCCGTGTTGTCCACCAGCACTGCGTCGCCCGCGCGAACCAGCGGCGAAACCGCGCGCTCCCGGTCGCGGCGGTCGCGCTCGCGAACCTCTTCCAACACCTCGCGAGAACTCCAGCCGTTCGCCTTTTTGCGAGATGTTCCTGGCGCCGCCGCTCGGCGCGCACCTCCACCGAGGCGTCCAGAAAAATTTTCAGTCCCGCGTCGGGGAAGACCACCGTGCCGATGTCCCGCCCTTCCATCACCACGCCGCCTCTTCGGCCGGCGCGCCGCTGCTCGCTCACCAGCACCGTGCGCACGCCGGGCACCACCGCCACCTTGCGACGCGGCCTGCGCCACCGCAGCCGAGCGAATCTGTTCGGTGACGTCGCTTGCCGTCCACCAGCACGCGATAACTGCCGTCCGTGCGCACCAGATCGATCCGCGTCGCGCGCGCCAGCGCCGCGAGTCCTCCTCGCGAATCGAGCGGCACGTCCTCCCGCAGCGCCTTCCAGGCCACCGCGCGGTACATCGCGCCGCTGTCCAGATAGGCGTAGCCCAGCAGCTCGGCCACGCGCCGCGCCACCGTGCTCTTGCCCGATCCCACCGGCCCGTCAATCGCGATGATCAGTCTGCTCATTGTCCGCGCTCAAATCGCGCTTGAAGGCGCGCTCGATCTCCCGCACCGAATAGCGCAGGACCACCGGACGGCCGTGCGGGCAGCTCATCGGCGATTCGGTCTTGGCCAGTTCCGCCAGCAGCCACTCCATTTTGGTCTGGTCCAGCGGCATGTTTACTTTGATCGCCGCGTGGCACGCCGTCGAAGCCGCGATCTGCGCCTGCAGCGAATCGATGGAGATGGCCTGCTGCTCGCGCTCGATGCCGTCCAGAATTTCCGCCAGCAGGCGCTCGGCGGCCGATGCCGGCACGTCCGCCGGCGTGGCCTGAATGGCCACGCTCTGCGCGCCCATCGGCGTCACGTCGAATCCGTTGGCCGAAAGCTCCTCGGCAATCTGTTCGAGTATGACGCGCTGCCGCGGCGCCAGGTCCACCACGATGGGCATCAGCAGCCGCTGCCCGGTCACCGCGCCTTCGCGGCGCGCGCGCAGATGCTGCTCGAAAAGCACGCGCTCGTGCGCCACGTGCTGGTCGATGATCCACAGCCCTTCGCGAATTCACCGCCACGATGAAGCTGGCGTTCACCTGCCCCAGCGGCTTCAGCTCCGCGAGGCTAGCGGCATTCGCCGGAGCCTCCATCGCCTCCGCCTCGAGCGCGCTCTCGCTATGGCCTGCGTCATGCGCGGCGAATGGCGCCGCGAACTCGCTTCCTGACAGGCCCAGGCACCGCCGCGCCGGCTCGAACGCGAATCGCTGCGCCTCCGGCTGCACCGGCAGCTTCCGTCAGCGCGAACGTCTCTCCCGCCATCCCCGCGTAAGCGATCGGACATCGGGCAGCACGGCCCGCGGCGGCGGCCATCGGCGCCGGAGCCGTCGCGGCGCCAGCACCAGCCCCGGCAAAGGCTCGGCTGCCGCCGGGAGCCGCCCGGCCAGTCGCCGGCAAAGCTCGGCAATCGGCCGCGCCTTGGACCAGCGCCTGCCGAATCGTATCGCGCGCGAAATCGTGCACGAATTGCGAATGCCGGAAGCGCACTTCGATCTTCGCGGGATGCACGTTGACGTCCACTTCCTCGCACGGCAGATCGATAAACAGCAGCGCCACCGGAAATACGTCTCCCGGCAGAATATTTCGATAGGCCTCGTGAATGGCGTGCAGCAGCAGCCGGTCGCGCACCAGCCGCCGGTTCACGAAAACATAGATGCCGTTGCGGTTCGAGCGCTGCACTTCGGGCCGCGAAACAAACCCGCGCACGGTAATCTCGCCCGCGCGCTCCGCCGCCTCGAGGCCCCCTCTGTGATCTGCTCGGTGATCGCCGCGCGAATGGGCGCGGACACCGGCGCGATCTCCATCATCTCCTCGCAGCATCTGCCGGCCAAAAAGCTGATAGACGCGCTCGGCCAGCGTCGCCACCGGCGGCGCGTTCATGATCTCCTGCGTCGGCGTCTTCAGCGCGAACTGCTTGTCCGGATGGGCCAGCGCGTAGTGCGTCACCAGCGAAGCGATGTGGCCCAGTTCGGTGGTGTCCGATTTCAGGAATTTTCGCCGCGCCGGCACGCAATAAAAAAGGTCCGCCACGCTCACCGACGTGCCCACCGGCAACCCCGCCGGCTTCACGCCCACCAGCTTGCCGCCGGCAAATTCCACCCGCGTGCCTTGCTCCTCGCCCTGCGGCGCACGTTTCCAGCAGCAGCCGCGATACCGAAGCGATCGAAGGCAACGCCTCCCCGCGAAATCCCAGCGTGGAGATGGAAAGCAGGTCGTCCGCGCGTGCGCAGCTTGGAAGTGGCGTGCCGCTCGAACGCCAGCAGCGCATCGTCGTGGCCATCCCGCAGCCGTCGTCCACCACGCGAATCATGCGCTTGCCGCCGGATTCCACTTCGATGCGCACCGAGCTGCGCGCCGGCGTCCAGCGCGTTTTCGAGCAGCTCCTTCACCACCGACGCCGGCCGCTCCACCACTTCGCCCGCGGCAATGCGATTGGCTACAGCTTCCGGCAATATGCGTATGCGGCTCATTGAGCCCGAGAAGCCTTCAACGCAAGAGTGAATTTTTGAAATTCCCCAAATAGCGAGTTCAGGTTGGAAGGTTCCAGATGAAACGCAACGTACGACACTCGAGCGATTTCGTGCAGGGCTGCGAAGCAGGTAGCCAAAGCCTGTTGAACCCAATCATTACTCGGCCCAATCATCAAATGGTATTCGCCCGGCTTGGGTTCGCTTAGGCGCCCCGCTACTGAAGCCACATCACCATGAATAATCTGGGATAGCATTAAGTAGACCACGTCATAGAGATATACTGGCTGTGGCAAAGCATTCACCCGCTCTTTTAGGGTTCTTGGCCAACCTGATTCAGCAGAGAGAGTTTCGGCCTCGGCCGTCAACATTCTGACCTCTTCAGTAGATACGTGCCTGGACAGCCTCGCCGCTAATTTCTTGTTGCTTCTATCTATCGACGTCAAATAGGCGTCCGCGTGTTTCTCGGGATCGAGTTCTATATACGCACTATTTAGCGCAGTCTCCACGAGAGATCGGGAAAGAGCGGCGGCTGCCAATCCATAACCTGCGCGAGCCAATTTTGTAACAGCTCGCGCATCGTCCTGCGATTTCGCAACTAACATGCTCATTGCCTGCTGAAAATGGGTGTCCGCAGGCAATATTTGGGAGGTTACTCCCCTCTCGATCATCGACATCAGCCGATCACATAATCCAGCGAGCGTACTATTCAACGAATCAAGTTGGGGAAATGCGGCCAGAATCTCCAGCTCGTCCTCTTGCGGTCTCTCGACAGAAGACGGCGCATCCGCCATCAAGTCCTGCGCCGCCGTCGTCTTGGGAAATGCAATCACTTCGCGAATGGACTTCTCGCCCGCCAGCAGCGTCACCACGCGGTCCAGGCCCAGCGCGATGCCGCCATGCGGCGGCGTGCCATAGGTCAGCGCGTCCAGGAAAAAACCGAAGCGCCGCCGCCGCTGCTCCTCGTTCAATCCCAAAAGCCCGAACACGCGCGCCTGCAGCTCCTGGCTGTGAATCCGGATGCTGCCCGAACCAAGCTCCGACGCCGTTCAGCACCAGGTCGTAGCCCTTGGAACGCACGTCCTGCGGCGCCGATTCCAGCTTGTCCACGTCCTCCTCGACGATGCCGGTGAAGGGATGCTGCGCCGGCGCCCAGCGCTTTTCGCTGCTGCTCCACTCGAAGAGCGGGAAGCCCGTGAGCCACAAAAATTCCCAGCGATCTTTCGGGATCAGGTTCAGCCGCTCGGCCAGCGCCAGCCGCAATTGCCCGGCAATCAGCGCCGCCGCATCGGTTCCCGGAATCTGCTCGGCCGCCGATACGGCCACGATCAGGTCCCCGGCCTTGGCTCCGAGCGCCGCGACGATATTCTGCACCGCCGCCGCGCCCAGCGTTTTATCGAGCGCCGAGCTCACGCCCTCCGCCGTCACCTTAATCGTGTAGAGCCCGCGCGCGCCCAGCCCCTTGGCCTGCTCGCCCAATTCGTCCAGCTGCTTGCGCGAAAAACCCGCCGCGCCCGGCGCCACCATCGCTTGCACGCTGCCTTCGAAATGCAGCTTCTCGCGCGCCGCCGCGAACTGCGTCGGTCACCTCGCGCAGCTCCATGCCGAAGCGCAGGTCCGGCTTGTCGATGCCGTAGCGCCGGATGGCTTCGCGATACTCCATATGCCGGAACGGCGCCTTGACTTCGATCCCCGCCACGGCGCAGGCCCGCACCATCACCTGCTCGATCACGCCGAAAATGGCCTCCTGCGTCGGAAACGACATCTCCAGATCGAGCTGCGTGAACTCCGGCTGCCGGTCGGCGCGCAAATCCTCGTCGCGGAAGCAGCGCACGATCTGGAAGTAGCGGTCCAGCCCCCCGATCATCAGGATCTGCTTGAAGATCTGCGGCGATTGCGGCAGCGCGTAAAACTGCCCGTGATGCATCGCGGCTGGGCACCAGGTAATCGCGCGCGCCCTCCGGCGTCGAGCGCGTCAGCATGGGCGTCTCGATTTCGTAGAACCCCAGCGCGTCCAGCGTCTTGCGAATCTCCAGGACGATGCGGTGGCGCAGCGCGATATTTCGCTGCGGGCGCGGGCGCCGCAAATCGAGATAGCGGTAATGCAGCCGCGTCTCTTCGCTGGCGTTCACTTCGTCTTCCACCACGAACGGCGGCGTCTTGGCCGAGTTCAGGATGCGCAGCTCCGAGGCAAACACCTCCACCTCGCCGCTGGCCAGGTCGGGATTGGGCTTCTGCCGCCGCGCCACGCGCCCGCGCACCGCCATCACGTACTCCGCGCGCAGCTCCTCGGCGCGCGCGTGCGCCGCCGGCGCGAGCTCTTTGTTGAAGACGATCTGCGCGATGCCCGCCGCGGTCGCGCAGATCGATAAAGATCAGGTTGCCGAGGTCGCGCCGCCGGTGCACCCAGCCCATCAGCACCACTTCTTTGTCCGCGTCCGCCGCGCGCAGATCGCCCGCATACTGCGTGCGCTTCCAGTCGCCCAGCAAGTCAAGTATCGAGCGTGGTCATTCTGAGCGCAGCGAAGAATCTCTCAGCTGCGATTCCGCCTGCGTGACTCCGTAAGATAAGCGATCAACTCCGCCTCCGCAAGCTTTCTTCTGGTCGCCGTCCGCCAGGCGCTTCACGGTGAATTGCCCCGCGGCCATTTCCTCCTCGCCCAGAATCACAGCGTATCGCGCGCCCAGCCGGTCCGCCAGGTTCAGCGATTTGCCGAACTTCATCTCGCTGCGCCGGCAACTCCACCGCAGATTCCGCTCGCGCAGCTTCCGCGCCAACGCCACCGCGGCAGGATACGCCGCAGCGCCAAACCACGCCACAAACACCTCAATCGCGCCAGCGATCCGTCGCCCCCGCCTCTTGCAAGGACAAGCATCAGCCGGTCCGTGCCGATCGCAAAGCCGATCCCTTTCGTCGTCGCCGGGCCGCCCAGCAGCTCCACCAACCCATCGTAGCGCCCGCCGCCGCACACCGCGTTCTGCGAACCCAGGCCCGGCGCGGTGATCTCAAACGTCGTGCGCATGTAGTAGTCGAGCCCGCGCACCAGCCGCCAGTTCTCTTCGTAGGCGATGTTGCGCAACGCCAGCTGCCGCTTGAGCTCCGCGTAATGCTCCCGGCAGGCGTCGCAAAGATGGTCCGCGATGCGCGGCAGCGTCTCGATGATCGGCTGCTCCTCCGGCAGTTTCGAGTCCAGCACGCGCAGCGGATTGGTCTCGATGCGCCGCTGGCTGTCCGCGCCCAGCTTCTCGCGCACTTTCTGCAATTCGCCGCGCAGCCGTTCCACGTACGCCGGCCGGCAATTCTTGTCGCCGATGGAATTGATGTAGAGCGTCGCGCCCTTCAAATCCACGCGCGCAAAAAACGCCAGCAGCATCTCGATCACTTCCGCATCCAGCGCCGGATGATCGGACGGCCCCAGCAGTTCCGCGCCAATCTGATAGAACTGCCGGTAGCGCCCCTTCTGCGGCCGCTCCCGCCGGAACATCGGCCCCACGTAGTAAAGCTTCACGTTCCCCGGCCGCGTCTGCATCCCGTGCTCGATGTACGCGCGCACCACCGAAGCCGTCGCCTCCGGCCGCAAACTGATCGACGACTCGTCCCGATCCTCGAACGAGTACATCTCCTTGGAAACGATATCCGTATCCAGGCCCACCGAGCGCGCGAACAGCTCCGTCGGCTCGAAAATCGGCAGCCGGATTTCGCCGTACCCATACGTCCGAAAAACTTCGCGCGCCGCCTGTTCCACGCGATTCCACAACGCCGATTCCGGCGGCAGAATATCCCGCACACCCTTGATGGCCTGAAATTTCATTTGGCTCGGACGCCAAAAACGAGAATGGTGTCATTCCGAGGAGTCCGCCCTGCGGACGACGAGAAATCTGCTTTTTCTTTTGACCTTCCCATCACTTCGTAACCTCACCCCGCGCCGCCGCCGCTTCCTCGCGATACGCTTGCGCGTACTCCACATAACGATCCGCGTATGCGCCGATCCCCGTAAGCTCCTCCGGCGTCACAGCCCGCCGCAATTTCCCCGGATGCCCCATAAAAAGGCTCCCCGGCGCGACCTTGGTTCCTTCCGCCAGCAGCGTCCCCGCGGCAATAATCGATCCCGTGCCGACGCGTACATTATTAAGCAGAATCGAGCCCATCCCTATCAGCACCCGCGATTCGATCGTGCAGCCGTGCAAAATCACGCCGTGGCCCACCGTCACGCCCTCTTCGATGATCAGCGGAAATTGGTCCTTCATCACGTGCAAGATCGACCCGTCCTGCACGTTGCTGCGCGCCCCGATGCGAATCCAATGCACGTCCCCGCGAATCACCACGCCCGGCCAGATGCTGGCCTGTTCGCCAATCGTGACGTCACCAATCACCACCGCGGCCGGATCGATATAAGCCGAAGCGGCAATCTGCGGCCAGCGCCCTCGATAGCTGCGGATCATCCCTTCACCTTGCGCACTCTCACCTCGCGCTCACTTGGCCCGTGCACAACTCCGGCACTCGCGGCCAACGCTCGCGAATAAACAGGCCAACGTAACATACGGTGAATGGGCTGACAAGAAAACCAGGGAAGGAGGCAGCAGATCGGCTTGAATTTTCTCGATCACGACCCCAAAGGTCAAAATTCAAACGAACGCCACTACCGGGTAGCCATCGAAACCGTTCGCGCGAGAAGTTTCCCGAAGCGTCCCCGCGGTCCGGCCGAGATCGGCCGGACCGGCAGGGAACTAGAAGGGGATTGCAGAGGTTAGAATTAGCTGGGCGCCTTGGTCGTCTGCACCGTCGCAGTCGCAGCCTTGACGTAGGCCGGCTTTTCCTGGCTGGCGCCGCCTTCCGCGCCTTTGCGATCGATCTCGATGGAGCCTTTGAAGTACGCCCCATCTTCGATCATGATGCGCGCCGTGGTCAGGTCGCCGATTACCGAGCCGTCTTTCTTGATCTCGATGCGGTCGCGCGCGCGCAAATTGCCCTTCACGCTCCCGTAGACCACCACTTCGCGCGCCACCAGATCGGCCGTCACTTTGGCGCTCGCGCCCACGGTCAGCTTTCGATCGTTGAGCTGAATCAAACCTTCCACGCTGCCATCCACGTGCAAATCCTCATTGCCAGAAATCTCACCCTTGATGTGCAGACTGGCTCCCAGGCGGGCGGTTGCTCCTGCCGGAGTCGTAGCCATAGGGCGAACGGCGTCGGTACTCATGACGTTATCCTCCACTCGTGCCGGTATCGGCTTGGTTGAATTTTCCTCCGGAGCCTTTGACGGAGCCGGAACAGCCGCTGGCGGCGAATCAGGTTCGACTTTTTTATTTCCCCACATTGGCCCTCCTCGGTCATTCCATGTTGGCCAGAAGGCTCTGGCTTTGGACCGGGGTGAGACACTCTAATCCTGTGTGTCAGAGCGGGACAACAAGATATCACAAAGCGTGTGCGAGACAGTAACTCGACTTTGTGAAAAAGAGACCTGACGGTGGAAAACGCCCGCCGGAGATGCGCGGTGGAAGACGCCCGGGAAAATACTTAGTACTTGCGGAGGACCCCAACCACCCGGCCCTGAATCTTCACTTCCGAGGCCGGCGCGATGATGGGCTTCATCTCCGAGTTCGCGGGTTGCAGCCGGACCTTCCCCCCGGCCTCCCGATAAAACCGCTTGAGCGTGGCTTCGTCTCCGCCCACCAGCGCCACCACCACCTCTCCCGGATTGGCCACTGCCGAGGGTTCGATCACCACATAATCGCCATCCATAATATGGTCCTCGATCATGGAGTCGCCTTTCACTTGCAGCACAAAGCTGCCGTCGGCGCGCGTGAATTCGCTCAGCGAAAATGTCTCCCGGCTTTCCACCGCCTCCAGCGGGCGGCCCGCCGCGATGCGTCCGGCCAGCGGCAGCTCCACGCTATGGCGCTCCATCAGCTGTTCGCGCACTGGCTTAGGCAGTTGCGTGACCTCGATCGAGCGGCTCTGGTTGTAGCCGCGGCGAATGTAGCCCTTGCGCTCCAGCGTGGTGATGTGTTTGTGCACGGTCGCCAGCGAGGTCAGGCGCAGCGCGCGCGCAATCTCCTCAAAGCTCGGCGAGTAGCCGTGCTTGTTTACAAAGTTCACCAGGAAATCCAGCACTTCTTTCTGCCGCTTGGTAAGCGTCATCCATTCACCTCGCCCATTCACCTCGAACTGCCGCGCGAAGTATAGGCGAATAAACGGCGAACTTCAAGCAAATACTTCGCATTTCGAAACCCGAAGGCCTTCAGGCCGCCTCGCCGTCGTTGTGCTGTAACCCCGTTTGGTGGCCGAACGCTGTCATCCCGAACCGCCTCGCCGCGAAATTGCGTACTCGCCCCGGAATTATCCAAGCGGGTGAGGGATCTGCTTTTCTCTTCGGACATCGACGATTCGCCCCTACACCGATTCAAATCTCGTGTCCAGGTCGGCGGCCTCTTTGTTTTGAATTAGGCGTCGCGTCAGCAACGTTCCCATGAGATCCCCCGCGGTTACATAACGATGATCGGTTGCGGGTGCCCTGTCCCCGGCTTTATCGGGGGCAGGGCTTTTCTTTGAGGTTTGAACGTAGCGCTGCGGTCTTTAGCGAGGCAGGATAGGTGTCGTCAGACGAATTCGGGACGTGTGGCATACCGAAGCTTCCCCTGATTCGAGGCGAAGTATCGCATCCCACGCGGCCTAGCTTTCGAACTTGGGTGCCGCACCCTTCGTTTTTCAAGGGTGCGGTTTTTCTGCGGGTTCCGAACCAAGTCGCTCGCCAGCGTTTTCCACAAGGGTCGCTTTACTCGCACGATAAAACGAGCATCCGACCAGGATGCTCGTCCTGAGAGAGCAGCGCGAACGAAGGATCTCTCTTCATCCCGCGTTTTCCACAAGGGTCGCTTTACTCGCACGATAAAATATATATATGTGCGGATTCCGAAATGACGTCCGTCAGCTTCACCGGCCGCCTTTCCTAGCATCCGCCACCCCAACTCGGTATCTGAACTCTCGTTTTCCATCGTTCCATTTAACTCCCTCGGAATCACACTCTTGTACAAACTGCGAAAGGAACTCCCATGGAATCACACTCTTGTGAAAAAAACCGGGGGGAGGGGGCGTCCGGCGCACTTCCCTTGCCAAACCCTGTTATCGGGGCGCTCCCCGAGATCGACAACGAGGACGACTCTCTCCGCTGCCGGCATATCGACGCCCTTGGCCGCCGCTGCCGTATGTTCGTCGCCACCCCTGACCTTACCTCCAGCGACGCCCCAGCCGCTCTTCAAGACCAAGCCGCTGAATTTTGCCCCCATCATGCCCAGCGCCTCCTGCGGCGTCACCGTGCCACCGAAGCCACTGCCGCCGAGCTTCTGGCCTCCGTCAGCGACTTTAACGATCCACCCTCCGTGAATCGTTTCCTCGGCAATCTTCTTAAGTTGGTGGCCGTCAAACGCGTTCCCCGGCGCGACGCCATCGCCCTGGCCTACATCTCCCAGCTCATACTGAATAGCCAGGCCGCCCAGGATCGCAGGGAACTCATGCGCCTCCAGATCGCGGACCTTGATGCGCAGCGGCAAAAGAGCTTGCCCACGCGCGTCATTTGGGATCTCCCCGTGCGTCGAAAGCCGCCAGAGCAGGAAGCAAGCGCCGAAAAACCGAGCCCGTCCGAAGCGCCTCCGTCGTCTCCCGCGCCCGCTTCGCCCGCCGCTTCCGCGCCAGCTCGAACTGATAGCCATGCGGCCCAGCGATTGCCGGAGTCAGCGCCGCCACCTTCGGATCGCCCCGCGCTAAGCGACTGCCCGCCGACGCAGTCTCCGGTCGCGACCGCACCCTCAGCTCCCACAACGCCAGCGTCGGGCGCGGCAGTTCCGGCTGCCACTCCAGGCCTGCCTAAGCCCATCCCTGGTTTCACGTTGGCTAGGGAGGGACACACCACCGACTGGTACGCACCGGCCTCCTGGAACAAGCCGGCACGCAGGCGCTACCCATCTTCGAGATGGTATTGAGGCCTCCGTCGACAATTTGTAAATCAGGGGAGAGGGAGACCGCGAGTGCGAGGTCCCGGCTTAGGAGTTGCCGCGGACGATGAGGACGATCAGCAGGGCGTTGAGGACGATGATCACGGCGGCGGTGAACCAGGCCAGCCAGGCGATCCACCAGGAGTTGGCGAACTCGCCCATTCTGCGCTTGTCGTTGGTGAACTGCACCAGCGGAACCAGGGCGAAGGGCAACTGAAAGCTGAGAACCACTTGGCTGAGAATGAGCAGGCCCATGGCTTTGTTTTCGCCGGCGATGCCGATCACCAGCGCCGCCGGGATGATGGCGGCCGAGCGGGTGATCAGCCGGCGGAGCCAAGGCTGGATGTGCAGGTGCAGAAATCCTTCCATCACCACTTGGCCGGCGAGCGTGCCCGTCAGCGTGGAGTTCTGGCCGGAACAGAGCAGAGCCGCCGCAAAAAGAGTGCTGGCGAAACCCGCGCCCAGCACGGGCGTAAGCAGCTTGTAGGCCTGGCTTATATCGGCCACGGTGGTGAGGCCGCGATTGTGGAAGGCCGCCGCGCCGAGCACCAGGATGGCGGCGTTCACAAAGAGCGAAAAGCCCAGGGCCACCGTCGAGTCTATGGTGGCGAAGCGCACGGCCTCGCGTTTTTCGCGCGCGCCGAAGCCGTAGGCGCGGGTTTGCACGATGCTGGAATGCAGATAGAGATTGTGCGGCATCACGGTGGCGCCAAGAATGCCGATGGCCAGATAGAGCATGTCGCGGTCATGCAGCAGGCGCAGCGGAGGGAGCAGGCCCGTGGCGGCTTCACGCCAGAGAGGCTGGGCGAAGAAAAGCTCGTAGGCGAAGCAGGCGGCGATGGTGGCGATCAGCGTCACCACCAGCGCTTCGATCCAGCGGAAGCCCCGGCCCTGCAGCGCGAGCACCAGGAGAACGTCCGCGCCCGTGATCAAAACGCCCACCAGCAGCGGGATGCCGAAAAGGAGCTTCAGCGCGACCGCGGAGCCCAGGACTTCCGCCAAATCGCAAGCGGCAATGGCGATTTCGCCCAGGAACCACAGGGTCAGCGCGACGGGGCGAGAGTAAGATTCGCGGCAGGCCTGCGCCAGGTCTCGTCCGGTGGCGATGCCCAGTTTGGCCGAGAGCGCCTGAACGAAAATTGCCAGCAAGCTGCTGAGAATGACCACGCTCAAGAGCGCGTAGCCGAATTGCGAGCCTCCGCCAATGTCGGTGGCCCAGTTTCCCGGATCCATGTAGCCGACGGCCACGAGATAACCCGGACCGGCGAAGAGCAAAAGCTTGCGCAGGAAGGAGGCGCTGCTGGAAATGGGAACGCTGCGATATACCTCGGGCAAAGAGGGCAGAGAAGCGCGCGGCGGTTTGGCGGGCGCGGCGTGAAGGGCCACGCCCGAGGCGGCGCCGCCAACGGCGCTCGATTCGATGCTGTCCGCGGCGGCAGGGGAGTCCGGCATGGGTTTCACGGCAATACTCAAACCATCTTAACCTAGATGAACTGAAATACTAAACTACACTTAACATGGGAGCGCGTCAATACAGGCACACCCGCAGCTTTCCTGAATTGCAATCCGCGATGACCCTCAGAATAAGAGCGCCGAGCAGCGTGGAGCAGCGTGGGAGCGGCGTGGAGGGGGAATTTGTTCGAGGCGCTCGCGAGACGATGCATTTCAGGGCTGTTGCGCGGAAAGTTGTGATAGCTTGAATCGAAGGCCCACGGAGGGACAATGGCGGAACAGCAAGCGCCTCAAGTGCAAATCAAGGCCGACGAGAACGAACTGCTCGGCCACTTCAGCAATCTGGTCATGATCCATCACAATCCGGAAGAGTTTACGCTGCACTTCATCTACGTGTTTACCAACGGCACCCACGGGAAATTGGTGTCCAGCACGATCATCAGCCCGGGTCATGCCAAGAGGCTGTGGCGCGCGCTGGGCGAGAATATCCAGCGGTTCGAGGCCCAGTTCGGGCCCATTCGCGAAGCGCCTTCGGCCGCGCCGCCGCCCAACGTGGGTTTCGTGCAGTAGAATGCGCCGCTGGCGAGGGTCCGCAGAGCCGCAGGATTTTGCGGCCGCGGTAATTCCCACGGTAATTCTAAGATAGACTCGTGCGCACCAGCATGCCGGCAATCAGCGCGATTCTCATCACCTACAACGAAGAGGCCGACCTGCCGGATGCGCTGGCATCGCTGCGGGGCGTGGCCGACGAAGTCGTGGTGGTGGATTCGGGCAGCGCCGACCGCACTCGAGAGATCGCGCAGGAGATGGGCGCGCGCGTGGTGGTGCGGCCCTTCACCAATTTCGGCGAGCAAAAGAACTTCGCGGCGGCGCAGGCGTCGAACGAGTGGCTGCTCTCCATCGACGCCGACGAACGCCTGAACGCGGAGCTGCGCGAGGCCATCGCCGCCTGGAAGCAAAAACAGCCACAATATCCGGCCTACGAGATCAATCGCCAGCCAAACTACCTGGGCGGCTGGATCCGGCATTCGGGCTGGTATCCGGAATACTGCGTGCGGCTCTACCGCCGCGACGGGGCACGGTTCGTGGGCGCGCTGCACGAAAGCGTGCATGTGGACGGCCGGGTGGGCCGCTTGCCGGGAAACATTCTGCATTACACGATCCGGTCGCTCGCGGAGCATTACGCGAAGATGGAGGCGTTCACGACGCGCGCGGCGGAGGACCTCTATGCGCGCGGGAGAAGAAACTGGCGCGGAGGAATGTGGGTGGCGGCGCCGTGGACGCTGGTGCAGAGATTTTTCTTTCAGCTGGGATTTCTGGACGGCTATCGCGGCGCGTTGATCTCGTGGACCTCGGCGCGCTACGTGTGGCTGAAATACCGCAAGCTGGGCGTGCTGGCGCGGGGCGGAAAGCTCGAGACGCGCGCCTGGCCGCAGGCGCGGGACGTCTGACGTGGCGCGAGTGTTGCTTGTGGACCTGGAGCGTGTGTGGCGCGGCGGGCAGGAACAAGCGCTGCTGCTGATGACCGGACTTCAGAGGCGCGGCCATGGCGTAGAACTCGTCGCGGTGCGCGATGCGGCCATCGCTTTGCGCGCGCAGGCGGCGGGAATCCGCGTGCATGCGGTGAGCGACAGCCTGCGGCGAATTGGCGCGGCGCGCCGCATACGGAAGCTCGTTGCCGGCGAGAAGCGCTTCGACATCGTGCATGCCAACGAAGCGCACGCGCTGACGGCGGCGTGGCTGGGGCGCAGCCACCATCACGTGCCGCTGGTGGCGGCGCGCCGCGTAGCCTTTCCTCTTTCGCGCAGCCGGATTTCGCGGGCGCGCTGGAGCGCAGCGGCGAAAATTCTGGCCGTGTCCGAGGCCGCCCGGAAACAGCTTCTGGCCGCCGGACTGGCCGCCGAGCGCATCGCAATCGTCGCCGACGGCGTCGAGATTCCGGGGACAATTCCAAGCGAAACGCGCGAGAAGGCTCGCCAGCGCTGGGGCTTTGCGGCCGGCGAAATCGTGCTGGAGTGCGTCGCGGCGCTGACCCCAGAAAAAGGGCATGCGCTGCTGATCGAGGCGTTCGCGAAATTGCGGCGAGGCCCCCGAGGCGGAAAATTCCGGCTGTTGCTCGCGGGCGACGGGCGTTTGCGCCCGCAGCTGGAGCAGCGGGCGCGAGAGGCCGGCGTCGAATCGTCTGTGGTATTCGCGGGCTTTGTTCTCGACGTCGAAGCGGTTTATGCGGCGGGAGATTTGTTTGTGTTTCCCTCGCTCCAGGAAGGGGCGGGAAGCTCTCTGCTGCGAGCCATGGCGTTTGGATTGCCGGTAGTGGCTCTCGACCGCGGCGGCGTGGGCGAAATCATACAAGACGGAAGAAATGGAGTGCTGGCGCGGGACGCGACCCCGGAAGCGCTGGCGCAGGCCATCGAGCGGACGCTTGGCGACCCGGCATCGATGGAACGGCTATCGCGGGCCGGGAGAGAGACGGTGGCGGAACGTTATTCGGCGGATCGCATGATCGAGGCCACGGAGCGTATTTTCGTGGAGTTGATCGCGGAAAGAGCAGGGAAGAGATGAAGAGATAAGGACGTTTAAAAACGATCGCGTGCGGAAAAGAGAGAGCGCCGGATACCCTCTGCCAGGGCGGCCGGCGCCGATCTCCAGAAATTTTGCGCCAGTTTCTTCGCCTTCGTCCTCCTATCCGTGCAGGTTATTTTCCGAAGAACGCAGCGGGCCAAGAACCCAATGGCCCACTGGTTCCAGGAACTCGACTCCGACGGCATAGCCGTCGTCGCGCAGGCGCTCGCAATAAGCGACGCGGGCCTTGGCGCGAAAATCGCCCGGAAGCGATTCGAAAGACAGATGGTCGTTGGGATTCCAGCGGCGGAACGACAAGACGCGGGCGCCGCGGGCGCTGACGTTTTCCGTGAAAGTGGTTTCCACTCCCGGAACGTCATGGTGACCGGAGATGTGCACGGCAACGGCCATGGGAACTCTTTTTTCGTGACGCGGAACGGTAAAGTCTTTTTTCACGCTCTTCCCCTCAGAAGGAGCACTTACAAACTTACAAACTCGCCAAGCCGCGGCTTACAAGCAGGCCGCGATGCGCGAAAGGCCCATGATCCTGCTGCCTCGCTTCATGCCGTACAGGCTGCGGTCGGCAGCTTCCAGCAACTCCTCCACGGTGCGGCCATCCTGCGGAAAGACGGCCGTTCCGACGCTGACCGTGACGGTGGGATCTTCGCCGTCGGTACTGAGACGCTCGCGGATTCTTTCGCCCACGCGCTTTGCGGCGGGCGCGCCGGCTTCCGGAAGCACGAGAGCAAATTCATCGCCGCCATAACGCGCGGCGGTGTCGATGGCGCGGGAATGCATGCGCAGCACCTGGCCCAGGCGGCAGATGGCGCGGGAGCCGACCAGGTGGCCAAAGCGGTCGTTGATCTGCTTGAGATTGTCGAGGTCCATCAGAACCACGGCAAAGTTACGGCCGCTGCGGCTGGAGCGCTGGATTTCGCTTTCGAGCGCATTGAGCAAGGCGCGGTAATTGCCGAGGCCAGTGAGCGAATCGCTGACGGCGAGCTGCCGCACCTGCTCGAACAGGCGCGCGTTATCGAGCAGCGTGCCGCCCAGAATCAGCGCATAACTGCCGGTGCGCAGGCCCAGAGCCAAGGTGAACGGCGCATCGAAGGCGTGCAGCGATTGGGTGGCCGCGATATGGCAGGCCACGTTCATCCAAAGCGCGACGCACAGGGTGCGGTTAAAGCCGAAGCGCGACTGATTGGCGCGGCGGCTGAAGCCAATGGCCGCAATCAGAAACAGGGCGGCGGGAAGCAAGTCCGCGGCGCGCGCCAGGCGGGCGGCGGGATGCGTGGCGGCGTCGACCACACGGCTGAGATAAGCGGCACCGGTAAGGTAAGTCACGACGCCGACCAAAAGGAGCGAAAGAGTGGTTTCGCGGCGCGGGTGGCGGAACTGCGGCACGCGACTCTCGAGCGCCAGCGCGGAGACCAACAACGCGGCCAGCGCCGTCTGGCCGACCATCCAAGCCAGCGAGATGCTGGC
The DNA here is from genome assembly GCA_963819235.1 of uncultured Acidobacteriota bacterium. GTDB lineage: Bacteria > Acidobacteriota > Terriglobia > Acidiferrales > UBA7541 > Palsa-189. The sequence continues at coordinate 2,543,657 of CAWFVE010000006.1, read as the reverse complement.
ATCCTGCATCGCGGCGGAGGAGCGGCCGTAGATTCCCCAGATGGCGAAGGTCTCAATCGCTGCCGGCGACGAGAAATCCAAGCGCCAGAATCAGCGTGAGACGGTCGCGGGTGCCGCGGAAATGCACCAGCGCGTTGGCGACGAAGGTGAAGCAAAGCAGGCTGCCAACGATTTGGAGATAGCAGAAAAGGACAAAATCCGAAGAGAAATCACGCTGCCGAAGCCAGCAAGAGAGTGCGAATACACCGCCAAGGGCCAACAGGCCAAGCGCCCATTGATAGCGGAAAAGGCAGCGGGCAATTTTTTTCGCGCCAACCACGAACGTCCCCCAAACTTATTTCCCCCGAGGTGCCCCAAGAGGAACTCGGGTGTTAGTGGATACAGCACGTCCGGTGCCCTTTCGGTTCCGCTTGAGGAGGGCGGGCTAACTCGCTGTTTCACAAGTAGTTATATTTATTGCGTTCTTTAGGTGCATACAGGGAAATCCCGAAAATGCCGGTACTGAGTTTCAAAATGTTACGGATTGGGGTGGGCGGTTCCCGTGAGGCAGTGTGGCAGGTGCAACGCTGATTTTGAGTGGATAAGTGCTTAGTTATTAACTGACAGATATATATTCAATGCCGATCCTCATCGAGGCCGAAGGCGATTTCTCTGCGAACCAGCGCGGGGCTATTGGATTCTTCCGTGTTGTCGCCTTTTCGGATAAGCACCAGGTTATGGAAGAATGCGATTTCCGAGATGTTTCGATCGAAGTACGTGGGCTTGTAGTTCTCAACAGGATATTCCTGGTGATTGAGGCCATCGGCCAAAGCCTTGAAAAATTCCATCGAACTTCGCGGGCTGGCCAGTCCTCCTCCCCAACTGGGCCAGTAAGATGTTTGGATATCTTCCACCGCGTAAATGCCATTGGGGTGCAAGCGTGGGAAGAGGGCCTGGAAGCTCTTGATGACGTATTCATTCAGGTGGCTGCCGTCATCGATGACAATGTCGAAACCTCCGTAGTCATCGGACAATCGGACGAGAGCCTCGGAATCGCTCTGATTGCACTGCCGAATATCGATGCGGCGCTCTCGAAAGCGAGTGGCGTCCTCGATGTCGATTCCCACGATACGAGCCTTGCGAAAAAACGCCTTCCACATGCGCAGAGATTCCGCGCCAGCGGCAGAGTCGTTGTAACCACCCACCCCGATCTCCAACAACGTGAGGCGCGCGCGCCGCAAGGGCCAGAAGTAGCGCTGATAATGCTGGGTATACCAGTGGCCACCCCACTTGTCGGTGCCAAAGATCAGCGCGAGCCGGTTGAGGTCATTTCTATACCACCAACCGGCGAAGGCCCGCGACAAGCCAACAAAATACCGGTGGGCGGATGGCGACAATCTTTTGCGCGCCCAGGCTTTGAAATTCGCGACTGCTTCTTTGGTTCTCTGGGATTTGGCTCGATCGGATTGAACGGCTAAGGAGCGCCGAAGCCTTCGTTCCATAAGGAGGCAGAGTAGCCCATGTTCGCATCCATATCGAGCAGATGTGAGAGCGCCGGAGGCAGAGAGTGAACCGCCCTCAGAGCTTCTTTTGCGGGTCGTTGGTTTGTGTTCGGCTTTGTCTTCGGCGCGGACGGCGGCTTCGGCGCCCTGGAAGCCGATGCGGCTGTGGGTTCCATCGCAGAAGGGCTTGTTCACGGAACCGCCGCAACGGCAGAGGGCGAAGTTGGGTTTACCGGTTAGATCGTATGGGCGGCCATCGGCGTCGACCAGTTCGACCGAGCCTTCAGGAGCTTCGACGCGAAAAGGACCATTCTTGCGGACGGTGATTTTGATTTGTGCCATGGAGCCTCCGGCTGATTTGATTTCTAAATGCAGATCCGTGTGTCCTGCCGCCCCACTGCGCGTAAAACCGACGCGCAGCCGACGACTTTGCGATGACAGCCTTATACGCAGGCGCCGCGCAGCGGGAACGATGAGCGCCTTGGCGCTCAAATCAATACTTCGGAACGGACGGATCGACTTCATCCGACCAGGCCAGGATGCCGCCCTTGAGATTCCAGATTTTGCGAAAGCCCGCCTGGCGCAAGAACTGCACGGCATCGGCGGAACGCTTGCCACTGCGGCAATGGGCCACAATTTCGCGGGAGCTATCGAGCTCTCCGGCGCGTTTGGGCAGCTCGCCGAGGGGGATGAGATGGCCGTTCAAATGGCAAATCTGGTACTCGTGAGGCTCGCGAACGTCGAGAATAAAAATATCGTCTCCGCGATCGAGCCGCTCCTTCAGCTCGCGGGGCGTAATTTCGGGAATACCTGTGGTCACGGGAATATGCTCCTCTCCTCGAATTCCGCAAAACTCTTCGTAGTCGATGAGCTCACGGATCGTACGATGGTCGCCGCAGGCCGGGCAAGACGGATTCTTGCGCAGACGCAATTCGCGGAAGCGCATTCCCAGAGCGTCAAAGAGCAAGAGCCGGCCGACGAGCGGTTCGCCGATGCCGATGATGAGCTTGATCGTTTCCATGGCTTGCAGCGCGCCGACGATGCCGGGGAGAACGCCCAGCACTCCGCCTTCGGCGCAGGAAGGCACCAGGCCGGGCGGGGGCGGTTCGGGATAGAGGCAGCGGTAGCAGGGGCCCCCGGGATAGCCGAAGACGGTGGTCTGGCCTTCAAAGCGGAAGATGGAACCGTAGACATTGGGCTTGCCCAGCAGCACGCAGGCGTCGTTGACGAGATAGCGCGTGGGGAAGTTGTCGGTGCCGTCGACGATGATGTCGTAACCGCCGAACAGGTCGAGGGCGTTCGAGCTGGTGAGGCGCGTCTCGTAGGTGTCGATGCGAATCGAGGGATTCATGCCGGCCAGGCGTTCTTTAGCGGCTTGAATCTTGGGCCGGCCGACGTCGGAGGTGGAGAAGGTGATCTGGCGCTGCAGATTGGTGAAGTCCACGACATCGAAATCGACGATTCCCAGCCGCCCCACGCCGGCAGCGGCCAGATAAAGCCCCAGAGGAGCGCCCAGTCCGCCGGCGCCGATCATGAGGACTTTGGCTTTGGCGAGCTTGAGCTGCCCCTCCATGCCGACTTCGGGCATGATCAGATGGCGGCTGTAGCGCTGAATCTCTTCTTTCGACAGTGTGCGCCCGGTATCGGGAACGACGGGCGTGCCGGTAATAATCGGCATAACGAATCTCCTTAGGGTCGCTTAATTTAGATTCCGGATTCCACGTTTGGATTCGAGCCTTCTATAGGTCCGCGCCACCGGCGATGGAGGGCACGATACTGATGGTATCGCCATCCTTGGTGGGCGTATTTTCCTTTTCGAGATAGCGAATATCCTCGTCGTTGAGGTAGATATTCACGAAGCTGCGGATGCGGCCATCCTCGGTGTAGAGGTGCTTGCGCAGGTCGGCATACGTTCCGGTCAACTGCTTCAGAGCGTCGCCGACGGTGGCGGCATTGAACTCCACAGTCGCTTGCTTGCCCACGAACTGCCGCAGGGCGGTCGGAATTTCAAGCTTCACAGCCATGATCGTGTTGCCTCCAGTTTAACTCTGCCATCGAAGTTGAGGACACACAGTTCAACTGCAGATCCCTCGGTCATCCGCGACGGATGACCTCGTGATGACACTCGAAAGGTTTTGGCACCGGCCCCAATTGACGGCATCAGCCAATCCCGCCCGATTTGTGAACGCAAGGCGACGCGTCGTCATGTGCGGGCCGCGGCCGGGGGGATGCCGTTTGCGCTCGCGGCGATCTCCTCGGGCAAAAAATGAGAGCGATCGTCGGCCAGCTGCCAGGAAGTCATGTCCCGCGGCTCGCCCTGGGCGACGCTCACGATGACGTAGCTATACCAGGGCCAGGCATGCTCGCGATCGAACTCGCTGGGCCTGGCGGGATGATCGGGATGGGAATGATACCAGCCCAGGAGTTCGAGTCCCTGCTGCTTGGCGGCCCGTTCGGCGGCCCGGAAATCGTCCGCGGTAATCGAGAAGCGATTGCGCGGGGAGTCGTCGCGGCGATTGGTGAGCGGGAAGAGCGCGCGCACTTCGCGCGCGTCGGCGCCATCGATGCCGAGCATGGCCCCGCACGTTTCGTTGGGATAATCGCGGGCGCCCCAGCCTCTGATGCCCTGAGCGATTTCGTAGTTCAAGATGAGCATACGATCGAGAGGCGGCAGCGGCGCGCCTAGGAACCTTCGCTTTCGTCCCAGAAGCGCTCGCTGAGATATTTCTCGGCGGCATCGGGGAAGATGGTGACGATGACGGCGCGCCGGTCTCTTTCGAGCGAAGCCGCCACTTGCATGCAGCCGACCAAGGCTGCGGCGGCGCTGGGACTCACCAGCATGGCCTCTTCGCGCGCCAGGCGCTTGGCCATGGCGTAGGCATCCTCGGTTTCGATGACGAGATCGCGATCGGCAACGCGAGCATCGTAGATGGCCGGGACGATGGCCGAAGCCATGTGCTTCCAGCCCTCGAGGCCATGGAATGCGGCGTCGGGCTGGAGGCTGACGCATTGAATTCGAGGATCGAACTCCTTCAGCCGCCGCGCGGTGCCCACAAAGGTGCCGCTGGTGCCCATGCCGGCGACGAAATGGGTGATGGTGTGTTCGGTCTGCTCCCAAATTTCGGGCGCGGTGGTGAGGTAATGGGCGCGCCAGTTGGCCGGATTGCTGTACTGATCGGGATAAAAATATTTTTGGGGGTCGGCGGCGTGCACCTGGCGCGCGCGGCGAATGGCTCCGTCGGAGCCTTCGTCGGCAGGGGTGAGAATGATCTGGGCTCCGTAGGCCGACAGAATTCGCTTTCTTTCAGGGCTGGCGTTGGAGGGAAGGCAGAGCAGGACGGGATATCCCAGCGCGGCGCCGATCATGGCGTAGGCGATGCCGGTATTGCCGCTGGTGGCGTCGAGAATGATTTTGCCGGGGCGCAGCGCGCCGGAACGCTCGCCTTCGCGAATCATGTTGAGCGCGGCGCGGTCCTTGACCGAGCCGCCGGGATTGAACCACTCCGCTTTGGCGTAGAACTCCACCTGGGGATATTCGCGGCCAACCCTCTCCAGGCGCAGCAAGGGCGTGTGGCCGACGCGATCCAGCACGCCGACACCGATTTTCCTCGCGTTTTCAGGCGTCGTGGTCAAAACCGAGCTCTTCGCGAAAACCATGAGTTTACAATAGATTCCCTAAATTTTTGACCGTCTGGCGGGCACAAAAGCGCGTCGCACCCGGTCCTTGCGGTCCCTTCCGTGAATAGATGCAACGGGCGGCCGAATGTATTCAACGCCGCGGCTTACGCACGCCGTATCAAAAGCTTAGCGGAAGAAGGGCACGGGAGCCAGAGTTATGAGGCGCGGGCGGGGTAGTGGGGTCGGTTTGAATTTTGACCTCTTGTGTCACGATCCAGAAAATTCAAACCGAGCCCGTTACCGGGGGAAGGGGCATTTGACAAGAGAGGCGCAATGCGTGAATGCTACAAGCTATGTGGAACATCAATGAGCGATTCGATCCCGCCATCCTGGAGACCCTTCCGTCAAAAGGATTTCAAGTGAGCAGCACGCGGGGAGTGGTGCGGGTGGAGAAATACTGCTGCGGGGCGGAGTTCCGGCGGGTGCCGAACGGGCGTTTTCAGATGACCATCCTGCCCACGATGATCCTGGACGGGCAGTTCACGCGGCTTTGGGACGCGGGCTATCAGAAGTTTTTCATCACCGAGGAAGAGCACAAGGTTCCGGCCTTGGCGCAGCAGCTTACCCAGATGCGCAAGTTCAACGAAGAGCTTCGCTCGGCTTTGGGTGTGCCCACCTATTACAACGAGGCGCTGGGGTCGGTTTGCCAAGTGAGCACGTACGACCGGGTGCAGGGACGGCCGGGAGACGTGCCGGACAGCAGCGTAGGCGTGAAGCCGGAAACGCCGGAGCACTAGCGCGGCGCGAGTCAGGCGGAAGCGGCTTCAGGAGCGGCCGGGACGATTTCGGGCCTCTTGCAGCTGACGCTTGAACTGCTTCAGATCGACGCGATGCTTGGCCACCTTGCGGCCGTCCAGGAAGATCACCGGGACATCCAGATTGTAGAGTTCGCGCAGCTGCGGATCGGCGTCGATATCGACTTCGCGCAATCGCGCTCCGAATTCCGCCAGCAAGGGAGCCATCTGCGATTTGGCCTCCTCGCACAGGTGGCATCCCGCACGGGTGTAGAGCGTGACCTCGAGTGTTTCCCGGGGCGTTTCCGGCGTTGCCTTGGTTCCTTCTTCCGAATTCATGGCGAATTCATGCCGGCCTTTCGCCCGCGCGCGACGCTTGTTAGGATCAAGCCATGGTAAACCAAAACGAGAACGGCGGAGCGGATGTGCTGGCGCTGGTGGACGATCTTTTCTTCCAGGCCAAGATGGTGGAGACGGCGCGCAGGGTAGGCGTCAAGCTGAAGACGGTTTCGACAGGCGCGGCGCTGATGGACGCTCTCCAGGGGACCTCGAATGCGGCGCCGGGCGGCGCGGCTGGAGGCGATTTGCCGCGGCTGATCGTGGTGGACCTGAACGCGCGGCAGGGACCGCTCGAAGCGATCGAGAAGTTGCAGGCCGGGGGCAACCCCGTGCCGGTGATTGGCTTCCTCTCTCATGTGCAGAGAGATCTGGCGGAGCGGGCGCAGGCTGCGGGGTGCAAGCAGGTGATGCCCAGGTCCAGCTTCACCGCAAATCTTTCGGAGATACTGCTTCAGGCAAAATCGTGAACTGCGTTGTACACGGCCGGGAAGGCTTTGCTGCGCGGCATTTTTCCTCATTGGCGAGGCGGGCGGGCGCGGCCGGCCTTTTGCTGGCGCTCGTTTTCGGCGCGGGTGAGCGGATCGCCGCGGCACAGCGCGGCGCCTCGGCGGCGATGAGTCCCGGCCCCGATCCGGCCGAAGCCCTCGGCGAAACGTTGACGGCGGCGTGCCGGCAGGACCAGGCGGGCTTCGCGAACCATTTGACCAGCGACAGCGCCGAGGCCTATCGCGCTCTCCCGGAACAGCAGCGCGTGGCGCTGCTGAGGAGATTCGTGCTTCTGGACGATCCCGGGAAGGCCCTGCTTTCCACGCTCGATGGGCACACGGTGGTGCGCTGCGAAGCGAGCGGCGTGGTCTCCGAGATGCGCTTCGGGGAAAGCCAGGTGCGCGAGAATCTGGCGTTCATCTCGGTGACCGTTCCCCAGGGGGACGACGACAATCAATCGGTAAGGTTTGGCCTGGTGCGCGAAGCCGGCCAATGGAAACTGCTGTCGGTGGGTCTGGTGCTGCTGGATATTCCCGCACTAGCGCGCCAGTGGTCGGAATCCGAGGTGCGCCAGCAGGAGCAGAAAGCGATCTTCGCGCTGCGCAAGATCGCGGAGGCGCTGAAGTCCTACCAGACGGCTTACGGCAAGTTGCCGGAGACGCTCGATGAGCTAGGTCCGCCGGCAGATGGCGGCGGATTTTCGCCCGAGAAGGCCGGCCTCGTGGATGCGGACTCGGCGAAAGGCGTGGCGGAAGGGTATCGGGTGCGCTATTCGATCGTTTCGGCCAGCGGCGGGGAAGATGAGTCGGAGCGAAATAAGGCGGCGGGATTCACGCTCGCGGCCGCGCCGGTGGAGTACGGGAAGAACGGCCGAAGGTCGTTTCTTCTGGATTCCGGGGGCACGCTGCGGGGCGCGGACAAAAACGGCGCCGTGGCAACGGCGGAAGATCCGCGCGTCGGGAGCGACGAAGTGGAGCCCTGAGTTTAGTCAATCGTTCTCAGGCGCTCTGAGGCGCCCTTCAGCTGTTCGGATGGGCGCTCGAAGGGGCGGGGCCGCGCCCGGTGCGTGTATGCAGCCCGCGCTGCGATTATCTCCGTTGCCGCGTTTTCGAAAGCAATCGCAGTATCTCCAAATACATCCATACCAGCGTCACGATGATCCCGAATGCGCCATACCATTCCATGTACTTGGGCGCGCCGGCGTGAGCGCCGGTCTCCACGAAATCGAAATCCAGGATTAGGTTCAGGGCGGCAACGATCACGATCACAACGCTTATGCCGATTCCCAGCGGCCCTGCACTATTGAGCAGCGGCACCTGGTGGCCGAAGAAGCGAAGGATCATGTCCACCATGTACACAAGAAAGATGCCTCCGGTCGCGGCGATCACGCCGATCCTGAATTTGGGCGTGGCCCGGACCATGCCGGAGGTGTACAGCATCAGCATGACCGCGGTGACTGCGAACGTCAGGCCTGCGGCTTGAATGGCGATTCCGGGATAAGACCTTTCCAGAAAGGCGGAGATTCCGCCCAGCGCCAACCCCTCGCATAATGCGTACAAAGGAGCCGTTATCGGGGACCACGGCTTCTTGAATACCGTCACCAGCGCCAACACGAGCCCGCCAATGAGTCCGCCGAACATCCAAGGCGCGGCAGCCTCGGGCGCCTGGGAATGCGCAATTCCCCAAGTCCACGCCGCCGCTACCACAACGCAGAGAAGCAAAATTCCGGTCTTATTGACCGTGCCCTGAAGCGTCATCGCTTCGCCCGCGACGGCAACTCGACCTCTGAACGTGTCCTCGTTCAGAGCGGGATTGGAAGTCTTGAAAAGGCCAGGCATCTGTGGGGCTCCTTTGGCTGCGTGCGAACCGGGTCAAGCGTGCCACCAAGAAACACCATACGGAGCTTTCCAGCGGGGGTCAAGCAGCCGGGTTCCGGCCTTTCGCGGCCGCGTTGCGGGGCAGCGAGAATCTTGCTAGGCTGGCGGAAATCCATGCGTATGGTTTTGGCAGCGGCGTTTCTGCTGTTGTTTCTGCAACCAGCGCGGGCTGGGGCGGCGGGGCAGTCGGTAGAGAGTTCGGCCTCGCCGGTATTTGAGTTTCATAGCGGGTTCTGGGTAAACCTCCACCACTTTCTCTACCTGCAGGGCCGCCTGGAAAGAGCGCGCGCCCAGAGCGAAACCGCCGACGGGAAGATTGCGGCTCCGTTCGACAATCCAGCCTCACTCGAAGGGATGACGGCTGACGAGAAACGTGCGTGGCAGGCAGCAGTGCGAACCTATGCGGACTCGTGGTCCTCGCGAGACCTATTGCTCAGCAACCAAATGGTGCTGATCAACGACCGGCTGGCGGAGTTGGAGGATTGTCCCGATCTGACCGGGAGGTCGGCGGTGGAATGCACGTCCGGAATCGTGCCGGAGCTGGTCACAGCGCTGGACGAGGCGGCGCCCATCTACCGGCGGCGCTGGTGGCCGGAGCAAGACAAGATGAATCGCGCCTGGATCGCGGCGTTGGCGCCGCCGCTGCGGAGCATGGGCGAGGAGATGGCCATGCGGCTGGCCGATACTTACCAAAGCCGCTGGCCGGCGCGAATTCATGTGGACGTGGTTGGGTTCGCCGGAGGCGAGGGGGCCTATACGTCGGTTGCGCCGGTGCACCTTATGATCTCAAGCCAGGACAGTCGCAATGAGGGCATGGCGGGATTCGAGACGCTCTTCTATGAAGCTTCTCACGTGATCGCCGGAGGAATCGCATATACGATCGGGCAAGAGTGCCGGCGGTTGGAAAAACCCATTCCGCGGAACCTCTGGAACGCGCTTTTGCTCTTTACGGCGAGAGAAGTGATGCGGCGCAACTGGCCGGATATCCACCAGCTCCGCAGCGAGCTCGTCGCCCGCGACCCGCGTCGTCAATCGCGGATGGGCCGATTACGTGCCTCTGCTGGAAGAAGATTGGCTGGCTTATCTGAACGGCAGGGTGGATATGGACGCAGCCATCCTGCATATCGTTCGCAGCATATAGCCGGACTTCTTTTCAGTGAGGTGTCCTGCGGCGAGAGCGGTTTGGCTCGGAAGCGCAAATATGCTAGGCTTTCGCCGGCTCGGATACGACCTCCAAGCGATTAAAGACCCAGGCTTCCTTCCTCCGCCACCGAGCTACTGTGATAGCCGCGATTTAGGCGGGGTGCTGTCGCTGGAAGCTGCTGTTTTGAGGCAGGCGCTTGGCAAATACGCATTCTTGAGACGGGGTGAGGGTGCATGCCAGCCCGGCAAGCGACGACGATGACCCAAGAGATCAAACTGGCGCATTCGCCGGATTCCGATGACGCGTTCATGTTTTATGCCTTGGCCACCAACCGCGTCAAAGCGCCGGGGCTGAAGTTCACGCACGTGCTCTCGGATATCGAGACGCTGAACCAGTCGGCGGACCGCGAAGTCTACGATGTGACGGCGATCAGCTTCTCGGCCTACGCCTACCTGCGGCAAAAATATGTGCTGCTCGACTGCGGCGCGAGCTTCGGCGAAGGCTACGGCCCCATCGTGGTGGCCAACAAGCCCATGAAGCCCAAGCAGCTGGCGGGCAGCCGCATCGGTATTCCCGGGATGCGCACATCGTCCTATCTCACCCTGAGGCTCTTCGAGCCGCAGTTCGAGGCCGTCCCGATTCCCTTCGACCAGATCATCCCCGCGGTTTGCGCCGGCACCGTGGACGCGGGCTTATTGATTCACGAGGGGCAGCTTCAATTCCCGCAACTGGGGCTTCATCGCGTGGTGGACCTGGGCCAGTGGTGGCTGGAAACGACGACGCTGCCGCTGCCGCTGGGAGGGAATGCCGTACGCCGGGCGTTGGGCGAAGAGACCGGAGTGCGGATTTCGAGGGCCATCCGGGAGAGCGTGGCCTATGCTCTCGAGCACCGCGAAGAGGCGCTGAACTACGCCATGCAGTTCGCGCGCGACATGGATACGGACCTGGCCGATAAGTTTGTGGGCATGTACGTAAACAGCTGGACCCTCGGCTATGGAGAGCGGGGCCGTGCCGCGGTGCAGGAACTGCTGGACCGGGGCTTTGACGCCGGACTGCTCCCCGGGCCGGTGAAGGCCGAGTTCCTCAGCGAGCCCGCGCTATAGCCGGAGACTTCCCGGCCGCCGGGTTTCCGCCTATAATTAGGTTTACGAAAAGGGGCCTTCACCTTCGTTCCGAAGCCGCTTCGAAGACCAAAACAAGAGAAAATAGACGCGGTGGGTTGCCTTTGCGGCAGGGGTGCGGGCAGCCGCGGGCAGAGAACATTGCTGTAGCATGGCTGAAAGCTTTGCTGGAGTATCGCTAAATCGATGAGCCACGGCGACCAAATTCGCGAGGAACTCAGCGCGCTGCTGCGCCAGCGCATTCTGCTGCTCGATGGCGCCATGGGCACCATGATCCAGGCGCACAAACTGGATGAGGCGGGCTATCGCGGAAAAGAGTTCGCCGGGCATAGCAAGGATTTGCGGCTGAACAACGACGCGCTGAATCTCTCGCAGCCGCGAATCATCGAGGAGATCCACACCCAATATCTTCAAGCGGGCGCGGACATTATCGAGACCAATACGTTCAATTCCAACGGCATCTCCATGGCCGAGTACGCGCTGGAATCGCGCGTGGCGGATTTGAACTTCGCCGGGGCGCAGATCGCGCGGAAGGCCGTGGATCGTTATGCCGCGTCGCAGGGGAGGCGGTGTTTTGTTGCGGGGTCGATGGGACCAACGTCGAAATCGGCTTCAGTCTCGAACGACGTCTCCAATCCCGCGGCGCGGCCGGTAACGTTCGATCAACTGCGGGAGAACTATCGAACTCAGGCCAAGGCTTTGGTGGAAGGCGGGGTCGACGTTCTGCTGGTGGAGACGGTTTTCGATACGCTGAACGCCAAGGCGGCGCTTTTTGGAATCGAGGAGTATTTCGAGAGCGCGGGAGCGCGCGTACCGGTGATCGTCTCGGTGACGATCGTCGATCGCAGCGGGCGAACGCTCTCCGGGCAAACGGTGGAGGCTTTCTGGATTAGCGTTTCGCACATGCCGCTCTTCAGCGTGGGAATGAATTGCGCGCTGGGCGCCAAGGAGATGCGGCCGTTCCTGGAAGAGCTCTCGCGGCTGGCGCCCATTCCCATCACTTGCTATCCGAACGCGGGACTGCCGAACGCTTTCGGCGGCTTCGACGAGACGCCGGAGCGCATGGCGGCCGATCTGGGCGAATTTGCGCGCAACGGCTGGGTGAATATCGCGGGAGGATGCTGCGGTTCGACGCCGGAGCACATCCGCGCGATCGGGGAAGCGATTCGCGGCGTGGCGCCGCGAACGGCGCCGAAAGTGGAACCTTATTCGCGGTTCAGCGGCCTCGAACCGCTGGTGATACGCCCGGACACGAACTTCGTGAATATCGGCGAGCGCACCAACGTGACCGGGTCGCCGCGGTTCGCGGAGCTGATTCGCAAGGGCGATTACGAAAAAGCGCTGACGGTGGCGCGCCAGCAGGTGGAGGGCGGCGCGCAGATGATCGACGTCAACATGGACGAAGCCATGCTGGATTCCGAACAGTGCATGACGATTTTTCTGAATGCGCTCGGTTCCGAGCCGGATATTGCCCGCGTGCCGGTGATGGTGGATAGCTCCAGATGGAGCGTAATCGAAGCGGGCCTGAAGTGCCTGCAGGGCAAGGGAATCGTCAATTCCATCAGCCTCAAGGAGGGAGAAGAGGCCTTTCGGGAGCAGGCGCGAAAGATCCGTCGGTATGGAGCCGGCGTGGTGGTGATGGCCTTTGACGAAAAGGGGCAGGCGGATACCACCGAGCGCAAGTTGGCCATTGCCACGCGCGCTCACCGCATTTTGACCGAAGAGGTGGGCATGCCCGCCACCGACATCATCATCGATCCGGCCATCCTCACCGTGGCGACGGGGATCGAGGAGCATAACCAATACGCGGTGGCTTTCCTGGAAGCCACGCGGCAGATCAAGGCGGACCTGCCGGGAGTGAAGGTGAGTGGCGGCGTCAGCAACATTTCGTTTTCCTTCCGCGGGAATAATGCCGTCCGGGAGGCGATGCACTCCGCGTTTCTCTACCACGCCATCCGCGCCGGGTTGGACATGGGCATCGTGAATGCGGGGCAATTGGGGATCTACGAAGAGATCGCGCCGGAGCTGCGGGAGCGCGTGGAAGACGTGCTGCTGAACCGGCGCGCCGATGCCACCGAGCGGCTGCTGGAGTTCGCGCAGACGGTGGAGAAGCGCGGGCCGGCGGCGGTGCGCGAAGATGCCTGGCGGCAGGGAACGGTCGAGGAGCGGCTGTCGCACGCGCTGGTGCACGGAATCACGGAGTTCCTGCCGCAGGACGTGGAGGAGGCGCGGCAGAAATATCCCTCGCCGCTGACCATCATCGAAGGACCGCTGATGGCCGGCATGAATATCGTGGGCGACCTGTTCGGTTCGGGGAAGATGTTTTTGCCGCAAGTGGTGAAGAGCGCGCGGGTAATGAAGCAGGCCGTGGCGATTCTGCTGCCGTATCTGGAGGCGGAAAAGCTGGCCAGCGGCGGGCGGCAGGCGCAAGGGCGCATTCTGATGGCCACGGTCAAAGGCGATGTGCACGACATCGGCAAGAATATCGTCGGTGTGGTGCTGGGCTGCAACAACTATGAAGTGATCGATCTGGGCGTGATGGTTTCGGCCGAAAGGATTTTGCAGGCGGCCCGCGATAAAAAGGCCGACCTGATCGGGCTGAGCGGCTTGATTACGCCGTCGCTGGACGAAATGGTGCACGTAGCGAAGGAGATGGAGCGCGAGGGATTTTCGGTTCCGCTGCTAATTGGCGGGGCGACGACGAGCCGGGCGCACACGGCCGTCAAGATCGCGCCAGCGTATAAGCAGCCGGTGGTGCATGTGCTGGACGCTTCGCGGGCGGTGGGCGTGGTCTCGAACCTGAGCAGCAAGGATCAGCGGGCCGCCTTCGTGCGCGAAAATTGCGAACAGCAGGAAAAAATGCGCCAGCAATACAGCGGACCGCGCGTTGCGCCGCTGGTTTCCATACAAGAGGCGCGGGCGAGAAAGCTTCCCACCGATTGGGCCAGCTATCGGCCGCCGCGGCCGGCGTCCACGGGCGCGCGAGTCTTCGACGGCGTGCCGCTCGAAAAACTGGTGCGGCTGATCGACTGGACGCCCTTCTTTCACGCCTGGGAGCTGAAAGGCATCTACCCGCGGATTTTGGAGGATGCGGTGGTGGGCGAGCGCGCGCAGGAACTCTTTGACGACGCGCGGAAATTGCTGGACGAGATCGTGGAAAAGAAGCAGCTCGTGGCGCGTGGCGTGGCCGGATTTTTTCCGGCGAACAGTGTGGGCGACGACATCGAGATCTATAGCGACGAGACGCGGACGCGTCCGCTGGCGACGTTCTTCACCTTGCGGCAGCAGATGCAAAAGCCGGAGGGAGAGCCGGAATTCGCGCTGGCGGACTTCGTCGCGCCCAAGGAGAGCGGCGTGGCGGACTATCTGGGCGCGTTCGCCGTCACGACGGGAATCGGTGCGGCGGAAGCGGCGGCGCGGTTCGAGAAAGCGCACGACGACTACAACGCGATCATGGTGAAGGCGCTGGCGGACCGGCTGGCGGAGGCCTTTGCCGAGTGGATGCACAAGCAGGCGCGCGATGCCTGGGGCTTTGGCCGCGAGGAGAATCTGACGCCGGAGGATCTGCTGCACGAGCGCTATCGCGGCATTCGGCCCGCGCCGGGCTATCCGGCTTCGCCCGACCACACCGAGAAGGCTACGCTTTTTGGTTTGCTGGATGCGGAACGCGCGACAGGCATCTCGTTAACCGAGAATTTCGCCATGCTGCCCGCCGCTTCGGTGTGCGGCATCTATTTTTCGCATCCGCAATCGCGCTACTTCGCCGTGGGAAAGATCGGGCGCGATCAGGTGCTCGATTACCAGCGCCGCAAGGGACTGGAATTGCGCGCGATCGAGCGCTGGCTGGGCCCTCATCTGAATTACGAACGCGCAGACTAGCGCCGCCGCATGGCTTGACCCTCCCTGGAGTTTCGCTTAGAGTCACTGATTCCCGTGCGAGGCGATTTTCGAGCGCCTCGAAGCGGAGAGGCGACGCGCATCGGAGCCGGGCGCCCCGAGCGGTGCCACAGGAAAACTGGGAATCGGCCATGGTGCGGACGCTATCCACCTACCTTTTCATCAAGCGCAAACTGACTCCGGGATTGCTGACGGAGATCGCGCGGCACGGCATCCAGAGCGTGGAGATCTTCTGCGCGCGGGCGCACTTCAACTATCAGTCCACCGATGTGGTGCGCGAAATCGCCGCCGCCCTGCGCGACCATAACCTGAAGCTGCACGCGCTGCACTCTCCCGCGGAGCGCGATTTCAATCCCATGCACGAGAGCGGCGCGCCGCTTTCGATTTGCGATCTGGAACGAGTGCGCCGGCTGGAAGCGGTGGACGAAATCAAACGGGCTCTCGACGTGGCCGAATACCTGCCGTTTCCTTTTCTGGTGCAGCATATGGGTTCCTCGCGCGACACGGCCGACGAGCGGCGGTTCGATGCCGCCTTCAGTTCGCTCGAGCACCTGCACATTTTCGCCAAAGAGCGCGGCGTTACTTTGGCGCTGGAGAATACGCCGGGAGAGCTGGCCACGCCGGCGCATTTGCGGCAGTTCATCGTGGGGACGCGGCTGACGGATGTGCGGATGTGCTTCGATATCGGGCACGCGCACATCGGAGATGGCGTGCTGGCCAGCCTGGATCCCATGCGCGAATTCCTGGTGACTTCGCACATTCACGACAACCACGGAGACAAGGACGAACACCTGCTCCCCTATGAGGGCACGATTGAATGGAAGACGGCCCTGCCCGCGTTGCCGGCGAACCTGCCGCTGGTGATGGAGCTAAAGGAAAAGCCCGCGTACGCCGAGCCTGCTCCGGCGTCTATCGCGCTCGGCGCGGTGCGCAGCGCGTTCGACCGCCTGGAGCGGGCCCTCTCGGAGCCGCCGGAAGAAGAAAGTTAGGGCTGGCGAAACACGCATGAGCGTCGTCACGATCGAAAAAGCGGGAGAACACGAGGGCCAAGAGGTTACCCTACAGGGCTGGCTCTACAACCTGCGCGAATCGGGCAAGCTTTTGTTCCCGATTTTTCGAGACGGCACCGGGCTGATGCAGGGCGTGGTATCGCAGAAAGAGCAGCCGGACGCTTTTGCCACGCTGCGCGCTTTGACGCAGGAGTCGAGCGTAGAGATCACGGGGAAAATACGCCGGGAGCCGCGCGCGCCGGGAGGGTATGAGATCGGGGTCAGCGACGTTCGTGCGGTGCAGCCCGTGCCGGAAGCGGAACCTTATCCCATACAACTGAAAGAGCACGGCGTGGATTTTCTGCTGGACCGGCGACACTTGTGGGTGCGCACGCCGCGGCAAGCTTCCATCCTGCGCATACGGGCCGAGGCCATTCGCGCGGCGCGGGAGTTCATGGATGGCCAGGGCTACACGCTGACGGACGCGCCGATTTTCACGCCGGCGGCGTGCGAAGGCACGACCACGCTCTTCGAAGTGCAGTACGTGGACGAAGAGAAAGCTTACCTGACGCAATCCGGGCAGCTGTATCTGGAGGCTTTGGCCGCGGCTCTGGGCAAGGTTTATTGCTTTGGCCCCACGTTTCGCGCGGAGAAATCGAAGACGCGCCGGCACCTGACCGAGTTCTGGATGCTCGAGCCCGAGGCCGCTTACGCGCACCTGGAAGACATGATGGCGCTGGGCGAGGGTTTGGTGAGCCACGTGGTGCAATCGGTGCTGCGGAATCGCGCGCGGGAGCTGGAGACGCTCAAGCGCGACGTCTCGAAGCTGGAGCCGGTGAAGCCGCCCTTTCCGCGCATCACTTACGAACAGGCGCTGGAAATTCTGCGGCAGCATGGCCATGACGCGAAGTTCGGCGACGACTTCGGCGGCGACGAGGAGACCACTCTTTCGCAGCAATACGACAGGCCTGTGATGATCCATCGCTACCCCGCGTCGATCAAGGCGTTCTACATGGAGCCGGACCGCGCGCGGCCGGATTTGGCGCTGGGATTCGACGTGCTGGCCTCGGAAGGCTACGGCGAGATCATCGGCGGCGGCGAGCGCATCTCCAGCTACGATCTGCTGCTGAAGCGGCTGCGCGATAACGGGCTGCCGGAGCAGGCCTTTCAGTGGTATCTGGATCTGCGCCGCTACGGCAGCGTGCCCCATGCGGGATTCGGCATGGGCCTGGAGCGCGTGGTGGCCTGGATTTGCGGAACCGAGCACGTGCGCGAAGTTATTCCCTTCCCGCGCATGATCTATCGCGTATATCCTTAGCCGCTGTTCGCCCGCTCTTCCACCCGCCGGTTGGGGCGAATGGAAACATCCGTTATGGCGCAGAAAATTCGCATCATCGGCGTGCCGATGGACTTGGGGCAGAGCCGTCGCGGCGTGGATATGGGCCCCTCGGCACTGCGCGTGGCCGGGCTGCAATCGCGGCTCAAGCAGCTGGGGCACACCGTGGAAGACATCGGCAACGTGCCGGTGAAGCAGCCGGAAGAGCAGCCCTACGGCGAAAAACGTGCCAAATATCTGAACGAGATCGCGGAAACCTGCCGCGGCTTAGCGGAGATGACCGAGCAAACGCTTGCGGAGGGATTTCTTCCGGTGGTGCTCGGCGGCGATCACTCCATCGCCATCGGGTCCTGCTCGGGGGTGTCTGATTTTTTTCGCAAGCAATCGAAGAAGATCGGCTATTTGTGGCTGGATGCGCACGGAGACATGAACACGCCGGAATCCTCGCCTTCGGGGAATGTTCACGGCATGCCGCTGGCGGCGCTGATTGGCTACGGCGCGCTGGAGCTGGTGGAACTGCTCGGGTATAAGCCCAAGATCGAGCCGCGCAACGTGGCCATCGTGGGCGTGCGCGATCTGGACCCGAAGGAGCGGCGCCTGGTGAAAGACTCGGGAGTGCATGCGCTGACCATGCGGGATATCGACGAACGCGGGATGCGCGAGGTGATGAGCGAAGCGCTGCGGTTTGCGATGGACGATACCGATGGAGTCGCGGTGAGCCTGGACATGGACGTGATCGATCCCTCGGACGCGCCGGGGGTGGGCACTCCGGTGCGCGGCGGGATTACGTACCGCGAGGCGCACCTGGCGATGGAGATGATCGCGGACAGCGAAGCCATGGCTTCGCTGGAGATCGTGGAGATCAATCCGGTGATCGATCTGCACAATACGACGGCATTGCTGGGGGTGGAGATGGTGCTCTCGGCGACGGGAAAGAAAATTCTCTAGGGAGATAGGCCGCAATTCATGACGGCAGAAAACAAGCGGATCAAGGTAGGCGTGATTTTTGGCGGGCGTTCCGGGGAACACGAAGTGTCGCTGGCCTCGGCGGCTTCGGTCATGCGCGCCTTGGACCCCAGGAAATACGAAGCGGTGCCCATCGGGATTGGGAAAGACGGGCGATGGTTCGTGGGAACGCCGGCGCAGAAGATGCTGCCGGACGTGCTGCGGCAGGGGCAGCGGGTGATGCTGAACGCCGACCCGAACGTCGCCGCCCTGATGCCGCTCGACGACCGCGCGCCCGCCGCGGGCTCGCAGCGCGTGGACGTGATTTTTCCCGTCCTGCATGGGACCTACGGGGAAGACGGCACGGTGCAGGGGTTGCTCGATCTGGCCGGGCTTCCGTACGTGGGCTCGGGCGTGACTGGCTCCGCGGTGGGCATGGACAAAGACATGCAGAAGAGGCTCTTCCAGCAGGCCAAACTTCCGGTGGGAGAGTTCCTGGCGGTTTTGCGATCGGAGTGGGAGAAAGGCCGGGACGGCGTTTTGAAGCTGGTGGCGAAGAAATTCAAGTTCCCGGTGTTCGTCAAGCCGGCGACGCTGGGATCTTCGGTGGGCATGAGCAAGGTGCACAAACGCTCGGAACTGCCGGCGGCGCTCGATCTGGCGGCTGAATTCGCGCAGAAAATCGTGGTGGAGCGCAATATCCGCGGGCGGGAGATCGAGGTTGCCGTCCTGGGAAACGACGAGCCGCAGGCCGCGGCGCCCGGCGAAATTATTCCTCACCGCGAATATTACGATTACACCGCGAAATATCTGGAGGAAGGCACGCGCCTGGAAATTCCCGCCAAGCTTTCCAAAGCGCAGGTGCGAAAATTCCAGGAGTACGCCGTGCGCGCGTTCCGCTGCCTGGAATGCCGAGGCATGGCGCGGGTGGATTTCTTCCTGGAGCGGCCCAGCGGGCGCATCTTCCTGAACGAGATCAACACCATCCCCGGTTTCACGTCGATCAGCATGTACCCGAAGATGTGGGAGGCGTCGGGGGTTCCCTATCCGGAGCTGATCGACCGCTTGATTCAGCTGGCGATCGACGAGCATCGCGAAAAACAGCGCACGAAGTATTCGATCGAATTACCCGCGGGCGCGGGCGGCGCGCTCAGCGCGTAACCGCTAGGGTTTGGCCTGCCAGTAAAGGCTCATCAGTTCGCGGGACCATGCCGGCTGCCGAACTTCCTCTCCCGGAAGAAACTCGGCCATGACGGGCTTGATGTCCAGCACGGGTGTGCCGTCAATCGCGTCGATCCCGGAAACGAATAGCTTGGCGCCCTCCAGCCGGACGATTTTGCAGATGGTGCAACCGATGCGATTGGGCCGATCCTTGCCGCGCTGCGCGAAGATGCCCACCATCGGCCAGGCTGGATTGTTCCTGGGGTGACGCGCGCCGATGACGATTTGCGACGGCTGCACCTTATGGAAAAGATAGAGAATCTCCACGTGCGAGAAGTCGGTGAGGCCCTGAAGGGCCTCGGCCGTGAACGGCTCAATGAGAGCGATGCAAGCTTCCTCATTGCCCCAGAAATCGTCGAGTGGTTGAAGGCGGCTGGACTCCACGAAGCCAATGGGACGAACTTGCTCGACCACTGAGACACCTCCTGGCAGCTGTTTGGAGTTTGCTTCTGCCCGGTAAACTCTGCTAGCTTTTTCTGTTCCGTGATCCATTTCGTCAGAGGACCGATTTGGCGCTGTTTGAACCGAGCAACCAGGAGCCACCGGATTCGAAGAGGCTGCGCTATGCGGTAAGCGGCGTGGCGCTGGTCATCCTGCTCGCTTTTGGGATCTGGTTCTTCTTCCTGCGCTTCATCAGCGAAAAACACACCATCGAACATTTCATGGACGCCGTGGTGACCCAGGATTATCAGCGGGGCTTCCAGATCTGGAAATCTCATGGGTCGTACACCTATCAGGATTTTCTGGCGGACTGGAACCTGACCGGCTACTACGGGCCGATCAAAAGTTATCGCATCGAAGCGGAGTCGCTGCCGCCCAATGGCGGAAGCGGAGTGATCGTGGTGGTGGAGGTGAGCCCGGTCCAGCCCTTCCCGCAAAACAGCGATCCGCAGAGCGGGCGCAATAAAGAGATTCGCCTTTGGGTTGAGCGGAGCGACCAATCGATCAGCTTTCCACCGTAAAAAGGCGCTCAAGATTCCGGATGGGCTTCCTCGCGGATCATCACCGGAAAGCCGTCGCGAACCGGGTAAACGATGTGGCAGGTGGCGCAGCGAAGGCCTTGTTGATCCGCGGTCAGCTTCACGGGCGTTTTGCAGACCGGACACACCAGCAGATCGAGTAGTTCCTGGCTAATCGGCGTCATCGTTGGTTCCTTGAAGGGGCCAACTCCTCTCCTCTTCGTTTCCTTTTTCTCTCTTCAGGCCGACTTTAGCAAACCGCGACCGGCGCGGGCAATGCGATCTCCGTGCAATGTGGTCATAGATTCTTCATGCGGCGGAATTCGCGCGCGACGGCGGCGGGATCGCGCTGGTCGCCATCCACGGCATAGTTCATCTGGCGCATTTCCGAATCCGAAATCTTTCCCCCGAGCGCGTTCAGAGGATCGCGCAGTTCCGGATGGGCCTGAATGGTGGCGGCGCGAACCACGGTGACCGCCTGATAGGGCGGAAAATAATTGCGGTCGTCCTCGAGGACGGCCATTCCGAGCGCGACGATCAGACCGTCGGTGGAATTGCCGGCCACCACATCGACCTTATGTTCCTTGAGCGCCCGGTACAACAAGCCCAGGTCCATGATGCTGGGCGCAGCCGCGAATTTCAGGCCGTAGGCGCTGGCCAAGCCGGGATAGCCGTCGGAACGTTCCATGAATTCGTAGCCGAATCCAGCACGCCAGTGGGGAGCGATGGACACCAGATCGGAGATCGTGCGCAGGTTGAGACGCTTGGCATCTTCGCCGCGGACCACGATGGCAAAGGTGTTGTTGAATCCGAGCGGCGGGCCCACGTCGAAGCCAAAGCGATCGCGATAGGCATCGTGAACGGCGCGGTAGACCGCCGCGGCATCGTGAGAAGAAGGCTGACCCAGGATGGCGGCGAGCGCCGTGCCGGTATACTCGGCGTAGAGATCCATTTGCCCCGCGAGCATGGCCTGCTGGCAAATCAAGGTGCCGCCCAGGTTGAGGCGGCGGTCGATGCGCAACATCGAATGCGCTTCGATCTGTTGAGCGAGCAGTTCGGCCAGGATGATCTGTTCGGTGAAATTCTTGGAGCCGACGATTACGGTGTTTGGGCGGTTCCGGCTACAACCCGCGAGGCCGGCAAAGGCTCCGCCGAGCAAGGCCAAGGCACTCCGTCTGGTGAGGTGCTGGGTCATTTGGGCGCTCCAGGCGGCTGCTCTCTCAGGGCGTGAGTTTCCGTTCCACTAAGCCAAAAATAAAGTCCACGGCAATCGCCAGCAGCGCCGCGGGAATGGCTCCGGCGAGGATCACGGAGTTGCTGACCATGGCCACGCCGCGAAAGATGAAGACGCCCAGACCGCCGGCTCCAATGGCGGCGGCGATGGTGGCCACGCCGATGCAAATTACCATGGCCACCCGCACTCCCGCGAGGATCACGCCCATTGACAGCGGCAGCTCCACATCCCAAAGAATCTGTGCCGGAGTCATACCCATGCCGCGGGCGGATTCCAGAACC
This sequence comes from uncultured Acidobacteriota bacterium, assembly GCA_963819235.1. Classification (GTDB taxonomy): domain Bacteria; phylum Acidobacteriota; class Terriglobia; order Acidiferrales; family UBA7541; genus Palsa-189. The sequence goes on along the minus strand of CAWFVE010000006.1, from coordinate 2,521,935 downwards.
GCGGGGTCGACTCCGGCAATTCCCGTGTAGGTGTTTTGGAGAATGGGAAGCAAAGCATAAAGCGCCAGGGCGACGATCGCGGTTCTCGCGCCGATGCCGCCCAGGAAAGGAACCGGAATCAGAAAGCCGAATAATGCCAGGCTGGGTATGGTTTGAATCACGTTGGCCGCCCCCAGCACCCAGCGCCGCAGCTTGTGCCGCCGTACCAAGGCGATTCCCAAGGGAATGCCGATGAGCACGGCCGCGAACATCGCTGCCGCGACGAGCAGCAGATGTTCCCCGGTGCGGGAAAGGATTTCCGCGCGATGAGCAATCACAAAAGTCCAGAAGTTCACGCCGCCTCCTCTATTGCCTCACGGGTACCGCCTAACGCATCGCCTGACGTTACGTCTCAGGGGCGGTGCGCCTGGCCAGCTATATTTCCGTTGCCCAGCGAGCGAACAAACGCCTGGGCTTCGGGATCTTGGGAATGGAGGAATTCGTCGGGTTCGTATGAGCCAATGAGCCGGCCGTCGGCGAAGAGGCCGATGCGGGTGCCAAGGAAGAGCGCCTCGCGCAAGTCGTGGGTGACAAAAACGATGGCCTTTTCGAGGCGCGCCGCCAGTTCGCGAAATTCGTGTTGCAGCTCGGCGCGCGTTACCGGATCCAAGGCGCCGAAGGGCTCGTCCATCAAGAGAATGGGAGGATCGGCGGCCAAGGCGCGGGCGACCCCCACGCGTTGGCGCTGTCCGCCGGAAAGCTCTCCGGGCTTTCGCGCGCCGAATTTGGCGATGTCCAGGCCGACCAGTTCCAGCATTTCGCGCACCCGCTGGCGCACCCGCGGTTCGTCCCAGGATTCCAGGCGCGGAACCATGGCCACATTTTGCTCCACGGTCCAGTGTGGGAAGAGGCCCACGTCTTGAATCACGTAACCAATACGCCTGCGCAGGCGAATGGGATCCCAGTCAGCCTGCGGGCGTCCCTCGACCATGATTTCGCCGGAGGACGATTCGAGCAGGCGATTGACGAGCTTGAGCGTAGTGGTTTTGCCGGAGCCGCTGCGCCCGAGGAGCACCAAAGTTTCTCCGGGGGCTACTTGGAAGCTGACGCCAGTGACGATCCGCCTCTCACTGATACAGTAGCCTACGTTGCGCAGCTCGACGGCGAGGCCGTCCGGAGCCGCCGTGGCGCTCACAAACGGCCCATGTCCATATTGGTAGTGAGGCTAGCGATCATACGGATATGGTAGGACCGCAGCAATGCCACGGGCAATGGACTTCATCAAAGCGCGCTGCAAACACCCTGCCTTAGGCGGCAAGAGCTTCGCTTGCTGGCGTGCGCCGGTTAGGCTTACCATCGGGAGCCGGCCTTGCGCCACTGGATCGATTTACCAGACGGTAAGAAAAGCAGGAAACCAGGCGCGCAGCGAGGCATCCAATGGTGGGTATCCCGATGGGACCTTCCACACGCACCGCTCGTTACGGGCTCTCCCAGGGCTTGTCAGACGCCCGCGCCCAAAGCGACGCTTTGTTCGAGATTATCCGCCCCGAGGCCTTCTATGAGCGCCCCATTGCCGAAAGGCACCGCATCATCTTCTACCTGGGGCATCTGGAGGCATTCGACTGGAATCTTTTCAGCCGCGAACTCCCGGGATTAAAGCCATTTGCTCCGGGGTTCGATCAGCTCTTCGCTTTTGGAATCGATCCGGTCAACGGCGGCCTGCCCGACGATCAACCCGAGGACTGGCCGAAACGCGACGAGGTCCTGCGCTATGTCCAGAGCCTGCGTACATCGCTGAGCGACGAACTGGCGAACGCGCCGGAGGGGGCCGACGAGGGACGCCAGCGAACGCTTTCGCAATACTTGAACGTGGCCATCGAGCATCGCTTGATGCACGTGGAGACCCTCGCGTACATGCTGCACCGCTTGCCCTTCAATTTAAAACGCTCGCGGCCGGGTATGCCGCCTCCGCGCGCGCCGCAGGTGCGGCCGCATATGACGGCCATCCCGGCAGGCATCGCGACACTGGGATTGAAGCGCGAAGACGAGGGCGCGTTCGGGTGGGATAACGAATTCGAGGAGCATAGCGTCTTCGTTCCCGAGTTTCGAATCGACACTTACAAAGTAACCAACTTTCAGTATCTGCGTTTCGTGGCCGAAGGCGGTTACGGCGAGAAGTCCTTCTGGAGCGATGCCGCCTGGGAATGGCTGCGATCGAGCGGCACGCTGCATCCCGCATTCTGGACGCGGCGGGGCAGCCAATTTTTTATTCGCACCATGTTCGACGAGGTGCCGCTTCCGCAGGACTGGCCCGTTTATGTGAGCCATGCGGAGGCGTCGGCTTACGCGCGCTGGGTGGGCAGGGAACTGCCCACCGAAGCCGAATGGCACCGCGCGGCGTACGGCGCGCACAACGGCGCCGAACGCGCGTATCCCTGGGGCGACGAACCTCCCACGCCAAGCCTGGGCAATTTCGATTTTCAGTATTGGGATCCCTCTCCCGTGGCGGCCTTTCCGGCGGGGAGCAGCGCGTTTGGAGTGACCGACCTGGTGGGCAATGGATGGGAGTGGACGCGCACCGTTTTCGCGCCATTCGAGGGATTCGAGGCGTTTTCTTTCTATCCCAGATATTCGGCGAATTTTTTCGACAATCAGCATTACGTCATGAAAGGCGGATCGGCGCGCACCGCGGCCTGCCTCTTGCGGCGGTCCTTTCGCAACTGGTTTCAGCCGCTTTACCCGTACATCTACGCGGGTTTCCGCTGCGTCGAGCGCTGACCCGAATCTCATCCCCATCGAGGCCCCTATGCTCACTCACGCTCCAGCGCAATATTCCGTCTCCGAATTCGCCGCGGACGCGCGCCTAGGTTTAACGAAGGACGGCCAGAAAGAGATTCTCTCGAAGTACCTCTACGACGAGATCGGCTCCGAGCTTTTCGAGGTAATCACTCTCTTGCCCGAGTATGGCCTGTTCCGCGCCGATCAGCGTTTGCTGCGAGAAAATGCCGACGCCATCGCCCGAAGCTTGATGCCCGAGCGCGTGGTGGTAGCGGAGCTGGGCAGCGGCAGCGGGAAGAAAACTTCCTGGCTGCTGGAGGCTCTCGCCAAACGCCAGCAAACCGTGTACCACCCCATCGAAATTTCGCAAAAAGCGCTGGACCAATGCTGGAAGGAGTTGCGGCAAATTCCCAATCTCCGCATCCATCCCCGGCAACAGCCTTATCTGGAAGGCTTGCTTTCGGTAGCCGCGGGACGCCGGCGCGGCGAGCGGCTGCTGGTTCTTTTTCTGGGCAGCACCATCGGCAACTTCGATCGCCCCGTGGCCGAGCAGTTCCTGGTGGAAGTGCGCCGCGTGTTAATGGCGGGCGACGTTTTGCTGCTGGGCGCGGACCTGGAGAAGCCGGCTTCCCAGCTTCTGGCGGCTTATGACGACGCGCTGGGGGTTACGGCCGCGTTCAATCTCAACGTGCTGGCTCGGATGAATCGCGAACTGGACGCCGATTTCGATCTTTCCGCTTTCCGCCACTTGGCCCGCTACAACGATGAAGAGCGGCGCATCGAGATGCACCTGGAATCGGCGCGCGCGCAAACGGTGGAGATTGCGCGGGCCGGGTGCGGCGTTTCGTTTCTCGAAGGCGAAACCATCTGGACGGAAAGCTCCCATAAGTATCGCCCCGAAGAGGTACTGGAGATGGGCCGGCGCAGCGGATTTGGGCTGCTGAAGCAGTGGACCGATCGGGAATGGGCCTTCGCGGAGACCTTGTTTATCGCGGAGTGAACGCTTTATTCGCGGAGCGAGTCGGGCGCGGTTTTGCGGGCGGCCTCCACGGCCAAACTGATTTCGCCGGTCCAGGGCTTGGCGGCGAGCAGCTCCAGCGGCCAGACGGCCAGGATTTGCGATCCCTGATAGACGCGCTCGAAGCCTTCCTCGGATTCGGAAATCGTCTCGATCGGAGTGATCCAGAGTTCCTGCGCTCCAGGCGCTTCGATGGTGGCGGCGATATTCTGCCATTCGTCGACCACCCTTAACCGCGAACCGATCTCCGCTCCCTTTAACGCCGCGGACCACTCCAGCGGATGCCGTCCCGAGGGGATTTCGAAGTAACGGTTTTGCTCGCGCGGCGCCAGAAAATTCAGAACAATTTCCATTCCCACCAGCGCCGGACGGGCCTGCGTGTTGGCGCAAGAAAGCCGCGTGGTGCAGTGCAGCCGGTAGCGCGTGCTTCCCAGCGCAAAGGCAAACCGCTTCGTGCAGCGAAGCAGATCGATGGCTCCCCCGGCGCTGGCGCAATCCGGGCAGGGAATTTCGCACTCCATGCTGAGAGAGTCGGGGCCGGTCTCCAGAACGCCGTAGCTGCCGGAGGCCAGGGCGGCATTTTCCTCCAGCTTCAACTCCTGGTAATCGTTGAAGGTCTTGCCGGCCGGAAAGAGCAGAAGCCGGAAGGCATTCCTGGGCCAGCGATCGTAACGCAGATAGCGTTCCAAGCCCTCTTCCTTGCTGCGAACCTGATCGTGAATGGAGGTGACTTTGCCGCCGGCAGGAGAGGACGAGGCGTCGCGGAGCCGGCTGTGATAGGCCTCGGGCCGGCGCTGCATGGAGTTGATGAGCGTGACCGCGCTGGGCCGGAAGTCGAGGGCCGCCAGAGTGCCTCCGTCGGCAGGCCGCACCAGCGCCGTGAGGCTTTTGGAAGTGGCGTAGAGCTCTTCGGAACCGTCGCCATCGAAATCGGTTTGTTCGATCTGCAATCCGTCGGCGCGGCGAGCCAGTTCGTCGAGCAAAGTTTCCGCGCGGACCAGCTCCCGCCAGAGTTCGGTGCGCAGATGGGGCGCGTAGACGCCGCCGAAGACGCCGTGCCAGTAGGCGTCATTGCATTGGGCGCGCAGAAGATGCTTTTCGGCACAATGGTGCTTGGCGCTTCTTTCCGGGCTCATTCGTTTGGAATCGAAGCTATGTTGCTTGGCCGAAACGCGCAGCATCTTTTTGTGCAAGAGATTCGATTCGGCGTATTTGGTGAAGAAGGCCCGCCACGGCCCGCCGCGCAAGAAGCGCAGCACGTCCGGACGGTTGGCGAACTCCTGGCTGACCTGGTGGTAAGCGTTCCGCGCCTTGGTGGGCAGGGTCCACTCCATCATCTCCGAGTAGGATGCCGTGGGCAGGTCGGCGCGGCCCAGGGGCCGATGTTCGCGGATATACTCGCCCGGCGGAGTGGTGGCCAGCCAGTCAGACGAATTCTCCAGGGCTTCGAAGAAGCCGTCCAGCCAGCCATCGCGGTAGTTCAGGTCGTAGGTGCCGGGCCAGGCGCCGAACTTCTCGCAATCGTCTCCCATGGCGGCCATGCCGCCGGGATGGCGCTGGGCGCTTTCGCGAAGGAAAGCGATGGCCTCTTCGCGAGGACGGAAGGGCAGCAGGTAGCGCAGAATCTTCAGGCCGGGAAAAACGCGCACGGTCTGGCCGCGATCTTCGCAGACGTAATCTCCGTGGAGCTGGTCGAGTTCGAAACCGGCGGCGATGAAATGCACGTCGTCCACCAGCGTGTATTTCACGCCGGCCGAAGCCAGCGCGTAAGGCGCCTGAGGCTCCCAGACGCGCTCGGCGAGCCACGCGCCATCGGGCTCGCGGCCGAATTTTTCGAGCAAATACTCGCGCATCAATTGAATTTGCCGCAGCTGGTCCTGGGGCGGAATGGAAACCAGGATCGGTTCGTAAAAGCCGCCGCCGACCAGTTCCACTTGCCCGCGCGAGGTCAATTCCCGAAGATGGCCGAAGAACTCCGGATGGCGGCGCTCCATCCATTCCAGCAGCGGACCGGTATAGTGCAGGCCCAGGCGAACGCCGGGATGCTCGCAGCAGCCGCTCGACAAAGGGCAAATAGGAGCGTTGATAGGTCTGTTCGATGACGGCATCGAAATTGCCGACCGGCTGATGGGAGTGAATCAGGAGAACCAGACTGAACTTGCTCAAGTGTGAACCCCGCACCGAGGAACACTTGCCATCATACTGCCAGCCACGGCGGATGCGCATAAGCGTTACACCGGACGCGTGTCCCCAGAATCACTGGATCGATGTTATTTTTGCCGCCTCTGCTAAGATGCCACGGAAGTCGAACTCGTTCTTGTTAAAATTTGGTTCGATTGTCTCTGTTTAATGAATACAGCGTTTCATGAATACAGCATTACACGAATCGTTGCGGCAGGGGATCGAGGAGTTCAATAGCGAACGCTTCTTCGAGGCCCACGAAGCCTGGGAGCACGTGTGGCTGGCTTCCGCCGGAGACGAGAAGAGGTTTCTGCAGGGAATTATTCAGATCGCGGCGGCCTTTCATCATTATCAGCGGGACAATTGGACTGGGGCATGCTCCCTATTGAAAGCGGGGTTGGGGCGGCTGCGCGACGCGCCGGCCACCCTGGGAACAATCCCTCTGGAGCCGCTTTGCCGCGCGGCAAGCGAATGGGCCCAGGCTTTGCAACAGGATCGCGATCCGGGCAAAGCGAGCCTTCCCAAGATCGCTGCGGCGCCAAAGGCTGGTAACGATGTCCGCATGGGGGAAGGCTAGAAAAGTTTAGGCAGGAACCTGGGCTTGCCGGACATGGCCGCGCGGTATGCGGGCGCCGAATTCGAGCACGCCCTCTTCCACGCGCAAGCGATTCCGCAGGACCAAGAGATTCCCGGCCGCCGCGAAAATCGCGGTGATCCATGCGGTATGCACCAGCGGCAGCGCAATCATCTCCACGAAGACGCCCAGATAATTCGGATGGCGAATCCAGCGAAACGGGCCCTTGCTGACCACGCCAAGAGTCGCCGAATCCACCACCTCGGTATTCCAGTGCGTTCCCAGCGTGCGAATCACCCACCAGCGCAGCGCCGTGGCCAATAGGAAAGCCAGCAACGCAGCCGCCGCCAAGGGCGCGATCAATGGACGGCGCAGAAAAATAACTTCCAGCGCCGCGCCGGCCAGAACGGCGGCGTGCAGCGCGATCATCCAGCGATACTGCGGGTCGGCGCGCTTGTGCGCTCCGAGGAGCGCCAGATCGCGCTGATGGCGCCGCGAAAGGCGCAACTCCAGGAGTCGCTCGAGGCCAACGCAGGCGAGCAACGCCAGGAACGCTATTACGGTCAGGTCCATTGCAGAAGAAGCATCTCCGCGCTGAAACCGGGACCGAAGGCCGCGAGAAAACCCCGCTCGCCGGCTTTTATTTCCCCTCGCGTCATCCACTCATGCAGGACGAACAGCACAGAAGCGCTGGAAAGATTGCCATATTCGCGCAAAACATCCCAGGAAGGCTGCACCTGGCACGTGCACAGCCCGAGCTCTTCCTGCATAAAGCCGAGCAATTTCTGGCCTCCCGGATGAAGCACAAAAGCCTTGATTTGCTTTTGGGTGAGTCCATTCCGGGCGAGGAATCCTTCGAGCAAGCCGCCGATATTTTCGCGGATGAGCTGAGGCACTTCTTTGGAGAGCACGATGTGAAAGCCGGTATCTTTCAGATCGAATCCCATGGCGTCGATCGACGACGGAAAGAGATAACTTTGGCTATCCAGTATGGCCGGGCCTTTGGCGGGGCCGTCCGAGATCACCGCGGCGGCCACTCCGTCGCCAAACAGAGCGGCTGAGATCAAGTTCGCTTGCGACAAGTCGTCGCGCTGAAACGTGAGCGTGGGGAGTTCCACGGCGATCAGGAGCACGGTGGCGTTTGGATTGGCGCGGAGATACTCCCAGGCCCGCGTCAATCCCACGGCGCCCGCCGCGCAGCCTAGCTCAGTAATCGGCAGTCGGCGCACGTCGGGGCGAAAGCCCATGTCGCCGATCAAGTACGCTTCGACCGAAGGGATCATGAAGCCGGTGCAGGAGACGCTGACGATCATATCCACTTCGGAGGGGTCGCGATTCGCGCGGGCCAGCGCCTGCTCGGCCACTTGGCGCGACAAGGCTATAGCGTGTTCCCGATATTCGGAATTCTTTAGCGTCAGCGAACGCGGCTGAATCAGGTAATCGACGGGGAACAAGGAGTAGCGCTTGTCGATGCGCGAGTTATCCAGAATCTCGAACATCGCTTGCAGGCGCCGGTCGGAAAGCGAAAAGGTCCGCCCGTAATATTCCTTCACCAATTCGCGGGAGAGCACGTTGGGGGGAACCGCCGTAGCCGTTGAGGTAATGGTGATCATTTGCCCGTCCCAGAGCCGAGCCGATCCGATCTCGACGATAGGGCCTGAGAATCCCTGCCGTGCCTGACCTGAAGGCTCCGCGGTACCTGGGCGGAAAGTTAGATGCCGCCGTATCGGGAAAGATGTCCCCGATCGTCTGCCGTCTATCGTCTATGGCGCCGCGAGAAAAGAAAACGGCGGAGCCGTGGAGCCCCGCCGTTTTGCTACGAGTGCGGCAAATGAAAAGGAATTATGCTTTTTTCTCGTACCAATCCGCGTTGATCGCCGTGAAGTTGTTCCACTTCTCCGGCAGATCGTCCAACGCGAAAATAGCGGTCACCGGGCAGACCGGAACGCAGGCTCCGCAGTCGATGCATTCGACGGGGTTTATATAGAGCTGCGTCTCGCTTTCGTACGTTGGCTCGTCCTTGCGGGGATGGATGCAATCGACGGGGCATACATCCACGCATGCGGTGTCTTTCGTTCCGATGCAGGGCTCAGCAATTACATAGGCCATCGTGCTCTCCTTGAGCGGTATCGGCGCTCCAGACTGCCGTAGCGAAATGCGGAGCGCACAATGAAGCCCTAAGATATAACACCAAACGATTCGGCGTACAAGGTTGCTTCGTGATGGACAGAGTTCGCTCTTTTCGAGTGCATCTCTCTTCTACCCATAAGCGGGCCTCTTATACCGGCGATCTGACCCCTGATCGCGACAATCGGGTTTACTATCGCGGCTTGCGGGTGTATCTATGAGTGAACGAGGTGACCGAACGAGGTGGGAATAAGCGATATGGCGCTGATGCGCCGGCTTGCGAACGCGCGGACAAAGCCTAAGTCCGCTCCGCGACAAAGCGGCAAGGTTCGCCTGGGAACGGTGCTCGTTCTCGGGGGCTTGGCCCTGGTTTGCATTGCCGTTTCCGTCGTGGTGCTTTCCCGAAGCAGGACGCCTTCCGAAGCGCAAATCGCGCGCATGAATTCGGGACAGTTGACGAAATACGTCTTCACGCATCAGGGCTGCGACAGTTGCCACACCTTGAGCGCCAATTATCAACTCGGCCTCACCGAACGCGGCCAGCAGGTGTCTGGAAAGTTTGAGGGATGCGCCGGGCTATTAACCGCGATGAACGTGGTGGGCGAATTGCCGCCCTCGGAGCGGTCGCCCGATGAAACCCAGGTGGCGCAGCGATTTCAGGAGTTCGGCTGCGAAACGTGCCATCAGATTATTCCCGGGAAGATGGCCCTCACCGACTACGGCATGAAGATGAAGTCCTTGCACGCGCCCAACTGCACGACAGACACCTGTTGCGCCGTGCCTCGAAAGTAAGCGATCTTCCCTCACATAACGTCGCGCACAATCCCTTCCCGCACAAATAATTGATCTCTTGCGGTTGCCGCTATCGTTCCGATCGAGCGGTCACGTTGCCGGAGTCCAATTGCGACCGGGAACGTTCCGGAAAGAGGTTGGGAGCCAGGAAGCTAAACAGCCCATTGCGAACGCTATCGGTGGCGAAAACTTCGCCATCTTTCGGATCGATGGCCACGCCGCCGGGGTGAACGAGAAAGGTCTCCTGCCCCTTGATGAGCGCGCGCGGCGGAACGTCCCCGTCATCGTTGATATCCCACACGCCGATAAAGCCTAGAGCGCCGCTATTCCAGGGCAAGGGGAGCTGGACGTCGTGAGGCAAATCGGTGCGCGGCTTCTCCAGCGTATAGGGAGGGTCACTCTCGTTATTGATCGCGGCCACGAAGATCTTCCCTTGCGCGGGGTCGACGGCCAGTTGCCAGGGCCGCACGAATCCTGTTTTTGGTCCGGAGATCACCGCTCGCGGAGCCACGTCGCCGTTATCGGTTCGCCCGAAGATAAACAGGCCGGTCTTCTTGCCGGGAACGTTGGCGACGCTGGCGGCGATCACGCGATCGTGTACGGGATCGACGGCGATGCCGACGATAAACAGGATACCGGTGCGCGGACCTTCGATGACGCGCTTGGGTGGGGCATTGCCGTTGGCCAAGCGATCGAAGACCACGATGTTCCGGCCGCTCGAATCGCCCACAAAGATTTCGCCGTTCTTTTCATCCACGCCCACGGTATGGGGCCGAATCATTCTTGTTTTGGTTCCCTGAATTACGCGGATGGGCGCTTCCGATCCATCGGCTCCGCCGCGGAACACCAATACGGCATCCGCCAGCGCGACCGGGACGACCACCTCATCGTGCGTGGCGTCGTAAGCAATGCCGTGCATGGTGCGGCTCAAGAGGGTGGACTGTCCGGCGATGATCCTGACTGGGTTCGAATTTCCGTTTGCCGACCTGGCAAACACCGCGATGCGCGGTTGGCTCACTCAATTGGGTACCAGCAGTTGGTCGCGCTTGGAATCGTAGGCCACGGCATAAGGATTGCCGAAGCCGCCCGTGGGCGTACCGGCGGGAGCATTGCGGATGATTCGCTTGGGAGCGACGTCGCCCGCGGCATCGCGCGGGAAAACGAGCGCGGTGTGGTCGCCATAATTGGCCACCCACAGTTCGTTGCGCTCGGCGTCGATGGCCACGCCCATGGGGTTGGAAATGCCCGTTTTCGGCCCGCGTATGGTGCGTACCGGAGCGACGTTGCCCTGGGCGGTGCGGCGGAAGATCAGAATCGAGTTGTCGCCATTATTGGCCACGGCGATCTCTTCGTGCGTGGCGTCGAGATCGATTCCCATCGGCCAGTTCAGCTTGGTGCTGGAACCTTCGTATCGTGCGGACAGGCTTGGCATCTCCGCTCGCCGCTTCATCGAAGACGTCGATCGAGGGCGCCACAAACTTTCCGCCGAAGAGATCCTTCGTCGCGGGAGCAGCCGAGGTTTGCGCGTCATAAGCCGAATAGGGCACGATTTCGGTGGAGTTCCCGTGGTTGGCGACGACGATCTCGTGGTGATCCGCGTCCCACTTGATTCCGTGCGGGTCGGCCATATTGGTCTGGGAACCCTTGATGATTCGGAGCGGAGCATCCATGCCATTGGCGTCGCGGCGGTATATGGCGATCATGCTGAGCTGCTGAACGGAGATGGCCAGTTCGCCGCGCGAACGGTTCAGCGAAAGCCCCCAGCTCTGGTGGGGAACGTACAGCTGGCGCTTGGGCTTCAGATCGCCATTGGAGTCGTAATCGAAAACCACCACGCGATCTTCCACGTCGTTATTCGCGGCGTAAATCTCGCGGCGATCCGGATCGACTTCCACGCCGGAAATAAATCCGACCTCGGTCTGCGGGCCGATGATCTGCCACATCGGGCGGGTCACGTTCGGCGAGCTGCCGCCGGCTGAAGCGTCGTAACCGAGCAGGCTCTTGCGATTTTCGTCGCTCAGGATCAGTCGATGGTTGCGCGCGTCCAGGGCGATGCCGTTGAACGTCGGATAGGGATCGGTCACGTAGCGCACGGGAGGGAGTTGGGCTTCGTTCGGTATGACGCCGGCCTCCTGCGGGTCTGCCAAGACGTCCGGGCCGCTCTCTCCCCAGGCGCACATATCTCCCACGGCCACGGCGGTCATCTTCGCCAGCGGCGTCGTGGGATAAGTAAGCACGACCGGCGCTTTCCGGCTGGAGAGCGCTAAGACACAGAGGGTTGCGCCTCCTACAATCAGGAACGCCCGCGCCAATGAACGCATAGTTACCTCGAAGCGAGTTGGGAGTTAATTCGGAATCTCGTTGCGCCGATATGCAACGCGCACTGCAGCTACTATAGTGATGAACGTGGCGGCTTACAAGCGCTTGGCCCCCGGCAGTGGTCATTTGACGCTAACGTGACGAACCCCCCGGCGTTGCCTAGGCGGGAGTTTCGTCTTAGCATAGCCATAGGGCAAAATGGCATGTTCTCTTTGTCGGAAGTGAATCCGGAGCACATCGTTCCGGTCAAGGATTTCTCCGCGGATACTTTGCGGAACGTCATCGCCCACCTGAAGGTGTCCACCTCGTTCGAGCATCTGGTTTACCGCGAGGCCGAACTGGACGCCATCTGGACGATCACCGGCTTCTTCCTGGCGAGCGAGCCTGCTTCGACCCAGCGCGACGCCGTGAACCGGCTGCACACCGGCGCTCACCGGGCGCACGATCTGGTGGCGGAGCGCCGTCCCGAGGCTGCCGCCACGGTCCTCGAAGCTTTTGTCTAGCGGGAATTCGAGAAGCCATGCTCTCACACGAAGAAAACGAGCTGCTCACCCACACCGCCGCAGGGACGCCCGCGGGCGACTATTTCCGCCGCTTTTGGCTGCCGGTATTGCTGCCGTCGGAGGTGCCCACGCCGGATTGTCCGCCCGTGCGGGTGAAACTGCTGGGCGAAGACCTGCTTGCTTTCCGCGATACCAAGGGCCGCGTTGGGCTGATAGACGAATTTTGCCCGCATCGCCGCGCCAGCCTGTTTTGGGGACGCAACGAGGAGTGCGGCCTCCGGTGCGTCTACCACGGATGGAAATTCGACGTGAACGGCACCTGCGTCGACATGCCCAACGAGCCGGAGGAATACGGCTTCGAAAACAAGGTGCGCATCACCGCATATCCCACGCGCGAATATGGCGGCTTGATCTGGGCCTATCTGGGTCCTCCGGAACACCAGCCCGATCTGCCCAAACTGGAGTGGGCGCGCGTTCCCGAGAGCCACCGCTACGTTTCCAAGCGCGTGCAGGAGACCAACTACCTGCAAGCCATCGAGGGCGGCATCGACTCCAGCCATTCCAATTTTCTTCACGCCAGCCTGGACGCATTCCGCGTGACCGATTCTTACGTGGAGAAAGTGAGGAACAGCAGCAACCTGCGGGCGAAATATCATCTGCTGGATAAGGCGCCGCGCTTCACCGTAAAGAAGACCGACTACGGCCTGGTGATCGGCGTCCGCCGCAATGCCGAAGAAGACCGATATTATTGGCGGCTGACGCAGTTCCTCCTTCCCAGCTACACCATGATTCCGTACGAGAAAGGCCTCGCCATCCACGGACACTGCTGGGTGCCGCGAGACGACGAAACCTGCTGGGTGTGGACCGCGAGCTGGAATCCCGACGGCGCCGCTCTCCGAAGAGGAGTGGGAGTCCATCCGCAACGAAACCTTCGTGCACGCCAAGGTGGACCCCGCCACCTTCCGCCCCCTGCGCAATAAAGACAATCAGTACCTGATGGACCGCGAGAAGCAGCGCAGCGTGAACATGACCGGCATTCACGGCTTTGCCGCGCAGGACCAGGCGATCCAGGAGAGCATGGGGACGGTGGTCGACCGCACCCGGGAGCGCCTGGGCACCAGCGACACCGCCATCATTGCCACGCGCCGCCTGTTGCTGCAGGAGATCGGCGAGCTCTCGGAAGGCCGGCAACCCTACGCCGCGCACCATGGCGATGTTTATTGGATCCGCTCTGCCTCGCTGCTCTTGAACCGGGACGTGGAGTTCGACGAGGGCGCGCGGGAGCTGATGAAGGCCGAGGTCTAGGTGGACTCGAAGGCGCCGAGCGCCGAATCCACGAGCGCCGAATCGGGCCTTCGCGAAGAGCTGGTGCAGGCATGCCAAGTGCTCTACGCCGTCAAAGCGGCGGGAGACGGCCTTGGCGGTCATCTGAGCGCCCGCTTGGACGACCAGCGCATTCTGATAAAACCCCGCCCGGTAAGCTGGCGAACGCTGAAACCCGAAGACCTGATCGTGATCGACTTCGAGGGGAAGCGCGTGGACGGACCCGCCGACGGGCGCAGCGCCATTCGCGAATGGCCGATTCACGCGCGGATCTATGCAGCCCGGCCGGACGTGCGCTGCGTTTTGCACGCTCATCCGCGAGCCTCCACGCTGATGGCTGCTTTGGGCATTGCCGTGGAGCCGCTCGATCAGGATTGCGCGTCGTTCGCGGGCCGGCTGCCGGTGCTGGAGAATAACGCCGTGAGCATCTCCACGCCGGCGCTGGGCGATGACGTGGCGCGGACGCTGGGCAAGATGGGCGCCCTGCTCCTGAAGAATCACGGCTGCGTGGTGGCCGGCCCGGAGATCGCTTACGTTTGCGTTACGGCGCAGAGGCTGGAGAAGGTCGCCGAAACAATGTTGAGCGCCGCCTCTCTTACCAGCTTGCCGGTAATGCCGCCGCAAACCCAGGCTGCCGTTCTCCAGGCGCGCGAAGCCGCCGAGCCTGCCGCGCAAGGCGGGTTGTATCGGGAACGGTGGCGGATGATGCGGGAATATTACCTCTGACTCGAACCCGCATTGCGCGTAAATCAGATTCGGTGTGACTCCCGCGCGGAAGAGTGGAATAATCGCACAGCGCAAGTAGGGATTGCAGTCGGGAGATAACCCCTCATGCCAGCCAATCGGAAGTTCGGTCTTGTGGGCGCCGGCGCTGCCCTGATGTTCCTCGCCGGCTGCGTCCATCTGCTCTTCCGCGCCAGCCCTCGGATTTTATCCTTCTCCACCCCAGCCACAGTCGCGGCGGCGAATACGCCGGACGAAGATGACGATAGCTGCGCCGACACCACCGATCTGGCGATGGCCATGACGGCTTGGAAGCAGGTCCAGCAGCGAAAAGCGGTTCCCGTTTCCGCCTCGGCCTCCGTCTCCGTCTCGGCCGCTGCCTCCGTCTCTGTCTCCGGCGACACGGCGCCTGTGGGAGGCGATATCGCTCCGGCGCGCACCGTGGCCGATGCCTATCCCAGCTTTCACAGCGTAGCGGTCGATCCCTCGGCGGGCCAGGTGGTGATCAGCGATTCCAACCGAGGAGCGATCTTGCTTTACGACCGCGCCTCTGGCGACAACTCTCATCGCATGGTCTCGCCGGAGCAAGAAATCCGCGGCCCCAGAACAGGCATGATGTTCGTCGCCGGCATCTCCGTGGATCCCTCAGAGCGCGAGATTTTCGCCATAAATAACGATATTGGCGACCGCATGGAAGTCTTCTCCTACGACATGGAAGGCAACATCAAGCCCAAGCGCGTGCTCTCCGTGCCGCACGGCGTTTGGGGTGTCTCGTTCGATTCCCCGCGGCAAGAGGTAGCGATTTCCGTGGAGCACCCCAACACGGTGGTGGTCTACCGCCGCGACGCTTCCGGAAGCGAGGCGCCTCTGCGGGTGCTGCACGGCCGCGAGACGGAATTGGCCGATCCCCATGGGATCGTCACCGACGCGGCTCACAACGAAATGCTGGTGGCCAATCACGGAAACTGGGCTCCGCTGACGCGCGAAGAGGAAGAGGCGCTGGGCGGCTCCATCGGCGGCCACTTTGCGCTCCCCTCCATCAACACATACGGCGCGGAGGCCAAAGGGGACGACAAACCCATTCGTAAAATCCAAGGCGCGCAGACGCAGTTGAATTGGCCGATGGGGATGAGCCTGGACGCGACGCACGACGAGATCGCCGTGGCCAATTACGGGACGAATTCGGTCCTGTTTTTCCGGCGCGACGCCGGCGGCAATGTTGCTCCGGTGCGCGTAATCAAGGGCAATCGGACCGGAATCGTGGGGCCCATGGGCGTGGCCGTCGACGTCAAGAACGACGAATTATGGGTCACGAATTATTCGGAACACACGGCGGTGGTGTTCGCGCGAACGGCGAGCGGCAATGTGGCTCCCAAGCGCGTGTTGCGCAATGCTCCCGCCGGGACGCCCGCGGTGGGATTCGGCAACCCCGGCGCGATTGCCTACGACTCCAAAAGGGACCAGATTCTCGTTCCCAATTGAGTGAGCGTACCCAGAATCATGGCGTTTGCCAGGCTGGCAAACGGAAACCAAGGGCCGGTAAGGGTGATCGAAGGACAAGCTTCCAAGCTCAGCCGCACCATGCACGGCATCGCGTACGATCCGGTGCATGATGAAATCATCGTTCCCGTGCATCTGGCGGGAGCGGTTCTTTTTTTTAAGGCTGATGCCAATGGAGAAGAAGCGCCCGTTCGTATTATCCAGGGCCCGCACACTCGCATGTTGCGCCCGGAGACGGTGAATGTGGACCTCCAGAATAATGAAATCGTGGTCGGCGAGGATGGCGGAAAGGACGTCCTGTTCTATCCCCGGGACGGAAACGGAGATGTCCCGCCGCTGAGAACCATTCGGGGCGCAAAGACCGGCTTGGACGAGGTGCGCGGCGTGTCCGTCGATCCCGTGCACAACCTGGTGGTGGTGGGCAGCCGCAGCGACAACAAGGGCACCACGGGAGTCTTCATCTTCAATCGCACGGATAACGGAGACGTTGCGCCGCGCGCGGTGATCGCGGGACCGCGATCCGGCATTATTCGCATCCGGCAGGTCGAGGTCGATCCCGAGCAGAGCAAGATTTTCGTCGCGGTGAAGAATAACGCCGAATCCTATCGCTTCGAGGACGCCTCGCCTTCGCCCTGGAATCCCGAAAAGCCCGGGTTTATCGGAGTTTGGGATATTCACGACAACGGAGATGTCCCGCCGCGCGGCGTAATCAAAGGGCCGGCCAGCGAAATGGTTTGGCCCGCGGGCGTGGCCCTGAATCCGGCGGATCGTGAGGTCTATACGATCGATAGCGTCTCCAACGGCATGTACGCGTACTATATGCCGGAGTTTTTTCCCAGAAAGAAGCAGTGAGAAACGGATCGAGCCAGTCGCCGTATCGTGCTGTTGCTGGCATAATTGACCGAGGCGAGCGCTAAACGAACTGCGCCTTACTCGATCTAAAGACCGCGCTCGGCTTGCCCTCTATGAAAAAATCGGCCGCTGCATGGGTGCTCGGGTTGGGGTTACTTGCGGCCGTAGTTGTGTTGCCTCAAAACGTCGCGCTGCCTCAAGCCACGCCCGAAGGCAAATCCTCGAAACCCGCGCCCGAAGACATACCTCCCGTCCGCATGATTGCCGATCCTTATCCCGCGTTTAACGGCATTGCCGTGGACTCTGCAAACGGTCTGGTGGCGATGAGCGATCCAAACCGGAAGAGCCTCCTGCTTTACGATCAAGCTCAAGCCTCCAGCAAAGATGGCGGTATCAGCGCTCCGCTGCGGCAGATCGCCGGCCCGGCCACGTACCTCGGCATGATCGCGGGAGTTGTCCTCGATTCGCCACGCCAGGAAATTTACACGGTGAATAACGACATCGAAGACACCGTGGTGGTCATGCCCTACGGCGGGTTTGGAGACGCCAAACCCTCGCGCGTGTTTTCCGTGCCACATCAGTCCTGGGGCCTGGCCCTCGGCAACGCAGCCGACCAGATCGCCGTCACCGTGGAGATCCAAAACACGATTGCCTTCTACCGCCGGCAAGTAACCGGCGTGGAGGCTCCCCTGCGACTGATCCGCGGGCAGGCCACCGGCCTGGCCGATCCGCACGGCATCTACTGGGACGAGTCGCACGCCGAGATCGGCGTGGCCAATCACGGAAATTTCCGAGGCCTGGTGAAGAACACCGGAGGCGGCTGCGAGGAATCGCCCGTCGTGGACGACGGAGCGGAGGCAGGCGAATCGCGCCCGCCTTCGATTCGCATTTTCCCGGCGGGAGCCAAAGGCGATGTGAAGCCGCTGCGCGTCATCGAGGGTTCCCGGACGCGCCTCGACTGGCCCATGGGCGTGGCTTACGACTCGCGGCACGATACGATCGTCGTGGCCAACAATGGCGATGACTCGATCCTGATCTATGGCCGCGCGAGCAAGGGCGATGTGGCGCCCGTCAGAGTGATTCGCGGCGATCGAACCGGCATGAATCGTCCCATCGGCATTGCCGTCGACGCGCAGAAGGGCGAAATCTGGGTATCCAACTGGGGCGATCATTCCGCCCTGGCATTTGACAGCGCAGGCCAGGGCAACGTTGCGCCAAAGGAAGTGATCCGCAGCGCTCCGGCGGGAACGCCTACTCCCGGGTTCGGCAATCCCATGGCGCTGGCCTATGACTCCAAGCGCGAAGCCCTCTTGGTGCCCAATTGAGTGACGCAGCCGCGTATCGCGGTGTTTGCCAGGATGGCAAACGGCCAAGCAGCGCCCATGCGAATTATCTCCGGCCAAAACACCAAGCTGGGGCGCACCATTCACGGCCTCGCCTATAATCCGGTCCGCGACGAAATCGTGGTGCCGAACGCGCTGGCCGACGCGATACTGACCTTCCGCGCGGACGCCTCGGGTTCCGAGCGCCCCTTGCGCGTGATTCAAGGGCCGCATACGCAACTGGTGACGCCCCATTCGGTCAGCTTGGATTTGCAGAATCGCGAGATTCTCGTGGCCAGCCTTACGGGCAAGCGCATCAACGTCTTTCGCTGGGACGATGACGGCGATGCGACGCCGGTGCGCGTGATCATGGGGCCGAAGACCGATCTCGGGCATCTGGTGGGGCTGGCCGTGGATCCGGATCGAAATCTGCTGGCGGTGGCGAACTCGCAGGACATCCTGATTTTCAATCGCACCGATAACGGCAACGTGGCCCCGCGCGCCCGCATCATGGGACCAAAGACCGGCATGACCGACGAGCCCTGGCAAATGGAGTTTTACAAAGGCCGCATCTTCCTGGCGGCTTCCAATCATTTTCATCGTAATCTCTACGACGGGGTGACCTTGAAGCCGGACTCGAAAGAAGTGCCCGACGATCCCTGGCTCAATCCCGTTCTGGGGTTCATGGGCGTGTGGAACATCACCGATAACGGCGATGTGGCGCCTCTGGCCATGATTCGAGGTCCTTTCAGCGGCTTGATCCATCCGGTGGGTTTGGCCCTGAACCCCAAGGATGGGGAGATTTATGTTTCCGACAGCGTCAAGAATGGGGTGTTGAGTTTCCTGGTGCCGCAATTTTTTGACCAGGACGACAAGGCGGGCAAAGCCGCTGAAGGGCGGCACCGGCAGTGAGCGCCACCACGGAACAGACCGTCCACGCGGCGCCGTTCGCCGTCCACTCCAGCCACCACAAGTTCATCAGTTGGGCCTTCACCCTCGCCGTGCCGCTTCTCTTGTGGTTCTTGCCCTTGCCGCTTCAGCTGAATGCCCGGCACGCCATCGCCATCTCTTCCTTCATGATCATCGCCTGGATTACGGAGGTGCTGCCCCACGCGGTTACCGGCATGGCCGGCTGCTATCTCTTCTGGGCGCTGCACATCGTGGATTTTGGCACCGCCTTCAGCGGCTTTGCGGATCAAACGCCCTGGTTTCTGTTTGGCGCCGCGCTGATTGGCATGATGGCTTCCAAATCGGGATTGGCGCGCCGCCTTGCCTATTTAGTGATGCGGCGGGTGGGTGCCGGCTATTCGCGTCTTCTGCTGGGGCTGATCCTTTCGTCTTTCCTGCTGACGCTGCTGGTGCCCTCGGGAATTGCTTGTGTGGTGATCATGGCCGCGGTGGCCGTCGGCTTGATGGACGTTTTCGGGTTGTCGCGCGGAAGCAACGTGGGCCGCGGAATTTTCGTCACCTTGACCTACACCGCCGGCATCTTCGACAAGATGGTGATCGCGGGCGCGACGTCGATTCTGGCGCGCGGGCTGATCCTGAAACTCACCGGCATCGAAGTTTACTGGAGCGAATGGCTGCTGGCGTTCTTGCCGTGCATTGTGGTGACCGTATTGGTCATGTGGCGCCTCGTTTGCTGGCTTTATCCCCCGGAAGAGCAGGCCCTCAAGGGAGGCACGGAGTTTCTGGACCGCTCGCTTGAAAGCATGGGGCGTTGGACGCCCATGGAAAAGCGTTCGATGCTGCTGATGTCCATCGCCATCGCGCTATGGGCCACCGATCTGATCCACCATATCTCGCCCGCGGTAATCGGCATTGGCATCGGCCTTCTGGCGGCGGTGCCCGAGTTCGGCATCCTCAACCTCGAAGACCTGAAGCGGCTCAACTATTTGCCGGTATTTTTCACCGCCGCGGCGATCAGCATGGGCGAAGTGCTGGTGAAGACGGATGCCTTGCGTGCGATGACCACGATCATGTTCGCGTGGATGCGGCCCTTGATCGCCAATCAATTCTCGCTGGCTTTCATCCCCTATTGGACTGCCTTCCTCTATCACCTTTTCCTGGGCAACGAGATCTCCATGCTGGCCACGTCCCTGCCGCCCCTGGTGACCTTTGCGAAAACGGGGGGAATTTCGCTTCTGCCGATCTTGTTGGTTTGGTCCTTTGCGGCGGGCGGAAAGATTTTCGTGTACCAGTCGGGAGTGCTGCTCACCGGCTACTCGTATGGTTACTTTGAGGCCAAGGATTTGCTGCGGGTAGGAATTTGCCTGACCATCGTGGAGTCGCTGGTCCTGCTGCTTCTGGTTCCGTTCTACTGGCCGCTGATCGGAATCCACTAAGCGCGCGACATCGAGCGAGCGCGCCGGCCTTCGGCGCGAATCACAACGGCGCGCGCCGCGCGTCGCCCTCCGGCTGCTTCACCTTTAACCGGCTATACACCTTCCGCGCATTCCCTTCGTAAATCTTGCGTTTCTCCGGCTCCTCGAGCCACGGCACGGCCTCGATATAGCGCTTGGTATCGTCGAAATAATGGCCGGTCTCCGGGTCAATGCCCTTCACCGCGCCCAGCATTTCCGAGGCGAAAAGAATATTGTCGATGGGAATCACTTTCGTCAGCAGGTCGATTCCCGGCTGATGGTAGACGCACGTATCGAAATAGACGTTGTTCAGCAGAAGCTCTCCCAGCGGAGGACGCTTCAAATCCTGCGCAATGCCGCGGTAGCGGCCCCAGTGGTAGGGAACCGCGCCGCCCCCGTGCGGGATAACGAATTTTAGCGCGGGAAGATCCTTGAAGATGTCGGAGGTCAGGAACTGCATGAAGGCCGTGGTGTCGCCGTTCAGGTAATGCGCTCCCGTGGCGTGAAAATTGGGGTTACAGGAGCCGCTGACGTGGATCATCGCCGGGACTTCGAGTTCGATCATTTTTTCGTACAGCGGATACCAGTAGCGGTCGGTGAGCGGCGGATCGCTCCAGCGGCCGCCGGAAGGGTCCGGATTCAGGTTGCAGGCGATAAAGCCGAGTTCCTTCACGCAGCGCTCGAGCTCGCCGGTACAATTCGCGGGGGGAACGCCGGGCGACTGCGGCAATTGGCACGCGCCCACAAAGCTATCGGGATAGAGCGTGCAGACCCTGTAGATCAAGTCGTTGCACACCTGGGCCCATTGCAGGCTGGTGGCGGCATTTCCAATGTGATGGGCCATGGCCACCGCGCGCGGCGAAAAAATCGTGAGATCGATGCCGCGTTCGCGCTGGATTTTCAGCTGCGCTTTTTCCACGCTCTCGCGAATTTCATCGTCGCCGATCTTCAGCGCCTCCGAGAACGATGGCGAGGGGTCTTTCAGCGCATCAATCTGGCGTTGTCGATAGGCTGCCAGCGCCTTCGGCGCCGTCGTGTAATGTCCATGGCAATCGATAATCATTCCGGCCTCGGCTTGCGTAAATCGATCTGCTGAACTGCTAGGAACGAATGGGGCATGCTACGAACCCGAGCAACGGGTTGTCAAATACGTTGCGCGATTTTCGGCCTGTGCGCCGCTCTGCTACCATACTCGCCCTCAGTTTCCGATTGCCAGCGCTGCGAAGCGATTGTGTGAAGTGATTGTGCGGCAGGGAGGCGTGATGGCTGAAATTCCGCGATTGAATGGCGTGATCCGTGCCCTCGAGCAGGGCCAGAAGGCCTTCGCCGCCTTCACGCCCGCCGAAATCGATTCCGCGCTGGCCTTCAGCACCTCCAGTTACGACGCGCTGATCTTTGAGCTGGAGCACAACCCCTGGGACGCCAAGGCTCTGCGCGATTGCTTGCAGTACCTGCTGAACCGCCGGCAGATCGCCGATGCCGCTTCGGTGGCGCCTGCGATTACTCCTTTCGTCCGCATTCCGCCGAACGGCAGCGAAAAAAATCAATGGCTCGCTAAGCAGGCGCTGGATTTGGGCGCCTACGGCATCGTATGGCCGCACATCAGCACCGTCGATCAGGCCTACAATGCGGTCGCGGCGTGCCGGTATCCGCGCTTAAAAACCGCCAAGCTCAGCGAGCCCGCCGGCATCCGAGGCGATGCGCCCTTGGCTGCCGCGCGTTATTGGGGGCTTGCGCAGCAGGAGTATTACCGCAAGGCCGATGTGTGGCCTTTGAATCCGCAGGGCGAAATTCTGGTGGTGCTGATGATCGAGGATACGCAGGGAATCGCCAATCTTCGCGACATGCTGAAGAGCGTCCCGGGCATCGGCCTGGTCCTGATCGGCGAAGGCGATTTGAGCCAGGAACTCGGCTTCCCGCGCCAGTACGAGCATCCGTCGGTGGTCGAAGCGATGGCGGAGATTGTCGCCACGTGCAAGGAGTGCGGCGTTCCTGTGGGTCACCCGCACGTGGATACGAATAACGTCGAGCGCATCCTCAAGGAAGGATATCGATTCCTGGTGGCCGCGCCCACTCGCAGCTATGCCGCGCTGGACAAATGCAGGCAGCTCGCCGGCCGCGCTTGAATCTCGATACAAGTTTTAGATTTGAGTTTTCCTGAGCAGGCTTCGGAGAACTTCCGCTATTCCAAATCCAGCGTTCCCGGAGCGAAAAGCTCTTCCACGCTAAACTTCTTCGGAATCACCTGCTGATCCACCGCAAACTGGACCATCGTCTCCAGCGCCTTTCGATTTGGCCCCTTTGGATCGGAGATCCCAAATGGAAACGGGTCGCCGACCACTTGCTTGAGCGCCAGCGCTGTTTCATCCGCCGGAGATAGATTTTCGCCCGCATCCAGGCGGGCCACATAAATCTTCTTGGCTGCGCGGAAGGCCTCGAAAAGCTCCTTGGCCAATCCAGGGTTGGCTTTGAGCAGCGAATCCTTGACCACCAAACCATGGTTGATCGGGTAAACGCCCGTTTTCCGAAAGTATGCAAACCCGGCATTGCGCGCATCGGGAATCAGCGGCTGCACATCCGGTGAGTCGACGCGCACGTCGCCCACGGCCGCGGGAAGTTTGCCGGAGACCGAGTAGCTCCGCAAGCGGCATTCCCCGGTAGGAGAGATCCACGTTCGCCGGAGCTTTGTATTCCGCCACGTGCTCTTCGTCGGTGGGCGCCCAGGTGATCTTGCGCAGGTCCACGCCGTATTCGCTCTGGAGAATTCCCCGCGCCCACAGGCCCGTGGTCACGGTGTAGCCGCGGTTCACCCCCACGGTGCGCCCTTCCAAATCTTTCGGCTTTTTAATTCCCGAATTGACGTTATGGAAAATCGCCCAGTGGTGGAAATTCCGGGTGAGGAAAACGGGGATCGCGGTGATGGGCTTGCCGTACGCTTTGGCGCAAAGATAGGTGGTGAAGGCCATCTCGCAAATGTCGAACTCCAGGCCCCGCACCATGCGCCGCATCGCCGGCACGATCGCATCCACCGGAACGTATTCGAGCTCGAGCCCAGCGGCGCGAACAGCTGCCATCCTTGAGCGGCTTGGTGAGCCCGTAATTGCCCAGCGCTATCTTCAGTGAAGCCATGAGAGCGGTTCCTCGAAGTGCCCTGGTAAGGGCTCCGGCTAGAATACTCACGCGTCGCCAAAGGCGGCAACAATGGCGCATTCGCGAGTGCGTCACGCCTCCTATGGGCCTACGAGTTCTACCGAATTGCCCGCTTGCATGGGGTCGTGTTAGCATCCGCCCATTCTAGGTAACCATGCACGGCGCCTGGGTATCCCGCCTGTGCTTTCGCCCCGCGAGATCGGCCCTTGGCCCGAACAGGGGAAAGCCATGAAAACTTACACAACTTCTTCGCTTCGCAACGTTGGCATTGTCGGCCACGGCGACACCGGAAAGACCCAGTTGGTGTCGTCGTTGCTGTATACGGCGGGGATGACGCCGCGGCTGGGAAAAGTAACGGAAGGCAGCACGGTCACCGACTGGGACGAGGAGGAGATCGCCCGCAAAATTTCGATCCAGACGGGAATCGCGTTTGCGGAATGGGCCCGGACAGGCTCGCCGAACGCGGCGGAAAAGACCAAGATCAATTTTCTGGATACGCCGGGCTACAGCACCTTCGTGAATGAAACCAGGACGTCGCTGATTGCCGCCGACGCGGCGCTGGTGCTGGTGGATGCGGTGGCCGGCGTGCAGGTGGTGACGGAAAAGGTGTGGGATTACTGCACCGAATACGGGCAGCCGCGGGCCATCGTGATCAACTGGATGGACCGGGAACTCGCGAATTTCGAGCGCGCGCTGGATTCGGTGCAAGAGGTGTTTGGCCGCGGGGTCGTCCCGGTGCAGCTTCCCATCGGCGCCGAGAAGCAGTTCCGGGGCGTGGTGGATTTGGTCAGCATGAAAGCGCTGATCTACACGCCGGATGGAGACGGGCGCGGCAAAGTGGAGGAGATTCCCGCGGATATGGCCGAGGCCGCGAAAGAGGCCCACGAAAAGCTGGTGGAGATGGTCGCCGAAGGCGACGACGCGCTGATGGAAGAGTTCTTCGCGGAAGGAACGCTGCCGGTGGAGGACCTCACCAAGGGTTTGCGGCTGGCCTTTCAGGAGCAGCGGCTCTTCCCGGTGATGGTCAGTTCGGCGCTGCACAATATCGGCAGCGACGCGCTGCTCAATCTGATCGTGGATGTTTTTCCCGATCCCGCCGGGCGGGGGAACGCCAGCGGCTTCAGCGAGGCGGGCGGGAAGGGCAGTCCGGTGGAGCGAAAGATCGCCGATTCCGAGCATCTATCGATCTTCGTGTTCAAGACGCTTTCGGACCCTTTCGCCGGGCGCATCAGCTACTTCAAGGTGATGTCCGGCGTGCTGAAGAACGACGCCAACGTGACCAACTTCAACCGCGGCACGGTGGAGCGCTTTCAGCACCTGCAAGTGATGCAGGGAAAGGCCGGGATGGAAGTCCCCGAACTGCACGCCGGAGATCTCGGCGCCATCGCCAAATTGAAGGAGACGGTCACCGGCGACACTCTGGGCGACAAGGCCGCGCCGATTTTCTACCCGGCGGCGCGGCTTCCCGAGCCGGCCATCACCTTTGCCATCGAGCCTAAAACCCGGGCCGACGAGGACCGCATCGGCCTGGGGATTCACAAGATCCTGGAGGAGGACCTGGCGCTGCGCTTTTCGCGCGACCCGCAGACCAAGGAGTTCCTGCTTGCGGGTTCGGGCCAGCAGCACATCGAGGTGGTCGTGGCCAAGTTGCGGAAGCGCTTCCACGTGGACGTGACGCTGAAGCCGCCCAAGGTGCCCTACCGGGAGACCATCCGAGCCAAAGCCGACGCCGAAGGCAAGCACAAGAAGCAAACCGGCGGGCACGGCCAGTTCGGGGTGTGCCGCGTGCGCATGGAACCGCTGCCCCGCGGGGCCGGGTTTGAATTCGTGGACGATATCTTCGGCGGCGCCATTCCCAAGAACTACATTCCTTCGGTGGAGAAGGGCATTCGCGCCGCCGCCGACCGCGGCTATCTGGCCGGCTTCCCGGTGGTGGATTTCCGGGCGGTCCTCTATGACGGGAAGTACCACGACGTGGACTCCTCCGACATGGCCTTCAAGATCGCCGGTTCGCTGGCGTTCAAGGAGGCCATGAAGCAGGCCCGGCCGTCGCTGCTCGAGCCGATCATGCACGTGGAGGTGTATGCCCCGGACCAGTATTCGGGCGACGTCATGGGCGACCTGAGCTCGCGCCGGGGCCGGATCAACGGCAGCGAAGCGCGGGGGGCCAACGTGGTGGTCAAGGCGCTGGTACCCTTCGCGGAGATGCTCAGCTATGCCACCGACCTGACGTCCATGACCCAGGGGCGCGCCAGCTACTCCATGGAGTTCGACCATTACGACTACGTTCCCGGCGAAATTGCGGAGAAGGTGATCGCCCATGCCAAGGCGGAGCGGCAGGGCGAGCTGACCGAGGACGAGGAGGTGGCCTGACGGCGCCCGCCTGGCAGCGCCGTAAAAAGGCACCTTACGGGCGAGATGTGAAGGCGCACTCTAGGCCAAATCGGGCGAAAGGGGGCCGAAAAGCCCTTTCGGGAGCTGTTTCCTGAATATGAACGCCCTATGAATCTTGGAGTTGCCTCGGGGATTTGATCGGGGGTAGGATGAAACTTCAATTCTGCTCGGCTTGCCCCAGTCCCCCTCTCCGAGGTGGCGCATCGGATGGTTTAAACGGAGACCCATGGAGGAGTTGGGGTTAGGGTTATGAAAGCGCGCAGACCTCACAAGCTCGCGGCTCTAATAAGCCTCCCTTTGGCGGCAGGCGCGGCGTTCTGCCTCCTGGGATGCGGGGATTCCGCCCGGAATACGGCCAGCAACCATCCTCCGTCCATTCAGGCTTCCACCTCCGAGCAAAGCAGTGCGGCAAAGCCGGCCCAGCACAGCACCACAGCAGCGCGCCGCCTGACGGTCAATATTGGGGTTTTGCCCCTCGATAGACGCGCCCGGGTCGCTTCCTTGGCCACGGACGATGGCGCCCGAGAGCTTGCCAAGCAAGTAACGGCCATCTTTGCGGCGGGTGAGGAGGAGGCAAAGGCAGGCAGCGGCGATGTTGCCCGGGAAGACTATAACCGCGCCCTGGACCTACTTTCCGGCAGCGGGTTTGATCTTTCGAGCGAACCTGCCTTATCCGACCTGCACGACCAGATCGCTTCCGCTCTATCCAGCGCGGACGGCTCGACGCAGGATACCGAAGTCGCCGACGCCGTTGACGCCGACGGCGTGCCCCAAATCGTTCCCGACCAGCAGGGCCAGCCTTCGCCTTTGGACGAAATCAACGCTATTACTTCCGGAGAAGAGGTTCCGCCGCCTGCCGCGGAGGCTGGGTTGCGCGCCAATGCGGAGCGGGAACTGCAAGGCGTGCAGCACGATATTCCCCTGACGATCAACGACCAGGTTCTCTCCTTCGTGAACTTCTTCCAGACGCCGCGTGGCCGGGCCATCGTCGAGAATGGATTGCGCCGGGCGGGGCGTTACCGGGAGATGATCCAACGCGTGCTGGCTGAAGAAGGCATGCCCGGCGACCTGATCTATCTGGCTCAGGCGGAGAGCGCCTTTGAGCCCCAGGCCCTTTCGCGCGCGGGCGCGCGGGGACTCTGGCAGTTCATGGCCTATCGCGGCAAGCAGTACGGCCTGGAGCATAGCTGGTGGGTGGATGAGCGGCAGGACCCGGAAAAGGCCACCCGGGCAGCGGCCCAGCATTTGCGCGATCTCTATGACATGTTCGGCGATTGGTACCTGGTGATGGCGGCGTATAACTCGGGACCGGGTACGGTACAACACGCCGTGGAACGCACCGGCTACGCCGATTTCTGGGACCTGTACAGATTGAATGCACTTCCGCAAGAGACGCGCAACTACGTGCCCATCATCCTGGCGCTGACCCTGATTGCCAAGGATCCGGCGCGGTACGGGATAGACGTGACGCCCGACGAGCCCGTGCAGATCGACCGCGTGCAGCCCGGCCACCCCGTGGACTTGCGGCTGGTGTCGGAGACTATCGACGTCGATTTAGATACGCTTCGCCTGCTCAATCCCCAACTGCTGCGCCTGGTCACGCCCAACGATCCCCGATTCGTGCTGCGGATTCCGTCCGGCAAGGCGGAAGAGTTCGAGCAGGGTATGGCCCAGATCCCGCCGGAGAACTGGGTGAGCTGGCGGCGGCATCGGCTGGAACAGGGCGAGACGCTCACCAGCGTCGCCAAGAAATATCGCGTGACCGTGGCCTCCCTGGCCAGGGTCAACGGGCTCGACGAGCACGATCCACCGGCGGCGGATACCAATCTGATTATTCCCGCGGCGGGACCGTCGCAGCCCACACTGGGCGCGGTGGTACGCTATAGCGCCCGCCGCGGCGATACGCTCGAGAGCGTGGCCGATGAGTTCAATGTGACCGCCGCGGAATTAAAGAAGTGGAATGGAATGCGCAGCGATCATCTGGTTGCCGGCATGCGCCTGAAGATCTATCCGGGCGTGACCGGCCCCACCTTGGCGAAGGTGTCCACATCCACCACCGTGGCGCGAGCGGCGGCGGAATCGCCGGCCAAGGCGGGCCAGGCCGTCACGCATCGGGTGCGCGAAGGGGAGACGCTCTGGTCCATCGCCCAGGCCTACCAGACCACCATCGATGCCCTGCGCAGCGGGAACCGCTTCCTGTTCAGCAGGTCCCTGCAAGCCGGCGACATTCTGACCATCGTCCAAGCGGCCCACTAGCCCCCAGACTCGCCTCTTTGCCGCGGCTTCTTCGCGGACCCGGTTTTCTCCCGGCAGTTTTCTCGATGATTTCCCAATGATTATTGACGCTGTTCGCAGTCAGGAATGCTACTCTGAGCTGCGTGTGCGCGCCGGTCGAAACGCGCGGCTTGACAAAAGCTTGCTATTCCGTTTATAAGCCGCCGAGGCCGCGCCGGCGAGATCAGCCGGATCTCAAAGCGGCTGACCTACGGAGGAATGATGGCCTGGCTACAAGATAATGGCGATGAGAACGAGTACTCCCAGCTGGAAGAAGACGAAGGCGGCGAAAGAGACGAGGGCCTCCTGGAAGAGACCGAAGAGGAAGTCACTATAGTCGAGCGTCCGGGAGTTCCCACGGCGCCAGCCCCCTCCGCGCCGAAACCCAAGCCACGCAAACCCGGCGCAGCCAAAGCGAAAGC
Source organism: uncultured Acidobacteriota bacterium (assembly GCA_963819235.1). GTDB lineage: Bacteria > Acidobacteriota > Terriglobia > Acidiferrales > UBA7541 > Palsa-189. The sequence continues at coordinate 2,493,341 of CAWFVE010000006.1, read as the reverse complement.
AAAGCCGAAAAAGGCGCGCAAGCAGGCGCCAAAAGCGCGGCCCAAGAAGCGTGCCGCGGCCAAGAGCTCGAAGAAGAAGGCATCCCGCAAGAGCTCAACGCGCAAGAAGAAGCGCTGAACTTCGCCCGTCCGTCACGACGGCCCGCTGAGGGCGAAGTATGTTCGGCCGTCTGAGTTCCATCGACAATACGGCGAATCCGCGCGGACGCGTGCGGAACCTGGTGCGGCCGCTGCCGGCAAGCGAGTGCGGCGGTGCGTCCATTCCCCTGGGATTGGCCCTTGCCGCGGGCTTTGGCGCTCGGTAGCATGCCTCGCCATGGTGGTTGCGGTGGAGCATATCCGGCGGATGCGCGGGGGCGCCCAATCGCATCTCATGCGCTGCGACGACGGGGGTTATTACGTCGTCAAATTCCAAAACAATCCGCAGCATCTTCGCATTCTGGCGAATGAAATGCTCGGTACGCGGGTGGCAAGCTCCTTGGGCCTTCCGGTTCCCCGGCCCGAGGTAGTCGACGTGCGCCGGGAACTGATCGAGCTGACGGCCGACTTGGTAAACCAACTCGGAACCGGACGGACGCCTTGCCGCCCCGGCCGGCAGTTTGGCTCATGCTATCCGGGCGATCCGGCGGAGCTGCCGGTTTACGATTTCCTTCCCGAGGAGCAGCTGAACCAGGTGGAAAATCTGGCCGATTTCGCGGGCATGCTGGTGTTCGACAAATGGACCTGCAACACCAATGGCCGCCAGGCCGTTTTTTTTCAGGAGTCGGGACGCCCGCGCTATCGCGCGCTTCCCATCGATCATGGGTTTTGCTTCAACGCCGGCGAATGGAATTTCCCGGACGCGCCTCTGCGCGGTCTTTACAATCGGCACAGCGTCTACCGGCAGGTCACCGGCATGGACTCTTTCGAGCCGTGGCTGGGCCGCGTGGAGCGCTTCAGCCGGGCGCAACTGGGCGAGATCGCTGCAACGATTCCGCCCGAATGGTATAACGACGAGTACGGCCAGCTCGAGGAGTTGATCGCCAAGCTGGAGCGCCGGCGGGACGGCGTGCGGGAGTTGATCGCACTGGCGCGCGATTCCGGGCGCCAGCCCTTCCCGAATTGGACATGAGAAAGCTTGAGAGAGCCTGAGAAAACTTGACGAGGAAGTGAATCATGGCAGAAACGCAAGAAGCTCAGAGCCTGCGCCCGTGCGCCTATCACGTGGTGCGCTACACGCCCAATCTGGTGCGCGATGAGTGGGTGAATATCGGCATACTGCTTTTCGATCCGGCCAGCCGGCGCCTGGTGCAGCGGCTGGTGGAAGAGCCCGCCGAGTTTGCGCGCGTTCGCCGCTTACACCCCGGCGCCGACGAAGAGCTGCTCCGGCGGCTCTCCGACGATTTCGCCACCCAATCCGCCCTGGCCGGCGAAAACCCTCAGGGCTACATCGCCCGCCTGGAGCAAACGCTCTCCAACACCATCCAGCTGAGCCCGCAAAAAGGATTGCTGGCCGAGGATTTGGAGGCCGAACTGGACCGCCTGTATCGCGAACATGTGGAGCCGCCGCGGTCCAGCCGTCTGGCGGAGGATGCCGCCGCCACCCGCAACGGAATCCGCGCGCGGGCCAACGGGGTCTTCCGCGGAACGGGAGTTTGGCCGCGCCTGGAACGCCGCCTGCGGGTGGACCAATTCACCTATCCGGGCGATCCCTTGCGGCTCGACTACGGATACCGGCGCAATGGCACGCGCGGTTTCGTGCAAGCCTTGTCGCTCTCCCGCGACCCCGGCCAGGCCAAAGTCCTGGCCTTTACCGCCGACGCCATCCGTCAGAAGCTCGAACACACCGAGTTCGTCGCGGTGACCGAAGCCGAGCCGCGTCCGCAGGAAAATCCTCGGCATCGCTTCGTTCTGGGTTTGCTGGCGGAGCGCGAAATCAGCGTGGTCCCGCTGGCCCAGCTTGCGGAATGGTCCTATCGTTTGCGGCCCACTTTGCTCGGCGGAAGCAATAACTAACACCCCTGTCCTGCGCTCCCTGGCCGCAGCCGGAATCTCGTTGACCTCTCCCGGCGCGTTCCCTATAGTCGCGCCGAGGAGGACGATCCTCGATGGTCAAGGATCCAAAACGCGCAGGGATGCTCTCCATTATCGCAGCCCTGCTGACGCCTAGCTGATGAGTGCTTCCTCAAGTCCTGGTAGGACTTGGCCTATTCTCATTGGTTAGTGCCGGCTGTCTTTTCTGGCTGGAAAAGTTCCAACCCCTCTTCCTGGCGATCTCCGTCGGGGCGCTCGTGTATGAGGGATGGATCGTGCGCACTCGTCCGCCCGCGCAACGAACCTGGGGGATCAAGGCGATTTTCGGCGCCAGCCTGGCGCTAAACGTCCTTTTGGTGGGCGGCTGGATTGTGCTATGGTTCAGGTACCGATAGGCGCAGGCAGTTTCAGAACGTGCGGCCCCAGCGCAAGGCTGCGCCTCCGGAAGGTGACCATGTTCGGACGCGGGCACATCGCCGGTTTAGCTTTTGCGGGCTTGGCTTTCGTGCTGCTCCCGGCCGCCGCAGTCCCAGCCTCAGCACAAGTCGAGAAGGTGGAGATGCATACTGTGGGGATCTCCTGCGGCGCCTGCGCGGCAATTTCCGAAGTCTATCTGCGGCGATTGGATGGCATCGCCAAGCTATCCATCAGCAAATCGGGAGAAAAAGTGGTGGTGTTCTATAAGCCGGAGGCCCGCTTTCGCCCCGACGAGCTTCAGGAGGCTTTGGGCAAGACCGGCGTGAAGGTAACCCAGTTCCGCATCAGCGCTCGCGGCCAAGTCCTGGAGGAAGGCGGCCAGAAAGTCTTTCTGGCCGGAAACGACAAATTTATGCTCTCGCGCTCTCCACATGTGCCGCCAGTTGGTCCCGCGTCCCTGGAAGCCACTGTGGACGTCAAAGCCCATCCCATGCAACTCGACGTCATCTCCGCTACCCAGCCCGCCAGCTGAAATTCCTGCCAGTTGAAATACCTGATCGACTAGATAGAAGTTCGGGTAGGAGTTTGAGGGGGAGCCCGCTTCGGACAAACTAGACTTTATTTTGGGATCGCCGAATTGTCTGAGGTGAGAGTGTTCGCAGTGCCAAACCTGCGCGCTCAAAGGGCTGCGCATGCTCAAAGGGAAGGTAAGCAAGCGATGCTCTAGGGCACGCGAATAGATGCCCCAGATGAAATCGGGAAGAATTGAAGACCGATCCAACCGCAACCGGCCCGCAAGACCATTCTGCGTGGTTGTAGCTCCGGCGCGCGCCTCAGCGAGCAAAACCTACTGAGGCGTCGCGACGCTGGTGCTTAGAGGAGTTCCCGCCGGCCAATCGTCATAGACCTCGGGAACCGAGAAGGTCTCCACGCTATTGCCGGGAGACGTGGCCACGATCACCTCTTTGTGCAGCGGATCGAGAACGATTCCAATGTCACCGCCTCCTCTGCCCAAAGGAGCCGCGATTCTCATGGGCTTATCGGTGCTCGTGCCGCTTTCAGGAATCTTCCAGATCTCGATGTAATTCTTGGTGTGCGTGACCAGGCGCAACTTCGGAGCATAGACCTCGAACTGATTGCCCAGGCTCACCGGTCCTTGGATGATCCCCTTCGGCGGCGTATTCCCGCTGGCGGTCCGGTCAAAAACTAGAATCTTTCCGCCTCCGTAACCGCCCTGCGGCACGATGAGGAGATTGTGTATTGGATCGACGCGAATCGCGGGAGTGTTGCCACCTCCGTACGTTCCGTGGGCTCCCGTCTTGTCAGTGTTCTGCTTGCCGAGTTCCAACTGCGTGTCAGGACCGCCGAGCACCCTCTTCGGCGCAACATTTCCCTGGTCCATCCGGTTAAAAACAAGAATGGTTTGATCCGGAGTGGCCATGTAGATTTCATTATGCACTGCGTCGATGCTCACCTTGCCGGTGGCGCCCACGCCTTTGATCTGCGTTTTGTCTCCCTGAATGTAGCGGATCGGGGCTTCCTCGCCGTTGGCCGCGCCGCGGAACGTCAGGATCCCCTGCGCCAGCGGGCTGGTGACCACGATCTCATCGTGAATCGCGTCGAACGCGATGTCGTGCATGGTCCGGCCCAGAAGTGACTTCTGCCCTTCGATTGACCTCAAGTACGGTGTGTTTTCCGTCGCCGACCTGGCGAAGACCGCAATCTGCGGATGGTTCACTCAATTCGGTACCAGGATTTCCTGGCGTATCGGGTCGTAGGTGACTGCCGCGGTCCTCCCGAAATTTACTCCCCGTTTGCTCTCTTCCGCGCTGCGAATGATCCTCAGCGGGGCCACGTCTCCATTGGCCATCAGCGGATACACCGTGGCCGAAGAGTTCCCCAGATTCGAGACCCACACCTCTTTATTCTTGAGGTCTAGCGCCACTCCGGTGGGATTGCGCAGCCGCGCCGACGGCCCGTGGATCACTCTGGCCGGGGCTACGTTTCCCTGCACACTCGGTGCATTGGCGAAGACGAGCACGGACTGGCCGATGTCATTGGCCACGTACAGGTCGCCGTTCTCCGGATTGAACTTCATCGCCGCCGGCCAATCCAGTTGCGTCTGGTCGCCGGTGATCACGCGCAGAGGCTTGGCGTCGCCGTCCGCATCCACTGTGTAGACCTTGATCGCGGGCGGAAACCATTTCCCCGTCCCAGCGACCGTGAAATCGCTGTGATGCCCCCAGGTATTGACGAACAAAAGGCGGTCCTTTTCGTCCACCGCGATGCCGTGCGGCGCGTCCAAGCCTGTATTGTCGCCCTCGAGCCTTCGTATTGGCTGCTGTTCGCCCGTGGCATCTTTGGGGTACACCACCACTTCCGGAGGAAATTCGACCGTCGCGAAAACCTCCTGCGTGGTTTCATCCGCGGCCAGGTTGTACACGCGGTGTGGCGTGTGCAGCACTCCTTTGGGAGGAACATCGCCGTTCGCGTCGCGCGGGAACCGTACCATCTTGTCCCCCACGTCCGATTCCACCGAGAAGATGTCTCCGCTTTTGGGGTCTACATAGAGTCCGTTATTGAACTCGATCAAGCTCTTGTCGCCGTGAACGCTGCGCTTGGGCACGGAGACATCGTTCGGTCCCGCCGGAGTCGGCGTCAACCGATCGAACACCTGGTATTGCCACAGATTATTGTCCTGCAGGATCACTTCATTGGAGTTGACGTCCACCGCCACCGCGCTGTACGTCGGCGCCGTATCGCGAATCGTGCGCACCGGCACGCGCGCTCCTTGCGCCCGCATCTCCCGGGTCACTCTCTCCTGGTCCTCGGTGTGCGGAGTGCTGAACTGCGCCGCCATCAAAGCCGGAGAGGGATCCTCGCGCAACGCGGCAAACAGGCTTTTCTCTTCCGGCTCGCCGAGATCCGGAGTTTGCCCGGTGGATTCATCCAGGTTGCACGCGGCTAAATCCTGTGGAAGGTTCTGCACCGAAACCAGCCGGGAAGTATCTTCCGAAGAAGTCGAGGCGGCTTCGGTGGCGGCGCCTGCCAAAATGGCCATTCCCATCACGCTGGCGGTGAGGAAAGCCGCGGTAAGGATTGCCCAATCCACTTTTCGTTCGATATTTACGCGCACGGGGTTCCTTTCGAACTTGCAGCCAAGCGTCGCACGTATCTCTAGTTGTGTACTCCGGGAAAAGAGATATTCCGCGATTTTACGCCTCCCTTCCGACCAGCGTCAAGCAATCCCAGATGCCCCCAATCGGCGGCCAGCCGGTTTCCTAATTCCAATTTGTGTGCTAATTTGCCCGGCTTGCGTGGGGGGGCGAAACTTGCTCTCGGAGGAACGAGGAACAATGAACCTTAGGCTGAAAATCGCGTTGCTCGCCTCGATCGCTCTCCTTTTAGGTTCAACCTCGATGTTTGCGCATCACGGCACGGCGGCTTACGACCAGCAAAAGCAGGTCACACTCAAGGGAACGGTAGCCAGTTTCGAGTGGACCAATCCGCACTGCCAGATTCATCTCGACGTCACCGACGATAAGGGCGAGGTCGTGCACTGGAATTTTGAGGCCCAGCCTCCCAACATATTGATCCACGCGGGCTGGACCAAAAACACCCTCAAGCCGGGAGATCAAATTACTCTCATCGGCACTGCCGCCAAAAACGGCGCGGCGATCGGAATTATTCAGAAGGTCGTCCTCTCCAGTGGCCAAGAACTCACCATGGTGGAGAAATGATCCAGCGGGCCAAGTTTTTTAAGAGCGGAATACTTGTACCCGCGGCTGTGCTGGCATTTTCCCTGGTTATCCTTGGTCAGGCAGCGGCGCAAACAGCCCCCTCCTCGCAGGATCTTTCCGGAGTTTGGCTGGGCGATGGCGCCGGCAACAATCGCGCCTTGCTTCTGCAGCCGGCCATGCCGTTGATGCAGCCTTGGGTTAAGGCCAAATTCAACGAGAAGGGAATCCCTACCGACCCGGACCCGTTTCTCGAATCCTGCGATCCGCTGGGCGTTCCGCGCGTGCTTCTCACCAACACCCCGGTCAAAATCGTGCAAACTCCCGCCGAATCCGTCTTCCTTTACGAGAGAAATCACGACTTCCGCGAGGTCTACACCGACGGCCGCGAGCATCCCAAAGATCTTGACTCCTCCTGGTGGGGACATTCCATCGGCCGCTGGGACGGCGCGACTTTCGTTGTCGATACGGTCGGCTTCAACGATAAGACCTGGGTGGATTGGTCCGGCCTGCAGCACACCGAAGCTCTGCACGTGATCGAGCGCTACCAGCGTATCGATCATGACACCATGCGCCTGGACATCACCGTGGATGATCCCAAGGCCTACACGCAATCCTTCAGCGCCAAGCGAATGTTCAAGCTGAAATCGTGGGACATCGGCGAGGATATCTGCAACCACTCGGACGAGCAGCACTTCAGGCAGGGCATCTCGCAGCCCGCCACCACGCCCGGGAAGAAATAACCCGAAGTGATTCGTAGGATCGCACTCTCGCTCTTCCTGTTGCCCCTGGCCTTGAACGGCCTCTGGCTGATCTGCCGCGACGCGCCGCCCGAGACGTCGCCCGATGTATCGCTCGACGCGTCGCCTGAGGCAACGCCTGAGGCAACACTTGTCGCGCAAGCCTCCGAGCCGCCGCAATCCGCCGCCGAGAAGAGAAAAGCCGAATGCGAAAGAATTTGCGGCCTGCATCCTGGCGCGGGCGCTCTCTGCCTGCTCACGCCGGGGAATAAGACTTCCTTATCCATCGTCATCCTCGGATTATCGATCCTTCCAGCCTCAACGGCCGTTCGGCCGCCCGCCGTTACGCGCCGGACTGCCCCGGAATTTTCCCTTCTGCATTACGATCCCTGCATCGCCGATCCCGCACCCCCTCCCAAGGCCTCAGCTTAATCTCGTCCAAAACAGAGCTGTGTTTCGCCGCGTGAAGCCGGCTTCTTCGTCGGGCCAAGTGATCTCGGGCGATTTCAGGCGATCTCCACGTTTGAGTGTGCTCGCAGCGTTGCAAACTCAAACGCGCCCATCGACGAAGCTCCTGGGCCAGTAGCCGGCGCAACTGTTTGGCTTGAGGATTGTTGTTATCCAGAAAGCGGGAGCGCAATTGCGCATCCCCTTGGGCCTCAGACGAGTCCCGGCACGTGAAATTGGCGACAAAATTCCGCCAGATTAAACGCTAGATTAGACAGGAGATTTCAGATGAACCAATTTGAATCCGTAGCAAAATCGCTCAACGATTCCTTGCACCTCCGCATTCCTCCCGTGGCCCTATGCCTCACGAACACTCCGCCGCCAGGAGTTCGCTCTTCCGACAAGCCCTCCCCGGCGGGCTGCGCGTTTTGGGAGCGAGGCGCTCAGGAGGCTTTCGTGACTTCGGCCAAGGATCACGAGAGCTGCACGATTGGCATGTACACGCACCACATGCCTCTCGATACGCCGTCCCGCCAGAAGGATCTGAACGACAGCCTGAAAGTGTTTGCCGACCTGGGTTATGTTCGCCCCGAAGATGTGCCCGGCATTCCCATGCTGAAGGCCGAGACCAAATATGTCGTCTACGCCCCGCTGGCTTCCACTCCGCTCCCGCCCGACGTGGTCTTGCTCTTCGCCAATTCGCGGCAAAGCCTGGTGATCACCGAGGCCGCCCAGCAAGTCGATCCGGGCGTGCCTCCCGCCATGGGCCGGCCGGCCTGCGCGGCGATACCGCAAGCCGTTAACACCGGCAAGCCGGCGCTCAGCCTGGGGTGCTGCGGCGCGCGCGCCTATCTGAACGTGCTCACCGACGATTTCGCTCTTTGGGCGCTGCCCGGCGCGAAAATCGCCGAATATGCCAGCCGGATCAAGGTGCTGACCGATGCCAACAACATCCTGACGCAATTCCACCAACTGCGCCGCAGCGACGTTGAGCACGGCAAGTCGCCGAGCATCGAGGAATCTCTGCTGCGGTTGCAAAGCTCCAGCCGCTAGTCTCGAGGGACTCCGCCAGCAGTTGGGGAAACGGGCCGCCGAATTCCGTCGGCGGTCCCGCTCCCGGAGTGTTTGAGAGAATCCCTCGCGGTGTGTTGTGGTGCGTCGCGCAGCATGGCTTGAACTGCGCCGAGGAAGCCGCTCCCGGAAATCGCCGAGCAAAGCCTTCAGGCTCCGCAAACTTCCCGGCCCCGGGCTCTGGACTTTATCTTGTATCGTGTTGCGGAAGGGAATCCGGCCGCGGAAAAGTTGCCCGCACCGTCGTGCCCCGCGGACTGGATTCAATCGTGAGTTGGCCATTCAGTTGGCGCACGCGTTCGCGAATGCCGGAAATTCCCACGCCCGGGTGCATCGGGTTTTCCGAGGAAACGGCAGCCATCCCCCTGCCTTTATCGGCTATTTCCAAAGTGATCCGTTCCGGCTTCTGCACCAGCCGAATCCCCGCCCATTTGCTGCCCGAGTGCCTGTGAATGTTGGTGAGGCCCTCCTGAACCAGGCGGTAGATCGTCAGTTCCAGGTCCTGCGGCAAGCGGTCCAGAGCCGGTGACACTTCCAGCTCGACTTTAATTCCGCTGCGCTCTGAAAAGCCGTCGCTGTACCACTCGATCGCCGATCCCAACCCGGCTAGATCCAGCGTCGGAGGGTGCAAAAGGTAGGAGATGGTGCGAATCTCCTTCGAGCATTCCGAAATGGACTCCTGGGCATCGTCAATGAGCGCCTTCAATGTCTCCGCTTGCGGCGAAGCTTCTATTTGGTCCAGGATCGCGCCCAGCCGCATCTGCACTGCCGCCAGGTATTGCCCTGCGCTGTCGTGCAGATCCCGCGAGATGCGCTTCCTCTCTTCATCCTGAGACTGGAGCAGCCGTACCGAAAGCTCTTGCAGGGCCTCTTCCTTGGCGCGCAGCGCGGTCACATCCGTGGCCACCACGCACACTGCGTTGTGTCCGGACTGGTCGTAGTTCGGAAGCGGGCTGAGCGTGAGATGCAAGTGAAGCGTGCGGCCCTGCGCATCGCGAAAACTGAGATCGTCCTTGGCCGTTTGGCTGATTCCCTCATTGATCAGCAGCCGAAGTTTGTCTTGGTCGGCGGATTGCAATTGTCCCGGCAGGGAAAATCCAATCAGTTTTTCCAGCCCCACGCCGATGATCTCCCCGAAGCGCGCGTTGGCATAAAGAATCGTGCCGTCCGGGTCCAGCGTGGCCGCGCCTTCCTGCATCGTTTCGATGAGAACGCGGTAAGGCTCGTTGGCTCCCTGCAAAGCGAAAACTCGGTCGCCCGATGGCGTTTTCACCACCAGCGCGTCTACCCGGCCGCCCCGAATCGCCTGCATGATTTCATGCAACTCTTCGACGCTTTCGAAGGGATGCAGGGCGTGAACTTGACGCTCCCCGCCGCGTTCAATGACGAACGCATCCACCATACCGGTGCGAATCGCCTCGATCGTCTCCTCGACCTCCCGGGCGTCATACTGGCGTTTTGCTTCTAATTGCCGCTGCAGCGCGGATGATAACGACTCCGCCATTTCTCCTCCTGCCTCTTATGCAGTTTCCGCTTTTGCCGCCGGCGCCGCAGGTCCGCGGATGTCCAGTCCCACCAGCACGCGCTCGACGTTCGAGAGATCGCCGATGATCTTGCGCAGCGGTGCGGGAACTCGCCGCACCAGCGTGGGAATGGCCAAGATTTGGTCGCCTTGCGCCAACTGCGGATGCTTCACCAGATCGATCACCTCGATCCGGCACTCCTGCTTCAAGTGCTCGTCGCAAATGCGCTTCAGGTTCGCCAGAGCCGCCAGCGATTTGGGAGTCTGCCCGGCCACATAAAGCCGCAATTCAAGAATCTCTGCTGCCGCCGAAGATCCGTTGGCAGCCTTACCCTTGGCCTTTTTCTCTTTGGTCTTCATCCCTCGGCTCCATTTCCGATCCGTTTGCCTTGTTTTCCCGCGAGTGCCCCGGCTTGCCGGCTTCCCGCCATCTCCTGCGTATCCAGCTCCAAGCGATGCTCCACGTTCTGCGCCTGGTGAATCAACGTCTCCATCTGCTTCTCTTCCGCCGCGTATTCCGATCTCAAGCTCTCGATGCGCGCCTCGAGTTCCCGCCGCTTGGCCTGCAAGTCGCCGCGCTTGCGCTCGATGGTCTGCGTGCGCAGCAGCGCCTCGGCCGAATCCTTGGCTTCCTGCGCCAGCCGCGCCGAACCCGTGAACACTTGCCCGGCTCCGATATACGGAGGCAGCAGCCTGATCCCATCGCTGGTGATCACAAATTCCCGCAGCTGATTGGAATGCGCCATGCCGCGCGATTTCAAAATGTACAGGCAGCGGTTCCGCTCGCCGCTTTGCTCCACGTCTCGCAGCAGGATCCACGTGTCGATCAGCGAGGAGATCTGTTCTTCGGTCGCTTCCAAATGGTCGCCGCCCTTGGTCAGATTGGTCAGCAGCGCCGTGATCCCCTTTTCCTTCAGGAAATCCACCAGCCGCATCAGCATGGAGCGCACATCGCGCTGCGTGCTGGTTCCGATCAGGTTGCTGACCGGATCGAGAATTACCGAATCCGGCTTCAGCGCATCGACCATCTTGTGAATCCGCAGCAGATGCATCTCCATCCCATATTGCGTTGGCCGCCAAGCCTGGTGGAACAGCAGCCCGTTTTTGGCGTAATGGTGGAGATCGATTCCCACCGAAGCCGCGTTGCGAAACACCTGGTCGGTGGACTCTTCGAATCCCACATAGAGGCAGCGTTCGCCCCGGCGGCAGGTGGCATCCGCGAAATCGCACGCTAGAGTCGTCTTTCCGCTGCCGGCCGTGCCGCTAACCAGGATGCTGCTCCCCCGGTAATAGCCCTTGCCCTCCAGCATCGCGTCCAGGTCGGGAACTCCCGTGGAAACGCGCTCCCGAGTGACTTTGTGGTTCAGCGTGGCCGCAGTCACCGGCAAAACCGATAGCCCGGATTCGTCGATCAGGAAAGGATACTCGTCGGCTCCGTGCTTGGTCCCGCGGTACTTGACGATGCGCAGCCGCCGCGTCGAAATCTGGTCATGAATTCGATGATCCAGCAGAATCACGCAGTCGGAGACGTACTCCTCCAACCCATGCCGCGTCAGCGTTCCTTCGCCCTGCTCGGCCGTCACCACCGTCGTTAGGTTTCGGTCCTTCAGCCACCGGAACAGGCGCCGCAATTCGGCGCGCAGGATGGACATATTGGAGAACCCGGAAAAGAGTGCTTCCAGCGTGTCCAGCACCACGCGCTTCGCTCCCGCTGAATCCACGGCGTGCTGCAGCCGTATGAACAAGCCTTCCAGATCGTAGTCGCCGGTCTCATGAATCTCGCTCGGCTCGATCCGCATGAAATCCAGGAACAATTTCTTCTTGTCGGATAGGGCCTTCAAATCGAAGCCCAGCGAGGCCACGTTGCGGGTCATCTCCTCGGGCGTCTCTTCGAAGGCCAGCAGCACGCCCGGTTCGCCGAACTCCTCTACTCCCCTTACCAGGAACTCCATCCCCAGCATGGTCTTGCCGCAGCCAGGCCCGCCGCACACAATCGTCGTGCGGCCCCGCGGCAAGCCTCCGCCGCTGATTTCGTCCAGGCCCCGGATGCCCGTCGGAGCCTTCTCCAGCCCCTCGAGCGCAGCCGAACCCTTAGCGTGCCCGTTTCCGTTTCGAATGCGTCTCATGTTTATCTGTGGCGTCTTAATCTACCGCTGGCAAAGCATCCAGATCGATCAACTCGGCCTAACCGCCGCAAAAAATCGAACGACGCGCCAAAACCTAACAAAATCCCAACAAACTCGTACCAGAACCCGATAACACGTCTGTCCCGACGCGCCGCTCCACCCTCAAATGACTCGCTCAGCGTCAAATTTAAGGACAGGGAGCCGCAAGCATATAGTCCCCGGGTTTTAAGGCGCTATACAGGGAACGCGGTATTCTCCCCTCGAACCCGGGTATCCGCCCCTAGCCGCCCCCGCCGGCGCTGCCTGGAGCTTTGTAGCCCAGGGCGCGCCGCCGTTTGGCGACCCTGGGGATTTTCCGACCATCCCGCGCGCACCGCCGTTTCGCGCTTCATACTATGCGCTGCCCCTTCACGTTTCTGTCCAGTTTTGAACACCCCCGAACACCATTGTGGATTTGCGGCGGTTTTCTGGGCGCCTCTTAACGCACGCCGAATTGGCGAAAAATGTGAACTTTCAGGCCGTCGACTACAAACAGGAACGACAACACGATGGCCAGCAACGAAGCAACCAGGGACCAGGAAATCGCAGCCATCAGGATTCCGTTTGTCGCCATCAAGCTGACCGCCGCAATGTCAGCGGCCGAGCTCAGGATCAGCCAACGGCTGGGCATCGAATGCCACAGGCGATGGCGCTCCCGCACCAGATAGACGTTGCCCTGGCCGGTAAAAACCAACATGAGGAAAACGAGCGTCTGGAGCTGCCGAAGTGGTAAATGAAGCGTGTCTCTGCCGATAAAGAACACTGCGAAGGACAGAATCAAAACAAGTCCCGCGAGTGCACCGGCCGTGTACATCAGCGTACGAACGTCCCAACGGTCGGGCCGGGGGGAAAACGACACGCGGTCGGTAGCGATGGACATGGTGACAAAATCGTTTGTGAACAAGAGCAGAACAACCAGGAGAGGGGTGATCACGAATGTTCCGGTGAGGATCAATCCCACGCTGAGGAAGACCGCGATTTCCAGCGTCTTGATGATTTTGTTCAGCGTGTAGGTCAGCATGCGCTGATAGATTCTGCGGCCGGTTTCAACGGCGCGGACCACCCCCGTGAGGCCGCTTTCGGTCAGGACCATACTCGCGGCGGCTTTGGCCACATCGGTCGCCGTGGAAACGGCGATGCCCGCTTCGGCCTGCTTCAGGGCAGGAGCGTCATTCACGCCATCGCCCGTCATACCGACCACGTGTCCTTGCCGCTGAAGCCCCTGAACCAAACGAAACTTGTCTTCGGGAAAAACTCCCGCGAAAACGTCGTACCGTTCCGCCGCCGCCCCGGCGCCGTTGTGCAAGCTCTCGGCGGATCCCACCCGGTCACCGATGCCCACTTGCAGCGAGACGGCGCGGGCGGTCCCGGGTCCATCTCCGGTCACCATAATGACCCGCACGCCCAGGCTCTTGAGATCCTGCACCAGGGTTGTGGAGTCTTCTCGAATGGGGTCTTCCAGGCCAAGCAGGCCTGCAAGCTCCAGCGAGTCCTCCGTTCCGGCGGCCACGGCCAAGACTCGCGCGCCTTGCCCTGCGAGCCGTTCGACTTCGTCTGCAATGCCTCCTGCGTTGCGAATCAGAGGCAGAGAAGCGAGCGCATCCGGCGCGCCTTTGACCACCCGCAGTTTGCCTGCGGGCTGCTCATAGATTGCTTCAGAGCGCTTCGTGGCCGGATCGAAGGGGACGAATTGTATGCGGTGTGGAATGGCGTCCAGCGCCCCCTTCTCTTGTGCTGCCTTGAGAACCGCCAAATCGATCGGATCCTGAGTCGCCGCATCGGAGGCCAGAGCGGCCAAGCGCAGCACTTCTTCCGGGCTTCGATTTCCCACCGGGAAAATCTGCGCCACCGCCAGCCGGTTCTGAGTAATCGTTCCGGTCTTGTCCGTGCACAACACATCCATCGCCGCCGCTTCCTCAATCGCGGAAAGCCTTGTGACCAGCACCCCCTGGCGGGACATGTCCAGCGCGCCCAGCGCCGTGGCTACGGTAAACGTTGCCGGCAAGGCAACCGGCACGGAGGCCACCAGGAGGATCAGTGCAAACGGCAAAACTTCCGACCATGGCAGGTGGGCGAAGCCGGCGTACACCAGCAAGGCTCCCACGAGGACGGCATCAAAAATCAGCAGATACTTGATAATCGCAAAAATAATTTCCTGTAGGTGGCTCGCTGTCTTCGCTGTTTTCACCAATTCGGCGGTCTTGCCAAAGTAGGTGCGCTGTCCCGTTGCAGTAACCTCTCCGCTGGCTTCCCCTCGCTTGAGCCGCGAGCCGGCGTAAACGGTCGCCCCGGGCGATCTCTCTACGTCTTGTGATTCACCCGTCAGTTCCGATTCGTCGGCTTCCACAACGCCGTCGAACAGGCGAACGTCCGCCGGGGCGAGATCCCCCAATCGCAAATGAATCACATCCCCGGGGACCAGCTCTTCGGCCGGGATGAGCTGCCAGCGGCCGTCGCGCAGCACTCGCGCCTGGATGTCGAGCCGCTGGCGCAAGAGAGCAAGAGCGCGATTGGCCTGATTTTCCTGGACAAAACTCAGGATCGAATTGAACAGCAGCAAGACGCCGATGATGAGGGCTTCGTCCCGCTTGTGAACCACGATCTCCAGCACCACGGTGACTTCGAGCATCCAGGGAACGGGAGCCCAGAATTTGGCGAGGAAAGAGCGCAGCGGATGGCGCTTTTCTTCCTCCACCCGGTTCTGGCCGAATTGGCGAAGGCGGCTTTGCGCCTCCGCGGTTGTAAGGCCGGTCGGGGCAACATTGGCGGTGGCAACGGGTTGATTTTGCTGCATGGCGCTAAGCGATTGTACGGCATCGGCGGACGGCCCACGTGCGCTCACCGGACGGCCGATACTGTGATCCCCGTCACGCGATAAATGTGACGCCGAACACGTACACAGGTGATCTGGGTCGCAGCCGGCCGCTGCCCATCCTTGCTACAAACACCTTTGCTACAAATCCCTGTCCAACCAAGCGCCAGAAAAACGGAGGAAGTCAAAGATGAAATTTGGGGCGAGGCGAAATGGCATTCGTATGGTGGTAGCGGCAATCGTCGGCCTGCTGGGTATGGCGTCTGCGTTGGCGCAGACGGCCCCTCAGCGGCTCGCCGATGTGGATCCGGAAGCGAAACCGCTCATGGCCGAACAGGTCTTCAAGAACGTGCAACTGCTCAAAGGAATTTCGGTCAAGGAGTTCATGGAAACGATGGGCTTCTTCGCCGCCGCCACGAACAAGACCTGCACCACGTGTCATGGCGACGAAAGCGCCGGGAGTTGGGAAAAGTACGCGGACGATCCTCCGCAGAAGCAAACCGCGCGCAAGATGATGATCATGGTGGACTCTCTCAATCGCACCTACTTCGGGGGCAAGCGCGAGGTAACCTGCTACTCCTGCCATCGCAACGCGGAGCGTCCCAGGGTCACGCCGATTTTGGCCGAACAGTACGGCATTCCGCCTGCCGAAGATCCCGAGGACATTGCCAGGCAGGCCCCCGGGCAGCCTTCTCCGGATCAGGTTCTGGACAAGTATATCCAAGCGCTTGGCGGCGCGCAGAAACTCGCCACCTTCACGAGTTTCGTTGCCAAGGGAACTTACCTGGGATATGACGATCCGGCCAAGTTCCCCGTAGAGATCTATGCCAAAGCTCCCAGCCAATTTTCACAAGTGGCGCATAGCCCGGCCGGAACAAGCAGCTGGGTGGACGATGGCCGCTCGGTATGGGTCGCACAATCGGCATTGGATACGCCTGTGCCGTTGCTCGCTCTCAGCGCCGGCGATCTGGATGGCGCCCACGTGGAATCGGAACTGTATTTTCCCGGGAAGATCAAGCAACTGCTCGGCAATCTGCGCGTCGGTTTCCCCGTCAGCGGAGTCACCAGCATTCTGCCGAACGATGTGGGCGTCGGCGTCGATGAACGCACGCTTACGGTCCTCGAAGGAACCACGGCCGCCGGGACCAAGGTGAAGCTGTACTTCGATCCCACTTCCGGACTCTTGGTGAGGATGGTGCGCTTTACCAACTTGCCGGTCGGCTTCATCCCCACGGAAATCGACTACTCCGACTATCGCGTCGTCTCGGGAATCAAGGTGCCCTTTCGGATCACCAAGACGTGGGTAGACGGCCGGTCCGCGACGGAACTGACTTCGATACAGCTGAACGTCCCGATCGATAGCGCGAAATTTGCCAAACCCGTCCCGCCGTCTCCGCCCAAAAGCGTTGCGGCACGGTAACCCTGAAGCCCGATCTGGCAGCGCCGTGCAGGCCGGCGCGCCAGGCGGGCATGGGCACTGGCCCTATTTAGGCAGCGATGGCGATAGATATAACAAGAGAGCAACTTGACCATTTCCATCGAACTAAACGAGCTAGCGGACCTTGAAATTCGGCGAAGGACGGAAAACTTGATTCGAGGCTGTATTGGTGACCGGCCAAAGGAGGAGGATTGGAAGGTCTGGATTCGGTCCTCCTCCGGCTACTGCCAGGTTACCGTGAAAGGGCCGAGCCAAACGCGCGGAAGATTTTTCTTCGATCACGACGGCGCGCTGCCCGAGAGGGTGCGCGAATGGCTCGAATTATATCCGTTCAGATAAGTCTGCGAGGGAGCCGCGATGACGAAATGCAATCCGGATGCATTAGAGGTTCTCAACTCCGAACTCCGGTTCCTCGAACGCGGCGGCTACAGGTGCTGCTTGCTTCGGCCATGGCGGCCGCAGTTGGCCTTCATAGAGTCGCGGACATGCCAGAAAAATGCTGTGGGTGAACCCCAAAACTGCGACGGATGCGTGTTGATGCAGTTCGTGTCTTCGGAACGGCGCCACGAGGCGACGCCCTGTTGGCATATACCGCTGAATGAAATAGGACAGACCGTGGATTCATTTTATCGCTGGGGTACGGAGGATGAGCTGGAACACGCGCTCAGGACTTGGCTTTGGAGCACAATACTATCAATCGAAGATGAGCGGCGCGACAAACGGCGATGAAAAATGTTGCCAAAGGAAGTGAGGGATAGCCTCGTGGTTGTATCGACGCCTTCAAAATCCCCGCCCGAAGGATGGAACATTCACTAGCGGAGAACGCCCTCCTTTCATTTCAGCCTGAACCAACACAGTTTGACCTCCGCGATAAAATAATAGATGTGCGCCTGTTCCAGACGGCTAACCGACGTTCGAGCAGCGCTCCCCATGCGTCGGTTTGCGCGTGGGGATTTCGGAGCGAGCTTCCCGAACAGGCTAGGAGTCGACGGCGCAGCGGCCGGAGCTGTCGTTCACGCGGCCCGTCCCACGCGCCCGATCACCGGGTCTACCGAGCGCATCGCGCCGGTCGGGGTGTGCATTTGCTTTCATGCCTTAGCCCGACGCAGTTGAATGCGCGAAGAATAAGCTGCTTAGAATGATACTTTTGCGTAGGCTAAACTTTAACTGCCATGGAATGATACTCTTGCAAGAAGGGACCGGTTTCGCAAGGATGGAGCGCCCCGAGGCAAGCGTCGTGAGCGCTGTATCTATCCTGGAATATGTAAGATACCGCGAAAACTGCGCTCCAAAACGCAAGTGCTCTAAACGCCTTAGAATGACATTCTTGCATAAAGCGCAAAATAACCCGCCTGGAATCACACTCTTGCAAAAAAAGCGGGGGGGAGGGGTCTCTTCCGCAAAAAGGCTACCAATCTGCGGCGAAAAGGCCACCTACAGGATGCGCTTTTCGCCGGCCACAAAGTTGCGCTTTTTGCGGGTCACAAAGTCCACTTCTTATGCCAAACGAGCGGGTCCGCAAAGCCGATCGCGGACACGCTCGTCACTGGTCCCTTAACGTGAAGCTCTATTCTGAAATGCCGCCGTTACGGTTTGAGAGAAGCGACGTAGGCCACGATTGCCTGAATGTCGTCCTCGCTCAATTTCGCCACCACCGGCTGCATCAACTGCGCGCCGGGGCCAACGCGGTCGTAGTGTTTGAAGTCCAGGAGTTGCCGGGCCAGATAGCTCGGCGAACGGCCCGCGAGCGATGGGAAGTTCTCGTGGCCCTTCAGTCCTTCGCCATGGCAGGCGGCGCAGCCCACGGTTTTGCCGTCCCCGCCGTGCAGGACCAACTCTTCGCCTCTCTTGAGGCTTCCGGGCGGCACGTAGGCAATGAACCCGGAGCGCGGATTGCGCAGCGGTTCGGTATCCTCGGGGCTCACAGGCGTTTCGATGATGCGATTGCCGAGCGGCTCCATGCCGGCTTCAGCCCCCGTCAGCGGCATGCACAAACCGCCTCCGCCTCCAATGAATCGCGTCTTCGGCACCGTGTCAGTCTCCACGACTTTCACATAGGGAGTCCACTTCATCGAGGAGAAATATTTGGCGGCGGTTTCGGCTTCTTCCGGCGACAAGCCCTGGGCAATCGCGATCATCTGCCCGGTGTTGCGCTTCCTCTTGTCGTAGCTGCTTCTCGCGCCGTCTTTGAAATCCTGGATCTGCTGGAGGATGTACTCCGCGGGCAAGCCGGCGGGACCGGCATTATTGGGCCGGCCTTTGCCGTTCGGATAATGGCAGAACCCGCAGGCGTTCACCATCTCCGCTTTGTCGCCGTGGGCCACAATCTCGGGCATCGCCGGATGGTCTTGCGGGAACCAGTCCGCGGGAGCTTGATTGCTGCCGACTTCCTTCAAGTTGAAGGTCAAGGTGCTTCCAGCAACTTTTCTCGGCGCTTCCATATCTTCGGGCTCCTCGGCAGGCGCGGGTGCCGGAGCGGCTGCTGGCGCACCTCCGCCTCCGCGTGCTGCGGCCGGCGGCGGTACGGGCGTTCCAAAACCATAAGCCCAGGGCAAGCCAGCGTCGGGATTTACTGGCTGGCCTCCGCGGCCTTGTTGCGGCGGCGCAGCTTCAATCCCCAGCGCGCACACCAACGCACACACGGCAAGGAGGGCTACCCCCATGCTATTTCTCATGAATACCTCCGGAGCGTTTATCTCCCTAACCGAGCCGCATTTAACCACGATTTAACGTTACTTTCAACTTTCAACCTCCAACTCGCGCGAAACGCGCGGAATTTCGGAAAAGCTCGACACGCGGAGAATGCGTTCCATCGGCGCGAAACAAGAAAGTGCGCGCTGCATGTTTACGTCTGTGTATAATGCTGCACGGTTGCATCCAGGGACAAACCGGCCACGCTAGGGAGCGGCATGGCGGAGGAGATCGGCATGAAATCGAAAGCAATTTTTGTTTTGGCGCTGTTGCTCGTTTGTTCGGCAGCGGTGTTTGCGCAAGAGGGCGGCGGTGAAGGTGAAGGCGGCCGCGGCGGACGCGGTGGCGGCCAGGGACGCGGAGGGCGCGGGCAAGCGGCGCCGCCGCCGAAGATGGATATGGTCACGCCGGAAGTTCCGGGAATCGTCAAGGCCGGGACAAAAATCGAAATCGTTAAGTACGGTTTGGGAGGCGACGATGCGGGCGTGGGCATGCCCGACGGGAGCGTCTTAATTGCCACCGGCGGCGGCGTCGGCAAAGTCGACACCAGCGGCAACCTCACCATGCTGGTCGCGAATGCGGAGCAGGCGGCGGGCTTGGAGATGGATTCCAAGGGCCAGATCTACGCGGCCCAGTACAGCAAGAAAGTCAGCATCGTCTATCCCATGGACGCGGCCAAGACGCTGACCGACAGTTTCGACGGGAAGCCTTATATCCGGCCCAATGACCTCACCGTGGACAAAAAGGGCGGCGTCTACTTCACCGACTGCTACCAGGTCGGCGCAAAGCCGCAACCGGGCGACCTGCCGCAGTCCGTTTATTACATCAAACCCGACCACAAAACCGTCATACGCGTGACGGGCGATATCGCCCGGCCCAATGGCATCACCCTAAGCCCCAACGAAAAAATTCTGTACGTGAACGATTGGGACGGGCCGTACTTGATTGCCTATGACGTGCAACCGGATGGAACGCTGAAGAACAAGCGCAATTTTGGCAAGTACACTCTCAAGCAAGAGACCGACCATGGCCTGGTTAGCGGCGCCGATGGATTGTGCATCGACAGCAAGAGCGATCTCTATTCCACCACGCCCGCGGGCGTGCAGGTGTTCAATTCCAAGGGCGAGCACCTCGCGGATCTCGAGGCTCCTTATGGCATGCCGCCTCAGAACTGCGGATTCGGCGGCCCCAACAAGCACTATCTGTATGTCATCGGCCGCGGCGTGGTCTACCGAATCGAGACCATTCCTGCCGGCTATAAAGGCCGAGCGAAGTAAATTAACGGTACAGACTTAGAAGCAAATTAAACGATAGAGAATTAAACAGAAAAGGGGCGACCGCGCAGGTCGCCCTTTTTTTTATTTACATCCTGCGATTTGCATCGCGCGATTGTTTGCATCGCGGCCGAAATTATCGAACTGAAGTCACGCAACTGAAGTCAGCAACTGACCTCGCTTCTCTCACCCACCAACCTGGCTTCCGCACGACCTGACTTGGCGTTCTCGCTATCCGGATCTGGAATTCGCGCGTGGGTAGAAGGCAAGAACTGCGCGCCGAGGCGAAGTAGACGCCGGAAAATGTTACGGCGTCGCAGTGGCCTGCGACGCCGCGAGTCTTAGTCCCAAACCAACCGCAAGCTTCTAGCGGGAGGCTTCTTTGGTCTCCTTGGATACTGCCGGAGCCGGCTTGCTGAAGCGCTTGTCGTCGATCTGAACATTCGTTTGGACCGAGGTCAAATCCGTGGTGGATTGGCCGTCGACCCAGGTGGCGACGTAGTGGAATGGAATCTTGACGCCGTTGACCAGCCGATAGTCGCCGTACTCGATGTGCATGGGCGTCAATCCGATGCCGGTATTGTTGAAGCGCACCTGGCGTACAAGCAGTCCCGTTGCCTTGTCAAAATACAGCTTGACGGGGTAGTTTCCGCCTACCGTTCCTTCGATCACAACGACGGGCTTGTCGTCGATGGTGATCGCGGGGAAACCCGCCTTCCAGTTGGTGAACTCTTGTTTTATGTTCGCAGGGAAGGCGATATCCGCATCAACCTTAGCGCCTAAGAGGCCCCCCGCGGTAAGCGGCATCAGCGGGATCGGCTTGTCCACGGCGGCAACCCAACCATCGCTGCCGGTGTAAGTCGTGGTGTTGTCTCCCGCAAGAGTATGAACCACCTGGCTGCGGAGCCCCGGTTTGGCGTAGACGTCGACGGGAACCTTTGAGAAATCGGTATCGAACCCGACATAGGTTCCCTTGGCCTGAATGCTCGTCAGCTTAGCGACTTGCGCTGCGCCGCCGATCGCCTGGATATATTTATCCAGAATCTGGTTCACGGCTGGCTGCGCCGGGACCGGATTGATAATCGTGACTTGGTCCGGGTCTTCCGGAGGCGGAGTGCCGTATTGCTGGGCGAGACTTGGGGTCACGTCAGGCTTCTGGTAGCCGCGGTGGCAGGTGTAGCAAGTAACCATACGCTGCCCGCCGAAATCGGCCTTGTTGATGGAGTCCATCATGACGACCATGCGGCGCGCCGTGTCCTTGAGCGGCGTATCGTCCGCATATTTGGCCCAACTGCCGCCACTCTCAGAGGTATGGCAGTCCGTGCAATTCAAGCTGAGTGAGGCTGCAAAAAATCCCATCTCAGCAAGGAATTGGTCTACGGACATTCCTCGCAGGACCTGGACATTCTTGAACGCGTCTTCCGCCAGGGGCGGCTTCTGATCCGCCTTGGGTGGTCCATACTGGCCGCGCGCGACCGTCATCCCAAACAGGCAAATGACCATGGTCCCCACCGCGCAGCGGATCGCTCCCCTCGATCCGAAATTCATAATGCCTTCCTCCTTGCCGTAAGACGGTATAAGAAATTTTTTGAGCGCAATCGAACAGAATCGCAGCGGTTTCGCTGCCCCTACCGGACGAATTCCCTAATTTGCACTCTTGCCGTTCCGGCCAGCGCACACTATACACTCGGCTGGTTCCGCTTGCAACGACGGAGAGCCACTTGCCTCGCGGCGATTTACGGCTGAGACCAGAGCAGTTTGCGGTCTTTGCCAAAGAGCGCGATGGAGGCGGCGGACGTCTTCTTTACTTGGCCATTCTTAGGCAAAACGCCGTTGCCGATGCTGGTCATAAATCCATCTTTGTCGGAGAGCTCGAGTGTGGTGCCATCGGGGCTGACGCCCATGCGAAGCTGAATGTCGGGCCTTTCGCCGGCGAGCGAGAGTTGCGGTCCGGCATTCTCCAGGACGCTGAGCGCCACCGAGGCGTGATGCTGGGGATCGGAGAGCAATAGCAACGGCCCAGCCGGCTTGTCGTTGAGAGATAGAGTGACCAGCGCCGAGCCGTTCTCGTCCCGGAATTTCAGGCTGGGCCCCGATCCCATCATGGCCAATTCGGCGCGAACTTTTCCGTTGGCGTCTTTCAGCACGAAGCTTTGCGCTTCCACGGCCGTCGCTGTCACGCTGGTGGCTACCACGGGACCGGGAGGCGGCGGTTCGGCAGGCTTGGCCGCGGGGCGGGCGGCGGCCTTAGGTTTTGGAGTGCTTGGCGTCTGCGGCTTGGTTTGCGCCATCAGGCCGATGGTAACGGCAGCAGCGAGCAAGAGCAGCGCCCCGCGCTTAAACCTGCGATTTTCTTTTTCCAGGCGTCCCACTCGAGACAAAAGTTCGTGCAGCTCCGGTGCGTTTTCGCTCACCTGTTTCCTCCGTGAAGGCCGGCGACTTGGGCCGGCTGGCCACTGGCAGAATCTTTTTACGTATGATACGTGAGGCGAATCTGCGGATACATGCCAGCGTGCAGGAGACTCCGGCAATGAGTAAAGGGTCTTCGTTTTTTATGGCATTGCGACGCAATTTTGATGGCGACGCGAGCTACTCCAGGAGCGCGTGGTGACTTTCGCCGGACGAACGTGACACAATGGCGGCGCGGTTCGGGCGGCGCGCCTTTTTCCGAGCCTTTCCAAAGGGGAAGCTGAGGCCGTCCGGCAGGGCATTCGCCAAGGACATCCTTCTTGCATACGGGGTTACGCACAAGCCTAGAAGTCGCGGCGACGCTGGCGCCTTTCGCCGTGCTATTTTCGGCCTTCCTTATTTTCAAGTGGGACGCCGTTCGCGCCGTGGTGGCTGCGTGGATCGTCGAGTTGGTGATCGCTCTGGGCTACTACCACATGACCCCGATGCGAAGCCTGGAGGCTTCCCTGTGGGGGAATCTCTCCATGTGGTCGGGTTTTCTGGTTCTTTATACGGGGCAGATTTTCGGGCAGGCCTATCGGAATACCGGCCTGCTCGAAATCCTGCTGGAATCGGTGCAATCGATCCTTCCGAGCTGGGACCAGGAAGGGCGGGCGGTGGCGCTGGTGACGGTTGTCGGGGGCTTCATCGCCGCTTTCAACGGCTTTGCCACCTACCCGGTGACGATCCCCGGCCTGGTGGACCTGGGCTTCGATGGGCTTTCGGCGTGCTCGAGTTATCTGGTCTATTTTTCGTGGACACTGCCGTTCAACAGCCTCTTTATCGCGCCGACGATCTCGAACGCGGCCAGCCGCGTTCCGATCGTCGAAATTGTGCGCAGCGCCGGCTTGCTGAGCATTCCGCTGGTGTTCGTTTCGCTGCTGGGCTTCATTAAAATTCTGGGATTCCGTTTTTGGGATTGGGAGACGCAGATTTTATTTTGGATGATGGGACTGGGCAACACGCTGGCGATCGTTTTGTTCACGCAGATCTGGCCGGCGTATTACCTGCTGATGCTGGTTACCGGCGCGGCCTTTTCCCTGGGAAGCATTTATATCTACGGACGGCTCACCATCCGGCAGTCGGTCGAAAGCGTGGTGGGCGCGGCGCGGCCGGAGGCGTTGCGTCCCTCGGTTGGCGCGGGGATGCTTTTCCGTGCCTATGCACCGCTGCTCTTGGGCGTGACGATTGTTCTGCTTACAAAAATTCCGGCCATTGCGGAGGCGTTAACCCACGTCGAGTTCCGGGTGGCTTTTTGGGGATACCGAGCCTTTGCGATCAATATCTTCACGTCGGCTGGATTCTTTATTTTGGTGACCTCGCTGGTGGCCTATCTTTTCCGCTGCAAGCGCGCCCATCTGGGTAAAGACCTGGTGACCGCAACGCGCCGAAGCCGCGCTCCTCTGACCACGCTGCTGGTGGGCAGCGCCACGGTCTACCTCATGGTGGATGCGGGGCAGATCGCGCTGCTGGGCAGAGTGCTCTCGAGCGGAGGCAAGATCCTTTATGCTTCGCTCTACCCCGCCGTCGCTTTTCTGGGGGGCATGGCCTTCGGACAGGGTTTGCCGGGAGACTTTCTGCTCTCGCAAATGCAGGTGCGCATAGCGCCCATGCTGGGCATTCCTCTCATGTTGCTGGTGGGAATCGTGACGGTGCTGACGATGGGGCCGCCGAACGCGCTCAAGCCGACCCAGATTTCCTATGCCGCTTCGCTCGCGAACATTAAAGGCAAGGACGGAGAGATTTTTCGCATTTGCCTGCCGTGGCAAATCCTGCAGCTGGTCGTTACCGCCATTCTTGCGGTGATCCTCGTGGTTGTGTGGAAGTAGCCGATCGTGAGTGGACCGAGCCTCGATTTTCAGAGTCACCTGGCCGCGCTCGATGCGAGCGGGCTATTGGTGCGCGTCGACAGGCCCATCAATAAAGATACGGAGCTTCACCCGCTGGTCCGGTGGCAATTCATCGGGGGGATTCCCGAGGAGGAGCGCCGCGCATTTCTTTTTACCAATGTGGTGGACTCGCACGGCCGCCATTACGACATCCCCGTCGCCGTTGGCGCGCTGGCGGCTTCGGCGAAGATCTATGCGCTGGGAATGGGCCGCCGCGTTGACGAAATCGGCGCGGCGTGGACGCAGGCCATCGCCAATCCCATTCCGCCCGTGCTGGTCGGCTCGCCGCGCTGCCAGGAGGTAGTTATCAAGGGCGAGGATCTTCGGCGGGCCGATGGCGGTTTAGCGCGGCTGCCGGTCCCCATCTCCACGCCAGGCTTCGATTCCGCTCCTTATCTCACGGCGACGCTGTGCGTGACGCGCGATCCGGAAACGGGCGTGCGCAATATGGGCACTTATCGCGGCGCGTTAAAAAAGACGGACCGGCTCGGCGTGCGGATGTCCTCGCGGATTGGCGGCGCCGGCGGCTACCTGCATTGGCAGAAGTATCAGGCGCGCCGAGAACCCATGCCTTGCGCCATCGTGATTGGCTGCGCGCCGGTGGTTCTTTTTACCGGACCGCAAAAGCTGTCGGTGGGTCAGGACGAGATGGGCGTGGCAGGCGCCCTTGCGGGCGAGCCCATTCGGACGGCGAAATGCGTGAGCGTCGATCTGGAGGTGCCGGCCGATTCCGAAATCGTGATCGAAGGCCTGATCGATACCGATCTGCTGGAGCCCGAGGGGCCGTTCGGCGAAAGCCACGGCTACGTGGCGCTCGAGGACTACAACATGTCCATGCAAGTGACCGCGATCACGCACCGGCGCTCGCCCGTTTTTGTTTCCATCATCAGCCAGGTGACGCCCAGCGAATCAAGCATGATCAAGAAAATCGCGTATGAGCCGATGTTCCTGGAGCACTTGCGCGAGCACGACTCGATCCGGAGCGTTCGGCGCGTGGTGATGCACGAGCCGCTGAGCAACGTCCGGCCGATTATTTTCCTGCAATTCGCGAACGGCGCGGCCCGCACGGAGGTATGGCGAGGATTGCAAGCCGCCGCCGCGCTGCGCGCCGACTGCGGCAAGGTGGTGATCGCGGTGAGCGAAGATATCGATCCGAGCAATACGGACGCGGTGCTGTGGTCGATTGCCTACCGGTCCAATCCGCAAGAGGACGTGCACATCGAGCCTTACCGTTCGGTGGGCCACGCGCCGAAATCCGGACCTCGCAACCTGGATTCGACTATGCTCATCGACGCCACGCTGAAGCACCCCATGCCGCCTTTGGCGCTGCCGAAGCGCGAGTTCATGGAATCCGCGCTGGAGATTTGGAAAGAGTTGCGCCTGCCGGAAGTGCGTTTGCAGCAGCCCTGGCATGGCTATTCGTTGGGGGATTGGAGCGAGGCGCTGGATTCGATCGCCGCCAATGCCGTTGCCGGTGAATGGGAAAAAAACGGCCTGGATACGTTCCCGCGGCGCCGCGGGGGGCTTACGCCGGAAACTCCGGTGCGCAGCGTAGAAGGCGCGGGCACGCCCAAAGGCGAGAGCTAGAGATCAGGCTGAGGCCCGCGCCGAGCCGGCGATGAGATCGGTCAACAACGCGGCGATTTCGCGCGGGCACTGCACGGGCGTAAGGTGCCGCGCCCCGGGGATCACGGTGAGCTTGGAATTCGGTATAGCTTCCTGCAAGCTGCGCGACATGGCTACCGGCGTGGCGTAATCGTCTTCTCCCACAATTACCGAGACAGGCATGCGAAACTTCGGCAGCGCGGCGCGAAGATCGGCGTTGCCCATCATTTCGCAGCTGGCCTGATAGGAGGCCACGTCGTTGGCGAGGAAAATCTCGGCTGTGCGCTGGGCGACGTCGGGGTGCTCCTGGCGGAAATCTTCGGTCAGCCAGCGGCTGAGCTGGAACTCGGTCATGGACGGCAACCCGCCTTCGGCGGCTTTGGCGCCGCGCACTTTCCAATCTTTCGGGGCGGTCGGCCCGTACCAAGACGTGGTGTCGATGAGAGCCAATCCGCGAACGCGCTGCGGATATTTCGCGGCGAACGCCTGGGCCACACAGCCGCCCATCGAGCATCCGGCGACAATAGCGGAGGGCCAGCCGCAGGAGTCGAGCAGCGCGGCAAGGTCATCGGCAAAAAGTTCGAGGCTATAGGGGCCGGGGCGGCGCTCCGATTGCCCGTGGCCGCGGCAGTCGTAAGCGAGAATCTCGGCGGCGGTAGCGAGTTGGGAGATTGCTTCGTCCCACATCGCGCCGCTCAAGGCCAGCGAATGAATCAAGGCCACGCGGGGCTTTTGGGGGTTGGCGAAAATACGATAGGAGAGCTGGCATCCATCTTTTGCCTTTGCGGTTGCGGCGGCCTGCGGCATCGGTCTCTAGCTCCTCTCAAGGTGGGTCTGTTTGAATTTTGTCCTCTTAGTGTCACGATCCATAAAATTCAAACTGACCCACGACACTTTCAAGTGCAACATTGTGGCACGAAGCGCTTGTCGTACAATTTAGTTTTAACGCGAAAGAGACAAAACGCGAGAATAGCCGGCCGCGAGCGGCGCTATCTCCAGGCTCTTGTTCGTGCGGGCCAACCCGATGCTGCTAAAGCTTTCTGAGCAACTGAATCTCGATGCTTCGCAAGAGCAGGTCTGGAAGCTGCTGCGGGACACGCGGCGGCTGGCGGCACTTTTGCCCGGAGTGGAAAGCGTGAACGCCATGGAAGACGGTGGCGGGGAAGCCTACCAGGCCAAGGCCAGCGACAGGATTGGTCCTTTCAAGGTGGCGCTGCAGATGGAAATTCGCGTTGCGGAAGAGCAGCCGCCGAATATGCTGAAAGCGAGTCTCAAAGGGGCCGACTCGATGGGCCTGAATCGCCTTACCGGGTCGCTGCATGTGAGCCTAAGTCCCGCCGGGCAGGCGACGCTGATGCGGTTCGATGCGGAGATCGAAGTTTTGGGCAAACTGGCGACGTTGGGCGCAGCGCCCATGCGGCGGCGGGCGACGGAGAAGTTCGCGGAGTTTGCCCGCAATATCCAAGCGCAATTTGCCGGCAATGGGCGCGGCTAATCTAGAATGGACATCCTGTGAAGATCGCTTTTGAGCTGAATGGAAAAGCCGCGGCCCTGGATATCGAGCCGCGAGAGACGCTGGCCGAAGTCCTGCGCGCTCGATGCGGGCTGACCGGCGTAAAACTTTCCTGCGAATCGCAGGTTTGCGGCAGCTGCACGGTGCTTGTGGAAGGCTTTCCGGTGAGCGCGTGCACGTACCTGGCCTACGAAGTTCGCGACAAGCGCGTGACCACGATTGAAGGTTTGGCCGATGCCAAGGGGCGGCTGCATCCGTTGCAGCAAGCCTTTATCGATCAATTCGCGTTCCAGTGCGGCTTTTGCACGCCGGGCATGATCCTGGCCGGCAAGGCTCTGCTCGATGAAAACGCGCGCGCCTCGGAGGCAGAGATCATCGCTTACATGAGCGGCAACCTTTGCCGCTGCACGGGCTATCTGGCGATACTCAAGGCGATCCAGCAGGCCGGCGCGGAGTTGCGCGGCGAGTCGGCACCGAGCGGAGACGGGGCGAAGCCGTGAGCGGCGCGAACGAATTCGCGGTGGTGAATCATTCGGTGCCTCGGGCCGACGGCGTGGCCAAGGTCACCGGCAGCGCCGTGTACACAAGCGACATCACTCTCGAGCACATGGCCTGGGCCAAACTTCTTCGCAGCCCCTTCGCGCACGCCAAGATTCTTTCGATTGATGCTTCAGAGGCCAGGCGGCAGCCGGGCGTGATTGACGTGCTGACGGGAAGCGATCTTGGCGCGATCCATCCTTATTATGGCCACGCGGTGAAGGACCATCCACTGCTGGCCATTGGCAAAGTGCGCTACGTGGGAGAGCCCGTGGCCGCCGTGATTGCCGAAAGCGAATTGAGCGCGCAGGAAGCGCTGGAGAAGATTCGGGTCGAGTACGAAGAGCTGACGCCGGTGCTGGACGTCGATAGCGCGCTCGCGCCGAACGCCACGCTGGTGCATGGCATGGACTATATCGGCGGCGCCTTTCGCGGCTTCGACGATTTCCCGGGCGGGAAGAAGAACGTTTGCCAGGCCGTGCACGTGGAGTGGGGCGACGTGGACGCGGCGTTCGCGGCGGCGGCGCACGTGGTGGAGGGCGAATTTTATTTCCCGATGATTTATGCGTACGCGATGGAGCCGTACGTGGCGGTGGCCGACTATGACGCCAGAGGCCAGCTCACGGTGCACTCGTCGGCGCAGCATCCGTTCATGGTGCGGCACGACCTGGCCGAGGTTTTCGATCTGCCGCTCAATAGCGTGCGCGTGATCGTGCCGTTCGTGGGCGGCGGGTACGGCAGCAAGTCGTACACAAAGATTGAGCCACTTACCGCGGCATGCTCGTGGAAAGTGTCGCGGCCGGTGAAACTGCAGCTGAGCGTGGACGAAGCCTTTCTTACGACGCGCTCGCGACGACGCGCGCGTGCGCATTCGCACGGCGGTGGATTCCGAGGGCAAACTCGTGGCCAAGCAGGCGCTCATTCACCTGAATACGGGCGCGTACGCGGAAAACAGTCCCATGGTGTGCCGCAAAGCCGCTAATCGCATCGTGGGCCCTTACCGCTTCCCGAATGTGAGAATCGATTGCCTGGCGATTTACACCAATACGGTTCCGGCAAGTTCCTATCGCGGGCTGGGGGCGGCGCAGATCACTTTTCCGGTGGAATCGCAGATGGACGAATTGGCCCACAAGATCGGCTGCGAGCCGCAGGAGTTCCGGCTGCACAATCTGGCCCACAGCGGCGAATCGATTCATCCCGGGCTGCGGCCGATCGACGCCGATGTGCCGGGAGACATCCGGCTGGCTGACGAAGTTTTGCGGGCCAATGGCGCGATAGCGCCGAAGCACGGGCGCTCGGTGTGTTGCTCGGCCAGCGATGCTGGCGCGCATCCCGTGACCCTGGCCATGGTGCAGGTACATAGCGATGGATCCGTATCGGTGATGAGCGGAAGCACGGAGATCGGGCAGGGCAGCCACACCGTTCTCATGCAGATTGCCGCCGAAGAGATGGGAATACCGCTCGAAAAAGTGCGGCTGGTTGGTTCGGACACGGCCGTGACGCTTTTTGAGCGCTCCACCGGCGCGAGCCGCACGACGACGTTGATGGGCCGCGCGGTGATGGAGGCGTGCCGCGAGGCGATCGCGCAGTGCAAGGCGATGGCCGAGGAACTGCTCGGCGCGCCGGCGAGCGAATTTGTGGAAGAGCGCGGCGGGATTCGCCACGGGAAGGAGCGGCTCTCCTGGCCGGAAATCATCGAACGATATTTCCAGATGGAGGGCTGCAGCATCATCGGTCGCGCTTATCTGCGCCGCGCGGGGCCGCTCAAGTCCGTGCCCATATTCTGGGAGATCGGCGTGGTGGGTGTGGAGATCGCTCTCGACGAAGAGACCGGGAAAATTTCGCTCGATACCCTGGTCACCGTGGGGGACGTGGGGCTGGCGATTAATCCGGCCATGACGGAAAGCCAGGATTTGGGCGCCGCGACCATGGGGCTGGGCGTCGGCTTATTCGAGGAACTGATCTACGACGGGCAGCAGTTGATGAACGGAACGATGCTCGAATATCGCGTTCCGCGATTTTCCGATTTGGCGCGCAGGATCGAGCTGAAGCTCGTTCAAAACCGCGACGGCGTGGGCCCGTACGGCGCGAAGGGCGGCGGAGAAGGTTCGCTGAATCCCATCGGCGCTTGCCTCGCCAATGCCTTGTATCAGGCCACGGGCGCGCGCGTGCGCAGGCTGCCGCTCACGCCTGAGCGGGTGTGGAAAGCGCTGCAAGAGAGAAAGAGAAAGACACCAGCGCCGGCGGCGCAGACGCAACCTTCCAGCGGCACGAACATTCCGGCCGCAAAAACTCGCGCATGACCACGCTCCCGCGATTCGAGATTCATCAGCCCGCCAGCATCCGAGAAGCGTCGGAGATGCTCGCGCATTACGGCGATGACGCCGCCATCTATGCCGGCGGGACCGAACTGCTGCTGGCCATGAAGCACCGTGCGCTGTCCTACGGCCATCTCATCGACCTCAAGGTGGCGCCGGGATTGAACGCTATCGAAACGCGCGACGGCACAATCGAAGTTGGCGCGGCGTGCACTCATCGTTCCATCGAGAGATCGGCGCTGGTTCGCGAAAAGCAGCCGGTGTTGGCGGAACTGGAGTCGCAGGTGGCCAATGTTCGCGTGCGCGCCACGGGCACGTTGGGAGGCAATCTTTGCTTCGCCGAACCGCACTCCGATCCGGCGACCTTGCTGCTGGTGCTGGGCGCGACGGTTGGCGTCGAGAGCGCCGCGTCTGGGTTCGCGTCTGGACTCGCTAGGCGCGAAATTCCCGTGGAGAAGCTGATCGCCGGCGCTTACGCCAATCATCTCGCGCCAGGCGAAATCCTTACTCGGATCATCGTTCCCAGCGCGAAAGCGAATCACCGCGCCGCGTATATGAAATTTCAGATTCACGAGCGCCCGACGCTGGGCCTGGGACTGTGGCTCGAAACTCCCGACGGCGGGCGCACATTTAGCGCGGCGCGTGTGGCCGTGGGCTGCGTATGCCCGTTTCCCAGCCGCGCGCCCAAGGCAGAAAAGCTGCTCACCGGGGCTCGGGCGGAGGTCGAGAAGCGGCTTCCCGAAGCCGCGGCGTTGATTGCCGATGGCGCGGATCTCGGCGACGATCACGAGGGCAGCGCCGAATACAAGCGGCACCTCATTGGCGTCTTCTTGAAGAGAACGTTTGCGAAAGCGGTCGCCGGCGATAGCCACTAGAAGCCATCTCATAAATGCCTCAGGAGGATGACGGCACAAGCCAGCTGCACCATCCCGAGGAAATTGTCTGGGTAGTATTCCCAACGGATGACGACACGTCGAAAGTTATGAAGCCAAGCGAACAGACGCTCGATCTTCCAGCGACGCCGGTAGCGGCGCAGCACGCGGCCATCCTGTGTAGCTTTGCGGCTGCGCGTGGAATTGTGCGGCGCGACCAACTGCACGCCGAAGCGCTCGCGAATCCGTGCATCCAGCGGGTCACTGTCGTAGGCGCGGTCGCCGATCAGTCGCTCAGGAGTTTCGGCGAGGAATCGCTGCTCGAATGTGACTTCGACGAGCTTTGTTTCATGCGGCGAAGCGCTGGCCACGTGCACGGCGAGAGGAAGACCATGGCCGTCGCTGATCGCCATGATTTTGCTGCCTTTGCCGCGGCGAGTAGGGCCGACAGCAGAGCCCCCTTTTTCGCCGAACTGAAGCTGGCGTCGATGAACGATTCGCTCAAATCCAGCTTCCCGCGGTCGCGCAAATCTTCGGCCAGTTTCTGCAGCAGCTTGGTCAGCAGTCCCGAGCGCTGCCACTGCTGGAAGCGGCGATGACAGGTCTGATAGGGAGGATAACGACGCGGCAGATCGTGCCAGGGAGCGCCAGTGCGCAAAACCCAGAAGACGCCGTTCAGAACCGCTCGCGTATCTTGCCACGGTCGGCCTCGCCCATCGTCCCGTCGTTTCGGACGAAACAGCGGTTCCAGCAACGCCCACTGGGCGTCGGTGAGGTCCATGCTCTCGATTTACGTCACTCACAATAAGTTGCAACCGTTCAATGGCCTGAAAGTGTTTATGAGATAACTTCTAGTCTTCTTTTACCCGCAACTGCACTGGGCGCGCCGCTTGCGGCTGGTTCGCCTGGAAAAGCGGCGCCGGGGGGCAGTTTTGGGTTAATAATAGCGATCAGGAAGACTAATGATATCGATGCAAAAGGCCCTCGCGCGGCGGCTGGGATTGCTATTTTCGGCTGCGATCTTTTTAGGCTTTGCCGCGAGCCTGCTTGCCTACCAGCGCCGCGGCTTCGACCGTTATCAGCAGGAAGAAGACGACTCAAAAGAGATGCCGGTTGGCGCCCGGCAAAGGGTCGAATGGACGTTTGCCCGATTTCACTACAACATGGGCTATGGCGGCGGCTTTGGCCGGGGATTTCGGCGCTGGGCCGCGGACTATCCGAAATCGGATCGCCAGCTTGTACAGGGAGTGGTTCGCCTGACGCGCATCGACACACACGTGGCCGAGCAGGTGGTGGACGCGAGTAGCGACGACATCTACAACTGGCCGTGGATTTTCATCGAGGATCCCGGCGCGTGGGTCCTTTCCCAAGCCGAGGCCGATCGCATCCGCAATTATCTATTGCGGGGCGGATTCATGTTTTTCGACGATACTCACGGCGACTACGAGTGGAACAACATGATGGCGGGCTTGCGCA
This sequence comes from uncultured Acidobacteriota bacterium, assembly GCA_963819235.1. Lineage (GTDB taxonomy): Bacteria > Acidobacteriota > Terriglobia > Acidiferrales > UBA7541 > Palsa-189. The sequence continues at coordinate 2,460,356 of CAWFVE010000006.1, read as the reverse complement.
TGATCTTTCCCGAGCGGCCGGTGGAAGACTTGAAGGACAGCGACGAGATCTTTCATACCATGTATGACCTGGATGACCGTTTTCAGATTCCAGGGACGCGCTTCATCTGGGGAAGAGGTCGCGGCTATGCGCCGGACCAGAAGGTGCCCAAATGGCGCGCCGTTCGCGACGACAAAGGCCGCATCGTGATTGCCATCTGCCACAACAGCGACGTTGGGGACGCTTGGGAATGGGCCGATAGCCCGGACTATCCCGAACGCGCCACTTCCATGGCCTACCGCATCGCCATCAACTACATCATCTATGGAATGACGCACTAAGGCGTTTCACACGGCCTGCTTCGCTTGGAATGAGATCGTCCTAACCGGCGTACGTCAGCGGCAAGACGCGGGCAAAAGCCCCAGGGCCCCGCCAAATTGCGGCGGGCGGCCTGGGCTACAAGTGGCCTCGGATTACAACGCGGCGCTGCGGTACGAACCTAAGGCCTCAGGTCTCCCGCGGCTTCCTTATTACGTGCGCTGACGCGCCGGGCGCCGGGCGACCTGAGCTACAGCGAATGCTCGCGCTCGAGAGGCGCTTGGGCGGCGCCAATTCAACGGCAATGTCGTCGAGCGGAGGGAAGCACAGCCAAGAGTGGCTGTGCCACCTCGGATTTTCTGCAAGTGCGAGGAGGGCACAAAGCGCGAAGTTTCAACAGCAAAGTTCAACAGCGAGGTTCAACGGCAAACTGATAAAGGCGGATGGTTACTTCAGGGCCGGGGTGACTACTTCAGGCGGGTGCTGCCCATGAGGAACTTGTCGACTCCGGCGGCGGCTTTGCGGCCTTCGGAGATGGCCCAGACTACCAGCGACTGGCCGCGGCGCATGTCGCCGGCGGCGAAGATTCCTGGGACAGAGCTCATGTAGTTCGCGTCCGTGGCGATATTGCTGCGGGCATCCAGGTTGACGCCGAACTGCTCGACCATTCCGCGCTTCACGGGCCCGGTAAAGCCCAGCGCGAGCAAGACGAGATCGGCGTCGAGGATGAATTCGGTTCCCGGAAGGGGCTCGAATTTTGGCGGCGGGCCGACGCGAATGCCATGCAGCTTCTTTACGTTACCATTTTCGTCGCCGCTAAAATGCGTGGTTCCGATGGCCCATTCGCGCAATCCGCCCTCTTCGTGGGAGCTCTCCGAACGCATTTGCAGCGGCCACAGCGGCCAGGGCGTGCTCGGCGCACGCATCTCCGGCGGCTTGGGCATGATCTCGAACTGATGCACGGACTTGGCTTTGTGCCGGTGGCAGGTGCCCAGGCAATCGGCGCCGGTGTCGCCGCCTCCGATGATCATGACGTGCTTGCCGGTGGCCAGGATCTGGTTGGGCACATCGTCGCCGGCATTGCGCTTATTCTGCTGCGGCAGGAACTCCATGGCGAAGTGAATGCCCTTCAGCTCGCGGCCGGGAACATTCAAATCGCGCGGAGCTTCCGCACCGCCGCACAAGCAGGATGGCGTCGAACTCCTTGCGCAAATCCTCGGCCGGCACATTCCGGCCAATGTGCGCGCCCGTCTCGAAGCGCACGCCCTCGTCCGACATCTGTACCAGGCGCCGGTCCAGAACGTGCTTCTCCATCTTGAAGTCGGGAATGCCGTAGCGCATCAGCCCGCCGATGCGGTCGTTTTTCTCGAACAGGGTGACCAAGTGCCCGGCGCGATTGAGTTGCTGCGCCGCGGCCATCCCGGAAGGCCCCGAACCCACCACGGCGACTCGTTTGCCCGTGCGCGTCTCGGGCGGTTCGGGCTGAATCCAGCCCTCCTGCCAGGCGCGCTCGACGATGTTTTTTTCGATGACTTTGATGGTTACCGGCGGCTCGTTGATCCCCAGCACGCAAGCGGCTTCGCAGGGCGCGGGGCAGATGCGGCCGGTAAATTCAGGAAAATTATTGGTGGAGTGCAGAACGCGGATCGCTTCTTTCCACTGGTCGCGGTAAACGAGGTCGTTCCAATCGGGAATGATGTTATTGACCGGGCAGCCGGTGTGGCAGAAGGGAATGCCGCAATCCATGCAGCGCGCGGCCTGGGTGCGCACTTTTTCCTCGGGAAAGAGGTAGTAGACCTCGAAGTAGTCGTTGACGCGCTCTTCGACCGGCCGCCGTACCGGCATCTCCCGCGTATATTCCTTGAACCCGGTGACTTTACCCACGAATTTTACCCACGAACTTTATTGACGAACCCCGTGCCCGGGGCGTGCGTTCCGGCCTGCGCGACGAGCATGCCGGCAGGGACCCGCGGAACGCCCAGGACGCGCTTGTACTCGTGCGGGAACACCTTGACGAACTTCGGAAGGATGGCCTCCCAGTTCTGCAAAATCCACTTGGCCTGCGGGCTATCGGTCAGCTCGCCATGGCGGCTGATCAGCCGGTGCAGGAGGAGAATGTCCGCCGACTCGGAGACGGGCTCGAGATCGACCTCGTTGCGATTGCAGTAGGTCGAGGCGAAATCGCCGACGTTATCGAGCACGTAGGCGATGCCTCCGGTCATGCCGGCGGCAAAGTTGCGGCCGGCCCGGCCTAAAACGACGACGAGGCCGTTGGTCATATATTCGCAGCCGTGATCGCCGACGCCTTCCACCACGGCGGTGGCGCCGGAGTTGCGCACGGCAAAGCGTTCGCCGGCCATGCCGTTGAAATAGGCTTCGCCGCTGGTGGCGCCGTAGAGGCAGACGTTGCCGATCAGAATATTCTCTTCCGGCGCGAACTCGGAGTGCCGCGGCGGATAGATGATCAGCCTGCCGCCGGAGAGCCCTTTTCCGACATAGTCGTTGGCATCGCCTTCCAGAGTGAGCCTTACGCCCTTGGCCAGGAACGCGCCAAAACTCTGGCCCGCGCAGCCATTCAGATGGATGCGAATGGTATCTTCCGGCAAGCCCGCGGAACCATAACGCCGCGCAATCTCGCCGCTGAGCATCGCGCCCACGGTGCGATGCACGTTGCGAATGGGCAGGCTGATGGAAACCGGGACTTGCTTCTCCAGGGCCTGCTGGCATTGCTTGATCAAGTGGCGATCGAGCGCCGCTTCCAGGCCATGATCCTGCGGTTGGAGCTGCCGCCGCCCGACGTGACTGGGCACCGGCGGGTTGTAGAGCAACTGCGATAGATCGATTCCCTTGGCCTTCCAGTGGGTGATGTCGGTGCGCTGCGCGAGGCAATCCACGCGGCCGACCATCTCATCGACCTTGCGGAATCCCAGTTCGGCCATGATGCGGCGCAAATCCTCGGCCACGAAAAAGAAGAAATTAATGACGTGTTCGGGCTGGCCCTGGAACTTCTTGCGCAATTCCGGGTCCTGCGTGGCCACGCCCACCGGGCAGGTGTTCAGATGGCACTTGCGCATCATGATGCAGCCCATGGAGACCAGCGGCGCCGTGGAGAATCCGAACTCCTCGGCTCCCAGCATGGCGGCGATGGCCACGTCGCGGCCGGTTTGCAGCTTGCCATCCACCTGCACGCGCACGCGGCTGCGCAGATCGTTCATCACCAGCACTTGCTGCGTTTCGGAAAGCCCCAGCTCCCAGGGAATGCCGGCGTGGCGTATGGAACTGATGGGAGAAGCGCCGGTGCCGCCGTCATAGCCGCTGATCAGAATGACGTCGGCGTGAGCCTTGGCGACTCCGGCGGCCACGGTTCCGACGCCGACTTCGGCGACGAGCTTTACCGAAATGCGCGCGCGGGGATTGGCGTTCTTCAGGTCGTAGATCAGCTGCGCCAGGTCTTCGATGGAATAGATATCGTGGTGCGGCGGAGGCGAAATCAGGCCCACGCCGGGAATGGAATGGCGCACGCGGGCGATGAAGTCGTCCACCTTATGGCCGGGGAGCTGGCCGCCCTCGCCGGGCTTCGCGCCTTGAGCGATCTTGATCTGCAAATCGTCGGCATTCACGAGATAGTTCGTGGTGACGCCAAATCGCGCGGAAGCCACCTGCTTGATGGCGCTGCGGCGCAGGTCGCCATTGGCGTCGGGCTGGAAGCGGGCTTCGTCCTCGCCGCCCTCGCCGGTGTTCGATTTGCCGCCGATGCGATTCATGGCGATGGCCAGCGTTTCGTGCGCTTCCTTGCTGATGGAGCCGAAGGACATGGCCCCGGTGGCGAAGCGCTTGACGATATCGGCAGCGGGCTCGACTTCCTCGAGCGGCACAGGCTTTCCAGCGGGCTTGAAGTCAAACATGCCGCGCAGCATCTGCAAATCGCGGTTCTGCTGGTTCACCACCGCGGCGAATTCCTGGAAGGTCTCGAATTTCGACTGCCGCACGGCGTGCTGGAGTTTGCTGACGGTAGTCGGGTTCAGCAGATGGCGCTCGCCGCGCACGCGATACTGATATTCGCCGCCGATACGCAGCTCGGTATCGGACTCGCTGGGGGACTGCATGGCGAAGTCGTGCTTCAGCAGGGTCTCGCGCGCCAGCACTTCCATGGTGACACCCTCGATGCGCGAAGCGGTGCCGGTGAAGTAGCGCTCGACGAGCGATTTCTGAAGCCCGATGCTCTCGAAGATTTGCGCGCCCTGATAACTCTGCAGGGTGGAGATACCCATCTTGGAAAAAGTCTTCAAGAGGCCTTTGTCGATCGACTTCATATAGTTCTTGAAAACTTTGTCCCAGGCGTAATCGAGCGGGAAAGCGCCGCGGCGATGCAGGTCTTCGAGAGTCTCGATGGCCAGATAAGGATTGACGGCGCTGGCGCCGTAGCCCAGCAGCAGGGCGAAGTGCATGACTTCGCGCGGCTCGCCCGATTCGACGATCAGGGCCACCTGATTGCGGGTTTTCTCGCGGATCAAATGGTTGTGAACGGCGGACAGCGCCAGCAAGCTGGGTATGGGCGCATGCTCGTGGTCCACGCCGCGGTCGGAGAGAATCAGCAGCGTGTAGCCGGACTTTATGGCCAGCGAGGCGCGAACGGCAGAGGTTCTCGATGGATTTTTCGAGCTGCTTTTCGCCGCCCTCCACGCGGAAGACCATGGGCAGGGTGGTGGCCAGAAAATCGCCCCAGCTTACGCGGCGCAGTTTCTCGAGGCGCCAGTTGGAGATGATGGGATGGCGCAGCTTGAGCGTGTGGCAATTCTTGGGCGTCTCGTCGAGGATATTTCCTTCCGAGCCGATATAGGTATTCAGCGACATCACCAGGCCTTCGCGGATCGGGTCGATGGCCGGATTGGTGACCTGCGCGAAGGTCTGCTTGAAATAGCTGAACAGCAGCTGCGGCTGATCGGAAAGGCACGCCAGGGGCGTATCGATGCCCATGGAGCCGATCGGCTCCTCGGCTTGGGTCGCCGAAGGCGAGAGCACCGTCTTCAAATCCTCATCGGTGTAGCCGAAGGCGCGCTGGCGCATGAGGATGGTTTCGTGGTCGGTGGCCTGGACGCGCTGAGGGCTGGGCAGATCGTCCAGCGTGATCTGATTTTCCTTCAGCCATTGCCGGTAAGGCTGCCGCGCCGCTAATTGCTTTTTCACTTCTTCGTCGGTGATCAGGCGCTTTTGTTCGGTATCGACCAGCAGCATGCGGCCGGGCGCCAGCCTGCCCTTCATGCGCACCTCTTCCGGCTTCACCGGAAGCACTCCGGCCTCCGAGGCCATGATCACCAGACCGCCGTTGGTGACGAGATAACGGCCGGGGCGCAAGCCATTGCGGTCGAGTTTGGCGCCGATGATGCGGCCATCGGTGAAGGCCACGTCGGCGGGCCCATCCCAGGGCTCCATGAGCGAGGCGTGATATTCGTAGAAAGCCTTGACGTCCTCGGGCATGGTCGAATCGTGCTCCCAAGCCTCGGGGATGAGCATGGACATCACGTGCGGCAGGCTGCGGCCGGCCAGCGTGAGCAGCTCCACGGCGTTATCGATCATCGCGGAATCGCTGCCGCCGGGCGTGATGATGGGAAAGAGCTTCTTGATGTCGTTGCCGAAGAGCGGCGAGGCCAGCACGGACTGGCGCGCGTGCATCCAGTTGATATTGCCGCGCAGCGTATTGATCTCACCGTTGTGGCAGATGTAGCGATAGGGGTGCGCCAGCTGCCAGCTCGGGAACGTATTGGTCGAGAAGCGCTGGTGCACTAGGCACAGCGCGCTGGTCACTTCGGCGTCGAGGAGTTCCTTGTAAAAGTCGGTGATCTGCGGGGCCAGCAGCAGGCCTTTGTAGATAATGGTGCGCGAAGAGAGCGAGGGCAGATAGAAGAAGCCCTTCTCTTTGAAATCGGACTCGGCGACGGCGCTCTCGGCGCGCTTGCGCACCACGTAAAGCTTGCGCTCGAGCGCATCCTGGTCCATCTCCGGACCGCGCTTGATGAAAATCTGTTCGATATAGGGCTGCGTGGCGCGCGCCAGCCGGCCGATGGCGTTTCCGTTGAGCGGTGTATCGCGCCAGCCGAGCACCGTGAGCCCCTCTTCGCCGGCGATGCGCTCCAGGATTCCTTCGCAGAGAATCCGTTCGTGGCGGTCGACGGGCAAAAAGGCCATTCCCACGCCGTATTCGCCGGGAGCGGGCAATTCGAAGCCCAGGCGGGAGCATTCGCGCTGGAAAAAAGCGTGGGGAATCTGGATCAAAATGCCCGCGCCGTCGCCGGTTTGCGGATCGCAGCCGCAGGCGCCTCGGTGCGCCAGATTGATCAGGATCTGAACGCCCTTGAGGACGATATCGTGCGACTTGTGCCCGGAGATATCGGCTACAAAACCGATGCCGCAAGCATCGTGCTCCTGCTGAGGGTCATAGAGGCCCTGAGCAGGCGGCAAGCCGAGGAATGGATATTTTTCACCCATTTTAGCGTTCATTCTGAATACCATGGCAAACCCGCGTTGTAAAGCGGCCCAAACATAGCTGCAGGTTGGTGCAGTTAAGCGCTGCGCCGAGGGGCGCGCACTGTAAGGTGGAGGGCGGTTGCCACGCTACCAGCCATCCAAGAAAAATACCTCAGATGTCTCGCAACGTACAATTCAGAATTTCGATGGAGCCAATCGATTTTCCCGCGAGAAGCAGTCCGGAGGCCGAACGCAGCGAAGGGGCGATTCAGCACCGGTCAGACTTCGACCAGGGCGGGGGCGATGCGGAGCTTGCCGGAATCGACGATCCTCACCAGCGCTTCCACGACCTTTTGATCGAACTTAGTGCCGGCAACCTTGCGGATGATTTCCAGGGCGGCTTCGGTATCCATGGCGGACTGATAGGGACGGTTGGTGGTGATGGCGTCCAAAGTGTCCGAGACCGCAATGATGCGCGCCATTAAAGGGATCTCGTCGCCTTTCAGCCCGTAGGGATAGCCTTTGCCGTTGATGTGCTCATGGTGCAGCTCGATTCCGGGAAGCACGTCTTTGAGCTGCGCGACCGGGCGCATGATGTTGGCGCCTTTGCTGGGGTGCTGCTTCATGATCTCGAACTCTTCCGCGGTAAGGGCCCCGGGCTTCTTCAGGACGCGATCGTCCACGCCGATCTTGCCGACGTCGTGCAGCAGGGCGGAGATGCGCAATTTGTCCAATTCTTCGGGCGAGAGGCCCAGTTGCTGGCCGATGAGCACGGAGTATCTGGCCACGCGGTCGGAATGGCCGCGGGTGTAGGGATCCTTCTCGTCGATGGCGGCGGCGAGCATACGAATGGAGCCAAGGAAGAGCTCGTGGTTTTCGTCGGCAGCCTGCTTGAGCCGGTCGATAAAGGTTTCGATATCGCCGGCCATGTTGTTGAAGGTTTGGGCCAGCTCGCTGATTTCCGCGGCGCCTCGAACCGGAACGCGTTCGTGGAATTCGCCGCGGCTGATGGCGCGGGTGGAGGCGGCCAGCGCGCGGATAGGCGTGCTGATGCCCACGGCGAAGAGATAGCCGAGAATGATGGCCGCGCCGGTGACGACCAGAACGAAAGTGAGCGCCTGGGCGTTGAGCTCTTTCACGCCGGCATCGTCGCGAGCCTCTTCCAGGCCGCGCTGGGCGATCACGGTCCAGGCCAGGTCTGGAATCGTGCTGTAGGTGCCGATCAGCTCGGTATTGTGTCCGTTCTCGACGGTGCTGAAGCGCTGCACGGTGGCCGTGGTGCGCAGATCCTTGGGCAAGCCGGTGGCTTGCGCGACGATGTAGGAGCTGCGTAGGTCTGTGCCGGGAACGACTTGGCGCGTGTCCGGATGCGCCACCACCCGCCCGCTATGATCCACGACGAAGACGGTGCGGCCGCGGACGCTGGTCTCCTCCAAGCGGCGCAGGATGCTATCGAGGGAGACGACCATGGCCAGCATCCCGCTGAACTGATCCGAGACTTGCAGCGGGATAGCCATGACGAAGGCGGGGCGGTTATCCGGTCCCAGGGCCAAAGGCTCGCTGCGAAAGACGACCGACTGGATGCAGGCGGAGAAAGCGCGCTGCAGCTCCTTGCTGACGAAGGGGTCCTGGTCGGCGCGGAAATTGCCGGCGCCGGCGCCCTTGCCGTCCGTGCCGACGGCCGTAAGGTAGAGGGTATTGGGATTGCTGGCGACGAAATTTTCGAGCAGGCGGGTTACCTGGGGAGCGCGGATGGGGTCTTCAATATGGTCGAGCAGGCCGGTGAGGGCCAGGATTTGCCTTTCGCTGATGAGTTGCTGATAGAGGTTGGCGTCGAAAAGCTGAATCTCTTCGCCTACCGAACGGGTGAGTTCGGTTTGCTGCACGCTTTCCGTATCGGTGAGCTTCTCCTGGCTAAGCCTAAGGACCTGAAAGTGATAGAGGCCCAGGGGAAGGGCGCTGACAAGAAGCATCGCGCCCAAAACCAGGAACAGCAGGCGGGGGCGACGCATACGAGACGATTTGCCGCGCTCGGGTGGCATGGCCAGGTGCTACCTATTTTACTTGGAGGCCGCTATGCGCCGGGCAGGGACGAAAGCCGAAGTAGCCGATTAGCTAAGAGCATTCCCGGCACGACTGCGCCGAAAATTGATCCTCCTCGGAGTCAGCTCTGGTACCAGTTCGCTTTCTATTCGCGACAGAACTAGGCGGCAGTGCCTGTGGTTTTAAACGTTTTGAAGGGAGGATCGCCGACGAAACCGGGTGGTATCGCGGCTTTTAGCTTGCAACCGCAACGCATGCGGCCGCTCATTCCTTTCGTCGCCAGTTCGATTCCGATGGCAGTGTGGTCGTCTGCTGGATTTTTTGGTACAGACGCCTGCATACCTCATCGAGTCCCAAGTCCCAGTTGATTCCCAACTTGTTGGCCAAGCTGGGGCTGTATTCGTAGACATCCTTCACAGCCACTCCGCACCAGACCGGAAGCATCACATTCCTTTCTTCGATGATCTCGCGCGTAAAAACGGAATCGAATTCAACCTTAGTCCACCGCTTGTTCGCAAGAAAGTAGGGCGAGAGAATGACTATACACGTTGCGCATTCTTTGAGTCCTTTTTCGATCTTGTCGCGGAGAGAATCCCCTACCCCAAGTGAGAATTCGTCAAACCAAACGGGACACAACATTTGCTGGAGGCGGATCGCCATAGGACGAGCTACATTTTCCTTATCACGAGAGTCATGCGAGATAAATGCCACCGGTTTTTCGATCAACGACCGCTCCTGAGCAAAATCTAAACTCCGCCAACGCAGATGGATTCCACGTTGTTTAGCAAAATCTTTTAAAAGAGCAAGTTCAACTTCTCCCGCTTGATTTTCAGAATAAATGAAGACCGACCCCGAGAAGGGTATACCTGCGCTAGGAATCGCAGGCTCACACAGCGGCTGAGCAGTGATTTCCACTGGCCCAATCGGCTGGTGATTGTGAACTTTGAAGCCGCCATTGACCTGCCCCCCGTTTTTGGTCCAGTCATAACGAAGCTCCCAGGGTTTTTGGTTCCACTGCAACGGTTGAAATAGGGCGGTCGTCGCGGCTGGGGGAAAGTGGGAAACGCGTAGCGTTTTCCAAGGTGGCGAAGCCACCGTCTTTTCCACAGCCATTGGCCGCGGCAAATTCTTCGGGCGTCCGGTACCCCAACGAGCTGTGCGGCCGCACCGTGTTGTAGTCCACCCGCCAGGACTCGATCACCTCCCGTGCGTGTCGGAGATCCACGAACCAGTTCTGGTTCAAGCATTCATCCCGGAACTTCCCGTTGAAGCTTTCGATGAATGCGTTCTGCGTGGGCTTGCCACGCTCGATGAAGTGCAGCGCTACCTGGTTTTGATAGGCCCACTGATCCACGACGCGGCTGGTGAACTCGGTTCCATTGTCTACCTGGATCGCAGCCGGTGTTCCGCGTCGCTCCCGCAGCCCTTCCAGTATCCGCACCACACGCAGACCGGGCAGCGACGTGTCCGGCTCGATCCGCAGAGCCTCTCGCGTGTAGCCATCCATCAAATTCAGCGTTCGGAACTTCCGCCCGCCGGCCATTTGGTCATGCGTGTAGTCCATCGTCCACATTTCATTCGCACGCGTCGGAACTGCCAACGGCACTCGCGCTTCAGCCCGAAATCGCTTGCGCCTTTTACGCTGCATCGCCAGCCCTTCCTCCCGATAGAGTCGGTAGACCCGCTTGTGATTGACCAACCACCGCAGCGTTCCGTCTTCGGCCTTCTCCCGTCGCAGGAAAATGTACAGCCGCCGATAACCGAATCGCGGACGCTCGCCTGCCAACTCCCGCAGCCGTGCCCGCAACGCCGCTTCGTTCCGTTCCTTTCGCCGGTACCGCCAGCTCCCGCGGTGCATCCCGATCAGCCCACAGGCGCGTCGCTCGCTCAGCCCTGCTTGTTCCCGCACGACACGCACCGCTTCTCGCTTCGCCCGCGGGCCTACCACTTTTTTGCCAGCACCACCTTCAGCGCATCCAGGTCCAGCGCCTGCTGCGCCACGATCCTCTTCAGCCGTCCGTTCTCTTCCTCCAGCTGACGCAACCGCCGAGCCTCGTTCACTTCCAGGCCTCCGTACTTCGCCTTCCAGTGGTAGAACGTGGCTTCACTGACACCCACCCGGCGGCAGAGGTCCTTCACGGGAACTCCGGCCTCCGCTTCTTTCAACACCCCGAGGATCTGCTCTTCACTAAAGCGGCTTCTTTTCATGGCGCTTCTCCTCTCGTGGTTTTATACCCGGAGAAGCTACGTTTTGGCTGGACTAAATTTCGGGGAGCAGGTCACCATAAATATATGGCGGTGGAGGAAGCCTTACGTTCACATCTCCCGCGGGAGTTAGTAAGAATGTCTTTTGATCTAGTGTCCTGTAACAGAAATAACTGAAACAAGTGGCGAGCCTGTACGTCTTCCTCTATAAGGAGGGAGCATGCGTACAGGACGCCCCAAGGCCCCGCTGATCTTGAGTATGGAGGAACGACGCGCATTGGAGTCCCTGGCCCATCGGGCCCGCTCGGTCCCGGCGCTGGCCCGCCGCGCACGTATCGTGTTGGCTTGTGCCACCGGACAGGACAACAAAACCGTGGCTCGCCGGCTGCGCGCCACGCCCGCCACGATCGGCAAATGGCGAACGCGGTTTGTGCGGGAGCGCCTCGCGGGGCTGTATGACGAGCCGCGGCCTGGGGTGCCTCGCCGCATCACCGACGACGAGATCGAGCAAGTGGTCGTCCGCACGCTGGAAAGCACGCCGCGCGGCGCGACGCATTGGAGCACCCGAGGGATGGCCAAAGCGACCGGTCTCAGCCACGCAACCATCAGCCGCATCTGGCATGCGTTCGGGTTACAGCCGCATCGCAGTGAGTCCTTCAAGTTGTCCCCCGACCCGCTGCTCGTGCCGAAAGTGCGCGATATCGTTGGGTTGTACGTCCACCCGCCGGAGCACGCCGTGGTGCTGTGCGTGGACGAGAAGTCGCAGATTCAGGCGCTGGATCGCACTGCGCCGCTGCTACCGATGCGGCCCGGCCAAGCCGAGCGGCGCACGCACGACTACAAACGCCATGGCACCACCTCGCTGTTTGCCGCGCTCGACGCCCAAAGCGGCAAAGTGATCGGCCAGACGCATCGCCGCCATCGTTCGATCGAGTTCCGCAAGTTCCTGGATGGCATCGACGCCAGCGTGCCAGCCGATCGAGATGTCCATATCATCATGGACAATTATGGAACGCACAAAACACCGCTCATCCGGGCGTGGTTCGCCAAGCGTTCCCGGTTTCACGTGCACTTCACACCCACCTATGGCTCATGGCTAAACCTGGTAGAACGATGGTTCGCGGAACTAACGACCAAACAGATCCGGCGTGGAGCGCATCGCACTGTCAGCGAGTTGGAGCGTGCCATCGGTGAATTCCTCGACGCGCACAATGTCGATCCCAAGCCCTTTATCTGGACCAAAGGTGCGGATCAGATTCTGGCGAGCATCGCGCGCTTTGCCCAACGGACGGCGGACACCCAGAATGCGCAACTTATGTCACGAACCACCGTTACAGGACACTAGAAGGCTTTTGCATATATCGATGTAGTTATCGTGTCGAGGAACGAAGATAGATACGTACATTGCCCGCGCATCAAAATCGATATGAACCTGAACAGTTGCTTCCGCTTTCCCGTTGGCTAAGGACGTAAGTGAGACTTGCCGTGAAGCGGTAAGAACGTAGGTAAAGGCTTTATCGAAGTATTCTTTGATGCTTGCCAAATCTAGGCACCCCAAGTGTTCGGAAGACGTTCGCTCTGCGAAAGACGCGCGGATTCGTCGTAATGCCAATGGATCTCAACGTCGTATCAGGGGGCCCGGGTTTCTTTAGAGTTAGATGCGATCCGGAAAACGAAATTTAGTGCGAAGCCAATGAATATCAGACCGATCATAACCTGCGCCACAACTACCATTCGCACGACCGTGCTGTTTGGCAGTATGTCGCCATACCCTACTGTCGTCTGGGTCATGGTGCTGAAGTAAACAAAGTCCCAGTACGACCAGAAATGTTCCGGCGCCTCGAAGTCAGTATTCACTCTCGCGACCTCGGCCGCCAATCCGCCAAGTAGGTTAGTGGTGAGCTGCCGATACAGGGTTATATCAAGGCCCGAGGCCACCGCGTCCACCCACTCTTGCACCTCCTTAGGTCGCGGTTTAGCATCTTTAGGTCCGACGATTTCCACGTCGCGACTGAGCAATTTCCGACCAACTGAATCTTCAATTATCAGGCCATCGCGCTTGACTACACGGCCTTCATTGGTCCATCTCCAGAATGGGTACAGATCAAACTCACATGTATATTCATTGACTTGGATTTCAACATAATCTAACGAAGTGCCGACCAACGGTTGTGGTTTCGGAAGCGAAGGTAGGTCCGCCAGCTTTCTTTGCAGATCAGAAAGCACGGCGATTTGCTTTTTCAGGGGATTGAGCTGTTCCGCCATCGATATGCGATTCTGATCGTTTCTCGAACGCAGGATGTCGGCGTTAAAAGCAAACGTTGAAGATCCGACCCGTACTGAGGCTCGATACAGGCTGTAATATATCGCCGCGAAGCACACAATCGTCGTGACGTAAAGGAGAAATACGATTACGAGGCGGCGGTTTTGCCTGAATGAAACATGAAGCCAGCCGAGCATATGTTCAGCACTTTCTCGCGACCGCACCTAAGCCTCCATGTCCGCATCGTCCCGAGGTGGATTGTTAACTATACGGAAAGATTCTGGCAAGTCGCGGCGGTTGCGAACCTTGGCTTACGGTTGTGCCGTGAGATAACCCTGCCATGTTAGCCGGGTGCGAGTGCGCTAAAGGGCGTAGCACTGAAGGCTGGGTGTGTTTTTAGCCATGCGCGGGGGCTGGGGTTGTGACTTGGTCCACGGGCACGGGCTGGGCGCAATGGGCACAGCGGCGGGCGGCGATGGGGATTTCGCTGAGGCATTCGGGACACTTCTTAGTGCTGGGCTGCGTCGGCTTATCCTGAAACTTGCCCATCAATGCGTTCATGGGGAGCACGACGACAAAGTAGACGGCGGCGGCAATAATCACGAAGGAGACGAGCGCGTTGATGAAATCGCCGACCAGAAACTTGCTGCCACGGACGGTGAAAAAGATGCTGGAGAAGTCCGGTTGTTTGGCCACCGCCGCAATGAGGGGAGTGAGCAGCCCCTTGACCATGGAGTTCACGACGGCGCCAAAAGCGGCGCCGATGACCACGCCGACAGCGAGGTCTACGGCATTGCCCCGGAGTAAAAACTGCTTGAATCCTTTCATCGGCAAACTCCTGTGACTGAAGTAGCGCGCGAGATGCGCTCGCGAGCTCTCTTGTCTATTTGATCCGATTCGGCATGGAGTCTGGATGGATCAAGATACGACTGATCGCTTGATCCGATTCATCCAATGCGCTACGGGCCCGGCCACCCGCGGTGGCGTTGGCATTCTATTCCTTCTTGAGGTGGCGCTCCATCAGCTCGCGAATGGCGGCGTTGGGCGAACGGCCCTGGTGCAAGACGGCATACATCTGCTCGGTGATGGGCATTTCGACCCTATGCCTGCTGCGCCAGCGCAAGTGTCGCGGAGGTTGTGCCCACGCCTTCGGCCACCATGCGCATGTGGGACATGATCTCGGCGCAGCGTGCGGCCCTTGCCCAATTCCACGCCGACCGAACGATTGCGGCTTAGCGAGCCGGTAGCCGTAAGCACAAGTCGCCAAGACCGGCGAGCCCGGCAAGGGTATCGCGCCTGCCGCCAAGAGCCGATCGCCAGCCGCGTCATTTCGGAAAGACCGCGAGTCACCAGCGCGGCGATGGTGTTTGCGCCCAAGCCCAGTCCGGCACAGACGCCGGCGGCGATAGCGATGACGTTTTTCACCGCGCCGCCCAACTTCCACGCCGACGACGTCGTCGTTGGTGTAAAGCCGCAGCGTGGAGCCGGAGAATTCGCTCCTGAATTTCGGCGGCGCACTTGCAAATCGCGGCGAGGCGATGACCACGGCGGTGGGGTCGCCGCGCGCGACTTCCAGGGCGAAGCTGGGGCCGGAAAGCACGGCCAGGCGCGGCGCGAACTTCTCGCCGATGACTTCGGCGATGACCTCGCTCATGCGCGCCAGGGAGTCGTGCTCGAGCCCCTTGGTGGCGCTGACGAAGATGGTGTTACGCGACGCCTTGGCATCGAGATGAGGGAGCATGGCCCGTGTACGTCGCGCGGGCGTGCGCGGAAGGCACCACGCCGAGGACGATCTCCGCGCCAGCAAGCGCTTCGCCGATATCGCCGGTGACTTCGGATGTCGTCCGGAATGCGCATGCCCGGCAGGTAGACGGAGTTTTCGCGGGCGTCGCGCAGCGCCGGCAAGACGTCGGCGCCGTGCACCCAGAGCGAGAGGCGGTGCGGCTGGCGGCTGCGGCCGAGCGCGACGGCCAGCGCCGTGCCGCAGCTTCCCGCGCCGATGATGGCGATTTTTTTCATGGTCTTTCGGCTCACGGTTTGTGGGAGCGCGCGTGCGCCGAAGGTAAATTGCGGTTCGGTGCCGTCGAGCAGCCGGACGATGTTGGCGCGATGGCGCAGGATGACGAGGACCATGGCCGAATGACGCTCCGGCAGAGACGGCATAGGGGGGCGCGTGGCCGCGGCGCATAGAGCAAGTACATGAAAAAGGGCAGAGAAGCCGCCGCCGAGATCGAGCCAGCGAGACGTAGCGCCAGAACACCACCACCAGAATCCACACCACCATTGCGCCGACCACGGCCTGCCAGCAGATCGGCAGGAAGACGCCCGCGCCGGTGGCGACGCCGCGTCCGCCTTGGAAGCGCAGCCAGACCGGGAAGAGGTGGCCGAGCAATGGCAAGCACTGCCGCGAGCATCATCCAGCGGATGTTGCCGCCGGTACGCGCGCCGCGAGCCAGACGGCGAAATAGCCCTTGGCGCCGTCGAGCATCAGGGTGAGCAGGCCCGGGAGCATTCCCGCCTCGCGGGCCACGTTGGTCGCGCCGATATTGCCGCTGCCGCGATAGCGGATGTCGCCGCCGCCGGTGAGCTTCACGATCAGATAGCCGAAGGGGATCGAGCCCAGCAGATAGGCCACGAGCGGCAGCCACCAGAGTCCATCGGCGCTTCGCGGACCGATCTGCGCCGCAGCCAGCCGAGGGACAGCGAGGTAAGAAGGATTCAAGACGCAGCTCTCCGGTGAAAGGGATAAGTCGCCAGGCGAGTATACTCGGCGCCCGAACGCTTCAGCACGCTTTGATACAGATGAAACTCGCGGACGGTTGCGCTGCCGAATTCGGGAGCTGCCGAGATCTTCCGACGGCGGCGCGCAGCGCCTCGAGTCCCTCGCGGAGAGTCGAAGCGCGCCAGCGTGAGTGCGGATGGAATTCGCGCTCTTCGGCGGGAATGCCCAGAGGGTTCGAGCTTCGCTTCGATCGCGCTGCGGCCAGCGCGGCGAGCTGCGGTCCGGCTTCGACGCCGGCCCAAAAGACGCGCGGCCGCCGCGCGTTGGGAAAGAAGCCCAGGCCGGCGAAACGCAGCATCCACGGGGGCAAAGCCGGGGAGGCTGCGCGAGCGCCTCGCGAATCTTTTCGACGCGTCTCCAGCGGGAACTTCGCCGATGAATTTCAGTGTGATGTGCGCGCCTTCGAGGCGCACCCAGCGCGCGCTCAGGCAGAGTCTTCTTCAACCGCGCGCTCAATTCGGCCAGGGCCTGCGCGGACTGCTCGGGAATATCGAGGGCGACGAAGAGGCGCACGGCTTTATCCCGCACCTTAGCTCTGCACCGCGGCGGGCCGGCAGGGCTTGCCGTGGCGAGCGTAGAGGAAGTAGCGGCGGACCATGTCGAGCGCCGTCTGCGAGGCGTGCCAGCGGATGCGTTCGCGGTCGCCGGGGAAGCGCAGGACGCGGTCCTGCGCGCCAGTGGCGTCGGCCAGCGCGATATGCACCAGGCCGACGGGTTTTTCCGGCGTGCCGCCGCCGGGTCCGGCGATGCCGGTGATGCCGATGCCGAGCGTCGCGCCGGTGCGGCGGCGAATGCCCGTGGCCAGCGCCTGCGCGACTTCCGGGCTGACCGCGCCTTTGGCTTCGATCAGTGCGGCGGGAACATCCGCCCAGGCGGTCTTGAGTTCGTTGCTGTAGCAGACCACGCCGCCCAGGAAATAGGAGGAGCTGCCGGGAATGCGCGTGAGGCGCTCGGCCAGCAGGCCGCCGGTGCAGCTTTCGGCGGTGGCGATGGTGGCGTGGTTCATGGTCAATTCGCGCGGCCACGATCTCTTCGAGGGATTGGCCGCTGGCGGTGAAGATGCTTTCGCCGAGCGCCAGGGAGATGCGCTCGACCATTTCGTCGAGCATGTGCTCGGCGGCCGCGGCGATCTTGCGACCAAGTGCGCAGATGAATCTGAATTTCGCCGGGCGCGGCGAGAATCGTGGTTTGCACGTCGCTGTACGCGTTGTAGATCGGGCGCGATGCGCTGCTCGACTTCCGATTCGGTGCAGGCCGGCGGTGCGCAGTTCGCGATGAATACAGCCGCATGCCGCCGGCCAGGCGCGCCAGGCGCGGCTCGACCTGCTCGGTGAACATGGCCTTCAGTTCGTGCGGCGGGCCGGGCAGAAGCACGACGATGCGTCCCGTCGGTTTCGAGCCACAAGCCGGGCGCCGTGCCGCGCGAATTTTCCAGCAGTCGGCGCCTTCGGGAACCATGGCCTGGCGTTCATTGACTTCCGGCATGGTGCGGCCCAGCCGCCGGAAGCGCGCCTCGATGCCTTGCAGGACGTCGTGTTTCAGCACGAGCTTGCGGCCGAGCAGTGTCGGCGACGCGCCTCGCGCGTCAGATCGTCCAGCGTGGGGCCGAGCCCGCCGGAAGAGATGACCAGCTCGGCGCGGTCGAGAGCGACTCGCGGAAGGCGTCGCGAAGCTGCTCGTGCTCGTCGCCGACCACGGTCTTGCGGGTCACCGCGATGCCCAGGTGGTTCAGCCGCCGGGTGAGGAAGAGGGAGTTGGTGTCCATGCGGTCGGGCGTGAGCAGTTCCGAGCCGACGGCGATGATTTCAGCTTTCATCATGGCGGCGATTAGAGCGGCAGGGGCAGGCCTTCGACGTCCCAGTCGAGGCTGAAAAGCGCGTTGGTGGTGGTCAGCACGGCGCGGCGCGTGGGCAGCAAGCGCCAGGCCGACCAGGCCGCTGCCGCTGAGCACCACTTCGGCTTCCGCGCCATCCGGGCGTGATGCGCACGATGCCGCGGCGGCCGCCTTTGCGAGGCGGCCACGTAGAGATTGCCCTCGCGGTCGAAGGCCATGCCCTGCGGCCGGCCCAGCCCGCGATAGAAGAGGCTCACCTCGCCCTGGCGATTGATGCGGCAGATGTGATCGAAGCTGGAAGTCGTGGGACCGGAGACATAGAGTTCGCCCGTCCGGGCTGAACGCCAGATGATAGGCGGCGATGGAAGGCTCGAGCGTGGCGAAGACGAAAATCTGGCGGTCCGGGCTGATCTTGAAGATCGTGCCGCTGCGGTCGCCGACGAACAGGTTGTGCTCGGCGTCGAACGCCAAGCCGGTGGCGATGCCCATGCCCTCGACCCACAGTTGCGAGCGGCCGTCGGGCGTGACGCGATGAATCGTGCCGTCGTTGCGGCAGGAGACGTACAGCATGCCGGCGGGGTCCAGCGCCAGGCCGGTGGGATTCATCATCTCGGTGACGAACGGCTTGACCTGGTAATTGGCGGTGACTTTGTAGAGCGAGACGGGAACTTTCTGCCCGCGCTGGCCGCTGTAGGTGACGTAGATGTTGCCTTCGGCATCCACGGCGGGATTGGCGACCGGATGCAGGTTGTCGGCGATCTGCACGCCGAGCTGGATCTGAAACGGGTGCGCTGTCGCCGTGCGCGGTGGAGACGCGCACGCGAGTCGCCGCGGAGCCTTCCGGCACCTGGGCCACCAGACTGACTCTCCCCGGCGATCAGCACGCCGGCCTTCGGCTCGCCAAACATCACGCGCGGGCGGGAGTTATTGCCATTGGCTGCGAAGCCGCTGCCGTGGAATGACGATTTCGCCGCCGGGAATGGCGGCGGTCGAGGGTGTGATTCGCTTCGATGCGACTGGTGTGAGGTTCGCTCACCATTCGCAGAGTGATTCTGCTGACGTGCGAGCCTCCGCGCTGTGACGATTGCTCGGTCCGCCGACGGGTTGTCACGATGGCCCAAAGCGCTCGGGTGAGCCAGAGCCCCAGCGCGGCGTACAGCGCCTGCGATCCAGTCGTCCGCCATGATGCCCAGGCCGCCGGGCAGGGATTCGGCTTGCCGCGCGGGAAATGGCTTCCAAATATCGAAGACGCGAAAAAGTATAAATCCCAGCAGCAAATATTTCCAGTTCAGCAGGCGCGAGCGCGAGAATGGCCGTGATTGGTGACGATCAGCTGGCCGGAGACTTCGTCGATCACCACGAACTGCGGATCGTTCTGGCCGGAAATTCGTCGATCGCGCGTAGCCGGCCCAGACGCCGGAAGGATCCGCCGCCACGACGCGCTCAGCTGGCCCACAGGCCGATGGCCGCGAGCGCGAGCACCAGAGTGAATTCCGCGATAGAGCGAGCGGGGCGGACTCGAAGCGAGTGGCAGCGGTCACGCCGGCAACGAGCACGACGCCGCCAGCGAGCCCCAGGTGCCCGGAGCCTTGGGCAGATAGCCGAGACCCAGGCTGGTGGCGATGGCCAGTGCCAGGCGCGGCTTCGGCGCCTCAGCGCTCAGTTTTGCGGGTCATCATCGCTTGTCGGGCTGGCGCGGATTCGCGGAGCGGTCTTCGTCCTTCTTCGTCGAAGATCGGCTCGGAGACTACGTATTTCTCCGCGGCCCAGTTGCCCAGGTCGATCAGGCGGCAGCGCTCGCTGCAAAAAGGGAAATCGGCGTCGCTCTCGGAATCGGTGGGCTTGCGGCAGATCGGGCACTGGTGTTTCATCGATGCATCGCGTCCGCGAGCGGATTCGTCGCTGCTCAGAGATGACAGCCTGGAGTAGCGCTGCGTAGCGCTGAGACAGCACGCTCACGCGCAGGCACGCGCAGCGGCGCGCCGGTGCGAATTCTGCGCGGGCGGCGGCGACTCGGCAGCGGCGGAGCGCGGCGCAACAGCCTCGCGCACTTCGATCGACGCGGCCGACCAGATCGTAGTCGTGCGATGCGGTGATCTCCACCGTGACCATGTCGCCGGAGACGCGCCGGCGCGCCCGCCCGCCGGCGGCTCGAGGTCGCTCAGATAGAGCTTGCCGTCGATTTCCGGCGCCATGCCTTCGAGGCGCGCCTCCCAGACCAGTTCGGTGTCCTTTCGACGGGCCCTTCGACCAGGGCCGGCAGCTTTCTGGCCCACGAAGCGCCGCAGGCGGCGCGCCGAAATGCGGCGCTGCATGGCCATCAATCGGTCGCGGCGCTCGGCGATCGTTTCGGCGTCCACTTTCGCGCCCAGCGCGTGGCTGGCGGCGTTGTCCACGTCGGAGTAGGCGAAGACGCCCATCCAGTCGAATTCCGCGGCGCGCACGAAATCGCACGAGTTCGCGGAACTCGGCCGTCGGTCTCGCCGGGGAATCCGACGATGAACGAGGTGCGCAGCATCACGCCGGGAATGGTCGCGCGGATGCGCTCGATCAGGCGCAGGAAGGCGTCGCCGCTCGAGCCGCGCTTCATGCGCGCGAGCACGCTGCGGCTGGCGTGCTGCAGCGGCATGTCCATGATATTTCACCAGGCGCGGATGCTCGGCCAGCGTGTCGAGCAGCCGCTGCGTGACGCGATTGGGATAGGCGTAGAGGAAGCGCACCCAGGCGAGGCCTTCGACGCCCGCCAGGCGCTCGAGCAGGTCGGCAGGCCGTCGCGCAGGCCGAGGTCTTCGCCGTACGAGGTGGTGTCCTGGCCGATCAGCGTGATTTCGCGCACGCCGGCGGCGGCGAGATTTTCCGCTTCGCGCACGACGGACTCAAAGCGCCGGCTGCGGAATTTGCCGCGCAAGCTGCGGAATGATGCAGAACGTGCAGGGATGATCGCAGCCCTCGGCGATCTTGATGTAGGCGGCGTGGCGCGGCGTGGAGAGCACGCGCGGCGTGGCGTCGTGATAGAGAAACGCGGGCGGCGGCCGGCGGCGAGGCGCGCAGTTCGCCTTCGACGGCTTCGAGGATTCGCTCCACTTCGCCGGTGCCGATGACCGCGTCCACCTCGGGAATCTGCTCGCGGATCTGCTCGCGATAGCGCTCCACCAGGCAGCCGGCGACGACCAGCCTGCGCGCCCGGCCGAATTTCTTGTGCTCGGCCATCTCGAGGATGGTGTCCACGGACTCCTGCTGCGCGGCTTCGATGAAGCTGCAGGTATTCACGACGAGCACGTCGGCTTCGTCGGCGCGCGGAGTCAGTTCGTAGCCGCTGCGCGCCAGAATGCCCATCATGACCTCGCTATCGACGAGGTTTTTCGGGCAGCCCAGGCTGAGGAATCCGACCTTCGGCATGATTTTATCTGAGGGCAAAGAGCTGCAATTTTAGCACAGGCGATTGGGCGCTGGCCGGAGGCAAGCTCAGGGACAGCGCGTAAGGCGGGCGCTATTTGGCGCGGCGGGAGCGGCGTCGCAGGGACAGCTTAAGCTGGTCCAGCACGTCCGCGAGGCGCGAAAACTCGGCGTCCTGGCCGCCGAAGCTCGCGGCCATGCAAAGTTTCGTCAGCTGGGATGCAGGCGCGGCAAATTCGCGGGCGGGAAGCGAAGCGGCGAACTCCAGCGGCGTCTGGCAGGCGATTTGCGCCAACCGCGCGTTCCAGCAGGCGCAGCATGCGCCGATAGAAGAGCGCGGCGGTCTGAGCGGCCGAACTTCTTGCCCCAGGCCGATTTTGGGCGCGCCCATTTTCCACGCCCAATCTTCCAGGCGAAGAGCAGGCGCTCGCGCAGCGGCGCGTTGCAAACAGCAGCACGGCAATGGAGAGCAGCGCCAGCAGGACCGGGGCCCAGGCTGGCATTGAGACGCCGTTGTGGCCCACTTGCGCACGCGTTCGGCGGCGGCGGAGCGGTCGCGGTCGAAGGCCTGGCGCACGCTGGCGGTCCACCCGCGGGAGGCGCGCTGCACGCCCTGCGCCAGCGTGTACTGGTGCAAGAAATCGTAGTTGATGACCCACTCGCTCCACTGCAATTGGAACCAATCCCAATAGAGGCCCAGTTGCGAAAGGACGCCGCCGGCCACTTCGCTGCTGGGCGGGGTGGGATCGAAAGTCATCCAGCCGTAGCCGGGGAAGTACACTTCCACCCAGCTGTGGGCGTCGCTGGCGCGGATGATGTAGTCGCCGCCGACGTCGTTGTATTCGCCGGCGAGAAAGCCGTTGATGTAACGCGCGGGCACGCCCAGCCTGCGCAGCATCACGGTCATGGCCGCGGCGAAATATTCGCAGTGGCCGGCGCGCCTCTGGAAAAGGAAATAAGCCAGCGGATCGGCGGGCGGCGGGCCGGCTGAGGTCCAGCGTGTAGCCGTAATTGCTGCGCAGGTAGCTTTCGATGGCGCGCGCCTGGTCGTAAGGGTTGAGGGCTCGCGGCGGTGATCTGCTGGCCAGCGCCGGGATGCGCGGATCGAGTGGCGGCAGTTGCAGATACAGTGTCGCGAAGCGTTTGGGGATAGGTCGTGCCGGCGGCGCGCAGAGCGTCGGCGGGAACTTCGCGGCAACTTCGGAGACGGCGTCGTAGCGCATGGCTTCGAAATTGTGGAATGGATTGGAGAGCGAGCCGGTCTTGTCCTCGACGAGATAGGTGCGGCGGATGCCGCGGCCGGGCCGCGGCGGTGCCGATAAAATCGCCCGCGAATGCGCTCCGGCTCGGCAGCCACGAAGAGGGCGTCGGAAGCCATGGCTCGAGCAGGACGGTGTATTGCAGCGGCAGCGAATAGCGGCGTTCGCACGGGCGTTTCCGGCGGTCGACGGAATCCAGCCGTCGGCGCCTTCGCCCACGGCGGCAGGATTCGTGGCTCTTCGGTGTACCAGCGGCGGCCGTCGAATGTGGTCAGGGCGATGCCGCGCCAGTGCATGTTGCGGGCGACAGCGGGTCGCCGTCGACCTTGATGCGCATGACCACCGCGCTGCTCTGCTTGATCTCGCCGATCTGGCCGAGCTCGACGTCGTCGCTGAAGCCGGAGATCAGCGACGGCTGCAAGTTGAAGCCGGAGAGATAGCCGGCGTTGAAGCGCGGAATCAGGAAGAAGATCACCGCGCCGGCGCGAGCGCGGCGATCGCCACGATCGCCCGAAGTGATGCCCAGCGCCATGTGCAGCCGGCGCGCCGCGGGCGTGCCGCGATTCGATGCGGCGCCGACAGCGCCCTCGGCGCTGCGGCGCATCTCCAGGCCGATGAAGGTGGAGACGCCAGCGCCAGAAAGACCAGGAAGAAGACACAGAAACATCGGTGTCCACGGTCAGAATCGCCGAGGCCAGCATGGCGCTGAAGGCCAGCAGGGCCAGGAACAGGTAGTCGCGCGTGGTCCGGGCGCTGTAGAGGCGCACGATCATGGCGAAGAGCATCAGGTGAATCGCCGCCAGCAGCGCCGCATACAGCGCCGGATTCTGCGCGTCGGCGGCGAGCATTCCGGGAGACCCACCACAGGTCCAGCGGGAAATAGAGCAAAGTAGACGACGACCAGGAAGGTCGCGGCGCGGTGGCTGATAGTTCCGGGCCGCGGCCGCGCCACCAGCGGTAGCCTTTGACAGCAATGCCGCCGGGGCGAGCAACGATGCGAGACCAGGTCGAGCTTGCCGGTGGAGACCAGCGCCAGCACGCTCACCAGCAGCAACAGATACAGCGAAATCTCGAAATAGCGCCCCAGGGCGGAGTAAGGTATCGCGGATTCGCCCGTTACGGATGCGGACGGCGCTCGATCATCGCCGGTGGCGGACATGGCCTCAG
The DNA here is from genome assembly GCA_963819235.1 of uncultured Acidobacteriota bacterium. GTDB lineage: Bacteria > Acidobacteriota > Terriglobia > Acidiferrales > UBA7541 > Palsa-189. Next base: position 2,436,645 of record CAWFVE010000006.1, on the reverse strand, counting down.
TCAAGTTTAACATCCTGGCTCGGCGGCGCTTCCGGGCCGCGCGCGAAACAGATAATCTGGTCAGCCGTCAGCGGGCCTTCGATGCTCGAGACCAGGGCGGAGGCGGCGATCTTCCGCGTGGCGCTGGAGATGGGCAGGCGGCCGAGTTCGGCGAGCACGCGGCGTGCGTCGGCGCCGGCGTTAGCGACTTTGGTCGCGGCAGCTTGCGACGCGCACCAGGAACGGCGCGAGGCCGGATGTCGCGAAAGGTGACGGTGTGGCGCGCCGGGCGCAGTGGCTTCGAGCGCGGCGGGAATGCCAAAGTCGGATCGCAGATAGGCGGCCAGCTTGTCGGGCGCCGGGCTCTGATCGGACGGCGGCGTCGACCGGTGCGTTGCGACGGCGGGGAACTGCCACAGGCGCGAGAAGAGTGCGCTGTCGGCCGCTTTCTTGCGCGCACCAGCAAGGTGCGCCCGCGCGGGTCGAGCAGCACCGCCGCGGCCGAAGCGTCGAGCCGCACCGGCTTCGGTCTTGCGCGCGCGCGAGGGCAGCGCTCGGCGATGCCCAGGGCGCGCGCGGCACCAGCGGGCCACGGGGCACGCGTCGCAGCGCGGCGCGCGCGGCGTGCAGACCGTCGCGCCGAGCTCCATCATGGCCTGGTTCCAGTCGCCGGGTTTCCGCTTGGCGGGCCTGCGGCGGGCACTGCCTCCGGCGCTGCCGGGAGCAGCGCGTCCGCTGCCGCGCTGAGCGAGCGCCAGCGGCGCGGCCGGCGCAAATCGCCGCGCACCGCGCCCAGCCGCGCCAGCACGCGCGCGACATTGCCGTCGAGCACGGCGATGCGGCTCGCCGTAGGCGATGCTCAGCACGGCCGCGGCGGTGTAGCGGCCGATGCCGGGCAGCGCCAGCGCGTCTTCGAGGAGCCGCGGGAATTCGCCGCGGTGGCGCGCGACGATCTCCTTTGCCGCGCGGTGCAGATTGCGCGCGCGGCTGTAGTAGCCGAGGCCGGCCCAGTGGCGCAGCACGGCGTCGAGGCGCGCGCGCGCCGAGATGCGTTCACCGTGGGGAAGCGCGCCAGAAATCGCCGGTAGTAGGGAATCACCGCGGCGACGCGCGTCTGCTGCAGCATGATTTCGGAGATCCAGATGCGATAAGGGTCGCGCGTGCGCGCGCCAGTCGAGATCGCGCTTGGCTGCGGCGGAACCAGCCGAGCAGTCGCGCGGCGGAATCGCGGCAGCTCGCTGCGGCGGGAATCCGTCGAGCGAAGCGCGTTCGCGGCATCAGGCATGGCAGCGCATCGTCGGCATTGCACGCATTGTCGCAGCGCATTGTCGCGACAGAGCGTCAGGCGCACAGCGAGCTGCCTGGCTGCAATTCGCCGAGCCTGAGCTCGGTCGAGGAACAGCGATGTAGGAGGAACTCCAGAGGCTGGTGGGAATCGAGCCGCGCGGCTGGCGCGGTGAGGATGATCTTGAACAGTCTGCGGCAGGTCGGCCAGTTCGTGAGCAACGAACGGCCGGCCCGGCGGGCGCGGCGCGGCGGCGGCCAGATGGCGCAGAATGTCGTAGATGATTTCGCCGGCGGGGGCCATGGGCGTCTCGAATGCGCCGCTGCGAAACGCCAGCACGGAATCAATCTCGTAGAAATGCCAAGCCAGGCTGGCGCAGAGGGTCACGCCGCGCTCGAAGACGGCGTTGTGGCGCTGCCTGCGGCTTGCCGTCGTTGGGAATGAGACGGATCGAGCACCAGCAGCACGCGGCGTTCGTCTTCGCGCGCGAACTCGCGCACCTGCAACGAACCCGTTCTTGGCGGAAGCCTTCCAGTCCACGTGGCGCGCGCTGTCGGACGTCTGGTAGTCGCGGATGGAGTAGAGGTCGTTGCCGCGGCCGCGCATGAAGCTTTCCAGTTCGCCGGTCACCAGCGGCAGGATTTCGTAGAACTCCTCGCTGGGATCTACCGACGGGTAAACCACCGCTTGCATCTGCGACTCCACCTGCCGCGTTTTCTCCAGGAAACCGAAGGGAAATCGGGTTTGCACTCCGATACTTCCTGGCGGTAAACGCCTCGCTGCGGGAAGACGCAGCTGCACCGCCTGGCGCGACTGCTGCCGCGGCGGCAGGTAAGGGAAATAGACCGGCATGGTCAGAATGTCGCTGGCCGGCGAGGCAGCGGCTTTGGATTTGCCCCGGCGCGCCGCGCCAGCCTTGGCGCCCCCTTGGCGCCCCCTTCGTACCCACGAGTCGCAGCGAAAACGACGGCAGCCTGTGCTTATGGTTGATCAACTCCGCCAGCGCCATGACCGGCTGGCCGGCGAAGATATGTTCGGGCAGGTCCAGGCGCAGCTCCACGCCGCTCAGCACGATCTGCGAAAGCAATGCCGGAGATCAGGATTCCCGCCAGCAGGCAGGCCAACATCATGAACAGCAGATTATTGCCGGTGTTGAGCGCGGCCAGCGCGATGACGAAAATTCCGGCCAGGTAGACGATGCCCTCGCGCGTCACGCGATAGTCCATGCGATAGGCCAGCCAACGCAGCGGCGTGCGCCGCGCCAGCACCGGCACCACCGTGAAGGCCACCCAGGCGGAGAGCGCCAGCGCGCTGAGCGCGGAAAACGCCGCGGCGGAGGTGCGCCCATCTTCGGCGGCCACGCTCGAGTAGAGCGCCAGCAGCAGCGCGGCGCCGAGCGAGACGACGGCGATGGCGAAGGTGCGCCAGGCGGGCCAGTCGACCTTCGCCCGCCAGAGTTCCCGTTTGGGAGGGGCGTGGTGCTTGGCAAAATCCGTGGAAGCCATCGCGGTTACAGCGGGACGGGCGTGGATTCCAGAATTTCGGAGAGGATGGCCTCGGCTTGCGCCGACTTTCTTCTGGGTGGTGGCGTAGCGCGCGTTCACTACCACGCGGTGGGCGAAAACCGGCAACACCAGCTGCTTGAAGTCGTCGGGCAGGCAGAAGTCGCGGCCCTCGATGAAGGCGCGGGCCTGCGCCGCGCGCTGCAGCATCAGCGAGCCGCGAGGGCTTACGCCCAGCACCAGGCGTTCGTTCTGCCGGGTCTGCTCGATAATTTCCAGGGCGTAGTCGAGCAGGCTATCGTCCACGCGCACGGCGCTCGACGGTCCGCTGCATGGCCAGGACGTCGCTCGCTTCCATCACCGGCTGCACGTTCGAGCCGCTGTGCGCGTGGGCCTGGCTGCGCAGAATCTCTTTTTCGCTTTCGCGCGACGGGATAGCCCATGCGGATGCGGATGCAGGAAGCGGTCCAGCTGCGATTCGGGCAAGGGATAGGTGCCGTGGTGCTCGATGGGATTCTGCGTGGCCAGCACCATGAAGGGCTGCGGCAGCGGGTGGGTGTGGGCGTCCACGGTGACCTGGGCCTCGTTCATGGCTTCGAGCAGCGCCGATTGCGTTTTCGGCGTGGTGCGGTTGATCTCGTCGGCCAGGACGATATTGGCGAAGATCGGGCCGGGCTTGAACTCAAACTGCTGCTCGATCTGGTTGAAGACGCTGATGCCGATCACGTCGCTGGGCAGCATGTCCGAAGTGAACTGAATGCGCTGGAAGGAGCACTGGAAGGAGTGCGCCAGGGCCTGCGCCAGCGTGGTCTTGCCCACGCCGGGCACGTCTTCGATCAGCAGGTGGCCGCGCGCCAGCAGGGAGATGAGCGCCAGCTCGATGGCTTCGTCCTTGCCGCGAATCACGCGCCGAATGGCGCCCTGCAGTTGGGAGATCAGGGAAGAGGTGGCTGTGGTCATGGTGATGGCGGCGCTTTCATTGACGCGTCCCCGGGCATTTGCTAAAAACGATGTTCACAGAGAAGCGCTTCAGCTGCCCATCTTGTGATGCTGCCAGGTCCATGGGCGATTAGCTCAGTGGTTAGAGCGCCCGCCTCACACGCGGGAGGTCAAAGGTTCAAGTCCTTTATCGCCCACCATCAAGCCTTCTCATTCTGCCCCAAGTGCGCGCGGCAACGAAATCAATCCTGGGCCGATGTGCTTAAGCAGTGCCGTGTTTTTTTGCTCAAACGGCAGCCCGGTAGCTGCCAAGGCACAGCCATGGCCGTAATCCCGGTGGGGAGAAAGCAAGAGCCGGCAGGCAGGCTGCCCGCGACAATTGCACGGAACTCCTGCTAAAGTCGATCCAGTAATCCGCAGGGCGATTCGCGCGGCAATTGGAACGGAAAATTCGAGCGCATGCAGGCATGCTCGAATGCCGAGGTGGCCATGAGCACGGTGGTTCGTTTTCTGCAATTTTTGACGCTGGGCACCTGGGTGGGCAGCATTCTTTACTTTGGCGCGATCGTGGCGCCGGCGGCCTTCACGGTGCTCACGCAGGACCAGGCCGGGGCGCTGGTGGGCTTGACGCTGGGCCGGCTGCATCTACTGGGCATTGTGGCCGGCGTCATCTACCTGCTGGTGACGGCGATCTGGGGGCGCTCGGCGATGGCACTGGTGCGGCCGGCGCCGCTGCTGGTGATTGTCATGCTGGTGTTGACGTTTGTCTCGCAGTTCTGGGTGATGAGCACGATGGACGCGCTGCGGGCGCAAATGGGTTCGGTGGCCGCGGCGCCGCCCAGCGACGCGCTACGTGCGTCATTCGACCGGTTGCACCGCATCTCAGTGAACCTGGAGATGGCCGTGCTCGTCGCCGGGCTGCTGGCGCTTTTCTTCACCAGCCGCGTTCCCAAGGTCGCCCCCTGAAGCACCCCTTCTCAATGGTGGGACCGATATCCCTTCGCGGTTAACTCTCTGGGCGCTAATTTTTCATCGACGGGAAACTATGCTACGCTTTACGCATCTGCATATATATGCACCAAGTTCTATAAATATGCGGTAAATATTCGATAGGCGAAATGGGCCCGATCAAGACACGCAACGCGATTCTGCCGGACGTGGAGGGCATCCACGCGATTATCGAGCCCTACGCTCAGGACGGCACCCTCCTGCCTCGCAGCATCCCCGAACTGTGCGAAAACGTGCGGGATTTCGTGGTCGCGGAAGACGAGAGCGGCAACATCGTGGGCTGCGGGGCCCTGCACCTGTACGGCTCGCATCTGGCGGAGATTCGCTCCATCGCCGTCGCTCCGCGCCGGAAGGGATGCGGGATCGGCCGGCTGCTGGCGGAAGCGCTGCTCGAGGAGACGCGGCGGCACAAAGTGAGTTGCGTATGCCTGTTTACCCGCACGCCCTCGTTCTTCGCGCACATGGGTTTCGAGGTGGCCCGCAGGGAGGAACTGCCCGACAAGATCTACAAGGATTGCATCCATTGCCCCAGGCTGACCGACTGCGATGAAATCGCCATGGTTCGAGGAAAAATTCCCGCCAATGTGAACGGGCTGCGCGACCTGCAGATCGCCATTCCCCTGGTGCGAATCAAGCAGGGAAGCGAGCGATAAAGTGCCCAATAGATTTAACTCTTCCGAAGCGGCCGCGCGGCCCACGCGCGACCGCAATGTGGGGCCGAATTGCAGCGCGGTACCTGGCGAATGCGCGGGCTGTGCTACGATTTGCGGCTTATGCAAACGGGAATCGTAGGGCTGCCGCAGGTCGGCAAAACAACTCTCTTCCGCATTCTGACCCGGGCTCATCTGGACGAAAAAGCGGCGCGAGGCGCCACGCACGTGGGCGTGGCGCGCGTGCCGGAGCCGCGCATCGATCAACTGGCCGCGCTTTATAAGCCGAAAAAGGTCACCTACGCCACGGTGGAGTACGTGGACGTGGGCGGCATCGCGCGGTCCACGGAAAAAAAGGGAGCGCGCGATACGGCGCTGGCGCCGCTGCGCGAAGTGGACGCGCTGGCGCACGTGCTGCGCGTCTTCGACGATCCCGCGGTGCCGCATCCGGCCGGCAGCATCGATCCGCTGCGCGACGCGCAGTCGCTGGATCTGGAGCTGATGCTCTCCGACCTGGAACAGATCGAGCGCCGCCTGGAGCGCGTGGAGAAAGACCTCAAGCGCAAAAAAGATACCGCCATCGAGCAGGAGCAGGCGGCGCTATTGCGCTGCAAGGCGTCCATCGAAAGCGAACACCCGCTGCGCGAGCTCGAATTCACGCCCGAAGAGCGCAAGGTTCTCAGCGGCTTCATGTTCCTTTCGCTGCGGCCCATGCTGTACGTGCTGAATCTTGGCGACGACGAAGCCGATAAACTCGACACCGCCGTCGAGCGGCACGGGTTGCAGAGCTTGCTGGGCCGTCCGCAGAGCGCCGTGGTGGCCATCTGCGGGCGCATCGAGGCGGAACTCGCGGAACTGGACGACGCCGCGGCCGCCGAGCTTCTGGCGGCTTACGGGCTGAAAGAGCCGGGGCTGCACCGGCTGATCCGCGCGACCTACGATCTGCTGGGGCTGATCTCCTTCTTCACCGCGGGCGAGCCGGAAGTGCGCGCCTGGACCATTCGCCGGGGCACGCGCGCCGTCAACGCCGCCGGGGCGATCCACACCGACATCGAGCGCGGATTCATCCGCGCCGAGGTGGTGCGCTGGCAGGATTTGCTGGCCGCCGGCGATTGGCCCGCCGCGCGCGAGAAGGCCCAGGTGCGCCTGGAAGGGAAGGATTACATCGTGCAGGAAGGCGACGTGATTCTCTTCCGCCACTCCGGCTGATCCCGCGGCAAAGGCGTTCCCCACCCCAAGCCCCAACCCATCAGGTGCTTGGGCCGACTTACGCCCTGCCTGTTGCCTAACCATTGGATTTCGGCCCCGCCCTGACCTGAACGGGCCCCAATCGGCGCGATTTACAAGACTTCCAACTGGCCTGCCTGGCGGTCTGGCCTAACGCGGAGACGGCGAAATCCGCTTCCCGCCGGTGGCCGGGCGGGGACGAAGCGCGAGAGTTACTAACCGAAACGCGGAGGTCTATGGCCGCAACTTTTTGATGGCTAAAGGGTTCGATACAATGTGGAGGCCATGGCCAGGTCCGACGTCCAACTCATGCTGGACGTGAAGTCCGGAGACGATTCGTCTTTCGAGCTTCTGCTCCGCAAGTATCGGACACCTGTCGTTAATTTCCTCAACCGCATGGTGCGGGACGCCGCTGCGGCCGAGGATCTGGCGCAGGAAGTCTTTCTGCGTGTGTATCGCGCGCGCGGCGACTATCTGCCTTCCGCGAAGTTCACCACGTGGATGTTCCGCATCGCCACCAACCTGGCGCTGAACGCTCTGCGCGACGGGCGCTATCGGCACCAGGAAATTTCCATCGACCACTCGTTCGGCGCGGCCGATGGGGAGAACGAAACGCCGGCCTTGGAAGTTGCCGACCGGCAGCCGAGCATCGAATTGGAGCTGATCCGGAGAGACCGCGCCGAGCACATCCGGCGCGCCGTGGAAGCTCTGCCGGAGAAGCAGCGGGCGGCGGTTCTGCTGCACAAATATCAGGAGATGGATTACGATGAGATTGCCAGGGTGCTGGGGTGTTCGGAAAGCGCCCTCAAATCTCTCCTCTTCCGGGCTTATGAAACGCTGCGAGTGGAATTGGCGCCGCTGGTCGAGACCGCGGCTCAGGTGCAAGCTCAGGCCGGACGGCCTGGGAGATGAGGTTGTTTAAGATGAACTGCACACAAACGGAAAAGATGCTGGTTGCTTACCTGGACGGCAAGCTGCACGCCGGCGAGCGGCGTGAATTCGAGGCCCATCTGGCGAGTTGCGGCTCCTGCGGCCAGCGCGCCGAGGGCTTTCGCGCCATGTGGGACGTGCTCGAAGAGCTGCCGCCGATCATGCCCTCGCCCGGATTCGATAGCCTGGTGCGCGCCCGCGTGCAGCAAGAGGCCAGCCGAGGCGGCTTCTGGAGCTGGATGAGGCCTTCGCCGCGCATGGCGTTTGCCGTGACGGCGCTGCTTATCGCTTCGATCTGGCTATCGTCGTTTCAGCCCGGACGGCTTTCCGTGCCAGGCCAGACGGCCGCGGTGCAGAGCAGCGAGACCGACTTCGGCGCAATCAAGAATCTTTCCGTGCTCGAGGATTACGACGTGCTGACGAGCTTCGACGCGCTCTCCGAGCTGCCCGTGCCGCAGCAGAGCGCCGAGCCACAATCTTTGAACCGGATGTAAGCAGGTTTGGGGTGGAAGGGACAGAGGAGAAGAGACCCAGCTCGTGCCGAGGTTCGCTCAATTCGGGATCGCCGCGCTGGCGTGGACGCTTCTGACGCCAGGGACGAGCCTGTTTGCCCAAAAAGGCCGGCCCCGCATGGAGCGGCCGGTAGAACGGCCTCCGGCGGAGCGTCCGGGCGCCGCGCCCCGCGCCAATTTACCGCCGGGCTGGGTGGAGCAACTGCGGCAGATGCCGCCCGCGGATCAAGAAAAATTCCTCAATAACAACGAGCGTTTCCGCAGCCTTCCGCCGCAGCAGCAGACGCAAATCCGGCAGCGCCTGAAGGTGTGGAACAATCTCACGCCCGCGCAGCGGCAGACCTTGCTCCAGCGCGAACGCGTTCTCGCGCAGATGACGCCCGAGCAGCGCCGCTACGTTCAGCAGACGCTGCTGCCGGAGTGGCAGAAGCTGCCGCCGGCGAGCCGGCAGGTGGTCCTGGGCAAGTTGCGCGATCTGCGCGATCTGAACGACTCCGATCGGGCGGCCAAGCTCGACGACGAATCCTTCGTGAATGGACTTTCTCCCGACGAGCGCCAGGTGCTGCGCGATCTCTCCAATCTGCGCGTCGGTCCTCCGCCGGGCTAAGGCTGGCCGCTTGCAGCCGTTTCCGTTGATCCCCCGGAGAGGTCCCAGGCGCTGCGGCGCGAGCTGCGTCTGCCATTTCCAATTTTGTGCGATACCGAACGGCGCCTCGTGAGAGAGTGGGACATTTATAATCCACGCGAGAGAGGCGGCATCGCCAAGCCTTCTGTGTTCGTGATCGGAAGCGATCGCGTGGTGCGCTACTCCAAGGTGGACAGTGTGGCCACGCGCATACCGCCGTCGGAAATCATTCGCATTCTGAGAAGCGGCGAAGGCTCCCCGCCCCGGGGCAAGACGTACATCCCGCATGTCGGGGAGTTCTACAGCGCTATTCGTCGCGCTCTCCACCGGTGACGAGTGGGGAATCCGAATCGTTTCGCCCGGCGTTCGCCATTTGTTTACTGATTGGATACAAGCCCGCCAGATCGTTTTGGAAACACCAAACCGACATATATGCGCCGATTCTTGCTTGAGTACAATGCCTGGTAGTTTTGCGGCAAGACGGGCCCAATCCGCGGTTTTTCCCACACAAATCTAACTTCGCCACCGTTTTCTTGTTGACAACCCGGAAAGAGAGTCTAAGATGTGGGGCCAAGTGGGAGAGAGTGGCGAACAGTGAAGTGAAGTGGTGAGAAACGAACTGAATTCACGGTTACGTGGCGGGTTCTCCAGTGCTTCGTGGCAACTATCCAGCGAAGGTGGACGAGAAGGGCAGGGTGAAGATCCCGGCTGCCTTTCTGGAGGAGCTGCGCGAATACGGGAACCAATTCTACGTGACCAGCGAAAACGGCGATTACGTGCGGGTCTATCCGATGAAGATCTGGAACGAGATTGAGGAGAAGCTGGCCCAGCTCTCCTCGCACAACCGCACCAAGCAGAAGTTTCTGACACGCACGAATTATTACGGGCAAGTGGTGGAGCTCGACGGGCAGGGACGCCTGCTGATTCCGGCGATCCTGCGCGAGGCCGCGCAGATGCAGGGCGACGTGGACGTGCTCGGCAATCTGACTTACCTCGAGGTTTGGAACCACGCGCGGTTCCTGGACAACCTGAAAGCCAGCCCGATCACGGACGAAGATGAAAAGACGCTGGACGATCTGGGCATCTAGTGCGGCCGAAAGCGGCGCCGCCGCGAGCGTGGTGAGAACGGATTTCGGAGTTTGAGCGCGAGCCATACGCCGGTGCTGGCCGAAGAGGCGTGCACTGGCTGCGAGTGGAGCCCGGCGGGACGTACCTGGACGCGACGGTGGGGCTGGGCGGGCACGCGCTGGAGATTGCGCGGCGGCTGACGACGGGCAGGCTGATCGGGTTGGATCGCGACGCGCAGGCTCTGGAAATCGCGCGGGAGCGGCTGAAAGAGTTCGAGGGAAAGGTGACTGCTGGTGCAAGCGGATTTTTCGAGGATCGACGAGGTGGCGCGGGAGCTGAACCTGGCGCCGCTGAACGGCGTGCTGGCGGACCTGGGCGTTTCCAGCCTGCAACTGGACACCGCCGAGCGCGGCTTTTCCTTTCGGCAGTCGCCGGACCTCTGGATATGCGGATGGATTCGGAGAATGGCGACTGACCGCGGCGGACATCGTGAACGAAACGGCCGAGAACGGAACTCGCCAACCTGCTCTATCACCTGGGCGAAGAGCGGGATTCCAGAAGAATCGCCAGGGCCATCGTGCGTGCGCGGCCGATTCGCGGCACCGAACACCTGGCAACGGTTGTGGCAGGGGCTCGTACTTCAAGGGGAAGGCAGAAACTGCATCCCGCGACAAAAACGTTTCTGGCGCTGCGGATTGCGGTGAATCGAGAGTTGGAGGCACTCGGGCAGTTTCTAGACCGAGTCCCTGCCACATTAGCTCCCGGAGGACGTTGGGTGGTGCTGAGTTATCACTCGCTCGAAGACCGCCTGGTCAAGCAGGAGTTTCGCCGCCTGGCCGGCGAAGGCGTGGTGCAGGTGCTGACGCGCAAGGTGATTTGTCCCTCGCGACGCGGAGATTGCCGCGAACCCGCGGGCGCGCAGCGCGAAGATGCGCGTGGCCGAGAAGCTCGAAAAGACATTGCCGGAGGTTTCGGCGGAACGGTTGGCATCATGACCGAATTTCACACCGTCAAGCGGATCGATAATTCGCGCCTGGTGCGCCCCGTCGCTTCCGGCCGGCTGCGCGAAATGGCGCGCCTGATCGGGCTGGGCGCGCTGCTGGCCGCCGCGTGGTCCTCTTCTACGCCTGGCAGCACTTCGAATATATCGCAGCTTGCGCTACCAGCTGGAATCGCTGAAGTCCCAGCGCTGCCCAAGCCGCCGAGCTGAATCAGCAATTGAAGCTGGAAGTGGCCGGCCTGCGCGCGCCCTCGCGAATCGATGCAATTGCCCGCGCGCAATTGGGCTGACCGCGCCGGTGCCGGGCCAGGTGGCGCCGTTCGAGGGACCGAGCGAACCGGTGGTCGCCGAGGTTCGCCGCCTCAGGAAATCGATCCGCGCTCAATGAATTTCGGGCCGCTGGGCGTTTGGCGGCCGAGCCTGACGACTTCGCTCGCGAAGGCGAGCGATCCGGCGAAGAATTCTGAATTGATCTGAATCCCGAGATGCACGGCCGGGTACGGGAATGGACTTGCGCAGTCCCTCGACCCGGTTGCTGATCGTGGCCGCGGTGCTGGCCCTGTGGACGGGCGCGGCGCTCGCCCGCCTGGCCTATCTGCAACTGTTCCGCTACAGCGATTTCCTGGCCCGCGCCGAGCGGCAGCAGCAGCACATCGTCGAAATCAGTCCCCAAGCGCGCCGACATCCTCGACCGCAATCTGCAGGAGCTGGCCATGAGCGCCGTCGGTCGATTCCTGCTTCGCCGTTCCGTCGGAGATCGCCGATCCACGATCGGCGGCGCGCCTGCTCGGCGCCTGTGGTCGGTTTGCCGCCGGACGAAATCGAGACGCGGCTCGGCTCCTCGCGCTCCTTCGTGTGGATCGCCCGCAAGCTGCCGCCGGACACCGTGGCGCGCATCCGCAAGCTCAACCTGCGCGGCATCTATTTTCAGAAGGAAGACCAGCGCTTCTATCCCAAGCGCGACTTGGCCGCCGCCGTTCTCGGCTACGTGGATATCGACGAAAAGGGCATCGGCGGCATCGAGTACGCGCTCGACGACCGCATCCGCAGCAAGCCTCGGCGCATGCTGATCCTCACCGACGCGCACAGCCGCTGGTACGACAGCAGCGACAAGACGCCGGAAGCCGGCACGAGCGTCGTGCTGACCATCGACGAAAATATCCAGTTCATCGCCGAAAAAGAGCTGGCCGCGGCGATCAACGCAGACGCACGCCAAGGCCGGCACCGTGATCGTCCAGGATCCCATCGAACGGCGAAATTCTGGCCATGGCCAACTGGCCCACGTTCAATCCCAACGCGCCGGCCGGCAGCAGTCCGCGGAAGCGCGCATGAACCGCGCCATCGGCGCGCTGTACGAGCCGGGCTCGGTGTTCAAGATCGTGACGCTCTCCGCGGCCATCGATCAGGGCATCACCACGCCCGACGAAGTGGTGGATTGCCAGATGGGCGCGATCTACATCGCGGGACACCGCATCCGCGATCACAACGCCTTTGGCTTGCTGACCGTTGCCGCAGATTCTGGCGCATTCCAGCGACGTCGGCGCCATCAAGATCGGCCTGCGCCTCGGCGCGCCCAAGTTTTACGACTACATTCGCGCTTACGGTTTCGGCAGCTCCCACCGGAATCGATCTGCCGGGCGAAAATCGCGGCCTGCTGCGGCGGCTCGAAAACTGGACGCCGGTCTCGGTGGGCTCCATCTCCATGGGCCAGGAAGTCGGCGTGACGCCGTTGCAGATGATCAATGCGGTGTCGGCCATCGCCAATGGCGGGCTGCTGTACCGGCCTCACGTGGTTCTGGCTTTGCGGCGCGGAGCGCAGGTGGAGCAGGAGCCGCAACCGGAGCCGAAGCGCGTGGTCCGCGAGACCACGGCCGCGGCCATGCGCGCGATGCTCGAAGGCGTGGTGCTCAACGGAACCGGGAACGCAAGGCGCAGCTCGACGGCTATACCGCCGCGGGCAAGACGGGCACGGCGCAAAAAATCGATCCCGCCACGGGCCGCTATTCCGCCGACGCAGCTGATCGCCTCTTTTGTGGGCTTTGCGCCCATCAATAATCCCGCGGTGACGATTCTGGTGCAGCTCGATTCGCCCGTGGGCGAGCATGAAGGCGGATCGGTGGCCGCGCCGGTCTTCAAGCGCATCGCCGAGCAAGTGCTGGCTTATCTCAACGTGCCGCGCGACGTTCCCGTCGCGCCGGCGACGTTGCGAGCCGCGCGGCATTCGCAAGCCGCCCAAACCGCGGACGTTTCCGATTACGATCCGGCGCAATTCACGCCGGTCGAGTATGGTCGATTCCTCGCCTGCGGGATCGTCTTCGGCCGCGCCCGTGGTTTCCGCCGCGGATGCGGAGTTGCTTCCGGCGCAGACGGTGGAGCTGGCCGCGGGCGAGGGCGTATCGGTTCCCGATCTGAGCGGGAAGACGGTTCGGCAGGTGACCGAGATTTGCGTGCAGCTGGGCGTAAACCCGGTGCTGGTCGGCGCGGGCACGGTGCAGTCAGCAGTCGCCCGAGCCGGGAACGATGGTGCGCGCCGGCGCTTCGGTAATCTTCCAATTTGGCCGCCCGGTTCTGACGCAAGCGCAATTGCGCGCTCCAACGCCAGTTCATAAGGCGGCGCGGTAATGCGGCCGGCGCGCCGAAGGGCACAACGAAGTTCGCGGCCAAGTTCGCCTAGGGGAGCGCTGCTGGAATCTTCGGCACACGAGAGCTTTGCAAAATTGAGCAAGCCTCCCGGGCGGCCTATACTTACAGGCGTTGGAATGAAACTGACGGAATTGCTTGCGGGTGCCGGGGCGAGCGAGCCTCTGCCCTATCCGGACGCGGAGATCTCTTCGGTTGTTTACGACAGCCGGCAGCGCCGCGGCCGGTTCTCTTTTCGTCGCCATCCACGGCGAAAAGACGGATGGCAATCGGTTCGTCGCCGACGCCATCGAGCGCGGCGCGGCGGCCATCGTGAGCGAACTGCCGTCTCCAGCCGTTACCGCGCAAGCCCTGGGCGCGCCCGACGCAACGCCAGACGCTACCGAAGCCCAAGCCGCTCTGATCGAGAGCGAAGAGACGTTGCCGGCGTCCCTGCCCGCCTCCGTCGCGTGGATACAAGTGCCCGATGCGCGCAAAGCGCTGGCCACCATCGCGGCAAATTTTTACGGCCGTCCCGCGGATCGGCTGCAACTCATCGGCATCACCGGCACCAACGGCAAAACCACCACCAGCTTTCTGCTCGATTCCATCGTCCATGCGGCGGGCCTGCGCAGCGGCTTATTCGGCACCATCGAATATCGCACTCCGCTGGAAACCCATCCGGCCAAAACCACCACGCCGGAATCTCTGGACCTGCAGCGCTTTCTTCGCCGAAATCGTGCGGGAAGGCGGGACGCACGCGGTGCTCGAGAGCCAGCTCGCACGCGCTGGCGCTCGATCGCCTGTGGGGCTGCCGCTTCGCCGTGGCCGTCTTCACCAATCTGACCCGCGATCATCTCGATTTTCACAACACCTTGGAGGACTATTTCGCCGCCAAGCGCCGCCTGTTTGAAGGCACCGGCGCGGGCCGCGCCGCTCGATGGCATCGTCAATATCGACGATCCTTACGGCGCAGCAGCTCCGCGATGCCGCGGAGCAGACGCATTACCTACGGCCTCGGTTCCGGGGCCGCAGGTCACCGCCAAGAAATTTCCGCTGACGCTGCGAGGGTCTGGACTTCGTGGCCGAGACGCCGGTGGGCAAAATCGAAGTGCACTCGCGCGCTGGTGGGACGCATCAACGTCTATAACGTGCTCGCGGCGATTGGCGCTGGCATCGCTCTGGGCTTCCCGCGCGAAGCCATCGAAGCCGGCATTCGCGGACCTGCCCGCGGTGCCCGGCCGCTTCGAGCGCATCGATCTGGGCCAGCCCTTTCATGGTCGTCGTGGATTACGCGCACACCGACGACGCCTTGCAGAATCTCCTGGACGACGGCGCGCGAACTGCATCCCGCCGGCCGCATCATCACGCTTTTCGGCTGCGGCGGCGAACGCGACCGCAGCAAGCGTCCGCTGATGGGCGAGGCCGCGGGCCGGCTGAGCGACGTGGTGGTGCTTTCGAGCGACAATCCGCGCAGCGAAGATCCGCTGCATGATCATCAACGATGCCCTCGTGGGTTTGCAGCGCACCTCCGCCAAGGTGCTGGTCGAGCCGGACCGCGAGCGCGCGATCGAACTGGCGCTCGAGCAGGCGCGGCCCGGCGACATGGTGCTGCTCGCCGGCAAGGGGCACGAGAAGACCCAGGTGCTGAAGGGCCGCACGATTCCTTTCGACGACCGGGAAGTGGCGCGGCTGATTCTGCGCCAGCGCGGTTATGGCGATTGAGGAAGCCAAGCGGGGAATGAATCGGGAATGAAACCGGGAGCGCGGTGAAGACGAACCCGCTGAGGACGATATGCGGTGGACGGTTCAAGAGGTTGCTCGCGCTTTGGGTGTCGCAGTTCCCCCGGGGCTCTCACCCCCTGGCCCGGCTGGCCGGCGTCTCGATTGATTCTCGCACGGTGGGCCGAGGCGCAGTTGTTCGTCGCCATCCGCGGCCCGCGACACGATGGACACGATTTCGTGGCGGCTGCTTTGCAAGCGGGAGCGGAAGCCGCTGTCGTCGTCGAGCGAGCGTGTCTGGCCGCCTACCCCGCGGAAATTCGCGGCAGGCTCATCGCAGTCAGCGACACGCTGGCCGCGCTGCAGGAGTTGGCGCGAGCGGTTCGGCGCGCCTGGGGGCGGCGCATCGCCGCGGTCACAGGCTCGGTCGGAAAGACCACCACGAAAGAGATTTTGGCGGCGCTGCTGGGCGCGAAATTCCGCGTCCTGAAATCCGAGGGCAATCTGAACAACGAATACGGCCTGCCGCTCACGCTGCTGCGGCTGGAACCGGAAGACAAGGCCGCGGTGGTCGAATTGGGCATGTCGCATCGCGGGCGAATTGCGGCGCCTGGCGGAGATTGCCGAGCCCGAGGTGGGCGTGGTCACGCGCGTTGCGCCGGTGCACCTGGAGTTTTTCGCTTCCGTCGATGAAATCGCGCTGGCCAAACGCGAACTGATCGAAGGTCTCGCCGGTCCCGAGCCCGTCGCGGTGCTGAATGCCGACGATCCGCGCGTGGCGCGCTTCAGCGAAGTGGCGCGCGGACGCGTGCTGACCTTCGGCTGCGGCGCCCAGGCCGATTTTCGCGCCGAGAAGATTCGAGGATCGCGGCGCGGACGGCTCCGAATTCGACCTGATCGCTCACGGCGAGCGCGCCCGGCTTCGCCTGGCGCTTCCCGGCCGCCACAGCATCGAAAACGCGCTGGCGGCGCTGGCCGCGGCCAGCGTCTGGGAGATCGGCGCGGCCGAGGCCGCGGACGTTTTCCGCCATATCAAAGTCGGGGAGATGCGCGGCCGGCTGCTGCGAGTTCGCCGCGGGCTTTGCGGTGATCAACGACAGCTACAACTCGAATCCCGTGGCGCTGGGGGCCATGATCGATCTTTTGTCTCACACGGGAGCCCAATCGGGAGCGAAGAACGGCACCTACCGCCGGCGCATCCTGGCGGCCGGCGAGATGCTGGAGCTGGGGCCGGATCCGCGAGCCTCCATCGCGAGGCGGGCCGCGCGGCCGCCGCGCAGGGGCTGGACTGCATCGTGGCCGTGCAGGGCCACGCCGCGGAAATCGTCAACGGCGCGATCGGCGCGGGCATGCCCGCGTCGCAGGCGCTCTTCTTCGGCGATTCTTCCGCCGCCGCGGAGTTCCTTGCGGATTTCGTGAGGCCGGGCGACCTGCTGCTGGTGAAAGGATCGCGCGGAGTGAAGATGGAGCGCATCGTCGAGGCGCTCGCGGGCGAAATATCCGCTGGCCGAGGAAGCTGTCGCCGGCGCCGGCGCGGATTACCAACTGAAATGCTCTACTACCTCGTCTATCACGTCTCCGCCGCGCCAGGCGCACCTGCTCAACGTCTTTCGCTACATCACCGTGCGCACGGCGCTCGCCAGCCTCTCGGCTCTGTTTCTGGGGCTGATCCTGGGGCCTTGGATGATCCGGCGCCTGCGGCAATTGCAGATCGGCCAGTTCATTCGCGAAGAAGGGCCCAGCGCAGCCACCAGGCGAAAGCCGGCACGCCGACCATGGGCGGCATTCTGATCGTGACGGTCACGCTCGTGCCGACGTTGTTCTGGGCCGATCTCTCCAACGCCTATGTGCTGCTGGCGATCTTCGCCATGCTGGCTTTCGGCGCCATCGGTTTTGCCGACGACTTACAACAAAGTGGTGCGCCGCCACAATCTTGGCCTCACCGGCCGGTCGAAGCTCCTCTTCCAGATCCTGGTGAGCTTCGCGGCGGCGCTGGTGCTGCTTTTGATGACCGCCAACCACGGCACCTACTCCACGCAGCTGATCGTGCCGTTCTTCAAGAACTTTCGGCCCGACCTGGTGGTGCATTCGCTGTTGCGCAGCCGCTATTTTTGGCCGGCTGGCCTTTCTGCCCTTTCTGGCTTTCGTGATTCTGGTGATGGTGGGCTCGTCGAACGCCGTGAATCTCACCGACGGACTGGACGGCTTGGCCATCGGCTGCGTGGTGGTGGCCGCGGGCGCGCTTACGGTGCTGACCTACGTCACCAGCCACGCGGGCTTCAGCGCCTATCTCGATATTCAGCATCTGCCGCAGGTGGGCGAGCTCACCATCTTTTGCGGCGCGCTCGTCGGGCGCGTCGCTGGCCTTTCTCTGGTACAACGCGCACCCCGCGGACATTTTCATGGGCGACGTCGGCTCGCTGGCCATCGGCGGCTCGATCGGCGTAGTCGCCGTGGCCATCAAGCAGGAGATTCTGCTGTTTTCGGTGGGCGGCGTTTTCGTGCTCGAAGCGCTTTCCGTGATTTTGCAGGTGGCCTCGTTCCGGCTGACCGGGCAAGCGCATCTTCCGCATGGCGCCGTTGCATCATCATTTCGAGCTGGCCGGCTGGAGCGAATCGAAAATTATCGTGCGCTTTTGGATCGTGGCGCTGGTTTTTGCGCTGTTTTCGTTGACGACGCTGAAGTTGAGGTAACGGTGCGTCCAGGAATCGAACTCGCGGGCAAGCGCGTGCTGGTGCGTGGGGCTGGCGCGCACGGGCGTCGCCACGGCGCTGTTCTGCGCCGCGCGCGGCGCGCTGCGTGACCGCCATCGACGAGCGCCCGGCCGAGCAATTCGGCGAGGCTATGGCGGCAACTGCGCGCCGCTTCGGCTGCACGCTGAATTTGGGCGGCGCATCGGGCGACGGCACACTGGCTGCGCTGGCGGCAGAAGATTTGATCGTGCCCAGCCCGGGCGTGCCGGCGAACCATCCGGTTCTGGCGGCGGCGCGCGCCGCGGGCGTTCCCGTCTGGAGCGAAATCGAACTGGCCTGGCGCTTCCTGCGAGGACGGCTGGTCGGCCATCACCGGCTCGAATGGCAAGACCACGACGACTTCGCTCGTCGGCCACATCCTGGCGAGCGCGGGCTTGCCGGCGATGGTTGCGGGAAATATCGGCACGCCGCTGATCGCTTGCGCGGATCAGTCGAGCGACAAGAGCATTACCGTGGCCGAGGTCAGCAGCTTCCAGCTCGAACTGATCGATTCGTTCCGGCCGGACGTCGCCGTGTTGCTGAATCTGACGCCCGACCATCTCGACCGGCACGCGTCCTTTGAAGATTACGCCCGCGCCAAAGCGCGCATTTTCGAGAACCAAACCGAGCGCGACGCGGCGGTGCTCAACGCCGACGACCTGGCGGCAACGCAGTACGCGCCCGCGCGGCCGCAGATCTTCTGGTTCAGCCGCGAGAAGCGCGTGGCCAGCGGCGCCTATCTGCGCGGCGATCAGATCGTCTTCCGGCGCGATGGCGAAGAGGTCGCCCTTGCTGCGCCGCTCCGACATCGCGCTGCGCGGCGAACACAATCTCGAAAATGTTCTGGCCGCCGCGTCCGCCGCATTCCTTGCGGGCGCCGCGCCCGCAGAGATCGCCGCGGGCGTGCGCAGCTTTCCCGGGCGTCGAGCATCGGCTGGAGTTCGTGGCCGAAATCGGCGGCGTGAATTTCTTCAACGACTCCAAGGCCACCAACGTGGACGCCACGATCAAGGCCCTGGAAGCTTTCCCCGGCGGCCTATTCGTGATTCTGGGCGGCAAGGATAAGGGCAGCGACTACGCTCCGCTGATTCGCGCTGCTGCGCGAGCGAGCCCGCCTGGTTTTGCTGATCGGCGCGGCCGCGGAGAAGATCGGCGCGCAGCTCGCGGGCGCTGTGCCGCTCGAGCGCGCCGGCACTCTCGAGCGCGCGGTGACGCTGGCGTTCGAGCGCGCCCGGCCGGGCGATACCGTGCTGCTCGCTCCGGCCTGCGCCAGTTTCGATCAGTTTGAAAATTACGAGCATCGCGGGCGCGTCTTCAAGCAACTGGTGCGGCGAGCTGGCGGAAGCGCCGCCGGCGCGTGAAGGCGCGGGGGCGCGAGGTTTAACGCGATGCCGCGGAAGCTCGAAACCGATCGCTGGTTGTTCGTGGCCACCCTGGCGCTGTGCCTGGTCGGCGCGGTGATGGTGTTCAGCGCCTCGGCGCGTCACGGCGCGCGAGCAGTACGGAAACGGCTACCACTTTCTGCTGCGGCAGCTGCTGTGGCTCGGCTTGGGCCTCGCCGCCATGTTCGCCATGCTCAATCGTCGATTACCGCCGCCTGCGGCAGCCGCAGATTCGTGCTCACGTATCTTTTCGTGGTCCTGGCCATGCTCGTCGGCGTCTTTTTCCTGGACAAATCGCACGCCACGCATCGCTGGTTTCGCGTCGGGCCGGCCAGCCTGCAGCCTTCGGAATTGGCCAAGCTGGCCGTGATTCTCTATCTTGGCTTGGTTTCTCGAATTGCGCAGCCGCCCGCGCAGCTTCGGCGTGAACGACGTGCTGCACACGCTGGCTCCGGCGCTGGGCCTGGTGCTGATGATGGCCGGACTCGTGGTGCTGGAGCCCGACCTGGGCACCGCGCTCGAGATCTTGATCATCGCCCTGGCCATGCTGTTCGTCGCCGGGCTTTCCGGGAAATACATCTGGCACGGCCGTGGCCGTTGCCATTCCCGCGATCTACTTCGCGGTGGTGCACGTCTCCTATCGCTACGAGCGCGTGATGGCCTTCCTGCATCCGGACGCCGATCCGCAGGGCCACGGATTCCAACTGATGCAATCGCTGATCGCCGTCGGCTCGGGCGGATTGACCGGCGTGGGCCTGATGGAGAGCAAGCAGAAGCTTTTCTATCTTCCCGAGGCGCACACCGATTTTATCTACGCGGTTCTGTGCGAGGAGCTGGGATTCATCGGAGGCGCCATCGTTCTGGCGCTTTTCGCCGTCTATGCCTGGCGCGGCCTGCGCGCCGCGTTTCGCGCTCCCGACGACTTTGGCCGCTTCCTGGCGCTGGGCATCACGGTGATGGTGGCCAGCCAGGCGCTGATCAATCTGGGCGTGGTGCTGGGCATGATGCCGACCAAGGGAATTCCGCTGCCGTTCATCAGCTACGGCGGCTCGAGCCTGTTCGTCATGCTTCTGGCGCACGGGCGTGCTCCTGAATATCAGCCAGCACAGGGCGAAGGAGTGCGTGGGTAGCCGGGGAAGCGGCGGATTGAAATTGCTGATTGCCGGCGGCGGCACGGGCGGGCACGTTTTCCCGGCGCTGGCCGTGGCGCGGGAATGGCTCCGCCGCGACGCGTCGAGGGAAGTGATTTTCGTGGGCACCGAGCGCGGCATTGAATCGCGGCTGGTGCCGCAAGCGGGGCTGAAGCTGGAGACTGATTCGCTCCGCCGGACTGAAAGGCATGGGAATGGCGCAGTTCGCTCGCAATATCTTGCTGCTGCGGCTCGGCGTTTTGGGATTCGCTGGCCATCCTGCGGCGCCATCGTTTTGCGGCGGCGCTTTGGCGTGGGCGGCTACGCAGCGGGGCCGGTGATGCTCGTCGGCCATGCTATGCCGGATTGCCCAGCGTGATCTTCGAGCCCAACGCCGAGCCCGGCTTCACCAATCGCGTCCTCGCCGATATGGCCACGCGCATCGCCACCGGTTATCCCTCCGTCGCCGAGCGCTGGGGCGCCGCGCGGTGTTCACCGGCTGCCCGGTGCGGCGCGGAATTTTTTGACGCTCCGCCGCGCGCGGCCCGCGCCGCCCTATCGCATTCTTATCACCGGCGGCAGCCAGGGCTCGCGCGCGATCAATCGCGCCGTGATCGAAGCGCTGAACATTTTATCGCACAGAAAGCAGCCGCCTGACAATCGTTCATCAGACCGGCGAGCGCGACTATAATGCGGTTCGCGAAGCCTACAAGGGCACGAATATCGACGCGGAAGTGGCCCCGTTTTTCTCGAACATGGCGGATCGTTTTGCCCAGGCCGACCTGATCGTCTGCCGCTCCGGCGCGATCACCGTCGCCGAAATCGCCGCCGCGGGACGCGCCGCCATCTTCATCCCCTTCGGCGCCGCCACCGACAGCCACCAGTTGCGCAATGCGCGAGGAAATGGTGCGCGCGGGCGCGGCGCGGCTGATTCCCGAACCGGAATTGAGCGGCGAGCGCCTGGCGCGCGAGATTCTGGCGCTGATCGACGATCCGCGCGAGGCTTATCGAACTCGGCGCGCGCGCGCGCAGAGCTGGCGCGGCCCCATGCCGCCGAGAAGATCGTGGATTTGATCGAGGAGGTGGCGCGTCCATGACCGGGCCGTTTCACAATTTCAAGCGCATTCATCTGGTGGGCATCGGCGGCATCGGCATGAGCGGCATCGCCGAAGTGCTGCTCACGCTGGGCTACGCCGTCTCCGGCTCCGACCTGCGGCTCTCGCCGGTCACCGAGCGGCTGGCCAATCTCGGGCGCGCAAATCTACGAAGGCCATCGCGCCGAACACGTTCAGGGCGCGCACGTCGTGGTGGCCAGCTCCGCCATTCGCCGCGACAATCCCGAACTCGTCGGAAGCGCTGCGGCTGAAAATTCCCGTCATTCCGCGCGCCGAGATGCTGGCCGAATTGATGCGCCTGAAATATGGCATCGCGGTGGCCGGCGCGCACGGCAAGACCACCACCACCTCCATGGTCGCCTCGATCCTGGGCGCGGCCGGCCTGGACCCCACCTTCGTCGTGGGCGGGCGCGTCAATCACGCCGGCACCACGGCGCGCCTCGGCCGCGGCGAATACATGGTGGTCGAAGCGGACGAGAGCGACCGCTCGTTCCTGCTGCTGGCGCCGGTCGTCGCCGTGGTGACCACCATCGATCGCGAACACCTCGACCACTACGCCTCGCTCGAGGAGATTCAGGACGTTTTCACGCAATTCGTGAATCGCGTACCGTTTTACGGCGCGGCGGTGCTTTGCCTCGACGAGCCCAACGTGCAGGCCATCATCCCGCGCGTCACCCGCCCGGTGATCACCTACGGCACCTCCAGCCAGGCCGATCTGGTCATCAGCGACGTCGACCTGCGCGGCCTGGCCAGCGAGTTCCGGCTTACCTATCGCGGCGAGGATCTGGGCATGTTTCGCCTGCCCGGCCCGCCCGGCATTCACAACGTGCGCAATGCCGCCGCTGCCGCTGCCGTGGCGCTTTATCTCGATGTTCCCGCCGACCTGATTCGCGCCGGCCTGGAAACTTTCACCGGCGTGGGCCGGCGCTTCGAGGTCAAGGGCACCGTTGCGCGGCATTACCCTGATCGACGATTACGGCCATCACCCTGTGGAAATTCGCGCCACGCTCGAAGCGGCGCGCGGCTGCGGCTACGACCGCCTGCTGGTGCTCTTTCAGCCGCATCGCTACACGCGCACGCAGCACCTTTGGGACGATTTCTGCCGCGCCTTCAATCAGGCCGACGTGCTGGTCCTGACCGACATCTACGCCGCCAGCGAAGCGCCCATCCGCGGCATCACCGCCGCGGCGCTGGCCGACGCCATTCGCGCCGCCGGCCACAAGAATGTCGTCTATTGCAGCACCTTGCAGGAGAGCATCGACTATCTGCTGCGCGAAGCTCGCCCGGGCGATGCCGTCCTGGCCATCGGCGCGGGCAACGTCAATCGCGCCCTCGGCGAATTCGCCCTGCTCCTGGCTCGGCACTTCAGCAGCCGAAGCAGCCCAGCCGGCAGCGACGTCGATCATGCGAGCTTAGCGATCCCAGACATTCTTGCGGCTCTGCCGGAGCTCGGCGTCGAGCGCATCGCCGGAGCCTCGCTCGCCGAGCGCACTTCGCTCGGCATCGGCGGCACCACCGATCTGCTGCTGATCCGCCGCCACGCCTCGCTTGCCGGAGCTGATCGCGCTGCTGCGCGGCGCGGGCATCCCCTACAAGTTCCTCGGCGGCGGCACCAACCTCCTGGTCCGCGACGGCGAACTGCCCTGGGTGGTTCTGCAGCTGGCCATCGGCAGGACCCCGAAGTGCGCCTCGAGGGCAATTTCGCGCTGCGTGGACGCCGCCGCCGACCTCGGCCGCACCGTCACCTTCTGCGCCAAGCACGATCTGGGCGGCATGGAGGGCCTGATCGGCGTTCCCGGAACCGTGGGCGGGGCGCTGCGCATGAACGCCGGCGCCTATGGCACCCAGATCGGCTCCTACGTCCGCGAGGTCGAACTCTACCGCGCCGCCGAGGCGCGCATCGAAACCCTGCACGGAAATGAAATTTGCTTTCGAATATCGTCACACTTCTTTTGCGCCCGATGATATTATGCTCGCGGTGAAACTGGAGCTGCCCTCCAAACCATACCGCGAAATTCTCCAAGGGATTCGCGTCTGCAACGAAAAACGCCGCGCCAGCCAGCCGCTCAATCAGAAAAGCGCGGGCTGCATCTTCAAAAATCCTCCGGGCGGGTCCGCCGGCAGGATGATTGACGAACTGGGGCTCAAGGGCTTTTCCGTCGGCGACGCCCGCGTCAGCGACCGCCACGCCAATTTTTTCGTGAATGCGGGCCACGCCAGCTGCGCCGACATGCTCGGCCTCATCGCGCAAGTGCGCGAGCGCGTGCGCGCCACTTACGGCGTCGAGCTCGAGAACGAAGTCATTCTATGGACGCAGGATGAAGAACGCATGAACACCGAGCCCGAACGTCTATCCGCCCGAGGCGCTCGCCGACGATGAGCCGCGCTATCTCCGGCGGCAGAAGCCGCTGGAGATTCGCCGCCGCAAATTCGGCCGCAAAGCTGGCCCGCGTATCGCCGCTGGCTCGCTCGCTGGTGCGCTGCAATTCTCGCGGCCGGATGGCGTCGCCTACTACGGCACTCGCTTCCTGCTGTTTTCTCCGCGCGTCGCTTTCAGCGATCCCGACCAGATCGAAGTCGCCGGCAATCAGTTATGTCAGCCGCGCGGCGATCACCGAGATCTTCACGCCGGATTTGGGCAAGAGCATTCTGCGCGTGCCGCTGGATGCGCGCCGCGCGGCGCTCGAAGCCATTCCCTGGGTGCGAGCAGGCCAGCTGTCGAGCGCGCTTTGCCGGATCGCATTCGCGTCGAACTGACCGAGCGCACGCCCGTCGCCTTCCTGCGCACCGGCAACGAATTGCAGCTCGTGGACGCCGCGGGAGTGCATTCTGGAACGGCCGCTGGAAGGCGATTTCCATTTTCCGGTGGTCAGCGGCTTTGACGACACCATGCCGCTTGCCGATCGCGAGGAGCGCATGGCGCCTGTTCGTCGAGTTCATGAAGGAGATTGACCTGGCGCACCCCGGCGCGAGCGAACAGGTCAGCGAAGTGGATTTCTCCGACGCGCAGGATGTTCGCGCCACGCTCGCCGGACCTGCCGGGGCTCGAAGGGCAATATCCCATTCGGGTGCACTTCGGCGACTGGCGATTTCGTGAACAAATATCGCCTGCTGCTGGATAATATCGGCCATGGCGCGCCAGCGCGGGGCGCGTGGAATCGGTGGACCTGCGATTTTCGCGGCAGGTGGTGGTCAATCCGGAGCGCGATCCGCAGCGCCGCCAAGCCGCTGGAGGCCGCCAATCGCTCAGGGAGCTCAGGCGGCGCAGGCGGCGGCCGCGCGATGGCGCATCATGCGGCAACGGCAGGAGCAATTAGTGGCGAAGAAGGATCGCTACCTGGTCGCGCTGGATATCGGCAGCACCAAGACGTGCGCGCTGATCGCCGACATCGAGGATGGCGGCGCGCAAGATTCCTGGCCATGGGCGCGGCTGAATCCAAGGGCATCGCGCAAGGGCCTGATCGTCAATCTGGACGCCGCGGTCAGCTCCATCCGCCGCGCGCTCGAAGAAGCCGAAGGCGTCGCCGGCGTGCCGGTGGAATCGGCGGTCGTCGGCGTCGCCGGCAGCCACGTTCGCGGCGTGAATAGCCGCGGGGGCATTGTCACTGGGCGCGCGCGCCGCGCGACATCGAACGCGAAGACGTGCGCCGCGCCGTGGACGCCGCGCGCGCCATCACGCTTCCCGAAGACCGCGAAGTTCTGCACGTGCTCCCGCAGGAATTTCTGGTCGACCAGCAGGACAGCATCCGCGATCCCATCGGCATGGTCGGGCAGAAGCTCGAAGTGAACGTGCACATCGTCACCGCTTCGGCCGCGGCCACGCAAAATGTCGTCACCGCCGTCAATCGCGCCGGCGTGGTGGTCACCGATACCGCGCTCGAGCCGCTGGCCTCGGCCGAGGCCGTGCTTACGCAGGACGAGCGCGAACTGGGCTGCTGCCTGCTCGATATCGGCGGCGGCACGACGGAGCTGATCGTCTATTCCGGCGGCGTGGTTCGCCACGCTGGCGGCGCTGCCCGTCGGCGGCGATCATTTCACCAACGATCTGGCCGTCGGCCTGCGCACGCCGATTCCCGAAGCGGAAAAAATCAAGCGCGAGCACGGCTGCGCCTGGCGCGAACTTGCTCGGCGAGGATCAGCCCATCGAAATCGCCAGCGTCGGCGATCGCCCGCCGCGCACTGTTTTCGCGCGCATGCTCAACGAGATCATCGAGCCGCGCGCGCAGGAACTGCTGACGCTGGTGCGCGACGAACTGAAGCGCGCCGGCCTCGACACGCAGATCCCCGCGGGCCTGGTGCTGGCCGGAGGCGGCGCGCGCCTGCCGGCTTGGTCGAATTGGCCGAGCACATGTTCTCGCTGCCCGTGCGCTGCGCCGCGCCGCGCGGGCTCGAGGGCATGCCCGAAGAGCTTTCCCAGCCCGAGTACGCAACCGCAGTAGGGCTGCTGCTGTACGGAGCGCACGCCCGCCGCACGGCGGCGCAGCGTCCCGCTACATTGGTGGCGAAATTGAAAAGCATGTTCGCCGGCCAGTGAACGCCGGAAGCGCGCCGGCCGGCAACATATGGGGGGAACACGAATGACGCCAAAGGAGTCTGGCACTCAGAATTTCGTTTAGCGAAGAACGGCCGGAAGGCGCCAAGATCAAAGTGATCGGCGTGGGCGGCGGCGGCTCGCAACGCCGTCAACCGCATGATCCGCGCCAAGGTCGAGGGCGTCGAATTCATCGCCGCCAACACCGACTTGCAGGCGCTGAAACTGTCGCAGGCGCCGGTGAAGCTGCAAATCGGCACCAAGCTCACCAAGGGCCTGGGCGCCGGCGCCAATCCCGAGGTCGGCCGCAAGGCCGCGCTCGAGGACACCGAGAAGATCATCGAGGCGCTCGAAGGCTCCGACATGATCTTCATCACCGCGGGCCTGGGCGGCGGCACCGGCAGCGGCGCCGCGCCCGTGGTGGCTTCGCTCGCCAGCGAACTCGGCGCGCTCACCGTCGCCGTGGTCACCAAGCCCTTCGCCTTCGAGGGCAAGCGCCGCATGATGCAGGCCGAACACGCGCTCTCCGAACTGGTCGGCTGCGTGGACACCGTCATCGTCATCCCCAACGAGCGCCTGATGGAGACCGTCGAGCGCGGCACCAGCTTCTTCGAGGCGTTCCGCATCGCCGACGACATCCTGCGCCAGGCCGTGCAGGGCATCAGCGACATCATCACCATCCCCGGCATCATCAACCGCGATTTCGCCGACGTGAAAACCATCATGCAGGGCAGGGCTACGCGGTCATGGGCACGGCGGTCGGCCTCCGGCTCCAATCGCGCCGTGGATGCCGCCAATCGCGCCATCTCCAGCCCCTTGCTCGAAGACAACTCCATCAACGGCGCGCAGGGCATCCTCATCAACGTGACCGGCTCGTCCAGCCTGTCGCTGCATGAAGTTCACGAAGCCTCCTCCATCATCCAGAAAGCCGCGCACGAAAACGCCAACATCATTTTCGGCGCGGTGATGGACGATGCCATGAAGGAGTCCGTGAAGATCACCGTGATCGCCGCCGGCTTCCGCGAAGCCGGCAAGAAACAGCAGCAGCGTCCTTCGTATCTGCCGAAGACGTGGAAGGCGCCCGCAGTCGTCCCTGAACAGGAGCCGGTCCCGGTGCCGCCGCAGCCCAGGATTGTGCAGGAGGAAGCCGTAGAAGAAGAGGTGGTCATGCAGCCGGCTCGTCCCGTGCCGCCCGTGATTCAGGAGTCGGCCGCCGACCCGCTGGACCTGGACGTGCCCACGTTCCTGCGGCGCCAGGCGCAAAAGGCGTAACAGCGAATCGCGCAAGATCGCTTTGCTTCTGGTCCGATTCGGCGAGTCCGGAATGAGCACCCAGCCGCTCTCGCGCCGAAATGAGACAATCGGCGCGATGAGTGAGGTTGTCCGCGATCGGCCGTGGCGTCTGCGAGCGTCTGCTCTCCGAAGCCCGCATCAAGCCGGAAATCGAGTGCTGCGGTTTGCTGGCCGGCCGCGACGGCCTGATCTCCTCCGTCTTGCCCGCGAAAAACGCTTTGCAAAGCGCCACAGCTTACGAGATTGCGCCCGAGGAGCTATTCGCGCTCTTTCGCCGCATGCGCGCCGAAGCGCTCGAACATCTGGGCATCTACCATTCGCATCCCCGGGCGAAAACTGCGCCCTCGCCGCTCGATATCGAGCGCGCCTTCTATCCCGAGGCCGCGTACTTTATCTCTCAGCCCGCGGCCCGACGGCGCGCGCCCGTTCGCGCCTTTCGCATTCGCCGAAGGCCAGGCGCGCGAGCTCGATCTTGCAGATTATTTAATTGGAGGTCGGCGCGAGGCGCCGGCGCTTCAGGCGGCAACGCGTCCGGCGCAGAACGGACTGATATGCCGCGTGCACCAATTGCGCGGCGTGTTCCCAGGAGTACATGCGGGCGCGTTCGTAGCCGCGGCGGATCAGCGTTTCGCGCAGCGACGTTTTCGGTGAGGATCTGCCGGATGCCGCGCGCGATGTCGAACACGTTTTCCGGATTCACCAGCAGAGCGGCGTCGTTGAAGACTTCCGGCAGCGACGACACGTTGGAAGTGAGCACCGGCGTGCCGTGGGCCATGGCCTCCAGCGGCGGCAATCCGAAGCCTTCGTACAGGGAAGGAAACAGGAACGCCGGCGCGCGCGAATAAAAGACGCGCAGCACCGGTCTGCGGCACGAATCCCAGGAAGCGCACGTCTTCGCGCACGCGCGCGCGCACCACGGCGCGGCGCAAATCGGCGTGGCGCGTGAGCGCCTCGCCGATCACCAGCAGCTTGAGTTGCGCGAATTCCGGATTGCTCGCGCAGTTCCGCTTTGGCCACGGCAAAAGCCTCGATCAGCCGCGGCAGATTTTTCTGCGGCTTGATGTTCCCGGCGTACAGCACGTAGGGAGAATTGACGGCGTGGCGCTCCAGGATGCGGTCGGCGTCCGCGGGCAGCGGCTCGTTCAGGAAGCGCTCGTCCACGGCGTTGTAGACCACGCGTGATCTTCGCTTCCGGGAATGCGAAAGGTGCGCGCCAGGTCGCGCTTCGAGGATTGCGAGACGGCGAAGATATGGTCGGCGCGCGTTCAGCGCGCGCCGCGCAAAGAAAAGGCGTCCGGTTTGCACCGGGCGTACTGGCGCCCACCAGCGGAGTCAGCACGTCGCTCAGGTCGTGCACGGTGATCACCAGCCGCGCGGGCACCATCGCCGGCGCGTAGAACCAGGGCATGTGCAGCATGTCCACGCGCCGCTGGCGCAGCAGCCAGGGCAGGTGCAGATGCGTGTGAAAAGTGCCGGGCTCGTGCGGGTATTCCAGCAGCTCGAAATTTTGGGGCAGCGGATCGAACTCCGCCAGATGCCGGCGCTGGCCGATCAGCAGGTAATGCGAGTCGTCGTCCATCCGCGCGAGCTGGTTGACGATGTTGCGGATGTAGGTGCCCAGGCCGTAGTCGCCGGCGCGGCGAATATCAATGGCCACGCGCATGATTGTCCCGCGCGCGCGCTCGGCGTTCGCGGCAGAACTCGAGTCTGACAGCGTTCCGCCGGCGCTGCCAGCGCCGCATGTACAGAGGATAGTGCGACGTGAGCTCGGCCACTTCGCCGCGAACGCGCTGCTCGGTGGCCGCGTCGCCCAGGTGCGCCAGCACTTCGCCGATCCAGCCGGCGATGCGCTCCATCTCCGGCTCGCGCATGCCGCGCGTGGTCACCGCCGGGCTGCCCAGGCGAATGCCGCCGGCGGTCATGGGCGGCGTGGGATCGAAGGGAATGGAGTTCTTGTTCACGGTGATGGCGGCGCGATCGAGCGAAGCCTGCGCGTCCTTGCCGGTCAGGCCGCGCGAGTAGAGGTCCACCAGAAACAGGTGGTTGTCCGTGCCGCCGGTGACGATGCGGAAGCCGCGCCGCGCCATGCCCGTCGGCCAGCGCCTTGGCGTTGGCCACCACCTGCTTCTGATATTCGCGAAACTCCGGCTGCATCGCTTCCTTCAGGCAGACGGCTTTGGCCGCGATCGTGTGCATCAGCGGGCCGCCCTGCGTGCCGGGGAAGGTGATGCGGTCGAGTTCCTTGGCCCATTTTTGCCGGCACAGGACCAGCCCGCCGCGCGGCCCGCGCAGCGTCTTGTGCGTCGTGGTGGAAACGAAGTCGGCGTGCGGCACCGGGCTGGGATGCACGCCGGCGGCGACCAGGCCGGCGATGTGCGCCATGTCCACGAACAAAACCGCGCCCGCCGATGCCGCGATGCGCGCCATGCGCTCGAAATCGATGATGCGCGAATAGGCGCTGGCGCCGGCGACGATCATCTTGGGCTTGTGCTCGGCGGCCAGCCGCTCGATCTCGTCGTAATCGATGGTCTCGGTGTCCTTGCGCACGCCGTAGGCAATGAACTTGTAGGTCTTGCCGGAAAAATTCAGCGGGTGGCCGTGCGTCAGGTGCCCGCCGTGCGCCAGATTCATGCCCAGCACGGTGTCGCCCGGCTGCAGCGCGGTCATGTACACGGCGATGTTGGCCTGCGTGCCGGAATGCGCCTGCACGTTGGCGTGCTCGGCGCCGAAAAGCTGCTTGGCGCGATCGATGGCCAGTTGCTCGGCGCGATCCACGAATTCGCAGCCGCCGTAGTAGCGCTTGCCGGGATAGCCTTCGGCGTATTTGTTGGTGAGCACCGAGCCCATCGCTTCCAGCACGGCTTCGGAGACCAGATTTTCCGAAGGAATCAATTCCAGGCCGGTGGCCTGGCGGCGCGCTTCCAGTTCGAGAATTTCGGCGATTTCCGGATCGACGTCGCGCAGCGGGCGGTTCATCCGTTCGAGCGTGGCGCTGTCCGCGGAACCGCGTTCTGCGGTTGTTTTGGCTGTGCTCATTCTTCGTCTCTGCTCCCCGGCGGCATTCGCAGGCCGCGCGATTTTATGGGATCGAAGGCTCAGGTGGAACGGCTGTGATCGAGTTCCGAAATTTTGTCGATGCGCCGCTGATGGCGTCCGCCGGCGAACTGCGCCTCCAGAAAACTCGCCGCCGCTTCGATGATTTGATGCTCGTTCAGCACGCGCGCGCCCATCGCCAGCACGTTGGCGTCGTTGTGTTCGCGGCTCATGCGCGCGGTCATCGCGTCGTGCGCGACGGCCGCGCGAATCCCGCCCACCTTATTCGCGGCCATGGCCATCCCGATGCCCGTGCCGCAGATGAGAATGCCCAGATCGTCGCGGCCCTCGCCGCACGCTCAGCGCGACCTTGACGGCGAAATCCGGATAGTCCACCGACTCCTCGGACCGTGCGCCTTCGTCATTTACGGTGTATCCGGCCGATTGCAGATATTTCTTTAAGCTCTCCTTGGCCTGAAAGCCGGCGTGGTCCGCGCCCAGCGCGACGCGCGGTTTCTCCGTTCGTGAATTCCAAGAAGATTCCATCATCAAGAGGGGAACCGATTTTATCGGTTCGCGGTATCCTTTGCAACGTCGCCTCTGCACGGTGGTATCGGCCCCGCAGAAATACCAAAAGGAATGCCCAGGGGAGTGCCACAGAAAATGCCACCGAA
This sequence comes from uncultured Acidobacteriota bacterium, assembly GCA_963819235.1. GTDB lineage: Bacteria > Acidobacteriota > Terriglobia > Acidiferrales > UBA7541 > Palsa-189. The sequence continues at coordinate 2,405,688 of CAWFVE010000006.1, read as the reverse complement.
ATGGAAGCCAAGAATATTTACGCCCGAGGCGCGAGACCGGCGTAAGATCATCCCATGCGGCGCATCACAGCGTGTATGGGGGCGCTGATCTCATTCCTTTTCATGTTCATCAACCCACGAAGCGGCCTTCTTATTCTTATACTCCTCGCATACAGCGCCGCGGCTTCGGCTGGATCGGGCCGCCCGCAAACCCAGCCCGCCCCCGGCCGGATGCTGCTGGACGTGGTTGTGACCGCGAAGTCCGGAGTACCGGCGCGCGGCCTTCAGCAGCAGGACTTCACCCTTTCCGATAACAAGCTCAAGCAAACCATCGAGCTCTTTTCAAGAGGTGGACGGCCGGCAGGCTCCCATTGACGTCATCATTGTTATCGATGCGGTGAACGGCGGTTATTCGACCGTGGGTTTTGAACGCGAGCAGATCGACAAAGTCCTGCGAGCGGATCAAGGTAAACTTGCCTATCCCGTCAGCCTTGCCGTGCTTACGGACACAGATCTGCAGATTGTGCAGGGCTTTTCGAGCGACGGTAACGCGCTCAGTGTCGCACTGGACCAGTACGCCAATGGCCTCCGCAATTTCCGCTCTTCCGGCGGATTTTTCGAAGCGGACCAGGTCTTCGAGATTTCGCTGCGAGGTCTGCAAGACCTGATCGACCGCGAATCGGCTCGCTCCTCGCAGGACCTTACGCGCAAGGTCATCGTTTGGCTTTCTCCGGGCTGGCCGCTCCTCTCCGGCCCCAATATCGAGATCGACGCAAAACAGCAGGAATCGTTATTCGGCCGAATCGTCGATTTCTCGAACCATTTTTGGCAGGATAACTTCACGCTTTACAGTATCGATCCTTCAGGCACCGCTAACCCATCCCACACTTTCTTCTGGAGGAACTTCATCAGGGGCGTTAGCAAGCCGAGCCAGGTGCAAGCCGGAGACTTGGCGCTGGAAGTACTCGCCACTCAGAGCGGCGGTATCGCGTTCAATTCGAGCAACGATATCGCAGCTCAGCTGCAAAAGTGCCTCGCCGATTTAGGGAGTTACTACCAGCTCTCTTTCGATCCTCCCCATGCCGATAAGCCCAACGAATACCATCAGATCGAAATTCACATCGCTAAGCCTGGCCTGAGCGCGCGAACTCGCCAGGGATATTATTCGCAACCCTGAGCGCCCTCCAGGCGCGATGCGCCGCTTGCATTGCGCGAGGTTCAGGCGGAAAATTCCGGAATGCCGCTGGAATTCACCACCTCTTACACGAAGGACTGCGCCGATCTTTTGCGCTACTACAAGCGGCTTGGGGAACGCGCCATGGTCCAGGTGTCGGACGAAGCGTTGGTCGCGGCTCCCGACGCGGAGTCAAACTCCATCGCCATCATGGTTAAACATCTGGCCGGCAACATGCGCTCGCGTTTTACCGATTTCCTCAACACCGACGGCGAAAAGCCCGATCGAAAGCGCGACACTGAATTTGAAGCTCCTCCCAAAACCAGGGCGGAGTTGATGGCCATGTGGGAGACCGGCTGGCAGCACGTCTTTAGCGCCCTCGCGCCGTTAAAGGACGAGCATCTGGGGCAAAAAGTGTTTATCCGCTCCGAAGCCCATTCTGTCATGCAGGCCCTCAATCGACAGCTCGCGCATTATGCCTATCACGTCGGCCAGATCGTTTACGTGGCAAAACACTTCGCCGGGGCCAACTGGACAGCGCTCACCATTCCTCGCGGCAAATCCGAAGAGTTTATGAGCCAGATAATGTCTGGCAAGGCTTCCCAACGTTAGCAAGTCACTTCTGATTCGCTCTTCCCGAAGGAATCGGCATGCCGGGCTGAATTCTGGACTTACGCGATACGCGAGCAACCGGCTATTTCCAGGACTCTTCCGCCTTTTTGTGCAGCGAATCCGGGGTAAGTTCGATCAGTTCCAAGCGGATGCCGTTGGGGTCGGTAATATTCGACAGCAGAGCCTTGGTTGGGCCGCTGACGCGAAAGTCCTGCACGGTCCCGCCCGCCGCCCTCAGTTGCTCGATGGTCTTCTTCACGTCCGGCGTCTCGATTCCCATGTGCGTAATTCCCACCGGCAACTGCGCGCTGGTGGGGGCCATTTCCAGGAACGTGTCGCGGCTGATCTGGAAATACGTTGTCGTTGGCTTGCCATCCGGGCTGGGAAAGCGAAAAGCCACTTTGAACCCCATCACTTTCGTGTAGAAATTGACGGATTCCTCATAGTTCTTCACCGCGATCCCCACGTGATTCAGCCGCAGGCCGGTGACAGGGCTCTCCTGCGCCGCGCCCGGCTGAATGAGCAAAGTTCCCACCGCAATGCCTGCTACAAACAGGGTTAGTCCGCGCAAATACACCACGATTTCACGCATCAGCGACCTCCTGGCCAGCTTGTCTTTGTCCGACACGTTAAGTCCGCGGCGCCCTTCAAGTCAACCTCAACTCGAACCTGCACGCTTAGCCACGGATTTGAGGGCGATTTTACGCCGAATTAACAGCGCATCGCTCTGCCGCGCTCGTAACATCCAGCAAAACTTGAGGGAGGCTTGCTGTGTGGGAATCGCTCGAGCAAGTGGGTTGGGTGAAGGTTCTCGGCACTACCGGCTGGTTATATTCGAGCGTTTCGGTCGTCCATTACTTCACGCTGTTTTTCTTCATCGGGACGATCATCCTCGTCGACCTGCGCATCCTGGGCCTTGCCGGCCGCGGCCAAACGATCTCTCTGCTCGCCGACCAGCTTCTTCCCTGGACCTGGATCGGTTTCACGCTGGCGATGATCTCCGGCTTTCTCCTGTTCACCACCGACGCCGGCGATTACGCGCCCGATCACGTGTTTCAAGCCAAGATGATCGTCATTCTGCTGGCTTTCGTTTTCACGGTGATCGTTCACCGCGGCCAGCGAAGGTGGAATCAATTGTCTGTTATACCCCTGGGCGTCAAGGTGGTCGCCGCGCTTTCGCTTCTGCTCTGGCTCGGCGCCATCCTGGCGGGCGTGGATATCGCGGCGCTCTCTGGATTGGGATAGATTCCCTCCGCGGCCGCCGAAAGCGCCCGAATAGCATTGCAAGATAACGTGAACCGGAGGGTGCGCCTCTATGCACGACTTCTTGGTGGCTATTACAAAATGGATTGGGCAGACGGGTTGGGCTACGGTAATCCGCACCACGCGCATCTATCCCTATATTCAACTGATCCATTTTTCCGGCCTCAGCTTGTGGCTCGGTACGAACGTGCTCGTCGATTTGCGGATTCTGGGCGTGGGAAGTAAGCGGCAGACCGCGGCCGAGCTTTCCGAAGCTCTCTTCATCTGGAACTGGATTGCCTTCTGCTTCGTGGTTCTCGGCGGGTTTTTGCTCTTTTCGGGCATCGGCACCACCTATTTGGACAATGCCGCATTCGAAGTCAAGCTGGGTTTTTTTGTTCCGCTGGCGCTGAGCTGGCATATCCTGGTGCAGCGAAAAGTCCGCAATTGGGGCCGGCAAGCCGATACGCCTCCCGTCGCCAAACTCAGCGCTCTGATCGAAGTGTTACTATGGGTCTGCGTGGTCGCCGCCGCCGTGGAAATCCCGAACTATTAGACGCGTGGCTCGCGACATCCTAGTTGGGTCGGCTGGCAAGCACGGCCGACGGAACCGGATTTGGGATTCGCTGCGCCGCGCCGTACAATAAACCGTCGCACGAAGTGTTGTTTGCCTTAATTGTTGTTCTCCCGAACGGCTTTGTCCGAGCTCGCTAAAGCCGCCGAATGTAGGCCAAGGAGAGGTGTCCGAGCGGTTTAAGGAGCACGCTTGGAAAGCGTGTGTTGGGGAAACTCAACCGTGGGTTCGAATCCCACCCTCTCCGCCATACTTTTTCCCTTCAAAATCACCAATAAAATTGCGGGTTTCAGAACGGCTCGACAGCGTTAGCTACGATTAGCTATGACAGTGGGGATTTGGAAACGGCGTCTGCCTTGGCTGGCCATGGCTACTTAGACAACCGGCGAAGTACAGCCTAATCAACCGCCGACGAATACCTCATTCAATGGACACAAGCGCGTTTGTCGGTACTAATCCGCCGGACGAATCGATAACTTCCGGCTTGCCCGTCATCCAGGGCATTTTGTCACAACAGCCATCCATCTTTGGGCGGATGCTCTGAGACTTAGGATGTTCCAACCGAAATAGCCGCGGATGATTGTGTTGCGTTTGAGCAGTCATCGGTCTCATGTCAGCAAAATCCGCTTTTCGTCTACCGAGATTTGCGAGTTTCTTGTCGGCGTAATTGCTGCGGTAGGCGGTGAAGCGCGATGCGCCTACGTTTCCGAAGGTCTACAACGTCTTCAGCACTACCAACGTGAAATCGTCAGCAAGCACAGTTGTTTGCCGAAATTGGATGACCGAGGCATGAATAGTCTCGATGAGTTCGCCGGGACTTTGTTGCAGATGAGAACTCACGATTCCGGCTAGTCGCTTTGCAGTATATTCTTCTCCGTCCGGATTTTCGGCCTCGACCACCCCATCGGTGAACAGCACAAGCACGTCTCCGGTCTGGAGATCGATCTGGTCACTCTCGTAGCCCGATCCTTGAATCATACCCAGCACGGGACCTCCTTTGTCTAGCGGAATTGGGTCTCGGCTGCCGCGAATCACGAGCGGCGGATTGTGGCCTGCATTGGTATATTCCAAGGAGCGCGCCTGCGGGCTGAGCTTTCCATAGAAGAGAGAGATGAACCGATCTGCACCCGTGATCTGGTGAACGACGTTATTAAAGCTTCCGAGCAGATCATTGGTGCGCGGGAATCGCGGCGCATCCATGCGCAGGACCACTTCGATTGAAGGCATCAGCAGACCGGCCGCGACCCCTTTGCCGGACACGTCAGCGATAACCAAACCAATCTTCCCGTCCGGCAGTTCGAGGAATCCGTAGTAGTCTCCTGCTACGATCCTGGCCGGGTACATGCGCGCCGCAAATTCGAACCCAGGTACTGCGGGAATTGATTGAGGCAAGATGTTCTGTTGCACCTCTGCCGCTAATCGAATCTCTTCGGCAAGCTCGTCCCGCTGCCTTGCCGTTGACTCGGCTAGTCGCCGCAACTGCTCTTCGCTTTTCCGCAGGGCTTCCTCGGCGCGCTTCTTTTCCGTGATGTCGTGGATGACACTCAACACGGCTCGGCCTTCGGTTGTCTCCACGGGGCTGAGCATGATGTCGACCGGGAATTCGCTTCCATCCTTGCGTCTGGCGTAGAGTTCCACTCCAACCCCCATCGGCCGCATTCGGGGTTCCGTGTGAAAGGTTCTGCGGTGGGCAGGATGAGCGCTTCGAAATCGCTCAGGAATCAACATCTCGACCGGCTGACCCAGTAACTCGGAACGGTAGAATCCAAACAGTTTCTCAAGTTGCGCATTCGCGGCTGTAATTCGTCCTCCCAGATCGGTTACGACGATGGCGTCGGGCGAGGATTCGAGCAGCTCTTCAAACAGCATCGGAGAGTGGCGTTCCCTCGCGTTCCCGGGTGAGGCCCCGCTCATACTCATCCACCCTTCGATAGATAGATTCCCGACCCGTTCTTCTTTTCTTCTTTCGCCTAAGAGCGAATCTCAGATTTCACGTTTGTCTCTAACCTATATCTCTGCGAAAGACGATAGGTCTCCGTTCTCTTGCGTGAGGCTCCAGTTGTCCGCTCGGCTTGTCCACGGGCGGGCAACACTGGCGGATCGTCAACACACTATGACTGTTCAGGGGGTTGATTGCAAATTGTGGGGTATTGGATGGACTATTCCTAACGCTAGCGAGGGGAGTTCATCACAACGCTCTGAGAATTAGGTTTCTCCCACTGAATCCCACTTTCAAGAATGACCCTCATCGCGGCGGAGGCGCGTAAAAATGAGCCCGGGCGGGAATAACCCGGGCTCGTCAGCGACGATCATGGCGCGCGCGAGATGAGCCGCGCGCGCCACAACTTGCCCTCAGCGTGCTCAGCCTTGATAGGCAGGGGCAGGCTGATAGACGGGCTGAATCTGCGTTGTTCTACCGCCAATGATCTCTACACTTTCCTGATACAAGGTACGGCCCTCAGGATCGCGCAGCTGGACTTCGTGGGTACCCGCTGGAAGCGGTATGTTCTTGACCTTGTCGGTCACACCCATAAAACCCCCATCGACGTAGATTGAGGCGCCTGGCATCGGGGCTTTGATCTTCAATTCACCGGTATAGGCAACTGGGACCGGGTAAGTATAGACGTAATCCGGGCCCCAGTAAGGGACGAACCATACCGGGTAACCAAAGCCGCCCCTGATAATTATCCGCGGTGGCCTTGCCGACGCCACCGGCGCCAATGTCAGAAGCCCGAAGAGGGCAATCGCTGATATTTTCCAAAGGGATTTCATAGGTCATGCCTCCTTCTAGAGCCGGTGATGAACTCCACAGCTCTGATCCGGCTCTGCGCGATTAGACGATCGAGAATAGGAGTTGGTTGCTAGCCGCCGCAAGGACGGAGATCGGGTTGCAAACTCAAAGATTGGCGCTAGTTTATGAGAGCCTGAGGTTCCTAAACTGCGCGTGGAGAAAATTGACCCTCATCGCGGGGGCACCGCGATGAGGGTCATTGTCAAAGCAGATTCTGATCTCTACTGCAGCGAAACAACGACGACGACTGGGATCACGTCCGGAGGATTCTCTGCCGCCAGTTCGTTGCTCAGGGAAATCTCGCTCTGAGACTTTGGGACGCTGTAGCTAGAGACGTCGCTCCACACCTGGTTCAAAAAATACGTGTCCCCGTAACGATTGAAGATTAGTTTGCCACTGTCCTGCCGCCTCGTGGTTTCCAAAGACTGGGCCTGCACAAACGCGGCATCCGAACCCGGCTTCTCATTGCGGATCTGCAGCACGCCCGGCGTGGCCTCCGTTATGGTGTAGGTGCCGGCTGGCAGCATTGTATCTCCCGCCATGAAGGCAAATGGAATATCTGCCCGAAGCAGGGGTGTACTGGCCTTGGCAGAGGACGCTCCCAGCATCACGATGAAAGCAGCAACTGCCAATCCTTTCAGAGCTTGCATTTTCATTGGAACCTCCTTTGCGAACGGTTAGTCTCCGTGGTCGGTTGCCCGACCCGGGAAGCCTTCTTACTGTCGGCTTCGCCATGAGAAATGCACACTCGTTGCCAGAACGGAGGGCACCGCGTTCAAGAGTGGAAGTTTATGATCCGGAAGAGGATGCAACGATGTTTGGTGGTACGTCCCGGGTGGCGCCAACAGATTAGCGCCAACATACCCGCGCGGGCGCCAACATGTTGGCGCAGGCGTGCCGGTGCCGCTTATTGGGGACGAGAAATCCCGAGCTTCTTCATGCGGAACTGAAGGGTGGAACGTTTCATTCCAAGCCGGGCGGCCGCGCCCTTAGCTCCGCCCAGGACCCAGTCGGTGTCAGTGAGAACAGATAAAATATGCCTTCGTTCGGCTTCTCCAAGGGTCTGATCATTATTGGTACTTTCTGGTACACGATGCGGGGTGAGGTCCGAGAGCGGAACCTGTAATTGCGGTCCGGAGGATAGAATCACAGCGCGCTCGATCACGTTCTGTAATTCGCGGATGTTGCCTGGCCAATCGTACTGGACCAACAGGTTCATGGTTTCGGCAGGGATGCTATCGATATTCTTGCGCATCTTGAGAGCGATTTGTTTGGCAAAATGCCGCACGAGCAAGGGAATGTCTTCTCGGCGCTCTCGCAATGGGGGAACGTGAATGGGAAAGACCTGCAAGCGATAATAGAGGTCCGCGCGGAACTTCTGCTCGGCCACCATAGCTGCCAAATCGCGGTTGGTTGCTGCAATGAGGCGCGCGTCGGTCCGCAACGTGTGTGTGCTGCCCAACCGCTCGAACTCCTGTTCTTGAAGAACCCGAAGGAGTTTCGGTTGCAGTTCGCTTGTAATTTCTCCGATCTCGTCCAGAAAAATTGTTCCCTGATTGGCTAGTTCGAAGCGGCCGATGCGCCGGGAAATCGCGCCCGTAAACGCGCCCTTTTCGTGCCCAAACAGCTCACTCTCAAGCAGCCCGGAAGGAATCGCAGCGCAGTTCAATTTGATGAAAGTTCGTTCATGCCGCGCACTCAATTGGTGGATCGCACGGGCAATGAGCTCCTTTCCTGTCCCGGTTTCCCCCAAAATCAGGACAGTTGAGTCCGTGGGCGCTACCGTTTCGACAAGCTTTAGAATACTTTTGAAGCGCGGGCTTTTACCTACGATCCCTTCAAAGCTGTATTCGCTGCGAAGTTCTTCTTCCAGATAAAGCTTTTCTTGGTTCAATCTGTCGCGCAACTCCCCGATCTGACGGAATGCGAGCGCGTTGTCAACTGCGATCCCGAGCTGGCTGGCAATCTCCCCTAACGTGTACGCGTCTTTTTCTGTGAAGGCACCTTCACGGCGGCTGGCAACTGCCAGAACGCCGAGTACACGGTCACGGCTGACAAGCGGCAGCCAGCATGCGGACTTGAGACCCGCGGCCAAGAAATGTTGGAGAGTCTTGGGTTTAAATCGTGTTGAATCTAGCCGCGCCAAAATCAGCGGCTCTCGAGCACGAAATACCCATCCTGTGGCAGATCCTTCCGCTGGGACGACGGTTTCCTTAGCGAGAACGTCTTTTCCGTACGCCGCGTCCAATATTTGCAATCGGAACTGATCGGTCTCGGGATCATGCAATTCTAGGGTGGCGAAATCATGCGACACTACTTGCCGGATGGCCGATGAAAAAGCTGATAGCAGGGTGCCAATTTCCAGATTTGAAAGCAGGACATGGCTGAGTTCCGAAAGCAGAGCTTCTTCCGCGCGCCTGCGCTCGGTCAAATCTCGCGTCACTTTGGCAAAGCCGAAGAGCTGCTCGTTCGAATCCTTGATTGCCGTGATCACCGCATTTGCCCAGAAGCGAGAGCCGTCTTTGCGGACCCGCCAGCTCTCGTCTTCGAACCGTCCCTTGGATGCCGCCACGCGCAATGCTTCCTCAGGTTTGCCGCGCTCGATGTCTTCTGCGGTGTAAAAGCAGGAAAAATGACGACCAATGATCTCTTGCGCGCTGTATCCAGTGATTCGCGCCGCGCCGGGATTCCAAGTGGAAACGCCGCCCTGAGTGTCAAGCATCAAGATGGCATAATCCCGCACGCTCTCTACAAGCGACCGCAACTGTTCCTCGCTTTTCCGCAGCGTTTCCTCGGCGCGCTTCTTTTCCGTGATGTCGTGGATGACACTCAACACGGCTCGGCCTTCGGTTGTCTCCACGGGGCTGAGCATGATGTCGACCGGGAATTCGCTTCCATCCTTGCGTCTGGCGTAGAGTTCCACTCCAACCCCCATCGGCCGCATTCGGGGTTCCGTGTGAAAGGTTCTGCGGTGGGCAGGATGAGCGCTTCGAAATCGCTCAGGAATCAACATCTCGACCGGCTGACCCAGTAACTCGGAACGGTAGAATCCAAACAGTTTCTCAAGTTGCGCATTCGCGGCTGTAATTCGTCCTCCCAGATCGGTTACGACGATGGCGTCGGGCGAGGATTCGAGCAGCTCTTCAAACAGCATCGGAGAGTGGCGTTCCCTCGCGTTCCCGGGTGAGGCCCCGCTCATACTCAACTAACCTCTGATGGACAGATTCCCGTCGACCCGTTCTTTTTTCCGGAGGCGACTGGCTATCTTAGACCGGAGCGGCAACGCTGTACATCTACCTATCGCCTCCCTGTCGCCTCCCACCACTTCGGAGGATGACATTCCGGTTCAGGATCTTCAATTGTTAATCCGGGTACCGGACAAGGGGCCTCGGCTTCAGAAAGTGGCGCATGGGAAGTTACAGCCTAGATTCCGGACGGATTGTCGGCAATGCGGAAGTAATCCAATCGGGCAGCGGGCGATCACTCCCGGGAAGTCTTAGGGTTGTATCGGAAGCGCGAACAGGCAAGGCGCATGCACGAGCACGGTGTGTTCGCGCGCTTTCGATACAACGACTTGAAGGAAGCCGCCCGCGATTTGCGGCGGACGCGGGCCCTATGCAAATTCAATGGTGGGCAGGAGCGGCGTCGAGCTGCGCCGAGGCTGTGCTGCAGAGCGCGACACGTGACTGTGTGAGGCCGGAAGCTGGCCGAAGCGAAAAAGGATCGTGCGTAGCGTGGTGGAAGAGTTGGAAAAGGACGTCCGTTCCGAGGGAAGGCACAGAGGTACCGAGCTCGTGGAAAAACACTTTCGAATTGGAGAGAGTCGCTTCATGCTGCAGCCGTGACCAGCGGTGGAGAACGAAGTTGGATTTCAGAAGCGGTGAGTCTTTCGACGACCATCATCGGCCCACCACACTTGGGACAAGACCAAAGATCGTTCGGACCGGCGGTGGAGGCCTCTTGCTCGGTTTGCGGTGCCCGGCCGAGCAGTTGGAAGGAAAGTGGCAAGGTGGTGGCACGTTTGCGGTTAGCCAGGAAGCCGAAGTTGCGGATGCGCACGCAACCTTCCGGGAGCAGGTGCAACAGGAAGCGGCGCAAGAACTCATCGAGAGATAGGGTCATCAACTTCTGTTCGTTGCTGTGGGCGGAATCGCGCCAACGAAACGTGACTTTTCCATCTGCAAACGAGACTAGGCGATGGTTGGAGATGGCCACGCGATGAGTGTAACGGCCCAGATAACGGAGCACATGCTCTGGGCCTCCGAACGGGCGTTTGGAGTAGACCACCCAGTCCTTTCGGAACAGTGGTCTCAGCCACGCAGCAAATGTTTTCGGCTTAGCGAGGAGCTTCAAGTCTCCATGAAAGTTGAGCTTGCCGTCATGAAAGGCGCACTTGAGCGCTTCGTGGAACTTGCCGCGAAAGACGCGACTGAGCAGCTCGACGGGAAGAAAGAAATCGTAGCGTGGTTTGATCCAGCGGGTGTGATCGGCAGACAATCCACCGGCTGGCACCACGCAATGAACATGTGGGTGGGCCGTGAGTTTCTGACTCCAGGTATGCAGAACACTGAAGAAGCCGATTTCTGCACCGAGGTGTTGGGGATCGCGGGCCACTTCGAGAAGAGTTTCTGCACTGGTGCGAAACAGGAGATCGTAGAGGACCTTCTTGTTCTGCAAGACCAACGGGGCCAAATGACGAGGAAGCGTGAAGACCACATGGACGTAGCGCGTTGGGAGAAGCTCCTGGCGACGTGCTGCGAGCCAGCGATCGCGAGCTCCTGCCTGACACTTCGGGCAGTGCCGATTTCTACAGGAGTTGTAGGAGATGGCGCGATGTCCGCAGCGAGTGCACTCATCGAGATGTCCGCCGAGCGCGGCGGTACGACACCGCGCAATCGCCAGTAGCACTTTGACGTGCTTCCAGCTGATCCACTTACGGCTTCGTTCGATGAAGGCGTTTCCCGCAGCGCGGACCAGATCGGCCACCTCGAGGGGTGGCCGGTTCATCTACTCGTCTTGTGGTGGACGGTCTTTTAGCTCCAGCGAGTCCAGAGGACTCGCGGTCGCACTAAGGTGCCGTTCGGAGAGATGGAGGTAGATGGTGGTTTCTTCCAGATCGCGATGCCCTAGCAACATCTGGATGGTTCGCAGATCCGCGCCTGCCTCCAGTAGATGTGTGGCGAAGCAGTGCCTCAGCGTATGTGGGTGCACGTCTTTCTGGAGGCCCGCTTGCTGGGCGGCTTTCTTGCAAGCGTCCCAGACCACCTTGCTGGTGATCGGTGTATCACCGGTATGCCAGCGGTTGCCTGGAAACAGCCATGCGCTTGGCTTGTGCCGTAATCCGCGCCAGTGCTCACGCAGTACCTCGAGCAGTTTGGGGCTGAGCATCACATCCCGGTCTTTGCGTCCTTTGCCGCCCTGGACGTGAATCACCATGCGTTTGCTATCGATGTCGCTGACTTTCAGGTGTGTTAATTCAGCGCGTCGTACTCCGGTAGCGTAGAGGGTCATCAACAGAGTGCGATGAAAAGGAGTTAGAGCTGCGTTGATGAGTCGCGCGACTTCTTCCCGGCTGAGGATCGAAGGAAGGTGAAATGCTTTTTTAGGGTAGGGCGTCTCCGCGATGCTCCAGGTTTTCTTGAGAGTCTTGATGTAGAAGAATCGCAGAGCTGCCAATCGTTGCGTAACCGTGCCCGGCGACAACTTGCGCTTCTTGAACAGCTCGGCCTGATATTCACGAATGTGCTCAGGACCCAGATCCTCTGGAGAGCACTTGAATCGTCTTGAGAAATCTTCAACTGTGCGAATGTAACAGCGCGTGGTAGCCTCAGAATAATTACGACGCTCGAGTTCTTCGAGCATCATTTTGCGAAGTCGGGTCATGGGGACCTCCTTATGACCCGACAACTTATCTCAGCCGCTAGGCAACTACTGTTCCGCTCACCTCACGCGAAGCGTCCGCCGCCGGGCGGCTTCGTTCAAGTCGGCTTGTAGGAAGTGATCTCCCCGCTTGGCATCGACTCTGGACGGATCTATTCGGACGTTATTCTCTACCTCGAAACCGGGTCGCGCCTGAGAAACGGCCTATCGGCAACTGGCCCGCGAGCTACCTCCTAATTCAATTTCGATAATCCGAGGCGGGCGCTCCGACTAGTACGAACGTACCATCGCCATTTCCGCTCGATGTGAGAAACTAGCAGCGACCATCAAGAGTGCCTGACTATTCCAGCCAGGCCGCCAACCGTAGCACCCGTCCTGGGTGAAAGCGGTGGAAAAACGATGGGCTTCCGTGAGGGAGAAATACTTAATGGCTAGCATCCTAATCCGAGAAGCTGACGCTAATGGCGTAAAGCGTTTCAAAGCCGTCCCAGAAGGCCAGGGGATTCGGACTGGGCACATCAAAGGACCCTTCTATTACCGGCCTGTCATAGACGGGCGCCAGCTGCCCCCGAAGCGCCTCAAATCGGCAACGTTCGCCGAAGCTAAAGTCGAAGCCGACAACCTTCCGAATAAAATCGTTGCTCAGCAGATGGGCGTGCAGCCGGAGCAACTTCGAGGCAATCGGATTCCCATCGTCGCCGCCGTCCAGACGTATCTCGAACAAAAATCCAGCAAGGCTCCAAGGACCCTGGCTCAATATAGGACAACGCTGGAGCAGTTCATCGATCTCGTCAGGTCGAAGGCCCACTTCATGGATGAAATCGACGAGGACGTCCTGCGCCATTACAAAAAGGGTCTGGAGGCGGAGGGCTACGCCGGTAAAACCATCGATACGCGCCTGAACATCGTGTTCTTCCTGCTCAAGAAGAATGGAATCAAAGCACGCATTCCGGCAGACGAAATGCCCATCGTTGAAGAGGAACCGGCTACGCCATATGGCGATACTGACTTGCGGAAGCTCTGGACCGAAATTGACAAGCATTACTCGAAAGAAACGGTGAACGACAAAGAATATTCCGGGCTGGGATTCGGAGCGGCGGTTCGTTATAAGTTCTTCCTCGGCAGTGGCTGCCGCGACAGAGAGGTTACCTTCGCTGCCTGGACCGATATCAACTTCGACCGGAAGGAATATACCGTCCGTAGCAAAAAGGATGCCGGATTTACCGTCAAGAATCACGAAGCTCGTACGGTGCCGCTGCCCGATTCACTAATAAGGCTCCTGGAACTGAGAAAGGCCAACACACCAAACGACCGCTGGATATTTGTCAATACCGAGGGCGGCCCGGAGAATCACTTCCTCGATAAGCTGAAGAGAATTGCCCGCGATGCCGGAATGAATTGCGGACATTGCGTGTCTGAGCGAACCGAAGGGCGGCATCCATCCGACCGGAAGAAAGTCACAGTAACTTGCAAGACCCACGCCGTCTGCGAGCACATTTACCTACACCGATTCCGTAAAACGTGCGCCACACGATGGCTCAACAACGGTGTCGGTGTTCGCACCATTCAACACTACCTGGGCCACAAAGACCTGGAGACGACGATGAAGTATCTGGGCGTGGAAGATTCACAAGCGCCCGAGCACCGCCACAAAATTAATAAGGCGTTCGGAGACTGAAGATGACGAACAAAAACAAGAACGTCTCTGAACCCATGATTGTCGAGGTGCGCGGGCCATTCATCGTTCCACGAAGATTCACCATCGAACAGCTAGCGCAATATCTTGGAATAACAAACTTCGCTGCCGAGGAGAAGCTCCGCAAAGGCGAGATGAAGTTCAAGTGGGCGGGCCAAAGGAAAGTCGTTGAGCGAGCAGATGCGGATGCTTGGGCGGATGCTCAGCCTTATGCCAATGTGACTGTCCGAACCCGTCAACAGAGTCCATTCGGTGGACTCGAATGGGAACCGGTCATGACCGACGCAGAAGCTCAAGCTTTCTTTGCTGGTGCTAAGCGAACCGAAGAGGGGTACATCATCGGCCTGAGTGGAGATGCTGAGGAAGACAACTGGATTAAACCGTGAACAAATCTGCCTCATAGGAGGAAACGAAATGCACAAATCCGAATATCAGTCCAGCGGTACCTCACCGACGCCGGATTTTCTCGTCGAGAACCACTTCACCATCTTTCTGCTCACGCCTTTAACTCCCGCCGCCAACTCCTGGGTTAACGAAAATCTTCCCGAAGACCGACTGACGTTCGGTGGTGCTGTCTGCGTTGAGCATCGCTTCATCCGGGATATCGTCACGGGAATTCTCGGTGACGGCTTGAGGGTCTCATGAACATCGACAACCTCCGCTGCTGGAAGTCGCCGATGTGCTCGACGCCTGGTCGGAGACCGAGGAGCGAAAACCTCCGTACCTGAAGGGCGCAGAGAAAGAGCATGCTCGAAACTGCGCCGTAAATTTCGCTTGGCTACGAGACCAAATCCGCAACCGCATCCAGGAACACTTTGGAGGGAAATCATGAAACCAGAAACTCAAAAACTCGTTAGCGCCAGGCTCCGTGTCGAGCTGGAAGACCGTCTCGCTCGCATTTTTAGAGTGCATGTTGCGGAGCTTCCGCCGCTTTCGATGTCGGACATCGTATCCATCATTTTCACGCTGCACGGCGACACAAATAGCCTCGCATCGGCTGGCGGTACGTCTAGTGCAATCATCAAGCTCATTGGACGTGAAAGATTCTGGGAGACGCCGACCGAGCAGCCGGAATCTGAGCCAATTGCGCCTACGGTGAACTAATGAAGACGGCATATCTCAAGACCACGGCACGAACGAATGTCTCCATTCGTATTCCAGGCAAAAAGACTCAAACACTGTGCTTTGAACTGCCCGTTGGCTGCACAGTGAGTGTTTGCTACGAAGGTAAAGCAGAGAACATCGGATTCCAAGCGTCGGCACCAGAACAGCCGTCGGAGAAAAACTAATGAGCGATTGTGTCCTTGATTGGATGAAAAAGCATCTGCCGCCCGAGCAATAGACGCGGGCGAATTATCTCAAACTGGCGTATTGGGACGAGGACGTTGAACTCGACGCAGAGAGTGAGTCGATGCTTCCCGAAGAATTCCAATTGCCCGAATACCGTTCGGACATAGATACGGACGAACCGCCGGACAACGTAGTTGATATCACCGAATGGAAATCGCGGAAACGAGAACAGGGCAGGCAGTTGGAAGCAAGCGGGACGCCCGGCTGTTGAAGCAGCCGAACGCCCCTAAATCCCAATCGGAGGTAAGTCCGAATGGAATCTACGAAGACATGTATCACTGCACCCGCATCACCGCAAGATCAGCCCACCGAAGCTGAAATATTTCAGATATGTGCCAGAGCCGGAGTCTGCTGCATTGGTGTCCAGTCCGGCTTCGGTGTAGGCCCTAATTACGTTCTCTTCCGACCCGTAGTCACAACGTTAGCGATTCCGCTCGCCGAATTCGCTGATCCTGCCAAAGCCATTGCCGCGATTAAGGCGAGACTCGCGCAATCAGGTTTTGGCGGTGCAGAGTGACGCGGCGAGAGCGTGCAGGAGTTGCGGCGGCGGCCATCGCTCCGGCAACCGTCGCTGGGATCGCTTTGATTCGGTGCGGTTGCTCACAAGCCGCGTGGGCGATTGAAATTGCGACAGCCATTATCTTTTCGTTGTGGGTTGTGGCGAGCAGAAAATAATTCCCACCCGCAAAAAGCCCCATAATGGGATGGTCCGCCGCAGAGAGTCTCACACTGTGTAGAGTGCGGGGCCAGGAGGCATCCCGCCCAACGGCCACACTCAGAAGAGCCACTTATCGTTGCGCTTCGCTTCCTTTTCTGCGGTGAGCCAATCCTCAACGTCATGGCCATTTTCGCAGCCGCGTTGCAGATAAAGCTCGTAAGCGCGGGCCTCAATCTGCTTTTTCGTTGCTGGCTCAATCTTCGGTCTCATCTGGTACGAGGGACTCCAATTGACCCCACGGTGTGCAGAAGAGTGTGTCCCCGTGTCCATACCTTGATTCACATTTTGTTGTTCGATTCGCTCGCCTGTGAGGCCCTCCTCTTCCCGTACCTCCATCTCTTGCCGTAGCTCCTCTTCCGCTTTCAAACTGTCGGATTTGGCCTTTGCTTTTCCCGTACCAGCCATATTTGCCTCCTTGAGATTTCAGAACTCTCAAAGAAACCTCTGACTAGCGAATCGTACGCTTTCTCCTGTCCCGCGGCACAACAAATTAGATTGCGGGAACCCGTGAGGAAGGAGAAAACTCAACAGGTTCCCGCGATGGAGGCTCCGCCAAAATGCGGAGCCAACTTACGGGAAGACTTTACGCCCTACGATGCCTTCTTTGCGGGCATTACGATTTTTGACACGGTAATCGTGTCGCCTTTCATGTCACCCGTAAGGTTCACAGTGTGACCTGCATGTGTTTGCAAGTCTGCGTCGTCCTGGTTTGCGATGTTGTAGACTTTGTCGCCTGTGACGAACACGAACTTGCCTCCAGCCTTAGTGCAAGCCAGCGTGCAGTCTCGGTCGGTACCGCCATGAGCGGCAATCATCTTCGCGTGACTAGCACCGCACATGCTGTCGCTAATCTTGCCAGTCCATGTCTTATCAGCGGCTGAGACGAAAGCAGTAAATCCCAAGAGCAGGCCGATAAAAAATAAACTTCTAAACAAGCTCTTCATGATTTGCTCCCTCATAATCGATATTTTAGCAGTGTTGTTGCCGGTTCGAGCCAAGTGTACACCCAATATCTCGCGAGACGATACACCTTGCCTCAGCCTTACGTAACGCCTTACGCGATGAAGGGACCACACACGATTTTATCGGGAACCCTGACCTCAAATTCTCTGTGGCAGTTGATGGAGGATATGTATTCGCGTTCCTTCCGGCCAATTCCGGGGCGCACGTCAATGTGGATGTTCTGCCTTCCTTTACAGTGTGGGCATTCAATCGTCATCACGACGAAACTGGACTCTTTCGTCATCCGTTCCACTCCTCAGTCCGTTGCAGCGCGACGGGATTTCATCGGCGATTTTGGTGTGTTAGGCGCTGTTTCAGCGAGACGATTCAGCACAGGAATTAATTCGGTGTCTGCCTCAAGTTTAGATACGAAAGCATGTGACAACTGTTGAGTAGCGTTCCGAAATGCTGGAACGTCATGACTCGTCAGGAAGATGATTTGTGTTTCAGGCGAGACCAGTCGTATCTCGTGCGCGGCTCTGATGCCGTCCATTACGGGCATATTTATATCGAGAAGAACGATGTCCGGCTTTAACTCGATGACTTTTTCAATGGCTTCTTTCCCGTCTCTGGCTTCACCGCATATTCGAAACGGGTGCCCATCAAGCAGGCGACGAATCGAGCTGCGGGCGATTATTGAGCAACGCAGAATATAGTGACGCCTCCGGTTGCAGAAACACCCCTTTTGAGCGGGTGCGGCACTCAAAGACTGTCACTATATTGTGCTGTCCTCAGTAATATCGGAAAATTTCGGCTGCTTCCCAATTCGACTGAACAGGTTCCTCCAGTAAAGATAGCTGTAGCACTCTAACGCGCTGGCCTTCGTTTAGCCGCTGAAGCAGGATTTCATGCCCATTCGCAAAACGGACGGCGTCACGGTACATGTTCGCCGTTGCCGTCATTTGCGTGAAGGTCACCTCTTCGCTTGCGCCAACAGCCAACGAATTCTGCACATCTTCTGCAACATCACTCAATAGCAATCGGGCACCTGGCGGGATGCAAACTGCAACCTCTTCGGGTTCCAGGTTTCCAAAAAGCCTTTTAACCATGCCAAAGCTTTCACGTCGCATTTGTGCATCCGTATTCGTCACCGACGGCGTTAATCCTCGTGATCCAGTCCGAAACTCGTGCACAACTAGGTCCTCACCTTCACGCGCCAAACGATTGGGAATTCCCATAAGCGAATAGTCACACATGTAATTCCTCCTTCAGTTTTTCAATGTTGTCGCAGTTTCATTTCGGTGATCGCCGTGGGATGCCAGGCTTCCTGACTGTCGTTTAAGGCTGGAATATGGACCTACGATTATGCTGGTCCTATCGGTGAGACCCTGTATTTTCCACGGATCACTTCAGCGTGATGCCGAGCATGCGACGGGCGTTAGTTTTCCACAGGCATACTGTTTTCCACAGCGCAACAATCGGAGCCGCCCAAATTGAGATGTGACGTTCAGCGCATCCACCAGCAGTTTTTGCTGGAGACTTAGATTACGGGAGTATTCGAGATTTCTAGGTTCCAAGAATCCACAAAATGCTTCCGAGCCTGAACGCCAGGTAGGTTTCCCTTCCAGCCGCAGTCGCACGTCAGGTTGTACCGCCCAGCATCCACAGATTCCAAATTGGCGGCTGAATTCAGTGTTGGTGTGCTAATGGGTCCAGAACAACGGGGGCACTCGAAGACGAGGACATGCAAAAATGGGGCTGTCAACTGGCGGGTGTTGCTCACACCAATTTGATTATTCACGTGAGACGCTTAAAATTACGGTAAATTCCCTATATCGCTATTGTTCTGACCTGATATCCTTTCTCGTCCCCCACCGAGTAGGTCTCTTGCGAATACTTGTAGTTGACGACCACCAAATCATGCGGCGTGGTGTACGTCGCATCGTCGAAACCGAGGGTTGGGAAGTTTGCGGTGAAGCCGCTAACGGCGTGACGGCGATATAAGAAGTGCGACGAAGCGAGCCAGATGTCGTGATTCTGGATGTCACTATGCCAGTAATGAATGGCTACGAAGCCGCACGGCAGATTAAGGAAATCTCGCCCGCCACGAAAATCGTTTTCCTGACGATGCATGACGCTTCCGCCATGGCGTTGATGTTGGAAACGTCCAAAGCCGATGCTTTCGTGACCAAGTCCGAGAGTGAAGAGAAATTAGTCTCGGTCATCAGACAACTATTCCCGCAGCACAACTCCACTCCTAAGGGAGCCAAGTCCAGCCCTCCTTAGCGGCTTCCTGTGACAGTAGTCCTACACGCGTCCGCATCGATTAATAGCGGACTATTTTTATTCAATCCGGCAGTAGCAATAGAGGAATTGCTGTGTGGTGCCGAACGGAGTTTCGTGCAGTTCCTTCGAACTCTCCACCAAGCGGAAGCGTCTGCCAAACTCGTCGTGAAGTGAATCGGCGTCGTAGCGCACTACGTCAAGCCCGCTGCATTTGGTGGGGCCTTCGGGTCCAAAGGTTCCAACAATAACGTGCCCTCCTGTCCTAACCGCGTGCGCTACCTTCTTAATGTAGACGGCACGCTGCTCGATGGATGTAAGAAAATGGAACACGGCGCGATCATGCCAAACGTCGTAAGCCTTTGCCTCAAGCAGCACTTGGGTAACGTCTCCAACAATCCAACGAACGCTCTCACTGGCTTCCTTCAAACGCTGTCTGGTGACATCGATTGCGGTTTGGGAAACGTCCAGAACGGAGATGTTTTGATAGTCTGTCGCTAACAGATCGTCAACCAAAGTAGACTCACCGCCCCCAACGTCGATGATCGATGCTGATCGCCCACCTGCGGCCTGTTCGATCAGTGCAAGAGACTTTTCCAAGTGCAGCCGATACCAACTCACCTGATCGGGGGCCTTGCTTTTATAGATCGCGTCCCAATGTCTCTTTGCGTCCATGGTCCGTGGGATTTTCATTTTATCGCTCTTGGCGTGGCTGTGGCGTCAGGTAGCGGCAGATGCCCCAACCATTTTCATGATGCAGTCTGGACCTTGGAAAAAGACGAAGAGGCCGCCGACCGGACCCGCAAGGACTAGCGTTTATTCGGATAGTGAGGCTTCCTACCGTCTCGCCAATTTGAATGCGCAATGTCGCTCTGTTGGCATGAAAACGTGCTGCCACATTTCTTGCACCGAAGCTCTGCCTGACGATGCACTATCCAGCGGAGTGGAAGTGGAGCATCCACGCGCTCTACCTCGTAAGTGTCCTGGACGTTGAAATGGCCCTTAGGACAGAACAGTCCAACGTATCGAGTCGGCATAACGGCGCGGATTATGATTGCTCATTTCTGTCACCTTGACAAAATCCTGATTCGCCATGAGCCGATCCGCACAATTTCCGCAGATCAACGTGGTGTTCCTAATAGACGGTCCTCATCAATTTGCCGATGGCGTCACGGATTTTGTACCACCATGTCATGAACGTTGCTCTGGTGTGCCCACGGCGAAAAGTATAAGGGAGCAGCTTGGGCACTGCTCCCTATTGAAACCAGGTTATTTGCCTATTTTGACGCACGAGCAGGCGGGTGCGTTACGACGCTTCAGACTGTCGGACTCTCATCTTTCCGAAGCCGCTCGTGCTCAGCGGCCCGCTCAGTTCAGGCGAGCGACAACATTGCTATCGGGCGTGTACACGGCAAGACATTCGTTCGTTGTCTCTTTGGCGAGCCTGTGTAATTTTACTTGAGTCTCTTCCAAGCCCGTGCGAGACCTCGCCACTTGAGTGAGCCGTCAGACATCCGCTCAAACAAATCGTACTCGCGATCCATCGGCCCTCCTCTTCGCAGATCAGGAGGAAATGCGCTGGGCCTCCTACGTTAGATCACCGCAGCGGGAAAGCCATACCATGAAGTCGTTAGAAAGAGGCCGCCTCAGGCTTGGCTTTGCGCTGCTCTGAGCCGACTAGACAGATCGCAATGTCTTGGGCGCGGGGCACGTTAATCGACCGGAATCGTATGCGTGTTGATTTTCAAGGAGCACTGGCGTAGTCTGCCCCTGCCCCGCACCTTTCCTCACGAAATTTTAAGGAGGCCCGATGCTCGTCGGCGACACGCTCCGCGCTTTGCGAGAGCAGAAGAATATGTCCCAAGGTCACATCGAAAAGCGCACTGGCCTGCTCCGTTGCTATGTCTCACGTGTTGAGAACGGGCACACGGTGCCCGGCCTCGATACCCTAGAAAAGTGGGCGCGAGCCTTGGACGTGCCGCTGTATCAGATTTTCTACGAAGGTGAGGAACTGCCCGCGCCGTCAAAGCCTGTTAAATCGAATTCTCGATTATTCGGTTTCAATGGAGCGGATGCTCGATTTCTGATGCACATGCGCGAAGCCCTGAGTCATACCAAGGAAACTGACCGGCAGTTGCTGCTGGCGATGGCACGCGAGATGGCGAAGGGCAGAGCCGCCTGAATCGGGTGGACACATTCGTACGACCGGCAAAGGCACCGCTGCAACAATCAGGGAGTTGTTAGTAGCGTCCTCGGCCACCACCTCCACCCCGGTCACCGCCCCGCCCTCCACCGCCGTAACCGCCACGACCACCGCCGCCTTCACGCGGGCGGGCTTCGTTAACCACGACATTGCGGCCCATGAAATCCTGGCCGTTGAGAGCCTGGATAGCGCGAGCAGCTTCCTCGTCGTTGTTGATTTCGATGAAGCCAAAGCCTGGCGCCTAGCCCGTCAACTTGTCAGTCACTATAGATACGGTCGCCACGGTTGCGCCCGCCTGCTGAAACCAAGTACTTAGTTCTTGTTCGGTAGCTTGAAATGGGAGATTGCCCACATATAGCTTTTTCACATCGACTCCTTGGGCGAGGGCGACAGCGGCTCAGCTAACGGGCGCCTTGAAGTGGACTCTCGCGAACAGCATGGCTAATGTCTCTTGTTATTAGGGAAAGCGCAAGCACCCCAGGTGAATGCGTGCTCGGCTACGGAATCCGGTCCAGGCTGAACGGTTTTCAGTTTCGTTGACACAATTTGAACCTGAGCGTAGACTGCGCCCCTTTCCCGTTTTACGACCCGGAGGTGTTGTGAACGCTACCGACGTGCAACGATACAAACGTTTGCTGCTTGCTAAACGTCAGGACTTATCGACCCGGCACGAATCGGCGGTCTCACCAGCATTCCGAGCTGACGATTTGGGAGATTTCGCTGATCAGGCAAATGCCGATGCTGAAGCAGACCTGCACATTCGGCTACGTCAAAGCGACATTCATCTGCTGCGTGCAATCGAGGCTGCGCTCAGACGCATAACTCAAGATCGATTCGGCATATGTGAAGCGTGTGGGTCCCGGATTTCGAAGGCGCGCCTGGAAGCGCTACCTTGGACACCTCTCTGCCGCGACTGCATGGAGCAGGAACAGTCAGCCGCTTAAAAACCTCCCGAGACATGCCTGGCTTGTGGTCCTGATTCTCACTGTACGAGACGCGAGGCATGTTACGCTAGCAGTGTATTGGTTTCATACTCATCAAGAGGGGACCGTCTTTAAATGAACCTTCAAGCCATCGTCACTGAACTCAAAAGAGAACGGGACCGACTCGACCGCGCCATAGCAGCACTAGATGATTCAGCCGCAAATCATCGAGCCACTCCGGGAAAGCAGCGGCCAGCCGCAGCCAAGCCTGCTGCCACGAGTCGCGGTTCAAGCAAGAGCCGCTTGAGTCCAGCCGGTCGAAAGCGGTTGTCAGAGTTAATGAAGAAGCGGTGGGCGGAACGCCGGAAGAAGGCCGGTAATGGACGCAAACCAGCAGCTAAGGCAGCATAAGCTAATCATTGACCGAAAAAGGATAGCGATGGCGGGATCAGGCGATAAAGCGCTAATGGAAAGAGAAACCGCGCTGGTGGCGGAGATTGAACGCTGCCGGACTTCGCCCGCTCGTGTCGTGATGGCGCGGACCTCGTTATCATCCATCAAGATTCGTTCGCGGCGGACTATCAGGACGAAGAATATGCGTTGTTCGGAAAAGCTCTGAAGTTTGCGGGTCTCCACGGAAAAAAATCCGTGTCATCGGAAAGAACAGAGAGAGGCTCGCCACGGCGAAGGCCGCATTTGTACAATAGGATCTTATCAATTCCCTGAGACATGAAACCCATCGCGAAGTGGCGAAGCCTCGGCGAGCGCCTGGCGAAGCTCAAGGACGGCGAGAGCATCATCCTCGAACGTGAAGGTAATCTTGCCGAGGAAGCTCGCAAGATTCGTAATGGGCTGAACGGCATCAAGGCGTGCACCTTGGTCCGGCGCACCGTGAAGGTCGTGAACGGGAAAATCGTAGTCACCCGCGTAGGAACTTGGCCGACGCTAATTCCGTGAGCTTTGTCCCAGTTCGTGTTGAACGCCGGGATCGGGCTTCGTGGGATTCGCCAATGCATTTGGGTGGAGGATGTCGGCCAAAACTTTACGATTCGCGTCCTGGCGAGAGATACACCGCTCGAACACACCGCCCGACCGACAATCATCAAGGTCCCCAAGATAAAATTTGCGTCCCCTGAACGACTACCTGCTGGATGTATTTCTTCTTAATGAGCCGGTTTCCGTCCACTCTTAGAGTCAGGAGCAAGGCAATGGTGATGACACTGCCATTTGGGAAGTTCGGGTCTGGACTGCGAACCAAACTCTTTAGCATCGCTATAGGATCGTGCTGTGGTGCCCAGAAAATGTTCCTGTTGCTGTTAGCCCCAAGCGTCCAATCATCAGTTTTCCCCGGCTTTACAACTTCCGTTAGAGGCGATTCATGATTAGTATCGCCGCGCAGAATCTGAATGGACTCAACGGCAACCTTGTAATTCGAATCGTTCTTTACATTTCCAACATAACTGCCGGGGGAACCCTGTTGCAGTAACATCTGAACGGGGAAATGCTCAAACTCGGCACGTTCTTTTTCCCGCGTTTCGACGTTCTGTTTGAATTGAGAGAATTGCTCGCGTATGGCGGAAACTTCTTTCCGCAATTCGCCAACCTGAATGGTGGGGTCAGGTGTCCAGCGCCGTTGCAAATACCACGTAAGAAGCGCCCCAACGATTGCGCCGATAATCGCCGAAACAATTGCCAAAAGAATTACTGACACGACCGGTAGTATAGCTGCAAATCGTTGAGACAAAGTGGAGGTGGAACGTGAATTACTGGAAGATTTTCTGTATGGAGCAAAGGTACCGTGGCCTTTGGCAACGCTGGTTCAAGCAGCAGTGCGTGGCAGTAGGTTGGGCTGCGACGTGGGGCTTTAGGCTAGACGGCAAGACAAAATCGAGGGGATGTTAGGACTGAGCTTGACCTCGTAGTGCGTAAAGCGTACAGATAAGGCCGGTAATTCAGCCTCTCATCCAGACGGAGGCCGTATGAATTGTCCGCGCTGCAAACTCATTAATCCCGATACAGCACGACGCTGCGACTGCGGTTACGATTGTGAAACAAAAACTCTCAAAGATAGCTACCTGCCGAAAGCCAAAGTGAAACGATGGTTGTTGGCTCGGACGATTACAGCCTGGATTGCAGCTCTGCTTTTCGGACTAGACATAGTTGACGAAGGCCAACGATTATTTGCCAATCCTTCCTCATTCGGCTTCGTGTTGGGGTTTGGAATGTTTACGCTAGTCATCGGATTAACTCTGTCACTCTCATGGGTTACGGAAGTGTGGGCATCGACTACGACAGGCTCGCCACCGATCTCCAACACGAAGGCGTCGAGGCATTTGTCAAAGACTGGAACGAGTTGCTTGCTTCGATTGCGTCGAAAAGCGCCGCATTCAAGGCCTCCGGCTAGGTTCCGGCTTCTTCCAGGAGTCGACTGTCGGCGTATGGTGATAGAGGGTTTGATGTCTGATGTATCTCCCCTTTCCAGCTTCGGCTGAAACACCGGATCGAGAATCGCCCACTGGGCGTCGGTCAGATCCATGCACTGGATTTGCCCGGTTTCGCACTATCCTTCAACCCTTCCGTTGGTTGAAGGTGTTTATGAGACAACTTCTAGTAATTAGAAGTACGAAGCGGAGCATTGGAATCGAGTCTAATGGAGTGTGCCAGAATCGGAGAGCATGCAGCAGGTGCGTTCTCAATTCGCCGGGCGGCTCCATTACCGCCGGGATGGCCATTTACGACACCATGCAGTATGTTCGCCCGGATGTGGTCACCACGTGCGTGGGACAAGCGGCATCCATCGCTGCACTGCTGCTGGCTGCCGGAGCTTCCCAAAAGCGGTTCTCGCTGCCCAATTCCCGCATCCTCATTCATCAACCCTCGATGTCTGGACTTTCTGGTCAAGCCACCGATATCGATATCCATGCGAAAGAAATTCTGCGCATGCGTTCCGTGATCAACCAGCTTTTCGCCGATCCACTGCAGCCAGCCGATCGGAAAAATCGACAAAGACATCGAGCGCGACTTCATTATGACGGCTCAGCAGGCCAAGGAGTACGGTCTGATCGATGAGATCATTCACAAGCACTGCTAGCGCGTACTTCAAAACACAGCGGTCCTACACACCGAAGGCTGCGGGAAGGCTCTATGCGCCCAAGGCTGCGCGGCAGCTCTAGCGTGGCGATCACATCGGCTAGACTCCGCCCCCCGTTCCATATTCCTTCTTCCGGTTGTCAAGACGGAGCATCTTAGAAATGTAACTGGAATCAGTTCGCGGAACTCATCCGCCTTCGTCCAAAATGATTTCCTTTCGACTCAACTGAGAAAGCTGGGAGAAATCAGAAGCTACGGAAGTGCTGCGTTAATGCTTGGTTCCCCGCTCACTGAACCGTTACAAGTGAATTAGCATCATTTACAAAGACGCGCCCGTCGGTGCGCAAGCCCTCGCTCGCCTCTGGACGCGTCTTTCCCGGCCCTCCCACGGGACGCGACATACCCGGAACGCCGCCCTGCAATCTGTCTCGCGCACAGATCGCACTTCGCAGTCTTCGGCCAGATCAAGCTGGCGCACGACGAACTTGCCTTTCGGTAGCATGTCCGGCTGACCTGCGTCGGCAAACTGGTCCCACCAGCTCTAAGGTATATCCGGTGCTGGTGTCTTATCCCTGCACCTTGAACCGCACGGGCATGATGAAGATTTTATCGGCCGACTGAACGGAAACATTGTAATCGCCAGGTTTGACCTGAGGAACCTTCATGACAATCTTTTCTGCCGCTTGCTCCACGACCGTGGCCTTGTAATCGGTCTTGTCATCGGAGAGGAATACAGCGGAGACGGAACCTTTCCCAAGATTTTCTCCCGTCAGAGTCACGTTGTCATTCACCTTCCCGGACGACGGCTCTACACTCGTCACTCGTGGCGTGGCCTGTGCAAAAACGAGCGAAGCCAGGAAGACCGATGCAGCCAAAAGCCCCCATCTCCACTTGTCTTTGCTACGATAGCTCCGTTTTCTCTCCCCCGAGCTACGTAGACGGCGGAATCCGTAGGGGACTAAATGACTGACTGAGGCATTAGCCATAGGCCCACCTCTCAGATGTAAAACGGAAACTTCGGCTCGATTCGCCGCACATTCCTTCAACACTCATGCGAAGAGAGCGTGTTGCCACGTTCCGTGACTATTTGCTGCCCTCTCGACCGGTACCTGCGAATGTCCGCGACAGCATGACTGCCATCAGCAAGCCCCCAACTCCGACGATGAGCGCGTCTTGGGTGCGACGGAAATTGAACGTTCCGACCCGAAACACCAGCAGATAGCCAATGACCAGATTCAGCGACCCCCAGAGCACGTTCACAACTGCGGGAGACAGTCCCCGACCGGGCGGGGAAGCGAATGGGGTTGGGAACAGACGCCCGGACACGCCCTTGGTGAAGTGTGGAATGGCGTTCACGAAAAAAGCGCCGCCGAAAAAATATGCGACAAGGTGATACCACCGCATGGTTTCCTCCTTCCGCTGGGTAGAGTCTCGGAACCAAGGGCACCGACGAGGAATGATAACACGCGTCACAGCGTTTTGACGGGCAATGGACATCTCTCAGCCTCTTGCACCCGCCCAACGCACCGCAACGGCGGATCGCCGTTCTCCAAGGGCACAAATCGCTCCGAAAGTCGTGGAGTGGCTGACGAAGGGCGATGACGGACACAGTCAGCGGAAGAACAAGACCAGAAAGTGAAATCTTCCAAATCATCGAAAGCTGCTGCCGCCGGGCGCACGACTCGGGTGTACAAGGGTGCTCGTCCGGGAGGCCAAACGAAAATCGCGGTGGAATTCCGGAACGCATCGACGAACGGCCCATTCGGCTAGAACGTTGGATGGTTCTCTAGCGGAAAGACAGGTGAGTTGTGTTTCGCCATACGATCCCGATTGGACGCGTCCTTGGAATACCTATCGATTTGGACTACTCCTGGTTCTTGATCGCTGTTCTGATCACTTGGATGTTGGCCGTCAATTACTATCCGGTTGAGTTCAAGGGTGACACGAGCGTCGAATACTGGGTGATGGGAGCTGTGACGGCGGTACTGTTTTTTGCCAGTATCCTTGTGCACGAACTGGCCCATTCGTGGGTGGCTCTTCGCTACAAGGTACCGGTGCACCGCATCACCCTGTTCATTTTTGGCGGCGTATCCCAGATCGCGGGCGAACCCCCCAGCGCCACCGCCGAATTCTTAATTGCAGTTGTCGGGCCGCTCACCAGTTTTGCGTTGGCGGCGATCTTTTTCCTTTTGGAGCTGTTGCTCGTGAACATCGCGCCGGCCCTGGCAATAACCAAGTACCTCGCGCTCATTAACGGCATGCTGGGACTGTTCAACCTCATTCCAGGATTCCCCTTGGATGGAGGCCGCGTTTTTCGGGCTATTGTTTGGGGATCGATCAAGAACTTTCGCCGGGCTACGGTCATCGCCGCAAACACAGGCCGATTCTTCGGCTTTCTTTTCATTTTTGCGGGCGTATGGCTAGCGTTGAGAGGAAACCTTTTCAACGGGTTATGGATCGCCTTCATTGGCTGGTTCCTCGAAAGCGCGGCCGTAGCCCAAGTTCAGCAGCAATTGGTGCAAGGCCTATTAGTTGGTCACAAGGTGTCGGAGGTGATGGGTAATGCATGCACCCAAGTTCCAAGTGACACCACTCTGCAGAGATTAATAGATCAGGAGGTTCTCGCGCACGGTCGACAGTGCTTTCTTGTAAACCGAGGGGAGCGCGTCGTCGGATTGCTGACCCTGCACGACATGAAAGAGATTCCTCGATCTTCGTGGACGACGACCACGGCGGCCCAAGCAATGATACCTGTGGAGAAACTAAGCAGGCTCGATCCCAATGCTGAGTTGTGGACGGCGATGGAAAAAATGAGCCGCGACGGAGTTAATGAGATGCCGGTCATGGCGGGAAACGATTTTGTTGGAATGCTCTCAACCGGCGACATCGTCAAATATCTTCACGCTCTTCAGCAAGTTAGAACATGATGGCGGCCCCACGGAGGCATACCCTGCGTTGCCTTGGAGCTTCAGGCAGTTCGCCTCTTGCGCCGCAACGCCGGGTACGATGGAATCCAAGAGTTCGCGGTCAACTCGGCCTCGAGCGCGTCTGGGGAAAGGCGGTTGGCGACTCCATCCGACTGCGCCCGTAAAGCCACGGCTCGGGCAATCGCGCGGGTCACGCCTCGGATGTTCCGCACTGGCGGAAGCAGCGGCTCTTGCGGATTGCCAATGGCTGGAGAGGACTCGGCAAGGGCTTCCGCGGCCGCCATCAACATTCCATCGGTCACGCGCCCTGCGCGCGCGGCGAGGACACCCAGCCCAATCGCGGGGAAGACGTAGCTGTTGTTGCATTGCGCGATAGCAATGGCGCCGCCCCGAAAGCGCACGTCCGCAAAGGAACTGCCCGTAGCAACTATGGCGCACCCCTCGGTCCATTCGAGCAAATCCTGCGGTTGAGCCTCGCTGTGAGAAGTCGGATTGGACAATGGAAGGATGACCGGCCGTGGTGTGCGCCGCGCCATTTCCCGAACAATGGCTTCGGTGAACGCACCTGGCTGGCCGCAAAGCCCGATAAGGATGCCGACTTGCGCGTTCGCGATTATGTCGGCGAGTCCCACGGCGCCACCAGCCTGAGCGAGCTTCCAGCCGGCGATGCGAGCGCCGGGCTGCGCCCATCGTTGCTGGAACGGCAGCAGCCCTCCCATATCGTCGAGCAAGAGACCCTGCCGGTCGACCAGATAGAATCGTGAGCGCGCCTCGGCCTCGGACAACCCCTGTCGCACCATCACGCCGAGCAGTTGCTGGCTGATGCCACATCCAGCTGAGCCCGCGCCGAGAACCGCGACGCGTTGGTCGCGTAAATTGGCCCCCGAGACGCGCATCGCGGCGAGCAGGGTCCCTGTAACCGTGGCGGCAGTACCCTGGATGTCGTCGTTGAACGTGCACAGCTTGTCTCGATAGCGATCAAGGAGCCGCCAGGCATTCTCCTGTCCAAAGTCCTCCCATTGCAGAAGAACGTTGGGGAACTTTCGAATGACAGCCTGCACGAAAGCGTCGACCAGTTCGTCATAGGCAGCACCCTTCATCCGCTCGTGCCGCCAGCCGATATACAAAGGATCGTTGAGGCGTGCTGGGTTGTTCGTGCCCACATCGAGTAACACAGGCAGTGTTCGGCCGGGGTGAATACCGCCGCAAGCGGTATAGAGCGAGAGCTTCCCGATGGGGATCACCATGCCGCCAGCGCCCTGGTCGCCTAGGCCCAGGATGCGCCCTCCGTCGGTCACGACGATCACGTCCACGCGAGGAACCGGGGCGCGGTCGAGGATCGCGTCGATCTGGTGGCGATCGTGGAACGTAATAAAAAGTCCGCGAGGGCGCCGGTAGATGTGGCTGAACTGCTCGCTGGCCAATCCCACCACCGGGGTGTAGACGATGGGCAACAGCTCGGTCAGGTGCCGCTGCAACAACGCATAGAACAGCACTTCGTTGCGGTCCTGCAAACTGCGTAGGTAGATGTGGCGTTCGAGGTCGTCGGTCTTCCTGCAGTAAGAGTCGTACGTGCGGGTCAGCTGCTGCTCGAGCGTCGAAACCGTGGCGGGCAGCAATCCTTCGAGTTCGAACTCTTTGCGCTGTTCGATAGTGAAAGCGCTGCTGGCGTTCAGCAAAGGCTCGGTTAGTAAGCGATGTCCATACAGTTCGGTTTCGATGACGCCGTTATACTCATAGCCTTGGCTAATGCGCGCTGCGTTCGTCATGTCGTCGGAACGTTCAGTTTGTTTCTACCGGTCTAAATCGGATGCCTGAGGAAGAGGAGCAGGATTTCATCTCCCGTCGCCCGGGGCACGCCAAAATCCCACTGCGAGTTTGAACTGCTATCGGCATGTGCCCGGCTGATCTTCATGGCTCCTCGCCCCAGTTGCCACTCCTGGTGGACTCGGTTTCTTGCCGCTCATGGCTTCCTCGAATTTCTCCATGCTCACGCCGGCGTCAGCGGCCATCCGCTCGAGTCCCGGGTTCGGCATGTTGTAGAGCTTGTGCCGCTTCCAGGAAACCTCCACCAGTTTCCCGAGGATGTGCTTGCCGCAGTTCGTCCCCGTCCTGCTGGACTGGCTCGATGATCTCGATCCGTTGCGAGTCGTAAGCCGCTGTTGGCCATCAATGACTTCAAACCGGGTCTTCGGTTCAGGGTCGGCGCTTGACACCAGTACGGTCCCTACGAAATACTGCCGGGCCTTACCCGAGTCGATCTGCTCGTTTAAATCCTCCAGCAGTTGCTCTGCCTCTTTCTCCGTCCACACACATTCGCGTTGATAATCCGGTATCACGTAGAAGCAGTCACGAAAAGCTTCTGCAATACTGTATTTGTAATTTTCAATCTTCGTCACGGACGATCTCCGAACGGTTTAGAAGATAGGCGTCCTTCTGGGGCCACGGATGTTAGCTTCCGGCGAGTAGCTGCGCAATGATTTTGGGTTAGGCAATACCAAAAGCGTGAGGTGTGCTAGCTGCGGCCCGCCGAAACAGCATTTTGGCGAAACAGAATCCATTGTAATCGCCACTGATCTGCAAGCATTTACCACCCTCTCCGTGAGAGGGTGCAACGAATCCCCAGTAAGGAAGGCCGAACCGCCTATCTCGCTAGATGAGCGCAGACGCGTTTTCTGTAGTTCCCCGCTCACTGACCGTTACAAGTGAATTAGTCTCATCACAAGGACGCGCCCATCAGTGTGCAAGTCCTCACTTGCCTCTGGGCTCGTCTTTCCGGGCTTCCCAACGGACGCGACGTACTCGGAACGGTCCACTAATCCTGTCGTCTGCAGCGAATTGCCAAGAAAATCTCTCTCCTCGTCGACGTTCGGATCGGCCGTGTAGCTGACTACTCCGGCGCTATTGTCCCACCAAGGTCCTTCATGCGACGCCGCCCCGACCCAAATCGCCCGCCCGCTTACGGCCAACGGAGCCTTCCAGATGCGCACATCATGCCGCGCCGGGAAGACGCTAACCAGCGCGTCCCGTGCGAAGCCGTAGTCTTGAGACTTACCGAATAGATCTTGCTCACTCAACGGCGTGGCCACATATTCTTCTGGCGAGGCACTTGCGGGCGAATCGGGCGATTTGGCTGCGTCCTGCGTCGTTCGGCCAACCAAGGCCCATCCCGCCGCCCGGAATGCCAATTTCATGTCTGCTTCCGTCCCGACAATCAAAAAGTTGACGGAATCTCCCGGTCGGGTGTCCGCGCTGCTCGCACGCGGCGGAATTCTCTCGAGCACGTCTATTGGTATCAGGGACGCAGCGTTGCTCGACGGAGCCGGAGCGGATGGCTCAGTCCGTTGTACCGAAGTTCGGGGCGTCATCTTTTTGTGCACATCTCTCTGCCCCGCGAAAGCCAAGCCTAAACCGAGATGCACGGCTATCAGAATGCCCAGAGTCGAGGCCCAGGATAGAAGCCTGCTGTTCTCCTTGTTTCGGTCTCGCCTTCGATTGACAGACGCTGCCATTGGAACGCGCAAAGGGACTTAATCCAAAGATCCCTTGGAGGGCGTTTGATCACCCAATAGGTTAGCCCAAATCGACGCCAAGCAAAAAATAGAGATGGCTTCACGGAATCTGGGTGCCATACATTCCGGACTTATCAGGGCCTGGCGCAGCGTTCGCCGCTCTGTGGACAAACTCTGAGTTGGAGTGCTCAGGTTTGGGCACGTTACTATTGGCCAGTTGCCAAGAAACGGGACGTCGGGGGCTGGATTCCCCTCCCTCTTCGATTGCCCGACGGCCTGCGATTCCATGGTGATGCCATTGCCTTAATATATCGTGTGGCGATACACTAGGTCTAGCACCCCAATGTGGGAGGCACACCTTGCCGGCACCGCCGCTCCCTTTCGCATGAATTGAAATGGCCGCCGCCAGAAAAGTGTGTCGACTCGCCGGACGGTGTTCTGCGGCATCACCCCGGGGCAAGCCAGCTTTCCAAGGGATCGGGACCGTTTTCGAAAATTAGCTTTCTTCGGAGGAACCCATGGCAACGTCGCTTCTGTACATGTTAGTCGTCTGGGGCTTGGTCACGGTCGCGCTGATCGTGGTCGCCATATACCGCAGCGTTGTGGAAAAAGATGAAACGGACCGGCTCATTGTGAGCCCAGCCGAAAGTCATCTCGCCACGCAGCAACGGCAAATCATCGCCAAAGTGTCTCGACTGGACCAGTTCGTAAAGGGCCTTGCATTAGGGTCTTGCGCGCTACTGCTGGTCTGTACGGTGGTCTGGATATGGTCGAGCCTGTCTAACCTCTGAAGGTGTCGCATCCTCGGATTTGATCTCGAAGGCGGGAAGGAAAGGTTTGGGAACCGCGATCAGGGCATCGCAGATTTCGGCCGCTCGAAGGATCTGCAGGCCGCGCCAAGAGGGTGTCCAGACGCCCGGGCACGAAATGAGAAAAACTCCGTCGATTCGAAACAAAGTGGCGGATTCCAGTTAGGCTTGTGGGTTCGCGGTCTACCGCCGCTTGCGAAGATTTAGGAGGAAAGACATGAAGAAAGCAAAAAAGCTGGCCCTGGGGCTAACGGCGATTGTTTCACTCGTTTCGTTCGGCACACCGGCTAGAGCTCAACAGCAACCCCAACCTCTCAAGGTGACAAAGGTCAAGGACGACGTCTATTGGATCCAGGGGGGTGTGGGTTCAAATGACGGCGTCATCGTCGGCACCACGGGCGTCATTGTCGTGGATACGAAGAGCACTGTGGATTCGGAAAAGGGTGTGATCGCTGAAATCGCTAAGATCACTCCCAAAACAGTCAATACTGCGATTATTACGCATAGCGACAACGACCACGTTAACGGGCTCGCTGCTTTCCCGGCTGGATTGACGATCATCGCCCAGGAGAATTGCAAGAAGGAGATGGAGGCTTCTGCGAACAGCCGGAATCCCGCGCCGCAGGATCGCCTCCCCACAAAGACGTACAACAAAACGGACAATTTGACCATCAATGGCGTGCACATTCGCCTTTACCACTGGGCGGCCGGACACACCAGCGGCGACACCGTTGTCTATCTTCCTGACGACAAAATTGTTTTTGGCGGCGACCTGCTGGTGACCAACCGTCCAGACACAGGGATCCACCCGGAAAAGAACGGCTCCGCCGCAGGCTGGATTGTGAATGCTAAAGGCATGCTAGGCCTGGATGCCGATACCTACTTAACCGGCCATGGCGAGATGATGACCAAAGCCGACGTGCAGAAGAAGCTCGAGTTCATTCAAGACAAATACAACAAGATTAAGACCATGCTAGCGCAGGGAAAATCGCTCGACGAAATCAAGATGTCTTTCGGTGAGTCTACGGCGCCGCCGCGGCCCAATGCCAATGGCGCACTGCCTCCAGCCACACTAACTGAGGTGATATACAACGAAGTTTCGAAAAAAGCTAAATCCAGTTGAATGGGTAGCGGCAGCACCCGTATTCCGGAGACTTTCGCGGAGCTAGCTTCCTAAGGTCACCGTATTGGTGGTCTAGGTGAAGTGTCCACGATAGTTGATTAACGGGTCCCCAAATCGTCGCGCGCGGTTTTGGAACGGATGCCAGACGAACAATATGCTGCAATTTCGGCGGCCCGTTAGCATTGAAGCTGACAGATCGCCGTAAAACGGAGTGGGGACGCTCGCCGTGCAGTGGGGATGGCTTTGACCTGCGCCCATTTTTAGTCCATGGATAATGAGACTTTCTCCGAGTTTGATCGGACCGGGGTTTTTTGCACAAAATTTAGGGCGAGTGTTCAGCTGTTTTGATCGGCCACGTTCACCCAGCTCTACATGCGCTGCGCTTTAAGCAGAAGCTGAATGGGCGTGCGAAGCGACGGAGGGAACGGTACCGAGTCGCTTCAACCTCTTTCCGCGGCTCACCAATCCGCGCAGCCGATCCATATACAGATAGATCACTGGAGTGGTGTACAAGGTGAGCATCTGACTGACAATCAGCCCTCCGACAATGGCAATGCCCAGCGGGCGGCGCAATTCCGACCCATTGCCTATCGAGCTGGCTGTGCGACCAAAACGGCCAAAAGGGCCCCACTCCGGCGGAAGGCAGAGTGGAAAGAATGGTGATGGGGTGAATGTAATTCTCATAGAGGATGCCCAAGACGATGTAAACGGTGGCCAGGGCGGCGAGGATCAGCAGCGGCTCGGTCGAGAGCGAGTCCTGGACGGCCTGCGCGGTGCCTTGAAACCCTGGATGGATGGTCGCGGGCAAACCGATCTGGCGCTCCACATTCTGAATGGCGGTGACGGCATCTCCGAGGGGAACGTTCGCGGCCAAGTTAAACGTGAAGGTGACCGCGGGAAACTGCCCCTGGTGGGCCACGGCCAGCGAGGTGTTGGAGGATTCGTAATGTGTGAAAGCGCTGAGCGGCACAGGCGATCCGGTAGAGGAAGGGACATAGATATTATCGAGCCCCGCCGGGCTCTGCTGAAATTTGGGATCGACCTCCATGACCACGTGATATTGGTTGATGCCCTTGTAAATCGTGGAGACTTCCCGCTGGCCAAAAGAGTCGTACAGCGTACTGTCAATTGTAGCGGCGGTGATGCCCAATCGGCTGGCGGTTTCACGGTCGACCACCAAGCCTGCCTCCAATCCCCGAACAAGAAATTACACACGGGGAGGGTCAGATGAATCGTCTCTGGGTTTCATCGGGCGCTCTGGCGCTGCTGATGGCGGCCTCGTTGTCCGCGCCGTCTTTCCTCGACGCCCAATCACCGAAATCTGCCGCCAAGACCGATGCGCAGCCTGCGGCCAAGCCGGTTACCAACGCAGCGAGCACCAAGGGCTGGATCATGCCTCGCTTGCCCGACGGCAAACCGGATCTGCATGGATATTGGACAAGTTTTAGCGTTACGCCGCTGGAACGACCTGCCAAATACGGGAACCGAGAATTTTTGGCGGAAAAGGAAATGCAGGACGCGTTTAACGCCGGTATACAACATGAGTTCGACGGCGCTGGCGGCACAGCCGATGCGGAGAACGACCCGGAATCGGCCGATTATGACTTCAAAACGTACGGGCTCAGCCCTTGGCAGAACGGCATGCGCCCCAACCCTCGCACCTCACTGGTTGTGGATCCCCCTGATGGCAGGATTCCCCCTTTGACGCCGGAAGCCAAGACCAGGCTGCGGCAAAGAGGCAACTTCGACTATTACATCGTCCCTGCCGGCGGCGAGAATTATCAGGGAGCGGTGCACGCAGACGTTCCAACGGATTTGGGCCTGGGCACGTCTTGTGTCAACCAAGGTGGCAGGCCGCCGATCCTTCGAGTGGGCTATAACAGCAATCTCCTCATCGTACAGAGCCATGACGCAGTGCTCATTGAAAGTGAGATTTGCAGCGAATATCGCATTATTCCGCTGGACGGAACGCCGCATGCCGGAACCGGCATTCGCCAGTGGCATGGCGACGGGCGTGGGCACTGGGAGGGCGAAACACTGGTCGTCGAAACCACGAATTTCCGGCCCGAGAACGTCTATCGTAACGCCAATCCAAAAACCTTGAAGATCACCGAGCGTTTCAAGCGCGTCGATAAGGAAACAATTGAGCACTCGTTCACCGTGGATGATCCTACGACTTGGACAAGGCCCTGGACGGCCATCGTTCCATTGAGTTCCGTTCCGGGGCCGCTCTTCGAGTACGCATGCAGCGAAGACAATTACGATGCCGTGAACATCATGGCCGGTGCTCGCAAGGTCGAGGCAGCCGCAAAAGAGAAGGCCAAGGCTCCTGCGGGAGTGCCGATCGCGGAAAAATAAATCCACCCTCACACGGCCGTTGGTCACGAGGCCCGTAATCTGAACGCTGACAATAAGCGCGATCGCAGCCCCAACTGGGCGTCGCGGGCTACGCTATCCGAACGATTTCATGTTCATCTGCCACGAGAAGGCGTACGCTCGGCATTTTGCTTTCCTGAAGCTCGCCGCAGGGAAAACGCTCAGGGGGAATTATGATGTCCCGGCTCTTTGCCTAACGTCGCTTCCCTACGGCACTAACTAATCTCCTCGGGATTCTACGGTATTCGACCTCAGGATCTTACAGTACCTCCCTTATTGTACAGACAGTGGGCTGATGTTTGTCTAGCTTGGGTGGTTCTGACGCACACGAACCATTTCCAGCCCCATAGTTTCGTTCTCGTAGCGTCGCTCGTCAGTCCCAGCCCACTGGTTTGATCGGAGCGACCCTTGCCATCCCGAATCGTTATCGTAGACGATCATTTGGCGGTACGAACCGCCGTCCGCTCACTTTTGGATTGGCATGGCTTTCAGATCTGTGGAGAAGCCAGCAACGGAAAAGAAGCCGTTGAAAGGGTCCTTGAGCTAAAGCCTGACCTCGTTCTGCTCGACATCGGCATGCCGGTGATGAACGGCATACAAGCCGCACTTGAAATCCGGCGCATCGCTCCCGAGACGAAGATTCTCGTCTTCACAGTCCACGAGGCACCCGAGTTTATCAACCGACTTGGTCCCCTCGCTCATGGCTTTGTATCGAAATCGGCCGCTGGCACTGAACTGATTCCCATGGTGAGCCGCCTCACCGGACTGCCAATAGTTAATCAACCCAGTGAGGGTTATCAGAAGTAAGAAGTATGGCGCCCAGAGCCTTTGTTATTCCAGGCTGTTCGGCATCCGTCCTCGGAACCAATGTGAGAAACACCACACTGCGTTGTTGTTCCTCGTCCCAGACTTCGAGGATGCAACAAGGAGATTAAGACTTCCGGCAAGGAACGCTTGGGGAGTCCACAGACGCCGAATTGTTCCCGATTCCATCTACACCGCTTTGGCAGCCGCCTGAGAGCTCCTCCGGGCTTTTAGATACGCCTGCCCGCGCTCGTAACCATGACGGAACGCTTCTTCTGCTGTTTCATCGTAAAGATCCGGATAGCGGGTTCGGTGCTTCAGCCTACTGTCTTGGTATGACTTACTTCGATTCAGCGGATCTAAAGACGCCTCAAAGCCGAGCCGAAGCCAAGATCCGTGGCTTGCAAAATCGCCACCGGCTCCATCGTAGTGTTCCTTTTCGACGTCGCGCAAGCCGATCCACCACTCCTCACGCGCACGGTCAATCGTCTCTGCGTCAGCTTTTTCGAGTGCTCCGCGTGCGGCTTCGGCGTTAAGGTCCGGGTCTGCCAAGAGGATCACAACACTGCGCCCTTGCCTTAAAGCGTCTTCATAGAAGAAAAACTCATCGCTTGGAAGTCCTTGCGAGAGAGCATCGTCTATAGATGCTCCTATAACCTCACCGCCTACGCCGCCCAGAGCAGCCAGGACTATTCCTCCTGCAATCCCAATGGCAAAAACGGTACCGATACCGGATAACGCCAGGGCGACAAGCCCGTATCCGCCGGCGAAACCAGCCACACCGCCGACGATCGCGCCCAGAGCCTTCGTCATTCCAGGCTGTTCGGCATCCGTCCTCGGAACCAATGCCAGCTCTTCCTCTGTAGTTTCGGGAGTCAGAAGGTTGATCTTCTGTTGGCTGATACCTAAAGACCGAAGTTCCGCGACGCCCTGCTCAGCTTCTGCCCGTGTCTTGAATACAGCCGCAATGGTCTTCACCATCCACCTCCTCGCATCTCACAGAACTCCGTAGACAGCACTTCCACAAGTAATGCTTTTACCTGGAATTTCCGTTTTGACCTCCAGCCGAGCGATAATTTATACGGGACGGCTTCAGCTTGCAACGCCTCAGCCAGGTTCTTGCGCCACAGATTGCCCAAGTTGAGCAGGCTCAACTCAAAGTGCTTCATTGGCCCGGAAGCGATGACACGACAGCCGGGTCCAATGGGTTGCGTGTTTGCCTTCCTTGAACCATTGCTCAGCCGTGCCCCGCTTATTCTAGAACCGTAGTCGGTCTGCCGTTGGTTGCCCGTCGGCGATCTTGCGGCAAACTTCTTGCGTTTCCTCCGAGGTGATGCCCCGATCCATAGCCGTACGCCTTGAATGCAGCCTGGATTTCTGCGATGTGCGTACTGGGCTGGATTTGGGCGCTCTGACGAGGCTGCTTCTTAGGGTGTTTCTTGGGGTGATTTTGAGGCGGCGTCTCCGCCACAAGGGAAGCCCCGAAGGAGCCTCGGTCACAAATACCGCAGTCGGCACTATATATCGTCGAACGATATATAGTGGAGTAGATGTGAGAGGGGGCGCGGCGAGTTGCATTGACATCCACCATCCGCCACGCTCCAAAGTTCCTGTCCGAAGTCCCACACAAGCAAGCGCTGGACCGGTTCGCCGTGAGTGATCTTGTTTGATGGCAGCTAAGGACATGCACAATTCACCTGGGATTCTGATGTGACAAACCCGAAGAGAGTTGGGCTCCTTGGCGCTTCAGCATAAATCGGGGAACTCCTGTATTGCTAAATCGCAGCGCCGATCAACATACTTGCGATAACATATCGTAGAACGATATATGTGGGAAACTACTCCTGTAACTGAGGCCAAGGTGCCCCGACGCCGACGCGAAAGGCTCGTAAGGCCAGGGCGGCTTTGGAATCAAGAAACCGAATGAAGGAGGCGTGATGATGAGTCTGCAGGCAACAACTCCAGGGACGACTGGCGAGAACAAGACCCCTTCGGACTTGCCATTGGAAGTTCGCGATGGAGCCCGAGTCCTGATCGTCTCCGACGATTCCGACGGGGAACGATTGAAAACCGCTCTCCGAGAGGCAGGATTTATCTCGGAGATTGCTAAGAGCATTACGGCGGGTTGTGAGGCGGCCAGGTCTGGTCGGTTTCAGGTGGTCGTCTCGGCATCCCTGCTGCGTGATGGGTCGTGGAGGCGGCTGATCGACATTGCCAATCATTATGATCTTGGATTTGAGGTTGTTCTATGGGCCCGCAACTTTGATCTGCACGACTGGGCGGAGGCAATGAAGGACGGAGCGTTTGACGTTTTTGACGTTTTGTGTGAGCCACCAAAAGTTGTTCAAGCTGTCAAAACCGCTTTGTGGGCAACTTATTTGAAGGGTACTGGGCCAAACTAGACAACCACCGAGACGGCAAAAGCTCTGCAGATTTCGAATGGCGCAACTGCGGGCCTACCTGAGGAATACACCATTGCGACGACAACGGAATGGCAAAGTCTGGTCCTAATGGGTTGTGGCTGAATCCTTTTAGCATCCCTCGACCGCCGCGTACGCATCAGTGCTGAAATCCGTTGACTTGGTGAGCTAGCGCCGGCCACGCCGGAAAGCTCAGCGCGCTTGCAAACAAGATACACGCAACTGCCCACTTGGGTAGTATGGATTCTCTGCGAGATGCGCCCTGGGGCAGATTGGCCTCCTTCGCCTGGACCCTCTACCATATCAAGCACAGCGCCTTTTGCTGGTAAGATGCGCGCTCGCATTAAAAGGAGCGCAGCGCAGTGGTTTGAAGTAGCTCGTAAATTCCACCATCTGATCCCCATTGACATATATATCGTCTTACGATACATATATGCTAGGGAGTATTCCCGCTCGTAGTCCACAACAGAATGTGGTCCTTTGCGGGACTCTGATAGGAGTGAACCATGAAGAGCGTTGTGAGAGCTTTATTTTGTATCGGTCTGCTCGTGGGTCTGACCTCATTGGCTTCAGCCGCTGATCAAACCTGGACGGGCCAGATTAGCGATAGTATGTGCGGTGCCAGCCACGCGAAGATGATTGCCGCTCACGGGGGCGTTAGCAAGATGACTGGTCGAGACTGCACGCTGGCTTGCGTCAAGGCGGGAGGCAAATACGTGTTCGTCAGGAGCGGAAAAGTGTACAGCATCGCAAACCAGGACCTCGCAGACCTGCAGACACATGCGGGTCATACCGTCAGACTTACCGGGGAGTTGAAGGACGATACCATTACGGTATCAAAAATCGTGATGCCTGCAGCGAAGAAATCGTAGTCCTCCGCAGAGGAAGGCAATCTGGCGGAGTGTGGACTGTCCGCGCATGGGCTCACGTTAGCTCACTGAAGACCCGGCTGACATATTCAGAACTAGATAAGCTTTCAGTTCTTCGGCGTCGCTTGCCGTCCGCAGATCGTCTGCGGCGGCACTGTGAATTGTCCACTGCGCCAATGCGGATCCCGGTTGCGTCGCCGTTGGGCTTCGCACGTGACCTGTATTAACCTCCAATCCATAAGAGGTTTGTAGGCGTATGAGGTGTCGAAACCCCAGCTCAATTGCTAACATTCGTTTGGCAGCAAGCGTCTAAGCAGATAGGGATTCTTCCCTTGGGTTCGTTCTTGAGGGAGTAGAAATGTCAGGTTTTCGCATATTTGAGTGGGTTTGAAGAGGAGGCACAATGATTCGCAAAGCCCTTGGGCTCACAATCGGGGGTGTTCTAGCGTTGGCGTTTATGTCCCTCGTACCTAGTGCACGGGCAGATCTGGGCGATCACGCGACCCAGCTTACCTTCAATCAGCCCGTTCAAGTTCCCGACAATATCGTTTTGCCCGCAGGAACCTATTGGTTTGTGATGCCGGATCACAGCGGGGGCCAAATCATGCAGGTGTTTGATAGGGACCGCACGCAGCTTTTGGGCACATTTCTGACACTCCCAACTGAGCGCCCCAATCTAAGTGACGACGTACAGCTTACATTCGGCAGGGTATCGGCAAACGCGCCGATGATGGCGGTCTCCTGGTTCTATCCAGGCGAGGCTACCGGGCACGAATTGGTGTATTCGCCCCAACGACAGAGCCAGCTCTCCGAGGGTGATCAGATAACCGTGCTTGCCAGAAACGTTCCTGAGGTTGAATAAGAGGGAGTTCGTTCACAAGACCGACGGCCGGCAACGGATTTACGCTGCCGGCCTTTTTTAATGAGGCGCCTGCTGTTTTAAGTCCCGCGCTAGAATTGTGGGCCCGAAACACGTACCGGCATTTTGTCATCTTGAGACAAACGCTGCAATTCTAACGCACCGATCAAGGCGTTACCTACTCCACTAACCCCGGAGAATTCTCGCAACGAGCCGATACTTCATCAGGAACCAGCCAACTCTCCTGCCATCTCCAGGTAAGCTTCAAAACCTGCGGGAATATAGCCGATCTGTCTGCTAAACCCCCGAATAGAGCGCGCCGGCGGACTACAGCAAGACACGTATTCCCACAATTACAGCACCGTCAATATAATATATCGTGACACGATATAAAGGAAGGAGATGCATATGGCAGAAATAAGATTGGGAGATCGGGGCGTCGCGGCGGGATTACACCTGGATTGGAGTGCAATCTGGGGTGGCGTCTTTTCGTTTATAGCGATCTGGTCTGTTTTCGGACTGCTCGGAACGGCCATATTCGCTAGTGCTGCGAATTTGAATGCCATTCGTCCTCTGGATGAAATGGGCCTAGGGATCGGAATTTGGGTCATTGTCCTTACCATCATTGCGATGTATGGCTGCGGTGTCAAACGACGATGTGAAGGTGGCTACGTGGCAGTGGAATTCGGCGAATTATGCATCCGGGAAGCTCGGTCGGCCACATAGGCGTAAATACTCATCCAACAAGCTGTTCACTTAGCGGATTAGGTCGATCAGGTTGGCAGGCTTTACGCCCAAAGCATGCGCAAGTGCTACGAGTGCAAGCAGACTTACGTTCGATTCGCCTCGCTCCATCAACCCAACATAATTCCTGTGCAAGTCGGCCAGTTCTGCCAATTTCTCTTGAGACAAGTTTCGTTTGAGTCGGAGTTCGCGCAGCCGTTTCCCAAATAGGGCGAGGACGTGTGAGCTTTCCACCCCCGCACATTAAATAGTTGACCATATTAGGTCTACACAACATATGATGTCACTATATACTGGGTATAACACACAATAGGCTGAGCTGACCAAAACCCTCTTAACCAGACGGGAGGGCATAATGAACTGTCCACGCTGCCAACTCATCAATCCCGACACAGCACAACGTTGTGACTGTGGATACGATTTCGAGACAAAGACAATCAAAGAGAGCTATCTGCTTGAGAAGCGAAAGCAGCTTAAGGAAGCGACAAAAGTTAAACGGATCAGCGCCATAGCATTGGGAGCCTTGCTCTTGCTCATGGAATTGGGGCGTCTATTCAGCGACCAAGGACTTGTGGCCCCATCATCTCCGGAAGGTTTAGGCTGGGATATTGCTTCGGTTATTTTGGTGGGCCTGTCGATATGGTTGGTGTGGTATGGACTACGCCGACGCGTAAGTGTTCGTTCCAATGAAGTTCAGAATACCGACGCCGTACGTTCAGCTGAGCCTGCGCAGTTTGTAGCCAGGTCTAGTACGAGAAAAGACTCAGCTGGGAGCGCTCCCGGCAAGGAGATGTTAGGCAACAGGGGCTTGGGAGATGCTTCAGTCACGAATTATAGCCAGAACGTGGAGAGACGTATCTTTTGTAATTATTGTGGCGTTCCGAATCCAGAGGACGCAAAATTTTGCAGCAGCTGTGGGCATGTCATCGTCCGGCTTACTCCGGTTGAAAATATTTGAGGGCTGATGCCGCTTAGAGTTTTCTGGCTTCTAGTCTCCGTTAAACTTGGGACAACACCATAAAGCACGTTTCTATTCTTTCCACGTTTTCGCGCTTGGCGTAGGCCCCGCTTCAAGGTGGGGGCCTGGGGCGGACCGCCCCGGCCATCGAAACACCCATAACTTCCCTAACATTATTTATGTTTAACGAAATGTATTGACAGCTACACAACTAGCTGTTAAACATAAAGTATGGCGAAGATGGGCAGACCAAAGATGGCGCCTAAAGAACGTTCCAGCTATTTCGTTGGCTTGCGCCTCACACCTGCTGAATTCAAAGCGCTCAAACAAGCTGCCGGTTCGATGAAGATTAGCGACTACATCCGACTCAAGCTCAAACTGCGAGGTTCAAAATGAGAACGGCATTGTACGCACGCATTTCCACGCTCAACAACGGCCAGGATGTCAGCATGCAGGTCCGCGAGTTTCAGGAATTCTGCGCGTCTCGCAAGTGGACCGTGACAGACCAATACATCGACACCGGAATCAGCGGCTCCAAGGATTCACGGCCCGAACTGAATCGACTGATGGCCGACGCCAAACGCCGCCGCTTTGATGCCGTCGTCGTCTATCGCTTCGACCGATTCGCCCGGTCCACACGACACCTTGTCAATGCCTTGGCCGAATTCAACGCGCTGGGCATTCAGTTCATTTCCATGCACGAGGGCATCGACACGAGCACCCCGAATGGCCGTTTGATCTTTGGCATCTTCGCTTCGATTGCTGAGTTCGAACGCGATCTGATCCGGGAACGCGTGCGCTCCGGGATCGCAAACCGTAAAGCCAAGGGCCTGCGCGTTGGCCGCAAGCCGGTCAAGATCGACCTGGAACAGCTGCTCCGTCTTCAAGCCGAAGGCCAGAGCATTCGCCAGATTGCCCGGGCTACCGGCTACAGCCGCTCTCTGGTTCACCAGACTGTCCAGAAAATCCTCCGAAATCCAGCTGCCTAACGCCCCTGTTTTCAGCATGACTTCGCTCTCTATACCCCGTCCATCTGACACCTGTTTTGTGGACGGCTGAGCCGCCTTTTGTGCGCTCGATAACGTCCGAAATGCACCTTCCTTCGCACTTCAGAATGCACACCGATATGGCGCCCGTGATGCGCGCCTGAGTGCACGCGAATTGCGCGACCCGAAGACCAACGGTTGCGCGGTGCTTTGCAACCTTCCGATGCAGTATTAGTGGGCGCCTTTGCGCGCTGGT
The DNA here is from genome assembly GCA_963819235.1 of uncultured Acidobacteriota bacterium. Lineage (GTDB taxonomy): Bacteria > Acidobacteriota > Terriglobia > Acidiferrales > UBA7541 > Palsa-189. The sequence goes on along the minus strand of CAWFVE010000006.1, from coordinate 2,361,588 downwards.
TTGCGCTCCTGGTTGGACTTCTCGACGCACTCCAATTGGCGCCCTGGTTTGCACGCCAGAATGCCTGCCGATGGCCACGCTATTTACATCCCCGAATGCGCTTCCGATTGCACCCGAGCTGGCGCGACCGATGACCATCCCTTGCGCTCCCGAATGCCAGGTGCAAGATCCAAGAATAACCATTTACACGATGTGACGTAATTTACGCGATGAATGAATCGACGAGACTCATGCCTACGGCTCGCAAGGCGCTTGAGATCGGTACAATTCACGGCGCGCGGGCGCTTGGGATCGAGGACAAAGTCGGGTCGCTGAAGCCAGGTAAGCGCGCAGATTTGATCGTGATCCGTACCGACGCGATCACCATGGGTGTGTTCACGGATCCGACGCATATGGTGGTTGAAGCGTGCGAGCCGTCGAATGTGGACACTGTGATGATCGACGGGCGGATTTTAAAGCGCAACGGCAGGCTTACGGTGCTTGTGCCGGAGCGGATCGTTGCCGAAGCTGTGGCTACGCGGGAAAGAGTAGGTAAGCGAATCGTATAATTCAGGAAAGACGGCGGCGAGTCCTTGCCGTCAATTTCATTCGGGTGAGCGCGAGGCTACCAAAACGGATAACACTCTCCACTCGTCGGTAACGTGCGATTACTTGAAACTTGCGGTCGCCTTTCCCAACGAGGACTCAGGACCAAGCTGCACAAGCTCAATTCTGGAGCCTGGAGCCATCATGCTGGAGAGATCCCATTGCGTTCCGACGTTGCGAGGAGCGGTGGCCATCACGCCGCGATCTTTCAAGCCCGCGACCGTGGCATTGACATCGCTCACACCGATCCCGAAGTGAGTGAGGCCCGCAGGCCGGTTGGCGTTGGCAGGCGCTAATTCCAGAAACGTGTTCTTGCCTACCTGGACGAACACGAACATGGTTTCGCCCTTGTCGTTCTTCCTGCGCTCGATTTCCCGGAAGCCCAGCTTCTGGGTGTAAAAGGAGATGGATTCATCGAAGTTGTCCAGCGCGATGCCCACGTGATCGATGTCGCCCATCGCCGGAACGCGGCTTTCCTGCGACCATGTGGCAACCGCTCCGCCCAAGAGAAGTCCCAGAACAAATACGATTGCAGTGCGCACGCGAGACACTCCTTTCCTCTCTGAATTTCGTACCCGCAGCTGCCGCTAGACTGGCCGGCATCCATCGACCAGCCTTGAAATCTCCGGAAACTCGTCCCGTGAAAACCGTGCCTATGATACCCCGATCAGAGCCTAATACTCGCACCACTCAGCTTGCCACGCATAATTAAGTATTGGGTCCGTTTCTTCAATATTCGCCCAAGGCATAATGGAGATCATCATAATGCATTAGCGTTCTGAAAGTACCGCCCGTAACATACGATTTCAAGCTGCAAGGTGGTGAGCCAGGTATGAGAGAAGGGACGCTGGTTTTCTCGGGCCGAAAAGAATCCACTGCGTGCATCCGCTGGCCTGAGGCCGATTTCGCCGCGAGGAAGCGGGTGTGGATTTTCGAGTAGCCAGTGCACCGATTTGAATAGGAGGTGGGTGTATGATTCCGACCACGCCAAGGAGATAAGTGGCCGACTTTTGTAGAACGATCGCGCTTGCGTCGCGTTGGGCAGATTTGGCGACATGCAGATTCGCCGTTGTTTGCAAAGGAGAGAAGATCAAACGTGCTGCTTCAGTTAGCGGATAAGCTTCAGGACAATTCGATCATCGTCACTCTCACGAGCACCGGATGGACGGCAGCAGGGTTAGCCATCCTTCATTACTACAGCATGTTTGTGCTGGTCGGATCGATGGCGATCGTAGATTTACGAGTTCTTGGTGTGATGGGACGCGATGAAAGCGCGAGCACCATGGCCCGACGCATTTTTCCGTGGATCTGGGCGAGCCTAGCGGTCAACTTGCTCTCCGGATTCGTGATGTTTGCCGGAGATGCCAAGGCTTACGTTCCGACCCATTCTTTTCAGGTCAAAATTCTTGTAGTGCTGATGGCCATACTCTTCGGTGCGCTCCTGCAGTGGAGAATCCCGTCGTGGGATCGGGCCGCAGAGCTGCCAGCCGGTGTAAAAGTCATCGCCGGAATTTCACTTTTGCTTTGGGTGGGAGCCATTCTGATGGGGGTAGAGGTTCCGGCAATTTCGCATATTGGCTAACTTGAAACCGACAGCTGCTTTCCGTGGGCTGAGAAGGACCGGCGCTCCCGCGTCCAAATGTTCTCGATGATTGGCTCCTCGCTCGTACCATTCGGTCATTGGCTGCAAAACCGGCCGTTTGCGCTGGCCATGGCCGACTCCTCGTGGGCTTATCCGTTCGTGCAAGCGACTCATTTCAGCGGCATTTCCCTGTGGGTGGGTACAAACTTCGCGGTGGATCTCAGCCTCCTGGGGATCGGAAACAAGCGCCAGACACCGGCACAGCTTTCTGACGCTCTCTTCATCTGGAATTGGCTCGGCTTTGCCATAGCGGTGCTGGGAGGATTTCTGTTGTTTTCGGTTTCCGCCGAAACATTTGTGATCAATCCCGCATTTCTGGTGAAATTGGGATTTCTTGTTCCCGTCGCATTGATCACGCACATTGTCATTCAATGCAAAATCCATTCCTGGGGTAAGGGCGGCGATACGCCGCTGGTGGCGAAGGGCGCAGGTTCGCTCGAACTATTGTTGTGGTTTTCTGTGGCGATAGCGGCCGTGCTGATTCCCTACGGCCCGTTGGTTTAGCGGGTCTGGATTCGCGAGGATTGCTCGGGAGTCGTTACATAGCGGAGTAGCGCTTCGCCAACCGCTTCGAGAGCTCGAGGACTGCAATTTCCGCCTTCATATTCAACGGGATTACGCCGTAAGAATTCGGAGTTCGCGAGCAGAATGCTCGGAATACCCGCGCGAACGAATGGTACGAGATCGCTATCCGTCATCGAGGCGACCGAGGCCTGGAAACTTCCGGGCGCGATGCCTTCCGCCAAATTCCAAAATCGCCGCAGTTCAGGCTCATCGCTGGCTACCGACGGTTGCTTAGATATTTGCAGACTCCGACCGCATAAGGGACCGAGAAGGGCGGCCAGGACGGGCTTGTTGTTGCCGTACAGGTCGGTCAGATGCTCGGCGAAATAGCGAGCACCCGAAAGTTCGGCACCTGACGGATCATTCCGGGCATCGCCTTCGCCATTGCCATCGAGAAAAACCAGATCAACGCCAACGTCAGGTGGCACGTTGGAGTCTTCGAAGGCGCGCGCCAGCTCAATGAGTACAGCAACGCCTGAACCATCGTTGGGAATTAAGATAGAACGATTTCGCGTGTCGCCCGGCGCCGCACTGCCGAAATACGGCGCTACGAAGACAACCCTCCTGTCGGCGGCATAAAAGCGACTGATAATATTCGTCGATTCGTACTTCCGCCCATTGGCCGTGTGCGCCCAAGTCTGTGTCTTCACATCCTGGGCAAGCAATTTCATCTCAGCCAACAGAAAATCGCGAACCTTGTCATGTCCGCCGGTATCGGGGTAATGGGATCCATAACGCCTTTGTTGGGCCACATCGGCGGCCATCTCATCGCCGTCGAGCAACTTCTCCTCGGTGAATGCTCTTTGCAAAACTTTTGCCGTAAGAAATTCGATGGGCGAGAAGTTGTCGGTAAGAACAGGATAAGGGGAAAGCTCGAATCTCTGATCAACATCGATGCGCTTCGACGGAAGCATGCGTATCAAGGCATCCGCATTTGCCGTAAGAAAAGGTGAATCAAAATCCACCTGATCATCACCGTTGTAGCCGACCAGCATAACGTTTTGTGAATCCGTCCTCTCCGGCCAGGCCACGGCAAAAAAATAGCTATTCCGGAACACAGCCTGAAAAGTTTTGATTTCAGCCATGATCAGGGAGGGCTGCTGGCGGGACAGGTCTCCAATCATGTTGGAAACAAAGACGCCATTTGGAGTCAGCCTCTGCTTGGCTAAGGCAAAAAATTCTTTGGTCGCAAAGTGGGGCGGGACAGAGAAAAATGAATAGTAGACATCGGCAAAAATCAGGTCGTATTTCGTGCTGGAGTCCTGAAGAAAACGGCGGCCATCTTCGACGTGATTGTGCAGCCGAGGGCTCGCGGGCACTTTGAAATAGCGCTGGGCGAGCGCGAACAGCGAAGGTTCGATATCGACGACTTCTACTTCTGCCTGCGGCTGATCATGCAGCAGCGCTTTGGGGACGGAGTAAGCGCCCCCGCCGATGATCAGGGCATTTTCAATATGTGACTTGAACAATTTATAGAGCGAATAGTAGCGCGTATAGTCATAGACAAGGTCGGTAGGGTCTTCGGAATCAAGAAACATTGCGCCTTCACCCGCGCCCGCATTGTTCTCATCCTGCTGAAAAAATCTTGTGGGTCTGCCTGCATACTCGCCATCATAGATGGTGATCTTCTGATAGACGCCGTCCTTTGTGTAGAGGACGTGCCGTGTCGTTCGTTGCGCGGCAAAACAGGATGCGGCGAAGAGAATGGCGAAAGCCATCACGACAAACGAGATGTGTTTTCTGGAGACGCGCAGGACGGCAAGACCAATGGCGCCGAGGGCGGAGAGCCCTGCTCCGTTCGCGATCAGGATTCGATCGAGCCCAAAATGGGGGATAAGTAAGAAACCCGCCGCCAGGCTGCCGGCGATGCTTCCCACGGTGGACCAGAAAAAAATGGTTCCCGTGGCGCTGCCGACGCCCTGCTCTTTAGCGGAAATCGTTTGTAACTTGACGGCATAAGGGCTCAAGGTGCCGAGCACCAGAGACGGCAGGAGAAAAAGCAGAAGCGCAGATACCAGCGGGCCCAACGTGAGAGACAATCTGGAACTCAGCAGGGGCAGAACGATTGTGCCGAGAGAATAGAAGGCGAGCAGCAGCAATCCGGATATGAAAATAATGCTGAAAAAATAAGCCAAAGTCGGATGCCGGTCTGACAGTTTACCGCCGGCGTAATAGCCACAACTCAGCGCGAGAAGAATCACGCTGATGACGCTCGAGACGGTGAAGATGGTATTGCCGTAAAAGGGGGAAAGAACGCGTACGCCGACGACTTCCACGATCAGAATGCTGGCTCCGGTAACAAACACTGAAAACGGGAGCAGAAACTGCTTAAGCCATCTCATGGATAAACTGACAGCAGGGTTTTAGGGTTTCGCGGGTCTTCACAGAGCTCCATGGACCCATCGGGGTGTGCACCAATGTGGCACATTCCGGAAGAGCGGCTAATGTTTTCCACCGAGAGCCGGTTCCAAGGCTACCTTGACCTTCTCATTTTTCGGAAGCCCTGTAAACAAGTCCTACTGACGCGCCGCTGGCTGTACAGAAGGCGCCGCCGGCTTGGCGAATTTGGCTGGATCGATAGGAACATCGAGCTGCACATCGGTCAATTGAGTCTTCGAGCGGCCGTCGACCCAGGTGGTGAGCCAAAAGAACGGTATCTTGATGCCGTTCACATCGCGATAATCCGAATAATCGAATCGCGTGGGCTGGCGCCCTTCGCGCGTAGTCGTGTAGCGGACCACCCGCAAGAGAAGCCCTGTTTCGCTATCAAAATACAACTTTACGGGAGATTTGCCCGCACCATATCCCTGCAGAATCGTGACATCTTTGTCGTTAATGATGAAAGGCGTCCCGACGCGCAAATCCGTGAGTGATTGCTTGATTCTTCCGAGGAACATAAGCTGCGAATCGACGCGAGCATTATCCAGATCAGAACCGGTCAAGGTAACCAGCGTCAAAGGCATGTCGGTTATAGGCGCTGCAATCCAGCCATTGTGGCCGTCGTAGGTGTTGGTTGTCAGCGCGCCATGGTTATCGACGATTGTAGTACGCTGATCGGGGGCCTTTGCGTAAAGTTCCAGCGAGTGCTGTTCGGTATCCTCGTACCCCTGCCAGTTTCCTCTGGCAACGACACTGGTAATGCTTGCCAGCTTTTCCGCGCCACCCACAGCCTTAAAATACTTGTCGAGCACCTGATCTGGGGTCGGCTGCCCGGGTGCCTGCATGAGGACTTCATCGGGATCTTCATCCGGAGCGTCACCATACTGAACGGTCAGGTCGGGAATGATTTTCGGTTTTCGACCAAAGCGGTGGCAGGAATAACAAGTGAGCAATTGCTGGCCGCCGAAATATGACTGATTTATCGAATTCATCATTAGGATCATTTTTCGCGCGATTTGCTTCTGAGGGACTTTGTCACTGGCATAGCCCTCCCAGCTGCCCCCACTATCCTGACCGTGACACGTCGTGCAATTGGCATTTAACGAAGCCGCAAAGAAGCCCATGGTTTCCATGAATTCGTTCACGGAAAGTCCGCGAAGGACTTGTACATTCTTGAAAACCTGCTCTGCTAACAGGGGTTTCTCTGCAGGAGCAGCCTGAGCCTGAGCGAGCGTGCTACCCAGTAGGAAAGTGATAATTAGTCCCGCGCACCTCAGGGCCATCTGCCTCCATTTGCGTCTCATGTCTCTCTCTCTTTATTTCACTGCTTCTAAGCTTTATGAAGTCATTGCCTTCCAGAAGAAGGTGTCGATCCTCGATCATAACGGCAGAGGCCGGAACTGCGTCCGGCCTCTCGACACCCAAGATTTGGCACCCGTCAGAAGATAAACTTCAGGCCCAGTTGGATCTTGCGTGGACCGCCAGTTCCCACGAAAGGGCTATTGGTATCGGGGGTTGAGGTGGCTACCCCGAAAGTGCTTGGAGAGCCAAGCGTCGCAGTCGGAGCAGAGAAAAAGGTCGAGTTGGTGACGTTGTAGAAATCAGCGCGGAACTGGGCGGTAAGTGATTCCTTGAGCTTCCAGCCCTTCACGACGGACGCGTCCCACTCCCAAGTGCCCACCGAGTAAAGTTCGTAGCGGCTCATGTCTCCGAATGTACCCTGGGACGGCGGAACGATCACCGAATTGCCCATCGCGTAGCAACCTAATGCATTTAGTTGACCAACGCCTGTTGCGATGTTCAGCTGATTCCCCGCAGGACCAACCAATTGCGACGCAGGTCCATTGGGCAATGAGTTGGCGGCATTTACGCACTGCTGCCAAATCGCCGGCGCCTTTGCCGGCCCATTGATGCAGGTTGATACCCAGGTGGCATTCGTAGCGGGCGCGCCGGCATCGTAACAGGGTATGCCTTGGGTCGTGCCAAACTTGTCATTGAAGTCACTGGGCGTGCCGACCAGGCTCCAACGATCCCCAAGCGCTCCGGTTCCGCTGACGTCGTCGGTAATGGCGCTATCTATCGCCCCAAATGGCCTACCCGAGAACACGTTCGCAGTGGTGGAAATTTGCCACCCTTGCAACATCTGAGCAAGCCCGGGCCTACCCGGAACGTCGTAAGTGATGCCCATGGTTACGTGATGGCGCAGGTCGAAAGAAGAGTTACCATACTCGCAAGCCGCGCAGAGCGCATTCTGTGGACGCACCGGAGTCAAATCCGAGGATTCCGTATCGAGCGCATGAGAGTAGGTGTATGTGGCCAGCACGGTGAGCCCGTGGCTGGCACGCTGCCTAGCTATGAGTTGGAGGCCATTGTAGTTTGACCAAGCCGGTATCCCCCCGACCACATTGATTTGAGCTAACCAGGGAAACTGTGCGGCAAAGGGGCGCCTAGCGCTTTCAGCTGCTGAACCGCTCGGTCCAGGCAGGGGTGCGTTGATATCGGCGATATCGAACAAATGCTGTCCATGGTCTCCCACGTACTCGGCATCCAATGTCAGACTGTTGGTGATCGCCCGCTGTAGCCCGACGTTCCAGTTAAAAACCCTGGGCATTTGGAGATTATTCGCGGCGCCCCCGATCGAGCATGGCGCCGTATTGGTGCACGCGGAATTTGCACTTCCAAGCAAAGCAGGCGAGAAGTACGGCGTGCTGGCTACGATCGTGTTATCGGCCGCAGGCGGGGTAACGTTTGTCAGCTGGAAGAGGTTGATGGTGCCACCTTGATTTAACGTGGTGGCGCCATTTTTCAACGGCAGCCCGGTGGGGACGGCATTCATGCCCGGGGTAATGAAACCCTGAATGGTGGTGTTCTGGTAAGCGACGTTGAAGCCCGCACGAAGGACAGTCGTGCCCTTGCCGGATATGTCGTACGCCATACCGAGGCGCGGAGCAAAAGCGAGGGGATCGAATTTGTACAAGAGCGGTTCCTGTCCTTGCTGAATGATCCCTGTCGAGTTGGCGAGATCGACGTTGCCGAAGAGGCTATTCACCTCGTGGATCGTGGAGTTATTTTCGTACCGCAGTCCGATGTTCAGCGTGACGCGACGGGTAATTCTCCAGTCATCCTGGATAAAAGCGGCCGCCGAGTGGTAGGTAAATTGCCGCGGCACAGTTCCTTCCTGAATGCTGTAGCTGCTGACAATGCCCTCCTCAAACGTCTGAAGGCTTCCGAAATTCAAGGTGCCCTTATTGTTGCTCGCGTTCAGGTCAATCGATCCATGATCCAGATTGAACTCGCCACCGAATTTAGTGATGTGGTTCCCATGTGTCCAGGAAATGGAATCGACAAAGCGCTCGATACCGCTGGTGTCCAGTGTGGTACCCGCGCCACCGAGCACGTTGCCGGTAAAACCCTTGATCGTCACGGTAGGGAATGCTGCGTTGCCTGTGGGGCCGCATTGGGGCTGGCCGCCACTGTAAAATCCATCTGCCGCGTAAATCGGCGCACCGGCCCCGGGTATCCACTGATTGTCAGTAAATCCGAGATAGCTGCCCGGATTCGTCGGGCAATCGTAGGTGCCCGTATTCGAGATCAGAAGGTGGTCCCAGCCAAACCGCAGATCGTTGACCCAGGAAGAACTCGGAACCCAGGTCCACCAAGCCCTCGCCACCTCAGTGTGGACCTCGAAGGGCGTCGACCAGTACGATTGCGTCGCGCTCAGCGGCGCCGCGGAGTAACCGTCGCCGTCAAAAAACTCGCCACTGATATTGTGATGGTCACTTAGGTGGTAATCCAGCCGTCCGACGCCGTTATCTGTGTGACCAAAGGCATTGTAGTCCGTCGGAAAAAGGGTGCTCGAGGTGTTATTGGTGAATAAACCCTTCCCTGGCGTGCACGTAACGGGCGCAAGGGTGCAACCCGATAACGCAACCATAACGGGGTTTGCGAGAGCTCCGGCGGCAGCAATCGCATCCGGGATACTGTTGCCGGCGCCCAGCCCCGGCAACAGGGATGGGACGTTCGAATTCTTCGGATTTCCGACATTGTAAATCTGGCCTTCAAAACCCGCCAAGTAGAAGAGCTTGTCTTTCTTGATCGGCCCACCGACTGTTGCGTCGTAATCTATGAACTCGACGCCTGGCGTGAATGGGGCGAAAGCGTTTCTATCGGTCAAGCCTGTATTGCGCCCCGAGGCGTAAGCTGCGCCGTGAACCGAGTTGCTTCCGGACTTGACTGCTATGTTGACCTGCGCTCCCGGCCGCCAACCGTATTCCGCCTTGTAATTCTGCACCACGTTGAATTCCTGAATGGAGTCAGTGGGCAGCATCACCGCCTGCTCAGGTCCGCCAGCAGAGTACCCGGTATTGATAGGCACGGTCGTGTAGTAGGTCGATGAGTCGGTCACGCCATCAAGCACATAAACGTTGAATTCTGCGCGGAGGCCGTTCGAATACTGCGATGGCCCGGTGGCTGAACCCTGCCGAAGTTGGAACGTAGGGAGGAGGGCGAGCAACTGAATATAGTTGTGGCCCGCGATGGGCAGATCCGCCAAGGTGTTGGTGTCGATCGTGGCCGTGAGTTGCGCGTTGGTCGTGGTGATGGTCGGGACTTCTCCGGTTACGGTCACGGTTTGGCTCTGTTCACCCGGCATGAGCGTCACGTCCACATGAACGTCGCCGCCGACCCCGACCTGGATGTCTTGCCGGTCGGACGCCTTGAATCCCATGTACGCAGCACGAACTGAATACGTGCCCGGAATGAGGTTGGGAGCGGAATACGCGCCCGTGGCGTCGGTCGTCACGGCGCGTGGGATGCCTCTTCCGACGTCGGTCACGGTGACGCTAGCGCCTGCGATTGCGCCGCCACTTGTGTCCGCAACAATTCCGCTGATCCGGCCCAAAGTCTGAGAGTGAGCTGGCAAGGCGAGGAAAAATCCAAGGCCAATAAGAAGCGTCTGGAGGACCTTTCCCAAATTTTGGCGACTAGAAAAAGTAGCAGAATACACGAGACACCCCCTCGTTATTGGAATACCAGGGCACCTGGATGGCCGAGATGCTAGACCGTGTGACTTGATTTTCCGGATATGTCTGCTTGTGACGCCAAGACAAACAACTCACCAGAGAGAGATACAAACGAACACTCCCCAAGGATCGCCGCATGATCTCCTCCGTGACCGCGCATGTTAGGAGCGAGGTTCTCAGAACGCAAATGCATTATGCTGATGCCCATTATGCGTTATGCAAATATGGAAAAAGCGCACCTGGATCTCGTGCAGGGCTTACAGGCGTTGCTGGAGGAGCGCAGCGTTACGCGTGAGGCACAGCAAATGCATCTCATCAGCGCCGCGGTTTTCTAGCGGCGCTTGGGGTTCGCGGGTTGCAGGTCTGATGAGCCGATTCGGAACTTTCAGATCACAACGTATGCTTACACACGTTTTGAAGTGGTCGTCGTTTTTGTCTTAAGTCCGGCAAGTACGCGCTGTGGCGTGAACGGCGCTTGGCGCAAGCGAACTCCGACGGCATCGAAGATGGCATTCGCGATCGCGCCAGGCACCGGAACGACTCCCGGCTCGCCCGCGCCATATGCAGGCATTTCGGGGTGGTTCATCAATACAATTTCGACTTCAGGAAGGTTGCGGAAAGTAATCACCGGATAGCTGTTCCAATCGACCGTTTTGACGCCCGACGAGTCAAACTTGACCTCCTCGTATAGCGCGCGGCTGATACCTTGAATGATATTCCCTTCGACCTGGAAACGCAGGCCGTCGGGATTGATGATCAATCCGCAATCGAATCCCATCGTGACCCGCTTTACTGCGACATTTCCGTTCGTCCGATTCACCTCAACCTCGGCAACAGCGGCGACGAGCGTATTGCCGCGATTAATAAGCGCTACACCGCGACCTGAGGCTTTCGGCTCATTCGAAGCGGGAGCTGGAGAAGGTCTTGGCTGCCACCCCGCCTTTTCGGCTGTGGCGCGAATCACGTCGGCGGCGCGGGGGTTGGCGCTGAGATGGTCGAGGCGGAATTCCACTGGATCCTTACCGAGTGCCGACGCAATTTCGTCCACAAACGACTCGGTGGCAAACCAACCCGCCGGCTCTCCTGGCGAGCGCAGAGGATTCGTCCTCAGGGGCGTGGGATTCTCCTGGGGCCACGGAATATAAGAAGCCACCACTTTCTGGTTGGGGATGTCATAGAGTTGCCGTACTGCTCCAGCGCCAACTGGACTGGCCGGATAGGGAGCCGTATTCTTCTGGCCAAGCTGTCTCTCGGCCAACTGAGGCGTTCCTTGCGCTTCCGTCCAGGCGAAGGTACGCCCGGTAAAATCCCATCCCGTCATCTTGCCCTGATCGTTTATTGCGGCGCGAATCATCATCAACTGTTGGGGTCCTTTCGGTTCCCATATGTGCTCATCCGCGCGCATCCACTGCACACGCACAGGCTTACCTACCGCGCGCGACATCAGCACCGCATCCTCGGAAGCATCGTCCGAGGTCAAACGCCCGTAGCAGCCCGCGCTCTCGATATAGATCACGTCGATGTTGCGTTTAGGAATGCCCAGCATGTCCGAAACGCGATCGCGCGTCGTGAACGGCCCCTGCGCCCCCGTCCAAATGGTGACCTTGTCTCCGCGCACGTCGGCGATGGCACACGAAGGGAGCATCATCCCGTGATTTTGGAAGGGCCAATGGTATGTGGCTTCGAAGCTCTTTGCCGCTTGACGAAATGCAGTGTCGATATCTCCCGTAGGGCCACCACGCCCGGGGGCCTCGCCTGTGTCTGTAAAGCTCTTAGTAGTCAGAATATAATTGTCGACTTCTTCGAAGCTGGCCGGCATTTTGGTCTCAGGTTCCGACCATGTCACCTTAAGCGCTTTGGCCGCCTGGATTGCCGCCCATTCTGTTTCGGCGACAACACCGACAAATGTGCCCTCCCGGACTACTTTTACGACGCCGGGGATATGGGAGACGGAACTCTCATCGACCATGGAAGGCATGGAAATGACTGTTATCGGCCGCACGACACGCCCGTGCAGCATTCCGGGCAGCCGGAAATCGGGCGTATAGGTGAAGTCGGCCGTAAGCTTCCGAGCTAATTCAACACGGCGCACGGAAGTACCCACGATCTTGTAGTCCTTGTAGCTCTTGGGTTTTACTTCGGGGGCGATGCGCATTCCACCTTGCGTTCCGGTGACCGCTATTTTCAGGTTGAAGCGTTGGCCGCCGACGAGCTTGGCGTAAGGCACCTTTTTGGCGGAATCGCCAACTACGCTGATTACACCGTCGGCGACTGTGAGATTCTCCACTGGTTGCTGCAGGCGTGCCGAAGCGAGCTTGAAAAGTTCCTGGCGAGCCGCCGCCGCGGCCTGACGCAACTGCGGTCCCGCGCCTTGAATCGTATTGCTGCCGGCTGTGCGTCCTTGGTCCACCGTTTTAGCCGTATCGCCCATCGCCATATGAATGTGCTCAAACGGCACATCCAATTCTTCGGCCACAATCTGAGCCAGAGCCGTTTCTGTGCCGGTACCGAGATCCACTTTTCCGGTAAAGACGTTGACCGTGCCATCCTCCATCACGCCCAGCCAGGAATCCAGTTCCCGAGGGTCTAGATAATCGGGATTATCGTAGGGATCGCTGTGAGCCAGAGCTTGACCGAAAAGCCGGGATGAGTGCCCGAAAAGGCTGAAGCTGACAACGAGGGCGCCACTGCCTTTGAGAATTTGCCTGCGGGAGATGGGCTTCGTGTTCATATCCTCTCTCCTTTTCCTGTTTGCGGTTCCGTCCTTACGCTTTGCCGGTGCTGGCACTCTGCGCGGCGCGACGGATCGCGCGAATCACCCGCAGATGGCTGCCGCAACGGCATAGAATCGGATCCAACGCTTTCTTGATGTCGTCCTCGCTCGGATTCGGATTCTTATCCAACAGTACCTTAGCATTGATGATCATCCCGTTCATGCAATAGCCGCATTGCGCCGCTTGCTCCTCAATAAACGCGGCTTGCAAAACGTGCGGTTTCTCCACAGTCCCGAGGCCCTCCAGCGTGGTAATGGTCTTGTGTTGTGCCGTGCTCACCGGCGTTACGCAGGAGCGGATAGCATTCCCTTCCATGATCACCGAGCAAGCTCCGCATTGCGCGAGCCCGCAGCCGAACCTTGGGCCGCGTAACTCCAGATCGTTGCGCAAGACGTAGAGCAGCGGAGTGCTCGACTCGCTGGTTACGATTCGCGTTTTCCCATTTATCTTCAGAGTAAATTGCGCCATAAAAAGCTCCTTAGCGGACTAGTGACACATGAGGACCGTATTTTGGGTACATCCGCTTCATCGTAGCTTTATCATACGCCTCCTGCGACGCTTTCGGTGATTGACGATAGGTAGGGCATCGCCGCATAACCCGCCCGACTGCACCTCACGGCTGCCATTTCAGCGGTCACCCTCCTCAGATTCCGACGCGACCTTCCGGGCGGGCGGCGGAAGCAGCTTCATCTTTTTCATCTTGGCGATGTACTCAGGATACATTGTCTCCGCACCCCCAAGTGCCGCTTCGGGTGGAATTCGATATTGCGCCGGAAATTCGGTGAGTATGGAATTCTTTCCAGGGAGGTAATGTGGCACTTTTCCTCGGGGTACGACGGTCTCGGTGGCTTCTTCGCAAGGATACGGGCGCATCTCCAATTTGGGATCGTAAACCCAGCTTTCCGTGCGGACGAAAGGCTCCGTCAGATAAACCGGGTCGTAAACAATCACCGTTGCATTCAAGTATTGGCCATGGCGGTAGAGACGCGTGCGCACTGTAGCGCGGTCGCTGCGCACCGGGCCGTTCCGCTCGATGAACGATTCCTTCAAATGCGTGGTCGTGTAAAGGAGAGCATCGCCTTCCCACTCGCCAGTCGAAAACCCAGCCCAAGTGTGAAGCGCGTATTCCGGGGGGTGGGGCCGGCCATCCATCCAGATCGTTTGCTCCTGTTCGTGATAAAAGATATGCGTGTGGTAAGCGACGAGTTGCTGGGTGGCCTTATCGACTTCTTTCCAGATCATGAGCTGCGCGGGCGAGGCATAAAACCCGTCGTCCGAAGAGTACGGGCGGCAGACAAATTCGGGCACTTCCATAATGTCCGCAGCCCAACTTTCTGATCGCAGCCGATTCGCGCTGCCGATCGGAAGTCCGGTGTAATCGCCAATAAGGGATCCATTTCCTCTCTGCGGAGCATCTTCGTGAATCAACGGAGACCACATGCCGCTCAAATCGACTTGAGCCAACGCGACGCTTCCATGGAACAGGATAATTACCAAGAGCACAAAGCTAGATCGCCGCATAGTAGCCTCTGCGCCTGATTTTCCCCTCAGGCCGGCATGAAAGCGCGCCCTCAGGTTCAGTGGTTGGTGAGGTTGCCAACTCCTGAAACCGGACCCAGGTATGCAAGCAAGCGGCCCGCCGTGATTGCTCCAAGCCAGCAAGCTAGCGACGCCCACGCCAATCCTTTCGCCCTGGCGGAGAGCGGCGCAAGATCGAGTTCTGGATTTCTGAAAACGTTCCTTCGGATAACGACCAGAAGCGCCACGCCACCGAACACGAAGGTCATCTTGATATAGAAGACTGGATTGATGAGCCTCGTGCTTGCGTCTGCTATTGTCAGAACAGTACCCGTAACAGCGTTAATCCAAAATCCGCCCCACATCAAAGGATAGAGCTGCTCAAGCGGTCTGATGGGCATCTTTGGCCAAAATCCCAACAAGGCGATGTCGATAACCGCGCTCACGCCCGCGATCATGGACATGCCGAGCGTATGCATGAACAGAAACATCGGAAACGCCCATATGGAACTGGATTCATGCAACCAGACGCAAAACCGCAGGTTCTCGAGTCTTGTCAGAAAGTCCATTATTTTCGCTCACAATTACGTTGATCGCGGTCTACTTGTCTATCCATCACATACCCCAGCGCTCCCAGCACACTGATCACGACGAGCATCATAAAAATAACCATCAGGCCCAAGGGCATTTTGCACCTCGAAGGCAAGGACAATCGGAGCGCAGGGTGGCCGTTTTCGAGCTGAACGGCCCCCTCTCCCACCATTTCCTAATTCATACGTGCCGGCATTTGGTCAGAAAGCATTGCCTATAAAGGGCAACATCAGGCCACAGAACATAACTCCCACCCACAAGACGACGGCGGAGACAGCGATCACTTTGATTTTCAGGGTGGCATCCTCTTTTTCTTTCAACGCCCAGGGTTCATCGAACACGGTGAAGTAGATCGCATTTGCCCCGGCGATCATTATCAACGCGATTTTCCAGTAGAAGGTGTTATTTCTTATGTATTGCTCGGGAGCAGCGAGAAAGTAGCACATGCCCGTGAAAAGGTTCAGGCCGAATCCCAACATTCCCCAAGGCAAGAGCCGGTGCACCGTGGCGAACGAAACGTTTCTGATGAATCCGAGCATGCGAAGGTCAACCAAAAATACGACCCCCATCAAAAGAGAAAGCCCCATGAAATGTAATGTCTGGCACGTTGCCCAAGCCCACCTGACCCCGCCCGCGATGAAATGCCCGATCGCTGCAGCGTTAAGTCCGAGGTCCACACCCACGTGTGCTGCGCCTCCCGTGGCTCCCGTCTCAGATAAGATCTCGGGATGACGAATCGCGCCACCTATATTCGCCGCATTCGCCATCAGAGTGACAGTCACAACCGACAGAAGCAGGACGGCGGCCAGGGTCCAGCTTCCGAAGCGCGAGTTGCGACGAAACTGCCAAAGGCCAAACCAGGAAACAGCGCCCATAATCTCCATGAACACGTATGCCAGCAGCGCCGCGTTCTGGTGCTGCACAATTAGCGTGTTGGATACGCCTGGAAGGCCTTTGATTTCTGCTTGCGCGGCATTGCCGCTCATATAAGTGGGAATGCTCAATAAAGCTATGCCCAAGAAGATCACCAGGCTGGCCTTCTTCAGATCATTGCTATTCCCAATCAATGCTCCAAGGAAGAGGCCTAATCCGATCAGGGTGCCGATAACGGGAAAATGGTTGAGCAACAGGTGTATGTGTGCCAAATTCATACGTTGCTCATTTTTCTAATCTCGTCGGCGCGATCAAGGTGCCTCTCATTCGCAAGTACATTCCTTAATAAGCAACTGAAACTATCCGAGAATTAGCCGAATGCGACAAACAAACTTCCTGGGGGTGTTTCCGTACCTGATGAGAAAGACTCACCGCGCGTTCACGAACGTTCTTTGAGCTGTTTGCAGAGAAGATCGTGTGTGCTCCGGATTTGCGGTAATTACGAGCTTGATCACCGA
The DNA here is from genome assembly GCA_963819235.1 of uncultured Acidobacteriota bacterium. Lineage (GTDB taxonomy): Bacteria > Acidobacteriota > Terriglobia > Acidiferrales > UBA7541 > Palsa-189. The sequence continues at coordinate 2,345,123 of CAWFVE010000006.1, read as the reverse complement.
TGTACGGTCTATCGCTATAAAACGCGTTTTCAGATGTTGGGTTGACTCGTCCTCATCGAGCTTCATTCAACCGGCATGGAGTAGGGTCCCATCCCGAATTATCTGGGACCTTCTTAAATGTCGCGTGTGTGACGTATGGCTGCGTTAGATATTCCGGATCGGTCAGAACAATTGTCGCTACCAGCCAGTTATCGCCATTCGGCTCGCTAAAGCGGTCCAGGAACTCTTCCAGAGTTGCATTCGCGCCGTAAGGGATGCCGTTTCTACGCAGGTACCCGGGGCGCATATGAGTGGTGATCACCCTGAGGTAACCTTTCTTCGCATCGGGATCTGCATTCGGTTCACTCTGTCCCCGGCCTCGCATTGGAGGTACTCCGTCCCATGAAGCGGCCGAGTAACCTTGCAACTCCAGCGTTCCTGGAGTTGGAGGAGCGCCAGTAAAATGCAACAGACGGGTCTGCATTCCCGAATCTGTATCGATCCGCAATGTGTTGCCATCCTGCCAGTAAATGTGCAGGCGGCCCGGCACTCTCATAATCGAGGCCGCTCCATAAGCCTTGCATTCATCTTCAGCTGACTTGTCCTTACTTGGATCCCAGCTGTTGGCTGCATTCCTCCCTTGGGGATTGAGAGGAACGCTTGCGAAGTCACCTTTGATCGGCACAACCATGCGCCAGCGCCAATCTTCGGTTACGACGGAAACCCAATATCCCGTCAAATCTCTGGGGGCGGCCTGCTGTGCCGTTGGGGGCGATACTTGCCCCCCACCGGGAGCCTGCGCGCGAAGACGCCTGGGAGACCCTATGACGAGCAGCAGCGACACCAGCAGGACTGCTAACGATGGCGCGGTAGGCACGAGAAACAGCCGCGGATTCAATTTTTCATCCTCCCTATCGTGGCCTGAAAGAATGCAACCGATCTACCGAACCACGCCTTCCCAATGCCATCCGTCGGACGGCCGCGTCACACTCGTTACGCGGATCCGGTGCGCATCAGCTTCGCGTCCCGGCTGTCCCATAACGACGATCTTATCTCCGGGCCTAAGGCTAGTTCTCGTCATGCGCGACTCGGATAATTGTGTGGGCGCACCCCATTCGGTGGTCCACATTTGCAATGTTCCCTTATCGTCTGGGGCCTCAACCTTGATGAAGGAATGCGGATTTCGCCAAATGAATTCCTTTACGGTCCCTTCGATTTTTACGATTTTGTCTGGATCGTACGTCGCCGCGAACGAGTGATGAGCAAACGCTTGTGCCGCAGAGAGCAATACAACTGCGGTCACCAAGACCAGCAAAGTACGTTTCATGCAGTCCTCCGTGTCCTGACTAAAAAGACTAATCCGGCGATAACCAGCCAGACGAATATCAATTCTTCGACTCTTGTTCCTTGTTGCTGCCCCCAGCGTTCTGGGTCAGGCTCTTATATGCGGCCTCGACAAACATGTCCGTCGTCCAGCGACCGTTACTTTTTCCGTAGAGTGGATCCCAATCTGCCGTGGGCTTGGACGCCTTCACCTGTTCGAGAGTCATGCCGCGTTTGATCATGTCTTGAATTCTGTCGCGGATGATCGTAACCATTTGCTGGTAAACGACGACGTCCGCTTGATCGCAGAGCCGACCATGACCCGGGATCACCAGAGTCCCGCCCTCTGCGTGGGCGCGCACCGCGGCGAGATCGATGACGCGATTGAGTCCGTCGATGATCGCTTGAATGCTGCCTCCGGCCTTCAAGTCGATAATTGGGTATTCGGAAAGGTCAAACAGGTCGCCCGTGCTGATGACGTCCGACTTGCGGAACAGAACAATGCTGTTCCCGTCAGTATTTGCAGGCTGACGCATAATCTGAACCGGTTCCCCGTTAAAATAAAGCTTCTTCTGGGGTGTCGAATACGTGTCGTTTGGCCAAGCATCCTCGGGTGTGGGTGACACTTGGCCGGTGGGTGCCGTCATCCTGTCGAACACGGTCTCAGTCGAGATAATGAAGGCTCGGGTGTCCCCGGCACGGCCTAAGCTGGTCAGGTTATTGAACGAGATCGGTTTGCCCGAGGCCGCAATTTTAGCATTGCCGCCGATGTGATCGTCGGCTTCGTCTGTATTGATAATATATTCGACGGAGCCATTTGAAATCGAATGGATCGCCGCCAAAACTTTATCGCTCATCGAAGCAGTTCCGGAATCGACTAACAAGACGCCGTCATCACCCGCTTGCACGCTGATGTTGCCACCCGCTCCCACTAACATGTATACGTTGCCCTGCACGGGGAGAACGTGCACCTCATCGTCAGAGCGCTTCTGAGGTTGCTGCGCCCACACGAAGGAGCTGACCGCTACGCAGACGAGGGCGAGCGAGGCGATGGCGGCTTTCACTGGTTCTCCTCCCCGGACTTTTTCACTGGGCGTGGCAGCACCTTCATTTTTTTCATTTTGGCGATGAATTCCGGGTACATGCTTTCAAGACCTCCCAGCGCGGCTTCGGGCGGGATGCCGTATCTCGCCGGGAAATCTGTCAGTAGCGGATTCTTTCCCGGAAGATAGTGTGGTACCTGCCCCGGTGCTACCAGGGTTTCGGTGGCTTCCTCGCAGGGGTACGGCGGCATCACGGCGTTCGGATCATAGACCCACGTCTGCGGACGTAGAAAAGCGGCCGCGAGATAGGCTGGATCATAAACGACGGCAACTGCCGTCAAGTAGTTCCCGTGACGCATGTAATGAGTGCGCACTGTTGTGCGGTCGGAACGCTCAGGGCCATTGGGCCACTCGAAGTTTTCCTTCAGGTGAGTCGTTGTAACCACAAGATCGCTTCCTTCCCATTTTCCGGTGGAGAATCCAGCCCACGTATGCAGTGCGTAATCGGGCGGTTGGGGCCGGCCGTCCATCCATATCGTGCGCTCCTCCTCGTGATAAAAGAAGTGCATATGATAAGCGATAATCTGCTGAGTGGTCTTGTCAACCTCGGTTGAGACGCGCAACTGCGCTGGTCCAAAAGGATCTTCCAAAGGATAGGGGCGGCAGACATTTTCCGCGACATCGAAAATGTTGGCGGCCCAAGTCTCGGCTCTGAGCAGCCCTGCGTGACTGAGCGGAAAACCGGTAAAGTCACCCATGTCCGGGCTGTCCGGCCGGTAACCTACCGGAGACCACATGCCCGCAAAATCCACCTGAGCCCAGGCCGCGCTGCCCGGCAATAGCATCAGCAAAACCAACCGGAGTAAAAAACGTTTCATCGCGTTTGGTTCTACTCGTCTCCTGCGAAGATCGAGCAGAGAGCTGATAAGAAGAACCCTCATTCAGACGCTCAAAACGACGCCGTGCGTTTCAGCGATTCTCCCCGAGTGAGCCGGATCTCTTTTGTTCCTGCGGCGAATGGAAATAGCAGCTGCAGATGAGCCGCATCGAAGTGTTACCTTGCCTCACATCATCGAAACGAACATTCCCCAATTGCCGTCGCACGACACTCCTGTACGACCGCGCATGTTAGGAGCGCGATCCTCAGAACGCAAATGCATTATGCTGATGCCCATTATGCGTCACGCAAATATAGAAAAAAGGTCTGAATCTTCAGCGGCTGCCGATGACGCCGTCCGGCGTGTTAGGGGGTGACCTTCATTGTGTATCCGAAGGCCGCTTATTCGGCGACCCCGCACCCCTCGGACGCAGAGCTCGCTAAGGGGATTTTCGTGTGCTCATTTCACCGGACATTTCACCCGCTATCGATCGAAAAATTAGAATCCACTATTGACGTTTGTAGTCGTCACATGTTAGAGCCTATTCAGGTGGTGGCACGAGGGATTCGCAGCAAAATGGAGTGGGCTCGCGTTTTGACAGACAATCTACAAGTTTCTGAGAGGTAGCAATGAGATCTAAATCGTCCGTAATCATCGCCGGAGCTCTCGGACTCCTGGCGTTTTCCGGGACACTCTTCGCGCATCATGGCACAAACCTGTACGATATGACGAAGCCGGTCGTCGTAAAGGGCACGATCACGCAGTTCGAGTGGGGGAATCCGCATAACCAGATTTTCTTCGATGCAACGGATGACAAGGGCAACGTGGTCCACTGGGTGACCTCAACAGAGCCCCCTGCCGTGATGTCGGAAAAAGGCTGGACTCGAAAATCATTAAAACCAGGAGATCAAGTCACAGCTTATGTTTTTGCCGCCAAGAATGGCGCTCCCGTGGGGAACTTGCAAAAGATCGTACTTCCGGACGGCAAGGAACTGAGCGCGATGGGTGCGCCAGGCTCAGGCCCAGGGGCAGGTCCGGCCCCGGAATCCGATAAGCCCGCGGATAAACCGGCGGAAAAATACTAGAATTCGTTCCGGTTCGCGGACGAACGGAACGGCGCGACCGCAGATCCAATTATCGTTGAAGATTCCGTTAGAACTTCGGCTTGCTCCACGCGGGAGTAGGTAAGGAACTTTCGCCCCCTTCATCTCGTTTTCCATAAACGGCGCATCGTGTCGGCGAACGTAGTGTATGCATCCGCCGTGCACGTGCTTAGCACGAGACCCCTCAACCAGCGATGCGCCGGATCTGAATCATTTCTGGGATGCCAGATTTGCGAGTACTTGAAGAGGCCGATTTCCGCCGGCGCGGGTACCATCTGCAGCCTAAACAAGTCTTGAAGTTGGCGTGCGGTTTGCAGTGCAAGCGTTGCAATCAAGTCCGTGCGCTCCACAATCATGCCGATCGCAAAGGGATCGGCGATTTTCACGCGTACATCGCGCGCGTGCCCGAGGTTCTTCAGCAGTTCGTCAAGCAGGGGCTGTTGGCCCGAAACGTGTCGCGCGGCAAGATATCGGCGGAGCGTCAACCTTCGCTTGCCAAGAGCGTGATCCCGCCCGAACAAGCACATGTACGGCTCCGTGAACAACGCTGAGGCCGGCAGATTGCGAGGGCCATCCTGGGTGGAAAGCATCAGATCGATCTGATTGGTTTCCAGACGCTGAAAGCCGTCGGTCTCGTTGGTTACTTCGAGAAGAATGCCGGGTGTATGCTTCGCTACGGATTCGATCAGGCGTGGCATCAACCATACGGAAGCATAAGGACCGGCGGCGATCCGGAACCGATGATTTGCATCGGCAGGATTGAACGTGTTTTGATGGAGCAGCCGGTCAATTCTTGGCAACAAGGAACTCAGTTCCGAATAGATGCTCGACGCTCGAGTCGTCGGTTCATAGGCGCCGGCGGAGCGCACGATCAGTTCATCCCTGAACATCTCCTGCAAACGATCCAGCACTCGGCTCATGGCGGGCTGGCTGAGATGCATCCGCTGCGCTGCACGTGTAATGCTGCGCTCTTCCAGCAAGGCCTGTAAGCCCAACAGGAGGTTCAGGTCCGCCTTTTCAATATTCGTATAACGCATAATGGGCATCATCATAATGCATTTGCGTTGTGAGGGTATAGTTCCTAACATGCGATTTCAAAGAACTATGAGCCGACTGGTTGTCATGGCTAGCGATCTGTGGCCATTTTCCGGAAATAACGCTTTTGGTTGGCTGCCCCGAAAAGGAGGCTTGGCATGGCGCAAATCACGCTCAAGGTAAACGGCAAATCGCGCGTCGTGAAAACCGACGCGAGCACTCCCCTGCTGTATGTCTTGCGCAATGATCTGGAGTTGCGCGGTCCAAGATTCGGCTGCGGGCTGGCGCAATGCGGCGCTTGTTCTGTAATCATGGATGGCAATGCGATCCGCTCGTGCGTCACTCCTGTCAGCGCAGCGAATAACCGCACCATCACGACTCTGGAAGGGCTCGGTTCAGTCGAGCAGCCCCACGTCTTGCAGGCGGCATTCATCGAAGAGCAGGCGGCGCAATGCGGCTATTGCATGAACGGCATGATCATCAATGCGAAGGTGCTTCTGGATAAGAATCCACATCCCAGTGTTGACGATATCAAGCGCGCCCTCGATCCGATCCTATGCCGGTGCGGCAGCCATTTGCGTGTCATTCGGGCCATCAGGCGGGCCGCCGGAAATGCGGCGGCAAAAGCTTAAGAGGAGCCGGACATGAACACCAAATCCCTCTCCCGCAGGCAGATTTTGAAGGGTGGCGGAGCGCTTGTGGTGAGCTTCAGCTTCTGGGGGCCGCTCTCGCGCGCCTTGGCGCAATCGGATCAAACTCTCCAGCCCCGGCCGTATGCCGCAGAGCGCGTGGATCTCGGGACATTCGTTCCCGAGCCTGGCGATTATCTCGATCCTCGCGAACTGGACTCCTGGCTGGCGGTCATGCAGGACGGCAGCGTGGCTGTGTTTACGGGCAAGGTCGATATCGGCACCGGCTCGCGCACATCGTTGGCACAGATTGTGGCTGATGAACTGGACGTGCCGTTTAGCCGTGTGACGATGGCCATGGGAGATACGGCCAAGAGCGTGGACCAAGGCCGCACCGTCGGAAGCAGCACGATACCTCGTGGCGGAGCACAGTTGCGGCAAGCGGCTGCGGCGGCGCGCCAGGAATTGCTCAAATTGGCGTCGGCACAGCTCGGCGCGCCAGCAGAAAAACTCGCGGTCGCCGACGGCGTGGTCAGCGTTGAGGGTGATGCTTCCAAAAGCGTTTCTTATGGCGGATTGATCGGCGGCAAGCGCTTCAACGTGAAGATCACGGCCACCGGATACCAGGCCGGCATGAACGTGGCGCCGGAGGTGAAGCCGAAGAGCTACAAGAACTATAAAGTCGTCGGCACTTCAATTCCGCGCGTTGATCTGCCTGCAAAGTTCACAGGCGCGTACATGTACACTCCAGATTTTCGCATGCCCGGGATGTTGCACGGTCGCCCGGTACGGCCAAACACGGCTGTCGCCAAACCTCTAAAAGTAGATGAGAGTTCGATTGCGCACATTCCGGGGGTGGTGAAGGTCGTGCAGGAAGGAAGTTTCGTAGGTGTGGTTGCCGAAACCGAATGGGCGGCCATACAAGCCGCAAAGGCCTTGAAGGTCACCTGGTCGAATGCAGAAACGAAAATACCAGCGGATCGTCACGAAGTGGACCGCTATCTGACCGACACGAAACCCGTGCGCGAGTTAAGCACCAACAAGAAAGGCAATGTAGATACCGCCTTTTCCCAGGCAGCCAGGACCGTCGAGGCGACTTATCATTGGCCCTTTCAGAACCACGGTATGATGCTGCCCTCCTGCGCAGTTGCGGACGTTCGCGGCGATAAAGCCACTATCTGGACAGGAGCTCAAGGACCTTTCACGACGCGCGACCGTATCTCCACCATGCTGAAAGTTCCAAGGAAAAACGTGGAGGTCCACTTCATCGAAGCTTCAGGTTGCTACGGCCGCCTCACGGCGGACGATGCCGCGGAGGATGCCGTCTTGCTGTCACGAGCCGTGGGCAAGCCCGTGCGCGTGCAGTGGATGCGCGCGGACGAGCAAGTATGGGACCCTAAAGGTCCCCAGCAGTTGACGCTCGTTCGCGCCGCCATCGATGCCCAAGGAAAGGTCACGGCTTGGGATTATCTGGATCGCAGCTTCCCGTGGACAGAATCGCAGGGAACGCCGCAACTCGCCGAAAGGCAGATTGGTATTACCCCGAATAACGATGGGAATCCGAACGGAGCCGGCGGCGCCGGGGATATCTACGGCTTTGAGAATATGCAGATTCAATCGAAGACGATCCCCTGGATGTTCCCAGAGCCGATGCCGTTGCGAACAGCATCGTTGCGTTCTCCGGGGGAGCCACCTCGCGTGTTTGCCACGGAGTCTTTCATCGATGAGCTCGCGGCCGAAGTGCGTATGGATCCGGTGCAATTCCGCCTTGCGTACCTCAAGGGCGATAAACGTATCACTGAGGCTCTCAGCACCGCTGCAGAGAAGGCCGGATGGACAGAACGTCCCTCGCCATCGCCCGCTTCAGGTGAAAAAATCCTCCGGGGCAGAGGCGTAGCCGTCAACCAAAGAGGCGGCAGCGTGCCGGCCGTTGTCGCGGAAGTCGAAGTGGATACCTCGACTGGTAAAGTGACCGTCACGCGCATCACCATGGCTTATGATTGCGGTCTCATCATCAATCCCGACGGAGTTAAAAACCAGATCGAAGGCAACGTCATGCAGGGAGTGAGCCGCGCCCTGATCGAAGAAGTGAAGTTCGATGCCGCTGGCGTCAAGAGCTTAGATTGGGTTACCTATCCCGTCATTCGCTTCCGGGACATTCCAGATGTGCAGATCTTTTTGATCAATCGACCGGAATTGCCGGCCGCCGGCGCTGCCGAAACGCCCATCGTTGTCGTTCCTGCGGCAATCGCAAACGCGATCTTCGACGCGACTGGGGCGCGCCTGCGCGAGATTCCTTTTACTCCGGAGCGCGTCTTGAGCGCTCTCAAAGCGAAACCAGCGATCAGCCAGAAGCTCTGATGGCCGCTTGCTGGATGCGGAATTGCTTAGAGGCACGTGGAGAAAACCAGTTGTCGAATTATGGAGGAGTCATATGACTCGCAGGCTGATCATGATCGTGGCGTTCGTGAGTAGTGTTGTTGCATTAGCTCCATCGGCACAGGCCCATCACGGCACGAACCTGTATGATATGACCAAGCCAGTTCTGCTGAAGGCCACAATAACGAAGTTCGAGTGGGGTAATCCTCATAACCAAATCTTTTTCGATGTAACCGACGATAAAGGCGAGGTAGTTCACTGGGTTACTTCAACCGAGCCGCCATCACCTATGTCGGAAAAAGGTTGGACCAGAAAGTCATTGAAGCCCGGTGACCAGGTGAGCGTTTGTGTTTTTGCCGCCAAGAACGGCGCTCCCGTTGGGAATTTGGAGAAAGTAGTGTTGTCTGACGGAACGGTGCTCAATGCGGGTTTTGGAGCTACGCCCTCGGACAAGTGCGACAAACCCTAGCTTTGGCTGGTTTTAATTAGCATTCGGGCTGCTGTGCCGGTTTCCGATGGTCATAAATGCGCAGTGAGGGAGAGTCAGTATGTCTCATCGGCTAGTTATATTCATTTTTTCGTCCATCGCAGCGATCGCCTTGTCACAGAGCCTCTGTGGACAGAACGCGACATTGCCTGCGAGCACTGCTTCTAAGGTTGAAGGCTCCACTTCTCAGATACCCGACCTATCGGGAGATTGGACGCTGGATAGCAAAAAGGGTGGTATCGGCCAGAGCATCAGTCTCTCCGACCCCCAAGGCAAGCTGCGGGGAAAGGAGCCGGACATTCCCTACCAACCTTGGGCGCTTCAGAAGACATTGTCCGAGTTTCCTCCCACCGGGCCCGATACCCAGTACGATAAGACCACCGATCCCTACATTAAGTATTGCGAGCCGCTAGGTATCATCCGCATCTACATGTATCCGGCGCGAACGAGATTCGTGCAGACGGCTGACGCAGTGTATATCCTTCACGAACAAGGCGAGCAGTTTCGGGTTGTCCGGCTCCATAGTAAACATCCGGACGATCCAGACCCACAATATTGGGGAGATTCGATTGGATGGTACGAAAATGGTGATACCTTCGTCGTCGACTCGGTGGGCTTCAACGATCGTTCCTGGCTCGATCAACTCGGGCATCCTCATACCGACAAATTGCACGTTATCGAGCGCTACCAAGTTGTCGATAAGGACCACATCCACCTGGATGTAACCATCGACGATCCGGGGGCCTACACCAAGCCCTTCCCTTCACAAAGAAACTTCACCAGACCGAATGTGCCCTTTATGCAGAACCCTTGGGTTTGTTCGACCCGCGAAAACCAAGAACACTTCGACAATCTGGCGAAACCGGCGATGCCACCATCGGCCAGCAACAGCAATAAATAGTCACAGCTGACAGTGTTCGATTCCTCGATCTGTGGGTGGTGTCACTCAGTCGATTCGAGTCACTAAACCTGAACGGGGTAATTTGCCGATGCGCGAAAGATCAAGATCCACGCGAAATATTGCTGTTGCTTGCGGATTGGCTTTAGCCACTGTCTTGTTCGCTTACGGCCAGCAACAGCCGGAAGCGCCGCCCGCTCAAGTTCCAGGAGGACAGGCACAGGTAAGGACGGCTGAACAGCAATTCAAGAACATCAAAGTTCTCACAGGTACACCTGCCAATCAGTTGAACCTTGCCATGCATGGAATCTCCGGGGCGCTGGGCGTTGATTGTGTCCACTGCCATGTCTGGGAACAGTTCGACAAAGATGTCAAGCCCGCGAAGCAAGTTGCGCGCAGGATGATCACGATGGTCCGCCAGATGAACGAGACCTACTTTGGCGGACAGCAGGTAATCACTTGTTACACCTGCCATCGCGGAAGCATGCGGCCCGTGGGCGTCCGCATAATCCCAGACACGATCACGATGCGCGGCCTCACTGTCCCGCCGCCGCCGCTGCCCACGGAGGAGGTTGTGAAACAGCCGCCTTCGTTTCCCTCGCCGGATGCGATCTTAGCGAAATACATCGAGGCTCTCGGTGGCGCAGCTGCCCTCCGAAAGGTAACCAGCCGGGTGATCATTGCGAAGCGGGACTACCCCGCGGGCCCTGCTGGGCTGCAACCTGTGATAGCGGATGTTGAAATCGATCAACAGGCGCCCAACCTCACGGTGATGTTCAGCAGGGCCGAGAAGCTTGCGGTCTCTGAAGGTTTCGACGGTCAAACAGCATGGGCGCAGGGTATGAATGGAAATGTCAACAACCTGCCCGAGCCCGATCAGCAGCGCGCAAAGCGGAGTGCAGACTTTTATGAGAGCCTCGATCTGGCAAAAAACTATGAGCGAATGGAGGTTGTCGGGACGGAGAAGGTGAATAACAAGGATGCTTATGTCCTGCTGGCGTACGCGCAGAACGACACTCCCGAGAGATTATATTTCGATACAAAGACCGGGCTTTTGCTTAGACGATTGACGACGCTACCTTCGTCGCTCGGTCCTTTCCCTTATGCCGTCGATTACGATGAGTACAAAAAGACCAGCAAGGGCGTCATGTTTCCTTTTGTCGTTCGTACGAATCCTTCGAACCCACGTAATGAAGCTGCAACCAACTCAACAATTCAGATTTTGCAAGTTCGAGAAAATGTGGCCATCGATCCCGGCAAGTTCGCTAAGCCCACTCCGAAAACACCGCCCGGTCAAGCTGTAACCGGCGTATCGCCTGGCGCCGCGACACCACGCTAGATCGCAGTAGAGGAAGTACTGTGCACCCGTGTGTGAACCACTCTTGGCGCCTTTACCGAGAAACCTCGGAGATTGACAGCGTACGATTCCCGGGCGTAATCTCCGCGACGGAATCTTGTGGTCAGGGATGTGGAAAGAAAATGAACCCATGAACATACTTCGGTCGGCACTCTTGCTCATTTTTGTTGTGACGTTCACTGCCGGAGCGGCACGAGCGCAAGTGGATCTCAGCGGAATGTGGGCTCCTGTCGGGGACCGCGTGGAAGAAAATGACAATCCGCCCATAGGCCACTTTGCCGGCATGCCTCTCAATCATGCCGACCAACTGAGAGGGGCGGCTTATGATCCCAATATGTTCGACGTGGCTGAAAACGTGTGCCGGCCGTATCCACCGGACATGCCTTTTGGACCCGCTCAGCTTCGTATTTCGACCGAAGTCGACAAGACCACGCAGCAGATAATCGCCTATCACTTGCACTTTTTCTATCACGAGCAGGAATACACCATCTGGATGGACGGACGTCCGCATCCGCCCGACTACGCACTTCACACCTGGGGTGGATTCTCTACGGGAGAGTGGCAAGGCAATACGCTGGTGATCACGACGACGCACCTCAAGGAATCATATATTTTGCCCAATGGACCCGCCCGTAGCGACCGGGCGACGCTGCGCACCCACCTTCACCGTTATGGCAACTACCTGACCGGTGACGTGATTGTCTATGACCCTACATATCTTGCCGAGCCTTACATCCGTCCAGCAAGCTGGGTCTACGATACCTCACTTCAAATGCCCCCCTATCCGTGCGAAGAGGCCACCGAGACGGTCATCCCGCGTGGAAAAGTACCGCATTATCTGCCGGGACGGAATCCGTTCCTGACTGACTTCGCGGCACAACACGGGATCCCGTCGGAAGCCGACCTGGGTGGTGCTGAAACGATGTATCCAGATTACATCGCCAAGATGAAAAAGATGAAGCTGCTTCCGCGTCCGCAAAAGAAACCAGACTCATCGGTGCCTGCAAAATGAAACGCGCAGCCGCACGTTCAGCACAGGTCCGTGTGCGCTGCTTGGTCAGTTGCATGCACGATGCTAACGAAAATAGCGCTCGCGACCGACGATCATAAGGCCCGCAGATTCGCTGTGGAGAACGTACCTGGAATTTCCCTCCTTTCGACTCCTCAAATCATTAGCGCTTGGGGCAAGGGTCGAGATGCCGCCGAGGTTGCCTCGGCTCCAAGAAAAAGCGGATTTGCGGCCTGAAATCGTGCCAGGCAAAACAACGGACAATGAATTCAATACCGATCGATCTCCAACCGGAGCCGCTGCTTGTCGTTATCGAAGTTAACCTGGACCTGAGTTAAGGGAAACGAACTTTTCCTCGTTCGCGCCACGATTTCTCCCACCGGCATCGGGCTAGCTGGGTCAGAACCGGCGCTTGAAATCTTACGCCCTCAGTTCTTTGGACTAGCCTCGGCTCGCAGTGCTCGGCTAGTGTGCTCGGAGGCGGCCTAGCCACTCGAAGACACTTGCGCCTATGGGCACAACCAGTCTACTTGCCTGCGTCAGGAACCGAACAGCGTCGTTACGACCGCACCATGTATCTGCGGAACCGGGAAACTCACAGAGTCTCGTTATATAACCGGGGCTGGACGGCAAGACCACTTCCTCTGTGCCTTGCCGTCGAGGGAGAACCATTTTGCTTGACATCCCTTTTTATAGAACGACAGTAGAAATTTCGCGCGGTTTCGTTCATATTGTGGCCCATCGGAGGAGGGGTGCATGACAACGACGGCAACGGCAACGAAGTGGGCGCTCAAGGGTAAGGGCTACGAGTTTTGCAACTGCGCTTTCGGCTGCGGCTGCAATTTCGGCGGTTTTCCAAGCTCCAAGGACGGAAGTTGCCGCGCCTTTGTGGGCATGGCGATCGAAAGCGGCTCGTGTGGCGACGTCGTTCTTTCCGGCGTGAAGTGCGCAGCCGTGCTCGACTGGCCGAAGGCCATTCACGAGGGGCACGGCCAGTGCGTGTTTATTGTTGAGCCGACCGCGACTGACAAGCAGATCGACGCGCTCGCCCAAATTTGCACCGGCAGGCTGGGGGGCATGCCCTGGGAACTATTGGGGCCTACATTTGAAGTCAAGGGTCTGGTAAAGGCCAAGATTACGATCGAAGGAAGTGGCCCCAAGAGCGTCTTCAAGGCCGAGGGCGTCGGCGAGGGGCGCGGCGACGCGTTCAAGAATCCCGTTACCGGGGAAGATCATCTGGCCAATATCGAGCTGCCCGACGGCTTTATCTGGAAGAAGGGGCAGTGCGGCCAAGGGACGTTCACGGCGAAAGCCGGGGGTTTGTCGGTCGGCGCCGAGAAATCCAACTGGATCCTCTACAACTTCGACTGGGCGAACGGATAGGTCGTTGGAATCAATCCTCCGGCGCGAACGGTTGATCATCGGCAGCTGCTTGGCCGCGCTGGTGACTCTGGCCTGGTTATATCTGCTGCATTCGAAGGCGGCCATGCCGGGAATGGACATGCCGGAAATGCCCGGCATGGTGATGCCCGGCCCACCGTGGGGAGCGGTCACCCTCCTGCTTCTGTTCGCGATGTGGACGGTGATGATGGTTGCCATGATGGTGCCGTCGGCGGCGCCCATGGTTCTAGCGTTCCTCACAATGAACCGGAGTCGGCGAGCGAACGTCAGGCCGTTGGTGCCGGTGGGCATCTTTCTGCTGGGATACCTCGTGGTATGGGCGGCCTACTCCGCAGTAGCCACGCTGGCCCAGTGGGGTTTGCATCACGCGGCGCTCTTATCCTCCTCAATGGCTGCGACGAGTCCGGTGCTGAACGGAGCTTTGCTGGTGGCGGCAGGTGTTTTCCAGTGGACTCCGCTCAAACGCGGGTGCCTGAAGGGCTGCCGCTCACCGCTCGCCTTCCTGATGAGCGAGTGGCGCGACGGCACGGCGGGTGCATTCGTGATGGGATTGCGGCACGGCGGATATTGCGTGGGATGCTGCTGGGTGCTGATGGCCCTGCTCTTCGTCGCGGGCGTCATGAATCTGCTATGGGTCGCGGTCATTGCACTCTTCGTGATGGCCGAGAAGATGTGGACCAAGGGAGAACTCCTCGGTCACGCCGCGGGCATAACGCTGGTGGTAGCCGGCATCGCTCTGATCGCCCAGCATCGGTAGGATGCTGCCCCGCCCGCACTCTTAGGTTGGTACATCGGATCGCAATCTTTGCTGTGCGTCGCTTACAGGTTCTCTCCCGAAATCTCATCCTCAGTTGTGCAGTTGTGCCGAATTCGCTTTGTTGCCTCAGCCGCGATCGGTTTAACTGATTCGTGACACACCGTTTGGATCAATGCTGTACTGTTTGGCACATTTTTTTCACCCGGCCGCGACGCGCAAGTCCACGGGGCCAGGAACCTGATCCTGATCCTTGCTTGTGGCGTCCGTTATAGTACGGTCAGTCGTCCGAGACACACTGTTGGACGCAGCGGCAAGGGTTCCGGCAACTGCCCCTGCCTATCTGACGATTGCCTTTCAACGGAACCATCTGCTCGCCCTCAGTAACAAACTGGATCAGGCACGAGCGAACGTCGATCAGATCTTGCGCCTTCCCAACGATCGGCTCTCGCCTTCGACGCGGAACCTCTTCCTGGCGCTGCGCATGCAAGCTGCCAAGAATTTGGATGAATTCTTGCAATTCGCGCCGCGGCAGCCGCTGGGCGTGCTATTGAGCATCGACGTGGACGATCCGGAGCTCTGCGATCGCGCGCCGGGTTGTGTTGAAGCCAATGGACCACTCTTCGATTCGGATGGGGCCGTGGAATTGACAGAGACCATGCCTACGAGCGTGCTCCTGCAAGCGGCAGCAAGCACGCGGCTGCCGCACGACCTGCGGCTTCAGGTTGCGGAGGAGTCCTGGGTGCGCGCTATCCTGCTCGATCAAGATGAAGCGGCACGCCAACTCGCACCTGTGCTTTCGTCGCTCGATCCAGATCTGGCTGCTCCGATCAAGACTTATGGCGAGCAGCCATCGCCCGCTGAGAGGAGATTTGCGGCGGTGTTTCTGATCTTGTCGCGTCCTGGGCTGGTACCGTACGTTTCGGCTGGCGTCAGCCGCTACGGCGATGACAACAAACCGATGCCTCCTAGCGAGATCAATAGCTACCGGCAGAACTGGTGGTGCACATTTGCGCCGGCTCCGCCCCCGGGGACTCCGTATAGTCCAGCGTTCGTTAACACCGGCATGACACAACAACGTATGAACGCCAACTTTGGATCCGGACTTGCCACGCTCTACCCACAAGGCAAGCCGGTCTTGCCCAGTTTTCTGACCTCGGGCGAGAAGGACGCAGCCGCAAGAGAATGGGCTTCACTGCTGAAGGTGCCCGCGGCTCCCGACTGGCTCGGGCAGCAGGTGCTCGACTGGGCCAAGACGCACCCGGACGATTCGCGTGTACCGGAAGCACTAAACCGCGTGGTGGTTTCGTCGCGCCATGGCTGCAATGACGCCAATAGCGGGATGTACTCCGAACAGGCGTTCACGCTGCTGCACAGGCGCTATCCGACGAGCACTTGGACGGCTAACACGCCATACTGGTTCAAATGACTCGATCGGAGGCCGGAATGAAATCTTCGGGCCACCGGTCGCCGAGCAATTCGGAATACCCAAGCGGTTGGTCTGCCATAGGGCCTTTCGCCGTCATTTTGGCAGTTCTGGCCTTCACCGCTTGCCTGTTCGGTGCGCTTCTCCAGCAACCTACATCGCAAGTGGCGCCTCTGCCCGAACCGACCGCCTCCATTTCCGGACGCGTCTACCGCGCCGATGATGGCGCGCCGGTGGCGAAGGCGATCGTCAGTCTCGATCGCGTCGGAGTCAATCTCGGAGATTCACTTGTCATGCGCACAGGTCCTGATGGCTCCTATGCCTTCACGAATTTGGAATCGGGAACGTACACGATTGCCGCACGTCACGTAGGGCTGGCTGCGGCCGGATATGCACAGGACAAGATTAGGTCCGAAGGGACCGAAGCGACTTGGATCCACGTTGAGGAGGGCCAATCTATCAATGGCAAAGACGTCAGCCTGCCGCCTTGCTCTCCCCAAACCTGCATGTCCCCCCAGCCCCAAAGGACGGCGTCGCCATCGCAGTGGGTTGTTTCGGGGAGTTTGCGCGATGAAGACGGCGATCCGATCGAAAACGGCGAGGTTTGGGCGGTCGGCGTTCAGTTCTTTCAATATGGACAGGCCATGACATCTAGCAAGGGAGTTGCACGCACAGATGATCAGGGAAATTTCGCCATCATCGGGACGGAAGCTGGGAAGGTCTACATAGCCGCAATGGGCATCGGCGCGAGGGGCAGCGCCTACATGATGACTTACTATCCGGAGGGATCGTCTTTCAACGCTGCGCAGCCATTTAGCGTCTCGCCTGGCACGGTAGTTCGCGATCTTCGGATGGTCATCAAGACGGCGCCTACGTACACGATCAGCGGCAAGATCCTGGCGAAAGATCCCGGCGCAGTGAAGGCGCACTACGGCATTGTGATCCGCTCACTTGAAACCGATCCGTCCGGATATCTGCATGCAAGGGACCCCGTCATCGCTCGGACGAACGGAACCTTTACCATTCGAGGTCTGCAAGCGGGCGAGTACATGCTGATCGTCGGGGAAGCCAAGCGAGAGATGAATGGGAACAGCGTGTTCTACCAAGCCTGGCCGTTTCCGCGCCTCGGGGAGGCCGACGTTCGTGTAACCAATTCCGACGTGCGAATAGAGGTTCCAATTGGAGGAACCACATCGATCCGTGGCACTGTTGTGGTCGAAGGGGAACCGGTCACTCGCGCCGCTGGCCTTAGAATTGGCTTGGGACTCGGCGCGTTTCTTCGCAGCATGCCTCCCGGTCCCGGATACTCTCAGGTTAAGCGGGATGGCAGCTTTGAGATCTTAGGAATCATGCCGGGCCGCTTCACGCTGGCCGTGGACGGGAAACTAGTCAATTTCGTCGCTCCTCCGCCCCAATTGCCCGAAACCGTTCCCGTGTATATCAAGCGTGTGGTCTGCGGTGGCGCGGACTATACAGAGAAGACTATTACGCCTGATCCCGGGAGCGATCTCGGCGAATGCACCTTGACGCTGGCGAAGAATCCCGCAACCATCACGGGGATGGTGCGGGACGGCGATAAGCCCGCGCCGGGTTCGGTCGTTTTGCTTGTCCCTCAGTTGCAGGATTTGCGCGAAAATCCCGAATACAGGTTGACCGTCAATGCGGATGAAAGTGGCCGGTATCGAATTCAGAGTGTGATCCCAGGCAATTACCTGCTATTCGCGGTCCCGCCCGACAAGGGGAGGGGCTACCTCGCTTTGGATTTCGCGGATCGCAACAGACCGAACGGCGCGACGGTGACAGCTCACCAGAATGAGAATACAAATCTCGACCTCACGCGGTTCAATCCTAAGTAGAGTTCCCGGTTAGTGGCTCTGGATGACTGGGAATTGGCGTAAAAGCCAGGGTCGAAAATCCGACTTTTCGGGAGTTGGGTGCAAGTTGGAGGGCTTGCACAGCATCAATCCCACCGGCGTATCGCACCTTTTCATTGCCAAGACCCGTGATCTGATACGGACACTAAAAATTATTTCCATCTGGGAACAGGCACGGCTTTCCAATACGAACCTGAATCTCTTCGGCAGCACCATCGCCAGTAAGGCGAAGTATTCGCGTTGCAATTACGTCGCCGACGTTGGGAAGCTTCATAGATGACCCCTCGAACCTAAAACTACATCCGCTATCGTACCAAAGCGCGACCCAAGGCCCGAAAAAGGGGATTCTCGTAGGTGTAGGCCTAGTACTCCAATTCACAAAACTAAAGACGCCGTTGACCTCGACGACCTCCGCGCCCGCCTGTTTTGCGCGTGCGCGGTTCTATCGGCAGTGATACAACACTCCTCACCACCGACCGATCCCACCAGGAGGAGTTATGAAAAAGCTGCTCTTCGCATCGATTTTGTTCCTCGTCGTGCCTTGCTTTGCGCAACAGAATGTCCCCGAAATTCCCTTCGATTCTGTTCCTGATTTCCCGAAGCTTCCGCCGGGGATAAATTTCGGCGAGGTTCCGGGTGTGGCCGTCGATTCCAAGGGCAATGTCTACGTCTTTACGCGATCGAATAGCGCTACCGGCTCGGCCTACGGCGCAGCCGCAGCGCAACTGCTGGAGTTCAACGCCAAAGGCGAGTTCATCCGCGAAATCGGAAAAGGTCTCTACGCCTGGTCGGAAGCTCACACCGTGCGCATCGACAAAGACGACAACATCTGGGCCATCGACAAGGGCTCCGACATGGTCATCAAGTTCAACCAGGCCGGGCGCGTCGCGTGGGTCTTCGGACGCAAGATGGAATCCGCCGACGGCGCGAAGCCCTGGGAACACGTTAATCCTCCACTCCCGGCTATCGACGGCCTCTTCCGCCAGCCGACGGATGTAACGTGGGATTCCGAAGGCAACATCTACATCACTGACGGATACATCAATTCTCGTGTCGCCAAATATGACAAGAATGGCAATTGGCTGAAGTCATTCGGCGAGCCTGGCAAAGGTCCCGGCCAATTCCATCTCCCGCACGCAATCGTGGCCGACCGCAATAACAATCTCTACGTCGCCGACCGCACCAACCGCCGCATCCAGGTGTTCGATATCGACGGCAAATTCCTGCGCCAGTTCACCATCGATGTGCCACCCGATCCGCGGACGAAAGCTGTTTACGGCAATACGCCTGCAGGCGAGCAACTCGCCGCGGTCAGCGGCGCTCCGAATTCTATCTGCATTACTCCCGGACCGAATCAGGTACTCTACGTCGGAGAATTGACCTATCCTGGGCGCCTCTTCAAAGTTTCGCTCGACGGCAAGGTTCTTGGCGTCATCGGGCGCTCGGGACGTAATCTGAAGCAGTTTTCCGGGGTTCATCAGCTCGCCTGCCCCTCGGAAAACGAAGTGTATGCGGCGGAAACTGCCAATTGGCGGGTGCAAAAGCTCATCCTGCATCCGCAAACCCAAACCTCCAGCCCCGCCCGCTAGACCTAACCTTCAGTAGCGCCTGGAAAGATTTTCGGAAAATGACAATCAATTGCGTATTGATTGCAATTTACGATCCGCATGTGTGTTGCGCCAGTTTCCGCTAATGCCTGTTTCTCAGGAGTGATCTGTGAAGTGGCTACGGGTGTTACCCAGTTGCAACACCGTTGTATCAAATTAGGGTAACAACTTACTTGACTCGCCCAAAGGGAAGGAGCAGGATGGGCACGGCGGGGGTGCCGAACAATGACTCCCGCGCGAGGTTGCCATTATGCGTCAACAAGGATTCAGGACGGACGCGAAGTTCTTGAATGGATGTTTTGTGACGCTCAAGAAAATAGGCAAGGGGCGGAATTGAATTTCACACTCTTGTATCAGGGTCCTCTGCCTGCCGAAGGCGGAACCTCTCGCGTCAAGGAAAAGCATGTACTAAGAAAAGCGTTCCATAAACAATTGAAGGAATTGTGGGCAGTGCAGCCCACGCTCGCAAAAATGGCGACTGCTAATGTGTCCGAATCCGGTGCCGCACCGGGAAAATGTATTCCATTTCTTGAAGCCGAAGCCAACAAATACGCGAAATGCGGCTTCCGTTTTGTTCCAGTGGTCGCCTCGGAGCAATCATTAAGTTGCGCGATTGATGTGTTATTTTTGCGGCGCGACCATCCGGGCGGACTAATTAGTTCTCGTGGAGACATAGACAATCGCCTTAACGTCATCTTTGATGCTCTACAGATGCCAAAGAACTGTGACGAAATACCGAACAACGTAACGGTAGACCCCGACGAAAATCCCCTTTATGTACTATTGGAAAATGACAATCTGATTACGAAAGTCACCGTCTCAAGTGACCGTTTGTTATTGCCGCTCGAACCGGGAGAACGTATCGCTGATGTTCGTCTTGTTATCGGTGTGGTGGTGAACGTGATTGCTGTGAGCTACAATCACGGCACGAATACAATGTTTCTAGGCTCTTGAGATGCGCCTCACGCTTAAGATCGCTGCTGGAGCTTGTGTAACACTTCTAGCCGCTCTCAGTCTGCCCATTCTGATCGAGCCATACACTACCGCCGGGCGCGCCAGAGACGCACTTGCAAACGTAACCCCTGAAAGGTTGACTGCTAATTGTGGCAAGCCCGTCAAGGATGTAATCACTGACGACAAGAACTTTGAGTCTAGGAATTACCAAATCCGTGAAATGAGCTACGAAAGTTCACGGTTTCGTCTAATAGTAGCCGCCTTTATGTCAGGTGACGGTACATGGCAACCGATTAACGGCAAGTGGCAATTATTCACCATCGCCGCATGGGATACCAATAACGCGATTCAAAATTGGCCCGTATGGAGCAGAGATTTCGTCCAAATGCACAGTCCTAGCTTTGCTGAGAATTCTCTGGATGCAATCCGAGCACTGCCCTGTCTAGGTGAGAAGTAAGCACAAGGATTCCATGGCAATGGGCAATCGATTGATTAGTGACGATGAACGAGAGCAGGTTGTTAGGTGGTTACGGAAAGGCGAAACCGATTCGTCAAAGATTGCGGCCAATGTCGGCGTCCGCAAAATGTCAGTAGCGGGCGTTTGGGCTGGGCTCACAAAGAGTGGCGCTATTCCCGCAGCGCTAAGAACACCAAGAGTACAGCATCATAAGCAGCACGCTTCAAGAGCGGTCCGTTTATCCAAAAAGAGGGCACCATTACGAAAAATGGTGTTACGCGAAGGCGCAATACTGAAAACGCTTCGCAGGGTCTATGTGCGCGATCCTAATGCCCGTCGGCAATGTATCGACAAGTACGGTTCCACATGCTTCATCTGTAACTTTTCATTCAAGAAGAGATATGGCAAGGTAGCTGACGGATTAATTCACGTCCACCACGTGCGGCAGCTTTCTAGTATTGGCAAAGAGCATAGGGTTATTCCAGTCGAGCACCTTCGCCCCGTGTGTCCGAACTGTCACGCAGTCTTGCACTTAAAAAACCCAGCCTACCACATCGAAGAAGTGCGGTCGTTTTTGAGGAAAGCATGACTTTCGAGAAAAAGTGCCTCGTTGAACCGAGCGATATTGTGGCTGTGCATTACGAATGCGCTCATTGCCATGCTGCAAATGTCGTTCCTGTTGGGAGGATTTCCGCTCCAGATAATTTAACCGGGATGGTGATAGGCGGATGTCAGCAATGTAGAACGCCATGGGGTTTTCAATTAGGCACTCAGGAGACGGCGACGTTCACGGAGTTCAATGCGTTGTTAAAACAGATTGCTCAAGTCATGCAGGGGCACAATCTAAGATTCCGCTTGGAGATCACATGTCCAGAGTGACAACAACAGAAAATCCAGAGTTCAACAAATTCGATACGGCGATGCGGCATATTCTCACCGTGTCCAAGACCGAATTACAAAAGCGAGAGAAGGCATGGAAACGCAAACGTGCGCGAAAGAAACACGACAAGGAAAAAGCGGGCTAAGATTTCGCCCGCTTTCCACGGCCTTGCCGTTTGTGTTCTTTTTTAGTTCGGTAGCGTTTGTGTATCAGAAGATTTCCCGGTGAGTTTATCCCAAGTGAGGCGCTTGCCTACGATCTGCGAGACTACACGGCTGAAACGGTCGCCGTCATCCAGCGGATTATCAACAGTCGCGCGGTTGTTATAGCGAAAGGATTGTTCGTCGAGGTAGCGAAAGAGATGGAACGGCTCGACACTAACATAAGTTCCAGAAATGCCACGTTTCAGAAGCGACCAGAAGTTTTCGAGGCCATTGGTGTGAATCTTCCCGTCAACGTACGCAACGGCATGGTCAATGACCCTATGTGCATAGATCGCATCAAGGCCGCTATAGGATGGCAGCGCATCGGTGTAAAGCGCTGCTCCCGCTTCCACCTGCCTTTTGACTTCGCCTTGCAGCGCGTGCTTGCGGCGGTTGGGAACAACCATAGTGCGGACCTTCCCGCCACGCTCCAGGAATCCCATCACGGCAACTTTGTCTTTAGTTCCAGTTCCGGTAATGCGGCGCTTGCGCTGCGCCATGTGCATGTTGCGAGCCTTGCCGCCGATGAAGGTTTCGTCAGCCTCTACTTCGCCGCTCATCCGTCCGAGCGAATCATCCTGCAAGGCAAGCCGGATGCGGTGCATCATAAACCACGCGGTTTTCTGAGTGATGCGGAGATCACGGGCGACCTCATAGGAACTGATTCCATTCTTGCAATTGGTAAGCATCCAAGTAGCAGTCAGCCACTTGTCCAAAGAGATCGGCGAATCTTCAAAGATAGTCCCGACCTTCACCGAGAACTCCCGCAAGGGATGATGGGTCGAACATTTCCAAGTGCGGCGCTTCGCGTTGTAGCTGACTTTCTCGGAGCCGCAACCTGGACAGATCACGCCGTTAGGCCAGCGGCGCACAACCAAGTAGGTGATGCAATTGTCTGGATTCGAGAAGTAGATAATAGCTTCTTGCAGGCTCTTTGGTTCGCTCATAAGTCCCTCACTCACAAGCGAAATGATACCCTAAAACCGTGGGCGAGTCAAGTAAGTTGTTACCCAAATTAGAGAGAAGCGTACTATCCAGGGCTAGCACCCCCTAGCTCAACCTCGGGATAGATCAGGCCTTTTTTGGACGCAGTAGATGTCGTCGTCCATGACGTCGAGATCACAACTCGCCATGCGCCCCTTGTGGGGAACGCTTTGGCTGTTGTTATGCATGGTCTCACCGCAAGTCGCCAGCTCTCAAGCTCCTGTCTCGGCAGCTGATAAGACGTTGCGTGAGGTATAGAAAGCTCAGAATGAACGCCGTTTCTCGGATGCGGAAAAGATTCTTAGGGACGCAATTGCTGAAACCCAAGAAAAAGACCCAAACAGCCCGCGTCTCGGCGACTATCTCAGACGTCTGGCAACCATCGTCGGGCGCAGGGGAGAGTCTTCCGAAGTCGCTGGGCTGACTGAGCGTGCTCTCGAAGCCGATCGAAATGCCCTCGGCCCCACAGATGTACGCGTGGCGAATGATCTCATTTCGTTGGCATCTATCGCTCTCAACCAGGGTCGCAATCAGGATGCCGAGCAACTCTACGAACAAGCGCGTGAGATCGCCCAGAGCCATGTAGCACATCTAGAAACGGCGCGGGATATTGACGGGATCGGTGCTATTTTCAACGCGCTCGCTAGCTTCTATATCAAGGAGAACCGAACGGGCGAAGCGGAGGAAATGCTGCAACAGATGAAGCAAGCATGTGATCAGTTGCCACCTCATCCTGGAGTCTCTTTGGTGTGCGACTTGGTGCCAACGCAACTCGCGCAGCTGTACCGTAGCGAGGGCAGAAAGGCTGAGGCAAATCAGCAGCCCTCCGTCAGGATGGGCACGCCGCCCGAATTGGCTAAGCTCGACGACGCAGCCATGCGGTATGAAAAAGACGGGCTTTATCCTCAAGCAGAGGCCACTTACAGACAGGCCATCGCCTGGGTCGAGGCTAACCGACGTCTGCCCACCGGGATTGTTCTGGGAATAACCTCAATTACCCAATACTATAACCGGCTAGGAGAGGTTCTGCAGAAGCAGGGCCTGAACCAGCAGGCAGAGACTACTTATCTAAAAGCTATCGAACTCCAGGAAGCCGCGACGGCCGAACAACCGGGTTCGGTCTATAGCTTCAATTTCGCACCTTTATTGAGCTTTTACCGGGCCCACGGTCGCCTGCGCGAGATTGAACCCATCGTTCGTAATGCCATCGAACTCCAGGAAAGAGTACTTGGCCCCAACGCGCCGCGGGTGGCCGACACGCTCATCCAACTCGCGCAGGTTTACAAGGAAGAGGGACAAAGCGACCAAGCGAAGTTCTCGCAATCAGAGATGCTTTACGAACGTGCGATGCAGATCGAGCAAATCAATGCAGGAAATGACAGTTCGGAAATGCTCCACGTGCTCATACCTTACGTAGGACTCCTTCGGGAAATGCATCAGGATGCAAGAGCCGCCGAAGTGCAGGCACATATCAACGCAATCGAGAGACAAGTAAGTCGCCCGAGGAATTAACTTAGTAAGTGGCTTTTCGTCTGCTTTTGCCCCAAATCCCACATTCCGAGAGCACCTGCCGCTTCAACCGGTCGATGCAACACCATCTTCGGTTCGCGAGAGCGTGGAGGTGTGGAAAAACCGTCCTCACCCGCCCCTATTTCAACGCCAAAATCTCCCGGACCCTCGCCCGCGCCGTAATGTCCCTGGGACTTCTTGCTGGCTGTCCAAGCCATTTATGGAACGCACGGAATTCTACGCTGTGCTCGACCGGCGTGTCTCTGGCTAGGACTCGAATCGTGAAATTTTGCCCGACATCCTCCACCCAGCTGTATTGTCGGATGGCCCGCAGCCCGAGAGCGACGGCTTCATAAAGGCTTTCGGCAGTGACTTCGGCTGCGTGCTCGATTCCTTCAGTATCGCGGATCGTGACGCGGCAGGAACGGACTGACATAGGCGGAGAGTAGTATATTCGCTTTATATTCGCTAGGTATTGACGAAGCAAGATAAACCTACACTCGGTAAACTTAAAGGGTGAACCGATGACAACGAAGCCAACCATGAAACGAGACGAGCCCGCATCGACGGATATAGCCACCGACGTTGTGAATGAAGCCTCCGAGGACTCCTTTCCCGCTAGTGATGCTCCTTCCTGGACCGTGACAACCGGAGAAAAAGATAATAGTCAACTTGAAGTTGAGCCTAACCAAGAAGGCTGCGCTACGTCATTCATAATGCAGGAGCGAGGCGAAATAGGCGGAATCTGTAACGAGCAACCGAACCACACAGAACAGTACGTGCAGCCGGATAACGAAAAAGAAGATGGCGGCGAAGCCTAAGCTGTAGTCATTGTACGAGTGCGGCCTTTCGCCGTGGCGAGCGTCTCTCTGTCCTTTCCTATCACACGAATTTTTTTTCCGTAGATGCCCGCGAACTTCATAGGGGCTGCAGATTCATGCGCCGCAGCAGGTCTGCGAAGCGCGGGTCCGAGCGCAAGGTCTCCATCCTTTCGTCAATTTTCAGGAAGAGGAGCCAATAAGAGTGGTCCGCAAAAGCTTTCTTTAGCCAATCGAAAGCGTCATCCCTTTCGCCGAGACCAACATAAACCAGGGCGATCTGATACGGCGAAACGTATGCGTGTTTTGAAAGCCGCACCAACTGCTTCAGACTCTCTATAGCTTCAACTCTCTTCCCCGACACTGCGTAAGCGTACCCGAGATCACCCAAATATTGCGGCTCTCCGCCGGAAAGATCGAACGCCCTTTGGAATTCGCCGATGGACTCCCCGTACATCTGTTTTCGTGCGTATACTCGGCCTAGTTCGAAATGTGCCTCGGCGAATTCGGGGTCGAGTTCGAGCCTCCTTTGTACGTTCTCTATCGCCGGGTCATACTGGCCACTGTAGATGTATTGACCGACGCCTGCAATAATCAACGAAAGTGGATCCAGTTCGTGGGCACGTCTGACCTCGGCAGCCCAGTTCGGTCGTCCCATGGCTTTCTGGAACTGGCCGTACCACTGATGCGCCATGGCAAAATTGGGGTTGAGCGCAATGGCGCTCTGAAATTCCTTTTCGGCGCCTTCCCAGTCCCAGTCGTAAGCAAACATACTGAATGCCAAAGCGGTGTGAGCCTCGACAAGGTCATCGTCCATCTGCAGAGCTACCCTCGCCAGAGCCTTCGCTTTTGAGAATCCTTCTTGAGGTGAAAGATCGGTCCGTTCAATGTATGCATCGGCCATGCCCGCATAGGCCAGCGCGTAGTTTGGGTCTCGTTGAATCGCTTGCTGGAAGTAATCGATACTCTTTCGAGCCGAAGCGTTCGTCCACTTATCGCAGAAGTAGCGGCCTTTGACATAAAACTCGTAAGCTTGTGGATCAACCGATTGCGTGCGTGCTAGATGTGCTTGTTCTCGAGGAGTGAGCTGGACTTGAATTGCATGGGCAATCGCTTGAGCGACGTCGCTTTGTAAGGCGACCATATCGCCGAGATTGCGTTCATACGTGCTTGCCCACAGGTGCTTGTCCGTCGCCGCCTGAATTAACTGAGCATCGACTCGCACCCTCTCCCCTGACCGGACCACCGCACCTTCCACGATGCCGTCCACATTCAATTCCTTGGCGATTTCCGGAAGAGGCTTACGGGTACCCTTGTAGCGCACCACCGAGGTGCGCGAAATCACCTTCAGAGAGCTGATCTGTGCCAAGTCGGTGATGAGGGCATCAGTCATACCGTCAGCGAAGTACTCCTGCTCTGGGTCACCGCTCAGGCTTTCCAACGGCAGCACCGCAATGGAGCGAATGTGAGCGGGGGTGGCTCCTGCCAGAAGTCTTTGCCGCCAACCGCCAGCATTCAACCCTAATAGCAACGCCAGAAGAGTGACCAGTACGGCAGCGGCTGCCCAAAGCATCCACCTGCTGTGCACCGAAGACGCTACTTTGGACATCGCTCGCCCGGCTGACGATTTTTCCTCGGCCGGTGGCTCCAAACCTTCGGCTGCTTGGGAGGATGAAGCTTTGCTGAGGGGCGCGATGAAGCGATATCCTTGTCGCGGCAAGGTCTCCACATAGCGCGGGCTTCCCGCCGAATCCTGCAATGCCTCTCGCAACTTCTTGACGGCAGAGTTCAAGCCGATCTCGAAGTCCACGAAAGTGCCTGAAGGCCAAAGCCTTCGTTGCAGTTCTACCCGCGTGACGACCTCGCCCGGATGCTCAAGCAACATCGTCAGAATCTGAAAGGGCTGCTCGTGAAGCTTGATCTTGACGCCTTGCTTGCGTAATTCGCCGGAACGCAAGTCGGCCTCGAACACGCCGAAGCGAACCCGTTCGGAGGGAGTGGGCGTCGCCATGACTAACTCAAATTTGCACGAGTTTACCACACTCATTGTGAAGCCGAGAATGGAATTCTGAATCATACCGGGCCGCAAGCTCTTAATTTCCAGCCACCTGCACGGTCATAAACGTTTCACCTATGAACCATTGACCAACTGTTCCTATCGAGTCCAAGGTCGCGACGCGACGTCCCTTGGTGACAAAAGGGGTCGAGCAAAAAACAGCGCACTTTTGGGCTAATTCGTTAATCGAGGTTAGGAGGTGGCGAGTGAAGATAAACCTCTTGGTAACCTCTTGAACCACCCACAACGGAAAAATTTGTGAAAAGGATCGCCACATTAGCGCTGTTCGCGACGACCATCGGGCCGGGCATTTATGGCTGCGGAGGTGGAGGCGCTACGGCCCCCTCGAATGGTTCTAACCCTGCCCCTGGTTCTAACCCTGCCCCCGTGATTGGGTCCGGGATTGGGTCTCTCAATCAAAGCTGCGCTCCCGTTGGGGCACAGGGCTTCACTTTGGTAGTGTTCGGTTCCAATTTTTCGCGCAGTTCGGTGGTCCGGTGGAACGGGAGCGATCGGCCAACAGTAGGTTTTGCCTCCGGAGCCCCCGAGCTGCTCTCAGCTCAGATTCCTGCGAGTGACCTTGCGGCGCCCGGGACAGCCTCCATCACTGTCTTCACACCCCCGCCGGGTGGAGGCAGTTCGAACTCCGTGCCCTTCGTGATAACTCCCGGAGGAGTGAATCCCCAGTCAGTCACTGTGGACCCTAGCGGAAGGTTCGTGTATGTGGCGAATTATGGTTGCTCTTTCCAATCCCCTGGCAACGTTTCCATGTACACGACGAACTCGACCGGCACACTAGCGTCCATAGGGGGGCCGGTGACTGCAGATTTCGGTTCGCGCGCAGTGGTCGTAGCCCCGTCTAGCAAGTTCGCTTACGTTGCGAACGATGCCTTTGGAGTCGCTGGCTGCGGACCTGGCAGCGTTTCCATGTTCGCCATCAACACCATCACGGGGGTGCTGACGTCCATAGGGACAATAGACGCCGACTGTGGTGCTGACTCCATCGCCATCGCTCCGTCCGGGAAGTTCGCCTATGTGGCAAATTCTTGCGGGAGCGACGTCTCGATGTACAGCATCAACACCACCACGGGGGTCTTGACGTCTTTAGGGCCGATCGCCGTAGGAACAGGAGCTATTTCTGTGACCGTGGATCCTACGGGCAAGTTCGTTTATGTGGCGGGTTCCGGTGTCTCCATTTTTAGCGTCAACACCACCACGGGGACTTTAACCTCTGTAGGAGTGGTAACCGCGGGAACAGGCCCTACCTCCGTGGCCATCGATCCTACGGGCAAATTCGCCTATGTGGCGAATCACCGCTCGAACAACGTGTCGATGTACAGCATCGACACCACCACGGGGAACTTGACGTCTATGGGGACGATAGCCGCGGGAATAGGCCCTATCTCCGTGACCGTGGATCCTACGGGCAAGTTCGTCTACGTGGCGAATGCGTTGTCCGAAAACGTCTCGATGTACAACATCAACGCCACCACGGGGGTCTTAACGTCCATAGGAACAATAGCTGCGGGATCGTCTCCTACGTCGATCGCCGTCCACCCGTCCGGCCAGTTCGCCTACGTAACCGCTGGCAACTCCGCTGACTTCGGGAATTCTGGCTCCAACAATGTGTCGACGTACAGCATCGATGCTACGACCGGGGTTCTGACCCCCATAGGAACGATAGGCACATGAACGTGCACGGTGACGCGGATTGCAATAGGGGGCCTCAACCCGAGAAATCAACTTCGCGTGCTTAACTCCTGTTGGGAATGGCTTCGCGGAGGTGGAGGAAATATGAAACTCATACGCATTATGCCGCGTAAATCTAATGCCGAGCCTCCCATGTACAAGGCTCCCGCACCGAAAGTCAAAACTCCTCTCATGAAGTGGCTCCTTTGGTTCACGCAGCTTGCCCTTGTTTTCCTTTTCGGCTGTAGCGGCAGCAATTCAGTAGTCCCCTCGACAGGAGCGACGCAGTCCGCTAGCACTTCTGCTGCATCGAACGCGCCCAGCAGCAATCCTTCGGTCAATTTCACGGCTGTTGGGAACATGACCACGGCGCGCGCAGGGTACGCCGCGGTTCTACTTCCCAATGGCAAGGTCTTAATCGCCGGGGGCGAAACCAATGGGTTCTCCCCACTTGCCAGCGCCGAACTCTACGATCCATCCTCTCGCAGCTTCACGCCTACAGGCAACATGACCAGTGCACGAAGTGTACCCTCAGCCGTTTTGCTTGCAAATGGCAAGGTCTTCGTCGCCGGCGGTACGCAAGACCTTAGTGCGGAACTCTACGATCCGTCTACCGGGACCTTTACGGCTACGGGCAACATGATCTCGGGTGGAGCAGACCCTTTTGTCCCCGTCCCATTAACCGTGCTGCCAAACGGGAAGGTTTTGGCGGCCAGCGTTAACGCTCAAATCTACGATCCAGCCACCGGTACGTTCGCTCTCACTGTTGCCTATGCCGATGCGAATCCACTATGGGTCACAGCCAATCTACTGCTGGATGGCAGGGTCCTGCTCACGGGGTGGTGTGCTTCGGCATGTAGCGTTGGTGCGACTGAACTGTACGATCCGGCAACGACTACATTCAGCACCACAGGGCCGATGAACTTCCCTGATGACGTGGACACGGCAACATTGCTCATGAGCGGCAAGGTCCTATTTGTCGGTAATGAGGAGAATGATGGCTCCCCTGCCGACGCAGAACTTTACGATCCCACAGCCGGAACCTTCACGTCTATTGCGAAGGCGACCGCCCCCCATGAGTTCGCCGCAGCGGTTCGCCTCCCGAATGGAACCGTCTTGATTACAGGTGGTCAGTTGCCAGGCGGTTCAGGTAGCGCAGGCACGGACCTGTATGATCCGGCGAGTGGCGCGTTCACGTCAGCGGGAAATATGACCGCAGGTCGCCACGGACACACAGCAACTTTGCTCCCGGATGGTACGGTTTTGATCGCGGGCGGGAATACCAGTTGGCCAGCACCGACCTCTAGCGTGGAAATCTATAAACCCACGCCGTGACGGGACCGGCCTTTACCGGCTCACCGCGTCGCAAGCTCGGATAGGGCCCGATAAGTCACCTTCTTGATTAGATAACGTCGTCGGCTCGCTCGACCGAGTAAGCTTGGTTGCGATTATTCGACCAAGGTTCGGAGGAAAGGAGCCGAGCGATGATTATTGTAGGATCGATTTTCACACGCGGTTTCAGCAGATCGCAATGGTGGATACCACGACGGGCGAGCTGGTCAAGCGCCGCTTGGAGCATGGCACGGGTGAGGCCGAGAGGTTTTATGGTGCACTGGCGGCTCCGGCCCGCGTGGGGATCGAAGCCACCATCGCCACGCAGTGGTTTGAAAACATGCTCACTCGATTATGGGCATGAACTTTTGGTTTGGCGATGCGGCGGAGATCCGGGCGGCGATGGTGCGCAAACAAAAGACGGACGACCGGGATGCTTTGCACATCCTCGACTTGCTGATGCAGAACCGTTTTCCGCGGATCTGGGTACCCTCCGCTGCGGAACGGGATGTGCGGCAGTTGGTCCGGCATCGGCACAAGCTGGTGCGTTTGCGGACTTCGGTGATGAACCAGCTGCAGGCCCTGGCCATGGGGCAAGGTTTTTGCCTCAGGAAGAAGCTGTGGACCACGGTGGGCCGTCAGAAGTTAGAAAGCCTGGCCTTAGATCCCTGGGCCAGCTTTCGCCGGAAGGAACTGCTCGGGCTACTTGATCAACTCGATCCTTCGATCCAGCAGTTGGATCGTGCGGTGATCAGCGAAGCGGAAAGCCGCCCCGCAGCGGTGTGTTTGATGCAGCAAGCTGGGGTGGGACCGGTGACCTCACTGGCGTTCGTGTTAACCGTAGGACCGGTGAGCCGCTTTGCGAACAGCAAAAAACTGGTGAGTTATCTGGGCCTCAATCCCAGTGAGGAGAGTAGCGCAGGCCGGCAGCGGCTCGGTACCATCAGTAAGCAAGGCAACACGATGATGCGTTGCTTATTGGTGGAAGCCGCGCAGACGGCTGCGCGACTCGATCCGGAATTGCGGCGGGACTATCAGCGATTAAAGTTCCGTCGCGGCCATAGTGGGGTGGCCAAAGTAGCCATCGCACGAAAGTTGGCGGTACGGCTGTACTGGAAGCTGCGAGAAGCTGCGCAGCCGAACACCGCCGCTCGCATGCAGGGTAGCCCGGCACATTCCGTGGTAGGCGAAAGCCTATCGTCTTTTTGAGTGAGCGCCCTGCCTCCCCTTGGCAGAAGAAAAGGGGAGTTCGGAAAAAGAATTATGGTCGGAAATTGAGATCGAATACATGGTTGGTGGAGTTAGTTAAATTCCCCGACGGATTCTAAGGAGCGAGCCTTGGTCGAGGTCAACCAAAAGATTCCTGATAGGGACGAAGCAGAGCTTCGTCTTGCAGCTCAGGGTGGCGAGCCGTCTGCGGCGTCAAGGGCCTTCGATAAAACGCCCGCGGGCGCCCTTGACCCCGCTCCCGGCTCGCGAAGCTATGGGTGTGCGTGGCACTGCACAAAAAAGAATGAAAAGAGATGAAAAAACTCTTGACGACGCCGACGACGTTATACACGGAATGTGGGATTTCGAACGGCGGTCTGGCACTCAGTCCGCCAATTGTGATTCAGATAACGCGGCGCAGATTAGCTATTTTAGCTATGCAACGCCGGGTTTGAAGGCGTTCTCACCCGCATGAACACTGCGACAATTTCACATCGCCGCAAGCTGCTGATGTTAGCTGAGTTGCCGACAGCTATAAACAGCCATCAACAGCTATCTGCGACAATGTGAATCCCACCCTCTCCGCCATCCAGTCGTCACTTGTCATTCTCTATATGACCTTCCGCTCCAGATATCCATTTCCCCGCGCCAAATGCGACGATTTGCATTTGGGAAAGCTAACCGTTTCTCTCTCAGAAACCGGGAAAGGGAGTGACAGGGCTGGAGTTTCTCTGGCCCTCTACCGAGTGGTTGAGTTTCACAGAGGCACTCTGTTCGCCATTGTTTCGCTGACGTGAGGGGGGGCATCAACCGTCAGCTCAAAAAACTGCAAAACCAACCGCTAGTTCGAATCTCATCGAGCCGCTTTACTGCTTTTCAAGCAGGCCCGTACAATAGAAATATGAAGCTCCGCATTCAGGGGAACTCTATCCGCTTCCGGGTCACTCAAAGCGAGATGGCCACGTTGGCGGCCGGAGCCAAACTCGAAGAGTCTACCCAATTCGGACCTGCTCCAAGCGAGGTCCTCACCTATGCGATAGAAATGTCGTCTCAATGTTCCGAGATTCGTGCCTCGTATTCCAAGGGGAAGATCGAGGTCACGTTCCCTGCGGATTTAGCTCGGACATGGGCATCCACAAGTCAGGTTGGCATAGAGTACTCTCAACCGATCGCGAGGGGCGAGGTCCTAAAAATCACCTTAGAAAAAGACTTTCATTGTTTGCATTCCAAGCTCGGCGAAGATGAGCGCGACAATTTTCCGAACCCTGGCGATCCCTCGGGCAGACAAAAGTAGTCACTCCAGGGCGATTGCAAACGCTCGAACGGGTCGGGAAACGTTTTCACTCGGCACCAGGTATGAAGCGCACTACCAAGTCGCTGGGTTCATTCTTGCGGGTGGCGCTAGCTCGCGCATGGGCCGGGACAAGGGACTTCTCGATTTCGGCGGCGTCCCGTTGATCCTCCACACAGCCCGATTGCTCGAGTCATTGGTCGCCGACGTCACAGTTGTGGGATCACCCCATCGATACGCAGCGCTTGGGCTGCGCGCGATTGAGGATGAGACCGACAAGCAAACTCGGGGCGGGAAAAATTGGCCCGGCCGCGGGCCTCTAGCTGGAATCTCTGCCGCCCTAGCCACGACGCACTCGCGCTGGAATGTGATCGTCGCCCGCGACTTGCCGTATCTTTCCTTGGAGTGGCTCGAGTGGCTGATTTTTCGCGCGCTGCATTCGCGTGGAGAAGCCGTCGTTCCACGAACCCGGCGCGGGATCGAGCCGCTGGCCGCTGCATACCGCCGCGAATGCGGTGCGCCCATCGCCGCCGCATTGGCTCGCGGCGTGCGGCAAGTCTCCGCCGTCATTGGGGAGCTTCGCCTCGATCTTGCATACCCCCGTGAGTGGCGCCCGATAGATCCGAACGACCTGGTTTTGAGAAATGTGAACGCTCCCGGCGATTACGAAGAAGCGCGAAACTGGTGGGAGACCGAGCGGCTCGGCCCAAAAGAGCGTCTCAGGAAGCCCCTTCCGGCACCGAAGCGGAAACGTCGATACGTTAATCCCTATGTGCCGAAATCGAGGCCGAATCTGGCCGTTGGAAGGTTTCCCGGTCTCCCGGTGCTCTGCGGCGGGAATTCGACCCATTCCTACTCCTTCCGCGATTCTCTCCCTTCCTTTCACGGATCGCACAAGTTGCTCCTTCCCCTCTTTCTCGCTCCGCACGCGAACTGGCTGCACAATCTGGCGGCCGCTGGCAGGAAATTCTGGTGAAATTCTGGGAAGGAGGCTCGGGGTCGCCGGTGTATCTCGAACCGGCGGAGGCCCTGCTATCATGGATCTTCCTGCAGCCCTACGCCGAATACCTTGCGGATCACACGGAATGGACAGCGCCGAGCGGGAGACCTTCCGTTTGTCCGCTCTGTGGCGGTAAACCGCAGGTGGGATCACTGCGTCCGGAAGGCGACGGCGGGAAGCGCTCGCTGATTTGCTCGCTGTGCGCGACAGAGTCAAAACCGTTGATCTGACCGAGGATGGCCACGCGGTGCCCGTTGTGGATGAGTGGCGACGACCCCTCTGAATCTTTGGGCGACCGAACACGGATATCTGAAACTGCAAAACAATTTCCTTGGAATCTAGCAGTCAGAACGAAGGTAGCTTGCAAGACCGGCGAGGGTACTGGAAAGAGATGCGGGATTCAATGCACTCTTCTGCACATGGTTCCGTCCCGATTCCTGTAGAAAATCTGAAGGCGTATTCTCCTGAGAAGGCTTGAATAAAAACCCGGAATCTCTTAGCGGGAGGTTTCGGGCACAGGAGGAATACGCCGTGATGAAGACTAGCATTGGCCAGGAAGTGATCCAAGAAGGTTCGCTGCGAGAAGGTTTGGAGGGGGCGATCCGGGAGCGGGTGAGGGAGATCATCGAGCTGGTGTTGGAGGAAGAAGTGGAGGCGGCGCTGGGTGCACCGCGCAGTCAGCGGGTGGCCGAACGGAGTGGCTATCGGCACGGCCGGAAAAGCCGACGGCTGACGCTGCGGACGGGTACGGTTCATGTGGCAGTGCCACGAGCCCGGTTGGTGGACGCGGAGGGCAGCGAGCGCGAGTGGCGGAGTCAATTGGTGCCGCGCTATCGGCGCAGCAGCGTGGAAGTCGAGCAGAGCGTGCTGGGAGTTTATCTGTCAGGATCGAATACACGGCGGATCCGCCGGGCGCTGGAACCGTTGCTGGCCGGCGCCGCATTATCGAAAAGCACGGTGTCGCGGTTGGTGCTACGGCTAGAAGAAAGCTATCGGAACTGGCAGCGGCGCGATCTGGCAGAAGAAAAGATCGTCTATCTGTACCTGGATGCGATTTATCCCAAGGTGCGCAGTGGCGGGAAAGTGGTTTCGCTGCCCGTGCTGGTGGCCCTGGGGGTGCGGGAGGACGGAGAGAAAGTGCTGCTGAGCCTGATGACGACGGGAGCGGAATCGGCGGACGGCTGGCAGATGTTGCTGGACGATCTGGCGGCGCGGAAGATGGGCCGTCCCCGGCTGGTGATCAGCGATGGCAACACGGGCTTGGCGGCCGCGCTGGATCGGCTGTGGCCAGGTCTACCGCACCAGCGTTGCACCGTGCACAAGCTACGCAACCTCATCGCCAAAGCACCGAAGCACGCGCACGAAGCGGTGCGGGAAGACTATCACCGCATCGTTTACGCCGAGACGCTGGACACGGCGCAGAAAGCCCGCGAAGCATTCCTGGGAAAATGGAAGAAACTGTGTCCCGGCGTGGCGGCTTCTCTGCAAGAAGCAGGGGAGAACCTGCTGATTTTCTATCAGTTTCCGGAGAGCCAGTGGCGGTCGCTGCGCACCACGAACGCCATTGAGCGGATGCAACTGGAATTCCGCCGCCGAATCAAAACCCAGGCGGCACTGCCCAACGAAAGCGCCGTGCTGCGGGTGTTCTTCGGGTTGTGGATCAGCGGACAGATGAAGTTGCACCGCATCAACGGCTACCGCGACATCGGAGGACGA
Source organism: uncultured Acidobacteriota bacterium (assembly GCA_963819235.1). Taxonomy (GTDB): domain Bacteria; phylum Acidobacteriota; class Terriglobia; order Acidiferrales; family UBA7541; genus Palsa-189. The sequence goes on along the minus strand of CAWFVE010000006.1, from coordinate 2,309,843 downwards.
GAAAGAGCTGCTGCTTAAAAAAGAATTCCATGACTTCACAGGCAAAATGCGCCATTCACTTTTCTACAGGTTCCGGGGCACTACCCTGCACATTTGGATATTTGGAATATTACGAATCGGATGACAAATAGCTGACTCGCTCGGCTTCCCGGCTATGTCGCGCAGCTCAGCGGATTGTGGTGCGCGGCGATTTCGAGGGAGTGTGGTGGGCAGTCGTTGCACACGCGCTTATCGCGGTCGTCCGTATGGTTGTCAGTCTCGTGGCGACAAACCGGGAAAGCCATTTGATGTGCGAACGCGAGTTCTGTGTACGACGGGTCCCGCAGTAGCAGAAGACGGAGAAAGGCGGCGCCGGCGGCACACCATACCTGTTTTGTTCACAACCGTCGCCATCTCGGCTGCGTGACGCGTCCTGTTGACTTCACTGAGAAGCAACCTGAGACTCGCCCGCGCGCGAATAATGCGGGTCTTCAGCGCACTCTGGGTAATCCCGAGTGCATTGGCCGCCTCTCGCGTGGAGAGCCCCGCCAACTCGCGCAGTTCAATCGCGCTGCGTAGGTTTGGGCAAAGCTGCGCGAGGGCCCGGTGAAGCGTCTGGTGCATCTCCGATTGCGCGGCCACGGTCTCCGGAGTTGGTCCCGCATGTATTAGCTTCCTGGCGAACGTTATGGCCCCGTTTTCCTGGTCCTGATCGAGCGACATCGTTTCGTGTCGTGGACGCCGTCGCAGCTTCATTAGCGCAGCGTTTGTGACAATGCTGGTTAGCCACGTGGAGAGTTGTGATCGGCCTTGGAACTGGCCGATGTATTTGTGAGCTGAAAGAAGAGCGTCCTGTACGGCGTCCTCAGCGTCCTCGATATTGCGTAGTCGCCGAAAAGCGACCCGGAAGAGCACTGGGGAATAGCGCGAAACGACGCCTTCAAAGTCATTCTGATCACCAAGTAATACTTGGTTGATGGTGGCACTCACGACGCTCCTCCTCGTTAACATCAATCGCATATTCAGACATAGCATTTGCACCTCCAATCACTCCACCGCTGGCTCTGCATTTAACAAGTCATTTCCATTGAGTGAGCTACGTCTCTGATTAATCGCGCTTGATTCGTGCGTTCACATCATGAATATCCTGGTTCCTGTCGTCTGGATGGCAACGTGTCCACATGCGGTCACCAAACCAAGCTGTGTAAGTTGAGGGACACTGTCGGAAATACTCGCGCCGAGAACTGCTCTGGCACGCAGAGACTGAAACTCTCCCACCTGATCAAGGAAATTAGACCGGGATGCTAGTTACGACCGAGGCCAAGATACATTGCGTGTGGGCTTGCAACGACATGACGCTAACTGCGAAGAGCACGATCAAAGTGAGACGATGCCGCGTCGACCGAAAACGGCTACGCATTCCGGATCGATATCCCGGCCGCGAACACTCGCGCACCCCGTAAGGCTACTTGTAGGGCAGCCGAGAGCCGGAGGGTTCATGAAGCGGTGACGCACCCACGTGATCGTCGCCAACTCGCCAAGACCTACAAGGATCGCAGCGGGTGTCTCTACGTTTTAGAGTAATGCGAATCGGGTGCTCGTTCAATCCAGCAAAGCCGGAGATCAAAGGCTGGACCCGATGCCCTCGATTGGCCGCGCGTCAGAGTGATTGCACGATTTCTGACAGGAACCACGTCCGGCGCTCGGTTTGATCAATCCAGACCTCGATCAGACTGGCGGTCGCCACGTCATTGTATTTCTCGCAAGTTTCATGAGCAGAGCGGAAATAGCGCGTCAGTGCCTGATTATCGGCGCTGAGTTCTGCCAGCATTTCTTTCGGGGCGACGCTTTCGTCGTCATTGTCCTTCAAGCGTTGATGCCGGGAGATATCGCTGATAGAACGCAACGTAGTTCCTCCGATCTTGCGCGCGCGCTCAGCAAGATCATCAGTCATGGCAAAGATCTGTTCCGAGTGTTCGTCGAGCAGCAGGTGATAGTCCCGGAAGTGAGGGTGTCCCAGCCGTAGTTGAAGGTTAGCAGCGGCGGATGCATCTTACGCTATTTTCTCCTTCGAAGATTGAGTTGTTGACTTGTCCTCTCGTCCGAGAATGGCGGCCAGTGCCCAGAGGTTCGTATGGCCGTCGATCCGTCGGAAATGCTTTTCGGTAAGCAGCCACGCCGAAGCCACCCAGCGCTGCACCATGCCGGCATCCCGCCATCGCGTGACGTTATCTGTACGGCGCTCCACTCCGCTCTGCGGACTTTCAATGACATTGGTGGTGGCCAAACATTTGTGCAAGGATTCTGGAATCTGCAAGCGCTGCAAGGTGAACATCTCCTGCATTCCCTCGCGCAGGCTGCGCGCAGCCGATTCATATTCCCGCTCCAGGAAGCGCGCCAACTGTTCCAGCCGTTTCTCTCCTTCCTCGACGGTCTTCACCTTCCAAGCCGCCCGCATGAGATTGCGCGTTTGGCCGTGCTGCTCTTTGGGCAGTTCCGCGAGGACGTTACGGATTTTGTGATTGCGGCAGCGCTGCACCGGCTGTTCGCCTCCAAACACCTCCTCGATCCCCGCCCGCAACGCTTTGGCCCCGTCGATGACGAACAGGTACTTGCGGTCGGTCGGCAGTCCTTGATCCCGCAGGTGGGTCAGCAGGCGCTTCACCGAGGCGGCGTTCTCGGTCGCTCCCGGCTCGATCCCCAGGATGTGTTTCTTCCCCTCACGATCGACGCCCACGGCGCTGATGATGTGATGTTCGGCGAAACGTTGGCCGTCGATGTAGATCACCAATATTTCCACGTTTTCCCAGCGCCGTTCCTGCAGTTCTTTAAGCTGTTCGACGCTGGCCTCAATCGCCTTGCGGCTGATGGCGCTGCGCGAGACTCCGACCGTCGCCGCCATTTGCGGCAAGACTTCCTGATATTCCCGCGTGGAGATGCCGCGTAACAGCGCGCCCAGCAAATGCTGCCCGAGACCTCGGTCTTGGCGTAGCCGTTCATAGGCGGGGATTTTCACTTCGCCTTCGGTTTTGTGTCGCAGACGGGGCCGCTGCACTTTCAATTTTCGGTCCGCCAGTTGGACGCAACCGAACTGCGATCCGTGGTACCGGAGATCACCACGAGTCTTGCCCGGCGTGCGCGGACCGGCCACTTGCTGGGCGCTCAGGATTAAGATCTGTTCCAGCGTTTGGTGTCCGATCTCGTGGATCACGGTCTCCACCACCTGGCTGGCATTCTCGATCAGGTTCAGGATGGGAAGCAGGATCTGCCCATTGGCCTGGCAGAACTGCTCGATGACAGCGGCTGACTCACGCGCAGCTCGGGTCACCATGTGGTAAGGTTTCTTCACGGCGGTAGGCTCCTTTCGGATTCGTGATTGGCAACCGGATTCTATATCGGCGCCAACCGCCGCCTACCAACCTTCAACTGAAGTTAGGACACCCTCCCGGAAGTGCTGCCCAGTCATGTGCCAGTGGAAATTCTTTGTTTTTAAGTACAGCGCGAATGCATCGGCCAGCAATCTACGCAGCGCGGTTGTGATCGCAGCCACCCCTTCGCGGCTTAGGTCGGTTGGTATTCCGTGCAATGGGTGGCTTTTTTCCTTGGCTTGAGTTGCAGCTTCCTTTGCCATTGTTTGTCTCTCCTTTGTCTCCTTTTAATTCGAGATGCCCCCATCTGACTTCACTTATTTGCATCCTTCAACGTGAGCGGCAGCATCATAGTGGATTCTCTTGTCGGAGTTTTGTCCCGCTCAGCCCGAACGATAAATCTTTTGGGTGCGGCTCCCAAATAATAGAACGGGTAGCACGTAACTAGAGTCAGGGTATCGCGGCTGGTTGGGTACAGCACCCCAACGTCGTCCGGGTCGACGATTTGGGTGGAAACAACACTATACTGATCCTCTTCGTGTGGCGTGGTAAGTACGATCTCATCATCTTTGTGGATTAAACGCAGCGGCCGGAAGAAAGTGTCTCTGTGCGCAGCAATCCCTACATTGCCTGGCTCCCCCGGGAGCGCCGTGCCTGGTATATGACCCGCCGTGAGCTTCAGATCTCCGTCTTCGACTCCCTCCACAACTACGGTTGAGAGGCCGATCCGCGGAATAGCCAGATTTGCAATTGCTACTCCTTCGAGGGGAGCTTCTCGCCTAACATCCGTGCTCGATTCGGATCGCGCGTTTTGTCTTGCGAAAGTCACTTGCGTCTCTCGCTCGTGCGCAAAACGATGTGTTTCCTTGCTCTGGAACACGTGCGCGTGTACGGCCACACTGGCCCAGTAGCCTAACGACACAATGCCAACCGCAGCAAACACGTATTGTCCAACCGTCAGGACGCGCTGACCGAACCTCGCTGGGGACGATACCTTCATCTGGCATTATCCTGGGAGCCCGCTGACGGTGATGTCCGATCCGCTGAAGCAATGTAGCCAGCTCTTGTGCGCACGAGTAGCTTCGCGCCATGAGGTCCGACGGCGGTCACCTTGATCGTCCGGTAGCCTCCATCTCGCGTTCGATTCGTGGGTGAGTAGGCAATCGTGTACTGATTGCGGAGCTCTGCGGCGATTCCTTCACAGATTGTGACAACTGCACTCGTCTTTTCCGGGAAGAAGGCTTGGCCTCCCGTTGCGTGAGCGATTTGTCTTAGGACGCGAGGATTGCGGTCCACATCGTTTATGTCAAAGAGGCCAATCGTATAAATTATGGCATCGGAGCGCTCGGCCTCCTGTAGGACCTGATTCAGGGTGTGCTTGCTTGCATTGTCCCCGCCGTCGCTGATCACGATCAGCGCTTTCTTGTCTCGAGTGGCCTTTTGAAGATGCGTGAGCGCCGCGTCGATGGCATCGTATAAAGCCGTCTTGCCCATGGCCGGCACACCCATGAGCGCTGCATCCAGTTCGGATGGCTTGGCTGAGAAGAGTTCTGTATCGCGCAGGCCGAAGGTGACGTTCTCGTTAAAGTTCACGACAAACATTTCGTCCTCGGCGTTACTCGATCTCACAAAGGCCAAAGCCGCCGCGGCGACGTCCGACCGCTTCGGCCGCATGCTCCCGCTGTTATCCACCACCAGCCCGACGGCGACGGGCACGTCTTCGCGCTGAAACAGCTCGATCGGTTGTTGCCGATCATTTTCACAGACCCGGAAGTCTTGCTTCTGAAGCGCGGAGACGAATCGGCCTTTCCTATCACGCACGGTGGCGTGCAGTACCACTAGTTCGACATCCACAGAGATCGCCGTGGGGGATTGCTCATTGTTTGGCGGTGGCGGCGCACTGCTTTGTTTGCTTGGAGCGGGCTGGGCCGGGAAAAGAAGGAAGAGCGAGAGAGCGAAAACGACGGCCACGTTTCGCTCCCCCGCCCTGAGTTGAGCTCTCATTGGGCTCGCTCCGAATCTGGCTCCCATCCTCGGTCTTACCTGGTTGTTGCGGCGGCGAACCGAAGACAGACGGCCATTCCGAGTGACAGCAGACCGATTAGCCCGATCAGCGGCAACTGGCTCGCCGTATGCGGCAGGCTCGTGGGCAATCCGGCCGCTGACGGCGGAGCCACGAAGACTTCGGCAATCTCCACTTCTTCTTCGTTCGGCTTTTGGGCCTTAAGGGGAGCCTGTTTCATGGCCATAACGCTTTGTACTTTCATGGTGGCAGCAGGCTTCGTAGTATTGGCCGTAAGCTCGTCGGGCATGGACGGTACGGGCGTATTGTTGGCCTTCGCCAACTGTAACGCCTTCGCCTTCGGATAGACGAACTCGTGGCCGTACATCTCGGCGGGATAGAACCATGCCCGCACGGCTTCCGGAGACCCAGCGGCTCGCTCATCGAATGTGATCACCGCTTTGTCTGTAGGCGTCAGTCGATAGTCCGAGATCGTAAGGAAAGTGCCATACAGCGTGTTTCCGTCCTTACTGAAGACCTGAACAACGTCCCGGTCGCCAAGCGTATCCGCCAGCTTGAATACGTACGTTCCTGCCGGTAACACTTTGCCGGGAATCTCCACCGGACCGCTGAAGGTGAAGATTATCTTCTGGTCCAAGTCGTCAGCCTTCGCCTGCGGCAGCATGGAGCCCAGCATACAAAGACCAACCAGCGACATCATGCTTGCTAACCTCATTATTTTTGTTCGGTTCATTTCGACCGCCTCCTTTTGAGGATGTTTGCAAGCCAACTAGCTTGCAACCGAGATAGGAGCACTTCGCGTACCAAGTCGGAGTTTCATGAAAATCTTTGGGAAGTGGCGGAAAACAGGAACGAAGTCGTAGTTTGAGACGAGATTATTCAGGATCAGCGACAGGAGGCTCGGCTCCGCCCCTGGACACATGTCGAAATGTGGACATGCAAAGATGTTAGTCGGCCTCTGCTTTTCCACCGCTTACAATCTCGAACAGTTTGGCAACTGCATTGCTCATTGCAGTGTGGTTAGCACAGTGAAGTCGAAGGAGAGGCCGGACCGCCAGACCGCGTGATCTGAAATTCGAGCGGCAGCGCCGGAACCCAGAAAGGGGCATCATGCCAGCCATCGTCGGTGTCTTTAAATCGCGCTCCGATGCGGAACGCGCCGTGATAGATCTGAGAAATCTTGGGGTACCGAAGGACCGAGTGAATCTCCTTACGCCGGAAGCGACGGAGAAAGAACTGGCGGCGGTGCCGCAGTCGCAGGGCGAGCAGCCCGGAATGGTCAAGGTGCTGGGGGCATTGACGGGCGGGGCGCTGGGCGCGGGGGTTGGAGAGATGGTCGCGACAATGATTCTGCCCGGGGTCGGGTTCGTGATGGCCCTAGGTTTGGCAGGCGGTGCGCTGCTGGGCGCGATCGGCGGGGGAGCGATTACGGGAGAAGTCGAAAGCAAGCTCTTTGCTTCGCTGCCCGAGGAAGAGTTCTTTGTGTACGAAGACGCGTTGCGGCACGGGCGCACCGTGGTTCTGGCCACGCTCGAGGACGATTCGCTTGCCGAGGCCGTGCGTGGCGCGTTCGACAATGCCGGAGCGGAGAGTGTGGACCGCGCGCGAGAGATGTGGTGGATCGGTTTGCGCGACGTCGAGAAAGAACATTACGCACCAAACGGCGGGAACTTCGATGAGGACGAGCCGTATCTTCGCGCTGGATTCGAGGCGGCGCTGCTTCGCGCCAATCTCAACAAATCCTACGACGAGGCGCGCGAAAACCTGCGCCGCCGCTATCCGCAGATGTATGACCGCGGACCCTTCCGGCACGGCTACGAGCGCGGGCAAGCCTATCGCCGGGCGATGCTCATGCGCCGCAGCGCGGGCCGCGGGTGATGGCGGCGGTCCGATTTACTGAACTTCGGCTTATTTGACGATACACATAGGGCTAAAGGCCATCTTATGTGGATGCGGCAAGTGCGCGGTGTGCAAGACAGCTGCGTTCACGAGGTGCTTCTATGGCCGAGGCCGCAACGAACGAGAAAGAGGACGATATGAAAGCAATCCGAGTGGAAAAGCAAGGCGGGCCCGAAGTTCTGCAACTCGAGGACATAGCTCCAATCGAGGAGCCTAGTCGGGGCCAGGCAGTGGTGCGCGTGGTCGCGGCCGGGGTGAACTTCATGGACGTGGGGCAGCGGCGGGGGAGCTATCCGCGCGAAGTACCTTTTACGCCCGGCGCAGAAGGGGCCGGCGTCGTGGAGTCTGTGGGGGAAGGCGTGAGCAACGTGAAGCCGTCCGATCGAGTAGCCTTCACGGGACAGCCGGGGGCTTATGCAGAAGCTGTTGTCGTAGACGCCAGCCGGTTGATCCTTTTGCCGGACGAATTCACATTTGAAGAGGGCGCCGCTTTTCCGCTGCAGGGGATGACGGCGCATTACTTGATCCACGAGTTTCGCAAGCCGAAGCAGGGTGATTTCGTGCTGGTGCATGCAGCGGCGGGGGGCGTGGGCGGATTGCTGGTGCAATGGGCACGACATCTGGGCGCGGTGGTGATCGGGACTGCCTCGACCGAGGAAAAGGCGCGTACGGCCCGGGAGGAGGGAGCCGAGCACGTGATCGTCTATACCGACGAGGATTTCGTGGCGGAGACCAAGCGCATCACCGGTGGCCGCGGCGCCGATCTCATCATCGACGGCGTGGGCCGGAGCACGTTTAAGGGCGATCTCGAGGCCGTGGCGGTGCGCGGGCACATCGTGATCTTTGGAGCGGCGAGCGGACCGGCCGAACCGATTACGCCGAACGCGCTCATGCCGCGGTCGATCTCTCTCTCCGGAGGTAGCCTGGCGAATTTCATTCGCACCCGGGAAGAGCTGATGCGGCGGGCGAATGACGTCATCGACGGGATTCGGCAAGGTTGGCTGAAGCTGAACATTAGCGCCGTGCTTCCGCTCGAACAAGCCGACGAAGCCCACAAGTTGCTTGAGAGCCGCAGGACGCAAGGCAAGTTAGTACTGGCCGTGGCGGGGCGCGCGGCGTAGGAAATTTGGGATTACATGAAAAACGAACACCCCCTTGAGGATATTCGGCGCAATCACAGCCGAGACTCCAATCTGAATTGACGGCACTTCCAGAAAAAGGTTGCGTTAGTACTTGAGAGCGGTTGGGGAAGCTATGCGTGGGCCGAGAGCGTGGCGGCGGGCAGGGCAAACTGAAAAATTGCGCCGCGCGGAGAATTGTTGGAAGCCCACAAGCGGCCGCCGTGCGAGTCAATGATTGATTGGCTGATGCGAAGTCCCATGCCGGTGCCGTCAGGCTTGGTGGTAAAAAACGCATTGAAGATCTGGTCCGCGTGCTGCGGTGGAAGCCCCACACCGGTATCGCTGACGAAGATCAGCACCTGACCATTCTCACCGCGCTGCGACTTGATGGTGAGTTCTCGCGTCCCATCCACATCTCTCATCGCGTCGATGCTATTTATCATGAGGTTCATCAACACCTGTTGCAGTTGCACGCGATCTCCCATGACCCGAGGGAGGTCCGCAGCGAATTCCGTCCGAACTAATATTGCAAATCGAGTTGCCTCGCCACGCACGAGAAGCATCATCTCTCGAATAATCTCGTTTAGATCGACCAACTCTCTTTGCAGGGTATCCTTCTTATAGAGCTGGCGGACTCGGTTGACGATCTCACTCGCACGCCTGCCGTCTTCTACGATTCTCGACGCAGCCGCCCGCGCCTCGTCCAAATCGGGTTGATCGCGGGATAACCAGCGCAAGCAAGTATTGGCGTTGGTGATGGTTGCAGCAATCGGTTGATTGACTTCGTGCGCCAGGGACGCAGTCAGCTCTCCCATGCTGCTCACCCGGTTGGCGCGTGCAAGACCGGCCTGCGCTTCGTGCAGAGCCTCTTCGGTCTGCTTGCGCTCGCGGCTCTCTGCATGGAGAGCCTCGTTAGTTTCCCTAAGCGATTCTGTGGCGGTCCTTTGCGCAGCACTCAGCAACCCGATAAGAAGGTTTGAGATAATGTACATGATAAGTCGGGGCATTTCTCGAGGTTGTGGACCCAACAAAGAGATCGGATGCAGGAAGGAATAATGGAACGCGAGAGCGGAGAGCGTCGTCGCGAGCAGACCTGGCCCGACTCCGCCAAACCAGGCACTCAACATGACGGCGCAGAGAAACAGCGTTCCGGGAAACCCTATATAAGGGGTCAACCACTGTGAAATGATCATTGCCGAGGCAAGCAAAAGAACAGCAACCCCGTAACTCCAAATCCGAGACGGTTTGGACGACATGAGACGGCTGAATCTGAACACGCTCAGCTCCGATGCAAGGCCGCACGCCCCTGCAATGTCTTGGCAAACTGTGACGATTCTGGGCCGCTGGGCCGACGGTTTGCAATAAGTTTCGTTCCTCACCCTTCGTGTAGCGTTACAAGCAAACCGAAATTCTCGGCAATGGATATCGTGTCTCGCTAGAAAATTAACTTTAGCGCGAATTGAATCTGTCGCGATGTCGTGACAGTAGTAGTGATCTGCCCCACGCCCGCGAGCGGTGCTTGCTGATACGCTCCCAGAACAGACGTGGCCCCAGTGAATACCGTCGCAGAAGCCGGCATACCAAAGTTGGTATGGTTCAGGATGTTGAAGATTTCTGCGCGGAATTCAACGGATCCTTGTTCGCCCAAAAGCGACACTGCTGTGTCCTTGACGAGCGAAAAATCCCAATCCCCTAGACCGGGCCCACGCAAAATCCCGCGCGGAGCATCCCCCAGAGTCCCACACGTAAGCGCCGCGTTATTCGGGCATGGCACCACCGGCTGCACGTCGAACATGTTGGGATTGAACCACTGGTTTGGATTTCCAGTGATAACTGTCTTGGGGTTGTACGGAACGAAGTTCGCGGCGGCGATGTAGGCGCCGCCTTCAGCATTCGTCAATGCTGTTCCTTGTGCTATGGATTGAGTGTTGATGTCGACGCGGTCTGGCATGGTGCTGAGGTTGCCGGAATTAGACCGGTTGTTAGCAAGAATCGGCGTAAACGGCAACCCGGTCTGGAGGGAGACGATGTTGCCCATCCACCAGCCGTCGCCAAGCTTTGACAGCACGCCGTTTCCCTTGAGATTCGGGAAGTAGTACAGAAGACTTATGCGAAGATTATGACGAACGTCAAAGCAGGATGGTCCGTAATCGTACGCCCTGGTATTTGAACTCACGCCAGTATCCATTCCCGGAGCAGCCTCGCAATCGGCGCCGACGAGTTGGCCTATCGGTGTGTCCAAGGAATGACCATAGGTGTAGGCCCCCTGCGCTTCCGGTATACGACCGATTCGGCCAACGTAAATTCGGCGAGCAATCAAGGCATTCCCATCACTTCAGGCACAGCCTTCCCTGAATTCCGAGGCGGCGGAAAAGATTTTGACCAGTTTATAACTATCTCGGAAGCACACGTGTCTGGCTCTCGTCGATGTGCCAAATAGGTAGCTATTCGTGCCATTGTTTGGATTCGGATAGAGCGACAGAAGTGCTGCGATGTCCGCATTGGCGATCGTCACAGAGCCGCCCGGTGCGAGACCGAGTGTGGGGCAGGCAACTTGGATTATCACCGCTCCTGCCGCACCGTGGCAGCCGGCCGCAGGCACCAAGTCGTTTGCCGTAAACCCTAGGTTTTCCTGTAATCCCTCATATGCCGCATAGAAGAAAGCCTTGTTTTTCCTTATTGGTCCACCAAACGAAGCCCCAAAATTATTCTTCTCTAGTTGCGGAATCTTTGGACCATCAAAGAAATTCCGCGCATTGAAGGCGCTGTTGCGGAGATATTCGAAGACATCCCCGTGGTATTGGTTGGTGCCACCCTTGCTGATCATTACCATTTGGCTGCCCATGGCCATTCCATATGAGGCGTCATACACGCTCGTCAACACCTTGAATTCTTGAATGCCGTCCAAACCCAGCGTCGTTCCGGCGAAACTGGCGGTGCCCCAATCAGACTGATTTGTGATCTGAGTCCCATCTAATAGGAAGTTGTTGGATATAACAGGCGCCCCGTTGGAGCTATAAACCGTTCCCGTCATTCCTCCAAATCCGGTTGTGCCAGCGCTATTCAAGCTATTCGTTACACCCGCTTGCAGCGGGCTGAGCTCAATGTAGTTGCGGCCGTTCAACGGCAGGTGTTTAAGTTGTTTACTATTTATCAACCCGCTGATCTCGCTGCTCGTCGTCTCCACCAGAGGCGCTCCGCCTTCTACAGTCACACTTTGGGAAATTGAGCCGAGGTGTAGCAAAAAATTCAAGCTAACAACATCGGAAACGTGAAGCTCCACGCCTGGCCTTACTGCTTGCTGGAACCCATCTTTCGTCGCAGTAACGTTATACGTTCCTGCAGAGAGAGTCGGAAAATTGTAGAGTCCTGTCTCGTTTGTATCCGCCAAATACGAGACGTTGGTTCCGGCATTGAGCGCCTGCACCTTTACTCCAGCCACCGCGAGGCCGTCATGATCCGTGATCTGGCCATTCAATGCCGCAGTTTCCTCTTGAGCAAAGGCCGACGAGCAACACAACGCCGCCACCAGAACCAATGCTGTCAGAAGCATATGTTTACGATATGCTTTCACAATCACACCTCTCACAGTTCCGATTTGTGAGGGAACACCCCGCATTACAAGCTTGAAACTGCCAGTGTTGTAACTTCCTGCCTCCAGCCGCCAAACCCACTCATCGATATGACGCCGCGGATGCCTATTTTTACCAGACTTCGAGTTCAAACTTCCAAGTAGAAATTCTCGGCGTCCGTCCCGGGGGACGCTCTGTCAGCATGCTGGCAACCATCCAATTCGCTGGACGCTTCGCCCGAAACTCGGTGCGCTAATTTTCACCCACCTGTGCTTAAGCGCACGGGTTGTCAATCACTTCCTGTAACTCGCGTTTACCCTCCACTGTGGCATCAGAACTGCATCCCCTTTGTTGGCGCGAGGAGATTGGCTGGTAGAGGTGATTGCGGACAGGCCGGACAACTTTCTCGGCGCGTTTGCCGAGTTTACGGTGATGGCCGATGCAGGAGACTGCCGCGTCATCCGTCCCGGATCGATCGAGTGGAAACGCAAGTATCGCGCAAAGCGATCGCGATCCTGGATGCGAGAGGAGGGACCGGGAGATGAGCAACATCATAGACCCAAAGACAATCGGCAGCCCACTGGATCGGGTCTCGAGGCGCGACTTCATTAGAGGGGTCATCGCCGGCGGCGCGGTAGTCTCCTCGGCAGGCTACCTGTTCCGCGCGTCCACTCTGCTGGGTCAAACTGCAGGCGGCGCGAAGCGCTGTCTGAGACGTTGGGATTCGTAATCAAAAGGACAGGTTTGATCTCCACGTTTTAGAGTTCCTCCGCCTCTCCGCCAGTTAGGGAACGCACTGCAGGTGCGGGCCACGCGGTTCGCGCTGGTTTCTGCCTGGGCGTATCCGCGGGAGAGAGTATCTGCATTGTGGTGACGACAGCAGGAATGAGATAGGCGAAGGTCACCCTGACCGGGTGGAGTTTTTGTACCATGGCGAGTGAGAGAGTCTACATCACAGCCGAGGGCTGTGAAATCGAGTTTGGTGCAACCAGGGGGCTATAGGCCGCCGGGGCAGGCGGCCTATAGCCGAGCGCCGAGTGCGGTCTCCTGGTGTTGTACTCCACTCGCCACTGCTCGATCACGATCTGCGCCTCCTTCAGCGAGTAAAAGATCTCCCCGTTCAGACATTCATCCCGTAGCTTTCCGTTGAAGCTCTCGCAGTAGCCGTTTTCCCAGGGACTGCCGGGCTCGATGTACAGTGTTCCCGTTCCCACCTTCCCCAGCCAACTCCGCAGTTCCTGGGCTACGAACTCAGGGCCGTTATCGGAGCGAATGTGCTCCGGGATTCCTCGCCACACCATCACATCCGCTAGCGTCTCGATGACCTCGTAGCTCCCCAATCGCCGTGCCACCCGAATGGCCAAGCATTCCCGCGTGTATTCGTCGATCAGCACCAGCAACCGCAACGTTCGACCGTCATGCGTCCTGGCGCTCACGAAATCATAGCTCCACACGTGGTTCGCTCGCTCCGGCCGCAGACGTACACACGACCCATCGTTCAGCCACAACCGCCCTCGTGGCTTCTGCCTCTGGGGCACTTTCAACCCCTCCCGCCGCCAAATGCGTTGCACCCGATCTGCGCTCACCGGCCAGCCGGCTTCTCGCACCTTTACCGTGATCCGCCGGTAGCCGTAACGGCCATATTCACTGGCCAAGGCGACGATGGCTCGGGTCAGCGCCGCTTCGTCGATCCGCTGCAGCGGTTCATAGCGTTGTGTCCCTCTCCACTGCCCCAGCAGCCGGCAGGCATGCCGTTCGCTCATCCGGTACTCCTCGCGCGCATGCTCCACCGCACAACGTCGCCGCTCAGGGCTTAGAAGTTTCCCTCGGCCACATCCTTGAGCACCTGCTTCTCCAGCGACAGCTCCGCCACCAGCCGCTTCAGCTTGCTGTTTTCCCTTACCAGTTCCTTTAGTCGTTTTGCTTGATCCAGCTTCAACCCGCCGTATTCTTTCCGCCAGCGGTAGTAGGTCTGTACGGTGATCTCAGCTTCCTTGCAGGCTTGCGGGGTCGGTTTTCCGTTCGCGATTCCTACTTCGATCTGCCGCAGCAGATTCACGATCTGCTCCGGCTTGTACCTCCTGATGGCCATGACCAGTCCTCCCAGGTGAAATTCTCTCTCACTTCACCTGGTACAAAAATCACCAGTCAGGTCAGTCACAACCACTTGAGAAACCATTCCTCGGTTCGGAAAATAGACAAACTCGATCTTTTGTGACGCCTCGTGGAGGCTGAGATGATGCGGCAGGTCGATATACGTTAAGTCAGGACGCATCAATTTGTATTCATTATCAGGCATCGACAACAGCACCTTGTTCGCTATTGGTTTTCCCTCGATACTGGTCCGTTCGCCTGCCCGTACGACTCGAAAGTTTTTCCCGCTCATGTCAATCCTGAATGGCACCGGAGTGCCTTGCATTTACTTGGGTGAAACACGATGGGGCCTGACGCGTCAGAAGCGCGAGTAATAGGCTTGCGACTAATCCGGCGATCATAAAAAGTGCAGTCGCGAGCATCACCGAGGGCACCAGAATGAGGGCGATACAGCCATTGCTTTGTCAGACGGAGATGATCATCACAATCCAATAGCGAGAACTGGAGTGCATGGCGCTTTCTTTCTGGCTCGATGGTCAGCAGCGGCCTGTGCGGCACTCTCTGCGTTCCAGGCTGCCCCAAGAAAGATGAGTATTGCAGAAAACTCCATCCATACCATTAAACCTATCGCCGCTGCCAGACCACCGTAGATAGGCCCGTATTGCGTCTTCCGGACGTAAACCCCAAAGAATAGATTGAGGCCCCACCACAGAATCGTTGCCGCCGCGGCTCCCGGCAGGAAGGAGCTCCAAGCCGTTGCCCCTGATCCCGCAAACCGATAAATCAAGGCCAGGACAAGTGTCTGCAGGATCATGGCCAAGATCGGGAGGTGGATCGTCCAGAAGCCATGAACCAACGGAGAGGTGCCCAGTCCTTGACTGATCCATCGGCCTAATGGCCAGGCGAAAACACTTACCGCGACGGCCGCGAACCACACCAGACTCACGATGGAGAACAAAAGCACGCCGCGAATCTGCCTGCCCAAAAAGGAATTGCTGCCGGCGTCACCATAAATCAGTTCGATACCCTTGATGATCAGCTTGATCACCTGTGATCCTACCAGCAGCATTCCTACCCAACCGAAAATCGCCAGGTACCAGGTGTTCACTTCTGGGCGCAACAGGCTTCCGGATATGAGCTGCCAGCTGCCCGGTGGCAGGATCGCCGACAACCGCATCGCCAGCTCCTGACCACCTGGCCCTTCCAGAGAGCCCTTCATCAGGCTCAACACAATCAACAGGAGAGTAAAGAAAGCCAAGAACATATTGAAGGCGACCGCCTGAGAAATCATGGAGCACTGGGGAATAACCCTTTCCAGCGTTCGGCCGAGCTTCTTTGCAACGGACCTTACACCCCCAAAGACTTGTTCCGGTGACCGTTCAGTTTTAAGACCAGTAAGGGGCGTCATTTCACAGGGCCATCTGCCGCGAGGGTTGGAACAGGGGTGGCTAACTTCAACTGATCGAGTGCAACAAGCACCTTTTGCCAGCCAATCTTATCTTTTTTTGTCTCGATCGGAGCGGAGAGGTCTGCATAGAAGTGTAGGACGTTGTCGCGCAGTGCAGGCGTGGTCAAATCGAACTTCCGTTGTGAAAGTTGCACTAGAATCTTTGCATAAGTGTCGTCGGTCAGCGAGTATTCCCCCGCCTTGGTCATGTTGCCGCTATCAAAATCGCGATTGGGAAGCACGAGTGAATCGGTACGCACTTCTTCTAGAAAAGCCCGATACTGATCGACGGTCGTATTGATGCTCTTGAAGTACAAATCTTCTGTCTGCGGGGTCGGGTTATTGAACGCCAGCGCCTTGAAGGGCCCGATTTTCGGCATATACCGCAAGAGCGTAGACAGCACACGTGTGCCGGGTCCAGGCTTGGTGTAGCTCTTTCCCCACTCCTTTTCATAATCGGCGCGAGAAAGACGGAAAATGAACTTTCGCTTCGCGAAATTGGGCGTCTCGCGCATGAGATCCTTCTTGTGGGTTTGCAGAGCGACCCTGGTCATCTCCGGAATCATGCGGCTGACGGAAAAACGGTAAGAGCCGATCGCCAGATCCTCGCGTGGGAGCACATCTTTCAATTCCACTCCGTACACAACTGGGAAGACCCGCTCCAGGAGAGATTTGGAAACCTGAAATCCGATGAAATCGTGGTATTGCTGAGACGCATAACGATTCTTCGCGATCTGCACCATGTCGAATCCGAACTCCGTTTTCAGATGCGCAGTCCTGTCTTGCGCGTACTTGACGGAGTTGCCAAACTTCGCCCGCAACTTCGGGTATTGGATCGCAACGGCCTGGTTTACCGCGGGGTGGCCGGCGATATCCGACGTGTAATGTGCCAGAGCCCCCAGCGCGAAGGCGTATTCGTTGGCATCCTGGCTCTCGAGTATCAGTTCACGAACGAAGTCTCCGCTGCGAACGTAATGCACCAGGTCGCTGAACTCCCTGCTGCCGAACGGGTAGTAGCCGAGGTCCTGGATGACAGCGCCTCCATAGGCGTACGCATGCGCTTCGGTGATCTGGTCTTGCGTCAGTTCCGGAAAACGCTTGAGGAGGAGCGGGCGGATTGCGTCGGACCAAAGCAAATCTACGATTTCTTCGTGCGTCAGAACGGAGTATGCAAACGCGCCGCGGCACATCAGCAGAACCAGCAGGAGCGCAACTACACGAAGGGAAATTAGGCGCCATCCGCCAAACAGGGTACCCCGACGTGACCCGGCGTGCTCTAACCTCGTCGAATCGCAATCTAACCGTTTAGCCATGGAATTTGCTTCCGTGAAGTCATTTAGCACCATTCCGACCGTATGACCCTCCACGTTTAGCTCCTCGATCCCGTACGGATCGGGCCAAACGAGGCTCCGCCATTTCTTTCTTAACCCTCGCGAGGACTACCTTGTTAGATTCCCTTTTTGATTTCTTATTAGCCATTGAATTTCTTCGGATCAGGGGAGCCTTACAACCAGCACCGCCATTCCCGATAAGGGCCGTTGACTCTCCGTTTTCTGTTTCACAATGCCCCGGGCCCGAACTAAATCACTGCGGCCTTGGCGTGGCCCGTTTACGTCCCAACGTGGATCCTGGAAAGAGAGTGAAGGAGTCCAAAAACATTCAAAAGCCATACAACCACACCGATCACCACAACAGCATTGAGGATCGACTTGATCGATCCAGCCATCGGTATGAAGTTATTGACCAGCCACAGCAGAACCCCGACCGCGATCAAGACCATCAATATTTGAAGTAACGGCATCTTTAATTACCTCGTTCATTCCGTCGGCGGGGCTTCCGGCTCCCTCGCCCCTTCGCCGACCGACTCACATCCTAGAGGAGATGCCGATAGATATCTGTTCCCTTAGGAACACTTTCTTGTTCGTTGCGCATTCGCGTTCGAGCGCAGGCACGCGAAAGAAAGGGTTTGGGTTCGTCCGGGATGGAATTTCGGGTGAGGCGCCTGATACCAAGAAGCACGATATTCCGGTCTGAGTTAGGCCCATCTCATAGAGGTGCATGGGACGGGAACAATGACGTTCCGAGACCCGGCGGATATCACCGAGTCCCGGACTGTGCGCCCAGCCTTACATTCGAAACCCATCACCGGACGGAAGCCTTTGCCGAGGTGTCCCGCGGCGAATCCTTTTGCAGGACGCGCACCAGGCGGAGCGGTTCCGTCCCGATTCCTGTAGAAAATCTGAAGGCGTATTCTCCTGAGAAGGCTTGAATAAAAACCCGGAATCTCTTAGCGGGAGGTTTCGGGCACAGGAGGAATACGCCGTGATGAAGACTAGCATTGGCCAGGAAGTGATCCAAGAAGGTTCGCTGCGAGAAGGTTTGGAGGGGGCGATCCGGGAGCGGGTGAGGGAGATCATCGAGCTGGTGTTGGAGGAAGAAGTGGAGGCGGCGCTGGGTGCACCGCGCAGTCAGCGGGTGGCCGAACGGAGTGGCTATCGGCACGGCCGGAAAAGCCGACGGCTGACGCTGCGGACGGGTACGGTTCATGTGGCAGTGCCACGAGCCCGGTTGGTGGACGCGGAGGGCAGCGAGCGCGAGTGGCGGAGTCAATTGGTGCCGCGCTATCGGCGCAGCAGCGTGGAAGTCGAGCAGAGCGTGCTGGGAGTTTATCTGTCAGGATCGAATACACGGCGGATCCGCCGGGCGCTGGAACCGTTGCTGGCCGGCGCCGCATTATCGAAAAGCACGGTGTCGCGGTTGGTGCTACGGCTAGAAGAAAGCTATCGGAACTGGCAGCGGCGCGATCTGGCAGAAGAAAAGATCGTCTATCTGTACCTGGATGCGATTTATCCCAAGGTGCGCAGTGGCGGGAAAGTGGTTTCGCTGCCCGTGCTGGTGGCCCTGGGGGTGCGGGAGGACGGAGAGAAAGTGCTGCTGAGCCTGATGACGACGGGAGCGGAATCGGCGGACGGCTGGCAGATGTTGCTGGACGATCTGGCGGCGCGGAAGATGGGCCGTCCCCGGCTGGTGATCAGCGATGGCAACACGGGCTTGGCGGCCGCGCTGGATCGGCTGTGGCCAGGTCTACCGCACCAGCGTTGCACCGTGCACAAGCTACGCAACCTCATCGCCAAAGCACCGAAGCACGCGCACGAAGCGGTGCGGGAAGACTATCACCGCATCGTTTACGCCGAGACGCTGGACACGGCGCAGAAAGCCCGCGAAGCATTCCTGGGAAAATGGAAGAAACTGTGTCCCGGCGTGGCGGCTTCTCTGCAAGAAGCAGGGGAGAACCTGCTGATTTTCTATCAGTTTCCGGAGAGCCAGTGGCGGTCGCTGCGCACCACGAACGCCATTGAGCGGATGCAACTGGAATTCCGCCGCCGAATCAAAACCCAGGCGGCACTGCCCAACGAAAGCGCCGTGCTGCGGGTGTTCTTCGGGTTGTGGATCAGCGGACAGATGAAGTTGCACCGCATCAACGGCTACCGCGACATCGGAGGACGAGAAAGAGCTGCTGCTTAAAAAAGAATTCCATGACTTCACAGGCAAAATGCGCCATTCACTTTTCTACAGGTTCCGGGGCACTACCGGCGGAGCCCGGACGCGGGTACCGCTATGTTTGTACCCAGCACGATATCTCTGGATGTGATTTTGCGACCGTAAACCTGTTCGTTCGCCTCATCATCGGGACGAAGCGTAGAACCCTCGAGCGATATGCCGGCAAACAGTCCACGCGAACGGGAGTAACTGAGGATCTCCGCCCGCAGATAGGCATCCGTATCCGCGGAAGCGTCACGGCCCTTCGGGCCCGCCGCGGCTGAAGCATCTGCGCCCAACTTGACTTTGCTGCTCAGAATCGAATTCGCGCCCCTGTCATTCATGACAAGAAGAACGAGATCCGTTGCTTGTCCACCTAACTGAAATCCGAAGCTGCCACCTTCCAGGGCGTACATGGCCGGAGCGCCCCAAGGCCCGCCGAAACCGGCACCGGTGCGGCAGACCATCGCTCCTCGTCCATAACTTCCGCCGACGCCGAAGGCGGCCTTCAACACGGACGGAAAAACAATGACACATTCGGCCTTTTCCAATAGCTCTTGCGGGATATTCTCGGGAGTGTTCATAATCTCTTCCATCACCACGCCGCTGTTTTCCAGGCGTTCTTGTTCTTTATTTGCCGCACAGAGCCCGCTCGCGACAAACAAGATGCAGACACCCATAGTCAATTTACGGATCATCGCCGACCTCCATGAACAGATTTGTAGTTACTGACTGTCACTTCTTTGCTGAAAACCCTGAGATCGTGCCTCAGAACGGGCTCGATGGGTTTACGACGAGGCGATTAGGTCGAACTGTGAGGATTGCCTTGCAACCGATCGTCCTGCTGCTCCACACCAAATCAGCATAGGCGACTTGGGGATGGGTATCTGTGCCGTTGCGCACACATTTGCATTATGTTGTCCGTCCTCTTAACCGACACATTATTGTTTGCATCTGCTGGAATGGCGACTAGGGCTGGGAGTAGTTCGCTCCGACACCTCCGCAACGTTAAAGAGGATGTTGAGAACCGTATGCGATTCACCGGTGATGGTGATGCGCAGGCCGCTTCGGAGCACGTCCGCATGTTTAGTGTCTCATTCGGGACACCATTGCACTTTGCTTCAATAGTACAATATGCTCTTTAAAAGGACTGCGGAGCGGCGCATGAAACGTTCGAATAAGGTGAAATCTCATCAACGAGCTTTCGACGCCCAAGCGTTTCTCGATTCGGCTGGTGTGTCGCGGAATATTGCAGAGTTTCGGCGAAGGCAATCCATCTTCGCACAAGGCGATCCCGCGGACGATGTGCTGTACATTCAGCAGGGTGGCGTAAAACTTTGCGTCGTCAACGAAGCTGGCAGAGAGGCCGTTGTGGCGATGCTCGGGCCCGGAGATTTTTTTGGTGAAGGTTGCCTCGCCGGTCAGCCAAAGCGAATCGGCACGGCTATCGCGATTACACCGACTACAGTGCTCGTCATCGATAAGAATGAGATGATTCGCGTGCTCCACGCGGAACACGCCTTCTCCGACCGTTTCATCTCTTACATGCTTTCCAGGAACATCCGAGTGGAGGAGGACCTGGTCGATCAGCTTTTTAACTCTACCGAGAAGCGCTTGGCCCGCACGCTTCTGCTACTCGCCCGCTATGGACAGCAAGACCAGCCCCAACGAGTGCTTCCCAGAGTGTCGCAAGAGATGCTGGCGGAAATCATCGGTACCTCGCGTTCCCGCGTTAACCTCTTTATGAACAAATTCAAGAAGCTAGGCTTTATCCACTACAACGGCGGGCTGCAAATTCACAGCTCGCTCTTGAGTGTGGTCCTGCACGAATAGCGAGCAATTTGCACGCATTGCGAAACGACACCGTAGTGTCGGTTTGGGCAGGAGTGATAGTACGCATGTCTTCACTCAGCCTTAGAGAAATCTGCGCGCCACACTCATTTGGCCGGCCTGCTGTGATCCTGGCATAACGCAACCAGATCAGAGATATTGGCCTCGCCCACACACATGACGGTATCTGCGCCGCCCCAATAGATTTTCACGGTTCCATCGGACTCCGCAACGGCGCCGCAAGTGAACACGACATTGTGAACATATCCCGAGATTTCCCAGGGATCCTCCGGCTGCAAGATCCACGAGTCGCTCACACCAATGATCTTTGCCGGGTTCAGGAGATCATGTAGGGCCACCCCCAAGCGGTAAACTGATCCGTCCATTGTCCGGAAGACGCCGTGATAGATGGAAAGCCATCCCTGGTCCGTTTTGATTGGAGGCGCACCCGGACCGATCTTCATTTCGTCCCAGTGGTAGGGTACAGGCCGCATGATGAGCTGTGATTGTCCCCAAAAACGTAGATCCGGAGAATAGGAAATCCAGATTGACCAAGGGGCGATTTCTGAGTGAGGCCGGTCCAGACGTGCATAAAGTCCGTCGAACTTTTCTGGAAAGATCACCACATTCCGGTAGTCCGCCTCGGTGATGAGGGAGATTCTTTCCACGTGACGGAAATCTTTTGTCTTTGCCAGGGCGATCCGGACGCCATTCCGCGAGTAGGCGCTGTATGTGATGAGGTATTCGCCGTGAATATGTGTTATTCGTGGATCCTCGACGCCGAACTCTTCGTAGGCCGCAAAAGTACAGTCCCTGGCAGGAGTCAAAAATGGCTCAGGGTCCGCCGTGAAGTGGAATCCATCAGGACTGCGTGCCAACCCAATGATGGACCGTCCCGTGCGCAGGTGGGAACGGAACAGCATGATGTACTCTTTCTCATGCTTCACCACTGCCGCGTTGTGAACCGTTTCTACCGGGTAAGGAATGTCGGCTTTGGTGAGGATGGGGTTGTGAGCGTAGCGCCTGACAATGTCCGGCTTCATGATCATCTCGCCGCTTCCAGATCAAAGACCGCGGTGTAAACCCGTTCATATGCCTCCACCATGGTTTCAATGGAGAAGCATTCCTGGACCCGTCGGCGGCATGCGCCACGGTCAATGTCACCCAGCCGTTCCATGGCCCCTGCGGCCTCGTCGACACTATTGACCAGGAAACCCGTCTGGCCGTCTTTGATCACTTCACGGCACGAGCCGAGGTCCATGGCGATTACGGGCACGCCGGCAGCATTGGCTTCCGCCAAGACAAGTCCGAATCGTTCGGGGATCGTGTTCAGGTGCAGCAGCGCTCGGGCGTTGGCAAACAACTTGTTCTTACCAGGCACGTCCAGCGGCCCGATGTATCGAATCGTCTGATTGAGGTGAGGCTCCACCTGCTCGCGGAAGTAGGTCCGATCCTGGATGATACCTGCGATGAGCAGGGGCAACCCGCTCAGTCGAGCCACCTCAATCGCCAGATGGACCCCCTTGTCCGGGTGAATCCGGCCAAGGAACACCAAGTAATCTCCGCCAAGTTCTTGGATTGGGTACAACGAGAGGTCGATTCCGTTATACACCGTGGCGAGATAATTCAAACCCGGTGCGCGATCGGAGTTGCTGATGGAGACAAAATATCGGTCACGATACTTCTCATACATGGGCATGATTCTGGGAGACGAGAATCCGTGGATGGTCGTGAGGACGGGCGTCTTCACCAGACGGGTATAGGACAGCGCCATGAAGTCGTAGTGGCTGTGGATGAGGTCAAACTCAGCAGCGTGCTCGAATGCTTCGGAGATGTGAAGGTATTCGGCTACTTTCGGGTCCACGGCGGGATCCTCTTCATACCCCCGGTCTATGACGGCATGGAGGTGGGCTCGGGTTACAGAGTCCCGAGTGGCGAACAACGTCACGTCCCACCCACGAGAAACCAGCCCTTCGGTGATGTTGCTGGCAACCGTCTCCCACGCGCCGTATTGCCGGGGAGGTGTTCGCCAGGCTATCGGCGACAGGATAGCCACTCTTTTTTTGGGGATGGTCATGCTGGTAACGCGGTTTCCTGCTCCATCGCACTCAGCACCTCGGCCAACGCGACAGTGGCAAAACCGGTGGCGTGATCGGCCAAGCCATAAGGAATGATGAGTTCGCCGTTGTGGACTAGCGCACCGCAAGTGTAAACGACATTGGGGACGTAACCTTCACGCTCGTGCTGGTTCGGTTTGAGTAAGGGTTCGCGGAGCCGTCCAATCACTTTGGCCGGATCGTCGTGATCGAGGAGGAATGCGCCGATGCAGTACTGTCGCATAGGGCCAACTCCGTGACTGAGGACTAGCCACCCAGCATCGGTCTCCAGCGGAGATCCGCAATTCCCGATCTGGACCAGTTCCCATGGGAAGGCTGGTTTGAGGAGGACTTCGCGCTCATTCCAGAAGTGAACGTTGTCGGAAAACATCAGGTAGATGTTCTCGTTGTCCTGCCGAGAGAGCATGGCATAGCGGTCACCTATCTTCCGTGGGAAGAGCGCCATACCTTTGTTTTCCGCGGCTTGACCATTGAGCGTAATAAACTGAAAGTTCAGGAAATCACAAGTCTCCACCAGTTCCGGCACGATGACCCTTCCGTCGAAGGCGGTGAACGTTGCGTAGTAGATGTGGGTACCATCGTCGTTCCGAAAGCGAACGAAGCGGGCGTCCTCGATGCCGTTGCGTTGCGAAGGTGTGGCCGGGAAGATTATCCGCTCAGATAACTGTTGCTCTGGCTGGAACTGGACCTCGTAGTTGGACCGGGCGAGCATCCAAATCCCCTGGGCCGTGTCTTGATCTTCCTGTGTCATTCCGTCGGGCAGGCGGAACTGCTCCTTTTGTAGCCCTGCGCGAAGATCTTCCAGTCCAAACGACTCCCCGAGTCTGTTCATGATCCGGCGCGTTAATTCACCATTCAACCCCAGTTCAGAGAGTTTTTGCCCGAACATCGCCTTCTCGTACCGCGGGTTTGGGATCTGACGCGGCTCGGCCAGAAAATCTGTGGCGGGTAACACCTCGATCCGCTGATCGGAATGGATAATGCCGGTCCGGAACGTGATGGAAGAAATGTGTCCTTCCCCGGTGGCGCGCAAGCTGAGAACAAACCGTAGTGCGCCGGACGGCAGACCAGTTTGGTCAGGGTGCGGCACGATGGAAGGATTAAACAGGGCTGCGGATTCTAAAGAGTATTCGGCCAGAAAATAGGCGCCGATCAGGAGCCGTCTTGCTTCGGATACCCCCTCGACCGTCGCCATGGACTCGCGGACCTCTTCGAAGCGCCGTAGGAAGAGGTTGCGGATTGGCTTGTGGCGCCGAGAAAAGTCAGCGGAAACTTCGTCCAGCAACTGGCTGACTCGATCTTCTGGAAGCGCCATGATCCTGCCGATAATCCGAGCCATTCGCTCGGGCCCACCCGGATTGAAGGGCCGGAGGAGAACACGAGACTGGTCGGGCTTAATGATTGTGCTGGTACGTTTGAGGTTCATGGATATTGGGGTTGCCAGCTACTCCGTGATCGCGATCGGTTCTCTAAAACTTGTCCTTATGCTTTGTGCTAAGTGCATATCCGCCAATGAAAGCAGGAACGCCAGAGTTGATTCTGCTCCCTGGTTCTCGTTGACCCGATCTACATGCAACCCATCGTGGCAGCCGCCGGTCTCAGGAGAATAGAGTTCGAGTCCAAGATCGTTCCAGCCGATGAACCAGTCAAAAGCCCGTTGCGCGTATTCATACCAACAGACATCCGAGGTGGCGCGATAGGCATCCAGACACGCGGAGACGGTCGCGTGCGCCTCAACAGGTTGTTGGTCAAAATTGGCACGCGTGCCGCCGCGGCGATAGAACCCATTACTGCCGATGGGTCGAAAGTGACCTTTCTCGGACATCTGTAATTTTGTCAGCCAGCGCAGGGCATCAAGTCCCCGGTGAAGCACCGCTCGCTGTCCGGTCGCGTGTCCGCTCACAATCAAGGCGTGCGCCAGTTTTGCGTTGTCGTACGATAGTTCCTCTTCAAACCATTGCCAGTCCGGACGTGCACTCGCTTCAAATAGATCCATAAGCCGGCGAGTCAGTGTCTCTCGGGCTTGATTGACCAGACTGTCGCCGCTCAACCGGCGCAGATACTCATGGATGCCGATCAAGCCGAACGCCCAAGCCCGAGGCGACGTGAACTCCGTCAGCGCAGGTAATGCCAGCGCGAAGAGCTGTCCCGCCATCATCTGGAAGCTCCGGACCGACGAACGCCCCACGCCTGTTCCCAGCGCCCAGACCGCCCTCCCATGACAATCCTCGGAACCCTGTTCGTCGAGCCAGTGCCTTTCAAAACTCAAGTGGTTGTGCAGGCGTTTCGTTTTGAGATCGAAAGCATGTTGCAGGAACGCTGCGGTGGTGGTGGCCAATGCCCGCACTGGCTCCGGTTCCTCGCCCATTTCATCGAGCAACACTGCCAGCACGAAGGCACGGGCGTTATCATCGGTGCAATAGCCTTCCGAAAAATTCGGGACACTGAAAACAGCGTGTTGAAAAACGCCAGTGGAATCGGTCATCCGCGAAAGGTGACTCAAATTCATCGGCGGCAGTTCCCGCGGCTTTTGGTCAAGGGTCTTGGTCGCAAGAAATTTTCGCGTCCGAGCGGCCCCTTCCAGCCGGGAACACTCGAAGGAACGCATATACATCTGGGCCACGTTGCTCCAAATCATCTCGCGGCCTATCTTGTAGGCGTTCTTGCGAATGGCATGCCTTCGGGTGTCGTCTCGCAGCAATTCGATCACTTCACGTGCTATGGCCGGTGCATCGCCGAATGGCACCAGCACACCACGGCCCTCCCCCAGCAATTCCGCTGCGTGCCAGTACGGAGTCGACACCACCGCTTTGCCGGCGCCGAACGTGTAGGACAGCGTTCCCGACGTGATCTGCGCTTCATTCAGGTAAGGCGTGATGTAAAGGTCCGCCGCGCCGATGAACTCCTTGAGATTCTCAAGTTCCACAAACTGGTTGTAGAAGATGACGTTCTTGTCAATTCCATTCTTCTTAGCGAGAATCTCGAGGCTGAGCCGATAAGCTTCGCCATGCTCCCTTAGCTCGTTAGGATGGGTAGCGCCAAGCACGATATATACCACCTCGGGGAACTCGGCCAGAATTTGTGGCAAGGCATTGAGCACATATTCGATGCCCTTATTCGGTGAAAGCAGGCCGAACGTAAGCAGCACCACCCTTCCTTCCACGCCGAACTGATCCTTGAAATAAGTCGGATCCACAAACCCTACATCCGGAATGCCGTGCGGGATGAGATCGATCTTTGCCGCCGGCGCCTGGTAAATATCCTGCAGCATCTGCCGTCCGCGTTCGGCCATGACGACGAGCCGAGTAGAGACCGAGATTAAGCCCTCCATCACACGTCGCTGCTCGGCTCTCGCCTCACGGAGCACGGTATGAAGCGTTGTGACGATAGGCATTCTCAATTCCCGCAGGAGTGCCAGGATATGACTACCGGCGGGCCCGCCGAAAATGCCGAACTCGTGCTGCAGGCAGACGATGTCCACGTTGCTGATGTTGAGGAAGTCCGCGGCGCGCAGATAGGACGATAGGTCTTGCTCCTCAATCTCGAAGCGCACTACGTCGGGGTACTCGTACCCACTTGGAATGTCGTTAACCGACACGGCGAGGCACTGGCTTTGAGCGTGTGCGCTCTGGACGGCAGCAAGCAGGTCGGCCGTGAACGTAGCTATGCCGCACTTGCGAGGCAGGTGGTCACCGACAAAAGCGATCTTCCGGACTTTAGAAGAGCTGTTCATGAATGCATTCCTTTGCTGGTCGTGGCCCGGCACCGCTTCGAACAGCAATATCGAAGCGAAATGGTCTCAACTGCTGCGGCTTAGCCCCCTGAGCGAGCAGGCAAAAGGCGTAAGGCTGCGCGACCGATGCTCTTCGCACGAGCCTCGATCCATCCCAATACCAACCGGCTGGCACGGTCCAGAAGAAGCCAGATAAGAAACAAGATAAGGACGATCGCGGCAACTGAGGCAAACAGGCCGGAAAAGATGATCAAGGCAGCCAACATCTCTCGTACGTAATAAACACGCGTTGCACCAATCGTGATAAGTGCGGCCAAGATCCAGATTCTTACTTTCCATTGAGAAATGGGCTTGCAGGACATCGTTATTTTCCAACTCTCTCTGTTCTCCTTAATTTGGCCTTCCCCGACTACACTCCGACTACAGGTAGATTGCCGACACTCGTAGCTTCATAGCCCGGTCTGCAGGATGTATGTCTTGTGGCACAGGGACCGTCGCCCGTTGGGGGGCGCGGCGGAAGGTGTGTGACTAGACTGCTAAAGTATACGCCTGTGTTGTTGTTAGCGTGGGATAACTATTGCAGGCAAAGTCATGATAAGCCCCCTTCTCGTCGTTACAGACGGATTCACCAGCGTGCAGTGCAGCCCAGCGGCGCGATTCGCTGCCGGCCTCGCGGCCTGATCCCGAAGTGGTCGCGAAACCCAAGCGGCGTACCTACACCGCGGATATCAACTGGGCATCCTGCAGGAAGCCGAGGCCGCCGCTGCCACACGAGGCGGTATCGGCTCTCTCCTCCGCCGGGAAGGTTTGTACTCTTCGCTGCTGGCCACTTGGCGGCGCGAGCGGGCCAACGGCATCCTCGAAGCGCTGACTCCGCAGAGGCGCGGGCCGAAGTCCAAGCGCCATCCGATGGATGAGGCGAACCAGAAGCTGCGCCGCCAGAACGCACGTCTGACCGAAGATCTGCGTAAGGCGCACATCATCATCGATGTCCAAAAAAAAGTGGCTGCGCTGTTGGGTCATCCGATTCCGGAACAGGACCTGGAGGAAGAGTCCTGATGACCGCGGTCACTGAACTGGCGACCGATGTAGGCACGCGCGCCGCTTGCCGTGCGCTGTTTGCGCCGCGTGCTTCCTACTACCGGGATCGACGTGCAGCTTCTTTCCCCGCAGCGATCGCTTTGCGACCGAGACCAGCACGTGCCCTGAGTCCGACGGAACGCGAAACGGTCCTGGCGCATCTGCACGGAGAACGATTCCAGGATCGCTCCCCAGCCGCTGTGTATGCGACGTTGCTCAACGAAGGGCACTATTACTGCTCGATTCGCACCATGCATCGCTTCCTGAAACAAGAGGGCGAATCCCGCGAACGACGTGACCAGTTGACTCATCCGCCGTACACGAAGCCGGAACTACTGGCGACGGCTCCCAATCAACTCTGGAGCTGGGACATCACCAAGCTGCTGGGGCCCGCCAAGTGGACCTACTTCTACCTCTACGTCATCCTCGATGTCTTCAGCCGCTACGTCACCGGCTGGATGGTGGCGATGCGCGAAGCGCGGAGCTGGCCAAGCGGCTGATCGGGGAGAGTTGTGCGAAACAAAACATGAGGTCCTTGAGCACAGAAGACAGATCGTCTGCCCTGTTGGGTCTCGCCATGTTCGAAGGATTTCGTCAAGAAATTCTGAAAAAGGTTCAGCACTGAACCTTCAACCCTGTGAAAAGGTAGAACGCGCCGTTTTGTTCTCTGCCTTTCGGCAGGAAAGACGCGCACCCTGAGAGGGGTTAGCAGGCATGCAACTTCAGGCCGTCTTTCGCTGCACGCCGGAGCTTCGCGGCGCGACGCATCTAACTCGCGGCGCTATCCGCAATTGAGCATGAGACATCAGGATCTCGGCTAGTCGCCCGGCTAGTTTACAGCCCGATACTGCGTGCAGCGACACGAGAGTGTCTTGCATTTGCCTAGGCAATGGTGCTTGCTCTTTTGATGGCCGCATCGCTCACAGGGTGATTTTCTGAGGCTTACTTGCGCCTTAACTTGATTCGCCATGAATCTCCTCTGTTTTTCTAGATAGCCTTACCTTAACGCAGTTGGAAGCCTCGGAAGCAAGCAGCACGTGCCACAGCGCGGGCACTTTTCCCAACTCACGCGCCTCGGATCGATGCCGCTGTCGCTGATTCCTCATATGCTCCTTAGAGATGTTTGTGAATGATCTCGTCGATCAGGCCGTACTCCTTGGCCTGCTGAGCTGTCATAATGAAATCGCGCTCGACGTCTTGCTCGATTTTCTCGATCGGCTGCCCGCTGTGGTCTGCCAGGAGCTTGTTGATCACCGACCTCATTCGCAGAATCTCCTTCGCGTGGATATCAATATCGGTTGCCTGGCCCGAAAGCCCTGACATCGAGGGCTGATGGATGAGGATGCGCGAGTTGGGCAGCGAAAAGCGCTTCTTGCGAGCACCCGCAGTCAGCAGCAAAGCAGCCATCGAAGCGGCCTCCCCAACGCAGGTTGTCACAACGTCTGGCCGCAAATATTGCATCGTGTCGTAAATCGCCATCCCAGCAGTAATCGAGCCGCCCGGCGAATTGATATAGAGCTGGATATCGCGCTCGGGGTCTTCCGCTTCCAGGAACAACAGTTGGGCCGTCACCAGATTGGCGACGTGGTCGTCAATCTCAGTGCCGATAAACAGGATGTGGTCTTTCAGCAGCCGGGAATAGATGTCATAGGCGCGCTCGCCTCGGTTAGTCTCTTCGATGACCATTGGGACGAGCATTGAACGGCTCCTCGCACCTGAACTGAATAGTTCATCCTGATCTCAGATCTTGACCTTAAATCTTCAAAACTCGACACTCAGGATAGGACACATTCACGCGTTGCCGGCGTTGCCGGCCTTGCCGCGTCGGATCTGTGTCAATGCTGCGGAGACCGAGGCTACGCTTCTCCGCCTAGATCGAACTGATGGTCGTCGGGAGTACATCCAGCCTTTCCTAGTTTCGCTATCTTGGCCTCGGTCAGTGCCAAGTCGCCAAAAGCCTCTTCACGCTGAACACGCGTTGTGCTGAGATCTTGCACAGCTGACGGGTACACCTGCCTCCGTTTTTCCAATTGCCGCAGTTCGTTCTGTACGTCCATGTTCCCCCGATCTGTTGTATCACTTTGTTCCGCTCGTCCAGAGACCTGCGGTCCAAAGTTGCTAGAGTCACCGCGCGTTTAGTACATCCCGCTCATCCCTCCGCCGTGTCCTGCTCCGGCGACAACTGCCTGCGCTTCTTCCGCGATGTTGGCGATCAAAGCTTCCGTGGTGAGCATCAGCCCTGCGATAGAAGCGGCATTCAGCAACGCCAGGCGGGTAACCTTAGCTGGGTCGATGATACCGGCTTTTATCATGTCCACGAATTCTCCGGAGTCCGCATTGAAGCCGAAGTTGTCATCCTTTGAGTCGCGGAGGCGCCCGACGACGACGGCGCCCTCGTGGCCTGCGTTCTGAGCGATCTGGCGCGCGGGCTCTTCGAGCGCACGCTTCACGATGTTCACGCCCGTACCTTCATCGGCGTCCTGGAGCTTGAGCTTTTCCAGGGCCGGCAGGCAGCGCAAAAAAGCGGTGCCACCGCCGGGAACAATACCCTCCTCGATTGCCGCGCGAGTGGCGTGCATGGCATCCTCGACCCGAGCTTTCTTCTCTTTAAGCTCCGTTTCAGTGGCCGCTCCCACCTTGATCACCGCGACACCGCCCACCAGCTTCGCTAAGCGTTCCTGGAGCTTTTCCTGGTCGTAGTCGGACGTCGTCTCCTCGACCTGAGCGCGGAGCTGCTTAATCCGGCCTTCGATTTCGCTATTCTTGCCGGCGCCTTCGATAATGATTGTATTGTCCTTGTCGATGGTAACTTTTTTCGCGTAACCTAAATCTTGCATTTTCACGTTTTCGAGCTTGATGCCAAGCTCCTCGGTGATCGCTTTGCCGCCGGTGATCACGGCAATATCCTCCAGCATGGCCTTGCGGCGGTCGCCAAAGCCCGGCGCCTTGACCGCGGCGCACTGCAACGTCCCCCGCAGCTTGTTCACAACCAGCGTCGCGAGCGCTTCGCCCTCAACGTCTTCTGCGATAATCAGCAGGGGCTTGCCCATCTTGGCGGCTTGTTCGAGTAAGGGCAGCAACTCCTGCATCGCGCTGATTTTCTTTTCATGGATCAGGATGTGAACCTCCTCGAGCACACATTCCATCCGCGCCGGATCGGTGACGAAGTAGGACGACAGGTAGCCGCGGTCGAATTGCATTCCTTCGACCACATCGAGCGTCGTCTCCATGGTCCTGGATTCCTCAACGGTAATGACGCCGTCCTTGCCTACCTTCTTCATGGCCTCGGCAATGAGAGCGCCAACCTGCTTGTCTGTATTGGCGCTGATCGTGCCTACCTGGGCGATCATGTCGCCCTTCACCTCATGGGAAAGCTTCTTGATGGCTCCGACGGCAACCTCCACAGCCTTATCGATACCGCGTTTAAGCGCCATCGGGCGAGCGCCTGCGGCAACCATTCGCACGCCTTCACGGAAGATGGCCTGCGCAAGAACAGTCGCCGTGGTCGTGCCGTCACCGGCCACGTCCGACGTTTTGGAGGCAACTTCGCGCACCATTTGGGCGCCCATGTTCTCGAGCGGGTCTTGCAGCTCGATCTCTTTTGCTACGGTCACACCGTCCTTGGTGATAATAGGTGCGCCGAACTTCTTTTCGATTACGGCGTTGCGACCCTTGGGACCCAGCGTAATCTTCACGGCATCGGCCAGAATGTTGACGCCGCGCAGAATGGCTTGCCGTGAATTCTCACCCGTTACAATCTGTTTTGCCATTGGACCTCACCCTCCTGGGGTGAATGTGCACTTTCTTCTCTCAGCGTTTGGAGCAGAGCCTACTTCTTGCCGCTTGCCGCTTTCGTCATCCCAGTGACCTTCGCCAGGATTTCTTCCTCGCGGAGGATCAGGTATTCCTGGTCATCGATGGTGATATCTGTGCCCGTGTATTTGCCAATTAAAACCCGGTCGCCCGTCTTTACGTCGAGCGGGATTCGCTTACCGTCCTCGATCTTGCCATCTCCAACGGCCATCACTTCGCCCTCTTGGGGCTTCTCTTTGGCCGTGTCAGGAATGATGATGCCACCCTTGGCGCTCTCTTTCTCTTCCAGTCGCCTCACCAGAACTCGGTCGTGTAGAGGTGTTATTTGAACTGTCATTTTCAGATCCTCCGTCAAATCGCGTTAGAGATTTCGCAAACAACCTTGCCGTTGCGCCCTGACCTCAGGGTCGAAGCGTCTTCATATTCTTCTGTCGCTCTAGTTCCAGATCCGCGGCGTCTTTCTTAACGCGTGCGGCTTCCTTCTGCGGAGCCTCTTCCTGTTCCAGTTTCACGGATTCGGCGATGGAGACCCCAGCTTGGGCATCCAATTGTTTGTTGAACATAACAATTGCAAAGGTATCGCTCCCCGAGGATCGAAAAAGGTTCAGCGAATATTGCGAATCTTCCCACCGGGCGAGCACTTTTTCGGTGGTCTTATACGAGGGGTTCGTAGGGAAGTTGACGACGGCGTCAGGCCTAGTTGCGTTTCCATACTTTGCAGAAACGACTCGTATCATATCCTCGTCGGTTAGTCCTTTGGTGGCGGAAGTGTCGTACGTCATCAACATTCTGTAGAGTGCACCGTTGTAGAAAGAGAAGAGAATCTGCTCAAGCGGCTCCGCTGGGCGTAAAGAGCTATAAGGTTGTGGCGGCCAAAAGGTCAATTCTTGGATCAGCGCCGGCCGTTCGTGGAGCACGGCCGCAGTGGCTGGGTTTTGATCAATCTGCTTGCAAAGATCGGCCACGGTCATTCCGAACGAAAAGTTGCGATACGTGGAAAGGTCCTGCGCGTGAACCTGAGAAATCGAAAGCAGGATCACGACGATCGTGAGAAAGGAAGCTACCAGACTGCGCATCATTGTTTTCACTTGAGAATCTCCTTCAAATACCTACGGGTTCAAGAGTTGATGTTTTGATCTCGCCCGAGAGCAGTTCGTTGTTTGCTGCTAATCCAACACTCCGGTCCAGAGGCAACTCTCCGATAGGAATCGCTGTTTCGGAGTCTTGGTCTTTGGTATCGATGTGATTGCCTTCACTCGGGCCAGGCATACCGCAATTCAAAATGATTTGACGCGTGCGTCTTTGCCGGTACGTCGACGGATTCATGGGATACGAACGCGTGGGGCTCGTGAAGGCGTGCTTGCTCTTCTCCGGACGTCCAAGCTTTCCCTTCTTCGTGCTGCGCTGTGGCCCCAGTTCGTCGGCTGGCTTCTTCTAGGTTTGCTTCAAGTCCGACAGCCTGGACCCTTTTCATCCAAGAAGCGGCTTCCGTACGATCGTCTGCGTCCGGCGGATGAATCAGAACCAAACCATGAGGGCCAGCATCGGCGGGCCGCGTGAACTGGCCTTGATTCTTCATCACAAATAGCAAGGCCTGAGCCAATACGTCGGAATAGTACCTACCCTCGAAGCATGCGCCCGTGGGATGGGCCAGAGAAGCCAATGTCCAGAAATCGCATACCAAGTCCCGATAGCCTCCGCCTCGAGCCGACCACACGCTTAAGTGATCCAACGGAGTTCCCGCTTCACACACGTACTCAACCTGTATTGAGCGTGGCTCAATCGGTTTCATGAAGTCTTGCCAGGCAAGAGTCACGGCATACCTAAAGGCTCTATCTAATTTCAAGCGACTGCTATCGTTTTCGACTGTCTGTGACATGGCGCTTCTCCCTCGTCTATCTGCGCTAGCGATTCGCTGGCAGAAGGCTGCTTGTTATGTCAGGCGTATCGCTTTCTGTCGCTGGCATAAGCGTTGATCCCCGTGACGACCGCGGCGCCCAGAATCGCTGCAGCGTTTGTATAAGCCAAGCCACTATAATTCGGCGAACTTGCGAGAAGCGCGACGAAGCCGCCGCAACTGCTCCGGCGACACCCATAACGATGTTCAGGATCGGCCCATATCCACCTTCCCTGACCAATTTTCCTGTCAGCCAGCCGGTAATCAATCCAACGATGATCCAAGATAAGAAGTACATAGGGCCTCCTTTTGTCGAAACAGTTCCTTGTTTCTCCCCAGGCTTTTCAGGTAACCGTATTGGGTAAGGTTAAGCTGAAGGCTAGATCAATATGTTAACCAGATTAGGTTAATTAACTGGACGTGTCAAGTTAAATATGGCAGTATTCATTATCTGTGTAACCTATGCAGTGAAGTCGCGTTTAGGGGGCTGCCCGTGGATGTTTGTTTGATGATCAAGCAGCGGCTGGAAGAGCTGCATCTCGAGCAACGAGATCTGGCGAAAGCCGCTAATGTTACCGAATCCTATATTTCCCAATTGCTGACGCGGAAGAAATTGCCGCCGGCCTCCGACCGCACGGATATCTATCCCAAGATGGAGAAATTCCTGAAACTACCGAGCGGGAAGATCGCCAAGCTGGCGGATCACGAACACATGGAAGAATTGAAACGAAGTCTCGGAGATACGCCCACGCCGTTACTGAAGGAGGTTCGAGAACTCATTCTTCGTAAATGCGCGCGGGACAAAGAGAAACAGGTACGGGCGATCTTTGAGAAGCAGTCCTTTGGCGAACTCGAACGCCTGGTTGTACAAAAGCTTTTGGACGTTGTAAAGGGAGTCGCCAAGGAGGAACTGGAAAGCGAAAATTGGCTCCGCCTGGTGGCCCGGCTGGTGGGACGGAGCTATGAACACATGCGGGTGATCGTGCTGGAATTCCTGGACACGGATGTCTTCAACGTGTCCGTGCAAGATTGCGATTCTTTCCTCGATCCGCTGATTGAATCCTGGGACATCGACCTGGGAACCTTTGCTATGGAAGTTGTCTTAAACCGAAGATTGGCTCCGGGCCATCCGAAGAAGTTCGAGTTTGTGGAAAGGGAGGCCGAACGGCCGTCCGAAGAAGAGCCGGGGTTCAAACGGTTCCTTCGAGACCGCGTTTTGAGCGCTGATGCTACTGAGGCAGAAATTGCGTTCCTGAAGAGACTGAGGTTCAACGGAAGGCGGCCCACCCCGCTCTACTATTACCGGGAACTGCAAAACCTGAGAGATCCGCTGCATTTTCGTGTCCCTGTGGTTTCACCAACAAGACACTCATCAAGAAGATCGAAATGAGCCGCAGCGTTGTCGTCCAATATGCTGGATTCACGTCGAGGCCGATCGTCCGTGAGTACTGTTCCCTGGTGCGAGAGGTTTCGCGCCAGCCGTGCGAGTTCGCCTTCGCCGTCCCGAACGAAGCATCGCCCGAAGAGGAATCGATCAAATGCCACGAATCGGCCTAGCTCGTCATCTCGTTCCATGAAAATCTCTGCCACACATTCCACGGTGTACCGCTACGATTTCCCGGTGAATCTGGAGCCGCACATTTTTCGGCTTCGGCCGCGCATGAACAGTGCGCAAAGGTTGCTGGCCTTCGACCTTCAGATTACGCCAACTCCGGCGGGAGCCACGGAATGTCTGGATCAGGATGGCAATCTGGCCCTGAACGCATGGTTCAATGCGCCCACCAGGGAGCTGAGCGTAATGAGCCGGTTCACGGTGGAACTGCTTCGGGAGAACCCGTTTGACTATCTTCTCATCGGCGAGTCTTTGAATCTTCCACTGTGGTATCGCGAGCCTTTGTGCGCGGCCTTGATTCCTTACCGGCAAGATGCCCACGTCGCCGAATCCGTCAAACAGTATGCGAAATCGGTCGCGGCCAAGGCGCAGTTGAACACGCTGTGGTTTCTGACGGCTCTCACCCAGGCAATCTATCAAACTTTCCGTCAGACAGTCCGCCTTGACGGTCTCCCTTGGCCGTCGGACCTAACCCTCAGCCGGATGGAGGGGTCTTGCCGCGATTTGGCGGTCCTCTTTTGCGACGCTTGCCGCGTGATGGGAATCGCGGCACGATTCGTCAGCGGATACGAATGCGCTTCGGCAGGCAGCCAGGAGCCGTACATGCACGCCTGGGCCGAAGTCTATTTACCGGTCATTGGCTGGCGAGGGTACGATCCCGCCCGCGGTCTAGCTGTGTCTAACACACACGTCGCCGTAGCCGCTGGTTTCGATCCCGGCCTCGCGTCTCCGGTGGCCGGGTGGTATTCCGGCGGAGCACAGTCGAGAATGGAAACTTCCCTGCACCTGCAAGTAGGCGACGCCTCCCAGGAGAGGGGTTAGCCTCGCGTCGCTGTCGGTGCGCGAGAAACGAATGGGCAAAATTGGAAACCGCTGTTCGCCGATTTTGCCGGCGCACTCTGACGGAACCTGCTACCATCGTTGTGTTAATCGCCTCTTCAAGTTGTCGCATCACCCAAAAGGACCATGCCCGAAAAAAACCTGCAGGAGTTGAAAACTGAGCGAGAGCCTTTGTTCCGGCGGCTTGCGAGCAATCCGAACGAGATTCATCTAGCTCTGGAAATCAAGATTATTGACGATCAGATTGCCGAATGTACTCGCCTCGTTCAAAAGGAAAGAAAGACGCGGAGTTAGCTCACCAGGTGATGCCACCCCGAAAGATGATCGGGAACGGGAATCGACGTAGCCAAAGGCTCGTCTTAACCGAGCCTGTCGTAGCTTACAGATCCCAACAACTAGGTCTACCCTTCTCCGAAGGGACTCGTACGTTGGCCGTCAGCGCCCACGGCGCATCGATCAGTCTGACGGCAAAGGTAGCGGCTGATCAAAAACATCGTTTTGAAGCACGCGCTCATTGGGGAAGAGCAGGAATGCTGTGTCGTCTCCACCCCGAACAGCCTGACGGGTCCGGCGGAGGTGGGAGTCGAGTTCGTCCAGCCTTCCCCGAATTTTTGGCACGTCGCGTTTCCGCCTCCCGATTGGATGCCACCCGCTCCCCTTGTTTTTAAATAGCTGGCGGGAGTATGCGACAGACTCTGCGTGCCTTGCCTCAGGTCGATCAACTTTCTCGCCCAAACGTCCATTAGTTCCGGTTTCGTCAGGTAGGTCCTGAGAACGGTGTTCTCGTTTACTGGGAATCGGGGTTTCCCCACATGACGTCCACAAGTCCTTCCATGAGAAGGCCGGTTCCAGT
Organism: uncultured Acidobacteriota bacterium; assembly: GCA_963819235.1. GTDB lineage: Bacteria > Acidobacteriota > Terriglobia > Acidiferrales > UBA7541 > Palsa-189. The sequence goes on along the minus strand of CAWFVE010000006.1, from coordinate 2,273,025 downwards.
CAAAAAAGTTTTTTGTGTTATTTCTTAAACGGGTCTTTGGCTCTGAGCCAAGCCGCCTCTGTCGCCATCCTTCCATCCGCACTTTTGTGAGCGACTCTCGCTCGGTGCTAGTTGGGCGTACTCGTTGCAGCAGGTGCTGCCACCTAATAATCGACCTCGACGCTCCCATACAGACATCTCAGAAAACAGAGCGACACGCTGCCCGGGCGAAAAGCTTAGGCTTTCTTCAACAGCCGCGTGATCCAGACGAGGATCACGGCACCAATGAAGGCCACGATAATCGAGCCGATGATTCCCCCTCCGGGCCAAATGCCAAGCATTCCAAAAACCCAACCTCCGACGATGCCGCCGAGGACGCCGAGGACAATGTCGACCAAAACGCCGTAGCCGCCCCCTTTCATTACTTTGCCCGCAAGCCAACCCGCAATGAGCCCCACAACAATCCAGTAAATAATTCCCATTTCTCCTGTCTCCTTTTTTTTTGTTACTGTCTTAGGCCGAAGTCGGATTAGGTGGGTTCGAGTACGATTGGCATCTTCCGCGCGAATCAGACTCGATTGCAACTGAACAAAATCTCTTCGCGGGAGAGTGGCCAAGTCCCAAGAAGTCGGCTTCTCTGGAATGTGACTCCCGGCCACGAAAGCCTATTACCGGAAAGCTAGTTTTCCAGACCTACCGCAACTAACGCAATGGACCTTGAACCGAGAGTCTCTCATCCTGCCCTGAAAATTCTTTCTTTGAAACGCTCGGGCCATGGCTCCTACGAGCCCCTTACGAATTTCTATCCTCTCCACCGACACTCAGGAAATTGCTCACCGGGCCGATGGCCATAAGCTCGGGTGGCCAAGGTCGGACACCGAAGACAATTCATTGAGTGCGCACAGTGGGTAGTGGTACGGGTTGTAATGCAAAGTTATAGCGTCAGGGCTACGTCGTTCTTCTTTTCAGTTGACCGAGCTGATTACATTCTGCGATCTGATCGTCGATCGTCTTGATTTGCAAAGCAAGGTAGATCTTGTTTGGGTTATTCACAATGGTAGTGCCCCGGAACCTGTAGAAAAGTGAATGGCGCATTTTGCCTGTGAAGTCATGGAATTCTTTTTTAAGCAGCAGCTCTTTCTCGTCCTCCGATGTCGCGGTAGCCGTTGATGCGGTGCAACTTCATCTGTCCGCTGATCCACAACCCGAAGAACACCCGCAGCACGGCGCTTTCGTTGGGCAGTGCCGCCTGGGTTTTGATTCGGCGGCGGAATTCCAGTTGCATCCGCTCAATGGCGTTCGTGGTGCGCAGCGACCGCCACTGGCTCTCCGGAAACTGATAGAAAATCAGCAGGTTCTCCCCTGCTTCTTGCAGAGAAGCCGCCACGCCGGGACACAGTTTCTTCCATTTTCCCAGGAATGCTTCGCGGGCTTTCTGCGCCGTGTCCAGCGTCTCGGCGTAAACGATGCGGTGATAGTCTTCCCGCACCGCTTCGTGCGCGTGCTTCGGTGCTTTGGCGATGAGGTTGCGTAGCTTGTGCACGGTGCAACGCTGGTGCGGTAGACCTGGCCACAGCCGATCCAGCGCGGCCGCCAAGCCCGTGTTGCCATCGCTGATCACCAGCCGGGGACGGCCCATCTTCCGCGCCGCCAGATCGTCCAGCAACATCTGCCAGCCGTCCGCCGATTCCGCTCCCGTCGTCATCAGGCTCAGCAGCACTTTCTCTCCGTCCTCCCGCACCCCCAGGGCCACCAGCACGGGCAGCGAAACCACTTTCCCGCCACTGCGCACCTTGGGATAAATCGCATCCAGGTACAGATAGACGATCTTTTCTTCTGCCAGATCGCGCCGCTGCCAGTTCCGATAGCTTTCTTCTAGCCGTAGCACCAACCGCGACACCGTGCTTTTCGATAATGCGGCGCCGGCCAGCAACGGTTCCAGCGCCCGGCGGATCCGCCGTGTATTCGATCCTGACAGATAAACTCCCAGCACGCTCTGCTCGACTTCCACGCTGCTGCGCCGATAGCGCGGCACCAATTGACTCCGCCACTCGCGCTCGCTGCCCTCCGCGTCCACCAACCGGGCTCGTGGCACTGCCACATGAACCGTACCCGTCCGCAGCGTCAGCCGTCGGCTTTTCCGGCCGTGCCGATAGCCACTCCGTTCGGCCACCCGCTGACTGCGCGGTGCACCCAGCGCCGCCTCCACTTCTTCCTCCAACACCAGCTCGATGATCTCCCTCACCCGCTCCCGGATCGCCCCCTCCAAACCTTCTCGCAGCGAACCTTCTTGGATCACTTCCTGGCCAATGCTAGTCTTCATCACGGCGTATTCCTCCTGTGCCCGAAACCTCCCGCTAAGAGATTCCGGGTTTTTATTCAAGCCTTCTCAGGAGAATACGCCTTCAGATTTTCTACAGGAATCGGGACGGAACCTATTCACAAGCTGTTGGTACAAAGGCCCTCGTTCAGCTTTCAACTCCTGAAGTTTTTTCTCTGGCATGTCTCCTCTGAATGGCGTCGCAATTGAAGAAAAGAATCGTCAACGTTCGGGTGGCCGCTGCCTATTTTGCTTGAATTGCCGAATTCATAAGCATGCAGCGGCTCCCAATACGCCTCCGTGCTAACTAATTTGCTGTCGAAGTGGCATCCTCACTTTGCGGAGAGTGAGAAGGGCTGCTAGGCCGACAGAGAGCAACGCAAACGTGGCGGGTTCTGGAGTGGAGATGGGCGCGTCCCCACGCCCGCGTAGACTGCCATGGTGTTGTTGCCAACCTCCGTCCCCATATGCGCTGCCGATGGTGCCCGGTCGTTCTAACACGACGTCAGGGTTTCTGCTGTTGATGGGTCCAGTACCTACGATCGTCCCGAAAATATTCGCATCGCTACCCACACTGCCACCGTCGAAAGTGATCGCGCTGGGCGCGTCAAATTTAGCGGCGGAGCCGAGCGCGATGCCGTCGGCATGGGCACTGATTGCCAACGACGGGAGAACCACGGTTAAAACCAACATCGAAAGCGCTCGTAATTTCATTTCCTCTCCTCTACGTGAGCCGATAGCGGCCGCGACCGAGATGCGGATACACTTAAGTCGCTGCTATACACAGGTGGATAGTCGCACATTTCTCACGGAGTAACTGTCTTGTATAGGACAGTGTGATTCTTTTGTTGGCCGCGAGGCAGATCGGCGCAACGAAATCGTCAAACGTGAGACTTAGGAGACTGAGACAACCCTTTCCTTTGTCGTCCGCCTTACTTTTCAACTAGAAATCTTCCAGGCAGCGCAAAAGTGTCCAAAATGGAACAGAACTGTCTCGCGCCTGAGGTGAGAATGACCGTCGCGCGCTTGCGCATGACCCGGAACGGTGCAAACGCGTTCGCACGGGCACCGTCGGTCTTTGAAAATGAGAGTCTTTCGATCGATCAGCCGCGCTCTGTTCGTCATCGTGGTGCTTGCGTCTGGCGTAAGCATCGCCTCGGCGCAAACCAGCCTTGACAACTGTTTCACCGAACCGGGTAGGTCGTTAGGTGACGGTTGGACAACGAACCGGTGCTTGGCCATGGCGAGCAATCCGCCCCGACCTGATCCGTCTACGATGAGCGCCGCGACGTCTTATGACCTGAGAAACTTGCTGGTTGGGATTACCGGCCCGGCCGGGCCTGGCGGCTCTGCCCTGACGGCGAGCGGCAGTCCGGGCAATGTTGCCGTCGGCGCGGTCACGACGAACGGACCCCCCACAGCCGCCTCGTTCCTATCCACACCTGGGTTGCAAACTCGCTCTGGCAGGATCCCGCGCCGCAAGTGGCTCGTCCTCAGCATTGTCCAGCATGGCGCCGCGACCTTTGACGCCTGGTCCACGCGGCAGGCGCTCTCCACAGGCCAATACCAAGAGCTGAACCCGACCTTGCGGCCATTCGCCGGGAACTCGTCCATTTATGCCGCCATTCAGGTGGGCCCGCTGATATTCGACTATCTCAGCGGACGCATGATGACTAGCCAACACGCTTGGATAAGGCATGCCTGGTGGATTCCGCAGGCGCTGAGTACGGCTGCCTCGCTCGGAAGCGGCGCGTACAACCTCAGTCCGCACTAGTGTGGCTCGCTTCTCGCGAGCGCGTTGATAATTTCCCATCGGCAGACAAGCCAGGCGTCTCTCCGGGCCGGTCTCGTCGCGCGCATCAATCGGTTGATTGGCAAACCGGCAGGATATCTCAATCCGCTTTTGTACTCGGCGATTCATCGTCGAGACGCTTCGCGACATAACTTCAGGCAAGAAGGATGGCTATTCCGCGGGCCCGGAATGGGACCCTTGCACGGGACTAGGCACGGCTGACGGCGCCGCTTTGCTGGCGGCCCTGAAGGGCGGCTAATTGCAATGAACAGGATACTCAGGGAAGTCACGAACCAGCGGTTAAGGACTGCACCGACGCAATTAAGAGGCTGCGCTGCTTCTACCCGGAGACATCCTCGCTAATCACCGTCCCGGTTGCACAACGTTTCCTCGAGAATGAAACCAAGAATGCCAAGACCTGTCGTTCCCGCGGTCCGCCTGGTCCGGGTGGTCCGGGCGTTGAACGACGGTCGTGCTGCAACCGGCCATAAATAGGATCAGCAAGAGCGCCCCCGTAGCCAATGATGTTTTCATTTTCGATTCTCTGGTGGTCTCGTTCGCGGCAAAACGCTGGTACCGCGGACGATCGCACGCAGAAGATAATAGTAGCCACAGTGCTTCCCTGGCGCTGTTCCGTTTCGCACAGTTGTCCTTCGGACTCGTTAACATTATAAAGACCGTTGTTTCGACGGGAATCGCAAGCTTCAGGTGTGTTATTGCGGACAGATTCTAATGTTCGCCGCGTCCACAATGAGGGGTGCACGATCAGGATACGAAAGAGCGATTACGGAGGATAGTTTAATGAACAGATTTAAATACGTGGCACTCGTTGCTGTTGCTGCTGCCGGAGTCTGCTTTACGGTGGCCGCTCCCAAGTCGGAGGCTCAGATCAGCCTCGGCGTCAACATTGGAGCCGCTCCCGCATGCCCCTATGGCTACTATGACGCTGCTCCTTATAGCTGCGCTCCCTACGGCTACTACGGCGCGGAATGGTTTTCCGGTGGTGCGTTCGTTGGCGCTGGCCCGTGGTTTCATGGCCCTGACACCTTCCAAGGACACGTGAATAACCGTATGCATCCCGACCACGGCTATAAAGGCCCAGCGCCAAGGGTTGGCGATAAGCCTGAGCCGTCAAAGCGCCTGGATAAGGTTTCCAACTTCAAAGGAAATGAAGTGCGTGATGGCCGCGGCCACGTAGGCGGAGGCGGGGAGAAACGGTAAGAATAGCCGATGGGGGAGTGGTTCAATAAATGGTGGAAATCTGTTCCGGTCGTTGCTGCTGACTCGGAAACCTGGTCATTAGCCGAAAGTAACCAGTGGCGGGCAAGCCCCTCGACGGAAGGTTGTTAACACTGCCCGCCACGTCCCGCTAAGTGCTTCTTCAGACCGTGGCCGCGCCTAAAATCGCACTATCCGAGAACACCCCGTTTTTCGGGAGCTATCCGGCGGTCAGAGGATTGCTTCGGAGTAGCCCATTATTCGAGAGCAATCGCAGAATACTCCGATGTCGATTTTCCCTAGTGTCGAGTGCACTGGTACTCAACATATTCCGCGACAGCATTGGGTCTCATACTGTTCGTTCGTTTCACGCGTTCGACGGCACGGTCTACTGTGACGAAGCTGAAAAGCTAGCCTCAGTGGAATAGCTTGGGCGGTCGAGATCTGCGATGAGCCCAGGCCGCGTAGGTTTCCACCCCAGCAATTCCCGGGTTCGCTGACTCGAGGTCTGGTTGTCCATCGCTGCGAAATGTGCGGACCAGCCGAAATGATTCACCTTCCTCTCCGGACTTGCCAATGACGGGTACGTTCAGAATTATCTGACAAGCCGAATAATGGGCAGCAGTTTCTCTGGTCTCTACGGGGCAGTTGAGTTTCGCCGACCTGTCGTTTTCGCCTAGGTTTCGGACCAGCCTGCGGAGCTAATACGGGAAACCCTGGACCTCAAGTTAATCTCTGGACATGCCGGCCGTCGCGATGGCCTGCCTATGGGGTCCAGATATCGGCACGTGTCTCCTTAGGGATAGGCCGGCTTTCAGGCATATCTGAAGTTCGGCTGCATTTCGTGAGGACTGCATTTCGGGTTTCTTCGAGAGTTGTATGAATCGAATCTTTCGGTAAGCTCTCCACTATAGGATCTACTAACCATCGGAACATAAGGGGAACATCGCGGCTTAATCCGAGTGCCTCCAATTCAATGTACACACCTCCGTCGCTCTGCTCAAATTTCGTAAAACTGTAGAGTCGCCAAATATAACCGGGGCCCTGGTCCGGAGGAAGAACCTCCATGGAAGGTTGATACAAGTGTTGGATAGCCTGTAGCTCAGTGCTCCGCGAGATACTGTACCAGTGATTTGCGTCCACTCGTACGTAATGCGTTTCATATTCGCCTCGGAGTGCAGCCGTTACGAAAAGGGCCCTGTGCATCAAGGTCATGGAAAATGTGTCATCTAGTCCCGTCGACCGAAGTTGCTTCGCGTCGATGACGGCGGGCCTGTAGATCTCTGCATAACGGTCATAGTCGCGTGTGACGGCCAGAACTTCGGAAATCGTGGCCTTCGGGATAAACACTGCCCCAAGCCAGTCATGAATGAGTCCGTAGGGCACCTTCGTGGGGTGTTCTGTGCCTTGCCGCCATACAGGTATGTTTCCCGAGTGGACTTCGGCCCGGCGCGGCGGCACTTCGCTTATCCACAGAAACGGCGATTGTTTCACGTGCATTTCTGTGCGCCAACGAACCCAACCAACATAGTCGTTCCAAGCGGCCAGGGTCTCCTCTCGCAATTTGGAGGGCGCTGAACGTACCGGAATAGAAAGTAAACTTATCGCCAGCACGCTCAGCATGACGCAACCGTAAATCGCTTTTCTCGTCTCCCGGTAAGCCCTGTCTAACAAAACGTCATTCTGAACAGGTCGACTTCCTTGAGTCACTTGCGAGTCCACATTTCCCTCCACCTAGGCCTGAAGTATGCGGGTAGTCAAATCGTCCTCGTCTTTCCGTAAGTCGTGCTGCAAAGCCGGCCACCTGAGGGTTCTCTCATTAGCTCTCTCTCTTCAAAGATAGATTACGGAAGGTCACGGGCTCGCGCCGTGATTTCGATCACAAGGCACGTTCGAGGATTCACGCGACTGTGTGACCTAGGTCACAGCCGCAAGCCACCCCAGCGTTCACGATATGCATAGAGAACGTGAGATATGGCGACGGCACCCACGCAGGTAGGACCATTCCCGGTACGGCCAGCGATCGTAACTGGCCCGCATCCAAGGAAGCGTTCTCCATCGAAATGGATCGAATGGGGGATAGTGGCGGGCGTGGCTTTAGCATTAGTTGTCGCGGGCGCGCTTTGGCGTGCACACCTGCAGAACGCGATCATCTACGAAACGGCTCCCAGTTGAGCGCGGTTCTATCCAGGCTAAAGTCACAGCGACGGGGAACCTCAACGCGGTGGTGGATGTGCTCGTCAGCAGTCAAGTCTCCGGCAACATCAAAGCTCTCTATGCGGATTGGAATAGCAAGGTCAAGAAGGGCCAACTCGTTGCCCTGATCGATCCTGAGATATTTCAAGCACAAGTGGATCAAGCGAACGCAACGTTTCGTTCGGCGCACGCCGCCACCCTCACCGCGCAAGCACAACTGGAGAAGTCACGATCGGATTTGAGCGCGGAGAACGCCGCGGAAAAGAATGCCGAGGCCATCGCCGCAAAGGATCTGGCGAACGAAGTGAATGCGAAAGCTCAGTGGGAGAGAGCGAAGGTGCTGGTCGACGACCAAATCATAGCCCAGCAGGATTACGATACGGCGCAAGGCGAATTACGACGCGTCTCAGTCTCAAGTTACAGCCGATCAAGCCCAGATCGACGCTGCCAAGCAAAATATTCAGTCCGCCGAGGCTGCTATACGAGTGGCGCAGAGCCAAGTGGAAACGGCTCAGGCACAGGAGCGGCAGGCCCAAGCAGCGCTGCAGCAAGCGCAGATCAATCTGGACCACACGCGAATCATGGCTCCGGTCGATGGCACGGTCATAGCCCGCCGAATGGACGTGGGGCAAACGGTGGCGTCGACGCTCAACCCCCCTACCATTTTTGAAATCGCACAAGACCTGACCAAAATGCAAGTCGATACGAATGTAGACGAGGCTGACGTAGGAGCTGTCGCCCAAGGACAACAAGCAACGTTCCTTGTCGATTCTTACTCCGGGTTGACCTTTCACGGAGTGGTGGCGGACATACGAAAGGCGCCGATCATCACGCAGAACGTGGTCACCTATGATGTGGTGATTACGGTCGACAATTCCGACCTCAAATTGTTTCCCGGAATGACGGCCAACGTTACGATCTTGGCCGCTAAGCTCGATGACACCCTCAAAGTGCCCAATTCTGTACTGCGTTTCCGACCATCGACTGCGGTTCTCAAAAAGACAGGCTTGCCGGCGCCGCAAGCGGATAAGCAACAAGTCTACGTGCTTGCGGGGGGGAAGCTTGAAACTGTGCCCGCCAGGTTCGGGCTTTCAGACGGCAGGTACACGGCGATTGCTTCGGACCAACTTCGGCCGGGCGCACTGGCGGTGGTGAGGGCAACCCTCAGCGGAAACTCGTCGAGCGGTTCATCGATTACGTCGGTGCCCATGGCTCCGAGAATGTGAGCGCCATGCCCGCACTCATTGCAACGGATCGGCTCACGAAAACATACGCACTCGGCGAAGTGACTGTGAACGCCTTGCAAGGCGTCACGCTTACGATTGAGCGTGGTTCGTTCGTAGCCATCATGGGGGCATCCGGTTCTGGAAAATCCACGCTCATGAATCTCCTGGGTTGTTTGGACCGGCCCACTTCGGGCCGGTATTGGCTCGATGGGGTTCCGGTTGAGGGGCTCGATCGCGATCAAGTTGGCCGAGATACGGAATCAGAAAATTGGCTTCGTCTTCCAGAATTTCAATCTGCTCCCGCGCATGAGCGCCATGGAAAACGTCCAGTTGCCGCTGTTGTACACGAACGGCGATACATCGGATGCTGACGAGCGGGCCAGGCGCGTGCTGGCTTTGGTCGGCCTGGCGGGAAGAGAAAACAGTCTGCCAACCCAGCTCTCAGGCGGACAGCAACAGAGGATGGCCATCGCGCGCGCGTTGATCAACGAGCCGGAAATTCTTCTGGCAGACGAACCCACGGGGCAGCTCGATTCCCATACCAGCGCCGAGATTATGGGGATTTTTCAACAACTGAACCGAAATCACGGAATTACCATTGTGGTCGTAACCCACTCAGACGAAGTGGCCAGGTATGCCAGCAGAATGATCACTTTTCGCGATGGCGAGATCGTCAACGACACTCAAGGGCGGACTCTTCAAGCAGATGGCCTGACGGTGGCGAGCCCTGCGCTCGCCGAGGTAGCTCCATGAAACGCCTCGTCTCGGCGATGCGCATTGCTTTTCGAGCGCTCCAGGTGAATAAGCTCCGCTCGGCGCTCACAATGCTCGGAATCGTCATTGGAGTGGCAGCAGTCATTGCGACGGCGGCTATCGGTTCGGGTGCTAAGCAGCGCATCCAGCAGCAAATCGCCAGCATTGGCAGCAACACCATCATCGTTCTGCCGGGAAGCCTCACCAGCTCCGGATTGCGGATGGGAACCGGCAACGCGGTAACCCTATCACAGACGGATGCGCGCGAACTTCCCGCTCAGTGCCCGGACGTCGCTCTCGCTGTGCCCTTGGTGCGGGGCGGAGCGCAAATTGTCTATGAGAACAATAATTGGGCGACGATCATTTATGGCACTACCCCTGGGTTTCTGGAGGTCCGCGACCTTTCCGTGGCCGAGGGCTCGCCGTTCTCTCAGCAGGACGTGGACTCAGCCAACAAAGTCGCCTTGCTCGGAAAGACCGTAGTAACGAACCTTTTCGGAGACATCGATCCCGTCGGCCAATCGATTCGCATCGGGAACGTTCCATTCACGGTAGTCGGCGTGCTCGACGCCGAAGGGCCAATCGCCCACAGGACAGGATCAAGACGATGTCATCCTGCTCCCCATTTCTACCGCCAAGCGCAAGGTCCTTGGCATTAACTCCGCCAATGCCGATGCCGTCAGTCAGATTCTGATGGAGGCGAAAAGCGGCGACCAGATCCAGGCGGCGCAAGACGAGGCCAGAGCACTTCTCCGGCAGCGGCACCATCTCGCGTCGGCTGAAGACGATGACTTCTCCATCCGCAATATGGAAGAGATCTTCGCCGCTCAAGAAGCCTCTTCGCACATCATGTCGCTCATGCTGGCGGCAGTGGCATCTGTTTCACTGATCGTCGGTGGCATCGGGATCATGAACATCATGCTGGTTTCCGTTCGAGAGCGGACCCGGGAAATCGGGCTTCGCCAAGCTGTTGGCGCAAAGACTCGCGACATCTTGACGCAGTTCTTGGTCGAAGCTGTGGCACTTTCGATTGCCGGTGGGTGTGCCGGAATCATTCTGGGGATCGCGGCGTCCGCAATCATCTCGCGCCTGGCAGGCTGGAACACCGTCGTGAGTTTGGGTGCAGTGGCGCTCGCCGTCTTCTTCTCCGCGCTGGTGGGGATTACGTTTGGATACTATCCTGCCCGAAAAGCCGCGTATCTTGACCCGATTGAAGCTCTGCGCTCCGAATAGCGGCTCCTGCAACGCCGTGTGACAGCCGTCACCGCAAGCTAACTCGATCCCGAGGCATTATAAGGTCAGGAGGTTGGATCTATGAAAGCCGCCGACGTTCGGACTCGGATTCAATTGAAGAACATTCTGTATGCCACGGACTTCTCTGCCACTGCAAATGCCGCCGCCCCATACGCCGCGGAGCTCACCAAGCACTACGGGGCTAGGCTCTATGCCTTGCATGTGCGGCCGTCCGCAGTTAATCCGATGACGCCGCCAGAGAGTTGGAAGGGTTTGGAGGAGGCTGCCGAAATCGAGGCAGGGCGCGCCAGACGCAAAATCCTTGATACTCTTCCGGAAGTTCAGCCGGAAGTTCTGATCAACGAAGGCGATCTCTGGCTGAATGTGGCGGACGCTATCAAGGAAAACGATATTGACTTGGTTGTCGTGGGAACGCACGGACGCTCGGGAGTCAGCAAGTTTCTGCTTGGTTCGGCAGCCGAAGAGATCTTTAGACAGGCGCCCTGCCCAGTATTGACCGTAGGTCCGGGTTCAGTTTCTGAACCCAAGCCCAGCGGCGAATTTACGCGCATACTGTTCGCCACCGATTTCAGTTCGGAATCGGCCTCCGCGGCGTCCTACGCCGTCTCGCTCGCACAGGAATACCAGGCGCGCCTGACGCTGCTTCATGTTTTGACGGAGCCAAAGGCAGGCGATCTTGTGCAGCCATCGGACCTCAAAGCATCGTCCAGACAGCTTTTGCGCAGCCTCGTGCCGCTGGAGGCCGAACTCTGGTGCGTGCCAAACTACGTTGTAGAACAGGGTGCAGTAGCCGACAAAATCTTGGATGTCGCCGGCGAGCACGCAACAGATCTGATTGTTCTAGGTGTGCGTCAACCACACGGCTTCCCGAGCGCGGCTACACATCTACCCATGGCAACCGCGCACAAAGTCGTCTCTCGGGCCAAGTGTCCGGTATTAACTGTGCGGGCCTGATGTTCTCATCGGGACCAGAGATTGGCATTAACACTTTCGCATTCACCCACTCTGAGACACGGTCTTACATGCGGAGGAGTTCTTTATTTCGCTAGAACCGGCGCCAAGCTGAGCAGATGTGGATCAAGTTTCTTTTGTTTCCCAACAACTTCTGCCAGCCGCGTTGTCGTAATCTCCCCTGGACAAGCCCTACTAGAACACGAAATTCGTTCCGGGCCATGGAAGAAAGTCATCGCTGGCGAGACCGGCATAGCCGTGACAATTGATAAGGCGTGGGAAGCCTTTGGCGTCATGGCGCGGCGCAAGTATAGTTTTTGGCGGGCGGCCCTTGAGCGGGCAGCCCTTGTGTTGACCTCTACAGCATCGAGGGGTATGTCTCAGGAACCTCGCCGGCTTCCCAAGTTGCCGTACGTTCCAGAGGTTCCACTGCACGCGTTTCGTCAAAGTGCAACATAACATCGAATTGCTCGGTAAGCTGGGCATGAAAGTAGTGGCTGGCGCGCTCCGATCTCGGCAGGTAGATGACACCGATGGCTCGTTCCAAGCGCGGCTCCCGCAAGAGAGAGGCGGTCTCTTCCTCGCCGCCCAGCAACAGCAGAAAATTAGGGATTCCGGTTTCGTGAAAGAGCGCTTCGTAACTGCCAGGTAGCGCGGGTTGAACATGCTTGCGTTCAGCCGGGCCATCCCACCCGGAAGCTGCCGTCACCGTGCCGTGATAGGTCGTGAATCCCACCAGCACGGCGTCTTTCCCATAGCGTTGGCGCACGAGTTGCCCAAGGTTTAGTTCGCCTCTTTGCCCCATCTCGGTCGCACGAGCATCTCCCAGATGCGAGTTGTGTGCCCACACAACGATCTTGGACTTTGGCCCCAGGTGGTGTGCCAGTGCGTCCAGAGTTTCAGCCATATGGCTGTCCCGAAGGTTCCAGGATGAAACCCGTTCGTGAAACATCGCGCGATAATACTCCTCCGCATTCTTCACCAAGCGGGCATTCTGTTCCGCGAAAAAGAACGCGTCCCGAGCGACTCTGCCGTCGCGCCTCGCCAGATCTCCTGCGCGACGCCGCATTTCCATCCACTGACCGATTGCCTCGTTTTCACAACTCTTGCTCAGTCCAAAGCTGGCAGCGTACCCATAAGCCTGGGTATCCTCGCCAAAGTTTTCAAAGCAAGAATAGCGATATCTTGCGCGACGCGCGGCATCTGGATCGACCTTATCCAAGAAATCCAGCACAGCTCGAATGGAGGCGTGCAAGCTGTAGAGATCCAATCCATAGAAGCCGGCACGTTGCGACTGACGGTGCTCGTTGTAATTGCGCAACCAGCCGATGAAATCGAGCACATCGGCGTTGCGCCACATCCAAGCGGGAAACCTCTGAAAACCGGCAAGCGCATCGATGGCGTCCTCATCTTCACTCTCGAATCGTACATATTGATTTACGCGATACGCATCCGGCCAGTCTGCCTCGACGGCCACCGCGTTGAATCCTTGTTCCGCGATCAGTCGCTTGGTAATCTGAGCGCGCAGGCGATAGAACTCGTGAGTCCCATGGCTGGCTTCTCCGATCAGAACGAAACGGGCGTCGCCGCCTGCCTTGAGCAAGGGATCGAAATCCGTTGTTTCTCCTCTCAACGGATGAGCTGAATGACGAATTGCCGTCAGAATTCTCTGGTCGTTCTTAAGGGGCATAATTACACCTCTCTATTCAAATCATGTGCTGTTCACAAGGCGTCCCGTTAGTTGCCTTTGTCTCTCCGGACCGGCGCCTCCTGATATTCTGCCTTGGAGCTTCGCCAAGCCCTGTTCAGCAAATCCGTTACCTCTTCATCCGAGACTTCTGAGAAATCGTCATAAAATTGGCCGACTCCGTAAAATGGCTCTGGCATCTCGAGGCAAACCAGTTCATCCACTTCAGGTCTGAGCCGGTTGCAAGTCGAGCGGGGAGCCACCGGAGTCGCAACGATCAGAACAGCGGGGTTCATTTGCCGCAGAGCACGAATCGCTGCACGCATACTCGATCCGGTGGCGATACCATCGTCGACGAGAATCACGATAAGTCCATTCACGTCGAGCGGCGGACGTCCGCCACGATAGGTTGTCTCCCGGCGCTCCAGTTCCAACTTTTCTCTTCTGGTAACTCTCTCAATATCTAAGCCGGTCAGTCCGAGTGCTTCGATCGTCTCTCGGTTGAGAATGCGAACACCTCCACTCGCGAGGGCGCCGAACGCGAGTTCCTCGTGCCCTGGAACACCGAGCTTTCGCAAAACGAAAATGTCGAGCGGGACTCGAAGCCTGGTCGCTACCTGAAAGGCCACGGGAACCCCGCCTCGGGGTGCTCCCAGCACAATCACATCGTCACGGTCCGCGTATTTTTGTAAAGTCTCTGCTAACTCCCGGCCCGCTTCAGCCCGATTCGCAAAAGTCATGTGCCCCCCCTATTTCTATCCACAGGTTAAAGTCTCCACATGCGATTCTCAGTGAAGGCAGTTACGTCTCGGTGTGAACGAGATCACAAATCGCTAATCAGCCGCTTGCTGCCTGCGCGAGCTCATAGCGTTTGCCGTAGCGATTTCGAGGGTCCCGCCGAGTCCGGTCCTAAGTTCTACCGGAAGCCACTCGCCGATTTGGACTGAGGCTTCGTACTAGTTCGAAAATGCTCCCTGAACCATTCTGCGGCAAGTCGCGCGACCTCTTCCAATGTTCCCGCCTCTTCAAATAGATGGGTCGCACCTGGGACAATGACCAATTTCTTATCGGCACAGTAAAGTTTCGCCAGTGCTTCCCGGTTCATGGCGATCACAGGTTCGTCATTGCCGCCCACAATCAAAAGTGTCGGTGCACGCACATATCTTAGTGCCTCTTCAGCGAGATCTGGCCGGCCTCCCCGGGAAACAACAGCGGAAACGAGATCGGAAAGTTCGCCGGCAGCTACAAGAGCAGCGGCGGCTCCTGTGCTAGCGCCGAAATAGCCAATTGCGAGTCCTCTCGTCTCCGAACCGCTCGCGGCCCATTGAGTCGCGCCAATCAGGCGGCTTGCAAGAAATCGGATGTTGAAGCGGAGTTCGCCTGTATATCGATCCCTAGCTTCTTCCTCCTGAGTTAAGAGGTCGAACAAGAACGTTCCGATTTTCCGAGAATGTAGGACCTGTGCGACAAATCGGTTCCGCGGGCTGTGGCGGCTGCTACCGCTGCCATGTGCGAAAAGAACCAAGCCACTTGCGTCTTTGGGAAGAACCAATGTGCCATTCAGCGTAAGTCCCTGCAGATCTATCGAAACTTCGCGTTTAATTCCGTCATGCTCCGACGTACGGCCAGGAATCATGTTCGCTCTCCCTTCTGCAGACGTTGACGAAATTCAGGAGGCCAGCGCCAGGAACACATTCCCACACTGTTGGAACTGCCGCAGTGATGCGAGTCACACGGTCCAGGCCTTATCACTTCATCGAAGAGATCGGGTGATGTGCCTAGGCGAGTCTCCTGGGCCATGGCATTGGGCCGCGTATGTAACAAGAGCGGATAGCAGCAGTCCTTCCTGTTCGCGCCAATCTGTTGAAACTTCAGCAAGCAATGCTGCAAAGTAAAATGGCGCCGCTGCCGACCGGCTAATATCCCCTCGAGCGACTCGGCCGAAAGGTATCTCTGGTGTTCACCCGAAAAGTCGTGCAAGCTCGCGTTCGTGCTGCAAGTAATGAGTCGAGCCGAGCAGCCAACTTCATCCGCACCGCGCCCGTTGAGCATCATGGCCGTCGGCCTGTACATGCTTTTCGGCGCATGCTTGATGCCGATCAACATCTGGACGCATGTCCCGGCATTCCTGTTGGGAGCCGATTTCAGGGACTGGCCGGCGGTGCTCTTCTTTCTGGCCATAGGAACGCTGGATGCGGGCATCGGGATCGGCTTGCTGCGGTTCGCTCCCTGGAGCCGAATGGCGGCGATTTATTTCTTCCTCTTTAGGATTCTCAATACCGCGATCACTTTCCTGCTTCCCGGAAGCCGCGCGCGATTTGAGGACGGAGTAGCGGCAGTGGAAGCTTCGCTGGGCCGTGCGGGCGCTCCTCATCCGCCGCTGTGGTTTGGCGCGGTGCTGGAGCTTGGCGTAATGGCTCTGGTTCTTTGGCTTCTTCTCACGAGCAAAGCGGCCTTCGTTCGGGCGGAAGAGCGCGCTCCAGCTTCGTGACGCGCTGAATGATGAGAAATCGGGATCATAACCGGCCCCGCAACCCTTCGTCCGGACTTGGTATGCGCATCGGCGACGAAAGCGCTGCGGTCAAAGGAGCACGAACTTGGCGTGATTTTACACCGTTTTGACTTGCGGGTTCACCCGAAGTTGAAGGCTAATAAGCGATACATTCCGGAAATTCCAGAGTCGATTGGACGCGGCGAAGAGCATGCTCTTTCCGACAGCTGAAAAGCTGCAAGACAATTCCGTTATCATCTTCCTCACGAGCACAGGGTGGACTGCCGCCGGCTTGGCTATTCTTCATTACTACAGCATGTTTGTGCTTGTGGGATCGATGGTGATTGTGGATCTGCGGGTTTTGGGCATTTTGGGCAGGAATTACAACGCCGTGGCTTTGGCAAGGCGGATCTTTCCGTGGGTGTGGCTAAGCCTGGCGGTCAATTTGGCTTCAGGTTTCATCATGTTTGCCGGTGATGCCACGGCGTATGTGCCGACCTGGAGCTTTCAACTTAAGATTCTGGTGGTGCTGCTCGCAATCGTGTTTGGAATGCTCGTGCAATGGCGAATACCCAAATGGGAAGAGTCTCCACTTCAGCGGACCGAGGCCAAAGTCATTGCGGTTGTCTCTCTTTTATTGTGGATCGGAGCCATTCTGATGGGGGTCGAGGTCCCAGCAATTTCCGGAATCGGCTAGACGGGTGAGCGGTCGAACCTTCGGCATGCATACGGAAGCTTTCGAAAGGAGTGCTGCGTGATCGGGTCGTCTCTGGTGCCCCTGGGGCATTGGCTGCAGAATCGATCGTTCGCGCTTAGCATCGGCGACTCTCGCTGGGCTTATCCGTTTATACAAGCCACTCATTTCACTGGCATCTCTTTGTGGATCGGAACTAATTTCGCGGTAGACCTGAGCTTACTCGGCATCGGAAACAAGGACCATACCCCGGGCGAACTATCCGATTCTCTGTTTTTCTGGAATTGGGTGGGGTTTGCCACGGCGGCTCTTGGAGGTTTTTTACTATTTTCAGTTTCGGCGGAAACGTTCGTAATCAACCCGGCGTTTCTGGCCAAGCTGAGCATTTTGGTTCCGGCCGCACTGATTACCCATATCGTTATTCAGTGCAAGATCCACGATTGGGACCGGGAACCGAAACTCCCGCAAATTGCCAAATGTGCCGGATCGATCGAATTGCTTTTATGGTTTTGCGTGGCCACAGCGGCAGTGCTCATCCCGTACGGGCCGCTCGTGTATTGAATCCGGAGTTCAGAACGGAGCGCTGTTTGAAACTGTGTAGGCCATCAGCATCTGTCCGATAAGTTGTAGAGAGCGGGCATCGCATTTTGCATCTCTTGCCCGAACCGGGCCGCGAAGCAGATAGCTTGAATCGCCCAACAAAGCGCTGGGAATTCCAGCTTGAATCAACGGCATCCGATCGTCTTGGACTTCGGAAGCCGTACTCGCCAGGAAGATATGCGGATCAAGTTGGGCGTCGGCATGCCAAGCGGATTTCATAACTCCCGCCGAGTTTCGTATGGGCCATTGCTCCTTCAGGATCTTTAGATCCGCTTGGCATACGCCATCGACGACGATCGCGGATTTCGGTTTACTTTGGCCATAGATATCGTCTAAGTGGCGTGCGAAATATCTAGAGCCAAGCAGCTCGCCATCCGTGGAATTCGTCTGGTCTGCGATCGCCGCTCTGGCCCCGTCAAAAAACACTATGTCGACCCCGAATTGTGGCGGAAGGTTTGAGCTGCCGAAAGCTCGCGCTAGTTCAAGAAGCACGGCGGCGCCGGAAGCGTCATTTGGACCAAAAGTGGAGCCAGCCGCGCTGCTGTCGTAATGTGTGGCGATCAGGATACGGGGCTCGCTGCTAAAGAAATGAGCGATGATGTTCGTCAGACGATACTGTTTTCCGTCCGAGCCGTACTCTGTCCAATTCTGGGTCTCGACCTTTTGAGCGAGCAGGTTCATCTCAGACAGCAAAAATCCGCGTACTTTGTCATGCCCGGGCGCACCTACGTAGCGGCTGCCATAACGGAGCTGTTGGCTGACATCCGCGAGCATCTCATTGCCGTCCAGAGCTTGCGGTTCCGCGAAGGACCTTTTTAATACCTGCGCCGTCAAAAATTCGATCGGCGAGTAATCGTCAGTTAAGACCGGATATGGCGAGAGCTCAAACCTGTTATCTACGTCGATGAGTTTGGCGGGAAGCGAGCGGATCAAAGGGTCGCGGCTCGCCCTGGAAGCAGCGTCCAAGTCCACTCGATTTGCGCTGTTAGACCCGACCAGCATCACATTCTGCGAATCGGTCTTTTCCGGCCAGGCCACCGCGAAAAAATAGCTGTTCGGGAAAGCTGCCCGAAAGGTCTTGATTTCAGACATGATCAGCGAGGGCTGTTGGCGCGATAAATCTCCGATAACGTTGGCGACGAATATTCCATTGGGAGTTAACTTTTGCCTGGCTTCCTGGAAGAATTCTCGAGTTGCAAACTGAGGCGGAACGGAAAAAAAAGAGTAATACACGTCGCTGAAGATCAGGTCATATTGCTTGGAAGTCGTTCGAAGAAACCGGCGGCCGTCTTCGACATAGGCATGCAGCCGCGGATCGCTCCGCACATTGAAGTAGCGTTGCGCCAGAGAAAATAAAGAAGGCTCGATATCGACGACATCAACCGAGGCCCGCGGCAGCTCCTGCAAGATCGCTTTTGGAACGGAGTAAGCCCCGCCTCCAATGACCAGCGCGTTGTCCACTCTCGGCGTGAAGATCTTAAAAAGGGAATAATATCGGGTGTAGTCATAGACCAGCTCCGTGGCGTCCTGCGAATCCAGGAACATGGCGCCCTCGCCGGCGCCCGCGCTGTTCTCGTCCTGCTGAAAAAATCTTACGGGCCTGCCGGCGTATTGGCCGTCATAGATTGTGATTTGTTGATATACGGCGTCCTTTCTGTATAAAGCGCTTCGATCCGTTCGCCCGGTCGTGAAAAATGCCGCGCCCAGCGCCAGTAGCCACACAAGCAAGGATTGGCCGAGACGCCGCTTGCTGATCCCTAAAAAGATGAGCGGCGCTAGGCCCAGCGTGGAAAGCAGGAATCCGGTAGCGATAAAGATTCGATCGATGCCCAGATGGGGGATGAGTATAAAGCCGGCGCACAAACTGCCTGCAATACTCCCCAAGGTCGACCAAAAGAAAATACCTCCGGCGACGCTGCCAATGCCTTTTTGGGGAACATAGACGCTCTGCAACTTGACCGCATAGGGACACATCATCCCCAGCAATAACGCGGGAAGAAGAAAGAGGAGGAGCGCCGATACGAGAGGGCCGGCCACAATCGACAGTTTAGAACTCAAAGCGGGCAACACTATTTTCCCAATGGTGAAGAGGGAGAGCAGGGCCACCCCGCTGGCAAAAATTAATCCGAAGAAGCGGCGCAAGCTGGGGTACCTATCCGCCAGGATTCCTCCCAGGTAATACCCGCAACTCAGCGCGATGAGAATTACGGTAATGACGCCCGAAACTGTAAAGATGGTATTCCCGTAGTACGGACTCAGGACCCGAACGCCGACGACCTCTATGATTAAAATGCTCGCCCCGGTGAGGAAAACCGCGAACAGGAGGAGGACGTTGGTCAGCGATTTCATCGATGTAATTCGGCCCGATTCCGGGGAACGCGAGCTCTGCTAGCGGTGCAGAAAATGCAGCGGATCACAACTTATGAACCTAAAAAGGGCGCGGATTGCTCCCACTTGGCCGCAATCCACGCCCCCGGGCATTCGGAAGATCGTGCGCAGTATATCCGCCGTGGCTACTGCTTATCCTCTGGCTTGTCATTTGGCTTATCGGGAGTCTGGCCGCCGACGCCGGCTCCAGCTCCAGGGCCCATGGCGCTTAACTCCTTGCCATCAGGCAAGGTGAGTTTCTGAAGATTTCCGACCGGCGCGCCGTTCTTGGCCGCAAAAACGTAAGCGGTAATCTGATCGCCCGGCTTTAGCGATTTTCTCGTCCAGCCCTTCTCCGACATCACCGGCGGGGGCTCGGTCGAGACGACCCAGTGGACCACGTTACCCTTGTCATCGGTCACGTCGAAGAAGATCTGATTGTGTGGATTGCCCCATTCGAACTGCGTGACCGTTCCCTTTACCACCACCGGCTTCGTCATATCGTACAAATTTGTGCCGTGGTGTGCGAATAGCGTAGCGGAGACCGCGAAAAGACCCACGGTGAGACCAGTCACGAGAAGAAGTTTGGATTTCATGTCCTGCCTCCAAAGCGGTTGCCTACGTTCTACCGCAGCCCGCATGGGATGTAAAGGAAATCATTTGCCGGCATCGAGCGTGCGAAAAGAAATTGGCCCCGCCCCGGCGGCCAGGCGCTATTTGGCGAGACCGGGGTCGGCCGGCTTGGCAAATTCTGCCGGGTCTATGGGTGCATTGAGCTGCACCTCAGTCAGTTGAGTCTTGGACCGGCCATCGACCCAGGTGGTGAGATAAAAAAACGGTATCTTGATCCCATTCACGACCCGGTAATCGGAATAGTCGAAGCGGGTAGGCTGGCGTCCTACGCGCGAAGTGGTGTAGCGGACGACGCGAACGAGCAGGCCGGTGTCGTCGCTGAAGTACAATTTGACGGGCGATTTAGCGGGGCCATATCCCTGAACGATCCTGACGTCCTTTCCGTCAATGGAAAAGGGATGGCCGACACGCAGGTTCGTCAAGGATTGCTCGATTCGCGCCGGAAAAGAAAGTTCGGCGTCCACCCGGGCGTTGTCCAGGTCCGGGCCGCTCAGCGCCAGTAACGTCACCGGGACATCCGTAATGGGCGCCGCGGTCCAACCGTTGCGGCCGTCATAGGTATTCGTGGTGAGAGCGCCACGATTGTTCACGATGGTCGTTCTTTGATCCGGGGCTTTGGCGAAGATTTCCAGCGGGTGTTGCTCGGTATCCTCATAGCCTTGCCAGGTGCCCTTGGCGGTAAAGCTGGTTATGCTGGCCACTTTGTCGATCCCGCCCAGCGCGTCATAGTATTTGTGCAGCACCTGATCGGGAGTCGGCTGCTCGGGCGCTTGCGCCAGAATTTCCTCGGGGTCTTCGTCCGGGGCGTCGCCGTATTGCACCGTTAAATCCGGAACCAGCTTGGGGGTGCGACCGAACCGATGGCAGGAATAGCAGGTCAATGCTTGCTTGCCGCCAAAGTAGCTTTGATTGATCGCGTTCATCATCAAGATCATTTTGCGCGCGATTTGCTTTTGAGGCACGTTGTCGCTGGCATAGCTATCCCAGCTGCCTCCGCTCCCCTCACCATGACAGGTGGTGCAGTTTGCATTCAGGGATGCGGCAAAGAACCCCATCGTTTCCATGAACTCTTTCACGGACATTCCCCGGAGCACCTGCACGTTTTTGAAGGCCTGTTCGGCAAGCAGCGGTTTTTCCTGGGGGACATCCTGAGCCCGGGCCGCCCCGGCCAGACACGTAAGCATCGCCAAAAATGATGCCGCAACCGCTTGCCGATACCCTTTTTTGCTCATGGTTTCACTCACTCGCAAGCACCTGACGGGTGAAGGGAAGGACGCCTTCCATTTGGTTCATTCGGATAATCGGATTCGCCCGGTTGAGATGAGGTGAACAATATTACAAAGCGGCGCATTTCTCCAGCCCAACGTGGCGGAAATCCGAACCTTCCCACCGTCGTGAGAGATTCGCCGAGCTCCGGGAAATGAAAACTAGCTGCGTGCTTCCGTGATCAGGGCTGACTTCCTTTCTAAGGGAATTCGCTCTAACTCGCTGGGAACCGTATCCCCGACGGGCGGAAAAATTTCGTTGTGGAGCGTCAGGGGGTATGATATACGCACTCAAGAATTTCGATTGCGCTACGTTTCACAGATCCCGCGCCGTATTGCGAGTGATGGCTCTTCCGGGCGCCAATTCACGCAGCGTTATGCTAGGGGGTATCTGGAATGCGAAACAAATGGCCGCTTCTGATTGCCAGCCTCATGGGCGCCTTCTTGCCGCTCGCTTCTCGAGCGCAGACCAGTTCGTCGCAGCCGGCGGACCTCTCTGGAACATGGGAGCTCGATGGAAAGCGCGGAGGAATCGGCCAAAGCGTCAGCATCGCGGATCCCGGGGGGAAACTGAGAGGCAAGGAGCCGGACATTCCCTACCAGCCCTGGTCGCTGGCCAAGACGATGTCCGAAAAGCCGCCGACCGGACCGGATAATCAGTTTGATTCGACCACCGATCCGTGGATCAACTACTGTGAACCGCCAGGGCTGATCCGGATTTATATGGAACCGGCGCGTACAAAATTCGTCCAGACCCCGGATGCGGTGTATATGCTGCACGAAGTGATGCAAACCTTCCGCGTAGTGCGGCTCAACAGCAAGCACCCGGACGATCCCGACCCAACCTGGTGGGGCGATTCGATCGGGTGGTACGAAAACGGGAATACGCTGGTTATCGATACGATTGGCACGAACGACAAGACTTGGCTCGACCAACTGGGGCATCCTCACACCGACAAGCTGCACCTGACCGAACGCTACAAGCGCGTGAATGCCACCACGCTCGAACTCGACGCCACAATCGACGACCCGGGCGCCTACACGAAGCCATTCAATACCCACAGGAACTTCACGATTTCCAGTGTTCCTTTCATGGCCAATCCGTGGGTGTGCTCGGTGCGCGAGAACCTGTCGTTTTACAACAACCTCTACAAGCCGGCGGAAGCGGCGCCCGACAAAGCGGCGCCCGCTAAGAAGTAGCCCGCGAGCGGGCCAGAGTTAAAAAGCTACGCACGCGCAGCGAATGCAGTGTCCGTGAGAGGCGATACATGCGGAAAAGCTTCCTTCTTGTCGCGACATTTCTGTTTTTCGCGGCAGGCCACCCGCCAGCCGAGGCGCAAACATCCCCGTCGTCCCAGAAGGTCGCCGATCTCTCGGGCAACTGGCTCGCTGGACCCGCCGTGCAAAGCATAAGTCTTGCCGATCCGGCGGGAAAAATGAGAGGCAAGGAACCAGATATACCCTATCAGCCATGGTCCTTGCAGAAAACCTTGTCGGAGTACCCGGCTACTGGACCCGACGCCCGCTATGAACTGACCACCGACCCCTGGATCAACTACTGTGAACCGCCAACGCTTTGGCGAGCCTATATCCAGCCGGCGCGGACAATATTCGTACAGACACCCGACGCGGTGTACATCCTGCACGAATTGATGCAAGCATTCCGGGTTGTGCGGCTAAACAGCAGTCATCCCAAAGATCCGGATCCCACTTGGTGGGGGGATTCGATCGGATGGTATGAGAATGGCGACACCCTCGTGGTGGACTCCGTTGGCTTCAATGACAAGACCTGGCTTGACCAGCTTGGCCATCCGCACACGGAGCAATTGCACTACATCGAAAGGTACAAGCGGGTGGATGCGGCCACGATGGAACTTGAGGTCGTGGTCGATGATCCCGGCGCGTACACAAAACCATTCACCACCCGACGAACCTTCAAACAAGCCACGACCCCGTTCATGCAGGATCCCTGGGTTTGCTCTGTGCGCGAAAACGACGAGCATAAACGCACCTTTGCCACACCGCCCGCGTCAACTCCAGCCGCCAAGTAACGCTTCGGCGGCTGCAGCGCGATGTTTGTGGCTGCGGCCGAACCGATCAAGATCGAAAACGGGAAATTTTTTATTTCCAGCTCTCGATGGCTTTCCGCGGTAACGAGGTAGGAGGAAGCTGCGCAATTTCAAACCTCACCCCATTTGGATCGATCACCGCGGTGAGTAGCGTGTTTGTGCGGCTTACGCGTGGATCGTCGATTTTCACTCCCTCTTCCCGAAGCTTCTTTACCGTGGCATTCACGTCGGCGGATTCCAGGCCGAAATGAGTCAGGCCAGCCGGACGATCGGCGCTCCGAGGCGCGATTTCCAAGAATGTATCGCGGCTGATCTGGATATAACTGAGGCTGGGTTTGCCGTCGGCGCCGCGCAACGTGAACGCTTCGCGAAATCCCATTGTTTTGGTGTAGAAATTCATCGTCTCCTGGAAATCCTTGGCGGTAATGCCCACGTGGTTCAATTGAAGCTCTCCCGCGGCATCAAGCCGCTGCGCGCGGCTGGACTGCATCATAACTGTGCCCACAAACAGCCCGCATAAAAACAGCGCAACTCCACGCATAGTGGACCTCCTTTGAATTTCAAAGCTTCAGAATGTACAGCCAAGCGCGCGGCAGGCTCCTTATCATCCCGCCTGCCTTATGAGGCATTCCCAAACGCAGAGCTAAAGGGTCATCTGGTTTCAATATCGGCGAACTGCCAAAGCTTACAGATCAAGCACCGGCCGGCTGCTGTGACGCGCCGCTTCGAAACGAGGGCAACCTCGTTCTATGTTAAAAGACAAACCTGGCGTTGACCTGGAATTGGCGCGAAGTCGTGATGGTCGGGAAATAAACCCCGGTTCCCACTTGTGAAAATGTTGAGACGACCTGCCCGCTGGTGTTGAACACGGATGACGCTTGGGGCGGCGGGAAGTTCGTGCGGTTGAAGGCATTGAACATATCCGCCGAAATGACAAAGGACTTGCTTTCCCTCATCGGAATCGTTTTCCGCAGGCTCACGTCCGTGGAGAAAAGGCCAGGCCCCGTAAATACCATGTTCCCGATATCTCCAAGGTATCCTGGCGCCGCCGGCGCAAAGCAAGCTGGATTTAGATACGTGAGGTTTGGCGAGGACTTCCAGTTCGGCAGAACAGCGCCTGTCGGAGTCGGATTCGGGCAGGCCGCGCTTGCGGCAGCCCAGTTCGGTCGATCATTACCCGCAGAGTTCGGGCTGCTGGCATAACGCGCCACGTTTTCTCCCGTGAAGATGTTGAACGGGAGTCCGGACTGAACCACCGTCTGGCTGGTCAGTTCCCAGTTCGGCACGATGGCTTTGGCAAATTTGGACGTTAGGTTGCTTCCCCAGTGGGTCATATAGGTGAGCGTGAGGTTCACCGATTGCCCCGGCACAAAGGCACAGCGCCCACGCGCCGCGTTGGCGATGTAGATGAGCGGCCAAGCCGCCGATCCGCCGTTTACCAATCCAGTGGGCTGCTCAAAGCTCGAGTCGGTTATGCACTTCGCCCAGGTATAGTTAAAGCGGGCCATAAAACCGGGCGAAACGCGCCGCTCCAGAATCACTTGCATGGCGTTGTACATGGAGTTGGCGTCTTCCGCTTGTCCCGTGATTGAATTACTCCAATTCGGGTTGTTGTAGCAGTTGGTTCGGTTGCTCCCTCCCGCGGCAGCATTGGGACCACAAAGCGTCGCGTACGGCACCGTGTTGGCCGTCGCGTTGTTCGTACCGGCGAGATTCCCCAAAAGGTTTGCGTTATTGAGTCCCGCACCTGCCCAGTAATAGCATTCAATCGAACCCGCGCTTTGGCATTGTGGATTCACTACGGATCCAG
The DNA here is from genome assembly GCA_963819235.1 of uncultured Acidobacteriota bacterium. GTDB lineage: Bacteria > Acidobacteriota > Terriglobia > Acidiferrales > UBA7541 > Palsa-189. The sequence continues at coordinate 2,247,720 of CAWFVE010000006.1, read as the reverse complement.
GAATAGCAACTCCATTGACGGCAGGCAATTGCCCCGGCATTTCACTCGTTGTCGGGAAATAATCCTGGTAACTGATGTCCCGGCCTAAGTGCCGTGCCTGACTTCCAATGTACGCGATCTCGAACGTCAGCTTCTCCGGCAATTGCTGCTGAATCGCGAAATTGAAGCTGTATTTGGCAGGCGTCTTGAAATACGGGTACTCCACGCCACCCAACGTTTGCAATGTCGTTGGCAGGCATGCACCGCCGGGCGTGCCTGGAGCACAGGCGGAGGTGCCCTTTGACGCCAGATATGCGTTCACGACAGAATTCGACCCCGTCCCCGTAAGCGGGTTGCCCACATTGATGAAGGGGAACCCTACGCCGGGAACCGATATCGAGGCTGTATTGGGGTACTGGAAAGCGATGGAAGGATACCAATAAGAATCTGCCACCTCGCTGTAGTAAATGCCCGCCCCTCCTCGCACGCTCGTGGTTCCCTTCTTGAACGGATCCCAGTTGAAGCCCACGCGCGGAGCAAAGTTGTCTTTTGGAGGATGGTACCAGGGAGCGCCAAGCGTCGCAGTCGCGCAGGTGTACGGGTTACAACTTGGCGGGTTGCCTGGACCGTAAAGATTGGTGATGCGATTGTGTTCCTCTGTCGGCGGCCCGGCATACTCCCAGCGCAAACCATAGGTTATCGTCAAGTTTGGCTTCAACTTGAACGTATCTTCGGCATATAGCCCATAGGCCATCAAAATCTCGCCACGCGCGATCGTTCCAATATAGGTCTGTCCATTATTCGCATTTGTATACGCGGGTATGGCCCACGTAAAATTCTGCGTGGTAACGCCCGACAAAAACGAGGCCTCGCTCGGAAATGAATATGCCCCGCGAGGATTGGATTGATAATTTTCGTTATTGTCGTACCAGCGGTGGACCTGAACACCGAAACGCATGGCGTGTTCCCCATGCAGCCAGTTGATCGATTCGTCCAAATTGCCGCTGGTATAGCCGATGTATCGAGGCTCGAAATCGGAACCCGGCTGGGCGGTCGATCCAATCGTTTGCAAGCCAGTTACAGTGATCTGGGGCAACTGCGGGAAAGGACTTCTGGGGCTCACAATGTACGGATTGGGATTGACGTAGATGTTCGGATCGACGGCGGAGATCGCCGGCACAAGGTCAATGTTGCCCGCATAGTAAAGCCGATGCACTCCAAACCGAAACGTATTGACCAAGTTGTTGGATATGATCTGCGTGTCCTGTACGGACCCGGTCTGCTGCCGGAAGTAAATGTCGTCGGCATTAATCGTCGTCTGGTTCGGCGTATAGGAAGTCGAATCGTCCATGTTGTACGTGCCGGAAAGCGTGTTCTTGGAGGTCAAAGTGTGATCGATCTTGATCACGCCGTAATTCTCCCGCACCTTGTTATCCGGGTTCGTGCTCAGGTTGCACGTTCCCGTGGCAGAACCGGTTGAAGTGAAGAGCTCCGGGCCAGTGCACGCGGGCAGCAACGCAACGCCTGCATTTCCGCCGTATCCGCCAAAGAAGGCGTTGTAAACCTGTGGGTTGACCGGAACGTTATTCAGTGCGGACGCCGTGCCGGGAACTTGCCCGGCAGTACAGGCAAGTGCGCCATTTTGACCGCAGGGAAGCTGCCCCACGACAAAGGGCGTTCCTGTTGCAAAGCCGGTTGGGCAGGCGAAGCTGCCGGAAGCCTGGCAAGGAGCGAGGGTGCCGTTGCCGCGCGCCAGCGCATCAGGGACTACAGCCGTGAAGGATTGGGACGTATCTGCACGGTATCCCTCATAATCGGCAAAGAAAAAGGTCTTGTCTTTCCGAATCGGCCCTCCCACCGAGCCGCCGAACTGATGCCGGTGCAACGGAGGAGCATTCGCACCATCGAAAAAGTTCCGTGCGTCAAAGACGTCGTTGCGGTACTCCTCGAAAGCCGTTCCGTGGAAATTATTCGTTCCCGACTTAAAAATCGTATTGATGACGCCGCCCGACTCCTCGCCGTACTCCACCGGCGGGTTTTCGGTGATCACCTGGAACTCTTTCACCGCGTCGGCTCCCATCAAAATGTTGCTCGCCAAGCTGACGGGCGACTGGCGGAAACTCGTCGTCATGTCAATTCCTTCCTGGAGAAAGCGGTTATTGGAAATCCGGTCGCCTCCCACGGAAAGGGTCTTTCCATACGACGCGGTGTAAAGCATCGTCACCGCCGGCTGGACCTGCGCCAACTGCTGCAGGTCGCGCGCGTTCAGGGGAATTGCAGCGATCAGGTTCGAGTCCATCACCTGGGACACTTCCGAACTGGTCGTCTGAACTTGGGGCACGGCCTCGGTAACCGTCACCTGTTGCGTCACCTGGCCTACTTGGAGCGTGAAGTCCGCGCGCGAAGTCGAGCCGACATTCAGCACAATGTCTTTCACCTGCTGGGTCGAGAATCCCTGCGCGCTCGCCTGCACCGAGTACCTGCCGGCCAGAAGAGAGGGAACGGTGTAGACGCCGTCGGCCGTACTGGTCACCTGGCGCGAGACACCCGTGTCTTGGTTCGTGATGGTGATTTGCACATTGGCGACCGCGGCTCCAGATGAATCCAGCACGTTTCCAACAATCGTTCCGGTTACCGTCTGAGCCTTGAGCGTACCGAAGGGCAGGAGCACCGCGACCGCCACCAGCACGATCGCATAGGCAAGCCGACGTGAAAATGGACGCATGTCAGAACCCCCAGATTGGCGAGCTAAGTTCTTGCTACACCGGCGACTTTGTAAAGCTTAGAGCGAGCCCCAAATGATGGGCGCATCCAAGCATATTCCGAATGCGTGTGTCAAGCTCAAATCCTCGATGCTCACGGCCCGCGCACGCTGCGATAGGATAACCAGGCCAGACGTGCGCCCTCTGTGCGCAGTTTAGCGAGCGTCAGGCGATCGACGACCAATTGAAAATAATCTTGACAGCTAAATTGGCCTATGTTGGGATGCGGCCTTCTCGGCCTTACCATCCGGCCACTGCTCGTTATGGTGGCGCCCTTGTCCCCAGCTTGAGGGCTATTCCAAAAGCGCGGTCCAGTCGGGAGGGATCACATGATTGCAGCGAAGTGGCGGCTTGGCTTTGGCAGCTTTGCGATAAGCGCTTGCATGTTGAGTTTTTCTCTGGCCGCGGGAGCCCGGCCCCAGGGCGCCGCGGATAAAGCGCCAAAGGACGCACCTGTTTACAAGGTGGACCCTTTCTGGCCCAAGCCCTTGCCACATAAGTGGATTCTCCAAGGCATTCCCGTTCTTGTGACCGACAAGGACGACCACATCTGGGTCATCAGCCGTCCGGGCGATCTCAAGCCGGATGAAGGTGGCGCGGCGACTACGCCGCCCCGCACCGATTGCTGTATCGCCGCTCCTGCCGTAGTGGAATTTGATACCGACGGCAATGTTTTGCAGGGTTGGGGCGGACCGGGGTACACACCCGGATGGCCCAAACCGCAGGAGCACGCCATCCTCGTCGACAAGGAAGAAAATGTATGGCTCTCCTCCGGCGGCCGCGGAAATAGCATTCAGAAATTCACCTCCGACGGCAAATTCCTCTGGGATTTTGGCCACCGCGCGCCTCCTTTGGCGCAGGGAGAAAAGGCCCGTGAAAATAACCAGCAGACCGATATTCTGCAGGGTGGGGTATTTGAATTCACCTTGGATGAAGACGCTCAGGAGATTTATCTCGTCGAGCAAAAGCGCGTGCTCGTTTACGGCTACGATGGATCATTCAAACGCGGCTGGGGAGGAAAAGGCAAAGCCCTCGCGGATATCAGCAACGACCCGACGCCGCCGTATGACTGGAAGTCGGGCCCGCCTCCCGATCAGCAGGAGTTCGCGCCCGCGCTCCACTGCGTCCACATCGCGCCCGACGGGCTGGTTTATGTTTGTGAACGCGGCGCCGACCGCGTGCAGGTGTTCACGAAACAGGGCAAGTTCGTGACCAGTTTTTTTGTCCATCCGTCGACTCCGGCTCGCGGCGCCGAATGCGGTGGTCCGGGCAGCACCACGTTCGGAATGTGTGGAACGATTTATAACCTCACGTTCTCACATGACCGCGACGGTAAATATCTCCTGATCGCGGACGGCACAAACGACAAAGTCTGGATTCAAGACCGGAAGAGCGGGACGGTCGCCGGCTCGGTCGGCGACAATGGCCGCATGGCGGGTTACTTTCATTGGATCGACGCGATTGCCGTGGATTCCCACGGCAACATGTATACCGGTGAAGTCGACACCGGCAAACGAATTCAGAAATTCGTCCTCGTGAATGGCGATAAGGCCAAGCGAGCGCGCCCCCACGACTGAGCCGTGTGACGCGCGTTCTACTTCTTTTTATTGTGCCGGCTTAGGTTGTGGTTTCGCAAATCTCGCACTATCGATCGCTGGGTTGTCTTCGACTTTCTGAATGCGCAGGATCGAGTGCGTTGTCGGCTCCGATCGCGGTGTCGCCGGCGTCATGCTGATCGTGAACGGGTAACGCAAACCACTGGTGGTCTCATGATAGTCGGCATAATCCACCTGGAACGGGCTGTTGCCGAGCGGGGTGCTCAGGACGGTATTCTTTCGCAAAAGTAATCCGGTCACCACGTCAAAGTACAGCTTTTCGACGCTGTCATTCGCCGGATAACCGAGGAGTTCATACGCTTCGGCGCCATCGATCTGCACCACTCCGCTGACTTCTACCTTCGTATATTGCTGCTTCAGGTCCAGAGTGTCGGAATAAAAACCGGCATTGCGGCGTGCGCGCGATTGGTCCACCGTGAAGCCGGTATCGGTTACGGCGCCTTTGAGATTCTGTGCCCATGCCACGCGGCCGTCAAAGCCGTCGGCCAGCGTTCCGTTAGAGATGTGTTCAATCGTCACCGCGAGATTCGGAGCTTGCTGATACCGTTCGATCTGGGCAGGCAAGTGAATCTTGCCTCCCGGGCCGGTGGCGAGATCTTGCGTGGCAATAATCGCCCGGCTGCTGACCTTGCGAATCGCCTGTTCCCCTCCGAGCTCCTGAACGTACTTGTCAAAAATCTGATCTGCGCTGGGAAGCATGGCTGGAACCGGCTTTTCCTCTTCGAGGCCGATGACGCTCTCAGCCGCGGCGGACAGTGGCAGGACCAGAGTGCCGGTAGGCTCCGGATGGCCCTGGTGGCAGGTGTAACACGTCACCACCTGTTTGCCTTCGAAATTGTTCTTATTAATATCAATCACCATCTGCATCATCTTGCGCGCGGTTTCTTTTTGCTTGTTGTCGTCGAGTTGGAAATGGGTGGGATCGTGATCTACGTGGCAGAAGGTGCAGTCCACACCAAGTTCGCCCTCGACCAAGTGCATGGCTAGATTCAATTGGTCCGCGGGAGTTCCCTTTAGGACTTTAATATTTTTGTACGCTTGCTCTGCGGTCTTGCCTTCCATCGATTGTTGTTGTGCCGAGCCAGCGAACACACTGGCTGCGATCAGACAAAAAGCGGCAGCGACCTTTCGCCCGGAGACGAGGTTATTAGACATACGCGGATTGGCTCCTCTGTCGTGAATTGCCGGAAACACGATGCGCGGTGAGCGGAGAGTACCACAGTGCCCATCATCAGCGGAAGCGTAGCCGGGCTGGACCTGGAACTGACTGCGCCGATGCGGGGACTGCGGTCAGGATGCCAATCGCTTGAAGGAAACCGAATGCCGGCGGGTACGATCGATGGCGGTGCGATCCGCGATCGCTTCCGACCAGGCCGGTATCCCGGCGTTTGCACGATCGGGTGGGCCGTAGCTCGCGGCACAGGCGAACTTCACGAACGGAATCCAGCAAATAATGCCCACGCGCTTTTGCTGGAATTCCGCGACTGCTTCACCAGCCCCAACGGTCTTTGATTTTTAGACGCATCCCCCGGGCGCGACGTTCTTGCTGGGCCGTTCCGGCGCCCCACCCCTTTATCCCCAGGCGAGGTCAAACATGCGTAGTAGGAATCCGTGAGAAGCATTTGTCAACTGTTCGACCGTAAAGAAATGTTAGGGGCCGTAAAGAAAAGAAATGTTAGGACCAATTGACACTCCAAGACGCGCTGCCATATACAGCGAGCCAGGTTTCTACTTAGATTTCGCGGAATTCCTCGGGGCGTGTTCGAGCATGCGAAAGCGCCATATTCCGTGAAGTCCATGCCCATTTTATATAGCACGAAGGGGGACGGAAACATGAGCAGCCTGTCTGAACGTGTTCGGCGGGGCTCGCACCTCGGGGTCCTATGAACTGCACCGCCGCCCCATCCGTCCGACGGTTTTGGCGCCGGGCGGGCTTTGGCCGAGATGGATGCGGCCGTCGTCGGTCGCGCCGGTAGCCGCTCCTCTGCCCTCAGCGAATTTCAGGCGAAGCTTGCCAGTAGCCAAGACGTACCATTGTCCCCAACGTTTGGCCCAGGCACCCTATTACTGTTAGCCCATACTCAAAAAGCAGCTGTCCGGTTGTTTCCGCATAAAGGAGCTCAGCCGTATGCGAAAACTAAGTCCAATAGCAACAATGGCTTGCGCGGCCCTTTCTCTTGCGATCTTTGCAGGAATGCCCAGCCGCCTGCAGGCTCAGCATCCCGAATCCCATGACCAGGACCATGATCGATACTTTGACCGCGATCCGCTGACCGTATTGGTGGTCAGCTCCGATCCCTCCGGCGCCCACGTAGCCATCGACGGCGTGGACACGCGGCAGCTCACCCCCATGGGAGTCGAGCTAAAGGTCGGAAAGCACCAAGTTACTGTATCTATGACTGGTTCGGCATGGAATCCGGATCACCCGCATGGTAGAGATCATGAAGGGGAACAACGACCTCAGCGTGACGCTGCTTCCCAAAGTTACAGCCGGATCTTCTGGTTCTCAGGGACCTCAAGGACCGGCGGGCCCACAAGGGCCGCAGGGTAATACCGGAGCTCAAGGTCCTGCAGGGCCGGTCGGCCCACAGGGTCCTGCCGGACCTGCTGGCACAGTCAGCGCTGCCCAGGACTTGTTCCTTCTAGGCTCGCCGGATTCAGCGAATCTGCCGAATTCGGTTTCAAACCCGACGGTGTACCTCAGCCCAGACGTACAGCCAGCACGTCCCGGAACACTGAATGATGAGTTTAACGGTGCGTCGCTCAATACCCACTGGGCTTGGTTTAATCAAGGCACGGCGGCCGCAACGGTTGCCAACGGTCTTTTGACGTTGACCGCGCCGGCGGCGACGGGAAGCTCCATCAACGGCATCACACAGCCCGTCCCCGCAACGCCGTGGACAGTCGTGCTGAAACTCAATGCCATGGATCTGAGTCCGATGCAGCCTGCTCCTCTGTCCGGCCTTGTGCTGGGTGACTCCACCGGCAGGTTTATCGTCTTCGGTGTTTATTACGCGAACGCGAGTGCACAGCTGGCATTAACCGTTGGCTATTGGCCAACGGCTACGGAGGCTACTGGTGGAAATCCGCTTGGTACCACTATGCTTCCTTCAACTTTCCCTTGGTGGCTGAAGGTTCAGGACGACGGAGCGAAGTTGACCTTTTCTTATTCCGGGACGGGATCCGTATATACCCAGATCGGAACTGTGCCTCTCAACACAGACACAGCATGGTTGACGCCAACCGAGGTTGGCATTGCTGTTGGCTCCGATGGGGCTAACACGCCGGTGAATGGCGCATTTGACTACTTTAGGCAGGTCCAATAGCCTCGGAATTTCGGAGGCTTGAGCTCCGGTCCGGGGTTGACGAGGGTTGAGCAATCACGCGTATCGCTTGGCGCCGCGACCGCCGAATTCTAATCGGTCGCGGCTCTGCGCGATTTTGCGGAGACTTCCGGCGGGTTTCCCGCCAGCCGCTGCAGCGTGGGAATGAGTTCGGTGCCCGCGGCGGATTTAGGCACGATGCCTTCCCAATATCACAAAGGCCTCACTGCGCGTTTCCTCCAGAGCAGCTTCGGAATCTCTGTTCGGATCCCTTAAAACAATATTCTCCACCGGCGCCTATAGACTCGTGCGGTACAATAGAACATGCTCGAATTTTGCACGGAGCGATCTCGGTCATTTACCGGTGCGGTCAGCCGCGCTGACCTCCTTCGAGCGGTTTCTGTTAAGTGCAGTGGAATGATACTCTTGTCTAGGTGCGACAACAACTCCTTTGGAATGAAACTCTTGTCAAATTCGGGCAGCAACTCCCCTGGAATGATACTCTTGCAAAAAAAAGTGGGGGGAGGGGGTAGTCCGCGCAATTGTCGTGCCATTCCGGCCAGCTCCGTTAGGTAAGCTCTTTTAGGTCTATAATTTATGAATAAAGCAATCCGCAATATCGCTATCGTCGCCCACGTCGACCACGGCAAGACTACGCTGGTCGACGCCATGCTCCGTCAGAGCGGCATCTTCCGCAGCAATCAAGAAGTCGCCGAGCGCGTGATGGACTCCAACGAACTCGAGCGCGAGCGTGGCATCACCATCCTGGCCAAGAACACCGCGCTTTTTTATCACGATACGCGCATCAATATCGTGGATACGCCCGGCCACAGCGATTTCGGCGGCGAAGTCGAGCGCGCCCTGCGCATGGTCGATGGCGTGCTCCTGCTGGTTGACGCCAGCGAAGGTCCCCTTCCGCAGACGCGCTACGTCCTGCAAAAAGCGTTGCAGGCCAAGCTGCCTCCCATCGTCGTCCTGAATAAAATCGACCGCTCCGATGCCCGCCCCGCCGCCGTGCTGGACGAGATCTACAGTCTCTTTATCGATCTCGACGCTACCGAAGACCAACTCGATTTCCCGGTGCTTTACACCAACGCGAAAACCGGCGTCGCCCATCGCCAGTGGGGACCAGCCGGCGCGCCCTCCGGCAGCGACGATGCCACCGATTTGAAGTCCCTGTTCGAGGCCATTGTTGAGCACCATTCCGCCTCCCTCGGGCGATCCGGAAAAAACGCTGCAGGTTCAGGTCACCAATCTCGATTACAGCGATTTTCTCGGCCGTATCGCCATCGCCCGCGTGTTCCAGGGAACGCATGTACCGCGGCGAAGCAGTGGGCATCGCCAAGCTCGATGGTTCAATCCAAACCACGCGCATCACCAAGCTCTTCACTTTTCGCGGCCTGGATCGCGACGAAGCAGAAACGGTCTCCGCCGGCGACATCGTCGCCATCGCCGGTGTCGAGGGCATTCAGATCGGCGAAACCATCACCGATGCCGAAAATCCCGCGCCGCTTGAGCCGCTCTGCGATTGACGAGCCCACTCTGGCCATGATTTTCACCGTCAATAATTCTCCGCTCTCCGGCCGAGACGGCCAATGGGTCACTTCCCGCGACCTTCGCGACCGGCTGCAAAAGGAACTGCTCACCAACGTCTCCATTCGCGTCGAGAATACCGAGACGCCGGAAGCGTTTCGCGTGCTCGGCCGCGGCGAGTTGCAACTGGCCATTCTCATCGAAACCATGCGCCGCGAGGGCTACGAGCTGATGGTCGGCAAACCCGAGATCGTGGTGCGCACCGAAAATGGCCAGCCGCCTCGAGCCGCTGGAAATGCTGGTTATCGACTGCCCGGAGAGCTTTCATCGGCATCGTCATGGAGATCGCTCGGCACGCGGCGCGGCGAGCTGGCCCAGATGGTCAATCACGGCTCCGGCCGCGTGCGCATGGAGTTTCGCATTCCCTCGCGCGGCCTGATCGGGCTGCGCGGCCAATTGCTCACCGAAACGCGCGGCACCGCGTTGATCCATTCCATCCTGGCCGGCTGGACCGATTACGTTGGCGAGATGGCTTCGCGGCCCACCGGCGCGCTCGTGGCGGATCGCGCCGGCGTCAGCACCGCTTTCGCGTTGTGGAATATCCAGGAGCGCGGCGAAATGTTCGTCGGGCCGGGCATCGAAGTTTATGAGGGAATGATCGTCGGCGATAATTCGCGCGAAGCCGATATGGACGTGAACATCACCAAGGAAAAGAAACAGACCAATATGCGCGCTTCCAGCGCCGATGAAGCCATTCGCCTGATCCCGCATCGCGATCTGAGCCTCGAGCAGGCCATCGAGTACATCGCCGAAGACGAATTCGTCGAGGTCACGCCGAAATCGCTTGCGGCTGCGCAAAAAGGTTCTGGACACCAAGAAGCGCCCCAAGCGCTGGCAGTAGATTCGCGCCAGCGCTGAAACCACCGCCTGATCCGTGCGGCTAACCTCGATGCTGTCGTTCCGAGGAGTCCGCCAGGGCGGACGACGAGGAATCTGCTTTTGTTTTCTGCTGAATGAATCAGGCGAAACTCGCGGGGCCGAGGGCTAAGCGGAAAGCACCGATTCTCGCGTGCTTTTCTTCGCGGCGGCTTTTTCCTTCCGCTGGAACGCGTAAAAAATCGCCCGATAACCCAGCAGCAGCGCCACCACGGCCGCAAACCGCAGCGGCACGCGTTCATCGGATTTCACCAGCCAGTAATAGTGAATAGCCCCCGCGATCGCGCTGACGTAAATGAGTTCGTGCAGCAACTCCATCGCCGCCCGCCCAGGCGGCGGATCATCCCGCTGGTTGAGGTGAGCGCCAGGGGAATCATGAGCACATACGCGGTGAATCCAGCGGTAATGAACGGCCGCTTATACACGTCGTCGATCATCGCGTGGACGTCAAAACCCGAATAGACCCAAACGTAAGTGATGAAATGCAGCGAGCCGTAGAAGAAAGCGAAGAGGCCGAACATGCGCCGGAAGCGAACCAGCCAGTTCTGCTCCAGGATGCGCCGCAGCGGCGTGACGCTTAGCGTGACGCAAAGCGCCACCAGCGTCCACGTTCCCGTGGAATGGGTGATGTATTCCACCGGATTCGCGCCCAATTCGTCATGAAAACCCATCCACACGAGATGCGCGAGCGGCCCGAGACAGAGCAGGAAGACCGGAGGCTTGAGCCACCGCACGTTTATGTGCCGCGAAAGATCCATGGCGCTGGGAGTGGCGCGGAGAGTTCTTCAGTAATACTTGCGCAGGTCCATGCCCGTGTACATGCTGGCCACCTGATCGGCATAGCCATTGAACATTTGCGTTTTGATTCGCTTGCCGAAGAAAGATCCATCCAGACGGCGCTCCGAGGCCTGGCTCCAGCGGGGATGGTCCACCTGCGGATTCACGTTGGAGTAGAAGCCGTATTCGTGCGCGTTGGCAATGTTCCAGGTGGTTGGCGGCATGTCCTTGACGAAGCGAACCCTCACGATGGATTTGATGCTCTTGAAGCCGTATTTCCAGGGCATCACCATGCGCACGGGCGCGCCATCCTGATTAGGCAAGGTCTCGCCAAACATTCCAAAGGTCAGCAGGGTCAATGGATTCATGGCCTCGTCCAGCCGCAGCCCTTCGACATACGGCAATTCAATTCCCGCCTGCTGCCCGAGCGGCATCTGCTTCACGTCGTAATAGCTCTGAAACGCCACGAATTTCGCGGTGGATTTAGGATCGGCCATTTTGGCCAGAACGCTAAAGGAGTAGCCAATCCACGGGACCACGATGGACCACGCTTCCACGCAGCGATGCCGGTAGATCCGTTCTTCGAGCGGCGCCAGCTTAAGAAGTTCCCCGAGATCGTATTTTCCGGGCTTATTGACCTCGCCATCCACCGAAACGCTCCAAGGCGAGGTCACGAACTTGGTGGAATATTTCGCCGGATCGGCTTTGTCGGTGCCGAATTCGTAGTAGTTGTTGTAGTGCGTGACATCTTTAACCGGCGTTATCGGCTCGGTGGTGGAGAAGGGGCTTTTCGCCAGCGGTTCCAGCTTGGTGCCGTCGGCAAGCACGGACTGCGGCTCGAGCCATTCCGAAACCGGGCGCGCAGCCAGCGTGACCGCTCCGGTGGCCGCCGCTACGCCCGCGAGGAATTTCCGGCGATTCATGTACACGGCTTTGGGCGTGATTTCGGAATAGGGAATGTCGCTGGGCTTCTTGATCAGCATGGCAACCTCCGCGCCTTTATCTTGGAACCGATTCTATCTAAACGATTCTACCGCTTTTTAGGCAGGCTCGGCCTAAAGATCGTTGTCCGTGGTGTGAAGCCAAAACAACAGTGTGAAGCTCAAAACAACGTACACGGCATGTAACACTGGTTAAGATGCCGCCAAGGCGATCTTCGTGGCCTAGAAGCCAGGGACGCTCGAAGCGGCGGGACGAACCTCTTCGGGGGCGCGCACGCCCAGGTGCAGGCGTTCCATCCATACGTGGGCCAGCGACATCAGGCCGGTGTACAGATAACCCCATACGAAAAGGAGCAGGAAAGGCACGGTGAGGTAGTTCTCGTTTTGGATCGCGTAATAGACGGTGGCGGCGAAGTAAAGGCCCAGGCCCACTTCGAGATAGGGCATCCAGCCGGCGCGGTTGCGGTAGCCCTTGCGGCGCCAGGTGCCGCTGTGGCCTTCAATGCGATATTTGGGAGTTCGCGCGAACTCGGAGCGCACGCCGAGAATGGCTTCCATGACGGCCTTGGCGTTGCGAACGGAGAGGCCGATGCCAACGGCCATGACGAAGGGCAGGTAAATGATTTTGCGCGTCCACGTTTTGGGATAGAGCACGCGCTGCGCCGTGAGATAAAAGCCGGAGATCGAGCAGCTGGAAGCGAGAAACAAAGGCAGATCGATCACCAGCATCTGAGCCCAGCCTTGATAGAAGCGCACGATCATGGCGGGCAAAAGCAGCGTGGAGAGCACCACCATCAGGGGATAGCTGATATTGCCGGTGAGGTGGAAGAAGGCTTCGGCCTTCACGCTTGCGGGCACGTCGGCGCGCAGCACGCGCGGGAGAATTTTCTTGGCCGTCTGCATCAGGCCCTTGGCCCAGCGCGCCTGCTGCGATTTAAAAGAGTTCATCTCCACCGGCAGTTCGGAAGGACACTCGATCTCCGGCAGGTAGAGAAATTGCCAGCCGCGCAACTGCGCGCGGTAGGAGAGGTCGGTATCCTCGGTGAGCGTATCGTGCTGCCATCCTCCGGCGTCCTCGATGGCGGTCCGGCGCCAGACGCCGGCGGTGCCATTGAAATTGAAGAAAACGCCGCTGCGGGCGCGGGCGCCATGCTCGACTGACGAAATGGCCGTCGAGCAAGATGCTTTCGACTTCGGTGAGCGCGGAGTAATCGCGATTGAGATAGGTCCAGCGCGTCTGCACCATGGCAATGTGCGGGTCGTGGAAGTAGGGAACCGTGAGGCGCAGGAAGTCGGAGTTAGGCTGGAAATCGGCATCGAAGATGGCGATGAACTCGCCGGTCGCGGACTTCAGCCCCTCGGCCAAGGCGCCGGCCTTGTAGCCTTCCCGATTGGCGCGGTGCAGATAATGAATGTTCAGGCCGAGAGCGCGATGGCGCTCCACGCACGCCAGCGCCACCGCCTGAGTCTCGTCGGTGGAGTCGTCGAGGACCTGGACTTCCAGCAGCTCGGGCGGATAATCAATCCGCGAAATAGCCTCGACCAGCCGCTCCACGACATACCGTTCGTTATAGATGGGAAGCTGTATAGTTACTTTCGGCCAAGTGGCCGGCTCGGCGGCCTTGCCGGGAACATTGGCGCGATATTTGGCATAGCAATAGACCAGCCAATAGCGATGGAAGCCGTAAGCGGCGAGGATTCCAAGCACCAGGAAGTAAGGGACCATAACTGCCAAATCGAAGGAATTGAGCTGATAAATTCCGCGAAAGGGATCCCTGGTGGCGCCGCTCAAATGCGACCAATATTCGCCGAGCCAGCCTTGAGCCGCGGCTATCAACAAGATGCTATCGGCACTGAACAAGTCCTACTTACCTCCCGAGCGTGAAGGTCATCGTGAACGAAATATCTTCGGTGTTGCCCCTCAAACCGTTGTAGCCCTCGTTGGCGCACTGGCGCTGGAAGGGCTCTTCGCGCTGATGGCGCGCCTGGGCGACTTGAAAATCGCCGTGATCGAGACGATCGGGCTGGCCCTGGCCGCCGGCATCGTCTATTTCATCGCCCTTTACTTGCTCGAGCATTCCCCGAAAGCACGCCCTGCCCTCTGGATTATCATCGCCGGGGCTGTGATATTTCGACTCACACTGTACTCGCTCGCGCCGTCGCTTTCCACTGACATTCAGCGCTACCGCTGGGAAGGCCGGGTACAGAACGCGGGCTGGAACCCGTATACCATTGCCCCGAACGATCCGCGGCTGGCCTATCTGCGCGATCCAGGCTGGGCGGTTATGCCGAGCCCGGAAATCCCCGCCGTCTATCCTCCGCTCTCCGAGCTTATTTTTCGGCTGGACGCGCGCTATTTTCCAGGAATTGTCGCGTTCAAGCTGCCTTTCGTTCTAGCCGACCTCCTGGTTCTGGCGATGCTCGCGAAATGGCTCGAAGCCTATCCCGACGGGAACTATCGCCTGGCCATCTACGCCTGGAATCCGCTGGTGATCGTCGAATTCGCGGCCAGCGGGCATAACGATGCGCTGGCCATTGCCGCGATGATCGCCGCCCTGGCCATGATCAAAAGAAGACCGGGCGCATCCACCATGGCCTTGACCGCCGGATCGCTGGCGAAACTCTTTCCCATCGCGCTTTTGCCTCTCGCGCTGCGCCTTTCGGAATGGCCCCGAAAGCTGCGGGGCTGGATCGCGTTCAGCGGCGGCGCGCTCGTTGGCGTTGCGTGCGTCTGGCCCTATCGGTCCGCGATCGCGCAGTTCTCGACACTTTTCGTCCACTATCAAGCGACCTTTCAAAACTACAATCCCAGCCTCTACGCGGTATTGCTGTGGTTCTCCGGGCATCCGGAGATCGCAGCGGGAATTGGCGAAGGCATCGTTCTGGGCCTGGCCATCTGGGCCGCCGCGCGAATGGTCGATCCGCTGCGCGCCGCGTTTCTGATCGTAGGCGCCATTCTGATGTTCGCGCCCAATACCTACTCCTGGTACTTCACCTGGATCGTTCCGCTGCTGTGCTTCTTTCCCAATCCCGCCTGGCTGCTCGCCACTATTCTGCAATTTCTTTCGTATAAAGTGCTCATCGAATATCAGATCAATGGTATCTGGCATTTCGATCCGTATTTTCAATGGCTGGCCTATGCGCCGTTTTATGCGCTGCTTGTCGGCGAGGCTCTGCTCAAGAAGCGGGAAGAAACGGCCGACAAGCAGACGCACGCGGAAGCCTGTTAGCTGCGAGCGAATCGGTCATTTTGCGACTGCCGGCGTATGCCAGCTATACGATGATGGAAAGGCTGGCGCCAGACTGCGGCGGAGGGGGCGGCATCTTGGAGCGATCGATCGGGCGGTAGAGCGTGTCGCGCTCGACGGGCACGCGGCCAGCCTCGCGGATCAGGCGCTCGAGTTGAGCGCGCGAGGTGAATTGCGCCGTGGTGGCGCCGGCGTCGTGATAGATCTTCTCTTCCACCACGGTGCCGTCGATATCGTCGGCGCCGAAGCGCAGAGCAATCTGGGCGATGCGCGGCGTGAGCATGATCCAGTAAGCCTTGATGTGATCGAAATTATCGAGCAGCAGGCGCGAGACGGCGATGGTCTTCAGGTCGGTGAAGCCGGTCGGCTTGGGCAGATGCGAGAGGCCGGTATTTTCCGGATGAAACGCCAGCGGAATGAAGGCCACGAAACCGCCGGTTTCGTCCTGCAGCTTGCGCAGGGCCAGCAAGTGTTCGACGCGCTCCTCGTCGTTCTCGATATGGCCGTAGAGCATGGTGGCGTTGGAGCGCAGGCCGATCTGGTGGGCGGTGCGGGCGATATTGAGCCACTGCTGGCCGCTGACTTTATGGTCGCAGATGATTTTGCGCACGCGCGGATTGAAGATTTCCGCGCCGCCGCCGGGCAGCGAATCGACGCCGGCATCCTTGAGGGCGAGCAGCGTATCGCGAATGGAAAGCTTGGAGATGCGCGCGAAGTAGCCGACCTCGACCATGGTGAAGGCTTTCAGGTGCACGCCGGGACAGCGCAGCCTTGAGGCCGCGGATCAGGTCGAGAAAATAGGCGAAGGGGCAGATCGGGATGCAGGCCGCCGACCATGTGAAACTCCGTGGCGCCTTCGCGCACGCCTTGCTCGGCGCGCTGCCAAATCTCTTCGAGGGCGAAGGTGTAGGCGCCGGGGGCGTCGGGGCTGCGGCCGAAGGCGCAGAGCTTGCAATGCGCGACGCAGACGTTGGTGGGATTGATGTGCCGATTGACGTTGAAGTAGCAGACGTCGCCGTGGCGCTTCTCGCGAACGTGGTTGGCGAGCCAGCCGAGGGCCAGCAGGTCGGGCGAGCGGTAGAGCGCCAGACCGTCGTCGGCGGTCAGCCGCTCGCCGGCCATGACCTTGGCGGCGATGGGCTGGAGCCGCGGGTCGTCGATTAAGAGAGCGGAGTTTTTCATTACCGGATTTGCGCTGCTATTTGCGTTGCCTTCATGATATTGCGCGGCCGCCTAGCGCGCGACGGCTACGGCCGCGCCCCAGAAAAGCAAGAACAGCAAACTAATATAACCGTTCACCGTGAAAAACGCAGCATTCAGCCGGCGCAAATCATTGGCGTGGACCAGGGAGTGCTCGTAGGCGAGCAGCGCGGCGACCACGGCAATGCCCGCCCAGGCAGGCCAGGGCAAGCCGAAACTCGCGGCCAGCCAGACCAGCAGCGCGACCATGACGACGTGCATGCCGCGCGCGATCAGGAGGGCGCGGGCGATGCCGAAGCGTTTGGGCACGGAGTAGAGGCCGGCGCGACGGTCAAAATCGAGGTCCTGGCAGGCGTAGAGGACGTCGAAGCCGCCGACCCAAAGCGTGACGGCGGCGCAGAGAATCAACATGCGCGGATCGAGCGATCCGGCGACGGCGATCCAGGCCGCGGCGGGGGACATTCCCAGGCAGAATCCGAGCACGAGATGGGACCAGATGGTGAAGCGCTTGGTGTAGGAATACAGAAACAGGATGGCCAAGGCCACGGGCGAGAGCTCGAGCGCCAGGCGATTCAATTGCCAGGCCGCAAAGACCAGAACAGCAGCGCTGGCGACGGTGAAGGCCCAAGCGAAGCCGAGGGAAAGCGCGCCGGTGGCCAGGGCGCGGTTGCTGGTGCGCGGGTTTTCGCGATCGTACCGAACGTCGGCGATGCGGTTTATGGTCATGGCCGCCGAGCGCGCGCCCACCATGGCCACGATGATCCAGACGATCTGGCGCAGCGAAGGCCAAGCCATGCCACGGGCATAGCGGGCGGCCAGCAGCGCTCCGGTGAGGGCAAAGGGCAGCGCGAAAATGGAGTGCTCGAATTTGATCATTTCGAGCACGGTGCGAAAGCGATTGGGTTTGGCGCCGCGAAGTTGAACGAAAGAATTTGTTCCGGGGCTCATAACGGTTCGCTGCGGCTTATATTTGAAATGCCTTGCGCAACTGCTGGCCCTGGCCTTTCCAGGCGAATTGGCGATCCTGGGGGAGCCCGAGTTGCGCCAGCACGCGGCAGACGTATTGGGTGACAAGATCTTCGATGGTCTGCGGCTGGTGATAGAACGAAGGAATGGCCGGCATGATCACAGCGCCAGCCTGTTGCGCGCGCAGCATGTTTTCCAGATGGATGCGGCTGAAGGGCGTGTCGCGAACGCAGAGCACCAGCCGGCGGCCTTCTTTGAGTGTGACGTCGGCGGCGCGTGAAAGCAGGTCATCGCTGGCGCCCGCGGCGATGGCGGAAAGCATGCCCATCGAACAGGGGATGACGCACATGGAGTCGGCCGGATAGCTGCCCGAGGCGATGGAAGCGCCTACGTCTGTGTTGGGCAGGATTTCAATTTTGCCGGGTTGGGCGCCGGCGGAATCGAGAATGCGGCCCGGCAATTCGCCGAGAGGCGCGGAGATGTGCAGCTCGTGTTCGAGCAGGCGCAGGCCCGTTTCGGTGACGACCAGGTGAACGCGGGCGACGCGCGGGTCGGCATCCAGCAGGCGCAGCGCCGTCTGCGCCAGGACCGCGCCCGAAGCGCCGGTCACGCCGACAATAACGACCTGGCCGTGTGCTGATTCCACGATGTTTAGGCTCGATGGCGGCAAAAGATCGAGTGTAGGCAGCCGCTTGCGGCAAAGTCAAGGCGACTCCGACGCAGCCGACGGCGTTATTTTTTGCCGGATGTGGTGGTTTTGGCACCGGCGGATTTCGATCGGGACTTGCAGCGGCCTGGGTAGCTGGGGTGTTCCAGAAAGGAGCATGACTGCGCGGCTTCGTTGATCGGCCTTCGCTGATTTTTAGCTTTGCCGCTAACTGGGCAGTTTGGTATCGTTTCGCGGACTCGCTGGGCACTCCCCGCACCCTGCGGTCACTGGAGAAACTCCATGTCACAGAAGAAAGCCCTGTGGCCCTCTTCACGCAAGAGGACCGCGCGAATATTTGCAGCTTTGCGGCCGGCTCTTGCCGCGACCGTCCTATGTCTGGCCGCGGGCGCGCTTCTGTGGGCAGCGCAAAAGCCTTTGCAGTTCAACGTCGTTTACCTTTGCAACGGCGAGCACATCGTCGTAGAGGGTTGCGCGCTGGGCCAGACCGACAATCCGGCTAACGATTGCCTGGTGCAGCGACCCGACAAGCCGCGGCTGGCTAACGGACAAATTCAGGTCACTCCGATCCTGCACAGCGCGCTGGTCAAGGCGATTCAGACTTGCACGACGGTCGGCGCCGGGAAGGCCGGGAGCCTTGGCGGGATTCCTGCAGGGCCCGGGCTTTGGCAGCGATTCTTGTTCACGATCGGCTACGGAATCGCCTTGCTGATCGAGCTCGCTGTCGGTTTGGGGATTTTGGCGCTGGTCGGCCGGTGGGCCTACAAGAAGATCTACTACTCGCGCTATCTGACCGTGCGGCGCAGCAACAAGGAGGCGCTCGAGGAGTTCGGCGTGGATCAGGCGACCCGCGAGCGGAACATCGTCGAGGTTTTCGACTCGGGCAATTACACCTTCAAGCTGAAGGGCGAGAACCGCAATAAGAACTACATGATGCGCTTCATCCTGCGAAAACCCATTAGCACGTTCAAGCGGCAGGACCTGGAATGCATGCGCTTTGCGTACTTCGCCTTCAATCGCGGACTGATCGACGAGGAGAGGTTCTATACCTACCGCATCACGGCGATGTATCAGGGTGGGATGACCGATCCCGAGGTTGAGTACATCGGCTGGCTGGCCTTCTGGCACAAGCGCAAGAAGCAGGGGGAGATCGGGCGGGCGCGGGGGGCGGTGCAGGGTTTTGCCGCGGCAAACTGCACGCCGAATCTGCACAATCAGACCTTCGCGATGCTGCAATCGTTGATTGAAAAATACCCCAACGACGAATTTTTCATGGACATGCGGCGGCGATTTATGGAGGGCTCGCGCTGGCTGGGGACCGGCGATATCAAGCGCTCGGCGTTCAAGGTGCTCGATCCACCCACGCCGTTCTTCGAGCACTTCGGGGTACTCGACGGCACCAGGGACGTTCTGCTGACCTACTCGGAAGACGGCTCGCTGCTGACCATTGCGCCACCCAACTCGGGCAAAACCACAGCCAACGTGATTCCCAACCTGCTCCGGTGGCCGGGGGCGGCGGTGGTGCTGGACGTGAAGGGCGAGATTTACGAAAAGACCAGCAAGTGGCGCAGCACGATCGGCCCGGTGATCAAGTTCAGCCCGCTCGATCCCATGAAGAGCAAATGCTACAACCCGCTGTCGTTCATACGGCGCGAATCGCTTTATATCTGGGAAGACGCGATGAATGCCGCGACCATGATGATCGTTCCAGGCGAAGGCGGCGAAAAGAACAAGTACTTCGAGAACAAGGCGCGCGACGTGCTGACGGCGATCATCGCGGACCTGGCGTTCTGGCATAAGCCGGAAGACCGGCCCATGAGCAAGGTGCTGAGCATCCTGAACCGCAACGGATGGGACGAGTTTCTCGACCGGCTGCGCAAGAACCCCGAGGTGACGGCGTTGCAGGACCTGGGGGTCAGCCTGGCCAAGGAGCATCCCGAAACCCTGTCCAACATTCTTTCCTTCGCGCAGTCCAGCATGAACTCATGGAAAGGCGAGCGCATCGGCATGATCACCAAGCGTTCGGACTGGCATCCGCTGGACCTGCGCGGCGCCAAGCATCCCACGATTTATATCTGCATTAACGCGGAAGACATCGAGACGTATGCATCGCTGCTGCGCGTCTTCATCGCCCAGCACATCAACATTCTGATGTCCCAGGGCGTGCCGCCCAGGGACGCCCACCCGATCCTGTTTTGCTTGGACGAATTCCCCAGCCTGGGCGGCATGAAACCAATTGAGACGGCCCTGGCGCAGGGCCGCGGCTATAAGGTGCGGCTGTGGCTCTTCGCGCAAGACCTGGACCAGCTCGAGAAGGCCTACGGGAGCGCCAAGAGATTGATGAATCTCTGCCTGGTGCGCACGTTCATGAACCCCACCGTGGCCAGCGCGGCCGTGATCGCCGAGGAGATCGGCAAGGAAGGAGTGTCGGCGGGTGCCGACGATCAATCTACGGTCAGCCCGCAGGAATTGGCCGGCCCGGCGTTCAGGGAACTGCAGATCGTCGTGGGGCAGAGCAGCAAACCAGCCAAGGTGCAGAAGATTTATTACTACAAGGACGCTGAATTGATGAAGCGGGCCGGGTCGCTCGACGACGTGCCCAACAGTGAAGTCGCCGAGAGGAGCGCGACGGCATAGCGCAGGGCGCTTTTATGTTTGGACGCCTTCGGGGGCAATTTCGATCGAAGCGGGATCGCGCGGGAGGATGGCATGAGTACCCTCAACGCCTTGAATACGCTGATCGGCATTATCAATTCGCGCAAGAACAAGTTCAATCCGACCGGCCCTATGGCAGGCGCGGCCGCGAGTTCCGATCCCAACCAGACGAATCCAACGTTGCCCGTTAATGCGGCGACCAGTCCCGCGAATGTGATTCCGCCGGCTAATCCTTCATCATCCGATCCGGATGGCTCCACGAATCCGGCGGTATTGCAGCCCACGGGCGGGCCTTCGCCGTCGATCACGCCACCTGCGCAGAGTAGCCCTCAGACGGAAGACAGCTTGCGGCAGCAGCTCCAGCAATCGGACGTCTATGACCTGAGCGGCGAAAAAGCCGCCGCCGAAGCGTTGAAACGCGACGAGGCGTTCAAACAGCAATCGCTCGAGCAAAAAGCACAGGAGACGAAGGATTTCTTTGCCGAACAAGACCGCAAGCAACAGGAGACCTACCAGGACATACAGAAGCAAGCCGGCCAGCAACTGCAGGAGCAGCAGGAGAAGGAGTTCTGGGACCAGAAGAAATCGCAGGAGATGCAGGCCGGGATGGACAAGGAACTCGAGAGCTTGCACCAGGGCGCCAAACAGGAGCATCAGGAGTGGCGCAACGATTTCACCCAGGGGATTTGCCGCGACGACGTTGCCGCCCTATACAACAAGGACATTACGGAGCGCGTCGGCCAATATAAAGAGAGGCTGGACGATCTGGGGACCAACCCCGTCGATGCGGTGCAGACCATCGACAAGTACAAAGTGAAGCTACAGGATGAGGCGGCCCGGCAGATCGAGCAAAAGACGGCCGAGCTGCACCAAGAGCAGTTTCCGGAATATCAAGACGCCGCGCAAAAAGGTCCGAGCGGCCCCGGGGAAGGTCCGAACAAGGGCTTTGGTCCGTTTGAAGGCACTAAGCCGGGCGATTTCTGGCCGGGGCCACAATCCAAGCCCGGCGACTTCTGGCCCGGCGGAGGCGATAAATATCCGCTGCCGAACGAGGAGTTTTTCAAGCCGCTAACCAAGGACAATAACCCTATAGACCGCAGCGGCGAGCCAGTGGCTACCCAGGGGGAGATCATCCCGCCCGAGAAGCCTGGTGCGGCGCCAAAGCCGGAGCCACAGACCATCGACGGCGTAGCGACGCATGTACCGGAGATGGAGGCTCTGCCGAAGCCCCCGGACCCCGCGGGGTTGCTTCCGCCGCCGGAGAAGATGACTCCGCTGCCGCAGCAGGCAGCACAGGCCGGCACCGCACCCGGGGCGGAAGGGCCGACGGCAATCCCGCCGGCGTCGCCGGTCCCACCGATGTCCGAGATTCCGCCCGCGTCACCTGTTCCACCGATGTCGGAGATCCCTCCAGCGTCGCCGATCCCATCGGCGTCGCCTATTCCTCCAGCGTCTCCTATCCCGCCGGGACCCGGCGGGGGCGGCAGTGACGGAGGTGGCGGCAGCAGCGATTCAGCCAAAGGAAGCGGCGATAACAACTCCGCCGAGGATTCCGCTTACTACGCTGCGCGCCTGCGCCAGCGAGCGGACGACGCGGCAACTCGAAGAAGCGAGGAGGAATGGGAGGCTTCGGTCAAATCAACGACGGAGAATGTCGAGATGGCCGAGCATCTGGCCGATCACTTTTGCGGCGAAGCCGTGGCGCAGGCAAGTGAACACTTGCCGCACGCAGTCGAGCAGGTGGCAAGCTCTTTCCCAGAGCACCTGGGAATGGGAGGCGCTATTCCGGGGCAAGTGTGGGAAGGCCCCGTCGCAACGGCCAAGTTCATGTACGAGGCTGGGCCTGTGGGGATAAAGGCAGGCGTCCAGCACGAGATCAACAAGGCAAAAGATGCGTTCGACGACGCGAAAGAGTCCGTGCAGCAAGGATGGCAGGCGACCAAGGAAACGGCCGCGGCGTTTTCCGACAAAGCCCAGGAGTTGGCCACAACGGTGAAAGACAATCTGACCGTCTCCTCGAACGAAAAGATCGAACAGATGGTGCAGGAGAGCAACAAAGGCGGCGAAAGCGCGGACAATAAAATGCTGGAGGAGATTCGGACGGCGGATAAGAATCCATCACTAGGCGATTCGAAATTCCTGGCAGGTACAGGCGATGCGCAACCCGCTCCGGCCGAAAAAGGCTTCGATCAATCCCAGTTCGCCAGGGACATCGACAAATCCAAGTTTGTAACGCCAGCCATGAACGCGGACCTCTCCACCCTCTATGCGGAGCGATGGAAGGATCTTCATCCGGAGTCCAGCGCGGCCGAAACCAGCAAGGTCGTAAACGATTTCAGCGCGAAAGCCCAGCAGATCGACCAGCAAACTACAGCGGCTGCGCCGCAAGGCCCGGCGCCCGCGCCGGAGGTCAAGACTGTTGGGCCTGACGATCTACCGACCGCCTGGGGTGGCGGAAACGCGGGGGTCGTGGGCCGGGTGGAGCGTCTAGCGCCAACGGAAACGAGCGCTCGGGCGGTGCCGGATCCGCCCAATCCAGCGCAATCGCCGGCGCTCCCCGCGCCTGCGCCCGAGGTTCAGACTGCAACGCCCGCTCCGCCAACCGTGCCCGCACCATCGCCTGCACCCGCGCCGCAGCAGCCCGCGCCGAGCATGTCGCCGAGCTTGTAGCGGAACCGAGCGGCGGGTCACCGAACTCAATCGCCAGATCGGCAAATCGTTCGGTGGCAGACTGACCTTCTAACCTTCACGGATTAAAGACGGTCTCGCATTTCGAGCACTGATAAACGTTGGCTTTTCTTTGGAAGGACTTGCGCGTGACCCATCCCACAAATAAGACCACGACAATGGCGAGTCCTGCCAGCACGTACGAAGAGCCAAAAACGATCAGGCACATAAAGGCAAAGAACAAGGTGGCCGCAGCTGTTATGACGGCGTACTGGTTATATTTTTGGCCGGTCCACTGGATGATCTCATCGTGATGCTCGTCTTTACCGCTGGCTTGGCAATTGGGGCAGGTCAATTTTGGCATGATTTCTCCTCTTGCGAGAGATTCGTTCCACAGAAGCGAATGGCCCGGGGACCCCAGGCAGGAGGCGAAGTCCTATCGCGCTCGCCCTGCCAGGGGCGGGATATTAGTTTTATCGAGCGGCGAATTCAACTTGAATGTTTTGCCGGTCGAGAGCGGTTGCGGCGGGTGGTATCTCCCGAACCAATATCGGCATGAATACGATCGGGGTTATTGGCTCGAGCCGCCTTCGGAAGCGGGCGGTTTGACCATGCTTTGCGGCGATGGATATAATCAAAACCGCGCGGAAGAGACACGCGGGTTTTTGTTGGACCGCCAAAGTTGTTGAGCCGCAAGAGCGGAAGCGTTGCGGCATGCGCTAGAATCAGCCGCTCAGTCACCCAGTTCACGGATGCGCCGCCGATTCCGCCTGCCCTTGCCAAAATACAGGGCGCTCGTCAAAAGCTTGTTCGGGGCGCCGGCCTCAGGAGAGATAAATGCTGAAAGCGACGCAATTGCGTCCAGGAATGATTATTGTCCATGAGGGCAGCCTTTATACGGTACACAGCGTGGACCATCGCACGCCCGGCAATAAACGCGGGGCCATGGCCACGCGCATGCGCAGCCTGCGCACCGGGTCGATCATCGATTATCGCTTCCGGGCCGAGGATTTTGTGGAGCGCGCGGTGCTCGACGAAATCGAATTTCAGTACCTTTACGCCGATGGCGAAGGCTACCACTTCATGAATAACGAGAGTTTCGAGCAGATTCACGTCAGCGGGGAGGTGCTGGGCGACGCCGTCTACTACCTGATCCCGGACCTGGCGGTGAAGCTGGAATTTTACGAGGGCAAACCCCTCGGCGCGGTTCTGCCCGACACCGTGGATTTAAAGGTGGTGGATACCGAGCCCACCGTGCAGAAGGCCACGGCCAGCGCGGTGATGAAGCCCGCGAAGCTCGAGACGGGCCTCACCATTCAGGTGCCTCCGTTCATCAACAATGGCGACAAGGTGAAGGTCAACACGTCGGAAGCGACGTACATACAGCGCGCGCAGTGATCCAACAAATCTGATCGTGTCATCCCTCGAGGAGGCAAGGAGTTTGCTTTTATAAAGCTGAAGAAGAAAGCAGATTCCTCGTCGCTTCGCTCCTCGGAATGACAGCCGCTTTCTCGCCGAGAGAGCGCCTACCAAAGAAGGCGTTCTTTGCGCGCTGGAAACAGGCCGGCTTTCGCGGAGAGACTCCTTCGCCGACGCACGCCACTGTGCGCGGCTTCATCCCACCGTGCGCGAAACCAGCGCACGGGACCCCGCTTTCGATCAGGACGATAAAGTCAGCGTGCGCATGGTTTCTTCGAGGACCGTGGCGCCTGCGGCCCCCTCCGCTTTTTTCGGTGTGCTATGAGGTTGTTTTGTGGGCGCGTGCCTGGCCCAAGCTTCCGGCGACTCCTTCAGCAGCCTTTCAAATTCATCCACGAGCTTGCCGTCCCACCAGCCCCGGCGCACTTCGTCGCGCAGGATACCGAAAGCGCGCTCGGAAGAGAGCGCCTTGCGATACGGGCGATCGGTGGTCAAGGCGTCGAAGATGTCTACGGTTTGCAGGACGCGCGCGACGAGGGGAATTTGGTGGCCTCGTAAATGATCGGGATAACCGCTGCCATCCTGGCGCTCATGATGCCAGCGGATGATGGGCAACACGTTGCGAAAGGACTTCAGCGGGGCGCAAATGCGCTCGCCAATCGCGGAATGCGTCTCCATCAACTGGCGTTCGTGCACGTCCAGCGGCCCCGGCTTCAGCAACACGCGTTCGGGGACGGCGACTTTGCCGATATCGTGAATCACGCCTCCGCGGCGGAGGGCGATGCGATCCTCCTCGGGCAATCCCAGCCGCTCGGCAAGCGCCACGCAATATCGCGAGAGGCGATCGCAGTGGCCTTCGGTGTAAGGGTCCTTGGCTTCAATGCTGGCGGCAAGGGTAAAGACCACCGTTTCGGCGCTCTCCAGTTCGTCGGTAATGCGCTTCACGCGCACCAGCGACTTCACCCGGGCGAGCAGCTCTTCCTTGCGGACGGGCTTATTCAGAAAATCGTCGGCGCCGGCTTCGATTCCCTTGATGCGGTCTTCCACGCGGCCGAGGCCGGTGATGAGCACGACGGGCGTGAGGCGCGTTTCGGGGCGGTCTTTGGCCGCGCGGCAAACGGCAAAACCGCTTTGGCCGGGCATGACCACGTCGATGAGGGCCATATCGATGGGCTCCTGCTGCAGCACGGCCAGCGCCGCGGGGCCATCGCCCACGGCGAGCACGCGATAGCCATGCGTGCGCAGCATCATCTCCAGCATGTCGCGGGCGGACTGATTATCGTCGGCGACGAGAATGGTTCCCAGGGGTGCGTTATTTGCGGACACGGCTTCCTCCGTTTGCGTGCGATTGGCGCGCCCCAAATTGCGTTTGGTCAAGGGCGCGAAAAGCGGGAGGAGGGGCCGTACCAGTACCAGTCCCGCAACGGCACAAGTTAAGCTATGAGATTTTCAGGAAGGGAAGGCAATTTTCGCTGCCGGGCACAGTGCTGTCAAGCAAAGTATCCCGGCAGTTGCCCAGCTAGTTCCCGGCCAAACCAAAGACGCGGCGGAAGATGGCGTCGACCTGGTGAAGCTGCCGGTCCAGGTCGAAGGCGCGTGCGAGAGCGGCAGGGTCCAGGAATTTGGTGATGCGCTCGTCACGCGCGACGCGCTCGCGGAAGCTGCCCTCCGATTCCCAAGCGGCCATGGCGTTTTCCTGCACCCACTGATAGGCGCCGTCGCGCGGGGCGCCAGCCTCGACCAGGTCGAGCAGCAGCTGCCCTGAAAAGACCAAGCCCTGGGTGGCGTCCAGATTGCGGCGCATGCGTTCGGGAAAGACGCGCAGGCCGGCGAGAATATCGGTCATGCGGGCAAGCATATAGTCGATCAGGATGGTGGAATCGGGCAGGATGATGCGCTCGACGGAGCTGTGCGAAATGTCGCGTTCGTGCCAGAGGGCGACATTTTCGAGGGCGGCCTGGGCATTGGCGCGCACCACGCGCGCCAGGCCGGAAATCTGTTCGCAGCTTACCGGATTGCGCTTGTGGGGCATGGCCGAGCTGCCGCGCTGCCCGGAGGCAAAGGGTTCCTCGGCCTCACGCACTTCGGTGCGCTGCAGGTGGCGAATCTCGACGGCGATTTTCTCGAGAGTCGCCGCAATAATCGCCAGCGCGGAGACGAATTCGGCGTGGCGATCGCGCTGGATCACCTGCGAAGCGACGGGGGCGGGCTCGAGGCCCAGGCGGCGGCAGATGGCCTCCTCCACGTCCACTCCCAAATGCGCGGCATTACCTACCGCGCCTGAAATCTTGCCCACGGCCATCTGCCGCGCGGCGCGGCAGAAACGCTCCTGATTGCGGCGATTTTCGGCAAACCAATTGGCAACCTTCAGGCCGAAGGTGATGGGCTCGGCGTGAATGCCGTGGGTGCGGCCAATCTGGGGAGTGTGCTGAAATTCGCGGGCGCGCTTTTCGAGGACTTCGCCGAGGCGCTGGAGCCCGGCGTCGATCAGGCGGGAAGCTTCGCGAATCTGGAGCGCCTGCGCCGTATCCACAACGTCGTTCGACGTCAGCCCGTAGTGCAGCCAACGCGCCGCTTCGGGATCGCCAATCGATTCCGCGACGGCGAGCGTGAAGGCGATCACGTCGTGCCGGACGCGCGCCTCGATTTCCAGCACGCGCTGCGCATCGACGCGGGCGCGTTCGCGAATGCGCGCGGCGGCTTCCGGCGGCACCACGCCGCGCTCGGCCAGCGTATCCGTGGCGGCCACTTCGACTTCCAGCCAGCGCTCCAGGCGGCCTTGATCGGTCCAGATGGCGCCCATCTGCGGGCGTGTGTAGCGGGCAATCATAGGGATCGAGAATTTCGCGCTTCAGCGCAAAATTTGCACACACGAAATCATACCAGAACTTCACGAGTGGAAATGAGGGTGGACAGCCGTTGCCGCCGTGAATTTTCGCGAGCTAGACGCGGGCCGGTGGATCGCTTCGAGTCGCGCGCGACCTGGGCTACACACTGCACAGCCAAGAGTGGCTGTGCCACTGGCGCGACGCTTCGCGAGCGAGGGTTCGATTCCGCATCAAGAGATCGAACCCTCGGACGGATGACTGCTGGTTCCTGAGCGGGCCGGACTTACTTCGAGGCCGGAAATACCTTGGCCGCTTCCCAAACCGCCGCGGCGTCCTTCGACTTGAAGTAATCCAGAAGCTCCATGGCGGCCTTTTTGTCCGAAACGTTGGTGGAGATCCAGCCCGTAATGTCCACTGGAGTGGCGGCGTCCGGCGGCAACGCCCCGACCACCTGAAGCCCGGGATCGGGATTGCGATAGTCGCTGAGATAAGGACCAACGGCGACGTCGACCGTACCGTCGAGGATGGCCTTCTGAGGCCCCCCGCCGGTTGGATACAGTTTTATCTTGGGTTTTATTTGATCGGTAATACCCATCTTCTCGAACGCCAGCATGGCCGCTCCGCCGACGCTTCCCTGAGCGGGATCGACGGTTCCGATGGACTTGGCATTGAGCAGAAGCTTCTTGACGGCTGCGGCGCTCGAAATGTCCGGCTTGGGAATGCCCGCTTTCACGGCGATCGCCAGGCGCACTCGGGCCACCACGGTCTGCGTGCTCTTATCGACGTTGCCCGTCTTGATCGCATCGTCGAAGGGAGCGAAGAGCAGCGTCACGTCCAAGGCCCCGCCTTCCTGAACTGTTTTACGCGAGCCCACGCCGGTGCCGTACGACTCCTGGACGTTGACGCCGGTTTTCATCTCGAAGTTCTTGACGATTTCATCGACTTCCCGCTTGAGCGGGTCCGGAGACAGCAGAGTGACGTGGCCTTGTGCTCGCGCGCCGGACGAAATACCCAATACAAAAGCCGCAACGGCAATCCAGGAAACTAGATGCTTCACGGTCCCCTCCTTGATTGGCTGAGAATAATTGGCTGAAAATGATCGGCGGATGATGTGCCGCTTGGGGTGTTCGACGCCGATTTCAGCCGCGTTTATAACGTAAAGAGATACTCCGCAGGCGTCTCCGCGTCAACTGGCAAGGCTCCGCCCCAGGTCCGGGGCGAAAACCTCAAGGCAGGCTTTTCTTCTTCGTCAGTAGATATCGTACTGCTCCCAGTGCAGCGTGGGGTCGGCTTGGATGATGACGCTCTTGCGCGTGTGTCTGCTCGAGTTCTTCGATGAGCGCCGCTTCGCGCGTCTTGAGCGCCTTGGCGATTTCGGGATGCACGCGCAGGGTGAGGCTGGAGGCGTCCAGATCGGCGGCCATCTTGCGCGCTTCGGCCTGAATTTCGTAGCAGATGGTGGGCACGGATTTCACCATGCCCGAGCCGGTGCAATAGGGGCACGGCTGGCAGAGCACGCGCTCGAGCGCCTGCTTGGTGCGCTTGCGGGTGATATTGACCAGGCCGAATTCGTTGAAGTGCAGGGCTTTGGAGGGCGCGCGGTCGGAGCGCAGCGCCGCTTCCAAGGCGCCCATCACCTTTTCGCGGTTGCGGCGCTCCTCCATGTCGATGAAGTCCAGCACGATGATGCCGCCCAGAGTCGCGCAGGCGAATCTGGCGGACGATCTCCTTCACCGCTTCGAGATTGGTCTTGACGATGGTGTCTTCCAGGCGCGTCGAGCCGCGGCCGACGTATTTGCCGGTGTTGACGTCGATGGCCACCAGCGCTTCGGTGTGGTTGATGACGATGTAGCCGCCGGACTTGAGCCACACCTTCGGACGCAGGGCCTTGTCGAGCTCCTGCTGAATGCCGAACTCCTCGAAGATGGGCGCACTCTTGGTGTAGAGCTTGACGCGGCCCACCAGCTTGGGCTGGAAGCGGCTGACGAATTCCACGACTTTGCTGAACTCGTCTTCGTTGTCGATCCAGATGGCGGTGTAATCGTTGCTGACGTAGTCGCGCAGGATGCGCTCGACCAGGTTCAGGTCGCGATGCAGCAGGGCCGGCGCCTTGCGCGGCTCGGACTGCGTGCGAATCTTCTCCCAGGTGCGGCCGAGGAATTCGACGTCGCCGCGAATCTCCTCTTCGGGAGCGCCTTCCGCCGCGGTGCGCACGATGAACCCGCCGGGGAAGGTGCCCTTCGCTTCGGTGACCAGACGGCGCAGGCGCGAGCGCTCCTCGGCCGAGTCGATGCGGCGCGAGACGCCGATGTGATTGACCGTGGGCATGTAAACCAGGAAGCGGCCCGGGCAAGGCCACGTGGCTGGTGATGCGCGCGCCCTTTCTTGCCCAGCGGCTCCTTGGCGATCTGGACGATGATTTCCTGGCCGGCCTTCAAGCACTTCGGAGATGAGCTGCGGCGCTGCGCGCTGCGTGCCGGTGGTCGGTGCCTGCGCGTGTGGCGCTGCCTGGCCGCGATTGCGGCCGCCGCGGCGCATGGGCCGCTGGAAGCGCGCGCGTTGCGGTTCGGAGATGCGCGCGGACATGGGGTGCTCCGGCGAAGCGCTGCGGTTCCCGCATTTCCGCCTCGCCGAGTCCGGAGGCGCCTTCCGCGGATATGTCCGCGGCCTCGTTCGATGCTCCTCGTGTTCGTCATGGTGCTCGTCATGCTCAGCCTGTTCCTCATGCTCGTCCGCTTCGGCCTCGGCGATGAACTCGTCGGTTTCCGCCGCGCCTTCGGGCCCATGCGGAAGTTCTTCCTCGAGCATGCCCTGTTCGGCGTCAGCCTCGGCTTTGGCGCTCACCTCTTCGTGGCGTGCCTCGGCGAGCTGTTCCGCCAGGGAACTGACCTCTTCATCGGAGAGTTCATGCGGTCCCGCAGGATGAGAAGCGGTATCCGGCACGGCGGCGCCTTCGTAAATGGCGCGCGGCGGCTCCTCAGGAAGCGCCTGATATTCGGAGAAGGTCTCGGAATCGGGCAGGGGGACCGCGCCGGCATCGCCGCCGCTGCTGGGGGCCCAGGCCTCCGGTCTCCCATGCGTCCTGCGAGGGGCGTCGCTTCCGAGGCAGTTAGATCTTGCTCTGCATGTTCGGCTGCTTCAGCTGACGGCTCCGCATAGTCTCGCTGTTCGGTTTGCGGAGGCATCTCTGCCGATTGAGTCGGGGAAGCCGAAGCACCGGCTGCGGCCGCCCGCTTGAGGCGCGCGGTCTTTGTATTTGGCTAGGATTCGCCCGGCAGAATGATGGGTTCGTAGTCGGCCGGCAATTCCTCGTGCGGCTCCGCTTGTGGCCGGGGCGTATAGGGGCGGGGCGAAGCGTATTTCGAAGGAGGCAGATCACGCCCTTGATAGCGCTGACCACCTCCGCCGCGGCCTTGACGCCAGCGGCCGCCGCCGCCGCGTCGCCGCCCGTGATCCTGGCCCTGGCCCTGGCGGCCCTGGCCTTGTCCGAATCCGCCCGGCCGGCGGTCCTGCCGCGCAAACGGCGACGGGTGGACGTGTCTCCCGCATGTTCGGCTGCGGGGGGGCGACGTTTCCCGAGGGCTGGTCCTCCTCCTCGTGCGGCATCTCCGGAGACGAGCTGGCGAGTTGCGGCGCAGCGTCGGTGGCTTCGGCCGGAGGCGCTTCGTGACCCGATGGGCCCGATGCTCCGCCTTGCCGGCGGCGCAAAGACGTGCGCCGCCCTGCTGCTCCATCTTTTCGACTTTGCCTTCGACGGGTGCGACGACGTGGTCGTAGTCTTCGAGATTTTCGAGGAAGTCGCCGACGTAGAGGAAGGCGTCGCTATCGAGGCCGATGTCCACGAAGGCCGACTGCATGCCGGGAAGCACGCGCGTGACGCGGCCTTTGTAGATGCTTCCGACTAGCGCAAATTCTTTTTCACGCTCGATGTAGATTTCGCAGAGTAGACCATCTTCCAGAATCGCGACCCGCGTCTCGTGGGGGGCCGCGGAAATAACCAGTTCTTTGGGCATGAAAGCTCCTCAGAGGGCATCGCGCCAGCCCGCATCCGGGGGCGCTCCGGCGCAGCATCCCGGCGGCAGCCGGAGAGACCGGAACAAGTCGCATGGGCGATAGAAGTCTTTCGATCACGCGATGCAACCTCAAAATCCTGAATCTTCACTTCGTCCTGCGCGCGGACTCCATCGCACCGGCGCGAGAGTAGCCAACCGGCTGCGGGCTCAATTGACGAATCGCCGCAAGCGGACGTTCATCACCAAGCCCAGCGCCAAAAACACGAATAACGTGGCCGAACCGCCGTAACTCATCAGCGGCAGCGGAATGCCGGTCACCGGCATGAAGCCAATGACCATGGCCACGTTCACCAGCACGTGGAAACCCAAGTATCGCCGCCACGCCCATCACCAGAAACATTCCGGCGCGATCCTTTGCGCGTTGCGCGTTCTGGATCAGACGCAGCAGCAAAGCCGTGTACAACACCAGCGCCACAAAGACTCCGGCAAATCCCAGCTCCTCGGCCAGCGCCGCAAGAATAAAATCCGAATACCGGACCGGCACGAAGCCCAGTTGATTCTGGCTGCCGTTGCCGAGTCCCTTGCCCCAGAAACCTCCGGAACCCACGGCAATTTTCGACTGCAGAATCTGGTAGCCCGATCCCTTGGGATCGTCTTCCGGGCGAAGAAAGGTGGTCACCCGCTCCTTCTGGTACGGCTTCAGGACGTGCCAGGCAACGGGCAGCATCATGCGCCCCGCCAGCAACATCACCGCCGCGTGTTTCCATTGTATACCCGCGAGATAGGCCCCCACGACCACGACCGGAACCAGCACCATGGCCGTTCCCAGGTCCGGCTGCAGCAGAATCAGCCCAACGGGCACGGCCGTGAGCACCGCAGCCTTGAACAAATCCGCCAGAGAAAGCCGGTCCGTGCGCACGTCCGCAAAAAAACGCGCCAACGACACGATTATAATCAACTTGGCAAGTTCTGACACCTGGAAAAACTGGCCCAGCACGGGAAGCCAGCGCTTGGCGCCGAAGCGCGTGTGTCCGACGGCCAGCACGGCGACCAGCGCGAGCATCCCAATCAGGTAGAGAATCGGCGCTTTGTCCAGCACGGCGTGGTAATCGAGGCGGGAGAGCGCATCATGCAGCGACGACGCCCAGCGCAATCCACGAGACCTGCTTCCACTGCATGCCGGCCAGATGGCTGGCGTGGGTGGCCGACCAGATTTCCATCACGCCAATTCCGCAGATGGCGAAAACGATGGTCAGCAACCACCAGTCGTAATCGCGAATTCCCGTGCCCTCTTTCATGGATTCACACTCACAGGAGCGGTGGCCACGGGAGTGGTTGTTGCCGCCACAGGGTCTGGCTTGGTGGGAACGCCTTCCTCTTCGTTGGCATCCGGCTTGGTGGCGTGGGCTGACTGCGCGGCACAGCAGACGGCGGCTATGCCGGGCACGGCCTGGGTGGTGAGTTCCTGCGGAGGAAGCTTGCCCTGCTTCTTATCGTAATAGGCCTTGACGATATCCCGCGCGATGGGCGCGGCGGCCGACAGCGCCGTAGCCGCCGCCCTGCACCAGCACCGCGACCACAATCTCCGGATTTCGCCGCGGCGCAAACCCGACAAACCAGGCGTTGTTCTTTCAAGTCGGCTTGCTTGCCCGCGCGCGCCAGCCCTTCGGTTGCTGATCACCTGCGCGCGTTCCCGTCTTGCCGCAGAATTCGATGCCGGGCAGTTTGGAGGCAGCGGCTGTACCGCCTTCATTGACCACGCCCCACATCGCCTGGGTCACGAAATCTACGGTGGACTCGGAGATCGGGAAATCAACTTCGGGCGCGGGCTGGTCGCTCATCAGAAGATGGGGCTGGTGGAACACTGCCGCCCATGGCGATGCCGCCGATGGTATAGGCGAGTTGCATCGGCGTGGCCACCGTCGCGCCCTGGCCGATGGAGACCGAGATCGTCTCGCCCGGATACCACTTCTGATGGAAGACGCGCTCTTTCCACTCCTCCGAAGGCACCAGGCCGGGCTCTTCGCCGGGAAGGTCCACGCCGGTCTTGCGGCCCAAGCCCAGCTTCGTCGCCATAGTACGAGATGCGGTCGATGCCCAGCTGCTTGCCGACGTTGTAGAAGTAGACGTCGCAGGATTTCACGATGGCGTTGTGCAGGTCCACCTCGCCGTGTCCTTCTTTTTCGGCATCGTGAAACACGCGGCCGTAAAATTCGGCGTAGCCGGGACAAAAAACCTTGTAGTCCGCCGGAATCGGCTTTGGATTCCAGCATCGCCGTGGTCATCGAAAATCTTGAAAATCGAGCCGGGAGCGAGCTGCGCCTGAATGGCGCGGTCCAGCAGCGGATGTTCGGGATCGTCGTTGAGCTGCTGCCATTCGTCTTTGGAAATGCGCACGGCGAAATCATTGGGGTCGTAGGAAGGCTGGCTGGCCATGGCCAGGATTTCGCCGGTCTTAGGATCGAGGGCCACCACGGCGCCCCTTTTTCCCGGCCAAGATCCTGTTCGGCGACGGCTTGCAGGTCGTAGTCGATCGTCAGTCGGATGGGCTTGCCGGGAATGGCGTCGGTCTGCTCGAGGCGGCCCACTTCGCGGCCCACGCTATTGACGATGACGCGCCGCATGCCGTCCACGCCCATCAGTTGCTCGTTGTATTGTCTCTCCAGGCCCGCCTTGCCGACGATATCGCCGGGCTTGATAGCGGCCATTGTTGCTTCGATCTGATCGGCGCTGACTTCGCCCACGTATCCGCTGACGTGGGCCATGAATCCGCCGCTGCGGATAACGGCGGCGATGCACCATGAGCATTTCCAGCACGGGAATATCGGCGCGGTGCGATTCGATGAAGGCGATGTCCGCCGGGCGTGGCTTCCGGCTTGATGACGATGGGCTGGAAATGCGGCAAGCGCTTTGGCGGCTTCGACCTGCTGCTGCACGTCATCGAGCGTCAAGTTCAAGCCCATCGGCGATTTGCGGCAGCAGATGATCGAGCTGGACTCGGGATCGTCGCGCAGCAGCAGAACGCTGAAGGACGGATAGTTATCCACCATGCACGCGGCCATAACGGTCCAGCATGGCGCCGCGAGGAGCGATGATGGGAATCGTGCGAACGCGGTTGCGTTCCGCGAGTTGCGCATAGCGATCGGAGTTGACGATCTGCAGCTTCCAAAAGCCCAGCAGCAGCAGGGCCATCAGCGCCACGATCGTGTAGGAGATGACCGCCAGCCGCGTTTGCGGCAGGCGATTGTCATTTTGGAACCAAGGGGACAAGCAAACTCCGCGCCCGTTACTGGAACCGTCCTGTTCAACTTGCCGGGTGGATCAGCAAGTATACCATGCCCTTAAACTTCGGAATTTAGGTCGGTTGCCGCCGAGAGCCCTTTTCCGGCGCTTTTGAAAGGCTCGCCCAAAATAGCACCGGGTTTCGAGGCCCTGCAACCGATTGCAGCCGCCTTATGCCCAATTGAACAAGGTGACGGAAATCCCTAAATCAGATGACGGAGGACCCTTTAGAGGTTAGGAGGGTTTGCGGAGGCGGTCCAAAAGGGGATACAGGAAAACCGCTACAACGCAGTTGACCACGGAGGCGATGACAAGCCTGGCTTCGAGGTAGGGCTCATGCTGGCCCAGCAAGACGCGGCTGATCAATACCAAAACCGCGTTGTGCAGATGAAAGAAAACGAAGGTGAGGAGAAAACGGCTGAGAGGATGCTCCACGTCGATGCGAGAACCGAACGAGGATGCCGTGAAACCGACCACCGTCTTGGCAATTCCATACATTCCGAAGGGAGTATGCCCGAGGCCGTCCTGAGCCAGGCCTATGGCCATCCCGAGCAAAAGACCGGAAGAGGGATTCCGCCGGCTCAATCCGAAATAGATCGTTACCAGGAGCGGCAGTTCCAGGATGGCTGCCGAGCGGAAAAACGCCGGCAGCAAAGCCTCCAGCGCCAGGGCCAGCACAGCGATGCCAAAAATGGTGCCGGCGTAGAATTTATGAACTTCTATATGCTGGTCGTATGTTGGACTGATTTCCATTTTTAGAGCCTAGTCAGCGCCATTCAAGGATTATTTGGTGCTTCGGAAGTTTCCGGCGTGTCCGATTTTTCCGGTGTTTCCCGGGTTGACGCTGTCGGCGAAGTTGCCGAAACAGCGGGCTTCGGCGGCGCGGCGGCTGGAGGCTTCGCCGGAGCAGGCGCGAGCGCCGGCTTCGCCTGGGGTGCGGCCACGGGCAGCTTCGCCGTTTGTGTAACCGGTGGTTTCACCGGACCTGCCGTACCCGGTGCTTTGGTGGGCGTGGCGGGTGCCGCGGGAACGTGCCCGGAGGATTCAGCGTCCTTACGCGGAGTAAACTCCTGGCGCGTAAGCAGCACCAGAACTTCTTCCAAGCCGTCCAGCCGCGCCGCTGGTCTCACCAATATTGTCTGAAACGGGCCTTTGTGGTCAGGGTGCACTTCCACAACCGTGCCGACCGGCAAATCCTTCGGGAAAATACGATCCTGCCCCGAGGTGAGCACGAGTTCGCCGGGTTGGACCTTGGTGTCATTGCCAATGTATTCGAGACCGAGCAGAGGATCGCCCGTTCCCTTCACGGGTCCCTGCGCCCGCGAAGCCTCCAGCAACGCGCCGACGCCGCTTTCTTTGTCACTGAGCAGCAGCACTTGAGAAGTGTCCGGATACGCCGCCAGAACTTTGCCGACCACCCCTTCGGGCGTGATGATTCCCATATCCCGGCGCACACCATCGCGCGTTCCACGGTCAATCAACACCATGTGGCTGGCCGGATCGGGAGCTGCGCCGATCACTCGCGCCGCCAGCATCTGCACCTCGGCGTGCTGGTCGCGGAAGCCGAGCAAGTTCGCCAGGCGATCCGCTTCCGCCGCGCGGCTTTCCAGTTGCTCGTTGCGTATTTCGAGCGAGCCCATCTCGCTTGCGAAGCTGATCGTTCTCCTCGCGCATATGCCGCAAAGCCACGTAGTTGTTCCACAGGCCGCGAATTCCGTCCACCGACCACGCCGCGCCGCGCCCCAGCGGAGAGACGCTCTCGATGGCCCACACGCGGATCAGGCGCACCTGCTGCCCGCGCCTGATCTGGATCGCGAGAAACAGGACCTGGGCCGCAATTGCGACCGCGAAGAGAGTCAGAGATCGATGCCGAGAAGGAATGGGCAACATGAGCTCTTTGCCGCCTTGAATCTTTCTAAATCGAGAGTCGCGCGAGGAATCCCGGCCCGCTATCGCCAATCGCCAAGAACTGCTTGGACCCAGCGCCCTCGCCAGAACGCATGGGCTCCATGCGCGCGCCTAGTCATCGCGCCTAATCTTCGCGCCTAGTCAATGGACACAAGGCGCAGGAGACGGAAATCGCTGAGCATCTTTCCCGTGCCCAGCACCACGGAAGCCAGCGGATCGTCGGCAATCGAAACGGGCAAGCCCGTCTCTTCCCGAATGCGCTTGTCCAAATTCTTGATCAGAGCGCCGCCGCCGGTGAGCACGATGCCTCGATCGCTGATGTCCGCGGAAAGTTCGGGCGGCGTACGCTCCAGGGCCACGCGGATGGCGTTCAAAATCGTGGAGACGCACTCGGAAAGCGCCTCGCGGATTTCGCTGTCGTCAATGGTGACGGTGCGCGGCACGCCTTCAATCAGGTTGCGGCCCTTGACCTCCATGGTCAGCGGCTTTTCCAGGGGATAGGCCGAGCCGATCTCCATCTTGATCTGCTCCGCCGTGCGTTCCCCGACCAGGAGATTGTATTTGCGCTTGAGGTAGTGCATCACGGCCTCGTCCATCTCGTTGCCGGCGACGCGCACGGAGCGCGAGTAGACGATGCCGCTCATGGAGATGACGGCGATGTCCGTGGTGCCGCCGCCGATATCCACCACCATATTTCCCGACGGCTCCTCGATGGGCAGGCCGGCGCCGATGGCCGCCGCCATGGCCTGCTCAACCAGGTAGACTTCGCTGGCCCGGGCGCGGTATGCGGAATCCTGCACGGCGCGTTTCTCCACCGGCGTGATTTCGCTGGGCACGCCGATGACGATGCGGGGGTGCACCAGGACGCGGCGGTTGTGCGCCTTCTGGATGAAGTAGGTGAGCATCTTCTCGGTCACTTTGAAATCCGCGATCACCCCGTCCTTCATGGGCTTGATGGCCACGACGTTGCCCGGCGTGCGGCCGAGCATGTCCTTTGCTTCGCGCCCCACGGCGACCACTTCGCTGGTGTTCTTGTTAATCGCCACGATGGAAGGCTCGTTCACCACGATGCCTTTGCCTTTCGCGAATACCAGGGTGTTCGCCGTACCCAAGTCGATGGCCAGATCGGAAGAGAGCAAGCTGAAGACGGAACGAAGATTATAGCCGTTTTTACTGATCATTCTGATTTCCGCGCCGTTTCCGGCCGCGGTTTCCCCTTTGCCACGATACAGTGATTAAGGAATAACGATCGACACGCGCTTGATCGCCGTACCACCCCTGCGATTCTGCCCGGTCACTACAATTTCGTGACTGCCCCGCGAAAGCGCCTGCGTGAAATAACGAAAACGGCCGTCGCGCGCGATGTCCGCCACCGGCTCTCCGTTAACGATGAGCGCCGCGCTCGCTTCGGTGCGCCCGATGATCTCCACCACGTTCCCATGGATCTCCGTGGCGTCTACTTCCAGGAGCATCTCCTCGGCCTTGCCTTGTGCGATCAGAGTGAACTTGTACGCGTCGCTCGGCGCGCTCTCCTTCTTGTGGGCGTCAATGGCCGTTACGCTCCAAAAGTAATCGCCGGGATCGAATCCGCTGAGATCGACGCTGGTGCCGCCGACCTCTTTTTCGGCCACGGTCCGCGTGAACATGGAGTTGGTGCTGACGCGCAAGGTATAGCTGACGGCGTCCGGAATAGCGGACCAGGCGAAGTGCACGGCAGCGTGCTTAGGATCCGCTTCGATCAAAGGCTGAAGATTGAGAGGCGCCGCAAGCTGCGGCGGCGCAAGCACCGTGGTCTTGGTCAGTTCGCCGCTCGATTGATTAAACGTCACGCGCTGCCACTCGCCGATCTGCACGTGTTGATTGCCCACCTGCATATCCGCGGCGCCGGCCGAAACGGTGATCTGATTTTCATTGGTGGTAGGATCGGCGCGGACGGCCGCACGGCTGTTTTCCTGCAAGGACGCGCGGGCATTGGCGAAGGAGACTTCGGCCCTCGATTTCGGCGATTGCCACGAGCCCGTGGCCAGGTCTACGGCGCCGGAACTGATGTGTACGGCCACGTCGGTCTGGTCGCGGTCGATGGAGTTCTGCTCCACGGTAACGAACGAGTCCGCCTTGATGGTGTAGGTCGTGCCGTCCACAAACGCGAGCCTGGCCGCACCGTCGTCGCCGGTGCGAATCAAATCGCCTTTGTCCAGCGTGCTGCGGTAATCGGCACTTTGCCAGGTGACCGAATTGGCGCGCTTGATTTCCACCTTGCCGTCAAGGTTAACAAAACGCGCTTGATTCTGCGCCAAAGCCGTGACGCCGCCGGGGGCCGCGCCCAAACTCCGCGACAGGCGGTCGAATGTGCCGGCCATCCAGTCGGGACGCGCCACATAAGTTCCAGCTCCGATGATGACGACAATCAACACAATATAGAGGATTACGGTGCGGTAGCTGATCGCGGTCCAATAGACCTCGACCGGCACTTTGCCGTGTTTCGCGGAGCCGGATTGTCGCGAATCGTACATGAAAAATGCAAAATTTTGCGCTGGTTTTGAAACTAGCACACGGCCTGGGGTGTCGCAAGGAAGGCGAGCGGCCTGTTGCTCCGCTCTGCAACACGTCTATACATAGCTGAATGGGCAAATACGCTCCTGGCGGCTGTGGAGGCGAACTGCAGACTCGCGACAGTCCGGGGTTGGCGGCGAGGTGAGAAATACCCTTATGGTGCATGCGAACAGGGCCCTCCGAGCACTAGCCTGCTTAATTCACGAGAGCTGACCGTTTGTCTTTCTGCGAGGAATTCTCGAAGTTCGGTGATTTCTGATGGTGTTGAGAGCGGAGCAGGAGGGCGGAAGATGTGTATGCGAGGAAGAAAAAGATCTTTCGGAAAATGCTCCGCCCTAAACTCACGGGCGCAGAGACGAAGAGGACAGGAACCGGTTAGCCGGTGTTAAAGGACAAGGCGAGCTCGCGGAATAGAGATTGCCACGGGCAGCCGGTGGCGAGGTGAACGCGGATGCAGCGGGCGGTCTGGCGCACGCGAGCGCCGATTTTAAACAGGCGTGCGCGCAGAGTTTCGATTTGCGCCGAGCGCCACGGCTGCGGAAGCTGCAGCAGACGAAACAGATTGACCAGATTGTAGGCGCAGCCATGCAGCAGCAGACGGAAGGCGTTCGCCAGAAAGCGGTGACAGCTGAGCCGGTCGGCGCGAAAGCCGTTCTTGAACTCCTCGATGCGGTTCTCGCACTCGCCGCGATCGTTATAAAAGGCAAAGACCTCGGAAGCGCGGCCAGCACAGTTGGTGATGAGGAAGCGCAGGTTGGTTCCGGTGACTGTGTGCTCGGCCTTGTAGCAGATACGGCGCTGGCGTGACCAACTACGGGCACGATGGCGGAAACTGGAGAAGCTGCGCTGCGGGACTTCGCTGCGGCGATAACGGCGGGCCAGGCGTTTCTGCCGCGGCTCGGCGCGGCGTTGAAAAACCGGATTGGCGCGAATGCCCAGGGCGTACTGGATTCCGAAGAACTCGCAGAACTGGTAGAGCAGCGGCAGAGCGAAACCAGCATCGCCGCGCAGCTTGATCGGCACGCCGGGAAAAGCGGCTTCCAGTCGCGGCACCAGCCGCAGCAGCATCGGAACAATGCGAGCATGACTGGAGGCATTGCCCGGTCGCAACCGTGCGGCCAACAGGCATCCGCTGTGACGCTCGAAGATGAGCATGGGGTGGTACATATGCTGGTCGTAGGCGCCGTTGAAGAAGCTGAGTTGTTGGTGGCCATGCGTGGGATCGTCGGTGGAGTCGATATCCAGCAGGATCTCGCCGCGCTGGCGGACCTGCTTTCCACAGAGCCGAATGAACTGATCGAGCAGGGCATCGTTCAAGCGCACCAGATCGCGGGCCGAAGGCGCATTCTCCCAGCGACTGAGCGTGGGCTGGGAGCCGAGTGGTTCTCCCAGCTTCTGATCGGCAACGATTTGTAAGGTGGGATCATGGCGCAGACGGTCGGCGTCGTTGGCGTCTTCATAGCCGGCCACGATCTGATAGATGCGCTGCCGCAACAGCGTCAGCGAGTGATGGCGGACACGTTCATCATCTCGCGGGTCACTGAGGAATTGGACCCAGTCGCGGGTCAGATGATGACGCTCGTCAAAAGCCCGCAGCGGCAGCAGGCCGGCGTCGCTGGTGATCTGGCCTCCGGAAAAATCACAGTGCAGGGGACGATGGCGGTAGAACGAGAAGCGGAACTGTGATATACGACGAGTTGTCACCTTTGGGATGCTCCAAAATGGTGTACTGGGTTCTCGGAAAACCCAGTGTTCACGCACCTTTTAGAGCATCCTTTCTTTTTTCGCCACCAAATTCAGCGAATAATCCAGGCTAGGGCAGCTTGAAGACGAGCAGTTCGTCCGACACAGAGCCGCCGCCGCATCCGAGCGCGCCGCCGGCAAAATAGGCGTACGCCCCGACGGCTGCCGCCCCGAAAGCATGCCGCCCCGGGGGCAACGGCGCGAGCGCCAACCAGCGATTCATCTTCGGATCGTAGCCTTCGTTTTCGGAGAAGGTTTTGCCGTCTTTGCATTCGCCGCCGGCGTACAGAATTAGCCCATGGTAATAGGCCGCGGCTCCACTGCTCCGCGCCGTCAAAAGCGGGGCCGCCGATCGCCAGGTGTTCGTCGCCGGATCGTAAACGTCGTGCAGATTTGTGTTATCGCTGGTGCCGGCGGTGCGCCCGCCGATGGCGTGGATTTTTCCGTCCACGACAATCACTCCCATGTGGTCGCGAGCCGTGGGAAGCGGCGCGGCCTCGGTCCATTTCCCGCTGGAAGGGTCGTAGATCTGGTGCGTGGCGACCGTATTTTTGTCCAGCCCGCGCCCTCCGATGGCGTGGATTTTGCCGCCCACGGCGGCCAGGCCGACCGAGCCACGCGGGCTGCTGAGCGGCGGCAGTTGCCGCCAGCTATCGCTCGCAGGGTCGTATTCGAAAGCCAGATCGAGCGCTCCCTCATGCACGCCTCCGCCGCTGAAGCCCCCGATCGCATACAGCTTGTGGTTGAGTCCGGCGACGCCCGGATGCGACAGCCCGTGAGGAAGCGGCGCGCGGTCCCGCCAACGATCTGCCGCCGGATCGTATTCCTGATTGAGCGGCGAGGCTTGGACGCCAGGGGTTGCGCCGCCCACGACATAGATCTTTCCGTCCAGCGCCGCGACTCCAACTTCGGCGCGCTTGGTGGGAAGAGACGCCTTCGTCGACCAACTGCCTTGCCCTTTAGTGGAAGATGACTGCGGTGGCCGGCCCGCACCCCAGCCGGGCCATCCGCCGGTGATCCCGGCAAAGAGCACAAAGGTCCAGGAAGCAGCGAGCGCCCCCCGCACCACTAATCGAGCCACAGGCAGCCTCATGCGAACTCCTCCGGAATAGCGCGGATGCCGCATTGTCGCACTTTGGCTGCGCGAGGCAAGCCCTTATAAGGCGGCCGGGCTGAGATTGAAAGCGCTTTCAAAAGGGCAGGCGAAGAGTGAATACCCCTTGGTTCGCGGACGAGTGGAAGTGCGTGATGGCGATCTCCGCGCCTCCTCCCAAGGTCAGTTGTAGATTCTTGTAAAGCGGAAAACGGCCCACGGAGATTCCGGGCGTCAAATAAACCTGCCTCTTCCCGTCATTCGGTCCGCCGTCATAGAAGTTGGAGTTGGCCTCCACCTCCGGCCAGAACTTCCT
This sequence comes from uncultured Acidobacteriota bacterium, assembly GCA_963819235.1. Lineage (GTDB taxonomy): Bacteria > Acidobacteriota > Terriglobia > Acidiferrales > UBA7541 > Palsa-189. Next base: position 2,205,295 of record CAWFVE010000006.1, on the reverse strand, counting down.
CCAACGCCGGTACTGAAGGGCATTATTGAGGATCAAACGGCGGCCCAAAATCGCCGTGTCGGCACTCGGCAGATCGCAACCAAACGTTCCCTGGTAAACGAAATCACCCAGCCCCTTGCCGCCGGCGATGGTGGGCGTAATCACCGAATGGGGAGATCCGTTGGTATAGGAGCCAGTAGGGAAGCTCACCGCGAGGAATGCGGTGACGGCATAGTCGCCATGTTCGCTATTTCCGGACGAGATCCGGAACTTGGTCATAAACGAAAAATCGCCAAAGCCATCGTGCACGCTCGATTCGTTATGGACAATGTAAGGAGGCAGGTTGATGCTGATTTCGATCCGGTCGATCGGGATCGTGGTCAAACCTTTGCTACCGCCGTAGTTTTCCGTAACGCTTCCGTTGCTATTTTCCTGAAACAAGATGTCGTAACGGAACTCCTGCTTCAGCCGGGCCGTGGATGTGACCACTGGAGTGAGCCAGTTGGGCTGGCCGGCCTGCGCGTTCAGGGCGCGCTGGTCCCAATTTACAAGGAAAGAGTAAATGTCGCTGCCCGGGCCGCTTTGATTGGGAGCATTCGACTGCGCACGCGTGGGGAAAGCGAATGCCAGCGATGCCAAAGCGAAAATGATTCGGATTCGCCAAATAGCATCGGGATGACGAGCTACGTGTGCTCGCCTTGTGCAGTAGCCAGGATAGGTTGTAGAGGGAGTTATGGCCGCGAGACCTTTGCGGCTGCGGCGGCGAGCCGCGCGGCGTTGGCTGCCTTGGCAGCCTGTCTCGCATTAAGTGAAGTGGCGCCGGACCACACCAGCTGTAAGCCGGCGCAAATGGCGATCATCGCCATCACTGCTTTGAGCTTTCGAGCCGGGACTCTGCGAGCCATCAGGCAGCCGAAAATCACCCCGGGCACTCCTCCCGCCAGCAGTTGCAACAGAACCGTGGAACTGATGGTTCCCAGAGTCCAATGCACCGCGCTGCCAATGATCGCCAGCACCAGTCCGAAGAGGATATCCGTGCCCACCACCTGCGCCGGCGTCATTTCCGAATAGTTCAGCAGCAGTATGGTTCCAAGAGCTCCCGCGCCCGCCGACGAAAATCCAGACTCGATGCCGATGGGAAGCGCCAGCCAGGGCAGCCATCGCGAGTTCTTCACCGCGAAATGCGCGTTCTGGGCGCGCGGAATGAAGGTCACACTCGACGATGTGGCCAGCAGCACGCCCAGAATAATCACCACCAGGGGACTGCCGGCGCCCGTCGATAGCCAGCGCAAAGCGATCATTCCCAGCACCAGCCCCGGAACCGCCCCTATGAGCAAAAGCCGCAAGTACTTGGAGTGCACGCCGCCGGTGAACACGTAGAATGGCGCGGCAATCAGGCGTAACACGGCGGCGAAGACGAAAGCGGTGCCTACCGCCTCGACGGCCGGCAGACCGACGATCAACAGCAGGGCCGGCACGGTGAAGCTGCCGCCGCCGATGCCTGTGAGCCCTACGGTCAGCGCGATAAAAAATCCCAGAACGACGTTGATCATCGTCAACCTTTTGAAAGTTGGCCCTAAAAGCAAAAATCCCACCGGCCATTCCTTCTGGCGGTGGGCTTTGATTGCCGCTCGGCTAGTGCCGGTTTGCTAGACCGCGAGCCTCCCTGCGCCAGAAGACACTTTGCTGCTACAGATACAACAGCAGCAGGCCGCACTCTTCTGGCTGAAGCTCATCGACATGCCGCAAAGTTTATAACAGAACCCGGCCCTCCACAACCGATTTCCTCAGCCGAGCGCGCTTGCACTCCGCCGAATTTCGCGTTTGAGCGCGTGGGCGGACTGCCCTATAATGAGGATTCAAAGACAATGTTTGGCGCGCTTTCGTGTTCCTCGGCTATCCCCTCCGCGCGCCGGTAAGGTGGCATCAAGCGTGTTTGAATCAATGCATAAGAATAAGCTGGGCGTGCGCATCATGCTCGGCGTCATCGTCGGACTGCTCGGCGTGGGCATGCTGCTCTATCTGGTGCCGGGACAAGGCACAGATACTGTCGCTGCCGCAGATGTGGTTGCGTCGGTGGACGATCAATCCATTAGCGTGACGGATGTTCGCGCCCAACTGACGCGGATTGAGCGCACCGGCTCGATCCCGGCCGCTCTCGAACCTCTGTATGCGCAGCAAGTTCTGAATGAACTCGTTTTTCAGAAGGAATTGGCCATCGAAGCCAAACAACTCGGAATCACGGTCACGGACCAGGAGCGGGCCGACCGCATCAAGCAGTTGATCCCCACGGCATTTGTTAACGGCACATTCGTAGGCAACGATCAATATGCGACGCAGGTGCAAGCCACGACGGGAATGGACGTTCCGGAGTTCGAGGATGTAGTCGGGCAGGGCTTGCTCGAGGAAAAGTTCCGCGACCTGATTACCGATGGGACCACGGTAACGCCGGCCGAGGTCGAACAGGAATACCACCGCCGTAACGACAAGATCAAGCTCGCTTACGTGGTGGTCAGGCCCGGCGATCTGCAATCGAAGATCGATGCCAGCGATGCGGATCTAAGCGCTTATTTTGCGAAGAACAAAGCGCGCTACAACGTTCCCGAGCGGCGCATCGTGCAATATGCCTTTCTCGATCTCGAACAGCTTCGGCTGCGTGCCAACATCCCTCAGGATGAAATCCAGAACTATTACCAACAGCATATCGACAGCTACAAAATACCGGACCGCGCCCACGTCGCGCATATCTTGTTCAAGACGGTAGGCAAAACGGACGCGGAGGCCGAGGAGATTCGCAAGAAGGCCGAGGATGTTCTGAAGAAAGCCAAGAGCGGCGCGAATTTTGGCGATCTTGCCAAACAATACTCGGATGACACGACCAAAGACAAAGGCGGCGATCTCGACTGGATTGTGCGCGGGCAAACCGTCCCCGAGTTCGAGCAGGCCGCGTTCTCCCTGCCCATCGGATCGATCTCAGACTTGGTGAAAACGCAGTACGGCTTCCACATCATTAAAGTCATCGACCGCCAGAACGCCCGCACCCAGACGCTGGAGGAAGTCTACCCGCAGATTTTGGGGGCGCTGCAAGAGGACAAGGCGGAGCACGCGGCGGACGATCTCTCCGAGCAGATCGCCTCCGAGATACGCCGCACCGGGCGCGTTTCCATGGATGATCTGGCCAAGAAATTCAGTTTGAAATTGGGGCAAACGCCGCCTCTGGTCGCCAATCAGCCCATTCCGGAAGTTGGCAATTCCCCCGAACTCACCGAGGATATTTTCCGCTTGCGCCCGGGCGACGACAGCGCTCCCATCCGCACCGACAAGGGCTACGTGGTCATTTCCGTGAAGGAAGACCAGCCGGCTCATCCGGGAACGCTGGCGGAAGTTCACGACCAAGTTCTTGCGGATTACCGGCGCGATAAAGCCGCGGAACTGGCCAAGAGCAAGGCCGAGGAACTGGCCCAGAAGGTTAAGGGAGGTGAGGACCTGGAAAAAGCGGCCAAGGCTCTGGGTCTGGAAGCCAAAACCAGCGATCTTTTCTCTCGCACCGGTTCGGTGAACGATCTCGGCGGGGCGGCCCAGCTCGGTCCGGCCTTCCATATGAACCCCGGTCAGACCAGCGATGCCGTTTCGCTGGGCGAGAACTGGGCCGTTTATCGCGTGGTAGACCGCCAGTTGGCCAATCCCGCGGATTTCGCCAAACAGCAGCAGGATGTACAAAACCAGCTCTTGGATTCGCGGCGCAACATGGCCTTTGAAGCTTTTCGTACTGCGCTCGATAATCGCATGAAGGCGGAAGGCAAGCTGAAGATCAACGCCGACAATCTCAAGCGCATGTCCACTTCGTCCAGTTCGTAGAGCCCGTTCGCAACGCTTCACCGCGGCTGCAATCAGCGAGGCTCTGCCCCGAAAATTGGACGGGCTATTTCTCCCGCACGACGATCTCACCGTTACCGATGCACTGGTCGTTGAGCCACAGGCGATAGCGGAACGATCCCGGCTTTGTGCCCGGACGCGGGGGCCCGCTCAGCAAGCGCACGCCGGCCGGAGCTTGAAAGATATTCGAGGCGAACGGCGAACGGTTGGCGTCGAATTCGATTTTCAACTGTCCTTCCCCGGCAACCCAAGCCACCTGGTCCGACGGCCCAATGACCATCGCTTCCGGAATCACTCCCACCAAAATCGTCTTTTCGGCCATGAGCTGAAGTCCTCTTTTCGCTGGGTGAAGATAGCACAGCCCGGGTCGCAGCCGCGCGATTGCGAACGAAAAAGGATCGCTAAGTCCCGGACGAAGTCCTCTCCTTTTCGCAACGGATTCGCGCGAATGGCTTGACGCGCTCTCCATATGCCTCTAAACTGAGTATTCAGTCCACATTACTCGGAGCGCCGCTGACTGCCGTGTGTTCCTGCGCTCGGAATAACTGCCGGAAAGACCCGGGAGTACGAGGGAGGAAAGCATGGCGTTTGGTTGGATCACTCTCAGGAGCGGCGATCGGATATCATACATACGCTCCTTGCCATTCGTAGCTGTTCACTTGGCCTGCATTGCCGCCTTTTTTCTGAAATTTCACTGGTCTTATTTGGTTGTTTGCCTGGCGCTTTATTACACGCGCATGTTTTTCGTTACCGCGGGCTACCACCGCTATTTTTCGCATCGCTCGTTTAAGACCAGCCGCGCCTTTCAATTCGTGATGGCCTTCATGGCCACCATGTCCACGCAGAAGGGCGTGCTCTGGTGGGCCGCCAATCACCGGCATCATCACCGCTATTCGGATACCGAAGAGGATCTGCATTCGCCGTCGCTGCGCGGATTTCTGTGGTCTCACGTGGGCTGGATCCTGTCGGATCGCTATAACGAGACGCGCACCGAACTCATCGGCGATTTCCATAAGTACCCCGAGTTGCGCTGGCTGAATAAATACCACGTCGTTCCGCCGGTGATACTCGCCGTTGGCATGTTCCTGGTCGGCGGCTGGGGCATGCTGGTGTGGGGCTATTGCATCAGCACGGTGATCTTGTGGCACAGTTCGTTCACGATGAATTCGCTTTCGCACATTTTTGGGCGCCGCCGCTACGAAACGTCCGATTCCAGCAAGAACAACGCTATGCTGGCGCTCCTCACCATGGGCGAAGGCTGGCACAACAATCACCATCACTACATGGCTTCCGCGCGCCAGGGCTTTTTCTGGTGGGAGGTGGATTTCACCTACTACCTTCTGAAGATGCTTTCGTGGTGCGGAATCGTGTGGGACTTGCGCCAGCCGCCGCGGCACATCTTATTCGGCGCCGAAGCGGCGGCTCAATCCGTGGCTACCGATTAGTTCGCCTGAATCAACCCACTTCCGTCGTTTCTTCGGCGATACCTTCAACCGCTTGAACAATGCTGCGCGCCGAGATGCCGAAGGCGTCCAGCAACTCCTCCGGTTTTCCCGAATGCGGCACGCGATCGACGCCCAGGCGCCGCACCGCCTTTAGCGCCACGCCGCCTTCCGTCAGCGCCGTCAGAACCGCTTCGCCCAAGCCGCCTTCCAGGTAGTGATCCTCCACCGTGACGAGTTTGCCGCCCGTGGCGCGAACGTGCTCGGCCAGCGCGGCGGTGTCCAGCGGCTTGATGCGAGTAGAGATCGAGCACGCGAATGGCGATACCTCGCGACTTGAGCTGGTCGCTTGCCTTCAGCGCTTCATAGAGCGTCACTCCCGCGCCAATCACCGTGACCCGGTCGTTCTCGCTCCGGCGCAACACCTTCAGCCCCGGCACCGGGAATTTTTCGTCCTTGCCGTAAAGCACGGCGGTCTTGGGCCGCGACGTTCGCAAGTAACAAATCCCCGCCCGGCGGGCCATCTCCTCGGTCAAGCGCTCGGCGGAAACGGCGTCGCTCGGGTATAGGATCGTGGCGCCGGGAATGGCCCGGAACATGGCCAAATCCTCGAGCGCCATCTGCGAAGGCCCGTCCTCGCCGATGGAGACGCCGCAGTGCGAACCGCACAGCTTGATGCTGCTGCGGCTAATGGCTGCCATGCGAACCTGGTCGTAGGCGCGGGAAAGAAAACAAGCGAACGTGGTCCACATAAGGCACCAGTCCCTGCGCCGCCATTCCCACGCCCACGCTGACCATGTTTTGTTCCGCGATGTAGCCTTCGATCACCCGGTCGGGAAAGGCCTTTTGCAGGGTTTCGACAAAGGTGGAGTTCTCCACGTCGCCATCGATGGCATAGACCTTGGAATTGACCTGGGCCAGATTTTTCAGCCCGACGCCAAAGGCTTCTCGAGTGGCCACGCTTTCCCCCAGCTTGTAGTCGGGAGCCGGGGCGGCGGGAAAATCCTCGGGAGGCACGGGAAGCGGCTTGCGCTCGTAAGATTTCCCAGGATCTTTTTGCACCGGCGGAATTGGCCCCAGCTCGGCCAGCGCCTTTTCCAGCTGTTCGGGCGAGAAGGCTTTGCCGTGCCAGCCCTCTTTGCCGGAAACAAAGCTGACGCCGTGCCCTTTATCGGTTCGGGCGATGATCGCGAACGGACGGCCGCGCGTGGCGCGAGCGTGATCGAGCGCGCCCACTACCGCCGCCATGATCGTGGCCATCGATGACTTCGGCGGCCCAGCCCTGGGCCTCGAATTTGCGGCGGTAAACTTCCATATCGTGCTTGTACATGGTGGGCTGGCTCTGGCCGAGAGCGTTGATATCGGCGAGCACAACGAGATTGTCCAAGCCGCTATGGCCCGCGAAGGCCGCCGCTTCCCAGATGTTTCCTTCGGCCAGTTCGCCGTCGCCCGTCAGCACGTAAACGCGGGCCGAGGACTTCCCGACGCGCGCGCCGATCGCGAGGCCGGCGCCCACGGAGAGCCCCTGCCCCAGCGAACCGGTGGCCGCGTCCACGCCGGGAACGCGCGGCGTGGGATGCCCCTCGAGTTCGCTCGAAAACTGCCGCAGCGTCATGAGCCGCGAAACCGGGAAGACGCCCTTTTCCGCCAGCGCCGCGTAGAGGATCGGCGCGGCATGGCCCTTCGACAGCACAAATCGGTCGCTGCCGAGCGAGGTGGGATTGGCCGGATCCATCTTCATGGCATAAAAAAATGTGGCCGCCATAAGCTCCGCGGCGGAAAGGCACGAAGTCGGGTGGCCCGACCCTGCCGCGGTAGTCATACGCAAGGAGTGAATGCGAAGCAGGCGCGCCTTTTCGCGGAGTTGTTCCAGCAGCGCCGAAGTAGGTGCAGCTTGTCCTGTTGCCGTCATAAGAGCTCCTTCTAACGAATCTTGTTGTAGTTCCGGCGTGCGGGCTGGTCTCCCGACTCACCGCACGAGCATTCCGTTACGCGTCCTCGCTTCTCGTTATCGCCATTCTATCGAAACGCCGGGAGGCCGGACGGAAGTCTTCAAACGTCTCGATGGGTCTGTGGATATTGTCTGGCTACAGTTTTGGAGGATGAATCGGCCCCGGCTCGGCTGGACCAGGACTCGGCGGCACGGGCGCTGCCGTGATCGCGGTGGGGTTTTGCGGCGTCAGAGTGAAGGTGACGCCGCGGGCGCCATTGGCCTGGATCGTTTTCGGCACATCCAGTTGAACCACCTCGATATCGCCTTTCCCTCCATAAGCAGTCACGTAGCGCAGCCTGCCGCTCGCGACCGTGTAGCTGGCGATGGTAAACACGGAACCGTCCTTGAAGTACAGAAGAACGTCGGCGTCCAATGGTCCACTCCCACCCCTTATCGCGCTTAAGTTCGCCTCCGGCAAATTGGCAAGCCCGGAGTAATCGGCGGGAAGAGCACTGTATTGCAGGGCGGCCGACGTGGCCGGCGCCGTCACAGAAGGTCCGCTGGCCCCAGCATAGTTCGGATCAGGAGGCAGATATCCCGGATCAGCGGGGTACACGCCTTGCGGAGGCGTCGGGAAACCGTAGCCGTAGTAACCGGGCGTGCCGCAGCCATATCCCATTGCAAAAGTGCAGGGAAATAGCCCGTTGAAGCCGAAACCAAACAAGCCACTAGTAAGGTATGGGTTAAATAGCACGATCGGACTGATGGGCAGGGGCCGTGGAGGACGCAAGCCGAGGAGAGCACCGGAAGTCGAGCAAAGGGCTGCGCGGCCGTGTGAGCGAAGCCGTGGCGCCCGGCCGAATCAGAATAGACCGAGCGCTAAAAGGAGTGATCCCGATGGGCCTGCTGATTGCCCCAGGGAAGCGAGCGGGGCTTGCGGAGCCCGAGTCGACGGGCGCCTGCGGGACGCGAACAACGGCAGGCGTTGGCGCCGCAGCGCGAGCCGCCGCTGCCCCAGTTGCCGCGGCGCGTTGGCCGAACGTCTTCGCGGGCAGGAACGCGAGAGCGCAGGCCAAAAGCGTTCCCAAAATTGTTCGGAGAACGATGGCAGGCAGAGGCGCGGTGGATCGCATAAGGTCACCCTTCGGACTGCAAGAGCGTAACCGCAAAGCGATTTTAGTTCATCCCCTGAACAGCGACAAGAAATCTTTGGGTCGTAGGCATTTCACCGTAGGCTTCAGCGGCCTTCCGTGTAGCCGAGCTTACACCCTGCGTTAAGCCGACCACCTCATGTCTGTTCCCACTCGGTACAGCAGGCTCTTGCATAGTGGCTTGAACTTTTTCTCTCTTTCAATTAGACTAACCGGTTAGTTAAACATTATGGCCACTGCTATACGCTCCCGATTGAATTTGGCTCCCCGCCCAAGCGCTGGCGCATTGCGTGCGGGTGTGGCCCATCCGAGGAACCCGGACACCGTGCAACGGATCTTGCGCGCGGCGGAAGAGAACTTCGCGGAGCGCGGCTTGGCCGGCGCACGCACGGGAGCCATTGCGCGCGCCGCTCGCGTGAACAAGGCCCTGCTTTACTACTACTTTTCGAGCAAGGAAGAGCTGCTCCGATTCACGCTCCATAGCCTGTTTCAGCAATTGCACGCGCAAATGAACGCCGCCCTCGATCAGCCCGGCACGCCGCGGCAGCAACTCTTGCGCTACATCAACAGTTATTTCGATTTCATGACGGCGCATCCCAACTATCCGCGCCTGTTCGAGCGCGAACTGACCAGCGAGAAGCCGCAGCTCGCCGGATTGGTGCGGGAGCACCTGCGGCCCCTGCACCAGCGGCTTAGCACCGTGATCCGCGCCGGCATCGCCAAAGGCGAGTTCCGCCGGGTCGAGCCGCGCCACACCATATTCAATCTGGTGGCCATCACCGTCTTTTACTTCGCCGCCGCGCCCGTTTTGACCGAGGTGTGGAAGTGCGACCCCTTGACGCCCAGGCTGGTGGCCGCCAGGCGCCGGGCAATTCTGGATTTTGTGGAACACGCGCTGTTTCTACCCTCCGCGAGGCAACGATGAAAGTGTCGCGTTTTTTTGTCTTTCTGATGGTGATCTTCGTCATCGCGCTGGTGGTGTACGTGTTCACCACGCCCAGCACGAAGGAGATCGAGCTTACCGGAATCATCATGGGCAATGACTACATCGCCAGTCCCCTGGTGCAGGGAAGGCTGCAGCGCCTGCTGGTGGATGAAGGGTCGGCCGTCAAGAAAGGCCAGCTCATTGCCGAAATCGATCCCCAGGAACTCCAAGCCGCGCGCGATTCCGCCGCCGCCAATATCCGCACCTTTCGAGGCGCGGCTGCAGCAATCGGACGTGACCCGGGCCATGAACGACCAGCAGACCGCCGCCGCCGTCCAGCAAGCGGAAGCCGCGGCCACTGCCGCGCGCTCTCAGCTGGAGCAGGCCAAGACGACGCTGGCCCTGAACGAAGTCACCTACCAGCGCGATGAGGGCCTGTTCCGCGGCGGAGTTCTCACGGCGCAGGAGCGTGACAACGCGCAGCAGAGCTTTTCTCGGTTCGCAGGACAACGTGAAGGCGCTGGAGGATCAGGTGCGCGCCGCGGAGGCGCAACTGGCGGTCGCCCAGGCAAACCGCAAGCAGGTTGAGGTCCAGCAGGCCGACATTGCCGCGACCCGCGCTCAACTGGCGCAAGCCGTCGCGCAGAAGAACCAGGCGCAAACGCAGCTTGGCTATACCGAAGTCTACGCGCCGGCCGACGGCATCGTTTCGGTTCGCGTGGCGCGCCAAGGAGAAACCGTGCAGGCCGGCGGGCCCATCGTCACCGTGCTCGATATCGACCATCTCTGGGTGCAGGCCGATGTGGAAGAGACCTACATCGACCAGATCAGCTTCGGCCAGAAGCTCAATGTTCGCCTGCCTTCCGGAAACGTGATCGAAGGAACGGTCTTTTTCAAGGGTGTGGAAGGCGACTTCGCCACCCAGCGCGACGTCAGCCGCACCAAACGCGACATTAAAACCTTCGAAATCAAAGTGGCTATTCCCAACACCGAGAGGCGCCTGTTCACCGGGCATGACCGCTTATGTGCTTCTGCCCCCGCCGCCCGGCGAGCATCGCTGGTTCCATCTCTGATCATGCCGGACGCCGAGACAAATGCGATCGAAGTAAGCGCGATTGACCAAGCGCTTCGGCGATTTCGTCGCTGTCGACCACGTCAGCTTCAACGTGACAGCAGGGAGAACTCTTTGGCCTGTTGGGTCCCAATGGCGCCGGCAAGACCACTCTCATCCGCATGTTGACCACGCTGACGCCGCCCACCGACGGTTCGGCGAAAGTCGCCGGCCACGATGTTCGCAAGGACGCGGACGGGGTGCGGAATGCCATCGGAGTGATTCCGCAGGCGCTCACCTCCGATCCCGGAACTGACGGCCGAAGAAAATCTGGAGATCCACGCCAAGCTCTACGGCATCCCCGCCAGCGAACGCAAGGACTCTGATCCGCGATCTGCTGGAAGCCGTCGATCTTGTCGCGGTTCTGCAAAGGCCCTGGTGGGCACATTTTCCGGAGGCATGCGCCGCCGCCTGGAGATCGCGCGCGGGTTGGTGCACTCGCCGAAGATTCTTTTCCTCGACGAACCCACCACCGGGCTCGATCCCGTCTCGCGCACCAACGTTTGGGAGATGATCGAAAAACTTCAGGGTCAGTCCGAGCTGACCATCCTGCTCACCACCCACTACATGGACGAAGCCGACAAGCTGTGCCAGCGGATCGCCATCGTGGACCACGGAAAGCTTGTGGCGCTCGATACGCCGACGCGGCTGAAGGACAGCGTTCCGGGCAATGAGGTGGTCGAAGCCGAATTCGCCGGCGCGCCGGCCGGTTGGCACGATGCCTTGGCGGCGCTCCCTGGCGTTTCGAGCGTCACCGAACATGAGGGCGCCACGCACATCAGCTCGCAGAACGGGCCCGAGACGCGTGGGCGCGGTCATGGACCTGGCTCGCGACCGGGGCGTGCAGGTGCGCCGCGTCACCGTGCAGAGCACCACGCTGGACGACGTGTTTTTGCATTTTACCGGCCGTCAGCTTCGCGATGAAGTCGGCGGCAAACAGCGGCTGGATATCAGCCATCTCTACAAATAACGCGGAGCGAACGACCAGGAGCATAGATGAAGTTTTACCGAGTATTCGCCCTCATCGAACGCGACATGCGCAAGTTCTTCCGCAATCCCGCGCTCATGATGGCCTCCATGATTTTCCCGCTGGTGCAGCTCGTGGTGCTGGGCTACGCCTTTGGCGGCAAGATCACCAATGTTCAGGTGGCTTTGGTGGATAAGGACACGGGCACACAGGCCCTCGATGTGCGCGCAGGGCTTGAACGCCATCGTGGAGAATCCCAAAACCTTTCGCCTGGTCGGAGTACGCCGATCTTCCGGACGCCATGACCGATCTGCGCGCCGGCTTTCTGAAGGCCGTCATTTATATTCCGCCCGACTATTCCCAGCGCGTGCTGAGCAACGAAAACCCGCGCATCGCTTTTATCGAGGACAATACCGATACTTTTACGGCCAGCGGCCTTGGCGAGCGCATACAGCAGCTTCAGAGCAGCCTGAACGGGCCGGTCCTGCCGCCGTCTGCAACCCGGCGAATCGCCCACCTCCAATATGGCCAGCGCTGTTCAGCCCCAATCGCTTGCCGGCGACGATTGCAGATTCAAACGGTCGAGGTCTACCCCTATATCGAGTACATCAAGTACTTGCTGGCAGGCTCGATTTCACTCTCCATCTTCGTCACTGCCATGATCGGCGGCGGCATTACCTTCATCGACGATAAGGCCCGCGGCTTGCACGAAGGCTACCTGAGCACGCCTCTCACCAAGGTGGACCTGGTTCTCGGGCTGATCGGCTCGGGCGCCATCAAGGGGCTCATGGCCGGACTCATCATCACGGTCATCGGGGGCCTGATTGCCGGCATTCGCGCACTTGTGGGAGCCGGTACGGCTGTTCTATCTGCTCCTGGTTCTGACCGTGACGTCGCTGGCCATGCTCAGCTTCATGTTTCTGCTCATGGTGCGCGTCAACGATCCTCTGGTCCCGCGCGCCATTTTTGGCGTGCTCAATACGCTTCTGTTTTTCCCTTCCGGCGCCATCTATCCCACCGCGGGTTTTCCGGTTTGGCTGCAGTGGATTTCCATCGTCGATCCATTCACGTACGTCGTGGAGGCTCTCAAAAACCTGCTGCTAAAAGATACGGGCTTTAGCGGAATCTACCGCGATGTCGCCATCCTGGCGGGATTCTCGGTCGTGCTGATTACCGGGTGCATTTTGCTGTTCAAGAGGCAGATCTAAACACCTCGTGAGCGGCTGAAACTTGGGCCGGCTTCCAGGAGAGCAACGCCGCGCTCGCGCACACGACCTTTATTCATCGAAGCATTTCATCTGAGCTGGAAAGGCACGGTTGAAAAGTCATGAGACGATCTAGTTTGGCGGTTCTCCAGGCACGGCCTGCAATCGTCGCTTTGTATGTGCTGATCTTCTTGTATCCGCTTGTCTTCGCAACCGGGTTAGCCGCCCAGGTTGGCGCACCGCCTCCTCCGGCCACGCAGGCCACTCCGCTTCCGCTTTCCGGGCGAAACGGCCAGAGCGGAGGCGTCACCGCCGCCGAAGCGCCGGTACCCAGCACCACGACCAGCGTGAATACCTTGAACCCCACCGTATCCGTTCAAGGGGCTTACGCCGGAAGCACCTCCAGCACCACGCGGCTGCCCTTTTCCGGAAAGCTGTCGTTCGATGACGCGATCCAGCGCGCCATTCGTTACAACCTGGGCGCTGTCGGCATGGCCCAAGCCGTGCTTCAATCGCGCGGCCAAGCCCGGGCGGCCCGCAGCGCATTGCTGCCCAATGTCAGCGGAGATGTCGCCGATACCGAGGAGACGTTCAATCTGCGATCCATCGGTATCAACTTCAGTTTTCCGGGCGTCTCGCTTCCTTCCCTCGTCGGCCCATTTAATGTCTTGGACGTGCGGGGGCGGCTTTCGCAAAGCATCGTCAACTTCACCAGCCTGAACAACTATCGTTCCGCGAAGGAGGTGGCCCGTGCAGGGGGGCTTTCCGCAAAAGACGCCGAGGACCTGGTCGTCCTCGCCGTGGGCGGCGCGTATCTTCAGACCATTGCCGCAAACGCGCGGCTCGAATCGGCTCGCGCGCAATTGGAGACGGCCAACGCTCTCTACCAGCAGACCATGATGCAGCTCCAGTTTGGCAGGGCCGCGCAGATCGACGTGAACCGAAGTCACGTCGAGGTATTGCTGGACCAGCAGCGCCTGGTCACTCTCCAGAATGAGCTCGCCAAGCAGAAAATTAATCTTGCCCGGGTCACGGGGTTGCCCCCGAACGCGGAGTATGAGCTTTCCACCGACGTTCCCTTTGCGCCCGCTCCCTCCCTCACTTTGGACGACGCCATCAAGCAGGCCTTCGAGCAGCGTTCCGATTTGAAGGCAGCGGAAGCTCAGGTGGCGGCCGCTGAACGCGCGCTGGCGGCGGCGCGCGCCGAACGCCTGCCTTCAGCCTCCGCCAGCGCCGATTACGGCGCGATTGGCAATCCTGCAAACCTGCGTGGCACCTACACCGTTTCCGCCACGCTGAGCGTGCCCATCTGGAATGGCGGGCGCACCGCGGGGGATATTCAGGAGGCCGAGTCGGCTCTGGCCCAACGCCGCGCCGAGTTGGAGGACACCCGCAGCCAGATCGAGAGCGAGGTGCGCAACGCCTATCTGGATCTTCAGGCCGCCGCCAGCCAGGTGGACGTGGCCCAGCAGAATATCGATCTGATGACGGAGACTCTGGGGGAGACTCGCCAGCGCTTCGAAGCCGGCGTGAGCCAGAGCGTCGACGTCGTGCAGTCGCAGGAATCGGTGGCCGGCGCGCGCCTCGACTACATCGACAGCGTTTTCTCTCACAATCTGGCCAAGCTCAGCCTTGCCCGCGCCGTCGGCAATGCATCTCAGAGCCTTCACAATTTCCTGAAGTTTCAGTAGAGCGCGAGCTTTTCGCCCCATTCCCGAGCGTCCCCGACGTTGCTAAGACGGTCATAGCGCCACAGCTCCGCGAACACATCCGCCGGTGATCTCGATCACAGAATTCCGCCAACGGGAAGGCTAAAAAGGAGTCGTCAAGAGAAGAAGTTGCTAAAGGATGGAACCCGTGTCTGCAAAAACGCCCGCGTTGGCAAAAACGCCTACAGTAAAAACGATTGCCGGCTCGCAAGTCTCCCTGAAAAACATTCTCTACGCGACCGATTTCTCGCGCTATTCGGATGCCGCTTTGCCTTTTGCGCTGTCGATTGCCCGGAGGTATGGGTCGAAGATCTTCGCCGTGCACGTCGTTTCGTTGTCTCCCTTCGCGAACTCTTCGCCCACGCAAGCCTGGCAGGCGCTGGTGGCTCAGGGGGTGCGTGAAGCTCAAGAAAGCATGTCTCGTGCGGAGGGGCGATGGAGCCACGTTCCGCATGAAACCTTGCTGCGAAAAGGCCAGATCTGGACCGAACTATCGAAGCTGATCCAGGAAAAGGAGATCGATTTGGTGGTATGCGGCACGCACGGACGCAGCGGCGTAAGTAAGATCCTTATGGGTTCGGTCGCCGAAGACGTTTATCGGCACGCCCCCTGTCCCGTTCTGACGATTGGGCCGAATGTCGTGGGCGAGCCGGAAAGTCTCGGCGATATTCATTCGATCCTGTATTCCACGGATTTCAGCCCGGAATCGCTGGCCGCTGTGCCCTATGCCGTTTCACTGGCGCACGAAAATCAAGCGCGCCTTTACCTCTTGCATGTCACGGAAACCCCGGTGAGCCCTATGGTCGAGCGCGAACTGGCCGGCCGCCTTGGCAATCTCGTGCCGCCGGACGCGGAACTCGACTGCGCGCCCAAGCCTTTCGTGGACTTTGGCGAACCGGCGCGCAAGATCACCGACCTCGCCGAGGAGCTAAGGGTGGATCTGATCGTGTTAGGCCCGAGGCGATCGTCCAGGCTCGCCAGCTTGAGCCACCTGCCTCGGAGCACGGCGCATTACGTCATAAGCAAGGCCATCTGCCCTGTGCTTACGGTGCGTGAACCTCTGCCGCGGAGCGGGAGCTAGCGAGCATAGAGCCCGCCTCCGAGCTGGCTCCCGCGCAAGTGGCGCCTTCGGAGTACGCGCCACAGGCACACAAAAACGCATTTCCCGCTGAACGCCGCCGCATTCTGAATTATGCTTACTGGCAGCCTTCGGATGCCGGATTCTCGGACCAGCGCTTCCGGGGGCGAACCTGGCCATGACCAACCCGCTGCTTTCTGTCGCCAACTTGAGTGTCGGCTTCGGTACCCGCGAGGTCATTCATGGCTTGAGTTTCGAGGTTCACAAGGGCGATTGCATCGCCATCATCGGGCCCAACGGAGCCGGCAAAACGGTTCTGCTCAAGGCCCTGCTGCATCTGATCCCCTACCAGGGCGAGATTCGCTGGGCTCCGGAGGCCCGGCTCGGCTATGTTCCGCAGAAAATTGCCGCCGACCGCCAGCTTCCGTTCAGCGCGAGAGACCTGCTCACGTCCAAGGCCAGGTTCCTGCATCTCCCGCCCGCGGACGTGCAATCGGTTTCCGCCGAACTTGGCCTCGCCCCTGAGCTCCTGAATAACGGCATCGGGAATCTATCCGGCGGGCAATTTCAAAAGGTGCTCATCGCATTCGCATTGCTGGGTGCGCCCAACGTGCTTCTCTTCGACGAGCCCACCGCCAGCCTGGACGAGCTCAGCGAGGAGCGCATTTACGACCTGCTTCATTCCCTGCAAAGAGACAGAGGAATGACCATCCTGTTGGTCTCTCACGACCTCAGCATCGTGTATCGCTACGCGAACCTGGTGCTCTGCTTGAGCAAGGGAAAAACCTGCATGGGGCCGCCCAAGGAGGTTCTCACGCCGGCGACGCTCCAGGATTTATACGCCGCGCCGCCTCATTATTATCAGCATGTCCACGAGGCCGAGCCGCAGGCAGACGTTCTGCCCGTCGCGCGGGAGCGGGATAAATGGTGAGCGGCCAGGTTCTCCTCTTCATGCTCGCATTGTGCTTTGCCCTGGCGGCCGGCCTGGTTGGATGTATTGCCTTGATGAAGCGTATGCTTCTGGCCGGCGATGTGATCTCGCACCTGGCCTTGCCGGGATTAGGTCTGGCCTTTGCTTTTAAGGTGAATCCGGTCATGGGCGGCGCGGCAACGCTGTTTCTGGGGACGTTCCTGGTTTGGCAGTTGCAAAAGAAGACCGATCTGGCCACCGAAGCCGCCATCGGCGTGATCTTCGCGGCGGCGCTGGCCATTGGAGCCGCCATAACGCCGAGCGAGGATTTGGCCGAATCGCTCTTCGGCGTATTGGACAGCATTTCAACCTCGGGCTTTCTGTTGGGGATGGCTGCGGTTTTATTTGTGATTTTTTCCGTCTTCCTGCTGAGGGACCAATTGTCGCTGAGCATTTTCTCCACCGATCTGGCCGCGGCCACGGGAGTAAATACGGTGCGCCTCGATCTTTATTTTCTTCTCCTCTTCAGCCTGACGATCCTGGTGGGCCTTCGCTTCATGGGCGCGCTGCTGGCCAGCGCCCTGATCATCATGCCTTCGGCCACGGCCCGGCAGATCACCAATAAGCTGCAGCACTTTTTTGCTCTGGCTGTTGGCGCCAGCGTGATTTCCGTGGCGGCAGGCTTTCTTCTGAACGCTTTTGTATTTAAATTCTCCACGGCGGGCCCCACCATCGCGATCTTCGCGGCGGGGCTCTTTGGCCTGAGTCTGCTGGCGAGAGCGAAATGAGGGCTATGCCGCAACTCTCGTTAGGGGTGCTCGCGTCGAAGGCGGGCGAGAAATGACTGACGCGCGCGGCTTCTTCAATCTGTACAACCACAACTTCGTCAGGGTTGCTGCCGCGATCCCGCAAGTGCTCGTGGCGGATCCGGCGTTCAATGCCAAGCAGACCATCGCCCTGATGCGCGAAGCCGCCGAGCGCAAGGCCTTGCTGGTTACGTTCCCGGAGCTTGGGCTCTCGGCGTACTCCTGCGAGGATCTGTTTCATCAGCAGGCGCTGCTCGATGCCAGCCGTGACGCGCTGACCAAAGTTGTCGAGGCATCGGCGAAAATTCCCATCACCGCCGTCGTGGGAGTGCCTCTGGTTGTCGATAGCCTGCTTTTCAACTGCGCCGCGGTCGTGCGCCAGGGACGCATTCTTGGCCTGATCCCCAAGACCTATCTGCCGAACTACCGGGAATTCTACGAGCTGCGCCAGTTCACGCCGGCCGACCATCGCCTCCGGGACACGGTTGATTTGTGCGGCCAGCGCGACATTCCCTTCGGCAACCGGCTGCTTTTCCAGGCCGAGGACCAGCCGTTGTTCACATTCTTCGTGGAGATTTGCGAAGACCTGTGGGTTCCCATTCCGCCGTCCTCGTATGCCGCGATGGCGGGAGCGACGGTCCTCGTCAACATCTCCGCCTCCAATATCACCGTGGCAAAAGCGGGCTATCGGCGTCTGCTTGTCGCCGATCAATCCGGCCGCTGCCTGGCCGCATACGTCTACTGCGCGGCCGGTGAGGGCGAATCCACCACCGATCTCGCCTGGGATGGCCAAGCGCTGATCTACGAAAACGGCTCGCTTGTGGCGGAAAGCGAGCGATTTCTCTATCGTCCTCACTTCATCACCGGCGATATCGACCTGGACCGCCTGGCCCAGGATCGCATGCGCCAGAACACCTTCGCCCAATCGGTTCACGATCATCTCCAGGATTCCGCGCACTTTCGCACCATTCGCTTTTCGGCGAATTTGCCCGCGGCTGAGCGCCTCCCCTTGGAACGCCGCTACGAGCGTTTTCCTTATGTGCTGAGCGATCCTGCCGGCCGCGAAGAACGCTGCAAGGAAGTCTACGAAATTCAGGCCCAGGGGCTTGTGAAACGCCTGCAATCCTCGGGGATCAATAAAGTCGTGATCGGAGTTTCCGGCGGGCTTGATTCCACGCAGGCGCTGCTCGTCTGCGCGCATGCCGTGGACGTGATGAAGCTAAGCCGCAAGCACATCCTCGCCTACACCATGCCGGGCTTTGCCACCACCGACCGCACGCTGCAGCAGGCGCGCCGCCTCATGTCCGCCATCGGATGCCAGGCCCAGGAGATCGATATTCGTCCCAGCTGCATGCAGATGCTGAAGGATATCGGGCATCCCTTTGCTTCCGGCCAGCAAGTGTTCGACGCCACCTTCGAGAACGTGCAGGCCGGCGAGCGCACCAGCCATCTATTCCGCCTGGCGAATCAAAACGGCGGTTTGGTCGTGGGAACGAGCGATCTCAGCGAGCTCGCTCTCGGCTATTGCACCTACGGCGTGGGCGATCATATGGCTCACTATGGCGTGAACGCCAGCGTGCCCAAGACGCTGATTCAGTATCTTCTGCGTTGGGTGGCCCAGAGCAAGCAGCTTGGAGCCGAAGTCGCCGCCGTGCTCGAGGACGTGCTGGAGACGACGATAGGGGCCGAACTTGTGCCCTCCGAGCCCGGCGCGAAAATGCGCGGCGCCGAAGAAGTCGTCGGACCTTACGAATTGCAGGACTTCAATCTGTATTACACGCTGCGCTTCGGGTACGCGCCTCCGAAAGTGGCCTTCCTGGCATGGTCGGCCTGGCATGACCGCAAGCACGGAGCTCTGGCCCGATGTGCCGGAGTCGGCGCGGCATGAATACACCATCGGCGAGATCAAACGTTGGCTCAAAGTTTTCCTGGAGCGATTTTTCAAGGAGAGCCAGTTCAAGCGCAGCGCCGTCCCCAACGCGCCTAAAGTAGGTTCCGGCGGCTCTCTATCGCCTCGCAGCGACTACCGCGCTCCCAGCGACTCCGAGGCCACCGCCTGGCTGGCCCAGTTGGACCGCATCCCCGATACCGATTCCTGAAAGGCGGTCATCGAGCCGCGAAAGGGCCGCGCGCTCGCTCCTTAGGACTTATTCCCCGGAACAAGCCCTGCCGAGCTTAGGGACGGTTGATCGCTGCCAGCGCCGTATTCCGGGATACCTCGTTGGAAAACGCGAAAAACGTGGTCATACCCTGCCACATGATCTTGCCCGTCGGCACCCTTCTCCACAGTTTCAGGATTTCTGCCTAACAGGGCGATAGCTTGGGCGCGATCCGCGACCAAGACCATCGTGGCTTCGTACAACTTGTCGCCAATCTTTATTCGCACGCGCGGGTCGCGCGCCACATTGGCCGTCCAGGATTTGTCATACGGAAACTGCACGTCCATTCGATCCTGATGCGAGCGTATGTACAGGCGGCCGTCCCGAACGAAGGGCATCGTGCGCACCGAGTGTGGAATGAGATAGGGCGTTTGCGTCTCCACCAGCACGGTGTTGAGGCTGCGTCCGGGATGTTCCACTTTATCGACGAACGACCAATCCGTGACCGGCGTGGTGACCACTTCGCCCTTCAGCCACAGGCCGGGCCGCGCGATCATGTGGTGGGCGCGGAGCTGGTTCAAATCGAGGTATTCCGGTTCGAGACCAGTCACCCGAAGCGTCAAGAGCGTCGCGGCCAGGACAACTACGACGAGCAGTAATCCTACTTTTAATGCTTTCATATTTCCGCTCCTGCTTAG
This sequence comes from uncultured Acidobacteriota bacterium, assembly GCA_963819235.1. GTDB lineage: Bacteria > Acidobacteriota > Terriglobia > Acidiferrales > UBA7541 > Palsa-189. The sequence continues at coordinate 2,185,406 of CAWFVE010000006.1, read as the reverse complement.
CCAAGTCGATGAACGTGATGCTACACCAAGGATCGCCCGCCTGCGAAGCGTTCGGCTTAGCGCGCGGTCGTTCGCGTCCAAAGGCTCGGCCGATGCTGCCCGCTGCCTTGGCAAAGCTCGAGCTTGATTTGTTCCACTGGACGGGCGTACATTTCGTCGAAGAACCTCGAAGTCCGGATTCCCAACGAGCGCACTCGGCAGGAGCGCAAGAAAGCCGCAAGGGAGGAACCCATGGAATCGAAAAAGCCTAGTCGGCGGAAATTTCTAAAAGGTGGCGCCGAACGGCGGTGGCCGGTTTGGCCGTGGGAGCCATAGGTTCCGCAAGCGCTCAGACCGTAGCGCCTGATGCGCACCCGCAGAAACCTCTCAAGGACCTGGTCGCCTATGGCGAGCGCTCCCATTTCGTGACCTCGGTGCGCGTGCCCGTGGCGGAGAGAGAGTCGCCCGATCATTTCGGCCTGACGTTCCATGTGTTGACTCCGCTTCAGGATTCGGTCGGGATTATCACGCCCTCCTCGCTCCACTTTGTGGGCACTCACCGCGGCGCCATTGTTCCGGACATCGATCCCAAGGAACATCGCCTCCTGATCCACGGCATGGTGGACCGGCCGCTGGAGTTCACCATGGAAGAGTTGAAGCGCTTTCCTTCCGTATCCCGCATTCATTTTCTCGAGTGCCTGGGAAACCGTTCCAGGCCCGAATACAAGACCGTTCAGGAAACGCACGGGTTGACCAGTTGCAGCGAATGGACCGGAGTGCCGCTGTCTCTGTTGCTCAAGGAAGTCGGCGTGCAAAAGGGGCGTCCTGGGTCGTTTCGGAAGGATCGGAGGAGGTCAAAGGAGCGGGGAGCATTCGGCTGGCGAAGGCCATGGACGACTGTATCGTGGCCTACGGCCAAAATGGCGAGCCGCTGCGTCCTCAGCAAGGCTTTCCCGTTGCGGCTGCTGGTTCCCGGCTTTGAAGGAATCTACAACACGAAGTGGCTGCGGCGAATCAAGGTGGTCGACCGGTATTACATGACCTACAACGACTACGGCCACATCTCAGAAAGACCGAGGAAGTCGCCGCGTTGACCTTCCAGTGGGGACCGAAATCGGTCATCACCTTTCCTTCCGGGGGACAGCAACTGCCGGGTCACGGGTTCTACCAGATCACCGGCTTGGCCTGGTCCGGCGGAGGCGCCGTTCGCAAGGTGGAAGTATCCACCGACGGCGGCCAGACCTGGAAAGACGCCGAGATTCGGGGCCCGGTGCATCCCATGGCGCACACCCGATTTGGCTTGGACTGGAAGTGGGACGGACAAGAGTGCGTGCTCCAGTCGCGCTGCACCGATGAACTGGGCCAGGTGCAACCGTCGCGGGCTCGAACTCGCCAAATTCTTCAATGTGACGCCGGACTACTACAAGACGCACGGCATCGCAAGGCTCCGACAACACCATTCAACCGTGGAGAGTGGCCAGCGATGGGAGCGTCCACAATGCGCTCGCTTAAGTTTCTCCTGCCTGTGATCGATCCTGGGGTTCAGCCACGCCGGGTGGGCGCAGTCGCCCACCTATGGCTTGGGAAAGACTCCTACCGAGGAAGAGATCCGCGCCTTGGACATCACCATCAGTCCGGACGGGAAGCGAACTCCCGCCGGGAAGAGGAAGCGCCAAGGAAGGCGCGCAGCTCTTCACGCAGAAGTGCGCGGCATGCCACGGAGCAACCGGATCGGGTGGTCTGGCTCCCATGCTGATAAAGCCCGAAGCGGCGCCACGAGCTCCGTGCCTTGTCTCGCGCCTTGCATCAACGAGAGGAAACGTCATGGCGCTGCACTCGCCCTACGCGACGACGCTCTGGGATTACATCAACCGCGGCATGCCTTTCTCGCAAGAGGGCTCGCTGAAGCCCGATGAGGTCTACGCCATCACTGCCTTTCTGCTCTTTAAGAACGGTGTGATCAAGGAAGACGAAGTCCTCGACGCTCAGAGCCTGCCGCAGGTCAAAATGCCAAATCATGATGGGTACGCTATACCGAATTGGAAGCCGGGCATGCCGAGGCCATTTCCCAACAAACCTTCAGTTCTAGCCAGTGCTCGCTCGTTTAGCGTAATCTCTTCCGTCGTCGCCAACCTTGATCATTACAACACTCTGTAACGGGCACCTGCTCCGCCACGCCTAATCCTTAAGTGGCACAGCCAAAATAGGTGTGTGACTTGGCTCACAGAGCGAGGCGACGAGATACACAGAGGCCTCATGCAGCGCCAATCAGAATGAGAGCGGTCAATCGCCCAGGGCCATGAGAGGCAGGTGAAGCTTGCTAAACATTAAAAAGATCCTTTTACCGCTCGATCTTGAGCAGACCAACTTGCCGGCCGCTGTGGTTCACGAAGCGGCGGCCCTGACGCGTCACTTTCATTCGGAAGTACTCGTGCTCCACGTGGTCGAACCGCTTACCTTTCTGGCCGGCAGCGAGACCACCCAGGAACTGCTGGAGCAAGCTGTCGCGAAGGAGCAGGAAAGGTCTAAGCAAATCTCTGGGGCCTGTATTGGATGGCAAGCCCTACAAGCGAATCATCGTGAAAGGCGATGCCGCTCGCGAAATCCTGCGCATCGCCAGAGATGAAAACATCGACCTGATTGTCATGCCCACACACGGATATGGAGCGTTCGAGAAATTCATGCTGGGCTCGGTGACGGCCAAGGTCCTTCACCAAAGCACCTGCCCGGTATGGACGGGCGCGCACGTAAAAGATGTGCCGGTCGGGCAGTTCGCAATCCGCAATGTTTTGTGCGCGGTCGATTTCAGCCCCCTAAGCTCGAAGGCGATTCACTGGGCGCACGAAGCGGCCACCGAATTTGGCGCCAAGCTCACGCTGGCTCATGTGACGCCGTCGATGGAAGTCTACGGCCCCGGCGGATACCACGTACTTACCGAGATGAAAAATGAGCTGGTGAACTCCGCGAAGGCGCAACTGAACAGATTCAACAGGAGATGGGCATCCCAGCGACGGCATTCGTGGGAAGCGGCAACGTGGCGAAAGTGATGGGGCAGGCCGCAAAAGAGACCAAGGCGGACCTGATCGTGGTGGGATCCCGCTCGATCGCGGGGCGATTTGGGGACACTGCGTACGGGATTATTCGCGAATCGCCCGTGCCTGTGGTCAGCATCTGAGGTTTCAGCCTGGCTCGTAATTTTGCGCTCGATACATTGGGGACGCGGCTGCGGCACGATGAACCTCACCTTACCTTTGCCTTGCCGTTGAAAACGCATCGGAGCGCGCCCCGGCAGAAGTTCGATCACGGCTGTCGTGAGGTGATCTTCGCTGGGATCTCCGCTGGGCTCGCCGCTGGAAACCTCAAGGCGAAAGCCGGCGCTCAGGGCCATTTTTCTCATGGCGATATTTTCCGTGGACATGATTGCAGAACACGCGATCCAGCTTTTCGTCTCTGGCGACGTCAAGAAGGCGCCTCAGGAATTCACTTCCCAAGCCGAGCTTTTGAAAATCGTCCCTGACCAGCACGGCGAACTCGGCTTCATTACGGCCGTGCGACTTGCTAAGCCTCCCGACTCCCAGGATTTCGCTATCGCCGGAAGCTACGCCCTGCCGCTCGGCCACCAGAGCCATCTCGCGGTCATAATCGATGAAGCAGATTCGCGTCAGGCGCTCGTGGGCCACGCGCTGGTCCAGCTTCAGATCCGCAGATAGCGCATGTGCACGGTCCTTCGGAAAGCTTTTTCGTGGAAACGGACCATCTTTGGCTCATCTTCCGGGCGGATGGGGCGGATGCGAATCGTGGCGCCGTTCGCCAGTGTCGAATGATGAGACGTACTGCGCCGGATAGGGCCGAATCGCCAGTCGCGGCAGCTCCGCTCGGCCGCGTCGCGCAGCGTACAGCACGACGCGGGCGTCCAGCGCGAGGCAGCCCTCCGGGAAACCAGCAACGGATTGATGTCGACTTCCTTGATGCGCCGCTGCTCGGCCACCATCTGGCTGAAACGCACCAGGAGCAATTCCAACGCCGCCAGATCCACGGGCTTGCGGCCGCGCACGCCCTGGAGCGCGCGGTAGATGTGCGTTCGCTCCATCAGGCGCCGCGCGAGCGTGGTGGTTAAGGGCGGCAGCGCCAGGGAGCGGTCGCGAAACACCTCCACCAGTTCGCCTCCGGTGCCGAAGAGCAGCACCGGGCCGAACTGCGGATCGGGGCTCGAGCCCAGAATCAACTCGTAGCCCTCGCGCCGGATCATCGGCTGCACGGTGACTCCGCCAAACGCCGCGACGGCCGCGCTGCTCGAGCGCGGTCGCGAATTTCGCTGAAGGCGGAGCGGACCGCTTCCGGCGTCGCCAAGTTCAGCCGAACGCCGCCGACGTCGCTTTTGTGCGTGATCGTTTCCGAGTGCAGCTTGACGACGACCGGATAGCCGATCCGTTCGGCGTGCGGCGACGGCTTGCTCCGCGTCGCGCGCGATTTCCGTGGGCACGACCGGAATGCCGTAGGCGGCGAGGAGCTGCTTCGATTCCCACTCGGTGAGCAGCGTTCGGCCGGCGTCAGCCGCCGCGCGCAGCAGTTCGGCGGCTCGCGGGCGGTCCAGTTGCGCTTCCGCGGCGGCGGGCAGGGCGGGTGTTTCGTTCAAGGCGCGGAGATTTTCGGAGTATTGCCATAGGTAGGTGAAAACGCGCGCCGCAAAATCCGGATACTCAAACGTGGGAATGCCGGCGCGGCTGAGCAGCGCCACTCCTCGGCTCCACGGATCGCGCCGCCCATCCAGCTTGCCAGAACCGGAATGGCGTGCTCGCTTAGCGCGGGCGGCAAGCTGCTCGGCGCTGCGCGCCGGATCGGTCATGCCCTGCGGGGCCAGAATCGCCAGCAAGCCGTCGCATCCCGGATCCCGCAGGACCGATTTCGACGGCATCGCCGATATCGCGACGGATCGGCATCGCCGAGAATATCCACGGGATTGCCGTGGCTCCAGTGCGGCGGCAGCCGCGCGTTCAAGGCCTCCATCGTGGCCGGAACTGAGCGCGGCAAGCTCGCCGCCGGCGCCGAGCAACGCGTCGGTGGCCAGCACGCCGGGGCCGCCGGCGTTGGTGACGATCGCCAGGCGACGGCCGCGCGGACGAGGCTGCTTGCCGAGCACGTCGGCCATTTCAAACAGCTCGGCAATGCGATCGACGCGCAAGACGCCGCAGCGGCGGAAGGCCGCTTCCAGAACGTCGTCGCTGCCGGTCAGCGCGCCGGTATGCGAAGCGGCGGCTTTGGCCGCGGCTTCGGTGCGTCCCGCCTTGATGACGATGATGGGCTTGGCGCGGGCCACCTCGCGCGCGGCGGAAAGAAATGCGCGCGGATCGCCGATCGATTCCATGTACAGCAGGATGCTGCGCGTGTGCGGGTCGTCGCCGAAGTAATCGATCAGGTCGCCCCAGCCAACGTCGAGCATCGAGCCGGTGGAAACGAAGGCGCTGAAGCCGACATTTTCCCGCAGGCTCCAGTCGAGAATGGCGGTGCACAGCGCGCCGCTCTGGCTGAGAAGAGCGACGGAGCCTTCCAGCGCCATCGATTGCGCGAAGGTGGCGTTCGAGCTTGGCGAAGGGATTCATCACCCCGAGGCAGTTCGGCCCGATCAAGCGGACCTTGCCGCGCCGCGCTTCCGCGAGCGTCTCCTGCTCGAGCTGCGCGCCGGCCGCGCCGATCTCCTTGAAGCCGGCGGAAATGATCACCGCGCCTCCGACGCCGGCCGCGACGCATTCGCGGATGACGCCGGAACCGTGGCCGCGGGCGTGACCACCACGGCCAGATCGACGCCGCCCGGAATGTCTCCTATCGCCGGATAGCAGGGCAGGCCGAGCACTTCGGTTCGCCGCGGGATTTACGGGATAGACCTTGTGGCGCGATTCAGCGCTTGGGAGATTTTCGGTCCGAAGATTTTCGATTACCGTGCGGCCAACACTTCCTTGCCGGTCGGTGGCGCCGATGACGGCCACGCTTCGTGGGCGGAAAATGAAATCGAGCGGATGCCGCTCGGAGCGGAGGATATCGTGCGCGGGCTCTTGGACGACCTTGAGCTGGTCATTCATCGAGGGCACTCGAGGGCATCGGGGGCACGGATAGCCCGGGAAATGCGCCGGGAGGGGGTACCCCCCACCTTTTTTGTAAACGTTGTCATTCCAGGGCACTTAGGTTAACGCCTTGGCAAACGTTGTCATTCTACATAACTTAGGTCGTGCGCCTGGGCTGGGCGCGGTCGCTATGGTAACTGATCGCCCCACCCCCCACCCAGTTTTTCTGTAAGTGCGCATTCTAAAGGATTTTAAGTCTAACAATCCGTAAGTGCGTATTCTAAAAGGGTTACGAACGCGATTTATGTAACTGCGCATTCCATGGGAGTTAGCGCAAGCCGGACCGCTTTCCACCCCTGAGGGCGAACGGCGGCAGCGACGATAAGGAAGGGGATTGGCGCGGCGCACAGAGCCTAAGAACAGGATCTCGCAGGCGCAAAAGTAGCGCAGAAAGGGAAGATGCAACAAACATAGACAATGATAACAGAAAAGTACAATTTAGTCAATGGTATTTACTGGCAAGGCTATTCGAATGAAAGAGGATCGAAGGGCGGTTCGATTTTGATCTGGCGTCTTGATCAAGGAGTTTCAAGCTGACCCACCTACTTGGAGGTGGGCTTCGACGCTCCTATCGTCGGAATAGTTGGGACACCATGGGGGGAGGCATAATCGAGGCCACGCGGTCTGGTGTGAAACACATCTTTTTGGTGCGATGCGGCTTCTGAACAAGTGACTGCGTGGGTGACTGTTTCGCGGAACATTTCGCGCTCGCGCTGTCCGCGTTGGGGTTCCAGAGGGAAGATACCTACGATGCCGCCGGAAGCTGCCATCTCTGGATTCGAGGAGTTCCTCGCCGAGCACTCGGCGCTGCTGAAGTTACTGCACACGCAGGCAAGCGCGGCGCGCTGGAACGTTTCCTGCGAGGAGTTTGCCGCCGCGCTTTACCGGAGCGCGGCACATCATCTTGCGGCCGCGCCGGGAGAAACGGCAGAGAAGTATTTTGGCGCGCTTCACCTGGAAGATCTGGCGTTGGCGTGCGCGCTTCGGAACGGCTCCGAGCCGGCCTGGGAACAGTTTGTCTCCCAATACCGGCCCATTTTGCGGGCGGCGGCGCGGGCTATCGTCGGCCAGGGGGGCCAGGGGGGCCAGGGGGCCAGGGCGGCGAGGAGCGCGCGAGAGAACTCGCCGATTCGCTCTATGCGGAACTTTACGGCCTGGATCGGAAAGGCGGGGAGCGCAAGACCTCGCTGCTCGACTACTTTCACGGGCGCAGCAAGCTTTCCACGTGGCTGCGCGCGGTGCTGGCACAGCGGCACGTGGACGGGCTGCGGAATTCGCGGCGCACGCAGCCAATCGATGACGGACCGGGTGACGGATCGGCTGACGGCGGTGCTGGCCGGGCGAAGCCGATGGGACGGACACGCAAACGCGGCGATGGAGGAGATGCGACCCGGATCGCGCGCGGCTTCTGCCGCTGCTGGCGGGAGCTGTTGCCCAAGCGCTGGCGGCTTTGCCGGCGGCTGACCGCCTGCTGCTGTTGCTTTACTATGTTCAAGGGCTGAGGCTTGCGCAGATTGCACGCATGTTAGGCGCCCACGAGGCGACTGCGTCGCGACGGCTGCAAAAGATCCGGGCCGAGTTACGCCAGCGGGTTGAGGGGATCCTCGCCGTGGGGAATGCTCCACATAATGGAAGTCCGGCAGAAAAGGGGCTTTCGCCGGCTGAAATTCGCGCCTGCCTGGATTACGCATGGGAAGACTGGTCATTCGATTTGGCGCCCGCGCTGGCGGACGGTGCCGCGCACGGAATTAGCGAGCGGAAATAACGGGGGGAGATGCAAGAAGTTCGATTTGTGGCGTTCAGAGTTAGAGGGGCAAAGTCAGAAGGGTAAGGTTAGAAGAGCGACGATAGAGGCTCGATAGCAGAGGCCGAAGCGAGAAGATGAAATCCGATAGACACAACGATCTTCTTCCCCGGGACGCCGCGCTGGCACGGCTGCTGGAAGAGGCGCTGCAGTCCAAGGCAGCGGGAGATGCGCAAAGCTCCGCCTGCCCGGACGCCGAAATCCTGGCCGCTTACGCCGAACACGGCCTCTCGGACCGGGAGGCGTCGCGTTGGGAAGGCCACATTGCGGACTGTAGCCGCTGCCAGAAAATTATCGCCGGCGTGGTGGCCGGCGGAGAAAATCTCGAGGACGCGAGGGGGCAGGGAAGCCTGGCGCCGGCGTTCGTGATTCGCAAACCGGGACCGGGCGCGCGGGAGAGTTCGCGATGGCCCGGGTTCTGGCGCTGGTGGGTGCCCGGCCTGGGCTTAGCGACGGCCGTGATGCTGTGGTTTGTGCTGCACCCTGCGTTACCGCATCAGGCATCGCCTCAGTCAGCGTCGCGCGCCGCTGCGTCGACGGGAACATCTCAGGGCAGCGCCGAAGGAAATCCGGCTGCGTCTTCCTCAAAGCCGGAAGAGACACAGATGGCTGAAGCTCAGGCGCCGCCTCCTCCGGAAGACATTTCAGGGGCGGCAACCATATCCGGGGCGGCAGGCGTATCCGGGGGCGCGAGTCGAGATTCGGAAGAGCCGCGAGCAAACTCAAACGCCGACGCGTTGAAGAAGGCTCCCAAGCAGGGGTCGTTACGACGTGAGGAGCAAACTGAGGAGCGAAGTGACGTGCAATTGGCGCCGGCGACTCCCTCGGTACCTCGGGCGGCTCGCGCAGCGGCGGCGCCTCCGATTCCAGAGGCGAAGGAGAAAGATAGCGGGGACCTATCGGCTCAAGCGACGGATAAGAAGGTGCAGACAAGCGACGCGCTCGCGGCAGCGGCCTCCGCCGCGGCGGCGGTGGCTCGGCCGGCTGCGCCGGCTGCGGCACGACCGACGGCGCCTGCGCCTGAAGCCAGCCAAACGCAAAGTCTCGCGCGGCAACTGGACAGAAGCGCCGGCTTCTCCAGCAGCAATCAGATGCAAGCTTTGGCCAAAATTGCGAGCTCGCCGATTGTGTTCGGTTCGCCGAACCGCGGTGCGCTCTGGCGGGTGGGGCCGGGCGGGCTCATCGAAAACTCGAATGATCGGGGGCAAACCTGGCATCCACAGGCGAGCGGCGTGACGGCCGATCTTCTGGCCGGGGCTGCGCCTTCGGCAAAGGTCGCCTGGGCCGTGGGCCGAGGCGGAATCATCGTGCGCACCGAAGATGGCCAGCACTGGCAACGGGTAATGCCGCCTTCCTTTGCTAACGCGGCGGAGGCACAAAATGCAGAGCCGCCGGATTGGATCTCCGTCGAAGCTCGCGACGAACTGCACGCGACTGTCGTCTCGCGCGAGCTTCACCGCTATGCGACCGCGAACGGCGGGCGGACGTGGGTGCAACAGCAGTAAGGGTTCTGCTTTCGCGGTCTTTCGCCGCTTTCGCCGTTTTAGTTCCTTCCTGTGAATCCTTCCCGAACGCCGGATGACAAAATCTTCTTCGTGAGCCTGCAAGAAATCGGAGGTGCGCCGTTCTAAGGACGAGGACAAAACCTCAGGAGGAGATCATGCGAAACCTCGTACTCGGCAGGACTTTGGTTACCGGCGCGCTCAGCGTGTTTTTGTTCGGCGCTTGTTTGCTGCCTCACACGGCGGCGAGCCAGCGTGTTACTCGTGCGGCTCATCTCACTGCTCAAAGTCGTCTCGCTGCCCAAACAGCGCCACGTGCCGTTTCCGCGACCGTAGCGGGCGTTACCTCTCAAAGCGACCAGACGGATTTAAGCCTTACCGTTTACAACTCCGACCTGGCGCTGGTGCGGGACGTTCGCGAAATTTCGCTGCCCGCGGGAGAATTCCAGCTCAAGTTCATGGACGTGGCGGCAACCTTGAATCCTGCAACCGTGCATTTCCGGTCGCTCGCGGCTTCCGGCGGCGTCAACGTGCTGGAGCAGAACTATGAATACGATTTGCTGGAGCCGCAAAAGCTGCTGGCCAAGTACGTGGGGCGCGAGCTCAAGGTCATGTACGGTCCCACCGAAGTGAGCGCGACGCTACTGGCGGACAACAACGGGCCGGTGTGGAAGATTGGCGACGAAATCGTCACCGGCTTCAACCCCGGCGTGATGCATTTCCCGGAACTGCCGGCGAACCTTTACGACCGGCCCACGTTGCTATGGACGATCGAGAACCACGGCCCCGAACGCCAAAAAGTGGAGGCTTCGTATCTTGCGACGCGGCTGGCCTGGAGCGCCGACTATGTTTTGACGGCGAATCGCGACCAGACTACGGCCGATCTCGACGGCTGGGTAACGCTCACCAACAATAGCGGCACGGCTTTTCAGAACGCGAAGCTGCAACTTGTGGCCGGCGAGCTGAATCGCGTGGTCCCCGCGCAACGCGTTCTCAAGGACTTCGACGCGATCAGCGCGCGAGCGGAGGCGGCTGCGCCGGCGTTTAACCAGGAGGCATTCAGCGAATATCACCTGTACACGCTGGGGCGACGGACGAGCGTGCTCAATAACGAGAGCAAGCAGATCAGCCTGCTGGCGGCGAGTTCGATTCCGCTGACCAAGGCCTACGAGGTGGACGGGCAGCAATATTATTACCGCAGCGCGATGAAACCCGGAGCTCCGGTGAAGGATCCGGTGCAGGTGTACTACCGGTTCAAAAACGAGGAGAAGGCCAACCTGGGAATGCCGCTTCCGGCGGGAACGGTGCGCGTCTATCAAGCGGACTCAGGCGGCAACGTGCTCTTTGCGGGGGAAGACCGTATCGACCACACGCCCAAAGACGAAGAGATCAATCTGCACATCGGCAATGCCTTTGACGTGGTTGCGGAGCGAAAACAGACCGACTACAAAATGGTGACCAACCAGGTGCACGAAATGGAGTACGAAATCACGCTGCGGAATCACAAGGCGACTCCCATCAGCGTGGAGGTGAACGAGCCCATCGGCGGCGATTGGGAGATGCTGAACTCCACGTATGCGTGGACCAAAACGGCGGCGTTCGCGGCGCAGTTCGTGGTGCCCGTGGAGAAAGACGGGACGGCGGTATTGCGCTATCGGGTGCGAGTGCGATGGTGAGAGCTGCGGTGCGGGGAAGCTCCTTCCCGCGGCGCGGCTCGATTGGTGCTGGGCGCCGCTCGCTCGAAAATGCGCGTTCTTGGGGCGAGCGGCGCGCAGTCTGGGCCTGCGTGGAGAGCGGACAGGGAAGCGCTGGTGCTATTCGTACTGCTTGAGGGTTTCCGCCATTTTGCGCAGGCGGTCGTCGACGAGGGCAAAGACGCTATTGCGGGGAAATTGGCCGCGGGCGTCGCGCGATCCTGCTTCGACTCCGGAGAGAATCTCGATGCCCTCCTCGATATGCGCAACAGGGTGGACGTGGAACATGCCGCTCGCGACCGAGGCGATGACGTCTTCACGCAACATTAGGTCCTCGACGTTTTCCGACGGAATCAAAACGCCCTGCGTCCCGGTCAGCCCGCGCACGCGGCACACGTCGTAGAAGCCTTCCACTTTTTCGTTGACGCCGCCGATCGGCTGGATGACGCCTTGCTGATTGACCGAGCCGGTCACGCCAATATCCTGGCGAATCGGCAGGCCGGAGAGCGCGGAGAGCAAGGCATAGATTTCCGTGGAACTGGCGCTATCGCCATCGACGCCGGAATAAGACTGTTCGAAGCAGATGCTGGCCGCGAGCGACAAGGGCTTATCCTGCGCGAATTGCGAACGCATATATCCGGCGATGATCTGCATGCCCTTATCGTGCAAATGGCCGCTGAGATTGGCCTCCCGCTCGATATTGATGAGGCCGGATTTGCCGAGCGCGGTCGAAGCCGTGATGCGCACCGGCTTGCCGAATAAGTATCCGCCGATCTCCATGAGGCTCAGCCCGTTGACCTGGCCGACATGGGTGCCCTCGGCGTCGATCAGCAAGGTGCCTTCGGCGATCATTTCGCGAATCTTGGTTTCGATGAGGTTGTGGCGCTCGACGCGAGCCTGGCGGGCCGCGCGCAGGTGCGCGGCGGTTACCGGCGACTCGCCGGCCTGCTGAGCCGCGTAACAGGCCTCGCGGGCGAGATCGGCGAGATCCACGAAGCGAGACGTAACCTTGTTGCGCCGCCCGGCCAGCCGCACTCCATATTCGATCATTCCGGCCACGGCGGTGCGGTCGAAGGGGCAAAGGCCCTCGTCCTGGCAGAGTTTGTGGAGACGGCCGCTGTATTGGCGGATGACGTCGTCGTTCATCTCCATCTCTTCATCGAATTCGACGCGCACCTTGAAGATTTTTTTGAACTCTTCCTCGTAGATGTAGAGCATCTCGTAGAGATTGCGGTCGCCGATGAGGATGATTTTGACGGTGAGGTCGATGGGCTCGGGCTTCAGCGCGGAGGCCCCGAAAGGGAAGAGCATCTCCATGGGCTGAATTTCCAGCTTCAGGTGGTTCAGGGTGCGCTTGAGGGTGCGCCAGACGCCCACTTCGGTGAGCGCGTCGAGCGCGTACATGATCAGGAAACCGCCGTCGGCGCGCAGCATGGAGCCGGCGCGCAGGTCCATGAAATCGGAAGACCACACGCCGCGCGAATCGTAACTGCGCTGGATGGTGCCGAAGAGATTGGCGTGCGTGGGCGTAGTCTCGAAGATGACCGGCGAGGTGTCCTGCTCGTTGTGGCCGAGGAGCACGTTCACGCCGTAGACGCGGAAAGGATCGCGTTCCGGCGCGGACAACCTTAACGGAGCTTCGCCCGGCGGGGGCGGGCCGCCCTCCTCTTCGCCTTCGCGTTCCTTGAAGGGATCGAGATTATCGAGGATGTTCTGCCGCACTTCCTCGAGATATTCGGCGACGTGAGGCACCGTATATTTTTCCTTCAGCTCTTCGATGAAGCCGTCGACGAGCACCGAAGCGGCTTCCTGTTCGAGATAGCTGAGTTCGCTGGCCAGCTCGCGGGAAAGGGTGAGCGTCTTGCGATAGACGACGGTAAACTCCTGCCGAAACTGCTCGTATTTGCGCTCGATCTCCTCGCCCAGGATGTTTTCGAGCTTGCCTTCGGTGACGAGCTTGGGGATATCTTCGATCGGCACCATCTGGCCTTCGAGCACGGGGAAAATTTCGGGCAAGGCCACGGCGCCCACCTGCATGTGGCCCAGCGCGAACTGCTCGCGAGCGATGCGGCGGGTGAAATCGTCCATCAGCTCTTTTTCACGCAGCGTGTAACGGTCCACGATGCGGCCCTTTTGGCGCTGAAAGGGTTCGCCCTCGAAGACTTGGGGAATGCGGCGGCGCAGGAAGTCCACGCCCGATTGCATGTCCTTCTTGAAGTTATTGGCCTGCCCGCGAGGCAAGGTGAGCAGCCGAGGGCGGTCCGGGTTCTTGAAATTATTGACGTAGCAGCGGTCCGGCCCGGGCTCGGTGCGGGGCTGCAACTCCTCGATCATCTTCTGGATCATGCCGCCGCGGCTGGTGCCGGAGAGGCCGCAGACAAAGACGTTGTAGCCGGGCGCGGCCAGTTCCACGCCCATACGCAGCGCACGCAAAGCGCGTTCCTGGCCGACGGGCCCCTCGATCGGTTCGGCTTGGGCGGTCGTGTCGTAGGGGATGCGCGCCGGGTCGCAGCGCCAAGCCAGCTTTTCCGGCGGCAACTCCGTGAATCGAATGGCGGGCTTTGTGGCCATGGAATGGATTCCGGCGCGAAGAGTCTACCTGCGGGATGAGCTTTTCGCGCTTAAGAAAAAGTCCGGCTTACTCTAGCACAAGCCGGAAGCCGCCGCAGAACCGGGCGTGCTATGATTTCAAAAACAACAAAGCTGGCTGTGGGCTAGCTGTGGATAAGTACCGTGACGGAAATTCTGCCCTGCAAACACGAGAAGAGCCGCCTGATCGCCAAGGATAACGACGCCGAGTACATCGAGTGCACGGCTTGCGGAGCGATTCTGGAAACTCACGAGCTGGCGGATCCGATCAAGGCGCCTAACGCCGAAGCTTCAAAGCCGGCGCCCAGCGGGTCTGAACCGGGCAAATCCACTCCATTCGACGAGTCCCTTTCCGACGCCTAAAGGTTCGCGGCGATTTCGATATCAAGAGAACTCAAACTGACCCTCTACCGGCAATCGTTGTGGCTCGAACCAGAAAGTGAAGGTCGCCGCTGTTTCGGGTTAGGCTTGTAATGTTTGAGGCATGGCTGCATCTGAGTGTGATATCTAGAGCAAATTTGGGGGAGACGAAACGATGACGGAATCACAGCAGGCCGTGGACAGGCACAAGAAAATTAGTGCTGAAGGGTTAGACCAATTGTTCCGGGAGGCGCGCACGCATTGGGTGTGGCGCCTGGAGCCCGTGCCGATGGAACTGCTGAAGGAGGTCTACAGCCTGGCGGCGTTGGCTCCCACCAGCGCGAACTCCTCGCCCGCGCGGTTTGTCTTCATTACCACCCCCGAAGCTAAGGCGCGGCTGCTGCCAGCCATGGCCCCCGGGAACGTGGAGAAAACGAAGACGGCGCCGGTTACCGTGATCATCGCCTACGACATCGAGTTTCACGAAAGGCTGCCGCAACTCTTTCCGGCCCGCGACATGCGCTCGGTCTTTGCCGGAAATGCCGCGCTGATTCAGGAGACGGCTTTCCGCAACGGGACTTTGCAAGGCGGTTACTTCATCTTGGCGGCGCGGGCACTGGGCCTGGATTGCGGGCCGATGTCCGGATTCGACCAGCAGAAGGTGAATGCCGAATTCTTTCCCGACGGGAAATGGAAGGCTAATTTTCTGTGCAACGTGGGCTACGGCGATTCGAGCAAGCTCTTCCCGCGCAACCCGCGCCTGAAGTTCGAGGAAGTTTGCCGCGTGCTCTAATCGGGCGTGATTTTTTGGAAAAGCAAATTGATTACGCTTTGGCCACGAAATCGGCGAGCCGGTCCAGGGTTTGCTTCCAACCTTCCGGGGCGCCGCGCGTGGCGTCGGATTCGAACGAATAGGTCTGCTGCACGGTGAGCTTGGTCTTGCCGTTCTCTTCGTCAAATGTGACCGTGGTCCAGACCTGATGGCCGGGCTCATCGTGGATGACTCCTTGAAAGACGATGCGCTCGGGCTCAGCGATTTCCAGATACGAGCCGCGAAACGGATAGTCCTTGCCGTCAGGCCCGCGCATGACAAAGTGAAAGAGTCCGCCGGGCCGGAAATCGACTTCACATTTGGGCAGGGTGAACCCCTTCGGCCCCCACCAGTGCGCCAGGTTTTCGGGCTTGCTCCAGGCTGCGAACACGAGCCGGCGCGGCGCATCGAAGAGGCGCGTTAGGACGAGCTCCCGATTAGGGGTATCGGAGGAAGTATCGAAGGCAGGGCGTCCGGGATTACTTAAGGCCATTTGGCTTCTCCCATCTTGCGGTGTTTTGTTCCGGAGATTAACTATGTGGCAAGGAACCGGCGAATCCAATAACGGCATGTTTGCTTGCCAGATTCAGCCCTCGCTCGGAATTAAGACCTGAGAATCTCGAATACAAAGAAACTGACTGCCAAGGAGCACGACGCAGCTTAGCCGGCGCAAGAATGCCATGCGGGATTCACTAACAATGTGGTTCCTTTGAGCATTTCCTGCGGTGGCTCCATCCATTGGCAAATTAAACCAGTATCAAAATTGGCCCCTGCCTCGTTTTTCCATTTAGCATACGCCATCCCATAGATGGCCCTACTAGCTGTTCCCTTCCTAGAGAAAAGTTCTGCAATATTTTGTTTATCAAGGGTTACAGATTCATCTCTGTAGCATCCGCCATTAGTTGGCTGATCTCTGGCGATCGGCTGATCACTGCTAGCAATTAGCTCTCTAAACTTAGCCATCGCCCGCTTACTTTGATCCGCATTAGGTGACCCAGGCAGAGTGAACATTGCGAACCAGCATTGCATTGATTTCGCCGTACCGTTTTGAACTCCAATCTTCATTCGCATCGTGACGCCAGTATTAGGCATCAGTGGCTGAACCGGAGGATTTAGACCAGCAAAAGTCATTGCTACACTCGCACCGCTAGAGTTGTTGCTTTATGCTCGAAACCTCCCGAATCAAGTGTTCTTGGTACTGATACGAATGATATCCAGCCACCGCAGTGAGAGCTATAGCCGCAAGACCAACGGCGCCAATGACGCCAGCGTTTTTTTTGCGGTTGTCACGCACAGAAATATCAACGGCATACAACGTCACAATTAGCTGAAGTATGCCGGCTGCAATGATAAGAATTACGTCCAACACGACGTATGCGCTCCCGTCATCCGTGTCGACCGAACTGACAGGAGTATACCTAATCGCACAGAATGGAGAAGGCTGGGCAGGCTATTGCGGGGAGAAAAATTGCAGGCTGCTAATCGCTTTGGCAATGACGTTTTCCTGAATCTGGATCAGGTCGGAATTCGCCGAGGTCATGCCCAGGATTGTGAACAGTTCTTTGTCTCGCGCGAGGGTGGTCACGGTTACCGACCAGTCGTGGTCGTCGAGGCTTCCATAGAAGCGCTCCTCGATGGCGGGCAGGCCCGCAACGGTGATGCGCTTCGTGTCGAGCGGGCGGAAATTTGCGTAAACGTCGCGCAGGGCGCGCTCCGTTGCGGCGGCACGCGCCTCAATGGAGTCGCTCATGGGGTCGCGGCCGATCACCAGCAGCGTGCTTTGGTCCTTGGTGCCGAGAGCGCCGACGGCATTGGGCAATTGCTTTTGAGGATTCTTGATCACATCCCAGGCCGGCGGCTTATACATTTGAAAGCCGTAACTCTGGTTCACGTAGACATTGCCGCGAACCATCTCCTGCATCGGCGGAGCCTGCATATCCAGCGATTCGGCCGGATGTAAGGAGTCCGATATAGCAGCGAGCGACAGGGCCGTGGATTGAAGAACGGGCACGGACAATAACGGGGCAACGTTGGGAACGGCGCTGGTCGGTTGGTCCGCCGCATTCGCGCCTTTGAGCCGGGGCGCGGGCATGGGGAGTACGGCCGGTTTGAGCGCAGGATTCGCAGGAGTGGCGAGGGGAGGCGTTTTCCCGCCTACGACGATTTCAACGATGCTCTCTTTGCGAACCATTGCAAAGCCATAGCTCGTTTGCACTTTGAAGGCGCCGTTCTCGTATCCCACGATGCTGCCGACGATCTTGGATCCGTCATTGAGGCGAAATTCATCGGCGCGCGCAACTGCCCCCAGGCCCCAAACAAGGGCCAGTCCGAACACCAGTCCGAACAGGGGTGCAGCAATGCGCCGCATCACGGGGATCATGGGGAGAGTATTTCAGACGGCTGAGGGGCAGACAATCGCATCGCTGCGGCCGTTGCCGCAACGTGCACCGCTCGTTAGGCCAGGCCCCTGCCTCAGAGCACGGCGTTTGTGGTTATGCCCCGGAGGGAGCTAATACTGGGAAGTGGAAGGCCTGCCAGGACGAACCTGGAGGTTATCCATCACCGAGAAGACATTGGGAACCGACTTTGCGCGGATCTCAGCGACATTTTTATCGCCTTCATTATCGACATAGCCGAGGAGGGTGACGTGGCCATTGGCGACGATGATGTGAATGGAGGGCATGGTTCCCATGGCGTAGCGTTGCAGTTGGGGTTCGCCATAGATGGCGTGGTACTCGGCGCGCCTGATCTGGGCGTCCAGGGGACTTAGCGGCAGGACCTCGATTTTGTTGTTTATCTTGGTGACGCCTTCGATTCCCTTAACGGCCTTCTGGGCGTCATCCTTGGTTACGGGATTGACGACCTGGCCCAGAAGAGTGACTTCGGAGCCGTTGACCTGATATTGCAGGTTATCGAAGACGGTAAGCCAGGGCAGCAGATTGAGTTCGTGACCCACCTCGCGAGTGAGCCATTGTTCGAAAGCCTGACCGCCGCCGCGGTCCGATGGGGGCGGCGTGTTTTGGCCAGCGCCTGCATCGAAGGCGAATGCGCAGTCGCCAGCCATCAAAACTAAACTGATGACCAAAAAACTAATGACCACCCGGATGGAACGCGTCCCGAGACGGCGTATTATTGTGGGCATTCGCCCTCCGAATCGTTTAACTTACCTGTTCAATTCGATGCATCGAACATAGACCCAGATGCGAAGGCCGGTGGATTGGCAGCCTGGGAATATGCGTAGGAACAGGAGCGAGATTCGGACGTGTGGGTGATCGCGCATCGTGGAGCTTCCGGGGTTGCTCCGGAGAATACTCTAGCGGCGTTTCGCAAGGCTGTGGAGCTGGGCGCCGGCTTCATCGAAACCGACCTGCAGCTTTCGCGCGACGCGCGCCTGGTGGGTTTGCATGACGACACGCTCGATCGCACCACGGACGGCCGCGGTCCCGTTTCTGCCAGGACACTCGAGGAGTTGCGGCGGCTGGACGCCGGGAGCTGGTTCCGGCGATCGTCGAATCACGAAACCGTTCCATTCGCGGGCGAACTTATTCCCACGATCGAAGAGATTCTAGCTTTTGGGCGGGAGCACGAAATCGGGCTGCACCTGGAGATCAAGCCCGAAGCACCCAGCGGCGCGGAGCACGCCATTGTGGGTGCGCTGCATGCTGCCGGCGAAGTGGCGCGCAGCGCGGTGATCTCCTTTGACGTGAGCACGCTGAGGCGCGTGCGGCAGCTCGATCCGCTGGTCGTGACCGGCCTTCTTTACAGCGATCGCCTGGCGGATGCCGTCGCAACCGCGGTCAACGTGGGCGCTCGGCAGCTACTGCCACGAGCCGACCGCGTGACGCGGGAACTGGTGGGCAACGCGCACACGCACGACCTGAAGGTCGTGGCATGGACGGCTGACTCTCCTGAAGAGATGCAGAAGCTGATCGCGGCTGGAGTGGACGGGATCATCACGGATTATCCCGACCGCCTGGTGGAATTGCTTCGCGCGGCGCAAGGCCAGAAGCGCTGAACCGGTTTCGGTTTTATCTCGAATCTTCCTTCTGAAGATTACTCCGCAAGCTTCTGAAATTTACTCCGCAGGGGCTGAAGCTCATTTCGCAGGGTTCCGACCGCGCTGAAAAGCCGCGCAAATTGCGGAAGGCCGATCTGCTCCGCGCGGGTGTTCGCGGCGATTCCAGATTCTTGCAAAGCGGCCCCGGCCTCCTCTTGCGTCACGATGGCACGAAGATTGTTGCGCAGGGTTTTTCTTTTGTGCGCGAAGCAGACCTTCAGGAATTCGCGAATCCAGGTTCGTCCGCGATGCCGAGGAGCCTGCGTTCGCCGGGAGGACGCAAGCGCCACCAGCGCCGACTGGACTTTCGGCGGCGGGCGAAACGCGCCGGGCGGAATGCGCAGCATAGATTTCACCTGCGCGTAGAACTGCACGATAGCGGAGAGATATCCGTACTCGCGGCTGCCGGGCTGCGCCGCGAGGCGGTCGGCAACTTCGAGTTGCATCGACGAGAAACGCGGCATCCAGCCGATCGGCATGCTCGAGCAGGCGGTGCACGATGGGCGAAGTGATGTAGTAGGGAAGATTGCCGTAGACGCGGAAGCGCTCGTGGCCGGCGAGTTCCGCGAGATCGAGCGCGAGCACATCGCCCGCGACAACCGTGACGTTGCCGAGACGCGCGGCCATCTGTCGCGCAGGCGCGGGAGCAGCCGCGCGTCGAGTTCGATGGCCATCAAGCGGCGGGCGTGCTCGGGCCAGCAGCGCGGTCATCTCGCCGTGCCCGGCGCCGATTTCGATCCAGATGTCCGCCGTTCGCCAGGAGGCGCGGCCGGCGTGCTTGGCGTTCGCTGCCGCTGCAGGCGAGACGGCGCGGCGAGGGCGAGTCGAGCGATGCGCTCGCGCCAGGACGCTCCGGCGAGGAAATGCTGGCCGAGACGTTGCGGTGCCACGAGCGGCGCAGTGTAGCAAGGCGCGGGAGCGTTGCACTATGCGCGGCACTCTATTGACGCGCCCGCCAGCAATTTCAGTACCGTCAAGCGTTGCAGGTTCAAAGAGCTTATGCGCATTCTGTTTGTTGCTTCCGAGGGTTTGCCGTTCTCCAAGACGGGCGGGCTGGCCGACGTCGTCGAAGCGCTGCCGAAGGCGCTGGTGGCGCAGGGACACGAGGTGGCCGTGGTGCTGCCCCGTTACCGGAACATGCCGGTCAAGAACGTCATGGTCAAGAGCATGACCGTGCCGATGGGCACCGCGCTGCGTTTTCCGGCCATCGCCGACGGAGGGCGTGCAAGGCGGAGTGCAGTATTTTTTTGTCGACGACCCGGAATATTTCGATCGCGATCAACTCTACGGCGTGGCGGGAAAGGATTATCCCGACAATGCCGAGCGCTTCGCGGAGTTTGCGCGCGCCTCCATCGAACTGGCGAAACAGCGTCTGGATGCCGGAGGTGATCCATTGCCACGATTGGCAGAGCGCGCTGGTGCCGGTGCTGCTGCGCACCAGCTATCAGGCGGATCCGCAGCTTTCCGGCGTACCGGTGGTTTTTACCATTCACAACATGGGCTACCACGGGCCTGTTTCCGAGCGAGGTTCTGGCGAGCCTGGGCTTGCCGGAGTCGCTATTTCCCATCGATGCGCTGGAGTTTTTTGGCCACGTGAATTTCCTGAAGGGCGGCCTGATTTTCGCGGACTATCTGACCACGGTCAGCCGCAAATATGCGGAAGAGATTCAGACCACCGAATATGGCCACGGGCTCGACGGCGTGGTGCGCAGGCGCGCCGACCGCCTGGTGGGTATCCTGAATGGCGTGGACTATTCGGTGTGGAATCCGGAAGAGCGACAGCCTGATCGCGGCGCGCTATTCGGCCAAGGATCTGGCGGGCAAGCAGACCTGCAAGAGAGATCTGCTGGCGCAATTTCAGTTGCCAGAAGAAAACCTGCAGCGGCCGCTGATTGGCATCGTGTCGCGGTTTGCGGACCAAAAAGGTTTCGATTTGCTGGCGCAGGTGACGGCCGATTTGCTCGATGGAAGAAGATCTGGCCATCGTGGCGCTCGGGAGCGGGCGAGGCCAAGCACGAGCAGATGTTTCGCGAATTGGCGCAGCAGTTTCCGACAAAGGCTCGCCGTGAAGATCGCCTACGACAATACGCTGGCGCACAAGATCGAAGCCGGCGCGGACATTTTCCTGATGCCCTCGCGCTATGAGCCTTGCGGCTTGAATCAGATCTACAGCTTGCGTTATGGTACGGTGCCGGTGGTGAGAGCCACCGGCGGGCTGGACGACACGATCGAGCCTTTCGACCGCGCCACGGGCCGAGGCACCGGATTCAAGTTCTCGGAATACACGGGAGAGGCCCTGCTGGGGGCGTTGCGGGAGGCCCTGGCCGTTTATGCGGACAAGACGCTTTGGCGGCGGGTGCAAACTAACGGCATGGCCAAGGATTTTTCGTGGAATGCCTCGGCGCTGGAGTATGGGCGGTTGTACGATGTGGCGCGAAAGTCAAGAATCCGAACTGCAGCGGTATCATCTAAATAGGCAGCTTATGCAGCCCTGCCCCCGTTAGGGGAGCGCGCGGCGAAAGGGAAGGTATGGCAGATAATATCTCCAGCGTTACGGACAACAACTTTCAGGCCGAAGTGATCGACGCGAGCAACACGCAGCCGGTGATGGTGGATTTCTGGGCGGATTGGTGCCGCCCTTGCCATATGCTCGCGCCCACAGTGGCGGAGATCGCCAACGACTACGCCGGCAAGCTCAAAGTAGTGAAGCTGAACGTGGATGAGAACGTGAATTCCGCCGGGCGATACAACATTCGCGGCATCCCCACGCTTTTGATTTTCAAGGGCGGCCAGGTGGCGGATCAGATCGTCGGCGCGGTTCCGAAGGAACAGATCTCCAAGATTGTCGATCGACATACGTAAAGCAGCGGCGAGAGCCGCATCTTTGAGGCACGGCGCTTTGAGTTTGGCGCCGTGCCTTTTTTGTTTCAGACCGGGCGCCCCATCGCGAAGGCCGCTGTGAAGGCGTCGGGGTGCCACACAACGCTCACAAGGCCGGTCCGCCGCTTGCAACCGACGTCTGATAGCTGAGCGTCTCCAGCCACTTGCCATCGCGCCTCACGAAAACGCGGGTGACTTCGAGAGGTTTGCCGTGTTCCGGCACGTGCCGCGAACGCATGACTGTGGCGTCCCCGAATTGAAATAGGCGCGCGGAGATGAGCGGCGTGGGCGCAAGGCCGGCCATATTCGCGTGAAGCAGTTCGGCCATGCGCGTAGGCTTATCGAGAAGCTTGTCGCTATTGGAGCTGGCGGCGATGAACTCCTCGGCCGTGTGCGCGTCAAACTGGGCCGCGTTTTGGGCCATGGCCGCGGTTTCCAGCCCCTGGTAACTTTCGATCACGGCCCGCTCGGCTGGCGTCTTCGGCGTGTAGTCCACGGATTTGCAGGGATTCCGGCATTCCTTGGCGGCGCTGGGGGTCACCTTGGGCGGCGCATCGAGGGACCGCACTTCCTGATAGACCAGCGCGCGCCATCCGGCCGGGCGCATCACCCACACGTGCAGAACGTGCAGCCGATCGTGGTCGGTTTCGGTTACCGCGATTTGCCCATAATCGTGCAAGCGGATGGAATCGGGGCTCACGTCATTCGCGATTGGATTGGGAATGAACATCTTGGGCACTGCTTTGAGCACCTGAGCGCGGCCGCGCACCTGTCCGCTCGCATCAATCCACTGAAAATCGGCATCGAGCAGTTTGCCGAGCGCAGCGTTATCCCCTTTTGCCGCGGCTTGCGAAAACTGGGCGTCGCCTGCCCGCACCGCGGCATCGTCCGCGGCCAAGGCCGGCCGGTACGCGGAAAAAGCTATGGCGCAGGTGACCGCCGCCAAGACGGCATTTGCTGTGAGAGATCTCATGGTAAAGAAGCCTCCGTTCGTTCTACTTTTACCACGTCTTCCGAAAAACAGTGGATGGCCGAGCCGGCCACATCCTTTTGCCTTGCCGGGGCTGAATCCGCGGAGCCGGGGCCGACCCGCTGCACCGAGCCGCACTGGCCTGCTAAACGCCGAGCGATCGCGGCACGACTGGAGTAAAATGCCGAATCAAATTGCTCTTGCAGTGCAGGAGAGATGCATGTCCGGCGATTATCTGCTGAAGACCGAACCTTCCGAATATTCGTTCGAGAATTTGCAGCGCGATGAAACCACCGTTTGGGATGGTGTCTCCAACCCGGTCGCGTTGAGAAACCTGGGTGAAATGAAGCCGGGCACGAGGCTCGTCATCTACGAGACTGCCGACCGCAAAAGCGCCGTGGGAACCGCGTCCGTTGTCTCGGTCGATATCTCCAATCCCAAGAATCCCGCGGTGAAGATCAAATCGGGGAAAGCCCTGGCCAAGCCCGTATCGCTGGCCGAGATCAAAGCCAATAAGCTTTTCGCCGATTCACCGCTGGTTCGGCAGGGGCGCCTTTCCGTGGTGCCCCTGACGGCGGAGCAATACAAATTCCTCACCGGCGCCTGATTTCCCGGCCGACAAACCCAAGCATTAAGAGCTAGAGGTAGTCCTCGCCTCCCTGGAGCACGAAATGCGCAGGTCACGTTTTGGCGTCGCGCCTAGGCTCTGATGGTTGCCACAGGTCCACAGGGTAGAGCAGAATGTACACGGATACGCCTAAACGCACGGGCATTACCGCGGCTTAAGCGCTTCCGGCCCTTTCCATGTCAGAAGAATCCATGCAGCCGGAGTCTACTGCAACCGAAACCGCGGAACGGCGCGACTCCGCCCGCCACGCTTTCATCTGCCCGGCCGAGTTGATCGAAATCAGCGGCGGCGTATGCATCACGGCGCGCACCGCGGATTTGAGTTCCAACGGCTGTTATATCGATACGCTGAACCCTCTTCCCGTAGGCACTCGCGTCCGCATCTGGTTGACGAAGGACGAGCGGCGCGTTGAATTCCAGGCCAGGGTCGCTTCGTCGCACACCGGTTTCGGCATGGGACTGATCTTCGAGGAACTCAAGCCCGAGCAGAAAGCAACGCTCCAATCCTGGATCGCAGGAACATCCGTAGCTGCCGATCAGGAATCCGTATTCCGAAAGGCCATCCAGGCAGATTCAGAGGCGGCGCTCAAGCCGAATAAGCCGTTTGCAACGCGCCTGGTGACCATCCTGCAGCGCAAAGGGATTCTCACTCATTCCGAGGCCGCCGAGCTTCTGCGAGACCTCAACTCTTAACTGCGATCGACGACAAATACGATTGACGACAAATTCACCGTTTGTTTCACGCGATTCGCAGATGGACACTCGATTTATCTGGACGACCCAAGCGCACCCCAAGCCGGCAACTCGGGCATCCTAAGATTTGGCCTACCCTCCGGCGGAACTGAAAAGCCTCGGAAAAAAGGAGATTGAAACGTCATGAATATGAAGAGAATGGCCGGACTCATCGCCTGTTCCCTGTTCTTCTCGTTTGCGGCTCTTGCACAGCAGCGCGGCGGTGCCGCCCCCGCGCGTGGCGGCGGGGGAGCGCGGCCCCCGGCTGCGGTTGGCGGCGGGCATATTCCCGCGCATGGCCCCGCGCCATCAACCGGTCGCGCGCCGGCTACTCAGAGTCGGCCACCTGAAGGCGGCGCCGGCAGGGCGCCCGCAAGCTCTGACCGGGGCGGAGCTCCTTCGGCGGGAGGGGCGGCGGTACGGGCTCGGGGCGGTCCGCAAAGCCAAATTCGCAAGTATGACGAGCAGCCGGGACATCCTAACGCTCCTCACGTGGACGCCAGCACCGATCGCTGGATCGGTCATGACACGGGCAGAGATGACGCTCGGTACCACATGGATCATCCCTGGGAGCACGGGCATTTCCCGGGAGCTTTTGGCGCCAGCCACGCCTATCGCCTCGGAGGTGGCGGGCCGCAGCGCTTCGGCTTTGACGGGTACTTCTTCAGCGTGGCGGCTGCCGACATTAGTTTCTGCAACGATTGGCTGTGGGACAACGATGACATCGTGCTTTATGCCGATCCTGATCATCCGGGCTGGTACCTGGCTTATAACGTCAGGCTGGGCACCTACGTTCACGTCGAATACCTTGGCGAGTGAGCAAAATAGTTCCGGCGATACGCGTAATTTGAATTTGTGACGGTGGCGAGGCAGGTCTTCGCGCATTGGTGGCTGGAAAGCACCAGGCTGCGTAAAAATCGCCATGGTTTGCGGCGTAATCGAAGGCCACGGGGCAAGCGTTATCTTATTGATTGTAGATCGTTTGAACCGCCGAAGAGTTGCAATCACGGTTTGGCATCATTTGTGCCTTGCTATCACCGGAGTTAAAGCAAAGGCGCATGTACAACTGCAGCCGCGAGCAACGAACCACTTCTAAAGCTGGACAGGAGGATCAAAATGAAGAGCACGAAAGCAGCGGCCGTCCTATTGGTTACCGCGCTTGCAATCCTCACAGCCGTTCCGATTTTTGCGCAGGCACCGCCGCCGTCGCAGGCGCCATATTTTCCGCCAACCCAGCTGGATCAGATGGTGGCGCGCGTCGCGCTTTATCCGGACCCGTTGCTGGCCCAGATTTTTGCAGCCGCCACCTATCCCGATCAGATCCCCGACGCGGCCCGCTGGGCGGATCAGCACCATTACCTCACGGGGCAAGCTCTGGCCGACGCCATTCAAGCGGACCAACTTCCGTGGGACCCCAGCGTTCAGTCGCTGCTGCCATTCCCGTCGGTGCTGGACATGATGGCTTCCGATATGGGTTGGACGACAGACCTGGGAAACGCATTTCTGGCTCAGCAGCAAGACGTGATGGATGCCGTTCAGCGAGAACGCCGCAAGGCTTATGACTACGGATATCTGCGGACGAATCCTCAAGTCATTGTCGGTGGCGGTCCTTACATCACAATTGCTCCCGTCAATCCTGCTTTCATCGTTGTGCCGTATTACAGTCCAGCGGTCGTGTTCGTCGCTCCACGGCCTGGGTTCGTAGTCGGCGGCGCAATTCGCTTCGGCTTCGGGGTCGCTATCGGACCTGCCTTCCGGCCTTGGGGCTGGGGCGCCGGCTTTGCCCGATTTGATTGGGGCGGGCACGCGGTTTTCGTCAACAACGCTCGCTGGGGACGAACCTGGGTCAACCGCGGTGTATACGTTCACCCGTACGAAGTTCGGCGCTATGCACCTGCGGCAAGAGCACCGGAAGCTCATGCGGTCCATCCCGAAACGGCCCGAGAACGGCAAGCCGCCAGGGAAGGTCGCAGAGAGAGAGAAGAGCACCACGATCGATAGCGCGATTCACGATCCACAAACTGGATCGCGAACGCAGGCGATTCTCAAAAGATAGCTCCGAGAAGCCGGCGGGTTTTGTTCAAACGAACAAGCCCGAGCCGGCTTCTCGGATTTATGCGTCAGAGTCGCCGGGCGCAATAATTGCGCGGGGCCAAAGCGAGGCCATTTGTGGTATGCATAGGGACGGAGGGACACACATGCGTCGCCTGCCGGCCATAGCTATTCTTGTATGTGTATTCCCTCTGTCCGTTTCGATTCATGCCCAGCCCTTGCGCGGAACGCAACCTGCGCCTGCGGCTTCCGCCGCACCACCCCAAGAAAATCAGCAGCCGGGTGAGGTGCGCTTCGACGCCGATAACCAAGAGGAGCGAGATTCCGGCGTTTGGATCGACGGCAAATATTTCGGATACGTGAAGGAGCTAAAGGGCAACAAAAAGGTTTTGCTCGCGGCGGGCGAGCACGAAATTTCCATCCGTCAGGATGGATACAAAAATTTCGAACAAAAGATCACCGTGCAGGCGGGCCAGGTGCAGACCGTCAATGTGGTGATGGAGGAGAATCCCAAAGCCATCTATCCCGGCGACGACGCGGCCGAACTGCGCCTGGATATTCAGCCCAAGCGCGCCGCCGTTTTCGTGGACGATGCTTACGTGGGGCACGGCGGAGACTTCGGAGGGAGGTTTCACTCCATGCTGGTCAGCCCCGGGAAACATCAGCTCAAAGTCACTCTCAATGGCTATCGCGTGTACCAAATGGAGATCAACCCAGTCGCTTACGAAAAATCGCGCATGAAGATTGTCCTCGACAAAGAAGGCGCTTCCGGTCAGTAACATCTTTTTTCCTGCGGACGAGAGGGCCGCAATCCGCGCTACTTTTTGCCTCGATTTAGCATCTTAGGTAGTGGAATGATTCGCTCGGAGCCAAAGCCGATGAGGTCGCTGACGCTGGCCAGTCTGGGCTGGGTTTTGACCTTCTTTCTGCTTTTTGCCAATAGCGCCTTGCCTGCGAGAGCGCAACAAGATCCGTATTCCGGGCAACCGGCCGGGTCGCAACAGGGCGTACCTCCACCGACTTCCAGCCCTTCGGGGCAGCCTTATGCCACGGAGAGCCCACAGCAGTTGCAACAGCTTGCGGCCCCCATCGCCCTATATCCCGATCAGTTGGTGGCTAGCATCCTCGCCGCAGCCGGCTATCCGGCTCAAATCACGGAGGCGAGCACCTGGCTTCAATCGCGCAGGAACTTGCGGCCGCAAGACTTGGCAGCGGAGGCCAACAATCAGCTGTGGGATCCGAGCGTGAAGGCGCTTTTGCCCTTCCCGCCGGTATTGCAGAACCTGGCTTCAAATCTATCCTGGACGTCTGAACTGGGCGACGCGTACTACAACCAGCAGACCGACGTAATGAACGCGATTCAGACGTTGCGCCAGCAGGCCAAAAAGGCCGGCACTCTCAAAAGCAGCGACCAGATCGAGGTAACCGAGAAGGATCACTACATCAGCATTGAGGCCCGCCAACCCCAACAGGAAGTGTACGTCCCGCAATACGATCCTTGGTTAGCTTATGGATCCCCCATCGCCCCGTGGCCCGGCTGGGTGGAGACCCCCGGACTCTGGTGGGATGGCCCAGGCCTGTATTTCGGCTTAGGATTCGGCCTCGGTCCGTGGTGGGGCTACGGCTGGGGATGGCCCATGTGGGGTATGAATTGGTACGGTCACGGCATCTGGTTTAATCGCGGGCCTTACTTCGGTCGCGGCCCGGCATTCTTTAATCGCTACAACTACTATCGCGGCAACCCCGGATTTGCCCGTCCTGCACCGTATGAGCGCGGATTCTCGCGAGGATACGCCGCGCCGAGGCCTGGATTGGGAATGCGCTCAGGCCCATTTGGCGGATACAGTTATGGCGGCAGCACGAGAAATTTCTCCTCTCGCGGCCAGGGCAGCGTTGGTGGCGGGTTTCGAGGCGGCGGCTTCCGAGGGGGCGGTTTTCGGGGCGGCGGTGGCGTTCGCGGCGGAGGCGGCCGCAGGTAGTCGTCGAATCATTTGAGTCGGGAGTTCTCTCTCCTGGAGGAGTTGCGATGCTACGCCGCGCGGAGCGTGTCTTTCTCCTGGTCTTGGTGACGATGTCGCTGGCGGCGGCCGCAGCCTTCGGCGCCGGTGCTGCGCCGCAAACATCGCAGCCGGCTACTCAACCGGCAACAAAGCCCAAGGCGCCCGCCCAGTCCCAAACGGCGCAAGCAGCGTCCGCACAGCCTCAGCCGGGCCAGAAAACTTTCAAGTCGCCCCAGGAAGCGGCTTCCGCGCTCTACTCCGCGACGCACGCCAATAACGAGAACGAAATGCTGGTAATCCTTGGCGGTGACGCGCGCGATATCGTGATGTGGAGCGAAAACGCGGACGAGCGCAAAGCGGAAGCCGATCAGTTCTCCAAGAAGTACGATCAGATGCATCGCCTGGTGAAGGAGCCTGACGGCGAGACAACGCTTTACGTGGGCGCCGAGAACTGGCCCTTGCCTATCCCTATCATCATCATCGAATTTCGCGGCAATTGGTATTTCGACGTGGCCCTGGGCAGACAGGAGATTCTGTACCGCCGCATTGGGCAAAACGAAGTCGAAACCATAGACGCGCTGCACGGCATCGTCGACGCCCAGAAAGAGTATTACGCGCAGGATCCGCCGAAGGACGGCGGCCACGAATATGCCGCGCATTTCGATAGCGCGCAGGGCTCGCGCAATGGGCTCTATTGGTCCTCAACGAACAATGATTCGCCTCTGGGTCCTTACCTGGCGCGCGCCGGTTACGACCGCTCCGATCGCATGCCGCTGCATGGATATTTCTACCGCATTTTGACGGCGCAGGGCCCCGGCGCTCCCGGCGGCGCGAAAAGTTATTTGACCAATGGCAAGATGACCGGAGGATTCGCGATCGTGGCTTTTCCCGCCGAGTATCGCGTTTCCGGCGTGAAGACGTTTATCGTGGATCAGAATGGAGTCGTCTTTGAGCGCGACCTTGGCGCCATGACCACCGAGATCGCGTCCGCCATGAAGGACTACAACCCCACGCCGCCCTGGCGGAAAGTACAGTAAAAATTCACCCGACAAAATTTCACCGGACGCATTGGCACCGCACAAATGGAGCGATTCGGCGTCGGATTCCACATTGGGGTGGCGCTCTTTGGCCTGACGCAAATTAGATCGAGAGCGAAAAACAGCTCTCTTGACGTATACTCTGTGCCCGGGCCTCAAAATTTGAGTGGGAATTAAATGGAGGTTTTCGCATGAAGCGCTTTGCCCTATTTGTTTTCGTACTCGCAGCAGTGTCGGTCAGTGCGTTTGCGCAGGATGATCTTGCCAAGGACGTGCTTGCGGCCCCCGCCAATATGCGCGAGGGCGCCACCGTCATCAAATGGAAACCCGATTTTACCTACGATGTTTTGAAGCAGGGAACGAACAACATCGTCTGTTATGACAAATCGGGTTTTCCCGAGCAGCCGGCGTTCATGGTCGAGTGCACCAGCAGCAAGGCCAATCTCGACCGGGAGGCCCAGAATCTGAAGGCCGAAGCGATGGGCGACAAGAAGGCGACGCAGGCGATGCTCGATGCCGAGGAAAAAGACGGAACGCGCGTGAAGCCTGTGTATGGGTCGGTGTGGTACCACGCCATGGGAGCGGATAAGGACCATGTCCGCATGCACATGACGATTGCCGTTCCGGGTGCGACCACGCAAACGACGGGCTTGCCCGATAACGGCAAGGACGGAACCGTGTGGATCATGAATGCAGGCACCACGACCGCGCACCTCATGACGCCGGGCGAGTAGGGAACTGTCCGTCCATGCTAATGGCGGGGCCCGATCGCAATCTGCGATTCGGCGCCGCCAGAATGTCTGGAGCGGAGGAGCAAGCCGCCCTGAAAGCAGGGCGGCTGGTGCGGCGTAGCGCCGATTCCAACGCTATTGACGGGGTGAGGCGAGCGGTGAAGAAGCAGTATTTGGCGTCCGCTTTCGCATCCAGCATTTTCGCGCTGAGCCTTGCCGTACTTGTAGCGCTATCCGCGCCTCCAGCCAAGCAAACCTTCACCGGCACGATTACCGACGACATGTGCCCCAAGGCAAATCATTCCCGAATGCAAATGGGGCCGACGGATGCGGAGTGCGCGCGCGCTTGCGCCGACGTCCATGGCGCCTCGTATGTTTTGTACGACGGGAAGAACATTTACATGCTGAGCGATCAGCAGACACCGGAGAAATTCGCCGGGCAAAAAGTAAAAGTGGTCGGCACGCTGGACCCCAAGACCGACTCCATCCAGGTGGACTCGATCACGGCCGATAAGTGACGATTAGTGACCATTAGCGACCAACCGAGTTCCTAACTTAATTTCAGGACGATAAGAAGCCGCTCTCTCGCTGAGAAAAGAAGTCCTCCGACGCATCGGCGCGGTATTACAATCGCGGCGAAATGCATGCGGGACGTTCCCGACATGCAGGCAAGCGGCAGGCAAAGAGCGGCAGGAGGAAATTATGGCGACGACCAGGAGATTGACAGCTATCGGCGCGATCGCTTTAACGTCCGCGATTTTGGCCGGCGTTATCGCATGCGTCGTTATCTTCGCGCGGCCCGCCAAGGCGGACCTGGATCCCAAGGCCCTAATCTACACGTTGCCGGACCAGATCAAATGGACCGGAGGAGATGGCGGCGCGCAGCAAGCCATCTTGGAGGGAGATCCCTCGAAGCCCGGGCTGTATATCGTCCTGACGAAATGGACGGCGCACCATAACAGCCATCCGCATTTCCATCCGAACGACCGCTACATCACGGTGCTTTCCGGCACCTGGTGGGTGGGGACAGGGAGCAAGTACGACCCGGACAGCATGGTACCGATGCCTACGGGCACATTTGTGAGACACGTCGGCAAGCAGATCCATTACGACGGGGCAAAAGATGGAGACACGGTGCTGGAAATCGTGGGCATGGGGCCTGCGACAGCGACCCCGGCGGAAGCCAAGTAAGGAAGTGCGTCAACTATTTTGGCAATGAGCGCTGCTGCCTTCGCCTCAGACTGGCATGGCCCGCGGGCGGGTCTCAGCCGCCCGCTTCTCTTTTGTGGCGGAATTCGTTTTGTTCGGCGTAAAGCGAAGGGCGCGCTAATTGCCGCCATTCTGCGACGTCATCTTCAGACCCTTGGGGTCCTTCGACTGGTCGAGTGGGACGGCTGTCATCACTGGCGCGGCGTCGATATAGATGTGGTAGCTCTCCATCATCATCCAGGTGCCATTGAGCGGCGCAAAAACGCGGCTGGCCCAGTAGGCCCGTTCGCCATAGGTGGGTTGCACTGAAATCATGACGACCGCGGTGTCAAGATCCCACCAGCGCGACCACAGGAAGGGCACCGTGGCCACTTCGGGTTCGTGCTTGGCGGCCGCCTGCTCCTGCGCCTTAGCGATTTGAGCCACCATCTGGGACTTGGGAGCACGCGGCCCGCCGTACGTGCTCACGGCGCGCTGATCGTAATTGTCCGCGATGTGCTTGGCCCACATGCCGGGCTTGCCGGACTCCTGTTCCATCCAGGCGGCCAGCGACGCTCTTTCGTTTTCGGTCTGCGGCTTATAGGGCACGAATTCGCAAGGATTAATGCAGGGCACGGGGTAGTTTGGACGCACGGCGCTGTAGTCGCGCCCGTGCACCGAGACCTCCGAAGTTTGCAGCAGCTTCCAGCCGCCCTTATCTCGCTTCACCCAGGTGTGGGCGGCGTAGTCCTTCCCAACATTGTCCTGGACCCATACTACGTTGCCGTACTTGTGCTCGATCACTTTGACGTCGCCGCCGGTGGGCACCAGGGGCTTGACGTGCGACTCGAGGGCTTCGCGCAGCGGCCACATGACTCCGTCGGTATCGATCCAGGTAAATTCCGGATCCACCCATTTATTGATCGTCGCCTTGTCGCCCTTTTCGAATGCGGCCGTGACCGCTCGGTCGGCGGTAACCACTTCATCGTCGGCGGCGGAAGCCGGGCTGGTGCTGAGCAGCGCCAACGCGCCAGCCATCAGCACCGTAGCTGTAACCAGCAAAGTCGCAAACCATCGTTTCATGTGATCCTCCTGAAACGGAATCCTAATCCGGGCAGGAGCAGTGCGAAAAGCGCCTTCCTAGGCAAACCTGCGCCCTCTTGGGCACTCCTGCGAGATTCTATACGGCGGAGTCTACACCCAGCCGGAAATGCATACAACAAGCGCAGCGGCGCGCTGCGGAACCGCGAGAGACCCAGCGGATGCTTGTGAACGTTTGGGGACACCGTTTGTGAGCACGCTTCTGAATATCGGCGGAATAAAAAACCCGCTCGCAGGTTTTGGGGCCGGCGAGCGGGTATGTCTTGCAACTACGATTGAGGGAACTACCAAGAAAAACACCCTCGTGCCTGCCGATTGCCGCCACGATATGCGAGGCGACTCGCAGCGAAGCACGTCAGGTGCGATTGATCATGCGCGATATGCTAGCCAATGCGCGTTTTACGGTCAAGGATTTTAGGGCTTTAGGATGAACTGCCCGAGCTGAAATTTATCCGTGGATGCGGCGACTGGCCGCGACGCCATTCCGAGCTTCTGTCCGCCGGGACTCCTTGACATCATTGCTCTTACGGTGGTTCAATGAGCTTCAAGCCGAATTTCCGTTAGGGAGGCGCCACGTGGTGACCAGTAAGCTTTCAGCGCGGGTGGTTTTGGTTGTCGCTCTTCTGGCGATGAGCGTGCCGATGTTTGCGCATCATGGCAGCGCGACGTATGACACCAGCAAGCCGGTTTTGGTGAAGGATGCCACGATTACGAAGTTCATCTGGGCGAATCCTCATTCCATCGCTATGTTCGACGCCAAGGATGCCAGCGGCAACGTCGTGCATTGGGCCGCGGAGGCGGGCAGTCCGTCGGCGC
Source organism: uncultured Acidobacteriota bacterium (assembly GCA_963819235.1). Lineage (GTDB taxonomy): Bacteria > Acidobacteriota > Terriglobia > Acidiferrales > UBA7541 > Palsa-189. Next base: position 2,152,357 of record CAWFVE010000006.1, on the reverse strand, counting down.
TGGGCCTGATCGGCTGGTCGAAGAATTCGTTGAAGCCGGGCGACGTCGTCACTGTGTACGTGTTCCAGTCGAAGACGGGCAACCCGGTGGGACGGCTTAACAAGATTGTTCTTGCCGACGGCACAACCCTGAGCGATAGCCAACTCGGCGGCGACAAGGGCGGCGATAAGCCGTAAAGCTCCTCAAGAGCCCCTCCTGATTATCTAAAACGCGAGCTGGAATTCGATGTGGACGGTGGCCGGAAAATCCACCGGCTTGCCGTCTTGAAGAGCAGGCTTGAAGCGGATTTGCTCCGCAGCGTGGACGGCCGCTTCGTCCAATCCGTGCCCTAGTCCATTCGTTACCCGAACAACTCGCACCGAACCCGAAGCCAGGAAAACGACCTCGACCGACACGTCACCCTCGAGGCGCAGCTTGCGGGCCTCTTCGGTATACGCCGGGTTGGGCTTCGACAAAATAACCACCGGTTGCACAGGGGGAGGGGCTTCGGCCTGCTTGGGTTTGGGCGCATCGGGGCCAGCCACCTCTGCGCCGAATCCGCCAGCCTTTACCGGTTCACGTGTGCCCTGGCCGCCGGAAGCCGCGGAAATTGCCACACCGTTACCGAAGCCAGAGCTTGCGACCGTGCCGCGAACTCCGTTCGCACCGCCCGTGCCGTTACCGAATCCAGGGCCGGGCAGCAGAGCGGGGGAACCGGCGTGGGCGATATTTGCGCGCACAGTGGAGTTGCCATCTCCTGGTACGCCGTTGGGATCGCCAAATCCGCCGGTTTGAACCTGCGCGACGGGCTTGTCTATCGTTGTCGCCGGCGCCGCGCCGCCAGCCGCGAGCGTCCCGGTCTTGACCGGCTCGCGCGGCTTGGCCGGTTCAGAGGGAGGCGCCTCAAATTTCGCTTCCGCGGAGATTTCGCTTAATGCCGGCACATCAACGGTGTTGGCGGGCGCGGGCTTAGGTTTGGGTGGAAGCAGCGCCTTCGGCGCGATCAGCTTCGCGGCGTTCTGCGGCGGGAGCGGTTCCTCTGCGGGTAGAGGTGGGGGCGCGGGTGTCGCAATAACATTCGGATGAACTGAGCGGCTGCTCAGCTGGCAGCGCGATTTCCGTCTCTGGGCGCGACGATGGGAACCACTTCGTAGCTCTTGTTACTGGCCAATTTATCCGGAAAGACTGCTGGAAGGACGATCAGAAGGCCTGTCAGAAGAACTTGAAAGATCGTGCTGGTCAATAAAGCGCTCCAGCGCGGATTGGGCTTGGGCAGTGTTTGCAAACGCGGGGAGACGGATTTGTCGCCTATTATCTTCTTCCATGCCTCGGGATCGGACGCGGCCCCCCGCGGCTCGGTGACGAGGCACAGATGCCCGAGCGTGAGTTTTGTCACCATGCTGGTCATTTTGGGTGCGGACTCGTTCTTCAACGTTGAGTTGAGAGACGCATTTTTCGCTGAATGTGCAGGCCACATGGTTAATGAATTCGCGGATCCACAGTTGAGCGGAAGGCGTAGGAGAGCCAGCGGCTTTGCTTCGGGAAGACCGAGTCCACGGCCAACACACGCACGCTGCCGTCGGAGGAAACTGCAATCTCCCATCGCTCCAATTGCGGATGCATTCCAAAACCCAATATCAGTCTTGCCAGGGTGATTCGCCGAACGCCGGCGTCGACCACGACCGTTGGTGGCAAAGGAACGGCCACTTTTTGATACGCCTGCCACCATTGGGTATAAGCCTCCAAGCCTCTCCATAGGTCTCCGTATATTCGGATGTAATAACGTTCCACCGAATGGCGCAGGACGTCTTCGTCGCTGACGGTTTCGCCGTAAGTATCCCGAACGCAGCAGCCCAGGAACAAGCGGGCGATGCTTGCCGCTTTATCGTTGGGAACCGACAGCGCCAGATGAGAGAGGAGACGATTGAACTTCTCCGACGATTGACCGAGGCTATCTGAACTCTCAAAACCATAAAGCTCATCGGACCCCAGGGGAGAATCGCCCGGAATGACCACCCACAGCGAGCCCTCGTCCGAGGACGAGTCGACGTCATAGAAGGAATAGAAAGAGACGAGCCCGGTGGTTTTTGGGGCGATCTGCGAGAGTTCGTCGTCCAGATCGTCCCTCTCCGACATTTGCAACCCGTCGAGCGTTGGCGTTGGGCTGCGCAAGCTCAATCGCGTGCCTGACGGCCTCTCGCTTTTGATTATCGCGGTTATGGTTTGCTTGCGCCGCCTGCGCGGGAGGCAACAGGGAAAAATAAAAACAAGCGCATACGAAAAAACAAGGTAGCGAGGGGATGTGTTGCCGGCCCAATCTATCGGTGCCCATCTTGCAATAGCCTTACTGTGTCAGCCTGATGTGCAGATGCTTCGCCGTTTCACTGCTCTTGCGGGGCTTGCGACAGGGCTCCCGCCGTTTGGCTTCTGATCGACCCGGTTTCACCTTCGCGCGTCAGATAGGGGAGCAAGGGCGTAATTTCGAAGGGCATCTTCTCGCGTTCCGCGACCGAGCCCACCGGCTGGGACTTGATCATTTGTAACTCATCGCTCCAGGGGTCGACTTTGATGCGTCCGCCGATCGGTAGCGCGACGATGAGCGGGTGCTGCAAGCTGGCCTCGGGGGCTTGAGTTGGGGCCGCGCTCGAAGAGACCGGCCAGTCTGTCACGACGCGGTCACCCAGATGCGGGCTGATGAGGTTGGGAATCTCCAAAGATCGGCTCTCCAGCGCGCGAATGAACAGTTGGGCTGCAGCCAGTTGGTCCTTGTACGGCGAATTCTTCAGGAGATCGATCGCTTTCTGGCGGGCCGCCTGCTCCTCTTCGGGGGTGCGCGAAAAACCAAAGTGGCGGAAGGTCTCCTTGTCGTCGAACACCAGCCGATCAAAGAAGGCGTACTGCGCGTCGATCCGGTGACCGAGTGCGACGTGCTCGAGTTCGATGGCCAGAATGGCCGCCAGGCTGGCTTCATCGGGGAGGACGTCCACCAGGCCGCGGCTGAGAACGATGGTGTGGCCGATGGTGAAGGATTCGAGCGTCGAGGTCATGAGCACGCGGCAGCGAATCTCCGGCTGGATGTCGAGGTTGTTGGTGACTTCGAGGTTGTTGACCACCGTCTCCAGTACTTTGTCAACTTCGCCCGGCGGCGACAGCAATCCGAGCCGCTCCATGCGGTCGGTCACGTTCTCTTCCGCATGGCGGTCCCAACTGCGTTGTGCCTGGATGGGCGAAAGGTCATGCGAATCGGCGGTCTGATCTTCCACGGGCGTGGGTGACTCCACGACGACCTTGCTCAACTCCTGTTGTTCGCGAGATTGGCTGAGATTGTAGCCCCACAGGCGCGTTTGCGCCTTGAAGGTAAGCTTCTCGGTGATGGCATTGTGCAAGTCGCCTTGCTCGCTATAGATAAACGCCGGCAGCCACTCGTTCTTGCCTGCGTTGAAGCGCCAGCTATCAAAATGGAAATAGTGATTGGCCCGCGCCGATCCCATAAAAGCGCCGTTGAATCGCACGATGTGATAGTCGCGGTCCTCGGCCCAGAAGCGGCCCACAAAGCGTCCTTTGCCGGACTTTTCCAGAGGGGTTATGTCGAAAACCAGGCACCGAACTTCGCCCAGGAATTCGCGCCTCACGTAATCGAACTTATAGTGCTGGCGGTCGAATCCGTTGGTGTCCATATAAATCATCTGCAAAAATTCGCGCAGGCCGGCGGATGATAGGTCGGTGAAAGGTTCCAGCTTGACCGCCTTCCCCAATTCGGCGTGTCCCAGTAAATACTTGTCGCCATTGGGCACTTCGCCGAGGTCCCTATCCGGACGCAGATATTGAATGTATGTCTCTACGAGCGGGGAGTATTGCTGCAGAGACTCCATTTCCCCGCGCTCTTGCGAGAGGATCTTGTCGATAATTTGACCCAGGTTCATGGTGCGCGGCTGCTGGGCCGCGAGCCGGGGCGCTCCCAAGGCTAATAGGATTAAAAGTGCTGTTGCGGTTCGCATTATGCCTCCGAGAACCCTGCGCCGCCCGAGGCTGGGGACGACTCCGGCCGGAGCTTCAACGTCGAAGCTGTGGATTTCAGATAGGCCAGGGTCGGGTAGGTCTACACCGAAAACCGTATTTGAAAGCGAATTTTACATCCGGGGACGCTGCTTGGCCTAGCACTTATTTGCGGCAGCGCTGGCACTTTTCTAGAGGACCGCAAGCCCATCACGAATATGCTCGGACGGGCCTGCGGAGTTGAGATCGCCATTACCGCTCGCAGTTTGCACTCACGCCACCGGCGATTCCGCTGATACCATTTGGGTATGTCCTCATCTCGGAAGAAATGAGGAGGTCGCGATGTTCCAATCAGACAGGCCGAGGCTGATCGAACGAAGGGGTTTCCTCTTCGCTGCCGGCGCGACCGTGGCCGGGCTTGCATACGGTCTCTACAGAATGGAGTCCGTTCACGCGGAGCCTGAGGCGCCGCTGGGACCAGCTCAGCCGGTCACAATCATTGAATTTACCGATGACGGCGAACGGAAGGGAGCCGCTTCCGTCCTGACGATTCAGAAGAGTGAGGCCGAATGGAGGAGGCAATTATCCGCGGCCGCTTTCGAGGTAACGCGTCATGCGGGCACAGAGTTTCCCTTCAGTGGAGCTTTGTTGAACGTGCACGACAAGGGCGTCTTCCGCTGCATCTGCTGCGATACGGCTCTTTTCGACTCGGCCACTAAGTTCGACTCCGGAACCGGCTGGCCGAGCTTCTGGGCTCCTATCGCCAAGGAAAATATTGTAGAAGCGACGGATGACAGTTTGGGAATGGAGCGCACGGCCGTCTCGTGCCGCAGATGTGCTGCCCACATCGGGCACGTTTTCGACGACGGTCCCGAACCAACGGGCCTGCGCTACTGCATGAACTCAGTAGCCATGCGATTTGCCAGAGCTTCGTAGTTTCGGATCACCCAATCGTGGACGCGACACCAGCGTCCTAACTCCCTGCGCAACCGTCAAGGATTCTTCAAGCGACCTTCGCTTTTGCCCCAGTCGTGCTAGCCACGATCTCGTTCGTCGAGATGTCGATGGCGAAGCAATCATTCCCTCTTTCAAGATTGAGGATGCGCAAGCGTTGCCGTGCGTCCGCTAGTCCTTTTTCAAAGCCTCTCCATTGCAGCGAACCGTCGAGCATATGCTCGAATAGATCGTACTCGCGGTCCATAAACTTCTCCTCGGGCTGAGGCATACGACATTACATTGCAGCGCGGCGAAATCCATACCATCGACCTGGTAATAACGCATCGTGGGAAGGCAGTAGGCGTCATGTGGCACCCGTCTAGCGCCCTGTAGGGGCCGATCAGACTCGGTGATCTTCCGGTCGCCCCGATACGACGCTTCCGAAGGATGGTCCGAGCAGGAAGATTTGGCTTGGGAATGAAGATCCTGCGCAGCAGGGCATCTGCGGCGATGGCCGTTAACAGCACCAGAATCGGTTCGATGACGTGACGGAAGCGCAGCGAGGCGTGGGTCACGTAATAGGTGAGTGGGAAGGCCAGCGGGAAAGACGCCACAGGGAACGCGAAGTCGTTCCGAGTGAGTAAAAGCACCGCGAGTCCGCCAAGCGTTCCGAGCACGAGAAGAAAGCTGCTTACCGAAACCGAGCGCAAGAAGAAAGAATCGGCGGAGAGGAAATTGTCCAGCGGCGACGGAGTGCCCATCCAGAAAGAGACCACGCGATCCCAGGTTAAACGAAGCTCTATGCGCGGATGGCTGGTAATGAATTGCAGGGCCTTGTGCATCTCCTCCTGCATGAAGGCGGGCTCGCCAATGCGGAAGAATCGGAAAATTTCCCGCGCGCGTGTGATGTTGTTCGGCCAGACGGGCGGATGATCGTCGTAGTTCTCGTTGTTGCCCGCGAATAGCTCATAACCGAAATTCGAGCGCAGAGGTATGACGCGGTGAAATACGACGTAGTTGCGCACCGTCCAGGGCACGCAGCATAGAATTGCGCAGGCGGCCGCGAGCGCCGGCCCTTGTAAGCGCGTGAAGCCGTGGGCGCGAGCCCGATACGCCGCCCAGCCCAGCAAAAGCGGCAGCGCCGCGCCGAGCGACGGATCGGTCAACAGCGCAAATCCCCACAAGAGTCCATAGGCGCACCAATTGCGCAGACGCGGCGATTCCGCTAACTCCAGCGTGGCCCATAAAAGCGTCGCGGCCAGCAACGCCACGAGCGAGCTATCCCAAATCCATTCAAAAGGAAATGTCACCGCGGTCGGAAGCAGCGCCCAGAACCAGGCGGCCGCACTCGCGACAGGCAGCCCGGCGATGCGTTTGCCGGCATAGAAGATGGGCAGACACGCGCCCGCGGAGAATACAATGTTCATGGCCACGGCAGCCAAAAACGAACGAACCGTCTCGATTCCGAAAATGCGGAATACTCCCGACAAAAGCAGCGGATAGATCGGCGGGAGCCATGCGGTGGGGCCGGTTTCGCGACCCATGGGCGAACTGAATCCCTTTCCGGAAGCAAGCGCGGCGGCAATAAACCCGCTTTCCTGCTGAAAGCGTATCACCAGAGCGTCGCCGGGAATTTTGTGCTGCTGTTCCCAGGCATAGGTCAGCCGTGCGCCCAAGGCCACAAGCAAGATGAGCCAGATCGAGGTAAGAGCGCGCATGAGTGTTTGCTTCATAGAGGACCTGACTTGGACTCTACCTGAGAATATCTGGCCCAATGCCCGATATTTGTACGGACCGAATATTCACGGATGCGGATGGCGGGCGATGGGTCGCCTCCAAGCGTGCTTTCGGGGGCGAACTCCGCGCCTTGACGCCCTGAAAGCAAGCTCGTTGCGTCGAAGGCGGGAGAGGTGTAGGATGCGCCAGCAAGCGCGCCCAGGGAGGGTCTGAAATGCGAGATGCGGTCGTCAAAGCAATGTTTTCTTTGTTGGCTGTACTGGTGCTTTCGTCGGTTGCCATGGCCCAAACTGCCCAAGCTCCTCGTGCCGGGGGGCGGCAAGTGCCGGAGGGTTACGTCGCCGACGGAGTTCCGAAGATGCCCAATCCGCCGGGCCCCGCTCCCAAACAGGACCTTTCGGGAGCTTGGGTCGGACCGCAAAATAACAAGCCGGAGCCCGTGCCCCCCATGACGCCCGCGGGCATGGCGGTATTCAAGACCAGGGAAGCTTACCTGCCCAATGGCTTCCAAGCCGGCAACCATGATCTCCCGCCCACCAACGACCCGTTCATCATCTGTGATCCGCTCGGGTTTCCGCGTGACCTTCTGGCGCACGCCATCAGCAGCCGCGGGGGCACGTTATTCGGGTCGGCGCCGAACCGCATCATCATTAATTATGAACAGCAGCGCGTATGGCGTGAAATCTGGATGGACGGACGAAAACTTCCCGCGAAAGTGGACGCCGTCGGGACGCCCGACTCCAGGTTCTACGGTTATTCGGTGGGCCATTGGGAAGGCGACAATACGCTCGTGATCGATACCGCGGGCTTGGATGAAAGGGCCTGGCTTGATGAGCTTGGGCACCCACGCAGCTCCTCCGCGCACATCCAGGAGCGCTACAACCGCGTCGACCAATACAACATGGTGCTGACGGTCACAGTGGACGATCCCAAGTACTACACCAAGCCCTGGACATACATGAAAGCCAACTTCTACTGGATGAAGGACCAGGAGTTCGCGGAGACGATCTGTGTGCCGTCGGAGGGCATCGAGTACCGGGACACACTGGCCAAGCCGTCTGGTATTGACGTCGAGTCGCCCAAATAAGCTTGCCGGCCCTCGCAAGAATCCGATCCGGCGCGCGAGTCCAGCCGGTAGGGAATTGTGGTCCTACGCAATTAGTGGAAATGTTGAATGCATTGATCTTTCGCGTATAATGCCGACATCTTTTGCAAGTTGTGCTGTCGAGATGACCAGCCATGCCGGCTCAGGAGTTACTCATGATGAAGAATAAGCTGTTTATGTCCGTTGCTTGCGCCATAGTCGTGCTCGTTGTTTCTGGCACTCTGTTCGCGCACCACGGAACCCCAGCCTATGAGAACAAGCTTACCGAGTTGAAGGGAGCGACGGTGACGAGATTCTCTTGGGCCAATCCTCACGCTTTGATTGATTTCGACGTGAAGGATGCGAACGGCAATGTCGCGCATTGGGTGGTCGAAACGGCCGCGCCTCAAGCCCTGAAGCTGGTTGGTTGGAGCAAGGCTTCGATCCAGCCCGGCGACGTAATCACCGTCTACGTTTATGCGACCAAGACAGGCGCCCCTGTCGGGCGTCTCAATCATATTATTCTCGCTGACGGCACTCGATTGGACGATACAGTGCTCGGCGGAGAAAAGCATCCCAACTGATCGAACAGTCCGCCCATATCAGCAAATCCCAGCACGCCGCAGGTCGCGCGCTGATGCTTTGCCACAATACGCTTACAGTCAGCTGGCAATTCGCCGGGACTGAACTTTTCCGTCGTGTATGAACGCAGTCGGCATGGACCAAAGGGATGTCGGCTGGTTTTAGCCTGGGTAACGGCAATTGTGAGGGAGGAAACGGATGCGTAAGCGTGGACTGGTCTTGCTAGGCTTGGCCGCTTTCTTTGTGCTGGGCTTTGTTGCGGGCAATCGGCTGATGCCCGTCCGTGGGGCGATGAAACCGGGCGCGGGTTTCGCGGCTGTGCCGGGCGAAAAGGGTGGCGAGGATGTCACCGGGCCTTACGATGTGGTTGTCGGCTGGCCCAAACCGCTGTCGCAACTGCCGGGCCATGAGAATTGGACCTGGGGCGCGGTCGAGGGCATCTTCGCCGAAAGTCCCAACCGCGTCTTCATCGCGCAACGCGGCGAAGAGCCTCTGCTGAAGCGGCCACCGCAAACGCCCGTTCCGCAATTCGGGCCGAGCCTGTCGTTCCCGACCGCCGAAGTGCCCTTCCGCAATGCCTCGCAGGGCCCGGTCGCGAGCTTGCCGGGCGGCGGCGCTCCCGGCGATAAGCCCGAGGACGCCGAGAAACTCTGGAAAGGCAAAGCTGGCGTCGATGCGCGCTGGGAACACAATCTTGTCGTCGTCAACTCCACCGGCGACATCGTGGAATCGTGGACGCAATGGGACACTCTCTTGGAGCGACCCCATGCCGTCTATATCAATCCCTATGATCCGGCGAAGAACGTGTGGGTGGTGGACGATTACAAGGGAGTGATCTTCAAGTTCAGCCACGATGGCAAGCAGCTTCTGCAAACCATCGGCACGCCCGATAAAACCGGCGCCGATGAGACGCATTTCAACCGTCCTACGTTCCTCACCTGGCTGCCCGATAGCACCATGTTCGTCGCCGACGGATACAACGGCACGCGCGTGGTGAAATTCGATAAGAACGGCAAGTACCTGATGGCTTGGGGCCAGAAGGGCAATGGCGGGCTAGGGCCAGGGCGGGAGCCGGAGACCCGGCCGGGTTACTTCAACGTCGTCCACGGCCTCGCTGCCGATCCGGTCACGCATCACATTTACGTTTGCGATCGCAGCAATCGCCGCATCCAGGTGTTCGACGAGAACGGCAAATTCCTCGACCAGTGGCCGCTGGACAGATACTCCTCGGTCAATTTCCTGTACATCTCCGCCGATCGCCACCTATGGGCTGCAGACGACCGCGACTCAAGGATCGTGGAGTATGATCTCGATGGTCACCTCCTCTATGCCTGGGGCACGCTATCGGACAATCCGGGTGGCCTCTTCAACATTCATGGCATGACCGTCGATCAGGAAGGTAATGTCTACGTCGCTGAAGTCGGCAATGGCCGCGCGCAAAAGTTCAGCCCACGCGCGGGCGCGGATCCCTCGAAGCTGGTCGGCAAGCCCGTCTACTCCGCTTGGAAGTAGCGGTCGAGATCGCGACGCCGCAACGACACAGGGATGATCCTTCGACAAGAGTACGGAGGAGAGTAAGCTCCGCGCCATAGAGCTATTTGTATATGACCGGAAATATGTTCTGGTCGTAATCGAGCGCTCAGTCCGGATGCAACCTGTCACGATCGCCTTCGGGGAGGATAGCCATAATGAAGTATCCGTGTAAGTTGCTCTTGGGAGTTTCGATCGCCGCGGGTTTGATCGGGCCGGCCATTCCTGCCCGCGCGCAGCAGAGCGCTCCAGCTTCACTGCAGCCTCTGACGGGAGGCGTTTATTGGAGCGACGGAGGCGCCGCCGTGAACGTCGGCGTTCTAGTGGGTAAGGATGGAGTAATCGTAATCGACGCGAGGACGAGCGCGAACGCGGGGAAGCAGATTATGGCTCAGGTCGCCAGCGTCACCAACTTGCCCGTGACGACGGTGATCCTCACGGACAGCGATCTCGATCATTCCTACGGGCTGGCAGGTTTCCCGAAGGGTTTGACGATTATCGCCCACGAGAACGCCAAGAAAGAACTCGAAGCCACTGTCGGTTCGAAAAGCCCGGCGCCGCAGTTGCCGACAAAAGGAGTGGACAAAAAGGAGTCGCTCACCATCAACGGCGTCCGCATGGTACTTCTCAACTTTGGGCCGGCGCACACAGCCGGCGACCTGATGGTTTATCTTCCCGATCAGAAGATCGCATTCACCGGGGACATGATCTCGAATAGCTGTTGCGGCAACGCCCGGTCCGAACTGCTCTTAACCATGATCAAACCCACCAAAAGCGGATCGAACGAAGCCGGGTCCGCCGAAGGCTGGATTGAGACCATGAAAAAACTTGTGGCGCTGAACGCCGACACCTACGTTCCCGGACATGGCCCTTTGCAAACGAAAGCCGACGTGCAGAAGAGGCTCGCGCGCGTGGAGGACAGGCGCACGCAAGTGAAGAAGATGGTCGCGGAGGGCAAATCGTTGAGTGAAATCAAGCAAGCTCTCAATGACACCGCTCAACCCGCCTACGACGTTGCGCAATTCCCCGATTTGACGACAGTCATGTACAATGAGTTAACGCAAAAGCACTAAACCACAAGCTTGCTGGAATCGCCGATTGCGCGCCCACGCCGCGATTTTTTTTCTTATCAATACCGCTCCAGGCAGCGTACACTCTCTGCCCATAAATGGAGGATCCAGTGAAAACCAGGCTCGGGGTGATTTCGTTCTTGGCGGTGAGTTTCTGGGCCGTCTCCTTGCCCCTTTTAGCGCATCACGGAAACGCGGCATACGATATCGACAAAACAGTGACGGTCAAGGGAACGGTGACCGCGTACATCTGGGCGAATCCACACGTTTTTCTGAAAGTCGACGCCAAGGACGAGAGCGGCAATACATCGCACTGGGTCATCGAAGCCCAGAATGCGGTTAACCAGGCGACCGCCGGCTGGAGCGAGTCTACCTTCAAACCCGGCGATCAAGTGGTGATTGACGTGACGCCGGCAAAGAACGGCCGGCCGATCGGAAAATTCAAAGGCCGCATCGTTATTAACGGGCAGCAGTTCAAGCCCTGAGCCGTCCGCCCGCTCGAAAATCGAATCCCAGCTGCGGAGCAGTCTCGATATGCGTAAACGCTTGATCTGGATGAGTTCGCCGATGGCGATAATCGTGGCCGCTATGCTCCCTCAGATTTTGAGCGCCCAGACCACTCCCCCCAAGTCCGTCGATGACCTCCACATTGAGAAGTGGAACAGCGCGCCGGTCCGCGGGCCTGTCTATGACGCGATAAAGCCGACGCCTGCTCCGAAGCGCGACATCACCGGAGTTTGGGACGCCCAAATCCAGCCGACGGGGGCGAATGAACATCGGGCGGTGCTGCCCGGAAACAACAATCCGCCCGGAGGCGAGCCCGACGAGCGAAATATTCCCAATCCCCTCCCGTACACGCCACTCGGCGAAAAGACGATGGAGGCCAACAAACCGACCGGACTTGGTGTGAGGTCTGTCGCCGCGGTCCTGGGTAACGATCCGGTGGACATCTGCGACCCGCCAGGATTTCCGCGCCTGGACCTTTCTGAATTCAGGACCATCGAAATCACCCAGACGGCCGACCAGATGATTATCTTGAATCAATTTTATCGGACCTGGCGCACCATTTGGACCGACGGTCGAGAGCTTCCCACGAATCCCGAACCGAGATGGAACGGCTACTCGGTAGGCAAATGGGCTGACGACTACACCTTCGTGGTGGAGACCGTGGGGATGAATGATAAGACCTGGATCGATAACCAGGGACGTCCGCACAGCGGCGAATTAAAGGTGGAAGAACAATTTCACCGTGTCGACCAGGACCACATCGAACTCACGATGACCATCAATGATCCTAAGATGTACACCGAGCCATGGTTTGCATTGAAGAAGTTTCCTCTCCGGTTGCAACCCCATGGTTTCGATATTCGAGAGATGTACTGCTCGCCTTCAGCCATCGCCGAATATAACAAAGAGATCGGCGATGAGGTCGTCGCTCCCTCAGATAAGTAGAAGGTAAGACAGGCAAGGCAAAAGTAGCGAAGCAATTCTCCGGTCGAAGCCGAGGTAGTCGGCCCTCTTTGCCGCACTGCCGGTGGTCGTGCGGCACTCCACACTCGACGATCCAGCGAAAAAGTGAGCCCAGGGTTATCAGAACTGCGAAGAGGCTCATCCGCACTCCATCCCAGTGCTCATGGAGCTACGGCCATCATCGCCGGATATCCGATGAAGGGTACTGAAAACGGTTCAGTGGTTTTGCAGTGCCCCAAAATAACAGAGGGACCGGACACCGCCCGGTCCCTCTGCCCTGCTAGAGCCTGACTCTTGCGCCTAGAAGGACAACTTCAAGCCGAACTGGATGTGGCGCGGACCGCCCGACCCGAGCACTGCATTGGACGTGTCCGGCGTGGAGGTGGAAGTGCCGAACGCCCCGAGCCCTGAAGTCGGATTGGCGCCGCCACCGGCGTAATCGGTACGGTTGAAGAGGTTGAACGTCTCAAACCGGAACTGGGCGGTATACCGCTCTTTGAGCTTCCAGATCTTCGCAACCGAGAAATCCACGTTGCGGAAGTTTGGACCAGTGAAGATGCCTCTGCTTGCGTTACCCACCGTTCCGAACGCGGGCGGAGTCAGAATGCCTCCGTTCTGCATATAGCAAGCGCCACTTGCGCTTGCGAGTGCCGCCAGGGCCAATCCTTGCAGCGTGGCATTGCCGGCGTAGGGAGCCTGGGCGGCCGTCTGGCAGGTTGCCCAAGCAGCCGCTGCTTGCGCGTTCGCAGTGCCCGAGGTGCAGCCCTTTACGGTGCCTTCGGTCCAACAGGGAATCGGGTTCGCGCTGTTGACGGTGAAGGCAGACTTAGGCCCACTGTAATTCCAGAACTGGGTGGTGCCGAGGCCGATTCCGGAGTTGCCGTTCTCCCCAGTCCCAAGCCAGTCAAACGTAGTTGTATCGCTCGGGTTCCAGGGAAACCCACTCTGCACAGTCACGAGGGCGTTAACGGACCAGCCTTCCAGCATCTGACCCGGGGACTTCAGCCCAGGGATCTGGTAGGTCGGCGAAAATGTAAACCGGTGCCGGAGGTCCATGGCGCCGTTTCCGTAGTCCAGGAGCAGGTTGGTGCTGTCGGTGGGCATGAGATTCGAAGTATTCACACTATTCCCGTCACTGACACTCAGAGCATGGGACCAGGTGTAGGCAGAGAGGAAAGACAACCCGTGGTAGTTCCGCCCCTGGAAGGTTACCTGCAACGCGTCGTAGTTGGAAAAGTCCCCGTTTGTCGCCACGTCTAGGTTGGAAAGATACGGGAATTTAGCGCTGTAGGGTTCCGCGGCGAGTTCCTGTGCGGCGCTGACTTTGCAGTTGTTGTAATTCGCAGCAACGCTCGCCGGGCTCAAGCAAGCGGCAGTCGGAGCTCCCGCCCATCCCGTGCCAATCGGCGGCTGGTTAAGATCGCGGATGGCTTCTTCATCGTAGCCGTGGTTGCCCACATAGGCCACATCGAGGGTCAACTTGTTCGTAATGGCCTGCTGGATATCCAGGTTCCACTCGCCTACGTAAGTATGCTTGAAGTTGGGGTCTACTCCACCGGTTTGGCACGGACCGGCGCCAGTACCAGCGACGTTGCACGAAGGTCCGGTATAGGTGACGCCGTTGGTCACCTGGCTAAAAGTGCTCGGAAATATGGTCGCCCCCGTCGTATTCCAATTGAGCTGGGCAGCCGTAAAGTTGCCGGTTTGCGGAGTGTTGGCGTTTATCGCCGTGTTGCTATTGTTGACGCCGATGCTGGGGAAATTCACCCCGAAAGGAGTGATGTCAATGAACGCCCCCAGCACGGAGGCGTCGGTCATAAGGCTGGCTCCGGCGCGGAGCACCGTCTTCCCGGTGCCGAAGATGTCCCAGGCCATGCCCAGGCGCGGCGACAGCAACCCCCACCCGGCGTTATATTCAGGACCATACGATGTGCCCGGCCCGACCTGCTGAACCGCCGGGGTGTTGGTCGGGTTCACGTTCGGATCGAAGTTACCTAGATAGTTATGCCGCTCCGTCGGCGGGGTGATGTACTCGTAGCGCAAGCCGAGGTTCATGGTCACTCTGGGAGTGAGGCGCCAGTCGTCCTGTGCAAAAACTCCGAACCAGTGCGCCCTCGAGTTTTGGTCGGGATTGCCGTATTCGATGCTTCCGCCGTTCGTGGTGCCCTGAAGGAAGCTTTCCAAGGTCGTGAATTTGATCGTGCCGTACGCGTTGGGATATGTGTCCCCGTCAGCAAGGATGTCCACGTACTCGAAACCGAACTTGAAGGAGTGCTTGCCGATCAAGTGTGAAACGTCGTCAACCAAATCGATGTCGCCTTGTGGACCGCGTCGTCCCGTCCGGACGCCGCCTCCGCCCAACTGGGTAAAGCTCGAAAACGTGAGCGCCGGGAGGCCTCCAAACAGCGGATTGGTTACGCCTGTATTCATGCCGTAGCCGTTCGGCCAGGGACTCGACGGAAGTAGGTTGGAGTCTCCGGCGACACGGTTATCGTTTAGGAAGACGTAGCCCAACCGGAAGTCATTGACCCAGCTCGAATTGGGCGTCCAGGTCCAGTCTCCAGAGTACTGTTGGGCATTGTTGCTGAGGACCGTGGACCATGGTGGTCCCATCGAACCAATGACGTTGTACCATTGCGGCACTCCCACTATCGGCGGAGCGGTCGTAGCGGTTACGCCCCAGGCTAGGCCAGCCGATTTGGAGATAAAGGCTGTGCCACTCAAATGGTGGTGCGTGTTGATCGCGTAATCGCTCTTGAAGATTCCGTTGTTAAGCGGCGTTTGGGTGGTGACATCAGGGAGATAATTATTTGTGGCCGTTTGACTTGTAATATACGGGAAAATGTTCTCAAACGAGGCTGAACCGGGAGTGACCGTGCAGGTCGCGGCATTAAGGCCCGCCAATTGCGCGCTGAGGGGATTAATTGTCGTAATCGCGCCCGCTTTTCCTGCTTTTATGGCATTACACGCGTCCACCATACTTGAAGTCACGCCTGTTCCGGCCACGCTAACCGGTTCCGAGGCTGTGACGAGGTTTCCCACGGTCACGCGCAGTCCTTCGTAATTCGCAAACCAAAAGAGCTTGTCTTTGATGATCGGTCCGCCGGCCGACCCGCCGAACTGCTCCAGGGTTGCCGGGGTGACTGTCCCGGTGAAGTAGTTGGGCGAATCGGTGGCGCTGGCGTCGCGTCCAAAGGCGTAAGCGGTGCCGTGCAGGCCGTTCGTGCCCGACTTGATCCCAACGTTTATGACCGCGCCGTCCCGGAAGCCGTATTCCGCCTTGGGATTCTGCGACGTGCTGAATTCCTGGATGGCATCGATGGGCACGCTGGAGGCGGAATCTCCGCCCTGATACACCTGATTCAGGATAGTTGCGCCCTGGCTGCTATTGACTTCGGTGATGCCCTCCACCCGCAGGCTGTCGTTGGCGTTACGCCGTCCGTTGGTCTGCGTTGTGCCTGTTCCGGACCCTACCGCGAAAACTGTTCCCGGCCGCAGTTGCAGCAAGCGCTCGAAGTTGCGGCCATTCAGAGGCAGATCGTTAATGGACTGATTGGTGACGGCCCCGCCCAGGGTAGCGTCGGTGGTATTGACCGAAGGAACCTCTCCGGTGACGGTGACCGTCTGGGTTTGCTCGCCGGGCGACAGCGTGAGATCGACACGAATGTTTTCTCCCACCTGCACCAACACGCCGCTGTGTTCCTCCGCCTGGAAGCCTTTGGACTCGGCGCGCACCGTAAACGTGCCGGGAGTCAGGTTGGTAGCCGCATACTCTCCGGCGCTATCCGCGGTCAGGGTTCGCGTGACGCCTCGGGCCACATCGACCACCGTCACCATGGCGCCGGCAATCGCGCCGCCGCTCTGATCGAAAACCGTTCCCTGAATGGTGCCTTGAGTGGTTTGGGAAAACAGCGGGACACAAATTACGCACAAAGCCAACATGAGCCCCAGCAACCGCGCCGCACGACCGCCGTTTCTTAAAGCTGGTCCCGCCTGTGAGAACCCGACCGCACTCATAGAACCTCCTGAATTTCCAGACAACCCCTCTGGATGGGAAACTGGGACAGCCAAGTATCATATTTGCGCTGAGTGTGTCAATGAAAGATGCACGGGGAAGCGCCCGCCGATGGGAGCTTTCGATCGTCTTTGAAATTGTCCGTAGGCCAGAAAGCCGCGGCGTTCACTGGGGAAATGAAGCTTGACATCGAGACTCGGCTGGCGTATTAAGGAGCGCCCCAACGTGCGACTCGTCCTAAATCCGATTCCAGATCTGTCTTTGATCCGAAGGAGACCTCTCGATGAAAGCTAAGCTTCCCGGTGTTCTGGTGGTTGTGGCACTTCTCAGCATGGGGATTCCCGCGTTTGCGCACCATGGATTCGCCGTCGAGTTCGATGGCAGCAAGTGCTTGAATCTCAAGGGCACCCTCACGAGCATCGATTGGGAGAACCCGCACGCATACTTTCATATGGACGTGAAGGATTCCCAGGGCAATGTGCAGGCCTGGAGCCTGGAAATGATCACCCCCAACGCTCTCAAGAGGAACGGCACCACCCGCCAGGATTTCACGAATAATGTCGGCAAACCCATCGACGCAAGGGCCTGCCCGACCAAGGCCGGGGGCACGCAGTACCGGGGTTCGGCGGAGTTCCTCGCCCTGCCGGATGGCCAGATTCGTATCGTTGGGCAGTTGGTTGAAAAGCTGACGCCCGAACAATTTCACTTCTAGTACCTCGCAGGGATCGAATTTCCTCAAAACACGCCCCAGACAGTTTGGCGCGGCATCGATCCAGTTGCGTTTGTGCCCGTTGCGTTTGTGGAAGTTAAGGAACTGCAACCATGGATCGTTCCGAAGTAGTGTAGGAGCGCCTGCCGTAAAGCGTAAAAGGGAGACATTGAACATGGCACAAACGAAGCTGGGGTTTCGCTACGGCGTTGGGAGTGCGGGAGCCCTATTGGCAGCCTTGTGCGTGGCTTTCACGCCAGCTTTTGCACAGGGTGAGGGTGTTAATGTGCCCGGGCCCGGAAAAGCTCCCAGCAATATCGTTGGGGGATTTCAAAACGTGCATCCCATCCCGACCGGTGGGCCCGCGCCCCGCATGGCGGACGGGCACGTGGACTTGACCGGACGTTGGTATCCAAACGCCGCGGGAAGAATGCTGCAGTTTGCTTACCCGCTGGACCTCTCTGCGCTAAGGCAATTTGATCCCAAGGCCACGCCGGAAGGCCCGCCCACCTTCAAGCCCGGCATGGAAGCCAAATACAAGAGGCCGGTCCCGTATGGAGATTGCGACCAGGCCGGCACTCCCAGCACGGTATTGGAGCAGGACGCTCAGCATGCCCCCATGGAGTTGATCGCAACTCCGCAAAGGCTCACCATGCTTTTCGAATACCCGCTGGACGTGCGCATGGTCTACTTCAATCGCCAGCATCCCAAGGATGTAGATCCCACATTCAATGGCGACACCACTGCTCGCTGGGAGGGGGATACGCTCGTTCTGGACGTGACTGCCATCGACGAGAGAATGAGGAATTTCGGCGGCGAGGGATCCGGTGGCTGGTTCCCCAGCGATCAGGAGCACATCGTGGAGCGCATCACCCGCACCTCGAAGAACTACCTCACCTACCAAATCACCATCGACGATCCCATAGTGCTAGCGAAACCGTGGAAGTCCGCGGCTCGCGTCTGGACCACAGCGCAGGATCCCCACGACGAATGGGGAGAGGTCTTCTGCACCCTCAATCAGGAGCCTGAGGAATACGACAAAATAAAGGCCCACGAGGCGCAGCAGAAGGGCAAGTAAGAGGCTGATGAGGCAGTGACGCCTTGGTTGGGCAGCATTACCCAAACTAGCGCGGCCTGTCGGAAAGCCGTCAAACCCAGCCGTGCTAGGATGCCGGTATAACTAGACCGGCTCTGCTCCCGCCAGCGGTAGTAAATCACCCGCCTTCTACTGGTAAAAAGAATGGTGGGCCTGGGTAGACTCGAACTACCGACCTCACCCTTATCAGGGGTGCGCTCTAACCACCTGAGCTACAGGCCCGCAACGCTTAAGTAATCGTACCAATACTTCTTCCCGCGACATATTACGATTTTGCGCCGCTCATTTTAGCATCAACGTCTTCCAACTTCTCGGTAAAGAACGAGCAAGAAGAAAACCAAAATCCGATTCCGAAACAATCGAAACCTACGGCGTGAAAAATTGCCCTTCGGAAACCGGCACATTTTGGTGACGATGCGGTCGTGAAGAGATGCCCTTATGTGATTGGCTGAGCCAAACCGTGAATACCGAGGTAACTATTCCGAAACAGGTCGATTTCACGCGCCTGAACGTTGCGCGCGGGCGTTTCGTTATTTGCCCGCTGATCGGGCTGCCCGGCATTGAATAGGCTTCTGCCGAAGCCCTAACTGTCTCGCGTTCAGTTATTTGCCTCGTAGCTTAGACGTTCTCTCAGCTACTCTCTAATCCTTCCTCGCAAAGCTAGCTAAAGGTGCGCGCGGCCGAATGCGGCAAGTGCCTTGTATCGAAGGTGTTATTAGTCCCTTCGAGCGTCCGCTTTGAAACAGTACTAACGGCCCATTCTGAAACATCCGTACTAACCCCTATATCTAGGTACTTCGCGGGCTAGTAGTGCGCCTTCGGGGAGTGCTTCACAGTTTTTAAGAAGCTAGGAAAGCGGCCGTAGCGGTGGCGGCAACTCTGACACGGAAGGGAAGTCGAAGGAAGACGGCACCACGAAACGGCCAAAACTATGCCGATTGATGCCCTAGATCAGGAAATTATTAACGGCCTGCCGAAGCTGGCGGATGTCTACGACGCGTTTGGCGTGCAGATCAATGCCATGCCTGTCGATGAGATTTTCGCGCTCTACGAGCGAACCGGCTTCCTGTATCCGGACAAGGCGGCGCGGCTCCTGCCTCACTTGGGCCAAGTGAAAGAGAACTGGCGGCGCATGCTGAGCCGCGGTGAATCGCTGCTCTACGTCTTGACGGCGGGCGACCAGAAGCGCGGACTTGCGTCGATCGCCGTTTGGCGCACCGCAAGTAATGGGTGGACCTTTCAGCATCTCGTCTCTGAAAACAATCCTTATGCCTCGCGCGCGGTCATGCTGGCGGGATCGGCTGCCGGTTTCTTAAAGGGAGTCGCTGAATCCAACCAGAATTGGTTCCGGCCCGAAAACCGGTTTCCATCGCGGGTATTCGGGTCCATGGTGAAAACCATAGGCGAATCGCTCTCCTCCGTTCAGCGGCATCTCTACTTCGCGCTTCCCAGAAAACTGGTGATGCCTGCGCAAAAAGGAATCCGCGTCGTCCCCTACAGTCCCTCGCACAAAGAAGCGCTTTGCAGCATCGCCACGGCGGCACGAGGGACCGTCTATGTGACCGCGGAAGAGTTGCAGGGGGACGTTGAGTTCAAAGCTGTGGATGAAATGTACCGGAGCGTTGGGTTGCGGCGTACGCGGCGGGTGTGGCTCGCGTATCGCGGATACAAGGATGAACCCATCGGCGCGGCAGTGGCATATCGCGGTCCTTTGGGAGTCAACTTTAGCTACATCGAAAATCGCTGCGATTTGCTCCTGCATCCCACGCTCCCTGACTCCGATGTTCCGGGCGTTACCGCCAGCCTGCTCAAGGTGAGTTCCAGCGCTTATCAGGGATTTGAGCTCGACGCGATTCCGGTGATCACCGATGAGATTGCCGGTGCGGCCATGACTCAGCTGGGCGCGGAACTGCTTCGCCATTACTGCCAGGGAATATGGCTGAAGGGCGGGCAGTTGCGGCTCTACCGGCATGTGGATGCCTTCTATTCGCGATTGTTGGCTCGTTCCGAGAAACATGCTTCGCAGGTCACGTTGGTAGGGTAACGAGGCAATGATCAAGCAGGCGACCGTAGATTACATCATGGATGACCCGCGCGAGGCAGCGCGGTTGAAAGCGAAGGTCGATCCAGAGGCGTGGGCTCACAAGTACATGGGAGATCGCATCAGGTCCGGCATGGAGGTGCTTTCCGTTGGCTGCGGCCCAGGCGTCATTTTGGCCGCGGTTTGCGATTTGCGTCCTTCTGTCAGGGGAACAGGCCTGGATATCAGCTCCGATCGAATCAAGGAAGCGACTCGGATGAACCGGGAAAATCCTAGAACCCGCTTCGTGTGCGGCGATGCGCAGGCGATGCAGTTTCCAGCGGACAGCTTCGATGTCGTTTATTGCCGAATGTTACTGCAATACCTGCCGAAGAAAGAGCGGGCCGTCGCCGAAATGGCGCGGGTTTGCACGCCGGGCGGAACGGTATTGCTGCAAGACCTCGATGGGCAGCTGCTTTGGCACTACCCGGAAGATGCGGTGTTGCAGAGTGCGGTAGAGAAAGTAGTCGGGGCATTGGGGAGTACGGGCTTCGATCCTTTCGTCGGGAGAAAGCTCTTCTGGCTCGCACGCCGGGCGGGCTTGGAAAACATCAAGGTGCAAGCCGAAAGCTACCATTTGATTGCGGGCGAAGTCGAACCCGAGATTCTGAAGCAATGGGAGCTGAAGCTGGATATTGCAGCGCCGCAGATGGCCCGCGCTCTTGGCGAAGACGAGGCCAGGGAATGTTCGCGACGCTTCCTGGAATACCTGAGCCGCCCGGACACGCTCACGTATTCCACGGTGTTCACGGTGACAGGAGAGAAGCCGCTGCGTAATTGACTCGCGTTTTGCGAATCACGCTCCGGCTTTGACGGGCACAGCGCCAAGAACGTGCGTCAGGGCAATCAGAAATTGCAGGTAGGGCAGAGATAGTGCTGTAAACGAAGGCTCCGAACCTGGGATTCCACGCCAGCCTCACTGGCCACTCTTTGGAGGGGGATTTGGATATGTTGTCGACTCGTAGACATAACAGCGGCTCCATCACACTCGTGGGTCGGGTCCTCCTGCTTGGCGTCCTCACCATATGCCAGACGGCCAATGTGCTGGCGGACGGGCCTGGCGGCCCCGGCGGCCCGCAGAATGTTCCCGACGTCACCACCATGAGTCTGGAAGACTTGATGAATCTGCAGGTGACGTCCGTCTCCAAGAGAACCCAGAAGGTTGCGGACGCCGCGGCAGCCATTTTCGTCATCACCCAGGACGACATTCGGCGCATAGGAGCGACCAGCATTCCGGACGCTCTGCGCATTGTTCCTGGCCTGGAAGTCGCGCAGATCGACGAGAACAAGTGGGCCATCGGTTCCCGTGGATTCAACGGAAGATTCGATGACAAATTGCTCGTTTTGATCGATGGCCGCAGCGTCTACACCCCTCTCTTTTCGGGTGTGTATTGGAACGTGCAGGACGTAATGCTGGAGGATGTGGACCGCATCGAAGTCATCCGCGGCCCGGGCGCGACGCTGTGGGGCGCGAA
The DNA here is from genome assembly GCA_963819235.1 of uncultured Acidobacteriota bacterium. Taxonomy (GTDB): domain Bacteria; phylum Acidobacteriota; class Terriglobia; order Acidiferrales; family UBA7541; genus Palsa-189. The sequence goes on along the minus strand of CAWFVE010000006.1, from coordinate 2,130,598 downwards.
CGCCGTCGATGGCGTGATCAACATTATCACCAAGTCCGCTAAAAATACGCAGGGAGGTTTGCTCAGTGCCGGAGCGGGGTCGCAGGAAGCGACCGCAGAAAGCGCGCGATATGGTTCCAAGATCAAAGACAACACCTATTATCGTGTTTACGGCAAATACTTCGATTGGTATCCGTCGATTGACTCCACAGGCACAATGGCTTCCGACGGCTGGCATCAATTACGCAGCGGATTCCGCGTCGATTCAAACATCGCGACTGCGGATTCGCTCACCGTACAAGGCGACATCTATCAAGACAATTTCGGGGAAACGCTAACCGTCCCATCCTTAACTCCACCCACTTTTTCGAGTACCTATCCAAACAACAACGATATGAGCGGAGGGGATGTCCTGGGCCGCTGGAATCACTCCTTTGCCCGCTCCTCGACTTCGCTGCAAATGTACTACGACCACAGCAATCTCTTGTTCCCCACCATCTTTTCCGACCATGAATCCGTATACGACATTGACTTCCAGCACGATATTCACCTCGGCGAGTCTCAGGAGTTGGTGTGGGGACTCGGCTATCGCTCGATCCAGGATAATAATGCCTCTACCTTCACCGTGGCGGTGCAGCCCAGCCAAAGCAGCTTGAATCAATACAGCGCCTTCGTGCAGGACACACTCGGCTTCTTCAACAGCCGTATGCAGGTTACGGTTGGTTCTAAATTCGAGCACAATCCGTTCACCGGTTTTGAGTTCGAACCGAACGTAAGAATCCTCGGCACGCTCACGAAGGAGCAAACCGTCTGGGCCGCAGTCTCGAGAGCTGTCCGGACCCCCGCCATCACAGAAGAGGGCCTGCAGTTGAATGCCGGGGTTATTCCCCCGAATGTGCCTCCGCTCAATAGCCCCTTGCCAGTCGTTGAGTCGATTTTCGGAAGCACTCTGTTCGGGTCGGAAGACCTCATCGCCTATGAAGCCGGTTATCGCGTTCAAGCCACCAGTTCGGTCTCGCTGGATTTGGCTACTTTTTATAACTATTACACGAATCTTCGGTCCGCCGAGCCCGGTGCGCCCATTGTCGAGGGCGGCGCCACTCCGAGTTATGTCGTTCTTCCCTTCGTAGCGAGCAACAAGATGAGCGGAGGAACTTGGGGTATCGAACCTTTCGCGGAGTGGAGAATTCTCCCCAGATGGAAATTGCAAGGGTCTTATAGCTTCTTGCAGATGAACATACACAAGGACCCAACCAGCCAGGATCCGACTGCGGACCTTCCGAACGGCGAGAATCCACGCAACCAATGGAACTTCCGTTCTTCCCTGGATTTACCCAAGCATATCGAGCAAGACCTGATGCTTCGCTATGTGGATAAACTCCCCAGCCTGAATGTCCCGAGCTATTACTCGCTGGACCTCCACATTGGCTGGAATCCGCTGCCACAGGTGCGGCTATCGTTCGGCGGAAATGATTTGTTGAATAGCCAGCACATTGAATTCGTTCCGGATTTCATCAATACGCTGCCGACTGAAGTTCGTCGTACCTGGTTCGGAAGCGTTGCGTGGACCTTTTAGCCGACGATCAGTGGATCTCGCGACTTACCATTGTGCCGCGAGTGAAACGATAATGAGAGCACTGCGACCCATTCTCGTGATCGGAATCTGCCTGAGCCTGCCTCTTGGCGCCAGCGCACAGACGCTCGATTCCTCCGACTCTTCGGAATACCTGATCAAGGCCGGCTTTATTTACAATTTCGCGAAGCTGGTGGGCTGGCCCTCCGGCGCCTTCAGCCAGCCGGATTCTCCGATCGTAATCGGCATTCTGGGAACCGATCCCTTCGGAACAACTATCGACCGCATTCTTTCCGACAAAAAAATCGACGCGCGGCGCTTCGTTATCAAACGGCTGAAGTGGGGGATGGATCTCAAAGATTGCGACATCATATTTATCGGTTCGTCGGAAGCGTCGCATTTGGAAGAGGTCCTTCACAGCCTGAGAGGCACGCCCGTTTTAACCATCGGAGAGACGCCGGGATTCGCCAAGCGCGGATGCATCATTAATCTCACGGTGGAAGATAACAAGGTTCGTTTCGAGGTGAATCTGGACGCCGCGAAACAGGCGGACCTGAATATCAGCTCCCGCTTGCTGGCTCTGGCCAAGATCGTTCCTCAATCGACGGCGGACGCAAGGTAGCGCAATGAACCTGCAGAATCTATCCATCAAGCGCAAGCTCATGCTCATCACCATGCTGACGAGCAGCGCGGCCCTGGTTCTTTCGTCCGCCAGCTTTCTCATCTACGACCTGATCGCTTTCCGGCATTTGTTGACCCAAGACCTCATGACCCAGGCGCAGATCATCGGATACAACAGCGCGGCGGCCATGGCTTTCCGCGACGAGGCCGCGGCTACAGCGACCTTATCGGCCCTTACGGCCAAGGAGGATATCGTCGCGGCGGTCTTATATAGCCCGGACGGAAAGATTTTTGCTCATTACTTTCCCAACGGCAGCGCGCATCCTTCGGCTTTGCCGGACCGCTCGCAGACCAACGGCTATCGTTTTGAGGGAGGCTATTTAGAAGTCTTCCACGAAGTTACTCTGAATGGCGAACGCGTGGGAACGTTATTTTTACAATCCGACCAGCGCCAATGGAGCGTGCGGGCCAGGCGTTACAGCATCATTGTCGGCGTTTTCGTATTGATCTCGGGATTGTTCGCCTTGTTGGTCTCGTCCCAATTGCAAAGGCTGATTTCCATGCCCATCTTGCATTTGGAAAATGCCATGAGGATGGTCTCCACGAACAAGAATTACGAGGTTCGTGCCACCAGGTTTTATGGCGACGAAATCGGGCGGTTGATCGATGGTTTCAACACCATGCTTGCGGAGATCCAGCACCGCGATACGGCCCTCCAGCGCGCCAACGACGAGCTGAAGACCAGAACCCTGGAGCTCGAAGGCGAAATCACCCACCGTAAGCGGACTCAGGAAGAACTGCTCAAGGCCAAGCATGCAGCCGAAGACGCCAGCCGCGCGAAGAGCGCTTTTCTCGCCAATATGAGCCATGAGTTGCGCACGCCGCTCAACGCCATCATCGGCTACAGCGAAATGCTCGAAGAGGAAACGCGAGATTCAGGAAAAGCGGAAAATCTGCACGACCTGCGAAAGATTCAATCCGCCGGAAAACATCTTCTGTCTCTGATCAATGACGTGCTCGATCTTTCCAAGATTGAGGCCGGCAAGATGGGCCTGCATCTGGAGACTTTCGACGTTTCCGTCATGGTCGAAGAGATGGTCACTACGCTGCAGCCGGCGGTAGCGAAGAATTCCAATACCGTGCGGGTTCGCATGGCTGAGGACGTGGGCATGATGCGCGCCGATGCCACCAAAGTGCGCCAAATCCTCTTTAATTTGATGAGCAACGCCTGCAAGTTCACCGATCGCGGAACGATTTCGCTAGATGTCAGCCAAAGCGTGAGCGAAGGCCACGAATGGATTCGCTTCCGCGTCAAGGACACGGGCATCGGTATCAGCGCCAAGCAGCAGCAAAACCTCTTCCAGGAGTTCACCCAGGCGGACGCTACGATTTCCCGCAAGTACGGTGGGACCGGCCTGGGACTGGCCATCAGTTACCGCTTCGTGCAGATGATGAAGGGCCGCATCAGCGTGGAGAGCCATGCCGGCCAAGGGTCCACGTTCACGGTTTATCTGCCGGCGCAGGTGACATTGGAAACGGCTGAATCGGCGCAATCGGAAGGGACCAGCAGCATTTCCGCCGCTGGCGCCGAGCATAAGCCGGAGCTCGATACGATCCTCGTGATTGATGACGATCCGGCGGTCCGCGATCTGATGTCCCGTTTTCTCACTAAGATTGGATTCCGTGTTGTCGCCGCGGCTGGAGGAGAAGAGGGCCTGCGCCGGGCCCGCGAAGTGCGCCCCTTGGTCATCACTTTGGATGTGATCATGCCGGAATGCGATGGCTGGAGCGTCCTGCGCAAGCTGAAGGCGGACTCTCAGCTGGCGCAAATTCCGGTGATTATGGTCACGGTGGTCGATAACGAAGCCATGGGCTTCGACCTTGGCGCATCCAATTATCTGATCAAGCCGGTGGATCGCGACCGATTGGCGGTGCTGATTGAAAGGCATCGCGTAGCGCGTTCTTCGGGCGGCACAGCCTCCAAGCCCTCCCGCGCGACAGCGAACAAGGAAGAGGCACTTCAAGTCGAACTTGAATCGCCCAGGAGATCGTCATGATGCCGAAGATCCTGCTTATCGAAGATAACGAAATGAATCGCGATATGCTTTCGAGAAGGTTGCAGCGCAGAGGCTATCGTGTGGTCACGGCTCAAGACGGGGAGCAGGGCCACGTTCTGGCCCATTCCGAAGCTCCCGATCTGATCCTCATGGACATCAGCCTTCCGGCCATGGATGGCTGGGAATTGACCCGCCGCCTGAAAGCCAGCGATAGCACGCGGCATATTCCCATCATTGTCCTGACGGCCCATGCTCTGGTAACCGATCGAGCCAAAGCCTTCGAGGCGGGCTGCGACGACTACGACACCAAGCCCATAGAATTCGAGCGCTTGAGCGAAAAAATAGAGAGCCTTCTTGCCGAGAAGAAACCGTCATGAACCCGCGCCCTAGCCGCTTACTCATCGTCGACGATAACGAGATGAATCGGGACATGCTGGCCCGGCGGCTGTCACGAAAGGGCTATGTCATCGGCTTGGCGGAAAGTGCCAGGGAACTACTGCCGCGAGTCAAGGAAGACGGCATTGATCTGGTTTTGCTGGATATAGAAATGCCGGAAGTCAGCGGCCTCGATGCTCTTCAAGACTTGCGCAAATGCTTTTCGTCCATTGAATTGCCGGTCATTATGGTCACGGCAAAAAATCAAAGCGACGATATCGTGCGTGCGCTGGATATGGGCGCCAATGACTACCTCACCAAGCCAATCGATTTCCCCGTTGCCTTAGCCAGAATCAGCACGCAGTTGTCCCACAAAATGGCCCAGGAAGCGTTGCGGGAGAGCGAAGAACGCTATGCGCTGGCTGCTCGCGGCGCCAACGACGGACTGTGGGACTGGAATCTGCTGACCAACGCCGTCTATTTGTCCCCCCGCTGGAAGTCCATGCTGGGCTTCCAGGAACACGAAGTCGAGGACCGCTTGGAAGAATGGTTCGGACGAATACACGATGCGGACCGGGAGCGCGTCAGGGAGGAAATTACCGCCCATCAAAGAGGCTTGACGCCGCATTTTGAAAGCGAGCATCGCCTTCTTCATAAGGACGGCGGTTTTCGTTGGATGTTGAGCCGGGGACTTTCCGTCTTTGACGTGAGCGGAAAGGCTCTGCGCATGGCCGGGTCTCAAACGGATATCACCGAACGAAAAGTATCCGACCCGCTCACCGGATTGCCGAACCGCCTTTTGTTCACCGACCGCCTCGGGCGGCTGATCAAACACTCGAAACGCCGCAAGGACCATCTGTTCGCCGTGCTTTTCCTGGATCTGGACGGATTCAAGATGATCAACGACAGTCTTGGCCATCTGGTGGGAGACCAACTTCTGGTCGGAGTGGCCAATCGATTGGAAAAGTGCCTGCGTTCGTCGGATACCGTGGCCCGGCTGGGGGAGACGTTCACGGTGGCCAGGCTCGGCGGCGACGAGTTCACTATCCTTCTCGACGACCTCAAGGAGCCGGACGACGCCAAGCGCGCCGCCGAAAGGCTCATGGACGCGCTCACGCCTCCTTTCATGCTGGGCGGCAAAGAGGTATTCACTTCCGTCAGCATCGGCATTGCTTTGGGCAACGCTGCTTATGACAAGCCCGAAGACTTGTTGCGAGATGCCGATACAGCCATGTACCGTGCCAAGTCTCTTGGCAAAGCCCGTTATGAAGTCTTCGACGCGGATATGCGCGCCAGCGTGATGGCTCGATTGCAGCTGGAGACGGACCTCCGCCACGCGCTCGAGCGCGAAGAATTTCGCAATTTCTACCAGCCCATCGTTTCTCTCGAATCGGGACGCATCGTCGGCTTGGAGGCTCTCCTGCGCTGGCAACATCCAAGGCGCGGGCTGTTGGGACCCGAAGAATTTATTTTCGTCGCGGAAGAGACGGGAATGATTCGCGAACTGGGTTGGTGGAGTCTGCGTGAGGCTTGCCGCCAAATGAGAGATTGGAGGGAACGCTCGGACGCCATTCTGGATCTCAGCGTGAGCGTCAATCTTTCCGTCAAGCAGCTTTTGCAGCCGAACCTGGTCGACGATATCAAGAAGCTTCTGCTTGAGGTAAGCGTGCCGCCGCAAGTCCTAAGGTTCGAAATCACCGAGAGCGCCGTCATGGCGGACCCGGCCAGCGCCACGGAGTTGTTGCAGCAGCTCAAAGCTTTAGGCATCCGCCTGGCCATCGACGATTTCGGAACGGGCTACTCCTCGCTGAGCTACCTGCACCGGTTCCCGCTCGACACTTTGAAGATAGATCGTTCTTTCATTAACAATGCGGCAGCAGACGGAGAGGGCATGGAAATCGCCCGAACCATCATGCCTATGGCCAAGAATCTTCGTTTGGACGTCGTGGCCGAAGGCGTCGAAACCCTGGAGCAGGTGGCCTTGCTGAAAAGACTCCACTGCAGGTATGCCCAGGGATACTACTTTTCAAGGCCGTTGGCGCCCAAGGACATCGGCGAGCTACTTACGGAAGATCCTACCTGGGAAATGCTGAAACAAACCCGCTGAACAAAACCGATCGACCAGCTTTCACCTCTCGGCGCTAATGTGCGCGCGGTTCTTTAGCGCGCCGTGAAATTGCTCTCCGATGATAGACTGGGCGCGGAGGTTTACCCAGCCGCTATGGTTGCATGGCTATTGGTCTTGCATATCTTCGGGTTCACGCTCTGGATCTCCGGCCTGCTGATGGCTAGTTTCGTCCTGCTCAGACATGTGGGCGAGAAAGTTCCCGAAACGCGCGCGAGCTTAGCCAGGATCGAGAAGCTTGCGCTGCGCGGATTGGCTGACCCGGGCGCGACCCTCGCGATTTTAGGCGGAATCCTGCTGGTCCTGACCAACCGTCAGTATTACGTTCACGCGCTCTGGTTGCACATCAAACTCGTCTTTGTGCTGCTGTTGATCGTTCTTCACGTGATCGTCGGCACCAGGAGCAAAGCCTATGCCGCGGGACGCATTAGCCTCGATGGCGGATATGTTCGTTTGCTGGCTATCGTGATCGTCTTGGTGTTTATTTCCATTCTGGTAGCCACCCTGCCGGGCGAAGTTCTCTTGACGCACTAAACCGCGCCGCTTCCCGCTCAGGCAAGCGCAATTACATCGATTTCCACTCGCACGTCGCGCGGCAGCCGTGCCGCCTGGACCGTGGAGCGGGCGGGGAAGTCCTGCTTGAAATAGCGCGCGTACACCTGGTTCATGGACGCGAATTCGCCCATATCCGCGAGAAATACGGTTGTCCGCACGACTTTATCGAGCGATGAACCGGCCGCTTGTAAGATTCCTTTCACATTCTCCAGCACGCGTTCGGTCTGAGCCGTGATTTCTCCCGAGACCAGTTCCTGGGTACGCGGGTCGAGAGCAATCTGGCCGGAGACGAACACAAATCCATTGGCGCGAACCGCCTGTGAATAGGGGCCGATGGCCTTCGGCCCCAAATCGGTAGTCACTACTTCCTTCAAGTGGACCTCCTCGATGTGCGGGTTTCAGATTGCTCCAGAGCCGCCGATCTTTGTTTCTTACTGCGTTCCTACTGCGCGCCGGCGTAACGCGTCCGAAAATCGGCGGGAATGCCTGGACGGTCAAGCCAGGCATGAAACAGGGGCGCTAGATTCTGGCCCGTTTCGCTTTCCATGGCGGAACGAAGTTCATCGGTCCCAATTTCCCGTCCGGCCATAACTCTCAAAATCCTGCGCACCGCGCGGTCGAACTTGTCCTCTCCCGCCACATCCTCCAGCGAAATTAGAAAGAGAGCCGCTTTGAACGTTTTCGCCCTGATCTCTTCACGCGTGTAATCCGATGCCGCTCCCAGCCCTGGCTTCTTGTCCGCCGAGCCCACGCGGTCATATGTGGCGACGAACTGTGCAATCTGCCGCTGGCGGGCGGCCGGCCCTCCGCGCGCTTCGGCCGCTAGGATCGATGCGCACAGCGCCATGCCCCGGCCCAGAAGAATCTCCGCCTGCGGCTGCGGAAGCACGTGCCAGCCGAACCAGGTGTGGGCAAGCTCATAATCGGCCAAATCCAGAACAGGCTCCGAGGCGACCCCTAGCCTCACGGCATCGTGATCCAACAGGACGCCTTCGGGAAAAGATGCCGCCGCGATATTTCCCGTCGCCTCTGCGACAGCCGCGAGCTCCGCCGACGTCTCCACGATATAGATGGGAGGATGATCGTTCGCCGCTGGGCCAAACAGCCGCTCGTAAATAGCGACGGTAGCCGAGAGGTGGTCGGCCGCCGTTCGGGCCGCTGCCTCGTCAAGCGGCTCGCGAGTCCAAAAGAAAAAAGAGCCTTGTTGCGTTTCGATTCGCCGTTCGCGATATCTCCCGGCGATCAGGTAGGGCGGGAAGGCCGCTCCCCGCCATACAAAGCGATGAACCACAAGCTCGCCCCGGCGTGTGCTGCGTTGTTCGTGCACCAGCGCCAGAACGCGGAAATCCGCGGGCACTGTTACCTCAAGTTCTTCCGTATGCGCTCGAAGCGAGCCTTCTGCGAAGGGACCCAGAGGTGTTTCCCAGAATGGAAAACCATTAGGAGAGGCCAGGTAAAAGCCGTCCGATGTAGTGGCTACCACCCCGCGGCCCTCCCGCGCAGGTTCGAGATCGTAGTTGAAGGTAATCTCTCTCGCTTCGCCCTGCGGCCACTCCGGGACAAATGGAATGCGCAGCGATGATCCAGGCTCCTGGCGCGTCTCCCCGCTCGCAACAATTTTTCCTTTCACTGCAACGCTCACGTCCCTGGTGCCAAAGATTGGCCCGCCGGGCAGCGCAACATCAAGGTAATCCAAGCCACGATTTCCTACGTTTTCGAGCGTATCCGTCACCTGAATATGAATATGCGTCGGCTCAACTGAGGTAGCCGAGACTTCGGCGACGCGAGTAGGATGGCTGAATCCGGGGCCTAGGGCCACAGCGCAGCCCGTGGATAACCCGCAAATCACGAGTAGGAAAAGAGGGCTGCATTCGGCAAACGCATTTGGCAAACAAGCCGATCAGAATTTTAGCGTCAGACACAGCGTGGGGTCAAAAGCGTGGGGTTAAAGCGTTGCCACCAAGTTGCCCGAACAGGAAAGATTATGGCGCGGGGTTAGCGGCCTCTTTGCCGCACAAAACTATGCCCCCCGATCGCATAATTGTGATGGGTCAGAGCCTCCTGAGCCTGTCTATCGCTGAAGCCCTGATCGAGCGCGGCCACCAGTTGCGCGTTTGAATACCCGGCGTCGCGCAATTCGGCAAGCCGCGAACCGGTAAGCACGACTTCGCCCTTGGCTTTGCGCCGTGCCACGTCGAGAATGACGGCGTCGGACAACCCTGCGAGGTGCATAGCCTCGGCCTCGCCTCCGAATGCGGTCAGTTCATCCAAGCGGACAAGTTCCAAAATGGTGTCTTGCTTCACCCCGGCCTCGATCATTCCGGCAATCGCGTCACCCTCCGCGAAGGAATGATCGCGCGAACGCGCCAGGCGAACCAGTTCGACGCACTCCTGTTCGCTCAGTCCGGCCCTTCCTACGGTCAGAATCTGCTGCACCTCGGCGTCGTTTACCTGGTACTTATTCAACTGTTCGATGGTATCGGGATGCATCCCGGCGTCGTCCAGCGGAGCCATCCGCGCGCGGCTCGCATGATTGCACCCCGCGCCAACGAACAGGCAGGCGGCCAACGCCATTGTCATGCGGACCTGCCGGCGTACGAATGCGGATTTGCCTGCGGTCGTCATCACTATCTATTCTAGTGTGCTATGGAGGCGCCGGGCGGGCGCTGTGCCCCGAGAATCAACGTGGCTGGCTGTCAGGACAGTGTCCCTGGCAAGCTGTACGGAAGGACGATGGCTAGACTTGGTAGACCCGCTCGATATCGAAGACGCCGGAAATTCGCTTCACGTTCTTGAGTATGCGCTCCAGTTGATTGCGATCGGTGATGTCCACGGTGGCCTCCACACGCGCCTGTAAATTATCGGGCCGGCTGTCGAGCACCTGAATGTTCGCACCCACGCCGCTGATCACGCTGGTTATGTCCGCCAGCAGCCCTGGACGGTCCTTTCCGTGCACTACCAGCGTGACAGGATACGTCCCCTGGCCGCCGTCGCTCCACTGCACGTTAATGCGGCGCTCGGATTGATAGAGCAGCTTCTGCACGTTGGGGCACGACGTGTTATGCACCGCTACGCCGCGCCCGCGGGTCACGTAACCGATAATGGGATCGCCGGGAATCGGATTGCAGCACTTGGCGCGGTACACCATCAGATTATCGTGGCCCAGCACCAGTATGGAGGGATCGCGGATGCCCAGCATCCGCTTCACCGATGAAACGATCTTGGTGGGCTCCGCGCCCTCGCCCTCGGGCTTTCCCTCTATCGATTGTCCGGTGAGCTTCGCGAGCACCTGGCGCGCGGAATATTTGCCATAACCCAAATCCGCATACAAATCTTCCACTTTGGAGCGGCCATATTCGGAAGCGATGCGCAGCAGTTCTTCGTCGGAGATCTTCTTCAGGCTCACTCCCGCTTGCCGCGCCTCGCGTTCGATCAGCCGGCGCCCCACTTCCGTGGCTTGCTTGCGTTCGTTCAGGTTGATCCATTGCCGGATTTTCGACCGTGCGTGCGAAGTGCGCACGAAGCTCAGCCAATCGCGGCTGGGGGAGTGTCCCTTTTGCGTGACGATTTGGACCACGTCGCCATTGGCCAGCGGATGCCGCAGCGGCACCATTTGCCCATTCACCTTGGCGCCCAGGCATTGGTGCCCCACTTCGGTGTGAATCGTATAGGCAAAGTCGACCGGGGTCGCTCCCCGGGGCAGAGTGACCACTTTGCCCTTGGGCGTAAAGATGTAAACCTCATCCGGATAGAGGTCCACCTTCAGCGTGGAAAGGAATTCCGTGGGCTCGCGCATTTCGCGCGCCCATTCGATCAGTTGGCGCATCCACACCACGCGCTGGTCGTCGCCGTCGGAAGCGTTCGTGCCGTCCTTGTATTTCCAATGCGCGGCAACGCCTTGCTCCGCAATACGGTGCATTTGGTGGGTGCGGATTTGCACCTCGAAGGGCTGGCCGCCATTGATCACCGTGGTGTGCAGGGACTGATACAGGTTCGGCCGGGGCATGGCGATGTAATCTTTGAACCGCCCCGGCACGGGACGCCAGATCTGGTGCACCACCCCAAGCGCGGCGTAACAATTGCGCACCGAATCCGTGATGATGCGCACGGCCAGCAAATCGTACACTTGTTCGAGCGTCCCCTTTTGCCGTTGGACCTTCTGGTGAATGGAATAGAGTCGCTTGATCCGGCCTTCCAGCGTCGCGACGACCTCGTTTTCGGCCAAGTGCTTGCCGATCGTTTCCTGCACCTCCGCCAGAAACTTCTCGAACTCCTTGCTGCGCTGCGAAACCACGCCTTGCAGCTCCGTGTAAGCGGATGGCTCAAGATAGCTGAAGGCTAAATCCTCCAGGTCTCCGCGCATTGCCCCCATGCCTAGCCGGTGGGCGACCGGCGCATAGATATCCAGGGTCTCACGAGCGATGCGCTCCTGCTTCTCCGGCGGCAAAAAGTTCAAGGTGCGCATGTTGTGCAGCCGGTCCGCCAGCTTCACCAGCACCACGCGCACATCCGTGACCATGGCCAGCAGCATCTTGCGCACGCTCTCCACCTGCCGCACTTCCGGCGAGACCAGGTCGAGCCGGCTGATCTTGGTCACTCCTTCCACCAAACGCGCCGTATCGGACCCGAATCCGGCCGCAATTTCCGAGAGGGGAATCCGGGCATCCTCCACCACGTCATGCAACAGCGCGGCGCAGAGTGTGGTCGTGTCCAGCCGCAGGTCTGCCAGGATACTAGCCACTTCCAGGGGATGCGAGAGGTAAGGCTCGCCCGATTGGCGCAGTTGCGCCTGGTGTTTATCGGCGGCGAAGGCGAAGGCCCGTTCGAGGGGAGCAAGGTCGTCCCCGGGACGATTCTGCCGCACGTTCGCCAGGAGTTCGGCAAAGCGCGCCTGTAGCCCTCGTTCGGTTATAGCTGCCTTACTGGCGGCCACCAAACGGGGCAGCCGGCCCGACCTATCAGCAGTGGCCATGAAAGGCTATTGTAGGTCGTTCCCGTGGCTGGCGCTACCCTGGCGCCGAGGGAGTGGGCGTGAGCAAAAACAAGAAGGGCGCCCGATCTCTCGAGCGCCCTTTAAGTTCAATCTGGCTGCGGGTTTAGGACTTGGATTCCTTTTCGGCAGCCTTCTGCTTGATGTCCTTGACTTTGTCGAGCAGGTCGTCGGCCTGCTTTTCGAGCGACGCGCGAGTAGAGCTATCCACCATGTCGGCCTTCTGCCGCAGCAGCAGGCTTTGGTAAGCCATCGCATCGGCATAGTCGGGACGCAGTTCCGTGGCCTTCTGGAGCATGTTCATGCCCTCGTCCACGAGACTGCCATACTGTTGGGTGTATTCCTCTCGCACCTTGTCCGGCAAGGGGTCCGATTCCTTGAGCTGCTTTTTCTGGTTCTGAATGTTGTAGGCCTGGCGCGCTTCGGCATTACCCCGGTACGCCAGAGTCCAGTCAATCACTCCGACCCAGTAAAATGGCTCCGGATCGTCGGGCTTCAGCTGGATATGCTTTTGATGATATTGCTTGGATTGGCCGTACTTATCCGGATCAAAGGGCGTGCCGGCCATGTTGTATAACATCGAGCCAATGCCATCGAGCGCCGAGAGATTGCCCGGATCGACCGTGAGGACGTCCTGAAACTCGCTTACCGCCTGCTGGCCCACGCGCACGTTGTCATCCGAAGGAGCTCCCGGAATATATTCCGTGGCATAGGCCGTTGCCAGGTACAGCCGCGCATTCAGGAGAGTCGGATCCAGGTCCTTGGCTTGTTTGAAATCCTCGATGCTGGCAGTCGTATTGCCCGTTCTTGAAGGCTGCGACGCCCTTGTTCAGCAGGTCGCGAGCCTTCAGCTTGTTGCACCCGGCGGCGCCGAACATTGCTGCCAATACCGCTACTAAACCGAATACTTTTGCCGCCGTGCTATGACTGCCGATCGTCTTTGCTTGTGCGTTCATGAAAAGCTTCCATCCTGCTCTGTCTGAGATTCGTCGGCCAATGACGGTTGCCCCTCTGCGTCCGCTGTTCGCGGCGCGAGGCTCGCCGCTATTGTCCGGCCTCGAGCTTCGCCGTGATCAAACCCACTTTGTCGATGCCCGAGAGACGCATGATATCGATAGCATGCGCCACTTGCGCGAAAACCACCGTATCGTCGCCCTTGACGAAAGCGACCTTTTCGGCCCGCAGCTTGAAGATATCGTTCAGCCGCGGCCCCAGGTCGTCCCACGTCGCGCTGTCCTCATTGATCTTCAGTTGATTGTTGTCCAGCACCTGCACGACGATGGTCTTCGCCTCGATATTTTTCTGGTTTTGCGTATTCGGCGGCGCCGGCTGCGGAACCAGAGCGTCCAGGCCTTTGGGCGTCAGCGGCGTAATCACCATGAAAATAATCAGCAAAACCAGAAGAATGTCGATCAGTGGAACGACGTTCATCGAAGCCATCGCGCCTTTTTTTGCCCCAACTTCCATTCCCATCTTCGTTACTCCTCTTGTGTTGCCGTGTTTGCGTTTCCCCGGACCGCGCCGGTCGATCGCGATCCCGCTTCGGCAGCTGCCGCCGTCTAGGCCGGCGGAGGCACCGAAGCGCGGTTCTGCTGCTCTATCTTGTCGGTTAGCAAACCTACGTTGTCCACGCCCGCCGAGCGAACTTCATCGACCAGTTTCACCACGTCGCCGTATTTGGCCCGCCCGTCGCTCTTGATGAAGACGGTCTTGTCCACGCGGTTGGAAATGCGGTCTCGCACGAGCGAGGAGATCTGGTCGAGCGGCGTCTTTTGGTTGCCCAGGAAGATGCTGCCGTCGCGGGATATGCCCACGATGATCGCGTCATCTCGGTCCGCGTTGGGCATGTCCTCTGGGTTGGAGACTTTGGCCATCTCCACGGTCATGCCCTTCTGCAACATGGGCGTGACCACCATGAAGATGATCAGCAAGACCAGCATGATGTCGGCCATGGGAATAATGTTCGGGGCCGCCATCACGGGCGCTGCTTTGGGTTTGAAATGCGCCATGGCTTACTTCTTTCCGCTTCGCCGGGTGATGAAGTAGTTGATCAACTCCATCGAGGAGTTGTCCATCTCCACGTCGAAGGCTTCCACTTTGTTCGTGAAGTAATTGAAGGCCCAAACCGCCGGCACCGCCACGAGCAGGCCGAGAGCCGTGGTGACCAACGCTTCGGAAATTCCGCCCGCCACAGCCGAAAGCCCGGTGGCCTTCTCGGCTTCGATGCCCTTGAACGCGTTGATGATGCCGACCACCGTGCCAAACAAGCCCACGAAGGGAGCCGTGGAACCGATGGTTGCCAGGCCGCTCAGCCCGCGCTTCATATCGGCGTGGACGATCGCGATCGAGCGGTCCAGCCCGCGCTTGGCCGCTTCCACCACTTCCGCTTCGGACACTTGCGCCGAGGCCGATTGAAACTCCGAAAGCCCCGTCGCCACTACTTTGGCGATATGGCTCTTCTTGTTCCGCTCCGCGATGGAGATCGCTTCATCCAGCTTGCCTTCGCGAAGCGCGCCGGCCACCTGCTGCACGAACACGCGCGACTGCTTCCGCGCCGCGCTGTACATCAAGGCCCGGTCGATCATCACGCCCAGCGACCACGCCGACAGGATGAAGAGGATGAACACCACCGCCTTGGCGATAATGCTCATGCTTCCCCACATCGAGCGCAAATCCCACGTTCCAGCCTGCAATGCCAGCAGGTTTAATGACGAAACAGCTAAGTTCGCAACCATACGGTTTGCTCCTTTGTGATTCGCACACTATCGACCGAGGCCTTCCCACGTACTTGGCCTCGGTCCGAAACCTTTGAGGTAAGCCCAATCTTCGATTAGCTAACGACTAGCCACCGAGGACAAACGAAACCGTGATGGTCGTGTCCACTTCGACCGGGTCGCCATTTAATTGAGTCGGCTGGTAGCGCCAGTTCTTCACCGCCTCCAGCGCCGATTGCACCAGAAGCGGGTGCCCCGAAATTACCTGTAGTTCGCCAACGCGCCCGTCCTTATCGATGATCGCGTGCAGAACTACGTTGCCCTGAATACGCGCCTGTCGTGCGAGAGGCGGATAAACTGGCTGCGGCTGAGCGACAAGCTTTGCCGCTACCACCTGTCCTCCCAGTTTGATTCGCGTTTGTTTTGGGGCAGCCGGGGGAGGAGGCGGCGGTGGCGCGGCAACCGCTGGACCCGAGCCCAAGCCGCCAAGCAACCCGCCATCCACGCCACCCAGCACGCCCCCGGTAACCGGCGCTTCCGGCGGCAACTCCGCTTCCTTGAAGACCTCGACCTGCTTGGGGATCGCCCGCGGCTGCATCAACTTTCCTTGCTGGATGAGCCTGGCAACAGGCTTAACGATCTTAGGAGCCTCGGCGGGCGGAGGCGGGGGAGGCGGTGGCGGAGGCGGCGCGATCAGAAGCGTCGTCAGCATCGCCTTGGGCAACGCCTGCGTATAAATCAGCGGAATCAAAATCAAGACGATCAGCACCATCGCTTGAACAATCGTGGAGACAACGATCGCCCAACTCTTATTCGTTTTCTTCCTCACCACGCTCGATTCGACAAGATCGTCAAACATGTTATCTCCTGCCGGCCGGGGCCAAACGGCCTTACACTTCTTTCGCCCGAGGTTTTGTGCCAGATGCTGCGCCAGACACAGGCATCGCGCTCTGGTCTTTCCACTGATTCCAAGCAACCACCAGCGGAGCGGCAATGCCGAAACTTGAATACGTTCCTACCAAAATTCCAACGACCAGTGCAAACGAAAAACTTCGAAGCACCTGGCCGCCCATCAGGAAAAGTACCAGGACTGTTAGGAAAGTAAGGCCACTGGTTAAAATCGTCCTCGACAGCGTTTGGTTGATCGAGCGGTTCACAATCGTTTTGAATGGTTCCTTTCGCATCAGCCGCAAATTCTCCCGAATCCGGTCGAAAATCACGATTGTGTCGTTCATCGAATAGCCCACCAACGTGAGCAGCGCCGCTATCACCGTCAGGGATATTTCAAAATGTAGAAGCGAAAACAATCCTAACGTAATGAGTACATCATGGAAGACGGCTATGACAGCGGCGGCACCGTACACCAATTCGAAACGAAGTGCAATATAAACTAGCATTCCGGCCAAGGCATACAGGGTCACGTAAACAGCTTGCCGTCGCAGGTCCGCGCCCACCTTGGGTCCTACAATCTCCACATTTACCACCGCAAACGGTCCGGAATAAAATGCGTCACGCATGACGGAGAGCACCGGCGTCGTCGCGCCCGCCCGCTGCAGGTCGTCCAGGTTCGACACCACCCCGCCGCCTGCGTGATCGCGGTAGTCCGTCAGTTGACGCGCCAGTTGCTGATACCGTGCGGCGCCCGTGCGGACCCAGAGAAAGCGGATCTTTGGGCGTGAGCACATCCGCGATCGTCTCCGGCGAAGCTTCATTGAAGTCCTGCTTGCCGGCTTCGCCGGAACCCAGCGTGGCTTGCAGCGCCTTCAGAATGGAGGCCTTGCCCGCATCCAGAGCTTCGTTGCCCTCGCCCCTCTGCGGAAGATAGATCACCACTTCATTTGGGTTCGTCGTGCCGATGTCCGAAATCCGCTGGATCACGCTGTCACCCAGACCCTGCTCCACCAATCCCTGCCGCAACTTGTCCACCGGCGGCGTGCTGGCAAAGCGCACGTAAACCAAGGTTCCGCCCTTGAAGTCAATGCCGTAGTCCAGGGTCCCTTTGTGGATCCACGACGCCGTGCCGATGATAAGCAGCGTCAACGATAGGCCGACGAAATATTTCGTCTTCCCCATCCAGTCAAAGTTGACGTCGTGATGAAAAAACTCCATCCCGGGTTTTGTCCCTTCAGTTAGACACCACCCGGAGCACTTTAGTGCCCGGGAGCGGCTTTAGATACTTAGGGCCGTCTGGCGCTCCATCTTCGCCAGGTGCCAGTCAAAAATTACCCGCGACACATACACCGCCGTAAACAGATTGGCCACAAGGCCTATCGTCAGGGTAACGGCGAAGCCGCGCACCGGCCCGGTTCCGAACACAAACAGGAAAATCGCGGAAACCACCGTGGTCACGTGCGTATCGATGATCGTTAGAAACGCCCGCTTGAAGCCTACGTCCACGGCTGACGCCGGCGCCTTGCCCGCGCGTAACTCCTCACGGATGCGCTCAAAGATAAGGACGTTGGAATCCACGCCCATGCCGATGGTCAGAATGACTCCCGCGATGCCCGGCAGCGTCAGTACGGCGCCGAAATACGCCAGGGCGGCCAACAGGATCACCAGATTCAGCAGAAGCGCGACCACCGCGTTCACGCCCGAAAGCCGGTAGTAGAAGACCATGAAAATGAGCACCACCAGCAAGCTGATAATCGAGGCTCGCACTCCATGCCGGATCGAGTCCGCTCCCAGAGAGGGCCCCACCGTGCGCTCCTCCAAATAGCGGATCGACGCCGGAAGCGCTCCGGCGCGCAAAACCAAGGCTAAGTCGTTTGCTTCTTGCTGGCCAAACCGGCCGGTAATGCGTCCTGAATCTTCGATGCGGCTCTGAATAACAGGGGCTGACACTACCTTGCCATCCAAAACAATCGCCATCGGACGGCCTACGTTTTGTTCGGTAAAAGGACCAAACCGGCGCGCCGCTTCCGTCGAGAGCGTGAAAGTCACTTCGTAGCCGCCGGGATTGTCCGTGCTCGGCACCGCTGCGGCGCTGCGCAGATCCCGGCCGGTAATAATCGGCGCGCGGTCTGTCAAATACCAACTTCCTTGGCCTGAAGCGTCGGTGTCTTTTGAGGGCAGTAGCTGCGTGCCCGGCGGCAAAACACCGCCATGCGCCCCCTGCGCGGCCGCTTCGGATGGATACGGATTGGCGTCCTCCACTCGGAGCAACTCCAGTTGTCCACCGGCTTGAATGACGGATTTGGCGCGGTTCGGATCGCCCTCGCCCGGCAGTTCTACGATAATTTCGTTGGCGCCCTGCCCGTATGGCGCCACCACGGGCTCCGTCAATCCAAGCGCATCGATGCGGCGCCGGATGGTCTCTATAGTTTGCGACATCGTCTCGGACTGGATGCCCGCCACGGTCGACGGCTTTATGCTAAGCAGATAGCCCGATTGCTCGCCGGGCGCCGGCGCGAGGTCCCAATCGGGGAAGTTCGAGCTGGCCAAGTCCCGGAACGTCGAGGTCGATTCGGGCGCGACATTGTGAACCAGGATTTGGGTATCGCCGACCTTCCGCAAGTCGTCGTAGCGGATGTTTTTGTCCCGCAGCAGCGTGCTCAGGTGGTCGATGGTTTGGTCGGTTTGCAGGCTCACCGCTTCGTTCACCTGCACCTGCAAGATCAGATGTGTCCCGCCCTGAAGGTCCAAGCCCAGCTTGATCCTCTTGGAGAAGTTATCGCGAGCTTGGGCCAGGGAAGTCGGGAACTCGGGCAGTCCCACTAAACCAAAAAAGCACAGCAAAACGACCAAAACGATAAAGACAGCTTTCCATTTGATGGTGGAATTCATTGTTTCTTTTCATCCGCGCGAGCAACCGGAGAGGTCCGGAACGTCACGCTCCCTGATTTCGCTTAATCTTCCTTGCCTTCCGTCTGAAGCCCTGCTACTGCCGAACGCGCTACTTTCACCTTCACCTGATCGGCGATGCGCAATTGTAGGGAATCCCCGTCGAGGGACACGATCGTCCCGTACAACCCGCCGTTGGTCACGACCTTATCCCCGGTTTTGAGGTCGCTCAGCATGGCCTGGGTCTTCTTCTGCCGCCGCTGCGCGGGGAGGATCAGCAGCACGTAGAAAATTACCATGATGATCGCCAGAGGCAGAAAAGCGATCAAACCATTTCCCGCTGGACTCTGTGCGACAAAAAGAAGTGAGGCCGCCACGCTACTGCACATCATGCTTGATTGGCTCCCGAACGTTCCCCAATTATTGCAGGATCGAGCGCATAAAGGAAATCCCGCCGCTCTTTTTTCCGCGGCACGTCCCTCCGTCACGCGAGGGAGTCTTCATGCAACCGGCCCGCGGCTCCGCTTATCGATGGCCCGCTTCTAACCTCGCCTGAAGCTCGGAGGAGAACCGTGACAGGTTCCCAAACGCGATAGCCTCTCGAATCGCCTTCATCATGTCAAGAAAAAAGTAAAGATTGTGGCGGGTGTTCAGGATGGCGCCCAGAATCTCGTTGGCGCGAAACAGGTGGCAGAGATAAGCGCGCGAATAGCGGCGGCACGTCGCGCAGCCGCAGCTTTCGTCGATTGGCCGCGGATCGTCGATGAACTCGGCATTTTTGATGTGCAACGGGCCCTGGCGCGTGTAGAGGTAGCCGTTTCGCGCGTTGCGCGTGGGCAGCACGCAGTCCATCATGTCGATCCCGCAGCGCACATAATCAACGAGCTGTTCCGGTTTGCCCACTCCCATCACGTATCGTGGCCGCTCTTCCGGCAAGCAGGCCGCCGTCTCCCCGGCGATTTTGCAGGACAGCCCGTGCGGCTCGCCCACCGCCAGCCCTCCGATGGCGTAACCCGGAAAATCCAGCGCCACCAGTTCCGCCGCATTCTCCCGGCGCAGATCCGCATACGTCCCGCCCTGCACAATGGCGAAGAAAACCTGCTCCGGATTCGCTTCGCTCGCCGCGCTCGTCTCGATCTCGTTCTTGCACCGCTTGGCCCATTCCAGCGTGCGCTTCGCCGCCGCTGCGGCACGATCGTGCGCCGCCGGATACTCAATGCACTCATCGAGCACCATGCCGATATCGGATCCCAGCGCGCGCTGCACTTGAATGGCTTTTTCGGGCGTGAGCATGTGTTCGGTGCCGTCGAGATGCGACCGAAACCGAACCCCTTCCTCGCTCATCTTGCGCAAGTCCGCCAGGCTGAACACTTGGTACCCGCCGGAGTCCGTCAGGATGCCGCCCGGCCAGGCCATGAACCGGTGCAGCCCGCCCATGCGCCGAATCAGCTCGTGCCCGGGCCGCAGATAGAGGTGATAGGTGTTCGCCAGCAGCAGCCCGACTTGCATCTCCTCGAGCGACTCTTGCGTCATGGCCTTTACGGTTCCGGCCGTTCCCACGGGCATGAAGGCAGGCGTCTCGATGGTTCCGTGCGCCGTGGTCAAGCGCCCCAGGCGCGCGCCCGACGGGTCCACCTTCACGACTTCAAAGCGAAATGGCATACGTGGAGTCTAGCAGCCCCGAGGCCCGCGAGTAGGCCCCACGCTATCGTCTCCGGGTTCACCGAGGCGTTCAGCGAAAGGCCGGTCTACCGAAAGCCCAGTTCGACATTTGCCCGCCGCCGTGCCGCTCCTGGTAACTCCATACCTATTCGCCTTCGGTGGCGCATCTGTTTCCCTCTATAATGCCGTGAAGCTCGCTTTCGGAGCTCACCGATTCGAATGGACTCCCCTCGGCCCCCTCAAACTCAGTGGCGAGCGCTCTTCTCGCATCCAGGCTTTCCTTTCTTCTTCGCCGGAATGTTCGTATCGCTCTTCGGCACGGGAATGAATTTCGCCGGCGTCACCCTTTATGTCTTAGCTAAGACCCATTCGACCGTTCAGGTAAGCCTCACCGTCATCCTTCTGACGCTGCCTCGATTGGTTGTGCCCCCTTTCGGTGGCGTGCTCACCGACCGCGTTGACCGCCGCTATCTTTCGATCGTCTTGGACTTGGGGCGCGCCGCAATCGTTTTGGTGGCCGCCTTCCTCGCCTGGCGAGCTAGGCTCCAGCTGTGGCAGCTCTACTCCATGGTTTTGTTGCTCGGCGTGGGGTTTGCGATCTACTGGTCCTCGAGTCTGGCCTTGCTTCAGGAGTTGATCCCTCCGCAGCATCTGATCGGCGCCAATGCTGCCGTGTTAATCGCCGTTCAAGGAGGCATGCTGGCCGCCGGCGGTTTGGTCGGACTCGTTTACGAACGTGCTGGACTCGCCGGCATCCTGTCCATCGATGGCACCACTTACGCCATTTCGGCGCTGTGCTTTTATTTGCTGCGGCGGGGCTATTTCGCCCCTCGGGGTTCGGCTTCTCGCGCTCTCTTCGGCACCGCCGGTCTTCGGGCCCAGAACTCGGTTGACCCTGCGGCCGAGCCTGAGCCCGGCGTCCTCGCGGATATTCATGAAGGTCTGAACTATCTCCGCAGCCAGCCTGCGGTGCTGGCCCTTGGTTTGACCTACGCCTGCATGATGGCCGGGGTAATCAGCGCCAATGTTCTCGTAGTGGCGCTGGCCAATAATCTCCTTCATGTGGGCGCGCGCGGCTACGGCTTCATTGAATCCGGCTGGGCCTTGGGAGCCGTCCTCGGAGGATTCGGAGCGGCTCCGCTTTCCCGTCGGCGCCCCTTTCGTGTGCTTGTAGGCGCCTTATTCGTGCTCGCGATTGGGCACGCGCTGTTTCCCTACGCGGGTACTCTGGCTATAGCCATCGCCATGAATGCCGTTTTCGGCGCCTGCCGGGCGATCGGCGCCGTGCTCACGCAATCTTCGATCCTCGCGTCCGTTCCCAATCGCTTGATGGGCCGCACGCAATCGGCCTTTGCCTTCCTGGCCACTGTCCTGCAAGTGCTCATGAGTTTCGCGCTGGGCTGGTTGGCCGAGCACGCCAGCTTACAACTCGCCTTCCTTCTGCTCGGCGCGCTCTACGGCGGAGCAGTTCTCTCCGCCTTGCGCGTGCGTACGCTCACTCCGCTTCACGAAATCGAGCCGACCACCGCTTAGCCCCCCTTCCGGGCGCGCAGGCAGCGGCGATCCGCTCAGGGCCGCGCTTCGTAAACTAAGTTGAAAGGCGTTTCGGCGGCTCGCCGAAAACGCGTGAAACCTGCCGCGGTTATCACTTCACGGATGCGCGCTTCGCCTGCCTGCGCTCCAAGACACAGTCCCACCTCCTGGGAGCGCGAGCAGGGCGTGCACAGCAGCGTCGAAAAGGAGTAGTAAACGCGGCCCACCGGGTTCAGGTTGTCCTTGATGTCGTCGTTTGCAAATGGCTCCACGATCATCCAACTGCCATCGGCCTTCAGTGATTCACGGATGTGTTTGGCCGCCCCGACCGGGTCTCCCATATCGTGCAGGCAGTCGAAGACCGCTACGAGATCGTAATCTTTGCCAGGATAAGACTTCGCTGCCGCCACTTCGAACGTGGCGCGCTCGGAGACGCCTTCGCGCTTGGCGGATTCGCGCGCTCCCTCAACCGATTTTTCGTGATAGTCGAAGCCGTGGAATTGCGATTTCGGGAATGCCTTGGCCATCAACACCGTCGAAGCGCCTTTGCCGCAGCCCACGTCGGCCACTTTCCCTCCGCGTTCGAGTTTCTCTTTGACGCCGCTGAGCGCTGGAATCCAAGCGCTCACTAGATTCGCGGCGTAGCCCGGCCGGAAGAACTTTTCGCATCCGTGAAAGACCCTGTCGTCATGCTCGTACCAGCCCATTCCCGCGCCGGTGCGGAAAGCCTCTGTGATGCGTGGAACTGCCGCCAGCGAGCCCAGCGCCAGCTCAAAGGCCCCGGGAAGATACGCGGGGCTGTTTTCATCCGCCAGCGTAAACGCCTGCTCCGCGTTGAGGCTGAAGCGTTTCGTCTTGTCGTCGTAGGTGATATACCCGCCCGCCGCTTGCGACCCGAGCCACTCCCGCACATAACGCTCGTCGGTCTGTGTCTTTGCGGCGAGTTCCGCTGAAGTCATCGGCCCCGCCGCCAGGGCCTTATACAATCCGAGTCTTTCTCCGATCACAACCATGCCCGTGTGCGCGGCGGCGCCTAAGTCCGCTACGAATCGGCCTACAAACGCGTGCAGCTTATCCATATCCAGCGCGGGAAGCGGTGCTGTAGACATTTTTTCCTCCGAAGAAAAGTGCCTGAGAGTGAAGATCCAATCGAGGATCGACGAAGGCACGTTTTGCCGCGGATTTTGTGCCTGGAAAACTCAGAAGTCAAGCAGCGCCGCCAGCGTAATGTCCGTTGTCGCTGTCATCCCGAACCCGGTCGCGCCTTTTGCGAACGGCGGTGAGGGATCTGCCTTGCATTTGGCCGCCCTGCCGCGTGCTTTCTCGTGCGTACACGGCAAGACTCAGCGCCCCTCGATCAAAATTCTCTCAAGTCGAGCGCCATGAAGACGCTATTCGGGTCCGGCGCATAGTTGGCAAACGGAGGGCATTCCAGGAAGCCGTGTTTTTTGTAAAACTCCCGCGCTGGGCGGAAATATTCCCAACTACCCGTTTCGAGGCTGAGCCGGGACATGCCACGTGTTCGTGCGGTGTCGATGATGTGGCGCAGCATCGCCGTCCCCACGCCTTTTCCTCGCATGGCCTGAGCGGTGTGCATCGATTTGACCTCGCCATGATCGGAAGAAAGACGCTTCAGGGCGCCGCAGCCCAAGAGCGCCTCATCGTTCCAAATCGTCCAAAAGCTGATGTCGGGTGATTGCAACCCATCGACGTCCAACGCATGTGCGCTACCCCGAGCCGTTTGCGACCTGGCAGTGGTGAGATGGATGTGAAGAAGCTCTACTACGTGCGGATTGCTGAAGTCGCCTTCGATGATTCGCATCGGCCGTCCCGGTGGCGAAATGCCCGATAGAGATCCCGGAAGGCAGTGGCGCAGTAGTCCGGCCTAGAGGTATTCCCGCGAAGAGCCTTCCAAGAATGCGCGCAATTTTCGTGAACGCGAGGGATGGCGCAGTTTCCGCAGCGCCTTGGCCTCGATCTGCCGGATGCGCTCGCGCGTGACCGCGAACGACTGCCCCACCTCCTCCAGCGTGTGCTCGGAGCCGTCGTCCAGCCCAAACCGCATCTTGATCACCTTCTCTTCGCGCGGCGTGAGCGTCTTCAGAACCGATGCTGTCTGTTCCTTCAGGTTCAGATTGATCACCGCGTCGGACGGGGAAACTACGGCCTTGTCTTCGATGAAATCGCCTAGATGCGAATCTTCTTCCTCGCCGATGGGGGTCTCCAGCGAGATGGGCTCTTGCGCAATTTTTAGAATTTTGCGCACCTTGGCCACCGGAATATCCATGCGCTTGGCGATCTCTTCCGACGTCGGCTCGCGCCCCAGTTCCTGCACCAGTTGCCTCTGCGTGCGGATCAGCTTGTTGATCGTCTCGATCATGTGCACGGGAATGCGGATCGTGCGAGCCTGGTCGGCGATGGCCCGGGTGATGGCCTGCCGGATCCACCAGGTTGCATACGTCGAGAACTTGTATCCGCGGCGCCACTCGAATTTATCCACGGCCTTCATCAGGCCGATGTTGCCTTCCTGGATCAGGTCCAGGAACTGCAATCCGCGATTGGTGTACTTCTTGGCGATGGAAACCACCAGGCGAAGGTTGGCCTCGATCAGCTCCTTCTTGGCCTGCTCGGCCTCCATCTCCCCGCGAACGATGATCTGCAGCGTGCGCTTCAGCTCCACCAGCCCCACTTCGCTGGCGTCCGAAATTTCTTTTAATTCGGTGCGGCGCGTGCGCAATTCGCGGCGCGCTTCCGCGGCCGTGTCGCCCTTGGAGATATCGGCGCGCCGCTCCAGCTTGCCCGCTTCGCGCTCGAGCGATTGCAATCGCTCCACGGTGTGCCGCATCTTGTCGATCAGCCGCTTGCGCTCGAAAAGATTGAACTCCAGCGATCGCGCCAGTTGCGACATCTCGATGCGCGTGCGCGATATGGCGTATCGCCCGTGCAGGTAGGAACGCTTCTTGGCTTTGGGAATTTTCTCCAGCTTGGCCGCTTGCTTCAGCGCCTGATCGTATAGGCCGGCGATATTGTCGAGAACTTTCAGGGTCTGCTTGGTCTTGTTCTCGATCTTCTCTTCGGTCAGCTCCTCGTCGTCGAACTGCACGATCTCCTTGATCGACCGCGCGCCATTCCGCAGATCGTCGGCAATGGCCATCAGCTCCTTGATCACGATCGGCGAGCGGGTGATCGTCTTCAACACCAGAAGCTGTCCGCGCTCGATGCGCTTGGCGATGGCCACTTCGCCTTCGCGCGTCAGCAGCGGAACCGTGCCCATCTCCCGCAGATACATGCGCACCGGGTCGTTGGTCTTCTCCAGCAAGCCCGGCGTCAGGTCCAGCTCGACTTCGTCGCTTCCGGCGGCCTCCTCTTTGGCTTCGCCCTCGGCGGGTTCCGTGGCCTCCAATGCCGCGCGCGCCGCTTTGGCGGCGGCGATGTCTTCGTAGATGTCGATGCCGTATCGCTCGAAGGTGGAAAGCAGGTCGTCGATCTCTTCCGAGGAGTGTACTTCCGCAGGCAGGATGTCGTTCACTTCGTCATACAAGAGGTAGCCGCGCTCCTTGCCCATGTTGATGAGCTGGCGTACCTGATCGTATTTTTCTTCTAGCGCCAGAGCCAAGAGTTTCCTCCGTGCTTGCTCGAGACGTCAGGCTTTGTAGGACCGCCCGAGCGCCCAGGGCGCACTTAGGTCCCGTGACAAAAATGAAAAAAATCCCAAATACTCAGTTATGAAGGCAATCACGCGCTTCGTTGCTTCTGCCGTCGCGCCCGTCCCCGCGCCTACGATGTACACCCTATTTGGATGCATGGCGCACCCTACCCGTTACCGCGTTAAACCGTATCACGTTACACGCCGCTAAGGGCCTCGTCAACAGGCCGCGTTGCGCAAAATTGCACGACAATCTGCTCGGTCGCGGCACGAAATCACGGCGCTGCACTCGCCAGCCGCCGGCGCAACTCCAGATACCGCACTTGTAACTCCCGCAGCTGTTCTCCGCCGTCTCCCAGCCCCGCCCCGCATGCTTCGATCTGCCGCTGCACCGCGGCCAGTTCCTCTTCCGATTTGCGCCGCCGCAGCACCTCCAGGCAGCTTTCCGCCTCCTCCCAGCTCGCTTCCATGCCGCCCTCGAACGCGATTTCAAACAGCAGCCGCCGGTGCTGCTCCTCAAGTTTCGGCGCCAGGGCCGTGGCGTCCGGCGGCGCGCCCGCCGCGCACGCTTCGATCAAGACGCCTAGGATTTTTTCCGTTTCCAATCCCATGTGAAGCTCATGCGCGCGGATCTCTTCGCTTAGCCGCTCCCGAAAGTCGCTCGGCTCCATCAGCATCTGCACCAACCGCCGCTCCGCGGGCTTCGCCGCCCTCCCCGCGAGCGCGGGCTGCGTCTTCACCTCGCTGCGCCGTTCCGCCGCGGCCCGGCGCAACGCCTCGCGCAATACCGGTTCGTCCACGCGCAGTTGCTGCGCGATCCGCGACGCCCATTCCGAACGCAACAGCGCGCTCGGCAGCCGCTGCACGAAGGGCATCAGGAAATTCATCGCCCGCAGCTTCTGCTCCGCGTTCGCCACGCCCATCTGTTGCGCCCGGCCGATCAAGTAATCGAGGTATGCCGGCGCTCCCTCCAGCAATTTGCGATAAGCTGCCGCGCCTTCGCCGCGTATGAACGCATCCGGGTCCTTCCCGCCCGGCAGCGCCAAAACGCGCACGTCGCAATCCTGCTGCAGCAAAAGCGATAGCGACCGCTCCGTCGCCGTCTGCCCCGCCGTATCGGGATCGTAGTTCACCATGATTCGCCGCGTGAACCGCCGCAGCAGCTTCACCTGCGTCTCCGTCAGGCTGGTGCCGCAACTCGCCACCACGTTCCCGATCCCCGCCCGCGCCACCGCGATCGTATCCATATAGCCTTCCACCAGAATCGCCGCGTCCGCCTGCCGTATGGACTCTTTGGCGCGATCCAGGTGATAGAGCACGGTGCTTTTGATATAGATCGGCGTTTCGGGCGAATTCAGGTACTTCGGCAGGTCGTCTCCCAGCGCTCGCCCGCCGAACGCCACCACTTTGCCCGCTTCATTGGCAATCGGGAAAATGATGCGCCTGCGGAAGCGGTCGTAAGCGCGCCCGTTGGCGTCGCGGCTGGCGAGGCCGGCCACTTCGATCAGCTTCTCCGGATATTTCGCCTTGAGATGCCGCAGCAGCACGTCGCCGCCCGAAGGCGCGTAGCCCAATCCGAAGCGCGCGATCGCCTCCGCGTCCAGCCCGCGATCCGCGAGATAACCCCGCGCCGCTTTGCCTTCCGGCGTGCTTTCGAGCTGCCGCGCAAAAAACGCCGCCGCCTCGCGATGCAATTCCACGAGCGTGGTGCGCTGTTGCTGTTCGCGCCGCTCCTCCGGCGAACGATCCCGCGGTTGCGGAATGGCGATGCCGCATTTGTCCGCCACCACCCGCACCGCCTCCATGAAGTCGCACTTGTCCATCTCCATCACGAACTTGAATACGTCCCCACCCGCGCCGCAGCCAAAGCAGTGATAGATCTGCTTTACCGGATGAACCGCGAACGATGGCGTCTTTTCCGAATGAAATGGGCACAGCCCGGTGAAGTTCTGCCCGTTCTTCTTCAGCCGCACATATTCGCCCACCACGCGGACGATGTCCGCCTGCTGTTTCACGCGATCGGCAAATGAACCCGCTTCCGCCACGTTTCTCCTAGCTCCTTGCTTGCATCACGCCCGCAGCTCCACCACCGTCACCGCCGTACCTCCGCGTTCCTGCGCTTCCGCATGAACGCTTTCTACCAGCGGATGCGCCGAAAGAAACTCTGCCAGCCCGCGCCGCAGCGCTCCCGTGCCGTGCCCATGAATCACGCGAACTGCGGCCTTCCCCGCAAGCGCGGCGTTGTCGATAAATTTATCCACGCGCCGGGAAGCCTCCTCGACCGTGCAGCCAATCACGTTGATCTCGTCCCCGGCGCCACCGGTCTCTTGATCCGCAGGCGCCGTATGCACGCTGACGCCGCTACGTGCGCCGCCCGCCGTTTGCGTTCTGCCGATTCCGCCGCCCTTAATGCCAGACGAAGCGCCTCCCCCTCCAGCGCCCGCTCCAGCCCCCGATCGCGTGCCCGACGCGCTCTTGCCCTCATCCCTCACCACCGCCGTAATCTCCGAAAGCGGCACCTTCATCCGCAACGGTCCCGCTTCGATCTCCGCGCTCGATCCGTCGCGCCGCCGCAGCAGCACGGCCGAGGGCAGGCCGCGCACGCGCACCCGCACGCCGGCGACCAGTTCCTCGGGCGCGGGCGGATGCACGCTCTCCGCCGCGACCCCCAGATCCGCTTGCGACTCCGAAAGGTGCGCCACCACGGCCGCATCCGCCTCGCTGCGGGCCTCTCCGCGCGCTTCGGTCAATTTTCGTCGCGACTGCTTCTCCATCTGCGCGCGCAGCTCTCGATCTTTCACCGCTTCGATGGCTCGCGCCATCTGCCGCTCGTGCTCCGCCACCGCGGCGTTGAATCTTTGCTCCAGCTCCGCGATGCGCGCTCGCTGCCGCCCCACCCACTCCTGGCGCAGTTCGCGCCGCTCGGTTTCGACCTGCCGGGTCTGCTCCGCCAAATCGCTCTGCATCCGCTCCAGCACGTCGCGGCTGCGATGCAGGTAGGCAACCAGGCCCGCCGCCTCGCGCGCCTCGGGAGTGATAAGCTCTTGCGCCCGTTCCACAATCCGCTCCGGCAGGCCCAATCTCCTCGCGATGGTGATGCCGCTCGACCCGCCCGGTACGCCCACGCGCAGCCGATAGGTTGGCGCCAGGCGCTCTTCATCGAACTCCACCGCCGCGTTCAGCACGCCCGGCGTGGTCGATGCATAAGCCTTCAGCCGGTCGTGGTGGGTTGTGGCCAGAACCAGGCAGCCTCGCGCGCGAAATTCGTCCAGCAGCGCCACCGCCAGTGCCGCGCCTTCCTCCGGCGCCGTCCCCGTGCCGATTTCGTCCAGCAGCACCAGCGAATGCGGCGTGAGCGCTCCCAGAATGGATTTCACATTCAGCATGTGCGCCGAAAACGTCGAGAGGTCCGCGGCGATCGATTGTTCATCGCCAATGTCCGCCAGCACGCGGTCGAAAATTCCCAGCCGCGCCGACTGCGCGGCCACCGGAATCCCCGATTGCGCCGCCAGTACCGCCAGCCCCACCGTTTTCAAAGAGACCGTCTTTCCGCCCGTGTTTGGCCCGCTGATCACGAGAACCGTCTCGTCTTTACCCAAGCGCAAGCTGAGCGGCACCACTTCGCGCCCCTGCGGCCGCAGCGTGCTTTCCAGCACCGGATGCCGGGCCGCCTCCAGCGTAATTGCGGCCTCATCTGTAAATTCCGGAATGCACGCGTCGTACTCCCGCGCGAATCGCGCCCGCGCAAAAAGCGCGTCCATCTCCGCGATCGTCGTCGCTATGTGCGAAAGCGGGCTGCGCTCGGCCACCAGCTTAGCGGTCAGCTCTTCCAGAATCCGCGCGATCTCCGCCGCCTCCTCTTCCCTCAGCTGCACCAGCCGATTGTTCACCTCGATCGTTTCGAGTGGCTCGACGAATACCGTTTGGCCGGTGGCGCTGGCCGCATGGACCACGCCGTCCAGACTCCGCCGTTCCGACGCTCGCACGGGAATCACATAGCGGTCGTTCCGTTGCGTGATGTAGTCTTCGCCACTTTCTCCGCCTCGGGCGCGCAGAATGCGCTCCAGAGCCTTCTGCAGACCCTCCCGCGTGCGCGCCATTCCTTCGCGCATCCGGCGCAGCGCTGGCGACGCATCGTCGCCGATTTCGCCGTTGGGCAGAATGGCCCGGCGGATCGCCGCCAGAAAGCGCAAGTCTGCCAGCGAACGCGCGCGCTCGGTAAGCAGTGGAAATTTCGGGGATGCCTCGCGAAAGATTTCCCGCAACGACGCCGCTAAGTCGACCAGCGATATTGCGTCCAGCAGTTGTGCGGGAGCCAGAACGGCCCCGGGCATGTCCAGCCGGTCCAGCCAGAGTTCGGGATCGGCCAGAGCCCCGAACCCAAGCTCTTCGCCGGACCGCAGGTAAGCAATCGCCTCTCGCACCGCGGCGAATTCGCGTTCCAATAGCGCCCGCTCGCTGCGGAACTCCAGCGCCTCGATGGCCCGCCGCCCCGGCGCGGACGTCGTCCGGCTCCGCAGCAGATCGCGCAGCCGGTCAAATTCCAGAATCTCTTCAGCGCGGCGTCCCATCTTTTCCTATCGTTTGGCCAGCGTCTCGGCCAGATATGCCGCGGCCTCGGCCGGATTTTGCGCGCGGCGCACCAGCCGCGTCCGCGCTTCTCCCCAGCGCGATCCGTGGTTCGCCTCCACTTCCCGCACGCGCTCGATGATGGGCGCCCAGAAATCGCCCAGCGTCACAAACGGTTTCCCCGTCATCACGCCCTTGTTCAGCATCTCCCAAACCACCGCCAGCTCCACCAAAGTGCCCGTTCCGCCCTTGCAGGCCACGAAGCCCTCTCCAAAGCGGATCAGCTCGAATAGCCGCTCCTGCCAGGTACTCGCGGCGTGCTCCTCGTCCACCCAGGAGTTCGCTTGCGACCGAAAAAATGTGGAGGTGATCGCGATGGTTCGGCCGCCCGCCTCTTTGGCCCCGCGCGATACGGCCTCCATCACCCCTGTATATCCGCCTGTGCACACCTGGAAGCCGCGGCGCGCCAGTTCGCCCCCCAGCCCGCGCGCTTCTTCGTAATCGGCTTCGCCGGCCTGCGGCCGCGCGCTGCCGAAGACCGTGATGATATTTCCGAGGCTCATGTGGAACTGATTCTAACGGGAGATTTGTCTCTCTGCTTGCTTTGGCGCCGCGCGCCGGATGGCCGCCGCGGGCGCCGTGCGAGGATCGCCATGCGGTGCCAGTTCCTCCACCATGGCCACGCAGATCGAATCCACCACGCTGGCGGCGTTCACCCCGTGCGGTCCCGTGTTGTTTCCAAAAATCGCAAAGATCAGGTGCGCGCCACGCCGCGAAGTGGCGTAACCCGATAGGGAATTGACGTGCTCCACGAGGCCAGTCTTCGCATGCACTCGTCCCGCGGCCGCGGTGCCTCGCATGCGAGTCTCGAGTGTGCCGTCCTGTCCGGCCACCGGCAGCGTGCTCTCGAAATCCGATCCCCAAGGCTGGCGGCGAGCGTAGGCCAGCAGCCGCACAATGCTTTCTGGAGTCGCCAGGTCCCCTCGGGAGAGTCCCGAGCCGTCGGTCAACTGCACATCTTCCGGCATGATCCCGATGCCTTGGCGGAACTGGGTGGCGAACGCCAGCGCATCGTCCATCGTAATCGCTCCGGCTTTTTCCCTGGCCGCCACGCGCAGCATCAGCTCCGCGTGCAGATTCATGCTCAGCTTGTTGGTGATGCGCACGTCCTGCACCAGCGGAGGCGAAGTGTGCTGCGCCAGCACGTGCGGAGCGGAATCGGGCTGCGGCTGTGCGTCTCGATCTCCGTGGCGCGCCCGGCTGTGGCCGCCGATGCGCAAGCCACGCGCTTCCAGCAATTGCATCAAAACCGCCGCCCCGTTCTCCGCGGGCTGCGTCACCGCCAGTTGCAGTTCGCGAGCCGGCGCGTCCAGCGGAAGCGTTCCGGTCAGGTGGAAAGTCTGGGAATCGGGATCGCGCTCCAGGCGCAGCATTGGCTCGGTTCCCGCCGCTGTTGTCGTCGTGTCGTTCCTCAGAGCGTAGATTCCCGGCCAGGGTGCTGCGCTGTACGTGAGAGGCGCGCCTACTGAAGCGCCCGGATGCAAAATGACGGAGATGTAATTGTCGTTGATCGCCAGCGCCGAAACAGCCGCCCCGTACCCCCATACCGCGTCATCGATCGTCCACCCGGATGGATATCGCTCCGGAGCGAAATAGCTGTCGTCCGCTACGATATCGCCGGAGATCTCCTTCACTCCCGAGGCGACCACCTGATCGGCCAGATCGGCCAGCGCTTTTTCCGGCGGGCCATTGTGCTCGGCGTGGTCCACAAACGGCAATACCCGGTTGGAGAGATTCGCGTCGCCCCGCCCGACGAGCACCAAATCGCCGGCCAGGACTCCCGCGGAATCCGGTGCCTCGGCGCTCTCGATCGTCGTGCGGATGCGAAAGTCGGGACCGAGCGTCGCCAGCGCCATGGCGGACGTAAACAGCTTCGCGTTCGACGCGGGCGTGAAATACCGGTCCGCGTTTTGCGAGTAGATCGTCTGGCCCGTATCGGCATCGGTGACGATCACCCCCCAATAAGCCTTTTCGCCGCCCGCCGATTCGAGCGCGGCCTTAACGCGTTCTCGAAATCGAATGACGTCGCTCGGTTCTCCTTTCGTTTTGCTTGCTGAAGGAATCGGGGGATCGGCCGCGGCCGAGCGCTCTTGCGCCAGGCTTTCGCGAGGAAGCAGCCGAGGCGCGCTGATAAAAAGAAGAAAGAGGATGAACAGAAATAGGAATGGAAAGCGGAGGTCGAGCCTGTATGTCGGCCGCGAAGGCCCCGTCATCCGTTCTCTTGATCCATCATTCATTAAAGATCATCGATGAGAAGATTGGCTTGTCCCGGATTATAGTGCCTCCCTCGCCATGCGGCCAGAAGCGCCTCCACGCCTCATTTCCAGTTTCCAACCCCCGGCTTCTTCTTTGCACATGGCAGCTTCCGAATTTGCTTCCGCCGCGAGGAAAATCTTATGATGGTGCTGCCTGGCTAGGAGGAAGTTAATGAAAAAGGCAGTCGCCACATTTTTAGCCCTCGCGCTTTGCGCCTTGCCGCTCGCTTCCATGGGAGCCGATAAGGAAACCAACCGGCTGGAGAATTGCGGCATGGTGCTCGATGAGGTTCTGCGCATTCCCGACAATATTCCCCAGGACCTGCTGGATAAGGCCGAATGCGTCATTGTTATCCCCTCGGTGCTCAAAGCTGCCTTCGGCGTCGGCGGCGACTACGGGCGCGGCGCCATGACCTGCCGCTCCGGCGAGCACTTCATGGGTAAATGGGGCGCGCCAACCATGATGGCTTTGGAGGGCGGCAGCTTTGGATTTCAGCTGGGCGGCCAAGCCACCGATTTCGTAATCCTGGTTATGAACCCGCGCGGCGCCAATGCCATTCTTTCCAGCAAGGTCAAGCTGGGCGCGGATGCATCCGCCGCCGCAGGCCCTAAAGGCCGCGACGCGGCCGCTTCCACCGATGTCACTTTACGGGCCGAAATGCTCACCTATTCGCGCGCTCGCGGACTTTTTGCCGGCATATCGCTCGAAGGCTCCACGCTGCGGCCTGACAATGGCGCCAACGAGTCTGTTTATAAGAGGAAGATTCCCGCGATCGACATCGTGCGCAAGGGAACGGTCGCCATACCTCCCTCGGCGCAAAAAATGGTCTCCTTGCTCGACCAACACTCTCCGAAGAATACTTCGGACCCGAACTCGCTGAAATAGTTCCGGCAACGCTGGCTGGACCGTCGCCATCCCTCTTCCGCTGGCGCTAGTGGGGGCAGTTTGAATTTTCTTGATCATGACCCAATGGGTCACAATTCAAACTGACCCACTACTGGCTCCTTAAATTGTCATATTGCCGGCGTCGGATATAATCGTTTCGCTTCGCTGGAATCACCTGCAACTCGATTCCTTTGATCCTGGAAAATGCCAGAGCGTCCCACATGTGCGATTTGCGGCAAGCGCCGGCCGGAGCGATTCTGCCCGGCTAAGGGCGAAAAGATCTGCGCCGTCTGTTGCGGCAGGGAGCGCGAGGTGACCCTCGATTGCCCGCCCGATTGCACTTATCTGATTGCGGCGCATCGCTACGAGCAGGAACATCGCAAGCCTTTGGCCGAAAGCGAAATCGTTTTTCCTGGAGTGGAGTTTTCTCCCAACCTCCTTTACGAACGGGAACCGTTTGTCTCCGGACTGGCTTTCACCATCTCCCAATTTGCCGCCACCCATCCCGAGTTGACCGATCAGCAGGCCCTTACCGCCATCCAGACGCTTGCCGAGACTTACCGCACTCTCGTCTCCGGCATTTATTATGAAAGGCCGCCGGCCATGCAGCCGGCCGCCGCGCTGTATGGGGAGCTGGCCAGCTTCATCCAGGACTACAAGAAGAAGGAAACCGAGCGGCTGGGGTTCTCTACGCTCAAGGATTCCGAGGTATTTCACCTGCTCGTTTTCCTCGCTCGCCTGGTGCGCAATTGGACCAACGGGCGTCCCCGCGCGAGAGTGTATCTGCACTTTTTGCGCGGGCAATTTCCCCAGGCTGAATCCCGGCCCGAAGCTTCGCGCATCATCGCCCCTTAGGCTTCACATCCCTAACCCCAGTAAGCTGAACCTGACCCGCTAAAGCGCCAGTGAGAGCTGTCCGCCCGTCTGTTTGGCCGCCCGCTGCGGCGGCTCTGGCCGCGTCTCCAGCTTGTATTTGCGGCGCAAATCGGCGAACCGCTCGGCAATTTCAGCCCGATAGGATTCCGGCGCATAGCCCGATCGCCCGTACCACTCTTCATAGCGGCGAACCAGTCGCGGAAATTTCTCCGCCAGAAAAGGGAAGAACTGTTTGCGCGAAGCCGGCATGAGAAACAGGACATTCGCCGCAAACCAGCATGCCCCGGCATCGCTCGCCGCGCGAGCGAGATTTTCCAGGTCGGCAGGACGATCCGTCAGCCCCGGCAGCATCGGCATGGCCAGAACTCCTGCGGCGATTCCGTTCTGCCGCAGCGTGCGAACTGCTCCCATCCGCAGATCGGGCCGCGGCGCTCTCGGTTCCAGCAGCCTCGCCAGGCCCGGGCGCAGCGTGGTGATGGATAGATTGACGCTGATTCTCGAATGCTCGTTGATGCGCTTGAGCAGATCCAGGTCCCGCAACACCTGGTCCGACTTCGTCGTGATCGAGATGCTGAGCCCCTCCAGTTCCGCCATCTCTTCGAGGATCGCGCGGGTGGCGCCGAATTCGCGCTCGGCCGGCTGGTAGGGATCGGTGGCCGTGCCAATGGCGATATGCTCGCCCCGGACAGGGTTGAAACGCAGGTCCCGAGCCGCCAATGGCCCAGCATCCTGCTTCACGAAAATCTTGCGCTCGAACTCTCCGCCGTCGAGGTCCATGTATTCGTGCGTGTAGCGGGCATAGCAGTATTTGCAGCCGAATTCGCACCCGCGGTACGGATTAACCGTCCAGGTGAATGGCACGCGGTCCGAATCACATCGATTCAGTATGGAGCGCGAGGGCAAAAAGAAATATTCCGCTCCCCGTTTCGCGTTAGCCAGTGGAGAGGAGGCGGCGAGGCGTGCAATGCCAACTCGGCCGGCGGCCGGGTCCGGTGGCGACGGAGCCTGGCCCTCGGTGTCCCGGTGGCTCGGGACGCGGGGAAAAAGGGGCAGGGATTCGTTCGCATTCCGAACCGGCTCCTCGGAGTCGGCGAAAGGACGAGTCGTGGCCCGAATTGTTGCCCCATTTATAGCCGCATTTATAAAACGAGTGGCCATTGCACGCCTGCCAGATAAGTTAAGCATATTCGCCTTGTATTCGCCTGTCAAGCCATTTCCTTCGCCCCATATTCGCCACGAAATTTCCCGTTCTCTAAGAGACAGGCCGCGTTGCCTTATCCGCCGCTCGGCCCAAACCATCTCCCTCGCACCATCAATTCCGGGGGCTATACTTTATTTCCAGCCCTCTTCCTCTAGAGAGCAGGAATTCATGGAGAATATTGGCATTCTCATAATTGACGACGACGTTGCCAGCCAGGCGGCCCTGCGCCAAGTGCTCGGCGTCGAAGGCTGGTTTGTGGAGGCCACTGGGTCGCCGAGCCAGGCTTTTCAGGAACTGGCCACGGGCAAATGGAGCCTGGTGCTGGCGAACGTGGAGACCACTGGCGTTATCGGCGCTCTCTTCACCACGCTGCGCGAACTGGCGCAAGCCCAAGCTCCGGCCGACAGCGCCGGCAAGGCGCAGGTACGCGTTCTGTTCCTGGTGCCGGAATCGGTTGCGGCTAAAGCCAAGCCGCTGCTCGAACAGGCGCATCTGCCTTACGTGCCCAAGCCACTGAGCTTTAACGATCTGCTGGAACGTGTGAGCGACCTGCTCGTAGAGGCCAAAGTGATCGGCGCGCCCATTCGGCAGGTGCGCGAAAGCTTCGGGTCGGCGCGCAAATCGCGCGATGCGGGGCGCGACGCGGGCCGGAACACCGGGATGTTTGCCAGGAATGAAGACTACCAGTGGTCGGAGGAAGAACTCCTCGAGTATGACCGGCAGGAAGTGGAAGCGCGAAAGAAGAAGAAAAAGACGCAGACGACTCTTGGCTGAACGGATTGCCTGAACGGATTCGGGAAAACTCCTCGCTGAAAACCCAGTTTTAAATTAGAGAGATATTTGTATCGTTTTTATCGTTCGCCGAGGCGATTGTCGCTGGCGCGACGGGCTGATTTCAGTAGCTTTATTTGAGTGGCTTCACTTGGCTATTTGGCTGCGCGTGGCCGCGAACCAGAGCCGCACTTCGCCGCGGTCCGGCGCCTCCGCGAGAAGCTCGGCGACGCTCTTGCGCAGGACAGGATGCCGAAATCCGGGGGCAATCTCCGCGAGCGGCACCAGGACGAAGCGCCGCTCGGCGAGGCGCGGATGGGGCACCTGGAGTTCCGGGCCGCGAATCACGCTCGAGGCGTAAAACAGAATATCGAGATCGATGGTGCGGGGTCCATGCGGCGCGATGCGGCGGCGTCCCAGTTCGTGCTCGATCTTCATGAGCGCGTGCAGCAATTGCAGCGGCAGGAGCGAAGTTTCCGCTTCGGCGACGGCGTTCAGGAAACTGGCCTGGCCCGGCGCGTCTACCGGCTCGGTTAGGTAGAGGGAGGATTGCTTGGTCACGCGAATGCCGGCGGAATTCATGGCCTCGACGGCGCGCGCGAGTGTCGCGGAGCGATCTCCCAGATTCGATCCCAGCGCGATGTAAACGAGTTTCTCAGGCACCGAATCAACCTCGCGACCAAAAGCAGATCCCTCACGAAAATCGTTCGGGATGACAGAACGAACAAACTGGCAGCTAGAAAAGCGCGTGCTGGGCGCGCGGAGGCTCCAGGCCGAAATGCTTGTAGGCCAAAGGAGTGGCCATGCGGCCGCGCTGGGTGCGGTCGAGCAGGCCTAGTTGCATCAAGTACGGTTCGTAGATCTCTTCGATGGCGTCTTCCTCTTCGCTGAGCGAAGCGGCGATGGTATTGAGGCCAACGGGGCCTCCGGCAAATTTCTGAATGATGGTGAGCATGAGGTTGCGGTCCACTTCGTCGAGGCCGTGTTCATCGACGCCCAGGCGATCGAGGGCTTCGCGGGCGACTTCGGGGGTGACGCGGCCCTGGGCGCGGACCTCGGCAAAATCGCGAACGCGGCGAAGCAGGCGATTGGCAACGCGCGGAGTACCGCGGGCGCGGCGAGCCACCTCTTCGGCGCCGCCCGAGTCCAGAGAGATGGAGAGAATTTGCGCCGAACGGCGCAGAATCTCGACCAGATCCTCGGGGCGGTAATACTCGAGGCGGTGGACGATGCCGAAGCGGGAACGCAACGGCGCGGTGATCAGGCCGGCGCGCGTGGTGGCGCCGACGAGCGTGAAATGGTTCAAGTTGAAGGGATGGATGCGCGCGCCCGGCCCCTGACCGATCACCAGATCGATCCGATAGTCCTCCATGGCCGGATAGAGGATCTCCTCGATGGCGGGCAGCAAACGATGGATCTCATCGAGGAAGAAAAGCTCGCGCGTTTCGAGCGAAGTAAGAATGGCGGTGAGGTCGCCCTTGCGCTCGAGGAGCGGGCCGGAACTGGTTTTAATGGAAACGCCGAGCTCGTTGGCGATGATCTGGGCGAGAGAGGTTTTGCCCAGGCCGGGCGGGCCGTAGAGCAGGACGTGATCGAGCGAATCGCCGCGGCTGCGAGCGGCTTCGATGGCGATGGAGATGTTTTCCTTTACGCGGGCCTGTCCGATGAAGTCGGCCATGGTCTTGGGGCGCACGCTGGCATCGAGGCGGGCGTCCTCGTCGAAGGCGCGGCCGGACACGATGCGTTTTGGCGGTGTCTCGCTCATATGCGTGTTCGTTTCGCGAAGCTAAAAACTGTTCCTTTGGGATAATCCCACCGGCCCCACCCTTCAGAAGGCGAAGGATGGGGCACCCGCAAAATCCCGAGGGCCCGGCAGGGGCAGCGGGCGCCCTGGGCTACAAATTCGCGCCCAGACCTGGCGCTCGACAACACGATTACGATTTGCCCGCGCCCGAAGGCGGTGCTTGCTTCGCCGGGTGGCTCAACTGCTGGAGCGCGGCGCGCAGCAGAGCTTCAAAACTCTCGGCCGGATCTGCAGCAGCTTGCTCCTCGGCGCTCTTTCCCCCGGCACCCTTCTGCGCGCCAGTCTTTTTCGCGCCACTGCTTTCCGGGCCACTGGTCACGCGGCGAGCATCTCCGCCATTCCCGACGACGTCCTCCAAGGCCTTTTCGGCCGCACGGCGATCATAACCAAGATTGAGCAGCGCGGAAACCACGTCTGACTCCAGCTGCGTGCGCCCGGCGGCCGGGACTTGTTCCGGCTCCGGCGGCGCCATGGCGGCAAGCTTATCGCGCAATTCGACGACGATGCGCTCGGCGGTCTTGCGGCCAACGCCGGGGATGCGGGTGAGGCGGACGAGATCGCCGGTGCGGATGGCGGGCAGCAGCTCGTCCACACTCATGCCGGAAAGAATTTTCAGTGCCAGGGAAGGGCCGACACCGGAAGCGGAGATGAGCAGCTCGAAGAAATGCTTTTCGCGAGAGGTAAGGAAGCCGTAGAGGGTGATGGAGTCCTCGCGCAAGTGCGTATGGATCAGCAGCACCACGCTTTCGCGGAGCTCGCCGAGGGCATAGAAGCTGGAGAGGGGAATGGAGACCTGGTAGCCGACGCCGTTCACGTCCACCAGAACCTGGTTGGGACGCTTATCGACGAGCTGTCCGCGTAGGAGTCCGATCATTGGTTTATCAACGGTTTATCAACCGCGTCATGTGCCTGCCCTGCCGGGGGTCAACTTAGCTGCCGGCGCGATTATAGGCGTCCAGGAGGTTTGGCAACGAAGTTTCCTGGGCACCCCCCTCCCCCCATTTTTTTGCAAGAGTATCATTCCAGACAGTTTAATTTCGTAATTTTGCAAGAGTATCATTCTAAGCCGGTTAGCGCGCACTGCCTTTCTACAGCTGTACGTCCGGAATATGCTGATTCCAATATGGTTACGTCTGTTTACGGTCATCCGTGGGACAGACGATGCCTGAATGGCCTTCATTTCGTGCAAGAGTATCATTCGATGGGAGTTACTAGTGTTGTCCATGCAAGGGCAATAATATACTTGACTAACCATCGGACTTCCCGTAGACTTGTCTCATTATGGACAAGCCAAAGACACTCCAGCAAGCTATCCGATACTTTGCAGATGAGCAAGTGTGTGTCGATACCATTGCGGCGATCCGTTGGCCGGATGGTCCCGTATGCCATTGGTGTGGCCTTCAGGATAAGCACTATTACCTTGCCACGCAA
This sequence comes from uncultured Acidobacteriota bacterium, assembly GCA_963819235.1. Taxonomy (GTDB): domain Bacteria; phylum Acidobacteriota; class Terriglobia; order Acidiferrales; family UBA7541; genus Palsa-189. Next base: position 2,091,135 of record CAWFVE010000006.1, on the reverse strand, counting down.
CGTCGCTGGAAGTGCAAGGGATGCAAAAAGCAATTCTCCGTCAAAGTAGGGACCATTTTTGAGGATTCTCCGATCTCTCTCGACAAATGGCTTACCGCGCTTTGGATGCTCGTAAACTGCAAGAACGGGATTAGCTCCTACGAAGTAGGACGCGACCTTGGCATCACTCAAAAGTCCGCATGGTTTGTTTTGCATAGGCTTCGCTTGGCTCTCCAGCATGGTTCTTTGGTTAAATTGGGCGGGAAGGGCCACGAAGTGGAAGTGGACGAAACATTCATCGGCGGGGCTGCGCGATTTATGTCTGCTAAGCGTCGCCGTCGCTTGATTACTGGCAGCGGCCCTAGCGGCAAGACACCGGTTATTGGCATCCTCGACCGTAAAACAAACGAAGTCCGTGCTACCGTGGTTCCGGGTCGCCGCAAACACCATCTTCAACCGGAAGTTTTGGCGCACGTGAAACCCGGCAGTTCGGTTTATACCGACAACCTCCAATCGTACGACGGATTGGACTATAAAGGATTCGAGCACAAGGTGGTTGACCATGCCGTGCGCTACGTTGACGGGAAGATTCACACAAACGGATTGGAGAATTTCTGGAGTCTTCTAAAGCGCGGTTTGAAGGGCACCTATGTCAGCGTCGAACCGTTCCATCTATTCCGATACGTGGATGAGCAGGCGTGGCGGTACAACAATCGTGCAACCGAAGATGATCCCACGAACGATGCAGACCGATTTAACCTAGCCTTATCGCAGATCTCAGGGAAGCGATTAACCTTCGCGGAAGTGACAGGAAAAATCGGGGAGCGACTTAACTAAGCGCCCCGCTTGAAGCGAGGAAAACGGGAGAATGGCTAGGTTTTCTTTCGTTCCTTTTTAGCAGCCTTGATTCTTTCCTGCATCTCGGAGCGGGAAACCTGAAGCACCTGATGCAAAGCATCGGAAAAGGTTGCATATTCCGATGTCTTCTCCCCTGTGGAAAAAGATGCTTTCCTACTTCCATTTTTCGTTGTTTTAATGCTTTTGGACACTACATCAGCCATGGTATGATGCTGCACGTAGGCGGCCATCGGTTTTTCCTTCCTGGGCACCGGTGTAAACGGGCACGCTGGTTATCCCAGCGCAAGGAAGGTGATGGCCATGAAAAAGAGTAAGATCACCGTTCCTCCGGGTTATGTGCTGAAATTCAGCGCATATCGCACGGATAAGAACGGGCGCCGCATCTACGCGAAATGGTTTGGTCTTCGGGCCTGGCCGCTCGTCGTTCCAATAGCCAAGTAGCGTAGTCTAATTGGTGGCCGCCTACTTCAGTGGAGGGTGCGAAGCTGGTGCTTCTAGCGAACTTTAAACTCGCGAAAAATCCTGTCCAGGGATTGGGTTCGATTCCTACACCCTCCGCTTACATTCGCTATACTACGTGCTTGTTATATGCAAGCGTCAACTTTAATGCGACAAATATAGCAAGCAGATGGGATGTGAATAATGAATCTTAATATACACGCCGTAGATGAGGTTACAAAACTGTACGAACGCCTTCAGGACAAAAGAGATAAGTTGAGAGAGCAACTTGAAGGTGTAGAGAAAGAGTTTGAGGCAGTTTCGACAACCCTTCGCCTAATGGGGCAACTAACGCCAGCCCAGAATATTAATCTCTCTGGCCTTAGTCAGCTTGACGCCCTCGTAGCTATAGCCAAAGCTAACGACAATAAGTTGGTAGTAAAGACGGCTCGAAGGTTAATGGTGAAGGCCGGATTCTTCAGGAGCACGAAACATGCTTCTAGCATTCTATTCACAACCATAAACAGGAGCGGGAAATTTGAAAGGGAAGCACCTGGCGTTTATAAGCTTAAGGCGGTTGTGGGCCAGAGTTTCAATTTGGGTGACGTGAAAGCCTATGCCTCAGAACCAGAGGAAGAACTACAGGAAACAAAGGTAGCGGTAAACCAGCGTTGACCATATGATCTCTGCCCTGTCACGGCGAGCTGATCTTAGCAGGTTTGGTTAGTGAAGTATATTATTGCCCATGCAAGAGTCTAAATCTAAAGGGCTTATTGCAAAGGCGGAAGCGTCGGAGCATGCGAGCGGGTATCCCCCCCCCGGTTTCCGTAAGTGTTCATTCCAGGGGAGTTTAAGTCTAATGATTCGTAACAAGATTATTCACTTGACAAAAGAACGACGGGCGGCGCTCAATGATGCTTCAGTGGGCGCCGGACTGCCGAAAGCCGACTCCGCTGACCGCTCAGTGGAAGGTACGTATGGGTAAGCGTATGACACTAATCATTGGCGCCGCCTGTTCCAACGGCTTGTACTTTTGCTCCGATACAGAAGAAGGCACGACGATGGGTGGTAAGAGAACGGTTCACAAGCTGGCAGAGGTATCGGACTACCCATCCTGGCATTTGGTCTTGGGGGCGGCTGGATTCGGGCCGCTATGTGAAATAGCCATGAAGCAAATAATTGAAGCTGCGCGACTCGAAAGGAAGGACTTCCTAGCAAAGCACGAAACAATAATCGGTCATGAAATGAAAAAAATATATGACCAGTACATTTCTGATTTGCTGTCCGAACACAAGAGATATGACCGACAAATAGGGCTCCGTCCCGATTCCTGTAGAAAATCTGAAGGCGTATTCTCCTGAGAAGGCTTGAATAAAAACCCGGAATCTCTTAGCGGGAGGTTTCGGGCACAGGAGGAATACGCCGTGATGAAGACTAGCATTGGCCAGGAAGTGATCCAAGAAGGTTCGCTGCGAGAAGGTTTGGAGGGGGCGATCCGGGAGCGGGTGAGGGAGATCATCGAGCTGGTGTTGGAGGAAGAAGTGGAGGCGGCGCTGGGTGCACCGCGCAGTCAGCGGGTGGCCGAACGGAGTGGCTATCGGCACGGCCGGAAAAGCCGACGGCTGACGCTGCGGACGGGTACGGTTCATGTGGCAGTGCCACGAGCCCGGTTGGTGGACGCGGAGGGCAGCGAGCGCGAGTGGCGGAGTCAATTGGTGCCGCGCTATCGGCGCAGCAGCGTGGAAGTCGAGCAGAGCGTGCTGGGAGTTTATCTGTCAGGATCGAATACACGGCGGATCCGCCGGGCGCTGGAACCGTTGCTGGCCGGCGCCGCATTATCGAAAAGCACGGTGTCGCGGTTGGTGCTACGGCTAGAAGAAAGCTATCGGAACTGGCAGCGGCGCGATCTGGCAGAAGAAAAGATCGTCTATCTGTACCTGGATGCGATTTATCCCAAGGTGCGCAGTGGCGGGAAAGTGGTTTCGCTGCCCGTGCTGGTGGCCCTGGGGGTGCGGGAGGACGGAGAGAAAGTGCTGCTGAGCCTGATGACGACGGGAGCGGAATCGGCGGACGGCTGGCAGATGTTGCTGGACGATCTGGCGGCGCGGAAGATGGGCCGTCCCCGGCTGGTGATCAGCGATGGCAACACGGGCTTGGCGGCCGCGCTGGATCGGCTGTGGCCAGGTCTACCGCACCAGCGTTGCACCGTGCACAAGCTACGCAACCTCATCGCCAAAGCACCGAAGCACGCGCACGAAGCGGTGCGGGAAGACTATCACCGCATCGTTTACGCCGAGACGCTGGACACGGCGCAGAAAGCCCGCGAAGCATTCCTGGGAAAATGGAAGAAACTGTGTCCCGGCGTGGCGGCTTCTCTGCAAGAAGCAGGGGAGAACCTGCTGATTTTCTATCAGTTTCCGGAGAGCCAGTGGCGGTCGCTGCGCACCACGAACGCCATTGAGCGGATGCAACTGGAATTCCGCCGCCGAATCAAAACCCAGGCGGCACTGCCCAACGAAAGCGCCGTGCTGCGGGTGTTCTTCGGGTTGTGGATCAGCGGACAGATGAAGTTGCACCGCATCAACGGCTACCGCGACATCGGAGGACGAGAAAGAGCTGCTGCTTAAAAAAGAATTCCATGACTTCACAGGCAAAATGCGCCATTCACTTTTCTACAGGTTCCGGGGCACTACCACAAATAGGGTTAGTCTTGGCTGTTGCGGACACTCAGGCGAAAACATCCCGCTTGTATCGGACAGATGAAGAAATTCTCTACCCTGTCACTGAGCCATTCGCTTGTACTGGCGCAGGAGAGGAGATTGCCAATTATTTCTTAGATCGTTTGTTCAAGGATTGGCGACCGCCAGCCTATACGGGAGCGCTTCCAACAACTACAGAAGGTGCGCGGTTATTGGAGTTCGTAATGAAAGAAGCAAAGGCTACGGTGGGAGGGGTAGGTGGCAATACAGAGACTTTCGTGGTGGATTTCAATATGGGGATGACCGGTCGCGGAACATTCGGCCCCGGCTGGGAGGCGAGACAGCCTAACTTGCAAGACATTGTGAGCCACTTTTGGCGTGGGCAATTAACACCACCTTCTAAGCGGTCAGCCGCTCGAAAGTCAAAACGGGGGCCGTAACCATATGACGCAAAGTATCAACGAACAAATCGGAGCGTTTCCGGCGATTGAACCGAAAACTCATCTCTTCAAGGTAGGACGCAAGATGCTTGGCACTAATCCGATGCCACGTGCCCATGATGCCGCGCTTGAGAAGGGAGAATGCGAACTCGACGGTATTCGTATGAATGTCGCCCATCACGTAGACGCCGCCACTGTGCTTGATGACCTTGTGGTTGTCTCTTCCAGCCTTCTTCATTGCGACCGTGTTCGCGTAGAAATCGTCCGTCATAATCACATCCACATCTTCGCTGATGTTCTCTCGGATGTACTTAGCGAGCGTTCCAGACTTCGCATCGCTGGCGTGGAACATTCTCAGATCGCCGTTGCGCTTGCGGATTCCGAGTACCACTTCCTTGTTATCCACTCGGGCCACGCGACCCTTACCCTTGTTCACTCCCCCAACATACGTGGTATCCATTTCAACGGTTCCGTCAAGCATCGGCTTATCGGCCTCTCGCATCGCGGCGCGGATACGATGGCAGAGATACCACGCTGTCTTATAGCCGCCGATACCGAGCGTGCGCTGAATCTGGCAGGCCGACATACCCTTCTTTGCTTCGCAGAGCAAGAGCGTTGCGGCAAACCACTTAATAAGCGGCAAGTGGGAATCGTTGAAGATCGTTCCCGCCGTGACGGTGAATTGGTAATCACAATCCTTGCAGTAAAAGAGCTGTTTCTCAGTCTCCAATTCGGTGGCATTGGTCTTGCAACGCGGGCAGCGAGGTCCTTCGGGCCAGCGGAGCCGCACAAGGAACTCCCGGCACTTTTCGTCGCTGGGGAACATGGTTTGAATATCCATTAGGTTCAAAGGACACCTCTCATGGAAAAGGGACGCAAGGAGCTATTGAAGCGAGTGCCAACTAGGAAGTTACTGGCCGCAATCAAGAAAGACATACGGCAGACCATTAAAGCTTCTGCTTCTGCCGGTAAGCCTAAGAAGAAGTGAGGGTTGCTTGCCATGAACAGAGAATCTCATAGCAGCATACTTTTGTCAAGTGAATAATCGTGATTCGTAAGTGCGCATTCTAAGGGAGTTACGAGTGCCGTCGGTGAAGCAAATTGCAGGGAGAGCGGCGGAATGCGGATTGCCGAGAAACATAAATCAGTATAGCACATTATCAGTTAGTTAGCAAGAGCGGCGGTGTTGTTTGCATAGTATTCGAACGCCGCAGCTCACAGTAGCAGAGAACGGAACCCCGGTCGCGTCGAAATTGAGCGGATGCTTATAGCGAGGCTGAGGGAACTCGGGACGAGAGCGGGGAAAGTTACTCAAGACCACAAATCAGGCTGAACGGCCTGAAGCTGCGATCTCAGTTGCAGAAGTTCGCGCTTGTCGATAGTTAGGTCCTCTGTTTTTGCACCGGTTGCACTGTGAATTCGGACGCGGGGTTCCTTTTGTGTAAGGATGTATCCAACGCAGCCCAACGTTAGCCTTCTGAAGTTTTGCGCCCACCATAGCCCGGTTCGTTCCTCCCGATCCCTCATGTAGCCTTGTAGCATGACCCAAAATGCGATAACGGCGTGCGGAAAAACGCTGACGAACTGATTCCGTTGAAAGAGCCTGTCGAACAATGCGTATCGCGCCAGTGTGCCGACTTTTTCGAATAGAAGGATTTGCTCGTCACAGTCCCCCTTAAATTTTGGATCAGACCAAATGCGCTTACGGATCGCCTCAGATTTTTCGCTGATGGATTTACCATCCGCATCCATAAATGCGTTGTAGATTTCCCCTCTGACTTTGTACATCTTAGGAGAGGACGCTTCTGATAGAAAATTAAACCTGCGGGTTTCGTCAAGCTCCCATACGATTGCAGCCGCGACCACGAGCTCCCCGACGAAGCCCGCCCACTCGGCGAGATTGCCCCACATGAACATTGCGTCAGCCTCCGTAGCTATGCGGATTCATTGTCCGGGTCCCTAGCCAAACATGCCCTCACCGCAACACCTCTTGTATCGTTTGCCCGAACCGCACGAACATGGCGAATTTCGCGAGAGGGGCTTTTTCCGAGGTCTTGGAGTAGAGGGAGGTGGATACTCACGCTCCCGGCCTCTGTGAAAAGTGATGTTTTGAAGCAGTCTGAGCTTGTGTTGAAGTTCTCGCGCCTCGGCCTCCTGTTCGGGACCCCATTCGGTCGCGTTCAAGTAAACAAAGTCTTCCGACCGAATTGAAGGGAACCCCGCTTCCGTAGCAATACCAACGATGTGGATAGCGTCGGGATATTTCAGCTTTACGGCACGGCAGTAGCTCATTAAAAGGTTCCCGCGAACGTTTCGATTGGTTTCTTCTGAAAGCTCAGGTCGTCGTCTTAGAAACAAAAAAGCGTAGAAAGGATCACCGGGTCTTGACGGCTCTAGTACACGGACGTTGCTATTGACGGTCGAATTGGCACTTTTTTCTAAAACCTCAAGGAAGCGCCGAGATAGGAGCCTTCGGCGAAGTCTCGGTTCTCTGGCCAGGAAGCGAAACATGACCTCCTGTTCCCTGATCGGTCCACCACTCGTCAGATATTGAGTTCCAGTCATCGCATGAAAGGAGAACTTTTCAATTAGCGCATCCCAGAAATAGCTGATTTTGTCGGCTTCAATCTGTGCTCGTCGTTCTGGACTTGCCACGAACTCATCCCAGAATCCTTCCTCAAAGGCCAAAGTGTCGTAGTCACCATCAATGATGAAGTCGTGCTCGCCAGTATCGTTGAGGTGATGCAAGTAGATGGCTAGCAACTCCTCTTCGCCCGCCGCGAAGACAACTCTCGGTCCCGTCAGAAACCGCTCTTTCTTTGTCAGGTAGGCCGTGAAATCGGTGAGAGTGTCTAGCGTTTCCAGCAAGATGATCAACGTTGTGTCGTCAAATACGTGAACGTATCCCTTGTGTCGGGATCAAGTTGACCGATTGTGAAGGGTTCGTCGAGGGGGGCGTCACCCGTCAGGCTGCTGTCCAGCATCAGGCTTCCGCTGCCGCCAAGGCGTTTTCGGCAAACCCTGGATGCGCCATGAGCTACAACGATACGGTGAAAAATCGCGTTGGAAGGGTCGGGTAAATTAAGCGGAAACGGAACCTTGCACTGTCTATCTAAGAAAAGGCGATTAGGAAACGCTTTGATCCAGCGTTCGGCTCCCCATACTTGCTTTCCTGAGTTCATTACAGCTTTTTTGAACCAACGGGCCCAATTTTTCCGGATGTCCTCGCCCTCGGCTAGTGCGCAGTCCTTATCACTGAAAATGAGGATGTGGTTTTCAAAAACCACTAAGAGATCGCACACTTCCTTTCCGTCGCCTTTATCTGCGTGTTGCCCTTGATCTCGGAACACGCCGGGATAGCTCCACATCGACAAGAATGAGCGTTTGCACAGCTTAGCAAGGTATCGCTCGGCGGTTGTAACACCTTCGGCGGGCACAATCACGGAGCGATCATCGACACGAACTGGGTCAGCCATTGCCCTATCTATACCTCAGGGAAGAGTTAATTAATATGGACTAATTTGAGATTTAGGATAGGACGACAGCGAAATGCAGATCCCTCGGCCCAAACAGCGGGCTGTGATGACAATGGGCGGATGACGGATGGTTGCGGGCGGTCGTGGCCGTGGCACGGTGCGGCATAGCGTAGCGCTGATGGCAAATTTAAGATTTTAGATTTCGGAAGAAGAAAAAATCGTATGAGGGATTCCTCGCTGCGCTCGGAATGACAACGAAAAACAAGGGCGTATGAGGAGATACAGCCTCAAAAGGGGAGATGCGCAAAGGCGCAACTCCCCGTTTCTTTGCTCGCGATATTTACTGCTGCGGCGGCGGGGCGAAACCAGGCCTTGGGCCGTTTCTTGTGCCGGGGCCTGCGTTGACTACGGTGTAATCGGAAGGAACCTGGAAGAGCGTGCCGGCGGGCTCGTCGCGGCTGAGATCCGCAAGCGTGGTTGACGAATTTCCGTGGAGCGGGTCGGTGGTGGAGGTGCTGAGATCGATGCTCAGGTCCGTGGAATACCAGCGGGTGGTAACGGTCTGGATCGGCGCGGTATTGCCCATCTGGCCGGCCGGGATGGTGCGCGTGATCTGAGTGCCCTGGACGAGGAGACCATCCATCGTTTGTGAGCCGAGGGACTGGGTGGCCACGTTGGGATTCGAGCCGGCGCGAGGCGGCTGCTGAAAGTTTGCGGCGCGGGGCGGAGGCAGCGTGAAGCGGTGGGCCGTCTTTTTTACCGGGTCAAGCACGTAAGAGACTCGGGCCGTGGGGTCGGTGATCCTGACGATCTGCTCCGCATTTCCCGATTGCGTGGGGCGCGTTTCCTCTATGCGAGTGCGGCCTTGGCCGTCGCGGTAGACCATGGCCGTATTGGTTTGCTCGACGAAATTTCCGTCCTGCAAAGTCTGATTGTGTTTGAAGGTGACTTGCGCCGAGTAAGGCTGGCCGGTCACCGTTTTGCCGCCCATGAAGTCGAACATGGGCGGGCCGCCTTCGGCCATGTGAAAGCCATGGCGGGGAGGCGGCGCCTGCGCGCGTAGCGGAAGCGCAGGAAACGTCGTCAAGGCCAAAGAACCGAACGATAGAATCCACCCCAATCGAATCCGCCCTGATTTCTGGCGTGATTTCTGGCGCGATTTTTGCATGTCTGTTGCTCCTTCCCGTGGTGTTTCATGCTCAGACGCAGCCGGGTTTTCGGGAGTTGCCACGGTTGCAACCAAAAGCACCCAGAACGCCCGCGCGGCCCGTTAGCGCGCGATCTCCTCGAGAGGGCGGCGCGCGGTGCGTGGTCCGAATCCGCCGATCAGCAACGACACCATTAGCATGCTGCAGGCTATGAATATAAACACGCCGACGGTGCCATAGTTGCGCAGAAAAAGCGCAATCACGAAGCTGCTGAAAACGGTGCTGAGGCGGCTCCAGGAGTAGACGAAGCCGACGGCGCGGGCCCGGATGCGGGTGGGGTAAAGCTCGGACTGGTAGGTGTGGTAGGCGAAGGACATCCAGTTGCTGCTCAAAGTGATCAGGACGCCGAAGAGCACGACGCCGAGGGCGGTTCTCTGCAAGGCAAACAACAGGCCGAAGGCGGCGATGGCCAAGGCCGCGCCGGCAACTTGCCACTTGCGCTCGAAGACGTCGGCGAACTTCCAGCCCAGCAGCGGGCCCAGAGGGCTGGCCAGGGCGATGATGAAGGTATAGCGCAGGGATTGGGTGACGGTGATGCCTTCGGCGAGGAGCAGAGTGGGAACCCAACCGGCGAAACCGTAGTAGCCGACCGGCTGCAGGACGTGGAAAACGGTGAGGAGGATGGTGCGGGCGCGGTAGCGCTTGCTCCAAACTTCCTGGAGCGAGCCGCGGGTTGGGGTGTGATCGGCGTCGACGGGGCGTGGTTCGGGCAGGGCTGCACCGGTCTCCGAGCGGACGCGCGCTTCGATGGCTTGCATGATGCGGTCGGCTTCTTCGGTGCGGCCGTGTTGCTCGAGCCATCGGGGGGATTCGGGAATGGCGCGGCGAAGGAACCAAACGAAAATCGCTCCAGAGGCGCCGATGAGGACGACCCAGCGCCAGCCGTCGAGACCCGCCAGGCGGCGGGGAACGAGCGCGGCGGAGACGAAGGCGGCGATGGGTACGGCGAGGAAGCTGACAAATTGATTGAAGGCGAAGGCTGCGCCGCGGGAGTTTTTGGGCGCCAATTCGGAAACGTAAACGCCGATGGTGATCATCTCCACGCCCAAGCCGATCCCGGCGAGGAAGCGCCAGAGATCGATGGCGGCGGCGGTGGACTGAAAGGCCATGACGAAGGTGCAGGCGGAGTACCAGAGAAGGGAAAAACTGAAGATGGAGCGGCGGCCAAAGCGGTCCGCAACCGAGCTGAAGCAGAGCGTGCCGACGAAGAGTCCGGCAAAAAGAGCGGCGACGAAACTAGCGAAGCCTGCGATTCCCAGGAAGCCCTTGGTGGTGGGCGTGAAGATGCCGCTGGCGTAAAGGGCTGGAGCAATGTAGGCGGAGAAGAAGAGGTCGTAAAATTCGAAGCAGGCGCCGAGGGAGAGCAGCAGGATCAGTTGGCGGAGATAACGGGAGGGCGGCAGGCGGTCGAGGCGAGCCGCGACGGTGATGGTTGTGGCTGGGGGCGTTGCGACCTCGGTGGTTTGATCGACGGTTCGATGGGAGCGCATGAGGTGGCGGCTGCCGGGCGTTGAGCGCGCCAGGCAGGACGGAGTATACGGCGAGAGCTAGATGATTTTGTCTTCGGAGTAGCAGATTCGTTCGAGGTTGCATTCCATGCAACGAGGCTTGCGCGCCTGGCAGACCCGGCGGCCATGCCAGATGAGTTGATGCGAGAAGGCGATCCATTTGTCCTTGGGGATGACGCGCATGAGATCCTGCTCGATTTTTTTGGGATCGGTGTTGCGGGTGAGGTCCAGCCGGCCGGAGAGGCGCATGACGTGAGTGTCCACGACGATTCCCGAAGCGATGCCGAAGGCTGTGCCGAGGACGACGTTGGCCGTTTTTCGGGCGACGCCCGGCAAGGTGAGCAATTGCTCCATGGTGCGGGGAACCTGGCCGGAGAACTCCTCGACGATCTTTTTGCTGGCGCCCTGAATGGATTTGGTCTTGGAGCGGAAAAATCCGGTGGGGCGGATTTCGGCTTCGATCTCGCGCGGGTTGGCGTAGGCGAGATCTTCGGGCTTGGGATACTTCGCGAAGAGCGAGGGAGTGACCAGATTGACGCGCACGTCGGTGGTTTGCGCGGAAAGAATGGTGGCGATGAGCAATTGAAAGGGATTGTGGTGAACGAGGGCGCAGGTGGCCGTGGGGTAGGCTTCGTCGAGCTTTTGCAAGATGGCGCGGACGCGCTTGGGGTTGGTGCCGGCGGCCTGGGCGGCGGCATGGCCATTTTTGGAGGCGGGGCGCACGGGCTTTTTGGCAGCCGCGCGGGGAGGAGTCTTCAGCTTCTTGGTGAGCGGGACCTTTCATGGCGGCGCTTTGTTGAAGGACAGCGGCAAACTATAGCACAGGTGAAGAGGCCAGGAATTCGGCCAAGCTGCGGAAGGCTTGGGCGCGATGGCTAAAGAGATTTTTGTCGGCGGCGGAGAGTTCGGCGAAGGATTTGCCGGCGGGGCCGAAGAAGAAAACGGGATCGTAGCCGAAGCCGCCCTCGCCGCGGGGAGCCGGCAAGATTTCGCCTTCGACGGCGCCGGAGAAAACGGCAATCGTGCGGCCGCGACGGGCCAGCGCGAGCACGCAAACGAAGCGCGCGCGGCGGTCCTGCGCGCGGCGCGCTTGCATTTGGGCGAGGAGCTTGGCGATGCAATCGGCCGAGGAGGCGTGCGGGCCGGCGTAGCGGGCCGAGTACACGCCGGGTTCGCCGCCGAGAGCGTCGACGACGAGGCCGGAATCGTCGGCGAGGACGGGAAGGGCGGCAAAGCGGCTATAGTGCAGGGCCTTGCCAGCGGCGTTTTCGGCAAAGGTGGGCGCGGATTCGTCGAAGGGCGGGAGCGCGGAAAAATTTGGCAGAAGCTGGAGATCGAGCGGGACCTGGCCCGGGGCGGCCGCGGCGAGGGCGCGGAATTCGTGCAATTTGCCCGGATTGGAAGACGCGAGAAACAGGCGAACGGGCTCGGGCTCGGCGCTACTCGAGCGGCTAGCGGGCGCGAGCACTGAAGTTGATGGGCACGAGCGAACGCTGATGCTCGGTGAGGCTGCGAATTCCGCCGGCGGCGAGATTCAGGAGCTGGTCGAGTTCGCCGGCGGCGAAAGGGCTTGCCTTCGGCGGTGGCCTGCACTTCGACGAAGCGGCCACTGCCGGTCATGACCACGTTCATATCGACTTCGGCGCGGGAATCTTCCTCATAGCAGAGATCCAACATGGGGTTGCCGAGAATGATGCCTACGCTGGTGGCGGCGACGGAATCGGAGAGGGGGACCGAGCGCAGGATTCCCGTGGCGACCATGCGCTCGAAGGCCAGCGCGAGCGCGACGTAGGCTCCGGTGATGGAGGCGGTGCGCGTGCCGCCATCGGCCTGAATGACGTCGCAATCGAGCCAGACGGTGCGCTCGCCGAGCTTCTGCTGGTCGGTTACGGCGCGAAGCGAGCGGCCGATGAGGCGGGCAATTTCGAGAGTGCGGCCGGATTGGCGGCCACGCGTGGATTCGCGAGTGGTGCGCTGCTCGGTGGCCCGCGGCAGCATGCCGTACTCGGCCGTGACCCAGCCCTTACCGGTGCCTTTCAGAAACGAAGGCACGCCGTCGTCGAGCGTGGCGGTGCAGATGACGCGGGTCTGACCGATCTCGATCAGGACGCTGCCTTCGGCGACAGGCACAAAATCCGGCGTCATCTTTACAGGGCGCAACTGGTCCCAGGCGCGTCCGTCAGGTCGCAAGCTTCCTCCTCAAGGTCGAATCGAGCGATCGATTCCGTGGGAAGTGTGCCGGGCGTGGACGGTCCTGTCAACACTGAGGGTCAACACGAAGACTGAGGCTGCATCATTTGCACTAAACGCGATTGGACTTCAGCAATGCCAGCGGATAGTGCGTGCCGCGCCAACTGATGCCGCCGGTCCACAGGGTGAGCAGCATCGACTTCCAAATAATGTAAACGAAAAGCAGGGAGGAGAGCGGATGCGCCAAGGCATACCAACCTGGAGAATGGTAGAAGCGATTGCCGTCTGCAATGAACAAGAGCATGGCAATGACGGCCAGAAGATACAAAATCCATGCCGGGCCCTTGAGCACAAAGATGGCGACGAACGGCCACACGTTCAGCAGCAACAGGGCGATGCCGCCGGCGAGGGACATGGGCACGCTGTATTCGAGGCCGGCAAAGGAGTTTTTCATCAGGCCATCGATCATCTCGCGAAGTGAGGAGTACCACTCGACGACCAGCATTCCCATGCCGAGGACGAGTTCCTGGCGATAGCCCGCTTTTTTCAGGAGCTTGCCGAGCTTGATATCGTCGTCGGGCCGCATGGCAATGGCCTGGTGCGTCCCGATCGCTCGATAGGCGTCGTGGGCCACGAGATTAAAGGCGCCCACACCAATGAAACGCGGGCTGCGGGGATCTTTGGCCTTCCACTGGCGCATGTAGGCCGAAAAGAACACGCCAAAAGCCGAGCAGAAGAGGCGCAAAGCCAAGGTGGGCATGTGCACGGCGGGCATCACGGCGAGATGGTCAAGCCGATTGGCCTGCAGATAGTGCACGGCTCGGGATACGGCGGTGGGATTCATGACCACATCCGCGTCCGTGAAGAGAAGAAGTTCGCCGGAGGCTCGCTCGGCTCCGCGATGCAAAGCGTAATTTTTCCCGAGCCAGCCGGCAGGCAATTCCGAAATGTTCTCAACGCGAAGCCTGGGGTCCCGCGCCGCCATTCCGGCGAGGATGGTTGCGGTGTTATCCGTGGAGCGATCGTTGAGAACAATGAATTCGAGATTGGGATAGTCCTGCTTCAAGACAGATTGCAGAGCCTCGGCGATCTTTTTCGCTTCGTTTCTGGCGGGAATGATGATGGACACTTTGGGCGGATGCGGCCCCGAATAGCAGGGGGCGTCCTTGAGGTAGGCGGTGGAACGATTGCCGCGGGCCATGTCGAATCCGCCGAGGAGCACAATCGCGAGCGTAATTGCGGCCAAGAGGGTAAGGGTCATCGGCGGAATCGGCGGCGGCTCCTAGTTCGCAGAGGGTGTCACGGCGGACGGCGGCTGGCCGGAGGGATTGGGGCGCGCAGGAAGGCCGGCCAGCGGCTGATCGGGAGAGGAGGCTGCGGCCGCGGGGGTTTGCGGAGGGGCCTGAGCCGGAATGGTAAAGAACTGGCTCAAATCCAAATGGCCGGCGAGCGTATCGGCATCCTGGCCCCGGATCAGAATTTTTAGCCGGTAAACGGTGCTGAGATTGGCGGCCAGCGTGCGCACGATGGAATCCACCGCCATTTGTTCATTGAGAATGCCCGAAGGGGTTTCGGTCCCCAAAGCTTCCGAGAAATCCGCGATGGCCGTGCCATTGGGCAAAAGGTAGAACTGCAGCAATGCGGAATCGGCGGGGAGCGTTCGCTGCAACTGGCTGGGAGCCTGCTCGATCAGCGCGGTGATGAGTTGCTTGGCGCGCTCCTGGGGATCGGCGGAGAGATTCAATTCCACGGTGGAAGGCTCGAGAGATGTCCGGAGAAGAGGGGGATAGCCAGAAAAGCTGCGCTTTTTCGCGGGTATCGGTGGGCGTAGATACCGGCGGGAGAATGTTGCGGCGGGCCTGCTCGTCGGAGCGGTTGGCGCGCCGCAGTCCGAGAACACTGTGGAGCAGGGCAGGGAACGAGAGCACGGCGGCGAATGCGAGCACCGCCAAGACCGCGATACCGATCTTCCACAGGCGGGTCATCAGTGTCCTCCACTCGGCGCTCCACTTGGAGCAAGCGCCGGCGACGGAGAAGGAAATTCGGCGACCGCGCGGCCAATGGCTTCGGCCAGCGGCTGGGCCATCTGATCCAGGCGTTTGGAATCGGTGACATCGATGCTGGAGATCTCGATGGCTATGGCCGGGGCGGCGATGGTGCGTAACTGGCGCACGGGTGCGGCGATGGGCATTTCCGGAGAGCCCTTAAAGCGGTGTAGCAGCTCCGTTTGAACAAAAGCCGCCAGTTGACGGCTCATATCAATCGAATGCTGCTGGGCGTGATCCCATTCGACCAGGCCGGCACGGGCGGCAGGGTGGCGGCGCTGCGAACAGGAACCGCGGATAGCTGCGGCGGCCGTCGGCGACCGACGAGAGATTTACTTGCGGAGCCAGATTCGCGGGGAAGAGGTAGTAGTAGGCGCGCGCCGTACCCACCGGGCCACCGGAAGAGACGTGCAGGGAGATGAAAAGAGCATTATGCAAACCATTCACCATGGCGGAGCGATCATTGAAGGTGGGGTCCTGATTGCCCTCGCGCGTGAGCAGGACGCGTATGCGCTGGGCTTCGAGAGCGATGCGAGCCGCTCGGGCGAAGTCCAAAACCACATCGCTTTCGGCAAGTCCGGTCGGACCGCGCGCGCCGAAATCGGCGCCGCCATGCGCAGGGTCGAGGACTACCGTAAGGTTGGAAAGCTCCTCTGCGGCCGAGGATGAGGGCGGTGGCACTGCATTTGGCGGCGGAGGTGTGTTCTGGCGGGCCAGGGCGAGGATGGCAGGATTCGAATCAGGCGTTAGGGGAACGGCCTGATTTCGCTGTTCTTGCGGTGAGCCGGTTAACGGCGCCGGACGCAGCCCCGCGGATAACGCCAGCAGAACGAGCATTATGGGAGAGAAACCTCGCCGCATAGGTTTGAGCATATCAGAGGGAGGTCTTTCGTTCACAGGCGCGCCTGCGTGCGGTAGCGGTCAGTTGGAATTTTGGACTCTTGTGTCACGAGCAAGAAAATTCAACAGACCCGCTACCCGTCTCCCGATGTAGGTCTCGCTCGCATTGGGTGTTTGCCTGCTAACGGAATCTCTAGATTCCACATACAGTGCATAACGGATAGCCCGGCCGCGGTCCTCGCCTTACTTCATGGAAATATGGATGCGTATCTCATCGGAATCGAAGTGACGCAGCTTCTGCTGAAGCTGAAGGCTCCGGCGGAGAAGCAACAGCCGCCAGCGAAGGCGGAAAAAGCTGACGCCAGGACCGGCGATTTCCGCACGCCAGACTCGCGGCTTCACTGAACGCCGAGTGAGGGGACGGCTTATGGGAAAGGGACGCACCATCCTTGGTTTACTTATCGGCTTAGGAATTGGAGTTGGACTGACGCTTCTGCTCGCCCCGCAATCGGGCGAAGACACCAGGGAGTGGATCGCCCTCACCTCACGCCGCGCCAAGCGCAGCCTGCGGAACACGGGTCGACGCTCGATGGAACAAGTGCGCGGCCTGATCGATCGCGGTCAGGAAACGATCACAAAGGCGGTTCGCCAGCGCACGAATGGACCGGAGAGCGAAGTCACCGAACTTTAAGAGTCGGCCTTTTCGAAGCCTCGCGTCGCAGTAGGTTCCGTAACGCCAACACGCACTGCATCCCACGCGGGCGCAACACCGGCACGTGGGTCACCCACAAATTCAAGAGCAAACCGACAACAGTAGAACGCGGCGCTGTCTAGCATTGGCGCCCCGGCTACAAACTCCGCACAGCCAAGAGTGGCTGCGCCACTGTTCCGCACGGCTTAGCGGCAAAACGCGGCGGGGAACGCCCCATGGCCGGCTGACTTCTGTTTCGGTTTGCGCTTTCGCGCCGGGCGCCGCGCCCTGGGCTACACACCGAAAAGCCTCAGGTCTCCTTTTTCCGCGTGCGCTTTGCGCGGGGAGGCGGGCGCCCCGGGGCTACAAGCTCTTAACTGATCGGCTGGGGTAGACCGGGGTCGGTGGGGCCGGGAACGGGAGTGGGGAGGGGTTCGGGGTCGGGTGAGGGAAACTGAGGTTCCTGGGGCCCGCTCGGCGGTATCTCGGGTTGTGGCGGCTGAGGCTTGGGTTGCTCAGGCTGGGGAGGTTGAGGATTTTGTTGGGCCAATTGGTTCCACTCGCCTGGCATCATTGGTCTTGCCCGTTCAGGCCGGTACTACGGGACCCTTTCCATGGCGCTACCACAGCAGCAACGCAAATTTTGCACGGCCGGGGCGCCGACGAAAGGCTCCCGGGCGATTTTTATCTCGCAGCGACAACCGGAATTCACACAGCGATAATGCTCCTCGCGCCTCATGGCGCCGTGTCGTGCCGATCTTGCGGCCGCAGTAGACAATTGGATTCTCCTGGCCCCAAGGTAGAGGCAGCAGGCCCCTGGCACAATCCGTGCGGAGCCGTATGGGGAAGCTCCGATTGTATTTATGGTCGCTTAAGCCTGGCTTAGCTTTAGGGCTTAGGCTTGGCGCGGCATTGGGATGCCTGGTTCGACCTTTTGCGTCACGATCAAGAAAATTCAAACTGACGCAATGCCGAGTGTTTGGCACTTTCGTCTTAATGGGTCTTAAATGGCCTGAACGTGTAAAAACGGGGCATGGGTTCGGTGACGAAGCGTATCGAAATGGATTTGAAAAGGTAAGGCGTGCGTATTCAGGCAATTGGCTTGTAGTCAACGAAGGTGAGTTTGGCACTCGGTTTGCCAACAAGTTTCTGTCTGTAATTATTCTGTATTCGTGTTGACGTTGGTAACGCGCAGCGAATCGATCTGTAATTTCTTCCGATATCGCCCAGCTTGCTGCGCTTCCACCAGGTACGAGCCGCTAAGGTGCGAGCCGCCGCTCGTCATCGCGACGTAATTTAATTCAATACATTAGAACGAAATCTGGGAGGGACTGATGGGGGTTCGGTTATTGGTGGCAGACGACCATGAGATCGTGCGAAAGGGCTTGCGCGCTTTGCTCGAAGCAGAGCCGGGATGGGAAGTGGCTGCGGAAGCCGCGAACGGCAAAGATGCGGTGGAGAAGGCCAAACAAGTAAAGCCGGATGTGGCGATTCTGGACATCAGCATGCCGTTATTGAATGGGCTGGAAGCCGCTCGTCAGATTGTGAAGTCCGTCGAACATACGAAAGTGCTGGTGCTCACGGTGCACGACGCGGATCCGCTGATCCAACAGGTGCTGGAAGCGGGCGCTCGGGGATACATGTTGAAATCGGATGCGGGACGAGATCTGGTGATTGCCGTGGACGCATTGCGCCGCAACAAGACGTTCTTCACTCCTAAAGTGGCGCAGATGGTGCTCGAGGGATATCTGGACAAAAATCCGAAAGAGGCGGCGCCTCCCGAAGGCGGGCGGATTCGCCTGACCAACCGGCAGAAAGAGATCGTACAGCTTCTGGCAGAGGGAAAAAGCAGCAAGGAAGTGGCTTCCGCGCTGGGGCTGAGTGTAAAAACGGCGGAAACGCATCGCGCCAACATCATGCGCAGGCTCGACTGCCACTCGGTTACGGCGCTGGTGCGCTACGCCATTCGTAATCACATTATCGAAGCCTAGGCAGGACGCCGTCCGGCGATCCAAGCGGTCTAACTATCTATAACGGGCGATCTAGGCGATCCAAACCACTAGAGTCTTCCGTTCCGACCGTAGAAGCAAACCAGAATGCATTGGTTTTGCACGGTTTGCTGCACTTTGTCGCGGCCTACCCTTACACGTACTCCCGCCAAATGCTACAGCCTGCTCCCGATGGACGATCCCAGAGGGGGCTTCTAGATTGAATTGACGATGTTCACAGCCCGCAGCAAAGGGGCGAAGGGTGTGAAACCTACATGCCGGCGGAGAACCAAGTGATCAACAGAGCAGCTGTCGCGGAGGACGCGGGACGCAAGCCGCGCTCGAGCACGGCCAGCAAGAAACGGGACGACGCCATATTCGAGGAGTTGATTGGACCCTCGCAAGAGCGCGTATACCGGCTGGCACTGCGCATAACGCGCAATACCGAAGACGCTGAAGACGTGCAACAAGAGACGCTCTTAAAAGTGCACAGGAAGTTCGCACAGTTCGAGGGCCGATCGCGGTTCACTACGTGGATTTCACGGATCGCGATCAACGAGGCGTTGATGTGTTTGCGGAAGCGGCGCAGCGCATTTTATATGCCGCTCGAGGAGACCATTCAGCTTGCCGAGGAGAGCGTCGCTTCCGAGGATTTCCAGTCCCCCATCGAGGGGCCGGAGGCGGCCTATTCGCGGAAGGAGCTTCGGGAACTGCTGCAGGCGGCGGTGGGGAAATTACGGCCGGCTTATCGGGTCGTGTTTCTGCTGCGAGCCGTGGAGCAGCTCTCCACCAGCGAAACCGCCAAAATTCTGCAAATTTCGGGCAGCGCGGTGAAGGCTCGCATGCGGCGGGCGCGGAGTGAACTGAGAGAGTGGCTGGAAGAAGCGCGTCGCGCGCGCCTGGGAGAGATGCAG
Source organism: uncultured Acidobacteriota bacterium (assembly GCA_963819235.1). Classification (GTDB taxonomy): domain Bacteria; phylum Acidobacteriota; class Terriglobia; order Acidiferrales; family UBA7541; genus Palsa-189. The sequence goes on along the minus strand of CAWFVE010000006.1, from coordinate 2,071,861 downwards.
GCGGCAGGCACAGACGGGCGTTCCAGCGCGGACGCCGTGAACCGTAGCTGGCTGATTTAGGCGGCGGACAAATGGCCCGGAAAAGAACGAGCGAGGAAGTGGTGAGAGGCATCGGAGCGAACGCAGGCTGCGCGCGATTCGTCCAGCTGGGCGATCCTGCCGCGTGACACCGGGGCGATTCCCGAACCGGCGTCGCCGCGCGATGTCCAAAGCCTCTGGGTGACCTGCCGGGGGAATGCGTGGGACGAAGCGGCGGCGCGAGCCCGAAGGCGAGCGCAACGAGCACTCGCGGCAGAGGATCGACAGTGGAAGGGGAATAGCACTCCGCGGGCGCTCCAGAGGTCTCACTCGAGTTTACAAGCTAAGGTCGAATCACGTTCAAGCAGAGCGAACAGGAGGAAAGTATGAAGCGGTTCCTATTCTTGATGGCGGTGACCGGCGGACTGCTTTTTGTGGTGCAGCCCGCGGCACGAGCGCAAGAGGCGCTCAATCACGTCGAAATCGGGATTTTCGGCGATTATTTCCGTCTCGGAAGCACGCAAGGTGCAACGCTGGCCGGAAGCGGCGCGACGGCGTTCGGCGGCGTGGGCGCGCGGCTATCGATCAACGCCTCACGCAGGTGGCAGATTGAAGCTGAATCGAACTACGATTTCGCCGAGTCTTTCACGGAAGGATTCACGAGCACCGCGGGGACGACTGCCGGTTTCACGACATCAACATTGCGCGTACTGCATGGCATGGCTGGCCCGAAGTTCCAGTCGGGCGGCGGGCCGGTGCGGCTATTCCTGACGCTGAAGGGCGGCGCGGACGATTTCATGTTTTCGAACGCCCCGGTTACTTTCTCCACATATACCAGTTCTGTCTCGGGCCTTCGAGCAGTTCGGTGGATGCAGTGCTTTATCCCGGCGGAGGTATCGAGGCCTTCCTGGGGCCGATTGGTATACGGCTGGATGTGGGAGACGAAATTTACTTCGAAGGCGGGCCGCATAACAATCTTCGCATCACGATCGGTCCGACGATTCGGTTCTGAGAGCGACAGGATCGTGTAACAGGGCGCTGGTAACTTCGATCGCGGCGGAGGGAGAAAGACTGCCGCGATCGAAGAAGCCTGTCCCAGCTTTCTCCAGCCGCCGGCTTGCTCCAGCCACGGAGGCCTCCGTCGCCGGATCGGGCGCCTTGAGGCGCATCCTCGGTATTGCCCTGGGAACTTATTGGCTGATGTATTCGTCGAACTTGCGCAAAAAACTTTTTTCGTGAGGACGCAGCTCTTGCTGCGCGGAGTATTGGGGTTCAGGAGAAGAGGAACACTCCAATTGGCCGGCGACGCGCCCTAGCCTGGATTATTCGTTGATTTCGGTGGCGAAAAAAGAAAGGATGCTCTAAAAGGTGCATGAACACTGGGTTTTCCGAGAACCCAGTACACCATTTTGGAGCATCCCAAAGTGACAACTCGTCGTATATCACAGTTCCGCTTCTCCTTCTACCACCATCGTCCCGTTCACTGTGATTTTTCCGGCGGCCAGATCACCGGTGACGCCGGTCTGCTGCCGCTGCGGGCTTTTGACGAACGCCATCATCTGACCCGCGACTGGGTCCAACTCCTCGGTGACCCGCGAGATGACGAACGGGTACGCCATCACTCGCTGGCGCTGTTGCGGCAGCGCATCTATCAGATCGTGGCCGGCTATGAAGACGCCAACGATGCCGACCGTCTGCGTCATGACCCCACCTTGCAGATCGTCGCCGATCAGAAGCTGGGAGAAGCGCTCGGCTCCCAGCCCACGCTCAGTCGCTGGGAGAATGCGCCTTCCGCCCGCGATCTGGTGCGCTTGAACGATGCCCTGCTCGATCAGTTCATTCGCCTCTGCGGAAAGCAGGTCCGCCAGCGCGGCGAGATCCTGCTGGATATCGACTCCACCGACGATCCCACGCATGGCCAGCAACAACTCAGCATCTTCAACGGGGCCTACGACCAGCATATGTACCACCCCATGCTCATCTTCGAGCGTCACACCGGATGTCTGCTGGCCGCGCGGTTGCGACCGGGCAATGCCTCCAGTCATGCTCGCATCGTTCCGATGCTGCTGCGGCTGGTGCCGCGACTGGAAGCCGCTTTTCCCGGCGTCCCGATCAAGCTGCGCGGCGATGCCGGTTTCGCTCTGCCGCTGCTCTACCAGTTCTGCGAGTTTTTCGGCATCCAGTATGCATTGGGCATTGCTGCCAACGCGGTCTTCCAGCGCCGCGCCGAGCCGCGGCAGAAACGTCTGGCCCGCCGCTATCGCCGCACCGGAATCCCGCAGCGCAGCTTTTCCAGTTTTCGCCATCGCGCCGGCAGTTGGTCACGCCAGCGCCGCATCTGCTACAAGGCCGAGCACACCGCCACGGGAACCAACCTTCGCTTCCTCATCACTAACTGTGCCGGCGGCGCTGTCGAGGTCTTTGCTTTTACAACGATCGCGGCGAATGCGAAAACCGCATCGAAGAGTTCAAGAACGGCTTTCACGCCGACCGGCTCAGCTGTCACCGCTTTCTGGCCAACGCCTTCCGTCTGCTCCTGCATGGCTTCGCCTACAACCTGGTCAACCTGTTTCGCCTGCTGCAGCTTCCGCAGCCGTGGCGCTCGGCGCAAATCGAGACTCTGCGCGCACGACTGTTCAAAATCGGCGCTCGCGTGCGCCAGACTGCCCGCTGCATCCGCGTCCACCTGGCCACTGGCTGGCCGTGGCAATCTCTATTCCGCGAACTCGCCTGGGCCTTCAACAGCAGCTAACCTATTCCGCCGCCTCCGAATTCGTCTCTGTGTCCGTAAGTTTGGGCGGACCCTTCTCCAAAACTGTTTTTCTCTCGCGTCGAGGGCACTTCTGCTCGTTCAGCAGGGCCTAAACACGCTCATGAATCACCGAATGACCGAAAATTCAATTGCAGAAGACAAATTCTCAGCTCTCGTGAATTAAGCAGGCTAGGATGCAATCGATCTTGCTCTCCCCTTGCTGATCCTCGTAATACCTGGCGGAGACGAACAGAAGCTGGCGGGAGCTGAGGGGAACATCGACCAATTGCAGGCGATCGATAAAATATTCGTCGGAATTTCCCGCATTGCTCAGCGTAACTCCGAGCGCGGGGGACTTGCCAGCCGGCGGCCGTATCAATACATAGTGGACCGGGAAAGAGCCTGTCTTGCGGTTGGGGGTCCTGGATCCGCAACGCCACCACTCCACATGAAACTGGTCGCCGGAACCGTCAAAATCGACCGCGGTGGCCGAGAGCTTGACGCAGCCTTTCAAGAAGGCCTTAGGGAATGAGCCATGGCGCGGGGCCAGTTCCAGTTCGCCGGATTGCGAATACAGGGGCTTGGCGCACACGAAGAACACTAAAGCGAGGAATAAAACCGCCCCGAGGGTCGAGCGCATCGGGTGAAGCATAGCGGGGCAGGATATTCAACTGGCCGAGCAGAGTCAACCCTATAGGATCGAAGGCAGTTAGCTCCATCCGGGCCCCCGCGACGGTGCGGGGGTTCCGGTGCCAAGCCTCTTGCTCCGGTGTTTAGGCGCTTTGCTGTATTGTTGCCCTAGGGAAGGATAGCTACCCTGAGTTTGAGGGCGGCGCCGGTGGAACATTTACGGATACTTGTCGTGGACGACCATGAAATCGTTCGAAGCCTTTTGCGCCACCTTCTGGAGGCGGAGAGCGGCTGGGAAGTATGCGGAGAGGCGTCCGACGGCGAGGAGGCCGTGGAGAGATCGAAAACCTTGCATCCGGACATCGTGGTGATGGATGCAGTCATGCCGCGGCGCAACGGCTTTGAGGCGACGCGGGAGATCGTGCGGACAACCCCTGAGATCCCCGTGGTGATCACTACGCTGTACGAATATCCGGAGGTGCTTCGCCAAGCGCAGAATGCCGGAGCCTTAGCGTGCGTTGGGAAATCGAAGACGACCCGGCTGCTGGTGACGGCGGTCAAGAGCGCGCTCGACCACCATCCGTTTTTCCCCCCGCTTCCGTGATCCGCTCGTAATCAGGCTCAGATCACCCAGGTCTCTTCGAAGCTCCTAGGCACCGATGCGGACTGAACGTCCAGTGACGGCATAGCGGATGGCTTGCTTGCTTTGAGAAGAATCTCCTTCAATTCGCGGCGAGCCCGTCGCATGCGAGTTTTTACGGTGCTGACGGAAACCTGCAAGGCCTTGGCCGTATCGACCACGGAGAGGGATTCGACCGCGCGAAGCAAGAATACTTCGCGGTGAAGCGGGCGAAGTCCGGCGATCGCCTGGGTGAGCATATTGCGGAGCTCTTTTTGGGAATAGGCGGTCTCGGGATCCTGAATGTTAGAATGCAGCTCGAAATTGGGGGAGGCGGCTTCGTCTTCCTGGAAAACGTCTTCGAGCGGCACTTGCACGGCGCTGCGCCTCTTGCGCAGGCACATGAGAGCCTCGTTAATGGCGATGCGCGAAATCCAGGTAGTGAAACGAGCGCGGCCCTGAAATTGGTCCAGATTGCGATGAGCCTTGAGCAGCGCCTCCTGCTGGGCGTCCTCGGCGTCCTCCTGATTGCGGGTGATGCGGAACGCTAAACGAAAGGCGCGCTGCTGGCAATCCTGAACGGTTTGAGTGCACATCACAGCAGCGTCGTGTTCCTTACGAAGTCGTGCGCTTGGACGATTCACAATTCACCTCGTGAGCGAGCGATTAACACGCGCGAGCACCCTTCCCAACTGCCCTGTTGGAGGCGCCGAAACTCTTCATGCGAGCAGGCCGAACTCTAATCGGACACCTTAAGGGAGTCCATCGGTGCCGGGCTGTAGCACCTTAGATAATTAGATGTAGGACCGGCTGGATTCGCGGGAACGGCTACAGCAAATACCGAAGACGACTATGCCAAAACGCGGATTGCACAATGGCAGCGCGGCACATAGCCTTTTCTTCGCGAATATGGCGTGATATGGCTGTTTCTTTCCAGCGTAATTTTCCTGCGTAAGATGAGGCCATCATGGCGATGAAAAGGAATGAAAGATACCGGTGCGTGAATCCAAAGTGTTGTTGCGAAATTGAGGTGGTGAAAGAGTCGCTCGATGCCACCAGCGTACGTAACCCACGCTGCACTCGTGGGCAGGATATGAAAAAGATGTACTGACCCTCATCGGTCATCGCTGTTTCTATTTGTCCTTCTATTTCTCGGGGACAAGCAGAAGGGGAGGGGCGCGCCTACTGGACGAGAGCTTAATTTATTGGGTAGGGGCAGACGTCTCAGTGTGCGTCAATGTCGCCGACAGGAAGTCGCCGCCGTGAATATGGTCCGGGCACTGGGGGGCAGCATGAAGATGGCGGACTTCGGTGGGAAGAATCCGTCAGGCGACTGCCCGAGGAACTCTCTTAATGCGCCAAGTTATACTCTCGGCGCTTTGAAGGCTCTGGGGCTCGCTGAGTTCGCGAACGCTCATCTTCGCGCCGCGGCGGCAGGTGACTTGAAAGACGTGGCCGTAAGGCGAGGTCACTTCAAAGATGCCGTCCTGATTGCGAAGAATTTCCGCCGGGTTGACGACTTCAACCGTGCCGCTGACAGTCTCGATCATAGCGCCTCCTGGCAATAGCCACGCTCGGACGGCCTATTAGGCTCGAATATCGCGGACGGAACAATACTGAGGATTATGTATTTTCGCGCACTGATAGCAAAAGGCTTAGACGGGCTGGCGATTTTTTCTGAAAAAGTTCTGAACGGCGCTTCTCCTCCCGCTATCTGGAAGCCCCGAAGGCTTGGGTGGTCTCTTCGGTCGAAACGGAAATGTCCTCTCCGCCGGTGCGTTCCATTAAGTTTTTGGCCTGCGTGACCACCTCCGACTTATCGCAATGGACCGAAACTAAATTCCCGCCCTTGGCCAGGCGTCCCTCATATCTCTTCGCTTCATACTCAGGAATGCCGGCGCCGATTAGGGTGCCTGTGATCCCGCCGACAACCCCTCCCACGCCGAGTCCGGCGACCGTAGCCATGAGCGGGCCCGCAGCAATGAATGGACCGACGCCGGGTATGGCCAGCGCTCCGATGCCGGCGAGCCATCCTAAAGCGCCGCCAATCAACACGCCGGAGCTGGCACCGGCGGTGACGCCTTCGGGCGCCTTGCTCGACCTTTCAGTGGTCAATTCCTTGGGGCCGAGATTTTCCGGGAGCAGGACAGAGACGTCAGAGCTGAGGAATCCGGCCTCGCGAAATCTGTCAATGGCGGTCTCGACCGCGAGGCAGCTGGGATAAATAACCCAAACGGACTTCTTGTAACTGTGGGTCATTTGTCGCTCCTGAGAACCATAAAAGCGTACGTCGCGCGATCGCGAAATAGGCGAAAACGGTCAACGGGACGGGCGGATTCCTTCAACCAGCGATTCGACTGAGTAGGGAAGTGTACGGCGCGTGTAGGAGTTTTACGCGAGTCTATGTACGAGTACTCGGGACAGAGGCGTATGGTCATGGAAGCGCATCCGGTTTATATAGGGAAGGAGCCGTTGGATTTGGGGGGCTGGGAGCCGCTGCCGGCGATACCGTCTCTGGTATACCTGGGATTTACCCGCCTATCGTCATGAGAAAAGGTTGGAAAGGGGACTGCCGCTGAAAATCGCTCAAGTCGCGCCGCTGTATGAAAGTGTTCCTCCCCGCCTCTATGGCGGCACGGAACGTGTGGTGTCCTATCTGACTGAGGAGCTTGTAGAGATGGGACACGAAGTTACCCTTTTTGCGAGTGGCGATTCGGTGACCCGGGCGCAGCTCATCGGCGTCTCTCCGCAAGCATTGCGATTGAACCCGGATTGCGTCGATCCCTACATCTATCACACGTTATTGCTGGAGCAGGCGTTTCAAAGACACGAAGCCTTTGACGTGGTGCACTTTCATATCGATTACTTGCACTTCCCCATGAGCCGCAGGTTGGGCCTGAATCAGCTAACGACGCTCCATGAGAGGCTGGACAGACCAGACTTGGTGCCGCTTTATCGGGAATACGCAGAGATGCCCTTGATCTTGATTTCAAACGCTCAACGCAGGCCGCTGTCCTGGGCGAACTGGGTGGCCAATATCCATCACGGACTGCCGAGAAACCTATTTACGCCGCAGCTGGGCCCGGGGAAATATCTCGCCGTATTGGGCCGAATCTCGCCGGAGAAGCGCGTGGACCGGGCCATTCGCATTGCGCTGCGCGCGGGAATTCCTCTGAAGATCGCGGCAAAAGTGGATAAACCCGATCACGAATACTTCACGCAGCAGATCGAGCCCATGATGAAGCACAGTTAAGGTTGAATTGAATGCGATAGGTGGCGCAAAGATCGGGCATGGATCAAGACATCCGCATTCCCAATTGCTCCCCCAGGGACCGGAAAGTTTGATCCCACTCCGGGCCCTCACAGCCGGCCCAGCGGGCTTTATTGCCATTCGCCGAGCCCACCAGCACGGAGTAATAGACGTTCTGAATTTCCCACAGGCGAACCTCGAATGGGAACGAACGCGCCAACTTCACAGCGGCGTCGAGAGAGATCACTTTCTCCAAGTCGCAAGGCTGCGATTCCCATTCTTCGGCCATGGTTTGAAGCTTTTGGCGCAATGCAAATTCGAGAGTGGCGGCGTCCAGCTTGACGTGCACGGCCCGGGCCTCTTCCATCAGGGCACGGACGAGGTCGGTATTGACGACATCGGCTTCCACGGCGTGGCGCAGTTCGGCATTGAGGGTGACCTCGGCGGCGGCCTGGAAGTGGCGGATGAGGGGCATGCCATGAGCGGCAACGAAGCGCATGAGAGGCGCGCGGCTATCGTAAAGTTGCCGATAAGAGGACTCGGCTTCCTCGAGGGCCGAATTCAAAATGATGCGCAAGATTTTTCTCTGCTCGTCGCGGAAGAGCAGCTTCAGGCTGTAACTGCCAGAGCCGAAAGCAACGTCAATGGCGCGGATCAAATCGGTGAAGTCGCCGCTCTCAAAAGCCTTGGTGATCCTCTCGGCGGTATCCTTATAGGCGCGCTCGTCGACGAATTCGCGGACGCCGCCGGTTACGTAATGGTCGCCCAGATGTACGGCTCCGAAGGTTACACGGGCGGAGTCCAGAGTAATGTCGGAGGCAATGCGAATACGACCGAAAGAGACGCGGGACTTTCCGGAAGACAGGACGGTGTGATCTTCCTGGCGTATCTGGTAACAGTAGGTCTGGCTCTGTGGCGCGTAGGACTCGAAGAGCGAGCTGATGGCATAGTGGGCGCCTACCTTATGCAGGTCGAGCATGGAGGGGCGAACAAAGGTCTCGTATATCTTTCTGCCATCGCCCTGTTCAGGAATGTTGCTGTGCGCGAGGGAGAGCTTCCCCAGGAAGTCATCCTCGATTTTTGGGTCGTTGAACAGGGTTTGGGCCAATTGAACAGCCCTTCCCGAGTATTGAATGGACTGAACGGTCTCCAGGCCGGAAAGCTCGTCGAAGAACCAGCCGCAACTGGTGTACATCAGCATTAAATGACGCTGAAGCTCCATGAGCTTTATAGCCTGCACTTTTTCGCGGTCCTTCAGCTCGCGGCGGCACTGCTCCCGCAAAAAGGAGTCCATGTTGTCGCGCGAGCGGTTAAGAATCACGGAGATGTACTGATCGCGGGCGCGCCAGGGATCGAGGAAGAGTCCGCCTGCCGCCTGCTCAAATTTGGGCGCCGCGGTGTCTCGAAGCCAATCGAAGGCCTGACGCAGAGGGGCGCGCCATTCCTGATTCCAGCCGGCGTGGCCGGAGTTACAACCGCAATTGGAACGCCAGCGCTCGACGCCATGGACGCAACTCCAGGAGGTGTTTTCGACGATCTCCACTTCGTGCGTGGGCGGATACTTTTCAAGGAAATCGGCATAAACGGTGAGCTCGGAAAGCTTTTGAGATTCGATGAAGCGCAAGGCGTAACTGAGGGCCATATCGCCGTGGGCGTGATGGTGGCCGTAGGTTTCGCCATCGGTGGCGATATTGGTCAGCTGAGGCCATTTGCGGTCGTCAGAGAAGCCCCCAACGAGCCGCTGCGCAAAATCCTCGCCTCGTTTGAGAATATTCTCAAAGGCCACCGCATGGGAGATGGGGCCATCGTAGAAGAACAAGGCGATATTTCGGCCCGAAGGTAGATTCGCAAGGTAAGCCCGGGAGGGATCGATGCGGCCTCCGCTAATATCCTTCCACTCTGCTTTGCCAATGTGGCGCACTCGCTTGGCGGCATGCGGCGGAAGAACGGTGAAGCGAATCTTGTGGCTAGCCAAAGTCTCCAGAGTTTCCAAATCCACGGCTCCTTCGGGCAGCCACATCCCTTCGGGATAGCGCCCGAAGCGATATTCAAAATCGCGAACGCCCCAGATGACTTGCGTCGTTTTATCCCGGGCGTTTGCGAGCGGGAAAATCATATGGTTATAGCCCTGCGACATGGCCGCGCCATGACCGCCGAAGCTTTCGCAAGTTTCCCGGTCGGCGGATTGGATTGCTTTGTATACGCGCGGGGCTTTGGCCTCGATCCAGGAGAGCAGCGTGGGACCGAAATCGAAGCTGATCTTCGAGTAGTTATTCACGATATCGATGATTTTTTTCTCGCCATCGAGGATGCGAGAGGCAGCGTTGGGAGCGTAGCACTCGGCGGTGACCCGCTCGTTCCAATCGTGATAGGGATAGGCGGAGTCCTGAATCTCAATTGCCTCCAGCCAGGGATTTTCTCTGGGAGGCTGATAAAAGTGTGCGTGGATACAGACAAAGCGATCGTTCACGGTTTTCCTCGGGAGCCAGAATGGTAGAGAGCGAATGACAAGGGTTCCACAGTAAGGGAAAGAGTTGGCTCCGATGGGAGCGAATCCGGCAGCGACGATCCCGGACCGCCCCATCGAGAATCGCGAGAGTTCAGAACTTGAGCCCAGTTGGCTTGGGGCAACGAAATCGACACGGGGGCCGGGCACTGCCCAAAGTTGAAAACCGCGAACAATTCCTGGCCCGCGCCGCCGCGGCGCAAGAAGAGAGCTTTTTCATTTTCGAAGGGGACGGCTTCGACGCACGACATGTCGGAATTTGCCAGCGGGGCCAATTGCTTACGAAGGCGCAGAAGCTCCGCGTAGAACTGGCGCAGCTGCTTATGAGGGCCGCGCTCCTGAAGTTCCCAATGCAATCGGGAACGCAAAAACGTGCCGGGATCCTGAGGATCGGGAGGTTCCGCGTGCCAGCCGAAGCTTTTGAACTCATTTCTGCGGCCTTGGCGCACGGCTTCGATCAGGGCGGGATCCTGATGGCTGACGAAATATTGAAAGGGCGAGGTCTCCGCGTACTCTTCGCCCATGAAAAGAAAGGGCAGGAAGGGAGAGAGCAGCATTACCCCTGCCGCGACTTTGAGCCCTTCGAGGGGCAGCAGTTGGGACAACCGTTCGCCATTCATGCGGTTGCCAACCTGATCGTGATTCTGCGTGAACACAACGAAATGCTCCCCACTCACCCCTTTAGATTCACTTCCGTGCGAACGCAGTCGATATTTTGAAAACTGGCCTTGATAGACGTAGCCGGAAGTAAGCGACCGGGCAATTTGTGAAACACAGCCGAAATCCTGGTAATACCCGCCCTTTTCTCCGGTGAGCGCGGCGTGCAGGGCATGATGAAAATCGTCGTTCCACTGAGCGGCAAAGCCGTAGCCCCCTCGTGTGGCGGGTTGAACGGTACGAATGTCGTTGCGATCGCATTCGGCGATCAGATGCACCCGACGGTGCAGCTCATCGGCCGCAACCTGAGCGGCGCAATGGAGTTCCCTTAGAAACGGTCTGGCGGAGGTATCGATAATGGCATGTACGGCGTCCAGCCGTAAGACATCGATGTGGAAGTCCCGAATCCAGAACAGGGCGTTCTCAATGAAGAAACGGCGGACTTCGTCGCTTCGTTCACCATCGAAATTGACCGCCTGGCCCCAAGGAGTGTGATAGCGATCGGTGAAGTAGGGTCCAAAATCGGCGAGATAATTGCCTTCGGGACCCAGATGGTTGTAGACGACATCGAGCGCGACGCCGAGATTTTCGTTGTGACAGGCGTCGACCAGCCGCTTCAATCCAAGGGGACCACCGTAGGAATTTTGCACCGAAAACGGGAAAACGCCGTCGTACCCCCAATTTCTCTCGCCAGGAAATTGTGACGAGGGCATGAGCTCGATGACCGACACTCCCAGGTCGCGGAGGTGGCGGAGCCGGGGGATGATGGCGTCAAATGTGCCTTCGGAAGTGAAGGTCCCCACATGAATCTCATAGAAAACCAGCTCTGAAAGCGGTAAGCCACGCCAGCCCGCGTCCGTCCAGTCGAACGCGCCTCCAGACGGCGCTTCCGAGGGGCCGTGGACTCCCTCGGGTTGGAAACGCGAGGCCGGATCGGCCCGCATTTTTTCTCCCGTTCCGCCTAAGTCATATAAGTATCGGCAGGACGCGGCATCCTCAACGGCCGCACGAAAGTAACCTTTTGGAAGGGGCTGCATCGAGAGCGAACGGCGGAACGGAGCCAGAATCTGCAATTTGACGGATTCTGCGTGGGGCGCCCATACCAGGAAATGACACTCTCCGGTGCCGAGCGGGTTTGCACCCAGAATGTCCCCGAACCTTGGTTGCATACGAGATTTGAGAGAGAGCCGGCCGAGAAGCGGAATCAGGGCTCGATAATTTGATTGCGAACGGCGTAGCGCACCAATTCGCTGACAGAATGCAGTTCGAGCTTGCGCATGATGTTAGCGCGATGAGTCTCGGCGGTCTTCACACTGATGCCAAGGGTGACCGCCACTTCTTTGCTGCTTCTGCCCTCCGCCAGCAATTGGACGATCTCACGCTCCCGGGAGGTGAGCCGGTTACGCATCAAAACACGCGGTTCGACGACCGAGCTCTGCCTGCAGAAGCCATCGATCAACATCTCCGCGGCTCGGGATGTGAAGAAGGAACGATGATTGGCGAGAGCTTCGATGGCGATGAGCAGATCCCGATCGGCATCCGACTTCATAATGTAGGCTCGGGCTCCGGCGTCGACAATTTCCCGGACCAATTGATCGGAGTAGTGCAGCGAGAGGATAACGACTTCAGTTTTGGGGAGGTGTTTGCGGATTTTGCGAGCGGCCTCCAGGCCATTCAAATCCGGCATGCTGATATCCATGACCACCACGTCGGGTTTGTGTTGTTCGGCGAGCGTGACGGCTTCGCGGCCTGTGCCCGCTTCGGCACACACCATCCATCCGGGGCGGGAGGAGAGGAGCGCCTTGAGCCCTCGCCGAATAATGTCGTGGTCGTCCGCAACGAGAATACGAAGGTTGCCCATTTTCGAGACGTACCTGCTCGTTTCGTTGGCCGTTTGCCGAGACCATTGTAGCGCCGTACCGCCTGCGGCAACACGACTTATCGCAATTTTAGGGTGGGGCGCGCGCCCGGTCCCATCCGTGCTTCGCTGTATTTCCAAAAGAAATCAGCGGAGACTCCGAAGTCCAAGGGAGCGAACAATGTCTTTTCAGCGGGTCTGCCAGGGGCTTGCTTCGGGGGTTTGCTTAAGGATACTGGGAGTAGGCAGGAGTCTTCGCAGTTTCAAACTGCTACGTCGCGCTGGAGTATAATGCGCGCTCCGTGAAAACCGTCGCAGCTATCCGACACGTTCACTTTGAAGACCTGGGTGCGTATGAAAGCGTATTTACCGGCGCAGGCTATGAGATTCGATACCATGACGCGGGAATCGATGACCTGCAGAGCCCGGAATTGGCTAATTGCGAACTGCTGGCAGTCCTGGGCGGGCCGATTGGCGCATATGAAGAGGACAAGTATCCGTTCTTAAAAGACGAGATCGCGGTGATTGAGAAGCGGCTGAATTTCGGCCGGCCGGCGATCGGAATTTGCCTGGGGGCACAACTTTTTGCGCGGGCGCTGGGGTCCCGCGTCTATGCCGGACCGGGCAAGGAGATCGGCTGGGCGCCGATTACGCTTACTTCCGCGGGGAAGCACAGCACGCTGAGGTTCTTGGAAGGCGTCCCGGTGCTGCATTGGCATGGCGATACTTTCGACCTTCCCGAAGGAGCCGAGTTGCTGGCCTCGACACCGCTTTGCCGGAACCAGGCATTCCGATACGGAAAATCCGTTCTTGCGTTTCAGTTCCATCCGGAAGCGTCCACAAAGAATTTTGAGCGCTGGTTGATCGGCCATGCGGCCGAGATAAGCAGCACGGCGGGGATTTCTGTCACCAAACTGTGCTCCGAGACAGCGCGGCTGGCGCCGGAGTCGGCGCCCCTGGGGCAGCAATGCCTTCGCGAATGGCTGAGCGCACTCGACTAATGCAGCCAACCCGGGAAAGGGTTATAGGTTCTCAATGCTGGTCGAAGACATTTTTTGAGGGCGGCGACGTGAAATGGGTTGCGGCCTATAGCCAGGGACCAAACGAGTGATCTTTCCAGCGGGTAACAATCCGCCAAAGCCGTTGCCAATTCCGCATTGCTCCCGCGCTGATGGCGTTGCTGACGCCGATTCCCGCAGAAAGGCCGATCGGCGAGTTCTTCTCCTGAGGTGTGCGGTACTCCTGCTCATTCAACTTTTTATGGCCTCGGTATCCTGGGGGCAGGTCCAAGTCCCGGTCGGACGGGGCGTGGTGCGACTGGAGGCGACGCGACAAAGAAGGGACGGCGACCTATACATCGCCGACGGGGACGTCGACGTGCGCTATCTCGATATGCGGCTGCGCGCCGACCACGTCGAGTACAACTCGAAAACGTATGACACGCTGGCGCGCGGCCACGTCATTTTCGATTTCATGACACAGCACCTGGAAGCTCCGGAAGGGCATTACAACGTTCGCAGCGACCAGGGAGTATTCCTGCACGTAAAGGGAACGATCAGCATTGCGCGGCGTCCCAATCCGAATATTTTATTCTCGACAAATCCCATCTCCTTTGAATCCGAGGAAGTGGACCGAGTGGCCGAAGACAAGTACGTTTTCAAAAAAGCCTGGCTTACGGTCTGCATGCCCAATCGACCGGTATGGAAGTTCTATTCCGAGCACTCCACTCTCAAGGTCGATGACAAGGTTGTGCTGGTTCGCGCAAACTTCCGAATTTTCAGGGTTCCCCTCCTCTATCTGCCCTACGCCAGCATCCCGGCGAGTCCCAAAGTGCGCCAATCCGGGTTTCTCGTGCCGGAGATCTCCGATAACAACGTGTTCGGTTTCGTCCTGGGCGATTCCTATTATTGGGCGCCGACCGACTGGATGGATGCCGAGGTTGGCGCTCAATACTTGAGCCTGCGAGGATACGCCCAAAGCTTGGATATCCGGGCCGTTCCCAACTCTAATATTAATTTCGCCGTTCGCTATTACGGCGTGGAAGACCGGGGATTACCCGGGCCAAACGGCACTTTGATTCCGGAAGGAGGCAACCAGGCCCATCTCCTGTTTACCGACAACCTGGGAGGGGGATGGCGGGCGGTCGCGGATCTCGATTACTTGAGCTCGCTAATCTTTCGGGAGGCCTTCGCCACCACTTTCAACGAAGCTACCGCTTCCGAATTGCACCAGAATGCATTTCTAACCAATAACTTCCGCGGATATAGCCTGAATTTCGGGGCCATCGACTATAAGGACTACCTGAGTGCACAACCGGAGACCAGCATAACGATCAGAAGCGCTCCTGAGGCTCGCTTCGGCACTGCGGACCGGCCCTTCTGGAGCAACTGGCCGGTGTATTTTGGATTAGACAGCGTGGTCGGCGCCATGCACCGTTCCGATACGATTATCGACACAGGCCAGTTCGTGGAGCGTTCAGAGTTCGCGCCTCGGGTTACCGTCCCAATGCGGTGGGGTTCCTGGTTTGGAATTACCGGTACCGCGGGATACAGGATCACGGATTACGGTGAGCAACTCGTCAACGGAATTCCGGCGGCACAAGGACTGCTGCGCACGGATGGCGAGTTCAACATCGAAATGCGGCCGCCGGCATTGGAACGGACCTGGGATCGAGGAAAAACCAAATGGAAGCATGTCATCGAGCCCAACCTTATTTATAACTATGTAACGGGAGTTAACGACTTCAGCAGGATTATCCGCTTCGATCAGGACGACACGATAACGGATACGAGCGACCTCGAAGGGAGCGTCACCCAGCGGCTTTTCCGCAAGACGGCCGATGGGCAAGCGGAGGAGTTCCTCACCTGGCGGGTGGCGGCGAAGTACTATTTTGATCCGACATTTGGCGGAGCCTTGGTTCCGGGGGAGCGCAACGTTTTTGCCGCACTCGATTCGATCACGCCCTTTGCGTTTGCCGACGAGGCTCGCCGTTGGTCGCCCGTCGTCAGCCTCGTGAAGGTGAGGTTCAACCCGCGCTACGACGTTCAGTTGGAAACGGACTACGATTCGGTTCCGAACAGGCTGGCGGCGCTGGGCCTGATTGCCACCGTCCATCCCTACCAGCAGTCGTTTTTCAGCTTCGCTCAGTACAGATTAAACACGGATCCCATACTGCAGCCTTTGCAAGACCAGATCCGTCTAACGGCGGGCTGGGGCCAGATGAACCGCAAGGGATGGAATACGGCATTGTTGATTGCCTACGATACGATTCAACACGCGCTGCAGTACGAGGCGGTGCAGGCCAGCTACAATGGCAGCTGTTGCGGAATCAGCTTTGAATACCGCCGCATCTATCTAGGGCCGCTCAGCAACGATAATGAATTTCGGGCGTCGCTGCTCATTGCGAATATCGGAACTTTCGGCAACCTGACCCGGCAAGAAAGACTCTTTTAGCCGGCCGCTCATTCATCGGGGTCAATATTTAGCATATCCAGCGGAATCCTCTAGTTGGAACCGATAGGATTGCGGCACGACGCCAATTCTGTACAATACGGCTATGCCTCCAGCGATGTCATTTTGAGGGTTGCCAGGTTCGGCTGCCGGTTGCAGCTGGTTTGTGTCTGTTCGGTGAAATTAGGGAACGGAGACCGGGAATTTTCCGGTAAATCAGTTCAGACGGCTGTAGTGGAGAACAGATGTTTGAACGTCGTTCCGCACTGCTAGGTTTCATTTCGAGAGTTCTCGATTTAAGCCTTACGGCGCTGGCGTTTCCGCTCGCTTATTGGGTCCGGATGCGGGTGCTCACGCGCATGGTGGGCTCGGAAGTGGTGCGTCCGGCCATCTACCCTTTTCATGCCTACTGGCCGCTTTTTGTGGGGATTTTGGCGCTCTGGTTTCTTGCCGGCCATTTCCTTGGCATCTACCGCGACATTGAAATTCGCAATCGCCAGCAACTGGTGGGCGATGCCGCGAAGATGGTGATTTTGGGCCTTATTGGGCTCAACGCGGCATTGTATTTCGTCCGCGCCGACTACATCAGCCGGGCCTTCGTCTTGACGATAGCGGCGGTCAATTTCGCGCTTCTGGCGGCGGGCAGACTGGCCTTGCTCGGGGGCAGCAGGAGGCTTCGGGAGAAGTTTCAACGCTTTCATTACTGCTTGATTGTCGGCCTGGGGCAGAATGCCCGCGAACTCGCGGCCTTAATCGAACAGTGTGAACCGCTGGGCATGCGATTGATCGGGTTTGTAAATCCAGGCACGGAATCTTCGGCAAAAGTGAGCGGATTAAAATCTCAGTATCCCGTTTTTGCATTGGCCGATGTCTACGGCATCCTCCAGAATCATGTAGTGGACGAACTGCTTTTTGCAGTGGGCAACGACCAACTGGAGAGTTTGGAGGGCCTCATCGACCGTTGCCATAAGGAGGGCATTCGCACACGCGTGGATTTAGGCTTCTTTCCGCGAACATTCCCGCGGGTGCATCTGGAGAATCTTCGCCACATCCCGCTGCTGACTCTCGGTTCCACGCCCAACAACGAATTTGCGCTATTTGCAAAGCGTACCTGCGACCTCATCCTGAGCGCTTTGGCGCTCATCGTCCTCTCTCCTTTCCTGCTGATTGTGGCCATCCTGGTGCGGTTGACTTCGCCAGGGCCGATTTTGTACCGGCAGACGCGCTGCGGGCTAAATGGCCGGCGCTTCACGCTGTATAAATTCCGTTCCATGGTGGCCAACGCGGACCAGCTTCGGCGGGAACTGGAGGTTTTCAACGAGATCGAGGGCCCGGCTTTCAAGATGAAAAACGACCCACGCTGCACGCCAGTGGGGCGCTGGCTGCGAAAATTCAGCTTGGACGAATTGCCTCAGCTTTGGAACGTTTTGATGGGGGACATGTCCTTCGTCGGCCCCCGCCCGCCACTACCTCAGGAGGTGGAGAGGTATGCCCCATGGCAGAGGCGGCGGCTGCGCATGCGGCCCGGGCTAACGTGTCTATGGACGCTGGAGGGGCGTAACCGGCTCAGCTTCGACCGGCTGGTGCAGTTCGATCTCGCGTATATCGATAATTGGTCATTGTGGTTGGATCTCAAGATTTTTCTCAAGACCATTCCTCACGTGGCGTCAGGCCGCGGCGCGAGCTGAAGAGAGCTTCTGTTTAGCAGGTGATCGAGAGCGAGCGCCAGTCCCGCCAAGAACCAAAAGAGAAATACCACTACGGAATCGCCAAAATCATAGTTCACCAGCGAAGTGGCCAGGAATCCGCTGGTAGCGCCCAGGATTCCCAGAGAAAGCCCGTAAGGGAACGGATCGCTTGACTTGCGGGTCTTCTTCACCAAGCGGACCAGGACGAACCAATAAGCCGCCATGAGCACGATCCAAGCGGCCAAAGCCGGCAGCCCAAGCTCAACCCCGAGCTCAATGGGCGTGGAATGGAAGTGCGATTCCAAACCGTATTTTTTATAAGCTCGAAGGTCAAATTTGGAGGGCTCGTCCCGGATAACGTTCTGGCCCACGCCGAATAAGGGATGCGCTTCGATGAGCTTGATTCCGTCTTCCCACATGAGGATTCGATAATCCGTTCCCGGATCGCGCCGATCGATGATGCCCATGCCGCGCCAACGGTGCATGGCCAAGCTGGTTCCGGCGAGGGCCACGACTAAAATTGCGGGCACAATGACGGTCCTGGCCCAGTTCTTGAGAAAAAAACAGAGCTCTACCACGCAGCCAAAAGCAAGCGACAGCCAGGAGGCGCGCGTCAAAGTCATCCCCAATGCGGCGCCAAAGGCAAGCAATAGGCCGGCAAAGACCGCACCCGAGAGAGGAGAAATCCGGCGATGAGTGAGCCAAAGGCCGAAGACAAGGCAGCCAAGAAGCTGAAGGACCGCGGCATACGTTACGTAATGGCTATAGAAGGCGCGTGCGCGGTCGGGGCGATCGGTCGCAACTTGAATTCCCAGATCATTTAGTTGTGCGGGACGCGAGACGCCGTCGAAGGAAACAGAGATGGGCACCGCATCTTTCATAACTTCGATGCCACCGCCGTGCACGACGCGGAGCTGGAGCGGCTCGCCCGGGGCTTCGGAATCAACCTGGCGCAGGAGTTCCTGCGGTTTTTCAACGTTGTGGCCGTTGACTCGGAGGATCACGTCGTCGTCGCGGATTCCGGCGCGATAAAAAGGCGTTCCTGGCTGGGGATTGTGTACCCGCAGGCCGACCCCGTATGCGTAATTCCAGCCGGCCCAAGCGACTCCGACCAACGAGGAAATAAAGAGAACAGCCAGTAGTTGCTTGGCGCGCCGCATATCGGGAACGTTATGGGCGACGACCAGCACGAGAAAAATGAGAGCAACCTTACGCATACCCTCCCAGCTGGAGACCGGAAGGGGAGAGAAGAGGGCCGAAAGCGTGCATACCAACAGATAGATCAAGATCGGAATGTCGAGCGGTGAACTTTTCAGGACTCCGCGACGAACGAACGCCAGATGTAAAACCCAAGCAAACGCCGCGCCGGCGTATGCAACGTGGGATGCGGCCATCGAGAGAGGCTGCACAAAGACAAAAAGCAGGAGGAAAAATGCCGTGATCGATTGGAAAGCGCGGGGCAGGCTGCCGGTTAATTTCGAGGCCGCAGAGCGAGGCCGGCTGGCGTCGAGCACAGCCTGAGCGAGGCGATCGGTTGCCATGGGAGACGGGCTTAGTTTCCCATTCCGTGCCCGGTTAGTCGAGCCAAAAGCGCCGGTTCACCGAACGCAACCGCTCCCGTTCGTATCCTCTGGTTCGTGTCGATGTTGCCTGGGCACGGGGCTTTCAGTAGACTTCGGCTGCCCTGATGGTTTCCATTCTCATCACCACCTATAACTCCGCTGCTCACTTGAAAGCGTGCTTGGAATCAGTCCTTCAGCAGGAATTTTCAGACCGGGAGATCATCGTCGTGGATAATGCCTCGAGCGACGGCACGCGAGCGGTGCTTCAGGAGTTTGAAACACGGGCGCGGGTGATCTATAACGACACGAATCGCGGGTTTTCCGGGGGGCAGAACCAAGCGATCAGGGAGGCGCGCGGGGATTGGATGCTGTCGCTCAATCCGGACGTATTGCTAAGCCCCAGCTTCCTATCGAAGTTAGTGGAAGCCGGCGAGAGCGATTCCCGCATCGGAACCGTATGCGGAAAGCTTCTGCACTGGGGCACGAGCGGCGAACGTACCAACATCATCGATTCCACGGGCATCTATTTTCTGCGTAATCTCCGCCATTTGGATCGTGGCAACGGCCAAGTTGACCGCGGTCAATATGACGTTCCCGAGTATGTGTTTGGCGCGACGGGAGCCGCGGCCCTCTACCGGAGGACGATGGTCGAGGATATTACGTCGGGCGGAGAGTTCTTCGACGAGGATTTTTTTGCCTATCGCGAAGATGCCGACGTGGCCTGGCGCGCACAGTTGATGGGATGGTCGTGCCTGTATACGCCCCAAGCGGTGGCTTGGCACGTGCGTCGCGTCACTCCCGAGCGATTCAAGCAATTGCCAGACGAAATCAACCGCCATTCCATCAAGAATCGGTTTCTTATGCGCGCCAAGAACATTTCGCTCGCGCTTTACTCGCGCTTATTCATCCCCATCGCCACGAGGGACCTCCTGATTTTAGGGTACTGCGCGTTGTGCAATAGAGGGCTGCTCTCAGGGCTGAGCTTGTTCTGGTCCAAGCGCGGGTCGATAAAGGAAAAACGAAACTGGGTCCAATCCCGCCGTCGAATCAGCGACCGTGAATTGGCTCGTTGGTTTGCCGATCGTCCCTTCAGCCTTCCGGCGCAGCTGCCAAAGAGTTAAAAAGCGGAGACCTTGGCCGGGAAAATCACCGAGCCCACAATCGGCCGCTGCGGGCTACTTGCCGCTCGGGGGAGCGGTGTTCGCCGGCAGAAGTTCCGAAAAGAGAGCTTCGTATTTTTGAGTGGTTTCCTCCCAACCGAACAGCCTGGAGGCCCTTTCTTGAGCTTGGCGAGCTAATTCGCGGCGAGAATGCGGGTCCCCTAATAACCGCGACATCTGCGAAGCAAGGTCCGAGATTTCCGCCCGGAAGGGGACTGCGGCGTCACCGGCGGTTTCGCGGTTCTCCGGCGTATCCAGATAAAGAATAGGCTTCTGCGCGGCCATGGCTTCGATCAAAGCAGGGTGTACGCCTCCCACCTCGCAAGCGAAGACGTAAAGGCCCGCACCTCGCAACAATTCCCAATAGCCGCTGCCGTAGACAGGCCCAAGGAAAATTACGCGTCGATCGGCAAGATTTCGCAGGCGCTGAACATAGGAGGCGTCATATGAATTTCCGCCCACCATAACGAGGGGCCAGTTCGTTTGGACCTGGCGATATGCGCCGATCACGAGTTCAGGGTTGTTTTCCGGTTCGAGCCGGCTGACATAAAGAATGAAATTGCCCGCGGGCAGGTCAAAACTTTGAGGTGTGCCGCCGTTCGCGGGAACTTTCGAGCCATAAGCGATCATGGTGGAAGGGCGCCGATAGTTCTTCCAATAGTATTCCTGCATAAGTTTGGCGTCGGTAACGATTCGGCTGGGCGTAAACGCCGAAAGCAACTCGCAGAAATGCAGAGCCGAGCGGCCTACCAGATTCCATTTTTTGCGCTTGCGATCCAGGCCGTCGACATTGAGTACCGTGGGCTTTCCAAACAGGCGGGGGATCCAGGCGATCGGGCCATTGGCCACGTTACAGATCAAAACGACGTCCGCGCCCGTAAAAGACACATGGATCACCGACAGCAGGGTATGGAAGGCGGTATCGAAGTGCTTCCTGGAAATGGTGGGCAAAATGACCCGGCGGACGCCGGGGGCTATAACGTCGTGTGCCGTCGTAAACGGTCGGCGGCAGTACACGGTAACTTCGTGCCCCCGCGCCGCCAAGCGAGCGGAGAGTTGCTCGGCAAACGTTTCAAAGCCACCATAGCGCGCGGGAATACCCCTGGTCCCCAAGATAGCGATTTTCATCTTCGGTTTTAGAAGCGGCCCGGACCTTTAAGAATCAGCTTGGTGTCTCACCGTGTATTATGTAGCGTCGAAATCGATCCCGTTTGTAAATACGCATTCAGCTAGATCGACCAGGAGTCTTTTGTTTTCGCTCCCATGAGTCAGGCATCGGCAGCCGTTGGCGCCCGTTCCGTCGGAGTCGTGATTCCGACGTGCGACCGGGACGATCTTCTCGAGACGTGTTTAGAGCACGTTGCGCGTCAGACGTTAGCGCCAGCGCGAATTATTATTATAGACAATGGGACGCGGAACATAATGCCGGAGTTTCTGCGGAAGTTCGAGCCTTTAGACTGGAGTCCCCTCTCCGGCAACCGCGGCACCGCGATCGCTTTCAATCTTGGTATCGACGCGGCCAAGCAGTGCGATTACGTTTTTCTGCTCAACAATGATGTGGAGATGGAGCCGGAGTGCCTTTCACATTTAGTCCAAGCGCTCGAGCAAGATTGTACTTATAGTGCCGCGGTTCCAAAGCTTTTGCGGTGGTCCGATCCGCGCTACTTGGACGGCGTGGGCGACGAAATACTGCTGGGAGGCGGCGCTTACCGCGTTGGAAATGGAGAATTGGATGCGGGTCAATATGACGAGCCCGGGCCGGTGTTTAGCGCGTGTGCCGCGGCCGCACTTTACCGGACGAGTTTGTTTGAAGATATTGGCCGCTTCGACGAGGAGTTTTTCGCCTATCGCGAGGACGTCGATCTCGGCCTGCGCGGGCAGTTGCGCGGGCACCGCTGCCTTTACGTGCCGGCTGCTCGCGCGCACCATCGCGGCGGCGCGACGCTGGGAAGCCCTTTCCATTCCGAGACGATCCGACTGAGCACTCGAAACCAAATCCTGGCGATCATCAAGAATTATCCTTCCCCTATGATCTGGAGGTTGGCGTTTCGGTTGGTTGTCTTCCAAGTCTTTTGGTTAGGGTTAGCGATTCAAAAGCGCGCATTCGTAGGTTATTGTCGGGGCGTGCTGAATGCGATTTCACTTGTTCCCAGCGCGCTGAGGAAGAGACGCGAAATCCAGTCGAAGCGACTTGTGACCAGTGAGTCCGTTCTGTCTATAATGAAGGCTTCCGAGGAACGGATCCGGCGGTGGTATGCCAGCCCGTATATGACTCGCAGCCCACAGTTATTGCGTTTCTATTTTGGGATCTTCAAGGCGCTTGAATGCGAGAGTTTGAAAAGGAGAAACCAGTAGAGCTTCAAGGCGCTTCCCGAAGTCATGGCGCGGCGCCTCCGACGGCTCGGCTATAAGCGATGTGGCGGCTTATTCAAGAGATTCAGCAAAACAGGGAGCTCATCTGGGCTCTCGCGATCAAGGAACTGCGGGTCAGGTACAAGCGCTCGGCGCTTGGGTTCCTATGGGCATTATTGAACCCGTTGCTGATGATGATCATCCTCAGCATGGTTTTCTCCACGTTGATGCAGGCGGGTATACGTTCCTATCCGATTTTTCTGATCAGCACTCTTTTGCCGTGGACCTTTTTTTCACAGTCGGTTTCCTATGCCACGGATTCGATTGTGGGCAATGGCGACCTGCTCAAGAAAATTTATGTCGCCAAAAGCGTGTTTCCGGTGGCCGCGGTGTTGTCGAATTTGATCAATTTCGCTTTGTCGATGATCCCGCTGGTTCTCCTGCTGGTCGTTTTTAGATTTCCGTTTCATGTAACTTGGCTTTATTTGGTGGTTCCGTTCCTCAGCCTGATTCTGTTTACGCTGGGCTGCAGTTTTTTCTTTGCCATGACCAATGTCTTCTTTCGAGACATGGCTCACATTCTTCAGGTGGTTCTTTCGGCGTGGTTTTATCTTTGTCCCATAATCTATCCTTTAGACTTTGTCCCGGCACGGTACCGGATGTTATTCCGGCTTAATCCTCTCGTCTATCCATTGAATGGGTTTCGTTTATCCATCTATTATGGCTTACTGCCGTCGGCCCAATCGACCGTCCTCTCTTTAGCCGTTGGTTTTGGAACGCTGGCGATCGGCTACGGCTTGTTTCGACGCTATCAAGACACGCTGGTATTTTATGTCTGAGTGCGGACAATCGTGAACCGCGTTTCGTTTGACAATGTGGTTCAGCATTTTCGCTTGATTCGCGAGCGTCCCGATACCCTACGGGAGACTTTCGCGCGCCTGTTTCGCAATCACTCGAGATACCATAGTTTCGACGCGTTGAAGGGGGTTTCGTTTGAGGTCGCAGATGGCGAGATCGTAGGGCTGGTGGGCCCCAATGGGTCTGGGAAGAGCACGATTCTCAAGATCATCGCCGGCGTGTATCGCCCGACCGCTGGAGTGGTTCGGATCAACGGTAAAGTAGCCGGACTGATCGAATTGGGGGCGGGATTCCACAGCGATCTCACCGGTCGCGAGAACATTCTTCTAAACGGACTCTTGTTAGGCTTGTCTAAGCGCGAGATGCGATCTCGTGAGCAGCAGATCCTCGATTTTGCCGACTTGGGAGAATTTATAGATTCCCCTGTGAAACAGTATTCAAGTGGCATGTACATGCGTCTGGGATTTGCGGTGGCGACCGAGATCGATCCTGACATCCTACTGATTGACGAGATCTTGGCCGTAGGAGACGCTTCATTCCAGCAGAAATGCATGGCGCGAATCGATGAGTTTCGCCAGCGACATAAGACCATCGTTCTTGTGTCCCATGATCTGGCGAGCGTGAGAAAGCTTTGTCATCGTGTGCTCTTCATTCAGAATGGGAGGATTCTAGCTGACGGTAAGCCTGCCGAGGTTCTGGATTTATATCGGGAGTTCCATCAACCCATCGGAGTCTGAATGCGCCATTCATGAGCTTCTCCCTTCAGAATCAAAATGAATCGGGTCAAGACGCGGAACATCTGAGCAGGCTGATCACAGAACTCCGCTATCGGAATGACGATCTTCAGCGGCGAAACGACGATCTCCTAGCCGTTGTAAACGGACTTAACGATTCTATTGGCTGGAGAATGCTGCAACGTCTTCGACGCATCGTCTCCGTATTATTGCCTGCAGGCACGCGCCGGCGCAGATGGTCTGGCTTGGTGTTGATCCGGGTAAAAACCTGGTTTCCTTCAAATCCAGGGGCAAACGCGGGCGGCAAGCAGGAGGCGAGCCTTGGGGAAGCGGCCGCCGTGAAAATGACAGAGAAGGGTCCATCTCCGCTCTCCGCCCGGCCATCACCATCGGTCCGCACGAACTCTTCCGGATCCAAGAAACTGCTTCTCCTGGGGCTGGGACCGCTACCTTGGGAGAAGGCGTTGAGGAATTACGCTCCTGGCCGGCGCACATGGCAATTTCTTAAGCCGCTTCGCGACGACGGTCACGACGTTCACCTGGTGGCGGCTAGAATGCCGAGAGCGTATGAACAAGAGCCAGCCGACGGCGCTGTGCACTGTAGCGAAGGTTTTAAATATTACTCCGTTGCACCTGAGATTTTTCGCGACGGATCGTACGTGCGCCGTTTGGCAGAGTCGTTACGGCCCGACTGCATTGTGAGCGTCAATGCGTGGCCCAGTCCAACGGCTGTGGGGTTACGTGAATGCCCGGTTTGGGTGGATTTAAACGGTCACGTTATGGCGGAAGGACAATCCAAGGCCTTTCGCCTCAATGAGGATGGCCCACTATCGGCATTTTTCAATCTGGAATACCCGATCATCTGTAATGCGGATATCTTCTCAGCGGTGGCGGAATCGCAAAGGTGGGCGCTTATCGGCGAACTGGGGCTGGTCGGCAGGCTAAACCGATTCACGGATAACTACGAATTTTGTCACGTCATACCGAACGGGATCGAAGGCCCGATTGCGAGGCCGGCCACACAACTGATCCGAGGGAAGAAAGTTGGCGAAGGCGACTTCCTGATTTTGTGGAGCGGCGGTTTCAATACGTGGTGTGACTACGAACTTCTCGTCTCGGCTCTAGAGGAGGTAATGACGAAGTTTCCCCACGTAAAATTTATTGCCACCGGCGGGCAGATCAGCGGACATGACGATGTCTCGTATCCTCGATTTCACCGCCTGGTTTCAGAGTCCCCACACCGGGATAAGTTCATCCTCGACGGGTGGATTCCGAGCGAGCTTCTGCCACATTATTACTGGGAATCCGATATCGGCATAAACGTAGATAGGGACTGTTACGAGGTGAGGCTCGGGAGCAAGAACCGCATTCTCGATTGGATCAGCGCCGGATTGCCCCCGGTTTGCTCTCGCGTTTGCGAACTCAGCTTGTTATTGGAAAGCGCCGGCTTGGGGTTTACCTATGCTCCGGGCTCAAGGGAGGCGCTGGTCGAGTGTTTGACGAAACTGATTCGGTTGTCCCGGAAAGAGCTCGGTGCTTTGCGTGAGACAGTAAGATCGAAAGCTCTTGAACATTTGGGATTTGATAATATTATGCTGCCGTTACGAACGTGGGTCCGGGATCCCCGATTCGCACCTGACCAGGGTCGGTACGTGCGGTTGGTGAAACCGGCAGGGTCTCCGCAAGAAACATTTCGAACGAATGCTTTGGGATCTACTTGAGCCGCACTTGCGGCAGGCGCGGCCATTTCTCCATTCGCAGAGGCACACACGGGTCCGCTGTGCCTGTATGATCGCACGGTCAAGTAACCTAAAACGATATGTCTGACGAAAGTCAAAGTCAGCTAACAGGCCCTCGCAGCGAAGAGCTGGCGACGAAGCTAAGGCGTCTCGAGGAAGAGCTCGCCCAAGCCGAAGCCCAGAGAGCGGCCAGCGAGTGCAGGCTGCGGGATAACGACGCTGAAATCGACAGGTTGAACCAAGGTTTAACAGACCTTCGCGTCGAAATGGCGAGGCTTCTGGTGGAGAACCAGAGGCTACAATTTTGGCTTAACCGGTACAAGGCAATTAAGGACAAGTATCTGGCTCGTGGAAGTTTTCAGGAACGGCTCACGAAGTGGGCAGCAAAGAAACTAATACATCGGCGCGGAGCAACCCCTAGATTTTCCGGTCAAAGAGGCAAAGAGGGAATTGTTTCTACCGCTCACGTCGATGGGATCGTTGAGCCTCCACAACATTGGCTGGATAACCCTCTGCGGCCCCCGATTGTTATAGCCATATTGAACTGGAATCGCGTAGACCTTCTTCGCAAGTGTCTGGAAAGCCTCTTTCTGTATACGGATTACGAGCGGCTCAGCATCTGCGTCTACGACCAGGGTTCTACCGATGGCTCTCGGGAATATTTGCAGTCACTGGGAGGCCGAGTCGACGCGGTCTTTGGCAAGGAGAATTTGGGATTTATCACAGCCAACAATCTGATTATCGAGCGTTATGCAAAGTGGGACGCAATCTTCCTCAACAACGATACGCAGGTTACTGAGAGATGGCTTGAGCCTTTGCTGGAAACCTCGTACAAGTCCGAGAAGATAGGCGTCGTCGGTCCCAAACTTGTCTATTTGCATGGCCTCCTTCAAGAGGCTGGCAGCCAAGTTTTCCAAGATGGCAGCTGCCGGGCATATGGCAAGTACGAGAATCCGAATAGTCCGGAGTTCAATCAGCTTCGCGAGGTGGATTACAGCTCCGCCGCATGCCTCTACGTCAAGAGAAGAGTGTTGGATCTGATCGGCGGGTTCGATGAGACTTATTCCCCAGCATACTATGAAGATGCCGATTTTGCTTTTAAAGCGCGAAATGCCGGGTTCAAGGTCTTGTACGAGCCTCGGAGCACCGTCATGCATCGCGAATATTCGAGCTCCGGACAAAGTGCCGTTGGGCTAATGGAGGTCAACCGGCTCAAGTTCGTGAACCGGTGGAAGGCAGCCCTTCAGGGCCAGCAGCGAAATTTTTGGGAAGCCAGAGACTTGGAACAGCAGGAGAAGGTCCTGGTCATTTCCAGCCTGGTTCCGGCGCCAGATCGCTCCTCGGGCGGCACTCGCCTTTACGAGTTCATCCGGCTTCTGACCAGGCACTATCACGTGGTGTTCGCCTATTTGGGTTCGGAGGCTTCACGGGATTATTTGAGGCCCTTAGAACGAGCCGGCGTGACGGTCTTCTATCCTGGGTTTGCCAAAGCTGTACACAACTATGAGGTCGATGTCCACGCCATACTGAAGAGCAATCATTTCAAAATTGTATTCTGCGAACTTATAGATGTTGCCGAGCAGTTTCTTGACGCAATTCGGGAACATTCACCGCACAGCCTGGTGGTGGTCGACACCTATGATGTTCACTTTATTCGGGAGATGCGCGAGGCTGCGATTGCTCGCGACCACTCGCTAAAACGAAAAGCAGAGCGAACCAAGCGGCGTGAGCTGGAGATTTATGGTCGTGCAGACTTGGTTCTGACCGTTACGGAGGAGGACCGTCGAGCGCTTCTCAGCGAGAGCCGCAAAGTAAACGTTGCAATAGTTCCAAATATTCACGTTCTGCCGGAGGTCGTTGCCCCGCGGAGCAGCAGGCGCGACCTCGTTTTCGTTGGCGGATTCACGCACCGACCGAATGTCGATGCCGTTCTCTATTTCTGCCGTGAGATTCTCCCTCTAGTCCAAGAGCAAATAGCGAGCGTGAGGCTGTACATCGTGGGTAATGCGCCTCCGGCTGAAGTTGTTGCTCTCGGCTCCGAGAGTGTGATTGTTACGGGATATGTTGCAAATATGGTTTCGTACTTGAATTCAGCTTTGGTTTCCGTTATCCCGCTCCGGTTCGGCTCAGGAATGAAAGGTAAGATTGGCGAGGCGATGGCATACGGTTTGCCATCGGTGACGACCAGCATCGGCGCTGAAGGTATGGGCCTGGTGGATGGGGTCGATGCGCTTATTGCAGATCGTCCAGAGGAATTTGCAGCACGGATTGTACTACTTCACCGAGATGCGGAGATGTGGAGTTCCATTGCGGACAAGGCTCGGCTTCATGTTGCACGGGAGTGGAGTCCAGAAGCCGTGAACCGCGAGTTGTCGGATATATTGGCCAAATACTGCTCAGCGTCGCGTTTCGAGTGCGGCTCAGTGAAATAATCCGGGCGAAAGGCTTCTGATCCGGGCTTGACTTCGACCAAGGTAGGGCATAGCTTCGTCGCTGTCATTCTTCTCGGAAACTGACGAAAAAGAGGCCAGAGGAGGGGTTTTGCGCTTCTTGATTACCGGCGGTGCCGGGTTCATTGGTTCCCATCTGGCAGAACTGCTGCTGTCGCGTGACAACGAGGTGCTATTGCTCGACGACCTCTCGACCGGAAGCATGGAAAACATTCGTCACCTCAAGCAATATGCCAAGATGAAGTATTTCCTCGATTCCCTTGAAAACCGGCAATTGCTCGCTGAACTGGTGGACGAAGCCGATGTGATCGTGCATCTGGCGGCAGCGGTCGGAGTGCGATTGATTGTGGAGAGTCCGGTGCGCACGATCGAAACCAACGTCAACGGCACACAGCTGGTGCTCGACGCAGCCGTTAAGAAGCGCAAACTGGTGTTTATTGCTTCGACTTCCGAGGTGTACGGGAAGAATACAGAGGTTCCTTTCCGCGAGGGTGCCGACCTGGTGCTCGGACCGACTTCGAAGAACCGTTGGAGCTATGCGGCCTCGAAGGCGCTGGACGAATTTCTCGCTCTGGCTTACTGGAAGGAGAAAAGGCAGCCGGTGGTGGTCGCGCGGCTGTTCAACACGGTGGGCCCCCGGCAGACCGGCCGCTATGGGATGGTTTTGCCCAACTTTGTCAATCAGGCGCTGGACGGGGCGCCCATTACGGTCTACGGAAGCGGCCAACAGTCGCGTTGTTTTTGCGACGTGCAAGACGCGGTCGAGGCGATCACACGCCTGATTGCCACGGAGCGCGCGCTGGGCCAGGTGGTGAATATCGGGCACACGGAAGAGGTGACTGTGGAAGCCTTGGCGCGCATGGTGAAGGAGCGCACGCACAGTTCCTCCCCTATTACGTACTTATCATACGATCAGGCCTATGAACCCGGGTTTGAGGATATGCTCCGGCGCGTACCGTCGATCGAAAAATTGGAGGATTTGACCGGGTTCCGGCCAAAAACCGCCTTACCGCAGATTATCGATCGCGTCATCGCATACTTTGAAAGCCGAAGGGATTTGGTGACGTCTGGTTCTGCCGCAATGAGCAGCGGCAATTAGGTTCGGAAGTATCCAATCCCTAGTGTGTCCTCTCCCCAAGTGATCACCTCCGGTCTACAAAAGTAGATTCGTGAACGCGTCCGCGAAAATCCGATCTTTTATCGGCCGGGGGGCAATGCCAAACCCGCATGACGGACGTTCGGGAGTGCCCGGCCGCGCGAGCTCCAGCCGCGCCCGAAATTGGCTAATCAGCGTTCTGATGCTGGCAATCGCATTTGTCGCATTGAATATCAAGCTGGTGAATGGCAAAGTAGCGCCGTTATGGGATGCGGATTCATTCTTCGCACCGGCGTTCACATTAATCGCGGATCATGCTCGCGTTGGTCGCATCGCACTGTGGAATCCATGGCAAAGCGGTGGATATCCTGAGTATGCTGATCCCGAGGTCGGTGCGGCGTCGCCCGTCTTAGTACTCGTAGGCGCTATCACGGGTGGAACCGAAGCGGGCTTTCGAGTTTATTGGCTTCTGTTTTGGTTCTTCGGTGCACTGGGGATGGTTGTTCTGGCCTGGCACCTAGGTGCTCCTCCCTGGGCGGGTTTTGTAATACCACTCGGTTTTGCGTTCTCTGGTTTTTTCACTGGGCACGCCGAGCACACAGCCACCATTTATTCTGCTTCGTTTCTTCCTTGGTTTCTTTGGCGCTTCGACGTAGCACTATTATCAGCTCGGATCAAACCCGCAATTGAGGCGGGGGCCTTGTGGGGATTGTCGGCATTAGGCGGATATCCGGAACTCACGATTCTAAGCGGCGGGTTCTTATTCCTATGGGCACTAGGCCGAATGTTCTGCGCTCAGTCAGCTGGACGGGTTGGCTCGGGAACAAGCAGGCCAGAAGGCGTCAAGGTTAAACTTTCCTCTGCAACACTGAGTCTGGTTCTCGTTGTTGTTGTAGGTGTTCCGGTCCTCGCACCCAGCTATTTCGCATTCTTTACGGAAGGCGCCACGGGATACAGCGATCGCGTGGTTCGATCTCGGGAAGAGGCGATCGGATCGGATCTTATGGAACCGGGTGCTATGGTGACCTTTGCGAGTCCTTATCTGTCCATCCTGAAGTTTTATAACCCGAATCTTTGGCCTGGCAGTGACATTTCCCTTGTCGGTGTGTACATGGGCGCGCTGATTATTGTTTTAGCTTTAGTAGCCATTCTCATCCGCCCTAAGTCGTCATGGCGCTGGTGGCTTTTTGCAATTATCGTCTTTTCCTTGATGTGCGCCGTCGGCAAGCATTTGCCACTTCGTGGCTGGCTTTATGACTATTTTATTCCAGCAAGATTTTTTAGAACGGCGGCACTATTTCGACTTTATGCCATGTTCGCTGCGGCAATCCTTGCGCTTCACGGCGCGACAGAGTGTGAAGACTACATCGATGATGTGGACGCTGGTATTTGGAAGCTTTTTCTGGGGACAAGCTTGTTCAGCGCGTCTGCCGCCTTCGCCGCATATGTTTACACTACGCGTGCCGTCAAAGATGTAGGCAACCAAATCCGATTTGCCAACGTGCAGCTCGGGTGTGTGTGGCTGGGCGTCGTCGGGATCGGTTTGGTTTTGTTTTTTCCTAGATTCAGGAAACTGCTACCCATCTTATTCATAGCGTTCGCGTTTTTCGACGCTTCTTTAACAATGCGAATCGCGAATAGAACAATTTTCTCGACGGGTGAGCGACGTCAGATTTGGAACAGAATCAACCTCGATCACAATCCAAGGCTTGACCTAATGGCGAACGGCTTCAAACGGGATGAGCAACCTGCGGAGTGGATGGGAAGTCCTCCTAATAATGAGAACGTTCCACTGAAGATTCCTACATTGTTCAACTATGAAACTATGACTAATCGTATTCATTCAGATTTTGAACGCCATCCCGTCCTTGTTGACATGTCCACCGGCAGCGACCGTATGTGGTTTGCGAGTGAAGTAGCCGTTGTGCCTCCAACCATCAACTCTTATAACGCTTTTGTCGGGCGCGTCGAAGCGCTAGCCGCGCCCGTTCTGGTCGTGCATTCCCGCAGCGATATGGCACGAGTCAGAGACCTATCGTCGATGAGCCCGGCCGTAGGGGGTGGCGACAAGAACGTGTCCATCTTGCCGCGCGCGGAACGTATTTATTCGAAGTTACTTCGGTACATGCCGAACGAACTTAGCTTTCAAGTATTCTGTCCAGGTGACGGCTGGCTGCTGGTCACAGATCGCTGGGCTCGTGGATGGAAGGCGTGGGTAAATGGCCGAGAAACAGAAGTATTCGGTGGAGATTTCCTTTTTAGAGCGGTTCAAGTGCAAGCTGGAAACAATACAATTCACTTCGAATATCACCCCGGAGGTTGGCCAGTTCTGCTGATCGCGAGCTGGAGTACCCTCCTTTTAGTTTTTGGAAATTGCGCAATCGCAGAGATTCGAAGACGCTGTAAATCGTCAGCGGCGGTATTCGACTCAAAATGAACACCTTCCAAAACTTAAATCAGCCGTGAAGGCCAGAACGATACACAAATGAAACGTAGACCGTTCACATCGCTCATTCTGGTATCCTATGCTGGTTCCGAAGGATATGGGCGCAGATGAGCGAAGCGGCCTACCATCTTATTGCGTATAGCAACTGGGCTAGCCGTCGCTTGATACGGTTTCTTGGCGCCCCACACAGCCAGAATGTCCAGGCCCTTCAGCTAATGAACGATCTGCTGAGTGAGGAGCTGAACTGGTTGGTAAGTTTGACGCCAGAAGACAGCTCCATCGTTAAACCGTGTGGGCCTTCTTTAGCCTCACAATGTGAGGCGCTGATCGATGAAACTTTTCGACGATACGAGATCCTGGTCAGCCGTTCTGGCGAGAATCTCTCCCGTTCGCCCGGCCAGGCATCTTCTGTTCCGGTCGAATCCGACATCCCAGTCCATGATTTGATAATTCAAGCTGTGAGTAATGCAGCATATGGTCGGGGGCAGATCGTGGCAGCAATTGACGCCCACGGCCAGACTCCACCCAAGACGGACTACCTCACCTTTCTTCGCGAGGTTGAAGGACACGGCTCCATGCTGCTTTCTGTGGTGGTCCCCGTGTACAACGAAGCCGCCGTTCTCCCTTCGGCATTTAAGGCTCTGCAGGATGTGCTAGACAAGATCGAATGCCGCTATGAATTGATTTTCGTGGACGATGGCAGCGAGGACGCTTCCTCAGCGATACTGTCGCAAGCGGCGCTGTCGGATCCGCGGATAAAAGTCCTGGTCTTCAGCCGTAACTTTGGTCACCAAGCCGCTATCACTGCGGGCTTGGACTTTGCGTCGGGTGACGCCGTAGTTGTTATGGATGCGGATCTGCAGGATCCCCCGGAAATCTTGCCGGACATGGTTCGATTGTTTCGCCAGGGCTACGATATCGTTTCCGCCCAGAGGATCAGCAGAGAAGGTGACGGAATTTTTAAGCGGGCCACCGCAGCCATCTTCTATAAATTGATGAGCAGCGCATTCGACCGCCTCGTTCCGGAAGTCGGTGATTTCCGGCTGTACAGCCGCGCCAGTATCGTGGCCCTCCGAACGCTGAGAGAGCAACATCGGTTTATCCGTGGCATGGCTGCCTGGATGGGCCTAAAAGAGGCCGTCATTCCATTCCATCGTCATCCTCGCGCAGCAGGCGAGACCAAGTATCCGACTTGGAAGATGATGCGTTTCGCCTGGACGGCGATCTCGTCGTTCTCGGGTTTGCCGCTTCGCTTGACCCTGTTACTCGGATTGGCCCTTACTGGCGTTGGCTTTGTCTATTTGATTTATGTGGTTTATGCTGCGCTCGTTTTGAAGATTACATCACCTGGATGGGCTTCGCTGGTTGCGCTCCAGGTGACGTTTTCGGGGGCGATGCTGGTCGCTATCGGCTTGGTTGGAGATTATATCGCCCGTATTTATGAAGAAAGTAAACGCCGGCCGCTTTACATCCTAGTGCGTGCGGTTAACACGTCTCCATCAACGAATCCGGAGCGAGCGATTGTGCTTCCTCAACGTCGATCTTCCTCGATTCCGAAGCACGACGAGGAGGTGGATGACGCCGTGGTGCATAGACATGCGATCTGAGTTCGACCGCTTCGCTTTAGAGGGATATTCCGAGCTTTTGCGAGATCCGATCCGGGAACACTTCGCGCCGGGATCACTCTTCTTCTTCCAGCGAAAACTGACTTTGATAATGGATTTGTTCATGAAACGTCGCGCCGATACCCAATCTAAAACATGGCTGGATGTCGGCTGCGGAGAAGGAACTTTATTGGCATTGGGCAAGAGTTATTTCAAAGAGGTCGCCGGCTGTGATGTCTCAGATGAAATGATGCAGAGTTGCAGCGGTTTGAATGTGCGCAGGCAAGAAACGGCTCATGAGCTTCCATTTGAAGACAGCAGCTTCGATTTCGTTACCGCTGTGTGCGTATACCATCATGTGGAGCCGGAGAATCGCCGCGCCCTTACGGCCAGCATAGCGCGTGTGCTAAGACCCGGCGGCCTCTTCTGTTTAATCGAGCACAATCCCTTCAATCCTGTCACGCAACTCATCGTGCGCCGCAGTCCCGTGGATACAAACGCGCGTCTGCTGACGCCAAGGATGGCTAGGGACGTGGTGCGCAATGCTGAAATGCAAGTTATCGACACAAATTACTTCTTATTTTTCCCCCAGCGTTTTTACAGCAAGATGGCCGCAGTAGAGAATGCGCTGTCCTCCTTCCCTCTTGGGGGTCAGTATGTCGTCTTCAGCGAGAAAAATCGTTGTAAATAAATCTAGTCTTACGGTGCACAGGTTCTCAGCAGATTCCAAGCGGACCCAAAGCCAAATCAGCAACCAATAAGCTCTGAAACCGGTTTCTGAGCCTCCCGTGATGGCACCCACAGCAATTGTGAGAGGGAACAACTGCCGAACTCGGGCGCGGCGGAGGCCGGCGTGCCCGCGCTCGTCCAAAGCTCCCACAAAAGGTTTTGCCGACTCCGGCGTGATCGGCGATCAAGGTGAAATAAGGCGCGAAAAGGTCGTTGGCGTACCACAGGGGCGCCGCGCGCCCGGTCAGGAGCTTGGAATTGGCGCCAAGCAGGACCGTTAGCAGCACCAGGGCGGCCAGCGCCCAAGAATGCCTTCTCGCAAAAATTGCCCATCCAGGCGGGCAGCGATTCAGCAGGCGCGATTCGAGTCTAGAGCTTCTTGATTCCGCTACCGGTCAATCCTCGATCAAACTGTGTTGAGAACCATCTAGTTTTGGGGAATGCGCCAGTGATTCTCGTGAGTGAGGTCCCCAGGGGATAGTAAAATCAAAAGAGTACAGCGTCCGATTATAGCCGCAGTGACCTGCCCCCCGTTTTTGGTCCAGTCATAACGAAGCTCCCAGGGTTTTTGGTTCCACTGCAACGGTTGAAATAGGGCGGTCGTCGCGGCTGGGGGAAAGTGGGAAACGCGTAGCGTTTTCCAAGGTGGCGAAGCCACCGTCTTTTCCACAGCCATTGGCCGCGGCAAATTCTTCGGGCGTCCGGTACCCCAACGAGCTGTGCGGCCGTACCGTGTTGTAGTCCACCCGCCAGGACTCGATCACCTCCCGTGCGTGTCGGAGATCCACGAACCAGTTCTGGTTCAAGCATTCATCCCGGAACTTCCCGTTGAAGCTTTCGATGAATGCGTTCTGCGTGGGCTTGCCACGCTCGATGAAGTGCAGCGCTACCTGGTTTTGATAGGCCCACTGATCCACGACGCGGCTGGTGAACTCGGTTCCATTGTCTACCTGGATCGCAGCCGGTGTTCCGCGTCGCTCCCGCAGCCCTTCCAGTATCCGCACCACACGCAGACCGGGCAGCGACGTGTCCGGCTCGATCCGCAGAGCCTCTCGCGTGTAGCCATCCATCAAATTCAGCGTTCGGAACTTCCGCCCGCCGGCCATTTGGTCATGCGTGTAGTCCATCGTCCACATTTCATTCGCACGCGTCGGAACTGCCAACGGCACTCGCGCTTCAGCCCGAAATCGCTTGCGCCTTTTACGCTGCATCGCCAGCCCTTCCTCCCGATAGAGTCGGTAGACCCGCTTGTGATTGACCAACCACCGCAGCGTTCCGTCTTCGGCCTTCTCCCGTCGCAGGAAAATGTACAGCCGCCGATAACCGAATCGCGGACGCTCGCCTGCCAACTCCCGCAGCCGTGCCCGCAACGCCGCTTCGTTCCGTTCCTTTCGCCGGTACCGCCAGCTCCCGCGGTGCATCCCGATCAGCCCACAGGCGCGTCGCTCGCTCAGCCCTGCTTGTTCCCGCACGACACGCACCGCTTCTCGCTTCGCCCGCGGGCCTACCACTTTTTTGCCAGCACCACCTTCAGCGCATCCAGGTCCAGCGCCTGCTGCGCCACGATCCTCTTCAGCCGTCCGTTCTCTTCCTCCAGCTGACGCAACCGCCGAGCCTCGTTCACTTCCAGGCCTCCGTACTTCGCCTTCCAGTGGTAGAACGTGGCTTCACTGACACCCACCCGGCGGCAGAGGTCCTTCACGGGAACTCCGGCCTCCGCTTCTTTCAACACCCCGAGGATCTGCTCTTCACTAAAGCGGCTTCTTTTCATGGCGCTTCTCCTCTCGTGGTTTTATACCCGGAGAAGCTACGTTTTGGCTGGACTAAATTTCGGGGAGCAGGTCAGCAGGCTACTAAAGTTAAACCGAATTCCAGGGGCCTTTTCTACGCTGCCGAGGAGTCGCTAAACAGTCACTGCGCAAGGACATCTCAGCCCAGTTGCGCCACCAACCGTTTGAAGCCTATTCGGATGCATGGGGTATAGACGCTTGTTGCTTATGCTTTCCTAACTTGCTACGTTAAACATTAGCGTAGGGATGTCGGAGGAACGAACGGGCACTATGAGCTTGCACGCGCCTGCCATATCGGTCGTGATCCCCTGCCACGATGATGGGAAGTATCTGGACGAAGCGGTCGACTCCGTGTTGAACCAAACTTATAACGATGTCCAGATCATTGTGATAGATGATGGTTCGACGGAAGAGAGTACCGTCCGACTTCTTGAAGGATATGAACGACCTAAAACTAAACTGATTCGAACAGCACACAAAGGACTTGCTACCGCACGGAATATCGGAATAGGAGCATGCGAGTCAAAGTACATCCTGCCGTTAGATGCCGACGATAAGATTAAAGAAACGTACTTGGAGAAGGCAGTCGGTATTATTCAGGCCAATGACAGTATCGGTATT
Organism: uncultured Acidobacteriota bacterium; assembly: GCA_963819235.1. Lineage (GTDB taxonomy): Bacteria > Acidobacteriota > Terriglobia > Acidiferrales > UBA7541 > Palsa-189. Next base: position 2,035,292 of record CAWFVE010000006.1, on the reverse strand, counting down.
GTATATTGCAATGCAGAGTTGTTTGGCGCGGAATGCGGACCGTGGGAGCTTCAACCCTACCGATTCCCAGAAATCCTTCATGGCAATATGATCTTTTGCAGCGCATTGTTCAGGAGATCAGATTGGGAGACGGTTAGCGGATACAATCCCAATATGGTATACGGCTGGGAAGACTACGATTTTTGGTTATCGCTGATCGAATTGGGACGTGACGTCTACTGCATACCCGAAGACTTGTTTTGTTACAGACGACGCCCAGGCTCGATGATCGAAAAGATGACCGACGAGGAGGTTATCTCTTCGTATTCCCAGCTGTTCCGTAATCACCCGCGTTTGTATAAGGAGAACATAGGAAGCCTCATGGCGGATCTGCAGAGGTTGACAAATTTGAGCCGCACGCAGGAACATCGAATTCATGAGCTAGAGGCGATTATTCGAGCTGCTGATCGTTCCCTCTCGTGGAGGGGCACCAAATCGCTCCGACATACTGCAGCTAAGCTGCGCGAATTCTTTCGCGGCGGAGTTGTCGAATGATTTCGAACGAGGCAGAGGTGAATGTGATCCTGTTCTTCACAGGGATCGTGGACCCTGATTCTCTTCTTTGAGACTGAAAGATAACTGAGGCCAAGTCCCCCCATTCAAAGCCCTCAGCTTGGCTGTGTCTGCGACAAGATCTTTGATATCAAATTTGTTTTCTTGTCTGGACTGCTGTTCCTGGACGACCGCCGTGCTTAGGCCATTGGCCTCTAAGATGCAGCGCAAGAGATCCCGGATTTGAATGGACGCGCCGGAACCGACGTTATACACGTCGCCAGCCTTCCCGCGTTCCATAATGAGCGCATAAGCGCGAACGGCCACTTCGATACGAACATAATCCCGTTTGTTATCCAGTTTGCCGACTGCAATCGCGGATATTCTGCCGGCCTTGTACGCCGCGATTTGTTCATGCAAGCGGCCGACAAACAGTTTAGTGGACATGTCGGTGCCATAGAGGTTGAAGGTTCGGGCCATAACAATGTCCAGGTTGTGGCGAACGAAGTAAAATTTCATCAAATAGGTCTGGTAAACCTTGGTTAGTCCATAATTGCTCATGGGGGCTAAGGCATGATGTTCATCGACTGGATTATCCTTCTCTTCGACCATGCCATATTCTGCAGAACTACCGACCAGGAATATCCTGCATCGTAACTTCATCCTCGCAATGCTATCCAGAATGTTTCGGGTGGTTTGGACATTGGCCTGATAATCTGTTTGGTAATCGCCAGTGTTCGCGCCAACAAGGTGGTAAATCTGGTCTGGTACGACCCGTTCAATGAGTTCGCTGACATGTTCGCCGCGTGCCAGGTCATAGAACAACCACAGGCGATCAGCCCTCCGTGTCAACGACGTGCAATGGATTTCTGCCGACGAGTTCTGCGCTAAGTATTCAAGCAAGTGCCGACCCGAAAAACTACCCGCACCTGTTACCAGGACCTTCATTTCACCAATCCGATCTTCCCCTTCAACTGTTCATATTTCTCATTGGCAAGATCGAAATCTTCTGGACGGCCAAGGTCTAGCCAAAAGCCTTGAAATGGTCTGACTCCTATTCTTCGTCCGTTCCGAATCCCGTCCAACATAAGTTCATCAAATCCGTAACGCATTCCTCTTGATAGCTGATCGACCATATTTCTGTTCAGGCAATATACCCCCATGCTGACATCGAAATGGTAGACGGGTTTTTCGACAAACCCGGTGGCAAGGTTATTGGAATCGTACGTTATGACTCCGAAATCGATCGTCGTCTTCCTCTTGTATACGGATACAGTAAGGTCATTTTTTTGCTCCACGTGATGCTGGTAAAAATCTGAATAATCCAGATCACAAAGAATGTCTCCGTTCATGACGAGAAAGTTCGGAGGAAGATCGCGAATAAGAGTAAGGGGTCCGATCGTACTCAGGGGAGATTCTTCTATGGAATAATCGATTCTTGTTTTCCAGCGGGACCCATCGCCGAAGAACGCCATTACTAATTCAGCCATATGGTTTACAGCAATAGTGATGTGGTTGAATCCAGCCCTCTTGAGTTGGCGAATGACTATTTCGAGAATAGGCAGCTCGCCACCAACGGGCACTAGCGGCTTTGGGAGGGTTATGGTGTATGGTTTTAGGCGAGTGCCCTTTCCCCCGGCGAGGATTATTGCTCGCATGATCGTTGCGTCGAATTAAACATTATATCTATCGCCCTTGTATCTGCTGCGATTCACCGGATCTTTGAACCAAGCAATGGTTTCCGACAAACCTTGAGATAAGCCATATTGAGGCTTCCAGTTGGTCAAAGATCTGATCTTCTCATTAGAGCCGAAAAGACGGTCGACTTCGGACTCGCGAGGACGGACCCGGGCCTCGTCGCAGACTATGGTTGTCTTCGGGCTGAGTTGGCCGATCAATTCTGTCGCCAGTCGTCCAATTGAGATTTCTTGGCCAGCGGCGATATTTACTTCTTCGCCGATACTTTTGTCGGATTTGGCGAGCTCAATAAATCCATTCACGGTGTCTTTAACATAGGTGAAATCGCGAATCGGCGTCAGGCTGCCTAGCTCGATTTCGCTCGCTCCCGAAAGCAACTGAACGATGATCGTGGGAATAACCGCCCTCGCAGATTGTCGCGGCCCATAGGTATTGAAAGGACGCACGATGACGACCGGAAGGCCGAATGAACGGTGGAAAGACTCGGCCAATCGGTCGGCCGCAATTTTTGTTGCGCTATAGGGAGATTGCGCCTGGAGTGGATGTTTTTCGTCGATCGGAACGTAGCGAGCGGTGCCATAGACCTCCGACGTGGATGTTACGAGGACCTTCTCGATAGACCGTCTTTTGGCGGCCTGTAATACGTTTAAGGTTCCTCTCACATTTGTTTCCACATAGGAATCTGGGCAGTGGTACGAATAGGGAATGCCGATCAGAGCGGCGAGGTGGAAAACAATGTCGCAGTCCTTAATGGCCTGTTCGAGGCAACTGGCATCGCGAACGTCGCCTGCAAGTATTTCGATGTTTTCGAGAGTTTGCTTCGATAGGGTATCCAGCCAGCCGCACGAATTGAAAGCGTTGTAGTAGACAAAGGCTTTGACTTTGGCGCATTCCTTAACGAGTTGTTCGGTCAAATGACTTCCAATAAAGCCGTCCGCACCTGTAATCAACACCTGCTTAGTCTTTAGTTGCAACGAAGGAGCCCTTCTCTGTTTAAGATCTGATTGTACTATCTGCGGGCTCTCGCGTCGGCGAGACTGCAGATTAGCGATGCTCTACCCCTAAAAGCTCCGCGAATAAACTGCCGTATTCACGATTCGTACCAGCCAGAGCTAAGTGTCGTAATGCATATTCTCTTGCGTTCGCCTTCATAGCACTGCGGAGGTTTTCCTCCCGGGCAATTTTTCTGATGGCCCTCGCAAACCCCTCGATATCTGACGCTTCGCATAGGAAACCATTAAATCCATCTCGAATGATGGAGGGAATGCCGCCTACGGCGGAGGCGATCACGGGCACGCCTAGGGCCAAGCTTTCCATAAGAAGTATGGGGATTCCCTCAATGTTTGAGGGAATGACGACCACCCCGCTTGCCTTCAAAAAAGGTCTGAGATCGGGCACAAAACCGGGGGCGTAGATCTTGCTCTCTAATCCCAACTCTCTAACCCGCTGCTTGATGCGGGGATACTCTGGGCCGTTTCCAATCATTAGGAAGTGCAGATTGACTTCGTCCTTCAACAAGTTAGCCATCTCTACGAACTTGCCTGGACCCTTTTCTTCAGAAAACCTGCCCATGAAGGAAACTAAAAATTTGCCTTGTGGAAGAACTGCCCTGGTATCCCCCTCTACTTCCACTTTGTCCGGATTAAAGCGCTCGTCGACGTCCACTCCGTGGACAATCACGCGGACCTTGTCCTCTTTTTCGCCATGAGCGTTGACCAGAATCCCTTTGATGACTTCGTTGGCGACAATGTGGAAGTCGATGAAATCCGAATATCTCCTGTTATTTTCAATGTGGCCGAATTCGTTGAACAGCTGATCTACGATCTTGATTTGAGGAAAGCGAGTCTTAATCTCTGGTAGGAGATCGTAAACGTAGGCGGACCCCGCGAGAAGCAGAATTGTGATTTTGCGGCTCTCGATTAAATAGAAGAGGAAATCCTTCCAGCTTTGCCCGTCCTCGAGGAAACGATACAAGTGATAGATCTGTTTCGTAATCGCTTCGTACCGGCTGGTGTTATCGCCAAAGCTTGCGTCAGTTTTTATTGTGGTCACTATCGATATATCAAAGCCACTTTTCGCTAAGTACTCGGCCATTTGCAAGAAGACTGTATCCGCTCCTCCAGTAATCACGAAAGGGAGCGCCAAAAGAAGGGCTGGCTTCTCGTGGTCTTTCTCGAATGAGTTATCGAGATTCATAAACGGGTTACTAACTTCGACAGCCACCTCGTTGTTCTCTGCCGCACGTCGATAGTTTTTCTGAGTAAGATACTCCCGATTAAAAAGGCGGATTCGTTCGCTCTGCTTGTCGTAGGGCAGGTTTTCGTGACAATTGCTAAGGCTTCCTTTTCCGTGAACCCGATAAAGCATTAAGGGTTCGGGCATGTTGATCGCCCGAGCTCCCAAAGCCACCATCCGTAGCCAGAGATCCCAGTCTTCAGCTACGTGATCTTTGCCCAAACCCCAGTCATGATACCCCTGCGCTTTGGTCCAGAATTGTTTCGTAAACACCGCCGCCGTGGAAAATTGGTTGCCGCTGAGAATTTGTTCTAATGTCGGCTTTGATGTGATCTGCCACACCGCATCAGACTCGCCAAAGCACTGAACGGCCGTTGACACTAGATCATATTTGTAAGTTTCGAGTAAGAAAAGAGCCTTTTCCAAGTACGTGGGCTTGAGCTTATCATCCGCGTCAAGGCAGCAGATGTATTTCCCCTTCGCGTGTTCAATACCAAAATTTCTGTTATCACCTACCAGGTGTCGACTGTGCCGGAAATAGACTTGAGTCTTCGGCTTGTGGAGATCTTGTAAGAGTCGTGTGGTATCGCTGTCCGTCGAGCCCCCGTCGACGACAATAATCTCAAAATCGGAAAACGTCTGCGCCAAGACAGAGTCCACTGCCTCCTCGACGAACCGGCCATAGTTGAAACAAGGAATTACAACGCTAATTAATGGCCTGTCGGTATGCCATCTTTCCTGTTCTGATCTCTTAACCTTAGCTTTTGGCCTGAGATTGCGCTTCAGCTTCTGCACGGCAGGCCTCAATCGCGCCCTGAGGCGCTCGGGGGTAGCGAGGGAGGCGACCAAGTAAGCGATCCTAATTAATTGTCTCGACGAGAACTTTTCGTGCAGAAGCGCGGTACGCAGACGCTGAAGTTTTGAAGTCCTAAAAATGTGAAGTTCTCTCTCTTGCTCCCCAATGATTGCATCCCTGACGGCGAGGTCCGAGCGAACGCTCTCTATAATTCTATTCTTCGCGACCAGTTCACTTTCGAGCCGGTCAACGACCTCATTGCGGTTTCGCAACTCATTGGCGTGCCAGTCTCTATCCGATTCCGCAGCGACTAAATGGTTTCTACTCTCCGTAAACCGCTCTGAATCTCGACGCCAAAGGTCCGCAAGACGTCCGAGAAAGGCAGGATTGATTTCCGAAGGTTGGATACTGTCCAGGAGACACAAATGGGCGGAAGTAAGGCGGGCAGCGTGGAGACAATCAAATAGAAACCGAAACCGGCGCTCCTCGGCGTTCTTCAGGGCTTCGATCGGACAACTAGTAAGTCTGCGGTATTCTTGGGCCAGCTCTGTTCCACGAGACGCGCTCTTTGGTACCATCGCCACAAAAGTAGAGCCGTAATCGGAGATTACAACCTCACCGCCGATCAAAGGAAGGTTGAAGACGTGTTCGATCAGGTATCGTAGCGAAGCCTCAGTAGGATAATAGATATGTTCCAGAGACGATTTGAACCATATATCGGAAGGATGCTGCGCTGAAATCAGCGGAACTTCAAAGAGCAAAATACCGTCTGGCTTGAGGAGACTCAGGGCGATTCGGAGGGCGCTCCTTAGATCTGGGAGATGTTCGAAAACCGCAATGGCAGACACCACGTCGAAGAAGGCGTTGTACTTTGTGTTGATCGCCTCATCGAAAAGGTCGAAGCCAATAATCTTGATTCCAGCACTCCTACACAGGTCTGCCATCCTGGCGTTGATTTCGATACCGTAGCATTCGTGAGTAGATTGTAGTTTCTTGAGGAGATGCCCATCGGCGCAACCAATATCGAGGACACGACCATGTGGCGCTAGCAGGCGTATAAGACTTGCCGCCCACGCAACTCCGTGTTCAGCCGTGTTGGAACAGTTGGCATATCCCCGGTCCGAGGCATTCGTAGCTTGGTAATAGGCATCGCTATAAAGAGACTTCAAATCTGCAGGGTATTTCTCAACAACGCCCATTCCGCAGTGTGAGCAACGGATCACGTTAACGCCATCTGATCTCGTTCGAAATTGCTCGAATTGAGACGACCCACACAGATTGCAAGACACGATCACGGAGAAGTCGCTGGATTGGTCTTCTACTGGTTGACGATTCATCTGGCAGGCATGATCCACGCGAATTAATCGGATCCCGTCATAATAATTGGATGGAGCTGCGTTGACAAAGAATTGGCGTTAGCCGTTCCCCTGCGCCGCATGATAACCGAGCTGTGCCGCGGTTCGCTATATTGTTCGTCGTCTGCCTCTGGCTGCCAGAGCAATTCGATCACAAGGCTTAAGGAGCGGCACATGGTTGGGCTAAATTAACTCACAAAGGGCATAAATGGAAATCACTTTTGCTTCGCTGCCCAGAGGAAAAGCCGCTGCTTGGAATCATAGCCTAAAGCCAATGAAAGGCTCAGGGGTCGGGGTTCCTTCACCTCAAGGGGCACAATATTTTCGCAGTGTCGGTCACTTTTTTGTTCTGCGAGTGCGTTTAATCGGCCGGTTACGCGGTCGAACCTTATGACAGGTTCGTATATGCCTGGGCTATAATGTTGCTGCCTTGCTTGCGTGGTACGCGCCTCGTCGCGACTGTTCGCACGTCTGGCGGGATCGGCGCAAGCGTCGCCCCTTACCTTGAGGTCGGCCGCCGCTCCTCTGTTAGAGCGGCAGATAACGGATGCTTCGCTTAGACAAGGGTTCTGTGGCGCGTACGACAGTTTGGAAGCAGGCGAGAACTGAATCAAATTCTGTCGCCTTAGAAGGACGAACTCTTGAGTGATGCCCCTCGAGTCTCGTTTATCGTTCTTTCGTATAATTACGAGAAATATATCGTCAAAACGATTCAGAGCGTTCTGGATCAAACCTTCTGCGATTTTGAGGTCATCGTCGTTGACGATGCATCCTCAGATCGTTCATGCGAGGCCGTGCGTTCCTTTGACGATTCTCGCATACGACTTTACGTCAACGAGAAAAATTTGGGTGGCGCGGCGAATTGCAATCGCGCGGTGGGACTGTGCCGGGGCGAATATCTGGTGAATTTGGACGCCGACGACTGGATCGATCCGCGCAAAACAGAGATCCAGCTCCAAACGTTCGCTCGGACGCCTGCGCTCGATATTCTTGGCACCTACGTTTCGTTCGTTGCCACTACGGGCAACAAACATCCTCAATCCATAGAATTCGAGGCCGCGACAAATCAACCGCACGACTTCAACTTGATCGGTACCTGGATCGTCAGCAATTGTTTGTGCCGCTCGTCGACCATGCTTCGTCGCTCTGTCCACGAACGAATTGGGCTATACGATCCGACAATGGTGCGGGCACCCGACTACGAGTTCTGGACGCGAGCGCTTCGCGGAGGTTGTCGTTTCGGGCTTGTCCAAGAGCCACTCACATTTTACCGGATGCACTCGGAAGGGCTGACCCGCGGCGACCTGCCAGGTACATTCCTCGAAATCTGCTACCTTTTGCTTAAGAATCTTATACCGATGATCGAAACGGGTGCTACGTTTGACCACTTTTGCAGAATTATCGAATGGATCGTTACCAACGACCAGTTCGCTGCGTTGCTGCCGGAGGAGCGGTATCGATTGCTCGGAGCAATGATCATGTCTCCAGCATTGCAAGACTTCAAAGCGTTCCGACAGATAATTCTCGGTAATGCTGGTGATCCAGTACTAGCTTCTGCCGGACGGCGGCTTCTCGTGGCATTTGTTTTGCACCCGCGCCAGCAATTCGCCGAGCGACTTTTACAAGACGTCGACAAATACATCGAGGCGCGAGATTACTGGCATGCGCAAAGCGACAAAATGGAGCACGCGTACCGAGAACTTGAGGCACTCTGTGATACACAACAGCGCATAATCGCGGATGGCTCGCATATCAGCGCTCGGGCACTGACACGGCGGCTGTTTCGATGGGCGCGCAAGAGGAATACGCAATGACAGAAGAGGACGTCAGGGGCAGCGGGCTGCCGCGATGAAGTGTGGCACGGTGCTGGCGTTATTCCCCTTTTTAACTAAGCGCAACCTTGCTCTCGCCGTTCTTCGCGAGATGCGTCGCCGCGACCTGAATGTCACGGTCGCCCACTGCGTTGAGACTAAACACCATGTTGCTGACCCAGCGGAAGACTACGCGCGGGACAATTGCCTTTTGGACTTTACGAAGCTCCCAATTGGTCAGGAACTCGACTTCATCGAAGAGGAGATAAAAAAACGTGCCGTTCGCCTAATTCTTCAAATCGGGGCCTCGCCCATGTATAGGCACCTTCCGTTTCTTAAGGAGAAATGTCCCGAACTCGTGATTGTGGACTTTCTCTATAATGACAGGGGGCATGTGGTCCAGCACTTCTTGTTCGAGCAGGCCATTGATGGGGTGATTGTCGAGAGCGAGTACATGCAAAGGTATGTGCAGCGCTGTTCGGCGAAGCCAGATCCGCATGTCCGCGTCATTAGGAGTGGCGTGGACTTGGAGACTTTTACCCCGCCCCCCCGAACGAGCGAACACGCAGGTTTGATTCTGGGCTATGTCGGCCGGATGTCCGATGAAAAGAATCCATTGGGTTTCATTTCCCTCGCGGAACAAATCTACGCAGCTTTTCCCGACGCAGCCTTTCCGATTTCGGGTGAGGGACCCTTAACAGCAGGCGTCCGTGAACGTATTGAAACGAGCCCTGCGCGAGCAGCATTCCGCTGGCGCGGATACGAGGAAGATTTAGTGGGTATGTTGAGGCAGTTCGATGCCCTCGTCGTCCCCTCGTTAGTCGACGGGCGTCCGAACGTAATTATGGAGGCAAACGCTTGCGGTGTGCCTGTGATAGCGGCGCCCGTGGGTGGGATTCCTGAGATGATCGAAGTTGGTGTGAACGGCTACCTATTTCCTCCCACAGCGGTGGAGGCGATCATTCAGGTTCTTACGCTCTGGCGCAACGACCGGCAGAGCTTAGTCAGAATCAAGGCTTCATCGCGCAATTTGGCCGAGCGAGTCTTCAACAAGAACGACATGTTGGATGCGTATGAGCGGGTCTTAAAAGGGTTCCTCGGCTTGGTTGGAAGTAACTCAGAAGTTGGCGTGCAGGAAGACGCCGCGTTTTGATGGATGCAAACGGGCTCGACGCTCGTCTGCTTGCGCAACTTTGCGGGGTTTGTTCGCGTGACCTGCTCCCCGAAAATTAAATTAGTCCATGTGAAATCTGACTTCTCCGTTTACCATGCTCCGCTCGGGGGAGGAGGAGTCATGCGCAAGGGGAGTTTCGGCGAAGAACAAATCAGCGGGATCCTGAAGCAATCCGTTCGCGCGGCATCGCCGCCGTTGGGAAGCTCCGTGCGCACGGTGTCATAGTCGTGGTTTTTGCGAACGTTTGGGTTAGTCGACTCGTCCCTCGCCGTCAAGGTAATCTTTTTCTAGCTGCAGTAGCTTATGCGGATCGCGGCGGCCGATAACCCGGAATGGGATTCCGAAAACGACCTCGTACTCACCGACGTTCTGATGGACGAGAGTCATCGCTCCGACGGTGGAGCCCTGCGCAAGGGTAACGCCGGGGAGGACCACGCTCGCCGCCCCGATAAGGGCGTGCCGCTCGAGAACGATGGGGCCACGCTTAACCTTCTTATACCGCTCCGGCACGGTAGGATTCGTGAGATATCCTTCGGAGTAGTCGTCCGTAGCGGTGAAAAGCGCTACTCTGGCGGAAAGCCCCGAGAAATCGGAGAGGACGACTCGACCGCCCCCGCCGAAAACGAGCGATGACGCAGCGATGTGGACGTTCCGGCCTATTGTTATCCCTTCGTCACCCGCGCTCAGCATCGAGAAGCAATCGATCCGCACGTTATGACCGATGACGATCTTTTCAGGATTGAACAAGAGTACAGATTTGTGGACTTTGGGGTTCACTCCAACCCGAATTCCGAGCCGCTCAAGTTCGGCAACTGTGTAGTTCATGATTGGCTCGCGTTCAGCCGAACGATCTCCTCGCGGATAGCGGAGACAGAGGTAAGTTCAGGAATCCTTCCTGACGAAAATCGCACCCGATACTCCTGCTCAACGGCGAGAATGAGGACGAAATGTTGCAGGGAATCCCACTTCTGGCAGTTCCGGCTCGACGTGGCGTCTGAAACCTCATCTGCTGAGAGGCTCAGCGCCTTGGCGATGGTTACACAGAGCCGATCCTTCATCCCTTCCCTCCTTCCAAACAATCTCAACGTGAGCCGCCCGGGGCACAGACAGTTCCCCTCCCAGCCACTCAAACTCGCGCCGCCCGTCGGGAGTCTTCGCCGTTTCAGCGAAGCCGACCTCGGGGAAAAACTGTGCGACGAGTGAGTTTCGAGGGCCCTGGACGAAACTCGAACGTACTGGGAACGGCCCGATGCGACGCACGTAATCGAGGCAGGCCTTCAGAAACGCATGCTCCAATCCCCTTCCGATGATCCGGCAACTCATGAGTAGGCTGTCGATGACCCAGGCATCGGGCGTTGAGTTGCGCTTAAAGATTGCAAGTGCTGTCCAGCCATGGTCACCGAAGCGATCAGTTAGCGAACCGAGGAATAGAAATGTGTCCTCCATCCTGAGGAGCACGTCTAACTCGGCTACTGTGTACCTCTTCAGCGTCAGGTTGAACTGGTTTGTCTTCTGGCAGAGTTGCGCCGCACGTGCTCTGAGCTGTGGATCGTTGACGGCAAGTGTAAGTCTCATCCCGAGGGATCTCAGGAACGCGCCGTGGTCTGCGAACGTTTTGGCATGCGTCTCAATACTAGCCTTGAGGCGGTACTGAACGGTCCTCGCCCCCTCCTCCTCGCCTAGCGAGACCCGATAGAAGTATTGCCAGCCGAGCGCGTAGCCGAATGACGCGAGGTCAGCCGGATCGGCTGGATACTCAGGCACGCTAACTTCAGGAAGTGCCTGCTTGACCTCCTCGCGCTCAGCCGGATTGTCGTCAACAAAAACGAAGCTGTCGAGGCCGACGCCGAGCCGGTTGGCGAGCGCCAAAAGGGCATCCGACTTGCGCCCCCAGCCGACCTGAACCGCAGCGATTCGGTCACGTGGGATCGCCATCTCCGGGCGCCTTGCGAAAACTTCTTCGACCTGCTGGGGATCATTCCGGCTGCAGAGCACGATCAGCACGCCGCGGCTCTCGAGCTGAAGAACCGCTCGTTGGAACGCGACGTAGGCGCGGCCCACGCCGTCATCGCCAATTTGGATTCCGTCGACACCGTCCTCGCCAACGATACCGCCCCATAGGGTATTGTCGCAGTCGAGTGCGAGGACTTTTTTGGTCTTGCCGATGAGCGCCGCCCAGTGGGCCGCGACACGCTCAGCAAGCCAGCGCATGCCGGCCGCGGAGACCGGAATACGCGCAAGCAAATCGAGACGCGAATCGTACATCTGCTGTTGGCCATGAAGACGCACGAGGCGGTTGAAATCGAAGTAGCTCCAGCCGTTGCGGCTACGGCAAGCCGCGCGGATCTCATCGTCGAATAGCGCGGCCGCTCGGGTGAACGGGTCCATGGTGGCGTCGGCGAGACCGTCGCCTGGATTCGGCAGCGGAGACTCAAGTGTGGAGAGGATCCAGTTTGTCTCGCGGTGCTTCATTGCGAGGCGATCGAGTCCACCCACCACGAAGCCGGAGGAGCGGGAAGCCGCTTCCTCCGGCCGAAGGCTTGAGCGCGGGTTCGCGAGGTACTCCTGAAAGAGAGCTCGTGGATCAAGAAAGAGCACCGCGCCGCGCGGCGATTCGGCCTCAAACTCGGCGTCGCTTCCCGCGAGAACCTGAAGGTCCCTCCCGAACCCGAAAGCGGCCGGCTCGTCGGTGATGCCATATTTTCCGAACGCCTCCCGCAAAATGGGTAAGAATGGCTCCCACGTTGCAGCCCCGATTATTGCAAGGCGCGATTTTGCTTCTCTACCCATTCGATTAGTCCGATGTCGCGATACAGCACGAAGCACATCCGCATCCCGCCGAACGCCTCCGAGGGAACTGGGGGGCGGACGATGACACCGCCCTCATCGCGGGCGCTCGCCACGCGGTGATCGAAATCACAACAGAGAAAACAGATATGGTCGGGGCCGCAGCCCGAGGCACGTTCGGTAGCCGGCTTCGAATCGTTGATGGGAGCGACGAGTTCCACCCGCCCGCCTTTGAATTTCAAAAAGCAGACCCGAACCGAGTCGGCTGAGATAACCGTCGGTGCCATCTCCATCCGCGCGCCGAGTGAGTCCACCCAGTAACGAATCGATTTTTCCAACTCTGCCACGCGGTAGGCGGTGTGGTGAAGTTCAAGGGAATCGACAGATTGCATAGATTCTTACAGTATCTCACAACTTTTCGTGAGTTCACCAAGCTTGCAACCGCGATCGAGCGCAGTCTGACAGCTTGCGCGGAATCGGTGTTAGCCCAACGATCTAAGCGGGAACGCCCGATTTTTCAGAATTGTGATAGGCTCATGTCGCGTTTTCAGCTGATGGAGAGGAAAGAGTCGCAGGGGTATTCGTTCTCGCAGTTTGTGTCCCGGTGCAGTTGACCCAAAGATCTGTTTGCCCCCCTGCCGCTCATGGAGACCTGGCCTAGAAGGCTCTCCAAGCAACTGTCTGGGGAAGGGCACCACAGTATCTAGAACCTTTATGCTCGATGCCAGTCTCAAACTTCAGGTTCAGAAGTTGGCGATTTTCGGAAATCCGCCAGCGTTTACCGAAAAATTGCACGTCGGCAGGCCCAATATTGGCAGCCGGGCTAACCTTTTGGCGCGAATCAATGACATGCTCGATCGCAATTGGCTCACGAACAATGGTCCATATGTTCAGGAGTTCGAGAAAAAGATTGCCGAGCGCGTCGGTGTGCGGCACTGCGTGGCCATGTGCAACGGGACGATCTCTCTAGAAATTGCCGCCCGTGCTCTGGGCTTGAGCGGCGAGGTGATCGTGCCGTCGTTCACATTCATAGCGACAGCCCACGCATTGCAATGGCAGGGGATAACGCCGGTATTCTGTGATATCGATCCCAAAACGCACAACCTTGATCCCGCGCAGGTCGAGAAAATGATTACTCCCCGCACCAGCGGCATCATCGGTGTACACACTTGGGGACGGCCCTGCGATATTGAGGCTTTAAATGCGATTGCCCGTCGTCGAAAACTAGAACTCATCTTCGACGCAGCACACGCCTTTGGTTGTTCTTACAAAGCCAAAGCGATTGGGGGGTTCGGGCATTGTGAAGTGTTCAGTTTTCACGCCACGAAGTTTTTCAACACCTTCGAAGGTGGCGCTGTGCTGACCAATGACGATGCTTTGGCGGAAAAGATGCGCCTCATGCGCAACTTCGGATTTCGAGGTTTTGATGACGTTATCTATATCGGCACTAATGGCAAGATGTCTGAAATCTGTGCCGCGATGGGCTTAACTTCTCTCGAAAGTATTAACGAATTCATAGAGACGAATCGTTTCAACCTGCATGCATATGATCGAGAACTCAGCCGAATCCCCGGCGTGACCATGATGGCTTACGACAAGAACGAATACTCGAATTACCAGTACGTAGTCCTCGAAGTGGACGAACGGGAGGCGGGGCTGACGCGCGACGAACTCGTGGACACGTTGTTCGCAGAAAACGTGCTGGCACGCAAGTATTTCTTTCCTGGGTGTCATAACATGGAACCCTATCGTTCGTCCTTTCGCCATGCGGCGTTGGTTCTTCCGGAGACCGAGAAGTTGTGCCGCCGAGTGATGGTTCTACCGACTGGCACCGGAGTAAACGAGGAATCGATTTCACGAATCGGGAAGATTATCCGGACAGCAGTAGCGAATGCTCCTGAAGTGAGAAACCGACTTGCCCAATCATCTGCTCATCCTTCTGGCCAATCTGCAGCCACTCGTGTGGGTAGCAGTGTTTGATTCAAAGCCGCTTCCGCAAATACCAAATAGAGGCCTGGCGCGCGGATTACAGGGCCCTGTGAACGTGCTTGCTGCTAGAGCCGCTTTTATGGATTTGGCCTCTTCCCGTAGCGATGAGAATCAGGTGTCGGCGAGGGGATCGGACCACGACGATGCAGATATGCCTGCTTGCTCTGCATGGGCGCGGTCTCAACATTGCCTGCGCGATGGTCACCTTCTAAGGCAGTTGCCACCGACCGAAAACGAGCCACTCGGCTCGAAACTGTGATTCTTGCCGTGGAAGCCTCGCCTTTCTGGGATGAATTTAATTCAGTTGAGAAATTTAAAACAAGCATACACCTCAGTCCTTATGTTCGAGCTCCAGACGGACTGGTTGCCTTTTGAGCTCCGTTCGGGCTATTTGATTTGCTAATGGCAGATCAACGATTGTGGATGATGCCCCGTTTGAATAAGCAATTTCCAACGGAGTGAGCAAAACCAATTGGCCTTGCTGGTAGGTAAAGGCAACAAGATTATCGACCGGCACAGTCACATCTTGAATCATAAGTGCCCTGACCTGGCCACCTTCGGGGCGCTGCACGGACGTAAGGTGCAGTCTGTCCCAGCGGTTTGATGTGACAGAGTGAACGTCTCGTTCTCCGAATCGGAGGCGTATCGCGTCCGTCGCTGACCAAGGAGTCTCAAAAACTCCCACAATGTATCGGTCTAGTGCCGCTTCGCGACCCCAATAAGCACTGACTATTCGCTCGTCCAATGTGACCGGCATTAACCAAAGTAGCTGCGCAGCAGGCACACCGGAGATGATCGGCTCCACCGCGGCTACTTGCTTCTGGTCAAGATCCCACCTTAACTGATAAGTTCGCACAAGTCCGGCCATAGTTATGCTGAAGAAAAATACTACGATGCCAGCCATCAGCAGGCACATACGTGTTGTGACCGCCCGCCATCGGGGCAAAACGTCAACAAGCGCATTCAAAAGTGCCGCGGTGCTGAGTGCGACGCCCGCGAAGGGGATGTACAGTGTACGTATCTCGACGATCTGGGCTTTCATTAACATCAAGGGAGCGAGGCCGAGACCAGCCCAGGCAATTCCGATAACCGCAAGGTAGGCTAGACTTCGGGCTTGTTTTATTGGGCCGGAAGGAAGCAATAACACGATGGGGAGAAGGCAGGCTCCAGCCTCAAGACCTAAGAGAAGCGATCCGTTCCGAACCGATAACCATTCGTGCCAGCCCAATCGAAACGCCTCGTGCAGAGGTCCGTAAATTCCCCAATCCGTTACCAGCCACCAGGCGTTCCTAAGGACGGATGGCACTCGATGAAGCACGATAAAATCCAGATCTAATGTAGCTCCACCCCTTTGGGTCACAGCTGGTGAAACTCGTTCAACCAAATACCCGTATATGCCGATAGGGATGTAGGTCACCGGAAGGGCGGTGAGCCAGATGCTACGAGCATGAGGTTTTTCCTTGGAATCGATAGCCAAGAAGAATGGGAGAAGCAAAAACGTAAACAGGCCTGACTCATAAACCGTCACCATTGCCAGCCAGGCGCTGACCCCAAGAACGAACCAAAGCACATCCTTTTTGCTCTTTAGGTTACGAATGTTTAAGAAGCAGTGAAAGCCCACAAGTAGAAGACATAACGAAATGGTGTTGTAGACTGCGGCTGTAAACCAGAGCAAGGCTTCGTTAGCGAAAACGGGCAAAAGAAAAAAGGCGCCAGTCAAAATCCCCGCAAACGCTGACCTGCTAAGGCGGCTTGCTAGCTTTGCCAGAAGGAACACGTTCAAAAGGTGGATCAGCAAGATTCCGAGTCGTACGGGTAACTCATGCTCCGGTAGCGCATTTCCGATGTTATTGATCAGTGTTTCCCCTACGGGCCTTATTTTCCACTCCGACCCGAAGGTCAATTTCCACCTGCCGGTAGCGAAATCATGGGCTGAGGCTTTATCCGAGTAGTCGTCCATGTATTGACCGTGCGTGCCCCCATGTAAGAAAAAGGCGACGATCACGGCAAAGATAATGCTGCAGGCGATCAATCCCCAGGCTAGCAGTTTCTCGTGATGAGCCTTGAGAGATACCGCTTCTTGGGATTCGATGAGTGCCGTCTCTATATTATTCATTTCCCAGCGCTGAACCAGTGAAGGCTTCTTGTATCAAGTTAGTAGCGATTGTGCAACTAGCGGAATGCAATAGGCTAGTGAGTTTGCTTCTTGAGGCTCAATTTGGTAATTATCTGCCGTCGCTGTCGTACGAACCCGAAGTACTCGTAGCGGCTTAAGCCGACGTTGCAAACGTGAAAAGAGCCGTATGAAAAAAAATCTCACCTTATGTCGGCTTTGCTCTAAGTGCAATTCTTCTTTGGCTGGTTCTCCGCAATATTGATCTCGCGCGTATGGTGCAGGCAATTTTAGGCATTAACCGCGGTTATTTCGCGCTCTCGCTCGTATTTTATCTTCTGACGATTTTCTTTCGTTCTGTGCGCTGGCGCTACCTATTGGAAGCGGAACCGCCTGTCGCCGTAACTCCTTTGTTGTCCGCGACCTCGATTGGGCTGATGACCAACAATGTCCTTCCTCTTCGGATCGGTGACGTGGCGCGCGCATACCTGATCGGCAGGCATGCCAGGATTAGCGGGGTAACTGCTTTTGCAACTTTGGCCGTTGAGCGCATCGCGGATGCGCTTTGTTTGCTATCCATCTTGGGCTTTTATCTTCGAGCCATGCGCGGTGAGCAGCAGGTTCAGCAGGTGGGCTTAAGGATGGTCGTCCTGGGAGCTGCATTCGTAATTCTTCTTGCCTGTGGGATTGGCATTACTTGTAGTGCTTTCCTCAAAACTAGACAGTCAGGCGGGGTGCGATTTTTGACTCCGCGATGAGGCCGGTCGTGATTGTATTCCTCGATCCAGAGGGCAATGCTGGCCCGTGCTTCTTCCAAGCTCCGGTACTCGGCCGTCCACACTTCTTCTTCATTGAAGCTGCGATGGAACCGTTCGATGTAGCTGTTGCCCTTCGGGTGATGATAGGCCGTACGGCAATGGATCCCGAGCCGCCCGAGTGCTTCTAAGAATCGCGCCGAAGTGAACTCCTAAACACAAACACGCTCCGCGACTGAAAAGGGACGATCTGATTGTCATCACTGGTGCTGGGGGGTGGCCCTGATTCACAACAACAAGAAGAACAACGCGACAGCACACACAGATTCCATCTCGCAATTGCGAACCTCTTCCGTCCTGAGTAGAGTACTCGTAGCGTTTGGCGCTTAGAATCGCGTGGAGAATCCTTCTGAGCCGCGACAATCACAGTCAACCCGACTGGGAGACACTCGGTACGGTGTTGAACGAGCTCAAACGAGCCTCGGTGCTTCTCGTCGGGGACCTGATGTTGGATGAATACGTCTACGGAACGATCGATCGCATTTCGCCGGAGGCGCCGGTACAAATTCTGAATTGGACTTCGGGAAACGCCATTTTAGGAGGCGCCGCGAACGTAGCGAACAACCTCGCCCAGTTGGGCTGTGAGGTGTTTCTTGCCGGTGTGGTGGGCCAAGATCAGGCTGGCGACGAGCTTTTGCGGCTTGCCAAGACGTCCGGAATAAACACGGAAGGCGTCGTCATCGACAGGCATCGCGCCACGACGGTAAAGACCCGCCTGATTAGCCACGGAAAGCAAATGTTGCGCGTTGATAAAGAGACCCATTCGGAATTAGCAGAGGCACCGTTGGCTGAATTGCTCGATTTCGCCGAGAAGCGCTTGCCATCGGTTGACGGCGTGGTGCTCTCCGATTACGCAAAAGGAGTCTTGGGGCCGGACGCGACTCGATCGCTGATTCGCATGGCCCGAGCTGCCGGCCGGCCGGTTTTCGTCGATCCCAAAGGCGACGATTTCGCCAAATACGCGGGAGCGTTCCTGCTTACGCCCAACAAGGCTGAATTGCAACGAGCCACGCATTTGCCCGTTGGCACGGAGGAGGGAATCCGCCTGGCTGTCGACCGTCTCTTCTCCCAGACCGAATGCGAAGCCATTCTTGTGACGCGGAGCGAAGAGGGAATGTCTCTGTACAAGAAAGGCGCGGGCGAGGCGCACATTCAGACGGAAGTGCACGACGTTTTCGATATTACCGGAGCGGGTGACACGGTCATCAGCGTGATCGCGCGTGTTTTCCTCGGCGGTTATGAACTCGAAACGGCCGCGCGCCTGGCGAACGCCGCCGGGGGAATTAAGGTTGGAAAATTCGGCACCGCGACGGTATCCATCGATGAGCTATCCTCTTGGATTCGCGAAAGAGCCATCCGCGGAAGCGCCAAGCTCGTCGATTTATCGCAGGCGAAACAATGGGTCAGCCTGGCGCATTCCCATGGTCTCAAAGTCGTATTCACAAATGGGTGTTTCGATCTGCTGCATGCCGGGCACGTACAGCTTTTGCAGAAAGCCAAGGCTCTCGGGCAGTTGCTGATCGTGGCCATCAACGACGATTGCTCGACTCGGCAGATCAAAGGAAGTGGCCGGCCTTTAATCTCGGCGAAGGATCGGGCGGGGATTATTGCCGCATTAGAATCCGTCGATTATGTGATGGTCTTTTCCGATATTACGCCGCTCCGCCTGATTGAAGAATTGAGGCCCGATGTTTTGGTCAAGGGCGGGAATTATGCGCCGGGAGAGGTCGTAGGTCGCAGAGAGGTGGAGAGATACGGCGGACGCGTCGTTCTGATTCCCACCATCGACACGGCATCGAGTTCCCAGATAATTAACGAAATTGTAGCCAACCATCGGCTTGCGAAGGAATCTTCCGGGTCTACCTCAGATTGAATCCGATCCGGACTCAGCTAACTCGCGTTCCACTAGATCACAAAACATTGTGGCCGATCAGACTGTGACTTTCCTTTATTTCCGCTTTGATCGGCTAAACGCCAACTTTCCCAAGCAATTCAGCGGAACAATCTCATCTTATGGAGCAACTTTCCTCAATTGGCTCCCTAAGAAATTCCAGCGCCGTCTCCGGCGATAAGCCCATTTCGTCCCTCGAGCCCGCGGCTCTCCCTGTTTTGCACTGCTGGAGGCATTCCAAGATGCCACCGATTGTAAGTGCGTTTGGTTTGGTTCAGAGAGGATTGTCGCCAGCGCCGCCAATGTTGAGCGGCATTCCGCTGGGGACACGCGCCTCTGTGATCCGTGTCACTGCCGCCAAAACACGCTTCCCATAAGCTATGACCGACTCGTGAGATTGCTGGCAGAACTTAGAGGAGAGAACGATGAGCGGCATATCGCATTCGTTGATGTACCTATTGGGTTCCTGGGGCGTTGTCACTACGGTTCTCGTAGCCCTGGTGATCTACGGCAACACATTGTCTATCCGGGAAGAGGACCAGCTTTATCTCAATGCGGCGGAGCAGGAAATGATGGCCTCTGAACAGCAAGTGTTAATTGGGAA
This sequence comes from uncultured Acidobacteriota bacterium, assembly GCA_963819235.1. Taxonomy (GTDB): domain Bacteria; phylum Acidobacteriota; class Terriglobia; order Acidiferrales; family UBA7541; genus Palsa-189. Next base: position 2,015,493 of record CAWFVE010000006.1, on the reverse strand, counting down.
GATGCGGCATCTTGCACGGGTCATTATCTATCTAGCCGTCGTCTCGGCGGCATTGCTGCTTGCCAGCGCGGGCATTTGGGTTTGGATTGGGCTGAATAGTTGATGCTCACTTGGTCTCGGAGCGGCCCCAGTGGCCGCTCCGGGCCGATCGGAGGACCTTATGAAGCTCGCGTCGACGCCTCTGCGGACCGAATTCAAGAATGTGCTCGTGGCCAGCGACCTCTCGCCTGATTCGAAGGCAGCCTTGGCTTGGGCACAGCGAATCGCACGGCGGTATGGATCTAAGCTGGTCATAACGCACGTCATCTCGCCGGCGGAAACCGCCTTGGTGCCTCCGGAATATTGGGGCTCGAGCATGCAGATGATCGATGAGGCGGCTAAAGCACGCCTTGACCAAGTGAACGCCGGCTTCAAAGATGTGAAACACGAAGTGATGCTGGAGCATGGCAGGCTGCCAGAGGTTATCTCAGCCGAAGTCGAAGAGCTGCATATCGACCTGCTGGTCCTCGGCACGCACAGCCGAGAAGGCGCAGGCCGCTTCGCCATGGGATCGGCCGCCGAGGAGCTCCTCCGGCGAGTCCATTGTCCGGTCCTGACAGTCGGTCCAAATGTATGTACGCCAGTCTCCGAGAAAGTGGAGTTCAAGGAAATTCTCCTGGCCACAAACTTGGGCCAGGAATCGCTTGCGGCCGCGAGTCATGCGATCTCTTTGGCCGAAGAGTTTCAGGCCAGACTCACGCTCTTGAACGTCATGGATGAAGAGGATTTCGAGCCGCCCGTGGATCCTCAAACGGCGTTGAAAGGCCGCACCGAACGGCTTCGCAAAATCGCTTCCGCGGATGGCGATATGGCACGTAAGCCTGACTGCATTGTGGAGTTCGGCAACGGCGCGGAGCAGATCCTCCGCGTTGCGCACGAGCGAAGCGCCGACTTGATCGTGCTAGGCGCCAAGCCGGCTACCGGACGCGTATTGGCCGCAACGCACGTATCAGCCGCTACTGTGCATAGCGTTATAGCTCGCGCGACATGCCCTGTAATGACGGTCTGCAGTTAACGTCGAATTCGGTATTGTTACTTATATCTGACAACGGGACCTTGCTGGCGGCCAGTCCGATCTGTGAGACCCGCGTATCTCGATTTTCTAAGAATCCGATGGCGAACCCGGCGACCGGTCGAGCATTTCGATTGTATGCAGATGAATGACCTCGCCTGTGTCAGGATTCGTTTCCGCGGTGATGTGATACGTCTCTAACCTGGCAATGTAGCCTTTCGTCTCCAGTTCCAGCACGCGCTGGTGGAACGCCTCGGCACCCCATTCTCGGACGAAAAGTGGCTCGCTCATAATTCTTCCTCTAGATAGCTTCGCACGCGCCTACGAACAATCGATGTGATGCCGATCATCTGCGCGTGTGATCGCCATCACATTGCGCTATCCGGTGCCGCGCATTTTCTTCGCCTGCCACGCATCGGCAAGCGTTCCGGGACCCTGAAGCAGGCGCACACCGGAAAGTGACGCCAATCACAGATTTCGCAATGGTCCGCGCCTAAATTGAGGCTTGGAGGAAAAAGCATGGCGACACAAACAACCATCGAGAGGGCAGGGAAGTGCAGTGTTCCCGCCGCGAGGAACGCTGAAACGATGAGAGCGCTCGTTTTTAGGGGCCCCAATCAGATCGGAATCGAGAGGGTTCCAATCCCCAGGCCAAGTTACGGAGAGGCGCTCATTCGCGTGACCCTCACGACCATCTGCGGCACCGACGTGCACATATTAAAGGGAGAGTATCCGGTCAAGCCCGGATTGGTCATTGGCCACGAACCCGTGGGAGTGATTCAAGAGTTCGGGCCAGGCGTCGAGGGCTATGTGGTCGGTGATCGGGTCCTGGTTGGGGCCATTACGCCCTGTGGACAATGCGAGTTTTGCCTGAGCGGAAAATTATCCCAATGCGGCGGCGCCATCGGCGGCTGGAAATTTGGGAATACGATTCATGGCGCACAAGCCGAGTATTTGTTAGTGCCCTATGCGCAGGCCAACCTTGCCAAGATTCCCGCGGAACTATCGGACGAGCAAGTTGTGCTTCTGGCGGATATCGCTTCCACCGGTTTCTCCGCTTCTGAATCCGCTGGCGTGCAGCTGGGGGACGCGGTGGCCGTATTTGCTCAGGGACCAATCGGCCTGTGTGCCACTGTGGGCGCCCGGCTCAAGGGCGCGGGTCTCGTGATTGCCGTGGAGTCCGATCCCGTTCGCATGGCTATGTCCCGGCGCATGGGCGCGGACGCGGTGATCGATTTTCACAAAGAGGACGTAATGGGCGCGGTACAAAGGCTGACGCGCGGGCGTGGTGTAGACGTTGCCATCGAAGCGCTCGGCACCTCCCAGACTTTTGAAAATGCGCTGAGGGTCATTCGTCCCGGCGGAACACTCTCCAGCCTGGGTGTTTATTCCGGTAAGTTGTCGATTCCGCTCGAGCCTTTCGCCGCAGGCCTTGGCGATCAGAAGATCGTTACCACCCTTTGCCCCGGCGGCAAGGAACGGATGCGCCGGCTGATGGAGCTTGTGCGACACGGCAGAGTGGATCTGCGCCCTTTGCTGACGCACACCTTTAGCCTCGATGAAATCACAAAAGCGTACGATCTTTTTGCCAATCGTAAAGACGGGGTGCTCAAGGTGGCGATTCGGCCGTAAGCGAACGCAGCGAAGATAATGGTGCGCGGAGGAGGCGGTATGCAACGCAATCATAAAGGCAACGTCTTGATCGTCGACAATGACGATCGGATCCTCTGGACATTCCGGGAGCATCTTGAGAATGCAGGCTTCGACACCGAAGCCACCTGGAGTGGCCATGAGGCCCTGGCTTTGCTTGGTTCGGGCAAGTTCGACATTTTACTTGTGGACGATTACTTGCCTGACATTCACTCCCACGAATTTCTCAAGAGGGTCGGCCGCTTATCGAGCCAACCTTCGATCGTTGTAATGCACAGCGAGGAACCAAAACCTTCTGATGTGCAGTCTTACGCATCCTTGGACGTAGCGGAGTTGGTCGATAAGCGCGACCCAGAGAAGGTTTGCCGGGCAGTTTCGTCTTGCCTTGCCGAACACAAGCTGCCCGGCAAGAGCGTCAACTGAGAACGGGTCCTCAGCTTGCCCGCGGAAGCCCTTGGAATGGAAGGAGATAGCGATGAGTGGCTCGGGGATCGAGACGGCCAACGGTGCCAAAACCCTCTGGGGCGAATTTTGGAAATTAGGGGAAGCTCGAGCCAATGTGCCGGGTATCCATGCTCGCGCGACACTCGCTCAGCCAGCGCTTGCGAAAAGCAGGCAATTCGTGGTCGAGACGGGCAGCGGCCACCATTTCTTGGTCGACGACACGGCCGGAGGTACGGGGCCGAAGCCCATCGAACTGGTAGCGGCCGCGCTGGCGGGATGCACTGCCTTTGACGTGATCACGGTCCTCCGCAATAAGAAGCGCCAGCTCATAACCGGCTATGAGGTCCGCGTGGAGGCGGAACAAGCCGAGCGGCCGCCCCAGGCTTTCGTGGCCGTGCGCATTCATCACATCGTTACCGGGCGCGACGTCGATCCGGCAGCCGTCAGCGAAGCGATACGAATATCCGAGGAGAAATACTGCGCGGTTGAGGACATGCTCAAGCATAGCGCCGTGGTGAGGACCACATTCGAGGTAATCAACGACGACGGCGCTGCACAGGCTGACTTCTGATTTAATCTAACAAGGACATACAATGCGGCGGCATCAGAAGAAGCCCTATCTTGTGCTAAGGCTTTGATCTTGCGTTGTTGAAATAGCAGGACTATAGCTCGTAGTGCCGTTCCGTCACATAAGTTCTGCATTCATCGATCGCGCGGCCGGGAAGTTCGCCTCTGGATCTCTTCGGCGCGGCTGGCCGTCGCCTTCTTCGTGCCGGCTCCGATTTTCCCGTCCTGGCTTTAGGCTCCACATGGCGTTTTCGCATCTCGATGCTCCTTTCGTGGAGGAGAGGCAGGGGAGAAGATCTCTTTTCCTCTTCGCCCCTGCCGTCTCGAAGCTGTCACAAGGTCGCGACAGTTTCCTCCTCTGGGCTGATCATAATTTCGTTCTTTACCTGTGAGACTCCTGGAGCGGCCCACGCTGCTATTTCCGCGTGTTCCCGCTCTGCCCACGAGTTCACCGTCCCTCGCAGGACGATCTTCCCGTTATTGGCTTCGACCGAGATCGTTTCCGCATCGAGCTCGGCGTAGCGCTCAAATGCTTTCTCGATCCTATGCTTTATATCTTTGGGCGACGTCTGTGGTGGTGTGACGCTGATGAGGTTTGTCACTCCCTTGACGCCGGTGATTCCGCGCGCGGCATACTCGGCCGCCACTCTCTCGTAATGAAACTGCACCGTGCCTTCGAGCGTGATCCATCCATGGGCCACAACAACCTTCAGTCGCCCTCTTGGCACCGAAGCGTTCCAGTCCAGGGCGTTCACAACTGCGCGCGCGATCTCTGTATCGCCGAGTTCGCTATCTCCGGGAAGTTTCACTACGATTTCATCGGTGATCGCTTTTACTCCAGAGACTCGCTGCGCAGCCTTTTCGGCAGCCCATTTTTGCGGAAGGCTCTTTACGGTTCCGCTCAGCGTTACGATGCCGGACTCGGCGGCTACGCCAATCTCCGCTGCATCCACGCTTGGTTCCCATACGAGCTCTTCCATAACCGAGCGTTGCAATTCACTGTCTGTCTTCATCTCTCCCCCTCTCTTACGGGTCAAGGCCGAATGCAAAGCATCGTCTGCGAAGCATCGCCTCCTCGCCCTTTAGCCCGCTTTCACTTCGATTCGAGTCGTCTTTGCCGGCTTTCCTTTTGGCAATTGCATTTCGAGCACGCCGTTCTTCAGCTTCGCCTGCGCCTTCGTCGCGTCCACTTCAGCCGGCAGTTCCACGATGCGCAGGATTTCGTTGGCGCAATATTCCTGATGAGTGGTCTTGCCCTTTTTCTGCTCCTCTTTTGTTTCCCGCTTGCCGCTAACGGTAAGCCGGGTGGGCTCCAGTTTGATCTCCAGGTCTTTGGCTTCGAACCCCGGCACTTCCGCCGTGACACTGACCGCTTCATCGGACTCGGCCACTTTCATGTGCACGGGATGCAGCAGTTCGGATTCTGCCTTGAACCAATCTTCCAGATCGTGGCCAAAACCACGGTCATTACTTGAGAAGAGCTCAAAAGCGCGCCGCGCGATCGAGTCATAGATGCGGTCGAACTGCGCGAATACATCTTCCGTTGCAAGCGTCTTCGTTGCTGTAGGTCCCAGGGCTTTCGTTGCTGTACTTTCCATCGCAGGCTGTGTTGCGGTAGTTCTTGATGCCATCTCCTTCTCCTCCCTAATTGGTTTTCACTTCGGGTCTAAATCCTCCCTGATTCAGACTAATCGGATCTCGTGATCCTGGCTGTGACGCCAATCACATGAGTACAGTTCCGCGATAATACGGCCTGAATTGGGACCGAATCAAAAGCGAAAGCGCCGCATCAACTCGGCGATTAGCTGCCAAAACCATCCCTCACACCTCCACCGCCTCTAGCGATGAATGAGCCCGACGCACCAAGCGGATCAAGACCTCCGGCCGGTCTACGCAAGACCGCGATGCATCTTCAAGTGAGTACTCTTCACAGCACCTGCCGCAAAGCCAAAAATGCCGAACAGAATGAGCGTTTGCCGGCTCATTTGCTGCGAGGTTCTGGCGAAAACGAAAGAACCGACCTTCTTCGCAATTGAATGCCTTGGCGCACTTTTGGTTGGCGCATGTCGAAATCATCTGACGTTCCTCTGATCTAGGAATAAAGTACTAGCTTCGGTCTCGATCCTCGCGCTCTGTTGGTCATCGGTGCCCTGCGCGTTCTCTAGATTCTTGATTTCGCGCGTCAACCAGGCTCTAAGGGCCGATTCCAACTCGTCCTGCGTTCCGGAGCGGTACAGCGATTCGATCGTGTCGCCTCGCTCGTTCAGCCGGATATAGCGGCAAGGAACCTTCAACCCGCGTTTTTCGGGTGGCACAAGTTGCATCAGAACGCATTCGGAGCAAGGTTCTCGGCGCTCGCTGTGGCCGAAGTTCGGACATGCCGGCGAGTCCTCGAAGATGAATCTCGGCCTCCACGAAGGTTGTCGATAGCCGCCACTATTCAGAAATTCGAGCTCGCTCTTTAGTACCTCGCTTAGATTTCGCTTATCTGACATACGGCCCCCACAGCTTAATGTCAGCAATAGTTTGCGATTTTCGGCTGATCGCATCAGTGACCTGAGTCACAGGTGATGGTTCTGGCCGTCATATGTGCTAGTACGGCGTGCGGGTGTGGCCGAGCGCAGTGATTTGCCTTATTCTGAGTGCGGGTAACCAGAGCTTAACTTGACGTACAGGATTCCCTGTATTAGCTTCGAAGCTACCTCCGACGGCTGAGATCTATCCAATGGCCGAGTCATCGCTCAAGAATACCCGCCTGGCCGAAATCGAAGCCGTTTACGAACGGTTATTCGAAGGCTCGCCAAACGCGATTTTGGTAGTCGATGCCGCTGGCCTGATCACTCGCGCTAATCCCCAGGCCCAGCATTTTTTCGGCTACACCATCTCCGAACTACTAGGCCATCCCGTCGAAATCCTGATTCCGGAGCGTTTTCGGCAGGAGCACCCCTCGTTGCGAGACCAGTTCAACGCTCACCCGCGTATGCGGCCGATGGGTGCGGGGCTGGAGCTCTTTGGGCGCCGTAAGGACGGAACAGAGTTTCCCGTGGATATCATGCTCAGCCCCATCGATACGTCAGAGGGTCCTGTCGTGCTGACAGTCATCCGGGACATTACCGCCCAAAAGCAGACGGAAACGGCGTTGCGCGAGAGTGAGCAGCGCTTTCGCTTGCTTGTGGAGAACGCAGACGACTATGCGATCTTCATGCTCGATCCTGAGGGTAAAGTTTCCACTTGGAACGTAGGAGCGGAGCGCATCAAGGGCTACCGTGCCGATGAGATCGTCGGGCAGCATTTTTCACGATTTTACACGCAAGAGGACCTCCTGAGCGGCAAACCTGATATGGAATTAAAGACAGCGGCGCTGCAAGGGAGGTTTGAAGACGAAGGCTGGCGGGTGCGAAAGGATGGTTCCCGCTTCTGGGCTAACGTGATCATCACCGCTGTTCGAAATCACAACGAAACTTTGCTCGGATTCTCGAAGATCACTCGCGACTTTACCGAGCGCAGGAAAGCGGAGGAATTGGTTCGTTTGAGCGAGGAGCGTTTTCGCTCCCTGTTCGAGTTTTCGCCTGACGCGATTATCGTGAGCGATCACGACGGGAAAATTGCCGAAATCAATGCCCAGGTCGAGAAAGTCTTCGGCTATAGCCGTGGTGAACTCCTCGGCCAATCTGTGGAAACTCTGGTCCCCGAAAGATTCCGCCGCGGGCATCCTGCCCATCGCAAAGAGTACCGCGCCGAACCTCGGCCCCGCCCTATGGGCATCGGACTGGAGCTTTACGCAAGGCGCAAGGATGGCACGGAGTTTCCCGTGGACATCATGCTCAGCCCGGTTAAAACCGAGGGCGGCAAATTCGTTCTCAGCGTGATCCGCGATCTTTCGGAGAAGAAGAAAACCGAAGAAGAGTTGGCCCGCAAAGAGCGCGAAAAACGCTATCTCGAAGAGGAATTGAACACAGAGCACAGGTTCGAAGACATTATCGGTGAGAGCGTTGGCTTAAAGAGAGTTCTGAAACAGGTGGAAACGGTCGCCAGCGCCGATGTTACCGTGCTCCTCCTGGGTGAAACCGGCACGGGAAAGGACCTCATCGCCCGTGCCATTCACCAGCTCAGTCCTCGCCGCGAGCGAACTTTGGTGAAACTGAACTGCGCCGCTATTCCCACCGGCTTGCTCGAGAGCGAACTCTTCGGCCACGAAAGAGGCGCCTTCACCGGGGCCATCTCCCAGAGGGTCGGCCGGCTGGAATTGGCTCATCAGGGCACCCTGTTTCTCGACGAGGTGGGAGATCTGCCGCTGGAGGTTCAGCCCAAGCTGCTGCGTGCGCTTCAGGAAAAGGAATTTGAAAGGCTCGGCGGCACACGCACAATTCCCGTGGACATACGCCTGGTGGCGGCCACTAACCGCAATCTCGAAAAGATGGTGGCGGATCGTGAGTTTCGTAACGATCTTTATTATCGCTTGCGCGTTTTTCCCATTTCTATTCCGCCTCTGCGCGAGCGCCGCGAAGACATACCTCTGTTGGTTCGTTACTTCGTCAGCAAACACGCCATTCGCATGGATAGGAAGATAGAGTCCATTCCGCCGGACGTCATGAAGGCGTTGACCAAGTGGGATTGGCCGGGCAATATCCGCGAACTCGAAAACTTCATCGAGCGGTGCGTCATCCTTTCCAAGGGACCTGCTTTACGCGCGCCGATTTCCGAGCTACAGATGCCCGCGGAAACAGCCTCGCCACAGCAAGGAGATGTGACCCTCGAAGCCACTGAGAGGGAGCATATTTTGCGCGTCTTGCGCGACGCGAAAGGCATCGGAGGGCCAGACGGAGCGGCCGCCCGCCTGGGTTTGAAGCGCACCACCCTGAATTCCAAGCTGAAGAAGCTCGGTATCAAACGAGAAGACTACATCTGACGGCCGCGGGCCGACCCGCGCAAGTTCCTGCCATCGCCGTTCCTCAATTGCGCGACAAATAGCGATCGAAAAAATGCAAACATAGTTCGAGCACAACGATCCAGATGACTGCCACCAATCCCAGCGCTACGGATGGGAACGTCCGGAAAGCGGCCATTGTTCCGTTCGAGAATTCCGATTGCAGGGCGCCGAAGATTGCCACGAACAACAGCATCCAGCCTACAATTCGCCCCATCCACACGCCCATGCGAAAGGTTCGGTGCGGTCCCCCGGTGGTGATCACTTTGCTTCTCACGGCGCACCTCTCAGCTAACGGTGTATCCATGGCCGCGGCTCCGATAGCCTGTGCCATGCGCGGGTGTGCTGCAGCGCCTCTTTCCCGCGTAGTTCGAAGAACTCGGTCGCCGCCCGGGCGGCACGGTCGATAATGAACAGCATAGCCACCGCCGTCGCGGCACAGCCAAAAAACACCGAAAAGAGAACCAAGGCGGCCAGCATCTCTCTCACATAATAAAACCTCATTCCCACAATCGCCGTTACGCCGATCAATATCCCCTTTGCTGCCTTCTCAGAAACCCGTCTCCAAGCAAACACGTCCAACCGCCTTTATCGACCAACTACACTATCGCCCTTGTGCGCGTGTAAGTCTGTGACGGCGATCACTGGAAGGCTGATTTATTCTCGATTCCCGGCAGACAGATGGGTGGTGTAGCGCTACTCGGTGCAGCGCTACTTCTCGGGCTTGCGGACAATCAGCACGGAGCAGTACGCGCCCCGTGCCACAGACTCGGCCACGCTCCCCAGCATAAATCGCTGGAGACCTTTCCGCCCATGTGATCCCAATACGATGAGGTCGGCGTGCCATTCATTGGCCAGGTCCAGGATCCCCGTGCGCGGTTCGGCTTCGAGAACCCGTGTGCTGGCCTCGAAGCCTGCCGATCGAAGAGTTGCGGCGCTGCGGTCTACGCTTTCCTGCGCCTGCTTGAACTGCTCCTTCATGATCTCCGCCATCTCGGGCTGATATCCTGCCGCCATCTGCGGCGGCGTGGAATAAATCCGTGGCTCGACAATTTGGAGAACGACTACCTGGGCATTTTCCGTGCGAATCTGCGCAGCCAGAGCCTGAACCGTGGCGTCCGAATACTTCGACCCATCGATGGCCAGCAATATTTTCATCGTAGCCTCAGTTTCATGTTCCATTCGCCGCTCGAAGCGAAGTCGCAATCTTCTCCCGCAAGGGCCGCGATGCCGGACCTCACTTGGAAACCGGCCATTCCTGGAAGTGGAGAAGCTTCATGCCCTGTTCGGGCCAATTTTTGTCGCCGTGCTCGACCGATACCGCCAGCAATAGTCCGTTGGTCGTTGTCCACACGGCGATCTCCGGAGATAACGCCGGTTTGATCGAGAACTTGAATGCGCGCTGCGGCAGCCCCGCAATCTCGAGATTCTCTTCGCCGAGGTATCGCAGCTCTCCGTCCAGAATCATCGGCATTACGGGCATGTCCGCGCTGGGCTGCTTGATGGAAACGAGCTGAATCTGGGTCGCATGGCGCGGGTCGCGCTCCGCTTCCCGCGTCAGGCCGCTCAGCGAAAACGCCGAGATCGGCCAGAGCAAGCCAAAAGGCTTTTGCATGGGAATCCTGAGCTCTATCGCTTCCTCCGCGCTTTTCGCGTTCGAGGAGCAATGAAGCTCGCTCCGCAGAAATTCGCACGTGAGCGGCCCGGAATCGCGCCTCCACTTCAGCTGTGAAAACTCGGTCACCCGCGTGATCGTCAAATCTCGTGTGAGTTCCGCCACAAAGCGGTCCGAACGCGCCGTCCCTTGCGGCGCTTCAAACCGCCTTTCCCCCTCAACTTCGTACCGGCCATCGCCGTCGCGCCAAAGCACCCAGGTCTCGTGAAAATTGTAGACCTCCTCTCCGAACGGGCCGACGGCGCCGCCATTGGCCTGCTCGGAAACCACATATTCGCCTTGGGCGACCTTACTGCGCGGTCTTTGCTCTGTGGCCCCCGCTTTCTGCCCACTCTGCGGTCCCCCACCAGCGGCTGTTACAGGACAAGCCAGTGGCGAAATGGTTGACACAAGCAATGTAAGCAGCGCGCAGCGATATAGGTTCATGTGCCTCTTATAACCCGCTATTGCACTGCGGGTATAGTACTGATTCCTCCCGAGCCCTCCTGCAACGACGCCAGGTAGGCCGAAAGATTCTTGATCCGTTGCTGCACCGCCCGTTCGTTGTTCTTGTCGACGATCTGAAAAATGGGTCCCCACGTCGGCATGTCCGACGAACCATGCGAGGATGGCCCCGGTCCAAACCGCAGGACGCCCGCAACGTAATCATAGGGAAACTTGCCCATGTTACGCCTGGCCAGGGTGGTCAAGTCCGGGGGCGGTGTCTTGAGCCTCGATGCGGCGGGCCCATTGCCCTTCGCGTCCGGACCGTGGCATGCAGCGCAGAATTGCTGATAGATCTGCTGGCCCGAAGGCACATAGGTAGGCGGAAATTGCGCCTGATTCTCGGTTCGATGGTCGTTCGCGACCGCCGTGAGAATTACAAAGAGCAAAGCGCCGCCAAGAAGTGCATAACGCATAGTGATACCCCCTTTATAGCTCCTCGGAGCGGCCAACTCTCGCGACGTGTTCTCTTGATACACATCGTCATGACCGCCGTTCCTGCGAGGAAAATCCAAATTCAGTCTGTTGTTCCGTGAAAAAGCCCATGCCGCTGGCGCCGCATCGAACTTGAAAATCGATCGAGCCTACGTGTTGGGGTGCCATCGCATTCAATTTGGCACTCCGTTCCTGAGTGGGCCGTGTCCAGAGTCATCTGCGATTGTGATCGCCGTCACAATGGACGGCGCGACTCAAGCTCCCACACCGGAGCTGAGCTAAACCTGCGCCAGTGACGACGGAGGAGTAGATGGGGGAGACCCTTGCGGGCCAGATCGAGCGCGATTACGCCGCTTTCTCGTGGTCCACGGGTGCGGGCAGCGGGCAAACGTTCGCATGCCGCTCTTTCATGTGCAAATCAAGCAGCCGCTCGAAGGAGATAAAGCCCAGGCCGGTATGCCGTCCGCCGTTCGTGGTCGCGATTACGCCGCCGCAAAGCTCGCATGCGGCCCGCTCGGTCGATCGGATTTCGGGGAACTCACTAGCGCTTCCCACGCCGGGTATGTGCTTCTTTTTCATCTGTTGCACCCTCGCACGGTTAGATGAGGCAAGTCGAGCCAAAGCTTCAGAGTTCCAATCAGGTGTCTCCTACGCATGGGTGCTCCGGGGAGATCGAGCCCAGGAAGGCCGCAACTGGTATAATTGAACCAATCGACGGGGGCGACACGGTTTCGACGGAAGCTGTGGCGACTCGAAGGCATGCCGGGTGCCACCTGCCCGCAATCGGGTGGAAAAACAGAACTGCCAACACTGAGTTGGCTCTGGCTGCCTAGAAAAACCTAGCGTAGCCCGTCTCCCCGAGTTTCGTCCACGGGCTCGGATCGAGGCGTCACACAGTGGGCTGGCCGGCGGACCTCGGTCCGTGGTTTTCCGGCGAGATCAATCGGACTAGCCGGGCGCGTGTCTTGCGCGTTCCAAACGCGGCTGGCGAAACAAATCGAATGCGATAAGCATGTAGTCTTCGAGCCGTAGCGCTTTTCGGACGGGGGTTCGACTCCCCCCGCCTCCACCATTTTTAGTAACTTGTTTGCAGCAGGTTCGCGGGCCTTTGTTTTCCCATGTAGCGGCCAAACATTGGAAGAGAATCACGGCCCTGGGGTGGTGATGGCCAGGGGCAGCTTGAGTGTACGTGTCGTGTAGGCACCGCTCCCCTGGATGACGAGGATCGAGTTGCCTGCGGGCGTGACCACTACGGGGGCATGACAGCCGATCATCGCTCCCAGGCCCCCCAGAAACGCGATCAACAAGACTCGCTTCAGCAGCTTTCTCTCATTCTTTCGCAAGGCAAAGGCGAGAATCCCGGTTAGCCAGACCACGGTCGCTGGGAGCATCGGCGATATGCGACTCGCCCCGGATCCTTGCAAACGTAGCCATGGCGCGGGTCCGACCGCGGCGGTGGCGCCATTAGGGCCCGAAGTGTTAATCGTCAATGCTAATTGCAGGGGCGTCCCGCTGCCGTCGAGACGGACCGAAGTCACGGACGCTGACGTGAAATGGCAGGTCGCAAACATGGGTATAGTCGGGCAACTCAGCGTCAGCGTTCCTTCGTAGTTGCCGATCGGGGTGATTGTCAACGTGGTAGTTTCGTCATTCCCTTGCTGGATGGTGAGCGATGCTGGATTTGCCGAGAGACTAAAGTCCGAGACCATGACCGCAACCCGATCCGTCACCTTGATGGCCAAATTCAGTGGGAAGGGTGACGGCGCGGGCGGCGGTGGCGGTGGTGTACTGTTACCGGCGCCGAGCAGTGGAATGGATTGCGTGTAGACGGAGCCGCCTTGAGAGACGCTTGCGACATTGCTGTACGTCGCGTTGTCGGTAAAGGTGATTGCGCCGTTCTGTGGCGTGACTGGCGCCAGGTAAGAGATCGAAAGGATGCAGGCGCCCGCGGAGGGCAGCGTGGTCGGCAACGATGTCGCGCCATTCGTGCAGGCGACCTGGGTGATGCTGAAGGGCGATCCCGGAGCATTCGCGGCCAGAGAAAGATTGGCCTGGCCAATGTTGGAAACGGTCAGCGGCAATGTCACTGTTTGCCCGGCGGTGGGACTGCCGAAGCCCAGGGTCCCGACGGAGTAGTACGCCACCGGTTCAGAAATAGTAAGGATGGCGGGCATGGCAACGACGATGGGTGCGTCCGTTACCGTGATCGTCTCGCTGTCCGGCACCATGGTAGGGACTGTACCCACGCCGGCGAGTGGGAGAGCTTGTAAATAAAGGGAGCCAGTCGGGATGCTCGGCAGGTTACTTTCGCCCGATCCGGCATTATCTTCGAAGTACAAGTTCGTCCCGAAGGTGGTCGCGGTAGAGGGGTCGAACTGCACTATAACCGTGCAAGACTGGTTGTTGGTTAGAGTTACCGGATACTGCGCCGCGGTCCCGTTGCAAACCACTGAGGTGGGAACAAAGCCCGTGTTGTTCGGTCCGGCTGAGGTAACGTAGATGAGGGTGAGCGTGAGCGGTCCGTTGCCCGTATTCGTCAAGGTGACCGGCAGCGTCGCCACTGTGTTTTCGCCGACGTTCCCGAAATCGAGCGCTGTGGGGGAAAATGTGGCGATCGGTTCGACGCCTGTTCCGGTGAGATAGATGCTCTGACCTGTCACTCCCAGCAGGCCCGGTCCTGCATTGCTGCCTGCGGCGGAATCGCCGATGGTGATGTATCCAGCTTGCCCTCCGGACGTCGGCGGCGAGAACTGCAGAGTGAATGTACACACGCCCCCAGACGCAAGGTTTACCGGGGATGAAAACGGGAAATCGGCATTTCCGTTGCAGACGACATTTGCAAGCGAATATGCCGTGCCACCGACGGTGACACTCTCGATCGTGAACGCGGTTCCTCCGTTATTGGTGAGCATAAGCTGCTCGGTACCGCTGCTGTTCACGTTCACATTGCCGAAGTCGATCGGGCCGATGCTCGAATAGCTCGCGAACGATGGGCCTGTCCCCGATCCTCCGCTTCCGCCGTTCAGCAGCACATCGACCGCTGGTTGGCTGTCGCCCACCACAACATTGGGCACCGTACTGCCGCTCAAATAGCCCACAGCAAGGAGCGGGGGTTGCGGCCCCGCCGGAGGAAGAGATGGCACCGGTCCGGCTGTATAGGACGGATCCCAGGGCAGGAGAATTCCGCTGGCTCCAGCGTACCCCGTGGTGTTCAGCAGCACTTGCACGATATCGCTCAGAACAATCACGTCCGGCGCGCCATCGTGATTTACGTCCGCGATAGCCACTTGCCCGCCGTAGGGAAACGTCGCCGCCGGCGTAGCCGGGAAAGTATAGGTCCCGCTATTTTGCAGCACCTCCAGGAATTGGCCTCCCACGGCGGATGACGCAGCGGCGATATCGAGGAAGGAAGAGCCAAAAATCTTGCCCAGTGCGATCGAGCTTGGCCCTGCGGTTCGCGATGCGCAACACTGAGCCGATGTGGACGAGATTTGCTGCGGCGCAGCCTGGAAGGAGCCGTTTCCCAGTTGAGAGTTCTCCAGCACCCAAACGCCGCCGCCGGTCGGAGTCGGATAGGTTTCTCCTGAGTCCGCCACGACAATATCGGGATAACTACTGGAACCCAGGCTTCCGACCGCCAGTTGAGCCGGGTTCACGTAGGTGGTCAGCGCCAAACCTGCCGCGTTCGGCGTTCCTTGATACTGCGTTCCGTAACCGCCGCCACCGTTTTGCACGAACGTGCCATTTCCATTTCCCAGGATAACCACCACGCTTCCGCTCTGGGGAACGTTAAAGAAGTTATCGGCATTTACGACCGGCCCAATCGCTGCGATATCGGTGGGCGCGCCGCCATGTCCTTTGAAGTCGCCGGCCACAGCTCCCGTCAGAGAGAACCCGGTGTTAATCGGGGAATTGGCCGTCAATGTGAAACCACCGCTGCCATTGTTCTGGAATATGTAGATCGCGCCGGTAGTTGTCACCGCGGCGATATCCATGGCCCCGCTGCCGCCTGTTCGCAGGCCCGCCCCGCCGAAATTGCCCAGCACAATGGAATTAAAGCTCACGTCCGTTACAGGTTGCTGATAAATCACCGTGGTTCCGCTGCTCGGGAAGCTTCCATCTGGATTTGCAAGCCGCACAATCAGCGCACTCACCGGGTTAGGATGCGGCGTATCTCCCGCGCCAGTGTCCGCGGTCACTACATCCATCGAGCCGTTTCCGTGCAGGTTGCCAACGGCAGTAGCGGCGATGGAAGTCGTAAAATTCCCAGCCGGAGACGCCGCTATCTCGGCGGGGTCCGCAGCGCCTTCCAGGTAGCTCGGCGCCGTCTGGAACGTGCCATCTCCGTTTCCCAGGATCACGTGGATTTCGCTGCCGTTCACCGCAACTACGTCATCGTTCGTGTTGTTGTTGGTGTCGAATTGCCCGACGGCCAGCGCCGCCCCCACGTTGAATTGCTCGGAAAACGGGCCGATGGTCACTGGCGTGCCCAACGTCCCGGAATTGTTCGGGAAAAACTCGATCCCGCCGCTTGCCATCAGAACCAGGCCAGGATACGTGCTGGATGCATTGTTGAATGCCCCGGCTCCGACCGCGAAGTTGTCCGGGAGAGAAATCGTCGGCGAATGGAGAGTGCCCGCACTGCCGCCTCCGGCGTTGAGGAGCACATCCGGGTCGCCAAATTGGTCCTCCAAAATCACATCCGGGTAGCCATCGCCATTCACATCCGTGGCGATGAGCCCGCTGATGGCCTGATAGGAATTCGCATTGATGGCAAAGCTCTGATTCGGCGTCGAAGGAAAGTTGCCCGTTGTTCCGCTGACCTTCTTGTTCAAGAGAACGTAAACGCTCTTTCCGTCGGTGGCCACAATGTCTTCATAGCTGGTGTTGGACCCTTGAAGAGGCGCCGCCGCGATACCCACCGTCTGGACACCCGCGCTGTAACTGACCGGGGAGCAAAAGTCATAAGCGCCGCCGCCGCTGCAGTTGTTGAACACCACCGTGATCGTGGCTGTGGCGCTCGAAGGCGTGGCATAGTCGCCACTGGAGTTGCCGACCGCCAAGTCGGGGAAACCGTCGCCATTGAAGTCCCCAATGGCGATCGAAAGCGAGCCGTCCCGATTCGTCACGTAGTTTTGGTTGTTCACCTCCGCGGGAATCAGGCTGACGGCAAACGTGCCGGAACCATCGCGGTTATTTTTCAGCAGCGTGATGGTGCCCGGCCCCTGAACGTTGGCGAGGACGATGTCGGAAACGCCGCTGGCGGTGCCGCTGAGGTCGGCGGCTGCAATTTGCATATTGCCCGCCGTGGAGATCACCGTTGGTTCAACAACCGCGGGAGGGGCGGTGGGGTAAATCGAAGTCAGCGGCGGAAGCGTATATACCTCGGCGCTTGCCGGCCGCTGGAAGGTGCCATCGCCATTGCCAAACCAGATTTCGACGGTTTGGTTAGCCGCGTCGGCTACAGCCAGGTCCAAGGGTTTGTTCGCACCGCGGAAATGCCCTGTAGCTACGCTCACCTGGTTGGCCGCAACCGGGGACGGCAGTCCACTCACCACAGGCGGCACGATATTGGCGTAGCTGATGCCGCTCTTGAATCCATTGAATGAAGGAGTGGCTTGCGCACGAGCGCGCGGCATAGCAGCAAACAAAGCCAAAGCTGCGGCCAAGCCAAGTCTGAACGCGCTCCAGCGCATCGACGCCTTGGGTCTCATTCGCCGGGTTTTCGGTCCCGCTCCTTCGTTCACGGCCAATCTCCTCGCATCAGGCTTGTCCTGGGATCGGCGGCGCACACCTTCGCCATCCTGCCGTGAACTACTGGAAGCTGATTGTCACCGTCGCCGTGACGGTCTGGCCGGGGGTTACGGCGACTGCCGGGTTCAGAGTGGTGCTGGTAAGGGAGACTAAACTGAGGAGATTTCCGCCACCTGCTGGCCGGAACGGGCAGCTTGGGACCGAACCCGGAGTAGTACTGTTAGGAAGGGTACACGGATCAAAGTTCACCGTAGCCACCGCGGAAATGCTGCCTGTTAGACCTGCCGTGAGGGAGCCAGATAGCTGAAAGCCCGAGAGACTGGGAAACGTCCCCAAGATGGAGGAGGTTAGAGTGCAGCTAACCCCCGGAATTCCAGTAGCAGAGTTCCCGGACAGTTAGCCTCAGAAGTATAGTTACTTGAAACAAAAGGCGAAAGCAGAATGCAAGTCCCGAGGGGGACCGCAAAAGTCGCGGGAGGAAAGTTGAAACCACTGGTAACACAGGGCGGCTGGGGCACGTTTCCAGGGATGGATGTGGTCGAAAGGTTAGTCAGGCCCTCTGGTCCAACGAGCAGTATTCCCCAACTATCAGAATTTGAAAAGGCCTGGCCATTGAGAAGCGCGTTCAGGAATGCGGCGCCGCCGGGCACATTTTCAGTTCCGCTCGGAATAGCGTTGGTGGACGACGTATAGGAGAGGGGAAACCCCGGATCGAGCGAATTTTCAACCTCGACGTGTCTGACGACGGAGCCGTCGGGATTTTTTACTTCGATGACCCAGTGGCCGTGGACCGTGATTCCTTCCTGTTGACCCTTGGGCGCGGCCGGCATGGCGGACGATTTCTGTGCGCCGGCCTGCGCCGCGGGCTTAGCCGTTGCCGTCTGCGTCACCGCGGCGGTGTCCGCGACCGCAATCTTCGCCGGCGCAGTGGCGTTCGCCAGCGCGGATTTCCGCGTCGTGCTTTGCGGCTGCGCCCAGCTAACCACGACCCCGCCCAGCGTCATGGCCGCCACCGCCAGCAACGGCAAACCCCAGCGGAAAACCCGTCGAATCAAGCCCTCTCGGACACACGCCCTCATACAGCCTCCTTTAGGACACGCGGATACTCCAAGGTAAATGCTGCACTTCGAAAGCCAAAAACGCAGCCTTCCAAAAACGAGAGCCCAGGGGCGCACGTGCGCTATCCGCGTAGGGAACTGCGTGACACACACGCCCGTGCAAGCACGTTTCGGCGCCTGCGTCCTTACCATTAGCTAAGTCGCAGATTCGATGAACGCAACTATCTCGCGCCAAGATATAATCGCCGCTCGGTACCGGCGCGGTGGAAGGGCGAAAGTATAGGCAGTTCGTGGCCCAAAACTATTACCCTAAAAGGGGGTTAAAATCCTTTGCGCATAATGGCTAAACCCCTTCCATGACCCTCCGCCACAGGCCCATGCAGCCGCAGGATCTCCGCCCCTGCGTCGAGAAGATCGCCTCGGATCCCGTACGCCTTGCGAGATACGGAAACGCCATCGAGGATTTGCATCCCGCCTGGCTGCGGCTGCTCCAGTGCGAAGCAAAATCGGCCGTCGTGTTTGAGGAGGTCGCGGGATCGCGTGCGACGCTTTGCGGCATCGGCGTGAGCACTTTCGTTAACGACGATTTCATGCGGGAATTGAAAGCCCGGCCTGTTTGGTATGGACCGGAGCTGGCCCGCCGCCTCAGCCGGGGCGACTCTCCAATTCTCTCGGATCGTCAGCTTCGCGACGCGAATTCTCGCGGCAGCCTCAATGCGGTGGTCTGGGAAGCCTTCATCTGCCCGGGCTTCGAAACGAACCTGGACGTTTACCGCAAGATGGGTGCCGCGTTTATCGAAGAGCACCTCGGCTTCTTTTGGAAAGAACTGCTCGCGCATCAGGTGGACACCGTGGACCGGCTGCACTGGATGCTCCAGACCGGCGGCTTGGTGTGGGATCCGGTCGCCAGACGCTACACGGACCTCTCGGAAAAAGACCCCGCGGAAATCGTGAAAGCTCCCCACGTTTTTGGGCTCACCCGAGAAGTTGATATGCGCCGGCCCGGATCCTGGATAGGTATCCTTTTTGAATACCGGCCCACGCAATTTGGCTTCAGCCGTGGCGAACAGCGCCTGCTGCTTGCCGCCTTGCATGGCGGCACCGACCGGGAACTGAGCGATGCCCTCGGCATCTCGTTGACTACGGTCAAGAAGACATGGCGCTCGATTTACGCTCGCGTCGCCGCGCGCTCGCCCGATTTGATTGCGGCGAATTCGGCGGCGGACGGGGACGAAGCCATGCCCGAGCGCGGGAGGGAAAAGAAGCATCCTTTGATTGCCTATCTCCGCGAGCACCCCGAAGAGCTTCGTCCTTTCTCGCGCAAGCTGTCGAAGGCCGAAAGCCATACACTTGTACGGCAAGAGGCGACTTGAGCATCCGCTATCGGCCCATGCGGCCCAACGACGTGGAAGAATGCGTCAGCATCGTTGCCGCGCATCCGATCGCAGGACCGCGCTATGCGGTCGGCATTGCCGACCTCGGCCCGGCATGGCATCGCCTGCTCGCGGGCGACGGTTTTTGTGCCGCCACAGTTTTTGAAGACACGACCGACGCCTCGGTCACAACGATCGGCGTAGGAGTGAGCGTCTTTGTTTCCGATCTCTTCGTGCGCGAAGTGAAGGAGTCGCCGTATTTCTGGATCGGCCCCGAACTGGCGAAAAGAGTCGTGCGGGGTGAGCCGGCCGTGCTCTCGCCGAGAGAGGTCCTCGCAGCGAATTCGCGCGGAGGGCTAAACCTGCTGATATGGCAGGCCAGCGTGCGCCGTGAGGACGCGCAGCGTATGGAGGTTTGGAACGCACTCATGACCGCCGGAGTCGAGCAGCACCGCGGGTACCTGTTGAAGGAGGTGTTCGTGGCGCAGGCCGAGAGCATCGACCATTTGTTGGGATTGCGTCATACGGGCGGCTTTCTGTGGGACGGGAGTCGTGGATGCTATGGCGACGTCCCGCAAGACGATCTGCACGACATCATTCGAAAACCCCATGTCCTTGGCGTTACCAGAGAGATCGCGCAGCAGCGTCCTCTCGAGTCCATCACCTCGATGATTGGCTCTCTTTTTGTATATCGGCCGCCGCAATTTGGCTTTAGCCGTGCCGAACAGCGCTTGCTGCTTGCCCGTTGCATGGCGGAACCGACCGGGAACTGAGCGGCGATCTAGGCATCTCGCTGGCCACGGTCAAGAAGACCTGGCGCTCGATTTACGTTCGCGTCGCCGCGCGCTTGCGCGATCTGATTCCGTCGACTTCAGCGGCAAGCGGAGACGAAGCCACGCCCGAGCGCGGGAGGGAAAAGAAGCATTCTTTGATCGCCTATCTCCGCGAGCACCCCGAAGAGCTCCGCCCGGTTTCGCGCAAACAGCTGCGCGGCAACACCGTCCTCTCATCCTTGAAGGGCAATCCCCACGGCTCCGTTCGCCAAGAGTAGTCGACTTCCCCCGCCTCCACCATTTCGCTTCACGAAAGCCTGACCGGCCATGGCCCGTACACGCGCAGCCCAAACCCCGCGCAGGGCACTAGCGCCTACCTGGCTACGTGCCGCTATTGTCGCTGTTGACAATGCTTTACGCCGCTCACAATAATGCTTTTATGCGTCTATTTTGGCGGCGGTCCGCATGACGCCAGGTAATGAGTCGGAAAAGGCTGTTTCTCGAACTCTGCGCGAGACGCTGAATACCCTCCAGCGCACCGCCGAGGAGCTGAATCAAGCTCTTAACGACTTAGTTGCCGCTTGTGGGAGCAGCCGCCCTTCGAATTCGCTGCCGCCTATTTTGCGCGCCCAGACTTCTGCCGCATCCCTGGCCGCTTCGCTTGAGGTGCTTTCTCGCTTTGTGTCCAACTCTCTGCAGTCTGGATATGGGGGCGGTGTCGCCGAGCCGGAGCCAGCCCCGGTGCAGCCCATCAGGCGTCCCGTAGCGGTTGTTCCCATGCCCTCCGCCCAGCCGGAAATTCCGGCCGAGCCACCCCCGGCGGTTGAGTTGGCGGTCCCCGTCGCCTTGCCGGACATGGGCGAAGACCTCGCCCCGGTTCAGGAACCTGCCGTCAAAGATTTTGCTACCAGTCCCGTCGACGCCCCGTTACACTCCCCTCCAGCGGAAACGGTTGGCGAGCCTCGTGCATCTGACGTGGCGGGGGAACGCGCGGAGTACTTCGCGGAGATTTCGGTTGAATCGGCGGGAAATGCGCCGCTGAACCCTATAGAAGAGCTTCCTTCCGCCGCAGCGTCTTTCGATGTCTCGGCGCTGCTTCCGGAGGAACAGGACCTGCACCGGCGAGCCAATCGCGTCGCCAAAGTTTCCATGCAGGATATCAAGATGCTCCGCCCCAACGAGGTTCGTTTGGGGCGCGAGCATAGAGACATTTGCCTACGTTTGCGAGATGATATCGAAAAGGCTCACAAGGAATATGGCAGGCGTTTTCAGTCGATTCTTGGCCATCCTGTCGATTACTTCTATGACTGGATGGTGCAAATCTTGGGCGATGGCGATCCGCAGGCCCTTGGCGAATATCCGTATCCCTCTCCCGCTTTGCGGCGCTAGCTTACCTGCGGTCGCGTCAGGCTCGACGGTACCGTCGTGCTTGTCTGTCCCCCCGCCTCCAAAAGCCATCCCCTCGCGCGGCATCAAGCGATTCTGGACGCTGCTCTTGCCGGGCATATTCTGCTGCTGTTTGTCGATTCCCGGCATGGCGGCGCCGCAGCAGCCCAGCGCTCCAAAGAAGCCCGTAGCCAAGAAGAAGGTAACACCGGCTAAGCCCCCCGTTGCCGCACCCACCTCCGCGCAAGCAACTCGAGCGCCTCGCGCGCGATCTTCACGACCATCCCATGGCCGTCGCTTATGAACGTCTGGTGCAGTTTGCGGATCGCGAAAAGGGAACGGCCGTAGGCGCGCGGGCGGCCCTGGCCTTGGGTTATTACGATTACACCCGTACGCATTTCACCGAATCAAGAAGCTGGCTGGAGAAGGCCGCCGCGGATCCCTTGCTCGCCGATTATGCTTTGTATTGGGAAGCGCAGAACGACCGCGCCTCCGGGGCCGTGGACATCGCCCTCGCCGAATTGAAGCGCTACCGGGAACTCTATCCCGGTGTTGCCATGAGCGATTCTGCCGTCGAGGCCTTGGCCCAGGCGGCAATCTCCGCGGGTCAGCCTGCTGAGGCCGTGGCCGCCTTGGAAACCTATCCGAAAGTAACCTCGAAACCTTCGCTTTTGCTCCTACGTGCTCAGGCCAAGGAAAAAACAGCTCTCGCAAATGGGGAAAAGCCCCTCGCCGCCGCGACCGACTATCTGGACGTGATTTACCGCTTTCCACTGAACAACGAGGCCAAGATTGCCGTTGACCGCGTTCCCTACCTTCAGGCAATCCTGGGCGAGCAGTTTCCCGGCACCCCGGTGGAAACGGAGATCAGCCGCGCGGAAGCGCTCTACGACGCGCGGCGTTGGAAGGATGTCCGCACAGCCTACCAGGATCTGCTCCCAAAGCTCTCCGGCACCGCTCATGATCGCGCCACGCTGCGCCTCGCACAGGTTCAAGTGCAATTGGGCGGCAGTGCCAGCGCCCTCGAATCTCTGACTCTCGCCGATCCTGAGCTGGATGCCGAGCGCCTCTATTCACTTTCGCAGGTACAGCGAACGGCAAAGGTCGAGGCGGATATGGTCGCCGCCGTCGAACGGGTCGTCTCCGGCCATCCCCAAAGCCCCTGGGCCGAGGAGGCTCTGTTTTCCGCGGCCAATTTTTATTGGGTGAATGTCGATCGCGCCCGTGCGTCCGAATATTACCAGCGGATTTTGTCCGCCTTTCCCGCCGGAAAGTATGCAACGACTGCGCAGTGGCGCCTGGCCTGGACGGCTTACATGCTGCGGCAGCCCGACGCCGCCAGCCAGTTCGAGCAATTTCTGACCAAGTACCCGACGGCGCCCCAAGTCGCGAATGCGCTCTATTGGCTGGGCCGTTCCTATGAGCGTGCGGACAATACTCCGCATGCCCGCAGCTTCTATCTGGCCGACGTCGATCGCTTCCCGCAAACCTATTTTGGCGAAAAGGCCGCCGAGCGCCTGCATGAAATCGGCTCCGAACCCACCAATCCTGCCGAGATCGTTTCCGTGATTCCTCCGGCGCCCCCCTTGCTTCCGCTGGACGGCCCCTTGCCGGCCGCGGCCACCCAGCGCTGGTCGCGCGCTCAGGCGCTGCAAAGCATCGCTTTTGACAGTTCTGCCGAGTTGGAACTGCGTGCGGCTTATGCCGATACCCATGCTGGCGGCCTGCTCATCGCCATCGCCAAGGCCGCTGAGCAAGCGGGGCACTACGGCGCGGGAATCGTCACCACCCGTCAAATCGTCACCCAGTTCGAGGCGCGTCGCGTCGAAGAAATCCCCGATGAGGCTTTGCATACCGCATATCCTTTGCCGTACCGCGACCTGATCGAGCGGGAAGCCCTGCATTTTCATCTCGACCCCATGCTCGTCGCCGGCCTCATCCGGCAGGAGTCGGCCTTCGCGTCCGACGTCGTGTCGTACGCCAATGCGGTCGGCCTGATGCAACTCGAGCCCTACACGGCCGTAAAACTGGCGCACACCCTCAAGTACAGCTATGCTCGAGGACGCCTGTTCGATCCGGAGTACAATGTGAAGCTCGGAGCGTTGTATTTGTCCCAACTGCTCTCCGCCTACGGCACGCCGGAGGCGGCGCTGGCGGCCTACAACGCCGGCGAGAGTCGCGTGGAGCAGTGGACTGCGGGGCAGAACTATGAGGAGCCGGCGGAATTTGTTGAATCGATCCCCTTTAACCAGACCCGAGAATACGTCCAGATCGTGGCCCGCAACGCCGAGCTTTACCGCCAGATCTATCGGCGCGGCTCCGCCACGCTGGCCAAAGCGTCCAACACGGCGTCCGATTCCGCTTCACCCGCTTTGCCCGATGGTGTTCGTCCGTAAATCCCTTCGCAATCCCCAAAACCACTAATGACCCGTTCCGCTGAAGCCAAACCGACTGCCGATAAGATTGCCGCAACGGCGCGCCTGATGCTCTCCGAAAAGGCCGAATACTTTACCGAATCCGTGATTCGCGAGATGACGCGCCTTGCCCTGCAGCACCACGCCGTCAACTTGGCGCAAGGCTTTCCCGATTTTCCTGCGCCCGCTGAAGTGAAAGAGGCCGCTCGCGCCGCCATTGCCGCCGACGATAATCAGTACGCCATCACCTGGGGAGCGAAACCCCTGCGCGATGCCATTGTCGCCAAGTTCGCCCGCACGCAGGGCGTCACCGTGGACCCGGAGCGCGAGATCACCGTCTGCTGCGGTTCGACCGAAGCCATGATTTCGTCCATGATGGCCATCATTAATCCGGGCGATGAAGTCGTTATCTTTGAGCCCTTTTACGAAAACTACGGCCCCGACGCCATCCTCTCCGGCGCCAAGCCGCGCTTTGTGCGGCTGCATCCCCCGAATTGGGAGTTCGACCGCCAGGAGCTCGCGAACGCCTTCGGCCCGAACACCAAGGCCATCATCGTAAATACTCCCAACAATCCCACCGGCAAGGTTTTCACGCTCGAGGAACTCGAATTTATTCGCGACCTCTGCCTGCGCTGGAATACCTTCGCCGTCACCGACGAGATCTACGAGCACATCATTTACGATGGCGCCCGGCACATCTCCATGGCCTCGCTCGAGGGTATGCGCGACCGTTCCATCACCATCAACGGCATGTCCAAAACCTATGGCGTTACGGGATGGCGCGTCGGATGGGCCATTGCTCCGCCCGCTGCCACCGAATCCATTCGCAAGGTGCACGATTTTCTCACCGTCGGCGCGGCGGCGCCGTTGCAGGCTGCGGGAGCTTTCGCGCTCCAGTCTGCCCGATTCTTACTACCAGCGCCTAGCCGAAACCTACCGCGTCAAGCGCGACCGCATGCTCGGCATTCTGGAAAATGCAGGCTTCCAGTGCTTTCGTCCTCGCGGCGCCTACTATGTCATGACCGATATCTCCCGGTTCGGATTTCCCGATGACGTCGCCTTCGCGCGCGATCTGGTCCAGCGAATTGGCGTCGCCGTGGTCCCGGGATCGAGCTTTTACAACGATGCCGCCGACGGCGCCCGCCAGGTCCGCTTCACGTTTTGCAAAAAGGAAGAGACGCTGGCCGCCGCCGCCGAGCGCCTTTCACGCCTGCGCCCATCCTGATCCGCCAGGGGATGTGTTAAAATCCGCGAGCTTCAAGGAGAAAAGCTTAAATGGCCATGGAGTTCAATCTGATTCCCCTCGATACCAAAGTCGAGGAGAACGGACACGGCGAGAAGGTCGACGTCAGCGCCACTTCCACGCGCACTTTCTTTTGCATCATGCTCATCACCGACCAGATTGAGCAGGAGTCCATCGACGTCTCCATTTGGGGCTCCGCCGACGGCGAGAATTGGGGCACGCACCCGATTCTCAAGCTGCCGCAGAGCTTTTACCGCGGCGAGACGCGCGCCGTGCTCGAGCTGGTTCTTCGGCCCGATGTGAAATTCATTCGCGCCAGTTGGGATCTCAACCGCTGGGGGCGCGTCGCTCCGCTGCCGATGTTCAGGGTTGGCCTTCACCTGCAGGAAGTTCCGGCCATGCCGCAGCAGGTCAGCCCCGCGAGCGTTACCGCTTAACGCTAAATTCTCGCCTCACGAGCCTGCGCCGTTCATCCCGCGTTAAGGTCAACACTCTGCAGATAACCAGCTACGGTCACATTCCAGCGCAGTTCGGACTTCACCGCCGCTTGCAGGGCTTGGGCTGCCGCCGGCTCTCCGTGCACTAGAAAAAGCTGCCGCGGCGGCGCCGGAATTCCGCCCAGCCAGCGCATCAGCTCGCTGCGTCCGGCGTGCGCCGAAAATTGCCGCAGGTTGACGACTTCGGCCCGCACCGGCACGTCCTCGCCGTGAATTCGGATTAATTTCGCGCCGTCCTCCAGCGCCCGCCCCCGCGTGCCTTCGGCCTGGAAGCCCGCCAGCAGCACGCAGTTGCGCGCGTCCGGCAGGCGTTGGCTCAAATGATGAAGCACGCGGCCGCCCGTGGCCATGCCGCTGGCCGAGATAATGATGGCCGGTGTGTGCACGCTATTGATCTGTTTCGACTCCTCGGGAGTGCGCATCACGTGAACCGCCTGCATGGAGGCAGCGTTGGCGTGCAGCTCCTCCATTCCAATTTTCAAATCTTCGCGATGCTCCCGGTAAATCTCCGTGACGCCGATGGCCATCGGGCTGTCCATATAAATGGGCAGCGGAGGGACACGCTGCGCCCTTTCCAGCCGTCGTACGTCGTAGAGCAGCAGTTGCGTGCGGTCCACCGCGAACGCCGGCACCACGATCACTCCGCCCCGGCGCGCCACGCGATGGATCACCTCGGCCAACGCTTCGTCGGGTGGCGGAACGCTGGGATGATCGCGGTCCCCATAGGTCGATTCGCAAAGCACGAAATCCGCCTGCGGCGGCCTCTCCGGATCTTTCATCAGCGGCTGGTCATAACGGCCGATGTCTCCCGAAAAAAGTATCGTCGTGTTCTTGCCGTCCTCGGTAATCACCAGTTCCAGGCTCGATGAACCCAGGATATGGCCGGCGTCATGCGACCGAATCAGGAACTCGGGACAGATGCGGCATTCGCCCAACCGCGGCAGCGGCGCGAATCGCTTCAGCGCTTCCGCCGCCTCATCCTGCGTGTAGAGCGGCAGGGCCGGCTTATGCGAACTGTAGCCGTGGTGCGTGGCGTGCTCCGCGTCTTCTTCCATGATGTGTGCCGAATCCGGAAGAAGCAGCCCGCACAGTTCTTGCGTCGCAGCGTTGGCAAAAATCGGGCCTCGGAACCCGTCGCTCACCAGCCGCGGCAGATAGCCGGTATGATCCAAATGCGCATGCGTAATCGCGACGAAATCGATGCTCGCGGGGTTTTGCGGCAGGGGCGCCCAATTCCGTTGCCTTAACTCCTTGCCGCCTTGGAATAGCCCGCAATCGATAAGCAGCCGTTTCCCCGCAGCCTCGATCAGATACTTGGAGCCCGTAACCGTTCCCGCCGCACCCAGAAATGTGATCCTTGGCATAGGCGGGCTATTGTAATCGCGAGCCATCTCGCCGCAAGCGAAAGAATCTAAAAGAATCCCTGCTGTTTGACCTTATCCAAACTGGGTGCTATAAGAACTTCATCCCTCCGGTGGGGCCGTGGCGCAGTTGGAAGCGCGCCTCGATGGCATCGAGGAGGTCAGGGGTTCAAATCCCCTCGGCTCCACCAATCTCTTAAGTTGTCGTTCCTCATACGGCCCGTGAGACGTGCCTCCGATACCGGTTCGAGAGGAGAAGAGCGATGCGTAACAGATGGATAAGAACATCGATGACTGTAGCGTCGTTAGGTCTCTTCCTGATGACGTTTTCGGCAGCGCGTGCGCAATCGGGGCCTGTCTATAAGGTCGATCCATTCTGGCCAAAGCCTTTGCCGAACAAATGGAGCATGCAGCAGGTCGTGGATATGGGTGTCGATAAAGAAGATCACCTCTGGATTATCAATCGGCAGTCGGATGCCAGGCCTGACGAGTTGGGCGCTAGCCTGACGCCTCCGCGCCAAGAGTGCTGTGTACTCGGACCTGAAATCATTGAATTCGATCAGCAAGGAAACGTTTTGAGAGGTTGGGGCGGACCAAATTACACTCCCGGCTGGCCGGGCAGGCTGCAAACCATGTTCGTTGATCGGGACGAAAACGTGTGGCTGTCTGGAACGAATCCAGGCGATGGGATCATCGAGTACGACAAGGATGGCAAGTTTGTAAGGGATTTTGGCCGCCGCGGGCCAAAAGTGCCCGCCAACCAGGTGAAGCAGAATAATCAGCAAACCGACTTGTTCCCTGGCGGTATCGGCTCATTCCACTTGCAAGAAGACGATCGAGAGATATACATCTCCGATGGTTTTCTGAACAAACGAATCCTCGTCTACGACCTGGATACCGGCGCCTTCAAGCGCGGCTGGGGTGGGCACGGCATTCCCTTGAGCGAAATCGACAACGATCCTACACCGAATTACGACATCTCCGGGCCGCCTCCGGACCAAAAGCAGTTTGCGCCGGCGCTCCACTGTGTTCACCTGTCAAACGATGGTCTCGTATACGTCTGCGAGCGAGGGAGTGACCGCGTCCAAGTATTTACAAAGCAAGGCGCCTTTGTGATGCAGTTCTTCGTTCATCCTTCCACTCAATCACGCGGCGCAAACTGCGGCGGACCCTGGAGCACAACCTCACCCAGCTGTGGAACGGTCTATCACCTGGCGCTCTCAAAAGACCCGCAACAGAAGTTCATTTTCGTTGCAGACGGCACAAACGACATGGTGTGGATTTTTAATCGCAAGGACGGCAAGCCGGCCGGTTCGTTCGGTGGCAATGGCCGTTATGCAGGTCAACTTCATTGGATAGATTCTGTCGTCGTCGACTCCAAGAACAACGTTTATACCGGGGAAGTCGAGGACGGAAAGCGGGTTCAGAAGTTTGTGCCGGTAAGTGGCGTCAACTGATCGATCCGTGTCATCCGCTGGCTACTCCGGCAGCACAGAAGACCAGTTGTATCTCAAACCAGACTGGGCACTTGTGGCACCTTCTGCCATTCGCTGTCATCATCGTCCGCACCGATGGCATCGAGGAGGTTGAGGGTTCGAATCCCTTCGGCCCCACCAATCTTTTCAGTTACTTCCGGCTGCGTTGCTGACTGGTCGGGAGCATTTGAGTCTTGGTCTGTGCTATAAGCTGCCATTTGAGATCACCGCTAATAGAGTTGGAGTAATGTCAACATCGATGATGTCAGAACGTCCGGTCGTGCGGATACTTGAGAGCGCCGCCAACAAGCGCGGAGACCTCTTTGGGAGATTGATGGCGGATGTGTTTCTTGCACTTGGATACGAGAACGTGCGGCTAAACATCCACAAGTCTGGACGTGAAATTGACCTGGTCGCTAATCACAGAACGGAAGCTAGACACGTTGTCGCCGAATGTAAGGCCACCGCGGATACGACTGGTGGGGACGACGTGAATAAGTTTGTCGGTAGCTTGGACGCCGAGCGAAGGAAACATCTTGAAGGCGAAACGGTTGGCTATTTCATCTCATTATCGGGTTTCACCGAGACGGCAATTGAGCAGGAATTGGATCTCGGAAACAAGAGGGTCATCCTTCTGAACGGCGCTGAGGCCGTCGAACAGCTCATAACAGGCCGCGTAATCGTTTCGGAACGAAAAGCTGTAGAACTAGCCGGACGCTGCGTAGGAACAGGTATGGCGGGTCTAAGCCTCGAACCTCGGCTCGAACTGTTGGCCCATGAGATCGGCTGGATTTGGGCCATTTACTTTTCGAAGAATCAAGAACTCTCGTCATTCTCACTCGTGCATGCGGACGGCAATTTTATCGGTCAAAAAGCTGCTCGAACCATCATAGAAGCAGATAAGGCAATTGGTGGAGAAATGCATTCCCTTCATTATCTCGCTCCCTCGTCCGAACCTGGCCTCTCTGAGGTAGCCGTTGCGAAGGCCCGGGACCACTACCTGAGATTTTTAGAACAGGAGTGTGGCGAAATCCACTTGGATGGGCTACCAGCTGATCAGGAAGTAGGAGGACGTCGCCTTCGACTTGAGACCCTTTTTGTCCCCTTGCGTCTAGTGAATTCTATTCGTGCCGAACAAACTGCCGGCCAGGAGGATAACCGCGATGAAAATGTATTTCGAAGCTCCCGAGGAATAAGGAGAAGACCGCTTGGCGAAAAAGATGACAACAGCGTTACCGTCGGGAAGGCGCTTTCGCAAACCTCGCGCATGACTATATTAGGGCTACCAGGCGGCGGCAAAACTACCCTGCTTAAGCGATTGGCGACGGCTTATGCCTTCCCGGAAAGGCGTAGCTTAGTAGGTGACGAGTTACCGCCCCGTGATTGGCTTCCCCTGTTAATTCGATGCCGTCAACTCGGGGCTCTCGTCCGTTCACCGATCACGGAGATTTTGGCTGAAATCCCCCTCAGGGCCGAAATGTCTAATGAACTGGCCGAGTGCTTTAGGACATTGACCTTCGCCAACCTGAGAGACGGGGCAGCGCTGCTTTTAATCGATGGTCTGGACGAGATAGCCAACGGAGGCGATCGTGTTGCATTTGTACACCAATTACGTACATTTCTCGCAACGTATCCGAACGCGGCGTTGGTCCTTACGTCGAGAGAAGCCGGATTTCGCCTGATAGGCGGGGCGCTCCGCACGCTGTGTCAGCACTTCACCTTAGACGACCTAGACGAGGACGAAATTAGGACACTCACGCTAAATTGGCACAAAGAAGTGGTGGGTGATACCGCTCACGTCCATTCTGAAGCGGAAAAACTTGCCCAGACCATCGTCTCTAATGAGCGCCTTTTTGAACTCGCAAGTAATCCGCTGCTACTCACGACTCTCCTTCTGGTAAAACGATGGGTAGGGCAGTTGCCGACAAAAAGAACCGTGCTATATGGCAAGGCCATCGAGGTATTACTGATGACCTGGAATGTCGAAAGCTACGACCCCATCGATCAAGAAGAGGCGATTCCCCAGCTTGGATATGTGGCTTTTTGGATGATGTGCGCAGGCACACAGAGGATTTCGGTAAAGCGGCTGCGCGAACTTTTAAACAAAGCCAGAACAGAGATGCCGGAAATCCTGGGCTGCGCGCGAAATAGTGTCAGCGAATTTATCGACCGAGTCGAATTGCGTAGCAGCCTCCTCATCCTGAGCGGCCATATGGAGGATGATGGCGGAATTTTCCCAGCCTATGAGTTCCGCCACCTTACCTTTCAAGAATATTTAGCAGCCCACGCCATCGTTAACGGTCACTACTCCGGCAGAGACGAGGCCGACGACCTAGTTACTGTCCTCAAACCTCACATGGATGACGGAAGATGGAGCGAAGTGGTTCCTCTAGCCTCCGTCCTCGCTGGCAGGCGCGTCCAACCGCTCATCATTCACATGATTGACGAGTACAATAGGGCAGTCCAATCCGGGAAGCTCTTTGGCCCCTACTCTGTTCATGTGTTCGACGATTCCAATCCGGGAACACTGCTGGCGGCATGTCTCGGCGACGAAATCCAAGCTCCGCCCGAGTTGCTCAAATCGGCGATGAAATGCGCAATTCACGCGCCAGCCCGGACGTCTGCGAGGCAGATTGCAAGCGCCAAATACGGTGTCATGCTCTATGAGGTGGGGCGAGAAGAATTTAGAAATTCGACGACAGACCTTATGAATATAGGTGGCAATCTCTTCGAAATGTCGGGCCCCCTGTCAGTTCTCGACTTGAGCAGGTCAAGAGCGGAGCAGACTGCAGAACCCGTGGACAGAATGCTGCGCTCCGACGACCCGGTTCCCTCCGTGCCAACATCTCTGAGACCGTTTTAGTACTCTTAATTAATGAGCAGGGCGAGAAAGAAAAAGGGAGAGATGAACGGGAATTCTCTTGGTTTTGTTTCTTCTGCAAGTTGGGCTGCCACGGAACGGAGCGGAGGCGAGCCTGGCGAGCCGAAGCGGAGTGCAGTGGCAGCCCAAGCGGGCGCCGATTCGCTGCCGGCCTCGCGGCCTGATCCCGAAGTGGTCGCGAAACCCAAGCGGCGTACCTACACCGCGGAATATAAACTGGGCATCCTGCAGGAAGCCGAGGCCGCCGCTGCCACACGAGGCGGTATCGGCTCTCTCCTCCGCCGGGAAGGTTTGTACTCTTCGCTGCTGGCCACTTGGCGGCGCGAGCGGGCCAACGGCATCCTCGAAGCGCTGACTCCGCAGAGGCGCGGGCCGAAGTCCAAGCGCCATCCGATGGATGAGGAGAACCAGAAGCTGCGCCGCCAGAACGCACGTCTGACCGAAGATCTGCGTAAGGCGCACATCATCATCGATGTCCAAAAAAAAGTGGCTGCGCTGTTGGGTCATCCGATTCCGGAACAGGACCTGGAGGAAGAGTCCTGATGACCGCGGTCACTGAACTGGCGACCGATGTAGGCACGCGCGCCGCTTGCCGTGCGCTGTTTGCGCCGCGTGCTTCCTACTACCGGGATCGACGTGCAGCTTCTTTCCCCGCAGCGATCGCTTTGCGACCGAGACCAGCACGTGCCCTGAGTCCGACGGAACGCGAAACGGTCCTGGCGCATCTGCACGGAGAACGATTCCAGGATCGCTCCCCAGCCGCTGTGTATGCGACGTTGCTCGACGAAGGGCACTATTACTGCTCGATTCGCACCATGCATCGCTTCCTGAAACAAGAGGGCGAATCCCGCGAACGACGTGACCAGTTGACTCATCCGCCGTACACGAAGCCGGAACTACTGGCGACGGCTCCCAATCAACTCTGGAGCTGGGACATCACCAAGCTGCTGGGGCCCGCCAAGTGGACCTACTTCTACCTCTACGTCATCCTCGATGTCTTCAGCCGCTACGTCACCGGCTGGATGGTGGCGATGCGCGAAAGCGCGGAGCTGGCCAAGCGGCTGATCGGGGAGAGTTGTGCGAAACAAAACATCCAGCCCGGCCAGCTCACCCTACATGCTGATCGCGGCACCTCGATGAGTTCCAAGCCGGTAGCCTTCCTGTTGGCCGACTTGGGTGTCACGAAAACCCACAGCCGCCCGCACGTCTCCGATGACAATCCGTATTCGGAAAGCCAGTTTCGCACCCTGAAGTACCGGCCGGAGTTTCCGGACCGCTTCGGGTGCATTCAGGACAGCCGCGCTTTTTCGCAGGGATTTTTCCGCTGGTACAACCAGGAACACCGCCACTCCGGGTTGGGCTTGCTCACCCCGGCCATGGTCCACTACAACCAAACCGCGCACATCCTCGAACAGCGTCAAGCCGTTCTCGATGCCGCCTATCGCGTCCACCCCGAACGCTTCGTGCGCCAGGAGCCGAAACCACTCTCGGTTCCAACCGAGGTCTGGATCAACAAACCGCTCAACGCAGATGAAAATGCTCACTAAATTCCATGACCAGTGGTCTCAAACTCGTTGACACGCGCCGGTTGACACGGCCCTAGGCTGCCTGGCCGTTATGGAACTCGCATACGAAGTCTCAATGGCTCGCAGCGGAGGAAACCTACCGACTGATGACGCAGTCCAGCAGCTAGAGGAGTGGCGCAAAGGGGTCGTCACTTTTCGGAATGCTGAAAAGCCGTGCGTTCAATGCTCAGCGATCTGGGCTATGGCTTGGCTGGCCCAGTCAACAAGCTGGAGCGCCTCTGACATTTCAGAGTTGCTTGGTGATCTCGTTAGTCTTTGGAGAAGTACCGAACTGAAGGACCTGCTCTACCTCGTACCGTGGGTCATTAGTGCGCTGCCTTTGTTCGATCGCAGCAACATAAGCGTCGGCCCAGCGCCTCCTGAATTAGGCCCTTTTTTGCAGAAGAAATTAAAAGAACCGGAACAGACCTTATATCAAACGAAAGGCACGTTGATCACGGCCTATTATTTTGGAGTTCCCTGGGATAAGAACGAAATCAAAGATATAACTCTGTCACACGAACGAACTGCTTTGCTTAGGGATGAAGAGTTGAAAAACCTCTTGGGGCTGATCGGCGCTTCGTAGTTGGCCCGGAGCACGCGTTCAGGTCGATAAAGTTCAGCTTCTGAGCTTGCGACTGACTACACCGCCGGCCGCCTGCGAGCCAGTAGGACCACGATGACAATTTAAAAGTAGAAGGCCCAGACTGCCGCTCGGATAGTATCCCCAACTCGTGCTGTAGGCCATGTTGGCAACACCCCAAGCAACGCCAGCAGGAGAATAGTGAGCAGGATGGTTATTATGTCGCGCTCCTCGTACTTATGAAACGATTCAGCCGGTAATCGAGTACTTAAGTCCCAATTTGGCAAGCCTGACCAGGCCAAATGCCCTATTTGCAAATAAGCACCCGTAGCGGGAAAATACAAGATATGCGGGGAACATCCCTGCCCCATTGGTGTCTAACTTTACAGGTGGAGAGAGGTGGCTGTGTCTGACTTGGCGCACGTCCTAACCTGGCCTCAGGACGAAGCCGGGATGATGGAGGAGCTGCGCAGCGGCTCCGAAGCGGCCTTCGACTGGCTCGTCACCTATTACCACGCTCCGGTCTACGGCGTTATCTTTGGGATTCTGCGTGATCCGAACGATGCGGCCGACGTCACCCAAGAGGTCTTTCTGAAGGCATTTCGCGGAATTCGCCGCTTTCGTGAAGGCAGTTCGCTGAAGACCTGGCTCTATCGCATTGCCGTGCGCGAGAGCCTTAATTACAAGCGTTGGTTCTGGCGCCATTTGCGCTTTCAAACCTCCATTGACGAGGAGCAGGACGGCGCGACGATCGAGCTTGAAGATTCCGGGTGTTCTCCCTTCGAGGAACTCGCCGCTCGTGAAATTCAGCACGTAGTCCAGCACGCGCTCGGAGAGGTCGCCCCCGTCTTCCGCGCCGCCGTGATTCTCCGCGATTTGGAGGGGCTCTCTTACGAAGAAGTGGCCGAGGTTCTGGACGTTTCCGTGGGTACCGTGAAGTCCCGGATTTTGCGCGGCCGCCGCATGCTGCGCGAAATTCTCGAACCTGTCCTGGTTCCGCATAAATCGGCCCCCAATGCGGCGTTTCTGTCTTTGCGCCGGGTGAAGTGTGGAGATTAAAAAATGACCTGCGCTCGAGTGATACGCTTCCTGCCAGGATACCTTGACGGCGCTCTGCCGGACCGTCTCGGCCCCGATGCGCACGCCATCATCGGGTCGCACCTGGACGCCTGTCCCTCCTGCCGTCGCGAACTGGAGCGCTATCGCGGAATACAGCGGGTCATGTCCTTGGCTCCTCGTCCGGCGCCACCCAAGGATTTGGGCGTCAGTATCCGTTTGGCTGTCTCCGATGCTCGGGCCTTAGGCGGATTGCAGGGACGCATACGCCGTGCCAAAGACCGTCTGGAACTTGTGCTGAAGAACATATTCGAACCGCTGGCGCTGCCTGCGGCCGGTGGCGTCGTTTTTGCCTTATTGGTTTTCGCCGTGGTTTATCAGGTTTTGGGCCCCGGAATGCCCGTCTCCGCTGCCACACCCGATTCGCCCACGAATCTGCTCCAGCCTGCTCGCCTGGAGGTTTTGGCTGGCTTTGAAATGTCCCGGCTCGAAGAGGCCACTCGCACCGGCGGAGAGCATCCGCTTCTCGTCGAAGCAATGGTGAACGCCGATGGCCAGGCCGTCAGCTATCGCGTCATCTCCGGACAAGTCGATGCGAACGTCCAGCACGAGTTGGATCAGGTTTTGCTCTTCTCCCGCTTCCGTCCCGAGATGAACTTTGGCCGGCCCACGTCCGGCGGCCACGTCGTCTTGAGTTTCAGCCAAATCCGCGTCCGCGGGTGAGCTCCCTCCGCCTCCTTCCATTGGCCTCAAAGCTATTCTCCTCCCGGTGTTGTCATCACGATGGCCGGATCTGGCCAATGCATCTGCATTTCTTTCTTAGCGAATTCACCACACGCGGCATCTTGCTTTCGACTACTTGCGCAGCCATCCCAAGTGAACTTACATCGACCATCATCATTACCCCTGTCCGCTTGCCTTGACATGCCTTCCGCCTAGCTGTTAGCTTGAAGTGTTCTTGGTAGAGGTGCGGAGGCCACCAGTAGCCGGGCCGGCATTTCCGAGGCGCTTCGGAGGCCCGTGCGAAAGGGGCTGGGATGCAGCTAAACCCTGCTGCCGCCTAAGGTTCCGCCGAAATCGCTCCCGGAGGCGTTCTCCCGGGCGATTGGGAGACGAGTCCAAGGCTCGTCGACTGTCATCCGGCCCTGCGGCTTTGCCCGCTGTACGGATGGAGCGCTATCGGGAAGCAAAGACTGCGATTCGTCTCCTCGCCGGCTTTCCTTCTCTACCTCCATCCACATAGGTCGTAAGCCGCCATTGAGGCCGGTTGTTGTCGGTCGCACCATCAGGTGAGAAAGCGGCATGACAGACATCTTCCTGCTCACGCGCCAACTCGTGGATATCGAGTCGGTGACCAATCACGAGGCTCCGGTCGGAGAGTTCCTCTTTGAGGTGCTTTCACGCCTCGGCGGCCGCTTTTCGGGTCACGCCGAACGCTGCCCGGTCAAGGCGGATCGCTTCAACGTCTTCGCCCACTGGGGAGAACCCCTGGTTACCCTCTCCACTCACATGGATACCGTCCCTCCGTTCTTCGCCTCTCGCGAGGACGCCGATTTCATCTGGGGACGCGGCTCCGCGGACGCTAAGGGCATTATCGCTTCCATGATCGGGGCCGCTGAGGGGCTGCTCGAAAGTGGTGTGCGCAATTTCGGCCTGCTCTTCGTCGTAGGTGAAGAGCGCAATAGCGCGGGAGCTTACGCCGCGGCTCGGGATCCCCGCGGATCGAAATTCCTGATCAATGGCGAGCCCACCGAAAATAAGCTGGCGCTGGCCAGCAAGGGCGTCCTGCGTTACGAGATTGAAGCCAGCGGCAAGCTCGCGCACTCCGCCTATCCCCAGCTGGGCGAATCCGCGATTGATAAGCTTCTGGACGCCCTCGAGAAAGTGCGTAAGCTAAGTCTGCCGACAGATGCGCTCCTGGGACCAACCACTCTCAACATCGGTGTTATTTCCGGCGGCCGGGCGCCAAACGTCGTTCCTGACGCGGCTAAGGCTGAAATTTCTATCCGCCTGGTTGGCGATCCCGAGCCCGTACGCAGGGCAATGATTCAGGCTGTCGGCGACCGCGCCCAGGCACGGGAGATTCTTTGCATTCCCGCAATCAATTTTGATTCCCTCGAGGGCTTCGAGACCTCTATCGTCGCCTACACCACCGACGTGCCGGCCTTCGGTCTGAGTTGGGGCAAGCCTTTTTTGCTCGGCCCCGGGAATATTCACGTCGCGCATACGAATGAGGAGCATGTTTCCAAGAAGGAGCTCCTTGCGGCCAGTGAAATCTATCAGCAGATGGTGAGAACGCTTCTCGCGCGTGCATGAAGATGCCCTGTACGAAGATGCCCTGTATGAAGTGCCCTGTATGAAGATGCCCTGCATGAAGATGATCGATGCGCGCGGGGAAAGGTAACGGCAAAATGATCGTAATGAAATTTGGCGGCTCGTCTCTCGAATCTGCCGCGGCAATCGAGCGCGTGGCCGGAATCGTCGCGCGTGCCGTTCCCCTTAGTCCTCTTGTCGTGGTGTCCGCGATGGGCAAGACTACCGAGCACCTTCTGGCCATGGGCGAGGAAGCGGCGGCCGGCGAAAAAACCCATGCGCTCGAAAGGCTGCGCCGTCTCCGCGAAATGCACGAGCGGGAAATCGGGGCATTGCTTCCGCACGCCGCCCGCGAAACTCTCCGTCTGATCCTCGACTCTCATTTTCACGAAATGGCTGATTTAATCGAGCAATTGGCCGACCGGGGTGAATTCTCGCCCGCTTCGTCCGATGCGCTCGCGAGCTATGGCGAGCGCCTGTCGAGCCAATTGATTGCCCTGGTCTTTTCCAATCTGGGAATTAATGCGGAGCATGTGGATGCGCGCTGCGTCGTTCTTACCGATGGCCGCCATCAAGCCGCTGCGCCCTTATACCCGCAGACTTATGCCCGCATTCGGGATAAGATTTCGCCGCTGATCGAGGCCAAGAGAGTACCTGTGCTGGGCGGATTCATCGGCGCCACCGAAAACGGCGTGACCACCACGCTCGGCCGCGGCGGCTCCGATTTCAGCGCCGCCATTTTCGGCGCCGGGTTGGGAGCCGAGGAGATTCAGATTTGGACCGACGTTGATGGCGTGATGACCTGCGATCCCAAGCTTGTGCCCGAAGCGCATCGCGTGAAGACCATCTCTTTCGCCGAAGCGGCCGAGCTCGCCTATTTCGGCGCCAAGGTTCTTCACCCTTCGACGCTGCTGCCGGCCATCGAAAAAAATATCCCTATCGTGGTCCTGAATTCGCGGCGTCCCGAAGTTCCTGGCACGCGAATTGTTGCTGAAGCCGTGCCCTGCGCCAACGTGATCAAGGCGATTTCCTGCAAGAAGGCGAATCTCGATCGTGAATATCCGCTCCACGCGCATGCTCATGGCGCATGGGTTCCTCCAGCGCATCTTCGAGAGCTTCAACCGCGCGGAAACGGCCGTGGACATGCTCGCCAGCTCCGAGGTCAGCGTCTCCTTGACCATCGATAACGCCGCGCGCCTGCCCGAGATTTGCCAGGCCCTGCGCGAGTTCTCCGATGTTACTGTGGAAGAGAATCATGCCATCGTTTGCCTGGTCGGCGATAATCTTCGCCATACCCCTGGCGTGGCTGCGCGCGCCTTCGGCGCTATGAAAGGCGTAAACATTCGCATGATTTCTCAGGGGGCTTCGGTGCTCAATATCGGCTTCGTCGTCGCCGCTCGCGACGCCGAAAAGGCGGTAAGGTTGCTGCACCAGGAGTTTTTTAGCAGCGTCGATCCGGCAGTCTTCGAGTAGAGACTATGAATCTGGCGATCGTCGGTTACGGCAAAATGGGCCATCTCGTGGAGCAGCTCGCGCCCGAGTACGGCTTCGCCGTTCCCCTGCGGCTGGATATCGCGGAAAATGAAAACGGCCAGGGCATCACGCGCGAGCGCTTTCGCGGCATCGACGTGGCCGTTGATTTCTCCACTCCCGCCGCGGTTCTCACGGACATCGAGCGGCTCGCCGCCACTGGCGTCAACGCCGTGGTCGGCACCACGGGCTGGACCGAACAAATGGACGCGCGCCAGAGCGGCGGTGGAAAAGGGCGGCATCGGACTGGTCTGGAGTCCGAACTTTTCGATTGGCGTGAATGTGTTTTTGCATCTGGTGGCCGAAGCGTCGCGGCGACTTGCGCCCTATCCGGAATATGGCGCGTGGGCCTGGGAGATTCATCACATCACAAAAAAAGATGCGCCCAGCGGCACGCTGCTGAAAATGGTCGAGGAGATGAAGAAGGCCGATCCGAACCGGCGCGTGGACGTCAGCTCCAACCGCGCCGGAGCGCATCCGGGAACGCACGAAGTCGGCTTCGATTCGGCTGCCGACACCATCACGCTGCGGCACACCGCGCGCAGCCGCGAGGGCTTCGCGCGCGGCGCGCTTGCAGGCGGCCCGCTGGGTGGTCGGGAAAAAGGGCTGGTTTGAGTTTCGCGATATTTTGTTCGAGAAGTGGCCATTCGAAGGAGGCGCGAAGGAGGAGCTGTGTTTAGCGGATGCGGAACGGCTTTGGTGACTCCTTTCCGGCGCGATCTTTCGCTGGATGAGGCGGCGATGCGCCGGCTGGTGCGGCGGCAGGTGGACGCGGGCATCAATTTTCTGGTGCCCTGCGGAACCACGGGCGAAAACCCCACGCTCAGCGAGCGAAGAGCATTTGCGCGTCGTGGAGATCACCGCTCGAAGAAGCCAGGGGACGAGTGCCCGTGCTGGCCGGAGCCGGCGGCTACAACACGGCGGAGATCGATCTCGCTGGCGAAAGAACTGCAACCATGCGCGTGGATGGCATCCTGTCCGTAACGCCGTACTACAACAAGCCCACGCAGGAAGGACTTGTACCAGCACTATCAAGGCCATCGCCGCGGCGGTCTCGCTTCCCTTGATCGTCTATAACGTGCCGCGCCGCACCGGCGTCAACATCGAACCCGCCACGCTGAAGCGGCTCGCGGAAATCGAAAACATCGTGGGCGTGAAAGAAGCCTCCGGCGACATCGGCCAGATCGCCTCCATTCTCGGCCACTTGCCGGAAACGTTCACGGTGCTCTCCGGAGACGATGCGCTGGCCCTGCCGACCATTGCGCTCGGCGGGCACGGCCTGATTTCCGTGGCGTCGAACGAAATTCCCGCGGAGATGACGCGAACTCGTGCAGCTTTGCCTGCAAGATCGATTTCGCAGCCGCGCGCCGCTTGCAGCGCAAATATCTGCCGCTGATGGAAGTGAATTTCGTGGAGTCCAACCCGATTCCGGTGAAAGCGGCGATGGCCGCGATGGGGTTGCTCGAGCCGGTGTGGCGGCTGCCGCTTTGCGCGCCCAAGGCCCGAAAACGAGGAAAAAATCCGCGGCGTTCTGGAATCGTCTGGGTCTGCTGGAGAGGCAGGCATGTTGCAAGAGCAAATTGAAGCGCTCTTCGATAAGCCGCCGGAAAGCTATACGCGACGAGCACGCCCGGCTTTTTCAGAATTTCAAGGACGGCCTGAACGACGGCACGGTGCGCGCGGCCGAGCCGGATCCCGCGTCTCGCCGCGCGGCTGGCGCGTGAATGGCTGGGTGAAGAAAGGCATCCTGCTGGGGTTTCGCATGGGCGCGATCGTGGACATGTCGCATCGACCGCGGCGCGACAGCCTTTTTCGACAAGGCCACTTATCC
The DNA here is from genome assembly GCA_963819235.1 of uncultured Acidobacteriota bacterium. Taxonomy (GTDB): domain Bacteria; phylum Acidobacteriota; class Terriglobia; order Acidiferrales; family UBA7541; genus Palsa-189. The sequence continues at coordinate 1,975,168 of CAWFVE010000006.1, read as the reverse complement.
GGTCAAGAAATTTCACGTGCCGAGCAGCGTGCGCATCGTGCCGGGCGGATCGAGCGTTCGCGACGGCTGCTTCCTGGGCAAGGGCGTCACCTGCATGCCGCCGATGTTCATCAATGTCGGCGCGTACGTCGGCGAGCAAACCATGGTGGATTCGCACGCGCTGGTGGGCAGCTGCGCGCAGGTCGGCAAGCGCTGCCATATTTCCGCGGCCGCGCAAATGGGCGGCGTGCTCGAGCCGGTCGGCGCCATGCCCGTGATCATCGAGGACGAAGTGATCGTCGGCGGAAACTGCGGCGTGTACGAGGGCACCATCGTGAAGCGAGGCGCGGTTCTGGGGACGGGCACGATCCTGAATCGCTCGACGCCGGTCTACGATCTGGTGAGCGGCGAAGTTCTATAGCTCGAGCGACGATCAGCCGCTGGTGATTCCCGAGAAAGCCGTGGTCGTGGCCGGCGCGCGGCCCATTTCCCGCGGGCGCGGCAAGGAATGGGGACTCTCGCTCTACACGCCGGTCATCGTGAAGTACCGCGACGAAAAGACGGACCTGCGCACGCAGCTCGAAGACCTGCTGCGCTGATCATTTCGAAGCGATCAGCGCTTCGCAATTTCGGTGTCGGCGGTCAGGCGCGTCCCGCAGCTGTGCGCCGCGGCTTGCCTGACGAAGCGATCTGGAAACCTCGGCGCCTCGATTGTCCGCCTTCAGAAGCAGCGCCGCGGGCCCGCTCCTCTGCGCCGGAATTCTTCCACCAGCGCCTTGCCGATTTCCGCCGCGCCGTGCCGCGCGATGGCCATCACCGCCGAACCCGCGCCGCTCAGGAAAATCCCGGCCAGACCTTCGTGGCGATACGCCAGACACTGCGCGATGCCGGGGACCAGCGGGCTGCGATAGGGCTGGTGCAGGCGGTCGCGAAACAATTCCGGCGAGAGTTCTGCCGCCGGAGAAAAAGCACGCGGTCAGAAGAGCGGTGCGCTGCAAATTGCCCACCACATCCTTGCGCGAATACTGCGCCGGCAAGCACGGCGCGCGCTTTTTCCGTGGGCAGCGGCACCTCGGGGATGACGGCGACGAAATCGAGACTCTGCGAGACGGCGGCTTTGGCGACGAACACGCTCGGCGGCTTCTCGCGGTGGCGGCGACGACCATGCCGCCGTGGACCGCGGCGGCGACGTTGTCCGGATGGCCTTCGATTTCGGGGCCAGGCGCAGCGCCGATCCGGCGTCGAGCTTGGCACCGCACAGCGCGGCTCCCAGCAGCGATGCCGGCGACGATAGCCGCGGCGCTGGAGCCGAGGCCGACTCCCAGCGGAATTTGGTTGTGCGACCTCGAGCGCGCACGCCCGGCAGTTCTGCATTGCTCATGGGCGGCGCACGCGCCGCATCGACTTGACGACCAGATTGTCGTCGTCGCGCGGAACCTGATCGGCATTCGGGCCGCGATAGGCGACTTCAAAGCCGGACGCGGAGGCGTCGCCGAGACGCGCAGATACAGACCCAGCGCGATGCGCGGCGCAGTCGAAGGCGCAGCCCAGATTGGCGGATGTGGCGGGCAGCGAACGACAACAGAAGAAGCGTCGCCGCGGCATGAGACCACGGGCGCGGCGGCACGAGCACTCAGGACGCGGCGCGAAACGGCCATGGCCTGGCCCATGAATTTCTCGAACGCGGCCATGCGCGGCTCGATGGCTCGTCGAGGGTCATAGCGATCCGACCAGCGCGTCGGTGGTCTTCAGGCCGTTGCCGGTGATGCAGAGCACGGTCTCCTCGTCCGGACGGATGCGGCCCTGCGCGATCAGGGATTGCGCGCAGGCGACAGTGACGCCGGCGGCCGTCTCGCCGAAGATTCCTTCGCTGGAGGCGAGCAGTTCCATGCCGGCGACGATTCCTGCCTCGGAAGCGTCCTCGGCCCATCCGCCGCTCGAGCGGATCATGCGGGTGGCGTAGATTGCCGTCGGCGGGATTGCCGATGGCCAGCGAGCGCGCGATGGTCTTGGGCCTCTGCGGATCGATCTCGTCCTTGCCGTGCTTCACCGCGTCGGAGATGGGCGAGCAGCCGGTGGCCTGCGCGCCGAAAAACTTGACCGGCTTCTCCTCCACCAGATCCGAGCGCGATCAATTCCTGAAACGCCTTGTGAATCTTGGTGATCAGCGAGCCGCCGGCCATGGGCACGACGACGTTATCCGGCAGCCGCCAGCCAAGCTGCTCGGCGATCTCGTAGCCGACGGTCTTCGAGCCTTCGGCGTAGTAGGGCCGCAGATTGATGTTCACGAAGCCCCAGTGGTACTGCTCGCCGATCTGCGAGCAGAGCCGATTCACCTGATCGTAATTTCCCGCGATGCGAATCAGGCTCGCGCCGAAGACCTGCGTGCCAATCACCTTGGCCGGCTCGAGGTCGGCGGGAATGAAGATCCAGGCGTCCAAACCGTGGCGCGCGGCCTGCGCGGCGACGGCATTCGCCAGATTCCCGGTCGAAGAGCAACTCACGATCTGGAAGCCGAAGGCCTTGGCCTGCGCCAGAGCCACGGCCACCACGCGATCCTTGAAGGAGAGCGTGGGGAAAGAGACCGCGTCATTTTTCAGGTAGAGGCGCCGCGACGCCCAGGCGCGCGCCGAGGCGCGGCGCTGCGACCAGCGGCGTCATGCCCACGGGCAGTTCGGGCTTATAGCCTTCGGGCAGCGGCAGCAATTCCGAGTAGCGCCACAGGTTGTTCGGGCGCGCGGCGATATTCTCGCGGGTGAAGGTCTTGCGGGCCGCGTCCATGTCGTATTTCACTTCGAGGGGCGCCAGGCAATCCTCGCAGATCGAGGATGGGACGATTGCCCCACTCGCGGTGGCATTCCCGGCAGCGGAACGGAAGTGTTCGCTCATGCTCGTATCTCCGGGCTGCGCTGGGCCCTGCGCGCCCAAAAAAAAATGCCTCGTCCGGGTTTGGGGGAACGAGGCAAAATGCCATCATCCGATCTTCATGTCCCCCGCGAACCGGGCGGGAATTGGCACCTAGCGACCAGCAAACTGCCCTGATCCGGTTGTCGTGGCGTCGTCGGGCCCGTACCCCTCAGCCACTCTGCATGAAGATCGCTCCGCGCGACTGCTGCGCGGATGAACAATGGTATCTATGGTGCCGAGCATTCGTCAAGCCTTAACTGGTGCTGGCCGCACGGGCTCATGGGTGCTGGCCGCACGGGCTCGTGGGTAAAGATCGTTCAGCAAACCCCACGCCCCGGCTCCTTTTTCCCAGCTGCTCATCCATGCGGCTTAGTCCAATATCATCGTGGGATCGCCAGGGCTGCCGCGCTAAAGGCCACGGCGCTACGTTTAAACCTAAGAGCGGGCGGATGTCGTTTGGCATGGAAAGTGCGCCGCCCCACCCCTCCCCCCACCTTTTTTTGCAAGGATATCATTCCAAACGAGTTGCTCGCCGGCCTTATGCAAGGATGTGATTCTAAGGTGTTTAACTGGAAATTAGTCGGAGGCGCGACCAGGGACAGCAAATAGGCAGCTGCACGACGCGAGTTTGGCTCTGCGCAAAATTCGAGCATGTTCTATTTTACCATCCAGGTAAAGCTCGCTTGCTCGCTGCCACGACGCGCAAAAAGGCAAGCGGTTTAAGTACGGAAAATGGACTGGGATTTCGGGGGTCGTGCGGTTTTACCGCGCAGCGCGGCCTTTTTTATCGCAACGGGCGTGGGCCGCTGTAATTGCGGAAAAGCGGTACTGACCCTAAAATCCGAGCATGACCATGCCTATAAAAAGACTCCGCTGGTGCGCTGCTTTGATTCTTATCCTTCTGCTCATTTGCGGTTACGACGCATATTCGCAAGAGAAGCCGAGTGACGATCTGAATGTGGCTCTCATGCAGTCCACTTTCTTAGTCACCGGACCCGTGGGCGACAATCAAGTCACCTCGGCTACTGTATTCCTCCTCGAAGGCCGATACCGAACAGAGAGAATCTATGGAAGGTCGTTCTCATTACGGCGAACCACGTTTTCGACGGCATCCAAGGTCAGTATGCCGAGCTTCTGCTTCGTTTTCGCGGCTCGGATGGAAACTGGACGCGCTATCCAGCGCGCCTGAAGATTCGCGACAAGCAAACACCACTTTGGACTAAGAACCCTAACGCAGATGTGGCTGTAGCTTATGTGCAATGCCCATAACCCCTTCGATCAAGTTGTCCCCGTGTCTGTGCTGGCCGACGACAAAATACTGACTGATTTTGTTATTACGCCGGGAACTAAGACTCAATTGCCTCGGTTATCCCTATGGCAAAGCCGCAAACGAAATAGGATTTCCAGTTCTGCGCGGCGGCACAATCGCCTCATATCCTTTAGTGCCAAGCGCAACGTATAAAACCTTTCTGTTCGACTTCCGCATCTTTGGCGGGAACGGCGGTAGCCCGGTCTATTTCTCTCAGCCGCCTTTCCGTGGCTCCGTTACATTAGGGGGACGCGGTCAGTTTCTTTTAGGGTTGATCAGTGATCGACAGTTCGATACGCCTGATCTGGAGCACCCGCTTTCGCTGGCTGTCGTTATACAAGCGAGTGTGATTAAACAAACCATCGACATGCTTCCTGCTCCTGAGAGTTCTGATGCGGCGTCCAGAATGCTGGAAGTGACGCCCATACCGCCCAACGCAAAGTCACTCGACTCCTGAAAATCCTTAACTGTGCCCGGGCCAGAGTCGCGAGGCTATCGGCCTTGATTTTTTGGGTGTAGAATCCGGCGCACTCAGTCGCTGACGGCGCGGCAGGAGTGGTGCGATGAAACATTTGATCAAGCAGTATCTGGATCATGGAATCTCGAGGCGGGAGCTGCTGACGGGCTTGGGTGCGCTGGGCATGAGCGCCACCGCCGCAAAATCGCTGGCGCGGTCGCTGGCATCTCCTCTGCCGCAAGAAGGGGAAGAGAGAGGCGGCGCTCCGCAGACAGTGGCGAGCGGAACGGGCGGGGCGCTGCTGGTGGCTCAGCTGAAGGCGGCGGGCATCAGCCACATCTTCTTCAATCCCTCGTCGGGCGCGGGGCCGATCTACGACGCGCTGGTGGACGAGCCGGACATGCACCTGATCAAGGGGCTGCAGGAAGGCTCCTGCGTGGCGATGGCGGACGGCTATGCCAAAGCGTCGGGCAAGATCGGCGTGGTGATCATCGCGCATATCGGGCTTCCCAACGGGATGACCCAGATGGTGAATACCTGGCGAGACCAGATTCCCATGCTGGTGATCGTGGATGCCACGTCGCGCGGGGCAATGGGTGAAAACGCTTTTCAGGAGTACGAGCACGCCGACGATATCACCGCGCCAATCACCAAGTGGCATTGGACCGCGCAGTCGGCGGACAAAGTTCCGGAACTGGTGCGCAGGGGAATCAAGCTGGCCACGACGCCGCCCTGCGGGCCGGTGTTTCTGGCGTTCCCCAGCGACACGCTGCACGACGAAGCCAAAGCCGCGATCATCGACCAATCCAAGTTCGACGTGGAGATGAAGATTCGGCCGGACAAGGACGGGATCGAAAAAGTCGCGCGTTTGCTTCTGGACGCGAAAAATCCGGTGCTCACCGTGGGCGACGATGTGACCTGGTGCCGCGCGCAGCAGGAGGCCGTCGAACTGGCCGAACTGCTGGGGCTGCCGGTGGTGGGAGAGACCGGGAACGGTTTCTGGTCGATGCCATTTCCGACGCGGCATCCGCTCTACGTGGGCGCGCAACTGGGCAAGCTGCGCTATCCGGGGCAGCCGGATCTTCTGGTGAACCTGGGCACGCGCAACGGGGAACGGGCCAGCGCGGAGATGAAGCTGGTGACGATTCGGCTCGATCCGATCAATATCGCCCGCACCGCGCCGGCGGAAGTGGCCATCGTGGCCGACCTGAAGCTGGCGATTGTGGATCTGATCGCGGCGCTGCACAGCATGGCCAGCGAAGAGCAGCTGAAACAGCTGCGCGAAGCGCGGATGAGCAAGACGCGCGAATATTCGGCCACCATGCATGAGTTCCGCCAGAAGGTGGGGGCGGATGCGGCGGGCCGGTCGACGATTACCATCGGACGGCTGGGCGTGGAGCTGGAAGCCACGCTCGAGAAGGACACCTGCTACGTGACCGATGCGGACTCCGGCAAAACGATGGACACTTTGCTCTCCTTTGGAGGAAGCGACAAACAGTACTTTGGGACTTCGCCCGCGGTGCTGGGATGGGGCGTCCCGGCGGCGTTTGGCGTGAAGCTGGCGCATCCGGACCTGCCGGTGGTTTCCGTGGTGGGCGACGGCAGCTTCCTCTTTGGCGGGCCGCAGCCTTGTGGAGCTTCGCGCGTTACAAAGCGCCTGTGATCCACATCGTGATCAACAACAGGAGCTATAACAACGAGCGCAATCGCATCTGGAACGACGGAGGCAGGCAGTTTGCGGCGGGGCGCGATATGGTCTGCTACAACGGAGATCCGGACATCGACTACACCAAAGTGGCGGCGGCGTTTGGCGTGGATGGCGAGACCGTGAGCGATCCCGCGAAGCTGCGCGAGGCGCTGGAGCGAGCCAAGCAAGCGACCGCCGAGCGGGCGGCCCTATCTGCTCGACGTTCACGTGCAGCGCGACGGCATCGGCGCACTGTCCGAGTGGTATCCGGCGTATTCGGTGGCCGATTTGCGCAAGAGGAAGGTCTAAGCATGAGCCGCTTCGCACACGTTGCGGCGATTATCGTCCTCGGGCTTTTCGTTCTGGCTGCGGCCAATGGCTCGCTTTATGGGCAAACCCCGGCGGCAGGCGCTGGTAACGGCTTGCCGGCGGGCGACGGCAGGGATTTTGTGGCGGTGGCGTGCAGCCAGTGCCATGGTCTGAAAACGATCATGGCGCTGCGGGACGGGCCGGTGGGCTGGAAGATTCTGGTCGACGACATGATTTTGCGCGGCGCCCAACTGAATCCGCAGGAAGCCGCTACCGCGATTCAATATCTCTCCAAGAATTTCGGCCCGGCTGCCGGTCCCGATGCAGGTTGGCAAGGGCGAAGGGCAGCCGCTGCCCAGCGGGCCGGGGCAAGAGTTGGTGCAGACGCACTGCACGGTTTGCCACGATCTTTCCAGAGTGACGGGATCCAAGAGGAGCAAAGAGGAGTGGAGCGTCGCGGTGAACGGAATGATGGCCAAGGTTAGCGGCATGGCCACGCCGAATGAGATCGAGACCATGACGGCTTACCTCGCGGGGCAATTCGGCAAGGGCGCGAAGTAGTCGAACCCTTCCGCCGAAGATGTCGCCGAGGGCGTCTCAGAGAATAGGGGATTACCGCGACGGAGCAGTCAAAAACCGCACCCTTGGAAACGAAGGGTGCGGCACCCACGGAGTCTCTTTGAGCGGCCAGACGGCGCGACCCGCAGTCTCCCGCTAGTCCACCCATCATCTTGCTGACGGCCGGTTCCGGTACTACTAGGGCGATTTGCTTATTGCCTGCCCGTTAGCGCCTAGTGCTAGAATCGCCCGCTTCTCGGTTCCTCAGCCAAAAGTTTCGATCGCGGATGTAAGTGGGGTCCCGGTGACGGAAAGACGCAGAGCCCTCCTTTTCGCTTTAGGTGCGATGACCATCGCGCTGGTAACGCTGCCAGGCAGGGCACAGGTGACGGGTCCGACCACGCCGGCGCGACCGCTGGTCAAGCCAATTCAAATCAATGTGGAGATGGTGCTGGTCAACGTGGCGGTGACGGATTTTGAGGATCGGCTGGTTCTGGGGTTGCACAAAGACAATTTCCGGCTGTTTGAAAACGAGGCCGAACAGGAGATCCTGACTTTTTCGCAGGAAGACTCGCCGATGTCGATCGGGCTGCTCTTCGACCTGAGCACCAGCATGATCGACAAGATCGATAAGGCCAGGCAGGCGGCGCTGCAAATCCTAAAGACGGCCAATCCGGCGGATGAGTTCTTCCTGGTAAGTTTCAGCGATCACGCCGAACTGACGAGCGGGTTCACGTCCGATCTGCAGGAACTGCAAAGCCGCATGCTGCTGACCGTGCCCAAGGGCCACACGGCTCTGCTGGATGCGATTCATATGGGCACGGAAGAGATGAAGAACGCGCGCTATCGCAGGCGCGCGCTGCTGGTGATCTCCGACGGCGGGGACAATCATAGCCGGTATCACGAATCGCGCATCCGGAGCGAGTTGAAGGAAGCGGATTGCCAGCTATATGCCATGGGCATCTATAACGATGCGGACATGAAACGAACGCCGGAGGAGCGCAAGGGGCCGGCCCTGCTTTCCGACCTGGCGGACATCACCGGGGGGCGCGCGTTCCGGGTTTCCAGCGTGGAGGAACTGCCCGAGGTGGCCGCCAAAATTAACATGGAGCTGCGCGACGAGTACGTCCTGGGATACAAACCCGTCGGCCAGCACGACGGCGCGTGGCGAAACATCAAGGTGAAAGTCGACGCCAGCGCCAGCCAAGCGCCGATTCACGTATATAACCGCGACGGATACTACAGCCGCGCCGATTAAGGCGCCGGCGTCGCGTACGAGCGGACCGCAGGTCACAACCGGAAATCAGCGCAGGGCGGGCTGGCGGGAGAACGGGGCATCGCTCGGCACATCGTCCCCGCGCGGCGCATCGCCGCTTTGGTCCGCGCTCGTTACGCTCACGGGCGCGGGGCTCCTGCGAAGGATGGCGATGAGCGAAAGCGGGGGCAGAGGGAGCCAGCGGTCCAGCAGACGAAATGCGGGAGCGAGAAGATTCAACATTTTGATCTGCCAAATGCCGAACGAGGTCCTGCGCAAGACGCGGCCATTGAGCCACCAGGCCGCGATTCCCACGCGATTAAAAGGGAGCACGTCTTCCACGGTGAATCCCGCGGAGACGGCGAGACTCCTCAGTTGCTCCGGCGAATATCTGCGCTGATGTCCTAATACCGTATCGAGCGTGCCGAAAAGCCATTGCCCGCAGGGAACCAGGATGATGGCGCGTCCGCCGTCTTCGAGGACGTTATAGATATTGCGCAAGGCGGCGGAATCGTCGGTGAGGTGCTCCACCACGTTGAGGCAGACCACGGTATCGAAGCGCTGATTTTGAGGATAGGTGTCGCCCTTTTCGCCGTCGGTGAAGCAGACCTGAAGGTAAGGGCGATTGAGAGCCAGCTTGCTGAGATGGTCGAGATAAAGAGGATTGATATCGCTGACGCAGTAGAGCGGGCGCGGGATCAATTGCAGGGTCAGGTTACCGGTACCGGCGCCGATCTCGAGAACGGACTCGCCCAGGTACGGGCGGATCACGTCGGCCATCCACTTCGTGAAGCGCGGAGCGCGATTGAGCCGGCCGAGGATCTCGCTGCCCGTCTCGTCGCCGGAATAGACATGATCGGAGAGAGCAAAATGAACGATCGCGCCGATGCAGCGAACACCGTCCTTCCAGCCGATCTTTTTGCCTTCCTGATAACCGCGGCCGGCATAGCGAATGGGCACTTCAAAAATTCGCGCAGAGCGCTTGGCCAGCTTGATGGTGATCTCGGGCTCGAATCCGAAACGGGTGCTGACCAGAGGGATGCTCTTCAGCAGGTCGGTGCGAACCATCTTGTAGCAGGTTTCCATATCCGTGAGATTGAGATCGGAGACCACGTTGCAGAAGAGCGTGAGGAAGCGATTCCCCAGCTCGTGGCGGAAGAACAGCACCCGGCGGTACGGGCTGGCGAGGAAGCGCGAACCGAAGACGGCGTCGGCATCCTCGGCAAGAAAGACGGCCGCCATTTGCAGCAAGTCCTGGGGATGATACTCAAGATCGGCGTCATGGATGACCGTGAGGTCCTTGGAGGCATGAGGCAGGGCGGTGCGAATGGCCGCGGATTTGCCTTTATTCACCGAGTGGCGGAGGAAGAGCCATTCGACCTTGGGGTCTCCTCGACGCTGAGCGGCAAGACGGAAGCGTTCAAGGGCCTCGGGCGTGTGGTCGCTCGAGCCATCGTCGACCACGATCACCTGAATCGATTCCAGAAGGGGTGAATCGGCCAGAAGAAAGAGGCGATCCAGGCTGGCCTCAACCAAATACTGCTCGTTGTAAACGGGAACAACGATCGTTAATGAGGTTTGCCGCGTCATTTGGAAACGATCAAGAAAGAAACGCTCCCTGGCATTCCTGGCGCGTGGAGGACCTCCCAGCCAAACATCTTCCAGCGCCCGTCTGGAAGTATAGGACAATGATACGATGCGGCACAGCGCCCGCGGGCGGCATTTTGCCCTTTGTGCAACGGCGGAGGCACCGGGAATCGGCGCTGCCCATCCAATCAGGGTAGCCAGCGTGGGGTAGGGCGTCCGGAATGCGCAAATGGTATCGAGTCCATGTTCTGCGGGCTGCCCTTGTAAGGCGCGGCCGGCGGCGATGGGAATGATGGCGAGATCGGCATGGAAGGGCGGAGATAAGAATCTCGGTTGGGCGGGGCGGTTGATAGAATGCTTGAGTGCTAGCCGCACGGGCTCAGGTGCTACTGCACGGACTCGGGGTGCTGGCCGCGTGGGCTCAGGGAAGGTGACATTTGTCTAAGTTGGCGGAGCATACAGGGGCGGGAATGGAACCGGAACCTGTAACTGGGACGGCGGCAGGACCTCCTCGGTTGGAAGTGGAACTCGAGGCGCTGGCCCAGGCGGAGCACGGCGAAGCTTTTCGCTTGCTGGGACCGCACATGGTGGAGCGCGAGGGCGGGCGGCGCATTCTGGTGCGCACGATACAGCCGTATGCGACGGCCGTGAGCGTGGTCCTGAGCAGCGGAGAGACGATCCCGGCGAAACGGCTGGAGCTTGGCGACGGAGCCGACGGAATTTTCGAGGCGCTGATGCCGCCCGCATGCCAATACCTCGAGGCGCGCGACTATCGCCTGCGGATACAGTGGGACAACGGCGGCGTCAGCGAAGTGCCGGACGCTTATGCCTTTCCGCCGGTGCTGACGGATTTCGACCTGCATCTTTTCGGCGAAGGGTCGCACTGGCAAAGCTACGAAAAGATGGGCGCGCACGTGCGCGAGATCGCCGGAGTGCGAGGGGTCCAGTTCGCGGTGTGGGCGCCGAACGCGCTGCGCGTGAGCGTGGTGGGGGATTTCAACCGCTGGGATGGGCGCGTGCACGCCATGCGTGTCGCGGGGAAATTCGGGCGTGTGGGAGATTTTCGTTCCAGAGCTGGCTGAGGGAGCGATCTACAAGTACGAGATTCGCTCGCGCCTGGGGGAGCTTCCGTTTTTGAAGGCCGATCCTTACGCTTTCGAGGCGGAGCTGCGGCCGAAGTCGGGATCCGTGGTGGCGACGCTCGACGGATATGGATGGAACGACAACGACTGGATGCACGCGCGGGCGAGGCGGGAGTGGCTGGCCGAGCCGATTTCGATCTACGAAGTGCATCTGGGGTCGTGGCGGCGCGTTCCGGAAGAGAACAACCGCTGGCTCACCTACCGCGAGATCGCGGACCAGCTGATCCCCTACGTGCGAGCAGATGGGCTACACGCACATCGAACTGCTGCCGGTGATGGAGCACCCCTTCGACGGCTCCTGGGGTTATCAGACGGTCGGCTATTTCGCGGCCACCAGCCGCTACGGCAAGCCGACGGACTTCATGTACTTCGTGGACCGCTGCCATCAGGAAGATATCGGCGTGTTGCTGGACTGGACGCCGGCGCATTTCCCGGCCGACGCGCACGGCCTGGCGGAGTTCGACGGCACGCACCTTTACGAACACGCCGATCCGCGGCAAGGCCGGCATCCCGATTGGGGCACGCTGGTATTCAATTACGGGCGATCGGAAGTGCGCGGATTTCTTGCTGGCCAGCGCGCTCTTCTGGATGGACAAGTATCACATCGACGGCCTGCGCGTGGACGCGGTGGCCTCCATGCTGTATCTGGATTACTCGCGGCAGCCGGGCGAATGGATTCCCAACGAGTTCGGCGGGCGCGAAAATCTGGCGGCGATCGCGTTTTTGAAGCGGCTCAATGAAGTGGCGCAACGAGCGGCATCGCGGGCGTGCTGATGATCGCCGAGGAATCGACGTCGTGGCCGGCGGTTTCCCGGCCGACGTATCTGGGCGGGCTGGGCTTCACCCTGAAATGGAACATGGGCTGGATGAACGATACGCTGGACTATTTCTCGCTCGACCCCATCCACCGCAAGTACCACCACAACCGCATGACCTTCTCCATGCTGTACGCGTTCACCGAGAATTTTGTGCTGCCGCTTTCGCACGACGAAGTGGTGCACGGCAAGGGTTCGCTGATCAATAAAATGCCCGGCGATCTTTGGCAGCAGTTCGCGAACTTGCGGCTGCTGTATGGGTATATGTACGGCGCATCCCGGCAAGAAGCTGCTCTTCATGGGCAGCGAGTTCGGGCAGCGTTCGGAATGGAACCACAGCACCAGCCTGCGAATGGGATTTGCTGCAATATCCCGAGCATCGCGGGGTGCAGCGGATGGTGGCCGATCTGAACGCGCTCTACCGGCGGGAGCCGGCGCTGCACCAAGTGGATTTCCAGTGGCAGGGATTTCGAGTGGATCGATTGCAACGATGCGGACGCCAGCGTGCTGTCCTTCATCCGTCGCGCCCGGGAGCCAGTGGGACGCGATCGTCATCGTGGCGAATTTCACGCCCGTGGCTGCGCGAGAAATACCGCGTGGGCGTGCCGGACCCGGGCTGGTATCGCGAACTCTTCAACAGCGACGCGGAATTCTATGGCGGAAGCAATTACGGGAACGCCGGCGGAGTGATGGCCGAGCCGGTGCCGTGGATGGGCATGAACTACTCTTTGCCGCTGCGTCTGCCGCCTCTGGCGACGCTGTATTTCAAGCGGCAGTAAAACGCCTAGACGAGGGCCCTTGTGGCCGGCCAATGCAGCACAGCCAGGAGTGGCTGTGCCACTTGTCGGTCAGATCGAGGCTGGGACTCCGAGAAGTTCGTGATGCTGACGCAGCAGGAAATGATCGGTCATTCCCGCGATGTAATCGCAGACGACGCGGTGAGGCGGCTCGCGCAGGGCCAGTTCCGAATAGTATGGGGGCATGGTTTCGGGGTGCGCGAGATAGTAGCGAAACAGGCGTTCGAGCGCGTCCACGGAGCGGTCCCGCTCTTCGACGATCGTGGGATGGTCGTAGAGCCGGCGATAAAGGAATCTTTTTAGCGCGCTATTGATTTCCGCTACCGGGGGACTGAAACCGGCCAAGCGCCGCGGGAAACGGCGAACGTCCTCCGTATTTCTCGCACCGCTCTCCACGGCCTGCCGGCGGGTATTTTCGATCAGGTCCGTGGCCAGATAATCCAACAGCCGCTTTATGGTCTCACCGATCTTCAGTTTGGTCCGGCCGCCGGGATGATTGCGGTCAATTTCATCGTAGATATCGGCGAGGAAGGGTGCTTCCTCGCGGAGCATCTCGACCTGGAGCAGGTGGGCCTCGAAACCGTCGTCGAGGTCGGCGGAGTTATAGGCAATTTCGTCCACCGCGTTCATCAACTGAGCTTCGAGCGGCGGACGCAGATCCAAGTCGTATTCGGCCAATTCGGGAAACTCGGCGGGCGGATAGTCGCGCGAATGTTTGACGATGCCCTCGCGAACCTCAAACGTAAGGTTCAATCCGGGAAAATCCAGGTAGCGCTGCTCGAACTTCTCCACGATGCGAAGCGCATGCAGGTTGTGGTCGAAGCGGTCTCCGTGGGCGCGCATCAGTTCGTTGAGCCGCGCTTCGCCGGCATGGCCGAAAGGAGGATGGCCGATGTCATGCGCCAGCGCCAGGGCTTCGGCGAGATCGGTATTCAACCCCAGCGCTTGGGCCACGGTGCGGGCAATCTGGGCCACTTCAATGGTGTGGGTGAGGCGATTGCGGAAATGATCGGAATAGCGCGTGGTAAAGACTTGGGTTTTGGCCTCGAGGCGGCGAAAGGCGCGGGAGTGAATCACGCGGTCGCGATCGCGCGCGTACTCACCCCGATAGGGATGGGCAAGCTCCGGCCAGCGGCGCCCGCGCGAGAGCGCTGCGTCCATGGCTAGAGGGGGCCAGGTTCATGGGCTCATTTTATGCCAGGTTATGCCAGGGCGGCGCGGCGAGAAAGAAGGCGCGCAAGCGGGAGCAGGCTCAGCACCGGTCGGAAAGGCCGCCTGCAGCGAAACGAAACGGACGAAGCTCAGCCCTTGACTTGAAGCAATTGCAGCCGCTCGTCGGCTTGCTGAGCGGCTTGGGTATCGGGGAATTCGCTCTTTACCTGGTTGTAGAGCTTGGAGGCCTGAGCCGGGTCCGAGCTGCTGTAATGATCGGCGAGGGCCAGCAGAACGACAGGCTTGGGCACGAAGAGAGAGGGCTTATCGGCAAGCTCTTTGTAGAGCTCAACCGCCTGCGGCCCCTTTCCCGCCTCGTCGTACACTTGCGCGAGCTTGAAGCGGGCCAGAGCCGAAATGCTTTCGTCCCTGGAGGACTCGAGAGATTTCAGGTCGTTCTCGGCATCGTCGTAACGGGCCAGGTGTTCCAGGCTTAATGCCGCGTAGTAGCGAGCCAACTGGCCGGGCCGAGTGTGAGGATAGCGGTTGGCAACCTCCATGAACTTCTTATCCGCATCGCCGTATTTGTTCTTTTCGTCCAGATAGGTGATTTCGTCGGGTTGCGGCGGGCTGCGGCTTCGGTTCGAATGCGGGCCTGGTAAATCTTCATGGCATCGGCCAAAGCCGAGGATGCTTTGGCAGTCTGCTGCTGGGTATAAAAGCGCCAGCCCAGCACCGCCAGCACGGCCAGCAAGGCCACGCCGCCGTACATCCAAATCTGCCGCTGATGCGAAGCGATGGCCTCAGCGCCGTGGGTGAACGTCTCACGGATTTCGTCCTTCTTTAGCTCTTTACGGGATATATGCCGCGCCAAACGAGTGCTCCTAACGTGGTCTGGAAACCGCATCGTACCATAATCGGCAGGACAGATCGACCCACGCGGAAACGGGGCAGAGGTCGTTTGATTCTGCCCTGCTGTGCCACGATCACGGCGCGCAATAAGCAAAAGGCCCCGTTCGCTGGCGAACAGGGCCTCGAGCAATCACCGAAATGATAGAACGCGAACGTCTAAGGCAAGGTAACGTTCTCGGCCTGGTAGCCTTTCGGCCCCTGTTTGACCTCGAACTCTACCATTTGTCCCTCCGTCAGCGATTTGTAACCATCCATCTGAATCGCGGAGAAGTGGACGAAGACGTCCTCTCCCGACTGGCGCTGGATGAAACCATACCCCTTTGCTGCATTGAACCACTTGACCACACCTTGTTCTCTGCTCAAACTCTTCACTCCTCGTTCATGATCTTTTCCATTTGCCGGGTGTAACGCCAGTCGGTGGAGCTCGGAATGACCCTGGTGACGGGCCCTTGCACCACTACGGGATTACGAGACCCAATCAAATGCGGCGCAATGCTGGCACAAACTGGGTTTGCTGTCCAGAGCCTTTATCGAATAAACCACCGGTTTGCAGGGCTTTGCTGGCGAACACGTAACGTTAACGGATGAAGAAAATTTCGCGCGCGGGCATTCACTTTTCGCCGACGCGGGAGCTCGAATCGGGGGAGCAGGCGAGCCTTTTTGCCATGACTAGTTCCGCGCCACCGTAGGTGGAGCGCCGCACGTCGAATTCGTCCATGAAAGTGCGCATCAGGAAAATGCCGCGGCCCGAAGTCTTCAAGAGGTTTTCTTCGGCGAGGGGGTCGGGAACCTGACGCAGGTCAAAACCGCGCCCCTGATCCAGGATATGGACCACGAACTTCTCCTCTTTGACTTCGAAAATCAGGTGAATTTTCTTATGCCGCTGTTCTTGGTTCCCGTAGCGGAAGGCGTTGATCACGCCTTCCCTCACGGACATGCCGATCTTCAGGCAGTCGTCATCGTTGAATCCGGCGGCCCTGGCGACGCGCTCGGTGATGCCTTCGGCGAGGGAGACGCTGTCGAGCAGCGTCTCCATGACCACTTCGATGCGGTTGGCATCACTGGACATGAGGTTATGAACCCACGCAAGGCTCACATGATTTAGGATAGCGCGTTTTGCAGGCTTGACAACAGCCGCAGGACCAGGCGGTCCGCAAGCGCCAACAAAACTGGAGGAGTTTGCCCGCGGATTCCGGAAGGAGAGCACGGCAACTGACGGGCGCCGAGTTGTTATCTCGGAACCGCTACCCAATCGCCAGATACCAAGGCCACATCGATATGCGGGAGAACGCGGCACGAGGGTAAACCCGGCCCCGAACCGGCTCCTGCTTCAACGCTCCGCTGAAAGGCTGAGGCGCGTGCCAACGCAGGTCGCAAAACCACGACTTGTTAGCGCCGAGTTAACAGGAAATGAAGGCAAAGTAAAAACTCAGCACCGAAAACACGTTTTTTTAACAAAGCGCTCCCGATTGAAGTCGGATTTCACAAAAACCTGGACATTTTGCGAAAATCCTAGTCGTGGGCGTCTGCTGCAAGTTTTAACCAATCGTTAACAATTTCGCAATTTATGTCTGACTAAATTCTTCGCCGCGTCCCCAGTAATCGATCGACATTTCACGTGGAGGAATACATGCGCATTCGCCGTACACGGTTTGCGGCTGCAGCGATCTTAGCGGCAAGCCTGATTTTCTCTCTAACCCTTCAGACCAAAGCGAACGATGGCGATAACGATAAGGACGATCACTGGTATGGCGCAACAACAACACCCATTGATCACGTGGTGGTCATCTTTCAAGAGAACGTCTCGTTTGATCACTATTTCGCGACGTATCCGCATGCCCTCCCGAACACTGGGGCAGGCCAGCCGGCTGTATGTTCAAGGACCCAATGACGATACGCCACGCGTCAATGGCTTGGAACACGGCGGCCTGCTGACCGACAACAATCCTAACGCCAAGAACGCCCTGAACGCCCCCAACAACATTCCTCCCGTTCCGCCTGGATCGCTCGCAAGCTTCCACCTGCGACCAGGGGCACAACTACGGCCCCGAACAGCAGGCCGCCGATCAGGGCCTCATGGACGCGTTTCCGAAGTTCACTGGGTCGGCGGGCTGCGGCGCAGCGTTTGCATATGGCAAGAGCACAGGACTCGTGTTGGGCTACTTCGACGGCAATACCGTCACCGCGCTGTGGAATTACGCCCAGCATTTCGCCATGAGCGACAATTCCTACTCCTCGACCTTCGGGCCCCTACGCCCGGAGTTTTGAACCTGGTTGCCGGCAACACTTACAAGGCAACGACGACGGGTACTGCTTCACCGAAGATCGTGCCGAACACCAATCCCGCCACGATGACGACGGGTACGCTTGTCGGCGATCTTGACCCGACGGGCGACATTTGCTCGGCTGGCACCACCGTGCAGTTGAGCGGGCCGAATATCGGCGACCTCCTCACTGCCAAAGGCATTACGTGGGGCTCCTTTATGGGCGGCTTCAACTTGACGGTCATGGGTCTCTGCCGGGCGGCATCGGCTGCGCCCGGTCCACCCGGCCTCGCCTGCTAACGGTGGGCCAACGGCCGACTACATTCCGCATCACTCCTTCTTCAACTATTACGCCTCGACCGCAAACTTTGCGCACACGCGTCCCGCTTCGATCTCCGAAATCGGGAATGCTGGCCCGGCAAATCATCAATACGACCTGCAGGACTTCTTCGATGCGCTGAATGCTGATCGCCTCCCGGCCGTGAGCTTCTTGAAAGCCATTGCGGCGCAAGATGGGCACGCCGGCTATTCCGACCCGCTGTTGGAACAAACGTTCCTCGTCAACACGATCGACACCATCATGGAATCACGGTACTGGAACAATACGGCGATCATCATCCTCTATGACGATTCCGACGGCTGGTACGATCATCAGATGCCGCCGATCGTCAACCCCTCGGCCGAAATTGCGGGAGGAGCCACTCGAGCACGGCGACCAGTTGAACGTGCTAACGCCGATTGCGATGCTCCCACAAACGATGGTGTGCGGCCACGGTACGCCGTTGGCGGACAATACCAACACCGCCAATCCAAGGACGTTGCGGCTACGGAATGCGGCAGCCGCTTCTGGTGATCTCGCCTTATGCCAAGGAAAACTTCGTCGATTCCACTCTTACTGACCAGTCCTCGGTGCTGCGTTTCATCGAGGATAATTGGAAGACGGGCCGAATCGGCGGCGGTTCTTTCGACGCCATCGCCGGCAGCCTGCTGAACATGTTCGACTTCGATGACCGAGTCCGTGCGGAAGAGAAAGAGCTACTGCTCGACCCAACCACCGGTCAAGTCAAGCCGGACCACGATCACGGTAGCTGGTAACCTCTCGCGCTCGCTTTGCTGAACCCACCACGCCCGCCCTGATCCTGGGCGGGCGTGGTGTTTCCGAGCCGAAAGAGAAGAGGTGCCGCCTTCCGTGACCGTTTCGCCCGCCCTTGCAGGCGTGATCGGGTCGAGATGAGAGGCCGGCAGAAAGATCCATCTGAAATCAGGAAGACCGGAGTCGGGGAGCTGTCTCGGGGACAGATGGAGGAAGCTAGCGCCTCCCGGAAGCGGGGTCGATCCGAATCGTGCCCATCATGCCGCCGTCCTCGTGTTCCAGCAGATGGCAATGATAAACAAACGTGCCGATGATAGTGGGATCGCGGAAATCCATGCGTAGTTTGACGCTGGGATACGACCCCTGCCCACTCCAGTAGTCCACACTCACGGTATCGCGCAAGAAAGGCTCATTCACCGGCGCACCGTTCGACTGCAGCAGTAGGAAGTGGAGCTGATGAATGTGAAATGCGTGCAGCTCGCGGAGTCCGGTTCTCGATGATCCAATCCTCCACGTCTCCCTGTTGCGCGATGATATTGGGACTCGTGGACTTCGGGATCGTACGGCGACCGGCTTTTGGCCCTCGACGGTGAGCATGAATACTGTTGGGCTATTCGGATCCTTTGGGTCGGACGGCCTCTCGGAAAAATACAGCTTTCGCTCGCGCACCGGCTTGACGTCCCCGAGCCATACGCCGGGTCCGTGGCATCGGCGTCGAGGGCGACGCCGGGAGGACCGAAGGCGCGTCCGGCGCCTTGGCCTGGCCATAATCGTCGCCAGGGGCCGATCTGGATCATTTTCTCCGTCGCGGCCCTGTGTCAACGAAGCGAGTGATCAATTGCGCGTGCACTCCTTCGGCAGGCCCCTTAAGCGACAAACTCCACTCTTCCGCCCGGAGGCACGTCCAGATGCTCGCCCAGCGAATGTGATTCACGGCCGGGTCATTCTCGTTCAGCGGGTACGCCATCCATCGAGACCACCGCCACAGGCTCGCCTTGCCCGTCGAACAGCACTTCCAGGTCGAGGTAAGTGATCGCCGAGGCATTTAGCACGCGCCAAAACTCCTTCGCCCCCGGCTTCATCGGAGATGATGGCTGGCGGATAATCCGGATACGGCACCGGCACAAAATTGAGGGAAAGATCCTTTGCCGGCTTTCCTCCTCCCGTGCCGGTATTCAGGATGTCGCCCTCGGGATCGAGCACAACGGGAGGCGGTGGCACTGAGGACGTCGTCGCGGGCAGCGCGTCCGGATGCAATAGCTCCTGGTCGCGCACGATGAAGACTCGCTCCGGCATGCCGCCCAATTGGCGATTCGCGCGCTCAATTCCTTCGATAATGAGAGCTCCCGAGGCCCCGCCTTGAACCTGTGCGCTCGTGAATCCATGGACATGCGGGTGATACCAGTACAAGCCTGGTGGCTCGTCCTGCGGGAATTTGGAGGCGGTACTCAAATGGAGGACCTCCCGGCGGAATTAGGGTCTTGAGCACGTCGTCTTGATGGCAGACCGGTGGTACGGTCAAGCCGTGGAAGTGCAGATTGGTTTCCCAGGGACCCATCGACTCCGCCTCCGCACCGGAATTGGGCACTGCCGTGGGCTGTTCATAGCCGAGTGATCGTGGCGCATTGCGTGCCGGCGGGAACTTGAAGCTCGTTGCTCAGCCTAAAACGAGCCAATCGCCGGGATGCAAGCGTAAGGTGGGAGCCTGGCTGCCGTCCTTGTAATGGTAGCAGTAGCGCATCTGACCGTTGGCATCGAGCGAATTGCGGTAGCTGAAATCAACCTCAAGCACCCCATTTTGACTGCGAAGGTCTTCCGGTTCGGGAACGACACTTCCGGCGGGAGGACGCGGACAGACCTCCGCGGCGGCAGGCTGCCCAAATGCAGAGGACGATGCCCAGCCTAACGCCATGAGAGCACAAGACAGGAACAACAAAACTCGTATTCGCACACTTCCAACCCACCAAACTTGAATAGGGACTTAGACCATGCGAGCTGCTGGCTATAAGTCCGCCGGGCGAAGAATTGTGCAAAGGCAAGCCGGTCCGATGATGAACGACAGATGAATTTGCAGTTACAAATATGTGAGGGACGAAGGATTGCCGCTCGAAGCCATTAGGCCCAGTAAGTGCGGTCGAGCGTGCGGTATTGGATGGCCTCGCTCAAATGGCGCGGAGCGATGTCGGTTGAGGCGTCGAGATCGGCGATGGTGCGCGCCACCTTCAAGATGCGGTCATGGGCGCGGGCGGAAAGGCCGAGCCGGGCCACGGCCGTTTCCAGCAACTTCTCGCCGTCGGCGGAGATCGCGCAGAACTTGCGGATGAGTTTGGGCGGCATCTGGGCGTTGGCGTAAATGCGCTTTTCGGAGGCGAATCTTTCGAGTTGCCGGGTCCGCGCGCGCATGACGCGATCGCGAACGGCGGCCGAATCCTCCGCGGAAGCCTCGCCGCGCAACTCCTTGTACTTGACCGCAGGCACCTCGATGTGAATATCGATGCGATCGAGGAGCGGGCCGGAAATCTTGGAGATATAGCGCTGAATCTGCGGGGGCGTGCAGTGGCACTCGTGAGTGGCATCGCCGAAAAATCCGCAGGGGCAAGGATTCATGGCCGCGGCGAGCATGAATCGCGCGGGAAAAGTGACTGAGAGCGCCGCGCGGGAGATCGTTACCGCGCCTTCCTCGAGAGGCTGGCGCAAGACTTCGAGGACGTTGCGCTGAAACTCCGGCAGTTCGTCGAGAAAAAGAACCCCATTGTGGCCGAGGGAAACTTCGCCTGGCCTGGGCGATGGCGCCGCCGCCAATCAGGCCGGCGTCGCTGATGGTGTGGTGCGGGGAGCGAAAGGGCCGCGTTCCCACCAAGCCTCGGGCATCTTCGAGCAATCCCGCCACGCTGTGGATGCGGGTGGTTTCGATGGCCTCCTCGAGCGACATGGGAGTGAGAATCGTGGGAATGCGCTTGGCCAGCATGGTTTTGCCGGCGCCGGGCGGGCCCAGGAAGATGATGTTGTGGCTTCCGGCGCAGGCCACTTCCAGCGCACGCTTGGCCCCCTGCTGGCCGCGGACGTCCCGAAGGTCCAGCGGATATTGGGCGGCTTCGGCGAGCAAGGCACGTGCGTCCAGGCGAACGGGCTGAAAAGATTCGGGAGCGTTGACGAGGTCCACGACCTGAGGCAGGGAGCGGATGGCATACACCTCGATGCCTTCCACAACGGCCGCTTCGCGCGCGTTCGCTTCCGGCACCACGATACTGCGGATGCCTTGCTCTCGCGCGCGCAGGGCGGCGGAAAGAGCCCCGCGCACCGGCCGGACGCCGCCGTCGAGCGATAACTCGCCCAAGAACATCAGGCGATCGAGAAGTTTTCCGAAGAAAACGCCCTGGCAACCGAGTATTCCCAGAGCCATGGGAAGATCGAAACCTGAACCTTCCTTGCGGATGTCCGCTGGAGCGAGATTGATGGTTACGCTTTGGGGGTTGGGGAATTCGAAGCCGCAGTTCTTCAGCGCCGCCTTGATTCGTTCGCGGCTCTCCTTGACGGCGACGTCGGGCAGGCCCACCACGTTGAAATCGCCCATGCGGCCCGAGCCCACGTCCACCTCGACTTCCACGACGTAAGCGTCTATGCCAAATACGGCCGCGCTGAGCGCTTTGAAGAGCATGCTAGAGGGAAGCCGGGCTCCGGCCGCCAAGGGTAGACCAATTGAATAGACCACGCCAGAGAAGCTTTTTCCCGGCGCTTTTTCGCCCAAAAGGTAACGTCTTGCCTCTTCGGATGCAGCAGCGGCTTGGGCCTATTTACACGGCTGTAGCCGGGAACGATATTGGGAGTACGAAAAACGGCGTTCGCCGCGATTCGCCTAATCACCGAAAGAGGCCAGTCAATGATCATTGCGCTCGTCGTCATCGCCCTGCTCGCCTTATCGATTGTCTTTACCTACAACGGACTGGTGCGGCTCCGCGTGCAGTGTGACAACGCCTGGGCCGATATCGACGTGCAACTCAAACGCCGCTATGACCTGATACCGAACCTGGTGGAGACCGTGAAGGGTTATGCCACCCACGAGCGGGGCACTTTCGAGGCGGTGGTGGCGGCGCGCAATCAGGCCATGTCCGCGCAAGGACCACTGGCCAAGGGCCAGGCCGAGAGCACGCTGAGCGGCGCCCTGCGGCAGCTTTTTGCGCTTTCGGAAGCTTATCCACAGCTGCGCGCGGCGGAAAATTTCGCGCAGCTTCAATCCACGCTGGGCCAGATCGAAGACACGCTGCAGAACGCGCGCCGCTACTACAACGCCGCGGTTCGCGACCTCAATACGCGTGTCGAGCAGTTCCCGTCGAATATGGTTGCCGGAATGGGGAATTTCAAGCCCCGCGAATTCTTCGAGATCTCAGCGCCGGCCGAGCGGGAAGTGCCGCACGTGAGCTTCAGCGCCACGCCGACGGCCTGATCGCCTCCATGCTTTCCGCTGGCATCGGCCGCGCGCGGGAGCGGCGGCGAAATGAGCGTCCCGCCAATCCTGTCGGATTGTTAAGGCGAGGCGTGTTGCGCCGGCTGACGTTTGCACTAGCGGCGGTCTTCGCCGCAGGCCTCGGCACGTTCTTCGCCGCGCCCGCTTCCGCACGTACGCTGCGCATCCGTGAGTTCCATGCGGAACTCGATGTTTTGCCAGACTCCTCGCTCGACGTCACGGAAATCATTCATGTGCAGTTCGAGGGGGCCTGGCAGGGAATTTATCGCACCATTCCGCTGGAATACGCCGGACCCGGCGGATTCAACTATTCGCTCCTTCTTACCGATTTGGGCGCCACGGATTCCGATGGCGCGCCGCTGCGCATGGAAAAGCAACGGCGCGGCGGCAATCTCCAGCTGAAAATCTACGTTCCCGCGGCCGACGGAACTTCGCGAGAGATTTCGGTGCACTATCGCGTTCGCAATGGCCTGCGTTTCTTTGAGGATCACGACGAACTCTACTGGAACGTCACCGGAAACGGCTGGGACGTTCCCATCGAATCGGCGAGCGCCCACGTCATCCTGCCCGAAGGCGTAACCGGGCTGCGCGCCGCGAATTACACCGGTTTTTTCGGTTCGCGGGCGCAGGATTCGCGCGTGGACATTCTGGGCAGCAACGTCGATATCCAGACGCAGCGCCCGCTTACGCTGCACGAAGGCCTGACCATCGTTGCGGGATGGGACAAGGGGCTGGTGCACGAGCCGCGCGGAACGGAGAAAGTAGCGCAATTTCTGCAGAGCAATTGGCCGTTCTTCGTTCCCATGGGTGTGTTTGTGCTGATGTTTTCCCTGTGGTACGCGCGCGGGCGCGATCCACGCGTGGGCGCCATCGCCGTGCAGTATGAACCGCCTACGGGCCTTTCCCCTGGCGAGGCCGGCGCGCTGGTGGACGATCAAGCGGGAATTCGCGATATTACCGCCACCCTGGTCGATCTGGCCGTGCGCGGATTCATCGTCATTGAAGAGAAGGAAACGTCCCACCTGATGGGCCTCTATTCCAATAAGGAATATATTTTTCACCTCAACAAGAAGCCCACGGAATGGACGGGCGCAAAGCCTCACGAATTGC
The DNA here is from genome assembly GCA_963819235.1 of uncultured Acidobacteriota bacterium. Lineage (GTDB taxonomy): Bacteria > Acidobacteriota > Terriglobia > Acidiferrales > UBA7541 > Palsa-189. The sequence goes on along the minus strand of CAWFVE010000006.1, from coordinate 1,951,370 downwards.
TCTTGCTGAATGGGATTTTTGGGGATCCCGTCGTGGGCATGCGAGATGAGGTTGCTCTCTCCGAATTGCAAAACCGCTTCTACAAGAATCTGCCGGGAATTCGCAAAGCTATCTTTGAATCTCTGGTGCACCACGGCTATTTCGCACACCGGCCGGACATCGTTCGCCAGGCGTACCTCATTGCCGCGGGCGTCACGGGCGCTTTGCTCTTCCTCTTTGGCGTATACCTGGCGCAGCACACCGGCATGCAACCGCAGGCCTTTTCTTTCGCCGCAATTCTGACCGGCGGGGTGATCGCCGGGTTCGGCTGGTTTATGCCTACGCGAACCGTGGATGGAGTGCGCGTGCTGCACGATACCCTGGGCTTCGAGGATTTCCTGAGCCACGTCGAGGCCGACCACCTGGCCCGGACGCCGCAATCTCCCGCGAATTTCGAGAAGTACCTTCCGTTTGCGATGGCGCTAGGGGTGGAAAAGAAATGGGTGGGCGCGTTCGACGGAATGTTGACCCAACCGTCCTGGTATCTCGCCTCCGGCGTGGCCGTATTCCATCCCATTGGCTTCGTAAACAGCCTCGACCAGATGGCCGCGCGCACCGGCCAGGTGATGGCTTCGGCGCCAAGAAGTTCGGGCAGTTCGGGATTTGGCGGAGGAGGCGGGTCGGGCGGGGGATTTGGCGGCGGGGGCGGCGGCGGATTTTGAGCCGAAACGGCGATATGCGGCGCTGGCACCATTTGCAGGATCATGGGCCTTGCGCCATTCCCCGAATCTATCCTCCATACGATGTATCGTGCCGTGATACACTTTGTTGGGGGTGTTTTACATCGCGCCACGCGCGGCCCTCTGGTTCCAGATAGCCTTTGACTGTGGCGCAGACTGCATGAATGGCTGATCGGCTCAAACACACCGGAATTCTCGACCATCCTCTACTCAAGAAATATTCGTCTCTGGTTCATGAGGATCTTTCGGAGACCTATTCCCGCGACCTGCACAAATGGCTTTTTGTCGCGCCCCTGATCGGCATCACCACAGGGCTGCTCATCACGCTGATCGCTGAGATCATCCTGCAATGGATGTGGCCGCCTATCCTGGGGTACTTTCTGGCCCATCGCGTGGCGATTATCCCCGGAATAGGGCTCGGTCTTCTGATTGCCGGGCTGATCATGCAGTACGCCACGCCAAACCCAAACGAACATTCCACCGAAGAGATCATCCGCTCTTATCACGAATACCAGGGCGATATTCAGATGCGCCCGTTCATTCCGAAACTGCTGGCGGCCATCGCCACGGTGGGACTTGGGGGCAGCGCCGCGCTCGAAGGTCCCAGCATTTACGGCGGCGGGGCGATCGGCTCCTGGCTCTGGACCAAGGTGTCTCGATTCCGCATTACCGCGCGCGACCGCCGCATCATGCTGATTTGCGGGGCGGCGGCCGGAATGGCGGCTGTCTTTCGAGCGCCGTTGACGGGACTCGTCTTCGCGCTGGAGATGCCTTACAAAGACGATCTGGCGCACGAGGCCCTGCTGCCCTCGCTGCTCGCCTCCGTCGCTTCCTATGCGACTTTGGCTGCGATCCTCGGCGCGCAGCCGGTATTCAACTTCGCGGCCGGCACCACATTCCAGGGCAAGGATCTGCTGTGGTCCGCGCTGCTCGGCGCGATCTGCGGGCTGGTGGCCATGGTGTTCGCCATCACTTTCCGCCGGACGAGAAACTTCGTCGCGGCAGCATCGATTCCTCACTGGGTGAAGATGACGGCGGGAGGCATTCTCACCGGAGTGTGCGGCGTTGCCTTCCTTTCCTGGTTCAAAGGGCCTCTCGTACCCATCGGGCCGAACTACGAAGCGGTGGCCAATATTCTGCAGGTCCATCACAGTTCTCTGGAGCTGGTTGTTTTCGGAGTATTGAAGCTTGCCGCCACGCTCTTCACCCTGGGAGTGGGCGGCGTAAGCGCCATGTTCGTTCCCTTGTTCCTGACCGGCGGGAGCTTCGGCGTGGCGTTTGCGAATTCCGTGGTGCACAGCCCGGAGGTGCACCTTTACGCGGCGGTCGGCATGGCCGCGTTCATCGCCGGGGCGTACAAGACGCCGCTCACAGCGGTCGTGTTCGTCGCCGAAGCCACGGGCGGCCATGCCTACCTGGTGCCGTCGCTCATCGGCGCAGCGGTGGCCTACGCGGTTTCGGGCGAAGCCTCGGTCTCAGGAGATCAGCGGCTGCATGAAGGAGTGCGCATTGCCGAACTGAGTAACGTTCTCGTGCGGGACGTGATGCAGAAGCAGGTGATCCTCGCCGAAGGCGAGTCTACCTTGAGCGCGTTTGCCGAAAGCGTAAGCCGGCAAGAGTTGCACGCCGCGTATCCGGTTTCGCAGGATCGGCAGGTGTTGGGAGTGATCGCCATGCGCTCGCTGGGTGCGGTGCCGGTGGAGAAATGGGAATCGACTCGCGTCAATGAGTTGGCCGACCGGGAAGCGGCGCGAATTTCCGCGGATTGCGATGTGGCCGAGGCATTGCGCTTGCTTACGCAGGAGCGCCGCCAGCATATGCTGCTGGTGCAATCTCCCCAGGGCGAATTGGAAGGCATTCTGACGAAATCGGACTTGCTCTCCGCGCTTACGCTGCGGAATGGCAACGGCCGTAGAAGACATTAAGCGCCGCTGAATTGCCAACGATCATTCGGGTGTTGCGGACTTCTTTGCAGAGGAGCCGCGCCGGTTCCGCGTTTTGTTTGGCGGAGCCGCGCTCAGGACAGAGTGCAAGGCCCGGGTTAGAGCCGGCGCGACGACGCGAAGCTCATTGATGCGATACCGGACCAGCCGGCTAAGCAACGCCTCTCCATGCGCTGTGACGTGCACGATAACGTGACGCCGGTCTCGCTTGGAGCGTTCCCGCCGAAAAAGCCCGCGCTTTTCCATGCGGTCCACCAGTTCGACGGCGCTGTGATGCTGGATCTGCAGCCGTTCCGCGAGGCAGCGGATGGTTGGTTCTTGATCGGTGGGCAGCCCGCGCAATGCCAGCAAACCCATGTATTGTTGCGGCTCGAGCCCAACCGAACGGGCGGCCTTTTCGCTGTTATTGATGTACCGGCGGATGAGAAAACGAAATTGGGCCAGGGCCTGGTATTCAACAGTGCCTGCGGAGCGAGTCATCCCGGGCATTATATCGCACTGCGCCGTTTGTATCGTATAGCGATTAGGTCGTATGTGCGAAATGACGAGTCGCGTCATTTGCAAAGGAAAAGGCGCAGCCGGTCTCTTATCTCAAAGTGGGGATCCCAAAATACGGATCTCAAAAATGTTTCAAAATGGTCCTCAAAATAGCTTCTCCGAATCCAGGAGAATCGTGACGGGCCCATCGTTTTCCAATTCGAGTACCATATGGGCCTGGAAAATACCTGTTTCCACTTGTATGCCGAAAGCACGCAGGTTCGCGGCGTATTGTTCATAGATCTCTTTCGCGTCCTGGGGTGGGGCGGCGCGGTCGAATGCGGGCCGGCGTCCACGCCGGACGTCGCCGTAAAGAGTAAATTGAGAGACGACCAGGGCGGCCCCGCCACTTTCGAGTAGAGAGACATTCATTTTTCCGCCCGCATCTTCAAAAATGCGGAGGTTGGCCGTCTTTTCAGCTAAATAGTCGGCTGTCTCGGCGGCGTCGCCCTTGCCAATGCCCAGCAAGACCAGGAGTCCAGATCCAATCTGGCCCACGACGCGACCGTCGACGGTCACTTGGGCGCGGCGAACTCGCTGGATCACTGCGCGCATGTACGGTATCCCTCATATTCGGAGAAGAGTCTCAACACGGCCATCGGAAGTCTCAAGAGGTCGGGCGCCGGCGCGTTCGAGCAGATGAGGACCGAGGCCGCCGTTGGCAACGCGGACAAAAAAAGCTGCTTCGCCCCGCAATGACCTCTCGTTTGATCTTCGTTCCGCAACGAAAACAGGGTTGGCCTTCGCGGCCGTAAGCGCGGTGTCGCTGCTGGTATTCACCGGGCTGGCCCTCCGCGTCCACGAAATTCGAGATCGAAGAGCCGCGGTCCTGGATCGCATGCTGGAGGACGCGCCGAATCGCTGTCCGAAGGCGGGTTAGTTCCGATTGATTCAAGCGGGCAGCGAGCCGCGCGGGATGAATGCGCGCCTGCCACAAACTTTCGTCGGCGTATATATTGCCGATGCCTCGGAAGACGCGCTGATCGAGCAACAGCGCTTTGATTCGGGCATGGCGGCCTTCCAGCCGCTTGCTGAACTCCCCGGAGGAAATCTCCAGCGGCTCTCTCCCGAGCCGTTCGCTGAACGCGTCTTTTCCTTCGGAGGGAACCAGGCGAATTTGCCCGAAGCGGCGAATATCCGTGTAGCGAAGCTCGTGGCCGTTTTCCAGCTCGAAAAATGCGTGGGTATGCGGCGCGACGGGGTCGTCTGGCCTGCGCACGCCCAGCCAGCCGGTCATACCGAGATGCACGATCAGATCGAACTGTCGTTCGGGGTTTTTGGCCTCGGGCCCGGCGCTCAACTCCAGGGAGATGAACTTCCCCATGCGCTCGACTTTTTCGATGCGACGCCCGGGAAGCTGTTCGGCCAACGCCGGCGGATCTTCGATGAAATCGGTCTTTCCCAGGCGCACGGATACAATCGTGCGCCCGGGCAGCACGGTTCGCAGCCCGCGCACAATCGTTTCGACTTCAGGCAATTCCGGCATGGCAACGGCGTGGCTCGAAAATTAGGGAAGGGGCAGGCCGGGAGAAGCCACAATACCGGCCATGCGCAGGATCTCCTGGTACTCATCCTCACTCACCGGAGAAATAATCAGCCGGACGTTCTTCAGGAACTTCACCTTGCGCAAAGCGGGATTGGCGCGAAGTTCGGTGAGCATGACCTGCCGCGGCAAGCGTTCCAGGGCGCGCAAATCGGCCACCAGGCTCTTATTGTCCGGATCGTGAGGATCGGGATACGGGTCGCGGGTAACTTCCGCAAGCGCATACAGAGAGCGCTCGGGCGCGGCATGATAGCAGAGCACGCGATCGCCGCGGCGCACCTGCTTGAGTTGTCGCAAAGCGTCCGGCCGGCTGCCGGCGCCGCGCCACATCTCTTTGCCCTTAACAAATAGCGTATCCCAATGGTAGTTGTGCGGGTCGACGCTGAACAGCCAATGGCCGCGTTTGGACTCGGGGCGGTTCGTTTGCGGAGTGGAGCTGGTCAAGGTTCTCGGTTATTCCCCTCGTAACAAATGGGCGCGCCGGTTGGGGAACGCGCCTTTGCTGGTAAAAAATCCCTGAACAAAGGCAGCACTATACACGCGAGTCACACGCCGCGGGAGCAAAAAATTGACTTAGTTGCTTGTTTTCCGATGGTTGCGGCATCGCCAGCGGCAAAGATGCCGGCCGCCGCACATTAACTTCTTTATTTTGTGTTAAATGACGGCAACGGCGCGCTTTTTTCGGAGGTTGCCGTCCAGCTTAATCGCAATCGACCCAGATATCTTCGCCCCGCACCTCGATCGGAAAGCAGGCGACACCTACCGCAGGGTTCATGGCGGCTTTGCCGGTGGTGACGTCATATTGCCACCCATGCCATGGGCAAGTGACAACCTTGCCCTTCAGCTCGCCTTCGCCGAGCGGTCCCCCGCGATGCAAGCAGGTGTTCAGAATGGCGTAGAAGGTTCCCTCCACGTTGGAGATCGCCAGGGTCTTGCCATCCACCTGGAATTCGCGGATAGAGCCGGCGGGTATCTCATCTTTTCGCGCCGCACGCAGAAATGCCATAGATCAAGCCTCCTCTTAGACCAGTTCGGTTGGACGTGGCGCTCGCGCAGCGCTTAGCGCGGCGAGGGAGTCTGCGCGACCATCACGCCGCGCTTGAATTGATCCACCATATCGGGTTGCAAGCGCACTTCGGTGGGCCGCTTGGCCAGCGACATCTGGTCGATTTTATCCTGGAGCTTCAGCAAGGCGTAAAACAAACCTTCGGGCCTGGGAGGGCACCCTACGACGTAAACGTCGACCGGTACGATGCGATCGACGCCCTGCAACACCGAATAGGCGTTGAAGGGACCGCCGACGCTCGAGCAGGCTCCCATGGAGATGCACCACTTGGGATCCGGCATCTGTTCCCAGACGCGCTTGAGCACGGGACCCATCTTCAGCGTCACCGTGCCGGCCACGATCATCAAGTCCGCTTGCCGCGGCGAGGGCCGAAATACCTCCGCGCCAAAACGGGCGATATCAAAGCGCGCGGTGGTGGAGGCGATCATTTCAATCGCGCAACAGGCCAGACCGAAGGTCAGCGGCCAGATCGCAGACTTGCGCGCCCAGTTGAAGACGTAGTCCACCGACGTAATCATGAAGTTCTTTTCAAAGCGCTGATCGAGAACGCCCACGGGTCTCCCTCTGCCTTCAAAAAACAGGCCAGTATAGCTCCGGCCCCCTATGGAGTCAAAGACCGCGGGGGGTGTTATGACTTGAGGGGAAAACGCTACACCTGGAGGTGGGTGGGGAGTGGTTTGCCTTAGTCTATGAGTGTCAGCGGCTAGTTCACGGTGAATAAAAATCTGCCGATGTGCACTGATGGCTAAGCATGTGGCTGCGGTTGGAACGCGAATGTGCTCGGCCCGCAGATCAGGACAGAGCAAACCGGCGGTACAAGGGCGCTAAGGACTTTTGCATGTTTCGGCATAAGACCGCCTGGATCATGGAATGCTGAGATGACTGCTTGGTCCGCCTTGATGTCTGTCGCTAGGCGCGCGAGCTTTCCTAACTCGTCGCGGGTGAATTCAGACGCGGACGATTTCACTTCCCCACAGACCAATTTGCCATCGGAGATGCAAAGAAGGTCCATCTCTGCTGCCGGTTTCTCGTCGCTATAATCCGTGAATAAGCCGACGCCGTGAGCGTAAATGAACGACTCTCTGGCCTTCTCCCGCAAGTCTCTTAGTGCTGAAGTGACCGGTACGCAGCCGTGCAGAGCGATACCGTTACGGATGAGACTGTTGAGCCGATAGGACCAAGTGGATTCGACAGGCACCACCACAGTGGCGCCGCATCCGTCACACCTTACCTTTTGTTGAATGATTCCCATCTCACGCCAAAAACGCGATCCGCAGTTGGTGCATCGAAGACGAATCCCCTGCTGGAAAACACCGTTGTCGGTGAGCGATTGCACAACGCCGACCAGATCAGCCGTAACCGCCTTGCGATCCATTTCAATCTCTTCGGGAGAGGTCGCTTTTCTAAAGCCAGGGTTCGCAGCGATGAATCGCTCGCGCTGTTCTTGAAACGATGATTCGAGCTCTGAAAAGAATATTTCGTCTGGCCTCAGCTGCAACTCACGAGCGAGACGTATTACAAGATGTGAAAGCCAGTCGATGGGCTTGTCGTGACCTTCTCTCAGTTGCGTTGCTATTAACATCCTCTTCTTCTCTAGCCCATTTCTCACTCTGTCAAATAGGCCCGCCTCCTTCTCGGGAGAACCCATCGAAAGGCGTTCGAAGATGCCTCGCCAGTAGCTGTGCTCGAAGAAGTGACTTGCGGACTGGAGGCCGCCGAAGAGTTCGAAAATGCCGTTTAGATAAAGTCCTTTGTCCCATTTCCCGAGTCGACACAATTTAGGTTTCTTGCGGACGACTTCGAGGTGCGAGTCATATGCATCTACTTCGATAACGCCCGCAACACGGTGGAAAATTTCACTTTCGTCAGGAATCCTCAAGCTAAGTGGTGCAAGATTCCGCATTTCAACCGAGAGAGAATAGTCTGCGTCGATACGACAGCGCCTCTGGCTGAAGAAAGCTTCAGCCACGCCGATCCGACGGGGAAGCTTCCACGAGAGCACCTCGTTGCTATAGAAGGCAAATCGCGGAATATACTGAATCCGCAGGTCCATGACCCAAGCACCTTCGTTAATCGGCACAGCCGACTGGGGAGGACTGACAAGGTTGTCTCTCGACATGCCTCGTTGATGGCTGGTCGCAGAACCCCAAGCCAGGTAAATCTCAGGCCGCGCGACGTCAAGTTTCGGGAACTCGCCAGAAGTTAACTTTTTGGCTCTTGGAATGACATCGATTCCATTTAGGATGTGTGTTTTGAACTCAGCTAACTCGTCCTCGGAGCAATCGAACGAGTACAGAGAGAACCCGCTGGGAGAGTTGCTTGAACGGTGCACATACTGTTTCAAAAAGTCACGAAGTGCACCAACAAAGGATTGCTCGCGGAGAAGGATGGGGGGTAAACACAAAGTGTTCCATCTCATCTTAAGGTGATCACGAACGAGGAAGATGCGATTCCAGAAATAGAGCCAGGTTTCGGCGCTATCACCGACAATAATGCAGTACTCATCTTCTGCAGTATCGATGCGGGCAAGACGCGTTGCATGCACGGCAGCCGCCTGAAACGGAAATAGCAGGTTGGGCGTGCGTGCTATGCCGTCGAACAATTCCCAAGGGGTCCAATTGTTCTGTACCTGGAGCCTGGTCCACTCGTCTGGAAGTGTCGGAATAGCCCGTTCTTGAATGATGCCGAAATTCCTGGCCACTAGCCTCGCCAAATCATTGTTTAGCGGTGATTTCCAATCATGAAAATAGGTAAGAAGTGTCGGCACAGTGCCAAACCCGAAAGCGCCTTGCGGCGACATGAGGAGTGGCAGCACCTGCCTAGATTTCACTAGTGACTCCGCCGCATTAGGGTGAAAAAAGGGAGTGGGATTGGCCTCAAGGAGGTATGACGGATGCGCCTCAATGCGCCATGGAACAATCTCTCGTTCAATTCGGTCTATTGTTCCCTGGCTCAAAGGAGCGTAGGTGTAAACAAGATCTGGATCCACGTACCTAAGTAGAGCCCAAAACGGTTCGTCAATTTCGCCATCAGTTACTGGAACGATGGGATTGAACCGTCCGCCCCACAGTTCAACATTTGCTTTGAACAGAGAATCAAGCAATTCGGGTGAACAGACCTTAGGGTTAACAAGGAACGCAAGCCGATAATGTCGAGCTCTAGACTCTATACCGAAAGGTTTAAACTCCGCTTGATTTTCAGGCATCCTTGAAAGGCGCTCCGGGCCGTGACGACAGCTTCTACTACCTAAGGGTAGCACGGAGGAAACTGGCTTTTTGCCTTCTGCACTGTTCCTTTCGGTAGAGCTAAAGCGTTCCTTGTCAATATTCTTCGAGCACTTTCAAACATTTAGCGAGCTTGACCGCTCGCACTGGCTCCCGCTTACAGATTTTCTCAAGTGTGTGCTGATTGATCCCACGGCGCATGAATTCTCGTTTAGGGACTTTCGCGATCCGCGCTAGTTGCTCGTCATTCGCAACGGCAGTTCCTCTTGGCTTGTACTCGACAGCTTTGAAATCCGACAGACTCAAATCTTCGCCCTCTTCCCAGTGACGGTCGGATTCTTTTCCGATGTAGATAGGCGGCCAGTTCGCAATAACGTGCGCCCGTTGCAGCAAACCTCGTGTTTTGAAATCGCATGGTTTTCCATCTGGCCCGAGGCTCTTGGCTTCAGGATGATTTTGGTACGAGTCCAGGAGCATGAAGAAGTTCTTTGGGAGCGCCCGACGGACATCATATTCGTCTGTGAGTTCATAAACGGGTGATTGCTGATCATGGATGTTGACACACTTCGACCTCATCCAGTCATCTCGTTCCGATGAGAATGGAGTTATCAGTGTGAACCTATCCGGGTCGATGTTCTGCGGACATCCAAAACGGGTTATTTGCGGCAACATCATGAAATTGTACGGGCGGGTGAGTGCTCCTTTGGCAAGATTCTTTAGGGCATGATGCGGAGAGCTGAGCGTTAGCTTCATCATTACCGGAAGATTGAACCATGCGGGTTGCGTGCGTTCCAATCCGAGAACCCCCCGCATGATCCAATCCCAAGCCTCGAATATCCACTTTGGAATTTCGTGGTCCCACCCATCAGGAGAATCCTTCGGCGGATAGAAGTAGCCAAGGCCATGGGCCTTGGGTTCCACAATCTCGATGCCGTTGTTAGTTTTGGTATAAAGCGCGTATCTCTTCGCAGCCACGCTATAGCCGAAAAGCTGACGGCGATGTTTGTTACGATCCCAATTCAGTTTGTGAATCTTCAGAATCGATTCGCCAACTAACTTATGCCCGTATGGGTTGAGAGACTTAAAACGATCAACAATGTGTTGCACCTCAGTCCAGGAGAGTGATTTGACCTGCTCCTCTCCGTCGGGCATTGCTACAAGTCCACCATGTTGCGATGACACTATCGCCGCGCTGTCTGTATCGCAAAATAGGAACGTGCCTCCGGCATCCGCGATGCGCCTTTCGAGCATGGCGACGAGCAAGCGGCCACCGGACGTGATGAGAGAAGCGATATGCGGCGCGAACCACTTGCCGGGCTCTTCTACGACTTCCGAAGTCGTTTCAAACGACTCTTCGCCCGAGAACACTTTTAGCTTTGTCGCGTCCGAGTCGTTCGGGTTCAGTTCCACGAATAAGCCATACGATCCGCTGTTGGCGAGAATCTTCAACCAGTAATAGAGCGCTGGATTCGATTCGTGCGCCGCTCGCTGTGAGGGTGTCCTAACTTCAGTTGAAGGTTGGTAGGCGGCGGTTGGCGCCGATATAGAATCCGGTTGCCAATCACGAATCCGAAAGGAGCCTACCGCCGTGAAGAAACCTTACCACATGGTGACCCGAGCTGCGCGTGAGTCAGCCGCTGTCATCGAGCAGTTCTGCCAGGCCAATGGGCAGATCCTGCTTCCCATCCTGAACCTGATCGAGAATGCCAGCCAGGTGGTGGAGACCGTGATCCACGAGATCGGACACCAAACGCTGGAACAGATCTTAATCCTGAGCGCCCAGCAAGTGGCCGGTCCGCGCACGCCGGGCAAGACTCGTGGTGATCTCCGGTACCACGGATCGCAGTTCGGTTGCGTCCAACTGGCGGACCGAAAATTGAAAGTGCAGCGGCCCCGTCTGCGACACAAAACCGAAGGCGAAGTGAAAATCCCCGCCTATGAACGGCTACGCCAAGACCGAGGTCTCGGGCAGCATTTGCTGGGCGCGCTGTTACGCGGCATCTCCACGCGGGAATATCAGGAAGTCTTGCCGCAAATGGCGGCGACGGTCGGAGTCTCGCGCAGCGCCATCAGCCGCAAGGCGATTGAGGCCAGCGTCGAACAGCTTAAAGAACTGCAGGAACGGCGCTGGGAAAACGTGGAAATATTGGTGATCTACATCGACGGCCAACGTTTCGCCGAACATCACATCATCAGCGCCGTGGGCGTCGATCGTGAGGGGAAGAAACACATCCTGGGGATCGAGCCGGGAGCGACCGAGAACGCCGCCTCGGTGAAGCGCCTGCTGACCCACCTGCGGGATCAAGGACTGCCGACCGACCGCAAGTACCTGTTCGTCATCGACGGGGCCAAAGCGTTGCGGGCGGGGATCGAGGAGGTGTTTGGAGGCGAACAGCCGGTGCAGCGCTGCCGCAATCACAAAATCCGTAACGTCCTCGCGGAACTGCCCAAAGAGCAGCACGGCCAAACGCGCAATCTCATGCGGGCGGCTTGGAAGGTGAAGACCGTCGAGGAAGGAGAGAAACGGCTGGAACAGTTGGCGCGCTTCCTGGAGCGGGAATATGAATCGGCTGCGCGCAGCCTGCGCGAGGGAATGCAGGAGATGTTCACCTTGCAGCGCTTGCAGATTCCAGAATCCTTGCACAAATGTTTGGCCACCACCAATGTCATTGAAAGTCCGCAGAGCGGAGTGGAGCGCCGTACAGATAACGTCACGCGATGGCGGGATGCCGGCATGGTGCAGCGCTGGGTGGCTTCGGCGTGGCTGCTTACCGAAAAGCATTTCCGACGGATCGACGGCCATACGAACCTCTGGGCACTGGCCGCCATTCTCGGACGAGAGGACAAGTCAACAACTCAATCTTCGAAGGAGAAAATAGCGTAAGATGCATCCGCCGCTGCTAACCTTCAACTACGGCTGGGACACCCTCCTCGCTGTTCGATGACATGCTTAAAGAAACTGTGTTTGTTGGCATCCGCCTGGACCATGCTTCGCAGTGACGTTGCTTTTAGTCCAGCCTGCTTGCCATGCGCCACAACGTGGATTGCCTTTTCGATGTGCGGGACCTTTCCGGTCAAGAGAATGGAGGCAATGATATCCGGTCCAGCAAACCAAATCGGTTCTGGGCTCGTGAGATAGTTGATTCCAATGTTCTGCGTTACGCCGTTATAGAGCGTACGCACCGGAAGAATGTCATTATCCGGGCGAACCAAGGCAAAGAATCTGAACTGCGGCCAGAGTTTGCGGTCGAAGCAACGGTCGAGCGTCATTTGCGAAAGACATTCCCGCACCTCTTTCCTAGCATTTCGGAAGCGAAGTTTCTTTGCTGTCAGCACACTCCAGTTGTCTAGCAGTTCGTTTACGGTCGGATACTGCGACATGAAATCGACGGGGCAGACCGGCACTTCCCAATTGCGGATGCGGCACTCAGCACGTCCACCAAAGTAACTTTGCTTGAAAACGCCATAAGGGTATTCGGCATTGCTGACCTTTTCGCTTGGATATGAAATATTGAGTTCTTCCAGGTAGGACTTCGCCACGCTCGCCGGGCTAAACATTCTGTCCGGGCCGAATGCAATTGGGTGCAAATCGTACTCTTGCTTCACCGCATTCAACAAGTTTGCTGTGGCCCGCACATCCTGTCGGCAATACTCGATTTCTTCCAAATCGACTCGTCCGCTCGGTTTGTGATCCGCGAGCTTTCCCCGAACGTCGAACTTTTCGCATGCCACGTCTAACGAAAATGATTTATTGCGAAGGGCCCAAAGCAAAGTGCGCAAATCCAGGAATCTCGCGGCGGGCCAGAGCTTCGCTCTCTTGCTTTTTGTTTTGCGAAGGGACAAGGGGGCACGCGTCGAACTTATAATTGCTGCTTTACTGTTAAGGGCCTTGATGACCACCCGAGGAAAGGATTCATTCGGTTCGAGCTTGTCGGTTTCTGGGTTGCGCCATTGCTTCAGGATCAGAGTCCACCCACCATTTTGTGCCGCGTTCCAATCCACGGCGATGCGGGTTAAATCGAATGGCAGATTGAATCCCACAATGAGCGCCTTGGCCTGAATCGCCATCCCGAACGTTTCGTCGATAAATTGTGAGCGCGAATATAGACGTAAGCGTCCACAACCATCATCGGCAGTATCCGGCTTGGCGGCCCTCGCATACCTGCGAAGCAACTCAAATTCTTTCGCGCTGACTCCATTGTCATCGTGGAAGATTCCCTCTTCCGTGCATGCATATCTGTTATCCCGTAGTTCGCAAAAGCGCCAGAAGCCGAACGTCAAGGTTTGGTCTGCGGTGGTGCGACTCTCGCAATCGAGAATGAGTGCATAATCAGGCCATTTCGGTTCGTCATATTGGCGTGCACTTGTACGCTGTTTCTTCTCAACCTGTACGGTATGCGCTCGAACGAAGATGTCATGATGCTCGTCACTCATTTTGGTTGATCCCGCGATTGGTCCAGCAAATCGGCCATTCGATCCATCGCGTCGGCCTCAGCTCGTTTGTAATCGGCCTCGGCCCTTCTGTAGACAGCGATAGCCCGCAATTCCATCGCTACTCTCTGCCTGGGGTCGCGTTCATATCGTAGAGAGACTCCCGCGCGAAGCATTTGCTCGTGTACTTCGCGGTGGTGCATTTCGCAAAGCGGAGCGGTCAATTGCGAATCATGGTTCTGCCCGAGTACGTGATGCTGCTGGATACAAAGTACGCATGGGGCCGCTGCCAATCCCAGGCGCTCGCGTTCGTTCTGTCTAACTTTGCGCCGTGCCGTGCGGATTGGCCGCCGATCTCTCATACACTCCCGCTATTGAAGGCGCGATATAGAGAAAAATCGGACAACGCGGGTTCCATAGCCATGATCGCGTGTTCGTCGGTAACGAGTTCGACGCCTGCGATCTTCCTTCCACTCCATCGTGAGAGTGCATCGCGATCACCGCGCAAGTACCGTCCCAGGTCACGAAGATACTGGCCTAGCGCCTCGCGATCTTTCGATGATCGGGTTTTGACTGCAACTGGGTTGCCCTGGGCGTCGGGAACGTAGAGTGTTTCTGTATAGCGGTCACTTTTCGTTGCATGCAGCCTTCCGTTGGACTTTTTAAGAGCTGCTGGGAAGTATTTTTTGACTGTTCCGGGTTTGACGCCCTCTAGCTTGGCAGCGTGGCTCAGCGAAAGCGTAGGATCATCGCGCATAGCCGCGAGAACGTGTAGGCTGCGATCACGAGCTGCGTAACTGCGTTTTGGAAGCTTCGAGATGGGAATCGAATGAGGCCGCGAAGGCATAGCTTTAGCTCGTGCTGCTCCGTCGACTTGTTTTTAGCGCAGCGCTGCTTCCAGCTTCCGCAGATAGCGGCGAATACTGGGCTTCAACCATGAAGGCGTTTTCCTGCTCCGCAGTGCTTTACGAAGGCCTTGTGCCTGATCTGATTTTGTGAGTCGATGTTTCATGCTCCCACGCTATCGAAGTGCTCTGCCTTTGTCTGGGGCACGAAAATCTTTTTTGCCGCCCCTTTTCTTTTTCTTCGGGGCAGGAAAATACTTTTTGCTACCCCGCTCACGCCAACATGCGAGTGACCCATTGATTCTCAAACAGCCTTTGGGATAATTAACTCTCAAATGAGAGACTCGTCTGAGGGTTCCTCAAAGTGGAGGACCAAGGTTGATCCACTCTTTCTGAAAATCGCAGACATCTACAAAGAGACTCGTGAGGCCGTGGACGCCTTAGGGTGGGGGAAACCACCGGGACTTTATCAGAAGATTGATAAACGCTTTCGGCAGCGACTAGCCAAAATCGAGCAGGAAATAGATGAGAAATATGAACGTGATGATGTTCTCCATAGCCTTATTTGCCTCGGAGCCCAAAATGACGAGGAAATGCTTTTCGCGTACCTCTGCTACCTACGCACCGGCAAACCCTTGTGGAAACTTGCGCAGGAAGAATGGGATGGGGGCCTGAAGGCGACGGAGCAACTTCTCCGGCTACGAAAAGATTGGGACAATCTCGTAAAAGGCAAAGGTATCAAGCCACTGAAAATCAAGATAAACCATTGGGACATTCTTGAGATCGGTCTTCCACTTCACCTTGACAAACTAACTGCCGACGAACTCACAGAGTGCTTCGATGAAATCTGCCCTTGTGGCAAAACCCACGATGCCGACACCCTGAAAAAACTTCGCGCCAAGATTAAACGCGAGCGAGAGCGCCTCGAAGCCTTCAAGCAGACCGACTCGCAGTTCGCCCGGAACTTCTTAGCTTTCCACGGAGCCATACGAGGAACACCAGCGCCGACGAATGATTTGGTAAACAGAGGGGACATCCGGTAAATCTTCCGGAAGTTGAGGGGGACAGGTTTGTGATCGGAAGATTGAGGAGAATCTGGTAGAATTAGTTCGCCAAATAAGCGGGCCTATCGCCTGTTACTAGCAGACGATAAGCCCTAACCACCATGGGGGAGTGCACTCCAATGGCAGCTTCGGCAACCGTATCGCAATTCTCGCAGTCCCGCAATTTACTCCTTCCCCGTCACGGCGTTGTTACCCTCTTCGGCTACGGAATCACAGTATGCGTTGATCGCGGCCATCTAGTTCTTAAAGACGGTATTGGCAGCGACCGTCACGAAGCTCGGCTTCCCCGTGTTGGTCATGGCCTTCGGCGTCTCGTTGTAATCGGATCAGACGGATTCGTTTCGCTGGCAGCGCTCCGCTGGTTGGCCGATCAGGACGCAGCCTTCGTCATGCTTAACCGGGACGGCTCTGTGCTTGCTATCACTGGCCCGGTACGCCCTTCCGATGCTCGATTGCGGCGCGCTCAGGCGCTTGCTCATGAGAATGGAACTGCGTTGGAGATTTCGAAGGGATTGATTCGGCTAAAGCTCAACGCCCAAAAGCAACTCGCTAGAGAGAAATTGGCCGATGACAGAGCCGCAGACCTGATTGCGGCGAACCAAGCAGCAGTTGATGAGGCAAAGACGATTGAGGCTCTTCGGCTGTCTGAATCGCGGGCCGCGCATGCGTATTGGTCTGCGTGGCGCGACGTGCCGGTTATTTTCCCGAAGACGGACCTCTCGCGAGTACCCGAACATTGGCAACGCTTTCGAGCCCGCATCTCGCCATTGACGGGATCACCCCGACTCTCAGTGAATCCGCCCAACGCAATGCTGAATTACCTATACGCGTTACTCGAATCCGAGGCTCGTCTTGCCGCTGCCGCCCTCGGACTCGATCCAGGCATCGGGGTAATGCACGCTGATACGGATGCGCGTGACAGCTTGGCCTGCGACCTGATGGAACCGATTCGGCCACAGGTTGACGCCTACCTCTTGGACTGGATCACCCGCGAACCTCTGCGGCGGGAGTGGTTTTTCGAGCAGCGGGACGGCAATTGTCGCCTCGTTGGATCGTTTGCGGTTCGGCTGTCTGAAACGGCGCGAACCTGGGGCCGAGCAGTCGCACCAATTGCTGAATCAGTTGCTCGCACACTTTCGTCCGCGATAAAGAAACAAGTCCGTTCCGGTCTGCCTGCTACTCGGCTAACCCAGAGTAACCGACGCGAAGCGAGAGGTCTTTTGGCCGATATTTCGACGAAAACACCGCCTAAGCCCATCCGTATTTGTCGCACTTGCGGAGGACCTCTCAACCGGGGAGAGACCTATTGCGGATCATGTGCTGTTGCGGTGTCCAGGACGGGGCTTATCGAGGCCGCTCGGCTTGGACGACTTGCAACCCATACTCCCGAAGCCGAGGCTTTGCGGGCTGCTACGAAGCGGCGACATGACGCAGCACTGAGAAATTGGCGCATTTCTGACCTCCCGGACTGGCTCAACGAGGAAACCTATCGCGAGAAGATTCAACCGCGCCTCGTTGGCGTATCGGTCCCTGCAATATCGTCTGCCCTCGGAATCTCGAAGCCTTATGCGACCGACATTCGCAGAGGGCGCCGCCGCCCACATTTGCGACATTGGCACTCGTTGGCCCAACTTGTTGGATTTTCGCCGCCACATTAGGCTTTTCTCTTACCCAGGGTTTGGCGCGCTGCAATCTTCGCCAGAGCTAACACGATTCCCGAATTGGTTATCACGGCATCGGGCCAGCGCTTCTCCGCAGCCTTTTGTAGCAGGTTAAAATCCTCTTGTGTCATCTTCACGTTGACCTGAACCGTTCGCTTCATGCCCTATCTGTATCAGTGCAGTAGGGCCTGAGGGCAACGTTACTAAGCGTACTCTTAGTATCCCAACCCTCTTATGGTAGTTGACGGTACCTCCCTTTAAGTATCATCATTGCCCGCGAATGCCCCGCTGCCTATTTGCCTTATAGGAGCTGACTTCACAATGAAACGATACTCGATCCTGCTAGTTCTTGTAGTTCTCGCGCTCTTCGCAAGCCCAACATCTGGACAGCAACATGCCCTGACACAACAGCAGTGTCAGGCTGATGCCTCAGTTTGGGGGCCAAAACAGGATAGTTGGTTCAACACAGTAGATCTATCCCAACCAAATCAGGGCAGTTTTGGCGTCGCCTCTTCGGATAGAGCCACCATCGACGAAATAAACCTCAGAATGCAAGAGATGGAACAGTGCAAGAGGATCGACGTAACCTTTCTCAGTAGCCGAACATATGGCAATGTGGAGCTTTTTTACATGTATGTGACGTGGCAGCGCATGCATAACTTTCTCATCCGCCACAATTTGCGAGACCAGTTTTTGGAAGAGGACAAACAGGGGAAACGCTGAGATCAGCTTTGTATATGGGTATTCGCGTTGGCCGACGCCGCCCGCACGGCGTTGCGAGACGCTTTAAGGTGCCTCCTCCGTTTGTCCCCAGATTCCGTAGAAGGCGCAAAAAGCCAACTTCCGAGAACGCCTGCCGGCTCAACCGGTCGTTGCAACACCACCAGCGCGTCAGAAGTTCTTCTTAAACAGGAGGTTTTGGTCTTTTCAGGGTTCTTATAGCCTAAGAGCTGATTCTTGGCCCGTTTTAGAAGCTTAGGCTGTCCGGATTGATGTTCTTGAAGAGTCTACGTTTTGAGGAGGCTTCACGGGGTGTTGCATCGACCACTTGAGATCGCCCCGTTTCACGGGAGTTGGCCACGTTCCGATAGGGACTTATCGGGAATTAAGACAAGAAAGTGTAAGATTCAGGTCAGCGGAAGGTCAAAATGGAAACGCCGGATGAAACAGAAGCGATTCCGATAATCAACAAAACGATACCAATTTTGGCTCTCGCCGTATGCCTTGTGAGCCCTTCGCTTCCGTTGTTCGCGCACCATGGAACTGCGGCATTCGATACCACCAAGACGGTCACCCTGAAAGGAACCGTCACGAGGTGGACTTGGTTGAATCCCCACTGCCTTCTGCTATTCGACGTGAAAGGCGACGACGGGCGAGTGGTGCATTGGGTCGGGGAGACGCAAAGTCCCGACACCATGGTCAAGGGCGGTTGGAGCGAAACGTCCATCAACCCTGGGGATGAAGTTACTGTCGTGCTGTCGCCTAGCAAGAATGGCCTGTTCGTCGGGCTTGTCCTGACGGTCCTGCTGCCCGACGGCGAGACCTTGGACGCGAACGCTGGAATCAGCGGTTCTAATCGCACCCTGCCCAGCCAACGACAAATCTCGACGCAGGAGCAATCGCCACCTACTCGTCCGGGCCAAGTCGTTGGACAAATTAGCCAATCCGGGTCGATTTCCGGCAAAGTCGGTTTCGTGGACGAAGATGTGGCAACGCCTTCGGCGGCCTGGACGGATGCGGATGTGAAAACGGCTGCGATGGATGTGCTGGTCCATCTCTACCCGAGCGATGAACATCCAGACGCCTCCGATGCGCGAACGACGCGAACCGATGCCAACGGTGTCTACACGTTCGCCGCACTGAAGCTGGGCTCGTATAACATTTTCGTGGATGGTTTTGTGGACCTCTATCGTGTGGGCTCTCAGGTAGGCGTGGACCCAATCCAAGTAGGTGTGGGACAGACGGTCAGCGGGATTGATTTTCGGTTGCTCTCCCCTCGTTGCTCGCGTCCCACACCGGGCACGCGCACTTTCGCCATCAGCGGCAAGCTCATAGAGACGCTAAATGGCAGCAGCGGCAGCCTTCTCCTCGGGCGACCATTCTGGATCACCGTACTCGCCTCTGGACAAGGAATAGCAATGCCGCCGCTCGATTCTGCGCGTCGACTCGATCTTTCGCGTCGGTGCGACGCCCTGATCGGTAGCGATGGCAAGTTCGCGATACACGGGCTCCGCGCGGACGAATACACGATCGTGGTGAAGCGGGGGAAACAGAACGCCTTCGAGGCTGGCCCCGCCGATCCCTCCTACATCGGATATGCTGCGGTTCGTCTAGCGGATAGTGACGCGCAGGTAGACATACCGATCGATGAAACGGGTGAGATTACCGGAAAAGTAGTCCGAACAGACCCTGACGCAGACGATTCCTTTGGGCCGCGCTTTGGCGTGTCCGTCGAATCGCAGCAACTGAACATTCAATCAGCCACCGTCACTGACAACGATGGGAATTTTCAAGTTACGGGACTTCCAGTGGGGCCGTCGTATACCCTTAAGGCCGGGTCGCCGCAGCTGTTTTATCTGCAAATGGTCGAGTGCGACGGCGAAAAGTATTCCACGCCGGAAGTGACGATACCCGTCGGCAAGCACGTAGTGAACTGCACGCTCACGCTTGCAAGGCGCCCGCAGTGAAACTAAGCATTAGCTTAAACCAGTTACCGGAAATCCCGGCGATCTCAAGTGGTCGATGCAACACCCCGTGAAGCCTCCTCAAAACGTAGACTCTTCAAGAACATCAATCCGGACAGCCTAAGCTTCTAAAACGGGCCAAGAATCAGCTCTTAGGCTATAAGAACCCTGAAAAGACCAAAACCTCCTGTTTAAGAAGAACTTCTGACGCGCTGGTGGTGTTGCAACGACCGGTTGAGCCGGCACCGTTTTTCGGGAGTTAGGTACTCACAGGAAGCTTTGGGCTGAGGAGTGCGGTTACGCGACTCGCCTGCTGCGGATGGTCAATCCCATCAAGCTCAGTAAGCCGATGCCAAGCAAGAGTAGGCTCCACCAAATAAACAGGAGAAGTCTGCGTGCCCACCACCGCCTGAAGGACCTGAGTTCCGTTCTCAAGTGCTGTCAAACTGAATGCTGTGGTGTTACCGCTGCAAATCGTCCCGCCACCGTTAGTCAGTCCATTCGATGAACAAGGGCCGGTGGCAGCTTCAACCCCTATGATGTCTGCCGAGGCGTAGGGGTCCAACACGAAGGCTACTGCGAAAAACGACATCCACCGACAATTCGTCTCGTAGAAAGCTGCAATCTGGTGACCAAATTTCTCCCTCCTGAAAACAAAGGACTTTTCTCGGGACTTGGCTCAAGCTCGAACGCGACGAAGCGTGTCATGGGGCCGGAACGAATTCCTTGCGGGTGGCAATCAGCTTGTGATCTTTCACTTCAAAGTCCATGCGCACAAAGCCGCATAGCCGATCGGGGTGATTGCCATTCCAGTTTGTGCAAGCCATACTACGAAAGGACAACATCTGAAGGGGGAGGCCGGCCACGTCCGTCGGACCGCTTTCGAAGAAGTACGGAATGCTGTAAAACGAATACCCGGAGGGCAGAAGTGCCTCTGCCATACCCGGGATTTGATTCAAATCCAATGGCACCGGCCCGTCTTTATCACACGTCCAGTATTCTTCCCTCCTTAAGCCAGCCGAGCCTCCAAGTGCGTGACTGGTGGCGAGAACTTTTTCACCGGCGTCAATAAAATATGCGGGCGTTACATCCTCGTGATAGCCAAAGAGTTGTTCCTGATGAATCTCGCAAAACTCACCGGGCTGGCGCTCAACTAGAATCATCGTCAAATATTCTGGCAATGCCCATTCTGGCTCCTGCCCTTCCTCAGCAAATTGGTAAACAATTGTGTGAATCACGTTATACACGGTGAATCCCGAGATTTCACCGACCCGGTCTGTCTTGACATCGTCCATGAAGTCCTGATCTTTTATTCTCCACAACTCCTTGCCGTAGTCGAACGGCTTCGGGTTTCCCGTGAATTTTTGGAGCGGCCCGCAGACAGGCCGGTCGATATAGGAGTCGCCACTGTCGGCGTACCAGTGCAAAGCCCACCTCGGATGGGCACGAGTCTGTGCATTAGCAGCACCGCAAAACAGCGGAAGGATAATGGAAGCCTTCCAGAAGAGGCTAACCGCACGGCGAGCGAAATCGGTCAGACACACGCTCATGCTTTCGCAGGGCGAGTATACATAAATGGCGAGATTTTTATAACAGATTGGCCGTTCATGGACGGGCCGCCTTGGGGTCGTGATGCAAGTCCCGAGCAGTCTTGTTATCGGAATATGGCTTGGACCCGATTTCCAGTTGCCGAGAACACCGTCTCTCAGGACTTATGCCTCTATATCGCTCCAAACGCGTACAATTCGCTGCAAAGGCGGGGAGCACCGACATGGGACGAAACACTTGGTTTCTAGTCGCATTCACACTGCAATTTTTGTCGATACGCGCGCTTACGGGCAATCCAATCAACCCGCGGTGTAGCGACAAGAGAGCGAGGGGACTCGTGGTCTTGCGAAGCAGAAAGTTTTGAAAACTAATTGATTCGAAGTTATCGGGCCACGCCACCAAGTAGCTTTCGAGGTGAGGGGAGAGAGTTGTGCATCAGGGACATTTATTTCAGCCTTTAGAGAATATGCCTGCCACCCCAGAGAATATGCCTTCCACCCCTTGTCAAGAGGGTCCTTTTCGGTTGGCGGCCATAGTCCGTAGTATCTAAGGTCAATTGGCACAGAGACTGTTTTGTCCGGCTCCATCTCCACGTGGAAAAGCCCAACCGCACCTGCACAAAAGCCGTCCCATGGTGCAAAGTAAATTAGGTGCTTGGTTTCCTCAGCATTCGTGAGGATTAGAGAGACATTTTCAGTTGATTGAGCCATAGCCCGCAGATCGGATGCCTGAGCATCAATTAGACCGCAATGTCCACCGAGGTCCACCGATACTTCTGATGTCCCAACATTCCGTAACCATAATGTGACCGCCGGAACATCCGGTGATGGCAATTGCCTGAAATCAAGAGAGAGGGAAATCTGCAATCCATGAACGGCTGTGTCCCAATCTTTTGGAGGAATAGCGTCGTAGCAAACGGGCTGGGACGAAATGAGGCAGGCCGCAGCGGGCGAGTCCGCATGCATGTTGTACTGTTGCGCGAAGTCAATGTTGCCCTTGAAGGCCGAGCCATCAGGGAGCACGATCTTTACCAGACGTCCGCGAGGGGCGCCGTTACTCAACTGGAACAGGTAGACCGTGATTTTGTCTCCGGGCTTGATGACCGTCCGCGTCCAACCCACCTGGCTCAGCAAGGCCGGACTAGCGGTTTCCACGAACCAATGGGCCACGATGCCGCTGGCGTCCTTGGCATCGAGCACGACTATGCAGTGCGGATTGGCCCACGAGAAGTTCGTCACCGTCGCATCCTTCAGGATCACCACTTTGGTTTCATCGTAGGTCTTATTCCCGGAACCCGCGAACATCGGAACACCGAACGCCAGACCCATAACGATCAGAGCCACAGTTGCAATCTGCTTCGTTTTCATCGGGCACCTACTGGACTGGATTTTCTGCGGGGCGACGCCGCGTGTTAGAACTCTATGACAGTCGGCGAGGCACTGCAACACAACAAGTGACCCTTGCCGTTGTCGTTCGGTTATACGTCAATGCCCTGATTGGGGCCAAGTCTCGATAAGTCACCTTCTCGTACACTGGCCCGGCCTGAAATCCCACTCTCCGAGAATCCCGTTTTTCAGGAGTTGCCGCATGCGGGCAAATCTCAAACTCAACACCTATAGTCGCCAATAGAAACCAGTTGCTGGCCCAGCCAATTGCCAAGACCATATCGGTTAGCTAGACTGCGCTCGACCAGCCAATGTCCTTTGAATCAGTCAAAGCAATTATCGACGGTCACACCTACGACTCATTGATAGGGCTGCAAGAAGACGCATGGTTCGAAGTGAAAGGTAGCGCCGCTTATGACCTCGAAACCCCGCATGGGCGCTACGAACTCGCTAAGGATGTCTCCGCGTTTGCCAACGGCACGGGCGGAATAATCATCATCGGTCTTCAAACGACCATTCGTGCGGACACACAAACGGAAGAAATTACTGGCTACGACCTCTGCCCGCGCGGTGCATTCGATGCGGCACGGTACAGATCCCTCATTAGGGAGTACGTTCATCCTGCGATTGAAGGCCTCAACCCATATTGGGTGCCGGTGAACGCCGAAGGTGGCCAAGGCCTCGGCATCATCGAGGTCCCTGCACAGAATCCAGATCGGCAATACTTCTTGATCGCAAACGTGGTCGATGGAGGCTCCCAAATCAGGCAGTTCGTCTTCGGAATCGTCCGACGCAACGAAAGTTCCAACGACCCGTTCACGATCGCAGAGCTCTACCAACACATCAAGAAGGGCAAGAGCTCGCTTGGTCAGACGCTTACCCGCATCGAGGACAAGCTCGACGCCGTCCTAACCCAAGGGAGACCTACCGACACTCTCGACCCGGAGGAAATCTACGCGGAACGGGCCGCCCGTATGCTTGACGAAGAAGGGGACTCATGAGAACGGGTCGGCCCGTCTTCATTTTTTCCATGACCCCTCGCGGGCGGACTGCATACAAGCAGTTTTTCGAGCCCGGCGACCTCAAGAAGATCATCGAAGACCCCGGACAGATTCGCCATTCAGGATGGGACCTCACTACTCGCGATCACGCCCGCATCGTCAACGGCGAGTACCTAGAGGTCGCGAGCGCCGAGCGGAAACGTATGCGTGTTTACGAAGACGGTTCGGTCTTGGTACGAGTCTCCGGGGACGAGGACTATCTCTCCTGGGGGCAGAGCACGAACAACTTTGATGAAGCGCCACGTCTCAACACGCTGTCGCTAATCGAATTCACACTGAATTTTTGCAAGCTCTGTTCACGGCTCGTCGAGCTGATGGAGCCGCGACCGGGAGAGGTTAATCTGAGAGTTGAAATCAAGAACGCTTTTTTCGGCGACGCCAAACTCTTCCTGATCCCGCATCCCGTCTCAAGTTGGACATTTACGGCGACCGACGACCGGCATTGGGCGCCTGAGGCATCTATGGTGCGCAAGCTCATCGTTGATGTAGAGAAGTTGAGGACACGCCCAAACGCCGTAGCCTATATGCTGCTCCGGCTAATCTTTTACTGGTTCGGCGTCGAAAGGGACGAAATGCCGTACACCTCGCTTGCGTCGGACGGATCAAGAGTCATCGACGAAAATCTCATCATCAATTCGCGTTCATCATAGCTGCCATGCCAGAACTCGCGTCCCAGGCGGCCAAGTCCCGAGAAGTCTGGTGATCTCAAGGGGTCGATGCAACACTGGCCTGCAGTTTATCTGCTGGGGTTCGAAATCCCAAGGTTTGTCGTGGTCGGGTGTTGAGGCGCAGAGCGATCTCATCCAGCTCTAATTGCGAGAAGCGGGACAGGTCTGCCTTCTTCGGCAGATATTGGCGCAAAAGCCCATTGGTGTTTTCGTTCGAGCCGCGCTGCCAGGGACTCTGCGGATCGCAGAAGTAAACCTGTACATCGGTTGCCATCGTGAAGCTCTTGTGCTCGGCCATCTCCAGCCCGCGATCCCAAGTCAGTGAGCGCCGCAAGGCCGCTGGGAGTTGCCGCACGTACTGGATCAGGGCGGTCACTACCGTAGCTGTGTCCTTGCCGGACACCTTCACCAGTACGCAAAAGCGCGATTGGCGCTCGACCAGCGTGATCACGTGGGTGTTGCCTCCCCCACGCAATAGGTCTCCCTCCCAATGACCGGGGACGGCACGATCTTCGACTTCCGCAGGGCGTTCGCGGATGGAAATGGCATCGACGATCTTGCCTTGGGAGTGCCCATGAACGCTGGCGTGCCGCGAGCGGCGGATCCGCCGCTTCGAGCGAAGGTGCCGAATCAGCTCCTGTTTCAGCGCCCCGCGCGCTTGTATGAATAGGCTGCGATAGATTGTTTCGTGTGACACACGCAGGCTTTTGTCCTTGGGATACTGCATCTTCAACCATCCGGAAATTTGTTCCGGCGACCAGTCTTGCAGCAGTTTACTCGTAACTAGCTCCCGCAGCGGACCGTGACAAACCAGACGGCACGGCTTAGGCCGCAACGCCGACTCCCAGGCCCGCTGATCGGCTGTGTTGGCGCGGTATTGCGCGCGCCCGCCATGGCGGGCCACCTCCCGGCTCACTGTGGACGGAGCGCGACACAAACGTTGAGCCATGACCCGCAACGAAGAGCCGCTGGCGATTCCGCGGGAGATGTCTTCGCGTTCGGCCAATGTCAGCGCACGCCGCGAACGGCGACGGACCGGCGGAGCGATCCCCCCGTGGCGCGCCAACAGGAAATAAACGACCTGTTTATCCTTGCCGAGGGCTCGACCAATCGCATTTAACGACTGTCCAGCCTTCCAACGGCTCCACATATCGGCCCGTTGAGCCAAAGACAACTTCCATCGTCTCTGCATCTGAACACCACCTTTAGGAAAAGATTTATACCAGGTGGTGTTGCATCGACCGGTTGAGCCGGCACTTGTTATCGTCATCTGATTTTGCTCGATTTCCCACATGACGTCTATAACGACGTCGGCTCTGTCAAGAGACACTTCTCCGTGCACTTGCCTGGAAGTGTTTTTTCTTTAACCCGAAATCTTTTTCTGCGACCAAGGTTCGTGCCCGAATCGTTCGATGGAACCGCCGAGGTTCCACCAGCCATCTATTCGATCCCAACCCACGTCAGGACCATGATTACCTGTTCAAACTCCCCAACGCTTTGGGGAGGCAGGATGCCCAACCAATAAGCCGGTCTCAACTACGACCACATCATGTGCCGAGCTGTCCTGCATGCGAACCCTGGATCAGCTGCGCGTAGTCTACTTGCAAGCGCAACATCCAGTACAACCTCACCGCCAGCTTCCGTGCCATGGCTACTTTCGCTAGCCCACGACACTTCCGCTGGGCCAATCGTTGATAGGCGCGACGCATCTCCGGCTCATGCCGCACCGCACTCTGCGCCGCTTCCACCAGCAATCCGCGCAAAAACGGATTGCCTTGTTTGCTGATGTGCCCGAGCCGTTGCTGGCGACCGCCGCTGGAATGCTCGCTGGGAATCAGCCCCAGGTAGCTGGCCACTTGTTTGCCACGGCTAAAACGCTCCGCCGGCCCCATCGTCAGCGTGAACGCCAGCGCCGTGACCGGTCCTACGCCCGGATGCGTCATCAATCGCCGTGCCGCCGGCCGCGCCTGGGCCTGCTCGGCCACCGCACGGTCCAGTTCTGCGATCGACGCCTCCAGCTGATCGAGCAGCTGCAGCAACTCTGCCCTCCGCCGGCTGGCCCAGGGCAGCAGCGGCAGCAACTCCAGTTGTTTTCTTCCCGTCTTGCTCCACAGCTTCCACTTCCGTTGCACACCCTGGTTCAGCGCCAGCGCCTGCAACTGGTTTTTCACCTGCGTGCGCATGCGCACCAGCTTGTGACGATGCAAGAGCAACTGCCGCCCGTCCCGCTCGGCCGCCGTAGGCACCCAGATCCGCGGAAAGCGATCCTCGGCCAGAAGCCTCAGCAGCAGCTCGGCATCGCGCCGGTCGGTCTTCTGCTTCCGCTCGCAACTGGCGCGGATCTTCGCGGCATCCCCGATCCACACCTCGTGTCCCAACTCCGCCAGCGTCCGCTCGAACCACTGCGACTGCCCGCTGGCTTCGATCCCCACTCGTACAGACCCTTCCAGTCCCGCGTAAAAGGCCTGCACCTCCTCCTTTCTCTCGTGACTCAGCGCCTTCTCCACCATCTCTCCCGTCACTAGGTCCAACATTGCGATCTGCTGATAGCCCGGATGAAAATCACAGCCTATAATTTTCATGTTCGGCTCCTTTCTCCCGAGCCTTGGTCGCTGATCACGCCAAGTCTACTCGGGTCCAAGGAGCCGACGTCGTTATGAAATCAATAACACCGTTTTTCGGGAGTTACCCCGAATGGAAGTCAGACTGTCAAAGAAGCCGACGAGGCCGCTTATAAATCTGCTGCCCCAAGCCCAAGGTGTAGCGTTTTCCCCTCAAGTCATAACACCCCGTCAAAGACCGCGGTGAGTTAGGGATTAGAAACGTCGCCGCTGTAGCCTAGTTGGAGTCCATAGGAGGGACGCTGCTCGCGAAGATGGTAGGCCCGTGGAGACTCGAACTCCAGACCTCTACCGTGTCAAGGTAGCGCTCTAACCAACTGAGCTACGGGCCTAAAGGCAGTTACCCAAGTTTTTTCCATGTTACGCGGCATCGCTTTCAAGTGCAACTCGCTCACACTTCACTCAAACTGGCGCGCTGTTTCGTTGCGTCTTGGAGAGAGTCGCGGGCACCTGAGTTGCACCGTATCCGCGGCCAGCAATAGATGTGGAGGAGTAGCGGGCCACCGAGAATTTGTTGTGGAGAGACCTATAGCCGTTAAGCCGCTAATTCCGAGGCGCCGCGTTCAGCAGGCCTCGACCGCCCTTCAAATCGCGGATATCCACCGTCGATTCGGCTTCCAGCACGGCGAGCTTGGTAAGTAGGATTTGCTTATCTTTGGGCAGCATGTCGTCTACAGCCAGGAGCACGACCCCCTGCGCGAACCGGTAGTCGTCCCACTTCTTGAGTTGTATTTCGCGATTTGGATAGTAGAGCGCGTCCCGGTTCGCTCCGAGGACCAGAGTCAACCGTGGCCGAAGAGGCTCGGCCCGGCGGAACTCCTGTTCGACTACTCGACACGCCGATAGATAGATCGTTTCAGCTTGCGCGTAGGGCATGGCTTGGTTGTGCGGATTGCGGACGGGAAACAAGCGGCCATTCGCGGGAATGGAGTTGCCGCCCGCGGCTTCTTGATGAACGATTTCCCCGGCAGTGGAGGATCCAGAGTCGCGGTCGGATCCCGCAAACCCGCGAGCCGCCGCGGTGCTCCTTACATCCAGGGAAGTGATGGCATAGTCGCCAGCAGGCAGAACCGCGTTGCCCCAATGTACCTCCTGGGGAAAATGGAACACTGTCTGCGCGTACGCGAGCGTCGGTATTGCCGCACTGAGTAACCACACCGCAGGGACGAATCTTCGCAACGAGTGAATTGGGGGTTTGCTGCACCGCGTCATCTTCGAAGAGAGCCTTGTGGTTTGGAAATGAGAAATTCGAGCCGAACGATTGGGACCCATGAGCCTCACACTCCACCAGGAACTTTGCCGTTCCCGGTGACTGGTAATACTCGTTTACGATGGCACACGGAAATCGTCGAGGTCCAATTCAAAGAACGCGGACGTGCCATGGAAAAAACGCTGCCGAACGTCAACAAGGCGCAATCATCTTGTAATCCGCTGGCAATAAGCGCGGAACTAAGATCATTCCGTGCGAGTCAATTCACACTTGGAGCCCTGTGTTACTTGCGATGGCCTCGATTGCCGAGCCAAGGTGATCCTTTCCAGCGAGGCCTCGGCACAAAAGGGGGAGCAACGGTTCAACCGGGAGGCTGACGGCCTCAACCTAATGTGCCCGGCATGCGGGCGGCAATTTTCCGTCTCCATTTTCGAACTGGAATGGTTTGAGGTGGAGGAGGATGAATTTAAGAGAGGCTTTTTTGGAGCCAGGCGAGCGCAGAGCCAGGTACAGCGCTAAAACAGCTTGAAGTTCAGCTTGGGCCTAACGGCGCTCGAAGACAACCGATTGCGCGTCCTCGAAAGCTACCTGAAACCTTGAGTCCGCGCGCAGCAAAGCCGCAATGGCCGATACCCTCGGCGTGATCACCGTGTTCGCGCGGACGAGATCGGGGTTCGAGCCCCATCCGGGCTTGCCGGTCCAGAGGTCGGAAAATTGTTGGATGCGATCCTGTCCGTGAATATTGTTCCGGCCGTCGATGGCCACCGGCAGTTGAGGGAGCCGCCAAATTAAGAATCCGCCCCAGCTCAGGTCATTGAGAAGCGGACCCGGCAGATGGTGGTGTTCCACGAACCAGGAAGCCTCTTCCGGAAATTCTCCCGCCACGTTGACCGCCAGCGCGTCGTTGGAAATCCCATAGCGGCTGTAGCAGACGGCGAGCACCGCCAGTACGCAAACCACCACGGCCACGCGCATCCGCGTGGAAACCGCTGCTGGAGCCCCGAGCGAAACACCGGAGCGCTCCCGATCCCAGCCGTCGGCGATCACGCAGGCCGCCACCACCGCCAGGAACCAGACTTCGCGCACGGAGCGAAAAGCCATCATTGACGCCGCGGCCAGGAAAATCAGCCACAGTGGCTTTGCATCGCGGCGCCATCCGATAGCCAGCGCGGCGGCGAGCGCCAGCAGCAAAACTACGAAATGCTGCGGCTGGCGGAAGCTCATCGCTTTGAGTTCGCTGATCGCGTCGTAGGTGCCCGTCTGGCGCATGTAAAACAAAACCGTCGAATAGAGCCGTACTCCGTAGGGAGTGAGGAGCGTAGCCAGCGCGCTCGAAGCGAAAACCAGCCAAACCTGCTTCGGCGGCAGGTAGTTTCGAGAGTAATTTGACCTTGCGCCTGCCGCCGCCGCCGGCGGCCGATAGCGAAAGAGCGCGTCGAGCAGCGGTTCACAGGCGAAGACGCCGAGCACAAACAGGCCGTCCACAAATTGAATATGCCAGTTGGCCCACACCATGAACATCGGCGGCAACAGCCAGAGCCTCCCCCCACGCCCCGTGCGTCGCGCGGAAAGCAGAATGTCGAAGGTAAGAATGACGAAGAGGATGCTGAGCATTCCCGGGCGTGGGCCCAGGATCACCGTCATGGCATAGAGGGCTGCGGCGGTGAGCCCGACCGCGCGCCAGAATCCCGCGAAAAGCCCGCGCACCAGGTGAAAAAGTGTCAGGGAGAGAGCCAATCGAACGACAACTTCATACAAGGCAATCGATAGGAAGCCCATGCGCGCGAACGCCGCCGCGCTGATTACGTCGAAGAGCCAGCTATATTCCACCCACGGCTTGCCCATCCCGTAGGCCGAGAACGGATCTGTAGCGGGCGCCGCGCGATCTGCCAGGATCCAGTCTCCCGTGCGCAGGTGCCACCAAATGTCCGGGTCGGCAATGTAAAACGCGCGAAGAAATAAGACGGCCAGAAAAGAGTAAAGGGCCACCAGCGCGGCCAGCCGTGCCGGTTCCGATTCCAGGATTTGGGAGAGCCGTCCGATGGGCTGCTGGCTGCCCGTCCGCGAGCTTGCGATTTGCGCCGGCGCGTCGATTTCGCTCACGATTTGCATCGTTGCTCCCAAAATAGGGTAGGCCGCCTCGCCCGTCCCGAGGACAAGGCCGCTCGAAATCCCACCCTTTTAAGGTCTGCTGCTCTTTTTAGGTCTGTCGATAGATTAAACGAGGGGCAAGCGGTCCGTAGACATTCCGCTCGAACCGATGCTCTATGGTGCATTAAGAATTTGGAGCAGTGGCACAGCCACTCTTGGCTGTGCAGAGCGGGCTAATTGTCGAAAATGAAGGTCCAGCGCCGAAACGGAGGGCTAGAAGCCCAGCTTCAAACCAAACTGGATGTGGCGCGGACCACCCGAGCCTAGCACGGAGTTCGCCGAATCGGGCGTGCCGGTGGCGAAGCCGAATGATGATTTAGAGGGATCGGTGCCCGGGGCGCCGAAGTCGCCATGGTTGGTGAAGTTAAAGAATTCCAGTCGAAATTCGGCGCTGTACCGTTCCTTGAATTTCCAAATCTTGTCCACGGAGAAATCCAAGTTCCGATAATTTGGGCCGAAGAACGATCCCCGGCTAGCGTCACCCAGGGTTCCGTAAGCGGGTGGCGTTAAAACGCCGCCGTTGGACATGAAGCACCCCGCATTGAAGAGCGCGGCGACGGCAAGCGCGGCATACGTGCTGCCGGGAGCATAGGGAGCTTGCGCGTCGGCAAGGCAGGTGGCGTTGGCCAGCGCCGCGGCTCCGATCAGCTTGGCGGGCGCGGCGGTGTTGTACGCGAACGCATTGTTTGGTCCCACGTAATTCCAGAACTGATACGAGCCGTTGCCAATGGAGGTGTTGAGGATCTCATTGGTTCCCAGCCAATCGGTTTTGGTTAGATCGGCAATTGTATAAGCCTCGCCGGACTGAAGCGTGAGGATTGCGTTCACCGACCAGCCTTGGAGCATTTGCCCGGGTGATTTTCTGCCCGGCAGTTGGTACGTCGGCGAAAAAATAAAGCGGTTGGGCAGATCGTAGCTGGCGTTTCCGTAATCCGAACGAATGTTATTACTGTCGGACGGCAACGTGTTCATGATGAGCGTGGAACCGGCGTCCGCGATGTCCAGAGTATGCGAGTAGGTATACCCGGCCAGGAAAGTCAGCCCGTGGAAGCCGCGTGCCTGCAAAGTTGCCTGCAGGGCGTTGTAGTTCGAATACGCTCCCGTCGTGGCTTCGTCGATCTGGCTGAGGTAAGGAAATGTCGAGCTGTATGGTCCTACTTCGAGAAGGGAGTTGGCCTTGCAAGTGTACAGCGGTGGGGTAATACAAGTGGTAACGTTTGCCCCGTTCAACGGCCACCCGGCTCCAATCGCAGGCTGGTTAAGATCTTTGAGCACCTCTTCGTTGTAGCCGTGGACTCCCACGTAGGCCACATCGACGGTCAGCCGATTGGTAATGGCGCGCTGGACGTCGACGTTCCATTGGACGGACTTGCCTTGGCTGAAGTTGGGGTCTGTCGCACCTGCCTGGCACGGTGCGGCCGTGAAGCCTGCCGGCAGGCCCGGCTCGCCGGCAAATGTGCAGCTCAGTCCGGTATACGCGGTGTTGTTAATGGTGACGGCGCTCGTGGTGGGGAAGATAAAGGAGCCGGGTGCCAGATTCGCCGCGCTGTTCCATTTCACCTGCGCTCCAGTCAGATTGAAATTCGCATAAGTATGGGCATTCAGGTCCGTGCCGCTATTATTAACGCCGATGCTGGGAAAGTTCGCCCCAAAGGGATTCGTCGGATATTCTGTGGACATCGACGCGCCATCGACAAACATGCTTCCCGCCGCTCGTACCACGGTCTTTCCGTCGCCACGAACGTCCCACGCCACGCCAAAACGCGGCTCCAGATATCCCAAGCCTGTTTTGAATAAAGAGGGAAGCGGTTCGCCCGAGCCAACCACTTGTATCGCCGGCGTAGTCGTCGGGTTCACACTGGGGTCGAAGTTGCCGATATAGTTGAAGCGCTCTTTCACCGGCGTGTAGATCTCGTAGCGCAACCCTAAGTTCAAGGTCAGTCGCTGTTTGATCCGCCAGTCGTCTTGGGCGAATCCCGCAAACCAGTTCGACCGCGCGATGATCGCCGGATTTCCCAAAGGAATCGAGCCGTTATTGACGGTGCCTTGCAGGTAGTTCTGCAAATTCGAGAAAAGAACCGAGCCAGTCGCGTTGCTGTAGTTGATGTGGTTGTAGATGATATTGATGTATTCAAAGCCGAATTTGAAGGTATGCCTGCCGCGCAGATAGGAAACCGTATCCACCAGATCGACGTCGCCTTGTGGTCCGCCGGAGCTCGTCCGAGCGTTTGCTCCCAAAACCCCCGAGAAGCTGCTGAACGTGATTGTCGTCAAGCCGCCATAGAGAGGATTGGTCACGCCTGTCGGCATGCTGTATCCCGACGGCCAGGGATTTCCCGGAATCATATCCACGTCGCCATTCAAGGTTTGGTTTCTAATGAACACGTAACCTAGCCGGAAGTCGTTCACCAGCGTGGAATTTGGAGTCCAGGTCCAGCTCCCGGAGTACTGCTGGCCGTTGTTGATGCCGGCAGTCCAATACTGCGGCAGCAGTTCGGTAGAGCCAAGATTTTGGGAGACGGACTTCGATATATAGACCAAGCCGCTCAAGTGGTGGTGCGGGCCGAGAACGTAATCGGCCTTGAAGATTCCGTTATTGAGCGGCAAAGTTGTGGGCCCGCTTTGCAGATAGGTAATCGAGTTCGTGTTATTGATCGGAAAGAGGTTCTCCACCCCGCCTGCGCCCAGCGGCGAAAACACCGCCGGCTGCGGCACGCAGAAGTTGGACGACCCCGGATTGGTATAGTTCACGATGCCCGCTAATTGAGCGCTCAACGGGTTGATTGCCTTTCCCGCGGTAACCGTCGCCATGCATGCATCGACCATGCTCAGGCAAGGTGCAGCGCTTGTGGGCGCGCAATTGGCCAGGTCCGCGGGCCCGTCCGCGATGTCGATGGGCGCCTGCGTGGTGGCCGTGTTCCCCGTGACGTCGCGCACGCCCTCGAAGTTCGCGAACCAGAAAAGCTTGTCCTTCAGGATGGGGCCGCCGGCGGAGGCGCCGAACTGCTCGAAATTTGCCGGCGTAACACGGGCCGTGAACACATTCGCCGCATCCGTGGCCTGTGCATCGCGCCCAAACGCGTATGCCGCGCCATGAATGCTGTTGGTTCCCGATTTGATCCCCAGGTTGATCACGTATCCGTCTCTGAAGCCGTATTCCGCCTTGGGGTTCTGCATGGAGTTGAACTCCTGGATGGCGTCGATCGGCACCAGGGAACTGGAATCTCCGCCGCGGTAAGAGGCATTCAAGATCGTCGATCCAGTGGTGTTGGAGACGCCCATGATTCCTTCCATGCGCAGGGAGTTATTGGAAATGCGCCGGCCATTGGTATTCGAGCTGCCCGTGCCGGCGCCCGGCGTGCTCACGTTCCCCGGGCGCAGATCCAGCAGCCGCTCGAAGTTGCGGCCGTTCAACGGCAGCTCGCTGATGGATTGGTTGGTTACGGTGCCGCCCAGAGTGGCATCGCTTGTGTCCACCGCGGGGACTTCGCCGGTGACGGTGATGGTCTGGGTTTGCTCGCCCGGCTGCACGACAAGGTCTATCCGGATGGTCTGCCCGACTTCCAGGAGCACGTCGCCGCGCTCCACATTGCGGAAGCCTTTCGCTTCCGCCCGAACGGTATACGTGCCTGGGTTCAGGGCGGGAGCAACGTATTGGCCCGCGCCGTCTGTGGTTAGAACCCGGCTGAATCCGCGCGCAACGTCGCTGATGGTTATCGTGGCACCGGCAACCACGGCTCCGCTCTGGTCAAACACGGCGCCCTGGATGGTGCCCTGGCTGGTTTGCGCAAAGGCCGGCACGCAAATCAGCAGCAATACCGCCAGCGTCGTCAGCAATTGGACGGATCTCTTTGCATTCGCGCACACCCGATGTCGATGCGTCCCTGGAAACGGAATAGCGCTCATAGAGTCCCCCTAAATTGTGGACTTTCGTGACTTGGATTTAGCCGAAGCCCCCGGAACTGGCGCTCGGAATAACACGAAGCCAATACGAAGTCAAGAAACCACAATTCGTCCGTGGCGAGTCAGGCTGAAGCTCTGGCAGGCGATGGAGACATGCAGCGGAAACCGCGGGGCAGAATGGTTTGTGCGGCCCGATTTCCGGACCGATAGCGCTGTCTCATCGTGATGTTCGGAACGGCAGTGCCGGTGGCAGCATCAATCCTGCTCGCCTGTTCTCGTAGAGGAAGGTTGTCTTGGTAGGTCTCGGCGGCGTTTAAATCTATTCCCATCTGCGTGGCGCGTGCAGGGTTCTGCTACCCGGGTATAATGAGGACCGCATCGACCGCAGCTTAACCAGAGGTGAACCGCCCAATGCTAAATCGGTATCTCCAAGGCACACTCGTTGTTTTGGTCTTCGGGCTAACGTTTACGTCGCTCGCGACGGCCCAGGAGCAAAGCGCTCAACTGCCCGGAGCTGGACAGGCGAATACGCTCTACAACAGATTGAATATCGGCCCCGGCGGACCCGCTCCCAAGAAAGATCTCAGCGGTTCCTGGACCGGCCCGCTGGACGCGAAGCTCGGTGACGTTCCTCCCATGACCCCGGAGGGCCAAGAGCGGTTCAAGGCCAACAAGCCGGAGAGGGAGTTCCACGTTGCGGGCTCAAACGATCCCTTCAGCACGTGCGATCCGTTTGGCTTTCCTCGCAGCGACATGAACGAGGTCCGGGGCATCGCCTTCGCCACCATGCCTGACCGCATCATCATCCTCAATCAGTATCAGCAAGTTTGGCGCGAGGTCTGGATGGATGGCAGAGCGCTTCCCAAGAATGTTGGCGCCGCCGAGAAGGGCGCGCCCGATCCGCGGTATTACGGATACTCCGTCGGCCACTGGGAAGGGGACAACACGCTGGTCGTCGATACCGTTGGTCTGGACGACGCTACCTGGATCAACAGCGCGGGTTATCCGCATAGCGCCGCCGCGCACGTACAGGAGCGCTTCACCCGCCTGGACCATAACGATTTGCAACTGGTCGTCACCCTCGACGATCCGGCGTTTTATACCAAGCCCTTCGCGCTCACGACCGATAATTTCAAGTGGATTCCCAATCAGCAGCTGGACGAGCAGCTCTGCATCCCCTCCGAGATGCTCGAGTATAGAAAGATCGTTGCCGATCCTGCCGCCAAGGAAGAGAAGTAGGGAAGTAGGTGACGGCGGCGTTGGGGGCAATGCTTCCGATTTCGACGCGGTAAAGAAGAGCGAGAAAAAAGAAAGGAGCGCAGATTCTGCGCTCCTCGGTGAAGTTTAGAACTCCGCGGAACGGGCTATTTCTTGTTTGACGCTGCGTCCACCGGCTTGGCAACCGTCTTGGTGTAGTCCAACTCCTCGGACACGGCGCAGACCTGCTCGCGAATGTCGAACCACTCCGGCTGCAATCCCAGCTTGAATTTGTCCAAGGCGTTCCACGGTTTCGTATACATCTTGGGATCGTCGATGGTCATGGTGAACTCCATGACGTCGTGGTTTACGCGATGCCAGGTCTCGGTGACCTTCAGTTGATCGCTGTGCGGCCGGCCGACGTTATCGATCCAAGTCCGTTCATCCAACCCAACCGTCTCCACCACAAAGGTGGAGTCGTCCACCCACTTGCCCACCGAATATCCGTACCAGCGAGGCTCCGGAACATCGTCGGGTTTCGGGAGTTGTCTTCCGTCCATCCAGATATTCCGCCAGACCTGGTCGTTCTGGTAGATGATCGCTATCTGATTCTTGTTTTGGAAGAACTCTATCGCCCGCAGATTGAAGAGCTCGACCCGCGGGAAGCCGATCGGATCGCAAATATCAAACGGGTCGTTGTTTTCCGCGATGGGCACCGCCGTCGTTCCAAAGCCCGGTTTATGCTCGTGCCAGGTCTTCAGCCCTAGCGGCGTGAAGGGCAGCTCATGCTCCGGCTTCCCGTCGGCTGGATACCCTCGCGGCCCCGTCGCAAAGACGCCGTCCCGGTAGCCCGGTATCGGCTCCCAAATCCCGCTCAGGTCGCGCACGGGCGCCGGAGCGCCGGTCTGTTGCTGCGGGGGCACGATACGGTCCCAGCCTTCTCGGTGTATGTTCTTGCCGGACTCTCTCTGCGGCGTAGTTTGCGCGCGCGTAACCGGCGCGTACGCCATTCCCGCGATGATGATCCCTGCGGCCACAAAACGATTTAGCATTGTCGAATTCTCTCCCTAAATCCGCTTACGTCTGGCGAATCCCCGCCAGAGGAAAATACTTAGCGTTCGTTCCCCATGCTGAGCTCTTGACCATCCGGAAGCACCACTTTCTCCACACGCCCGATGGGCTCACCGCTCTTGGCCATGCCCCTCATCGTCACCGTAACTTCCTCGCCCGGCTTGAACGATTTCGCGGTGATGCCAAAATTCACCAGCGTGGAAGGAGCATTCCATTCGCCCAGCCAATGCACCACGTTGCCCTTGTCATCCTTGGCGTCAAACTTCAGGAAGGAATGCGGGTTGGTCCATACCCACGCCGTCACGGTTCCCTTTACCGTCATCGTCTTGCTGTCGTACGCGGCGTTGCCATGGTGCGCAAAGAGTGAAGTGGAAATGGAAAGAAGAGCCACTGCCGCAAGGAAAGTCACTACCAGCTTGTTTCTCATCACTTCCTCCAAATGAGTACCGGGGCGGCCCAAACCTCTGGTGCATTCCGATGGCGGGATTCTACCAACTTCCCCTCAGGCTCGCAACACGCGCCCGTCTTTGAAAATTGCGCTTCACATCTAGCGCTGGGGCGAGCTCGATGCGTGCATCGCACTTATGCCGCGCGAAGAAAAAAACACAGCACGCCTGCTCCTCGCGCCGCCAACTCCCGCCAGGCTTCCTACTTCTCCGGGGCCACGCCGTTGCCGCCCGGATCTCCGATCAGGCTGAGGTATTGAATCATTTCTGACGGCAGGCACAGTTGCTCGGCGAGTTGCTGGCTGGGCCACCACTTGAAGCCAAGTTTTCCCAGTACAAACGGCTTCGTGTAGAGCGTGGGATCGTCTACCGTCACCGTCAATTGCAGATCGTTGTGGTCCACGCGCGTGTAGCGCTCCTGCACGTGAGCTTGGATGGTATGCGCATATCCCGCCCCATTGAGCCAGGTATTCTCGTCCAGCCCCGTGGTATCTACGACGAACGTGTAGTCGTCTTCCCAATGGCCCACGGAGTAGCCGTAATAACGTGGATCGGGCGCGCCCTTTTCCGTCGAGCCCACGTTTTTGGGAAGCGGGCGTCCGTCTGTCCAAATTTCGCGCCACGCCCGTTGGTATTGGCTCAGAATAATGACGCGGTCCGGCATGTTCGCGAACGACTCGCCCCTGGTTTCGAAAATCATGTTGCGCGGAAATCCCAGCGGATCGCACGTGCGCACGAAATTGTCGTTGGTGCCCGCCACATGAAATTTCGCCTCGGGCTTGTTCTCGCTGAAGCGCTTTCGTCCCTCAGCCGTGAAAGAAGGTGTTTCTCCCGTTCCCGCTGAGATCGGCCCCACCCAGGTGCCCGTAAAATCGCGCTTGGGCGCAGGTCCCCCCGGACCTTCATTCAGCTTGTCGTAATCCGTATTCTGGTATTGGGCCGTCGCCAGCAACGAAAAGCTCAGCACTGCCGCGAGGACCGCCATCGCGCGCGTCAAGCGATTGCGCATTTTATTGATTCTCCTGTGAATGAACGCACGGTTTTGAACCAAACGTCGACATCGCCTGGACAGCGATTGGCGGTAGCATACACTTCGAGCCAACAGCGGTCAACGCGCCAAATGCCTGCGGAACTTGATTATCGAAATCGTGAAATGTATTCTCAGCAACACGCCGGTAGTAGGGAGGCCAGTAGGAGGATCGATGCGGACTCTATCCACGGGCTCAATGCTCGCCTTGGCGGTCGCTCTCTTGAGCTCACCCTTGGCCGGTTTTTCAGAGCCCGCGCCGCAAGCGCCCCAAGCGTCGCAGTCCAAACAGGCGGTAGATTCCGAAGATGCCAAGTGGGTTTATAACGGCCTCATCAGGGTCAACGGCACCGGCGGCCCGGCGCCCAAACACGATTTGACGGGCACTTGGGCCGGTCCGCGCTCCGGCGCGGGTGTCCCCGATTTTAGCCGCGGCGATGTTCCCAGCCTCACTCCCGAGGGCCAAAAGCTTTTCGCTGAGCGCAAGAGCCTCCAGAAGTTCAGCCCCGCCGGCACCAACGATCCCACCGTCAGGACCTGCGATCCTTTCGGCTTTCCGCGCGCCGCCATTGACGAAATCAGGGGCGTCTCCTTCGCCACCATGAACGACCGCATTGTCGTCCTCTATCAGTTCCAGCAGGTCTGGCGCGAGATTTGGACCAATGGCCAGGAGCTTCCCAAGAACGTCGGCGCGGCGGTGAAGGGCGCGCCCGATCCGCGCTACTACGGATATTCCACGGGCCACTGGGAAGGCGACAACGTGTTCGTCGTCGATACCACAGGCCTGGACGACCGCACCTGGCTCACCGGCGCGGGATACCCGCACAGCATCGACGCCCACATCCAGGAGCGCTACACCCGCGTCGATCACAACGACCTGCAAGTGACGCTCACCGTCGAGGATCCTAAGATCTATACCAAGCCGTTTTCGCTCGGGACGGTATATTTCAAGTGGGTGCCCAATCAGATCTTCGACGAGAAGATCTGCATCCCGTCCGAAGTGATCGAATACCTCAAGGCCGTCGGCGACCCCGCCGGCACCGACACCTCCGCCAAGTAGCATTCGATTCGGAGCGTACAGCGCGTGCTGTCATCCCAAACCCAGTACCGGGGTCCCCAACACGCGCTGGTCTTGCGTGTGTTGGGGTGGTAGTGCCGGGGCCCCCAGCACGCGCCTCTCAGCGCGAGCGAAGCCTCGCGTAATAAAAAAGTCGCGTGTGTTGGGGTGGTAGGGGCGTCTTCGCGAATGGGGGTGAGGTCCGGTCCGGTTTAGGGACTCCGGTGGAGTCCAACCGGACTCCAGACACCGGAGGATCTGCGTTTGCCCTCGCTTCCCCGACGCCGCCTTCGTTGACACCACAAATCATCTCCGATATTCTTCAGCCATCAGGGTAAAGGCAAACCGCGAAGTCGATCTCAAGAGGTGCCCGTATGCGAAGCCCCATGCGAACTAAGTTAGCCCCTTTTGCTCTGGCCGCCGCTCTCCTGGCGCTTTGTGTTCCTGCGTTTGCGCACCATGGCGCCGCCGCCTACGACATGAGCAAGCCGGCCGTGTTCAAAGATGCCGTCGTAACGAAATATTTCTGGGCCAATCCTCACACCGTAATTTTCTTCGACGCCAAGGACGACAAAGGCACGGTCACGCACTGGTCCACCGAGTTGGGCAGCCCCTCCGCCATCGAACTGATGGGCTGGAATCGAAGCACGCTGAAGCCTGGCGATACGATTACGGTTTACATGTTCAAGGCCAAAAATGGCAGCACGGTTGGCCGCATCAATAAGATCGTGCTCGCCGACGGCACCCTCATGCGCGATAGCCAGACCGGCGCCGATAATGGCGGCCGCGCGGACGATAGCGTCAGGTAGCCTGCTTGCCGAGAACTCTTCGCGCCAGCTTGCATGCCCCTCTAAGGCATGAGTCCTGCATGAACCCTTCTGAATGTTCGGAGCCCCGAGCTTGGGAATCAGAGCAAGTTTAGGAACAAGCGCCAGTCTGGGAACAAGGGAGAGTTTGGGAATAACCACGCGTGCGAAAAGCGCCGCCGCTGCTTTGGCGGCCATTCTCGTCTTGTCCGCCGCCGTTTCGCTCCACGCCCAGGGCCAGGCGCCCGCCGGCGGCGCGCTCGCAAATACGCAATACAACAAGCTGCAAAATAGCGGCGCCGGCGGCCCCGCTCCCAAGCGCGATTTCACCGGCTCCTGGGCGGGCCCGATTCAGATCGATAGCTCCGTCGTGCCGCCCCCGCTCACGCCTTTCGGGCAAAAATTGCTGAGCGAAAATAAGCCCGAGGCCCAGTATCACGTCGCGGACACCAACGACACGTTCGCCCGCATGTGCGATCCCCTGGGCTTCCCGCGCAACATGCTCTTCGAAATCCGGGGAGTCGCCTTCGCCACCATGCCCGACCGAATTATTGTCCTGAACCAATATCAGCGCGCCTGGCGCGAGATTTGGACGGACGGGCGCGAGTTGCCCAAGGAAGTCGGCAGCACCGCCAAGGGCGCGCCCGACCCTCGCTACTATGGTTATTCGGTGGGCCACTGGGAGGGAGATGACACCCTCGTCGTCGATACCACCGGTCTCGACGATAAAACCTGGCTAACGCGCGCCGGCTATCCGCACACCGTGGCCGCCGTCGTCCACGAGCGCTACGTCCGCACGGATCACAACGATTTGCAGCTTACCCTCACGCTCGACGACCCGAAAATTTATACCCAAACCCTCAAGCTGGGCACCGCCGATTTCAAGTGGATTCCCGACCAGCAGCTCGAGGAGCAGATGTGCATCCCCTCCGAAATGCTCCAGTATCTGACCATCGTAGCCGACCCCGCCGGCGCCGGCCTCGCCCCCGACAAATAGGCTTCTAGTCGGGCTGCCACTAGAAAGAAAAAATGAGGTCCGCTGAGGTTTTTTAGGCCCTTTTTAGTCGCCTCGGTGAGAGTTAAGTGAGAGTTTCGGAGTCCGAGTGGAGCTTGATTCCGGTCACCTTCGCAAACTCTTCTAAAACTGATCGAGTGATGTCGGCCACGTCCCATTCAGCAAGAAACTTGTCAGCATCGTAGGCCTCGTCTCGGACTCGCAGCTGGACGTGGAGTTGCTCGATGTCTTCAGCTACGTCGGGTCTCCTCCCCCTGGCGATGCCGGCGGCGTGTGCTTCTCCATCGAGGTCGAAGGTGGCAATCCACAAGTCGTCTGAAAAAATAAAGTCGGGAGTTGCCATTTTCTGCTTTAGCTGGTCCAAATCGCCCTTACTGTTGTCTATCTTATGAATCTTGAAGTTTGTGAGCGGAACCTTCTTTCGCGGCATAAATCGCCTCCCGCTGAGGCCGGGATTCCTCCCTAGTTAAGAAGAAGAGGATTCTCGGCGAGATGCATCTCAATCGTCTGCTTCTTCATTTCGCTCACCCTCGCGCCAATGTACTTATTAAGTTCGATTTTGATCGCCTGAAAATCAGCGTTCTTAATCATCCGTAGGTGAGCGCGACGACATTCCTTGCGGCAAAATTCCTTTAGGGCTTGATCAAATAGTTGGCTCACCTTGCGGAACTGGTGTCCGATTCGAGCGGCGCGCTGACCCGCTTCCTTACGCGTCTTTTTTACCGAACTGTCGAGCGATGCCGTGATCTCCGGCTCGGCGTAGATCATACGTAGGAGCTTTTGGTTTTGAATCCGAAGTTCACGGAGCAGAGGAAAATCCTCTTCGCAACGGTCTAATTCTCGCTCGCGAAAATGGCTTAGGAGTCGTTTTTCGTGGAGCTTCTCGTGCGCGAATCGTACGCAAACGTCCTCGCCATGAATTCGCACTACTACGCCGGATGATGTCATAGGTTTCAAAGCCTCCTTCCAAAAAAGGGTCCGACGGACTCACGCAAACTATAGTGAGTCGAATTTAGCAAGTCAACATCATCATGAGAATAGGCATACCAGGGCTGGTGTAATGCCTGTGGAAAACCCGCTACATCTTGAGGATTTTGAGGCGCGCGACCGGGTGCCCCATCCTTCGCGTTTTCTGCGAAGGGTGGGGCCGATGCAATTGAAGTATGAACTGGACGTGGCTGAGGATGAGCTGGCGGCCAAGATCGAGCGCGACCCTTCGAGGCCACTTCACCGCGTTAGCAAGGCATGCCGGGCGTGGGAGTCGAACCCACACGAGGAAAATCCCCACGGGATTTTAAGTCCCGAACGTCTGCCATTCCGTCAGCCCGGCACGCTGGCAGTCACCCGAGCATACTAGGCGCCTTGCCGCAAGACAACTGTATGAGGCTTTTGTGCAGTGCCAATGGTTCAGTAGTCGTGTCATTCGCGGCAAGGCATTTGTTGGAAGCGAGCAACGTCAAATCTTGGTAGCGCGCGTCAAAAGGTAGTCCTGACGGACCGTATTGTCGCGGAAGTATTCGGAAATCAGAGCCTCCATTTCTGTACGAAATGCCGCCAGCTTCGCCGGATCGCTGGCAAGCGATTCAACCATCTTGATCACCGGGCCGGCGGTTCGTTCAAACATTGCCCGGAAGTGCTGCGGACTCAGCGCGGGGGCGAATAATGTCGCGCGATCGAATACGATGTCTTTCACCGCGCTACCCAGCCGCTCGGAGACGATGCGAGGTTCCCCCCATTGGGGCGGAGGCGCGACGCCCGGTGGTGGCGCGGGAGCATACCGCGCCGTAACGGTGAACATCCGCCCCGTAAAGAGTTCGGGCGGCCAGGTGGCGAAGGCAATCGTCCCTCCGGGCTTCAGCACGCGCAGCATTTCTGCGATGGCCACATCGGGACGCGGCGCAAACATGTGACCGAACTGGCTTACGACAACGTCGAAGCTGGCGTCCCCAAAGGGCAGATTTTCCGCATCTCCTTCGCGAAATTCGATCTCCACGCCCGCGATCTTCGCATTTTCCCGTGCGCGTTCCAGCAAGGCGGGGGTCAGATCAAGACCGGTGGCACGTGCCCCTAGACGTGCTGCCGTAACTGCGACAACGCCCGTTCCGCAGCCCACGTCCAGCACCCGCTGCCCCTCGCGCACACGCGCGTGCCTCACCAAATAGGGAGCAACAATGGTCGTGAATGCTTCAAGCGGCGCAAAATGCGTCCAGCCTTCCCTCTGCGCTGCTTTGAATGACTGAAAAGGGTCGACACTGGCGCCAGGTGTGCTCATGGTTGCCCTCCGACTCAGAAAGCGATCCCGTGGGATCGAAAGACCTTATGTTGCCATGAGCGGCGCTGTCAAGTTTTCAGACAACGTGAAAGACTAGACGATTTGGTGAGAACCCCACATATCCCCGTCGAATCGAGCAGAGCGCGTACACCAGCGCAACTCGTGCATTGCGAGCCTATTGCCCGCGTGTTAGGATCGTCCCGCAGCAGTTTGTAGTCCGGCTTTTGAGCGCAGCGCGGCTGATCCCAA
Source organism: uncultured Acidobacteriota bacterium (assembly GCA_963819235.1). Taxonomy (GTDB): domain Bacteria; phylum Acidobacteriota; class Terriglobia; order Acidiferrales; family UBA7541; genus Palsa-189. Next base: position 1,907,966 of record CAWFVE010000006.1, on the reverse strand, counting down.
TTTCCGCCCCCGGTCCCCTCGCTCAATCGCCGCAGCGAACCGAACTGAGGAGCGAATCACATGAAATGGTTTTCCAGAATTTTTGTGGCCGCCGCTTTGATGACCCTGGCGCTCTCCGTGAACGCCCAGACGCGTCCCGTCCAGAAATTCGGCAATGTTACGATTACCCCGATCTATCACGCCACCCTGCTGATCCAGGCGGGCGGTAAGAATATTTACGTCGATCCGGCCAAGCCGGCCAACTTCTCCGGATTGCCCCCGGCCGACCTGATCCTGATCACCCACGACCACGGCGATCACGTGGATCACGATCAAACTTCCATCAAGGCCATCTCCAAGGAGGGCACCGAAATTTGGGCGCCCGAGGCAGTGAAAGAGTTCGTCCCTCAGGCCACCCTCGTCTCCAATGGCGATACCAAGAAGTGGGATAAGTGGACCATCGAAGCGATTCCCAGCTACAACATGGTCCGCGGGCCGAAGGAAGGCCAGTTCTTCCATCCCAAGGGCCGCGGCAACGCCTACGTGCTCACCTACGGCGGAAAGCGCTTCTTTATTTCCGGCGATACCGAAGCCACTCCGGAAATGAAGGCGCTCAAGAATATCGATGTCGCCTTCGTATGCATCAATCTCCCCTATACCATGACGCCTGACGAAGCTGCTGACGCGGTGAAGGAGATGCATCCCAAGGTGGTCATTCCGTACCACTATCGCGGCATGCCGGCAACCGACCTGAACGAATTCAAGACCAAGCTCGAGGGCACCAAGATCGACGTGCGTCTGCTGGAATGGTATCCGAAGGCGGCGTCCTAAAGCCGAGCGCGGCCGGAGCATTACGCAGCGGTTTAGCTGTTGTAGGTTCTTGCTGAGCCCATTGCTTTACTAAGCGCGGTCGTCTACAGAAAAAAGAGCGGGCAAGTACACCTTGCCCGCTCTTTTTTTTTCGCCCGAACTCTCCGAATGCACCCGCCGCCGCAGCGCCGTTTCGCGCCTTCAGCGTAGCCGCAGCGTCCATGGTCTAAATGCTGTCATCCCGACAGAGCCCGCCGTGGCGGGCGACGAGGGATCTGCAGTTTCCGTCAGCCTGTTTCGCAGCGCCTCACCTCTGACTCCGCCTTCAGTCCGCGCTCGCCCGCAGCGCCTTGGGCCGCGCCGGCCCTTTCCCCGCCTGCGTCTCGCCAATCGCCCGCGCGATCTCCTCCACGTCCTGCACCGTCAATTCGATCTCCCCCGCGCGGATCCAGCCATCCACCTGCTCGGCCGATCGCGCGCCCACAATCGCGCCGCTCACGCCCGGCCAGACCAGCGTCCACGCGACGCCGATAGCCGCGACGGTCGTGCCATGCCGCTGCGCGATGGGCCGCAGCGCATCGCGCAGCCGCAGATTGCGGCTCAGGTTGGGCTCCTGAAATTCGGCATTGTTTCGCCGCCAGTCGTCCTTCGCGAATCCGGCGACGCGCTCGGCGCTGAATCGATCCGTCAGCAAGCCCGATTGCATCGGGCTATAGGCGATCACTCCGGTGCCATGGCTGGCGCACCAGGGAATCAGCTCCTCGGCGGTCTCGCGGCGAATCATCGAAAAGGGTGGCTGCAGCGAGTCCACGTGGCCCACGCGCTCGCAGCGCTCCAGCAGAGCCACGGTGAAGTTCGAGACGCCCGCCGCGCGTACCTTGCCCTCCTGCTTCAGCCGCTGCATCTCGCCCCAGGAATCCTCCACGGGCGTACCGCTTTCGTCCGGCCAGTGGAATTGGTAGAGGTCGATCCGCTCCACGCCTAGCCGCCGCAGCGACGCCTCGCATTCGCGCCGAATCGTTTCCGGACGCAAGTCTCGCCGCGGCGCGTCAAAAGGCTTGCTGCGATCGGCGGAAAGCCCGCATTTGGTGAACACCAGGGGCCGCTTTGCCGGCGAAATTCCCGCCAATGCCTGGCCGACAACTTCTTCCGAATGCCCCAGCCCGTAAATCGCCGCCGTATCGATCCAGTTGATTCCCAATTCCACCCCGCGGTGGATTGCGGCGATAGACGCATCGTCGTCCTGCTGCCCCCAGCCAAAACTCCAGCCTCCTCCGCCGATGGCCCAGGTTCCCACTCCCACCGTCGTGATTTCCATTCCGCTCGTGCCCAAAGGCCTCTTGTGCAACGCCATAATTTATTCCTCCAGTTTCTTTCAAGCTCTTGGGGTTTGCCAATATACTTTCAGGTTGGCGAATGTGCGCGCCGCTCACCGGCTGGATGCGGCGGATCGCCGGCGTTCCGATGTTAACGGTAGCGTCCCGTATTCAGGACGCTTATTTGATTGCCTCGCGCTAGATGTGGTTATATGCACTTTCGTCTGAAAAACGTTTGATAAAACTGATGGGTGGAAAGGGACTCTTCCTTTATGAGCGAGATGGTCACAAAGAAAGCCACGCGAATCGAAAGCGACAGCATGGGGCCGATCGAAGTTCCCGCGGACGTCTACTGGGGCGCCCAGACGGCGCGGTCTCTGGTGCACTTCAATATCGGTCGCGACACCATGCCCCCGGAGCTGATTCGCGCCTTTGGAATTTTGAAGAAGGCCTGCGCGCTGGTGAATCAGGAGCTGGGTAAACTCCCGCCGGAGAAGGCCCGCCTCATCTTGCAGGCCTGCGATGAAGTCATCTCCGGAAAATTGAACGACGAATTTCCGCTGCGCATCTGGCAGACCGGCAGCGGCACGCAAACCAATATGAACGCCAACGAAGTCATCGCCAATCGCGCCATCGAACTCGCCGGCGGCGTTCTCGGTTCCAAGAATCCGATTCATCCCAACGACGATGTGAACATGTCGCAGTCCTCCAACGACACGTTTCCCGCCGCCATGCACATTGCCGCCGCCGAACGCATCCACGGCGCGCTGATTCCTTCGGTGCGCCGCGTGCACCAGGCGCTCGATGCCAAGGCCAAGGAGTTCGCCGACGTCGTCAAGATCGGCCGCACCCATCTGATGGACGCCACCCCGCTTACCGTGGGCCAGGAGATGGGCGGCTGGGCCAGCCTCATCGAGCGCGATATCGTTCGCCTCGAACAGTCCCTGGACGGCATTTACGATCTGGCCATCGGCGGCACCGCCGTGGGCACCGGCCTGAACGCGCATCCCGAATTCGCCGAGCGCGCCGCCAAGAAGATCGCGGAGCTCACCCACCTGCCGTTTCGCTCGCATGGCAATAAATTTGCCGCGCTTTCCGCGCACGACGAACTGGTCTACGCCCACGGCGCCATCACCACGCTCTCGGTGTCGCTGATGAAAATCTCCAACGACATTCGCTGGCTCGCTTCGGGACCGCGCTGCGGTCTCGCCGAGATCCGCATTCCCGAAAACGAGCCGGGCTCGTCGATCATGCCCGGCAAGGTGAATCCCACCCAATGCGAAGCCATGACCATGGTGGCCGTGCAGGTCCACGGGAATAACGCCGCCATCGCCTTCGCCGGCTCTCAAGGAAATTTCGAGCTGAACGTTTTCAAGCCGGTGCTGATCTACAACTTCCTGCATTCGGTCACGCTGCTGAACGACGCCTCGCGCGGGTTCGTCGACCACATGGTGCGCGGGATCGCTTTGAACCGCAAACGCATCGATGAATATGTGCAGAATTCGCTGATGCTGGTCACCGCGATCAGCCCCAAGATCGGCTACGACAAAGCCGCCAAGATCGCCCATGATGCTTACGTCGAGGGGCTGAGCCTGCGCGAAGTCACCCTGAGGCTTGGCTACCTAACCGGCGAGGAGTTCGATCAACTCGTGCGGCCCGCGGACATGACCCATCCCTGAGGTTTCCAAAGTTTCGAATCCGGGATTCCTGTACTCCCGATCTTGTTTGGCGCTCTGCGCCTTGCTTTTCGGTCGTCATCCCGTCTCTGACGCATTTGCCCCGCGCGACATCCCCGGTCCCCGCCACGCGTCGGGTTTACGCGTGGTGGGGTGGTGGCGAGGGACCTGCTTTTTCGCCTCCAGCGCCGCGCAACACGTTGTCATTCCGAGGTCGCCGGAGCGACCGAGGAATCTGCTTTCCCTTCTTGGCGATGCTTGGACCTCAAGGCGACACGCGCGGCAGTTTGTAGCTCAGGTCGCCCGCCGCAGTTTGGCGGGAGACCTGAGGCCTTTCGCATTTCCCGTGGCACAGCCACTCCTGGCTGTGCTCCATAGCCAGCGCCCGTCGAGACGGCCGCCGCTGCGTCAGTTTGAATTTTCCGGATCGTGACACGTAGAGCAAAAAATTCACGCTGTCCCGGAAACCGCCGGCCCCTAGTATTTGTAATTCACGATCAGGTGCGCGACGTTCGACGTCCCGTTGCCCCACATGCCCTTCACGTAAAACGGGTCCAGCGGCTCCGGATTTTTCACCACCAGATCGAATCTTCCCGCCTCGCGCAACGCTTCCGCATCGAGCGTCACCTGCAGTTCCGTCGCGCTCACGGCGCGGAACGGCGCAGGCTTGCCCTTGAAATAAACCACCGACTTCCGCACGAAGTTGAAGCCCGTAAGCGTGACCACCGCGCCTTCGCGTTGCGTCACGATAATCGGGTTCAAGGCTTCAATCGCCGGCTGCGGCGAAGACGGCGGGTCGGGAATCGCGCCTTCTTCGGCGCCCCTCTGCGGTCCCCCTTCGCCCCCGCGGCTCGCTTTCTTCAACACCACCGCCCACGGCAACCCCTCGACGCTCACCGTCTGCGCCGCCACATTGTTAAACGGGCTGGTGTAGTTGGCGTGATAGCCGAGCTCCACGATTTTTCCGTCTTGTATCACCGTGTTGATCTTGTCCAGGTTCTTGATGTCCTGAGCGGATCGGCGTTCACGATGATCACGTCGGCCAGCTTGCCCGCCTCCACGGTTCCCAGCAGATTTTGTTTCCGCAGCATCTCCGCCGGATACTTCGTCGCTCCCATGATGATCTGCATTGGCGTGAGCCCCACGTCGGCCATGATCTGCATCTCCTGATGCAGATCGACGCCCGGCACCCAGCCATCGTTGGTATTCCCGGAAACCACCAGATGCCCTCCCGCCTCCACGAACATCTTGTGGAAGCGCATTGCGTTCTGGTAGCCCTTCACGCGCCGCTCGCGCAGCGCGCCCTGATCGATTCGCACGTAGCTCTGCAGCGCTCCATGCACGGCAGCCGGCGGATAGTAAGCCAGCAGCTCGGGATCGGTGAAAAACATACGCGCTTCCGCGGCGAAGTCTGCCCACTCCTTTGGATATCCCGGAAAATTGATCATGAACGTCGGCGTCAGCGACACGTGGTGCGCCACCAGCACCTGAATCAGGTCCCGCGCTTTTTGCTCGTCCATCTCCGCGTAGCGGTCCAGTTCGTTCCTGTCGTCGCGACCCTGCTTGAATTTGGAAGGGTCCTTGGTAACCGCGATGCCAATCCCCGCCGAATGCGGCAAATTGGCCGCGCCCAGAAGAGCGGCGTCTTTCGGAAACAACACCGGCCCGTACGCCCGCGTGAACACCGGCTTGCCCGCTTTGTTGGCCTCATCGAAGGCCGCCTGGTAATAGTCCATCGGCAGCGCGCCGTCGTACGTGAGGATGTAATCCGCGCCGGCCGCAATCCAGGCCCTCACAAGTTGCCGCGTCTCTTCCGCCGATTTGGGAACCCGCGTGTGCGTCAGCGGATTTTCCAGGCCGGTGGATACGTTGGCATTCGGGTTGACGCTCAGCCTCGATACGCCCGTAAACGCCCGCGGCCCTCTCGCCTTCCCGTGAAATACCGCATCGCGATAGGGCACCGCCGTCTCGCCGGTAGTTCCCACGTCGATGGTGGAGGTAATCCCGTGGTTCAGCATCCCCTCGCCGAAATACCAGCTGTAGGAATTCTGCGAATCGAAAAGCCCGGGAAGCACGTACTTGCCGTCCGCCTTGATGATCCACGCATTCGCGGGATAAGCGGCGGCTTGGCCCTTGCTCGATACTTTGGTGATCTTGTTTCCTTCGATCACCACCACCGAATCTTTCACGGGCGCTCCGCCATTTCCATCGATCAGCGTGCCGCCTTCGATCACCACCGCCGCGGGCGCTTGCCCATGCGCGAGGGAGAGGTTGGAGAGGCCGCAAACAATCGCCAGCAGCAGAAGAAGGGCCGCTCGGCGCCACGACGCAAAATTCGCTTCGCTCATTTTGTCCCCCAATCCGCGGATTGTACGCCAATTTAAGCCCCAGCGAGCGAATCCGAAGCGAGCGAAGCCGAGCGGTACAAAACGAGCGAGCGAAGACTAGCGGTATCGGTATAAAGAAGCCGAGCGGAACAAAGACGACCGTCCGTGGCGTTGTTGCTTGTCTGGTTTGAACGGCGGGGAACTCACAGTTGCGCGGAAACTTCTCGCCTATTCGACGCGCTCCAGTTTCAGGACCGCTCCCGACTTCTGCGTCAGCACCAACTCTTTCCCATTCACGGCGAATTCGTATTGCGCGCTGGAGCCGAGGACGAACGCGCTCTTTGCCACCAGCACTTTCGTTGCCAGAGTGTTGCCCGTCACTGTATACGTGCCGGACTGGACGAAAATCGCATCAAAAACCGCCACCTTGTCGGCGTCGGTTGCCTTGGCATTGGAAGCATAGGCGGGCAGCGGCGCCGTGCCGTTGATCCTCAGGAAGCTGTAGTGCTGTTCCGTAAAGACATAAAGACCCGGCTGAGGATTGGTGATCGGCGGCTTGTTCACATCGTCGATCTCCGTCACCCTCCAAGCTCCCACCAGCGGATTCGGCTTTGCCGAGGATTGACCAAAGACGGATTGACCGTGAAAGGCTACCGCCACGGCCAACAACCCCAGAAGTGTAATTCCGATCAGTCGGCGCACTGAAGCCTCCTTTTGCGGCGTCTCTCCGCACGAAACTCGAATTTTTCTTGAGGACTCGCGCGGGAATCCTCGGCCCGAAGCCAAAATCGCGAGTGAAGGGATCGCTTTCCTGCGCTGTATCCTCGGCCCCTCGCGCCCGATTTGTCAACTCCCGACGAGCACTTGCATTGACCCTCGCGGTAAAATAGTTATACGTCTGCTCCAGATGAACTGAACATGTGAGCAGCATTTAGTGGGTGGCCCACGCGTCGGTTTTACGCGTGGGGATTTTCGGAGTGATCCTCCCGAACAGGCGAGGTGTCGACGGCGTCGCAACATGAGTTGAGCGCGGCAGTCTCATGTGTCCTTTCGGCGAAAGCGCAAACATGACTAACTCCCATAGAATGCGCAGTTACAAGAAAGCGGCCGTAACTTATTTAGAATGCGCACTTACGAAATCACTGGACTTAAAGCCGTGCAGAATGTGCACTTACGAAAAACGCCCGGGGGGACCCCAGTATCCCGCGCCCTCAGGAGTTGACAACGTTGCGGCTCTGGCGTAAACCCCTGGAACGCCTGCCCGCGCCTTTTGGAAAAGGCTGGTTCGCCAGGGTTCGCACGTAGGGAGGTTTGCTCTTGTCGGCACCCACTGAAAAAGGTCTCTCCGCTCTACTCGAGGAGCGCCGAACTTTCCCGCCCACCGAGGAGTTCCGCCGCCAGGCCAATGCCGGCGATCCCGCCATCTACGATCGCGCCATGCGCGACCCCGAGTCCTTCTGGGCCGACGAAGCCAGGAAGCTCGATTGGTTTACGCCCTGGCAGAAGGTGCTGGACTGGAACGTTCCCTGGGTCAAATGGTTTGTCGGCGGCAAGCTGAACGTCGCCTACAACTGCGTCGATCGCCACGCCCACTCCGCGCGCCGCAATAAAGCCGCGATCATCTGGGAGGGCGAGCCGGGCGATTCGCGCGTGCTCACCTATGGCATGCTCGAGCGCGAGGTGAATCGCTTCGCCAACGCGCTTCGTTCGCTCGGCGTCGCCAAGGGCGACCGAGTGGCGATCTACATGGGCATGGTTCCGGAGCTGGCCATCGCCATGCTCGCCTGCGCGAAAATCGGCGCGCCGCATAGCATCGTCTTCGGCGGATTTTCCGCCGAAGCCCTGCGCGAGCGCATCAATGACGCCAAAGCCAAAGTGGTGGTCACCTGCGATGGCGCCTGGCGCCGCGGCACCGTCGTGCCCCTCAAGGCCAGCGTCGATGAAGCCCTCCGCGACACGCCTACCGTGAGCAATGTGGTTGTCGTCCGGCGCGTCGGCGAGGCCGCAAAAGCGACCATGCAGCCGGAGCGTGACGTCTGGTGGCATGAGGTCACCGGAGCGGCTTCCGATAAATGCGCCGCCGAGCCCATGGACGCCGAGGACATGCTCTTCGTTTTGTACACCAGCGGCACCACCGGCAAGCCCAAGGGCATCGTGCACACCTCCGGCGGTTATCTGGTGGGCGTGGCGACCACGCACCGCTACGTCTTCGACATCAAGGAAGACGATGTTTACTGGTGTACCGCCGATATCGGTTGGGTCACCGGCCATTCTTACATAGTTTATGGACCGCTCGCCAACGGCGCCACTTCGCTCATGTATGAAGGCACGCCCGACTTTCCCGACCGCGACCGCTTCTGGTCGGTCATCGATAAATACGGGGTGAATATCTTCTACACCGCGCCCACGGCCATTCGCACCTTCATGCGCTGGGGCACGGAACTGCCCGCGCGCCATTCGCTCTCGAGTTTGCGGCTTCTTGGTACGGTCGGCGAGCCCATCAATCCCGAAGCCTGGGTCTGGTACAACGATTACATCGGCCGGCGAAAGTGCCCCATTGTCGATACCTGGTGGCAAACGGAAACCGGCATGATCCTGATCTCGCCGCTGCCCGGACTCACTTCCACCAAGCCGGGATCGGCCACGCGCCCGCTTCCCGGCATCGTCGCTGAAGTCGTCGACGCCAACGGCCAGGCAGTAGGACCAGGAGCCGGCGGATATCTCGTCGTCAAACGCCCCTGGCCGGCCATGATGCGCACGATTTACGGCGACCCCGATCGCTACGTGCAGCAATACTGGTCCCGCTATCCCGGAATGTATTTCACCGGCGACGGCTGCAAAGTCGACGAAGACGGTTACTTCTGGCTTTTGGGCCGTGTCGATGACGTGATGAACGTCGCTGGCCATCGCATCTCCACGTACGAAGTGGAAAGCGCGCTCGTCGATCACCAGTCGGTAGCCGAAGCGGCGGTGATCGGCAGAAGCCACGAAGTCAAAGGGCAGGGCATCTCCGCCTTCGTCACCCTGAAGGAAGGCATCGCCCCGGGCGAAGCTCTGAAAAACGAACTCAAGCAGCACGTCGTCGGGAAGATCGGCGCCATCGCCCGGCCCGATGAGATCTTCTTCGTCCACGAGCTTCCCAAGACGCGCAGCGCAAAAATCATGCGCCGCCTGCTGCGCGACATTGCCGAGGGCCGCGTCCTCGGCGACACCACCACGCTCTCCGATCCCGGCGTCGTGTCGCGGCTGAAGACGCAATACCAGGAGGAAGGTTAGCATCTGGAATTAAGGCAACGACCTGGAGTTTGGCGGTGCGTCCAGCGGAGCCTGCCTGCGGGGCCTGCCAGCGGGGCTTACTCGATTGACGGCATTCCCGCCGCCCTCTAACATCATGTATACAGGGTCTATAGAGCTTACATGCCTATGAAATCCTCACTGCCGGTGCGTGATCGATTGGGCCGCCCGCTCGAAAGTTTGCGCCTATCGGTCACCGATCGCTGCAACCTGCGCTGCCTTTATTGCATGCCGGAGGAGGATTACGTCTGGCTTCCGCGCGAGGAACTGCTCAGCTTTGAGGAGTTGTCCCGTCTGGTGGAAATCTTCACGGGCTTGGGCGTCTCCCGCGTGCGCCTTACCGGCGGCGAGCCTTTGCTGCGCCAGAATCTCGACCGGCTGGTTGCCATGCTGGCGCGGAATCCGCGCGTGCGAAGACCTCGCGCTCACCACCAACGGCATCCTCTTTGCCGATCAGGCCGAGGCGCTCAAGCGCGCCGGCCTTGGCCGCGTGACCATCAGCCTCGATACGCTGCGCCCCGCCCGCTTCCGCCAAATGACCCGCCGCGACGAGCACCACCGCGTGCTCTCCGCCTTTGACGCCGCGCGCCGCGCCGGATTCACGGGAACGAAAGCCGACGCCGTGATTGTGCGAGGCGAAAACGACGACGAGATTGCCGACCTGATCGAGTTCGGCCGCGCGAATGGCGCGGAGGTGCGCTTTATCGAGTACATGGACGTTCTCGGCGCCACCAAGTGGAGCATGGCCAAAGTCGTCTCGCGCGATGAAATGCTGCAGCGCCTCGAGCGGCGTTACGGAAAAATCACTCCGTCCGGCGAAGCCAGCTCCGCGCCGGCCACGCGGTTCTTGCTTCCCGACGGCACCGTTTTCGGAATTATCGCCTCCACCACCGCGCCCTTTTGCCGAACCTGCGACCGCAGCCGCATCACCGCCGATGGCTTCTGGTATCGCTGCCTTTATGCCACGGACGGCACCGATCTGCGCAAGCTCGTGCGCAGCGGCGCTGGCAGTGCCGGCGCACTGCGGGCATCCGCCGACGCCGACGCCGAGATTGCCCGCATCATTGAAGAATCCTGGCGCGGCCGCGAGGATCGCGGCGCTGAAGAACGAGCCGCGGGAAATCACCGCGAGGCGTTTATTAGGATTGAAGAGTTGCGCCGCGACCCGCACCTGGAGATGCACACGCGAGGCGGCTGAATTGCCGGATTATTAGTTGCTCGTCGCGTGGCCAAGATCGACGCGCGCCTGCACGATTCGCGAAATCGAATCGCGCGTGACCACTCCCACCACGCTGTCGCCTCGAACCACTGCCAGTTGATCCACATTCGCGGATCGCATGCGTTCGAGAACATTCAGAACCGGTTCGTCCGGCGCGGCCCACGGCAACTGTTCTCGCGGAAGCATCGCCGCCTGCACCGAAGTCGATGACCATTCCTCTCGTGGAATCGCTTGCAGCGCCTCCAAGCGCATCAGCCCGACCAGCTTGCCGTCGGACACAACCAGATGCGCCCGCCTTCCCGTGCGCGCCGCCTCCTGCGCGTACTCTTCGAGCGTGAGATCGCGGCCAATCGTGGGCATCTCCGAGGTCATCACGTCGATCGCGCGCAGCCCTTGCAGAGCGCCCTGCGTGGTGATCTGCGCATAGCTCTGCCGCGCCGCCGTAAGCAGGAACCAGCCCAGGAAGATAAACCACACGCCGTTCACATTGGCGTGATACCGAAGGGCCAGATACAGGCCGAAAGCCATCATCGCGATGGCAATGGCCTGTCCGATGCGCGCCGCGATGCGCGTGGAGCGGGAATAGTTCTTGGTGATTCCCCAGATGATCGACCGGAAGATGCGTCCCCCATCCAGCGGAAAGCCGGGCAAAAGGTTGAAGGTCGCCAGCAGAAGATTGGTTCCTGCAAGCCATCCGCCGAGTGCGTTCAGCATGCTCCCATCCGGAGTCGCCAGAGCCAGCAGATAAAAGCCGCCCGCGAGCACGTAACTCGATGCGGGCCCAGCGGCGGCGATGAGGAACTCCTGTCCGGCTCGCTCCGGGTCCCGCGTGATACTGGCAATGCCGCCAAAGAAGAAAAGCGTGATGGAAGCGACGGGAATCTTGTAGTGGCGGGCTACTACGCTATGCGAAAGCTCGTGAAAGAGCACGGAACCGAAGAAAAGCAGGCTGGTTAGTATGCCCAGGGTCCAGAGTTCGCGGCTGCTCCACTGGGGATATCGCGCGCCGAACTCATCGCCCAGCGAATAAGTGATCAGCACAAAAATCAAAAACCAGCTCAAGTGCACGAAGATGGGAATCCCGAACACTCGGCCGATTTTTAGTCCCGTGCCACGCATGTAAGCCTCTACGGCAGTATAACCGAATCGGGCGGGGCAGCAGGAGCGGCCGGCGGGGACCATTTCTGGTAACCGCGGCAGCAATATCTTTAGCAACTTGGCACATCTTCGGCAGCCCCTATCACTTTCGGTAACACACCTTCAACTTTCCCGCCCTGGCGGTGCGCGCCTCGACTACGATTCCAGCGGCACGCGAGAATCGCGCTTGTGCCCGAACGGGGATTCGCCCCCCGGCTCGGCCAACGATATCCACGATGGGTAATCGGGAGATTCCGGCGGAGTAAGCGAGACCAGTCATGAAGTTACGCACATGAAGTTACGCACGAAATTAGCTATTTTTACCGTAGCGGCGGTTTGCGGTTTGCTCGCCGTTCTGGCCTGGAGCGTCAATCGCTTTGTGCGCCGGCAGTTCGACGAGGCGCAGCGGCAGCAAGCCGATACCCTGGTAACGCAATCCCAGCGGGAGTTCCTGCGCCGTGGCGACGAAGTGTCCTATGCGCTGCAGGAGATTGCCGAGGCCGAAGCAACTTTGCGCATGGCCCTCGATTTGAGCCGTCCTCAGAGCGATCCCTCTCTCTATGCGCGTGACGCGCGGGCGATCGCCACCTCTCGGCAACTCGATTTCCTGGAGTTTGTCCGCGATGACGGCACGCTGATCTCTTCGGCGCAATGGCCGGGACGCATCGGCTTCAAGAACGACTGGGTGACGCAGCGGACCGATTGGGACCAGCAGAAAGCGTTTCTCGCCAAAGTCGAGCTGCCGGATACGGTCGATCTGGGATTGCTGGCCGTTCGAATCGTGGGTGTGGGGGAAAAGAAGCTGTACATCATTGGAGGCCGGAGGCCCGATGCCGGCTTTCTGCAGGCACTGACGGTGCCCGAGGGCATGCAGGTCTTTTTTTATCGCAATCTGGAGAACGCATTTGTGCCGGACGCCCTGGTGGATTCCGAAGGCCCGGCGCCGCAGCCGGAACGCTTCTCGAGCCTGATCGATGCGATGCAAAGGCAGCCTAATACCGGCGCGTATGAAATTCCAGGCGCGACGGCGCCGGAAGCCGAAAAATTCATGGCCCTTCCGCTCACCGGCCAAAGCAATGAATTGCTGGCGGCCATACTGGTGGGCAGTCCCCAAGCTTCTCTCGCCCGGACTTCCACATACATTCGCAACGCGACACTGGCGATTGGGGCGGCTGGAATTTTCCTGGCGCTGATCTTTTCCTGGTCTATTTCGCGGCAGGTGAGCGTTCCCCTGGAGCGCCTGGCCAAGGCCGCGCGCGAACTTGGCGCGGGCCGCTGGAACGTGAAGGCGGATACGCGAGCGCGAGGCGAGGCGGGCCGTGTGGTACGCGCCTTCAATGAGATGAGCGCCCAGATCGCAGCAAGGCGCGAAAAGCTGGTGCAGGCCGAACGCGTGGCTGCCTGGCGCGAACTGGCGCGGAATTTCGCCGTGGAGCTGAAGCTTCCCCTTTTCTCCCTGCAAACCACGCTGGAGAATTTGTCGCGGGCGCGCGAGCAGACGCCGGAACAGTTCGACGAGACGTTCTGGGAGTCCATGAAAGCGGCCACCACGGAAATGGAACATCTCAAGGGGATCGTCGCCCGATTCAGCGACTTGGGCAAGATGCGCGAGCCGCGCAAGCAGGCCGTGGACGTGAATGAAATCGTCCGCGCGGCGGTAACCTCCTTCGAGCCCCAGTTCCAGTTCCGCGGCCGGCCGCCGGTACAACCTGAGCTTCTGCTGGATGAACACGCCCCCAAGATTTCGGCGGACGCGGACCTTTTGTACAAGGGCTTCGAGAACGTGATCGCAAATTCGGTCAGCGCGATGTCCATGGGTGGAACGCTCACCATCCGCACCGCACGGCAAAGCGGAAGCGTATGCGTGGAGATTTCCGATACTCGCGGGGGAGTGGAAAGGGGCAAAACGACGGACTCGCCGGCGCCCTATGCGGCCAAACTGGATGGAGCCGGATTGGGCCTGGCTACCATTCAGACCGTGGTCAGCGACCATGAAGGGCGCATGAGCGTGGAAACCACCGCGACAGGAACGACGTTTCGCATGGAATTTCCGATCGCCTTGGGCTCGGCCGTCAAGCCGGAGCCGGAAAGCGCCTCCGCGCCATCAAAAGGCCAGCTCAAGGCCACTGCCGGAGCCATATCGGCAGACTGACGCTCAGTCCAGTCCTCCCCTGGCGCGCATGCGATATTTGACGCGCGGAAAAACATCAGACAAGTCCTCCAATTCGTACTTCGTGTCTTACCAACGCTCGGGAGTCATCTTCATTGATCCATCACTCGCTCGCGGGCACGCGGCGTTTCAGCTCTTCGAACCAGTTCAGCACCACGTTGAACTCTGTAACGGCTGGTTGCTGCTCGGAAGGTTGCACCATCAAGAAGCGCTGGCCGTCGGCGCTAACGTCATAGTTGGGCGAAACGGAATTGGTAGGCTCGTAAGGCCCCTGAAAGAGGACCCTTGGGGTGGCCGCTTGGAACGCGGGTTGCGTGACGACATCCACCGCCATCATCCTGTCGCCGCTGCGGTAAAAAAGCTCCCGTCCATTTCGCGACCAGCGGGGCTCCCGACCGCCTTCGGTAGAAATTTGCCACTTCCCGCCGGAGCTGGGAAAGGGCTGAACGTAGACTTCGTATCTGTCCGACTCGTCGGAGGCGTAGGACATCCAGCGCCCGTCGGGCGAAAAGCTCGCATCTATCTCCGACGCGGCAGTTTGAAGAAAGGGCTGAGACCGCCGGTCGCCATCCAGCGAAAGGACCCAGATATCTTGACCGGTTGAAGGGGCGCCGGCATATAGGGCCAATAGCTTCCCGTCGGGCGACCAGGAATAGGGCTGCTGATCCCCAGGCTTCGCTAATAGCCTTTCCTCTTTTCCACTTCCATCGGCGAGTCTCCAGAATATTTGCCAGGGTTCGGACCGATTGGACGCATACGTTACCCTTTTCCCGTCTGGGGTCCAGAGGGGCCAGTCGTTGTTCCCATCGAAGGTCAGGCGATTCAAAGTCTTGGCCGCAAAATCATATATCCACACACTGCTCTGGATACCCTCTAGGGTGACCACCAAGCGGCGTTCATTCGGCGAAAGCCGTGGAAAAGCGTAGGGGTGCCGCAGCGGCGTTCCGGCCGGCGTGACAGCTCCCTTCCGATCAACCCAGACCAAATTACCCTCGGCTTGCTGTAATCCGCCGGCAGCATAAATCAGCATTCCGGAGCGGGACAGGGTCCATTGAGCGCTATCGCCTCGGCTGGTTAAGACATCTTCCAGTACCGGCACCGGCGTTCCCTGCACCTTGAGGCTCACCGGGTCAAAAGCTACCGCCATCACCACGCCCGGCAATTTGGGCTGTACATAGAGGAGATGTCCTGTGGGTGCGTAGTGCGGAAGGCTGGCACCCTCGACCAAGACCCGCCGCTCGCCTGTCTTTAGAGATTGCGCAATGATGGATACATCCTGATAGGTGGAACCATAGGTTGTGAACAGCACCGTTTCCCCGCCGGGCAGCAGTTCGGGTTGGCGGTGGCTTGTTTCTCCTTTGGTAGCGTCCAGGGCGGTAATCGGTTTCGGCGTGCCTCCGCCGGCGGAGACTTGAAAAACACCGAAACCTCTAGCTTGCGGAGTAAAGACGATGGTGCCGTTATCCCCCCAATTTCCCCCGCGGGATGAAGAAGCATCGCATAAGACCACCGGAGTGCCGCCGCTGGTGGGAACTTTCTTCAGCTTACCCTGCGCGAAGAATGCCAGCCATTGGCCATCGGGAGAAAAAAAAGGGTTCGTCGCGCCATCGGTCCCTTGCAGAGCCATTGTCTCGGCCCCCTCGATGGCCCGTAAGTAAAGCTGCGAATTCGCGCCTCGGTGGCCAACAAAGGCCAGATGAGTTCCGTCCGGCGAAAGTACAATGGACAAATCCGAAAAATTTGGGACCAGCCGGACGTCAGGGGGCATGGGCAGCAGAAAATGTCCGGCGGGCCGCGGCGCGCTTGGCGGTGAAGGCTTCAGCTTCCAGACGGCGATACCCGTGAAGGCGGCTAGAACAACACAGGTCGCGAGCCAAAACGGCGCGTGCCGCCACGGCTCGCGAGCGGGTGTCGCGGCGGTTTGCGCCGGTGTTGCGTTTGCCGGAGCGGCTGATAGTTCCTCGATTTCGAGTCGGGCGTCGCCGATGTCGCGCAATCGACGTTGCGAATCCTTCTGCAGACAGCGACGCAGTAGATCGCGAATCTTCGGCGGCGTTCTCTCCGGCAGGGCGCCCCAGTCCGGCTCGTGCTTCAGGATCGCGGCCAGAATGTCCGACAGCGTCTGACCTGCGAACGGCGTGCGCCCGGTGAGCATCTCGTATAACACGCAGCCGAAGGCCCAAATGTCTGTGCGCTTGTCCACCGGCAGGCCGCGAGCCTGCTCCGGACTCATGTAAGATGGCGTGCCCAGGATCCTTCCTTCTTGGCTCAGCGTAGGGCTTTGCGAGAAGTCCTGAGCGCCGTCACCCGCGAACGCTTTCGCCAAACCAAAGTCCAGCACCTTCACCTGGCCTTCGGGCGTCACCTTGATGTTCGCCGGCTTCAGATCACGGTGGATCATCCCTTTTTCGTGAGCGGCTTCGAGGGCCGCCGCGATCTGTCCGGCAACCTTCAGAGTTTCCTCGGTCGGTGACGCGCCCTTGCCGATGTGCTCGGCCAGCGTCTGCCCGGGCACCAGTTCCATCACCAAATAGTGCACGCCGCCGGATTGCTCCAGACCGTGTATCGTTGCGATGTTGGGATGATTCAGCGCCGCCAGCATGCGCGCTTCGCGCTGAAAACGCGCCAGCCGCTCGGCGTCATTCGCAAAAGTGGCGGGTAGAATCTTGATGGCAACCTTGCGCCCCAACTTGCTGTCGCGGGCTTCGTACACTTCGCCCATGCCGCCCGCGCCCAGCAGGGAAATCACCTGGTAGCCGCCGATCTGCCGGCCCAGCAGCGAAGGGCCGCCATCGCCGCCGAGGGCCTTCGCCGCAACGTCCAGCGCGGGCTTTTCCAGCAGCGAAGCGCCGTCATCCTGCGCGAGCAGCGATTCCACTTCGTGCCGAAGTTCGTCGTCCCCTCGACAGGCTTGCGTCAAAAACGCTGCGCGCTGGCTGGCCTCACGCTCCAGGGCGGCGTTATACAGCCGCTCGACTTGTTGCCAGCGCTCAGGCGTCATTCCCACTCCCGCTCGCCTCCTCGCTTGCCGCAGCTTTCCCCATCTCTCGCGCCAGCCAAGCTTTTGCCAGCCTCCAGTCCCGCAGAACCGTGTCGGGAGAAACCTTCAGCACAGCGGCCGTTTCCTGGGCGCTCAAGCCGCCGAAAAAACGCAATTCCACCACGCGGCCTTTGCGCGGGTCCACCGCGGCGAGCGCCTTCAGCGCGTCGTCGAGCGCGATCAGGTCCCCGCCTTTTTCCTTCGGACCGATCAAACACTCGTCCAGCGTGACTTTGGGAATCCCGCCTCCGCGCTTTTGGTAACCGCGGGCACGCGCCGAATCGACAAGAATGCGCCGCATCACTTGAGCGCTGATGGCGAAGAAATGGGCGCGGTCCTGCCATTCAACCTTCTGGCAGCCCAGCAATTTGACGTAGGCCTCGTTGACGAGAGCCGTGGCTTGCAAGGTGTGTCCGCCGCGCTCGCCAAACATATAACGCCGCGCGAGCCGCCGCAGTTCCTGGTGGACTAAGGGGATGAGCTTCTCCAGGGCTTCGCCTTCGCCCTGCCCCCAAGCCTGTAACAGCTCGGACATTTGCTCAGGCGAGGGAGTCGACATCGCGCCTCCGTTTGGAGTGAGCGGGCCCCGGATATGTAAATGTAACCCGCCCATTCTGAGCGAATTATCGTAAATTCCCAAGATTTTTCTTGTGACGTTACAGGTTTCGCATGGCGTTCCCGCCTTACCAGGCAGGAGGGACGTCATGAACACGACAGCGAAGTGGCAACTGATCTTGGGACTGGCAGCAATGGCAGGTACCGCGCATCCAGCGGCAGCTAACCCGGCAGCCGACCACACCTTCACGATTCATGTTCGCAACTATGCCGGAGCCGATAGCAAAACCATCGCGCAAGCCGAAAAGGTGGCATCCCGTATTTTTATGCAGGCCGGCGTCGTAAGTCAGTGGGCCGACGCGCCGGTGCCCGGCCAGGATTCAGGCAAGGCCCCCGGTCCGCTGGCGGTCGGTCTTTCGGACCTCCGGGTGAACATCCTGTCGGCGGCCATGTCCGACAAGCTGCATCTGGAGGCTGGCGTGACGGGCCTGGCGCCCGGCGCGGGCCCCAATCGTGTGCTGGCATACATTCTTTACAACCGCGTCGAGGAGATGCGGCGAGGGCATCTAAAGGCCTTTCAGCGGGGAGACGCTGACTTCCCCTTGCCGGTCGCGGACTTGCTAGGCACTGCCATAGCCCACGAAGTCGGCCACATCTTGCTGAATCTCGCAATTCACTCGAAGACTGGTATCATGCGCGGAAGTTGGGACCTCGCCGCTCTGCGGGACAGCATTAACGGCTGCTTGTACTTCACGAAGGACCAAGAAAAAGTCATGCAGGCCGAGGTCGCGCGGCGCGCCCGCCAGCAAGAGTCTCTCGGCGCTGCCGCCACTCCCGACGCGCAGCTCATTTCCCCGCTTCGTTAGCACGAATACGGCTTATTTTGCGTCGCCGCGGCCCAATTCCTGCGGCGACATCTCCCAAGGGATGCCGCTGAGCAGCACGAACAGGATACCGCCAGGCAGAGTTGGCCGACGGCTGAAGCCGAAAAGAGCAGGGAAGTGTCAGCCAATGACGGGAGTTCCGGCGACTTCTTCCTCGATGGCCTGCACATATTGCGGTGAGAGCCCCACGAATTCCACGCCGATACCCACTCCGGTAAGGCAGTAACGAACTTCGCCGCGGGCCTGAACCTCAATGCCCGAGCGGTTGAGGCGGAAACGAAGCTTCAGGATGGCGCCTTCAGGAAAGTGCCGCACCGTATTGATGAACATGCCATGCGCGCTGAGATCCGGAGGCCGCACGGAGATCTCCTCGGTGCGCCCTTCGTAGGTCAAAGAGAGCTCGCTGAACTGCGCGTATCGGGGAGAGCGCCGCTGGCGGATATCTTCTTCGCGACTCTTGGATGGGCTCACGGTAGTAAAACTCCTTCGGAATCGAGTTTGGATGTTTCCTGCCGGCTGTTCGATTGGCGCTCCCCGCAAAACGGACAAAACTGAAATTCGGCGTGGAGTTGCCGGCCGCAAGCGGCGCAGAAATGGCGCGCCACGGATTCCAGGGGCACGATGCGAAAGATCTCGTCGTAGGTGGTGAGGCCCGCCTTCACTTTTTCCAGGCCATCCTCGTGCATCAAGCGCATGCCCCGGACTCGCGCGAAATCGCGGATGGCGTCGCCGCTTTCCCCCGCGCGGATCATGGCCCGGATCGGTTCGCTTACCGTGAGCAATTCGGCCACGGCCACGCGTCCTTTGTATCCGCCGCGATCGCAAAGAGCGCACGCGCCCGGCACGCGAATCTCCTCGCGGCTGACGGGCAGGCCCGCTTCCGCCAGGCGGTCGGAGAGGCCCGCGGTCATCGGCTCGATCGAATGGCAACGGCAAAGTTTGCGCACCAGGCGCTGCGCGACGATGCCCACGACCGAGGAGGAGATCAGGAAGGGCGGCATTCCCAGATCGAGCAGGCGGACGATGGCGGAGACGCTGTCATTGGTGTGCAGGGTCGAGAGCACCAACTGGCCCGTCTGCGCCGCTTTCAGAGCGATCTCCGCCGTCTCCTTATCGCGGATTTCGCCCACCATGATCACGTTGGGATCCTGCCTCAGCAGCGAGCGCAGGACGCTGGCGAACGTCAGTCCCGCCTTGCTGTTCACATGCACCTGGTTGATTCCCGCCAGGGCGTACTCCACCGGATCTTCCACCGTCACGATGTTCACGGAGGGTTTGCGCAGAAAGTTCAGCGCCGAATACAGCGTGGTGGATTTGCCGGAACCCGTTGGTCCCGTCACCAGGATGAGTCCTTGGGGAAGCGAGAGCAGCTTCTGCAAGGCCTCCACCAGGCTGGGCGTAAAACCCAGTTCGCCGAAGTTCAGCAAGGGAGCGCTCGGTTCGAGCAGGCGCATCACAATTTTTTCGCCATACTGCGTCGGCAGCGTGGAGACGCGCAGGTCCAGGGCGCGGTTCCTGGTGGAGATCATGAAGCGCCCGTCCTGGGGATTGCGGTGCTCGGCGATATCCATGTCGGAAAGAATCTTGATGCGCGAAACGAGCGAATTCTGGATCGCGCGCGGCACGTGCTGGAAATCCCGCAGCACGCCATCCACGCGAATGCGCACGACGGCCTCTTTGGCCCGGGGATCGATGTGAATGTCGCTGGCGCGCTTCTCCATGGCCGCGCGAATCACGTCCGAGACCAGGCGCACCGCCGGCGTCTTCCTGCCGCGCAGTTCGGCTTGGGCTTCGGCAATGGCCTCCTTATTGGCCTGCCGCGTGCTCGTGGAGACGAACTCCATCTCGTCCGCGCCGTTGGCGGAAAGGTAGGACGCGTCTTCGCCCGCCGATTCCGGAGCAAGCTGCGAATAATGCAGCAGGATGGCCTCGCGCAGTTCGGCGTGAAAGGCGAGGCGCGGAGAGATGCTCATTCCCGTAATCGCGCCCAGTTCCTTGAGCACCGAGGCGTTGCGCGGGTCGGACATCACCACGATCAGCCGGGACAGATCGCGCCGGATGGGCAGAACCGAAAAGCGTTCGGCAAATTCCCGCGGCACCAAGCGCAAAGTGCCCGGATCCACAGGCGTATTGGAAATATCCAGGTAGGGAACGACGCAGACCTCTTCCAAGGCGGTAATCAGGTCGGCTTTTTCGACCAGGCCGCGTTCCAGCAGCAGTTCGCCCAAATGGCTCAGTTTTTGCTGCTGCTCTTCCAGAGCCGCTTCCAAGTCGCTCGCGGATATTTTGCCGCGCTCATGGAGGACTTCGCCAAGTCGCTTGCGTCTCATCCAGTGCCCTCACGCTGAACAGGAGAAATGTACCGGGGCGGTACACTGATTTCAGTCTAGAGAGTCGCTCTGAATGCCGACAAGCGCAAAAAGGGCCAGGAGTGGTTCATGGTGAACTGTTGGCTTTTTCGCGGCATTCCTATTGCCGAGGCCGTTAAGGGGCGGCCCTCGCCGGTAGACGGAAACCTGATATAAGATGGCCGGAGAAAAGCAGCCTTGATTTACCTTCAACGAGAGCCGCTATAAGGAGGTCCGGATGCGCAGCATGGGTTTAAGAAATGTCCTGGCAGGTGCCGCCGCAGGGATCGGCCTGGTATTGCTGGCCGGCGCCGCGGCATTGGCGCAAAGCGGCGGGCCGCGCAATCTCGAGCAGCTCAAAACCGAAACGCAAAGGCGCGTGGACCACAATCTCGCGCCGGCAACCGGACTCAAATCCGACGATGCGCGCGAGGCACTGGCCAATATTCACAGCCTGGACCGCGATGAATGGGCCGCGGCCTGGAGCGCGATCGCCGATCGTTATGCCGGCCGCGCCGCGGCGGACGGCGATAAAGACAAGCAGCGCGAAGACTACCTGATGGCCTGGCGCTACTACTCGTTTGCCCGCTGGCCTACGCCGAATTCGCCCGGCAAAAAGAAGGCTTATCAGAACGCTCTGGCGGCCTTCAGGAGTTACGGCCGGCTGCTTGATCCGCCGATGGAGACGGTGAGGATTCCCTTCGAGGGCCAGGAGATTGTGGGATATCTGCGGCTGCCCAAGGGCGTTCGCCCTGCGCCGCTGGTTCTGACGATCAGCGCGCTCGATTCGCGCAAGGAAGAGGCCATACAGTCGGACGCGGGCGTGCTGCCGAACGGTATCGCCCTCTTTGCCGTGGATATGCCCGGAACGGGCGAGGCGCCCATCAAGGTTGACGTCGGAGCGGAGCGTATGTTCGTGACCGTGCTCGATTATCTGGCCACGCGGCCCGAGGTGGACAGCAAACGCATCGCCGTTCGCAGCATCAGCTGGAGCGGATATTGGGCGGCCAAGCTTGCCTACGAGCAGAAGGCGCGCATTCGTGGAGTCGTGATTCAG
Source organism: uncultured Acidobacteriota bacterium (assembly GCA_963819235.1). Taxonomy (GTDB): domain Bacteria; phylum Acidobacteriota; class Terriglobia; order Acidiferrales; family UBA7541; genus Palsa-189. Next base: position 1,886,154 of record CAWFVE010000006.1, on the reverse strand, counting down.
GGCGGGCCGATCGACGGCTATTTCTCGCCGGAATGGCAAAAGCCCGGGCTCAAGACGGACGAATATCTCTTCGACCTCTTCCCGGCGCGCGCGGCAATCTACGGCGTCAACACCCTGGACGAATTCCTGGCTTACGGGCCGCATCTCTCTTTGAAAACCGAAGGCTTCCTGGGCAAGCCCTCGGCTCCCATGCTTGTCGCCAACGGCGCGAAAGACACGCAGGTCCCCATCGGCGATCTTTATCTTTTGCTCCAGTCGGGAGGCTCGGCGAAATCCGCCTGGGTGAATCCGGATGGCGGGCACACGGGGAGATCCGAGGAGTGGACCAACGGAAGGATCTTCGACGAAGTGGTTCTACCGTGGATCAAGCTTCAACTACAACCGGAAACTAAGGTGAGCCAAGCGCAGCGCTAATAAGTTGAAGTACAGAGAAGTACAGCGCTGATAACCCCACCGCGAGCGACGCGCTGCGCGCAGGCGCATGTGCCACCCGACTCCCTACGATAAATTGCCTTGGTTGCCTTAGCGTGCCAGCGGGTTCGGTCGAAGCTGGAAGTGAACCACCTTGGGCATGGTTCCTTTTCCGGTTTCGCTGTGGAACGGTGTCCGCGTGCCCCAAGTAGTGAAGACGCCCTTGCCCTTCCAACCTTCCTTGGCGTCGTCGATGCGGCCGTCCATGCCCTTGGCGAAGAAGCCCAAGGGGTAGGGCACGCGCATGATGACGAACTTGCCGTTCACCAGGGCGATCAGCGAATCCGACGAATTGCCGGTAACGATGGGCGTGTTCTTGCCCAGCCCCAGCGTGTCGAAGCGGTCCACCCAGATGTAGTAATGCGAGTCGTCGCTACCCGAGAGGCTGACGTTCTTGAACTTCGGCCCGGGCGTCTGATAGAGCGTCCAGCCTTCGGGGCACTGCCGGCCGGTGGCTTTGGGACCGTTCAGCGGCCCTTTGCATTTCCGGCGGTCGAAGCTGGCGATGTGTCCGCTGGCCAGCGCCACCCAAGCGATGCCGTCGCCGCCCACATCCATGCCGCGGGGCGAAAAGCCCCAGACGGGAGCCTTGGGATCGTTCCACGGCACCTCGTAGTATTCGGCCAGGGCCGTTTCCGGCGGATTTGGTCCCGGATTCAGGCGCACGATGCCGCCGGGGAAACCCAGCACCGAACCCCAGATGGCGCCGTCCGGCGCGATGCCGAGGCCGTAGAAGGCGGCGTTGAGCCGCGTGTCCTTGGTTGGATCGGCCGTCGCGTTCACAGCCATGGCCGTTGCCATACTCTCGCCGTTGGCGAAGGTGGCCACGTCCTGCTTGCCCTCGACGTAGGCATCGCGCTTGCCGTTGCCGTTGGTATCGAGAACCAGCGCCGTCCAGCCCTGCGATTTCTCGGCGTCATGCGTTTTGTCCCACATCTTCGTATTCAGCCAGCCCACCACTCCGCCGCCACCGCCGCTGCTGGTCCAAAGCGTGTCGTTGGCGTCTTCGGCGAACATCAGGTGGTGCGTGCCGAAGCAGGTGTCGATCATGTCGATCTTCTTGGTGGTCGGATCGTAAACGGAGAGCTGGCGGCCGGAGCGCTCCACGGGGGTGAGTTTCGCCGAGATGCTGGATGAGTCTTTACAGTAGCCTGGATCGGCGTTGGCACGGATGCGAGACGTGTACCACAAGCGGCCGCGCTCGTCGAACATGGGATTGTGGACCGTGGTGTGGCTATCCCAGATCGATTCATTGCCCCAAATGGGCGAAGGCTGCAACGGAGACGGCTGGCCCGGCGTGCCGTCGTTGTACGGGGTCTTCACCTGGGCGATGGTGGCGTGCACCGGATCGAGCACAGGCAGGTAATCGCGGCTCTCCTCAGGCGATCCGTAGATCAGGCCGTTTGCGTTCACCTTGGGATTGCGCTTGTCGGTGGAGATTTCGTCGTGCAGGTAAGCCTTCGGGTCGGCCCAATCCCATTGCGTGATGACGATATTGCGCTCGATGCCTTGCGGGCGGGCCGGCGCGTCCGTGGGCAGTTCGCCGTTCTTGATCCGCGTGGTCCAATCGCCAAACTCCTCCGTGGCTCGCTTGGCGCCGAGGTTCGCCAGGCCGTTCATCATGAGCGTGGCGGCCTGCCCGGATTGCACGCGGCGCGCCCAAGCCTGGGCGGGCGCCATGCTGCTGAACATGTCCGGGATCGTGCGCGTATATTTGTTGCCCAACTGGTGGCAGGATTCGCAACTATCCGTTTTGACCAGATGGAGCCATTCGCCCTGGCTTTTTACGCTGGCGGCGATGCCGTTTCCATCGGGGCCTGTGCCGGGAAATTCGTTGGGCGCGGGAACCGTGAGCAGCGCGTACCAGTAGTTCGCGGGATAAAGTTGCGCGGCGGTCTTGGTGTCCGGCGCGATGGTGGGAGTGAGGTCCAGCGTCATGCCCGGTTCGCACTTGGCCTTGGGCGAATCCACCAGGCCGTAGCCGCGAGCAAACACCGTATAGTTGCCCTTCGGCAGGTCGGGAATCAGGTAACGCCCGCGATCGTCCGTGACCACTTCCTTGATGTAGCGCGTGGGCAGGTCCGTGGTCTCGGCGATCACCCAGACGCCGGCCTCGGGTCCCTTGCTGCTGGAGACCACTCCGCCGATATCGTTGGGACCGACTTGCACGGCTGCTGCTTTCTGTTGGGCATGGAGCCCGGTGTGTGCGGTCATCAGATATCCGGCGATGATCACGGCCACTGCGCCGGCGAAGTAAAGCGCCCGTGCAATTCGCATGGCATACCTCCTCAAGATGGCTTCCTGGGAATTCATGTTGGCAACGGAATCGGCGGCTTCGGGAATGTCCCGTCCGAAACGCCCCGTCATTATATACACCTCAATGAGGTTCGGAGTGAATCAGATTGTTTTGGCGTAACCGGCCGCTCGTATTCCGGTGATTTGCGGATTGGATTGGGGCGACGCAATGAGCCATGAAAGTATATACTCTCGCCCATCGGCGGTTCCGCGCCACGGAAGTGAGCATCCCGTTTCAGGAGCGACGATCATGAAAACGAAAACGATGCCGGTTTCACTGCGTTATGCCGTGCTGGCCGCAATTACCATGCTAGCCGTTTCGGCTTATTCACGAGCCCAGGGCCAGCCGGATTTCAGCAAGGTCGAGATCAAGACCACCAAGCTGGCCGACAATTTTTACACGCTCGAGGGTCAGGGCGGGACGATCGGCGTGCTCACAGGACCGGACGGCGTCTTCATGGTGGACGCCCAGTTCGCGCCCCTGAGCCAAAAAATCGCCGCGGCCATCAAGCAAATCTCCAATGGCCAAATCCGATTTCTTGTGAACACGCACGTTCACCCGGACCATACCGGCGGCAACGAGAATTTCGCCAAGATGGGCGCGGTCATTGTGGCTCGCGATGAGTTGCGTTATCGGCTCGCTCATCCGGTCCCCGCGGCGAATGGGACGCCCGGTGTGCCGGCGCCGGCCATGGCGCTTCCCGCCATAACCTACGAGGGACGGATGACCTTCCACATGAACGGCCAGGAGATACGCCTGATCGCGATTCCGCGCGCGCACACCGACGGCGACACTCTGGTTTATTTCCCGGATTCGGACGTGATCATGACCGGCGACTTCTACCGTTCGATTCAATATCCGAATATCGACCGGGCCAATGGCGGCAGCCTCAATGGCATGCTCGACGGGCTGGGCCTGGTGATCGGGCTTGCGGGGCCGAATACCAAGATCGTGCCCGGCCATGGGCCCGTGGTTGGCCGCGCGGAAGTGATGGCGCACCGGGACATGCTCCTGGCCATACGCGATCGCGTGTCGCAACTGGTTTCCGAGGGTAAGACGCAGGAAGAGGTAATCGCCGCGCACCCGACCTCCGAATATGACGCGCGCGTGCCCAACTCCAAGGAGACCACCGACCGCTTCCTTACCCAGCTTTACGCCGAACTGAAACCGGCCAAGTAATTTGGCGCTGAAGCGCCGAGCGCCAATTCTCGTGAGGAGGAGCCTACCCGTGAGACTGGCAACTTTTGCTCTGGACTCTTTTCTTCTCTTGTTTTGTTTGAGCGCTGCCGCGGCGCAGGACCGCATGCCGCCGATCCCCAAGGAGAAGATGACCGAAGCGCAGCGGAAGGCGCTCGACGAGGTGACGGCAGGGCCGCGCGGCGCGGCGGGCGCCGGCGGTCCCTTCATCCCGCTCCTCCGCAGCCCTGAGTTAATGAGCCGGCTGCAAAAAACGGGCGAGTATCTGCGCTTCCACAATAGCGTGGGCCCGAAGATCAGCGAATTCGTCATTCTGCTGACGGCCAGGCAGTGGACGCAGCAATACGAGTTCAACGCTCACGAACCGACCGCGCTGAAAGCGGGAGTCAAACAGGAGTTCATTACCGCCATCGCGGAAGGCCGGCGCCCCTCGGGGATGGAGCCGGAGGAAGAGATTGCCTACGACTTCTGCACCGAACTGCGTCAAAACCAGAGCGTCAGCGATGCTACCTATGCGCGAGCGCTGGCCAAGTTCGGCGAGCAGGGCGTGGTGGATATGACCGGCCTGGTGGGCTATTACACGACGTTAGCCATGATTATGAATGTTTCGCGCGCGCCTTTGGCCGCAGGCACGAAGGCTCCGCTGGCGCCTTTTCCTCACTGAAGGTTGCTCAGCAAGTCGAGAGTCGGCCTTTGCCAACGCGACCTCCGTGGCAAAGACTGCACAAAATGCCCCAAAAAATCATTGAACTGCGAACATCAACCTGAGATGATTTGACGTTATCCAGGGTTCAGTGTCCGGTGGCTTGGCATCGCAGTCGTCATTGGCCAGACTAGGGGCCGAACTGGGGCCCAGACTGCGAAAATTTTCGGTTCGTGTGAAGAGCCGGAGGAAATCAACGATGAAAACCAATCGATTCCGCAATTTTCTCTGGGTTGCGCCCATAGTCATGATCCTCATGTGGCAAGTGCCAGCGCATCTGCGCGCGCAAGCCGGCGGTCAGGTTAACGTCTCGAAGGACATCATGGACCATAAGGGGATCCTCAACTGGAAGCCGGCAGGCAACGGCATTCCTGCCGAGGTATGCACGATTCTGCAAGTCTGCAACGGCGATACGAAAGTGGTTGCGCTCCCTCGCGCCACCGAAAACGGCTTGCCGATCGCGCGCGGGGTCTTTCTGACGCAGGACGCCAAGCATATGGATGTGCTGGTGCTGGAACGCCAGAGTACCGCCGATATCTACTTCTTCCTGCTAACGCCGCAGGGCACATTGGCGAAAGCGGCCTATGCGCAGGTTGGCGGCACGTCGTGGATTCCCATGGGCATGGCTCTCGCCGATCCAACGTTCAAGAAGGATGCCGTTGTGTGGCACACCTGGGCCTCGAAGTTGGCATCAGGGCCCGCCACCTCCGCGGCCGACAAGAAGCCCGACGCCTAGAATTCAGTTCAGGTCCACAAAATCACTTCAGATGCTTTGTAGGTGAAATCCTCTGAGGTTTGCCTGAGGGGTTCGCGCCGTTGCGCTTCCGCCGAACCTAAACCCCTTCTTCCGACTTGCCGTCTTTGCTCTCCGGTTTGGCGTCGGATTTGCCGTCGCCCCCTCGAATCAGATCCACAAAGGCGCTGGCCGAGCGCGGCAAATGCCGATCGCGGCGATAAATCAATCCCAGCTCGCGCCATAGCTCCACATCCTTGATGGGGATCAGCTTCACGCGGCCGGCGCGCACATCGTCCTTGGTGAACCCTTCGCTGATCAGCGAAACGCCCAGATTGGCGCCCACGAAGAGCTTGATCATGGTGACGCTGGGCAGTTCCATCACAATGCGAAGATCGGTCACGTAGGGCCGGAAAGACTTTGTCCAGCACCTGCCGCGTAAAGCCGGTCTTGGGGAAGATCAGCGGCTGGCTGGCGATATCCTTGGCGGTCACCTCTTTCTGCTTCGAGAGCGGATTCTTGGTGCTCACCATCAGCATCACGCGATCGCGATAGATCGAATGCACCTTGAGGCTGGGCGATTTCACCGGCAGGGTTACGATGCCCAGGTCGATGCTTCCGTCTTCCACTCGCTGCAAAATCTTGTGGCTGAAATTGCGGTAGATGCTGATCTGCACGTCGGGATAGCTGCGGTGAAATTTCGAGAAAACCTCGGGCAAGACGTAGAGGCAGGTGGCCTCGTTGGCCCCGATGGCGAAAATGCCGCGCGGCATCTCCGATTGGTCGGCCACGGCGCGCAGCGACTCCTGCCGCAGCGACAGAAAGCGCTCCGCGTACTCGAACAGCACTTCGCCCGCCGGCGTCAGCCGCACCGTCTTCCCCATGCGGCCGAAGAGCTTTTCGCCGTATTCCTGTTCGAGTTGCCGGATCTGGGCGCTGACGGCCGATTGCGAGCGGAAGACCTTGCGGCCCGCCAGGGAGAAGCTGCCGTGCTTGGCCACTTCGACAAAGGTATTGAGCTGGTCGAAATCCATTTTGGTCGAGGCAATTCTAGCGGAAACGGCGCGCAAATTCACGCACGGCCGCTGGTGGGCGGCGGGCCCGTCTCCGGGAAGGCGGCCGATCGAGCTTGCCGTTGCACTTGTCTGCGATTATCCCTGCTCCTATTATTTCCTTCGGGCATGGACAGGGGCAAAGAGGACGAGCGCATCGCCAAGGTCATCGCACGCGCCGGACTGTGCTCGCGCCGCGATGCCGAACGGTGGATTCTCGACGGGCGCGTAAGCGTCAACGGAAAGATGCTGGACACACCGGCCTTCACCGTCGGGCCAGCCGACAAGATCGTTGTGGACGGCAGAGCGTTGCCGGCCCCTGAAGCGCCGCGCCTGTTCTTGTATCACAAGCCTGTGGGCCTGGTGACCACCGTGCGCGACGAAAAAGGGCGTGCCACCGTCTTTGACCATTTGCCTGCGAAAACTTCCGCGCGTGGTCAGCGTCGGCCGGCTGGACCTGATGAGCGAAGGCCTGCTGCTGCTCACCAACGATGGCGGCCTGGCGCGATATCTCGAATTGCCGGCGAATGCCTTGGAGCGTTGCTACCGGGTGCGCGTGCATGGCGACGTAAATCCCGCCGCTCTTGCGAGGCTCGCGCAAGGCGTCACGGTTGAGGGTGTGAGATATGGGCCCGTGGAAGCCAGGATCGAAGGGGGAAGGGGCGGCGCCAATTCGTGGATTGCCGTCATGCTCAAAGATGGCAAGAATCGCGAAGTCCGCAAAGTCCTGGCCCACATCGGCCTGCACGTCAACCGCCTGATCCGCACAGCCTACGGCCCTTTTCAATTGGGCTCTCTACCGCCCGGAGCGGCAACGGAAGTCCCACCGAACGTTCTGAAAGACAAGCTCCCGGGTTATTTCGCTCAAGGGTCGCGGCTCCCATCCGCAAACCGGAACGGGCAACACTGACTTGGCTTTGGCTGCCTAGAAAAACCCGAGCATAGCGAACGCGCCACAAACAATGGAGCGTTCTATCTAAAGGAAGGAAACAGGCCGGCGCGAACTGGATCTGCGGCCCGGCCAAGTTCCGAGAACGAGGACTTATCAGGAGTTGGCATCCAGATTATCCGCTGCAGTCGTTCGGTGCGCGATCTGGTGCGCTGCGCTAGCGGCATCTGGCGCAGGGCACACGTATCCCAATCTCTCCATAGCCCGCCGATCTGCAATTGACGGGATCACGCGGTTCTTTTTGAACCCATTGCACCAGTCGCCGAAGCCATCCTTGATCACCTGGAAAATGCTTCGCCGGTTTTGAGCGATCACTTTCAGCCACGCCAGGGGACCCATCTGCGGGAAATAGATCCCGCGAAAACAGAGGCGCGAGACCAGGATGTTGATGCGGTAGCCGACCTCTTTATGGCCCAATGAATTCACAGCATGGCCAATCGCTTCCGGACTATAGCAGTGCGCCCAAGCGTACTTAACCTCGTCGTGGGCTTCCTCGACGCTCATCTTCAGGGGTGTGTGAGCCATGGCAAACGGCTGGAATTCTTGCCAGTGTTTCGGCCGTGTAAGCCGTCCCTCTTCTTCCAGCCGCTTGTATAAGGGCGTTGCCGGCAAGGGAGTGAGCAATCCAAAGACGGGCAAGCCCGGCGGCCAGGTGCGAATCTGCTGGAGCGTTCGTTCCGCCACTCCCGCCGTGTCGTTATCCATGCCAAAAATGAAAGAAGTAATGGCGTAGATATTGCGGTCCGCGAGGCTTTGGAGAACGGCTTGGTACTCGCCGGGTTTGTTGAATCCCTTGTTCACGCTGGCGAGATTGGCGGGATCGATGGACTCCATGCCAATGAAAATCCACCTGCCTCCGGACGCGGCGATGAGATCCAGAAATTCCTCGTCACGCAGCAGGTTGGCGCTGATTTGCGCTACCCAGTGCACCTGTGCGTTGGCGGCGATGATGTCGCGCAACAGCGACTTGGTGCGCTTTACGTTGATGGCGAAATTGTCGTCGATGAAGAAGACCACCATCTGGCCGTCCTCGCTCCGGGCGCGAGATTTTAATCGCAGCAGTTCATCCACCACGCTTTGATTGCTGCGAAAGCGTATGGAATCGCCGAAGAAGCCGGTTACGGTGCAAAACTCGCAGCCATAAGGACAGCCTCGCCCGGACTCCACCGGAATAATCCGAAACGTCGCCCAGCCGCCGCCGACGCGCCGAAGCAGCGGAGCCATGGGCTTAGGAACGATATTGAACTGGTCGAGATCCATGGATTCCCAGGGAATCGACGGATAGGATTGCAACGAGGGTTTTCGCTCCTGCCCAAACTCATCGGTGGGTTTGTAGACTTCCCGGAGCTGGCCGCGCGCCGCATCCGCAACGATCTGCGGCCATGTTTCATCGGCCTCTCCCAGAGCAACTGCGTCGGCGTGCCGCGGTCCGCCGCTGCGGCCGAGCGCCTCGTCGGGTTCTTCGGTCACATGAGGGCCGCCCATCACCACCGGAACGCCGGCGGCGCGAACCGCATCGGCCATGCGGTAGGCTTTGGCAACCATTCTGGTCATGGCGCCGATGCCCACCAGCCCGATCTTTTCTTCTCGAACAAACTGGGTCATGGCCGCTTCATCAATGGGTCGCGCGTTGCCGTCGATCAGCAGCACCTCATGGCCCGGAGGGGTGAGAGTCTGCAGCAGGAACATCCAAAGATGGGGCATGAAGTTTCGGGTCACCCCGTTATCGGGGCTGTACAGCAAAATTCTCATGAGTTCTCCGATTGGTACATGCTAGATCGATTTTGCACTTTGCGCGACACATTCCCGAATTTAAGGTTGGCGGTGTGCCCCGTTAGATTGTCGCTCATATGACGGTCGAGCCCCGGCTTCACTTGCAAATAAAAACCCCGTGCGGCCCAGGGACCGAACGGGGCTCATTTACCGGGGTCTCAATGCGCCGAGTATCGCTGCGAAGAGATTAAGCGAACCTTAACAGTCATATTCCGAGAAGACGGCTTTTCAGGGCTTGGCAATCAAGTTGACTTTCCCGTTTCTTTGGGTCCAGCCTTCGCAAAAAGCATACAAGCCGAACGGCTGGAGCGCCATTGATTTGGCAAGCGCTATTCACTCTCCTCTGCGGTGCGCTTTAGGAGTCGTGCTCGGCACAGCGATCTTGGTTTCTTTGTTCCTATGCGATGGTCCCGGTGGTCGCGGATGGGGTTACTATCTCCGGCACAAACTTCGGAGACGAAGTAGGAGTTGTGAACGCCCAGACTAGTTCATCCTCGGCGCCAAAAGCTGCTCGCCGCTGGCTCGTCGAAGAGAGGCAGATCCGCTGGGATTCAGCCCAGGTTTCCGAAAACGACGTCGCGCGTATGCCGCGCGATCATCAGTTCTTCGTTGGTCGCTATCACGCGCACCTCGCAGGCGCTTCCGGCGGGGCTGATTACCTCTTGCGTGGCGTCATTCCTCGCGTCGTCGAGGGCGATTCCCAGGTGGCCGAGATCGCGGCAAATCTCCTTGCGAACGGCGGGAGCGCGTTCTCCAATCCCTCCGGTGAATACCAGCATATCCACGCCGCCGAGCACGGCCGCGAACGCGCCGATCTCCTTGCGCACGGAGTGGCAAAATATGGCCACGGCCTCGTCGGCTCGCGCGTCCGAGGACCGCTTGGCAAGAAGCGTTTTCATATCTGACGTCAGCTCGGAGACGCCCAGAAGGCCGGACTCCGAGTCGACCATCCGCTCGAGCGTGGACGCGTCGTAGCCTCTTTCGCGCAGCAGATAGATCAGGATGCTGGGATCGAGGTCGCCGCTGCGCGTGCCCATCACGATTCCCCCAGTCGGCGTCAGGCCCATCGACGTATCCATAGGAGCGCCGTCTTTGATCGCGGCCAAACTCGCTCCGTTGCCCAAATGGGCGATGATCAGGCGGCGCTGCTGTGCCGCCGGCCCTAGCTCCCGCAAGCAGTATTCGTAGGACAGGCCGTGAAAGCCGTAGCGGCGGATGCCTTCGTCGAAAAGCTGTCTGGGCAAGGGAAAGCGCTGCGCCAATTCCGGCAAGCGGCGGTGGAAAGCCGTGTCGAAGCAGGCCACCTGCGGAATCCGCGGATCGTCGGAGGCCACCGCTTCCACAATTTTGATCTCCGCGGGCAAGTGCAGCGGCGCCAGCGGGATCAGATCGCGCAGGTCGTTCAATAGCTGCGGCGTGATTTTTTGCGGGCTGCGGTACCGCGGCCCGCCATTCACCACGCGGTGGCCTATCGCGGAGGGAGCCGCATAATTTCCGCGCCTCAATCGCTCGCGCACGATGCGCAGCGCCGATGGATGGTCCGCAATGGAGATCCGCTCGTCCGCGATGGAGCCGCCGTCGCCACCGCGCAGCCACACGCGCCCGTCCTGCGCTCCTATGTTTTCCGCCTCGCCCCGCGCAATCAGGCGCTCGGCGATGTTTTCTTCGTGGTTTTCATCGGGGCGATCACCGGTGTGTTCACCGGGGCGTTCATTCGGCGAGCTGAATTCGTATTGCGCGAATTTTAATGATGAGGAACCGCTATTCAGTGCGAGTATGTGATAGGGCGGCACAGAGCATCCGGATTCATGGCCATGCAACGGCCGTCCGATTATATGATTGAACCCCCTTTCCTGCCGATTCGCGTGCGCCGCCTAACCCGGCCTACTCGGCTCGCATCCTAGAAGCATCGCTCATACTCATAGAGGAAAACGCCATGTTTGCATTCGACGCCAAGTTATCCACGGCAGTGGTAAGCGACCATACGCCCCCGCCGCCCAAGCCCGCGAACAAGCCTCTTTCCGACGAAACGGTTGCCAGGTTGCAGCGCTACTGGCAGGCCGCCAACTATCTCACCGTGGGGCAAATCTACCTGCGCGAGAACCCGCTCTTGAAAGAGCCGCTCACGCCCGACCACATCAAGCCGCGCCTCCTGGGCCACTGGGGCACGTCGCCGGGCCAGAATTTTATCTACGTCCATCTGAATCGGCTCATCCGCGAGAAGCACGCCAGCATCATCTACATTTCCGGCCCGGGCCATGGCGGGCCCGCTCTGGTGGCGCAGAGTTATCTCGAGGGGACTTACTCGCAGGTCCATCCCGAGGTGACTCAGGATATTGCCGGGATGCGTTTGCTCTTTCGCGAATTTTCCACGCCGGGCGGCGTGGGCAGCCACTGCGGCCCGCACGTGCCCAGCTCCATACACGAGGGCGGGGAACTGGGTTACTCGTTGGTGCACGCCTACGGCGCGGCTTTTGATAATCCCTCGCTGATCGTGGCCTGCGTGATCGGGGATGGTGAGGAGGAGACGGCGCCGCTCGAGGGCAGCTGGAAGGGAAACAAATTCCTGAATCCCGCGCGGGACGGCGCGGTGCTGCCGATCCTGCACTTGAACGGCTACAAAATCTCCAGCCCTACCGTTGAGGCTCGCACCAGCGATGACGAACTCGCGCGGCTATACACCGGGCGAGGTTATTGCGTTTACTTCGTCGAAGGCGACGTTCCCGCTGATATGCATCAGGAGTTCGCGGACGTCCTGGAGCGGAGCTATGCCGACATCCGCAAAATTCAGGACGACGTCCGCAAGAACGGCCTCAAGGCCGTGCCGAAATGGCCCATGATCGTTATGCGCACGCCGAAGGGTTGGACGGGGCCCAAGGAAGTGGACGGCCTCCCCATCGAGGGAACGTTCCGCGCTCACCAGGTGCCGCTTGCAAACGTCCGCACCGAGGCTAAGCAGCTTCAAATGCTGGAAGCGTGGATGAAAAGTTATGAGCCGGGAAAGGTATTTCAAGCCGACGGGCGGCTTGCGCCCGAACTGGCCGAACTTGCGCCGCACGGCGACGGGCGCATGGGAGCTAGTCCGCACGTCAATGGCGGCCGGGTGCTGAAAACGCTAGTGCTGCCGGATTTCATAAACTACGCCCTCGAAGTGCCGGGTCCCGGCCGCGTGGAGGCCGAAGCGCCGAGAAGACTCGGGGAATTCCTGCGGGACACGCTGCAGCTGAATCCTCAAAATTTCCGCGTCTTCTGCCCGGATGAAACCAACTCCAATCGCCTGAACGCCGTCTTCGACGCCACCACGCGTTGCAGCGTCGAGCCCACCGTCTCCATCGACGAAAAGATCGGCCCGGATGGGCGGGTCATGGAAGTGCTCAGCGAACATTGCACCGAGGGCTGGCTCGAGGGTTACGTGCTGACCGGCAGGCATGGTCTGTGGTCTTCGTACGAGGCTTTCGCCCAGGTCGTGGATTCGATGATTACGCAGCATGCCAAATGGCTCGAGGAGTCGCGCGAATATCCGTGGCGCCGCCCCCTTGCATCGCTGAACGTTTTCATCACCAGCCACGCCTGGCGCAACGACCACAATGGCTTCAGCCATCAAGCGCCCGGCTTCGTGGATAACGCGCTGCAAAGAAGGAGCGAGGTGATCCGCATCTACTATCCGCCGGACGCCAATACGCTGCTCAGCGTGGTCGATCATTGCCTGCGCAGCCGCGATTACGTGAACGTCGTCACCTGCGGCAAGCAGTTCGCCCTGCAATGGCTCGATATGGACCACGCCATTACGCACTGTTCGCAGGGCGCCTCCATCTGGAAATTCGCCAGCAACGACGACGGCGGCGAGCCGGACGTCGTGTTGGCCTGCGCCGGAGACGTACCCACGCTTGAAACCATGGCGGCTGCCTGGCTGTTGCGCAAGCATGTTCCCGGGATCAAGCTGCGCGTCGTAAACGTGGTCGACCTTGGCGTTCTCATGAGCCCGGACGTTCATCCGCATGGCATGGATAACATCTCTTTCGAGGGACTGTTTACCCGCTCGGCGCCCGTGATTTTCGCCTATCACGCTTACCCCGCGGTGATCCACAGCATGATGCACGGCCGCAGTAACGAAGCCCGCTTTCACGTTCGCGGATTCAAGGACGCCGGCACCACCACCACGCCCTTCGATATGGTCGTTTTGAACGGCATGAGCCGCTTCGATCTCGCCAAGCTGGCCATGCAGTATGTGCCGCGCCTCAGATCGGAAACTGCCGACGTGGTCGACATGTTCAATCGCAAGCTCTACGAGCACCACGCGTACATTCGCGAGAATTTCGAGGATCTGCCGGAGATCGCCAACTGGTCCTGGACCGCCGACTTCAGCGACCCTGCGGCCCCGCCGCCCCTGGCCGTCGGCCAACCCCGCGCCGCGTTGTTCACCGATTCGTGATCGGCGCCCGCTCGGCGGCAAATTCGTTGTGTCGGGAATAAGAGAGGCGTACGATGCGCCGGGCTAGAGACTAAAGGCCAGCGGCTCAATCGGAAATTTCCATTGGGTAAAATACTAAGGACACCGGGAGGTTTTATGCGCACCCCTTTGAACAAGACGATCGTCACACCGATCGTCACAACGATCGGCATCATCGGCCTCGCCCTGACTCTTGTGGCCGCGCTACCAGCGGCGCAACCCGCGCCGCAAGCCGCCCCGCAATCGTCCGCCAAGCCGACGAATACCTTTACCTCCGCCGCCGGCGTCACCGCGCTGATTGCCAAAGCGAAAGCCGAGCGCAAGGAGGGCCAGCCGACGGTTGCCGAGCCTATCCTCGAGTTGGGATCGTACGACGGGCACCTCGAATACCGCGCCGCGGTGGGCAACGCAGCGGTGCATGAACACGAGGCCGAGCTTTTCTACGTGATCGACGGTTCAGCCACTTTGACGACGGGCGGCAAGCTCGTCAATGAGAAGCGCACGGATGCCGCCAACCTCAATGGCTCCGCCATCGAAGGCGGAACGCCGCGCGCCATCGCCAAAGGAGACTGGATCCTGGTCCCGGAAAACACGCCGCACTGGTTCAGTCCCATCAATGGCGTGCTGGTCTTATTTTCGATGCACGTGCCGCGCCCCTGAACGCCGCAGGACGCCCGCAGACTCCTGAACCATATTTGCTTTGTGCCCGTGGCCGCCTGGCCACTCCGCTTTAGAAGAGCAGCTTCAATCCAAACTGGATTTGGCGCATGGTCCCGTTTATGGACGTAATCTGTCCAAATGTTGGGAGAGGCGTGCCGCTCGCGACGCTTGCCGCGGAACTGCTGCCGCCCTGTTGGAGAGCCGGGAATCCCGGGTTGGCGTAATTCGGGCGATTAAACACATTGAAGAATTCCGCCCGGAACTGGAGATTAAAACGCTCCGAGAGTTTCGTAAGCTTCTGCAATGAAGGATTGAACGTGATGTTATCCGGCCCGAACAACGAATCTCTTTGCATGTTGCCCAACTCGCCCACCGGTGGCGCCGTAAAGCAATTGGGGTTCAGGTAGCTGATCCCGCCGGTGCTGCCGTAGTTCGAGTTGATTGGCGTGTTGTTGCAGCCGGGCGCATTGGGCGCGTAATCGGCGCGGTTGGCAACCGTTCCAATGTCGGTCGAGCCGTTCGAGAAGGTGGTCACGTGAAAGGGGCCGCCTGTTGCGAAGTAGAAGATTCCGCCGACCTGCCAGCCGGATACCAACCGGTTTTTCTGGAACGGAAGTATGTACAGGAAGTTCGCGGTCAGGTTGTGCCGGATCATGAAAACGCACGGCCCGCGGTCGACGCCGTAATTGTAGGCGTCGGCGATGATGGTGCCGCCCTCCTGGGTCCAGTCGCCGGAGCTGATGTCCGTGCAGTCCGAATACGTGTAGGAGACCTGCGACGACAAGTTGTCGGTCAATCGGCGAACGAAGCCGATCTGCAACGCGTTATAGCGGGACCACAGGTTGGTTACTCCGTTATTCATGTAGCTGAAATTCGGATTGGTGTGGTTGTTGGCCACAATCGAGTAGCTGGCGCCCTGCACAATGTGCGAGAAGGACACTTGACCCGTGGCCGGATCCACAATCGCCTGCCCGGTCGGGCTCGCCAGACTGCACGCCGCCGTGGAGGCCGCGGCGCAGGTGATGCTGCCGTTAGCGTTAACAGTGATTGTTCCTGGGGCTCCCACCGTGCCATTGGAATTGAATACCGGCGCGGACACGATTCCGTTGAACTCCCCCGCGAACGAAGGATACACGGTTTGTCCGCCGCTGATTTGAAGACCGCCAGTGCCGAGTTGCGTGAGGCCTCCCACTGGAACGGGAGGATTGGCGTCTTGTTCGCCCAGCAGGTGAACACCGTGCGAGCCAACGTAGGCCACGGTTATGACCGTGTTCTTCATGATCTCGCGCTGGATGCTGATGTTCCACTGTTGCAAATACGGGGTGGTGTTGTAGGGATTCGTTCCGTTCGTCTCGGTCGTTGGCGAAGTGACCAGAGATTGGTTCGGGAATGGGAAGTCAAACGTGCCCGAGGTTTGGTTCTTGACCACCCAGGGAAAGAGAGAGTAGGAGGCATTGCGATAGTCGCGATAGGACATGATCTGGTGGAATATCCCGTAACCTGCGCGCACAGACGTCTTGTGATCCTTGAACGGGTCCCACGCGATTCCGATCCGGGGATCGATATTATGCAGGGAGTCGTTCTTTAACATGTAGTTGGATACGGGCGTCAGCGTAGAGGCCACTGCCGTTCCCGCCCCGCTAGGCAGGTTCCCCGTCTGCCCAAACGGCACCGGGAGCAGGTCATACAGCTGGTTGAACGCATCACGCGGGTCTGTGGTCGGCGCGTAGCGCAACCCGATATTCAGGGTGACCGTCGGCCGAACCCTCCAATCGTCCTGCACATACATGGCGAAATCGGTTTCGCGCGCATCATGCTGCGCCAAAGGTTCCGGGTAAGGGCTGCCGTTCGAGAAGACGCAGCCGGGCTCGTTGTTGTAGTAATTGCAAGGACCCTGGAAGCCGCTGGGAGCGTCCGTCAGGAACGAACTCAGCGACGTGAAACTCCACGTTCCGCCGCCCGGAAACATGTGCAGGCCGTTGGTTTGAATCCGCTCGACGCTTCCTCCGAAACGGAAGCTATGTTCGCCCTTGGTCCAGAAGATGTCGTCGCCCACGCTCAGCTTATTCTGCGCGTATCGCACCGGGCTGATTTGCCCCGGACCGATGCTGGAGATGCCCGATCCCGGCGAAAGAGCGCCGTCCATAATCGGCTCTCCGCGGGCTGTGGTCAGGTCGCCTGAAAAATCCAGAAGGTCGCCGGCTGTGCCGTCGCTATGCAGATCGAGAAAGGTCCGGCTGATGCCCAGGTTCACCGAGTTGATCAGGGTGTTCGAGAAGATGTGTTTCTCGCCGAGCGTAAAGAACTGGTTGCGGGTGCGGTCGTAATTCGACCACTGCGGAAAACTGCTATAGAAGGGCTCGGTCAGATTCGCATTGTCGAAGAGATACCGCCCGAAGAGGGAATCGGTGGAGGAGAGCGTCCAGTCGTAACGGCCCACCACGTAATCCTCGCTCGCGGGCGAATTGGCGTTTACCTGCACCTGTTCGGTTCCGTTGCCGAGATTGCTGACGATGGGCAGGTTACCGAGGCTCGACGGTGAAAAGAGATTCAAGTACGGCTTGATAGTCGCAAAGTTTGCGGCGTTGCTGCTCCCCGGCCCGCAACTCACGTAACCCGCGGGTGCTCCGGGACCATTGCAAGCCGCTGGCGCGCCGGTTGCCGGAATGTAGCCTTGCAACGCGTTAGCGTCCGGGATCACTCTCAGATTGGTCTGCCCGGTCAGCTGGCGGATCCCTTCGTAGTTCACGAAAAAGAACATCTTGTCTTTCTTGACCGGGCCGCCGAGCGTGCCTCCGAACTGATTCTTGCTGAAGGGCTGCTTCACCGTGGCGGGGAAGGTCGTCGCGTCCAGCGCGCTGTTGCGAATGAATTCGTATGCCGAACCGTGGTAGTTGTTGGTCCCCGAGCGCGTCACCGCGTTCACCACCGATCCGTTGCCACCGTACGCCGCGCCGTAAGTATTCGTCAGCATCTGGAACTCGGCGATGGCGTCGACGCCCAGCGTCGTTCCCAAAATCCCGGAGCCCGATCCGCGGTCTTGATAATCCTGGATGTCCGTACCGTCGAGGATTTCGCCCTGCCCATTGGGGCGCGAGCCGGAGACGGACCAGTAGTTGCCAAAACCGATGTAGGAGTTATGCAGCGCGCCCGCGCCCGTTTCGTTGACCACGCCCGGCGCCAGCAGGATTAGTTCCTCGAAGTTGCGCCCGTTGAGCGGCAAATCGCGCATCTGTGTGGACTCGACGGTTGTCGAGATGGCCGACGAGGTCGTCTCCACCTGCGTAACGTCGCCCTCCACCGTCACCGCCTGCGTCACCTGCCCCACTTGCAGGGAAAAATCCACCACCAAGTCGGCGCCCGCGTCGAGCGTGATCCCCCGGTGGTCGACGGTCTGGAAGCCTGCCTTTTCCGACGAGACTTGATAGCTGCCGACGGGGAGGTCGGGAACTCGATAATGCCCTTGAGCGTCGCTGGTTACGATTTGCGTTGCATTCGTGCCGGTGTTCGTCACCCGGATGGTGGCTTCCGGGATCGCTCCGCCGGACGTATCGGTCACTGTGCCCAGAATTGTGCCGGTCGTGCCCTGGGCCGCCAAACGTACGTTGGCCAACCCGATCAAGAGTCCCGCGCTCAAAACGAGCGAGCAAACGAAGTGAGCCTTACTGTTGCTCAGCATCTGGTCTCCTCCTGTTGGGCTTCTGGTTTTTAGTTAGGTAACCCCCGCGTGGCTGTTGCGGAGTTCTATACTCTCGCCGCGCAAAGGTGTCAAGGAGCTTCTCTTCTCAAATGGAGGGCTCCACTTCCGCATTGGTCTACAAAAGAAGACAGCGGTTTTTGTTTTGACTCTTCTCGCCAGCTCGATTTCTTGACTTCCCGCTGAACGGGAACTAGACTCCGCGCATTATTTCCATCCGCCAGCGGGAGGAGCACCGATGCCACGTTTGGGCCGTCCTTTGAAAAGCTCAGCAATAAGCTCAGTGAAAATCTGGTCCAGGAGCCTCGCGCTCGCGATAGGCGCGTGCTGCGCTCTGATTCTCGTCGCGAGCTTCGCAGCGCGAGCGCAAGAAGTTCCCAAGTACAAGGTCGATCCCTACTGGCCCAAGCCGCTTCCTCACAAGTGGCTCATGCAAGGCGTTCCCGTCATGGTGGTGGATAAGGACGATCACATCTGGGTGATGAATCGTCCTCGCGACGTCAATCCCGATGAGATCGGCGCCGCTTCCAATCCGCCGCGAACCGATTGCTGCATTGCCGCGCCGGCGGTGCTCGAATTCGATACCCAAGGCAATCTGCTGCAGGGTTGGGGAGGACCGGGCTACGTGCCCGGCTGGCCCGCCGAGGGCAATCCGCGTCCCGGAGCCGGCGCCGAACACGGCATCCTGGTGGACCGCGAAGGAAACGTGTGGATCTCCGGCAGCGCTCGCGGCGACACCATCATGAAATTTACGGGCGAAGGAAAGCTCCTGTGGGAGTTCGGCCACCGCGGACCGCGTCCCGAGCCGGGCAAGGCTGCGCCGCCGGCGAAGCAAGATAATCAGAATACGGACATTTTCCCCACCGGCATATTTTTCTTCGATCTCGACGAAGACGCCAAGGAGATCTACATCGTCGACGCCAAGCGCGTCCTGGTTTACGACTACGACGGCAAATTCAAGCGAGGCTGGGGCGGGCACGGCATCCCGCTCAGCGAAATCGATAACGATCCCACGCCGCCCTACGATTGGAAGGCAGGATCTCCTCCGGACCAGAAGCAGTTCGCTCCCGCGCTGCACTGCGTGCATTTCTCAACCGACAATCTGGTGTACGTCTGCGAGCGCGGCAGCGACCGCATTCAGGTGTTCACCAAGGAAGGCAAGTTCATCACCAGCTTTTTCGTCCATCCCTCCACGCCTTCGCGCGGGCCGGACTGCGGCGGGCCGGGCAGCACCATGTTTGGCATGTGCGGCACCACCTACAACCTGACGTTCTCGCACGACGCCGGGGAGAAATACGTGATGATCGCCGACGGCACCAACGACAAAGTCTGGATTCAGGACCGCAAGACGGGCGCAGTCGCGGGCTCCATCGGAGACAACGGCCGCATGGCCGGCCTTTTCCACTGGATTGACGCCATTGCCATCGACTCCCACGGCAATCTCTACACCGGCGAAGTGGATACCGGGAAAAGAGCGCAGAAATTTGTGCTGCTCAATGGAGACAAGGCCAAGCGGCCGCGCCCCCACGAATAACGCTCGGCTGGCATCGGCACATCGGGAAACGAGCTCGGCAGCGATTGCCTCTACTCATTCCCACGCATGGGCCGCATACCGCCTTTAACGCGGCAGTAACATTGCCAAGATAGCGTAGCGCGCGCAGACAATCATGGCTCGCGATAAGCTGTCTGACCCCAGACTGTTCCTCAACCGCTATTTCTCCTGGCTGCAATTCAACGAGCGAGTGCTGGAAGAGGCTCGCAGTCCAACGAATCCGTTGCTCGAGCGGGTGAAGTTCCTGGCGATCACTGCGAGCAATCTGGATGAGTTCGTGGAGATTCGCGTGGCGGGGCTCTTGCAGCAGGCCGAGCAAGGCCACAGCGAACCGGGCCCCGACGGGCGGCCTCCCAGCGTGGTGCTCGCCGAGTTGGCCCCCAGACTGAGCGAATTTGCGGACGCGCAGTATAGCTGCTGGCGCGACGAGCTCGTTCCCGCGCTGGCGGAAGAATCGGTGCGAGTGCTCAGCGTCAGCGAGCTAAAGCCGGAGCAGAAGGAGTACGTCGAAGGGTTCTACTCGAAGACAGTGGAAGCCCTGCTGACGCCGGTGACGGTGGATCCCGCGCACCCGTTTCCCCACGTATTGAACAAGGCGCTGTGCCTCGCCTTCCTGCTGCGGCGCAAGCGGCGGAAAACCGAAGTGTATCTCGGCGTGGTGACGGTGCCGCGGGCGTTGCCGCGTCTGGTGATGCTGCCGTCGGCGGAAGGCAAGACCGAGTATGTGTTCCTTCACGACGTCGTGCACGCGTTTGCCGCGCGCCTTTACCGCGGATATGAAGTCGTTTCGGCCGCCGCCTTTCGCGTGACGCGCAACAGCAATCTGTATTTGGAGGAAGAGGAAGCGCGGACGATTCTGGATACCGTGGACTCGCAATTGCATTCGCGTCGCAAAGGCGCGGCAGTAAGGCTCGAAATTGAGGTTGGCGCGAGCCAGGAAATTGTGGATCGTTTGCAAGCGAACTTCATGCTGGCTCCCTGGCAAGTGTTTCGAGTGGACGGCCCGGTCAACTTGTCGCGGCTTTTCCATCTGTATGACCAAACTCCTCGCCCCGATTTGAAGTTCAAGCCCTTCCTGCCCCGCGAGGTTGCGCTTAAGCCTGGTTCTTCCTCCATTTTCGATCTGGTTCGCAAGCGCGACTTGCTCTTGCATCATCCCTACGACTCTTATTCGACGGTGGTGAATTTCGTCGAGAGCGCGGCGCGCGATCCTGACGTTCTCTCGATCAAGCAAACGCTCTATCGCACCAGCGAGAACTCCCCGATTGTCCGCGCCCTGATTCAAGCGGCCGCCCGAAAAGAAGTCGCGGTGGTGGTGGAGCTGAAGGCGCGATTCGACGAGGCGTCCAATATTCGCTGGGCCCGAAACTTGCAAGAGGCGGGGGTCCAAGTCTATTTCGGCGTGGTCGGGCTGAAAACGCATTGCAAGATGGCGCTGGTCGCCCGGCGCGAGGCGGACGGTCAGATTCGCCGCTACGCCCACCTGGGCACGGGAAATTACAATCCCTCGACCGCGAAATTCTATACGGACTTGAGTTTGCTCAGCAGCGATCCCAAGATTGCCTCCTCCGTCCACCACGTTTTCAACTATCTCACGGCCTATTCCGAACGGCGGCAATATGGCCCGCTCTTTGTGGCGCCGCTGAACCTGGGGAAGAACTGCTTGAGCTTGATCGAGCGCGAAGCCGCGCACGCGAAAGCCGGAAAGCCTGCGTTCATCGTTGCCAAGGTAAACGCGCTACTCGACGATAAAACGATTCAAGCGTTGTATCGGGCTTCCCAGGCCGGAGTGCGAATTGAGTTGCTCGTGCGCGGGGCGTGCGCGTTGCGTCCCGGCGTGCGGGGTGTGAGCAGCCGAATCCGCGTGCGCAGCTTGATCGGGCGGTTTTTGGAGCACAGCAGAATTTTTGTGTTTGGCAATGGCGGGAATGCGGAAGTGTATCTGGGTAGCGCCGATTGGATGCACCGGAATATTTATGAGCGCGTGGAAGTCATGTTTCATGTGAACGACGCTGTGCTGCGGGAAAGGATCTTGCGAGAGGTTGTAGCTCCTTATCTCGCCGATACGGAGAAGACGCGTGTCCTGATGCCGGACGGCAGATACCTCCGCGCTCGCGATGCCGGCGGTCCGGGTTACTCCCCCAACGGCTGTCGCTTCAACGTGCAGCAGTTCCTGATCGATTCGGTCCAGCGGCAACCGGAAGGCGCAGCCTTTCCCGCCTTGCCGCGATTTCTGGAGGCTTCCGTCGCAAACCTTAGTAAACTATCTCTTTCGCGCCGCTCCGGCGCTGTCCTCAGCCGCGCAACGCGGAAGAACCGGAATTCGAGGAAGTCCGGGTCAGATAAGAATGCACGAGAATGCCCGAGTAGCGAACGACCAGCAGTTTGACCTGATCGTCATCGGCAGCGGACCCGCGGGCCAGAAGGGCGCGATCTGCGCGGCCAAGCTGCGCAAACGCGTGGCCGTGATCGACCGGACCGTGATGATGGGCGGCGTGTGTGTGCACACCGGCACGATCCCCAGCAAAAGCGTTCGCGAAGCTATTTTTCAATTGACCGGACTGGCGGTAAAAGCGTTCTACGGCAATAACTACCGCGGCACGAACGAGATTTCCGTTCAAGACCTGGCTTTTCGCGTGAATTCGATCGTCGCTCGGGAGACGGAAGTGATTCGCGCCCAGCTCCGGCGCAACGGAATTACGGTTTTTCAAGGCACCGCGCAGTTTGTGGATCCGCACAGCGTGGAAGTGGACCGCGAGGGCGTCAAGGTGAATCTTTCCGCCGAACACATCCTGATCGCCTGCGGCACCCGGCCCGCTCATCACCGCGATATTCCCATTGACGGAAAGCGAATCCTGGACACCGACCAGTTGACCGGTTTGAACGGCTTGCCACGGGATCTCATTGTGGTCGGAGCCGGTGTGGTGGGGCTCGAATATGCCTCCTTTCTCGCCGCCATAGGCGTTGAAGTGACTCTCATCGATCAGCGCCCTTCGATTCTGGATTTCGTGGACCGGGAAATCGCGGAGGCGTTGGAATACCATTTGCGTCAACTGGGGACCACGTTCCGCCTGGGCGAAAAAGTCACTCGCGTTAGCATTGACGCGCAACGCGACCGCGTATTTGCCGAA
The DNA here is from genome assembly GCA_963819235.1 of uncultured Acidobacteriota bacterium. Lineage (GTDB taxonomy): Bacteria > Acidobacteriota > Terriglobia > Acidiferrales > UBA7541 > Palsa-189. The sequence continues at coordinate 1,863,490 of CAWFVE010000006.1, read as the reverse complement.
CTGGAAAGCGGCAAGAAGGTGCAGGCGGAAAGCTTGCTTTATGCGGTTGGCCGCCAGGCGAATGGCGATCTATTGCGTCTCGAGGCGGCGGGCATCTCCTCGGACGCGCGCGGGAAGATCGGCGTGAACGCCTATTTTCAGACCGAGGTAAGCCACATTTACGCCGCCGGCGACGTGATCGGCTTTCCCGCCCTGGCGAGCACCTCCATGGAGCAGGGACGGCTGGCGAGCTGCAACATGTTCGGCATTTCGTGTACCGTGATGCCGGAACTGATTCCGTATGGCATCTATACGATTCCGGAGATTTCCATGGTCGGGCAAACCGAAGAGCGCCTGACCGCGGCGAAAGTTCCCTACGAAGTCGGAATCGCGAAGTATGCCGAGCTTGCCAAAAGCATGATGCTCGGCGACGAAACGGGAATGCTGAAGCTGCTTTTTGACCGCAATACGCGGAAGTTATTGGGCGTTCACGCGCTCGGGCAGCGGGCCACCGAGATCATTCACATCGGCCAGGCAGTGCTGAGTTACGGCGGCACCATCGACTATTTTCGCGACACGGTCTTCAACTATCCCACGCTCGCGGAAGCGTACAAAGTGGCCGCGCTCGACGGGCTCAATAAGCTTTAGAGCGAACCCGCGAGCGGCTTTTCGGATGCTTCCGCCCGGCGAACAAATCGGTTTACTTGGCGGAGCGCCCGGTCTATAAGTGAGCGATCGGTCAAAGTGGAATTAACCCGCTCAATGAGGAGTTCGATGAAAAGCCTGTCCACCGGAGTGCTTCGGCTCGTCCTGCTTCTTTCGCTGGTGCTCACGTCGAGCGCATTACTGCGGTCGCAATCCGCCGATACTGTCCTGCTGAACGGCAAAATTCTCACCGTCGATCCACAGTTCTCGGTGGGCCAGGCCGTCGCCATTCACGAAGGAAGGATCCTCGCCGTTGGCACCAACGCGCAAATCAAGAAGCTGCAGGGGCCCAAGTCGCAGGTCATCGACCTCCAGGGCCGCACCGTAATTCCCGGGCTGATCGATAACCACATGCACGCGGTTCGCGCGGCGCTCACCTGGAAAACCGAGGTGAACTGGATCGGCGCATCTTCTCTGGCGGACGCGCTGGCGCGTCTCCACGACGCGGCGCAAAAGGCCAAGCCCGGAGAGTGGCTGGCGGTGGTTACGCCGCCCTCTACTCTGGACACATTCAAGGAAAAGCGCCGCCCCACGCAGGCGGAACTGGTGGCCGCGGCGCCTAACAACCCGGTTTACGTCCAGCTCTCATACGGCTCGGCCATTCTAACTCCCCTGGCATTCGAGACTCTGAACATCAAGAGCGACAGCGACCTGCCCACGCGCACGAAGCTCGAAAAAGACGCCAATGGGAATCTGACCGGAACGGTCAACGGCAACATGATTGCCTTGTACGACCGGCTGCCAAGGCCGACGTTCGAGCAGGAGGTGGAGGGCACGAAGGAGTTCTTCCGGGAACTGAATCGTCTCGGTCTTACAGGTGTGGTCGATCCGGGAGGAAATAATCTCCGGCCCGAGGATTATCAAGCGGTGTTCAAAGTATTTCGCGACCATCAAATGACGATTCGCATGGCCTACAGCGCCTCCGCGCTGGCCCCAGACACGGAGTTCCAGGATTTCAAGAATTACCTGACCTTGCTCCCCATGGGCCTCGGCGACGAGACGCTGCACTTCAATGGCCTCGGTGAAAAGATCACCTGGGCCATGCAAGGGATCACCGGCCAAGCCACGCCGGACCAACTGGACAAGTATTATGAGATCCTTCGATGGGCTGCGCAGCGCGGCCTGACCGTCACCATGCACTGGGACAGCGACAAAAATGTGGAGCAGCTCCTGACCACCTGGGAACGAGTGAATAAGGAGTTCCCGCTGGCGAACTTGCGCTGGACCATCGCTCATCTCAACGACGGCTCCGCGGCCACTTTCGAGCGCATGAAAGCGATGGGCGTGGGCTGGACCATGCAGGACGAGATGTACAACAGCGGTGACGAAGTGGTGAAGCGCCGCGGCGCCGACGTGGCGAGCAGGATGCCGCCGGCCAATACCGCCAAGAAGATCGGAATTCACATCAGCTTGGGAACCGATGCGCATCGCGTTTCCACATACAATCCCTTCACCGTCTTGCAGTGGGCGCTCGACGGCAAGACGGCCAGCGGCGCGCCCGTGCGTGGTCCCGAGGAGGCGCCCAGCCGCGAGGACGCCCTGCGCTACTACACCATGGGCAGCGCCTGGGTTTCGTTCGATGAGGGTAAGCGCGGATCGCTCGAAGCGGGGAAGCTCGCCGACTTGGCCGTGCTCTCACAAGACTATATGACCGAGCCGGTCGAGCAGATCGGCCAAAACGTCTCTCTGCTCACCATGCTCGGCGGCAAGATTGTCTATGCCGCCGGACCCTATGCTCATCTGGAACAGAAACTCCCAAACCAGTCGTCGAATGAGCGGCTCTCCAGCACCAACCTTCCTTAGACCGAGAGCTGCCATTGCATGCGGGCGATTGCATGCGAGAACGTTCAGATGTACATTTTTGTTCAGTACGTGAGCAAAGCGCGGGATTGGGCGCCATTTCGCTTCCTGTCTCGCGGATGTCTCCGTGGAGTGATTGCATGAAAGCCAAGCCGGTGAACTATCTAGCAGTGCTTTTTGGCCTCCTCGTCATTGCCGTGCCTGTTGTGGCGCACCATGGCGGCGTCGCCTACGAGACGGGCAAGAGGATCACCCTCAAGGGAACCATCAGCAATTTTGAATGGACCAACCCTCATTCTCAAGTTCACCTGGACGTGACCGACGACAAGGGCAATGTCGCTCACTGGGATTTCGAGACGCAGCCTCCCAGCATCTTGATGCACGCGGGCTGGCATAGAGATTCGCTGAAGCCGGGGGACCAGGTTACGCTCGTCGCCGTTCCCGCCAAAAACGGCTCGACCATCGGGCTTCTGCAGAAAGTCACTCTGGCCGACGGCGAAGAGCTCACGCCAACCGAAAAATAATGAGTCGCTCAGCGGGCCATGGCGCGGAAGTGGTTTGAATGCCGCCCGCCGGCTAAGGAGCTGGTAAGGAGCTTTCCATGCGAAGGCAAATCGTTGGTTCCATCCCTGTCTTGATATTAGCGGTGGCTGTCTCCCCGATAATGTTCGCTCAGGCTGGGGCGCGTCCGGGCGCGAACGCCGGCGCCGCAACGAGCGCCCCGGATCTTTCCGGCGTTTGGCTGCAGTACGGCGGTAATGTCTTCGACCTCCCCCGCGACGCAGCCCCCATGCAGCCTTGGGCCAAGACGAAATTCGATTCCGAGAGAAACGGCCACGGGCCCAATGTGGTGATCAGTTTCGCGGAGAATACCGATCCCTTCATAAAAAACTGCGATCCTCTGGGCGTGCCGCGCGTGCTGCTTGCCAACCATCCTTTCAAGATTGTTCCGGCCGCCGGCGAGATACTCATCCTCTATGAGCGGAGCCACGATTTCCGCGAAATTTATATGGACGGGCGGCAGCATCCCAAGGACCTCGATCCCTCCTGGTGGGGAAATTCCATAGGACATTGGGATGGAGACAGCCTCGTCATAGACACGGTGGGGCTGAATGACCGGACCTGGCTTGACTACCAGGGTCTGCCCCACAGCGACGCCCTGCACGTGGTGGAGCGCTACCGGCGCACCGACCACGACAATATGCAGCTCGAACTCACTATCGACGACCCCAAAGCGTATACCAAGCCCTGGACGGTGACGCGGACCTATCGGCTGAAGCCCTGGGACATTGGCGAAGACGTTTGCGTTCAGGCGAACGAAAAGAACTTCGAGCAGGGAATCGTAAAGCCGGCCAGCGCGCCAACCCACTAGCGCGCGATTCGAGACGGCGATCCGCCGCAGTAATCCGCCGCACCGGCTTGCCGCGCCGAAGCCGACTGGCTTGCCGAGCCGAAGCCGCTTTGCAGGCGAAGGCTGGACTTCATGCCCGGCGGGTATTCAGAATAAGATTTGAGCGGATGGGGCTGTAGCTCAGATGGATAGAGCAGCAGTTTCCTGAAACAAGAAGCTGTTTTGACGGGTTTTGAAGATTTTGGACTTTACTATATTCCTCAGCGACTTACCAACCAGCGCTGTTGAACTGTTCTGATTCGATTCGCCCGGTTTTGAACCAACAACTACTACAAATTTACTGCCGTGATCGAATCCCCGATGCTGGCGAAAAAGCCATAACTGATGGAGGCTGCTAGATTCCCGCCCGATAAGCGACGCGGCAATAAGCGTTCTGGCAAGAAATCAAGTTCTCTCCTCGTTGGAAAAGGAATTCGGTTTTAGATCCCGCAAGACTGATAGCCTCTAGAATTATTTGGCGGCGTCGTCCCCCGTACCCGCCGGCAGCGCGAGTGTGTTTCTATACTCAATGCCTTCCGATGGGATGCAGAAAACCTCCTGGAAATCTTGGGCCGCCATCCAGTAATAGTTCGCTTTCAAGAACATCCAGGGTTTGGTGTAGAACTTCGGATCGTCCAGCGTGGCCGTCAATTGTATGGTGTATTGGTCCAGACGCGTATAGCGCTCCTCGATGTGCGCATTCTTGCTCTTCACGTGCCCTTGCTCGTCGAGCCATGCTCGTTCGTCCAGTCCCGTCGTATCGATGACGAACGTGTAGTCGCCATCCCAGTGGCCTGTGGAATAACCGTAAAATCTCGAATCGGGGTACCCTCTGGCGTCGACGTCTTTGGGCAGTTCGCGCCCATCCATCCATACTTCACGCCACACGCGCTGGTGCTGCTTCAGAATAATCATCCGGTCCGGCACCGGCTCGAACCACATTCCTCCCCGGCTCTCGATGGCATGGCTGAACATATCCCTCGGAAAACCGAGCGGATCGCACGTCGCGAAAGGATCGTTGGTAGCCGCCAGACGCACCACCGACTCAGGCTTATTGAGCTTGAACAGCGCCTCGCCCGCGGGCGTCATCGGGGGCATCGGATCCCGCATAGGCTTTATTGGTCCGGCCCAAGCGCCCGTTAGATCCCGCTTGGGAGCAGGGCCCGGCGTGCCGGGCATCTTAGGAATTCCCGGCGCGATGTACTCGGCGGCCGGCTGGGCGAAGCCAGTCAGGAACTGCTTCTTCGCAGGCTGTTGCGGCGGCTGTGTTTGCGCCACGACAGTCGATGAAAGTGCTACTACAGCAAAGAAAGCAGCGATTGTTTCAGCGACTCGATTTCGCATGCGGCTTCTCCTCGACATAATCACCGACCAACCTCAACGCGGCCCGTTTGTTCCAGCGCAACGTGCCGCTTGTATTCCCTCTCTGCGCCAGCTATCGCGACTGGCGACAGTTTTCCTTATTTGGCGTTATAGCCGTTCGAATCCTTTTCGGGTTGGTAATTGCTCTTCGAACCGTTTGCACCAAGCACAGTATCATGTAGCTCGGACCCATCGGCGAGTACGAGCTTGTTGAGGCGGCCCACCGGGTTACCCGTTTTGCTGGGCCACACGTAGACCGTAACGACGTCCCCAGGCGCCAAGGAAGTTTTGGTCCAACCGATGAGCCCAATGTTCGTGGCCGGGCCGGTTTCAATAACCCAATGCACGACTTTGCCTTTGTCGTCCTTCGCATCGAAATTGATCAGGCAATGAGGACTCGCCCACAAGAACTTCGTCACCGTCACCTGCTTGATCTCAAGGAGCTTATCCGAGTAAGCCGCGCTTCCATGATGGGCCAGCGCAGGCCCGCAAACAGCGAGAAATCCGAAAGACAGCAGGAACCACACGAGCAACTTGCTTTTCATTCGCTACCTCCTCGTAATAGAACTTTCCCGATCCGAGTCAAATCGGCAAGAACCCACTACCGGGATGGCATGATCCGACACCCATTTCCTTTTTCGGTAAACCGATGCGCTTGGGCCTGTCTTGTTTGTCGCCACCATTCTGATCTCCGGATCGAGCGCGAACGTAAGGATGTGTTCACAATCGTTTGCTACGGATATATGAAGGGCTTGAACAAGGAATGAATGGGACCTTCCGGCCAGCACCGAACTTCGGCCGCACGGCCCCCAAGTCGCCGATAACGCTATTTGTTACTGGCAGGATTGCCGAGGAACTTGTCATATTCTTCTAACTCCGAAGGCGAACACATCATCTCCCGGACATCGAAGTCGACGGGTCTCAAATAGAACTTCAATTTATTAAGAGCCATCCAGGGTTTCGTGTACATCTTCGGATCTTCAATCATAACGCTGAGTTCCAGGGTGTCGGCGTCCGCCCGGTGAAACGTTTCCTCCACCTTCAGATCGCTGCTATGCGGGCGGCCGGCTCGATCGATCCACGTTCTTTCATTTGTCCCGATTGTTTCAGCGACAAACGTGTAATCATCCACCCACTTCCCGACTGAGTATCCAAACCATTTCGGTTCAGGGTTTTTCGGGAAGTCGCGGCCATCTGTCCAGATGTCCCGCCAGACCCCTCCATATTCGTAAAGGATTACGATTTTTTCGGGCGTCTGAATAATCTGTGTCTGGCGGAGTTCATAGAGATCCTCGCGTGGAATTCCCTGTGGATCACAATGCCAGGCGGGATCATTGGAATCAGCCGGAAGCACCGTTCTCGATCCGTTGCTTGGCTTCGTGAGTTTCAATTTTGCTAAACCCTCAGCGGTGTAGGGCAGTTGGTGTTCTGGCTTTCCATCCTCGGGAATGGCTCCAGCGCCCAGAGGCTGGACCCCGCCGTTACCGGGATCCCATGTTCCGGAAATATCGTGGCGTGGTGCGGGGGCGGGTCCTTTCTGAGTTTTGCCGACTGGCGGTGCGGGACGGCCCCAGCCATCGACTTGCGCATACGTAAGTGGTGACAAAAACAAGTAAGCCACCATTGTAAATGCGTAAGGCGCGCACTTTACCATTGCTGAGTCCCTCGCTTAATGTCACTGCTCCGGTGAAGCGCCATCGAGCCGGTCACTTGTCACGGTTTGGTTGGATTGTCCGCCGGCCCTGGCGGTTGCGTACCCAACAGGTGGCCATTCGCGAGCACGACTTGCATGATACGTCCGATCGGCTGCCCATTTTTGACGGGAGTCATCGTTAGGGTCACCTCATCGCCGGGCTTGAACGAGTCTCTGCTCCACCCTCGGTTGATCATGTCCGGCGGATTACTAGCCTCTGCCACCCAATGCACCACGTTCCCGTTCTCATCCTTGACGTCGAATTTGAGCAAGCAATGGGGATTCGCCCAGAACCAATCCGTGACGGTGGCTTTGACGGTAACCTTCTTTGTTTGGTCAAATGCGGCATTGCCATGGTGAGCGAGAACCGGAGCTGACGTGATCAGAAAACCGACGAACAGAGTTACGGCGAGAAGTGGTAAATGCTGCGTCCGCATAAAACCTCCAAAGCAAAATTGCGGTCGACTCCTCAAAAGGAGCACCTCGCCCAATATTTATTTAGATCCCGAAGGGCTGTGGCACACCCTTTCATACGATGGTCTACTTGTCAAGCAAAACGCGGAGTTCTTGCTTGACGCTCCGAGTGCGCTGTGTTATACGCGACACCCATCAAGTGGTAAGCCTCAAGGGCGTGCGCGTTCGCGAGGTGCAATCTTGAGCCGCGTCCAAAATCCGACACCCGAGACCATTCGCGACGTCCTGAATCTCTCGGAAGTCTTTGATGTAGTCGCCACAAGTTCCCACGTACGCGTGCAGGCGCCGCGCTATTTCGGCTCTACACCCACGCGCTAGAGCTTGTTTCGGCATTCTATGCAGACGCTATCGAGGTGAGCGCATGATTACGAGTCTGCTTCCGCAACAACTTGAGCGAGAAAAGCGGGCCAGTCCGAGTCTAGCCCCTCGGAATGGCCTTTAACATTCAAAGACCGAGGAAGCCGGTCCTCGATGTTCAGGCAGGGGAGGGGCAAGGCGTCCCATTGGCGGACACAGGAATGGCGGCTAGATCGAGATGGGAGCACAGATGGAATGCGAGATGCCTCTGTGTTGCTATGCTGTTCGGCTGCAGCATCATCCCGGTCGCGGCCCAACAGCGGGGCACGCAGGAGCCGCCCAGACTGCGACTCAGGCTGGCAAGTTCCGGATTCACGGACGGCGGCAACTTACCGCTGACGTTCACCTGCTACAACGATGGTGGTAATGCGCAATCGCCACCGCAAAACGCGATGTCGCCACCGTTTTCATGGGCGAATGTGCCGAAAGGCACAGCGAGTTTTGTGTTTACGCTGAATGGTCCCGACAATCATCCGAACAAGGGCATCGAAATGGAGACCTTCTGGGTGATTTGGAACATCCCTGCAGGTACAACACAGCTTCCGCAGGGTGTGAAGCTTGGGCCTGAACTGCCGGATGGTAGCCGTCAGGTCACAGGCCAACGCGGGATCGTCGGGTACCGGGGACCATGCGCACCGACGGGCACGGGACGGCTGCACTACCTTTTTACTCTTTACGCGCTCGATCAGCCCCTGAGCGTTCCCGGAGGCGCGACGGAGGCAGAGGTGAGAAAGGCGATGGATGGCCACATCCTCGGGACGAGTATCTATGTGGGCACGCTCGAACGCTAGGCAACTCGATCAGATGGAGCGCCTTAAACCGCGCAAACGCGCGATTTGAGCGCAACTCTCTGCCGGAAGAAAAATCCCTCCTGCCACTCTGGACGAAACCGGACATTCTTACTTACTTTGTTCGAACCGGACATTTTCATTTTGCCTCGGCAAGATGCAATTTATGCCTTGATCTTCAACTCAGTCTGTGCTAGAAACCGCAGCCATTCGCGAGCCCTAAGTAACTCTCTAAGGGGTGAATGACGATGCGTAGCTTCCTCTGCGGCTTTTGTGTGGGGGTATTTCTTCTCAGCTGTCTGCTTTTTGTTACGGCTCCTTCCGTAATGGCTCAAAGCGCTTCCACAGGAGCATTGACGGGAAGAATTACGGACCCGTCCGGCGCTGCAGTCGCCGGCGCGACGGTCACCGCTACGAATGCGGGTACCGCCCAAATGCGAACCGCAATGACAGGGGCCGACGGCACGTACACTTTCAGTCTGCTGCCGCCTGGCAATTACCGAGTGAAGATAGAGGCCACCGGATTTGATACTGTTGACGTTCCCTCTATAACGGTGTTGGTTACTGAAACTGCCCCCCTGGATCGGGTGCTCGCAGTCGGCGCTACTACGCAGACTGTCACCGTGGAAAGTGCAGTGGAGGCAGTACAGACCACCAGTGCCGCATTGGGACAGGTGCTGACCACTAGGTCCGTCGTCGAACTTCCACTGAACACCCGCAATTATACGAACCTGTTGACCTTCTCCGCCGGCGCCAGTGCCAACGTCACCAACGCCAGCCTTCTGGGGAAGGGCATCACCTACATCTCCGCGAATGGCGCGGGCCAGGGTCAGAACAACTATTCGCAGGACGGCGTTGACGTCACTTCCTATCTGAGCTTTAACACGGGACAGGAGGGGTTTTCAGGCGGTGCTATGGCGCTGCCCATTCCAGACGACATTGAAGAATTCAAGGTCCAGACGTCCAGCTACGATGCAGGTTTCGGGCGCAACCCGGGCGCCAACATCAACGTCATCACCAAGACCGGCACGAACGAACTTCATGGCGACGCGTTTGAGTTCTTCCGCAATACGGCTCTCAACGCCAACAGCTGGTTCAACAATTTTGATGGCGTGCCGAAAGGGGTTCTGAACTCGAACCAATACGGCGGGACGATCGGCGGACCGATAAAGAAGGACAAGCTCTTCTTCTTCGTGTCTTACCAGGAAACCCATCAGACCAATGGGATTTCGGCTTTCGGTGAATCGATACCGACGCTCGCTCCTATTCCGCTGGGCGATCGCGGCACCTGCCCTGCGGGCTGGACATCGCTGGCGCAGTGCTCGGCGGACACGACGGCGTTCGTAAACAATCTCGCCGCAAATATGTGCTCCAGCAAAACCAACGAAGGCGCTTCAGGTATTCCTATTTTATGTGCCCCGACTGCAGCCGCTCCGTTGGCGAATATGAGCCCCGTCGCCATCAGCATCCTGCAACTCCAGACCTCGCCGGGCAATTACTTCATCCCCAGCGGATGCAGTTACGGCGGATCGTGCAGCGGGGCCACATCGACCTACGCACCCCACGTGTTCACCGATCCGGCCACATTCAAAGATCACAACGCGATGGGCAACTGGGACTACGTGATCAATAGCAAGGAGACCCTCTCGGGTCGCTATCAGTACGAATTCGACCCGCTCATCGGTGGATTCCCCTCGCTGGACACCACCTCGGCCGTAGGCGTCTTCCTCCCCAATAACGGGATGGAAAACACGCACTACAATCAGGCGGCGGTCCTGAAGCTTACGTCGATCCTGACGCCCAACGTCGTCAACCAGGCTAACGTTGCCTACCAGCGCATCTCTACCGTCAGCCAGGACAACACGCCCTTCTTGAATTCGCAGGTAGGCATCACGGATATAGTGCCCGGATTCGATCAGCTCGACTACGTCACCACTCCGAACTTCAGCTTCGGCGGTGACACCAGCTTCGGCGTGAACGATATTCAAAATCAGTTCCAGGCCAACGAGCAGGTCTCTTGGCAGCACGGTAAACACTCCATCCGCGTTGGCGTTGGCGGGTGGCACGTGCAGGTGAGAAACTACTTTCCTGCGCATGCTGTGGGGACGGATGCGTTCAGTTCCGTGGCCGACTTCCTGATCGGTCGGGCGTCCTGCCAGGCGTTTACCGGGGTCGGCACCTGCGGCCCCGGCAATCCCGGCAACACCAACGGCTTTACCCAAAGCAATGGCCAGACCGGTGGCAGCGAGAATGGCCTTTATGCCACCTATTTCCGCGTGAACATCCTCGATGCTTTCGTTCAGGACGATTTCAAGGTCACCCCGCGCGTGACCGTGAATCTCGGTTTGCGCTGGGAGTACGACGGCAATATCTACGAAAGCGCCGGCGTCATGAGCACCATCTGGCCGAGCCTGGTGAATAGCGCACCTCTCCCGGGAAATACCCCGCAAACGGGTACCCTCGCGGGAATTGTTGTGCCCAATAACTATTCGGGCCCGGCTGAGCCCGGTCTCTTCGTGAACAGTAACGGCGGTCTCACCAATCCCAATTCCCCCACCGACGATTTTGCTCCGCGTATCGGCGTCGCCTGGCAACCGACCAGCAGCAGTCGCTGGGTTATCCGCTCCGGCGCGGGCGTGTTCTACGACGCCACGCCCGGACAGTCCTTCATGAACGTGCTGGAAATCTCCCAGCCGGGCGTGATTCCAACCGCTTCGCCCATCACCTTGGGCAGTTTGCAGTTCCCCGTGCAGCCTTCGCCGTCGATATATCCCGGACCGAACGGCACAGCGGGATTCTCTACCCGTTGGGTCGACAACTCGGTTGCCATACCGGCGATATGCCCCACGCCGTCGGCTGCCGCGCCCTGCAGTTCGGGATTGTCTCCCTCGGGCGTCACCCAGAACATGACCGTGCCGATCATGTACGAATGGAATCTCAACACCCAGTATGAGTTCCTGCATAACTGGGTGCTCGAGCTTGCTTACGTCGGATCGCACGGCATCGATCAGTTGCCGCAATCCCGCGCCGGCGCCGGCCTGCAAGGGCAGGGTGGTTCGGAGGTCGGGTACAATCTGGCGCCTCTGGCGGGTCCCCAGTGCGCAAGCTGCGGTTATTACGGGATCACCACTAGCACCGCAGGCAACGTCGCGGAGCGCGTGCCCATGCTCGGCGTTAGCCCGACGGCCGCTTACTTTGCCACCAACGGCATGCTCAAATACAACAGCGCTCAGATAACCGTCCGGAAGCAGCTCTCCTCCGGATTGTCGCTGCAGGCGGCTTATACCTTTGCGCGCGCTTTCGATACTCAACCCTTCGGTTTCAACACCTATCCGTATATCGCCGAAGTATACGAGCCGAATAACAACATCCACCCGAGCCGCTTGGTCGTTAACTACGTCTGGGCGTTGCCGGTCCCGAAGTACAAAGGGATTCTGGGTCACGTGATTGACAATTGGACCTGGTCCGGCATCACCACAATTCAGGACGGTGTACCCTTGACTATAACGGACAACGGCGGATCGGTCTTCTTTGGCGGCACCGGTAATGATTCCACGGGGCAGTTCTGCCCCGGTATGGGCGCTGCAAACCTCGCTACAGGTGGCACGATCGAAGACCGCGTGGCTAGCGGTTTGACGGGGGGTCCTGGCTATATCAATGGCAAAACCCAGGGCGTCTTGTGCAACGCTCCGTATTGGAACCAGAGCCAGTTCGTCACGCTCGGTCCAGGGGCAACAGCTCCTGCCGGAACGGGCACTGGCTTCGGTAACGTGGGCGGCGGCATCATCAAGGGACCCGGCCAATACAATTGGGACATGTCCTTCGAAAAGACGATCCCCATACAGGAAGCCCGGACGCTGCAGTTCCGCGCCGAGCTCTTCAACGCCTTCAACCACCCGGAGTTTGGTATTCCCAACATCAACGCCAACCAAGCCACGTTCGGTCAGATCACCAGCCTGGTGGCGGCTCCCCGTGTGATTCAGTTCGCGCTGAAGTTCTTATTTTAGGAACGGTCATGATCGACAGTTGGTGCCAGGAAGCTTAGATAAGCCCTGGGATTCGCCGGTTTGCCTGTTTGCCGGATTTCGGACAGTAGTCTTACGCGAATTCGGTAACCTTGGTAAGCGTCTTGGTCTGACTGGTCTGCCTTTGTGAACACGAAGATCGTACCGACAAAGAAAAACAGTGTGAAATAGTGGTGGACATGGGGGGCTTATTCGGACAAGTGCGCCTGTAACCCGGCCTGGAGCACCTTTCACGCCCCAGCAATCCCCCGCATCAGCTATTTCTTCGAAGAATCGCGCTTGGCCACATCACCAACTTGGTTATTGTAACTCGACATCTCGGTCGGAGAGCAGAGGAGTTCCGGAATATCGAAATCGGGCGGTTGCAAGTGAAGAGGAAGCTTGTTCAACGCCAACCATGGCTCTGTATACATCTTCGGATCGGTAATCTTAATGGTCAATTCCAGGGTGTCATGGTCGACCCGATGGTAGGTTTCCTCGACCTTCAACTCGTCGCTATGCGGCCGGCCGGCATGATCGATCCAAGTTTTCGGATTGAGCCCTGTCGTCTCCACCACGAAGGTGTAATCATCGATCCATTTGCCCACAGAGTACCCGTTATACCGTGGGTCGGGATCCTTGGGCAGTTCCCGCCCATCGGTCCAGATGAGTCGGTAATTGCCGTAAAATGGACTGAGAATAACGACTTCTCTGGGTGTCTCAACCACATTTATGGTCCTAAATTCCCAAAGGAACATGTATGGAAATCCCAGCGGATCACATTTGTCCGCAGGATCATTCGCGAGCGTGGCGTCGACTTGTCGTACCCCGGGTCCTGAAGGTTTATTGGCCTTGAGCGCCTCTAGCCCCAAAGGGGTATATGGCAATGGTTTGGCAATCCCTGTCTCGTCTGCGCGGCCCCCTTCCTGTCCCTTTCCCCCAGGGAACAGCGCAGTGTGTTCGACCGCACCGCTAGTCCCTAATACTTGTCCGGAATCCCAGATTCCCGAGAGGTCGCGGCGAGGAATTGCGCCAGTGGCCTTTTTCCCAACATATGCTGATCTGGGAGGAGGAACATTATTCCATTTCTCTGGTTTTGTCTCGCCTGCTGTCGTATTGGGCCCAGCAGTTTGAGCGCTCAGAAGTGGAGAAAAGATCCCTAATGCGATCACGGCCAAGATCGACATCATCCAACGGTTAGCCATCTCCACATTCTCCTCAAGCTTCCATTCTGGAATTCATTTGCGATTAAAGGCTCGCTATCGTGCGAGACGCTCCGAAACGCTCGCCGGTATCATGCCTAGGCAGTCCGTCACGGTTTGAACTGCTTGCCGTTAATCACAATGCGCCCGCCGTTGAATTCCTTGAATTCTCCAACTAGCGCGTTGTTCTTGGCAGGGGTGACGTCCACGATGACTTCATCCCCCGGCTTGAAGGTATTTTTGGTCCAACCTTTGCTAGTCTGAGTTACGGGATTCTGTGCTTCTATAACCCAGTGTGACGTGTTGCCACTGTCGTCCTTGGCGTCGACCTTTAGGAAAACGTGAGGATTAGCCCAAATGTATTCCGTCACTGTTCCTGTAACTGTGACCGTTTTCGATGTGTCATAGGACGCAGACCCATGGTGTGCGAATAGCGGAACGGAAACGGCTAGGAAAACAATCATGGGAACGATAATGCTGAGCTTTTTTATCATCCATCTCCTCCACGTTTTTGCGGGCAATAGGGTTTTACAGATCACCCGAGGAGGGTTCACGAGGGGTGAACCATATCACCGCAGATTTTCTGCGTCAACCCCAACCCCGCGAAAAATACTAGGTCGCTGATCGTTTCGCGGCTTCATGTGATTCAATGATCGAACTAGCCAACTTATGCTTATCTGGTTGACTCAGCAAACCCCAATGGGTAGTGTGAAGGGGTGCCCAAACCACCATTTCCCAAGACCCTGCGGCAATTTCAAAGCGACTTCGCCACCGAGGAAGCCTGCAAACGGTACCTCGCGGTCTGCCGCTGGCCCGAGGGCTTCCTCTGTCCCCGCTGTGGAAACCGGCGGGCTTATGACTTGGTGAGTCAACGGCGGTGGCAGTGTGCCGGTTGCCGTCACCAAGTCTCGCTGACAGCGGGAACGGTTCTTCACGGGACTAAGATCCCGCTGACCCACTGGTTTTGGGCCGCCTATCTGATGACGACGGACAAGCGCGGGGTTTCTGCCTTGCTACTCCAGCGCCAACTCGGCCTGTCCTGTTACGAGACCGCCTGGATGTTGCTTCACAAGCTCCGCCGGGCGATGGTGAATGTGGCTCGGGAACCGCTGTACGGCGAGGTCGAAGTTGATGAAACATGGATTGGCGGGGAGCAGGCCGGCCTCCGCGGCAGCCGGCAGCTCAAGGGGCGACGGGCGGCGCTGGTTCTGGTCGCAGTAGAAAGGCGCGGCAGGGGCTCCGGCCGCGTCCGAATGAAAGTGATCCCGGATTTCAGGGGCAAGACCATCATCCCCTTCCTCCACCAGAACGTCTCTCCCGGTTCGACTATCTACACCGATGGCCTCCAGAGCTTTGAGGGTCTCACGGAAGCTGGCTTCAAACATGTCGCCCGCACTCAGCCGCTGCGATCCGCACTCCGGAAAGGCGCGAAGTCGGCTGTCCCACTTGCCGATCGCAGTATTGGAAACCTCCAGCAATGGCTGATCGGCACCTACCACGGCGTGAGCAAGCCTCAACTCCAGGTTTACCTCGACGAATTCGTCTTCCGGCACAACCGCCGCAAGACACCCGCAGCTGGCTTTCAGACCCTCCTTGGTCTCGGAACCGGTCGGGAATCAGCTGAGTACGAGCAGATCCGCGGAGCGAAGGATCTCAAAACACAATCCATTGGGGCTTGCTGAGTTAACCAGATAAGCAGAAGCCAACTACCGCCGGCACCATGTCTGTTGGTCCCGCGCCTAGAATAACCACTTTAGCCCGAGCTGAATGTCGCGAGGGCCTCCGGACCTCACATACCCCCCAGGGTGTAGCGTTTTCCCCGGTGGAGATACCCCCGCAAGTCAATGACGGGATAGCGGATAGGGACGGGAAAAAGGGACCACCCCTGCCCCGTACATTTCCGACAGACCCTCTCCCAAGGTCTGGGGTGGGTACTAGAACGATTGATATTTAATTGATTGAAGAATCTTGTTACCATGTGCGGCGTTTTTAAACTCCTCTGTTTCGCAGCAGAAAAGTAATGCTCTGGCGATCGCTTGCAGTGGTGGCATTAGCGAGTGGGCTGTTTCTTGTTGCAGGGCTGAACCCGAACAGCCAACATAGAGGTTCACTTGCGCGCCGCGGTTATTATTCTCAGCAACGTCGTGCGACATCCCTGCGCCCTACTACGCTCATGTTTGAGCCAAACGAAGGGCAATTTCCAACCTCCTTTGATTTCGAAGCGCGGAGTAGCACGTTCTCACTGTACTTGTCGAAAACTGGCCTGACATTCAAAGCAATCCGCAGTTCCCAAACCGGCGATCTTTTGCCGAAGAACTACACGCTCCGCTCTGGATCTCCACCTGAGTTGCGGTTCATAGGCACGAACGCCAACCCAACGATTAGGGGTCTTCAAAAACTGCAAGGTAGTGCCCCGGAACCTGTAGAAAAGTGAATGGCGCATTTTGCCTGTGAAGTCATGGAATTCTTTTTTAAGCAGCAGCTCTTTCTCGTCCTCCGATGTCGCGGTAGCCGTTGATGCGGTGCAACTTCATCTGTCCGCTGATCCACAACCCGAAGAACACCCGCAGCACGGCGCTTTCGTTGGGCAGTGCCGCCTGGGTTTTGATTCGGCGGCGGAATTCCAGTTGCATCCGCTCAATGGCGTTCGTGGTGCGCAGCGACCGCCACTGGCTCTCCGGAAACTGATAGAAAATCAGCAGGTTCTCCCCTGCTTCTTGCAGAGAAGCCGCCACGCCGGGACACAGTTTCTTCCATTTTCCCAGGAATGCTTCGCGGGCTTTCTGCGCCGTGTCCAGCGTCTCGGCGTAAACGATGCGGTGATAGTCTTCCCGCACCGCTTCGTGCGCGTGCTTCGGTGCTTTGGCGATGAGGTTGCGTAGCTTGTGCACGGTGCAACGCTGGTGCGGTAGACCTGGCCACAGCCGATCCAGCGCGGCCGCCAAGCCCGTGTTGCCATCGCTGATCACCAGCCGGGGACGGCCCATCTTCCGCGCCGCCAGATCGTCCAGCAACATCTGCCAGCCGTCCGCCGATTCCGCTCCCGTCGTCATCAGGCTCAGCAGCACTTTCTCTCCGTCCTCCCGCACCCCCAGGGCCACCAGCACGGGCAGCGAAACCACTTTCCCGCCACTGCGCACCTTGGGATAAATCGCATCCAGGTACAGATAGACGATCTTTTCTTCTGCCAGATCGCGCCGCTGCCAGTTCCGATAGCTTTCTTCTAGCCGTAGCACCAACCGCGACACCGTGCTTTTCGATAATGCGGCGCCGGCCAGCAACGGTTCCAGCGCCCGGCGGATCCGCCGTGTATTCGATCCTGACAGATAAACTCCCAGCACGCTCTGCTCGACTTCCACGCTGCTGCGCCGATAGCGCGGCACCAATTGACTCCGCCACTCGCGCTCGCTGCCCTCCGCGTCCACCAACCGGGCTCGTGGCACTGCCACATGAACCGTACCCGTCCGCAGCGTCAGCCGTCGGCTTTTCCGGCCGTGCCGATAGCCACTCCGTTCGGCCACCCGCTGACTGCGCGGTGCACCCAGCGCCGCCTCCACTTCTTCCTCCAACACCAGCTCGATGATCTCCCTCACCCGCTCCCGGATCGCCCCCTCCAAACCTTCTCGCAGCGAACCTTCTTGGATCACTTCCTGGCCAATGCTAGTCTTCATCACGGCGTATTCCTCCTGTGCCCGAAACCTCCCGCTAAGAGATTCCGGGTTTTTATTCAAGCCTTCTCAGGAGAATACGCCTTCAGATTTTCTACAGGAATCGGGACGGAACCGACTGCAATCGATTAGCAATTATTTTCGGGGTTCAGATCCGAATCAGTGGATAAAACGAGTCCCAAACTATTCTCGGGTGGAATACGACAAACTCTATCCAGGAGTGAGGCTCGACTGTCATGGGAGCAACGATGGGCCAGAACTGGATTGGATCGTAGAGCCCGGTGCCGATGTTGGTCAAATCCGTTTCTCAGTGAGCAATGCGACGCCCACGGTTGACGCAAATGGCAGCTTAACGTTGAAGTTGTCCGATGGTGAGATAAGTATGAAGCCACCCATCGTCTACCAAGAGGGCGAAGGCACCAAAGTAATGCGGGCAGCGGAATACACTATCTCTGTACACAACGAAATTAGCTTCAAGATTCGCAATTACGATCCAACCCGTCAACTCGTGATCGACCCTGTCTTGGTCTATTCGACCTTTTTCGGCGGGGATATCGGGATCGCGAACACATTCCAGGTTGCGGTTGATGGGTCCGGAAACATTTACGTCGTTGGGTCTGAGCCAGCTGACGATTTCCCGCTTGTGAATGCCCTAGATTCGACTGCGACCGGTCCCTGGCAGGCGTCTATTACAAAACTTGATCCCTCAGGTTCGACGTTGCTTTATTCGACTTATCTTTCCGGTACGTATCCTGGACACGCGGATTTCGTTAGTGACATCGCCTTAGACGGAATGGGCAACGCTTATGTTGCTGGTATAACGGATGATCTCAACTTCCCCACCACAACTGGCGCCTATTTGAGTGCACCGGGCGGTACGGGCCTGTGTGGGAATTGCATCGACGGATGGGTGGCAAAGTTGGATCCGACCGGATCGTCATTGATTTTCTCCACGTACTTGACCGGCAATGCGAACAATGTTCAAAGCGAGCCCGCCGGAATCGCTTGGTAGTGCCCCGGAACCTGTAGAAAAGTGAATGGCGCATTTTGCCTGTGAAGTCATGGAATTCTTTTTTAAGCAGCAGCTCTTTCTCGTCCTCCGATGTCGCGGTAGCCGTTGATGCGGTGCAACTTCATCTGTCCGCTGATCCACAACCCGAAGAACACCCGCAGCACGGCGCTTTCGTTGGGCAGTGCCGCCTGGGTTTTGATTCGGCGGCGGAATTCCAGTTGCATCCGCTCAATGGCGTTCGTGGTGCGCAGCGACCGCCACTGGCTCTCCGGAAACTGATAGAAAATCAGCAGGTTCTCCCCTGCTTCTTGCAGAGAAGCCGCCACGCCGGGACACAGTTTCTTCCATTTTCCCAGGAATGCTTCGCGGGCTTTCTGCGCCGTGTCCAGCGTCTCGGCGTAAACGATGCGGTGATAGTCTTCCCGCACCGCTTCGTGCGCGTGCTTCGGTGCTTTGGCGATGAGGTTGCGTAGCTTGTGCACGGTGCAACGCTGGTGCGGTAGACCTGGCCACAGCCGATCCAGCGCGGCCGCCAAGCCCGTGTTGCCATCGCTGATCACCAGCCGGGGACGGCCCATCTTCCGCGCCGCCAGATCGTCCAGCAACATCTGCCAGCCGTCCGCCGATTCCGCTCCCGTCGTCATCAGGCTCAGCAGCACTTTCTCTCCGTCCTCCCGCACCCCCAGGGCCACCAGCACGGGCAGCGAAACCACTTTCCCGCCACTGCGCACCTTGGGATAAATCGCATCCAGGTACAGATAGACGATCTTTTCTTCTGCCAGATCGCGCCGCTGCCAGTTCCGATAGCTTTCTTCTAGCCGTAGCACCAACCGCGACACCGTGCTTTTCGATAATGCGGCGCCGGCCAGCAACGGTTCCAGCGCCCGGCGGATCCGCCGTGTATTCGATCCTGACAGATAAACTCCCAGCACGCTCTGCTCGACTTCCACGCTGCTGCGCCGATAGCGCGGCACCAATTGACTCCGCCACTCGCGCTCGCTGCCCTCCGCGTCCACCAACCGGGCTCGTGGCACTGCCACATGAACCGTACCCGTCCGCAGCGTCAGCCGTCGGCTTTTCCGGCCGTGCCGATAGCCACTCCGTTCGGCCACCCGCTGACTGCGCGGTGCACCCAGCGCCGCCTCCACTTCTTCCTCCAACACCAGCTCGATGATCTCCCTCACCCGCTCCCGGATCGCCCCCTCCAAACCTTCTCGCAGCGAACCTTCTTGGATCACTTCCTGGCCAATGCTAGTCTTCATCACGGCGTATTCCTCCTGTGCCCGAAACCTCCCGCTAAGAGATTCCGGGTTTTTATTCAAGCCTTCTCAGGAGAATACGCCTTCAGATTTTCTACAGGAATCGGGACGGAGCCAATCGCTTTGGATTCGGCTGGAAATGTATATCTAGCGGGTTATGCGTATCCGACCGGGTTCCCAATTACCCCCGGTGCGTACCAAGGCCCCAACGAAGGATTTCTTCACGTTTTCATAACCAAGCTCAATTCCAATGGATCAGCACTGATTTATTCGAGTCTGTTTGGAGGTAATCAGAACGACCTCGCATATTCAATTGCCGTGGATTCTTCGGGTAATGCCTATGTCGCAGGGTTCACGGGTTCGACGGATTTTCCGGAGACGTACGCATTCCAAGTGCCTGTTTCGCCCGTTCAAGCATTCGTGGTTAAGATGAATCCCAGCGGTAGCAGCTTGGTATATTCCAGTCTTTTCGGTGCCGGGCAAGCTCAAGGGATAGCCGTGGATTCTTCAGGATGTGCCTACGTCACAGGCTTTACCACCTCGTACTTGTTTCCGACAGCGGGCCCCATGCATACAAACCTGAATCAGAACTTTCATGCATTCGTCGCGAAACTTGACCCCAGCGGCGCAAGTCTGATCTATTCCGTGCCTTTCGGCGGGTCATCTGTAGATCAGGCAAACAAACTAGCTATTGATAATGCCGGAAACGTATACGTGACCGGTCGGACGCAGTCCGCCGATTTTCCGACGGTGAACGCGATTCAGCCCATTTACAGCGGAGGCACCCTATGCGAGTACGATTGCTCCGATGCATTCGTCACGGTCCTAAGCGCAGACGGATCCAAGTTTCTCTTTTCTACGTATCTAGGCGACATCGGTTTTGACGTAGGATATGGCATTGCCGCCGATCCATTGGGGTCAATCTATGCTGTCGGCTTTACGAGGTCAGAATATTTTCCCGTTGTAAAGCCGTATCAATCAGGTCTGATAGGAGGAGCAAACGCAGGAAACGCCTTCCTCGCAAAGATCGCTATGGATTTGTCGATTGCGCCACAACGCTTGGTGTTTGGGCCGGCGCCCTTGGGATCATTCCAAAGGCAAGGGCTTGGTATGATGTCTGCTCCCCAAGCGGTCACGTTCACGAACAACTCGTCAAGTGCGGTCACTTTTTCAGCCGACGTTATTACGGGAACCAACTCATCTGATTTTCAAATCGCGAGCGACAATTGCTCAGGCTCGGTTGTGCAGCCTAATGGGAACTGTATTGTTTTGGTCAGTTTTACACCCTCCGGGGTGGGCATTAGAGCAGCCAATTTGGAAATGAGCAATTCCAGTGCAGAGGCGCCGTTTTTCGTCTCCCTCCTCGGAAACGGTTCCGCGGTCACGTTTTCACCTCCGGCGGTTACGTTCGGACCACAAACGCCCGGCACGACCAGTCAGCCCCAAGTGTTAACTATGACCAACAATGGACAGGCTCCCATCAGCATTAGCTCCTTGGCTCTAACTGAAAACACTCAGCTTTTCTCGATAGCGAACGATGGTTGTACAGGCGTGCTGCTGACCATGGGAGGTTCGTGCGCCGTATCATTTGTCTTTTCTCCATTCTCCAATTCGATCGGCCAGTTTCCGGCGACTCTCAACGTGGTTGATAGTGCCAGTGATAGCCCCCAAAGTGTTCAAATTACCGGCATCGGTGCTGGCCCGGTCGCTTCTTTTAGCAATTATGGGTTATTGTTCACGAACGATACGGTAGGCGCTACAGGTCCATCCCAATTGGTCACACTGACAAATACCGGGACAAGTCCGCTTATTGTATCCGCCATCACAAACACATTGAGCGATTTCCCATCGACAAACAATTGTACTTCTCCAATTCCAGCGACTGGCAGCTGCACTATCCAAGTAAACTTCACCCCGGCAGCCGGAGGCGGCAGAGAAGGTAGTCTATTGGTCACGGACAACGCACCCGGGAGCCCTCAGCTTATTGGCGCCATGGGGACAGGGGCAGATTTCTCTCTAACGGCTGCGCCGCAAACTTTGACATTGGCAAGCGGAGGCTCCGCGACATCCAGGATCACAGTGGGTTCGCTCTACGCTACGTTCGAATCTCCGGTTGCGCTTCGGTGCCAAGCTCCGGCCGGGTTGAATTGTCTTCTGTCGAATACCACGGTTACGCCTGGCTCGAAATCGGCCCAGGTTTCAGCTACGATCTCGGTCGCTTCCGCTGAGGTGATCGTTGGAAGGTCACCTAACCCACGCCTTTTGGCTCTCGGTGCTTTGCTTGGGCTACTAGTAGTGTGGAACCTTTCGGTGCAGCGCCATTTTCGCTTTACTGTCGCAGTGGCAACCGTCGTGCTAATCGGCCTACTTACTTCTTGCGGAGGAGGTGGAGGCTCCGGGAGTAGTTTAGCGTCAGGGAGCAGTAATTCTTCATCGGGCGGCTCTTCGTCGGGTGGAACAACTTCGTCACAGTCGATTATGATCGTTGGCTCGTCTGGGCCATTAGTGCATTCTCAATCCATTACGATAACGGTTGAATGACGCGGACTCGGAGCGTTTAGGTCTTTTAGCACTCTCAACCCAATTTGGAGGTTGTACGGGACCAACCACCTCGAACCGCTTCTATTCTCGTTCCCGCCTCAGTCCCATCACCACTTTCGCAAGCGTTGAGGCTTTCACCTTCCTTCCGTTCAGGATTCCCCGAATCGTTTTCCGATCAAGCCCCGTCTCTTTGGTTGTTTTTCGCAATCCACGCGTGGTGATTTCCTCAACTAGACTTTCGTTAGCGGCTACCCGTCCGCCGTCATAATGGATACACATATCATCGATGTTTTCGATGAAATCACCCTTGCCTTGCTCAAATCGCGACACTTCTTTTCCAATGCAATGCTGTAGTCCGCCGTTGATCGCCATACGGCGCAGCAACCCACGCGTATGAGGCTTACATTTCTCTTCGTCTGGCCCGAGCGATTTTATTTCGGGGTGCTGGATATAGCCGCACAAAATATCGCCCAAAGTGATGATATCCGCTCGCGAGAGTTCGTCCAGACGATAGCTCTTTCCATCATGCGTGTTGATGCATAAGGAATGCACCCACGCTGTACGGTTTTTGCTGAACGGGGTGAGCAGAGTAAGCTTCAGCCTGTCACGTATTCGAGGATGCAACACAAACCCAAACGGGCTGGCTTTGCCTTTCATCTGCTCCAAATAATGAGGCGTTGAGATTCTCATTTTCATCATGGCTGGTAATCCAATCCACGATGGCTGGAAATCATCATCTGTGGCAGTCTGGGCATTTATCACGCGCCCGCCAATCATCAAAATGTCAGAATCTGGATCGATTATCTGTTTGAATTCGAGCGCCAACAGATAGCGCCACAATTCCCACCACCATTTTGGAAGACCGTGTTCCCGCTCCTCGCTTGGCGCAAAGAAAATGAGACCGTGCGCTTTGGGGTCAACAATTGTTACGCACTTGCGGTGGCTGCAATAGGCTTGGCCGCACTTCGTCGTATAGAGCGCGTATCGCTTGGCCGCTATGGAAAGGCCAAAAAGCTGTTGCCGATCACCGTTCGGCTTATAGTTCTCGTCAGTCAGCCGTAAGAGATGCGGAACAAGTTCGTGGTTGTAAGGCGAAAGAGAATCGAATCGACGCGTGATCTGGTCAACTTCCCTCCATGAAAGGGCTTTAACTGGGGGAGCGCCGTCCGGCATCTCAATTGTTCCTCCACGTTTGCTTGCGACAATGATTAATGCATCCGTGTCACAGCACAAATAGGTACCGCCAGCATTCCGAACACAACGCTCAATCATTGCGAGCAGGAGCCGACCGCCGGAGGTAATCAGAGCGCCGAGCGGGGGAAAATAAAAGCTCCCCGGCTGCTCGATAGTGTCAGGAGCGGGCTGCTCGAATATATGCTCGCCGGAATAAACCGTGATTTTGGGGCGGCTGCTCGGGTCAATCTTTACCGGATTCAATTCGAGGTAGGTTCCGTAAGACGTGCTGTTCGCTAGAATTTTGAGGAAGTATTGCAGCCGATCATCAGCCTTGTTTTGTTTCCTGTATTCGATAACACGAGTAAAGAAGTCCACTTTTCTCGGGTCAACTGAAATGGCACCGCGCAGTTTAACCGGCCTGAGGCCGCGCTGCTTGCCGTGTGGAACGAGGCGGAAAGCCTCTTGAACGGTCGGAATATGGCTGCTCAGTATTACGCTGGCGATTAGATCAGGCCCGGCAACCCACATCGGCTGTTTCCAATGCAACGTGTTTAAGCCGATATTGCATGTGCCGGACTTGCTGTCGTACACGGATCGGACCGGCAGAATATCGCCCTCGGGTACGATTCGCGCATAGAACTTGAGCTGCTTCCAGAACGCTGGCTGGAACAAGGCATCCAAAGTGACGTTTCCGAGCAGCGCCCGCACGTCTTCCGTAGTGTCCTCCTTCGTGAGACGCTCCGCCGTCAATACATCCCAGATGCCGAGCAGCGCGTCAACAGTCGGGTATTCGCTTGTCAGGTCAACTGGCACCACGGGGACCGGCCAGCGCCGAATACGGCACTCCGCCCGCCCGCCATAATAAGCCGCCATTGCGATTCCTTGAATCTTGGGCGGAATGTCCGCAAACTTCCGCATCGGTTCGACAATTCCTATTGCGCGCAGATATGCCTTTCCGATTGACGCGGGACTGTAAGCCCGGTCTGGCAGCAAAGTAATGGGATGCAGCTCGTACTCGTGCTTCAGAGCGTTGAGCAAGCCGAGCGTAGCGCGCACATCCTGGCGCGCATAGGTGATTTCCTTGTCGGTTATGCGTCCGGTAGGTTCGTGATCCATCTTCTTTGGTTGGGAGCCGAACGCCTTAATTGCGCCCGCCAACGAATAGCTGTCATCCGTCAGCGCAAACGCGAGCGTATGCAAATCCAAGAAACGGCCACGCCGCCACCTATGCTGCTCATCTTTTCGGCGCACGGCGGTTAATTCAATCTGTTCGGCTACTCCGTTCAGAGGGGCAATACGGATGCGCGGACGATGGAGATTCTCGACGTGCTTTTCGCTCAACTGGCTGAGAACGAAAGAGAATCCGCCATTACGCGCAGTCGTCCAATTCACGGCGATACGTGAAATATCAAACGAGAGATTAAAGCCCACGATCAGCGCGCCAGCGCGAACAGATTCCCAAAGTACGCGCTCGACAAACGCCGATCGCGAAAGGACGGTCAACTCCACGTCTGCGCCCTTTACAAGTCCCTCTCCGACATGCTTGCGAGCGTAGGCTAGTATGGTCCGCACATCTTTAGCGTCCAGGCCATCACGATGGAAGATACCCTCTTGAATCGTCACGAACTCTCCGCCGTGATGCTCACAGAAACGCCACACGCCAAAATTGAGCCGTTGCTCAAGATCGAGCGTTGTTTCCGTATCGAACACAAGAGCGTAATCAGGCCATAGCTTCCGCGAACGCGAACGCTTGGTCAAATTGTCGGCTTCCTCACTCGCCTGTCCTGAGACAACAATGTGGGCGCGTAGATGCAGATCGTGAATCATCATTCCTCCATTCGTTTAGCAAATCGCCAACACGCCTTGGCGAGCAACTCGAAGTGAACGGCGAAAAGTCTGAAAATTGCGCGAGCAAACCTTTTGGGTTCTTTTTCCTGGTCATTGCGACATCCGCGTCCCTCAAACCTTCATGCGCAACCGCGTGGCAATTTAGGCAAGCAGGAGCCGTAAGCGGGTCCCGATCCTCGCCGAAAATGTGGTGATCCTGAATCCGACGCGGACGAACCAAAAGCGGGTCAGTGTTCCCGCAGTAGAGGCAACGCAGTTGCTCAGCCCCGAGCTGCTCTATTGCCTCTGCGGAGCGGCGGGCTGCGCGAGCTGGATTTCGTGAAGGTCGCATGGGCTACTTCGCTTGCCTCCCGCCGCGATGTTCGCGATAGAGCGCATCCAACTTAATTAAACCCGCCCCGGCTAACACCTGGAGCCGGTCAGGATCGGTGAGCAATTCAACGCCGCCCACGCGCTTCCCAACGAAAGGCTTAAGCCATTCGCTATCGCCCGTCCTTAAAAACCGATTGACCGCGATTAGATGTTCCGAAGCGAGTTGCGCCCGCTTCGACGAATGAACCGAGACCGCCACATACCCTTCCGAACCAAGCACGTTCAAATCGCGGCGGAACGTGTCACCCGGCGTGACTGAGTAATATCCTGAAGTGCCACGCTTGAGCTGCTTGCCCACGATCTTCCGAACGGTTCGCGTGGTAGTGCGCTCATTGCGCGCGGCTTCCGAGAGCGATTCTCCACGGCTGCGCATTCGTGCGAGGACGGCTAAGGCGCGCCGCCGTGCTGGGCTTTGAACTTTCTTACTGTTCCTACTCATCGTCTTTTGTGCACTCCCACCCTAAGGGCCCACACGTGGGGTGTTGTGGGGTGGTATTAAGGGCAACTAGATGAAACGGCTAGAAATAGAAATTCATCCGCCAGAGGAAACAGCGTGTTTGTGGGGCGGGAGACGTGGGGTAACCCGAGAGACTAAAGATCCGGCGTGCTCTTGGCGCGGTTGGCCTTGCGCTTTTCGCTTGAATGAAGCTGTTTGATTTTTCTGTTGGCAGCCTCGATGTGCTCGTGTGCGGTCTTGCGGTCAATCCCCATTCGTGCAGCGACTTCGGCTGGTCCGACTTGGTACTCGTACCTCAAGGAGAAGGCTAGTTCCTGCTTTTCTGTTAGGCCCTGCTTGTACCGCGACAAATCAGCCTTGCGGGTAAGTCCTTCGGTACCTTTTAACCAATACTTCGGCTTTTTGGGTTCCCCGGTTAGTCCTCCGCCCATCGTCTGTGCTGGAATCGCACCAGCAGCAGCGGTTTCCTCATTTCGCACTCTTTTGATTGCCTCTGCCAACTGCCACCAAAAAACCCGCTGGGCTCCTTTGAGTAGCAAGCGAGTATGGGCTGCTCCCAATTTGGGATCGGAGTCGGTCGCCGGAACGTGCTTCTCCTTTAGTGCCCCGACGCCTACGACTGGTAGGGAGATTTCAAAGAGCCAACTGGGAGCGCGCCAAGATTTCGGCGGTGGAACGGGCGGGGCAGTGAGTGGGATAGGTGTTGATACAGTCTGTCCGGGGACGACCGGCATTGTTTCGGTGTGTCGCACATACTGATTTTCGCCGTCGCACGCCAGGATGTACCAGCCGCGAATCCATTCCAGCGTCCCGCCGACAACGGGCTGAAGCTGATCCCAGGCCCACTTGCCGGGATCGAGTCCGACTTGACGCGGGTGGGCCAAAGCCAGTTTGATGTACCGTCGGTAGGTATCCGCGAGCAGCCTCACCATCTCATTGCGGAGAGGGACGAGATGTTCATAAAACGGGCCAGTTTTATTCCTATTAACAGGCGTCCGCTCGATTTCGCTGTGGGCAACAAGTGCCACCTTCGAACCCGAAGATCTGAGTTGCGCGAAGCCTTCTTCGAATAGGTTGGCAATGGCTTCCAGAGCCGGTTTGAGACTGCTGTGCGGAGTGCCCCTTCTGTCTTTCATTTCAGGTAATTCTATCGGAATTGCGAACAACCCTATGCGCCATCCGTAGAATTACGTCGCTCAACCATGAGGGGTTTTCGTATCGCCCCTAAAGGACCTACCGAACAGTTGGTAGCCCTGCCTGATCTTGACTCAGCTTGATGTACAGATCCCTCAGATTTTGAACACGCTCGGTAGTAATCGGATGGTCCGAAAGGAATTGGTCGAGAAGCCCCTGCCTGCCCTGATACATCTGGCCGCGACCAAAGAAAGCTGCTGCTCCGTATGGGTTGAAACCGGCTCCAACCAGGTACTGAAACCCAATGTTGTCAGCCCGCGTTTCGCATGTTCTCTGATTCACAAGTGGAAATAGGGTCAATTCGCCCGCCTTTTGGAGTGCCGCATCGCATCCGTTTGGCTGATCGGCGAGGTGCCCAATCTCATGGGCAACCACGAACGCAAGTTCTCCTGGATCGAGGGTGTCCCAGCCGTAGTTGAAGGTTAGCAGCGGCGGATGCATCTTACGCTATTTTCTCCTTCGAAGATTGAGTTGTTGACTTGTCCTCTCGTCCGAGAATGGCGGCCAGTGCCCAGAGGTTCGTATGGCCGTCGATCCGTCGGAAATGCTTTTCGGTAAGCAGCCACGCCGAAGCCACCCAGCGCTGCACCATGCCGGCATCCCGCCATCGCGTGACGTTATCTGTACGGCGCTCCACTCCGCTCTGCGGACTTTCAATGACATTGGTGGTGGCCAAACATTTGTGCAAGGATTCTGGAATCTGCAAGCGCTGCAAGGTGAACATCTCCTGCATTCCCTCGCGCAGGCTGCGCGCAGCCGATTCATATTCCCGCTCCAGGAAGCGCGCCAACTGTTCCAGCCGTTTCTCTCCTTCCTCGACGGTCTTCACCTTCCAAGCCGCCCGCATGAGATTGCGCGTTTGGCCGTGCTGCTCTTTGGGCAGTTCCGCGAGGACGTTACGGATTTTGTGATTGCGGCAGCGCTGCACCGGCTGTTCGCCTCCAAACACCTCCTCGATCCCCGCCCGCAACGCTTTGGCCCCGTCGATGACGAACAGGTACTTGCGGTCGGTCGGCAGTCCTTGATCCCGCAGGTGGGTCAGCAGGCGCTTCACCGAGGCGGCGTTCTCGGTCGCTCCCGGCTCGATCCCCAGGATGTGTTTCTTCCCCTCACGATCGACGCCCACGGCGCTGATGATGTGATGTTCGGCGAAACGTTGGCCGTCGATGTAGATCACCAATATTTCCACGTTTTCCCAGCGCCGTTCCTGCAGTTCTTTAAGCTGTTCGACGCTGGCCTCAATCGCCTTGCGGCTGATGGCGCTGCGCGAGACTCCGACCGTCGCCGCCATTTGCGGCAAGACTTCCTGATATTCCCGCGTGGAGATGCCGCGTAACAGCGCGCCCAGCAAATGCTGCCCGAGACCTCGGTCTTGGCGTAGCCGTTCATAGGCGGGGATTTTCACTTCGCCTTCGGTTTTGTGTCGCAGACGGGGCCGCTGCACTTTCAATTTTCGGTCCGCCAGTTGGACGCAACCGAACTGCGATCCGTGGTACCGGAGATCACCACGAGTCTTGCCCGGCGTGCGCGGACCGGCCACTTGCTGGGCGCTCAGGATTAAGATCTGTTCCAGCGTTTGGTGTCCGATCTCGTGGATCACGGTCTCCACCACCTGGCTGGCATTCTCGATCAGGTTCAGGATGGGAAGCAGGATCTGCCCATTGGCCTGGCAGAACTGCTCGATGACAGCGGCTGACTCACGCGCAGCTCGGGTCACCATGTGGTAAGGTTTCTTCACGGCGGTAGGCTCCTTTCGGATTCGTGATTGGCAACCGGATTCTATATCGGCGCCAACCGCCGCCTACCAACCTTCAACTGAAGTTAGGACACCCTCCCTGGATCGTCACGGGTGAAATCTATGATGCCGGTCGTTAGAACTATCCTTTTTTGCTCAGGATAGGCCCACGCATTAATGACAGGTGACTTCTGAATCGTCCACGTAAACTGCGGCAGCTTGTATTGTTTTTGGTCGCGAATAATGCAATGCAAGACGAGTGAAGCCCGTAGATATTCATCAAGAGTTACGCCGCTCGCAATAAATCCCTTAGCTTCTGGAAGCTGTGCTTCCCGGGCGCTGAATTGGGAATCTGAAATAACGATTGCAGTCACAGAGCCGATGTTTTCGCACGGCTCGCTTGTGAGTGAGAGGAGTTTTTCCAATTCGCCCTGCTGGGGAATGGCCGCGCCTTTTGCGGCGGGTTGCTCCGGATACAATGGTGTCGAGGTACTGCTTGTCTGACACGGCCAGTGTTCGGCAAAAGCCTGAGCCGCGACACTCGCTGCTGTCCGATCCGGGTTCATCAGTTCGGGATGTGATTTAAGGTAGTCAGAGAAAACCTGCTCCAATTGCGTTGGAGACGTGGTACCACGCTGAGCACAGCTTCGCCCTGATTCCTGTGCTAGGTCATACGCTCCGATCAAATAGTTTTGTGCCGATGGAGTTGTACTCGCGTTGCTCAACAGTCCGGAAAGCGCCTTGGGCGTGTAGTAATAGCCAATGTTCGGAAGCAGACGTTGTGGAAGCCGAGCATACGCCGCCAGGCAAACGGATACGAGCATGAGTGCAAACAGGAGGGCTTTCATCGCAGCTTGTCCTTTCGTGGAGGGTTTCCTAATTTCGTAGCAAACCCCCATAAAGGGCCCAACATAAGAGGACGCTGTTATTCCGCGTGGTACTTCTGCGCGTCCTGTTGCAGTAAGTTACCATGAGACGCGGCCATCCGGCGCATTATCAGAGCTTCTATCGCGCCTTAGGCCAGCGCCTGAAGCGGCTACGCAAGAAGAAGGGATACACTCAGGAAGATATGATCTCGTTCGGTTTCGGCCTGCGGCACTGGCAGCAGATCGAAGCCGGTTACCCGATCAACATTTGGACTTTGCTGCCTGATTCAGCGAAGCCTAGCTCCAGCTAGACCGGTTCAGCCCCTTTCCCGAGCCGCGCGAGTGTCTCCCAATGTCGTGCATGCGGACGGCGTCTCCCCCTGCGAATATCGGCAGCGTATGACCAAGAGACTCCGAGCGAAGTAGCTATTGCCGAGATTGAAACCCTCGCCAGTCCAGGCTGAATTTTCTGAGCATACGTTTGTTCGGTAACTCCGTTAGTGTTTTTCCATGCATGCTGAGCGATTGCATTTCCCCTTTGTGTTTCGGCCCGGCTCGCCTGAGCTTGAGGGCTTTGCGCAGCCACTCGCCCGGCTTTCCCCACTTGAAGAATTTTGTCGGTGGAAACTACGAGTCCACACGCGGTGCAATAATCCCGGTCGGCCTTAACGGAAGCGCCACAACCTCGACAAACGTGCATCGGCTGTGGTGCTGCGCTCGCCGAGGCATCCGCTGAAATGCCTTTGACTTCGCGCTTGTGTGCCTGAGTCAGCCGGGTGGGAGGAAGCTGCAAACGGATTGCCTTCTTAGTGGTCGACCAAAGCCCGCGAGCAACCCATTCGGCGATTGGTGCTACTGCGCGGCCCCAGGTCGCTGCTGTCTCGGCCAATCGCACAGCGAACGAGGCCATCAGCCGACAATTCCCGTCTCGTTGCTCGAAGAACCATTCACGGCGGAGCGGCTCTCGGGTAATCCAGTCCAAAACATAGGCGTCAACTAATGGCCGGATTGGTTCCATCAGGTCGCACGCCAAGCTATCACGGTATTCTGCATCTGCATGCATGAGGCCGAGTCCTGGATCAAGCCCGAGCGCCGCAGCCGCAAGGCGTGATTCGGATTCCAGCAGTGCATAGAGGTAGTTGAGCATCGCGTTCGGCGGATTAACTGAGAGACGGGGCGATCCCGTCAGTGGGGAGATGCGGGCTCCGAAGCGTTTCCAGTGCTCAGGTACGCGCGACAGGTCCTTCTTTGGAAACGTAACCACCGCATTCCGCCATGCGGACCAATATGCGTGTGCAGCTCGCGATTCGGACAGTCGCAGAGCTTCAATCGTCTCTGCGTCGTTAACGGCAGCTAGGTTCGCACCAATCAGGTCTGCGGCTTTGGCATCATTCAATTTCTGTCTGGCGAGTTGCTCTTGGGCTCCAAGCTTTTGCCGAATCAGCCCTTTCGAAATCTCCAACGCTGTGCCGTTGGTATTCGCAAGAGCTTGAGCGCGTCGCAATCGACCATCGGAAGGGCGGACTGGCCCCGTCGTGGCCAGCACAGACCCATCGCGTTCGAGCATGACGAATGATGCGTCTTGATCGGCTAGCCAGCGGAGTGCTGCCAGCGACACCAAGCCATCCGAACCGATTATTACGAGACGGCGAAGCCCATGACTAACCCGAGGAAGCCGGGCTTCGTAACGGTCGCTGCCGATTCCATCCTTCAATACCAAATGACCGCGATCCACATTGACGGAGAGACCGTAACCGTAAAGGGTCACAACGCCGTGTCGTGGGACGAGCAAATTGCGGGACTGGGGAAGTTGAGATACCGTTGCCGAAGCTGCCATTGGAGGTTACTCTCCTTTGGTGGTTAGGGCTTGTCGTCTGCTTATAACAGGCGATAAGCCCGCTGTTTCTCTCGGATTTTAGCAGTTCTTCAGGTGATCTTCCCCCTTATTAGCTTTGTCGATGAACGTCCGGTTTCAGCTTCGGTCGCTAGACAAGAGCCTGAACCGGAGAGTTAGAATTTCGTGCGTAGAACCGGCGCCGGGCGCACCCGGACACCGATCCTTGCTGCATCCGCAAGCGCCTGTTAGCATCTGCCCACGCCGCTTGCCGCGACGCGCCGGATTTCTAAGAATGATCGAACAGTCGCTCCTCTATACAAAGTGGAAAGCGATGGTCGCAACGTTGGGCGACGGTCCCGACCTGCTATCTCATTTTGGGCAGTTACGTTCGATAGTTAGGGAACAAGCGAGATTGGTCGTTAATCTTTTCCCTGAGTACACCCCCCACGATGCCTCCAACCACCTCGAAAAACTTTTCGAATTAGCTGACAGGATACTCGGCGCTGAGTTCTACGAAAATCTAACTCTCGCTGAGATGAGTCTACTCGTATTTGGTCTCTATGCTCACGATTGGGGTATGGCTGTTGGTAATGAAGAACGCGATGCCATATCGGGCGTAGGGGCGATTCCAGAGATGGCCGTCCTCGTACCAGGCGAGCCAGACGAGTTTGTGAAGTTCCGCACTCATGCATTGAGAACGGTGAACGGCGAGAAGCAGGTTTGGGAAGATTACCTGCGTCAGACTCATGCGCTGCGTTCGGGACAGCGTCTACGCATGTCCCTCAAGGCTGTAAGCCAGGTATTTGCAGAGATGGTTGCCCGTGTCGCTGAGGGGCACGCTCTGGATTTTCGTGAAATACAAAGTCCAGACTTATACCCCGTGAAGGTAGCCCTCTTTGGTCAGGTCGCTAACGTTGCTGCTATTGCCGTCGTTATAAGGTTGGTGGATCTTCTCGACCTTGCAGAGGATCGGACACCATTCGCGTTATGGTCAATAGTAGGTCCTCGCAACAAAATCTCGCGTATGGAATGGAAGAAGCATCGCGCACTTGCTCCCGTGGCAGTTAGTAGCCAAGGAGTCAGACAGATCCTAATAACGGGTACCACAGAAGATCCTGATGTTTTTGCTGCGCTCGCAGACCTCAGAAGTTGGGTTGACGATCAATTTTCGAAATCAGTGGAATTCCTTAGAAATATGGGTAGCACATATGATCCCAAGCTTGATTCTTCAATCAAATGGAACATCCAAGCAGTTGGGTTCGAGCCCGTCCTGCTACGCTTTGATTTTGACCGACCCGCGGCCTTAGGGCTTTTGAGCAGCGAAATCTATGGCAGCCAGAAGTTAACGTTCGTGCGTGAGTTACTTCAGAACAGTGTCGACGCGATAGATACTCGTGTCGATCTGCTCCGCCAAACAGACACCCCGCTTCAGGGTCAGATTGCAGTCAAAATTACTACACTCTTTGATCGGGTTCGAGTTACGTGGACCGACAACGGCGTCGGTATGGATCGCCATATTCTAGAGAATTACTTTACGAAGATCGGGAGCAGTTGGTATCAGAGCGCCGACTTCCAACGGCATGCATTTAGCCAAGATCCTATATCGAGGTTCGGAATCGGACTACTGAGCTGTTTTGGAGTTTCGTCGGGCCTCACGGTGACGACCCGAAGAGAACCGAGATTGACGAGCGACACTCGCGGATGGCACATCGCGATACCGAGTCGGGATGGGTACTTTCGAGTTACTGAAGCCAAGGACGAGCACATCGGCACGACTGTCGAGATGGATGTTACTGCCACCAACACCGGTATAACGGCAATGGCCATCGCAGACACACTCAAAGAACTTGGGGCGTTGGTTAAATATCCGATGGTAATAGACGTAGATGGCCTAGTTGAACAAATTGCACCTCCCGCTGACAACGATGATCCTCGACTCCCGTTTTTACGAATTGAAGGTTTGAAAAAGGACGCGATTGCCAAATATCAATCGTTGATCGTGCAATTCAACCACCGTTTTCGTTCTAACGACGGCTCGTATGAGGCCTTCTTTTCTTCTCTTTTGCCACGAAACGGAGCTTCTCTGACTTCGATGAGATATGACGGTTGGACGTTTGGAGCTGAAACCTTCGATTTCGATGAACTTATTATTCACAGGCCGAGGAAGCTGTTTTTCAAGGGTATCGCGAACGTCATAGAACCAAAGCCAGAAGGCCTAGCGACCTCGGATTTAACTT
Source organism: uncultured Acidobacteriota bacterium (assembly GCA_963819235.1). Lineage (GTDB taxonomy): Bacteria > Acidobacteriota > Terriglobia > Acidiferrales > UBA7541 > Palsa-189. The sequence continues at coordinate 1,829,534 of CAWFVE010000006.1, read as the reverse complement.
CGATCGTCCTGAACATTCTCAAGCCGTCTCTGGTTCGGCCCTCCCTCTCTCGTGCGGACGTGAACCTCCAGTCATTGGATCTGACTGAAGCTTGGAGAGATGCTGCGTTGCATATCCGCGAAATAATCGGGCTTCGATCACAGGCAATTGAAGATCAGGTTTTAGCACTCTCGTCCGCATTGAAGTGTGTTCACATGCCTTTCGAGGCACTAACCGATCTTGTTTCGACGAGCGACTGGCCGATGTGGATGCTGAACTATAAGTCGGAACCTTCCTGGCGGAGAGCCAAGGACTTATTAGCCAGCGATCACATTCTCGAAGCCCCAGACGAGCTTGAGGATCTTTTTGTTATCGACAATTATGTGGGTGCAGCTGTGCACAATATGATGTACTGGACCGGACCTGCCTGCTTTGTCCATGCGTCGTCGCCGTGGTCGAGAGCAGCTGCTTCCCTCACCAGAAGGTTTTTGGAAACCGTTGGTTTCACCCCTACTGATTTACAGTTTGTTGAGAGTCCGTCAGGCGATGCAGTCCCGTTAGCATGCCTAGTTTGGCGCAAACAGAGCAAATATCTTCGCCCGTCAAAAGATGAAGATTTGGTTCACTTGCTTGCCGAGTGGCGCAAGAACCCAACAATGGAGTACCCGCAATTGGTGAAAAGAGCAATCGCGGGTCACGCCTCATTCGGTAATGCCCCAACATTGGTTCGGTTTCCTGATGGGATGAACGATGTAGCCGCTGTCGGGAATCTATATTGGAACCAAAACAATTTACATATTCGGCCGCTTGTCGAAACGTTACTTCAGCTAGCAGTACGTTTTCAAGCAGGCAACCTATCCGGGAAGAACCGTCAGGCATTTCGACACCTCAACAGTACCGACTACCTTGGATTCTTCAGCAAAGCAGCTCGTTACTCGGACGCTCGAAACGCAATCGACAGATATCGGGAGTTAATCAATATTGCGAAGGACGAGGGGATAACTCCTCCAAACGCTCTCGGTCCAGAAGATTTTTTGGCGGGCTCGATAGGCGACCGGTCCCGAAGCGCGATTGACCTTGTTAGCTTGTGGTCTAAGTCTAAGACGCCGGTTGGAACTCCTTGGATTGCATCGCAACAATAGTGGCTTGTCCCTCACAGCAACACCTTTCCTCTCGCTGTCACTGTGCCGCTGTTCTTTCCACGATGCTGGCCTAACCCACCGCCCGTCTAGTCGAGTGCTACGAAATACATGGGTGGTCCCTTTTTCGCGTCCGTATCCGCTATCCCCGCAAGTCAATGACACTTGTGAACCGCACTTCTAGACTCGAACCGTTATGATCCGTTTTGAACTAATAGACGATCGCAGTCTAGACGAGGCTGGGTTCCGGAGCAGGCGAACCAGGAAAACTAAGCGAGAAAGTGGTGGGCCTGGGGAGAGTCGAACTCCCGGCGCGCGGTTTAGGAAACCGCTGCTCTATCCATCTGAGCTACAGGCCCATGCACCAAAAGTTTATGCTGAATGAGCCACCAGTTCCAAGGAACTTGCGCGTGGTTCAGTTACGCGGTTTAGGCAGCAAAGTACTACATTTTTACTACAAGGCGGGCTACAAGGCAGCAACGGACCAGCGCTACCGCCTAGCAAACTTTATGAATCATAAAGAGATAAGGTCGGCAACAGATAAGGTGACAGGACCCCGAGCAGCAGTCTCCTAAACTGCGCGCCGGGAGTTCGACTCTCCCCAGCCCCACCAATCCTCCCTTCAGGAACCCCATTCGTGGTAAGACGATCTTACCATGCGCACGACAGTTTCAACCAAGGGCCAAGTTGTCGTTCCCAGCAGGATCCGGCGCAAACTCGGACTGCAACCGGGAGATTTGCTCGAGGCCAGAGTGGAAGGACGACATATTGTCCTGACGCCGCGAAAAGTTCGTCTCCCAAACGCACGAATCATTCGGGATCCGGTCACCGGACTGCCGTTTCTAACCGCGGGTCCAAAAGCTGCCAAGCTGACGAGCGCAGAGGTAAGCGAAATCCTTGCTGATTTTCCATGAGATACCAATTGGACGTGAATGCCAGCTCCGAATCCGTGCAACGCGCAGCTCGCGCCGACCTTTCTCGAATCCGCCTTCTCTTTTGGACCATTGGGCCGGTCTTGGGACTGCTTCAGGCTCTGGCGCTCCGCAATAGCATCGATCACGATGCCGTCGCCTACCTCGATATGGCCGGCGGGTTTTTGCACGGAGCGCACGGCGCGCTGCTCAACGCCTACTGGAGCCCGCTCTACCCGCTTCTGCTGGCGCACGCCATCGTGTTTGCCTCGCCCTATTGGCAGGCTGCCGCTCTGCATCTGGTGAATTTCGCTATCTACCTCCTGGTGCTGCTCTCTTTCGATTTTTTCCTGAAGCAGCCTTTGCCGCAAATTTCAGAGAACGCTTTGCCGGACGCCTTGCCGGAACGAATGCTGCGCGCCTTGGCTTACGCGCTGGTGCTTTGGTGCTGCTTGATTCTTACCTCGCTAGGCCAAAGTCATCCCGATCTGCTGGTCATGGCGGCGGTCTTTTTCGCCGCGGGAATCACGGAGCGGATGCGCGCTCGCGGTGCAACTCTAGCCTCGTGCGCGGCGCTCGGCGCGGTGCTCGGCCTCGGCTACCTGGCCAAGGCGGCCATGTTTCCTTTAGCGTTCGTGTTTCTGATTGTGGCCATTTTGGCGGCTCGACGCCCGATTTCTCCGCGCGCCGCTGCTCTCTTGGCATTCGCCGTGCTCATCTTCGCGCTCATTGCCGGTGCCTACATTTACATGCTGTCGCGCTCCGAGCAGCGGTTCACGGTGGGAGATAGCGCCAAGATCGCTTACGCCATGGAGGTAAATGGAGCAGGCGCCCCCGCGCATCCCAGGCAGAGGATTTTCGATCGCCCCGCGATCTATATCTACGCCGATCATTTGGTGGGCACAAATCCCGGCTGGTACGATCCTGCCTACTGGCGCGCGGGCATCCAGCCCAAATTTAATCTGGCGCGGCAAATCGATGTCCTGCACCGCAGCCTGGACATCTATTTTTCTGTCTTCGTTCAATTGGGCGCCGTTTTCGGCGGATTCGTGGCCTTGCTATTCGTAGGCGACCGCCGCGCTACCTTGCGCCACGTCGCCGGCCAATGGCCGCTATACGTTCCGGCGCTGGCCGCTCTAGGAATGTATTCTCTCGTGCACGTCGAACTCCGCTTTCTTGGCGGATTTGTGATCCTGCTGTGCCTCGCACTCTTCTTGGGCGTTGGGGAAGCCTCGCCCGAGTCGCGTCCCTTTGCCGCCGCCATCGTCCTCGCGGTGGTCATCATGCTCGGAACGCAAATCGCCTGGGAAGCGGGACACAACCTGGTCGCCTTGGCGCAAAATGCCAAGAGCTCCGACTGGCTGGTTGCCAGAGATCTCGAGAGCCGTGGAATCCACACAGGCGATAAGGTCGCGACGATTGGCGAACTGCCGAGTATTTATTGGGCCCGCTTGGCAGGAGTCACTCTCACGGGAGAGATTCCTGCGGACGATGCTGCCGCATTCTGGGGCGCTACTCCGGACGTCAAGGCGCAAATCGCCAGAGCTCTGGCTCAAGCGGGCATCGCGGCAATTGTGGCCCAAGGCGTTCCGCCCGCCGACAAGTCCGATGGTTGGTCGCAGGCCGGAACGACGAACTACTTTGTTCTCCCCGTGCAGTCCTTCATTCCTACTGGAAATACGATTCCCGCGGGAAATACAAATCTTTCCGGCTCCAGTTCGCCAAAGAAGAGCCCGTAGGCCCAACTTTCCCGCTGCGGCTCCTTTTATCATGGGCCATCATCGGCAATCTGCTGCCAACTTCCTTCGTGCCTCGTTCACCTAGCCTTGTGAGCTGCGTCACATCCTTGCCTTGCGCCCAGAGGCATAAAGGGGGCGCAAGAGGCGAGGGCCGAACCGAAGAACTTGACCTTCTTTCGAGCGCTGGCTGGGAGGATTTATGAACGAGGAAAGAGAGCTTCTACTGGAACAAGTGAGCGAGTGGATCACCAGCATGGATTACGTATGCCGCACTCCGGAAGTCCGAGAGCTGATCCGGAAGCTCGAACAAGAACACGGCGCCTATCCGCAAACAGTGGTGAACGTTGACGCGAATTGAATCGCCGAGAATTGAATCGTCGACGCTGCGCTATCGCGCCGCGCTGGCGCACAATGCAGCTGGCCGCGGTTCATCTTTTCTTCGCTTTAGGGGCCTTCGCGCTGCGCGCTTGCGGCTTTCGCGCATCCCGCTTCGTGCCCGGCGTAACTCTAACGATCTGCACCGAACACGGCGCATGACGAACCACGGCTTCGGAGACGCTGCCCATGAGCAAGCGGTTCAGCCCTTTCAGCCCATGCGAACCGACCACAATGAGGTCCGGTTTCCACTCGCTTGCGCGGTCAAGAATCGCCGCCCTGGCGTCTCCGCGGAGGATGATCTTGCTATTGCGAAAGCCCGCTTTGCCAAGTTTCGCGCAGACGCTTTCCACCAGCGCGTTTGCTTGCTTCTCGCGTTCCTGCTCCACTTTTTCCGTGTAGGGCGTCAAGTGCGGGAACCATTCTGCGGAGAAATATGCGCCGATCGGTTCAATCACGTTTACCACCTGGACCTGCGTATCCTTGGGACGAAAGTCATCGATCACGCTTTGCACGGCCTTTTGCGAAAACGGCGATTCGTCAACCGCCAACAAGAGTTTCATCGTCTCCTCGATCTGTCGCGATATGGACGGCCTTTCTGAGTTAATTCCCTACATTCGGCGAAAAACACCGCCACCATCTTCCCACATAGGCCGGCCTCAATCGCAAAGAGCCTGAGACTAAATTACTCGAGTCCCTTGTCCTCGCGCCTCTTTCGAGCCACGGCTTCGGCGCGAATCCTATCCCCGCATCCTCCGCATATCGGGACCTCGGAAGGCTTTCCGCAGACTTCGCAAAAAGACCATGCGGATGCTTTCCGGCCATCAACGCTCGCTGAAACGTGGTTACCGTTCGCTTCCATGGACCTTTCTCCTTCTCACTATTCAATCTATTAGCATATGCGATTCGCCCTGAAAATCCTGTGCGCCACATCACGTAGGAGATTGCGTTCGCTCTCTCATGTTCCGAAACGATACACATCAGAAAGGCTAGCAGTTGCCGGCGGGCGAGAAGGGAAGTCACCACCGGGATGTGATGCCCGTCACAGTGTGGCTCCGCATAAACAGGGCAAAATGCCATCCGAGTCGGGAGGACTCCATATGGAAAGCGATCCTAAAGAGTTGTTGGAAATGCTCAAGTTCGAGCTCCACTTTTTGGAAAACGGCGGTTACGAACGGTCGGTGCGAGAGCCGCGCAAGGAACTCTCCGTCTTTCAGGATTCGATCTCTTGCCTGAATTACGCCTTGCCCGCCAGGAAACATCCCTGCTCGGAATGTTTCCTGATGGAGTTCGTGCCGGAGGGTAAGCAGGGCGAATCGGTGCCGTGCCACCATATTCCGCTGAATGATCGCGGCGAGACGCTGGAGAGTATGCAAGGCTTTGGACGCGATCTTCAGGTTCAGGACACCATGCGCGAATGGCTCCAGAACAAGATCGAGCAGCTCGAAGCAACCGTGGCGGCAGCGCCAAAGGCCTGACGAAACTCGAAAAGGCTTGCCGAAGTTTTATAGTGGCCCATGTGGGGGATGGTCTGAATTTCTTCGCGACCGGCTTCTCCAGAGTTTGCCACTCGAGTAGAATCGCTGTCGGACGCGCGGGATGGCGTCAACCCGATTTCAGGATTTTCTTGCCATAATGGATTTGAATTTGGATTACCTGCGCGAATGGCGCGGGAAGAGCGAATCTCGATCCGACCAGGTGACTTCCGCGCCGATTGCCGCTTTATCCGCCACGCTCGACCGCGATGATCCGTATCCAAAACCTGCGGACTTTGTGCCGCCACTCTGGCATTGGCTTTATTTTCTTCCGATTCATCGCCAGTCGGAATTAGGACCCGATGGGCACGTGAAACGAGGTGGCTTTCTTCCTCCCGTGCCTCTGCCGCGCCGCATGTTCGCGGGCGATCGCGTGCAGTTCCATCGTCCGCTGCGCGTCGGTGAGACGGTCACACGGCTGTCGCGCATCGTCGACGTGAATTCAAAGCAAGGGCGCAGCGGGCCGCTTGTATTCGTCACGGTGCGCCACGAAATCAGCGACGGCCATGGACCGGCGCTGGTTGAGGAACACGATATCGTCTATCGCGATCGTTCCAAGCCAAGCGATTCCGTTCTCCCGCCGCAAGTCGCGCCAGAAGTGGCGGCCTGGACACGCGAAATACTCCCCGATCCAGCTTTGCTGTTTCGGTATTCGGCTCTTACGTTCAACGGGCATCGAATTCACTATGATCGCCGGTACGCAACCGAGGTCGAGGGCTATCCGGGCTTGGTGGTGCATGGTCCGCTGATCGCCACTCTGCTGCTCGATCTCTTGCGCCGCAATCTGGGAGATGGAAACGTGAGTTCGTTCTCGTTTCGAGCGATGAGGCCCTTGTTCGATACGGGGCCATTTTCGATCTGCGGCGCGGTGAGCGCGGATCGCAAGACCGCGCGCTTGTGGGCCAAGGATTCAGACGGATGGCTGGCCATGGATGCCACGGCCTCGCTGGCAAAATGACTCGGCGATTGCGGAGATGGGAGACGAAGTGCTGAGCGTCCCTGACGAATATCAGGAGCTGCGCAAATCCGTGCGGGAACTCTGCGCGGATTTTCCCGGCGCCTATTTTCGCCGCATCGATGAAAAGCGAGCTTATCCCGAGGAGTTTGTCCAGGCTTTGACCAAAGCGGGCTGGCTCGCCGCGCTGATTCCGGAGGAGTATGGCGGTTCGGGCCTGGGATTGACCGAAGCTTCCGTGATCATGGAAGAGATCAATCGCGCCAGCGGCAATTCGGGCGCGTGCCACGGCCAGATGTACAACATGGCTACGCTGCTGCGTCACGGCTCAGAGGAACAAAAACGGTTCTACTTGCCAAAGATTGCCAGCGGCCAACTGCGGCTGCAATCGATGGCCATAACCGAGCCGACGGCGGGAACGGATACCACGAAAATCGCCACCACGGCGGTGAAGCAGGATGGCAAGTACATTGTCAGCGGGCAAAAGGTATGGACCTCGCGCGTGCAGCATTCCGACCTGATGATCCTGCTGGCGCGCACCACGCCGCTTTCCGAAGCTGGGCGCAAGACCGAGGGGATGTCGCTTTTTCTGGTGGATCTGCGCGAGGCGATCGGGCCAGCGCTCCAAGTGCGCCCGATCCCGAACATGGTGAATCACGAGACCAATGAGCTATTCTTCGATCGTCTCGAGCTTCCCCTGCAAAGCCTGATTGGGGAAGAAGGTAAAGGATTCAAATACATTCTCGATGGCTTGAACGCGGAACGCGCGCTGATCGCCGCGGAATGCATCGGCGACGGTTACTGGTTCATCGATAGAGTCACAAAGTATGCGAAGGAGCGCATTGTATTCGGACGGCCCATCGGGCAAAACCAGGGCGTTCAGTTTCCGATCGCCAAGGCGTTTGTCAAAATCGAAGCGGCGAATCTGATGCGCTACAAAGCTTGCTCCTTGTTCGATGCGCGGAAGCCTTGCGGCGCCGAAGCCAATATGGCGCTGCTGCTGGCTGCGGAGGCTTCCTGGGAAGCCGCCAATGCTTGCCTGCAATTCCACGGCGGATTCGGGTTCGCGTGCGAATACGACGTGGAACGCAAGTTCCGCGAAACGAGGTTGTATCAAGTCGCGCCGATCTCGACGAACCTGATTCTTTCCTACGTAGCCGAGCATGTGCTCGGTCTGCCGCGATCGTTCTGACCGATGGAAACAGCCGCGCCACGCTCGTATCTGTTTGTCCCCGGCAATCGGCCGGATCGCTACGCGAAGGCCATTGCCGCTGGAGCCGATGCCGTGATAGTGGATCTGGAAGATGCCGTTCCGGTCGGCGAAAAGGCAGCGGCGCGAACCGCGCTTGCGGCATGGCTTTCGCCGGAACATCCGGTGCTCGTTCGCGTGAATGGCGGCGAGAGCCAGTGGTTCCGCGAAGATCTCGCGCTGTGCAAAGCGAAGGGCGTCGCCGGCGTGCTTCTGCCCAAGGCGGAGAACGTGGAAGATATTCGCATCATCGGCGAATATTCCGGGGCGCTTCCGATCTTGCCGCTGATCGAGACGGCGAGAGGATTCTGGAACGCGCATGCGCTGGCGCAAGCTCCGAGGGTGCAGCGCTTCGTCTTCGGCTCCATCGACTTCCAACTCGATCTCGGAATCCAGGGAGAGGAAGAAGAGCTGCTGTATTTCCGCTCGCGTCTGGTGCTGGTTTCGCGCATCGTGAACCTCGCTGCGCCCGTCGACGGAGTGACCACGGCGATTGACGATGCCCAACGCGTGCGCGGCGATACGCTGCGCGCGAAGCGGTTTGGGTTCGGCGCGAAACTGTGCATCCATCCGAAGCAAGTGAATGTGGTGAATGAATGCTTCGAGCCGACGGAAGCGGAAAAAAGCTGGGCGACAAAAATTGTGGAGGCAGCGGAAGCGGCGGGCGGCGCGGCTGTTTCTGTGGATGGGAAGATGGTGGATCGGCCGGTGATCGCTCGCGCCGAAGCCATCCTCATGCGAATCAAACGCCGCGATCTGTAATTTGCGGCGCCGCCGTTTTTAAAAGCGAGCATTCAAAGGCGGCGCGCCGCGTGCGTGCGCTAACGCTCGATGACGCGAGGGACGCGGAAATACGGCGGACTGGGATCGGGCGCGCCGGCGAGCACGTCGCCGATGATATTGCAAGGCGCGGGCCGATCTTCGCGCAAGGGCGTTCCCTGAACGGCGGCTTCACTCGAAGCCGCAGCTGGCGTGACCTGCGACATGGGCTCGACGTTTGTGGTATCTAGTTCGTTGAGCTTTTCGACGTAAGTCAAAATCGAATCGAGCTGACGCGAGAACATGTCGATTTCGGCTTCGCTCAATTCGAGGTGCGCGAGTTCGGCGACGCGCAACACATCTTCTCGGGTGATCTTCATTTAATCTGGTTCTCTTATTTCTTTTCGCTTACGCTCAGAAACCATCTTCCTTAATTGTACAGCCGAGCCGCTCAACCAGATAAAAGCCCCAGGGCCACTCACAAACAACGTGAGCGCGCCCTGGGCTACAACGAAACCCGGCGGCCGCAGAAATCGGCGAGCGCCTGTAACCGAAACGCGAGCGCGCCCCTGGCCCACAACGAAATTCAGGCACCGGCGGAAGCGGGCGCGGGTTCGCGGCGCGCATATTTATTGGCGACGTAATCGTCGACCAGCGCCTGAAACGGAACGGAAAGCTCGTCGTAGTTGCCGCGCAAGGTGGTGAAGTGCTGCCCATCGATATAGACGGGGCAGCTGGGCGCTTCGCCGGTGCCGGGCAGGCTGATGCCGATATTGGCGGCGCGCGATTCGCCGGGACCGTTGACGATGCAGCCCATCACCGCGAGCGTCATGGATTCGACGCCTTCGTATTGCAGCTTCCACTCGGGCATTTTTTCGCGCACGTAGCCCTGAATGCTTTTCGGCCAGCTGCTGAAAGGTGGTGCTGGTGGTGCGGCCGCAGCCGGGGCAAGCGGTGACGCTGGGCAGAAAGGCGCGCAGGCCGAGCGCCTGAAGCAATTCGCAGGCGGCGTAGACCTCTTCGCGGCGATCGCCGCCGGGGCGCGGCGTGAGCGAGATGCGAATGGTGTCGCCGATGCCTTCGTTGAGCAGAATGCCCATGGCGGTGGAAGACCAGATGGCGCCCTTCAGGCCCATGCCGGCTTCGGTGAGGCCGAGATGCAAGCGGCTGGCGGGTGCGCTGGGCGAGAGTCGCGATAGACGGTGATCAGATGCAGGGGCCGCGAGACTTTGCAGGAGATGATGATCTGATCCTCGCGCAGGCCGCATTGCAGGGCGAGCTCGGTGGATTCGACGGCGGACAGCACCATGCACTCGTTGATGATCTCCTCGGAGGTGAGGCCGAGATTCGCGGTCGGTATTTTCCTGCATCTTGCGCATGACCAGCTCCTGATTGAGCGAGCCGCCATTGACGCCGATGCGCACGGGCTTGGCGTTATCGCGGGCGATGGCGCAGATGGTGGCGAACTGCTCGTCGCGGCGCTTGCCGGCGCCGACGTTGCCGGGATTGATGCGGTATTTGTCGAGAGCGCGAGCGCAATCGGGATACTTGGTCAGCAGGACGTGGCCGTTGTAGTGAAAATCGCCGATGAGCGGAGCTTCGCAGCCGGCGTCGAGCATGCGCTGCTTGATTTCGGGGACAGCGGCGGCGGCTTCGGGAACGATTCACGGTGATGCGCACCATCTCCGAACCGGCGGAGGCCAGCTCGAGGCACTGCTGCGCGGTGGAGGCGACGTCGGCGGTGTCGGTATTGGTCATGGACTGAATGACGATGGGCGCGCCGCCACCGACGGTCACGTTGCCGACCTTCACGCTATGAGTTTGCTGTCTATGCGTCACAGATACTCCGCTGATGGAACCGTTGACTTTCGTCATACGACGATGCCCCTTCGAGCTGCGAAGGAAGATTATATCGCGAATGGAGCGGCGGCATCTTCGAGTGCGTCTCCAGCCGGGACGCAGCGAAGAGAGATCCTCCGCTGGAGCGTCCGGAGCGCACAAAGCGCGCCTCGCTCACGATGTTCGCTCGGGAACGACTATCCTTCCCGGGTGGTCGGTTTGGCAATGAGAGTGCGCCCGGAGGGGGGTACCCCCCACTTTTTTGCGCAAGAGTATCATTGCAGGGAGGTTATTTTTGGCGTCGCACAAGAGTATCATTTTAAAGGGTTTACTCATGCGCCCTTTTCGAGAGCCATTTTCCTCTAATGTGCTGATGCTAAAAGAGTTCCTTTGATTTCCGCACTCGGCGAGGCTCATCGAAGGGTTTGCATTATGCAAGGATATGATTCCAGGCAGTTTAACTTCTTTATCGCGCAAGAGTATCATTTTAAGGGCGTTACCGTGTGCTGGTGCGCGCAGTGCCGGGAGCGCGGATGAGGAAAGAAAGCTCGGCCCTGTCGGGACGAGCAGCGGGCGTCCTGGCGGGAACGCCGTTTTTTCGCGCGGAGCGATAGGGATCATGGGAAGCTCCAGCGCGGGAGATCGAAGCTCTCCTGAGCCGGAGTTAATATCTATTTTACTATGGCGGTCAATGCAAAAACGACGGGAGTCTCAGCGAAAGCGTTCCAGACTGAGGGAAAGGGGATATGGCGAAACAAAAGGTCAACGAAGAGAAGTAAGTAGCGGCCAAAAGTCCTAACAGGAAGTGCTCAATTCAAATTTCCGCTGGGTCCCCGTTCTCGACGCCAACGCATGCAGAGATGAATGAGCATGCAACGTACACATACTCCACTCCAGTGGCGTCACGAATCTGCCAGGAGGCGCCGCCAATGTCTGGATCCGGTCCGTGGTCCGCTGCGTTTCGGACTGCTCCGAGGTAACTGCCGACGTGAATAACTTTGGCCGGCAGGTGTCTGGGGGCCGTTCCGAACTTTGTTAGCTTACTTATGATGCCCGTCGCTGAACCCAGCACGACACCCATTCGCCCGGCCAAGGCGTCGATGTAGGATTCGACCGCATTTCCAGCTGCTTGAACAGCGCCGCTGGGATCGTGGTTTTTTGCCCGTAGCAAGGCGTCGGCAAGGGGCAGAATCACGTATTCCCGAGTCGCCTTAGCCTCGGCAGCAGGGCCAAGCTGGCTTCGTATCCGTGCCTCTGCGGCCACCAAATCTGTACAGGCGACTGCAATGATTTGGAGCATGTTGTCTGAAGCGCCGACTTCAAGTTGATAGTTTCCTCCACCTTCGGTGACCAGCGCATGGCTATACGTGCCTAGGCTGATGAGGGTGTCTCGAATTTCGTCTCGATCAGCAGCTAAGCCGCATAGGGTTTTTGATTGGCGGGCCGCTTGTGAAACGTCCGCTGTCGCCACAAGACGCTCTCGGAAAACGATGAAGCGTCTATATGCTTCGACGACAATCCGCAAGACGGCGGCTTTTTGCTCTGCAATGGATGTAAACCGACACAGCGGGCTTGAAGTCTTGTAGGTTGTCCCGTCTTGGAGGAGAAGTCCCAGTTCCGTTGCTAGGGCCAGTGCGGCGCCCGCGCGGACTAAGCTCGTTTCGAGGAAATCGGCGACTACTTCGGTAGTCGCTCCTCCTCCATTCGCCACGATAGCTTCTACTGCGGCCATCACGTGCTCGGCGGTTGTTGGAGACGCAAGGGACATCGAGCTCGATCCTAGTTAGGCGTTTTTCTCTGGCTAATGTCTAAGTCAGGAGGGTTCCGTTCTCATGTGGCTAAAGTCTTCGAGTACTTTTCGAAGCTTTTGTCCGAGTTCGTCGAGATCTTGGGGGGTACATTGAATGCGTACATCAATGTTGACGTGGACTGTCTCTACTGACCGTGTCGCAGTCGGTAGAGGCATAGCTGTGAACTGCGAGGGTTGCGGAGAAGGCAGTGAGGTCTCCGTAGACTCCAAAGATTTCGCTGGCTCTGACGTTGAGGCGGCCAAACTTCCGCCCTCGTCCTTAAGCAGACCAGCGGCTTTGAGGATTTCAATGATCGTGCCCGCACCGGTAAGGGCTCTCGGCGTTTTCGGTTGGCCGGCGGAGTACGCAATATGCGCCTGAAGGCTGGACTCGTCCATACCTTTGCGGATACGCACGGCTGCGACAATTTTGGTCAAGAACTCGCTAGATTCGGCAAGGGCGCGCCATTTGGCAGCAATCTGATCTTCCACATTGTGCTGGAGCGCCAGTGATAACTCGGAGCCTATCGATGTTATAGTCTTCTTCTTCCCTCCCTGGACGATCCCAATCGTGACAAGAAAGCGATTGTTTCCGCCAACGATTGTCTCGTGCACGGCGACTACTTTTGCAACGTCAGAAGGCACAGCGTCTCTTCCCACTTGGCCGTAGCCTTGAATGATTTTTATCAGTTCCTTGTAAGAGGAACCGGGAAGAGGAAAGCCCTGATCTGCCATAGCGACGCTCCTAGGCCACTTCCGAAAGGTGGACTATCCGCAAACTGCGTGCGCATATTACACCGCAAACCCTGATTTAGGTACTCAACTATTAAGTGACACGGCGAGTATTGAGATGATGTACTTACAGTGTAGCTGGGTGGTTGATGTAGCATTGGCGCGGGCCAAAAATCGCAGGCGGACCTGAAACGGGCGTAGGGACCATTAAATGCGAACACTCGTGTACAAACGAACCCACAAAGGAGATCCCGACAGGCACGGGCACTTTGGCAATGAGGATTGCATGGGGAGAGTCCGTAGGTTGGCCTTCGATGCTGTCATTGGAATTGGCGGGATTGGAGGAGAGGCGTGCGCGGCCGGGATTGCTGGCAAATTGAATTGGATTGGCGTTGGCGCACGAACGGAGCCGGGTCGTGATATGCGCGGCCCTCTGGTGACATTCGATCATTTTGTCTTATTTGAGGACAGAGGGCCTGATCTTGACAAGGTCGCGCCGGCTCTCGCGCGGCGAATGTACTCACGGGGTGCCCCTCGATTCGTGCTGTACGACGTCAGCGAAATTGAAAGGGCGGAGATTCGGCGTCTCTTGAAAATGGCGAAAACCGCGTCGCCCTCCAAAGGGGCACCGCTTCGGGGGCGAACAAAGCGCGGTCGCTGCGGCTGTGACTCGAGGCGCTGTTGACGTTTCCAAGTGAAAAGCCCTGCCTCCGCAGAGCCGGGGACAGGGCACCCGTAAAACATTCTCGTGGATCGCGCTGCGGCGAGGGGGCGAAAAGCAGATCCCTCAGACCCCCCAGCACACGCGGCGTGTGCTGGGGGGCTTCGGGATGACAACGCGGAAAAGAAGCGAGGGGCGGCGGGCTTCGGGGCGGACACGACGAGCTGAGCCCGGCTGAAAAACCGCACCCTTGAAAACGAAGGGTGCGGCACCCAAGTCATCTGGCATCACCCGTCCTGCCGCGCTAAAGGCCGCGGCGCTACGTTCAAATCTCGAAGAAAAGTCCTGCCCCCGCAGAGCCGGGGACAGGGCACCCGAAAAACCTGCTCTTCCGCAAATGTATGGTTATCGGGCCAGCCACGGAGAATTTCGGAGGCTGCCTTAATGTGGGCTTATCGGCATCGTATGTCCGTGACCGCAATGGCTGGCTTCAACTACCGCATATTGGTTGTCGATGACGATCCCAATGTTCGGACGACCTCGGTTGTCGTTCTGAGGAACAAGGGATATGAGGTGCGGGCAGCGGAGGATGGCTTTGCGGCCCTGGCGGAGCTTCGGCGGTCTGTGCCGGATGTGATCATCTCCGACTTGGGCATGCCCAACATGAGCGGTTTCGAGCTACTGTCCGTCGTCAGGCGGCGCTTCCCGCATGTTCCGGTGATCGCCATCAGCGCCAAATTCGAGGGCTCGCCGAACGGGGTGATTGCCGATGGTTTTTTCAGTAAGGCTGAGTATGCCCCTGAGCAACTGTTCGCCAAGATCGCGGAATTATTGGAACAGTCACCGCTCCGGCCTCACCTCTCCAAGCCAGAGAGGGCTCCGGTATGGGTTCCGAGAAGCGACGAAGGATACTTCGTGGTGACCTGCACGGAATGTTTGCGTTCGTTTTCCGTCCCCGACGATCAGCCGGGGACTGAGTTGCATGAGACCACTTGCCTGTTCTGCAATGCTCCTGTCAGTTATCTAGCGGATTTGCACTTGGCTCGCAAAAAAAAGCAGGGAAAATAAGGTGCAGCCTCTTAGCGGGCTTTTTTCTGGTCCTTTATGGATGAAGGCATAGAAGAGGACACAGAGTAGGGGATAGACGAGGGATTTTCCGGTAGTGACTCATTTCGATTTTTGCGGCTGGGCTTTGGCCCTTCGGTGAGCGTTTGGTATTCAGCCGACAGGACGCGAATCTTTTTCATCAGTGCTTCCGATTCGCTGGTATCCGGCTTCATTCGCTCCAGCTCTTTCCAGAGTTGATGGATGCGTAGTAATTTTTCGGACGCTGTTTCCATCTACCCCTCCTTCTCATGCTGCTACTTTGGGCCGCGCTTAGAGAAAGGGCCGACAGTCTCCACGATCCCACAATTCAGCATTGATCTCAGGTACTCGATGGTTGAAAAGGCGATGAGTGCGATCTGAGCGCTGAATCAAAAATGAGTCACTACCGATTTTCTCGAACATTTCTGATTTCCTCGTTGAGGAGAATGGATTCGGCGATCTCCTTCATAGACTTTCCCCTGTTGCGGCTTTGGCGTTGCAAGGCGAGGTAGGCTTCCTCTTCACTGAGTTTCAGATCGCGCTGGATAATGCCTTTGGCGCGCTCGATGATCTTGCGGGTCTCGAGCCTGGCCGAAAGCTGCGAGTTTTCGCTTTCCAGGCGAGCGAGTTCGATCTCCGCGCCCACCAAGAGACCCACGGCGGAGATCAGGCGAACCTGGCGGTCGGTGTAGCGATGGGGGTCGCGATGCTGCAAATTGATTACGCCCACCAAGCGGCCGCGGCTGAGCAAGGGAACGGAAAGAAAGGCCTGGAAGCGATCTTCGGGCAGATCGTTGAAAGCCTGGAAGCGCGAGTCCAGCGCTGCGTTTTGATTGACGGCGACGACGCGGCCGTGTTCGGCGACCCATCCCGTGATGCCTTGCCCCATCTTGAGCTTGAGGCGATCGACGGCTTCGGGATGAGGATTTTTCGAGGCGCGGAGCACGAGGTCATCCTTCTCCAGGACATAGACGAAGCAGGAATCGCATTTCAGCATGGACGTGGTGAAATCGACGACTTCGGCGAGGACCTGCTCGAGCGAAGCGGGCTTGGCCTTTTCGGGGTTGCGTTCCAAGGCGAGATCGGCCTGCTGGGGAATGACTTCCGTCAGAAGTTGAATGTGCCGCTCGTTTTCCTGCAGTTCGCTGGTGGATTGTTGCAGCGCGGCGGTGCGCTCGGCAACGAGAACCTGAAGCTGGCTGCGGGTTTCCTTGAGCGCTTCCTCGCTTTCCTTCTTGGAGGCGCTGACCCAACTGGCGAGCAGCGAGGAGATCACGAAGGCCGCGAAGTAGCTGACCTCGGTGGGCTTGACGGCCAGCGAATAGAGCGGGGGAACAAAAAAATAGTCCACCACAATGGTGGAAACCGAGACCGCAAAAAGTCCCGGAAGCATGCCGCCGAACCAGGCGGCGGCAACGACGCCGGCGAAAAAAAGAAAGAGAAAGGGATGCGGAAAGAGATGCTGGAGCGGCAAGGTGAGCAAAAGCGCCGCCGAGACAAAGCCCAGCGCCAGGCCGTAACGGCGCAAGGGACCGCCGAGTCCGGCGCGATCGGTTCGATCAGGTCGATCCGTTCGGCCTGCGGCGCTGTTCACTGCGTAGTAGGGTGCCTCGATAATCGTACCCACGGGTTTGGTAACTCCTTGGTTATCGTTGGACGCCAAAACTCACCGGGCCCTTTCCGGCGCTCCTGCGAGGCCCCACCCCTCTGGTTCACTTTAGACAGCGCTCGAGCCCGGGACAAACTCAAAGTTGCGCTGAGGAGCATCGATTTTTTCCCTCTACGGCCAGGCCGAGGATCGTCTCAGAGAGAGCGAGGCCCGATAGCACCTCGGCCAAGCAGGGCAAACGGCGGTCCGATACGTCGGAGGCGTCGATCACGACGCCGATCAGAGCGCCGCTACGCCGCGCTCCTGGTTGCGTATCCGGATGACTTCCTGGACCTTGAAAAGAAATATTTTTCCGTCGCCGATTCTGCCGGTGGCCGCGGCCCTGGTGATGGTTTCCACAACCCGGTCCACCAACTTGTCTTCAATGACGATTTCGAGCTTGATCTTGGGCAGGAGATCGACACTGTATTCATGGCCGTGATAGGTCTCGGTATGGCCCTTTTGCCTGCCGTGGCCGCGCACTTCGGAAGCCGTCATTCCATCCACACCGATATCGATCAAAGCCTGCTTGACATAGTCAAACTTCGAGGGCTGAATCACCGCTTCGATTTTGGTCATCATTTGCTTTATTTCCTCCGTATACGTAAAGGCTGTGACGCACTGCTGGACCGCTCTTCGTCCTCTTCGCCGGGCTCTTCATTATCGCTGGCCTCCGGCTCCTCAGGGAGCATGGTGAGCCAGCGATACCGGCTTGGAGGGTTCTGGTTACGTTGCGAGCGCCCACGGCTGAGGCGTTTTCGGCGACCGCTCGCAACGCGCTTGACCTTGACGCTCATCTCAATTCACCACCCACTCCAGAGATCCTTTTTGAAATCGGGGCCGGATTTGGGTTTCGCCAGGCTTCCCTTGTTGCGGAAAGCCCAGCGAATCCCGGTTGGATGTGGAGTCTTCAGGTTGTCGAGTTCAGACCGATGCGAGCCATCGATTTGCTCGGTGTGAAGCTATTGGCCTTGGCAGCGGCCTCGGCTTGGACGGACAAGCCGCTCGGCGCGGCAAACGGGGAGATCTCGTACTCCGGATACGCCGAGATCCCGTGCTCGTGGAGATCCATGCCATACAACTCGGCTTCCCGCGGCAACCGCAGTAGGCCAGTTGCGTTGACGGCGAGCATGACGACCATGGCCACGCCAAAGGTGGCCGCGGTGATGCAGGCGCTGCCGATGGCTTGGGCCAGGAGCACCTGCATGCCGCCGCCGTAGAACAGGCCCTTGAGCGGGGCGCTATTGTCGGGACTAATCGGCCCGGTGGCGCCGAATTGACCGCAGGCGAACAGGCCGAGCGACAACGTTCCCCAGATGCCGCAGAGCCCGTGCACCGGCACACGCGCCGATGGGATCGTCGATGCGCAGCCACTCGAGCAAGTCGACTCCCATGATGACCAGCACTCCTGCTACACCGCCGAGCAGCACAGCGCCGGTGGGAGCTGACCCAGTAGCAGGGGCAGGTGATGGCGACGAGTCCGGCGAGGAATCCGTTCGTCGTGTAACCGGCGTCCCACTTCTTGGTCATGAAGTAGCCGTAAAGGATGGAGGAAAGGCCCGCCGCGCAGGCGGCGAGGGTGGTGTTGGTGGCGACGCGGCCGATGCCGACGAAGTCCATGGCCGAGAGTGTGCTGCCGGGATTGAAGCCGTACCAGCCGAACCAGAGGATCAGTCCGCCGCTGACGGCGATGGTGAGATCGTGAGGCAGCATGGGAGCGCCGCCATCGCGCTTGAATGTGCGGCCGAGCCGTGGACCGAGAACGATGGCGCCGGCCAGGGCAATGAATCCGCCGATGGTATGTACGACAGTGGAACCGGCGAAATCATGGAAGCCAATTCCGAGCGATGGGAAAAAGTTGCCGGCGCTGCCCATGTTGGCAAGCCAGCCGTCCGGGCCCCAGGCCCAGTGTCCGATGATGGGGTAGATGAAACCGGTGACGCAAATGCTGTAGAGAAGGTCGCCGACGAATCCGGTGCGGCCGATCATGGCGCCTGAAGTGATCGTCGAGCAGGTGTCGGCGAAGGCGAACTGGAAGATCCAGACTGCCAGAAAGGCCACGCCGGTGGTTTCATAAGTGGCGGGGGCGTTTTGCAGGAAGAACCAGTGGTAACCGATGAATCCGTTACCGTGGCTGAACATGAATGCGAAGCCGATGGCATAGAACAGAATGCCGCAAAGGCAGGTATCCACGACGCATTCCACCAGAACGTTGACGGTCTCGCGCGAACGGCAGAAGCCCGCTTCCAGCATGGTGAAGCCGACCTGCATGCCGAACACGAGGAATGCCGCCACGAGGGTCCACGCTGTGTTCACCGGATTCACGATGTCGGAAGCTTTGACCTCCGGCGCCGGCGCGGTTTGGGCATAGACGTGACTGAAGAAAACGCCCGTTACTACGGCCATGAGGAGCAGGACAATCCCCACTCCCATGACCTTTCCAGCGAGCAGCGTCCCACCATACCTGCGCCACTCCGGCTGTCGAAGCCGGTGGCGTAATCGCGAGAATTTCTCTCCTAGTGACAATTTGTTGACGTGTGGTGCGATGGCAGACATTTTATTTTGTTCCCCTTTCGAATCGAGATCAGTGCGTTTACTTGACGGCATATTCAGGTACTGCACCAGGGCCAAAACTCATTTCAAACTCTTCAGAAGGCATGGAGTCCAATCGTCCGTCCCGCAGAGAGAAGTGAAAGCCGCTCAGCTTGGCTTGCATGACCAAGGAAGCCTGCTGGCGTATTCCGGGATCGTCGCGGCAAATCGAGCCGGCGATGATCAGTTCGGGCGGCTCGCGAGCGGATTGGCGAAATGCGCGCAAAACCGCGAGATCCAAGACAGGCAGTGCGTCGAATATCAGGTCGCGGATGGAGATCGCATCCGCTAAAGCTTGCTGCGACTCGTTGCGATCTTTGACCGGCTGCGGAAGGCTCGCGTCCCATAGATCCGCAGGGCGAGCCATCCAGTCGCAGACGACGGTCTTCTCCAGCAATTCGAGACGAAGGAGCCGTAAGGGAGCGCGCGAGAGTTGGCCAAAGCGCATCTCTCGGCGGAGGCTGCGAACGAAATCGGCGACCTTCCAGAACGGGTTCATTGCAAAACACCTCGACTCCATGAAAATGTGGCGAAACAAGCAAAGGAATCGGCCGGTCCGCAGAATTGACTGCGGAAAGACGAACCCGCGAGGGCGACTAGAAACAGCCGCGCAAACGGAGTTCGGTCCGGCTAACTACCTTGGCTCTTCACGGAGCCTGATGTCCTGGATTGGCTGAGCGCGACGGGGCGCCCAAGAGGACTGAGGTTAAAGGCCGACCGCGCGGGTCCTTTCGTCGTCGAAAGGAGCGGGCCAACCGATGAAACTTGTTCAACCTCGGAGGGGAGCTTAGGGCTACGTTCGCAAAACCGCAAACGCAAAATTTGGATAACCTCGATCAAAAAGTTGCAAAGCGAAGGGGCGCGATTCGGCGCGGAGGTGCGCTCGACTAGCGTTGTCCGAAGAGCGGCTCTGCCTGGCATGAAGAAAAACCGCACCCTAAAAAAGCGAAGGGTGCGGCACGCAAGTCACCTGGCCTCGCCCATCCGGGCGGGCTGGACAGGGGGCGCGGATAAGGATTATCGTCCGAAGAGCAATCCGGGGATCGTTGAAGTGCGTGCCAGCGCGAAGCGCGTGCCAATGCGCTAAAAGGGGTCGGGTCAAGTGCGAGCGGAAATCCGAAAGGCAATACGCTTCATAGGAGGAGCTCACGCGCTCCTGCTGGCCCTGTCGATGGGGAGCGTGCCGTGCGCGTTCGCGCAGATGAACACCGGGGACATTACCGGAAGGGTGGTCGATCCGGCGGGGGGCATCATCGTGGGCGCCGAGGTAGCGGCCGTGAATGCGGATACGCGGCAAAGTGTTCGCGTGGCTACGAATGAGGCGGGCGAATATCTTTTGACCGGGCTTGCGCCGGGAACGTACAAGCTGATGGCCAGCTCGGGTGGCTTCAAGCAGTCGGTAGCCGACAACGTGGCGCTGCACGTGAACGAGCATCTGCGGCAAGATTTTTCGCTGGAACTTGGGGACGAAAGGGAAGCGGTGATCGTGCAGGCCGCGCCGGGCCTGGTGCAGTCGGAATCTGTGGAGATCAAAGACGTAATTCAGAATCAACAAGTGACCGATCTGCCGCTGGAGAACCGCGAATTTTTGGAGTTAACCCTGCTGAGCGAGGGAGTGGTGAATCCGCCGGGAGGAACGCGGGGAGATTCCTTGCAGCAGACCGGCACGCTGATCAACGTGCTGGGACAACGGACGGGGCACAACCTGTTCCTGGTGGACGGCGTGAGCGTGACCGACGAATACTTCAACAACGTGGTGCTGAGCCCTTCGCCGGACGACACCGCGGAGTTCATGATCGATAAGACGAACTACAGCGCCGAATTCGGGGGAAAGTCGGGAGGGGTAATCAACATCGTCACGAAGTCGGGAACGGACCATGTGCACGGGAGCGCCTACGAGTTCGTGCGAAACGATATGTTCAATGCGAAGAATTTCTTCGATCTTTCCGGTCCGGCGCCGGCCTTCCGCGAGAACCAGTTTGGGGCGGCCGTGGGCGGTCCCATTATCAAGGATCGCGTATTTTTCTTCGCCAACTATGACGGGCAGAGGACACGACAATCACTGTCCGATCTATTCAGCGTGCCAACGATGGCGGAGCGCGCGGGCAATTTCGCCGGCGCGGCGGCAATTGTGGATCCCCTCACGCATCAGCCGATCGCGGGCAATAACATCGCCAACGATCCCAGCCTGCACCTGGATCCAGCGGCGCTGGCGCTGCTGGCGATGCTGCCGCCGCCGACTCCGGGGCTGGCCGGGCAGAATAACCTGCTTTCCGCACAGGAAGAGAGTTATGACAACAATCAGTACAATGCCCGGCTCGATCTGCGAATGTCCCAGAGGGACAACAGCTTTTTGCGCGCCTCGGAGTTCGATGCGAATGAATTGGACCCGTTTGGCTCGAGCGTGCTCAATGAAGCGCTGCTGCCGGGCTTCGGGCGGACGCTGGCAACGCATTCGGTGAATCTGGCGGCCAGCGAAACGCACACGTTTTCGCCGACTTTAATCGACGAATTTCGTTTTGGCTGGCTGCGAGTGTCCGGCGGGCAGGGAGACCCCAACGCCGGGAACCCATTTTCGTCTCAATACGGACTTCAGGGCGTGACCACGAATGCGGCCGATCTGGGATACCCGCAGATTTCGCTGAGCAATGCCTTCAGCACCATCGGCTCGGCGGCGGGTTTTACGTCTCGGGAGGACAAAGATTTCGAGCTGTTCGATAACGTGCTTATGCATCGCGGGAGCCACAGCCTGGAGTTCGGGGCCTACTTTTTTCATCTCGGTTTCAACCCGTCATATCCGAACGACGCACGCGGCCTGTACACCTACAGCGGCGCGTACACGGGGAATCCGCTGGCCGATTTTCTTCTCGGCTACCCGGCGCAAGCGCAGGTGGGCATCGGCAGAGGTGCGGAAAATGCGACCACCAATTGGGCGCACTTCTACGCGGAAGATCGCTGGCAGATCAATCCCAATCTAACGATCGATGCGGGCCTGCGATACGAACACAACGGGAATCTCGTCGCGGGGACCAATCAAACATCGGACATCGACCTGGCCGCGCCGGGAGGGCCGGCGTTTGTGGTCGCGGGCAACCCGCAGGGTTTGTCGCCGGCGGCAAACGGCTTGGCGTCGATCAGCCCGCTGCCCATCGTGGCCGCGTCCAGCGTGGGCTGGAACAATAGCCTGCTTACGCCGCGCAATCTACGGCTTGCTCCGCGGCTGGGCATCGCCTGGCGGATTCCCGGTTCGCACGAGATGGTGGTGCGGACGGGATTTGGAATCTACACCAACCAGGCGGCGTATAGCGTGCTGCAGAACCTGGCCGAGAACATGCCGTTCTTTTTGGTCAAGACGGTAACCAACCCGGCTTCAACACAGAATTTTACTGGGGCCCTTACGACGGAGAATATTCTGGCGCAAAATCCTACCGGCGCGATTGGCGCCAACGGCGTCAACAATAGCTACCAAATTGAGTACAACGAGGTGTGGAATCTGGCGATCCAGAGGGCGCTGACGCCGAACACGACGATCGAGGCGGAGTATATCGGCTCGCGAACGGTTCACGCGGACAGTTCGACGGATGTGAATGTTCCTTTGCCCGGTCCGGGCGCCGTACAGGCGCGGCGTCCGTATCCAGAGTTGGCTCCGTTCACGACGATCCGCTGGGACGGTTGGGCGACCTTCAACGGGATGACGCTCAAGGTGACGCGGCGGTTTGCAACGGGCTTGTCTTTCGACGCCGACTACACGCTTTCGAAATCGATCGACGACGCCTCCGACACCGGCACAACGAATGCCGAGTACAATCTGCCGCAGAACCCGTACGACCCGGGCCTGGAATCGGCGCTTTCGAGCTTTGACCACCGCAACCGGTTTGCTGCGAACGCCATCTACGACTTTCCGTTCGAGCGCGGGGCGAGCGGATGGCGGCACCAGGCCTTTGGCGATTGGCGCGCGAGCACCATTGTCATGGTGCAGAGCGGGGCTCCGTTTACCGTCAACTTATCGTCGGCGCAAGATGTTGCCAATATCGGCCTGGTCGGCGGGAACAATCTGGAGCGGCCCAATGTGACTGGGAATCCAAACGACGGACCGCAGACACCGGCGGAGTGGTTCAATACATCGGCGTTCACGCTTCCCGCGCAATTCACGTTCGGCGATTCGGGCCGAAACATCGTGACCGGCCCGGGCCTGGCGAACGTGGACCTGTCGCTCCAAAAGACGTGGACTTTGCGCGAGAACGAAGCCATACAGTTCCGGTGGGACGCGTTCAACGCCTTAAATCATCCGAACTTCAATTTGCCCGGGCGCATCTATGGAGCCGCGAACTTCGGAGTGATTACTAGCGCGCAGGAGGCGAGAGAGCTTCAGTTCGCACTGAAGTGGCTATTTTAATCGCGGCTCGTTCGGCGAACGGGCCGTCCGTGGCCCCTTGGCATCAGGAAACGCAAATCTCCTCTCTATCGCACGGCTAGTGCGCGGCGGCTGCGGTTCCCTTCGGGGGCCGCTTCATCAGGAAGACGAAGGGAATGACCGCCAATGCGGAGATCCCCAGCATCCAGAAATTGTCCAGGTAAGCGATCATGCTGGATTGCCGGAGAATCGAGCCGTACAACTGTCCGTAACTTTGTTGCTGCGCGGCGACCGCGCCCGCGGACATGAAGAGCTGACTCCCGCCCTGAATTGCTCCCCTGAACTGAGAGCTGTAGGCGTTGGCATGGGCGGCGAGCACGCTCTGATGAAATTGGGCTCTGCGCGCCAGCATGGTGGTGACGAAAGAGATCCCCACGCTGGCTCCGATGTTGCGAAAGAGATTGATCAAGCCTGAGGCAACGTTGTTTTTTTCGCGGGGAAGATAGGAGTAGGCCGCGGTGTTGATGGGGATGAACAAGAAGGCGAGGCTCACGGACTGATAGACGCGAGCCCACATCAAGGTGTTGAAGTCGACATCGAGATCGAAGCGGTGGGCCATCAGGAACATGGACATCGCCAGCATCAGGAGTCCCGCCACGATCATGACGCGGGCGTCATAACGGGAGAGCAGATAGCCCACTAAGGGCAAGGTGAGTACGAGAGCGAATCCTCCCGGCATGACCATCAGGCCGGCGAGTTCGGCGGTATAGCCCAACAGGCTTTGGGCCAATTGGGGCAGCAGCAAGGTGGTGGCGTAGAGCACGAAGCCCACGATGAAGAGCATGAAGCACGCCATCAAGAAAGTGCGGTCGGCGAAGAGGCGGACTTCGATGATGGGGTTTTTGTGTCGCAGTTCCCAGAAGTAGACGGCGATCAGGCAGATGACGGCAATGACCGTGAGAACGACGATATAGCGCGTTTCAAACCAGTCTTCCCGCTCTCCTTTGTCCAAAACGATTTGCAGCGCCCCCAAACCCAGCGCGAGCAGGCCGAATCCGATGTAATCCACCTTAATGCCACCGCTCTTTTTACTTTTGAGCCAGGGCGGATCGGATACGAGCAGGGAAGTGAGCAGGACGGAGAGTACGCCGAAGGGCAGGTTCATGAAGAAGATCCAGCGCCAGCTATAGTTATCGGTGATCCAGCCGCCGATGGTGGGCCCCAAGGCGGGAGCAACGACGACCGCCATGGCGTAAACGGCGAAAGCCATGCCGCGCTTGGCGGGCGGAAAAGTGTCCGCGAGGATGGCCTGCTCGCTGGGCTGCAATCCTCCACCGCCCACACCCTGCAGAATCCGAAATACGATGAGCAGAGGAAGGCTGGGCGCGATGCCGCACAGGAACGAGCTCACGGTAAACAGGGCGACGCAGGTCATGTAGAAGCGTTTCCGTCCGAAAATCGAGGAGAGCCAGCCGCTAAGCGGCAGAACGATGGCGTTGGAAACGAGATACGAGGTGAGCACCCAACTGCTCTCATCCTGGCTGGCGGCCAGGCCTCCGGCGATATGAGGGAGGGCGACGTTGGCCACGCTGGTGTCCAGAACTTCCATGAAGGTGGCGATGGTGACGGTGAGGGCGATCAGCCAGAGATTGTGGCCGGGCGTCCAAGTATCCGCGTTGGTTTGTAAAGTTGCGGCTTGATCTGTGTTTTGTTCGCTCATGGCTGCACCAAATCCAATCTCTCGATCTCAGCGGACGTTTTTTACTGGACCTTCACTTTCGGCTCGACGGAAAGACCCGGCCTGAGGCGATGATCGGGATCCTGACCTTGATCGAAGCGCAGGCGCACGGGCACGCGCTGCACCACTTTTACGTAGTTGCCCGTCGCATTCTCGGGCGGCAGCAGGCTGAAGATGGCT
Source organism: uncultured Acidobacteriota bacterium (assembly GCA_963819235.1). Taxonomy (GTDB): domain Bacteria; phylum Acidobacteriota; class Terriglobia; order Acidiferrales; family UBA7541; genus Palsa-189. The sequence goes on along the minus strand of CAWFVE010000006.1, from coordinate 1,804,274 downwards.
CCCGTGCCGCCGGCGATGCTCTCGACGTGACCGGTGTAGTCGCGGCCGTAAGCGTCGACGAAGATGCGCACGGGCTGGCCGGGGCGCACGTTCTTGAGCTGCGTTTCTTTGAAATTGGCGGTGACCCAGATGTCGTCGAGCGGTATGACGGCGAGCAGTTGCTGGCCGGGCGCGACATATTCGCCAACTTGCACGGACCGCTTGGCGATGAGGCCATCGACGGGCGCGACGATGCGCGTGTAGTTCAAATTGAGCTGAGCTTGCTGGACGGCTTGCCTGGACTTATCCGCCAGGGCGGCAGCGGCCAAGGCGCGCGACTCTTGAATGCGCACTTGCTGAGGGCCGGTGCGAGCGGAGTCCAGCGCGGCGACGGCCTGGTCCAATTTTCCCCGGGCCTGGGTAACGGCGTCTTGCGCGGCCTGCACGTTGGCGGAGGCGACCAGTACGGCCGCGGCCATGGCGTTGGCTGTCTGCACCGATTGCGCATAGAGCTGCTCGGCGATCTCCTGCTTATCGACCAAGGGCTTGTAGCGCTTCACGTCATCCTGAGCCCTGGCGTTATTGGCCTCGGCCTGGAGGAGCGCGGCTTGCGCGGCGGCGAGTTGCTTCTCCGAGCCGGAAATGGCGGCGTGCGCGTTATCGACATCGGCTTGAGCGGAAGTAACCTGGCTCACTGTGTTGACCGAGGTGACGGGGACGTTCACTTGGCTGGCGTCGGCGGTGGCGCGATCGTTCGCCAGAGTGGCTTGAGCGCTGGCCAGAGCGACCTGGTAATCGGTGGGATCGATCTGCGCGAGAGGCGTCCCGGCTTTCACATATTGGTTATCGTCCATATAAACTTTGGTCACGTAACCGGCGACGCGAGAGCTGATGGGATTGACGTAACCATCGATCTGCGCGTCGTCGGTGGATTCCCAACCGGCGAAGACGGCGTAGGCAGAGGTCACCGAAGCCATTACCACCAGCAGACCGGCGATGCCCAGGAGGTACTTCGTGCGGGGGGCGCGTTTTGCCGGCGGCGGATCGGGTGTTGCGGAGCCGCCGGAGCTTTGAGGCGAAGTCGCTCTAACGTCTCGCGCTGCGCCCGGCTGAGGCTCTTCGTCAATATCGATGGTGACTTCGTGTTGGGTGACTTCGTGTGGCATTTCAGTTTCCTCCCAAGTAGGTTTTTACGGCTTGCTCGGCAACGCCAACGGAACGCGCCAGCTGAACTTTGGCGATATTGAAGCTGTAGAGACTGGAGATATAGGCCTGATCGGCGGCCAGAGACGGATTCCTGGGCCTGCACGACTTCGATGTTGTCGGTGACTCCGGCTGTGAAACGATCCTGCGCTTCGCTGAGGGTCTCGCGAGCGAGCTCCCGATTGCTCTGAGCCACGCGAACCAGTTCCGAGGCGGAGGTGAGGTCCAAAAGAGCGGAGCGCACCTCCTGATCGATTCGGCCGCGCAGATCCTCCATCTCCGCATTCCTCTGCTGCAGGGTCGTATCCGCGGACAGAACATCGGCTCTCACGCGGGTTCCCTGGAAGATGGGGATATTCACGCTGGCGGCTGCCGTAACCGTGCCGTGTGAGTTCGCGAAATTGGGGCCGATATCGCCATAGTCCACTTGTGAGCTGACGGAGGGGTAGTTTTCCGCGACGGCGGCCTTGCGCGACAACTGCGCCGCCTGGACCGCGAGCTGGGCGCTGCGATAGTCGGCGCGATTCGAGTAGGCGTCCTGCAGCGCTTTCTCGGCGGTGATTTCTTGCAGCGGAGCGTAAGGCACGCTGTCTGTAAGCGTGAACTCCTGGCCCGCAGGGAGGCCGATGGTACGCGCCAGAACCAAATTGTCCTTGCCGAGCTGATCCTGCGCAGCGATGAGGCGCTGCTCTTGCGTCTGCAACTCGACGTTGGCGCGCAGTTCGTCGATGCGCGCGGCAACACCGGTTGTGCGCTGATCCACAGCTCTTTGGTAGAGCGCGCGCGAAGTGGCCAACTGCGCTTGCTGCGATTCGATGGTGGCGCGATCGGCAATGACCTGGAGATAAGCATTGGCGACCGCGAGGATCACGAGGTCGCGGCTGTTCTTGTAGGAATAGTCGGAGGCTCGCTGGCTCTTCTGGGACGCGCGCAGGTTTTGCACGGCGGTCCAATCGAAGAGCTTCTGGGACCAGTAGCCGCGAGCGTCTTCGACACCGAAGGGGCCGACAACGGTTGGGAAACCCGGAAGATTGAGTTTGAGGCCCTCGGCCCGGAGGTTCACTTGCTCGGCGGACTGGGTTATGGCCGCGTTGATGTTGGGCAGCAGTTCGTTCAGGCTCTTGAGCCGCTCGGCACGGGCGGTGCGCGTCCCCAAATCGCTTTCGATGAGGCCGAGGTTGTACTTCAGCCCACGGTCGAGAGCGTCGCTCAAGGAGAGCGACATCACCGTGCCGGTGGCCTGACCCGTGGGAACGCTGCCCAGAAAAGGAGTTTGCGGTCCGAGAGTGGTGGAGACGGAGACGGACGAGACGGGCGCCGTAAACTGCACCTGGCCCGTGGCGCTCTGTCCTCTGAGTGGCGCGGCTGAGGCGATAAAGAAAAGCGCCGAAGCCGCGAGGGCGTTGCGCGTTAGTTGCCGCAGCCGAAGCATGGCTCAAGAACCTCTCTCTCCCGTGTGGGCACAGATTCGATCTTGTTTTCGCCTGAGCTTTGCAGCTTGGCTCGGCTGGCGGTTCGCGGCAATTCCGCCCAGGCCTGGGCCCAATCGTCGAAGTCATAGCCGAAGAACCCGCCGTGCTCGCGGTGGATCTGACGGGCGCGGCGCAGAATTTCCTCGATCCTGAATTCTTCCCTGGCTTGCGGCTGTGTTGCGTTTGCTACCGGCATTTCGATTTGGTGTGGCATCGCGCCTGACAAAATCATGGCTTGAACCTCCTTCGTTCGCTGCGGCTCGCGGCCAGCGCCGCGCTCGATGGCGCCGGCCGCGAGGCAACCGTTCGTGAGAGTTAGAAGCGGAACACGATTCCCGCCGAGGGCTCCGCTGTGTGGGTGGTAACGCTCGAGTTCAGCGAAGCCAATTGGAAGTCGGGCCGGTTGTAGACGAAGCCGCGATACTCGGCGCGAAGAGCGACGTGTTTGACCAGAGTGAAGTCGACACCGCCGCCGTAGACGAATGCGGCTTTGGCTTGGGTGAGGGCTCCGGGCACGGACTGGCCGGCATTGTTGGTTGGATCAAAGACCAGCGCGCCGGCGCCAGCCAAGACGTAAGGGTTGATTCGGCAACTTCCAGGAATCGTCACAACCGCCGCGGCCGTGGCTTGATGCACATTGGCCTGGACGTTAAACGGACCGCTGACCGTAACGTTTTGCTGGGTGTTGCGGTCGTAGCCATAGTTCGCTTCGGCGGCGAGCCAGCGATCAAAATGGTAGCGATAACCGACGAGGAGACCGCCGGTGTCCGTGGAATGCTGCGAGATTCCGTTTCCGTTGGAATCTTTGGTGAAGAAGCCCGTGCCTTGCACGCTTACTTCACCGTGGCTCCATGCCGACTCTTCCTGCGCGAAAGCCGCTGAAGAGAACAGCAAGAGTAACGACAAAACTGCAAGAATTGACGTCCTATGTGTTGACATTTTTCTTTCCCCCTTTTGATTTAGTTGCCCACATTCTTTTCGAACTCGGTGCACCGAATTCAACGAGACGTTTGACCGAAGCCCGGCAAGCAGAGAAAAATCAGCACAGACAACAAGACGATCAAGAGATAAGCGATCATGACGTCCTCCCTGGCTAGGCCACGAACTTTCCCTTCGCGCGGCGTTTTCCGCGCGCACGGCGTTTCGAGATTTCAGCGGCACTTGCATTGGCTCTCGATCAGCTCGACGACGTGCCTGGTGTAGACGCCGCAGGCGATGAACTCGGCGCCGGCTCTGCTCATCACGCGGAGCGCCCTTTCGCCTTGATCGTCGATGAGCGTGACGTCGCTGAGGTCCACGATGCATTTGCGCGCGTCGCGCCGACGGTGCGAGCTCTTCCAACTGGTCTCGAGTTCCGCAACCCACGGCGCAACGAGGCGGCCTTGCAGAATCCAGCGCTGCTCAGCGGGGCCGTCGGTGATCGTGATCCGCAGCATTGCGTTTGCTCTCGACGCAGTAGAAGGGCACGCACCATGCCAATGTGCGGCGAAGGCGTTTTTGCGGCGGAAAGGCTTAGCGGAACGGGAGATAGAAGAGGAGGCGCAAAGATTTCAGCGCGGAGTGCCAAGGCGCAGGTGCCGCTGCCGCGGCACCTTTGCTAATTCCGTGGCAGCGAATACGAGCGATCATCCTAAGGTGAAGGTGAAAAGCAGATCCCTCACCCCCGTTCGCAAAAGACGCGACCGGGTTCGGGATGACAGCGGAAAGCGGAGGTCGAACAAGAGAAGGCGGGAATTACAAAATACGGGGAGGCGAGACGCCGACGGGACTTACTCTGGGTGGAGTCCTAGTTGGGCTTACTGCTGCGAGTAATACCCAGCTTCTGCATTCTGACTTGAAGAGTGGAGCGCTTCATTCCCAAACGTGCGGCGGCGCCTTTGGCACCGGCAACGACCCAATTGGTTTCCTCGAGCGCGGCGAGGATCTGCTTGCGTTCGGTGTCTTCAAGAACGCGTTGCATGCTGCCGGGGGCCTCGGGGCGAGCGGCGCCGTCGAGTTTGGGCGCGGGGCCGACGTTAGGCTTGAGATCGGAGAGCGCTACCTGCAATACCGGGCCGGGCGTCAGGATTACGGCGCGCTCGATTACGTTCTGCAGTTCGCGGATGTTGCCGGGCCAGTGGTAATCGCACAGCACGCTCATCATCTCGGAAGGAATGGTTTCGATCTTCTTGTTCATGCGGCGGGCGAACTGCTGGGTGAAATGGCGCACCAGCAGGGGAATATCCTCAGGACGCTCGCGCAGCGGGGGGACGCGCACCGGAAATACATTCAGGCGATAGAAAAGATCGGAACGGAACTTCTGCTCTTCGACCATGGCGGTGAGATCGCGATTGGTGGCGGCGATCAAGCGGGCGTCGGTCTTGAGCGTGCGGGTGCTGCCGAGGCGCTCGAACTCGCGTTCCTGAAGCACACGCAGCAGCTTCGGCTGAAGCTCGAGGGGGACCTCGCCGATCTCGTCGAGAAAAACGGTGCCACGGTTGGCCAGTTCGAAACGGCCGATGCGCTGCGCGATAGCGCCGGTAAAGGCTCCCTTTTCGTGGCCAAAAAGCTCGCTCTCGAGCAGGCCGGTGGGAATGGCGGCGCAATTCAGCTTCACGAAGGCGCTGGAATGGCGAGGGCTGAGATTATGGAGGGCGCGGGCGATGAGTTCCTTTCCTGTGCCGGTTTCGCCATAAATAAGGACGGTCGATTCCGTGGGGCCAACTGTTTCGACTTCCTTGAGGACGCGGCGCAAAACGGCGCTCTTGCCGATGATTTCCTCGAAGTTCATCTCGCTGCGAATTTCGTCTTCGAGATAGAGCTTTTCCTGCGCGAGCTTGTCTTTCAGTTCGGCGATTTGCCGGTACGCAAGAGCGTTCTCCACGGCAATGGCAGTCTGGTTCGCGACCTGCATCAGGAGTTGGACCTCGTCCGGGGTGAAGGCGTTTTCCTCGCGGCGTCCCAGATTCAAAACTCCGTGTACGCGCCCGCGGCTGGCCAGCGGCAGGACACAACCGACCTTGAAGCCTTCGGCCACAGCCGGGGAGTCCGGGGTCATGTTGTCAATGTCGCGGATGGCGCCGACGTAAGGTTCGCCGGACCTGAAGACCATGCCTGGCGGAGTTCCTTCGATGGCGATGAGAGTTTCCTCTCTGATGAATCCTTTGCTCTCCGGAAAATCCATGGCGTAAAGGCGCAAGTGGGCGGCGCTTTCCGCGTCCGGCAAACCGACGCCGACAAAATCACACTGCATGACGCGGCGCAAGATCGCGGAGATATTGCGCAAGAGTTCGCGCAAATCCAAGGTCGAGACGACGCTATTTGTGAGGTCGAGGAGAAGCTTGAGCTGCTCTTGGGCTTTGCGGGAAGCCTCGAAATTAAGCGCGTCGTCAATTGCCAGGGCGATCTGGCCGGCAACGAGCGAGAGAAAGGAGACGTCCTGCTCGGAGTAGGCTTCGGCCTCTTCGCTGCCGAGGAAAATGACGCCAAGACGGCGATGCACGGTGGTCAGCGGAAGGGCGCATCCGGATCGAATGCCGCAGGCCTTAACAGCGTCGAGCGCGCGGCGAAAGCGAGTTTCCCGGTCCATGCAAGGAACAACCAAAGCTTGCTGGTTCTGATAGACCCACCAGGTGATGGTCTCTTCCTGGGGCACCTCCTCGCACTGGCTCTCCTTCATCTGCTTGCACTTCTCGGCGAGATGCCAGGCGATTTCGTTGCCGGCTTCGTCGTACTGAACGACGCCGATGGCGTCAAACTTGATCACCTTGCGGAGCTCGGTGGTAAGGACCTGGAAAAGGTCTTCGGGATCGCGGTGCACGCCAACGGCTTGCGAAACGCGGATCAGCGCTTCGTAGCGTGCGGGCTCCTGCTCGATCAGGGTTGCTGTCTGTGCTTCCATGAACGTCACGAGCTATACCACTCCGGGATAAACGTTCAGATGCATGCACGCCTGCTTTGGATACAACACAGTTGTGCCAGAAATTGAGCAATCTGCCATGCGGGCGGCACGTGCGAGCGGGCACGGTAACGTCGTGAGTACCCTTTGTTCCGCTATCTCACAAAAAGCAAAGCGATTCGCCGGTTTTGGCAGGCAGAAAGAGTTTGGCAGCCTCGGTGCAACGAACACCTCATCCAGCGAGGAAGGATCGGACGGGAGGTATCGCGCATGGCACCCAACAGCAGCGGACATTACGGCACGGAGTTTCCAGGAAAGCTTGCCGGGAAGCACTGGCGCGGCAGTTATCTTGCGGCGATTGTGCTGGCGCTCCTCACGCTCTTTTCCGTTCCGGCGCAATCGAGCGCAAGTGAACTGAAGGAGCAAGCCCTGGCGGAGTGGAACGATTACGTTCATTCGGCGTGCTTGCGCACGGAGGGACGGGCCGAGGAGTCTCCGTTTCTGCGCGTCAGCGAAGTGCCCGAGAGACGGGATCGCGCGCGAGCGGGCGAAATTATCGTTTGGCGCGAGGGCGACGGCCATCGAACGAAGGTGCCCCACGGACTGATCCACGATTGGGTTGGGGTGGTGTTCATTCCCGGGGCCAAAGTCGCCGACGTTTTCAGCGTCGCGCGGGACTACGACCACTATTCGGAGATTTACAAGCCCGCGGTTATGGAAGCCAGAGGGCGAGGCTCGGACGGAGATGACGACAGTTACTCAATGCTGCTGGTGCAGAAAGTGCTGTTCGTGACGGCGGCAGTACAGGGCGAATATCAGACGCAGTACACCCAGATCGACGCGAAACACTGGTACAGCATCTCGCAGAGCATTCGCTTGCAGGCGGTGGAAGGGTTTGGCCAGGCGGATATGCGCGTGCTGCCTCCGGATCGCGGCCCAGGCTACATTTGGCGGCTGTACAGTTTAACAAGATTTGAGGAGAGCGACGGCGGGGTATACGTCGAGGTGGAGGCGATGGCGCTCAGCCGCGATGTTCCGGCCATGCTTCGATGGCTGGTGGATCCGGTGGTCGATCACATGCCGAGGGATTCGGTGCGCGAGACTTTGGAAAAGACACGCGATGCGGTCCTCGAGAGGATGAGCCGTCAGGATTAGGCGGCGGGACATCGACTGGTCGGGGCCGCACAGCCAAGAGTGGCTGTGCCACTGGCTGAAGGACGATGGGTCACTTGGATTACAAAACGGGGATTGCAAAGGGAAATTACGGAAGGGGACTAGGGAAGAATGGGCGGGATATAGGCCAGCGTGTGAGCGAGAGTCCATACGAGAAAGAGAACGAGGACGATATTGACCATGCACTGAAGGGCGGTGAAGCCGACCAGGTCCCGCGCGCGCATCTTCAGGATTCCTAAAATAGGCAACATCCAAAATGGATTGATCAGGTTGGGCAAGGCTTCGGATGCGTTGTAGACCTGGACCACCCAGCCGAGATGGACGTGCAGGTCCTTGGCAGCCTGCAACATGTAAGGCGCCTCGATGACCCACTTGCTGCCGCCGGAGGGAACGAACATTCCCAACAGCGCCGAGTAGATCGAAACGAGGAGCGGGAAGCTGGCGGTCGAAGATATATGCACGAAAAAGCGAGCCATGCCGGCGGCGATCGGAGACATGGTCACAATTCCAAAAATGCCGCCATAGAATGGGAATTGAATCAGAACGCCGGACGTGGCGGGAACCGCGTTACTGACGGCGTGGGTGAAGGAGCGCGGCCGCCAATGCAGAAGCAATCCGGCCATGAGGAAGAGAAAATTGTAAGTGTTCAGATCGAGGGCTGCGAGAGGGCCGCGCGCGGCCAGGAGTCGGGCCAGGTAGACGAAGCCAAGCACGCCTACAACCAGAGAAAGCAACGGCAAATTTTCGAGCCACTCGCCTTTGGTGAGAGGTTCGACTGGTTCTAATGACTGCACTGCATCTGGTTCGTGCACGCCGAACGATTCGGCCGTTTTTGCGGAATGAGCCGGGGCGGAAAGATAAGCGACCAGCACGCCGGAGCAAGTCAAGACAATCGCAATGACCATGCTTTGCCAAAGGTAGATCGTCTGCCGCAGCGGGATTACGCCGCTGATGTTGATGAGGGCCGGAGGAATCGCGCCGGGCGAGGCCATTAGCAAAGCTGCGGAAGACGATAAGCCCAGGGCCCAAACCGTGCCCTGACCGAGATAAGCGGCCGCGCCGATGGCTCGATAATCGATGCCGCGCACGTGTTTCACGATCTGACGAGCGAGGAGGGCGCCGAAGATGATGCCCATGCCCCAGCTAATCAGCGAAACGAGCATGGAGAACAAAGCGGTGAAGGCAATGGCCTGGCGAGGAGTTCGGGGAATTCGGGAGAGCCGTTGGATGATGCGGGAGACGGGCGGCGAAACGGCGACGACGTAGCCGCCGATGATGATCATGGCCATCTGCATGGTGAAGGGAATTAAACTCCAGAAGCCCTGCCCGAAATAGTCGACGAGGTCCCGAATTCGAGATCCCGCCAGCATTCCACCCAGAAAAACGACGATCAGCGCCAGCAGCGCGAAGACGAATGCGTCCGGAAACCAGCGCTGCGACCAATCGGCGAGGGCTACGCCCAGGGATTCCAACCTGCCTGGCTTGTCTTCGCTCTGTTGCTTCTGTTGCGTCTCTTGCGTCGCAGTTTTAGATTTCATGGTTACGCTTTCGCCGCTGCGGCATTCTACAGCCGGCGGGCGGCGATATCTTTGGCGGCGCGGGATGGGGAGCGTATATTGGTCTTATATTGGGTGCGGCCCAAAACGATTAACTTGCGGCGAGGCGAGTGCCGGCCGGGCCGATACGCGGTATTTATTTTTTGCCGCAGCTTTGAAGCTGGGAATTGGAAACGACGAAGCAGATGAACGAAATCGTTGAATTCCTCGTTCACCACGGATACTCAGTCTTATTCCTTTGGGTGCTGGGCGAACAGGCGGGGTTGCCGATACCTTCGGCTCCCGTGCTGCTTGCTGCTGGAGCCTTGGCAGGAACGGGGCGAATGAATCTCGCGGTCGTGGTGACGACGGCCTTGGTTGCCGCAACGATCTGCGACACGTTGTGGTACATCCTGGGGCGGCAGCGCGGTAGCGCGGTGCTGCGGCTCATCTGCCGCATCTCCCTGGAACCGGATTCTTGTGTGCGCCGCACGCGAATCTCGTTCGAACGCCGGGGCGCTTGGGCGCTGGTGATCGCCAAATTCGTGCCCGGTTTGAGCGCTATGACGGCGCCCCTGGCGGGGACGAGCCGCATGCCTTGGCAGCGGTTTGCTTTCTACGATGCGATCGGCTCCCTGCTATGGTCCTGCTCGTATGTCGCAACCGGTTTCGTATTCAGCAGTGAACTGGAGCGCGCGCTGGCTTCCCTGCAGTTTCTTGGCGGCGGATTATTGGCGTTGGTGCTGATCACGATTGGCGGGTATATCGTGTGGAAGTGGCAGAACCGCCAACGATTCCTGCGCAATCTGCGGGTGGCGCGCATTACTCCCGAGGAGCTGAAACAACGGTTGGATGCGCGTGAGGACTTGATTGTAGTCGACCTTCGCCATTCGCTCGAATTCGATGCGGAACCGCAAACCATCTCCGGCGCCGTTCACATGGACCCGGCCGATCTGGAGGAGGCCATCGAGGTGATCCCGCGCGACCGCGAGATCGTCCTATTCTGCAGCTGCCCCAATGAAGCTACCGCCGCGCAAATGGCTCTGCGTTTGAGGAGCCGAGGCATAACCAAGATCCGTCCGCTGGCGGAAGGCCTGGATGGCTGGCGCAAACGAGGATTTCCGATGCAGGCGGCGCAGGAGGCGAACTAGGCGGCAGGGGCGGCTTAGCGGCGTGCAGCGGGCGCATTCTTACGTCCCGCGAGAGCTTGAATCGCGCTTCTAGACGCGGTCGGGATTCGCTTGGGTTCCTATGATGCGCCAAGCGAAACCCGAACTCAGGAGAGAAAGTCCCGCACATACGAGCATGACCATCCGGAAACCGAATACAAAGGATCCGTCGGTCAAGGTTTGCAGTTGGATGGCCGTAGCCGGATCGAGGTCTTTGGGAAGAGCGACAGCGGCGAGCCTGGCGACATTCGAGTGCAAATCGCGCAGCGCGTCCGAAGAGATGTTCATCTGATTCAAACGAACGTTCATGTAATGGCTGAAGGAATCGACCATCAGCATACCCAAGATGGCAACGGCGAGCAGTCCGGCGATGCGAGCGACGGCATTATTAATGCCGGAAGCCGTCCCGGCGCGACTCTGGTCCACGGCACCCATGACAACCGTGGTCAACGGCGCCACGCTAACGGCCATGCCCAGTCCGAGGACGACAAATCCTGGGAAAAACGTGGTCCAGTAAGCGCCTCCCACTGACGGAAGCGCGAAGAGAAGAAATCCTGCGGCGGCAATCAATGGTCCCACGATCAGTGGCGGCTTCGGGCCGAAGCGATCGACAAGCCCGCCGGACCAGCGCGAAAGCAAAAACATGAGAAGGATGAAGGGAAGGGCGGCGGCGCCGGTGAGCGTTGCGGAATAGTGCTGCACCTGGATCAAGTTCAAGGGGAACAGAAAGAAGAAGATTCCGAGAGCGGCGTAGAGGAAGAACGTAAGCAAGTTGGCGCCGGTGAAGTTTTGCGAGCGAAAGAGGTTCAAGGGAACCATGGGGAAGCGGGTATGAGCCTCGAAGTAAACGAAAACCAATAAGAGCACGCTGCCGGCAGCCAGGCTCCCCCAGACGTCGGGACTACTCCAGCCCAAGGCGGCGGATTCTATGAATCCGTAGGTCACGCCCGCCAAGGCGGCGGTTACGATCAGCGCTCCAGCCCAATCCACGCCGCCCTGTGTTTCAGCTTTGCTCTCCGGGACGCGCAAAAGTGAAAGGAAAATTACGGCCGCGGCAATGGGCACGTTGATGAAGAACGCCCAGCGCCAGGAGGCGTGTTCGATCAACCAGCCGCCCAGAACCGGCCCCCCGGCAGTGGCTATGGCGGTGAAGCCGGACCAAGTGCCGATGGCGCGGCCACGTTCATTGCCGCCGAAGGAGGCGCTGATGATCGACAGGCTGCCGGGAACGAGAAAGGCGGCGCCGAATCCCTGGACGGAGCGCGCGATCACCAGTTCGCGGATGTTGGCGGCAAGTCCACAACCCGCCGAAGCGATGGCGAACAAAGTTACGCCGAGCAGGAACATTCGCCTGCGACCGAATAGATCGCCCATGACGCCGCCCGCCAAAATCAGCGCACTCAGGAAGAGACCGTAACCCTCGACAACCCACTGCATGTCGATGACGGTGCCGCCGAGAGTCTTTTGAATGGCGGGCAGCGCAACGTTGACGACGGTGCTGTCAATGAAGGCCATGCTGGATCCGAGGATGGTGACGGCGAGGATCCACGGCCGCGCGGATTTTGCGCAGGGCGCCACCATGCGGCCGGACTCAATGACAGCCTGGTCGCAGGGTGGCTTCATGACGCTTGCGAGACGCTGCGTTAGAGTTCAGCCAGAGTGCGGTGAACCATGTGGACGGCGATGGCTCCTTCACCGACGGCCGAGGCGACGCGTTTCACGTTGCCGGAACGAACATCGCCGACGGCAAAAACGCCGGGAAGACTGGTTTCGAGCATCTGCGGAGGAGCGACCGCCACGGCAGCGCGTTCGGTTCCAGTAAGCAGGTCGCGGCCCGTGAGGATGAAACCCTTGCTATCGAGGGTGACGCAGTCCTGCAACCAATCCGTGCGCGGAGATGCGCCTGCCATGATGAATACGTGGCGAACGTCATGCGTGGAAGTCTCGCCGCTCGATTTGTCCTGCCAAGTGATGCGTTCCAGGTGCGTGTCGCCGTCTAAACCTGCGATTTCGGTTTTGTAGTGCACTTCGATGGCGGGATTTTGCTCGATGCGCTGGATCAGGTAGCGCGACATGGTGTCTGAAAGCTGGCCGGAACGCACCAGCATGTAAACCTTGCGCGAGGTCTGGGAAAGAAAGACGGCCGCTTGTCCGGCGGAATTTCCGCCGCCGATCACGACGACATCTTCCTTTTCGCACAGTTGCGACTCCATGAAGGTCGCACCGTAGTAAATTCCCCGGCCTTCGAACTGCTGCAGATTGGAAATGCGCGGCTTGTTGTACTGCGCGCCAGTGGCGATGATTACGGCTCGGGCCGTCAACGACCTGCCATCGTCCAGCACGACCTTGTAAGGACGCTTGGCGCAGTCCAGGCGCACGACGTTGCGGGCAATCATCATCTTGGCGCCGAATTTTTCGGCCTGGGTGATCGCGCGCGTGGCCAACTCCTGGCCCGAAACGCCGGTAGGGAAGCCCAAATAGTTTTCGATCTTGGAACTCGATCCCGCCTGGCCCCCGGGAGACTCTGTCTCGATCACCAGCACATCCAGGCCCTCCGAGGCTGCATACACAGCCGCGGCGAGGCCCGATGGTCCGGCGCCGACGATGATCACGTCGCGAATCTGGGAGTCGTCGATCAAGGCGTTGAAGCCCAGGCAATCGGCCAGCTTCTGTATCGATGGATTGCGCATCACGCCACGATTGCTGCAGATCACCACGGGAACTTCTTCGGGCTTAATCTCGAAACGATCCAAGAGGTCCTGCGAGGTGCGATCGAGGTCGAGATCGACATAGGAGTAAGGAAATCCATTACGGGTTAGAAATTCGCGAAGTTGCAAGGTTTTGGAGGAATAGCGGGAGCCCATCAGGGTGACGCCGCTTCGATTCTGCTTGATCAGCTCCAGGCGGCGAAGTATGAATGCGCGCATGAAGATCTCGCTCAATTCGGCATCCCGGGCGATGAGGGAGCGCAAGGCTTCGCCGCTCAATTCGAGGAACTCACCGGGCTGGGTGACCCGGCCGAGCACGAGGCAGCGATGGCCGGAGATCATGGTCATTTCTCCGGTGAACTCGCCGGCAAGATGTTTTGCGATGGGGTACTCGCCGGAAAGGCTGGGCTGGACGATCTCCATGGCTCCTGACAGCAGGACGAAAAAAGGCACGCCGGTGTCGCCTGGAGCGAAGAGCACTTCGCCCGGCTCAACCCGGCGCAATTTGCCGGAGCCTTTTACCCGGGCGATCTGAGGAGGCGTAAGGATGGGAAAAGCCTGGGTGCGCGCGTCAAGCATGCTGGGTACTGGAAAAGCGGACATAGTCGTCCCCCTTCTTCGAGGATAATCAGCATTAGAGCATGAGTTCAAGCATTTGGGTTCAGGCGAACTTCTTTTGACAGCTAAGTCATAGTGAATCAATGTGTTCGGTTGTCTCGGGGCAAGCACCGCTTACCGTTGGAGGGTCGGACGGGGCGAGGTGTTGACGAAAGTCGTTGTAACGACTATTGTTGCTGCATGAGAGCGACACGAACTAACCGGGCGATTCGGGCCCGGAACGGCAGGCGCGGGGCGGCCAGCCGCGAGGAGGCAGTCTTCCTCGAACTGCTGCGCACTACCGATATGCTGTCGCGCGGTTTGCTGAGCATTCTCAAACGCGAGGACGTGTCCGCCACGCAGTACAACGTGCTGCGGATCCTGCGCGGCGCGCCAGAAGGCCTTCCTTGCGGGGAGATTGCCAAACGCATGATTACCCGAGACCCGGACGTCACCCGGCTGCTGGACCGGCTGGAAAAGCGGGAGTTGATCTCGCGATCGCGAGAGGCGACGGACCGGCGCACGGTGATTGGGCGCATTACTCCGGCTGGTGTGAGGCTCCTGGAGCGGCTCGACGAGCCGGTGCAGAAGGCTCATCGTAAACAACTGGGCCATCTGGGCAAGGAGCGGCTGCGAGGGTTGGCGAGGCTGCTGAGAGAGGCGCGCAGCCGGGTGGCTTGATAGGTAGTCCCAGAATGTACGTTGCAACGAATATCGTGCAAACGCATCTAATTGGGATACGGCGCAGAAAAGGAGAGAGCCATGTCGCTTCGTCCAGTGAAACAGATGATTCGAACGCAGCCCACGATCGAGGGCGCGGGCGTAAAACTGCAGCGGGCCTTCGGGTTTGGCAAAACCAAGGAGTTCGATCCCTTCCTGCTGCTCGATGATTTCCGCAACGAGCATCCGGAAGACTATCTGGCGGGATTCCCCTGGCATCCGCATCGGGGGATCGAGACGATCACGTACGTGCTGGCCGGTTCGGTGGAGCACGGCGATAGTCTGGGGAATAAGGGCAAAATGACCGCCGGCGACGTGCAGTGGATGACCGCCGGCAGCGGGATTCTGCACCAGGAGATGCCCAAGGGAGACACCCAGGGCCGCATGCATGGCTTTCAGTTGTGGGCCAACTTGCCCGCGGCGCTGAAGATGACCGATCCGCGGTATCAGGATATTCCGGCGAGCGCGATTCCGGAGGTCGGCGATGACGACGGGACGCGAGTACGCGTGGTTTGCGGCCAGTTCGGGGGCAAGAGAGGTCCGGTGGAAGGCGTGGCGGCCGATCCCAATTACCTGGACATCTCTGTGCCAGCCGGGCGCCGTAAGCGGCTGAAGGTGGAGACTACGCGTAAAGCGTTTGCCTACGTGTTCGCGGGCGCCGGCACATTCCGGGACGCCTCCGGTCCACAGCCGGTCCTGACGGATCAAGTGGCGGACCCTGACGCAGCGCCCACCTACGATGCCAGCAATCACTCGCTGGTGCTCTTTGACAGAGGAGACGAGATCGCCGTCCAGGCTGGTCCCGAGGGGATTCGTTTTCTGCTGGTATCGGGCAAGCCGATCGAGGAGCCGGTGGCGTGGTATGGTCCCATCGTAATGAACACGCAGGAACAACTGCGCCAAGCCATGGCGGAGCTGCGAACCGGCGACTTCATCAAACATCGCTGAGTCTGAGCCTGCCGCTAACGCATGCCGGCAGTGGGTCAGTTTGAATTTTGACCTTTTGTGTCAGGATCCAGAAAATTCAAACTGGCCCACTACTCGCGGGCCGCATCTCTGGCATATCATCATCCCCATCCCCGGAGGCCGTTCAGTCACCCTTTGCCGGTTGGCACTGATTCACGTGATCCTGGCGCTGATGGTGGGATACTACAGAGGCAACGATATGAAAAAAATGGCTCTGCTCGCGGTGATCGCAACGCTCGTCCTTGGCTGTAAGAACGGCTCGGGAGCGGCGCAATCGCAGGCACAGACTCCCGAGAATGCGGTCCGCGCCGCTATTCAGGATCATCTGGCCCACAACGGAAACCTAAATCTGCAGGCCTTCGATACCGACGTGAAGAAAGTGACCGTTCAAGGCGATCATGCGCAGGCGGAGGTGGAGTTTCGGCTCAGGGGCGGCCCCGGGTCCATGCAGTTGAGCTACTCACTGGAAAAACACGATGGCGCCTGGTCGGTGACCAACAGCGATGCGGCGGGCAGCAACTTCTCTCACCCGGTGTCGAATGGTAGCCAGGGCGAGTCCTCGACTATGCCTGGAGCGAGTCACTCCTTGGGCGACACTTTGAGATCGTTTGGAGCCGGCGCTCCTCCTGCGACACGCTGATCATCTGCGGGCCTACCCGAATATCGACAGCTAGCCAGTAGAAGTCGTAGCTGTCAAGATTCCGACGCTTTTTGTGTTTCGTTGGTCCGCCTGCCCACATCTAAATTAGTGAGAGGAAGGCGCGCCGACGCCGAGACCAAGAGTGCGCTGACGGCGCATAGCCCTCGGATTCAAATCCAACAACACAACCAGGCCCTTGAATTTCAAAAAAGGGGGGATTTAGACCATGTGCGTGCCGGCAAGAATTGTTGGCGTCATTTTCGTTGCGATCGCTCTCTTGTCCTTTTCGCCCTTTGTGGCCGCTCAGGAAGGAGGAGCCGCTGCGGGCACTGCCGTCCAAATGGTTGTCACGGTAGAGCCGAAACATGGCAATGAGGTGCCGGAGATCACCCAGCAGGACGTGATCGTCAACCAGGGGCGGGATCGTCGACCGGTGGTTAACTGGATCCCGGCGACGGGAAGCCGCGCCGGGCTGGAGTTGGCGATTCTGATCGACGATGAGTCCGGGCTGAGCTTTGGTTCACAGATCGAAGATATTCGCGCGTTCATTGCCGAGCAGGCGCCGACCACGCGAATTGCCGTCGGTTACATGCAGAACGGCACCGTGTTCCTGGCGCAGAACTTCACGCAAGATCATGCGGCAGCGGCCAAATCGTTGCGTTTGCCGCAAGGCCTGGCGGGCGCGGAGGCGAGCCCGTATTTCTCGCTGTCCGACTTTATAAAAAAGAAGTGGCCCGCCGATCCTTCTGTACCTCGCCGGGAAGTTCTGATGATCACCAGTGGCATCGACGCTTTTTATGGAGGCGGATACCCGGACCCGTACGTTGATGCGGCCATTCAGGACGCTCAATGCGCCGGCGTCGTCGTATTCTCGATTTATACGCCAGCGGCGGGCCATTTCGGGCACACCTATTGGCGAATCTACTGGGGCCAAAATTATCTGGCACAGCTTTCAGAAGAAACCGGCGGCGAGTCCTACTACTTCCTGGGAGGCCAGGCGCCCGTGGCTTTCCAGCCCTATCTCAGCCAGACGACCGAGAAGCTCAGTCATCAGTTCCTGCTCACGTTTCTTGCCAAGCCGCAGAACAAAGCAGGAACCGAGCCGGTGAAACTCTCCAGCGAAATTAAAAGCGTGGATTTAGTGGTGCAGGATAAGGTGTGCGTTCCGGCGTCTTCGCAGCGTTAACCGCTCCCCAAAAATCCAGAACCTGCGCGCAGTTCGACGGCCCACCGCTCAGCACCAAGCGCTGTAATCGTGCAGCGCTTCGAGGTCGTAAATGAGCAAGCGGTGGAGGTTCCTTGCGACGCTGGCAAGCTCGTTGTGCCCCGGGTGAGACAAGCGTACAATGCCGCCAGATTGACCTCCAAATCACGGGCTCGATTATATCGACTCAGCCCGATTGTATCGGCTCAGACTAATAAGCGGCCAAGAGTACAACGGATAAGGCAGGCAAGGAGGCACGCGATGCGAAGGTTCAGACTTCTGTATATCGCCGGCGCAGTAGTCATGGGAATCGCCGGCTACCTGCTCACGGCGCGGACTGGCCTCCATGCACAACAGGGTGGCGCGCAGGTGGCAATCGGCGCGAACGATATCGGCGGGTCAGTCTCCAGCAGCAAAGGGCCTGAGGCGGGGGTATGGGTGATTGCCGAAACGACGGACCTGCCCACGCGCTACATCAAGGAAGTGGTCACGGACGATCAGGGGCGCTACCTGATTCCCGATCTGCCGAAGGCCAACTACACGGTGTGGGCCCGCGGCTACGGACTGGTGGATTCGCCCAAGGCGCAGGCGGCGCCCGGCAAACACGTCGATCTGCAACCTACCGTGGCGCCGGACGCAAAGGCCGCCGCGCACTACTATCCGGGCAACTATTGGTATGCAATGCTGAACGTACCCGGCAAAGACGAATTTCCAGGGACCGGTCCCGAGGGAAACGGCCTTCCCGCCAACATCAAGAGCCAGGCCCAGTATTTGGACAGGCTCAAGACCGACGGTTGCGAAGCGTGCCATCAACTGGGCAACGAATATACGCGCACGATTCCGGCCATGTTCAAAGACATGGATCCAGCTCAGGCATGGTTGCGCCGCCTGCAGTCGGGACAAGCCGGCGGACAAATGGCGGGTGAGGTGAACCGACTCGGCCCCAAGCGAGCCCCGGAGATGTTTGCGGATTGGACCACCCGGATCAAGAATGGCGAACTGCCCTCTTCGGCGCCTCCGCGGCCGCAGGGCATCGAGCGCAACGTGGTGATCACTCAGTGGGACTGGGCCGATCCGAAGGCCTATCTGCACGACGAAATCTCTACCGACAAGCGCAATCCGACGGTGAACGCCTACGGCCTGATCTACGGATCGCCGGAGGAGAGCCGCGACTATCTGCCGGTGCTCGATCCGGTACACAACACCATCGATCAACTCAAGGTTCCCTATCGCGATCCCGACACGCCCGGCTCGCCAAAGCCGCTGCAGCCCTCGCCCTTCTGGGGCGATGAGGCCATCTGGGACACTCACACCACGGTTCACAATCCCATGTTCGACGCGCGCGGCCGCCTGTGGTTCACGGCCCGCATCCGCGCTGGCGCCGATCCCGCGTTCTGCAAAGCCGGGTCGAGTGTTCCCTCGGCACAACTCACTCCCGTCGAACGCTCCGGCCGCCAGTTAGAGGTGTATGACCCGACGACCAAAAAAATCGACATGATCGACACCTGCTTCGGCACGCACCACCTGCTCTTCGCCGAGGATGGCAGCAACATTCTCTGGACCAGCAGCGGCGGCGGTGGCGGCGTGGTGGGCTGGCTCAATACGAAGGTGTGGGACAAGACGCACGACGCGGCTCAATCGCAAGGCTGGACCGCGCTGGTGCTGGACACCAACGGCAATGGCAAGCGGGACGCCTATGTGCAAGGAGAACAGGACGTGGCCACCGCAGCCAACGGCGAAAGTCTGGGTACTTCGTCCGCGGTGAACACGAAGACGGATCCGACCAAGGACACGCGTCTCAACGCGGGATTTTACGGCATCGGCCTTACCAAGGATGGGATGGTGTGGGGCACGGTGCTGGGCTTCCCCGGCGGGATCGTGCGACTGAACCCGGGACCTCATCCTCCGGACACCGCCCTGGCGGAATACTATGAAGTGCCCTGGCAGGATCCAAAGGCCCCGGTATGGGGCTTTTCGCCACGAGGCATGGATGTGGGCAGCGACGGCGTGGCCTGGGTGGCGCTGGCCAGCGGGCACATCGCGAGCTTCGACCGGCGCAAGTGCAAAGGGCCGCTCAACGGCCCGATGGCTACTGGACGGCAGTGCCCGGAAGGCTGGACGTTATATGAGACGCCGGGGCCGAAGTTCAAGAACGTGACCTTATCCGGCAGCGACGACACTCACTACTACATCTGGGTAGATCAGTTCGACACGCTCGGGCTCGGCAAGAACACACCGATCGTCACCGGCAACTCGTCGGATTCGCTGGTGGCGCTGGTGAACGGAAAATTCGTGATCATGCGCGTGCCCTATCCGATGGGCTTCTTCGCCAAGGGGATGGACGGCCGCATTGACGACCCGAAGGCGGGTTGGAAGGGTAAAGGCGTGTTCACGACTTGGGGCACCCGAGCTCCGTTCCACAGCGAGACTGGAAAAGGAACCATGCCCAAGGTGGTTCACTTCCAGATTCGAACCGATCCACTGGCGCACTAACGCACATTCAAACGCGGCCGAGCTTGTTCTTGGCTAGGCGCTTGCCGTTCTGCGGGAAGGCTACTTCAGCAAAGGGACGGAATCGACCTTGGGTGGCTGCGATACCGACTTTACAAACGCGTAAATATCCGCGAGGTCGGCATCGGAGAGCACTTTGGCTGTGTAAGGCGGCATGTCAAGCCGCGGGGAACGAACCTGGTGTTCAAACGCGGGGAACGGCAGTGCGTTGGGGCCGAGTGTGGGCCGGCCGCTTTGCGCGTCCCGGCCGTGGCATTCGTAACAGCCGACGCGAGTGTAAACCGCCTGTCCGTGCTGGGCATTCCCAGCGGGAGCGCTCGCCGTTTTTGGGGCCGCTTCCGTGGACTGTGCGGCCGCCTCTGAACGCGTTAGAGCCAACGTTCCCGCGCAGATAGCTACGGTCAGCAAGACCGGAAAAAGACGCGCCGAAGCCGCTCGGCGCGCCGTTTGAATCGAAGCCCTATTCCCAACGAATGCGTTCATGTCTGCCCCTTTTAGCCGCGCGGCTGGGTGATGGTATCCAAAAGGGCCGGCTCACCACGCTTGACTACGTCTACCGCCCTCTTCAATGCGGGCCCCAGGTCCTTGGGATCGCTGATCGGGCCTTCGGCGTACCAGCCCAGGCTTTGCGCGAGCTTTGCGAAATCGATATTGGGATCGACGATGGTGGTGCCGATGCCGGCATTTTCGACGCCGCGCTGATGGCGGTTGGCCATTCTTTGGATATGCATGGTCTCGGTGTGATAGGCGCGGTTGTTGAACATGACGTTGAGGAGGGGAATCTTGTGGTGCGCGGCGGTCCAGAGCACGCCGGGCGCGTACATAAGGTCGCCATCCTTCTGAAGATTCACGTAGAGCCGCCCATGCTTGCGGTGAGCGAGAGCCGCACCTACGGCAAGCGGCGCCTTGTCGCCCGCGCCCTGTGAACTGGCGCCGTGGGCGCGACGATAGAATTTATCGTAATTCCATTGGGTGTAGTCGAAGTACAGGCCGCCGGCCCAATCCTCGTCTTTGATGACGTTCCAAACCTCGGCTGACAGCCGAGGAATCGTGATGGGGTTCGAGTCCCATCCATAGGTGGCCTGGACGCGCGCGCGTTCCAAAGCTCTTTTGCCGGCCGCCGCAAACTTGGCCCCACGATCTTGAAAGGCGCGCTTGCGATCGTCGGTGGTCAATCGCTTGACCGCCTCGGTCAAGGAAGGGAGGCTAATCTCCGGATCGGCGGCGATGGCCATATCGAACTGCTGGAAGCGCTGAAAATCCTGGTAATTGCTCTTGGTATAGAGGTCCATCGCGCTGATGCTGATCAGCTTCGCATTGGCCTTGGTGAGGGGACGAGAGCTGCGAGGAATGTCGCGATCGGCATTCACTTCGCCCCAGAAATCTCCTACCTCCAGCCCGAGGATTACGTCCGCGTCCGGTATGAGCGCGCGTCCACCCAGTTGATTGAGCGGATGCCGCGAGGGGAAGCTCCGGCCTTGATCGATCACGGGAATCTGAAGCGCTTCGGCGAATTCGATGAGGTGTTGCATGCCCTCTTCGGAATGCACGCAATCGCCGGCGATAAGCACGGGATTTTCTGCCGCGACCAAGAGCTTGGCCAGTTCGCTGATCGAGGCGGAATCGGCCTGCGGAGGGCCATCCAGGGTGAGCTTGGGTATCCGCAGAGGGGCGCCTTTGGGGATGGGACCCTCTTGTAAAGCACTGTCGAGCACGATGACCACGGGCTCTCTGGGAGGGGTCATCGAGATCTTGTAGGCGCGAACGGCGGACTCCGCGAAATGCTGCAAAGAGATGGGACAGTCATCCCATTTGGTGTAGTCCCGAACCATGGCGACCGCATCTTGAGCGCTGTGGAACCACTCCACGCCGGGGCGCCTCTCGGTGGCGTCCAGGCTATTGCCAATCATGACGTAGACAGGAGTCCTGCCGCCCCACGCGTCATAGATACCCATGGAGGCATGCTGTAAGCCCACCGTGCTATGGGCAAGAACGAGCATGGGCTTGCCCTCTACTTGCGCGTAGCCTTGGGCCATGTGGACCGATGACTCTTCGTGACAGCAGGTGATGAACTCCGGGTTTTTGTTGCCGCCGTAATTGATCAGCGATTCGTGTATGCCGCGATAGCTGGACCCAGGATTGGCGGCAACATACTCGAAGCCGAGAGTTTTGATTACATCGACCATGAAGTCGGAACCGGTGCGGTCCAGAGTCAAAACCTCGATCTCCGCCGGCGGATCCCCATCGCGTGGCGACACTGCGGGAACTTTGGCAGGCGCCGTTAACTGTTGAGCGCCTGCCGTACCGGCGCTGGCCACGAGCGTGGCTACACCGCCGACGGCCGCCGCTTTTAGAAACTTGCGGCGATCAACCCCGCTCTTACTGGATTTCTTCATGGGTTGTTTCTCCTCTCGATCGCCTCTCGCTTTCCTACCGCCTTGAGCTTACAGCCATTGGCTTTTGAAATCGAATGGCGGTTGAGCGCCCGTCCATTCACCAACACAGAAGGCCCCCGGGTCGATCCCATATCCGCTAGAACATGAGCTTCAAACCGAACTGGAATTGCCGGTTTGAGTTCCCGCCCGCTTGCGCGGTGGTATGGAAGCCGAAGCCGGTTACTCCGGGGACGCCGCCGCCCGCGCTTGGATCGGCATTCACCTGGGTCCCCGATTCGTTGCTGAATTGTTGTGGGTTTACATGGTTAAAGACGTTGTAAGCTTCGATCCGCAATTGGGCACTATATCGCTCTTTGAAGTGCCACAACTTTTCGAGCGACATGTCTACGTTCTGATAGTTATTCCCAGAGAAAAGTCCCCGGGTTGCGTCACCGAGCGTTCCGTAGGCTGGAGGCGTCAAAACCCCTCCGTTCTGGATGTAGCAAGCGCCATGTGAACTGTAAAGCGCGGCAACGGCGAGCGCTTGTTGTTGGGTAGTGCTGTAAGGAGCCTGTGCGGCGCTCAGGCAGGCCGCTTGTGTCGCTGCGCTGGCTGAAGCAAAGGGCGTGCAGCCAGCGGCCCGGCCGTAACAGGGAATGGGGGTAAAACCCGTGCCGCTGAACGCGGAACGAGGACCGCTGTAATTCCAGCTTTGCCAGACTCCGTTGTCCGGTCTCGGAAGGCCGGTATCACCGTTTTCACCGTTACCGGCCCAATCGTCGTTAGCCTGTTCGACCGGGGCCCAGGGAAATCCGGTCTGCCAAGCCCAAATGGCGCTGAGGGACCAGCCTTCCAGCATCTGCCCCGGCGTCTTGATCCCCGGGATCTGATAGGTGGGAGCAAAGCGGAAGCGATGACGGACATCCATATCGCTGTTTCCGTACTGATATTGCGGGTTGGCTGGGTTTGCCAGCGCTTGCGAAGCGGCCTGTCCGCTATTGGTGAAATCATCGAGGGCGTGGCTAAAGGTATAGGAGGCGAGAAAGTTTGCGCCGTGGTAATTCCGGGCATTCAGAGTTACCGACGCCCCGTCGTAGTTAGAATGGAATTGGTTTGTTGTCTGAGCAATATACTTGAAATAAGGAAACTGGGTGTTGTACGGCCGCGCGGCGGTGATCGCCGCAGCATCGGGCGCACACGTGCTGGAGAACGTGATTACGTTAACGCTTGCCAGGCAAGTGCCGATTGAATTGGCACCTGTTGTGTCCCACCCCGTGCCTACCGCGGGTTCATTTAGATCAACCATGTTGCCTTCGTCGTAACCATGAATGCCTATGTAGGCTACGTCCAAAGTCAGACGATTCGTGATGGCGCGCTCCACATCCATATTCCACTGAATAGACTTGGGAAGCTTGAAGTTCGGATTCGGCGCATAAAATGAGCATTGAGCGGAAGTTGTGCACTCAGGGCCCGCCGTGGCGGTGGCCGCCGAGGAGACCGGGAAGATTGCCGGACCGGTGCATGTTGACGTCTGCGCCGGGTTCGTACAGGTTGTGGTCCAGTTCGCACTCGTCTGGGCCCCAGTAGGAGACAGGGTTGACGAGAACGCCGAGTTTATGGGCGTGCCGAATCGATTGACGACGATATTACCGGCCGCGCATGTCGTGGTCCCATTGGGGTTGGTGATGGTGGGCCCGTTGCATAGAGTGGCTCCATACGGAACTTGGGCGCCGGTAATTGCCAACATTTCCATGAGGCTGGACATCATGCCGAAGCCAGCGCGCAACACCGTCTTGCCGTTGCCAAAGATGT
Organism: uncultured Acidobacteriota bacterium; assembly: GCA_963819235.1. Taxonomy (GTDB): domain Bacteria; phylum Acidobacteriota; class Terriglobia; order Acidiferrales; family UBA7541; genus Palsa-189. The sequence goes on along the minus strand of CAWFVE010000006.1, from coordinate 1,780,333 downwards.
CCCAGGCCGCACCGATGCGGGGTTGAAAGTTTGTCTTTTCCGGGTGAATCTGGGTCGAGTCAGGCAAGCCCGGACCGACTTGTACAACGCCTCCGGGCTGAGTGGGATCGAAATTGCCCAAATGGTTGACGGTTGAATGTGGCGACCCTACGTACTCCCAGCGCAGGCCCGGGGTCAAAGTTACCTTGCGGGTGATGCGCCAGGTATCCTCGACGAAAGCGGCATGCCACTGCTCACGGTAATTGTCGTAATTATCGCCAGTGAGGATGCTGTTCGGCCCGGCCGAAGTACCGGTGAGAAAAGTTTCCAGGCTCGAGAAAGTAACCGTGCCATTGGTGTTCGCAAGCGATGAATCATTGAAGTGGACGAAGATTTGCTCGAAGCCGAATTTGAGGGAGTGGTTGCCGAAGATATGGGAGACCTTATCGGCGAAATCGAGCTGGAATTGCGGTCCGCGTGCGCCTGTTTTCCCGCATTGCCCCAGACCAGCTGAGCCGGCACCGTAAATGCTGGTGATGTTTAGACACATAAAATCGCCATAGGCCGGATTGGTTACACCCGTATTCACACTATAGCCGCCCGGGTAGGGATTTACTGGAAGGCTGCTCAGATCTTTCGCAACCGTATTGCCTAGATTCGGCGCCGCGCCTCCCCTGAGGTCATTCACCCAGCTGGAATTCGGAGTCCAGGTCCAAGCTCCGGCAAACTCCTCGGTATGGCCAACCCCGTTGGTACCCCAGTAGGGTTGGACAGCGCCGTCGGTACTTGTCGACTGTCTCGATATAAATACGAAGCCGTCCAAATGGTGGTGATCGTTAATGCTGTAATCCACTTTCGCCAGCCCGTTATTGCTCGGTGTATCGGTGACGGGGTAAGGCAACAGAGACTCCGTGGTGGTCGGGTTGTACGGAAACAGATTCTCAAACGACGAGGTGGACGGCTGCGGCGTGCAAGTGCCGGGGAGGATGCCCGCGATTTGTGCGCTCAGCGGGTTAATCTTCGCGGCGCCGATGTCGTTGCAAGCATCGACCATGCTGATGTTGCAATTCGCGCCCGCGACGCCTTTGAGATTTGCACTGCAACCAGCCCCGGTGCCGCCCGGCAGCGCCACATCCAACGGCTCGTTTTGGCTAGCCGTGCTGAAGCTGGTCTGACGGATAAATTCGGCGCCGACAAACCAGAAGAGCTTGTTTTTGAGTACCGGCCCACCCAGCGTGAAGCCCGGCTGCTCCAGAGTCAAGTTGCCAATCGATTCGGTGCCTTGCTGGTTGGAGGAGAATACTCTCGCATCGGTCACCGCCGCATCGCGCCCGAAGGCATAGGCAGTGCCGTGTAGGGCATTGGTTCCCGACTTGATCCCAAGATTTATGGCCGATCCGTCTCTCCAGCCATATTCCGCCGGCGGGTTCTGCAGGGTACTGAATTCCTGAACGGAATCCAGAGGCAACTCGGTGTTTCCGCCGCCCTTGTTTTGTCCGTTGATGAGGACGTTGGGCGTCGCCAGATCAAATTGATTAACGCCCTCGATCACAATAACGTCAGCTCCCTCTTTCCGGCCATTGGTGCTCCAGGCGGTCCCTGCCGCGCCGCCTCCTGGCATATCCACCACACCTGGGCTCAGTTGGACCAAATTGAGAAAGTTACGGTTGAGAAGGGGCAGCGCCACCATCGATTGGCTGGTGACGGTGTCGCCGAGAGTGGAGGAGGTGGTATCGATCGCCGGGGCTTCCTCGGTGACCGTGACGGTCTGGGTCTGCTGGCCGGGCGACAGCGAAAGATCGACGCGAACGTTCTGGGCCACCTCGAGCAGCACGTTGGTGCGCTCCACCGTCTGGAATCCTTTGGCCTCGGCGCGCACCGTGTAGGTGCCGGAAAGCAGGCTGGGAGCCGTAAACTCGCCGGCGGCGTCGGCCGTCAGCTCTCGCGTGGTACCGCGCGCCACGTCAATTATCGTCACTTTCGCGCCGGCGATCGCGCCTCCGGAAGAATCAAAAACGCCTCCCAGGATTGTCCCTACAGCAGCTTGGGAGAAGAGATGAGGAGCAACGAGCAGTAGGACCACGATGAATGACAGCAGCCCTAGCGCTTTCTTTCCAGAGCTCGACGATCTTTTTACGCTGCAAGCCAAAGGATTCATAGACCACTTCCTTCTCTTGAATGTCGGCCATCAAAAAAAAGGTTCCCCGAGACCACGTAAGAGGCCCGTTTGTCGCAGCGAAGTAACACATTACCGAGGGAGGTGTCAATACGATTCGCAGGGAGTCCCAGCGCGTGCGAGCCTTTGCAGCGGCCATGCTCGCTCAGCTGCGAGTCTCGTGCCTATTTTTGCGGGGCGGTGAGAATCGGATCGCCGATCTCTTTATTGTATTCGGCCAGGTCCGATGGCGAGCAGTACTGCTCCCGAATATCGAAGCCGCGGGGTTGCAGCCGCAGGGGGAACTTGTTCAGCGCAAGCCATGGCTCCTTATACATCTTGGGATCGTCTATGGTCAGCGTGAGCTCCATGTGGTCATGGTCGACGCGGTGAAACTGTTCCTCGACCTTCATTTCGCCGCTGTGCGGGCGGCCCGCATTGTCCAGCCAAGTCTTGTCAATCATGCCCACGGTCTCGACCGCAAACGTGTAATCGTCCAGCCATTTGCCCACCGAGTAGCCATTCCATCTTGGTTCGGGGTTCTTGGGAAGCTCCCGGCCGTCGGTCCAAATGGAGCGCCAGGTCCGGAAAAATTCGTACATGACCACCACTTGGTCCGCCGCCTGCGTGATTTCGAAGGCCCTGAATTCATGAAGCTCGAGGCGCGGAAATCCCGGCGGGTCGCAGATCTCCACCGGATCGTTTCCCAGCGCGGTGGGAACCGATCGGACTCCGATTCCGGTGGGCTTGTGCGATTCGAGCGTGGCCTCACCGAAAGCTGTGTAGGGCAGGGGATTGGCGATATTTCTCTCGTCGGGCTGGCCCCCAGATGGGTTGCCGCGTCCCGCCGGCACTGCACGATGCTCATCCGCACCAGACGTCCCGATTCCGCGCGGGGGATGGTCATAGCCTTCACCGGTGGCGTCCCAAATTCCAGAGAGGTCGCGACGGGGAGCAGGAGCCGACTTCACCCCTTCATACTCTGCCTTGGCGACAGGTGCGCTGTTCCACTTCTCAATCTTGATGTCGTCGACTGCCTTCGATGGAGCAGCCTGGCCTCTCAAGAGCGGGACGGATGCGAGGGCCAAAATCAGCGCCAGCGGTGAGATCGTCCAAATCGCGCGGTTGGGCATATCGAGATTGCTCCGGCTCAGATTCAGCCTCTGGTGAGAGGCAGTTCAGCTGGTCTTAAACTCCTGCCCATTGATCATGATGCGGCCTCTGAACCGTCCGATGGGCTGCCCGTTTTTCGCCGGTGTTACGTCTACCGACACCTCGTCGCCCGGTTTGAAAGTGGAGTTGCTCCAGCCTTTGCCCGCCTGGGTGACCACATTTTCGGCTTCAATCACCCAATGCTGCGTGTTGCCGCTCTCGTCCTTGGCGTCGACTTTGAGGAAAACATGCGGATTGGCCCAGATGAATGCAATCACCGTTCCCTTTACCGTGACTGTTTTTCCCGTATCGTAGGACGCGTTTCCATGATGCGCGAGGAGAGGAAGAGATGCAGCCAAGCAGCCCGCGATTAAGAGCGAGATGGTCAGAAGCCTAGTTCTCACAGGAGTCCTCCAAGGTGGGAAGAGTGTACGCGCCCTGGAGCGGCATTGACAAGAAGAAGGGTTGGGGTGAGCGACGGGATTTGAACCCGCGACCCTCGGTTCCACAGACCGATGCTCTACCGGCTGAGCTACGCTCACCACCGCTGATTGCAGACAGTTTAACACTGTTTTTTTATGCTGCCTTGGTTTGCATGCCGGCAATCGAAGGAAGCGCTGGATCGAAGCGTTGCGATCTGGCCCCAAACATCCAACGCACACTTCCTAATTGTGCCTCGGTTCGCCAGACGGCATAATGCCTGGCTCGCACGTCAAGAGCTTCGGAGGTTGGATGAGAGTTCCCAGGCGCACCGCCATTTTCAATCGAGAAAGAAGCTGCCGGCTTTGGTTTGTGCCCGTGTTAACGCTTGCCGCCGTTGCGATTTGGTGCGCTGCCGATGCGCCTTCGGCGGCTGCGCAGGCGAAAACCAAAGTGAACCCTGCCGATGGCTTAACCTATGTTTGGATTGCGCCGGGTACTTTCCGCATGGGTTGCTCGCCGGACGATCAGCAGTGCAATGAGAACGAAACGCCTCACTCCGTGAAGCTGACCCATGGCTTTTGGATTGGGCAGACGTTGGTGACGCAGGCGGCATACCAGAAGGTGGCGGGCAAGAATCCCAGCGCTTTCAAAGGCGATCGGCTGCCGGTGGAGACTGTGTCGTGGGACGAAGCCAGGGCTTATTGCCAGGTTGTGAAGATGAGATTGCCAACGGAAGCGGAATGGGAGTATGCGGCACGCGGGGGCAGCACGGCGGCGCGCTATGCGCCGCTCGCGCAGATCGCCTGGTATAGCGCAAATAGCGACGCCAAGACGCATGACGTGGGCCAGAAACAGGCCAACGCTTTCGGGCTGTACGATATGCTGGGCAACGTTTGGGAATGGGTGGCGGATTGGTACGGTCCTTACGGCAAGAACGACGCCGTAGATCCCAAGGGGCCGCGGACGGGACACGTGCGGATCTTGCGCGGCGCCGCGGTGGGCCTCGACGAAGCCTACGTTCGCGCCTCTTACCGCAGTTGGTACGATCCTGGATACCACAGTTACGGCGATGGCTACGTCAACGGCTTTCGCTGCGCCGGGAACTGAATCCGATCCAGATTAGGCAACGAGATTGTCGCGGGAACTGGCCCGCGGGTTCGAGGCGAGCGGCGCGTGCGCAGTTAGCTCCGCAGATATTTATTGAGGAAATCGAGGGTGCGCTGCCAAGCGAGCTTGGCGGCGGCCTCGTCATAGCGCGGCGTGGTGTCGTTGTGGAAGCCGTGATTGGTGCCGGCGTACACATACCCGCTGTAGGTGACGTGGTTGGCCTTAAGTGCCTGTTCGTAAGCGGGCCATCCGCTGGTAATGCGGGTGTCCAGAGCCGCATAGTGAAGCAGCAGAGGAGCGCGGATCTTGGCGGCGTCTTCGGCAGTGGGCTGCGTGCCGTAGAACGGCACGGCTGCGCCGAGATCGGGCAGCCGGGTGGCGAGAGTATTCACCATACGGCCGCCGAAGCAGAAGCCCACGGCGCCCAGCTTGCCGTTGCTGTCCGGACGTGATTTCACCCATTCCGCCGACGCCAGGAAATCCTGCAGCATTTTATTTTCATCCACCTTGGTGAAAAGTAGCGCGCCTTCCTCGTCGGTGCGGGGATATTCGCCGGCCGAGGTCAGGCCGTCCGGAGCGAAGGCCATGAAGTTGGCGACCGCCAATCGCCGGGCGACATCCTCAATGTAGGGATTCAGCCCGCGATTTTCATGAATCACCAGCACCGCCGGTATTTTGCCGGCGTTGGCAGGACGCACGAAATAGCCGCGGATCTTGCCATTGCCCAGCGGCGAAGGCACAGTCAGGTACTCCGCCTTGAGCCGAGGATCATCCTTGGGGACCTGTTCCGCCCAGGCGTAGTTCGGCCGTAGGCTCTCCCAGATAGCCATCGCGGTCATCCCGCCCACCGCGTACTTCGCGGCAGCATCCAGGAAGGCGCGGCGGCTGATCTCGCCGTGAACGTAACGGTCGAATATATTCAGCAGCTCCTGCGGATAGTCTGTCGCCTTGTTCCGTTCCATCCACTGACTCCTTTGCTTCGCGAATCGATTTTGGCTTCGGTTGGCGAGAGAGCCGTTATGCGTTCAGCTTTTTCTTTCGGATGTCAGCCAGCGAGTAACGCTGATACCAGGTTGGTTGGCTCAAAGCCGCTCCATCCGGTGCAATATCTATATCGAGCACAACAGCCTTACCGTCGCGCATGCTCTTCAGGGAGCGTTGTAAAGCGGGCGCCAAGTCGCTCGCGTTCTTCACCTTTTCGCCTTTCAGGCCGTAGGCCTCCGCGATTTTTGCGTATTCGACGTTGGGATCTCCGAGGTAGCCATTGAAGTCCTTGCCGGCTTCGTACAATGGGCCGCCGTTGAGCATGTTGCGGTCCCGGCTCTCGTTGTAAAGACGGTTATTCATAATCACGATGAGCATGGGCGCTTCATAACGCGCGATGCTCCACAGTGTTTCCGACTGGTTGAAGAGGAATCCGCCGTCGCCCTGCACAGCAACGATTTGCCGCTCCGGTAAGGCCACGTTGACGCCAAAGGCCGCGGCCATTCCCCATCCGAGCGCGCTGCCTTTGGTGCGGCCGATCCTTTGCTTATTCGAGCCGCCAAGCGTGAGCTGCGTCAAGAGTTTGTAATATTCGGTCCCCAGTTCAGGCACAATCACCGCGTCCTTATCGAGCGCCTTTTGCAACTCGTACCCCACTCGCTCCCAAATGAGGGGACTATTATCGAAACGGGCGCGTAATGCCACTTCCCGGGTTTGCTTCAACTGGCTGGTTAGCGCGGACACCTCCGCCAGCCTGCTGGAGCGAATCTTGGCAATGCGATCTTTCGTCAACATGCCATCGACCGCATCGGAAATGTCGCGGATGGCGGCGCGCTGCTCCGAAAGAATGCTCAGGTCCGGAACAATCGAGCGTCCGAGAGTATTGGGATCGTGACTGATGTGCACGAGGGGCCGGTCCGGGCCCATCAATCCCCGATCATCTTCATTGCCGGCCGTGAAGCTCTCGCCAAAACTGATCAGCAAATCCCGTTTGCGAGGAAATCTCTGAGACTCGAGCTCGCCGAGGAACAGCGGATGATCGTTGGGGAAATTCGCGTAGAGGCTGTGCATGGTCTCCGCTACGGGAACGGAAAGCTTTTCCGACAGGGCAACAATCTCCTGGTACGCTCCCTCCACGCCGATTTCAGAGCCCACAACAAACACGGGGTTTTCCGCTTCGACCAGCCATTGAGCGGCTTTCTGGATCAAATCCGCCTGGGCCCTGGGTTGATAGCGCATCGTGGCGAGATCGATCTTATAAATCGGGGCCTGGACTTGGCCCTGGCCGCCTCCGCCCCAATTCAAAGTCACCGGGCCGCTGGGCGGCCCGAAAGCGAACTTGATCGCGCGACGAAGCACGCCGGTCATGTCCTCCGGAAGCAGGGTGCCGGTCCAGTTGGTGAAAGATTTGGTTACCGCCAGCGGATCATCCCAAGCTTCGAAAGTATCCTTGCCTTGCTCCGCCAATCCTCCGCCTGAAAAAGTGATCAGCAGCGGAACCCGGTCTTTCCAGGCGCAGTACAGGTTGCTCATGGCATTCCCTGTGCCCACATGGCTTCCGAAAAAGAATCCGAGCTTCCTGCTGGCCATGGTGTAGCCGGCAGCGGCAGCCACGGCCTGCCCCTCGTGGGTCATGTTAATGACCTGGACGTCGCCTGCAGCGTAGATGGCTTCCCAGAAGGGCACGAAACCGCTGGTGTTGGTATGAAACAAGGTGCGAACGCCAGCAGCCTTCAGTTGCGCGAGCACAGCCGCGGAAGGAGTGCCGGTGAACATTTCGGGTTTGGTATCGGGCAGGGAGTTTTCGGGTGACGGCGCCACAACTTCAGCAGAAGCAACCGCCGGCCGTCCGACTCCCATGGCGATCCCGGTGGCAGCAGCTGCGGTGATGAAATCTCGCCTGGAGAACGCCGCAGTGCTTTCTTCGGGTGAATTGGCCGCCTTCTGGAGTCTTTTCGGAGTCTTCATTGGTCACCTCTGTTCCGCAACAAAGTTCCACTGGAAAAGTGCGGAGAATATTCGGAGAGCGCCGAAACCGGAATTCCGCAGGCCTCTCCTTCGCGCTTCGGAGACGGTAACGCTTCTGGGAGGTCGAGTGCAAGCGAATCGGTGAGATGCCCATCTGTCTGCCGAGCGGTTCAAGCGAACCAGTCTTCAAGAGGCAGGATAGAGGAGGAACCGCGCAGCCGGTGCGATTGGAAGCCGCCCCGCTCGCGCGAAGATCGGCTATCGCGGTTCCCACAACTGAAACGCCAGAATCCAGTTCATGCACGCCAAGCGATGGCCGATTAGATCTCGGCCGCCGGTTGTGGTTAGAACATCACCTTCAAGCCGAACTGCCATTGCCGGTTGGGCGATATCATGGACAACTGCTGCCCAGCAATGGCGAAGCCGAAGGCGTTGCTGCTTGCAACAGTTCCGCCGCCATTGCTTGGGTCCGACGCGCCGTCGCTGAATTGCGCGAAGTTCACATGGTTGAAGACGTTGTAAACCTCGATCCGCAACTGCATGCTGTATCGCTCTTTGACGTGCCACATCTTTTCCAGCGCTACGTCCACATCCTGGAAGCTAGGCCCGGTGAAAAGGCCGCGGGTGGCATTTCCCAGTGTTCCATAGGCGGGAGGCGTCAGAATGCCTCCGTTCTGGATGTAGCAAGCGCCGTTACCACTCGTCAGCGCTGCAAGGGCAAGGTCTTGCTGCAACGCGTTCCCCGCGTAAGGGGCCACTGCCGCAGCGGAACAGGTTTGCCAGATTGACGCCGGCGCGCTTTTCCATGGCACGCAGTTGGCTGCCGCCCCGTAACAAGGAATGGGCGTGTCACCCACGTTGCTGAAGGCGGAATGAGGGCCGGTGTAGTTCCAGCTCTGCCAGACGCCGCTATTCGGGCTGGGAATGGCGCGATCGCTGTTTTCACCCGTACCGCCCCAATCGTCGTTGGTGGCATCGCTTGGGGCCCAGGCAAAGCCACTCTGCCAGGCCCAAATGCCGCTGATCTGCCAGCCTTCCAGTATCTGCCCGGGCGACTTCATCCCCGGAATCGCGTAGGTCGGCGAAAACCGGAACCGATGCCGCACGTCCATGTCGCTATTCCCGTACTGATATTGCGGGTTCGCCGGGTTCGCCAGCGCCGCCGTCGCCTGCGAGCTCTTGGTCCAGTCGTCGAGTGCGTGGCCGTAGGTATATGAGGCGAGGAAGTTCAGGCCATGGTAATTCCGGCCATCAAAGGTCACCTGCAATGCGTCGTAGTTCGAACGGAATCCATTCGTGGTTTGAGCAATGTATTGGAAATAAGGAAACTGGGTGGCGTATGGCCGCGCTGCCTGTTCAGCAACTGTGTCGGGCGCACATTTGGTGAGGCTTGACTGGGTTGGCACGATTGGCGCCGTCACGCTCCCTAGGCAACCAGCTGCGCCGATTGCGCTAGCGTCCCACCCTGAGCCCAGTGCCGGTTCATTCAGATCGGTCGTGTGGATTTCGTCGAAGCCATGAACTCCTACGTAGGCCACGTCTAGGGTCAGGTTGCTGCTAAGGGCGCGCTGAATGTCGAGGTTCCACTGAATCGACCTCGGATTCTTCAAATTCGGATCGGTCACCAGCATCGAGCACTGCGTGAGCCCGCCTTTCGCGCTCGTTCCGCAGGTCGGGCCCGATGTGGCGGTGTCCAGAGAGCTGCTCGGGAATACTGTGCCCACTCCCGTCCAGTTTGGAATAGGCGTGAATGTGCCTGGAGTGACCGCATTGTTCGGTGTCCCGTATCGATTGATGACGATATTCGCGGCCGGGCAGGTGATGTCCCCATTGAGGCCGGCGTTGGTGCCGGAGTTGCACAGCGTGAATCCGTACGGAACTTGATTTCCAGCTTGCGCATTTACGGTTGGGAAGCTCGAGAACTCGCCGACTCCGCTCCGCAGCACCGTCTTGCCGTTGCCAAAGATGTCCCAAGCCACGCCGACGCGAGGATTGAAATCCGTTTTTTCGGCGTGGAACACCGTTGACTCACACGCGACGTTATTCGTCTGGCATGCAGAGCTTGAGAGGCTAGGACCGATTTGGACCGCGCCCCCAGCCTGCGTGGGATCGAAATTGCCCATTTTGCCAATGATGGAATGTGGAGACCCAATATATTCCCAGCGGATGCCGGGAGTCAGCGTCACTCTCGGCGTAATACGCCAGGTATCCTGGGCGAAGGCGGCATGCCATTGCTCGCGCCACTGATCGGTGTTGTTGCCGATGATGATATTCCCAGAAGCCGGGGTGCCGGTCAGAAAGTTTTGCAAGCTCGTAAAGCTGGCAAAGCCTTCCTGGCTCGCCGTTGAGGAATCATCGAAATGGACGAACACCTGCTCGACGCCGAATTTGAATGAGTGGTTGCCGTGCAAGTAGGAAACCTTGTCGGTGAAATCCATCTGGTACTGAGGTCCGCGGATCCCATTCTTGCCGCAGTCTCCCAGTCCGGTCATGCTGCTGGGGGAAAAGCCGCTGATGTTTATGCACATCAGGCCGTAGCCATTGGAACCAGTGTTGATACCATACCCGCCCGGATATGCGCTTGCGGGATTCGTGTTCGTATCTGCGGCAATGGAATTACCTGAGTTGGGCGCCGCGCCTCCTCTCAGATCATTCACCCAGCTGGAGTTCGGTGTCCAGGTCCAGGCGCCGGCGTACTCGTTGGTGTTCCCGACCCCCAATACATTCCATAAAGGGTTGTAGTTGTTACCGGCGCTGGTCGTCTCGCGCGATATGTAATAAAACGCGTCCAAATGATGATGCTGGTTAATGTCGTAATCCATCTTCACCAGCCCGTTGTTACTGGGTGATGTCGTCACAGGATTGGGGGACGTTGCTTCCAAAAGGGTTGGATTGTAGGGGAACAGATTCTCAAATGACGAAGTCGCCGCCTGCGGTATACAACTCCCAGCGGGCAGCCCCGCGATTTGTGCGCTCAGCGGGCTGACGTTCGCTCTTCCCACTGCATTACACGCATCCACCATGCTGAGCTGTCCTCCGGCGAGATCCGACGGCACGTTCACTGAGGCCGGAGCGAAACTGGTCGAGCGGATAAACTCCCCGGAGACGAAGAAAAAAAGCTTGTTCTTGAGAATGGGACCGCCAAACGTGAATCCAGGCTGCTCTATGGTCGTGTTGCCAACCGCCTCAGGTCCGGCTGCGTTGAACTGCTTGGCGTCTGTCGCCGCCGCATCGCGGCCGAACGCATACGCTGAACCATGGAACGCGTTGGTTCCGGACTTGACCGCAAGGTTCACGGCCGATCCGTCGCGCCAGCCGTATTCCGCCGGCGGATTCTGCTGGGTGCTGAACTCCTGCACGGAGTCCAGAGGCAACTCGTCGACCGCGCCGCCCTTTTGGGCTCCGTTGATGAGGACGTTGCTGGTCCCCAAGTCGAATTGAGTCACGCCTTCGACCAAAACAACGTCAGCTCCCTCGCGCCGGCCGTTGGTGGTTGTGGCCGTTCCATTGCCGCCGGGGACGTCCACCACACCGGGGCGCAATTGGAGCAATTGCAGGAAGTTGCGTGTCTCCATGGGCAGCGAGACAACCGCCTGGTTGGTGACGGTTCCGCCGAGGGTGGCGTTCGTAGTATCGATCGCCGCGGCTTCCGCAGTGACGGTGACGGTCTGGGTTTGCTCACCAGGCGACAGGGTAAGATCGACGCGCACGTCCGAGGCCACCTCGAGCAGCACGTTGGTGTGTTCTGTAGTCTGGAATCCTTTGGCTGCCGCGCGTACCGTGTAGGTGCCAGAGAGCAAACTGGGAGCCGTATACTCCCCGGCCGCGTCGGTCGTCAGCGTTCGCGTGGTGCCGCGAGCCACGTCGATGATCGTGACTTGCGCACCCGCGATCGCGCCGCCAGACGAATCAAAAACTCCTCCGAGAATCGTTCCAACAGCAGCTTGGGAGAAAAGAGGAAGGGAAGCCGCCATTAGCGCCATCACGGCGCAGAGGGCCACGGCTGCCTTCTTGACAGCGTTCGACAATCTATTGACCCTGGGGAGCAAAGAATTCATAGGACCACCTCGTTATTTGAATACCGTATGGACAAAACCTAGCCGCAAACGATGCAAAGCTAATAGCATGCGTCCGCCTGCCGCGTCAAAGCAAAAGTTGTAAATTGCCCGTCAATAGGCCCTGGGAGTTACGGGTTGTCGGAGGAGCCAGGGCTACCGAGAGGAGCGTCTTCCCGCTCGCCCTGGTTGGAGTCTCGCCTGCCCGAAGTTCTGCCAGAAGCGATCGGATTCGATCGCTACTCGGATTTTCCGAATGCGGGGTTGCTGATGAGGTGCATATACTGGATCATCTCGGAGGGGACGCAGATCTGTTCTTCCGCCTCTTGATCCGGAATCCAGCGGTATTCGTTCTTCGAGAGCGTAAAAGGCTTGGTGAAGGCGGTAGGATCGTCAACCGTCACGACCATGTTCATGTGGTTATGGTCCACGCGCGTGTAGCGTTCCTCGACCAGCGCATTGACGCTGTGCGGATACCCAGCCTTATCCAGCCAAGTCTGGTCGTTGATTCCTGTCGTATCGATCACCAGCGTGTAATCTCCGTCCCAATGGCCCACGGAGTATCCATACCAGCGCGCCGGCACTCCATCCTTGGTATCGACCTTCTTGGGCAGCTCATGTTTTCCGTCCATCCAGACGTAGCGCCATATCCTCTGGTACTGGTGCAAAACGGCAATTCTGTCCACGGACATCGTCGCGAAGGCGATACCGCGCGTTTCGAATTCCAGATTTCGTGGAATCCCTATGGGGTCGCACGTGTTCATCGGATCGTTGGAGTGGCCTGTGCCCACCGCGGTTTCGGGCTTATTGAGACTGAACATCTTCTGCCCCGCAGGAGTCAGCGGCGGTATCTCCAGCCGCTGAGGAGTCAGGTTCCCCGCCCAAGACCCGCTCACGTCGTGGACGGGCGCTGGTCCGCCTGGAGTGGGATCGGGCTTTAATCTGTTTCCGTTATACAAGCTGTCTTTTGAGCCAGGCGCGGGTTGCTTTGTCTGTGCCGCGGCAAACGACGAGAAAGCCAGCAACGCCGCCGCAGCGATGGATAGCAGTACTGAATTCCGCATTTGAAAGTCCCCGTTCGTCTAGGGTAGGAATTCCCGCCTAAGTTAACGTTTATCGACGAATTGTCACATTTTCGTCCAGAGACCGCAACACCGTTTTCGCAGTGGTCCTTACTGAACGAAGGAAGCCAGTTAGCCGCGCGAGCGCAGCTTCGAATTCGCGCGCCGATCCCTTCGCCGCAGCGGATGGCTGGCCAAGTGAAAGGGAACCGCGGAGCCACTCGCACCGGGACAGTATCAACCGGGGCCGCGCGAACGCCGAGGTCGTTGCCTTCGCGGAATCATGGTCATACAATCTGATTCATACCTGATTAAGGGCCCAGACTTGGAAAGGTAGTGCCATGCAAATAAGAAAGAGCGCACACCGCACCCCTGTGCGGAACAAACCTGATTGGGCGATCCTTGCCGCGGGGCTGATTACCATTGGCCTATTCGCAGCAGGCGTTGTGGGAGGAGCCACTGAGAGTACGTCCAGCCCCCAAGATACGTCCCGGTTGGTTTCCGTTCAGCATCTCCCCGGGAACATGAATTTGTGCACGGTGGATGAATCCGCGGGCGCCGATCCCGATGCCAGCGCCGCTTCGCCGGAGGAAGATAGCCTGTTTTCTGCGCTGAAGATGGAGCCGTCCATTTTTATGGCAGCGCAGGGGGGCAGAGTTCCCAATACAGAAAAGGAAGAAAAAGAGGCTGCTGACGCGAGAGCCCACGGCGCACGCACGCCAGTGCGCACGATCCGCGATACGGCGCCGACGTACAGCGCGGTGGCGGTGGACCCCAACTCCAACGAAGTGATTCTGCAAGACAACAATTTGTGGCAATACCTGGTGTTCGATCGTTTGTCGCCGACGCCCGCGGGACCGAACGATATCAGCCAGCCGAAACGCACCGTCCGGGGCGACAAGACCTTGCTGCAATTCAATAATGGGCTTTACGTCGATCCGAACGGAGACATCTTCTCCGTGGAGTCCGACACCGGCGATCGAATGGTGCGATTCCCGCGCGAGGCCAGTGGCGATGTTCCGCCCAAGGCAGTGCTGCACACGCCGCACCGCGTGTACAACCTGGCCGCGGACGAAAGCACGCAAGAGATTTTCGCCACGATCGAATATCCGCCGCAGGTAGTCGTCTTACCGCAAAGACGCTTCCGGCGAAGAGAAGCCGCTAAGGGCAATCGAGGGCGACAGCACCCGCTTGGACTCCCCGCATGGCATCGCGGTGGACGAAAAAGACCGCCTCGTGTTCGTCAATACCTGGGGACATCATAGCGACGTTGCCGTAGCGGGCACCGGCAAATGGTTGCCGCCCGCGATCGAAGTTTACGCGCTGGATGCCAGCGGAGATGCCAAGCCTTTGCGCGTGATTACCGGCGACCAGACGCAACTGGATTGGCCGGCGGCGATGAAGTTCAATCCGGAGAACGGCGACCTGTACGTGGCCAACGATATCGGCCAATCGATTTTGGTGTTTGCCAATGCGCCCAAGGCGGATGGAGACGTAGCGCCGGCGAGAGCGATCCACGGGCCGTCGGCGCGGCTGCGCAATCCCACCGGAGTGGCGCTGGACCTGAAGAATAAAGAGGTCTGGGTATCGAACCTGGGGAACTCTTCGGCCACGGTCTATCCGCTGATGGCCAATGGAGACGTGGCCCCGCTGCGGATTATTCGCAGCGCGGAAGAGAGCAAGCGGGGAGTAAATTTCGGCAGAACCGCGGCAGTCACCTACGATCCGATACGCCAGGAAATCCTGGTACCGAATTGAGTGAACCATCCGCAGATTGCGGTCTTCGCCAGGTCGGCGGGGGAAAACACACCTTACTCTGAGATCGATCGAAGGACAGAAGTCGCTTCTGGGCAGGACCATGCACGACATCGCGTTCGACGCGATGCACGATGAGATCGTGGTCACCAGCCCCCTGGCGCAAGCCATCCTGACGTTCCGCGGCGCGGCCAACGGAGAGGAAGCGCCGATCCGCTACATTCAAGGAGACAAGACCCGCATTCGAGGCCTCGGCGCCACTGCCGCCGTGGGCAAGGTGAGCGTCGATCCGGAGAACAACGAAATCTTCATCGCCAACGGAGATCAGACGATCCTGGTTTTTGACCGCATGGCTAGCGGGAATGTCGCTCCGAAGCGAGTTTTAGGAGGACCTGATACGCAGTTGAAACTGGGAGGCGCGAGCGGAACCTGCGTTCGCATCGACCCGATCCACAATCTCCTGTTGGTGCCATCGGGTGGCGTGGTAGGCGGGAGGGTTCTGGTTTTTGATCGGACCGCCAGCGGGAATACGCCGCCGAAGGCGATCATCCAAGGGCCGGTGGCGATGGGCAATCAGTTTGAGATTTACGCTCCTAAATTGCGGCTGGTCACATACCCTCACGGCTCCAGTATCGAAATCTGGAAGATTCCCGAAAGTGGTGTGAGCACGGAGCCCCCCTTGAAAATTCCGGCTCCTGTGGGCAGAGGGGGCAATACAGAGACTGGAATCGTTCTCGACCCGCTTCACAAAGAGGTGATCATCGCCACCGCGGCAGGGAACAGCATCATGACCTTCTCTGTTCCCGAGGTATTCGACGATTGGCCGGCGAGTACCCCGGCCACTTCGTCCACGTCGAACCGAACCCAATAGAGAGCGGGGTCTTGAACCGCACTCCCAGGTTCGGCTGTTGAAGAAGGAGCGGCGCCAGCTTAATCGCGCGAGGGCGATTCTAGTTGGAACCGCCGCTGTAACCCTTGTTGTTATCTCCCCTGTCTCCGCCGCCCGAGCTATCCCTCAACTGCGTGCCGTCCGGAAGCGCGATGTGAGCAATACGACCGACAGGGTTGCCGGTTTTGGATTGATGGATGTAAACCGTGATCACGTCGCCGGGCTGTACGGACCCCTTGGTCCAGCCGAGAAGGCTGAGCGCCGAGGGACTGCCTAGTTCGCCGGCCCAATGCATGACCTTGCCCTTATCGTCCTTCACGTCGAAGGTGATAATGGAGTGAGGATTGGCCCACGCAAACTTCGTCACTGTTGCGCCCTTCAGAGTGACTTCCTTACTTTCGTCGTACGCAACGTTTCCGTGATGCGCAAACATCGGGAGGCAAACCGCCAGACTGCCTGCAACCAGCAGAAGCGCGACTAACTTGAGTCTCATATCTAGCTCCTTTTGCGGGCTTTTTGGCTCGCAGTTCAGCAGAATTCCCCGGGTCCCTGGAAGAACTTGTATCGCTACCTTCCTCTGCCGCCTACTTCTACCGATGGAGAACCAAGCTTCTTGTACTCCTCCGGCTCCTCGTTATGGGTGCAGAAATATTCCTGCCACTCGTCGTTGGGGTCTTGAGACAGCGTCCACTTACGGAGCGCCGAAGTCCACGGCTTGGCCAGCACTATGGGGTCGTCAATGGTGACCTGGTAGATGAGATAGTTTTTCGAGGGGCGCGTGAAGCGCTCGATCACGCGCTCCTTCTCGCTATGCAGCCATGCGCCACCCTCACCCGGGAAACCCACCGCGATATTTCTCAGCCGGGTATCGATATCGATCGCCTCCGCCACCAGGGTGTCTCCCTCATAATGAGCGGATGTGTCGCCGTTGAAAGTGGGATCGGGATCTTTGTCATGCGGACGCCCGGTCGTGTTTATCATACGAACGGCCAAAGGGTATTCCCCGAGAAGGATCACCATTCCCGGCTTCGCCACGAGAACGATCGGGCCATGCTGATTCTCCTGTATGGTTATGGTGCTTGGAGTGCCCGCCTGATCGCAAATTCCGTAGGGGACCGGGCTCTTGTATTTTGCTTCCATCCCAGGCTTGAAGACCGGGCGCTCCTCAGGCGTCACCTTGCGATCATATTGCCGGAATACGCTCGGATCGACAGGATAAGCGCCTTCCAGCATCCTTCCCGCGCTGTTGGGATAGTAGCGTCCGGAGAGGTCCACATGCCCGTCCGAAAGGCGCGGGGCCGGGCCGCCGGGAGGCAATGCCTGTACTTTATCGAATCCCCCAACAACCTTTCCGGGAGGCTGCGCCGCTTTACCCCCCTGCGTGGGTTCTTCTAATCCGGGCAGGGAATTTTGGGCAAAAGCAGGTGTCAGAGTTAGGCACAAGGCCGCCAGCATGAGTCCAAAAGCGCCCATGCGACAGCCGAACCGTTGCTTCATTTCTATCATTTCCGATCTCTCCCTTATCAGTGCGCCGAGATACGATAAGTGCACCGACGTACGGTCGCAGTTCTTCGGTATTGGCTCTCGATCGCAGCTTCTAAATCGATTTGGAGCATCGAGCCAAGCCGCCTGCGGAGTTTGGGAATGGGGATCCCGGCCATCCTTTAGAAGTGCAGTTTATCGGGGGTCAAACCACGTTCCACATTTTGTCCAACGACGCGTATTTCGCCATCGGCGAGTTGTAGAAATTCAGCCGAACCCCGGTACTGCGTGCCTCCAGCCTTTGCGGGGCAGGCCCTTGCGGAGACGGGCTTACCGACGTTGTCGAGGAAGTCCTGCCTGGTGGTGCCGTTCCTTTTCAAGGCATTGGGGGTAATCATCTCCAGGCTCCACGACTGCGTCTTGCCGTTGGAGTCGGTCACATCCATACGAAAATAGGCGTGCGGATTCTCCCAATCGATGCCCGTAAGGGTGCCCTTGAGATTCGTGCACTTGCTTGCGTCGAACTCCACACCGAATTGATGGTGGGCAAACGCCGGCACGGCCAAGCCGGCTAGGGCAGAAATTGCAACCAGAAAGCTGAGAAGCCTGAACCTCATCGCGGCCGTATCTCCTCGGTCCACAACTATACTAGACGCTTGTGGCAAGGTTCAGGTTTCGATCCAGCCTTTGCTAGAAGTGAAATTGCTCGGGCGTCAGCTTTTCAACCAACTGCCCAACGATACGAATCTGGCCATCCGGCAGCGCGAGGAATTCCGCCGAACCTCTGTACTGCGTGCCTCCAGCCTTGGTGGGGCAGGCCCTGGCGGAGATGGGCTTCCCAACATTATTCGTGAAATCCTGGCGGGTGGTGCCGTTCCTCTTGAGAGCGTTAGGCGTGATCATTTCCAGGCTCCAGGCCTGTACATTGCCCTGGGGGTCCTTCACGTCCATATGAAAATAGGCGTGCGGGTTCTCCCAATCGATGCTGGTAAGCGTGCCCGTGAGATTCAAGCACTTGCTGCCGTCGAACTCGACGGCAAATCCATGGTGCGCAAACGCGGGAACCGCGGAGACCAAAGCAAAAAATACGATCACAAACGCCGCAAGCTTAACTCTCATCGGGATGTCTACTCCGTTAAAGGGATTTGGGTACGATTTCGGATTCGCGCCAACCTATATAATGTCCAATAAGGTACGCCAATTACACTTCCTCGTCAAGTTTCCATGGTCCCGTCCCATGCGGTGCGAAGGGTCCTGAGCACCGAGCGGTTATCGGATTTTGCGCCGTCCAAATACTGGCATACTCGACCATGGGAAAATCGTGGTTGAGTTTCCGATCATGGTCGAGCTTCCGAAAATCGAGCCGATTTACGACGAATCATTCCTCGCGGCAGCGGAGGCGCAAGCCTTGCTCGCCGCGGTTCAATCTTTGCCCTGGACGCGAGGTAGATTCAGAGGGAGGCCCGTCCCCCGAGAGGAAGTGTGGATTGGGCCATATTCCTACCGGTTTTCAGGGCGTACTTTGGCCGCCGCAGAATGGACTTCGGAAATCGCGGCGGTCAGGGAAAGAATTCGGGCGCGGTATGGCGGCGCTTACAATAGCGTGCTGCTCAATCGATATTCGAACGAGGATGATAGCGTTTCGTGGCATTCCGATGACGAACCGGAGATGGATCCCGCGCATCCCATTGCATCGCTCAGCCTCGGCGCGCCGCGCGTTTTTCGAGTTCGGCTCAGCGGAAGTAAACGCGACGCGCAGAGTTACCGTTTAACCTCCGGAAGCCTCCTGGTGATGCCTGCGGGATTTCAGCGGGTGTACCAACATTGCGTGCCGAAGTCGAAGACCCCTTGCGGCACGCGGATTAATCTGACCTTTCGCCGGATGAAACTGGCAGGGGAACCCTAACGCTAAATGGGCACGCGAATGCGTTTTTAGACGCTGTCCGTAGCCGCTTTGGCCGCAGGTCGCGGGAAGGTAAGCTCCAGTAATCTTTGCCGAAGCGACTCGCCCACATCCGCAAACACCTCGGTGCAGGTGTGACGAAGACGCTGTTCCGCCGAGCGTACCAGGGTCTCCAAGTGCTCGGTGGATTCCTGGCTGAATTTGCCGATGGTCTCTTGCAAGGACGAACGGCAAAGCTGTTCGAGACGCATCTGCTGCGCCTCGATCGATTGATCGGCCAGGAGCGTGATGGTCTCTCGCAATCTGTTTTCCTGGTTTTGCGCTTCCGTCCGAACGGTCTCGATGACGGAGTTGGCCTGAGCCAGCAAATCCTGGCTGGCTTTATTCAGCGTGGCCTGTGCATCGTCCGCAAAGACGGCTCGAAGCCGTGAAGCAAGCTGTTCGCCGTCGGCTTCGCACGTGGCACGGATTTGTTCGCGCTGGGCGTCGATAAAGGCTGAGATTTGCCCCGAGGCGGCCTCCGCTTTGGCGGAGAACTCGTGAAGCGCGGCCTCGGCTTTGTCTCTGACGTTATCGGAAGCCGCATGCAGCCCTTTCTCCAGTACAGCTTGCATGCGTATTTGGGCCTTCTTCTCGCACCACTCCGACACTTTGAAGAGAGAGCCGAAGGCCGTATACGTCGCGTCCGTCGCTTTATCTTCCAGTTCCGCAATCCATTTGGCCGTGGCTGCGCGGCCGGACTCTTCCATCTGCCGTTCCGAATTGCCGGCCAGTTCCTGCATGAAACTTTGCATTCGGCCGGCGGCCGCTTCCATCGCCTGCTCGGAAACACGCGCAAGGCTGTCCTGTGTGTTGCGCAGAGACTCCTGGGCTGCGATCGTGGCGGACTCGATGCTCTTGAGCGTCTCGGTAGTCCCGTCGAGACGGCTGCCGAGCTCGGACTTGAGCTGAGCCGAAAACCTTTCGATCTCGAGACCGGCCGCGTGCTGCACGATGCGCAATTGCTCAGTCCATGTGGACATGGCATGCTCGGCGCGGCGCATCATCTCCTGGCTGGTGGTCTCGATGGCGGCTGCGGCTCGGGACTCAATGCTCTCACCCGCCGCTCGCGTCAGCACGTCCAGTTTGGAAAGTTGCTCGCCCAACCGTTCTTCGGCGCCCTGCAACTTGGATAATGATTCGTGCAGCCGGTCATTTTGCTCATCGAGATATTGGCGCAACCCATCGAGCTTCAGATCGACTTCACCCGTGGCCTGGGCAAGTTGCGCGGTATTCTCCTTGATGCGCTCCTCGGCGGCCTCGAGTTGTAGGAGGGTCCTCTGCGATTTTTCGTCCTGCAGGTCCAGCGCCCCGCTCAGGGCGCTGAGTTTCGCTTCCGTCAGCGCCGCCGCTTCCGTCAGGACCTGGCCCAGCCCCGCTACGCGAGCGGCCGCTTCTTTTTCCATGACGCCGGATTCTCGCGTTAAGCGGGCGATGGATTCGTCGGCGACGCTCTTCAGCGACCGCTCCATCTGTTGCCGCCACTCATTTCGAAGGGCTGCCAATTCCGTTTCCAGACGTTCCTTGCGAAAGATGATCATGATTTTCTCAGATGACCCCGCGAATAAATTATGAAAGATTGCCACCTAAATGTAGCACAGCCTCGCCGCGCAGCGGATGTTGTCAGGTGGGCCGCCGAAGGGATCTTCCTAAGATAGAGAAAGAACATGCCTTCATGCTCCGCCAATTACAGGTCCGAACGCCCCAGCTTCGTTTCCAGAGTCCGCTGTTCGAGAGATTTCACCCTGATCTTGAAGACGACCCGGCGGCTCAGCGATCGGTCTTCTTTCCCCACCACCTCGATCGGCTCCGCGCTTCCCCTTCCCGTGGCGGAAACAAAATCCAGGAAGCACTTGTGGTTTGCCAAGGAGTTGGACTCGCTGCCGTTATCGAGCACATCCAAACTCTCCTGCACCACGGAGATCGAACGGGCCTGGCTCAATCTCAGATTAGCTTTTTCATCCCCCTCGGAGCTGGTGTGGCCTTCCACCACGATGGAGCCGATTCCCGGCTTGATCTCCGGGGAGCAGGCGGCGGCGACAAATTTCGGAATGAACTCCTCCTACAAATTCCTTGCCGGCCTGAGGAATATCCGCTTTTCCCTGCTCGAATTTAAGCAATCCCTCGGGGACAACGACCAACAAGCCCAGCGGGTCCTTGGGATCGGTTTGTACTTCCACGCCTCGCATCTGAAAATCCTTCAAGGTTTCCTGAAACCTGGATAACACCTGGCTCTTGGTTCCTTTTGTCTGCTGCAAGGCGTTGTTGAGCATGGCCACCAGCAGAAGGATAAAAATCACCGCGAGCGAAGTCATTAAATCGCTCAGCGAGCTCGATAACCCCGAATGTTCAGGCTCGCCTTGCATCCGGGGCGCCTCCTAGTTTTTCGAGCGAATCGGTGAGCTCCTGCAAGCGCGCGGACATCACGTTCACATCCGCCGTGATTTCACTCAGCGCGGCATTCAAAGACGCGAATTGATACTCCATATCCTTAATGTCATGTGCGCGGCTGTGGAGTTGCTCGATGACCTCCTCCATCTGCTGAGCGCTCCGCGAAGACCATTTCTCCACCTTGTCGACCACCGAGGATGTGGCGCTGTTGGTCTGCTCCGCACTAGCCTCGAGCGTGGCTGCCATATGCGTGCCCAGATCGTTCACCTTCTCGGAGAGATCGCGAACCACCCCCGTAAGGGTTACGGCCATATGGGTGATCGACGATCCGGCGGTCTCATTCATCTGCACCATGAACTGCCGGAGGACGGCGGTGGAGGCTTTGACCTGGGTCTTGCTCAGTTCGATCTGTTCGGAGCTCGATTTTCCAGCCGTAGCGGCCCAATCGGCCATCGTGCCAATATCGCGTTGCAAATCGGCCAAAACGCGTAGGGAAGATAACCGCGGCACGAGCGCGTCGATGCTGGAGATCAATCGGAGCCGTCCTTTGGAAAGCCGATGAGCCAGCCGTTTTTCCACCAGCAGAAAAATGGTTGCGGCCAGCAGCGCGGCAATGGAGGAGACGAATTTCCCGGATAGGCCTTCGATCAGGAGCGGCAAACCCTCGATCTGATTTGTCTGCGTATCGATGCGCACATCCAGCAGGGCCACCAGGATCGCCAAAAACGTGAAGAGCAGCCCAACGCTCGTGACCACGCCGGGAAGGGAATTGTAAAAGGGGCGATTGAGATGCGCTCCCCAAAGAGCCGGCTCCGTGAAGCTGCTCTCGGCGCTTTCGGAGGCCCAAAATTCCTCCTCGCCCGTTTTCGAGGGGCGAGCGACCACCGTTGATGCATAGCCATTCCACGCGTGTGAAAACGCGGGGAAGCCACCCAAAATATTGGAGAGCGATGCGAAGGCGCCCGCCGCGAGACCGCTTGTGGAACGATCATTTTGCGCGCCCCTAGCGCCTGGAAACGTTCGCGAACGAAGCCGGTCAATCCTATCGGCGGCCTCGGACAGAATTCCAGACTGCCTGCCTATCTTCCGAAACAGAGATAGAAGCACGCATAAGGGCACTACCAGGAGGCCGATCGAGGCGAGCCAGGCGAATTTTGGGGCGTCCAATCCCCAGATGTTCCAGTGGGCCCGTAGAAGATCAAGAAGCGTCATGCCAGTTTGCCCATAGGCTTCGTACCCACCAAGTTCTGAAACGGGCAGAGGAGTAGGAGTTAGAGCAGGCGGTACCGTTCAGACGAAACTTGGTCTGTCGAATTCACCTCCCCGGCGCAGTCAGAAACTTCAACCGATTACTTACTCTTCCCGATGCACAGGGGACTGAGGACTGGTATGAATCTACCAGCACGTGAAAGCGCATTACAGTGCCTCTGAGAAGATGGGAGTTAGTATCATGAGATCGTAACGATGTGCAATCGTCTGCACTGAATCAGAAATAAAATAGCTGTGGAAATCGGAAGCGCTGAGGAAATCGCCGGTGAACGTAATTCCCGATCGACGCCATTTGAAAGTTGCGCCGCCGAATTTGCCCGAAGTGTCGGCACTGTGGTTGCGACCCGCGCAAGCGAACTGGGTACTGGTGTTGGCACATGGGGCGGGGGCCGGAATGAATCATCCCTTCCTTGAGAATCTGGCCATGGAATTAGCCGCCGCTGGGGTAGCGACGTTGCGTTATCAGTTCCCTTACACGGAGCAACGGCGCCGTGTCCCCGACCTTCCGGGAGTGTTGACCGCAGTCGTTCGGGCCGCGGTGATCAAGGCCACCGAGGTGGCGCCAGACTTGCCGGTGCTCGCAGGAGGCAAATCGATGGGAGGAAGGATGACTTCGCAGGCGGCCGCCGGGGCGCCACCGGAATTCCAGAAGGTGAAGGGTTTGGTGTTCTTCGGGTTTCCGCTGCATCCACCCGGCCGGCCAGGCACCAAGCGCGCCGAGCACCTGGCCCAGGTCGCGCTGCCTATGCTCTTTCTCCAGGGCACCAGGGACAAATTGGCCGAACTCAGCTTATTGCGCCCCATGTGCGCGAATCTAGGCAGCCGGGCCACGCTGCGGGAGATCGAAACGGCCGACCACTCGTTTCATGTTTTGAAGAGCTCAGGCAGAACCGACGCGGAGGTGCTGCGGGAATTGGCCCAATCCGTTTCCACTTGGGCGGAAAGCATCTCCCGCGGGATCTCCGCTTCGCCCGTGGGAACTCAGAAGAACTAGCGGGTTGTCCGCTTGCCGTTTTTCCTGCGCTTCTCTTCTATCGTCGCTTGAGCCGCGGCAAGCCGCGCGATAGGCACGCGAAATGGCGAAGCGCTGACGTAATTCATCCCCACGCGATAGCAGAACTTGACGCTTTCCGTATCCCCCCCGTGCTCGCCGCAAATACCAACCTTGAGTTTGGGGCGTGTCGCTCGGCCTCTTTTGATGGCCCAATCCACCAGCATGCCCACGCCCGCCACATCCAGTGTTTGGAAAGGGTCGCTGGAAAAAATGGCCGCCTTTTCTTCATCCATGTATTCGGGAAGAAAGCGTCCGGCGTCGTCGCGCGAGAGGCCCATCACGGTTTGAGTAAGGTCGTTGGTGCCGAAACTAAAAAACTCGGCCTCCTCGGCCAGTTGGTCCGCGAGCAGCGCGGCCCGCGGTAATTCGATCATCGTGCCGACCAGATAGTCCAGTTTAATGCCGGCTTTTTTAATCAAATTATCCGCAATCCGCCGCGTCTCATCCACCAGGATTTTGAGCTCCTTCTTATCCAGCGTCAGAGCGTGCATGATCTCCGGAAAAACTTTGAATCCTTCCTTCCTGCATTCCAGAGCCGCTTCGATAATGGCGCCCACCTGCATATCCAGAATTTCCGGGTAGGTAATGAGCAAGCGGCAGCCGCGATGGCCGAGCATGGGATTCGATTCGCTGAGTTGTTCCACGCGGCGAGCCACGACCTGAGGAGACAACCCGATCTTATGCGCCAGCTCCTTCTGCTTATCCTCATCGTGAGGAACGAATTCATGAAGGGGAGGATCGATCAGCCGGATCGTCACCGGATGGCCATCCATGGCCTTGAAGATGCCTACGAAGTCGCCGCGCTGAAACGGCCGGAGGCGATCGAGCGCTCTCTGGCGCGCCTCGTGGCTGTCCGCAATGATCATTTCCTGAATAGCCAGCTGCCGGTCGGCGCTGCGTTCAGGATGTTCAAAATCCTTGAAGAACATATGTTCGGTGCGGCACAGCCCGATTCCTTCCGCCCCCATCTCCCGCGCTTTGCGGGCATCCTGGGCGGTATCCGCATTGGCGCGAACCCCCATGCCGCGCGTCTCATCGGCCCACTTGAGGATGGTGTAGTAGTGCTTGGGCATTTCGGGCGTGGCGAGCTGGACTTTGCCTGCGTAAACCGTGCCGTCATTGCCGTCCAGCGTGATCCAATCGCCTTGGCGAATAACCCGGCCGTTCGACGACATCTGCTTTGAGGCATAGTCGATGAACAATTTTTCGGCGCCAACAATGCAGCACTTTCCCCAGCCGCGCGCCACCACCGCGGCGTGGCTGGTCTTCCCGCCGGTGGCCGTGAGCACGCCTTGCGCCACCGCCATGCCGCCCACGTCTTCGGGACTGGTCTCCCGGCGCACCAGCACCACTCTTTCGCCCTTTTTGGCCCATTCCTCGGCTTCAGCCGCCAGGAACACAGCTCGGCCGACGGCAGCGCCGGGCACGGCGTTGATGCCCGTGCAGATTTTCTGTTGCAGCAGCTCGTGCCGCGGCACGGAGGAGGCGATTACCGGATAAAACAGCCGCTCGATATCCTGCGCCTGAATGCGCTGGATCGCTTCTTCGCGCTTGATCAGGCCCTCTTGCACCATGTCTACGGCGATGCGAAAGGCGGCCCCGGGCGCTCGCTTGCCTGTACGCGTTTGCAGCATATAGAGCTTTCCGTCCTCGACGGTAAATTCCATATCCTGCATATCCCGATAATGCTTTTCCAGAACCTGCCGAACGCGCTCCAGCTGCTTATAGATCTTCGGCATCCGCCGCTCGAGTTCGCTCAGATGAACCGGCGTGCGGATTCCCGCCACGACGTCCTCGCCTTGAGCGTTGGAGAGGAAATCGCCATAAAAACTTTTTTCGCCCGTCGATGGATCTCGTGTGAAGCAAACTCCGGTGCCCGAGTTTTCGCCCGTATTGCCAAAAACCATTTGCACCACATTTACGGCAGTGCCCAGCAGGCCGGTGATGTGTTCCACGCGGCGATAGGTGACCGCCTTTTCCGCCATCCACGATTCAAATACGGCGCCGATGGCGCCCCAGAGTTGCTCCACGGGATCTTCGGGAAAAGGACGGCCGCTCTTCTGCTTGAAGAAATCCTTATAGCCGGCGACCAATGACTGCCAATCCGCTGCCGCCACTTGCGTATCGTCTTTGATCTTCAGCTGTTCCTTCATCGCGCGCAGGCGGCCTTCCAGTTCCTCTTTGGGCAAGCCGCTGACCACGGTCGCATACATCTGCACAAAGCGCCGATAGGCATCCCAGGCGAAGCGGGCATTGTTGGTGCGCCGGGCCAGCCCGTCCACGGTCCGATCGTTGAGCCCTAAATTGAGAATCGTCTCCATCATGCCGGGCATGGATCGTGCGGAACCGGACCGCACACTTACGAGTAGCGGGTCGGCCCCGTCTCCGAGTTTCTTACCAACCGAGCGCTCGAGCCGCGCGAGATACTTGTCCACCTCGGAACGAAGTTGCGGGGGATGCTTATGTTTGTGCTTGAGGTAGTAATCGCAGCATTCCGCGCTGATGGTAAAGCCGGCCGGCACGGGAAGGCCGATGCGCGTCATCTCGGCGAGGCCAGCCCCCTTGCCGCCCAAAATCTCTTTCATCTCGCCGTTGCCTTCGGCTTTGCCCGCGCCAAAGAAGTAGACGTATTTCACTTTATCTCTTGTCCTCGTGATCGTGATTTACTCTGTTCCGCTCGTCCACGCACGATAGTTCGGCAACGCGCCGCTCATGGGCTCAAAAGTCTATCCAGCGATACCAGGTTCTTGTCTCGATGAACCAGCAAGTAGTAATAAATGAAAGCGTAGATCAACTGGAGTCCGGCTACCGTCCAATCTTGCGCCAGGTTTGTCCCAATCACTAACCCCGTCATCACCAGGGCGCCGGCGATTAATGCAAAGCGCGTCCCCAATCCCAAGACCAGCAACAGCCCGAGCCCAGTCTCCACTAAAGGCAAAATTCTGGCAAAAGTAGGCAGCAGGGAAGCGGGAACAGCGGGAGTGGTCGCAAAATAGTGAGTCAGGTAGGCCAGGAACGCGGCGTGTCCGACGATCAAGCGAGCCACGCCGTGGAGCATGATGTTTGCGCCAAACGAAAGACGCAGGATCGTATACGCCCACACGGCGTCGCGAAGGCGAGCGTGCGGATCCGGCACCTGGCTCTTCAACGCCGTTTCCATGGAACGGGCGGTAGCATATTCGGCCATAAATCCTCCGCATCAGAACTGCGACGGTAGAAAGACCCTAGCGATTCCAGCGCACGGCTTGTTCTTTGCCCTAAACCTATGTGGGCCGGTATTATACACGCACTGCCCTTGGGCGTTGCGAACAGTCTAGGGAATCGGGACGTCCGGTTTGCTAGAGAGCGTATCCGCAAGTTAACATATAAATTCCGGCTGATCGCCACCAATAGAAGGATACGGCTGCACCAAAGTCGCCCGGCTGGAACATCAGATAAACCATGTGGATCGTAAGAGTAGCGTTAAACCGGCCTTATACCTTTATCGTATTTGCGCTCGTCATTATCCTCATTACCCCGTTTGTGCTGCAGCACACCCCGGTCGATATCTTCCCGAACATCGATATTCCGGTCATCAGCGTAGGTTGGAATTATGCCGGCTTATCTCCGCAGCAGATGGAGGACCGGATCGTTTCCAATTACGAGCGCATTCTGACCACCACAGTGAACAGCATTGAGCATATTGAGTCGCAGACCGTGGACGGCCGGTCGGTGGTCAAGATTTTCTTTCAGCCTGGCACGAATGTGCCCAGGGCGCTGACGGAAGTGACAGCCATTTCCCAATCGATCATCCGCTCTTTACCTTCGGGGATCTCGGCACCCCTGATCATCACGTACACGGCTTCCGCCGTCCCCATCGTGCAGATCGGCATGAAGGGCGAGGGCTTTTCCGAGCAAGAACTGTTTGACGACGCCACCAACGTCGTGCGCAATCAGATGGCCACCGTGCCCGGCACTTCGATCCCCTGGCCCTACGGTGGAAAGCAGCGGCAAGTTTCCGTAAATGTGGATATCCCGGCCCTGCAGGCCAAGGGACTCTCGCCCGTGGATGTCATTAACGCCGTCAGCAATCAGAATCTGGCATTGCCTTCTGGAAGCGTAAAGCTCGGTCCCACCGAGTACAACGTAGAGCTGAATGGCTCGACCAATACCATCGCCGCGCTCAACGATCTTCCGATAAAGGTCGTCAACGGCTCCACGATTTACGTGCGCGACGTTGCGCAAGTAAGCGATGGCTTCTCTCCGCAGATCAATATCGTGCGCATGGATGGCCAGCGCGGTGTGCTGGTGACCGTATATAAGACCGGGACCGCCTCCACGCTCGACATTGTTTCCCAGATCTACGCCAAGCTTCCGCAGATTGCCGCGCTCCTGCCCCCGCAGCTGGTGATGACTCCTCTGTTCGACCAATCCATCTTTGTTCGCGCCTCGATCCAGGGCGTGATCCGCGAAGGAATCGTGGCCGCGTGCCTCACCGGGCTGATGATTCTGCTGTTCCTCGGGAATTGGCGCAGCACGGTGATCATCGCCATCTCCATCCCGCTATCCATTCTGGTTTCCATCTGTGTGCTGAGCGCCCTCCATGAAACGATCAACATCATGACGCTGGGCGGGTTGGCGCTGGCTGTGGGTATTCTGGTCGATGATGCGACCGTCGAGATCGAGAATATCAATCGCAACTTGGCGCAAGGGAAGGAGACCGTCCACGCCATTCTGGATGGCGCTCAACAGATTGCCGTGCCGGCCCTGGTCTCCACGCTATCGATTTGTATTGTTTTTGTGCCCATGTTTTTCTTGACCGGCGCGGCGAAATTCCTCTTTGTGCCGCTCGCGGAAGCCGTTGTTTTCGCCATGCTGGCTTCCTACCTTCTCTCCAGAACGCTCGTGCCCACCATGGCGATGTATCTGCTGAAGGGCCATCATGGCGAGGAGCACGCCACCGGCAACGACATTTTCTCCCGGGCCCAGCGCGGGTTTGCCCAGGGTTTTGAGCGCATGCGCGAGCGCTACCGCAGTACGCTCGAGTACTCCCTGCAGCATGCCTGGATGTTCATGAGTTTGTTCTTGCTGTTCTGCCTGGCCTCAGCGCCGATCGCCCTGGTTCTGGGACGCGACTTCTTCCCTTCGGTTGACGCCGGCTTGATCCGGCTGCACATGCGTGCCCGCGCCGGGCAACGCGTGGAGGAGACCGCTCGCGAAGCCGATCAGGTCGATAATCTCATCCGCCGGGTGATCCCGCCCCAGGACCTCGCGAACGTGCTCGATAATATTGGGCTCTTCAACAGCACCATCAACACCACCTATAGCAACTCCGGTGTGATCGGCGAATCCGATGCCGAGATTCTGATCGGACTGAAACCGGAACACCGGATGGCCACGACCTACTACGTGGATGAATTACGCGCGAGGCTGGCCGATGAGTTTCCCGGCACCCAATTCTTCTTCCAGCCCGCGGATATTGTCAGTCAAATTCTGAATTTCGGCGTTCCCGCACCCATTGATATCCAGCTCATCGGCCCAGACCAGTTGCACGACTATCAGATCGCGCAGCAAATCACCAATCGCATTCAGCATATTCCCGGAGCCGTGGACGTTCACGTCCAACAGTTGTTTTCCTATCCCACGCTCTTTCTGAATGTCGACCGGTCCCGCGCCCTCAACGTGGGCCTCAGCCAAAACGACGTAGCCAACAGCATGCTGCTTACGCTGAGTTCCAGCTTCCAGATCAATCCGTCCTTCTGGGTGAATCCTCAGAATGGTTTCGAGTACAACGTGGCCGTGCAAGTTCCGCAGTACAAGGTCGATTCCATACAGGCCTTGAATAATATCCCCATCTCGTCGCCAAGCCACGAAATCGCCGGAACTGCTCGGCAACCTGGCTCAGGTGAACGTCAATATAGAACCCGCCTTGATCACGCACTATAACAACCAGCCCATGATCGACATCTATGCTTCTGTGGAGGGGCGCGATCTGGGCGGTGTGGACTCCGATATTCAGAAGGTCCTGCACAATTATCAGGACAAGCTGCCCCGCGGAACGCAACTGGTGCGCGCTGGACAAGTGGCCACGATGAACTCGTCGTTTGCGGGACTGGGAATCGGCGTTGCCGGAGCGATTGTCCTGGTTTATTTGCTGATTGTCGTGAACTTCCAGTCCTGGCTGGACCCCTTTATTATCATCACCGCGCTTCCCGGCGCTCTGGCCGGCATTCTGTGGATGCTGCTGGTCACCCACACCACCCTGAATGTTCCATCGCTCACGGGCATGGTCATGTGCATGGGCGTGGCCACGGCCAACAGCATTCTGCTGGTCTCCTTCGCGCGCGAGCGCTTGCGGGAAGGGCTTACTTCGTCCGAGGCCGCTCTCGAGGCTGGCTACGTCCGCATTCGCCCTGTGCTGATGACCGCGGCAGCCATGATCATCGGCATGGTGCCGATGTCTTTGGGCCTCGGCGAAGGCGGCGAGCAAAATGCCCCGCTCGGCCGGGCGGTGATCGGCGGCCTCATCGTCGCCACCTTTGCCACTTTGTTCTTTGTGCCCTTGCGTATTTTCATTGATTCATCGCCATCACAAGCCAGGCACGCCGGTGAGCGCCGCCGGAGCCGCCAATCTTTAAGCGCGCTATTTCGAGGAGAATGCCACGGTGACCGAATCGCCCAAAGGCCCAGAAGAGCAGAACAGCCATCCTCCGACAAGCGGCAGAAGCCGCTTGCTCGGATGGTTTATCGTGCTGTTCCTGGTTTTCCTGATCGTCGGGTTGTACAACATCCTGCAAAGGCGAAGTGAACGGGGAGTTCTCGCGCAGCAGACGGAGCGCTTGAGCGTGCCGCACGTTGCCGTCATTCACGCCACTCCCGTTGAAGCTGACCCGGCACTGATTCTCCCCGGCAACATCCAATCCTACGTGGAATCGCCCATCTACGCGCGCACCAATGGCTATTTGAAGAAGTGGTACAAGGACATTGGGAGCCACGTCAAAGAAGGCGATCTCTTGGCCGATATTGATACCCCGGAAGTGGATGAGCAGCTTTCGCAGGCGCGCGCCGATCTGGCCACGGCGCAAGCCAATGTAAAGCTCGCCGGTGTCACCGCCGAGCGTTATGAGGGTCTGCTCAAAAGCGATGCGGTGTCGAAACAGGAAGTCGATAACTATACCGGCGATTACTCAGCCAAGCAGGCCATGGTTTCCTCCGCGGAGGCCAACCTCAAGCGTCTCGAGGATTTGGAATCGTTCAAGCACGTGTACGCTCCGTTCTCGGGAGTCATCACCCAGCGCAATGTGGACATCGGTACGCTGATCAATGCGGGAAACGGCGGAAACGCGCGGGAGATGTTTGACCTGGCGCAGACCGATCCGCTGCGCGTCTATGTTTCCGTTCCGCAGAGCTACGTTCCCTCCATTCGCGTGGGCCTCAAGGGGTGCCTGCAATTGACCGAATTCCCCGATCGCAAATTCTGCGGTCAGGTGGTTCGTACGGCCGACGCCGTCGATCCGAATAGCCGCACGCTGCTCACTGAAGTGGACGTCCCGAATCCCTCCGGAACCCTTCTTCAAGGCGAGTATGCGGAGGTGCATTTCGACGTACAGTTGTCCGGAAGCCGTCTCTCGCTGCCCATCAACGCGCTGCTCTTCAGGCCGGAAGGCACCATGGCTGCCGTCGTTGGCTCGGATAACCGGCTTACGCTCAAGAAGTTGAGCATCGGGCGGGACTTCGGCAATAGCGTCGAGGTTCTCCAAGGCATCGATCAACGCGATTCAGTCGTGATCAATCCGCCCGATTCGCTGGAAAATGGCCAGCAGGTTACGGTCGGCCAAAACAACGATCCGGCGCCCGATCCCAAGTGACTCGCGTCGCTTTGCCGATTCGTTCTCAGTTCAATCCACGTTGCACGATAGGGCTACTGCCGGTTCTGGCAGGCCCACTGCCCGCGAAGAAGTGTGATAATAGCCCTTTTCCGGAACCGTGTTCGCGTGCCCGATATTGACGAGGATGCTGATGGTAAGGATTGCGCGGAAAAGTCTCCTATTGTTGCTGTTCTCGCTTGCATTATTAACCTCCGCCTTCGCACAGAACACGGCCCAGAACATGGCCACGATTCGCCTTTCCGCCGACTTGCGCGATGCGCCCCGGCGCATTTTCCATGCGCACCTGGTACTTCCTGTCAAACCTGGACCCATGGCTCTGCTCTATCCCAAGTGGATACCCGGTGAGCATGCGCCGGATGGTCCCGTTGCCGATTTAGTTGGCTTGAGGCTGGCTGCCAACGGGAAGACGATTCCGTGGCGGCGCGATGACTTGGATCTGTTCATGTTCCATCTTGAAGTGCCCGGCGGCGTGACCACCCTCGAAGCCGATTACGACTGGCTCTCTCCGGCCGGCGGCGAGGGCTTTTCCGCCGGCCCCTCCGCGGATCAAGTCTTGGCTGTGCTGGAATGGAATCTGGTTACTCTTTATCCCGCCGGAGTTCCAGCGGATTCGCTCACTTACCAGGCCAGCCTCCGTCTTCCCCAGGGCTGGAAATTCGCAACGGCCTTGTCCGTGCAACAGCAAAACCCGGGCGAGATTTTGTTCGCGCCTGTTCCCCTGCCGACGCTGATCGACTCGCCGGTTCTGACCGGGCAGAATTTCCGTTCCATACCTCTTGCCCCCGACGTCCAGCCCCCGCACCACTTGAATCTCGCCGCGGATAGCGCCGCCGCCCTGGCCATCTCCGACGAACAGATTGCCGCTTACGGCCGGCTGGTGCGAGAGGCGGGAGCGCTTTTCGGCGCGCGTCATTACGATCACTACGATTTCCTCGTCTCCCTCACGAACTATTTCTATCCCAATGGCCTCGAGCATCACCAGTCGAGCGATGAGCGCGTTGCCGAGCGCACGTTTATCAACAGCGATTTAGAGGAGAACTCGAACTCTCTGCTTTCGCATGAGTACACGCATTCCTGGAACGGCAAGTATCGCCGGCCGGCGGGTCTGGTAACCACGGATTACGAGCAGCCCATGAAGGGCGATCTTTTGTGGATCTATGAAGGGCTCACCCAATACATCGGCGAATTTTTGTCGGCTCGCTCCGGATTACGAACCCAAGACGATTACCGCGAGGCGGTCGCCCGGGTCGCCGCTTATCTCGACAATTGGCCTGGCCGCTCCTGGCGTTCTCTGGAAGACACCGCCGTGGCCGCGCAGTTGCTTTACGATGCCAGCCGTAACTGGGAGTCTTGGAGGCGCAGCGTCGATTTCTACGACGAAGGCTGGCTCCTTTGGCTTGATGTGGATATTTTGATCCGGCAGGAATCGCACGGCCAGAAATCCCTCGACGATTTCTGCCGGCGGTTTTATGGGCCTCCCGATTCAGGCCCGCGGCTGTCGCCCTACACGCTCGACGACATCATCGCGGCCCTGGATGCCACGGCGCCCTACGACTGGCGCGGCTTTTTCAATACGCGGGTCTACGAAATCAATCCTCATCCGCCTCTGGGAGGGATCGAAAACGGCGGCTGGCAGCTCGTTTACAACGATCAGGAGAATTCCGTGGTCCGCGTTCGCGACACCGTTGACGATACCCTGGACCTCAGCTTCTCTTTGGGAATGATCGTTGGGACGGGAAAGGGGGATGAGAGCGGCCGATTGGTGGAAGTAATACCCGGGATGCCGGGCGCCGAAGCGGGACTTGCTCCAGGCATGCGCGTCATCTCCGTGAATGGCCGCGGCTTCTCAGCCGGAGCGCTCCATGAAGCCATTGCCGAAGCAAAAGGCGCCAATAAATCCATCAACATTACGGCCGACAACGGGGGTTTTGTGCTCGCCTATAACCTGCAATATCACGGCGGCGAGCGCTATCCGCATCTGGTAAGAAACAACGCACAGTCCGACCTGTTGAGTGACACGCTGCGGCCACTCACTTCTGCTGGCAAATAGCACAGAGGGAATGCAGAAGAGAGCGCCCAGTTTTCGAGTGCCAAATGCGTGCGCTTGTATACCCTTGTGCGCGCCCGCTACTTACCTGAACTCGATTCCAGGGTCTCCGCGAATGTGGCTGTTGCATCCACGGATGTGGCAGGGGCCTCGATGTCGGATGTTTCTGCCAACTCCGCCCGATTTCGTCCCGCGAGCTTCGCTCGATAGAGGGCCGTATCCGTTGCGCGGAGAAGCCTTTTGAACTCGCATTGCGGACAGTCGGCGCTGGCGATGCCGCCGATACTGATCGTCACCGGCACGGGTCCGGCGGACGTCTCGATAGGGCTTCGGTCGGCTGTTCTCCTCAGCTGTTCGGCCTTTGTCTCCAGCTTGGTCCGGTCGCATCCGGGCAGCAAGATCAGGAACTCCTCTCCTCCATAACGCCCCACCGCATCGTAAGATCGCACCTCCGCTTTCAGCCGGCCCGTGACTGCCCGGAGCACTTCGTCTCCGACCAGATGTCCCCAGGTGTCGTTGATGTTTTTGAAATGGTCTACGTCCGCCAACAAAATGCCCACCGAGCCGCCCTCTCGTCGCGCGCGGCTGAGCTCCCGTTCAAGCAGTTCGATGATGGCGCCTCGATTCCAAATGGATGTAAGCGCGTCATGACTGGCTTTGAACTGCAAACGTTCCCGCGCTTCCACCAAACTGCTTTCCAGCTCGATCATTCGCAGGCCCACGCGCAAGCGTGCTCTAAGCTCTTGGGGATGAAAGGGCTTGGTCAGGTAATCGTCCGCGCCCGATTCCAATCCTTCCACCAGATTCCCCACCTTATCGTTTGCCGTGAGGAGCATGATGTAAACGTAAGGCTGAGACGATCGCGCGCGCACGCGGCGGCAGATTTCCAGCCCATCCATTCCGGGCATCATCCAATCGAGCAAAGCCAGGCGGGGAGCGTCCTCTCCCTGCAACACTTGCCACGCTTCCGTCCCGCTATGCGCGGTGATCGCGTGGTAACCCCATTTGCTCAGCAGCTTTTCCAGCAGGCGGCAGGAAACCGGGTCGTCATCCGCGATTAGAATTTTCATCGCACACACTCCAGCCTGAACTCATCGAGTAGCTTGCCTACTTGGTCGATCTGCACTTCCAACGACCGCAACTTGCTTTCCGCGCCGGCGAAATCCTGGGCGGCCGCCAGTTTTTCCAGTTCCAGAGCTGTCGCGGCTGCATCCGGAGCGCCCAGGTTTCCGCAAGTGCCCTTCAGCGTGTGGGCCGCACGTTTGGCGATCTCCGATTCTTTTTTGCCAATGGCCTCTCGAATGGCGGCAATCTGCCGAACGGAATCCTCCTTGAAAAGGCCGATGATGTCGCCCAGCAGTTCCATGTCGCCTTCCACGCGATCCAGCAGAGCGCTGCGGTCTAAAACCATTCCGGCAGCAGCAGGGCCGCTGGGAGTCTTAGCCGCTAAAATTTCCTGGGGAGCGGAACTCGGCACGAGACGCTCCAGTTCGGAGAAAAGAGCGTCCGGCCGAATCGGTTTGCTCACGTATCCATCCATGCCTCCCTGCAGGCAGCGCTCGCGATCGCCTTTCATCGCGTGGGCGGTTACTCCGATAATCGGCATGTGCGTTCCCAGCGTTTTTTCCTGTGCCCGGATCGCTGCGGTAGCCTCCATGCCGTCCATCTCCGGCATCTGTACATCCATCAGCACGGCATCAAAGATTGCGAATCCCTGCGCTTCAAGCATTTCAAGGGCTTCGCGTCCGTTCGTGGCCACCGCGACCACATGCCCGCGCTTATGCAAAAGCCGCAGGGCCAGCTCGCAATTGACGACGTTGTCTTCCACCAGCAAAAGCCGCAGCGGGCGCACCGCCTTCGCCTGGCTCGCGCTGGCTTCCGACGAAGTTGATTCCGAGAGCTGCGTTCCTAGGGCATTCAGGATTCCGTCGAGCAAATCGGATTGCCCAATGGGTTTCACCAGATAGATTTTGATTCCCGAGTTCGCGGCATCGGGCCGCATCGCCGGTCTGCCGGTCCGAGGTCAGCATCATGATCGTCGCCCCTGCCAGCGCGGGATCGGCCTTGATCTTGCGGGCAACTTCGAAACCATCCATCCCCGGCATGTGCCCATCCAGAAGGACCAGCGGGAAGCTGTTTCCTTGATCCCGTGCCCAGCGCATGGCCATCAATGCGGCTTCTCCGCCATCCGCCAGCGTAGGCACCATGCGCCAGTTCTTTAGCATTTCGTCGAGGATCATGCGGTTGGTCTCGTTATCATCCACGATCAGAACGTGCAGGCTCTCCAATTCCGTGCGCCGTAAAGTCCGCTCCGATCTCGCGCTTTTTCGGCGGGGCCAGTTTTAGGGTGAAATGAAACGTGCTCCCCGCGCCTGGCTGGCTTTCCAACCACACTTTTCCCCCCATCATTTCCACCAGACGCTTGGTGATTGTTAGCCCCAGCCCCGTGCCGCCATAGCGCCTGGTCGTCGACCCATCGGCCTGCGAAAAAGCATCGAAAATCGACCTGCTGCTTCTCGACAGGGACGCCGATGCCCGTATCGCGCACGAAGAAATGCAGGCGATTGGGATCGGCTGGCGCGCTCGTGGTGTCCAGGCCGACGTCCAAAATCACGCCGCCCTGCTGCGTGAACTTGATTGCGTTTCCCACCAGGTTCACGAGTATTTGGCGGACCCGGTCCGGATCGCCGGAAAACATCTGCCCCACGTCGGCAGCAATACGCGAGGAAATCTCCAGTCCCTTTTTATGTGCCCGCACAGCCAGCGTCTTGAGGGTATGGCTGATCAGTTCCGGCAAGTCGAAATCGGTTTGGTCCAGGTCCAGCCGTCCCGCTTCGATCTTCGAAAAGTCCAGCACGTCGTTGATCACACGAAGCAAGCTGTCCGCGGAAGATCGCACCAATTGGAGATATTCCTTTTGCTCCTGATTGAGAGGGGTATCGAGCGCGAGTTCCGTCATGCCGATGATTCCGTTCATGGGGGTGCGAATTTCGTGGCTCATATTGGCCAGAAATTCGCTCTTGGCGCGGTTAGCGGACTCGGCCGCTTCTTTCGCCATCAAGATCGCCTGCTGGGCGGCGCGGCGGGCCGTGATATCGATCAGCGTAACTACTGCGCCCACGATTTGGCCATTGCGCTCGATCGGATACGACCAATGTTCAGCCGGAAAACTGGTTCCGTCTGCGCGCCAGATCATTTCCATATCGTTGTGGTCGGCTCTGCCGGTTTGAAGCGTCTTGTATGTGGGACACTCCGACGCCGGATAGCGAGAACCGTCCGCGCGGGTGTGGTGAACCAAATCGTGAATGCTTCTCCCCAGCAGTTGGCTGATGTCGGAATAACCCAGCAGGGTGAGCGCTGCGCGATTGCAAAATGTGCAATGGCCCATCAGATCGACGCCGTAGATGCCTTCCGCCGTGGAGTCGAGCAGCAGGCGAGTGCGTTCTTCGCTTTCCCGCAACGCCGTTTCTGTCCCCTTGCGCACGGAAATTTCCTCGCGCAATTCGGCGGTTCGCCGCTCCACGCGAAGCTCCAGTTCATCCCGCGCCTGCTGCAGTTCCCGGTCCCGGCGCTGAATCTCCGCCAGCATCTTGTTGAAGCCGTCGATCAAGACGCCAATTTCGTCGCCCGCGCTGAATGCCGCGCGCACCGAGTAATCTCCAGCCGTAGTCACGACGCTCGTGGTTTGGGCCAGCAGCAAAATGGGATCTGAAATGGCGTGCTGCATTTTCGCGGCGAGGAAGAACGCGCCGGCAGATAGGCTCAGCACGATCACTCCGAACAAAGCGGAGTACAGGCGCAAGAGTTCATCGAACTCGCCCAAATCGGAAGCCAGATAGACCGTGCCCAAGGTATGCCCGTCGAGCAGAATCGTGCGAAAAACCACTAGCCGATCTGCCTCAAAACGCGCTCCGCTGGGTTCGGACGATGGAAAAGAAAAGCGCGCCGGCGCCGAATTCCGAATGTACGAGGCGAAAATCGCTCCATCGCTGCGATAGAGGCTCGCCGCCATGATGTGCGGCTTGGCGGCTAACGATTGCAATACCTCGCGGGCCGCCCCCGGGTCATTGAACGTCAGAGCGGCAGTGCTGTTCGAGCCCAGCACTTCGGCCAACGTTTCCAAATCGAGCACCCTGGTTTGCCGGAGCGTATGAATATCGAAGGTAAGAAAGGCCCCGCAAGCCAGCAGAATGGCAGTGCAGGTAGTGACCATCACGATCAGGGTGAGCTTGCGCCGAATCGATAAATTGCGAAAAGCGAACATCCTCACCTCTCCGCTTGGCTATGGCCAATCACACGCGCTAAAGCGAGCAGCTTGGCGCTCATGCGCAGCCTGCCTTGTGTCGCGGCATCCAAATTCACGATAAAACGAACTCGGTTCTGCTCGATCACGAACTCAATCACGCCTCCGGCTTCGGCAAACCCTTCCATGTCGCTCACCGTCAATACGCCGGCTGACTGAACGCTGCCCAGAATCCGCGAGCTATGCTCGTGTTCGGAAGCGCTTACAAAGAGAACGTGGCACCGCCGCAGATCGTCGCCCTAGCGTTCCCTGCGTATCACCAGGCTGCGCCCCTGGACTTTTTGCCCCGCGATGATGCGCTCCAGATCGTCGCCAAAGGGATCGTCGCCAATGATCCCGACGACAATGGGTGCTTGAGGGTCGTCGAATGAGCCATCCGGCCATTCCACGAATTTCGTGAAGTTGAATAAAAACGCCGCTTTCACTTGGTATTCACTCGGCTCACTCGGTTCGGATTGCGCGGAGGCGGCGCTGCAGGCGAATAGCCCCGCGAGGCAGGCGGCTACAAGCCAGCCTGCCGTTCGCGCGTGGAACTTCAACGCCGACATCGTTCCGAGTGCGCTTCAGAATATCCATTTCACCTTTGGCGTAAGCGCCCCGCTTCACGAGGGTCGAGGCCGTGCTTCCGAGTGTGTCCACATATTCCAGCCGTTCGTCTTTCAATAAATTCTGGCCAAAGGCGCTAAACGAAAGCTTCTCTCCCGCTTGCCACGTAATTCCGGTATCCAACCTGGTGTAAGACGGCACTACCGGATCCTTAATTCGTCCCACAAAATATGCGCTCGTATCCCACGCAACTCGGTGCGGGAGAGCCAGATGCGAACGGAACTGGGCGGAATTGACGGGACTGCTTCCCTCCACTTGACCGACGGAACTGGTGTCCTGGCTGCCGGGGTCCAGATGCATATGAATTTGCTCGAATGCATAGCCAGGGGTGAGGGTCAGTCGGTCCGCTATTTTCCAGGTTCCGAACCCTTCAATTCCGTGCGT
The DNA here is from genome assembly GCA_963819235.1 of uncultured Acidobacteriota bacterium. GTDB lineage: Bacteria > Acidobacteriota > Terriglobia > Acidiferrales > UBA7541 > Palsa-189. Next base: position 1,741,459 of record CAWFVE010000006.1, on the reverse strand, counting down.
CTCGCCATGCATGAGATTTCCGTAAGTTGTAGGTAAGACGATATGCGCAGGAATTGGCTGACTCTCGAAAAAAGGCGTCGCGGGTTCTTCGTAGTGTTCAGGCGGGAATAGCGATCGTAGTAGGCGGCGAGATCGACCGAGAAGTTCGTGGTGATCGTGCTCCGATAACCCGCCTCATAATCGACGGACAGCTCATTCGCCACATCGGGATGATCGATCAGCGCGGGTACGACGAGCGTTCCATTGGAACTGGTGAATCCTGTGAAATTCAGGCGCATCGCGGTTTCATTCAAATCGGGTCGTGTTGATTGCTCGCGAAACCGCGGCCCAAAGGGTATCGTTCCGGGTGGCCTTCCATGCGGCGCGCACTGTGGGCATCAAGCCGAAACCGGTGTAGTAATCGTGTTCCAGTCTCGCGCCGACCGTCAGATAGAGCCGATCGTGAAGAACCGCGATCTCGTCTTGGGCAAAAACTCCGAACAAGGGCAGCGTGATGTTGGGGGGATTAAAGGATACGGCCAAGCCTCCGTTGGTTGTCACCGCCGAATCGTACGCGCTCATTCCCCATACGATGTTTTGCCGCTGTTTCCACCTGTACTGATCCTGGAAGTCCACATTGAATACTCTCTCTCCTTCGTTAACTATGTTGGCGCGCGTGTATCGGTCATAACGCGATCGATAGTGTGGATTCAGACCGTTCCGAGAATTCATGGTTCCAGGTAACCTGTAAGAATCCTCCGGAAAGATCCATGCTCATGTCGATCGACTGCACACTGGAATTGATCGACGGAAGAAATTTTGCCGTCTGGTCCTCCCTCCCCGTATAAATGTCGCCTTGAAAGGTCAATGTGTCCTTCGTGGAGACCCTGCTGTCGACCCGAAATCCGCCGCGAAGAAGATTCCAGCCGTCCCCTCCATCGCCGCCGGTTATGCCCGGCAATTGGCTTTCGCTGAAATACTTGGAATAGATTCGGTAGTCGGTTTCTTTCCCGGCGGCGCCGCCGTATTGAACGGTTCCGAAACCTGGTTGCAGGCTGCCTGCCCCGGCTTCCACCATCGCCCCTTTGGTCTTGCTGGCCTTCTTGGTGATGATGTTGATCACCCCGTTAACGGCGTTAACGCCCCAAATCGATCCCCCCGGGCCTCGGATCACTTCAATTCTGTCGATGTCCTCCAGCGGAAGGTCCAGCACGTCCCAGTAGACTCCGCCAAAACTGGGCAAATAGATCGAGCGGCCATCCAGAAGCACCATCAGCTGGTCGGCATAGCGTTTGTTGAAACCTCGAGCGCTTACCGCCCAAGTGTTGGAATTTATTTGCGCAACATCCATTCCCGGCACCATGCGCAATAAATCGGGAATGTTCGTTGCGCCGGAGCTCCGAATCTCTTCCTGCGTGATCACGTAAACTGCCGCTGCCGTGTCCGAGATTTTCTGCTGGGTCTTGGAAACCGAGGTGACTTCAACATTGAGCAAATCTTGGATGCTCATCGAGGATAGTTTCTCGGGCGGTGCCTGTGCGAAGCACGCACTTGCAAAATTGCCGCTCAGCAGCGCGGCTACTAAAATCCCTCGTCGCATGGTCTCCGCCCTTGGGTGGCCGGAAGTCCGGCATCGTTCGCCCAGCCTGACGCTCGCAAATGGAGTGGATCGCGCCGTTCGGCTGCCCGCCGCCCAGCACACCGCGGCATAACCACGCACGCCATTCGCCAAACGCTGGCCAAACCCTGAGTCGATTCAAATGGTATAGTGCTTGAAAATCATGGAACTAAGCTGCCGGCGGACTCCATGTGAACCTTGGCACACGGGGAACTGTTCAGAACCCGAACTTACGTGTCGCTATGAAACAAGTCAGGCGGTAACTGCTTCGATGATTTCCTGCGGTCATTCTCGTGCGCGGTTTTTGCGGAAGGGCGTTGTGTTCCCGTAGTATCATGATGCGCGTCACAGGACAAAGCGGCCTGGGCGGTCGGTCGGTATCGGATGGCGATTCGATGGCGGGTGCAGTTCGGATGACTTTGCCTCAGTATCGGGCCGCCAGTGTCTTTGGCCTTCATTATCAACAACTCCGGGGTGGTGCAATTGGTAGCACATGGGCCTTTGGAGCCTAGAATCTTGGTTCGAGTCCAAGCCCCGGAGCCACTCTCCTGCCGTGCCGCCGTCTTTCAGGCGAGAAGTCGGCTCCTGAACGGTGAGGATCCAATCCTTGGAGCTTCCCGTCCCTAGCCCCTGAGTTCTGTTGTCCAATTGTTTCGCCAGGTCGAGCGACACCCCCCGTTTTAACTTCATGATTCCAGCGGCCGTAAACTTCGCAAAATGCGTCGAATTCATACATTTGTGCGGGAACGAACGTGCAGCCCCTCCTTGGCTCTTTTTATCAACGCATTGATAACAAAGCATTAAGACAAGTTTCTTCTTCTGGCTACCCAAGTGCATTACCCACACTCGGGAGACAAATCGGATGTGCAGCTCAAAATTCGAGTCGATCAGCCTGACAGTTGAAGTTTCCGGTTGGGATACTGAAGGAAGCTTCTTCGTTGAACATTCCACCCTGGACTGCACGGAGAGCGGGTCCAAAGTTCTAGCTCTGCGCCGTTCGGTGAGTGGCCGGTCGCTCCTATTTCTAAGGACCCGGTACTCGGGTTCCCTGGGCGACTCCTCTCCCGAGGCTTACCGAATCGAGAGCATCGACCCCACTGAGGGCTCTGGATTCAAGTACTTACACCTGGCGAATTTTTTGCCTCGGCGAAGTCGAGAGTGTGAGCCAAAGGACCTAGCCCAGCATCTTATAGATGTGCGCGAAGAGGTGAAATCATGAAACTGCCAAGTTCCGCCCCTCCAAAGTCTGACCGTATTTCCACGCGCGAGGAGCTTTTTCAGGTAATCGAGCTGCTTGGTGGTTTCGAAGAGTCCCAGTTCGCCGAATTGGCCCAAAAGGCGGACTTAATCGCATGCCTGGAAACGGAACCAGACGCGCCTTCGGAGATCCTCGAGGAATTGATTGCTAGCGAAGAACGGCTCCTTACCGAAATCGATTCATTTGACTCCTTGCTGGCCGCAAGGAAGGCCGAGAGGATAAACTGAGCCCGAACCGAAGCGAGTTCCTCTTTGGCACTGTTGAGCACCGCCCCCGTTCTATATAGGTACTCGGCCCGGCGGTCGGCTGCCTTCTCGGGCGGCCGATTTTTGCGCGAACGTCCCTCCACGCACAGCACCTAATCGCATAATCTTTCAAACCTTTAGGTTCGCCTCCTCATTCTGTGAGTTTCGAACCGAGCGGCCTTCGGCTTCGGCGGCCTTCTGTTCTGGCACTGCGTTTGCCCTTGTGTCTCCATGAATGTAGCCACGCAATCTGAAATCACCGAGCAGTCTCTCTCTCGAGATCTGATCGATATTTGCGTTGTGGATGACGACCCTTCCATGCTGGAGATGCTCAGCGAGATGCTGGCTTCCTTCGGCTATCGCTGTTTGGCAACGTCCGAGCCTGAAGAGGCCCTCAAATACGTGGGCACCGGGAAGTGCCGCATCGTTCTCTCCGACTTGAAGATGCCTGGCATGTCTGGGCTGAAATTTCTCGAGCGTGCCCTGCGAGAGGATCCCGGAGCCTACGTTCTCCTGATGACCGGCTTCTACTCCATCGAATCCGCCATCGAAGCCATCAAGCATGGAGCCTATGATTATCTGCCTAAGCCCATCGATCGGCAGCGCTTGAAGAAAACTCTTGGCGACCTTGCCGAGCAGTTCGATCGCCGCCGCAGAATTCACGTACTCGAGCAGCGCCTGGTCACCGATCTCGAATTCCACGGCATCGTCAGTCGAAGTCCGGCCATGGTGGATGTTTTTGAGATGGCGCGCAAGATTGCGCCGCATTATGTCAACGTTCTCCTGGTCGGCCCCACGGGTTCGGGAAAGGAACTCGTAGCTCACGCCATTCACCAGATCAGTCCGGTGGCCAACCAGCGCATCGCCATCTGCAACTGCTCCGCCATCGTCGATACGCTGCTCGAAAGCCAGTTATTTGGCCACGTTCGCGGGGCCTTCACCGGCGCCAACGAAACTCGCGCCGGCCTTTTTGAATATGCCAACGGCGGCACCGTATTCCTCGACGAAGTCGGTGAGACTTCTCTGGCCATGCAAGCAAAGCTCCTGCGCGTGATTCAAAACCGCGAAATCCAGCGCGTAGGCTCGCCCGAAGTTCGCCGGGTCGATGTGCGCCTGATCGCCGCAACCAACCGCGACCTTCGCGCCGAAGTGGCCGCCGGAAGATTTCGAGAGGACCTCTTCTATCGGCTGAGCACCATCCAGATCCGAATTCCCAGCCTCACGCAGCGGTTGGAAGATATTCCCGCGCTGATCACGTTTTTCATCAAAAAATACAACGCCGCCTACGGTAAGCAGATCCAGGGTCTCACCCGCCGGGCTCAGATCATCCTTTTGCAGCACGGCTGGCCCGGAAATGTCAGAGAACTTGAAAATGTGATCTCCAGCGCGTCCCTGGTGGCCTTGAACGACTTCATCGACGTGCACGATTTGCCTGAACATTTGCAAAAGCCGGCCCGTGCCGTTGGATTGGATAAATCGTGGCGTCCGCTCCCCTTGGACGAGATTCGCAATGAGCATATCGATCGCGTGCTCGAATTGTGCGCCGGCAACCGGGTGCGGGCGGCGCAAATGCTGGGGATCGGCCGTACCAGCCTTTATCGTTACTTGAAGCGCGAAGGAAAAGTGCGTTCGGCCGCCGGCGTCCCCGCAGCCTGACGATGTGTGCCGCGGGCCAATCGCCCACCTTGGCCTCTAAAACGGCGGGAGCGATGGCCGCCTTTGGCTCCGCTCGTCTTTCACCCACCTCATCGCTATGTTAGACTCCGTGCGCGGGGTAAAATTCCTGCCGATGCGTGGAACTTCGGGCTCTGTGCAACGAAAACCCGTGAACCCCGCCAGGCCCGGAAGGGAGCAACGGTAGCGGGACCTCTTCGTGTGCCGCGGAGTACCCGAAGTTCCTCTCATCGCTAAGGGCCACCCAGCCAAAACCCGCGTCGGCGATCCGTATCTATGAACTATCAGGTGATTGCGCGAAAATGGCGCCCCCAAACATTCGCTGAGATTGTCGGGCAGCAGCACGTCACGCGAACCTTGCAGAACGCCATTGAAAGCGGCCGCGTGGCGCACGCTTATATCTTTTCCGGCGCCCGGGGAGTGGGCAAAACGACCACGGCCCGAATTCTGGCCAAAGCCCTCAATTGCGTTAAGGGTCCGACCTCTTCGCCTTGTAATGAGTGCGCTTCCTGCCGGGAGATCGCCGCGGGCAGTTCGCTGGACGTTCTCGAGATCGACGCCGCCTCCAATCGCGGCATCGATCAGGTTCGCGAGTTGCGCGATATGGTGCGTTATGCGCCCGCGGGCGGACGCCACAAAATCGTCATCCTTGATGAAGCCCACATGCTCACGGACGAAGCCTCCAATGCGCTTCTAAAGACCCTCGAAGAGCCTCCCGACAAAGTGGTTTTCGTTATGGCCACCACGCAGCCCGAGGATTTGGTCGATACCATTCGCTCTCGCTCGCAGCATTTTCATTTTCGGGCTCTTTCTTTTGCGGAAATCGCCGAAGCTTTAAAGGCCATCGCTTCCAAGGAAGAACTGGACGTCGAGCCTGGAGCGATTGCCGTGATGGCCCGTACCGCCGATGGCAGCTTGCGCGACGCCCTTTCGCTGATCGAACAGGCCCGCGCATATTGCGGCGCAAAAATCAGTGAGGCGCAGATGCGGGAGTTGCTGGGCGTCGTGCAGGCGGAAATCCTGGACGAGCTTGTCGCCGCCATCGAAAACCGTTCTACCGAGCGCGCCCTCGGCCTGGTGCATCGCCTCCTCGCCGAAGGCCAAAATCTCCAGCAGTTTTGCCGCGAGGCCATCTCTCATTTCCGCAATGTTCTTGTGGCCAAGGTTTGTGGAGCCGATTCGGATCTGATTGCCGCGCCTCCCGAGGAGCGCCCCAGGTTGGCCCAAGCTGCGGCCGCTTTTAGCGAGGAGGACCTGACGCGCTTCTTCCAGATTTTGCTGCATACGGAAGAGGATCTGCGCCGCAAGCCCGATCCTCGGCTGCACCTGGAGATGGGGCTGCTTCGCCTGGTCAACGCGGCGCGCTTGGCGCCGCTCGAGGAAGTTCTGGCCGAACTTTCAGGCAACGCCCCTGTCAGATCTTCGGCGCCACGACCCGCTGCGGAAGCTGCCGCGGCTGCGCGTTCGATTCCTGCTAAGCCGGCCACAGCGCTGCCGTCGCCGGCAGTACCGCCATCGCCGGGCACAAGCGCCTCCTCGAATACCGCCAAGCCTCTCGCGCAAGCTTCTGCTTCCGTGCGAGCAACGCCCGTGACTTCCGTCGATGCCACCGCCGGCGGGGCCGCCGCAGCTCCGGCGCGAGAGGCCGCTGTGAACCCGGATGTGTCGCCCGCAATCGCCGGCCTCGAGTCCGCGCAACTCGATGCCATCAAGTCGGAGATTTTCTCCAAGGCACAGTTCGTTGGCCAATTGGTCGAAAGCGCCACGCGCTGGGAAGTTGAGGCGGGCGAACTTCGCCTCTATTTCCCCACGGAGCAGCGCGCCCTCGCCGATCTATTGCAAGCCAGGGACAACGTGGAGAAATTGCGCACCATAGCCAGCCGCGTACTCGGCCAGCCGTTGCGTGTATGTGTTAAACTGGAGGCCTCCTCGGTGCCGAGCGGCTCGGCGACGAAAGTTCGCACCGGAGAGAGTGGTCCCGAGTTGCGCGCTCGATTTGAGCAAGAACCGATCGTGCGCGCGATGCTTGAGCGGTTCGGCGGGCGGATCTCCGAAGTGAAACGCCGGGACGAAGGGTGACCTATGGAAGTCAAGGCACTGCAACAGCTGCTTTCCCAGTTTCGGCAGATGCAGGAGAATCTGCAGAAGCAGGTGGACAACGTCAGCGTCGAAGCGTCCGCTGGCGGCGGCATGGTTGTGGTCAAAATGAATGGCCAAAAGCAGATCACCGATGTGCGCATCGAGCAGGGTGTCTACGCCAGCAAGGATTCCGAGCTGTTGCAGGATCTGATTCGCGCCGCCGTTAATGAAGCGTGCCGCCGCGTCGATGAGGAGTTGGCCACTCAGATGAAAGGTCTCGCCGGCGGGCTTCCAGGAATCGCCGGTCTAAAAATTCCCGGGTTGTTCTGACTGCCCCACGTGATACCACACTCTCTCCTAATTTGCGGATGCCGGCCGGGCTTCCCCGATGCCTGACTTTGCCGAACCGATCACCCGGCTCATCGATCAATTCAAACGCCTGCCCGGAATAGGCCAAAAAACCGCGCAGCGGCTCGCTTTTCACGTCCTTCGCTCCTCTCCTGAGGAAGCCCAGGCGCTGGCCGAGGCGATTCGCGACGCCAAGGTGAAAATCCGCGAATGCAGCCTCTGTAACAACATCACCGATACCGACCCTTGTTTCTACTGCACAAGCCCCAATCGCAATCACAGCGTGATCTGCGTCGTGGAGGAACCCCACAACATCATCGCCATCGAAAGGACCCGCCAATACAATGGGCTTTACCACGTCCTGGGCGGAGCTCTTTCGCCTTTGGAGGGAGTCGGCCCGGATCAACTAAAATTGAAGAGTCTCATCGAACGCCTCAAAGCCGGAACGGTTTCCGAGATCATCATCGCCACCAATCCCACCGCCGAAGGCGAAGCCACCGCCGTTTACATTTCGAAGTTGATCAAACCCCTCGGCGTCCGTGTGACCCGCATTGGCGTGGGTATCCCGGTTGGCTCGGACCTCGAGTATGCCGATGAAATCACGATGCTTAAGGCCATGGAGCGCCGGCACGAGCTCTGATTAATAGGAAAGACTTGCGGGAACAGTCTCCGACTTCCTTCCAATACTCCACACCTTTACCACTTCGCTATCCTGGGTATTAACGTCTTCGCACGCCTTCCCCCGGAGCGCTCGACCCGCTCTGGTTACGGGTGTTACGCTTATTTGACAGTAAGGGGAGAAGCCCGTGCCGGAGTCCGTGCCGACAAACGAACCCGAAGCGCACAAGCGCCGCAGTACGCGCATCGTGCAAGCCGTTCCCCTCACGGTTACCGGAGTCGACGCTTTAGGGCGCCCTTTCCAGGAGCGCACCTCCACCCTCATCATCAATTGCCACGGCTCCCGCTACCAGTCTAAGCACTACGTTCTCAAAGGCATGTGGGTCACCTTGGAGGTTCCCCATCCGGAGCCGGGCCGCCCGGCCCGCACTGTGCGCGGCAAGGTCATGTGGATTCAGCGCCCTCGTACCGTGCGCGAATTGTTCCAGGTAGGCGTCGAGCTGGAAGTTTCAGGCAATTTCTGGGGCATCGCCTTTCCTCCCTCGGATTGGTTTCCGTTTCCCGAAGGCCTCTCCGCGGTGCCTTCGCCCGTGCCTCCCCCGAAGCCCGCAACGGTTCCGGCCGAGGCGTCTTGGCCAACTGCGGCCGTGGCCGTCCCGGCGGAAGATAATGTGCGCACGCTGCCTTTGCCTGTCGCCGATCAGGCCGCCGCTCTCAAGTCCTCTCTTGCGCCGCAAATCTCCCAGCTTGTCGAGGACGCCAGACAGGACCTGTTCGCGTCCCTGCGCAGGAGCGCTGCGGAAGCTGTTTCTCTCGAGGCCCGTCCTCTGATTGCCTCCCTCGAATTGCAGCTGAGGACCATTGCTGAAGGCGCCATGCATGCAGCCGCGGGTGCCGCCGCCCAAAATGCATTTCAGGCCAAGCAAGGTCAGCTCGAAGCTTTTCTCCAGGAATCCAATCGCAGCTTGGCGCAACGCGTCGAACGCCTCACTCAGCAGTTCGCCTCGCGCCTGGATGAACTCGAAAAAGTCCGCGACGCCGCGTTTGAGCAGCGGCTGGAAAGCCGCGTTCACGATAGCTTGGAGCAACTGCAAAAACAGGCAGCCGAAATTCGGCCTCCCGCTCCCGACCACGCCGCACTCGCCACGCCCGCCGAAAGCGGTCTGGTACCGGCGATCCCGGGCGTCCAGGATCTGGAGCAGCAGGTGCGCTCGCAAGTCGAACAGGCGCGCAACAGCCTTGCCGAATTCGAGACCGGCATGCGCCTTTTGCGCGAACAGTCCGCCGCCGCTTTCAGCTCCGCACAATCCGATTGGGGCGCTCGCGTGGAAGCGGACCTGGCCGGAGCGGCCGCTCGCTGGAATCAGCAGGTCGAAAGCTCCATCGAATCCGCCAAGCAACAGCTTCTCGAGCGTCTCGCGCAAGATACGCAGTCGAACTGGGAGCGCATCGAGCGCGAACTCTCCTCGCGCCTGGGCGAGTTAAATAAACATTTCACCGATGCCGCCGGCAGCGCCGAGAGGAAGCTGGACGACCTGCGTGTTTCGTTGCATGAGGGCAACGAACGCGCCGAGGCCTCCCTGGCTAATTTGCGCTCCCTCGAAAATCAATTGGCGCGGCAAATCGAGGATCAATCTGCCCGGCTTGCTGGCATGGCCCAGGCCGCCGAGCGGTCCTTCGCCGAACGTGCTGCTGCTCTACTCGATGCCCAAAGCCAGGAGATGGCCCGTCGCGCCGAAGGCGCCATCGCCACCTGGTCGGAGCGCTTGCAGCCCGCCCTCGAGGCCAGCGGCCAGCAGACCGTTGCGCGCCTGGCGTCGCAGATCAAAGACGGATTGAATGCCGGCGTCGAGAATGCCGCCCAGGTCCTCGCTCGTCTGGAAAGCGCCAGCGTTACGGCCGAGGAATGGTTGCATAGCCGTGAGGAAGATCTTGCTAAAGCTTCGGAGCAAGCGGTCCACTCGGCGGGTGAGCGTATCAAGGAGCTGAGCGGCATTCTCTCCCATGATTTGCAGGAATCGGGCCGGGCCGCGGCCGACAAGTGGATTGCGGACATTGACGCCAAAGCTACCGATACCAGTCACCGTGCGTTTGAATCGCTCTTCAAGACCGCCGAGTGGTACGAGAAGAAGGTGCAAACGCAGTTGCAATCGGCGATCGATAAAGGCCTGGAGAGCGCCCTCGTCGATCTCAAGGAGAAGGCCCGCGAAATGTCCGGCGTTTTCGGCGCCGAACTCGACCACTACAGCCGCAGCTATGTGCAGCACACCCAGGGTCAGGTGGAAGAGGCCGCCCGGGAAGTGGTGGAAAAGCTTCGCAAGCAAGCGGAAGAGATGGCCTCGGCTTCCGCGGCATCCATCGTCCAGCAAGCTCGCGAGGATTCAGACGCCGCCCTGGCCGAATTCCGCGCCCGATCCGCCGACGTTTCCGCCCAGGTCAAGACCGAATTCGAGGCCCAAGCCGCCGACGCTCGCTCCAGGAGTGAAGCGGAAAGGGACCGTCTCTCCGCTGAATTCCGCGCGGCCTTGAAGCAGCAGTCTCAGGATGAGCTGGGCAATGCGCGCAAGGACTTAGCCGCGCAGATCGGCTCGGCCCGCGAGGAGTTGAGAGCGGAGTCTCAGATCCAGCAGGAAAAACTGGCCGAGTATGCCGCCGCCTTCAACGAACAAGCCATCGAGGACTATAAGAGAAGGCTCGAAACCGCCTCGAACTCTTGGCTGCTGACCACTGCTTCCAAGCTGAGCCAGCAATCGGAACAGCACTTGCAAGCTGTGGCCCGCTCCGCGGAGCAACGCCTCCGCGATGCTTGTAACGACGTTTTCTCCGGCGTCGGCGAAACCCTGCGCCGCCGCTTGGTAGATCTCGACCCTGCGTCCCCACCCAAGACCGGCGAGTGAGCCGCGGGCGTTCTCCTCAAAACCATCTCCAGACAGGTTTTGCGCCGAGACTTCAGCCACGTTCGGCGAGTGAATCGGTATAATGGGCGTCTATGTCCAATCACGCCTACGCCAGCTTCTGGCTGAGGGAGCGCGCGCCGCAAGCGCTGCTCGGCCAGTTCCAGCGATTTCTCGAAACGTTCCCCCTTTCTTCGGTTTCGCACCAATTCACAAGTTTGGTCATTCGTGCGGTGAGCCCCTCGGAATCTCCCTTGGCGGAACACGATCTTCGCGGCACAATGGCCTCCGCGTCGGACATAATTGCCTTGGCGGCGGAACGCGATAACCCGGACTGCTCCTACGATGTGGAAGCCTCCTGGGATATCTGGCAGCGCAACCTGGAAACGGGCGCCTGGGAAAAAGGGCCCGAGCGGGTGCTCCTGAGCTGCAGCGGTCCCGAGTACGACGAGGGCGCGGCCAAACAATCGGGCGATTTTCTCGCCGACCTGGGCTTCGAGCACTTTTTTACCGGCCATGCCGGCATCCTGGGGGACCGTGGAGCGCGCAGTGCGCCCGCCGATCCGGTCGAGGCCGAATTCCTCTCCTGGATGACCCATGAGGAACACCTGCATGAATACTATGAGAAGACCCGCGCCAATATTCAGCTCTTCCTGAATTGGGTAAGCGCGGTGGAAAAACACGTGCCCATGGAGCGCTACCATTTGTGGTCCGAAGGAGAAGAAAACCTTGAGGCCCGGTTGGACGAAATCCTGGCGGTGCACTAGCCTCGTTCTAGCCATTGCGTTTACCGCGCCGGTATTTCCAGCGCAGCGCAACGCCGCGGCGCCTCGTGAGGAGGCCCCAAAACGCGCCAACGAGACCACCCTCGCCGGACTCCGCCCTGGACGCGATGCGCTAGCCGCCGCCTTCAAGCGCTACAAGGAAAAATATGTCCTCAGCAAAACCAGCACCACTAGCAAGGAATGGCGCGACACGTGCACGGGCCACTCGTTGGCCCTAGCGATCGATCCTCGCTCGATCGTCGAGCAGGTGACCGTCTCTTTGCTCGTGCCTCACGATGGAAACTGCGATAATCGTCGCTTTGAATTTCTCAATCTTGATGATTGGATTACGGGCAAGGGGTTGCGCCTCGGCGATTCACGCAACCGCGTCGTCGAACTTTATGGCGAGCCAAACTCCAGCGAGCCTGTGGTGCGAGGGGACGCCGATTTTGAGCTACTCGAATTTGATTTTGGCTGGGCCGGGGCGGATGTTCCCCAGGCCATGCAAGTGTATTGCGAGCGCGATTCCGGCCGTGTGGTGGAAATCGTCCTTCTTGCAGCCACCCGGCCAGGAACCAAGCGCGCTACCAATGCAACGGAGTGACACATCGGGTTTTTTTGGCTAAGCCTGATGGAAGGTTGATGAAAGCTTGATGAAAAGGGAAGCGGCAATCGTTATGACGGCCTCTGCCTCGCACCCACGGGAGCACAAATGAGCGGTGCCCCCGGTGCGGGCGTGCTTGCTGCGGATCCGCCCAAGCCGCCCGCCGCTAAGCCCATCGCTGGATGGAAGCAGCTGAGCAAACTGCTTCCCTATATCGCCCGTTCCAAGGGGCAAGTCGTCATCGGAATGCTTACCCTCGCGGCTATGGGCATCGTCGGTACGCTTCAGCCGCTGGTCTTTGGCGTGATCATGGACTCGCTCTCCGGCAATGCCCAGCCTCTCGGCCGCCTTAGCGAAATGTCTCCGCGCCTGGCCCACGCGCTGATTCGGGACTATGCGCCTTCGAGCTCCCACACGCTGGTTATCTATTGCCTCATAGCGATTGCCATCGTCGCGCTCAAAGGGGTCTTCTCCTTTTGGACCCGCTGGATTCTGATCGGTCTCTCCCGCGATATCGAATTCGATCTGCGCAACGACTTGCTCGATCGGCTCCTGCTTCTGGAGCCCGAATTTTATGTGCGTAACCGCACCGGCGAGCTCATGTCGCGTGCCACCAATGACCTGAACGCCGTGCGCATGGTTCTGGGCCCGGGAATCATGTATACCTCCCAGACCATCGTCACCATGGCGCTGGCGGTAGTTTTGATGTTCCGCCTGTCCCCATCGCTTAGCCTGTGGGTTCTCATCCCTGTGCCCATCGTTGTCGTCGCCGTGCGCTATTTCGGCAGGACCATCCATTCGCTTTACGAAGTCATTCAAGCCGCCCTGGCCACCCTTTCCGCTAAAGCCCAGGAGAATCTGGCCGGCGTGCGTGTCATTCGAGCCTACGCCCAGGAAGACGCGGAGATGCGCGCCTTCGACGCGCCCAATCGCGACTACGTCACCCGCAATCTCAAGCTGATCGTCACCTGGAGCCTGTTCATGCCCGCGCTGACGGCCCTCGTGGGCACGTCCTTTGTCCTGGTCATGTGGTTCGGAGGCCGGCAGGTAATTTATGGGCAGATCTCCCTGGGCGAATTGGTGGCTTTTTACGCCTTCATGGTTCAGTTGATCTTCCCCATGGTCGCACTCGGCTTCGTCACGAACATTTTTCAGCGCGGCGCCGCTTCCATGGGCCGTCTGAACTACATCCTGGACGCCGAGCCCTCCATCAACGATTCCGCCGTGCCAGCCCGCCCCAAGGAGCAAGAAGCCCCCCTGCGAGGCGATATCGAATTCCGCCATCTCGATTTCACCTATCCCACTGGCCGCGGAGTAGCGTCCGGGAAAGAAAATGGCAGGCCGGCCGGTACGCCGGTCTTGCACGACATAAACCTGCACGTCCCGGCCGGCTCGACTTTGGCCATTGTTGGTCCCACCGGCAGCGGCAAGAGCACTCTGGCGGGGCTGGTTGCCAGGCTTTGGGAAGCGCCGCCCGGAAGCTTGCTCATCGACGGCCGACCGATTCGGGAATGGCCGCTCGCCACCTTGCGCCGCTCCATCGGCTTCGTCCCTCAGGATACATATCTCTTCAGCGAACCCCTTCGCGAGAACATCGCTTTCGGCATGGACGAGTGCCCCGAGGAAGCGGTCTTCAAAGCTGCCGATACCGCCAGCATCGCTTCTGAAATTGCGGGTTTCCCCATGGGATACGACACTTTGGTCGGGGAGCGGGGAATTACGCTCTCCGGAGGCCAAAAACAGCGCACCGCCCTGGCGCGCGCTGTGGTGCGCGACCCGCGCATCCTGATCCTTGATGACGCCCTTTCCAGCGTCGATACCGATACGGAGGAACGCATCCTCGGCGGGCTCAGGGAGCTCATGAAGCATCGAACCACCCTGTTGATCTCGCATCGCGTCTCCACGGTTCGCCACGCCGATCAGATCATTGTCCTTCGCGACGGCCGCATTGTGGAACGCGGCACACACGAAGAACTCCTGGCCCAGGGCGGCTATTACGAAGAGCTTTACCAGAAGCAATTGCTCGAAGAAGAGCTGGAACGAGCATGAGTGATTTCAGGGAAGAAGAAGCCTTAGGCAAAGTTTACGACTCCCACCTGGCGAAGCGGCTCCTCCGCTATCTACATCCTTACCGGGGCTGGGTCGCCATTGCCGCTTTGCTGACCTTGCCTGTGGCCCCGCTGGCGGCGGTCGGTCCCTGGCTCTTCGAGATCGCCGTGGACCGCTATATCGTTCCCTCACTGCATCATGAGGTTCCGCAAGCGGTGGCCGTTCGCGGACTCGGCTGGGTTTCGCTGGGATACCTGGCCACGCTGGCCCTGGGCTTTGCCTTTATGTACTTCCAGGTTCGCGTCATGCAGAAGGTCGGCCAGGACACCATGTATGACTTGCGCAAGGAGATCTTCGAGCATCTCCAGCGCCTGCCGATCAGCTTCTACGACCACAGCCCCGTCGGCCGCCTCGTCACGCGCGTCACCACCGACGTGGACGCACTGAACGACCTCTTCGCCACCGGCATCGCGGCCATGGTGAACGACGCTTTTCTTCTGGTTCTCTTCGTTTTCGTCATGCTGTACATCAATTGGAAGCTGGCCCTGGCCACTTTTGCCGTAATCCCCCTGCTTTTCGTCTGCACTTGGGTCTTCCGCGACAAAGTTCGCGACGCCAACCGCCGCATTCGCACCGCCATCGCCCGCATCAACGCGTTTTTGCAGGAGCACATCAGCGGCATGAGCGTGGTCCAGTTGTTCAATCGCGAACGCAAAGCCCGCGCCCAGTTCGCCGAGCTCAACCGCATTCACATGGAGGCTTACAAGGACGCCATTCTGGCCTTCGCCCTCTTTTATCCCGCCGTCGAATTCATCGGCGTGGTCGCGATCATTGTCTCTTTCTGGTACGGAGGCTTGCGGTCGCTCGCCGGACTCGTCTCTGTGGGCGTGCTTTTTGCGTTCATGCAATGGTCGCAGCGGTTCTTTCAGCCGATTCAGGATCTCAGCGAAAAATTCAATATCCTGCAGTCCGCCATGGCTGCCTCCGAGCGCATTTTCAAGCTGCTCGATGAACCTCTTCCGGCCGACTTGTCGGCCGGCCGTCCTCTCCTCGAAGTGCGAGGTGAAATCGAATTTCGCAACGTGTGGTTTGCCTATCATGGAGGCGCAAGCCCGGCTGAAGACGACTGGATTCTCCGCGACGTCTCCTTTCGAGTGCGCCCCGGCGAGACCATGGCCATTGTCGGACACACCGGAGCCGGCAAAACCACGACCATTCAACTCCTCCTCCGTTTCTACGATATTCAGCGCGGCCAGATTCTCCTCGATGGCACCGATATCCGCGAGTTCAGCGTCCAGGATCTCCGCCGTCAGTTTGGAATCGTGCTGCAGGATCCCTTTCTCTTTACCGGTACGCTGGAATCGAACGTCCGCCTGGGCACCGCCGGCGTAACCCGCGAAGCCGTTGAATCCGCGCTCCGCGAAGTGGGTCTGGGGGACTTTCTCGATAGTCTGCCCCAGGGCCTGGACACTCTGGTTACCGAGCGCGGCGCCACTTTTTCCGTCGGCCAGCGCCAACTGGTGAGTTTCGCCCGTGCCCTGGCGCACAATCCGCGCTTCTTGATCCTCGACGAAGCCACCTCCAGCGTCGATACCAAAACCGAAATGATGATTCGCGAAGCCCTGGATCGTCTTCTCACCGGACGCACCTCGATTGTCATCGCGCACCGCTTGAGCACCATCCAGAATGCCGATCGTATTCTCGTCTTCCACAAAGGACGCTTGCGCGAGCAGGGCACCCATCAGGAACTGCTCGGTCAAAGAGGCATTTACTACCGCCTCTATCAGCTCCAATACAAAGACCAGGAGCTGCGCCTCCCCGTGGGCCCGGCCGGTCCTTCCGGCGCTCCTCTCCCCGCTGATGATTAGTTCCAGCGCCCGCGAGCCTCGCTGAATGGCTCGCATTCCTGTGTTGATCTCCGCGGGAGAAGCTTCCGGCGATCTGTACGCCGCCCAACTGGCCACGGCGCTCCGCCGCCATGCCGATGTCGATCTCTTTGGCATGGGCGGCCCCAAGATGCGCGCAGCCGGCGTCGAGACGGTTGTGGACGCCTCGGAAGTCGGCGTGCTCGGCGTGGTGGAAATTGTGCGCAAGCTCCCGGCGCTTCGCCAAGCCTGGCGCCGCCTGCTTTCGGAAATCGAACGCCGCCGTCCCACCATCGCGATTCTCACCGATTTTCCCGCGTTTCACCTGCGCCTTGCCCGCGTGCTTCGCCGCAAACAAATACGCAACGTGTATTTCGTTTGCCCGCAGTTCTGGGCCTGGCGGCCCTGGCGGGTAAGGCTGGTGAAGCGCCGCTTCGTCCGCGGCCTGTGCATTTTTCCCTTCGAGGAAGCTTTCTTTCGCAAGGCGGGAGTCCATGCGGACTGGATCGGCCATCCCCTGGTGGATGCCGTTCACGCGCAGAGCACGCGAGAGGCTTTCGCTCTACGCCATGGTCTCGATCCTGGCCGCCCCATCATCGCCGTGCTTCCGGGCAGCCGTCCCAGCGAATTGGCTCATCACATGCCTCGGTTGATGGAAGCCATCGCGATCATGAATTCAGCAGCTCCTCGGCAGTTCGTCATCGCGGCAGCCCCCGGACTTACCCAGGCGCAAATGAGAGCGCACATGGGCGCGCTTCAATCCATGGTGCCGATCGTTGAAAACGCCACATACGACCTTCTCGCCGCCGCGGATGTGGCCATCGTCTCCAGTGGCACCGCCACCGTCGAAGCCGCATTGCTCGACGCCCCTATGGTCGTCGTTTATCGTGTCGCGCCCTTTACGGCCTGGGTCGTCCGGCGCTTGGCGCGCACGCGCCATTTCGCCATGGTCAACCTGCTGGCCGGCAAGGAGATCGTTCCCGAGTTGATTCAGGATGCTTTCACGCCGGAACGCCTGGCGCGCGAGACCGAGCGCCTGCTGGCCTCGCCGGAGGCCCGCCAGGCCATGCGCGGTGAACTCGCCCAGGTCCGCGAAAAACTGGGTCCGCCCGGCGCCATAGAGCGCGCCGCCAGCATCATCGCCGGCATGATCCAAAATTAGTGCTCGAATACGGCAAATCACTGCACGTCCATGGCAACTCACCAACCCTTTTTTGCTATCCTAGAGATGCGCTGCTCTGCCAGGAGACGCGCCGCGCAAGACCCGCTGGGATGAGGTCATGAGACATAGAACTGCGGTTCGGAATTTCTTATCGGCGCTGCGCGCGCTGCTCGCCGCCTCGGCCTGTTTGATTTGGGCCTTTGGCCCCGCCTTCGCGCAAATCGAAGCGCCCGTGCGGCCGCGGCCAACCGTCGCAACGCAAGCGCCGGGAAAGACGGGATTTCGCGCCGTCTCTTACGAGGTCTTCGCCTCGCTTGTGCCCGAAAGCCAGACGCTGACGGCGCGCGTCGTGGTGGAGTTCCAAGCCCAGCAAGCGTCCCGCACGGTCGAATGCCAACTGCACCCCAATCTGACGATCGCCGGCGTCCGTGATTCCTCCGGGAACTCGCTCAGCGCCGACCGCAGCGGCCAGGATGGGCTGGACGTAAGCATTTCGCTGCCGAACATTGTCCCGGCAGGCCAAAGCATAAAGCTGACCTTCGACTACAGCGGCATTCTCGCCAACGAAGACAACAGCCCCGTCGCCGGCGTTCGCCTGGCAGCCATCGCAAAGGATGGAGCCTATCTCTTATTGCCCGCCCGCTGGTTCCCGCTCACCGATTATCCGGCCAACCGATTCACTGGAGTCTTCCACATCGAAGTGCCGCAAAACTTCGCCGTCGTTGGCACCGGAACAAGCCAGGCTCCCGCGCCTGCCTCCTCCCAAGCGCAACCCGCTCCATCGCCAACGCCATCGCCAATGCTTGGCAACCGGAATCCGGATGGTGACTCTCCCCGGCTAACGCGTCGCAATCAGGATGCAGGCTATCCGACGTCTGCAAGCAAGGCGGCTCCGCCCCCGGCGCCAGCTCCTCCCTCGCCCAGCCCCGCGTCCTCGGGTTCGGGAATCACGTACACGTTTCGCGTCGATCAGCCGGAAGCCGCCGGAACCTTTGTTGCCGGTCCGCTGCAACTTTCTCCCGTGCAGGCCGAGGGACTGAACATTTCCGTTTATGCTCCCGCGAACGCGGGCGCCTCGGCGTCCGATTATGGGAACGCCGTCGCCCGCATCATCAACTCCTTTTCCGATCAGTTTGGTCCGCTGCCTAATCCCAATCTGATGCTTGTGCCGCTCCCCGACGGCTCGCTGCCCGGCTATTCCGCACCCGGAGTGCTGCTCTTGAGCCAGCGCCAGTGGGGTCAGGCGGTGAATACGCGCCAACTCGCGAACCTTGTCGCCGGCCAATGGTGGGGAAATCAGGTTTTGGCCGCCTCTCCTTCCGACGTTTGGCTTACCGACGGCCTGTCGCGATACTCCGAAGCGCTTTACGTCGAGCAAAGCGCCGGCCGGGACGGCATGAATAAGGCCCTCAACGATTTCGCCATCGGCGCGTTGATGTACGACAGCACCTCACCCATCGGCGAAGCCGGACGCCTCGACCCATATTCGCCCAATTACACTTCCGTCGTCGTGAACAAGGGCGCCATGGTCTTCCACATGCTCCGGGAGCAGCTTGGCGATTCCGTCTTCTCCGCCCTTTTGCACGATTACTACAAGCAGTATTCGGGCAAGGCCGCCTCGCTCGCGGATTTCGAGAAGTTAGCCGAGGATCACGTCGTCCAGGCGCCGGCCAAGCCCGCCAACTTTGCGCTTGGAAATACATCGTCCTCCAGCGCCACGGCGGCCGACGCCGATCAAGCCGCTCCGCCCAATATTCAGGCGTTCTTCGCGCAGTGGATCAATTCCACCGGAATCCCCGAATTCAACATTACCTATACCGTCTTTCGCACCAAGACCGGTTTCCGCATCGATGGCAAGATCAAGCAGAATCTCGACTTCTTCCGCATGCCTGTGGAACTCCAGGTCCAGACCGAGGGCAATCCCGAAATCAAGACCGTCGAAGTCAGCGGCACCGAGTCCAGCTTCAGCACCGAAGTTTTCGGCAGGCCCAAACCGGACGGCATCACTCTCGACCCGCACAACTACATCCTGAAATCCAGCCAGCAGCTTCGCGTGCGGGCCATCATCGCGCGCGGCGAGACCTTCGCCGAGCAGGGCCGCTATTACGACGCCATCCAGCAATATCAGCAGGCCCTCGATCAGCAGAAGAACAACGCTTTGGCGGAGTTCCGCATGGCCGAAGCCTTCTTCTATCAGAAGAATTATTCAGCCGCGGCTAACGGCTTTCGCGACGCGCTGGACGGCAATATCGACCCGAGTTTCAAGTGGGTCGAAGTCTGGGGCCATATTTATCTGGGCAAGGTTTACGACATTGCCGGAGACCGCGCCCGGGCCGTCAACGAATACAGCAAGGCCCAGCAGACCAACGACAATACCGGCGGCGCGCAAGACGAGGCCAAGAAATACCTGGGCCAGCCTTACAAGGAAGGCGCATAAACTCCGTAGGTCAACTTCTTAGGTCTGGGAATCTTGAACTCTTAAAGCCCGGCCAGCCCCGTGAGATTCGGCTCTGCCACGCCTTTGTGCTGGATGAAAACCTGAAACCTCTCGCCCATTCCTTCCGCGTTGATTAAGGTTTTCAGCTTTAGCCGCGCGCGAATGCGCTCCACCTCGCCGTCCCCCGCGTCGTAGAGGTCCGCGAACTCATTCCCGCGTCCCAGCGCCACCAGAAAAGCCATCTGCGAAACGCATCCCGTGCGCGCGAGGCCCACGCATCGGCCCCACAAGTCCAGCGCCGTGAAATTCACATGGGCGGTCAGGTCCTGCTCCCCCGGCCGCTCCAAGAAATCTTCCGTCGCCTGATGCCCTGAATACGCCAAAAGTGTGCCGCGCATATGGCGCTCGTTGTAAAGTTCGGCGGCTTCGTGGCCGTAATCCACGGTCAGCACAAATCCGCGTCCAACCGCGCGCCCGGCGTCCCGGATCCATTCGCGGGCATCCAGATTCACTTCCGCCTGCTGGCCTTCCCGCAACGTGATCCGCTGCTCTTGAAAGTAGTTCTCGATTTCAGAAGAGGTAAGAGGCCCGAGCTCTTCGATCAGTCTCTGGCCATCGAAACCCACATGGATTTCTCGCAAAGCGCCGCGTTGGAAACAAACGCGGTGCACCGGAAATGCGTCCAGCAACTCATTCGAGAAGATGCATCCGGCGGAGATTTCGCTCGGCAGCTCCGCGGCGGGCGCAGCCTTGCCATCCGCCAGGTGCTTTCCCAGCGTTTCCCGTTGCCGCTCGCGGCGTGCGGCAGACTTCTCGACCGCGAAATAGCGCAGCGCGCCATAAAAATCCGGCAGCTCTCGCGCCGCGAAGTCCAGGATTTGGGCTGCCAGGCGTCCCACGCCCGCGCCGGCCTCTACGGCAAAGAATTCCCTAGGCCTCCCCAGGATCTCCCACATTTCCGAGAGTTGCCGCGCCAGCAGGCGCCCAAAAATCGGGTGCACGTCCACGCTGGTGTAATAGTCCGCGAAGCGCCGCGCTTCCGCCTTGCTGTAATAACCAAACTGCGGATGATACAGGCACTCGCGCATGTACTCGGCGAAAGAGATCGGCCCGCTCGCGCCGATGCGCTTGGCCAGCAGCTGAGCCAGGGGCGTAGGCAAAGAAGACAAAGAAGATAAAGAAGATAAAGAAGATAAAGAAGATTGGGAAGATAGAGAGGAAGGCAGCGAGCCTCCCGCGCACTCTTGTTTTGACGGCGCTTTCACTGGGATTGCGTCCGGAGGTTGTTTCAATTGTCTTTCATCTGCGGATTGCGAACGAACATCTCCACCACGTAGTCGTGCAGGCAATCGTAGAGCTGCCGCTGGAAGGACCAAGGAAATTGCGAATGCTCGATTTCGCGCGGCTGCATCAAGAAATAATAGGTGTGTACTTCCACGCCCTCGGGCTTGAAGCGAATCACCACCTCGACGCCCCCGGTCGCAGGCCGCGCGTCGAAGTCGAAGAGCGGATGTTCGTATCGCTCCAGTTCCTTCTTCACTTTTTGCAGCATCGCCTCTGCGGAGAGCGATTGCGGCATCCTCGCCGGGGAACTTGGCCCGCTCACCGGACTTCTCCCGAACGCGTGGTGGATTCAAACTCGCCGCGCTCGTCCATTTCGTGCAGCGCCTTTTCAAACGCCGAGAGCGCGGTGGCGTCGAAAAGCACGAAGTAAATCTTTTCCAGCGAAGTGGGGCGCTTCAGGTGCTCCGCCACTTCATGCAGCATGATCGTCGCGCACTCCTCCAGTGGGAAACCGCCGATGCCCGCGCCCACGGCGGGAAAAGCGATCGTCCGCAGGCCCTTTTCAGAGGCGATGCGCAAGGAATGCGCCGTCGATGCGCGTAACCCGTGCCCCGTGGTTAGGCCTCCCAGCTGCATGCTGGCCGCATGAATGATATGCCGCGCCTTCAGCTTCCCCGCCGAAGTGAGGGCCGCGCCGCCCACGGGAATTGCCCCGATTTCGTCGCATTCGCGCTGCACCGCATCTCCCGCTTTACGGCGAATCACGCCGGCCAGGCCGCCGCCGAGCCTGAGGTCGTTATTGGCGGCATTGACGATCGCGTCCGCGTCCATCTCCGTCAGATCGCCTTGCTGCAAAACGATTTTTTCGCTGATGGTCATCGCTGCTGATGATGATAGCAGAGCCGAACGCCGCTGGCCCTCAGCGGCTCCCTTAGCAGCCCCCTTAGCAGCCCCTTAGCAACCTGGGACCACCGGCGCGCCCGTATTCTGCAGCGCGTTCGTCCGCACCCGGTCTCCCGTTTCGAGCAGGCCCAGAGCGGCTCGCCGCGCCGCCTGCTGTGTTTCGGGCGTCGTGGCCAGCTCCGCCAGCACCGCGCAGCCGGAGAGGTGGTGCCGTTCTTCGTCCGGGTTAATGACGTCGCGGTAGAGCGCGGCCAATTCGCCGTAGCCCGGCGTGATCGAGGAAGGCGAGAAACTGCGCGTTCCTGCGTCCGCCCATGGCCTCTCGCGCCACCAGCGCGCCGGCAATGCGCTCGGGCGTCGTCGTAAGCGTGCGCAGATAATTCAGCACCGGGCTGGGAGGGTCCAGCGGGCGGAAGCCGTCGAGCGCCACGCCCAAAGCGCGCGCTTTCTCCTCGATCAGCTGATAGTGCCGGGCCTCATCGCCCGCGTGCCGCGCCAACGCCAGCTTGGCGTTGAGTTCTGGCGTCGTCGATACCCACTCCGCCGCGATCTCCGTCGCTTCGATCTCGTTCTTCAGGGCCATCTTGATGAGCAGGGCAACAAGTTCGATCTTTGGAACGCCCCAGGAAAGCGGCGGCTCGTCGATTTTCGCCAGAATCGATTCACTTTCCGTCTTCAGCTTGGCAACGAATTCGGCTCCGTTCACGCTGGCCTCCCATGTGATCGCCAGCCCATGCTAACGCAAGGGAAGGGAATCGTCTCCGGTTTGCCAAACGAGTTGAAATGCACTTTAGAGCAGAAGTTCTCGAGGCTCGGAACGTGGGTTCTGCCGCCGCGGCGCGGCAAAAGACTCGCGCGTGCAGCACAGGAGTCTTTTGGTTGGCCCGGCACTTATGGGTTAGTGCGATAGATGAACGGCTTGGGGCCCTCTACGATTTTGAAATCAGCCGGTACTGTGAATAAGGACGCATCCGGTTCGGATCGCGCGACGCCCGTCAGCCGAAACGTCACTTCACCCATGCGTGGATCGCTTCTCTTGCTGTAGACCACGGTCTTGAGATCGGGCGACGTCCACACCTCGGTCACGATGCTGATGGGTTTTTCGTTGCCGATTTGGCCCGCCGGTATCGTGCGCGTCGTGCGCACTCCCGTCACGAACACGCCTTCCATCGTCTGCGACCCCAGATCCTCCGTCGTGGCCTGCCCTTGCGCATCTCGCATCAACACCTTGGGCCCATCCATCGGCGGCAAAGGCGGCATCGGCGGCGGCAGGTCCGGCACTTGCCCCGAAGCCGTTATCCTCGCCGTTTGCACGTAGAAAACATTGCCGCCAGGCGGCGGGGCTTGGCCGCCTGTTGCAGGAGCCTGCCCGCCCGGCGGCGGAACGGGACCCATAGGCGGTGCAGGCATCTTCTGCGCCGTCTTATCGGTCAGGTCCAAAGTGTAGGAGGTCTGCGCCACGGGATCTTGAATCACCACGAGATGCGGGGCATTCGCGGCCGAAAGATTGCCGATGCTTGGCAGGTTCATATCCTGGCGCGTGCGGCCCTGCGAGTCGCGCGCGATGGTGCCCGAGGTCGATTGAACGATGCGATTGCCGTCCGCCAGCGTCTGCACCGACTCATTCGTAATCGTTGCCGAGTAGGGCTGGCCCTGTACGGGAACGCCCGGCCCGCCTCCAAAAGCAAACGCGCCGATTGTCACGGGTCCAGGACCGGCATTTTGCCCTGCATTTTGAGCGACCATGACCCTCTCCTGGGCCTGCCCAAATGCAGAAGACGAAACCACCAGAATCGCTGCCACATAGATCGAGCGTTTCATCGCTGAGCACCGTTCCTTTCAAATTCCGTGAGCTGCGGCCGCAGGCGAATCTGTTCTGCCGAACCATCGCTTGCCATCGTGACGTCGGCCGTGAAACTGACGCCCTCTGGAATCGCACCTGGAGGAAAAATGGCATCGGCAGGGACGGAAATCTCCACCGCCGGCGCGCCGGGCAATAAACTCGCGTTCTCTTGAGGCTGCGGAGACGCGGTGCGCCGATCTGGTACGGGATGGCTTATACGCCCCGCTCCTTTGCTTTCTTCCACGCGCACCGCCGCCCTTGGCGCAGCTACCGCAGCCAATTGCTTCTCCGGCTCCTTCTGCGCTGTCTGCACGGGCTGCAAAGCGGCCGCAGTGCTGCCGCTCTCCGCCGCAGTGCCGGCGACCGCCGAATGCCGCGTGCGCGGCGTAAACAGGAAAACTGCGGCGACCATGGCCGCAATCGCAGCCGCGGAAACGGCCCGCCCCGGCCGCATTGATCTTCGGCCAGGCTTAGCAGACATGGCCGCATCGGCGTACGCGTTGCCGTACGCCTCGAACCCATCGCTCGCTTGCCGATACGCGTCAAGCTGCCCGCGGCATTGCGCACACTCCCCCAGGTGCCGCTCCATCTTCGCAGCTTCGCCTTCGAGTAGTTCGCCGTCCAGCCACGCAACCAGCTCTTTGCAAACTCACACATTGCATCTCTCCGCTAATTTCTTGATTGCCCGGTCCACGGTATCGGCCACTGTCGACGTGGGAACGCCCAGGACTTCGCCGATTTCGCGATAACGCAAGCCTCCCGCGCGCAGCAGCAGGCATTCTCGTTCGGCCTCGGTCAGCAGACCAATCGCCTTCCTGAGCTGCCGGAACTTCTCTCGTTCCAGAACGGCGCTCTCCGGCGTCGATTCGTCCGCGATCGTATCGATGCGCTCTTCGAGCGGCGCCGCGAATCGCCTCTCGTACCGGCTTTGCCGGTTCCGAGCCTGATTGTGCGCCACGCGAAAAATCCAGCTCCGTATATTTTCCTGCGATCCGCCGGCGGCCAGATGCTTGTGCAGGCTGAGGAACGCATCTTGCACCACGTCCTGCGCCTCATCGGCCGAAAGCCCCAGGCATGCCAGGTAGCGCAGCAGCGGCTTTCGCAGTTCGCGATACAGATCGGTCGCCTCGCACGCTTCGGTTGCAAGGCGCGAGAGCGGCAAAATCAAGCGTACCGAATCGCCACTCATAGGCTCTTGGTCATTGCGCCTCTACTTATATAACAACTGAGGCCCGCGATTTTCCGGATCGGCTTCTTGGCCACTAAGAATACGACGTGTGCAGTAAAATGAGGGGAACGCGAAAAGCCAATGCACAGACGGCGGCGCTCAAGCGCCCCGAAAGCGCGGCGGCCGTTTTTCGAAGAACGCCCGAATTCCTTCGCGGCAATCCTCCGAGCGAAAGCAGGTAATCTGCCAGCGGATCTCTTCGTCGAGAGCCTTCTCCAACGCCTCGCAGTCTTCGACCGAGAGAGTCTGCTTCACTCCTCGAGCCACAATCGGCGGCGCTGCGGCCAATCCATCGGCCAGCGACGAGGTTTCCTCCTCCAGTCGGTCGGGCGGCACCACGCGGGATACCAGGCCCATCCGCAGCGCGTCCGCCGCGCTCACCGTTTCCGCGCTAATCATCAATTCCATCGCCACCGCAGGTCCCGCCAGGCGTGGCAAATAATAGGTCCCTCCGAAATCCGGGAAGAGCCCCAATTTCGCGAAGCTTTGCGTGAAGCTGGCCAGTTCGGAAGCGATCCTCGCGTTGCAGCACAGCGCCAGATTTGCTCCCGCTCCCGCCGCCGGGCCGTTCACCGCCGCGACCACCGGCTTGGGCATCTTGGCGATCGCCAGGACAATCTGTTTGCCGGTTTTCAAAAGAGCTTCGATCTCGCCCACGTCCTCGCTCTCCCGCGCCTTTCGCAGCAGGTTGACGTCCCCGCCGGCGCAAAACGCTCGCCCTGCGCCCGTCACCACCACGGCCCGAACCTGATCGTCTTTTCCCACGCCGCACCAGCGCGTCGAGCAACGCGCGGCCGAGCGCCGCATCGAGAGCATTCAGCCGCTCAGGACGGTTCAGCGTCAGCGTGCAGACGGCATCTCTGCGCGATTCCAGGACCAGCGGAGCAAAAGTTGTATCGGGAATGATCCACCCTCCGACGTTCAGCCGTGGCTGTCCCCGGATCTAAGACTAGCTCAAAAGCGGTATTGTAGGTGCAATCGGGCTTAGTCAGGCAAGTCGCGAAGCACGTTGGCGAGCTGTCGGAAATAGCGCAAGTGGATGTCGCGTTCCATGGACTTGGTCCCCGTGGAAGGCAGCACGAATACGCGCGCGCCGTAAAGTTTGTCGGTTTGCAACCCCAGCTTGCAAGGCCGCTGCGCGAACTTCTCGTAAGTCTCTTTGCCGTTGAACGCCACCACGCGCGGCCCGAACTCCTCGATCTTCTGCGCCAGCAGAATGCGCCCTTCGGCGATCTCCTGCCGTTCCAGTTCGTCCGTCTCCCGCGTGGCGCGCTTCACCAGATCGGTCAGGCCGATGCCGAATTCGATCACCCGCTTATCGTCGGTATAGGGCAGCGATTCGGGCAGGATGCCGGAATCGTACAGCAGTGGCCAAAACGGATTGCCCCGGCCGGCATAGTAGTGTCCCGCGCGGGTCCAGCGATCCGCGGGATTGAAACCCACCACGATCAGTTTCATGCCTCGCCTGAGGTAATCCGGCAGCGTTCGCATCGCTCATCCTTTATCAGGAAAAGCCAGCTTAGCACGGAGAATCTCCGGAAAAATATTTGCCGCGCGGACGTGTGCATCTCAGTAACGGGCGCCGTTCTAGCGTTTTTAGTGCGTTTTTAGGGGCGGTTTTGCCCGCAGCCCTTGGCCGCGGCGTCAAGGTCCCCGATGTCGAGGTTCTCGATCGATGAATCCCCAGGCCCCGCTGCGGCGTCCAATCTAGCAGGCAAGTATTGCGCGAGCGTATGGCTACATCGCGTACGCCGTGACGTTTGCCCTGCAATCGGAGCGCGGAATTTGAACGCGAATCTTAACGCCAATCTGAACGGGCGACGAGGCATGGTCGAAGCCGAAACAATCTGTGCTAACCTGCTTGGGTGCGGCCGCACAGCCCTTCGAGGCGTTCCGCCGCCGATGCTGATGAGTTCGCCCGAACCCAAACGCCTGCCTTCCACAATCGTCCGCGATGACGAAGGCGCCTTGGTGTCTTTAGCCAAAAAAGGCGACCTGAAAGCGTTCGATGAGCTCGTAAACCGCTACGAGACCCGCATTTTCCGCCTGACGATGAATATCACCCAGAACCGCGAAGATGCCGAGGACGCCACGCAAGACGCCTTCATGAAGTCGTTCCAGCACCTCTCCGACTTCCAGGGCGGTTCGCGGTTTTACACCTGGCTCGTGCGTATCGCGGTAAATGAAGCCTTGATGCGGCTGCGGCGCAGGCGTCCCAATGTCACCTCGCTCGATGAGCCCATCCAGACCGACGAAGACCTCATGCCCCGCGAAATCCGGGATTGGGGTCCGACGCCGGAGAAGCGTTACGAAGTCACCGAGCTGAACTCGATTCTGAACAGCGCCATCGCCGAGCTCGACCCCATTTTTCGCACCGTCTTTATCCTTCGCGACGTGGAGGATCTCTCCACCGAAGAGACCGCCGAAGCGCTGGGCATTTCCGTGCCGGCCGTCAAATCCAGGCTGTTGCGCGGCCGATTGAAGCTGCGCGAAAAGCTCAGCCCATCCTTTGAACGGAGCAAGCCAGCGTGAACTGCCGCGGATTGATTCAGGAAATCTCCGCCTACCTGGATGGCGAACTCAGCCAGGAGCTTTTGGCCGATATTGAGGTCCATCTGGAACGCTGCAAGGATTGTCGTCTTATCGTGGATACGACCCGCAAGACCATCGAGATTTACTACAGCGCTCAGCCCCTCCCGCTTCCCACCGATGTTCGCGAAAGATTACACCAGGCGTTGGTAAAGCGGCTCAGCCGCAGGGCCTGAACTGGGGCAACTGGGCGCTAGTGCGCCCCCGCTAATGTGCCCCCGCTAGTGTGCAGAAGTTTGGCTATCGTTCAGG
Organism: uncultured Acidobacteriota bacterium; assembly: GCA_963819235.1. GTDB lineage: Bacteria > Acidobacteriota > Terriglobia > Acidiferrales > UBA7541 > Palsa-189. The sequence goes on along the minus strand of CAWFVE010000006.1, from coordinate 1,713,766 downwards.
CTGATGGAGCGGCCCCGGCCTTCCTTGACCGCGCGTTCAAAGACATACGCGCCCACAGCCAAATCCCATGACGCGATTCCGTTGGACTTGAAAAGTGTGATCTGCTCGGGTGTTTTTCGCCCCGGCCGCTTTCCCGCCACAATCTCGCCCAGCTCCCGCACTTGCTGCCAGCGCGAATTGTCGTCGCCAAACGCCTGGATCAGGTCGCCGGACTCGATATTGGCCTGCTGAATGGAGTCCACCGCGATGATCGCGGCCCGCTCCACCGCGTCGCTATCGAGCTCCCTCTTTTGCGCGAAGTTCGCGCCGATGGCATTGATATGCACTCCCGGCGCCAGCCATTCGCCGGACACGATGGGTTTCATGGAGTTGGTCGCGGTGATCAGGATGTCGGCCCCGCGCACCGCCTCTTCCGCCGAACTCGCCGCCGTAACCGGCCGGCGCAATCTCTCGCTCATTTCGCGGCAGTAATTCTCCAGCCGCCCGCGGTCCCGGCCGAACGCGCGAATCGTTTCCAGAGGCCGTACTTCGCTCACCGCGGCCAGTTGGGTGCGCGCCTGCGTCCCCGTCCCGATAATCCCCAGCACCCGCGCCTCCGGGCGCGCCAGGTATTTCGTGGCCACCGCGCTGGCTGCTCCCGTGCGCACCTGGCCCAGGTAATCGCCTTCGATCAGCGCCGCCAATTCGCCCGTATCCACGCGATAGAGCAGGATCAGAAAACGGGCCACCCCGCGCGACACGGAATAAAGCTTCGCGCCCATCCAGCCGCCTTTTTGGTCCGCCGCGAACATGTAGTTCAGCAGCACCCGCTCGGGCAAAGCCAGCCGGCGCCGGGGATGTATCCAGCCGTCTCCCGTCGCCTGCCGCACCAGAGACTCCTCCACCGCGTTGATCGCCGCCGGCATCTCCAGCAGCGCCCGAACGTCTTGCTCTGTCAGTATCAAAGGCATTGCCGCACCTTTCAGGGAAGTTCCAGATGCGCGCGGAAATGGAGCACGCGGCGCGACTCCGGGTCCAGCACAACCAAGTCACCCGCTGCATCGCCAGCAAGGTAAGCTGCGGATTTTACCTCAGAAAGCCGCTCTCCTAATGCATCGATCGCTTTGCGCCGGCCATCCTCGCTCCACACCTCCAGCCGCAGCGGAAATCCTCGCAGCACGAATAGCTGCTTGGCGGCAACCGCCAGGCTCAGCAGTTGGGAACTGTCGCCGGGATTCGGCTCCTGGAATACCGCGTCTTGCTTGCCGGCAAGACTGAATTTGAGAATCCTCCCGTCGGCGGCATCGCCCACATAGACGGCGTCGCTATCCGCGACCGCGGCGAAAGGCTGCGCCGGCTTTCCCGAATCCCCCGGCGGAATCCTCCAAATTCTCTGAATCTCTCCTTTGCTGCTGAACACCTGCACTCTTGCTCCCGCCGGATCGGGCACATAGATCTTGCCGTCGGCGTCGATGCTGAAAATGAACGCCCCCGCCGTTTTGCGTTGCGGAGCGATCCGCAGTGCTCGCAACGGCTCGCCCTGGGGGAAGAAGATCTGCATCGTGCCGGCGCGCGAATTGGCGACGTAAATCGCTCCTCCCGAATCCACCGCAATCGCATCGGCCGTCCGTGCCGCGGCGTTTTCAAACGAAAGCAGGGGCACTCCGCCCGCTTCAAATTTTTGCACGAAGCCGGTAGCGCGGTCGGCCACGTAGACGCGGCCGACGGGGTCCATGGCCGGCCCGGTTGGGTCCTCGAATTGTCCTGGGTCGGCGCCGCGGACGCCCCACTCCTCGACGAATTCGAGCGGCGCGGCTTTCGTCACCGTGGCGGCAGTCTGGGAATGCGCCCGCGAGCAGCCCCATAGCGCGGAAAAAAGTATGGCAAAAAAAGGGACTAGGATAATGCGGCGATAAGAGCGATGGCGTGAATGGAGCCGGGTGCTATCCAAGTCGGGTCAGTACGGCGCCACAAGTTAGCACAATTGCGGATCGGCACAAGCGGGGAATTGCCCTTACTGTTCGAACCCGGCACGAGATTGGGCGCGGGGAACTGCACGGCCTTTCGAATTTCCGGAAGAGCCGGGTGCGCGGGATTCGCCGCACGACCGTCTGCACCAGCCGGTAAGCGTGCTCCGCATCCTTTTCGTCGTTGAACCGAAATTCCGGACCGTCCAAGCCTTGCGTCACCCGCACCGGCAGCCGCCCGCAGAGATTGTTTTCCACGTACGAGGTCTCATATCGCTGGCGCTGCGTGCCCCAGGTATACACGTGGATGGAAGTGAAATCGCATGGCTGCCCTTCGCCTGTCCTGGCCGCCGCGACCACGTACTGCGGCTTTGCGCCAGACGCGTCGGAAACCGTGTTCAGCTGCTCCCAGCCCACCACCCGTCTGCCCGCCGCGCTCGTATAGTCGCCGATCGGAGGCGGGGGATCGAGTTCGATAAATCGCGAAATGACCCATCCCGCGATCGGAACGGCCGGCCCCGAATCAATTCCCCCCGCACCGGCCCCTGACCCAGACGCCGCCCCGGAAGACCCTCCGGAAGACGTCCCCGAAGACACATTCGCCGGCTGATACAAAACCAGCAGCCAGTCTTCCATATCGGATTTCCCGGCCTTTTCGCCGCCCCCGGCTGCGCCTTCATCGCCCGCCTTGTCTTCGTCCTTATCCGAAGCAGGCACGGCTGCCACCCGCCGCTCCAGAACGGCCACGGAAACATTGTGCCCGAATTGGAAGATGCGCGTGGAATCCCGTCCCGGATCGATGTGCACATTGCTCAGGGTCTTCGTGTGCCCCTTCGCTTGAACCGGCATGCTGCGGGCATCGGCCAGGAGTTGGCCCACTTGCTTCCAAAGGGCCGGCGCCATCAATAAGCGGTTATCGATCCAGCCCTGCGTGCCGTCCGCCGCGCGCACTTCCGTCAGTTCACCCGCGCGCCCTATCACGCTCACTCTTTCCCCGTAACCTAATGTCGCCACCTGGCGCCGCACTTGCGCCGTCGCGCTCCAAAGCGTCGCGCTGCGATCCGCGATATACGCATCGGGGTAATTGTTGGGTTTTCGCCGCGCCCACCACACTCCCACACCCGTGGCGATAAGCACCACAACGATCAGCCAGCGCCGAGTCATCGCCTACTCCCGCGAGGGCCCAAGCTCTCTTTTAGCCGAGTTTTGTTTCTGCAGCGTGCGTTGGAGGACATATACGACCCGATGGTACGTAGCGACAAATTCTACACGATTCATCGCCACGCTGCTTTTGCTTCGCTACCTTACGGTGAACGTTCCGATGCACGCAAAAACAAAGCCGGCGGCTAACTCCGCCGCCGGCTGCCCTACTCGTTTTTGCTGTGTTTAGCCAACTGTAACCATGCCGCCAACAGGAATCTGCACGGTCATCAATTTACCCGTTTCGGAGAGTTGGTTCTCCTTCTGGCGCGAATACACAAACTCATGCCCCTGGCTCTCGCCGGGATAGGTCCAGCTCACCAGAAATGGCACTTGGTTGGGCAATCTTGCCAGTGTCAGTCGTACGTCTTCACACCCGCGTTCCTGGCAGTAAAGGTCGGGCCGATCGGTCGCGATGGTCTCGAAAGTCCCCATCACTCGGGTGCGGTCCGAATTCAGCACCTGCACGGTTTGCCCGCCGTTTTGGGCGTTCGGCACCGTGAACCAATAGGTTCCCGCCGGAAGGACCTTGTTATGGGGAAGCTGCACTGGTTGGTTGAACGTGAACTGCGTTACCTGGTCAATTGCCTCATGCTGTCCCTCGGCTCGTGCTTGCGGCACGAAGCTCGGGAGCGCCAGCGCTAGGACACCCCCGATTATGGTTCCAAGCGCCTTGCGAATCATCGATTCCTCCTCTAGTCGGCCTCAAATATCCGGCCTTGGATTTTTTGCCGCTCTCCTCCGCTTATCGGCTCATCGCCTCTTGCTTACTTGGACGCGATTTAAGTCGCGAAAGTTAGCCAGAGGCGCCTCGCATTTTGGTCTTTAATTCTTGTATAAGGCCTGCTACGTGTGCAGGTTATGGCGCAAGGGTCTACAGGGGACATGGTAGGATGCCGAGGTCAGAAAGCGGCTAATTCGCGCGCGGCCAGGACGATATCGCGGCTCTGGGGCAGGATCTTCTCTTCGAGCTGCGGCTGATAAGCGCAGAAGCTATCCATGGCGGCAACCCGCCGCACCGGCGCGTCCAACTCCTCGAAAAGCTCGTCGGCAATGCGCGCCGCAATTTCCGCGCCGTAACCCCACGAGCGCATATCTTCGTAGGCCACGATCACGCGGTTGGTCTTCTTCACCGTGCGGGCAATCGCTTCCCAGTCGTAGGGCGATAACGACCGCAGGTCGATAATCTCGAGCGCAATCCCTTCGCGTTGCAGTTCCGTTGCCGCCAGTTCGGCGCGATGCACCAACGCGCCAAAAGTGATCACGCTCACGTCGCTGCCTTCGCGAACCACGCGCGCCTTGCCGAAGGGAATCGTGAAATCGGGCCCGGGATACGGCGATCGATTATAGGGCTGGCGATAGAGGTGTTTGTGTTCGAGGAAAAGCACAGGGTCGTCGGAGCGGATTGCCGTGCGCAAAAGTCCGCACAGGTCCAGCGCCGTCGACGGCATCACCACCCGCAGGCCCGGCAGATGCGTGAAGATCGATTCGCCGGACTGGCTGTGATACGGCCCGCCGCCGGTCAGGTAACCGCCGGTCGCCGTGCGAATCACCATGGGAGCCTTGAACGCGCCCGCCGACCGCCAGCGCGTCAACACCAGTTCGTCGCGAATCTGCATCATGGCCGGCCAGATGTAGTCGAAGAACTGAATCTCCGCCACTGGCTTCAAGCCTCGCATCGCCATGCCCACCCCGCGCCCCACAATTCCCGCTTCGGCCAGGGGTGTATCGAACACGCGGTCCGAGCCGAATCGCCGTTGCAATCCCGCTGTGGCCTTGAACACGCCGCCCTTGCCCTTCACTTTCGCCAGGTTCTGCTCGCGGCTGCAATCGGCCACATCCTCCCCAAACACCAGAATTCGCGCATCGCGCTCCATCTCGTCGGCCAGCGTCGCCGCGACCATCTCCACCATCGTTTTCGGCTCGCCATCCGCTTTCGGTTCCGATTCGAATTGCGAGGACGTAGGATCCACATCGGGTGAACAAACCCACTTCAGTATGGATTCTTCTCCGGGCAACTCCGCCGCGAGCGCAAAATCGGTGGCCTCCAGGATCTCGCGGTCCACCTCCGCTTCCACCCGCTCCAGCTCTTTCTCGTCGAGAATGCCCTCGCGCACCAGAAAAAGCCCGAACTTGGGAATGGGATCGCGGTGGGCCTCCTCCTCGCGCTCCTCGGCCGTCTTGTAAAGCTTCTCGTCATCCGAAAGCGAATGCGAATAGGGGCGCGTCACGTGAGCGTGCACCAGTGCGGGGCCCTTCCGAGTCGCGGCAATGCTCGGCCGCCCGCTGCAGCGCGTCGTAGCTCACCAGAGGATCGGTCCCGTCGCACTCCTCGACGTGCAGGTTCGGATAATCGCGGACCAGTCGCGAAATGCTGCCTCCCGCGGTCTGCACCTCCACCGGCACGGATATAGCCCAGCCGTTGTCTTCCACCAGGAACAGCACCGGCAAACGCTTCAGGCAAGCGGCGTTCAGCGCCTCGAAGAATTCTCCCTCGCTGGTCATCCCCTCGCCGCCGGAGACGTAGACGATCTCGTCCCGGCTGTGCCGCGCCGTGCTCCCCTGTGGGGCGTGCTGGGCTTGATCCAGCGCTTTCGGATGACGCTCGAAATAGACCGAAGCCTCCGCCGCGCCCACCGCGTGCAGCCATTGCATCCCGGCCGTCGAGGACCGCGTAACCAGGTTCAGCTCCGGCTTGCCCCAATGCGAAGGCATTTGATGGCCGCCGGAAGAAGGGTCGGACTTCGCGCCCACGGCCTGCAGAAGCATCTCCTTCGGCGTCAAGCCCAGGCTCAAGCTCAGCGCCCGATCGCGATAGTAGGCGAAAAACCAATCGTCGCCGGGCCGCAGAACCTCTCCCGCCGCCACCAGGACCGCTTCGTGCCCCGCTCCGCTGATTTGAAAGTAGATCTTATGCTGCCGTTTGAGCTGGATTTCGCGGTCGTCCAGCCGCCGCGAACAGTACATCAGCCGGTACATCCGGATGAGGTCTTCAGGTGGGAGTCCGTGGTGCTTTTGGGATTGGATACTGTCGGTCTTCGGGTGCGCTTGCACAGCCATGCAGCTTCACCTCTGTCGGCAAAGGCCCAGGCCGAAATTTAATTATAACTGAAGCTCGTTAGCCGGCGTTCAGGCCCTTACATGATATCTGCTTAGAACGAAACCCTATCGCCGCTCACTCGGGGGCCGGAGCCGTATCGGCCAAGTTCAAAGGTAGTCACGTTCAGGGTCGCCACGTTCAGGGCAGGGAATCAAACCGCTCCGCCGTACCCGCAAACTCTGCGTCATTGTGCCGGATAATTTTTGACTCCAAGTCCTTGAAAGGAGCTTCCGTCGGAATCCGATCCAGCCATCGCTGGTGCGACAGCCGTTCGTGATCGGAGAAATCCAGGCGAATGATGAGCTGGATCTTCTCTTGCGCCTCCTTGTCTTTGTCTTTCGCGTGGGCGGCCTTGGCGTTTTTTGCCGCCTTGCCCGATTTCTTGGCGCCTTTTTTGGAGGTGGGCTCTTCTTCCGCATCCTGCGAATCGGGCGTCTCGGGCGTCTCTTCAGTCTGCGCTGCTTCGGCGCGGTCGAATTTCAGCAAAAGCTTCTTGTCCAGCCGAAAGCCCTGCTTCCAGCCGTCTACTTTGTGCCGCGCCTGTTGAGCAAGTTCTTCATTCGTGCCGAAGTCGAAAACCAGAAAGGATTGGGCCATGCGTTTTCTATATCCGTTGACGCGCGCCTCTGTCAAGCCTCCGTCGTCAAAATTGCCACGGGATTGCATCCGCTTCGCCAAACGCGCTAGCATAGTCGGCCATGGCGCGAAGGCTCATCGCCGTCCTTGGAATTTTGGCCTTGACCCTGACGGTCCTGCCGGGCATCCCCAATCTCGCCTCCGCGACCCCGAACTGTTGTAATGGAATCATGTGCCCCATGCATGAGGCCCACGCCATGTCCTGCGATATGGGTGCCAACGGCTCCGGCTGTGCGCTGAAGTGTTTGCCGGACCAACGCGCCGGCCATTACACGGCCACCATCGTTTTCGTACTGTTCGCTCCCACGACGTTGCAACGCCTCCCCGCGAGCGAACCCGCGGTCGCATTCCTGCCGCATCTCTCTCCGGACGCGCTTTCTCACGTTGACTCGCCTCCGCCCCGTTTGCCCCTTAGCGCGTAAACCAAGACAAGTCCACGTATTGTCTTCTTCCGCCTCTGCTCGAGGCGCGCTCTGGCTTGGCCAAGGGGGGCCTATGAGAGCTATAAGATTCCTTGTAGCGGCTTTGTGTTTTTTCTCGGTGGTTGCGCTTCATGCCACGATTTTCGGCAAGGTACTGGGCATCGTGCACGATGCCCAGCATCTGCCCATTTCCGGCGCCACGGTTACGCTCAAAGCCCAGGATTCCGACTGGACGCAAGTCCAAAAAACAAATGACAGCGGGGAGTTCGAATTCAACGCCGTCCCCATCGGCAACTACTCGGTCACGGTGGCTGTCGACGGCTTCCAGCAACAGCAGCAAACCTTCCTGGTCAAGTCCGAAACGAGCCCCGTGCTTCATTTCGAGTTGGCCCCGGCCGGTGTCACCGAGAAGACCGTTGTCACCGGGGAGGCCGTCGAGGCGCCCACCCAAAGCGTTACGCCCACCACGACAGTGAGCCGCCAGGACATCGAAGTCACGCCCGGCGCCGATCAAACCAACAATCTCTCCCTCATTACCGACTACGTGCCCGGAGCCTACATGGTTCACGACATGCTCCACATCCGCGGCGGCCACCAGTACAGTTGGCTCATCGACGGCGTTCCCGTGCCCAATACCAATATCGCCAGCAATCTGGGGCCGCAGGTGGACCCCAAGGACCTCGACTACGTTGAAGTACAGCGCGGCAGCTACGACGCTGATTACGGAGACCGCACCTATGGCGTCTTCAATGCCGTCCCGCGCACCGGCTTCGAGCGCGACCGCGAATGCGACCTGGTTCTCAGCTACGGCAATTTCTACCAATCCAACGACCAGATCAATTGCGGCGGCCACAGCCAGCGCCTCGCGTACTACGGCAGCGTGAACGGTAATCGAAGCGATCTCGGCCTGGAAACGCCGGTGGCCCAGATCGTTCACGACGCCGATAACGGTTACGGAGGATTCGGCTCGCTCATCTTCAATGCCGACCCCAAAAACCAATTGCGTCTGGTCGGTTCTCTGCGCCGCGATTACTACCAGATGCCCGTTTCCCCAATCGATGTGGCCAACGGCGTGATCCAAAACGACGCCCAGCACGAAGCCGACGGTTATCTCAACTTCTCCTGGGTTCGCACCTTCAGCCACAGTGGACTGCTCACCGTTTCGCCCTTCTATCATTTCAACAGCACGAACTACGATAGCTCTCCGGACGATTTCCCAAACGCTATCACCGACGACCATGCGTCGAACTACGTCGGCGCCCAGACCACCGTCGGCGCCACCGTGGCTCGCAATACTCTGCAAGCCGGTTTTTACGGCTTTTGGCAGCACGATAACCAACTCTTCGGCGTGCTCTTCAACGATGGCTCCAATCTGCCCATCTCCGATCGCGAGATCGTGAGCGGGAACGTGGAAGCTCTTTTCGTCGAGGATAAGTTCGCCCTAACGCCATGGCTCACCTTCTCGGGCGGCGTTCGCCAAACCCACTTTTCCGGCGCCGGCGTTACGGAAAACCCGACCAGCCCGCGTATCGGGGCTGCCCTCCGCATTCCCGTCATCAATTGGGTCTTCCGCGGGTTTTACGGCCAGTTCTATCAATCGCCTCCGCTGGTCACGGTCACTGGCCCGTTGCTCGGTCTCATCAATACTCCCAGCGATCTGGCGAACCCGCAGCAATTCATTCCCTTGATGGGTGAGCGGGACACCGAATATCAGTTCGGCGTGGATATCCCCTACAAGGGATGGACTTGGGACGTTGATACTTTCCGCACCCAAAGTCATAATTTTTTGGATCACGGCAACGTGAACTACGATTTCGACGACAACGTCATCACCACCAACATCTTTCTTCCCCTCACCACTCAGGACGCCCTGATCCGCGGCTGGGAGCTCACCCTGCGGTCCCCTCGCATCTGGCATAGGGCCCAGGTCCACCTCGCTTACTCCAATCAGATTGCCGAATTTATGGGCGCGATTACGGGCGGTCTAACCAACTTCGCGGTGCAAGTCGGTTATGCCCCTCTCGATCACGATCAGCGCAACACGCTGAACACAGGCTTCGACGTCACCCTTCCTTCCAGGGCCTACGTTTCCGGAAATATCTATTACGGCTCGGGCTTCACCAACGGCGACCCCCCGCCCGACTACCTCCCGGGTCATGCCACCGTCGATCTTGCCGTCGGCAAATCCTTCGGTGAGCGCTTCTCGGCTTCCATTAACGCCCTGAACGTCGCCAATAGCCATCTGCTCATCGACAACAGCTTCACCTTCGGCGGCTTCCACTTCAATAATCCGCGCGAGGTGTACGGCGAATTTCGATACCGCTTCCACTACTGATCGCCGAACGCGTTCCGGCGCGGTCCGTTTCCGCCCGGGTGAAACGGCTGCAGAACGTCAGAGCGCCGCTACGACCAATGATGTCATCCCGAGGCCAGTTGCCTGGCCGAGGGATCTGCAGTTGGTTTGGGAGATGGCGATCCGGCGGACTAAATTCGCGCCTGAACTAATAGCGGCGTCGCGTGTTTGGTGTTGTAGGCGGGTGAGCCGGCAGGTCGCCCACGTCCGGTGGGTGCGGCAGTTGCAAATCGAATCTGGCGTTGTCCTTTTCCAGCTTCACCTGGATGGCAAAGGCGGCGCCTAGATCGTCCACCACCCAGTCCGAAGTAGCCAGCGCCTCGGCCGGTCGGTCGGAAAGGCTCCAGAGAATTTCGTCCTTCTTGCGCTCCACCTTTGCGGGATCCAGCTCGAAGATCCGATGATCGTGGCTTTCAACCAACAAGAAGCGGCTCCCGAGTTGCAGTATCAACGGATCGTTTTTCTTGCCTGTCCGGTAAACTTCCCACTCTTTCGGTGGAGCGTCGTTCACGCGCAGCAGCGCCTCATCGATCGGCTTCCAGGAGAGCGGTTTGTCTTTTGCCAAAGCGGCGCTTCCGAAGATACAAAGCCCTCCGGACACACAAAGGAATGCGAGAGAGAACCAAACCGCCGGCGTGCCTTTCGTTATTCGGCGCATGACGTCCCGTCAGCCCTTCCGATCCGCTGCTTCATGTGGGTATCTTCAAAACCGTTCCGCAAGGTAAATCGGAACATGTTGATGCGGATTGTAGTCCGTTTTCCCGCCCCGATCCACACCGCCCATTCACACCGCCCGATCCAAGTCCCCGGCTACACCGGAGTTGGGCCAGACTTCGTCCAAACGATGCCTGCGGCGGGGTATGATCTCGTCAGATATATGCCTCACTTTATGCCCGACGCTCTGCGGGCCGGCTTGGGAGATACGCGATGAAGGCAGTGGTGCTGCATGAGTACGGCGGTCCCGAAAAGCTGAAATTCGAAGACAACGTTCCCGAGCCCCAGATCGGCGGAGGTACGGTACTGATCGCGGCAGCCGCATCGAGCGTCAATCCCATCGACTGGAAAGTGCGCTCAGGTTCGCGGCAAAAGGATTTTCCGTTGTCGTTTCCCGCAATTTTGGGCCGCGACGTGAGTGGCGTGGTACAGGCGGTGGGTGCAAATGTGAAGCACTTCAAGCCCGGCGACCGCGTCCTGGCGCTATCCGACAAGACCTATGCCGAGTTGGTGGCCGTGGACGATTCGGACCTGACCCATCTGCCCGATGGCTTGGACCTGGCGGACGCCGCCGCGATCCCGCTGATCTCCCTCACCGGAGACCAGCTTGTGCGCCTGGCCACAAACGTGAAAAAGGGACAGGTTGTTCTGATCACGGGAGCGCTGGGCAGTGTTGGTCGTGCGGCCGTGCACACCGCGAAGAAAATCGGCGCGCAGGTGATTGCAGGTGTCCGCGCGAAACAACTGAATGACGCCCGCTCCCTCGGTGTCTCTGACGTGCTCGCGATTGATGACGATAAAGCGATTGAGAAATTTCGCCTGGTGGATGCAATTGCGGACACCGTTGGCGGTGAGGTTGCCGCGAAGCTGATCGCCAAGGTAAAGCAGAGCGGCTTCTTTGGCTACGCCTCTGTGTTGCCGGAAAGCGCGGCGGCCCGAAATCCGTCTGTGAAGATTACGCGCGTGCGCGCGCAGCCCGATCCATCCAAGGTGCGTGAGTTTGCCGATGACGTGCGCGATGGCAAGTTCGTTCTGCCCATTGGCCGCCGGATGCCGTTGCGTGATGCGGCAGAAGCGCACGTGCTGGGGGAGAAAGGCGGCGTTGGGAAGATCCTCCTGCTGGCGCCGGATTCGCAAGCCTGATTTCTTCAGCCAAGAGCTGGAATCTTGCGACGTTTGAATTACCCTCCGCGGTGCGTCCTGGGCAACCTCGACGGGCTATTAAGAATCTCTTCAGCTGGCCCCCCTGGGAACCAATTCCCGGAATTGCCGGAATTCCGCCTTGCTTGGCGCGGCCCTTTTTGCGCTACCCTTTTGGGCTAAACGAGGAATGCTGCATGCCTGATTGCCGTCCGCGAAGCTTTCGCAATTCTCGCCTCTTCCGGTGCGTCGCGGACTCTGCAAATCTTTGGCCGGTGTGCTGTTTAGCCGTTGCCGCCTTGTTGCTGCTGACGGGAACTCCTCTGTCGTCCCAGGAAAAGCCCGGCATTTCGGTCGACGTTAAGGTTGTGAATGTGCTCGCCACGGTTCGGGATAAGCACGGCGATCTGGTTTCCAATCTAGGCAAGGACGATTTCGTTCTGGAAGAGGACGGCCGCCCCCAAGCCATCACCTACTTTTCTCACGAAACCGATCTCCCGCTGGTCTTGGGCCTGCTCGTCGATACCAGCGGCAGCCAGCGCCGAGTTCTTTCCGAGGAGCGCTCCGCCAGCCGCGGCTTCCTCGACAACACGGTGCGCGAAGGACGAGACAAAGCCTTCATCATTCATTTCGATCGTGAAGTGGAGTTGCTCCAGGACCTTACCACTTCGCACGAAAAATTGGAGTCGGCGCTCGACTTGGTCGAAATCCAGCAGCCCGAGAACGAGCCCTCTTCCGGCGGCCCTGGGGGCGGTCAGCCCGGCGGCTACCCGCCCGGAGCCCGCGGTGGCACCGCGCTTTACGACGCGATCTTTCTTGCTTCCGACGAAGTCCTCAAGAAGCAGCAGGGTCGCAAAGCCATCATCGTCCTCTCCGATGGAGTGGACCACGGAAGCAAGGAAACGCTGGAATCCGCCACCGCCACGGCGCAGCGCGCCGATACCATCGTTTACTCCATCTACTTTGCGGATGAAGAGCCCTACCAAAATCTGGGCGGTTTTGGACGCCCGCGCGGTGGATACGGCGGTGGAGGCCGGCGAGGCTACCCGCAGCCATTCCCCGAGGAACGGCCCGACGGAAAGAAAATTCTCACCCAGATTTCGGCGGAAACCGGCGGCCGCTTATTTGAAGTCTCTAAGAAACAGCCCATGGACCAGATTTATCGCCAGATCGAAGCGGAATTGCGCGGCCAATACAGTCTCGGTTATACGCCAGACTCGAACACCGAGACTGGCTATCACAAGCTGCGCCTTACAGCCAAGCAGAAGGATATGGTCGTGCAAGCGCGCCAAGGCTATTACCTGAACCGCTGACTTTGCTTCCGACATCCGGAAACGCGATAGCGAAGGAGCGCGACATCCCGGAGCGCGTTTCACGACGCTCCAGTTCGCCGCGCCGTCTTAGAACCCGAACGTCGCCTGCAAGTAAATCTGTCGGTTCGCCGCCGCCGCGCCGCCGAAGGTGATTCGGCAACTAGTAACGGCTTGGAAGCTTTTGAGGAGGTGGGAATGAGGCGGGACTTCGTCGTTACTTAATCGTACATGCTGGGCCAAGAGGTCCACGTGGGGAGCATAGTTTCAAATGGCTGGTTCGTAGGGATCGGTAGCAGTCTTCTGGCCGGTATCGCAATCTCGCTACTTTCATACCTCTTCATTACAAAGCGGAATAGATTCGAGTACCTTCAGAAAATAAATATGGGCAATCGCGAGGTGATTTATGCCGTTCGGCCCGGAATCGCCGAAGGTGATATTCCCGATGGCAGCGTGTTGACGGCACTTACTAACGCGACCGCAAGACGATACGGGCTTAACCCAAATGAATTATTCACGCCTCGGCAGCTAGGCGAAGAGCTAGTCAAAGAGGTAATGGATTCGAGCTTTCTCTCCTCCGAGCAGAAAACTAAATACTGCACCCAACGGTAGTGCCCCGGAACCTGTAGAAAAGTGAATGGCGCATTTTGCCTGTGAAGTCATGGAATTCTTTTTTAAGCAGCAGCTCTTTCTCGTCCTCCGATGTCGCGGTAGCCGTTGATGCGGTGCAACTTCATCTGTCCGCTGATCCACAACCCGAAGAACACCCGCAGCACGGCGCTTTCGTTGGGCAGTGCCGCCTGGGTTTTGATTCGGCGGCGGAATTCCAGTTGCATCCGCTCAATGGCGTTCGTGGTGCGCAGCGACCGCCACTGGCTCTCCGGAAACTGATAGAAAATCAGCAGGTTCTCCCCTGCTTCTTGCAGAGAAGCCGCCACGCCGGGACACAGTTTCTTCCATTTTCCCAGGAATGCTTCGCGGGCTTTCTGCGCCGTGTCCAGCGTCTCGGCGTAAACGATGCGGTGATAGTCTTCCCGCACCGCTTCGTGCGCGTGCTTCGGTGCTTTGGCGATGAGGTTGCGTAGCTTGTGCACGGTGCAACGCTGGTGCGGTAGACCTGGCCACAGCCGATCCAGCGCGGCCGCCAAGCCCGTGTTGCCATCGCTGATCACCAGCCGGGGACGGCCCATCTTCCGCGCCGCCAGATCGTCCAGCAACATCTGCCAGCCGTCCGCCGATTCCGCTCCCGTCGTCATCAGGCTCAGCAGCACTTTCTCTCCGTCCTCCCGCACCCCCAGGGCCACCAGCACGGGCAGCGAAACCACTTTCCCGCCACTGCGCACCTTGGGATAAATCGCATCCAGGTACAGATAGACGATCTTTTCTTCTGCCAGATCGCGCCGCTGCCAGTTCCGATAGCTTTCTTCTAGCCGTAGCACCAACCGCGACACCGTGCTTTTCGATAATGCGGCGCCGGCCAGCAACGGTTCCAGCGCCCGGCGGATCCGCCGTGTATTCGATCCTGACAGATAAACTCCCAGCACGCTCTGCTCGACTTCCACGCTGCTGCGCCGATAGCGCGGCACCAATTGACTCCGCCACTCGCGCTCGCTGCCCTCCGCGTCCACCAACCGGGCTCGTGGCACTGCCACATGAACCGTACCCGTCCGCAGCGTCAGCCGTCGGCTTTTCCGGCCGTGCCGATAGCCACTCCGTTCGGCCACCCGCTGACTGCGCGGTGCACCCAGCGCCGCCTCCACTTCTTCCTCCAACACCAGCTCGATGATCTCCCTCACCCGCTCCCGGATCGCCCCCTCCAAACCTTCTCGCAGCGAACCTTCTTGGATCACTTCCTGGCCAATGCTAGTCTTCATCACGGCGTATTCCTCCTGTGCCCGAAACCTCCCGCTAAGAGATTCCGGGTTTTTATTCAAGCCTTCTCAGGAGAATACGCCTTCAGATTTTCTACAGGAATCGGGACGGAGCCCACCCAACTAACTCCGCTGCTGAAGTCGCCAGCTGCGGCTATCCCTCAACAAGGACACGAACAAGAAAAACCTTTAGAAAAAGTTGAGCGAACGCTCAGCACAATAGTGAGCCTCCTTTTAGGAATATTTGGTGCACTGATCAGTGCATTTGTCAGCATACCTGAGCTTTCTGCCCGGTTTGGAAAAGTAGTCAACGAAGCTAAGAGCAATTCTGGTGTCCTGATTGTGGTCGTACTGTCGATTGTTGTCTTCGGATTCGTACTTTGGACGCTCTACGATTACTATCGCAAAACCAAACTCAAGCAACTTGTTTACGAACAGGTGAGAGAAATAGACAAACTTTTCAACGAAGAGAGTCGAAAAACAAAGAAGATATAGACTTCATGCCACTCTAAATAATGGCTGCGCGACCTTCTGTTCTTTCACCTTCTAAAACGCCGGCACTTTGGCGCGGAACTCGTCGGTTCATCGCCAGACGCGAACACTGAAACGGGCCATCACAAGCCGCGCCTTGCGACTAAACAGAAGGATATGGTCGTGCAAGCGCGCTGAGGCTGTTACTTTGAACCCCTGACGTCCGTCTTAGAACCCGAACGTCGCCTGCAGGTAAATCTGCCGGTTCGCCGCCGCCGCGCCGCCGCCCGCCGCGGGCAGGCCGGCCGTTGCGCCGCCCCCGCTCGTCTGCCCGCCTCCAAAGCCGCCTCCAAATCCTGACGATAAGCCAGTCGATTCGCCGAACAGGGGCGAGGTCAGAGTTCCCACCGGCGTCGAGAAGTTCACGTTGTTAAAGATATTCCGAACGTTCACGCTCAGCACCACGCTGTAGCGTCCTGCGCCGGCCCCCCCGCCTCCACCAAAGTTGGGGCCGGGAGGCCGCGCCAGTCCGCCCCGCTGTCCTCCCCCGTTCTGGCGGGCGCCGATTTGTCCCGTTTTGCCTTCCGGAAGCTTCCCGAAGCTGATCGTTTTCGCCAGCCGCAAGTTGAGCGAAAACTGGCTGGGTCCGGTGAGATAGTTGATGGGCACGAGCGTTTCCCCCGGCTCCGGCACTTTATCGAAGGCGCCAAACTGCGTGTTGACGATGTTCGCGGGGTTCGATAAGGGGCTTGCGAATGCCGGCCGCTGGTTCAATAGCGAAGAGCCGATCAGGTCTTGGCCCAAGGTGATGTTGTAGGGCGATCCCGAGCTGGCCACAAGAAACGGGCTCAGCCGCATCCCGTACGGTAGCGTGATTGTCCCGCCCACAAAGAACCTGCTCCGGATGTCAAACGCCGCCCTTCCGTAGTCCGCCATTAAATTGTAGGGATTCGACGCAAAACTATTGGCGCCTGCCGTATCGCTATCGGCGTAATTGAGCGAGTAATATGCGTTCAAGGAGAGTTTCGCGCCGGCCCGGACCGTGGTATTGAGCACTAACTGATTCTGCCGGAAGATGCCGGCCGATTCGTATTGATAGATGTTTTCCGCTATTCCGTTGGGATAGAGGCCGCAGTTGCCGGCGGCGGGCGGCACGCATGCCGGGGTAGCAATCTCTGTTCCCGGCAGCACCGGCGAATTGACGTTATTTGTGACCAACTGCCGCCAGCCGCGTGAATTCAGATAGGAGATCGAAACGTTTGCAGCCTTGCTCAGTTGCCGCTCGACGCTGACGGCGGTTTGCATCAGCATGGGCGCGCGTAGATTTGGTGCGATCTGATAGATCGTGGGAACGCTGGTGCCTTGCAGCGTGCTAATGGCCGGGCAGGCTGCCAGGGAATTCGGGCAGAAGAAATTAGGATTGGAAATGATGAGTTCCTGTTCGGTGACGCCGTTCTGGCGGCCCGCCTCGAGGACCAGGTTCGGAGGGAAGCGGTCGTAGAAAATTCCCCATCCTGCTCGCAGCACGATCTTCGGCGCGGCCTTTGTCCCTCCTAGTCCCCAGGCCACCCCTAGCCGGGGCGCCAAATCGGCATGATCGCTGATGTGATCTTGCGTCTCCAGGCGCAGGCCATAGCTCACCGTTATGTTCGGCCGCATCCGCCAGTCGTCCTCCACGTATGGAGATACGTCCACCAGGCTCACACTGGCGTAGGGATTCCCCGTAATCAGCGAAAATTGCGTCGGGCCAAACCCCAATGCGCGAATCGCCGCCAGGCTGAGCCCATTCGCGATATCCTGTTCGGTCGTCGCATAATTGTTCAACGACGAAAATGTGAAAACGCCGTTGAACCCGGCACTCTGGCTTCCGGTCGCGGTATTCGAGTCGTGCATGGCCCGCACCCGAGCCCCAAACTTCACGAAATGCTTGCCAAAGGCGTAGGAAGTGTAATTTTGCAACTCGTAGAGATTCTCATGATCGTCGGTCGTTCCCAGCGAGTTTCCGCCGCCCGTGAACGCTCCCAATACGTCCAGTTCCGGCAGCGTGCTGTAGGGATTCTCGGTCCCGCCCTCGCGCCGATACTGAAAATGCGTCTCGTTGATCACCCGGGAGCCGATCACTTGCGTATCGGTGAGCTGCAGGGTTTGCTCCGTGGTCAGAACGTCGTAAGCGTTTGTCGGCAGGGTCAGCCCACCGATTCCGCTGTCCGTTGCGTTATTCCGGAAATACTGAAACCGTCCCGATAGCGTGTTGTTCTTCGTCAGTTGGTAGTCCAGGCGTGGGCCGCCGTTGAAGCGCGTCCGCGGGCTGGAAAGAGATTGGCTGCACAGCGATTCCGTGAATCCCAGGCTTTGGGTTCCGCAGTTGAAGGGCAAGGTGAAGGCGCTCACCAGCGATTGGTCGTGAATGTCCCGGTCGTCTGTATTGAAAAAGAAAGAAGCCTTCTTGCTCAGCGGTCCGCCGATATTTCCCTCGATTTGCGTGGATGCGTAACCGGCGTTCGTCGTCGCGAACGGATTTTCCGCGTTGAATGCGGCGTCGTTCTTGTTGACCGAGATCTGCCCGTGCCATTGGTTGGTTCCGGGTTTGGTTAAAATTTCGATCCGCCCGTAACCCACCTTGTCGAACTCCGCCGCGAACGGATTCTGGTTGATGCGGATTTCGCGAATCGACGATTTCGGCGGCAGTTGCCCGGCCGTGAAGCCGTCGATGTACATCTGGCCGCCGTTGGGGCCCGCCGAGGGCCCAGCCAGCGCCTCCAAATCCTGCTGCAGTTCGTCCGGATCGTCCGGCAGCGCTTCCAGTTCCTTTTCCGTCAGCACCACCGCGCTCGCGTTTGCCGAGGCCGTCGTATCGAGCGATAAGGCTTCTCCAGACACCGTCACTTGCTCTTGTTCGCTTTGCAGCGCCAGCGTGATGTTGAGTTGCTGCGTTTGCCCGGCGGCGATCTGCACGCCCTCTTTCTTGTAAGGGGCAAACCCGTTCGCCATGACCTCCACCGTGTACGCGCCCGGCGCCAGGTCCTTCAGTTCATATACCCCGACTTCGTTCGTGGTGGCCGTTAAAGTTTGTCCCCCGGCCGTCGTCACCTGTACGGGAACGTTCACCACCGCGCCGCGCGACGGATCCACCAGCGTGCCTCGCAGCGTGCCTGTGCCGGTTTGCGCCGGCAGGCCCTGCGCGGCGGTAAGGCCAAATAACACAATCACAGCGGTTGTCAAAATCCACGTTAGAGCACGCCGGTAGCGCTTCATTTTTTCTCCAGAATTTGATCTGTAACCGCTGGCACCACGGAATCGAAGGCAGTACCTATGGATTGCCTTCGCCTGCATCTTCACCGCCGCCGCCCAGATTCCAGGGAGGCAGCGTCATCGATTGCCCGCTCGGCGCTTGCAAAATCGGCTCCACTCCGCTCAGCAGCGTAATCGCCGTCACGCCGCCCGAACTGGTCCCTTCCGTTGAGACGATCATCACCGCGTCGCCCTTCTGCATGTCCGCTATCGTCGCCTTGGGTATCCGGTTCATCACTTGTTGCAAATCCGCCGCACCGCGTCCCGCGCCCCGGCCATTCCCGGCGCCTTCGCCCGCCTGTGCGCCGCCGCCCCGCCCGGACTCCGCAGCCCCCGCACCGTTTCCGCCGGCCCCGCCTCTGCCGCCGCCCTTCAACTGCATCGCCATTCCCTGAGCCATCTGCGGCGGCAGCTTCAAGAGTTGCGATTGCGTGCTGATCTTCACCACCACCGGTTTCTTCGTCGCCAAATCCATCACCGTAAGCGCGTTCGTGGCCGCATCTACGTTGCTGATCGTGCCGGCAATATTCCGAAACGCCCCGGAGACGATCTCCTCCGCGGTAAATTCCGTCCCATCCGCATTCCGTGCTCCCCGCGCGCGAAGCTGATCGCCCGCCTTGATCTCCCCGAGCGAACTGGGTTTCGCATCGTCGAATTGCACCGAATCGGGAGCGTATCGCCGAAAAATCGTCGCCTGCGCCGTGTGCACGGATATGGTTCTCGTTCCTCCCGCCGCCGTCACCGAAATCGTGATGGTGCCCGCGCTCGGATCCACGGCGCTCACCAACCCGCCGATGCCGCGCTTCTGCCAATCCTCGCGTTCTTGCTGCTGCTTGGCCTCCACGTCCGAACGCTTCATCGCCACGATCGCCGTCGCCGAGAGCGATTGGCCGTCCGCGGAAGGCGTCCCGCGAACCAGAATCCGGTCGCCTACCTGCAAGTCGCTCAACTGGATCGGCGTGGCGGTCTTCAAGTCGGTTTGCCCCGGAGCCACCCGCAGCACCCGCACCGCGCCCTGCACCGTGACGCTCACGTCCGCTCCCGTATCGGGCTTGAGCGTAATCATGCTGCCGTTGATCGCCGTGATCGCCCCGATCACCTGCTTCGCCGCGTTCTGCGCCGCCTGCTGCGGCTGTGGGATCGCCGCGCCGAAAGCGGCGGCTCCGCCAAAAATCCTCGCGCCTCCTGCCAGCGCCAAAGCGCACACCAGAACCACAGAAGCCCGTTTCATCAAGTACATGCCTGCTCCTATCACTGCTCTCATAGACGGCTGAGCCGGAACCCCCGTTGCGCCCTTTTATTCCCCCCGGTCGCTTCCATCACGCCGACTCTTGTACCCCAGCCCAACGCGAATCGCGAGGTTGTAGATCAGGTCGCCCGACGGTCCGCGTCGGGAGACCTGAGGTCTTTTCGCTTTTCGATTTGTAGCCCAGGGCGCTCCGATGCCGTTTGTCGGAGGCACTGGGGCTTTTCGCTTATCGCGTGTGAGCGGCCCCCGCAGCCCGTTAACCCTAGCTGTCATCCCGAGGCCGCACTTTGGCCGAGGGATCGGCAGTTCGCTTTTTCAGTCGCCCCCGCAGCGGTCGCCTCTCAGCGATTGCCTGTTTCAAAGGACTGTGGTATCTACGGCACTAATTATTCGCGTCAGAGGGAGGCTCGCGTGAAAACTAAGCCGGTATCATTCTTGGCCCTGACCGTAGCTCTTCTCGCCGTCTGCGCCCCGATCTTCGCCCATCACGGCAGCGCCGCATACGACGATAGCAAGCCCGTCGTCCTGAAGAACGTCTCCGTAACCAAGGTCAATTGGGGCAATCCCCACACATTGCTTCTGTTCGACGCCAAAGACGATAAAGGCAACGTCCGCCATTGGGTTGCGGAAGCCAACGCCGCCTCCGCCATCAGTACTACCGGTTGGACCAAGAACGCCATTCAGCCGGGCGACATGGTCACCGTCGTTCTATACGCCGCCAGAAATGGCCAGCCGCTCGGCCGCATCGGCAAGGTGGTGCTCCCCGATGGCCGCGAATTCGGCACTGGCGAGTTGATCGGCGACCGCCCCTCCGTCTGCGATAAGGACTTCGGCAACGGCGGCAACGAGTCCGCCGCCTGCCGTCCCGACGGGCGCAAGACCAACAATAAGGAGTAGCAACATGCCAGAACGATTCGCGCGCCCACCGCGCCCCCCGCATCATACGATCGCCGTGCTGGCCCTCTTGGCCTGCTCGTCCGTCGCCGCTGCGCAAGCCACGCGGCCCACTCCTCAGAGTGGCGCGGCAATTCCGGAAACCGCGAACGCCCGCCGCGCCGACGACGGCCCCGGCGGCCCCGCGCCCGTGCACGACTTCAATGGAATGTGGCTCGGCCCCGAAGAAGCCGCCCTGAGCAACCGCGTTCCCGCCCTGACCCCTGCCGGTCAGGCCAAGTTGAAGCTCAATATCCCCGACCCCTTCAGCGCCACCTCCAACGACCCCTGGAAGACCTGCGACCCCTTCGGCATGCCCCGCGCCGCCAATAACCAGATCGGACAGATCGGCTTCGCCACCATGCCCAACCGCCTCATCATGCTGGTCGGCTTCCGCATGTGGCGCGAGATTTGGATGGATGGCCGCCAGCCCCCCAAAAATATCGGGCAAAAGGGCGGGCCCTCCACTATGACCTTCGGCTACTCGGTCGGCCATTGGGAGGGCGACCACACCTTGGTGATCGATACCTACGGCATGGACGAAAACACCTGGGCCGATCGCCGCGGCTATCCGCATAGCGCCGCCGCGCATGTCATCGAACGCTACGACCGCCCCGACCACAACCATCTCACCTTCACCGAAACGATTGAGGACCCCGCCTACTACACCCAATCTTTCATCATCGCCAAAGGCACCCTGCGCTGGTCCCGCGGCCAGGAGGACCCCAAACTCGCGGCCATTCCGTTCACCGAAGAGCATCTTTGTGTCCCGTCCCAAGCCATCGAGTACATGAAGCTTCTCGGCAATCCCGCCGACGAAGACTCCGTCACCGGCAACAAACCCAAATCCGACAAGTAGGTCATCGGGGTTTCAGTCTTAGTGGGTGCCCCACGCGTCGAGGTTACGCATGGGGATTTTCTGGGGTTTTGGGTGCCGCACCCTTGTTTTCCAAGGGTGCGCGATTTTTCACCTCTTTTGTCTGCGTGTTCTTTTGGCCACACACCGTACTTCCGTACCGGTTACAAGCTCCGCTCCCGCCTGCAACTCTGACTAAGTGATTCCTTGGGCTCGAGCGCAGAAGAGTGAAGCGATGCCCTCTCAAATGCCCAATCGAAGACCAATATGAAGGCCGCCCTCACCAGCGTTGGCCTCGCCATCATCCTGATCCTGCTGGGGTTACTTCCCGCCTCCGCCCAAGCGCCCGCCCCCTCTCAAGGACTCGATCGAGCGCCCGCCGACGTCGATTCGGCTGCTCCACTGGAAGCTCCGCCCGGCAATTTTGACCTCCCGATCTTCGGCTTTTTGCCCTTGCCGCCCTTCGTTGCACGTCCCTTCGCTTCAGCGTTTGTCGCCGGCAGTAATCCCCACACGGGGAGGCTCTTCGGCTTTATTCCCAACTACGCCACAGTCGAAGCCGGCGCCCCGAAGCAAGCCGTCCTCACCACGGGCGGCAAATTCAAGGTCAGCTTCCAGGTTGCCTTCGATCCTTACGAATTTGCGATCGTCGGCGCTGTCGCCGCCGTCAACCAGGGGGAACGTGAAAACCCCTGGTCACGCCAGGGCTTCACGGGTTACAGCAAGACGTACGCCGTCGATTTCGCCAATCAGGCCATCGGCACCGTCATGACCGAAGCCGTTTTCCCGTCGCTTCTTCGCCAGGACCCGCGCTACTTTCAGCGCAGCCGCGGCGGCTTTCTTCGCCGTTTCGTCTACGCGGGCTCCAGGATTTTCGTCACCCGCGGGGATTCTGGAGGCACTCAGTTCAACTACTCCGAATTTGCCGGCAATGCCACCGCCGCCGCGCTATCGAACCTCTACGAACCCGCCTCCACCCGCACCCTGGCCAACGGCTTGCGCACCTGGGAAACCCTGATCGCCATCGACGCCTTCGGCTTCGAAGCCAAAGAGTTCTGGCCCGACCTCCGCCGCAAACTCTCCCACCAACACTAACTTCCGCATTACCGATTGCTGTCATCCCGAACCCAGTCGCGTTTTTCGCGAATAGCGGTGAGGGATCTGCTTTTGCTTTTGTGGCTCCCCCACGCCTCGCTTTCACGCGGAAGATATCTACGGTCTTTTCGCGGCCCGATTCAGTTTGCCCTGATGGCGGCTGACGATCCCTTGCCCGGACTATTGGACCTGCCCGTGTTCGCTTACAAGAATCTCTGCAGCAGCTACAAGAGTCTTTTTCACGGCTTGGCCCTCAAAGGGGAGGGGCTGAAATCGAAAAGTTGCGGGGTTGAAGGCGGGCCCGCGGAGTCCCTTAGTCGAAAGTCGCCGTATCGTCGGCAACAGCCTCGCGCAATTTATCGCGGTGGTCAAAGTATTCCCGGCACACCCGCAAACTCTCCTCGTCTATAACTATTTCCCACGTCTCTGGGACGCTATCAGTCTTGCGCATAATCTTCCCAGTCGCATCGCGGCCAAGCGCGACAGAGATTTGACCGGTCTGGACAAGCATCACGTCCCAACCCGTTCCGAGAGCCGGACTCGTTCCTGATTTATAAATAATAGGTTGCTCTTCCGGCGTCTTCATGATCTTCCACAGATATCTGTAGGTCATATGTGAATCGTCGCCATGCGCCTTCGTGAAATTGTTTGCGGACAGCAGCCACTTAGGGGCAACACTTGAGAGTCATCAGCGCGCAAGACAATTAAACATTTGCGGCACGATGGCGAGAATCAGGCGAGTGAGTTAGGCGCGGGTGGACCTAAATGTAAGGTCGAGGGGGACGAAGTGTAAACGTCCTGTAGCACAATCGCCATGAACTCAGGGATTTGGAGGAGCCTCTGCAATAAAAGCCCTACATGCTTTGTCTCAGCCTTCGGTTACAATTTCATGGTTCCGATGGGTTTTCTCGCTTGATCTGTTCACACGTGAGTGTCGCCCAACTAAATCCAACGCTGTCATCCCGTTTCGCGAATGGCGGTGAGGTCCGTTTTGTGGACTCCGGTGGCGTCCCGCAGAGGCCGTAACCGGAGGATCTGCAGTTGCTTTTGTGTGTGCCCTACGCGCCGCTTTCACGGGCCGGATCTGTTCTTTCTTCGCCGCCCGGCGAAGACAAATCCGCTACTTCATCCTTACTTCACCCTTACTTACTTCAATTGATCCGCGCCCGCCTTCGCGCATTGCGCGTCTTGCGAACTGGCGCCTCCAGAGACGCCGATCGCGCCAATGATCTTTCCCTCGGACACAAGAGGGATGCCGCCTTCCACGGGAACTGCTCCCGGCAAGCCAAGTACCCGCAGTCCATCTCCCCCTGCTGCCACAACGTCTTCGAGCGCTTTTGTTGGCCGCTTGAACTGCGTCGCCGTGCGCGCCTTCTGGATCGCTATGTTCGGGCTGGCCAATTGCGTCGCGTCCATTTTCTCGAAGTACACCAGATTGCCGTCGGTATCCACCACCGCCACGGCCATGTTCCAGTTGTTCTTTCTCGCCTCCGCCAGCGCCGGCGCCGCCACTTTCTTCGCCGTTTCCAGGTTGATGGACATCCCGTAGGGATTGGACATCTGCGCGAAAGCAGCCGAAGCGCAGCATAAAATCATTGGCGCAAGGAAAAACCGGAGAAACGATTGCCTGTGCATGGGAACTTCTCCTTTAGGCGTTGATTTTGGATCGGTGCCGCTCGATTCTAGAACGTTTTTCGGCCTCCCGTGAGTTTTCTGCCCCCCGCCTTCGCGGCCGCGGGCCTTCGTTTTCGAGGGCCCGCGTTCCATTCCCACCTTGATCTGTGCACAGGAGGCAACGTCCTGCGCTTGCTTGCTGTCATGCCGAACCCAGTGCCGCCCCCCCAACACGCGCACGTCTTTGCGTGCGCTGGGGGGATAGCCCTCCCGAACGGGGAGCCTTACAGGCGGCCTCGCGGCCCGACAGCTTGCGGCTGCTACCCTGATTTCTAAGTCCTCCCCCGTTCTAGTGGCCAAGTCTCGAGACGGCGTTTACGGTAACTGGAATTGGAAAAAAAGCCACTTTCCGAGAAGGTGGGTGGTCTCAAGGGGTCGACGCAACACTGGCCTGCAGTTTATCCGCCGGAGTTCGAAATCCCAAGGTTTGTCGTGGCCTGGTATTGAGTCGCAAAGCGATCTCGTCCAGCTCCGATTGCGAGAACCTGGACAGGTCGGCGTTCTTTGGCAGGTATTGCCGCAGTAGGCCGTTTGTGTTTTCGTTTGAGCCGCGCTGCCAGGGACTCTGCGGATCGCAGAAGTAAACCTGCATATCCGTCGCCATCGTGAAGGTTTTGTGTTGGGCCATCTCCAGTCCGCGGTCCCAGGTCAGCGAGCGACGCAACTCCGCCGGCAGTTGGCCCACGTGCTGGCTCAGGATCTTGCCTTGCGAATGTCCGTGAACACTGGAATGGCGCGAGCGGCGGATCCGCCGCTTGGATCGCAGATGCCGCACCAGCTCCTGTTTCAGCGCTCCCCGCGCTTGTATGAACAGACTGCGATAGATGGTTTCGTGAGACACGCGCAGGCTCTCGTCGTTCGGGTACTCCATCTTCAGCCATCCGGAAACCTGTTGCGGCGACCAGTCCTGCATCAGTTTACTCGCAACCAGCTGTTGCAGCTCGCTGTGCGTGGCCAGCCGACACGGCTTGGGCCGCCGGGCCGACTCCCAGGCCTGGGAGTCGGCTTCACTGGCGCGATACTGCGGACGCCCGCTATTGCGGGCCACCTCCCGACTCACCGTTGACACGGCGCGCTGCAAACATTTGGCAATAGCCCGAAGCGACTGGCCGGAAGCAATCCCGCGCGAGATGTCTTCGCGTTCCGCCAACGTAAGCACTCGCGGCGAACGGCGACGAGCCGGTGGAGCGATCCCTCCGTGGCACGCCAACAGGAAATGGATGACCTGTTTATCCTTGCCGAGTGCTCGACCAATCGCATTTAACGACTGTCCAGCCTTCCAACGGTTCCACATATCGGCCCGTTGGGCCGAAGATAGCTTCCATCGTTTCTGCATCGCGAACACCACCTTTCAGGAAAAGATTTATACCAGGTGGTGTTGCATCGACCGGTTGAGCCGGCAGGTGTTCTCGGAATGTATGGTGATCGTGCGCAAGGCATCTCTTCGGAGCTTTCGCTCACGCTCCCGTCGTTTTTTCGCATTGACCTAAGCGGTAAAATAGATATACGTCCGAGCTGGATGAGATCGCGTGCGTGGGTGCCCATGCGTCGGTTTTACGCGTGGGGGTTCTTGGCCTGGGTGTCGCACCCTTCGTTTTCAAGGGTGCGGATTTCAGGGGTGCCTCGCGCACGTCTACCGAAGCAGCACGATTTGCGGAGAGTAAGCGCCCTAGAATGATACTCTTGCAAGCGCAACAGAATGATTTAGAGCTAACTCCATTAGAATGATGCTCTTTACAGACAACGACGATGCGGGCCGGGGATGCCAACCTCATGAGCGGAGCAACACCCGTAGAATCTGTGGGTTCAGAGAATATCGCCCCTCAAAACAGGCCCCCACTAAGCCGTTTAAAAATGACACTCTTGCAAAATCACAAAGATAAATGTCCTGGAATGATACTCTTGCATAAAAAGGTGGGGGGTACCCCTCTGGGGCGCACTTGTCATGCCAAATTCGTCCAGTCGGGCACGTCCCTGCCGCGAACGTCATGGACATCAGGAGCTTCGCGGCGATCACGAAGTCGAGCTTGTGCAGCAGTCGTTTGTTCTGCCGCCTCGATTGCGCTACAGTTCCGGCCACCCATCGGGCGCGTAGTCGGGCCAGACTGAACGGGAGGCAGCAGTGCCATGCGCAAAACTAACCAGTGTCTCCGAATGCCTTTCGCCGCGTTCTGGACGGCCGTCGTGTTGACCGCCTCCATCCTCGGCGCGCCGGCCCGCATGTATTCGCAGGACCGCAACCAGGGTCGATCCATGGTGATCTCCCGCTACGGCATCGTGGCCGCGGAATCGCCTCTCGCCTCTCAAGCCGGCGTGCAAATGCTCGAGCGCGGCGGTAACGCCGTGGATGCCGCTGTTGCCGCCAACGCCATGATGGGTCTCGTCGCACCCATGTCCAACGGCATCGGCGGCGATCTCTTCGCCATCGTCTATGACGCCAAGAGCGGAAAGCTCTACGGATTGAACGCCAGTGGCTGGGCGCCCTCCGGCTTGACCATCGATTTCCTCAACGACAAGGGTTTTCAATCGATGCCCATAAACGGCATCTACAGCGCCACCGTGCCCGGCGCCGTCGATGGCTGGCAGAAGCTTCTCGACCGCTTTGGCAAAAAGAAGATGTCGGACGTTCTCGCGCCCGCTATCAAGGCCGCTAACGACGGCTTTCCCGTTACCGAATGGATCGCGGAGCTTTGGCGCGCCGACGCCGACTTTCTTCGCGGAAACCAGGCCGCGGCCCAGACCTATCTTCCCGATAACCGCGCCCCTGCAGTGGGACAGATCTTCCGCAATACCGATCTCGCGCACTCTCTCCAACTGATCGCTCATGGCGGCCGCGACGCTTTCTACAAGGGCGAGCTGGCCAAGGCCATCGTGGAAACCTCTCGGCGGCACGGCGGAACGTTCACCGAAAAAGACTTTGCCGACTATTCCGCCGAATGGGTCGATCCGATCTCCACCACCTATCGCGGCTGGAAAGTCTACGAACTGCCGCCCAACGGCCAGGGCCTTGCCGCTCTCGAAATGCTCAACATCATGGAGACTTTTCCCCTCCCGAAGTACGGCGTCAACTCCTCCGCCACGCTGCACGCCATGATCGAAGCGAAAAAGCTAGCCTATGCCGATCTCGTCCGCAACATTGGCGACCCCAAATTCTCCAAGCTGCCCGTCGAGCAGTTGCTTTCCAAGGATTTCGCCGCGCAGCGCGCCAAGCAGATCGATCCCAACAAGGCCAATTGCAACGTCGGGCCGGGCTCGCTACAGCCGGGCAGCGAGACGATCTATCTGAGCGTCGTCGACCGCGACGGCAACATGGTCTCCCTGATCCAGAGCAATTTTGAGGACTTCGGCTCTGGTATCGTTCCTGAAGGCACTGGGTTTGTCCTTCACGATCGCGGCGCGCTCTTTACCCTGGACCGCAATTCGCCCAATGCTCTCGCGCCGCATAAGCGGCCCCTGCACACCATCATTCCCGCCTTCATGGAAAAGGACAATGTCCGTATCGCCTTCGGCATCATGGGCGGATGGAACCAGTCTCAGGCCCACGCGCAGTACGTCTCCCATATCGCCGACTTTAACCAGAACATCCAGGCGGCCATGGAAGCGCCGCGCTTTACCAAACTCTCGTTTGAGGGTTGTGACGTCGAACTGGAGAACCGTTTCCCCGGCAACACCATCGCCGAGTTGAAGGCCAAAGGTCATCTCCTCCGGATGCACAATGGCTATTCCAACACCTTCGGCGGCGGTCAGGCTGTCATGCGCGATTTCGGCACCGGCGTCAATTACGGCGCCTCCGATCCGCGCAAAGATGGCGCGGCTGTTCCCGAACTGCCCGCCCCCTCGCCGGGCTCCTGAAGCTCACGGAAAGGGAAACGAAATACACTCCTGAGGAAACCTTCTGCACCATCCTAAAACTCCCTCTCGCTCCTCGTTCGCCTGCCCGAAGTTAATCTACTGATTCTAAGAAGCTTTTAGCACGATGTACCAGTACCTCCGCTCTCGTTTCCTCTAAACCAAAGCTCATCCGACTTGGAATGCTGTTTGCTCTCTTTCATTGAGCTTGGCGTCGCAAACCCCGATGCGCCAGGCTGATGGAAGGCATATGCGATTCGTTCGGATCTACCCGGCTCTACCGATCGCGTCTCTTCTGATTGCCGCTTTTGCCTTGGTCACCCCGGCAAAAGCGCAGCCTCTCGACGGCAACTACCAGTGCGTGCGGCTGGAATTCCAGGGACAATCCTCACCTTGTCAGAGTCCGCCTCTGGTTCTCAACCGCGATGGCAGCTACGAGATTTGGGGCGAGCGTGGCACCTACGAAGTCGTCCAGGGCAATTGGCTGGTGCTCTCCCATTCCAAGCGCCGCGGCCTCGGCCACTTCGTCAATTCGCACGATATCGTCTTTGAATACCGCGTCGACGGGCGCGTTTGCCGCGTCACGTTCCGCCGTATCTTTGAAGCGCCCCCGGGCTTTTGGTGGGACTGAACGCCGCCCTCAGAGTTCCGATCTCCGCTCTGAGCAGAAGCCCTTACTCGCCACGCTAAGCACCTCAACTACACAGCTTTAGACAATCGGTCAGGGTTCAGCGCCCGGGCGCAAGGGATCCGGCTGACGTTGGGCTTTCGCCCGGCGCCGCGAAGGGATGCTTTTTCAGGGGAGCGACCTTAGGAAGTCCACGAGATTCCAAATCTGATCGTTCATTTCGGCCCCGGCAAAGCCGGGCATTCCTGTGAAACGGACCCCTTCTCCTATAATCGAAAAGAGTTCGCGCTCGGAATACGCCTGAACAGTGGCGGAGTTGAGCGCCACGGCGCGAGGGGACATTCCGCGACCCGCCGTTGTGAGATCAGTCTCGCTTGATCCGTGGCAGCTCGCGCAGTCGGCGGCGTAGAGGTTTTTTCCCGCGGCGATGCTCGTACTGGTTTGATAATCGGGCGGCGGGAAAGGAATAGTTTCGCGGGCGGTTCGTCGCCGGACGATGGCACGCGTGAACCTGGTGCGAACATATTCCTCGGCGCGGCCGGGCGGCCGGACAGCGTTCAAGTCGACGCCGGAAAGAAACGCGAATAGCCCGGCGATAGCGAACGCGACCGCAGCCCAGGCCACCAGAGGCCCCCAGCGCATCCACGACTCTCCTGAAGTTTGGGTCCGGCCTGCGATTCCAAGCACCGGCAGTACACCAACTTAGATACACGGTTTCGGCGGGCGGAGCAATCCGCGGCGGGCAAGCTGGACAACGAGCCAGGCGCGCGAAGTTTTGGTTACAATGGCGGCGCAATGGCGGATGCACAGAGAAACGGACTCGCGGGCCTGCGCGTTTTGTGCCTGGAGAGCCGGCGCGCGCAGGAGATGGCCAAGCTCATCGCCAACTATGGCGGAGAGGCGATTGTGGCGCCGTCGATGCAAGAGGTGACGCTGAAAGACAATCCTGAGGCGCTAGCGTTCGCTCGCCGATTGAGCGAGGGCGGATACGATATGGTCGTCTTCCTCACGGGAGTGGGGACGCGCGCGCTGGTTCGCCTGGTGGAAGCGCAGGGGAACGATTTTGCGGGTGGGCGGCAGCAATTCATAGAGGCGCTGCGGCGGGTGGCCACCGTGGCGCGAGGGCCTAAGCCGGCGGCGGCGCTCGCGGAGATGGGGGTTCCCGTATCCATCGCTGTGCCGGAGCCCAACACCTGGCGTGAGTTGCTGGCCGCGCTGGACGCGCGTGCGGATTCGTTTCCGCTGAAAGGAAAGCGCGTGGCGGTGCAGGAGTACGGCGCGGCCAATCCGGAGCTGCTGGCGGGATTAAGCGAGCGCGGGGCGAGCGTAACTCGCGTGTCGGTGTACGAGTGGGCGCTTCCGGCGGACGCCGGTCCGCTGCGAGACAGCGTGCAGGCTATCGTTGATGGCCGAATCGACGTGGCGTTCTTCACGACATCGGTGCAGGTGCAACATCTCTTGCGCATCGCGGCAGAGTCTCAACTGGAGGAGACTCTGCGCAGAGCGTTTGGCCGCATCGTGGTGGGATCGATCGGACCGATCACCTCGGAAGCGCTGCGGCAGAATGGGCTGCCCGTGGATTTCGAGCCGGAGCATCCGAAGATGGGCTTTCTGGTTGCGGAAGGGGCGCAGCGGGCGCGGGGGCTATTGCAACAGAAGCGCCAGGGAAGATAGGAAAAAGTATAGCGCGAGTCCCTGTTCGCCAGGGCGCGAAAGATGGGGCACCCGGCTACTGGCAGAGAAGCCGCGCCAAGGATAAGAGAAAAGCAGATCCCTCGTCGTCCGCTTACGCGGACTCGCTCGGGATGACAGCGGCTTGCGAGTGGCGCGAGGGTGCAGCATAAAAAACGTTTAAGGAGCGATCCTTCGGGCGCAGACAACGCGCCCTCAGGATGACAGCAACGAAAAAGCGCCGTTAGCGAGCGGCGGAGCGTAACCGGAGGGGAAATGGCGGGGCAATATCGAGCGGATCATGTGGGGAGCCTCTTGAGGCCGGGGGAGTTGCTGGAAGCTCGGCGCGACGGAAAAGATCCACAAAAACTTCGGGAACTCGAGGATCGCCACATTGCGCGCGTTCTGGCAAAGCAGAAAGAGTTGGGCTTCGAGATTTTCACCGACGGCGAATTGCGGCGGCGCAATTTCATGAGCGATTTCACCGACGCGGTGGAGGGATTCGATCTCGGGGATGCCGTGACGCGCGTGTGGGATGCGTCGGAAGCCAAGGACGCGGCGGTGAGCAGGGTTGCGGGGGTGGTGACGAAAAAACTTCGGCAGGCGCGGCCATTGACGGGACACGAACTGCCCTACTTAAAGACGCACGCTCCCGGCGCGATCAAAATGACGCTGCCGAGCGCGACGCAATTTCCGGCGATTTCGTATAAGCGCGGGGTGACGGACAAGGTGTATCACACGCCCTCGGAATTGCTGTGGGATATCGTGGCGATCATGAAATCGGACCTGGCCAAGCTGGCAAAGGAAGGGGTGAGATATATCCAGATCGACGCCCCGCGCTACAGCTACTTCATGGACGAAAAGTGGCGGCAATGGATTCGCAAGGAGATGAGAATCGAGCCGGACGAGTTGCTGGACGAATCGATTCGCGCGGACAACGCCTGCTTCCACGCGGCGCGACACGAGGGCGTCACACTGGCGATTCATCTCTGCCGCGGAAATAACCGCAGCCATTGGTATGCCGAAG
This sequence comes from uncultured Acidobacteriota bacterium, assembly GCA_963819235.1. Taxonomy (GTDB): domain Bacteria; phylum Acidobacteriota; class Terriglobia; order Acidiferrales; family UBA7541; genus Palsa-189. The sequence continues at coordinate 1,682,330 of CAWFVE010000006.1, read as the reverse complement.
GCGGGTACGACGCGATCGCGGAAAAGCTCTTCGGAACGATGAAAGTGGATCGTTTTCTCCTTGAGTATGACGACGAGCGCTCCGGGACATTCGAGCCGCTGCGGTTCGTACCGAAGGGAAAGATCGTGGTGCTGGGACTCGTCAGCACCAAGCGGCCGCAACTGGAAAGCGCCTACGTCTTGGCCAGGAGGATCGAGGAAGCGGCACGATTTGTACAGCTGGAGAATCTGGCCATCAGCCCACAGTGCGGGTTCGCTTCGACGATGGAAGGGAATTTACTGACGGAAGAAGACCAATGGGCGAAGCTGGGGTTGGTGGTGGAGACGGCGCGGAGGGTGTGGGGGTAGCGGGCCGCGGCAGTAAAGCCGAACTGCAGATCCCTCGGTCGCCGCGGCGACCTCGTGATGACAGCAAAACAAAACGAGGCACGTTGGCTGGCGGCGTGGGATTCTGCGCGATCGAGTGGAACAAAGCGACTGCGGGGGATTAACGGGGTAAGGGGAAGAGAGATTCTTCGACTGCGTGTCCCGCCGGAAATCGCAGAGCCGATTTCCGGAAGAAAAAGCCAATCGGGACGCTCCGCTCAAAATGGCAAGATCAGAGCGATAGGGCGAGTCATCAAAGGACAAATGGACATGGGAGACGGAAAGTTAGCGGGGAAGTGTGCGATAGTGACCGGCGGCAGCCGGGGGATCGGGCGGGCCATCGCGATGCGGCTGGCGCGTGAAGAGGCGCACGTGGTGATCGCGGCTCGCGATGCGGCGACGCTGGCCGCGACGGCGGGCGAAATCGGCAAAGCCGGCGGCGAAGTGACCACATTTGCGGGCGACCTTCGCGATCCGGAGAACGTCGATGCGCTGTGGCGGCTGGCGGTGGAGTCGCATGGCGGGATCGACATCGTGGTGAACAATGCGGGCGCGACGAAGCGCGGCGAGTTCGTGGAGCTTGCAGACACGGATTGGATGGACGGCTTCGCACTGAAGTTTTTTGGCGCCGTGCGGTTGCTGCGGGCCGCTTGGCCCTACCTGAAGGAGCGGCGCGGGGCGGTGCTGAACATCATTGGCACCGGAGGCCGGACGCCGGGGGCGGAGTTCACCTTGGGCGGCGCGGTGAACGGCGCGTTTCTTTCCTTCACCAAGGCGCTGGCGGACATTGGGGTTCGCGATGGCGTGCAGGTGAACGCGATCAATCCCGGTTACATTCGGACCGACCGGCTACAAGGGTGGATCAAGTCCGTGGCCGCGGAAACGGGAGGGGACTTGCAGGCGGCGCAGCGGGAGATGGTGCGGCGCGCGAATATCGTGAAAATCGGAGAGCCGGAGGAGATCGCCAGTTTGGCGGCGTTCATTCTTTCTCCCGAGAACCGGCTATTGCAGGGCGCGCTGATCGATTTGGATGGCGGGCTGACGAAGACGGTGTGACCGCCCCATCACGCGCAAAGGCGGCGCGTGCTGGGACCCCGGTGTGAACCGCACCATCGGGACTGAGTCGCGAAGGGCAGTCCCACCCTTGGCGAACTGCGCGAAGAGTGGGGCACCCGCAAGAGCAAGAGAGATCCTCCGCAGAAGCGACCGGAGCGCACAAAGCGCGCTTCGGTCACGTTGTTCCCTCCAGGATGACAACCCGCACTCGGGATTTGCAGTTGGGAGCTCTAATGGAAGAGGCGATGGATTATCGATTTCGAGACCGGAAGGACGCGGGGCGATTATTGGCAGAGAGATTGGCGGAGTATGCGAACCGCGATGACGTGATCGTTCTGGCTTTGCCGCGCGGCGGCGTGCCGGTGGGCTTTGAAATAGCGCGGGCGCTGCATGCTCCGCTGGACGTTTTTGTGGTGCGCAAGCTGGGAGTGCCCGGGCACGAGGAGCTGGCCATGGGGGCGATTGCTAGCGGCGGGGTTTTGGTCCTGGAGGCCGAGGTGGTGGAGCAACTGGGCATTCCGCCCTACGTCATCAACGAGGTAGCCGCGCGCGAAGAGCGCGAGCTACTACGGCGAGAGAGGAAGTATCGCGACGATCGGCCGGAGCCGAAGTTCCGAGGCCGGACGGCGATCCTGGTGGACGACGGGTTGGCAACGGGATCGACGATGCGGGCGGCGGTGAAAGCGCTGCGGAAGAGGCAGCCCGCGAAGATCGTTGTGGCGGTGCCGGTGGCGGCGCCTTCGTCCTGCGAGGAACTGGCGCCGGAAGTGGATGAGATTGTGTGCGCGCGCACGCCCGAGGATTTTCGTTCGGTGGGCGAGTGGTATCAGGAGTTCGGGCAAACCACGGACGAAGAGGTAAGAGAGCTGCTTCAGGCTGCTGCGCGCGTGAGCGGTGCGTGACACGGCCCTTAAAAAGACGGAATGTTGTTTTATAGAGCTACTGTCCTTTAGGACAGTAGTATTGGTTGAGCGGGTTCCCTAAGCTGTTCCTTCGGGTGTACCAGCGGCCTTTTTGCAAACCGGGCCGACAGGTGTGCCAGGAATATGCGTGGAAAGAGGGCCCCTTCAATGGCAAGACGTCCAACCGCGGCAGACGGCAGCAAATTAGAGCGCAGGAAAGAGACGCGTTTCCCGGTGAGTGTTCCAGTGGAAGCCAGCTGGAAAGCACCGGACGGCGTCCTGATGAAGGAAGAGGCTGTGGCGAGGCAGGTGAACGCGCACGGCGGCCTGCTGGAGATGGCCAATTATCCGGAGATTGGAACGCGGGTGGCGCTGACGAATTTTCTCTCGGCGCAGACGATGGAGGCGCGCGTATTGGCGACGCCGAATTCGCGGGAAGGCGTGGCGCACGGAATTGTGGTTGAGCTCACCACGCCCAACGAAGGCTTCTGGGGCGTGAGCCTGCAAGTGAAGAAGGCCGGCGTGGAGCTGCAAAAGCTGGAAAAGAATCTGCGCTCGCAGGGGATTGAGCCGCGGCTGCTGAAGGAGTTCCGGGACACGGTAGAGTACATGCAGGCGATCGCGGGATCGGTGCAGCAGGCGCGCGAGCGCCAGATGCTGGGAGATGAGGAGAGCGCGGACGCCTGGCTGGTGGGTGAGAGAATACGGCGGGCGATCAACCTCTGCCTGGAAGTGACGTCCGATTTCGACGCGGGCCGAATTAAAGAGGAAACCAAAGGCGCGAGCGAGCTGCGAGAATCGCTGGAACCGCTGGCACAACGCCTGAACAGCCTGGTGGCGCCGGGGCTGGGCAGAAGGATCGCGCGCAACGCGGAGATCCGCTCGCCCGAGCCTACTCCCATCGGGCGGCGCGGACGAGCGGAATCCCGCGAAAGCTGAGCCTCAGGGCCTCAGGACCGGGCGGCTAACGGCCGCCGGCAGCAGCGGCTTTAACGTTGACCTTCTCCGCCAACTGCATGAGCTTCTGATCGGTCTCCTTCTCTTCGTCCAAAGTCTCCTGGAGCAAGGAAACGGCTTGCTTCTCGCCCAGAACGTTGGCCCAGGTGCGCAGCGAGCCGTAAGCGGCTATTTCGTAATGCTCGACGCGCTGGGCCGCGGAGATGAGGCTGGCATCGAGGGCTTTGGGATCGAGGTCCTCTTCCATGACCCCGCTGCCTTCCTCGAGAAGGCCCTCCATTCCATCGCAGCTTTCACCCTTGGGGTTTTCGTCAAGCGCTTCGAAGATCTGCTCGAGACGCGTGATGTGGTTCTTGGTCTGGTCGAGGTGCATCTCAAAGCCTTGGCGTAACTGGCTGGAAGAAGCGGCCTTGGCCATCTTGGGGAGGGCCTTGGTGATCTGCTTCTCGGCGTCATAAATGTCGCGCAATTCCTTCAGATAGAGTTCTTTGAGTGAGCTTTCCTGCATGAAGCCTCCTTTCCACTTGTAGTTCTTGTACTTCCTAGACTTCGCAGAAGCGAGATTAGGGTTGGCGGCCAGCAGCACCAATCAGCCCAGTGCTTTACGGGACAGAAAGGATCGCTGTACGGATGAGGTCCGAGCGTGCAGATTAAAATCGAGGCATAGGGAAAGGCTGCGGCCGACATGATGTATACAGTCGAGAGAAGGAAGCAGACTCGGCTTGGGAAAGGCGCCATGTAAAGAAAAGACACATCCGGGGCATCCGGGCCCAACGAATCGGGAGAGAGGTTCATAATTTAGGTTTAAGAGACGGTTATGAAGGCCGAACAGCATCGCGCTATGCGTCACGCCTTTGTCGCGCGGGTCGAGGTGGTGGATCTCGACTCGGAGAGGCAGCTCATTGCGCGCACGGGGAATTTGAGCACGTTCGGCTGCTTCATCGAGACAGGCGTTTCCTTTGCTCGCGGAACACGAATACGGATGAGAATCACGCATCGCGGGACTACGTTCGTGGCGCTGGGGCAGGTGGCGGACACGCGAACGACGGGGATGGGAGTTCGGTTCGCGTCCATGGAGCCGGCGCACCAGCAGATTCTGGAGACTTGGCTGGCGCAGTTGAGAAACGGCACGAATTAGCTTACAAAAGCGTAGGCAACCTCGCGCATCGCCGAGTTTTTGAGCAGCTCTTCTTTTGGTCTTCCCTCTAGCCAGCACAAACTTTCAGGAAGCTTGCGTTTCAGGACAAGCTTGCGAGCGGAGCCTCGGGAGTCCGCGAAGGGGGAGAACCGCTCGGCGCTGAAGTTGCTCTGAAGTGCGATTTCGTGGTGTGGGAGCACAGCCAAGGAGTCGCTGTGGCACAGGCTCCCGTTCGGTTTACGCGCAGCCACTTACCTCGGCAGGGGAGCGCCCTTGCGGATGAAGATGCGATGGCAGCACATGAAGACGCCGGTGAAAACGAGCACGGCGGGGATCATGCCGATGAGCGTCCATAAGGTTTCGGTGGCCCAGCTGAACCGGCCGAAATGCAGATTGGTGAACCACCCCAGGGCTGCATTGGCAAAGCGAAAGAACTTAGATGTATTCGAGGGATCGGCATCGACCAAGGGATAAGACAATTCCGGGAACGCGAAATAGATTCCCGAGAGTCCCCAGATGGCGAGAAAGAGGAAAGCATAAGCGCCCAGGGTGTTGTGCAGATCCCAATTCACCCGGGCGAGGCTGGATCGCCAATTTATGGTGAGGCTGCGGCGCCAATGCGCGATTCCCGGCCACCATACGACGGCTCCGGTAAGACAGATTAGAAAAAACGCAATGGCGCCGACGCCGTTCAGCCGGCGTCCCACGTCCCCCGACAGCAGGTTCTCGTGGAAATTAACAACCCACTCAATAGCTCGAAACCTCGTCGAATTGGGAGCGGCGGAGGACTCAAGTGGGTCGCGAAACACAAGCACGCTGCCGGATAGGCTCATGACCGTGACGTACAGGGCGGCGAGCATGCCCAACCATAAGTGAACCTGGAAAAGAACGCGGTGCACCCGGAGACTTTCCGGATGGTGCAGCCAGCGCTGCCAAAAAGACATTTCGTGCTGGTGAGTTGCCGGGGCAGTCGCGGTTGAGGTTGGGGTTCCCATGCGCGCCTTCTTTTGGCTCCTTCTTATGATTTGATCTTAGACGGCCGCCAAAAGATTCTCCGGCGATCCGGCACGGGGAATCAAGCCGGGCGAGGAACTTTCCGCAGCGGTGGGAGCTTAGGGGGCCGGGCGCCATGGCGATCGGCCGTGGCGACGGGAACGTAGTTGAGCTGCACGCCACTGTGAACGCAACGAAGCATCAGGCCGCCGCGGCTCATATCTCCGCGGCCGGCAAATTCGGCGGGGAAGAGCAGCCGCTCTCCGAAAATCTTCAGCAAAGGCTCGACGTATTTTGGCGTGGCAACGCTGCCCAGCAGGACCACCTCGCAGCGCGGGCCGATCTCATCCGCGAGCGAGCGGGCGTCACGCTCGAGAGGAATACGGTAGCGGGCTTCGGATAAAGAGACCGAGGCGGAAGAGATGTTGTACAGATCTTCTCTGGTAACCAGCGTTTCCGCGGGAAGCAGGCCGCCGCAAGCGGTGATCACCAAGGCTCCGCGCGCGCCCTGTGCATGGGGCGGAGGCAGCGCGAACGCCAGGGCGTAGGCGAGTTTGCCGCGAAAATAAAGACCGCTGATGAAAGAGAAACTCTCTCCGAGGGACAAGCCACCGTCGCGGAGGCGAAGGGCAAGGGGGAAGGTTGCGTTTTCGCGAAGAATCAGCTTGGCGCGGACGCCGCTAACGTTGGCAGGCGAGAGAAGAAAGATGCGATGGACGGCGCTTGGCCGCGGCTCGGACAAGCCGAGGACGCAGCGCGAGTCGGAAGCGGCTAGAACTGGAGTTTGGGGAGTGTGCTGCGGCAGTTTTTTGGCCGGCAGGTTAGCCGTCTTTACTTTCAGGGGCGAACGGCTGATTTTCCGGAGTTTCCGCGCCATCGGAGAATGATAGCTTACGGTGGGGCCTCGTGCAGACATGTGCCAATCGTGTGCCAACTGCGGCGGGGCGGTCATCCAACTCTTCTGCTTCCGGATGTCTTAGCGTCTTGATGGAGATGCGGCGCGATAATTCGGAGCGTAAGGTCGTTGCTGGCGAGTTAACAGCAAGGAAAGCGACAGAGGGACGCATCCGCTGTACAATGAGGGATCAATTTCACATGGCGCGTTGGACTTCTCATACGCGTTTTTCCGCCTGGGATCACGCAAGTCACGATTCCTTGGGCAGCCGGTTTCAGGAGAGCTATGCCGGATTTTTGCTGGGAGCAGAACCTTAGATGAAATGGACGAGAGCGGTTGGGATGATTCCGGCGCTGGTGGTTTTGCTGGCGCTATCGGGGTGCGCCAAAAAGAGCACACAGGCCGCGGGGCCCCCGCCGCAATTTGCGCCGCTGGTGACGGTGGCGCGGGCCACGGCACACGACGTGCCGGTCTATCTGGAAGAGATCGGGCGAAGCGGGGCTTTTGAGTCTGTAACCGTGACGCCGCAGATATCGGGGCGCATCATCCAGCGGGATTTCGAGGATGGCGCTGAACTCAAGAAGGACCAACTGCTATTCACAATCGATCCGAGGCCCTATCAGGCGCAACTGGACTCGGCTCAGGCGCAGCTGGCGGAAAGCAAGGCGGCGCTGGACCTGGCGAATACGCAGCTGAAGATGTACGCGAGCATCGCCAATACGCGCGCGGTTACGCAGATGGACATGGAGACAAGGAAGAACACGGTGGCGGTGGATGAGGCGCAGGTGCAGGCCGCGGAAGCCGCGGTGGAAAACGCCAAGCTGAACATGGAATATTGCTACATTCGTTCGCCGATCGACGGGCGCGCGGGCGCACGCCTGGTGGACGTTGGCAATGTGGTGCAGACGAACACGACGGGGCTGCTTTTGATCCAGCGCATGGACCCGATCTATGCGGACTTCACCGTCACCGAGGGCGACCTTCCCGAAGTGCAGCGAGAGCTGGCCAGGGGGTCGCTGAAAACCCAGGTGCGCATTCCGTCCGACGATCCGAAACGGGCGCGGGAGGGAAAGCTGACGTTCCTGGATAACAACGTGCAGAATGCGACCGGCACGGTGAACTTGCGAGCCACGATTCCCAACGCCGATCACCATTTTTGGCCGGGACAATTCGTGAACGTGACTTTAGTGCTGGCGACGAGCAAGGGCGCAGTGCTGGTTCCGAGCCAGGCCACGCAGATCAGCCAGCAGGGTCCTTATGTGTACGTGGTGAAGCCGAACGATACGGCGGAACTGCGTCTCATCACGCTGGGGCAACGCCAGGGGGACGACGTGGTGGTGACCAAGGGCGTGGCCGACGGCGAGCGCGTGGTGGTGACCGGCCAGCTGACGCTCATGCCGGGAGCCAAGGTGCACGTGCAAGAGGCGGGCGCAGCTCCTGGCGGCGCTCCTGGCGCGACTTCTTCGGATCCTACGTCGAAATCCTCCGTTCCAACGACGAAATCTGGCGATCCGGCGGCGAAGACTTCCGATCCCGCTCCCCCGACGAAATCTTCCGAGTCCAGCGATCTCGGCAAGGGCAAGAGCTGAGAGGACGGTAGAGTGAATTTTTCTGAATTGTTTGTGCGCCGTCCGGTGATGACGGTGGTACTGACGGCCTCGGCAATCCTCTTCGGAGTGATGGCTTACCTCAATCTGCCGGTGAACGATTTGCCGGCGGTGGACTATCCAGTCATTCAAGTTTCCGTGGGTTATCCGGGAGCCACGCCGGAGACCATGGCCAATAACGTGGCCACGCCGCTGGAACGCCAGTTCATGCAGATTCCGGGGTTGGAAGAGGTAACCTCCAATAGCGGCGAGGGGCACACCAGCTTCGTTCTGCAATTCAATCTTTCCAAGAGCGTCGACGCCGCCGCGACGGATGTGCAGGCGGCAATCAGCCAGGCCACAGCGAAGCTGCCCGTGGACTTGCCCGCTCCGCCGACGTTCACGAAAACAAATCCGAACGATCAGCCGATTATTTACGTGGGTCTCACAAGCGACACGGTGACCGAGGGGCAGCTTTACGATTACGCCAATACGCAGGTGGGCGAGCGCCTCAGCATTTTGCCGGGTGTAAGCCAGGTGGCTGTTTTCGGGACGCAATCGGCAGTACGGATCAAAGCGGATCCATCGGCGATGGCCAGCCGCAATATCACCATCGACGATCTGAACAACGCCATCAGGAACGGCACGGCTTACACGGGCGCGGGCCAATTCGACGGCCAACATCGGACCTACCTGGTGCAGCCGCAAGGGCAGTTGAGCAAGGCCGAAGATTACGAAAACCTGATCGTCAGCCAGGACAGGGGATCGCCTGTTTATCTGAAGGACATCGCCAAAGCGACCGACAGCGTGCAGGACGAACGCATCAACATGAGGTTCTGGCTGCGCGGCGAGCACGTGCCCTCGGCGACGGTGGTGGTGTCGGTTTTTCGGCGAGCCGGTTCGAATGCCGTGGAGGTGGCCAAGGAAGTACGCGCTGCGGTGCCAAGCGTCCGGGCGACGCTGCCCAGTTCCGTGGAGTTAATACCGATTTATGACCGGTCGTTAACGATCGTGAACAGCGTGCAAGACGTAAAGGAGACGCTGGGAATCGCGTTTGTATTGGTGGTGCTGGTTATTTTCCTATTTCTGGGGCGCGCCACCGACACGCTGATTCCGGCGATAGCGCTGCCGCTCTCGCTGCTGCTGACCTTCCTGGTGATGAACATTCTGGGGTACAGCCTGGATAACCTCTCGCTGATGGCGCTCACGCTGGCGATCGGGTTCCTGGTGGATGACGCCATTGTGTTTCTGGAAAATACGGTGCGGCTGATGGAGACGGGACAGGGCGCGCTGGAGGCCACGCTGAATTCGGCCAGGGAGATCAGCTTTACCATCCTGGCCATGACCATTTCACTGGCCGCGGTATTTATTCCGCTGGTGTTCATGAGCGGGCTGGTGGGGCGCATCTTCCGGGAATTCGCGATCACGATCATCGTATCCATTTTCGCCAGTGGAATCGTTTCGCTGACGCTTACGCCGCTGATGTGCTCGAGACTTTTGGGGCGGCGGGGCGCCGGCGCGAAGAAGACCTGGATGGAGCGCGTGGTGGGAGGCATCGAGCGGCGCGTTCTGAAGGTGTATGGCAAGACGCTGTGGTTTTTCCTTCGGCAGCGCTGGGTTTCCGCATTGATCTGGGTGATTTGCCTGGCCGGGACGGGATACCTTTTCTACATCGTGCCCAAGGCATTCTTGCCGATCGGCGACAGCTCGTTTGTCCGCGGGGTATTCGTGGCGCAAGAGGGCTCGTCGCCGGAGCAGATGCGCCAGTATCAACTGCAGTCGGAAGAGGCGCTACATGCCAATCCGGCTGTGGATATGACCTTCACCATGTCCGCAAACAGCGCTTTCTTTCCCTCGAACCAAGGCCTGCTGCTGGCGATTCTGAAAGATCCCGACAAGCGGCCGCCGATCCTGGATGTTTCCGCGCAACTCATGGGGGCGATCAACTCCAGAGTGCCGGGGCTGCTGACATTTTTGCAGCCGAACCCGGTGCTGGAGATCAGCACGGGCGCGACGGCGGACCTGCAGGGGCAATTCGCCTATTCACTCTCGGGCATCGATCCTGCCCAGGTGTATTCGTCGGCCGAACAACTGATCGGCAAGATGCGGGGATATCCGGGATTTTTATTTGTGAACTCCGATCTCTTCAATCACACGCCCAATCTGCAGGTGAATATTCTGCGGGACCAGGCCAAATTGTACGGCGTGTCCGAAGCGCGCATCCTCACGCTGCTGCATAACGCGTATTCGCAGAATTACACTTATCTGATCAAGCGGCCCAACGATCAATACCAGGTGATCCTGGAAGTGGCGGATATCGACCGCGCCGACCCGCAGGATTTGAATCTGCTGTACATCAAGAGCGACGACGGGCAGCGCATGGTGCCGCTGCGGGCGGTGACCCAGTGGACGTCGATCCTGGGGCCCCAGGCCGTCAACCACATCAACCAGTTCACCAGCGTCACCATATTCTTCAACCTCAAGCCCGGGTATGCCATCGGGCAAGCCACGCAGTTCCTGGAAGACACGGCCAAGCAAATCTTGCCGCTCGACGTGCGCGGGAGTTTGCAAGGCCAAGCGCTGACCTTCCGCGACACGGTGACGAGCCTTACGATACTGATGGCGCTGGCCGTATTCGTCATGTACGTGATCCTGGCGATCCTCTACGAGAACTATCTGCACCCGATCACCGTGCTTTCTTCGCTGCCGGTGGCGCTGGTGGGAGGCTTATTGACGCTATGGGTCTTCAACGCGGAGGCTTCGCTTTACGCGTTCATCGGGATGTTCATGCTGATGGGCATCGTGAAGAAGAACGGAATTCTGATCGTCGATTTCGCGCAGCAACGAGTAGAGCAGGGAATCGAGGATACCCAAGCGATCCACGACGCAAGTATGGAGCGATTCCGGCCCATCATGATGACCACGCTGGCCGCGCTGATGGGGGCTTTGCCCATCGCCCTGGGAGTAGGGGCGGACGGGGCGTCGCGGCGTCCATTGGGATTGGTGGTGGTGGGCGGATTGATCGTCTCGCAATTCATCACGCTGTACATCACGCCGGCCATTTACCTCTATCTGGAAGAGTTCCAGGAGAAGGTGCTGGATCGCACCAGCTTCTTCCGTTCCCACCGAGGCCGCGCGCCGCAGACGGCGCATGCCGTAGAAAGCCTCGCTTCGCATGATTGAGACAAGGGGAAGAGCACGTCTGAATCCTAAAACCGAAAAGGAAGCGATGCGCGCAAAGGCCGTGGTGCGGTTAGGGATTGGCGTCCTCGGCGTCTACTCGATGTTTCTGGCGGGCTGCATGGTGGGGCCAAAGTACGCGAAGCCCTCGGTGGCGGCGCCTCCCGCTTACAAGGAGCTGACGCCGGAGAACTTGAAGGACACCGACGGATGGAAGCAAGCGCAGCCGAGCGATGGGACGTTGCGCGGCAAATGGTGGGAGATTTTCGGCGACCCCGGGCTGAACAGCCTGGAAGAGCAGGTGAGCGTCTCGAACCAAAATATCGCGGCGGCGGCGGCAAGCTATCTCGAAGCGCGAGCGCTGGTGCGGCAAGCGCGGGCGCAATACTATCCGACGTTGACGGCCAATCCGGCGATCACGAATTCGCGCCCGTCGCTGGGACAGTTTGGCGGCGTTTCGAGCGGCTCGTCGTCTTCGGGTTCGGGTTTCAGCCTGAAGTCGTTCACGGATTACTCGCTTCCCTTCGACGCTTCCTGGGTGCCGGATTTCTGGGGGCGGGTGCGCAATACGTTCCTGGAAAATGCCACGGCGGCCCAGGCGAGCGCGGCAGACCTGGAAAATGTGCGGCTGACGGCGCAGGCGGAAGTGGCGGTAAATTATTTCGAAATCCGCGCACAGGACGCGCTGGAGGAGCTGTTCGACCAGACCGTGGCGGCGTATCAGGATTCGCTGGAGCTGACGCAGATCCAGTTCAACGCAGGGATCGCCTCGGACGAGGCAGTGGCGCAAGCGGAGACACAACTGGAGGCTACACAAGCGCAAGACACGAACCTGGGCATTGCCCGGGCGCAATTCGAGCACGCCATGGCGCTGCTGGTGGGACAGCCGGCGTCCACATTTTCGCTGCCGGTGGCGCCGTTGCGGGCGAATCCGCCGGCGATTCCCTTCGGGGTGCCTTCCGAAGTGCTGGAGCGGCGGCCCGACGTGGCCTCGGCGGAACGGCTGATGGCGCAGGGCAACGCACAGATCGGCCTGGCAACAACGGCTTACTATCCCACGGTGACGCTCAGCGCAGCGGCCGGTTTCTCCAACGTATCGCCAGCAACGTGGTTCACCTGGCCCAGCCGGTTCTGGTCCGCCGGACCGGCCCTGGCTGAGACGCTGTTCGATGCTGGATTGCGGCGGGCGACCGTGCAGCAATATCGGGCGTCGTACGATCGCAGCGTGGCGAATTACCGGGAAACGGTTTTGACGGCCTTTCAGCAGGTGGAAGACAACCTTGCTGCGTTGCGAATCCTGTCGCAGGAGATCAAGCAGCAGGATACGGCGGTCACGTCGGCGCAGAGAAATTTGCAGCTGGCCATGCAGCGCTATCAGGCGGGGATCGATCCCTATCTCAACGTCATCACGGCGCAAACGACATTGCTGACGAACCAGCAGGCGGCGGTGAATCTGCGTCGGGATCAGATGACCGCCAGCGTGCAATTAGTCGAGGCAATCGGCGGCGGCTGGGACGCAGGGCAGTTGCCGTCGATGAAAGAAGTGAGCGAAGCAGCGCCCTCGGCAGCCGCCAAGTAACTCCCCTCGCATCGACGGCACCCCGTCGGCATTCACACAATCCTTCGCATCAGCGCGAGGAGAGGCTTTCGCTACGATCCTCTCAGAATGGCGATGCAGCCGTTTTTTGTGGAGGAGACCCGACGAGGGGCAGAAACAGGAGTTAGCCGCGGTGAAGAAGCCGCCGGAAATGGTTCGCGCGGCTTCGCCTTCAGGAGGCTAAGCCGCGCGGATGGTGCGGAACTTCTCTCGGGCCTTGTACTACGGCGTTATGCCTGGCACGTGCCGCTTAACCGAGCAGGGCTAAAAGTTAGTCTGCGGATGGCCTTCTTTTTGCCATTCCACCGGCTCTTCGTTGGTGGTGCAGAAGAATTCGTCCAGATCGTCATCGGGAACGACCGACAGGGACCATTCGCGGGGTGCAGAGGTCCAAGGCTTAGCGAGAACCATGGGGTCGTCGATGGTGGTTTGGTAGACGATGTAGTTCTTCGAGGGCCGGGTGATGCGCTCGACTACGTGTTCGTCTTCGCTATGAAACCACCCTCCGAAATTCGGGACGCGAACGTCGAGGGCGATCGTATCGATGACCAGCGCGTCTTTCTCCCAATGAGCCACCGAGTTGCCATTGAATGTGGGATCGGGATCCTTGGGATGGGGGCGGCCGTCGGTATGAATGATGCGAAAGTCCATAGGATATTCGATCATCATCACGATCCGGTCTGGCGTTTGCACGAACTGGATAGGCCACGTCAGGCTATTTTCCTGCAACAACGTGCCTGGAGTGTTCGGAAGGGTGCACTCACCGTACGTGCGGACTTGCTTATACTTTTCCTGTGCACCCGGCTTAAGGTCCGGCTTCCCCTCCGGCGTCTTTGCAGGGTCATATTGCCGGCGCGCGTCGGGATCGATCGGGTAAGCCCTCTGAACCTGTCTTCCAGCGGCGTTTGGAAAAAAGACGCCAGACAAGTCGGGATGGCCGTCCTTGGTCTTGGGAGCAGGTCCACCCGGCGGCAGCCTATGCCAGTTCTCGGAGCCGGCCGATGTATGCTCAGTTACTTTTCCCACCGACCCTGGGGGAGGCGCCTGCGCAAAAGCGGGCGCGATGAGGACCCACGAAACCGCCAGAACCAATCCAGCCATCATTACGCAACGCCCGAAACGCCTCTCCATCTCTAATCCCGTCATTTCCAAATTCTCCTTTGAGGGTGGGCGCCCACAACCCCACACAGGCCCCGATGGTCAGGGCGCCAAGTTGTTCCTAAAGTTAGTTATCGAAGTGCAGGTCTTCGGGGGTCAGATTTTCAATGTTCTGACCGACGATGCGCAGAAGGCCATCGCCTAGCTTGAAGAACTCTGCAGTGCCCTTGTACGGGGTACCGCCGGGCTTGGTGGGGCATATCCTTGCGACAGCGGGCTTACCAACGTTACTCAGCACATCTTCTCTAGTTGTGCCGGACCTCTTCAGGCTGTTCGGGGAGATGGTTTCAAGCCTCCACGTATTTACCTTGCCGTCGGTATCCTTCACATCTATATGAAAAAAAGCGTGTGGGTTTTCCCACTCCACGCCCGAGAGAGTACCCTTCAAATTTTCGCATTTCGTGATATCGAACTCCGTAGCGTAACCGTGATGGGCGAATGCGGGAACGCTTGCGAAGAATACAGCAACAAGAATCACAGCACCCCTGAGCCTATGTGGCATGAACGATGCTCCTCTAAGAGTAGACAGTCTGGTCCTAGTTGAAATGCTAGACAGGCACTTTTAAGCTAAGGCGGTCTTAATGTCAAGCCGAAATCTAGAAGCACGCGCAGCGTACTCCGGAGGAAACCCGCCGGGTCCAAGGAGTTACGGAGAAGTCAAGTATCCTGACAAAGCGGCTTGGCTGGCCCTCCGGGACTTTGTTTGGAGCCGAATGCGGCGAAAGCCATGCGCCGATTCCATGGTAGGATACGCAACCGCAGAAGGCGACATTTTCACCCAAGGGAAGGAGTATGTCTCGAATGCATCCGTCGGATAACAGGTCAAATGGCAAATCAATTGGAGAGAACAAGAAGAGCGCATGGAGGCGGAGGGTCCTTGCCGCCACGCAAGTGGCACTGATTTGTCTTTTGACTGTCGCGTCTGCCAGCGCGCAGGCGGTGCAAGCCGAAAAACCGCCGATGGCGGACGACGTATTCAAGAATATCCAGGTTCTTAAGGGACTTACGGTCGATCAGTTCATGGGGACGATGGGGTTCATCGCCGCAGCTTTGAGCCTGAATTGCTCGGAATGCCACGACACCAGCAGTTCGGCAGCTTTCGCTTTAGATAACCCCAGAAAACAGATGACGCGGCGAATGATTGTCATGGTGGACGCTTTCAACAAGGCTAACTTCGGGGGAAAGCGCGAAGTGACGTGCTATTCGTGCCACCGCGGCGACACCCGGCCTAAGGTGACGCCGAGCCTGGCCGACCAATACAGCACTCCTCTTCCAGACGACCCGGACGAAATTGAAATTCCTCCCACTCCCATTCCCAACGCGCTTTCCGCCGATCAGCTTTTTGAGAAGTACATCCAGGCGCTTGGTGGGGCCGAGCGACTCGCTGCGATCAATAGCTTTGTGGCTCACGGCACGTATGAGGGCTTCGACACGTCCGACGACCAAGTGCCGGTGGATATTTATGCCAAAGCGCCCAATCAACGGGCCATGTTCGTACATCTGGGTTCGCTACATGAGGGTGCAGGAGACAATATCAGGGTCTTCGATGGCCGGAATGCCTGGAATACGTCGGCGGGCACATTTTTGCCGCTGCCTGTGCTGGAGTTGACCAATGGGGAGCGGGAAGGCGCTGAACTGGATGCGGTTCTGGGGTTTCCCGTACAAATCAAAAAGCTGCTGAAAAACTGGCAAATAGGTTTTCCGCCATCCCGGGTCGACGACAATCCGGTAGATGTTGTCCAGGGAACCGGCGCTAACAACACCCCCGTTAAGTTCTACTTCGACAAGAAGTCGGGCCTACTGATTCGCCTCGTTCGCTATACCGATACGGTGCTGGGTTTGATCCCCACGCAAATCGATTACTCCGATTATCGCGACGTTTCGGGAGTGAAAATGCCATTCCATTTGGTAACGACGTGGACGGACGGGCGGTCAACCACGGACCTGACATCCATACAAGCGAATGTGGCAATCGATGGGGCCAAGTTCGGTAAGCCCACACCAGCGGCCGCGCAAAAACCTTAGGGCGAGGCACGAGCGTTCGGATTCCGTAATTTCTGTGAAATCTGGCTAGTCGTGGCGCGGACAACCGCGCCACGCTCTTTTCTGCACATGGGGCCCCGCACGCGAGGCCCTGCAGGTGGCGAGGCGATTTACCGGCTTGCCGTCTTCGTGGCTGCGGGAGCGGGCTTAGCGAACTTGGCTCCATCGATAGGGACATTCGCGCGCAGCTCGCTCAAGTCAATGGTTGAACGGCCATCCGTCCAGGTGACTACCCAGTGAAAAGCCATTTTCACACCGGAGACGTCGCGGAAATTGGAATAATCGATCTGTATGGGAACGACGCCCACTGGGGTATCGGAATAGTAGATTAGCCGCACCAGCAGGCCCGAGGAAGGATCGAAGTACAACTTTACGGGCAAGCCCTTCGTGGTAAGCCTGCCCTGCAAAACCTGGGTCTCCTTATCGTTTACCGTCGCTGAACCAACTCGCCAGTCGGTGAGCATTTGCTTGACGCCGCTAGGGAAGGAGAGTTGCGCTTCGATCTTTGCGCCATCCAGGCTGCCTCCCGTGATCTCAATCAGGGGCAGAGGCCTTTCCGGCGCCGCGAGCCAGGCGGAGTGGCCGTCGAATGTGGTGGTGCCGTCGCCATCGCGCATGTGCACGATGGTGGCGCGCTGGTCCGGGGCCTTAGCAAGAATGTCCACGGGAACTTTCTCATAACCCGTATCGAAACCCTCGTAGGTGCCTTTGCCGGCAAAACTCTTCAGATTCGAGACGTTCTGGGTCCCGCCGAGGGCCTGAATATATTTGGCCAGGATTTGATCGACCGCGGCCGGTCCGGAGGTTTCCACAACTTCATCCGGCTCCGCATCCCAGACTTCGCTGTACTGAACCGAGAAAAGTGGAATGGTACGGGGTTTCGGGGCGCCCTGGTGGCATGTCCAGCAAGTGACCATGCGCTGGCCGGCGAAATAATTCTTATTGAGGGCGGTTACCATGATCATCATCATGCGGGCTTTCTGCTTGAGGGGCGTGTCGTCCGCAAATTTTGCCCAATCGCCACCGCTCTCTTCGGTATGGCAGTCGGTGCAGTTGAAGCTGGTGGAAGCGGCGAAGAATCCCATCGTTTGCATGAAATTATCGACGGGAATCCCTTTGAGGATCTGGACATTCTTGAAAGCCTGCTCGGCCAGAATTGGTTTGTCTCCCGCGGGTGTTTGGCCCGGAGTAGGGCGGGCCGGCGCGCGGCCTATCGCGAAGACAGCGGACAACATGCAGAAAGATACCGCGCCGGCTGCACCCAGCGCCATTCGTCTCGACCCTAGCCCCATTTAGCCTCTCGATCGCGGTGAGCGCTTTCCAGCGCGCGTCCGATCATGAAATTGATTTCTCTGCAGCTACTCTCAAAGCAAAAACGAAGAAACGAAAGTGATCAGGCGAAGGAATTTATCAAGGCGAACAAGCAGGGTCAAGCGAAGATGGCCTCAGGCAGCGGCAAGCGCGTGGACTAAGGCACTCAGAATCGGGTGCGCGGGTTGAAGCGAGATCTGGCTGAACTCGGCTGAATACGTTGAACTTGACAGCGAGATGACGGCTATCGTATTACAGCACTGGCGAGTGTGGGCGCATTCGTCTGCCGGAGCCGGTGTGCCTACAATATTAGTTGAATAATCTGGGGAGATATCGATGCGACGCAATGCGTGTGTGATGGGAGCAGTCTTCGCACTGCTCTTGGGAGGAATTCCCGCGTCCGCCCATCACGGATTCGCCGTTGAGTTCGACGGGACGAAGTGCGCCGATATGACGGGTACTCTGACGGGCGTCGATTGGCAGAACCCGCATGCGTATTTCCACGTGGACGTCAAGGATGCGGACGGGAAGGTGACGTCGTGGCGCTTTGAGACCCTTTCGGTGGTGTCGATGAAAAGGGGCGGACTGGATCGGCAGGATTTCCTGGATAACGTGGGGAAAACGGTCAGCACAAGAGCGTGTCCCGCCAAGAGCGGGACCCTATACAGAGCTGCCGCGGAAACGCTGACGATGCCGGATGGCCGGGTCTTCGTCGTGGGGCAATACGTCGAAGGTAACAAACGGGGCAAGGCCGACAATTGAGCGGAGATTCTCTGCAACGATCAAGGTTGATGGATTTGGGCCGCCGAGCCTGAAAGGGAGCATCAGGATGAGGCGATTCATGACGAAGCGGCGGCTCGGCTGGTGTGCTAAGGGGCTGGGTTTCATCGCAGCTTTGTCCATAATTCAGGCGCCGGCTTTTGGCCAAAAGCAGAGCGCTTCGGAAAGGATTCACAAGCTGCCTCCGGGCGGACCAGCGCCGCGCACACCGGACGGGCACCCCGACTTTTCCGGAGTTTGGTTTCCAAACAGCGCGGGACAAGCGCTGAATGCGGCGAGGCTGGCCGGCGAGGACCCCGTCGACGCGGATGCACGGCCGCAATTTGATCCTAAAGTGACGCCAGAGGAGAAGCCATCCTTTCAAGCTTGGGCGGCCACCAAAATCGAGAAGATGACTTCGACCGAGGAGCAGTTGGAGCGGCCATCGGTGAATTGCCTGCCGCGCGGCGTTCCAGGCATGCTGGCCACCGCTTATCCGATCCAACTGGTTTCCACTTCAGGACAGCTGGTTGAACTGGTCGAGCTGAACAATAACTTTCGGGTGGTAGCCATTGGCGGACGCGCGCATCCGAAGAACCCCGACCCGCTATTCAACGGCGATTCGGTAGCTCACTGGGAAGGGGATACGCTGGTCATCGACACGATCTCTCTGGATGAGAGGACTTGGAATGACCTGAACGGGTGGTTCCATAGCGATCAGGAGCATGTGGTGGAGCGGATCAGCCGGCCTTCGAAGAATTACCTGATCTACCAGTTTGTGATCGAGGATCCTAAAGTGCTGACGAAGCCTTGGACGTCAGCGCCTCGGAAATGGTCGCTCTCCCATGATGTTCTGGAAGAGTACTACTGCACCGAGAATAATGAGATCGAGGAGTTGCAGAAAATAAAGGAGCAAGAGTCGCAGGGGAAGTAGGTATGGACAAAGGGCCTTGGCCGTCCGGACGCAGGAGGATCGTAATGAAAAACGGGATTCTGGCCGGCGCGCTTGTGCTGCTGGCATGTTCGGCGGCACTGCTTGCGCAACAAAGTAAGAGCGCTCCCAGCACGGCAGGCACCGCGGGGCGGGATGCCAAGTTCGATGCTCGCGACTTGAATGGATCGTGGATTGGCACGCAGAAGTTTTTTGGCGACGACAATAAGGTCCCTGAGCCGCCTTTAACGGCATGGGCAAGAGAGCATTTACTGATGGAGAGTATTTCGCATACGGGATTGAATTTGACGGCGAAGGGCGAGTCCTCGACCACTTCAAGTAAAAGTGGAATTAGAGACGCGAATGGAGTGCCGGCAAACATCCCGGAGGGCCATTACCCAGGCGAGCGCTGCGAACCGCTGGGCGTGCCGGTGCAGTTCAACGGCACGCATTATTACCCATTTCAGTTTATTATTCTGCCCGATCGTATCTATCAGATGTTCGAGAAACAGATGGAGCGCCGGGTCATCTGGCTCAATCGCGACCATGACAAGGACGCGTTTCCCAGCTATTTTGGAGATTCCATCGGGAAATGGGACGGGAACACGTTGGTCGTCGATACGACCGGTTTCAACGGCCGCCTGTGGATCAGCGAGAACGTGGGCCACTACATGAGCGACGCATTTCACCTGGTGGAGCGCTACCGCCTGACCGATGCCACGCATATGGAGTTGGAGATGACGTATTACGACCCGAAGGCCTGGGGCGATAAGGCTTGGACGGGGTGGACAAAATCGTTCAGGCTCGATTCAAAGGGCGATTCTCTCGAGGAAAATATTTGCGATCCTGCGCATTGGCAGGACTATGACAACGTGATCTTGAATCCGATCACGGGAAAGAAGTAAGGTCTAAGTCTTTATATTGCGCGTCAGTACTAGCATTCCTGCGATGAGGTATGTGCCGTGACGAAAGTGGGACTGGAACCGGAACAGACAAACCGTGGGCCACAAAGGAGAAGGATGAAAAATTGGAGCAAAGCGGGAGTTTTGGCAGCGCTTCTGGCATTTTCGCCGGCGCTATTTGCACAAGAGAATGGCGGTGCAAAGGCGGGCAATTTCGATCCGCACGATTTTAACGGATCTTGGCTCGGCACCGGCCGGATCTATGGGGATAACAACACTGTCCCTGAGCCGCCTTTAACCGACTGGGCCAGGCAGCACTTGATGCTGCCGAACATTTCGCATGCCGGATTGAACGCGGTGATCAAGGGCGCATCCTCGGCTGGATCGCTCCCGAACGGAGCTAAGTCGGTCGACGCGAACGGCGTCCCAGCGAACGTTCCCGAGGGGCACTACCCAGGCGAATACTGCCAGCTGCAGGGCACGCCTGTGGCGTTCAACTATATAAACGAATACCCGATGCTGTTCATCATGCTGCCGGATCGGATCTATCAGATGTTCGAGTATCACCGCGAATGGCGAACGATCTGGCTCAATCGCGACCATCCGAAGGATCTGCTGCCCAGCTACTACGGGGATTCGACTGGCAAATGGGATGGAAATACGCTGGTCGTCGACACAATCGGATATAACGGCGAGCAAGGCCATCGTTGGATCAGCGAGAACGTGGGGCACTATTCGAGCGACGCATTTCACCTGGTGGAGCGGTATCACCTCACCGACGCCACGCATTTAGAACTCGAGATGACCTATTACGACCAGAAGGCGTGGGGCGACAAACCGTGGACGGGCTGGAAGAAGTCGTTCAAGCTCGACTCAAAGAGCGATTCTCTCGAGGAGAACGTGTGCGATACCGGGCGAGCCTACGATAACGTCATCGAGCACCCCGCCGGACTTCCGGACAAGCCGACGAACTGATTTTCGGATCGACGGTTTCAGGGTCAGTAAGGTATCATCGCGGTCCTTACTGACCTAACCTTCCTGACTTAATAGGAAGGGTTTGCAGGATTTGATCGAGCGAATGGAGGAACGAATGTCGGAGAATCTCCGGCGAGGCGTTTTCGGTGTGGCGCTGGCAATGTTGGTTTTGCTTTGCGGTACGGCTGCTTCGGCGCAGGTGGATCCTGCAGGGCTGCCCATTGTGGGCACCTGGAAGATTAACAAGGCGAAGTCAGGTCCCGGCGTTCGTAACCGCCCCGATACCTGGACGGCCGTATACACGGTGGAGGATGGCGCAATTCGACAGACGATGTACGACGTTTACCCGGCGCCGTATGAGGGGTTGCCGCTAACCGGAGTGGCCCCGAAGGATCACACGTTCGTCTACAAACTTGACGGCAAGCAGATCTATAAGGATCCCGAAGGCCCCAACGGCGAGGAGCAGACGCTTTCTACCTGGCTTGTAACTCGGAACATGATTTACAGGCAAAGACAAACCAAGGGAATGGACGACGAGCGGGTGCTGTATATCGTCTCCGACGACGGAAAGACCTTGATGTGGTACGTGTGGAATGCGAACCCGAATCCCAAGGCGCCGCCGAACCCGAACCCTGGTCCAGGCATGGTGTGGGATCGAGTGAATTAATCGCGGGCAAACGCAGCGAGGAACTTCGCCGCATAAGAGCGATCCTGCAACGTAGGGCGTTTCGCTTCGACTTTCGACGGGCAGTGGAACTGCGCTGGAATTTTATGGGACGAACCCTGGAGGGAAAATGAAAGGCATTCTAGTAAGGTCTCTCATCGCGCTGGCAGGCTTTCTGGCAATCAGCGCCTCGCTATCCGCGCATCACGGGTCGCGCGTGTCGTACGATCTTACGAAGCAAGTGACGATGAAGGGCGTGGTCACTGAATATCAGTATCAGAACCCGCACATCTACATCATGTATGACGTAAAGGACGAAAATGGCACTATTGCGCATTGGGGAGTAGAGACGAATTCGCCTATCGTTCAGGCACGCTGGGGATGGGACAAGCACACGCTCAAACCCGGGGATGAGATTACCGTTACCGTGTACCCCTCTAAAGTAGGGGCGACCCGCGGCTACCTGTCGAAACTGGTAACCCCAGACGGCAAAGTAACCAACCTGAGCGCGCCGGAGCAGTAGAACCTGCCATATCCGCCAGACGGGCTAATTCGAAAGGGGCTCCCAGAATGCGTTTAGGCTTTCTTGCTTTGGCGCTGGCAGTAGGTTCGACTCTAGCTTTCACTCCGGCAGTTCGCTCCCAAGCTACCCCGCAAAAAGGAGCGGCGTCGAATCAGGCGTTTGATCCGCACGACCTGTCAGGAGCTTGGTGGCACCACGGCAAATCCGGTTCAACGCTGAGCAGGAACAATGTTCCTCCCATGACCCCTTGGGCGCAGGCAGGGTATGCCGCGAATAAGCCTGGAATCGGGCGCGCAGACCGAATTGTTCCTCTGGGAAATGATCCTGTAATGCAATGCGATCCCATCGGATTCCCGCGCGTCATGTTTTACGACGCCTACCCAACCGAGATCATTCAGGTTCCCGGCAGGATCATCGAATTCTTCGACTACTTTTACGTTCATCGCACGATCTGGATGGATGGTCGAGAACTTCCCAAGGACCCTGACCCGACCTGGTACGGAGTTTCGGTGGGGAAATGGGAGGGCGACACGTTAGTCGTTGAGACGGTGGGGTTCAACGATCGAACCTGGATCGACGACGACGGCCACCCGCACAGCGAGGATATGCGCGTGGAAGAGCGTTACCGCCGCATAGACCATGACAACATGGAACTCAATATGACGATTATCGATCCAAAGGCGTATACGCAACCGTGGGTGGGCGAGACGAAGACCTGGAAACTCGACCCCAAGCTGGAACTGCGAGAGGACGTTTGCGTCCCTTCAGATGAAGAGAAATACAAAGAGGAGATGAGGGTGCCTGCCGCGACCCCGCCAGGAAAGTAACCGGCGAAGACAAGCCTCGTTGAGGGACTGTGCGTTTGTTCTCTTTTTTGCGACTATGACTTTTAGTCTGCCTGGTCGGGATGTCGTTGGCTGCCATCCGAAACTAGCCGCAGGTTACCATCCTTCATTTCTGACGGTGAATAATACGGAGCGCGATGAAAAAACGGATCGTTCTTAGCACTCTGCCAACGCTAGTTTGCATGGCGGCCATGGTCCCGGCCAGAGCACAGACAAAGCCGCTGATGGCCGAAGAGGTGTTCAAAAACGTTCAAGTGCTGAAGGGAATTCCGGCGGACGAATTCATGAACACGATGGGTTTCTTCGCGGCCTCCCTGAGTTTCAATTGCACGAGTTGCCATGGGCTGGAAAGCGCCGGCGACGTGGCGAGATTTGCCGACGATACGCCGCTGAAGCAGACCGCGCGCAAGATGATCCTGATCGTAAGATCGATCAATCAGGCCAACTTTGCGGGAATGCGCAAGGTGACTTGCTATACCTGCCATCGCGGCGGCGAGAAGCCCGAGGTCACGCCAAGTCTGGCGCAGCAATACAGCACTCCGCTGCCGGACGATCCAAATCAATTTGAAGCTACAGGCGGGGAACGATTTTCCGCCGATGACGTGTTTAACAAGTATATCCAAGCGCTCGGGGGAGCGCAGCAACTAGCCAAGCTGTCCAGCTTTTCGGCCCGGGGCACTTATGGAGGCTACGACACGGATCGGGAGAAAGTGCCGGTGGAAGTGTTCGCAAAGGCCCCCGATCAACGCGTCACGATTGTGCATCTGCCTGACGGAAACAAGATCATGAGCTACGACGGGCGGGACGGTTGGATCGCCGAGCCCGACACTCCCCTGCCGTTGACCCCATTGAGCGGGGGAGATCTGGACGGAGCCAAAATCGACGGGATGCTGCCATTCGCTGTGCGGGTGAGAGAAAGCCGCGGTCAATGGGCGGTGGGCACGACGAGTATCGACGACCGCCAGGTTCGAGTCGCCGAGGGATTCGGGAGCGGGCAAACTCCTCTCAAATTGTATTTCGATAAAGACTCTGGGTTGCTGGTAAGGCTGGTGCGCTATGCGAACACGGCCGTTGGCCTGGTTCCCACTCAGGTAGATTACGGCGACTATCGGGCCTTATCCGGGGTCATGCTGCCGTTCAAGTGGACCGTGACCTGGGTGGACGGGCAATCGACCACCGAACTGAGCGAGGTACAGCCGAACGCGCTGATTGACGCGGCGCAGTTCGCCAAGCCGGCTACGCCGGCTGCACCTACTACACCTGCGAAACAGTAACTCAAGAAATCAGAGTAAAGGCTTCGCGGACATTCACTCGCTTACGGTAAATCGATTCCCTACAATTCGTTGACAATTTACGTGTTGACCGCGGGCTCTTGCGCGTGATATATCGACGCCCACGTATTCGGCTAGTTAGTGACCATTGAAGGCGGCTAGTTCTACCGCAGAGAGGCGTGTTAGCTATGTCTGTTGTCCTACCAGCATCAAGCAGGTGTGTGTACGGGTGTCAGAATCCAAAAAAAGTAGCGCGATTGCTGCTGGTGAGCGCGCTATTGTGGTTCATTTGTCTTCCGGCATTTTCGCAAACGACTCAGGGAACAATTCAGGGCGCAGTGCAGGACCAGAGCGGCGGCGTGGTGGCAGGCGCGGCAGTAACCGTAATTGACGTTGCGCGAGGCGTCTCGCGAACGTTGATGACGGACAGCGCCGGCGAGTATGTGGCCACCAACCTAACCCCGGGCACCTATACGGTGCGAGCCGAGGCCAAAGGTTTCCGGACCGTCGAGCATAACGGCGTGCTGGTGGAGGTGGGGCAAAATCTTCGCGTTGACCTGGTGGTGCAGCCGGGCGAGCAAACGCAGACCATAACGGTCACCGGAGAAATTCCGTCAATCGATACGACCGATGCGACCTTGGGCGGAACGGTAAGCAACCAGTCGATTAATGCGCTGCCCTTGAACGGCCGCAATTTTCAACGCTTGATCCAACTGCGTCCCGGAGTGGTTACCCCGGTGGGAAGCGGCACTGGCGCCGGCCAAAGCACCAACGGACGGCGTACGCAAAACGACATGTTGCGGTTGGAAGGCATCGCCGGAATCGCGGAAAGCACGGGCGCGAATGTCTTGAATACCTCGTACCGGTCGGGGGATACGAGTTCGCTCGTCCCGATTGACGCCATTCAGGAGTTCAGTTCGCAGCAAAATCCGAAGGCGGAATATGGCTTCAGGGATGGCTCGGAAGTCAACGTCGGCGTCAAATCGGGCACCAACAGCATTCATGGCACGGCCTATGCCTTCGGGCGCGATGCGGCCGCCACGGATTCGCCAAACTACTTCCCCGGAAACAATCCCGGGGGCGTGACGCCGGCGAACATGGAGCAGTTCGGCGCGACGGCGGGCGGCCGCATTATCAAGGACAAGCTCTTCTGGTTCGCGAGCTTTGAGGGCCTGCGCCTCACGGTGGGCGACGTAAACCAGCTCACCATGCCGACGTCGGTCGCGGGCGCGGGAAACGGAAACAGTTTTGTGGACACGTGCAATTCCCTGAATCCCACGCACGCGCCGCTGGGCAATCCTGCCAATCCCATCAATGCGCTCAGCGCGCAACTGGCGGGGCTGAACGCACAGACTTGCGTGGTCTCACCCTCCTCATCCACGGTCGAGAACGTGTTCCCGAGCAACCCCACCTCGTCGATCAATTTTTCCCCGAATTTGAACAGCATCGGACCGCTCAACAACGGGCTGCTTAAAATCGATTACAATATCGGTTCCCGCAACCATTTAGACGGCATGTATTACAGATCCAGTGCAACCCAAACGACGAATACCATTGCGCAGCAATCGGCCCCTCAATGGCTGGCTACGGTCCCCCAAAACGCCTATCAGTACGACGGGGACTGGACTTTTACGCCGAGTTCCACCTGGGTGAACGACTTCAGGCTGGGCTACGTCTACGTGAAGAACACAACCTTCCCCGGGGACATCAACACGCCTGCGGGCAGTCCCTATCCGGCCGGCTACGGCATGCCTACGGGCGTGACGAATCCGGACTATTATGGGTTCCCACTTCTCACGATTACCGGCTTCAATATGCAGTTGGGGATTGGAAATCGCACGGGTACCCGCGGGCCGGAAGGCGACGTCGATCTTGTGGAGAGCGTCTCCTACTTACGCGGCAAGCACTCGTTCAAATTCGGCTTTGAGTATCTGGACATCGTTTTTGACGGGACCTCATTCAGCCTGGCCCAGGGCAATGTTACTTTTTTGAGCTTGGCAAATTACCTCCAGGGCTTCCCGAACAGCTGGACGATTCTGCTGGGTTCCTCGCAAGCGAATACACAGAACGACCGCGCCCACTGGTATGGAGGATTCGTCCAGGACGATTGGCGCTTAACACCCAGAGTCACGTTGAATCTGGGTCTGCGCTACGGGTATGCAGGACCACCGCACGAGGAAAACAACAATCTTTCCACTTTCAATCCCAATGTCACCGGAAGCACTCCGGCGATCGAGCAGGTTGGCCCGGGCCTGCCACTTTCGCGGATGTACAACGGCGATTACCGGGATTTTGACCCGCGCGTTGGCGTGGCCTGGGACGTCCGTGGCAATGGTAAGACTGTGGTGCGTGCCGCAGGCTCGGTCATAACCAACATGAACCCCGTGACGACGTTTTCGCCTTCGAATCCTCTCGGGGCGAATTTCCCCAGCATCGGCGTCAATACGAGCGGCACGGCAATCAATGCACTCACCTCCGTGCAGCCTGCCGGGAGTTGTGTTCCAGCGACGTCGACGACATGCACTGCTTTCAATTGGAGCGGGAACCCGATGTTCCCCGGTAACGCCGCGGCGACCATCAATGGCGTCAACTACACTGGTTTCTCGTGCGTTCCGAGTACCGGCCCGTTCTCCTCGCCACTGTTTGGACCTTGCCCTGCCATTGGGGTAGACCCCAATTTCAAGCAGCCTTATTCCGTACAATGGAATTTGGACATCCAGCGGGCCATCACCAATGCGTTAACGGTGGACGTAGCGTACGTGGGCAACCACGGCTTTCGAGAGGAACTCGACGAGGACCTCAACCAGCCAGCGCTTGGCACTGGCTGGGCCCTGACCGGCGCCAACGTGGCCACCTGCCTCTTACCCGCGCACAGTTGCAAGCCCAATGCCGCTGCCGAAGCGGCGGGCGGGCAGTACAGCACACAGTTTCCTTACATCGCCAACATAGACTGGGCAACGAACGGGCAATTTTCCAACTACGATGGTTTGCAGGTAACGGTGCAAGCGCGCGGCTACCATGGGCTGTCGTTCCTATCCGGTTATACCTATAGCCACGCGCTCGGCGAAGGTGCAGGAAGTTCCACACAAGGTGGAGCGACGCTGCCCACCGATAAAAATAACCTGGGCCTAAACTATGGAAATCTCACTATCGACCTGCGGCATCGCTTTACCTTCTCGCCGACCTATAACATCCCCGGAATGAAGTCCCCCGCGGAAATGCTCCAAGGGTGGTCGCTCAGCGCTATTTTGGTTGTGCAGAGCGGCTTGGCCTGGAACCCGAGCGAGAAGACAACCGACTGGCTCGGCACAGGCGAGAACGCGGGCGGCGGTAATGCGACCGCCGTTACTCAGTATTGGAATTACATGGGACCCAAGTCAGCATTTAGCAATGCCGGTCCGACTCCCATACCCTGTTACGACGGCACTACCGCCAAGGCGGGGTGTATTTCAGCTGTGAATACACCAGCTTCGATAGCGGCAGCATGCCAAAGCGCGGCCGTTGCGCCTTACGGCGGCGCCGGCACAACGTTGGGCCAACTGGCGCTCGCTGCGCTCGCAAACAACACTTGCTACGCACAAGGCGGAGGCTATCTGACTCCTCCTGCTTACGGAACGGTTGGTGATGCGGGCAACGGCATCTTCACAGGGCCTGTCTACCGAAACGTGGATTTCTCGGTCGCTAAGATCTGGACCCTGAAGGAAAGGTACAGCGCCCAATTCCGGGTGGAGTTCTTCAACCTTTTCAACCGGGCCGATTTCAACGCTCCTGGCCTCGATCCGTCCAAGGGCTTAAACGGAGGGTTCGGCTACGCCACAAGCACGCCGGACACGAGCAATCCCGTGCTCGGATCGGGCGGTCCGCGTCACATCCAGTTTGGCTTGAAGTTGAACTTTTAGCCGCTGATAGGGTCTACCTGAAGAAGGGGCCGGATTAAACATTCGGCCCCTTTTTCTTTTGTGGGCGGAAAAACAGGCGTGCGCCCTGGGATTCAACGAGAGAACTCGGTTTGAGGGGATCGGCGGGCGCAGAGCAGCTTTTGCCAGAGCCTAGAGGTTGCAGCGGCGCAAGCTTGAGGGGAGTTTGGAAACCGGGTTACGAAACGCCTAGGTCTTAAATCGCGGGAATAGCGCCAGAGCATTCTGACGTTCGACCTGGTCCAACTGCTGGTCGGTGAAAATGCCGCACTCCTTCAGTCCTTTTACGTGATCTGAGATCGCGCGGGCTGGATAATCCGAACCCAGCATGATTTGCGACAGAGGAATCACTTTGATCAGCGCCCCCATGGCGACCGCGTTCGAGGTCCAGGCCGTATCGTAGTAGAACTTGCCTGCCGCTCCCGAGAAACCTTGGGGAAGGAGTTCGGCGAATTTCTGGCCTTTGGCCATGCTGGTGAAGCGCTCGATCAGGTAGGGCATCGTGCCGCCCCCATGCGCGAAGATCATGCGCACATTGGGATAGCGTTCGGCGGCCCCGCCAAAGATCATGTTGGCGATGGCTCGCGTCGTGTCCGTTTGTTCCTGGATGGCGCCATCGCCGGTTAGGAGTTGGGCAAACTGCGATGGGCCGAGCGAGATGGGGTGGCTGAAAACGATCGCCTTGCGCCGGTTGAGCTCCTCGAAAACCGGGTTGAACATCGGGTCGCCGAGCCATTTATCGCCATAATTGGTGTAGACCCCGACGCCATCGAGCTTGAGGGTATCGAAGGCGTACTCGATTTCGCGCAGAGTGGCATCCACGTGCGGCATGGGCAGAAAGGCGAAGGCGCCGAATCTGCCGCGATGATCCGCTAAGAAGCGTGCGGCAAATTCGTTGGCGGGGCGCGCATCGTGTTCGACCGTGTCAAAATCGAAATGAGGCGGCACCGAGGTCATCGCCGTCGACACACCCGATTCATCCATGGCTTCGAGCGCCCGTTCGGGCGTCCAATCCGCGAAATTCTTGCGGCCCTGCGCGAGCATCGCCGGGAAGAGGTTCGGCGGGCTGAAGTGACCGTGGACGTCGATGCGGTTTCCCTTGGATGGCGACGAAGAAGTGACTTGGGCGATCAGTTCGGAGGTGGGAACCGAGGCGGAAAAAATAGCGCCCGATCCCAAGACCACCGCCGATTTGAGAAACGCCCGCCGCGAAGCGCTATAGCCGGTGTAACCATAAGTGCAGCAGCAACATGGCGCCGAATTCGCGGCGCTCGAATCCATGCTCACAAAGTGGGCCACGGCCGCCTCCAGAGCGTTCAGGTATGCGCGGAGTATATGGTGGGCGCTCTTCAGGTGTCAACGTATACGGAGATCGACAGCAGATGGGCGTTCTTGACAAATTTTGAGGGCGACCACTATACTCCGCGGCGCTCGGAGGTAGCCCGCCTGATGAAGACATTGTTTTTGAAGCTGACTGTCGTAGCTGTCGCGATTTTGGCTCTTTCGGGAGCAGCCGTTTCGCATCATGGGACCGCGGCATACGACGCCGCTCACCTCACTACCGTCAAGGGAACCGCGACCGATTTTCAGTTCCGAAATCCTCATGTCCTGCTCTCCTTCGAAGTGAAGGGCGACAACGGAAAGATACAAAAGTGGGAGGGTGAAATCACCAGCCCCAGCCAGTTGGCCCGAGAGGGCGGATGGACCAAGAATTCGATCAAGCCGGGGGATCAAATTGCCGTTACGGGCAATGCGGCCAAGAATGGCAGTCCTACCATGGTCATAAAGAAGGTCGTGCTGCCGGACGGTACGGAGCTAAGGGTTGGAGGCGGAAGGGCCGACAATTGAAGTTGGTTCATGAAACGCGGTTAAACTCGCTCTATCGTGCTCATGCAAATTATTTAGCTGGGTTGTGTAGCTGGGCCATGTGGTTGGGGAGGTAACATGCGACGGGGCACCATTCTGATTATTGCCGGCGCTCTTGCCGCGACGTTCTGTCTGCCGGTTCTGCGCGCACAGAATACCGAGAGTCCGCGCGGGGACCAAGGCCAGGTGGGAAGCTCTGGTCCAGACCTATCCGGAGTATGGATACAGGTGGGCAGCGTAACGTTCGATCCCGCGGACCCGCAAGGAAAGAATGCCGCGAATCTCCCCTTCACACCCTGGGGACTGAGCAAATATAAGTCCGCCAAACCCGCACACGGCGCCAATCAGAACTTAGCTGGAGTTTCCAATGATCCGGCAAATCAGTGTTTTCAGCCTGGGCTGCCGCGGGTTTACCTCCAGCCCTACCCCATGGAGATCATCCAAACGCCGGGCCGCGTGGTGATGCTGTTCGAGTACGGCGAACTATTTCGCGAGATCTACATGGACGGCCGCCAGCACCCCAAGGACGAAGATCTCAGGCCCATGTCCATGGGGCATTCAGTAGGTCACTGGGAGGGGAATGCCCTGGTCGTGGATGTGGTCGGGTTTACGGACTCCTCATGGCTCGACCGGACCGGCCACCCACACAGCGATCAGTTGCACCTTGTGGAGCGCTTCACGCGAGTGGACAAAGACACTTTGCAGGACGACCTCACGTTTGAGGATCCCAAGGCATACACCAAACCTTGGACGGGCCAGAAGATTTTCAAGCTGCGGCCAACGTGGTCGCTCGAGGAATGGGCCTGCGAGGACAGCCGGTTTTTCGACGATTACATGAAGAAGACGGTGGTCGGCGCCAGTAAGTAGCTTTGGGCAGCGCTATCCCTAGGGCTGGGCGGCGAGATCTTTTGCTAGTTTTGACACTAACCAAAACGAAGTCGGCGGACAGTTTTCTTCCTAGTCGCCATTTAGAGCGAGAAGAATCACAGCGCGCCGAATTCCAAGGTTGGAATCCAAACGCGCCAGCGCCCCCTGAAGGGGGCGCTCGATGCGCACCTTAATTACATCCGCCGAGATATTCCGGGTACAAACAGGGGATTCAGGTCAGAACTATTGTTCTGGTGTCGATCTCAGGGCTAGCGGTCGGCTCCCGGTGTCGATTTCACAGCTAACGGCCGCCCGTCAGAGAAGGTGATCTTTCCGACAAGAACACCGACATGAGCACCGTTTTTCGCGGGGTGCAGAGAGACGGTGATCTGATCGCCAGGCTTCAGGGTATCTCTTGTCCAGCCCTCGGCGACCAATCCACGCAGGGTGCCGAACTCGACAGCCCAGTGGTCCGAGTTTCCCTTGTCGTCCTTAACGTCAAACGCCAGGGAAGAATGGGGGTTGGCCATCATCATCTCAGTAACGCTTCCGGTTACGGTTATGGTCTTTGTCAGATCATACGCCGCATAGCCGTGATGCGCATAAGCTCGGGACGAAAAACTCAATCCCAATCCAAGCAACACCGCAACGTACAGAAAAGGGCGCAACTTTGCCATGAATGTACTACTCCTTTTGTGGGAAGCCGTTACTTACCGTACCAGAGAATACTGAAACGACGTTCCCGATGTCAAGCGTGGGTCCTCAACGGTTCGCCGAAATCCGAATTGGGACTGGATCAAAGGTGGTTTACTTTCTGGCGCTTGCGCCGCAACACCTGCGTCATTGACGGCCTTGCGCGGAAAAGCGTACCTTTATCTACGTGCGCAAGGCTTGGTATCTCCTAGGCAGTCTTCTAATAGCCGCATCGATTCTCGCTGCTTCAGACGCGACGTCATCACCGAAAGAAAGTTCATTCGACCGGCACGATCTTTCGGGGGTGTGGTGGGTGGACGATCCGGGGCCCCAAAAGCTTTTCGATCGGGCCAAGAACGGGGACGCGGGGAAGTGCGAGACGTGCCATATCTCGGAGCACACCGCGCCTGAGCCGCCCCTGACGGCGTGGGGGCATGACAACTTGATGATCGAGCTTAAAATGACCGATCAGCTGAGCGATAAATGTGAACCGGTGGGCCTTCCCGCACAATTCTGGTTCACGCAACTCTACCCTTTTGAATTTGTGATGGCCCCAGGGCGAATTTTTCAGTTCTTCGAGAAGCAGAACGAATGGCGGGCAATATGGCTGAACCGGGGCCATCCTAAAGATCTCTTTCCCACGCATATGGGCGATTCGGTGGGACGGTGGGACGGAGATGTCTTCGTCGTGGATACAATCGGCCTTACGCAGAACGTGATCGAACCGGTTGGCGTCAATCATCGCATGAGTCCCGTATTCCATTTGATCGAACGATGGGAACGCGTGAGCGCAAACGAATTGGATTTGGATGCCACCTACTACGATGAAATGGCGTGGGGAAGCGAACCGTGGGGTGGTCTCAAGAAGAAATTCATATTGCAAACAAAGACTGAGATCCACCAAGGGACCTGTTCGCCCGAGGAAAATAAGAAGTTCGACGACCGGTTCCTAAATCCTGCCGTTCCCGCACACTAGAAATTCCCTGTTTTTAATCGAACCGCGAATGGAAGCGTTGCCAGTGAAAGCGGTCAAGGGTATATTGGCGGCCGAATTCAAAGGATATTCCAAGATGAATTTCAAGACGCGGATAAAGCTGTTGGTCTTATCTCTCGCTTGCCTCATGGTTCCAGCGCTTGTTCCGCGGTCGCACGCGCAGGATGTGCCGCGCTTCAAGGTCGACCCGTATTGGCCGAAGGAACTGCCTAATAATTGGATTCTGCAGGGCGTACCCAGGATCGCGATCGATAAGAACGATCACGTTTGGATCATCAGCCGCGAGTCCGATATCAATACGACCGCCCAACTGGATGCGCCCGAAAATGGCGCGGGGCAAGATCCGCCGACGGCGATGTGTTGTAAAGCGGCGCCTGCCGTGCTGGAATTCGATGCGGAAGGCAAGTTACTGAAATCGTGGGGAGGCGCCAACTATGTGCCCGGTTGGCCTCAAAGGCGAGAGCACGCCCTGCTGGTGGATAAGCAAGGAAACGTCTGGGTGGGAGGAAACGATCCCGGCGATACTCTTCTGCAGTTTACGCCGGATGGGAAGTTCCTCAGAGACTTCGGCCATCGCGCTCCGGCTATTCCGCCAGACCAGCGAAAAGGAAACCCAGTCTTCCAGAAAGACAACAATCAGCAGACCGATTATTTTACGGCGGGAATTGCGGCGCCGGCGATCGATGACGACGCGCGCGAGCTTTACATGGGGGATTACACACACCGGCGAGTTCTGGTGTATGACCTCGATACGGGCGCATTCAAGCGCGGATGGGGAGGCCACGGCATTCCGTTGAACGAGATCAGCAACGACCCCCAGCCGCCCTTTGACCCGGCAGGTCCTCCGCGCGAGGATTTCACCTTGCCGGTCCACTGTATCCACATCTCGGGCGACGGGTTGGTGTACGTTTGCAATCGCGGAGGCGACAGCATTCAGGTGTTCACGAAACAGGGGCAGTTTGTGAAGGAGTTCTTTTTGCCTCGAATGACGGCGAAAGGCGGGACGAGGGTATTCGAGCTGGCGTTCTCGGCAGATCCCAAACAAAAGTATCTATTCGATGCCGACGGCACGAATAACATCGTTTGGATTCTCAACCGGGATGATGGCAAAATCGTGGGTTCGGTGGGCCATTTCGGCCGTTATGCCGGGCAGCTTCATTTTATCGATGGAATCGCTATCGACTCCAAGGGGAACCTGTATACCGGCGAGGTGGGTACGGGTAAGCGGGTTCAAAAGTTTGTGCTGCAAAAATAGACGAGGGCAGCAACCGAGGTGGACTTGATATGCGGTCCTGGCGCAAGAAAAACTTTCACGCTGACGGTTTGCAATGTGCTGGTGTGGATTGCTGGCGCGCATCTTAGCGGTGGGCTTGCGGCCCAGGAAGCAACGAGGGCGCAGAGCGGCCAACAAGCTCAGGTCGAAAAGGGCAGGCAAGTGGTCGGGCAAGTATGCGTCGCCTGCCATACCAACATTTTGAGGATGGTTCAGGTCCACAGGCAATCCCCGGAAGAGTGGAAGGACACGGTCTACTCCATGATTGGCCGGGGGGCGCAAGTGATGCCTGACGAGATCGAGGCTGTGACTGCTTTTCTTGCTTCGAATAGCGGGAGCAATGGCCAGCCGACCACCCGAACAGCGAACGCAGGCCGGCCAGCCCGGGACGACCAGCAGGCGCCGGAAGGCGAGGGCAAAGCCGTACTTCAACGGACTTGCCAGCAGTGCCACGACTTGGCGACAGCATCCACGAAACTGGCTTCGGAGGAGTGGAGCGCCGTCATCGCGAAAATGATGACCTATGGCGCAAAGCTTACGCCTGCGGACCAACAAAAGCTCATCGCATACCTCAACGGGCTGGCCAAATAACCTCAAAGGCACAGACAGCCTAAAGACGTCCGGCGGCTTCTCAGTCCTTGTTGTTCACAGTCCCTCTATCGATCGAAATCGTTGGCCGAGGCATTCCTGCTTCGGAAGCCCTAGCACCAGCTGCACTTGCCGGCAGCGGATTTCCAACGAAGCGACAACTTTGATTTCCTTGGAAGAAGCGCGCGCGGCGAGCTATGGACGCGTTTTGTTGAGATATTATTGTGGAAGTGAAAGGCCTCACCAAATCATTCACCTTTGTTTTGGCAGCCGCATCGGCCGCTGCGGCGTTTCTGTATCTGGCGGTGTGGATGCGCCGCGTGGCTTTGACCTTCGGCGATACAAGCTTCGTTGACCGCCACGGCGATTTCAGCTTTCCTCGGTGGGATGGCCCTGGGAGCCTGGATTTGGGGCCATTTAGCAGACCGGCGCCCACGATCCAGCCTGATTATCTTCGCAGCCCTCCAGTTGGCGACAGGGGTCTACGGAGTCGCAAGTTTGTGGATACTTCATGGAGTCGAAGCGCTGTACCTACTTGTGTATCGGGCTTTTGCTGATCACTGCATTTTTCTTGCGAGCGCCCAGATCATACTGATCGCAGTTTTCATTTTCCCAGCCGCGGTTCTGATGGGTGGTTTGCCGCCGTTGCTTGCGCGTCGCGGGCTCTCCGACAACAGCGAGACGGTTGGGAGGGCGGGCGCAGTTTACGGATGGAGCGCGATCGGCGCGGCCTTTGGCGCTGTGATGACGACATACGTGTTGCTGCCCGGGGTTGGTTTGAGGTCGACGGTTCTGCTGGCCGCAGGCGATAAACGTTCTGGTAAGCGCCGCCGCATTCTGGGTGGGAGATGCGCTCGCGCCGGGGTGCAGAGCCATTGAACGGGAAGGGTTCCGTACCGACTTCCGGTTTGGCTGGTGAATCTTCCGCTCAGTTCGATGAAATTCCTGTTTCTGCTGGCGTTCTCGATCGCGGGATTTGCTGTGGTGATTTTCCAGGTCGCGTGGGTCCGGTTGATCGCCATGGTGATCGGTCCTTCCATATACGTGTACGGCGTTTGGATGGTGGTTGTCCTCACGGGTATAGGTCTTGGGAGCATTCTCTACGGCCGTCATGCACAGGGCCGGCGAAGAACACCAGCGATGGCTTGCCGGACTGGAGTTTGTGCTTGCATTGACGATGGCTCTCGCAATGATTTTCTTTCCACGCATCCCATACCTATTCGCGCACTTCTTTCCGTTATTTCGGAACTCCTTTGGGCGACAGATTTTGGCGCAATTTGTGGCCATGGCAATAGGGACGCTGCTGCCTGCGCTCTTCTTCGGCGCGATTTTCCAACGGCCGCAGTAGGCGAGCCTCGGAGGCGGCGCAGCTCGCTTTGGCAGCACGATCGGCGCCGCATGTATCGTGGGGGCGATTGGTGTGATCGCGGGCGCGTGGCTGGCAGAGTTCGTTTTCCTGCCTGGTATCGGCTTGGAAGCGACGATGAGAGTTGGCGTGCTCGCGGCGGCCGGCGCGGACGTCGCGGTATGGTGGCGCAGCCGCGCGCCTAAACTCCGGCGGGTTTTGGCACTGTCACCGGCAATCGCAGCGCTGCTGGTCGCAGTGTTGCTGCCGCCATGGCCTCGCGAAGTGTTCGCGACGGGAATCGGTTTCATCGCGCCACGCTTAGCACCCGACGAGACGCTGAACGAAATCGTCAAGAGGATGCAACTGCTTTATTACCGCGATGGACGAAGAGCCACGATTTCCGTTGACGAAACCGGCCAGACTCGCTTCCTTCGCTCTAACGGTAAGACAGTGGCTTCGACTGATCCCGTCGATATGGCCAGCCAATTGCTTTTGGGCCACCTGCCAATGCTTTTGCACCGGGCGCCGCGAGATATTTTGATGCTTGGTCTTAGCGACGGCTTGACCCTGGCGTCCGTCTCGCGTTACCCGGTGCAGCGCATTGATGTCGTCGAGCCGGAGCCGGCAGTCGCGCAGGCTGCCAGGCTATTCGACTCCTACACACGCAACGTACTCGGCGATTCGAGAGTGCACTTGATTTTCGGCGACGGGCGCAATCGCCTTCTTGTCGTTCCGAAGCAGTACGATGTGGTGGTCTCGGAAGCATCCGATATGTGGGTTGCCGGCGCGGGCTCAGCAGGCTTCGCGCGAGTTCTACCGCATTGTCGGCGCGCGGCTAAATCCTGGGGGCATTTTCGCGCAAAGCATTCATACACAGGGGCTGCTGCCCGACGACCTGGATTATCTGGCGGCTACATTTCACTCTGTATTTCCCCACATGCAGATCTGGACTTCCGCTCCCCGGGCAATTTGATTCTGCTGGGTACGCGAGACTTGGTGGGCTGGGACTATGGTCGCTTGCAAAACCATTTCGCTCAGATACAGGGTGTGGCGGCAGACCTGAACTCGATGGGCATCTGGCGTCCCTTTGCGCTATTCGGCGCGCAGGTCCTGGGAGAAAGCGAAAGCGACGCATTTACGCGCGAAGTCGATGAGTTCAACACGGACGATCGTCCCACGCTCGAGTTTCGCGCTCCGCGCTCGCTGTACGTAGAGACGACCGCAAGCATCGCCAAGGAAATCAATCCTTTCCGCCGGCCAGATGCTCCTGCGATTGCCGGCTTTGATCCGCAGCACGATCTGGATGCCGACGGCACATATCTTCTCGGATTCGCTTACGCATCCATGGGGCAGAACGATTTGGCCATCCGGTACATGGAACGGAGCACGGCGATGGCGCCCGATCGAGCGATGTTCCTTGTGGGGCTGGCGAATCAATACCGCGCGGCAGGACGTGTTATGGATGCCCGCGGAGCGTACGAGCGGGCGCTCAAGCTCGACCTTAACAACGTGGAGGCGCTGGTATCACTGGGCGAGATTCGGCTGGACGAGGGGCAATTGGAGTGGACGCGCGTGCTGAGCGAGCGGGCGCTGCAGCTCGCGCCGCAGGACGCGCGAGTACATGACTTGATCGATCGGCTTCAGGATGCGGAACGCTGAAAAATCCTTACATCGACCTTGCACACGGGCTTTAGCGACCGCTGTCAATTAGCCGCGCTTAAGCGCCTCCAGTTCTTCGAGGGTGCGCGGCCAGTCCGAACGCAATAGGCGGGAGAGGCTGCGATCCGCAAGGAGTTTGCCGCCCGTTTGGCAGCGAACGCAGTAGTTGGTTTCGTTGTCCGCATAGCGAATCCGCTGAATCTTCTCTCCACAGCTCGGGACAAGGCTTTCCAAAACGTCCGTGAACCGCCATGCCTTCGCGAAATGCCGTGACGTGTTCCGGAAAGCTGGCCTTCGACTCGGCGCACAGCCGGTCTATCCAGAATTCGAGGGTTTGACGCGACGCAGCGAAGAGCCTATCCCACTCTTGCTGAGTCAGCTTCCGGGTGAGCGCGACCGGAGATAGTTGCGCTGCGTGCAAGATCTCGTCGGAATAAGCGTTGCCAATGCCACTAAGGATGCGCGGATCGGTGAGGGCCCTTTTCAACGTACGGTTTTCGCGGCTGAGTGCCGCTCGAAACGAATCCATGTCGCAGGCGAGAACATCGATTCCGCCGGGGTCGATGGAACGCAAGCCATCCTCGCCGGCGAGCATATGCAACGATGCACGCCGTTTTGCGCCGGCCTCCGTGAGCACGAGAGAGCCATCGGCAAAATCGAAGGCCGCCAGATTTTGCCGGCCCGACAGCTTGGCCCCCGCTGGGCGCCAGTGCAGGCGGCCGGCAATCATCAGGTGCAGCACTGCCCAGAGATTGCCGTCCACCCCGATTGCGATTCGCTTGCCGATTCGGCGCAACTCGCGCACCGTTCGGCCTTCTATATCGGTGACGGGCGGCTGCGCGGTTCGAAGCAGGAAGGGGCTTGCCAATCGCACCTGCTCGATCGCCTTCCCGATGATGCGAGGTTGAAGCGCACTCAGGTAAGCGGCGATGTCAGGCAGTTCCGGCATACGATCTGAGGCAGGTGACGTTAGTTTTTGATGTTTATTACGTGCCCATCGCTCCCGGCAATGGCACAAAAAGTTCTTCGATAGGCATTGGCTGGGAAATGAAGTTTTGCTCCACCATGTATTGGACCAGAGCCGCAAGCGTTGGCCGGTTGGCCTCGACGCCATAGGGCCAAGGATCGCCGCCAAAGAGTTCATCGATTTCGTCCACGTCAGCCCGCTGCCACGGCAACATGTAGCATTGGGAGCCGGAAAAGCGCATGCGCGCGAGAGCATACTTTTTGGCGTCGACAAAAGCCTTGTACAGGCTGTTGGCTATCCAGCGGTTTTTCTCGTAGGCGTCCCGGCGAATGGCGACGAGGTGCATCACCGGAAAAATATTCGTCTGGATATAGAACTCGCGCTCGACGCAGCGATAGTCCGGAAACAGCCGGGCGATATTTGCGCAGCGGCCCAATTCATCCGGCTGGCGCGAACCGATCAGGGCGTCGATCTCTCCTTTTGCCAGCAGTTCTCCCAATGACTGGCCGGTCTTGTTCTGCTCGATGTTCACTGGCTTTAGGGGCGCGAGGGCATGAGGCTTGCCGTGGGTTCCCGTTTTTTCGACTGCTCCCTGGACCCATCGTAGCGAGTCCAAATTCACGCCGTACTGGTGCATGAGGTGTCCCCGAATCCAGATGGCGGCCGTCTGCGTGTATAAAGGGACGCCGACACGCTTGCCTTCGAGGTCTTTCGGAGCGCGAATGCCCGAATTTTTGTTGATGTAGATAAATCCGTGGCGAAACATGCGGGAAGGGAAGACAGGCAGCGCGACAAATGGGCATTTGCCGGCGGCGGTCATGGAAATGAACTCGGAGCACGAAAGCTCGGACACGTCAAACTCGAGGCCCCCCACCATCCTGTCGAAAATCTCTCGGGGAGCCTCGATAGAGAGATAGTTCAGGTCGATCCCTTCAACGGCAACTTCACCCGTGCGAAGAGCTTCCGTTCGATCGTAGCTGCCACACGCAAATGTGAGGGCAAGGCGAGTCATAAGGACCTTTGTAGGATGCGTTTTGGCTCAAAGTTCAACTTCGGCAATGTTTTCAATTTAGCTTCGAGGCTGCTGAGCCTTAGTTCACGACCAGCGGCCTAGTTGGACCCGTTGCTGGGACTGGGATGCAGCAATAGTTTCTGCACGCGCCAGTTCAGCAACTCACCGACGTAGATCTCGTTCTCGGACGGGCAAGCGATTTCGTGAATCCATCCGAACTGCTTCAGTTGCTTTCCAGACTCGCCCAGCACGCCGACTACTTTTCCGTCCAAAGTGAGTTTGTAGACGCGGCCAGGGTATGCATCGGAGCTGTACAGGAACTGATTCGGCCCAGGCGTGATGCAGATGGCCCAGGGAGCGCCGGGCGCCATCGTACCGGTCACGTTTGGTCCAGGCTTGTTGCCGATAGCCGGCCGGGCGTTGGGATCGACCGGCACATCGATCGTGATTTGCCGGAGAAACTTTCCGTCCGTATCGAATACCTGAATTCTGCGGTTTCCGCGGTCGGCCACGTAGATGTTGCCTTGAGCATCTGCCGCGATGCTATGCGGAGTGTTGAATTGACCCGGACCATCGCCCGGCTCCCCCCAGGATTTCAACCAATTCCCGTCTTTGTCCACCTTGGCCACGCGCGAGTTGATGTAGCCGTCGCTGATGTAGGTGTTGCCCGCGGGATCCCAGGTCACGTCGGTTACCTGCCGGAACATTCCGTCGACGGCAGGGAGGGGCGGTTTGGGGTGTTTCAGAGGACCGGTGCCTTCGTCGGAAGCTTCCTGCTTACGTCCAAAAACCATTAACACGCGGCCCTCGGGATTGAACTTGATCACCATATCGGAGCCCTTGTCCGTGATCCAGATATTGTCCTGCTTGTCGATGCGCACGGTATGCGCGAACGACGATGCGTAAAGGTTATGGCCGATCTCGCGGATGAATTTGCCGTCGGCACCGAACTCCAGGAGCTGCGCCGCGGCGGCGGCGTATGCGGGGCCGTTGGTGTTGCCGCGCTGGTATACGAACACATGACCTTTGGAATTGACGGCGACGCCGGACACTTCGCCGAGATACATGTCTGCCGGCAACTTGAGGAAATTAGGCACCGAGTCAAAGGGAATTTGGGGCACCGGGCGCTGCGCCCACGCGGGCGAGCTCATCATTAAAAGCAAACCGATCACGATCACGCAAGCTTTCATCGTCCCCTCCTTCGTAAATAAGCCGGTCGGAAAGGCAAAGGCCGGTTCCAGCCGGAGGCCCATTATACGGAGATGTCGCGTCCGGAGCGTAAGAACGAAGTTTCGAGCTTCGCTAAAAGTTGTTGGCGGCTCCGCCTAACCGGACTCTCCGAAATTCTGCTTGACTTATGTTAACGCCCTTGTTAATACGTGCGCACGCTTGCGCTTCGTACCAACGGAGCGCCTCCCAAAGGGACTCAACTCTGCTGCTTTGAAAGGCATGTGCTCCTATGCATGCTGGCCTGTCCTGACAAAGATAGAAAATTCCAGCTATCGGGGGGTTTATGCGAACGCTCGCTCCCAGGAACGCGATACGCATTTTCGTTGTAAGCTTCGCCGCATTACTGTTTACCCTTCCCGCATTTTCGCAGGCTAATCTCGGCCGAATTCTCGGGGCGGTCAAGGATCAAACCGGCGGCGTCATTGCGGGCGCAACCGTGACCGTGACTGACGTGCAGCGCGGCATCTCCCGGACGCTTACGACAGATAGCGAAGGCGGATACTCGGCACCGAACCTGATCCCGGGTAGCTACACGGTTCGCGTGGAGACTCAGGGATTTAACGCGGTCGAGCGCAAAGATATCGTGGTGGAAGTGGGCAGCGATGTTCGGGTGGACATCGCGCTGCAACCCGGGTCTCAAGCGCAGACGGTGACGGTTACGGGCGAAGTGCCGATGGTCGATACGACGAGCGCCACGCTTGGCCAAACGCTGGAGAACCAGGCCATCAGCGACCTGCCGGTGAATGGCAGAAACTATCAGGAACTGCTCTCGCTGAAGCCCGGCATCGAAGCGAAGCCGGGCGGCGGCACGGGCGCTTATTTAACCAATGGCGGCCGTTCGGAATACAACGTTTGGCTGCTCGACGGTTTATACAACGATCAAATGAATAGCGGATGGAGCATCGTTGGCGGTCCAGGGCAGGCTGGAGAATCGATGACGATTCTGCCTCTGGATGCGATTCAGGAAGTCAACGTGGAACAAAATCCCAGAGCCGAGCTCGGCTGGAAGCCGGGCGCCCAGGTGAATGTCGGGCTGAAGTCCGGCACCAACACTCTTCACGGCACGGCCTACGCCTATGGCCGCGACGCCGATTTTGACGCGCGAAATCCCTTCTTCCCCACACCCGCTGAATTGGCCATGGAACAATTTGGCGCGAGCATCGGCGGACCGATCAGGAAAGACAAGATATTCTACTTTGGCTCATATGAGGGGCAACGCTACGACGTAGGGAACCCGAGCACGATCACGGAGCCATCTAGCCAAGCTGGTCTTGGCGTAGCGAATAGTTTTCCAGATGCCATTGTCGCAATGAATGCAGGGGGGCATCCGGTGAGCCAACTGAGCCTCAATTTGGCTGGCTGTACCGCAGCGGGTGTTTGTAACGCAGCGAATGGGGTATTTGGGAATACAGGACTGGTTCAGGAGCCGGTCTCATTTCCGAATACGGGTGGTTCGAACAACACGATGGGTAAGGTGGACTATCGGATCAACGAGCACAACATGCTCAACGGCGAGTACTATTTCGGCCGCGGCTTGGTCTACACCGTGTCCTCCGCCATTGTTGAGCCGTATTGGCGGACGCGCGTTTATACGAATGCGCAAGTGGTGCGGGCCGTGGAGATTTGGACCCCAAACTCTACATGGCTGAATGAAGCGCGATTTGGCTTTGACCATGTGAACATCCCGAATTTGACCGGTGACTGCTATCCGATCGGCGAACCAGACTATGCAAGCCTCGGCTTAGTCAGCGGCTTGACCGGGCCGCAGTCGTGCGGATTTCCGATCGTGAGTATCAGCGGCTTCACCCCGAATCTCGGGGTGCAAACGGTCCGGCTCAATGAGAGCGATACCTACCAGTTTGCGGACAGCGTTTCCTACACGCGGGGCAAACACCTGTTCAAATTCGGCGGCGAACTGCGGAACACGGCGTGGACGGGCGGAACGTTCTCAAGCTCTAAGGGCCAGCTAACCTTCGGAAACTCAGGTGTGAGCGCGTTTCCTGGAGCCACGGGGCTCGAGGATTTTCTGGCGGGTTATCCGAACCAGGCGCAGGTGCTTATCGGCAACGTTCAGCGAAACATAGCCAATCCTGCATACTCGGGGTTTGCTCAGGATGACTGGCGGATTCTTCCCACAGTCACCCTCAACCTGGGTTTGCGTTACGAGATCATTCCGCCAATCAAAGAGCAGAACAATCTGCTCGGCAATTTCACCCCGAGTCAGGGACTGATACAGGCCGGAATTCAAACCAATACGCTTTACAAAACCGATGCCAACAATTTTGCGCCGCGATTGGGAGTCGCCTGGGATGTAAAAGGTAACGGGAAAACCGTCGTCCGCGCCGCCGTGGGTATGTTTTACGTGACCGAAGAAGAGGCCATCTACATCCAGCCGATAGGCCACTACACTGCCGCCACTGGCTTGAACGGAGACCCAACCGGGGCCACTCTGTATGCGCCAAACGGTTCGATCCTGCCGAGCCCGGGAAATATTGCCGTGGGCGGGTTGGTGCTCAATACCACGGCAGGCAATCCGCCTACTCTTCCGGCAGGTATCAGTTGGACCGCAGGCGCGCCGATTTTCTCGAACGTGTCGGGTAGTCTCAAGTGTGGGAATGGGGTCGGAACAAACCCTCAGCCCTGTCCTGTCACGGCGATCAACCCCGACATTCGGAACGCGTATGTTACGGAATGGAATTTCGGTATCCAACACGCCTTCACTGGCTCAATGTCCTTGGAGGTCTCCTACGTTGGCAACCACTCGACACATCTCTGGGGTCTGATCGATGAGAACGCCGCCACGCCGGGGAGTAATGTAACTGCCGCGGAGCAATTGCGGAGGCCCTACAGCGGCGCTTATCCCTACTTATCGGCGATCAACTATATTTCGGACAACCTGGAATCGAACTATAACGGGTTGCAGGCGACTCTAACCAAGCGCGTTTCCCGCGGGCTCTCCTTCATGGCAGGGTACACGTATTCTCATGCGCTCGACGACTCTTCCAGTGACATGGGCCAAAGCGTTTCCATGGATAACGCGAAGCCCGGCTTGGACTATGGAAATTCGACGTATGACATCCGGAACCGGTTCACGTTCACGACGAGCTACGTTCTTCCGCAGAAAAAGTCGCCTCTGCAGATGTTGGAAGGCTGGCAGATCAACTCGATTGTCAACCTGGTCGGCGCGCTGCCCTTCAACGCTACCGATACCACCACGGACATCAGTGGCACGAGCGACTTTAACGACCGTTGGGATTTGATCGGAAACGCGACCGACTTTACGCCGGGAGGGCCTTCGCCGATTCCATGCTACGGGGCGCCGGCAAGCACCTTCGCCAAGGCAGGTTGTGGAGCACTGCCTTCGGCGTGCACTACGGCAGCTTCGAATTTGGGAGCGGCTACGGTGACGTCCCTGAATACTTACGGCTGCTACATGGAAGGCAATTCGGTCATCATTCCGCCCGCTCAAGGAACCTTCGGCACGATGGGCCGCAACCTTCTGCGTGCGAAAGGCCTGAGGACCTGGGATCTTTCGCTCTTAAAGAACTGGAAGTTCAAAGAGCGGCTCACGGCCCAGTTTCGCATCGAAGCATTTAACATCTTGAACTTCACCCAATATGGCGCCGCCAACAACGTACTCACGACGCCTGCGACATTTGGGGAATCATTGGGGACTCCGGACGTGATCAATCACAATCCCTTGATCGGGTCTGGGAGCGCCCGCGCAGCGCAATTGAGTTTGAAGCTGATTTTCTAGCAATCTATCGGCTCTTACAGGCCTTGGCGCGAAGTTCGCGCAGATGGTCCTGGTTATTCGTTCGGCGTATGAATTTGAGCGAAGGCATTCGATAGGCGTAACCAACACGCTTTCGCTCCCAGCGGGATCACTATTTTGACCGTAGGGTCTCTTTAGGTTTTTTTCAGGGCTTACCGCCCCGGGGGAGGGTTTCAATGTCTCGTCAAAACCTCGCATGTGCATGGTCCCTCTGCGCTCGCGTTCAAAAACGTAGCCGCAAAGCCTTTCACGCTTTGGCCAC
The DNA here is from genome assembly GCA_963819235.1 of uncultured Acidobacteriota bacterium. GTDB lineage: Bacteria > Acidobacteriota > Terriglobia > Acidiferrales > UBA7541 > Palsa-189. Next base: position 1,637,828 of record CAWFVE010000006.1, on the reverse strand, counting down.
CATTGCCGCTCTCTCTCTCGTTTCTTGTCCAGTGTCCGCACAAGTCAATACAGGGCGTATTCTTGGCACCGTCACCGATCAGACCGGCGGCGTTATTGCCGGCGCCACAGTAACTGTCACCAACACCGGGACGGGCGTCGCGCGAACATTGACAACCGATCAGGCTGGCGAATATATCGCCCCGAACCTGAATCCTGGAACCTATAGCGTGCGCGCTACCTCTATGGGATTTCAAACCCTCGAGCGCCAAAACATCGCCGTGGGACTCGGCCAGGATAGTCGCGTCGATGCCCAATTGACGCCGGGCCAGGTCACCCAGACCGTGGAGGTGACCGCGGCCGCCCCGTTGCTCGACACGACCAGCGCCGTCGTAAGTGGGACGCTGGAAACCGCAACCATCGTGGATCTGCCCTTGAATGGCCGCAGCTTTTTAAATTTGCTGCCGCTACGCCCCGGTGTCGTGGCCTCGCCCGGCGGCGGAACGCTGACGACTTCGACAAACGGACTCCAGCCGCAGGATAACAATTATTTCTTTGAGGGTCTCGATAGCAACGAACCCTTCGAGGGACAGAGTGTCACCAATACGTCGCTGCCGTTCGGCGATGCCGCCAGCATTCTTCCCATCGATGCCATCGAGGAACTGAACATCGAAACCAACGCCACCGCCGAATTTGGCCGTCGCCCCGGCGCTGTGATCAACGTCGGCATCAAGTCAGGTACGAACAGCCTGCACGGCACGGCCTATGCATTTGGCCGCGATGGCGCCTGGGATGCCAAGGATTTCATCAATCCACCATCCACAACCCCAGCTCAACCTGTTGCGCTGGAACAATGGGGAGGGACGGTTGGTGGTCCGATCATCAAGAACAAGCTTTTCTACTTCGCGGGTTTCGAGCGGCAGTCCTATAGCGTGGGCAACTCATTCACGGTGAATGTACCAACCTCTGCATCTATCGGAAATCCAAGCCAAAGCATTCCTGATGCCGAGGCTGCCTTGAATGCTGCGGGAATCCCCATTAGCCCGCTAAGCTTGAAATTGCTACCTCAATATGGGACAAACACCGGAAGCAGCAGCGCCCTTTCCATCGGCTTTCCGAATATCTTCGCCATCAATAATGGCATAGGGAAGCTCGACTACCACATCAGTGATCATCACGCGCTCTCCGGCTCCTATTTCTATGGGGCGGGCTCCGCTCTTGGTGTGAGTGGCGTCATCACCCAACCTTACTTCCGCGATCAAGGCAATATGACTGCGGAGTTTCTTACTACGAGCTGGACTTGGACGCCGAATTCCACTTGGGTAAACGACCTCCGCTTCGGCTGGAACCACTACGACCGCCTCGTCAACGTTGCCGACTTCCAGAGCCCGGCCACCAGCTTTGGCATCAATACCGGCGTTACGGCTTCCAATTTGGAGGGCCTGCCGACCATCAATCTTTCGGGGTTTTCTGCACTTGGCGGAGACTCCAAGACGCCTAAGGAATTCGGACCGGGCTCGGACTACGACCTCGTCGATCACGTGTCATATTTACGTGGGAAGCATGCCTTTAAATTTGGAGGGGAGGCCCTCTTCTACAATGCGCATGACAACCAGGTTAGCTCCGGCAGAGGCATATTTACCTTCAATGGCGGGCAATCGGTAACTGGAACGGCAGGCACGATAGCCAGCCTTACGGCGCTGGAGTCTTTCGTCGCTGGCGACCCAACCCGCGCAACTTTGCTTGAGGGCGATCCCGCACGCACGTTCACAGAGTGGGACTTTTCGGGTTTCTTTGAGGACTCCTGGCGCGCTACCCAGAAACTGACCGTGAACATGGGCGTGCGTTATGAATACTACACTCCGCTTTCCGAGATAAATAACCTCATTGGCAGTTTCAGTCCCCAGGTGGGATTTGAGCAGCAGGGTGTGAACATCAGCCACCCTTACAATGCCGATTCCAAAGATTTCTCTCCGCGGCTCGGCATTGCCTGGGACCTCACCGGAAAAGGTACCACCGTTCTCCGCGCTGGCTTTGGGCTTTACTACACACAGATCATCACCCAGCAGTTGGTCGGCGACACGTCCCTTCCCGGAAATAATCCCGGCATCAGCTCAATTCCCACGGCTTACACCACGTATCTGCCAAACGGAGCGACTCAGGCTCCGCTAAACCCCACAAACGGTATCGGATCGACAGCGGTCACGATTTCTGGCAGCAACCTCAACTGGACTCTGGCGGGACCTGTATTCCCGGCCTCCTCGACAAATGGGTTTGTCTGCGGAAATGGTCTGAAGCCGGTAAATCCAGTTCCCGGTGCACCCGCCACGGAGCCGGCACCGTGCAGCGTTCTGTTCACTAGCCCCAACATGCCCTCTCCGCGCGTCACCAGTTGGAACGTGGGTATTCAGCATGCCTTTACGCCTACGCTGTCAGTGAAAGCTGACTACATTGGCAATCACGGTAGCGACTTGCCCGCTATTGCCGACCTGAACCAGATCAATCCGAATTCGCCTGGGGAATTAGCCGTCGGATCTTGCGGTACAACGCACTGCGAATCCCCTACGGACCTTCCGTTCTATTCGCAATTTCCCTATCTTCACTACATCGATGAAATGACGGGTACGGACATCTCCAATTACGATGCCCTCCAAGTTACTCTCACCGCACGCAATTTCCACAATCTCTCCTTCATCGCCGGCTATACTTATAGCCACGCTTTGGACGACCTCCCGGGCGGAGGCTTCGAGTCACTTGTCCCGGAGAACAGCCTGAATCCCATGGGCGACTATGGCGCTTCGCAATTTGATGTTCGCCATCACTTCAGCCTCACGCCCACCTATAACATCCCAGGAAAGAAGTCCCCGGGCCAGATACTCCAAGGCTGGGTCGTGAATTCGGCGATCGTCATCCAGAGCGGACTACCATGGTCGCCAACCGATACCCGAGATCTCAGCGGGACGGGAGAATTTGAAGATCGCTGGGATTTCTTCGGCAATCCCGGCGACTTTAACGCGACTTTCAACCCGATTCCTTTCTATCCGGCTGGCAGCCCTATGCCGCCTACCTGCTTGCAAGCGGCTAATTCCGCCGGCGGGACGGCGACCTTGGCCTATGGCTGCTACGCCTCAGGCCCCGGAGCCCGCTCGGTCATGATTGCCCCGGCTCCCGGTCACTTCGGCACGATGGCCCGGAACCTCTTCTACGGCCCTCATTTCGCCGATTGGGACTTCTCCATCTTCAAGAACTGGACTTTCAAGGAACGGTTCACTGCGCAGTTCCGCGCGGAATTCTTTAACATTATCAACCACCCGAATTACGGCGGGGTTGGAACCAATCCTTCCGCTGCGCTTTTCGGATGCGCCTGCGAAACGCCTGATGTGGCCGCCACTAACCCGGTGCTCGGAACTGGAGCTGCTCGTGACATTCAGCTCGGTCTCAAGCTCCTGTTCTAAAGTCCGGTTGCTCAGTTAACGCGAGAGCTTACGTCACAAAGAGAAAGGGACAGCAGGAAAGCAAAAATAAGTCTTAGACAATCGAGGGAGAACCGATCATGAAAAAATCCGGCAAGACTTCAGTCGGTCGTCGCAAATTTCTAAAGGGTGCGGCCCTTGGTGGCGTGGCCACTTTGGTGGCGGGCAAGGAGACTATCCAAGCGCAGCAAACGCTGGTGGCGCGAGCGCCATCGGTGCCGGCAGTGCCGCCGATTGAGGCAGATCCTTCCAGCGAGAGCAGCGTTTTGACCGTAGAGCGTTCGGGTTCGGACTTTATGGTGGATGTAATCAAGTCGCTCGGCTTTGAATATGTTGCAGCGAACCCGGGTTCGAGCTTCCGCGGCGTACACGAATCGCTGATTAACTATGGCGGCAACAAGAATCCTGAGTTCATCACGTGCTGCCACGAGGAGTCGTCGGTCGCGCTGGCTCACGGTTATTCGCAAGTTGAAGGCAAGCCGATGCTGGTCCTGGCGCATAGCACCGTGGGCTTGCAGCATGCGGCTATGGGTATTTACAACGCATGGGCGGGGATGGCGCCCGTGTTTATCCTGCTGGGGAATACCCTGGACGCCACAGAGCGGCGGCCGGGCGCGGAGTGGAGTCATAGTGCCCAGGACGCCGTAGCCATGGTACGGGACTATACCAAGTGGGATGACCTCCCGGTCTCGCTGCCGCATTTCGCTGAGTCTTCAGTGCGCGCGTATCGAATCGCAATGACTCCTCCCAGGGAACCAGTTGTCATCGTGCTCGATAGCCAGTTACAAGAAACCCCCATCGCGAAGGAGGCCACATTCCACATACCGAAGCTCACTCTGGACTCCCCGCCCGCGGGCGACTACGGCACGGTTGACGCAGTGGCCAAGCTCCTGGTGGCCGCTGAAAATCCGGTCATCGTCGCCGGGCACGTGGTGCATTCGGAAGCCGGAATGCAGCACTTCATCGAATTTGCCGAAGCGCTTCAGGTGCCGGTGATCGATCAGGGCGGTAACCTGCCTTCACGTCACCCGCTAAATCAATCGCTCGGCGGCCGGGGGTTACTATCGACTGCAGACGTGATTGTGGGGATGGAGGTCGATCAATTCTGGGGCACGCTGCACACCTTCCGCGATCAATTGCATCGCAGCTCTCAATCCATTGCCCGAGGCAACGCCAAGCTGATCAGCATCAATACGCGCGATCTCTACATTAAGAGTAATTACCAGGATTTTCAGCGCTTCCAGGAAGTGGATATCGCCATGGCCGCCGATTCGGAAGCCACTCTTCCGGCGTTGACTGAGGCGGTCAAGCGCTTGACCACGGATGATCGGAGGCGGGCATTTCAGGATCGCGGGACGAAGCTCGCGGGGGCCCGCCAAAAGGCTTTGGAGCGCGCCCGCCTCGACGCCACGTATGGCTGGGATGCCAGCCCCATCAGCACGGCGCGGCTCTCGGCCGAAGTATGGGAAGCGGTGAAGAACGAAGACTGGGCCGGCGGCCTCGGCGGTACGGAGTGGAATTACGACAAGTTCTACCAGCGTACCCGTGGGGGCAGCGCCGGTGGAGTGGGATTCGCATCGCCCGCGGCTGTGGGCGCGGCGCTGGCGCATCGAAAGAACGGGCGGCTGTATGTGCATCTTCAGACCGATGGCGATCTGATGTACGCCAATGGAGTGCTGTGGACCGCCGCGCACCATCGCATCCCGCTGCTCGCCGTGATGCGCAATAACCGCGCCTATCATCAGGAAGTGATGCACATCCAGCGCATGGCTAACCGGCACCAGCGCGGCATCGAGAACGCCGGCATCGGGACGACGTTGGTGGATCCCAATATCGATTATGCGAAAGTGGCGCAGGGGATGGGCTGGTATGCAGAGGGACCGATTACCGATCCCAAGGATCTGGGCCCGTCGCTAAAGCGGGCGGTAGCTATGGTGAAGCGGGGTCAACCGGCCCTACTGGACACGGTTACTCAGCCACGCTAGATCTCGGAAGGGAATTGTCGCTCCCACTTCGAGAGCCTTGTTGACGGCGGTCGCCCACTCTTTGAGGCTCCTGGCGAGTCTCGAATAAGTAGATAGTATTCGGCCAGGCGGCTGTTTAAGAAGGGGAGTGCGTCATCACAACTGCGCCCGCAGATCGATTGGAGCAAGGATGTAACTCGCGGAGAAGAATGGTCGGGGCGAGAGGATTTGAACCTCCGACCCCCTGGTCCCGAACCAGGTGCGCTACCAGGCTGCGCTACGCCCCGACTGAGTGGAACGAACCGAGCGTTGGAAACTTGCTCGGCCCATATTGTGCGCCTCCAACCTTACCATGCCATTCGCAATTTTCGTAGAGATGGAGAGAGTTGCCTGATCCGATGCGGCCTCCGGCGGCGACGGGCTTCCAGGCTTGTGTTTCGGCTTAGTGGGGGCTAAAAGGGGGCTTAAAGGGGGCCTAATCGCGGCTCAATGGCCCTCGGCCTCGAGGAATTTCTCTGCATCCATAGCCGCCATGCAGCCCGAGCCGGCAGCCGTGACGGCCTGCCTATAGCGATGGTCTTGCACATCGCCGGCCGCGAAAACTCCATCTACATTGGTCTTGCTGCCGTTGTGCGTCAGCAGATAGCCGTTCTCGTCCATATTGAGAATGGACCGAAAGACTTTTGTATTCGGCTCGTGTCCGATCGCCACGAAAATCCCTTCCACCGCCAATTCCGAGGTCTCCCCGGTCTCGGTATTCCGAAGCAGCACATTCTCGACGGAATTTTTGCTCACGTCCAAGATGTGGTCGATGACCACCGGCGTGATGAAATGGATCTTCTCATTGGCGCGAGCGCGGTCGAGCATGATTTTGCTGGCGCGAAATTCGCGGCGCCGATGAAGCAGATGAACGCGGCTGGCAAAGCGCGTCAGGAACATGGCCTCTTCCATGGCCGTATCGCCTCCGCCCACGACGGCGATCTCTTTACCCCGAAAGAAAAATCCGTCGCAAGTGGCGCAGGTGGATACGCCATGGCCGATGAGGTGGCGTTCGGATTCCAGTCCCAGCATCCGGGCCGAAGCGCCCGCGGCGACGATTACGGTTTTGGCCGGAAAAACTTCCTTCGCGACGGTAATCTGAAATGGCCGATGGCTGAAATCGACGGCGCTGACGGCGCCGGCGCGAAACTCCGCCCCGAAACGCTGGGCCTGCTTGCGCATATGTTCGATTAGCTCCGGGCCGAGAATGCCATCGGGAAAGCCCGGAAAGTTCTCGACCATGGTGGTCAAAGTGAGCTGGCCGCCGGGCTCATAACCATCGATAACCAGCGGCTTCAGATTGGCGCGCGCGGCATAGATCGCCGCGGTCAGCCCAGCGCACCCACTACCGATGATGGCCACCTTATGCACAGAGCTCCTCCTGGATGTCTTCGCGGGCCGCGCAGGGCATTCGCAAGCGGCCCACTGGAAAGCGTTGTAGTGTAACATCCCAGATGGATGCGGCGAATGCCAGCCGGTTCGGCTGTGAGCCGTTTGGCATCCAAAGAGTGCTAAAGAGACCGCTGGCGATTTGTGCGGCTTTGTAGCCTTGTAATTGCGATTCAGCCATAATCTTCGGGCCTTTACTCAAAAAGGCCTTCTAGGGGGAAAGTTGACAAGAGAGCCCGGAACCTACGCCGTTTTCGACACCTCGCAAGGCACCATCGTCTGCCGGCTGTTTGAGAAGGAAGCGCCTCAAACGGTTGCGAATTTTGTTGGCCTGGCAGAGGGGACCAAGGAGTTCGCGGACCCAAAAACAAACCAGAAAACAAAACGTCCCTTTTACGATGGACTCAGTTTTCACCGCGTCATTCCCGATTTCATGATCCAGGGGGGATGTCCGCTGGGCACCGGCACTGGCGGCCCCGGATACAAGTTCGCGGATGAGTTTCATCCTTCGTTGAAGCACTCCACTACAGGAAAGCTCTCCATGGCGAATTCCGGGCCGAATACCAATGGCAGCCAGTTTTTTATTACCGTGGCCGCCACGCCCTGGCTGGACCGCCGTCACAGTATTTTTGGCGAAGTCGTGGAGGGCCAGGACGTCGCGGACAAGATTTCCAAGCTGCCGCGGGACTCGCAGGATCGTCCGCGCACGCCTGTAATTCTGCAGCACGTGCGCATCGAACGCGTGTGAGGAGGCATGGCCAGCCCCAGCCACCTTTTTCGAGTGGTCAACGAATTTGTTTTCATGCTCGCGGGAGCCTTGCTGGCTCTGTTTGCGCTCACGCGTCCCTATTTAGTCAACGCCCGGCAGCCAGGCTGGATCGCGCTGTCGGCGGTACTCGTTCTCTGGGGCTTGGGAACGTGGCGTCGCGCGCGCCGAAGCGTAGATAATGCCGAACGGCTGGTAACCAAAATCGCCGGGGGATCGCTCGTCCTCGCCGGCGTAATCATGCTTTCTCTGGCCTGGGCGCCGTTCCAATGGGCCGGGTGGATGTTATTGGCAACCGGCGGCATTTTCGTGCTCAGGGGGCTTGTCTCCGCCGCGATTATGGTTCGTTCGGCCTAGGAGCCGCTTCCGCGGAGGTGGCGCTCAGATTTCGTACGAGCGAAACGCTTTGGCGCACTCCTCGCACGGGCAGATGGTTCGCAGGTAATCGTAACTGTAAATTCCCGTCGAGTGGCCGTCTGAGAAATCGATCTGGAGCGCGTAGTTCCCCACGGCTTTCGCGGCGCGAGCGGTGGGGCGCGGTTTGAACATCGGCAAGGCGGCGCCCAATCCAGAGATCTGCCCGCTGCCGGCATGCACTTTCATCTCGTCCTTTTTTCGCCTTTCGTCATCGCACATCGCGCACGGGCACTGCTCCCTGAGATAGGCGAAATCGTAATGGCTGCCGTGTTGGTCCGCCCAAACGACATCGATGCCCGCGCCCGTGGAGATACGAACCTTCACGTCGGCGGGTTTCTTGCGAAAGTCCAAAGGAATCGGCATGGCTATATTTAGTATCGTAGCTTACTGCCGGGCGGCCGTCTCTTGCTTGAAGAGCGCAAATCTCAAGTCACATTGGCGACGATTTGCATCAGGCGCCCGTGCGCCAGCTCGATCCTGCGATCGGCCATGCGGCCGATCTCAGGAGAGTGTGTGACCAGGAGAATCGTGTGCCCGGCCTGGTGCAGTTCCTGCAGCAGTTCGAGCACAATGTGCTCGTTGGCCTCGTCAAGGTTTCCGGTCGGCTCGTCCGCCAATATGATCTTGGGATGATTTATGAGGGCCCGAGCGAGCGCGACGCGCTGCTGTTCGCCTCCGGAAAGCTGGCTGGGCAAATGGTTCAGCCGCCCGCCGAGCCCAACGCGCTTGAGAGCTTCCGCAGCTTCCGCCTCATCCGCAATGCTGTGGAAGTATTGGGCCAGCATGACGTTTTCGAGGGCGGAAAGATAGGGTACGAGATGAAACTGTTGGAAGACGAAACCGATTTTCTCCGCGCGGTATCGCGTCAGTTCGCGTTCGCCTAGCGTCCCCACATCAACGCCATCCACAATTGCGCATCCGCTGGTCGGGCGATCGAGCCCGCCGAGAATGTTGATCAGCGTGGTCTTGCCTGAGCCGGAGGGCCCCATAATGGCGATCCATTCCCCGGCAAGCACCTCGAAGCTAACGCTATCGAGCGCGCGCAACCCCGCGTACGTTTTCGAGATGTCCTCCACCTGAACCAAGGCCGCCATCATTCGCCCCGTAAAATCTCCGATGGCCGCACGCGGCCCAGCAGCCGCAGGGGAAGGGCTCCGGCGAGCGACACAAGCACCATCAGTGCCAGCGTGGCGGGCAAAACAATCAGGTGCGGCGTTATGGATACCGAGAACACGCGTCGGCCAATCCACTGCGAGAGAAGCATTCCGATAGCGAATCCTATTGTTCCGCCCACAAAACCTATCACGGTCGCCTCGGCCATGAAAAACCGCATGATTTTCCGTACCGAGCCGCCAAGAGCTTTCATAAGGCCGACGTCGCCCCGGCGTTCGAGAGCCAGCCCCGCCATGGCGGCGAGAACGCCCAGAGACGTGAGCGCCAGAATCAAAACCACTGTGGCGAAAAGCAGTCCACGAATGCGCTCGAGCAGGCGGCCTTCGGCTTCGGCGAGTTGATGCAGAGGCCGTACCTGGAGTCCTGGCAGAGCAACGGAGAGGCGACCGATGACGTTTTCTACCTCAGGCGCCGATCCTCGAACACTGATCTGCACGAGGCTGGCGCGTGTGCCCAAACCGCCCAACTCCTGCGCCAAAGGCAAGGCGATGAAGATTTGGCTATCCTCCGAACCCCCAGCGGTGATGACGCCCACGACCCGAAGCACAGCCTCCCGCCCGGCGTATTGCACCTTCACGCTATGGCTGGGAACCAATCCAAGGCGTGCTGCCACCTGCTCCCCGATCATACAATCCGTGCGGTTCTCGCGGCCGCTCACCCAATTGCCATCCACTTTCCACGATGAATTCATCCGCTCGACTGCGTCGAACCACGTGCCCGTAACGATTGCCGCCGCCCTGTTCTCCCCGGCTTGGGCCTCCGCCGAAAGATAAAGATAAGGCGCGATGCCTACGATTTGCGGAGAGCGCAATTGCTGGATCCGTTCGATTCCGGCCACGTCCATCGTTCCCGCGGCGTCGCCCGTCTGCGGCGCCGACACGACAACGTTCGCGCCGAACACGCGAAATTCTCGCGTGAATTTGTCCGTGGCGTCCAGATCCAAGTTCAGCAACGCGGTGCTAACGGCCGCACCACTGATCACTGCAATCAAGGCCAAGGCAAGCCGTCCCCGGCTCGCATAGAGCAATCGCCAAAGTATTCGCCAAAACATCTGTTTTCTTATGCGTGCAGCAGCCAAGACGCCCGGGGCGGAGTTATTCGCCGCGCAGCACGGGTGCAGGATCCAACCGCATTACCTTTCTCAGCGAAAGCAGGCTTCCGAGTGTGGCCACCCCGGCCGTCACCCCCAGAACCACGGGAAGCAGGATCAGTCTTGTGCTCGGCGAAACTCCAAAAACGCGCTGCCCCAGTTCATGCGCGAGCGCCAGTCCTCCTGCGTAGCCGATCAGTCCCCCAATGATCGCCATGAACCACTGTTCACCCAGAAATACCGCGCCTAACAGTCTTCGGCGCGCTCCCAAGGCCTTCATCAACGCGACTTCAGAGGTCCTTTCGAGCACCGTGGTACCCGCCGTCGCCGCGACCGCCAGGGCCGCCGAGAGTAAAGCCGCAAACGTCACCAGCCACATCAGCGCTTGCACGCGAGAGAGGATTTGGCCCTCGCCCTCCGCGATCTGGCGTATCGGCCGCACGCTTACGCTGGGCAGTTGTTCCTGAATCTGCCGCGAAATCGACGAAATGTATGGCGAACAGTACCAGCGCTCGAACTCCTCGGGAGCCATCGACTTCGGATCGCGCTCCGAGAAAGAGTCTTCGGGTTTGGTCAGCGCGCTCACGAGCAGGCGCCGATACTCGCCGGGTTTTCCGGAAAGTTGCTGCGCGACTTCGAGGGGGGCAAGAATTGCGTCATCCTCTTGCCCGCCAGTCGAGATGATCCCCGTAATCGCGAGCTGTGCGCGCGCCTCGCCCGTGTGGATCTCAACGGTCTGGCCCGGATGAACACCGGCGCGCCGCGCGAGGCTCACGCCGATAACTGCTTCAGCGGAGTGGTCTGCAAACCAGCGTCCTTCGACCTGCCATCCTGGATCCGTCGAGGAGACGCCGGTTGCGAAAATGCCTCCGCCGTTCGGGACCGTAACGTCGTGGCGATACCAGGTTCCAATCAGGGTCGCCTGTAAGGGAACGTCGCTGGCGGATGAGCTTGTGTTGTTCACGGCGATGGGCACATCCAGAAAAGGAGCGAAACCGATCACGTTGTTGCGCCAGAAGATGGTCTTTAACTTTCCCAGTTCCGCTTCGGACAAGAAGACGCCGGAATCAACAGGCCGATAATCGACGCCTCCAATTTCCAGGGGAAGGGTGTCGGTTTCGGGGGTTACCAAGAGGTTGGCACCCAGGCTGCGAAACTCGCGCGCGAGGCGGTCGCCGATGTCCAGGGCAACGCTTAGAGTCGCCGTGGCGATGGCGGTCCCCAAAGCAAGGGCGGCCATGGTGAGCAACTTGCGCCGTGGCTGCCGGGCGAAAGAATCTTTGATAATTCTGGCAAACAATGGGCCGCCTACTGAGGAACTTTGCGCGCCGCGTCGGTGATGGCGGAAACATCGATCACCAGGTCGCCGCCGTCGACGCGCGCCGGGATAGCCACCGGATTGCAGCCGCCCGGTTGCCCGATACTGGGCACGTAGATTGCCGAAGCGCAGTTTCGGCACACCATGTCCGAGCCGCTCTGGCGGTAACCTGCCCATCCGCAAATCATGCAGGCATCGAGCGCGGTTCCCCAAGTTCCGTCGGGTTTGCGTATGACAATAAAGCGCAAGGAGGTATTGTTTGCGTCCACGGCAAAGAAGTGCAAACTGCCGTCGTTTACCTGCGCCGTCGGGATGCGCACTACGCCATTTTGCGCCGCCACGGCCTGAGCTGACGGGGGCGCTGCCGATACGCGGGCATAGACGAAATCGGCCGTCAGCGTGAGGATCACCACGACGAAGACCACCGCAGCCGTGAACATCCAGCGGCTCTGGGTGCGCCGCTCCCATCGAATCCTGCGGCGGTCCGCATCATTTGCCGCTTCAGGAGCGGCTGCGAAGCGCATCGAGCGCCACTCGCGAAAAATCAGCAAAGCCGCGGCCCCCAAAATCACGACAAAGAAGAAATACTCGTTTCGCACAATGGGTCCGACGAGCGCCATTTCGCGCTTGCTCGAGGGAATCCACATCCCTTCGCTCAACTCATGCACGCCCGTCAGCGCCAACTGCACGGCTACAATCACCAGGATCGCGCTGGTTACCGAAAAAAAGCGGCCCAGGGGAATCTTCAGGGTGCCCTCGAAGAAAAAGAAGCCCACGGCGATCGCCAGCGCCAGGCCAAGCCCGGTGCCGATCCATACCCCAAGCCCTTCGGTCGAGAGCTCCACTGCGCGGAGAATCAGCGCCAACTCGGCGCCCTCACGCAGGACCATCAAAAAAACGAAAGTGCCGAGGCCTAGCCCGGCTGCTAAGTCCGACTTCTGGGCAAAAGACTCCACCCGCTGCTCAATCGTCTTTCGAAGGTGGCGCGCCGCCTGGTTCATCCAGACGATCATGGTGACAACGAAAACCGCCGCCAGCAGCATCAAAAGACCTTCAAATCCGTCTTCGCTGATCTGCCAGCGTTCCAAGGCTACGGCTGCCGCGAGGCTCAAAGCAGCCGCTAAGGCCACCCCGGCCCAAACAAAACGGGACAATCGCGAACGTCCGGTGCGGTCCAAATAGACGAGTACGATGCCGACAACGAGAGCCGCCTCAGCGCCCTCGCGCAGAGCAATTAGGAAGGAAGAGATCAAGGGCAAGTCCCAGTTGCAACCCAGTTGCAACTTGAAAACTAAGTCTATTGCCTTTAAGCTCCACAGTCAAGGCATTTTAACCTGCGTTTGGCGCCTCCCGTCGGTACAATGTCTCGGCATGTCTTGCGTCCGATTTATGCGCCGAGGCGCGCCCATTTCCATTGCCGCGCTCGCGGCCCTTACCGTCTTGGCACATCTTCCGCTACGCGCACAATCGCTGAGCGCGACGCCGGGAGCATCGCCTGCCGCCGTAACCACACCCGGTGTGAGCGACGCCCGGAAAGCTTATGCCGAAGGAGTGCGTGCCGAGGCCGAGGGGAATTGGCAGACCGCGTTCCAGGCGTACGGCCAAGCCGCAAGACTTTCTCCCAACGATCAGACGATTCAGGCACACGCCCAGTTCGCCCGTTCGGCGCTCGTGCAGCAACGGACTGAAGAGGCCGAAAAGCAAGTTCTCAGCGGTAACGTCAGCCTCGCGCGGGCCATCTTGCAATCGGCTGTTGAACTCGATCCCACTTATAGCGTGGCCCAGGAACGTCTGCGGCAAATTGAGCAAGAAAATTCCGCAATGCCGATAAAAGATGTTCTGGGCGAAGGTCTCGAAGCCAACCTTCCGAGGATAGATCCCGGTGCCGGCACTCGAGATTTCAACTTCGAAGGGCCCACACGCGGCGCCTACGAGGAAGTCGCTCGGCAATTCGGAGTTACAGCGGCGTTCGATCCGGAGCTTCAGGACCGGCAAATCCGATTTCGCGTCTCTGGCGTCGATTTCGATACGGCCATGCGACTGCTCGGCGAAGAAACCAACACGTTTTGGTTTGCCGTGGATTCGAAGACGTTTTTTGTCGCCGCCGATACCCTGGCGAAGCGGCGCGATTACGATCCCGAAATCAAGAAAACGATACTCCTGCCGGCTTCGGAAACGAACGATGAGATGACCGAAGCCATGCGTATGGTGCGGGATATCGTCGGCCTGCGCCGCACCGAGCTTGACGTCAAGACCCACAGCATCACCGTGCGCGACACTCCGCAAAATGTCGCGCTAACCGAGGCCATTCTCAAAGACGTGCAGCAAACACCGGGCGAATTTCTTCTGGAAGTCGATCTTCTCGAAATGGACCGCAACGCCGAGTTGAATCTCGGCATCACCCCGCCCACCAGCGGCAAGACATTCTCTTTGAGCACGGGCATTCTCAGCCAACTCCAGCAAGCGCAGAGTTCAGGAAACCTTCTCCAGGCGCTTCAGAGCATATTCGGATCGCAAAATCCGCTGGCCTCATCGGGCGGCGCTGCCGCAGCGATTCCGCCGCTGATCGCCTTCGGAGGCGGAGATACGCTTTTCCTCGCCACCCTGCCGGGCGCGAGCGCGACGTTCGCCAAAACGTTGAGCATGGTGCAGCGCGCCCAGCGTGTCTTGTTGCGGGTGGAGGACGGGCGGCCAGCCACGTTTTTCGTCGGCGAGCATTACCCGATCACTCTGGCCTTGCTGTCCGCGAGCCTGGCCTCGCCCACTTCGGAACTCTCCGCCGCCAGTCTTACGGGAGCGGTCAGCTTCCCGCGAACGGATTACCCCGTCGGGCATACTCCAAGCTCTATCGCTGCCGCCGATTTCAACGGCAGCGGGAACCTCGATTTGGCCGTCACGAATGAGGGCGACAGCACGGTCTCGCTGCTGCTCGGTAATGGCGATGGAACCTTCCAGACGCAGACGACAGTCGCCACCGGCATAGGTCCGGATGCCGTGGTTAGCGCCGACTTCAACCAGGATGGAAAACCCGACCTCGCCGTGGCCAATTTCACGGACAACACCATTTCGATTTTGCTCGGCAATGGCGATGGAACCTTTGCGCCAGGCACGACCATTACAGACATAAAGAGTCCGGTGGCCATGATGAGCGCCGATTTCAACAACGACGGAATACCGGATCTCGCGATTCTCGACCAAACGGACGCACAGTTGATCGTTCTTCTTGGAAACGGCGACGGCACGTTTGGGACGAAAACCACGACTTCGGTGGGCCTCAGTCCGTCGGCTCTCGTCACCGCTGACTTCAATGCGGATGGGAAGATCGACCTGGCGGTGACCAACTCGGGCTCTAACAGCTTTTCGGTGCTGCTCGGAGCCGGCAACGGCACGTTTTCCAGGCGCATCGACTTTGCAACCGGCACGGGACCCTCTGCGGTTGCGACCGCCGATTTCAATGGCGATGGGAAGCCGGATCTCGCCGTCACGAACAAGATCGACGATACGTTCTCGATTTTTCTTGGAAATGGAGACGGCACGTTCGGCGCCGAAACCAGTTTCACCACCGATGCGGGTCCCACGGCTCTCGTGGCGGGAAATTTCAGTTCCAGCGGGTTCACCGATCTAATCGTCACGTGCCAATCCGCCAGCGCGATGGATATTTTTCTCGGGCTTGGAAGCGCCACGTTTTCACCACCCATCAGCGTCGCCACAGGAGCCGGTCCCGTGGCTATGGCCTCCGGCGTCTTCAGCGGCAACACCTTGCTCGATGTTGCGGTGGTGGATCAATCCGCGAACGCGGTTTCTGTGATTCTAAACAGCGCGAATCCAGCGGGGTCTTCGAGCGTGCCCTCGACCCTTTATCCGGGCTCCGAGTATGTGGACATCGGACTGAAAGTTCACACCACGCCGCGCGTGCATCCGGATGGCGAAGTGTCGCTGAACATGCAGTTTGATATCAGCTCGCTCAGCGGCCAAAATGTGAATGGCATTCCGATTTTGAGCAACCGCACCATCGAACAGGAGGTGCGGTTGCGCGCAAACGAGACGAGCATTCTTTCGGGTCTGATCGAGACCAGCGCACTGAACAGCGTTAGCGGCTGGCCCGGCCTAAGCTTTCTCGGCCCGCTGAGCGGCGATCGCGATAAGCAGGAAGCGGATACGGAACTCGTCATTGCCATTACGCCGCGTCAGTTGCGCCTCACGCCGCATCAGGACCATAGCTTTTACGCGGGACGTGGTGTGGGCACGGCTGCGCCGCCCGAACCTGCAGCTCCGGGCCTGCCCCAGCCCGCGGGAGTCCCGGCTCCCGGGGCCGCGCCGGGAGTTCCGCGGCCCGGTGTGGTGCCTCCCGGGGGCATTCAGCCCGGTATCGTTCCACCCGGCGCCCCGCCAGCCCAGGCGCCTGGAGCTACCGGGAACACCGCGCCGCAGCCGCCAACCGTGGTCACTCCTGGTAATGGCGAGCCCAATGCGCCCGCTCCCGCGCAACCCAACGCGCCGCCGCAAGAGCGCTAAAAGATTCTCAGTCAATTTTCCGGTGCTGTCGGGGTGAGCCTGAACTTTTCGGTTCTCACGCTTCCAGCACCAGCACTGGCTGATAGGTGCGTGGCACGACTGGTTCAGCGATAGCGATCAGTTGATCCTGCTGGTTGAAGACGCGCACGCGCGTGGGTTTCCATTCGCCCGAATCAAGCTCCGCAGGCGCCCCTTGCGGAATCTCTTTGCGTCCAGCTTGAACCTGCGAAAGCGCAATCTGGAAACGGGAGCCGTGGCGCACGCGGCGTTCGATGAAGGGCAGGACGGACACGCGGGGCAGCTCCGTCAGTAGGCTTCCGAGCGGCAAAATCCAATCGGCAGCGCGGCCGGATTCCGCCGCTTGCGCGAAATCCTGGAGATTTATGGCCCGGTCGAGAGTAAATTCGCCGACGGCGGTACGCACAATCTCGGCAAGGTGAGTTCCGTAACCGGTCTGCACGCCCATTTCTTGCGCCAGCGAGCGAATATAAGTGCCGGCCGCGCACTCTACTGAGAAGCGTGCGAGCGGTCCCTCAATGCCAAGAAGCTTGAACTCGAAGACCTCGATCTCGACGGGCTTGAGTTCCACGGGCTTGTGCTTGCGGGCCAGTTCGTGCGCGGGACGGCCCTGGATTTTTTTGGCGGAAAATGCGGGCGGCATCTGGTTGAACTTTCCGGTCAATCCAGCGGCCAGACGCTCCAGGACTTCCTTTTCCAAGCGCGGCTCCTTATCCGGACCGAGAGGAGAGCCGTCGGCGTCAAAGGTATCGGTGGCAAAGCCGAAGCGAAAGGCGCAGTCGTAACGTTTCCGCCGGCCGGTATAAAACTGGGCCAAGCGAGTGGCACGGCCGAGCAAGAGAACCAGGACGCCTGTAGCCAGAGGATCGAGCGTTCCAAGATGCCCGATTTGGCGGAAGCCCAGAATGCGGCGCACCGCCTCGACCACGTCGTGAGACGTTCGGCCTGCCGGCTTATTAATAACCAGCGCGCCTGCGTACGGCGCCGGAAGTGGTTTGCGGGCCATCAGTTATTTCTATCCACGCGCTGCATGCCCTCTCTCGCACAATAAAGGTGCGATTGCGGAGAATACCGCCAATCCAGTAATCGAGGCCAACTCAAACGGTGTCTTTTTTTGTCTTGTTCCCATTTTGTTCCCGTGGATGAGGAATTCATCGGGGAGGGCGCCTGCCTGACGAATCGCGGTATGCTTAAGAACTCATCGACCGGCCCGGCGAAGGGATTCATTTGGGCGAGGGCCGGTGTTTGGGGTGTGTACTCAAGCTGTGAATTATCTTAGCTCATAGGAAGGGCGCGATATGCCGCATATCACGATCGAATATTCCTCGAATCTCAAAGATCAGATCGACGTCCGCAAGCTGGTTGAAACCGTGCACCAAGCGGCGCTCCGTACGGGAGTCTTCGAAGTCGCGGCAGTGCGTACGCGCGCCGCGGGCCGCGACCTTTACGCCATTGCGGACGGCCATCCGGACAACGCTTTCGTCGCGATTGGCGTCCGCGTTGCGCCGGGCCGGCCGGCCGAAACGCGCAAGCGTCTGGGACAGGAGATTTTCGACGCAGCCTGCGAATTTCTTGCCACCGTCTACGAGAACTCGCCCCTGGCTATCTCTTTGGAAGTGCAGGAAATCGATAACACGGCGGCATTCCGCAAGAACAATCTTCACTCGATTGTGAAAGAACGCGCGATTTAGCCGCCTGGACGGTTTGCTGACGGTTTGATTCAGGTCAGTTCGGATTTCCGGCAGCGGTTCCAGGCGCCGTCAACTGGACCTCGAAATCGCGATCGATCATTCCCAGCAGATCGTGCCTGCGGCGCACTCTAACGCGTACACGGTCCCCCGGCTTCTTATCCCAAATGGCCAGGTGGACGTCCGCCGTTGTTTTGACGTTTACGGCATCAATCTCGGTCAAAACGTCTCCCTTCTTCAGTCCCGCTTTTTCCGCGGCGCCACCATGGCTCAGTGAAGCGATACGGCATTCTCCATTCGTCTCTCTCAGGGTAACCCCGAGGGCGCCGCTTGCCGGCAGTTCCTGTTTCTGGCTGAGGAGAAGATAGTCCGCGATGTGCGGCTCGACGTCTTCTCCACTGTTCAGGACGATGGCGTAGCTTGCCTTCGTGCGCCTTTCCAGACGTTTGGGAATGCCGGAGCCGTATTCCACATGTCCTGCGCCGGCGAGGATCACCATGCGGCGGCCTGTATTCGCTTTCAGATACGCCGCGGCGCTTTCCGCCATGCCTTCGTCCCATACCAATTGCGCCTCGACGAAGTGGTTGAAGACATCGGGCTTTAGTCCCGGGTGCCCTTCGAAGGCATCGCGGAGGCGGCTTTTGTATTCTTCATCAGCGGGCTCGATTTGGCGCGGCAAATATGCGCGCTGCTGCTCGGAGAGTCCCGCAATCCCAATTTGTGCCACAGCCGAAGTCAATGCAGTGGGCACGTTGAGGGCACGTACCGGAATATGTTGATCGCGAGCATAGCGAAAAATGGGAGCGTATAGCCGATAGTCGTACCCCCAGCGCTGGTAGTATTCGGTGGCGCGAAGGAATTCGTTTTCCGACGTCCGTCCTTCGATATAGTCGTCTACCTGTTTTTGGAACGGCTGCTGGAAATATTCGACTCCAATGGCCAGGTTGGGATCGAGTTCATGAAGACGTTTGATAATTTCGAGCTGATTGAGATGGTGATCGTAGCGATCGTGGGTCTCTCCGATGAAAACGACGCGTTTGGTTGCCAGTTGCGCGACTAGTTGATCGAGCGCAAGGGGCTCATTTAGATTTAGAGTCTGGAAGGATGACCGGTCTTGGGCGGTCGTCAAAGCTGCGAAGGGAAGTGAGCTAACGGTCAAAAAGAATAGGAGTTTAAGATGCCAAACCCGCATCGCTCAATGATAGCAGGGTAAGCCCAACGGAACCGGGCGCTGCCCTTCCTCCCCGCAGTCACTTCTATTAGTATGTTGCTGACGGAGAATTGCGCATTAACTGAACATGGGGAAACGGTTTGGAGAAGAACGTCGCGGTTTTAGATGATTATCAGGGCGCCGGCATTTCGCAGCCGTACTGGGAAAGGCTGCGCGGCCGGATCGCTCTGGAAGCCTTTCGCGATACCCTGCATGACGAACGTGCGCTCGTGGAGCGGTTGCGTCCCTTTCAAATTTTGGTTCCGATTCGCGAACGCACTCGCTTTTCCGCTCGGATTCTGCGGCAGTTACCGGCGCTGGAACTGCTTTCGTTGACGGGCAAGAATTCAGGCCACGTGGACGTCGTCGCCGCCACCGAGCAGGGAATTCTGGTCACTCAAACCGAAGGTTCCGGCCCTTCTGCGATCGAGCTGACGATGGCGCTCATACTTGCGTTTGCGCATCGCGTGCCTCAGGAACATCGTGCGATGCGTCTCGGGCTCTGGCAAACGGGAATTGGCTTCGACCTTGCCGGCAAGGTGCTAGGCGTGGTTGGGCTCGGGCGAATTGGCGCGCGAATCGCTCAGTTCGGCAATCAAGTGGGCATGAAGGTGCTGGCCTGGAGCGCCAATCTCACCGCGGAAAAGGCCGCGGCGGCGGGAGCGACCTACGCGACGCTCGACGATCTGTTCCGGCAGAGCGATGTGATCACGATGCATCTGCGTCTTTCTGACCGCACTAATCGCATCATTACGGCGCGGGAGTTCTCGCTGATGAAGCCGACCGCATGCTTCGTGAATACCGCTCGGGGCCCGCTGATTGACGAGGCCGCATTGGTTGACGCCCTTCGCGCCGGGCGGATTCGAGGGGCCGCTCTCGACGTATTCGACACCGAACCCTTGCCCGTCGATCATCCTCTGCGCTCTCTCGAAAACGTGGTCCTGACGCCGCACATGGGGTACGTTACAGAGGAGTCCTACGCGCAGTTCTTCAGGCAGGCCATCGAAAATATCGAGTCTTACCTCGATGGCCGCATTCCGGCGGGGGCGATGAATGCCCAGGTTTTGGCGGACCGGGTGGCTCGCGGAAAATGATTGCTGCCGCCGTCTGAATCGGCGAATATCCGGACATACAGGCACAAGGGAGGAAAGCGATGGCGACGATAACCAAGATTTCCGAGAAGGATGCGCAGCAGTTTGAACACGATGTTCGCGCGGCGAACATGGATGCACCCTGGTTTCATCCTGGCCCCCTCATCCAGCAGAAGAAATCCCAGGTGCAATCGGGCCTGTGGAAATGGGACACGATCGAGCCTCTGGTGCGGAGCACGCCGAGCTTTGTCGATCCCGGCAAAGGCGCCGAACGGAGAATTCTGCGCATCGCCAATCCAGGCGTTGCGGAGCTTACGGCCACGCACACCATGTCCATCGCCTTCCAGTATCTGCTCGCCGGCGAAGTGGCTCCGGCCCACCGTCACAGTCCCAACGCGATGCGCTTCATGATTGATGGGCAAAATGCCTACACGACTGTGAATGGGGACAAGTGCGTGATGCGCCCCGGCGATCTCATCCTCACGCCCGCCGGAGCGTGGCACGATCACGGGAATGAGGGCTCCGGCCCGGTGATGTGGATGGATATTCTCGATTCGCCCGTCGTGCGCTTTCTGGAAACACTCAACATGGAGCCGTATCCGCACGAGAAGCAGATCGAAGGGCTTAAAAAAGACGTATCGGAACGGCGCTATTCCGCCGCCGGCCTTTTGCCAGCCGGGCATGACGCTGAAAAGCAAGAGCGCATGCTGGTATATCGCTACGATAACGCCCGCGAAGCGCTGCTGCGGCTTGCCGAAGTCGAGAGCGATCCTTTCGACGACGTCATTCTCGAATACGTCGAGCCCCGCACCGGCAATTCGGTGCTCCCTTGTATAGGGACTTATCTGCAAATGATTCGTCCAGGCGTGGAGACGCGCGCTCACCGGCACAATAGCAGCGCGATCTATTTCGCCTGGGAGGGTTCGGGCACAACCCAGGTGAATGGAACGGAGTACCGCTGGTCGAAGGGCGACGTCCTTGTGATCGCTCCCTCGGCTGTTCACAAACACGCCAATAAGAGCGGCGAGCCGGCCATTCTCTTTTCAGCGCAGGACGTTCCCTTGTTGAAGAATCTTGGTTTCTATAAAGAAGAGGCGCTGTAGTTCGATTTCTTCCTAGGCTGTTGGCTCGTCGATCACGCGGTTCCTTAGCGTGCCGATGCCGCTGACTTCCACTTCGACCACGTCGCCCGGAACGAGATACCGCGGCGGGTCCAGGCGCGCCCCGGCGCCGGTGGGCGTCCCGGTGGCGATAATGTCCCCGGGCTCCAACGTGCAGAAATGAGAGATGTAGGAAATCAGGAACGGCATCGGGAAAATCATCCTGTCCGTCGTATCGTTCTGCCGTATCTCCCCATTGACGCGCGTGATGATGCGCAGGGGATCCGGGCCGATCTCATTCGCCGTCACCATCCAGGGACCCAGCGAGCCTGAACCCTCGAAGTTTTTTCCCGGCGTAACGTTGAATTTGCCATGCCGCAGCCAGTCGCGAATCGTGCCTTCGTTGCAAATCGTATATCCCGCAACGCAGGAAAGTGCCTCGTCCTCGGGGACCCGCCGAGCGCGGCGGCCCATAACCAGCGCTACCTCGCCCTCGTAATCTAATTGTTTCGATTCCGGCGGCCGCAGAATCGGCGCTTCGTGGGCTACCAGCGAGGCAGGGAAGCGCACAAAAATACTGGGGTATTTGGGGGCTTCGGCATTGTCTTTGTACTCGCCCGCCCGCTCCGGGTAATTGACGCCGACGCACACGATCTTTCCGGGATTGGGGACCGGTTTCAGCCAGCGAATCTCGGCAAGCGGGAAATCGGCCGGTTGGCCGGCGAAATCTTCAAGCCGCTCGATTTGGCCCCCCGCAATGATGGAGCGCAAATCGGGGAATTGGCCGCCGAGCCGCGACCCTGCATCGACGACGCCTGTTTCCTTAACGATCCCGTAGGAAACCCGCCCGTTCACTTCGAAAGTGGCCAGCTTCATGCCGCTCTGTCTGCTTTGAGAAGTCCGGCGTCGCGCAAAACAACGTCGAGGCGTTTTTCGAGTTCGGCCGTGGCCGGCACCATCGGGAGCCGGTGCTCATTCGTGGCCAGTATTCCCAGGCGCTTCATCATGTACTTGATCGGAATTGGGTTGGTGTCGAAAAAGACGGCACGATTGATCTCGAACAGCCGTTGATGCAGTAATTGCGCTCCCGCCAAATCGTTCTTCCAGACCGCCTCGCACATCTCCCGTAGAATGCCCGGACAGAGATTGCCGACCGCGTTCATCAAACCACATGCGCCGATTGCCATCATCGGGAATGACAGCTCTTCGAGGCCTACGAAGATCTTGAAATCCGGGCCGAAGGCCCCCAGACACTCCGAGGCGAAGCCGAGATCGTTGACGGCGTGCTTCATTCCCACGAACTTCGGCGATTTAGCCTTTAGTTCCTTGAGCGTATCCAAGGTGACACTCAGCGCCGTGCGCCCGGGAATGTGGTAGACCATCCATGGCAAATCGCTGATCTTGGCGATCTCCAGGTAATACGCAACCAGGCCGCGCTGCGGCGGCCGCGTGTAGTAAGGGGTGACAATCAGGAGGGCGTCGGCGCCCGCTTTCGCCGCATGTTCCGTCAGTTTTGCCGTCTCCGCCAGCGATTGCGACCCTGTTGCCGCCACTACCGGCACGCGTTTCGCAGCCACGCTCAGGGCCAGATCCACGAGTTTGTTTCGTTCATCGACGGTCAGCGTCGCGGGCTCCGACGTCGTTCCATTGACCAGGATCCCGTGGCTGCCCTTTTCGATCTGCATCGACACCAGCCGCGCATAGCTGTCGTAATCGACTTCGCCGTTCTTGAACGGCGTGACCAGCGGACAAATCGACCCCTTCAACCGATCTACTCCTGCTGACATTCCCGATCCCCTTTTTCCGATTGCCAGATTTTCATAGCCGCAAGCATGCTATGTCTCGAAAGCCCTGTCGTCAATTGCGCCGTGAACGAGCCGGCACCGCCCCACTGGGCCGTGTTTTTCAACCATCGTCTAATTGCGCATCGGTGCAGCCAGGCCGTCCGTTCATGCTAACCTATGGCCGAATTCGCTGACCCAAGGGTCCCGGAGAAACTGTGATGGATCATCTGGACGCTCTGCTGAACGATCTCGTCATCGCCAACCGCATTCTCGCCAACCAAGACATCGTCGACGCCTACGGGCACGTCAGCGTGCGTCATCCGGAAAAACCGGACCGTTTTTTTCTGGCACGCTCGCTGGCTCCAGAGCTGGTTCACCGCGACGATATTGTGGAGCTCACGCTTGGTGGCAAGCCGGTGAAGGAGGAAAAGCGTCCGCTCTATCTCGAACGCTTCATCCATGGAGGCATCTTCGAGGCGCGCCCGGAAGTTATGGCGGTGGTGCACGCGCATGCCGAAGATATCCTCCCGTTTGGCGTCGCCAGCGCTACGCCCCTGAAGCCGGTGATCCATTCCGGAAGCTTTCTCGGCTTGAATATTCCTGTTTGGGATATCGCCGACAAATTCGGCGACACCGATCTGCTGGTCGCAAATATCGAGCAGGCGCGGGATTTGGCGAAATGCCTCGGCGCGTCGAACGTGGCCTTGATGCGCGGCCATGGTTTCACGGCGGCCGGGCGCTCCCTCATCGAAGTCGTGCGTATGTCCGTTTTTCTGCCACGCAATGCGCGAGCGCTTTTGCGAGCCAAACAGTTGGGCGGCCCGATCAAGTATCTTTCGCAAGGAGAGATCGACGCGCGCAATCGCGGCTACGGTCCCTATTCGCCTGAAACCTGGCGCGCTTGGGAATACTGGGCGAATAAGGCAGGAGTTGGCAATATGGTGACGCGGCCGGATACGCCGAGTACATAGCCGTCAGCCACGGCGCGGAATTCTGCGAACAGCGCGGCTGTCAGCGCGAATCCTAAGCGATCTATACTTTCTATTCGGGAGGTGAATCGTGAGTAGACCAAAAATCCTTATTTTGACGGGCGATGCCGCCGAGTCGCTGGAGGTGATGTACCCATATCAACGGTTGCGAGAGGAGGGTTACGACGTAAAGATCGCCGCACCGTCGAAAAAGAAGTTGCATTTTGTTGTGCACGATTTCGAGCCGGGCTTTGACACCTACACCGAAAAGCCCGGCTACAGCTGGGATGCCGACCTCTCCTTCGCCGAGGTGAATCCCTCCGACTATGTGGCCTTGGTCATCCCGGGAGGCCGTGCGCCCGAATACATTCGCAATGACGCCGACTGCCTGCGGATCATCCAGAGCTTCTTCAAGCGGCAGATGCCCGTCGCTCAGATTTGTCACGCCCCGCTTGCTCTGCTGGCGGCCGGCGTATTGAAAGGGCGCAAAACGGCAGCCTATCCGGCCTTACAACCCGACGTTCAGGCCGGCGGAGCGGAATTCGTGAACTCCGAGGCCGTAGTCGACGGGAACATGGTCTCGGCTCGGGCCTGGCCAGATCACCCGGCGTGGATGCGTGAATTTATTGCCATACTGAAACAGAAGGCGCCAATTCAGGGAAGAGAGATGTCAGCGCGATAAGAGCGTCTAATCCAACTCTGGCGACGGAATCTCGGATTCACGAGGCTCTCGCGCCGGAGATCCCTCCCGGTCGAGTCTATCCACAACCTGTTCCCAGCGCTCGGTCATCTTCTTCAGGAGACTGCGGCGTTCCTGAATTAGGGCGCTCACGCGAATCGATTCCTCCGCGCTTTTGAACTGTCCGAGTTCGAGTTCCAGGCTGGCAATTTCCGCCTCTCCGCGCGAAATCTGCTCTTCCAGTTCATCGCGTTCCTTTTCCATTTTGCGAATGGCGAGAGGATTCTGCTTTTTGGCCCGGTTCCCGGGCTCAGCCCGACCTTGAGGCGCTGTTGATCCGGGTCCATTCGTGATCGCGGGAGAATCCATAGTCCCTGCCTCGCGCCGCTCTTTTTGCCACAGGTAGTCTTCGTAGTTGCCCGGATAATCCTGGAGCTTCCCGCCTTCAATGTGAAAAACGCGAGTCGCCAGGTTATCGATGAAGTAGCGGTCATGCGAGACAAATACGACCGTGCCTGTATATTTCCGCAGCGCTTCGAGCAATACGTCCTTGGCCTGCAGATCAAGGTGATTGGTAGGCTCGTCAAGCAGTAGAAAATTAGCCGGGCGCAGAAGCATTCGCGCGAGCGCGTAGCGATTGCGTTCGCCGCCGGAAAGCACGCCGATGCGCTTGAAAACGTCGTCGTCGGAAAACAGAAACGAACCCAGCAAAGTGCGCTGCTGGGTCTGGTTGCTCACTGCCGTAGGCGCAAAGCGCGTCAGGTCGTCAAGCAGGCGCGCATCCGGATCGAGCTCCTTGTACTGGTCCTGCGCAAAATAATCGACTTCGACGTTATGCCCCAGCCGAAATTCGCCTTGCGTCACGCCTTCCACGCCGGATAGCAGCTTTATGAGCGTGGACTTGCCGGCGCCGTTGACCCCGACCAAGGCGACACGGTCGCCACGATTCAAGACGAAGCTCACGTCCTCGAAGACGTTTTTGCCGCCGTAGTTCTTGGCCACACCGCGAAACTCCGCAACCATGCGCCCGCTCGGCCGCGGCTGTGGAAAAGAGAAATGAATGATTTTTTCTTCCTCCGGCAACTCGATCCGTTCGATCTTGTCGAGCTCCTTGATACGGCTCTGCACTTGGCGGGCCTTGGTAGCCTGATATCGGAAGCGGTTGATGAACGTTTCCAGATGATGAATACGCTCCTGCTGATTCCGTTGACTGGCTTCCAATTGAGCCCGGCGCTGCGACTTCTGTTCCAGGTAACGGTCGTAATTGCCGGTATAGAAATAAGTGCGGCGATTCCAGATCTCCAGGATTTTCTTGACCGTGACGTCCAGGAAATAGCGGTCGTGCGAGACGAGCACAAAGGCGAAGGGATAGTTGTTCAGGTATTGCTCCAACCAATTGCGGGCTTCGAGGTCCAGATGGTTAGTCGGTTCGTCGAGCAGTAGGACATTCGGCTTGGTCAAAAGGAGCTTGGCCAACGCGACGCGCATTTGCCATCCGCCCGAAAATTCCTCCACGCGCCGGGCCGAATCCTCGCGCGAAAAGCCCAATCCATTGAGCACTTCGCCCACTTGGGCTTCCAGCGAATAGCCGTCGTTTTGCTGGAATTCCGTCTCGATCCGATGATAGCGGTCGGCAACTTTCTGGTACTCGCCGCCGTGTGGATCGAGCTCCGCCATCTTATGCGTGAGCACTTCCATTTCTTTTTCGATCTCCAGCAGGCGCCCAAAAACCGAGAGGCACTCGTCCTGCACCGTGCGGCCGGAGAGCGATAAGCCGTCTTGGGGCAGGTAACCGGTGGTCGTGCCCTTCGCAGCGGAGAGCGATCCCTCGTCCAGCGTTTCCATTCCCGCCAGCACTTTGAGCAAGGTCGATTTACCCGTTCCATTCGCGCCCACAAGTCCTACGCGCTCCCCCGGCCCAATCACCCAGTTGAGCTCCTGGAAAAGAGTCCTGGAACCAAAATGTTTTCCCGCCAAAGAGAGTTGAATCATGATTCTTAAGTATGCCGAGCTACCAGTAATCAACTATCAATCGCTTTTAGATGATAGCAGTCCGATTGTTCTCGCGCCGCCCGGGGGCTAAAGCGGAATATTGCCGTGCTTCTTCTTGGGATTCGAGTCGCGCTTGTTTTCGAGAGCGCGCAGCGCCACGATCAGTCGCGGGCGCGTCTCGTGCGGCTCGATCACCGCATCGATGTAGCCGCGCTCTGCAGCGATATACGGATTCGCGAAGCGGGCGCGAAATTCGGCGATCTTTTGCTCGCGAAGCCGCTCGCGCTCGGCTTCAGGCGCGCTTTCGATCTCGCGCTTGTAGACGATGTTCACGGCCCCCTCGGGGCCCATCACGGCAATCTCTGCCGTCGGCCAGGCCAAATTTACGTCCGTGCGAATGTGCTTGCTGGCCATGACGCAGTAGGCGCCGCCATAGGCTTTGCGCGTGATTACCGTTAGCTTGGGCACGGTCGCTTCGGCGAAAGCAAACAGAAGCTTGGCGCCGTGGCGGATAATGCCTCCGAACTCCTGCTGTGTGCCGGGAAGAAAGCCAGGTACATCTTCAAAAGTAATCAGAGGAATATTGAACGCGTCGCAGAAGCGTACGAAGCGCGCGCCCTTGACCGAGGCGTTGATGTCCAGCACCCCGGAGAGAACGGCCGGCTGATTGGCCACGATGCCCACGGGCCGGCCATCAAGCCTCGCGAAGCCAATCACCAGATTCCTCGCGAAGTATTCTTGCACTTCAAAAAAGTAATGGTCGTCCACGACCGCGTTTATGGCCTGCAAAATATCGTAGGGCATTCGCGCATCGGCGGGGACCAGGTTATCCAGAATGGGATCCCCACGTTCCGCCGGATCATGGCAGGCGCGCCGCGGCGGATCGTCGAGATTATTCGAAGGCAAAAAACTGAGCAGTTCGCGGATCATCGCCAGGCAATCGGCGTCGTCATGCGCGGCGAAATGGGCTACGCCGCTGGTCGCGTTGTGCGTCATCGCGCCACCGAGTTCCTGTTTGGAAACCTCCTCGTGGGTGACGGTCTTGATGACGTCGGGACCAGTGACGAACATGTAGGAAGTTTCCGCGGTCATGAAGATGAAATCGGTGATCGCGGGAGAATATACCGCGCCGCCCGCGCACGGACCCATGATCGCGCTGATCTGTGGAATCACGCCGCTGGCCAGCGTGTTGCGGAGAAAAATATCCGCATATCCCGCCAGAGACATGACGCCTTCCTGAATGCGTGCTCCGCCCGAATCGTTCAACCCAACGAGGGGCGCGCCGGCGCGCATAGCCAGGTCCATGATCTTGCAAATTTTAGAGGCGTTGGCTTCCGATAACGATCCGCCAAAAACCGTGAAGTCCTGGGCAAAAACGTACACCAGCCGGCCATCGACCCGGCCATAGCCGGTCACAAATCCGTCGCCCAATGGGCGCTGCTGCTCCATGCCAAAATCCACGCAGCGGTGAGTCACGAATTTGTCTACTTCCTCGAATGTTCCTTCATCCAGCAAAAGGGCAATTCGTTCGCGGGCGGAGAGTTTTCCCGCTTTGCGCTCGCGCTCGCGTCTTTCCGCGCCTCCGCCGGCTTCCGCGGCAGAGTTGCGCCGGCGCAGTTCCTCGATCTCCTGTCGCTCGTGCTTGGTAGCCATCGAGTTCCCCCCGGCTAGGATTCTAACCTAGCGGCTTGAACTATCTGAATTGCCGGAGATCGGGCGGAATCGCGAGGGACATCCTGACAGACAGCTTTCCCAGCCCAGTTTAAATGGCGGTGTTTAGCGCAGACCGGACCAGTCGTCCGCGATGAGGATGGAATTGCTCGGATTGGAGGGATCGTATTTGACGCTGGCCGAGAGCCCGGCGATGATGCGGTCCATGCCGGCGTGGCCGTCAAGGGTGGTAATGTCCTGTGCGGTTTCGTAGCTCACGCCGGAAATCGAGTAGCTGTAATAGACGAGCTTCCTCGGTCCATTGATCGCCGGCCGCCCCTTCTTTTCCTCGAGCGCATTCTCGGCAAGCTCAACGAAGTCGGTAATCTGTCCTTCCACGATGCGCCCTACCTGATTCAGGTAGACGCGTCTTTGCCTCTCGATTTCGTCTGGGTTCGCCGAACGCCCCAGCAAACGAGAAATAAAGGTACTCGCCAGGACGCCCAATCCGGGTGCCCCGAGAAACCACATGCGCCAATCCAATTGGTCGTGTTTCAACGCCCGGCCTTATGCGTCGCCGGCTCGACAATGTCGCCGAGTACCGCGCGCGCCTTCTCCCAATCTTTCAGGAATCCCTGAAGCCCCTTGTCGGTCAATGGATGCTGGAACAATTGCTGGAACACCTTGAAAGGCATCGTGCCGATGTGCGCGCCCATCTTGGCCGCCTCCACCACGTGTATCGGGTGGCGCAAGCTGGCCGCCAGCACCTGTGTCTTGAAGCCGTAGGCGCGATAAATCTCCATAATGTCTTTCAGGAGCGTCAGCCCGTTTTCCGAAATATCGTCCAGGCGTCCGAGGAAGGGGCTCACGAAATACGCGCCAACTTTGGCTACCAGCAGCGCTTGCGTTGCCGAGAAGCACAGAGTCACATTCACTCGAATGCCTTCTTTGGCCAGAATATTCAGCGCGCGAACGCCATCCGGAATGAGCGGAATCTTCACCACGACGTTGGGATGCCAAGTGGCAATCTCGCGAGCTTCTCTTAGAATTCCTTCCGTATCCGTGGACACGACTTCGGCGTTCACTACCCCGTCCTTCACGACCTCGCAGATCTCCAGAATATGATCGCGGAAGGGCCGGTTCTCTTTGGCCACCAGCGTCGGATTCGTCGTGACTCCATCCACCACCCCGAGCGAAACCCCTTGCCGGATCTCGTCCAGATTTGCCGTGTCGAGAAAAATCTTCATAATCGCGAACTCCCGGTTGCTATGGCCTGCTCTTTTTGATGCTTTGATTTTTGCGCGGTTCCCCGCGATGTGCAACTGCCGGATTGCCGAGCGGTTCCGGCCCGGCAATGCTGGGGGACCCGCGCCTAGGGCATGCGCCTGCGCGCCACAATCGCCGGCTCACTTCGCAAGATCCATACCATGTGGATCACCCAGACCAGCGAAGAGGCCAAGCCCAGGACGACGGCGCCTAGCACAAAAAAGTGGAAAGTTCCCATGCGCATTCCAAGCCGCGGGAATGGTATTTGCAAAAGGGCGTAGATCGCCGTCAGGATCACCCAGGATGTGAAGGTGCAGGCAAAGAGATGTGAGGGATGCCTTCGGAATCGGTAAACCGGCACGAGGATAAGAAGCACAACTACGATGGCCCCTGCCGCCATATTTCGGAGCAGGGCGAACCGCTCTAGGGCTGGGACGCGGTTCGCTATCAATAGCCAGGCTATGGCCACGCCCGCCAAAGCAGCGCCGAGCATCAGCCCTGCCTTCAGCGTTTCTCGGGTCGAGCGGGACTGCTCAATATCGGGCGGAGGGGGCATGGGGTCCTCGCCTCAAAAGGATTATGCACCGGGAATTTGGGCCTCAACAGCCGGGCTGAGAGAGCTTTCGTTACCGGATCGGTCTACGGCTCCTACTCGATAGAAATAACTCGTCCCGGGTAGGACGGACATATCATGGAATGTGGGCGCTGACAAGGGTTCACTGTTTAGCTTCAGCCCCGGCATGTCCGCGCCTTGGCTTCGATAGACATTGTATCCGGCTAAATCTGCCTCGGTATTGATCGCCCATGTCAACTCCACGGACGCCGGCATGGCGTTTGTTGCTGGCACGACGACTGCCTCTAATCCCAGAGGGGTGGCGGGCGGAAAAATATCCTTCGCGTTGAGAACGGCGGGCGCCGAGTCGGCCGACTCCACGGTTTCGGTCCCGAATTGAACGGCGTCGCGAACGCTATAGAGGTACGTATGTCCAAACTGAAAACTTGTGTCCCGGTATTGCGTTTCCGTCGTTTGCGCAAGCAAGGTCGGTGGCGCGATTAGCTTTGCTTGAGAAGCGTCCAAAACCGCAGCCTGCGCCGTCTCAGGATCGACTTCGGCGCGATAAACGTGAAACCCAATGGGCTTGGCCGCTGGGTTTCCAGGCTGTTGCGGAGCGCTCCAATCGAGCACCAGAGCCGTCTCGGTCAGCGTCGCACGCAACTCCCGAACCGGGGCCGGCGGCGAATAGACACGCAGGGCGGCGGGATTAGAATCAGCGGACTCCTTCGCCGCCGAGATACTTGTTCGGACCGTATAGACCAGTTCGTTTCCGGTGGCGGAGGATAATTCACTCGGATCCAGTTTGTCGGGAAATTCGATGCCGCCATTCTTTTGATACTGGGGCAGGGCATTCGCAGGGATGGAATCCACGAGCTGCCCCATATTCGCATTCTTCGGGACACGTTTCGAAGCAGCCGGCGCGCTCAGCGCGGCCCTACGCCGGTAAATGGCTACCGAAGGCGTCTCCGCGAGAGGCTGTTGATCGGTCGAGTTTGACGGCATCGTGAAATCCAGGAAGACGGTATCGTCTACCTGCCGGGCTTTAAGATTCGCTACCGGCACTGGAACGATGGGATGCCGGGCAATCGGAACACCCGGCGAGCCGCAGCCAAGCACTGAAGCACCGATCGTGACCGTGAGCGCTAGTTTAGAGACGCGCATCAGCCGGGAGATGCGGCACCTTGTAAATCATAGAGACTGTGCCTGTTTGGGGTTGGCCTGGCCGGCTCCGTGGCGTAATAGCGGTTCAGAGACAGAAGGCATAATCAGCGGGAAATCAGAGGATATATCGGCTCAGGTCCTGGTTTTTAGCGATATCGGCAAGTTGTTTGGCCACGTAAGAACCATCCACTTTAACCGTCTTCTTCTTTAGTTCCGGCGCCTCAAAGGAAATTTCATCGAGGACGCGCTCCAGGATAGTATGCAGGCGCCTGGCGCCAATATTTTCCGTCTGCTCATTCACCATAACCGCGAACCGCGCGAGCCCGGCGATGGCATCGTCGCTGAAACTGAGCTTTACGCCTTCGGTCTCCAGCAGCGCCACATATTGCTTGATGAGCGCATTTTTCGGTTCGGTCAGAATGCGCACGAAGTCTTCTTCGGTCAGCGCGCTCAGTTCCACGCGCAGCGGCAGGCGGCCTTGCAGTTCCGGGATTAGATCGGAAGGCTTGGTGATGTGAAAGGCGCCCGCGGCGATGAACAAGATGTGGTCGGTGCGCACCATCCCGTATCGCGTATTCACGGTCGTGCCCTCTACGATCGGCAGGATGTCCCGCTGCACGCCTTCCCTGGAGACGTCGGGTCCGTGCCCGCTCTCTCGGCCGGCAATCTTGTCGATCTCGTCGATGAAGATGATGCCCATCTGCTCGGCCCGCTCCGTGGCGATGCGGGTCACGTGATCCATGTCAATCAGCTTGTTCTCTTCTTCCTGGATCAGGTAGTCGAAGGCCTCCGATACCGTCATCTTTCTCTTTTTCTTTTGCTGGCCGAAAAAGCCGGAGAGCATGTCCTTGACGTTGATGTCCATCTCCTCAATGCCCTGGTTGGAGACAATTTCAAATGCCGGCATGGAGCGCTCGCGCACCTCCACTTCCACCATGCGCTGGTCAAGCTTGCCCTCGCGAAGCTGGGCGCGCAGCTTGTCGCGCGTCCGATCCATCTCTCGCCGCGAGCTCTCCGCCGTCGCGTGGCCCGAATCCCCAGTGGGAGTGGGTAAAGGTGAAGGCGGCAGCAGCAGATCGAGCAATCGTTCTTCAGCGGCTTGTTCGGCGCGCTCCGCGACTTCGTCCAGCTTCTCTTCCCGGACCATGTCAATGGCCGTTTCCACCAGGTCGCGGATCATCGACTCCACGTCGCGTCCCACGTAGCCAACCTCGGTGTACTTGGAGGCCTCGACTTTTACGAAAGGACAGCCCGCCAGCCGTGCCAGCCGGCGGGCGATTTCCGTTTTTCCCACGCCGGTCGGGCCGATCATCAGAATGTTTTTTGGAAGGACTTCCTCCGCGAGTTCGGGCGGAAGCTTCTGCCGTCGCACCCGATTCCGCAGCGCAATGGCCACCGCTCGTTTCGCCGCCGCTTGCCCCACGATATATTTGTCCAGCTCGGTTACGATTTCGCGAGGAGTCAGCTCGTCAAAAGACGGCGGAGCTTCCGGTTCCGTGGGGCGCTGTTCGCCGGGAAGATAGATCACCATGTCCTTATGTCCCGAAGGCTTCACAATTCTTCTATCGTGAAATTGTTATTGGTATAGATACAAATTTCGCTGGCGATACGCATCGATTCCTGCGCGATCTCCTTCGCACCCAGTTTACTGTGTTTGGTAAGCGCCCGGGCTGCCGAAAGCGCGAACGGCCCGCCCGAGCCAATGGCGCATATCCCATCGTCGGGCTCAATGACATCCCCCTCACCGGAAAGCACAAACGTGGCCTTTGCGTCGGCTACCACCAGCAATGCTTCGAGGTGGCGAAGAGCGCGGTCTTTACGCCACTCTTTGGCGAGTTCCACGGACGATTTCGCCAGGTTCCCGTGATGCTCCTGCAACTTACCTTCGAATCGTTCAAAGAGGGAAAGAGCATCGGCTGTCGAACCAGCAAATCCCGCCAGCACCTTGTCGTTGAAGAGACGCCGTATTTTGCGCGCCGAATGCTTCATCACCTGCTGTCCCATGGTTACCTGGCCGTCCCCAGCCATCACTACTTTGTTATCGCGCCGCACGCACAACACCGTTGTGCCGTGCATCCGGGCGCCCGATCCGTCTGTTGGCATTCAGAAATTATACCCCGCGCCGGAACGCCGCGCCCCATCGACTACTTTTTCTTTTGCAATTGGCCGAAGCGTTGCTCCAGCGACTCCCGCGTGAAGAAGTTCGCGGGCAGATCGACATTGTACGAGCATCTGTCGAAAAATGCCTGAAATGTCTGCCTTTCGTTCAAATACTGGGACACCCGGAAGGGAGTTTGAATCCCGTCGATGAGATGATAGGTCGTATAGTAAGTGCCGTTCTCCGATTTTTCGCCGGTCTTCGCATCGCGCTCGGTCAGGACCGAGCGGATGGGGAGGTGGTCGCTATGGCCGATGGCGATGCGCAGCGTGCGTCCTTCGCGGTCGCCAATCTCTACCCAGTCGGCTTCCTTCAAATCCACGACGTCACTGCCACCGTAGCGAAAAAACAAGCTGTTGTCGTCCATGCGATTTCGCAGCAAATTGCCCATCTGCATCTTGAGCTGTTCCTGATATTCGGTCATATCCGTGGCGGGAACGTCGGAGACGCCGCCTTTGTCGAGAGTCCAGCCCTTGTCGCCGGCATAGATATTGACAATATTCCCTTTCGGACCGTACTCCACTCGCTGCTTGTCGGGCATCTCGCGATATTCGCGAATTTCGATATATCCGCCGATGTCACCGGAGTGCTGAAACTGCGCATAGCGGCCCGAACAGTCCGAATTGTGCACATTCGAATAGGCTGCGCCGCCAAGCCCTTCAATGGCCTGCTGCAATAGCGCTTTGGCCTTTGCCGCGCTGGCCGCGGGCAGGATTTCGTCCGGATTCTGTGCCCGCACGCCGGGAGTCAGGATCAAGACCGGCACGCTCAAAAGCATCGCTGCAACTGCAAAAACGAATAAGGCTCGTTTTATCCGCACAGGACCGCTCCGCCATTTAGATTGAGGACTTCCCCTGTCACAAAGGTTGCCAAATCCGAGGCCAAAAAGAGAATCGGTCCGGCAATCTCCGCCGCCGTGCCCACGCGACCTAGAGGAATGGCAGAAGTAGCAAACTTCGCGCCCTCCTTCGTTGCCAGCACCGCGCGGGACATATCCGTATCCACCCACCCAGGCGCCACGCAGTTCACCAGGATACCGTAGGGCGCGAGCTCGGTCGCGAGCGATTTCACAAGGCTGATCGCGCCGCCCTTGCTCGCCGCATAGTGAGAATGGAAGGCTTCACCCCGCTGGCCAGCGGTGGAGCTGATCACGATGATCTTGCCGCCCTTCTGCGCAATCATTTGGGCCGCCGCATAATGGATCACGCCGTAGGTGCCCTTCAGATTCACCTTGAGCATTTCGTCCCATTCGCGCTCACTCAACGATTCTATCGGCGCGGCTTTCGCATTCCAGATGCTTGCGTTCACCACTAGGATATCGAGACGTCCGAGGCGTTTGATGGCGCGAGAGACTAGCTTCTTGGCATCCGCCATGCGCCCCAAATCAGCTTGCAACGATTCAACGCGAGTGCCGTGCTTTCTCGCCTCCAACTCGACCTTTGCTGCAGCCTCTCGCTGGCGGTGAAAATTGAAGACGACGTCGGCTCCAGCTGCGGCGAACACCTTTACCGTGGCCGCCCCGATCCCCCGCGAGCCGCCCGTCACCAGAGCAGCTTTGCCGGCCAGCGAGATCATCGTTTACGCTTGCGCCTGGGCTTGGGCCGCCGGCCGCGGCTCCCCGCCGGCCGACGATTCGTGGCTTTTGGCGTTTGCGCCGCGCTCCGAGCTTCTTCCACCAGTCTCCGAAAAAGCGCTTGCGCGAAGGCATCGCTCGGCATGCGCTCCGGATGCCACTGAACCCCGATCACCCAGCCGGGCCCTCCGGTCCACTCGACTGCCTCGATAATTCCATCCGGCGCGCGGGCTGCAATGCGCAACCCCCGCCCGACCGTGCGCACAGCTTGATGGTGCGAGCTGTTCACGCTCGCGCTCGAGCCACCGGCAAGCTCCCCGAGGCGCTCGCCTTCGATGCGAATGGGATGCACCGATTCGTCTAGGCCGGCGCCGCCATCGTGATCTCTTGTGTGCCGCACCTCGCTCGGGATGTCCTGTACTAGGGTGCCGTGCTGATGCACATTCAGCAGTTGCGCGCCGTAACAGATCGCTAAGACCGGCTTGCCTGTGGCGAAAGCATGATCGAGCAATCCGTCGTCGGTACGCTCCCGCCGCTTGTCGGGAGGCGCTTCTCGAGGATGCCGGGTCGAGCCGAAGCGCCGCGGTTCGATGTCCGCAGGGCTCCCAGGCAGCACGAAGCCGTCGAGAAGGTCCGCCAGTCGCGTTACTTCTGCAGGGGAAAGACTAAGCGAAATCTCCACCGCGTCGCCGCCCGCTTCCTCGATTGCACGAAGATATTTCTGGGAATGTTGCCGGCGGCCATGCCCCTCTTCCACGAACGTTCGCCAGGGTACGCCGATCCGGGGACGCCGATTTCTCCTGGATTTCACTGCGGCGTATCGTAGCATCCGGCTGGAATGACGAGCAAACGGCTCGCTGCGAGGCTCATACCGCGGTCAGGTTCCGTGTCGGCTCCGGGCAGTCCGGCCCCGATCGGGCGTTCCAGTGTCTGCGCAAATCCCCCACCAAATAGAGCGAGCCCGTGGCGAAGACCACGTCTTCTGGCAGGGCGATTTCGATTGCGCGTTCGAGAGCCGCGCCCGGCTCCCGAACCAGTTCCACGGAATCTGCAAGGTGCGAAGTCATCTGAAACAACGCTTCGGCGGAGAGCGAACGCGGCTGCGGTGACTGAGTTAAGATCACGGTCGTCGCCCTGGGGAATAGCAACCCAGCGACTTCGTCGATGGCCTTATCGCGCATTGCGCCGTAGATCAGGTGAATTCGCCGGCCAGCCAGGTGCTCGTGCCAGAAGGCCAGCAGTTCCCGCGCACCCGCCGGATTGTGCGTGCCATCCAGGTAAACGTCTGGCCGAGCCCGCAGCCGTTCCAGCCGTCCGGGCCAGCGCACCGATTCGACACCGCGCACGATAGCCTCTGGTGTGATGGCGAACCCGCGCTGCGCCAAAAGGCGGGCAGCCGCAATTGACGTAACCGCATTACGCACCTGAAAGCGGCCGGCCAAGGGCATGGCGATTTGCAGTTCCGGCTTCGAATCTTCGAGTTGGTCCGACAATGCCAACCTAAAGCTGTAAAATCCATCCCGCACGCTTAGGTTCGACACGGGGCAAGCATCGTCGATTTCCACGAGGCGCGCGTGCTGTTCTTCGGCGCGTTGCCGGATGACTTGCCTCGCGATTGGATTTTCCGCCGCGCTCACCACCCAAGCGCCCGGTTTGATAATTCCGGCCTTTTCCGCGGCAATCTCCTCGATAGAATGCCCGAGAAAATTCTCGTGGTCGAAATCGATTTGCGTGATGACGGCGATCTCGGGAACGATCACATTCGTCGAATCCAGCCGCCCGCCCATGCCCACTTCGATCACGGCGATTTCCGCTTCTGCGCGCGCAAAGAAATCGAAAGCCATGGCGGTGACGCACTCGAAGAAGGTTGGATGAGCCGAAAGCGTTCCCGAAGGTCAGAAGCGCCTCGATCGCCGCATGCACGCGTGTAAACGCGTCCGCGAACTCCTGGTCCGAGATATCCACCCCGCCCAGCCGGATGCGTTCATTGATGCGCAATAGGTGCGGGGATGTGTAGAGGCCGCAAGGGAGCCCCGAAGCCTGAAGGATGCTCGCCAGCATCGCCGCTGTCGAGCCTTTGCCATTCGTTCCGGCGATGTGCGCGGTCGCATAGGCTCGCTCCGGATGGCCCATGCGTTCGCAGATGGCGCCGATATTGTGCAGGTCAAATTTCGCTGCGCGGGCTTGCTGCGGCGAGGCCAGCTCGCGGCCCAGCGTCAGCAGGTATCGCACGGATTCGTGGTAGTTCATCGGAGCTAAGCAAGGAAGGAGTCGAGGGCGCTGGCGATATAACTCTTCAGGTCTTTGCGGTGCACCACGGCATCCAGGAACCCGTGCTCCAGGAGAAATTCGGCGCGCTGGAACCCCTCTGGTAATTTTTGGCGTATCGTTTGTTCGATCACGCGCGGTCCCGCGAAGCCGATCAGCGCGCCCGGTTCGGCGATGTTCAAATCGCCGAGCATCGCATAACTCGCGGTAACTCCCCCGGTGGTTGGATCGGTAAGCAACGAGATAAACGGCACGCCGACTTCATCAAGCTGCGCCAGCGCCGCCGAAACTTTCGCCAGTTGCATCAGGCTCAACGTGCCTTCCATCATGCGCGCGCCGCCCGAACAGGAAACGATCACCAGGGGCATCTTGCGCTCCACGCTGCGCTCCACCGCCCGCGTCACTTTCTCGCCGACTACCGCTCCCATCGAGCCGCCAATGAATCCAAACTCCATCGAACAGCAGATCACCGGCCTGCCCGCGAGCAGGCCTTCCGCGGTCATTACCGCGTCATTCATGCCCAGCTTGCGGCGCGCCTCCTTCAGCCGATCGGCGTAAGGACGCGTATCCGCAAAGTGCAGCGGATCGTTCGATGCGAGTTGCGCGTCGTGCTCGATCCAGCGGCCATCGAGCAGCAACTCCAGGCGCTGCCGCGAGTTCAGCCGGAAGTGATACTGGCACTTCGCGCAGACCTGCGAGTTGGCTTCCAGGTCCTTTTTCCAGACGATGGCGCGGCAGCCGGTGCACTTGGTCCAGAGCCCCTCCGTCTTCACACGCCGTTCGTCGGGGGGCGTAGCCTGCTCAATCGATTTCTTAGAGCGCTTGAACCAGGACATAGGTCTTTTCGTTCTCTCCACATCCGCCTCGGCACATCAGTAATCGATTCCCCGCTGCGCGAGAATACCCTTGGTGTAGGGGTGCTTCACTTCCCGCATTTCCGTAACCAGGTCCGCCGCTTCGACCAGCGCGGGATGCGCGTTGCGTCCCGTGCAGATCACGTGTACTCCTTCGGGCCGCGACCGGAACGCCGATACTACTTTTTCCGCGTCCAGCATGCCATAACTGATTACGTAATTGATCTCATCGAAGATCATTAGATTGTAACGCCCGCTCTGCATTTGCGCGCGCCCAAACTCCCAGGCCTCTTCACAAAGCCGCAAATCCTCGGGGTCGGTTTCCGCTCCGCCGATCTTTACAAATCCGCGCCCCATGGGCCGGATCTCGATATATTCTTTGCCCAGCATCTCCGCGGCATCCAGTTCGCCGTAGTGCCAGGAGCCCTTGATGAACTGAATCATGAGCACGCGCAATCCTTGTCCCACCGCGCGAAAAGCGGTCCCCAGCGCGCAAGTCGTCTTGCCTTTCCCCGGACCGGTATACACGATGAGCAAGCCTTTTTGTTCTGCCATAAACCGGTGCGCGTCCTACGCGAAACGTCAAGAAGGGCAATAAGCTTGCCTAAAATCGGGAGCGATGCTCGTCAGGTGCTTAGATTGGCCAAAAGATCGGTTGTAGAGAATGTCCGTGAACTCTTCACCGACACTCCGAAAGGTTTGCGCGGATCGCCCGCCGATGTCAGCAGATATTCACTGCCGCGAAACAGCTTCTCGAAAAACGCGTCGAACTCCGGCCGTAGTGCTTCCGCGATGGGATCGGAATGAGGAGCGAGCAGGCGGTCGTTGACGAAAAACTCCATCTGCTGGCCATCGAATCGAATTTTTTCGCCTAGGCGAGGTTCTGTTTCCAGATGCTGGCAAGCGGTCGCCGCTGCCCGCATTGCCTGCCGCAGCCGGTCCTGATTGCTGCCGTTAACGACGGCCTTGCGATTGTAGCGAACACCCCAGCGCTCATCGGTATGGTCGACGCTGTAGTTCGCCTGGTGACCGACGAGAATCACACCGGGGCCGGCATGAACATGCCGGTAATCCGCAACGTCGAGCAACAGTTCTTCGAGTTCCTGCTTCTCGATCCAGTTGTGAAACAGGGGAACCAGCGCCTCCAGAGCGGCCTCCTCAGGCTCCTTGACCACCAGTTTGACGTTGAGGTGCTGAAGCTCCATCGCTCCTCAGGCGCTTACGGGCTTTCCCATTCGCTGATAGCAGCTGTGCGCGGCCTCCACAAAAAGGTGAGCCTCATCGATAAGGTAGCGCGCTGAGTCGGCGGTATATCGCTGCTGGCTTTTCTCTTGAGCGGCAAATAAGTAGTGGGCAAATTTTCCGCCGGCGAAT
Organism: uncultured Acidobacteriota bacterium; assembly: GCA_963819235.1. GTDB lineage: Bacteria > Acidobacteriota > Terriglobia > Acidiferrales > UBA7541 > Palsa-189. The sequence continues at coordinate 1,598,316 of CAWFVE010000006.1, read as the reverse complement.
GGGTCGAAGAATTTTTGTGTGTCGTAAAACCGCAACCGAAACTCGCCGACGACTTGCTCGCTATCTTCGGAGACGGTCGGGTACTCGAGTTTGACCAGCCCCCGGGCCGCATGCACCATCGCGTTGTACGCCAGTTTTCCGGCCTGTTCCGGCTGGCCGTTTTCCAGCGCGACCTGCGCCTCAAAAACCTCCCGCTCGGCGCCGGCCAGATCGAAATCGGCGGCGGATATCACCTCTCCTGCGCACTCGCCGATGCCCATATCTTCCAGGCTGTATTCCCGCGGATCGCCCCAATCGGTGAAAATCGACCGGTCCGACGGATCGACGGGAGCCCGTGCAAGGTCGTCCAGAAGCCCCCTCAACTGTACTTTCCCGATGCGCTGGATGAACTCCTTGAATGTCTCTGTATCCTTCCGGCCCTTTGCGTACTCACCAACCAGCCGCTTTACAACCTCCGGAATGCGCTTCGACGGGATGGCCATCACCGGCAGGCCATACGACGCCGCGTTGTGCGTCCAATCTCCTCCGAGAACCACCTGGAAGTGGGGTACCGCATATCCACCCATTTTGCGGCTTACGCCGTAGAAGCCCAGGTCCGCGACATGATGCTGCCCGCAACTATTGAAGCACCCGCTGATTTTGATGTGCAGGTTCTGCACGGCCTCATCGAGCTGAAAATTCTCTTCCGCCAAGGTCTTGCGCAGTTCCGCCGCAAGCCCGCGCGACGAGGAGATTCCCAGCTTGCACGTATCGGTCCCAGGGCACGCGACGATATCCAGGATCGTCTCCGCGCTGGGCTGTGCGAGCCCCGCTTTTTGCAGCGCCTTGTAGAGTTCGGCTAGATCGCTGTCGCTGATCCACCGCAGAACGATGTTCTGCTCCACGGTCGTGCGAATTGTTTCCTTAGTGAACTGCCGCGCGAGATCCGCGAGCGCCCGAAGCTGGTTGGCGGCAATGTCGCCCAGCGGCAGCGCGATCGTCACCACCGAATAACCGGCTTGCTTTTGCCGGCGCGTATTTGTGTCCATCCAACGCTGGAATTCCGAAGGTCCCAAGAGCGGCCGTTCGCCGGCGGGTCTGAGAGGCGCTTCTTTGAACTCGGGCGCGCCTTGCACATACTCCGTCCAACGAGGATCGTGCGCGAGGCGTTCACGTTCCTCCCGGACGAGCTCCCGGAATTTTTCGATACCCAGATCTTGAACCAGGAATTTGATGCGCGCCCGGCTGCGATTCTTCTTTTCGCCGTACTTCGTGAAAACAATGGCGATGGCCTGCGCCGTGGGCAGCAGCTCTTCGGGCTTGATAAACGGGTCAAAAAGCTTTGCCTGGTAGGGAACTGCGCCTAGTCCGCCTCCAACATAGGTCTCGAAGCCGATTTTGCGCTCGCCATCCTCACTGCGCTCCACGGCCACCATGCCCATATCGTGCATGCTTGCCAGGCCGCAGGCATGCTGGGCGCATCCGCTAAAGGAATGCTTGAATTTCCTGCCAAAATTCTGGCAATCGGGATGCCCCAGCAGAAACCTGGAAAGCGCCCGGGCGTAAGGCGTGACGTCAAAAACTTCGTCGGGGCAAACCCCAGCATACGGGCACGCCGTGACGTTGCGCACCGAGTTTCCGCAGGCCTCTCGCGTAGTGATTCCCGCGGCCGCTAGGCGGCGCATCACGCTGGGCGTGTCCTCGATGTGCACGTAGTGCAGCTGGAAGTCCTGCCTCGTGGTCACGTGCACGATGCCGTCGGAGTATTCCTCGGCGAGCTCCGCAAGCGTTTCCAGCTGCTTCGCATTCACTCCGCCCGCGGGAATCTTGATGCGTTGCATCCCCGGCGCATCCCACATGGTATGGGGGCCTTTGGTCAGCCCCGCGGAGGGGTAGGGAATCTGCTGAACGGCCTTGCCGTTGTGTCTCTGGCCGTTATCGTACCGCTGGCCATAGGTTCCGCGGCGCAGGCGCGTCTCCGCGAACACGCGCTCGTCGAGATTGCCCTGTTTGCGCAAGGCGATTTCCGTCTCGAAAATATCGATTTCGCGCGCCAGAGCTTCCGGCATTTTGCCGGCCAGCTCTTTAGACCACTGCGAGTTCGAGGCCTTCATCCTTACTTCCTAACAAAAAACCCACCGTCAAATCTTCCGTCCGACGGTGGGCCCGAATTCGAGCTAATTTATGAGCAGGGCGTTAACCGGCGGACCTTGGCGCTATATTGTCGCAACAACACGCGCAGGCCATCCGGAAATATCTCATGTAACCAAGGCTACTCACTCGCTCCCCGCCTGTCAAGTTTTGTTCCCCGGAGCGTCGCGCTCGCCGATGTTCCGGCTCATTTGGGATAGGGGTGGCCGGCGAGCAGCGCAAACGCGCGATAAATCTGTTCTGCCAGCATGACGCGCGCCAGCTCATGGGAGAACGTCAGAGGCGAAAGCGAAATCCGTGCCGTCGCCCGCCGCTCCAGAGCCTCCGGAAATCCTTCGGCCGCCCCGCACAAGAAGATAATCTCGCGCTCGCCTCGATCCCGGCGCGATCCGATCCACGCGGCGAACTGCTGCGAGCTGAGCTGTTTCCCGGCGGCATCTAGCAGCACCACTGTCGCGCCGGAGAAGTCTAGTTTCTTGAGGCCTGCTGCGGAATCGGCCCGCACCTCGTGAACCTCGATCTCCGCATAATGACCGATTCGAGCGACGTAGTCGTCCAACAGGGTCCGAACCGCCGGCCGCCGCGTCTTACCCACTAAGACGAGTTGAATTCGGATGGGGATAAACCTTTCAGAGTCCCGGCGGAAGATCGGCTTTTTCTTGCCATCTACTGCAGGCCGTATTTCTTCCTTTTGTCCAAGAGTGTTTTGCGGCTAATCCCTAGAATCTCCGCCGCCCGCGTAATTTTATAGTGGGTCTCATTCAGTGTCTTCTGGATGGCCTCGCGTTCGATCTCCTCGAGGGAACGCAAGCCTCCTCCCAGTGTCCTGGAATCCACTGCGCGAATGGTCTCGGGCAGGTCTTCGGTAGACAAGGTTGTCCCTTTGCCAAAAATCAGCGCGCGTTCGATGGCATTTTTCAGTTCACGAATATTGCCAGGCCAGTCGTATCCCTCGAGCGCCTGCCACCCTGCATCGCTGAGCGTCACACCCTCGCGTCCGTGGACTGCCGCCAGGCGCGCCAGCATGTGTTCCGCCAGTGGCACGATATCCGCGCGGCGCTCGCGTAGCGCAGGCACATGAATGGTCAGCACGCTCAATCGGAAGTACAAATCTTCGCGAAAACGCCGCCCCGCTACCGCTGCCTGCAGGTCCGCATTGGTGAGCGCGATGAGCCGAGCTTCGATCGTAAGCGTTTCGGTGCCACCCAAGCGCTCGAACCGGCGCTCTTCCAGGACCCGCAAAAGCTTGGCTTGAGTCGCGATCGAGAGCGCCGCCACTTCGTCCAGCACGATCGTTCCCGCGTCGGCCATCTCCAGCCGGCCCATTTTGCGTTCCACGGCTCCCGTGAACGCCCCGCGCTCATGACCGAATAGCTCCGACTCCACGAGCTCTTGCGGCAAGCTGGCGCAATCGATCTTCAGGTAGGGTGCATCGCGGCGAGGGCTTAGCTCATGGATGACCCGCGCGAGTTGATCCTTGCCCGTGCCGCTTTCACCGGTGATCAGGATTGTGGTCGAGGTTTCCGCAACCTTGCGCGCCAATTCCAGCACGTGGCCAGAAGCCGGATCGAGTGCGATCCACATCGGCGCTTGGCTCACGCTGGGCCGCCACCCGCGCCCCCGGCCGCCGAAGCGCCGGGCGTGCTCTCGCTGATATCGATTCGGCGCGCCATCCGCCAAAGGCGTTCCAGGTCGTAGAAGTGCCGTAGCTTTTCGGTGAGCACGTGCACGATGAAGCCGCCGTAGTCGAGCAATACCCACTCCGCGCCGGAGCGTCCCTCCCGGTGCAGCGGGCGCAGCCCTTGCCCTTTCAGCGCTGCTTCGATTGCATCCGTAATCGCTTCCACCTGTGGTGTGCTGTATCCGGTGCACAGCAGGAAACAGTCGGTGAAAGCCCCCAGGCCGGTCAGGTCCAGCAGGGTTATCGCGCCGGCCTTTTTGTCTTGCGCGGCTTCGATGGCGGTGCGAACTTCGGGGCGAACGGTTTCCGTGCTCAAGTGTAGAGGGCCTGTCGGTAGAGCGCCTGCTTAGTAATGTATTCCTCGACGCGAGGAGGCACAAGCCCGCGCACCGATTCTCCTCGCTCCATCCGCTGCCGCACGTCAGTCGCCGAAACGTCGCTCGCGACGGTATCGAGCAGGTAGACGGCCGTATCCTGCAGGCGAATAACCCTCGTGTCAGATCGCGCTTTCGCCGCGGAGGGGACCAGAAGTTCCGGCGGCACAATTTCCCGGAAACGGCGGCTCGGAAATCCCGGGCGGTTGGCCACCACGAAATCGCATAGTTTCAGCAATTCCGCATAATCCTTCCAGGCGTGCAGGTCCAAGAACGAATCGGCGCCCACGACAAAGTAGATGCGATCCCCGGGCTGGCTGAACTCCTGCCGGAAGCGCCGCACCGTATCGATGGAGTAGAAGATCCGGCCACTCGCGCCATTGCTACTGGATTCGGCCAGCGAAGGCACAAAATGCGGGTGCGACGAACAAGCCAGCGCCACCATCGCGAAGCGATGCTCGTACGCGCAAAGCTCCTCGGCTTGCTTATGCGGTGGACGGCTCGAAGGAATAAAGAAAACGCAGTCCAGATGAAAGCGCTTCTCCGCAGCCGACGCCACTGCGATATGTCCGGAATGTATCGGATCGAACGTGCCGCCAAAAAGGGCGATGTGCCGGCCTTTAGCCGGTTTTTGGCTGCGCGCAGCGGCCGTCTTCGGCTTCAAATTAGACTCACGGCCTTCACGATTTCTCCGTTCCCAAAGTGTTTCCCGTTTCTGTGGCGGACAGGTGCGGCGGATTAGGATCAGCGTCGCCGGGTAAATCGGCGTCGGTCTCGCTCGGCGTTTCCGCAGGCGCCAGTCGCTCCAGCATTTCGGCCATCCCGCGCACGAGTTCCTTTATGCCCTCGCCCGTGGCTGAGGAGATGGCGTAAAAATCGAGTTTCCGTTCCGCGCAATGCGCGCGCAAGCGCTCCAGGCGCGCCCGATCCGTGGTAGCGTCCAGTTTTGTCGCCACTACGATCATCGGCTTTGCCGCCAGAGACTCGCTGAAGGCGGCCAGTTCGCCGCGGATAATCTCAAAATCGCTCACCGGATCGCGATCCGAGGCATCGCTCGTATCCACCAGATGCGCCAGCAATCGCGTCCGTTCGATATGGCGCAAAAATCGCGTCCCCAGCCCGACGCCCTGATTGGCGCCTTCGATGAGCCCGGGAAGATCGGCTACCACAAACGTCCGCCCCAAATCCGCGGGCGCTCCGCTGCGTCCCGTTCGTTCCCCGCCCGCCGCGGACAGCTCCGCGGAGACCACCCCCAGGTGAGGCTCGAGCGTGGTAAACGGGTAATCCGCGATTTTGGGCCGTGCCGCCGAGATGCGCGAGATCAGCGTGGATTTACCCGCGTTCGGAAATCCCACCAGCCCCACGTCCGCGAGAAGCCGCAACTCCAGCCTTAGATGGTGTTCTTCGCCCTGCTGGCCCTCTTCCGATTCGCGCGGAGCTCGGTGCCACGGCTTGGCGAAATGCTGATTGCCGCGTCCGCCCTTGCCGCCGCGTGCCACGGTCAAGCGCTGGCCCGGCTTGGTCAGATCGGCCAGTCTCTCGCCGGTCTCTTCGTCGATCACCACGGTCCCCAGAGGGACCGCCAGCACCGTATCGCCGCCCGAATACCCCGTGCAATTCGAGCCTTCGCCATGCCGACCGCGCTCGGCGCGAAATTCGCGGTTGAACCGGTAGCGCAGCAGCGTGTTGTCATGCTGGTTCGCTTCCAGGATTATGCTTCCCCCCGCTCCGCCGTCGCCGCCCGAAGGACCGCCTCGCGGCACGTATTTCTCGCGTCGAAAGGCTACGCAGCCGTTCCCGCCATTGCCGCCCTTGACGTAAATTTTCGCTTCATCGACAAACATAGTTGCGCCGCGATCCCGTCAACGCCAAAGTTAGACGCCGTTCGAAAGCATACGACAATGGAGAGAGGAATTGAACTGCGGTAACCGAGCTAGAGGCAAGCCTGGCTGGGCTTTCCTGGGACATGAGGAGGGCGAGCAAGCGCGCTCGTCCTGCGAAATTGCCTTCAATCGGCCGCGGGCTCTTCCGCTATCGCCGCCGGCGAACGCTGCTGCATGGCCTCTGCCGCGCCCAGCGCCGGAACCACGCTGATGAAACGGCCCGACCGGCCCTTATCTTGAAACTGCACGATTCCTGTAACACAGGCAAAGAGAGTATCGTCTTTGCCGCGGCCCACATTGAGTCCCGGCTTGTGCTTCGTGCCACGTTGCCGAATCAAAATCGTCCCCGCATTCACTAACTGGCCGGAAAAGCGCTTCACGCCGAGCCGCTGCCCGGGAGAGTTGCGGCCGTTTACCGATGATCCGCCGCCTTTCTTATGTGCCATGAGAAGCTAACTCCTAACGTTGCTCAAGCGCCCAGAGCACGTGCCAAATCAGGCTCCTGCGGTCGCTTTTAGATGATTTCGCTTTACAGTGCGATCTCGCTCACCTGTACGGCTATGTAATTCTGGCGATGTCCACGCTGGATCTTGTACTGGCCGCCCGTTTTGTACTTTAGAACCGTGATCTTACGATGCCGGCCCTGCGACACGATTTTGCCGGTCACCTTGGCCCCCGCGGCATCTTTGCCCGTCAGCATTTTATTTTCGTCTGTGCTCACGGCCACTACTTCGCCAAAAGTAATATTGCCACCCAATTTGCCCGGCAGCGTTTCCACCTTCACGGTCTCGCCCGGGGCGACGCGGTACTGCTTACCTCCACTCCGAATCACAGCGTACATCTCGCCTCCATCTGGCTAATGGGAAACAACGATTATAGGGGCTGGTTTTCCCTTCGTCAATGCTCACGCTTCCTGTAGGTCTTTTCTCGATCGCCCGGACGCAAACTTTGAAGGGCGCCGAATCGGGGATTATTGGGTAATGTGAGGTTCGAAGCCAATCAAGGAGTCGAAAATCGCCAGGACATGACGCCGATATTCCACCATCCGCTCCAAAACCTCGCGCAGACTTGGTTCGCGCTCGGCCTCCCGGTGCCAGCGAGCCAGAACATGCGCCGGCACTTCGATATCGCGGCGGAGTTCTTCGGCCGAATGGCCCCGCAAAAAGAGGCCGTAGAAGAAAGCGGCTTCTCGTTGCGGATACTCGAACTCCCGCTGAGTTTCGTCGCCCGTGACGCCGATGATTTGGGTAGCCATACCAAGAAGGCGCAGTTTACCCGAAGTTTTGTCGTCGTCAAGAGGGACTGAAGTAACCCTCGTCGATGGAAATTCGCCCACAGGTAGTACTCTCCCTCCCTCCAAAATGGGATTTAGGGCGCTCCAAACAAAGGACTTTTCCGCTTTGTCGACCCGGATCGCCGCCGTCTATGCCGGGTTATCCAGGATGGCGAGCCGAGCGCACGAAATCCCGCAATGCCGAAACATTGGGTCCGTAAACGCCCACGCGAGCGGCATCGACAGGCAAGCCTAGGCGTTCGGCCAATTCCAAATTGATTCCCGCGTCATCCAGTTCAGATAGACTGAAACCAACTACCGGCAGGACACGATTTACTCCAGAAGGGGCCACGGGCCGCGGCGGGCGGCGGCGCTGCCAAGGGCGTTGCGCAAGCTGGAAAAACTGATGCCAATCACGCTTATCCCACATCGCTGGGCCATCCTTGCGAAGTTTGCGTGCACTATATGGATGCTCGAGGAGCGTCCAAGGTCGCCTATGTTCCCTAGGCAACTGTTCTCCGTATACGCTAGAACGGAGTCCGCGTCTACATCCGTGTCCAACTACTACATAGGAACTTCGCTCGAACGCCAACAAGGCGGATTCCGCATCGCGAGATTGCCGCACCCGAGGTGCGCGGTATACTAGTCCCTGCTTGCCGCTCGGTTCAACGAACATGCTCAGACCCGTAGTCGTCGTCCATTACCACGAACTCTGGCTGAAAGGCCGCAATCGCAACTTCTTTTTAGGTAAGTTCTTGCTTGCCCTAAAGAGGGCTCTGGCCGACTTACCGGTCGTGCGCATGCGCCAACCCGGCGACCGGGTGGTTATCGAGTTCGATCAGGATGCGCCCCTGGAAACGTTAATCGAGCGGCTGAAGCATGTTCTTGGCGTGGCCTACTTCGCGGTAGCCCGTTCCATCCCGCGCGGATCGGCCGGAAATCTAGAGGCCTTGTCCGAGGCCGCCTGGGAGGAAGTCGCACCCCTCGAATTCTCGTCTTTCGCCGTTCGTGCCAAGCGCAGCGACAAGTCGTTTCCGCACCCTGTCGCCGAAATCGAAAAATACGTGGGGCGGTATCTTCTGGAAAAATTGCGTGCGGAGGGCCGGCCGGTTCGCGTGCAGCTCGATGATCCCGAATTGACCTGCAGGATCGAGATCACGCCCGGCCCGATGCTCGTTTACGCCAGGCGCATTCCCGGCACCGGAGGCCTTCCTGCAAATACTACTGGGCGCATGGTTTGCCTGCTCTCGGGCGGATTCGACTCCGCAGTTGCCGCGTACAAAATGATGCGACGGGGAGCGCACGTCAATTTCGTGCACTTTTGGGGTGGCGGAGCCCGGCCGGGGGAGTCCTCGGTGCACGTGGCGAGAGCTTTGGTCGAACAACTAGTACCTTACCAGCTCACGGCAAAACTTTTTCTTGTCCCCTTCGAATCCATCCAACGCGAGATTGTTGGCAGCACGCCCGAGCCATATCGCTTGCTGCTGTATCGGCGCATGATGCTCAGGATTGCGGAGCGTTTTGCGCGCAGAAACCATGCTCAGGCGATCATAGCTGGAGATAGCCTAGGGCAGGTGGCTTCTCAAACGTTGCAGAACATGGTGGCGGTCGGTGCGGCTTCGCCAATGCCGGTGTTCCGGCCGCTGGCTGGCGATGACAAACAAGAAATCCTCACGCTGGCTCGCCGCATCGGCACCTTTGACATTTCCGCCGAGCCATTTCACGACTGCTGCCCCCTCTTCATGCCGCGGAGTCCCGCCCTCTATGCCTCCGCCGCCGAACTAGACCACGCCGAGGCGCCACTCGATATCAGTGAGTTGGTGGGCCGGGCCATGGACACCGCGGCACTCGAAAAGTACAGCTATATTGGAGGTAAAGTAGAACGCACAGACAATGTAAGCGAGCGAAACCCTACAACACCAAGTACCGGGTTACCTAGCCACCCCGATGGCTCGGACGGTCCGCTCTGCGCCGCAGAGCTAATTGCAAAGAGTGAGACGGAGCAGAATCGTAGTTAGTATCGGCCCCGGCCTGCTCCTCCGGAACCTCCGCGACCGCCTCCGCCTCCGCGTCCGCCGCCATAGCCGCCACGGCCCCCACCAGCACCCGCGCCTCGACCGCCGCCTCCGCCTCCACCACCCTCGCGGGGAGGACGAGCCTCGTTTACGACCACGCTGCGGCCCATGAAATCGTGCCCATTGAGCGCTTGGATGGCCCGTCCAGCGTCGTCATCGCTGTTCACTTCGACAAAGCCAAATCCGCGAGGTTGACCCGAAAATCGGTCACGCACCAAAGTAATATTCGCAGGTGAAACGCCGATTTCCGTAAACCAGTTGCCTAGGTCCTCTTCGGTAGCCTGAAAAGGTAGGTTGCCCACGTACAGTTTTTTCACGAGTCACTCCTTGGCCTGTGGCTGAGCGGCTCCACGAGGCGCGGCTGAAGAGGCAAGGCCAAGTCCGCAGGCAGTCCTGACAAAAAGGCTACTCGGGCGCAAAGGTTGCGCTTCAGCTCTCGCGCGCATCATCCGCCAAGCCGCTCGCTAGGTCAACGGATAGTCACAAAAATACGGAACTTACCTTATGGATAATAGGCCGCGCATGAGGTTAGCAATCCGATCTGCCTGGCAACGTAAGTGCCTTTGTTCTAAGTAGTTGCTCGCGGCTCACTCAGGTCTTTTTGGCGATCGCGGGATTCTCTATCGTCAGTTATCACAATATCTGAGAGATTGCGAAGCACGTGTACGTCAAGGGTGATTCGGCCCAATTCGCCTGTTCTTAGGTCCGATAGCTGGCGTTGATGTGCACGTAATCGGAAGTGAAGTCGCAAGTCCACACGCGAGCCGTTCCGCGGCCTCGGCCAATTTCGACGCGCACGGGAATAAAATCGCGCAGCATGCGGCGATGCACCTGCGGTTCACTAAAGGCATGCTCGATTCCTGCGCGGCAGGTGAGAACGCCGGCGAGATATATGTTCGTGCGGCGGGGATCGATCTTCACCCCGGAACGTCCTGCAGCGGCTAAAATGCGTCCCCAATTCGGGTCGGCGCCGGCGAACATTGTTTTGACCAGCGACGATCCTGCGATCGTGTGCGCCACTTGGCGGGCCGCCCGATCCGTCGCCGCCCCGCGCACTTCGATCTCGATTACGCGCGTGGCACCTTCGCCGTCCGCCACGATTTGCAGCGCCAGCGACCGGCACACGCTCTCGAGCGCCGCCAGAAAACGGCGATAGTCGGCATCAGGACGAGTGATTGTACGATTGCCGCCTGCTCCGCTCGCCAGCGTCAGCACAGTGTCGTTGGTGGACGTGTCTCCATCGACAGTAATCGAATTGAACGTATCGCCCACCACGCCATCCAGGGCGCGTTGCAGCATCGGCGCGGTGATCGCCGCGTCTGTAACGATGTAGGCCAGCATCGTTGCCATGTTCGGGTGAATCATTCCAGCGCCCTTGCAGCAACCTAATAAGCGTATTGTCTGGCCGGAAAGAGTGCACCGCGCCGCCGCCCATTTCGGCCGCGTGTCGGTCGTCATAATCGCTCTCGTGAATCCGCCAAAGCCGTCCGCGGTGCGGTCAGCGGCTTTCGCCAGGGCGGGCACGCTATTCAGAATGCGTTCCACCGGCAACGGCGCTCCAATCACTCCTGTGGAACACACAAAGACTTCTTCTGGATCGCAGCCGATCTCCCGCGCCACTGCCTGCGCAGTCGCTTCGCTTGCGGCCATGCCCGCATCGCCCGTGGCACAATTTGCATTTCGCGAATTAACGATCACGGCGCGCATATGCGATGCCGCCTTACGCAAGTGGCGGCGGCAAAGAACAACGGGAGCCGCCTGCACTAGATTTTGCGTAAAAACGCCGGCAGCCGTGGCGTCCTCGTCGGCGGCGATTAATCCCAGATCCAGATTAGGAGCTTTTCGCAAGCCGCAATTCGTGGCCGCGAAGCGAAATCCGCGGGGAAGAGCATTCAAGGGCGCCGTATTCATCGGGACCGTACCGTCCGTTCCAGATACGTGATAATCATTCGCGAATCTGGCATCAGCTCATCGTCCATTTCTGCAACCGCGCCTGGCATTCGGCGATCGCTTCTCGAACCCGCTCCGGCGCCGTTCCTCCGGGGACGTTGCAGCTTGCCAATGCTCCCTCGAGAGTCAGGGCGGTGCGGAGGTCGGATTCGAACAGAGGCGAGAAGCTTTTGAGCTTCGCCAATGGCATGGCCGTCCAGGATTCGCCGCTGCGTTCCGCTTCACGAATAATGCGGCCCACGATTTCGTGTGCCTGACGGAAAGGCAAACCTCGGCGCACCAGGTAATGTGCTGCCTCGGTAGCAAGCAGGGCAGAATCCTGAGCTGCGGCGAGAAGCTTGGCGTCGTTGAGACGAGTCGCCCCCACGGCCCCAGCCGCGATTTGGACAATTGCCGAGGCTTGGTCGTGTGCCGCGAAGAGCGGTTCCTTGTCTTCTTGCAAATCGCGCTGATAACTTGACGGCAATCCCTTTAACGTTACGAACAACGACAGAAATGCGCCGGCAATGCGGCCTGTCTTGCCGCGCAGAAGTTCCCAAACGTCCGGATTCTTCTTCTGCGGCATGAGGCTGCTTCCCGTTGAATATTCGTCGGGTAGCAAAACATATCCAAATTCTTGAGACGCGAAGAGGACAAAATCCTCGGCCAAACGCGAAATGTGTGCGGATAGCCCGGCTAATGCGTAGAGATAGTCCAGTGCGAAATCCCGGTCCCCGACGGCATCGAGGCTATTGGCCGTAATGCGGGAAAAGCCCAGCTCTTTTGCCATTGCGGCGCGGTCCACGGGAAACGCGCAACCGCCGAGGGCACCCGAGCCGAGTGGACAAGAGTCCGCCGATCGCCGAGCGACGCTGAGCCTCTCCAGATCGCGAAAGAATGCCTCCGCATGCGCCAGAATGAAATGTGAAAAGAGAATGGGCTGCGCGTGCTGAAGGTGCGTCATTCCGGCGAGAGGAACTCCAAGAGCGCCTTCTGCCAGACCGGTAAGTGCGGCGATCAGGCCCGTAACGCCCTGAGAAACTCCTTGCGCCGCATCTTTCACAAACATCCGGAAATCCGTGGCCACCAGCTCGTTTCGGCTTCGGCCGGTGTGTAGTTTGTAGCCGACGGGCCCGATCTTTTCGACCAGCGCAGTTTCTACGAAATGGTGGACGTCTTCCGCCGGCGAAAGGTCCAACCAGCTGGGATCGGATTGTGCCCGTTCCGCGATGGAGTCGAGCGCCGCCAGCGTTTGCTGTGTTTCCGCGGACGTCAGAATGCCGGCCTTCTCTATCGCGCGAGCCCACGCCCGGTCCACGGCCAGTTCGTAGGGGAGCAGGCGCCGGTCGAATGGGAACGAACGTTGGAATTCGTAGAACAGCTCGTTGGGCGGCCGGTCGAACCGGCCACCCCAAAGTTTACTTGCGTCCACGGTTGTCGACCGTCGGTTCACGACGCCGAATCGTTCATGGGCGGCGTGACCGGTAATGCGAAGAGATTGATGAAGCCCTCGGCATCCTTCGGCCTGTAGTGAGCCATGCTGAAGCTCGCCAGATCGGTTCGATAGAGCGAGTGTGGGGACTGCCGGTGAGTTACGTTGACATTGCCCTTATAGAGCCGCAACCCGACCGTGCCGGTTACGCGCTGTTGCGCAACGGAAAAGAAGCTGTCCAATGCTTCCCGCAAAGCCGTGAACCAAAGCCCGTAATACACAAGCTCGGCATAACGATGCGCGAGGGTTTCCGAATAGTGCGCCGTCTCGCGATCGAGACAGAGCGCTTCGAGTTCGCGGTGAGCCAACACCAGAAGAGTGCCGCCAGGGGTTTCATAGGCGCCGCGCGATTTAATTCCGACCAAGCGATTTTCGACCAGATCGATGCGTCCCACGCCATTCGCTGCGGCCACGGCATTCAGGCTGTCGAGCAATGCCACGGGATTTAATCGCTTTCCGTTCAAAGAGACTGGCGTCCCCGCCTCAAAGCCGATCTCAACCTCGGCTGATTTGTCCGGAGCCCGCTCTGGCGAAGTGATCCACTGCCACATGGACTCTTCAGGGGCATTGGCCGGATCCTCCAGCACGCCCCCTTCGTGGCTCAAGTGCCAGATATTGCGGTCGCGGCTGTAGAGGTCCGTTTTCGTTTGCGTTACCGGGATGTTGTGGGCGCGAGCATAGGCAAGAGCATCTTCCCGCGACTGAATGTTCCATTCTCGCCAGGGAGCGATAATCTGCAGCTTCGGCGCAATCGCCTTGTATGCCAGTTCAAATCGTACTTGGTCGTTGCCCTTGCCTGTGCACCCGTGTGCCAGCGCGTCCGCCCCCACGCGCAACGCAACTTCCGCTTGTCGCTTCGCCAGAACGGGCCGGGCAAAAGACGTGCCCAGCAGATACTTGTGCTCGTAAACCGCTCCGGCTCGCAATGTCGGCCAGATATAGCCGGTGACGAACTCCTCGCGCAGATCCTCAATGGAAGCCGCCGAAGCGCCCGTTGCCAGCGCCTTTCGCTGTGCAGCCTCGAGATCTTCCTGCTGGCCGACATCGCCAATCATGGCAATTACTTCACATCCGTAAGTCTCTTTCAGCCAGGGAATGATGATTGATGTATCCAGCCCGCCCGAATAGGCGAGCACTACTTTACGCGGCACGTAGTCTCCTTTTAGCTGAGTAGCATTAAGAGGATGGCTTTCTGCACATGCAAGCGGTTTTCCGCCTGATCGAAGACGATCGAACGCGGCGAATCCATCACCGAGTCGGTCACTTCCGCGCCACGATGCGCGGGAAGACAATGCATGAATAAGGCGTCTGGCGCCGCGCATCGCATCAACGCATCGTTTACCTGATAAGGCGCGAAAATCTTGGCCCGGGCGGAAGCCTCTTCTTCCTGACCCATGCTGGCCCATACATCCGTGTATACGGCCTGGGCGCCCGCCGCGGCTTCTTCGGGCGATCGGAATAGCTTCAACGCCGCGTGAGTCTCGCGCGCCGCCTTCCGCGTTTCGGCGATGATGGAATCGTCGGGTTCATAACCAGCCGGTGTGGCGACGCGTATCTCCACGCCGGTTCGCGCCGCGGCGCTCATCAACGAATGGCACACATTATTGCCATCGCCCACATATGCGAATTTCAACCCGCGCAGATCTCCAAAGCGCTCCCGCAGGGTGAAAAAGTCGGCATAGGCCTGGCAGGGGTGAAACCGGTCGGAGAGCGCGTTGATTACCGGAACACTGGCGAACTCAGCCAGTTGGTCCAGTTCGCGCTGCTCGAACACTCTGGCCACGATGCCGTGCACCCAGCGCGAGAGGTTTCTGGCTACATCGGGGATGGACTCGCGCTCTCCCAGTCGTGTAACGGTCTGGTCTAGAAAGATGGCCGTGCCGCCCAGGCTCCGCATGCCGACCTCGAAAGTCACCCGCGTGCGCAGCGACGGCTTTTCCAGGATGACGGCCAGGAATCGCCCGGCCAGCGCCAGGCTGTAATCATCCGGACGCGTCTTCACCTTGAGTGAAAGCTGAAAGAGCTCTTCTACGCGGGCGGAGTTCCATTCCGAGCCGGTAAGAAGGTCGTTCGAAAGAGAGAGTGGCAAGGATGTCGTAGTCATCGGTCTAGCGGGAAACCGCGAAAGCGTTCCGCTCTGTGATTTCCGCATGCTCCGCGGGAACGGAATGGGGGAGTTTCGTGTTCAGCAGAACTTGCCGAAAACGCTTCATGAATTCGTTCACTTGGCGTTCGGTTACGATAAAGGGCGGCAGCAATCGCAACACGCGCTCGTGCGTGCAGTTGATGATGAGCCCCTCACGCAGCGCGGCCTCGGCGTAAGATTTGCCTTCCACGGCAAGCTCGATTCCGAGAATCAGGCCCTCGCCCCGCACTTCACGAATAAAATCCACCTCCGCCGCCAGGCGGGTCAGTTCCGAGCGCAATTGCGCGCCACGATCGCGAATGTTTTCCAGCAGGTCTTCCTCTTCGATTATGGACAAAAACTCCAGCGCCACGGCGCACGCCAGCGGGCCGCCCCCGAATGTCGAGCCATGCAAGCCCGGTGAGAGGCATTCAGCGAAGCTTTCGCGGGCTAGGATCGCTCCCAACGGAAGTCCGCCGGCCAGCGGCTTGGCAACCACAACGATATCCGGCAGGCTTCCATGGCGCTGGTACGCGAAAGCGCGCCCGGTGCGTCCGAGACCCGACTGGATTTCATCCGCAATCAGCGCGGCTCCGTAATGGCTGCTCAGTTCGCGAGCACGCGTCCAGAAGGCCGCGCTGATCGGGAAAATGCCGCCTTCCCCTTGTATCGGCTCGATGACGATGGCGCAGACGGAATCGTCAAATTTCGCTTCCAGATCGGCGACGTCGTTAAAGCGTACAAATTCGACCCCCGGCAGCAGGGGAGCGAAGGGCTCGCGGTATTTCGCCGGATGGGTTATCGAAAGCGCTCCCATGGTGCGTCCATGAAACGAGTTTTCAAGCGCCAGGATGAGGGTCTTTCCTTCGGTCCGCCGCTGATGTGCGGCCAGCCTCGCGAGCTTGAGCGCGCCTTCGATCGCTTCGGTGCCGCTATTGGCGAAAAAGACGCGATCGAGCCCGGACCATTCCGCCAGCTTGCGTGCCAAAGGGCCCTGGTAAGGATGGTGAAATAAGTTGGATACGTGAACGGCGCGCCCGGCTTCCCGGCGCATCACCCGCGTGATTCTCGGGTGCGCGTAGCCGAGCGCATTTACTGCCAGGCCGCCGAGGAAATCCAGATACTTTCGCCCGCGATGGTCGTAAAGATAGCAGCCTTGGCCCCGAACGAACACGATCGGCGGACGCCGGTAGGTGTTCATCAGATAGCGGCCCGCCAGCCGCATCGCTTGCTCCGCGCTTGCTCCCGCTTTCGCAGGTTTCGTCTTACGCGCCTTTTTCAATGGCCCACTCCGGCTGCCGCAGGATAGCTCGGCGTCACGCGCGTGCCCGGCCCCTTTTGGCCGTTGGCCGCGGAAAGCAAGCCGGTCTCGTTGGCGCCGCCTACGATACGCACTTCTTTTACGCCCGCCGCAAGAGCCCGCTTGCAAGCCTCCAGCTTGAGGATCATGCCTCCTGAAACTTTATTCTGCCGAATCAAGTCTTCCACTTCGTCGCAGGAGACCGCCTTCATCACTTTAGTGCCGTCCAGCACCCCGGCCACGTCGGTCATATAGATCAGCCGGTCTGCGCGAATGTAGTCGGCGCAAGCGGCCGCCATGTGATCCGCATTGATGTTATAGAGTTCGCCGTCGGCTCCCAAGCCAAGGCACGACGCCACCGGAACGATCCCCGCGCGCCAAAGCGATTCCAGGAATTCCACGTTCACGCCGGTCAAATAGCCTACGAACCCCAGCGCGCCGACCACTTCGTCGTGCTGCATGGGCTCGGCCAGAAAGCATCCCGCGTCGGAGGCGCACAATCCGATCGCGGGCTGTCCCGCGGCCGAAACGGCGGCAGCCATGCGCTTATTGAGCAGGCCGCCGAGAACCATCACCGCCACGTCGCGCGTTTCCCGATCCGTCACGCGCAGGCCGTTAATAAACCGGCTTTCGATGCCCATGCGCTTTAGCGTAGCGGTGAAAATCTTGCCTCCGCCATGCACCACCAGCAACTCATGGCCTTGCTGGGTGAGTTGCGCGATCTGCCTTCCCAGCGACCGCACCGCGGCCGGATCATCCAGCAAAGCTCCCGCAATCTTCACGACCATTCTCATTGGAGACCCGTTGCCTCCTCGAAGCCCATCATGGCGTTCATGTTTTGCACTGCCTGGCCTGCCGCGCCCTTGCCGAGATTGTCGAGGCAGCTCACCACCACGAGTCGCTCGCCTCGCGAATCCAGCGAGAAACCAATGTCACAGAAATTCGTATGGGCCACGTGCTGCAGTTCTGGCAGCCGTCCTGCTTGCCATAGCCTCACCATCGGCTTGCCGGCATAGAAGCGGCGATACAAGGCCTCGACCTCGGCCGGCGTGCGCCGCGGTTCGAGCCAAACGTAAAGCGAGGACAAAATTCCCCGCGCCAAGGGCAGCAGATGCGTGGAAAAAATGATTTCCCCCTCTGCGATTCCCAGGTGCTCGGTCACTTCCGGCGTGTGGCGATGGCTGAAAAGGCCGTAAGCGCGGAAGTTTTCGTCCACCTCCACAAAGTGCAGTTCGCGCTTGGGTTCCTTGCCGGCGCCGCTTGCGCCGGACTTGCAATCGCAAACGACGCCGCGGCCGGCCGCGATCCATCCCGCTTCCACCAGTGGCCGAAGCCCAAGAATTACGGAAGTGGGATAGCAGCCCGGATTGGCAATTAATTTCGCGTTGGCCACGGCATCGCCGTAGATCTCCGGGAGGCCGTAGACTGCCTGCGCTAGTAATGCCGCGGGCGGTGCGGGCAACTTGTACCAATTCTCGAATGTTCCGGGGTCGCGGAACCGGAATGCGCCGCTCAAGTCCACCACTCGCAAGCCCGCGTCCAGCAGTTGAGGCGCCATTTCCATGGAGGCTTCGTGCGGCGTCGCCAGGAACGCCAGTCCGGCGCCGCTTTCCGCAATCGCCTGGACGGAAAAGGGCCGGCACGGCGCCTCGCCCCATCCGCGGAGTTGAGGAAAAATCTCCGTAAGGCAATTCACCGGCTTGGCGCTCTCACGCAAATAGAACGTTGGCTTGCTGATTTCTGGGTGTCGAAGCAGGAGTCTGGCCAGCTCGAATCCAGCGTAGCCGGTTGCTCCAACAACGGCCACCCGCATGGGGCCGTTCATCGGAGCAGAGCCCCCAATCGCTGTTGCACCACGCTTCGGGCGGCCCGAGACGGGGTAATCACCAGGACCGTGTCATCGCCCGCGATCGTCCCGGCCACCTCGCGCAGTCTTTCTCCATCCACGGCAGCCGCCAGGGGCTGCGCTCCGCCGGGTGGCGTCTTGAGTACCAGGAGATTCTCGGCCGGGCGTACGTCCAGCAGGTATTCACGCACCGCCCGCGCCAGGGGGGCCAGGGCTTGCCCGCCGTCTTCGTGGGCCGGCTTGAGCGGCTTGTAGCCATCCGCCGTTTTCACCAGCTTGAGCTCGGCAATATCGCGGGAAAGAGTGGCTTGGGTGACACGCAGTTTGATCTGCGCCAATCGCCGGCGCAATTCATCCTGGCTCACAATGGGTTCGCTCGCGATCAATTTAAGTATCTGTCCCTGCCGGAATCGTTTTTGGCTCGCCAATCCTTGACCTGCCGTGCTTTATGCACTTCGCTGCATAATTATGCGAAGCCATCGGCGGCTTGTCAATTGAAAAAGTGATTTTCCGCATCTGATTTTTGGCGAGATCTCCCTGGTACTCGATTGAGCCATGCCGCCGCCGGTGCTATCCTCGTCCCAATGCCCGATATCTCCGTAAAAACGGTTCCCCCGCAGGGATTGTCGTCTCGTTCCCAAGCCCTGCTTCAAGTAACGGAGTCGATCGCGCAGCATCGCGATTTGGCTGAACTGTTCCGCGACCTGGCCGCGAGGCTGCACGACGTGGCTCATTTTGATTATTTGAATCTCGTGCTGCACGATCCGGAGCGCCAGGTCATGCGTTTGCACCTGCTCGAAGCTTTGCGCGAGAAACCCACTCAGTCGCGCGTGGGCAGGGAATCGCCGGTTGGTTCCACGCCCTCCGGGCGGGTTTTCGAGACCCAGGTTCCTTTTGTGGTTCCGGATGTCGATTCCGAGGAGTCCTTTTCGCAGCTCATGGAGGCGCTTCGGCAGGAGGGGGTCCGGTCTTTTTGCGTGGTTCCCTTGACCACGGCGCAGCGCAGGCTGGGAACGATGGGGTTCGGAAAGCTTGAACCTCATCACTATGATCGCAGCGAAGTCGACTTCATGCAGCAGGTCGCCCGGCAAGTGGCCGTCGCTGTCGATAACGCATTGAACTTCGAGACCGTACGCGATTATCAGCAGCAGTTGGCTCGGGAGCGGGATCGCTTGCGCGTGCTGCTGGAGGTGAATAACGCGCTGGTCTCCACGCTCGATCTCCGCGACTTGTTTCACGTGATCGCCACTAGCCTCCGCCGCGTGCTGCATCATGAATATACAAGCCTGGCCCTGCCCGAACCCGGAACCAATCGGCTGCGCGTGCGAGCGCTCGATTTCTCGGGCGGGCAGGGATTTATCCACGAAGAGATGGCCGTTCCTCTCGATAAATCGCCGGCTGGACACGCATTCTCAACTCGGCTGTCGCAACGCTATGACCGCGCGGATTTGGAGAGTTTCGATTCCGATATCACCCGGCGGCTGATCGCGGAAGGGGTCCGGGCGGAGTTTTGCGTCCCTTTGATCACTCGCGATCGGGTTCTGGGCACCCTGAACGTGGCCAGTTTCCGCGATTCTGCTTTCCCCCAGGAGGACCAGGACCTATTGACCCAGGTCGGCGCGCAAGTGGCGATCGCCGTTGAAAATGCCCTGGCCTTTCGAGAGATTGCCGATCTCAAGAACAAACTCACGGAAGAAAAGCTTTATCTCGAAGATGAAATTCGCACCGAGCACAACTTCGACGAGATTGTCGGCGAAAGCGCTGTTCTCAAGACTCTGCTCTCCCAGGTGCAGACCGTCGCCCCCACCGATTCGACCGTGCTGATTATGGGAGAAACGGGCACCGGCAAGGAGTTGATCGCTCGCGCCCTGCATAATCTGAGCGGCCGGCGCGACCGCACCTTCGTGAAAATCAATTGCGCCGCCATCCCCACGGGATTGCTGGAGTCCGAGCTTTTCGGGCACGAGAAGGGTGCGTTCACCGGAGCGATAGCGCAGAAGCTCGGCCGTTTCGAATTGGCCGATAAGGGCACTCTTTTCCTCGACGAAGTCGCCGACATTCCTCTGGAACTCCAGCCCAAACTCCTGCGCGTACTCCAAGAACAGGAGTTTGAACGCCTGGGCAGCACTCGTACCCGCCGTGTCGATGTCCGCGTCGTGGCCGCCACCAACCGCGATCTCTCCCATATGGTCGAGAATGGCGCGTTCCGTAACGATCTTTTTTATCGCCTGAACGTATTTCCGGTCGCCGTGCCACCCTTACGCGAGCGCCGCGAGGATATAGCCAACCTGATACGCTATTTTGCGCAGCGTTACGCCCGCCGGACAAACCGGCACATTGAAACGGTGTCCGCGGAAACGGTCGCCGCCCTCGAACGCTATCATTGGCCGGGGAACATTCGGGAATTGGAAAACCTTATCGAACGTGCGGTCATTCTTTCGCCCTCTCCGGTGCTGCATATTCCTCTTTCTGAATTGAAATCGAATCCGGATGGCCGTGCGGCCGGCTTGCCGACGCTCGCCGAAGCCGAAAAGGACCATATCCTTCGCGCGCTCGAGGAATCGAAATGGGTTCTGGGCGGGTCTAAAGGGGCCGCTGCCTTGCTTGGCATGAAGCGCACGACTCTTCAGTCCCGCATGCAGAAGCTGGGCATCGCCCGTCCCCGCTGAAATTCGGTGAGTTGCTGGTGGAGGACCTTGCTCTGGGTCTTGCGCGCTAACGATCTCGCCGATCGCTGAAATTGATTGCTACGCAGGAATCCGTGGGCGCGAATTTACGCAGGGTTGGTTCCACACGACTTCTTGCCGGCAAACCTCAGGCCAGCGGCACCCGTTCACGCGCCGGCGGAACGGGCCTGCGCATCGTTGAGGTGCACGCGGTAGCTCCTCTGATGGCGCCTGATAACAATCTTGTCCTCGCGTGCCAGCCAACCAACGGCCCATTCGAATACGGGCGACTTCGCCTCGATCTGTTCTTTCAAGCCAGGCAAGGACAATTCGCCGTTTGCGCTGAGCGCCCGCCAGACGGCTCCGGCGGTCGTGCCAATTTCTTCCTGCATGTTACCGCTCCTGCAAATTTACAACGCGATGATTGTCGCCTGCGCGCCAAGGAGCAGTGCTTTCGCTTAGCGCGCTCGCGGCCAAGTCTGATGGACACCGAGAGTCTAGCATGATCCCCAGCGACCCTGGGCAGAGTTGGGCGCTCGTCTAGGCCAGCTTTCGGTTGTAGGAAATCGAACTCAGGGGTAGACTTTCGTCCCATGTTCAGCAAACTGAACACCCCGGCCCGGCTAAGGCCGGACACCGAAACGATCGAAAAGCCCCTCCCCAAGAATGTCCCAGCTGCGCCGCCACCTCAGCCTAAAGTCTCGCCTGGACAATACCTTAAGGCCGTTCGCGAGCGCCTCCAGATCGGCATGCGTGACGTCCAGGAAGCCAGCCTGGTGATCGCTTCCGAGGAGGCGAACGACAACTTTTACGTGTCCGCCGCCCGACTCACCCAGATCGAGAACGAGGAGTCCACCCCCAGCTTCCACAAGCTTTTCAGCCTTTGTTCCATCTATGGACTCGACCTGAACGACATTCTTAGCCGCTATGGTGTCAATGCCAATCGGACGAAGGCGTATCGAACGCGCTTTCTGCCGGACATCACCCGCACGACAGCGGCAGAAATCTATGGGTTTGAGGAAAAGGTCTTGGTGCCGGTTCGCATCGACCCCACCTTTCGCTGGGAGACGACACAACTGGTGAATCGTGTGGTCGCCATGTGGGGAGAAATACCCGCGGCTTTTCTCTTGAGCTGCAATCCGCGGCGGCACACGTACGGCTATATCGGCCTCACCGACAGAACCATGTTCCCTTTGCTTCGCCCGGGTTCGCTGCTGATGATCGATCCCGAACGGCGGCGGGTGACTCAGGATCCGTGGAGAAACGAATTCGAACGCCCCATCTATTTCGTCGAGCTTCGCGATGGGTACCGTTGCGCGTGGTGCCAAGTGGAAGGTTCGCGGCTGAGCTTGATTCCGCATCCGGTCTCAAATGCCCCGGTGCAGAGCCTTAATTTAGCCACTGAGGCTGAGATCCTCGGTCAGGTGGTGGGAGTGGCGATGAGGTTGGTTCCTCCAAGTACGTCCACCCAGGAGCTTGGATCAAAACTTCCAGCGCCGAACGAAATTGCGAAATGAAAAACTTCCGCGCCAGCAAAGAACATCCTTCGGGAATCATTTCGTAATAAGGTTCCGTCTCCAGCCAGAGGTTGGCTACCCGGACCTCCACCTGTCCCAGTGAATTGAAGTGCTTCCGCAACTCCCTTGATAAGTCCGTCAGGGGAAGATTCACTACAGCTTCAAAAACAGAACGGTGCGTTTCGCGAAGCGCTGAATTCACCTCTTCTGGCGTCGAAACGCTGGCCCAGCCTTCGTGCAGGTAGCGTCCTGTGTAAGGGTCTCGCAGCGATGAAAGAAACACCAGTTGCGCGAACGCGCTAGGCAGCGCTTCCAGGACATTCTCGAGGTACCGCGAGATGGGCTTTTCCCGCAGCATGGCAATCCAGAATTCTAGGCCAACTCTAACAACCCGCGCAATTCCTTCCTTATTAAGTTTACTGAACAAATTACGAAAAGATTACTAACCCTACGCGAAAGCTTGTACCTTCGCTCGCGCAGTCAAACAAATTTTCTCATTCGAGGTGATCACCATGGGCGGCGGACGACCACCAATGTTCCCAGAAGAGTAGTACTTTCGTACGTTTAGCGTTGCACCACAGGGGGGGCGCATGCGCCCCCTCCAGTAAGCCCGGTTCGTGTATACTACTGGTCGCGATGGTTATATCTCTGCTGATATGCATTGCGGCAGTAGTGTTAGAAGTGTGCACACTTTTGCTTTTGTCGCGTAAATCGCTGTGGCGTGCATATCCGTTTCTCCTCGTTTACGTAGTCTGGCTCGTAATCGGCAACTCTGCCATCCTGGTCAGCTTCATTTCCTACCTGCGAATGGCGCCCGAGGTCCGCGTACACTCCCTGTATCCTTCGCTCTACTGGAATAGCGACACTCTGGATGTGGTCCTTCGCTTCCTCCTGGTTTGGGAAATCTTTCACCAGACATTTCCAAAGGGCTCCGGTTTAAACCGCAGCCTTTCCAAAGGCTTGGGGATTACCGCCTTTCTTCTTCTCGTATGCGCCGGCGCCACCTTTTGGGGCTATCAAAACTACACGAGCCTCCGTTCCATCCATTTGGCCCTGGATCGCAGCTTCGGTTTCGTCCAGGCCGTTATGATTCTGGGAACCCTGCTCATGGCTCGTTACTATGGTGTCCGGTTCGGCCGGAATGTCCGGGGAATAGCCTTGGCCTTTGGAGGCTGGGTATCTATATCGACTGTTAACAGCGCCATGGTGGATCTGACCAATTCCTTCTTACCCTATTGGTACTATTTGCGGCCGCTGAGTTTTCTCGTAATGATGGTTGCGTGGATGTGGGCCTTATGGGTTTATGAGCCCAATCCCCCAATATTGGAGAGTGGAACCGCAGAGCTGAACCAGTGGACTGAGGATTGGAATCGCACGGTTTCAGCTGCGCGTACGATCATACGGCCATGATTAATTTAATTCTTTTCACGGTCTTGGGACTGGCTCTCTTCGGGAGCTTCATTTTCATAGGTCTGCGGGATGCTCCCAAGAGCTTGCCGGACTCCTCCGCGGTCCTCGCCGTGGGACAAATCATCAACCTCGAGGGTAGCTCGTTCGCAAACGCCAGGCGTTTGCTTGACGATACCGATTACCAGGTTCTGTGTTCGAATCCCGATCTGCGGCGCTTGGCGGAAAGGCTTCGGCACGACCGTAAGCAGCTCGCCTTGACCTGGCTTTCTCTCTTGCAGAATGACCTGCTCACACTCTGGCGCTTTCGCCGATTCCTCATTCAGCGAGGAGTGCCTTCCAGCTTGGGAGAAGAGCTAAAGACGGTTCAGGCGCTGCTGCTCTCGCTCCTGCTGCTCAAGTGCATCCGGCTTTCGATACGTACCGCAGGTCCCTTTGCCCTTCCGCGCGCCACGCGTCAAGCGGGACAGCTGGTCGACAGCATGTCCAAGGGTGCCGCCCTCGTTCTTGGCCGTATTCCAGCGGCCGGATGGGCGGAAATCGAACGCAGTTGGGTCAAGAGCGCTGCCTGATCGAGCTGGCCTGATCTTTGTCTTTCCCTTGGGTTCGACGCAGCTGTGACGGGACGTGAATTGTGCCTTCTGAAGCAAACCAGTCGATGCCGGAGCGGCAGCCTCAGCTCATCGGCATCTCCGCGCAAATGCAGCGCGTTTACGGCCTGATCCATCAGGCCAGCGCCTCCACATATCCCGTGCTGATCACTGGGGAAAAAGGCTCCGGCAAGGCGCGAGCGGCCCATGTGATTCACTCCTTGTGCCCGCGAAAGGGAAGCGCCTTCGTCATCTCCGATTGTTCCAATGGGGCGCCCACCTTAGCCGAATCTGAGCTTTTCGGATATGAAAAGGGAGCCTTTTCCGGCGCCGCTCAGGCCCGGTGGGGTCTCTTCGCCTTTGCCCGCGGGGGTACCGTTCTGCTGAAGGAAGTCGGCAATCTTCCTTTGCATGTCCAGAGTAAATTCGCGGCCATGCTGCAGGAGAGGGAATTCCGGCCCATCGGATCCAGTCACCCGCTTCCGTTTAACGCCCGCGTTCTTGCGACGACCTCGCGTGACTTGCGGGCTGACGTCGAGCGCGGGAATTTCCGCGAGGATCTCTTTTTTCGGCTGAGTGCCATGCAAATCAATATCGCGCCGCTTCGCGAGCGGAAACGAGATATCCCGCTGCTGGTCGATTATTTCCTCCAGAAGTGCGAGGCCGGCCACTCCAGAGCTGCGTTCTCGGACGCCGCGATGCGCTATTTGTGCGAGCATGATTGGC
Organism: uncultured Acidobacteriota bacterium; assembly: GCA_963819235.1. GTDB lineage: Bacteria > Acidobacteriota > Terriglobia > Acidiferrales > UBA7541 > Palsa-189. Next base: position 1,573,302 of record CAWFVE010000006.1, on the reverse strand, counting down.
CGGGAAACGTCGGGGAACTGGAAGGCGCGGTGCGGCGGGCAATTTCGCTTGCTTCCGGGCCGGCAATTGAGATCGGTGATCTTAAGCTTTGCCTCGAGTCGCCCGATCATCGGCGGTGGACCGCCGGCATCACATCGTATCTTGACGATCGCGAGCGCCAGGGAATTACTGACGCGCTTCGGGAAGCCCACGGCGATAAGCTCGCTGCCGCACGAATGCTCGGGATTGCGGAATCCGCTCTCCAGCAACGGCTCCAATACTATAATCTCAGCTGAACGCAGTTGGCGTCCTCGAGTCATCTCAGCAGATAATCAAAGTGCGCCTTGGACCTGTCGGGACCGCCGCCGAATTGGCAGTGCTTTCCGCGGACTAGGCGCGTGCTTCTGACGATGGCAGTTGCATACATATGCGAAGGCGTTCGCACTCCGATTGGCCGCTACGCGGGGGCCCTGGCCCAGGTGCGCGCGGACGACCTGGCCGCCGTGCCTCTATCGGCGCTCCGGCAGAGGTTTGAACGCAGCGATTGGGAGTCGGTCGATGAGATCGTCTTCGGATGTACGAATCAGGCCGGCGAAGACAATCGCAATGTTGCCCGGATGGCGTTGCTATTGTCTGGTATTCCGCACACAGTTTCCGCTGTGACGGTCAACCGCCTCTGCGGCTCTGGCATGGAAGCGGTCGCCCTTGCCGCCAGGGCCATTGCCGCCGATGAAATCTCGCTGGCCATCGCCGGAGGAGTAGAAAGTATGAGCCGCGCGCCGATGGTGATTCCCAAGGCGTCCTCGGCTTTTTCCCGAAGCGCCGAGATTTATGATTCGACGCTCGGATGGCGCTTCGTCAATCCGGAACTGGCGAAGAGGTACGGCACGGCGTCCATGCCCGAGACGGCCGAAAATGTCGCCGCAGCCTACCGCATTGACCGCTCCTCGCAAGACCAATTCGCTTTTCGTTCCCAGCAAAGGGCGGCCGCGGCCCAGAAGGCTGGAATCTTCGCTGAGGAGATCGTACCGGTCCATGTTCCGCAGCCGAAGGGGTCATGTAAGCTCGTTTCGCAGGACGAGCACTTGCGTCCGGACACAACACTCGAAGGATTAGCAAAATTGCCTGCTCCGTTCCGTGAAGGCGGCACGGTAACTGCCGGCAATGCCTCCGGCATAAACGATGGCGCCTGCGCTGTTTTTGTAGCTTCCCAGGCAGCCATTGCTCACTTCGGCCTGACGCCTTTGGCCCGTGTCGTCGGCACCGCGACGGCGGGGGTGTTGCCGGACGTGATGGGGATCGGACCAATTCCCGCGATCAAGAAGATTTTGGAGCGCCGAAACCTGAATATCGGAGATATGGATGTCGTCGAGGTGAACGAAGCATTCGCGGCTCAGGTCCTCGCTGTTACGCGGGAGTTCCATTTGCCGGACGATTGCGAGAGGGTGAATCCTAATGGAGGAGCCATCGCCCTGGGACATCCCCTCGGTATGAGCGGAGCGCGTCTGATCTTAACTGCCGCCAGACAGCTTCAAAGAATCAAGGGGCGTTATGCGCTCGCCTCTATGTGTATAGGCGTAGGGCAGGGAATTGCTACTTTATTGGCTGCGCCCTGAAGTGGCACAGCCACTCTTAGGCGTGCGTTTAATGCCGAAAACTGCCCCTGCTCGCTGAGAGTTAGGCGGAGCGACGCAGATTCGACTTCAGACGCTTCGTGCGCGGAGCTTCTCGCAGCGTTCTCAGCGCCTGAGCCTCGATTTGCCGGGTACGTTCCCGGGTGACTCCCAGGCAGCGCCCTACCTCCTCGAGCGTGTGTTCGTCTCCATCTTCCAGCCCGAAGCGCATGCGGATGACCTTGGCCTCTCGGGGCGTCAGGTCATTCAGCATATCGACCGCGTGTTCCTTCAGATTACGATCGATCACCGCCTCCGAAGGAGACGCGGCTTGCTTGTCTTCGATGAAATCACCGAGATGCGACTCCCCATCCGCTCCGATCCGAGTTTCCAGGGAGAGCGGCTCCTGAGCGATTCGCATCAGCTCGCGCACTTTTTCCACGGGCAATCCGAGCTTCTGGGCAATCTCCTGTGAAGTCGGCTGCCGCCTGAGTTGTTTCAAGAGTTCGCGGTTTGCCTGCATGAACCTGTTTATATGCTCGATCATATGTACGGGCACGCGAATGGTCCGAGCCTGGTCGGCGATCGCACGCGTGATCGCCTGGCGAATCCACCACGTCGCGTAAGTCGAGAATTTGAAGCCGCGGCGCCATTCAAATTTCTCCACCGCCCGCATCAATCCGATATTTCCTTCCTGAATCAAATCCAAAAAGCTCATGCCCCGGTTTAGGTATCGCTTGGCTATCGACACCACCAGACGAAGGTTGGCCTCCGTCATTTTCTTCTTGGCCTGCTCCGCGATGGCTTCGCCTCTGCGCATCCGCTGGAGTAGGCGCTTTTCCTCCCCCAATCCCAGCAATCTCTCAGGAACGCGCGGGAGCTGACCCGACCGTCGGGAGCTTGCTCGTTTCTGCTGCGCAACAGACCCCTCGAGGGCCGATCGCGTTAGTTCCACCAGGCGCGTTCTCTCAAAAGTGCCAAACGGAACGGAGTTCATCAGGCGCGAGATTTGGACACGCAACCGTGCCAGCGCCCAGCTGGAACGGCGTCCCGAGCCTGCTTGAGACCTCGTCCGCGAGCTTTGGCGAAGCGCAAGGGAATAAAGGCGCGATACCTCGGCAATGACCTTTATCGCCCGATTGAGTTCAGTTTTTTCCGCCGAGGGCGCTTCACTGTCGACGTGTACCACGTTCTTGATCGGACGAGTACCTGCCTTCAGTTCTTTTCCTACTAGAATCAAGGCCTCGATAGCCTCGGGCGACCGCGTCACAGCGGTCATGACCATCTTCTCGCCCCGCTCGATCTGCTTCGCCAGAATTACCTCTTCCTCCCGCTTCAGCAGAGGCACGGCGCCCAGCGCGGCCAGATAGCTGCGCACCGGGTCGAACGTGTCGTCAACGCCCGGCGCATATTCGATCTCGTTCTCGCTAGCCGAACTCTCCTGCGCGCGTTCCTCTACCACGTCCTCGTCTGCTTCCGGGGACTTCAAGAGGCCTTCGTACTCGTCCTCTCTCAACTGCTGCATGTTGTCGATCAATCCCATAACTTAGATATTGCCTCGTATTAATTTTCAGAGACAAACCGACCGGTTAGACAGAAGACGCCTTGGCGCGATATCCCCTTTGCAAATCAGCGAGATGCGGAATTTATTCGCCGGTCGACTCTGAAGTTTTATTTTGCTTACAAATTAGATGCGGCGCACCCGTAAAAGATGCCCCTTACGTCCCGCTTCCGGGGCTACACTTCCCATCCTTGGCAGCTACAAATTCCGCTGTAGTTTTTCGGCTTGGCCCGCCCGCCAGTCGGAATTCTACCTCGATTCCTTTTTTCTTACTACCCCCAATTTGACCGCCCCAAAAGTTTTCGACAGGGCTGCGGCCCCCAAGTGAAGAAAGTGCCCAAGTTATTGCAGGAATGGGAGATAATTCAGAATCGCACACGGTCGGCTGTCAAATGCGAGCGCGTCCGCTCATCCGACGCCCGCGGAAGATTTCCCACCACCAATAAAAAGGCCGCTGCGGCTTTGAATTCTGCATTTCCCCACCGCAGCGGCCTGCTTTGTCCCAGCAACAATCTGGGAATGTCGTAAGCCTACGACCAGACGGGTTTGACCCCTGGGCCAATCAACATGGCCGGGTTGGCGCCTTTTCGTGGGATGAATTTCTGCGCGCGCCCGTTATCCACTTCGGCCACGTACAGATTGCTCTCCTGGTCAACGTGCATTCCGTGCACGCCCCAGAAGCCGCCTGGGAAGTCGCCCCACGTGCCCCAGGAGTGCAGAAGATGCCCCTCTAGATCGTATTTGATCATTTTGTTGGTACCGCGATCGAACGCCCAAAGGTGACGATCGGCGGTCACCAGGATGATGTGTACATCCGAAGGCGGATCGCCCACCCGCCACTGGTTCAGGAACTTGCCATTAGTATCGAACACCTGAATGCGGTGGTTATTGCGGTCGTTGACGAAGACCCTGTCGGTCGCGAGGTCGATACCTAACCCATGCACGCCATTGAAATATCCCGGACGCGTCTCGTTCGGAGGCGTGCCCTTCTGGCCCCAGTCCATGATGAACTTGCCGTTCTTGTCGAATTTCGCCACGCGCGTGTTCACGTATCCGTCGGCCACGAACATGGTGCTGTCCGGCAGCCAGGCGAGATACGTCGGCCTGTAGAAATGCGTGCCATCCGAGCCGTGCTCGTTCACCGTCCCAATGGTTTGCACCAGCTTCTTCATGTCATGGGTGAACTTGAAAATCGCGTGCCGGTAATCGTCCACCAGCCACACATATTTGTCTTTATCGTAGGGGTTGATGTAAATGGCGTGCGGCCGCCGCAGCATTTTGTCCCACTCCGGCCAGGTTTCGAGGATGTCTCCCTTGGAATTCACCGTAACGATGCAATGCTGCCATCGCCAGTCAACGCCTTCCGTGCCATGGTTGGGGCCGTCTAGCGGGCCTGGTGGGCTGGCGGCAGTGGCGTCGCGCCAAGGGAGCCGGCCGATGGGAAACGTTAGGCTCGGTCCAAGTTGCGGAAGGTCCGTCTCCTTGGGCCTCTTTATGTTCGGCAATTCTCCGCGCTGAAGAATGAAAACACGGTCGGGGTTCTCCGCGAAGACTCCCTCGCCCGATCCCCAAGTCCAGTTTTCATTTCCCGGCAGCGACGTCAGGGGTTTGGGCCAATTCGGGTCGACGTCGTATGCCCCGCAAATGTCCTGCCCGCCCACCTGCCCTGGAATTGCCGCAAATGACGGATCGCTCTTGGTCTTAGCTTCGGCTTGAACTTCGACCGATGAACCAATCAACTTGGAAACAACCGGGAGCCCTGCCGTGGCCAGGCCGCACTTTACCAGGGCTCTCCTGCTAATCTTTGATTTGAAAGCCATTCTTTAACCCCCTACTTAGGAGATCGAAGCCAACTTTTGGACATGACGATACGCCACCCTCTACATAGCGTCAAGCAGATCGCACGCTAGCGAATTAGCCGAGGAAAGTGTCGGCGCCCGCGCCGTGAATTGAGTAAAATTGCTGGGCAGCTGATGAGTCCTTTGAACCAAAACGATTTCAGACGGCAATCTACCAGCCCGATAGTCCGAATACAAAAGGAGGAACCAACTCATGGTTCGCAAAGCTTCAGCAGTATGGAAGGGTTCGCTGAAAGAGGGAAAAGGCACCATATCCAGCGAAAGCGGCGTGCTTTCGAATACGCCTTATTCGTTTTCAACGCGCTTTGAGAACGCCAAGGGAACCAATCCCGAGGAGTTGATCGCCGCGGCCCACGCCGGATGTTTTACCATGGCGCTCTCGGCCCAGCTTGGAAACGCCGGCATCACCCCGGAAAGCCTCGAAACGACGGCCTCCCTGACCCTCGACAAGTTGGACGCTGGCTGGACCGTCACAAAAATTCATTTGGACGTCAGCGCTCGCATCCCCGGAGCGGACAAAGCCGCTTTCGATAAGGCCGCGGAGGCCGCAAAAGCAGGCTGCCCGATTTCGCGTTTGCTGAAAGCGGAGATCACCATGACGGCCCGGCTGGCGGGAGGTCAAGCCACAACCGCATAGCAACCGCGGCGATAGCAATTCCGATTGGCGGGGCTTCCGCAAATTTCAGCGGAAGCCCATCCCGTCTCGGCTCTTACCTCCCCGCAAGCGCCATCAAGAGCCATAAAGATCGCGCCAAGAGATCCTCCCAGCCCTCAAACTACAGAAAACGGCTTACCGCGCTCTACGGGAAACTCCCCCTGCCAGCCTCCCAGAAAAACGGCAGAGTTCTCCGGCCGCCTCCGTATTCCTCACCCTATGCTGTTCCAGGTATGGTCCTCAGGTCCGGTCCACACTTTCTGGTAAGACGCGAGTCCATCGCGCGCGAGGACTCTTAGGGAGGCGATATGTCTCGTGTTGTAAGGCAGTTGCGCCGATTTAGCTCGTTGGTAATATCCGGCTGCGTCGTCTTGGCGCTGTCAGCGGTTGCCCATGCCCAAACATTCTCAATCACCAACGTGACGAAAAATTCGGCCAGCAAGGCTTCTTATCCCGCCATGGTCGTGGACGCGAACGGCAACCTCAACCTCGTTTGGGTCGACAGCGCGAACGGCATCATGTTCGCTCGTACCAGCACCACGGCAGGTGTGACGACCCTCGGTACTGCAGTGACGGTTCCCGGCAGTAATGGCCCGACCTTGCCTGCTTTCCAGCCGCAAATTGCGGTCGATCCTAACGACGCCAGGGTTATCGCCATCACCTGGGCGGCGCTCGATCCAGCCTCGCCCCTGGCCGGCCCGGCCACGTACGATGTTTATGCAAGCTGGTCCAATACGAGTGGCCAACTATTTACCACCCCTCCATCGATCTCTACTTCCGTCAGCCCGTCGGGCTTGCCGCTAGCTGACTCCCCGCGTCTCGCCTTCGATACGGGGGGAAGAGCGAATGTCGTTTGGGGCCAAAACGCCGTCTGGATCAGCCAGACTCAGGACGGTTCCTTCCCTAACCCGCCCGTCAACCTCGCGGCGATTACTCCCCCCACCCCCATTAATACGGGTGGCCCGCGCGTCGCCGTCGATGGCCATGGCGAGGTCGTCGTCGCCTGGACCGATATTGCACAAGAAAATCAGCAAGGTTCCTACTGCTTGCTGAATCCTCTTCCGTCGGAGCCAACGCCGATCACCAATACGGTGGGCGGAAATTTCTGGGTAAACGAGACGCTCCAAGTGGGGGCCGGTTACACCTTCGACCCATCGAACACCCGCAACCTGTCCAACACGGATTGGTTAACTGGCGGCGGGACGAGGTATCCAGTCGGCTTCTTTGGCTGCTCGTTTGACAACCTGAATCTCTTCACCGATGGATCGGGCCTCATCCATCTTCTCTGGTCGGATGACTCGCACGAAGACGTCCTGACGAGTAAACCCGTAAACGGGGACGACCCGATTACCAATTTCTCATTTCCCATCAATCTGGCCAGCCTCTCGGCGGCGTCGCCCCAGGTTGCCGTTGATGGCACCGGCAATTTTGGCAATTTTTATGTGGTTTGGTCTGGAGGCCCCACGGGGGGCGTTGGAGGAAATAACAGCACGAATTCCCAGGGCATATTCTTCAGCCACTCTGACGACGACGGCAACAATTTTACACCTTCGATCAACATTGCTCCGCCAAGCGCCGTCGCGCCGGCCTATCCCCGGGTCGCCGTCGATTCCAAAGGTAACAACCTATACGTCGTGTGGGAGCAGGTTGACCAGTCGCAGCCCCTCTCCGCCACTGACACGTTCAACGTTTTCTTCGCCCAGTCCACCGATAAGGGCGTCACTTTCCCGACTGTTTCCCAGGTCTCCACGAATTCTTCGGCCCTGTGTATCCCTGCGAGTCCCGTTCAAACCACGCCAAACAGCTCGCTTTGCGGATCGGTTCAGATCGGTCTGGCCCCCAGTGCTAATCCGGATATGGCTTGGGTAAATCAGGCCAGCGCCAGCGCCGCGATTGCAGACATTGACTTCGCCACAACAAATCTGCTGCCGCCTGCCAGCGACTTCAGCATCAGCGCAACTCAGGTGTCCCAGACCGCCCAGCCTGGTCAGACCGTCAATTTCAACGTCAACACCACAGCCCTTGGCGGATTCACAGGTTCCATCGCTCTGGGCTGTAACAACTTCCTGTCCACCACCGAGGCTTCGGGCCAACCGCCGTCGACCTCCGAGCTGAACGCCTTGACGTGTTCCGCCAGTCAGTCGACCATCAACGCCGGCGCATCATCCACCATTAGCGTGGCTCTGCCCTCGGACATTCTGAGTAATGGTGCAATATTCGCCCAGCTGAGCTTCCAGATCGCTGGGACCAGCACTACGGGGACCACTCACAAGACTACGGTCACGGTAAACATTGGCAACGGGCCGGGGTCGATCACACCTGCTTCGGCCGGCCTCTCGCCTGCACAACCTTCGCAGAATTTCGCTGTGAACGTGAATCCGGCCGACTTTACCGGAACGATAACGTTCTCGTGTTTGGATGCCGATACAGGCGGACCCCTTCCCGCCTGGCTGGGCTGCGCCTTTAATCCCAACCAGATCAATCCTGCACAGACAATCACGACAACACTGACTCTCACCGAGGCATCGACTCCGACGAGTACCAGTCTGCTCTCGCCTCCCTCGCCGTTCGCTGTGCCGGGGTTCGGCTCGGGGTTCCGAATAGCATCGGCTTGGACGATGGCCCTCACGGCGCTCTGCATGATGCTGACGATGTTTACCCTCGGCCGTCGCCAAAAGCTCGGCACCGCCGTTTTCTTCCGCGGCTTCTTGGTGATGACCTTGACGCTCGTCCTTGCCGCCGGACTGGTCTCCTGCGGTGGGAGCACATCGACGCCAACCACAACCACGACCGGCACCACCGGCACCGGTAGCTCCGGTGGATCGGGCGGGTCGGGTGGTTCCGGCGGGTCGGGCGGTTCTGGCGGATCGGGCGGCGGTACCGCAAACCAAGTCCAGATCCACGTTTCGGTTCTGGCGCAGGCTTCAGCAAATACGGCGCCAGTGACTTTAGGCACGGTGACGATCACTGCACAATAGGTAAACCGCAAGCCGGAAATCGGCGAGCGGGGTGCTACTGCGGGGCGGATCCTGAACGTGCCAGGGTCCGCCCCCTCTTTTTACCCAGCCTGATTGCCGTGCGCTATACTCCGCTTCAGAAATGCCCTTTTCAGGAATGCTCGCCCGCACGATTGCTGCTTTTCCGATAATCCTGTTCGTCCTCTCCTCGGCCTTGGCGCAAGCACCCCAAGGCATTCCCCGGGAATTGGCGCGCCGCCGAGCTGAAGTGATTTCAGGCCTGCGATATCGCGTTGCATTTGTCCTCACGCCAAGTGCGGACGAAGCATCGGGCGAAGAGGACGTTCGCTTCCAGCTGAAATCGCTCCAGCCAGTGCTCCTGGACTTTCGCGATGGCCGGTTGATCGCCGCTTCAGTGAATGGAACAACTGTGCCTTTGAAGGCCGAGAATGGCCATCTGGAACTGCCGGTGAATTCCTTGCGCGTGGGAGAGAACGCGGTTCACTTTCGCTTTGCCGCTCCGGTTGCGCCGGCCGGAAAGCCGCTCACGCGCTTCGACGATCGTGACGACAACTCCCAATACATTTACAGCTTATTTGTTCCCATGGATGCCAGCATGGCCTTCCCCTGTTTCGATCAGCCGGATTTGAAGGCCCGCTTTACGCTCGAAATCACCGCCCCTGAGGAATGGACCGTAATCTCGAATACCGCCGCCCAGAGCGTCTCCCCGGCAGGCGCTGGACGAAAGCGTACCCTGTTTGCCGAAACGCCGCCGATCAGTACTTATCTCTTCGCCTTCGCCGCCGGTCCATTTCGGCAGCTTCCGTCGTCGCCCGGAATGCCGGGACTTTATGTTCGCAAGTCGAAGTTCGACCGCGCGCGGGCCGAAGCCCCCCAGGTGCAGTCGATTGCCGCCCGCGGCAGGGACTATCTCGCCGATTTCTTCGCCCGCCCGTTTCCATTTCCTAAGTACGACATGGTGCTCATTCCTGGTTTGGCTTATGGAGGCATGGAACACGCCGGCGCCACCTTCCTTCGCGAAGAGTCGGTTCTGTTCCGCACCGCTCCCACCCATAGCGACCTGCTCAACCGCGACATTCTTGTCCTGCATGAGCTCACGCATCAATGGTTTGGCGATCTCGTGACCATGCGCTGGTTCGACGACCTCTGGTTGAAGGAGGGATTCGCGCAATACATGGCCTTCCAGACGCTGGCAACCCTCGAGCCTCACGAAAACGTATGGAAGCGCTTTTATGAATCCATCAAGCCGGACGCCTACGCCATCGATTCCACTCAGGGCACCACGCCCATCTACCAGGAGATTCCCAATCTCGAAGACGCCAAGTCGGCTTATGGAGCCATCGTCTATTCCAAAGCCCCTGCCGTCCTGAAGCAGCTTGCCTTCGTCCTGGGCGAGGATAAATTTCGCCAGGGCTTGCAGCTTTACTTGAAGCAATATGCCTACGCCAATGCGGAATGGAACGATCTCGTAAATGCCTTCCAGAGCGTTTCCGGCCGCCCGCTGGGGAATTGGGCGGATATGTGGATCAAGCATCGCGGCATGCCGCAAGTCGACGTTTCCTGGTCCTGTGAGGGAGACCATTTGAGTGCCGTTTCTCTCTCCCAACACGATGTGCTGGGCTCGAACGAAATTTGGCCGGTCGCCATGCAACTCGCGCTAAATTACCCCAACCGTAGCCCGGTATTGCTGCGCGTGGATCTGAACGAAAAATCTCTCCGGTTGGCCAGCCAGCCCAACTTAAAGGGCCAGTCCTGTCCCGCTTTCATCTTTGCCAATGACCAGGACTACGCCTATGCCCGCTTTCTGCTCGATCCGCGCAGCCGCGACGCTGTGATCCATCAGCTTGGCGGAATTGAGGACCCCTTCCTCCGCACGCTCCTGTGGGGTTCCTTGTGGGACTCTGTGCGCAATGCCCAGTTGGCCCCGCGGGACTATCTCGATCTGGCGCTAAAGCTCTTGCCGCACGAGACTGACGAGACTCTCTCGCGCAGCTTGCTTTCGCATTCCGCTGCGGCCCTGCACCGTTATGTGCCCGCCGCAACGCGCCAGGCCTATGTGCCCAAATTCGAGGCGCTGGCCGCCGAGCGCATGGTTCACGCCGAGCAGCTCGATCTGCGCATCGTGTGGTTTAGGGGACTCCAAGCGATTGCGGAAACGTCTCAAGGCTTGGCCCAACTAAAAGCGATCCTGAATGGTCGTCTCATTGTGCCCGGGCTCGAGCTGCGGCCTTTGGACCGATGGAATCTCGTGGCGGAGCTGTTGGCGCATGCCGATCCCGAGGCTGAGGCGATCCTCTCCGCGGAAAAGAAGCGTGATCCCAGCGGCGACGGGCAAAAATATGCCTATTTTGCCGAGGCTGCCCAACCCCAAGCCGCAGTCAAGAGCCGCTATTTCAATGACTTCATGAATAACCCCGCTCGCCAGGAGGACTGGGTCGAGCAAAGCCTTTATGCCTTCAATTACTGGAATCAGTCGGAACTCACCGCGCCTTACTTGAGCCATGCATTGCAAGCTCTTCCTCGCATTAAGCGGGAGCGCAAAATCTTTTTTCTCGTGGATTGGCTTACCGCCTTTATCGACGGGCAGGACTCCCCAGCCGCCCGGGCCGAGGTTTACGGCTTTCTGAAATCCGCTCAGGTTGACAACGACTTGAGATTGAAAATCCTGCAGGCTGTCGACGATCTCGATCGCACCGTAGCCATCCGCAAGAAGTTTCCCGGCTAGCCTGTCCATGCGCCACTCCCCCGTTGGATCGGCCCACACCGGTGTTCACCCTAGGGACTCTTTGACGCCTGCCTAATCCCATTACGGTATCGAGCCCCAGGCCCCAAGCGGCTATATTCAAGTTGCCTTATGCATCGCGTCCCTGAAACTACCGGGAACCCCTTATGAGCAACGGTTTCATCCTGCGTTTCGACGATCTTTGTCCGACCCTGAACTGGCGCATCTGGAACCCCATCGAAGAGTTCCTCGTGGAAGTCGGTGTCAAGCCAATCCTGGCCGTCATTCCTGAGAATCGCGATAAAAGCCTGGTTCACAGCTCTCCCGGTGAGAATTTTTGGGAGCGGGTTCAATCCTGGCAAAAGCGTGGATGGACCATCGGCCTGCACGGCTATCAACACTGCTATCTCACCAAGGATCCAGGAATGTACGGGCGAGTGGGACGCAGCGAGTTTGCGGGCCTGCCCTCTGAGGTGCAGGAGATCAAACTCCGGAACGCCACCCGCATCTTTCATCAACACGGCGTGAATCCCCAGGTGTGGATCGCACCGGGGCACTCCTTCGACGCGACCACGGTCGATATTCTTGTCAAACTCGGCGTGCGCATTATCAACGACGGGTACGCTCTTTTTCCCTACCAAGACCGGCAAGGCGTGATTTGGATTCCTCAGCAGATGGGCCGGCTTAGAAAGGTCCCCATCGGCGTCTGGACCGTATGTTTGCACTTCAATAATTGGACGGATTCGGACCTCCGCCAATTCCGAGAGGAAGTCCAGCGCTTCAGGGACTCGGCCATCTCGGTCGACGACGTTCTCGCTCAACTCTCCAGTCATCCTCGCAACTGGATGCACGCAGGCGCGGGTCGCCTCCTCGACGTGAGCCTGCGCATCGGCAGGCCGCTTCGTCAAGGCCTCCGGGAAGGCCATTGGCATCCCTGGTCCAAGAGCCTTCGAGGACCGCAAGAGACCGATGGCTAGAACATGAAGTAGGCTGTTCGTTAGCCACCTCGATTTCACCGAAAAAACCGCTATACTGGCTCCGCCTCGCAGCTCCCAGTAATGCCAACGCCTGCGGCCCGCATGCGAATGGCCCGCATGTGAATGTAACGACCACGGACGACCACGGATGATCACCGATCGGCTGCCCCGCACCAAGAAATTGCTCACGCAGTTTCGCGAGAGCGACCAGCTGACGTCCTTTGCTTTGCCTCCCGATCCAGAGCTTCCTCGTTTGGCGCAAAGCATTGAATCGGTAATGAACGAAGGCGCGTGCGCGGAAGTCGCGCAGGCATGCTCCGAATTCCTACGCGCCGCCGCGTCTTTCTATGGCGTGCGGCCTCCCGAGGTTCGCGCCTTGGCCGCGCGTCCCCTCCGCGTGCGCGAAGGCGGGTTGCAAATCGAGCTTTTCGGGGATTACTCCCTTCGGGATGCGCGCATCCGTATCTGGACCCGCACCGCTGTGCGCAAACAGGTCACCTCGTTCGGCACGTTCCTGAGCACCCTCTGCCATGAATTTTGTCATCACCTCGACTGCCAGAAATTCGGCTTCGGCCAGTCGCCTCACACTCGCGGGTTCTACGAACGCACCGCGCTGCTCTACCATCACGCTCGCGGCACTCCGTCCAAAAGACTCTTCTGGATCGAGATGCCCCGTGGACGCTGGCGAATCGACTGGCAGCGAATGAACTCCGTGCAGCGGACCGCGGATCAAATCGTGCGCTTAAGTTCGCGCTCGTATTCGGGGAAGTAGCGGGCGATCACCGCCAAATCGAATTCCGGCAAGATCGATTCTTTCGGCTCGCGTGCCAGCAAGAATTCAAACGACCGCCGGATCAGTTCGCCAGCCTCGATCTTCCCGGCACAAAGCCTTCGATAGTCCTCGTCGCAGAGACGCACGCGATGGCTCGATTCGCTCCGGCCTTCGATCAAGCGAACGCGAAACTCGCCATCCTTCAGCTTCTCCACTTCGATCCGTGCTGCCATGGCATTGGCTCCTTGTGATCCCGTTCCGGTGCTTTTCCGCGTACAATATCCTGCTTAGTGAAAAAGCGTACCAAAGCGAGTGGCGGCAAGCGTCAACTGGATCTTCGGCCCATCCAGCGGCTGCTGGCTGCGAATCGCAGCGAAATCGCCATTCGCATTTTCCGCGCCGCCAATGAACTCAACCTCCGCACCATTGGCATCTATTCCCAGCAAGACCGCCTCAGCCTGCATCGCTTCAAAGCCGACGAAGCCTACCTGATCGGCGCCGGTAAAGGTCCCGTCGAAGCTTATCTGGACATCCCCGGCATCGTGGCTCTGGCGCGGGACAAGCGCGTCGATGCCATCCATCCCGGCTATGGCTTTCTCTCCGAGAATCCCTCATTGGCCCGCGCTTGCCAGGACGCCGGCATTACTTTTATCGGTCCCCCTCCGGAGTTGCTCGAATTGCTCGGTGATAAGACCGCGGCCCGCCGGCTCGCCGCCTCAGCCGGCGTCCCCATTCTGCCTGGAACAGAGCTTCCTGTAGCGCGATGCCGCCGAAGCCCGCAAGGCCGCCCGGAAAATCGGTTTTCCCCTCATCGTGAAAGCCGCCATGGGCGGCGGTGGACGCGGCATGCGCGTCGTGCGTCAGGCCGCCGACCTCGACAGCCGCCTCGAGGAGGCCCAAAACGAAGCGCGCTCCGCCTTCGGCGATCCCGCCGTCTTCCTCGAAAAGTACATCTCCCGCGCGCGCCATTTGGAAGTGCAGATCCTCGCCGACAACTATGGCAATCTCCTGCACCTGTGGGAACGCGATTGTTCCGTGCAGCGCCGCCATCAGAAAGTCGTGGAACTGGCGCCCGCCGCGAAGCTTCCTCACTCGCTTCGCGTCGAGCTTTGTTCCGCCGCCGTGGCCCTCGCCAAGAAAGCCGGCTACCGCAATGCCGGCACCGTGGAATTCCTCTTCGATGCGGACACTCAAAAGTGGTATTTCATCGAGGTCAATCCCCGCATTCAGGTCGAGCACACCGTCACCGAGATGGTCACCGGCATCGACCTCGTGCGCGCCCAGATTCAAATCGCCCAAGGCTATTCGCTGCATGACGAGCCGCTCTCTCTCCCCAAGCAAAATGCCGTCCCGCTCAACGGTTTCGCCATCCAGTGCCGCGTCACCACGGAAGACCCCGAAAATCATTTCGCGCCCGATTATGGCAAGCTCACCACCTATCGCTCTCCCGCCGGTTTTGGCATTCGTCTCGACGGCGGCACCGCTTACGCCGGCGCTGTCCTGGCCTCCTATTACGATTCGCTCCTGGTAAAAGTCACCGCCTGGGATAACACCCTCGACGGCGCCTGCCATCGCATGGACCGCGCCCTTCGCGAATTTCGCATTCGCGGCGTGAAGACCAACATCCCCTTCGTCGAAAATGTGATCAATCATCCGCGTTTCCGCGCCGGTGAGGTCACCACTTCGTTTCTCGACGATTCGCCCGAACTCTTCCAGTTCCCTCGCCGAGGCGACCGCGCCACCAAACTCTTGCTTTACCTCGGCGACGTAATCCTGAACGGCAACGCCGAAATCCAAGGCAAGAAAATTCCGGAGGCGCTCGGGAATCCGCCCGTCCCTCAATTTGAAAAGGGAGAAGCCCCCGCGGGCACGCGGCAGCTGCTGCGTCAGCTGGGACCCCGCGCGTTCGCGAAGTGGGCCCGCGACGAAGAGCGCCTTTTACTCACGGACACCACGTTTCGCGACGCGCACCAGTCCTTGCTGGCCACCCGCGTGCGTACCCACGACTTGCTGGCCACCGCCGCCGCTATCGCCCATCGCCTTCCGCAACTCTTCAGCCTCGAAGTTTGGGGCGGCGCCACCTTTGACACCGCGCTCCGTTTCCTTCACGAAGACCCCTGGCAGCGCCTCCGCGAGTTGCGCGAACGCATTCCCAATATCTGTTTCCAAATGCTCTTTCGGGGAGCCAACGCCGTCGGCTACACCTCCTATCCCGATAATGTGATTGCGCGAATTCATCCGTGAAGCCCACGCGCAGGGAATCGACATCTTCCGCATTTTCGATTCGCTGAACTCCATCGAAAACATGCGCGCTTCCATCGACGCGGTGCTCGAGACGGGCGCCGTTTGCGAGACGGCCATCTGCTACACGGGCGATCTGCTCGATCCCAACCGCCCCAAGTATGGTCTGAACTATTACCTGACCTTGGCCAAGCAGATGGAAAAGCTCGGCGCCCACTTTCTCTGCATCAAGGACATGGCCGGCCTTTGCAAACCCTATGCCGCAAATCAATTGGTGAAGGCCTTGCGCGAAGAGATTGCCTTGCCCGTCCATTTTCACACCCACGACACCAGCGGAATCAACGCCGCCTCCGTATTAAAAGCCGCCGATGCCGGAGTGGATGTTGCCGACGCGGCCATCGCCGCCATGAGCGGCGGCCCGAGTCAGCCCAACCTGAATTCGATCGTCGAGGCCTTGCGTCATACGCCGCGCGATAGCGGCCTCGATATCGACGCCCTCAACGAATGTTCCGACTATTGGGAAACGGTTCGCGATTATTATCTGCCCTTCGATTCCGCGCCACGCGCCGGTTCGGCCCACCTTTACCAGCATGAGATTCCCGGCGGACAATACACAAACCTGCGCGAACAGGCCGCCGCTATGGGTTTGGGTCATTCCTGGCGCGACGTCGAAAGCACCTATGCCGGCGTAAATCGCCTTTTCGGGGATATTGTGAAAGTTACGCCTTCCAGCAAGGTGGTCGGCGATATGGCCCTGTTCCTCATGGCCAAGGACATGCGCCCGGAGGACGTCCTAAGGTTGGACGTCCACCATGACGTCTCCTTTCCCAATTCGGTTGTGGAGATGCTCGCCGGAGGCTTGGGAACTCCCCCTGGCGGTTGGCCGGAGAAGGTTCAAGAAATTATTTTGCGCGGCGCAAAACCTCACGAAGGCCGTCCCGGAGCGCAGTTGAAATCCGTCGATATGGATGAAGCGGAGAAACGGCTGGAAAATCAAATCGGCCGGTCTGTTCGCCGTGACGAACTTCTCAGTTCTCTTCTCTATCCCGACGTTTTCCTGAAGTACGACAAATTTCGCCAAGCCTATGCCGACGTAAGCGTTCTGCCCACGCCTCCGTTCTTTTACGGCTTGCGTCCGGATCAGGAGATCACCGTCTCCATCGAAGCCGGCAAAACTCTGGTCATAAAATTTCTTGCCGTCGGTGAACCCCATCCCGACGGCACGCGCACATTATTTTTCGAGTTGAATGGCCAGCCTCGGGAGATCAATGTCCGCGACCGCGCTCTGCGCGTCGTCGCCCCGGTGCATCCCAAGGCGGATTCCGCCGATCCCGGACAGGTCCCCGCACCCACGGCCGGCATGGTCACGTCAATCGCTGTGGAACTGAATCAGCCTGTGGCCCGCGACGCCAAGCTTCTCACCATCGAAGCCATGAAGATGCAGTCTAACGTTTATGCTCCCATCGATGGCCGCGTCGCCAGGATTCTCGTTTCTCCCGGCCAGCAAGTGGAAGCCAAAGACCTGCTGATTGCGATCGCACCTCAGCCATAGCAGCGCGCCGCGCCTTCTTGGGCTGCAAACAGAACAGGGTTTATCTTCAGTTACTTCGTGGCGCTGGTTGCGCTCTTTTTCGCGGCTGCTGATACGCTGTTGTTGGCATTCGTTGTCGCGGTGGTAACCGGTTTGGTGGCCGTGGAAGTGGCGTTGGAAGCCGCCTGCCCTGGTGCCGCCGCCGCGCTGTCCGCCACTGAGCCAACCTGCGATTCGGAAGTTTGCACGCCCTTGTCTACCGCGCAATTCATGGTGTCTCCGAAGCCATCCACGGTTTTCTGCGCGGTCCCTTTCATCCGGTCCTTGAATGACGAGAACACGCCTGATTTCGGTGCTGGTTGGCTCGGGGCCTGCGCTGCTGTCGCAGAGGTTTGAGAACATCCCGCCGCGGCGTTGGTCGAACCCGGACCGCCCTTGGCAGCGGTCCCCGGCCCGGCCCCAGGCCCAGTTTGACCGGAAGCAGCAAGATTGGAAGCACCCGGCGCGGAAGCGCCTCGCGGCGCCGCAGGTGACGCTGTCGGGGCGGGAGCCGCTGCAGGTGCCGGCGCGGCTGCCGGGGACGAAGCCGTTGCCGGTGCAGGATTAGTGCCGGAGATCGTGGATGGGTCCAGCATCGCGTTGATTATTCGTTCCGAGACGCCGGCCTTCTGCAGCTTCAGCAAATCGTCTGGCGTGAGGTCGTACGCCTTGTTTTGCCGCTGGATCGTCTTCAGCACCAGTCCTTCGGACATGTTCGCCTGCACCAGTGCGATGATCGAGTCCACCCCGTTAGCGCTTGCTGATTGTTGGTTTGCCTGCGGCGCAGGCGTCGTTTGAGGGGCCGCGAAAACGGCGGTCGCGGAAGCAAACAGTAGCAGTGCAAGACCTGGAAAGCGCATGATCACGTCTCCTTCAACAATGTTCCGAACTTCTCTCTTGAGGCCGAAGGGGCACCGTCACCGGAGTCAAACTTTATACACCGCCGATGGCTGCCTTGCACTGTCTTTTTTGGAGCACCCGTGGGCTCCAGTGCCTCGGCGAGTACGCCCCTGGGTTGGGCGGCGTCGAAGTCTCTGAGTTTATTGGATTACCAGGTAGGTGGCTGTCTCTGAGAAGCGCTTAAGCCGTACTCCGCTCAAGTTCTCAAGACAGCCAAAACAAGTTAAAAGAAGGAAGATAGGAGTGAGCTAAACCCACTCTCCCCCGCGCATCACGGCCTCTGCGTTGCCCGCCGCGTTGACGCCGTCCACGTCGATGCGATTCGAGCCGATCATCCAGTCGACGTGAATCAGGCTGTCGTTGGCTCCGCGTGCCGCCAATTGTTCCTTCGTCAGGCTGTCGCCATCTTTCAGGCAGGTGCTGTAGGCTTGCCCCAGCGCGATGTGGCATGCCGCGTTCTCGTCGAAAAGCGTGTTCATGAAAAGCAATCCGCTGGAGGCAATCGGCGACGAATGCGGCACCAGGGACACTTCGCCCAGCCGCCGCGCTCCTTCGTCGGTCTCGATCATGCGCTGCAATACTTGATTGCCTCGCGCCGCGTGCGCCTCCACGATTTTCCCAGACTCGAACCGCACCGAAATCTCCTCGATCATCGTTCCTTGATACGAGAGTGGCTTGGTGCTCGTCACTCGTCCTTCCACGCGATCCTTGTGCGGTGTGGTGAAAACCTCCTCCGTCGGCATGTTCGGAATGCAGTACCGCCCGTTTTGCGCCATTGTGCCGCCGCCCAGCCACAGGTGATCGTCGGCGAGCCCCACGCTCAGATCCGTTCCCGGTCCCCGGAAGTGCAGCGCCGAATAGCGCTTTTCATTCAGCTGTTTGGCGCGAGCGTGCAGGTCCGCATCGTGTTTTTTCCACGCAGCCACGGGATCGGCTTGGTCGGCTCGCGAGGCCGCGAAGATCGCCTCCCATAGCTCTGGCCACGGCTTGCTCTTTAGGCAGATCGGGGAATACTGCCGCGGCCCATGCGGGCGTGGCGCTGGCCACAATCGTCCAGTTGATCTCGTGGCGCGTAATCAGTTCCAGCGCCGGGCGGTATGCTTTCGAGGTTGCCGCGTTTGCCCGGCCCACCTTCTCCGGGTCCTCGCGCGACAACAAGCGAAGGATCGTTTCCCGTGATCGCCAGCCGCGCAGATCCGCTCCGATAAGCCTGAGCCATGCCTTCATAGAGCCACGACGCCGCGGCATCGAAGCTGTCCGGCGGAGCGTGCCGAAAGCGAACGAGCGCCATCTCTTCGTCGGTAAAGAGTGGAGTCACCAGCCGCGCGCCTGCCTTATAGGCATGCTCCGCAATACGCCGCGCCAGCGGTACCGCATCCAGCGTCGCGGTCATCACCATCTCTTGCCCCGGTGCGAGTCCGAGCCCGAAGCGTACCGCCACTTCCGCCAGGCGATCGAGATTTCGTTCAAACTCGGTTGCGTGGGAAGGTTCTCCCTTTGCTGGTGCTGTTGTGTGTGCCATGGCTGTCATTATCACGCAGCGCCGAGCGCGCTGACAATCGGTGAAAGCTCCCTCGTCCGCCCAAGAATTCGTTGTGCCCAGTTAAGCGCACCAGTTGTGCCCAAAGGACGACAAGCGTACGATTCCCGGACCGGGCCAAATGACGTACTCATCTGGAGGGAACAACGACATGAACATTCCATCCCAAACCGCGTCGCTGGTTGCTCTGAAGATCGTCGTGGGACTCACCGTCGCGCTGTTGTTGTGTCTCCCCGCCGGTGCCCAGTCATCTGCAAACGCCCCCGATTCCAGGAAAGACGCAAGGAACGACCCTGCCAATGCGCCCGGCAGCGCCCACGGTCTGGTGATGCAGCGCAATCTGTCTTTACCCATGGCCAAGACGATTGCCGAAGCTGCCCTGGCTGAATGTGCCGCCAAGGGTTATCACACTGCGGTCGCCGTGGTCGATCGCGCAGGACAGATCATGGTCATTCTTCGCGACGAACAAGCCACCGCCCAAGTGGCCGAAATGGCCCGCCGCAAAGCGTATACGGCGCGCATGTTCCGCAGCACCACGCTCGACTTTCAGAAGCGCACCACCCCGGATGCTCCGAACGCCGCGCAACGCGACGTCGCCGATATCCTGGCCTTGGGTGGTGGCGCGCCGATTCTCGCAGGTAACGAGGCTGTTGGCGGCGTGGGAAGCGCCGGTTCCACTCAGGAGCAGGACGACGCCTGCGCCAAAGCCGGCGTTGCTAAAGTGTCGGACTTACTGAAGTAACCCTAGAGGTGCGAGCTTGATTCCCGCCTTTTTCAGGCGCTGCGCTACAGCTGCGGCGATCTTCACGGCGCCCGGCGTGTCTCCGTGAATGCAAATCGTCTGCGCCTCGATGGCAATCTCCCCTCCGCCCCGCACAGGAACGCTGCCGCTCTCGACAATTCGCAACGCCTGTACCGCCGCATCGGCCGGATCCACAATCAGCGCATCCGCGAATTTGCGCAAGCGCAGGGAACCGTCCGCCTCGTATCGCCGGTCGGCAAACGCCTCCGCGGCCACCGCGAAGCCCGCGTCGCGAAACGCTTCGAGCATTCGCGATCCCGCCAGCCCCACCAGCACTACGTCACGCCGCCACCGGCCCACGCCGTTGGCGATCGCTTCGGCAATCTTTCCGTCCCGCGCCGCCTGATTGTAGAGCGCTCCGTGTGCTTTGACGTGCCTCACGCGCCCGCCGCATTTCGCTGCGATCTCCGCCAACCTCGATACCTGTTCGTACACGCTCTCGGCGATTGCTTCCGTCGGCAGATCGAGTTCTACGCGGCCGAAATTGGCGCGATCCGCATAACCGGGATGCGCGCCAATCGCCACATTTCTGCGCAGAGCCTGCTCCACGGTTGTTCTCATCGTGGCTTCGTCGCCGGCATGTCCTCCGCAGGCGATGTTTACAGAAGTCAGAAATTCCATGAGCGACTCCTGCGTGCCGTCGGCGATGGCCTCCGGCAGTTCACCCATATCGCAATTCAAATCGATGGACTTCACTCCTGAATCAGCTCCTCGGACGCCAGCAACTCTTCCCGCTCGCGGAGCAAGGCGCGAGCTTCACGCATTTCAATTCGCTCGAAACGCACCTCGTCGCGCGGACTCAGCTGGCCCAGCGAATGAAAGTCGGCGGAAATTACGTTGGCGATCTTGGGGTACCCGCCGGTGGTCTGCTGTTCGACAAACAGGATAATCGGCTGGCCAGACGGAGTGACTTGAATGGCGCCCAGCGACACGCCTTCCGTAATCATCTCCCGGCGGGCGTCGACCGGTACTCGAGAACCCTCCAGGCGAATGCCCATGCGGTTCGATTGCTCGCTCACGCGAAACGTGCTTCCGCACAGCATCTCCCACGCGCAGTCTTCAAACCAGTCGCTCTGTGGTCCTTCGGTCACGCGCAGGACCTTGCGCGGTCGCAATCTTTCCAGCGCTTGCGGCGATAGCGTTCTTTTGCGGGGAAGGGAACTGGCTGCCCCGATTTCCAGCCGGTCGCCTTTGCGCAGCGCCCGCCCCTCGAATCCGCCCAGCCCGCTCAGCGCATGCGTCGACGCGCTGCCTAGGAAACGCTCCACCGCAATTCCGCCCTCAATACATAAGTAACAGCGTGCTCCGGAACTCGAACTCCCCAGCGCCAGCGTCTGCCCGGCCTTCACCTCTGCCGAACTCCACATCGCCAACGGAATCCCATCGAGCGAAGGTCCGAAGTCCGCTCCGGTCACGGCGATCACAGCGTCGCGCTCAAAAGTGAACGCGCCACCAACCAACGTCATCTCCAGCGCCGGCGCGCCCTCCGCGTTTCCGGCCAGCCGGTTGCCGATGCGCAGCGAGATCGCATCCGCCGCGCCCGAAGCGGAAACGCCCATCGGGCCGAAGCCTTCGCGCCCCAGGTCTTGCACCGTGGTGAATAGTCCCGGCGCCTGAACCAAAATTCCTTTCATTTCCCGGGGGCATCCGCAACGAGTTCTGCAAACTGCTCTTTCGCGATGGGCCGAAATCGCACCTGATCGCCGATCTGCAGCAGATTCATCCGTTCCCCGGCCACGCCCTCGTCGCGGCGAAACATCGTCAATGGCGTGCGTCCGATCAGCCTCCACCCTCCCGGCGTCTCCAACGGATACACGCCGGTCTGCTTGCCGCCAATTCCCACGCTTCCTTGCGTCACCTTGGCCCTCGGTGTCTCCAACCGCGGCGTTTCCAGCGCGCTCGGCAATCCTCCCAGATACGCAAAGCCTGGGACAAATCCAAAAAAATATACGAGGTATCTCGCCGAACAATGTAATTCCACGGCCTCTCCGGATGTGATTCCATGCATCGCCGCCACGTCCTCCAGATCGGGTCCAAACTCGCCTCCATAGCACACCGGAATCTCGATCTCCCGCGGCGCAGGCAAAGGCGCCTCCTCCAGGCGCGCAAGGTATGAACGCACTCTCGTTCGCACCGCGGCATGGTCCAGTTGGAGCGGGTCGAACTTGATCAGTAGGGAACTGTAGGCGGGGTGGAGATTGCGAATCCCCTCGATAGGCTCGGCTTGCAGCAGCCGAAGCAGTTTCACCACATTCTCATGAATATCAGGCTCGATCGTCTCCCCGAACGAAACCAGTAGCGACTGGTCGCTGGCATCTCGGAACTGCACGTATTTGTCCGAGAACTTACTCATTTCGGAGTTGTTCTCTGCAGGAGAATTGCGTTCGCAGCGCCACAAGCGCCTGTCACGGCGCGACTTCGTGTTTCTCCCCGGTCATCGGTCCCGCCGCGCCGCGCAGCCGCCAGTGATAGAAAATCGCGCCGCACACAATCGTAATCAGCCCCAGAGAGCTCTCCCGCGGGCGCAGCGCAAACGTCCACACCAGCATCCACGCGCTTACGCCAATAAAAAGCAGCGGTATGGCCGGATAGCCCCAGTTCATCACCCGCAGCCGCTGAAATCCCGGCCGCCTTCGCAACCGCAGCAATCCCGCCACGGCCAGCGCCGCGAAAAGGATCAGCGAAAATCCAATGTAATAAATCAGCGACTCGAACGTGCCCGTCAGCACCATGATTCCCGCCGCGATCGCCTGATACACAATCGCCTTCACCGGAGTTCTCCACCGAGGATGCAGCTGCGCCGCGCCGCCCGGAAAGTAGCCGTCTCGTCCCATGGCGTAATACACCCGCGGCCCCACCAGCGACATTGCGCTGATCGACGACAGCAGCGCTCCCGCCATCGCCGCGCTGAAGAAATCTCCAATCCGCTGCCCGAAAAGCGCGTTCGACGACGCCGCACCCACCGCCACCACGCCTTTCATCGCCCCCAGCGGCAGGGCGTAAACGAACGCCACGTTCAGGGTCACATACAGCAGCGCAACCATCCCGGTCCCCAGCAGCAAAGCCAGTGGCAGCGACCGCTGCGGGTCTTTGATCTCCTCCGCCACGTAGCTCGCCGCGTTCCATCCGCTGTACGCAAACATCACGAAGATCAACGACACCGCGAACTGCGCCCCCACGGCGTGACTCGAGGTCCTCGCCGTCGCCGCCTGGAAGTGGCTCCAATCGCCGTGCCCCAGCCCAAACGCCGCAATCAGAAAGGCAGCGATAACTCCCAGCTTCACCGCGGTCAGCAGAACCTGTAGCCGCGCCGCCAGGTGCACTCCCAGGATATTGATCCCGGCAAAGAGAAAGATCACTCCGATGCTCACCCATTCCGGAGCCCCGATGTGCAGCCAGCTCCAATGGGTTGGTCGCTCCGAACTGCGCGATAGCGCCGGCAGGTAGTGTCCCAGATACTCCGAAAATGCGATTGCCGTCGCCGCGATGGGCGCGGAAAATCCCGCAAAGAACGAAACCCAGCCGCTCAGGAACGCCCAGCCTGGTCCCCAAGCCTCCCGCAGGTAAGCGTACTCCCCGCCGGCTCGCGGGATGTTCATGCCCAGCTCGGCGTAGGCCACGGCGCCGGCCAGCGCCACGATCCCGCCCACCACCCAGATTCCCAGAACCAGCAGCGGCCGCCCCAAATCGCCCGCCAGAAATCCGGTGGTGGTAAAGATGCCCGTGCCGATCATGTTGGAAACGACCAGCGCGGCGCAGCTGGTCACGCTCAGAACCCGGCGCAGCGGTGCAGTCATGTTAACCGTGGAGGCAAGCTGCTCGTTCCCAATCGATCGTTGCCCTTAGCGGGCTTTGGAAGGCGCCTCAAGATCGCGACAGCATACCAGCGCGCGCCCCTGGCGGCCAGAGCGGCCCGTGTGCAAATGCGGTTTACTTCCGGTACTATACGGTTGTATATTCCCAGCAGCTCAATTCAGAGGTCTGCCATGAAAACACATGTGAAGATTTTTGCTGCGGCTCTTGGTTTTGCCTGTCTGTTTGGGTTTGGCCTGAGCAACGCTTCCGCGCAACTCGCGCAGATGCCTGCCCAGCAGTACATCGACCGCATGAACGCCGCCGAGCGTGACCTGAAGCCCGATGAGGTCATCGCCAAGCTGAAGCTGAAGCCGGGCGATATCGTCGCCGACATCGGCTCCGGCAGCGGTTCGTTCACGGTTCCCTTTGCCAAAGCCGTCGCTCCCAACGGCATTGTCTACGCCGTGGACATCGATAAGGACATGCTCAGCTACGTGGCCGACCGCGGCAAAAAAGAAGGCGTGACCAACATCAAAACGGTGCTCGGAGAATTCGACGATCCCAAGCTGCCTGTGAAAGACGTCGATGTGGCCTTCTTCCATCGCGTTCTGCACATGATCGAACATCGCCAGCTTTACCTGAACAACACGGTCCCTTATCTCAAGAAGGATGGCCGCGTCGTCATCATCGACAAGAATCCCGAAGATTCGCCGGATAGCTGGATGTGGCTGAAGCAGACCGACGTGGATACCTGGATGGCCGCGCTCAGCTTCTATCCCGCCGAGCATTTCTCCGTGTACGACGACCGCTATTTCGTCAGCTACCAGCGCCCCTACGGCAATAGCGTTCTCCTGAAGAAGCGCCCCGCAGGCGGCGGAGGCGGCAACTAAGCAGCCTCTGAGGGGTTAGTTGTCATCCCGAAGCCCGCAGGCTGAGGGATCTGCTTTTCGCTTTGCCTCTGCCCGGAGAGGGACGGAACAATCCCCGGGGCCGCCAGAGAACGGCGCGCCCTAGGCTACAAGAAACCGCTTGCCGCGGTGAAGCGCCCCTAGTTCTGTGCCACCTTCGTCGGCGGCGTGGCCATGGCCGCGCAGGCGTCCTTCACCAATTGATTCGTCGAATGGCCGCTCTCCGAAAACACTTCTTTGCCGCCCTTGCTGGTCACTTCGATCTTATTCGTCTTGTGCACCACGTTGGTGAGCCCGAAAACCGTCTTCACGCCCTTGCTGCCCGGCTCTCGCTCTAGGCTCACGTCGTAACCCGCCTTGGCTTTCTCCTCGGTGAGCGTCACGTCCGGGCAGCTCTGCTCGAACGCCTTGGCCATGTCGCGATTCTGCCCTTTTCCGCTTTTCGACTCGCCGGCCGTTGCCGTCGCGGTCCCGTCATTCACGTCATCGCCCAGGTAAACCGTGGGCTTTGCCGGCGCCTTCTTTGCCACTGGCTTTACCGCTGCGGGTTTTGGAGCCGGCGTCTTGGTTGCTGGCGCACTCGCTGCCGTCGCCGCCTTCGGCGTCGTCGCTGTCGGCTTTGTTGCCGGTGTGCTCGTTGCCGCTTTCACCGTGTCCGATTTCGCCGCTGGCGCCGGCTTCGCCGTCCCGGCAGGCTTGGCCGTCGCTGCATCGGCCGGCTTCGCTGCTACCGGCTTCACCGCCGTCGGCGTGGTCGCCGGCTTTGCCGCCGTCGCATCCGACGGCTTTACCGCCGCCGTCTTCGTCGTCGCAGACTTCGTTGCCGTTGGTGTCGTAGCCGTCGTGCTTGCCGGCTTGGCCGTCGTTGCATCGGACGACTTCGGCGCGGGCTTCGCTGCAGGGGGCTTTGCCGTAGCCGTCGGCTTCGTTGCCGGCGTAGTCGTCGCATCCGGCTTCGTGCCGGAAGTTGTCGTCCCCTGCTGAGCCGCCTTCTCCTGATCCGCCTCCTGCTGCGCCAGCGCCGACTGCGCCGCCGCCGGCCCCGCCCACATGAGCCCCAAGACCGATCCGCTCAGCGCCAATCCAAGTACCAGTGTTTTCTTAGACATGGATCCCTCCTCCGAGAGCTAACCCACGCTACGCCGCGGAGGAGGGCCTGCCTACTGTACATGCGACCTGTGTTGGGGAGTGGTACTGCGAGGGCGCCTCCACCGGCCCTCCGGCCGGTCTCGCCGTACCTTGCTGCCGCAGGTTTGGCAATGAAAGTGAACTTTGTGACCCGCAAAAAGCGCATCCTGTTGGTAGCCTTTTTGCGGAAGAGGCCCCCTCCCCCCTACCTTTTTTGCAAACGTTATCATTCCACGGCACTTATTTTAAGGGGTTGGAAAACGTTGTCATTCTAAAAGGTTTAGCTTCCGACCGGCCGTTCTGGTTGACCTCCCGGCCCGTCACGCTCGCTACCCCCTACCATCGTTTTCGTAAGTGCGTATTCTAAAGGAGTTGCGACCGCCGATTGTGTAAGTGCGCATTCTATTAGGGTTAGCCATTTCGTTCGCCTGACCCTGAATATCGGGGCGAGCCGCCGAATATCGTCCACGAGTTCGCGCGCCCGTACCTTTAGAAAATCAGGGGAGTTTATCATAAAGGTAAGCGAACGTCAAGCGAATCAATTACTGGCTGGTAATTCGAACGCGGTGAGCCTGTTTCACGTGAAACTCTGGGATGAAACACTAACTACAGCTCAGCTAGCGGGGGAACCGGGATCTCGAAGTTCTTTATGGCCCGAGGTGGCACTGTTGGTTGCGCACTCCCCGTTTGTGTGACTCGACGCAAACGAAGCATGTGCCAGAGATAGCGCGACGTGACCCTGCCTGTGTTGGGTTTTAGGATGGGCTGCGGGCTCTTCAGACCGAGATCAGACGCCATAGCTTCGACTACTTTGTCGAGACTCAGCCGCCCGTGGCCAAAGGCGGCAAAGGCATCGTGGTCCCAGGCTGTCCCGCGTGCCGAAAAAACGGGCAAATACGATGGCGCAGCCTCTGGACCATCTTGCGGACGATGTGTTGCCCGGCTTAATTGACAAGCTCTCCACGGAACCTAATAGCGCCAGACCATGATATTATCCGCCGCATCTACCACACCTTTGAGGGCGGTCTTATGGCGAGAACACTAGCCGTCGCGGCCCTGACGTTGATGACGCTCGGTTACATTGGTTCAGAGTAAAGGACTGATTAAAGAAACAAATTTTCGTGTTTCACTTGTCGATGGTAACGACCTCTACGGTTGGTGCGCCACGGCCCAAAAGACGATAACTCCTAGCGGCGGAAACGAAGTAACGTTCGCCGGGTCTGACCTGCCCCCCGTTTTTGGTCCAGTCATAACGAAGCTCCCAGGGTTTTTGGTTCCACTGCAACGGTTGAAATAGGGCGGTCGTCGCGGCTGGGGGAAAGTGGGAAACGCGTAGCGTTTTCCAAGGTGGCGAAGCCACCGTCTTTTCCACAGCCATTGGCCGCGGCAAATTCTTCGGGCGTCCGGTACCCCAACGAGCTGTGCGGCCGCACCGTGTTGTAGTCCACCCGCCAGGACTCGATCACCTCCCGTGCGTGTCGGAGATCCACGAACCAGTTCTGGTTCAAGCATTCATCCCGGAACTTCCCGTTGAAGCTTTCGATGAATGCGTTCTGCGTGGGCTTGCCACGCTCGATGAAGTGCAGCGCTACCTGGTTTTGATAGGCCCACTGATCCACGACGCGGCTGGTGAACTCGGTTCCATTGTCTACCTGGATCGCAGCCGGTGTTCCGCGTCGCTCCCGCAGCCCTTCCAGTATCCGCACCACACGCAGACCGGGCAGCGACGTGTCCGGCTCGATCCGCAGAGCCTCTCGCGTGTAGCCATCCATCAAATTCAGCGTTCGGAACTTCCGCCCGCCGGCCATTTGGTCATGCGTGTAGTCCATCGTCCACATTTCATTCGCACGCGTCGGAACTGCCAACGGCACTCGCGCTTCAGCCCGAAATCGCTTGCGCCTTTTACGCTGCATCGCCAGCCCTTCCTCCCGATAGAGTCGGTAGACCCGCTTGTGATTGACCAACCACCGCAGCGTTCCGTCTTCGGCCTTCTCCCGTCGCAGGAAAATGTACAGCCGCCGATAACCGAATCGCGGACGCTCGCCTGCCAACTCCCGCAGCCGTGCCCGCAACGCCGCTTCGTTCCGTTCCTTTCGCCGGTACCGCCAGCTCCCGCGGTGCATCCCGATCAGCCCACAGGCGCGTCGCTCGCTCAGCCCTGCTTGTTCCCGCACGACACGCACCGCTTCTCGCTTCGCCCGCGGGCCTACCACTTTTTTGCCAGCACCACCTTCAGCGCATCCAGGTCCAGCGCCTGCTGCGCCACGATCCTCTTCAGCCGTCCGTTCTCTTCCTCCAGCTGACGCAACCGCCGAGCCTCGTTCACTTCCAGGCCTCCGTACTTCGCCTTCCAGTGGTAGAACGTGGCTTCACTGACACCCACCCGGCGGCAGAGGTCCTTCACGGGAACTCCGGCCTCCGCTTCTTTCAACACCCCGAGGATCTGCTCTTCACTAAAGCGGCTTCTTTTCATGGCGCTTCTCCTCTCGTGGTTTTATACCCGGAGAAGCTACGTTTTGGCTGGACTAAATTTCGGGGAGCAGGTCATCGAATCAAAGAATCAATTTTTCTTCAAATCCGCCTTGAGGTGCTTGAACGAGAGGGTGTCGTGTACTCACCAGATGTATCGAACAAGAGTGGAGTCGATCTCTGCACTCTTGACGAAGCTCGTGGGCTAATTGATCTCGAAGTTCTCTACAGTTGGACAGACTGGAGAGACCCTGAGATAAAAGAGCGCCTGAAATTGGCTGAAAAATGCGAAATCCTTGTGCCTGATTATATTCCGATTAAACTGATACGGAACATTCCCAATGGCTGAAAGGCCCATCTTCGTCCCTTCACCAGACACACCCGAATTGGTTAAGGAAATACCCTGCCAGATTGAGTGGAATCCGGGCTTTGCCCCGATTCAAAAGAGGAAGAATATTTTGGCCTTGCATGCTGCGGCTGCTGCTAAGGGATATGAGCCTATTCTGGAGGTGTCAACAAAATCTGAAACCGTACTCGGCCAGCGTCTGAGTGCATTCAACCTGAAGGTTCATACCTATGAATTCGGGACCGTCCCGATGGAGTTGGCCTATCAAGGGAGTAAGGTTTTTGAGCACGGTGGGCCTTATCATGATCTGTACGCCTCAGAGAAGGTGTCGGATGCGAGGAGAGACCCACGACTTCACGACTCTGGCAATCTCGTTGGCTTCAAATTTGGAGACCTTCCGTTTTTCCCTCTAGAACCCAAAACCGCTTTTTACGATTGGTTGTACATCAACGCACTCTTCAAACATCGAGAGTGGCTAAAACGTCTTAAACGTTACGCGGGATATACGGACATCGAGTTCAATCCCAATCGATCTCTGGGCTCCGTCCCGATTCCTGTAGAAAATCTGAAGGCGTATTCTCCTGAGAAGGCTTGAATAAAAACCCGGAATCTCTTAGCGGGAGGTTTCGGGCACAGGAGGAATACGCCGTGATGAAGACTAGCATTGGCCAGGAAGTGATCCAAGAAGGTTCGCTGCGAGAAGGTTTGGAGGGGGCGATCCGGGAGCGGGTGAGGGAGATCATCGAGCTGGTGTTGGAGGAAGAAGTGGAGGCGGCGCTGGGTGCACCGCGCAGTCAGCGGGTGGCCGAACGGAGTGGCTATCGGCACGGCCGGAAAAGCCGACGGCTGACGCTGCGGACGGGTACGGTTCATGTGGCAGTGCCACGAGCCCGGTTGGTGGACGCGGAGGGCAGCGAGCGCGAGTGGCGGAGTCAATTGGTGCCGCGCTATCGGCGCAGCAGCGTGGAAGTCGAGCAGAGCGTGCTGGGAGTTTATCTGTCAGGATCGAATACACGGCGGATCCGCCGGGCGCTGGAACCGTTGCTGGCCGGCGCCGCATTATCGAAAAGCACGGTGTCGCGGTTGGTGCTACGGCTAGAAGAAAGCTATCGGAACTGGCAGCGGCGCGATCTGGCAGAAGAAAAGATCGTCTATCTGTACCTGGATGCGATTTATCCCAAGGTGCGCAGTGGCGGGAAAGTGGTTTCGCTGCCCGTGCTGGTGGCCCTGGGGGTGCGGGAGGACGGAGAGAAAGTGCTGCTGAGCCTGATGACGACGGGAGCGGAATCGGCGGACGGCTGGCAGATGTTGCTGGACGATCTGGCGGCGCGGAAGATGGGCCGTCCCCGGCTGGTGATCAGCGATGGCAACACGGGCTTGGCGGCCGCGCTGGATCGGCTGTGGCCAGGTCTACCGCACCAGCGTTGCACCGTGCACAAGCTACGCAACCTCATCGCCAAAGCACCGAAGCACGCGCACGAAGCGGTGCGGGAAGACTATCACCGCATCGTTTACGCCGAGACGCTGGACACGGCGCAGAAAGCCCGCGAAGCATTCCTGGGAAAATGGAAGAAACTGTGTCCCGGCGTGGCGGCTTCTCTGCAAGAAGCAGGGGAGAACCTGCTGATTTTCTATCAGTTTCCGGAGAGCCAGTGGCGGTCGCTGCGCACCACGAACGCCATTGAGCGGATGCAACTGGAATTCCGCCGCCGAATCAAAACCCAGGCGGCACTGCCCAACGAAAGCGCCGTGCTGCGGGTGTTCTTCGGGTTGTGGATCAGCGGACAGATGAAGTTGCACCGCATCAACGGCTACCGCGACATCGGAGGACGAGAAAGAGCTGCTGCTTAAAAAAGAATTCCATGACTTCACAGGCAAAATGCGCCATTCACTTTTCTACAGGTTCCGGGGCACTACCGATCTCTGAACTGCCAAGCACGTTCCTGTGCCTTGTTTGTGTCGCTGATGTCGAGGAACATTCTGGAACACGCAATAGAATCCCCGGACACGTTCGTGGAGATACTTTCTCGCTCCAGCTATGGACCTCGCCGGGTGGAGGCCCTGCCTCAGGAACATGCTCCGACACATCGTTAACTTGTCTCAGGTGTCGAGCATGTCCCAATCGTCTCCCAAGACCCATCTCAGCGCCGACAGCTTTCCATTGAACATTCCCCATTCAAAATCATTCTTAGCTATCAACCGTTTCCCGTACCGCTTCTCCATAATCCTCTGAGCTTTTAAAACGTCACGGCGCAGTCGCGGCTCCCACCCCGTCATCCGTGCTTCTGGCGTTGATCGACCGTACCAAATTTTGTCTTCATACTCCTGCGCCGCCTTTTGAACGTCCCGGGCTGACCGCTTCTTCGCTGAATCTTTTACAAGATCGTATTCATACACAAGAGAATGACGACTTGCGAGTGCATGCGTAAGCTGCGGAAACTCCCAAGTCTTGATTCGAAAATAGGGCCGCCTGTTTTGTCGATACTTTTCTAAGTAGTCTTTCGCCGGATTGGAAAAGTATCCCGAAGCAATGAAGAGCAGAACGTTAGGGCGCTCAGCTTCTGCCCACGAGAGCGCATTCTGTAGCTCAATAGGTGGGACCGCTCTACTGTAGTGCTTGCAATCCACAAACCAGATATCGTGAAAATGAGCGCCGTCAACATCCTCGCGGTGCTGGTGGGCTACGATGTCTCTGCCGCTGTCGGCAGGACTGCTTTCGCGAGGAGTGCCTTTGCGCCAGTCGAGATTTATAAAGCCGAGACGGCGCAGAAGATGGAAGCAAAATTCTTCGAACCCGAGGTTGGTCAGATTCTTGAAGTGAATTCGCGACATTCGGCGTATATACCACAATCAATACGCCGCTCATACCTTTGACGGTCCCTCCGGCAACCCCGACTCGAATTCGGGCAACTTTTGATGATCCAGACTTTATCTGGGAACTGAAACCACTCGAAGACTGTATAATCCCGCTACCCCGGACACCACATCCTGGAGACGCCATGGAAGACAGGCATCCTCACGCCGAGACTAAGATCACGATTGGTTCGGTCTTCGGAGCCGTGGTGACGTTCATCAAGTGGGCCACCATCATCTTTGCGGTGGGGTATGGGCTCCTCTGGCTTGTGGTGCCCACGTTCAGGCATAACGTGCACAACATCGAGGGTCCGGGTGCACAGCCAACGGACTGCGACTTCATGACGGCCCCGCTGGGCAACAAAGGCTGTCATTACGATATGCGGCGCATCCTTGTCGACGCTCAGGGCAACTACATCGCGACCGTGAACTGGTTCAACTCCCGCACCGATGGCAAGCCCGATACCAGCGTCAGGGCGGACACGATGGTCTGTACGTGGGAGAAGGTTCAGGAGTGAGCACCGACAGCGGATTTTTCGGCTTCATCGACATCTTCAAAGGCCTACCGGTTCGATCCAAAAATCATCATGTTTGTCGGCACGGTCTTGTTGATCATCGGCTTCACAAGCGGCCCATTCTCACTTCACCGTAATGCAAAAATCTCCGCTGGCGTCGCCGTAATGTTATCTTCGCTGTCCTGGCGGGATTGGGAATTTAGCCGCTGGCAAGACCCGTCGCCGCCTTACAAAACGCACTGGGACGCGGGCCACGTATTCTGGGCAATTGTCTTCGGAGTCCTAGCCGTGTGGATGTTTAGAATCTGCTACCTCACGCCAGCGGGTTAGACCGACCCGCGGTTAACTTATTTAGAATGACAACGTTTTCCAACCCGCTAATTTAAATGCTTTGGAATGACAACGTTTCAAAAAGGAGGCCTCTAGCGCAGTGATTGACAGCCCTGGAAGCCGCGGATTACGCTACAATTAGGGATCGGAGGTGATTGAACATGGACGTCTTGGAAGAGGTTCTCCGGCTCCGGCGCGAAGGCAAGCGCGCCGTGATGGCCACCATTGTTCACACCAACGGCTCGATTCCCAGCTTTGAGAGTTCCCGGATGCTGGTGCGGGAAGACGGCTCGATCGTCGGTACCATCGGCGGAGGCTGCGTGGAGGCCGAAGTCTGGGCCGCGGCCAAGGACGTCTTGAAAGCCGAGGCGCCCCGCAAAATGGTTTTCAACCTGAATAACGAGGCCAGCTTCGATAACGGGCTGATCTGCGGCGGCACCCTGGAGGTGTTTGTGGAGCCTATTCTGCCCACCCCGACTTTGTATATTTTTGGCGGCGGCCACGTCTCCATCGCACTGGCCAACGCGGCCTACAACGTGGGCTTCTCCATCGGCGTGATCGATGACCGCGAGCAGTTTGCCAATAAGCAGCGCTTCCCGATGGCGGCCGAGGTCTACACCGATTTCGAGGATTCCTTCACCAAGATTAAGCCCAATCCTTCGACGTATCTGCTGATCGTCACGCGCGGGCATCGCGACGATATGCACGTGCTGGCCTGGGCCGTCAAGACCGGCGCGCGCTATATCGGCATGATTGGCAGCAAGCGCAAGGTGCTTTCGGTGTATCAGGCGCTCGAGCGCGAGGGCTACGCGAAGGAACTTTTCGACCGCGTGAATGCGCCCGTGGGCCTGGCGATCGGCGCGCTCACGCCGGAAGAGATTGCCGTCAGCATTACCGCGGAATTGATTGCCGTGCGCCGCGGAGCCACGGACGTCGCGCACAAAGCTGTGGTGCGCAAGGACGGCGAGAAGCACGCCGTCCCGGCCGAGGAAAAAGCCCCCGTCGCCGAAAGCGTTTCGCGCTGATCGCGCTCGCGTGCTCGCCGCGGTCATTCTTTCGGGCGGTGAGTCTTCACGCATGGGTTCGCCCAAGGCGCTGATTCCGTTCCGCGGCAGCACCTTCCTCGGATGCCTGCTGGAGACGATTCAACAAGCGAACGAACAAGCCAAGAAGAATTCCGACCCTGGCAAAGCGATCGGCTGCACGCGCGTCGTCCTCGGCGCTCATACCCAGGAGATCAGCGAGAAAATTCCGCTCGATCGCGCTTCGATTGTTGTCAATCCGCAGTGGCAGCAAGGCCAGTTGTCGTCCATGCAAGCGGCCATCCGCAGCCTTCAGGAAACGCCCACCGATGGAGTGATGTTTTTCCTCGTGGATCATCCCATGGTCAGCCCCGAATTGGTCGCGGAGCTCGTTCGCCAGTTCTATGCCTCGGGACGCGCCATTCTTGTTCCGAAGTTCCGCGGCAAGCGCGGCCATCCTGTCATTTTCGCCTCGCGCCTCTACGGCGAACTTCTCGCCGCTCCCGCCGACCAAGGCGCGCGCGCCGTGGTCTGGGCGCACGCGGACGAAGTGCTGGAAGTGCCCACGAACGAAGAAGGAGTGGTGCTGAATCTGAACGATCCGGAAGCGCTGCGCCGCGCGCTTACGGGAGTGTGAAGATAAGACGAGCGAAGGGAGCTCGCTCGCCGCTCAGAGCTGATCGAGAAGCGCGTCCAAGGCGTCTTCGGCGAGTTGGCTGCCATGGCGCGTTGCCGCCGGCAATCCGCCCAGCGCCTGCGAGATTTGTTCCGCGGTGATCTCGCGAATCTCTTCGATGCTTTTTCCGGTCAGCAGCTCGGTCAGCAGAGACGCGCTGGCGATCGCCGCTTTGCATCCGCGGCTGTGGAAGCGCGCGGCGGCGATGCGCCCATCCTCGATCCGCACGGCCAGGCGTAATTCGTCGCCACACACCGGGTTCGTCGCCTCCGCGGTATTGGTCGCGTCCGGCAGTTCGCCAAAGTTGCGGGGATGCGCGGAATGCTCGAGCACAGCGGCGCTGTACATATGCTGAGTATACCGCGCGCGAACGCCGCGAGCCCGAAAGCCAAGTTGGATTCGAGGCAGACGCGCATCGTGAGAGGCTCCCGCTGCTGCGTGTGACCAGCGGACGCGAGCTTCGATTCAGTTGCTGCTCTGAGGGCAAATTATCGGGCGCTTTTCACGGGCACAAACTTCTGAATGCGTTTGCCGTCCTCGACCTCTCCCGTATAGACGTTTCCTTTGGAGTCGACCGCGATGGGATCGACCCAATGCAGCTGTCCGGCATAGCGGCCGTTTCCCCCGAATGATCCAAGGACATTCCCATCATGCCGATCGAGAATCCAGACGATGTTGTTGGTGGTGTCGGAGACGAAAATATATTTTCCCTGGGCATCGAGTCCCAGGTCGGAAACGGTCCCGCACGGGGGATCGGTCATGCTAAAGGGCCCTCCGCAATGAGGCCCGCGCGCCTGCGTGGAGGGATGGACCCAGAACTCCTTGACGAATTGGCCTTGCTTGGTGAACACCTGAATGCGGTCGCTGCCCCGTTCGCAGACATAGACGAAGCCGTCGCGCGAGGGATGCACGCAGTGCACGATGGGCGCGAACTGCTTCTGATCGGGCGGCAGACCTGAAACGTCGTAGGGAGCCGTGGGGCCGTTATCTATCTCGTTCAAGGGCGTGCCGTGGCCGCCCCAACCGCGTTTGAAAGCGCCAGTTTCCATGTCATAGACCAGCACGCGCTTGTTCAGGAAGCCGTCGGCGACATAGATTTCGCGAGCGTCTTCATCGAAATCGAAGGCCCCGATGCCGGGAGGAAAAATCTCCGTCTGCTGATTATCCTGCTTCACCTGCGACGCGGGCACGACAGGGCCGCGATGCCCGAAATCCCACAGAAGTTTCCCGTCTTGAGTGAGCTTGATGATGCTGTCTCCCGGCGCAGTTCCGGAGACATACACATTCAGGTCCCGGTCGACGCCGATGGTCTGTAGTCTCTTGGGCCAACCTGGAACGTAATCCTTCTTTCCCCACGCTTTGAGAAGGTTTCCATCGGCATCGAATTCGAGCACTTCCGGACCCAAGACGCAGCACTCGGTGCGCGGCGGATTCGTGGCCGCTCCTAACTCATCGGGTCTCGCATCGTCCGGACGGTTGAGAGCCCAAATGTGGCCGTCCTTGTCGACGTGGATATCGACGATCTCCTGCATGCTCCACTGATTGGGCAAGGGCTTGGGCCAAAACGGATCGACCCGGTAAACAGGAGCCTTCGGAGCGGCTTTCTGCGCGCGCGTTGTGGGAGCGGCTAAAGTCGCAAAACAGGAGAACACACTGAAAACCACCGAAGCTTTGATGAATCTGCCTTTCATTGGCACGGATGGCTCCTTAAACTTCTTTGCTGGAAACCCTTCGCTGGAATTTCGCGACTACTTCACAGCCCTTAGAGTCCTTGATTTCCCGGGGAATCCCCAGGGGCGACGCTTAATTGACCTGCTCCACTGCGCCAGTAAGTAGGAATCTGTAAGAAACATTTGTCAACCGTCCGACCGTAAAGAAATGTTAGGAGCGAGCTGTACCAGAGGCCGGCTCGCTTGCGTTAAGAATTGTTAAGGCGGGTGAATACCAATTGACACCCCAAGACGGGCTGCCATATACAGCGAACCAGCTTTCTATTTAGATTTCACGGAATTCCTCGGGGCGTGTTCGAGTATGCGAAAGCGCCATTTTCCGTGAAGTCCATGCCCATTCACAGAGCACGAGGGGGATTGAAACATGAGCAGCCTGTCTGGACGTGTTCGGCGGGGTTCGCGCCTCGGGGTCCTTTTCTTATTGCTCGCGCCATTTTTTGCGGGAGTTCCAGTCTTCGCGCAGTTGCCGACAGGGACATTTCTCGGGACGGTGAAGGACTCTTCGGGTGCGTTGATCCCAGGCGCGAATGTCACGGCTAGAAATCAGGAAACGGGGACGTCGCGCTCGATCGCCACCGACTCAAGCGGCGAATATCGCTTGGCCGCGCTGCCGCCGGGTCAGTATGACATCACCGTGGATGCGTCTGGTTTCAATACGGCTACTCAGATTGGCGTGGTTTTGGATGTAAGCAGCCAGGTAACTCTCAACTTTGATCTCCAAGTGGGAACCACGACGCAAAAGGTTGTGGTCAGTGGCGAAGCGCCGCTTGTGGATACCACGTCGGCTTCGCTGGGGGGGCTCGTCAGCGAGCAGAAGATCGAAGATCTTCCGCT
Source organism: uncultured Acidobacteriota bacterium (assembly GCA_963819235.1). Lineage (GTDB taxonomy): Bacteria > Acidobacteriota > Terriglobia > Acidiferrales > UBA7541 > Palsa-189. Next base: position 1,536,527 of record CAWFVE010000006.1, on the reverse strand, counting down.
GAACGGGCGCAACTTCCTGGACCTGGCCTTGCAACAGCCGGGCATCTCGCAAGACACCGTGCTGGTTAATTCCGGCGGCGGCACACAGGGCACTGTTTTTAGTAGCAACGGTGCGCCCATCATCTCGAACAACTTCCTGTTGGACGGAACGCCCACACAGAACGTCTTCGGGTTCAACGGAGCCTCTGCGGTGGGCTCAAGCTTGGGGTTGGACGGTATCCGTGAATACCGGGTCATCACGAGCAATTTCAGCGCCGAGTACGGCATGCGTATGGGCAGCCAGACGACGATCGTCAGCAAGGGCGGAACCGATCAGTTTCATGGCGATCTCTTCGAATACCTGCGGAATGGCGGGCTGGACGCCAGGAATTTCTTTACGACCCAACAAGAAGTGTGTCCCAACGCCACCACCTATTCCTCCGCTTGTCGAAACCCCGAATATCAGCGCAACAACTTCGGAGGTGCGTTCGGAGGACCGATCCAGAAGGACAAGACTTTCTTTTGGGGAGTTTACGAGGGGCTGAGGCAGGTCCAGGGGAATCCTGTGATAACAACTAGCCCCAGCACCAGCCCTGCTACTTCCGCATGCTGGGCCGCTGCGGTGACTGGGACTGTAAACAACGCCACCCAGTGTGCTGGTCTTCCTTCATATCCTTACACTGTGCCCTCAGCCGTCCTCCCCCTGCTGCAACTCTTCGACCCGGCGGACTCCCAATACATTCAACTGTCGAAGGAAAACGTGAACTACGGACAAATCCGCGTAGATCACACTTTCAGCATGAAGGACAGCGCTTTCGCGCGCTACACGATCGAGGACTCCAACGAGTATGTGCCGGGGCCGGGCTTCGGTACCACTCCGAACGGTTATAAGGAATTTGAGGACTACGAAACCAGCCGCGACCAATACATTACGGTTTCGGAAAGCCATATCTTTTCGCCCACAGTTCTGAATGCTGCTCGGATCTCGTTGAGCCGGACGAGTCTGCCCACTTTTATTGTTGCCAATCCTTCTTCCGGCGATCCTGCGCTAGGGGTGCCATCTGTGCCCGTGAATGGGGCCAACGTCTCCTTCAACGCCGGGAACCCCCTTGGTCTGGTCGCCCTTGGAAACGGTCTCAGCACTTTTGGCAACGCGTTCACCCCGCTCGGGCCGGATCCCTTTTCCCCCAACTTCCATTTGCAGAATTGGGGCAGCGTAAGCGACGATGTCTTTTGGACCAAGGGAAAGCACGCCATGAAATTCGGTTTCCTTGGCAACCGCATTCAGATCATTGACACAGAGGGCGGCGGGACCCTCGGGGCAGTGTATTTCAGCACGCCCAGCGGCGGGAATCCCCTGGACTACATGATAGAAAATGGCGTTAACCAGGAAACCGCAACAATACCGGGCGGAGTCAACCACCGCGATTACCGGATGTATACACTCGGGTTCTATGGGCAGGATGACTGGCGGGCGACTTCCCGGCTTACGTTCAACCTCGGCCTGCGATACGAGTTCAACACGACGATTAACGAAAGCTCTGGCCTTCAGACCACGATTTTGAATCCCACCGCGGCGGTTAGCTGCGCGGGATGGGTCGCCGGGCAGTGTTCCCCTGACTGGGCGAATCCACTGTCGTTTCAATCATTTGTCGGAAATCCCTCGCTGAAGAACTTCAGTCCGCGGCTGGGATTCGCCTATGACCCCAAGGGAGACGGGAAAACCTCCATTCGCGGCGGATTTGGGATTTATTACGACGTGGCGACACCGGGTCTAGCTACGTTCCCCTATACGAACGGCGACGCGCCATATCATGGGACGTACACCGTTTCAACAGCGGGATTTGCGGGACCTGGCATGCATTTCGCGCCCGGCTTTGTCTCTAACTCAGGCATCTGGTCCTATCCGTATGTGCTTACGAACAGCGCGTACACTAGCAGCTACTTTAGCATCAACCCTCTTGGCGCTTACCCTGGCGCAACCACTACATTTGGAGGATTCAACTACAACGCCAATTTTGCCCTGCCGACGCACAACATCAGCCAGCCTTATACAGACCAGTGGACCCTCACCGTCGGTCGACAATTGCCGGGCGGGATGGCCTTAACCATCTCGTATGTGGGTTCACAGAGCCACCATCTGTGGAACGAACAGGACCTGAATCCGTGCCAGCCGACCGGCTACATCAATGGAGTACCGGATTGGATCAACTCCGCCAACGCAAACTGCCCGGCGACAAATCTGACGTTCCCGGCGTCACATTCGTGTACCTATTATTTAAACAACGGTAGTTCGTACACACAGGTGGTAAAAACCGACGGGCGGGCCAATTGCAATTACAAAATCTACGCCGCGGCCCAAACCAACGGCTTGGCCTGGTACAACGGATTACAAGTCGTCCTGCAGAAGCGGGTTTCGCATGGACTGCAGTTTCAGAGCTCCTATACCTACTCGCAAAACCTGGACACGATGCAAGGGCAAGGCTCCATCGACGCGGAGGTGAATACGCCAGACACGCCGGTGACCTTCGACAAGGGCAAAGATCCGTTGAACGCCACGCACAACTGGCGATTCAACACTCTTTACAACCTCCCCACGATGAAGCCCCAGGGTTTTGCGTCAAGGCTGGTGAATGGTTGGTCGGTGCAGAACATTGTAGCCATACAAACTGGATTCGCGTTTACCCCGGTATCTCCAACGTATGTCGGCCCTGGAATTGACGCAGCTCTCAGCGGTGACGCCGGGTCGTTCTATGAGCGGCCCACGTATGTCACGCCCGCTATCAAAGCGGCGATTAATTGTCCGCTCGGCAGCCTTAGCACCGCACCGGGGTATGCGGGCATGATGTGCAATCCGAATGCGGTCGTCTATGACCCGAAGGCGGTCACCGTGGGCCAGCCCACGGAGTGGTTCAACTACAACATGTTTACAACAGCCCCTTGGGGGCAATTGGGCGATGTGAGCCGGGGCATTCTGAATGGGCCGAGCCTGATCGACTGGGACTTCTCGGTGCACAAGGATACCAAGGTCGGCTTCCTGGGTGAAGCGGGGAGCCTGCAATTCCGGGCCGAGTTTTTCAACATCCTCAACCACACCAACTTCCTGAACAATCCGGCCGGCAGCCAGAACAACGGAATTGTTCCTCCCGGCGTTCCCCAGACGAGCGCTCTGGTGACTCCCGGGACGACTCCCGCAACACTCACGCAAGCGTTGAGCGGCCGGGACATCCAGTTCGCGCTGCGGTTGGTGTTCTAAACGCAAAGCGGTGGTCTTTCGGGAATCCGGATTGCCACAGATGCGTGAATAGTTCTGACGGAAAAGAGAACAGGGAGAGAGACGTGAAAATCAGGCTAGTTGCGTTCTTGACGCTCTTCGCCTTAATGGCGATACAAGCAGCACGCGCGCAGGATGCCAGGAGCGTCTTGCAGGCGGTCTCCAAAAATATCGGCGCGGACAATCTGAAGACCCTGCAGATCTCCGGCACCAAAGGGTACAGTGCGGCGGCCGGTGCGCCCTACAGCGCGGACCAGGACTGGCCGCGCGGAGAGCTGGTCGGCTATAGCAAAGAGATTGATTTCGATGCTCACTTCTCGCGCGAGCAGATTGCCCGGACCTCGGGGCCTTATTCGCCTATCGGAGGCACACAAGGCATTTCCCAACGTGGCCAGCAGAAGTTCGACTTCGTACTCAACGGCAATACCGCGTGGGTGGTCACGGGAGGAGGGGCCGGACCATACGACCGGCAAGGGTACATGGACGGTATCCCGGTGGCCGAGATGTGGCAGCTCGATATGATCATGACGCCGCAGGGATTCGTTAAAACGGCTTTAGCGCCAGGTGCGAATCCTACGATTGCTATGACCATCGGTCCGCGCGGGCGCCAGATTACCTACGTATCGATTACGGCGCTGGGCAAGTACCACATTACCGCGGGTATCAACGAACAGAACGAAATCGAGTCCGTCGTAACGCACGTAGCCAACCCCGCATTTGGCGACATGCTTTATGCCAATAGCTATGGTCCCTACAAGCAGTTCGGTGCGGTGAAATTCCCCTCCACGATCCATCGCGACGAGGGCGACCCGCAGCTGACTCCGGCGCATAACTCGTTCTACCTCCAAGTGGACGCCGTTCAGGCAAATGTCCCCGTGCAGGTCTACACGCCCACGAGCGGAGAGAAATTGCCGGCAGCCGAGATTACGCCGATTGACTCGAAGAAGATTGGCGAAGGGGTTTGGTATATCGCCGGCAAGGGCGTTCGACACGCCAGCGTGGCCATTGAGTTTCCCGACTTCGTTACCGTCGTTGAGGCGCCGCTGAGCGAGGAGCGTTCGATCGTGGTCATTAATGAGGTACACCGGCTCGTGCCGAATAAGCCGATCCGCTACCTCGTGAGCACTCATTATCATTTTGATCATATGGGTGGAATCCGTACGTACGCGGCCGAAGGGGCGACTATCGTGGCGAGCACCGAGGACGCCGACATATACCGCCGGGTCGTTTTGTCGCCGGCGCTGCGGACGCTGGAGCCCGATCGCTTGTCCCTTTTGCCTCCCGATCGCTGGCCGCGCGAATTGCTCGGATTGGTCAGCGACAAATACGTCATCAGCGACAAAGGGCAGGAGTTGGATGTCTATCCGCTGCCGGCGTTCGAACACGTCTCGTCGATGCTGGTTGCGTACCTGCCGCGCGAGAAGATGATCATAAATGCGGATGTCTATGAACCGCCTGTTCCTGGCAAGCCGCTTCCCAGGGCGAGTGCCGGTGCGCAGGTGCTCTATGAAACGATCCAGAGGCTGGGGCTGGATGTAACCACGCAGGTGGGGATCCACGGGGGCGTCGGTTCGGAGGAGGATCTCGTGAAGATCGTTACGCAGCCGGCGCAGCCCGCCAGCAACTAGGATTGGCCGGCGCCTTGAATTTACGGGTGCGGCACGCGTTTTTGAACGTTTTTCAACTGCGAGTTTACGGGAATGACGACGGTTAAGGTTTGTAAAGGCGGGCGTTTTTCGTTGATTCCGCTAACTTGCAAACTTAGGATATTTCCAGGAGGTCCGCTTCGATGGCTTCTCTGAACGCACTTTCGAAGATCAAATTCCTGGCCGCTCTGGCAACTATTTTAATTATTTCGCTTTCTGCCCTGGCGCATCACGGCAATGCGGCATACGACGACACGCGGACCGTGACGGTTAAGGGTACCGTCACGCAGTGGCTCTTCGGCAATCCGCACAGCATTCTCAAGCTCAACGTCACCGATGAAACCGGGAAGACGGTTTCCTGGGTGATGGAGACGGAAAATGCGACATCGATGTTCAATATCGGCTGGACCAGGGAAGCCATCAAGGTTGGAGATCAGATTACCGTCACAGCGCTGCCGGTCAAGAACGGCAGCCCTGTCGGGCGCATCGTAGACGTCGTGCTGGCCGATGGCCGGAAGCTGGACGGGAAGGCGCGGCCCAGGCCGGCGGCCGATTCTACTAATTCCAACAAGTGAGTTTCCTCAGGCGCGGTCTCCTCGAGAGTGAGTTAAAGCGTTTCGGATTTCGTGTCGCAACGATCTCAAATATCTGAATCGATCGCCCGACGGAGGGAACTTAGGACCATGGTAAAAGCTCCCGTTACATTGAAACGCTTCCTGGTAGCGATGGCCGGGGTGACGCTCTTGGCTTTTTCGCCTCTCATCCGCTCTCAAAACGCACCCCAATCGGGAGCAGGGCGGCAAGCGACACAAACAGAGGCTCCGGATGCGGAAGCGCGAAGGCAGGCCGCCGCAGGCGGCCATGTTTATCCCGAGCCTGTCGATTACTGGAAGCAGGCGGGGAAGGTACCCAAGAAGCCCTTTACGATGAAAGGCCCTGCTCCCATTCACGACATATCCGGCGTATGGGACCCGGGTGACGCCGGAATCGAAGGAGGAGGATTTGGCGTACTGGCTCGCGCCCAGCTGCCTTATACTCCGGCGGGCTTGGCGGAGATGAAGTCGCACAAATCGGCCAGTACGGTCGTCCCCACGGAATCCAACGATCCCGCGGTGAAGTGCGACCCGCAAGGAATGCCGCGCGAGGACCTCCAGGAGTTCAGGACGATCCAGGTTTTTCAGACGCCGGTAAAGATCGCAATCTTGTACACGTTCAATAGAGTCTGGCGCGACATTTGGCTGGATGGCCGCGAACTTCCCAAGAACCCCGAGCCTCGCTGGTACGGCTACTCGGTGGGCAAGTGGGTGGACGATACAACCCTCCAGGTCGAAACGGCAGGCTTGGATGACAGGACTTGGGTCGACCAGCCGGGACATCCCCATAGTGACCAACTGCGCGTGGAGGAAACGTTTCACCGCACGGACCGCGGCCATTTGCAGATGAGCTTAGAGATTGACGACCCCAAAATGTATACCAAGCCATGGTTCGCCCTGAACAAGATGCTTCTTGAGTTGCAGCCGGACGACTTTGACGTTCGCGAGTTTATTTGCTCGCCATCTGAGGGTCAGGAATACAACGATCTGCTGGAAGGGCCCCAAAGCGGCAAGTAGTTCGAGCCCATCGGTCGGGAATCGGTTACCGCCGAATGCTGCCGATGATTGAGGCTCCGCCCGCGCTTGCGGCTCGCGTTCCTCACCGCGATAATATTCTGCCATGGTTCATTTTGCAGGCCAGGACGGTGCCTCTGAACTGCTTGTAAGCCTGCAATTGGCCTCCGGCTTTACAAATCTTTACAGTCGAGATCAGGCGCGAAGCGTCCCCATGCAACTAGAATTGCCGCACCAAGTGGGGGTCGGCGTGTCTGGAGTCAACATCGAACCATCCGGTTCCCCTCGAAATCTGCGAACACCCGACAAGGGTGCGGCCGACCCGCGGTATCAGATACTCATCATCGACGACGACGTAGATTTGTGCGACCTTCTCGCGGAGTCTCTGCGGCGCCAGGGATTTGTCGTGGCCTTCGCTCACGACGGGATTGCCGGGTTGGAGCGGTCGCTTCGCGGTCACTTCGCACTGATTGTTCTGGACCTCATGCTTCCCGGCCTCGACGGTTCTGAAGTCCTGAAAAGGATTCGCTCGCGCTCCAACGTTCCCGTGATCATCCTGACGGCCAAAGGCGAGGAAAGCGACCGCATTGTGGGGCTCGAGAGCGGGGCCGACGATTATATGGCCAAGCCCTTTAACCCCAGGGAACTGGCGGCACGAATCCAAGCGGTTTTGCGCAGAGCCTCCTCCGAGGAAACTCATCGGCCGGCCGATTCCATTCGCGTGGGAGACGTAAGCCTCAATAGCAGCGCCAGGACCGTTCGTCGCGGGGATCGGGCGATCGAATTGACCTCGGTGGAATTCGATCTCCTGGTGCTGTTTCTCAAATCGCCGGGCAAGGTATTGGGGCGCGAGGAGCTCACCAGAGCTGTCCTGGGGCGGGAGCTTCGCGCCAACGACCGTAGCATCGACGTGCATGTAAGCAACTTGCGCCGAAAACTCGGTGCGAACCTGGACGAATCGGAACGCATAAAGAATGTGCGCAGCATTGGATATCTCTACGTGCTGTTCACTTGAGACGGTTGGGTACTTCTGATGCGCAGCCTCTACATGAAGATCTTCTTGTGGTTCCTCGTGGCCATCGGACTGGTCGGAGGAACGCTGATGTTTTTCGCTCTGGAAATCGAGTCGGACTTTGCGCGGGCCAGTATCGAACAGAATGACCTGACCCTCACCCCTCCGTTTGCCGAGCGCTGGGCCATGGTGTTCGAGCAAAAGGGCAAGGCGGGCCTGTCCGACTACATTGGACACGCGAGGGATAAAGGGAATCATACCTATTTCTTCGGCCCCGACGGGAAAGAGGTGTTCAATCAAACGCCGCCCGTTGAGGCGCAATCGATCGTTCAAAAAGCCATGCAGACGGATCGGACGCAGAATGCATGGGCTACCACGCACCGGTATATCGCGCAGCGGGCAGCGGGACCCAGTGGAAAGAACTACATTTTATTAATCGATCTCCGCTCTCCCTTTGGAGCTGTCTTCCTGGCGCGCCCCCAGATTCAAGCGTTCCGCCTGATCATTGTGCTGCTGATCGGCGCGCTGGTTTGTTTGTGGCTGGCGAAGTACATCACCGATCCGGTGGCGCGGCTCCGTTCGGCGGCGCATCAATTGGCCGCGGGAAATCTGCATTCGCGCGTTGGCAACGCCGTGGGCCACGGGAACGATGAACTTGCGGACCTGGGGTATGATTTCGATCGAATGGCGGAGAGGATCGAATCCATGATGGTGTCGCAGAAACGCCTGATCCGGAGCGTCTCGCACGAATTGCGCTCGCCTCTGGCCCGTTTGACGGTGGCGCTGGACTTGGCCTACCAGGATTCCGCTCCGGCCATTCGAGCCTATCTGGACCGCATCGGCCTCGAAACGAACCATTTGAACGATTTGATTCGGAATCTTCTGAACCTGGCGCGAATGGAAAGCGGGAGCGAACTATCGAGTCAGACGCCCGTGGAGTTGGAGCCGCTGGTAAGCGAGATCGTTAAGGACGTGGATTTTGAAGCGAGGAGCCGAGGCTGCGGAGTGCGGGTGACCAAGCTGGAGCCGTGCGCAATACTGGGCGCGCGAGATCTCTTGCACAGCGCGATCGAAAACATTATCCGCAATGGGGCGGCTTACAGTAAGCAAGGAACCGAAATCGAGGTGAGCCTTGAACGCGTCAACGAGCGCGGCGAGGATAGAGCCGTGATCCGAGTGCGGGACTTTGGAGAAGGCGTCCCCAACGATGCTCTCGAACTGATTTTCCAACCGTTCTATCGCGTAGCGGATGCGCGCGAGCGGGCCTCGGGCGGTTTTGGTTTAGGGCTGTCGATCACAGCAGAAGCCGTTCGTCTCCACAACGGCCAAGTAAGGGCCGAGAATTGCCCCGGCGGTGGGCTGCGCGTCGAAGTGAATCTGCCTTTGCACGCCACAGCCGAGAGTCGGCCGCTGCTCCATAAAGAGTTAGTAGGATAAATGTAGTGTCCCCCGCCAATTTAGACGTTCAGGGTCGTTTTTAGTTAGAGCTGCAAAAGCTTATGGCAAGAAGTTTCCGCCGTGTAATCATTGTGGTCACCACGTCTGTTTTACACTGGCGCGAGCGGCGCAACATATCGAGCAGAACGAGCACTTCAAGTAAGGTCTGTTTTGTTCTTGCGAGAGCGATAAATGCTAATTGTTGTGACCTTCGAGATGAAGCGCTATTCCAGGCGGGGGGAATAGTCACGAAATAACGTTACGTATGTACGTTACGTATGAGTGTCAGTGATATAGGCCGAAGCCTCCCAACGAAGGCGGAATTTCCGCACGGCACTTCCGGCAGGCGTTGTCGAGGGCCGGACCTTTATATCCGCAGGAACATTCAATATAGAACTCGTGGCGGAGAATCTTATGTGGTGATTTGGCGCGCTCCTTTGCACGCTCTTTAGAACAGATGACGCCGCCCGGCATCGAAGGCTACAAACTCCACAGACGAAAACAGGTGTCTGGTTCGACGGTAAACCGCGAGCTTGCCCTGCTTAAGCACATGTTGAACCTCGCGATAGATTGGGACCTCTGTCTAAGCTCGAACCCTCTTCGGAAGGTGAAGTTTTTCCAGGAAGTGAATACGGGCTTTCGAGTTTTTAGCGTGGAAGAGGAATCCCGGTTGCTAGCGAATGCCTCGCCCATTATTCAGGATATCGTCTCGTATGCCCTGAATACAGGGAGCCGCATTGGAGAGATTTTTTCGGTCCGCTGGCAGAACGTTGATCTGGAGAGGAACCTCATAACGGTGTTCTCTAACAAGACCCAGAAGACTCGGATAATCCCCGCAAATACTGAGTTACGCCGAGTCTTAGAGTTTTGGTCTCGGGGCCGGAAGAGCGAGTTCGTCTTCTACAACCCGGAGACGGGAAAACCGTTTGTCGATCTCAGTGCTGGTTTGGCGCTTGCTTGCAAGAAGGCGAAGATCACAGGAGTTGACCTGCTCCCCGAAATTTAGTCCAGCCAAAACGTAGCTTCTCCGGGTATAAAACCACGAGAGGAGAAGCGCCATGAAAAGAAGCCGCTTTAGTGAAGAGCAGATCCTCGGGGTGTTGAAAGAAGCGGAGGCCGGAGTTCCCGTGAAGGACCTCTGCCGCCGGGTGGGTGTCAGTGAAGCCACGTTCTACCACTGGAAGGCGAAGTACGGAGGCCTGGAAGTGAACGAGGCTCGGCGGTTGCGTCAGCTGGAGGAAGAGAACGGACGGCTGAAGAGGATCGTGGCGCAGCAGGCGCTGGACCTGGATGCGCTGAAGGTGGTGCTGGCAAAAAAGTGGTAGGCCCGCGGGCGAAGCGAGAAGCGGTGCGTGTCGTGCGGGAACAAGCAGGGCTGAGCGAGCGACGCGCCTGTGGGCTGATCGGGATGCACCGCGGGAGCTGGCGGTACCGGCGAAAGGAACGGAACGAAGCGGCGTTGCGGGCACGGCTGCGGGAGTTGGCAGGCGAGCGTCCGCGATTCGGTTATCGGCGGCTGTACATTTTCCTGCGACGGGAGAAGGCCGAAGACGGAACGCTGCGGTGGTTGGTCAATCACAAGCGGGTCTACCGACTCTATCGGGAGGAAGGGCTGGCGATGCAGCGTAAAAGGCGCAAGCGATTTCGGGCTGAAGCGCGAGTGCCGTTGGCAGTTCCGACGCGTGCGAATGAAATGTGGACGATGGACTACACGCATGACCAAATGGCCGGCGGGCGGAAGTTCCGAACGCTGAATTTGATGGATGGCTACACGCGAGAGGCTCTGCGGATCGAGCCGGACACGTCGCTGCCCGGTCTGCGTGTGGTGCGGATACTGGAAGGGCTGCGGGAGCGACGCGGAACACCGGCTGCGATCCAGGTAGACAATGGAACCGAGTTCACCAGCCGCGTCGTGGATCAGTGGGCCTATCAAAACCAGGTAGCGCTGCACTTCATCGAGCGTGGCAAGCCCACGCAGAACGCATTCATCGAAAGCTTCAACGGGAAGTTCCGGGATGAATGCTTGAACCAGAACTGGTTCGTGGATCTCCGACACGCACGGGAGGTGATCGAGTCCTGGCGGGTGGACTACAACACGGTGCGGCCGCACAGCTCGTTGGGGTACCGGACGCCCGAAGAATTTGCCGCGGCCAATGGCTGTGGAAAAGACGGTGGCTTCGCCACCTTGGAAAACGCTACGCGTTTCCCACTTTCCCCCAGCCGCGACGACCGCCCTATTTCAACCGTTGCAGTGGAACCAAAAACCCTGGGAGCTTCGTTATGACTGGACCAAAAACGGGGGGCAGGTCAGAGTGACGTGGCACACACTACGTCACACGTTTGCGTCGCGCCTCTTGGAACGAGGGGTGGACATCATGACTGTGAAGGAATTGTTGGGTCACTCTACCGTTACCGTCACGATGCGCTACACGCACACAAATCTCTCGTCCAAAGTTGCAGCAGTCGAGACACTTTCAGCGGACTGCTACAATTTAGCTACAATTCGCCCCAAGTTGCAGCAAGCGGCGCGTGTCAACGAGTTTGAGACCACTGGTCATGGAATTTAGTGAGCATTTTCATCTGCGTTGAGCGGTTTGTTGATCCAGACCTCGGTTGGAACCGAGAGTGGTTTCGGCTCCTGGCGCACGAAGCGTTCGGGGTGGACGCGATAGGCGGCATCGAGAACGGCTTGACGCTGTTCGAGGATGTGCGCGGTTTGGTTGTAGTGGACCATGGCCGGGGTGAGCAAGCCCAACCCGGAGTGGCGGTGTTCCTGGTTGTACCAGCGGAAAAATCCCTGCGAAAAAGCGCGGCTGTCCTGAATGCACCCGAAGCGGTCCGGAAACTCCGGCCGGTACTTCAGGGTGCGAAACTGGCTTTCCGAATACGGATTGTCATCGGAGACGTGCGGGCGGCTGTGGGTTTTCGTGACACCCAAGTCGGCCAACAGGAAGGCTACCGGCTTGGAACTCATCGAGGTGCCGCGATCAGCATGTAGGGTGAGCTGGCCGGGCTGGATGTTTTGTTTCGCACAACTCTCCCCGATCAGCCGCTTGGCCAGCTCCGCGCTTTCGCGCATCGCCACCATCCAGCCGGTGACGTAGCGGCTGAAGACATCGAGGATGACGTAGAGGTAGAAGTAGGTCCACTTGGCGGGCCCCAGCAGCTTGGTGATGTCCCAGCTCCAGAGTTGATTGGGAGCCGTCGCCAGTAGTTCCGGCTTCGTGTACGGCGGATGAGTCAACTGGTCACGTCGTTCGCGGGATTCGCCCTCTTGTTTCAGGAAGCGATGCATGGTGCGAATCGAGCAGTAATAGTGCCCTTCGTCGAGCAACGTCGCATACACAGCGGCTGGGGAGCGATCCTGGAATCGTTCTCCGTGCAGATGCGCCAGGACCGTTTCGCGTTCCGTCGGACTCAGGGCACGTGCTGGTCTCGGTCGCAAAGCGATCGCTGCGGGGAAAGAAGCTGCACGTCGATCCCGGTAGTAGGAAGCACGCGGCGCAAACAGCGCACGGCAAGCGGCGCGCGTGCCTACATCGGTCGCCAGTTCAGTGACCGCGGTCATCAGGACTCTTCCTCCAGGTCCTGTTCCGGAATCGGATGACCCAACAGCGCAGCCACTTTTTTTTGGACATCGATGATGATGTGCGCCTTACGCAGATCTTCGGTCAGACGTGCGTTCTGGCGGCGCAGCTTCTGGTTCTCCTCATCCATCGGATGGCGCTTGGACTTCGGCCCGCGCCTCTGCGGAGTCAGCGCTTCGAGGATGCCGTTGGCCCGCTCGCGCCGCCAAGTGGCCAGCAGCGAAGAGTACAAACCTTCCCGGCGGAGGAGAGAGCCGATACCGCCTCGTGTGGCAGCGGCGGCCTCGGCTTCCTGCAGGATGCCCAGTTTATATTCCGCGGTGTAGGTACGCCGCTTGGGTTTCGCGACCACTTCGGGATCAGGCCGCGAGGCCGGCAGCGAATCGGCGCCCGCTTGGGCTGCCACTGCACTCCGCTTCGGCTCGCCAGGCTCGCCTCCGTTCCGTGGCAGCCCAACTTGCAGAAGAAACAAAACCAAGAGAATTCCCGTTCATCTCTCCCTTTTTCTTTCTCGCCCTGCTCATTAATTAAGAGTACTAAAACGGTCTCAGAGATGTTGGCACGGAGGGAAGTGGCACCTAGAGTGTCCCAAATTGGCCGCTAAGCCATTGTTCACGCTAGAATCAAAAGCGGAGGAGTGCGTGAGCGGTCGAAACGGGCGGTCTTGAAAACCGTTGGGCCCGCAAGGGTCCCGGGGGTTCGAATCCCTCCTCCTCCGCCACTTCGGTCGCAGAGACCCGCCCAGCCGCCTTTTTAACCCTATCGCGCTCGAGCTATTGCTGGAATACCGGATGAGAGCCGGAAGTCCGGTTTCGGTGAATTCGAGCAGACCGCTTCCGATGGTTGGAGCGACGGGCACACAAATCGAACCGATTGATTTTGTGCGGGCAGCGGGGAGCAAAGTTTCGGCTATAATTTCGCGCCATGCCTCGAAAACCGGAAAACCGCGTCGCGAAGCCGCCGGCATTCGAGCCGCCGCGTTATATAGCCATCGAAGGGCCGCTGCGGGTGGGGAAAACCACGCTGGCGCGATTTCTGGCCGACCGCATGCACGCGCGGCGCATCATCGATTGCGAAGACAATCCTTTTCTAGCGGATTTTTACCGCGAAAGGATGGGTTCCGCTTTTCGCGCCCAGATGTACTTCCTGATGGAACGCCACCGGCGAGTGCAGGAGGCTCTGGCCGCGGCGGGAACAGTGGTTGCGGACTTCCTGTTCGAGAAAGACAAGATTTTCGCCTATCTCAATCTGGACAACGAAGAGCTGAAACTATACGAGCGGTACTTCGAGCGGATGGCGGCGGAATTGCCGCGTCCAGAACTGGTGATCTATTTACAGGCTTCGCCCGAGGTGCTTCGCGAGCGTATCGAAAAGAAGGCCGCGCCGGGAGAATCGCACATTTCGCGGGAGTACGTGGAAGAGGTGGCGCGCGCTTACGACCATTTCTTCTTTCGGTATGCGTCTTCCGACCTGCTGGTGGTGAACACTTCGGAGATCGATTTCGTCAATCGCAACGCAGATTTACAGCAGCTTCTCCGGCGGCTGGAAGAACCGGTGAAGGGGACGCAATACTTCCTCCCGCTGGGAACGGGCTGAGGCGCGAGAGTCAAACTCCAGAGAGGATCATTCGGGGTCTATGGACCGAGTCAATGTGGTCATTATCGGGGGTGGGGTGGTCGGTTGCGCCATCGCGCGCGAGATTTCGCGCCACGTACAGGATGTTTTCCTGCTGGAGCAATCGCCGCGGCTGGGCATGGCTACCAGCACGCGCAACAGCGGCGTGATTCATTCCGGGATCTACTATCCTCCCGAATTTATGAAGGCGCGGTTTTGCGTGGAAGGGAATCGATTGACGAAGGAGTTTTGCGCCGCGCACGGCGTTCCGCACCGCAACTGCGGGAAGATCGTGGTAGCCAAGGATCAGTCCGAAATCGCGGAACTGGAGAAGCTGGCCGAGAACGGCCGCAGAAACGGCGTGGAAGGCTTGAAGATTGTGGGGCCGGAACGAATCCGGCAACTCGAGCCGCACATTCGGGTTGCGGCGGCATTGGAGGTGCCGTCCACGGCCATTGTGTCGGCGGAAGAGTTAGTGAAGGCGTTCGCTCGGCTGGCGACCGACCAGGGGGCCAGTATTTTGACGAATGCCCGGGTAACCAAGCTGGAAGGGAAGGCGGACAACATCGCGGTAGGCGTGGAATTAGGCGATCCGGGGGATGGCGAAGGGATGACCCAGGAAACCGTAGAGGCGCATTGCGTGGTGAATTCGGCGGGTCTGTACGCGGATGAGGTGGCCGCTCTCTTGGGAAATCACAGCTACCGGATTTACCCGGTGCGAGGCGAATATGCGGAGGTGGTTCGCGCCCGAGCCGGTTTGGTGAACGCGCTGGTCTATCCGCTGCCGCTTCACGACAGGCTAAGCCTGGGGGTGCACCTGACCAAGACGCTGTGGGGCACGGTGCTGGTTGGGCCGACGGCGCGATACGTGGAGGACAAGACCGACTACGAGCACGACCGGCTGCCGCTCGAAGAGTTTCTCGAGGATGCGCGCGGTTTGCTGCCGGAGCTTCATCTCGAGGACCTGAGGCTGGCCTATTCGGGATTGCGGCCGAAGCTGGTGCCGCCGAGCGGCCACGGCATGGCCGATTTCGTAATTACGCGCGATCCCAATTATCCGCGCGCGATTCATCTGGTGGGAATTGAGTCTCCGGGGCTGACTTCCGCGCCTGCGATTGCGCGACACGTGGCTGCGCTCGCGAGCGAGACGCTCGATTAATGGCTAGAAGTTATCTCATAAACACTTTCAGGCCATTGAACGGTTGCAACTTATTGTGAGTGACGTAAATCGAGAGCATGGACCTCACCGACGCCCAGTGGGCGTTGCTGGAACCGCTGTTTCGTCCGAAACGACGGGACGATGGGCGAGGCCGACCGTGGCAAGATACGCGAGCGGTTCTGAACGGCGTCTTCTGGGTTTTGCGCACTGGCGCTCCCTGGCACGATCTGCCGCGTCGTTATCCTCCCTATCAGACCTGTCATCGCCGCTTCCAGCAGTGGCAGCGCTCGGGACTGCTGACCAAGCTGCTGCAGAAACTGGCCGAAGATTTGCGCGACCGCGGGAAGCTGGATTTGAGCGAATCGTTCATCGACGCCAGCTTCAGTTCGGCGAAAAAGGGGGCTCTGCTGTCGGCCCTACTCGCCGCGGCAAAGGCAGCAAAATCATGGCGATCAGCGACGGCCATGGTCTTCCTCTCGCCGTGCACGTGGCCAGCGCTTCGCCGCATGAAACAAAGCTCGTCGAAGTCACATTCGAGCAGCGATTCCTCGCCGAAACTCCTGAGCGACTGATCGGCGACCGCGCCTACGACAGTGACCCGCTGGATGCACGGATTCGCGAGCGCTTCGGCGTGCAGTTGGTCGCGCCGCACAATTCCACGCGCAGCCGCAAAGCTACACAGGATGGCCGCGTGCTGCGCCGCTACCGGCGTCGCTGGAAGATCGAGCGTCTGTTCGCTTGGCTTCATAACTTTCGACGTGTCGTCATCCGTTGGGAATACTACCCAGACAATTTCCTCGGGATGGTGCAGCTGGCTTGTGCCGTCATCCTCCTGAGGCATTTATGAGATGGCTTCTAGAGGTTAGAGGCAGCTCAGCCCGAAGCAGGGCGGAACTCCTGCTCTGCTAAGCGGCTTTGCGGGCGCCGTTATTGAGCAGGTCGAGAGCCTTACGAACGACCGGATCATCCTTGGGCGGCAGCTGATTGGCGCCGAGGGGCGCGGGAGCCAGATCATCGCCACCAACTTCCGGCGGAACACCACCAACCACTTCCACGCTCGGCATAACGCCATTTTCGAGAATGGACTTGTTGGCCGGCGTGTAATAGTAGGCGACGGTGAGCATGATGGCCGAACCATCCTCGAGCGGGATCAGCTTCTGCTCGGATGCGGCGCCAAAGCTGCGCATGCCAACGACGTCGCCTCGATGGTCATCGCCGATGGCCGCGGCCAGGATTTCCGCCGCTCCGGAAGTGCTGGGGGAAATCAAGACTTCGATGGGTCCATGCCAGACCACCTTGTCGGGATCGGCGTCGAACTCCTGGCGCGAAACGGTCTGACCCTTGAGAGTGGCGATGGTGCCGGAGGAAATCAGGAGCTGGGCGGCGGCAATTCCTTCGGAGGCCGGGCCCCGGGCACAATCGCGCAAATCGAGCACGAGCTTGTGCAGGCCTTCCTTATCGAACTGCTGCAACTTGTCGCGGAATTCGGCGGTAGCGCCCATTTGCAGCGCGTCGATGCGAACGTAGCCGACGCCGTCGTCAATTTTATCGGCGGTGAGGTGCAGGGCCGGAATGACCGCGCGGGTTATGGTTATGGCCTGAGGCTCGGTCTTACCGCGACGCACTAAGCCGACCTTGATCATCGACCCCGGAGCGCCGGCGAGCAAGGAATTGGCCTGGCCAACGGACATTTCGCGGGTGGTGAAGTCCGCGATCTCTTCCACAATATCGCCGCTGCGCAGGCCGGCCTTCTCGGCAGGGCTATCCGGCAAAACGGAGACAACCACGACGTACCCAAAACGCTTGGCCAGAGTCGCGCCGATCTCGGCGTGCACCGTGCTCTTTTGCTTTTCCTTGAAGTCGGCGTATTCGCGCGGGCTCAGATATCCGGAGAATGGATCGAGCGATTCGAGCAAGCCATGGAGAGCGCCGGCGGTGACGTTCGAAAGATTGGGTTCATCGACGTAATCTTCCTGCACGCGTTGCAGGACTTCGCCGTAGACGTTCAGGGAGCGATAGGCCTTGTCGTCATCAGTTTTCGCCAGCAGGTAACCTAATCCGATATAGGAAAAGATCAGGATTGACAAGGACACAACGGCGATTTTGGCATAGCGACTCATTCGGTTTGCTCCCACCCGAGTTGCCGCGGCAGCGGGGAAGTCAGCCGGAGGGCGCAACCCGGGGGAATAATTGTACCACGCCGGCCGCAAGCTAGTTCAAAGGTTAAAAGCGGCACGCCAACCCCACTCAATGTGCTCTCTTAGAATGGGATTCGCGCGCGGCTCATTGGGTTGCGCTGGGCTCACCCCAAGGCTCGCCGGCGAAGGCAGCATCGGTCGTGATGCAGGTTTGGGAGATACGATCATGCCAGGAGAGCTGATCCTCGTCCCAAAGAGCCCAAACGAAACCGAGCATCATGGTTCCGGCGGAAACGAGATAACCGAAGCTGCGCCAGAGCAACTGACGAGGCGACGGCTCGAGTCCATCGAGACTGACCACTCGGAGTCCGCGCAAGGTCATTCCCGGGGTGGCTCCCGCGAAGTAGGTAAAGAGGGCGACGTATTGGGCGTAGAGCAGTCCTAAAGTGGCTAACTGCACGAGGGCATCCAGCCGGGTGAAGGCGATACGGCCGCCGAAGGTGCGAAAGAGCGTCAAGAATGCGGCGTAAGCGCATAGGAGAAACGCTACATCGAGAGCACCGGCACGCCGGCGCTCGACGAGCGGGGCGACCGAATGGGCCGGCGAATCGTAGCCCGAGATGGCCCCCTCTGTGCTGGCATCCCGGGCGTCATGCTTGCCGCCATGCTTATCCGCATGATTATCGGAGGCATGGAAGTCGAAGGAGGGTTGCTCGATATTGATCTCGAGACGTTCGACACGCTTGGGGCGAAAGCGCCGCTTGGTGATAGGGGCCGGGGGAGCTTCGAACGTGTGGACTTCAACGGCTGCCGGTACGGACGCGGTCATTGGCACCGGTGCGGGCACCGCGTGCGGCGGCTCAGGCGCTTCGAGAGCAATGGGCGGGGCGAAAAGAAGCTCAGGCTGCGCCGGGGGCGGATGAGGGAGCCCGTGACGCACACGGTAGGCTTCGAGGCGCTGCGAGACTTCGCTGCGCCAATCGAGCTCTACGGCCAGATCGCCGTCAGTGCTTGCGCGAGCAGGCGCAGGGACAGAGATAGCTTTATGACCCTCGACGAGTTGCGCGTCGCAAAGGCAGCAGACAACTACTTCGGCGCCATTCACGGCGCCGCACTGCATACAGGTTTGGATCACCGTCACGTTTTGCGCTGCGGACGGTACTCGGGCAAAACCCGAGGCGGAGGCATTCTATAGCGGGGAGCATGAGAGAAGAAGCAGAGATTCGGAAGTATGTCGCGAATCGTATACGTACAGCGCCGGTACGCCGGCGAGCGGCCATGCGAACGCACGAACGGTACGGAGATGAGCTACACTCGCGGCGGCAAAGTCAGGATGGCATTCATGGACGAACTTCAATTTGCGACGATTGAAACGCTTTCAGGGCTGCTGGCGAAGAAGAAAATCTCTCCTGTGGAGTTGACCAGGCTGTACCTATCGCGCATCGAGCGCCTGAATCCAAAGCTGAATGCGTTTATCACCGTGGCTTCGGAAAGCGCTCTTGCGGAAGCGCAATCGGCGGAAAGGGAACTGCTTCGGGGGAAGCGCCGAGGCGCGCTCCACGGCATCCCCGTGGCGCTGAAGGACAACATCTCGACGCGGAATCTGCGCACCACGATGGGTTCGGCAATTCTGCGCGACTTTGTGCCGCGGGAAGATGCCACGGTGGTTCGGAGGCTGCGCCGGGCAGGCGCGATCCTGCTGGGCAAGACAAACCTGCATGAATTCGCTTACGGGGTGACTTCGGAGAATCCGCATTACGGCCCGGTGCGGAATCCGTGGAACGCGGAGCGGATCGCGGGAGGTTCGAGCGGAGGGTCGGCCGTGGCCGTTGCCGCAGGATTATGCGCCGCGGCGATCGGCAGCGACACGGGCGGATCGATTCGCATTCCGTCCGCTCTGTGCGGCGTGGTGGGCTTCAAACCCACGTTTGGGCGGGTTAGCGTTCATGGCGTGTTTCCGCTCGCGCCGAGCTTCGATCACGTCGGGCCGATCACGCGAAGTGTGGAGGACGCGGCGCTCGTGCTTGAATGCATTGCGGGGCGCGATCCACTGGACCGCACCAGCGTCTCTCGCCCGGAGAAGCATTTCGGGATTAGGCGGAGCCGAAAACGCGTGCGCCTGGGCCGTCCGAAGGAACATTTTTGGGTCGATATGGATTCGGAAGTTCGGAAAATTACGGAAGGTGCGCTGGCGGATTTCGCCAAGTCTGACGCTATCGTGGAAGAGATTTCCCTGGCGGCGATAGCGGCAGGGGTCGAGGCGGCCAATCTGATTGCCGCGGTCGAGGCGTGCCAGGTGCACGAACGGGCGGGATATTTTCCGGCGCGGGCCAGCGAATATGGCGCCGATGTGCGCGGACGGCTCGATCAAGGCGCCAAGGCGCCGGCAGTGGATTATTTGAAGGCGCAAGAAGCGATGCGGCGGGCACGCGAGGAGATGGATGCGGTGCTGAAGCGTGTAGACGCGATCGTCGTTCCCACCGCCGCCATAGCTGCGCCGCCCATGGGCAGCGAACAGGTTCGCGTGGGCGGCGTGGAGAAACCGATACGCAGCGCCTTGGTGGATTTAAATCGGCCCGCCAACCTCACGGGCTTGCCGGCGATATCCATCCCTTGCGGGCTGACGAGCGAAGGGCTGCCTGTGGCGCTGCAATTTATTGGCAGACGTTTCGATGAGGCGGGGCTATTGGGTATCGCCCGCAGTTTCGAGGAGAGCGAGCGCGATTGGGAGCCGAAACATCCGCCGGTGGATTAAACGCGGATTAGGCTGACGCGGATCGTTCGGAGATGTGAGGCAGGGCGCGACGCAAACGCGAGATCACGCGCTCTTTTCCGAGCACCACCATGGTGTCGAATAGGGGCGGTGCGACAGGCTGACCCACCAATGCCACGCGGGTAGCGTTAATCAGGAGGCCGGCTTTCACACCCGCCTTTTCAGCGAGCTGGCGCAGGGCGTGATCGCAGGCGTCGTGGTTCCAATCCGGCAGCGCGGCCAGATCGCCGGCCAAGCTCGCCAGCATCTCCGGCAGGCGTTCGTCTTTCCAGAATTTTTCGCGCGCGGTGGGATCGTAGTCGAAATCGTCGGTGAAAAAGGCCCGAGCCCAACGGGAGAAGTCGGGGACCAGACGCGTGCGGGGGCGAAGCAGGTCCACCACCCGCGCGAACCACTCCTTTCCAGATTCCGCCCATTCGGGGCGCCACAGGCCGGCTTTTTCGAGTTCGGCCTGAATCGCGGGAAGGAGTTCTTCCACGGGAAGCTTTTGCAGATATTGCTGGTTGAACCATTCGAGCTTGGCGCGATCGAAAACTGCATTGGTTCGGCTGACGCCGGCAAGGGAGAAGCGGTCGATCAACTCGGCGGTGCGGAAAATTTCAGTGCCGTCGCCGCTAGACCAGCCAAGGAGCGCGAGGAAATTGCGGAAAGCCTCGGGCAGGAAGCCTTCGTCGCGATAGGAACTCACGCTGGTGGCGCCGTGGCGTTTGGAGAGGCGGGTGCGATCGGCGCCCAAGATGAGCGGAACATGGGCGAAGACAGGAGGCTGGGCGCCGAGAGCGCGGTAAAGCAGGATCTGTTTGGGCGTGTTCGAAATGTGGTCGGCGCCCCGAATGACGTGGGTGATGCGCATGTCGACGTCGTCGACAACAGCGCCGAGCTGGTAAGTGGGCAGGGCAGGCCCGCCGCCAGGGTTGCGAGCCGAACGCATGAGGACGAAGTCCTCGATTTCGTCGTTCTGCACTTCGCGGGGACCAAAGACGGCGTCTTCAAAGCGCGTGGAGGCGCCCAAAGGAACGCGAAAGCGCACGGCCGGATTTTGATCGGCGGTGGAGGGCTTGCCCTCGCGGCAACCGCAGCGAACGATGCGCCTGATTTCACTCTTGGCGGCGGCTGGATCGTCCGCGGCGTCGCCGCCGGCGTATTTCTCAGGGGGGCAGTAGCAGAGATAGGCGTCGCCCGCGGCGAGCAGCTTATCGGCGGCGGCAGCGTAACCGGCCAAGCGCTGCGATTGGAAGAAAGGTCCTTCATCCCAGTCGAGGCCGAGCCAATTCAATCCGTTGAGAATGCCTTCCACCAGTTCGGGCCGATTACGCTCCACGTCGGTGTCTTCGACTCGAAGAATAAAGGCGCCGCGGCGATTGCGGGCAAAGAGCCAGTTGAATAGCGCGGTGCGAGCGCCGCCGACGTGCAGGTAACCGGTGGGCGAGGGGGCAAAACGCACGCGGACCTTTTCCGCGCCGGAATCGGCGATGTACTTTTCCGGATTTTCCGAAAGGGTCACAAGTGTCCGTGGTCGATCAAAAAATTGATCATAGCCGATGGTTGCGGCAAAGGCGAGCCGGGCCAAGTGTTAGCGGAGGGCCTAAGGGAACAGGCGCGAGGACCTCGGCGATCCTGTATGAAAAAACTCCCGCATTATCGACATGGACACAGGCTGTGTTCCGTTTTTAGTACCGCCGTACCGTTGTCGGCGCACGGACGGTATCCTATGATTACCTGAGTGGGGTGGTGATTCGGAGACTTTGGCTAAGTTGATGACTCGACTCGCTTAAACAAGTGGCCCTAGCCGCTACGGCGTTGCCTATTCCGCTAAAAACCCGCTACAGGTGCACGTGGGGGGAAACCGCCCGGCGGCGCAAATTACGATGATACATACCGGCACAATTTGGTTGAGCATCTTCGGGGTGCACGCGCTTGCGGCAGTATTTTTCACCTACCTGCAGCGAGCCAAACGGCAGCCCTATCTTCAACCGTGGCTCGCGGGCTGGTATCTGCTGGTGTTGCACGATCTGGCTCTGGGGACGGTGCAGTGGGCGCAAGCGTCGGCCTGGCCGATGATGCTGGTCAGAGTTCTGACCGCTGCAAGCGGAGTGTGCTTTTTCGCGGCAGCCCGGGTGTATACGAACTCGCGGGCGTGGAGACCGGCGGCGTTGCTCATGGCCTCCTGGCTGGGAGTATTCGGTGTTTCGCTGGCGTTTGCACACCTTTGGATGGCGTCGCAGATTGGATTAGGGGCGTTGTACTTTGCGGTCGCTTACGTTTTCTGGCGGGCGGCCCGCCGGCAGGAAAGCCTGGGCGACTGGATGCTGGCTGGAGCGTTTGCAGGCTGGGCCATCATACCGTTGGTGAGAATTGGTTTTGGCATGCCGGGCATGCCCGGGAGTACGGATTTCACGGTGCTCGCAAGTTTCCCTTCGCTATTAGCAGGCGTGGTCATGGTGATGGTGCTGTATGAAGACGAAAAGCGGGACGTCCAACGCAATATTTTGGCGCTATCCAGTTTGAACCTGACCACTGAGAGCTTCATGGGAGGGGAGATACAGAAGACGCTGACGGAAGGGCTGGAGCGTGTGTTGAGCGTGGTCCAAATGCCGGCCGGAATTTTGTGCTTGCACAGACAAGGCGGGCACCAACCTCAGGTTACGGCGTCGGTGGGTATCGATGCGGGTTTTTGCAGAGCCGCGGCGGAACAAGGGTTGGACATCGACTTGATACAATTGGTCTCGCGGCTTGGCGGGCTGGTGGTGTTGCGAGAACTGGATCAGGAGAGTTCCTGGCGCGCCCTGGAGCACGAACCGGCGTTTGTGCGCTTTCGGCAATTGGCCCTGGATCATGGCATGCGCACGGTGATCGGCATCTGCCTGCAGTCCAAGGAAGATCCGTTCGGGCTGCTGCTGCTGAGCAGCGGCGAAAACCGGCGTTTTGCTCAGGCGGAGCTGAGCATGTTGCTCACCCTGGGGCACCAGATCGGCATGGCCGTGGAAAACAGCTATTTGATCCAGCAGACGACGCGCCGCTCGGACGAATTGCATTTGCTGAACGAGATTGGGCGCGCGCTGAGTTCGACGCTCGACGTGGACGAACTCTTCAACAAAATGGTCGCGGCGCTCAAGCGGATGTTCGATGTGAGCAACTTTTATGTGGCTATGTACGATGCGGAAGAGAACCAAATTCATTTCGAACTGGAGATTACCGAAGGGATCCGCTTGCCCAAGCGCAGCCGGCCATTTGGAAACCACCTTACGGAATACGTGATCCGCACGCGGCAGCCGCTATTGATCAAGCAGAACCTGGGGGAGGAAGCGGCCAAGCTGGGAGTGCGTCCGGTTCAGGAGACGGGCTCTTTCTGCGGCGTGCCTTTGGTGGCCTACGACAAAGCGATCGGGGTGATCGCGCTCCGAGGGCTGCAAGACAACTTGTACGATGAAGGGCATCTGGAGATGATGCGGGTGCTGGCCAGCGAGGCCAGCATCGCCATAGAAAACGCGCGGCTCTTCCGGGAAGAGCAGACGAAATCGCGCCATCTAGCGCTGCTCAATAACATTTCGCGCCACGCCATCACGACGCTCAATCCCGAGGAGATGCTCTCGAGGATGGCGGAACAGCTCGAGCGCGGCCTGGCGTTCGATCACATTGGCATTGGCCTGCTCGACTACGCCACCAAGGAGGTGGTCGTCCAGGCGGAGGCGGGGCGGCGGCGCGGCGCGCTGGGACAGCGCTTGGCCTTGGGCGACAGCATTGCGGGCAAGGTGGCCCGGACGGGACAGACTTGCGTGGCGCGCAATGCGGGGGCGCCGGACGTGGGGCGCGCAGTGCTGGAAGGATCGGCCTCGGCGCTGGCGCTGCCGATTTTCTACGCCGACCAGCTTCATGGCGTTCTCTACGTCGAAACCAGCGAGCCGACGGACTTCGCCGAAGAAGATATTCTGTTGCTGCACACGCTGGCCGACCTGATCTCCGTGGCTCTGCACAACGCGCTCACGCTGCAAAAGGCCCAAGAGCAGGCCATCACGGACGGCCTGACCGGCGTAAAGACACATCGATACTTGATGGAAGCGCTCTCTTCGGAGTGGAAGCGGGCGACGCGGGCCAGCCGGCCGTTTTCACTTCTGCTCATCGATCTGGACCGATTCAAGTTCGTCAACGATTTTTACGGCCATTTGGAAGGCGACCTGGTGCTGCAACGGGTGGGACAGATTCTGGAGCAGAATTGCCGGCGGTCGGACGTGGTGGCGCGCTATGGCGGGGACGAATTTGTGATTCTGATGCCGGAAACCAGTGCGGCGCAGGCGATGCAAATCGCCGATAAGCTGCGGCCGGCAATTTCCGACGATCCGCTGCTGCGCGAGAAGACGATCACGGCGAGCTTCGGCCTGGCTTGTTTCCCGATACATGGTTCGACGCCGCAAGAATTGATCCAGGTGGCGGATGCTTCCATGTATCTTTCCAAGCACGAAGGCGGTAATACTATATCCACGTCGGACCATCGCAGCATGGCGGCGAGCAAAAAGTGGAAGCGCGATGTGCTGGAGGCCTATCTAGGCGTGACGCTCAAGCGGCTTTTCTCTACCGGCCCCGAGGCCTTCAACGAGATTCGCGAACGGCTGAATCATTTCGCCGTGTCGCTGGGTCCAGCGGACCACAAGGCGCCGGGTTCGGCAAAGGATTACTCGGGAGCGCCGGCGAGCTTTGGGGACATCCCGCCCGCGCTGATCGATACGGTGACGTCGCTGGCGCTGGCGATCGATTCCAAGGATCACTACACGCAAGGGCATTCGCAAAAGGTGGCCGCCTACGCGGCGCTGATTGCCGATTCACTGGGGATGAAGGATGAGGAGATCGGCGAGGTCCGGCTGGGCGCGCTGCTCCACGATATCGGCAAAGTCGGCATTCCCGAGGAGATTCTGGGGAAGCGCGGTCCTCTGAATCCCGAGGAATGGGAGAAGATGAAAGAGCATGTGCTGTACGGCGATCGAATGCTCGAACCGCTGCAAACCATTTCGCATATCCGCGAAATGGTTTGCCATCACCATGAGATGTTCGACGGCTCGGGTTATCCGCATGGGCTGGCGGGGGAGCAGATACCCATGGGCTCGCGAATTATCGCCATCGCCGATGCCTATGACACGATCACATCGGACCGGATCTATAAGAAGGCGCGGACTCCCGCCGACGCGTTCGAGGAGTTAGAACGCTGCGCGGGCACGCAATTCGATCCCGGACTGGTGAGAGTATTCATCGAGGCCATCCAGAACTTGCCTCACCGGACGCTCGAGGCAAACGACATTCCCGCAAAACAGAGCACTTCCTGACCGGAGCCACAGGCCAGCGAGCGTGGGGTTTGCTTGTCACGCCATGGGCGATTGCGTAGAATCTCGCTTCCTCGATGTATCAGCCAAACGAAAGGACGGAACACTGAGGACAACGTAATGGGGAAACGCCTTGCTGCAAGCATCAAGGGGGTGGCGGGATACGTGCCGCCGAAAGTGCTCACCAATGCCGATTTGGAGCGCATGGTGGAGACAACCGACGATTGGATTCAGCAGCGTGTAGGGGTGCGCGAACGGCACATCGCCGATAAGGGCATGGCCACATCGCATCTGGCCACCGCCGCGGCTCAACGGGTGCTCGAAAAATGCGGCACGAGCGCTGCAGAGATCGACCTGATTATCGTCGCCACGGTGACACCGGACATGTTTTTTCCGGCCACGGCATGCCTGGTCCAAAACCGGATCGGCGCCAAGCACGCCTGGGGTTTCGATCTTTCCGGGGCCTGTTCGGGATTCCTATATGCGCTGACGATTGGCGCCCAATTTGTGGGCGCGGGAACTCACAAGAAAGCCCTGGTGATCGGGAGCGACGTGATGAGTTCGATCATCGATTACCAGGACCGCAATACATGCGTGCTTTTCGGCGACGGGGCCGGCGCCGTCCTGCTGGAGTCCGCAAAATCGGACGACGAGGGTATCCTCGATTTTCAACACGATATCGACGGGTCCGGCGGAGAGTTTCTTTTCATGCCCGGGGGAGGCTCGCTGCATCCGCCTTCGCAGGAAACGCTGGCTCAAAAGATGCATTGCGTGCATCAGGATGGGAAGCAGGTTTTCAAATATGCGGTGCGGCGGATGTCTGAAATCGCCTGCCAGCTACTCGAAAAGAACGGCTATTCCCAGCGGGATCTGACCCTGGTCGTGCCTCATCAGGCGAATTTGCGCATCATTCGCGCCATGCAAGAGAGGCTTGGCCTGGACGACTCCAAGATACTGATCAATATCGATCGGTTCGCAAACACCACAGGAGGCACCATTCCTCTGGGTCTTTGCGATGCGGTGAGCCAGGGACGGCTTAAGAAAGGCGACCTGGTGTTGTTGGTTGCGGTGGGGGCAGGCTATACGACGGGCGGGATATTGATGCGCTGGGCGTATTAGAGGCGAGGGATTCTCAGGGCCGATGCATCACTTAGCGAGTGGGCGCCGGGAGAAGAGGAGCGTTTTCGGCCGCCGAATCACTGAAGAACCGCTTCATCAGATTTGGCTGGCTGCGTAGATTGGCCAATACCTTATCGATATAGGACCGAGTTTCAGCGAACGGCGGGATACCGCGGTAGAAATCGACGCGCTGGGGACCGGCGTTATAGGCGGCGAGAGCCAGGGTGAGGTTGTGGCCATAACGATCGAGTAGCTGCTTGAGATAACGCGTCCCGCCGTCGATGTTTTGTGCCGGATCAAAGGCGTTGCGCACGGCCATTTGCGCCGCCGTTGCTGGAAGCAGTTGCATCAAGCCCAGGGCCGATTTCCTGGAGACAGCTCGGGAGTTGAAATTCGATTCCACGGCAATGACGCTGGCGACGAGCGCGGGATCGAGTTGATAGGCGTGGGCCGAGTTCTGAATCTGGTCAGCATAAGGCACAGGCACATCGAGTTCCGTCTTCGCGCTTTCTCCAAAAACATCCTCGGGCTCGACACGCGCCAGTTCCGCGGCGTCGATCGTTAGACTTCCCCCCTTCATATCTAGGCGCACCTTGTCGCCGAGGATCTGCCAGCCGGCGATGTGCAACCGCTGGCCGCTGCGGAGCACGGCGTAATCGGCCTTGGCGGGAAGCGCGGCGATCAGGGCGAACAAGAGTCCGGATCCCGCGAGGCGAGCTGCAATCGCCCACGGCCGCCGCACGCCTTTGTGCCGAGCCGGCATTAGGTATTCTCCAGAGCGTACTGGCGAATCGCTGCTGCCACGCCACCCTCGTCGTTGGAAAGCGTTTGGCGCCAGCCGAACGTCTTCAACTCAGGCACGCTATTGGCCATGACGATGGGGAGCCCGGCAAACTCCAACATTTCCCGATCGTTGAAATTGTCTCCGATGGCCATCACCTCTTCGCGCCCGAAGCCGCGCAGGGCCGTCCATTCCGCCAAGACCGATCCTTTGGAGCAGTTCAGGCGGATGACGTCCACCATACCAAAATCCCGGTGATCGTAGAAGGTCATGGCCAGCGAAAACTCCAGCGCACGAGGTACGTCGCGCAAGAGTGAAGCAACCTGCTGCATTTCAGCCACGGAGCCGCTGTACATGAGTTGAATCGGGTCCTCGACAAGGCAATCTTCGAGCGGGCAGACGTTGGCGAGGAATTCGCGATTGCGGGCGAAGTAGGCCTTACGCCGGGGGTCCTCCCAATCGATTTTTTCGTAGATAACCTGATTCTCGCGAACGCGGTCAAAAACGATGGCGGCGTCGGCGCGATGTTCGGGGAGGAGTCCAAGGACGGCGCGCGCGGTTTGGTGCGGGAGCAGACGTCTTAAATGTGTCTTGCCATCTTTCGATTTCACGACGGCGCCGTTATTGACGATCATGGTGAGAGCGCAGGGAATTTGCTGCGCGATGGGCAGCGCAAAATCGAAGCGCCGCCCGGTTACGAGGGCAATCTCGATGCCGTTCACCGCGGCGGCCTCGATGGCGCGCCGATTGGCTGGCGGCATCTGCGACGTGCTATCGAGCAAAGTTCCATCGATATCGAGCGCGATCAGGCGGACCTTATGCTTGCCGTTCGCGAATGGCATTTTGCTATTTTACACGCTGTGAGCAGGGCCAGCTTATTTGGCGGAGTACTGGTGTTACGAAAGGAGCGCGGCACTCCTATCGCCGATGGCGGCCAGCGGAATTTTGGCCTCTCGTGTCACGATCAAGAAAATTCAAAGTGCCCACTGCCTATCGCCGGCGTACTTGACACGTCCACGCGACGGGGGTATCGTCCCCGAAAATTCCTAGTTTGACCGGTAATTTGGAGGTGAGCCATGGGTCCAGCCAATGCTCGCGGTTACTTTCACCATCGAAATATCTTCAGGGCAGGGAACGAAAAGGCCGAATCGGGCCGGATGCTCAAACTTTCGCAAATCGTCTTTATCATTGCGATGCTTGTGCTTTCGGTGGCGGCGGGCCTGCCCGCGCAAAACTCGCCGAAGGTGAACATGGTTGATCCATTGACCGGAAAGGTGAACGATAGCGTGACCCTGACGGGACAGAATCTGGGTAAGGAGTCCGTGGACGGGGTATTCCTCTCCGACGATAAGGACGATTTCAAGGCCACTCTCGTAGATCAGGAAAGCGCAAAAATCGTTCTCAAAGTCCCGCAGGTCAAGTCGGGCCCATACAACATATCCATTCAGGAAGGCGACAAGATCCTGATTCTGCCGCTGCGCTTTACAGTGCAAGGCTAAGCCGCGAACGAGAGGCCTACAGCATGCCGCGCGGCTCGCGCGGCGGCATCGCCGAGAATACGGCGAAGTTTGCCGAAAAATCGATTGTGATCGCAGCTAGAACAAAAACTTCAAGCCGAATTGGATCTTCCTGGGACTACCGGTTCCCACGATCGGGCTGTTCACGCCTACGTCGGGTGTTGCAGTAGATTCGCCAAAAGTAGAGGGACTGCTAAGGGTGGCGCCAGGGGTATAGAACTGGGTCGTGTTCGTAACGTTATAGAGTTCGGCGCGGAACTGCGCGGTGATCCTCTCCTTTATCTTCCAACTCTTTATGATGGACATGTCCCATTCCCAGAAGCCAACGCCGAAGATGCCGTTCCGGGTCATGGATCCGAAGGTCCCCAAGGCCGGAGGAACAATCACCGCGCTCCCCATCATATAGCAGCCCAATCTATCCAGTTCCTGCAATGCCGTTCCTATTGAACCTCCGGGGCCCTCCGGTTCGCTTGTTGCGGCATTGATGCACGCCTGCGGCAGGCCGGCTGTACAAGCTTTGGTCCAGGTAGCGTTTGTGACGATGGGGCCGGAGGTGATATTTGCGTCGTAGCAAGGTATGGGCGTGGCCTTTCCAAAGTTGAAGTCGCTCGCAGGGCCGACGAGCGTCCAACGGTCCTGCGCTTCGCCGGTTTCACTGAGATCGTCGGCGGAGTCCGTGGGGTTGATCGGTCGGCCGGAAAATATCGAGACTGTAGACGTCGCTTGCCAGCCCTGCAACATTTGGGCGTAGCCGCTTCTGCCGGGAAGCAAGTACGAAGGTCCGAATGTAATGCGATGGCGGATGTCGAAGTTGGAATTTCCGTACTCCGCGCCAGGGTTATGGGCGTTCTCGGGAGGAAGCATGCCGAGATCCGAGGAGTTAGTATCGAGGGCGTGAGAATAAGTGTAAGTGGACAGAAAGGTCAGACCGTGGCTGGCACGCTCTCGCAGGGTCACCTGAAGGGCGTTGTAGTTGGAAAAATTACTGATTGCGCCCAGCATGCGCAGCATCGAAAACCACGGAAATTGTCCTACATAAGGACGCAACGCGTTCTCCGTAGCGGAATTAGCTCCTGGCGAAGTGATCCCGGCTGTTGTTGCTGCTGTAGGTATGGCGGGATTGGGCTGGTTCAGATCGATGTAATCGAATAGGTGTTGCCCATGGTTTCCCACGTAGCTAGCGTCCAGAGTGAGGCTATTTGTAATGGCGTGCTGAATGCCGAGGTTCCAATTGAGAACCATGGGATATTCGAGGTGCGGCGTAACCCCTCCGATCGCGCAGGGAACCGCCTTGCTGCAAAATGAGGTGCTGCCGACGAAGTTGGCGAAAACGGGAGTGTTGACAGACCAAGGGATCGACGCCGCCGGGATGCTCAAACTATGCAGGTTGATGGTGCCCCCCGGCGTCATGACATTCGCGGCCGGTGGATTCTCGAGGGGCAACCCCGTCGGAATCGTATTCACGCTCGCCCCTGGAGTAATAAATGGGTTAATGGATGGGTTCTGGTAAATAATATTGAATCCCGTCCGCACCACCGTCTTGCCCTTGCCCGTTACGTCCCAAGCTAAACCGAGCCGCGGTGCGAAGGCCCAGGGGTCGAGCCTGTACAATGCGTTCCCGTTCGTCTCTTGGATGATCCCGGATTGAGTACTAAGGTCGATATTGCCCGCCAAGTTGTCGTCTTCGTGAAGAGGCTCGGTGTATTCGTATCGGAGTCCAAGGTTCAGCGTCAGTCGCGGAAGGATGCGCCAGTCGTCTTGACCGAAAAAGGCAAATTCGGGATAGGCATATCGTCTCGGCAAAGTGCCTGTAAGCAGCGTTGCGGAGCCCGGCGTGCCGGCCATGAAATTCTCGAGACCCGTTGCGCCGGAAAACGCATTTGTGGAGGTGTTAAAGACGACGGTGCCTTTGGCTTGGTCGGTGTTGAGGCTGATGTTCAGACGCGCGTAAACGAACTCGGCGCCAAACTTAAATATGTGTTTCCCGTGCGTATAGGAAACCGTGTCCAGCCAACGCCATAGGCCGCTCGTTTCGTTCGTACCCGTCTCGCCGCCCAGGACATTTAATTCGGTGAACCCCGAAATCGTAATGGTTGGAAATCCACACGTGGTCCCTCCGCCGACGAAACCGAGGCTTGCGTAATTCGGGGCGCCCGCCGCCGCCGTACAGTCGTAGGAGGGAGAATTCGTACTGCGGCTATTGTCCCAGCCGAATCGCGCATCGTTGAGCCATGTGGAATTTGGAGTCCAGGTCCACCACGCCCGGGCGACGCTGGTGCGGACCTCGAGGGGCGTTGACCAGTACTGCTGCGTGACACCGCTGACGGGCTCTACGGCGGGGCCGTCGCCGTCGAAAAACTCTGCACTCAAATTATTGCGCTCGTTCAGGTTGTAATCCACCCTGGCAACGCCGTTATCGGTTCGTCCAACCGAGGGGAAATCGATGGGAAAGGCTGAGGTGTTCGCTGTGTTGTTGCTGAATAGTCCCGCGTTTGCGGTGCATTGCACGGCAGGCACGGTCACGCAACCCGCCAGATTCAGACTGAGCAGGCTCGGAGTTACATGGTTGGCAAGCAGGCCGTTAATAGCGTCTGGGAGGCTGGTGGACGGAGAACCCGCCGGGCTGCCGGCGGTAGCAAGGGATATCGTCGTGGGGGTGTTTATCGTTTTCGGATTTCCCACGTCGTAGCGCTGCGCTTCGTAACCAAGCAGATAAAAGAGTTTATCCTTTTTGATTGGTCCACCGAACGTTGCGCCGAAGTTCTCGAACTGCGTTGGCGTTGTCGTGCTGAAAAACGGGTTCCTCGCCATCAGGGCCGTATCCCGTCCCAAAGCGAAGGCTGACCCGTGAATCGCGTTCGTTCCGGATTTTATGGCCACGTCGAGTTGTGCGCCCGGCCGCCAGCCGAATTCGGCCTTGGAATTCTCGATAACGTTAAATTCCTGAATCGCGTCGGTCGGCAGCATTACCGCCTGCTCGGACCCGCCGGCTGGTTGTCCACCGTTAATGGCTGAAGTGGTGAAGTAGGCCATCTGGTCGGCCACGCCATCGAGAACGTAAACGTTGTACTCCCCGCGCAGGCCATTGGAATTATCTTGCGTGGGACCGGCGCCTGAGCCCGGCCGCAGTTGAATCGTCGAAAGCAGCCCAAGAAGCTGAACATAGTTGTGGCCGGAAAAGGGAAGGTCGCTTAGCTCGCCGGCATTGATGCTTCCTTCCAACTGCGCATTCGTTGTACTGATGGCCGGCGCTTCGCCGGAGACCGTAATGGCTTGGGTTTGCTCTCCGGGTTGGAGCGTGGCGTCGACGTGTACGTCGCCGGCGACTCCTAAGACAATGTCCTGGCGATCGAAGGCCCGAAAACCCATATAGGCGACGTGAACCGTGTAAGTGCTGGGGATCAGGTTGGAGTCAACATATTGCCCGGTGTTATCGGTGGTCAGAGTTCGCGCGACGCCGCGGGCCACGTCGGTAACCGTAACGCTGGCTCCGACGATAGCGCCACCGGTCGAGTCGGTTACGATTCCGCTGATCCGGCCCAGCGTTTGCGAATGAGCCGGCGCGCAAAACGACAATGCTCCGAGAAGAGTCAGTAAGGGAAAAAGCGCGCGAAAGGCGCTAGGTTCGAGGCTCGCGTGACGAAGCGAAAAGAAACAATTCAGCTTCACGGTTCACCCCCTGGAAGGTCGACGGAAACTACCCCTTTTGATAGGCGTATGCTAAAGTGGCGCTTATATAAAGTCAATCAGGCCTGTGATGACTTCTGAAGAGCAGAATCGTTGAAGGGAATAAGCAGGATCGCGGCTCCTTTTTTGCGCGTGCTCGGTGCACGTCCTTGTCCCATTGCAAAACGGAAAGGATTTCGGCAGATGCGAATTCGGTTTATGCCCAGCTTCGTAATCGTAGCGAGCTTGATTTTTTCCTCGCTCGCTGTGGCGCAGAATAATCAGGCAAAGCTAAGTCCGAGCAAGGAAGCGAAGGCGGCATCAGGACCTGCTCCGCGCCACGATATCTCCGGTACCTGGGAGCCGGCCAATGGGCCCGGCGACGGAATTCAGGCCAACGGCGTGAAGGCCATGCCGAACGACGGCAAGCCGGAGCACCAACCTCCTTACTCTCCGTATGGATTACAGGTGTATAAGTCCCATCACGCGCTGGAAGGAGCCGATGCGGTGCTCCCCGGCTTTTACGACGATCCGCGGGACAAATGTGAGCCGCTGGGATTTCCCCGGATGAACTTCTACAATCTGCGCGAAACGCAGGTTTTGCAGAACCCATACAAGATCGTGATGTTGTATCAGTATGCGACGACGTGGCGTG
Source organism: uncultured Acidobacteriota bacterium (assembly GCA_963819235.1). GTDB lineage: Bacteria > Acidobacteriota > Terriglobia > Acidiferrales > UBA7541 > Palsa-189. Next base: position 1,503,251 of record CAWFVE010000006.1, on the reverse strand, counting down.
TGATTTGGACTGATGGTCGGCCGCTTCCCAAATTGGTGGATGGAGGCGTGATGGTAGGCAATGAAGTGAAAGAGCCGCGCTATTACGGGTATTCGGTAGGGAAGTGGACGGACGATACCACGCTGGTCGTCGATACAATTGGGATGATGGGAGAGGATAGAGTCTGGCTGGATACCGCGGGGCGTCCGATCAGCGATCAACTCCATGTAACCGAAACATTTCATCGCGCCGACCAGGACCATTTGGAATGGTCGGTGACGATTGACGACCCCAAGATGTACACGAAGCCGTGGGTGGCCATGAACAAGTTTCCCATGAGATTAGAAAACCCACACGAGGACGTGATGGAGCAGTATTGCTCGCCAATCGAGATGGAGAAGTACAATAAGTTGTTTGGCGATCCTTCCAGCGCTCCGACCGGCAAGGCGCCTGGGAAATAGATTTGCACCTGGAATCGCGGTAGGTTGCCGAGGGTTCATTGAGGGTTCTGAAACGGAGGAGGCAAGTCGCGATGATAAAGAGAGCAATCCCGATATTGGCCACGGTTACCTTCCTTCTAAGCGCTTCCATTCCCTTGTTCGCGCACCATGGGACCGCGGCATTCGACAGCGATAAGAAGATCACTTTGAAGGGAACCGTCACGGAGTGGTTCTGGTCTAATCCGCATTGTCTTCTGCAGTTTGACGTAAAGGACGACAATGGCCAAGTGACTCATTGGATTGGAGAGACACAGAATCCCGTGACCATGGTCAATGGCGGTTGGAGCAAAGGGGCCATCAAGACAGGCGATAAAGTCACGGTTACTTTGAACCCGGTGAAGAATGGTTTGCCGTTGGGACGGATCGTAACTGTCCTGCTGCCGGACGGGAAGACCTTGGACGCCAACGCGGGTATACGCAACAACGTTTATAAGTGAAACTGTGCGAAGTTCGTAAGCCGAGGCTGGCCGGATTCCGAACGCTGCGATGGCGTAGTTACCCCGTTTCTCATCTGATGTTTTCCCCTGCAAAGTTTTTCAAGAGTTACACGCGCGGAAGCGCTTAGGGTAGGAGCAACGCGGCGCTCTGGAGCCAAGGCCGATCTCGCCTGTTCGCTATTTTTTCTCGCTGGCGGGTCCGCCGATAAACTCGTTGTACTTTGCGAGTTCCGCCGGCGAGCACATCATCTCCGTGACATCGAAATGACCCGACTGCAACTTGAACGGCAGCTTATTCAAGGCGATCCAGGGCTTGGTGTACATCTTGGGATCGATGATGGTCACCGTGAGTTCCAGGGTGTCGTGGTCCACGCGATGGTATCGCTCCTCGACGTGCAGATCGGGACTGTGCGGCCGGCCGGCGCGGTCGATCCAAGTTTCGTCGTTGATGCCCGTCGTGTCCACGACGAAGGTGTAGTCATCCGCCCATTTGCCGATCGAATAACCGAACCACCTGGGCGCGGCATCCTTAGGGAACTCCCGCCCATCGGTCCAGAGGACTCGCCAGACACGGCCAAACTCGTAGAGGACATAAACATTTGTGGGCGTTTGGAGAATCTGAGTGGTTCTTAGCTCGTAAAGATCCTCTCGCGGGAATCCCTGTGGATTGCAAGCGACTACGGGGTCATTGGTCTCCTCGGGAAGGACGCTTCTGACGCCGTTACTTGGCTTGGTGAGTTTGAGCGCCGCCAAGCCTTCGGGTGTGTAGGGCAAATCGTGACCCGGTTTGCCATCTTCGGGCGAGGCTGCCGCGCCCATAGCCTGGATTCCACCGTTTCCAGGGTCCCAGATGCCCGAAATATCGCGGCGCGGCGCGGGGCCGGAGGCGGCAGCCGGCTTGACGGGCTGGTTTGTCCAACCGTCAACCGGCATGCCGACATAAGGATTTCTTCGGGCCGGTTCATTTGCTTGCGTGCCTTGAGGCTCTTGAGCCTGCGCCAGACAGACGGAAGCAAACACTGCGACGAAAGCAATCACCAATGGCAAAAGGCCCTTTCGCATCGCCGCACTCCCTCCCCGAATGATCATCGAGACGCTTAGTTGCTCAGAGTCTGGCCATCAGGCAGACGGACCGTAACGAGGCGGCCCACAGTCCGGCCATTCTTCACTGGATGCACGGCGACAGTAATTTCGTCCCCCGGCTTCAAGGTGTGAATCGTCCAACCCTTGTTGGTCATGTCTGGAGGATTGCTGGTTTCGACGACCCAGTGCTCGACCTCGCCCTTGTCATTCTTGTAGTCGAATTTTACGAAGCAATGAGGGTTGGCCCAATACCAATCCGTAACCGTAGCCTTCATCGTGATTGTTTTGGAGGTTTCGAAGGCGGCCGCGCCATGATGCGCGAAAGCGGGAACGCCAGAAATGAACAAGCCGGTCAACACGAGAGCGAGAGCAGTAAGCTTATTTCTCATGCAGCCTCCAATTTTCTGCGTCGGGCGCGCGGAATCTGTAAATGGCTACCTTCTATTGCTCGAATAACGGGAGAGACTGGCCATCAGGTCCGATGAGCTTCTGAATCCAAATGGAATGCTTGCCGGCTTTCAATGTATAACCCGTGATCGTAACGTGATCTCCCGGGTTCAATGTGTGCTTGGTCCAGCCGGCCCTGGCGAGCTTATTCGGGGCGGTGAGCTCACCTTGCCAGTGTTCGATTTCGCCCTTGTCGTTTTTTACGTCAAAGTAAAGCTGGACGTGCGGATTGATGAACTGGAAGTCGGTCATCGTTGCCGCGACCGTGACCATGTTGCTGGTGTCGTACGCGGCTGTGCCATGGTGAGCAAAAATCGGGCTGCAGGCAATCGCCAAGATTGCCGCAACGCAGACCGCCACGCCTAGCTTGCCCCTCATTTACCCCCCTATAAGGCGAGTTCCTGCGCGTAATCCTCGCACCCACGCCTTCCGCTGTCAATCGATGATGGACGGCTTCCGCTGGGCCTTTGTGACAACCCACGGTGGGCTACGATCGGCCCGCGGCAGCTACGAGATCGCTATAAGGACTGACGCCGCCATGGATGTGCACCACCCGGGCGACGTCCAGTTTCAGACGCGTGACGTTGTCCACCAGGTTAATGGTGTAAGGACTGGGGGCTGGCAGCGGCGGCGCACCCGGGCGTGGAATGAAGGAGTCCGCCTGAATCAGCAACTTCTGCTTGGGCAGGTACGCCATCAACAGGCCCACGGCGTGAGGGTGGCCTCGCAGCAGGTAAAGTTCGATGGTCGTGTCGCCGTCGGTGAGGACGCGCTTGTCCTTCATCGTTTCTAGGACAGGAGCTCGTGGCGCGCGGGCGAGCCGGTCGGGATTGATCGTGTGCGGGTTCTTGAAAATCTGCTCTTCGTAATACTTCTTGTGCGATTCATGAGTAATGATCGGAATTCCTTCGGCGACGTAGGCTCGAAGCCCTCCGGCATGATCGGCGTGATGGTGGGTGTTGACCACGTACCGGACCGGCTTGTTCGGCGCCAGCTTCTTCGCTGCCGCCAGCGCGGCCATCGTGTAAGCGTCATTTCCCGTGCCTTCGATCATGACCAGATAATCTTTGAACTCGACGAGAATGCTCCCTTCGGCGTTGGGGGTTATCGCCCAGACGCCATCGGCAAGCTTTTCCGGTTGAGGTTCGGGCCGCGCACCCCCGCGGCCTCCCGCTGCGCCGTCGCCGGGGTTCGGGACGCGGAGATCCAGAGCAGCCTGGCTATTCGGCTGCACATTCGCGACATTCAGGTCCAGAATCGGATAGCCGCCCTCGCGCATCACGATATGCATCGGAAATTTCACCCCACCGAAATCCCGGTAATCGGAGTAGACGCCCTCCATGAGGGTGTCGCCTGTATAGGGCACGTCCATCAAGGTCTCGACATGCTCGACTAAATTCTGGCTGTTGAGGGTTGCCTTCAGGGTGTACTTGCCGAAGGCGGAGAACGAGACCACGGTTTTTCCATGCAGCAGCGACGTTTTCGCGGTGGCGATATTCGCGGCGGCGCCTTTGAGAAAACCCTGGGGCGTCAGCCAAATACGCACCGCTCCGGCCTCGGTGTGACCATCGGTATTCTGGTTATCGACCATGTCGCCCGGGGCGGGCCGAATGCCGCCCTGAAACGTGACCGGGTTGTACCCTCCTACGCCGCCTCCGCGCGGGGGTCTCTCGTCATCGATGCGCACCACCTCTTGCCGCATTGCGGGCGCGGTATAGTTCACCAGCATCGTGTATTTTTTCAGCGTGTAACGCGGCCACGGACCTCCGGGTTCGTAGGCCTGGCCCGTAGCGTAGAACTGTCCAGTGCCCGTGTATTGAACCGACTGAAGCCCGGCCGTGCCCATGGCTGCCGTTGCGGCGTCGATGGCGGGTTTTGCTGGGGAAGCTGTATCTTGCGCCGCGACGCGAAGCGAGAGCAGCATCGCTACGGCGAGCACCATCACAAATGTCTTGTTCATGTCGACGTAATTTCCTTATCGGAGTTCAAATTGGCGCCATAGTACACCGTCAGGCTGGCTTGTGGGTACGACAAAGCGAGACACATAAGCCTTGAAGCCTTCCGAAATCAGCGCGGTGGTGTTGTTCCTACTTTGCTCTTGCGCGGTGCGCGCTCGCCGGGCGCGCGGCGTCGAGCGGCGTCAGATCTCCGATAGCGAGCAAGTAGCGCTCGGCCGAGCGCCTCAAAGCCAGCTTGGGGTCGCCCGAGACCACGAATCCTGGCCACGCACCGTATAGCTTCGAATAATCGAAACGTTCGAGTGTCGCAACAATGTGACGAAGGGTGGCGCCATCCAGGGGAATGAAATTCGGGTAGCTGTACATGAAGCTGACGTACCTGCGGTCGGGACAGACCTGGGGCAGGTCGCCGGTCATCAGCGCGCCGGTTCCTTGCTCTCCGGAAGCCCAATGCAGCGCCTGAAATCCGCTGAAGTGGCCGCCTAAGCGAATCAGAGTGAGGTCATCATTTAACGAGCGGGTCTCGCCGCTCCAGAACACAATTGCCGGATCGGGGTGCTGGACCCATTCCCGGTCGGCTTCGTGCAAATAGATGGGGACACCGCCGAAGGCGCGGCTCCATTCCACCATGCTGGCGTAATAGTGCGGGTGGGAAATCGCGATTGCCGACAGTCCGCCGAGCGCCCTGACCAGCTCAACGGTGCTGTCGTCGATTAGGCTAACGCAGTCCCAGAGGACGCCGCCGCTCTGCGTTTGCAGCAGAAGCGCGCGCTGCCCGATGGCAAATTGCGGCTGGGTGTGAATGCCCCAGAGCTTTTCGCCTTCCTGAAAGAAGACGTTACGATGCGTCTTTCGCAGATCATCCAGAGTGATCCACTTCTGCCCCTGCGCTCCGATATATTGGCGCTCATCTTTGCAAATGGGGCAAATGGGGCAGGCTGGAGGAGCGCCGCCGGCGCTTGGATATTGCGTGCCGCAAGTGACGCAGATGTGGCTCACAACGCGAGGCTCCTTACTCAATCTATGGTCTGGGCGGCAATTCGCCGGGAATCTTCGAAGAAGCGGGCGGCGATGGCTCCGAAAATGAAGCCGCCAACGTGAGCCATGTAGGCCACGCCTCCGGATTCGGTGCTCATCACGGCGCCGACTTGACTGAAGAGCTGAATCAAAAACCAGAGGCCGATCAGGACGACCGCCGGAATCACCGTGACGTCAATAAACCAGCCGAGGATCAGCAAAGTGCGAATCTTGTCCCGCGGATAGGTGATCAGAAAAGCGCCCATCACCGCGGCGATAGCTCCGCTGGCCCCCAAGTTCGGAACGGTGGAGCTGCTTAATGCGAAGATTTGAGCCAAGGATGCGACCAGGCCGCCAAGGAGGTAAAAGACCAGATAGCGAATTGGGCCCATGGCGTCTTCGATGGCGGGGCCGAAGGCCCAAAAGAACACCATGTTGCCGATGATATGCATCCAGCCTGCGTGCATGAACATGGCGGTGAGGATGGTTATCCAGCCTTGCCCCGCGACGATATGCGCGGGAATCACGGACCACTGTTCGATGAAAGCATCACCGCGCGCTAATTCGAGGAGAAAGACGAGCACATTGATCAGAATGATGGAAACGGTAATCACCGGGCGATGGGTAGGCCGCCGGGAAATGTCGCGTAATGGGATGCCCATGGTTTCAGCTCACTTCTTCTAGGGAATAGCGGGCCATTGTTGCACTGCCCTTACATTCCGCACAATGGCCGGACTCGAGCGCCCGGGGTTTCGGATTGACTCGGAACGGTCGCTGGCATATGGTTCGGTTCAAAGTGGCGGACTAGAGCCAGCCCGGAGGTTAGATGTGAGCAAACATGATTCAACTCGCCGATCCTTTTTGGTGCAAGCAGCGGTGGGCGCCGGAGCCGCGGCTGGTTCTGGGCTGGTGCCGGATATTTACGCCCAGACGCTCGCCCAGCCTAAGCAAGAGGCAGCCGAACAACCGCACGCCAACGCCGTGCGGCATGGCGCGTTTTTCAATTATGAGCAGGCCGCGACGATGGCAGCCTTCACGGAGCGGCTCATGCCGGGAGCGCCAGGCAAGCCCGGAGCGAATGATGCTGGAGTCGTCAACTACATCGATCTGGCGCTCGCCGGCGCCTATGCCGATCTTCAGGATTTCTACCGCAGCGGGCTGGCACAACTCGATGCCCATTGTCGCAAGACCTATAACGAGTCCTTCGTTCAGCTCGATGCCAGCCGGCAGGACGCGGTGATCGCCGCAATCGAGCAGGGGAAGGCAGCTGAGTTTACCTGGCCGAGCGCCGCAGAGTTCTTTAACGTAATTCGCACGCACACGATGGAGGGAATGTTCGCGGATCCAATTTACGGCGGGAACCGAGACTTTGCAGGTTGGCGCCTGGTGGGTTTTCCAGGCGCTCAGGGAGATTTCACGCCGGGAGACTTGCAGAATAAACAAGCCTTTACGCGCTCAGACGTTATGGGATTGCAAGCGCAGGCCAAAGGCCTGCAGCGGGGGTAAGCGATGGCGACCTTCACAACCGACGCCGTCATTGTGGGCGTGGGAGCGGTGGGCGGGATCGTTGCCGCCGAACTTGCCAAATCGGGGATGAAAGTGATTGGCCTGGAGCGCGGCCCCCGGCTCACCACTCAGGATTTCAGCGGGCTGGACGAATTGCGCTACTTTCAGCGCCAGGACCTTCGCCCGAATGTAAAAAAGCAGCCGGTTACCTGGCGGCCGGACGACAAAACGGACGCCAAGCCGCTGTCCAACTTGAATTACGGCAATCAGGCCGGAGGCGGAACGGTTCACTACGGTGCTCTTTCCTGGCGCCTCCACGAAGACGACTTCCGCGCGCGTTCTCACACCATCGAACGCTACGGAGCGTCCGCCATCCCGTCCGACTCGTCGCTCGCCGACTGGCCCTTGACTTACGCCGAACTCGAGCCTTTCTATGACCGCGCGGAATATGAACTCGGCGTTTCGGGCAAGGCGGGGAATCTGCAGGGCCGCAAGATGGACGGCGGAAATCCGTTCGAGGCGCCGCGCCGCCGCGAGTATCCTCTTCCCGCCTTGCTACCCGATCAATCCGGCGTGATATTCGAAGCCGGGGCGCGCAAACTCGGTCATCACCCATTCTCCTCGCCGCGCGCGATCCTCTCGCAGTTTTACCAGGGCCGCCCGAGCTGCACTTACTGCGGCTTTTGTCAGGCGTTCGGCTGCCATATGGGCGCGAAATCGAGCATTCTGGTCACCAAGCTTCCCGAGGCGGATGCCACCGGAAACTTCCAGCTGCTCACGGGCACGATGTGTTATCGCGTGAACAGCGACAACAGCGGGAAAGTTACGGGCGTCTCTTATTACGGCCCCGATGGTTCGGAGAACACCATCGAGGCGGATGTGGTTATCCTCGGCACTTTCATCTACGACAACACGCGCCTGCTGCTGCTTTCAAAGACCGGCAAATTCCCGAACGGCCTGGCCAATTCCAGCGGCCAACTGGGCAAGCATCTGATGGCTCACATCGGCGCGAGGGTGTTCGCCGCCTTCGACGACCGCTACGTCAACATCTACATGGGACCGAGCGCGCAGAAACATAGCCTGGACGATTTCAACGCCGACAATTTCGATCACAGCGGCTTGGGATTTATCCGCGGGGCGCAGATTTCGGTTACTCCCGCAGATCTCGAGGCCGGTCCGATTGGCACAGCACTAAGTATGAACCCGCCGCCGGGAACTCCTCGATGGGGCGCGGAGTATCGCGATTTCCTCGCCAAGTATTTCGCGCGTTACGCCGCCATCGTGGCGCAGACGGAAAACCTGCCTTACGCCGATCATAGGATCGACCTCGATCCGCACGTGCGCGACCGATGGGGTATGCCGGCGCCGCGCCTCACCTACAACTGGCGGCGGCCAAACGAGCTTGCTCGCGTGGAGTTTCTGCTCGGTAAGCTGGAAGAGCTGGGCCGAGCCACGGGCGCAACCCACGTGTGGCGTTCGCCGAGCGGCGCCGGCGCGCCAGGAGCCCACCACGAAGGCGGGACGCGCATGGGCAGCGATCCGAGTAATTCGGTTGTGAACCGCTACGGTCAAAGTTGGGACATTCCCAATCTCTTCGTCATCGGAAGCTCGACGTTCCCGACGATGAGCGGCTTCAATCCCACGCTCACCATTCAAGCTCTGGCGTATTCGAGTGCGGATGCGATTGTCAATCGCTACAAGAAAAAGCCAGGGCCACTGGTCTAGCGGAGGTTTTTGTGAAAAGCAAATTGTCGCTCTTTTTCGGCGTGACGGCGGCTCTTCTGATGATTTGCGATTTGGCGCTGGCCCACCACGGATCGGCCGTTTCCTACGACACCGGCAAAATGGTCACGATGGAAGGAACCGTAACGGAATTTCAGTGGCGGAATCCCCACGTTTATATCCTTTATGACGTGAAGGACGCCCAAGGGAACGTGGTCAATTGGGGCGCTGAAACGCACTCTCCGGTGGTTTGCGAGGACCAGGACGGCTGGACGAAATCGACACTGAAGCCGGGTGACAAAATCACGATTTCGGTTTTTCCGTCCAAGATCAACACGCCTCGCGGGCTTCTGGCGAAAATTGTGTTCGACGGAAGAACGATCATTGACGATACCGGGCGCGGACGGCAGCCAGGCCAGTAAATCGCGAAGGGGCATCGCGCATGCGAAAGGCTTGAGGAGCTGCAAGATGCGGCAGCGTTCACGCGACTCGATTCTATTGCTGACGGTAGCGCTGGCGTTCTGTTGCGCGGCTGCCGCGCAGACGGGTCAGCCGCAGAGCGATCAGCCCGCGCGGCAAGGCCGTCGAGGCTCTCGCGGTCCCTCACCTACCGCCAACTTGCCATTCGATGCGCATGACTTTTCGGGAGTTTGGATGGGCAGAGGACCATTTAACACCTTGAGCAGCGCGCCCCCGCCAATGACCGCGTGGGCCAAGGCGAGATATGACGCCGCAAAACCGGGAATTGGCCCGAGAGCCCAGCCTCTGGGTAACGACCCGATCATGGGTTGCGATCCCATCGGCTACCCGCGGATCGCCTTTTACAATGCGTATCCCATGGAGTTCGTGCAAACGAAAGATCGCTTGATCGAGTTGTTCGACTTCTTCTACGTGCACCGAACGATTTACATCGACGGGCGAGCACTCCCCACCGATCCGGAGCCCACCTGGTACGGCTACTCAGTGGGCCACTGGGAAGGAAACACGCTCGTGGTGGAGTCGAACGGATTTAACGACGAGTCCTGGCTCGATAACGACGGGCATCCGCACAGCGAGGAGATGACGCTGGAAGAGCGTTTCCAGCGCGTCGATCACGATACGATTGAGGCCAGAATGACGCTCACCGACCCGAAAGCCTACACGGCCCCTTGGGTCAGTGAGGTAACGAGATGGACGTTGAGCCCCAATAGAAAAATGCGCGAAGATATCTGCGCACCATCCGACGAAGCGAAATATAGAGACGACATGAGAGTGCCAGCCGCGGGCAAGAAATAGGAGGCCGGTAGCGCGGAGCCGCCGCTTGGACATTTTTGGCCCGCGGGAGTTATCTGGTATCGGGTTGTGGTTTGCTGAAGCGGTAACCGGCACGAGTGTCACCTTCATACGAGACCAGGAGCTCTGGCCGAGACCCATTCTTCAGATAGAGCGTTCCTACGCGCTTGCCGTTCTCGGTCTCCAAGCTGGATTCGCCAATCACGCGATAGCCGGACTTTAGGGCTTCCGTGAATGAGCTCGGGAGCTTTGCCATATTCCCTCCTCTATATCTGTTGTTGGCGTGCGAATCTGCGACTACACCTCTGTTTGACCTCGATTGAGTCAAGCGTCATCGCTGCGATCGACCCGGTTCAATAGACCTTCGGTACCGCCGCCTTGGTTCTTTCGGCGCGAAATCGCTCCTTCTTGGCTCTCGTGGACTGATTAAGAGGCCTAAGCGCCTAGAGATCACGCATCGAAGTGAATCATTCCGTGCGTTGCTGAAGGGATACGTTTCCGGCTAACTCCGCAAGGCAATTTCCCAGACGTTCCTGATTGATTGGATCGATTCCAATGAACTCAATGCCTAACCCGTCGTACATTTGTGTAACGACCCGTCCCTTTGCCGTGAGATGGAATCCCGAATAAGTGACGTTCACCATGACCTTGGAGCCTGCGCGGATGGACTGGCTGGTTTTGACAAAACACCCATAGAAACTCAGTATGCGGACAAGGGCCACCACGATTCGGCCGGATTCAACTTCTGTGAGCTCAACGGCAGCGCCGAAATAGTACCGAGGCGCCCGGCGTGGCTTTGCAAACAGGATTGGCTCGCTTTCGGTGGTCGCCCTTTCATTAGGGAACAGGCGCTTCAAGGCTGGGACCAACTCCTTACTCGCTTCCGATTTATCTATAAATCCGGCTACTCCGAGGACTCGGATTGCCGCCATAGCCGCGGCGGAGCATTCGTGGACGCTCAAGAAAAGAATCTTGGTCGCAGGCGAGAACTGGTGAATCTCGAAAGCGGCTTGAATGCCGTTCATCTTGGGCATGTTTATATCGAGAAGGACGAGGTTGGGCCGCAACTCCTGAACTCGTTCGACCGCCTCTTGTCCATTTTCGGCTTCACCGCAGATATCGAGCGAGTGGGAATGAAGCAGGCTGCAGATGGCTCTCCGCACGACCGGATAATCATCGACGACCAGGATTCTCGCTGGCATAGGTCCTCCGCACGATCTGAAGATCGATCCACTGCGCTGACCAATTCAAGGGCGGCTGATTGGGTGCGGGGACTTTCTAGCCCTTCAAGCCGATCATCCGCTCCCGGGGACGCATCGTCTATAGGCGGCACGCCGTATGACGCTTGCGCGAGCCTCGCGAATCGCAGCGTGCGTTTGGCGCTTGGTGTGCTCTTGCCAAGTAAGCCACAGTTAACCGATAGGTAAGCTAGCGCACACGTAGTATCCAAGTACTATATATTTAAAGTAGTAAGCCACTTCATAATCGAAGCAGACACTGCAGTTAGCCCGCGTGTAGTGACCCAGCACCTTGGAGGTGCGCATGGCGACCAGTTCTGGGCTCCAAGACAACCCCTCAGAAGCAACCAAGCTGCGCATTCTGCTGGTCGAGGACAATGCCGACGATGCCGACCTCTGCACGCTGCACTTAAGAAAGACAAATAAAGACATTCATATCGATGTGGTCTCAACGCCCGATAAGTTTGCGAGCCGGCTACACGAGGAAATCTACGACGTTGTTCTATCGGACTACGCTTTGGGTTCCTGGACCGGACTTGACGTCCTGAATCAACTGCGTTCGGAACGTCACGACATTCCTTTTATCCTCGTAACGGGCGCACTAGGCGAGGAACGTGCGGTCGAGTGCATGAGAAATGGAGTCTCGGATTACGTTCTAAAGGGCCGGCTGGAAAGGCTGCCGGTAGCGATTCGTAAGGCTCTCGACGAAAAGCGGTTGCGTCATGAGCGCGAGCGGGCAGAACTATCGCTGCAGGAAAGCGAGGCAAAGTTTCGCGCCTTGGCCGAGTCCCTTCCCGCCGCGACCTTTATCCAACAAGGAACCCACTGCTGCTATGTGAACCAGGCCGCGGAGCAAATTACCGGTTACAGCAGGGAAGAACTCGAAGAGATGACTTTTTGGCAACTCGTCCACCCCGATTCCAGGAAGAGCGCCGTCGGCGGCGCTCCCAACGGGGGCCAAAGTGGCGTGAGATATGAACTCAAGATTCTCACCAAGGAGAATTCAACCCGATGGCTCGATGTCACGCTTACCATGTTCAATCACGATGGCGCTCTGGCGTCTTTGATTACGGCGTTTGACATCACCAACAGGAAGCATACGGAAGAGGGATTTGCAGTTGCCCCGGGCACTGACTCCCTCACCGGCTTACCGGATCACGGCCGCTTGGCCGATGTTTTCGACGCCGAGAGCAAGCGCTCTGAACGTACCCTTCGTTCCTGCGCTTTTTTGCTCATCGATCTAGATCTCTCCACGATAAATGAGGCGCACGGACGCGAGGCTGGAGACGAAGCATTGTGCCGAGTGGCACGAATTCTTTTGCAATGCCGCGCATCGGACACACCGGCGCGCCTGCGGGATGGCGAGTTTGCCGTGGTGCTGCCCGACACATCGGCAGAGGGCGCTCACATACTGGGGCTGCGCATGGCGGCAAAGATCGAGCGGGATACAAAGGGTCCAGCTTTGTCTTGCAGGTTGGGCACGGCGATATTTCCCGCGGACGGTAAGAACCTCAATGAAATTCTGGTTAACGCTAGACGCCGTCTGCAAAACCTCGATACCAACGGCCACGAGGGCGGCCTGAGTGACGATACGGTCCTGATCGTTCCAGGTCTGACTAGGGTGATGTAGCGGAGGCTTGGCACGCATTTTTGCCGGGCAGGAGGTTGCTCTTGACGTTCAGCACAAAAGTCTCTGCGGCCTTCGGGGCAGCGCTCATCATCCTGCTCGCCGTGGGCGTGCTCTCCTATCAGCGCATCGTCAAGGAAAATGAAGACCAGCAATACGTGACGCATACCCGCGCGGTGTTGCAACGGCTGAATCTTCTGCAAGAATCTCTCTGGGAGGCCGAAACCGATCAGCGCGACTTTATCATCGGCGGTGAAAGAACCTTCCTGGACTCTTATCAGAAGGCCATCAGGCGAGTACGCAGACAAGAGGCCGGTCTGCATGATCTGGTAGGCGACAATTCATCCCAGAACGAATTGTGGTCGCAGCTCACGCTGCAAATTGACCAGCACATAACCGAATTGCAAACCGCCGTCGATATTCGCAGCGGCGGGGATGCAGCCGTCACGAGCGTCACGCCTCCCGATAAGCAGCGCAGAGACAAAATCAGGCAGTTGCTGACCGACGCGACGGCCACTGAGCGGCAGCTCTTGAACCAGCGGGCAGACCAAGCAAAAGCCAGCGCTCAAAAGGTGCAGATTGCGATCGTCACGGGAGACATTCTGGCTTTCGTTTTTCTCTTCGCCGCGGCCCTGGTGATCCATCACGAGATGGAAAAGCGCCGCAGTGCGGAGCAAGTGTTGCGGGAGAGCGAAGAGCGCTTTCGATTGATGGTTTCGGAGGTCAAGGATTACGCCATCCTCATGCTCGATCCCAAAGGATACGTGGTGAGTTGGAACGCCGGGGCGGAGCGGATCAAGGGCTATCGCCCTGAAGAGATTCTTGGCCGTCATTTTTCCGCTTTTTTCCCTTCCGAGGACGTAAAGGCAGGAGCTCCCGCAACTGAGCTGAGAATTGCCGCCGTGCGGGGACGTTTTGAGGAGGAGGGTTGGCGGGTTCGTAAGGATGGTTCCCGCTTCTGGGCCAGCGTGGTAGTGACGGCGTTACACGATGAGCGCAACCGCTTGCGCGGTTTTGCAAAGGTAACCTGCGACATCACAGAAAGGAAGAAGGCCGAGGAGGCGCTGAAACACAGCGAATCGCGGTTGACCCTTGCCTTGGAGTCGGCACAGATGGGCGTGTGGGAAATCGACCTCAAAAGCGGCAGGATTGCCCGGTCGCTGCGCAACGATCAGATATTCGGCTATGAATCGCTGCAATCCGACTGGACCCAGAACATCCTGCTCAGCCACGTCATTCCGGAAGACAAGGAGATGGTCAAGGCCAAATTCGGCGAAGCCACATTCACCGGACATTTCAGGATTGAGTGTCGCATTCTTTGGCCGGACCGCTCGGTCCATTGGATCGCCCTTCGCGGCCGTACCCATCGCAACGAACACGGCGGTCCCACGCACATGATGGGAGTCGTCGTTGATATTACGGAACTCAAGACGGCGCAGGACGACCTCGTTCTCCGCACGGCTGAACTGGAAACAGCCAACAAAGAACTGGAAGCCTTCTGCTATTCCGTTTCGCACGATTTGCGCGCGCCACTTCGCGCGATCGACGGTTTCAGCCAGGCAGTTTTGGAGGAGTCCCGCGATCGTCTGGACGACCTTGGCAAGGATTACTTGAACCGCGTGATCCTCGCCGCCCGGCGCATGAACGCCTTGATCGACGATCTCCTGCACCTCTCCCGCGTAACGCGCGCCGAGATCGTGCGCCAGGAGATGGACTTGACCGAAGTCGCGCAATCGATTGCTTCCGACCTTCAGCGCACCGATCCCAAGAGAAAGGTCGAATTTGTCATTGCTCCGGATTTGAAGGCGGAAGGCGATCCGCACCTGTTGCGTACGGTCCTCGAAAATTTGATGGGCAATTCCTGGAAGTTCACCTCCAAGCAGGCCTATGCCCAAATCGAAATGGGCAGAAAGGCGATTGACGATGGCTGGGCGTTTTTCGTTCGCGACAATGGCGTGGGTTTCGATCAAAAGTATGTAAAGGGAATCTTTGGAGCTTTTCAACGGCTGCACGCTACCGAGTTTCCCGGCACGGGAATTGGTCTTGCTTCAGCGCATCGCATTATTCAACGGCACGGGGGGCGCATCTGGGCGGAAGCGGCGATTGGCCGTGGTGCGACTTTCTATTTCACGCTGCTCGGGCCACAGAAGGTCGCCGAAAAAGAGAATCCAGGCAGCCTCAAGCCAGAGCCGGAAGGCATCGAACATGGCGAAGCGAACTATCTTGTTGGTCGAAGATAATCCGGACGACGAAACGCTGGTCCTGCGCGCATTCACGAAAAATAAACTTGCCGACGAGGTAGTGGTCGTCCGCGACGGAGCCGAAGCCCTGGATTACGTGTTCGCCCGTGGCAATTATGCCGACCGCGACGTTTCTGTGCAGCCTCAAGTCGTCCTTTTGGACCTCAAACTCCCCAAGGTGGACGGCATGGAAGTCTTACGGCAGCTCCGAGCCGCGCCGGAAACGAAGCTTCTTCCCGTCGTCTTGTTAACTTCGTCGAACGAAGAACAAGACCGGCTGTTGGGATATGCGCTTGGCGCAAACAGCTTCGTGCGGAAACCTTCTCATTTCATCGAATTCGTGGACGCGGTGCGGATGCTGGGGCACTATTGGCTCGTATTGAATGAGGATGTGCCCGCGTCCCGGAGAGATACTGTTCGCGGCGAACTATTCCAGGTGCCTTCGACCTAGGGCGAAACGCGAAACCGTTACTTCAAGTTCTAACTTCGCTTGCAATAAATACGCCCACGAGAATGAGGTTCGGCGCCGGTTGAGCGGAATGCACGCCCGAAGAGTTGCTGCTGCAATAAGCTAACGTCAATTACTGCACCCGACGGTGTCATCTTCTGACCCTGAAACGGCCCACGGAGGAACCGAGCTTTATCCACTCCGTGAGCGAAGAGCCATCGCGTCAAAAACAATCCCGGATAGCAGGGAACTACTTCGCAAGTTGCTGAAAAGGTTGGTGGACGGCGCGGGACTTGAACCCGCGGCCTCCTCGTTGCGAACGAGGCGCTCTTCCAACTGAGCTAGCCGCCCTTGCCAATTGGACTTGCGGGCACGCCAACGGCCCTATGCTACCGAGAGTTGTATTGTTTCGCAACCGGCTCGGAGCGGCCCAGAGATTCCGTAACGGAGGTTTCTCAATCAAATCAAATCCCGCCCCTAGATGGGCCAATCGGATCCAGCGGAACCCGCCTGATCGTGCCCAATAGAATTGCTTCACTCGGAATGGTTTGCGGTGTATAAGATTGCCATCTGAGCCTAGATGGACTTCGGACCCAAAAGCCTCGGAATGGCAAACGGCTCGTTAGGGAAGGTGCCAAGATGAAAAAGTCATCCTGCAAGGATGGGAATAACGTTTCCGCGGATGGAGCACTCTCACGCCGGAAATTGTTGCAAGGAGCCTCGGCAGGCATAGCTGCTTCGATGTTGGCGCCCGCGGTATCCACTTGGGGCCGCTCGGCGATGCCACGGCTGCCCGCGATAACGCCGGCGTCGCTGCCCGTGGCGTGGACCCCCGACGAGATTCACCGCCGCTGGGCGGCCGTGCGGCAGAAGATGAAGGAAGCGAATTTCGACGCGCTGCTGGTATGCCAGCATCATTCGGGAGAGATGATTACGGAACGGCAGGATGGAGACGCCGACGTCGAATATTTGACAGGCATCACGCTGCCCTTCAAGTGGGTGGTATTGCCGTATGAAGGCAAGGTGACGGCGCTTTCAACCCAACAAGTGCGAGGCACGAAGGAAGAGAAGCTGTGCAAAGACCGGGGAATCGATCTGCGCGTCGCGCGCGGCCCCTGGTCAAAGACAATCATCGATGCCATGAAGGAAGCCAATCTTGGACAAGGACGGATTGGCGTGACGGATTTAGTCGATGCCTCGAGGCAGACCGAAGGGGAGGTTACATACACCACGTACGATCAGGTCTTGAAAGCCTTTCCCCAAGCGAAATTCGAGCCTGCCAGCTACCTGCTTGATGGCGTCGCCGCGCTGCACAGCGCCGAAGAGATTGCCGTGCTCGAGAAATCGACGCAAGTCGGGGAGCTGGGCTTGCAGGCGATGTTTGAGACGGCGCGGCCCGGGGTGATGCAGCGAACGGTGTGGCTGGCGATGTTCAGCGCCATGGTGAATGCTTCAGGCGAGCGGCCTTTCCGAGTTTCCATTCGCGCCGATGCGGAAGGGAATAGCGCGCTGAACCGGCCCCTGGAGGAGGTCATGCGCGCGGGGCAGGTGTTGAGCCAGGAATGCTCGGCCTGCGTGCTGGGTTATGGCTCGCAGGTGAACCATTCCGTGGTGATCGGTTCGCCGGCTCCCGCAGACTGGGATGCGGCGGCGAAGGACAGCCTGGATACATTCCACGAGATGGTTGCGCTGATCGCTCCTGGCAAAATGGTGAAGGATGTCTGTGCGCCGCTCGATAAACGGCTGGTTGCACGAGGCGAAAGGGCGGGCGCGCTGGTGATTCACTCCGGCGGGCTGGGAACCTTGCCGCGCGGCGGCTCCGCTGGGGCTATGGGGCAAATGGTGCTGCAGGCGGGCATGGTCTTCGATGTGAAACCGACTTTTGTCATGAAGAGCGGCGCTACGGCTCAATTCGGCGATTCCGTGCTGGTTACGGAGACGGGAGCGCGCCGGCTGGGCAAGCGCGAGATGAAGGTGGTCAAGCTGAGCTGACGACGTGCCGAAGGGTTACGAAAAAAGGCCGTAGCGGCGCCTAATTCTCCGTTAGGCGCCGCTTGCGCTTAAGCTTGCGCTAAACACCCACTCATTGCAGTGCGGGTTGAACGACGTTCCGTTGCGCGATCACTTTGCGCACGTTCTGGTAGAGGGCGCGAGCTTGGGGAATGGATTCGATGGCCCGCACCACCTGAGGGTCATCCTCCAACTCGACTTCAAACCCGGCAGGTAGGCCAAACACGGATATAAAAGCCTCTTTCTTGATCTCGCGCTTGACCCAGTCGAGATTCTGCTCGATATCGGCATCGGTGTACGAGATTTTTTCCTTATCGAGATAGCGGCGGAAGAGCGCCAGCGTAGTGTCGGTGACCGCGAAATTCTTGGTGATCTCCGGTCGTGTTCCCAGGAAGTAGGTCGTAAAGCTTCCTACGCCGGGCTGTTCCGGGTAAGGAAAGAAGATGTCCCGCCGGAGAAGGAGCTGCTGGAAGTCGTTTGGTTTCGGTTCGCTGACGGCAACGTCGGGAGTGATGCCTCCGCCCCCATATACCTGGCGGCCTCCGTCGGTGAGTTTCACTTCGGTCGGCTGCGGATCCTTGTGGTTATACAGGTAGTCGTAAAGCGACACATCCTTATAGTCGCGCTGAATCAGCCTGCCGCTGGGCGTGTAGTATCGGGCCGTCGTGAGCGCCAGACCTGTATTTTCACTCAAGGGAGAGACGGTTTGCACCAGTCCCTTGCCAAACGTCTGTTCACCCACCACGAGCCCGCGATCGTGATCCTGAATCGCACCGGTAACAATCTCGGAGGCCGAAGCCGAACCGCCGTTCACCAAGACCACCAGCGGCACCTGCACTCCCCGATTCCCGCGAATCGCATAGTAGCGCCGTTCCTGGGAGGAGCGCCCGCGATGCGCTACGATCAGTTGGTTCTTTTCAAGGAACATGTCCGAGACCGAAACCGCCTCGTTTAGCAAGCCTCCAGGATTACCGCGCAGGTCGAGAATCAATCCGTCCAGATTCGCGATCTCGAGCTGTTTCAATGCCGCCGCAAGCTCTGTATCCGTCTCTTCGTTGAAAGCGGAAACCCTCACGTAACCAATACCGGGACGCACCAGGAAAGCGACGTCCACCGAATGCTTGGGGATCTCATCGCGCGTAATCGTGAAGGCCAATGGTTGCGCATAGCCTTCGCGAACCATATTCACGTGCACCACGGTGCCTTTCGGTCCCTTTAACAAATCCGCCACTTCGGAGGTGGTCAGCCCGTCCGTGGATTTGCCCTCCACGCTGTGAATTATGTCGCCGGGACGAACGCCCACTTTAGCGGCCGGTGATCCCGGCATCGGAGCCAGAACGACCGTGTGATTTTCCTGGGGGCCGACGTTCATCCCCACGCCGTAATATTTGCCTCGCTGATCCTCACGGAGAAGGGCGTACTGGCGTGGATCAAAAAACGTAGAGTGTGGGTCGAGCACTCGCAGCATTCCAGGTATGGCGCCGTCGTAGAGCGCGTGATCGGTGTCAACGGGAATGGCATACTCCTGCTGCACGATAGACAAAACCCGCGTGAAATTCTTCAGGGAGTCTTGCAGATCGGTGGTCCCGGAAGCGGTTGCGCGCACGGATGGTCCGTATATGCCGCCTAACACGGCAGATAGCGCCAATACACCCAAGACCAGCAGAGCCCCACGCCTCTCGCCCTTCATGCCACCCTCGCTTTCGGCAGTCCAGTATAGCACGCTTTATTTTCACCGATTTGACACCCCTCCGAGGCTCTTCTATGATGCAGAGGAGAGCCTCTTTGCTGCGCAGGGACGTCTGTTCGACGCGTCTATCCGTTCGACGCTGGGAGGCTGACTTAGGGTTCGTAACCACATTCGTAACCACAAAAGATGCTCAGCGTACCCCATCTCGTAATCATCTTTCTTGTCGCCTTGATCGTTTTGGGGCCGGACAAGCTTCCTCAGATGGCCCGGACCCTTGGCAAGGCTATGGCCGATTTCCGGCGTATCACCACCGATTTTCGCGTTCAGGTTGAAGACGAGATGCGCGAGATGGAGCGGCAGACCAGAGTCAAGCAGATGAATGAAGAATCCATCCGCACTGCAGAGGCTTCCAACCAATTGCTGGGCGCCACACCTGCCGAAGAGCCCCAGCCCGTTCCCGCAACGGCAGTAACTTCCGAGAAACCCGCGAATGGCGAATCCCAGCCTGTCTAGCCGCCTGGAGGAAACAGAAGACGGCGGCAAGATGTCGTTTTTTGAGCATCTTGCCGAGTTGCGCACGCGTCTGATTCATGCCTCGGGCGCGATTGTCGCCGGTACCTTCATCGGCGTTTATGTCTCCAAGCACGTTCTTGAATTTGTGGCGCGTCCCATGGTGAATGCGCTGCGCGCGGCGAATTTGCAAGACAAGTTGATCTTTACGCATCCCGCTGGGTATCTGTACCAAGTCATTACCTTGGGGCTGTATCTCGGAATTGTGATCGCCTCGCCGTATGTTCTGTACCAAGTCTGGCTCTTCGTAGCGCCAGGGCTGTATCGGAACGAGCGGAAGGCTGTGGCCATTTTCGTGATCTCTTCGGTGCTCTTGTTCCTATCCGGAATCGTGTTCGCCTACTTGGTGATCCTGCCCTACTTATTGAAATTTCTTGTCAACTTCCAAACCGGCGGCCCGTTTACTCCGTTGATCAGCGTGGATGAGTATTTCGATCTCGTTCTCAATGTGCTGCTGGGCGTCGGAATCGTCTTCGAACTGCCGGTTTTGGCCTTTTTGTTGTCGCTGTTTGGAATTGTGACTCCGCGGTTCCTTTGGAAGAATTTCCGTTATGCTATCCTCGTCATTGCTATCCTGGCGGCGGTGATTACACCTACGCCCGACGCGATCACCATGTTGGTTTTCATGGCCCCCATGATTGTTCTCTACTTCGTCAGCATTGGTGTTTCGGCGGCTGTGGTACGCCACAAGCGCCGCAGCGCAATGGCCGGTTAAGGAACCAGGTAAGTGCACAAAAGCGCTCGTCTTCTACGCGTACCGATATGGGCTTTTTTCGCGGCGCTGTGCCTTGTTGCCTGCGGCGGCAACGGCGCGGTAGCGACTAGCGCGCCCAGCGAACCCGGATCCCCCGCAGTCCCCACGCCTCAGCAGGCCGCGCCCGCTCCCGATAAAACCGGCGGGTTCGACGGCCAGCGGGCTTTTAAGTACGTCTCCGATATGGTGGCGATTGGGCCGCGCTCGGCCGGAACGGACGGCAGCCATCGCACTCAGGACTACATCACTCAGCAGTTGAAAGGATTCGGCTGTCCGGTCGATCCCGAGCCGTTTCATACTCCGACGCCCGTTGGCGATATGGAGATGAAGAACATCGTGGCGAAAATCCCGGGAACCTCACGGGACATCGTCCTCTTCCTTACGCACTACGATTCCAAGCGCCTCCCCAACTTTGTTGGGGCCGATGACAGCGGCTCCTCGACCGGCGTGATGCTGGAATTGGCTCATCTCCTGTGCGGCCGTAAAAATGCGCTCACGATTTGGATTGCGTTTCTCGATGGCGAAGAAGCATTTAATCCGACGGAGTGGAAGGATCCCGACAATACGTATGGCAGCCGGGAACTCGCCGCGCGCATGGCGCTCTCTGGCGATCTCGCGCGCACCAAAGCCGTGATTCTTGCCGATATGGTCGGCGGACCGAATCTGCGCTTGCAGCGCGAGACGGACTCCACCGGCTGGCTGACCGACATGATTTGGTCCACCGCATCGCGGCTTGGATATGGGGACACGTTCGTGTCTTCTCAGATGGCTGTTACGGACGACCACGACCCCTTTCTCGCTCGGCACGTTCCTGCGGCGGACATCATCGATCTGGATACGCCGGTGCGCCTGGGTTACTGGCACACGCCGCAAGACTCTCTCGACAAAGTCAGCCCCCGAAGCTTGGCCAGGGTGGGCCATGTGCTGGTCGCGGTGGTCCCGCAACTCGAGCAAAAGTTTGCCCGAACCAGCGCCGCCACGCATCCGTGAGTTCGCAGCGAATCTCCATCGATTCGGAAAATGGACGGTACCAAGTCGTTTACGGCGCCGGTGTTTTGTCCCGCGCCGGAGCGGCAGTCGCATCGCTTGGCGCCAATACAGGCCTGTTTTTGCTCTCCTCGCCGCGCGTAGCGCGCCATTGGCGCCGCAAGCTGGAGCGCGCATTACGAAGCGCGGGCCTGCGCCAAACAATCATTTTCGACGATCGCGAGGAGGCTAAAAGCATCTCCACCGTCGAGCGCGTCTGCAGGGAATTAGTTCGTGCGGGCGCCGATCGCCGCGCCATTCTGGTGGCTGCGGGAGGTGGCGTAGTCGGAGATGTTGCCGGATTTGTAGCCGCCACTTACCTCCGCGGCGTGGGAATCGTTCACTTGCCGACAACCCTCGTCGCTCAAGTCGATAGCGCCATAGGCGGCAAAACCGGCGTCAACCTGCCGGAAGGAAAGAATCTCGTCGGCGCCTTCTATTCTCCGCGGATTGTCCTGGCCGATCCGGTGAGTCTGTCCACGCTGCCTTTGCGGGAATACCGCTCGGGAATCTACGAAGTGATCAAATATGGAGTCATTGGCGATGAGCGCCTATTTACGTTCCTCGAGAAATCGATTGAGGCGCTTGTCCAGCGAGATAGAAAAGCTCTCGATTACGTGATCCCTCGTTGCATTCGGTCCAAGGCCAAGGTTGTCAGCCATGACGAACGCGAAGCCGGGCTGCGCGAAATTCTCAATTTCGGCCATACCTTCGCGCACGCCTTCGAGACAGCTACGGGATACGCGAAGTATCTCCATGGCGAGGCGGTCGGCTGGGGGATGATCGCCGCATCTCGCCTCGCGGCGCGCATGGGTTTGCTCCAAACGGAAAGCGCCTCACGAATCGAAAATCTTGTGCGCCGGGTCGGCCCTCTTCCCGATTTGCCGGCCGCAAAACCGGCTCGTCTCATAGAAATCATGCATGCGGACAAGAAGACTCGCGGTGGCCAGTTGCGGTTCGTGCTCAGCCGCAAAATCGGAAGCGCCGAAACCTTCGGCCCCGTTCCGGCAAAACCTTGTGGTTGAAGTTCTCGCCCGCTTGACCGCGCAACCTGGACATCCATGAGCCAGGCGGATCCACTCGCGGCCGCTTGCCAGGCACGCGCCCAGCCGGAACTCACGACGAAGCGGCTGCCTCGCGCGAAGTGCGGGACATGTTCAGCCGCATCGCCCCGCGCTACGATCTGCTGAATCATCTCCTGTCCATGCGTTTCGACGTGATGTGGCGGAAGCGCCTCGCCAGCCGCTTCGCCCGTATTCTCGAGCGCCCTGAGGCCCGCGTTCTCGACCTTTGCTGTGGCACCGGGGATCTTGCTCTGGCACTGGCCAGCTCGCCGGGCCGTAGAGCCGATTCGGAACCCCTCGTGGGAGCCGATTTCGCTCATCCCATGCTCGTGCGCGCTCATGAGAAGGCTAGACGAAACCGCGGCCGCCCAATCAAATTTGTGGAGGCTGATGCGCTGTCTCTTCCTTTTGCCGATGCCGGATTTGACCTGGTCGCCACTGCGTTTGGATTCCGCAATCTCGCTAACTACGCCGAAGGACTCCGCGAGTTGCGCCGGGTCTTAAAACCGGGCGGCTCGCTCGCCATCCTGGAATTCGCGGAACCTCGCGCAGCGCTTTTTCGGCACGGTTTCGATTTCTATTTTCGCCGCGTCCTTCCGGCCATTGGCGCGGCGATCTCTGGAAACGCGTCTGCTTACACCTATCTGCCGAATTCGGTGGCCCGCTTTCCGGCGCCGAGCGAGCTTCTGAAATTAATGGAGGAATCGGGATTCAGCGGGGCGGCTTTCGAAAGTTGGACCGGAGGAATCGTAACGCTGCATACGGGCCAGGCGCAGTCCTAGAGGCGATTGCGCGAGAGCGGGACGAAGGAAGTTAGAAGGCCGCTGATTCACAAGAGATTCGGGTGGATTCACTCTTCGAGGCCCAACGCGCGAATCTTGGTGAGAAGCGTTTTGTAGGAGATGCCGAGTTGCTCGGCCGCGCGCGTCTTATTCCATCGCGACGACTGCAGCGCGGCCCCGATCTTGAATCGCTCGACGTATTCCAGCGCCCGGGCGCTGACGTCCTGCATCGTTCCTTCCCACGAGAAGGTTTCGTTCAAGCATCCCCGCGGGCATTTGTCCTTCCGAGGGACGCTGCGCGGAAAGCTGGAGAGCAGCGGCGTCGATTTCATTGCCGTCGCTGAGAATTGCCGCGCGCTCCATCGTGTTTTGCAGTTCGCGCACATTGCCCGGCCATTGATAAGCGAGTAAAGCGTCGCGCGCCTGATCGGTCAGTTGCAACGCCGGCTTGCGAAACTCCCTCCGAAAACGGTCCAGAAAGGCATCGGCCAATAAGAGGACGTCGTTGCCGCGCTCGCGCAGAGGCGGAATCGTTATGGGTACGCCGGCGATGCGAAAAAACAGATCTTCCCGGAAGATTTTCGCCGCCACGGCCGCGCGCAGGTCCTTGTTCGTCGCGGCGAGAATCCGCACGTCGACCTCCGTGCTCTGCGTGCCTCCCACGCGGTCGAAGCGCTTTTCTTCCAAAACGCGCAGCAACTTAGATTGAATGGCGATGGGCAGCTCGCCAATTTCGTCGAGAAAAATCGTCCCCCGGTGGGCCAGTTCCATTTTGCCGATTTTGCGCGAGCCAGCGCCCGTATAGGCTCCGCGCTCGTGGCCGAATAGCTCGTTCTCCACCAGCCCTTCCGGAATCGCCGCGCAGTTCAGTGCCACGAAGGGATGGCTTCTCCGCGGGGAGAGGGCGTGAATCGCGCGCGCAAAGAGTTCTTTGCCGGTCCCGCTTTCTCCCAATAGCAGAACCGTGGAATCGGTCGCGGCCAGCCGCTGCACCTGCTGGGTTACCGCTTGCATGGCGGGGTGCTCTCCCACGATTCGAGGAAAGCCGTAGCGCGCCGTATATTCCTCCCGCAGCAGCAGATTTTCTCGCAACAATTCCTGCTGTTGCGCCGCGCGCGCCACCAGCAGATTCAAATGCTCGAGATCGACTGGCTTCTGAATAAAATCAAAGGCGCCGTCTTTCATGGCCGCCACCGCCTCTTCGATGGAGCCAAAGGCGGTAATCAGAATGACAGGGATGGTAGGGTCGGCCTGTTTGGATTGGTGAAGCACCTCGAGGCCGGAGCACCCCGGCAGCTTCAGGTCGCTGAGCACCAGCAAATAGCGTCGCGAGCGGATTTTGTTGACGGCCGTCGAGCCGTCGGCAGCCTCCTCCACGGAGTGTCCCGCGCGTTCCAGCGCCTTACGCAGCATGGCGCGCAGTTCAGGCTTGTCTTCAACTAGAAGGAGTGGCTCCACGGGTTCTCTTCTATCATGAATTCGAGCGAATAATTTGTGCGGAAACGCGGGTGTGTGCGGAGATCAGTACGTTCGGCGGAATTTAGGAACCTGCACCGGGTAAGGAACGCGCAGAGAGCAGCGCGCTTGAGCGCACGGCTCTCTGCGATCGCGCAATCCGCTCGCCCTTGGCCTGCCCTAGTCTAGGGAGTTGGGGACCGAGAGCCTTGTCCGGATCACAGGGGCTTGTCAGAGTTTGAAGCGCTCGTGCCCGAACTACCGGAAGTATCGGTTCCCGAGCCGCCCGAACCTGAAGTGCCCGATTCCGACGTGCTCGAATCCGAAGAACCGCCGCCCGAAGGCTCATTTGCCCAGCCGGGCTCACCCCCGGACCTGTGGAGCTCGTCCTCGAGATCCGAGATCGCTTCTTTATCTTTCTCCACGGCCTGCTTCTTGGCGTCGATTTGGCTCTGTGTCTTATCCAAATCCTCTCGGCTGTACTGTTGCTTCAGCGCCGCGGTCGGGTCTTGATAGAACTGTTCCTGTTTTAGATTGAATTCTCGTTGCAGGATGTCCACTTCTCTCGTGTCGTCGGCCAGGAGTTTGCGCGCCGCGGCAAATTTTCCTTGCCAGTAGGCCTCATCCTTTCCTCCCTCAGACGCATTGGCCGCCTTTGCATCGTCCTTCTTTGCGTCTGCGTTATCCGCTTGGGAGGCGGGTTGGGACCCGACGACGGAGATTTGGCCCTTTATGTCTCCCACATTGTCGTCGGTGAAGACCTTGGCCGGCTTGACGGAATCCTTCTTTTGAGCGCGAGCCTTGCGCGCCGCATCCGCGACGGACTCGGCCGGCGATGATGCCACATCCTGAGCGCGCGTAATCACAGCAGTTGCCGTCAGCGCGAGAACGGTTGTTGCCAAGAGCAATTTTCGCGAAAACATGATCGCCGCCTTTCAATGCTGGGCGTGGTACTAGTACCTTAACTTCTCCTAGTCTAGTTACCGGCTGAGACGGAATCAACCGCCCCGCCCGCGGCCGTGCCCTGTCTGCTAAGTGGCAGCCAAACGATGAATTCGGCGCCTCCCTGCGTTTGATTCCGAACTTCGACGGAACCCCCGTGTTGCACCACAATCTTTTGCACGATGGCCAGGCCCAGCCCCGTGCCATTCGTTTTAGTGGTATAGAAGGGCACGAAAATCTTCGAGAGATCGTCTGGCGCGACCCCGGGGCCATTATCGGTAATGGAGATGCGCTGCAAGTCGCCGCTGCTGGCGTGCTCGATTGCGCCGTAGACCTCCACTCGGCCGCCAAACGCCTGCCCGGCCGCCGCTTCCGCGGCATTGCGAATCAAATTCAGTAGCGCCTGCCGCAGCAGGCCTTCGTCTCCCGCGATGTTTTCCAATTCGCCGGCGGATGAAATCGTGACGTCCGGAATGGCCTCTCGGATCTCCGTTATCGCCCGATCCACCAGCGACCGAAGCGGAATCTCCTCTGTGGAGAGATCCAAGGGCCGCGCAAACTTCAGGAACTCCGTCACCACGTGCGTCAGGGCGCGGGTCTGTTCGATGATGAAGTGCGCATTTTCCGCCGTCTCGCCTTTGGACTCGCTGCGAATCATCTGCGCATAGCCGGAGATCGTCGCTAAGGAGTTTTTAAACTCGTGCGCGATGCCCGCGGAGAGCTCGCCCAGGGCGGCCAGGTTTTCCTTGACCTGTACTTGGCGCTGCAACGCGGCCAGCTCCGTGAGGTCGCTGAGCAGGCACAGCGCTCCCGTAACCCGCGAAGACCGGCCCAGGATCGGTGAGATGGTTACGCCCAGCTGCCGTAGCTCGCCGCTCGGAGTTGTGTATTCGACCTCCTCGCGCCGAAAGGTGCGCCCGTCCGCCAAACAATTGGCGAGAAGCTTGGTGAGCGCCGACTCCTTGCCAAACACTTCGGTGTAGCGCCGGTAGGGAAGCGCATGCACATCGAGGGCGGCCTCCGCCGCCGGATTGGCGCTGGTGACAATCCCCGCCGAGCTGATCAACAGAAGCCCTGCGGGCATATTGCGCGTCACGGCTTCGCTAAGCCGCTCCGTTTGCTGCGCCCGCTCCCGATCGCGGCGATGCAGGGCCGCCAACTCCTTCTCTTGTTCCCGGAGTTTCTGAATCACCGCCTGCATGGAGGCGGTCATGAAAGCCGAGGGATTATCCATGGACGGTTTAGGAAGGGAGTTTTCTGGATTTTCTTCCGATCGCCCGGCGCGAAAGCCGCGTCGAATGAAAAAAAACGCCAGCGCCGCCGCCACGAGGATGAAGAGCACAAGCATGAGTCCTGCGGCCGTCCACCCCAGGCGCAACGACGATCCCTCGGGATACGCCCAAGCTGCGGTGAAGATCGCTGCTGCGGCGTTAGACATGTGCGAACGCGCGGTACCAATCAAGAGCGGGCGAGCCAAAAAAGACTACCAGGATTGCCCCGGCTCCCAGAAAAGTTCCAAAAGGCAGCTCGAAGTCGCGTCCCTTGCGCCCGATGGCGATCACGGCCATGCCAATCAGGCTTCCGAGCAACGACCCAAGAAGGATAGTCAGCAACGCGCGCTGCACTCCCAAAAATGCGCCGGCCATGGCCATCATTTTGACGTCGCCAAATCCCATGCCTTCGCGCCCTCGCGCCCGGAAATAACCCTCCGCCACCAGCCAGAGTAGGCCGCTGGCCACGCCGGCGCCGATCAGCGCATCGGCCAACGATAGCACCGGTTCAGGCGGCGGATAGGCGAACAGATGGTTAGCCAGCCACGGCGCAGTGCCGTCCACCGGCCGCGTGAAGAGACTCAGAAGCAATCCTAAGCCCAGGCCAAAGAAATTCACCTTGTCGGGCAAAATGCGCTCGCGAAAATCGGTAATCGTGAGCACGATCATCAGCGCGGCGAAAATGGCCCACTTCAGCGCTTCGGCGTTGAGCCCGAAGACCAGATAGCAGGCCAGGAACAGAAGCCCCGTGGCCAATTCCACCATCGGGTACATGGCCGATATATGCGTTTTGCACTTCCGGCAGCGGCCGGCCAATAGGAGCCAACTCACGACCGGGATATTGTCGTAAGCCTTGATTGGCTTGCCGCACGATGGGCAGTGCGAAGGCGGGAGCACAATCGATTGCGCAAGAGGTATGCGCAGAATGCAGACGTTCAGGAAGCTGCCGATGATTAAGCCGAAAACGAATATGATTAGGGCGATCATGGTTGACGCGCAAAGCTCGGAACTGCGCCTGAACTCGATACCTGCTGGAACGGCACTCCGATTCTCGTAACTCTAGACCTTACGGCCAGGAATCCATTTTACTTTGCCACATCCCTCCCGGCCGCTCAATGCGGCTTCGCGTTGCCGTGCCTGATCCTTAACCGCGACGACGCCCGCCAGCCAGGCCGGTAATTACCGCCGTGATGAGATAATTTGAAGGACATGTCCTGGTTCGAGCGCAGAATCCGCCGTTACGAGCATCGCCGATGGACGGAGGACGATAATCGCCGGGTGCGCCCGTTCGAATGGGGGCTCGAGCACGTCGGATTAAGCGGCAACGGCCTGGATCTGGACCCGCGCTCTGCTCTCGGCGGTTGGGCGGAGCACACCGTGGCGCACAGCGATGCCTGGTTCCAGGCCGAACCGGCGGCCGATTACGTCTTGCATCTTCCCGAGATTAGCGCGCGGGCGGAGATTAGCTCGCGGGCAGAAAATGGCGGGCGGGTGGAAAACGACGCGGGGGCGGAGAATCGCGGGCATGGCGACCGCGTCCTGACCTTCACGAGCGCCGTGGATTCACCGTGGCCGGAGAATAATCGGGTGCACGCGCGCCTTTTTGCGGTAAGCAATTCGGGACCCGCGGTGGTGGTGTTGCCGCAATGGAATGCCAAATGGGACGTACAGGTGAAAATTTGCTTGTGGCTGAATCGCTGCGGAATTTCCGCCCTCCGTCTTTCCATGCCCTATCACGATCGCCGCATGATTCCCGGACACGAGCGCGCCGATCACCTGGTCGGCTCCAACATCGGCCTCACACTACAGGCCAATCGGCAGGCCGTTCTGGACGTTCGCCGGTCGTTGCAATGGCTGGCCTCCCAGGGCTACGGGAAATTGGGGCTGGTGGGAACGAGTATCGGCTCGGCCGTCGGCTTTATCACCATGGCCCACGAACCGCTGGTTCGAGCGGGAGTCTTCCTGCATGTCTCCACGTATTTTGCCGATGTGGTGCGCACGGGGATGAATACGGCGCACGTCTGGGAAGGCTTGCGCGCAAACGTCACAGCCGACGAACTGCGGCGCTTCTGGTCGCCCATTAGCCCTTTTCCTTACGTGCCGCGCATGCGTGGAAGCCGGCAGAAGATGCTGATGGTAAGCGCTCGCTACGATCCCACATTTTTGCCAAACTTTTCCGCTGAGATCATCCGCGAAGTACACAAGACGGGAATGGAAACAGAGGTTCTTTTATTGCCCTGCGGGCACTATTCTCTGGAGTTGGCGCCTTTCAGTTATGCGGCAGCTTTGAGAATGGGCGCATTCCTGTTTCGGAATCTCGCGTGATGCGCTCCTTGCCATCTCGATCGTCTCGCGCCAGCGCAGTGCGTGTTTTATTGCGCTTAGCGCGGTGAGGACTTGCTGTCGGCTGCTTTCGTCAGCGGAAAATATCGGCGGTATTTTTCCGGCAGCGTTTTCGGCCGTCCTTCGCGATTGCAGATGATGTGCACGGTTTCGCCCGTGGCCAGCAATTCGGCGTCGTCATCGCGCAGGATCTCATAGGCAAAGCTGATGCTGCGCCGCCGCGCCTCGCTCACACGCGTTCGAATTCGGAGCAGGTCGTCATAACGCGCCGGCCGGATATATCGGCAGCGCGCTTCCGCAACCACGATGAAGCTGTCGTCTTCGCTTTCCATCTGCTTGTAGGCAATGCCTCGCTCGCGCATGTACTCGACGCGTCCGATCTCGAAAAAGGTGAAGTAGTTTCCGTAATAAACCATGCCCATCTGGTCGGTTTCCTTGTAGCGCACGCGCGCCAATGTTTCGGAGAAGTCGTTCATGTCATTGTTCGCCGTGCCAGCGCGGCTGGCGTTTTTCGAGGAATGCGGAGAGCCCTTCGCGGAAGTCGGCGGTGCTGCGAATGGCCGCGCTTGCCGCGACGGCCAGTTCAATGCGGCGATCGATCTCCGCCTCGCTCGCTCGCACCAGCAGCCGTCTTGTAGCCTGCACAGCGCCCGGGCTATTGGCCATTAGCGTGGCGGCCAACTCGCGCGCCCCCTTGAGGAGTTCCTCTCTCGGTACGATGTTTGTAATCAGGCCGATCGCCTTTGCCTCTGTGGCGTCGAGAATGCGGCCGGTCAGAAGAAGATCCCGCGCCAACTTCTCTCCCACTTGCCTTTCCAGGAAAACGGAGACGAGCGCGGGGATGAACCCGATGCGCACTTCCGTGTAGCCGACCTTCGCTTCCGGAACCGCGATCGTAAAGTCGCACAGCGTCGCGATGCCCGCGCCCCCGCCGAGAGCGGCGCCGTTCACTGCTGCGATGATGGGCTTGGGAAAGCTCCACAGGCGGCGAAAGAGTGCGGCGGTCCTTCTTGCGTCTGCCAAATTTTGCTCTGGGGACTGCGCCGCCAGCGCCTTAAGTGCGTCGAGATCCATGCCGGCACAAAAGGCTTTGCCCGCTCCCGTGATGATCACAACGCGTTCTCTGCCGGATTCCAAATCGGCAAGCGCGCTCATGAGTTCGGCGATCATCGCCGCGGAAATAGCGTTACGCTTCTCGGGCCGGTTAAGCGTGATCAGGGCGATTGTGCCGCCTTTGTCGGGAGTCGTCTCGAGCGTAATCGTCTGATAAGGAGGCATTCTTTACTCGTGAGCGTAACGTTCCCGAATTTCCGCTGCTTGCGCCAGCACAGGAGCAAGACCGGGAAGCGCGAGGCCCGTTTCGATTCCATGTTCCTCTAGTGTGCGGACGACCGCCTCCGTAGCGACGTTGCCAACCAACTCGTCACTGGCAAAAGGACAGCCTCCTAGCCCAGTCAGCGCGGAATCGAATCGGCGGCATCCGGCGTTGTAGGCAGCCATCACTTTTTCCGCCGTTCCTTCTGCCCGGCTGTGAAGATGGACGCCCAATTCGACACCGGCGACGCAATCCTTCACCGCTGAGTACAGTTTTCCCACGGCTTCGGGCGTGGCGGTTCCCACCGTATCGGCCAGTGAAATACTTCGCACGCCGATATCTTTCAGCCAAATTAAGGTGTCCTCCACGATTTCCGGTCCCCAGGGCTCCTCGTACGGGTTCCCGAACGCCATGGAAACGTACACCACAAGCCCGCGGCCTGATTCTTTCGTAGCCTTCCTCAGCCGCTCGACCAGAGCGCGGGATTCCGCGCGCGACATATTGGCGTTGGCCCGGCGAAAGTAAGCGGAGATGGAGTAAGGGTATCCCAGCGTGGTCACGCCGGGTGCGGCCAGCGCTCGCTCGATTCCTTTTTCGTTTACGACGATTCCGATGATTTCGGGAGCTTCCAAGCGAGAGGGAAGCGAGGCATAAAACGCTTCCAGCACGGCTTCGCTATCGGCCATCTGGCGCACGTGCTGGGGAGAGACGAAGCTCACCGCATCGATGTGCCGGAAACCCGCCTCCACTAGCGCGCACAAATATTTGGCCTTGATCTGGGTGGGAATCACCTGCGGCAGTCCCTGCCAGGCGTCGCGCGGGCATTCGACAATTTTCACTGCGCCGTCAGTGGAGGTCATGTGGATGCCCGTAGGGGGAGTTCAAGATCGAGGATCACGTCTGCAGAACGCCTGTTTTAAATTCGCGGACGTCGGGATTTAGGGCAGCGGCTTCCAGCGCCCAGATCAGGGCCTCGCGCGTGTGCGCGGGATCCAAAATCGCGTCTACCCACAGCCTTGCCGCGGCATAACGCGGATCGGTCTGCTCTTCGTAGCTGGCTCGCACAGACTCCCGCAGCTCTTCCAGTTCTCCGGCTGAAAGCTTTTTGCCCTCGCGCTCAAGCTGTTTCACTTTGATTTCCGCGAGCGTGGCCGCCGCGGAATCGCCGCTCATCACTGCATAGCGCGCCGTGGGCCACGCAAACATGAAACGAGGGTCATAGGCCTTGCCGCACATCGCGTAATTTCCCGCGCCGAAACTGCCGCCTATGATGACGCTAATCTTCGGCACCACGCTATTGGCCACGGCGTTGACCATCTTTGCCCCGGCACGAATGATTCCGCTCCACTCCGCCTCCTTGCCCACCATAAATCCATTCACATCGTGCAGAAAAACGAGCGGCACCAGGTTTTGATTGCAATCCATGATGAACCGCGCCGCCTTGTCCGCCGATTCCGTGTAAATCACGCCGCCAAATTCCAACCGGCGCTGGCCCGTGGCGGGATCGATGGTGGGAACGTGCATCTTCTGGTTGGCCACGATCCCCACCGCCCAGCCGCCGATGCGCGCATAGCCGCAGAGAAGAGTTTGGCCGTACTCCGCGCGATACTCCTCGAAGCTGCTGCCGTCCACGATTCGCGCGATGATCTCGCGCATATCGTATTGCCGCGCCGGGTCGGAGGAAAAGATTCCATAAACTTCCTCGGGCGGGTAGGCCGGAGGCTTTGCGGCGGCGTGATCGAACCGCGGCTGGGGCGGGTGGCCGGCCATCCCCACGAGCGAGCGAATCCGCTCGAGGCAGGCTTCGTCATTTGGCTCGCGAAAGTCGACCGTGCCGCTCACCTGCGCGTGCATCTTCGCGCCGCCCAGTTCCTCGGCCGAGACGCGCTGCCCGATCGCCGCCTGCACCAACGCCGGGCCGGCCAGAAAAAGGCCCGAGCCGTCCGTCATCAAAATGTGGTCGCACATAACGGGCAGATAAGCTCCCCCGGCCACGCACATGCCCATGATGGCGGTGATCTGCGGAATGCCCATCGCGCTCATCACCGCGTTATTGCGAAACACGCGGCCGAAATCGTCGGTATCCGGGAAAACGTCCTCTTGTAAAGGCAGAAAAACGCCTGCGGAATCGACCAGATAGATCGTCGGAATGCGGTTATCGATGGCAATGTTTTGCGCTCGGATCACTTTTTTGGCGGTCATGGGGAAAAACGCGCCGGCTTTTACCGTGGCGTCGTTCGCGACGATCATCACCAGCCGCCCGGAGACTCGCCCTAAACCGGTAATCGCGCCCGCCGCCGGCGCGCCACCCCACTCCTGGTACATTTTGTAAGCGGCGTAGATCCCCAGCTCGAAAAATTCCGTTCCGGGGTCGATCAGGCGCGCGATGCGCTCGCGAGCCGTAAGCCGCCCCTTTTTGTGCTGCGCCTCCGCGGCTTTTGCTCCGCCGCCCTCGTGCAGCCGCGCTTCTTCATTTTTGATTTCGGTGAGCAGGTCCACCATGCGCCGCACGTTCTGTTCGAACTCGGGCGAACTGCGGCGGGCGCGATTCTCGGGACTAGTCTTCATATTTTCTCAGGTTAGCCGAAAGGGATGCTCCGGGGCCATGGCTCAATCGCGGGCTCGCGCATGAGTGCGAACAAAGTCCACGATCGCCTGTGTCGGCGTGCCGGGCAGGAAAATCCCGGCGATGCCCGCCTTCTTCAAGCCGGGAATATCGGCTTCCGGAATAATTCCGCCCACCAGCACGACGACGTCATCCATGTGCTTGGCGCGCAATAGCTCCATAAGCTGCGGGCAAAGAGTATTGTGCGCGCCGGAAAGAATCGAGAGGCCAATCACGTCTACGTCTTCCTGCTCCGCGGCGGAAGCGATCATTTCCGGAGTTTGCCGCAGTCCCGTGTAGATTACCTCCATGCCCGCATCCCGCAAGGCGCGAGCGATGATCTTGGCGCCGCGGTCGTGGCCATCGAGCCCGGGTTTAGCGATCAACACGCGAATCTTGCGTTCGGACATGGCTCAAGAGAATACTGCAAATGGCCGCTGCATATAAGGCTTTAGGTGATGGCAACTTCCTCGTAGGCTCCGAAGACCGTTCGCAACGCATCGCAAATTTCGCCTAGTGTGGCGTAGGCTTTGACCGCGTCGTACAGGTAAGGCATGAGGTTTTCGGTTCCTTCGGCGGCGCGCATCAGGCCATCCAGCCGCCGCCGCACTTCTTCGCCGGAGCGTTCGGCGCGCAAGCGGCGGAGCCGCTCTTGCTGCCGTGCCGCGACGCCTTCGTCGATCTGCAACACTTCGATGGGCTTTTCCTCGACAACGTATTCGTTCACGCCGACAATGATTTTCTCCTTGCGGTCCACGGCTTGCTGATAACGGTAAGACGCCTCGGCAATTTCGCGCTGTGGAAACGAACGTTCTATCGCCGGCACCATGCCGCCGAGCGCGTCGATCTTGCGAATGTAGTCGCAGGCGCCGGCCTCCACTTCATTGGTCAGCGATTCTACAAAATAAGACCCGCCCAGCGGGTCCGCCGTGTTGGTGACGCCGTTTTCGTTAGCGATGATCTGCTGGGTTCGCAGCGCCAGGGTTGCCGCGAACTCGGTGGGCAGCGCCCAGGCCTCGTCGAGCGAGTTCGTATGCAGGGATTGCGTTCCCCCCATCACGGCCGCGAGGGCCTGGATGGCCGTGCGCACCACGTTGTTATAGGGCTGCTGCGCGGTGAGCGAACAGCCCGCCGTCTGCGCGTGGAACCGCAAGGCCCACGAACGCGCCTGCTTGGCGCCAAACCGCTCGCGCATTTCGCGCTGCCAGATGCGGCGAGCGGCGCGGTATTTGGCAATCTCCTCGAAGAAATCGTTGTGCGCGTTGAAAAAAAACGAGAGCCGCGGCGCGAAATCGTCCACGGCCAAGCCTCGCCGCAGGCCGCGCTCCACGTACTCGATGCCGTCGCGCAGCGTAAAAGCCAGTTCCTGGATTGCGGTGGAGCCCGCTTCGCGGATGTGATAACCGCTGATGGAGATGGGGTTGAAACGCGGCGTACGGCTCGCGCTGAATTCGAAGGTATCGATCACCAATCGCAAAGAAGGCTCGGGAGGATAGATGTACTCTTTCTGCGCGATGTACTCTTTCAGTATGTCGTTCTGCAATGTCCCCGAGAGCCGTTTCCAATCCGCGCCTTGCTTTTCCGCTACCGCCAGATACATGGCCCAAAGCACAGCCGCGGGCGAATTGATGGTCATCGACGTGGTCACTTCCGCCAGCGGAATGCGGTCGAAAAGCGCCTCCATGTCCGCCAGCGAACTGATGGCCACGCCGCATTTGCCCACCTCTCCGAGCGCCAACTGATGATCGGAGTCGTAGCCCATCAACGTAGGCAGGTCGAAGGCCACCGAGAGCCCGGTTTGCCCTTGCGCCAGTAGGTAGCGGAAGCGCGCATTGGTATCCTCGGCCGTGCCGAAACCCGCAAACTGGCGCATCGTCCATAGCCGGCCCCGATACATGGATGGGTGAATGCCTCGTGTGTACGGAGGCTCGCCAGGCTGCCCCAAGTCACGCTGGGGGTCCCATCCCTTAAGATCGGCTGCCGTGTAAAGCTGGCGAATGGGGTACCCGGAAACGGTCGTGAACTTTTGAGGACGTGAAGGTGGGCGCCTGCCTTCTATTTCAGGCAATGTATGGTTCGGCTTTTCGTCGCTCATAGGAGCAGCTTCCTGGGACGACACTTCCGTCGATACCTATCGCTTCAGGTAGTGTAGGCCCTCCCGCTAGCGGCATCAAAGGTATGGATCTGGCGAAGATTTCAGATGAGGCCGGTCGGCCGTGGAGACTTGTAACGGGAAGGTTAGCGCTGGAACGACTCGCTGATTTTTTCGGGCGTTTCCCTGACCGAGGCCGTCAAATCGGCCAGCACGTCGTCCGGCTTCCAATCGTTCCGGTCGTAGGTCTTATAGACTCGCCCATCGGGCGAGATGATCGCCGTGCTCATGGAATGGGTGATCTGACCCTGTTCTTCGCTGACAAACAGGTCGAAGAACTTTGTAACCGCGCTGTTTTCGCTCGCCGGTATGGTGGCAAATTCCCAGTGCTCAAAGGTACGTGGCCCCCGATCGGTAACGAATGCCGCCGCATAACGCCGCAGCACCTTGGGCGTGTCGTTCTGCGAATCGAAACTGATGCTCAGCAAGTGCGTTTTGCCATAGACGTCCGGCGTTTGCACCAGCGCCTTTTCGATCTGAGCAAAGTTATGGCTCATCAAGGGGCAATAGTCGGGCAGCGGACAGCGCGTGTAGATAAACGTCAGCAACACCGAGCTTCCACGATACTGGCGCAAGTTGATGCGCTTGCCGTCCTGGTTCACCAGCGCGAAATCGGGGACTGGCCCCTCCCGCTCGGAAGGCGGAAGCTGCGCCCCGGTGGGCGCGCTCTTTCCATCCGATTTTTTCACCACAACGATATTTTTCAGTTGTATGTGGTCCGGGGTGACCACCACGTCGGCGGTAATTTGATCTCCGGGGGAGACCCGGTCGAGATCAGCGGGATCCGCGGTGGGGTAGGGCATGGTCATCGCTCCCATGAATCCCACAATTTCCTTATGATCCACGACGAGGCGTTGCTGCGCCTTGTCGATGGACACAACCGTGCCCTCCAGATGATAGCGGCGTTCCTGGCTGGGAGCAGTGCTACGGCAGGCGCCGGCCGAAATGCTCAGCATCAACGCCACGATAAAGACGGTGGATGGAATGCTCTTGGGAGATTTCGCGAATCGTGCTGCGCGCGGGTGCATAGCTTTAATTGATACCAAGGCTGCTTCAGGAGCGCAAGCGCGAATGCAAATCTAAAAACTCAGAAAGGCCTGCCGAGCCGTAACATGGGAGGCCCTGAAAGGACGGATGAAACGAAGTACGCCTCGATCGTCTCCGGCCGGCTACCTGACAATCTTGCCACGAAGCGCGTCTTCCGGCTCGATGTGACTTTTCTCTCGAATGACGCCGGTCGATCGCGCCATTTCCACCAGCGCGTTGGCGTAAGTTGCGCGGGCTTGTACTTCAGCCAGTTGGGCCTGCAGCAGGTTTCTCTGATCGAGAATGATGTTGTATGGCGTGGAGAGTCCCGCGGCCAACTTCTTCTGCTCCGCCTCCAGGGTCTGCCTGCTGAGGTCCACCGCCGCAACCCCAGCCGTGACCTGGGCCTTGTCCTGTATCAAGTTGATTCTGGCGGAGCGAACCTCCAGGCTGACTTGGTTTTCGGTGCTCTGTAACGCGATCTTATCCTGCCGCTCCTGAAAGCTGGAGCGCGCGTTATCTGCCAGGGCGCTGCGATTTTTGATGGGAATCGTGAGGTCGAAGCCAATGGCATATTCCGGCGACCGGAAATTAACTAACTGGTTCAACTCCTGCGCCACGCCGCCCGTCAGAACGATAGGAACGCCGCCAGGCGTGGAGATCAGCTGGTTTCCGCTGAGGCCCGCAGTGGCAAAAAAACCGAACACGTTGAATGTCGGCTTGAGCGAGCGCTGCGATACCTTGACGGCCACCTGATCGTTCACTACGTTTTTCTCCGCTTGAGGCACTTCCGGTCGATTCCGCGCTCCCGCCGCTAGTGCATCCTCGAGAGCGGGGACATCCGCATCGTGCGGCTCTGGTAACGGATCGGTGGCCACAATCTCGGCATTTCCAATTGCATCCGTAATTTTCTTGCTGAAGAAGAACTTGAGAGCGAGTTCCTGCTCCTGAAGATTGGTCTGCGCCACGATCACGTCCCGCTGGGATGAGGCTACTTGGGACTGCGCTGTCACCACGTCGAGCGGCGCCAGCGTTCCCACCTCTTCCTGCATCTTGTTGTTCTCATACAACTGCTGGGCGGCTTGGAGTTCTTGTTGCGTTGCTTTCACTTGCTCCTGAGCGGAGACCAGATTCCAATAGCTATCCTCCGCCTGCGTCAATATCGTGTCCACCTGTTGGAGGAACCATTGCTTGGTAATGTCGATGTTATTGCGCGCCACCGTTTGGAAGCGACGATTGACTGTGAAGCCAAAGCCATTGGTCAGTTGCTGTACGACGCTAACCGACATTCGAGTGATGACGTCCGGATTGTAGACCAGCGACTGCTGCGTGCTGCTTTGGCGTTCATTGGCAAGGTCCACGCTGAAGCTGGTCCCGGTGGGAAAGGCCTGTTGATAGCCGAACTCGAAGAAATCGGTGTTCGTGGTGACGTCCGGAGTACCGGCAACGATCAATGTGTTCAGAGGACTTGCGGTGCGGTCCCAGCTGAAATTGAACAGAAATGCGGGATCGAAGACGCCATGCTCCTGGAGAGTGAGACTCTTCGCCGAGCTGGTAATGGAACCAATATTGCCAACGTTGTCGACTAGCCCTCCAACGAATCCAACGCCCGTTCCGATAGCGCCTGAAGAGAGCGCTTCCGGGATGCCTGCGTTGGCTCCGGACACTCCTCGGGCAGCTTGCCCGGATTTGGTCCGCAGCAGGTCCGCTTGGGCGAAGAAGTTGTTATAGCGATCCGCGGCCAGAGTCAGATTGTTTTCCACCACCGCAGTTGCAAACTGCGATAGCGATAGCTCGATCTTCCCATCGTGCATCAACTCCGAAAGACTCTTCGTGTTATTGAGATCGGCAGCGGGAAGTCGTGGTTGCTTGTACGAAGAGATTACGTTCGGGAACCATTTGGGGTTCGCGCTGTAGTCCGGCAAGCCGCTCTGGGAAGGCGCCGCAGGCTTCGAATCCTGGTTCTGAGCCGCTGCGCCGGCCGAAGTTTGAGCGGCGGATCCCCGGATAAAGAAGAGAACCATAGCGGCAAAAAATACCGCGCACGTCCAACGCAATTGTTTCCAAGCAGGCCCACGTGTCCGCCCGCGACTCGACCCCACGGATATTCTAAAAACAGTTTTTCTGGCCATCGAGCTCTTACCGGATCCCCTGGATAGATCCTCTGTTAAACGGAGGAGCAGGCTGCTTGGTCACCGTGCCTTGCAGCGCGTCGTTAAACGTCATTCCGTTGCGCTCGAGCATGGTCCCGCGAGCTTGGTCCATGGACACCAGCGCTTTGGCGTAGCCATCCGCAGCCTGGATTTCCGCGTACTGTGCCGTGGTGACGTCGCGTTGCTGCAAGATCACGTTGTAGAAGGTGGACGCCCCCACCGCCAGCTTCTTTTGCTCGGCGTCCAACGACTGCTGTGCCAGCACCACGGCCTCATGAGCCGCTTCGATCTGCGATTTTCCTTGCACCAATCCGATCATGGCTTGCCGGATCGTGAGTTCAGCCGCGTTTTGCAGGGACTGCAAGCTGATCTGTGCCTGCTGCATCTCGAATTGGGCGCGGATGTTGTCGGCTTGCGCCGCTCGGTTTTTGATGGGCAGCGTCAAGCTGAACCCCACCGACTCTTCCGGAAAAGTGGCTTCCGCCATTTGCAGAAGAGATGCCGATGCTCCCGATGGAATCACTGTCCCTGGCGCCACCACGCCCGGCTGATTGCACGTTGCCTTCGCAGAGACGGTGCAGTTGCCTTGCAGCCCAGAAGACGCGTATTGGCCGAAAACGTTGCCCGTCGGGAGCAGGTTATTGGACGTGTATTGGGTAGAGATCTGCTCGTTCAGCAAGTTCATTTGCGCAACTTGCAAGTCTGGACGGGCGCGAAACGCCTCGGTCAGGACGTCTTGCAGCTGCGGAATATCGCTATCCCTGGGGGCCGGGAGCGGGTCCGTGGTTGCGATCTCGGCCGCTTCCAGTTCGGGATCGGTCCGTTTGCTCAGAAGATTCTTTAGGGTGATCTCTTGGATTTGAAAGTTGGTCCTGGCCACCACCAGGTCGCGCTCGCTGCCGGCGACCGCGGATTGCGCTGAAACGACGTCCAGAGGCGCCAAAGTTCCCACCGCCTCTTGCCTCTTGCTGTCGTCATAAAGTCTTTGCGCCGTTGCCAGGGAGTCCTCCGCGACTTTGACGTTGGCTTGGAACTCCGCCAGGTCCCAATACGCATTCTCCACCTGCAGCATCGTCGCTTGCAGTTGGGTCCGGAAGATCGCTCCGGAGACGTTCTCATTGTTTCGCGCCACCAGCTCGAACCGCAGATTCGGCTTCCGGCCCAGGCCGCTGAGCAGCGGCTGGTTAAAGCCTACGGACATGCGGGTCGCCACGTCCGGATTGAGCAGCAAGCTTTGCTGCGTCGAGGAAGCACGCAAACCGTTAAGGCTGACAAAATAACTCGTACCCGTCGGCAAAAGTTGCGTATAGCTGCCGCTGTACGATGCGGAATAAGTTGTGACGCTCGGCACGCCGGCTACGACCAATGAGTTGAGAGGAGAGGAGGTGCGATCCCAGCTGAAAGCGTAGTTGACGGTAGGATCGAATGTTCCTACGGGCGCGATATTCACCGCGCCTCCTCCGCCGCTGATCCCACCCGCGTTGCCAACGCCTCCTCCGGCTACCGCCGTGCTCACACCCGCGCCCAGCGCGCCCGCGCTCAACCCCAAGGGGATCGAGGCGCCCGAAAATCCGCGCGCCGCGGACCCGGATTCCGATCTCAGCACATCGGTTTGGGCCATGGGGACGATTTGCCGCTCCACCGCGATATCCAGATTGTTCTCGATAGCCAGAGCCAGCGCATCCGCCATGGAAATCTGCAGCTTGCCGTCATGGATCAGGTCGTGCAGCCGCGGCGAATTCTCCAGCGAGAGGGAGGGAACTGGCTGTTGCCGATAAGGCGCGGTAAAGTGGCCAAACCAACTCGGCCCCATGGAGTAGTCCTTTAGCGCTGCCTTGTCTTGAGGGGCTTGGGCTGTGAGCTGCCCCGTCATAGTCCAAAATAGGAGCAGGCCCATGAAGGCCGCTAACCAACTCCGTCGTTTCATCTAAAAACCTCCCTCGAACGCTGCGAATCCTCAGCACTTATCCGTTTCCGCTGCGGTTTTAAACTGCCCCGATGACCGCTCAGACCACACGCCCCCGACGAGCTAAGCCCGTTTTCCGGGGTTACTGCGACTCAAATCTTAGGTTTTAGGGCATCAGAACCAGTACTTGAAACGTCTGGCCGCACACAAATGTTTCAAAATTGTGCGCCCAATTGTTCCCGAACTCCTCGTGCGCAGCGGATTCATTCCTGCGGAGCTTGGAACGGACGATCCCGGGCCGCCAAAAGCACAGCAGTGTAACAGCGCCCTTCCTGTTTTGACAACGCGTGTTGGGCCCGCAGAGCTCCTTCTCGCATCGTGCCGCTCCTGGCTCGGCCGGTTGCGCTGGAGATTACAACGGTGGCGAAAGTTGGCGGCCAGCGGAGAGTAGCCCGGCTCCGTGCGATAATCCCCACCCGATGCACAACATGAAGCTGACCGTCGCCTACGATGGCACTGACTTTCGCGGCTGGCAGATCCAGCCGGGGCAGCCGACCATTCAAGGCCTGCTCACCGACGTTGTGCGCCAACTGACTCAAGACTCCGTCACGTTGCAGGGTGCTGGCCGCACCGACGCAGGCGTCCACGCTTGGGGGCAAGTCGTAAGCTTCAAGACGCAATCGGGACTTGCGCCGGAAGAACTTCAGCGCGGCTGCAACGCTCTGCTGCCTCCATCGATTCGTGTCCGGGATGCGGAGGAGGTCGGGCCGGACTTCCATGCACGATGGGACGCGCAGGCTAAAACCTATACCTATTCGATCTACCGAGGCCCGGTCGTTCCGCCATTTCGCTGGCGCTACGTCTTGCATGTTCCGCAGGCGCTCGATTTCGAGAGCATGGCCCAGGCGGCGCGCTGTTTTGAGGGCGTGCGGGACTTCACTTCTTTTTCGGCCTCAACTGGTTCCGAGGAGGATGATAGAGATCGCATGATGGTGCGTTCTATATTTCGCTCAGAACTTATCGATCTTTCGGCGAACGCTCCGCCCGATCTTTCAGACCTCCCTTGGGCAAGCTACGCATGTTCCGAGGAGTGGGTCTATCTCGTTCGAGGCAAATCTTTTTTGCGCTATATGGTCAGGAAGATTATCGGCACGATTCTGCACGTCGGCCGCGGACGGATTGCTGCCAGCGATATCCCGGCTTTGCTGGAAAAGCGCGACCGCCGTTGTTCCGGGCCCACGGCGCCCCCTCATGGCCTCTGCCTGCAATCTGTCGAATACCCCGACCCTACCAATTCGCTCGCGAGCGCACCCCTTAGAGCACGTCGCAAGCGCCGAGACAAATCAGCCACTGAAGGCGGCGCAAATAGCGATTCGTGCCTTGGCCTGCCGAAAACGATTCGAGTAGAATAAGCCGAGCGCTTTTCCCGGAAGAACCGGCAGGGAGATCTGGTCCATGGGCGATACACCCGACGCGGCGCAGAAGGTTGCCGCCAGCACGCAGGCCGTTGCGACGGCGGCATCGGTAGCGGAAGAGACGGTAGCGGCGCCGCCGAAGGTAAAAATCCGCAAACACCGGCAACGTTCCTGCGATGAAAAAGATGCCAAAGGAAAGCTCTGCGCGGGACATCTGAAGCGATGGTATGACTATCCCAAGGAGATCGAGCACTTGGTCGGTCACCAGGCGGAGATCTACCGCTGCGAATTCTGTAAGACGCTCTATAGGCCCGACCCCGAGCAATTGCCGCACAGTTTTACGCTTCGATACTAGGCCGCTCGGCGTTGGCTCCGCCGCCGTTCCCACAGGCGTCCCGCCGTGGCCATTTCGGCATCGAAACAGTCGAGGGCGAGCGGCGTGAAACGGCACGGCGATGCCACTCAGATGCCAAGTAAGATGCCAACCTAGATGGAAGACAACCTGATCTACGACTGGAATAAGATCGGGCCTCTCTCCTTCGATCCTCGCCGCAAAGTCACCCTCGACGATGAAACGCTGCGTGACGGGCTGCAAAACCCCTCCGTAATCGATCCTTCCATCGACGAAAAAATCGAGATTCTCCACCTGATGGAGGCTCTGGGCATCGAGATGGTGAATATCGGCCTGCCCGGCGCCGGCCCCCGCGCTTACGCGGATACCGAAGCTCTGGCCCAGGAGATCGTCCGGTCGCGCCTGAAGATCAGGCCCAATTGCGCCGCGCGAACCCATGAAAACGATATCCGCCCCATCGTGGAAATTTCCGAGCGCGCCGGCATCGCCATCGAAGCATCCACGTTTCTGGGTTCCAGCCCGATTCGCCGGCTGGTCGAAGATTGGACCATCGATCATCTGCAACGAACCGTGGAGTACGCCGTAAGCTTTGCCGTCCGCCACGGCCTTCCGGCCATGTTCGTTACCGAAGATACCGTGCGCACCGATCCCGAAACGATCGAAAGGCTCTACTCCACGGCGATCCGCTGCGGCGCAACTTCCCTGGTTTTGTGCGACACCGTGGGGCACGCCACGCCGATGGGGGCGTATAGCCTGGTTCAGTTCGTGCGCGAAGAGATCGTGGCGCCCTCTGGTGTGCAGGTGCGTCTGGATTGGCATGGCCATTGTGACCGCGGCTTGGCCGTGGCGAACTCCCTTGCCGCGATCCTGGCCGGAGCGGACCAGGTGCATGCCGCGGCCAACTCCCTCGGCGAACGTGTGGGCAATACGCCCATGGAACTGATGTTGGTCAACCTGCGTCTGCTCGGCCTGATCGATCGCGACCTTTTGCAGTTGAAGCGCTACTGCGAGACGGTGGCGCGCGCCACCGGCATTCCGATTCCGCCAAATTATCCGGTCGTGGGGCGCGACGCCTTTCGCACGGCCACAGGAGTGCACGCCGCCGCGATCATAAAAGCCTTCAAGAAGTCCGATCCCATGCTCGCCAATACCGTTTATAGCGGCGTGCCTTCGCACCTGTTTGGCCTCGAGCAAATCATCGAAATCGGCCCCTTGAGCGGCCGCTCAAACGTGCAATACTGGCTCGAACGCCACGATATCGCCGTAACGGAAGAGCTGGTGTTGCGCATTTTCGATACAGCCAAGCAGGCCTCGCGCGTGCTGACGGACAACGAAATTCTGGCCCTGTGCGGAGAGCGTTCGGGCGCTAAGAGATGAAACCAAATCGTTTCTTGCAGGCACGCCCGCGCCGGGTTTCCCCTTCAACCGGTTCGCCCTGCCGGTATTCGCGTGCAGCCATGAAATTACGCCCCAGTGAGGTTATGACTTGTGGCCTGCTGTGCGTTATCCTCTCGGCTGTGGGAATACTCTCGATGCGCAACGTAGCTCGGGCAGGCCGGTCGTCCGCCGCCCCGATCACCGCCGACCCTCGGGTGCGGCAGGCGCTGGCCAAGCTCGCAAGCGAAGCTCCCTCCGTCACCGAGGAGCAGATCCGCATCACCGAAATCCCGGCGCCCACGTTTCATGAATCGGTGCGGGCTACGCACCTGGTCAAGCTCTTCACCGAGGCCGGTCTCAAGGTGCATACCGATGCCGCGGGCAATGTCATCGGTGAACGCGCCGGCAGCGCCAAAGGCGAGATCGTTCTCCTGACCGCGCATTTGGATACCGTCTTTCCGGCGGGCACGAATGTCCGCGTGCGCCGCGAAGCAGGCCGGTTGAAAGCTCCGGGCATCTCCGATAACGGCACCGGCCTCGCGACGCTGTCTGCCCTCGCCCGCATCATGCGCGACACCAAGCTGGAGACGCGCAGCTCCGTTCTCTTCGTTGCCGACGTCGGCGAAGAGGGAGAGGGCAATCTGCGCGGAGTGCGCAAGCTCGTGGAGACGTACCGCAAGCAGCTTCGTTACGTGATCGCCCTCGACGGCGCGTCGATTGATTATGTGACCACCGCCGCTTTGGCCTCGCGCCGGGTGGAAATCACCGTCACCGGCCCCGGCGGCCATAGCTGGTCCGATTTTGGCGTGGCCAATCCCATCAATGCCCTGGCGCGAGGCATCGCTCTTTTTCTGAAAACTCCCGCCCCCGATAGTCCCAGAACCACGTTTAACGTCGGCATGAT
Organism: uncultured Acidobacteriota bacterium; assembly: GCA_963819235.1. Taxonomy (GTDB): domain Bacteria; phylum Acidobacteriota; class Terriglobia; order Acidiferrales; family UBA7541; genus Palsa-189. The sequence goes on along the minus strand of CAWFVE010000006.1, from coordinate 1,458,665 downwards.
CGAAGGCGGCACTTCGGTAAACTCCATTCCCGCCAAGGCCTCGATAAAAGTCGACCTGCGGTCGGAAGCCGAACCCGAAATCGCGAAATTGGAAGCGGCCCTGCGCCGCTCGATCCAGGCGGGCGCCGACGAAGAGATGCACAGTGCGCGCGATCACGGGATCACTTCCGGAGCCGCTTTGTCGATCGATTTCAAGGTGCTGGGCCTGAGGCCCGGCGGGGAACTGGCGGAGAATTCGCCGCTGCTGGCGGCGGTGCAAGCGGCCGACGATTACCTCGGCAACCGCGCCCGTATCGAGCGATCCTCCACCGACGCTAACATTCCGCTTTCCCTGGGAATTCCCGCCATCGCCCTGGGCGCCGGCGGAACTTCCGGCGGCGCGCATTCGCTCGAGGAGTGGTATGACCCCACGGGCCGCGAAATTGGCATGCAGCGCGTCCTTCTGACGCTGCTGCAAGTCGCGGGGTTGAATCCTCCCACCGATTGATCCCCCCACACGGGAGCCACAACAGCCGGTTGCCGCTCGGGGTAAGACGGACCCCTTCGCCCTGCGCATTCTTTTTCACATAAACGGGCAATGCATTCACTTACTAAACACTTATCTCAAGTGCATCTCATTCATCCCGTGAGGATTCTCGGTTTGGCACCTTGGCTGCACCAAATGAACATAAGCCCAAGAAATGAAGACCGTCTCTAAGTCAAAGACATCGCTCTTCGCCGCGACACTCGGCCTGCTGTGGCTTCTATTTCCCTGCGTCGCGCGCGCAGACAGATTCGGCTGGTCGTTCAGCGCCGGAGGCGTTGACGGAAATGGACAGTTGACGACCACCGCCTTCTCCGACGGCCAAGCTCTTATCACGGCTATAAGCGGGACCTACGATGGCCTGGCTATCAATGCTCTTCTGTCACCCGGGACATTGGCGGCGGGTGTCGGCTTGCCATCTGGTGCCATTTGCCCGGCTAACGATAACGTTCTTTATATACCGGGTCCTTTTCTCGATTGTGGTGGACTTGCCTTCGATGCCGGCGGGCTGGAAGTCAATCTGTATTATTATGGGCCGACCTTCCTTTATGCCGGACACCACCCGGCAAATCGCAAGCGGTGACATAGTTTTCGGCGGTTCAGGCGGCACCTTCACTCTGACTCGCGTTCCAGAGCCGTCTACTCTGCTGCTACTCCTTGCGGGCCTCTCTCTCATTGCCACGCTCCACATTGTGATTCGTAGCTGACCGAGCCTCTTCGGATTTTGCGAACTTGATGGAGCGCACTTTCAGATGACAACGCCTGACGAGGCTTTCCTGCACGAATACGAATCCCGAAAAAGTCTCTATCGAGACTTCGCTGAAAGATTGGCAGAACTGCTGAGAAACATTCTTGCTGAACACAAGATTACCTTTCAGTCGGTAACCCATCGAGAAAAGGACAATGCTAGCCTTGCTGCGAAGCTTAGACGGCCCGATCGAAGCTACACGCACCTCTCAGACGTTACCGATCTTTCCGGCGTAAGGGTAATCACATATTTCTATGATGATGTAGATCGCATCGCCACCTTGATGGAAGGGGAGTTCAGCATAGATCGAGCTAACTCGATAGACAAAAGAGAGCTAATGGATCCAGACCGATTTGGATATGTCTCGCTTCATTACGTCCTTGAGCTTTCGCCAGAACGCTCAAGAATGTCGGAATACCGACGTTTTGCAGGACTAAAAGCCGAGCTCCAAATCCGCTCTCTTTTGCAGCACGTATGGGCTGAAACAGAGCACGACCTCGGCTATAAATCGGCCGCTGGCGTCCCAAAACTCATACGCCGCCGATTTGCGCGGCTAGCGGGGATGCTTGAAATCGCGGACGCAGAGTTTGTTGCTCTTCGCGACGAGTTGACGCAATACGAGCTAGAAGTGCCTGAACGCGTTCAACAAGAGCCTGCGTCCGTTCAACTCGATAAGGCATCCCTTCGCGCGTATTTTCAGGGAAGCGAGACAATGAAAAGACTGGATGACGCAATAGCGGCTGTCATGGATCGAGGAATTGTTCCTGCAACCGATCAACAACTTGAGAGTGACCTAGTCAACCTGAGCTTCATGGGTATTTCGACGATCGGTGCCCTAGATGATGCACTTCGAGCCAACGACGAACAGATTCGGCAGTTCGCGCGGGCTCCGTCCCGATTCCTGTAGAAAATCTGAAGGCGTATTCTCCTGAGAAGGCTTGAATAAAAACCCGGAATCTCTTAGCGGGAGGTTTCGGGCACAGGAGGAATACGCCGTGATGAAGACTAGCATTGGCCAGGAAGTGATCCAAGAAGGTTCGCTGCGAGAAGGTTTGGAGGGGGCGATCCGGGAGCGGGTGAGGGAGATCATCGAGCTGGTGTTGGAGGAAGAAGTGGAGGCGGCGCTGGGTGCACCGCGCAGTCAGCGGGTGGCCGAACGGAGTGGCTATCGGCACGGCCGGAAAAGCCGACGGCTGACGCTGCGGACGGGTACGGTTCATGTGGCAGTGCCACGAGCCCGGTTGGTGGACGCGGAGGGCAGCGAGCGCGAGTGGCGGAGTCAATTGGTGCCGCGCTATCGGCGCAGCAGCGTGGAAGTCGAGCAGAGCGTGCTGGGAGTTTATCTGTCAGGATCGAATACACGGCGGATCCGCCGGGCGCTGGAACCGTTGCTGGCCGGCGCCGCATTATCGAAAAGCACGGTGTCGCGGTTGGTGCTACGGCTAGAAGAAAGCTATCGGAACTGGCAGCGGCGCGATCTGGCAGAAGAAAAGATCGTCTATCTGTACCTGGATGCGATTTATCCCAAGGTGCGCAGTGGCGGGAAAGTGGTTTCGCTGCCCGTGCTGGTGGCCCTGGGGGTGCGGGAGGACGGAGAGAAAGTGCTGCTGAGCCTGATGACGACGGGAGCGGAATCGGCGGACGGCTGGCAGATGTTGCTGGACGATCTGGCGGCGCGGAAGATGGGCCGTCCCCGGCTGGTGATCAGCGATGGCAACACGGGCTTGGCGGCCGCGCTGGATCGGCTGTGGCCAGGTCTACCGCACCAGCGTTGCACCGTGCACAAGCTACGCAACCTCATCGCCAAAGCACCGAAGCACGCGCACGAAGCGGTGCGGGAAGACTATCACCGCATCGTTTACGCCGAGACGCTGGACACGGCGCAGAAAGCCCGCGAAGCATTCCTGGGAAAATGGAAGAAACTGTGTCCCGGCGTGGCGGCTTCTCTGCAAGAAGCAGGGGAGAACCTGCTGATTTTCTATCAGTTTCCGGAGAGCCAGTGGCGGTCGCTGCGCACCACGAACGCCATTGAGCGGATGCAACTGGAATTCCGCCGCCGAATCAAAACCCAGGCGGCACTGCCCAACGAAAGCGCCGTGCTGCGGGTGTTCTTCGGGTTGTGGATCAGCGGACAGATGAAGTTGCACCGCATCAACGGCTACCGCGACATCGGAGGACGAGAAAGAGCTGCTGCTTAAAAAAGAATTCCATGACTTCACAGGCAAAATGCGCCATTCACTTTTCTACAGGTTCCGGGGCACTACCTTCGCGCGTGCCTGGATAGCACACTTAGGGGGCCCCACAGTGGCACCCTATATCAAGGCATCAGCACCTTTTACCTGACCTATGTCGTCCTTGCGAAGCAGCATGACCCAGCGCGCATCCGCGCATGGATTCATGCGAAGCGTATTGGAGGGCCTGATGCAATGGAGTCACTGCCGGAGCAGGTCCTAAAGGTTGCCGATCAGTTGAAACTCTGATTCTGGCTAGATGAGTTCGGCACGGCAGACAAGGCGCTTCGGCGCGTCACTTTTGCAGCCACCGAAAAATTACAGTTTGAAAGCTCGCAAGCTCCAAGCCGATCTCTCGCTCATCCTCTGCGCTCTGATCTGGGGCGCAACCTTCGTGTTGGTCAAGGACGCATTGGCCAGCGCTTCCGTCTTCGTATTCCTGGCGCTGCGCTTTCTTCTGGCCACATTCGTTTTGGTTCTGATCTACGGCCGTGAACTTCGTACGGTGGGCGCCGGCGGATTTCGCGCCGGGGTGCTTATCGGCTGTTGCATGTTTGGTGGTTACGCGTTCCAGACGGCGGGCCTCGCCCAGACCACGCCCTCCAAAGCCGCCTTCATCACCGGCTTTTCCGTTGTCCTGGTGCCGCTGCTGCTGGCGCTGTTTGGATCGCGCCGCGTGCCGTTATGGGTTTGGGTTGGCGCGCTGGCGGCATTTGCCGGTCTCTATTTTCTGGCCGTGCCGCCTTCGGGGCTGGGCGCGCTGAACCGCGGAGATCTTTTGACCTTAGCTTGTGCTTTCCTTTTTGCGCTGCATGTGATCGGCATCGGTCACTACAGCATCCGCTTTTCAGCCGGGGCGCTGACCCTGATTCAGATTGCCACTACCGAGCTGTTTACGGCTTTATGCGTACCGATTTTCGCTGTGACGGGGATCGAACGGCCTCGCGTTCTTTGGACCCCTGCATTCATCGCGGCCGTCATCGTTACGGGAATTTTCGCTACGGCCCTGGCCTTTTCCGTGCAAGTCTGGGCGCAGCAGTACACCAGCGCCAACCACGCGGCCATCATTTTTTCGCTGGAGCCGGTATTCGCCGGCTTCACATCGTTCGTTTTCTTTCACGAGCGGCTGGGCGCGCGGGCTTTGCTGGGAGCGGCGCTGATCCTAGGCGGAATCCTGATCGCGGAAGTTTTGGGACCTGCCACAGCCGTGGAGTCCTCGATTCCGCGCGCGGAAATGGTTAAGCCGGAAGGGAAATCGTAGGCCTGCTGGACAAGTGTCTCTTACGAGCGCTGGATTTATTGCGTGAAGTCGACGGTCCCGTAGAGCTTCGCCTGCGGGTGGCGCCGCTGCTCGTAAGCTCCAATTTCGGGTTCATGCTTCAGCGTCAACCCGATGTCGTCGAGCCCTTCAAGCAGCACGGTCTTGCGGAAATGGTCGATTTCGAAAGGGAAGTTCAGTCCTTGCGCGTCTGTCACCGTTTGATTCGGAAGGTCGGCGGTGAGCTGGTAACCTTCCGTCTTCTCCGCCCGGCGGAAAAGTTCGTCCACCTGCGCTTCCGGCAAAGTAATCGGCAAAATTCCGTTCTTGAAGCAGTTATTGTAGAAAATGTCCGCGAAACTGGGACCGATGAGCACGCGGAACCCGTAATCGAGAATCGCCCAGGGCGCGTGTTCGCGGCTCGATCCGCAGCCGAAATTGGCGCGCGTGAGCAGCACGGAAGCGCCACGATAGCGCGGAAAATTCAATATGAACTCGGGATTGGGTTTCTCGCCCGGCAGGTAGCGCCAATCGTAAAACAAGGTTCGTCCGAACCCCTGGCGCGTCAACGCCTTCAGAAATTGTTTCGGCACCATCTGATCCGTATCGACGTTTACGCGATCGAACGGCATCACCAGGCCGGTATGTTTGGAAAATGGCTGCATCGCGCTACTCCGCCGCGTCCACGCCTAAATCCCGCACGTCCACGAAATGTCCGGCAATCGCCGCTGCTGCCGCCATGATCGGGCTCACCAGATGCGTGCGGCTGCCTTTGCCCTGGCGCCCCTCGAAATTACGGTTCGATGTGCTGGCGCTGCGTTCCCCGGCCGGCAAGACGTCTTCGTTCATCCCGATGCACATGCTGCATCCCGCGTCCCGCCATTCAAATCCCGCATCCCGCATGATTTGATCCAGCCCTTCCGCTTCCGCCTTGGCTTTAACCACGCGCGAACCGGGCACCACCAAAGCCGCCTTCAGCGTTCGCGCCACGTGCTTGCCCCGCACTACCCGAGCCACCGCCCGCAGGTCTTCCAGGCGCGAGTTGGTGCACGACCCGATGAAGACGCGATCCACGGGAATGTCCACGATCGGTGTTCCCGGCCGGAGCGCCATGTAATCGAGCGCCCGAATCGCCGCCTTCTGCTCATCCGGATCGCGGAATGAATTCGGATCCGGCACGCGCCCGGTCACGCTCGTCACCATGCCTGGATTCGTGCCCCAGGTCACCTGAGGAGCTACCTGCGTCGCGTCCACCTCTATGGTCGCCTCGAATTTCGCGCCGTGATCGCTGGGAAGAGTCATCCAGTAGTCCACCAGTTCCTGGAACTCCCGCCCGCGCGCCACGAATGGCCTGCCTTCCAGATACTCGAAGGTTGTCTGGTCCGGCGCCACCATCCCCGCGCGCGCGCCGCCTTCGATGGTCATGTTGCAGATGGTCATGCGCGCATCCATGGAGAGCCCGCTGATTGCCTCGCCCGCATATTCGATCACGTGGCCGGTGCCGCCCGAAATGCCGATCTTGCCAATGAGCGCCAGGATGAGGTCCTTGGAAGAGACGCCCCGCGGGCGCTTGCCCTTGAAGTTGACCAGCATGGTTTTGGACCGGTCCTGCTGGAGACACTGCGTAGCCAGCACATGCTCCACTTCGCTCGTTCCAATGCCGAAGGCCAGCGCCCCCACCGCTCCATGCGTCGAAGTGTGGCTGTCGCCGCAGACGATCGTAAGCCCGGGCTGCGTGATGCCCAGCTCGGGTCCGATGATGTGCACGATTCCCTGATTGCGGCTGAACATGTCGAAGAGGTGCACGCCATGCTTCTTGCAGTTGCGCGCCAGGGCCTCGAACTGCAGCCGCGCATTGTCGTCCACAATCGGCAGTTCCCGGTTCTTTGTGGGCACCGAGTGATCCATTACTGCGAAGGTCAGGTCAGGCCGGCGCACCTTGCGCCCGGCCGCTTCAATTCCTGCAAAAGCCTGCGGCGAGGTGCCTTCATGTACTAAATGGCGGTCGATATAGATCAGGCTGGGTTCGCCGGGGACGTCGCGTACCAGATGCGACTCCCAGATTTTGTCGTACATTGTTTGCGGAGCCATGTGAGGCTGTATTTTAGCATAGCCGCTTTCAGTGCAAATGCGCCGCGACGTGCGTCAGCCGCTGGCTGCCGGTTCCTTTGAAACTCCTCGTTTTCTCTTGACACACTAATGCGCCGGTGATATGAGGGCGTCAATTTCGGAGGCTGGGGTCAGCCCCGAAACATTCTGCACGGTCGCACGTAGATGCTTAGTTGCCTGTGATGTTGGTTTGTTCAGAAGCCAAGGGGTGCCTCGTCTAGGCACGAAGTTGACTGCAATTCGGGATTGGGACCGAACTATCTCTTTCAGTGGGTATCGGGGTCATTTACCTACACGGGGGTGAGAGATGAGCTTCGACGGACTATCCAAGAATTTCCCGGCGAAATTCGCGCAGTTCCTTGTCACCGGGCTGCTACTTCTTCTGTACTGCCTGTCGGCCTTCTCGCAAGTAAACCTGGGAAGAATTTCAGGAAACGTGACCGACGAAAGCGGCGGCGTGATCGTAGGCGCAAAGGTGACGATCACCGATCAGGAACGGGGTACGATCCGTTCTCTGGTCACCGACGAAGCCGGCGCGTATGCCGCGCCGAGCTTGATTCCTGGGCAATACACGGTCAAGGTGGAGGCCAGCGGGTTTAATACAACGGAACACACGGACGTCCCGGTCACCGTAGGCGGCGACACGCGCGTGGACTTGGTGCTAAAGGCGGGCTCGCAGGTGCAGACGGTGACGGTCACCGACGCTGCCCCTGATCAACACCACCAGCGCCACCTTGGGCAGTGTGATGGAAACCAAGGACGTCACCGAGCTGCCGGTGATCGGGCGCAATTGGCTGTTCCTTATGCAGCTCTCCCCTGGCGTTATTTCGAAGCCGGGCGGCGGATCGAACGCAAATGCCAGCAATGGCATGCGCACCGACGGCAACAACTACCTCTTCGAAGGTATTTTTAGCGGCGGCGTCAGGACCGCCGGCGACATCGTCAACACCAACAGCAGCACCGGCGATGGCGCGAGCCTTCTGCCTCCGGACGCGATTCAGGAAGTCGGCGTGGAGCTTCAAAACAAGGCGGAATTCGGCTGGCGGCCGGGCGTGGCAACCAACGTGACGGTGAAGTCCGGAACCAACTCCATTCACGGCACCGCTTTTGCCCAGGGTATAGACGGCGGGTTGGATGCGCGCAACCCGTTCAATCCGGCGCCCAGCCCGATACCGCTCTTGACTTACGAGCAGTACGGCGCGACGGCGGGCGGACCGATCAAGAAAGACAAGCTTTTCTGGTTTGGCGGGTTTGAGGGGATGCAGTATGTCTCTGGAACGCCAACCGCTCTTGCCGTTCCGACCACGGCGTTAATACCCGGGAGCACTACTCAAAGCATCCCGGCCGCGTATCTGGATTTGGCGGGGAAGGGACAAATCAATCCCGCGCGCGATTAATGCGAGCGGGAATGTCGTCAATCCGTCGTTGCTCACTCAGCAACAGTTGCTGAGCTACAATCTGCTCAACACGGGTATTTTCGAGAACACACTCCCCAACGCCGGCGGGGGTTTATATGATTTCGGCTTTAGCGGACAGCGATTACCGAACGAAAACTTCATTGCCAAGATCGACTGGAACGCAAGCCAAAAGAACCATCTTACGGGCGAATATTTCGTCTCTCGCGATCGAGAGATCGATAATTCCGGCACGATCACGCAGCTCTACTGGCTCCTGGACTATTACCTGACCAGCAATGTCGCCCGGGCGACGTGGACCTATATCCCCAATTCCACGTGGGTGAATGAATTTCATTTTGGACTCGATCGCAAGGTTGAGAACCAGTGGCCGTCGGAATGCCAGCCGGGTACAGCCCCGGCACCGCCGGACTATGACCAGTTCTTGAACACCGGCGTGCAAGGCTGCCAACTCTCTCCGAATCCGGCTCTGAAGACCCTGCCTGATATTTACATTAGCGGGTTCAACGTCAACACCACCACCAGCACCGTAGGACCAGCTGCCGGGCAGAGAAGAGTGGAAGGATATTTCACCGGGGATGACATCGTTTCGTACACCGCCGGCAATCACAATGTGAAGTTTGGATATGAGATCCGCCGCACCTCCGCGTCCCTGGCGACCGGGACAGTTGGCGATGTCTCCTTCGGAACCAGCAGCATCAATGCGTTCACAGGAGCAACCCCGCTGGAGGACTTCCTGGTGGGTTACCCCAGCACCGGAACCTACACGGCTGGGAATCCCATTTTCCTTCTGAGAAACTGGAACTACGGACTTTTCGCGCAGGACGACTGGCGGATCGCTCGGCACGTAACGATCAACTTAGGACTGCGCTGGGAGTATGAGACTCCTTTGACGACAGATAACCCCTCCATACCGGGTTCGCCCGCGTCAGCCTGGGGGATGGCGGTATTTGATCCCACATCGGTCACCGGGTTGACTCAGGTTGGCACCAATGGGCTCAACACCCCGTGGAAACCCTCCTTTTTCGGCTAGAATATCCAGCCGCGATTTGGCGTGGCGTGGGATGTCACCGGAAAGGGCACCACCGTGGTACACGCTGGCTATGGCACCTACAGCAGTTGGCCGGCGTGGAGCGTAATCGATGGAGCCACAGGCAACCCGACCGCAGCCAATTTCTACCAGGAGAATGGCACGATACTTCCGGGAGGCGGATCCGTTGGGTACGCCAACTTATCGCTCCCCACTCCCACCGGTGGTACCCCGCTTGTCAACTGGACTGCGGCTGGGCCGATGTTCCCGGCTGGCGATTAATTGCGGCGATGGTCTGCCGGTGAATCCCAGCCTACCTGCGAATCCCGCCACGAATCCTGCCAACCCTGGATCCTGCAAGATTTCGTCCTTGGACCAGCACTGGCATCTGCCGTACATCCAGGAATGGAACATCGGCGTCCAGCATGCCTTTACTTCGAAGCATGTCTCTCGACCTGTCCTATGTCGGCACCCACGGCACAAATCTCTTTGGCCAAGTAGACCTCAACGAGGCCGCCCCAGGCACGACGAGTGCAAGCAGAATTCAGGAATCGCGGCCTTACTTCAATCAATTCCCGTGGATGGGGACGGTCATCGATACCAGCAACCTGGGTTTCAGCAATTACAACGGCTTGCAGGCGACCTTGACGCAGCGTGCCTGGCACGGCATAACCAACACTGTGGGCTACACGTACGCCAGCGCATTGGATACCGCCAGTACCGACGTTGGCCTATCCGTTTATACCAACCCCGCTTGCCCCGTGAAATGCAATTACGGGCCAACTTTCTTCGATATCCGCCACCGGTTTACAGATCGATTCACCTGGAACGTGCCTGGCATGAAGACGCCAGGCCAACTGCTTGAGGGTTGGTCAATCAGCACCGTGCTGAATCTTTCAATCCGGAATTCCCTGGGATACGAGGGACTCCACCGACAACATCAGCGGGACGGGCGAGAACACCGACAAGTGGGATCTCGTCGGGAACGCGTCCGACTTTGACGGTTACGGAAAGAATTCGAATATCCCTTGCTATGGCGTGCTAGGCAGCAAGTTTGGTGGTTCCGGTGCTTGCACCGTTGCTCGAAACCATCAACCAGATGCCGCAGCCTTGCATCAACGCCGCCAATAGTTTGCCGATTAATCCCAGTGTGCCAAGCACCGATGCTGGTTCCACTGGAATTAAGCAGTTGGGCGTCTATGGCTGCTATATCTCCGGCAATTCAGTGATCGTTCCGCCCGCTCAGGGAACTTATCGGCACCATGGGCAAGGCGATCTTCACGCGGCGCAGCCCTTCCAGATTGCGGACGCTTCACTCCGCAAGGAGATTAGGATCAAGGAGCGCATTGGGGCCCAATTCCGATTCGATATCTTCAACCTCACGAACCACCCCGAATACGCGGTCCCCGGCGGATACGGTAACGGCGCCACGAATGCCATCCAAACGCCGTCGGGCTTCGGACGTTCAACATCAACGCCGAACGTGAGCAACGGGAACGTCGTACAAGGAGCGGGCGATGCCCGCCGCTACCAGTTCGGTTTGAGGTTCACGTTCTGATCTCCTGAAACGCCGCACGGCGAAGCCGCTGCTTCGCCAGCCCGTCGGAGGGGGCGAAACTTACGTTTCGCCCCTTTTTTCTGATGGCACCGGGGTGTTTGCGTCCAGGGAAGTCTGCCCCTTCCACTTCCCACCAGCGGCATGCACGGATGTTATAATCCGGCATCCTATTTGTGCCGGCACTCCGCGGCCCACGGGAGCAGCAATTATGGGTATCCAGCTACGCGAAATAGGCGCTTGGGCTCGCGAACGCAAGTTCGCCGCCACCCTGCTCGTCGCGGCCACGCTAGCCATCGGCATCTTGATTGGAACCGTGATCTCCGGCCGCGTGAACGCGACCCATTCGATCCTGCCCAGCGGGGCCACGCTCCTGGACCTCCCGAACCCGGTATCCTTATCCAACGCTTTTGGCGCTATCGTGGAACGCGATGAACCGGCGGTTGTGAATATTTCCACCACGCAAGTCATTGAGCGCAAAGGCCAGTCGCAAAATCATGGCGGAGGCTCGCTCGATCCCTTCCATGATTTCTTCAACCGGTTTTTTGACGCTCCCGACGAAGGGCCCGAAGCGGAACGCAGCCTTGGTTCCGGCATCATCGTGGATAAGAAGGGGTTCATCCTTACCAATCACCACGTAATCGAACAGGCCACCAAGATTCAGGTGCAGTTGAACACCGAGCCTACCCTTTACACCGCCAGAGTGATCGGCATCGATAAAGAGACCGATCTCGCCGTCATCAAGATCGAAACCAATCACGACTTGCCCATGGCCAAGCTGGGCAATTCCAACGGTGCGCGTGTAGGCGATTGGGTTCTCGCCATCGGCAGCCCCTTCGGTTTGCAAGCCACCGTCACCGCCGGAATCATCAGCGCCAAGGACCGCGGCAACGTCGGCCGCCAGTTCCAGCATTTTCTGCAAACCGACGCGCCCATCAATCCGGGCAATTCCGGCGGCCCGCTGGTCGATATGGCCGGCAACGTCATCGGCATCAATACGGCCATCATCACCGGCGGCCGAGGCTATGAGGGCGTAGGCTTCGCCTTGCCCTCGAATATGGCCATTGTCGTTTACAACCAGCTCATCCAGCACGGCAAGGTAACTCGCGGATCCATCGGCGTCACTTTTTCCGAGGAGCAGGGCAGCAACCCCATTGTCCTCCGCGAACTGGGAGCCACCAACGGCATGGTCTTGCAATACGTGGAGCCGAATAGTCCCGCCGCCAAGGTGGGCATTCAGGCGGGCGACGTGGTTACCAGCGTGGAAGGCCATGTCGTAAAGTCAGGCAGCGATCTGGTCGATCCGATCACCCAGACCCCCATCGGCAACAAAGTTCATATCGTCTACATGCGCGGCGGCGCGCAGCACGAAGCCGACGCTACCGTGGAAGACCGTGCCAAGCTCTTTCCTGACCGCGTGCCGAGCTATGACGATTCCGATACTCCGTCCGTGCCCGTCGAAGCGGCTCCGGTCGGGTTTGGCCTGCGGGTCGACGAGATTGGCTCCGAAGGCACCCGCCGGTCCGATTTTCAGAATAATCGCGGCGCCGTCGTCGTTGAAGTGGATCCCGCCACGTTCGCCGAGGACGTCGGGTTTATGCGTGGCGACTTGATTCAAGAGATCAATCATCAGCCTGTTAAATCGGCGGACGATTACCGCAAGCTGATCGCCAATATGAAACCTGGAGAGGATGTCGTGTTCAAGGTTTTGCGGCATGCCGATAACGAGCGCATGCTCACGATCTTTCTCGCGGGAATCGTTCCTCAGCTGCACTAATCTAATAGACGATGCGCGCGCATAAGTTCGTAATCTCCTCCATCTCGGCGGCACTGCTCTCTTGCGGAGTATTCCTTTTGTTTACGCCTGAACTTTCCGTGGCGCAAACAGGCAGCTCCAGTCCGGCGTCCAGTCCGGCGGCAAAAGCCGCGCCCACTTCGACTGCTTCGACTACAACGACCGCGCCGCCTAAGCGCGTTGCCACGAAGTCGGCTTCGGCGAGAAAGCGCACCTCCCGTCCGAGACCGCCGATGGCGCCCACGCCGGCGCGCATCTCCGAGATTCAATCGGCGCTGGCGGCGCAGGGCTCGTATAAGGGCCAGCCCAACGGCAAGTGGGATGATTCAACGGCACAAGCCATGAAAGAGTTCCAATCCGCCCACGGCCTCACTCCCACCGGCAAGTTGGACGCTCTTTCGCTTCAGAAACTTGGTTTGGGCTCGGAGATCGCCGGCCGCGCCGCGCCCCAGCCTCAAACGCCGGCTGTCCCAGCTTCGTCCCAGCAGCAAACTCCCTGAAGCTGGTTTTAACGCTCGGTATTTTTCGGAGGAGTTATGGCCACCGCGGTACGTCCTACAGTTTTCAAGAATTTCATCAATGGTGAATGGGTGGATTCCTCGAGCGGCCGCGCGTTCGAAGATCGCAATCCCGCAAACACGCGAGAACTGGTCGGCCTCTTCCCGCGTTCGACTGCCGAAGATGTGGATGCCGCCGTCCGCGCCGCCGCCGAGGCATTCGAGCCGTGGCGTTTAACGCCGGCGCCGAGGCGCGCCGAGATTTTGTATCGCGCAGCCGAGACCCTGGTCAGCCGCAAGGACGACCTGGCTCGCGACATGACCCGGGAGATGGGCAAAGTCCTGGCCGAGGCTCGCGGCGATGTGCAGGAAGCCATCGACATGACCTACTACATGGCGGGCGAAGGCCGCCGCCTCTTCGGCCAAACCACCCCGTCGGAATTGCCCAACAAATATGCCATGTCCGCGCGCCAGCCCCTGGGTGTTTGCGCCCTGATTACGCCCTGGAATTTTCCCATGGCCATACCCTCCTGGAAGATTATGCCGGCGCTGGTTTGCGGAAACACGGTGGTGATCAAGCCGGCTGAAGATACCCCGCTTTCCACATATACCCTGGTTCAGATACTTGCCGAAGCCGGCCTGCCTCAGGGAGTCGTAAACGTCGTGAACGGCACTGGGCCGGAGGCAGGCGCGGCGCTCGTCGAGCATCCTGGCGTAGCGGCGGTGAGCTTCACCGGCTCGAGCGAAGTAGGGCGCCTGGTGAGCGTATCCTGCGCTCCCAAACTGCGTCCCTGCCACCTGGAGATGGGCGGCAAAAATATTTTGATCGTGCTCGAGGACGCCAACCTCGATCTGGCCATCGAGGGCGCCGTCTGGGGCGGATTCGGCACCACCGGCCAGCGCTGCACCGCCGCGAGCCGCATTGCCGTGCACAAGAATGTCTACAAGGAGTTCCTGCATCGATTCGTCGAGCGCGTCAAGGCGCTCCGCGTGGGAGATGGACTCGATCCGGCCACCGACATGGGCCCCTGCATCAATGAAGAACAGCTCAATAAGGTCATGGAGTACGTCGCCATTGGCAAAACCGAAGGCGCTAAACTGATGACCGGCGGCAATCGGCTTACGGAAGGGAACTACGCCCATGGCTGGTTTCATGAGCCCACCGTCTTTGCCGATTGCACTCCCCGCATGCGCATCGCCCAGGAGGAGATCTTCGGGCCGGTCGTGGCCGTGATGCCGATCGAGGGTTTTGAGCAAGCTTTGCAGATCGCCAATGATGTCCCCTACGGCCTCTCCGCTTCGATTTACACTCGGGACGTGAATCGCGCTTTCGTGGCCATGCGCGATCTGCATACGGGCATTGTCTACGTCAACGCCCCAACGATCGGCGCTGAGATTCACTTGCCCTTCGGCGGCACCAAGAATACCGGCAACGGACATCGCGAGGCCGGCAATGCGGCGCTGGATTTCTATTCCGAGTGGAAGACCCTCTACATCGATTACTCCAACCGCTTGCAGCGTGCCCAAATTGACGGCTAGCCAAAGGCCAGCTAGAATGAAATGAGCGATCCGAGCCGTATTGGGCTTGGCAACCGATGAAGGATTCTGTCCTTAACTCAAACCGAAATCGCCAGATCTTGGCCGATATCGTGCGCGCCTACGTGGCTAGCTGGCGAACCCGTCTCCAGCCGGACCATCTCCAGGTCCCATGCGGAGCAATTGAGTTCCGCCAGTATCCGTAACGTCATGGCCGATCTGGAGGATGCCGGGCTTTTGTTCCAGCCCCATACGTCTGCCGGGCGCGTCCCCACCGCCGCCGCCTATCGCTTCTTTGCCGAGCAGATCGCCTCGCAAGCGACTCTCAGCGAAGAGGATCAGGATTGGATACGCAAGGAACTGGAAGGCGCCACCACTGCCGAGGAGATCACCGAACGCGCCGGACATATGCTGGCCGCCGTTTCCCGCGGATTGGGAATCGTGATCATGCCTCCTCTGGCGCATACCGTCCTCGAACATGTGCGCTTCCTGCTTCTTCCCGACGGCCGTGTGGTGGTGGTCTTGATCTCTGTGGGCGGCGCCACGCGGGACAAAGTCTTGCGGTCGGAACATGAATTCACGCAGTCGGAGCTCGACCGCACCGCCGATTACCTGAACCGCCACTATAGTGGCTGGACGCTGGAGGCGATTCGCGCCGACCTCCTGGCCAAATTGACATCTGAAAAGGAGCGCTACGGCAAGCTTCTGCCGCTTGCCTTGGAGCTTTGTGATCCGGCCGTGCTCGATTCCAATCGCACGCAAGAAGTGTACGTCGAGGGCGCCGCGCAATTTGCCTCCGCGCCGGAGCTTACCGCCGCCGATTCGCTGCGCGAGTTGCTTTCCGCTATCGAAGAAAAGAGCAAGCTGGTGGCCTTGCTGAAGGGCTGCATCGAAACGCCTGAACCGGTGCACGTTCAGATCGGCATCAAGGAGATCAACGCGGCAGGGGAGCATCTATCGTTGATCACCGCGCCTTATCTGGTGCGCGATCAGGGCCAGGGTTCGCTGGGAGTATTGGGACCCATGCGCATGCAATACGAGCGGGCCATCACCGCCGTGGCCTTCATGGCCCGCGTCTTCAGCGAGACGATCAGCCGTAGCTAGGCTGGGATAATGAGATCGGCATCAAATGAAGAATCGCGAACATCAAAACAAAGAGGCCGATAATAAAGTGATCGAATTCGACCGCACCCAGTCTGCTTCGGCATCGCCCGAATCGCCGGAATCGCCCGAATCAGACGACCCGCTCGCCCGTGCGTCGGAAGTTGCCAACGCGTCCGTGCTTGGCGAGCGTGCCGCTCGCCTTCAGGCCGAAAAAGACGAATTGACGCAGACGCTCGTCCGCCGCCAGGCCGATTTCGAGAACTATCGCAAGCGCATCGAGCGCGAGCGCGAGGACGATAAGCGCTTTGGCGCCCGGCGCTTGATCGAGGATCTTTTGCCGGTCTTGGATGCGTTTGCGCGCGCGGTGAAGGCCCACGACGATCCGGCCTACCAGGAATATCGCAAAGGGCTGGAATTGATCTACCGCCAGCTGTGGGACATACTGGCACGTAGTGGCCTGGAACGTATCCAGGCTGAGGGCAAGCCCTTTGATCCGCATTACCACCAGGCCATCGAGCGCGTGGAATCCACGGAGCACCCGGAAGGGACCGTGGTGGATGTGCTCCAGGACGGATTTCGTTCTCCACGAGCGTGTCATACGTCCGAGCATGGTCCGCGTTTCCTACACCGCAAGCCACTCCGATGGCGGCAAGTCCGCCGCCCAGCGGCACAGCAAGTGATTGCTTTTGCGGTTGATTCCATTGCGAGGAGATTGAACCACGAGGCATGAGCCGCCAAGCCAAGCGTGATTACTATGAGGTTCTCGGCGTGGTCCGCACCGTCACGCAAGACGAGATCAAGTCGGCCTACCGCAAAGCCGCGCTCAAGTGGCATCCCGATCGCAACCCAGAGGAAAAAACCACCGCCGAGGCCAAATTCCGCGAAGCCACCGAAGCTTATAGCGTTCTCTCCGATTCGCAAAAACGCGCGGCCTATGATCGCTACGGCCACGCCGGCGTTTCATCCGTCTCCGGCGACGTCGGGAATCAACTCCTCGATCTACGAAGAGTTCCAGGACATCTTCGGCGATTTCTTCGGATTCGAAGACATCTTTGGACGCACCGGCGGCCGTGGCCGCTCGCGTGTCCAGCGCGGCGCCGATCTGCGCTACGACATGGAGCTGAGCTTCGAAGAGGCCGCCGCCGGCGTCAGCACCAAGATTCGCCTGCCTCGCCAGGAACTCTGCGACGCTTGCAAGGGCACGGGCGCCAAAGCCGGCACCGGCGTCGTCACCTGCGAGACCTGCAAGGGCCGCGGCCAGCTGCATTACCAGCAGGGCTTCTTTTCCATTTCGCGCACCTGCCCGCATTGCCAAGGCGCCGGCCAGATGATCCGCGAGAAGTGCCCGGATTGCCGGGGTCGCGGCCGCATCGAGCGCACTCGCACCATCGAAGTGCGCATCCCGCCGGGCGTGGATTCGCAAACGCGCATCCGCATTCCCAATGAAGGCGAGCCGGGCGCCAACGGAGCGCCTCCGGGCGATCTCTACATTGTCTTGGACGTAAAGGAACATCCGTTTTTCGAGCGGCGCGGTGCGGACCTCTATTGCACTGTTCCCGTCAGCATCACCCAGGCCGCTCTCGGCGCCGAACTCAGCGTCCCCGGCCTGAATGGCGAGGAGAAAGTCGCCATTCCCGAGGGCACGCAGACCGGCTCCATCATTCGCCTGAAGGGCAAGGGACTGCCCGATCCGCACGGCGGTGGAAAGGGCGATCTCTACGTCAACGTGCGCGTGATCACGCCAACCAAGCTCACGCGCGAGCAGCGGCTGCTCATCCAGCAATTGGACGATACGCTGAAGGTCGAAAATCGCCCCGCCGACCGTAACTCCTCTTTCTTCGAAAAAGTAAGGGACATCTTTGGTTAAGGGCGCCGACCGCCCGGCGAGCTGACCGGTGCGCCGGCGCTTTTTTGTCGAACGCTTCGCCGGCGGCACGGCCCGTCTCGCCGGTGAGGCCGCCCACCATCTTGGCCGCGTTCTGCATGCCGAGCCGGGCCAGCTCTATGAATTGAGCGACGGTAATTCGGTCTTTCTCGCGCGAATCGAGCGCATCTCCGCCGGCGATATCGATTTCTCCTTGCTCGAGCCGCTTCCCGGCCCCGCCGCCTCGCCGGAGATTGTCCTCTTGCTGGCCATCGTCAAATTCGATCGCTTCGAATGGGCGCTCGAAAAGGCCACCGAACTAGGCGTGCACAGCATCGTTCCGCTCGCAGCCGAACGCACCGCCAAGGCTCTCGTGCAGGCGTCCCTGAAGCGCGCGGATCGCTGGCGTAAAATTCTTCGAGAATCCGCCCAGCAAGCCCGCTGCCTGCGGCCGCCGACTTTGGAAGCCACCCTGCGGCC
The DNA here is from genome assembly GCA_963819235.1 of uncultured Acidobacteriota bacterium. GTDB lineage: Bacteria > Acidobacteriota > Terriglobia > Acidiferrales > UBA7541 > Palsa-189. Next base: position 1,440,520 of record CAWFVE010000006.1, on the reverse strand, counting down.
TGTCGCCGCCTTTGCCCAGGCCGCGGGTGGAATCAACGTCTTATTCTCCGAGCGGCCCTCGGCGCCGCCCGCGCGAGCCGTCTTCCGGCAGCTTACGTCTAAAGCCGTGCAGGAATCCGCCCCGCGGCGAATCACCTTAGCGTTTGGGCCCGAGGGAGGCTGGATGGACCACGAATTTGAGGCCGCGTCCGCCGCTGGCTTCCAGGAAGCTTCGCTCGGCAGGAATATCCTTCGCTCCGAGACGGCGGTAGTCGCAGGGCTCGCCGCGGTTCACCTTTACTTCGATCCAGACGCCGCGCCGGACGGGCAAGCGCCGGCGCCACCGGTCGGTTAAGATTGATAGGGCAGCCCAAGCAAAACGGCCCCAAGTGAGATGGCCGCTACGTGGCGATTTATCTGTAAACTTGCTGCTGTGCCCTTGCATCTGAATATACGAAGGCGGTTTGCCAGCGCCCCCGCCGAATGGGACCCGAGGCGTCGCTGGCGCCAGACCGCCCGCGCATGGTATAAATGAGCGATCCACACGAATCCATGGAGCAGATGGTACACCCCAGTCCGCTCTCTTCGCCCGAAGCTCAACACATTGGCGAGCGTCCCTCCGGGTCTGGCTTTCATCGCGAACTTCGCGTCTGGGCGCGCGACCTCGTGGTGGCCCTTGGCCTGGCCATGATCATCATCGTTTTCTTTTACCAGCCGGTGAAGGTCGAAGGCACCAGCATGGCCCCCTTGCTTTCCGATCAGGAGCGGATTTTTATCAACAAGTTCGTGTATCATTTCGAGCCGATCGAGCGCGGCGACGTCGTCGTTTTCTGGTATCCTTTGGACCGCTCGAAATCGTTTATCAAGCGCGTCGTCGGGCTGCCGGGCGACCAGGTAGAGATTCGCAGGGGGCACGTTTACATTAATGGCCGGAATCTCGAGGAGCCCTACGTGCCCGCGCAATATGTGGACACCGCGGCTTACGGCCCTGTGCAGGTGCCCCACGACGAATATTTCGTCATGGGCGATCATCGCATCAGCTCCAACGACTCGCGCATCTTTGGCCCCGTCCCGGAAGGATTTATCTACGGCAAAGCGGTCTTTGCCTATTGGCCCTGGACTCAGTTCGGCAGTATCAGTGCGGTGAACGCGTCCGAAAGTAACGCGCCCGAAGCGAACTCGCCCGAGTCGAACTCGCCCCAGGCGAACTCGGTCGATAGTAGCCGTTAGAGCTAACCCCGCTTTTCGTGTGCATGTACCTGGAGGAACCGCTGGCGGAAATACAGCCTAGCCCTGCCGTTCTCGCGCTCGAGGACGGAAGAATCTTTAACGGACGCGCCGCGGGCGCCCGCGCCCGCCGCGGCGGTGAGGTCGTTTTTAATACCAGTCTCACCGGCTATCAGGAAGTCTTCACCGATCCTAGCTACTCGGGCCAGATCGTCTGCCTTACTTATCCGCATATCGGCAACGTGGGCGCCAATCTCGAGGATGAGGAATCGCCGCGGCCTTTCATCGAGGCTTTGATCGTGCGCGAGTTTTCGTCCCTGGCTTCCAACTGGCGTTCCACCGAAACCGCCGATCATTACCTGAGTCGCCATGGCATTCCCGCGATCTGGGATCTGGATACCCGCGCCTTGGTCCGGCACATTCGCCGCGTCGGAGCGCTTCGCGGCGTGGTCTCGACCGATGGCACTCCCGCCGAACAATTGGTCAAAGAGGCCCTCGCGCTTCCCTCCATGAGCGGCCTGGAACTGGCCAGCCGCGTGAGTTGCGCAGAAGCCGTATCGCTGGGAGCAAGGTTCGGTGTTTGCCTCTTCGGTTGGGAACGACGCAAGCGGAGCGCCGGCCGAAACCGAGTCGCGCCGGCATCGCGTGGTCGCCTACGATTTCGGCATAAAACAGAATATTCTTCGCCTGCTTGTCGACGCGAATTGTGATGTGAACATCGTTCCGGCGCGCACTTCCGCCGAGGACGTATTGGCCATGAAGCCCGACGGCGTTTTCCTCTCCAACGGCCCCGGCGATCCCGAACCGGTCACTTACGCCGTGGACAATATCCGCAAACTGCTCGGCCGCGTGCCCATATTCGGCATTTGCCTCGGCCACCAGCTTTGCGGCCTCGCTTTGGGTGGCCGCACGTACAAACTGAAATTTGGCCATCATGGCTCCAATCATCCGGTGAAAAACCTCGCGCACCGGCCACGTGGAGATCACCGCCCAGAATCATGGCTTTGTCGTCGACCCCGATTCCTTGCCGGCCAGCGACGTCGAAATCACGCACGTCAACCTGAATGACTTTACGAACGAGGGCATGCGCCACCGCTCTCTCCCTCTCTTCAGCGTGCAGTATCATCCCGAAGCTTCGCCCGGCCCGCACGACTCGCACTATCTTTTTCGCAGTTTTATCGACCTTATGAACGAGGCCCGGTAAAGTTGAGCGGCGGCTTCACGGTGGCGACTGACGCGCGGGGTTTTGTGGTATTGTCCCAGGCCCGATTCGACGACTAATGCCAAAACGCACGGACATCAAAAAAATTCTGATCATCGGCTCCGGTCCGATCGTCATCGGCCAAGCCTGCGAATTTGACTATTCGGGCACTCAGGCCTGCAAGGCGTTGCGTGCCGACGGCTACAAAGTCATCTTGGTGAACTCCAATCCCGCCACCATCATGACCGATCCCGAGCTTGCCGACCGTACTTATATCGAGCCTCTCACCCATGAAATGTTGGAACAGATCATCGCCCGCGAACGCCCGGACGCTTTGCTTCCGACCGTCGGTGGCCAGACGGGTCTGAATCTTGCCGTGGAACTGGCCGAAAGCGGAGTTCTCGAGCGCTACGGAGTGGAATTGATTGGCGCCTCCCTGCGGGCCATCAAAGTTGCCGAGGATCGCCTCAAGTTCAAGGATGCGTGCCGCAAAATCGGCCTGGATATGCCGGTGTCGGCGCTGGTCAGTAATCCTCACGATGCCCTGCGCTTTGCCGACCAGCTCGGCTACCCGGTAGTCATTCGGCCGTCTTTTACTCTCGGCGGCACCGGCGGCTCGGTCGCCTACAACCATGAGGAGTTCGCCGAAGCCATCTCGCTTGGCGCTCGATGCCAGCCCGGTGCATGAGGCCCTCATTGAGGAGTCCGTCCTCGGCTGGAAAGAGTTCGAGCTGGAAGTCATGCGCGACGTCCGCGACAACTTCGTGGTCATCTGCTCGATCGAAAATTTCGATCCCATGGGCATCCACACCGGCGACTCCATCACCGTGGCCCCGCGCAAACCCTCACCGACAAGGAATATCAGCGCATGCGCGATGCCGCCGCCGCCATCATTCGGGAAGTCGGCGTCGAAACCGGCGGGTCCAATATTCAGTTCGCCATCGAGCCTTCCACCGGCCGCATGATTGTGATCGAGATGAATCCCCGCGTCTCGCGCAGTTCCGCCCTGGCCTCCAAGGCCACTGGCTTTCCCATCGCCAAAATCGCCGCTCGCCTCGCGGTGGGCATGACGCTGGACGAAATTCCCAACGACATTACCAAGAAGACCCCGTCCTGTTTTGAGCCCACCATCGATTATGTCGTGGTGAAAATTCCCAAGTGGCAGTTCGAGAAATTCCCGGGCGCCGATACCACTCTCGGCACGCAAATGAAATCGGTCGGCGAAGTGATGGCCATCGGCCGCACCTTCTCGGAAGCGCTCTGCAAGGGCATTCGCGCGCTCGAACCGAGCACCGCCTGGCGTCCCCCGGCCGAAGTTACCACGGCGCTGCTGCGCGAGCGCCTGCACATTCCCGGGCCGGACCGCATTCACTGGCTGTTTGAAGCCCTGGAGCGAGGCATGACCCGCGAAGAGATTTGCTCGCTCACCAAGATCGATCCCTGGTTCATTCAGCATCTCGAGAAGATGCTGGAGATCGATTCGCGCGTAAAGGCCAGCGCTCTCCATAAGATTTCTCCAGAGCTGATGCTCGAATCCAAGCGCTCGGGCGCGAGCGACGAAGAGATTGCCAAGCTGTGGAACGTAAAGTCGGCGTCCGTGCGCAAGCGCCGGCGTGAACTCGGCGTTCAGCCCGTTTTCAAGCGCGTCGATACTTGCGCCGCTGAATTTGAGTCTTTTACTCCTTATCTTTACTCCACGTACGAGGAAGAAGACGAGGCCGACGCCGGCGACCGGCCTAAAATCGCCATCCTCGGCAGCGGCCCCAATCGCATCGGGCAGGGAATCGAGTTCGATTACTGCTGCTGCCATGCCTCTTTCGCCCTCCGTGAAGACGGCTACGAAACCATCATGGTCAATTGCAATCCTGAGACCGTCTCCACCGATTACGACACTTCCGACCGTCTCTATTTCGAGCCGCTGACTTTGGAAGATGTTCTCGCCGTCATGGACCGCGAGCGCCCCAAAGGCGTCATCGTTCAATTTGGCGGTCAAACGCCGCTGAACCTGGCCCTCGACCTCAAGCACAATGGCGTTCCTATTATCGGCACTCCCCCCGAGTCCATCGATTTGGCGGAGGACCGCCGTCGCTTCGGACGCTTGCTCGACGATCTTCGCATTCCCCAGCCGCGCAACGGCACCGCGCTCGTTCCCGAAGAGGCCGTCCGCGTCGCTGAGCAAATCGGATTGCCCGTTCTGGTGCGCCCCAGTTACGTGCTGGGTGGCCGCGCCATGGTCATCGCCTACGACCTCCATACGGTCGAAGAATATGTTGCCCGGGCTGCGTTGATGGGCCCCGCGCGCCCCGTTTTGATCGATCAATTCCTCGAGGAAGCCACCGAAGTCGACGTCGATGCGCTCGCCGACGGCGAAAATGTGGTCATCGGCGGCATCATGGAACACATCGAAGAGGCCGGTGTGCACTCCGGCGATTCCTCCTGTGTTCTGCCGCCCGTGTCGCTCACGCCGTCCGCGCTGGCCACCATTCGCGACTACACCAATCGCCTGGCCCGCGCTCTCGGCGTCATCGGCTTGATGAACGTGCAATACGCCATTCAGCGCGATACCGTTTTTGTCCTGGAGGTCAATCCCCGCGCCTCGCGCACCGTTCCCTACGTCAGCAAGGCTACCGGCGTTCCGCTGGCCAAGGTGGCGGCGCGATTGATGACCGGCCGAAAGCTTTCCTCTATGAACCTTCCCGTAAACGAAGTGGACGGCGTCGCCGAGCTTTGCGTCCGCGACTATCACGCCGTGAAGTCTCCGGTTTTCCCCTTCAGCAAGTTCCGCGGCGTGGACACCATCCTCGGCCCCGAAATGCGCTCCACCGGCGAAGTCATGGGCGTGGCCCGCAGCTTCGGTGAGGCTTTCGCCAAGGCGCAATTGGCGGCTGGCCAGAAGCTTCCCAGCAAGGGCACGATTTTCATCAGCGTCAACGATCACGATAAGGGGCACGTCGCGCCCCTGGCGCGGGATCTCGCGCAGCTTGGTTTCACCTTGCTGGCCACCCGCGGCACCGCTGCGGCGCTCGCCGCCAGCGGCATTCGCGCCGAAAGCGTTTACAAAACAAACGAAGGCCGCCCCAATATCGTGGACCTGGTGAAAACCGGCCGCGTCGATCTCATCATCAATACGCCCCTGGGCCGCGAGTCCTTTTACGACGAGAAAGCCATCCGGCGCGCCGCGGTGCGTTATCGCGTCCCCTGCATCACCACGCTTTCCGCCGCCCAAGCCGCCGCCCGCGGCATCCGCGCTCTGGTCAATCATTCCTTCGGAGTCAACGCGCTTCAGGACCTGCACGCCGCCGGCGCCGCCCAGATCCACCGCACCTCCGCCGATTAAACGGCGCCGTGAGCGCGACGCCGCCTGAAGTCCCGTTCCGCGTGTTGTAATCCCGAGCGCATCGGAGCGCACGCCGCATCAGACGGCCCGTCGTTCGATGCTCGAGTGATCCGTTTTTGCGCCGCTCGCTTTAGCTCTCCGCAGCCCTGCGCTAAACTTGCCTCATGCGATTCCAAGGCATCTTCCCCGCGCTCACCACTCCTTTTGCGTCCGATGGCTCCGTCGCCCTCGACAAGCTTCGCGAAAATATCGACCGCTATAACCGTGTTCCTCTCAGCGGCTACATCGTCAACGGCTCTACCGGCGAATCCGTGCTCCTCAGCTTTGCCGAGATCGATCGCGTCTGGACCGTCGCCCGCGAATCCGCCGCTCCCGGCAAGCTCCTGATCGCCGGCGCGGGCGTGGATAGCACCGCGGAAACCGTGGCGCGTGCGCGCCGGGCAGCCGAACTCGGCTACGACGCCGTCCTCATCAAGACGCCTCATTATTTCAAGGCGCTCCTCACCCCCGAAGCGCTCGAGCGGCATTACCTCGCCGTGGCCGATGCCTCTCCGGTGCCGGTCCTGATCTATTCGATCCCCCAATACACCGGTATCTCCGTCACGGCCGATTGGGTTGCGCGCCTCGCGGCGCATCCCAATATCGTTGGCATCAAGGACAGTTCCGGGAACGTCCAGCTCGTTTCCGAAATCATTCGCCAATGTCCTTCTGAATTCAGCGCCCTGGTCGGCTCCGCGAGCACCCTCTTCGCTTCCTTGATTCTCGGAGCCGCGGGAGGCATCCTGGCGCTTGCTTGCTATCTTCCCGAAGCCGCAGTCGAGCTGTACGAAGCCGTCCGCGCCGGCGATATGGATCGCGCCGGCCGCCTTCAGTTCCTGCTGCTGGGGCCCTCCCGCCGCATTGCCGGCGAACTGGGCCCGGCTGGTGTGAAATACGCCATGGATTGCGTTGGCTATTTCGGAGGCGCTCCGCGGCCGCCTCTCCCCCCGCTCAGCGAAGCGCAAAAGAAGGCAGTGGAAGCAGCGCTGGCCGAATCGCTCGCCCGCCAGAAAATGGACCATCTCGGAGTTGCAGGCTAGCTTTAGTTAGTTGACCGCGAAGCCGGCGCGGCAAAATCGCGCGACCAATTCAATTTCCGAACATCCCATAACGGGCTATAACGGGAATCACCAGATTGCCGGGTCTATCCCCGGCGTGTATCATGGCGAGCCGATCCTATGGAGTGTCACTGTATACGCGCCGTTGACGTGCCGCACACCTCCCGGCTGTATTCCTCTTACCTCCAGGATTTTCAGTCAGTTGCCAAGTATTACGCCATCCCGCCGTCCCTGGACTCCGTGAAGCGCGTCGCTCGGGAACTGCATCCGGATCTGGACGCTCGGGGCAAAGTTGCCGCAATCGTCCGCGCCCAGAACCGCGCCTTCGGGGCCGACGCTTCCGTGGAGGCTGCACTCGATCGCTTCGCTGCGGGCGCCGCTGCCATCGTCTCGGGCCAGCAAGTGGGCCTTTTCTCCGGCCCCAGCTATACGATTTACAAAGCGCTCACCGCTTTGCGCCTCGCCGAAGAATTAAACTCTGCCGGCACGCCAGCCGTGGCCATCTTTTGGCTGGCCACCGAAGACCACGATCTCGCAGAGATCAATCACTGTTTCTGGCCGTCGCGCGACGCCTTCGAGAAAATTGAACTGCCTACCGCCGGCTATGAGGGACGCAGGGCGGGCGAAGTCCCGCTTGGCGATGCCGTAGTCGACGCTGTGGCCCGCGCCGCGGCCAAGCTCGAAGGCCCCGCCGCCGGCGAGATTCGTTCCGCGCTGGCCGCTTCCTACCAGCCTTCGGAAACGTACGGCTCCGCGTTCGGCAAGCTGCTCGCCAGGCTCTTCGCCGGACGAGGCTTGATCCTTCTCGACCCGATCTCCGAGGGCTTGCACCGCTTGGCCGAGCCGCTCTATCGCGCCGCCCTCGAGCGGCAGTCCGATCTGAACCCGCGATTGCTCGCGCGCTCGCGAGAACTCGAATCCGCCGCTTACCACGCGCAAGTGAAGGTCACTGAAGACAGCGTCCCGCTCTTCGTGAATCTGGATGGTAAGCGCGTTCCGCTCCGCGCGCGCAACGGCGATTTCGCCGCCGGCCGCCGCTCTTTTTCTTTCTCCGCCCTCTCCGAACTTCTTTCTGCGTCGCCGCTCGATTTCAGCCCCAACGCTTTGCTGCGCCCCGTCGTCCAGGATAGTTTGCTTTCGACGGCCGCTTACGTTGCTGGCCCCGCCGAGGTCGCTTATTTCGCTCAGGCTTCGGTCTACTATGCCGCGCTTCTGGGACGCATGCCTGTCGTCCTGCCGCGCGCCAGCTTCACCCTTGTGAATGCCCATACCGTCCGCCTCTTGCGCAAATACGATCTCCAATTTTCAGACTTGCTTCGCGGCCCTGCCGGGCTTCGCGAAAAGATGGAGGGCGCGCTTTTGCCCAAAACGCTCACCCGGCGTTTTGATCGCGGCGAAAAATCGCTGCAGAAGATGCTCGCGGAATTGCGCCAGCAGGTTACCGAACTCGATCAGACTCTGGGCGGCGCCATGGATACGGCCGAATCGAAGATGGTCTTTCAATTCTCGAAGCTGAAGGAAAAAGTCGGCCGCGCCATCGCCATGCGCTCCTCGATCCTGGACGCGCACGAGCGCGAGTTGATCGCCCAGCTTTACCCCAACGGCGGGCTTCAGGAGCGCGCTCATTGTTTCCTGCCTGCATTGGCCGCCCAAGGCGCCGAGCTTCTCGATGAACTCACGCGCCGCATCAAAATCGGCGGCGCCCAGCATCAAGTCCTCTACTTCTAGTTTTTACAAAAAAAAACGGCTGGCAGGAGCGCCAGCCGTTTGCAAAACAGATGTGGCTTGCTTTAATCAGCGTCGCCCGCCGCCCCGCGAAACGCCGCCCCGGAACCCGCCACCGGAGTGGAATTGATTGCCACTCCGGAATCCACCGCCGGCGTTGCCGCGGAACCCGCCGCCACCGAAGCCTCGGTATTCCCCACCGCCATAGTACCCGCGACTATAGTTGGGCCCGAAGTTGCGGTAGCCAGGCCCGTAGTAGCCGCGGTAACCGTGGAACCACGGACCCGCGCCGAGAAAGACGCCGCCATTGAAATATTCAGGACCGTAATATCCGTAAGGCGCGCACGCGTAGGGGTAATAACCGTAATACCCATAGGCGCAGTTGGGAGCAGGACCCACATAGGCCGGAGGCGCGACGTAACCCGGACCGACTCCAAGACCGACGCCAAATCTCACTTGAGCGTGGGCCGCACTTCCCGCAAGCATCACAAAAAGCCCGAGCAAGCCTGCATATTTTAGGTATCTCATTTCCAGCTCTCCTTTACGCACACACCGGTTTAGACGCAACACGCTTGCCAAAGTCGCTCCCAGAGGCCCAAGGCCAAGTGCCCCAAAATCAATGATCTGCATGCCGCCTCGCGCCTCAGTTCTGGATCGAAATCGATCTCCTGTGGCCGGAATCCGCCGCTACTGCTGCTTTTCCACCGGGCAAAAAAGGCGGACAATGCTGGAAGGAGAAGCCAAAGAAAATGAGCAAAGTTCGAGTCCTGGTCGGCACACACAAGGGAGCCTTTGTGCTCACCTCCGATGGAAAACGCGAAAAGTGGGACGTCAGCGGGCCGCACTTCGCCGGCTGGGAGATTTATCACCTCAAGGGATCGAACGTGGATCCGAACCGCATCTACGCCTCGCAAACCAGCGGCTGGTTCGGGCAGATCATCCAACGCTCCGACGACGGCGGCAAAACTTGGACACAGCCAGGCACTCCCCCCGGCGAAGCCAAACCGGCGCAAGGCCCTCCGAAAGGAGACAGCAACAAATTCGTCTACAACACTTCTCCCGAAACTGGAAAGCCGCTCACCACTCACCAGTGGTATGACGGCACGCAGCATCCTTGGGAGTTCAAGCGCGTCTGGCACCTCGAACCCTCCCTCACCGAACCCGACACGGTCTACGCCGGAGTGGAAGATGCGGCGCTCTTCCGCTCCACCAACGGCGGCCTCTCCTGGGAGGAACTTCCCGGACTGCGCGGCCACGGCACCGGGCCTCGCTGGCAGCCTGGCGCCGGCGGCATGTGCCTGCATACCATCGTTCTCGATGCCACCAATCCCAATCGCATCTTCGTCGCCATCTCCGCCGCGGGCGCCTTTCGCACCGACGATGGCGGAAACACTTGGCGGCCCATCAACCGCGGCCTGAAATCCCAGTTCCTTCCCGATCCCGCCGCCGAAATCGGTCACTGCGTTCATCGCATCGCGATGCATCGGTCGCGCCCCAACGTTCTCTTCATGCAGAAGCATTGGGACGTGATGCGCAGCGACGATGGCGGCGACAACTGGCATGAGGTGAGCGGCAACTTGCCCACCGACTTTGGATTTGCAATCGACGTTCACGCCCACGAGCCCGAAACCATTTTCGTCGTCCCCATCAAGAGCGATTCCGAGCATTTCCCGCTCGAAGGCAAGTTGAGCGTCTACCGCAGCCGTACCGGCGGAAACGATTGGGAGCCGCTCACCAAGGGCTTGCCCCAGCGCGATTGTTACGTGAACGTACTGCGCGACGCCATGGCCGTCGATTCGCTGGACTCCTGCGGCGTATACTTCGGCACCACGGGCGGCCAGGTGTACGCTTCGCCCGACGCCGGCGACAGTTGGGCGCCCATCGTCAGCAATCTTCCCGCGGTGCTCTCTGTCGAGGTGCAGACCCTGCCATGATTCGAGTCGTGCTCCCGCCGCATCTGCGCACCCTGGCGCACGCCGGCTCCGAGGTGAGCGTCGAGGTCCACGGCGAGATCACCCCGCGTTCCGTCCTCGATGCGCTCGAGGCCAGCTACCCCATGCTCCGCGGCACCATCCGCGATCATGTCACTCTGGAGCGCCGCCCCTTCCTGCGATTTTTCGCCTGCGGCGAAGATTGGTCCCTCGAACCGCCCGACCATCCCTTGCCCGAAGCCGTAGCGCGCGGCGCGGAGCCCTTCCTCGTTGTCGGCGCCATCGCCGGCGGCTAGCCCTTTGGGTGCAAGTAACGCTGTCATCACGAGGGAGTCCGTAGGACGACCGAGGGATCTGCTTTTCGCGTTTCCCCTCGCCGCGCCGTGTCGCCACACGCTGTCATTCCGAGCCCAGCGACGTTCTTTGCCGATGGCGGTGAGGAATCCGCTTTTGCCTTTGGCCCGCGTCGGAACGCGCCGGCCCCCGCGCCAAATCTCAGCCAACCCGTGTCCAATCGTCCGGTAACCCCTCGGTAACCGCTTTATCCGCCAACCTCAGTTCAGCCTCCATCCCCGGCTAAAATAGCTTCAGTTCATTCGGAGTCATCTTTGCAGCATATCGGCAGATACGAGATCGTCCGCGAACTCGGCCGGGGAGCCATGGGTGTCGTCTTCAAGGCCCGTGACCCGCTCATTGGGCGGTCCCTCGCCGTCAAGACCATCACCGCGGGCATCGCCAATAACCCCGATCTCCTCGAGCGCTTCCATCGCGAGGCCAAATCCGCGGGACTGCTGCAGCATCCCAATATCGTCACCGTCTACGAACTCGCCGAATCGGACGGCTCTCCTTTTATCGCCATGGAGTACCTGGAGGGCGAAAGCCTCGAACAACTGATCGCGTCTCGCCTGCCGGTGCCCTTAGCTCAGAAGCTCGGCTACTTCGTCCAGGCTTGCCACGCATTCGATTACGCTCACAGCCGCGGGGTAGTTCATCGCGATATCAAGCCTGGAAACATCATGGTCACCACTGATGGCGCCGTGAAAGTCGTGGACTTCGGGATTGCGCGCATCATGGATACCTCCAAGACTCAGACCGGCAGTTTGCTCGGGACTCTTGCCTACATGTCTCCGGAACAGCTTCGCGGCCAGCCTGCCGACGAACGCTGCGACATCTGGTCGCTCGGCGCCGTCCTTTACGAGTGCCTCGCCTATCGCAAGCCTTTTATCGGCGAAAACCATGGCGCTCTCATCCGCGGCATTCTGGACGACCAACCGCCATCGCTGCGCGAACTCGCCCCCGAATGCCCGGAAAGTCTCGAAACGGTCGTCCAGCGCGCCCTGTGCAAAGACGTCTCCGCTCGCTACCAGACCATGGAAAAGCTTCTGCTCGATCTCGAGCCAATCTGGTCCCAGCTTCAGCGCGAAGCGGTTCAGCAGCTTCTCGATGCCGGACGCAAATCGATCGCCGAAGGGCAAGCGGCTGAAGCTCGCCGTCTCCTCCTCCAAGCGGCGCTCATCGACAGCAAGAATCCCGCTGTAAAGTCGCTCCTCGATGACTTCCATGCCTCGCTCGGCGTAGACCAGGCCGCGGCGCGAGTTCAGGAGATTGTCGCTCGCGGCGAAAAGCTTCTTCAGGAAGGCTTGTTCTTCGACGCACGCGTGGAAGTTCAGTCGGCTTTGAAGCTCGATCCCAACCACCCCACAGCAAAACGCCTTCAGGAAGAAGTGCAGGTGCAGCAAGCCCGAGCGCATCAAGAGCCACGAACCACAGAGCCCGGCCTACCGCCCCCGGATGTGGACTCCCCGACGGAGTTCCAGCCCAGCCCCAGCGTTTTGTCTGGAGCTCCCTCACGCGCTTGGAAAAGACCCGGTCTCTACTTTGCAGGCGCGGCCGCCGTGATCATTAGCTTAGGGATCGTTGCCTATCGCCGCCATTCTCCGTCCGCTCAACCTCCTATCACGGCCCACGCGTTGAATCCTGCGGAATATTCCTCCACGCCGGCAGCCGTCACCCCGCCGCCCAGCGCGTCAGTCCCTACGTCCGATCCCGCCGCCGTCCCTGCAGCGTCAGCCCCTCCAGCTTCAGATGGGCAAGCTACCCTCTCAGATGGGGAAGCTTCTATCGAAGTCCAGCAACGTCACCTCATTGCCCTCGCCGAGGCTGCCGCCGATACCGGCGATTACAAATCCGCGCAAGACCGCTTGGATGAAGCCGCTCGGCTGAATGGGCCTTTGAACGGCGCCATCGCCGACCTGCGCAGAAATTTCAGCCAGCAATCCCAATTGCAGCGCGCCGCCCTGCAGGAGCAAGCCCTCTGGGATCAAGCGATGAAAGATATGCAGGCCGCGGAATTCGACGACGCCGAGAAATTGCTGCGCGAACTGATCGCTTTGCCCGGCGCAGGACCACACCGTCCCGACGCGGAACGCTACGCCGACGAGATCATTCCGCAGCGGCGCTATGAGGATCTGCTCTGGGCGGATCTTCAGCAATATGCGCGCTCCTTGTCGGCAGATCATGTCGAGAACGAACTGAAAACCATCGACAAGATTTTGATTCTGGGGAGCGCTCGCCAGCAGCAAGCCAACCGCGTGCGCCAGGCTTTGATCGCTCAGCTCGCCGAAGCCAGCGCCATGAAAAATCGCAAGCCGCTTCCCGCGGTCCCCGATTGGAGCCGCAGCCGGATTGCTTCCCTCCAGGATCAATTTGATTTGGCAGTGCAGCAGGGAAATGCGGAAGCATTATCCCAATTGGAGAAGCTGCGGCCTCAATTCAAGGCCCTCACCGGCGGCGAAGGCATTCTGGACCTGGATGCCCGCGATTACATGAGCGACCTGATCCCCAAAGCGGAGAAACAAATTCAGGCCAATCTCGCCAAAGCGGACTCCGATGCCGCGGCCGATAGGGAATACGAGGCGGCCGTAAAGCACTTCGATCAGGCCGTCACGTCGCAAGACCGGGATCTCTTGCGTTCGGAAGCCCTCGTCGAGTTTCGCCAGATTGTTTCGTTCGGTGGAGCGCGCGCCAGCGAAGCCGCGCAATACGTAAACGTCCTGATTCCGCAGGCGCTAAAAAATCCCGTCGGCGATCTCTCCGAATCGCAGCCCGCGGACCATTAGAGGCTTCCTTCAGCGCGCCGATTTGATCTCGATTTGCTTCGCCCCAGGTGCCAGCCGGTTCTCGCCTGCGTAGACAATGAAGCGCCTGCCGCGCAGGAAGCCTACCAGCGTCAAATCCAGCTCCCGCGCCAGCCGCACGGCCAGGCTCGAAGGCGCCGACACGCTGGCCAGCAGCGGAATCCCCGCCGAGATCGCCTTCTGCACGATCTCGAATCCGCCCCGGCCGCTGACGAGCAGCGCGTGCCCGGAAAGCGGCAGCCGTCCCTCCAGCAACGCCCAGCCAATCACCTTGTCCACGGCATTATGTCTGCCAATATCCTCGCGCAGAACCACCAGCTCGCCGTCCGCGCGAAAAAGTGCCGCCGCGTGCAGCCCGCCTGTGCGCCCGAAAATTGCCTGCGTCCCGCGCAGTTTCTCCGGCAATTGGCAGAGCGTCTCCGGATCGAATCGCGATTGCTGATCCGGCCCACGCAGCCCTCGCCGCCGCAGTTGCGCGATGGACTCCTTGCCGCAAACGCCGCAGGCGGACCCCGCGGAAAACGCCCGCGCCGTCTTCCTGCCGGATTGCCGCGCTCCGACGCCTCGCAGCCTCACGCGAACGATGTTTGTCTTCGCGTCCAGCCGCTGCGCTTTGTCGCCGGGAGCGTCGATCGCCCTGATCTCCTCTCGCTTCGAGATGATTCCTTCCGTTAAGAGAAAGCCCGCCGCCAATTCGCAATCGTTTCCCGGAGTCCGCATCGTCACGCCCAGGCGCTGCCGCCCCGAGCGCATCTCCAGCGGTTCCTCGCCCGCAAGATAGTCCTCGACGCGCCGTAACCCGCCGTCGTTCCATTCCAGGACCTGCGTGATTTCGATGCCGCGCGAGTGTGGCAAGTTTTTCTTCCGAGGCTGTTTCCGGGAGTCGACGAATCTCTAATTCGGCGAAAATGCCAGCAGCACATTTCCGGTCGCGCCGGGGCCGAACGTATAGCCCGAGCCCACGAAAAGCATTCCTCCGGCCACGGTCGGTCCGGCGGCGCCCATGGAACCGCCTTTCGCCGCCACGCCGTTCACCGTTTTGAACTCGCGCATCGTGTCGTACTGCCAGAGCACGCGGCCGTCTTCGGTCGAAAGCGCGCGCACCACTCCATCCCAGCCACCCGAGAAAACCACGCCCGGAATCGCCGTCAGCGCCGCTGTCTCTCCATTGCGCAGCGCCGGATCTTTGGGCGGCTCGATCGGCGTGAACCATTTTTTATCGCCGTTTGATAGCTGCACTGCTGCTACGCCGCCTTTCAAGCCGAAGTAAGCCTTCGCTCCGTCCGCCGCGCCGCCAAAGGTGATTTCGCCGCGCGCCAGCTTCTCCACCAACTGAGCCTTCCAAACCACCGCGCCTTCTTTATCCGGATCGTGTCCCCAGACAATGCCGCTCTTCTGTCCGGCCACCAGGATGCGCCGGCCGCTGGGGAGAGTCCTCAGGATCGGCGACGCGCCGAAGTCATAATCGGGCCCGATATCTTGCGGGACAATTTTCGGACGTGCCTTGAGGCTCGCAGCCCGCCAGCCACGCGTCCTCCTCGGTGTCTTGAACCGCCCAGAGCGCCTTTCCCGTGTTCATGTCCAAAGCCATGATTGCGTCGGTCGTCTTGCCTGCTGGGTGGTTGTAGGCGTCGCCCGTCCCGATATAAAGCGCGTGATTTTTCGGATCGACCGTCGGCGTGTTCCACACCGCGCCTCCCGCCGGCCCCCAAAGCTGCACGCCCTTGGACGTTTTCTTCAGCGGCTTGGGCGCGTCGGGAATGATGAACGTCTTCCAGATTTGCTTACCGGTATTGGCGTCCAGCGCCACCACGCTGCCTCGAAACGTACAGCAGGGATAGACCGCGCTGTATCCCGCCGCGCGTTCCTCCGTGGAAGACACCGGTACATACAGCCGCCCCTCGTAAAGCGCCGGAGCGCCGGTAATGCGAGCCACCGGCTGATCTTCCACCTTCACCTTCCACAATAGCTTGCCGCTCGTGGCATCCACGCCGTAGACGTTCGCCTTGATGTCCCCGAAATAGATCGCGTACTTCGAGGCGGCTTGGTTCTTAACCGGCGCCACCGTAATCGCATTGCGCACGCCCGCATCCGCTTGAAACGACCAGTGCACGCATCCCGTCGCCGCGTCCAGCGAGTAGACGGCGCCCGTATCGACGCCGATAAAAACTCGCCCCGCCGCAATCGTCGGCTGGCCCCAGACGATCTCCGCCGCCGGAAATCCGAAGGCCCACTTCAGCTTCAAGTTCGGCGCCTGCTCCGCGGAAATGCCCGCCATCGTCGCCGGCTGAAAGCGCGTGTTGTTGAGATCGGCTCCCCATCCGTTCCACAGGGGATTTGCAGAGAGAGTATTGATCGGCGGATTGCTCGGGCATTGGTTCGGCATCAGCTTCGCGTCATCCACTTTCGCAACGTCCGCTTTGCGCCCGCCCAGATATCCCGCGATCATTTGTTTCTCTTCGTCGGTAATCCCTTGAAGCGCGGGGTGCATCGGCCCCGTAATCGCCGCAAGCACCGCCTCCGCCGTCATTCTCCGCAGCGCCAATCCGTCCGGCGCTCCGGCCGGCCCGCTCGGATTCCCGTGGCAGCTCGAGCAGTGCTGCTCGAAGAGCCGCAAATCCGCCACGCCTTGCGCGAATCCCGCATCGGCCGCGGCCAGGAATATTCCGGCCAGCAAGCTGCAAATCAAAATCGTCCGTTTCACGGCTGGCTACTCCTCCCAGAGCGATTCCGCACCCGGCTCTAAGGCTCCATCCACACGGATTTTAGCGAATTTTGCCGACGAGCCAAGCGAGGCATCGACCGGTGGTGCGAATTGTTTTGTGGGTCTAGTCGCGGCTTCATCCACGACATCCGAATTTTGCCAACGAGCGAAGCATCGGCTGGTGCGGTGGGGTCGCTTTGCGGGTCGCGGCTTTAGCCGCGACATTCCGCAGCCAGCAAACTGGGGGCTTTAGCCCCTGGGCAGTGCCGAGCTCCTTGCCGCAGGGGGCCTCGCTCAATTCTTCTGCGAAACCTTCGTTCCCTTGATCTGAACCTCGCCGATCCGGTTCATCCCGCTGCACGCGATCCACAACGTCCGCCCATCCGGCGAATGCACCATGTTCCGCACCACTCCTCCGCCCGATGGAATCGCCCACGTCTGGAACTTCTCCGTCTTGGGATCGAAGCGCACGATCGTATTCGGCTTGGTGTTCGATTCGCTGTACCAGACGATGCCGTTCACGATGGTGATGCCGTAGGGCTGCGACTTCGGCCCGCCTGGCGACAGCCATTCCGTCATCGCTCCCGTCTTCGTATCGAACCGCCCCAGATAGCCCCGCGAGTAGTCCGAATAATAGATCACGTCATCCGGCGTAATCGCCACGCGCCGCGGCCGGCTCTCTTCGTGCGGCAATACGTATTCGTGAATTTCCAGCGTTTCCGGATCGACGCTGGCGATCTTGTTCGCCCCAAACTCCACGAAGTAGGGAACACCCTTGGAATTGATCACCATGCCGTACGGGTTCGATTTCGCCGTCGGCGAAGTCGTCAGCTTGATCTCGCCCGTCTTCATGTCCAGCCTTCCCACCATGTTGCTGCTCTGCAACGTGAAGAAAATATGCCCATGACCATCCAGGATCGGCGTATGCGGGTCGCGAGCTTTCGGGTCGGGCATGGGATATTTCATCACGTCGCCGGTCTTGGGATCGAGTTTCCCAATATAAGCCGCAAAATTCGCCGTGTACCAAATGTAGCCATCCTTGTCCGCCAGCAGCCCGTGTGGCCCGGACTTCGGCGGCAGCTTGTACTCCTTGAACTGTTCGGTTTTCGGATCGAAGTGTCCCAGCACGTTGGCCATCTGCCCCGAATACCAGACGGACCCGTCCGGAGCCAGCATCGGGTCGTGCGGCCGCGATCCCGGCGTCGGCACCATCCACTCTTTGATCGTAACTTCCGCGCTGCCGGGAATAATCTGCGCTTGCGGCTGTGGCTTGGGCGGGAAATTCTTGGTCAGGTAATCCAGCACGGTGCCGAACTGCTCCTCCGTCACCGGAGCCCCGACGTTCACCATCATGTGCAGGACCGTCTCCCATTCGTCGCGGTCATGTCCCGAGTTGGTCACCTGCGTCAGCGCATGGCAAACGGCGCAAGCGCTTTGCACTGTCGCCTGGCCGTCGCCTTCCGGCAATTGCACCGGCTGCTGATTTCCTCGGCCTTGACCATAACCCGGAATCACAACGTACAGGCAACCTGCTAACAGGAGTAGCCCAAGGGAGGAAAATGCTGCTCTCGACATAGCGCCTCCTCAGCCCTAGCCAAAGCTCAACTTCGAATGCCCCATTCTAGGTCTGCCTCCCAGAAGTTTGCAATCTCCGAACCACCCACCTGGACCAGGAGCCCCGGAGTGCACGATTGGGACTGGGCAGCGCTTTTAGGTCGCCCGGCGCTTCTCCAAGATATGCTACCTTGTCGTTGGTACTCCTGCTTTCCCTCTCAGGCTGTTGGCAATTGCGACCGGCGTAGGTCATCAACCCCTTCCGAGACGTGTTTTCATCGGGCAGCTCAGCAAATGCAAAGTAAGCACAATGTCGATCTCTTCTCGGCCGGCCGGCCTCCCACCGGTCTCGTTGAGTTACAAATCGCGGCACTCGAGGCGACCGCTAACGCTGTCGTGATCACCGACAGGACCGCAACGGTGCTCTGGGCCAACTCTGCGTTCGAGCGATTGACCGGCTACAGCCGCGCGGAAATCGTTGGGCAAAGCATGCGTCTCCTCAGGTCGGGCCGGAATCCGCAGGCGCTGTACCAGGAGATGTGGCAGACGATTCTCGGCGGACGGATATGGCGCGGGGAGCTCGTAAATCGGCGTAAGGATGGCAGCCAATACCAGGAAGAGATGACCATTACTCCGGTACAGGATGGCACAGGAGAAATTACTCACTTTATCGCCATCAAACTGGATATTTCTGAGCGCAGGCAAGCTGAGGCCGCCCTTCGATCGCTCTCAGACCGTCTGTCGCTTGCTACTGCAGTCGCAAAGATCGGTGTATGGGAGTTGGACCTGGCCACCAATGCGTTTACCTGGGATGCCACGTTGTTTGAAATTTATGGCTTCCCGCCGCTTGTGCCAATACCGTATGAAAAATGGTCTGCAGCGGTTTATCCCCAGGATTTGCCGGCAGTCGAATCCGCCTTGCGGAAAATAATCGGCGAAAAGGGTCAGGGGTTCGCGGAATTCCGCATCATCCGCGCCGACGGTGCGATCAGGAACGTATTGGCGCTCGGAAGAGCCGTCATCGATGAGCAGGCCAAGATCAGCCGCGTCGTCGGCACCACCCAGGACATCACCGAGCGCAGGCAAGCCGAAAACAGGCTGCAGGAAAGCGAAGCCAAGCATCGCGTGTTGTTCGAGGATTCGTCGGACGCGCACTTGCTGTCGGACGAAAACGGTTTCGTCGATTGCAATTCGGCCTTGCTGCGGATGTTCGGCTACGCCAATCTCGCTGAGCTCGCGGGGCTGCACCCCGCCGATCTTTCACCCCTGAACCAACCCGATGGCACGTCTTCGGCGGCGAGGGTTGACCGCGAGATGGCTACCACGTTTCTTAAGGGCGCCAATAGTTTCGAGTGGTTGCACCGGCGCAAGAGTGGTGAGCTTTTTCCCGCGGAAGTCTACTTGACGGCGTTGACGCTGAATGGCCGGCCGGTCCTGCTGGGCACGGTCCGCGACATCACAGAGCGCAGGCGTGCCGAGGCTTCCCTTCGCAACAGCGAAGAGCAGTTCCGGCAACTCGCCGATAACATTAACGAAGTGTTTTTTGTCGTGGAACCGGAACCGCTCCGAATGGCCTACCTCAGCCCCGCTTACGAAGAGATTTGGGGAAGACCGCGCCAGGAAGTCTACGATCGGCCCGCGGCCTGGGTGGAATCTATTCACCCTGAAGA
This sequence comes from uncultured Acidobacteriota bacterium, assembly GCA_963819235.1. Classification (GTDB taxonomy): domain Bacteria; phylum Acidobacteriota; class Terriglobia; order Acidiferrales; family UBA7541; genus Palsa-189. The sequence goes on along the minus strand of CAWFVE010000006.1, from coordinate 1,420,958 downwards.
CCGCGAGAACGTTAGTGCTGACTTTGCACGGTGCATGCGAGGGAATAAGTCCTCGATAGCCTATCGCATCGTGCGCCCGGATGGCTCGATCCGCTGGATTCGCGCGCGCATTTCCCCGGTGCACGCCCCCCAAGGCAAGTTCATCCGGGTCGTCGGAATTGCCGAAGACATCACCAACTATAAGGCCGCCCAGCTGGCCCTCGAGGAGAGCGAAGAACGGGCCCGGCTTTTGCTAGAGTCCACTCCCGAGGCTATTTACGGCATAAACCTGGAAGGCGTTTGCACCTTTTGTAATGCCGCTTGCGTCCGCACGCTCGGCTATGTCGGCTCGGCGGAGCTTCTGGGGAAAAACATGCACGCTGCGATGCATCATTCCTACCCGGACGGAACGCGTTACCCGGTCGAGGCGTGCCAAATCTATCGGGCCTTTCGAGAAAACAAAGGATCGCACGTCGATAACGAAGTTCTCTGGCGCAAGGATGGAAGTTGTTTCCCGGCGGAGTATTGGTCCTTCCCAATCAAACGAGAGGGCCAGCTGATCGGCTCTGTTGTCACGTTTCTCGACATCACCGATCGCAAGAAAGCCGAAGCCGAGTTGCTGAAAGCCAAGGAATGCGCGGACGCCGCCAATCGCGCCAAGAGCGAATTTCTGGCCAACATGAGTCACGAAATCCGCACCCCCATGAACGGCATCATCGGCATGACCAGCCTTGCGCTGGAAACGGAACTGACACCCGAGCAGGCCGAATATCTTCATATGGTCAAGGGGTCTGCCGACGCTCTCCTCTCCCTCCTCAACGACATTCTGGATTTCTCCAAGGTCGAGTCTGGCAAGCTGGAATTGGACTGTCTGAGCTTTAACTTGCGAAAGAGTTTGGGTGAAGCGGTAAAAGCGCTGGCGATAAAAGCGCAGCAGAACGGTTTGGAAATCGTTTTCGATGTCGCTCCCGAAGTGCCCGCAACGGTCATGGGCGATCCCGCGCGGCTTCGTCAAGTGCTTGTGAATTTGGTTGGCAACTCGATCAAGTTCACCCCAACCGGCGAAATAGAAGTTAACGTCCAAGTGAACGCGCGCACGGAGGGACAGAACGCTCAGGGAATAGCCTTGCTCTTCAGTGTCCGCGATACCGGAATCGGAATTCCCGCCGATAAACAGCGCACTATCTTCGATGCCTTCTCCCAGGCGGACTCTTCCACCACGCGCAAATATGGTGGCACTGGTCTTGGTTTGACCATCGCAGGTCAACTGGTGCGCTTGATGGGTGGCAACCTCTGGGTCGAGAGTGAAGCCGGACGGGGTTCGACGTTCTATTTCACGGTTCAGGTGGGCCCGGGAGACCCTGAATCTCCACCCGAGTCGCTTGTTAAAACAACCGATATCTCTCAATTCGCCGGCGTGCCCGTCTTGGTGGTGGATGACAATGCCACCAATCGCCGCATCCTCGAAGATTCTCTCCTCCGCTGGAAAATGATTCCGGCGGTGGTGGATAGCGCGGCCGCGGCCATTCAAGCCCTGCGGCGTGTGCAAGAATCGCGGTCGCGGCTGCCCCTGGTTCTCACCGATGCTCACATGCCGGAGATGGATGGATTCGGTCTCGTCGAACGAATTCGCCAGGATATTGCGCTTAAGGACATCAAGATTGTTGTTCTCACGTCGGGGGGCCAGCGCGGGGACGCGGCCCTCTGCCGCAAACTTGGAGTCAACGCCTATTTGAGCAAGCCTTTCGACAGATTGGAATTACGTGATCTTTTGCTTCGTGTCCTTGCCGGCGACGCAGCTAGGCCGGAAAACGCCGCCTTGGTCACTCGGCATAGTCTCCGGGACCAGGCCAAATCGCTGCGTTTTCTTGTCGCTGAAGACAATGTGGTCAACCAAAAACTGATTGCCCGTCTCCTGGAGAAGCGCGGGCACACTGTGTCCCTGGCGCGGAATGGATGGGAAGCTCTGGAATTATTGGAGCAGCGGCCCTTCGATATTGTTCTCATGGACGTCATGATGCCGGAGATGGATGGTTTTGAGGCCACCAGACGGATACGCGAAAAGGAAAAAGAGTCTGGCACTCACTTGCCAATCATCGCCTTGACCGCCCACGCCATGCGAGGCGATAAGGAGCAGTGCTTGGCTGCCGGGATGGATGGCTACGTGTCGAAGCCCATCAACTTGGAGGAACTCTTCTCGGCCATAGAGGCCTTGCTTTCACCCGTTGCTCCTAACCCTGACTCTAAGGTTTCCTCCTTGAAGGAATAGAGTTTCCGGCCTTGCTCTCTGTCGGCGAGCCATCACTCACGTTCACCAAGCGAACCCGCGAACATCGGGCTGCTGGTTGACTCTCGCGATAAAATATATGTACACGTGGGTTGTGCGCTCCGGATGACTTTGCGGAGTCTGCTCTAGACGATGAACCGACGTTCGAGCAGCGTTTTTGGTGGGTACCCTCCGTCGGTTTCACGCGTGGGGATTTTGGGTGTCGTGTCCACGGAGCTGCGGCTGGGGCTCGAAGCTGTCATCACGAGGCCGTTCAGAGTCGTGGGTGCCAAGCGACCCGCAGTTGCTTTTGTGGGTGGGGATTTTTCCTTGGGTGCCGCACCCTTCGTTTTTCAAGGGTGCGGGTTTGATCGGTGGTGCCAAGCGCTCTGCCAAAGCAAGATGGTTCAGTGACTAAATACCCTAGAATGATACTCTTGCAGACGGCGATGGGAAGGTGCAGTACTAACTCCCTTAGAATGATAATGTTTGCACAAACCGCAAAAAACGGTGATCGGTCGCGGCAAAGCGGACGTGATGAGCGGAGCAACGCACGTAGAATGTGTGTGTTAAGTGAAATCTGGTTCAGAAAGCAGGCATTAACTAAACCATTTAGAATGATATTCTTGCAAAATTACAAATATAAGTGCCCTGGAATGATACTCTTGCACAAAAAGTGGGGGGAGGGGCCCCGGGGCGCACTTCTGGGCCATTCCAGTTTCGATGTCTCTCCGTGTTCGTCGGCGATATAATCCGTCCACCAAAGCCGGCAGCGACCTTTGACGGCCGCGCTGGAAACGCTGGCGATTGACCTGGAGGTGCCCATGGGAATTCCTATAAGAGACGCTTTCAAGGACTCTTTTAAACGCAGGTCTCGAACGCTGAGTTTTGCCTCGGCGTTATTCCTGGCCGTCCTTGTCGGTCTGTCCTATTCCGCAAGCGCCCAGGATTCTAAGAACGATTCCAAGAACGACGCCAAGACCGTCTTGCAGTCCGCCGCAAAGGCGATGGGCGACGTCAACTCGATTGAATATTCCGGCACAGGCCAGTTGGGCTATTTGGGGCAAGCCTATTCGCCCGGTTCGCCTTGGCCCTTGAACAACATCACCGCCTACGCGCGCGTCGTCGACTATCCTTCCCGTTCCTCCAGGGAGGAGCTAACCGTCGTGGAGCCGAGTCCCATTCGCAAAGGCGGCGCTGGCCCCTTCGCGGGCGAGCAAAAGCAAGTCAATCTGGTCAGCGGTCAGTACGCCTGGAACCAGCCGGGCAGCTCTCCCCAGCCCGCCATCGCCGCTGCCGAGGAGCGCCAGCTCCAGATCTGGCTCACGCCGCACGGCTTCCTCAAGGCGGCCATGGAAAATAACGCCACCGCCAAGAAGGGAAGCGGCGGCACGGTAGTCTCCTTCACGTTAGGCAAATTCCAGGTGAACGGCACGATCGATAGCCACGACATGGTTATCAGGACCGAAACGTGGCTCCCCAATCCCGTCCTCGGCGACATGCCCATCGAAACGGAATATTCCGGCTACAAGGATTTCAGCGGCGTGAAGTTTCCTGCCACGATTGTCCAGAAGCAGGGCGGCTTTCCGGTTCTAGACCTTGCCGTCAACGAGGTTCGCGCCAATCCCGGCCTCAGCCTCTCCGTCGCCGCTGCGGTGCAAGCGGCCAAGGCCCCGCCTGTGTCAGTGACCTCCGAAAAATTGGCCGATGGCGTGTGGTTTCTGGCGGGTGGCACGCACAATAGCGTGCTGGTGGAATTTCCCGATTACGCGGTCATGATCGAAAGTCCGCTCAACGACGCGCGCGCCGCGGCCGTCCTGGACCAAGCCAGGAAGCTCATCCCCGAAAAGCCCATCAAGTATCTGATCAACACCCACAACCACTTCGACCATGCTGGCGGTATCCGTTACTTCGTCGCTGAGGGAGCCACGGTCATCACCCAGGAGGCGAATAAACCTTTCTACGAGCAGGCCTGGAAGGCGCCCCGCACTCTCGACCCCGATCGCCTGTCAAAAAATCCCAAGAAGGCCAGCTTCATCACCTTTAAGGACAAATACGTCCTCGCCGATGCCGGCAGGTCGCTCGAGATCTACCACGTCGATGGAGATAACCATAATGCCGACATCTCCATCGTTTATTTGCCCAAGGAAAAAATCCTGGTGGAGGCAGACGATTTCACCCCTGCCCCAGCCAATGCGCCGCCCACGGGACCTCGCGCCCACGCCGCCACCGTCTTTTTGTACGGTTACGTCCAGAAGTTGAATCTTGATGTGCACACCATCGCGCCGCTGCACGGCTTTATCGTCCCGTTCTCGACCATGCAAAAAGTCGCCACCACCGAGGTGAGCACCCTGTCGCGGTAATCAAAACCCTATGCCCATCCAATTCGCCACCGCCGAAGAAGCCGCCGAGGATTTCCGCCAGGGACGCCAGATCGTTCTGGTCGATGACGAGGACCGCGAGAACGAAGGCGACCTGGCCTTGCCTGCGGAAAAAATCACTCCCGCGGCCATTAACTTCATGGCCAAGTATGGCCGCGGCCTGATCTGCCTGGCTCTCACCGAGGAGCGCTGCGACGAGCTGCACCTGCCGCCCATGTCCCCGGTGAATACCTCCGCCTTCGGCACCGCTTTCACCGAATCCATCGACGCGCGCCGCGGCGTCACCACCGGCATCAGCGCCGCCGACCGCGCCACCACCATCCTGGCGGCCATCGATCCCGGCACGCGCGCGGCGGACCTGGCGCGCCCCGGCCACATCTTCCCTTTGCGCGCGCGCCGCGGCGGCGTGCTGGTGCGCGCCGGACAGACCGAAGCTTCGCTCGATCTTGCGCGCATCGCCGGGCTCTATCCCGCCGGCGTGATCTGCGAAATCATGAACGACGATGGCAGCATGGCCCGCCTGCCGCAGCTGGCCGAATTTTGCCGCGAACACAAGCTGAAGCTGCTCACCGTCGCCGAACTGATCCGCTATCGCATGCGCCACGAGCGCTACGTGCGCCGCGTCGCCGAGACAGTCCTGGCCACCCGTTACGGCGATTTCCGCATGATCGTCTTCTCCAGCGACGTCGATCGCGAACAGCACATCGCCCTGGTCCGCGGAGATCTGTCCGGCCCTCCGCCCCTGGTGCGCGTGCATTCGCATTGCCTCACCGGCGACGTTTTCGGCTCGAACTCCTGCGATTGCTATGAGACGGTGGCCCGTTCGCTCGAAGCCATCGTGCGCGAGGATCGCGGCGTCTTCGTTTATTTGCACCACACCGGACGCGGCTTCCAGTTGGAGCAGCCGCCCGCGGGTTCCGGCGAAATGCCGCGCGTGCTCTATCACCGGCGCGGGCAACTCGATCAGGATGTCGCTCGCCAGCGCCTGCTCCAGCATGAAAGCGGCATCGGCGCGCAAATTCTGATCGACCTCGGCCTGAAGACCCTGCGCGTGCTCACCAATCATCCGCGCAAGCTCGTGGCCCTCGAAGCCTACGGCCTGACCATCGCCGATCAGGAGCCGCTGCCGGTCAGTTCCGGCAAGACCACCCATCAGCGCCTCTGATGCAATTGCGGAATCTTACTTACGTTTTTGTAGGCGCCGGTTTCGAGAGCGTGAGGTAGGGTCGGAGCCGTTCGAGTTTGCGATTTGTTATTCCGCGAATCGCCAGCAAATCTTCCAGGCGCTCGAAAGGGCCGCTCTTCTTGCGGAATTGCACGATGGCATTGGCCATCGCGGGACCAACGCCCGGCAACTGCTGAAGCTGCGCTGCTGTCGCGGTATTCACATCGACTGATGCGGCCGGAGGATTTTTCTGGGCCATCGCGCCGCGGTCGGCGAGCGCGGCAAAAGAGATAAAGAAAAGGGATAAAACCGCTCGCGAGCGCAACTTAGGATTCATCGTCCGGGGATTCAGCGTCTGGGATTTCGACCGTGGTTCGCCGTCGGGCTCACTTAGGCTCCGCATCGTATTCGGTTACCGGCCCGAATAATTTGGCCTGATCGGCAATCTGCTCGCGGTCTCCCACGACGACGATCTGGTCGTTCGGCGAATCGAAGTACTTCCGCGCGGCGGTCAGCACGTCGTCCGCAGTCAGAGCGCGGATGCGCTGCCGAAACGTTTCCAGGTAATCTTCCGGCAATTGGTTCAGATACACGTTGGAGAGTTGCCCGGCGAGTCCGTCTTGCGTGGCCAAGCCGAGCGAGAAAACCCCGCTGAGATAGTTGCGTGCATCGGAGAGTTCGTCTTCGCCCACCGGAAGCGAACGCATGCGATCGAGTTCATAGAACATCTCCGTGAGCGTCGCGGCCACCACTTCGTTGCGCACCGCCGCATGCACGGAGAAATATCCGTGCTGGCGCAAGGCGTGCACGCCGCTGCGAGGGCTGTAGGTGTAGCCCTTCTGCTCGCGGATGTTCATGATCAGCCGCGAATTGAACGCGCCGCCGTACATGGAATTGGCCAGCGCCAGGCGCAGCCAATCCGGATGCTTGCGCGTGATGGCATGATTGCCGATCAGAACTTGCGCCTGCACCGCTCCCGGCAGATGCACCAGATGCACGCTCCGGCCGCGCAGTTCGGGCAAGGGCGCGGTGGGAGCGGCAGGAACTTCCGCCGGTTTCCAGGAGCCGAAGGTCCGATCGATCTGCTCCATCATTTGCGGCGCGGAGAAATCTCCCACGGCGATGAACAGGGCATTGCCCGGCCGGTAATGCGTGCGATAGAACTCCGGCAGTTGCTCCAGGCGATAGGCGTTCACCTGCGCTTCGGTGGGCGCAATGATGGCGTAGGGATGCGCGCCAAAGAGGACGCGGCGGAATCGCTCGTTGGCCAGGAACGAAGGCGTGGTGCGCTCGATGCGCAAGCCTTCGATCATCTGGCGGCGCTCGCGCTCGAACTCCTCTTCCGGAAAAGAGGCCTGCTGCGCCAGTTCGGCCACCAGCTTCAGCAGCTCCGAGGAGAACTCAGTGAGCCCGTTAAAGGCAATGGCGCTGGTGTCCGCTCCAGCGCTGGTGCCGATGTCGGCGCCCATGCGCCGCAAATCTTCCTCGATCTGGCGGCTGGACCGCGCTTCGGTGCCGGTGCGAACCACGGTCGCGGTGATCTCCGCGAGGCCCGGCGCTTTCTTGGCGACGTTGGCGTTGCCGCTGCGGAAATAGAGTTCGCCGGTGAATTTGGGAATGGTATGCGATTCGACCAGCACTACTTCGAGGCCGTTGGCGAGCTTGCGGTAAGTGCGCGCCGGCCAAACGACGGGGCGTTCGGGAGCAAGCTCCGGGACGCTGGCCAAGGGATCGGGCGGGAAGCGATCGGCTGTAGCGGCGATAGCCATCAGGCCGCTCCTTTCTTCGACGGCAGGCGGAAAACGATGGCGCGCCGCTGGGGATCGAGATAGCGCTCTGCGGTCGACGCGCACCTGCTCCGTGGTGACCTGCAGAAATCCGTCGAGAATGGAATTGACGAGCGAGGGATCGTCATCGAAAAGCGTGAAGCAAGCCAGATAGTGCATCAGGCCGTAGCGCGGGATCGAGCCTCCATGCCCGCCTTCGAGCGAGGAGACGTATTCGGAGCGGAACTTCACCTTCACCTGCTCGAGTTCGTCCCGCTCGATTCCGTGCTGGCGAACGGCATCGATCACCGCGTCGTACGCCGCGAGCGCCTGCTCGGAGTTGTATTCCGGCTTGTGGAGCACCCGCGAGACCAGCAGCGTCGGCCCGTTGTAGTCGAAAAGATCGCCGACGGGATACTGAATGCCGCCGCCGGTGTCGACGGCGATCTGCTTCTCGAGCACCAGTTGATGGTAGACGCGGCCGGCGCGGCCCCCGTGCAGAGCGTGATCGAGCATGGCCAGCGGCGTACCAGTCCGGCGTTCTGCGCTCGGGCGCGCGATAGCCCACGGCGAAGGCAGGCAGCGTGCCGAATTTTTCTTCCACCTCGCCGCGACGCAGTCCGTCGAGAGGCCCTTCGCGAACATCCGCCGCCGGCTGCGGCGGCCCGGGAGGAATGTTTCCGAAGTGACGGCGAGCGAGCGCGAAGCCTTCCTCGGGAGTGACGTCGCCGATCATCAGCAAAACGGCATTCGACGGCGAATAGTAGGTGCGGAAAAATTGCTGCACGTCCTCGAGCGTGGCGGCGTCCAGATCGGCAAAATCGCCGTAGAAATTGTGCGCATTGGGCCAGTTGCGAAAGGCCACCGGCGGCAGATCGAGCCAGGGAAAGCCGCCATAGGGCTGGTTCAGCACGTTGACGCGAACTTCTTCTTTCACCACGTCGCGCTGATTGCGCAAATTTTCGTCGTCCACTTTCAGGGCGCGCATGCGGTCGGCCTCGAGCCACAGCACGCGCTCGAGGGCATTAGAGGGAATCGATTCGTAGTAGTTGGTGACGTCGTAGTGCGTGGAGCCATTCAAAACGCCGCCGGATGAATTGACCAGCTTGATGTGCATCATCTTTCCGGCGTGTTCCGAACCTTGAAACATCATGTGCTCGAAAAGGTGCGCGAAGCCGCTGCGGCCGCGCGGTTCCAGGCGAAAGCCGATGTTGTAATAGACGCCCAGGGTGGCCACCGGCGCGGTGCGGTCCGGCGAGACGACCACGCGCAAGCCATTTTCGAGTTTGGTGCTTTCCAGGGGAATGTGCAGTGGCTTCAAAATCGCTCCTTCAAGCTGGCTCTTCCGATTGTATCGCTCCGCGGCGATTGTATCGCTGCGTCGCGCCGCTATCCCGCGTCGTTATCTGTGGCGCGGTGAGGGCGCCGTTATTTGATGCGAGCGAGCGTTTGCTGCAACAGCCGTTGTTTTGCCCGGCTGCGATTTGCTAGAACCCTTACGGCCAGCTTGGATAGCGCCTCATACGCTCCCCGGTATTCCTTCGGGAAGCCGCGCAAAGCTTGCAGATGCCGTTCGATCACTCCAAAATCGCCGCGGCTCAATGGGCCAGTCCAAACTGACTTTGGGGCTGCGCTCCCGCCCGCGCGCGGGCCCACGCGCTCGTAGTTCGCCAGCGTTTGCCGCGTGAGCGGCAAGAGTGCGGCGACGGCGCGCTTCCTGGAAAAGCCCGCCTCGATCAGCATGCGCACCGCCGCCTCGAACAGCGCCAGAATGTGTCCGGCCGCCAACGCGGCACCAGCATGATACGCGGCCTTGTTGCGCGGCGGGAGTACCACGGCAATACACCCCAAATCGCGGCAAATCCGGCGCGCTATGCGTAGCGCGGAGGCGCTGCCCTCGATCACGCAAACCGAACCAGCCAAAGAAGGGATCGTGCGCCGCGCTGAACGTCTGCAAAGGATGCAAGGACCCGGTTGCGGCGCCGCGAAGCGCAAGGGGCCGGAGAACATCGCTGGCCAGCGCGCCGCTGGTATGCAAAACGATCTTGCCTTGCCAGGGCTTGCCGCGCGACTTCGTTTGCTGCTTCGCCGCCCGCGTCCCGATAGAAGGATTGGATTCGCCAAGCCGCGCCAATGCTTCGGCGGTATCGCCGATGGCGCGGTCGGGCGTGGAGATGAGGATTATATCGGCGGCGAGAACGGGTTCCGAGACGCCGGCTTGCGGCGTGCCGCTTCCGATGCGGCGCCGCGCTTCGCGGGCGCTGCGCATGGAACGTGTAGTCACTGAACCGACGCGCCACCCTTTTTCGTGCAAGCGCCTGCCCAGCGCGCACCCTACGCGTCCCGCGCCGACAATGGCTATGGTGGGATTTGCGATGGTCCCGGCCGATCTTGAGCGCGGCCTTTTGTTTCGCCGGACGCGCCTCATGGATTCAATTCCAAATCAATTGGAGGGATTGGAGCTCACCTGGGGATTGCCGGCATCCGTCTGGCTCTTCGCCTGTTGGATAAAGCTGGTTACGTCGTCCACGAACTTTTCCGGGAACTCGCGAAAAGGGAAGTGCCCCGCTTTATCCAGGATGGTGATGCGCACGCGCGGATTATTTTTCGCCAACAAGTCATAAAGCGCCTGTCCATTCGCGGGCGGCGACAAGGGATCGTTCTTGCCCCAATAGATCAAGACGGGCGCTTGCAGCACACCCTCCTTTGCGATGCGCGCATACCATTCCGTCTTCCATCGGTTGAAGCCGTTCGCGGTGGCCAGTTCGCCCCCCGCTCCCGCCTTGAGCTTTGCTACGGTCTCCTGCGACTTTGGCAAGAGCGACATGTACTTGCCTTCCAGGAAAAATTCGTCATCGAAAGCCTGGTCGGGAAGGGAACTGGCTGCCAGCAGGCTGCACTTCCATGCCTCCGACTCCGGCTCCTTGGGGCATTTGTCGGAGGCTTCGGTCCCAGCGGCCGGGCTTCCGGGAGCCGCGGTGTCGCTATCCACGATCACAATATCTTTCACCACTTCGGGGTGCTGCAGCGCCAGGAAAAAGACGCAAGCTCCTCCGCGCGATTCTCCCACCAGATGAACCGTGCCCACCTTCAGAGCGCGAATGAAATCATAAAGGTGGTCCACTTGGCCCTGGATATTGAGATCGTTGTCGTCGGCGGGATTGTCGGTCATGCCTGCGGCCAAAGCGTCCGGCGCGAAGACGTGAAAGTGCTTGGCGAACAGGGGAATATCTTTCGACCAGATGTTGGCGCTGGAATGGCCGGAGAGATCTCCGCCGTGGACCAGCACCATGGGCTCGCCCGTGCCCGCTTCGTAGTAGCGCGTGCGCAGGCCGTTGACGTTTATGAACTGGGCGTTGAGTCCGGCAACCTCGCCATTGCTGGAAAAATCCGCGCGCGCTCGAGAAGCGCCGAAGAGCCCTAAAAAGAAGACGAGCAGGGCCAGCGAGACGCAGCGATGCAGCCCGCATCGGCGTAAGCGCGCATTCCATTGCTTCGGCTGGCGCTTAGCCTCGTGAATTTCGCCGCTGGTTCTCATGGTTGACGCTCCTGATTTGCTTTGGCGCTTGTAACATGTAAGTCTTTCATGGGCAAGGCAGGTTTGTCCTTTCGTCGGACATGAATTCCAGGATTGCAAATTCCACCCTCGTTGCGGAATCCGAGGCTCCGAACCTTGGTTCGCAAGCGGGCGCTCTGGCTATCTGGGGCGGCACGATCTTCCTGAGCGCCTTTCTCCTTTTTCAAGTACAGCCGGTGCTGGCGAAAATCATTCTTCCGTGGTTCGGCGGCGGCGCCGGCGTGTGGACCACCAGCCTGGTGTTTTTTCAAGTCGCCTACCTGCTCGGCAATCTCTACGCCCATGGGCTGATGCGGCTGCGAAATCCGGCGTGGGCATCGCGAATTCACGTGGCGCTGCTTGCCGCTAGCCTTCTCCTGCTGCCCATCCTGCCGGGCGCCGCGTGGAAGCCCGCCGAAAGCGCCGATCCCGCCTTGCGCATCTTCGCGCTGCTGGCGGTGAAGATCGGTCTGCCATTTTTTCTTTTGTCCGCGACGAGCCCGCTTCTGCAGGCCTGGTACGTGCGTGCGGAGCGGGGAAGCTGGCCCTACCGCTTCTATGCGTTGTCGAACGCCGGATCTCTTCTGGCGCTGCTGAGCTATCCCGTGCTCGTCGAACCCCATTCGACCACGCGCCACCAGGCGTTCGCATGGTCCTACGCCTACGCGCTGTTTGTGGCTGTTTGCGCCTGGATCGCTTTCCGGCGCCGAGCGGCTGCGCCTGCGAGCGAAGAGGCCTCGGCACAGCCATCGCCGGATTGGAAAACACTGCTGCTATGGGCGGCTTTGGCGGCCGATGCCTCCGCGCTGCTGCTCGCGGTCACCACGCATATTTCGCAAGACGTTGCCGCCGTCCCGCTGCTCTGGATCGTGCCGCTCTCGCTCTACCTGCTGAGCCTGATTCTTTGCTTTGAAAGCGAGCGCTGGTACCGGCGGCCGATTTTCCTGAAGTTTCTGGCCGTGGCGCTGGCGGGAATGACGTATGCCCTGGCGCCTGAATTCGGCAATGCCGGCCCGATCGTGCAGATACCGCTCTTCTGCGCCGGGTTTTTCATCTGCTGCATGGTTTGCCACGGCGAACTGGCGCGGCGCAAGCCCGATCCGCGGCACCTGACGATTTTCTATCTCATGATCGCGGCGGGCGGCGCGCTGGGCGGCATTTTCGTGGGCGTGATCGCGCCGCGCATCTTTCACGACTTCTACGAGCTGCCGGTCGCATTTGCAGGATGCGCAATCCTGGCGCTGGTCTGTGTTCTGTCTGAAAACATTGTGTTCTTGAGAACGCCGCGGCGCCGGGCTGCGTTTTTTGCCTGCGCCGGCGTAGCGGCTTTGGCCCTGGCGTTTTTGCCGTACCTCACCGCTCCGCCCTACCGGATCACGGCGACCCTGCGAAACTTCTATGGCGTTCTGAGGGTGGAGGAGTTTGCGGCGACGTCCGACGAGCCTGCTCGCAGAGACCTGATCAATGGAGCGATCGTGCATGGAATCGAACATCTAGACCCGAATCGCGAACCTGGCACGGAAGCGACGACGTACTTTGGGCCGGAGTCCGGAGCGGCAATCGCCTTGAACGACGCGCACCTGCGGGGCGCGATTCACGCCGGCATTGTCGGGCTGGGCGCCGGAACGCTGGCGACCTACGGAAGGCCCGGCGACCGTTTCCGCTTTTACGAAATCAATCCGCTGGATATTCAAGAGGCCCGTTCTCAATTCGACTTTTTGGGCCATTCGCGCGCGCAAATCGAAATTGTTCCGGGAGACGCGCGCATTTCGCTGGAGCGCGAGCCGCGGCAGAATTTCGACGTGCTGCTGGTGGACGCGTTTTCAGGCGACGCCATACCCGTGCATCTGCTCACGCGCGAAAGCTTCGAGCTCTATTTCCGCCATCTGAAGCCGGATGGATTGCTGGCCATGCACGTTTCCAACAAGTTTCTCAACCTGGCGCCGGTGGTGGAGGCAGCGGCTCGCCTGCTGGGCGCGCAGACCAGAAGCATCACCAACGACGCGGACAAGAAGAACGACATCTACACGGCCACCTGGGTTCTGGTGTATCGAAATCGGCCGGCTCCGCAAGGAACCCAAGACGAGAACGCTCAGCCGCATGGGAGCCGCTCTGATATCGCCGTGCAGCCGTGGCGGGACGACTACAGCGGCTTGTTTCCGATTCTGCGCTGAGCGATTTGTGAATGCGGTTGTTGAAGCGAGACTCGTCACAAATGAGGACCGAACTGTAAGCCTTGCCCTGGGCGCGGTACGGCGGCTGCGCGCTTAACAGACCCTGCCGGGGTATATACCCTGAACGCTGGATTCCCTCAAGTTTAGTGAGATGAGTAACTTACGGTCAGGCCATCCAGATTTGGCGGAGACGCCCACGGAGATTGCTTATGACCAAAAAGAGATCCTCTACGATGTCGCTCGTGTGCCTGACGATCATGCTGTTTGGTGGTTTGGCGTGGGCCAAGACGTACCACTTCACCGGCACGAAGGTTGATCCATCGGCGATGGGAGATATCGATCTGACTCACGACAAGAACGGCAATGGCATTGTCACTGTCCACGTGGAACATCTGGCGAAGCCCGCGATGCTTACACCGCCTTCGACCATGTATGTGGTCTGGTTCCAGCAGCCGGGCTCCGATCCCGAAAACGAAGGGCAGCTCCAGGTAGACAACGGCCTCAAAGGCGAGTTGAGGACCACAACGCCGCTGCATAACTTCGACGTTTTCATCACCGCGGAAACCGACCCCACCGTGAAGACTCCGTCCGATGCGGTGGTGCTACGCGGGACGATTCAGGAGTAGCGGCAGGATCGCGCGGCGCGGCGGCGAGAGATCGCCACCCGGCTCGATTTGGCTCAGGCGCGATTCGATTCGGCTCAGGCCCGCGTCGTATCACGAGAGAACGCGGGAAAGCTTTTTGAGATCGGCCACGAAGCGCCGCATCTCTTCGTGCCGGGTTTCGTCATCCGGGGCGCGCAAGATCGAAGAAGGGTGCACCGTGGCCATCACGTGAGGGGCGATGGGAGATTTCAGGAACTCGCCGCGATGCTGGGTGACGCGAAAATCGCGGCCCAGTAAGGCTTGCGCGGCGGTCGCTCCCAGGCACACCACAACTTTTGGCTTCAGAACCGCGATTTCCGCTTCGAGCCAGGGACGGCAAGCGGCGATCTCCGCCGCATTGGGCTTTTTGTGGATGCGTCGCTTGCCTCGCGGTTCCCATTTGAAGTGCTTGACGGCGTTGGTGACGTAAACTTTCGCGCGGTCGATTCCGGCTTCGACCAAAGCTTTGTCCAGCAATGCGCCGGCGGGACCTACAAAAGGCCTTCCCTCGAGATCCTCCTTATCGCCCGGCTGTTCGCCTACAAAAATGACTTTGGCGTCGCGTGCGCCTTCGCCGAAGACGGTTTGCGTTCCGCGCTGCCAGAGGTCGCAGGCGCGGCAGTCTTTGGCTGCTTTTCGCAGCGCGGGAATGGTGGGGTGCGGCGGAAGCAACAGATCGGCTGGCTTCTGGTCTGTTTTCGGAGATGCACGCCTGGGCATGTCTAATGGATGCTCCAAACGACTCTGCACGATCAATTCCGTAAGCCGTCATCTTGACAAGGAAGGTGGGACCCCGCAAAATACCTGTAGGCGAAACAAAGGCGAATACGTTGAACGCTCCTCTTCGGCTCCGCCCTGGGGCTCGCCGCTTCGGTTTCATCGTTTCCATGGGGTTGACCATGGCTGTAAATGTTGCCGCTTTGCGCTTCCAAATCGAAACCGCTCTCGCCGGACGCGTCCCCGCGCCCTTTGCGTCGCGCCCTGTGCAGGTGGAGACCGCCCCGTTTCGTATTGCGGAGGTGGACGCGCTTACAGGCGGCTTGCCTCGCGGCGGCCTGACGGAGATTTGCGGTCCGCCTTGCTCCGGCCGGGCCACTTTACTGCTTTCGGCCTTGGCTTCCGGAACGGCCCATGCGGCGGAGGCCTGTGCGCTGGTGGATGGCCGCGACAGCTTCGATCCGCATTCGGCCGCGGCTGCCGGCGTAAAGCTGGAGCGATTGCTTTGGGTGCGGTGCGGCAATATCGACCAGTGCTTGCGGGCCACGGACCTTCTTTTGCAAGGCGGAGGCTTCGGGCTGATCGCTCTGGACTTGAGCGTTCTGCCGGCGAAAACCGTGCGGTACGTGCCGCTCAACGTGTGGTTTCGTTTTCGGCGCGCGGTGGAAAATAAGTCCACGATTTTGCTGCTTGTGGATCGGGAGTCGAACGCCGGGACTTGCGCCTCGCTCGTTTTGCGGATGGCTTCCGAGACGGCGCGCTGGGCGGAGCCGCAGGCGCGGCGAGCGGCTTTTCCGATGAACTCCTGCGCCTGCTTGCTGGACGGAGCGCAAATTCAGGCACAACTGGTGCGTTCGCGCATGCAAACAGCACCGGGAGCGCTCCAGGACCGGAGCTTCGCGGGAAAACACGACGCGGGCCCGGCGGCAAGTTTCAGAACGAAGACAGAGTGGAGTAGCGGGAAAGAAATAGCCAAAACGAAATGACCCAAAAGACAAGCGGGGATTTTGTTTTGCAAAGCGCATGCGGCTCTTTTTATGGCTTTTGCTTCCATCCACGTTCCCGATTTCTCGATACAGGCGGTGGTGCGCGCGGAATCCGCCATTCGCGAACGGGCCATCGCGCTGGTGGAAGGCTGCCCCCGCAAGAACGAGTGGTGGCCCTGAACCAAGCCGCGGCCCGAGCCGGAATCGGTTTGGGCATGGCCAAATCGCAAGCGGCGCAATTCCATTGCGTTGAAATCCGGCCGCGCTCGTCCCTCGAAGAACAATCGGCGCACGCCGCCTTGCTGGATATCGGCTGGTCGATCTCTCCGCGCGTGGAGGATACGGCCATCGATTCCATCGTGGTGGATCTGGAGGGGCTTGGTTCCTTATTCGGCTCGGAAGAAGCGATGGCCCGCCTTCTGGCGCGGCGCGCTGCCGATCTAGGACTGGCCGTTCACGTGGCGGTTTCCGCCAACCTGGAAGCGGCGCTGCACGCGGCGCGCGGGCTTCCCGGGATTGCCGTGATTCCCCCAGGCGAGGAGGCTCGGCGCATGGGCGCTCTGCCGATCCAGGTGTTTTCGCCGTCCGCCGAAATGATGGAAACGCTGGAGCGCTGGGGCGTGCGCACCTGCGAGGCTTTGGCCAAGCTCCCCGTGCTGCAGCTTTCCGAAAGGCTGGGGCAGCCAGGCGTTCAGCTGCATCGATGGGCGCGCGGCCAAAGCCGGCGTGCGTTGATTTTGGCCGAAGCGAAACTTTGCTTCGAGGAAGAGATGGCGCTCGAATATGCCGCCGAGGAACTCGAGCCGCTGGCGTTCCTTCTGGGGCGCTTGCTCGATCAAGCGTGCGCGCGGCTGGCGGCGCGCTCGCTGAGCGCCTGCGCCATCCGGCTGCGCTTGGAGCTGGACGCCGCGTGCAGAGACGAATCGATATCAGATGAAACCACGCGCAAGCGCGCGGGGCTAGATGAAGGTGCGCATAGGCGCACGGGCGGAAATAAAAGTTACGAAAAGCTCTTTACCCTGCCCGTGCCCATGCGCGATTCCAAAATGCTCTTGAAGCTGCTGCGTCTGCATTTGCAAGGCGATCCTCCGGGCGCGCCGGTCGTGCATATTTTCCTGGCTGCCGATCCCGCCGCGCCGCGCGCGATGCAGCATGGATTGTTCGTGCCCTCTTCGCCCGATCCCGAAAAATTGGAACTGACCCTGGCGCGGCTGGCAAACCTGGTGGGCCCTTCGCGGGTGGGCTCGCCGCGCATCCCGGACAGCCATCGCCCCGGCGCGTTTGAAATGAGCCGCTTTCTTCCCGCGCGTGACGCGCCCGAATTGCGCGAAAAGACGATGCGCGAGAAAACCGGCAGCCAGGGCGAGCGCGCGGCTTTGGCGGCGTTTCGCACTTTTCGTCCCGCTCCGCGAGCCGCCGTAGCCCTGCGCGACGGGCGCCCCGCGCACATCTCTTTTTCCGATATGCATGGCGAAGTGCTGGCCGCTTCGGGCCCCTGGCGGACTTCCGGGGAGTGGTGGCGTGAGGACGCCTGGAGCCGCGAGGAGTGGGAGATCGAAATCCGGCCAGCTGCGGATCGCCATGCCGCGGCAGACGGGCCTTCCACAATTGGGCCTTCCGCAATCGGGCCTTCGTCGTGCAGCGAGGCGCAACGCGGAATTTACCGGATCTACTACGACGTGCTGTGCCGGGGCTGGTTCGTGGCGGGAATGTACGACTGATGTATATCGAACTGCACGCGCGCTCCGCTTTCAGTTTTCTCGAAGGCGCTTCCATTCCCGAGGAGTTCGCCGGCGCCTGCGCGGAAAACGGCATGGGGGCCATGGCGCTGCTGGATCGCGACGGCGTGTATGGCTCTCCGCGTTTTCATCTGGCCGCCGATAAGCTCTCTCTCCAGGCGCATGTGGGCGCGGAGATCACGGCATCGGCCGGATGGCGCTACGCGGTGCTGGTGGAGAGCCGCGCCGGATATCAAAACCTCTGCCGCTTGATCACGCAGATGAAGTTGCACGCGCAAAAAGGCGAAGGGCGCATTAGCGCAGAGGAGTTCGCGGGATGCACCGCGGGCCTGATCTGCCTGACCGGCGGCGAAGAAGGCCCCCTGGCGCATGCGCTCGGCCAGGGAGGGGTGGAGCAAGCGACGCAATGCGTCCTGCAACTTTGCGGTCTTTTTGGACGCGAGAATGTGTACGTGGAATTGCAGCGGCATTTCTGCCGCGAAGAAGAGGCCCGCAATCAGGCGGCGCTGGAGATCGCGCGCAAATTGTCTTTGCCTGTGCTGGCCACCAATGGAGTCTGCCATGCGCTGCCTCATCAGCGCGAGGTGCTGGACGTCTTCACCTGCATTCGCCACCATCGCAATTTGAATACCGCGGGACGCCTGCTGGCGCGCAATTCCGAACGCCATCTGAAATCGCCGGCCGAAATGGAGCGGCTTTTTTCCGACCTTCCCGAAGCCATCGCCAATACCCAGGTTCTTTCCTCGCGGCTGAAATTTACGTTGAAGGATTTGGGCTATCAGTTCCCGAAATATCCGGCGCCGGAAGGCCAGTCGCAAATGCAATTCCTGCGCGAACGCACCTGCGAGGGAATGATCCGGCGCTACGGGGCTTTTTCCGCGAGCGGCAGCGAGGTCCAGGAACGCGCACGCAAGCAGATCGAGCGCGAATTGAGCCTGATCGAAAAGCTCGATCTGCCCGGCTATTTCCTGATCGTCTGGGACATCGTCCGCTTTTGCCGCGAGCGCAATATTCTGGTGCAGGGCCGCGGCTCGGCGGCCAATAGCGCGGTGTGCTACGCGCTGGGCATTACCGCCGTGGACCCCATCGGCATGGACCTGCTTTTTGAGCGCTTCCTTTCCGAAGAGCGCGGCGAATGGCCGGATATCGATCTGGATCTGCCCAGCGGCGATCAGCGCGAACGCGCCATTCAGTACGTCTACGAACGCTACGGAAAGCTGGGCGCGGCCATGACCGCCAACGTGATCACCTATCGCGGCCGCTCGGCGGCGCGGGAGATCGGCAAAGCTCTCTGCATCGAGCCGGAGACGCTGAACCGTCTGGCCAGCCTGGTGGGCGCCTGGGAATATAAGGACGCCAACGACACGCTGGCGCGCCAATTCCACGACGCCGGGCTCGACGCCGGCCATCCGCTGATCCGCAAATTTTTCGATTTGTGCCTGCTGGTTCAGGATTTGCCGCGGCATCTGGGGCAGCATTCCGGCGGAATGGTGGTGTGCCAGGGACAACTCGATTCCGTTGTGCCGCTCGAACCGGCCACCATGCCCGGCCGCGTGGTGGTGCAATGGGATAAAGAAGACTGCGCGGATATGGGCATCGTGAAAGTGGATCTGCTGGGGCTGGGAATGATGGCTGTGCTCGAAGACTCGCTGAAAATCATCAAGGAAGATTACGGCGAAGAGATCGATCTGGGACGGCTGCCCGCCAACGATCCCGCCGTTTACGATGCGCTGCAAAAAGCCGATACCGTGGGCATGTTTCAGATCGAGAGCCGCGCGCAAATGGCTTGCCTGCCGCGCCTGCGCCCCACCTGTTTTTACGACATCGTGGTGCAAGTGGCCATCATCCGGCCGGGGCCCATCGTCGGCAAAATGGTGCATCCCTATCTGAAGCGCCGCCAGGGACGCGAGCCGGCCAATTGCCTGCATCCTTCGCTGGAACCGGTGCTCGCGCGCACCCTGGGCGTGCCGCTTTTTCAGGAGCAGTTGCTGCGCATGGCCATGATCGCCGCGGGATTCACCGGCGGCGAAGCGGAAGAGTTGCGCCGCGCCTTTGGATTCAAGCGCTCCGAAGCGCGCATGAAAGATGTGGAGATAAAACTCCGGCGGGGCATGGAGCGCAATCGGATCGATCCGCAGACGCAGGAGAAGATCGTGCAATCGATCGTCTCCTTTGCGCTGTACGGCTTCCCGGAATCGCATGCGGCGAGCTTCGCCCTGCTGGCTTATGCCAGCGCGTATCTGAAGTGCCATTATCTGCCGGCGTTTACCGCGGCGCTTCTGAATAACCAACCCATGGGTTTTTATCATCCGGCCACGCTCGTCAAAGACGCGCAGCGGCACGGCCTGAAAGTTCGGCCCATCGACGTGACCTGTTCCGGACTGGCCCTGCCATCTCGAAAAAGACGGCCAGGGCTTCGCCCTGCGTCTGGGAATGCGTTACGTCAAAGGATTGCGTGAAGACGTGGCGCGGGAAATTGTGCGCCAGCGCGCTCTGCGGCCGTTTCGTTCCATCGACGATTTGAAGTTGCGCGTGCCGGGCTTGCAGAAATCCGAATTGGCGGCGCTGGCGGAAATCGGGGCGCTGAATTTTATCGAGCCGCCGGACGATTCGCGTCACGCGCGGAGGGGAGAGAAGCCCAAGTCCCGCGTGCATCGCCGCGAAGCGCTCTGGCAAATCGAACGCGCGGCGCGCCATGCGGGTCCCTTGCTGGAGGAGTGCGAAGAGGCCAGGAGCGATGCGGAAGGTTCGTCGTCCGATCTTTTGGATGCGCCCGTAGAAGCGCACGATTCGCCTCTGCTGCCCATGACCGCGGAGGAAAGGCTGGTGGCCGATTTTCGCGGCACCGGGATGACCGTAGGTCCTCACCCCATGGCTTACCATCGCCGCGGAATTGCAAAAAGAAGGCATCCGCTCGGCCATGGAGCTTCACAACCTGCCAGACGGCACTCCGGTGCGCATCGCCGGGAGCGTGATTGCGCGCCAGCGTCCGGGGACGGCCAAGGGTTTCGTCTTTCTCAGCCTGGAGGATGAGACGGGAATCGCCAACGCCATCATCACGCCGCAGCTTTTCGAGCGGAGCCACGTCGTAGTGGTGCACCAGCAATTTCTATTGATCGAAGGGAGGTTGCAGAACCAGGAAAACGTGGTCTCCGTGAAGGCCGAATCGGTGCGCCCGCTGAATATCACCCAGGCGGAAACCGCTTCGCACGATTTCCACTAAAAGATTTGTTCACTAGCGGGAGTTATATACGCCCAGATTGTGCACGCCGCTGGTAAACGACACCACCGCGCTCGCGGCCTGCGGCAGCCACCAAGTGTGCCGCATCCAGGCATGGCTGCTATTCATCATTCGGCGGCTTACGAAATCGAGAACCGTCGGAGCCACTTGCACGGCGGCATACATGGAGGCATTCCCTGCAAAGGGCCGCAGCAAGGGATTCGCTTCCTCGGCGTTCGGCATCGAGGAAAGCACGCGGCGCGTGGACCAAGCGTCGAAAGTGGCGCTGCCATGGGCCGCGATGCTCAAGGCCATCCACTCGCGGTTGCGCCACCGTTCGGAACCATCCCTCATGGGGGCATAGACCGGCACGATGGGCAGAGGCTCGGCTGAAACCAGGGCGACAGGGCCGGGGGCGGGAGTGGCAACGATAGGCGTCATCGCCGCTACAGGCTCGGGGGCCAAGCGTCCCGGCTCATAGGCAACGGAAGCGAGGCGTGCGTCGGCGGTCAAAACTTTGTTATCCGCAGCTTGTTTTGCGTTGCCGGAACCGGCCGCGCTCTGGGAGACCGCTACGGGCGGGTCCACCTTCGCAGGAGCTTGAACCGCGGAAAACAGAGGAAATTGCAGAAGAAGCGCTGCAGCGGCTAGGAACATTCAAACCCCCTCAGGGCCAGAGCGTTTTGCGAAATCAGAGCGCTCGGCGCTAGAGGGAGGATAGGGGCTGGGCCGGCTGTCTCCAATGGGCGTCTGGTTTCAAACTTATCAGCCAACGGTCCTAGAACCCTGGTGCCACGCTGCTCTGGTACCGATGGCGGGAAATCGATTTTTCGTGCCGGAGTATATAAACCGAATGGAAGTTAGGGAAGAAAAACTAAAGCCGCGGAGTTGACCTTTTGGACACTCCGACCTGTACCTGTGGACAGTTCCGGCATCGCCCAAATTGGCCCGTTTACCGCCGAAGGCGCTGGCCGGCTTCCGGGACGCTGGTGATCATGAATTTCCCGTCCGGCTGGCGCTCGAGGGATGGGGCATAAGTCCCGATCAATTCGCGGCGCCACCACAAACCTTCCTTCTTTTCGGCCCGATCGCTGAACCAATATTGCCAAACCATGGCCCGGACTTGTGTAGGAGGGGCGCTCGGGAATGGATTTCCCGCGAAGAGCGCCAGCACCGGAGGAGAGCCGGTCAAAAGCCGCTCCTCGGTATAGACCACGAATCGATTTTCCTGCCAGCTTTCCAGGGAAGCGAACCACAGGTTCCAATCGAATCGCGGCTGATAGGGCGCGAAAATGCCGGGAGCCTGCCGCGGGTCCTGAGGCTTATAGCGGAAAGGATAAGGGGTCCAGGTTTGGCCGTCATTCGAGCCTTGGAATTCGATCTCGTATCGTCCCCGGGTCATCACCGCGAAAAGCCCATATCGATTGGCGATCCGAAAAGGCTCGAGGGCCGCGACCGGGGACGTGGGAAGAGGCAGGCCTGGAAGCACCATCCACGCGGCCTGCGCCGCGATGACGTAGAAGACCCAAGTCAAAAAGAAGGCTGAAGCCGCAAGGCCAAGCGGTGAAATTGCCTTTCGCGCCAGCGCCCAGGCATTGTCGCCGGCGCTTTGATTCGTCGACGATGCGATTGCCGGCGGGGCCGAGTCCGAGCCGGAGGCAGAGATCGTTTGCCGCGGGCGCAAACGGAGCGGCAGGAATCGAGCGAGGTAGGCGTCGTCGAGCAGCAAAATGCCCAGAGCCAGAACGAGATAATTCAGGAAAGCGTAGTTGCTGGTGATGATGATTCCAATCTGCAGCGGGACAATGATCCAAAATAGCGCGATGCGGAAAGGCCTCGGCAGCAGCGCCATCCAAATCAAGACCAGCTCGAGCCCCAGCGTGAAGGCCGCGGTGCCGGCGTGAAACCAATGCGGGAGATGCTGCGCGTGCCAGGCGATCCAGGTGGGCAAGGGGCCGTTCTGGTAATAGTCGTCCATGGCGGTGAAATTGCGCCATTCCGGATCGCCGCTGGCGATCTTGGCCACGCCGGATTCGAAGTAGATGGTGAACCAGACCAGCAGCAGTAGAAACCAACTGGCGCGGGACGGCGGATGCCGTTCGCCCCAGCCCGGGCGGAGTCCCGGCGGCGCAAAGAACAGGCCGATGAATCCCACGCTCAAGAGCATGCCGTCGGATTGATAGGAAGAGAACGTTTGCAGGGCGGTGATGAAGGAAAGAAAGGCCACTAAACAAACGAAAATCATTCCGCGCGGCCACAAGTTCAAAATCAAGAGAATCGAAGCGATGAGGCCCACCCAGGCCACGAGCAGCAGCGCATGCGAGCCGCTGCCCAGCCAGAAGAGCGTGGGCGCGTCCCAGAATCGCGAGGCGCCGCTCTGCACCTGCCGAACCGCTTGCAGGTATTCGCTTGCCGGGAGCAGTCCGTCCGGGCCGATCAGTCCCAGCACCTGCCGCACAAGGGAATAGAACGCGGAGAAAAAGATGAGTCCGAGCGCGCGCAGGAAGAGCCAGCGTGCCGCGAGGCGGCGCAGAGGGCGGTCTGGATCGGAAGCGAAGAGCCAGCGGAGCACACCTCTGGGAGAGAGCGCCATTGCGCCGCCATTATATGCGCGGCGCCAAGCACCGAGCTTCATCGGCGCGTTAAAACGCGCTGATTGGGTAGGGAGAAGTTTGCAGGAAAGGTATGGCGACTAGGCCTGCGACTCGCGAACCGTGAGCCACTTCCTGCGGGGCAGGGAGCTCAACAGACGGTGCCGGGCGAGGCCCAGGACCTGGTTCAGAGCATGCGAGCGAGGCAGGAATCGCAGCACCGGCGGCCGGCGCGTGGCCAGCTTGCCCATCTCGATTTGCAAGCGCATATCGTCGGGGATGTAGTGCAAGCCCAGCGCCAGCGCGTCCGCGGCGGCCTGCTTGCGGCCGGATGCGGCGTAGATTTCGGCAAGGTTCAAATGCAGTTGCGCCTGGCGGCGGGCGCGGCAAACGGCCGTGTGGCAAAGCCGCTCCGCATCGGCCCATTTTCCCTCGGCATAGGCGAGGCTCAAACCATAATAGGAAAGGTAGTAGGGATTCTCAGGGTCGCGCTCGGAGGCCTGGCGCAGCAAGGACATCGCTTTCTCGGCATCACCGTCGCGCATCATGGCCAATCCTTCTCGGAACTCACGGAAAGCGAAGAGATCAAGCATGGCTTCCTCCTGAAAGACGGCGCGAACGGCGCTACAGGGACGACATCGAGGAGGTTACCGTCCGTTAACTTCAGGGGGCCACTGGCCAAAGGGACAATAGAGGAACAAGTACCCGGGGTCAGCTATTCCATCCTGGAACAAGAGGGGGGTTCGCTTGTCCGGTTGCGCGGCCAAAGGGTGTAAAACCCGGCCCAGGCCAGAGGCGGTCAAGGCAACACTCGGCGGGTTCCGAGGCGTGGGGAGCCGATATGCTTCTCGCGTTCACGAGTTTGTAACAAGTCTTCAATATGCTTCGCAGGCGCAGGGCATGTGCGGCCGGCAACCGGCGGCGCGCCCGCGTTTAGTGTCTCCCGATTTAGTGTGTAGAATTGCTTTACCAGGACTCCCATACGGAGGCGGAAAATTTGAAGCGCATCCTCATCATCGAAGACGACCGGGATATCGTGGAGTTGGTGCGTTACAACCTGGCCAATGAAGGATTCGAGGTTACCGGAGTAGGCGATGGCTCGGCCGGATTGTCCCTGCTGCGGAAGAGCATGCCCGATCTTTTGATTCTCGATCTCATGCTGCCCAAATTACCGGGGCTGGAGGTCTGCAAGGAGATCCGGCGCGACGCGGGGCTCAATCGCCTGCCGATCTTGATGCTCACCGCACGCGGAGAAGAGGCCGACCGCGTGGTCGGCCTGGAAATGGGCGCGGACGATTACGTCACCAAGCCCTTCAGCCCGCGCGAACTGGTGGCCCGCGTCAAAGCCCTGCTGCGCCGCACCGAACCCGTCGGCGACGTCGAGCGCGCCCATCGAGGTGGGCCGGCTGCTGATCGATCCTTCCTCGTATCGCGTGATGCGCTCGGGCAAGCCGCTCACGCTGAGCACGCTGGAATTTCGCCTGGTCTACTATCTGGCGGCCCGGCCCAATCGCGTGTTTACGCGCGATCAATTGCTCGACGCCGTGTGGGGCACCGATCGCTTTGTCACGCCGCGGAGCGTGGATGTGTACATCCGGCGCTTGCGCGAAAAGATCGAAATGGACCCGGAGAATCCGATGCATTTGAAGACGGTGCGCGGCGCCGGTTATCTGTTCGAGTCGGCGGCCAATCGGCCGAGTTAGATTTGCGTTAGTCTGGCATTAGTCTGGCGTACCGTACAGGAGTTACCTGCCTTTGAATTTGTTCTGGCGATCCAACCTTGCCATTCTGGCCTTGGTCCTTGTCGTTGTGGCCGCGGGGGATTTGTATTCGTGGCGCGTCGTCCGGGACCAGGCTCGCGACGCGGGATTCCAGCAGCTCGCCGCGATCGGCCGCGTGGCGCGCCTCGACCGCCCCGATTTGAGCCCCGATTCTGCCCTGGTTCTAGCGATGACACGGCGCTCCATCGCTGGCTGGGAGAGATGCAGGCGGCCGGCGTGCAAGCGGCCGTTCTGAGCAGGGACGGGCGGGTGTTGGAAGAGTCGGCGTCCGGACAAGGCCAGGAGCCGGCGGATGCCCAAGACGCCGAAATCCAGGAGGCTTTCGCCAACGGCGAGGGCCGCTCGATGCGCCGCAATAACGCGCTCCATCGCGATTTCCTCTACTACGCCGTCTCCTATCCCAACGCTCGTGGAGCTTCGCCTGGCGGCAATACCGGCAAAGCCAGCAAGGCCGGCAAAGAGCGCCGCCGCTAAAGCAGGCAGCCCGGATAAAGACGGCAATGATTCGTTCGTCCTCCGCCTGGCCCTGCCGCTGCCCGCTGTGGACCAGCAATTCGCGGCCACGCGCCGTCCTGTGTGGACGGCATTTCTGGTGTTACTGGCCTCGGCCATCTTCATCTCCCTCATCGACGCCCATAATCTCTCCCGGCGAATCGGCGCCTTGGGTAAATTCGCGGGCCGCATGGCCGCGCTCGATTTTCGCCCGGTAATCACTCAGCCGGGCGGCGACGAGCTCGAAGGGCTGGCGCGCGCGCTGAATGAGAGCGCCGCGCGATTGAACGCCGGCATCGGCGTCTTGACCGACGAGCGCAACCGCTCCGCGGCCATTCTCGGAAGCATGATCGAAGGCGTGGCCGTGATTAGCGAGGGCGAGCGCATTCTCTTCTCCAACCGGGCCTTTTCCCGCATTCTCGGCTTGCAGGACGCCGGCGAGATCGAAGGCCGCGCCTTGCTCGAAGTCGCCCGCCAATCGGACCTGCTGGCGTCCATGAAGATGGCCCTGGGCGGGCAGGAGCAGGTGACCAGCGAGATCGTCGTGGGGACGGTGCGGCCCCGCAGCTTCGCCGTCACCGCCGCGCCGGTGCAAGCCGCGAGCCACAAGGGAGCCGTTCTCGTGTTGCACGAGATCACGCGAACTGCGCCGCCTGGAACGCGTGCGGCAGGACTTTGTGGCCAACGTGTCGCACGAATTCCGCACCCCGCTCACCGCCATCCAGGGATTCGCGGAAACGCTTTTGGGCGGCGCCCTGGAAGATCCCATCAATCGCCGCCGCTTCGTGGAGATCATTCGCGAGCACGCCATGCGCCTGGCCCGCCTGACCGAAGATCTGCTGAAGCTTTCCCGCATCGAGGCTGGGCAGCTGAAACTCGAGTTCCGCCCGGTTTCCGTGGCTCAATTGATCGACTCCTGCATGGAAACCGCGCAATTGAAGGCCGTGCCGAAGCAGCTCTCGCTGGCGGTTGATCTGCCAGGGGAATTGCCGCCGGTTCGCGGCGATGCCAATAGCCTTCAGGAGGTCTTGCAGAACCTGCTGGACAACGCGCTGCAGTACACGCCGGCGGGCGGGAAGATCGAAGTGTCCGCGCTATCCACCGATAGCCGCGTGGTGGTCACCGTAGCCGATACCGGCATCGGAATTCCCCAGGTGGAGCAGGAGCGCATCTTCGAACGCTTCTACCGCGTCGATGCGGCGCGTTCCCGCGAGGCTGGCGGCACCGGACTGGGGCTTTCCATCGCCCGCCATATCATGGAAGCGCACGGCGGCCATCTGTGGGTGGAGAGCGCGGTGGGAGAGGGGTCGCGCTTCCACTTCAGCATACCTATTGCCGCTTAAGCGACCTTTCGCCGAAATCATATCCTCTTGTTAACCTGGGTGTAATGGAGGTTGCCCAAGATTGGTGCAGCCGCGCATTCCCGCGCGCAGGAGGAAGGATGGCGACACCCGCAGCAAGCGTGCAGACGGTTCATCTGGACATTCTCACCAATTACCTGGTGTCCATGGCTCGAACCGTGGAACTGGCCGTCGATCGCGCTTTGAGCGCTCTTCTCCAGGCGGGTTCCCCTGAATCCCGGCAGGCTCCCGGCGAAATCTTTCTTCTGGAGCCTCGCGTCAACGAAATGGAGATGGTCATCGACGAGCACGCCGTGCGCATGCTCCGCAGCGGAAGCTTGTCGTCGGAAGAGATTCGCCAGGTGGTGGCGACCCTGAAAATCACCAACGATCTGGAGCGCATGGGCGATCTGGCCGTGAATCTCGCCGAACGGATTATCTCCCTGGCCGAGATGCACCCCATCGCCGCGCCGCCCGAGCTGGAACCGATGGTGGCGGCGGTGAGAGCCATGATCAAGAAGGGCCTGGGAGCCCTGATCTTCAAAAACGTGGTGTTGGCCAGCGAGGTATTGGAGAGCGACGATCTGGTGGATCGCTACCGCGATGAAATTTTCGAGCGACTGCTCGCCGGCATGCGCCAATGCCCCAGCGACGTGGCTGCCAGCCTGCAACTGGTGCTCGCCAGCCGCTATCTGGAGCGCCTGGCCGATCACGCCACCAACATCGCCGAAGACATTATTTTCTGGGTTCGCGGACTCGATGTGCGGCACGGGCGGGGCACGAACTTCGACGCGGCGTCCGGTACTGCTGTTACCGAGAATTCATAGCGTCGTGATGCTCTTGTGACTCTTGCTCATTAGGATCACCGCGCAGTGACATACGGCTCTGCCCCAAGTCCCGCAGAGCCTTACCCTCAAAACCAAGCACCCCACGGGCTGGCGCTCCCCTGGCGCCGGCCCTCTTTTTTTTCTGCAACCAAGATGGAGCCGACTCGTCCGCAAATTCACCGTTCGGCCCAAAGCGCGGCCGGGAATTCACGGAATGGGAGCGGGCGGCTGCGATTCGAGATCCAGAGCTTGGCCCCCGAGCAGGAGTCGCGAATTCGTTTGCCAGGCAGGGACTTGCTCGGCGGCAACTGGGTCGAGGCGATAGCCGGCTACGCCATGCTCCGAGGCGATCACCAGGTAATACCGCACGTTACTGGCTTCTCCGTCAAAGTAACGCGCGAACGGATCCTCATATTCCCAATCGAAGATCTTTTCGACGAAGGCGACTTTGCCGCTGTCGGGCGACCAGGCCGGAGGCGATAGGAACGTGTGGATATGGCTATAGGTTTCCTTAGCATGATCGCAACGTGTTGGATAGATCGCCTGCCCGTTCAGCAACAGACAAGAGTTCTGGCCCACCGGCGTTCCAAACATAACGTCCAGTTTCACGCCGGCCAGGGTCTTGCGGTCGGGAGACCAATCGAACGAGTAGCCGGGGTAGGCCGCTTCGGTCCCCGCCTGAATATTGAACACGAGATAGGCACTCACTTCCGGATCGGTTCGGCAAAGGACACCCACACGACTGTCGTCCAGCCAACTTGGTGCCCCGGGGGTGCAACCCTGCTTGACCCGTGCAGCCAGCGTGGAGGTTTGCCGCCCAGCCGCGTCGAGGACGGTGAGCGTTATCTCGCGCGCGCCCTGTTCGGCTCCGAGGCAGGAAATATAGGCGGAATATTGACGATCGGGAGAAGTGATCGGAGAGGTTCCAGTGCATCCGGGCCCCGATTTTGAGGCTCCCGGATGATCGAGCTGGGGCTCGGCCAAGAGGGCCAAGGGGCTAAGGATTGCAATGCCCAGGAGCAGGCTGAACCGCCGTACTATCGTTTTCGCCTTCATAAATCACCTCCCATTTCCCCCTACAATCGTTCGATATCCGCAAGCCGCCAAACGTTCGCAAATCCTGCGTACAGGAATCGCTGTAACGCAGAATTAACATAATTGTTACAAACAGGTTACTTCCGCCGCATAGCCTTGCCCGGGGTTAATTTGCGCATGTCCGGGCGTTCTGCGCAGTCGGAGTCTTTCCTGTTATTTTCCCGGCCGACCTAGCGCTCAAATTCTGACGGAGGAACGAATGCGATTATTCTTGGGGTGTATGCTTGCCGTTGCCCTGGCTTTCTCGCCAGCACTGGCAGGAACAAACGATTCACGAACGGGCGGTTCTGGAGACGCCAAAGCCTCCGACGCCAATTCCAATAGCACTTCAGAAACCGCTGCAAAGCCGGACGCCTCAGCCGAACCAGCGACGAACGATACCGAGCGACCGGCGGAAGCGCCGTCGCCGTCGCTGGCAGCGGATTCCAGCAGTTCTGCTTCGAGCGCGTCTGCTTCCCCATCGAGTACCTCGAGGAGGGCATCCGCGAGCCTGCCATCGGCTTCCGTGCCGGCCGCCACGGCCGCTCGGCCTCTGCCGACCGACCCTCAAAACTCGGGGGCTCAAGCCGCTCCCTCCCCGCTCTCCTTTAATATCGGAAGCGCCAAGTTCACTCCGGGCGGGTTCGTAGACTTGACGAACTTTTTCCGCAGCAAGGACATGGGTAGCGGCATCGGCTCTTCGTTCAACGGCATCCCGTATAACAATTCGCTGCCGCTCGCTGCCCTCACGGAAGACCACTTCAGCCTGCAGAACTCTCGGGTCACGCTGAGAGTCGACTCCAACGTAGCCGGCGGATCGGCCCTTGGTTACCTCGAGGCTGACTTTTTGGGCTTTACAAACGACAACCTGAACGTCACCAGCAACTCCTCCACGCTGCGGCTGCGCGTCTACTTCCTCGATTACCGCAGGGGCAAAATCGAATTTCTCGCCGGACAAGACTGGAGCATGCTCACGCCAAGCCGAACGGGTATAGCGGTGATGCCTGCAGACGTGTTCAATACACAAGACATGGACACGAACTACCAATTGGGCTTGCAATGGGAACGCACCCCGCAATTCCGTCTGATTTTCCACCCATCAAACACGTTCGCCATAGGCTTCGGCATCGAAAACCCGCAGCAATATACCGGCAGCGCGGTGACTTTCCCGACGACGCCGGTCGCTTTCAACACGACCCAGGTGAATACCGGCACAAGCTTGAACGGTACAGCAATTGCTGCAAGCCCCAGTAACTCAGTGAACTCGCTTGCCACCCCCGACGTCGCACCGGATCTGATCGTCAAGGCCGCTTACGATCCGAAGGTAACCGGCCATGCGATCCATCTAGAAGCCTATGGAGTCTTCCGTACCTTCAAGATCGACTCGTTTACGCCGGCGAACTTTAACCTCGGCACAACGACGATCCATGGCGGCGCGGGGTCCTTTAACAGCAACTTCGAAATCTTCAAGAACTTCAAGATTTACGAAAGTGCCTTCTTTAGCAGCGGCGGCGGGCGAGAAATCGGAAACACGAACGTTCCGGATTTCATCGTGACGCCGGCGGCGAGCGCCTCGAGCGTTCTGGGCCTTTCGCCGGTACGCTCCGATTCCGGGATCCTAGGCTTTGAATATCAAGCCACGCCTAAGTCCCTGTTTTACGGATACTACGGTTATGTCTATATCGGACAGGACTTTGCCAGTTGCGGCACTGCCGCAGCCCCGGTTACCTGCGGGTATGGTTTCTATCCGATAGGTGGCGCAGCCGGTTCGGCGAACAGCAATGACCGAAGCCTCTACGAACCAACCATCGGCTACATCCCGACATTTTGGAGAAATCCCAATTACGGAGCACTTTCGCTCATCACCCAAGTCTCTTACCTGTCACGCAGCCCATGGTACGTAGCCCCAGGCTCGCCGAGAAATGCGCACCTGGCCATGGCTTACATCGACCTCCGCTACACGTTGCCGTAGGCGTCGGGTGCGCGAGTCTTGAATTGAGAGGCAGGTCTTCGGACACAACAACACGAGGGCGGGCAGTTCACGCCGGCCGGCCGAGTTTTACGCAATATTCACGGCCGATTGAACGCGGGTTGACCGCCCTTGTGTAGCGTTCCGGAGGGGTTCCGCAAAGGCCCAATTTCACACAGCAGTAAGACAGCTGTAACAGGCCCGTAACATAGAGTGAGCGACAACAGTATCCTCGAAAGGAAGAACTATGAGTGGACGCAGGTCCGTTATTTTCGCTCTCCTGGCAGTGCTAGCCGCAATGCCACTGCGAGCGCAGAATATCAATGCGGCGGGGGCGACGTTTCCGTATCCCATTTATTCTAAATGGTTTGACGAGTATCACAAGCTTCATCCCAACGTCCAGATCAATTACCAATCCATCGGTTCGGGCGGCGGAATCCGCCAGCTCACCGACAAGACCGTCGATTTTGGCGCTTCCGATGGACCGATGACCGATGACCAACTGAAGCAGGCCGGCTTCAAGATCCTGCACTTCCCGACCGTGCTCGGCGCAGACGTGCCGAGCTACAATGTCCCCGGCGTCACGGCGGAACTGAAGTTCACCCCCGAGGCGCTGGCGGGAATCTATCTTGGGCAAGATCACGAAGTGGAACGATCCCGCCATTGCCGGCGCCGAATCCGGGCGTGAAGCTCCCTGCCGAAGACATCGTGGTCGTTCACCGCTCGGATGGCAGCGGCACGACATATATCTGGACGGACTATCTCTCGAAAGTCAGCCCTGAATGGAAAAGCAAGGTGGGCAAGAATACCTCCGTCAATTGGCCGGTGGGACTGGGCGGAAAGGGCAACGAAGGCGTCGCCGGTCTGGTCAAGCAAACTCCTGACTCGATCGGGTATATCGAATTGATCTACGCCGTGCAGAACAACATTCCCTATGGGTGGGTCAAGAATCCGGCCGGAGACTTCGTCAAGGCCAAGTTTGGCCGGCGTTTCCGCTGCCGCGGCCGGGGCCGCCAAATCCATGCCTGATGATTTCCGCGTCTCCATCACGAACGCTCCCGGAAAAACGGCCTATCCCATCTCCAGCTTCACGTGGCTGCTGATTCCCGCGCAAATTCAGGACGCGGCGAAGAAGGACTGCCATCAAAGACTTCCTGACCTGGATGATGACATGACGGGCAGAAGTTCTGCGAAGCGCTGGCGTATGCGCAACTGCCTAAGGAAGTGGTGGCCAAGGAACAAAAGGCCATCGCGATGATTCAGTAGCTGCGAGTAAATGGCCACAGCTCCCACCACCGTCGAAGCCGCGGGCCTCTCCTGGGGCCCGCGGGCTCTTCTTCGCCGGCTTCGCAGCGGCGATGAGATCGCCCGGCTCGTCACTCTGGTGTTTGCGCTCAGCGTGGTCTTGATCACAGGGCTGCTCGTCTATCAGTTGTGGACCAATTCCGCTCAGGCCAGGCATACGTTCGGACTGAGCTTTCTTTGTGAACACGACCTGGGACCCCGTCGCTGGCCACTTTGGGGCGCTGACGTTTGTTTACGGAACGCTGGTTACTTCGGCGCTCGGCTTATTGATCGCCGTTCCCCTGGGATTGGGCGCCGCTATTTTCTTGGCCGAACTCGCGCCCCGGCGTCTCTCGGACATCCTGACCTTTTTGATCGACCTGCTGGCGGCCGTGCCCAGCGTGATCTACGGCCTGCTGGGCGTTTTCATTCTCGTGCCCCTCATGCGCACGGACGATACAACCCGCCTTGAAACACACGTCTCGGGTTTCTTCCCCTGTTCAAAGGGCCGGCGTATGGCATCGGCTTTCTGACGGCGGGATTGGTGCTGGCCGTGATGATCGTGCCGTTCATCATCTCCGTTTCCCGCGAAGTGTTGCTGGCTGTGCCGGGCGATCAGCGCGAAGCGGCCCTGGCGCTGGGCGCCACGCGCTGGGAAGCCACCTGGAAAGCCGTCGTTCCCTATGCGCGCACGGGCATCATGGGTTCGGTTTTCCTGGCGCTGGCCCGCGCCCTGGGCGAAACCATGGCCGTCACGATGGTGATCGGCAATAATCCGACGCATCTCCGCCGTCGCTTTTTTGCGCCGGGCTACTCCATTGCCGCGGTGCTGGCGAATGAATTCAGCGAGGCCACCGGCAATCTGTATTTGAGCGCGCTGATCGAGTTGGGATTGGTGCTCTTCCTTCTTACCTTCATCCTCAATGGCTTGGCGCGGCTGCTGATCGTGGTTACGACGCAGCCGCGGAAGCGGGGTGGCGCAAGGATGAAGCTGGCCTGGCGAAAGTTCGTGAACGTGGTGATGCTCAGCCTGACGGGGCTGTGCGCGCTGATCGCCGTCTCGGTGCTCTTCTTCATTCTGGGCTATCTGGTCTATCACGGCGGGAGAGACGTCAACTGGAATTTCTTCACCAAGCTGCCCACGCCGGTGGGCGAGGCCGGCGGCGGCATGGCCAATGCCATTGTTGGTTCGGGCAAGCTCCTGCTCCTGGCAGCTTTGTTTGGCGTTCCCATCGGCGTGCTTGGCGGGATTTACCTGGCGGAATTCGGCGGACGAGTGGTGCCTTTCGTGGTGCGCTACACGGCGGACTTGCTCAATGGCGTGCCCTCCATCGTCATCGGCATCTTCGCCTACGCCGTGGTGGTCATGCCGGTGCATCATTTTTCGACCCTCGCCGGAGGATTTGCTCTGGGCGTGATGATGATCCCCATCGTGCTGCGCAGCACGGAAGAGTTCCTGCACGCCGTTCCTCGCTCCATGCGCGAAGGCGCCATGGCTCTAGGCGCCAGCAAATGGCGAACCATCACCAGCGTCGTGCTTCCCGCCGCCTCCCGCGGCATTCTTACCGCCGTCTCTGCTGGCGCTGGCGCGCGTGGCCGGCGAAACCGCGCCGCTGCTGTTCACCGCCTTCGGCAACCGCTTCTGGAGTCCCGGCTGGTCCCAGCCGATCGCCTCGCTCCCGGTTATGATCTTTACTTATGCCGTGGGGCCGTATGACGATTGGCACCGGCAGGCCTGGGCGGCCGGTCTGGTTCTGCTCGGTCTGGTGCTCCTTACCAATATCGTGGTCCGGACCGCTTCTGTCGCGGGGAGCTTCCGCGCAGAGGTCATAGCTATGGCGCAGCTTTCGGTAAAACCTGCTTTCAGTAAGTCGGACTCTCCAGGGGGTTCGGTGACGCGGAAACATGGACACTGTTATAAAACCGCCTGTGCCGAGCGGCTCCCAGACTGCCGTAGAGGCCCCGCTGCGGATGCAGGTCCGCAACCTTAATTTCTATTACGGCAAGGTGCATGCTCTGCACGGCATCAATCTGCATGTGGCCGCCAACCGCGTAACCGCGCTCATCGGCCCTTCCGGTTGCGGCAAGTCCACGCTGCTTCGCACCCTCAACCGCATGCACGAAACGGTGCGCGGCACCCGCCTCGAGGGCGAAATCCTGCTGGACGGCGAAGACATCCTTGCCCAGGACGTTACCCATTTGCGCCGGCGCGTCGGCATGGTCTTCCAGACGCCCGAATCCTTTCCCCAAATCCATCTTCGACAATGTTGCGTATGGAATTGCACATCAATGGCATGCCGGCCGGCCATCGCGGCCGCCTCTCCGAGGCCGTGGAACACAGCTTGCGCCGCGCGGCGCTGTGGGATGAGGTCAAGGATCAGTTGCACAAGTCGGCCTACGCGCTCTCCGGCGGACAGCAACAGCGGCTCTGCATCGCGCGCGCTCTGGCGGTGGATCCCGAGGTTCTGCTTTTGGACGAGCCCTGCTCGGCGCTCGATCCGGTGAACACCGCCAAAATCGAGGAGCTGCTGTTTCACCTGAAGCAGAACTGCACTCTGGTCATCGTCACCCACAATATGCAGCAGGCCGCGCGCGTCAGCGATTCCACCGCCTTCATGCTCAATGGCGACCTGATCGAATTCAGTCCCACGCCTCAGCTCTTTACCACCCCTTCCGACGCCCGTACCGAGGCTTACATCACCGGCCGTTTCGGATGAGAAAGGCTTCCGAGGCAGAACCTGCACGCTCCTAAGAGGCGCACACGATGGAACGACACTTTGAAATTGAGCTGAACGATTTGAAGGAGAGGCTGCTCTGGATGGGCAGCCTGGCGGAACGCGCCGTTCACCAGGCCATTCATTCCGTGCTGGATGTCGACGCCTCTTTGGCCGAAACGGTCCTCGAGGAAGAGCCGGCCATCAACGAATTGCAGATGGAGATTGACGACCGCGTGACGCAGCTGCTCGCCCTGCATCAGCTCATGGCCGCCGATCTGCGCTTCGTGCTGGCCATCTCGCGCATCAACAATGATCTGGAACGCATCGGCGACCAGGCCGTCAACATCGCGCAGTCCTCGCAGCGCATCCTGCGCCATCCGCGCGTCAAGCCCTACGTGGACCTGCCGCGCATGAGCGAGCTGGCCGAAGGCATGGTCCGCGACAGCTTGAACGCCGTGGTTCGCCGCGACCTCGCCTTGGCCCGCTCCGTCCTGGTGCGCGACGATGTGGTCGATAATCTGCGCGACCAGATCTTTCGCGAGCTATTGAGCTACATGATGGGCGATTCGGCCGTCGTGTTTCAGGCCTTCGAGCTGATCCTGGTGGCCAAGAATCTGGAGCGCGTTGCCGATCACGCCACCAACATCGCCGAAGACGTGATCTACATGGTGGAAGGGCACGACGTGCGCCACGCCGCCGCCGACCGCCGCTAAACCTCGCCGCTAAGCCCCAGCGCCGAAGCAAAATCCGCTCTAAATGTTAGCGATTCGCCAGGGTGGCGATGTTCCCCAGCCCCAACAGGCGATGGTCCGCGGTTACCAGCGTGAGATTAAGTGTTTTGGCCGTGGCGGCCAAAAAGCGATCGGCAGGGTCGCCGTGTTGCAAGGGCAGCTGTTGTGCCGCGAGGACAATCTCGTGTGTCAGTGGCGCCTCGTGCATATTCGCCGTCGCTCTGGTTACCCATTCTCGGATGTCGCCGGGAAGCCGTATTCGGCCTTTGGCATGGAGCAGCAGGATTTCCCACGTGCTTACAGGCGAAATCCACAACTCGTTTTTTGCATCCGTCAGCTCACGGTAAACCTGGCGCGAAAGGCGCTTCGGCTCGGCCAGGCCCCAGAGCCAGATATGGGTATCGAGCAAGAGCTTCAATTCCGCAGCGCCTCGATCTCTCGGATATCGATGACGGGGGAGACGATATCGCCAACAAACTCGACGCTTCCGACCAGTGAGCCGATCCAGGTGGCGCCCCGCACGTCAGGCGATGCAGGGATCACTTCCGCTATAGGCTTGCCGCGTCTGGTTACCCGCAAAGGAGTTTTCGTCTTGTCCACTTGCTCTAATAGAGATAGACACTTGGCCTTGAACTCTGAAATGGCGACTTCAGGAATGCGCTTCTTATTTTTGCCAGCCATCGATTACCTCGTCAGTGGACTATGTAAGGCTACCATGGTCATTTGAGATGGTCAATCGAGTGGCACCGTCGAGAGGCGCTCTGGCTGATGTAGCGGGGTCTTTCCGACCGGCGGGTTAAGAAGACGTTAAATTGGCGCGCCGCAAGAGCCTATTCCTCAGCGCCTCAACTTGGTGTACATTGACGCGCTGCCCTGAAGGCTTAAACTGGGGCAAGGACAATGAATCCAGTCGAACCAGCAGCCCAATCGACACTTCGCGAGGCTAATCGCATGAGCCGGGACTCGCTCACCATTACCGACAATCGCACGGGCAAGACCTACGAATTGCCGATCACCAACGACACGATCCGCGCGCTCGATCTTCGCCAGATCAAAGTGGAACAGCCCGATTTCGGCATGATGAGCTACGATCCCGCGTTCAATAACACCGCGCTCTGCAAGAGCAAGATCACCTTCATCGACGGCGACGCGGGAATTTTGCGGTATCGCGGCTATCCCATCGAGGAACTGGCGGAACGCAGCACCTATCTCGAGACCGCCTATCTGATCCTCTTTGGCGAGCTGCCCACTCGCAAGCAGTTGGAAGACTGGAGTTACCACGTCACGCACCACACCTTCATCCACGAGAGCATCAAGAAATTTCTCGATGGCTTTCACTACGACGCCCATCCCATGGGCATGATGATCTCCACCATCGCCGCGCTCTCCACCTTCTATCCGGACGCGAAAAACATCTTCGATGCGGAATCTCGCCGCAAGCAGACCTACCGGTTGATCGGCAAGATGCCCACGCTGGCGGCCTTCGCCTATCGCCACAGCCTGGGGATGCCCTATTCCTATCCGGATAACGAGCTGAGTTACCCGGGCAATTTCCTGAACATGCTTTTCAAGACCACGGAATTGAAATACCGGCCCAATCCCACGCTCGAGCGCGCCCTGGACATTCTCTTCATCCTGCACGCCGACCACGAGCAGAATTGTTCCGCCAACGCCATGCGCTGCGTGGGCAGCTCGCACGTCGATCCTTATTCCGCCTGCGCCGCCGCCACGGCGGCTCTCTATGGCCCGCTGCACGGCGGCGCTAACGAAGAAGTTCTGCGCATGCTCATGGATATCGGCTCTATCGCCAATGTCCCCGCTTACATCAAGCGCGTAAAATCCGGCGAGAAGCGCCTGATGGGCTTTGGCCACCGCATCTATAAGAACTACGATCCTCGCGCGCGCATCATCAAGCGCATTGCCGACCAGGTTTTCGACGTCATGGGCCGCAATCCGCTGCTGGATATCGCGCTGGAGGTCGAGCGGATCGCCCTGCAGGACGACTACTTCGTCACCCGCAAGCTCTATCCCAACGTGGATTTCTACACCGGCCTGATCTACCAATCCATGGGCTTCCCGGTAACGATGTTCCCGGTGCTCTTCGCCATTCCGCGCACCAGCGGTTGGATCGCCCAGTGGGAAGAGATGCTGCTCGATTCCGAACAGAAGATCGCGCGGCCTCGCCAGATCTACATTGGCAAGGAACAGCGGTCCTATGTGGTGATGGATCAGCGCTAAAAGCGCTGTAACGCTTTTGTGGTGATGATCAGCGCTGATAGCGCTGTAATGATCGATCAGCGCTCCTAGCGCGCCGCCGCGCGTTGGGCGATCTCTGCCGTAGCCGGCCTCGCCGCCACAGGCCGTGACACGTTACATATCCACAGCATCCTGAGTCATTGCGCTTGACCCGTCTCTCCGCGGCGTTAGAATTATGATGTTCTCGCAGTACCAGGCGTGCAGGAACACCCCTCCTTCCTCTTGCCATCAGGGCCCTTTTGCGGCCCCGTTTTTCATCCCAACGCGATCTAAGCCCCTGCGGCACAGGAGCGCAATGGCGAGCCAACCACTGCAGATTCTTTTGGTCGAAAGCGATCCCGTTGATGCGCGCCGCCTGGCGGAGATGCTGCACGTCGCCGGCGCCGGCAAGTTCCGGCTGCGCCGCGCCCACCAGCTGCGGCAGGCCATGCTCCATCTGCAAAATGGCCGCGCCGACGTGGCCCTCGTTAATCTGTTTCTCTCCGACGCCAAGGGGTTGGACGTGCTCGCGGAAGCCCAATGCGCGGCCCCCAGCGTGACTTTTCTCGCTCTCCATGGATCGGCCGATGAATCGCTGGCCGCTCAGGTTCTGCAGCTGGGCGCTCAGGATTTTCTGGTTAAGTCCGAACTCACTCCCGGCCGGCTGGAGCGCGCTCTCTCCTATGCCATTGCCCGCCAGAGCGTCCGCCTGCACTTGCTGAGCCTCTCGCTCATGGACGAGCTCACCGGATTGCACAATCGCCGCGGCTTCGTCAGTCTGGCCGAGCAGCGCCTCAAGCTGACTTCCCGCCAGGGCGTGCGCTCCACGCTGATCTTCATCGACGTGGATAATCTCAAATGCATCAACGACACCTTTGGGCACCGGGAAGGCGATGGCGCGCTGCAGCAAATCGCCGTCCTGCTCCGGGAGTGCCTTCGCGAGACGGACATCATCGGGCGCCTCGGCGGAGACGAATTCTGCGTCCTGCTCTCCCAAACATCCGCGGCCGGAGACCTGCAGATACGCAAGCGCCTGGTCCAGCTCATCGATCGGAGCAATGATCGGAACAATGAGAATGGCAAGCGCGGCTACACGCTCTCGGCCAGCATCGGGGCGGTCGATATTTCAGGTCCGGAGGAGCTCGAACAGCAGATTGGCCGCGCGGACGCCCTCATGTACGAGCACAAGCGCGCCAAGCAGGTCGACGCGGAACGTTTCGCCCGCCTGCGCGAAATGGTCTAGGACGTTTTTGCGCTGCTTGCCTGCCGCATTCTTGCGCTGCGCTTTTTCTTACGTTTTTGCCCTTCTTCAGTCGCCCCCGCTTCTATCTCGCGTCCCCAGCGCCAGGATCGTTTCCGTTGCGCGCGCCGGTCTGTTTGAGGCCGGCATAGCGGCGTAGCAAGCTCTCGCGGTGCCGGCGGAGATTCGCCGGCTTGGGGTTCTGCGGAAACGCGACGTCATCGCCCATCAACCCGGCCCAGAGAATGCGGTTGAAGCGCGGCGTATCGATGCGATCTTCCGCGGAAAAATCCATGCCTTCGGTTTTGGCCGCCCAATAAGCCGCGTCGTGTCGTGGCCGCGCGTAGCGCTCCTCGTCTGCACCTGTCTTCGGTGCTTCCTCCGCTGCCGTCGCGGGCAGTGGCAATTTCGTGGTCCTCAGCACGGCGGGAACGGCGGCCTGGTAGTCCCACGCCTCTGCGGCGCGATCGAAAACCGCCGTCATGGGTTCCACCGAACTGTCGTTCAATCCCAGAGGCTCGATGCCCAGGATGTCCTCAATGGTCTTGAGAACGTGCACGGATGTGTATCGCTCCGATACCAGCGCCCGCTGCCGCACATAAGCTCCGGCCACGAACGCCAGGGTCCTGTGCGCCTCCACGTGATCCGGGCCGTCTTGCGCGTCGTCCTCCACCACGAAGACCAGCGTGTCGTTCTTATACGGGCTGTGCGCGATTTTTTCGATCACCAGCCCCAGCGCGTAGTCGTTGGCGGCCATTTGCGTTTCCACGGTGTTCACGCCATCGATGGCCCGCGCGAAGTCGCCAAAATGATCTCCGCCCAGGCGCATCAGTTCGAGAGCCGGCAGGTTGCTATTGCGCGCGTAGTCGTCGAATTCGTGTTCCCACTCCTTGAACCGCCAGTAGTCCGGAAGCCGCTCGTCGAACCCGGGATAATAAGGATCCGTGAACGGCGCCAGCTCCGCGTTGGTGGCGAACGCCACCGTGGTTCCCACGGCGCGAGCATCGCGCATGGGCGCCAGATATCCCGGCGCCACCTCGGGAACGCGGTAGCGGAAGAGGTCGATGAAGAAGCCGTAGTTGCGCACGCTGAGCTTAGCCCGCAGCGCGCCGTCCCACAGATAACCTGCGCCGGCGGAGTTGTCGTCGTCATCCGCCGCGTCCGGCGCGCTGACGTCCGCGGTTCCCGGCAGGAGGTCGGGATCGCTGGGCGTCAGCGGATTGGCCTGCTGGCGTCCCGCGACGGAAGCAATCCCGGTGTTGATATTGCGGCCTCCGCCCTCGTAGGTGTAGTCCAGCCCATGCCCGGCATACTCCACCGGCAGAGTCTTCTCCACCGAATCCGTCGCTCGCGCCGCCGTGCTCCAATTCCAGCCGTCGCCGCTCACCTCGCCGCTGGCGTAAAAATTATCGAGGGTCACAAAGCGGCGCGCCAATTCATGATGGTTGGGCGTTATGGGTTGGGGCAGGGAAGTCAGCGCCGGATCTCCGTTGCCGCGTTCCAGATCGCCGAGCACCTGGTCGTAGCTGCGGTTTTCCTTGATGATGTAGATCACGTGGTGAATCTTGCCGCGCAGGAATTGCACCATCTCCTGGTCCTTGGCGCCGACGGCGCGGAAATGATCGTTTTGCGCCACCTGCTGCGTCAGGCTCGCCAGGTCGTTTTCCGATGGCGCCGGCAACGTCAGAAATCCCGCCCGGCTGCGCTGGAAAATAAACGAATTGTTCGCGTGGCAAGCGGCGGGCGAAGGCGTGTACCCGCAACCCATCGGTATCGGCCCTTCCGGGCCCTTGCCATTGACGATATACAATCGGCTGCCGTCGCGGCTCAGGCTTACGGAGTTCGGATACCAGCCGGTGGGAATCAACCCCGCAACGCTGCCCGCGTCTTGGCCCAACGAGATCACCGCCACGGCATTCGTTCCGCCCTCGGTGACATACAGGGTGCGCTCGTCTGGCGAGAGCGCCAGGCCATTGGGATTGCTTCCCTTGAACCCGCGTGGGTTCAGGAATACGTCCTTCGGCGCGGTTACCGGAAACTGCGCCAGCAGCCGATCGCTCTCTGTATCAACGACGCCCACCGAGTCGCTGTTATCGCAGGCCACGTACAGGCGCGAGCCGCTGCGGTTGAGGATCATCTTGTTGGGCGTGCCGCGCACGGCGATGCGCGAGACGACACGCGGCGCCTCGCTCGGCGGCTGCCCCAGCGCCACGACCACGATCTCTCTGTCCCGAATGCTGGAGACGTAGGCCTTGTCATTGCCTTTAACCGCCACCCAAAACGGATATTCGCCGCCCGGCGTGCCCCTTTTGGAGGGATCCCTCCTCCCGGGTCTCAGATCGAGTTCCGCAATCTTCGCGCGCGATCCGAGATCGACCACGCTGATCGAGTCGTTCTCGTAATTTGCCGCCACGAGTCGCGTCCCCGCTGCGTTTACGGCGATTCCCGCCACTTCCGGAGGCACCGCCAGCCCCAGCCCCGCCGAATGGCCCAGGCGCACCGGCGCTCCCACTTCGCGCCAGACGGCGCCTTGGCGGCCGAACGCGTGCACCACGTCCTGCTCGCCTCCGGAAACGTAGAACTCGTTCCCGTTCGGATTCCACGCCAAGCCATTAAACGCGCGCGGCACCTGCACGACCTGTGTCTTCTTGGGCGGCTGCGCCGTGATGTCGTAGACGAAGACGTACTCGCCGGAATCCTGGGGAATCAGATTGCCGCGTTCGTCGTAACGAACGTTGTACCCGCTGGTAAGGATCAGCAGCGTGCCGCCGTCGGGGCTCACCGCTGTTGTGACGGCTTGGCCCGCCGTGAAGCCCGGCGCGTCGGCCAGGTCCGGATTCAGCGCCGAAAACCGGGCGCCCGGCGCCGCCGTCGGAGTGATGCGCATGCCCGTGGGCAGATCGGCGGGCTTGGCGGCGCTGGCGTTCGCGTCGTCATCGTCGTCCGGCAGTCCGCGCGCCTCGATTCGTGGGAAAATTCCGGCCAAAGCCAGAAACAGAAAGGCAGACGCAAGCAAAGCGGCCAAGCGTGTTCGCATAGGCTTTTTTACTCCAAATGCTCCGTTTTGCACCATGGGGACTTATAAGCTATCTGGCACGAGAACACAGGAGGCATTGAGGCCACACAACAGGCCGATTACAGCTTGCTAAGGACCCCGGAAAGAGCGTCAAAAGCCGGATACGGGAAACTCCGGACTTGTCTAAGCTACTTTGATTCTGTTACTTGCAGATTAACGCTTCGGCTCGTGCCCATCGACAAAATCCGCCAATTATGCTATCTTGGTTTTGCGTTTGTTGCTCTTGACATTCCTTTTGACTCGTTCAACAGGGCTGCAGGACCAAACTTGCAGCCTATTTTTGTGCGGGTTAGAGGCGCCGGCTGATCTTCCTTAGTTTCGGCCGGAAAGGGCGAGGCACCAAACAGCTCATTTTTCGAAAAGAAGAGGTAAGACAGCAGTGAAGGAACAAGGAACTGTGAAGTGGTTCAACGCCA
Source organism: uncultured Acidobacteriota bacterium (assembly GCA_963819235.1). Classification (GTDB taxonomy): domain Bacteria; phylum Acidobacteriota; class Terriglobia; order Acidiferrales; family UBA7541; genus Palsa-189. The sequence goes on along the minus strand of CAWFVE010000006.1, from coordinate 1,378,592 downwards.
GCAAGGGTTACGGTTTTATCCAGCGTCAGACGGGCGAGGACGTGTTTGTGCACTACTCGGCCATTCAGGCGGATGGGTACCGTAGCTTGAATGAGGGCCAGGCAGTGGAGTTCGAAGTCCGCAAGGGCCCCAAGGGCTTGCAGGCGGAGAACGTCGTAGGCCTCTAACCCAGTAGTGGGGGCCCGATCGGGGTCGGGCCCCAACCTCCTTCGCGGTTCTGCGGCGAGCTAAGCGGCACCGGTTTTCGCGTCTTCGCCTCGTGGTAACGGCTCGTGGTGACCAAGGGATCGCGGGAAGCAAGTCCTGGAAGTGGCACTCGACTCCAAGGAGGCATTGTGCAAGTTCTCTCGAACGGTCAGCAAGTCAAGCACCAGCAGTATGGCCTCGGGATTGTCACCGAATCCGACGCCGAACGCACCGCGATCGATTTTGACGACCACGGCCGGAAGCTTTTCGTCACCAGCCTGATGTCCGCCGAACTCATTGGCGACGCCCCGGTCAATCCCTCGCGCACCAAGCGGCGCGCCCGCAAGTCCGCCCGCCGCGCTTAGTGGTGCCGGCTATACCCTGACTGTTCCTCTTCGCACGAACGCGTACGTGTGTGCGCTTGAGCGTTTGCCGTCGCCGATTGCCTCAGCGTAGAGGTGGGGAAGGGTTTCGGGTGCCGCACCCTTCGTTTTCAAGGGTGCGGTTTTTGACTTTGCCCCCTTTTCATCGCCGGAGTGGATAGAAAAGATCTTATTTCTATGCTCCGCTTCGGCCTACGCCCTCCTCCCAGGAAGACCCGCTTTCCTCCTGTATCCGCCCGGGGGTATTCTGGTTCGAATAAGATAGGCGGGAGGTGCACCCATGAAACGGCCCATCCTGATTCTTTTCGCTCTCTTATTCGTGGCAGGTGTCGCCGCGGCCGACGAGGGCATGTGGCTTTCAATTTCCCTCCCACGGCGCAGCTCAAAGCCAAGTACGGTTCGATCTCAGCCGGCTTGGCTCGATCATACCCGGCTCTCCTCCGTGCGCTTCAATAACGGCGGCTCGGGCTCTTTCGTCTCCGCCGACGGCCTCACCTTCACCAATCATCACGTGGGCGCGGAGTGCATCCAGCAGCTTTCCACCGGCGGCAAGGATTTCATGAAGACCGGCTTCTACGCCAAGACGCAGGCCGAAGAAGCCAAGTGCCCCGATCTCGAGCTGAACGTGCTGGAAGGAATCGAAGACGTCACCGCCAGGGTGAACGCCGCCGCGAAACCCGGCATGTCCGTGGCCGATCAGGCCCAGGCGCAGCGAGCCGAGATGTCCGCCATCGAACAGGAGTGCGCCACCGCGACCAAGCTGCGCTGCGACGTGATCACGCTCTACTCCGGCGCGATGTACAACCTTTACAAATATAAGAAGTACACCGACGTGCGCCTGGTCTTCGCGCCCGAATTCGACGCCGCCTTTTTCGGCGGCGACCCCGACAATTTCGAGTATCCCGCGCTACGATCTGGACGTCTGCTTCTTCCGCGTCTACGAAAACGATCAGCCCGCGCACCTCGATAACTATCTCAAGTGGGCCTCCTCCGGCGTCAAGGACGGCGACCTCATCTTCGTTTCCGGCAATCCCGGATCCACGGGCCGGCTGAACACCATGTCGCAACTCGAACTTGCTCCGCGACGTCGCCTATCCGCTGGTTCTCGATTCGCTCGCCCGCCGCGATACGGTGCTCAAGAAGTTCAGCGCCGAATCCTCGGAAAACGACAAGATCGCCCACGAAGATCTTTTCGGCGTGGAAAATTCGCTCAAGGCCATCCAGCGGCTATGAGTCCGGCCTGAAGGACGAATCGCTCATGGCCAAGAAAGTCCGCCGAAGAAAACCAGTTGCGCAATGGCGTTCGCCGCCAATCCGGCGGAGAAGGCTGAATATCGGCGATCCTTGGGCCGAGATCTCCAACGCCATGGATATCGAAAAGCGGCATCTATCTCCCGCTAAGTTATTTCGAGCGCCGCGGCGGCTTTCGCGGCGAACTGCGCGGCCTATGCCCGCATCCTGGTGCGCGCCTCGGAAGAACTGCCCAAGCCCAATGGCGAACGCCTGCGCGAATATCGCGATTCCGGGCTGCCTTCTCTCGAACAGGATCTTTTCTCCACCGCGCCGATCTATAAGTCCCTCGAGCGGCTGACGCTGGCCGATTCTTTGGCGGAAATGCAGGAAAAGATGCCCACGAACCCGCTCGTGGCCAAGATTCTGAATGGGCAAATCGCCCGCCGACGTGGCCAAGTATTTGATCGACAACACCAAACTCGACGACGTTGCCGTGCGCAAGGAGCTTTACAAGGGCGGAAAAGCGGCCATCGACGCCAGCACCGATCCGCTGATCGAAGTCATGCTGCGAAGTCGAGCCGGAGGCGCTCGCGCGTCCGCAAGCAATTCGACGACGAAGATCGATGCAGTGGTCCGCCGCGACGGCGGCGCCATCGCCAAGATTCGCTTCGCCACGGAAGGCACCGCGAGCTATCCCGACGCCACGTTCACGCTGCGCCTCAGCTACGGCGCCGCCCGCGGCTACACCGAAAATGGCGAAGGCACCACGCCGAAGGGCACCAAGCTCCCTTACTTCACGACCATCGGCGGCGCGTTTGACCACGCCGCCCAGCACGGAACAAAGACTCCCTACAACTTGCCCGACAGCTGGATCAAGGCCAAAGCCAAAGCTCAACCTCAATACGCCGCTCAACGTCGTGGAAACCGCCGACATCATCGGCGGCAATTCGGGCAGCCCCGTGCTGAACCGCGCCGGCGAACTCGTCGGCATCATCTTCGACGGCAACATTCAATCGCTGCCCTGGAATTTCGTCTACGACGACACCATCGGCCGCTCCATCCAGGTCGATTCGCGCGGCATTCTGGAGGCGCTGCGGAACATCTACGGCGCGAACTCAATGGCCGATGAATTGATGGGCAAGGCGCTGGAGTCGGAGCAGTCGCAACAACCGGGCACGAACGGATCGAAGCTGCGCAAGAGTCCGCCTTCGGCTTCTTATTGAAGCGGGAGACACGAGCGGTAAGCGAGAAGAGACGAGGCCAGGCGCACTTCCGAGCAGTTTCAAACCGCGGGGCAGGGAATCGGTGATTTAGTGGCTGTCTTCGTCTTCGGGGCCGAGTTCGGGGTGCAGTTTCAGCCAGCAAATTCCCGCTACGAAGAAAAATCCAAGGGCATCGGCGCCGCAGCGTCCCATGAAGTCCCATCCGGAATTGGAAAAGTCCGTAAGAATCAGCATCCGGAATCCCACCGCCGCGGCAACAAAGCCTCCCACCATCGGAAGAATCACGCTGAGCCAATTACGCCAAACGCGCCACACCTGTTTATTCACTCGGCCTCCCAAGAATTTAGAACGAGGTAAAAAGAGGAATCGGTAATATCGCCTTATTTTAACAAAAGGGCAAGCCGAAAATTCAGGCAAGCTCGAAATTCGGGCGCGCCCGTACAGCCCGATCGGCGCGAGCGCTCAGCATTCTCGGAGGTGAACCCAGCGCCGCCGTTCTCGCGGCGAAGACGGTTGTATACTCAGGGCGTCTCACGTGAAGCTGAAAGAGCTCTTCTACCTGCTCGAAGTCAAACCGCGGCCTCAGACCTATGGGTATGAGGTCGGCAACTTTGCGCTGCCCAAGGACGGAAATATCCAATACGCGCAATGGCTCCATCCGCGTGAAACCGGCAAGCGCATAACCCAGGAGTCCGTGGACGAATTGCGCCGCTTTCTCTCGCCAGGTGATGTGGCCATCGACATCGGAGCTCACACCGGAGATTCCACCATCCCCATCGCGCTGGCCGTAGGCAAAACAGGATGCGTTCTGGCGCTCGAGCCCAACAAATATGTTTTCCCCGTCCTCGAAAAAAACTCCCAGCTCAATTCCGAGAAAACCAATATCATCCCGCTGATGTTTGCCGCGACGCCGGAAGACGGCGAATTGAAATTTCAATACTCCGACGCGGGCTTTTGCAATGGCGGGCGGTTCGAGGGAGTCAGCCGCTGGCGGCACGCTCATTCCTTCGAGCTGGCAGTGCAGGGCAGAAACCTGCAGTCGCTCCTGCGCGAGAATTATCCGCAGCTCATTTCCCGGATTCGCTACGTCAAAATCGACGCCGAGGGATACGATTCCGTAATCCTCCAATCGCTGCACGACCTGATATCCGGGCAAAAGCCGTTCCTGAAAGTCGAAGTCTATAAGGGGCTCTCCGACGATCGGCGCCGCGATCTCTATCGATTGATCGTGCGGCACGGATACAAAGTGCATCGAGTGGTCGACGAATCGAACTACCTCGGCGAAGTGCTTCAGGAGTCCGACCTGAGCAACTGGCCTCACTTTGACGTATTTTGCCTTCCCACTTGACCGCCATGCGCAGGGAGCCTGAAACATCCACGCATCGCCAGGGAGTTCGATTGCCGTGAACTCCAACCGGCAAGACGCAGACAATCCTTCCTCCCTCCTGCCGGATTTGCCTTTGGGCGCCGAAATTCTGGTCATTCGTTTGCGGTCCATCGGCGACGTCGTTTTGACTTTGCCGGCGATTGAAGCCTTGCACGAGTGGCGGCCCGATTTCAGAATTTCGTTCCTGGTGCAGCCGTTCTGCGCGGCGCTCGTCGAGGGCCATCCCGCAATTTCCCATGTTTTGCTGCTGACCGATTTTTGGCCCACGGTAAGAATGCTGCGGCGGCGCAGGTTCGCTGCTGTCTTCAATCTGCACGCGGGACCCACGAGCGCGCTGCTGACCGGCTTTTCCGGCGCGCCGCTGCGGGTTTGCTGGGCGCGGCGCCAATATTCGTTCGTCTACAACGTCGAGGTTCCCTCCGGCTTTCCCGTCGAAGGCCATATTCCGCGCCATGCCGCGGAGCATCGCGCCCAGCAATTTCTGTGGGCGGGAATGCCCGCGGGAAACATTCCGCCGGCGAGGGTTTATCCGCAGGCCGACGCAATTGCCGCCGTCGAACGCATTCTGACGGACAAGGGCTTGCGTCAAGGCGAACGGTACGCGGTGCTGCGTCCAGGCGCGGGCGACGTTTCCAAACGCTGGGCCGTGGAGAACTTTGCCGCGATCGCGCGCTGGCTGCGCGAGCGATACGCGCTGACTTCGGTGGTGAATCTCGGTCCCGGCGACGAGGAGATCGCCGCCGAAGTCAGAGAGCGCCTCGCGCCGTTGAGCGTGATCGTCGATTCGCTGGACTTGCGGCAACTGATGGCGCTGCTCGGCGGAGCGAGTTTATTTGTCGGGAACGACACCGGACCTACGCACATCGCGGCTGCGCTGCAGAAGAGATGCGTGGCGATTTTCGGAACGAGCGACTCTGCCGCTTGGTACCCGTGGAAAACCGAACACCGCGTGGTGGAAAACAAATTCCCCTGCGAGCGCTGCCCGCGAGGACGCTGCGCAAGCTCGCGGGAGTCGCTGTGCATTCGCACGGTCAGCGTCGAACAAGTGCGCGAAGCCTGCGACGCGCTGCTCAGCGAGAGCGCAGTGCAGATTCCTCCGCGGTTGGCAGAAAACAATTAAAAAGCAGATCCCTCGGGCCAAATGACGGCCCTCGTGATGACAAACTAAAACACACGGCGCTGTGGCGGGCGATCAGCGCACCAGCGTTGGGTACAGCTTCGTGGCGATGGCGGCGAGGATCACGAAGATCACGGCTATCACGCCGAAATTCGTCGCCACGCTGTGCGAGCTTTGGCTTCCGCTAATCATGAGCGTGCGCAGCGCGTCCACCAGATAGGTGAGCGGATTCAGAAACGCGACCACGCGCAGCCAGCGCGGCATGATGGAGATGGGGTAGATGGCGTTGCTGGCGAAAAACAGCGGCATGGTCATGAGCTGGCCCATGCCCATGAAGCGTTCGCGCGATTTCACCAGGCAAGCGACGATGAAAGACAAGGTGGCGAAGATGGCCGAGCCGAGCATGGCGCCGAGAAAAACGCCCAGAATCGAGAGCAGAGTCCAGCGAATCTGGATGCGCATCACGAACGCGAGCGCATAAATAATGGTGGCCTGCACCGCGCCGCGAAATCCCGCGGAGGCGGCCTTGCCGTAGACGAGCGCGGAGCGCTGAGCGGGACTGACCAGGAGCTTGTGCACGATGCCGAGGTCGCGCTCCCAGATCACGGCGATGCCGTAGAAAATGGCCGTGAACAGAACGCTCTGCGCCAGGATGCCGGGAGTCATGAAGGAGAGATAGCTGACATTGCCGGTGGGAATGCCGCGCACGCGGCTAAACACGCTTCCGAAGACGACGATCCACAGAACCGGCTGCACGGCGCGAGCCAGAACTTCGGTGGGATCGCGAAGGAGCTTCTTCAGCTCGATTTCGGCGATGGCCGCGGTCTGCTGGAAAAAAGCAAAAACCGCGGACGGCTCGGGCTCAGCCGAGACGGCTAGCTGCGCGCCGTGTGGCCGGATGTCACGATAGCTTCCCTCCTCCTGAATGGTGCCGCCGCTGTAATGAACGAAGACGTCGTCGAGCGTGGCGCCGGGTCCGACGCTGGCTTTCAGATCGGCAGGCGTGCCGATGGCGGCCACTTTGCCGAGATGCATGATGGCCAGGGAATCGCAAAGCTCGTCGGCTTCGTCCATGCCATGCGTGGTGATCAAAACGGTCATCCGATACGTGCCGCGCAGCTCGAGCAGGCGTTCCCACACGGAACGGCGGGCGACGGGATCGAGTCCGATGGTGGGCTCGTCGAGAAACAGAACCGCGGGGCGGTGCAGCATGGCTTGCGCGATTTCCAGACGCCGGATCATGCCGCCGGAATATGTCTTGACGAGCTTGCGGCCGAAATCGGTGAGCCCCATGAACTGCAAGGCCTCTTCGATGCGGCGCTTGCGCTCGGCGCGGGAGATGCCGTAGAGCTTGGCGGAGAGATCGAGATTTTCCCAGCCGGTGAGGCCGCCGTCGGCGGAAAGCATTTGCGGCACGTAGCCGATTCGGCGGCGGACCTGCGCGGGAGTCTTGACGATATCGAAGCCGGCCACCGAGGCGGTCCCCTCGGAAGGCTCGAGCATGGTGGTGAGCATCTTGATCGTGGTGGTCTTGCCGGCGCCGTTTGGTCCCAAGAGGCCGAAGATCGCGCCGTAGGGAACGTGCAGGGTGACGTGATTGGCGGCAATCAGGTCGCCGAAAGTTCGCGTAAGCCCGAAGGTCTCGATAGCGAACGATTCGCCGCCAGGCTCGAGGGCCTCGCCGTTGTTCACGGTGGGGGAGCTGGTGATCGCGCTATCGGACGTCGGCATGGTTAAGGGACCAACTGCTCTCGTTTAGATGAGGCAGGGGCGAAAGGTCACACGACGGCATTTGGCACGTAAGATGCACGGGACACCCCCTCCCCCCTACCTTTTTTGTTAAGCACGATTATTCACTTGACGCGTGTTCTATGAGAGTCTATGCTGAGCCGCTATTAGAGCCAAGACCGAATGGCCTTCGTCCGCCTAAAATCAGACGCCTCCCTCGGAGGAAAACTGTGACGATTGCCGGCGGCATTTTGTGCACCGACGGCGCAATCCTATGTGCCGATACGCAAGAAACCATTGGCGACTATTCCAAACATGATACGTCGAAAATCAGATCGTTTCATTCAAATGTGTTTACGGTCGTGATGACTGGCGGTGGCGATAGCGATTATTTGGAACAGGCTTTTGAAATGATTAATGACGCGTGTGCAACCGTTTGTGACCCGACGCAGGGCCCTCCGTGCCAACATCTCTGAGACCGTTTTAGTACTCTTAATTAATGAGCAGGGCGAGAAGAAAAAGGGAGAGATGAACGGGAATTCTCTTGGTTTTGTTTCTTCTGCAAGTTGGGCTGCCACGGAACAGCGAGCGGAGGCGAGCCTGGCGAGCCGAAGCGGAGTGCAGTGGCAGCCCAAGCGGGCGCCGATTCGCTGCCCGGCCTCGCGGCCTGATCCCGAAGTGGTCGCGAAACCCAAGCGGCGTACCTACACCGCGGAATATAAACTGGGCATCCTGCAGGAAGCCGAGGCCGCCGCTGCCACACGAGGCGGTATCGGCTCTCTCCTCCGCCGGGAAGGTTTGTACTCTTCGCTGCTGGCCACTTGGCGGCGCGAGCGGGCCAACGGCATCCTCGAAGCGCTGACTCCGCAGAGGCGCGGGCCGAAGTCCAAGCGCCATCCGATGGATGAGGAGAACCAGAAGCTGCGCCGCCAGAACGCACGTCTGACCGAAGATCTGCGTAAGGCGCACATCATCATCGATGTCCAAAAAAAGTGGCTGCGCTGTTGGGTCATCCGATTCCGGAACAGGACCTGGAGGAAGAGTCCTGATGACCGCGGTCACTGAACTGGCGACCGATGTAGGCACGCGCGCCGCTTGCCGTGCGCTGTTTGCGCCGCGTGCTTCCTACTACCGGGATCGACGTGCAGCTTCTTTCCCCGCAGCGATCGCTTTGCGACCGAGACCAGCACGTGCCCTGAGTCCGACGGAACGCGAAACGGTCCTGGCGCATCTGCACGGAGAACGATTCCAGGATCGCTCCCCAGCCGCTGTGTATGCGACGTTGCTCGACGAAGGGCACTATTACTGCTCGATTCGCACCATGCATCGCTTCCTGAAACAAGAGGGCGAATCCCGCGAACGACGTGACCAGTTGACTCATCCGCCGTACACGAAGCCGGAACTACTGGCGACGGCTCCCAATCAACTCTGGAGCTGGGACATCACCAAGCTGCTGGGGCCCGCCAAGTGGACCTACTTCTACCTCTACGTCATCCTCGATGTCTTCAGCCGCTACGTCACCGGCTGGATGGTGGCGATGCGCGAAAGCGCGGAGCTGGCCAAGCGGCTGATCGGGGAGAGTTGTGCGAAACAAAACATCCAGCCCGGCCAGCTCACCCTACATGCTGATCGCGGCACCTCGATGAGTTCCAAGCCGGTAGCCTTCCTGTTGGCCGACTTGGGTGTCACGAAAACCCACAGCCGCCCGCACGTCTCCGATGACAATCCGTATTCGGAAAGCCAGTTTCGCACCCTGAAGTACCGGCCGGAGTTTCCGGACCGCTTCGGGTGCATTCAGGACAGCCGCGCTTTTTCGCAGGGATTTTTCCGCTGGTACAACCAGGAACACCGCCACTCCGGGTTGGGCTTGCTCACCCCGGCCATGGTCCACTACAACCAAACCGCGCACATCCTCGAACAGCGTCAAGCCGTTCTCGATGCCGCCTATCGCGTCCACCCCGAACGCTTCGTGCGCCAGGAGCCGAAACCACTCTCGGTTCCAACCGAGGTCTGGATCAACAAACCGCTCAACGCAGATGAAAATGCTCACTAAATTCCATGACCAGTGGTCTCAAACTCGTTGACACGCGCCGGGGAAGAGGGCCTACAGACCGCGAAATATTGGACGCAATCAAAGGAGCGTGTGCGGACTTTTTCAATATTCATCTTTTGCCACTGGCGTCAACGCCAAGCGAGAGGCCGGAAGTTCATATAGTGTTGGCGATAGTGATTTCTCCTAACCGGGCGTATAAAGTAATCAAAGTTCGGGCGACGACGTTCTTAGCCAACCAAGCCTATCAATTCACGGGGATAGGATCGGATGTAGCTGGACAACTCTATAGAAAGCTATTCACGTCCATGCTGCCGATGCAGCAAGCTGCTGCTCTAGCCATCCACATCCTAGGGCACGTTAAAAAGTCAGTTCCTTATTGCGGAGGTAACACCGATCTATTCATGACAAATAGAGCAAATGGCGAATGCCTCAGCATCCCTACTACAGAAATAAAGCGCTTGGAACGCCTATATGAGCAGTTGGACGATGAAGCGCACCATAATTTAGCAAGACGAATAATCGAACTTTGCCCGTCCAGCGCTGAACTGGTAGGCTTTGTCACACAATCAACTTCTGGAACGCCAGAACCGGAGCCGTGACTCATGAATCTATCGACGAAATGCGCTCTTGCCGTTCTCTTATGCGCTGGTTTCCTTAATGCGCAGAGCACTCCTCCGCAGATCAGCAAGGAGTTCCGCAAGGCGTCTCTCCTGTCCGTGGAGGCCGAGAAAAGGCTAGATGATTCTGGCCTAGATGTAATGATTGCCAGTGGGCCTGTGAGTTCAGAGTCTGATAGGAAGGAGAAGGAATCGGAGTACGCTGCAATCAAGCTAGATACCTCCAAGCAACTCACCGAAGCAAAGATCGAAGCGGAATCTCCAGACGAGAAAATTGTCTATGCACTGCTGAACGCTGGATATGAAATGACGCTTACAGGTGCAGCGACAGTGTGGTCTTTCGACATAAAACTCCACGCTAGGAAGGCTGCGGCGCGATGCAGGATGGAGGTGCTTACAATTGTTGATCCAGACGAAGTGGATGAAAACCTCCGCAAGTTGGCGAGCGATACAGGATGCCTAGCAGCACGTGAAGCAGTGAACAAAGAGACGCTCGCCGTCGTTCTGGCTGAACGTAAGGCTGTAGAGTCTAAATGACTTTCTAGCTAATCCTATGCGGCGGTGCTTTTGTCAGCGGTGAGCTTTTCAAACGTAAGAACAGGCGCAGTAATCATATGACGCAACGTATCGATGAACAAATCAGATCGCTTGCGGCGGTTGAATCGGAAACTCATCTCTTCCAAGTAAGCCGCGAGATGCTTGGCGCTGATCCGATGCCACGTGCCCATAATGCCGCGCTTCAAAAGAGAGAACGCATTTTCGACCGTGTTCGTATGAATCTCCCCATCAACATAGACTTTGCCACTGTGATTGATGGTCTTGTGCTTCTCGGGCGGGACGCCAGCGCGATTCATAGCGTACGGATAGGACATGAAATCATCGGTGATAATCACGTCCACATCTTCGCTAACGTTCTCACGGATGAATTGCGCAATAGTTCCCGCCTTCGCATCCTTGGCGTGAAAGAAGCGTACATCCCCGTTGCGCTGGCGAATGCCGATTACGGTTTCTTTGTTATCCTTGCCAGCTTGGATTCCGCGACCACGGACCTTGCCGCCAACATAGGTTTCATCCATCTCAACCTTGCCGTCGAGCATGGGCTTTTCAGCTTCTCGCATCGCAGCCCGTATTCTGTGGCAGAGATACCAAGCCGTCTTGTAGGAGCCTTTGTGCAGGCCAAAGAGTGTTCGCTTGAGTTGAAGAGCACTCATTCCTTTGCGTGCCTCAACCAAGAGAAGCACGGCCATAAACCACGTAGTCAGCGGCAAATGGGAGTCGTTGAAAACCGTGCCGGTTGTAACCGAGAACTGATAGGCGCATTCGCTGCACGTGAATTGCTTGCGCGATTCGACGTACCAGACATTGCGGTTCTTGCAGCGCGGGCAGGTGACACCTTCTGGCCATCGCAAGCGCGTGAGAATTTCACGGCAATCCTCATCGGTTCCGTAGCGTCGATTCAATTCAGGGAGCGTCATGGTCATAAAAGCACCTCGGAAAGGCAAGAAAAGCAAGACCGGAAGGCCGCTTGAGAATGTACCGATGCGGACGCTAGTGAGCCGCGTGAAGAAGGAATTGCATCAGAGGCTTCGGGCCGCGATGCCCGATAAGACCAAGAAGCATTAAGAGTTAGCGTCAACATGACTATATGCTACGCTACTTCTTAACACGCGTCAAGTGAATAATCGTGTTGTTAAGGATATCATTCCAGGGCGGTTAGTTGCTCTATTTGTGCAAGGATGTGATTCTAAGGACTTTGCATTCTTCAGAAGCCGTTGAACAAGAGGAGCGGGGGGTACCCCCCTGGGGTGCGCTTTGTAAGTGCGGATTCTAAACGGCTTTAAGTCGTTTATTTCGTAAGTGCGCATTCTAAGGGAGTTAGCGCCGCAATTTTTGTAAGGGCAATAATATAGTTTACCAATCAGACCATTTAGGCTATAATTTGACTCAGGTGAGAGCCAATGAACAAGCCAAAGACACTCCAGCAAGCCATCCTTCACTTCGGTAATCCCGACAATTGCCTCGATTGGATGGTCGCGCTTCGCTGGCCGAACGGCGTCGAATGCCCCACTTGTGGACGTAAAGACGCTAACTTCCTTGTCAATCAGCGTGCGTGGCAATGCAAGAGCGTCCATCATCATCGGCAGTTCACCGTCAAGATCGGCACCATTTTCGAGGACTCTCCGATCCCGCTCGACAAGTGGCTTGTCGCTGTTTGGATGATTGCCAACTGCAAGAACGGAGTCAGTTCCTACGAGATTGGGAAAGCTATCGGCGTCACTCAAAAGTCCGCTTGGTTCATGCTGCACCGCATCCGACTGGCAATGCAAAACCGTTCGTTAATGAAGCTCGGCGGTAGTGGTAAGCAAGTCGAAGCCGACGAGACTTTCATTGGCGGGGCCGCTCGATTCATGCACCGCGATAAGCACCGTCGCCGGATCACCGAAACTGGCACCAAAGACAAGATTGCGGTTATGGGATTCTTGAACGTGGTGGCGATGTTCGGGCCACTGTCGTACGGAATCGCCGCAAGCACGCGATTCAAACTGAAATCCGTCTAAACGTGAAGGAAGGGAGCGAAGTCTACACCGATGCGCTCATGTCCTACCAAGGCTTGAACATTCGCGGCTTCGAACATCAAGTGATCGACCATGCCGAAAAGTACGTTGACGGAAAGATTCACACTAACGGTCTCGAAAACTTTTGGAGCTTCTTAAACGCGGACTTAAGGGAACCTACGTTAGCGTCGAACCGTTCCATCTCTTCCGCTATATCGATGAACAAGTGTTCCGCTACAACAATCGCAAGAAGCCGATGGACGATTGCAGCCGATTTGAAGCCGTGTTGTCTCATGTCGCTCGGTAAGCGCCTCACCTTCGATCAAGTTACCGGCAAGGTGGTGCGACGGCTTGCCTGCCCAACTAGACTGCCTCGCGGGAAGCGGAAGAAGATTTCCTAGCCTTCTTCCGCTTTTTCGCTAGTTTTTCCGCATCCAGCTTGGCTTTTATTTCAGAATGCGGAACCTTAATGAGTTTGCCCATCAAGTCAGCGAACTTGTCATATTCGGTTTTTACTTTCATTTTGATTTGTCTTTTTTCGCGGCCTTGCGTTTCGCTTCCATGATCTTATTCTTCTTTCGGTCCTTACTGCGCTGGCGCTCTTTCCTCGGGGTCAAAGCCGCCAAACTCAGTGCGCCCACTTCTGTATGGATATTTCTGGTTCATGTATCACTTCCAATCTGCTGCATGGCCCATCTTACAGCGCGATCACCGCGTAAACCTTGCTGTCGGCAGCGTAAATCGTAGATTTGATGGCACGGTTCACACATTGCCCTTAGGTGCGATTTGTCGTCGCATTTAGGTGTGTGGCAGAGATGTGCAATGGTAATGCGGATTTTGACCTTACCTCTGCGTCTCCTGGCTCGCGGCCACGTCATACGGATTTCTTCGCAACGTCCGCGATGTGTTAAGCATTCCCCGCGACACTCGCATCGCACGCGACGACGTGTAGTCGTTGCCCGCTTCCAAATATCGGCTCTAATCTCTTTCCAGTCTTCTGGATAGTCACTTGCCTTCCATCTTTTCCGTGTGCTAGTTCCTTTTTCTGATTTCGGGTTCTCGCCTCGATTCCGGCGAATGGTTTCCCATGCCTTAAATGCGGCCTTGCGCTGTCGCTCGCTGGCTTCAGGTGTTGGACTCATCACGATTTCCCTCGGTCTTCCATCCACTCTTTAAGATGGTCTTCTCCGAAAAAACCGCCGCCTATTGCTATACGCTCCTCCCTCCGTGCCAACATCTCTGAGACCGTTTTAGTACTCTTAATTAATGAGCAGGGCGAGAAAGAAAAAGGGAGAGATGAACGGGAATTCTCTTGGTTTTGTTTCTTCTGCAAGTTGGGCTGCCACGGAACGGAGCGGAGGCGAGCCTGGCGAGCCGAAGCGGAGTGCAGTGGCAGCCCAAGCGGGCGCCGATTCGCTGCCGGCCTCGCGGCCTGATCCCGAAGTGGTCGCGAAACCCAAGCGGCGTACCTACACCGCGGAATATAAACTGGGCATCCTGCAGGAAGCCGAGGCCGCCGCTGCCACACGAGGCGGTATCGGCTCTCTCCTCCGCCGGGAAGGTTTGTACTCTTCGCTGCTGGCCACTTGGCGGCGCGAGCGGGCCAACGGCATCCTCGAAGCGCTGACTCCGCAGAGGCGCGGGCCGAAGTCCAAGCGCCATCCGATGGATGAGGAGAACCAGAAGCTGCGCCGCCAGAACGCACGTCTGACCGAAGATCTGCGTAAGGCGCACATCATCATCGATGTCCAAAAAAAAGTGGCTGCGCTGTTGGGTCATCCGATTCCGGAACAGGACCTGGAGGAAGAGTCCTGATGACCGCGGTCACTGAACTGGCGACCGATGTAGGCACGCGCGCCGCTTGCCGTGCGCTGTTTGCGCCGCGTGCTTCCTACTACCGGGATCGACGTGCAGCTTCTTTCCCCGCAGCGATCGCTTTGCGACCGAGACCAGCACGTGCCCTGAGTCCGACGGAACGCGAAACGGTCCTGGCGCATCTGCACGGAGAACGATTCCAGGATCGCTCCCCAGCCGCTGTGTATGCGACGTTGCTCGACGAAGGGCACTATTACTGCTCGATTCGCACCATGCATCGCTTCCTGAAACAAGAGGGCGAATCCCGCGAACGACGTGACCAGTTGACTCATCCGCCGTACACGAAGCCGGAACTACTGGCGACGGCTCCCAATCAACTCTGGAGCTGGGACATCACCAAGCTGCTGGGGCCCGCCAAGTGGACCTACTTCTACCTCTACGTCATCCTCGATGTCTTCAGCCGCTACGTCACCGGCTGGATGGTGGCGATGCGCGAAAGCGCGGAGCTGGCCAAGCGGCTGATCGGGGAGAGTTGTGCGAAACAAAACATCCAGCCCGGCCAGCTCACCCTACATGCTGATCGCGGCACCTCGATGAGTTCCAAGCCGGTAGCCTTCCTGTTGGCCGACTTGGGTGTCACGAAAACCCACAGCCGCCCGCACGTCTCCGATGACAATCCGTATTCGGAAAGCCAGTTTCGCACCCTGAAGTACCGGCCGGAGTTTCCGGACCGCTTCGGGTGCATTCAGGACAGCCGCGCTTTTTCGCAGGGATTTTTCCGCTGGTACAACCAGGAACACCGCCACTCCGGGTTGGGCTTGCTCACCCCGGCCATGGTCCACTACAACCAAACCGCGCACATCCTCGAACAGCGTCAAGCCGTTCTCGATGCCGCCTATCGCGTCCACCCCGAACGCTTCGTGCGCCAGGAGCCGAAACCACTCTCGGTTCCAACCGAGGTCTGGATCAACAAACCGCTCAACGCAGATGAAAATGCTCACTAAATTCCATGACCAGTGGTCTCAAACTCGTTGACACGCGCCGCCTTGCCGGTGGATGGTCGATTGAACTGTTCGGAGAGAATGTTATAGGGATTTGGCTTGTTCAAAAACATCCGCTCTGCATCAATACGGCATAAGTAAGTGAAGAGGTCTACGGCCTGTAATTGCGGTGATTGGCTGTCATTCATAAAACAAATACTTGGAATCCTGCGCCTAACTTCTGGACTGGCTCTCTTCATCCGACCCAGAAACTTATAGCATTCGATGGCTTTCTCTTCGTCATCATCAAGAATGAGGCCCGTAGTATATTCTCTGGGTGCTGTCCAATGTTGCAGAATTGTAGCGATGGTATTGTAAAAGGCGAAGTAGTGAGGGTCTTCGCTCACATTGAGCCGTAGCTTGTGAAGCGTCGGTAATTTATATGCGCGAACATGAATAGCACCGATCACTCCGAATTCGAGATTTTCCACAATCAGCCTTACGAAAGGGAGGACATCGGCTGCACGTTGATCCGCAGTTCCGGGTTTCATCGCACCATACGTCTGAGAATGTCGAAGGGCTTCCACGGCGTGGAATTCAGTCAATTGATACTGTCTGAGCAAACCCATCCACAACTCAGAGATGTGTTCCCAGTTCTTGAACGAATCGACCAAGGCATTAAATACAACGATGTCGTGAGAGTGCTCTTTGCCGCTTTCGTCACAATAAGAATAGAGATGAGCCACAATCGTAAACTCGCTCTCAAAGGATGGGAGTGTCACCCATTCCAGACTTGCAAAGGCCATACCAGAGAATCCCTCTTTCCCTGGCAACTAATATGCTGACAAATCACTTATGATTGGTCAACTATATTATTGCCTTTGTAAGTGCGCATTCCATTCAGGTTAGCCGAAAAATCGGGTTCTGGGTAGCCTGGAACGGCAGGCAACGCCTCAATTGCAGGGGAGGAGCGAAGCCTGAACGGGCGTGAGCTGGTGCAAGCGCAAGAGGTGGGTTCGGGGGGCGGCTGCGCTTGGGTCCGATTTGGGTTCGTTTCGGCCAAAAACAAAGCGTAGAGTACCACATTATCAGTTGGTTAGCAAGAGGGATGCGGGTAGTGCCTAGCTAGTATTCGAGCACGGAGAGAGGACCACCCTTGAAACCGAAGGGTGGGGCACCCACAACAGAAAAAGCGAACAGCAGATCCCTCAGCCTTCGGGCTTCGGGATGACAACGCACCGGCGGGCGCGGCGGTCGAGCGGCGTTTTCAGCGGTGTGTCGCCCCTGACGGGCTTGCATATGAGCTGATGACGTTACCACCGCTCGAAAAAGCCTGTTTCGCGGTTGGCTACAGTGTGTCGTCCCTGCGGGACTTCAGAGTGAACCCACCCTTGAAACCGAAGAGTGGGGCACCCAGCGGATAAGGAGCACAGCCAGGAGTGGCTGTGCCACTTTGTTAGCGCCGCGAAGCTCGTGATGCCTTTGTCAACGCGCGAAAGCTCCTGATGACTTTGCGAGCGCCGCGAAGCTCAACTTTGTTAGCCGCGAAAAGCGCATCCTGTTGGTAGCCTTTTCGCGGGCGAGGGTGGACGTTCGCGGCGGGAGACTTTCGCGGGGGAGACGTTCGCGGCGAAGGAGGCAATAGCAGGTTGGAAAACGGGGGGCGTTCGGGGCTGGCGCGGGGCCGGGGGTTGGTTTGGAATAGAGGCTTCCTTCGAGCTGGAAGCGCCCTTCGAGCCTTATGCAGCCACACGCGGCGGAACGCCGGCACCTGGACCGGCAGATCACCTACGCCCGGCCCATCTTCATGGTGCTGGCGCTGGGGGTGTTGCTGGAAGAGCCGCCGCAGGCGCGCGGGGACGTACGCCGTTGCGTTCATATTAGGTTACCTGGGCGCGGCGCTGGCGCTCCTGGCCGTGGAGCACGTGGTGCGGCTGCGGCGACTGGCAGGTTCCGCTGCTGGTGGATTTGGCGGCGCTGTGCGTCTTCCTGCTGCTGACCAAGTCGGTGGCGGCGTTCTGGTTCGTTTATCTCTTTGTGGCGCTGGCGGCGGGAATCCGCTGGGGCCTGGAGCGGTCCATCCTGCTGGCCGGCGGGGTGACCATGGCGGTCCTGTTGCGGGCCTCGTTCCATGGCGGCTTCGGATGGATGGAGGTGTTCTCCTGGGTGGCGCTGGTGGCGGGCACGTTCACGGGCGGAGTGGGGCTTTCGTTCATGGGCTACCGCAACCGCATGCACGCTTCCGAGCACGATTTTCTGGTGCGGCTCACGGCGCTGCTGCACGTGGAAAAAGGCGTGGCGGAGTCTTTGCGGCTGCTGCTGGGGGAGCTGGCCAGCGGCTTCGATTGCGAAAAGGGAATCTTCGCTTTTCGGGACGCGGAACTGGAGCGGATCTTCGTGTGGACGGCCGTTCCTGGAGACGGCAAGCGGTTGGCTCCGGAGAATCTCCCGCTGATCAAAGGCGACCTGTTTCTCTTCGATCATCCGGAAGCCAGCGTTTGCTGGCCGCCAGGGAATGGCACGCGCGCGGCGTTTGGCTGGAATCGCGACAACGGCCAGCGGTTGCCGGAGTTGCCGCGGATGCCGGAGGAGGCCAAGGAACGGCTGGGAGCGCGCTCGATGCTGGGCGTGACGGTGAACTTCGACAGCCAGCCGGCGGGAAGGCTGTTGCTGGTGAATTCGCGGCACCAGCCGTTACCCGAAGATTTGCAGCGCCTGGAACGCGTGGTGCGGCATCTGGGGCCGCAGCTGGAGAACCTGTTTCTTTTGCGGCGCCTGCGGGTGCGGGCCATCGAAGGGGAGCGCAGCCGCGTCTCGCGCGACCTGCACGACGGGATTCTGCAGACGCTGCTGAGCATCGACATTCAGCTGGACGTGCTGCGCCGCAGGGTACCCTACGCGCCGGAGCAAGTGGCCACCGACCTGGGCACGCTGCAACAGACGGTGCGCAACGAAACGCAGGAGCTGCGGCGCATGGTGATGGACATGCGGCCGCTTGGGGTGCAAAGCGCGGATTTGGTAGACTTGATGCGGGGTTTCGCCGAGCGCTTCCGCAACGAATCGTCGGTGGCGCTGGATCTGCTGATCGACGCGGCCATGCTGGACGTGCCCGACCGTATCTGCCGCGAATTATTCCAGATTTACCGAGAAGCACTTCACAACGTAAAAAAGCATGCCCGCGCGACACATGTCGTGGTAAAACTGTGGCAAAATGAGGAGAAAGTGGTGCTCGTGATCGACGACAATGGCGAGGGGTTCAGTTTCGCGGGGCGATATAACGGAGACGAGCTAGACCGGCTTCGGCTGGGTCCGATTTCAATCAAGGAACGAACCGAAGCGTGGGGGGTGTGTTGATGGTGGAGTCAACGCCAGGCCATGGTGCCCGCTTGATCGTAGAGGTTCCTCTCGGCTGACATGGCCAAAGCCAAACAGTCTATCCGCGTATTAATGGCCGACGATCACGTTATTTTTCGTGATGGTCTGCGCAAACTTCTGGACGGCGAAGAGGACATCAGCATCGTTGGCGAGGCTTCTAACGGCAACGAATGCATCCGCATGCTGGGAAAGCTCAAGCCGGATATTCTGCTGCTGGACTTGCGCATGCCCGACAAAGACGGCCTGGCCGTGCTGGAGGAAGTGAATTTCGATTCGCTGCCGACGCGCGTGATCGTGCTTACGGCGGCCGAGGACGACCGCGACGTGGTGCGCGCGATGCGCCTGGGAGCGCGGGGAATCGTGCTGAAGCAATCGGCCAGCGACCTGCTGGTGAAGAGCATCCACCGGGTGTACAGCGGCGAGATCTGGCTCGATAACCGCATGACCGCGGAAGTGATGAAGGCCTTCGCCAAGAGCTCGGAAAACGGGCCCCGGCGCGATAAGCCGCTGCTCAGCGACCGCGAAAAAGAGATCGTGCAACTGGTGGCGCAGGGTTATCGCAACAAAGAGATTGGCGAGAAACTTTTCATCAGCGAGCAGACGGTGAAGAACCATCTGCACAACATCTTCGACAAGCTGGGCGTTTCCGACCGGCTGGAACTCGCGCTGTATGCCATCCATCACCGCTTGATCGACCACGCCTAAAGCTTCTTTTTCATTGCATGCTTTTGCCTAATGCCGTCTTGGCGTGACGGCCTTTTCCACAAATACAACAGCAGAGTTGGACGCGGAGACTTATCGCGCTACGATATTTGTTACGCTTCGTTTCGAAAAGGGGCGAACCCTGGAGAGAGTAGTGGCGGACTCTTCGCGCATCTGCCCGAAATGCGGGCGCAGCATTCCCGAAGGCAGGATTACGTGCCGGTGCTCGCGGCCACGGCGCTATTGGCTGCATTCGCGGGAGACGATTCTGCTGCTGTCCGTCGTGGGGCTGGTGATCGCCTTCGCCGTTACCGGATTCGCGGCGCGGCTCTACCATGGCCGCCGCGCGGAACTGGCGCGATCCTGGTTCGACCGCGGCAACGCCGAGGTGAAGGCCGGCCGCGCGGCGCAAGCCGTCTCCGACCTTCGGACCGCGCTGGTGTATGCCCAGCACGAGCTTCCGCCCGAGCAGCAACAGGAGTACCAGCTCAAGCTGGCCGAGGCTTTGCCGGCCACGGGCAACGACGATGAGGCCAAGGCGTATCTGCTGGATTTGTGGGAGCGCGCGCCGGGAAACAGCCGGGTGAATCTGGAATTGGCGCGCCTGGCGGCAAGCATGGATGAGGACGCGGACGCCAAGCGCTATTACAACGGAGCGATCTACGGCGTCTGGGACGAAAGCGCGGACGCCGTGTTGCGCAGCCGGATGGATGCGCGGCTGGAGTTTTTCCGGTATCTCATGAGTCGAGAGGAGACAACCGAAGCGCAAGGTGTGCTTCTGGCCACGGCCGCCGAAACTCCTCCCGACCCGGCGTTGCATGCCGAGGTGGGCCGATTGATGCTGGAGTCGGGCCAGGCGCAGCAGGCGCTGGAGCAATTCGGGCTGGCCCTGAAGCTGGACCCGCATAACTACGAGGCTCTCGCCGGAATGGGCGAGGCCTACTTCGCGCTGGGCAACGATCGAGACGCGGTTCGCTACCTGGAGAGCGCGGCGCGAGAGGACGCGCAGCGGAAGCGGCATCCGGGAGAAGCAACGGAGACCGCCGCGCGCGAGACCGAGGAGGCGCAAGTGACGCAGGATCTGGCGATCGCTCAGGCGACGCTGGCGCTCGATCCGCACCGTCCGGGGCTCGAGGCGATGGAGCGCGCGGCGCGGGCCATCCGCGCTTACGACGCCGCGGAGATGCGCATTCGTTCGTGCGCGTCCGAACACGGGATCGCCTTGCCGCAACCGGACGTGAGCCTCACGCGCTTCACGCACGCCGCCAGCGACGATCTGGCGGAGGCGGCGCTGGCCCGGCGCATCGACCAACTGGATCCCTTGATGGAATTTGTCTTCCAGATGGAGTCCTCAGCCACGGAGAACTGCGGCCCGCCCGCCGACCCGACCAATGCCGCCATCGCGCGCATCGGAGCCAGAACGCAAGCCCACCCATGAGCCAGCCTCCTAGACCCACCGATACAGAGCCGGGAGCCACGCCTTTGCCGTTACGCGCTGCGGAGCGGGAGCGCTCGACCGAAGAGCCTCCGGAGTGGAGTACGGAAATTCCGGGCGAGCGAGGCGAGGTAAACCTCGCGCAAAGGATGCGAGCGGGCCTGACCGATGCATTGGAGGGGGCGCGCGCCGCTCTTTCCATGCGCGAGGACAACTTCTTTTTGCTTCTCTCGGTGATCATCGGGCTGTTCGCGGGCCTGGCCGTGGTTTGCTTCCGCATCGCCATCGACTACACGCACTGGTGGCTGCTGGGACCGGGCATCGGGGCGCTGGCGTCCGGGGCGGGCGCGGTGCGCATCGTGCTGGTGCCCACGCTGGCGGGGCTGCTGCTGGCGTTCGTGGTGCAGCGGATTTTTCCGCGGGTGAAGGGCAGCGGCGTCGCGCAGACCAAGTCGGCGGTATACATCTACGACGGATATATTCCCTTCGACACGGTGATCGGGAAATTCCTGATGTGCGCGCTGGCCATCGGCAGCGGCCAATCGCTGGGGCCGGAAGATCCGTCGCTGCAGATGGGCGCGGGAATCGCGTCGGCGCTGGGGCGGCGGCTGCATCTTTCGCGCGAGAAAGTGCGCCTGATCGCGCCGGTAGGAGCGGCGGCGGGGCTGGCGGCGGCCTTCAATGCGCCGATTTCGGCGGTGCTTTTTGTGATCGAAGAGGTGATCGGCACGTGGAGCGCGGGGATTCTGGGAGCGGTGGTGCTGGCGGCGGTGGGCGCGGCGGTGGTGATGCGCCTGTTCCTGGGCGCGGAGCCGCTGTTTCAAATACCGGCGTACACGCATGACGCAGCGCCTCCGAATTGATCAGCTACGCGGTGCTGGGGGTGGCCGGCGGAGTGACCTCGTTGATCTTCGTGAAGCTGCTGCAATGGGTTCGCGCGCGGGCCCGGCGGATGCCGCGTTGGACGCTTTACGTGCAGCCGGCTTTGGCGGGGCTGATCATCGGCGTCATCGGCTTGAAATTTCCGCAGGTCATGGGCGCGGGATACGAGTACATGGACCAGGCCATGCACGGGCAGTTTCTCTGGCACACTTTGCTGGCGCTGGCGCTGCTCAAGGTTCTGGCCACGACCCTTTCGATTTCCAGCGGAGCGCCGGGCGGAATGTTCGCGCCGGCGTTATTTGTGGGGGCCATGGTGGGCGCGGCGGTGGGCACCGTGCAGCATCACTTTTTCCCCGGCGCCGCCGGTCCGGTGGGGGCCTACGCGCTGGTGGGCATGGGCACGCTGTTTGCCGGATTTCTGCGCGTGCCGATGACCTCCGTGTTCATGGTGCTGGAAGTGAGCGGGAACTATTCCATTATTCTGCCGGTGATCATCTCCAACACCATCGCCTATGTCATTGGCCGGCGCTTCCAGCAGACGCCGATCTTCGACGTGATGACCCGCGAGGAGGGGTTGGACCTGCCCTCGATGGAAGAGGGGCGGGAGCAAACGGCGTTGCTGGTGGAAAACGCCATGCGCAAGCCGGTGGGGCTGATTCTGAAAGCCGAGCGATACCGTGGCGGACGCGGTGTCGCGGCTGGCGGACATGACCGAAGACCCGCTGCTGGTTTCTTACGATACGGGCCGATGGACCTTGGTAACCAAGGGCGCGCTGCAGGATTGCGCCAAAGCGGGGAAGGGCGGCCACACGCTGGCACAGATTTTGCCCGCCGGGCGGCTGTCTCGGCTGCACCCGGACCAGTCGCTGGATCTGGCGCTGCGTTTGATGCGCGACTGCGCCTTTCCTGCCGGTGGTGCATCGCGCCGATGCGCGGCGCCTGGTGGGCCTGCTTTCGCTCGACGATATATTGGCCGCTTACCGGCGCGCTTCGATCATCAAGAGCAGCGCCGCCGAATAACCGCACAATCCAGTCCGCAGTGAATCGGCCGCAGGCGCGCTTCGCGCAGCCTGCCAGCCGAGCCGCATGCGAACGCGTGCGTTTTCGCCCCTCGTGCCGCACGCCAGCCCATAGTACGCAAGTACCGGAAATTTATGGGCCTAGGACTAAAACAATCGCTCTATTGAGCGGGCCTCTGCTCCTAGGTTAGTGTGAGTCGAAATAGACGAGATGTTGGAGGAACCCTTGGCTTATCCGGAGCGCCGTACGGCCCAGCGCTTTCGCATCAAATTGCCGATGACCGTCCGCTGGACCAGCGGAGCGGCTGTTGGCGAGGCGCAGACCGAATCGAAAGACGTCAGTTCACGCGGAGTTTACTTTCTTCTGCCCAAGAACGTTACCCACGGCTCGCCCGTGGAGATCATCTTGACGCTGCCACACGAGATCACACTCGGCGGGGCCGGTGCGCGTTCGCTGCCTGGGACGCGTCCACCGCACCGAGGAGGACAGTTCGGGTGGCTCCGGCATCGTGGCGGAAATCCAGCGATACGAATTCCTGCGCGGCGGCGACGAAAACGCCGCGTGACAAGCTTGCCTGCTTAAAATTGCGGAGGCGGGCAGGGAAGGCGGGGCGTTCCGACCCTCAGCGGAACGCCCCGCTCGTTTTTTTGCGGTCGCGATGTTTGTGCGCGAACCGATCGAGCATGAGGTCGGCGCGGTTCTGCCAACGCCGATGACATTGGGGATTTTATCCTGTGTCCGGGAAGACCGTGGCGCGCTAACGGGTGCGCCGCGTCTTCAGGTAGTCCGAGGGCGAGAGGATCAGAATCCCCTCGATTTGCTTCCCGAAATACGACCCGAAGTGCCGGACATCGCCCGTGATCAGGTGCGGTACCTTGTGCTTCTATCGCGGCGAGCAAGATCGGCGCGTCCTTTTCGGGCAAGGAAAGCCCGCTGCGGAAGTCTTGTCGAGTCGCCTCGAAGAGACGGAGGCGCTGGGCAAGCTTGGCAAGCCTGCGTCTTTGGGCGTTTTCGGAGAGGTTGATTCTCGCCTCTTCCACAGCATAATGCGAGGAGCAGAGAATTACATCCTTCAGCTTCCAGAACTGAACCAGTCCCGCATCCGTGCGATAGGCGGCGGAGAAAAGAACATTGGCATCCAGAAAGAGGCGGTCCATCTAGCGGGGCCGGCGGTGCGGGATTGCGTCGGGGTCAAGGCCCAGTTTCTCCACTTCCTTTCGCGCACGCTGGTAGTCTTTCGCGGTGGTAGCCGTCGAGAGAAGAAATTCCGCTTGGCGTTCGGGTGTGTACCGTTCCACGGGCACAACAATCGCGGGGCGAATCAGGACGCCATCCTCGCGCGCCTCTGCGGTGACCAGCGCGCCTTCCTCGATGCCATAGCGCTTGCGCAGCTTTGCGGGGACAATAATCGTCCCGCGCTTCCCCACTTTAACGGCTTCCATGGGTTCTCCCGTTGTCAGTATATCAGAATGTCTGTATTTCAGGCAGAGTGAAGGAGCAGACTCGCTGGAACAGCCTCCGGCATCTTCGCGCCGGGAATAGTGCGCTGGCGGCAACTGCGCGACGGATTGGCGAGTGGAGTCAGCCTGAACTGCCCCGCTGCAAGATCGATGGCTTCTTAGCGAAAAGTTGCTCTTCACTTTCCCATCGGAATCGGGACACGTCCGCCATCCCGACTGTAGCCCAGGGCTCCACCGGGTTGAGGCGGGCAGCGGGACGGCGGCTGCCCGCAGCCGCGTAGCTGTGATTTGGCTCAATGCTCTCCGGCGAAGGGCTCGGCCACAATCTGATATTCGTCTTCATACACCACATAGCCGACGCGCTCAGTTTTCAGCATGCGAACTGGAACGCCGTGATTTTGAAGAATTACGACCAATAGCCTAATACGATCGAGGTGTTCGTGCGCCGTATCCTTGAACCAAGAAATTGCCTTGCTTTTTTTGCGGTAGAAAGGAGGCTTAGAAGCCGTAAATCGCGTGGGTTTTTCCAAATGATCGTTGAACCATTCACGAATCCGGTCGTGTTGTTCTTCCTCATGCGGGTCAGGCTCTCCGTTCTTCCGCAGTCCTAAGACAGCATGAAACACACCAAGTTCCCTTCCTGAAGTCGGATGGATTTCAGCAACAACGATCTTAACTGCTTACTCGTAGCGCAGGGCCTCGACCGGGTCGAGGCGGGCGGCGCGGCTGGCGGGATAGATTCCCGCAGCCAGGCTGACAAGCAGAGAGAAAGCGATGGCCGAAGCCACCAGCCAGACCGGCACGGTCCAGATATTCTCCGGCGGAATCTGTTGCTGGCTCAGGTAGTAGTTGGTGGCCAGCTGGATGGCGCGGCCGATGCCCCAGCCAAGAACCACTCCCATTACGCCGCCCAGCAAACCCATCACTCCCGCTTCGGCAAAAAACAGATGGCGAACGTCCTGGTCGGATGCGCCCAGCGCCTTGAGAACTCCGATTTCGCGGCGCCGCTCCAGAATAGCCATCACCAGCGTGTTGATGATTCCCAGGGAGGCGACCGCCAGGGCCAGGCTGCCGAAGATGCCCAGCAGCATATCCAGAATGGCAAACAGGCGGCGGAGATTGCGGGTGAGATCGAGCAGGGAAAAAGGCGAATAGCCCATCTGGCGCACGGCGTCCTCGACGGCCGGAACGTCCGCGGGCAGTTCGACCCTGACGGTGAGGTTGGAATAATGCCTGCCGCCTTCTCCGAGGGTGGATTCGCGGATCACTTCACCCATGTCGTTGCCTTGCACCACGCCGAGTTCTTCCGCGACGGCCACCGGCACATAGGCGCCCGAACGGCCAAAGGCGCTGGCGCCGGAGGCCACGGCTTCGGTGGCCACGATACCAACGACGCGCAGCGAAACGCGGGAGGAGATGACCGAGAAGCCGAGAACGTCGTCGTCGGGGGCGGCGCCGGTCATCGCCTCGACCGGCGGCCCGATCGGCAGTACGACCGGCGCTTCGGTCGCGAGCGCCGGACCCGGCGGGCGGCGTCAGAGGTTCGCGACCGGCATAGCGCAGCACCAGATCCTTGCCCAGCATTTCCGCGGGTTGCAGATGCTGCGAATCGGCGAGATCGGCGGCGACGTCGGTTTGCAGGATCACTTCGTGAGCGTTCGGTGACGAAAAGAAGTGGCCCTGAATGTCTTCCAAACTGTCGCTGCTGGAAGCGGAAGCGGGCAGGCTGGTGATGGGCGTCAAATGGCCGGCCGGACCGAAACGCAGATCGCCGGTGAAGCGAAATTCGGGATAAACGTCGATGACGTGGGGAAGCTGTGCGAGTTGCTGGCGGGTGGTTACGTCCAGAGGCTTGGTGACGATATCGGAATTGCGAGGGCGGGCGGCATTTTGATCGCCATTGCCGGCCGGCCGCGCGCCGGAATCGCGGTTTCGCTGCATTTGGCCATTGGCGTTGAACGAGGTCTGCGGGCGGACCAGCACGGTGTTGAAGAGGCCATTGCTTTCCAGACGGCGGTTGATCAATTCCTGCAGGCCGACGCCGAGAGAGAGCATGGCGACGAGCGATGCGACGCCCACGGCAATGCCGACCGTGGTGAGCGAATTACGCAGCAGAGCCTCGCGCAGGTTTTGGGAGGCCAGTTCGGTGAGATCGCCAAGCTTCATGATTTTTCCTTCATCCGATATGCCCATCGCGGCGGGCGTATCGGCACCCTAATTCTCTTCAGCGTAACTCTTCTTTTTCCCCGATACCCTTTTTCTTACCGGCACTCTTCGTTTTTCACCGCCACTCGATGCGTTCGATGCGGCCGTCGGCCAGCGTGACGATGCGGCTCGCGTAACGTTCCGCCAGGGCGCGCTCGTGGGTAACCATCAAAACCGTCGTGGGCTCCTCGCCGTTGGCCGGCCGGTTGATGCCGCAAATGAGACGCAGAATCTCCTCGCCCGTGTTGCTATCCAGATTGCCCGTGGGTTCGTCGGCCAACAGGATGCGCGGGCGATTGACCATGGCCCGGGCGATGGCCACGCGCTGCTGTTCGCCGCCGGAGAGTTCGCCGGGCCGATGCAACAAACGTTCGCCCAGGCCCACGCGTTCCAGCGCCTCCTTGACGCGCGCAGGGCGGGAAGCGCGGGGGACTTCCGCGAGACGCAGCGGCAACTCCACATTTTCCATGATGGTCATGCGCGGCAGGAGATTGAAGGACTGGAAGACCATGCCGATGGTCTGGCTGCGATGCCGGGAGAGCTCGAGCGAGGTCATGCGGCCGAGTTCGCGGCCCAGGACAAAGACGGCGCCGGACGTGGGGTGATCGAGGCCGGCGAGCAGGTTCAGCAAAGACGATTTGCCGGAGCCGGAAGCGCCGAGAAAGGCCAGGAACTCTCCGGGAGGCACTTCGAGCGAGATGCCGTCCACGGCGCGAATCATGGAGCTGCCCAAGGTGTAGTGGCGGGTGAGGTTTTCGGTGCAGATGGCCGCGCCAGTACCAGCGGCAGCGCTCCGAGTTTTGCGGTCATTGCTGGATCGTGGCTCACTTAGTTTACACCGTTGAGGCGCGCCGTGCGCCGTGCCGCAAGCATTATGTGCTGGAGGCTAGGATCGCTTTCAGGCCTTTGACGATGTCGTTCACAGTGGCTTCGTAAGGGAAAAGGATTCGGGTGCGGCCAGCCGGATCGAGAGCATAGCGTGGTGCTATGAGCGACGATATTTCTCCACGGACTGTGGAGTGGGAATGATTTCGTAGGAGGCTCCATAGAGCGCCACCACTTTATCAATCTCGGGCTTGGTTCCCGTCAATCCCAGGGCATCGAGATCAAAGTAGCCAAGGTCGGCTTCAGTGGCCGGAGTCACGATGGGATCTACGGTGATGTACAGCGTCTTACGCGCTCGCGTCTTTCCGGTGCGTGTAGACCGAAGACTTTCGACAGCGTCGTGGTCAACGTTCGGCAAGAGTTGGCTCCAGGATCGGACGGCTTGCCACGGGCGAGGAAGTCGAGCTCTGCCCAGGTCGGTGAGGCGATCGCTGGCGTCGTCGACCCGCGATGCGCCTGGTAGACTCACCAGGGTAGCCGGCGAGGACGACGATGACCACCGCGCACCATAGTACCGCATTTGTATTCTAGCCGGTCCAGCGCTTGGGGCCTCTGCGGGCCTATTGCGAAAAGTGGCCTCCACGGGCACGGTGGTTCGTCGTCGAGCTTCAGGCTACCTGAGGTATCTCCGGGTGACGGCCTCGTCTCAGGCCAACACCAGAGGATAGCCACGGTCGAGTCGGGGCAAAAAAAAACCTGCACAGCCAGGAGTGGCTGTGCCACCAAGTCTGAATTATACGATTTTCTCCCCCCCGCCGCGACCCCTGCGCTGGGCGTGTGCGCACGGCGTTGTTTCAAATCGCCGCGGAAGCCGCAGCGGACGCGGGCCCAGGCGTGCGCGCGATCACATCCGAAGTTTGAGCGTACAACACGCCCGAGAGGATAATCCCAGGCAGAGGCCAAAGCAAGTGCCGAACAGATCCGCGACGTGCATGACGTCTTCATGGGAGCCTCCTGATGTCATCGGCACGCAGTGAATCACGTAAAGGCTATCGACGCCGCTCGGTCTCTGTCAGATGATCGAACTTAGGCATCAGAAGCTCGTGGTGGGTGAGGTGCAACGCCGGCACGGTGTGGTCGGTGGATATCCCCTGGCAGGTCCGGCATCGCATCTTCCGTGGTTCCTCGTTGAGAGAGAGACGCTACGATCGATCGGCTGGCGGGAGATGCGGCGCCATGGGTCCGTCTCCATGTCCTTCCGGTCCGTGGCAGCTCGCACAACCATCGCCTGATAGAGAGCGCGGCCTGGCTGAGGAGGCCGCGCGCAACCGAGCGCGAGCAAACGACATCCGAGACGCTCGCCGCGATCGCAGCGGGGACTAATGGCAGCCTGACGCATGGGTAACAGCACCAATGACAACGAACGGCAGAATAGACGCTCTCCTCCTTAGGCGCTTTTGGAAGCTCGGCGCTCCTATTTGCTAGAGCCGAGGAGGCTGTCGGGAGGCGAGTAGCGATGGCAACGGCTTGGCGTCGAAGCGTGGCCTTGAGCTCCGTTAGGGCGAAGAGGGCTGAGGCGCGGAATCGCTGGGAGCAGCCGCTGGAGAGACTGGACTGATGGGGGGCGCAGGCGCAAGTGGAGCGGAGGCCTGGCAGATCTTCTCGCGTGCGGCTGCGCTGCGGTGCATGGGCGCATCGCATCAAAATCGGCGCAGAGGATCGTCGGAAGAACGGGCAAGAAAGGGCGATCACGCGGTTTCTTCGATTGGTCCGATCATTTTTTCGCACGATGGCGCACCAGAAAAAATTTTGCATCCCCCCCCCCCCCCCCCCCCCCCCCCCCCCCCCCCCCCCCCCCCCCCCCCCCCCCCCCCCCCCCCCCCCCCCCCCCCCCCCCCCCCCCCCCCCCCCCCCCCCCCCCCCCCCCCCCCCCCCCCCCCCCCCCCCCCCCCCCCCCCCCCCCCCCCCCCCCCCCCCCCCCCCCCCCCCCCCCCCCCCCCCCCCCCCCCCCCCCCCCCCCCCCCCCCCCCCCCCCCCCCCCCCCCCCCCCCCCCCCCCCCCCCCCCCCCCCCCCCCCCCCCCCCCCCCCCCCCCCCCCCCCCCCCCCCCCCCCCCCCCCCCCCCCCCCCCCCCCCCCCCCCCCCCCCCCCCCCCCCCCCCCCCCCCCCCCCCCCCCCCCCCCCCCCCCCCCCCCCCCCCCAGTTCTATCGAAATATTGCGTTGGTCTTTCCGAAGGCCACGCCTTAAAGTTCGGCCCGAAGCGATGATGCTTCGATGCTGAGAGCAAGTTTTGAAAGGAGCATTACAGTGAAGAAGCAATGGGGTGGTCTTCTCGCATTCATATTACTGGCGGGGTTGAGTATTCCGGCTGCGGGGCAGGCGCCGGCGGCGGATTCGTCGGGGCAGGCGGCAGGACAGGCGCCAGCACCAGCAGCGGCAGCTGCGACGCCGGCACGCCGCACCGCTGCCAACTCCAACCATGACGGCGCCGCTGTCCACGGCAGCACCGCCGCACACGTTTAGCGCGGGACCGTTTGGAACGGTCGCCATTACGGGCATACTGAGCGGCATTGGCACGACCCAGTCCAATTGGATCCCTGGGGACAAATCCACGCACTGGGACCTGAGCAACGGACAAATCTTCCTGCAGAAAACGACGGGCTGGTGGCAGTTCTACCTGCAAGCAGGCGCCTACAACCTGCCGGATTTGGGAGTGCCGTTCCTCAAGACAACGGATACCTTGACGGCTCTCTATGGTCCGCTGCCGGTAGCGTACTTGAAGCTGGTCAAGGGGAATTTCAACGTGGAGGTCGGCGAATTGCCCACGTTGGTCGGGGCCGAATACACGTTTGATTTCGAGAACATGAACATCGAGCGCGGCCTGTTGTGGAACCAGGAGAACGCCATCAGCAGAGGGGTGCAGGTCAGCGATACGTTCAAGAAGCTGAGCTTGACGGCGAGCTGGAACGACGGCTTCTACTCTAACGTTTACAACTGGATCACCGGCTCGGCGTCTTACGCCTTCAACTCCTCCAATACGCTGGCTTTTGTGGGCGGCGGGAATGCCGGGCAGACAAGGGCGACGAACAATCCCATTGCGACACCACTCGCCCTGGCGAACGAGTCGATCTACAACGTGTTGTATACGTACAGCCATGAGGCTTGGACGATCACGCCCTATTGGCAGTACTCGCACGTGCCTACCGACGCAAAGATTGGACTCCCCAGCAGCGGGTCCACTAACGGCGGCGCGTTGCTCCTCAACTATAACTTCAAGGGAGGATTCTCCCTGGCGGCGCGGCCGGAGTATATCGTGAGCAGCAGTAGTCTGGCCGCCACCAACCCCAACGCGCTGAACTTGCTCTACGGCCCCGGCAGCAGCGCCTTCGGATTCACCATCACACCCACCTATCAGAAGGGCGGCTTCTTCCTTCGCGGAGACCTGGGCATTGCTGACGCCCGGGGTTTCACAGCCGGCGATGCTTTCGGCAACCTGGGCACAAATGGCACGCAGGTCCGGGGCGTCATCGAGTCGGGATTCATGTTCTGAGGCTCCCAAGGTAGGAATGATTCAGAGAGCATGAAATCTTCAGAGAGGAGGTTCGCAACCAGGCCCTTTTACGGTTTGAAGTTACTTCAGTGCCGTGCCCTTTAGTTTGATCCGCTGACCGGGTGCTGTTATGAGCAGCACCCGGCTGCATTTTCGGCCCACTGCTGCGCGAACCGAGCCCCGTCGCGAGCCGCGCGCTGCACAGAGCGATGTATGAAGATCTCCCTCCACCTATGCCGGAGTAAGCAGAAGCGCGCGCGTCGATTCATCCAACGCGTGATCCAACGATTCATCCAACGATTGATCTGACGATCGATCCAAGGGAAGCCGAGGAGCTAACGCAATTGCGTGAACTCCTCGGTGTGGGTCATGAATTCCGGATAAGCGCCGGCGCCGAGTTCGTAGAGATCCATGCCTTGCCGTTCGCCTTCCTGGCGCACACGCTGCGGCCAGATGCGGTCAAGGCCAAGTTCAAGCCGTAGGTCAGCGGCAGCACGAAGCCGAGCAGCGTGGCAATGCCCACGAGTTGCGCCAGCCACTGACTGGAATCGTGGGCCGAGGCGGCAGGCAGTTCACCGGCGGCAGTGAGGGGAAGGCGGGCAAAAATCGCGACGGCCAGCAATCCCCAGATGCCGCCCACGGCATGCACGGAAATGGCGCCGCCGGGATCGTCAACGCCAAAGCGCAGCTCGAACAATTCCACCGAGAAGGTGACCAGCGCGCCGGCCACGAGTCCGATCAGCACGGCTCGGCGGGGCGACGAACGCGCAGCCGCGCTGCTGGCCACCAGTCCGCCCACCCAGCCGTTGGCGGTGATGGAAACGTCGGGCCTGCCGAAGCGCAGGCGCGTGATGGCCGCGGCCGCCAGGACTGCGGCACCGGCGGCCAGAGTCGTGTTGATCGAGATCAGCACCAGCGCCCGGGTCGCGTCCCGGCGAAAAAATGGCGCCCGCGGAATTCAGCCCCAGCCAGCCAACAAGTGCCAGCAGGCAGCCGAACAATATCATCACCGCGTTATGACCGGGAATCGCGGTGGGCATTCCGTCCGGGGAGTACTTGCCGCGGCGCGGGCCCAGAATCCAGGCCATGGCCAGCGCCGTCAGGCCGCCCACGACTTGAATCGAGCCGTCCTCCGGCGTCGACGAAGCCGCGGCCCAGGCCGTAATTCACGCCGAGCTGCGCCAGCCAGCCGCCGCCCCACACCCAGTGCGCAAAGAACGGATAGGTCAAGCCGGCGAGCAGGGCGGTCGAAGCGCAGACGGCGCGAAATCGCCAGCGGTCGAGCCGGCGCCCAGCGGAATCAGCGCGGCCAGCCCAACGCTGAAGCATCTGCAAGCCAGACGCAGAGCGAGGCCGCGGAGCCATCGAGCTCAAGGCCGCGCAGGAAAAACGGCCGGCCCAGCCAGTTCCACGTCTTGCCCGCGACGGCGAATAGTGCGCGGGGCCGCCGCTATAGCCCTGCCAGGCGAAGCCGCAGATGAAGTAGACACGCGGCGGCAACGGCGAAGACACAGAGCGACGCCAGCATCGTGTGCGCGGCGCTGTGCGAGCGGCCCAAGCCGGTGTTGATCAGCGCGAGGCCGGCGATGGCCAGAGGCGCGAGAAGAATGCAGAAAAGGACGACGGTCGTTTCCGGGAGAATAGGCGAGGGCACGGAGGTCACTCTTTTTCGCCCGCGGCACAGAGGATGCGAGCGGATGACCAGCGCCATACCCAGGACTTCGACGCCGACTCCGGCGAGCACGAAAACGGCTCGGCCGTGCCGGGAGCAAGCAGAATGACAGCGGCGAGAACGATTCCCCATCCGGCGAGCAGCAGCAAAATCCCGCAAGCCTCATGAAGGCCCCTTGCCTGGCCCCTTGTCCGGCCCTTGATAGGAAAGACCGGCGGGCCCAAGCTATGGCAATATCACATAAGATATCGTTCCGGCTATCAAAGTTTACATGTTTGCGAACGGCGGCCGCTGCGTGCCGGTGCAAACGCTCCTGCCCGGGCAGCACGAAATTGGCGTGCAGAATGCCGCAACTCGTCCAAAATCATGGCAGTGCCGATAGTTGGGCGCTTATCCAAAAACCTGATTCATTTAATCGAAACGTTGCGTTTTGTATTGTCCGACAATGCGCCTTATGCTTGCGCCTCTCGCGGCTGCGACGCTCCGGGGATCAGTAAATCCACGAAGAAGGAGGCAATCCTAGATGGCCGAAAAAAGCACCACTGAGATGCAGGCTACCCTGGGTCTCACCGGTCTGACCATGAACGCCATGGCGCTGATCGCACCAGGGGCCTTTCTTATGGCTCACGTTTTTCAGCCAAGCGGGGGAAGGCGCGACGGCGCCGGCGATGTGGATCGGCATTCTGTTCGCCACGCTGCTTTGTCTGGCCACGGCGGTTTGTTATGCGGAACTGGCCAAGCTCTATCCCGGAACCGGCAGTTCCTACTACTTCGCCGAACAATCGTTTCTGAATCATGACAAGCACTGGCGGTATGCGCGGCTCTCGAAGTTCATCGTCGGCTGGGCCTCGCACCTGTACTACTGGATCTATCCCGGGGTGATGGTGGCGGTGACGGGAATTTTCTGCGGTTACGTGGTCGGAACGCTGTGGCCCAACGCCATGAGCGCCTCGAACCCCGGCACGCTGTTCATGATGGTGGTCGCGGTGGTCTTTACGTTCGGCGTTGCCTACATCGCGCATCGCGGCGTCACTGGCTCGACGGCGGTGAACATCGCCATCAACGTCATTCAGATCAGCGCGCTGCTGGTGTTCGCGGTGATGGCCATCGGCTACCGCATGAACCATCCGCCGGGAAGCGTGGCCTTCCAGTTCGATTCGACCACCGGCGAAGCCTACACCTACCAATTCGCGACGACCACGACAGACGGCCAACGGGCAGACAACCGACGACAATCGTGCGCGACGCCAACATGGTGCCGCAGCCGATGCTGGATGCCGCCGGCAAGCCGGTGCCCTTATACGATCAGCTATCCCGACAAAGACGCGATGGGCAATTTCCTGTCGCATCCGAGCGCGGCCTCGGTGGTCGGGATTCACAACTTCGGCTGGATGTTCGTGCAAGCCACGGTGGCCATTTTGATCCTGGTCGGATTTGAATCGGTCACGTCGATGGGCGGCGAAGCCAAGAACGCCAAACGGGACATCCCCATCGCGGTCATCACTTCGCTGCTGGTGCAGGGGTGCTTCTGCTATCTGTTCGAGTATTTCGCGGCGAACTACTTCTTAAATAGCGGCTACACCATGCAAAACGCGCGTCGGCTCGGCGGCGCCCATCGGCGACATGATGATCGTCGTCGGCGACGCCCTGTTCGGCCCGGGCCACGGGCGAACCTTCATGCTGATCGAGGCCATCACGGTGTTCCTGGCCCTGATCGGCACGACGCTCTCCTGCATCAACACCGGCGCGCGCGTCACCTACGCCATGGGCAAGGACCAGGAAGTGCCGGAACACTTCGGCATGCTCCACGACAAGAACCTCAGCCCCCACCGCGCCATCTGGACGCTGGCCGTGATTTCGGCGGTCATCGGCTGCATCGCGCTGCTGATGGTGTTCGGCGACTCCTCCGCAATCGCCGACTCGACGATCGCGGCCCTGCCGCATGGGCTCTGGTCCAGCGTCTGGTTCGCTACCACCCACGACCACATGGCGGCTTTTCCCAATACCTTGACCATGATCGTGCTGGCCTCCAACTTCGGCACGTTCGTGCTGTACATGCTGAGCTGCATCATCTGCATCGTGGCCTATCAAGGGCACCCGAACTTCAGCGCGCTGAAGCACTTGTTGATTCCCGTCTTCGGAGTGCTGGCAAACCTCGCCTGCATGGCCTTCTATCTGATCGGGCCGTTCATGGGGTACGGCACAAAGATGGAGCCGTTCGGCGCCTTGGCATCGCGGCGGTCTGGGCCATCTACGGCGGCATCTACTTCGCTCGCTCCAGCAAAGCAACGGCCGGACGACGCTGGTCGCGAGCCGCGCCGGCGAAGTAGCCTGATGGCAGGACTCGATCGGCAAGAAGAACGGAACGACCAACTCGGGCGGGCGCAAGCCCGCCCGGAGCTTTTGTCGCGAGTGAGGCAGAGTTACTATGTTCGAGACGTATCGAGGACATAGCGTTGCACGCGCGGCGGCGCATACCGCGTCGCGCATCTGCCGTCCGCAGACATCCATGCTCGATATAGAGTTCGCGCAAATCTCCGACATCGGCCGGGTCCGCGATGGGAAACGAAGATTACCTCGGCCACGTGCTCCGCGACAGCCGGAGCAGGCGCGCACGCACGGCTGGCTGTTCGCGCTGGCCGACGGCGTCGGCGGACACGACAAGGGCGAAGTGGCCTCGCACACCGCGGTGGAGAGCTTGCTGGAGGGCTTTCGCGAAGCGCCGCAAGGACGAAGCCGCTCAGCGGCTTGCTGCAGCGCCTGGTGCAGACCGCCAACGCGCGCGTCTTCGAGGCCGCGCTGACGCCGGCGCGAGCGGGGCCGGCATGGCCACCACGCTCGTGGCCTGCGCCTTGCGCTACGATCGCGCCGTCGTGGCGCATGTGGGCGATTCGCGCTGCTATCTGATCCGCGCAGAGGGCAAGCCACCCTGCTCACGCGCGATCACACCGTCGCCAACGAGCAT
Organism: uncultured Acidobacteriota bacterium; assembly: GCA_963819235.1. GTDB lineage: Bacteria > Acidobacteriota > Terriglobia > Acidiferrales > UBA7541 > Palsa-189. The sequence continues at coordinate 1,343,224 of CAWFVE010000006.1, read as the reverse complement.
GTGCGGCTGGGGCTGCTCTCCGCAGAGGAAGTGCGCCGAGGCCGATACGCGCCACGTGCTGAGCCGCTCGCTGGGCAGCGAGCTATTCGTCAACGTGGAAATCAACGATCATCAGGTGTTTCCCGGCGACGTGTTGCTGCTCTGCTCCGACGGGCTGCATGGCGCCTTGACGCCGTCGGACATGGCCACCGTCGTCGGCGAGACGCCGGATCTGGACCAGGGCGGCGCAGAGACTGGTGGCGCTTGCCAATGAGCGGGACGGCAGCGATAATGTCAGCGCCCAACTGATCCGCGTTCAGAGCGTGGAACGCGTGGGCATGTACCGCGGGCGGCCCTACAAGCTTCGCTGAACCAGGGCATGCGCCGGCTTCCGGCCGTGACCCGCCCTCGCGATGACCTCACTCCATCCCGGCGATCAACTCGATCACTACCGCATCGAGAATCTCGTCGCCCGCAGCGGCATGGCCTCGATTTATCGCGCCACCGACCTGCGCAACGGCCGCCCCGTGCCATCAAGATCCCCCATCCCGAAGTGGAAGGCCGACCCGCTTTTCTTTGACCGCTTCAAGCGCGAAGAGGACATCGGCAAGAAGCTCGATCACCCCGGCGTGATGAAGGTGTTCGACGACGAAGACCGCAGCCGGATCTACATGGTGATGGAGTGGGTGGATGGGCGGCTGCTGCGCAAGATCCTGATCGAGCAGAAGAAGCTGCCGATCGAACGCGCCGTGCACATCACGCTGGGCATCTGCGACGCGCTCGGACTACATTCACAGCCACGGCGTGGTGCACCGCGATCTGAAGCCGGAAAACATCATGGTGGACGCCGAGGACCACATCAAGCTGATCGATTTCGGCATCGCCGGCAGCGACGGGATGCGGCGGCTGACGTTCGCCAAGCTCACGCAGGCCATGGGCACGCCGGACTACATCTCGCCCGAGCAGGTGAAATCCAAGCGCGGCGACGCGCGCAGCGATATCTACGCGCTGGGCGTGATGCTGTACGAAATGCTGACCGGCGACGTGCCGTTCCAGGGGCCCAATCCCTTCGCCATCATGAACGACCGGCTGCTGAACAATCCCGTGCCGCCGCGCGAACTGAATCCCGAGATTTCGCCGCAGCTGCAGGAGATCATCTATCGCGCTCTGGAGCGCAATCCGGCGAACCGCTACGCCAGCGCGCGGGAGTTTGCCAACGACCTGCGGAATCCAGACCAGGTGGGCGTCGCCGAGCGCCCGGAGCTGCGGGACTGGAAGAAGCGGCGCTCGCCCTGGCCGGCAAATCCTCTTCTACATCTTGCTGGCGATGATTCCCGTCGTCATTTTCGGGTTCTTGCTCTTCGTGGCCAACACCACAAGTAGTCGCAAATTTTCCCGCGATGCCGCAGCTCCGGAGGGAAGGGACTTCTTCCGCGGGGCCTTCTTTCCGTGAGCCTAATTTAAACGGCCGTAAGCCTCTCCAGAGCCGTCAGGCGAACGAGCATAGGCTTCAGCTCTTCCATCTCGACCCTGTGCTCGCAGCCGGCGACCACCCGTCTGGCCCGTTCCAGGAGCGCCTTCCTGAGCGGGAATCTTCCGTGGTATCGCGATTCGCCGTAGGCGCGCAGCAGGCGCATGCTCACGGCGATGTCCGCCTTGGAGTACATGCGTATTTGCTCGAATGCGGAGTCCAGCAGCCTATCGAGACCGATCCAGCGGATGTAGACGCGAGCGACTCCTTTCAAGTCATAGAGGAGGGGCTCCGGCATCTCTCTGGAGATGAAACGGATCACGAGGCGGCTCAATTGGTCCACGCAGCTAATCGCCGTGGTGGGATCGTTTACGGCGGGCGATATCGCCTTGAGGGCGATATCCACGATCTGCAAGACCCCGAATTCGATGTCCTGCTGTAAGGTTCGGGATGGTCCCAGTCGAAAGCGCCCCGAAACTCGCTGATCCCTTCCGCGAGAGGCGTTCCGGGTTGTAAACCATCAGCAGGGGACTCTTCTGGAACGAATTGGCCGACGCGCCTGACCACGCGAACTTTGACTTGGGAGGCCGCGGCCAAATCGAGAAGGCGCCGTGTATCGACGAAGCGGACTAGCCCAATTCGGTCTCAAAATTGGCGTGTTCCACGCGCTAGGCCGTTTTCGTCGGCTCGCTCGAGGCCGCTTCGCAGCGAGGCAGGGCATCACGTCGTCAATCACCAGTTCCGTTTCCGACGCGATCCTGGCCACGATGTGATTCACGCTGATGGCCTGCGATATGTGGTGAATGAAAAAAAGCAGAAGGCCACGCAAGCTATGGCCAGAAAAATTGCTACCGTGACGGTCGCCACGGGCGCGAACGGCTGGGGCAGGGAATGCGCCGCCGGCAGCGCGGCCATGCAATACAAGAATGTTCCCAGAAATATGCCCAGCGTCCACTGCGTCACGCGGTCTCTGGCGAAATTGACGATGATGCGTGGGGAGAACTGCATCGAGGCCAAGGTAAGCGTCATCAGCAGGATCGCGAACACGATGGAAACGACCGTCATGATCGAGCCGGCGATGCCCGCCAGGATCACCTGAGATACCTGGGGGTCCGCGACGAGAGAGGAACAGTACCCTAGGTTCCCATCCCGAAAGCGGGATAGGTCTCCTCGACCCAGGAGAGCAGCCCCCCGGCACACCCAGCGCCAATGCGATGGTCAATGGCCGACGAGGAAGCCGCCGCGCAGGTTGTAGACGACATTGCGGAACAGCAATCGGAGTCGTTCGGTCACACCTTTATCCTGCGAAATCTAGATTCCAGCGAAATGCTCCCAGGGAATTCGCGACGGCGAAAAGCGCCCAGCAAGAACATCGTCGGCGCGAAAAACTCTAGCTCACCCGATCGGCAGTGGCATGGCCCGAGCTTACCGGCTGTGGGATGCCGGAACCGGCTCGTGCAGGCGGAACTCCTTGTGCAGCGTGACCACGGCGCGCTGCATGGCGGCCGCTCGACCACCAGCGAGATGTTGTATTCCGAAGAGCCCTGGGCGATGGCGATGATGTTGATCGCCTTCGCGGCCGAGCGCGGCGAAGGTGCGCCCGGCGATGCCGGGGATGCCGTGCATGTTTTCGCCGACCACGGCGACGATCGCCACGTCGGAATTGGCGGAGACGTGCTCGACGGTCTGCTCGGCGATTTCCGGCGCGAAGGCGTTGCGCAGCGCCTCGACCGTGCGCTTTTCTCGGCGGTGGGAATCACGAAGCAGATATCGTTTTGCGACGACGATTGCGAGACCAGCAGCACGTTGGCGCGCAGCGCCGCCGTGGCGGCGAACGATCGCGCCAGCACGTCGGTGCAGGCCCACGATGCCGGGCCCGCCCACGGTGATCATGGTGACGTCGCGAATGGCCGTGAGCGCCTTCACGCCGCCGCCATTGGATTTGCCGCGCGGCGGTGATTTTGCGTGCCGGGCTTCTCCGGCGCGAAGCTGTTGCGGATCCACACCGGCACGCCCGCGGCGGTGACCGGCCGCAGCGTATTCGGATGCAGCACCTTGGCGCCGAAATAGGCCAGCTCGGCGGCTTCGTTGTAGGAGATTTCGGCGATCGTGCGCGCTTCGGGAACCAGGCGCGGATCGGCGGTCTTCACGCCGTCGACGTCGGTCCAGATCACCGTCTCCTGCGCGCCCAGCGCGGCGCCCAGAATCGTCGCGGAATAGTCGGAGCCGCCGCGGCCTAGCGTGGTCGGCACGCCCTCGAGCGTTGCGCCGATGAAGCCGGTGACCACCGGCACGACGCCGTCTTTCGAGCAGCGGACGCAGGCGCTCTTCGGCGCGCTTCGCGTGGCTCCATCAGGGTTCGGCGCGGCCGTGATGGGATCGGTGACGATGACTTCGGTGGCGGAAACCGGCACGCTGCGCGACACCGAGTTCGCTGAGCGCGGCGGCAACCAGCGGCGCGGAGAGGCGCTCGCCGATGCCGGAGATGGCGTCGAGCGCGCGGGGCGTGAGCTCGTTGAGCAGGGCCGTGCCTTGCAACAGGCGCTCGAGTTCGGCCAGGACTTCGGCGAGGCTCTTGCGACCTCGGCGGACGTTCTTGCGGATCGCTGCACCAGAGCTTCGAGCGCGGTCAGGTGCTGCGTGCGCGAGCTCGGCGATCAGCTTGCAGGAATTCGCGTTCGCCGGCTTCCGCGCGGTGCGCGGCGTCGATGAGCCGATTGGTGACGCCGCTCATGGCCGAAACCACCACCACCACGGGCCTTCGCGCCGCCGCGGCTTTTACGATGGCCGCGGCGCGGCGAGATGCAATCTGCATCGCCCACCGAGGTGCCGCCGAACTTCATAACGCGCAGGGGAGGCATCAGTCGCCCCTCTTCTCGCGCCGCTTCATGATGGATTGCAGCGCGGTCGCAAATGTTTTCAAATTCGCCTTCCATACTCATGATCTTCATCTTATATTGGTCTTCTTTTCTTGGTCTTGTTCTCTGGGCGCGGTCCCCGTTTTGAACCCAAACATAGTGTCCGAACTCGCTACCGTCGAATCGTCGATTGTACAACCAGAACCGCCGCGCCGCACCGGAGTTCGCGGCGTTCACGCGTACAATCGTGCACTCGTGATTCGAGGCATCAGCCGCGGCTCTGCCGTGCCCCAGCGCCCAATTGACAGTACAATGGGGCAAATATGCGCAGTATCCATAGGGGGCGCCGGAGACATGCGGGTCGGAGAGATGCGGCCCGGAGAGGTACAGAAGGATCGCGGAGCCTGAAGTTGCACAAGGGGACGAATTCGTTTGCGGCGCTGGCTCTTACCATCGCGTTGTCGTCAGGGCTGCTTTTATTTGCGGATGGATCGCGGCGGCCGCTTGCGGCGCAGGTCCGGCCAGGCGCCTCTCCGGCCGATCTGACCGGCGTCTGGCTCGAAAAAGATCCGCTGGTCAGCTTCAGCCCCAAGGAGCCTCCTTTCCAGAAGTGGGCGGAGCAAAAGTACAAGGCGGCCAAGCCGGGCTATGGACCCCACGCCAGCGCGAATTCGCAGGACCCCATTTTGCAGTGTTATCCGCCGGGCGTGCCGCGGATCCTGATGATTCCTTTTCCCATGCAGATCGTGCAGATTCCGGGCCAGCTGATGATGGTTTTCGAGTACGACCACTTCGTGCGCTTCATCGATCTGGAGCGGCGGCAGCATCCCAAGGATTTGAACCCCACCTGGATGGGAGACTCCATCGGGCACTGGGAGGGCGATACGCTGGTGGTGGACACCGTGGGATTGAACGACAGAACTTGGCTCGACCAAGTGGGCCATCCCCATTCCGACGCGCTCCACCTCGTCGAGCGCATCCGCCGCGCCGACCACGATACGCTGGTGGACGATATCACCTTCGATGACCCGAAGGCTTACCTGAAGCCTTGGAACGGGCAGCAAGTTTTTGCACTGAGGCGCGGCTGGCACTTGCTCGAGTACATTTGCGAAGACAATATGGCGGACCCGCCCAGGTAGTCTCTGGCGAGAGAGCAGCCGTCGATGAAATGGTCAAAACGATCGGTGATGGAGTTGGCGGCCATTCTGGGAATGGTGGCGGTGGTGTGCACGCTGGCTGTTCTGCAATATCGCTGGACCGCCGAAATCGGCCGGTCCGAGCAGCAGCGCTTGAAGGGGACGCTGACCACGGACGTTCGCGGCTTCGCCCAGGAATTTTCGTACGATTTCGAGCGGCTGTGCGAAACACACGAGGTCGATCCGCAAGACCGGGCGGAAAACCTGGAAGCTCGCGTCATTCGCCAGCACCAGGAGTGGACGCGCATCGCTTCGCGTCCCGATTTGCTGGCGGCCTTGCTGATCTGGAAAACGGAGGCGCCGCATTCCACTCTGGAGTCGCTCGATCCAAGCGGGAAGCGCTTTGTCGAGTTAGCCTGGCCCAGGCAGTTGGGCGGCCTGCAACAATATCTCCAGGAGCAGGCTCAGCAGCTGAACTCGCGGCAGATCGGGGACCGCGAGGCGCTCTATTATCCGTGGACGTTTCAAGGAGAGACGCCCGCGTTGATCCGTCCTATTTTTCAGGTCCAGGCGCCCGAGGGAGATGTGCAACTGCGGGGATTCCTGGTCCTCGAATTGGACATGGAATTTTTGCAGCAACAGTATGTGCCGGATCTGGTCGTCCGGCATTTCGGGGAGTCGGGGCTGACGAGTTTCCACGTCGAGGTTCGCACGGCCAAAGCGCCCTACGGCACAATCTACACGTCCAATGCCAACCTTAATCTTTCCGCCGCCGCGCCCGATGCGCAACTAAACCTCTTCGATGCGGTCGCGGAGGAGGCCAGGCGGCGGGGCCATGCGCCATTGCAAATGGCCAGCGACGGCGAGCAATGGCAGTTGGTCGTGCGGGACCCCGCGGGATCTGTCGACGTGGACGTGGCGCGATGGCGCCGGCGGAACCTGGCCATCAGCTTTGGCCTGCTCGGGCTGCTGGCGGGGACGACGGTGCTACTCTTTTCCGTGGCGCGGCGCGCCGAACGGCTGGCCAAGCTCCAGATGGAGTTTGTGGCCGGCGTTTCGCACGAGCTATGCACGCCCTTGGCGGTGATCAACTCGGCTGCGGAGAATATTGTCGACGGCGTGGTCGAGGGGCCGGCGCAGGTGCAGGAGTACGGCGCCATGATTCGGGAACAAGGGCGGCGGCTGGAGCGTCTGGTGGACGAAGTTTTGCTCTTCGCGGCCGGGCGCTTCGGAAAATCCGGATACGACCTCCGGCCCATGGAAATCGCTCCTTTGCTGGAACAGACGCTGGCAGGTTCGGAGACCATGCTGCGCGATGCGGGATTCACGTTCGACAAGGTCATCGACCCGGAATTGCCCTTCGTCGTCGCCGACGCCGAAGCGCTCAGCAAATGCGTGGAGAACCTGGTGAGCAACGCCATGAAATACTCCGGGGAGAACCGCTGGATCCGTTTGCGGGCCAGCTACTCCGCACGGGGAGCTTCTCCCGAAGTGCGGATCAGCGTGGAGGACAAGGGAATGGGCATCTCCGCCGCGGACCTTCCCCACCTGTTCGAACCTTTTTTTCGCGGGCAGGACGCGCGCGAGGGGCAGATTCGCGGAGTGGGCCTGGGGCTTTACCTGGTGAAGCGCATGATGGAAGCGATGGGCGGCGGGGTTAGCGTTTCCAGTAAACCATCTCAGGGCTCCACCTTCACGCTGCATCTTCCGGTGCTGCCAACGATGGAGATGCAGCATGAAGAACAAGCGATCAATCACGGGATAGCCAAGGCTTAGTCCGGATCTCTTGTCACATCGCACATGAATGCACGCATACTCATTGTAGAAGACGAAGCGGCGCTGGCCACCACGCTGAAGGACCGTTTACGGAAAGAAGGATACGCCGTGAACGTGGCTCGCGACGGCAATTCCGGAATGGAGATGGCCACCAGCGAGCCCTTCGATCTGCTGATCCTGGACCTGATGCTCCCAGGGCAGAACGGCCTCTCCATCTGCCAGAAGCTTCGCGAGCTGGGCTCCAATGCCCCCATCCTGATGCTGACCGCGCGCCGGCAGACCATGGATAAAGTAATCGGCCTGCGCACCGGCGCCGACGATTACTTGACCAAGCCCTTCAAGATGGCCGAGCTACTGGCTCGAGTGGATGCGCTCATGCGCCGGGCGGGACCGGGGAAGGTAGCCAGCCCGGCTCGTTACCAGTTCGGAGATTTGCGGATCGACGTCCGCAGCACCGAAGTGACCCGCGGCGGACGCCCCATCGTCATGTCGGCCATGGAATTTCAGTTGTTGCGCTACTTTGTGGAGCACCGCGGGGCCACGCTTTCCCGCGACGAACTCCTGCGGGAAGTATGGGGCTACGGCGGGCTGCCCTCCACGCGCACCGTCGATGTTCACGTCGCCTGGGTCCGGCAGAAGATCGAAGCGGACCCCAAGAATCCCCAGCTCATTCTTACCATCGTGGGTTTGGGTTACAAGTTCGTGGGCTGATCGAATCTCCTTGGCTGATGCAAACTCCGTGGCTAATTAAGCGGCTGTTAAGAGCATTTTGCCCGGATTTAACGTCGCCCGTGGGCTTTTGGGGCGATAATTGTGCTTGGCGATAGAAACAAATCTAATGCCAGGGTATCGGTTGCGGCATCAAATCCACGGTACAAACTCCACCTCGATCCCGTTCGCGAGGAGGCCCCTGTGACGACTAAAATTAGCCCTGTCACGACCAAGATTAAGAAGATCCACCCGATCGGCATCTGCGTGCTGGCATTCGGATTATTGGTGATCCCCACGTCCAGCTTCGCCCATCACGGAATCGCCGCCTACGAAGAGGCCAAGCAGATCACCATCACGGGCTCGGTAACCTATTTTGATTTCGGCAACCCGCACGCGCTGATCTATCTGAATGTGAAGCAAAGCAACGGAGCCATCGTCAAATGGCAGGCCGAGTTGACCAGCCCGAATATCCTGGCGCGCGTGGGTTGGACCAGGCGTTCGCTGCAGATGGGAGAGCAAGTTACAATCAGCGGCTATGCCGCCAAGAACAGCGCGAACTCCATCTGGATCCGCAGGATCGTGAAATCCGACGGCACCGAACTGCCCATCGGCATAGGCGAAAAGTAATCCCCAAGAGGCGGCAAGCTCCAGGCGTTACGCCGACGTTAAGCAGCCTTAACCACAATTTTACTCCCCCGATTTTCCAAGCATGCGCATAATCTCTTGCCTCCAGGAGGCAGCGAAATAATGATTCGTGCAGGCAGGCGCAGTCTGTTACTCGCAATCGTTGGCGTCTTGTTCGTCTCGATTCTCGTGCCCGCCATTGCCCATGCGCACAACGTGTCGAAGCGCGATGCCTCCTTCGTGCAGTCGAATCAGGGCCGCGCCATTGGTCCATTTCTCTATCTCGGCGCCAAACACATGGTCACCGGGTATGACCACATCTTGTTCCTGGTGGGCGTGATCTTCTTCCTCTACCGGCTGAAGGACATCGTTCAGTACGTGAGCCTTTTCACGCTGGGGCACAGCACCACGCTTCTGCTGGGAGTTTTCGGGCACGTGCGCGCCAATCCCTATCTCATCGACGCGGTGATTGCGCTATCGGTGGTTTACAAGGCTTTTGACAATATGGGCGGGTTCCAGCGCTTCCTCGGTTTCCAGCCCAATACAAAAATCGCGGTGCTTATTTTTGGGCTGTTTCATGGATTTGGCCTGGCCACCAAGCTTCAGGAATTAACGCTCTCCCACAGCGGCCTGATCGCCAACATCATCAGCTTCAATGTCGGCGTGGAGATCGGCCAGGTTCTGGCCTTGTCGGCCGTGCTCATCGGGTTGAGCTACTGGCGCATGCAGGGCGGCTTCATGAAACATGCGTTCGCCACCAATACGGCGCTGATGACCGGCGGATTCATTCTCTTGAGCTATCAGCTCGCGGGGTATCTCGCATCATGACAAACGGAAACAGCAGCCCTGCGGTGGAAGCGCCATCGAAACAGCAGATTCTTAAAGCCACGGGTTTGGCCGCGTTGATCGCGACGGTCATCTTCTTCACCATCGTCATGCCCGCGGAGTTGGGAAAAGACCCTCTGCACACCGGAGCCGCGCTGGGCTTGATGAATCTATCCAAGCCCGTGAACGCCGCGACCAGCGGTTCCGCAGCCACGATTGACGCCACTCCAGCCGCGCCGGTCTTTGAAGCGGGAGCGGCGGGCGAAGCGCCCATCATCAAGGGCACATTCGTAGCACAAACCAGCGGCTACAAAGTCGATTCACGGGAGCTGATGCTGGGGCCCGGTGAAGGTATGGAGATCAAGTACCACATGCAAAAGGGCGCGGGCATGGTTTATTCGTGGAGCGCCAATCGCACCGTCCAATACGAACTGCATGGAGAGCCCGACGTAAAACCCGCGAACGCCGGCGACGATTACTACGAGAGCTATGAAAAGGACGATGCCGGCAAAAAGGAGTCGCACGGCACGTTCACGTCGCCCAGCACGGGAATCCAGGGCTGGTTCTGGGACAACGAGTCGGGCGGTCCGGTCACCATCAAGCTCGTGACCGCGGGCTTCTACGACTATATTTTGCAGAATAAAGACGACGTCAAGACGCGCCTGCAACCCTCCGAGCCCAAATAAGAAGACCCGAAATAAGAAGACCAGAAATAAACCTTAAACCACATCGCCGCCCCGTCGTCACGTACGGCGCGCGTTTCGGCGTTTCCTTCCTGGCGATGCCTCACTTTTTACACGAATTTAGCATGAACGCCTGCCTGCGAACCGTTAGACTTCGCGGGCTCAAGCGAGTTACGGGCAACGAGTTACACAGAGCCAAATTGTTCTAAAGTTGTTCTAATCGACGCGCCAGACGAGAGCCGTCTCGCAAGATTCGGCTTATGCCATCGCGATGACCGGCATTGGAGAGTGACCATGAGGAGTAAGGCTACCCAAAGTTTCCTGGCGCTTGTCGCCTTGTTGGCAGTTTCCCTCCCGGTAATCGCGCATCATGGGAATGCGTCCTACGAAAACAAAAAGCTCACCTTGAAGGGCACGGTCACGGAATGGCGCTGGATCAATCCGCACGTCCTCCTGAAGATTGACGTGAAAGGCGACGACGGCAAAGTGGTGAACTGGACCTGCGAACTGGTCGCGCCGTCGAACATGATCAACTTCGGATTCGCCGCGGATAGCTTCAAGACGGGCGACCAAGTCACGGCCATCGTTACCCAGGTAGCCAAGAGCGGCGCGCCCGTCGCGCGCCTGGGCTATAACCCGCCAGGGTTGCTCCGAGGCTGGCAAGATCCAAAATAGACGCAGGCTCATCGCTTAAGACTTCTTAACACCAACTTTACGTTGTCGTTCCTCTCGTCGGATGTAGAATCCACCCGTCTCGCTAGGAGCGCAAATGACAACCTTTCTCGGAACCCTTGACGTCCTGGTCGTTTTGGCTGTGGTGGTTAGCGTTTCGCGTGCCGTCTGGAACGGGCAATCGGCGAGTTCTCGCTCGGTGCTCTTGTCCGGCTTGATCGTTTTGGCCATGTGCGTTTTCGGGCTGGTGTCGATGTCCGCCGCATCCGGGCTCACCAGCAGCTCCTCGGCCAATCAATTTGCTTTGCTTATTTTCCTGGTGGCGATTGCCATCGTCGCTCTGATGGCCTGGGCAGACAAATCGACGGTTCAGTCCTGAAGTTCTTATTTTGAGGTGGCCCATTTGAGGCGCCCGTGTTGAGGTGCCCATTTTGAGGTTAAAGTCATGCGCTTTCGCGGCGGCGCTTTCGCGCTAATCGTCTTCGCGGTTATATCCACAATCTGCCTGGGGGTCGCCGGCGCGCAAACACCGGCAAGCACCAAACAGACAGCCGCCCCAAAAACTCCCACCGCGCCCGCCGCGCGGGTCCAGGCAAACCTTGCCCAATTGATGAGGGGCATCCTGCTTCCCGCCTCCAATATCATTTTTTTCGCCCAGGGCAGTAATCCAGCCGATGTGAAGCAGGCTGCCGATCCTTCTTCAGCCACCGATCCCCTGGCCAGCACCTATGGAGGATGGACCGCTGTGGAGAATAGCGCGCTCGCCCTCACCGAAGCCGCGCGTCTTCTCACGGTTCCGGGGCGCGTGTGTTCCAACGGCCGCCCGGTCCCGGTGATGAATGCGGATTGGACCAAGTTCGTTCAAGGCCTCCGCGCGGCGGGAGCGGATGCCTATAAGGCCGCTCAAACGAAAAACGAAGACAAGATGCTCGACGCCGCCGGAGCCGTCAGTACCGCCTGTCAGAATTGTCACGACGTCTATCGCGAGAAGACAGACGCGCAAGGCGGCCTTGCAAGCCGCTGCACGAAGTGAACCCTGCGTTCTCTCCCAATTTGAAACACATCCAAGTTTTCCGTCACCGCCGCACTGAGTGAAAGAAAGTTCTGTGCCGTAGTTCACCCGCATAACTGTGCCATTCCGAAACGCTAAGACACGGTCGATGTTTGGTCTTTTGATCGGTTGAGAAAGCAGTTCCTCCCAATCTCACATTCCAATGTTTTGACTTCTCCAGGCGTGGTACGCTTGCACAGCAAGCCCCAGAGCGCCGAGCGCCTTGGAGGTGTTGAATGAAAGCCAGGATTCTGATTCTTGTAATGGCTGGTTCCTTCGCATTTTCCGGCTTACTGTGGGCACATCACGGGTCGCGCCAGGTATACCAAAACAAGAGCATAACGCTGAGCGGAGTTGTGACGGGTTACGAATGGGCCAATCCCCATTCGATCCTCTCCGTGGCCGTCAAGGACGACAATGGCAAAGTGGACCAGTGGCACGCGGAAATTCTTCCTCCGGCGGAGATGGTGCGCGCTGGATGGAACAAAGACAGTCTCAGCCCAGGCGATGAGGTCACTGTAACCGGCCGCCCCGGTAAATATGAGCAGCATATTATGTGGCTCGAATATGTTGTGACGTCCGACGGTCGAAAGCTCGGTCGAAACCCGCAATCCATGGTGCGGTGAGGGTTGTTCGTAAGAATCCCTGCGTAGATCCGCGCGATTAAATCCGCCTCAAGGAACTTTTACCTCGATTTAACCGCTTCATCGCACCCCCTTGCCGTACGATTGCGGCTGTGTTGTTCACGCCCGGAGTGACCCGCCAATGAGATGCAGCTTGGGTATTGCCGCGAAAATTTTGGTTGTCGCCGTTCTCGCTTTTTGCTGCATCCCCGCCAACGCCCAAACTACCGGGAGTATTTCAGGCACGGTAAGGGACGCCACCGGATCGGTGATTCCGGACATTGCCATCATCTGCCGCAACGTCGAGACCGGCGTGCAGCAGAACGCCACGACCAACGCCGAAGGCATCTATGCGTTCCCGATTCTGCCGGTGGGCCACTACGAACTCGAAACTTTCCGTCCCGGCTTCAAGCCCTATAAGCGGACCGGCTTGATGATCGACGTGAATACCAAGCTGCTGATCGATATAACCCTGGAGATTGGCCAGCAGTCCGAGCAAATCACCGTATCCGAGAGCGCCGTGCATGTGGAGACCGAGAGCACGCAGATGGGTGACGTGGTCACCGGTTCGGTGATGACCGCGGTGGCGCTGAACGGCCGCGCCTTCACCGACCTCTTGTCTCTTCAGCCCGGCATCGTGCCCATGTCCACGCAAACTCCCGATTCCATCGTGATGTCCGGAGTCACCGTGGCGATCACGCCTTCCGGCAGCTTGAATCCCGGGAACCAGTCGATCAGCGGCCAGCGCGAAGATGCCAACGGATTTCTGGTGAACGGCTCCGACGTCAAGGAAGAGATGAACGGCGGCACCAGCATCATTCCCGATCTCGATTCGCTCGCGGAGTTCCGCGTGCTGACCAACAACTTCGACGCCGAATTGGGCAACTATGCCGGCGGCATCGTCAACGTAGTGACCAAAGGCGGCACCAACGCGCTTCACGGCGACGCCTTCGAATTCCTGCGCAATACCGATCTGGACGCGCGCAATTACTTTTCGCCCGAACGGGAGGCCTTTCAACAAAATCAGTTCGGCGGCACTCTCGGCGGCCCGATCAAGAAAGACAAGCTTTTCTTCTTTGCCGATTACCAGGGAACGCGCAATACCCAGGGATTGGACACCGGCCTGATTCCCGTGCCTTCGCTGGCCGACCGGAACGGCGATCTCTCTGACGTAGCCAGTGCTCTTGCCTCTTCATCCGGCGTCGCGGGTTCGGCTCTGGCCACTCAGCTTCAAAACTCCCTGGGCTACTCCGTTTCGCAGGGCGAACCTTATTACACGCCGGGCTGCACCAGTTCCGCGCAATGCGTTTTTCCGAACGCCATCGTCCCGCAAAGCGCCTGGACCGCGCCTTCCAAAAACCTGTTGCAGTACATTCCCTTGCCCAACGTCGGTCCCACTACTTTCTCCGGCGAGGCCAACGAAAGGCTTCGAGACGACAAGACCAGCATGCGCATCGATGAGAGCAGCACGCGCTGGGGCAACCTCTCCGCGTACTATTTCTTCGACGACTACGCTGTGACCAATCCTTTTCCCAGCGGACAGGGCGGCGCCTCCGTTCCCGGTTTCAGCGCGTTGAATTACGGACGCGCGCAACTCCTCAGTTTGGGCGATACCAGGACCTTCGGCAGCTCCACCGTAAACGAACTCCATTTCAGTTATATGCGCAATGCCAACGTCGTCGGCCAGCCGGAAGGCGGCTTGGGGATCAGCGTTGCCTCCCAGGGTTTTAACATCGGCAATGGAGCGGGATCGCCCGGCCTTGTTCCTCTGGCGCCGTTTGAGGGAATTGAAAACATCGTCTTCGCAGGCTCCAGCTCCTTTATCATGGGAACGCCCATCACCAATCTCGGGCAGGCCAATAACACCTTTTCGGCCAATGAAAGCCTTTCGAGAATCGTTCGCAATCATACGCTCAAGGCTGGCGTGCAAATCAGTTTCGAGCAGGTGAACGTCCATCCCGACGCCACCTTGAATGGCAGCTATATATTTAACGGCTATCAAACCGGCAATAACTTCGCGGACTATCTCATCGGAGCGCCCATCCAGTTCGAACAGGCCGATTCCGAGGCCTATTATCCGCGTCACAAATATGTGGGCTGGTATGCCCAGGATTCCTGGCGCGTGAAGCCCAGTCTCACCCTGAACTATGGTTTACGCGTGGAGTTGATGCAGTACTGGGCGGAAAAGTACGATCAAGTGCCGACCTTTAATCCTGGCGAACAATCCGTCGTCTATCCCAACTCGTTTCCCGGCCTGGTCTATCGCCACCGATCCCGGTATACCCAACACTCTTGTGCCCCAGCGTTTTCGCTATGCTCCGCGCATAGGTTTGGCGTATTCGCCCGATAAGGCCAGCGGCCTATTGGGAAAGATCCTGGGCGGTGCCGGAAAAACCAGCATTCGCGCCAGCTATGGCATTTTCAACACCATGATTCAAGGCAATACCATCGCGGTCGATGAGCCTCAGCCTCCCTATGGCCTGAGCGCCGCGGTTTTCAATGGACTGTTCGCCTCTCCCTACTCCCTGGCCGCCGGTGGCACCCAGGTGAATCCATTCCCGCTCACTTTTCCTCCTTACAGTGCCAGGGCCGGCAACGCCGCGCAACGCAAAAATCGTTTACGACGGAGTATATAATCCACAGTCGGGAATGACGGCGCCTCCGCCGTTTAACACCTATCCGTATACCGAGAACTACTTCTTCTCCATCGAGCGCCAATTACCCAAGCAGACCGTTTTGAGCCTCAGCTACGTCGGCTCACAAGCTCACCACCTCCTCGACGTGTATTCAAACAACCCCGGCAATTCCGGCGCTCTGCCTGGCACTGATCAGCCCGGAGTGGTAGGGGCGGTCAATAGCTCGGCTCCTACGCCAGGGCAGCCCGCGTGTGGTCCCGGCGGCGAAAACAACAGATTTAACCTGGCCGCGCCTTTGAAGTTCAACGGGGCCGCCTACCCGGCGGGCACAGCTCTTCAGGGCACGCGCATAGGATTGAATACCAGCCTCGTCAACAATGCCGTGCCCGGCAATTTTTATGGCAACGACGATTTTGATGCCAGTATTGGAAACTCCAACTACAACGCGCTTCAGGTCAGCCTGAAAAGTTCGGCCAAGCGCCTGACGTATTCGCTCGGTTACACCTATAGCAAGTCCATCGATCAAGCCTCTTCCATGGCCGACGTGCTCGATCCATTCAATTTCGAGCTCACCCGCGGCCTTTCCGCCTGGAACCTGACCCACGACTTTGTGGCCACCTACGATTACCAGCTTCCCCTGGAACTCCTGGCACATCGTGGATGGGCTCGCGAGGTGTTGCAGGGATGGGAGCTTTCCGGCATCACCCGCGCCAGCACCGGTTTTCCGGTTACTCTCAGCACCACTGGCGATAACTCGCTCCAGGGAAGCAGCCCCAATGGCGTCAATAACCGCTTCCTGGACCTGCCGGACTACACGGGAGCCTCCCTGGACATCAATTCCAATCCGCGCAATGGTCTGCTCTATTTCAATCCGGCGTCTTTCACCGACAACGCCTTGGGCACGGTCGGGAACGCTCCGCGCCGTTACTTTTCCGGACCTGGAATGTTCAACACGGATTTGGCCCTGTTGCGGGATTTCCGAATCAAGGAGTCCAAGGTGCTGCAATTCCGCCTGGAAACTTTCAACATTTTCAATCACACCCAGTTTTTCGGTCCCGCCGCCGTCACCGGAAACGTGGATAGCGCGACCTTCGGCCAGGTGGTGAATGCGCAGCCGCCCCGGCTGATGCAACTGGCCCTCAAGTACACGTTTTGAGGGCGCCGCAGCAGTCGCGCCGCGCGGCCGCGCCAGATTTCCCTTCTTAACGAATACCGAAATCTAAGCGCTGCCCCGGGCGCCCGTCGCGAAATAGAAAAACAGAAAGAGAAAGGGACCGGATCACCCGGTCCCTTTCTCTTTAAATGCTCTCTGGAACGAGCAGCTGCAATTGTGATCAGTAGGTCAGCTTCAACCCGAACTGGATGTGGCGCGGACCGCCCGAGCCGAGCACGGGGTTGGCGTTGTCGGGAGTGAGGCAGGAGCAACCGAACAGTCCACCCGTTGGATCGATGCCGCCGGCGCCCTGCGTTCCGCCGCTGCCGGGAATCGAAAAATCCGCGCGGTTAAAGAGATTAAAGAACTCCACTCGGAACTGAGCGCTGAACCGCTCCTTGAAACTCCAGAGCTTGCTCACCGAAAAGTCCACGTTGTAATAAGCGGGACTGCGGAACAAGTTCCTGCTTGCGTTGCCGATGGCGCCGTACGCCGGAGGGGTCAGAATCCCGCCGCCTTGCACGTAGCAGCCCAGGTTTGTAAGCGAAGCGAGCGCCAGTTGTGTCAGTGTGGGATTGCCGGAGTAGGGAGCTTCCGCAGCCGTCACGCAGGCCGGGTTCGTGGCCCCCGCGAAGAACGGGATGCTCTGAGGACCAGAGGTGAACGCAGAGGTTGGTCCAGTGTAGTTCCACGTCTGTATGCCGGCGGCACTAGCGCTGACCTCGCCGGTGCCCGTCAGGTCATCCGAGCCATCGACAGGGTACCAGGGAAGCCCGCCCTGCATGGTTAGGATCCCGCTGACTGACCAGCCTTGCAGCATTTGTCCGGGACTCTTCATCCCCGGGATCGCATAGGTCGGCGAAAGCGTGAAGCGGTGCCGGATGTCGTTATTCGTGCTTCCGTAGTCCAGCCGAGGATTGTACACATCCTGCGGGAAAACCCCTTGGCTGATGCTGGACGAGGACTCCTCGTCCAGAGCGTGGGAATAGGTATAACCGGCCAGAAATGAAAGTCCATGCGAGGTGCGCTCGTTCACCGTCAGTTCCAGGGCGTTGTAATTGGAAAAGTCGCGATTGGCGAGCTGTGCGATTTGCGAAAGGTACGGAAATTGACTGCTGTAAGGCCCGACCTCCGCGGCGGCATCGGGAGCGCAATTGTTGTATCCCTTAGCCGCGCTGTTTAGGCAGGCGGTGACTGCGCTCGAGTCCCAGCCCGCGCCTATGGCAGGCTGGTTGATATCCGCCTCGCTTCCCAGAGCAAACCCATGGTTGCCAACGTAAGCGACGTCCATCGTGAGGTTATTGGTGATCGCTCGCTGGATGTCCAGATTCCAGGAGGCCACGTAAGGCGTTCGGAAGTTGGGGTCCACCGCTGCCGTGGGACACGGCGCAGCCGCCGTGCATGTGAGGCCTGCATACGTGGCGCCGCCAATCGTCTGGGACACATTGCCCGGAAATACCGGCCCTGCGATGCTCCAATTGATTTGGCCGGCTTTTAAGCCGAACAAGGCCGGCGAGTGCGCGTTTACCGCCGCGCCGGTATTGTTGACGCCGAGGCTCGGGAAGTTCGCGCCGAATGGCGTGAAGTTAGTCAGCTCCGAAGCAATGAACATGCTGTCGAGGACGCTGGCCGCGGCGCGAACCACCGTCTTGCCATTGCCCCTCACGTCCCACGCGACGCCCAAACGCGGGGAGAAGTCCTTGTGATCGCCCTTATAGAGGGACCCGAAGGCGGTGCCTGGACCGGCTTGTTCCAGCGCGGGCGTGTTCCCCGTGACATTGGGATTGAAATTGCCGATGTAGTTGGAGCGTTCCGTCGGCGGCTGGTTGTACTCGTAGCGCAAGCCAAGGTTCACGGTAACTCTTGTGGTTAGCCGCCAATCGTCCTGGAAAAAGCCCGCAAAGGAGTGCAGCCGCACGATCAGGTCGGGATTGCCAATGAAAATTTTCCCGCTGGTCAGCGTGCCGGTGAGAAAAGTTTGCAACGTCTTGAACTTGACCTCGCCGTTCGCCTGATTGTAGTTGTTGTTGTCGTAGACGCTGTCCATATATTCGAAGCCGAACTTGAAGGCATGCTTTCCGCGCAGATGCGAGACGCTATCCACGAAATCCGCGGTGCCTTCCGGCCCGCGCACTCCGGTCCGCTTGCCGGCGCCCAGATAGCCGTTGAAGCTGGAAATATCGATTTCCGGTAAGCCGCCGTACAGCGGATTCGTCACGCCTGTATTGAAACCATATCCCGTCGGCCAGGGATTGGCCGGAATCATGCCCACGTCTCCGGATGTGGTTTGATTGTGAAGCAGGGCCAGGCCCCCTCGGAAGTCATTCACCCAAGTGGAAGTCGGAGTCCAGGTCCAGGCGCCGTTGAACATCTGCGCGTCGGTGGGAACCGTGCCTCTCCATTGCGGCTCCAGTTGGCCGGCTGCATAGGTCACCACCTGGTTGGCCCTGGAAATGTAGTACATGCCGCTCACGTGGTTCTTTTGATTGGCCACATAGTCGACTTTCACGTATCCGTTGTTCAAAGGCCCGCTGGTAATCAACCCGGGAGCGAAGTTTCCGCTGGTGGCGGTGTCGGTGGTGAAGGGAAATAGATTCTCGAAGGTAGGGGAGGAGGGTTGCGGCACGCAACTGCCCGCGGGAAGTCCTGCCAACTGAGCGCTCAGCGGATTTATGTTTGCGCGCCCCACGGCGTTGCACGCGTCGACCATGCTGAAGCCCGGATTCCCACCAGGGCTGCCGGGCGCCGCCATTGATATGTCCGCCGGGATTGTATCCAGGGCAACATCTCCAAGCGTTGTCCTAAGGCCCTCGTATCCCGCGAACCAGAAGATCTTATCCTTGATAATCGGGCCTCCTGCCGTCGCGCCGAATTGCTCGAGGGTTGCCGGCGTGGCGCCCGGAAATGTCGGATTCGAGAAATAGTTCGCGGCATCGGTGGACTGGGCATCGCGCCCGAATGCGTAGGCGGTGCCATGTATGCTGTTGGTGCCCGATTTGACTCCCACGTTGATCACCGAGCCGGGCTCCCACCCATATTCCGCTTTGGGATTTTGTTCGGTATTGAATTCTTGAATCGCGTCAATGGGTAAGAGCGAAGAAGCGTCTCCGGTGCGGTAGGTGGCGTTCAAAACGCTCGCGCCGGTGCTGGGAGACATTTGTGAGAGACCTTCGATCATGGTGAGGTCCGCTCCCGAACGCATGCCGTTCGTGCTTTCCGTGCCGGTGCCGGATCCTATCGGCGTAACCACCCCTGGGCGCAGTTGCAGCAATCGCTCGAAATTACGGCCATTCAGGGGAAGGGAATTAATCGATTCGTTGCTCACCGTCCCGCCCAATGTCGCGTCCGTGGTATCGATCGCGGGAAGTTCGCTGGTCACGGTGATCGCCTGGGTTTGCTCCCCAGGTTGCAGCGTCAGGTCAATGCGGATGTTTTGCCCTACCTGCACCAATACGCCCGTGTGCTCCACGGCTCGAAAGCCTTTCGCTTCGGCGCGGACGGTAAATGTGCCGGGGTTCAAGCTGGCGGCCACATACTGTCCCGCGTCGTCCGCAGTCAAGTTTCGTGTGAGGCCGCGGGCTACGTCGGTGACGGTCACCATGGCGCCTGCAATGGCGCCGCCCGTCTGGTCAAACACTCCGCCTTGGATTGTGCCTTGGCTCGATTGTGAAAACAGAGGAAGAGAAATCAACAGCAGGGCTAAAACTGAACACACCAACCGTCCAGTTTTCTTCACACCGATACACACCGATTCCCAACGTGGAGAACGCATCGTCCCTCCTAGTTGAGACCTCGGTAGTGATCAGGTGATACCACCGCCCGAAGCGAGGGTCAAGAATTAACTTCACTCAACGGAGCGTGGAGGGTTGCACTTTCTTGGCCGAGAATTTTGCGTGGAGCTTTCCTCGGAATTGCAGAGCCACCTCGCGCTCTATGTAATGATCCGCACCCGCGGGAAAGCGAACCGGAAGTTTTGGCTTCTTCGGATCGGACCTATCGAGTTCCGCGCCTTGTATGGAGACAATCTGGCTGGCGTTCGATAAGTCGAATTCGTACGTATTTCCTTGCAGACCCGCGACCAGTGCCGCTCCGAGTGTGCGCAATTCTCGCAGCCACTCGGCAGGGAAGTCCCGGCGTAAACTCCGGCGTGCCCCCTTGCGTAACAATGTTTGGCTGCGCGGCATCGAAGTTAATTGAAGGCGAAATTCGTGCACCCGACAATCGTTCGATAATCGGGCGCGCCACACCCCACACATTTGATAACGGCCAAAGGGTAAAGAGGTCCATAATCCGCGCGTGAGAATGCCATGAAAGCCTGCTTGCTTCGTACTCCCGCCCGCGTCGAGACCAATCCGCTCGATTTCACAGACGCTGCCGCGCCGCGGCCGGCTCGGGGCGAGATTCTGGTCCGCGTTCGCGCCTGCGGCGTGTGCCGCACGGATTTGCACGTCGTGGAAGGCGAATTGCCCCCGCGCAAGTCGCCGATCATACCGGGCCATCAGATCGTTGGTGTGGTCGAGGAGAATGGACCCGATGCCAAGCGTTTCGCCAGGGGCGCGCGCGTCGGCATCGCCTGGCTGCATAGCACCGATGGCGTCTGCGAATACTGCCGCGCCGGCGCCGAAAACCTGTGCGACCATCCTACCTTCACCGGTTACACCGTCGACGGCGGCTACGCCGAGTACGCGGTCGCTCCCGAGGATTTTGTCTATCCCATTCCTGAGAGCTTTGCCGACGAGCAAGCGGCGCCCTTGCTCTGCGCGGGAATTATCGGATTCCGTTCGCTGCGGCTTTCTGGAATCAAAAAGGGCGGCAAATTGGGGATATACGGCTTTGGCGCGGCGGGCCACGTGGCCATCCAGGTCGCGCGATATTGGGGCGCGGATGTTTATGTCTCCACGCGCGACGAGCGGCACCAGCGGCTGGCGCTGGAGCTGGGAGCTTTGTGGGCCGGCGGCACCGTGGCCGAGCCGCCCGTCAAGCTGGACGCCGCCATCATTTTCGCGCCGGCCGGGGAGATTGTTCCCGCCGCGCTGAAAGCGCTGCGCAAAGGCGGAACGCTGGCGCTCGGCGGAATCCACATGAGCCCGATTCCGCCCCTCGACTATAACTGGCTCTATCAGGAACGGGTGCTTCGCAGCGTCGCCAACAACACGCGGGAGGACGGCCGGGAGTTTTTGCGCATCGCCGCCGAAATTCCCATTCATACCCGCGTGCAGCTCTTCCCCTTGCGCGAAGCCAATCGGGCGCTGAATCAGCTGAAGAACGACGCCATCAGCGGCGAGGCGGTGCTGATTCCGTCCGACGTGTGAAGGCGCGCGAAGTCGCGTGCCAGCGCCGCCAATCGCCGCGTTCCGAATGCGATTCTCCTCCCGGCGGTTCCATACATCGTATAGTCGGACAGAAAGTATCGTTGTATAGTTGGCGAGCTCATGAGCCTCAAGGAATATCGAAAAAAAAGGCGCTTCGACGTCAGCCCGGAACCATCAGGAGACGCCGAATCGCGCCCCGCTCCGGCCAAAGATCTTCTCTACGTCATTCAAAAGCACCAGGCCTCGCATCTGCATTACGATTTTCGCCTGGAGTGGAGTGGCGTGCTGCTCTCCTGGGCCGTGCCCAAAGGGCCCTCGCTCGATCCATCGGTCAAGCGTCTAGCCATGCAGGTAGAGGATCATCCCCTCGAATACGGCAATTTCGAGGGCATCATTCCCGAGGGCGAGTATGGCGGCGGAACGGTTATGGTTTGGGACCATGGCACCTGGACGCCCGAGTCGCCCGACGCCGATGCGGCGCTCAAAAAAGGCGACCTGAAGTTCACGCTGCACGGCGACAAGCTGAAGGGCTCCTGGGTGCTGGTCCGCACGCGAGGGTTTGGCGGCTCCAAGCGCGCCTCCTGGCTGCTCATCAAGCATCGCGACCGTTTTGCCTCCACCGAAGACATCACCGTCGAAAAGCCGCGCTCGGCGCTCACGGAGCGCCTGATGGCGGAGATCGCGAGACAAGCCGGAGGAGATGTGGAGAAAGCGGCCGAGGCCGATCCTTCGGATTCGCTCAAGCTGACGAGAGCCAAGCGAACCTCCGCGCCCGCGCGGCGCGCATCTCGAAAACGAATTCGCGCCAAATGACTCCCGCCGCGAGCAGCACCTCGTGCATGTCTTTGCCCGTATTTTCGCCCGTGTTTGTGCCCGCTGTTTCTGAACGACGCCCGGTAACTCCTGACGGTGCCCGATGCCTTCCGCCAAGGATCGAATCCCATTCCGCGTCAAGCCGATGCTGGCCACTTTGGTTCGCAAACCTTTCCACGCGCCCGGCTGGACCTACGAGGAAAAGTATGACGGCTACCGAATCCTGGCCTATAAAGAAGGCGATCGCGTAACGCTGCTTTCCAGAAACGCCAACGACCGCACCGCGACATACGCGCCGTGGCTCGTGCCGTCGCGCAAATTCGCGCCCGCACCGTTTTGCTCGATGGCGAAGTAGTGGCTTTCGATAAGCAAAACGTCTCGCGCTTTCAGCTCCTGCAAAATGGCGCCGCCGCGGCCGTTTACGCCGTCTTCGACTGCCTTTACGTCTCCGGACGCGACCTGCGCCGCGAACCGCTTCGCATCAGGCGCCCCGCCGCGGAGTCCGCCATCGGCGCAATCAAAGGACTGATGATCTCGCGCCGTCTCGCCGAAAACGGCCTGGAAGCATTCAAGATCGCTCGGAAGCGAGGCTACGAAGGCCTCGTGGCCAAGGATCTCTCTTCTCCTTACGTCGAAGGCCGCTCCTCCAAATGGCTGAAGGTCAAGGTGCATCAGGAAGAAGAGATGGTCATTGCTGGATTCACCCAGCCCGAAGGCTCGCGCCATCACTTTGGAGCGCTGCTCTTGGGCGCGTATGAAAATGGCGAGCTGCGCTACGTGGGAAAAGTGGGAACGGGATTCACCGAGGATACGCTGGCCTCGCTCTACGCCAAGTTCAAGCCGCTGGTCCGCTCCACGCCGTCCTTTGCCGACCCGCCGCGCGAGAAGGGCGTCACCTATCTGCGGCCCAAACTGGTGGCGCAGATTGCCTTTCAGGAATGGACCGCCGACCGCAAATTGCGCCAGCCCGTCTTTCTCGGATTGCGCGACGACAAGCGGGCCGAAGAAGTTCAACTGCCGCCGAAAAGCTTGCTCTGAGTTCTTAGGAAGCTGTGCCGACGTTCTCCGCCGCCGGTTCGTTGGCAGCTGCGGTTTCTGCGGCTGCCTCTGCGGCTGCCGCCGCCGCCGCGGCTTGCTCATCGATGTAATCCACCAGGCAAAGCCGCAGGTTGCCGGCATTGCTCGCGTAACTCAACCCCGTTTCCAGTTCCACCAAACCCGCGCGAATCAGCCTTTCGAGTTCGCCGTCGAAATGTTGCATGCCTTCCTGGCTGCCGTCGGTCATGGCGTCCACCAGGCTCTTGCCTTCGCCTTCGCCTTTTTCGATGTATTCGCGCGTGCGCATGGTGGACTTCAGAATTTCCAGCACGGCCACGCGGCCCTTGCCTTCGCGCTTGCGGCAGCAGGCGCTGCGAGATGATGAAGCGGAAAGCCCGCGCCAGGCGGTTGCGGATGGCTTGCTGGTCCGATAGCGGAAAGACGCCCACGATGCGCTCGACGGTCTTGGAAGCGTCGATGGTGTGCAAGGTGGAGAGAACCAGATGGCCGGTTTCGGCCGCTTCCAGCGCGATTTCGATCGTTTCCTTATCGCGCATTTCGCCCACGAAGATAATTTTCGGCGCCTGGCGCAGAGCGGCGCGCAGGGCCAAAGCGAAGGTGGGCGTGTCGCTATAGAGCTCGCGCTGATGAATGGTGGCCTTCTTGTGATTGTGGCAAAACTCGATGGGGTCTTCGATGCTCAGGATATGGATGGCGCGCTCGCTGTTGGCGCGATCGATGATCGCCGCGAGCGTGGATGATTTGCCGGACCCGGTGGGCCCGGTGACCAGCACGATGCCGTTGCGCAGATGCACCACTTCCGCCAGCTGCGGCGGAAGCTTGAGGTCGTCAAAGTTCGGAATGACGTTGGGAATCAGGCGCATGACGATGGCGTGGGTCCCGCGCTGGCGGAAAATGTTCACGCGAAATCGGCACAAAGACGGGATGGCGTAGGAGAGGTCCGTCGAGCCTTCTTTCTCCAGCTTCTCCCGCGCGTACGTGTGCGTCCCCATCAGGTCGTTGGCGATTTGGCGGGTATGTTCGGGCGTCAGCCGCTCCAGGCCCTGAAATCTCAATTCCACCAGCTGGCCGCTGCTTTCGATCTGCGGCGCGTGGCCGGGCGAGAAAATCAGGTCGCTGATGTGCTCGCGGCCCTTGATCATGGCCGCGATGAGCTGCGCGGTGGGAACGCCGGCCGCGGCGGGTTTCGTTTCAGTTGTGGTGGTCATGGGGTCCTAGGGTGATTGCAAGAATGAGAGAAACCGCGTTTAGTTTACCCGTTTCTAAACAGGACATTTGGTGCCAGCTTCGGCTCTTGTGCCGATCTCGTTCATAACGCGCAGACCGCACTTCCCCATACTCTTGGCGCTTGATTCTGCGGCTGGCAACTGCAACCGCAATCGCTTCGCCACCAATAGGTTGCAGGGTTACTGCCCCGGTCGCCGCGCCGGACTCTGCCTTGAAATCTGGCGAATAAAGAGATGATAATGAGCAACGCATTCGATTCGCGGAAACCTCCGCTATAGGAAGAACGTCCAGTAGGTGTGTTTCGAGGAGGACCTTCATCATGAGAAAAGCGATCCCGGCCACCGCCTTGCTTTTCATTTTTGCGGCTGCCCCTCTGTTTGCCCAAAATCCAGGCGGCTTTCGCGGCAATCGCCAGCGCGACACCGCCGCAATGGTGCAGATGAGAGTGAAGCGATTGACCACGCTGCTCGATCTCACTCCCGGCGAGCAAGCTGCGCTCACCGACCTCTTTACGAAAGACGCCACCGCCAACCAGCCGTTGATGTCCAGCATGCGAACGGCGGAGCAGGCCCTGCGTACTGCCGAGAAGAATAACGACAGCGCCGGAATTCAATCCGCCTCCACCCAAATTGGCACCATCACCGGCCAAATGACGGCGAATCGCGCTTCGCTCAACATTGGTATCGCCCAATCCCTTACCCCCGACCACTTGGCCAAATATAAGGCGCTCGGCCCGGCAGCCGGAGGCGGTCCAGGGTTCCGTGGCGGTCCTGGCGGCGGTCCCGGCTGGCGCGGTGGTCCTGGCGGCCCTGCCGGCCCTAGCAGTAAGCCAGCGTAACCGCACGGCATTTTTTCCATACCCGTTGCGATCAGCAATCGCGTGAAAGACGCGACGAAAAGCCCCAGGGCCAACTCACAAACAGCGTGAGCGCGCCTGGGCTACAAGGCCCTCTCCCCGCCGCATTATTGCGTCGCCCTCATGTTGCGTGTCCCCCCGGTCTTTTTTGTAAGTGCGCATTCTAAAGAACTTTAAGTCGAATGATTTTGTAAGTGCGCATTCTGCGCGGGTTGCGAGCGCGTTTGCGGAAGTGCGCATTCTGCAGCACTTACGCGTGTCGGCGTGAGGCGCTCGAGATCGTTCATTAGGCGACGCGCTTCGCGTTGGCTTTCGGGCGAGGCGTCGAATTTGCCGTCGAGAAGATCGACGGAGCGGATTGGCGGAGCTTGCGCATCACGGAGATCCTCGCAGTTCGTGAGACGATCCTGCGGATCGCAGTTGGGTCTAGAGAATGCGCTGGTGGCGGATGCGTTTGCGGCTACGGCGGAATCGGCGGGACTTGCGGAATTGGTATCTCGCGGCGACGGTTTCTCAGGGATCGGTCCGGAACTGGGGGATCCTCCGCAACTTCAGCCAAGGCGCCCTCCTATCGCTGGAAGCTCGGGATGACAACGTTAAAGGCGGGGCAGGCTGCGGCGTGAGGGTTGACTGCAAATGGACTTTGCTAAGCGGCGAAAGCTCGACTTTGTGATCGCCGCGAAGCTCATCCTGTGGGCAGACGTTCGCGGCGGGAGGGTAGACTTTCGCCGCCGAATCTTCAGGTCCGAGGCGGACCTTAGATTCTCCTGCCAGGCTTTGTGGCCGAAGGCGGAGATGGCTTCGGCGCGGACGCCGGGAACGGTTTGGAGCAGAAGCTGGGCGATATAACCGAAAGCGACAGCGTCCTTGCGCGTGATGTGATTTTTCGCGAGAAGGCGAAAGACCTGGCCGAGGGCGCGGTTCACTCCGGTGGCGGTGGTGAGGTCGGCGGCGAGAGCTTCGAGTTCGGGGGCCAAGGCGAATTCGCGCTCGGGGAGAAGGGCGAAGATTTCCTCCTGGCGAGCGGCGTGGAAGAGGCAGAAATCGGGATGATGATCGGCGCGCAACATGCGGCATTGGCGCTTGTCGGAAGAGAGAAAGCGACAGCGCGGAGGTTCGGGCGTGGGGCTGACAGCGTTAGCGTAGTCCTCGTTCAGGAGCGGATCGATATGCGCAGCGGAACAAGGAGGAGGAGAGAAGGGGCCGTTGAGTGTTTGTTGTGCGGTAGTCATATGCAATGTTATCGGGGAGGTAAACCGGCATCAATGGTACTGGTGTTGAGAAGATGGAACGGGCTGTGGAAATTTGGAGAGGAGACACTCGTTCCTCGTCGATTGCGGACTAGTACTCCACATTCCGGAAATCCGGCTTTTCGGGCCTTAGCCCGTTTTACCGACACAAGGGGCCGGGCAGAGTGACTACCGATAGAAGTATGCTTCTGGTACAGTCCGCTCTTCATATACGCGGAAAGCGGGGGGCATAGTGACGAACGAACAAGAAGAGATCACGATCGGGGGAGTCTCGATTCGATTTCTGGTCGAAGGCAAATCCTCGGGAAGGTCCGTGGAGATGTTCGAGTTTGGTGTGGATCCTGGAGGGAAAGTGCCGATCGCACACAGCCACGACGCATACGAAGAGACGCTCTATGGGCTGAAGGGCATCCTAACGCTCACAGTGGATGGAGTAAAAACGGACCTCCGGTCGGGCGACGTGCTCTGTATCCCTCGCGGCGCTATCCATCGCTTCGACAACCTTAGCTCCGCCAGCACCAGGACTCTTGCCATCCTGACTCCAGGTCTCCTCGGTCCTGACTTTTTCCGGGAAGTCGCCGCGATCATGGCGGCCTGTGCTGGTGGCCCGCCCAATCCGGCAACCATCGCTGAAGTGATGAGACGCCACGGTCTTACCCCTGCACTGTGAAATCGTCTTGCACAGACTAACCAACAACAGCCGGCAGGGCTTTCCGGAAAATGAAGGCCTAGTACCCCAAATTACAAGAAAAGAGTAGGGGCTACCCGCGTCACGCTCATGGGCATTTCCCGTCGAGATGTAAGACAATAATGAAATGCCATCGATCACTAGAATAGGCGCACCGAACCGCTATCTCGGGCGGCGGAGGACGCAACCGAGGCGCGGGCGCAAGCCTAGGCTCCAGCGCTCCGCCTAAGGGCAAGTCCGCGGGATTGCCGCATCTGCTGAAGGAGGCTTGGCCGTTTGTGCGGCCGCAGCGCTGGCTGCTGCTGTTCGGCTTGGTGCTGATGGCCATCAATCGCGCTGGCGGGCCTGGTTCTGCCGGCGTCGACGAAGTTTCTGGTCGATAACGTCATCGGCAAGCGCGAAGTGCATCTGCTTGGTTCCCCTGGTGCTGGCCATTTTGGGCGCGACGGCGATGCAGGGAATCACTTCGTTCACGCTGACGCAATTTCTGTCCAAAGCCGCGCAGCGGATGATCGCCGACCTGCGCAAGCAGGTGCAGGCGCACATCGGCCGGCTGCCCGATCGCGTTTCACGACGCCAATAAGACCGGCGCGCTGGTCGCGCGGATCATGAGCGACGTGGAAGGCCTGCGCAATCTGATGGGCACGGGCCTGGTGGAATTCGTCGGCAGCGCTGATGACGGCGCTTCGTTTGCGCTGATCGTGCTGCTGCGCATCAGCGTGTTCATGACCGCCGTGGCGTTCGCTGATTCTGGTGGCTTTCGGGTTGGCCCTGAACAAAGCCATTGGCACGATTCGGCCCGATCTTTCGCGCGCGCTCCAAGCTGAATGCCGAGGTCACCGGGCGCCTCACCGAATCGCTGGCGCGGCGTGCGCGTGGTGAAGGGCTACCACGCCGAGGAGCGCGAAGAGCAGGTGTTCGCGGGCGGCGTGCAGCGGCTGCTCGACAACGTGCTGAAGACGCTGACGGCCACCTCGGTGATGAGTCTGTCGGCGACGGTGCTGCTGGGCGCTGGTGAGCGCGCTGATCATGTACCTGGGCACGACGCGCATTCTCGCCGGAACCATGACGCTGGGCACGTTTCTGACCTATGTCGCGTTCCTGGCGCATGCTGGTGGCGCCGATGTCCCAGATCGTGAGCATTGGCACGCAGTTGACCGAAGGCATGGCCGGCCTCGAGCGCACCAGCGACATCCTGGCGGAAAAGCCGAGGACGCACGACCCGCGGCGCACGGTGTCCATCGGGAACGGTGCGCGGCGAAGTGGTGTTCGAGGATGTGGACTTCGCCTACACCGAGGGGAAGCAGGTGCTGCACGACGTGAGCTTCCTCGCGCAGCCCGGAAGCGTGACGGCGCTGGTCGGGCCCTCCGGGGCGGGGAAGTCCACGATCATCGGGCTGATCGCGGCGTTCTATACTCCCGACTGCGGGCCGCGTGCTGGTGGACGGCATCGATCTGGCGACGGTGCGCCTGGACAGCTACCGCGACGCAGCTCGGCGTGGTGCTGCAGGAGACATTTCTGTTCGACGGAACGATCCGCGAAAATGTGGCCTTCTCGCGGCCCGATGCGACCAGCGAAGAAGACGTTCTGGCCGCTTGCCGCATCGCGCGCGTGGACGAATTCGCGGAAGTCGTTTGCCGGAAGGTACGACACCGTCGTCGGCGAGCGCGGCGTGAAGCTTTCCGGCGGCCAGCGGCAGCGCATCTCCATCGCGCGCGCCATCCTGGCCGATCCGCGCATCCTGATTCTGGACGAAGCCACCTCCAGCCTGGATTCCGAATCCGAGGCGCTGATCCAGGAGGGCCTCTCCTACCTGATGCGCGGGCGCACCACGTTTGTGATCGCGCATCGGCTCTCCACCATTCGCCGCGCCGACCAGATTTTGGTGGTGGAGGCGGGCGCATCATCGAGCGCGGCACGCACGAATCGCTCTACGCCTCGGGCGGCCGCTACTTCGATCTCTACACCAAGCAGCACGGCCTGCAGGCCAATCTGTTTCTGGCGCCGGGCGAAGGCGATTCGGTTCCGGCGGACTCGGGGAAAAACGAAGCGGCGGGAAGTGGAAATGGCTCCGGGGATTCGGCTGACAATGGCGGGGACAACGAACCGAACTTGGCGCGCGCGGCGCGACTTCTGCGCGGGCAGACGTGAGTGCTGGGCTCGGAGCTCGCACTCGCGGGGTGAAGCGTCTGTGTGCGACCGCGCGATTTACTCGCGGCTTGAGGGCGATTCGCGTGCAGCATCCGCGTCACTTGGAAATGGTAACCCATGATCGCCAGGCGGATCGCCGGCGCCGAACGATTGCCGGTAGCGCGTGCTGGCCGCGAGGAAACAGCCGCCAGTAAGAAAAAGCGTATCGGCTGAAAATCCCCTGTCTCAGAATCGACCGCAACAGCGCCCGGCACATCCGGATGAGCGGACCGTCGCGCCGTGTGTGGCTGGTATTGCGCCAGGAATCGGCGCACGCGCGCGTAGTAAATATCGGGCCGGTAGATGCGCTGCAGGATCGAGCGATAGCCTTCGAGCAGACGCTGCGGGTCCATGCGCGGGATGAAATTCAGCCGGAAATCGAGATTGTTGCCGTTGCCGTCGCCCACGAGGCGGCCTTCTTTTTGCAGCCGGCGATAAAGCTGCGTGCCGGGCAGGGCTTGCAACAGGCCCACCATGGCCAGCGGAATCGCGCTGTCCTGAATGAACTCCACCTGGCGGTCGAAGATGTCGTCGGGATCGTTGTCGAATCCGACGATGAAGCCGGCCATCACTTCCATGCCGTAGCGCTGGATGCGCCGCACGCTTTCGAGCAGGCTGCGGTGGGTGTTCTGCATCTTCTGCGCTTCCTTGAGGCTCTCCTCGGCCGGCGTTTCGATGCCCAGGAAGACGCGATCGAAGCTGGCGTCCTTCATCATCTGCAGCAGCTCGGCATCGTCCGCCAGATTCACGGAGGCCTCGGTGTAGAAAGCTGAACGGGCGGCCGTGCTCGATCGTTCCATTCCGCCATCACCGGCAGCAGCTCCTTCACCTTGCGCTTGTTGCCGATGAAATTGTCGTCCACGATGAAAATCGGGCCGCGCCACTTGCGCGCGTAGCAGTTGCTCGAGTTCGGCCACCATTTGCGCGGGCGATTTGGCGCGCGGCTTGCGGCCGTAGATCTCGATGATGTCGCAGAATTCGCAATTGAAGGGGCAGCCGCGGGAATACTGGATGGCCATGGAGCTGTAGTGCTTGGGATTGATCAGGTCGAGGTCCGGCAGCGGCGTGGATGTTCAGGCCCGGCAGTTCCGCGGCCTGGTAGAGCGGCTTGGCCGTGCCTTGTTCCAGATCGGCGGCGAGTCCGGCGACCAATCTCTTCGGCTTCGCCCATCACGACGTGATCGGCATAGAGCGGCAAATCCGACATGCAACTGCTGATCGGCCCGCCCACCACGGTGCGCAGCCCGCGCGCGCGGCAGCGGCGAGAATGCCGCAGCATGCTGTCCTTCTGCACCAGCATGGCGCTGACCATCACCACATCCGCCCATTGCAAATCGGCGTCGGTCACCGGGCGAATGTTGATGTCCACCAGGCGCTTTTCCCAAGTCTTGGGCAGCATGGAAGCGACGGTCAACAGGCCCAGGGGAGGGAAAACCGAGCGCTTGCCCTCAAACGGCAGGGCATGCTTGAAACTCCAATAAGTGTCTGGCCACTCCGGATAAACCAGAAGGGCTTTCATTTGGGAGATTCCGCCTATGTTACGTGATTTAGTTTCAGCCCAGATGCGCGCCACTGCTCACTGCGGCACTTCCATCATATGCTCGCCGGGCGTTGGCGGCAATCGGAATCGCGGCGAGCTACAGGCTGGCTCGTTCGGTGCGATTGGTCTTGCGGGAGAAGGTGGGGCGCGGTGAGGGACGCGGGAGAAAAAGTTTAGGCTTTACGGTTTGCGTAGCACGCGGACATGCGGAACCGTTTGATGTTGCTTCAGATATCGTGCTCCGCATCGATTCGAGCGCGATTGCGCCGCCGCCGCATGCGGGTGCGGGCGTGAAGGCTGGATAGGCGCGAACGGGATAATCGGATTCATGGGTGTCCGGCCAGCCCGGCGCGCAAATGAAGCAAACCAGGAGGAGAGCCGCGGGCAGCGCCCGGAGGAGATGGAGACGAGTTCGCATGCATAAGAATTGATTCAGGAAGGGGCGAACAGGGATAGCGCAAATAGGCTAGTTTGAATGGTATCGGCCAGCTAGGTGTACTAGTTCCCCGCCCGACTTCATCCTGGCCTCGGCATCTGGTCTTCGCCCTCTCCGCTCGTAAAGCGGGTCTTGTTCCCGCCCTGGGATTTGGTTTCGGGCTCGGGTTCCGTTTTGGGGTCGAGCTGGTAGAGGCACCTAGGCCGGCGGGGAAGATATGCAGAATCTAAAGGAGTTGGCATTCCTCCCAATCAAAACGCGAATGGTCAGGTGTTTGCAGTATCCCGCGCGGGTGCATTCCAAGTCGACGTTATGTGGAAGGAGCCGAGTGAGGGGGAAGGGGCTTACTCGACTCTGGAAGCAGAACGTCCCACCTGCCTCTGAGAGGGAAGCTAGGATGGATGACCCCACGCGCCGGCCGGAGACGGCCGGAACCGGAATGCACCCCTCTCACATTTGCCTCAATTCCAGCATCGCCTCAGGCATCATCTCAATTAACGGGATCGGTTCAATTACCCCCATCGGAGATGATGCCATCGGGTTCGTCGTAGTGCCAGCGAACGTCGGAGATTAGGTCCGACGATGACAGAACTTCGTCGATGAGCCTCAGGGCGTCAAACTCCACGTTTTTCGGCTGCGCGTGAAAGAGG
Organism: uncultured Acidobacteriota bacterium; assembly: GCA_963819235.1. Classification (GTDB taxonomy): domain Bacteria; phylum Acidobacteriota; class Terriglobia; order Acidiferrales; family UBA7541; genus Palsa-189. The sequence continues at coordinate 1,311,004 of CAWFVE010000006.1, read as the reverse complement.
CGAGCCAGGATGCCTCGCCTGCGTTCCAGCAAACCTAGCCAAGCTGGATGTCGGTACAGAATCAAAAAATCGTAAGTTGCCCCGCGGAAGTTGAACCGAACGATCCATCCGACGTCCTTGTGACTAATCATAGGCTCGACAGCGGCATCGCGCCGGGCCAGTTCGTGTATGAGCCAATTCGCAAGATCGCTCCCAAAAGCGCGAACGCTGACGAAATGCTTTTCAGGCGTGGAGGTATTGAATGCGTTGCTTCGGAAGCTGACAATCATGCGGGTTGACAGGGAAGGAACGGAAGTCACAGAGGGAATCTTACAATGCGAGCACGCGCCGAGGCCTGTCGTATCCCCCGGATTGCTGCCCGATGCAAATTGACGCACCCCGCCGACGAGCGACGAGCATTGCCCCGCCAGAGGTTCTGATTCGGCGGATTGAACGGCGCTGACGCCGAGAAATAATAGGCGTGGCCGATGCCTCGGGGCCGCGCAGGGCAGCTTGGTGGAGTTACCTACGACGCCGAACTTGATATCGCTGCCGTGGGGAAGCGCTTACCTGCACTGATTGGCTTCCCGGCACTGTTGCCTCCCAACGCTAGGGCCACGCACGCAAAAAGAAATATGAAGAACTGCCAGGTGGGATTGTAAAAGAGGAGAGGCAGTCCGCGCGGGCTTGCAATTCCCCGAGGGCTAAAGATTAAGTCGAAAGTCGGAGTGCTTACATCGGTTTCAGACTGATATTGAAGCACGCCGAGGTAGAGCATGAAATTCCCCGCTAAATAGAGAAGAATGTAGCTCATGGAAACGCGGACGGTTCTCGCGAACCGCGTCATCCTCGACAACAACGGCTTACGGGATTTTTGCAAAAGGCCCTGCGAAAGACAGACGATCAAGAATACGACCCCGAAAATTACCTGAATTCTCATCTCACGAAATACATAGGGATCGAGCCGAAAGAAAAGAATCCCGCCTGTAGTGCTGGACGGGTCTTGGTGCAGGAGAAACCTGTAGCCGCGAACTGTGAACGGTGGCTGCGTCCAGAAGAAGAGCAGGGAGGTCAGGCCGAGTCCAGCGAGCGCGAAGGTGGAGGCGGAGTATCGAAAAAGCCGCCCTCTCCGCATCGCGCGGAGCCGCCCTCTGATCATGTCAATGGCGTGACCCGCAAACGGAAAATATCCGTTCGTTACGTCAGCTCCCATCGCTTCCGCCAGTTCTCGTCGGTAGTACGCGTGCGTTCGGTGGATGAGGATGGCGGAGATTACCAAAGCTGCCCACGCGAGGGAGTAATAGCTGAAAAATATAGAGTCGGTCCGGTGCGTCAGGGTAGGGTTGTAGGCGCTCAGTAATCGGAGCGATAGATACAGGACCGCAAGGTAGAGACAACCCGCGATGAACGACTCAGGATGGAGTGCCAGATTTCTTTTATAGAGCCAGACTTCCTTGCCGCGGCCCGCACTCTTGCTCAGTTTCCCGCCGAAGAACTCCGCCAGCGCTAGCGACCGCGCCCTTTCGCGCCCGCTTCTCCACTTGGTTCTCTCAAGTGACAAGATGAGCTCGTAGTTTTTCTGCTGGTAACCCAACGTGACGATTACAAGCAGCATCCCTGTAACGAAGAACGGCCACACATCAGCCAATTTCAGGGCATTCAAGGTGAGACTTCCCTGAAGATACGGTACTTTTACCTCGATTTGAAAGGCGTCGCGTCTTCGCTGGTCGTAGTCGTCGAGGGCCTGTAGTCTCTCCGTGAGGACCTGGCGCGCTTTGGCCGACTGCGGGTCACTTCCCAGCGCTGCTGATAGCACGCTTGCCATTCTCCTCTCGGTTTCGATGAGAATCCCAGGGGAATCAGTTGCTATCCTTTCCAGGTCCGCCTCCGATGCGAGCACGGTGTTCCCCTGAGCGGCGAGTTTCTTCAGGGATCCGAGTTCCTGTTGGGCGAAGTCCCTTTCCAAGGCGGCGGCCTTCTTGCGTCCTGTTTCGAGTGCCGTCCAGATAACGAGGATTGCCGCGAGCGTAAGACCGAATAGCAAGAGGCGGAACTTGATCGTCCTCAAGATCAGTTCCGCGAGGCGTACCTCTGCCGCGGAGTCATTTTGAGTTTCGTTCATGCCGCAAGTGGATCCCAAAACTAGCTAAGTTCCGGTTTACGCGCTCTCGAATCTTTCCATCCATCCTTTTCGCCAGTTCGCGATCTGCTAGCATATTAGCAAGGCTGTTTCGCGCTCCCCAGCGAGGGCCGTTCCACCAGTACATCGTCGTACCTTTTTCGATCCGAGAGCCGATCTCACCCTGGGCTGCTAGTCGGCGCAGTGTTGAATGGACGCTCGCAAGAGGATTGGTGAATTTGGCGAAATCGAAGCCGCTAATCTCCATCAGGTCTTTGATCTGTATCGCCGGAAGTCTCCTCTTGGGATCCGCAGCGTAAAGCGCATCCTTCACAGCGTCCGTGAGGCGAGGCGTGCAGACATCTAATTGTCCAAAAAGATCCATCAGCTTGTCCTCTCGGGCGTTGCTGCAACCCGCCTTTTCGTAGAGCACGAGAATGACGCTACGCAGTCGCGACAGCTCGGTATCAATCTCTCTGCGGCGCCGCAGCAACTCCTCCAACTCCGAAAGGGATTCGTCGAACGCCTTCTCGTAGGAAGTACCCATGAGAGTTAGATTAACTAAAGTTAAATATAAAGGCAAGGCAACATAAAGAGCTAAAAGCTGCGTGTCCGAAGCGGAGCCGCCGACTGTTGGCCGCAGGGCCCCCAGTCATGATCGTTCAGAAGATGGGGTTTGAGGCCGGTCGTAGAAGTGGGGTGCGAGAGACATTTCGGAGCGCGAGCCGTCTAAATGTTCGGATGGAGGGACCGGAACGACAGAGAGAACGGAGGCGCGGCGATGGGAAGCGTAGCCTCCGGGAATGCGTTTCGGAATATCTTGTTTCGATTTCGGAACACTTCGTTTCGGAATACCTCGGGAGGGTTGTAACCATGAAAAAGGCAGTGCTTATACTTATGACCGCCGGTTTGATTGCGGCGCCGGGCGCTTTTGCGCGCGTGGATCATGCCAAGGCGGCAAACCATCGGCGGAATGTCGCGGCGCGCGTGGATCATCGAGTGGCTTACCTTGCGACGGTATTGTCGCTCACCAGCGCACAGCAGCAACAGGCCAAGACCATCTTCATGAATGCCGCGAACGCCGACTCGGCGGTATTTGCCAACCTGAAAGCCGAACGCCTAGAGCCTCCGCAAGGCCGTGAGCGGCAATGAGCCGGCCAGCACGATCACAGAGATTTCCAATACGATCGGGAACGATGCGGGGAAGCTGGCTGCCAATCGAGCCATGGCGTCCGAGGAGTTTCACAAGATGCTTACCGCAGAACAGCAGACCAAGCTGACGCAACTGCAACATGAAGCTCATGGGTGGGGCCATGGATTCGGCGGTTTCGGCGGCGGTCGTTCTTAAGGTCAGGGCTTAGATCAGGGCTTAAATCAAGACAGATCGGGAAGCGTTAGGGCAGGTCCTTCGGGGCCTGCCCTTTTTGTTACCGGAATCGTGCCCCCGGCATTTCGTTTCGCGTGCTGGGTTCCGGAGGCGTGCACCCCAAATGCCTGCAATCGGCGCGTCTTGCTGTGATCGGTGGTGCCGAATGTGTGGGCCAGGTGTGTCGCCCCTGACGGGGCTGGGGACACTTGCAATGTGCGACGTCCCGAGAAGGGTCGCGCACAGACGACGTTAATGCACCCTGGGCCACAACTCGGTCCCAGCTCAGGAAAAAGCAGATCCCTCACCCCCATTCGCGAAAGGCGCGACTGGGTTCGGGATGACAGCAAGGTGGTAGGCTCCGACTGGGCTGGGCCGGTTGGCGGCGGGATCTGCACAGCCAAGAGTGGCTGTGCCACTGGGTCTGAGTTGTGATCGCGGGGCTGAAGGGATCATCTTATTTATGTAAGGGTTTTTGTGAGGTTTTTGTCATGTTTTTGCGGAACGATCTGGGATGAGGCCCTCCGATACGACCGTGACGGCGATCACTGCGATTTAGTGTGAATTGATGACAGTATTTGGGCGATGACAGTAGGGCGGCGACAGTATCGGGTAGTGGGCGGGTTTGAATTTTGATCTCTCATGCTGACTCACTACCCAGCCCAGTATCGACCCGCTGCCGAGTATCGAGCTGAGCGGGAATTGGCGGTAGGAACGGCTCTTTGAAAACGTTCCGTTAGAAAAGAGGCGATTATGGTGACGATGGATCGATTGGACACGCTGTCTCGGATGGCTTCCCCGCTACTTACAGCGTACATTTATGCGAATCCCAGCGAGGCGTCCCAACATTCCTTGGCGCCCGCAGGAGTGGCTTGGCTGAAAACCGAGGGCCGGGCGGTTGCGAATGGCCTGCCCGCGGAGGAGCAAGAGGCGTTCCTGAAGCAGTTGAATCGCGTGGAGGAGTATCTTCGCGACCGCGTGCCCCACGAGCGAAGCCTGGTGATGTTCGCGGGACCTTCCGGATGGGAGACGATTCCCCTGCAGATTGAAGTAAAGAACGAAATTCACTGGGGCAAGCCGGCGATGGGACAACTGCTGTGGATTATGGGAGAGCACAAGACGCATGGCGTGCTGGTGGTGGACCATACCGGCGCAAAGTTCTTTCAATATTGGTTTGGCGAATTGACTCCGCACAAAGAGAAGAAATTCGAGGTAGACGCATCGGAGTGGAAGCAGAAAGATATGGGGCACGTGACCGCAATGAAGCAAAGCCAAAGGACCCATGGCACGCAGCGCGACACGTTCGAGAAGCGCGTGGATAACAGCTACGCGCATTTTTGCATCGAGACGGCGCACGAGGCGGCGGTTTTTTATGCGGAGAAGGGCCTCACGGCTTTATTCCTATGCGGGCCCGACCGGCTGATCAAGACGGTGGAGAGAAAACTGCCGAAGAACATGAAGCAATCCATCGTGGCGTTCGATCAGGACCTCGCGCACCTGACCCTGCCGGAGATGGTGAAGCATTTGGAGCCGCACATCGAGGCCTGGGAACGCAAGCATGAGGCAGAGTTGATAGCGGCCGTAACCAGCGGGGAAGGCGCGACGGTGGCCGGTGTGGACAAAACGCTGGCGCAACTGCAAGGAGGGAAAGTGCGCATGCTGGTGGTGGCGCGGGGAGTGAACCCCGTGCTGCATCGATGCGTGCAGTGCGGCCGGACGGATCGTTCCGCGAATCTGGCGGCGAATGCGAGGTGCGCCGAGTGTGGCGGCGAACGGCGCGATATCACCTTCGAGGAGATGCTTCCCGAATTGACACGACGGCAGGGATTGCAGATTCAGGTGGTGAGCAATGGAGCCGCCGAGGCGTTGAAGCGAGCAGAGGGAATCGCCGGCTGGCTGGGCCGGCCAAAGAGCCGGAGCGCGAATGCCGGCAGCTGAGGCGAGTGCGGACGCCGGCGTATGTGGATGAAGATTCATTCAACATTCGATAACGTCTTGGGAAGAGTTGTGCGAGAATCGTCGGGCACGGCGGTGATGAGGACCACAGATCGGGAAATGTTTGCGAAATAAAAATGATTTGTGGGCAGTGTAGCGAGCACGCACCGCTGGTGGAGCAGAAGTGACTCGCGAGAAAGGAGACACCATGGCTAAGAAGAAAGCCACGAAGAAGGCAAAGGCAAAGGGCAAATAAGCCCGGCTGCTGTTTGAATGGCCCGGTGGCGGAGAGCAGCACACAAGATTTGAAACCGCCACCGCGCTATTCGTTCAGGCGCGCGGTGGGATGCGCACGATCTGCACCGAGCAAGGTGCGTGGCGCGCAACGGCTTCCGACACGCTGCCCATCAAGAAGCGCTCCAGTCCTTTTCGTCCATGCGACCCGAGCACGATCAAATCGGCGGGCCAACTCGCGGCAGCATCGACGATGACGGCCTTAGCATCTCCCACCTCAACGGCCGTTTCCACCTGAAATCCCGCGTCGCGCAATTCTCGAGCGGCCTTGGCCACTAATCCTTGAGCTTGCTCGCTTTCTTCCTCCAATACGCTGGCCGATTGCAAGCCATATCCCCAAGCGAGACCGTCCGCGTATTCAGGAATCGGCTCGACGACATGCAGGACGCGCACGCCGGCATGGCTGGGTTTGGTCTGGGCCATCACCGCCTGCACGGCCCATTCAGAGAACTTCGATCCATCGATGGCCAGCAAGATCTTCATGGTGTCCTCGGCGCCGCGGGATGGGCGGGGAGATCATTCCACACACTTGAGAAAATTTACAGTCCCATGGGTGCCGCTGAAATGGCTTTGTGCATCAGCGAGTGATCCAGCTCACATCCTCTCGACGGGCGTTGCAGTACGTTGATTATGATCCATAAGGAGGCGCTCATGATCGTGAAAGTGAAGGAAGGCTATCAAGTGTTGTCGAGCAAGGGAAGAAATCTCAGCGGTCCTTACCGGACGCTGGAGGAAGCCAAGAGGCGGCTCCGCCAAGTGGAATTCTTCAAGCACCGCAAGGCATGACCGGGCACGCTGCTGCCCGCGGCAAGAGGGCTGCCGCTCGCGCTCAAGTCCAATCGTGAGCATGACGGGGAAGCGAGCGTAGAGTCTCCGAAAACGGGTTGCGCGGCGGGGCGCGGTTAGCGGCAAGGCACGGGGCAAGAGCCTCCGGTCTCGCCTGCGAGAGGCGCGGGCGTGACCCAAGCTGGAAAGTCCTATTCAAATATGCGCGGCCAATCGTATCAATCCCCGGTAGAGATGTAGACGTCCACGAGTTCGCCGGGATAGAGATTAACGTTGTCCGGCTTCTCGATGCGGAAAATTACGGGCAGGACCCGGACGTCGACTCGCTCGTTGCGCTGGTTGGAGAGCTCGATCTTGGGGGAGACGATCGGCTGGGTTCGGACGAATTCAAGATTGAGCTTGGCGCTGGAGCCGCGGACGGACATTTGCGCTTTCATCCGGGAAGCGGCAGGCAGCCGGGGCAGCAGGATCTCGTCGACGTAGCAGCGAACATTGAGGGCCATCCTGGGACCGCCCAAGATGAGCATCGGCAGCATGCCTTGGGTATAGCTATCGTAGGAGCCCTGGGGAGAGACAAAGCTTCCCACGGCGGGATTGATGGTGAGTACGGTGCCGTCGCCGGGCGCGCGGAGCGTGTACTTGGAGAGCAGAGCGCTCGATGACAGATAGGACTTCTGCAGCGCGTTGTATTGCCGCTCCTGATTCTTAATGTCGTAGATCCAGGCGCCCGCTTTCATCAGATCGTATTGCCGCTTGGCCACCGCGAGATTGGCCTTGGCCACGGCGGAGGCGTTTATGGCGCTATCCAAGGCATCCTTGCTGATGGACCGGGTATTCATGGCGTAGGCGGTTTGCTGCTTTTCCAGCGCATCGTCGGTGGTCTTGAGCATGGCCTGGGCAGCTTTGACCTGGGCCTCGGCGACGTCGAGATTTTCCTGCCGGGGCTGGGCCTTGAGTTCGTCGAGAAGCGACGCGGCAGCCTCGGCCTGGGATTGCAACTGCTCGGTGGTGGCCCTCTGAACGGAATCGTCGATCAACACCAGCGGGTCGCCGCGGTGCACGGACTGGCCTTCGGTGACGAGAATCTGCTTCACCGTTCCGGGAACTTCCGGATAGACGTTGATGTTCTCGCCGCTGGACTGATCGCTTTCGACGATGCCCTCGGCGTAGATGCCCTGGGCGTAGGGATTCGAAGCGGGAGTGAATACCGGCGGCTCAGCGGGTTTTTCGATGCTGAATACGTAGCCGGCAACGCAACCTGCGATGATGCCGAGAAGCGCGAGCGAGAAGAGCAGTTTATACCTCATGGTTTCACCCTTTTCCTGCGGCGACGGCGCCATCCTTGACGCCGATCAGGCGGCCGTCTTCCATTTGCAAAATCCGAGTGGCAAATTCGTAAATTCTGTCGTCGTGAGTGACCACGACGATGCAGCGATTTTCGTTGAGAAGATTCCGGTGCACGAAGCTGACCACGGCGCGCCCGGTATCGCCGTCGAGCGAAGCGGTGGGCTCGTCCATGATGAGGATGTCGGGCTGCGAGACCATGGCCCTGGCGATGGCCACGCGCTGCTGCTCGCCGCCGCTGAGCTTCACGGGCGGCAGGTCGGCGCGATTCTTCAGGCCGACGACCTCCAGGTACTTGATGGCTTCCACGATGGACCGATCCCAATTCTGCTGCTTGAGAATAAGGGGAATAGCGACGTTCTCAGCGGTCGTCAGCCTGGGGAAAAGGTGATAGTCCTGAAAGACGAAGCCGATCTTGTTGCGGCGGAACTCCGCGAGTTGATCGCTGCCCAGGCTCCAGATATCCGTACCTTCCACCTGGACTTCGCCGGCATTGGGCCTGAGGATTCCCGAAAGAACGCTCAATAGAGTCGTCTTGCCGCTTCCCGAGGGGCCCACGATGTAGACCATTTCTCCGAATGCAGTTTCCAGATTCACATCGCGGAGCGCCACCGTTTTGGCTTCGCCTTCGCCAAACCACTTTTGGAGTCCGGTCGCTTTGATGGCTACGCGCGGCATGTCATCCTCGGAAGATATCGAAGGGCTCGATCTGCAGAACCCTTCGAACACCAACGTAGCTGGAAACGCCCGCGATGATCACGACCATTCCGAGCGAGAGCAGGAGACTCGGGTAGGTGATCATGGCCGCATAGCTCGGCAGCCGCAGCTTGGCCAGATAGATCAGCAGCGTGCAAGCGCCCACTCCGAGGCCGTAGCCGGTCAAGGCCGTGAAACCGGCTTGGAACAGGATCATCTTCACCAGTTCGCTGTTCGTGGTGCCGATGGCTTTCAGGGCGCCGAACCTTTCCAGGTTTTCCAGAATGAAGGTGTAGAAGGTCTGGCCGGAGATGGAAAGCCCGACGACAAAACTGATTAAGGCCATGATCAGGATGTTGGTGCCTCCGCCGGTCTGGAACACGAAGAAATTGGCGTTTTTGGTCATGAATTCGTCTTTGGTGAGCGCCAGATAGCCCAGGGCGGCGACCTGTTGCTTGATTCTGGGTATGTCGGCGGGGGTTTTCGGCCGCACCAGAACGTAGGAGATCGTATAGCGCGGATTGGGAATGTACTGGATGGCCCGCTCGTAAGTGGTATAGAGCGTCGGCGTTCCGAATAGGCCGGAGACGGTTACTTTGGCGATCCCTACGATGACGCCACGGTGGTCATTGAGTTCAAACTCCGAGCCCACATGCGGGTATTCCAACTTTTCGTACTCGGCGTCGTCGACGACGATGAAGCCGTTTTCGGCGTAAATGTCCGAGATATTGCCCTGCTCGAGCATAGGCCGGCCAAACAGGCTGGTATCGTCCAGGCCGACCACGGTGACGCCCTGGTAGGTTCCATCCGGCAGTTTGACCAGAGCGCCTCCGGAATACAGAGGCACCGCATATTCCACGCCGGGGATGCTGCGGACCGCGTCCAAGACGTAATCCGGCATTCCGACGGAGCTGATGATTGCTTGCACCGAGGAGTCCATCACCCACATCGGCGCTCCGATGTTCATAACCGTCGCGGAGGCGTGGTTCAAGACGCCGATGAACATTGAGGTGATAAACATGATTAGAAAGACGGCGAAGGTAATGCCCACGAGTAACGCCGTGAACTTCGATTTGTCGTTCACCAGGAGCTTGTAGGCGAGCTTTAGGATTCCCTTCACGGCCCTTCCTTTGGCTAAGCGGCTCTTTCGCTGAGCTTTACAGGGATAGCTTAACGGCACCGAGAGGCGGGGGCTGTGACGGGCGTCACTTGCGGCGGTAATCGATGTCGCTAGTTAAGTCGCGGATTGTTAAAGACTTATGCTGAGAGGGGAATTTGGCGCTGGGAGGACTAGAGTTGACTGAGGCTAGACGCGGCGCTGGACTGGTATGCGGGCCATGCGCAGGACGTGAGCGACTTCGGTTTCCTTCAGGCGCGACGCGTCGTACTCGAACGAAAGCTGATTGAGTTGCTCGTTGACGTGAAAGCGCCGCAGGCCGTAGGTGTTGGCGAATTGGCCGAGGGCGCGGAGTTGTTCGGGATGCAGGGGCCCTTGCAGTTCGTAGGTTACTTCCACCAAGGTCATATCTGATTATACCAACGCGGGACCGAAGCGACTGCGGGTTTTCCGTGACGGGGAAACTTCCGGTTTCGGCGTGAAGCCGAGCTTATAGTAGGGTCATCTATAAAGGTTCGCGATAAGAGAGTTGGGATGCCGTAGTTGGGGGGGCCGGTTGAATGCGGCGGGAAGATGGCTGAACAAAAGATGCAGCCGAAAATAATGGAGAAAGACCCTGTTTGCGGGATGCAAGTGGATCCCGCGTCGGCTCGCGCCAAGTTCGAGCATGGCGGCCGAACTTATTTTTTTTGTTGCGCGGGATGCGCGACGAAATTTGAAGCGGCGCCGGAAAAATATCTGCAGCCTCGGCCCGCGCCTGCGGGCCCGAGCTTGACCATCATTTCGCCGGCTCCAGCTTTGCGGCCGGTTCAGGCTCCTGCGGCTTCGAGTGTGCCGCAAGCGAGCGCCGCGGCGGCGGGCGGCGAGTACACGTGTCCCATGCATCCGGAAATCGTGACGCGGGCGCCCGGGGCCTGTCCGATTTGCGGCATGGCGCTGGAGCCGCGCATATTCTCGGCGGAAGAGGAGCCCAGCGAAGAGCTGCAGGATATGACCCGGCGATTCTGGGCGAGCTGTGCGTTCACTTTGCCGCTGCTGCTGATCGCGATGGGGGAAATGGTCGGCTTTGCCGCGTTGCGAGAGTGGTCATTCCGTTCGCGCAATTGGGTGGAACTGGCACTGGCCACGCCAGTAGTTCTGTGGGGCGGCTGGCCCTTTTTCGTGCGCGGCTGGAAGTCGATCGTTACGCTGCGGCTGAATATGTTCACGCTGATCGCCATGGGCACGAGCGCGGCGTACCTCTACAGCGTGGTGGCTACCGTTGCGCCGGGGATTTTTCCGGAGGCGTTTCGCGGGCCGAACGGCGAAGTCGCTGTCTATTTCGAAGCGGCTGCGGTCATCACTGCGTTGGTGTTGCTGGGGCAAGTTCTGGAGCTGCGGGCGCGGCGGCGAACCTCGAACGCGATCCGAGCCATGCTGGGCCTTTCGCCCAAGATGGCGCGGCGGATTGCGGCCAATGGGGAAGAGACGAGACGTGCCGCTGGCCGAGGTCGTGCATGGCGAGCGGCTGCGGGTGCGGCCGGGCGAGCGGGTGCCGGTGGATGGCGTGATTTTGCAGGGCGGCAGCGCGGTGGATGAATCGACGATCACGGGCGAGCCGCTGCCGGTGGAAAAGCACGAAGGCGACTCCGTCACCGGCGGGACGCTGAACGGCTCGGGGAGCTTCATCATGCGCGCCGAGCGCGTTGGTTCGGAGACCCTGCTGGCGCAAATCGTGAGGATCGTCGGCGAAGCGCAGCGCAGCCGCGCGCCGATCCAGCGGCTGGCCGACACGGTGGCCGCCTATTTCGTTCCCGCGGTGTTATTTGCCGCGGTGGTGACGCTGATTGCCTGGTCGCTTCTCGGACCGCAACCTCGGCTGGCTTACGCGCTGGTGAATGCGGTGGCGGTGCTGATTGTCGCGTGCCCTTGCGCCTTGGGGCTGGCCACGCCGATGGCCATCATGGTGGGCGTGGGGCGCGGCGCGCACGCGGGAGTGCTGATCAAGAATGCCGAGGCTCTGGAAATTCTGGAGAAAGTAGACACGCTGGTCATCGACAAGACGGGCACGTTGACGGAAGGGAAGCCGCGGGTAACGTCGGTGAAAGTGCTCGAAGGAGGCCCGGCAACCGGCGAAGATCAGTTGTTGCGGATTGCGGCGAGCCTGGAACGTCCCAGCGAACATCCTCTCGCGGGCGCAATCCTCAAAGCGGCGGAAGATCGGAAGATTGCTCTCGCGGAGCCTGGCGCGTTTCGATCGCTGGCGGGGCGCGGCTTGAGCGGCAAGATTGCGGGACATGACGCGGCCCTGGGGAACGCCACGTTATTTCGGGAGCTAGGGATCGATTTGGGCGATCTCGCCGGCGAAGCCGAAGAGATGCGCCGCGAGGGACAGGCGGTGGTGTTTCTCGGCGTCGACGGCCGGGCGGCGGGATGGATCGCCGTGTCCGATCCGATCAAGGCTTCCGCGCAGGAAGCGCTGCGGGATATTCGCGCCGAGGGCCTGCGCGTGGTGATGCTCACGGGCGATAACCGCACTACGGCGGAAGCCGTGGCCCGCAAGCTGGGAATCGATCGGGTGGAGGCCGAAGTTTTGCCCGACCGCAAGGCCGAGGCGATCAAGCGCCTGCAAAGCGAGGGGCACATGGTGGCCATGGCCGGAGACGGAGTGAACGACGCGCCGGCTCTGGCGCAGGCGAACGTGGGCATCGCCATGGGCACGGGCACGGATATCGCGATGCAGAGCGCCGGAGTGACGCTGGTGCGGGGCGATCTGCGGGGGATCGTGCGGGCCAGGCGGCTGAGCCGGCGAACCATGCGAAATATTCGGCAGAACCTGTTTTTTGCGTTTGTGTACAACGCGCTGGGCGTGCCGATTGCGGCAGGCGCGCTTTATCCGGTGTTCGGGTTGCTGTTGAGCCCGATGATTGCCAGCGCGGCGATGAGCTTCAGTTCGGTCTCGGTGATTACCAACGCGCTGCGGCTGCGGAAGGCGCCGCTTTGAATTTTTTGTGGAACGAGGACCGAGAGGCGCTCGATCTTGCTAATTCGAGCGAAGCAGGGTGTCAATCGCCGCGCTCAATTCAGGGCTGGTCCAATCCTGCTGGCCGACAATTTTGCGGGCGATCCGGCCATCGCGGCTGATGAGATAGGCTTCGGGGAGCATGACGGTGCCGTAGTTGGTTCCGATCTTTCTATTGTTATCGAGATAGGTGGGGAAGTTGACCTGATGTTCGGTAAGAAATTTGTGGTATTCGGAGGCGTCGTCATCCCGGCTCATGCCGAGGACCGTGCCGCCTTGTCCGGCGATACGCTGCTGAAGCGCGTTCAGCGAGGCCGCTTCCTCGACGCACGGCGGGCACCAGGAGGCCCAAAAATCCAAAATCACGACCTTGCCGCGAAGGTCGGAGAGATGAAACTCGCGGCCATCGGCCTGGACGGTGAAGTCGGACGCGCGGCGTCCGGCCACGCTGGGCTCACCCTGGCGATAGCTGGGCATGGCAAAAACGTAGAGAACCGCCAGTGCGCCTGCTAGCCCCAGAGCGCCAAGGATCTTTTGTTTCATGAGTTTTGTTCCGTGGTCTTTTGTTCCATGACTGGGCGCTGCGCTGTTTATAATAACTCGCCGCTCGCTTCCGCGCGAATCCGGCCGCCCCTGGCATCATGAGTCTTCTGCCATCTGAATCGAGTGCCATCCTGAATATGGCCCACATGCGTCTCCGCCATTGTGCCTGCGCGGAACGAAGAGCGCACCATTGGCCGCTCGGTGGCATCGCTCGCGGAACAGCCCGAGATCCACGAGATTATCGTGGTGAACGACCAATCGAGCGACGCTACCGGCGAGATCTTGCGGCGCCTGGCCGCCGGCGAGCCGAAGCTGCGCGTGGTCGATGCCGGGCCTTTGCCTCCGGGCTGGGTGGGCAAGAACCACGCCGCATGGCTGGGCGCCGGGAAGGCTGCATGCGATTGGCTGCTATTCACGGACGCGGATGCGGTGCACCTGCCCGGCTCGACGGCGCGGGCCCTGGCCGACGCCGAATCGTCGGGAGCGGCGCTGGTCTCGTATTCCCCCGGACAAGAGATACACACCTGGTGGGAGCGAGCCGTGATTCCTTTTGTTTTCTGCCGCCTTTCGCAACTTTATTCATTTGCGGCGGTAAACGATCCCGAATCGCCCGCGGCGGCGGCCAACGGCCAATACTTGCTGATTCAGCGCGGCGCTTACGACAAAATCGGCGGCCATGAGGCGGTGCGTGAGGAGGTACTGGAGGACGTGGCGCTGGCTCGCCTCGCGAAATCCGCCGGCATTCGCTTGCGCTTCGCGCCAGGCGATCAGATTTGCCGCGTGCGCATGTACTCGACGTTTGGCGACATGTGGGAGGGCTGGTCGAAAAATCTGCTGCCCCTGATCGCCTGGTCCGGTCAGCGCGTGACCCGCGAACTTTTGTCGGTGATGCCATGGATTCCGCTGCTTTGCCTGCTGCTTACGCCCGCGAATCTGGTGTTCGGCGCGCTCGGTATTTTGCTCCTGGCGGGCAGGCATGCGAGCTATGCCGCGCTGCTGCGCAAGAATCGATTCCCGCTCTCCGGCGTCCTATACTACCTAGTTGGCGCGGGCCTCTATTGCGGCGCTTTGCTGGCGTCGGATTGGGGTTACGCGAGAGGAAAGATCGCCTGGAAGGGGCGGGAGTATGCCGTAGCTGCTCCCGTTCGCAGGCCATGAGCCGATGGTCTATCTGACACGCAAGATCGAGTTCTCCGCGGCGCACCGGTACCACAATCCGGCTTTCTCCGAGGAGGAGAACCGCCGCGTCTTCGGCAAATGCAATAACCCCAACGGCCATGGCCATAATTACGTGCTCGAGGTAACCGTCGGCGGAGAGACCGATCCCGAGACGGGCATGGTGCTGGATTTGAAGGAGCTGAAGGAGATTCTGGAGCGGGAGATCATGGAGCGCATGGATCACCGCTTCTTGAACTACGAAGTGCCGGAATTGGCGGGCCAGATTCCTACCTGCGAGAATATCGCCGCCCTGATCTGGAAGCTGCTGGAGCCCAAGATCAGCAAAGGCCAACTGGTGCGGGTGCGGCTTTGGGAGTCGCCCGATCTTTACGTCGATTGCTACGGGAACGGGCAGCCATGAGGGTGGAACTCACGCGGCGGTACGCGCTGGCGGCCTCGCACCGGTTGCACAATCCGAAGCTGGGTGAAGCCGAAAATCGGCGGCTGTACGGCAAGTGCAATAATCCGTACGGCCACGGGCATAACTACTTCGTGGAGGTCACGGTAACGGGTCCGGTAGATACTGCCACGGGAATGGTGGCGAACCTCGAGGATCTGGACCGGTACGTTGAGCGGGAAGTGATCGAACCATTCGATCACACTTACTTGAACATGGATTCGGAGGCTTTTCGGGAGCGCGTGCCGACCACGGAAAATTTTTGCATCGAGATTTTTGAACGCTTGAAGAAGTTCCCCGGGGCGCGTTTGGTTCGTATCCGGCTGGAGGAGACTGGCCGCAACAGCTTCGAGTATGCCGGCCAGCGGAATGGGGATGAACATGAGTGAACTGCCGAAAAAGACCGAAGAGCTCGAACTGAGCGAGGAGCTTCAGGAGCCCAAGGGCGAAGCGATTGCGGACCTGGTGCGCGCCATGCTCGCGCAGATCGGCGAGGATCCCAGCCGGGACGGCCTGCGGCGCACCCCGGAACGTTTTGAGCGGGCGCTGCGTTACCTGACCAGCGGCTATCGCCAAGATCCGGAAAAGGTGTTGAACGGGGCGATGTTCGACGTTTGTTACGACCAGATGGTGGTGGTCAAGGATATCGACTTTTTCAGTTTGTGCGAGCACCACATTCTGCCTTTCTTCGGCAAGTGCCACGTGGCGTACCTTCCCAACAAGCGCGTGGTGGGGCTTTCGAAGATTCCTCGCCTGGTGAACATGTTCGCGCGGCGCCTGCAGATACAGGAGCGGCTGACCAACCAGATTGCGCAGGCCATTCAGAAATGCATTCAGCCCATCGGGGTGGGAGTGGTGATCGAGGCGCGCCACTTATGCATGGTGATGCGCGGCGTGGAGAAGCATCGCACCGAGGCGGTAACCAGCGCGATGCTGGGGGCCTTTCGCGAGAACCAGCAAACGCGCGAGGAGTTTCTGTCGCTGATCGGCAGGCGCCCCATTTAATTCGACCTTAATTCGCCCACGACAGCCCAACGGCAGCTCAGGGATGGCGGTGGAGGACGTGCACGGCGATGTCCGGCCAGAATTCGCGGAACATGTTGGTGAGCGCATCCCTCCCGATGGCATAGCCGTATTTGCCGGCGAGCGCGCCGGGAGTTCGAGTCTGGCTGGGATAATAGGTGACCGAGATGCCCTGCGCGATGGCCCGGCCGAGGATTTCGGACACGTTGAAGCTCTTGTGGCCGTGATAGCTGGGCGTGATCAGGATGCGCGAAGAGGAATAGACCAGCCGCTTCCAGACGCCGCCGCGACCCAGCGCGTAGTAGCGTTCGTCCTGGTGCAAGATGGTGGGCAGCACGAAGATCACCCAATAGTTGCCGTCGGTTTTGTCGACGTATCCGCGCCAGTAGTATCTGCCGAATCCAGCGATTCCTTTGCCGAGCTGAGCGTGAGCGTCATCCGCCTCAGCCAAAAGGGAAGTGATGCCCACAAAGACGAAAGCGGAATAATCGAAGCTGTTTCTGGTGGCGACGATAAGATTTTGCCTTGGGGTAGGGGGCGGCGGCGTAACGCCGGCGCTGACCGCGCGGAAATTGGGCATCAGGCCCAGGATTCGCTTGGGCTGGGGCGGCGGGACCAGATTTTGCTGGGGCCCCTGGTCCGGTTGCGGACTATTTTGACTTTGACCGCTGGGCGCAGGGGAATCCTGGAGCGGGTTGTCTCCCTGCGACGCGCCGGAATCGGCAGCGGCGGCCGATTGGATCGATATAAGCGACGGCGAAGATGAATCGGCGTCTTGTGCAGATAACGCCGGTACCGCCAAGAGCGCGACGAGTGCTGAAGCCAGGATGATACGCAAAGTGTCTCGGTCCCCCAATGGTCCTAAGCTCGTACTTCCAGATGTGATACGGTGACATTCGGTTGCAATGTCTCATTCTTGACCTTACGCAACTCGCCTTGTAAATTGGAAGCACGCGAATGCGCCGGTGTTGCTGAATGGTTAGAGGTGCATCTGGCCGTCAGCGGTACGCAGAAGCACAAGAAATTAAGACTGGCGTCACGAGGTCTCTATCCCCGCGAGGTTCCGCTATCGTCTGCCATCGACCCGACTGATCTCGATCGGGACGGTATTTCTTTCGTTGGTCCTTATTTTGGGAGCTATCGTCTGGCCTGCCGCAACGGCTTCCGCGCAAAGCGACGCGGCCGGGCCGGTGGCGGCTGAGGCCAATCCGCAGCTCTTTGCGACCATGTGCGCGCTCATCGCCTCGGGCTTCGAGGCGGAGGGCGTTAGCGATATCCCGGAACTGGCGCAGTTGCAGACGCGTTTGCGCGCGCTCCATGGACCCGCCACGGAAGCGATGCGCGATTACTACCGGCAGCACGCCTTTGGCGATTCCAGCGCCACCCTTTCCCGCTTTCTGACGTTCGCCTTGGTGGCCGGGCCCGCTCCCGACTTCCGGCCGAGTATCCCGGGGGGCGGGCAATTGCCGCCCGACGTGGTTGCGCTGGACGGTTTTAGCCCGGTGCTCGCGGCGTTTTATAAGGAAGCGCAGATCGAGCAGGTTTGGAGCGAGTTCGAGCCCGCTTACGATCGCGCGGCCGCGAATCTGCGCGAGCCGCTGGCGCAGATCGTCTTCGCCTCTACGGGATACCTTCGGGAGATCCTTCATCCTGGCGCGCGGAAGTTCAGAGTTTACGTGGAGCCGATGGTGGGCGGCGAAACCAACGTGCGGAATATCGGCGACTTGTACGTCGTGGTCGTGAATCCCGCGTCGGTTCCCGTGGCTCGGATCCGCCACGCCTTCCTGCACTACATGCTGGACCCGCTGCCGATTACGTATCACGATAAGCTTCTCAAGGAGGAGCCGCTGCTGGTGCTTGCGGACCGCGCCCCGAATCTGCCCTTTGAATACAGACTCGATCTGACGTCGTTTTTTACGGAGTGCCTGGTGCGAGCGGTGGAATACCGGGTGCGCAAGATTCCGCAGGCGCAACTCACCGAGATTGTAAACGCGGCGGAAGGCAATGGTTACGTGCTCATCCGGCCGTTGCTGCAAGCGCTCTCGAAATTCGAGGCCTCCCAACCCAGCATGAGTCTTTATTTTCCCGATCTGGTGGCTTCGATCGACACTCTCAGGGAACAGCAGCGATTGAAGACGGTCACATTTACGCCCGAGTCCGAAGGGGACGAGGCGGACGAAGTGGCCGAGAGCCGCGGGGCGGGAAAAGGTATCCCACGCTCTCCGGCTTCCAGTTTGGATGCGGAGCTGAGTTCCGCGGAGCGCATGATTGGCCGCGAGGATTCGGCGGCGGCAGCGGAAGCGTTTGAAAAGATTCTGGCGAAGTCTCCGGGGCAGCCGCGGGCTCTGTATGGCTTGGCGGTCGCATCGGTATTACAGGGCGATGCGGAACACGCCATGACGCTCTTCCAACAGGTGGTGACGGCGGCCAACGCGGCGGCTCCGGAAATGCGGCCCGACCCTACCGTTTTAGCCTGGTCGCATATTTATCTTGGCCGGATGCACGATTTGGCAGATGATCGAGAACAGGCTGTTGTGGAGTACCGTGCCGCTCTGGGCGTGGAGAATGCATCGGAGAGCGCGCGGTCGGCCGCTCAGAAGGGCATCGAGCAAGCCTACAAGCCCGCGGCAAGGAGTCCCTCGCCGCAGTGATGGAGTGGGATTAAAACATGGAGCAGGCTCCGGAGACCTATGTTAGGGTGCTTCGGAAATTCAGGCAGGGAAGGAGAAGGGGTAATGAGGCATTCCGTGGGAAAAGCGATAGCACTCGTACTGCTGGTCATGTCTTTGGCATCGATTGGATGGGCTCAGAACGACAACCAGAACCAAAAGAATAAGAAGGGCGGCAACAATTCGCTCGATCAAGAGAAACCAGGCCAGCCCTCGGGCGGGCAAGCCGTGGGCAAGGATGAAGCCAAGGCGTACAAGGCGTTTTATGACGCGCGGAACGGCGATCCGATGAAGGTGATCGAACTGGGGGAAGGGTTTCTTGCCAAGTACCCCATGAGTCTCTACGCCGGGGCGGTGTATTCCACGCTGACTACGGCTTACCTCAATACCAACCAGCCGGACAAGATGCTGACGGCCGGCGAAAAGGCGCTGGAGATCAATCCCGACAACGTGGATGTGCTTCCGCTGTTGGCGTGGGCCATTCCGCGGCGCGTGACCGGGCAGACGGCGGATGGGCCAAAGGAGTTAACGGAGGCCGAAGGCTACGCCAAACACGCCATTCAGCTGCTCACCACCATACCGAAGCCGGCGGAGATGGATGACGCGGCGTTCACCAAGGCCAAGAACGAGAAATTGGCCATGTGCCATGACGGGCTGGGGGTGGCTGAAGTGAAGACGGGCAAATACGACGACGCCATTGCCGACCTAAATCAGTCGGTGGAGTTGTCTGAAACTCCCGATCCCGTGGATTTCTATCTGCTGGGAGTTTCCAACCAGGCGACCAGCCACTTTACAGACGCGATCGCCTCATTCACAAAGTGTTCGGCAGCGGGTCCCTTCCAGGCGCAGTGCAAGGCCGGCCTTGATGAGGCCAAGAAGAAGTCGGAGAATAGCCTGGAGGCGCCCAAGTAGCCCTGACGCTCGATGCGTGAAAATCGGCTGGAGGAACTCGAGCAGACCATTGGATATCAGCTTCCGCCAGCCGGAACTTCTGGTTCGGGCGCTCACCCACCGCTCCGCCGTGTCCGAAGGAGCCAGCTCCCAGGGGCCCGTCGATAACGAGCAACTCGAGTACCTGGGCGACGCCGTGCTGGGGATGATCGTGAGCGAATATCTGGTCGAGCACGTTCACCGACTGGAGCGAGGGGCAGCTCTCCAAGAGCCGGGCGCGGCTGGTGAACGCCGCTTCGCTTTGCGCGGCGGCCAGGCGCTTGGGATCTGGGCGATCACCTGCGGCTGGGCCGCGGCGAAGAGAAAACCGGCGGCCGGGAAAAGCCGGCTCTGCTCGCCGACGCGTTTGAAGCCGTGATCGCGGCGATCTATCTGGATGCCGGCCTCGCGGCGGCGCGCGACTTCGTGAAGCGAGCGCTGCTGGAGACGGCCATCGAGGCGCGAAGGAACGCGCCTCGAGCTTATCCGACCACAAGTCGGCGCTGCAGGAGTTGCTGCAGGCGCGCGGCTCTGCCGCCGGCGCGATATCGCGTGGTGCGCGAAGCCGGCCCGGACCACCAGAAGACGTTCTGGATCGAGGTGGGCGTGGCGGGTCTTGTAACGGCGACCGGATCGGGTTCCAATAAGAAGGAAGCGGAGCAGTCCGCTGCGGAGCAGGCGCTGGAACAGCTCCGAGCGGAAAAGGACAAAGTGGAATAATCTAGCTGAGAATGAGCGAAGAAGCGCGCAGTCGCCGGAGCACGAGAGCCGCAGCCGCCCGAGCGGCAGGAACAAGCGCGCACACCTCGCTGCGCGAGTATATCGAGTCGCTGCTGGTCACCGTCATCCTGGCGCTGTTCGGCACCACCTTCGTCGTCCAGGCCTTCAAGATTCCCTCGCAGTCCATGGAGCCCACGCTGCTGGTGGGGGATCATCTGCTGGTCAACAAATTCATTTTTGGCGGGCGCGGACACTGGTACGACAGCGTCTGCCGTATCGGGCGGTTCGGCGCGGCGACGTCATCGTCTTCAAATTTCCGTATCAGGACCATCCGCACTACGTGAAGCGCGTCATCGGCGTGCCCGGCGACCGCATCAAGATCGTGGACCAGCAGGTGTATCTCAATGGCCAGAAGCTGCACACTGAGCCCTATGCCTACCACGATCCCGCGGCGCCCTATGATCCTTTCCTCTACAATTTTCCGCCGGCCAGCCGCGACGAACTGCTTTCCAGCATGCAGCCGGAGTGGTCCGACCAGATCTTTCAATACGTGCACGACGGCGAAATCGTCGTGCCCCCGGGCAACTATTTCGCCATGGGCGACAATCGCGACCATAGCTGGGACAGCCGCTACTGGGGCTTCGTCGACCGCGAGGCCATCATGGGCGGGCCGGTGGTCATCTACTGGTCCATTCAAAGCTCCGAAGACGAATACGACGGAGCGATCCTTCGGGGGCGGCCTGGTGGATGTGGTGAAGACGCTTTTTGAACTGCCTACGCGGACTCGCTGGAACCGCATGTTCCGGACGGTCCACTGATAACGGCAGCTTTGCTTCGCGGTTCCGATCTGCGAAAATCTCCTACCATGTTACGCGCGCGCCTCGTTCGCTGGGTGGCCGTGGCCGTCTTCTGCGTGATTGCCGCGAGCTGGTGCATTTCGCTGGCCCTGGAAGGCGGCTGGCTGCGCCGATCGCTGGAAACCCGGCTGGCGGCGGCGTTTGGACGGCCCGTGGAAGTGGGCCGGTTTAAGTTCGCCATTTGGGGCGGTCCCCAATTGGAAGCGGACTCCGTTACGGTGGGCGAGGACCTGCACTTTGGCCAGGAATATTTCCTCCGCGCCGAGCAACTCACGGCCAGCATGCGATGGGCGGCCTTGCTGCGAGGGCGATTGGAGTTCAACCGGCTCTTCCTCAGCGGCCCGAGCTTGAATCTGGTGCGCTCCGCCGATGGCACCTGGAATTACGAGACGTGGCTTCCGCCCTCGATCAAGCAGGATTTGCCGTCATCGCAGCGCTCTTCGGGCGGGCAGGAACGCGTTTCGCAGATTGAGATCGGCGGGGGACGGATCAATTTCAAGCGCGGCGCGGACAAGCTTCCGTTTGCGCTGGTGGACGTAACCGGCTATCTGAACCTGCAGAGCTCCGGGCGGTGGGCCCTCGACCTCGAGGCTCATCCCATGCGTGCCGCGGTGGTCTTGCAGCGGTCCGGCACACTGCGCCTGCGAGGAACGGTAGGCGGGGCCTCGGCGCGGTTGCAGCCGGCGAGCCTTAATTTGAGCTGGGACAGCGCGTCTTTGGCGGACGCCTCGCGGCTGGCGCGCGGAACCGATTACGGGCTGCGGGGCCTGCTGGACGCGGAACTGGCCGCTCGAATCGACCCAAGTGAACGGTGGCGGGGCGAGCCCTTGGAAGATTGATGGAACAGTTCGCGTGCAGGGCGTCCATCGATGGGATCTGGCCGGGCGGGACGACAATCCGGGTGTGAACTTGAAATTCGCGGCTGCGTGGCGTCCCGGCGACCCGCAATTGGAAGTGGCGCACTGGGCGATCGAAGCGCCGCGTTCGACTCTGGCGGGCGAAGCGACTATCGGCTGGCCTCACGGATTTCAGCCCGAGCTGGATTTGCAGCTATCGCAATTGGATTTTTCGGATGTCATCGCCTGGGTCCACGCATTTTCCTCCGGCTTGGCCGAGGACCTGAGTATCGACGGAACCGCCGGCGTGGAAGGGAAGTTCGCGGGCTGGCCTTTGCGCGTGGAAGATTTCAAGCTTAAAACTTCCATTGCGGCCGTCCGCAGCGACGCCGGCAAGCTGGGGCCGCTTCTGATTGGGCCGGTACAGGCGGTGTGGAGCAGTTCGTCGCTGGTGCTCGCGCCGGTTTCCGTGCGTCTCTTTTCCGCCGAACCAAATCGAGGCCGGAGCCGGGTGGCGGCAGAGGCAATCCCGGAGGGAGTTTTCCATATTGAGGGCGCGTGGGGACCGCTTCGCGGCGGTGAAGGTTTGCGCGCGTGGCCCTACCATCTGACCATTGCCGGCCAGACCAAGCGATCCCAGGACTTGCGCACGGCGCTTGCCGCGGCAGGCTGGCGATACGGGTCCGGCTGGAATGTGGAAGGGCCCGTGTCGCTGCAGCTGACGGCTACGGGAGCGCTGCGGCCTGGAGCAAGCGTCTTTCGCGGATCGCTCGATTTTCGCGATCTGCAGTTGTCGAACGACGCGGTAAACATACCGATATCCATTGCGGCGGCGAACGTGGAGTTTTCTCGTGGCGAACGGCGCGTGGAAATCGCCGGCGCGCGAGCCTTGGGCGCGGAATGGAAGGGAACGCTGGAGAAAAAGGGAGCGGATTCGGGCTGGATTTTCGATCTATCCGCCGATCGCCTGGAGCGCGAGGATATAGGCCGCGAGTTGGGCCAAAACCGGCGCGGTCTTTTTTATCGCATGTTGCCCTTCGGCGGCTCCGCGGGACTGGCGCCGGAAGCGCAAGCGGCGCTTGCCCGGATCAACGCTCATGGCCATGTGTCTCTGCACGAGCTGGATCTCGAGCCCTTGCGTCTGGAAAGGGTGGACGCGACCGCTGAAGTAAAAGATGGCGGCCTGACTCTTCGCCACGCCGAAGCCGATCTGTATGGAGGCCGGGTGAGCGGCGAATTTCGCGTCCAGATGGGAGCGGACGTGCAGTACAACTTCCGGGGCCAAGTGGATCGCACGGATCTATCGGCGCTGGCCGGATTGAGCGCGCTGAAGAGCGGCCTCGGAGGAATCGCTTCGGGCGAATTGGAATTTGCCGCGCACGGCATTGGCCGGCAGGCCCTGCTCTCTTCGCTCGAAGGAGAAGGCTTTTTGCACATTCAGGACGCGACGATCGATCCGCTGAATGTGCTTTCCGGCGCGGACGAGGCAGCGGTTCGCACAGCGCCCAGCGGCCAGTTCAGGACCAGTTCGGTGAGCTTCCGAGTGGAAGACGGCCACGTGCACGTCGATCCCTTGTTGCTTTCGGACCGGCAGAGGCAACTGGAAATTGTCGGCGACGTCGATTTCGGGCGCCATCTCAACCTGCAGGTGCGATCGTTCTCCCGGGTCGAACGTCCCGGTCCGGTGGAGGAGTCCGCGGGCGCCGATGACGCCTGGATCGTCGTCGGCACGCTGGAAGAGCCGCAGGTAATCCGCGAGGAGCAGGTTACCGCCGGGAATCGAACGGCGGAGCGCGCGGGCCGTCGCTGAAGCCATCGCGATTTCGTCCCCTGGCATCTAAGGCCGGATGCCGGCGGATGCCGCCGGATGTTGATTGTCCGCCAATGAAATTGCAATTACGTTCGCTTTCGACGATTTGCTCGCGCCCCATCGGTTACTTCTGCTTGCTTTCAGCTGTGGCCCTGGCGTATGCGCCGATGGCGCTTGCGGCGCCTCAAGCCGCTCAATCCGGTAAGCCTTCCGCAGCACCGCACGTGGACCTGCGGCCCAAGCTGGTTCCTGGGGAAGTGCTGGTGTACCAAATCCAGCTGCAAACGATTACCGACACGAAACCCACTGGCGCGATTTCGGATCCGGAAGGCCCCTCGCGATTGGCCGTCACCTGGGACGCCACGGTGAAACTGGAAGTGCTGGGCGAACTGGCGCAAACGCCCGCGGCTCCGCCTCCGCCGTCCCCGAAGCCGGCCACGGGAAAATCGGACGGCGGCGGCCAAGCGGCACGTCGCCCCGCTTCACCGGCGACTCCTGCGGCGGCCCCAGTGGCGGCCCCGCCGGGGGCTCCCTTGGCCGCACCCCTGCGCATTCGCACTACCTACGAGCATTCCGCTGCCAGCGTAAAGAGCGACAGCCCCGATCCGCAATCCGACGAGATCGAAGCACGGTATGCGCAGCTGGATGGGCGGGCCATCGAATTCACCGTCGGGACGGACGGACACGTTTCGGAAGTGCATGGACTAGACAACGTGTTTGAGAACGACCAGGTCCGCCAGGCCGCCGAGCAATGGATGCTGCAAGTGTCCTCGCCGGCCCTGGCTCCCGGGGGCGTGGCCATCGGGCAAAGCTGGAACTCGGCTCAGCCCGCGGTTTCCATGCCTCTGGCGGAAATGGTTTGGCGAAGCAATTCCACGTACCTGCGCAACGAATCTTGCCGCCCCACCGATACCAGCGCCGCCGCGTCGAAGGAGTCGTGCGCCGTTATCCTCACGCGCCAATCCGTCCTTCCTCGAAAGCAACTGCACGATCCCACGCCCGACGATTATCGCCGGAACGGACTGCACACGGCGGGCACGTGGACGGGCTCGGGCGAAAGCCTCAGCTACGTCTCCCTCGAAACGCATGTGGCCGTAAGCGTCACCCAAGACAGCTCGCAGAAAATCGATTTCACGGTGACGAACGCTGAGGGAGCATCGATCCGGTACGCGGGAAACATCGAGACGCATTCCCGCGTGGAGCTTTTGCCGGCGGAGGGCGACGGTCCTCGCTAGGCAGGTCCCGTTGACGCGGCGCCCAATCGCGGTGCGGTATAATTAAAAGTTTAAGCACGCGGCAAAATTCGGGACTGAGCACTCCATCATGATCGACGTTCAAAGTTTTCGTCTGGCCAGCGATTACGAGCCCCGCGGCGACCAGCCTGAAGCCATTCGCGAACTGGTGCGCGGCGTGGAGGGCGGCGAGAAGCATCAGGTGCTGCTCGGCGTGACCGGTTCCGGCAAGACCTTCACGATGGCCAAGATCATCGAGCAGATGGACCGCCCGGCGCTGGTGCTGGCGCACAACAAGACCCTGGCGGCGCAGCTCTTCCACGAATTTCGCAACTTCTTCCCCAAGAACGCGGTCGAGTATTTCGTCAGCTACTACGACTACTACCAGCCGGAGGCCTACATGCCGGCTTCGGACACCTACATCGAAAAAGAGTCCACGATCAACGACGAGCTGGACCAGCTGCGCATGAGCGCCACGCGTTCGCTTTTCGAGCGGCGCGACGTGGTGATCGTGGCTTCGGTCTCCTGCATCTACGGCTTGGGTTCGCCGGAAGCCTACTACGGCATGCTGGTGATGCTGGAAGCCGGGGCAGCAGACTGCGCGCGAGGCGCTGCTGCGCCGTTTCGTGGAGATTCAGTACGAGCGCGGCGAGGACCTGCGGCGCGGCACCTTCCGCGTGCGCGGCGACATGATCGAAATCCATCCTCCTTACGAGGACCATGCGTTTCGCATCGAGATGTGGGGCGATCAGATCGACCGCCTGCGCGCCATCGATCCGCTTGACCGGGGAAGTTCGCGGCGAGCCGCTGACGCGCCTGCCCATTTATCCCAAATCGCACTACGTCCTGCCGGCCGAGCAGAAAGAGCGCGCCATTCGCGGCATCCTGGAAGAACTGGCGTGGTGGAAGCCGGAGCTCGAGAAGCAGGGCAAATACGTCGAAGCGCAGCGCGTGTGGCAGCGAACCATGTTCGACGTGGAGATGATGCGCACCATCGGCTATTGCCACGGCATCGAGAACTATTCGCGGCACATGTCCGGCCGGCTTGCCGGGCGAAGCGCCGCCCACGCTGCTCGATTACGTGCCGCAGGATTATCTGCTCTTTGTCGACGAGTCGCACCAGACGATTCCGCAAGTGCGCG
The DNA here is from genome assembly GCA_963819235.1 of uncultured Acidobacteriota bacterium. Taxonomy (GTDB): domain Bacteria; phylum Acidobacteriota; class Terriglobia; order Acidiferrales; family UBA7541; genus Palsa-189. Next base: position 1,284,990 of record CAWFVE010000006.1, on the reverse strand, counting down.
GCATGTACCACGGCGACCGCTCGCGGAAGCAGACCTTGGTGGACTACGGTTTCCGCATGCCGTCGGCGCTCGATAATCGGCCGCTCAATTTCGAGGAGTTCGAGCACCGCACCAACCAGGTGATCTACGTTTCGGCGACGCCTGGGCCGTACGAGCTGACGCGCTCGGCCGGAGTGATTGTGGAGCAGGTGATCCGACCGACCGGGCTGATCGATCCGGAAGTGGAAGTGCGGCCGGTGAAGGGTCAAGTGGACGATCTGCTGGAGGAGATCCGCAAGCGCGCGGAAAAGAACGAGCGGGTGCTGGTCACCACGCTGACCAAGCGCATGTCCGAGGATCTGGCGGAATATTTCGCCGAAGTGGGCGTGCGCTGCCGCTATCTGCACTCGGAGATCGAGACGCTGGAGCGGGTGCGCATTCTGCGCGATCTGCGGCGCGGGGAATTCGACGCGCTGATCGGCATCAACCTGCTGCGCGAAGGGCTGGATTTGCCGGAGGTGTCGCTGGTGGCGATTCTGGACGCGGACAAGGAAGGCTATCTGCGCAGCGCCACGGCGCTGATTCAGACCATGGGACGCTGCGCGCGGCACATCAACGGACGGGCCATCCTCTACGCGGACGTGATGACCGGTTCGATGAAGCAGGCGATTGACGAGACCAACCGGCGGCGCGCCAAGCAGCTGGCCTACAACGAAGAGCACGACATCACGCCGCAGAGCATCATCAAGAGCGTGGACATGAAGCTGGCCGCGATCGTGGAAGCCGACTACATTACCGTGCCCACCGACGACCTGCTGCCGGAGAAGATTCACAGCCAGGACGAACTGCGGCAGGTGATCGCGCAGCTCGAGACGCAGATGCGCGAGGCGGCCAAGAAGTTCGAGTTCGAGCGCGCCGCCGGCCTGCGCGACCGAATTCGCGCCCTGCAGCAGCGCGATCTGGGCGGGTTATTCGCGGGCGTCGATGCTCTGGAGCAGGCCCAGCCGGCCACTGCGTCCGCCACTCAGGGCGACAAATCGTTGGAGAATGAAAAGAAGGCGGTCTAAGCGGCACTCACTCAGGAAGCGGATGTGCGGCGAGAGCTGTAAACCGCCGCTGAACTCTCGGGACGCTCGGCCCAAGTTTCTGGAACACCTTTCTTTCCCGCCAGGTTGGCTCGATACCACGGTCCGAGCACGCGATTCCACCACATCAGCGCTCCGGTGATCAGCAGAACCACGGGTATCAGTCCAAAAACAGTCCAAGTGATCTCCAGCGTGAGCGAAGGAAATCTGCCGAAGTGCAAGCGGGCCAGCCAGGCCAGGACATTGTCACCCCAGCGGAGTTGCCGGGTCTCCGGACCGTCGAGGTAGTCGACGACGGCATTGAACGGAGCGGGCAGGCCCAGATAGATTCCCGAGATTCCCCACATGAGAATGAAGGCCAGGGACCAAAAGCCGAGAGACGTGTGCAACGACCAATTGAGACGTTGAGGATTGGCCTTCCAATTTACGAACAGGCTGCGCTGCCATTTACCGGTTCCCGGCCACCAGATGACCAGGCCGGAAATGCACAGCGCAGTGACAAGAATCCCGCCCACGCCATTCAGCCTTTGCCCGATCGTTCCCGCGAGCAGGTTGTCGTGCAGATCGACCATCCACAAAAGCGCGCGAAAACCGGGTGTCAAAACAGCGCCCAAGTCGCTGCCGGTGTAAGGGTCGAATAGGCGGTCTATCTTTTTTGACCCGCGCTCCAGTGAGACTTTCGCCGGGTCACTCGTTCTTCGGCCAAAGGAGACTTGATCCGCCTGGTAACCGGGATGAACGCGCTCGGCGATCTGCTGAAGTTCCTCGGATGTGAGCCGAGGTCCAGTGGCGACGATATGGGGCCTGACGGAGAGAATCGTGGAAAGGGCGCGGCGATAGATGAGGATGGTTCCGGTAACGCACATCATGAGGACGTAGAGGGCGAGGATCAGTCCAACCCAAAGGTGGACCTGGAAGAGCGCCCTGCGCAGCCAGAGGCTCTGGGGATGGTGAAGCAAGCGGTCTCGTAAAGTCATGTCCCCGCCGTTCGGAATGAGGCGCAATCCGCCCGATTCGGCTACTGTTTCCCGTAGGTGACGGTAAGCGACGCTTTCCCGAGGCTATTCATGTGCACCATGTAGCCGATCATCGCGGGGCTCACCTGTTCATCCAGGTCTAGCCGAGGGACTTTGAGAGCATGCACCGTGAAAATGTAATGGTGCACGGGACCCGGCGGGGGCGCGGCGCCGCCATATCCGGGCTTACCGAAATCCACGCGCGTCTGCAGCGCTCCGGCGGGCAAACCCTTTCCGCTACCGGCATCCGAGGGCAACTCCTTCGTCGAGGCGGGAATATTGATCACCACCCAATGCCACCAGCCGGAACCGGTGGGAGCGTCGGGATCATAACAAGTGACGACGAAGCTCTGGGTGCCTGACGGAGCGCCTTCCCAAGCCAGATGGGGAGAACGATTTCCTCCCGAGTAGCCCATTCCATTGAACACCTGAGCTTCGGGCATTCTTTGCCCGTCCTTGAGATCCTTGCTCGTGAGCTGAAAACTCATCAGTAATCCTCCAGGATGTAAGGCGGCGGTCAGCGCCGCTTCGCGAGAGTTTACAGTACAGCGTGCCACAAGCGAAATCTTAAGACCAGCGTTAACATCGGCGTTAGCATCTGGGCTCTCGGAGGCGAAAGAGCGTTCTCCGAGAGCAAGACGGAAGCGTATGCAGAGCTCACTAATGGCGTCGGAGATAAAGCTGCTTCATGGCCGCTGTTGAGAAGAATCCGGGCGCCGAGAGGTGGCCGGAACGTCCGCTGCTTCTTTTTGACGGCGACTGCGGATTTTGCCGATTCTGGGTGGCGCGCTGGCGGGCGTCGACGCGCGGCCGGGTGGATTTTGCTCCCGCGCAGCAAGAGGCCGCTCGGTTTCCGCAGATCGCCAAAGAATCCTGGAAGCGCTCCGTGCAGTTGGTGACGCCGGCGGGCGAGGTTTATGGCGGGGCGGAAGCGGTGTTTCGCACGCTGGCCTACGCGCCGGAGCGCGGCTGGATGCTGGGCGTCTATAGCAGCGTCCCCGGGGCGCAATTCGTTAGCGAAGCGGCATACGGAGTGGTCGAGCGGCATCGGGGGTTCTTCTCATGGCTTATGCGGCTCGGCTGGGGAAGCGACCCCGCAGCCTCCATCCTACGTTCTAAGCCGCTTGTTTTTTCTTCGATTGCTCGGGCTCGTCTATGTGATCGCGTTTGTCTCGCTGTGGGGACAATTAGCCGGTTTGGTGGGCGCGCACGGAATTCTTCCGGTCGGCAATTTTCTGCAGGGCGCGCAGCGCACTTACGGCTCGGACGCCTATCATCTATTCCCGACGCTGGCCTGGATTAACTCGATTAACTCGATCAACTCGAGCGATGCCGGGCTCAAGTTCCTGTGCGGCGCCGGAGCGTTGGCCGGGCTGCTGGTGGTCCTCGGAGTGGTGACGGGCCCGGCTCTGGCGCTGGCGTGGGTCTTCTATCTGTCGCTCGTTACGGTGGGGCAGGAGTTTCTCTCGTTCCAGTGGGACATTCTGCTGCTGGAGATTGGTTTTCTGGCAATTTTTCTGGCTCCGTGGCGCCTGCTCGAGCCGCCCTGGCGTTGGGCCAACTCGGGCTACTCTGCTGTTTCGCCCACGGTTCTATGGCTGGGGCGCTGGCTTCTATTCCGGCTCATGTTTCTCTCGGGCGCCGTAAAACTCCTGAGCGGCGACGTAGCCTGGCGCAACTTGACGGCTCTCGAATACCACTACTGGACGCAACCCCTGCCCACGCCGGTCGCCTGGTATGCGGCCCAATTGCCGGCGTGGTTTCAGCGAGCGAGCGTGGCGGGCGTATTCGCGCTGGAACTCGGCGTCCCTTTTCTGATTTTTACTCCGCGAAGATTTAGGCAATTGGGAGCGGGATTGATCGCGGGTTTGCAACTCCTGATCGCCCTGACCGGCAACTATTGCTTCTTTAACCTCCTGACGATCTTCCTCTGCGTTCTGCTTCTCGACGATGCGTTTTTGCGCCGCTGGCTGCCGAGGCGGCTGGCTGCGTATTTTGCGGGAAGCGATTTGGCCGCAGCGCCCGCGGCGGAAGGGGTTCTTACTGCCGAACGACGCACATCTCCGCTCGCTCAGGCTGGAAAGGTAATCAGAGCGGCGCTGGCGGTGGTGATCCTAATCATCAGCGGCAGCGAAATGCTGGGAACGTTCGGCCTCGGCGGGGCCGTGCCGGCCTTTGCCCGCGAACTCGTGAATTGGCAGGCGCCCTTCGAGCTTTCCAATAGCTATGGCCTCTTCGCCGTCATGACCACTGCGCGCGACGAGATCGTGGTGGAGGGCAGCAACGACGGCCAGACCTGGCTGGCTTACGAATTCAAGTACAAGCCGGGCAACGTTGCGCGGCGCCCGCCCTGGGTGGCGCCCTACCAGCCGCGACTGGATTGGCAGATGTGGTTTGCGGCGCTGTCCAATTACCAGCAGAACCCCTGGTTCGCGAGTTTCATGATTCGCCTGCTGCAAGGAAGTCCGGAAGTGACCGCGCTGCTCGCAAATAATCCCTTCGCCGCCGCGCCGCCGCGCTACCTCAGGGCAGCGCTCTATAGCTACCAGTTCACGAACTTCGCCGAGCGCAGCGCGACGGGCGATTGGTGGAAGCGGGAACGCAGGGGACTCTACTTCCCGCAGGTATCACTTCGAGGTCAATAAATAATCGCGAGGTCAGTGGGGAAGAAGAGGATGATCTCGTTCCGTGGCAGCGGCGCCTTAGGGATCACTTACAAGCTTTGGCGCGGTCGGCCTTGTCTTTGGCTTTCGACTCGGCGACGGTCAGCCACTCCATGTTGGAGATGTCGTCGGAAGCTCCGCCGCAGGCCAGCGCCTTCCTGTACGCAACCACGTATCCGGGCCTGCCATTTCGGTAGCCGCTCTCGCGCATAAACTGCGCTTTGGCGGCCGTGGTGGTGGAGTAGGCTTCACTGTTTTGCTTCGCAGGCTTGGAGTTGGAGTCCGGCTTGGAGGAGTTGGCTTGCTGGCCGGCAAACGCAGCGGACACGGAAAGAAGAGCAAAGGCAAGGAATGGCATTAAAGGCTTGGACATAATCCCCGCAATTCGTTCCTTCGAAGACAACTGTGGCGACCCCGGAGGGACTCGAACCCACAACCCTCGGATTAGAAATCCGATGCTCTATCCATTGAGCTACGGGGCCTCGCCAGCGCCTTCGACATTATATGCCCGATAGATGCCCGATAGATGCCCGATATATGCTTGATCCGGGCATCTCGAATCGCAGGTTATTTCAGACCATCGCACCCTTGGCACGCAAACTCGGCACGGCGGAACGGCGAGCCATCCCGGCTTGCCGCCCGCGCATGCGCTTCATCGGCCTTACTTGCCGCCCGTCTTGGCCTTGTTTTCCGTGATCTTCTTGTACTCCTCCGGCTCCTGGTTCAGCGTGCAGAAGACCTCGCCCCATTCGTCGTGGGGATCCTGCGCTGTGGTCCAGACGCGAGCCGCGGACTTCCACGGCTTGGCCAGCACTATGGGATCGTCGATGGTGATTTGGTAGGTGAGGTAGTTCTTCGAGGTGCGGGTAATGCGCTCCACGATGTGCTCCTGATCGCTGGGGAACCAGCCACCGGATCCCTCGCCGCCGAAATTCCTCATTCTCTCGTCGATGGCGGTCACGTCCAGAACCAGGGTATCTCCCTCCCAGCGAGCGGTGGTGTCGCCGTTAAAGGTGGGATCGGGATCCTTGGGATGCTGGCGATTGAAATAGACCATGCGCACGTCCATCGGGTATTCGAAAAGCATCACCAGCCTTTGCGGTGTGCCGATCAACTCCATGGGGGCGTGCTGCGAGTCCTGCTCCAACACCGTGCTGGGAGTGCCGGCCTGGTCGCAATCTCCATAGGGGACCGGCCTCTTGTATTTGGCTTCCATGCCCGGCTTGAAGGTGGGCGGGCCTTCCGGCTGGGCCTTGGGATCGAATTGCCTCAATGCAGAGAGGTCCAACGGGTAAGCAAACTGCAGCATTCTTCCCGCGGCATTTGGATACCAACGTCCAGTCAAGTCCACGTGCCCGTCCGCCATGCGGGGCGCGGGCCCACCCGTCGGGATGGGATGCACGTTTTCAAAGCCGCCGACAATCTTTACCGGAGGCGCTTTTTGTTCTGGTCCCGGCACGTAACTACCACCACCACCCGGCACCTCGCGTGCCTGGCCGAACGCGGAACCAGGAACCAGGCAGAGAGCCGCCAATAGGACAACCGCACTTCCAATGCAACAGAGCAACAACGACTTCATTCGTGTCATTTCCAATTTCTCCCTTTTCAACTTCGCCGGCTCATACCTGCTTCCGACGCCCTCGTTAATCGTTAGAAGTGAAATTGCTCCGGCGTCAGCTTTTCAACCAACTGCCCAACGATACGAATCTGGCCATCCGGCAGGGCGAGGAACTCCGCCGAACCTCTGTACTGTGTGCCGCCGGCCTTGGTCGGGCAGGCCCTTGCGTCGATGGGTTTGCCGACATTATTCGTGAAATCCTGGCGGGTGGTGCCGTTCCTCTTGAGGGCGTTGGGGGTGATCATTTCGAGGCTCCAGGCCTGCACATTGCCCTGGGAATCCTTCACGTCCATATGAAAGTATGCGTGCGGGTTCTCCCAATCGATGCTCGTGAGGGTACCCTTGAGATTCAGGCACTTGCTGCCGTCGAACTCGACGGCGAATCCATGGTGCGCAAACGCGGGAGCAGCCGAGACCAAAGCACAGATTACGATCGCAAAAGCGGGAAGCTTAGACCTCATTTGAGATAGTCCTCCGGTAATGATTTGGGAATAGATTCAGGCTCGCGCCAGTCTGACCACTCAGTCTGAACACAAAAATACCTGTTGCGTAAGCATATACGCTGTTCACCTTATTTCTGTCAAGGGCAGGGTGGGGCTGGCGGTCGAGGCGGTCTCGAGGGCGGGAGGGGAATCCAGCGCGGGGACAAGTTCACCAGCTGGCCGCGGAAAAGTCAACCGAATCAAAACAATTCGGGGATTACGAGTGCCTGCGCCGCCGTTCAAAAATACGACAAAGCTCCCGGAACGCCGGACGCATTTGCTTTTAGAGCCTGACGACCACGCCGAACGAGAACCTGTGATTTTTCTCCAGGATGCTGAAATGGTGGGTGGCGAGATAGTCCGCTTGGCTCCGGATGACCAGGTGCTTGCTGATGTTGATGTCCGCTCCAGCGCCGGCGATGCCAGCCATCGAATTGTCGATGTAAGGGATGCTGGGTATTTCGTAATGAAGCGGAAAGCCTGTCTTCTCAAACGAGGAGATGGCCAAATACGGCAAGCGTGTCTTGAAGATAAGTAAATCTCGGGCCATCGCCAAATGTGAGCCCGCGTATGGTCACGTTAAGAATTCGAATGTGGGGTCGGTTGCAGAGAGAGATCCGAAAATTGTTAGGCAAAGTCGCCCTCCACCCCAAACCAACTGCGCAGATTGAAGGAGGCGGAAGTATCGAATCCGTTTTGGTTTGGCAGACCGTTGCTGGGAGCGAAGATCCCCGTGAGTAAGCACCGAATATATCTACCCGGCTGTAGTCTCGTTCTTCCGAAGAGCCATAACCTTCCTGACGGGGGTCCCCATCGAACCCGACCGACGGCAAACCGGATGCCGCTGGAGCAGGCGGACGTTGCCGGGCGGCCTTCGATCCGGCGGATGGCGCACTGAGCGGCGGGCTGCCACTCAACTCGGATTGCTGTACGTAGCCCTCTTTCCCGTCAAAGGTGCGAACCCGAACACTGGGACTTTTTTGAGCATCGAGAATTTCTACTTTTTGACCACATTCGAGATTAGTCCACGAATCGAAGTTGTCCGCCGTCTGATAAAGGTACAGGTCGCCTTCACCCGCTGGGCAAAGGATGTATCGAACGTCCGCTGCTGTGAGCTTCGTGCCGGAGAGGAAAAGCATAGTCATGCCCAGCAGGAACAGTTTGTGCCGCATAAGACCTGTACCCCCTTTTTGTGCTCATCAGTGTGGGGGAGGCGGCACGGGGCAACAATCCGCAACTTGCAGGGTGAACCGGCTAGGTATTACGCGATTGAGTAAGCGGAAAGGTATTTCCGATTTTGGCTATTGTCTAAGGGAAACTGGCGCGCCTGGAGCCTGCTTCGGCGGGGAATCCGGACCCTCAGCTTCGGAGGGTCGCCGCGGCGACCTCTATCCAGCTGATATTCATCTGAGGTACGTGCGCTCGACTCGGAAGTTTTGGCGCACCCGGAGGGATTCGAACCCCCAACTCTCAGCTTCGAAGGCTGATACTCTATCCAGTTGAGCTACGGGTGCGCGCGGGTTACCAGATATAACATCATTCGGTTTGACCCCGCCAAAATCGACTGCCTGAGCATCCCGTAGTTTCTCCTTCGCGCAATACTGCAATCCTATCACTGAGTCAGCCGCTTGGCGGTCCGATTATCCGAATCCGCGTTTTCGTCCCGGTGCCCAATTTTGCGCCCGCCTGGCTTTGACATAGCTGCGAACATAGCACCTTAGCAGACGCGAGTTTATTGACCGCGTAACAATCCTTGTGCTAGCGTTTTGACTGGCCGGAATGTTTCGGGAGGCGAGATGCGAATTGCGGCGACCGCTTTGCTTATTGCCGTATTAGGCTTCGTGATGTTGGGTGATTCATCTTTCGGTGCCAATGGCGCTTATTATGGTGATTGCACTAAGGTAAATGTCTGCGACGCCGCCTGTTGCAGAGGGGGCAGCGGGACAGCGGGCTGCGATGCAAAAACATGCCCGGCGTGCACCTGCCATCGAAAGGATGGAGGCGGCTTGGTGGCTGCAAAGGATGGCCAGATGATGGCCGCGTGCCAAGCAGCGATGCGGTAGCTCCGCCAATTTCCTTAACTCTCCTACAATCAGTGAGGTGTGCGGGCGCCTGGTTTGCCTATCTCCGGCGCTCGGGCTCGCCCAAGTCCGCCGGTTGCCGTCGATCACCACGGCCAAAGTCTTAGGCGGCTGGCTCCTCAGCAGGCAATCGTGTTAGAGCGGGGACGAATCGTGCGGTCTGCGCTCCTGCCACGCTCCTTGCTCGCCCTTTAGCCCTAAGCGGCCTCCCGCGGTTCGCCTTCCTCACAGAGAGTGTCAAAACATGATTCGGCCTGCTGCCGCCGCGTTCACAGTAACCGTCGGCCATCCCAACCCAAAGAAGGGCTGATACGGGTAACTAATATGGACTTGAACGCGGCTGGGAGGAGCGCTGGAAGAGTCCGGATAGCTGACCGCAATCGTCATGGAGGAGGTGGAGTGAAAGGAGTACTGCGCGTATTGTTGTACCGTCGCCGTCACGTTCGCGCCAGAGCTATCTGTACAGCTCACCCCGCCGCCGCCCGGACCGCTGCAAGTCGCGTTATCTGTACCATGAACGATTGCGTAACGAACGCCCTCTTTGGCGGAGTCAGCCAGCACGTTATAGGTGTACACCAGCAAAACCATCTCCAGCATTCCGAAGGTGAACAGCATTACGAAAAGAATGCTCAAAACAAATTCCACCTGTGCCTGTCCGCGCGATTTGCTCGCCAGCCGTTTGTGAAGCAAGTGTGTTCTCTTTGCTTGATCTATCTTCATTTATTGTCGCATTGTCCGACTCGCATTGCCCCCGACTTTGTCCTGACCGCCTCGATTCGCGACTCCGCATCTCGTTTTCATAAGCGGCAATCGGAATGCCAATCTTGCGGGCGCATCAAGGGTTGGCATTCCAACGGCCACACTGGTCTTTGCTCTTTCGCTGAAGCGATAAGGCGCTCCCATTCCGGGAAGATTCGGTGATCCGTGGTTCAAAGTGACACTGGCTAGAGTCCTTTCGCCGGCTCTGAACCTCCCCTTTTCGTTGCTTATGAAGGCAGGCTGATCGTTGAGATTCAGTCACTCTGTTAATGTTATAGGGCGCCGTGGCCGAGAACGTGCACACGACTCGGCTCCGGAGCCTCCCAATCGTGATCCATCCCGAGTCACCAGCTTTCGCACCTGCCGAGCCTTCGCTCGCCGCACGCATCTTCTCGTTTCCAGCGGCGCTGACGACCCTGGTGGTCGCTTCCGTTTTCGCCCTGGCGCGCAACGGGCTCGCCGATCCCGATATCTGGTGGCACCTGCGAAACGCGGAGTATCTGCTGCGTGAATCCAAGTGGCCGCGCGTGGACATGTACTCGTACACGGTCTTCGGAAATTCAGGGATGAACCCTGAATGGCTGGGTGAACTTCCTTACTATTTTGCCTGGCGGGCCTTCGGCCTGCTGGGAATCAAACTCTTCTCGATCCTGATTCTGGAGCTGATTTTCGGCGGTGTACTTTATCTTTGCTGGCGCAAGAGCGGAAATATCAAAGCCGCGGCCGTCGCCTGTTATCTGGCAATTCTTCTGGGATCGGTCTCCTTCGGCCCGCGGACACTTCTTTTCGGATACATCTATCTGCTCGCGCTGCTTTTCCTTCTGGAGGATTTTCGCTCGCGTGGCGGCGGGCGGTTGTGGCTTGTGCCCGCGCTGTTCTGCGCGTGGATCAATACCCACGGTTCCTGGGCGTTCGGCCTGATCGTCCTGGCGATCTTCATTGCCGGCGGCTTGGTGGGGGGAACGTGGGGACGCGTGGAGGCGACGCGCTGGTCGGCCGCCAAGCTGCGGCGGCTGGGCGGCTGCCTGGCCGCATCGATCGCGGCGCTCTTCGCGAACCCGTACGGCTATCGGCTGGTCTTGTATCCGCTGGATATGGCCTTCCATCAGAAGCTCAATATTGCTCACGTCGCCGAGTGGAGCTCGGTCGATTTCCACGATGCGCGCGGCAAAATTGCTTTGCTTTTCCTCGTCATGCTGCTGCTCGCCGCTCTTTTTGGCCGCGGACGCTGGCAGCTCTACGAAATGGGATTGGCCCTTCTGGGTGTGTATGCCGGACTTACTTACGTGCGCTTTCTTTTCCTCGCGGGCATCCTGACGGCGCCGCTGATCGCTGACTTCCTTGCCTTCCTGCCGCGCTACCGGCCGGAGGTCGACCGTCCCGCATGGAACGCGCTGATGATCGCCGGAGCCTTGGCATTCATGGCCTGGACTTTCCCGACCGGCAAACAGCTTTGGCAGTCGGTGGATCGGGAATATCCATCGGAAGTTCTGCCGCGTCTTTCTTCTCTCGCCGCGTCGGACCACGTCCTGAATTACTACTTGTGGGGCGGCTATCTTGGCTGGAGGGACCCGCAATTTCGGGACTTCATCGACAGCCGCGTGGACATCTTCGAGTACGCCGGCGTCTTGAAGGATTATCTGGACCTGCTCGACCTGAAAGATCCTTTCCCGATCCTCGATAAATACCAGATTCGCTACGTGCTCTTTCCGCCGGATGAAGCGCTTACCTACGCTTTGCGGCACGATGCGCGATGGAAGGTGGTCTTCAGCGGGCAAGTGAGCATCCTTTTCGAAAGAGTGGAAACGCCCGCAGGCAAGGCATGGGGCGCGGCGTGCAACGCGCCATCCTGCGCGCGCAATGTTAACGCCTTCCGCAGCTCGCGAGAGGCCCGCGACATCTCCGTGATTCCTGACGCCTCCGCCACAGAAGCAAATAGCGGGACATGTGCCAGCCGCGCCAGCCGCGGCCACGCTTCTGTTTCCCGAAAAGATTCCGGCCGAGCGCTGGATAGCAGCCGGTCTGTTTGTCCTGGCATGCCTGTACCTGTGCGCCTTTCGCCGGTTTATGTTGCTGGATCCGGACGAGGGCATCGTCCTTCAAGGCGCGGAGCGCATTTTGCGCGGGGAGGTGCTCTACCGCGATTTTTTCTCGTTCCTGACGCCGGGTTCCTATTACCTGCTGGCCCTTCTCTTTAAACTATTCGGCAATTCGCTGATGGTGGCGCGGTCGACGCTGGTGCTTTACGGAGGCGTGTTCACGGTATTTGCGTACTGGATGGCGCGCCGCGTCACGTCGCGCTGGGCAGCTTTGCTGATTGCCTATCTTACGCTCGCGACCTCTGTGTCCTGGCGGTTTGTCGTCCTGCACAATTGGGACAGCACGTTCTGGCTGTGTCTTGCGGTCTATTGTTCGGTCTTGCTGGCGCAGACGCGGCAAGCGCGATGGGCGTTCGGAGCGGGAACGTTCGGCTCGTTGACGTTCCTTTTCGAGCAGTCCAAAGGCGCGGGATTCGTACTCGGGCTGCTGCTTGGATTCATTTTGCTCGCCTGGGTCGAACGCTGGACCGAACGCCCTTTGCGGTTCTCGCGGGCGCACGCTCTGGCGCTTGCCGCCGGCTTCGTTTGGCCGCTGGCCCTCACGCTCGTCTATTTCGCCGGCCATCACGCGGCGGGCGCCATGTTCGAAGATTGGAGTTGGGCGTTCCATCACTACTCGGTAACCAATAACGTGCCCTACGGATACACGGATTGGTCCGACGAAGCGCGGGCGAGCCTCTTCGGCACGCACCGTCCGCTCGACATCTTTCTGGTTATGCTAGCGGTCAGCCCTAGCTTCCTGCTTCCGGCGCTGCCCATCGTCGGATTGGTGCTTCTCGGTTACTGGACGATTCGCGCGCGCCGCGGATCGTTGGCGCCGGACCGCGCCGCCTATTATGTGGTTGCCGGCTCCAGCATCGCCGGGGCCATGCTCTCGGTCATTTTTGTGCGCACGAACGTCATTCACTTCGCATATCTCGTGCCGATTCTGTATCTGGTGCTGGCCTGGGTCCTCGACGCCGGCGACATCGGCGGAGGAATTGTGCGCGCCATGAGGCCGATCCTAGTCCTCGGAGTGATTGTGACCTTCACGGCGACGGGAATGGCGCTCTTGATCGCCAACCGCAACGCACGGTCGGTAGTCGAAACGCGCCGAGGCGAGGTGCGGCTTTCCCGGCCCGATGAGGTAATTGGGTATACCCAGGCGCATGTTCCCGCCGGCGAAACAATCTTCGTCTATCCCTACTTTCCGCTGGGCTACTACCTCACAGCCACCTTCAGCGCCACGCGTTACGAATATCTGCAGCCCGGCATGCACACCCGCGAACAGGACCAGGAGGCCATCGGCGAACTCGAGCGAGAGCCGGACAAACGTAGTCCTTTTCGAGCCTTCGTTTTATGACAAGATTTCCACCTCCTGGCCCAACACGCCGCTGGCTTCGATTGCGGTCGATCCGGTGGCGGACTACATTCTTGGCCACTACCATCGTTGCGCCACCCTCACGAACGGAGCCAATTCGTATTTCGTCCTTCATGCTGCGCAATGGCGTCCCTTGTGCCGCGACGGCCGCCAAGGCAGCAGGGAATTGATGCGCCTGTCGGGCGTGCTTCGCCATAAACTCGCCGTGAACATTCCCATATCGGATATTGCCCAGTTCAGAACTGGTCCGAGCGCTGCCTTCGGCGGCCCGCTTTTTGGCCTTAAAAGGTTTCGCGAAAGTTAATTCCAGCAGTTTCAACTATTTCATTTTCAATCGCGCGGCCGGGCGAATGGACTCACAAGTGCAATTTGAACCCTCGGGCAGAAACGCTCACGAGCTTGCTCTCGATCGCGAAGGCGCGTTGAAGAGTGGAGTGGAGCTTTGAGACGATTGAAGACATTGAGTTGAAGACATCGAGCGGGCTGCCGGGATTCCTGGAGGGTTGGTGGAATCAAGCTTTGCCTTAGGTGCGCTGTTCCTATCGATCCTGGCCATGATGATCGATCTGAAGACGGCGAGGGTCCCCAACTGGCTGACGGGCGGGGGACTGATCGCCGGATTTGGCGTTCGCACCTGCCTTGCGGGAGGGGCCGGCTTGGAAACGGCGTTGGCCGGCGCGCTCTTGGGAGGCGGAATTCTTTTTATTCCCTTTCTCGTGCGTGGCATCGGCGGAGGCGACGTGAAGCTCATGGCCGCCGTAAGCGCGTGGCTCGGAATCGGGCACGCGGTGGTCTTTATTCTGGCCACGGCCATTGCCGGCGGGCTTTTGGCGCTTGGCTACCTGGCTCTTCGCAAGCAAACCGGCGAGGCGCTCTCGAAAATGGCGCGAACGATTCGCTTCCATCTTGCCGCTGGCCTTCGGCCCTTGGAGCCGGCCGGAGAGCAAGCTGGACGTTCGGTTCATCTTCCCTACACGCTGGCGATCGCCAGTGGAGCGCTCTTCGTTTTTCTCTCTGTCTCCACGGCGTTGTGGCGATGAGGCCAATGGAATTCGCGCAAACATGAGCCGGACCGTTCCAGCCGAACGGGCTCGTGCTCGCGCTGGCATGTGTCCTGGGTGTTCCCGCGGTGAGCGTCGCACAGCAGGCCGTGCCGCTTGCCGCCGCGCCATTGCACATCCTCACCGGCAAGTCCGTGGTGATTCACCTCGAGACGCGGCTGAAACGAGTCCTGCTGAGCAATCCGGCTGTGATTGACGCGCTGGCCACGGACCGAAACGAAGTGGTGGTCGAGGCCAAGGCGCCGGGCACGAGTAGCCTGATTCTATGGGATGAATCGGGAACGTCCCGCATGATGGACGTCACCGTGGATTTGGACGTCGCCAGCCTGCGCAGCGCGATCGATCAGTCTTACCCCGGCCGTTCGATCGAGGTGGAGGCGGATGGCGATCGTCTGATTCTGACGGGCCGCGTGCCCAGCCAGCACGCCGAAGATGAACTGGTGAAGATGGCGGGGGTTTACTCCAAGGACGTGGTCGACTCCCTGGCCCAGCAATCCAGCCATCAACGGCAGATTCTTCTGGAAGTGAAGGTGGCGGAGGTGGATCGCACCCGCCTCGACCAGATCGGCTTCAATTTTCTCAGCACCGGCGCGGGAAACACTCTGGGCACGCTTTCCACGCAGCAGTTCGGTCCCATCACTGGAGCGGGCGGCTCCGCCGTGCAGGTCACCGGCGGCACTTCGGGCGTTCCAGCGAGCGCCAGCGGCAGTTTTGGCCTTTCGGACCTGCTCAATATTTTCATTTTCAACCCCAGCATCAATTTCGGCGCGGTCATAAAGGCTCTGCAGGAAAATTCCGTGCTGCAGATTCTGGCCGAGCCGAATCTGCTGGCTCTCAGCGGTTCCAAAGCCAGTTTTCTCGCCGGCGGCGAATTTCCTTTTCCGGTGGTTCAGGGCGGCCAGAACCTGGGAGTCGTCACCATACAGTTCAGGCCTTTCGGAGTGCGCCTGGATTTCAACGGCACCATTGGCGACGACGATACGGTTCGCTTGCAGGTGGCTCCGGAGGTCAGCAGCCTGGACTTCACCAACGCGATCACCATCTCCGGGTTCACTGTCCCGGCCATCGCCACGCGCCGCGCCGAGACGGAAGTCGAGCTGAGAGACGGGCAGTCGTTCGCCATCGCCGGCCTGCTGAACGAACAGGACACCGTGCAGCTCAGCAAGATTCCGGGCATTGGGGATATTCCGATTCTGGGCAAACTCTTCCAGTCGCGGTCCATCCAGAAGTCGAAAAGCGAATTGGTGGTTTTGGTGACGCCGCGCATCGTCGATCCGATCGGCAGCGGCGCACAGATGACGGCCACCCCGGCGCTGGTGATGCCACCGCTCGATATCAAGAAATACGATCCCGGCATTCCCGGTAATAAGCAGCTCCAGCAGGCTGCTCCCAGTTCGCCGGCGAAATGAGGCCCAGTGCCCGCAATGATGCAAGCGTATTTGCGCATCGTGAACAGCACCAAAGGCACGCTATTAGCTTCGCGCGCGGAGATCGCGGATTGCTTTCGAAAGCGTCTGGTGGGCCTGCTGGGCAGGCGCGCTCTCGAGCCCGGCTAGCGCTCTGTGGCTCTTCCCCAGCAACGCGATTCATACCATTGGGATGCGCTTCCCGATTGACGTCGTGATGTTGAGCCGGAATGCCACCGTGGTGAAAGTGTGCGCGGGCGTGCGGCCATATTCCGTGCGTCTGGCCAAATTTTCAGGCGCAAAGCGTCCTGGAGCTTCCCGCGAATGCAATCGCCAAAAGCAGCACAGCCGCGGGCGACCTCCTGAAGATTGAAATTGCCCAGCTTTGAAAACTCTTTTCCAGAAGCGCTCACGCGAGAACGTGCTCTCAGAGAGGAAGCCGCTCTGTCCGATGCGCTCCAGAAGGAAGCAGGATCATGACGCCTCTCATGCATGATCGACCGCCCGCGAAAATCTGAAGAGGTCAAGGGCATCGTCATGGACATCACCGAACGAAAGAAAACCGAGGAATCGCTGCGCGGCTGCGAAGACAAATTTCGCACCCTGGCCGAAGCCGCGCAGGACGCCATTATCATGATCGACGCTCAGGGGCTGATCACATTCTGGAATGGCTCCGCCGCCCGCATCTTCGGCTCCTCCGCCGAGGAGGCGCTCGGCCGGAAACTGGACGAATGGCTGGCCTCGCCCCGATATGGGGAGAAGGACCAGACGGAGTTTGAGTACCTCGGCGCTGCGGACGGCGCTTCGCCGCCAGCCGGCGGATGCTGCAGATGGACGCGCTTAGAAAAGACGGGACCGAAGTCCCCATCGAACTTTCCCTCGCGCCGATGCAAATGGGGACGGAACGCTTTGCCATCGCCATCGCGCGCGACATTACCGAGCGCAAGCGCGCCGAAAAGCAAATCCTGGCCATGGCCCGATTCGATCCGCTCACCGGCCTGTTTAACCGCACCACGTTCGCGGAGTGGGTTCAGAAAGGCGTGGCTCGCGTGAAGCGCGGCGGAAAAGGCTTCGCCCTGTTGCATCTCGATCTCGATCATTTCAAGGATGTGAATGACGCGCTGGGCCATCCCCGGGGAGACGCGCTCCTCCGGGCGGTGGGCGAAAGGCTGCGCTCGAACATCCGCGAGACGGACGTGGTCGCGCGTCTCGGAGCGGACGAATTCGCCGTCATGGAAGTCGATCTCAACGGCCCGGAGGACGCCAGCATTCTCGCGCGTAAGTTGCTGGACGTGCTTGAGCCAGACCTACTCGATCGACGGAACTCTGATTCGCGTCAGCGTAAGCATTGGCATTGCGGTGTGCGGGCGGGACGCCCTGAATACCGAGTCGCTGCTCTCCTTTGCCGAGGTGGCGCTCTACCGCGCCAAGGGGGAGGGAAGAAACACGCTGCGGTTCTTTACCGACTCCATGGATACCGAAGTCCGCGCGCGCTTCACCCTGGCCGCGGAACTGCGGGACGCCCTGGACGAAGATCAGCTTTTCCTGGTCTACCAGCCGCAAGTGGACGCGTCCACGGGCCGGATCATCGGCCTGGAGTCGTTGGTTCGCTGGCGTCATCCGCATCGCGGCGTGTTGCGCCCCGGCGAATTCATCGGCGCCGCGGAACATAGCGGGCTCATTATCCCCATGGGCCGGAAAGTGCTCCACGAAGCATGCGGACAGATGAAGCAATGGGTCAACGCAGGCATTGCCCCTCGCAGTGTGTCCGTGAATATCTCCGCCATCCAGTTCAAGGCGCCGCTCGAACTCGAGCAAACCATCGCTACCGCTCTTAGCGAGACGGGCTTGCCGCCGGAATGCCTGGAGCTGGAATTGACGGAGACCGTGCTGATGGAAACGTCATTCGAACACAACGACGTGCTGCAAAGGCTGAGGGACAAGGGCATCCGCCTGGCCATCGATGACTTCGGAACGGGATTCTCGTCGTTCGATTATCTGCGGCGCTATCCGGTGAGCCGCATCAAGATGTCGCAGCATTTCGTGCGGGGTTCGCTGCACGACCCCAGTGACGCGGCCATCGTGAAGGCCATTATCGGGCTGGCGCGCGAATTGAACGTGGAATTTATTGCCGAGGGAGTGGAGACAGCCGAGCAACTGGAACAACTTCGCGCCTGGGGATGCTGCCTCATCCAGGGATATTACTTCGCGAGGCCTTTGCCTTCGGGTGAAGTCGCGTCCCTGCTGGCGGATGGCGTGATTCACCCCGCTCTTCCCGAAACTTCACCGCGTGCCTAGTGGGCCTTACCGCTTTACACGCCTCGCGCAGGACTACCCGCAAAGAGGACCCGCGGAAGAGCAGATCCCGCAGAGATAAGACGCGCACCTTAAAGACGCGTTCGTTTCGCGCTCGTTCAGCCTGCTCGGGAGGCTATTCGTCAGTTCCGCTGCGTGGAGCTGCCCTTGGTATTGCCCATCGAATTGCCGATGGAACTGCCGGCGGCTCGTTTGCCGTCTGCATCGTACAGCCACCTGTCGATCGTTCGACGCTTGTCTGGAGTAATCTCTTCCAGCAGCACGCCCATGCCGAAAATGCCCAACCCGCTGCTGGAGTGCAGGTACATCACTTTCCCCTGCAGTTCGCACGTCCTGACCCCATCCCAGATGCGGATCCGGAAGCGTGTTCCCGTGGAAATGGGCAGTAGCGTGCCGATATAACATCCTTTCGCGCTCAATTCGGCAAGCTGTGTGGGGACCGACGTGCCGTCGCCGAGGATCACTTCCGCGTCCGCGAAGAACGAATCTCGCGGATCGGCGCGCTTTTCTGCGAAATGGCTATTGACCATATGTCCTTTTGTAATCGTGAACCCGCGCTATGCGCGGCTCATTGTAGGATTCCGATTTGCCGCCCGGCCGCGCGATAGAACGAAAGCAACAAAACTGCGTGGTACTTCGGCTCGGGACGTACCTGCCCGGGTGGTACCCGGGTACCCAAACCGGGCTCCCGAACCGGACTAAGTCGCGACCGGCTCGCCGGTTCGCGCGCCCCGTCGCTCTGCAAGAGATTCCCGAACGCGCCAATTCGCGTATAATCTGCCCACCCGATCACCGATCCGCCAAAGCAAGAGAGGAGCTCCGATATGTCCCGCTGTCCTGCATCGCTCAAATTGTCACTCACCGTCATTGCTCTCGTCGCCGCGATGATCTGTTCCGGGCAGCCGCTGGCCGCTGAGGTGCTCGATAAATCCGCCAATATCGGCGGGACCGATCTGGAATATAAAGTCGTTCTTCCCAATGGCTACGACGCGGCCAAGGCCTATCCCGCGATTCTCGCCTTTGGCGGCGGCCCGCAAACGATGGAGATGGTCGAGGCCACCTTGGAACGCAATTGGCGCGAGCAGGCCGAAAGTTTGGGCTATATCGTCATCCTTCCGGCGGCGCCCAATGGAGATCTGTTCTTCGAGGAAGGCGACCGCGTCTTTCCCGCATTTATCGTCAAGCTGCTGGCCGATTTCAAAGTTCTGCAAAACAAATTTCACATCGCCGGCGTCTCCAATGGAGGACTCAGCGCGTTCCACATCGCCTCTCTCTACCCGCAATACTTCTGGTCTGTGACCGGCCTTCCCGGGTTCCTCCCGGACAATTCGCCGGAGCATATGCGCGCGCTGGCCAAGCTCTGCATTTTCATGTACGCGGGCGAAAACGATACGGAATGGCTGCACAGCGAGGAGCAGCAAGCCGCGAAATTCCGCAGCCAGGGATTCACGGTGGAGTTCAACGAGGAGAAGGGCGAAGGGCACGTGATGCGTACGCTCGACGGCAAAGGCGCGGCGCGCCTCTTCCAGCAATTGGAGAAAGCCCGCCAGGGCTGCGGCAAGTAATACTGCCCGAGCGGCCACGAAGAGTCGCGATGAAGGACGGCGTTGAAAAGTGGCGATAAAGAATAGGGAAGGGGCGGCCAAAATGCTGAATCTGTCGAGGCGCTTGGTAATCGTTCTGGTGGCGGCGCTGGCCTCCTCTGCGGCGCTCGCCGCAGGCGCCCGGCCGCGGCAAGCGGGAGCAGCCACCGAGCAAAAATCAGCCGCCGTTCCGCGCCACGATCTTTCCGGAACCTGGGAGCCGGCTAACGGTCCGAGCGAAGGGATCCAGCCCGATGGCGTGAAGGCCATGCCCAATGACGGAAAGCCGGAACATCAATTGCCGTATACGCCCTACGGATTACAGACGTACAAGTCTCATCGCGCGCTGTTTGGAGCCGATGAGAATCTGCCGGGGTTCGCTAATGATCCGCGCGACAAATGCGAGCCGCTGGGATTCCCACGCATGGATTTTTACAACTTGAGGGAGACCCAGATCCTGCAAAACGAATACAAAATAGCGATGCTCTACGAGTATGGAACCGCCTGGCGCATCATCTGGACCGACGGCCGCCCGGTTCCCAAATTGACCGACGATGGCGTGCTCATCGGCAAGGAGGTCAAGGAGCCGCGATATTACGGCTATTCGGTGGGCAAGTGGGTGGACGACACCACGCTCGTCGTTCAGACTGCCGGCATTATGGGGGAAGACCGGGTGTGGCTCGATACCGCGGGACGCCCCATCAGCGACCGGGCCCGCATCGAGGAACGCCTCCATCGCGTGGATCGCGACCATCTGGAATGGTCGGTGACGATCGACGATCCCAAGATGTATACCAAACCCTGGGTGGCCATGAACAAGTTCCCCATGAAATTGGAGAACCCGCATCGGGATATCGTCGAACAATACTGCTCGCCGATCGAGATGGAAAACTACAACAAGCGATTTGCGAATCCTGCGAGCGCCCCCGCCGGCCAGGCCCCGCAACATTAGCGTGGCATCACCCGCGGCAACACCCGCAACGACGCGCCCGCGGCGCTTGCCCATCAGCGACGCAATTCTTCTTGGCAAAGAGACGGTCGAAATACGAGGCGTGCCAAACTCGCGCATGCCGGGTTGTGCCCCAATTCCGATCGTCCTAGAATGTGGTCACTCTGTGGCGCCCGGACGCTATTCCCTGAAGCGGAGGCAAATGGCAATGAGAAGCAAACTCACGGCAGGCTTGGCGCTCGCTATCGCAATTGTGACCGTTTCCGTTCCGCTCCTGGCGCATCACGGAACGGCCGCCTTCGAGAACGATAAGAAGGTTACGCTGAAGGGAACCGTCACCCAATGGCTGTGGTCCAATCCGCATTGCCTGCTGGAGTTCGATGTGAAGGGCGACGACGGCAAGTCGGTGCATTGGATCGGGGAGACCCAGAATCCGGTCAGCATCACCAACGTTGGCTGGAGCAAGGCGGCCATCAAGGCCGGCGATCAAGTGACCGTGGTTCTGTTTGCCGTCAAGAATGGCCAGCCGCTCGGACGCGTCTCCTCGGTCACGCTCCCCAATGGGAAGACGCTGTTGACCGGCGAGGGAGAGTCCAAAGAGGTGCACGACAAGCTGGAACGCGATGCGCGCGCGGCCCAGCCCAACTGATTCGCCCTGCTGATTCCCACTTACCGATTCGCTCCTACTGATTCCATCGCGTGACTTCCAATCTCGCGGCGCGCCGGCGGTTCCAACGCGCGAAACCCCATCCAACATTCGGTCCCGGTCGCGTCATCTAAATAGATAGGTGAAGAAAAATAACGAGGCGCTGCTCACCGCGACAACACCAAAGCCCAAGATGAAAGCACGCGTCTCGAGGAGGCATGTATGCGCAGAGCCCTTGGAACCATTTTCGGGGTGGTCCTGGCGGCGCTGCTGGCTTTCGCGCCGGGTGCGCGCGCGGATGAGGCCAACGAGGCAACGCAGTTCACATTCAATGAGCCATTCCAAATTCCGGGAAACAGAATTCTTCCCGCGGGCACCTATTGGTTCAAGCTGCCCAGTTCGATCACGAATCCTAACGTGGTGGAGGTGCTTGGTCCTAACGACACGCACGTGATCGCCACGTTTATGACCATTCCTATGACACGCCCCGAAGCGACGGATCGGGGCGAACTTGTGTTCGGCAAACCGAATCGGACCCAACCGCCGGTTCTTACCGGTTGGTTTTATTCCGATCGGTTGGTAGGACATCAATTCGTCTACTCGCCTCGCCGCGAGTCGCAACTCTCGGAAAGCGGGCAACTGCATGTTCTGGCTCATAACGTCCCGGAAGTGGGCTAACTGAAGTAGAGGAGTGCGTTCCTAAGGGAAAGGCCGGCGACAGCACCCATCGCCGGCCCTCTTTGACGCAATATCCCGCCGGCGCGTATTCAACTTATCCCGCATTGAGTTCTGGCCGCGGTTACTTCAAATAAGTGCGCATGATGCCGATCAGATCGTCGGCGGCGTCTTCGGAAGATTTGGTGTGCCGGGCCATATGGTGGCGGATATGGTCTTCCATCAGTTCCGCCATCAGGCTGTTGATCGCTCCCCGCGCGGCCGCCAGGCGGTGAAGTATCTCCGCGCAGTGCTCATGTTCGTTGAGGGCGCGTTCCACCGATTCCAATTGGCCAATCACCTTTTTGGTGCGGTTGACCAGATCCAGCTCTTCTCGTGAAAGATGCGACATTATTCTTGACTACCCTACAGGGGTAGGCTATACCCTTCTGGCGGCTACCCTAGTGGGGTAGCCTAGCACAAGGAGCGCGCCCTGTGCGCACATTTGTTTGGCTCTCCAGGCGCCGCAAGAGTCCGGCGGGACGCAATGCGGCGCCGGGAATCGTGGGCGGCTGCTAGCTTCAGTTTTTACCTTACGTTAATGCGCGCTCGGACCTGTCGCCCTCACGCTGAGGGCGGCGGAATGGACCGCAGGCGGCACGCGCGAGAGCCACTCAGCGGCCACGCTTGGGCGTCGGGCTGAAGGAAGAGCGCCGCGCTGAAGGAACGCGCTCTAGAAACGCGCTGGACGAAAATGAGCTTAGGCATCGCGCATAACCCATGGCATTTTCTCGGGCGCTCTCTCGTGCTCTTGACGATCGTCGCGGCGTCCTCCATCCTCCTGCGCGCGCAAAATGCCGATCCCGGCCCGCCGCAAACACAAACCGAAGCGCAAACCGAAGCGCAAACCGAAGCGCAAACGCAAACCACTTCGCCGCCCGAAGCGGAAGATCCCGAAACGATTTTCCCGCATTCGCAAACGGTACGCTGGTGGGTCTCCGGCCAGATCAATATCATCGCGCAGGGGCATGGCGCGTTTCCCGCGCTTTATAGCGGACGGAACAGTCTGAAGACCACTCCCGAGATTGCCGTTTCGCGCATCTATACGCTCTACACTGCCGCGCGGCTGGCGCGCTCGCTCGATGCCGTCTTCGATCTGGAGGAGGCCAGCGGTCAAGGCATCAGCAACTCAGTGGGCCTGGCCGGCTACACGAACATAGACGTCGTCCGCATTCCCGGCGAAGGAAGCCCCTTGAGCATTGCGCCCTACGTCGCGCGGGTGGGTTTGCGTTACGTGGTGCCGCTCAGCAAGGAGACCGAAGACGGCGGCATTGGGCCCATGGGTGTTCTCGAGAGCCTGCCGGTAAGGCGGCTGCAATTCCGCGTTGGCAAAATGTCGCTGGCGGATTTTTTCGACGCGAATCCGGTCGCGAGCGACAGCCACCTGCAATTCATGAACTGGGCGATCGTAAACAACGGCGCTTGGGACTATGCCGCCGATACGCGCGGCTATACCTATGCGGCAGTGGTGGAGTACGACGACCGCTCCTGGGCCCTGCGCTTCGCGGAAGCTCTGATGCCCACCGTTGCCAACGGGATCGTTCTGGATACGGACCTGAGGCGCGCGCGCGGCGAGAATTTGGAATTGGAGCTGCATCCGCGCCTGGGCCTAAAAACTCCGGCGCAGCTTCGCCTGCTCTCCTACGTCAACCACGCCAATATGGGCGACTATCAGCAAGCCATCGACTTGTTCCTGGAGGGGAAAACGCCCACACCCGATATCGTCGCCACGCGCCAGCAGGGAAGCGTCAAGTACGGCTTCGGCGCCAATTTCGAGCAGCAGGTAACGCGCTCCTTGCGGCTTTTTTCCCGCGCCGGATGGAACGACGGGCACCACGAGTCCTTCGCTTACACCGAGGTCGATAACACTTTTTCCCTGGGCGGGGATTACCGCGGTTACAGCTGGCATCGGGATCACGACAAAGTCGGACTGGCTTTTGTGACCAACGGGATCTCCCCGGAGCATGCGGAGTATCTGAAGCTCGGCGGCCTTGGCTTTCTTCTGGGCGACGGAAACCTCACCTACGGCCGCGAAAATATCTTCGAGGGCTATTACACCGCCCACTTTTGGCGCGGGGTTTATGGCGCTTTCGATTTGCAGCACGCTCAGGATCCCGGTTACAACCGCGGCCGCGGGCCGGTATGGGTTCCCGCTTTCCGGCTGCACCTCGAGCTATAGGCGGGCTTTCCGGCCGGGCCCTCTCACGCTGGAACACCACGCTAGAAGACACGCGCCGCGCGTACTGAATTGAAACGCAGGTGTGCGTCCCGCGCACAATCCCCCGAGCCTTTGTCCACGGCTCTTACACTCCGCGGCTCGGTATTCCGCCCTATTTCACCCTAACGCCATAGGAATCAGTTGCTTAGCGGATTGGTTTCCGAACTGCTTTTCTTCATGGCGTGTGCAAGCTCAACAAAACCAACAACTCTCGTCAGGAGAACAGGCCGATGCGAAACAAGGAGAAGGGTTTCTCGTTAATTGAATTGCTGATCGTTGTGGCGATTATTCTGATTATCGCCTCGATTGCCATCCCCAATCTTTTGCGCGCCAAGATGGCCGCCAATGAGGCCTCCGCCGTTGGCTCGCTGCGGACGCTCAACACCTCCGCCATCATGTATACGACGACCTACGGCACTGGTTATCCGGCCTCGCTGGCCGTCATGGGCGGATCAACCAGCTCGGCAGCGACTTCGGCTTCGGCGGAACTGATCGACACAGTCCTGGCGCACGGCACCAAGAGCGGCTACACCTTCGTTTATACCGCGGCCGCGGCCGATGCCGCCGGCAGCATAGACAGCTACACGATTACGGCCACGCCCATTTCGGCCGGCAACACGGGGCAGCGCATGTTCTTCACCGATCAGACCGGCGTGATTCGCGCCAACACCACCGGTTCCGGCGCGAGCGCCAACAGCACACCGATCGGCTAAACGAGTTAGCAGTACGGGGCGAGCGGGCGGGAGAGCATCGGCTCCCGCCCGTTCTATTTTTGGACTGCCGAGCCGCTTTGCGCCAACGATAGAGCCCAGTGATAGCCTCTCTAACGTTTTCCCCTCGCATGCGCCTTAGCAAATCGCGAGTCTCGATATCAGGCTCTTGCCGCGCGCGATATCAGGTCTTTGCCAGGTCCCACGCGCTCGAAGCCAGCATCTATTTTGCAACGGGAGAACTATAGCCGTAGCCCGGGAGCCTGTTCGGCAGAACCTGTTGAATCGCCGCGCAAGTTGCCAGCCCTCGCTTGGCTGCATTTGTCAGAGGTGCTTCTTGGCCAATACCGAACGACGTAGCATAAAGAGATATCCACTGAGGCTGCCGATCACGGTGCGATCCACCGGAGTTTCCGCCGGCGGAGAAATCCACACCGAATCCAAGGACGTGAGTTCACACGGCGTCTATTTTCAGATGGAAACATCGCTGAAGAGCGGCTCGGCTGTCGAAATCATGATCACCTTGCCCTCGGAGATCACTCGCGGCGAGCCGGTGCGCGTCCGCTGCGAAGCGCGCGTTCAGCGTTCGGAAAACATCGCGGAGGGCCGGGTGGGAATCGCCGCGAAAATCGAGCGCTATCGTTTCCTGCCGGGCAAGCGGCGCAAGGCCAGCTGACCCCTTCTTCGCTCCTGCCGGGGAAGATCGCTCGATTCGCCCCTTTTCACCCTTTCTCAAGCGATGCGCGCGACAGATTGGGTCGCCCGCGCCAAACAGGCTCGCGCTTCCCTAGCCCTGATCGAGCGAGTCTCGGGCCACGGCTCGGGACCAATAATTAAGATGGGTTGATCTTGCGAGCCGCGCGCACGCCCGCGTCCGCCAGATCCGAGACGCTCTTCTGTACCTGCCCGGCGATCTCCTGCGCCCGGCGCGAAACCGAATCGCTTGCCCGCCGCGCTCGC
The DNA here is from genome assembly GCA_963819235.1 of uncultured Acidobacteriota bacterium. Classification (GTDB taxonomy): domain Bacteria; phylum Acidobacteriota; class Terriglobia; order Acidiferrales; family UBA7541; genus Palsa-189. The sequence goes on along the minus strand of CAWFVE010000006.1, from coordinate 1,259,285 downwards.
CGCGCGCCTTCGTTCCACTGGTCGCTCAGATCTTCCCGCATCTCTTTGCCTGACTTGGGGGCAAAATAGATTCCGGCCAGCGCTCCCAGCGCCGCGCCGCACAGGAATGCCCCGAACGCGCTCCACTTGTTGTCTGCCATATTGAGGCTCCTATCTCTTGCAGATTGTCTTCCATTGATTTGATGTTGATACGCGAGGCTGCGAGCCTGAAATTCGCCTGCCGCGGAGGAAATCCGGCGCCTGACGTGCTTGTGCTAGCTGGCGGAGCGCTTGCCGCCGGCCCGCTTGCGTGCCGGAGTCGCGTCGGGCACCACCTTCATGGGCGTCTTCATCTCCACGGGCGCCGGTCTGCTTTCGGCGGCCTGCTTGCCGGCCAGGCTCTTCTTCAGCGCTTCCATTAAATCCACCACCGGCGCGAGCTGCGGATGCGGCGCCACGGCCACCTGCTGTCCCTTGAGTTTGGCCTCGATCATGGAACGCAAGCTGGCGCGGTATTCGTCTTGATACTTCTTGCGGCTCAAAAGGCGCGGAGAGGCTTTCGATCAATTGCAAAGCCAGCTTCTTTTCCTGCTCCTTGGGCTCGGCGCCGTTTTTCTCGCCATATTCGGCCACGTTGCGAATCTCGTCGGCGTAAAACATGGTGTGCAGCGTGAGCCCGTGGGCCCGAGGACGAATCACCACGATATATTCACGCTGGTGCATGTAGAGCTTGGCGATTGCGGCGTGCCCGGACTCCTCCATGGCCTCGAGCAGAAGGTGATAGGCTTTCTTGCCGGGGTCCTCCGGCGTGGCGTAATAGGAAGCGTCGAAGTAGAGCGGGTCCACCTCATCGCTCTTGACGAACTCCAGAATCTCCATCGTTCTCGCCGAGGGCGGGTCGAGCTTATCCAGCTCTTCTTCGGTAAACAGCACATACTGGTCTTTCTCGTATTCGAATCCCTTGATAATCTCGGAGCGCTCGATCTGGCGATTGCAGGTGGGGCAGAACTGCGGCTGGCGAATGCGCGAGTGACAAACCTTATGGAGTTGATTCAGGCTGATGCGCTCGGTTCGCGCCGCGGCAAACAGCCGAATGGGGATGGAAACCAGCCCGAATGTGAGATGCCCCTTCCACACCGATGTCGCCATAGGAAACCTCCGGCACTCGAAGCGGGCACGCGCAAGAAGCGGCTTCGAGCGAGTGTACAAGGTTAGTAGAGCGCCTGCGGCGAACGCAAGGCGAAGCGATGGCGAAGATGGGCGAAGGGTTACCGTTCGCCGCCGTAGAGAGCATGATCGCCGTGAAACGTTGTCATCACGAGGTCGCCGCGGCGACCGAGGGATCTGCAGTTCGCTCTCACAAGAGCGATACGCAAGCAATAAGCGGATGAAGACCAAATCGCAAAGCGCTATCGGAGAAGCGAGCGCCGCGCAAAGCGCCGAGCGCCTCGCTTGCCCTCTGTGCGGCTCTCGCGACGCGAGCCTCGTCTTGACCAAGGCCATCGCACTTCCCGGCGGAGATCGGCCATTCCGGCTGTGGCGTTGCGCTCAATGCGATCTGGTAAGAACCGAGCCTCAGCTCGCGCCCGAGGCTCTCGCGTCCTTTTACGGCGACCAATATTGGGGCGCAATAGAAGACGCCGATCCCGATTGGATTCGCCGCGATCAGCGCCATCGCACCGCCTTCCTCCATCGCTTTCGCGACTCAGGCAGCTATCCTCGACGTCGGATGCGGATTGGGATTTTTCCTGCGCGCCTTGGACCCCAGCCGCTGGGATCGGTATGGCGTCGAGCCCATGCCGCTCCCATATCGGCAGGCGGCGCGCGCGCTGGGCTCGGACCGGGTTGCGCATCGTTCCGCTCGCTGCGGCCGCTTTGCCGGCGGCGAGATTCGACGTGGTTACGTTCTGGGATTCGCTCGAGCATCTCCCCGATCCGCGCGCCGAGCTGCAAGAGGCTCGTCGCGTCCTTCGTCCCGGCGGCTTGATCTTGATCGCATTGCCGAATTTCGCAGGTTATCAGGCGCGCTATTTCGGAGAGGATTGGTATCACCTCTCCCTGCCTCATCACCTTTACCATTTCACGCCCGCAACGCTGACCCGGCTCCTGGACTCCTGCGGCTTTCGCGTTCGCATCCTCGAAGATCGCGTCGGCCCCGACCATTACCACGCGCTGAAACATAGTTTGCTGAATCGCATGACTCGCCTCCATGGGGCGCGCGGAGGGCGGCTGCGTTATTACGCCGCGAAGCCCCTCCTGCATCCTTGGGAATGGGCCAGCACGCGATGGGGCGGTGGCTCGTCCCTGCAAGTGTGCGCGGAGGCTGCTCCTGGCGATGGGCGGCGGTGGCGCGAGTAGCCTTTGACCGCGCCGGGCCTCAGCATCGTTATCCCGAATTGGAATGGCCGAGCCTTGCTCGAGAAATTTCTCCCCAGTGTCGTCCAATCGGCCCGCGCCTTTGAAGCTGCCTGCGGCCAGCCGACGGAAATTCTCGTTGCCGACGATGCCAGCACGGACGACAGCGCATCCTGGCTGCGAACCCATTTTCCCGGCGTTCGTTTCGAAGGCGGCTCGCGCCAGCAGGGCTTCGCGCCGGCAGCCAACCGCGGAGTGCAGGCCGCGCGCTTTTCTCTGGTCTACCTGGTAAATAATGACGTCGCGTTGGCGCCGGACACTCTGCCGCCCTTAGCCTTCCACTTCCGCGATGCGAAAGTCTTCGCCGCCACCGGCAATGCCTATGATTTCGCCACCGGCGTTTTGCGCGGCGCGGGACAGAGAGGCGCATTCCGTCGCGGCTTTCTCCGCGTCCACTCGCGGTTCTTTGTTCCTGCGCCTTCCGCGGAGATGCAGCCGCTGGTCACAATTTTTGCCACCGGCGGCTCGTCTCTATTCGATCGCGCCAAATTTCTGGCTCTCGGCGGACTGAACGAGATGCTGGCGCCCTACGGCTGGGAGGACGTCGAGCTTTCTCTGCGCGCCTGGAAGCAGGGATTCGAGATTCGCTACGAGCCCCGCAGTGCCATCTGGCACCAGTTTTCGTCCACCATCGGCGAGCGCGTTGCGCGCCGGCGGGCCTCCGCCGCCTACGAACGCAACCGCCTCTTGATGCATTGGCTGCATCTGGATACGCGCGGCCAGGCCGCCTCGCACGCTTTAGGAGTAGCAGGGAAGTTGGCCGCGAGCCCGCTCTCCGGCCATGCGGAATATTGGCAAGCCTTCGGGCAGGCGTGGTTGTTGCGCAGCGAGGTGCGCGTGCAGCACGTTCAGTTGCAAAGCGCGCGGCAGCGCACGCTCACCGAGGTTTTTCGCCAGATCGAAGCGCAAATGTCGCGTCCCGAGGTCCGGCTGCTGGACCGCTCCTCCGCGCCGGTACGTCCTTATATGCGCCCGGAAGCCGACGTCATCGCTCAATAGCCTACTCAATAACTTTAATATCCGATTTCCTGAGGTACCAGCACGGCAGATAGCCCCCGTGTGGAAAGAGCGCATGCACGCACGTCGCCTTTTGCGGCTGATCGTAAAACACTTCCATGCGGCCGTTCTTCACCCGCGTGCCGTAGAAAAACGTGAACGTCTCCAAAGGGTCGTCTGGTTTCGGCGTCCACTTGCGATATTCGAACCATAGGAAGTCGCAGGCATAAACAGTCAGAATCAGCGCCATCACGATTCCCACGCTCCACACCAGTAAGTCCTTAGGCCGCACCAACGCTCCTTGAAATCCCTAGAAAAGGTCCCGCAGCGCCGTTCCCGCGGCGAGTTGCCCGCACAGGCCGTGAACTCCCGGGCCCGGCGGCGTGGAAGACGAGCACAAATAAATTCCCTTGGCCGGCGTGCGATAGAATCGCCGGGTGGGCCGGAGCAAGAACTGCTCCAAATCCGCCGCCCCGCCTCCGATATCGCCTCCGATCAGGTTTGGATTATAGCTTTCCAGGCTGGCCGCCACGCGCACGCTTCTTTTCAGGATCAGCTTGCGAAATCCCGGCGCGAATCGTTCGATCTGTTTTTCCACCGCCTCGGTCATATCCACGCCGGACCCGTTGGGCACGTGGCAATACGCCCAGGCCACGTGCTTTCCCGCCGGCGCGCGGGTGGGATCGAAAAGCGTCGGCTGCGCCAGCAGCACGAAAGGCCGCTCGGAATGTTTGCCCTGCCAGGGGTCGCGCTCCGACGCGGCAATCTCCTCGAACGTGCCGCCCAGGTGAACCGTCCCCGCGCGGGCGCATTCCGCCGCCTTCCAGGGAATCGGGCCGTTCAGCGCCCAATCGAACTTGCAAACCCCCGGCCCGTACCGATAGCGCTGGAGCGCGCCGCGATACCCTTGCGGCAGTCGCGAACCCGCCAGTTGCAGAAGTCGCCTCGGCGTTACGTCGCACAAAATCGCGCGCGCGCGCGGAAGTTGCTCGATAGCCGCGATCGGCGTCCCAGTAACGATCTCTCCGCCCAGCGCCGTGAAGTACGCCGCCAATGCGTTGGCAATCTGCTGTGATCCCCCGCGCGCGAAGGGCCAACCCTGCGCGTGCGCGATGATTTGCAGCACGAATCCGAACGCCGCGCTGGGCACCTGCTCCAGCGGCAGCACCGCGTGTGCGGCCAGGCCGGCGAAGAGCGCTCGCGCTCGGGTGCCCCGAAAGAAGTGCTGGGCGGCGTTCGATGCGGAGCGGAACACCGTCCATCCGAAACGAGCGGCCGCGAAAGGATGAGCCGGGAAACTGAAGGGCCTCTGCACGCTGGATTCGAGCTTGGGCCAGGCCGAAAGCAGCGCGGACAACAGGCGCACGTAGCGCTCGCGATCCTCGCCGAGATTTTCCGCCGTCGCTTCCACGGACCGCTCGAGGATTACTGCCGAGCCGTCGTCAAGAGGATGCGCCAGCGGCGCGGCCGGCTGAACCCATTCGAGCCCACGCTCCTTGAGCGGCAGGCTCCGGAAAAACGGCGACCACACCGCCATGGGGTAAACACAAGAACAGACGTCGTGCAGGAAGCCCGGGAGGGTCAATTCCGCCGATCGCGTCCCGCCACCCAGCGTTTCCTTTGCCTCGATCAGCAAAACGGAGCGCCCCGCCTGGGCAATCGTAATCGCGGCGGCCAGCCCGTTCGGCCCGCTGCCCACGACGACCGCGTCGTATTCTCGGCCCGCAAAACTGGAAGAAGAGGACATGGATTCGGCGGCGACCGCGCGCAACCATGATATCCGACTGGGCATATCCGAATGGCATGTCCGGTTGGCGAATCCGACTGCGCGCACTTGCAGCGACGAGCCCGCTGCCATGCTGGCAATGAAGTGTCATGCCGGCAATGAGGTGGGATCAAATGGGGAAGGGATCTTCGCCTTTAAGACGATGGCCGGCAAGATCGACCGCAAAACACACCAGTCCGCTCCATCTGGCGCGAGCTGATAACCGAACGGCGGGCGCGCACCGTTCGCTTGCGCGCCCGCCATGCAGTTGCCAAATTGCTTCAAGTTCCCAGGTTACTCGATCAAAGGCACAGCACAGAACCTGCACAGAGTCACAGTCAGCTGCCCTGCGAAGCCGAGCGCGCTCGCTGTCCGCCGCTCTGTTGGCTTCCGCTGCCAGTTCCGCCGCTGCTGATGGGGATCTGCCGCCGCTGCTGCTGCGATTCCGGAATCGGAATGGTGATCTGCAGCACTCCATTCTCGAAGCTCGCCTTCGCCTGGTCCACTTGCGCGTCCTCCGGCAGTGGAATCAGCCGCCAGAACCGGCCATAGCTTCGCTCCGAGCGCTGGATCCCGCCCTCGTCGCTGGAATACTCCCGTTGTCGTTCGCCCTGGATCACCAGGCCCTCTGGCGTCGTTTCCACCCTGACGTCCTTGTCCGTGAGGCCCGGCAGTTCGGCGTTTACGATCAGTTGGTTGTCGTTCTCGCGAACTTCGACCACCGGCATCCACGCCAGCTCTTCGCCCGTTGAATTGCGCTGCCCGGAGGCGCCCAAGTTCGAGAAAACGCGGTCCATTTCATCCGCGAACCTTCGCATCAATCCTAAAGGACTCGAGGTGAAAAAATCCCTTGGGCTGAGCGAGAAGACCGACGGCACATACCCGCCCGACCTCTGGATTCCGCCCCGCTGACCTTCGCCGCGCTGGTTCTCGCCGCGCTGGATTCCGCCCCGCTGGTTTTCACTCGACCCGCCCTGCGCCTGACTCCCCCGCTGTTGTTCTTCCGTTCTCTGTCTGCTTGTTCCGCTTTCCGCCATGTGATCTCCTCCAAAGTGGTTCGCGTTCCGAAATTGACACGCGATACGTTCCTCCCTAGGGAAGAACACCGGCCTTGTGGATTTCAATCGGGTTCATCTAGCAAGCGAAAACCTGACGGATGAAAGATGTGGAGGAATGCAGCTCTATAAACGGGAGGTAATTCAATCGTAACGCGGTCGTAATGTCTGGTCCTGCGAATGCGCGAAACTGGCCGCGCCTAGACGAGAACTTCGGGAACTTCCAGCCGTTGTTTTCGGAACGCGGCCTCGAACGCCCGCACCACCCGCGGGTCAAAATCCTTGCCCGCCCCCTTGGAAATCGTATCCCGCGCCTCGAACGGCGAAATGCCCTTGCGGTAAGGCCGGTCGCTCACCATCGCGTCATACACGTCGGCCACGCTGATGATCCGCGCTTCGATGGGAATCGTCCTCGCCCTTGGTGGGATGATAGCCGCTCCCGTCGAAGCGGTCGTGGTGCGCCAGCACGATGGGCAAAATTCGCTGCAGCGAACCTCCCACCGGGCTCAGCAGTTCGATTCCCTTATGCACGTGGCCGCGGATTTGCGACATCTCCTCTTCGGTCAGCCGCGCGGCCTTGTACAGAATGTCCCGGCTCATATCCAGTTTGCCGATGTCGTGCAGCAGCGCCGCGGCGCGCACGTCTTCCAGGCGATCTTCGCGCATGCCCATCTCCTCCGCGATCTGCGTGGCATAGAGCGAAACGCGGTAGGAGTGGTTCTGGGTGAATTTGTCGTTGGAGATGAATTGATTCAGGATCTGCAGCACGCCGTAATACGTCTCGCGCAACTCGTGCAGCCTCTTTTGCCCGTGTTCATAGAGCGTGCCGGTGACGTAAGCCGAAATCATCAGGAAGCCGGCCCAGATGCACAGGTCCGACCAGCTCAGCAGCACGTCGTCGGCTCTTCCCAGGATCGTGGGATGCATGATGTGCAGCCACAGGACGATCAGGATGGAGGCGACCGAAGCCTCCACCGCGCGGCGGCGTCCGAAGTAATATGCGGCGAAGAGCGTCGGCAGGTTGTAAACCGTCAGCGCCATGCGCTGGCCCGCGATGAGCAGATTGATGAGTCCGGCGGAAGCGACAATGGAGAGGATAAGGAGAAGTTCCTTATTCACCTCGGCTAAGCGCGGGATCCAACCCTTTTTCACCCTACCTCCGTCGCGGCCAAAAACTCGGATCAGAACTCGCAGCAAAAACTGGACCTGAACAGAAGACCAGGAAGCAATACTTTCCCGCCGGAGTACCAGTTGCCGCCATAGTACCTGCGCGAGCTTTTGCCCGAAAGGTAATACACGACAGAGGAACTTATCTTGTGCGGCCTTGTGTCGCGAACCTCCCTTGTAGCCCAGGGCGCCCGTTGCGGTTACGGGCCCTGGGGCCTTTAGCACGCGCCGCATTCATCGGCGTGTGGCCGAGGGATTCTCAGCCCGCTCTTAGGTTTTGAGCCGCGCTACAACCCCGGCGGGCGTCGCGCCAATAGCTCCGCAAAAAACAGAAAGCCCACCGTGAAGGTGGGCTCTCCGGAGGGGAGAATAGTTCCAGGCCTATGCGCGGAAGGCCTTGAAACTCGTTCCTCGAAGGGAAGTCTAGAAGAGGCCTCAGGGGCCGTCAAGGGCAGAAACACCCTACTGTAGCGACAATATCCTTTATATTATCAGCTAGTTACGCCTTCCTCATCCCAATCCGAAGACCGGCTATCGGGGTGTTTGCAGCACATAGAAGTCCTTCACCTCCACGGGCTTGCTATTGATGCCCAGCTGGAGGATCTCCACGTCCGCAGTGCGGTCGAAGATCTTGCCCGGCGCGATGAACTTTGCCAAGCAGCCGGAATCCCCCAAAGCCCAGGGAAGCGGCCATCACCAGCAGCATAATCGCCCCGGTGTCCACAATCGCGCCGACGACAATGGTGGAAATGCTGGGGTCGGTAATGTCGTGGGTCGGCGCGTCCCACGTAACTAGCGAACCGTAATGGATTTGGCCCAGAAAGTGGGAGGCTGTTTCACGCGACTCCACGCCCGAAAGCAGGGCGATCAAGGCGCTCGAGCGGGTGGCAAACATCGCCGGCTTTCCGTTTGCCAAGCTGGGATCTACGTTGAGCGCAAAGGACTTACCCATCGCCGTATAGCGGTCCGCGGCAAGCTGTTGCGTGGGATAAAGAATCAGCAGCAGAACACCTTCGCCCGCGGGACCCTTCCCGGGGAGCTTATAACGCCCCACCATGGCCTCCGCGCTGCTGCCAAACCCTGCCCAATCAGCAGGATTGGCCGCGGCGGGCGGAAATACGCGGGAGAGCGCGAGCGGCCCCAGAACGTATCGCTCGGAGCCAGGAACGAGCCCATCCTTCGGCAGGAACTCGGCAATCGGCGGATAAGGCCGCCGGTCCGCCCGGCCCGCCACGCTCTGCCCCAGGGCACTTACGTCGGCTGCCGCCATGCCCGGATTTCGCGGAAGCCACATCCAGCACCAGATTGCCAACCACGAGACAGCGTGCGCCCCTGCCCGCCGGCCGCGCCCTTCTCGGTAGCGACACCCTTGTTACTAGCTCCGCCCTTGCTGGTCGCTGAATAAGACACGGGACTTTTTGCCGCAAGAGACGCCATATCGGGATCGCGTAGAAACGTGAACGCCCCGAATGCCGCGCTGGGGTCAACCATGCCATAGAGCGTTACGGTGAGCTTCTCGTCGCCGTTGGCGTAATCGCGCCGCTCGCCGGAGGCGATGCCGTATTCGCGCAGCACGGGGCCGCTGTCGCTGGCGAGCTGCTCGATCTGCGCCGGCGGCACCTGAGTTGCCGCGCCGGAAGCCGTCCATGCGCCAAAAGAAGAAGGCAAGATCGCCTGGGCCTGCGCAGCCAAGGGACGGCTGCCTGCTCCGCCCCATAACAGGAACAGCGTTATAGCCAGCACGAAAAGGATTTTTTTCCCCTGCATCCGCTTTTCCTTCGGAAATAGTTTCTTTTAATGGTACCGCTGCAAGAGGAATCGCGCTACTGCGGTGTCGCCACGCTGGCGGAAGGTGAGATCGTCGTGCTCAGGCTATTCACGCTGCGGAGATACCGTTCGATTCCGCTGAACAAGCCTTCAGCGGCGCGCTGGCGATTTTCGGGCTTCTTCAGCAACTGCTCGTCGGTGGGATTGCTGATGAAGGAGATCTCCGCCAGCACCGAGGGCATGTCCGCGCCCACCAGCACCACGAAAGGCGCCTTGCGCACGCCCCGATTTTTTTCCGGGCGGTTCGTCACGCGCATCGAAGCCGCCAGCGAATCCTGAATATCGGCGGCCAGGTCGCGCGACTCCTCCACCTTTTCATTCTCGGCGATCTTGGTCACCAGATCCTGCAGGTCGTGCACGGAGCTTTGGGCCGTGGCGTTTTCGCGCGCCGCCACCTCCATGGCCTGAGGTGAGCCGTTGAAATTCAGGTAGTAGGTTTCGATTCCGCTGACGCCGGCATCGTCGCTGGAATTCGCGTGGATGGAGACGAAAAGGTCGGCCTTGGCCTCATTGGCAATGGCGGTGCGCTGTTCCAGGCCCACGTACCTGTCGTTCTGCCGCGTATAAACGATCTCATCGGAAGGAAGCCTCTGCTCGATCAGCTTCCCCAGTCGCAGCGCTACGTCCAGGCAGAGGTCTTTTTCCATCAAGCCCGTCGGGCCGATCGTGCCGGTATCGTGGCCGCCATGGCCGGGGTCGATCACGATGCGGCCAATCTTCAATCCCAAGGCGCGCGTCAGGGATCGCTCGCCCGCGCGGGTCGGCTTTGCGGCGGGCGGCGGACCAATCTTTGCCGCCATTACCTTCACCGATTCGGAATCTGCGACGCCGGCGCCAATCGTTCAGCCGCGCCGAAACTGGCATGGGCGTCAATGCCGCCGTGAATTTCGCCGGGATCGGCAGCAATCCAACCGTCGGAATTGGCGACGGGCGAATTTCCGCTGTCACGGGATGCGCCGCGCTGGTCACGGCTGGCGCGGGTGCGGCTTTGGCGCTCGCTTTCGCGGCGGGCTTGGCGCTCGCGCTGGCGCCGGAATCCGCAGCGGGTTTGGCGCTGGAATTTGCGGTGGCAGTATCGTGCGTGCCCGGCCCATATACATCCACCACCAGGCGGTCGGGTCCAGCCAGCTCAAATACCGAATAGTCCTTTACCTTGGCCACATCCAGCACCACGCGCACCGTGTCCGAGCGGTTTTGCGCCACGCGCACTGCCTTCAAGTAGCCGCCGGAAGGAACCTCGATCGGGTCGTGCAGCAGCTCGCTGCTCAACTTGGCGTTGTCGATATCGAAGTAGATGCGGTCCGGATCGGAAATTCGCGCCGCCTGATATTTGGCTTTGCCCCCAAGCTCGATGATGATTCGCGTGTAGTTGTCCGCGTTCCACACGCGCACCCGGCTCACTTCGGAGCCTTGCTCGGGCTCGCTGCCGCTGGTCGCGGCGCTGCCCGTTGCTGAACTAATCGTTGTGACATTGCTCGCAGTAGAACTGCTCGCAGTGGCACCGCTCGTTATCGCACCGCCTGTCGCGGCAATTCCCGTTGCCGCGCTGTTCGCCGAGGCATTACTAAGAGCGGCTCCGGCTGCCCGTTCCCGCAGCTGTTCCGGCGCCCGTTCCCACAGGCGTTCCGTAGCAGCTCCCGCCGCAGTTCCCGCAGTCCCCATCGGCGCGTGCGCTCCCGCGCGTGCCGCGCTGGCCACTTGCGGCGCCGCGGGTGCTTTCTTGGCCGCCGCTATTTCAGCCAGCGCCTTGCGCGCCTGCGCCGCGTTGGCCGAATGCGGATATTGCTCCAGGAAATCCTCGTAGTTCTGCTGCGCCAGGTCGAGCTGGGTCCTATCGGATGGAGAAAGATTTTTCTTGCGGATCTCGGCGATGGCCAATAGCGCCTCTTCGCGCAGGCTGGAAGCCGGATAGTCGTGGATCAGATATTCATAAGTTTTGATCGCGCTCTGGAAATAGCTGGCCTCGAACTGCTCGCCCATGCGGCGATAGAGATCGGCGACGTTCTTGATCGCTGGCGGAACTTCCACCGCGTTTGGCGTGATCAGATAGACGCGGCGGTAGGCCGAAACAAGATCTTCGTAATCGCGCACCGAGCGCGTGCGTTCCGCCTTGGCTTCCAGCGCGGACCGTTGCGCTTCCGCGCGTTCAAACTGGTCCTGGGCCGAGGCCCGCCGCGAGGCGATGTCATCCTGCGCAGCCGCGGAGGGAACGGCGACAAGGACGAATGCGAGGGCCAGTGCGAGCGCAAGTGAAGGGACCAGTGCGAAGGTAAGGGCCAGCGCAGAAGAAGCCACTTCAAAAGCGGCCAAACGAAATCCGGCCCGCCCAGATACGCGCCTGGACAGGGAAGATACTAAACCGAACCCGATTTTTGGGCTTAAAGTGGGCCGAACGGCCCTGGCCGGTCTCATTCGTTCGTGAAGATCACTCGGCCGTCATCCGTCGCGAACCGATAGATCGGTTTGGAGCCTGCGCGCGAACCGGATGGATTTGCGGAGCCGGGCTGAAAATAGGTGTGGGTCACTTTGCGCACGTACTCTTGCGTCTCGGGATAGTTGGGAACGCCGCCCCAGCGGTCCACCGCGCTCGGTCCGGCATTATACGCGGCCAGCGCCTTGGGCAGATCGCCATTGTAACGGTCGAGCAGCATATGCAGATAGCGCACGCCGCCATCGATATTCTGCTGCGGGTCCCACGCATTGTAGACGCCGAGCTTCTGCGCGGTTTCGGGAACCAGTTGCATCAGCCCTTGCGCCCCTTTGCGCGAGAGAGCGGAGGTGTTCCAATTCGATTCCGTGGAGATCACGGCGCTCACCAGCGCCGGATCGACGTCGTGTTTTTGCGCCGTCTCCTGCACCATCTGGTGCAGCACGTCCGGGTTGATCGATTTGGGAAGTGCGCCGGGAAGAGCGGTGGAATCGGCCGCCTGCTTAGCTGACGCCTGCTCGGCTTTCGCCTTGGCATCCGCCGCCGCGGCATTCTTTTCGGCTGCGGCCTTGCGCGCTGCCGGGGAATCGGCGTTGGTATAGACCAGATTACCGCGCTCGTCCACGTAGGAAGACAATTGCCCATGGGCTGGCAGCGCCAGCCATCCGGCGGCCACGAAGAGCGCAACGGTAATCGGCAAGTTCTTCATCGCTCGGGGAAAGCAGAAAAAGTCGTTACTGCCTGAAATACGAGACGTCTCTCCGGCCGGATGTACTCTTCGGCCGACGAGGTTTCTAGCGCTCGCCCGAGGATAGCATCCCCTCGACCAGGGGATAAACCTGGTCCAGGGCAGTTTTTAGGTTGGATGTGTCTTTTCCGCCAGCCTCTGCCAAATCGGGCCGCCCGCCCCCTTGTCCCCCTAATTCCTTGGCAACAGACTGGATAATCTTGCCGGCGTGCAGGCGGTTGGTGAGGTCCTTGGTCACGCTGGCGAGCAGCGCCACCTTGCCGTCTTCCACCGCCGCCAGCACGAAAACGCCCGGGCCCATCTTCTGCCGCAGGGGGTCCACCAGCTCGCGCAGGCCCTCGCGGTCAACGCCCTCGATCTGCGGCGGAAAGCACGCGCACGCCCTTCACCGTGCGCGACTCTGCTCCAGCAGGGTATCGAGCTTGGAGATGGCCGCTTTGCGCCGCGCGGCTTCGAGCTGCTTTTCGGCCTGCTTTTGGGCTTGCGTCAGGCGCTCCAGGGCCTCGTCGACCTCGTCTTCGCCGACGTGCAGCCGCGCCGCCACCTCCGCCAGCAGCTCTGCCGCGCCGCTGGTAATCGGCCAGCGCCCCTTCGCCGGTGAGCGCCTCGATGCGGCGCACGCCCGCCGCCACCGACTGCTCCACGGCGATCTTGAAGACGCCGATATCGCCCGCGCGGCGCACGTGCGTGCCGCCGCAAAGCTCCTTGCTGTAGAAGCCGCGCGGCGAAGCGGGATCGGGAATGGTCACCACGCGCACGTTCTGCTCCGGATAGCGGTCGCCGAAAAAGGCCAGCGCGCCGGAGGCCAGCGCGTCGTCGAGCGTGGTGATGTCCGTCGTCGATCTCGGCGTTCTGGCGGATCTGCTCGTTCACCTGCTGCTCGATGTCGGTCAGTTCCGCGGGATCCACCGCGGCAAAATGCGAGAAGTCGAAGCGCAGCCGGTCCGGCGCCACCAGCGAGCCCGCCTGCTTGACGTGCGTGCCCAGAATATTGCGCAGCGCCGCGTGCATCAGGTGCGTCGCCGTGTGGTTGCGCTTGTTGCGCTCGCGGCGCGCGGCGTCGGCTTCGCCGGCCACGCGATCGCCCACGCGCAGCGTCTCCTTGGCCGTCACGCGATGCGCGACCAGGCCCGTGACGGGATAATACGCGCCGCGCACTTCGGCCAGTTCCAGCGAGCGTTCGTTGTTCCAGAGCGTGCCGGTGTCGGCGACCTGCCCGCCGGATTCGGCATAGAAGGGCGTGCGGTCGAGCACGATTTCGCCTTCGGCGCCCGCGGGCAGTTCGTTAACAGGACCCTCCGGCGTGACGATGGCCTCGATGCGGCAGTCGCGCGCGCTCGTGCCGTAGTAAAAGTCCGGCTCGGTGCGGAACGTCTCCGCCAGCTTGGCGTAGGCCGGACTGGCGACCTCCTTGTGCGCGCCCTTCCAGGAAGCTCTGGCGCGCTCGCGCTGCTCGTGCCATGGCGCGATCGAACTCCGCGGGATCGAAGCCGATGCCCTGGTCGCGCAGCACATCGGTGATGAAGTCGAGCGGCAGGCCGAAGGTGTCGTAGAGGCGGAAAGCCTTCTCGCCGGGATAAGTGCGCTGCCCGAGCTACAGCGGTTGGTATCGCGACCTGCGTGCTCTGAGCTCATCGCTCTGCGGATAGCTCGATCGCTCGTTTCTGCGAAGCAGCTCCGAGTCTTCTTCCAGCTTGCTCAGGCCGATGTCGATGGTGTGCGCGAAGCGCTCCTCTTCGTGGCGGATCACGCCCGCACGCGGCCGATCGACTTCCAGCAGTTCGGGATAAGGCTCGCGCATCTCTTCGGCCACTTGCTGCGCCATCTCGAAAAGGAATGGCCGCTCGAGGCCCGAGCATGCGCCCGTGGCGCACGGCGCGGCGAATGATCTTGCGCAGCACGTAGCCGCGGCCTTCGTTCGACGGCATCACGCCGTCGCCGATCAGGAACGCCGAGGCGCGGCTGTGGTCGGCCAGGATGCGCAAGGAAGCATCGGTCTCCGGCGCCTTGCCATAGGCTTTGCCGCATAGCTTGCTGGCAAAATCGATCAGCGGCCGGAAAATGTCGGTGTCGTAGTTGCTGATCTTTGCCTTGCAGCACGGCGGCCAGCCGTTCGAGGCCCGCGCCTGTGTCGATGGAGGGCCTGGGCAAGCGGCGTGACGTTTCCCGCGGCGTCGCGATTGAACTGCATGAATACCAGATTCCAGATCTCCACGTAACGTCCGCAGTCGCAGCCGAATTCGCAATCGGTGTGGCCCTGCGTCGGAGGCCGCCGGGCCCATGTCGTAGTGAATTTCGCTGCACGGGCCGCAAGGGCCGGTGTCGCCCATGGCCCAGAAGTTCTCCTTCAGGCCGGGAACGGCGATCACGCGCGCGTTCGGCGCGCCGATCTTGGATCCAATACTGGGCCGCTTCGTCGTCGGGAGGCAAGTTTCTTGCCCGGAGTGATTTCGGCGCCGCCGAAGACGGTGAAATAGAGCTTGTCGAGCGGAAGGCCGAATCGGCCGACGGCCGGAGAAGTCACCAGCTCCCAGGCAAACGCGATCGCCTCCTTCTTGAAATAATCGCCGAAGGAAAAATTCCCCAGCATCTCGAAGAAGGTGTGGTGGCGATTGGTGAAGCCGACGTTTTCCAGATCGTTGTGCTTGCCGCCGGCGCGCACGCACTTCTGCGCCGAGGTGGCGCGCTTGTAGTCGCGCTGCTCGAGCCCGAGAAAAACGTCCTTGAACTGGTTCATGCCCGCGTTGGTGAAGAGCAGAGTGGGATCGCCGATGGGCACCAGCGAGGAACTGCGCACGACGCGATGGCCGTTGGCGGCGAAAAAGTCCAGAAATGCGCGCCGAATTTCGTTGCCTGTGAGCATAGTTGTGTTTACGTCGAGTGGGAATTATCGCAGAGGCATGCAGAGGCCGCAACGCGCCTTGCGCGTTGCGTTGCCGCTGGTCAGCGCAGAGTCCGAGTAAGAGCGACCGCGGAGGCGACCAGCGCTATTACGGCCAAGCCGCAGCCGACAATCGCAATCCAAAAGATGGCGCTCACGCGCTGCGCGAGCGCTTCGGTGGCTCGCAGCGTGTCTTCCAGGCTTTGCTCCAGCTCCGCGAGGCGAGCGCCGTGCTCCTCGGCTCGCGATTCGACCGCGCCGATCCTGTTCTCCAGGATCTCGACATGCGCGGAACCGGCGCTCTTGTCGGGCTGACCAGCGCGGGCCGACTGCACGTCCCGGCGGAGATTGCCGATGGTCTCGATCAGCTTGCGTCCCAGCGCAATCACGTCGAGGACGTCGCCGATCATCTTTTTTCCTGGGCTTCATCCTGAGCTTCGTCCTGGGCATCATCCGCGAGCGCGACGTCTGCAGCTTCGCGCTGCGCGCTGCGCGCGAAAGCGTTCAGTTCGCGGCGAATCACGCCGGCATCGAAGCCGGCGCGAAGCAGCGTGCGATAGAGCGACGCGGTCTTCCTGGCGTCAAGCGGGCTCGCGTCGAGCCGCCCGCTCGCCGAGCGCGTGCGGCGCTCGATCACCTTGCGCACGATGGCGGCTTCGTCGATATCGGCAAACACTTGCGCGAGCGCATCGTCGATCGCGCGGTCGGGAACTCCGCGCTTGCGGAGTTCCTGGACGATGCGGTGAGCGCCCTGGCGGCGCGAAGTGGCGCGGGCGCGAGCGAAGTCCAGCGCGTAGCGCGAATCGTCGACGAGCTTTTCCTGCTTCAGCCGGGCCAACACGCGGCGAACCGCCTCGGACTCCTCGGCGCGGCGCTCGAGATACGTGCGCAGCTCGAAGACGGAATGCGCGCGGCGCATGAGCGCGCCAAGTGCTGCTGCGTAAAGATCGGCGTCGCTCGTAAGTTTTCGAGGAAGGGAACGCATGGCGGGCCCAGCATACCACCCCAAGACACGCGAGCGCAGCGCGTCTTGTGAGCCTGGCATAGAAGTTTTTTCCCGAATCGGCAACGGCGCTGCGCGGGAGAATGCAGGAGAGAAAAACGCAGGAAAACTTAGTGCTGGCCGAAGTGTTCGTATTCGGCCATGGCGCGCTCCATCTCCTCGCGAGCGGCGTCGGCGGCGGAGCGAATGCCCTGCACGCGCAGCTTGAAGTCGTCGGGATTGGATGCGCGGCTGAGGGCTTCCTCGTAGCTGATGAGGTTGCGGCTGTACAGGTCGTAGATCGATTGGTCGAAGGTCTGCATGCCGTACTGGCTGGAGCCTGCGCCGATGGCATCGTGGATCAGGCGCGTTTTTTCCGGGTTGATGATGCAATCGCGAATGTACGCGGTGGCGATCATCACTTCCACGGCGGGCACGCGGCCCTTATCGTCGGCGCAGCGAACCAGGCGCTGGCTGACCACCGCCTTGAGCGTGGCGGCGAGCTGCAAGCGAATCTGCTTCTGCTCCGGCGGCGGAAAGACGGCGATGATGCGCTGAATGGTTTCCGTGGCGTCCAAAGTGTGCAAGGTGGAGAAAACCAGGTGGCCGGTTTCGGCCGCCAGCAATGCCGTGGCGATGGTTTCCAGGTCGCGCATTTCGCCGACGAGAATGACGTCGGGATCCTGGCGCAAGGCGGCGCGCAGCGCGGTGGAGAAGTTCGCCGTGTCCACCTCGACCTCGCGCTGGTTGATGAAGCTGCGCTTGTCGCGATGGAGAAATTCGATGGGGTCCTCGATGGTGATCACGTGGTCGGAGCGCGTGGTATTGATGCGATCCACCATGGAGGCCAGCGTGGTGGATTTGCCCGAGCCGGTGGTTCCCGTAACCAGCACCAGGCCGCGCTGCTCTTCGCAGATTCTCTCGACCACCCGGGGCAGATTCAGCTCTTCGACGGTGCGAATTTTTGTGGGAATCACGCGCAGCACCATGCCCACGTTGCCGCGCTGCTGAAAAACGTTGACGCGGAAGCGGCCCAGGCCAGCCACGCCGTACGCCATATCGAGCTCGGCGCTCTCCTTGAACTTCTGCTTCTGCCGGTTGGTCATCATGCTGAAAGCCATGGAAAGCATCTCTTCCGGCGTGATGCGGCTGACGTCGCTCTGCGGGATCAGGATGCCGTCGATGCGCACGTAGGGATGGTTGCCAACCTTCAAATGGAGGTCGGAAGCCTTCTTTTCGACAGCGCAGCGCAGCAGATCGTCGATACCCTGTGCCATATGGGACGGAACTCCCCGGGAAGTTCTCATCGAAGCTAGCATCGGGACCGGGAGCGAACAAGCGTCCGGCAGTACAGCGTTGCCGCTTAGTAACGGGCCAATTTCGCCGCCGCCGCGTAGCGTAACGGAGTCGCGGCGTCGCGCCCGCCGAGTGTTGCTACCTTGTCATTCTGAGGGCTCGGCCCGAAGAATCTCTCCTTCTGTGAATTGCCTGGGTGCCGCACCCTTCGTTCCCAAGGGTGCGCCCGTAGACCATTTCTCGTCCGCGTGGGCCGAGTCCCGAATTTGCGCCGCAATCAACACCGCTTCGGCCTCGTGGGCTGCCCCCCACTCTTTGCCGTCCGCTCCCAAGCTGTCATCCCGAGGCCCGAGACCGGGGCCCCCGGCGCGCGCGGTTTTTGCGCGTGCTGGGGTGGGGAGGCCGAGGGATCTGCTTTTGTCTTGTGGGTGCCCCACGCCGAGTGGGCCAGGTTTGACGAGGCCAGTGGCGACTCAGATACGCGCCGGTGAGACGCGAGGGTGCCCCACGTTTCGCGGTTTGAAACGTGGGGTTGGGTGCCGCACCCTTCGTTTTCAAGGGTGCGGTTGTGAGGGAGATGAGCTTATATTGGAACGCTAAAGGAGGAGTAAATCGATTCCCTTGTGGCGATCGTCGCACGCCGTAACTGTTAGCGGTCCAGATGGGCTGTCCACCTATGAACTATGAGCTGCATAGGCTTGGCTGGCGTGACTTCCAACAGCTGTGTCTCACTATTGCAAGGGAGATTCTCGGACAGACGGTAGAATCCTTTTTGGACTCCAACGACGCGGGTATGGATGGTGCTTTCGCTGGTACCTGGAACCCGAACGGGTTGGAGGAGTTGGACGGTCAGTTTGTTATCCAATGCAAGTTCACGAGTAAGAGTGACTACTCACTGAAAGCTGCTGACCTGTCTGATGAATTGCCTAAGGCAAAACGGTTAGTCGAGCAGGACCGGTGCGATTGCTACATTCTGCTGACTAACGCCGGCCTTTCCGGTGAGCAATCGAACCGAATTAAAAACGAATTCAAAGTTGTGGGTGTCAAACACGTCATAACCTTCGGCAGTTCCTGGATTTGTCAACAAATCCAAGACAGCAAGAGGCTCCGAATGCTAGTTCCGCGCGTATACGGGCTCGGAGACCTTACCCAAATCCTCGATGAGAGAGCGTATTCTCAGGCTCGAGCGCTTCTCGCCTCAATGAGAGACGACCTTTCTAAGGTTGTCGTGACGGGCGCATACCAACGAGCTGCAAAGGCAATCGATGAGCACGGTTTCGTGCTATTAATCGGTGAGCCGGCGGCTGGGAAGACCACGATCGCTTCGCTGCTTGCGATGGCGGCGCTAGACCAATGGCACGCCTCGACCCTTAAACTCGTTGACCCCTCGGAGGTAAAGGAACACTGGAACCCCGACGAGCCATCGCAGTTCTTTTGGGTGGATGATGCGTTTGGCGTCAACCAATACGAGTCGGACCTCGTTCACGGATGGAATCACATTTTCCCCGAAGTCTCCACGATGATTCGTAGGGGCGCCAAGATCGTGATGACGTCGCGTGACTACATCTACAAACGTGCTCGGAGCGACTTGAAAGAGGGTGCTTTCCCTCTAATTCGCGAAAGCCAAGTCGTCATCGATGTCCGAGACCTCAGTGCCGATGAAAGGAAGCAGATACTTTACAATCACCTGAAATTGGGCAGGCAGCCTATAGAATTTCGATCGGCGATCAAGCCCTACCTTGAACATGTCGCGGCTCATCCTCGCTTCATTCCCGAGACTGCGAGACGGCTTTCCGAGCCTCTCTTCACAAAGGGCCTGCAGCTTGACGATTACGCCCTCGAGGAATTTGTTGACCGGCAGGAACAATTTCTTCAAGAGGTGATCACAGGACTTGATTGCCATAGCAAAGCAGCTCTCGCACTGATTTATATGCGCAACGACGAATTGCAAAGCCCGATAGCCTTAGAAGAGTCAGAAAGCATGGCAATAGGGCGGCTTGGCAGCAATATCGGCGGATGTATCACGGCCCTCAACGCGCTTAACGGCAGTCTTGTTCTCCACACGAACACGAGCGGCATTTCCGTTTGGCGTTTCAAGCATCCTACGATAGGCGACGCCTTCGCGGGACTCCTTGTCCAGAACCCCGAGTTGCTTGGTATCTATGTTCAAGGCAGCCCAGTAGAGAAATTAATTGGTCAAGTAACGTGCGGCGACGCGGGCATTGAGCGAGCGGTTGTGATCCCCCAAACACTGTTTCCGCTCATGACGAACAAACTGCAGCAGTTTTCATCCACAGTGGAATACAAAACTTCGTGGCTTTCGACCTGGGGAGCTAGGTAGTGCCCCGGAACCTGTAGAAAAGTGAATGGCGCATTTTGCCTGTGAAGTCATGGAATTCTTTTTTAAGCAGCAGCTCTTTCTCGTCCTCCGATGTCGCGGTAGCCGTTGATGCGGTGCAACTTCATCTGTCCGCTGATCCACAACCCGAAGAACACCCGCAGCACGGCGCTTTCGTTGGGCAGTGCCGCCTGGGTTTTGATTCGGCGGCGGAATTCCAGTTGCATCCGCTCAATGGCGTTCGTGGTGCGCAGCGACCGCCACTGGCTCTCCGGAAACTGATAGAAAATCAGCAGGTTCTCCCCTGCTTCTTGCAGAGAAGCCGCCACGCCGGGACACAGTTTCTTCCATTTTCCCAGGAATGCTTCGCGGGCTTTCTGCGCCGTGTCCAGCGTCTCGGCGTAAACGATGCGGTGATAGTCTTCCCGCACCGCTTCGTGCGCGTGCTTCGGTGCTTTGGCGATGAGGTTGCGTAGCTTGTGCACGGTGCAACGCTGGTGCGGTAGACCTGGCCACAGCCGATCCAGCGCGGCCGCCAAGCCCGTGTTGCCATCGCTGATCACCAGCCGGGGACGGCCCATCTTCCGCGCCGCCAGATCGTCCAGCAACATCTGCCAGCCGTCCGCCGATTCCGCTCCCGTCGTCATCAGGCTCAGCAGCACTTTCTCTCCGTCCTCCCGCACCCCCAGGGCCACCAGCACGGGCAGCGAAACCACTTTCCCGCCACTGCGCACCTTGGGATAAATCGCATCCAGGTACAGATAGACGATCTTTTCTTCTGCCAGATCGCGCCGCTGCCAGTTCCGATAGCTTTCTTCTAGCCGTAGCACCAACCGCGACACCGTGCTTTTCGATAATGCGGCGCCGGCCAGCAACGGTTCCAGCGCCCGGCGGATCCGCCGTGTATTCGATCCTGACAGATAAACTCCCAGCACGCTCTGCTCGACTTCCACGCTGCTGCGCCGATAGCGCGGCACCAATTGACTCCGCCACTCGCGCTCGCTGCCCTCCGCGTCCACCAACCGGGCTCGTGGCACTGCCACATGAACCGTACCCGTCCGCAGCGTCAGCCGTCGGCTTTTCCGGCCGTGCCGATAGCCACTCCGTTCGGCCACCCGCTGACTGCGCGGTGCACCCAGCGCCGCCTCCACTTCTTCCTCCAACACCAGCTCGATGATCTCCCTCACCCGCTCCCGGATCGCCCCCTCCAAACCTTCTCGCAGCGAACCTTCTTGGATCACTTCCTGGCCAATGCTAGTCTTCATCACGGCGTATTCCTCCTGTGCCCGAAACCTCCCGCTAAGAGATTCCGGGTTTTTATTCAAGCCTTCTCAGGAGAATACGCCTTCAGATTTTCTACAGGAATCGGGACGGAGCCGGGAGCTAGGAACCGGGTACAGACCTTCCTGGCATACCGCTGCTCCAAAGACTTCCTCATGTTCTATATCGAAAACAATCGTGACATCCTCGATCAGGTATCACAGCCGGGGCTAATGTTGAGCGCCGTCTCGGAGGTGGATTTAGCAATAAGGCTGCATGAGCTCGGCCTATTTCCGGAGGACCGAAGAAAAACGTTCGTAGCGGCGGTGATGTCGTATGCGGTGAACGGGGAGGATTTTTACGTTTTTGAGAACAAGAGACTAAGAAAGATTTTCACAAGAAGCGAAATCAAGCATCTCCGGGCCAGTGTACGCCTAAAGACCCTTCCCAAACTAGGCGAGATGCGGCGCGACCGGCAGGACGACTTCTACCGTGACCGTGACGGATCTGCGGAGGATTATATCCAGCCGCTCGTAGAATCTTTCAATGCGCTGACAAAAGCGTTTAGGGGCGACTCAACCGCCGTGAGCGCGATCGAGCGTGAGATCGAATACGCGAATCAGTGGGCAGCAGATCACGTTCAGGACGAACCCGACGACAAGCCCAAGCGCGAGTTGGGAGAAATCCAGACTTCTGAGGGCGTTGCGAGCGGCAGAAGTATCTTCGAGGATATCGATACATAGGCATGGTCGAATTTTCCCCAGACATCTAGTCCGGCCCTGGTACGCCGGTTTATTGAAAGATTGCCTGAACCGCGCGCCCATGTTTGACCCGCGCGGTAAAATAGATGTACAGCTCGCGAAAAGAAGCCGCCCGAACGGGCGGCCACCCGCGAGCGCCCAGCATCCTTGCCAGCTGCAACATTAACTGCCGACATCCGGCCCGCCGGGGCAGTTCCATCCCAACCGGGTGGCACAGCCACTCCTGGTTGTGCTCTCGGCGCGAAAACGTACCCTGACCCTACATCGCCGATCCGCAATCTGATACTTCAGAAGGATTGCAGGACCACGCCGCCCTCGCCCTGCACGCCATTCAATTGCATAAACGTCGCGGAATCACATTCTTGTGCGACGCTTAAATTTAAGCCCCATAGAATGATATTCTTGCACAAAACGACCATCCCGCGAGGCCCACTCGTCCTGAGCGAACCTCTTGATCCAGAGCAACCCTTTTACAATGTGTATAATACGAGCTTGCGCGTTTTACTAAGCCCTTTAGAATGACATCCTTGCAAAAAGGAAAAAATAAGCCCTCTGCAATGATACTCTTGCGAAAAAAGGTGGGGGGCACCCTCCATGGGGCCCCTCAGGGGCGCGCGAAAGGCATGGTCATCAGGAGCTTTCGTGCGGTGACAAAGTTGCATCTTTTCCATGCCGAACGGGGCGACGTGCGTAACCCCTTTAGAATTCGCACTTACGGAAATAAGGACTTAATGTCGTTTAGAATGCGCACTTACAAAAAAGATGGGAGGGAGCGGACCACAGGAGATACCCTGAAGCCCGTGCCGCTTTTCCAATGCCCGTGCGGCTAGTACCTATGAAGACGTTCTCGGCACGCCCCGACCCGTCCTTGTATATTCCCCCGCCCGGGCTGGGCTATAGCCGGATTCAGAAGCTCTTCGCCGAATTCTTCGGCACCTTCGCGCTGGTGCTGTTCAGTTGCGGCGCCATCTGCGCCGATCAGTTCCTCCGCAACACGAACGAGACCGGCCTCGGCCTCCTGGGCATCTCTCTGGCTTATGGACTCACCTTCGGCGCCATGGTCACCGCCGTGGGACGCGTCTCCGGGGGGCACATCAATCCCGCCGTCACCATCGCCTACTGGGTCACGCATCGCCTGGGCACCTTCGACACGCTCCTTTACTGGGCTGCGCAACTCGGCGGAGCGATTCTCGCCGCCTACCTCTTGCGCTACGTTGTCCCCGAAGACACCTGGCGCGCCGTCGCCCTGGGCACGCCCGAACTGGCCAGCGGCGTGACCCGCCTTCCCGGGATGCTCATCGAAGGTGTC
The DNA here is from genome assembly GCA_963819235.1 of uncultured Acidobacteriota bacterium. Taxonomy (GTDB): domain Bacteria; phylum Acidobacteriota; class Terriglobia; order Acidiferrales; family UBA7541; genus Palsa-189. Next base: position 1,236,078 of record CAWFVE010000006.1, on the reverse strand, counting down.
ACCACGTTTTTCCTGATCTTCGTGATGTTTGCCATCGGCCTCGATGAGTACGGCATCCCCCGCCCCGTCGCCGGATTTGCGGGCGGCCTGATCATTACGGTTGCGTCGTTTCTGGGAGCCCCCTTCACCGGCGGGGCCATGAATCCGGCCCGCGCCCTCGGCCCGGCCCTCGCCGCCAATCACTGGAGCAACCACGCCGTCTACTGGATCGGCCCGCTCGCCGGCGGCGTAATCGCCGCCTGGATCGCCGACTTGATCTTCATGGGCACGCCCAAAGAGCAGCGCTGATGCCCGCTCAATTACCGAGCCCTGTTTTATCTGGGTGTAACATACAAGGCGCAGGATCAAACCCCTGCTCCGCGTTCCCGTATCTTGCATTCGGGCACCGGCGTTCGCACTCAATGCAAATCTCATATAAGCCTCTGCCTGAAGGCAAGCCTCTGCTGGAAGGGCTCTCCGCCGAACTGGCCTTGCTTTACTCGGACATGCTCGCGTCCGAGGCTTCCGTGCTCAAAGGCGCTTTGGCCGTGCATGACGCGCATCGCCGCAGTGCGCGAAATCTCGCCCATTACCTTGCGCTGCGCCGGCACGATATCCGTCAGTTGCAATCGCAGCTTGCCCTGCTCGGTCTCTCGTCCCTGGGCCGCACGGAAAGTCATGTCCTGACCGCGGTGCAGACTGTGCACCACGTACTGAATGCTTTGCTGGGTGATAACAACGGCTCGCTGCCATCTCCCGAGGAGCCCGCTCTTGGGATGGGCGAGGGAATCGAGCTGCTGGAAGCGAATACCGACTCCCTCCTGGGTCCTGCGCCGCCCGGCAGGAAAGTCCGCATCATGGTTACGATGGCGTCTGACGCGGCCACGGACTATGAGTTGGTGCGCGATCTCGTCCGGAACGGCATGGACTGCATGCGCATCAACTGCGCCCACGACAATCCGAAAGTATGGCTGGGCATGATCCAAAATCTACAGAAGGTGCGGGAAGAGACCGGCCGCAACTGCCAAATCCTGATGGATGTCGCCGGCCCCAAGCTGCGCACCGGCCCGATCGAGCCCGGTCCCTCGGTGATCAAATGCCGGCCCAAGCGAGACGTCTACGGCCGCGTGGTGACTCCCGCTCGCATCTGGCTCACTCCCACGGACAATTCCGAAGCGGCTCCCCGCTCGGCCACGGCGTGCGTTCCACTCGCCGCCAGCTTTCTCAAGAAGCTGCGGGTAGGCGACAAAATCCGCCTGCGCGATGCCCGCAAGGCGCAGCGAACGCTGCGGATTGCCAAAGTTGTGGGCAGAAGTTGCTGGGCCGAGTCCAAGCAAACGATCTATTTCACGCCTGGGCTGGAAATACGCCGGATCGGCGGGACAAAATCCACAAAATCGGATGCCACGAAAGGCGTGCAGACTCGCGTCGGCAAGCTTCCGGCGCTTCCGCAGACGCTGCTTTTGAAACCCGGCGATACGCTCATCCTGCGCCGTGAGAACACGCCAGGAAAGCCTGCCCGGTATCGCAAGACCGGCGAGCTTATCGCGCCGGCCCAGATCAGCGTCTCTCTGCCGCAAATGCTCGATCACGCCAAGATTGGTGAGATGGTCTGGTTTGATGACGGGAAAATTGGCGCCGTCATCCGCTCGGTAGACTCGGATTCCGTGTCCGTGGAAATTACGCAGGCGCGCCCGGAAGGTGAAAAACTTGCGGCCGAAAAAGGCATCAACCTCCCGGAGACGCGCATCGATATCCCGGCGCTCACCGCCGACGATCTGGAAGCGCTGAAGTTCATCGTGCCGCACGCCGACCTTGTGGGTTATTCGTTCGTGCGCACGGAGGCTGACGTTTACCAGCTTCTCGAGCGCCTGGAAAAGCTCGGCGGCCAGCATCTGGGCCTGATTCTCAAGATTGAAACGCGCAAAGGCTTCGACAATCTGCCCAAACTTATTCTCGCGGCTATGCGCATGCGTTCATTCGGAGTGATGATCGCCCGCGGCGATCTCGCGGTGGAGTGCGGCTATCAGCGGTTGGCGGAGGTACAGGAGGAGATCCTCTGGATCTGCGAGGCGGCGCACGTTCCCGTGATTTGGGCGACTCAAGTGCTCGAAACGCTGGCGAAGAAAGGCATGCCCTCGCGCTCGGAAATCACCGACGCCGCCATGGGGGAACGCGCCGAGTGCGTCATGCTAAACAAAGGGCCATACGCGGTCACCACGGTCAGCGTGCTTGCCGACATCCTCAAGCGCATGCAAGCGCACCAGGAAAAAAAGCGCTCGATGCTGCGGCAGCTTCATCTTGCCTCATCCTTCGCCACCACGGGGTAACGTTGGAATCCCTATGCGTGAAAACGCGAAATAGGCGAGGGGCAAGGGGCGCCAAGCCATAAAGAAACTCGGCTGAGGAGAGCAAGCAAGCACGCGTGTGCCCAGGGCAGGGAAGTCAGGGCGAGCCAGGCTTTCCGCGGCACACATGCCCGTTAGGACACAAATGGACCCGCGTCATGGTCCGCACCGGCAAAATCGATTAGCCCGCCGACCGGCAACTTCGGGATCTGGTTTTGCTTTTGTGGGTGCCCGCCCTTCGGTTGTAAGGGTGGGTTGCCTTTTTTCGTTCCGCCCCGCGCGGCCTCGTCTCGCCGCTTGCGTCTACGGGCGATCCCGGTCCGAAAACGTGATCTCGGCGATCTGCTGCTGGTTGGCGCTCACCGTAACGTCCTGCTCCTTAGCCCCGTACACTTCGTGCCACGCCGTCAGCTTGTACGTTCCGGGCGGCACATTCTCGATCTTGAACGACCCATCCTCGCCCGTCACCTGAAAGTAGGGATTCGCGAATACGGCGATGTAAGACTTCATCCAGGGATGAATGTTGCACTTCACGGGAATGCCGATCTCCGCATGCCCGAACACTTCATCCGCCGCCGCGCTTCCCGTGGACTGCGACTGGTTCCACCCGCCATTAATGCGGGGAACGGCGTTCACGTTGTGCGTCGTCTCGTCCGAGTTGGTCACCCGCAGATGCTGTCCCTTCATCAACGCAATCACGTGCGGCACATACATGCAGCCATTTTGGTCCAGCGTCGCTGGCTGCGGAATTTCAAAGGAGTACTCCGCGAAATCGCCCCGCAGATAGACCACCACATTTTGTAATGTGCCGTTCTCGCCGGGCACCACGTCCTGCGTCTTTGCGGGAGAGGAATGCAGCTTAGCGCAGTTCGGCACCGAGGCCATGTTGATGTTCCGCGGCCTGCGCGGTACGCCCTCGAACTTCACCACGCCCGTCACCGAACCCGCCGTCTTGGGATCCACCGGCTTTCGCGCCGCATTCGCGGCAGGCTCGTCGTCCGATGGCGCGAACGCATTCGGCTTTTCCTTGCATCCACCGAGCAACAGCGCCATCTGCACCACCGCCATCACCGCCAGTATCCCGCGGCTCTTTCTGCGATCTCGATTCATAACTCTCCTGCGCACGCCGCCCACATTGCTCCTCACGGCTCGTTTTTGCTGTGACCTCTGTCACAGCTCCTTCTCCTGCGTATTGGAGTTTCCTGCGGGTGGTTCACCCTTCGGCAAATCCTATGGATTCCGCCGCTCCCGCCACCAGCGCCTTCTCCCCGTCCAGCTGCGCCGATCTACTCTCCCGCTCCCTCGATCTTTTCGACCGCAAATACGACACCACGCCCGAAGGCCGCCGCGAAGCCCCCTCCTGCTCAAGATCGAGCTAATGACGCCGCGAGCCCAAGCCTCCATCGAAACGGCTTAGCGTGCCTTACGAGCCGTTTCCCAAACCCAAAGGCACCCGCGCGATTATGATCGAGCACTTGCGGCAGCAGCTCCACGCCTGGTGGGCCGCAAGCGCAGCGGAAGCAACGGATACGCCAAATGGGCCGGCAACTCCCGTAGAATGCGCACTTGCGGATCATTAGATTTAAAGTCGTTTAGAATACGCACTTACAGAAATACGCAGGGGGGTGGGCCCCAAGAATGCAGCCCCCCCAAAGAATGAGAACAAAGTCGCGGAATCTGAGGGAGGGAAATAATCCGAGGAACCAGCAAGCATCCAACTCGGGATAACATCGACGCCATGACTTTCTCCAACGACGAACTGCTCCTGGTTCTCGTGAGCCTCGTGCGCGCCACGCGCCCGGCCATGCTGCGCCAGGATGCCGATGGTTTCAGCATCGACTTCGAGGCCATCGCCGCCTCGAAGTCGCCCCGCGATTCCGATCGCCTGCTCTTGAAGCTCGGCGCCGCCATGCAGAGCCCGCCGCCAGCAGAGCCGCCCAGTGCTGGAACGACCGGGGGATCGGACGCCGCCGCTGCCAGTGCTCCGTCGCCGGCAGAGCCCCCCGGCGGGAAGCGCAGCGAGAGAACAGCAGAGGAGGGAAGCGCGCCGCCCGAGACAGAAACCGAAGCCGCCGCGGCCGATGGCGTTGTCTCCCTCGAGATCAGTGCCGCCGAAGCTCGCGAGATGGCCGACGCGCTCTCCAGGCTCGAGCAGCTTCAGGCCTGGCCCAAAGATGTTCTGCGGATGAGCCGCGCCCTCCGCGCCCGCCTCGCCGTCGCTTCCGCCGGAGGTCAATAGCGATGAGTCGCAGCGAGAGCCTCTGCATGAAATCAATTGCGGCGGTCCGCACCCGCCGCATACTGTCATCCCGAACCCAGCCGCGCTTTTTGCGGATGGCGGTGAGGGATCTGCTTTTTGCCTTTGTGCGTGAGGCCTTGACGATTTGCAATCCCTCGTGCGGGTGGGCACACTAACTCTATGACCCCTTACGACGTCATCTGCATTGGCGCCGGCCCTACCGGCCTCGCCTGCGCCATCGAAGTCAAACGCGCCGGACTGCGCCCGCTAGTCATCGATAAAGGCGTGCTGTGCAATTCGCTCTACCACTATCCCGTGAATATGGTTTTCTTCACGACGCCCGAGTTGCTCGAAATCGGCGATCTGCCCTTCGTCTGTGCCGCCGAAAAGCCCACTCGCGCGGAGGCGCTGAAGTATTACCGCAAGTGCGTTGAGCACTACGAGCTCGATTTGCATCTGGGCGAATCAGTCACCCGCGTCGAAGGCTCTGACGGCGACTTCCGCGTGCATACCCGCACGGACGATCCGCTCAGGGCATTCCCGGGCGGCAGTGACGCTCGCGACGAACCTCCGCCCGAAAAGAATGTCTACTCTTCCCGCAAGCTCATCGTTGCCACCGGCTACTACGATCTGCCCAACCGCCTCGGCGTTCCCGGCGAAGACCTCCCGCACGTCTCGCACTATTACACCGAGCCTCACCCCTTCTGGCGTGAGGATGTCGTGGTGGTCGGCGGAAAGAACTCCGCCGCCGAAGCGGCCCTCGATCTCTATCGCGCCGGCGCTCGCGTTACGTTGGTCCATCGCCGAGCCGAACTGGGTTCCACGATCAAGTATTGGGTGCGGCCGGACATCGAAAATCGCATCAAGGCTGGCCAGGTCACGGCGCTGTTCAATACTCACGTCGTGCGCATCGAGCCCGGATTTGTGCATGTGGCTTCCTCCGGCGACAGTGGCTCAGCAGCAACCATGCCCGTTGTGGCGCATAGAAAGGTCCCTGCCGCACAGGTTTTTGTTCTGACCGGCTATCATCCCGACTTCGATTTCCTGCGCCAGCTTGGCGTGAATCTCGATCCGGAAACGAACAAACCCGCTCTCGACCCGCGCACTCACGAGAGCAACGTCCTCGGTTTGTACCTCGCCGGCGTAATTATCGGCGGAAAGCACACCAGCGAGATTTTTATCGAGAATGGCCGTTTTCACGGCAAACAAATCATCGCCGCCCTCACCGGCGCCCCGATTCCGGCGGCCCAGCCGGTTGATGTAGGGGCGCGGCACGGTTTCATTTCTTGAGCCAGTTAGCTATCCGCACTTTGGTACACTGAACCTGAAGGACTGATTCTCGGGGATTACGGGAGACCATGGCTTCTTTCCTGGAAGAGGTTGGCGGCACCATCACAGCGCTGGCGAAGGGCTTCAGCGTAACCTTTCGCAATCTTTGGCGAAAGACGACCACGGAGAACTACCCCGACGAGCCCGTGCATTTCCAGGCCCGCTACCGCGGCATCCATGTTCTGCAGCGCGACGAAAACGGTTTGGAGAAGTGCGTCGCGTGCTTCCTCTGCTCCGCGGCTTGCCCCGCCCACTGCATCTACATCGAAGCCGAGGAAAATACCGCGACCAAGCGCATCTCAGGAGCCGAGCGCTTTGCCAGCGTCTACAATATCGACTACTCCCGCTGTATCTTTTGCGGTTATTGCGTGGAAGCCTGCCCCACCGACGCGATTACCCATGGCCACGGATTCGAGCTCGCCACCTACGACATCAACTCCATGATCTTCCGCAAGGACCAACTCCTCGAAGCCGGAGCCCCCAAGCCCCCCGTCGAAAAGCGCCCGCGCCTTCTCGCTCCCTCGCTGTAAGACGCGGCCCTCGGCGCCGGGGGCGCACACATCGCGCATAGCGTTGCCCTCGCCGCTTTCTCGACTTCGGCCGTGCGACTGTGCAGGGGGTGCCGCCGGGGAGTGATGCCTGTTCCGGAGCGCCCCGGCCCTGCCGGACCGCGGCGCCGTTGCGGATCGCGCGCTTCCCCCCATCCCCGTAATCTAGCGGCTAATATATAGGACGGTGGAGGAACATATGGATGAGAGCGGAGCCGTACGCGCGGGCAATAAGAAAAATGTGGAATGAGCGGAGTAATACCCCGGTTCGGAAGTAACGGGGAATTGGCAGGAGAGAGTTGCGTTGCACGTCGTGAAATTAAGGTGGAATTTGGCCGAGTGCGTGGAGAGTTGAGCAGTTGGAGGGCGAATGCGAGGCTTGCCGAGAAGCCAGGAGGAGAAGCCAGGAGGAAGCTCTAAACATTAGCGTGAGGAAAGTCTGGACGTGAAACCGGCTGCATAAAGCACGAAGGACAGGCGGGAAAAGTACAAATCAGAAGCACAAGCAAAGTTAGGCATGGGAGGCCGATGGAAGCCCGAATCTGGATGGGGGGCGACTTAAGAATAACGAAGGCGTTAGGAAAAACGAAGGCGTTAGGAAAAACGAAGGCCCAAACGGCGGCTGCAAAAACTGACTGAGATCATTTCTTAAATCCGTGCGCATAACTATTTGACTTGCGAAACAGAATAGAGGCGAAAGGAAGAGGTGAAAGAAGAGGCGAAAGAAGAAAAAACAAACAGCAGGTGAAAACAGGGGGGCGTCCAGGACGGCAAAAGGCGGAAGTAAGGCCCGAGGCAGACGATGGACGGTTGAGGCGAGAAGGAGAGGGCCTTGTACGGCGATGGGCCAAAGGCGGGGCGACAAAGCGCTGGCGAGAGTGCGTTCACGATACGGAGTGGAGCGATGAAGCGATGACAAAGCTGCTCGGAGGAACGAGGAGCGTAGACGCTTTGGACGCGATCATCGTGCGGCGGGCGCTTCAATCCGCAGCGGAAGGGCGGCGCGCAGTCCGAATGCGACGCTCGGGCTGGCGTGGACGCACGGCCATGGGCTCCGCTGGAGGCGCTGTAACCGCGGAAGTTTGGATTTCCGGAAGAACATTGATTCGCTGGTTCGGTTGCTGGGGCAGTTTGTGGTTCTCGCGCAGCCAGCGCGCCAGGAGGGCCTCGGCCCTTCCTCGATCCATTGTTCGAGCAGAGCCGCAATCTCTTTGCGCAAGTTGGCGGCATGGTTCAGACGAGAAAGCTCGAAGCTCTCGAGAGAGGGGCCCGAGGCCTCGTGCAAATAATCCCAAGGCGGGGTGACGCGACGAGTGGCCATGGTCGATCTCCTGGAACTGTTCCCAGTCCCTTTATTTGCGGGAGTATTAACACAATCCGTACTACCGAGTCAGCTAGTACTAAATAAATTCCCCTAGGGCTGTGGAAAAGTTAGCAGAGAAACCCCGAGGGGGGTTGAAGGAGCCGGCGAGCCGATGTGCAGCGGATGTTCGGGCGATTACGCGGGCGGTTTTGACTCGGATGATCCCGACGATCCCATGGCCGACGGGGGAGACGGTGCCGCCTCCACGAGCTTCCGCGGAACGAGTGAGACCGATTTGGGCGAGACGGACTTGGCGGAGGGCACGGGCGGTGGGACGGCCGGTGGGACGGCCGGGTTGGAAGTTCCGGAAGACGCCTCGGAAAACTGCGAAATCCTGGTGAGCGGCACGCATATCGTGGAAATCCGCGTGATTTCGGCGAATTCGCGGGGTCAGGGTCGATCCAGCGACCGGTCCAGCGATCGATCCGGCGATCAATCCGGCGACCGATTCTGGAATAGGCGAGAAGCCCTGCCGCCCCATGCGCCGGGCAAGCATTCGAGTGAGGCGAGTGCCAAATATTATCAGACGCGCCGAGGGGCCGAGAAAACTCGCGGGGACGCCGCGCATTCTCTGCGGATCTCGCGATCGTTCGCGGGCGCCTGCAAAGCCAAGCTCAACGGATGGCTCCAGCAGACGCGGCGATTGGTGCGGAGATGCACACCGCAATCTAGTTGATGGCGGGTTCGAAGGAAGCGAGCGGACCGAGCGCACGAACGGCGGAGAGGAGAGCAGCACAGGATGCGTTACACGATTCGAGCGGCAAACGGCGGAGTGCTCGGGGCAAAGGCTCGTGGAGGAGCGGCACGTGGGATAGGGGCCCTTGGGATTGAGACAAGATCCCGTCGCCGGGAGGATGCTCGGCAATACGAAAGCCAGCTCGCGGCGATCCGCAAGCTGATGAGGCGCGCGGTCGTTCGCGACGCCTGGCTTACGCTGAGCGAAATCGCCAAGGCGACGGAGTTCGGAGAAGCTTCGATTTCAGCGCAGTTGCGGCATTTGCGCAAAAAGGAGCACGGGGGATACCGCGTGGAGAAGCGCCGCAGGAGGCAATTGTTTTTGCGCGACGCTATGGCACGCCGGCGACGCCGCGATGAGGAAAGAGCGCCGATCGTCTGGGAGTATCGCGTGCTGCGGCCGAGTTAGGCTGACCTGTACAGGAAATCGGGGCGGCCTCGGCGCGAGGCAGGCGGGCGAAAGGAAACACGGGAGAAGGCCATGCCAAAACGCGTGATCGATTTCGACGCCCTGTGGGCCAGCGATAAACTGGCCTCCTGCGCGGAATGGGCCCAGTGCGAATACGCCTGGCTCTACGGCCTGGCCGACGCGAGCGGCAGCTTCGAAATGGGGAACCTGCGCGTGATTTGGGGTCGCGTGGCGGCGATCCGCAAAAACCTCACACTCGAACGCCTCAGCGAAATCTTCGACGAATTCATTGCCCGCGGGCTGCTCTTTACCTGGGAGGAGAAGGGAAAGCGTTACGGGCATTGGACGGGCAGCGATGTCCCCGGGAGACTGCCGCCTCCCTCGTGGCGCATGCGTCTGGAAAGGCTCGCGCCGCCGGTGCCGCGCCAGGCTCTGGCGGCTTACAGCGCCGGATTTGGCGGCAGCAGGGAAGGCATCGTCTTGGGTGCAAACGCACGCGAGGGTACCCCATCGCGTGCGGTTGCGGCGGCTGCGATGAACGACGCGTCCGCAGGGTTCTCGAGTTCGCAGCATGCCCAAGCGAGCGGGCTCAAGGCGAAGGTTGAGGAGACTCAAGCACAGGATTGGGATTTGGATTTGAGTCTGGATTTGGAAAAAGAGGTGTCACTACCCCAACACACCCAAGAGCAGGGTGCGTTGGGGACCCCGGTGCCTTTGCCGGTTATGCCGCCCCCGCCAGGCAAAGAACGCTGCGCTCCGGCGCCGCAAGCTTCGCCCTTGGAGACATCTCCGGAGGAGTTGCTGGCGATTTACGAAGCCGAGCGCGGAGCCTTGCCGCCGGCACACATCTTGACCGCGGAGCGCCGCGGCAAATGTGCGCAGTGGCTTGCGGCGGGATTCACGGCGGACGATTTTCGCGCGGCGGTGCGGCGTGCGGCGAAGACGCCGTTCCTGGCGGGCGCGGGCGAGCGTGGGTGGCGCGCCAGTTTCGATTGGCTGATCGCCGATGCCGGCAACGCGCGCAAGGTCCTCGAAGGCGAGTACGCGCCCAGCCAGCCGCTGAGCCAGCTGTCCACCCAGCAGTTCAGCCAGCGTTCGGCGACAAAATCGCGCCCTGAGAAATATGGGCTCAAGCGCGGGCTTGCCGATCTCTATGCGGGCACCGGCCCGCGTCCCGCGGACTGCGGCGTTCGCGTGAATCCGGCGGCGCTCGAGCGCATTCGCGCTCGCGAGGCGCGCCTGGCGCTTGGCGTGCTCGATGCCCAAATCGACGCGCAAGCCGGCGCGGCGGAAAGCGAATCGCCGCTGCAGGCCACGCCGCCGCCGCCGACGCACCAGCCATCGTCCGGCGAAGCTGCGGGCTCCGCGCCGCAGCGGGTCGCTTGCATGGCGCAGCCGCGCGCCTCTCCGGCATCCCTGAAGTCCTGACGATTCGTCGAGCAAACTTCCGGTAACCCACTGAAGAGCGGGAAGGCCCACGGGAGCGGTGTGTCCGCTCCGGAAAGGAGAGGTGTGTATGGAGAGACGCCGGCCAAGGAACAAGCAACAGGCACAGTGCGGAGCGGATCGCAGCAGGCGCGCGCGGCGAGTGCGCGGCGCCGCGGCGCCGCGACCGAGGCTGCCCATTCACCGACCGGGCGCCAGTACAAGTGGCGGGTCGAGCGCCGGGTCGGGCGGCAGTGCGGATGGCGGCACGGCTGCGGCGAGTCAAACCAACTCTGCAACGGGGCCGGCGGCCCAGGTTCCTGAGAAACCGCCGATGCGCTGCGCCTTTGGCGCCACGCGCGCCGGCGGATTGTTGGGGCGCCTGCGATTGCATTTGCAAACGGAACGCTTCCTCGCCGTCCGCCGGGACGACGCCATGTGGGAAGCAGCCTGTCTTCTGGCCAGCGTCGCGCTCGGGGATCTGGTCGCCGCGCTATCTGAAGACGAGATGCAGGCGCCGCTGTCGGGGCCAGCACAACCAGCGGTTTGTAGCAGCGCGCCTTCCGGCAATCGGCCGAGCGGCTCGCCTGGCGGCGTGGTGCCAAGCATCGCGCCTTACAGCGAGGGCGCTCGATGAGGGCGCGCGCCGCCTGCAACGATGCCTTCGTCATCTGTCACGAAATCTATCGGGCCGCGCGGGAACTGGTGGGCTCGCGCGTGGCCACCACGCAGCTGCTCTCTCCCTCGAAGTTTTTGTGGCGTCCGGACCTGCGCCCGCGACTGGTGGAGTACGTTGCGGACTTCGCGCGCGCCGGCGAACGCGCGCTTTGCTGAGATGTTCTTCAAGCGCCGCAAGCTCGCGCAGTGGCGGGACGTTGCGGCGCCCGACAATACCAGAAGTGCGGGGCAGGGCGGATCGGCATCGTTTCAGCGCGCCACAATTCCCGCGAGCATCCCGCCTGATTCTTTTTCGCATGTACTACCTGGGCGGCGCGGAATACCGCGCGGCGCGGCGCGTCCTGGGAATCTCCGAGCGCACCTGGTCGGATTGGGCCGAAGAGATTCGCCGGCGTGTGGGCGACGAACTGATCCGCGCCGGGATGTACCCGCCGGGACGCTACTTCAAGCAGTCATCGCTCGTACCAGCGGCGCCGGCGTCGACAAACGACACGGCCGCGGCGAAAATAGAGCCCGGGGCCTATGAGCCGGATCTCGTCTGACGACGCTTACCTGATCTTCGACAAATGGCGCGAAGAGCGCTCGCCGCTGCAACTGGTGATGAAGCGGCCGCCGGGCTTGCGTTCGGTGAACTCCGCGTTTGTGAGCAAGGTGCTGCCGCACACCTCGCAGGTGCTGATCTCCGCGCTGGTGGATGGCGAATACCTCGACGTAGCCGTGAACCTGACCGGCGCCCAGTACGAATACGAGGACGCGACCGTGGTTCTGCCGGAGTTTGCGGGGGACAAGTGGGTGTGTTTTCTGGCCGCCAATTTCCCCAACGGCAATCGCTACGTTTTCGGCGAGAAGGCGGCTGAGCCGGAAGCGCCGTAGCGAAGTGGCGGCGCGGAGCGCCGTAAAACCAAAGTCGCGCCCGATTTCCGGGCGCGACTTTGTTCTACGGGGGTACCACGGGCCGCTACGGGAGCACTAGGCTTGGTTGGGGCGAGGGATCGGGTTGTGGACGTGCAGCAGCTTCACGCCCACGCCATAAGCCATCCTGGCCCTGGGCTCCACGCGCACGACCTCCGCGACGTACTCGATATTGAGCGAACCGAACGACGGGATCACGTTCAACTGCATGCCTGCGCGGTACCAGTGCATGTGGGTTACGAAGTAGAAGCCGCCCACGCTGTAGTTCCGCATCACTTGCACTTCCTCGACGTTCTCGCCGTTGGCGTCTGTGCCCTGGAGCCACACCTGGCGCGGCCCGGGGTGGCGCCGCTCGGCGCGCCGCTCGGGGCGCCTGTCGGGACGGCCATTGGGCGCCTCGTGCTGCTGCTCGGAGGTTGCGTCCGGCGCGCGCTTTGCGGAGATCACATAATCCAGATCAGGCATTGGGACTCTCCTGGACGCGAATTTTCGGCGAGCACGGAACAAAGGCAAGGGGGCATCGGAGGAGTCCATGCATCGCCATGAGAGCAGTCTAGAAGGGCACCCGGCCGGGGTCGATAGAGCAGCCGTACCACGGCGCTGGTCCTTTTGGCTATGTGGCTGGTTCTAAGGTCTTTTCTGTAGGGCCGCTTTTCCTTCTTTCGCCTTGCTGCGCGTGCCGTGCGATCGGTTGCTTAGATACGCTAGTCGCCTTTGCAGTTGATGATTTGGCGCAGGGTGTGGTCGATGCGCACCAGGTCGCGGGCGTTCTCCATGACGTGATCGATGTCCTTATACGCGCCGGGGATTTCGTCGAGCAGCACTTTGGATCGGCGGAACTCGATCCCGGCCATGGCCGCTTCCAGATCCTTCATGGCGAAGGCGGCGCGCGCCTTGGTGCGCGACATTCTGCGCCCGGCGCCATGCGGCGCGGAGTCGAACGACTGCGCATTGCCCAGGCCGGTGACGATATAGCTGCGCGTGCCCATCGATCCCGGAATCATGCCGCGCATGCCGGCGCGCGCCTCGATGGCGCCTTTGCGCGTGACCCACACGTCCTGCCCGAAGTGATGCTCCACCTGCGTGAAATTATGGTGGCAGTTGATGCGCTGGCGCTCGAGCTCGGCTTCGTGGCCGGCTTCGCCGTAGACGTGATGGCTCAGTTCGCACAGCATGCGGTCCATCATCTCCTCGCGATTGAGCAGGGCGAAATGCTGCGCCCAATGCAGGTCGCGCAGGTAGTTCGCGAACTCCTCGGTGCCTTCGCTTAGGTAGGCCAGGTCGCGATCGGGCAGGGCGATATTGCGCTTGCGGCAAATCTCCTGGGCGCGGCGAATATAGTGATTGCCGATGCGATTGCCCACGCCGCGCGATCCGGAGTGCAGCGTGAGCCAGACGGCCTCGTTCTCGTCGATGCAAACCTCGGCGAAATGATTGCCGCCGCCGAGCGTGCCCAGCGCCGCCTCCCAGTCTTTGTCGAAATCGCTATAGCGCCCGCCGGTGGAAGACTCGATCTTCTTCAGCTCCGCGATGCGCGGTTGGGCGGTGTCCGCGATCTTGGAGTTATTCCGCCCCGCGGACATGGGGATGCGCCGCTCGATGCCTTCGCGCAGGCGGTGCAGCTCCTTGAGGTCGCCGCGAACGAGGCCCGTCTCGAGCGCGATCATGCCGCAGCCGATATCCACGCCCACCGCCGCCGGAACGACGGCGCCCTTGGTGGCGATCACCGTGCCCACCGTGGCGCCCTTGCCGTAGTGGCAATCGGGCATGACCGCGACCCATTTGAAGATGAAGGGCAGCTCGGCGGTGTTCAGGATCTGCTTCTGCGCTTCTGGTTCGATCTCCGCCCAGGGCAGAAACGTAGTGATCTTTTCGCTCACGCGCCCCATGCCGGCCAATCCTCCCCGTCCCTCAGCCAAATTCTAGCAACCGAAAGCCTTCCCAAGCATCAGATTCGCAACCCGCGAATGCTTTGGCGCTTCGGGCCGCAGGATGCTATTTTCTTGCACCTGTCTCGGGGTGGTGTTTTTTCGGGAGAGGGGAATCGGCTAGTGGGCCCTTGCCGCATGCTTGCGTTTTTGCGTTCGGCTGCGGTGCTTTGCGCGATGTGCGCATGCGCCGCGGGTCTGCGCGCCCAGTCCGGTGTCCCGCAAGAGCCGCGGCAGGACAGCACCGAACTTCAGGTGTGGTCCGGCGCGGGGCACTCCGTGAACGGCGGGACGAACGGCACCGTCGCGTGGAATGCCGGCGTGCGCTACGGCTTGGTGCTCACGAACCCGCACGGCCCCAGCTTCCTGCGGGGCCGGTTCGAATACGCCATCGACGCGGTGCCTTTCTATTTAATCTTTCAGCCTCACAGCATGGCCTACGGCGCGGGCTTCAACCCCTTCGCCCTCAAGTGGCTTTTTGACACGCGGGGCCGCGTCATGCCGTACTTCGATCTCGGCGGCGGCGTGCTCTTCACCTCGAGGCAGGTGCCCGACGGCATTTCGAACATCAATTTCGCGTCGGGTGCCGGGGCTGGCGTGAACGTCGGGCGCGGGAAGATGCATTGGAGCCTGGAGGTGCGCTGGCTGCACATCTCCGACGCCGGCCTCACCGACGAGAATCCCGGCATCAACACGATTCAGCTGCGCGCCGGCCTGGGCTGGTTCCGCCACAAGGAGTGACGCGCACATTGCGCCGCAGGCTGGCCGCGAAGCCTCGCGCTACGAGTCGGCTTTCGCCGCAATCCTCCTGCCGGCCGCGCGAACGATCCACGGCGCGAATCGCTCCAGCACGACGAGCAGCTTTCCGTGACCGGTGATGAGCGCTTCGCGCTTGCCTCGGGCTATCGCCCGCAGCATCTGCCGCACGGCTTTGTCCGTTCGCATCACCAGCCAGGGCGGAACGGACTCCTTCGCTCCGGGATGAAATTTGCCGCGATTATCGACGCGCCGGATATTGCTGTCCACGAATCCGGGGCTGATCAGCGTGACTTTCACGCCGCGCAGCCGGAGCTCCGGCGCGATGGAGTTCGCGAGAGCCCGCAGCGCGAACTTGCTCATCGAGTACGGCGAAGCTCCCGGAGTCGCTCCCCAGCCCGCTACGCTTCCCATGATGGCGATGTTGCCGCGGGTCTTCTCGATTTCGGGCAGCGCCGCATAGATCGTGCGCAGCACGCCGAAGACGTTGGTCTCGAACTGGCGGCGATAGTCGTCGAGCGAAAGCTTTCGCAGCGGCCCGACCACGCCGAAGCCCGCGTTGGCGATGGCCACGTCCAGCTTTCCCCAGTGGCCCACGGTTTCCGCCACGGCCCGCTCGAGGTCGCCGTCGCGCGTCACGTCGCAGGCCACCACCAGAGGTTTTGGCTTTTGCGCCGCGGCAATTCTCTCCGCTAAAGCCTGTAGCAGTTCCGCGCGGCGCGCCGCGAGCGTCAGCTTCGCGCCCGCCTGGCTCAGTTGCCAGGCGAGCTCTTCGCCGATGCCGGACGAAGCGCCGGTGATCAGGACAACTTTATCGCCAAAGAAAGTCTGCGTTTTGGACATGAGGAGCGAGAGCGCGAACGGCGCGCCAAGCGATCCCTGCGCGCCGCGCGTTCACGTTAGATGCCGTTAGTGCAGGCTCATATACCAGGGACGAAAGATCATCAGCGTCATCAGCAGAAAGCCGATCATGGCGATGTTCTTGCCGAAATGAACCTGCTCGTTCATGCGCGCCTGGGGATCGGAGATGGTCCAGAAGTTATGAATCTTGAAAGTCACGCCGAGCAGGAAAAGGATCAGAAGGGCCGTGCCGATCGTGGGGTGGAAACCCAACAGAAAGCTCGCGCCCCCCAGCACCAGCAGGATCCCGGTGCCTACGACTGCGGCTTCCGCCCCCGGCGCGCCCTTGCTTTTCGCGTAGCCCGCCATCGTCTTCACATTGGCAAAATGGTTTAAGCCCGCCATCAGGAAATATCCGCCGACAATGATCCGTCCGATCAGGAAAAGAATTTGCAGGATCTGGAGCAAGTCCATCGCGCGACCTCCTTATCGCAGGTGTCAGAGTGGGAATGGTTCAGTTCAGCCGGACCTAAGACGCCGCCGCCTTCTCGCGGCAGCGGCCCTATCTTAACCCCTTGCCGGCAATCGCCCTACTCGGCCCGGCCACCGCTAGCCGCTCGCGCGAGGCGACGAACCCTTTACGGCCAGCATCGAATTAGTAGAAGGCAAGAGCCCGCAGCCGCAAACCTCGGCGGTTCCGTCGTAAAGCATTTCCACCTCGCGATCGCCGCAATTTCCGACTGGCCGAGAGGAACGCACATGGGAGAGAAAAAGAGTCACAGGACGCTCTGCCTGGTGTGCGGGAGACCTACCCCGCGGCTTATCTGCACTCTTTGCGCCGCACGCCTGAAACGGGAAGCGCTACGCGAAGAGATCGAAGACGAGAAGCACGGGAAGCGTCCCGCACATTTGGTTCAGGAGTGACGCCTTGGGCGGCGGCCGGCGCTGATCGATTCCCCGATCGGGCGCCGGCCGGGCGCCGATTCGTTTTCGCGCTCACTTTTGGTACTCGCCCTCCACGCCAATGGCCATATCAATAACAAGCGCAAGCCAGGCGGTCTTTGGCCCTGCGCTTGCAACCCAAAGTTGTGTCTGGCCGGGTTAAGCGCCTCAAACCCGTCCTCTAACATCGTAAGCATGGGGCCAAATCCGTATGGCTCGGAGCCAGCTGCCTATGAGAAGGCCGGGGAACACGCGCGAGGTCCTGTTTCGCGTGGGGGTAATCCTAAAGGGTTTGGACGGGGTCCTGGAGATCGCCGGGGGGATCGCGCTTTGGCTGGTGAGCCCCGGACTGATTCTCCGCTGGGTGGGGCTGCTCACGCAGGACGAAGTCGCGAGAAATCGTCACGACGTGATCGCCCACCATCTGCGCCTGGCTCTCGGCCACTTGGTTACCGGCAAGCACTTCCTGGCCCTCTATCTGCTCGCCCATGGCATTGTCAAAATTTTCGTGGTGGTGGCGCTGCTCAAAAACAGATTTTGGGCTTATCCCGTGGCCATAGGCGTCTTCGGCGGGTTTATCGCGTATCAGGTGTACCGCTTCACGCTCGGCGGCAGCGCCGGGCTGATCGTGCTGAGCGCGTTCGACCTCATCGTGATCTGGCTCATCTGGATGGAGTATCGAGCGCGGAAGCCCAGCCCGCATCCGCTTCGCGCCGCCGCGAATTGAGGATTCAGATGCGCGCGGTATCCGCCACTGGGTAACGGCGGCGGTAATCGAAGGTGGGCAGCGCGGCTTGCAGCAAGCGTTCGAATTCGGCGCTGCGATTGCCCAGCGCGCGCTTGGGCACGATGCGATAGAGGCGCGGATTCAGATACAAAAGATAGAGATGCCGGCTCTCCAGATAGCCGGCCAGCTCGTTCCAGCGCCGCCGGCTTTGGGAAGCCGGATCCACCACGTGGAATCCTTCCTCGCTGAAGTAGATGCACAGCGGCCCGTAGTAACGCTGCTGCGGCCGCACCGTGAGCGCCAGAAAGAACGCGAAGCCGCCTAGCGCCACGGGCGCAATCCATGCGGGCGCTTGCCCCGAGCGCGCGCCCACTACCGCTGCCCCGATGATGTAAAGAAACGCGGCGGCCGCAATCCCCAGCTTCACCATCCGGCGCCAGCCTCCGCCCTTGCGCACGTGCAGCAGCTTGGCGCGCCAGAAGTCCGCGCGGGTATGCGCGAATTCGATGGGGCAGGCGTTGAACGGCCGGTCGGTATGCAATTTCTCCAGGATCAAGCGGCGAAATTCCGTGAGCTCGCCCTCGGTGGCGAATGCGGAGCGGGGAATCGGGAAGGAGTCCGTGCGCGTGAGCGGGATCAGAAACGATTGCGTCTCGGTAAAGCCGGTCAGTTCGGTCCAGGGCTTGGCGACCAGGCCGCAATCGCAGCTCAGCGTCAGCGATTCGGCGTCGGCCTCCAGCACCCTGGCATCGCGGCAATGGATGCGGTCGTAAGCCGCCAGCAGCTCTTGTTCGCGCCGGGCCTGCTTGCGCCGCTGCGAATGCCGGTCCAGCCAATACGCGCCCGCGCACAGCAGCAAGCCCACTGCGATCGAAGCCAGCGCCGCGGCGGGCGGATGCTGCCCCTGGCTCACCTCTTCGGCCACCACTCCCAGCCCCGGAGCAATCAGGAGCAGGCAGATCAGGCCCATCGTCACCGCCAGGCCCAGGGCGCCAATGCGCCGGTGCAAGGGCGGCTGGAGCGTGCGGAATTCGTCCAACGTGATTCCGTACGTAATTTTCACGGCCGCCTATTGTAAATCGGGAAGCCTCCGCAGTCGCAAACTTTGGTCGCTCCTCGCCGTGGAAAGAGTAAACGTGTGCCCGGACGTAGCCGCGCATGTAGCCCCCATGTAGCCCCCATGTAGCCCCCATGTAGCCTTGACCCGCGAATTATCGTCCAACCTCTGAGGGCAACTTCTGAGGGCAAGTTGTGAGGGCTCATCGGGCTGCGGTGGCAATCGACGCCGCATGTTCGGCAAGCCTCTCGCGCCCCGGGGGAACTTTGGATCACGGCCTGATCGCGCTTCTGGTGCAGGAATGGACGAGGCGGCTAATGGTCTGGGCGCGCCAAATTGGCGGCCCCGGGCTGATCGTGCTGGGCCTCGTGGATAACTCGGCGATTCCGCTTCCTGGCAGCCAGGACGTTCTGACCATCATCCTTGCCGCCAGCCAGAAAGCGCTGTGGCCCTACTATGCGTTCATGGCCACGGCCGGCGCGGTGATCGGCGGATATGTCACGTACCAGCTGGCTCATCGCGAGGGAAAAGCGCTTCTGGAACGGCGCCTGTCGGCCAGAAGATCGCGGCAGGTGCAGGATGCCTTTGCGAAATGGGGCTTCGGCGCCGTCATGATTCCTGCCATGCTGCCGCCGCCTCTGCCCATGACTCCGTTCCTGCTGGCCGCCGGAGCTTTGCAATACTCGCGCGGCAAGTTCCTCGCGGCGCTGACCATCGGCCGCGCCATCCGCTATACGCTGCTTGCATTTCTGGCCGCCACGTACGGGCGCCAAATACTGCGCGGGATCCTCGAGTATCACAACGCCATCCTCATCGCTGGAATCGCCGCCGGCGTGGGCGTGGCGCTGTACATCCTGCTGCGCTATAAGCTCGGCAAGCATCCCCGCCACAGCCATCAGACCTGACCCCAATCGCAAACCATACGTGGTATGCTCTTACCACTTCAATGGCAAGGGAGGCATCTGCTATGAACAAACTATGGGTTGGTCTTGGGCTCTCCGTGCTGCTCAGCTTGCCGCTTTTGGCTGCGCTCAAACCCGGCGAGAAGGCCCCCGATTTCTCGGCTAAAGGTTCACTGGCTGGAAAAGAGTTTTCGTTTTCTCTAGAAAACGCGCTGAAGAAAGGCCCGGTGGTCGTTTATTTCTTTCCCTCCGCCTTCACCAAGGGCTGCGATCTCGAAGCGCATACCTTCGCGGAGCAGAAAGCTAAATTCGACGCCGCCGGCGCCACGATTATCGGCGTCTCCGCGGACAGCATCGAGCGCCTCAATGCCTTCTCCTCCGACCCCCAATATTGCGCCGGAGCATTTCCGGTAGCCTCCGACGGCGACGGCAAAATCGCCGCCTCCTACAATCTGACCAAAACCGCCGCGAAGCCGGGCATGCAGGACGTGCGCGGCGTTGTGGTCGATCATGACCTGATCGAGCGCACTACCTTCGTGATCGGCAAAGACCACAAGATCGTCGCCACGCTTTCCTCCAAGGACGACGGCCTCGCACCCGATGCGCACGTCCAGAAATCGCTCGAGATCGTGCAGCAGCTCTCGAAATAGCCGCGGCCAATAGCGCAGGCCCATCGTCACCGCGAGACCGCCGGCGCCCAAGAGCCTCGGGCCAAAAGCAGAAGATCGTGTGGTTTGACCCGCCGGCGTTCCGCTGCGGCGGTGGTTTCGTTAAGAGTCTTTTCGTTAAGAAGCGATGCGGTTTTTCAGTTGAAAAGAGCGGCGTGATGCCTGTCAGCTTCTACGATTTGCGCGAAGCCGGTTGGTACTTCGTAGCCGTTCTGGCCGGCCTCTATGCGGCGATTTCGCTCCTCGAGCCGCAGAGGGTGTTGTGGCGCAAACCCGGCCGCAAACTGCTCATCACCTTCGCCGTGGTTTGGTTGATCGTTCTCGTATCGGTTACGTCTTCGTCCCTGTGGTCCCGCTATTCCCGTCCCTATGGTCGCGCTCCGAGCAGCCCGTTGCGAAGGACTCCGCAACTTCTGCAAGCCCGTTCCATGCTGCCGGTAAGCGCCTGGCCGGCGCGGTAGGCCATTCGCCTTCCGTTACTTGCCTTTCGCTGCGTCAATCTTCTGGATCTCAGACGGCTCTTCGTTGTGCGTGCAGAACACTTCTCCCCATTCATCGTGGGGATCCTGCGCCAGCGTCCACTTGCGCTGCGCGGAGGTCCAGGGCTTGGCGAGCACCACGGGGTCTTCGATCGTGACCTGGTAGGCGAGGTAGTTTGTCGAAGTGCGGGTCAAGCGCTCGGTTATATGTTCCTGATCGCTGGGAAACCATCCGGGCGTGGTTTCGCCGGGAACAAGATTCCGCAGCCGGGTGTCGATGCCGATCACATCGAGAACCAGCGTGTCTCCCTCCCAGTGGGCGGTCGTGTCGCCATTGAACGTGGGATCGGGATCTTTTTCATGCTGGCGGTTCATGTAGACCATGCGAACGTTCAGCGGATATTCGTAGAGGAAGACCAGCCGCTGCGGGGTTTCGATCAGCTCCATGGGAGCGTGCTGGCTGATCTGTTCCAGCGTGTCGCTGGGAGTGCCGGGCTGATCGCACACTCCGTAAGGGTTTTTTCTGGTGTACTTCGAATCGACGCCCGGCTTGAAGGACGGCTTCTCCTCTGGCGTAGCCTTGGGATCGAACTGCTGGTAGGCGGCCCGAGCGACCGGATAAGCCACCTGCAACATTCTGCCGCCCGTGTTCGGATACCAGCGCCCGGTCAGGTCCGGATGGCCGTCGGACATGCGCGGCGCCGGATCGCCGGGCGGCAAAGGCTTGACGTCAGCGAATCCGCCGACGATTGGCGTTGGGCCCGTCTTGGGCGCTACGTCGCGTGAGGTATCGCCCTGAGCAAAAGCAGGAGCGAAAGCTGCGCATACTGCCGCGGACAGCAGTACGGCGTGTCCAGCATGATAGCGGAACGTGTGCCTCATTTTTCCCACTCTCTCCCTTTTCGGTCTTCTTTTTCGATGTGGCCGGCGATTCTCGCAGAAAGGCTCGCTCGGCGCTTTTTCCACGTCTCTTAGAACGTCAGCTTCAAAGCGAACTGGATGTGCCGCGGCCCGCCGGAGCCGAGCACCGCGTTGCCGTTATCGGCCGTGGTTGCCGCCACGCCGAACGTGGTGGGACTGGTCGGATTGCTGCTGCTCGGCGCGGCCCAATCGGTGCGGTTGAAAAGATTGAAGGTCTCGAACCGGAACTGCGCGCTATAGCGTTCCTTGAGGTGCCACATTTTGGCGATTGAGAAATCGACGTTGTAATAGGGCTGGCCCCGGAAGATGCCGCGGCTTGCGTCGCCGATTGTTCCGTACGCAGGAGGCGTCAGAACTCCGCCATTTTGAATGAAGCAGGTGCTATTGGCGAGCGCCGCGAGCGCAAGTTGCCCGTTCGTGGTGCTGGGACCGCCGTATGGGGCGGTTGCCGCGGTAGTACAAGCGTTCATGATCGACGCTGGCGCGGGATTTAGCGTCTGAACGGCTGTGGTACTTAGCGTGCCCAGGCAGCCCTTGGCCAGTGCACTCGAAGCCGCTACGTTGGCGCCCGCGTAGCAGGGTATTGGGCTTAAGCCTTCTTTGAAGGCCGATGTAGGACCGGAGTAGTTCCAATACTGAAGTTGGCCGACTTGAGTCGAGAAAGCTTCGGCGAACTCGCCGGTTCCCAGCCAATCCGTCTTGGTGTTATCGTCCGGGTACCAACCCAGTCCGGCCTGCCCAATGAAAATGGCATTCACGGACCAGCCTTCGAGCATCTGTCCGGGCGACTTGATCCCCGGGATCGCATAGGTCGGCGAAAATGTGAAGCGATGACGAACATCGTTGTCGCTGTTCCCGTAGTTCAGTTTCAGGTTGTTCGGATCCGAAACAAGAACGTTGCCCGCGGAAACGGAACTATAAATATCGAGGGCGTGGGAATACGTGTAGCCGGCAAGAAAAGATAGTCCGTGGGAAAGCCGCTCGTTGGCCGTTACCTGCAATCCATCGTAATTGGACCAGACTCCGTTCTGCGATTGGATGATGAAGTTGAGGTAAGGAAACTTGGCTTGGTACGGCGATAGTGCGGCCTCGTTGGCTTTGTCAGGTGTGCACGTCTTATACAGCGGCACCGTCAATGGGTTGAGACAAGTGCTGACCGCACTAGCGTCCCAGCCGGCGCCCAGCGGAGGCTCGTTGAGGTCGTTGAAGTATTGTTGCTGATAGCCGTGGTTCCCCACGTAAGCCACATCGAGAGTTAGATTGTTGGTGATCACCCGCTGAAGATCGAGATTCCATTCAACGGTGCGTGGCACCGTGAAATTGGACGCCAGAGCGCCCGTGGAGCACGGTACGGCGACGGTGCACGACGCGCTGCTGTAATTGACGCCATTAACGGTGAGAGGCAGATAATTAGGGAATATCGGGCCTGTAGCGTTCCAGAGGGATGCAAGTTGAGCGGCATTGGTGAAGCTGAATGAGAGCGGCGTGTGCGCGTTGGCTTGTGTGCCAGAGTTGTTGGCTATGAGCACGGGAGCTGCGGCCGTACCGCCAAAGAAATTCGCTCCGAAGGGTTCGAAGGGAACTCTCAGTTGCGGAATAGACGGCGAGGCGGTCAATAGGCCGGCTCCAGCGCGCAGCACCGTCTTGCCGTCGCCTTGAATGTCCCAGGCGAATCCTAAACGCGGCAGGAAGAGGTCTTTTGGAGGATGCTGCCACATGGAAGAGATTGGCGCGCCGGGGCCGGCTTGCTGCACGGCAGCGGTCGTCGCGGGATTCACGCTGGGATTGAAGTTCCCGATGTAGTTGTCCCGGTCGACGATCGAACTGTAGTACTCGTACCGAAGGCCGAGGTTCAAAGTCAATCGGTGAGCGACGCGCCAATCGTCCTGAACGAAGCCCGCGAACCAGTGCTGCCGGATGTTGGTTGTAGGATCGCCGCCTAAAATGCTGCCGTTCGTCGGCGTGCCCTCCAGGAAAGCCACCAGGCTCCCAAAGGTGATGGAGCCCTCGGATCCGGAGTATCTGTTCTCGTCCAGAATCACATCCGCGTAGTCAAAGCCGGCCTTGAAGGTGTGCTTGCCGCGCAGATAAGACACGCTGTCCTTGAAATCGAGCGTGCCGTCCGGCCCGCGGACACCCACCCGGGCGCCACTGCCAAGAGATGTGAAGCCGGTGATCGCTATGGTTGGCAAGCCGCCGAAGAGCGGGTTGGTAACGCCCGTCGGCAGGCTATATCCATTGGGCCAAGGGTTGGAAGGGAGCAAATTGGCGTCGCCGTAGAGTGTTTGGTCGTCGAGGTAGGCGTAGCCGAATCGAGCATCGTTGACGATGGTGGAATTTGGAGTCCAGGTCCAATTGGCGTCATAAGTATGAGTATCGAGAACAACGTCAGTATCCCACTGAGGTAGCAGGGCGCCGGTAAATTGCGTCGACTTGGAGATGTAATACATGCCATCCAAATGGTGGTGGGGGCTGATCGCCCAATCGCCCTTGATCATCCCGTTATTGAGGGGGGTGCCGCTCGGTGTTCCCGGCGCGAAATTCGATCCTGTGACCGTAGTTTGGGTGAAGGGAAAGATATTCTCCACCGTAGAGGATGCAGGCGTAATGGCACAAGTTGACGCGTTTTGGATCCCGGCCAACTGCGCGCTAAGCGCATTGAGTTTCCCCGCGGCTACCGCAGATTTGCAAGCGTCCACCATGCTGCTGCTTGTGCTTCCAATCGAAACATCCGTGGGGATCTGGTCCACAACCGTGCTGCCCACGGTGGCTCGCAGAGCTTCGAAGCCGGCAAAAAAGAAAATCTTGTCCTTGATCACGGGGCCGCCGACGGTCCCGCCAAACTGCTCCAGGGTAGCCGGGGTCTTTTGCGCGGTGAAAAAGTTGGCGGCATCCGTTGCGCTCGCATCGCGGCCGAAGGCATAGGCCGTGCCGTGCAAACTGTTGGTGCCCGATTTCACCCCCACGCTTACGATCGAGCCGTCCTTGAATCCGTATTCCGCCTTGGGATTCTGCGTGCTGGCGAACTCCTGGATAGCATCGATGGGCAGGATGGAGGCGGTATCTTCTCCGCTGGTCGTGAAGGCGGAATTGATCGAGCTGCCCCCAAACGCCTGGTCGATCTGGGGAATCCCCTCGACCAGCACCAGGTCGCCTCCGGTACGCAGGCCATTGGTGCTCGAGGATCCCGAGCGGCCGCCCTGCGTGACGTAAACCACGCCGGGACGGAGTTCCAAGAGACGCTGGAAGTTGCGGCCGTTCAAGGGCAGGGAATTAATTTCGTTGTTGCTTACCGCTCCGCCCAGCGTTGAGTCCGTCGTATCGATGGCCGGCACTTCTCCGCTTACGGTGATCGTCTGCGTCTGTTCGCCGGGCTGGACCACCAGGTCGACCCGAATGTTCTCCGAGACCTGCACCAGCACGCCGCTGTGTTCCACGTTCCGGAATCCCTTGGCCGCGGCACGCACCGTGTACGTGCCGGGAGTCAGATTGTTGGCCAGGTACTCTCCGGCATCGTCGGTGGTCAGGGTTCGGGTGACGCCGCGGGCCACGTCGGTGATGGTCACCATGGCGCCGGCGATGGCGCCCCCGGTCTGATCCAAAACCGTGCCCCGGATCGTTCCTTGAACGTCCTGGGCAAACGTGGGCAGGCAAAGCACAAGCGCCACGGCCGCAGTTGCCAGCGCACAGATGGCCTTTTTTGCAAGGCTTCGAAACGACTCCCCACGGGTCCAAACGAAAACACTCACAGAACACCTCGCGATCGTGAAAACGTGACTGGGACCTGCGAAAGACAAGAACTGGCGGAGTGAGTAACACGTGCGCTCAAGCGCTGTCAAGCAGGTTGAGCAAAAGCAGGTTGAAGAAGAGGAGCAGAACGCCCCGAATTTCAGGCGCTCCAGGGATTGAATACCGGAACGCCCGTAGCAGCAACGTCCTTGGTGTTACGGGTCACGAATGTGAGGTTGTGGTGCAGGGCAGTGGCCGCAAGCAGCCCGTCGATCACCGGCAAACGGCGTCCTCTGGTTTCCGCCCCCGCCGTAAGCCGTCCCCAGCGGTCGGCCACAGCTTCATCGATGGGCAAAATGCGGTGGCCAAAGCGTATCGCCAGCTCCCCATCGAGCCACGCCCCCAGAGCCATTCGGCGGGACGCATTGGGCAAAGAGACAATCCCGTTGCGAATTTCGCCCAGGGTGAGCACGCTCAGATGCAGCAGCGCCTCGTCGGTTGCTTCCACCCAGGCCGTCACCCTGGTCTCCGGCTTCCGCCGTATCAATTCGGAGATCACATTGGTGTCCAGCAGGAACCCGCTCACAGCTTGATCTTTCGGCCGAAGCCAGGCTTACGCTTGAGGTTCAACTTGACTCGCGCCAGGGGAGAGTCCGCGAAGAATTGCACCAGGCTTTGCGGCTGGCGCGCCCGTGCCAGCAACCGTTCAAACTCTTCCGCCGGCAGAATCACCACGGCCTCCTTCTCCTGCCGCGTGACCAGCTGCGGCCCTTCCGAACGCGCGCGGCGGAAGACCTCGCTGAATTGCGCCTTGGCTTTTTGCAGCTGCCATCTCGTTTTGGCCAATGGCCCGGACTTCTTGGGTCGGTCCAATCTGGCCCCCTTTATACAAAAAATGTTACGACTAGTCTGACTAGTCAGCATAGCCCCTTCGGCCGCATTAGGCAACGATTGGGCAGCCAGAAGGTAATGGTTTAAGGGAAGGGAACTAGGCCAGCCGGGCGGGGGACTTCAGGTAGCGGCCGATGACGGCGTCGGCGGTGCGATAGGCAAAGGCCAGCACGCTGGTGGTGGGATTGGCGGCGCCGTTTTGCGGAAACGTGGACGCGCCCATGACAAACAGGTTGGGCAGCTCCCAGCTCTGGCCCCAGGGATTCACGACGGAAGCTTCCGGCGATTTGCCCATGATCGTGCCGCCCTGCACGTGTGTGGATTGGTAGCGCCGCGCGTCGTAGCGCTCGTAACTCGGCGCCGGGATGATCTCCTTCGCGCCCATGGCGCGGCCGAGCTCGTTGGCCTTGGCGCTGGCAAACGCCACCATGTTGCGCTCGTTCTGGTGCCAGGTAAGCGTGAGCCGAAGCAGCGGGTCGCCGAGATGGTCCTTGTAGCGCGGATCGAGGTCCATGTAGTTGGTTTTGTACGCGATGTGCTCGCCGGCAAAGCCGATGGTGCCCACCTTGTCGTACCAATCGATCGCCGCCTTCTTCCATTCCGAGCCCCAGCGCGCCTTCACAGTGGACGGCACCACGCCAAAACTCACGATGGGTTGAAAGCCGGTGCCCGCCACGCGGAACGTTCCGCCGCGCAGGAACGGCATATTAGCGTGATCGAAGGCGTCGCCATCGAAATCGCTGACGCACACGCCGGTGGCCGCCGCGCCCATGAAGCGATTGAGCGGCTTATCGAGAAACACCTGCGTCGGCGCGTTCACTTGATGCGTGAGGTTTCGTCCCACCACGCCTTTGCCCGTCGCCGGATCGTAAGCCTCGCCGATGCCGGAGAGCAGCAGCAGGCGCGTGTTGTTGAGCGTCCAGGAGCCAAGGAAAACCACGTCGGCGGGTTGGAAGCACTCCTCGCCGCCGGCATCCACGTACTGCACGCCCGTCGCGCGCTTGGCATTTTTATCGAACACGATGCGCCGCACCGAACAGTTGTTCCGCAGCGAGACGCTCTTCTGCTTCTGCACCAGCGGCAGCAGCGTATTGGTTGGCTGGGCCTTCGCGCCGATCATGCAGCCGAAGCGGTCGCAGAATCCGCAATACGCGCAGCCCGGGCGCGAGACGCCGTCGGGATTGATGTACGGCACGCTGGGGGTCGCCGCCGGATTCGGATACGGGTGATAGCCCAGCTTCTTGGCCGCATCCTCGAAGAGCGCCGAGACGTACGGCAGCTTCATCGGCGGCGTGGGATACTCCTCGCTCCGCGGCCCCTCGAAGGGATTGCCGCCCGCGATCAGCTTCCCGCGAATGTTGCCGGCCTTGCCGGAAACGCCCAGCAGCTTGTCCCCGCGCGTGTAGTAGGGCTCGATCTCGTTCCAGGTAACGCCCCAATCCACCACGGCGTGATCTTCGGGCAATCTCTTGGCGCCGTAGCGCTCCACCGTCTTGGTATACAGCTCGAAAAGGTCGGCCACGTACCGCGGACACACCGCTCCCCAGTGTTCGCCCGCGCCGCCGGTGCCCAGTCCCGGCAGGAAATTTCCCAGCTGGCGAATGGGCACGGCGCGATCGCGCGCCGTATAGCGCAGCGTGACGGTCTCCTGCCCATAGTCCTGCATCATGCGATAGCGCACGTTGAACTCGAGCTCGTCCATGCCGCCGGCGTAATCCGCCGATTGGCGCGGGCCGCCGCGCTCCAGCACGGCCACGGAAAGGGAAGTGCGCGCCCCGAGCTGGTGCGCCATCAGCAGGCCGGTCCATCCGCCGCCAATGATGACGGCATCGACGTGTGGCAAGTTCTTCATTTAGGCGTTCGTTTCACTCGCTCCCGGATTTTTGTCCGCTTGACTGCGCGCTACACCGCGCTGTCATTCCGAACCCAGCGCCGGGGTCCCCAACATGCGCCGGTCTCGCGCGTGTTGGGGTGGTAGCGGCGCTCTTTGCCGATGGGGGTGAGGAATCTGCTTTTGTATCTGCGATCCCTCAAATCTCAGGGCCTCCCCGTTCTCGGCGGCTCGCGAAACGCGCTGTCATTCTGAGGAGGCCGCCGACGAAGAATCTCTCCTGCTTTTCCCGCCCCGGCCCCTCCCGCGCGTTGTCATTCCGAACCCAGCGGCGTTGTTCGCCGATGGGGGTGAGGAATCTGCTTTTGTACTTCCCTCCGCCGCTCCCTCACGTGCCCTCTTCGCTCGGACGCACCGGATTCGGCGACACCTGCTTCAGGCTCACCGGCTTCGGCCGGAACGCCTCGCCGTTATGCGTATCAATGTCCGCGAAGTTGCTCATGCGCGGGCCGGGAAAGCCGATCAGCTGCCAGCCCACCATGTCCGCGTTGCCGCCATGAATGGGATCGCAGAACATGCCCTCGACGGTGTTGCGGCGCAGCAGCGCGAAAAAGAGGGAACTCTCGATCTGCTTCAGCTTTTCGTCCTGCTGCGCGGGGGAGAGCGCGTCGAAGCCGGCCAGGCCCTTCAGGCCCTGCCGGTAAATTTCGCGCGGGTTGGCTTTGCCCTGGTAACCGAACTCCGCCGCGAGCCCGTCGTCAAACGGTTCATGCGTGTAGCGATGCGCGTCGCGTCCCCAGGGTCCGGCGAGCTGCCGGTCGATGTAGATCACCACGCCCGCTTCGCGCGCGCCGGGGCCGGCGTCGTCGCTGGGGAAAATGCGCGCGGCGGCCGCCGCGATGACGGAGGCTTCCGTTTCCGTGAAAAAGCGCAGCGGGATGCGCAGCGTTTGCGCCGCAGCGTTCCCGGATGTTTTGGATTTGCCGGATTGATCTTGAGGCGAGCGATCTTCCGCGGAAAGCCGCGAGACCTTGCGGTCCAGCGAGTAGACCACCACTCCGCCTACGCTGGCCGCGGATAGAACCAGGAAGTGACGGCGCCGCATGCGCGGAGTCTAACACAACCCTCGGCCGCCGGCGCAACCGCCCATCGCGAGACCACCGCTTATCGAGTGGCTCGCTCCACTAGCAAAAACTGTCTTGTTGGACGCCGGATGTCACGCACATATTCGCCTCTGTCCTGTTGCTACTTTCCTTTCCGTCGGCCCAGTCATCCTATGAAGGTGAAGGCGCTGGACCTTGGGACCTCTCGCTGCCTGATCCGGCTCTTTACTTGCTAACATCCTTTCAATCGCTTCACGGTTGATGCGGGTGCGGATGAGCCATAGCGCGAGTTCTTCCGTCAGTGGCCGGCCAAATTCAGCCTCCATCTCTTCCAGCTCCGCAGCGTTGATACGTGCATATTTTGGCGTTTCCATCGTCTGCCCCCATGCTTTGTAAGGATGCCCCCTGCGCATATTGGCCCAGCACCCACATGGAACCTGTGACCCGCATCACGACCCGTGCATGTGTGCTCATCCAGTAACAGCGCACAAGAATGTGTAAATGTGATGTGTGTCACAGCTTGAAATAGCGTCCTCGGTTATCGCGCCTTGCATCCGCGCACCAGAAGACTCTGGCAGCAGCGAAGAAGTCGGGCGACACGAATGAAGGCTAGGAACGAATGACGTCAGTTAATTCCGGCCTACGTTTTTCGAGAGTTGAGGCACCATCAGCAGGCATTTGATTGGTGGATTCACAACGATGGTGGGTAGTGCCCCGGAACCTGTAGAAAAGTGAATGGCGCATTTTGCCTGTGAAGTCATGGAATTCTTTTTTAAGCAGCAGCTCTTTCTCGTCCTCCGATGTCGCGGTAGCCGTTGATGCGGTGCAACTTCATCTGTCCGCTGATCCACAACCCGAAGAACACCCGCAGCACGGCGCTTTCGTTGGGCAGTGCCGCCTGGGTTTTGATTCGGCGGCGGAATTCCAGTTGCATCCGCTCAATGGCGTTCGTGGTGCGCAGCGACCGCCACTGGCTCTCCGGAAACTGATAGAAAATCAGCAGGTTCTCCCCTGCTTCTTGCAGAGAAGCCGCCACGCCGGGACACAGTTTCTTCCATTTTCCCAGGAATGCTTCGCGGGCTTTCTGCGCCGTGTCCAGCGTCTCGGCGTAAACGATGCGGTGATAGTCTTCCCGCACCGCTTCGTGCGCGTGCTTCGGTGCTTTGGCGATGAGGTTGCGTAGCTTGTGCACGGTGCAACGCTGGTGCGGTAGACCTGGCCACAGCCGATCCAGCGCGGCCGCCAAGCCCGTGTTGCCATCGCTGATCACCAGCCGGGGACGGCCCATCTTCCGCGCCGCCAGATCGTCCAGCAACATCTGCCAGCCGTCCGCCGATTCCGCTCCCGTCGTCATCAGGCTCAGCAGCACTTTCTCTCCGTCCTCCCGCACCCCCAGGGCCACCAGCACGGGCAGCGAAACCACTTTCCCGCCACTGCGCACCTTGGGATAAATCGCATCCAGGTACAGATAGACGATCTTTTCTTCTGCCAGATCGCGCCGCTGCCAGTTCCGATAGCTTTCTTCTAGCCGTAGCACCAACCGCGACACCGTGCTTTTCGATAATGCGGCGCCGGCCAGCAACGGTTCCAGCGCCCGGCGGATCCGCCGTGTATTCGATCCTGACAGATAAACTCCCAGCACGCTCTGCTCGACTTCCACGCTGCTGCGCCGATAGCGCGGCACCAATTGACTCCGCCACTCGCGCTCGCTGCCCTCCGCGTCCACCAACCGGGCTCGTGGCACTGCCACATGAACCGTACCCGTCCGCAGCGTCAGCCGTCGGCTTTTCCGGCCGTGCCGATAGCCACTCCGTTCGGCCACCCGCTGACTGCGCGGTGCACCCAGCGCCGCCTCCACTTCTTCCTCCAACACCAGCTCGATGATCTCCCTCACCCGCTCCCGGATCGCCCCCTCCAAACCTTCTCGCAGCGAACCTTCTTGGATCACTTCCTGGCCAATGCTAGTCTTCATCACGGCGTATTCCTCCTGTGCCCGAAACCTCCCGCTAAGAGATTCCGGGTTTTTATTCAAGCCTTCTCAGGAGAATACGCCTTCAGATTTTCTACAGGAATCGGGACGGAGCCCGATGGTGAAGTTCACTGCGGGAAGATAGTTCACGCCAACTCGGCAATCAGGGAATTCTTTGCCCTGCACCTAAGGGCGCCACTGCGGATATTGACTGTCTGCGTCCACGGCGGTATTTCTGGTCAGCGGAGTTGCAGCCGAACCATCGGCGTTCATCACCCAAATGTTGCTCGCGGCGTTCGTCGAATCACTTCCGTCGACCGCGCGTCGTGAGTCAAATACAATCTGCAACCCGCTTGGCGACCAAGCCGGGTTGTGACTGCTCGCGCTGGCGGCGGTGAGCTTCGTCAAGGCGGCGAGGCCTGTGCCGTCGGCGTTCATGATCCAGATGTTCACGGTTATGTTGGTGTTGGGATTATCGCTGGCATCGAGGGCGCCACTCGACTCAAACGCTAATTTCGATCCACCGGGCGACCAAACCGGAGCTGTGCTGGCTGCTCCGGCTGCTGTCAGCCTGGTCACGGGTGTGAGTCCGGAGCCGTCTGCATTCATCACCCAAATGTTCGAGGTATCGTTAGGATCAGTGGCATCGCTGCCGTCGAGAGCGCGAGCGGATACAAAGGCAATCCTAGAGCCATCGGGCGACCAAACCGGCCCGAAGCAATCCGCTTTCATTGCGGTAACTTTGGTCAGAGCCGTCTGGCCAGAGCCATCCGCATTAATCACCCAGATATTAAAGGTCTTATTGATATTGGGTCCGGAACTATTGTCCACTGCAAGTTGCGACACAAATATCAGTTTGGATCCATTGGGTGACCAAAGCGGATCGGAAGAAACCACAGGCTGCGACGTTCCGTTAGTGAGAGTTTCAATGGAAGATCCGTCCGCCTTCATAACAGCGATGGTATCGTGTGGTGGTGATAACAGGCTACCGAAAAAAGCTGTAAATGCAAGTTCACTACCGTCAGGCGACCAATCGGGACCGCTGGCTGAGGCTGTCGGGTTGCTACTGGATTTGGTCAGCTCAGTAAGGCCGGAGCCGTCTACCTTCACTACCCAAATAGCTGGAAGCAGGCCTAGCGGGCCTCCTAAGGAGGCGCGGGTGGAATCAAAAGCAATCATGGTCGCATCAGGCGA
The DNA here is from genome assembly GCA_963819235.1 of uncultured Acidobacteriota bacterium. Lineage (GTDB taxonomy): Bacteria > Acidobacteriota > Terriglobia > Acidiferrales > UBA7541 > Palsa-189. Next base: position 1,204,176 of record CAWFVE010000006.1, on the reverse strand, counting down.
CCAAACCTGGCCACCACTAAGTCCCCCGGCGGTATCTGTTGTAAGCGGCGTCGCGAAGGTGCCGTCGGCGCTCACAATCCAAATGTTCTGGGTCCCATTTGTGTTTTCAGCATCACTGCCGTCGAGGGCCCGTGTCGATGAAAAGGCAATTGCAGGTGGACTCATGGCAGTGGGACCGCTGCTGCCGGGCTGATTCCTGCCGGTCTGATTAGACCCGCAGCCGGAGCAAAAGAGGGCTAAAACCAGCGTACAAAAATATTCCCCCGAGCGCCTCGTTCGCATGAGCCCAGAGTGTATCGCTGCTCTCCTCCTCGTGCCACTCTCACATGCGTAAGTGGCCGCCGATTCGGCCAGGTCCCGGCAAGTCCTTTTCGGAAGGAAGAAAGCCGCCTCACCGAAATCTGCCCTCGCTGCGACCTAATCCGAAGCTCGGATGTACAGTATGATTTCCTGTGTGAAGATCCTCAGCGAAATCGAAACCAGGGTCCTGGGCTCTCTCGTTGAAAAAGAGCTCACCACCCCGGACTACTATCCCCCCTCCCTCAACGCTCTGGTCAACGCCTGCAATCAGAAATCCAACCGCGATCCCGTGCTGAACTTGGATGACGATGCCGTTCGAATGTTTGCGCCGCGTGGCGGCGAGCTTTGGCGCCGGCATACGAACTGGATATGAGCGCGTTTATATTGCTGGTGCTGGCGGCGTTCGGGGCGGGGCTGATCAATTCGGTGGCGGGCGGAGGCTCATTTCTGACGTTTCCGGCGCTGGTGTTTACCGGTGTGCCCTCGATCATTGCCAATGCTTCGAGCACGGTGGCGCTGATCCCGGGCAGTCTGGCGAGCGGATGGGCTTACCGGCACGATTTCAAGAGTTCCGATACTTTTCCGTTTCTGCCTTCGTTCCTCGTGAGCCTGGCCGGAGGGGTTGCGGGGGCTCTGCTGTTGCTGTGGACGCCGCAGAGGACATTCGATTCGGTAATCCCATGGATCCTGCTGGGGGCGACGCTGCTGTTCGCCTTCGGCCAGAACGTTTCGAACACAGTGAACCGGATGTTTCACGTCGGGCCGGCAGTGGCGATCTTTCTGCAATTTCTCATTTCGATTTACGGCGGATATTTTGGCGGGGCGGTCGGGATTCTGATGCTGGCGGTATGGTCGGCGTTCGGGATCAAAGACATCCACGTTATGAATGCGAACAAGACGCTGCTGGGCGCGTCGATGAATACGGTTGCCGCGGCGCTTTTCATCGTCGCGCGCAAAGTCTGGTGGGCACAGGCCATGCCCATGCTGGTGGCGGCGGTAATCGGAGGCTACATCGGGGCGCATAGCGCGCGGCGAATCCATCCGCGGACCGTTCGCCGGATCGTGGTGGTCATCAGCGCGGTGATCACGATCGCGTTCTTCGCGCGGACGTTTCGTCGCTAAAACCGGGAATACGTTAAGTGCAGGGCGGACAAGCCGGGGCTTCGCTCGGCAGCCAGAGGCAGTGCCGATCCGTCTGGTTTTCTAGGGCACCAAACCCGACGATGCAATCCAATGCTCCCTGCCAAGTGCTGTATGATTTTCCTCTGTGAAGATCCTCAGCGAAATCGAAACCCGGGTCCTCGGCTCTCTTGTGGAAAAAGAACTCACCACTCCGGACTACTATCCGCTCTCGCTCAACGCTCTGGTCAACGCCTGCAATCAGAAGTCCAACCGCGATCCGGCGATGAACTTGAACGAAGATGCCGTTCGCCAGGCGCTGCGAAGTCTGGAGAAAGAAGGCTTGGCCGGCCCAGCGGACGGCATGGATAACCGGGTGACCAAGTACGAGCACCGGCTCCAGGAGGCCTTCAACTTCGATCGCCGCGAGATCGCTATTCTCTGCGAGCTGCTCCTACGAGGCCCGCAGACCCCCGGAGAACTGCGCAGCCGGGCCGAGCGCATGTACCAGTTCGACGATTTGAACCAGGTGCAATCCACGCTGCAACGCCTGGCCCAGCGCGAGCCGCCCGTGGCGAAGATTCTGCCCCGCCAGCCCGGCACCAAGGAAGCGCGCTACGCCCAACTGCTGTCAGGCGATCCGCAGATCGATCTGCAGAACGATGTGAAGACCGAAGCGCCGGCCGCGGGGCATAACGCTGCGCCGAAGCCGACGCCGCAAGCCACACGCGAAGCAGCCGCCGCCCGCAGCGCCGCCCCTGTGCAGATGGACGGTGAGCGCATCGCGCGCCTGGAGAATGAACTTACGGGCCTGCAGAACGAAGTAGCCGACCTGAAGCAGCAGCTCGCGGCCTTCCGAAAACAGTTCGAGTAACCTGACCGCCGCCGATGGGTTCCCATCGGCGACTATCTCGCGGCCGTTTTAGACTTCGACAACCATTCAAGCCTCCGAGGCGCGAAACCGAGCTTGCGCTTGGCAAGCTCGTTGGATGCGCCCCGCAGTTGCGTGGCGTAATAGACGGCGTCGGCGCCCGCCTTTTGAAGCGCGTCTTGTTCGCTCCAGCGTGGCGGCTCCGGCGCACCCAGAAATCGCGCAAATGCGGGTAGCCACACGCTCATCTCCGAAGGATCGTCGTCCACAACGTTGTAAACGCCAGGATCGCTTTCCAGCGCCGCCATCGTCGCAGCCGCCGCGTCCTCAACGTGCACAAACGAGAATACGCCGCGACCCGAGCCGATCACTGGATAGGCCCGTTCGCGGACCTGCTCGGACACGCTTCCGTGAATCGGGTCGTGGTAGGTTCCCGGCCCGTAGAAAAATCCATAGCGTAAAGCCACTCCCGGCAGATCGCGCGCGCCCAGCACCCGCTCTTCGATCTGCATGTAGGTTCGCACGCTGCCGGCGACTCCAGGTGAGGCGTTCACCGCCAGCGCATCCTTCTCCGTCGCCAGGCCATCGCCGGGTCCGTAGAAAAATCCCGTGGACTGCACGATGTAACGCCTCGCCCCGGCGGCGCGCGCCGCATTGTGCACGTTGCGCCCGCCCATCAGCCTCAAGTTTCGATCTCGATCCGCCGCAGCCCTCATCTCTTCGGGTGTGTAGCGCTTCGGCAACGACGTCAGCTCTTCGATCACGGCATCGGGCTGCACTCTTTTCACCAGAGCCAGCACGGCATTTTCGTCCAACGCGTTGGCCACTTCGCCGTCCGCGCCCTTTTCGCGCAGGCTTCGAGCTCCGTTTTCGGAACTGCTCATCCCGATCACTTCGTGCCCCGCCGCCACGAGCGCGGCAACCAAGGGACGTCCAATCGCGCCGGTGGCGCCGGCAACCAGCACTTTCATATATCTCCCCCTCGCTTTGTGAGTTCGCGATCCTCCGCGGCTGCGGGCAGGCCCGACAGGCGAACCCGCAGCCCATCCAGCGCATTCGGAGTTTTTCTATCTCCAAGTCTCACTTAAGCACAATTCGCCATTTGCCATGAGTCTCAGGTTCGTTTCCCCGCAGTTGCGGACGCCGCGGACGCCGGCTTTGCCTTCGGCGGTTGAGATGCGGAGCTCTTGAGCCAGTCCGCAAAACGCGTTCCGGCAAGCCGGGCGTCCTTGCCGGGGAGCAGCGTTCGCTCGCCGACCTCCGCGCCGTCGTATCGCGCGTGTGGGTCGGCGATCACTTCGCGGGGATCTTTGAGGGCGGCCAAGCGCCGCCGGACGAGTTCATCCACGCGAAACTGTTCCGGCGCCGCTATTTCGACGATGCCATCTATGGGCGGGCCGGCAGCCACTCTGGCTACGCCCGTCGCGACATCGTCGGCAGCCATCGGCTGGAAAAGCACGGGCGGCAAAAGCACCTTGTCGCCCTCGACGGAAATATCCGCAAGCCCCTTGAGGAACTCGAAGAACTGCGTCGCGTGCACGATGGAGTAGGGGATTGAGGACTCTTCGATCAGTTTCTCCTGAGCGATCTTGGCGCGGAAGTAGCCGCTTTCCGACAGCCGGTCGGTTCCCACAACCGATAACGCAACGTGATGTCCTACCCCTGCGGCCGCTTCAGAGGTCAGCAGGTTACGAGTGGATGTTTCGAAGAAATTCAGCACCGCTGCGTCCTCCCAGGAGGGAGAGTTCGATACGTCCACGACCACGGAAGCGCCTTTCAGCACCTCCGCGAGTCCCTTCCCGGTCAGGGTGTTGACGCCCGAATCGGGCGATGACGCCACGGCCTGATGGCCCTGCGCGCCGAGCTTCTTCACGAGTCTTGAGCCGATGAGCCCCGTTCCGCCAATCACTACGATCTTCATATCGTTCCTTCCTTTCCTAATCGACCGAAGTTTTCGAGTCTCCGGTCATTTGCGTTTGAGTCCGGGCTTCCGCCATTCAAGTGGCGAAGCTGCTAAGCCCTTGCCGCCGCCACGCCCTTGATAAAAGCGAACAACTGAGCGTTGATCTGATCTTTGAGAGTGGAACACATGCCGTGCGGCGCGCCGGGAATGATTTTCAGTGTCGCTCCCTTGATCATTTTGGACGAGATCAGGCTGGTTATGCCGATCGGTACGATCTGATCGTCGTCGCCGTGGAGGATAAGAGTGGGCACATCGAATCGCTTGAGGTCGTCCGTGAAATCCGTTTCCGAAAAAGCCTTGACGCACTCGTAGATGGCCTTGTGCCCCCCGAGCGTCGCTTGGAGCCAAAAGGAGTCGCGCAGACCTTGAGAAACCTTCGCGCCGGGCCGATTGGCGCCATAGAACGGCGCGCTAAAATCTCTCCAGAATTGAGCCCGGTCGGCAAGGATCGCGGCCCGAAGCTGGTCAAACTCTTCCATGGGCAAACCACCGGGTTTGCCCGTGACTAATAGCGGGGGAACCGCGCTGATGAGTACCGCCTTGGCGACGCGCTTTGTCCCGTGGCGGCCGATGTACCGGGCCACTTCGCCGCCGCCCGTAGAGTGGCCTACGTGAATGGCGTCCCTTAGGTCGAGCTCTTCGACGAGCGCTGCCAGATCGTCGGCGTAGGTGTCCATGTCGTTGCCGTTCGACGGTTGGCTCGACCGGCCATGCCCGCGCCGGTCGTGGGCAATGCAGCGATATCCACGGTCCGCCAGAAAAAGCATCTGGTCCTCAAAGGCGTCTGCGCTGAGCGGCCAGCCATGGCTGAAAACGACGGATGGTCCCTTGCCCCAGTCCTTGTAGTAGATTGTCGTGCCATCTTTCACAGTAATCGTGCTCATGATCGTCTCCTTCGTTTGCGACCGAGCATTTTGACCTGGTAGTTAAACGCCGCGGAAGCAAACCTCTTGGGCTGGAACGAAGCAAGTTGGAAGCAAAACGGACGCGGGCGCAACCGGGTAAAAGCTGTAAGGTCGCTGAAAAGCCGAGGCTTTTCCACAAGCACCAAAAAGAGGCCAGCGATACTGGAAGAGTTGATTCTTTCCTTTAAATAAACTATCGCTTCAGAATTGTGCGGCAGCTATTTGGCCGTTTGTTCGCTGCCGCACCGCGCTCGAAATAGAAGATTCTACGGGAGCCTCGATGGCAAATTACATGGCGAGAGTTGAACTGCATCAGGCAGGTCCGGAGGATTACGAACGGCTCCACGCCCACATGCAGCAGAGGGGCTACCTGCGAGACATGACGGGAGAGGACGGGACGATTTATCGATTGCCCGCAGGCACCTACTTCGTAACGAACACAAGCGCGATGCTGCACGTTGCGCTCAGCGCCGCGGTAGACGCAGCGAAGGAGACCGGTAAGAGCGCCGCGGTCATGGTCACGGATTGGACCATGGCTCGATGGGCTGGCTTGGCGGAAAGTAAGCCTTGAGCTGGATACTTACGACGTGTGGTAAGTGCTTTCGGGATCCGTAGGGTGGTTTTTCCGAGCGTGGCCACAATCAAGAAGATGACTTCTCGGGAGTTGAAAACGACCGAGCGGAGAGAGCGTAAACGCTCGGGTGACTCGCTCGGTGGCTATTGAATACCGACGGAGACTGACATTGAGGAAGGATTTATCAGCGTCGCCAGCGGCGCAGAGGTAATGGCAGTCAAGGTGCCATCCGCGTTGATCGAGTAGCCCAGGACTCCAGCAACTGTGCCAACGTAGACGAACTTTCCCGAAGGCTCGGCGTATAACCACAAAACCTGCGAGGAAATGGGGATACTCGAGGCGAGAGGCGTCAAAGCTCCAGAACCATAGTCGACAGAAAAAGCGTTCACCGCTCCTGCCGTGGCGGCATAAACAAAGCGACCGTCGGGCGTCGCAGCCACACCGACGGGGAGACCCCCGAGTTTAGCGCTCGCCACCTGTGCGATGTAGCCGCCGTACACGTAGTCCATCGCGTATACGCGCAGCGTGCCGTCGTCGCAGACGACGTAGAGAAAAGGGCCGCTGAAATCTGTGGTAAGCGCGATGGGCTTTGCACCAATCGAAAATGGCGAGCCGTTGGTGTATGGACCGATGAACTGGCCGGTGGCCTCAATGAGTTCGGGGCTCGTGCCGAAATATTGATAAGCGGAAATAGAATTCGCGCCCTGATTTGCTACATAAAGGAAACGGCCGGAAGCATCAATCGCCATGGGCCCTGCACCTGAGCCGGCGGGGAAAGTCGTGGTGATTGAGCCGCCGGTCCCAAGGTAAGAGAGCAGAAGCCAGGTCCCGCTTGCGAACGTAGAGACTTGCCCATTTACCGCGTCGGTCTCGAACGCCCACTGCTCCGATGGGTCAATGACCACGCCGCCTTTCGCGTTGGCGTTTCCAAAAAGCACCGGACCGCCGGGGATGCCAGTGGTAGCGGATAACAGGTACGCTGCGCTAGCGAAAGACGGGGAAGCAACTAACAAATTACTGCCCCACGGAGCTAAGCTGAGCGAAAAAGGAGAGGGTTGCGTAGCGATCATATCCAACGCGCTCCCCAGTGTTCCGTCCGGCGCTACAGCGTAAGTAGAAAGCGTCCCCGCAGTTGTCGCGCTCGCGCCGGGTGCCACAATGTGCGCAAACTTAGGTGTGTATTGAACGGCGCTGCTGCCGCCCGTGATCGCGAAAGTAAAAGCCGAGTTCGTTTTGATGCCCTGTTTGAAACCGGCCCGGGCTATCCCATCCGTGCCGATCTGGAAAGAATACAGATTCGGTTCGATGGAACTCAGATAAAGAAAGTTTCCCGAAGGGTCCATCTGCAATCCCATGGGAACATTTGCGGAGGGAGCGCTTCCCAGGTGCGTTAATGCTCCGTTTGAACCTACGGCAAAAGTTTCCACCGAGCCGCTATCCGGATCAAGAGCCGTCACCATGGAACACGCCGTATACGCGAATTCTCCATCAGGACTGAACACTATATTGGTGGGATTGATGCAAGTCGTCGTCGAACCGGCAAGAGTCGCTTTTCCGGTGGCCCTATCAACCGAATAAACATCGATGGATTTTCCACCTGTGTTTGCCATGTACAGAAAATTCCCCGAAGGATGCCAGGAGAATGCTCCGAGTCGGTAGGAAATCGGAAAGGGGGTGCCGGGAATTGGAGTGAGTGTCCCATTTATGGGATCAATCGCGTATCCATAAGCCTCTGCCGGAATGTCTGTGTTGAACGTCACTGCGGCCGTAAACAGATATTTCCCGAGGGGGTCTATGGCGACACCGATCAGTGGGTTGTTCAGCGTTATGGAACCGATCTGCGTGAGTACGCCGCTGCTCGGATCCCGGGAAAAGCTCAGGAGATCAGCTATGTCGTTGCCGGCCGTCGCGTAGGCAAACCTGCCGGTGGGCTCAAACTGAATACAGGTGATGGGATCCGCGATCGTCATTGGACCGCTTGCGAGAGGCATAAGCGTTCCCGTGGTCTGATCGATGGTATAGCCATCAATTTCTCCTGTGGCCGAGCCAGTGGCGATTACGGAAAGCGTGCTGCCGACGTAAAGGAACTGGTTTGAGGGATCCACGGAGGGGCATGGAGAAGCAGGTACGCTATTGGGGTCGGGACTTGGTACCTGAATATAGCCGGCCTGTCGCAGCTTCCCCGTGACCGTGTCCACTGTGGCTCTGGACACGAGCCGCACGTAACTTGGGATGTACAGGAATCGGGGCAGCGCCACCACAGCGAAGTCCGCTGCGGCCGAGAAGGTTGCGTAGCTTGCGCCGATCTTCGTGTAACCCGTGTGGATCGCCGTCGCGTTTCCCTGGGCATCGACCGTGCCTGTGGAAGTGTTTGTGCTACTCCAGGCGGCTTGGTTTGAAACATCCTGTCTGCTGCCGTCGCTAAAGATAAGCGAAGCCGAGAGCTTCGTGGGATTTGCGCTTCCAATCACGACGGATGCCCTCGCAGGCGAGATCGTCAGGCTGCTGGCTACGGGCGGGCCGATCGTAAACGGAGAACTCCCGGTGATAGAGCCCGACATGGCAGATACCGTGATGGCGCCTGGTTTGAATGAGGTCAGCAAACCCGCCGGGTTGATCGTGGCCACGGTCGAATCCGATGTGGCCCAGGTCACATTCGTGAGTGCTTTGCTACTTCCATCGGAGAATTTGCCCGTTGCGGTGAATTGCTGGGTAAGTCCTGCGGCAACTGACGCATTTGGCGCGGTCGCCATGATTGCTTGCAAACTTGCCGGGACGGGATTAGAGGCGGTATTGGACCCGCTCGCGTTGCTGCTGCCACCTCCGCTGCAGCCAATGAGGGCGGCGCCGAGCGGCACCAGAATAACGCGAAACACCATTCGCGCGCGGGCCGCGCGCCTGCCTTGCATACAGCCTCCGCCTATGGTTAATGGCGAACGCGGGGACGTGGAACAGAGGCCCAATAAACGGCCGCACACTACCGCACTCTAATCAAACAGTCAATTATCAGCTGCTGTATATGGCTAAGGTTAAGGACGCGTGGTCTCGACCGACGGCGTGTCTTTGCTGATAAACGGCCATCTCGGATAGTGGCTTTTGCCGTGGGTTAACTTCAGAGAACACGGGGCACCTACTTCGTAACGAATACAAATGCGACGTTACACGTTGCGCTCAGCGCCGCGGTAGACGCGACGAAAGACACTGGCAAGAGCGCCGCCAATCATAAAGCGCGCCCCGCAGAGGCGCCCGACGCCCAGGCCCACTGGAAGTTATGGCCGCCCAGGTGGCCGGTGACGTCCACAACTTCGCCGATAAAGAACAGTCCCGGCACCTTCCGGCTTTCCATCGTCTTGCTCGATAACTCGTCGGTATCCACGCCGCCCGCCGTCACCTCGGCTTTTTCATAGCCCTCGGTGCCCTGCGGGACGAGGACCCATTCATGCGTCTGCCGATCCAGCGCCGCCAGTGCCGCATTGTTCCACGCGGCAGGCGTATGCAACTCCACCCAGCTCTTGGCAAAACGATGCGGAAGGAATTCCTGCAACGCGAGCCGGGCGGCGGCCGCATTCCTGGTCTTATTCTTAGTGGGGCCTTCGCCAATCGCCGCCGCGATATCGCGGCCGGGCGCCAGGTCGATGCGGATTGGCTCGCCCGTGTGCCAATACGACGAGATTTGCAGGATCGCCGGTCCGCTCAGCCCTCGGTGGGTGAAGAGCATCTTGTCCCGAAACGCATGATCGTCGCTGGAAAGGGTGGAGACGGCGACTTCCGCCGAGACGCCGGCCAAATCGCAATACTGGTTTCGCTCGTTTGCACCCAGCACGAACGGCACCAGAGCCGGCCTCGTCTCGCGGATTTTCAAGCCGAATTTGCGTGCCACGCCGTAGCCAAACCCGCTGGCGCCCATTTTCGGGATCGATAGCCCGCCCGTCGCAACCACCAGCGCCGGCGCGCGAAACACGCCGGATTCGGCGCGAACCACGAACTCCGCCGCGCGTTCGACTTCGTTAATTTTGATCCGCGGAAATATTTGCACGCCGGCTGCGGCGCATTCGGCTTCCAGCATCCTCAAAATATCTTCCGCCGACCGGTCGCAGAAAAGCTGTCCCGCCGCCTTCTCGTGATAGGGGATGCGATGCTTTTCCACCAGGGCGATGAAGTCCGCCGGCGTATACCTCGCCAGCGCCGATTTTACGAAGTGCGGATTCGCGGATAGGAAATTTTCCGGCTGGCAGTGAGTATTGGTGAAATTACATCGGCCGCCGCCGGAAATGAGGATTTTCTTGCCCGGGCGATCGGCATGCTCGATCACGGCGACGCGGCGCCCACGCTTGCCCGCTTCCGCCGCGCACATCAGCCCGGCGGCGCCGCCGCCAAGAATCAGGGCATCGAACTTGCGGTCCACTGCAGGCGGGTGTTCCACGGAAGGTTTTGCCGCGGCGCTCGGCTGCTGGCGGCTCGCTCTCTAAACACCATTAGCGAGAGCCTGAGCAGCCGGAGCAACGTCATGCTGTTCACGCCGTCTGGCGTCTCAGCTTTGGGGCACGTTCTCAGGCGGTCTCGGCGACGGAGTCGGCGCCGGACGGGGCGGAGTGGGTTCCCACCGTGACTTCGCAGGCCCGCGCTGCTCCTTGGCTTTCTTTGGCTTCTTCGGTTCCCGGCCTCGCCTATCTCGGTTGCCCATGATTCTCTCCTTCGATGCTGACGTAAGGTGGCCGCTCAGGATACTTCAGAATGCTCTCGTCCGTCAGATCATTTCCAAGCAAGCCTGGATTTTCTGGGGCAGCACTTCTGGGGAGTTGGGGCACAGAGCTTCGGTAAACGGCCCCGCGCTAAGACACCTTCTCCCGATCCTGCGTGGCAGACAAATACTCCAAGTAAACGCCCTTGAAGTCCTCGATGCGCCCATCCTCGAAGTGCCAGATGCGCGTGGCCACTTCGTCGATCACGTCGTAGTCGTGCGTCACCAGCAGGACCGTGCCTTTATAGGACTGCAAGGCAATGTTCAGCGCGTTGATCGACTCGAGATCCAGGTGATTGGTGGGCTCGTCGAGCACCATGAAATTCGGTTTCTGCAGCATCAGCCGGCAGAAAATCAGCCGCGCGGACTCGCCACCGGAGAGCGTATTGGTGGATTTCAAAGCGTCTTCGCCGCTGAAGAGCATCCGCCCCAGCAGCCCGCGCAGCTCCTCATGTGTCGCCTGCGGATCGAACTGCTGCAGCCATCCGATGGCCGTGGTGCCCTTGGCGATGGACTCGCTGTGGTCTTGCGCGAAGTAGCCCACGCTCACCTCCGGCCCCCAGGTGACCGTGCCGCCATCGATCGGGAACTCCCGCTCGGCATCGTCCACGTAGCCGGGCGCAGTGCGAATCAGCGACTTCAGCAGGGTGGTCTTGCCCGCGCCGTTGCGCCCCATCAACGCGATCTTTTCTTCCCGCGAGATGCTGGCCGAGAAGCGCTGGATCACCTTCTGGCCGTCGTATGATTTCGAGAGCTCCTTGATCTCCAGCGGATAGCGCCCCGAAGGCCGCTTCATCTCAAAGCGCATGTAGGGCCGCTGAATGTTGGACCGCGCCAGCTCCGTGGTCTGTATGCGCTCCACTTCTTTCTTTCGCGACATCACCTGCGAGGAACGCGTGCCGGCCGAAAATCGCGCGATGAACTGATTCAGTTGCGCGATCTTCTTTTCGCGCACGGCATTGTCCGCTTCGATGCGCGAGCGGATCTGCGTTTTCGCGAGGACCATATCGTCGTACCCGCCCGTGTACATGATCACGGTTTGGTAGTCGATATCGGCGATATGCGTGCAAACGCTGTTCAGAAAATGGCGGTCGTGCGAGATCACGATCAGCACGCCCTTGTAATCGCAGAGATACTCCTGCAGCCAGCGCACCGAATCGAGGTCCAGGTGGTTGGTGGGCTCATCCAGCAGCAGCGCCGGCGGATTGCCAAACAGCGCCTGCGCCAGCAGCACGCGAACCTTCTGGCCGCCCTGCAATTCGCTCATCTTGCGCTCGTGCAACGCGGCTTCCACGCCCAATCCATCGAGCAGCACCGCGGCGTCGGCCTCCGCCGTGTAACCGCCCTCTTCGCCGATCACTCCTTCGAGCTCGCCCAGGCGCATGCCTTCCTCTTCGGTGAACGAGTCGTGAGGTTTGGCGTAGAGCGCGTCCCGCTCTTCCATGGCTTTCCACAGCGGGGAATTGCCCTTGATGACGGTGTCGATCACGCGGAATTTGTCGAAGGCAAACTGGTCCTGGCGAAGAATGCCCACTCTCTTCGGCCGGGCCACCGAGCCGTGCGAAGGCTCGATCTCCCGCGTCAGAATCTTCATCAGCGTGGACTTGCCCGCGCCATTCGGTCCGGTGATGGCGTAGCGCCGCCCGGCGAGGAACGTGCAGGTGACGTCCTCGAAAAGACGCCGATCGCCAAAGCGCATGGTGACGTTATCTAGTGAAAGCAATGGACAAGTATTATACCGTGCGATTTGCGCTTGCGCTTGTCCGCCGCCCGATAATAGAAGGCCTATTGAACCTTTGCTTTCGACAAAGGGGAGCTTGCGTTTAAGCCGTTGATCGGCTTCTATAAGGCGATGAGCGCCATTGCGCGGAAGCGGCCCTTAGCCCAGTGAGCGATTCGACGAATCCCACGGACGGTCAGCAAGAAATCACACAAGCCATTGTATCTGGTCTTAGGACAGCCGAATCTGCGCGAGTCTCTGCGGCAACGAATCTGTACGAAGAGAAGCTGCGGGACAGCGGAGATGTCGCTCCGATTACACAGTGGTTCGAGTATGCCGCCGCTCATCTATTCCTCAGATGGCTCAACGGCAATGCCCTAGAGGACATAGAGACATTAGTTTCTTTAATTGGCGCTATTCATCGAGCTGTACCGCATTCGCAAACAGCGACTGCAGTTTATGGTCTGGCGCTTTTTGAGACAGGCGATTTGGCTGCGGCGGAGAGCGAGTTTCTAAGTTTGCCCGCGAAAAGGGAACTGGCGCCTCTTGTTGAGGACCTTTGCGCAAAAGCTTTACAACAGATTGGCGAGGCCAGGATCCTCAACCTGCGGGGGCCCTCTCCGGCGAACCTGCTGCTTCTCGATACTGCCTTCCCATCCAAGGCGTCGTCTTTTAGATACGCCGAATTCTCGACGTATCTCAGTCACATCGAAAGCAGTTCGTACTTTGCGCGTCCCGACCACAATATCTTCAACCTCGGAGAAGCCGGTGCTTTCTTGCACCAGGTTGAACGCTATATTTCGGAATCCGGGATAGCGCCGGGCCGTATCAGTAGGTTTGACTCCACTCAGCTTCCACGCGCCAAAGTTGCGTACTGCGTCTTTCTCAATGCGGCAGATCTTTTCTTTTCGCAAATAGGGATTCCGTCAGCCGAACATTTCGTCTTCACGTTATATCCGGGTGGCGGATTTTGCCTGGATGACGATCGTTCTGACGCAAAGTTGAGGAAGCTTTGCGGCAATCCCAAACTCGTGAAGATCATCACGGTAGTGCCCCGGAACCTGTAGAAAAGTGAATGGCGCATTTTGCCTGTGAAGTCATGGAATTCTTTTTTAAGCAGCAGCTCTTTCTCGTCCTCCGATGTCGCGGTAGCCGTTGATGCGGTGCAACTTCATCTGTCCGCTGATCCACAACCCGAAGAACACCCGCAGCACGGCGCTTTCGTTGGGCAGTGCCGCCTGGGTTTTGATTCGGCGGCGGAATTCCAGTTGCATCCGCTCAATGGCGTTCGTGGTGCGCAGCGACCGCCACTGGCTCTCCGGAAACTGATAGAAAATCAGCAGGTTCTCCCCTGCTTCTTGCAGAGAAGCCGCCACGCCGGGACACAGTTTCTTCCATTTTCCCAGGAATGCTTCGCGGGCTTTCTGCGCCGTGTCCAGCGTCTCGGCGTAAACGATGCGGTGATAGTCTTCCCGCACCGCTTCGTGCGCGTGCTTCGGTGCTTTGGCGATGAGGTTGCGTAGCTTGTGCACGGTGCAACGCTGGTGCGGTAGACCTGGCCACAGCCGATCCAGCGCGGCCGCCAAGCCCGTGTTGCCATCGCTGATCACCAGCCGGGGACGGCCCATCTTCCGCGCCGCCAGATCGTCCAGCAACATCTGCCAGCCGTCCGCCGATTCCGCTCCCGTCGTCATCAGGCTCAGCAGCACTTTCTCTCCGTCCTCCCGCACCCCCAGGGCCACCAGCACGGGCAGCGAAACCACTTTCCCGCCACTGCGCACCTTGGGATAAATCGCATCCAGGTACAGATAGACGATCTTTTCTTCTGCCAGATCGCGCCGCTGCCAGTTCCGATAGCTTTCTTCTAGCCGTAGCACCAACCGCGACACCGTGCTTTTCGATAATGCGGCGCCGGCCAGCAACGGTTCCAGCGCCCGGCGGATCCGCCGTGTATTCGATCCTGACAGATAAACTCCCAGCACGCTCTGCTCGACTTCCACGCTGCTGCGCCGATAGCGCGGCACCAATTGACTCCGCCACTCGCGCTCGCTGCCCTCCGCGTCCACCAACCGGGCTCGTGGCACTGCCACATGAACCGTACCCGTCCGCAGCGTCAGCCGTCGGCTTTTCCGGCCGTGCCGATAGCCACTCCGTTCGGCCACCCGCTGACTGCGCGGTGCACCCAGCGCCGCCTCCACTTCTTCCTCCAACACCAGCTCGATGATCTCCCTCACCCGCTCCCGGATCGCCCCCTCCAAACCTTCTCGCAGCGAACCTTCTTGGATCACTTCCTGGCCAATGCTAGTCTTCATCACGGCGTATTCCTCCTGTGCCCGAAACCTCCCGCTAAGAGATTCCGGGTTTTTATTCAAGCCTTCTCAGGAGAATACGCCTTCAGATTTTCTACAGGAATCGGGACGGAGCCATCATCACCACGCAGAAGGTGACTTACGACTATCTGTTAGAGAATGCATTTTGTGAACCAGCGCGCCTTAAGCACATCTTTGGCGCCCCCGTCCCTGGGGCATTCAGGACGAGTTCTCACCCCCGGGACATCTTGTCAAACGAGCCAGTTAGGGTCTGTTTCGTTGCTCATCGCTATTCAAAGCTCGGAGCAGAAAAGGGATATGACGTGTTCGCCGGTGTCGTCAGGATTCTTTCCAATTCTCCGGAGTTCCATTTCCATGTGGTTGGAAACTACGACCCCAGCGTCATCGATCTGGGCGATGCTAAGAACATCACGTTCCATGGCATTAAGCCGGCCGACTTCTTCCCCCGCTTCTACGCTCAGATGGATGCGATCGTATCCCCAATCGCCCAGATGTCGAAACTCGACCCTTCCTGCCCCGGATATTTCGACGGCTTCCCCACAACATGCGTGATCGAGGCTGGGCTTGAGGGCGCCGCGATGCTCACCTCCGACTTCCTTGACCTCAATCGACACCTCGACGGCACTCGGATTTTTTCTTCGGACGAACTCCAAATCATCGACCGAAATCCCGAAGCCATTGCAAGGCTGTTAAAAGAATATGCCCGCGACCGCCCTGCTCTAATGCGATTGGGGGAGGCGGGAAGGCAAGCGATTCTGCGGGAATTCAGTTTTGAGAAGCAGATGCGGCCTCGCATTGACGTTCTCAATGAATATTTGCGGAATTAGACGCTAGCCTTCGCGCCATTAGCGCAGCGAAGCTCATAAGGCGTTGCCAGACAGACTTTTCTAGGCTCCGGGTCAAACGATTCGCTCTCCGCCCTGTATCGATAACAGCGAACATAAACGGAGACGCCATACCCCCGAGACGACGCCTTCGCGCTATACTGAACCACGATCTTGCGAACGAATGGAGTGGCCCGTGAGCAATATCATTCCCATCAGACAGCTTTCCCGGGCGGATGCCGACGAAACCGCCATCGTCGAACAGGTGGAGCAAATTCCAGGCGAAGTGGATGTAGACCGCGTCATCAAGGCGCAAGCGTCCGCTCCCCATATCGCCGAGCGCGTGTGCGAATTGGAAGATTGCCTCTGGGCGGTGGCCCGCGAACTCCTCAAGCACGACCCGGCGTCGGCCGCAGCCGAAAGAGCCAAGCTGCTTCTCAAGAATCGCCTGGAAATCGATATTAGGCGCTGAACCTGATATAAGACGCGCCCGTCGAGGGCCTTCCGGAGGTGACCATTGAAAGTTCTGAAGATCGCGGGAGCAATCGTAGTCTGCTTGATCGTGCTGCTGGTGGTGTTGCGCTTCACCGGCTTCGAGCCGAAGAACTGTGTCAACGCTTCCACTTTGGCGTGCAGAGCGCCCGGGCTTTGGCTTCGGGGGCAGCCCGTCGCTACCCCGGCCGATTGGTCGTTCACAGACAAAGTTCCCGCCGTCAAGGTTCAAACCGAAACGCCCTTCTTGCTTCCTTACTCGGTGTCGGCCTGGTGCGCCGTTTACAACGGCAATCTCTATCTCACCTCTTATCGCGGCAGGCGCTGGGTTGAAAACATCGTCCGCGATCCTCACGTGCGCCTGAAGATCGGCGACCAGGTGTTCGACAGCACCTTTGCGCTGGTCGACGATCCCGCTGAAAAGGCAGCCGTGCTCGAGGCTAAAGGAAAGAAATATCCGCAATGGAAGGTGCCGCCGGTCTCCACAGCCACTGTCTTTCGCGTGATGCCGGACTAGCGCCGCCGGCAGGGAATCCACGTTGTTTGCGCCCGAGAGGTCCTGGGAGAACGGGAGTCTCGGAAAGTCGAGAACTACCCATCACCATCCCCTCATTCGCAACTCTTGCCGTGATGAAGTGCGATTTGCTTGACGCGCAATGCACTCCGGCATACCCTGCCTCCTAACCGAAATCCTGTGGGATATCTAGTTCAGGAGGATCGTTAGATGAAATTGAACCCACTGCTAACCTTTATTGCATTTCTTGGCCTGGTGGTTTGCTGCACTCCCCTCTTGGCGCATCACGGAAATGCGGCTTTCTCGGAGAAGCCGATCACATTAAAGCAAGTGAAGGTGACGAGCTTCTCCTGGGCGAACCCGCACAGCCTGATTGAGTTCGATGCCAAGGATGACCAGGGCAAAATGCAGCATTGGGTGGTCGAGACGGCTGCCCCTCAGGCGCTTGTGCTGATCGGCTGGAGCAAGACTTCGCTGCAACCGGGCGATGTAATTACCGTTACCGCGTACCAAGCCAAGACAGGAGCCCCTGCGGCCCGCCTGCAGAAAATCGTACTCGCGGACGGCTCCGAGTTGCACGATACCCAGCTCGGTGCTGATGGCGGCGGCAAGGCGCGATACAACAACCCGGAAGGCGAAACGCCCGGCGCCAAGAAACAGTAAGACTGCCTTTCGAGCGATTCGTCGGTCTATTTCGGGCACCCGGTGTCAACGGGTATCCAGGCTGCTCTTCGAGCCCGGCGCAGCCCTTCGCGTGTGGATGCTTTTGTTTTACGGGGTCTATTGGGCCACCTGTCCAGACCCCCAGGAGGACAGTCTGACATGCGCAATTTCGTCGGCTTAGGAATCGTTGCTGTTTTGGCAGTGCTGGCGCTTTCGAGCATGGCTGCGGCCCAGCAACCGTGGCCTACAGGCGTGCCCAGCTCCAGCAGTGCCGGCTACATCAAGGAGGGTGTTCCCAAAATGCCGAACCCGCCGGGACCCGCCCCAAAGCGTGAGCTCACCGGCGCCTGGGTCGGACCCCAAAATGCGATGCAGGACCCGGTTCCTCCCATGACCCCGGCTGGCGAGGCTGCATTCAAGCTGCATAAACCCAAAACACTGGCCCAGCCGTGGGGCGGAAACGACCCTTACCAGGTTTGCGACCCACTCGGTTTTCCCCGCAATCTTTTCGCCCAAGCAGTAAGCGCTCGAGGGCAAATGTGGTTCGAACCGGTTCCGAATCGCATGGCCATTCTCTATGGACAGCAGCGAGTCTGGCGCGACGTTTGGATGGACGGCCGGCAACTTCCGGCCAAGGTGGACGCCCGGGGCTATCCAGACGCGCGGTTCTACGGCTACTCCATCGGCCACTGGGAAGACGACTCCACATTTGTAATCGACACCACAGGCGTGGATGAGCGTACCTGGCTCGATGAGCACGCGGACCCACACAGTACCGACGCCCATTTTCAGGAACGTTATACGCGCGTGGATCAGTACAACCTGCGCCTCGCCGTTACGGTGGACGATCCCAAGTTCTATACCAAGCCCTGGGCAGTGCTGAAAGCCAACTACTACTGGATGAAAGACCAGGATTTCACGGAGACGTTGTGTGTGCCGAGCGAGGCTCTCGCTTATCGGGATAAACTCGCTAATCCGTCTGGGAACACAACCGGCGTCAAATAAATCAAGTGCGGCCAGAGCCGGACAGGTCAATCTCCGTGCGTCAATTGGCCTTGTTTTTCACCTGCTGAAACCATAAGCCGTCTCCGGATAACTCCAGATACCTATATCGTTACACGATACATCTATATCGTCAGGCTGCACATCTTACCTAGGTCAAGGTGTGCCGCTGGGGTGACGCAGGGGTGTAGCGCCTTGGGGAAACCGGTAGAAATCGGCGATGAATATTTCGGCTCCTTTCATCCAGCGCCCCATAGCCACCTCGCTGCTCACGGCCGGCCTGCTTCTGGCCGGCGCGCTGGCCTACCGCATGCTTCCCGTCGCCTCGCTCCCGGAAGTGACCTATCCCGTCATTCAAGTGAACGCCCAATTGCCGGGCGCGAGTCCGGACACAATGGCGACAGCGGTGGCCACTCCCCTCGAGCGCATGTTTGGCCGCATTGCCGGCATCAACCAGATGACCTCGACGAGCCAGCTCGGCTCGACCAACGTGATTTTGCAATTTGCCCTCAGCCGCGATATCGATGGCGCGGCCCGCGACGTCCAAGCCGCCATCAACGCCGCCCGCGGGCAATTGCCGCCCGATCTGCCCACCAATCCCACCTGGCGCAAAAGCAATCCCGCCGAGTCCGCCATCATGATTCTCGCGCTCACCTCGGACACCGCCACGCAGCAGCAGATGTACGACATGGCCGACTCCATCCAGTCCCAGAAAATCTCGCAGGTCAGCGGCGTCGGACAGGTCACCATCGGGGGCAGTTCTCAGCCCGCCGTTCGCGTGGAGGTCAATCCGCTGCAGTTGAGCGATCTGGGCGTCAGCCTGGATCAGGTGCGCGCCGCGCTGCAGCAAGCCAACGCCAATATCCCCAAGGGCTCGCTCTCGAATCTGCGCCGCCGCATGGTTCTGAACGACAACGACCAGCTTTTCACCGCCGAGCAATATCGGCCGCTGATCGTCGCTTACCGCAATGGCGCGCCCGTGCGGCTCTCGGACGTGGCCACGGTGGTCGATGGGCAACTCAATCGCCTGAATGCCGGAACCGTAAATGGCCGGCCTTCGGTTCTGCTGGGAATCTACCGGCAGCCGGCCGCCAATACCATTGCTACCGTCGACCGCGTGCGGGCGCTTTTGCCTTTCCTGCGGGCCTCCATTCCTCCTTCGATCCGCATTAACGTATCGCAAGACCGCACCGCCACCATTCGCGCTTCGGTCCGCGATATCGAGGTCACCCTGGCCATCTCCGTTCTGCTGGTCATTCTGGTGGTGTTTGCCTTCCTGCGCAGCGTTTGGGCCACCGCCATTCCCAGCATCGCCGTCCCGCTCTCTCTGGTGGGCATTTTCGGCGTCATGTACCTGGCCGGCTACACCATCGATAACCTTTCCCTGATGGCCTTGACCATCTCCACCGGATTCGTGGTGGACGATGCCATCGTGGTGATCGAAAACATCACGCGTTATCTCGAAAAGGGGATGCCGCCGCTGGAAGCGGCTCTCGAAGGCTCGCACGAGATCGGCTTCACGGTGCTGTCCATGAGCGCTTCGCTGATCGCGGTATTCATCCCCATTCTTCTGATGGGCGGCATTGTTGGCCGCATGTTCCGCGAGTTCGCCATCACTCTCAGCGCCGCCGTGGCCATCTCCATGGTGGTCTCCTTGACCACCACTCCCATGATGTGCGCCCGGCTCCTCAAGTCCAAGAGGGAAGGCGGAAGGCACAACCGCCTTTACGAAGCCAGCGAGCGTGCATTCCAGGCGCTTCACGACGCCTACGCCGGCAGCCTCCGACGCGTCCTCGAGCATCAGCGCGCGGTGTTAGGAGTTTTCCTGGGCATGGTCTGCTTGGCGGTCTACCTCTACGTCATCGTTCCCAAGGGATTCTTCCCGGCGCAGGATACGGGACGCCTGAACGGCGCCGCCCTGGGCCCCGAGGATATCTCCTTCCAGTCCATGCGCCAGAAGATGATGCAATATGTGGCCATCGTGCAGAAGGATCCCGCCGTGGATGTCGTGGCCGGCTACGTCTTCCGGCAGAATATGGCCAACATCAACATCACCTTGAAGCCTCTCTCGGAACGAACGGCCAGTGCGGACCAGGTAATCAACCGTTTGCTGCCCCAGTTGGCCCGCGTTCCCGGGGCCAATCTCTACCTGCAGGCTGTGCGCGACGTGCAAATCGGCGGACGCATGGGCAACAGCGAATTCCAATACACATTGCAGGGCGATAATCTGCAGGATCTTCTGAAGTACTCGCCTCTGATGTTGCAGAAACTGAAGTTGCTCCCGCAGTTGCGAGATGTGAATACGGATCTGCAAAATCGCGGCCTGGAGGCGGGCCTGATGATCGACCGCGAAACGGCCGGCCGCCTGGGCATATCCGCCAGCACCATCGATAACGCTCTATACGACTCCTTTGGCCAGCGGGAAGTGTCCACGATTTACAAGGGCATCAACCAATATCACGTGGTCATGGAGGTCGATCCCAAATTTCAGCGCAGCCCGGCGGGGCTCAATAATATCTATGTCCCTTCCTCCACCGGATCGCCCGTTCCGCTCAGCGCCTTCACGCATTACGAATCCTCCACCACCGCGCTGGCCGTGGCCCATCAAGGTCAGTTTCCCGCGGTCACCTTCACGTTTAATCTGGCCGCGAACGTTCCCCTCGGCAACGCCGTCACGGCCATTCAGAATGTGGAGCGCCAGATTGGTTTGCCCGCCACCATCCATCCAGGGTTTCAAGGCACCGCGCAGGCCTTCCAGGACTCGCTCTCCACCGAGCCGCTCCTGATCCTCGCCGCCCTGGCCACCGTCTACATCGTCCTGGGCATCCTGTATGAGAATTACATTCACCCCATCACCATTCTTTCCACTCTGCCTTCCGCCGGAGTGGGCGCCCTCTTGGCCGTTTTGGTCACGCACAGTGAGCTCGATATCATCGCCTTGATCGGCATCATTCTGCTGATCGGCATCGTCAAGAAAAATGCCATTCTCATGATCGATTTCGCCATTCAAGCCGAGCGCAACGAAGGCAATAGCCCGAAACAATCGATCTACGACGCCTGCCTGCTGCGCTTCCGGCCCATCATCATGACCACGATGGCCGCGCTCTTTGGAGGGATTCCCATTGCCTTGAGCAGAGGCAATGGGTCTGAATTGCGCCGCCCGCTGGGCATCGCCATTGTCGGGGGACTGATCGTCAGCCAGATGCTTACCCTGTACACCACTCCAGTGGTCTATCTCTATATGGACCGGCTCCGGGCCTGGGTGAGCGGCGGGAAGAGGCTGCAGCAGCTTCACGGTGTGCCGCCGGTTGCCCACACTGCCGATTCTGCCGCCTCCGATTAGGCCCGGCTCCAACCGGTACGACTGTGGCCCAGTCGCGGAAAGAGGTGCCAATTGTGCGACAATATTGCCGCGCGAAACGTCGTTGCCTCTTCATCCTTAACTCGGCGCCACAGAGAAACAAAATGAGAAAGGCCAATTGCCTTCGCCTGCTCGCGATATTCGCCATTGCAGCCGTAGCACTGCCTCCCTTCGCGCAAGGCCAGCAAAGCCAGTCCGACGCCTCATCGTGGACCGTTCAGATCGATCAGATACGCCAGGTGGCCGCCATGATCCCGGGCAGGCGGCCGTTGCGAATTAACGTCTTGAAATTCGCGGAAAGCCGCCGCTCCAAAAAGTTTTCAGTCCAGGGCGCTCCCGATGAGCCCAGCGTGCAGGCCCGCACGGTATTTCAGATTGTCTATGCCGACGGCAAAGTGATGATCGACTCCGGCATGGACGAGCAGGTGCATCGCTTCTTCGGACGCGGCACCGTGGAACCGTATTATCCCGAGGCCGCGAAGCAGGTCGAGCAGGCGCTTCTCGCCGCCAAAGCCATCATCATCACCCACGAGCATGGCGACCATGTCGCCGGCGTGATCCGCACTCCCTTCGTGGACGAACTCGCCCCGAAAACGCTGCTCACCCGCGCCCAGGTCGAGACCCTCGAAACCAATCCCCAAATGCCGGAAATCAAGATCACGCCGGCCATGGCCAGCCGTTACAACGTCGTGGATTACGACAAGTATCTTCCTTTCGGACCGGGGGTGGCCTTGATCAAAGCGCCTGGGCATACTCCCGGCTCGCAAATGGTCTACGTCGCCTTGGAATCGGGCCGAGAGTACCTTTTCATCGGCGATACCGCCTGGCATATGGACGGCGTGCGCTTGATCAAAGGCAAAGACGCGCCCTGGATACAGGAAGATAATGCCGCGCTGCTGGCGCAACTGAAGTGGCTCAACCAACTTTACCGCACGGAGAAGAACCTCTTCCTCATCGCCAGCCACGACGATGAGGAGCACAAGGCGCTGATCGAGAAAGGCATCCTCGGCAACGGCTTGGAATAGCCGGTACGGCCGTAACGATTCTTCCTCCTCATCTAGACTTCATCTCTACCTGGCGATTTATCCCTCGCGTCCCTCCGGGTGTCGCCGCCGCCCAATCACCAGCACAAGATAAACATTGATGGCCGTAAGGTAGACAGGGAAGGCATACGAAGCAAAATTCCACACCCGGATCGCAAAGAAGCTGGTGATCGCGTTTACGATGCCCGTCGCAAAGGGAGCCAGCGTCTCCGTTTCGGGATGCGTTCTGCCCTTGGCTATGGTCGGTATTGCGGCCGATGCGTCGCTGGCGATGGCAAAAACGATGGCCACGTCGGGCTTTTTGGTAATCCACCACAGCGCCAGCGCAAGAAACGAGAAGAACCCGCACACGTAGTCAAAACGCGTCAGCTTCCAATACGAATTGCGATTGACGAACGAAGCGAAGAAGACCAACAGAGGCGCAAAGCCGGACATGAAAACGGGCACCACCGCCCAGGTCACCCCGCTGGCAACGCCGGCGGCCGCCGCCACCAGTGGAGCCACCGACCACATGAGCCAGGTAATGCGATTCGGTCTGGTGATTCCGCGGACCGTCGTTTTGATATAGGAGATGATGCCGGCGAGCTGGACGGCAACCCCGATGAGAACCACATACTGGAGCATTGATAAGGGCGACTCGTGAGGACCTACTGGCTATCTCCCATGATCTTCAAATATTCGATCACCCGCGAGGGAATGCACAGTTGCTCGCCAAGGCTCTGGCTCGGCAGCCACTTGTACTGAACCGTCGCCAGCGTCCACGGCTTGGTATAAAGCGTCGGATCGTCCACGGTAATCGTGAGCTGCAGATCGTTGTGGTCCGCGCGCGTGTATCGCTCGTGCAGCACGGCTCCCATGGTATGCGGATAGCCCACCCTGCTCAGCCAGGTACTGTCGTCGATGCCGGTGGTATCGACGACAAAAATATTGTCCGCTTCCCAATGCCCAACCGAATATCCGTAATAACGCGGGTCGGGCGCGTCCGTTCCCGTGCTGCCGGCGTTCTTGGGAAGCCCTCTGCCGTCGGTCCAAATCTCCCGATAGACCTGCTGGAACTGGGTCAGCAAAAAAGTGCGGTCGGGCAGCGACACAAAGGTCATCCCCAGGAGCTCTCCAATCGGAACGCCCCTCATCTCGAAAAGCATGTTGCGCGGAAATCCCAGCGGGTCGCAGGTCCTCACAAAGGGGTCATTCGTGCCCGCGACGTTAAACTTCGCCTCGGGCTTGTTTTGGCTAAGCAGTTGTTTGCCCAAGGGAGTCATCTCCGGAACGTCGCCGGGTAAAAGGCCCTTGGCTCCGATCGGCCCCACCCAGGTACCGTTCAGATCGTGAAGCGGCGCGGGACCTCCCGGTCCATCCGGAAGCTTGTCGGCGAAAACATTCTTATTTTGGACATAACTTTGATTTTGCACATAGCCCTGGCCGGCGGCAATCGCCGCAAACGCCAGTAAGGACAGAAAAGCCATCGCCGACCGCCTGAGCACAGTTCGCATGTTCCCGTCTCTCCCGTTCCTACCCCGGAGTCCATTTCGACGCCCGTTTCCACGCTCGCAGGAACAGCCAAGCTTATAGCACCCGAGGCCCCCCGAGTGAACCCCAATTGTTCGTGCCCAATGGTTTGTCAATGACCGGGCTAGGTTAGACTATGCCTGCCATGAGCGTTATCGACGAAGTCCTCTCCGCCAACCAGGTCTACTCGCGCAACCATGAATTGCGGGAATTGACCCCGCGTCCGCAGCGCAAGCTCGCTGTACTCACCTGCATGGACACGCGCCTCTCGATCCGCACCTTGGGCCTAAAAACAGGCGACGCGCATATCCTCCGCAACGCCGGCGGCATCGTCACCGACGACGCCGTGCGCTCCCTGGTCGTCTCGCACCATCTCTTGGGAACCGAAGAGATCATGATCATCAACCACACCGATTGCGGCCTGATGAAAACCAGCGAAGAGGATTTGCGGGCGCGAGTCGAGAATCGCGCCGGAACCGCCGTCGTCTCCCCATCCTTCTTCTATGCCTTCCAAAACGTCGAAGAAAACGTCCGCAAACAGTTGCAAAAGCTCCGCGCCCATCCCTGGATCCCAAAAAGTGTGGGCGTCCGCGGCTTCGTCTACGACGTCACCACCGGCCTCCTCCGCGAAGTCCAGGACGCCTGACCCGCGCCGCGCGTACTCCTCGTCCAACTAGGCGATTTTGAGCGCGAAGCGAGCTTTGCCGAATCCGCTCGACACCAGCGCCAACCCGGCTTACGATATCGGCATGGACAACCAACGAAATGCTGGAGATCACGACGCCAAGCCGCGCGTGAAGATCGAACCGAAATCCATGGCGCAAGCCTGGGCCGACTACCTCGCCTTGGACCATGCTCCCAAGCAAGAGTTCAACCCGGCTCGTACCGCGCCAATGCCGCAGGATCGCGACCGTGGAGATCGCGGCGACCGCGGCGACCGCGGCCGCTAGGTCATTCGCGGCCTCTCGACTCGACTAACTCTTTCGCCCCACGAAGCCCACGAAGATCGTGTGGTGAGGACCGCCGTTTTTCGAGCGGCCGCGCACGCGCTCCACCTGCACCGCGAACCCGCCCTGCCGCAGCCGCTTCTCGAATTTGCGGTCTTCTCGCGCGGACCACACCGCCAGCACCCCATCCCTCTTGAGCGCGCCCAGAGCGGCGGCGATTCCCTGATCGTCATACAGCCAGTCGTTGTCCGATGAGGTAAGCGCCGCCGGACCATTGTCCACGTCCAGCAGCACGGCGTCGAACTTCGCCGGGCTGGAACGGAGCGTGATCGCCACGTCCCGCGTCTCGATCCGCACGCGCTTGTCTTTGAGCGGATTTCCCGCCAGCGGCCCCAGCGGGCCGTGGTTCCACTGCACGACTTCCGGCACCAGTTCGGCCACCACCACCGTCGCATCCGGGGGCAGGGAATCGAGCGTCGCGCGTAGCGTGAAGCCCATCCCCAGGCCGCCGACGAGCACGCAGGGCCGCTCCAGCGTCTGCGCCCGGCTGCACGCGAACGTGGCCAGCGCCTCCTCCGAGCCGTACATGCCGCTGGACATCAGGCTCTTGCCGTCGGCGAGTATCACGTACTCGTCGTCTCGGTGCGCCAGCTTCAGTACGGTGCCGTCCGGGGCCAGCGTCTCACCGATTACCTTCAAATGCCTCACGCGCCCAATCTCCTAGCGACCTCCTGCCGACCTCCAGCCGCCGGAAGCCGAGCCGCACGGGAGAGGCTTAGCTAGCCGTCCCCGCTTGCGCCTCTTGCGCCCCTTCTGTCTCGACAGCCTTGGTCGATATCTCCAGCCCATTCTTGTTCATGTCGAATCTCTGCTTGCGGTCCAGCTTTTTCACAAAGTCGCGCGCCGCCTTGCCCACGGCTCCGGGAAGGCTCGAAGCATCCACCTTCACCGTCGACTCCACGGCCCCTTGACTTCGATCCTGATAGCGAAATCGCACCTCGAATGTTTTCATGCTCTAGCCCCCATGTTTTTCGCGTATGCCATCTATGCTGCATAGCCCATCTTCGTCATTTAGCAATTATGCTGGGATATCGGAATTGTAGTACAGAAGAGAGCTGCGAACCCCTTCCGCGTGACACTGGAAGCACGGCCAATCGGTGCACGAACCAGAAAAAAGGACCGGAAGCGGCTTCCCGCTCCCGGTCCTTTTTGAGCCTTTCTTGACGACGACCCCAACGATTTGGTGAATGGCCCTACTGCGCCGCTCTCGCCGGCGCCTTCGATTCCGGCTTCGCGAATTTAGAACTGTCGACCGGCGCGTTATCCTCTACCTTGGTCACGTAAATGGTGGCCGTCCCGTTCAATACCGTCCGCTCGTTGGCGGGAGACATCGTGATCGTATAGGGAAACTTCACACCGCTGCCCGTATCCCGATAGTCGTCGAAATCCACCTGGAATGGACTCGGTCCCGCTTGAGTCGTCAAGGTGGTCTCCTTGCGAATGAGAAAGCCGGTCAGCACATCGAAGTACAGCCGCTCCGGGTTGTCGCCCTCCGGGGTGCCAATCACCTCATAGGCATCGTGGCCGTTCACTCTGGCCACTTGGCGCACTTGCATCTTCGTGTACGTCTGCTTCAGGTCCAGCGGCAGGTAAAAATCCGCATCGCGCTTGGCGCGCCCCTGGTCGACGGCTGGCGGTTCGGTCACGCGCCCCCTCATATCCTGAGCCCAGGCTTGCGAGCCATCGAAGCCCTCGGAGATCGTATAGGTCGGCGTGTGATAGGTGGTCACAACCAGATTGGGCGCCTTTTGATCGCGCTCGATCGCCGCCGGCACCAGCGTCCCGCCTCCGGGGCCGGTGGGAATGTACTGCGTCCCGGTGACCACGCGGCTGGTGACCTTCCGAACCGCCTGCTCGCCGCCCAGCGCCGCCACAAACTTGGCCAGGATTTGATCCACGGACGGAAACGTCTCCTTCGTCTCCAGTTCTTCCACCGGAGTTGGAACCGGCACCATCGGGACCGCGCTCGGCACCGGGCTGCCATGATGGCAGGTGTAGCAGGTCACCACCTGTTTCCCGTCGAACGAATTCTTGTTGAGATCGATCACCATCTGCATCATCTTGCGCGCCGTGGCCTTGGGCGGTTTATCGTCTTTATCGAACGCGCCCTCCACGTGGCAAACCGTGCAGTTCATTCCCGTCGCGCCTTCGATCAGGTGCATGGCCTGGTTCAGTTGGTTGGCGGGAGTTCCCACCAGGACCTTGATATTTTTGTAAGCTTGCTCGGCTGTCTTGCCGTCCAGAGCCGGTCCTTGCGCGTGTGCCAGCAGGGTGGCGCCCAAGATCAAGCCCGCCGCCAAGCCGATCGCTTTGGGACAAAGTCGTGCGTTACGCATAATTAGGACAATCCTCCTTACGACTATTAGAACAAACCCAATCTCGAAACCTATTCTCGGGTGACGGTAGCATACACGTTCATCGCTTCGGTTGGAAGGTCCGCCGCTGAACCCCGTGAAGTCCTTCTAAAGGGTTCTCACGCTATCCGTGGCTCCCGTATCGCCATCACTCTTGCTCGTAGAACTTGAGCGCCATCGCGCCGTGCGTGGCGGCGCCTCCTGCACGCAAAGCCGCGGCCAGCAGCGAGCTTTCCGTCACCTCTTCACGCGAAGCGCCCGCGGCCTTGGCTGCCTTCACATGGACTTCTATGCAGTAAGGGCATTGCGTCGTGCAGGCCACCGCCAAAGCGATCAGTTCGCGATATTTCCTGGGAATGGCTCCGTCCTCGCGAGCAACGATTTTGTCCAGATTCAGCCAGGCAGTGAACTCGTTCGGCGCCAGCTTGCTCATCTGTTTCAGGAAACGCAAATCGGCGGGATCGTGATAGTGTTCGCTCATCTTTCTTCTTCTCCTGTGAACTTGGTATGGAACGCATTGGCCCCGCCGCCCTGCGCTGGATTCTGAAAACGAAGACCGGGAGACCTGGCATCGCTTCGTTCAAAATAGTGCAGAAGCCAACGCCCTGTCTATTGCTCGGCTTTGACCGCCTGCGGCCGCCGTCTTTGCGCGTGGGGTCTGTGCCTTTCCGTAGTCTGCGAGGTTTCCGTATTCTCCTACCGCCCATCCCTGCGCGTTGACACTGGCAAATGTGCGGTGATATGGTCGCCTCACTGTTATGGGAGAGCCGGTGCGGAACCGGGGCCGCTGCTCACAGGAATCCCCGCGGGAATTCCCGCAGGAATCCCGCAGGAATCTAAGAGTGGGAGAGACGGAGACACGATGAGAACTAGGGCCAGAATTGTTTCGCTGATGATGCTTGCGTCCTTGGCCGCGTCCATTCCGCTGTTTGCGCACCACGGGAATGCCTCGTTCGACACCAAACTGACCACCGTGACGGGAACGGTGACCGAGTTTATTTGGTCCAATCCTCACGTTTGGCTAAAAATGGACGCCAAGGATGCCAGCGGCAATGTCCAGCATTGGATCGTCGAAGCTCAGAACACTGTGTCCATGAGAGCCATTGGCTGGAGGCCGGATACCTTCAAGCCCGGGGACGTGGTCAGCGTTGACGTCAACCAAGCCAAGAATGGCCGCCCCATCGGATCGACCGGCGGGTCCAGCCCCACTTCGGCCAAGCGCCGCATCATCATCAATGGCAAACAGTTCCAGTAGAAATGCCCAGTGAGGATCAGCGCCTCTTGCGCCCGCCTTGGTCGCGGGCCAATTCCAAAATCGCGGTTTTTAGCTGCATGAGGGATTCCGAAAATGTTTAAGCGCCTGCTGCTTCCGGCCGTTGCCCCGCTCTTTCTGACGTTCTGCCTGGCGTTCTCGCCTGCCGTGCGCGCTCAAACCGCGGCGGACAACGTGGCCCAGGACAAATGGAATAACGTCTCGCCCCTGCGATCCACGTACGCGGGGAAAAAGTCGGGCTCCGCTCCCGTCCGCGATATTTCCGGAATCTGGGATGCGGCCTACGAAGACGGCGGACGCCAGACCAGCGGCGCGAAAGAGCATTCGGCCGTTCTCCCGGGAGGAGGCGGTAGCCGAGGAGGACAGGCGGACGAGACCGGCATTACTCATCCTTTGCCTTATACGCCCGCGGGGCTTGCGGCGCTCAAGCGCAACCTGCCTTCGGGGCCCAGCGTGAGGCAAGTCCCCTCCGCAAAATCAAACGATCCCATCAACCGGTGCGATCCGCTCGGATTCCCCTACATGGAGCTTTTCGAGCTGAGGACCCTCGATGTCGTGCAGACAAAAAACCAGGTGCTGATCATCAGTCCGTTTTACGGCAATTACCGCATCATCTGGACCGACGGCCGCGAGCTTCCCAAGAATGAGGAGGCCCGCTGGAACGGCTACTCGGTGGGCAAATGGCTGAACGATTCCGACTTTTTCATCGAGACCAACGGGCTGATGCCGGGGAGCTGGATCGATCACGCCGGCCGCCCGCATAGCGATGCCCTGCGCGTCGAAGAAACCTGGCACCGCGTGGACCGCGACAATATGCAGCTCACGCTGAAGATTATCGACCCCAAGTACTACACTGAACCCTGGCTGGCCCTCGACAAGTTTCCTCTGCATCTGCAGCCAGCCGACTTCGACATCCAGGAACTGCGCTGCGCCCCCTCGGAGATGGACAAGTACAACGACAACGTGGGCGACGTAGTCCTCGACCCCAAGAAGAAATAAGTTTCGCTACATCTTTCGGCTCGCCGCTTTGAACTCGAGGTCGGCGTACTCACCGTTACTCAGGGGAGTACGTCTTCGAACTCCTAGTTGATCGAGCTGTACCCCTGCCCCTGCATGAGCCCGTTCGGAGGAACCAGCGTCGCCCCGCTCAGCGTTCCGGGAACGAACTCCACATTTGTCGTTCCAATGTTCGAGCCGTCCTGGAAGTTGAAGTAGTGGTCCACTTTTCCGTTGGTCGCGGCAATGTTGATGTTCAAGAAATGGATATTGCCCTGCGCCACCGTGCCTCCGCCTCCGCGAATCACGTCAACCGCGCCGCTATCTCCATACGAGGGATCGGGCCCG
The DNA here is from genome assembly GCA_963819235.1 of uncultured Acidobacteriota bacterium. Lineage (GTDB taxonomy): Bacteria > Acidobacteriota > Terriglobia > Acidiferrales > UBA7541 > Palsa-189. Next base: position 1,174,267 of record CAWFVE010000006.1, on the reverse strand, counting down.
TTGACGTGTGGATTCGTGACCGTGAGATTTTGGAACGTGAGGCTCGCTCCATTGCCGGCGTAGAAGCGTCCTGCCGCGCCATAGCTCCCGCTTTGATCGCTGAACGAATCCTGAATCAGGATCGTGCCGGGCGCGTTCGAGGGATCGTTGTTAGTCCCAACGTAACCGTACCGCTGGTTCCCGGTCGAATGGTGCCGCAACACGGTGACTCCCACGGGCTGTGAAGCTGAGGTCATCAGCCACAGGCTGATCATGAGTCCGTCGCCCGCGTTTGTGTTCGTGTAACAGTCCTCGATGTTGACGTCCAGCAGGAAGTCGCCCGGCGCATTCGGCTCGATGTCGATGCCGCTCTGCGGCGCGGTGCCGCTGGTGTTGGTGAAGTAGTCGCGCAAATAGTAGACGTGATTCACGCCGCCGGTGATGCTGGAGCCCTGGCGCCGGTTATTGTTGAAGATGCTGTCTTCCACGGTCACGTTGGTGCTATTGGCCAGATACACCCCATCTCCGCCCGAGTCGTTGCAGGAGATCCCGCTGACGGTCACGTTCGTGGCATTCTCGATATCCAGGCAATGCCTCCATTCGCCGCTGGTGTATTGCGCCTTGAGCATGTGGAATACAGACGTGGCCGCTCCCGCGCCGATGATGGTGATGTTCTGCGCGTTCACATTGAGCAGGTGATCGTTCGTGCCATATCCCGGGTTAGCCGTGACGGTCACGTTTGCGTCCACAATCACATAAGAGTTGGCCGGGAAAGAGACCGGGGAGATGTTGTAACTTCCGGCCGGAATCTCCAATGCCGCCGCGTTTCCTGCGGTGTAAGTGAGCGCGGTCTGGAAGACGTTCGTGTCGTCGCCCCCAAATCCCGCATTGCCAAAATGCAGCAGATTGTAGGTAACCGCGGGCCGGGCCGGTAGGGAAGAACCGCCGATGGCCAGCGATAGCGAAGCGGACGCGGTCGTGCCGGTGGAATCTTGTATCGTCACCGCCGCGTTCTGTGTTCCGGCGGCAGTGGGCGTGCCGCTGATGGTCCCCGCGCTGCTGATGGAAAGGCCGCTCGGCAAACCGCTCGCCGACCACGTGTACGGCAAAACTCCTCCCGACGCCGCCAACGTCGCAGAGTACGCCGTTCCCACGGTACCGGCGGGCAAAGTGGTCGTCGAGATCGCCAGCGGCGCCGGCGACGTTGGACCTGACGACGGGGGAGCCGGACCCGACCCCGTGCCAGACGTCGCGCCCTCGAACGCCACGATCTCCATCCCGTAATTGAAAGCGCTACTCGGCGTCACCGCTGCCTGATACGACCCCGCCGTCGAGATCGTTCGATCCAGCAGGCACAGCGTGGCCCCGGACGTATTCTGCGTTACCGTCCAGCCCGAAGCGGGGTTCGGGCACGATAGGCTGTTCCACTCGTCCGCCGCCCAGGAGAAAAGATATTCGTTCGCCGTGGCAGTCGAGATCGCAGCCGAAGACCACGGGCTGGCGGAACTCAGCGATTCGTCGTAAGCCGCGGCATCCACCGGAGCCGAGGAGTTGAGCCCGGCGACTTCAGCCACGGCCGCCACCACATAGGTGCTGCCGCCGCTGAATTTCAGCGTGATGCTCGTGGCGCCGCCCGCCGTGCGGGTGGCGTAATAGAAGTTGGTATACATCGCGCCCTGGGAAACGTTGTGATACATCGACGACGTGATGCCGCGAGTAAACGAATCCCCCGAACTGTCGGTCACGCTGCTGACGTCGAGCGGCCAGAAGCTGACGCCCAAGATGAGCGCGTCTCCCGCTCCGGTCGCTTTGGGCAGAGCAAGAGTGATGGTTCCGCTCGAAGAAGGCTGCTGGTTCAGCGTAGCCCTCTGGATCACGGTGATCGTACTGCTCACCGGCGGTGGCGCCGGCGCCGAAGCGACGCTTATCGTCTCGCTCGCACTGACGTTGGCGTTCGTGGAATCCAGAACGGTGATCGACGCAGAAAAGCTTCCCGATGCGGTCGGCGTCCCGCTGATCGTTCCCGCGCCGCTGATGGAAAGGCCTCCCGGCAAACCGCTCGCAGACCACGTGTACGGCGAAACTCCTCCCGTGGCAGCCAGCGTCGCCGAGTATGCCGTTCCGACGGTGCCTGCGGGCAGCGTCGTCGTCGAGATCGCCAGCGGCGCGGGCGGCGGAGCAGACGACGCGCCCTTGAATGCCACAATCTCCATGCCGTAGTTGAAAGCGCTGCTCGGCGTCACCGCCGCCTGATACGAACCCGCCGCTGAGATCGTTCGGTCCAGCATGCAGACCGTAGCCCCGGAATTATTCTGCGTCTCCGTCCACCCCGAAGCGGGGTTCGAGCACGATGGGTTGTTCCACTCATCCGCCGCCCAGGAGAAAAGATATTCGTTCGCCGTTGCGGTAGTGAGCGCAGCCGAAGACCAAGGACTGGCCGAACTCAGCGACTCCTTATATGCCGCGGCATCCAGCGGAGCGGATGAATTGAGCCCGGCCACTTCGGCCACGGCGGCCACCATGTAGGTTTTGCCGGCGCTGAATTTCAGCGTGATGCTACTGGCGCCGCCCGCGGTGCTCTTGGCGTAATAGAAGTTTGTGTACATCACGCCTTGGGAGACGTTGTGATAGATCGATGTGGCCACGCCGCGCGTGAAGGAGTCTCCCGAACTGTCGGTCACGCTGCTCAGGTCCATCGGCCAGAAGCTGACGCCGACAATGAGCGCATTTCCCGCGCCGGTCGCTTTGGGCAGAGCTAGAGTGACCGTTCCGCTCGAGGAGGGCTGCTGGTTGAACGTCACCCTCTGAACCACGCTGATGGATTGCGCGCAAGCTTGAGCTGGATAAAGAGCGGCAACGAGAGCGGCAACAAGAACGAAGAGGGGGAAGAGAACGGGAGCGAGCCGGAAGCTTACGTGCGTGTTGTGCCAATTTGCTTTCTTGCGAAGACTCCTTTGACCACAAAGCCGGTTGCTTCCCAAGTGGATTACCCCCGTTTGGACAAATCAGGGCGCGCTTGGGCTGGGTTTAAAGATTCTTACAGCGAATCCTGTAGGGGACTTAATAGCAGCTAAGGTAAAGCATGTACAGATGGCTTGAGGTACAGGAGTTGCGTTGCCCTTGGGTGCAATCGTTCCAAAGCGGCACAGTAGCCGGAGCGACCCGCGGGGGGATTTACGTTATTCCGCGAGGCGGCGTTATTCCGAGCTGTCATCCCGAACCCAGCCGCGTCGTTTGCGGATGTCGGTGAGGGATCTGCTTTTGGCTGTGCGGTGATTTATAAACCGAGCTGCCTGCAGCTCACGTCGCCGTGCGGTTCGTAGCTCAGGTCGCCTGCGCCTGGCGCGTCAGCGCACGTAATAAGGAAGTCGCGGCAGACCTGAGGCCTTTCGCACCAACGCGCCAGCGTCGCTACGTCCGCCGCATCTTGTAGAGCATCTGCCGCAGCATGCCGATCCACGCCTCGGCGTCCTCGGTGGAAAGCTTCAGCCGCCGCACCCGCCGGCGTATTTTCGCTTCCGTGTATGTGGAGGTCTTCGGTTTCAAATATCCGCTGGCACGCAGCGCCTCGAACAGCATCGTGGTGAGTTGCTCGATCAGTTCGCCGGACGGCCCCGCCGTCGCTTCCGCCTCGCGATTCGATTGAGATTGCGGTGCGGCTGCGCCATCGCGAACGATTTCGTAGAGGCACACCGCCACCGCCTGCCCCAGGTTCATGGAGATGTTCGCTTCGCAGGTGGGAATGCGCATCAGCCAGTGGCAGTGGCTGAAGTCTTTGTTGCTGAGGCCGGTCCTTTCCGAACCGAAGAGCAGCGCCACATTTCCCGCATGGAAGCCTTTGCGAAGCCGTTCCGCGCCGCGCTCCAGCCGCTCGATATGGTGCTGGATGCTGCGCTTTCCCACCGCCGTCGTGCCCACCACCAGCGCACAGTCGCCCACGGCTTCGGCCACGCTGTCGTACTCTTCGGCCGTCGCCAGCAGTTCCGCCGCGCCCACCGCCGAGCGCGCTTCCCGAAACGCCGGCCCATAGGGAGTCACCACGCGGAGATGCGCGAACCCGAAGTTGCTCATGGCCCGCGCCGCCGCGCCGATGTTCAGCGGATTCCGCGACCGCACCAGCACCACGCGCAAGCGGTCGAATTCCGGGCGAATCGCGGGGCTGAAGTCGTCGCGCATGCGCATCGCCGATAACGTTACAAAATCCCGCCCACCGCGTCTATGCACGGCCTGCTTGTGTTTCTCCTCGACATTTAACGGTTCCGGGCAAAACAAAACCCTCTCATTGAAGTGGTCTTTAAGCTAATGCGGTGGGGTGGTTTCCGAACACCCGACTTCTCAGGGCTTGGCCTTGCTAGGGAATTAGGAATCTGGCATCGTTAGCGCGTCTGGAGGCATGACATGGCGAAGAAAAATAGATTGAGAGATGCTGCCGTCGAAATTGGTTCGGCAGTTGGTAGGATTGATAGCAAAGCTCGCAAAGCACAGAAAGCAGCTCTCCAAGCCGCCCAAATAGCTAGAGAGGAATTCAACGATTTAAGTAAGCATGTGGAAGCACTCAAAAAGCAGTTGGAGAAGAGCACTAAACGGCTGAAGAGTGCGTTGAAATAGCCGGCTGTGCGTTCTCAGTCACGCTAGCCGAAGATCTTCAAAACCTGTTCTTGCCGCACCGTCGTTGAAACATTCTCACGCAACGCAATATCCCGTCGCGCGCTGAGACATTCGGATCGCACGAGTCGCCTTCGGCGGCACGTTTATCCTTGTTCAGCAGTACGCAGTGAACTCTCGAACAATCGTGCCGTGGCAACCCCGAAGATGAGGCCGCCAACGTGAGCGAGATAGGCCACCCCGCCTGTCTGCACGGTTGCCACCTGGCCGGCATTTATCAGCTGCATGACAAACCAGACGCCAATCAGGAGGGCCGCCGGGATAAACGTGATGCGCACATAAAAGAAGATGACGAGAAGGGAGCGAATCTGATCTTGCGGATAGGTGACCAGGAATGCCCCCATCACGGCGGCAATCGCTCCGCTCGCGCCCAAGCTTGGCACTGTGGAGGCAGGACTCGCCGCAACCTGAGCAAGCATTGCCACCGCGCCGCCGACAAGGTAGAAGACCGAATACCGCAATGGATTCATGGCGGATTCGATCTCCGGACCGAATGCCCACAGAAAGAGCATGTTGCCTATGATGTGCGACCAGCTGCCATGCATGAACATCGCAGTGAGAATCGTGATCCAGTCGTGACCCGCAACGATGTGAGCGGGGACCGCCGCCCACTTGAGCACAAACGCATCGCCTCCCATCAACTCACGCACAAAGACCAGTACGTTGATGACGATGATGGAGATCGTGGCGAAGGGGAAGTTGGTCGGGCGCCTCGATGCGTCCGATAGAGGAATTAGCGTTGCCATGCTGCCTCCGCTGACGTAGCCTCCAACGATAAAAGCGATATGGAATGGCGAGGGGCACAACGGAGCGCCCCCCCCCGCCATGAAAGCGACCGCTCGTTACGACTCGATGTGCGCAGCCGCCTTTCTGAGTTGCTCAGCAGCCAGGTTCCTCAGTTTCTTGGAACGCTGTTCATATTCTCCGCGTATTTGGGCGACGCGGGCCTCAAAGGCTTTCTTGGCGTCACCCTGTGCCCTTGCCGCTCTCGTTTGCAAGGACTGCACCTTTGCATCGGTCTCGGCCTTGATCTGCTCCGACCTTTGTTTTGCCTGTTCAAGCTTTGCTTGCAGCTTGGCGTTGAGGCTGTCAACCTTGGCCTGAATCTTCGCCTTGCGCTCAGCCCGCGCCTGAGCAACCTCGGTCTGCAACTGAGCAATTTCGTGTTTGAGTTCGGCTACGTCCCTGGCCCTTAGATCGTCTTCGACCGCGCTCCTCAGCGAACGAAATACGACGCCACCGAGAGGCTCGATGGTCGAGTCCACCGGCGTAACCCACTCCTCGCTCACATCAGCCACGACCGCGCACTTGCCCGGCGTGAGCGTACCGGAAACGTCAGCGAGGAAATCCGTGTTGACCCCGGCAGCGTAGATGTCGCCCATCATGCCGGCAAACGCCCCCGTCAATGCGCCGATACCAAGGCCGATAGGCCCTCCCAGCACTCCGATCAGGCTGCCAATGGCGGTACCTCCGGCGGTGCGAACCGGGAACTCACCGTCGGACTGCATTACGGAAACCGTTCCGTCGCGGTCCTTCTTGATTACTGCTTCAGCGTAAATCACAATGCTCCCCTCGCTATCGAGCTTGTGGAGTGCACGCGAGCCTTCATACGCTTTGGCTTCGGTATCAAACACTGCGACTAACATTTCTTCCATGAGATATCTCCTTTAAGTGAATCTAGACAGCGTGGTATGCCTTCGGGCCGGGCAAAATATGGTGGATTGCAGTTCCAAAACCAACCAGCGATGCGCCGTCAAAGATCAGATCAACGCCGATGGCGAAGCCGATGAACCAGATGCTTGAAACCGGCATTTGCGCGAGCAGCATAATTCCCAGGACAACGGTAACGATCGCGGAAAAGACCGCCCAACCCCAACGCGGAAACTTGATCATCCCCGCGCCGACAGCGCGAAAAACTCCGCTCACAACGAAGAACGAAGCCAAAATCAACGTCAGGCTTTCAGCTCCGGCGAGCGGATAGCGGATTAGCAGATATCCTGTGAATCCTCTGAAGACCGCGCTAAGCAGGTAAAGAAAGAATCCACTCCAGTTTCTGGTCTGAAACGCGTGGACCAGCGTCACGATTCCGCTAATCAACAGCACCCATCCGAAAACCAGAACGGTGGTAAACGTGGCGGTGATATCACCGGCAATGCAGATGGCCCCTAAGATCATCAGCAGAATTCCCAAGGTCAAGAACCAGCCCCAAGAACTCCGAACTTCCTCCATTCCCGCCATGAGCGGGTTCTCTGAAAATCCATTTCCCGACATAGAATCCTCCTTTCTCGTGTTTGTTGAGCTTTATTGGTATGGGTCTGGTGAAGCTACATGCCGCCTGAGTTTGTTCCGCTTTGGAACACGAGTCTGTGACGCCGGTCACACGTGGCGGTGCTGGAGATCGCGGTGGCGCGCGAGATGAGGCTAGAATGGCAGGCGGTTTTCTCGGAGGCGGAACATGTTAAAGACGGTGATCGCGTTGCTTTTAGGGTTGTCGATTGGCGTGTTTTGCCGATGGTTCGACGTTCCCGTTCCGAGCCCGCCCAAGCTCATCGGCGCCCTGCTGGTCGTGGCTATGACCGTCGGCTACATCACCACGGACAAGTTGCTTGCCGCCAGGTCCAGCGAAAGGCGAGCAGCCGCGACCCAAGCGCAAGTCCACGTCCGCAACTAGGGTTTCGAGGCACACCCGCAGCAATGGCGCGGTCCGTCCTGCCGTCCGCGCGCTCCATTCCCGGATTCAGGGCTCGGCCGCACTGCTATTCTTGGCTGGATTATGGCGAAGGCTAGGTGTCAGTTTGCGGACCACGAATTCCTGGAAGATATTGGTCACCGCGGTTTCGCCGATCCCGATCCCCGTGTTTTCAAACGTTAACGATAAGCCGCTCCGATCGCTGGCCGGGTAATAAAGATTGGAGATCGCTCCTCCCGCCAGGCTTCCCAGCACGCCGGAGTAGTTCGGTTCCCAGCGTTGATTATCGCCCTTGCAAATCACGGAGTTGGCGATCGCATAGAGGACGCGCGATCGAACGCTGCCCCTGCCCTTATAGAAATAGCGCGGATCCTGCCGCAGCAGCGCTGGCAATACGGCGCCGCGAATGAACGTGCCCGTCACCGTGTCGGCATAGGCCGCCCCAAAGCGCTTTCCATAACCTTGGGCGCCTTGCCCGTACCCGCTGAACGTGTTGTCCGCCTGCTCGATTCCCGCCAGCGCCCCGGTGAGCGCGAAGGTAATGGGGTCGATCGTCGACCTCCAGGCCAGCTCGAACTTTTGCTTTGCGTCCAGGGGAGCCGCATCGGGAATGTAGCTCACGTAGAAATTGGGAATCACGCCCAAGAGCCGCTGTTTCTCTTGTGTTTTGATCTCGTCTTCCGCCACTTCCCATTGTGGCGCCACCACGCGCACCGATGTGTTTGCCGCGGCAAGAATCAATGTGACCGGCGCGAGAGTGTCCGTCTCTCCCGAATGCAGAGTTCCCGATAACAATTGTGTTGCGAAGCCCTCCGAGGTGACGGTCAATTGGAAAGCGCCTGGGGCGACGCCGCCGAAGAAGAACGTCCCATCTGAGCTTGTCAGCGTCTCCTGATTTTGGGCCTGATTCTGAGCCTGATCTTCGGGCGGAGTTTGAGATCGTTCGTCGCGGGCAAGCTTTACCCGAACTCCCATCACGGCGGTTCCCGATTCATCCAGAACCCTTCCGCTGATGCTTCCCGGGAATTGCCGATCGGGCTGCTGATCGTTGGCCGCTGTTCCGGGGGCCGACATTCCTGCTCCCGGTTCCTGGGAGAGACCGAGCTGCTGGTCCTGCGATAGAGCTGCAACGCCGTTGGAGAGTGCCATCGCGAAACACATCAGGCACAAGTATCCCCACCACAGAAAAGCCCGGATTCCGCCCGGCCGCCTTATCCCACCCTCACGATTCCTACATTCGTCCAAAGCCACCACCTGGCGCGAGTCCACAAAGCTCACATAGTAGATGCCCCCAGCCGCCCACAGATGGCCGGTGGGACCTGAAGACCCTATAGGAATAACCCTAAAAAAGCCGCCGAGTTGCGTATCCCGCGGCGTATAAGTGACCGTTTTGGACCAGGTGGAAGGTTTTCAGCGTTTGTGTGCCTTTCCGCCAGTGGCACAGCCACTCAGTGTGTGCGGGTTGTAGCTCAGGTCGCCCGCGCCCGGCGCGTCAGCGCGCGTAATAAGGAAGCCGCGGGAGACCTGAGGCCTTTCGCTGTCAGTGGCACAGCCACTCCTGGCTGTGCATCCTACCGGACATCGGGGACATTCATGGAGATGGTTGCCAAGGTCCAGGATCAGCCTTTGTGTCGCCCTAAGTACCTAAAACAACAAGGCTTAGTGTCCATTGTGCAGCCCGCCCCAGCACAACTTTTTCCCGCCCGTAGGGTTAAATAGGTATGCAGGTAGTAGGGTATAATCCTACTACTGAGACGCTCGGAGGTTCCCCGGCCTCTGGATCGTCCCCCGCAGCTATCGGTGCTGAAGGTGGGACCAATGAGATCAGCCAAAGCCACATCATCCAAAGCGGGAAGATTCACTTTCACCGTGCTCGCCGCAATCATGTTGGCCAGCGCGCCATCTTTCGTCTTTGCCCAACACGGCGGAGGTCATGGCGGTGGGGGTGGCTCCCATGGGGGAGGCGGCGGCGTCCATAGCGCCGGCGGATTCTCAGGATCGAGTGGGCATTCGTCAGGCGGCGGCCCATCCGCAAGATCGTCTGCCGCCAGATCCTACCGCGCGGCGCCTTCTGCACCCAGCTACTCGCGTCCCAGCTCTTCCTATGCGCGCCCGAGCGGAAATGCCTATCGCTCGGCAGCGCCATACAACCAAGGAAGAGACGCCTATCGAGCGCCATCCGGAAATCGCGGGACCTATGCCAATGGGGGCTACGCCGGAGAGAGCGCGTCGGGGACGCCTGCTTCGCATGCAGCCCCATCCGATGGCCAGTGGCATTCCTTCGTGCTGCGCGCCTCGGCGCAGGCTTCCGGCTCCGGTTCGACGAGCGCCGGAGCCACCAGAACTTTTGTCGGTCAAGGCCATGACCTCTACGAGGAGGGCCCTCGGACCGGAGGAACTTCCGCCGCCGCACGCTCCGCAACCGTGGGCAGCGCCAACCGGACAGTCTCGGGCAGTCTAAGAGCTTCCTCGCCGGTAGCGTCCACCGCTTTTGCTTCGCACAGCCTGCTGGCGGGCAACGCCTCGTTCGGTGCGCGCAGCTTCGCCGCCCGTGGAATCGCCGGCGCAGCCCCCGGAATCGCGGGTGCCGGAAGATTCGGCTTTGGATGGCGTCCCGTCGCTCCTCTGTTTCCGCGTCCCGGCTTTGGATTTGGCTTCGGCCTGCGTCCGGGCTTTGGATTCGGCGGTCTCGGCCCTGCATTCCGGCCGTTTGGGTTTGGGTTTGGCCGCTTTGGCTTGGGCTTTGGTCTCGGATTCGGCTGGAATCCTTGCTGGGGCTCGGCTTGGGCTTGGGATGATCCCTTCTGCTTCGGCGGATTCTCCGGACCTGCCTACGATTACAACGCGTATCCGTCCTACGATCAGCCCTACGATCCAAACGCGTACCCGCCGCAGTCATTTGGACCCGATCCGAACTACGATCCCGGCAACCAAGCGGGCGGCCCAGCACCCGATTCACAATCTACCGAGCCCTCGGAGCCTTTGAATCCCAACTGGGATACCACCGTTAACGCCGGCATTACGGCCACGCCGGGTTCGGTGATTATTTACTTGAAGGACGGCACGTCGCTTTCTCCCAGCGACTACTGGATCACTGACGACCAGCTTCATTACACCTTGGCCGGCGGTGAAAATACCGTGGGGTTGGACCACGTGGACCTGCGGCGCACCAACGACGAGAACGCCAAGCGCGGCGTGAGATTCTGGCTGAAGTCGGAACCGGAAAAGAGCCCCGCTGCGTCGAGCGACGCTCCCGCGGCATCTCCTACTCCCGAACCGGACGGCGACGCTACGCCCGGTCCGGCTTCGGCGCCGCCAGCTTCCGCGCCATCAAGCCCATACGGCGCGCCTTCTTCCGAACCGCTCTAGCGCTGCTATAGCGCCCCCGAGCGCCCTTGGAGCGAAGACAAGCTACGGCAAGCCTTATCCGTTTTTTACGCGGCCACCGACGGAATGCTGGCGCGATCCCTTGCCTCTAGAGGACTCCTCGGCGCCGTGCTGTACCAATTTCTTTCCGCCCAGGCGATCCAGGCTTCCGAGAAACGCATTCTTCTGAGGTTTCTTGCCGCTCTTTTTCTTAGCCATGTCTGCACATTACTCGAATGCCAATGGCCCGTCAATCCGCCGGCCTTCTACCTGGCACAGCCACTCCTGGCTGTGCTCCTGCCTCGTCAGCTCGGTGCTCAGGAGCGCCCGGCGTCGCTTGTCATCCTGAGCGAAGTGGCCGCGCGCCTTTCGCACCGAACCGCATTTTGGTCCGCGCGGTCACGGAGTCGAAGGACCCTCCAGGTAAGTGGCGGCCTTTTCGGCAGCGGGTCGGTTTGAATTTTATCGATCGTCCCGTCATCGATTGGTGCTAGTGGTGCGCTAGGAACACGAGAAGGACTACGCCCACAGCCGTTCCGACGAAGACGACAGGCATCAACACCCAGGGCAGGAAAGGATTCTTCGGCTTCCATCGGGTCATCATGTGCACCCCAAAGAGCAGGGGCACTCCGCCCGTCAGCGCCAGTTGGTAGATGGCCGTCAAGCCGTCGAGTCCGTCCCGCACATCGCCCGACCGAAGCGCCCGCCACCCCAACATCCGAAACGTGATCACCAGCCAGTGGCTGCCGTGGATATACCATGCTCCCGGCGCCACGATCAGCGCTGCAAACGCGACTTTCACCGCGGGATGCCAGCGAGCCATGGCCAGAAAATCCAGCACGGCTCTGTACACGCCGCGCGGAGCCGAAGGCAGCGCCAGGCAGGCGCGCAGCACGAAAAAAAGGATTGCCACCGTGAGCAAGCTGCCCACTTCGGCGACTAGCGGCAACAGTTGGTATGCGCCGTCAACCAACCGCAGGATTTGCAGCGAAAAAACAAGGGCTACCGAACCCGCCGCGGGAATCCCGACCAGCGCCACCAACGAGAGCAGAGGCCAAGACCTCTCGACAAAAGATCGTTCCGCGTGTTGCGTTGTCATCGTGGCCATTTTGAACGTCCCAGTCGCGCTCTAGCTAAATTGTAGTTCGGCACATGGCGGCCGTGCGTCACACGCAGCGGGATGTTTCCAGAACGACAGGAATTGTTTGCCAGCCCGCTTTTGTGCTAAATACTGTGTACTTCTCGGGAGGCAAACATGAACTTCAAGATCCCGGCATTTGTGGCTTTGGCTGTAGCGCTTTCCGTTTCCTGCGCGCCGCTGTTCGCGCACCACGGCACCGGCGTGGCCTACGACACCGAGAAAACCGTAACGGTGAAGGGTGTCGTGACGGAATGGATTTGGGCCAATCCCCACTGCGGTCTTTTGTTCGACGCCACCGACGACAAGGGCAGCGTCGTGCACTGGGGCGTCGAGTTGGGCAACCCCCATCAGGAGTCCGGCGCGGGCTTCAGCAAGGACGTCTTCAAGCCCGGGGACAAGATCACCGTAAGCGGCCATCCCGCCAAATCCGGCGCCCCGCGCATGACCGGCTCTCGCTTCGTCTTCGACGATGGCCGCGTCCTGCCCGAGAAGCGTACGAAAGGGAACGGCGAGGAAGCTCCCGATTCTCAATATTAGCCTCAACAGCCGCCGCGCCCCAGCGGCCTATGCCGGCGTTGTCAGCCTTTTCAATGATGGGTCTGTCTCGCCCCTCGACAGAAAGAGAGAGCTTTCATGAAAAACCGTCGCTTTATTGTGCCCATCGGCATCCTGCTCTTCGCCGTCTCCGGCGCCTTCGCGCAGCAGCCCCAGGCCCAGGGGCAAGCTCAGGCCCAAGCTCAAGCCCGTCCCGCCCCCGCGCCGCCTCCCTTATTCTTCAAGGAAGTCTGGAAAACCACCCCGCAGGGCGGCCAGCATCCGGTCACTCCTGATTCGCTGGCCAGCACGAATCTGGAGCTCAAGCTCTACGGCGATAGCCAGAATATTCTGATGAACGAGCGCAACCCGCCTTTGCATCTCTTCACGGGCGCCTGCGAGACCAACTGCGCCGTCGCTTTCCGCGAAAAGAATAACTACGTCGATCTCACCGGCCATGCGCGAATCCGCTGGGTCACGCGCACCTCCGGCTTCCATTTTGTCCACCCCATCGTGAAGCTTGCCGACGGCACTTGGCTCGTGGGCGATTATTCCGACGGCTCCAACGGCTACACCCGCGATTACCACACCAGCGAGTTCTTCCTCGACGAAGTTCACTGGATCAAGCTTGATATGGGCAGGATCGTCGCTCGCGGCGAGTTCGTCGATCATCCCAACCTCAGCAAGGTCGACGAGATCGGCTTTACCGACATGATGCCCGGCAGCGGCATGGGCCTCGGCGGCTTCACCTGCTTGGGCGCGATCGAGGTCTACGGCAAGCCCGTCCCCCGCGACGCCGTGCAGACTTCCGCAAACTGACCCTCGTAACCTTTCATCTAGCGATGGAAGTCCCAGTTATGGAGGTCAAGGACGCGACTTTCGCCGACCTTCCTGCGATCGTCAGGATCTATAACCAGACGATCCCATCCCGTATGGTCACCGCCGATACGGAACCTGTATCGGTCGAGAGCCGTCGCATTTGGTTTGAGCAGCATTCACCGCAGCGCAGACCTTTATGGGTCGCCTGGGAACGAGGCGAAATCGTGGGATGGAGCAGCTATTCGAGTTTCTACGGGCGTCCCGCTTACGATCGTACCTGCGAGCTGAGCATTTACCTTGCCCCGGAATATCAAAGGCGCGGCTTCGGCAGCGAGTTGTTGCGCCGTTCCATCGCGCACGCGCCCGCCATCGGCGTGTCCACTCTTCTGGGCTTCATTTTTAGCCACAATGAACCAAGCGTGCGGCTCGTGCGGAAACACGGTTTCACGCAGTGGGGCTATCTTCCGCGAGTCGCCACGTTAGACGGCGTGGACCGCGACGTGGTGATCGTAGGGCGCCGCGTCGAAGCGGCGGGCTGAGCAGCTTGTAGCTCAGGTCGCCCGCCAGGCCGGCGCGAAGCGCACGCCAAAACAGAAGTCGCCGGGGCCCTGGGGCCCTCGCTCGGCGTTTCGAAGCGAACCGTGCAGGACACGTGGCACAGCCACTCTTGGCTGTGCGCTTGTAGCTCAGGTCGCCCGCGAATACCGGGGTCCCCGATGCGCGCCGCCTTTGCGTGCATTGGGGTGGTTGTGCGGGAAACCTGGGGTTTTTCGCTGCTTTGCAGTCTAACTAAATGTGCGGGCGGCCCGGCGAATGGCGCGGTCGATGCGCGCCAGCGGAAACTGCACCACGCGGCCATGCCCCGGCGCCAGGCACGTGGGATTCAAGTCGCGCAGCAGCCGCGCGCTTTCGAGCGCCAGCGCCTTATTCCAGGTAAAGAGCGCCGGCAAGGGAAACAGCAGCCGCAAGTCTCCCGCCACGGCCACGCCGCCGGCGGTCTGTATCGCGTCGCCCACCAGCAGCGCTCCGTTGCGTTCGTCAAAGAACGACACGTGCCCGGGCGTGTGCCCCGGCGTGGCCAGCACGCGCAGCGAGCCCACATGATCGCCGGGATCCAGCAGGCTAGGCTTGGTCTTGACTGCCAGAAAGCGCCCCCGCAATTTCGTCTTCGGTTCCAGCGGATCGAGCGAGAAATCCTGCTCCATCAGCCGCGATTCCCGCGCCCCGATAAAAACCTCGGCGTTGGGAACCAGCTCGCAGATGGCGTCGAGCGAGCCCACGTGGTCCATATGCGCGTGCGTGAGCGCGATGCGCTTGATGGGCAGCTCCATGCGCAGCGCCTTCTCCACGATCTTGTCCGCGCGCCCCGGCAGATTCGTATCCACCAGCGTCAGCCCATCGTCCTCGCGCACGAAATAGGAGTTCACCGGCGCAATGTGCACCAGGCGAAACAGGTCCGGCATCTCGCGGATCAGCTTCATGCCCTTCTTCCCATGCATCCCCTAAGCAACGCGTTCCCGAATCAGGCGTTGCCGAAAAAGACTCTCGCGATTTTAGCTTAGCTTCAAGTGGCACAGCCACTCCTGGCTGTGCGCTTGTACCTCAGGTCGCCCGCCAGCCCCGCGCGCCAGCGCGCGTAATAAAGAAGTCGCGGGAGACCTGAGGCTTTTCTCGTTTCTCGCGTATCACCATGGGACGGTTTCTGCCAGTCGATGGATGTTTCCTTCGCCGCCGATGTGCACGCCTTTGTAGCCCAGGGCGCCCGCCAGCAGTTTGGCGGGGCCCTGGGGCCCTTGCTCCGCGTCGTGCAACGAGTTGTGCAGAGTGGTGTTGACCGCCAGTGCGCTGGTACGTTGTAGCTCAGGTCGCCCGCGAATTGCGCGGGAGACCTGAGGCTTTTCTCGCTTCTTCCGCTTGCGCGCATCCCCCTGCCGCCAACTGAGCATTGCGCGAAACGCCACCTTCCGCCCCTTTCCAGATCGAGCCGCGCCCTCCTCCCAATAAGATACATGTGACGGCAGTATGGGGATTGTCGAGCCGAAAAAGGCCGTTGCCATAACGGCGCTTTTTCGGCCTAAAAAAAGTCATGCCGCGCGCCCTCAAGGGACTGCTCCAATTCGTCATCGGCCTGGCGCTGATGTTCGCCTTCATGTACCCGCGCATGGCGCCAATCATTCGCCGCTCCCGCGCCATGAAGCGCGCCGCGGCCCAGCCGCCACGCTCGGCCCAGCCAGGGGACGACCGCATCCTTTCTTTCACCTCCGACGTCACCCTGCGCGCCAATGCCACGCTCGAGGTGCGCGAAGAGTTCGTCATGCACAGCGTGGGCGACGCCTTTCGCTACGGAATGGTCCGCGATCTGCCCATCGATTCCGAAGCGCGCTGGGACCAGCGCCTCGTCGGCCCCTACGCCAAGGACACCGGCATTCGCGTCAAAATTTTGGAAGCCACCGAGGATGGCGCGCCCATCTCCTACGAGCAGGGGAGTGACGCCTCCTACGAGCAGTTGCGCATCGGCGAGCCCCTCGCGCCGCTCGCGCCCGGCGATCATCGCTTCGTACTCCGCTACGAAGCCGATGGCGTCACGCAATTTCTCTCCGATCACGTTCAGCTTTACTGGAACGCGGTGGGCCACTACTGGCGCGTCCCCGTCGATGAAGCCGTCGTGCGCCTGCATCTGCCAGAAAAACTTCCCGCGAACGTGGTCGCCGCCAACGCCTACGCGGGCCACCGCGGCGCCACCCCGGAGCGCGGCGCCGTAGCCCCCGTCGAGCGCACGGTACTCCCCGACGGCTTCGAGTTTCGCGTTGCGAACCTCCCCGCGTCGCAAAGTCCCAGCGTGTGGTTCACTTGGCCTAAAGGATTTTTGGCCCCGCCCGCCCTGGGCCCCCTGTCTCACGACGCCACCCTGCTGATCGCTCCGGCGCTTCTGCTTCTTTACTATCTCGCGGTGTGGCTCGCGCTGGGCCGCGAGCCGCAACGCGGCGTGATCGCCACGCAATATCAGGCCCCGCAAGGCCTCTCGCCCGCGGCCGTGCGCTATATTCGCACCACCGGCTGCGACGGCCGCACGTTCGCCGCCACCCTCGCGCAGCTTGCCGCGCGCGGCTGCATCGCCATCGAGCCGCAGCCCGATGGCAAATACCGTCTCACCCGCCTCACCGCCGTGGATCCCGCGAAGTTGCAGCCGCCGCTCGCCCCGGAAGAAGCCCAGGTGTTCAACGTCCTTTTCGAGGACGGCCCCACCGCCACCCTCGATCCCAAAAACGGCAACGAATTGAATCGCTACGTCAACTACATCAATCTGGAGATGCAAAGAGCCAGCGGCAATCTTTACTTCACGCGCAACGCCCGCTGGCTCGTGCTCGGCACGTTCGCTTCTTTCCTCGCCGCCATGGGCATGGCTCTCACGTCCCACGGCCGCGCCGGCGACCGCATGACGCTCGTCTTTCTCACCTGGTGGTTTTTCTTCTGCTTCTTCTTCCTCGGCCTGATCGCCGTGATGGCCCTGCTGCCCGCCTGGAGCCGCATGTTGCGCGGGTTGGGTGGCGCCAAAACAGTGCTCATCGGCAGCGCCGCCGTGGCCGCCTTTGGCGGCGGGGGCGTCGCCGTCCTGTGGCAACTGAAGTCCGGCGTCTCCCTGGCCTATGCGCTTTCGTTGATGGCCCTCGTCGGCATCAACATCGCCGCATTTCCCGCGCTTCGCCGCACCACGCCGCGCGGCCGTCAGGTGCTCGATCAGATCGAAGGCTTCCGCCAATTCCTCCAAAAAGTCGAGCAGGATCGCCTGCGCCGCGTCGCGGTGAACGATCCGCACGCCGCCTCCGACTCTTTGCCCTACGCCATTGCCCTCGAGCTCCGCGAACCCTGGGGCGACCACCTCGCCGAAGCCTGCGTCGCCACCACCACCACGCGCTAATACCGGCTGAGGTGTCATTCTGAGGAGGTCGCCGCGGCGATCGAAGAATCTCTCTTGGTCGGGAAGGTTAGCTCCGTCACCGTGCCGTGGGGGAAGGGAAGCCCTGTAGCTCAGGTCGCCCGGCGCGCGCCGGCCGCCAATATGCGCTGCGTTGTGCGGTTGTCGAGCCGAAAAAAGCCGTGGTGATCACGGCGTTTTTTTCGGCCTAGAAAACTCGGCAGCCCCGGGTTTTTCCCACGGCGCATCTGCCGCAATAGCTGTCATTCCGAGGAGCGCAGCGCTTTGCTTGCGCCCCGGCCCGGCCGGGGCGACGAGGAATCTGTTTTTGATGTTTCCTCGTTTGTAGCTCGGCCCTTGCCTGAGCCTTTTACGGGCGAGACCTGAGGCTCCTGTTTTGTAGCCCAGGGCGCGCCGGTTTGTGGCGGCCCTGGGGCCTTTCAGCCCAGCAGCACGAGAACCACGCTTACGGCCGCAGCACGACTAAGTCGTGCGGTTGCGGCGCGGCCGCCGGCAGCTGCAAGCTTTGCGGAGTGCAGCACGCCGAAGCCAGCCGCGAAACGTCCCGCCGCATGGCCGGAATGGCTGCCAACCGCCGCAGCACTTCGCGCAGCACCGCGGCCGTGCCCTCTTCCGCGGGCATCCGCAGCCGGTAATGCATCCACTTGCCTTCGCGCCGCGAAGCCACCATCCCGGCGCGCCTCAGGTACGCCAGATGCCGTGAGACTTTCGGCTGGCTGATGCGCAGAATCTCCACCAGGTAGCACACGCAAATTTCCCGATCGGCAATCAGGTTCAGCAGGCGCAGCCGCGTGGGATCGGCCAGCGCGCGGAACAGCAGATCCAGCGAAAGCGTCGGACTCTTTCCCGCCATAAACGTAAATTAACATATACGCCTTGACATATGCAACGCCATCGCCGCATACTCTACACATACGCGAATCCGTATGTATTGGAGGAACGCCATGACAGAAACCAAATTCGTTGCACCCAAGGCCCACGTGGCCCTGCATGTCCGCGATCTCGCCCGCAGCGTCGACTTCTACCGCAAGCTCTTTGCCGCCGAGCCCGTGAAGCTGCGTCCCGGCTACGCGAAATTCGATATCGCCCAGCCGCCTCTGAACTTCACGCTCAACGAGTCTCCGTCGAACGCGCCGCCCGCGCCTAGTTCGCTCTCGCATCTCGGCATTCAGGTCGCCTCCACCGAGCAAGTCCTCGAGATCCGCGACCGCTGGAGCAGGGCAGGGCTCGACACGCGCGACGAAATGCACACGGAATGTTGTTTCGCTTTGCAGGACAAGACCTGGATCCGCGATCCCGACGGCAACGAGTGGGAAGCCTTCACCGTTTTGGAAGACCTGCCGGCAGACAAACTGGTCGAAGACGCGTCGCGCGCCGCCGCTTGCTGCGGACCAGCCTGTTGCACTGCTGATGCAGCGAACAAGGGATGACCATGAATCGCCGCTACAACGTCCTTTTCCTGTGCACCGGAAACTCGGCGCGCTCCATCATGGCCGAGGCCATCCTCAACTACAAAGGCGTTCCCAACTTCAAAGCCTACAGCGCCGGCAGCCATCCGACAGGGTCTGTGCGGCGCGAGGCCCTGAAGCTGATCGAGCAAGCTCGCTTGCCGGTAAACGGATTGCGCAGCAAGGATTGGGACGAATTCGCAAAGCCCGGCGCGCCCAAACTCGATTTCGTCTTCACCGTTTGCGACAACGCCGCGAAAGAAGTCTGTCCCGTATGGCCGGGCCAGCCCATGACGGCCCACTGGGGCGTTCCCGATCCCGCCACCGTAAACGGCTCGCCAGCCGAAATCGAAAAGGCATTCCGTGAGGCTTTCATGATTCTGGATCGCAGGATCGGCTTGTTTCTTTGCTTGCCTCTGTCGAGCCTCGACAAGCTCGCGATCCAAAAGAACATCGACGACATCGGAAGGCAAAAATGAGCGCAGACGCCAGTTACCCACTTAACGCAAATGTGTGTTCACCTCTCACCAGAAAGCGCCTAGGTTTTCTCGACCGTTATCTGACGCTCTGGATTTTCTTGGCAATGGTTATTGGCGTTGCTCTGGGACACTACGTACCCGGCACAGCGTCCTTCATTGAAAAGTTTCAATCGGGAACCACGAACATCCCCATCGCCATCGGATTGATTTTGATGATGTACCCGCCTCTGGCAAAAGTTCAGTACGAGCGGCTGGGCCAGGTCTTCCGCAATCGCAAAGTGCTGGGCTTCTCTTTGCTCCAGAACTGGGTGATCGGGCCGGTTCTGATGTTCCTGCTGGCGATCACTTTTCTGCGTGGATATCCCGAATACATGACCGGGCTCATCATGATTGGCCTCGCTCGTTGCATTGCCATGGTGATCGTCTGGAACGAGCTGGCCAATGGCGACCACGACTATGCCGCGGGTTTGGTGGCATTCAATAGCGTCTTCCAGGTTCTCTTCTACAGCGTCTACTCCTGGATATTTATTACCGTTCTTCCTCCGCTTCTGGGGCTGAAGGGAAGCGTCGTCCAAGTAACCATCGGCCAGATTGCCAAGAGCGTATTCCTCTATCTTGGCGTTCCATTCCTCGCCGGAATGCTCACGCGTTTCGTTCTCTTGAAGGCCAGAGGCCGCGAGTGGTACAGCGCGCGTTTTATTCCCTTGATCAGCCCGCTCACATTGGCGGCGCTCTTATTCACGATTGTGGTGATGTTCAGTCTCAAGGGGAACCTGATCGTGCAGCTTCCGCTGGACGTGCTTCGAATCGCCGTCCCCTTGCTGATCTATTTCGTGGTGATGTTTTTTGTGAGCTTTTGGATGGGCCGCAAGGTCGGCGCCGATTACAGCAAGACCACCACTCTAGCGTTTACCGCCGCCAGCAATAATTTTGAGCTGGCCATCGCCGTTGCGGTTGCTGTATTCGGAGTAAATTCGGGAGCCGCTTTTGCCGCCGTGATAGGACCTCTCGTTGAGGTTCCGGTGATGATCGCGCTCGTGAACGTGGCGCTCCGTTTGCAGCGGCGCTACTTCGCGCAAGATAGCGCCGCGATCCTGCGCCAGTCTGCCTGACCGGATACTCGACTGGAAGTTGCCGCTACGCGGATTTCGTTGCCGCCGGCGCGATCGGCAGCTCGACCTCAACCACCATCCCGGGCCGCGCGTCGTACATCTTGAAGACCCCGCCCAGCCCCTGCACTCGTTCCCGCATTCCGCTGATGCCCACGCCTGCCCGTTGCGCGCCCGCCTTTTCCCCTGCGGCCTTCTCGCCGTAATCGCGGATCTTCACCCGCACCGTCTCGCCCTTGCGCTCCAGTTCGATCTCCGCCACCTTGCTGCTGGAGTGCCGGTAAATGTTGGTCAAGGACTCCTGCACCACCCGAAAGATGGCCGCCTCCATCTCGAAGGGCAGCCGCTGCAGCTCCTCGGGCAGTTTCGCTTTCACTTGAATGCCCGTGCGCTGGCTCACGCCTTCGATGTAGTAACGCACCGCCGTCAGCAGGCCCATGTCCTCCGCGAACGGCGGATGCAGCAGATAGGAGAGGCTGCGCACCTGTTGCAGCGCGCGATCCACGGCCCCCACCGCCTCTTTCACAAACCCCGACCACTGCGCCTCCGCGAAGGAATGTTCCGGAATGCGCTTGAGGTAAAGCTTCGCCGCGGTAAGTTCCTGGCCCAGGCTGTCGTGCACCTCGCGCCCGATGCGCCGGCGCTCTTCGTCCTGTAGCCGGGCCATCTCGATCTCCGCGCCCGCGAGGGCCCCCACCGTGGAGATCAGGGTGATCTCGCGCTTGTTGTAGTTGTGCGGCTTGCGGTTTTGCAGGTTGATGACCCCCACCAGCCGCCCCCGGCACATGATCGGCACCGAAAGGAACGATTCGAAGGCGTCCTCCGGCAGGTCGTTGAAGAATTTGAACCGCGGGTCCTTCATGGCGTTCAGCGCCACGGCCACCGGCTCGCGGTGCTCGGCCACCCAGCCGGTGATGCCTTCGCCGATCTTCAGCTTCAGCCGGTCGATGATCTCGGGATGCGGATTCTTCGAGGCCCGCAGCACCAGCTCGTCCTTCTCCAGCACGTAAACAAAGCAGGAGTCGCACTGCACCACCGCCGCCGCGAAGCGCATCACTTCGCGCAGCACTTCGTGCAGCGGAGGCGCCAGCGACATGCGCGAAGCGATCTCGTGCAGGAAGTCGAAGTCCAGATCGCCGTCCATCCACGGATTGGGACTCGGTTTTCGCATCACTGGAAGGTCGCTTCTCCTCGCCATCGCCGCTGCTCGCCCAATTGCCCCACCAATTACCTGTCCCGCCGCTTGCCGAATTGCCCGCCCCGCTGCTCGTCCGGCGGGACGGCTCTGCGGACGCTTCCTGCCGCGCTCGCCCATCGTTCGCGTCTGGCGCGAATGATGGCTGTTCTCGCTCTGGTTCGTGTGGCTAATCCTGCGCCGAGCCATTCCCAAAAGTAAAGCGCCCCCGCCCCAATGTCCAACTCGTAATTTGAATGAACGCCATCCAAAATTGCCGCCCCGCTTGGCCCGCTACACGAACGTTGTAGCTCAGGTCGCCCGATGATGTCTGTCGGGAGACCTGAGGCATTTGCCCACCGCGCGCCTCACCCTCAAGGTGTCACGCCGAGGAGCGCATTTGCCTGCCACGCGCCCTCACCCCAGGTGTCATCCCGAGGAGCGCCTTTGTTTTACGCGACGAGGGATCTGCAGTTTGCCTCGGTTCTCCGTCGCCCTTCCGTATCCCGGCCCCGCACTCGATCTTATTTGGAAACGCCCCGGATGGTGCTATCGTCTACAGGCTTACAGGCCTTACTTATGGAGGAGGAAATCGAAATGCGTAGAGTTGCATTCACGTTGTTCGCAATAGCCGTGGGAGGCGCCCTGGGCTTCTTCATCGCCTTGCGGACCATCACCGTTCGTGGCGCGGCCAAACCCGGCACCGGCGCCATCGCCATCCCGGGACAGGTTGGCGGCCAGGATATGTTCGGCGCCTATGACGTCGTCAAGGGCTGGCCGAAAGACATCAGCACGCTGCCCGGAAACGAGAAGTGGACCTGGGGCGCGGGGCAGGGAATCTTTGCCGAGAGCCCCAATCGCGTCTATATGCTTTTCCGCGGCGAGCTCCCCAACATCAAAGCGCCCGCAAGCAGACGTTGCTTCCGCAGTTGGGCCCGAGCATCTCTTTCCCCATCGGCCGCTTGCCTTGGCGTGACGCCACGGCCGCCGCCATGCCCGGCGCCGGCGGCACCGGACAGGATCCCGACGATGGCCCGCGGCTTTGGCGCGGCGCGGAGCCGCCCTACCGCGAAATCGGCGTGGACGCCAAGTGGGCCAACTGCTTCAACGTGGTCGATGAGAACGGCAACATCGTCGAGACCTGGACCCAGTGGGACAAAATCTTCAAGCGCCCGCACTCCGTCTACATCAATCCTTACGATCCCGATAAGCACGTCTGGGTCGTCGACGACCACATGCACGCGATCTACAAGTTCACCCACGACGGCAAGCAGCTCCTGCAAACCATCGGCACGCCCACCGTCAAGGGCGCCGACGGCACGCACTTCAACCGGCCGACCTACATCGCCTGGCTGCCCGACAGCACCTTCTTCGTCGCCGACGGCTACAACGGCACGCGCGTGGCCAAGTTCGATAAGAACGGCAAGTTCCTCCTGGACTGGGGCATGAAGGGCTCGAACGGCAACGATACCCGCCCGGGCTATTTCAATAACGTGCACGGCATCGCCATCGATGCGCAGACCAGGCACGTCTTCGTCAACGACCGCGGCAACCACCGCATTCAGGTCTTCGACGAAAACGGCAAGTACCTCTACGAGTGGCACGTCGGCGACAATCCCTCCGACGTCCACCTGATCTACATCGGCGCGGACCGCACTCTCTGGGCCTTCGACCGCGGCACCTCCAAGATGCTGAAGTACGACCTGCAAGGCCACTTGCTCTATACCTGGGGCACCTGGGGCGATTTCCCCGGCGGCTTCTGGGGCGTGCACGGCTTCAGCGTCGATCAGGAAGGCAACTTCTACGTGGCCGAAGTCGATAACGGCCGCGCGCAGAAGTTCACCCCGCGCGCCGGCGCCAACCCCGAGTTCCTAGTGAGCAAGCCGGTCTATTCGGCCTGGAAGTAAGCTCGAGGCAAAGTCCCCGGTAAGGGGAGCTTTGGCGTAAAGAAGTCAGCAAGCCCGTCTACTCGGCCTGGAGATAACGAGCCTCCGGCTCGTTATCTCCATCCGCAACTTGTAGCCCAGGGCGCCCGCCGCACTTTCGGCGGGGCTCTGGGGCTTTCGCCCCGCGTCTTGCCTCTCAACGCACGCCAGATTGGAGGGTTTGCACTGGTGGCACAGCCACTCTTGGCTGTGCATCTGCCGCTTGCCCCCACACGCCCGCTGCGAGGACGGTGCGCTGAGATGCATTCCACTCCTCCCGGCGCAGCGCAAACCCGTTGTCATTCCGAGCGTAGCCGGGGTCCCCAAGACACGCCGGTTTTGCGTGTTTTGGGGTGGAGGAGCGAGGAATCTGCTTTGCTTTTCCCCTGCACCCCCGCCCGCCATTCCCCCAATGAATTTTCATCCCTCCGCAACAGGAACTCCGGTAGAATCCTCACTTCCATTTAGCTGCGTGCCTCTCCTAAAACGAGCGCCAGCCATCGAGGCACAAGAGGATAGCCACCCATGACCAAGCCGCGATCGCACAAACACAAACCCAGCGCCAGAACCCGAACCAGGCGCGCCCGCTTCCTCCAGAAGCCCGGCTGCACCACCTGCACCAAGGCGCGCAAGCTCCTGCAGCGCCGCGGCGTTCACCTCCAATTCCGCGACCTCTGGGAGGAGCCCCTCAGCGCCGCGGAACTCGAAAAGCTGATCGGTCCCCGCGACCACGCCGATTTCCTGAACACCCACAGCGGCGTCTATCGCGAGAAAAATCTGGCCGAGAACCCGCCCACCCGCCGCGAAGCCATTCGCCTGATGGCCAAGGAGCCCAGCCTCATCCGCCGTCCCGTAGTCATCGCCGGCGGCCGCGTGGTCCTCGGCTTCGACGAAAAAGGGCTGGCCCACTTCTAGCCTCTTTCGTCCCTCCCGCTGAGCTATGATTTCCGGATGCCGGTATTCAGCATCCGCGAAGCCAAAGCAAATCTATCTGTGCTCATTGAGAAGGCTTCCGCAGGTGAAGAAGTCCTCATCTCCCGAGGCTCTAAACCGGTGGTTCGCCTTGTTCCGTTCAGTGAGGTGAAGAGGAAGCGTCGGCCCGGAGCGCTAAAGGACAAGCTCGTCGTGGACGCGGAATTTTTCGAGCCGCTTCCCGAAAGCGAACTGTTCCACCGATAATTAGATAGTTGGGTGTGCTTCTTGATCACGTGTAATTTTCGCTGCGCCCGCTTTGCCCCGCGCCGCTCGTGCTAGAATTGCTCCGCCCTCTTCCGCGACTCATTTGCGGCAAAACGTCAGGTCGCCGCGGGCGGCTGACTTCAGCGCTGTGAAACTTATAACTTTCGGAGGCACGAGAATGAAAATCACCCCGGGCAAACAGAAGGGCCTGGAGGCAGTTTCCAATCAGCAGGGCGTGATCGGCGCCGCGGCCATGGACCAGCGCGGTTCGCTCAAAAGCGCCATCGCCAAGGAAAAAGGCGTGGATAAAAAAGCCGTCACCGACCACATGATGGCCGAGTTCAAGGAAGCCGTCACCCGCGTGCTCACCCCGCACGCCACCGCCATCCTGCTCGATCCCGAGTACGGCCTGTCCGCCGCCAAGGTGCGCTCGCGCAATGCCGGCCTGCTGCTCGCTTACGAAAAGTCCGGCTACGATAATAATCAGCCCGGCCGCTTGCCCGATCTGCTCGACCACTATTCCGTCCGCCGCCTCTGCTCCGCCGGAGCCGATTGCGTGAAAATCCTGCTCTACTACACGCCCTTCGATCCCGCGAATATCAACGAAACCAAGCACGCCTGGGTCGAGCGCATCGGCGCCGAGTGCATCGCGCTCGACGTGCCTTTCTTCCTCGAATTCGTCGGCTACGAAGAGGGCGCCGACGAGAAGTCCGCGGACTTCGCCCGCAAGAAGCCCGAAATCGTGGCCCGCAGCATGGAGGAGTTCTCCAAGCCGCAATATGCCGTCGATGTCCTCAAGGTGGAAGTGCCGGTGAACATGGCCTACGTCAAGGGCGCGCGCGCCTCCAAGGGCGAATCCGTCTATTCGCGCGAGGAGGCCAAGGAACATTTCCGCCGCGCCGCCTCCATGGCCAAGAAGCCTTTCATCTATCTTTCCGCCGGCGTCAGCAACGATACCTTCAACGAATCGCTCGAGCTCGCCGCCGAAGCCGGCACCAACTTCTCCGGCGTGCTCTGCGGGCGCGCCACCTGGAAAGACGGCATCCCCGTCTATGCCAAGCAGGGCCTCAAGGCCTTCGAGGAGTGGCTCGGCAAGCAGGGCGTCGAGAACATCAACAACGTCAACAAACGCCTGGCCGCCGCGAAGCCCTGGTTCAGCTTCTACGGCGCCGCCTCCGCCACCGTCCTGCAGTAACCATCGCCTTACGTTGTCATTCCGAGGGCGACTCAAGTCGCCCGAGGAATCTGCCTTTCGTTCTTTTGGCCAGCGCCTCGCATCGCAATCGGCCCGTGCTCCACGTGAACGCGAGCTTTGTAGCCCAGGGCGCGCCGCTTTTTGGCGGCCCTGGGGCCTTTGCCCCGCATCTTGCCGCCAATCGCGCTGCGCCGCGCAACTCCGTTGTCATTCCGAGGCCCGCAGGCCGAGGAATCTGCTTTTGGTTTGGTGTTGAATTGGTAGGTGCCCAACGCGCCCGCCGTAGCGGGCTGCGCGTGGGTCCGATCCTTTGTGGCCCAGGGCGCCCGCCGACGCGCGTTTTGCCCCTAACCCCGTCACCCTGCCCCGAACATCAGCACTCTCTTACCAACCGCGAATGCCAGACGTACGAGAGCATCGCCACCAGGTATGTGGCGGCGGCGATATAGATCACGAACGTAAAGCCCATCCTCATCGCCGCGACGATGGCCAGAATCGAGGCCAGCACGCTGGTAACGCCGTTCACACCCCAAGCCCAAGCGATGAACCTTGGATAAATCCTCTCCAGGTCCCTCACCGCCGTGGGAAAGGGCATCCCGAGCAGGATTCCCACCGGCAACAAACCAGCCAGCACGATAGCGGCACGGCTAACCAGTGGAAGTTGCATGGTGGCCGAATGAACCAAGTGAGTGAAGCCAAGCCACATCACGATGGCCACGGGGATGGCCGCAGTTGCCCAGGAAATTGCGCTTACGGCCCTAATACGCGCGAGTTTAGCCGAGATCGCTGCTCCGATCCCGCTGGCCACCAAAAGCCCGGCCAATACCAACGCCAGCGAATAGGCCGGATCGCCTACGTATACGTTCAGGATCTGCATGGCTCCCACTTCAAAGGTCATGTATCCGAAACCCAGGCAGGCGAAGAACAGCAAGAGGGGAAGCACGCCGGTAACTTCCAGCCCGCGCCGCTGGAAAAGCCATAGCGGCAGAAAGATGCAGCACGCGCACATCGCGCCGCAGACGATCAGCAGGATGTAGAGAACGTAGTACCCCACCGGGCCGCGAATGCTGTTGACGTCGGAGAGGAATCTGCTGTTGCGATATTTGTACGCGGCCGGCTTGTAATACTCGAAGAAGAATGGGGCGTCATCGGAAACGGTGTCAATGCGGAATTGATACCCCTGTATGAACGACAAGCGTTCGGCGAGCGGAGAGGTCAGCAAGCGATTGTAGACCTCATGCGCGAAAGTCAGCGCGGGATCGTGTTGTACGCTCTTCTGCTCCATTTCCGCCTGACTCTCCGGCGAAAATACTTTGGGCATGTACACGATGGAAAGCCGGGGATTGCCGGCCACTGCATCGGCAACTTCCTGCACCTCCGCCGCCGTGAACGGCTCCTTCTTTATGAACGTAGCCGCCCAGCGATAACCCGCCCAGCCCATGTCTTCCGACACCACCATAATGTGCTGTTCCGGATGCGGTATCCCCAAGCGCTCGCTGGCGGTAAGAAAGATGCTCGCCAGCCGCAGGCTTTCCCGCGGCCCTCGGAAGAAGAACCAGCGATAGATGGCCATGGTGCCGTTCGGTTTCAGCGCCCGCAGGTAATCCTGCACCGCCTCCACTGTGTACAGATAGTTTTCCGAAAGCACATAAGCGCCCGAACTCAGCGCCGAAAACGTATCCACGCCGCTCATCACAATGGTGTCGTAGCTTCCCGGCTTGGAACGAAGATAGTTTCGCCCCTCCGCCCGCACCAGGTTCACGCCATCCCACTTGGGCCATTGCAGGTAATCGCGGTAAGGACCCTTATCCAGGGCCACGGTCGCTTCGTTGATCTCCACCCCGGTGACGTGTTTTGCGCCATACGCCCTGGCTTCGGCCATATCCACGCCGCCGCCCACTCCGATCACCAGCGCATCGCTGGGCTCTTTATTCAACAAGTACGTGAGGGAAAGCGTGTTGGTCCATTTCTTGTTGCTGGCGTCCCGGAACATATTCGCAACGTGGTGCGGCCCAAAGAGCACGGTGAAGGCGTCCGCATCCTGGGTGATCATCTTCAGATCGGCGGGGTCGGGCGAAGGCGTGCCGAATACCAGGTCCCGTTTCGTGTCCGACCACACATCGATGCGGGTGATCGGCGTCCATTGCGTGGCCTCTATGCTCGCTGTGGGAGAATTCGCCCGGGCCAGAGTCTTGTAGGGCTCGGTCTTTGTGCCGATCAGGTTCTTATTCACGAGCACCAGAAAAACCAGGCACACTGCAACCGTACCCAGCCGCCACCCCGCTCCGAGAATTTTCTGGCTGAACGCCAGGAATCCCACCAGCGCGATCCCGCTGCACAGCCACACAAACCAGGCCCCGCCCAGCGGCCACAGCAACAGCAAAAACGCCACCACCGCGCCGCTGCTGCACGCCAGATCGATCGCGTACAGCCGGCTGATGGATTTCGCCCGAATCATGAACACCCATCCCAGCACCGCCCCGGAAAATACAAACGGCATCGTCAGCGCGATGTAAGACATCACCAGCTTGAACGTCGTCGGCTCGTTTACGAAGTACCCCGGAATGCGGCTCACCCCTGCGATGCAGGCAAAGGACGACACCACGAAGGCCGCCGCTAGCAAAGAGATCGCTCGCTCGGGATGGGCATACTTCCATGCAAACAGGCTTACGAAGACCCCGGAGATACCGAAGCCCAGCAAGGCGATTGTTACCGTCAGATAAACGACGTGGTTGTAGTACAAGAACGACAAAATACGCGTCTGGATCAATTCCATGCCCAGGCTGGCCGCCGCGATGCACGCCACCAGGATGTAGGTCCGGGCGCCAACGCCGCTCCCCGGTCGCTCCAGGTCCTGGATTGCCGGCTCGGTCTGAGTTGCTATCGGCGCTTGCTGTTCAGCAACCGTCATCGCTGCCCTCCCTGTATCGGAACAAGCAAATTTCGTCCTGAGTGTGTATGCGGACCGCAAAGCGGAGACAGCGTGAGCCGGCGAGGGACGAAGTGTCTGGCCGGCCTTCTATCAACAATTTTGCTGGTTCGAGCGCTGAAGGCGGTGCCATTCCTTCAGCGTTGTTGCTTAAATAACTATCGACAATCTGCGCAATTCGCAGGAAGGGCGCGTCGCTTTGCGGAGCTGCCGCTCAAAACACGTCTTGCGCGTCTCTCCCGTAGCGCAGGCCGCATCAAACCGATAAGCTTCCTAGGCCATGAAATCGAATCTCACCACCCGCACCGGCGAAATCTCCGTCCGCACCGAGCGCCGCACCCAATTGCTCGACGTCACCGCCGCCATCGCCAAACTCGTGCAGGATGCCGCCGTCCACTCCGGCATCTGCTACCTCTACGTCCCGCACACCACCGCCGGCATCCTCATTAACGAAAACGCCGACCCCGACGTCGCCGCCGATATCGAAGCCGCCCTCGCGCGCCTCGTTCCCCGAACCAGCGAATATAAGCACGCCGAAGGCAACTCCGACTCCCACATCAAGACCGCGCTCGTGGGCACTTCCGCCACCATCTTCATCGCCGAAGGCAGACTCGAACTCGGCCGCTGGCAGGGCATCTTCTTCTGCGAATTCGACGGCCCCCGCACCCGCAGCCTCCGCGTAAAAATCGTCTCCGATTAGCGTTGCCCCTACCAACCGTTCTCATCCCGAACCCAGTCGCGCTTTGCGCGAATAGGGGTGAGGTCCGTTTTGTGGACTCCGGTGGCGTCCAGAGGACGCCGTAACCGGAGGATCTGCTTTTGCTTTTGAATTTGTGGGTGCCACGCGATACAAAGTTGCGCGCCTAGGTCCGATCTTTGTAGCCCAGGGCGCGGCGCTTTCCAGCCGGCCCTGGGGCTTTTCTGGGTGGCCCATGCACCTCCCCGGCCTCGCCGCAGTTGCTCCTTCCAACCGAAATAGGCGTACAATCCCCGAAGCTTCTTACCTTTCCCGAGTGGGGCTCGAACTTTGGCTTTTCGGCTTGCATTGACGGCACCCGCCCATTGCGCCTGCGAAGGAGGACTAACCCCATGCGACATCCTGCGATGATCAGCGTTTTATCATGCGCGACGCTGCTAATCTTCGCGCTCCTGATCCTCTCTCCCTCCTTCGCGCAGCAGGGCGCCGCGAGCCAAGCCAATCCCCCGCGCCCCGGCTTCGAAGTCCCCTTGGTCACACCAGGCCCCGGCTGGAAGGCTTGCCCGCACTGCGAGAACGAAGCCTACAAGAAAGAAGACCGCAAGAAGGCCAGCGTGGACACGCGCCCCTTCGACGCCCACGATCTCTCCGGAATCTGGAGCGGCAATCCCAACGACCTTGAGGTCAACGGCACGCCGCTCGATACCAAATCGGTTCCCGCCTTCACTCCTTATGGCCAAAAATTATTTGAGGCCAACCAAAGCACCACTGCGGAGTGGAATTCCAAAGACCCCGTGAACATGTGCGATCCCATGGGCTGGCCTCGCTGGATCGCTTACAACTTCGGCTTCCAGTTCGTCGTCTTGCCGGACCGTGTCCTGCAATTCATCGAGTGGGGCCACACCTGGCGCGATATTTGGACCGACGGCCGCAAGCTCCCCGCGGATCCCCCGATCCCGCGTTATCTGGGATATGCCGTCGGCCACTGGGATGGCGACACTTTCGTCGTCGAGTCCAATGGATACGACGATCGCTCCTGGCTCGCCGGCTCGGGCGCCAATGGCGCCAGGAAGCCCAGCGGCTATCCGCATAGCGACCAGATGCGCGTCGAGGAGCGCTACAAGCGCCTCAACTACGGCCTGCTCCAATTCACGCTGACGATCACCGACCCCAAAGTCTATACCGCGCCCTGGACCACCACCGGCCGCATCACGCTGCTCCCTAATGTCGAGCTGGCCGAACATTTCTGCGTTCCATCGGAGACCATTCAGTTTAATAATGAGAGCACCATACCTTCGCTTTCCAAGCAATGAGGTTTGTCCTGGGCTCTTCTGATGACACTTGAGGAGGACGCATGTCGTTAGCAGAGGAAAAACGTATCGCTCGAACTGGGCTCCTGCTTGCTCTTGCTTCCATCGTTCTATCGGCGATATTCTGCGCCCAGGTTCTGGCGCATCACGGCAACGCCGCCTGGTCGGCCAACGAAGTCACCGTAAAGGGCACGCTGGTGGATTACGTCTGGCGAAATCCCCACGTCTTGCTCCTCTGGACCACCAAGGACGATAGCGGCAAGTCCGTGCAGTGGACCGGCGAGGTCGCTTCTCCCGAAGCCATGATGGCCGACGATGGCTGGACCAGGGAGACATTCAAGACCGGAGAAGAATTGGTTTTCGTCATCCGCCCGGCGAAATCCGGCGCGCTCAATAGCGTCATCGACCAGATCAAGCGGCCGGACGGCACGCTGGTCATGCGCTACTCGCGGCAGGCGGGTTCCGGCAACTACGCCGCTCCCCTGTCCAAGGAAGAACAGGAGCGCCGCGACAAAGCCGCCGCCGCGGCAGACAAGTCCAAGAATTGATGCCGTGCCGTCGTATTGCGGGTGCCCCATCCTTCGCGTCGTGTGCGAAGGGTGGGTTCTTTCTCTTGTAGCTCAGGTTGCGGCCGCTACCCATCGCAAAGCGGCACTGCGTTTAGGGATTGTCGAGCCGAAAAAAGCCGTGGAGATCACGGCGTTTTTTCGGCTTAAGAAAGTCGAGACCTGAGGTCTTTCGAGGTAAGCTATCGCGCAAAGGAGCACACATGAAATCTCATCGCAGTTTGTCTCTTAGCTTCGCCCTCATCGCGGCCGCGACCGCGTTCGCCTTCGCCCCTCGCGCCAACGCCCAAGGCGGCGCGCCCCTCACCATCAAGCAGGTCCGCGACAACGTCTATTTCGCCGACGCAGGTGGCGGCGGAAATGCCGGCTTCATTGTCGGCAAGGACGGCGTGATCGTCGTGGATACGACCACCAATCAGGGAAAGCAGCTCCTGGACGGAATCGCCAAGGTCACCGATAAGCCGGTCACTACCGTGATCCTCTCGCACAGCGACATCGATCACGTCGGCGGCCTCAAGTCTTTTCCGCAGGGCTTGACCATCATCGCTCACGAAGACTGCAAGAAGGATATGGAAGCCACGGCCAATACCCCGAATCCTTCTCCGCAGGATCACTTGCCCAATAAAACGCTGACCAAGAGCCAGAACTTCACCATCAACGGCGTTAAGCTCGAAGTCCTGCACTTTGCTCCGGGACACACCAGCGGCGATCTGCAGGTCTATCTTCCCGATGAGAAGCTTGTCTTCACCGGAGACGTCATCGCCACCAGTTGCTGCGGCAACGTTCGCTCGCCGCAGATGTACACCATGATCAAGAAGCAGAAGGGCGGCTCCTCGGAAGGCTGGGTGAAAACGGTGAAGGGAATTCTCGCCCTCGACGCCGATATCTATCTCCCCGGCCACGGCGTACCGCAAACCCGATCCGATGTGCAGGAGAGGCTCACGCGCATCGAGACCCGCCGCGCCGAGGTCAAGAAGATGGTCGCCCAGGGCAAGACCCTCGAGCAGGTCAAGGACGCCCTCGGCGAAAAAGGTCCTGCTCCCGGCTACGACGTCTCCCAGTTCCCCGACTTCACCACCGTCGTCTACACCGAGTACAGCAAAAAGAAGAGCTGATTAACCCCGCGCCGCCGCGCAGCCGGCAACGTTGTCATTCCGAGGCCGCCGTCGTCCGCGTGGTTTGCGGACGACGTTCCGGCGGCGGCCGAGGAATCTGCTTTTGGTTTGCTTTTGAATTTGACGGGTGCCCCGTCCTTCGCGTCCGCGAAGGGCGGGTTTCCCTTGTAGTTTTTCTTCGATGCGCCGGTGTTGCGCGTGGGTCCGGGTGGCACAGCCACTCCTGGCTGTGCGTTCCACGCATCGGTCGCGAGCGGTCGTGACCCTGACGCCTTCGCGTAACGCGAATGCTGTCATCCCGAGGCCCAACCGGGGTCCCCAGCGCGCGACCCCCAGCGCGAGCATTCGCTCGCGCGGCAAAAGCAGGTCGCGCGTGCTGGGGTAGGGAAGGCCGAGGGATCTGCTTTTGCTTTGCTTTCGAATTGTCGGCCGCCCCGTCCTTCGCGTCCTCGCGAAGGGTGGGCTCGGCCCTTGTAGCCCAGGGCGCCCGCCGTACTTTGGCGGGGCCCTGGGGCTTTTCCTCCGCGTCTAGCAGCTCATCGTGCGCCAGGTGGCACAGCGCGGGTGCCCCATCCTTCACACTTTGTGCGAAGGGTGGGTCTGCGCCTGTGTAACGGCCACGAGTGTCGCATCCCTCGCGCCAACCCGCATGACAATCGCCCCTTTTTCCCGCACAATCTTCACCTTATGCAAGCCTCCCGCGAAGAAGCCATTCTGGTCCTGAAAAAATGGCGCAGCGCATCCGTCGACATCCGTTGCAGCGTCATCCACGACCCCGATTTCCAGGTCAGCCTCTCCCTCCGCGTCCTTTCGGTTGACGACGTCGGCGTCATCCTCGCCGGCCCCAACGACAATCGCGTCCTCATCGACCTCACCCGCGCCGAGTTCGAGTTCCTCGACTCCCTGGGCATTTCTCATCCCGGCTTCGCCGAAGTTGCCGAACGCTACGTGGACAGCATCCTGGGCATCTTCTTCCGCGACATTGCGCTAAACTTTATCCTTGCTGCCCGCAAATAAACGAAACCTCTCGCAGCCTCACCTAAGCAGCTTCGTCCGGATTAGGCGTGGGACCGGACGGCGATTCTGTTAGGCGTGTAAAGTACAACCAGCGCAGCAGGCCATACCAAATCAATAGGAGTACAAGGAATCCGACTATTTGGGGAAGCGCAGCTTGAAAAGGGAAACCAGCGGGAGCACTGGGACGAGGTGCGATGCTCTGGAATATACTTTGCGTACTCCACTGGGTAAGGGGACTTGTAAAGATACTCACCATATACATAACAGCTTGTGCGAGCAGGTAGCCAAGACCGATGGCACCGATGAAGCTTTTCACCAGAACGCGCTTCAGTCGATCAAGCATCATTTCTCCTTGTGAGCCTGCTGCGACAGTCGCTCAGGCTGTGGAATGGACCCACACCATAGACCCACCGAGATAGAAGCCATGCCGCGACTAGGGCGATAACAGTGCCTGAGAGTTGTGTGATGCCGGGCAGTAGCGTGAGCCACTCACCCAAACCAAAGGTGCTGCGGGAAGGAATGCCGCGAATGGCCACGACATCAATCAAGAAAGTAATGACAAGTATCAGCGGGCGACCGGCGCCTCGGATTCCAAGTTCAAGTGCCCGAAGAATAAGCACGGCAATCGTAACGGCTGCAATGTGGGACTCGGCTAACGTTTCCCGAAGCGATGTTTTCACGATTCCGCGGATTTTCCCATGGAAGTTTGCCGGCCAAATGAAATTAGCTCCGTGGGTCGTCGTATCGGAAACCGCTACGTGGACAGCATCCTGGGCATCTTCTTCCGCGACATTGCGCTAAACTTTATCCTTGCTGCCCGCAAATAAATCCGGCCCGGTTCAAAGCGGCCTCGATCCCGCGCACGCCATGAAGCCAGCCACTGGCATTTCGGCTTCGCTCGCCGCGATTGTCAGTTCGGTCGCGGTCATCGGCTGTTGTCTCCCCTTCGGATTCGCCGTCGCGCTGGGCGCCGGCGCCGCCAGCGCTTTCCTCACGACTCTGCGTCCCTGGCTTCTGGGATTGTCCGTCGCGCTGCTCGGCGTGGGATTCTGGCAGCAGCGCCGCGCAAAACAATGCGCGCGGAGCGCCCGGTGGGCTCAAAGCGTTGGCAACGTGATGCTGTTCCTGGCTGCCGTCGTCGTCGTGGGCATGATCCTGTTTCCGCAGGAGATCGCCGGCTTCATCGCAGACCGGTTCTAAAAGCGTCCATGACCAAAAAACAACTCGCCATCCTTATCCTCGCCGCCTTCGTCCTCTTCGCCGCCGACTACTTCTTGCAACCCGGCGTGGCGCCGCCCGGCCAGCAAGCAGTCGTCTCTTTGTCCAATCAGAATTTCGCCACGTTCCAGCAAGCCTTCGACGCCGATCCCGCCGTTCCTCGCCTGGTCTTGATGCTATCGCCCACGTGACCCACCTGCTTGCGGGGGTCCTCCGCAATACGCCAGATCCTTGCCGGCCATCGGGATGAAAAGTTGCGCGTCCTCGTCGTCTGGGAACCCATCCTCACCACCGATTGGCGATCGCCCACGCGAAGCACCCTGGCCCGCCTGCCCGATCCCCGCGTGCGCCAGTTCTGGGATAAGAACCACGTCGTCTCCGCCGCGCTCACCGGCATCGCCGCGCACAATCCCCCTCAGCCGCGCCCCGACTGCTGCATCGACAAGGGGTTCTACTGGGACGAAGCCATTCTCTTTCCGCCAGGCGCGCGCTGGAACGACTCCGTCTCCTCCGCGTTTTGGAACGGCCCCGTCGTCAAAGCCGCTCCCGGCGTGGAAAAATCCCTCGAAGCCGCCGAACTTCCGGCCGCCGCAGTTCCCGCGAACGTGCCCCAAACCCAGCGCTGACCGTCGGCTCCTGCCCCCGGCAACGAATTCCTAAGCGCCAATTCTGCATTGGTCACTTGCACGGAACTAGATCTGCGCGCATCCAGCGGCAAGGTAAAATCGAAACACCTCATGCCGTTCTACGCTTTTCATATCGATGTGCCCGCGCAGCCCGATGTCGTCGCGGAACGAGTTCGCGCGGCGGTCGCCAGCGTCCCCACGCTCTGGCAAAGCATTAAATCCTCGTGGAAAGGCCCCAGGCCTTCGGGCCGCCCGTTCCTGGGCAAGGTTGAGGGCCGGTCCTTCCGCATCCGTCGCGACATTCAATATCGCAATTCGTTCCTGCCTTTGATTCGCGGCAGGATCGTGCCCACGCCCACCGGCTCGCGCGTGAACGTATTCATGTTCATGCACCCGTTTTCTTTCCTCTTCATGGTCGGCTGGTTCGGGTTCCTCGTCGCCACGCTCTGGAAAGTTCTCGATGCCAATATCGCCCGATCGTTCATTCCTCTGGCGATGATCGTTCTTGGTTTGCTGATGAGCGTGGGCGGGTTTTTCTACGAAGCCTTGAAGGTGATGCCGCTGCTCTCCGAGGCCGTCTTCAATCCTGCCATCGCCGCGGTGCCGGAGCGCGATACCCAATCGTTTTTGCGGGAAAAGACCGCTGCTCCGGGAGCGGAGCGCTCGCCGCGAGCGGCCATAGCCATCGGGTGCGTCGCCTTGCTGCTCGTTGCCGTCATGGCCGTAATCAATTTTTACCAGTACCGCTTGCGATCCTCTCCCGCTTTCGCGGCGGCGGTGAACCTCGTTTCCGGATCGCCCTCCGCCCAATCCGCCTTGGGCGAACCGATAAAGCCCGGGCGCGCCGTGCAAGGCATGGTGCACGAAGACCGGGTGTCCGGCTACGCCACTCTGGCCATTCCCGTCAGTGGATCGCTGAGCAAAGGCACGTTGTACGTGATCGCCAACCGCATGCCCCGCGGCTGGAATATCGAACGCGCCGTCTTGCAAACGAGCGCCGGCTCGGGATCGTCCCAGCGGCCTCCCGAGAGAATCGACCTGTCGCCCGCCACGCAGCGGGAAAGCTTCGACTATCCCTCTCCCGGCCGCGTTTACCTCCTGCCGCTGGACGTCGCGGCCGCCGCCGACGTCAAGGACCTTCCCGCCTACTACCAGGCGCGTCTCGGCTTGGACGTAACCCTGCTTCCGTTGCAGCAGCTTGATTCCGATACCGTGGATGCCAAACGCAAGCAGTTGCTCGCTGAGAAGGCTCTCGCCGCCATCGAACGCAGCCACCAGGAGATTGCCGGCGATTTGGATTCCGTAATTCTCGCCGTCACCAGCCAGGATCTGAACATCCAAACCGCCGGTTGGGACTTCGCCACCAACTATCGCTCCGGCCGCTTCGGAATTTTCTCCACGGCTCGCCTGCACGGCCTGCCTTGGTACGCGGGCAAGAATCCGGAAATATACGCGCTGCGCGTCCGCAAAATGGCCACGAAGAATCTCGCCCTTTTGCATTACCCGCTGGCCCTCAGCCCGGACTTCACCAGCGCCTTGGCCACCTCCACGTTCAGCACCGCCGACGTGGACGAGATGGGCGAAAGCTTCGGCGGCGTCTTGGGACTTACCTATTCGGTAGGGGAGTATCCCTGCGTCTCGATCACCCAGGGGCCGGGAGGGAAGCAGAGCGTGCGCCTCGATTGCTCCGATAATCCTCCCGCGGACAGCCGCTTTGAAAGGTTTATCACCTACCAGGGCATTCCCTCCTTCATCATGTCGCATACCGATTTTTCGTTCGCCGGCCAGCCTTCCTTTCCTTTCGTTCGGAAGTATCGCGTGCAAGACGACGCCTCGCGCGCTTTTGGCATCGGCGCCTCGGACACCTTTGACATTTTTCCCGTCGGGGATTCGCGGACTTTTGCCACCATGCAGCTGGTCGAGGCCGATGGCTCGCCCGTGGAGTACACGCGCTTCTCCAGGGGTACCAGTTGGACCGACGCCCGCCTGCGCACCGGCCAGCACATGGGAGATCCCTTCAGCTTCTCAACCGTTGCCTGGCAGGGTAACGGCTGGGATTTAGACACACTGGACGGCTGGATCTACCATTTCCCATCCTCCGGGCCGGGAAGAACCTGGCAATAGGGCGCCCTGACCGGCATACGTTCCGCCTCAGGCGAGGGGTTCGCCGTTCAGTGGGATAGCAAGAGCGACCTGCGCGTGGTGCGCTTGACCAATGGCCAGTCGATCGAATTTACCTGCGACGCCATGGATCGCATTACCTCCGCCAAGGCAAGCTCCGGGCGCGAGGTTTCCTACGAATACGACGAGGCCGGCAGGCTCGCGCACGTGCGCGACAACCAGGATGGCGAGGAGTACTACGAATACGATCGCACCAGCCGCCTCACTTCCGTCCTCGACGCGCAACATCGCCCTTTGCTCGTGAACACCTACGGCTACGTTGGCGAGGTCCTCTCGCAAACATTGGCCGACGGCAGAAAGCTCACCTACGACAGCCATTTCGACGCCAGCCGCCTGGCGAATTACGTCAAGCTCACTCTGCCGGACGGCTACACCATCGTATGGGATCTCACGCGGGACGGATTGACTCGCTCCTGGCCGCAAGCTCCGCCCTCCTTGAACGCTACGCTCCCTCGCTGAGCTGTTTCTCGTTCGCTACATTCCGAGTCGCCGCTCGTGAGTAATTCCCGCCGCGCCGGCCCGCCCGCAACTATTCCGAGGTTGGATCTTTTTCGGATGTTGGATCGATGAGCAGCCGAAGGGCACTGAGGGTATCGAGCGCTTCCAGCGCGTACATCAATGCGGCTGTTTCGGAGGCATCGGGAGGGCTTTGGTCTTTGATCCGGTCGGCGATCGCTTGCTTCGCAGTCCCTATCTTTGCCGCCACGGTTTCAGGTGTCGCGGTAAAGGCGTTCAGCACGGCTGGCTCCCACGAATAGCGGCCCTCGCTCATGGCCGTCACTTTAGGGCACACATTATCTAGATAGCAATGTATATATACACATGTAAAACTAGCCATCTATAACTATGTTTACGAACTGCTTAGTTTTATAAACAATACCCCCGTACAGCAACGAAACAGGGCGCCGCGGTCAGGGCCTGCATTACTGCAATCGTTTTGTGTGCCTAGAAATTGGGTTGTGAAGAAAGGCCAATTGACCAAAACCGCGAAGAAGCGCACAAGTGAAGGTGCTGCCATCAGACGGCTCCGTATCGAAGCTGGAATAAGCCAGGAGCATCTCGCCCGGCGCGTGGGCGTTACCACGCACACCATTTGGACGCTTGAAAACGATCCCAACGCCAATCCGCGTCTGGAAACCTTGCGCGCCATCGCCCGCGCCCTGGGCGTGCCTGTATGCAAGGTCGTCGGCGACTAGTGGCACCGCCACTCTTGGCTGTGCTGGGTGCCCCACTTTTCGGTTTCAAGTTTGTAGATCAGGTCGCCCGACGATGTGTGTGGCCCGGCGCGAACGCGCACGTTAAGCAGGAGACCTGAGGCTCGTGCCCCGCGTCTTGCCGCCCACGTTCTCTCGGCGCGAGAGAACGCGGCGTCGTGCCGTTGTCGGTTTGCCGTTGAATTTGTGGGTGCCCATGCGCCGGTGTTGCGCCTGCGATGCCGTACACGTTGCGCGGCGTCGCATTTTAGTCCGAGCTTGTCCCGCGTCTTGCCGCTCACCTGCTCAGCGCAAACCCGCCGTCATTCTGAGCGAAGTGGCGCGGCGTTTTCCTACCCCCGCTGCGGGATGTCGCGCCGTGCAGTCGAAGCGCGTCCTTTGCGCCCCGCATGCTTTTGCGGGGAATCCCTCTGGCGTATTTTCCCTTTGCTGGTGGAGCAATCGAACATCCGGCCAGGTCCGGAATTCGCATTCCGGTGGAGTCCGCCGCCATCCTGAAACCGGAGATGTTCCTGGTGGCACAGCCACTCTTGGCTGTGCGCCTTGGCTCCGCCCGCGAATCTCTTGTTGCTGCGCTGCCGCTTTACTCGTAAGGTAAAATAGATGTACGCGTTCGGTAATGCGCGGGCCTGTCCGCCACGAATAAGCCAGCCCGGCGGAGCTTTATCCTTAAGTAGTGACATAATGGCGTAAGGAAGCTGGCAGGCAGCCACTCCGAGGATCGCGAGAGGGCACATTCTCTAAGTCCAATGGAATGACAACGTTTTCCAACCCGTCGTCCTAAGTGCCATGGAATGACAACGTTTACAAAGCGTATGAGAATGTACTTGCTGGAAAACGTACGTTTGGTATCAACACTCAGAAAATAAGCAGTTAATTTCCGCCGCACCTCAGTACCTCCGTACCATTGCAAACTTTTTGCTAACACCGTATGCTCCTATCTGGTTGAAAGGAGACTACTTATGCAACGAGGCTCGATTACCCGGCGTGGGGCTGGCTGGTATCTCACCTATCGCGCGCCCGAGCTGAATCCCGAGGGCAAGGTCGTTATGCGGCAGCGATGTGTACGCCTCGCGACGGCAGCGGACGAGGCGCGGACCATACCTCCCGAGGTCGAACAACTAGCGGCGGATATCCTGAAGCCGGTTAACGCCATGAATGGCAATTATCAGGCTGAGCCGCTGGCCCTGCTGGTTGATTTTGTGGAGAGAACCTATCTGCCTTGGGTGGCGGCCAACAAGCGCGCCGTGACTCATGCGAACTACATGGCGACTTGGAAAATCATCAAGCCTTACGTACCGGGGAAAATGCTGCGCGAGATTCGTACGGTGGATATGCAGAAAACGTTGGACGAATGCGATAAGGCAAAGCCTCGGGCCGCCAGTGCCGTGGCTGCTATCAAATTCTTACTCTCCGGCGCATTCGAGTACGCGATACGGACTGGTGTGATTGACGGCAATCCGATGAAGCACGTGAAGCGACCGAAGGGATTGCCGAAGCAGGACCGCCAGCCGTACCGACCCGCCGAGATTATGAAAATGCTTTCCGTGTTACCAGAGCCACACCGCACACTCGTGCTCACTGCGGCTTTGACCGGCCTCCGCAAGGCGGAATTGATGGGCTTGCAGTGGGCCGATTTCCAGCCGGACGGCACTTTGCTGGTACAGCGCGCGGTGTGGAATGGCACCGTTAACGACACAAAGACCCGCGCCTCTCACGCGCGTATCCCGGTTATCCCGCTACTCGCTGAGGCACTGGAGGCCCACAAAGCCAGTATGCAAGCCAGCGATGGGGACTGGGTATTCGAGAGTATGGACGGCGAACCGCTGCGCCTCGATTCAGTGGCGGCCGTGATTAAGCCGCTACTCGCCAAGGCGGGTGTTAAATGGCACGGCTGGCACGGATTCCGCTACGGGCTTGCGACGATGCTGCACGAATTGGGTATTGACGTTAAGACCGCCTCGCAAATCCTCCGGCATGCCAACGTACAAATCACGATGGAGTTTTACCAGAAGCCGGACATGACCAAGGCGCGTGCCGCTATGGACCGGTTGGGCGCGGCATTCACAGCCGAGGGGAGGACAGCTTGACGCAGTGACAAGCGGCTAACTGCGCGGAAATACGGAGGCCGAGAGAAATTCCGGCCTCTTTCTCTTTTAGGCGCACCTGTACCACGCGGACTCCCACGTGATTGCTGAGGTCCGGCAGAATTCGGGACGGAGGATTCAATGGCGAGCGAGATTGAGAAAACGAGGCGGCGCGGCCCCATCGTGATAACGGACCAGACCACTGCCGACCCGCTTAAGGAAATCATTGCCGCAAACGAGGGAAAACAGGTCCGCCACCCGCGCAGACGACCGACGAAGGACAGCGCCGGGGCTGCCAAATCCGACGTAGCGAGAATTAAGCCGATGGAATTGGTAGCTCCGGCAATAGCACAGCCAACTGAAATTGAGAAAGCCGACGTTGCGGGAAATTTTCCCGTGACGCTGTCGGAAATCGTAATAGCCGCCCCGCCTGAGCAGATGAGTGATGAGGACCTTGCCTCGTTAGTCGAGGCGGTCGTGCTGAAGCTTAGGGATTACCTTGAGAAGTATCGTCCTCAGATTGACGCCCTAAAGGCGCGATTTCTGGAATTACCACGAGACAAGTACAACCGAGGCAAGACCACTATCGCGGGATGCCGCACGTGGGTGGAATTTTGCAAAGTCAAACTACTGTGCACGGACTCCACCATGCGCAAGGCGATGGCCGCGCCCAAGGCTAAGGTCGAGGAGAAGCCAAAGCTATTGCTGGCAGCACTCAAGCACTTGCTGCCTATGGCTGACAGGAGCGTGCCATTGGCGCTTTTTTCTCGTGCGGAGAACGGAAATGTGCTTCTCACGGTCGCGTCCGAAGGCAACGGTTGGGCTAGAGAGGAGCTCCCTGTTCGAGCGCCAGCTATGGAAAATGTAATGATGTGCGATGGCATCCATCCACCGCATCCAGCGCGTCCCTTCCGTTGGAAATGCCAAATCAAATTCCTCATGGATTTCCTAAAGCATTGCGACGGTGACCCGAGGTGCTTCTATTTTGTGGAATCTGCACCAATGGAATTCCAAGAATGGGACGGGCAACTAAGTTTCATCTACGACCCCCGCTTTGATTTGGGGTATGACGTGAACGCGGAGGAACGAGATAAGTCGCACTATCGTTACATCCTGCCCCCCGACCTCTCCGGCGTCTCGCGTGGCTTTTTGGAGGAGGTAAGTGCGGCGCGGGCTGAACAAGCAAGACGAGTGGAGGAGGAGAAGCAGGCGGAACTTGCGGCCCAACCATACGCAGGCGATTTCCTGCCAGACCTCAAGGTTGGCGACGACGTAACGATAAGCATCGATGGCAGCGAGGACGAAATCAAGATGGAACAGGTCGCCAAGCTGACGGGAATTGAAATCATCACAGAGTCGCACCAATTTGACCGCGAGGGCAAGTCAGACAGCGGGTACCGCATTCTTCGAGTTGCCTCAGACGATGACCACTTCCGCATTGCGGATGAGAAATACCAACAGGAAGCAGACCGTCAGGAAGAACGGCGCGTCGAGCAAGAGTTTAAGGACAAGCGCGCAGCGATTCTAGCCAAGGCTGAGGAGCTAGTTAAGAACACCAAACTAAGATTGGTCGGACGGGGCTGGAATAGTGATGGCGCGTTCTATAGCGGCAGCAGCCTGCTTCTCAGCATCGAGGCGAGCGTATCCTTGGAGGAACTGGAGAAAATCGTGGCTGCCTTAGCGGCGGACGGCGTAGCGGGAAAATTTCCCGCGACGCCTGATGCAGAGGCGTGCGAGAAATAGCTTGCACCTACTTAGTAACCTATGTTACTATGCGGTAAATTGCGGCACAGGTATCCAGTCCTCGGTAAGACCGCATTCCCCATAGAGCAAAGCTCTCATGGCGGCGAATTAAAGCAAGGTTTCCCACAATGAATGCGAAAACCCTCTCGGGTGCGGGTGTGCCCGAGCAAGATTTACTGACCCCTGCCCAGCTAAGTGCTTGGCTGCAAGTGCCGCTCTGCTGGCCGTACAACAAGCTGCGCGAGCCCAGCGAGACCCCCTTGCCGGTAATCAAGTTGGGCCGGTATCTCCGATTCTCGCGTAAGGCGGTCCAGCAATGGTTGGAATCCCAAAGCGTTGCGGTAAAAAGTAGCGCGACGCTCCGGAGAGAGACCCGCGCGCATGAAAACCAAAATTGAATTAGCTATTGCTCCGGAAACTGGAAAGCCATGACTAGGCAACGGTATACCTTTGACGACATTTGGACCCTCGTTGTCGAGGCGTGCGGTAATCGGTGCTGTGCTTGCCTAACCGAAATGCCGATTCACCGCTTACAGAAAGGTCACGTCCACCGTCATGCCGACCTCAGCCCCGCTACCATCGACAACTTGATTCCGGTCTGCGCGGGGTGCAATGGCACGTACTCCCTAACGGATACCCCTGACCGCCGCCCCGCCGACTGGCGGTCGCGGTTTCTAAAGCTGCTGGCTGGCCACTGGAATCTTTCCGTATTGCGGAAAAAGGCTGGCGCAGGGGTAAGCGAGGCTGGCGAGGGGGTAGCCAGCCTTTCTCAGCCGCAAGACGCTGACCCCGCCGAAGTTATACCGCTGGCCGAAATCGAGTTTCAGTATCAATCGGAGGTACTTACACGGGTATCTACAGGGGTACGCCTTCCGGCGACCGAGCGAGACATAACGATGGCCATCCGCGAGGCCATGCGCCGGGGCAAGGACCACGACATATCTTTCCCCAGCGGTAAGGTGAAAACCGAGATGCGCCACCTCGCCGCGTTTTGGACTCCCAAGGTTTTTCTCGCGGCCGTGGAGGAGTTTCTGACGCAGGCTGACGCGCGGGGTCCCGACAATCGGCTTTTTCCGCCGTACCACGAATGGGAGCGGTTTTGCGACGACGATACCTTTCAACTATTTTTGGCTGACCATAAGAAGCGCGCTGACCGCAAGGCCGCTGACCGCGCGATTGCCCGCGAGGAGTACCGAAAGGTGCAAGAGGCTGAGGCAGTCCGCCAAGCGGAGGAGGCGAAAGAGGCCGAGAGACGGGCGCAACCGCTGACCGACGCGATAAGGCAAGAAGGAATGGGGGCAGTAAATACAAGGATTGAGGAACTTCGGCGCAGCGGTGTCGCCTTGACGCAAAGAGGAATCGACCAATTCCTCCAAGCACCAGCCGACGAGACGACCGTTGGCCAATTCGAGGCGCGATTGAGGAAGCTTCATAAGGAACTGAGTGACATCAATCGTCGGCACCTCCAAGCCGAAGCGGAGAGAAAGCGGGCGTGGCAGGAAAGAGAAGCAGCCGGTCTGGACGAGTAATCCGTAACAGCTTGCGGACTCATTATGCTAGTTAAAGTCAAAAAGTCTTGCTACTGCGTAAGCCTTGGCCGCCACGTTAAGCCGGGAGAGTACATCTATCTCCAGCATAAGCCCGTCCGCGCGCTTTACGACGGGATGGTCGAGGCGGTGCCCTCAGTGCCCGTTCCGCAAAACGTACCCGACCTTTACCCGGATTGATTTCGGAATACGGAAAGTTTCCATTTTCCGGACGTGGAGCATGCGCGCGCCGCACTCGACCGCTGGCAGAAAGAGAAATGCTCCGACCTCTGCCTCGGACCCGGCAATCACTCCATGTGCTTGACTCTTATCTTTTCGCCGGCTCGAACTGCAATTGGCAGTTGGTTTTCCTTTGGAGGTACCGGGCACGAATACATGGGGCTGAAGTAACAGCTCGGGTTGTATGCGAGGTTGAAATCAAGGTCGATAAAGCCTGTGGCCGTGCGCTCGACGTCGAGAATGCGACCTCCGGGATACGTCTCGCTGCCATTCGTCAAATCACCGAACGGGACAAACATGTGGTCCGCGTCTAAGCCAGCGACTTCGACGAATGCTGCAAGCTGAAGCGGTTTCCCGTTTAGCGCGAAGTCAAG
The DNA here is from genome assembly GCA_963819235.1 of uncultured Acidobacteriota bacterium. Classification (GTDB taxonomy): domain Bacteria; phylum Acidobacteriota; class Terriglobia; order Acidiferrales; family UBA7541; genus Palsa-189. Next base: position 1,129,785 of record CAWFVE010000006.1, on the reverse strand, counting down.
GGTTCCGACCCGCGTCACGTCCCGAATCACGCCGTCTGAATACACCATCTGTAGTGGGAGTGCCCTAGTCACGCTCGACGGTCTTAGAACCGCTAGGACGTCGTATCGTGAATCGGGGGGATAGTATACAAGCGGCAAGAGCTGCCCTTTCCGGTTCTCTGGAACCGGCTCTGATTGGGCTCTGAGTGCCGCGTCCTTAGCGAATCGCTGAGCGATGATTCGCGCGGCATATTCTGGTGGGGTTCTGCTGCGGCATCCGGCGCAGGCGAGCGCGAGTCCGGCCACGATTAGGACTGCTTTCATGCGTTCGTTTTTGGCCCGTGCCATTGTCAAGCAATCCGCCAATGTCTTCAAGGCGTTCAGTGCAACAACGCCACGAGAATCCGTCATAGCCTCGGGTCGCGTTTTCCAGCCGCAGCGCAAGGCGCGTCACTCCCCCAGCGTACCGGAAGCCAACCGCACAGATTCGTCTCGGGAAATAGCCTCAGAGACCCGCGATACTTCAACCCTCATGTTTTCAGCATGGAAGCGCAAGAATGCTCTGCTTTAAGTGGGCACCACAACTCATTGAAAACAGGGGGTATGGGGGTACTTTTTTCTGACAGCAAGGTCCCCATTTTCCGCCGCGCAGTTTCCCGCATAAAAAATCGGTTTCGGTACAGGTTTCTATACCAATCCGTAACAGATACGCCGCCTAGTCGAGGGCATTCCCATGCCGAGAAGGCACAATAACGAGGCTTTACCGGCCCATTTACCGGGCGCGCCGCCGAGGCCGAAAGGGCTGTCGCGGGCTACCCGGAATAGCTGGAACGGCTTAATCGAGGAGTTGGCAGGCCGCCTCTACCAAGACGAGGCCGGGCTGCTGCTGGAGCTGGTCCAAGCCCGCGCCGACCAATATAAGTCGGCTGGCACGCGCAAGGCAGCAGGAGCCGCGCGGGCCGCCGAGATACTGGCCAAGTTCGATAAGCGCACGCCAGCCGAACCGGTTCCCGATACTCCGGCTCCGGAAAACGGACTGTTGCCGATTGCCGACCTCGACGGCTTTCTTGCCTCCGTGCGCCGCGAGCGCGCCTCATTCGCGCAGAGGCTACAGCCAAACGCCACCATTTGCCTTGAGGCAGCCGGTCAATCGTTCCTCTGGCCGGAGGGGCATCCCGCCACGATTGCGCGTGACTACGCCTTGCAGTGCACGCAGGGCAGCCTGACAGTGTGCGACCTCACCCGCCGCGCCGCCGCGAGGCACCTCAGCGACCTTGAGAACGGCCACGAGCGCGGCCTCTTTTACGACCCGGCAGCCGCCGCCAATATAGCCACGTGGTACCGGGATTTTATCGCCCTCGACCTCCAGCCTTGGGAAACGTTTATCGTTACCAGCCTCTTTGCGTGGAAGCGCGCCAGCAATTTGAGGAGATTTTCCGAGTCGTGGGTAAGCATTGGGAAAAAGAATGGCAAGACCACGCTGGCCTCGGGTATCGCGCTATTCGGCTTGGTCGCTGACGGCGAGCGGTTCGCTGAGGTATTCAGTGCCGCCACCAAAAAAGACCAATCGAAAATCGTTTTTCGAGATTGCGTGCGCGCCGTCCACGCCAGCCCGGCACTGCTGGAATATGTCCGCGAGTTTAAGACTGGCAGCCTTGTAGTCGAGGCGACCGACTCGCGTCTCGAGCCGCTTTCCTCTGACGTTAAAAGTATGGAGGGCCTGCGGCCCCATTTCATAATCGGCGACGAAATCCACGTTTGGGAAAACCGCAGCCAGTGGGACTCGCTGACCAAAGGCGTGGTATCGCGCAGCCAGCCTCTCATTTTCGCAATCACAACGGCGGGCGAGAATAAGAACACGTTTGCCGGGTCGAAGTACGCGCTGGCCGAGAAAATCCTAACCGGCGTGTTCGACCAAGATGACACATTCGTCCTGATTTTCGAGCTAGACAAGGACGACCGTTTCGATGACGAGGCGTGCTGGCCGAAAGCCAATCCAAACCTTGGCGTCTCCTTGCAAGCCTCCGCGCTGCGCAAAATTCTTGCCGAGGCGTTAGAGGACCCCAGCGGCCAAAGCGCATTCGAGAGGTATCACTGCAACAGGTGGGTTTCTTTCAGGCAAGGCCGCAGCATTCCCTCCGACAAGTGGGACCTCTGCCGGGGTATGGACGCGCTGCCTAACGCCTCCGCGCTCGAGCTGCGCAAGAAATTCCTAGAGGAAAACAGCGGCGCGCCGTGCTGGGCTGGCTTGGACTTGGGCGAGATAAGCGACCTCACCTCATTCGTCCTGTTGTTCCCGCGCTGCGAAATCGGCGGCGAGCCAATCGAGGTGCTGACCGTTATCCCTTATTTTTGGATGCCCGAACACGGACTGCTCGAAAAAGAAAGGCAGTGGGGCATTCCTTTGACTGAGTGGGCGCGCGCCGGTTTCGTAAAGCTAGTCGAGGGCGATTTGTGCGACCCGAGAATCGTCAAAGCCGACATTCTCACCCTGCTGGCGAATGGGCCGGGCGCGATTAAATCCATAGGCTACGACCCTTGGAAATCGAAAGTCTTGTGCGCCGAAATCATGGAGGAGACGCACGTAGACTGCACCGCCGTACCGCAAAAGCCCTCGGAATTGACCACGCCCTGTAAAGAACTAAAGAACGCGATTTGGACGAAAAAACTCTGGCACCTGAATAACCCGGTCCTGAAATGGATGAGTGGAAATTTGGTTATCGAGCCAGACGGCGACTCGCAAGGTATCCGGCCTAAGAAGCTTTCTCCTAACGAAAAAATCGATGGCTTCCAAGCCCTCATAACTGGCTGGCACCGGCTACTGGCCGCGCCCACCGCGCTGCCGAATCCCTATCTGACGCGCGGAATTTTGTACATCTAAGCCGTAACATTCCCCCAGAAACAGCGGAGAGGAATACACAAAATGAATCCGGTAACGAAAACCATCGGCGCAGCTTTTTTGAATCTCGGGAACCGGCTGCGGTATGGCAGCGGCGCGACCGAGGGCGACTTTACGACCATAATGCTTCCTAAAGACGTGGACCCCCGTAGCCAAAAGGGCGCGGTAATCCGCATTCTGTCCAGCGTCGGCAGCCTCGTGGCGTTTCAGTACGTTTGTTCCCTCTGCGGCACCAACAATACCGTGGAAGTTTTCAACATAGAGAGGAAATGCACCTGCCAAGGCGGCTGCGGCAAGGAGTTTTCTATCCGCGCTCTCTCCACCGAGGCGATTAAGCGCGCCCGGTTGGCTGCGAATACCACTCGGGCCGCGAACATCTCGGCTGAGAAGCCGGTCACGCCGGAGGAATTCGACAACTGGCTGTACGCGCTGCCCGAGCACAAGCCCAGCTTGGTGACCGACCCGCGCCAGAACCTTGCCGAGCGGCTTAATAATGAATTTCGGGTTACGGACGAAACCGGGGCGGTTGAGTGGACTGGCAGCGGCAGCAAACACACTGATGAAGTGAATTGGGGCGTGGGATTCGCAAATCCCCGTTAATAAATGTGGGCCACTCCTCGCGCATGCCCCGTTTGCGGAGCGCCCTCAGCACCCGGCAGCCCCTATTGCACGGCGCACCCAAGGGCCGCCGCGAGGCAATTCGATAAGGATTCGCGGCCTGAGTACCACGGTCGGTATGGCCTCGCGGTTTGGAAGCGATTGCGCGCCCTGAAATTGCATCGCAGCCCCATTTGCGAGAAATGCGGGCGGGTAGCGGCGACGGACGTACACCATCGCGCGGACCACAAGGGCGACTGGAAACTTTTCCTCTCGTTCGACAATTTAGAGGCACTCTGCCATTCCTGCCATAGCAAAGTCACGGGAGTGCGGGTCCACGAGGCGTAACAGTTTGAAAGTAGTTTGAGAGGAGACACGACAATGAGTTTTCTGGGAAGAGCAAGCTTCGGCCTCGCGCCGAAAGGAGAAAAAGCGCAATGACCAAGCCGAGTACGACGCGAGCCGCGAAGTGGCCGCCGCGAATGACGGCGACGATTCAAACGACCAAAGTGCGGATACTAAGGCGGCTGACGGCGTAAAAGCTGGCAACGATTTCGCCAACGGCGCGCCCACGGTCTCGGCACCGAAAGTGGCGACCGCGACCTCGAAATCAGCCGAGGTACAGCACGGACCCGGCAGCAGCAAAATCCGCACGTAAGGAGAAGCACCAATGAAATACGAATACCTGATGTTGGACTTGCGTACTGACGTTACCGAGCGGTCGAAGGACCTCGCGTCCGTCAACCAATTGGCAACCGAGGGCTGGCGCATTGTTGCGGTTATCGGTGGCGGCAACACCTTGGTCCTCGAACGACCGAAAGCGTAAATCGCCGGATATCTCGAAGGAGGAAACGAAAATGCTTACCGAACAGCAGCAGCAACAGCTTGCACGGCTGGACAAAATCCACGCCGACGGAGTTCGCGTAATCCTGACCACCGAAGGGATGGCCGCCCTCAAGCAGCCGTACTCGGTGGCTGTGATTCCTCCAGCAAAAGCCAAGCAGTACATTGCGAACGGCTGGGCCGAGCTGGATGAATAATGTGCGCGGCCCGCACTCTAACAAATCTTTGGCACGCCTCTTGAACGTGCCGCACCGACCCCGGCCTAAAGCGCGCCCGGCTGCTGCGCCGCCCAGCCCTCAGCCGAAACCCAAGGCGTAACAGACCGCTGGCAGTACGAACGTAGTTTGCAAGTAGCAGTTGCAATAAGAAAAAGGAGCCTCACATGTCAGACCAAGCAATCCTCGATGCCGCTGGTATCAGCGGCGACTACCCCGGCGACGTAATCCCCAAAATTCTTAACTACGGCCTCCTGCGAAACCGCGTACTCGACTACTTGGTCGAAACCTTCGCGGCGCAGGTGCTTACCTCTCGCTTTCACGCAAGCGAGTTGGAGCATTTGCGCGTCAGCGTCGGTGCCGAGGTTCGCAAACCGAAGTTTTCAGTGCGCTGGGCGTTGGTGCCTTCTGACCTCGGGCTTTCAGCCGGGACGACTATCGTTGCCAAATCCTTCATCGGCGATTCTAAGACGCACGATGAAATTTTTTACTTTAAGCCGCGCACAATCGAGGAGGCCCGCGCGATTCGGTATCGCGGTCAGGCTTGCCCCGGCGACGTGCTCTATCTTTTTTCGCAATACCTTGACAGACCAAACTCCGAGTGGCTAACGGAAGTGCGCCAGCAGGAGCGTTACAAAGCCGAGCAAGCGCAGAAGGCGCAAGGCACCTTAAAGGGCGACTTAGCGATTGCTGTAGCGGCGCAACCACCCGTTGGAGGGAAATAGCCATGACCGCCCCACTGTTCCTTGTGGTTCTGGTGCTTCTCTTGGTGCCCGTCTACCTAAAGGGTTGGTACGGTGGCTTACGCCGCGCCCGCGACGTGTACTGGCGACGCGCTAACGAAGCCTTTGGGTGTGCAGCAGACGATATTTTTCGGGAGAAAAAGCAATGAGCAAAGAGAGAGAATTACGCAAAGTATTGAGTCCGATTTCCATCCGTAGTGCTGCGGCGGGTAGCGATAGCCCCGGCACAATCGAGGGAATGATACACACGTACGGCAGCGTGGCCGACCTCCACACTTTTACCGAGGAAGTTTTGCCGCACGCCTTCGATGACGCTGTGAACTCTGGAGACGACATCTGCTGCTTCTTTAACCACGAGCCCTCAAATTTGCTAGGCCGCCGGTCCGCCCGCACTGCATCATACCGCGCTACCGACGATGGCTTGTGGTTCAGTTGCACGCTGCCGAATACCCAAGCTGGCCGTGACGTTTATACGCTGGCCTCGCGCGGCGATTTGCAGGGTTGCAGTTGGATGTTTACCGTAGACCCGCAGGACGAAAAAATATCCGCTGGCGGCCCGAGAGGGACGCACCGAACCATAAAGCGCATAAGCCAGCTTTTCGAGGGCGGTCCGGTTTCCATGCCAGCTTACAAAAATGGCTCCTCGGTTAACGCCCGCAGCCTCGGCATTCACTACGTCGCGGGTAGCAGCGACGCGGCAATGCGCGAGCGCGCGCGGCAGCTACTTGTGCGGATTCGGGAGAGCGATAACTTGCTTGTGCATCATGAGGTGGAAATGAACCGCGCGCTGCTTGAGGATTTGGAGCGCCGCGTCAACGGCGAATACAGCGTCCGCAATACGGAACCGACGCTTTGCGAATTGCACGTGCGTCTCGAACGGCTATCCGAGGCAGTGGAGAAAGAGAAATACGACCTCGCCGTCAAAGAGTGGTTTGACAACAGGCCCCGGCACTCGGTGGTCGAGAAACAGGAGAAATAAAAATGGGCACAATCGAGTACAACCCGCAACAGCAGGGACCAAATACCGGCAACCTCGCCGAGCGAGTAGCCGCAGCGCAGGAACGCCTCCGGCACGGGCAGGGCGATGCAAGGGTAGCCAAGACTGTAAACGACGACTTGGCTTTCACAATCGGCACCGGAGAGGCCGCGCGCATCATGCACGACCTTGGCATGGCGAATTGCGTGCAGTCTCTGGCATTCATAGAACGGTTCCTTGCGGTGGAAAGGGCCAACGAAACCCTCAGCATGCGGATTACCGGCCACAAAACGTCATTGCTAGAGGCGTGGTCGGAAATTTCGGCGCTGAAAGCCGAGATTCAGGACCTCAAACGTCGCAAGGGCATTCCACCGCGTGCCGAAACCCGCTAAGAGATTCCCAAGAAGGAGAGAGCGGGACCTGCGCTTGCGCTCCCGCTAACTCTCCGGCAAATAAACGGCAGCCGGGTTTTCTGCCCACGGTTATCCCCGTGGCGAAAACCGAGTAGCCCGGCTGCCAATGTGGAAAATCGCTACGGAGTTAAAAGTTGCGCAGTCTGCTGTGAGTCGTGCCTTCAAAAACGCGGGAGTAAGATTTCCCCGAGGCCGGATAGCGGGTTTTTCTCCAAGGAGGTTAGTCTAAGGTTGAAATCAAGGATGGACCGAGTTGCGGACTGAATGAGAAAGCCGTAACTCCGGCAATTGCTGCCCATTGTATAATTCGCCGCAATCCTGAGGACTAAGATGTTAGGAGGAGGGAGTTAATTGAGAGATGAGGGACAATCGCTAAGCATCCGTGCCTTGTTTTTAATTTTAGCTGTAGCGCTCGGGTTCCGTCTTGGCTATTTGCTACTAGTTGCGAACGGGCCATTAGAAAATACGGATTCTCCGACGTATGAGACCTTGGCCCTGAGACTTTCGCAGCATGAGTCCTATGCAACTGGGATGGAGGCTGGCTTCTCAAGTGACCTCCTGCGTCCCCCCGGCTACCCATTATTTCTATCGCTGATAAATCGGGCGCACTCAATCAGCCATATCTGGACAGCAACAGTACAATCCATAATGAGCGCCTGCTTTGCGGTGGTGCTCGCGATTCTCGTCGCTAGGTTCACATCCGGTGTCGGTGGCATAGTCGCGGGTCTTCTCTATGCCACAGATTGGGCCACGACGATTTATACCCCCCTAATCGTCGCGGAAACGTTGCTGGTTATCCTCTTGGGCGCAGGATTATGTATCTATGCGCTTTCTCTGAGAAGAAAGTCTGCCGCCCTTTCGGTTGTTGGTGGACTTCTCCTCGGAATGTCGGTGTTGGTAAAACCAATCGCGCAAATGATGTTAGTTCCGTTTTTGTTGGCATGGGTTCTGCAAAAGAAACGCCATATTAGTGGCCTGCTTTTTTTAATAGCGTATTCAATATGCGTGATTCCATGGGTCGCAAGAAACTATGAACGCTATGGACTGGCAACCATTTCCCCCATCGGCACCGTGAATGTGTATCTCTATACTGCACAGGCAAGTGCACATCCGCACTCCTTCGCAGATGTCTCAGGTTCGGCGATGAATGACGACCTCATTCGCATCAATAGCGCATTGGCAACGCGAGCACTTTCTGCTTCCGAGCGACAGCATGAAATGGAACGCGAAAGTATTGGACTGATTCTGCACAACTGGCGCATGGTCCTCGAACAATCCACGGTCGGTCTAGTCCGGACATGTTTCGGTACAGGATTTGTAACTGTCGCTACCACGCTGCCGCATCCGCCGGGGCACCCAGCGCGAGCTTTGTTTGCGCTATTACCCTTTGTACAATTAATCCCGCTCTGGGCATTGGCACTCGTCGGTGCTGCGCGTACGGCAGCGAACCGCGTAGTGCGCATTATGCTTGTCACGTCCGTCATCGTTCTTTTGTTGCCAGCATCCTCCAGCGTAGGCCAGTCACGATTTCGAGTGCCCGCGGTGCCCGCCCTTTCGGTCCTGGCGGGGGTCGGGGCTGCGGAATTGTTAGGAAAAAGGACTCTGGGCTTGCCTAGATAATTGGCGACGAGGCCCGTCGGCTTGGAAGGCCATCGCTACCTTTCAAAAAACTCGCCTCCTTCGTGAATTGACAAAATACCAGAGTTACTGTATAGACAGCTATAATCCTTAGTACATAATCCCCCCGGTCGGGACCAAGCGGTAGCCCTACATGAAGAAAATTCAGAAGGCAAAGGTGCAAACATGAAAATCCGCTATGCGTTGTGCTCGGCGGTAATTGCCCTGCTGATGGCTGTACCACCATATTCACACGCGCAAGTTACTACGCTCCAGGAGACCGCTCTGAATTTCCTTTGGCAGGCCGAAGTCGGCTACGGAGACATGATGACGACGGCAGTGGCCTCTGAGCGAGATTCATATGCGAACTATGGGTCTATTTTCTATGTGCCCTCATATCCTGACACTGCCGGAGGAACGACATCACCCATGTACAGAGATTACACTCCATGGATACCCGACCATATGGACTCCACAATTCCGGGAGAGGGCGGCTATAGCACTGAGGGAATTTTGGCGTATCCGTACAACTCCAGCAACGTTGTGCCGGGCCTAACCGAACTCATCCGCGGATACAACGGCTCAGACCATGCTACAACACAAGCAGGTTTCTTATTTCCCGGTTACTGGCTGGATGAATATTTCCCGTTTTGGGGTTTTCCGAGATACGGCCTGTCAACATGGTCACCGTTGTCGCTTTCGGGAGGCACAGTAACAATCACTTCTAACGCTGTTGCCGGGGGAGCCATATGGAGTTGGCAGTGGAATGGAGCAGAGTTCATTGACAGTACGAACAACGACAGTGGAGCAGACTGTGGGCGAGAAATGCAGTCTTCATTTCAGAATTTTACGAATCCAACTACAGACCAAAATCCGACGGAAGCTGGGTCCAAGTATTGCGGACCCAACGCCGACGCAAGCGAAGATTGGCAAGGGTCTCCCCTAGTGACGCTCTATAACAACGGTGCTACGCAGACGAGCGCCTCGATTCCTTTGGAGTTCGAACCGGACCAGTGGGCAGGAGGCGAATTCAGGCCGATACTATACGCAGGTATGCAATTGGGCAAACAGATAACCCTTAATTATCAGAACTTCGGGCCAGTTGCTCAGTACATTACGACACTCACAGTGCCCAGCACCGGTGATGCCCAGACCATGGAAATTCCTACGGCATATAGTCCCACGGTTATTAACGGCTCTCCATTCAGCGAGTTTTTCGTTTACGATGTCGCAAATAACCAGGTAGATGACGTTACTTCTTGTGTCGGAAGCGACGGTTTTGAATACACGTTGGTGGCCTCCACGACCCATACGAATCAGTGTGTCACTTTCAACCAGTCGAGTGGCTTCGCTGGCGTCATAATATCGACGGAAGACGGCAACTATGCATTCGGTGTCTATGGAGTGGGAACAATTTTGCCGAATGGGCAGCATGGTGGCTCTGTATCCAACCTGTGGCTCTACAATAACACGATGGGTGCCCCTGTGTAAAAGTGGTCTGCACACTACGATCCCAGCGACGGCATCACGCCGGTTATCACGCCCGGAAACTCGTGCTACACCACGTGGGTAATGACAGGCAATCTTATCAACGTTGAATGGGAAATGTATGGCCTTTACCAGGGGCAGATTGGCTCCAATCCGACGATTCCATTCGCTGTACCGCCTCAGTCGTGCCCAAACGCCCAGTAGGGCGAATTTCAGAAGTCTGTTTTCACCAGTAATGGTTTCAAAAAGGGGGCGGCCCGCGTGCCGCCTCTCGTTTTGCAAAAACCTACCTCCTCGACTTGTAGCATTCTGCTAACAAAGTCCCCTCTTTTCGAGATATTCTCATTAACCTACAGGGTAGGTACCCTGCGCTAAGATGCTGTAGTTTCTTAGCCGGTGCCGATTTGCGTACTTTTACAAAAAAACCGGGGGGTAGGGGGTCTCCGCGCGAAAGTCATCTTCCGCAAAAAGGCCGCCTACAGGATGCGCTTTTCGCGGTCAATAAAAGCCATCAGGAGCTTTCGCGCGTTAACAATGTCGCCAGGGCGCACTCTGACCGCCATTCTCTCGGCATCTACATCCAGGTGCCTTTCTGCCAGACCAAGTGCACCTACTGCAACTTCCATACCGGAGTCGCTTCGCCCTCGGCCTACGCCCCATACGCCCGCGCCGTCGAACGCGAAATCACCAACTGGCGTGCGTTCCATCGCGCCGCGAAATTGGAGTCCGTAGACCGGTTCGTCTCGGGTGATGCCACTGCGGGTTGTCATCCCAATCCCCGGGCGCCCCAAAACACCCCGCTTCTGCCTTCAGCTGTCATCCCGAATCCCGGCCGCATTTTGGACGGCGGTGAGGGATCTGCTTTTCCAAAGCCTAAAGAAATCAGCGCCGACACGATCTATCTCGGCGGCGGGACGCCCAGCCTCTTCGATCCCGCCGACCTCGCCCGCATCCTCGACGCCGTCCGTTCCCAATTCGGTGCTGGCCGCACGGGCTCTGGAGGAACGTGCACCGCAGAAGTTACCCTCGAGGCCGACCCGGAAACCATCACTCCTGCAAAAGCCGCCGCATGGCTCGCCGCCGGAATCAATCGCATCAGCCTCGGCGCGCAGTCTTTCCACGACGCCGAACTGAAAGCCGCAGGCCGCATGCACCGCCGCGAAGACGTCTTCTCCGCCGTCGCCTGTCTTCGTTCCGAAGGCTTCGCCAACATCAGCCTCGACCTCATCGCCGGCCTGCCCTATCAGACGCCCACAAGCTGGCGCGACTCCCTTGACCAAGCCCTGCGCCTCCGCCCCGAGCACATCTCCATCTATCTCTTCGAGGTCGACGATGGCAGCCGCCTCGGCAGGGAACTGCTCTCCGGCGGCGCGCGCTACTCCGCCGCGGCCGTCCCCTCCGACGACGCCATGGCCGACTCCTACGAATTCGCCTGCGAGCGCCTGCGCCAGGCCGGCTACGATCATTACGAAATCTCCAATTGGGCGCTGCCCGGCTTCCGTTCCCGCCACAATCTGAAGTATTGGCGCAGGGAACCGTATCTCGGCTTCGGCGCCGGCGCGCACTCCTTCGACGGCCATTTCCGCTGGGCCAATGCCCACGATCCCGCCGCCTACGCCGCCGCGATCGAAAGCGGCCGCCTTCCCCTCGAGCAGCTCGAAGAGGTCACGCCCAAGCAGGCGCTCGACGAAGAGCTTTTTCTGGGATTACGCCAGCTCGAGGGCATCGACCTCGCCCCCATCGAAGCCCAATATGGAGCGGAGCAACATGCGCAGTACAATCGGCTGGGAAAACGCATCGAAGAGTTGCGCGCCCAGGGCCTGGTGGAATGCGACGGCACCCGCGTGCGCCTGGCGCCCGCCCGCCTGGCCGTCTCGAACGAAGTCTTCGTCGCCCTATTAGACTGAGGGCAACGATGGACGCGATCGCGCACGAGCGAAATCGGTTGTAGCGGGTGCCCCACCCTTCGCATTCTGAAGGGTGGGTGGGTTTAACGATGGTGCGGCAAACACCGCTCGCCATGGCAAGACGCTTGGTCTCGTTGTAGCCCAGGGCGCCCGCCTCTTGCGGCGAAAGTCATGGCCATCAGGAGCTTTCGCCGCTCAACAAACTTCGGCGGGGCCCTGGGGCATTTGTTTTTGAGTGCGAAAAGGTGCTAAAGGAGCTAGGCATGAATCCAATCACCGCCACCCAAACCATCTCCGAGCCCGAGCGCCAGCCCGCCGCCATCACCGCCGTCGACCTCCGCAGCGACACTGTCACGCGTCCCACGCCCGAGATGCGTCGCGCCATGGCCGAAGCCGTCGTTGGCGACGACGTCTACGGCGAGGATCCCACGGTGAACAAGCTCCAGGCCCGCGCCGCCGAAATCTTCGGCCGCGAAGCAGGCCTCTTCGTGCCCTCCGGCTCCATGGGAAATCTCGTCGCCATCAAAACCTGGACCCATCACGGCGACGAAGTCATCGTCGAGGAGCGCGGCCACATCCACCAATACGAGATGGACTCCATCTCCGCCGTGGCTGGCTGCATGCCGCGCACTACCTTCGTCGAGGACGGCATCCTCACCTGGGATCGCATCGAGCCGCTCATTCGCCCCAAGGGCGGCTTCCGCGCGCAGACCGCGCTCATCAGCCTGGAAAGCTCGCACAACATGGCCGGCGGCACGGTCTATCCTCCCGAAGTCAGCGACGATATCTGCGACCGCGCCCACGCGCTCAGCCTGCGCGTGCACCTCGACGGCGCGCGCATCTTCAACGCCGCCACGTATCTCCGCCGCGACGTGGCCGAGATCACCCGCAAATTCGATTCCGTCATGTTCTGCTTCTCGAAAGGACTCGGCGCGCCCGTAGGCTCCATGCTGGTCGGTTCGCGCGACTTCATCGACCGCGCCCGCGTCTATCGCAAACTCTATGGCGGCGGCATGCGCCAGGTCGGCGTCCTGGCGGCCGCCGGCCTGGTCGCGCTAGAAAAATCTCCCGCGCGCCTCCACGAAGACCACGCCAATGCACGCTATCTCGCCGAAGCGCTCGCGCGCCTCCCCGGCATCAAGATCGATCTGAAGAAGGTGCAAACCAACATCGTCATCTTCGACGTAAGCGGCACCGGCCGCACCGCCGCGGAAATCTCCGCCGCGCTAGCCAAGCGCAACGTCCTCGCCAACGCCACAGGCAAGCACGCCATCCGCATGGTCACCCACTGCGACGTAGACCGCCCCGCCATAGACCGCGCCCTGCAAGAATTCCGCGCCCTCCTCTCCGCCGCGTGACGTGGCGCTGCGTGCCCAATGCGGCGATGCTGATGCGCAACCGTTGTCATTCCGAGCGGCAGCGAGGAATCCCTCATTCTTTTGAATTGGTGGTCAAGTACAACTGGAGCGATGGAGCTATGGTGTCATTCCTGACGAAGTAGAAGGAGGACGCGAACGCGCATCCAGCAACCGGATCATATGAAAGCAATGGTGTCATTCCGAGCGTAGCGAGGAATCTGCTTTTGGGTTTGGTTTACCTTCTCGCCCTCGCGCCTCGCACGAAGCATCGAACCGTGTGAAACTAAATCTGCGCCCCAATACGCGCGCTCTTCGAGGCCCAGCGTGGACTTCTCCCTCACCGACGAACAGAACCAGCTCCAGCGCACCGTGCGCGATTTTGCGCAGGCGGAAATCGCCCCGCACGTCATGGAATGGGACGAAGCCTCGCGCTTTCCCGCCGAAATCATTCCCAAGCTGGCGGACCTCGGCCTGCTCGGCGTCATCTTCCCGGAAACGTACGGCGGCGCCGGACTGGGCTATATCGAATACGCCATCGCCATCGAGGAGCTCGCGCGCGTCGATGGCTCCGTGGGACTCATCGTGGCCGCGCACAATTCGCTCTGCACCAACCACATCTATAAATTCGGCACCGAAGCGCAGCGCGAGAAATACGTGGTGCCTCTCGCGCAGGGCAAAAAACTCGGCTGCTGGTCGCTCACCGAACCCGAAGCCGGCTCCGACGCCGGCGGCACGCGCACCGTCGCGAAGCACACGCTCGCGCGGCTGGGTGCTCAACGGCGCGAAAACCTTCACCACCAACGGCCACTACGCCGACGTCTGCGTGGCCATGGCCGTCACCGACCAGGGCAAAGGCTCCCACGGCATCTCCGCCTTCATCGTCGAGAAGGGAACGCCCGGCTTCCGCCCCGGCAAAAAAGAAAACAAGCTGGGCATGCGCGCCAGCGACACTTCCGAAGTTGTCTTCACCGATTGTCTGGTTCCCGAGGAAAATCTGCTCGGCAAGGAAGGCGATGGCTTCGTGAACAGCCTGCAAATCCTCGACGGCGGACGCATCTCCATCGCCGCGCTGGCGCTGGGCATGGCGCAGGGCGCCTGCGACGCGGCCACCAAATACGCGCAGGAACGCAAGCAGTTCGGCAAGCCCATCGGCGAGTTCGAGGCCATTCAGTTCAAGCTCGCGGACATGGCCACGGAGATCGCCGCCTCGCGCGGTCTGGTCTACCGCGCCGCCTGGCTCGCCGACCGGTCCACCGCCTCGAACGGCGCGATTCGCTACACCAAGGAGTCCAGCATGGCCAAGCTTTACGCCAGCGAGACCGCCGTGCGCGTGGCCAACGAAGCCGTGCAAGTCTTCGGCGGCTACGGCTTCATCAAGGATTATCCCGCGGAGAAGTATTACCGCGACGTGAAGCTCTGCACCATCGGCGAAGGCACCAGCGAAATCCAGCGCCTGGTCATCGCCCGCCAAATCCTCGGGAAATAATAAGGCGGCGTGAACGGGCCAGTGCGCTTGTTGACGCCACTGCCGTCACAAGCGTAGGCTGGGCCGCGTACCCCCAAATCCCTTCCGTGGAGGAATAACTATGGCCACTTCCACCATGACAACCGAAGTGAAACGTTTCACGGGCTGGGCTGTTGCAATAAGCGTGCTGATGATCGTTGCCGGGATTCTCGCGATTGGGCTCCCGCTCTCCGCGGGGCTCGCCGTCAATATTGTGGTCGCCTGGCTGCTGGTATTTGCCGGAGTCGGGCATCTGTGGTTTGCCTGGGAACTGCGAAAAATCGGCGGGATGGTTTGGCAGTTGCTCCTGGGCGTGCTCTACATCGGAGTCGGCATCTACCTGCTGGCACATCCAGTGGCAGGTCTGCTCACCTTGACCCTGGCGTTGGCCATCTACCTATTTGTCGAAGGCGTGCTGGAGCTGATTCTGGCCTTTCAACTGCCCGCGCGGCAGGCTCGCGGATGGCTGGTGCTGGACGGCATCGTCACGTTGATTCTGGGCTTCCTGATTTGGAGAACTTGGCCGGTGAGCACCGAGTGGGCCATCGGAACGCTCGTGGGAATCAGCATGATCTTCAGCGGATCCACGCGGCTGATGCTTTCGCTTGCCGCCCGCAAGCTGGTAAACCGGCTCGCCTGACATTCCGCTGGCGAGGCGGCCTCTGAAGCTTCAGCGCCTGATCATCGCCCGCGCAATCCTCGGCGATCAATCGGTCGGGATTTGCGGCGGGTGAGGTGTAGGTTATCGCTCTGCAGGAAAATGGAAGAAGAAAGCCGCGAAAGCGAATGGGAACGAGTGTGAATAGCAGGCCGAAATCTAAGCGCAGCGTGGGGAAAAGGGCGGGCACCCTGGCTCCGGGAATTGAGGGAATTGCCGGCTTAGTGGCGATGGCGTGGGCGCTGGCGGGTGCGATGGGCGCGGCACCGTGGGTGCAGGTGCAGGCCGCACGGGCACAGGTGGCGCCGGCCCCTGCCCCGATCGTGGTGACGCTAACTGGTCAGTCCATGATGCGCTCGGACATGCGCGCGACTGCTCCGGCGGAAGTGCCGGTTATCCAGAGCCTATTGAATGGGCAGAACCTGCTCAAAAGCGACGTGATTTTCACCAATCTGGAATCCGCCGTGGCGGAGAAGGGCGAAACGACTCATGAGGGCCGCGGGTTTCTCACCCCGCCGGAAGCGCTGGACGCGCTCAAGGCGTTGGGCTTCAACCTGGTGGCGCTGGCTGGAAATCACGCGTTCGATCTGAATGCGACCGGCATCCGCAACACCATTCGCGAGGCGGATGCACGCAAGATTGTTCATGCCGGAACGGGGAATAACATCGCCGAGGCATCTGCGCCGGGCTATCTGCACACGGCGAAAGGCACGATTGCGCTGATCGCCAGCGCCTCGGGCCTGATTGCGCCGGGCGGCAGCGCCACAGCGGACCGTCCGGGCGTCAACGAGCTGCGCGTGGAGGCGGGCGGCAAGGAGAATGAAGCCACCGCCGATCTGCCCGGAGCGCCCGCGAACACACCGAATCCGGAAGACGCGCAGCGCATCCTGCAAAGCATTCGCGATGCGCGGCGGCAGGCCGATCTGGTGATCGTTTACCAGCACAATCACGTCTTCTCGAATCATTCCTTCTCCACGATTTTTACCGAAGGTATGCCGGAACGCCTGGCGCCCAACCCGTGGCTGCAAAAGTGGACGCACCAGGAGATCGATGCGGGAGCGGACATCATCGTGATGCATGGCGCGCCGCTGCTGCACGGGGTGGAGATTTATCGCGGCCGGCCGATCTTCTACGATCTGGGCAATCTGATTTACAACGCGCCGCCAACGCTCACCTATATCGACGAACCGATGGCCTGGGAGAGCATGGTCGCGTATGTGGAATTCGACGCCGCGCCGGGGAGCCAATCAGATCCTCATGGGCGGAGAAATCTGAAATCGATTTCGCTGCGGCCGGTCGTCTTGAATACCCTAGGCGAAGGCCAGCCCGACGTTCACAGCGAATACACCAATAACGAGTTTCTGGTTACGCGCGGCCTGCCCTCGCCCGCTGCCGGCGCGAGAGCACGCTACATCCTCGAGCGGGTTGCCGAGGAGTCCAAGCCGTTCGGCACGGCGATCGAAGTTAAGGGTGAGTCCGCGGAGATCAAGCTGAAATCCGCGAATTAGGACGAGTTCAGAGCGTCATCATGCGCTCAGGTGCGCGCGGAAGAAGTCCATGAGGGCGCGGCCGGAGCCGGCGTTGTCGCGGCTGCCTCGGCCCATGTGCGCGCCGTCGGCCATCAGGCGAGCGGTCTTGGGCTCGCCGTGTTCCAGCAGCAACTGAATCTCCCGCGGCGAGATCCAGGGATCTTTTTCGCCATTGATCATGATCATGGGCGCGCTGGGCTTATCGAGCCAGCCTTGCTCCATGAGAGACAGCGCCGGAGCGGTGCGCACCAGTTCGGCGTAATCCTTCACGTGATTGCTGTAAATCATCGAATCGAGCAGCGGCCAGAGGTACGTCTTCTCGCTTTGCCGCCCGCGCAGCCAATCTTCCTGCCAGGTGTAATGGATCGGCCCGCCCAGTTGCGCCGCGGCTCGAATCCGCTTGGGTTCGACGTAAGCCATCTTCGCGCCCCAGTAACCGGCGTAACTGCGGCCGATGAACCCGAGCCGCCGCGCGTCCAGGTCCTGCCGCGTGAGCAGAAAATCGATGGTGGTGATGTACAGCCGTTCGGCGTCCGGCGTATTCCACACGGGGCATTCTCCCGCGCCGGGCATGTCCATGGAAAAGGAAGCGGCGCCGATGCCCAGAATGTCCCGGGTGTCGCGATCTTCCTTGTAGACGTCCACGCCGCCGGTGGCGATCACCACGGGCGGCCGCGTGACGCCCGCGGGCTTGCGCAGATAGCCGATGATCTCCTGGCCCTCAAAGGGAATCGCCACGCGCTCCATGGGCGGGTCCTGCGAACGCGCCGCCTTGAGATACGTTTCGATGCACTTGCGGTAAGCCGCCTGCTTCGCCGGATGATCGATCACCGGAAATTTCGCGATGCTGTAATAGACGGAGGCCTTCTCGTAGGCTTTGCTGGCCTCCTGCATCTTGCCCTGCGATTCGAGCCCCTCGGCCTGACGCTCGTAGGGCACGGCGAGCTTGGTCCACGCAGCAACCCAAGGCTCGGCGTCGAGGCTGGTCATGCGCGCGAAGATGGCTTTCACCACTTCGGGATCGACGCCGCGATTGACGAATTCGCCCAGCCGCATCTTGGCGCCGTCCGCATAACTCGGATCGGTGAAGGGATTCACGTCGGCGGACGATTCCGTCCCAGGCCTCGGCTTGCCCGGGTTGAGCGCAACTTCGCGAGGCTCACCGGCCCAAGTGCTGTTCGCTGAACCCGTCAGCATCAACCCGGTGCTCGCGGCAGCAATTTCGAGAAACTCTCTGCGAGATGATTTCGGCATGGCGCAACTCCGTTTCTTTCGCGTTCCAGCAATTGAGGACGGTATCGGCTATGTTATCAAAACTGCCGCGATCCGATGAGCGTCGTAACCCTGAGCGAACATCGTGGGGCGGGATGCTAATGGGCGACGACAGGTCAGCGAACACCTGCGGGGCGGCCAACGCCGGCATCCGTCGTGCCGTGCAGGATGCCGTCGCGAATGCGCAGCTGGCGCTCGCTCGCGCCGGGCGCTTCCTGCACGTAGTAAACCTGCGGCACGCCTTGCACTGCGGACGCCTTGCTTTGGCTTAGCATCCCCAGCGTGAGGCCCGCGCGCGCCAGCAGATCGGCGAAGGGCATTTCGTCCGTGCCGCTTACGTAGCGCTTGAAAAAATCGGCAAAATCGGCGCTCCCCCCAAAGCGTGCTGCATTCACCTCGGTGTCGGGTCCGGCGCCGGGGGCGGCGTTGGGGGCCGAACCGGGTTTGGCCTCGCGCACCACTTCTTCCACCGCGCGCTCCACGCCCGCACTATCGTCGTAAAACCGCCCGCGCTCGGCGTACTCCCGATTCATGCGCCGCATGACGTCGTCGAGGCTGGCGCGATCATCGGTGGCGTCGCGAATCAAAATGTCCAGCGCCACGCCCAGCAACTGGCCCTTGTTGTAATACGAGATGCTGAATTCCGGCCGGTTGTACAAGCGTGTATTTGTCGAGCCAGGTGTCCAGGCTGGACTCCTCGGCGCTCTGCCAGGCGCGCGCCGGGCGCGATTCGAGTTCATTGATCTGCTTCGCCAAGGTCGGCCAGAAACTGCGCGTGGCTCCAGATCCCGGCGCGCACCAGCGTGTACGCCGCGTAGGTACTGGTGACTCCTTCGGCGAACCACAGCGCGCGCGTATACATCTCCCGCGTGTAGTCCACCGGCTCGAGCGTCTGCGGCCGAATGCGCTTCACGTTCCACAAGTGGAAAAATTCGTGCGCGCTCACGTTCGCGAGTTGCGCGAAGCTATCCACCGAAATGGCCGTGCAGTTGGCGTGCTCCATTCCGCCGCCGCCGTAGTTCGGGCCCACGTGCAGGAAAAATGTGTACTCAGAAAAGGGCGCGCCGCACCATCATGCCGGTTTCATAGTTCACGATTTGCGAAAGCATGCGCGTGAGCGCATCGTGATCGACGGTCTCGCCGTGATAGACCACGCGGATCGTGCGACCCGCCGCCGCTCCGCCGCCCGCGAAGTTCCACTCGTCGAATTGGCCGATCTCCACCGGCGCGTCGACCAGCGCGTCGTAATTCGGCGCGTCGTAGTTGGCATCGTGGCTCGTGTCGGAGTTCGAGGCCGCCGGGCGCCGCTGGGTGCGAATTTGTCCGGCGCAAGTTCGACGGCGGTGCGCCAATCCCGCGGCACGTCGGTGAAATGCACCACGTCATCCTCGCCGCGGCGCTCCGGCAGATAACAGAGGATCATCGCCAGATTGATGAAGGCGTGGTCGCTATTGAGCTGCGTGTCGAAGGGGCCGGGCTCGTCCCAGAAGTTCGTGTACTGGATGCGAAGGCCGGAGATGGCCGAGCCGCGCGAGTACGTGTCGATCTGCCAGGTGCCCTTGTCGAGCCGCCGCACGGGCAGGGAATTGCCCGCCGCGTCCGATGCGCGGAAATCGCTGACGCGATGGGCCGAAGTCGCGGATTTGGTAGAGCGCGTTCCACGCCGGCATCTGCACCGTCACGTTTCCTTGCGCGCCCTGCACGACCGGCACAGTCATGGTGACGTGAAACTGGTGCCGCTCGGGATGCGCGAGGGAAACGTCGTAGCGTATCGTCGCCCGCGCGGGCGCGGCCAGTGCGAGCACGAGCGCCATTACGCACACCAAAATCGCTGTCATCCCGAGGGAGCCTCTTCGCGCAAAGGTCGGCGGCGAGACGAGCTTTTGCGCGTCAACAAAGTCACCGAGGGATCTGCTCTTATCGGGGCATAGACGCAACAGCAGATTCCTCGTCGCTGCGCTCCTCGGAATGACAACGGAAGGCGTTGGAAGCGGGTGCCCCATCCTTCGCAGTTTTTGCGAAGGGTGGGGCTGCGCCCCGCCGCGCGCGCTGCCGGGGTTCCTCGCCGCGCGACGGGTTCACGCGCGGTGGGACGATGGAGCCGTGGTTCGCGTCGAGAGCAGGGCGAGCAGCTTGTCGCATAGTCCGTCGAAACTGCCGTTCGAGAGCACCAATATGATATCGCCCTCGCGCGACTCCTCGGCCAGAAATTCCGCGATTTCGCTGGCCGAACCGAGCGCCGCGCCGCGCCGGCCTGCCGCGCGCACGCGCTCGATCACGCGCTCCGGCGACAGCCGCTCGGCGTCCGAGAGCAATTGCGCGCGATTCACCGCGCCCAGCACGGCGCCGTCGGCCATCGCCAGCGCCGCGGCGAGATC
Organism: uncultured Acidobacteriota bacterium; assembly: GCA_963819235.1. GTDB lineage: Bacteria > Acidobacteriota > Terriglobia > Acidiferrales > UBA7541 > Palsa-189. Next base: position 1,109,409 of record CAWFVE010000006.1, on the reverse strand, counting down.
GTCCTCGAAGACGCGCCGCCGCATGGTGTTCGAGCGCGGCTCGAACGCCACCCACAGGCGCCGCCGCGGCCAGCGCGTGCGCGCGGCCTCGATGGTGGCGCGAATGGCCGTGGGATGATGCGCGAAATCGTCCACCACGGTGACGCCGCCGGCTTCGCCGCGAATTTGCATGCGCCGCGCCACGCCGCGAAAGGTGCGCAGCGCCTCTTCGATCGATGCGCGCGCGATGCCGCGTCCATCGGCGATGGCGATGGCCGCCAGCGCGTTCAGCACATTGTGCCGCCCAGCCATGGGCAGCTCGATGCGCGCGCGTTCCTCGCCCTGGCGCGCGACGCGAAAATGCGTGGCGCCTTCGCTGAACTCCAAATCGCCCGCGATCCAGAAATTGTCGCCGCCGAATCCGTAAGTCTCCACCGGGCAAAACGCCTTGGCCACCACGCCCCGCACCGTGGCGCTTTCGCCCCAGCAAACGATGCGCCCGCGCCGCGGCACCAGATTCACCAGCCGCCGGAATTGCAGCTCGATGGCGGCGAGGTCGGCGTAAATATCGGCGTGGTCGAATTCGAGCGAGGTGATGATCAGATCGTCGGGGCGGTAGTGCAGAAACTTCGGCGCTTTGTCGAAAAATGCGGAATCGTACTCGTCGCCTTCGACGATGAACTCCTTGCCGCCCCCGAGACCATAGCTCTTGCCGAAATTTTCCGCCACGCCGCCGATCAGAAAATCGGGACGGCGCCCGGCCACCTGAAAGATCCAGGCCAGCAGGGAAGTCGTGGTGGTTTTGCCGTGCGTGCCGGCGACGACCAGCGAATCGTGCCCCGGCAGGAAAAACTCCTGGATGGTTTCCGGAAGCGAGCGATAGGGAATCTTGTGGTCGAGGACCAACTCCAGTTCGGGATTGCCGCGCGAGATGGCGTTGCCGATCACCACCAAGTCCGGCCGCGGCGCGAGATTCGCTTCGGCGAAGCCGTTTTTCCAGCGAATGCCCAATTTTTCGAGCAGCGTCGACGCCGGCGGGTACACGCCGGTATCCGAGCCGCTCACGCGATAGCCGCGTTCGGCCAGCATGCCGGCAAGCGGCGCCATAGCCGCGCCGCCAATGCCGATCAGGTAGATCGATTCGGTGTCGTGGTCAATCATGGTTGCGAATAGCCCCTGTTGTCATCCCGAACCCGGCCGCATTCTAGACGGCGCTGAGGGATCTGCTTTTGCTTGACGAAGGTAAGACCAAGAAAGCAGATTCTTCGTCGTCCACGGAGCGGACTCCTCGGAATGACAAATGATCATCGTCTGTTCGACGGCGCCGTCACCGCGGGTTCCAGAATTTCCAGGCGGCCTTCGCCGGCCGCGTGCAGCCGCGCGCGCACGCCCATCGGCAGCGTCAGCATCGGACGCGTGGTATGCCCGAACGGCGCGCCAAAAACGATCGGCACGCGCAACGGCGCCAGAATCCGCCGGCAAACGTCGCGCACGGAAACCGTGCTGTCGGCGGGCGTCTCGCAATCGGGAAAATCTCCCAGGACAATACCGCGCACGCCGCGAAATTTCCCCGCTTGCATGAGGTGCACCAGTGTGCGATCCAGGTGATAAGGCTTCACCCCTCGATCCTCCAGAAAGAGGATCGCGCCGCGCGTGTCAAACTCCCACGGCGTGCCCAGCGTGGTTTGCAGCAGCGTGATGCAGCCGCCCAGCAGTAATCCTGATGCTTCGCCGCGCGAGAGCGGCTCGCCGGCGAGCGCGATGGTCCACGATTTGCGCTTGCCTCCCGAGGCGTCGAGAAACGAATTGAGATCGTATCCGCGAGGCGTTCGCCGCGCCGTGGTCCCATCCGGCCGCGACCATCGGGCCGTGCAGCGAAGTCCAGCGCAGCTTTTTCCAGAGATACGCCTGCAGTATGGTGACGTCGCTATAGCCGACGACGAGCTTGGGCCGCAGCCCGCGCGGCAATCGCAGCTGGTCCAGCAGCGTGGCCGTGCCGTAACCGCCGCGCGCGCAGATCACCGCGCTCGCGTCGGGATCGGCCAGCGCCGCTTCCAGCTCGGTCTTGCGCCGCGCGAGCGAGCCGGCGAAGTATCCGTCGGGGCGCATCGCCGCGCCCAGGCGCGGGCGATAGCCCAGCCGCTCGAGTTCGGCCAGGCCGCGGCCGAGCGCTTCGCGATCGGCGGGGCTGGCCGTGGAAATCACGCGCACCAGCGCTCCGGGCGCGAGCGCCGGAGGCTTTTCAACGGCGCCGCCGGGGGCCCTTGGCAAGACTTGATTTGCGCGTTCGAGGCAAGGCGCGAGTATACAACGCCGCTCGCCGCGGCGAGCGCGTTCGGCGCGACGCCTGCCGCCATTTCGTCAACGCGTCTCGCGCTGCGTCGTTATTAGTTTTGGCGCGGTCTTTAACGGGGTTTTACGGCGGCGCTCGCCGAACTTGCGATTCGCAAGTTCAGCGCCGGCGCGACCGCGCTACTGGCTATTCGCGGCGGGGGTCTTGCGGCGTCTCACGACCAGCTTGGTATCGTGCTCCTTGCCTTGATCGTCCTTGAGGTAAACGTGCTGGCCCTCGATGGCGAACTGTATGGAAGCATTCACCGTGAATGGCGGCGGCTGGCCTTTCGTCCTGCGCATCTCCGCCGATTGATAGGTGAATTCGCCGGCATCAAATGTAAAGGTGTCGTTCACCAGATCTTTGGGCGCGTAGGTGACGGGGTTTTGCGCCGTCTTGAGGCTCTTGGCATCCACGTTGGCCTCGTAGATGCCGAGCAGCATCCCCGTCTGCCATTGGTGCTCTTTTTTGGCGGACGCGTTATTCGCGCAAAGGAGCGAGAGAATCGCAAACGCCGCGAGCGCCCGAAGCTTTACGCTCGTGCTCCTTCGCATGCTGCGCGTGCGGGTTGGCATGTGGTGCGGGATCGAAGCTTTCATCTCTATTTCTCGAAGCCCTCGAAACTTTGGTTTTCCTCGCAGATGTGCTCCATGATCTCCCAGGTGGGGTGCAGTCCATATCGCAGCGTCGCATTCCACGGCTTGGGATAAGCCTTGGGATCGTCAAACGTAAAATCGATCTGCAAGGTCTTCTGGTCCACTCGGCGGATGCGCTCGGTGATGTGCATCTGATCGCTTTCGGGATGGCCCACGCGATCCAGCCAAATCTTCCCGTTCAGGCCCACGGTATCGACGACAAGAGTGTCTCCTTCCCAGTGGCCGATGGAGTCGCCGTCGTAGGTAGGCGTCAGGTCGTCCGGGTGCTTGCGGCCGTTGGTGTAGATGTGGCGCACAAAATGATCGTATTCAAAAAGCTCGATCACTTCCGTGGGCGTTTGCACGATTTGATAAGGGAAGACCTGCAGGTAGATATACGGCATGCCCGGCGGAAAGCATTTGTAGACCTGGTCGTTGGTTTGGCTGAGCAGCACGCCTCGCGGTCCCTGCGAGGGCTTGGCGGCTTTGAACTGCTCCTCGCCCCAGGCCGTCATCGGCGGGTCTCCCTTGGCGAACGAGGAGAAATCGTACGGGCTGCGCAGCGCGTTCCACACTCCGGTAAGGTCGTGGCTGGAGCCCGCGCTCTGGCGCGCCAGCCGCCGCTCCCTGAGCGGCGCTGCGAGCATCCGTTTGCGCCAGCAATGCGGACGAAAGAGCCAAGCTCGCCAAAACGGTTACGAGCGCCACCTGCAATCGACTCGGCATCTCGAATCCTCCTTTCGTCTCAGAGAACCGCACCACCTCAGCGCCTCACCGCGCCCCACGGTCCCAACGTTGCGCCTGTGTATCGCATCGAGGCATCCGGCGTCAAGCCTCGCACTCTGGCGCGGGTCCGTCTCACTCAAGCAATGCGCCCAATTTAGTTATTGTACCGCTCCGGCTGCGGCTTCGATTGACACGCGACGGCAGCCCACGTATCTTTGCGCGGGAAATCAGTGTGAAACCAGAAGATCGCGGCTGGCGAACCTGAATCGGCGGATTCAGGCGATTGAGTCCAGTTGCCAGAGCGCACTGAGATCGTTTCGGGAGGACTGAATGAAGCTTCTGCTTTACGCCTTATTTGCGAGCTTGACCCTCGTCCCCGTGATGCAAGCAGCCCCGCAGCAACAAGCCCCCGCGCTGCCGCCCGGCTGGGCTTTTCCTGTGGCGGATAAGGTGCAACCTCCGCGAGAAGATCCCAATACTCCCGTAAAAGTGGCGGGCAGCAGCAAGAGCTATACCGCGAAGCAGGTGGACGACCTCATGAGTCCGCCGGATTGGTTCCCCGAGGACCATCCCGCCATGCCGGGCGTCGTCGCCAAGGGCCAGGGCGACGTGCGCGCGTGCGACTCCTGCCATCTGCCCAATGGAATGGGCCACCCGGAATCCGCCATCGTCGCCGGCTTCACGGCGACCTACATCGCGCGCCAGTTGGACGAGATGAAGAGCGGCGCCCGCAGGACCGGCGGCATCATGGATCAGATCGCCAAGGCCATGTCGGACGAGGACGTGCGGCAGACCGCGGAATATTTCGCCTCGCTCAAGCCGTTCCCCTACATCAAGGTGGTCGAAGCGGAGATGGTGCCGAAGAGCTACGTGGCCCAGGGGGGCATGCGCCTTCCTCTTCCCGCCGGAGGCGAGGAACCGCTGGGGCATCGCATCATCGTTCTGCCGGAAGATCCGGAGCGAATCATGGCTCGCGATACGCATGGCTCCGGGACCATCGCTTACGTCCCGCCAGGAAGTCTTTCCCGAGGCAAGCAGTTGGTCCTGATGGGAGGCCCGGGCAAGACCGTCGCGTGCACGTCCTGCCACGGAGAGTCGCTCAAAGGCAATCCGATGGGCGACGTGCCGCGCATTGCCGGGCTGCAACCGATCTATATCTTCCGCCAGTTGTATGACATTCAACACTGGACCCGCGGCGGAGACGCCGTCTCGCTGATGAGGGCCCCGGTGGCGGATTTGTCCGAAGACGACATGATCGCGATCGCCGCCTACGTAGGCTCTCTCGCCCCGTAGGAATCGCCGAACTCTCGTCAGCGAGATGCGGGCCAGTGGCCAGTTGCCGAGAAGGTGTGCCGGCTCAACCGGTCGATGCAACACCACCTGGTATAAATCTTTTCCTGAAAGGTGGTGTTCGCGATGCAGAAACGATGGAAGCTATCTTCGGCCCAACGGGCCGATATGTGGAACCGTTGGAAGGCTGGACAGTCGTTAAATGCGATTGGTCGAGCACTCGGCAAGGATAAACAGGTCATCCATTTCCTGTTGGCGTGCCACGGAGGGATCGCTCCACCGGCTCGTCGCCGTTCGCCGCGAGTGCTTACGTTGGCGGAACGCGAAGACATCTCGCGCGGGATTGCTTCCGGCCAGTCGCTTCGGGCTATTGCCAAATGTTTGCAGCGCGCCGTGTCAACGGTGAGTCGGGAGGTGGCCCGCAATAGCGGGCGTCCGCAGTATCGCGCCAGTGAAGCCGACTCCCAGGCCTGGGAGTCGGCCCGGCGGCCCAAGCCGTGTCGGCTGGCCACGCACAGCGAGCTGCAACAGCTGGTTGCGAGTAAACTGATGCAGGACTGGTCGCCGCAACAGGTTTCCGGATGGCTGAAGATGGAGTACCCGAACGACGAGAGCCTGCGCGTGTCTCACGAAACCATCTATCGCAGTCTGTTCATACAAGCGCGGGGAGCGCTGAAACAGGAGCTGGTGCGGCATCTGCGATCCAAGCGGCGGATCCGCCGCTCGCGCCATTCCAGTGTTCACGGACATTCGCAAGGCAAGATCGTCGATGCGATTTCCATTCGCGAACGGCCAGCCGAAGTCGAAGATCGCGCCGTTCCCGGTCACTGGGAAGGCGATCTGTTGCGCGGGGCCGGCAACAGTCACGTGGTCACGCTGGTGGAGCGTCGTTCGCGCTTCTGCATGTTAATGAAGACACCGGGCAAGGACTCGTCTGCGGTGGTGGCCGTTCTGAGCCAGCACGTGGGCCAACTGCCGGCGGAGTTGCGTCGCTCGCTGACCTGGGACCGCGGACTGGAGATGGCCCAACACAAAACCTTCACGATGGCGACGGATATGCAGGTTTACTTCTGCGATCCGCAGAGTCCCTGGCAGCGCGGCTCAAACGAAAACACAAACGGCCTACTGCGGCAATACCTGCCAAAGAACGCCGACCTGTCCAGGTTCTCGCAATCGGAGCTGGACGAGATCGCTTTGCGACTCAATACCAGGCCACGACAAACCTTGGGATTTCGAACTCCGGCGGATAAACTGCAGGCCAGTGTTGCGTCGACCCCTTGAGACCACCGGCCTTCTCGGTAACTGGCTTTTGCTGCCGGGCCACAATCCGAGAACAAGACTTCACAGGGCTTGGCCACCTGAATTAATTGGGAGAGATAACGGTTGACAGACGGTTTCATTTGTTCTTCGCGGGCCGGCAATTGTGGAGGACGCAAAAGCGAAAGGAGATGCCCATCGAAGCTTGAAGGCTACTGTGGGCTGTGGTTTGTGAGGAGAAAAGTACCGTGGACGTGGAGAACGGGGGAATTCCGTTATCGGAAACTAGCGTGGATGTTGTTGGAGAGATTGTTGGTAGCCGTGTTTGCAGCAGATCAACCTTCAAATACCAGTCAACGGCGTGTCCCAGTTGATAAGCGACCCCCACTCCGAAACTGTTGGCAAATGAACTGTTCGAACCATTTTCAATACAGCAAACTCCCAGTGCGGGTCTAAGCGTGCCTCTGGCAAAGGCGGCACCGAAAAGTAAGTCGGCGAAAGGCGTGAATTTTCGAAGCCGAATAGCGGCGCGAGGCCCGGCCATGAAAGTGTACACGCTGCCAGTTCCCCCAACTGCCACATTCTCACAGTTAAGAAGGATGACGTGAAATGTACACGACGTATTGTTAGACTGCTGCGAGCCGTAAAGGCCACTACCATCCGCAACAATACCGATAAACCTAGACAGTTGTATTGCCAACGATCCATCCCACCCATTGAAGCTGCCATAATTCGGAAGAATCACGGGTTGTGTTAAACCATTACCATTGAAGGAGGTGGCGGCTGAAGCTGAAAGATGGCCGCTGGCATACAGGTACCCGCCTGAGACATTCGTTAGGAAGGAATTGTTCGTATCCTGTGCCCCGGCAATCGAGCACGGGACAATCAACATTAAGAGGGCCGAGCAAATGCGATTCCTCATGCAGTCACTCTCGTCGCTTTTGGTGTCTGGCGCGCAAAACACTGCCGTGGCGGAATCCTCGCTAGCGACGGCGAGGGTAGCCCGTTTATATCGCCAAGCCCCGTAAGACACAACCTCTCTACTTTGCCCATCTCCTTCCATGAGAAGGCCGGTGCGAGTCAAGACGGTTTTTGTTTTTCTTAGGTCTTTGGCTCTGAGTCGAGCCGCCTCTGTCGCCATCCTTCCATCCGCACTCTTTTGTGAGCGATATTCGCTCGGTGCCAGTTGGGTGTTCTCGTTTCAGTAGGTGCTGCTACCTGAGAATCGACCTCAGTTCCCACCGATTCGGTGAGAGTTGGGCCCCAGGAGTTAGTCGCAGTCACCTGGACTCGGCGGTTGAGCTCGGCTGTCCGGATCGCAACTCTAGGCCACTTCCCGCATTGCTTTCTGGCTATTGCGCAGCGGTTCGTACACCTCTCCGCCTACCCACAACCGATGCAGTAGTACCGCCAGCTTTCGAGCCACTGCCACCACGGCTCGCTTCTTGGCATTTTTTCCTCCTCGCTCCGCAAGCTTTAGTCCCCATCTCCGCAGATCACTGTCTTCTCCAAAAGGTCCCAGAATGTAGTGCGCTCCCTGCACCATCATGGTGCGCAGATACCGGTCTCCTTCTTTGCTGATGCCCTTTTGTGGTTCGCTCGCCCCGGAGTTCCTGCGGCCAGGTCGTAACCCCAGAAAACAGCCCACCTCCCGACTCTTCGCAAACCGATACGGGTCCTCGATCGTTAGGACATACGTCAGAGCGATCTGTGTTCCCACACCCTTCACCTGCTTGAGCAAAGCCACTTCCGGGTATACGTTCTTGGCGATTTTCTCCATCCGCTCGTCGTATTCCTTGATGCGCTCGTTCAGCGATTCGATTTCTTTAAACAGCGGTACTAGAACCTCGCGCAACTCCGCGCTCAATCCCTCCGCTAGCTTTTCGCTTACCTGATACGTGCCACACTTGGGCAGTCGTTGGCCATAAGACTTCACCAGCCCCCGTGCTGCGTTCACCAAAGCTGTTCGAGCACTGACCAGTTCCGCTCGCGCTCGGATCACCGTCAGGTGCAGTTGCGCTTGCACACTGCGATGCCGCACCGGTCCCAATAGCGCGGGATCGATTCGCGCCAGTCGTGCCAGTGTCCGAGCATCGTGCCGATCATCTTTTCGATTGCTCTTGGTGATCAGCTGCACCTTTTGTGCATGCGCTACGATCACTTCGTGTCCCAACTCACTGAGCAGCCGGCTTACCCAGGGGGAATGTGTTCCGGTCTCCAATGCGATGAGACTCCGCGGTATCTTTCCAAAGGTGTGCTTCATCGCTTCCGGTGTCGTCGGCAGTCTTTGTTCCAAAATGATTTGGCCTGCTTCATCCATAACGCAGTAGAACGACCAGCGATCTCCCAGATCCAAACCGATCGTCAGCTTCTTCCCCTTGAAACTTTCGTTCTGGAATGCCTGCACAGTGATAGTCTTTTTCATGGCCGGTCTCCTTCCACGTTGCGCTTCGAGCGCGTCGATCATTGGGAGCGTACAGCATCCCGCTGGAGACCGGCCTTCTCATCCCATCTGAGAAACGGCCTTCTCGTCAACTGGGAATCGGGTTTCCCACGTGGCGATAAGACTTCACAGGACTTGACGCGAGCAGAATTAAGCCCTCCGAAGTTTCCAATGCCAGGTGGTACCGGAGCGTGCATCTATGTGTAAAGCACACATATGCACTCCGGAGGATTCATGCCGAACACACGCATGTTGATAGCTCAGGCGTACTCTGCCTTCAATCATCGGGATGTCGACAGCGCCCTGGCGCTCATGAGTGAGGACGTCAGCTGGCCCAAGGCATCGGAAGGCGGGCGAGTCGTCGGGAAAGAAGAGATTCGGTCCTATTGGACCCGTCAGTGGAAGGAGTTTGATCCTCACGTGGAACCACTTGAGGTCATCGACCGGGAAGGCGGCATTACCGACGTCAAAGTTCATCAGCTCGTAAAAAGCCTTGGTGGCGATCTCCTTTCTGACAGCGAGGTCTGGCACGTTTATACCATCGTGAACGGTCTCATTGAACGCATGGACCTCAAGGAAAGCGAAACGCGCTCAGACTCAACCCCATCTGCAGCATTCTCCAGACACTAGGTTGGGATTTCTTGCCGGCTTTATCGTGCCCCAGCCCCAGGGGCGCTTCCCAGACAATAGTATTCTTGCAGAGGCTCATGATCGACTGAGAGCGTCCAGCGGCGCGGCGCCGAAGTCCAGGGTTTCGTGAGTGCTTTGGGATCCTCGATCGTCACCTGGTAGATCAGGTAGTTCATCGAAGGACGGCTCAGCCGCTCGATCACGTGCTCCTCGTCGCTGTGCAGAAATTCCGATCCGGTCCCCAGGAAGGCTCTGCTTCTTTCATCCAGTCCGATGACGTCGATGACCAGCGTATCTCCTTCCCAATGGCCCACCGCGTCGCCGTTGAACGTAGGGTCCGGATTTTTCTCGTGGGGACGGCCATCGGTGGGCACCACGCGAAAGTTGTTGAGGAATTCCACCAACTGCACCAGTTGCCCGGGCGTTTGCACCAGTTGTATGGGCCACGGACGAGGCGGCGACATCAGGAACATGCCGGGAACGCCTTCCGGCTCACACTTCGGTCCACCCTGCACGCGCAGCGCGTCACCCAGCGATTTGATTTTGGCGATCACCGAAGGCTGCAGGGAAGGCTTTTCTTCCGGGGTCGCCTTAGGATCGAACAGGCGCCTGGCATCGGGGTCCACATGTTCGGCGAGTTCTATGTCGATTCCAGCGCCGTTTGGAAACCACACTCCCGACAGGTCGGGATGGCCATCGGCCGTGCGGGGCGCCGGTCCGCCGGGCGGCTCTGCATGAACCACGTCGGTGAATAGGTTGGATGGGACTTCGGAGTTGCCTCCTTTTTGCGCCGGGGAAGTTTGCGCGAACGCCGGCGCGAATACGGGCGCGAAGGCCATGCACAAAGCCGCGCATACGATTGCAGCAGTTCCGACCTCACAGCCGAAGCGTCGCTTCGCTCGCATTTCCATTGCCCCTTTCGGCTCTCCGGCAAAGCGACTGCCGCTTGCCGCCAAACTTGAAAACGATCCCTCGAGATGCAGGAAGCTTAACGCTCACCGAGCAGTTTCCACGACGACGAATCGGGAAACGAGAGTGGTCCGCTCGGAGTTAATACGCCGTCCGCGCTTTCGGTGTCAAGCTCGGCCGGTGATCGGATGGAGACATTTTCGGAATGGCGGATTTCAGGCCCGCGCAGTTTCCGTTATGGTAGGCTTCCGCCGCCGAGCAGAATAGCGAGCCGCTATACCTCCGCCCGCGCGCGGCATTCCGAGTGCGGTTCGGGTGTGACGTGTTTCACCTGGCGGCGGGGAGGAAAGCCTTGAAGATACTGTTGAAGATAGCGGGAGCCATTGTCATCGTCCTGTTTGTCGCGCTCGTGGTCCTGCGTTTCACGGGCCTTGATCCCAATGATCCGAAAGCCGCCAAAGATCGGCGGGCTGGACTATGGCTCAAAGGGAATCTTGTGACCGCGCCCGTCACAGATTGGTCTTTCACAGACAAGTACGACACGATCGAAATTGAGACGAACACCTGGTTTCTGATTCCTCATTCGGTGAGAATCGACTGCGCCACTTACCAGGGCCGTCTGTATCTAAATTCCCGCGTCCCGAAGGGAGTTGCTCCTTATCCCGGCGGCCGGATGTGGAACCGGGACGTGGCGCGCGATCCCCATGTGCGCTTGAAAATCGGAAACAATTTGTATCCGGAAGTTCTTCTGTTCGTCACCGATCCGGCGGAAAAAGATGGGGCATTCAAAGCGATGCAAGAAAAGTACCCGCATTTCGATCTGACGCCGGGCGGATCGATCAACGTTTTTCGTGTAACGAACGGGTAGCCGTATTGCCGGCGAAGGCCGCCAGCGAAGTGTGTCGAGTTTCCAAATTCCAGTTCCCGAGAAACCGGCCGGCTTTTCGGGGCTTGGCTCTTGAGAGTGAATTCTGGCTGTTCTAGAACGCTGCGCACTGATCCTGTTTCTGCCCGGCCGTGTTTTCGCCTCCAGTGATCGAGGAGTTTTGCTGGCATTGCAGGTTGTTGCCGACAATATTGCCGAATATCTGCGTCGGCGCCGTATTGTTCTGGTCTTGCAGGTTGCCAGTGACAATATTGTTATTTACGCTGGTGGCCGCCGAGTTGTTCTGGTTCTGGAGGTTGCCGGTGACCGTGTTATCGTTCACGGTGACGGCCGCCCTGTTGTTTTGCACGCTGACATTGTTGCTGACTGCATTGCCAACCACGCTGACGGCCCCGGTGTTGTTCTGTATGGTGAGATTGCCGCCGACGTAATCGCCCGCGCACGAGGCCGGCGAGGCAGACCCGATCAGCACCGGGACGCCGTTGTTCTGGAACTGCAAATTGCCGTGCAGGGTCGCGCCGCAAATCTGGTTCTGCTCCGTCCCCTCCGGAATATTTTGGATCTGCACGTTACCGCCGATTGCGGCGGACGGACCGATCGAGAAAGTGCCCCCGCCTTGGACTTGCACATTTCCACCAATCGCAGAATTGCGGATCGCCAGGCTGCCGCCATTTAGAGTGATATTGCCTGTCACGCTGCCGTTCACCAGGATGCAGGTCTGGCCGTTCGTGACCGCCACATTCCCGCTGAATGCCCCGGAGTAAGTGCCATTGCAATTGGTGCCCGACTGGAGAGGAATGCCGCCGGGAACGAAGACGATGTCCCGGAAAAAGTTGTTGCCCTGACCATTGGTTGTCGGGAATGTCCCTGGGGCGCCGGCGAGGCCGTTATTGCCGACAACCGAACTCAAGTCTTCGTCGGCCACCTGCGACAACAGCCCACCAGGGGTGTACACAAAAAAGGTGCCGGCAGTATTCACGCTGACCACGTAGGTCGTGTTGGCGGCGATGGTGACTGGATTGGCGAGAGCTTGCTGTTGCCAGCCCGAGGCAGTCTCATTGGTAAAAGTCGCCGAGGCCAGCAACTGGCCCGTGCTGGACCAGATGTTACCGGTATGTGTCCCGCTTTCGCTGGGGGCCTTCCAAAAGCGGATGGCCGTGATTTCGCCGGTGATGTCGCTGGTGAAAGCGGTGCCCAATTCGTAGTTGGGGCCATTACTAAAATTGGTCATGGTGGGAGTTTGCGTGGTGAACAGTGTTTCACCGGCCCACGAGGGCTGAACGGCTACCAGTGCGGCAAAGAGCAAAGCCACAGGATAGATATAGCTGACCATGCGAACACGCATCGGTAACCTCCACACTTTCACCACTGATTTGGAGCGAGGGAGCCCCCCGTCTTCGGTGCATGATTGTTGCCGAACTCCACATGCTGAAACCAAACGATTTGCCAACAGGGAGAGGCAGAGATATGCAGACAATTGCGCTGAATTGCGAACCCTGGAGTGCCAACTCCTTCCATGAGAAGGCCGGTGCGAGTCAAGACGGTTTTTGTTTTTCTTAGGTCTTTGGCTCTGAGTCGAGCCGCCTCTGTCGCCATCCTTCCATCCGCACTCTTTTGTGAGCGATATTCGCTCGGTGCCAGTTGGGTGTTCTCGTTTCAGTAGGTGCTGCTACCTGAGAATCGACCTCAGTTCCCACCGATTCGGTGAGAGTTGGGCCCCAGGAGTTAGTCGCAGTCACCTGGACTCGGCGGTTGAGCTCGGCTGTCCGGATCGCAACTCTAGGCCACTTCCCGCATTGCTTTCTGGCTATTGCGCAGCGGTTCGTACACCTCTCCGCCTACCCACAACCGATGCAGTAGTACCGCCAGCTTTCGAGCCACTGCCACCACGGCTCGCTTCTTGGCATTTTTTCCTCCTCGCTCCGCAAGCTTTAGTCCCCATCTCCGCAGATCACTGTCTTCTCCAAAAGGTCCCAGAATGTAGTGCGCTCCCTGCACCATCATGGTGCGCAGATACCGGTCTCCTTCTTTGCTGATGCCCTTTTGTGGTTCGCTCGCCCCGGAGTTCCTGCGGCCAGGTCGTAACCCCAGAAAACAGCCCACCTCCCGACTCTTCGCAAACCGATACGGGTCCTCGATCGTTAGGACATACGTCAGAGCGATCTGTGTTCCCACACCCTTCACCTGCTTGAGCAAAGCCACTTCCGGGTATACGTTCTTGGCGATTTTCTCCATCCGCTCGTCGTATTCCTTGATGCGCTCGTTCAGCGATTCGATTTCTTTAAACAGCGGTACTAGAACCTCGCGCAACTCCGCGCTCAATCCCTCCGCTAGCTTTTCGCTTACCTGATACGTGCCACACTTGGGCAGTCGTTGGCCATAAGACTTCACCAGCCCCCGTGCTGCGTTCACCAAAGCTGTTCGAGCACTGACCAGTTCCGCTCGCGCTCGGATCACCGTCAGGTGCAGTTGCGCTTGCACACTGCGATGCCGCACCGGTCCCAATAGCGCGGGATCGATTCGCGCCAGTCGTGCCAGTGTCCGAGCATCGTGCCGATCATCTTTTCGATTGCTCTTGGTGATCAGCTGCACCTTTTGTGCATGCGCTACGATCACTTCGTGTCCCAACTCACTGAGCAGCCGGCTTACCCAGGGGGAATGTGTTCCGGTCTCCAATGCGATGAGACTCCGCGGTATCTTTCCAAAGGTGTGCTTCATCGCTTCCGGTGTCGTCGGCAGTCTTTGTTCCAAAATGATTTGGCCTGCTTCATCCATAACGCAGTAGAACGACCAGCGATCTCCCAGATCCAAACCGATCGTCAGCTTCTTCCCCTTGAAACTTTCGTTCTGGAATGCCTGCACAGTGATAGTCTTTTTCATGGCCGGTCTCCTTCCACGTTGCGCTTCGAGCGCGTCGATCATTGGGAGCGTACAGCATCCCGCTGGAGACCGGCCTTCTCATCCCATCTGAGAAACGGGGTGGTCTCAATGGACCGAGCATGTTCTATCGTGCCACCCGCTATTCCCGATTCTCGATAGGGAGTTTGCCGGAAGGCGGGATTCCCTGGGCTTTCCGGCAGCGTACGAGAATAGTACTTACGCGGCGAGTAACCAGTGGCCGGCTGCGTACGTCAAAACGGTCACAGCGACAAGTGACGGCGCTCGGTCGCTTAAAGTTCATCCGCACTGAGGATTTCAGCATGAGACATAAGCTCGCGATGATTTTTGTTGTGGCTATCGGCTTTCTCATGATTTCAACTTCACTATTCGCGCACCATGGGAATGCAGCGTACGAGACCGACAAAAAAGTCAGTGTGTCCGGGACGGTGACCGAGTGGCTTTGGGCTAATCCGCATTGCTTTCTGAAGATTGACGGCAAAAACGACAAAGGTGAACCGACACACTGGATCGTGGAAACCAGCAATCCGCAAGATATGGCCAGACAAGGCTGGGCTCGTAATTCGTTCAAGCCAGGGGATGAAGTCACTCTCACCATAATACCCGCCAAGAACGAGCGCTCCATCGGGCGCTTCGTGGCAAAAGACAACTTTTTGCTTAACGGAAAGCCGTTTCCACCGGCCGATAGGCAATAATTCCGGCGCCACGGCGAGCCAAGCCAACCGGTGACGGGAGCCCGGAAGTCTCGTTTTCAAAGAAGAGCATTTATTCGGTGGCCAATTGGAAGCGTGCAGTCCTAGAGCTGGGAGGGAACAGGAATGCTGAAGCGTCTAGTTTTAGTGGCGATGGCCCCGATATCTCTATTGATCCCAACACTTCTCATGCACGCCCAAGCCGCCGTGCCGAATGCATCTGGAGGCGCGCATAGCCAGGAGAAATGGAATAACGTTCCGCCGCCAAATAAGTCGGCATACGCGAACCAGAAGCCGGCTCCCGCTCCGCGTCGGGACCTCTCTGGTATTTGGGATGGCTTAACGGAAGGAGGAGACCAAGCAAAGGGCGTCTTCGAGTACCCCGCAACCCTTAAGGATCATCCAGCCGATGAGATCGGCGGGCAACCGGACGAGAGCAACATTACCCGCCAATTGCCGTACACGGCCGCCGGGTTAGCCGCGCTCAAAACACACAAGGTTACTGTGGGCGTTCGGGCAGTTGACCCTAGCTTTACAAATTATCCCGTACATATCTGCGACCCGGAAGGATTTCCGGGCATGGAACTTCACGAGCTCAAAATTATCCAGCTAATTCAAACCAAGAACCAAGTCATTGAGATAAGTCAATTCAACGCCCGTGCGCGTGCCATCTGGACCGACGGACGAGAACTCCCGAATCCGGAGGACCTCGAGCCGAGGTGGTACGGCTACTCGACCGGCAAATGGGTGGACGATTATACGTTTGTGGTTGAGACGGTCGGCATGGACGAAAGAACCTGGCTGGATCAGGCAGGCCGTCCGCATAGTAGCGAATTAAAGGTGGAAGAGCAGTTTCATAGGGTGAACAACGACAGGCTGGAGCTCACGATGACAATCGATGACCCAAAGTTCTATACCCGGCCTTGGATGGCTCTCAATAAGTTCGTCCTTCACCGCTTGCCGGACGATTTTGATCGTAGGGAGTTGTTTTGCTCGCCATCAGAAAATGCTGAGTACAACGAGATTGTTTCTGATCCCGTCTCCAAGGTCACGCCTGAAAAGTAGCGAGCGATAGGACAAAATAGATCACCCCATCGGCTCTCTCCCGCTACAACGAGGAAGTGCTTCACGGTGTCCTGCCCTTTCTGTCCTGACTGGCGAAGCGCGCAGTCAGCTACCGTCCAAGCAGATGCCATTCGCAAAGCCTGATAAACGTTAGTGCTTTATCGGACGCGCGTGTTCGCCGAGAAGCGAAGTTGCACGAGGTGCTCTGCGCGCGTTCGATAAAGCCGTTTGAACGAAGCCGGCCGTGGTTGCGGTGGACGCGGGCCCTATGCAAATTCAATGGAGGGAAGGTGCAGTGTGGAGATCCGCCGGAGCTGCGGGACAGAGCACAGCAGGCGTCCCTGGGAGAGGAAAAAGTGATGTAAGCGGAAAACTCTCGCGAAGAGAAGACGGAAGAAGGTGGGAATACGCGTTTTGTAGAGCAGCAAGGCACACAGAGACCGAGCGTGCCACGACACGCACAAATTTCGTTTTGTGGAGAGTGGTTTCATGCGGCAGCAGGGACCAGGGCTGGGGGAGAACGAAGTTGGATCTCGGCAGCGGTAAGCCTTTCGATGACCATCATCGGTCCACCACATTGGGGACAGAGTCGAAGATCGTGCGCGTCATTGAGATTGGCGGTGGATCGCGCTGGCTCGGTGTTCGGTGCCGGGCCGAGCAGGTGAAAGCAAAGCGGCAGCAGAGAGGCGCGTCGGCGGTTGGCCAGGAAGCCGAAGTTCCGAATGCGCACGAAGCCTTTGGGAAGCACGTGCAACAGGAAACGGCGCAGGAACTCATCCAGCGATAGGGTCATCCATTTCTGTTCGTTGTGGTGAGCGGAGTCGCGCCAACGGAAAGTGACCTGGCCGTCTACCAACGAGATCAGGCGATGGTTGGAGATAGCCACGCGGTGCGTGTAGCGGCCCAGATACTGGAGCACATAATCCGGGCCACCGAAGGGCGGTTTGGCGTAGACCACCCAGTCCTTTCGGAACAGTGGCCGTAGCCACGCGGCGAAGGTCTTCGGCTGGGCGAGCCGTGCCAGGTTTCCGTGCAAGTGGAATTCGGCGTCCTGGAACGCTCGTTTGAGACCGGCAACGAACTTGCCGCGAAAGACACGGCTGAGCACCTGGACGGGAAGAAAGAAAGCATAGCGTGGCCGGATCCAGCGCGTGCCATCAGGAGACAGGCCGCCGGAGGGAATGACGCAATGGACATGCGGGTGAAGGCTCAGTTTCTGGTTCCAGGTGTGGAGAACGCTGAAGAAGCCGATCTGCGCGCCGAGATGTTTGGGATCGCGGGCGAGTTCGAGAAGGGTTTCCGCACTGGCGCGAAACAAAAGATCGTAAACGATCTTCTGGTTCTGCAGAGCGAGGGGTGCTAACCCACCAGGCAGCGTGAAGACCACATGGACGTAGGGAGTCGGGAGAAGCTCCCGCTGACGTGTGGCGATCCAGCGTTCCCGAGCGGCGGTCTGGCACTTCGGGCAATGCCGGTTTCGGCAGGAGTTGTAAGAGATCGTGGCACGATGCCCGCAGCGAGTGCATTGATCCAGATGCCCGCCCAGTGCGGCGGTGCGACACCGCGCGATGGCTAGCAGCACTTTGACATGCTTCCAGCTGATCCACTGGCGGCTTCGTTGGATGAAGGCAGTTCCTGCGGCGCGGATGAGATCGGCCACCTCCAGGGGCGGCCGGCTCATCTACTCCTCCTGTACGGACCAGTCTTTCAGCTGCAACGAGTCCAAGGGACTCGCGGTCGCGTGAAGGTGGCGCTGCGAAAGATGCAGGTAGATGGTGGTCTCTTTCAGATCGCCATGGCCTAACAGGATCTGAATGGTGCGCAGATCCGCGCCTGCTTCGAGCAGATGCGTGGCGAAGCAGTGGCGCAGGGTGTGGGGGTGGACTCTTTTCCTGAGGCCCGCTTGCGCGGCGGCTTTCTGACAGGCGTGCCAGACGGTTTTGGTGTCGATGGGCTGATCGCCGCTATGGTGGCGGTTGCCCGGAAACAGCCATACGCTGGGTTTTCGCCGCAACCGATGCCAATGTGCACGGAGTTCTTCCAGTAGCTTTGGACTGAGCAGCACATCGCGATCCCTGCGCCCTTTGCCGCCTTGGACATGAATCACCATGCGCTGGCTGTCGATGTCGCTGACTTTCAGGCGAGTCAACTCTGCGTTCCGCACGCCGGTGGCGTAAAGCGTCATCAGCAGGATGCGTTGGTGGGGAGAACCGGCCGCGTCGATCAGTTGCGCGACTTCTTGCTGACTGAGGATCGCCGGGATGCGATATGCCTTTTTCGGGTAGGGTGTTTCGGCGATGCTCCAGGCCCTGTTGAGAGTCTTGGTGTAGAAAAAACGCAGAGCCGCCAAGCGGGTCGCGACCGTCCCCGGAGACAAGTTCCGTTTCTGAAACAACTCAGCTTGATATTCGCGAATCTGCCGTGGCCCCAAGTGGTCGGGCGGGCGGTGGAAGCGCCGAGCAAAATCCTCGACTGTGCGGATGTAAGAACGTGTGGTATTTTCCGAGTAATTACGGCGCTGGAGTTCCTCCAGCATTATTTTTCGTAGATGGGTCACAGGGACCTCCTTGTGACCCAAAACTTATCTCAACCGACAAGCAACCAACGTCCGGTCGCCGCACGCGTAGCGTCCGCCGCCGGGCGGCTTTGTTCAAACGGTCTTATCGCCAGCTGAGGATCAGTACCCCAGATTCCAAAAACCGACTTGTCACGACTTAAGCGCGAGCGCGAGGTCCGCCGTTTGAAGATTTGCTTGAGGTCTCGTTCCATTCCTCAATAAGTTTTGTTCGCAGATTGAGCAGCAGATATTTGCCCGGCTTGTTGAGCTTGAGAAGTGCTACGCAGGAATCGGCTTTTTCCTTGCCGATCGACGTGCTAATTGGGGAATAATGACCATTCGGGCCTCTTCTAAGAATTACGTAGCTATCATTGGCCAACGGATTACCACCCCCTCTGGTGCCGGCGTGTAGGCCCGCTGCGTTCCGAGTGGAGAAACGCCGGGGGCAGCAGCGGGCCTTTCGCCTTTTCAGTGTGTGTTCCGTCTGATGATTGACGCGTGAAGAAAGTTTGCGTCTTTTTTTGCGGTC
This sequence comes from uncultured Acidobacteriota bacterium, assembly GCA_963819235.1. GTDB lineage: Bacteria > Acidobacteriota > Terriglobia > Acidiferrales > UBA7541 > Palsa-189. Next base: position 1,090,581 of record CAWFVE010000006.1, on the reverse strand, counting down.
AGCCTGGAAACAAGAACGCGGCAAAGAAGAAAGGCCGAAGGTGTCACGCGATAGCTACGTCGATCAATCTTCGTGGGACCGCTATAAATAAAAGCCTGCCTTTTCGTGATCCCAACTCCCGAAAAACGGCCATCTCGGAGACTGGGATTTCTGCCCTAAGCCGTCTGCCGAGAACGCGATTTGCGGGTGTTGCAATGCAAAGGAAAGGCTAATGCTCAAAGGGGAGGGCGTCGCCAGTTTCTAAATCTTGCCCATGCCAGAACTGCGGCTCCGGATTGAGAAATTCAAAGGCAACGTCAAAACACTCCTGCCGGACTCTTACGGATAGGACCGTGCAGTGCTGTTTGCTTTCGTTTCCTTTGTTCACCATCAGCAACTTCTGGCGGGGCAGAAGCGAAGTCTGCAGGGAGATCAATCCACCGTGAGCATTGACCTCAACGGTGCAGGCGTCTTCATGAAACGGGCTTTTACCCTTGTAGCCGTAGACGAGGAGCGGGATATGGACGCGGACGCGGGGCGTTCGCCGGCGCTCCAACTGCCGTGTGTTGCCTTCATCGCCGTTCTTTGCGCTGGCCAATTCGGCCCGCTTCAGGGCTTCGAAAATCTTGCTCAAGGCTTTGTCTGGAGCGCTGGCTTGCCGCTCCTCAGCAAGAATACGCAGGAATGATGCCCAGGTCGGCTAGTTCTAGAAATGAAGTTGCTATTTCAGCAAACCCTGAAGTGAATGGCCACCGGGTATCATTCACCGTTCGATTGTTTTCCCGGGTGCGCACGCGGGGATGGCGCAAAGCAGGGCGTACACTACCACGCGAATCCGCCGCTGGCTACACCTCCCCTATCCTGATAGGCATTCGCTCGCACGGTCGCGGCGCCTTTCCCATTCTGCACGAAGGATTTTTCCACAGGCTAGGCTGGCTACAGAGATTACCGGATAGGAACAGTAGGCCCCACGAGTTCCTACTGGACAGCCGGCTTCGTGGCTTTCGAACCTGAAGGAAAGCCAGCTTCCTGAGGAATCTGGTTCCAAGAATGCCGTAGGCCACAGTTCAAGCGAAAAGGAGAAATGAGCACGACAGATACCAACGCTACGATTGCCGTTTATGACACACACTCCGCTGCTGAAAACGCCGTAAAGGAACTTCAGAAATCGGGATTCGACATGAAGAAGCTGTCTGTTGTCGGCAAAGATTTCCGCACCGATGAGCAGGTGGTCGGGTACTACAACGCAGGCGACCGCATGAAATATTGGGGCAAAATGGGCGCGTTCTGGGGCGGACTTTGGGGATTGCTTGTTGGCGCGGCCTTCTTTTGGGTGCCCGGCGTTGGCCCGCTGCTGGTGGCGGGACCGCTGAGCGCGTGGATCGTCGGCACGCTCGAGGGCGCGGTGGTCGTAGGCGGATTGAGCGCGGTCGGCGCCGGCCTTTACAGCATCGGTATACCGAAGGACAGCGTCGTAAAATATGAGACAGCGATAAAGGCGGACAAGTTTCTCCTTCTCGCCCATGGGACCGCGGCGGAAACTGCGAAAGCCAAGGACATTCTGGCTACCACGCAACCGGCCGAGCTGAATCAGCACACGCTGGAACCTGTAAAGCAGGCGGCAAGAGCCTGAAATCGCGGCGGCCTTACGGCGCCTTGGCCTTGGCCGCTTTCTCTTGTGTAGGCTGTGTGGGCTGGGTGGGGAAGACGCGGACCTGCCGTTTCTTTGTCGCGAACGCCACCACCCATCCCAGCACGACAAAGAGCCGATTGGCGAAGCCGATCAGAGAATAGATGTGCACCACGGCCCAAACCACCCAGGCCGGAAATCCTGCGAACCGCGCGAAGCGCAGGTCGGCCAGCGCATAAGTGCGCCCCACGATGGCCAGATCGCCCTTGTCCCAATACCAGAAGGGCGCCGGCTCCCGTTTCCCGGCGATCCGACGGCGGATCAGGCGCGCCACGTACTGCCCCTCCTGAATTGCCGGCGGAGCCACGCCTGGCAGGGTCATCGGCTGCTTCGACTTGATCCCCAGCAGATTGCGCGACTCCGCTTCGACGTGCGCCGTATCGCCGATGGCAAAAATCTCGGGATGGCCTGGAATAGAGAGGTCGGGGTTGACGATGATCTTGCCCGACCGGTCCATCGCGGCGCCCAGCCATCGTCCCGCCGGCGAGGCCAGCACTCCCGCGCTCCACAGCACCGTTCCTGCCGGAACGCGCTTTCCGTCGGCGACGATTCCCCCGGCATCGATGCTGGTCACGCGCGTGTTCGCGTACACTTCGACGCCCAGGCTTTCCAGGTGCCGCTGCGCCTTGGCCGATAACGACTCGGGAAAAGTGGGGAGGATGCGCGGCGCCGCTTCGTACAAAAGAATCCGCGCGGAACGCGGATCGATATTGCGGAAGTCGTGCTTCAAGGCTATGCGGGACATCTCCGCCAGCGTGCTGGCCATCTCCACGCCCACGGTTCCTCCGCCCACCAGCACGAACGTCAGCAGTTGCCGAATCTCCGCGCTGTCGCGCCTGGCGAGCGCGGCCGTCTCCTCGGCCCGCTCGAAAGCCGTCAACACCTTGCCGCGAATCAGGTCGGCATCGTCCAGGGATTCCAGTCCCGGCGCGATGCGCTGCCAATCGTCGTGCCCGAAGTAGTTGTACTGAATACCGGTGGCGAGGATGAGGTAATCGTATGGCACTTGATACTGCTGCAGATGAACCAATCGGCGCGCCGTATCGATCGCGGTGACTTCATCCTGCAAAACCTCCACGTTGCGCTGGCGGCTCACGATGGACCGTAAGGGCGCCGCAATTTCGTCCGCGGAGAGCAGGCCAGTAGCGACCTGATACAGCAAAGGACGAAACAGGTGGTAGTTGCGCTTGTCGATCAGCACCACGTTTACCGCGGCGCCAGCGAGCGCGCGCGTGGCAAAGAGGCCGCCGAATCCGCCGCCAACGATCACCACTCGAGGTACAGGCATCCGCATCCCCCACGGCGCGATTTTACCGCCTCACGGGGAATCGCCAATACCGTAAAGCATGGGCTTCGCGATAAGGCCGGCTACGGGAGCAGGCCAAACACAGCCACGCTGTTTGCCGTCGGGGCAAACACCTTCCCGTCGCTGATCATCGGCGTGATGAACTTGTTGCCGCTGCCAAAGTGGTCGCGGCCATTGCTGGCCTGATTGCTGTTGTATAGTTCGTGCGTCAGATCGTTTGCCGGAAAGGCGTGCAGGACGGCAGTGCCCGTATTTTCGATGGCCCACACGATTCCGTTGGAACTTCCATTCGCGGAAACGCTGGGCAGCACCCCGGGATAGGTAAAAGACGCGGCGGTATGTGTTGGCGTGGATGAAAGTTGTGCGTTGGTTATGGTGAAGGACTTCAATGTACCGTTGGAGTCGCAGTAGTAGACCGCGCCGTTGAAATAGGCGGGCACTCCCCACACCCCATTCGGCACCGCGCCCGCCAGTTCCTGGTAGATCGGATTCGACATCGAGTTGAACTTACCCATGTTGGTACGGTCCACGACATAGATGTTTCCGTCCTTCCCCGCGCCAACCGCCAGAAGAACCGTGTTGCCGGCTCCGTCGCTGAGGTTGGGGAGAAGCAGCGGGCCGCCGGAGCCGAGGTCCTGGTCGGCGCCCGACTCGCTCACCGTATTGTCCATGTCGAAATAGTCCGCCACCTGAAGAGTGCCGCCGCTGGTGGAGACCTTTACGAACGCATTGCCGTAATCGTGGCTCGTCGGAAATCCGTTGGCGTCCAGAGTCGTATCGAACGTGCCATTCGCGATGAGCGCATAGATGTTTCCTTGCGCATCCGCCGCGGGGCCGCCGCCGCTCTGCCAGATCGAGCCTTCGCTTCCGTTGGGAGTGAGGTCCAGGACGGCCGACTGCGAGAGGTTCGCCTGGTCATAGCCGATGATCCACGCCGTGTATGGGCTGATGTCGCAGTGCGATGACCAGGTTGTGTAAATCACGCCGTTCAGAAGGAGCAGGCCGCTTCGTTCCTTGTATTGCTTGGGGTCGAAAATTACTTGTCCTCCGGAACTATTGGCGCCCGTCCCGGGGTAGCTGGCCTGAATCGTCACCGGCCCTGCGAGCAGCTCGGCGCCCGTGGTGACGTCGAGGGCGTGGATGCGCTGGAAATAGTTCGAGCCGTTCTTGGACATGGCCACAACATAAATCGTGCCGTGTGGCCCGGCCTTGCGGTCGATCACCGGCGTGGAGGTGATGCCGATTTCGGGCGACACTTGCCCGCAGCCGCGGTTGTCGCTGGTCGTTTCGCCGGCGCCCAGCACGGACACCTTCCAGAGCTGCGCCCCGGTGTCCGAATCGAATGCGTAGACCGAGTCATGCTCGGTAACGATGAAGACGACGTTGTACACGCCGCCGGCCAGAGGCAGCTGCGACAAGTAGAGCGGCTCGGCGTCGACCTTGCCGTCCACGGAGAGGTTGCGCAGCAGTCCGAATGTCTGCGAGTTGACGTTGGCCGGCGTCAACATCGTTTCCGTGAGGTTCTGGCCGGTTCGAGCGCTGTCGTTGTGAAAGGTGGTGACGTCGGTTCCCGAAGGCAGCGCTGCGACCACGGTAAGCGTCGCCGAATTGCTGGTGACGCTCCCGGCGCCATTGGTCACGACGACGCGGAAGCTCGCGCCGTTGTCGGCGGAAGCGACGGCTGGCGTGGTGTAGGTCGATGTTGTCGCGCCGTTGATATTCGCGCCGCTCTTCTGCCATTGGTAACTCAATGGTGCGGTTCCGGTCGCCACAACGGAGAAGGTCGCGGTCTGTCCGCTGGCAGCCGTCTGGTTGGCCGGCTGCGTGGTGATCGCAGGAGCGACAGCGGAGGGCGTTGCGGAAGTGCCGGTTGAGGAAGTGCCCGCAGTCGAGGACGTAGTCGTTTTGGACGCTACAGAAGTGGTGCCGGAACACCCCGCTAGCGCCAGCAGCAGCCCGACAAGGGCGAAGCTTAAACCTCGTTGCGCGTGTTCGGTAAGCATAAGAGCTACACCTCTGCCGGACGCCAGCGCGGCGCGTATCAGCTTACGTAAATCGGTTGCGACGATCACTTACCCGCAAGGCCAGTTTTGGTCCACTCGTGTACAGGGGGGCTGCATCGGTCCTTAGAGGTAGCCCTTTTCGCTGGAGAGGGCGGCAGCGGGGTGGCCCATGTTGTAAAGTGTTGCGCTGGAATTGGAGCGCGGAAGCACCGCGCGGGAGCACCGGATGAGACTGGGAGAGCTGGCACAGAAGCTGGGCTGCAAAGTGGAAGGCGACGCGCAGACGGAGATTCGCGGCATCGCGGGCATCGATGCCGCGCAGGCCGGCGAGCTGACGTTTATCTCCAATCCGCGCTACCGGCAGGCGGCGCGCACGACGCGCGCGTCGGCCGTGCTGGTGTCGCCCGATCTGGCCGTCGAGCGCGAGGCGGGCTTGCCGCCGCTCGCGCTCTTGCGCTCCGCCGACCCCTACCTCGATTTCGCGCGCGCCATGCCGTTCTTTTATGCGCCGCCGCGCTACGCGCCGTCGATTCATCCCACGGCGGTGATTGCGCCATCGGCGAAGATCGGCGAAGGCGCGCACGTCGGGCCTTACTGCTTTGTGGACGAAGGCGCGGCCATCGGGCGCAACGCCGTGCTGCACAGCTTCGTGACCATCTATCGCGGCGCGCGCATCGGCGACGACTTTTTCGCGCACGCGCACAGCGTGGTGCGCGAACACTGCCGCATCGGCGATCGCGTGATCCTGCAAAACGGCGTGGTGATCGGCGGCGACGGCTTCGGCTTTGCCAAACAGCGCGACGGCCGCTGGTACAAGATGCTGCAAGCGGGGATCACCGTGATTGGCGACGACGTGGAGATTCAGTCGAACTCTTGCGTGGACCGCGCCACGGTGGGCGAGACGCGCATCGGCAAGGGCGCGAAGCTCGACGATCTGGTGCTCGTCGGCCACGGCGGCGCCGTGGGCGAAAACACGCTGCTCTGCGGGCAAGTAGGCCTCGCGGGCACCACGCGCGTGGGCAACAACTGCATCCTCGGCGGGCAGGTGGGCTGCTCCGGCCACCTCACCGTGGGCGACGGCGCCATGATCACGCCGCAAAGCGGCGTGCCCAACGACGTGCCGCCCGGCGCGCTGTACTCGGGTTCGCCGGTGGTGGAGCACCGGCAGTGGCTGAAGAACGCGGCGGCCATCAGCCGCGTTCCAGAGCTGGCCAAAACCGTGCGCCAACTGGAAGCCGAAGTAGCCAAGCTAAAAGCTCGAGGCCAAGCCTAAGCCAAAGAACTTGAAAAACGCAGGCAACCGGCGGTCTGGTCAGCGATGCCTATCATCCAGTTGTTGGGCAGTTGCTGGGCAGACACTGCGTACCCGCACTAAATCGGTCCTCTGCCGCGCCCAAACGCGCGATCCTCACCACATCGTCAGAAAATCCGGCGACCATGGGCCCAACTGCACATTCGTACCGTAAATCGCCCGGACATCCCAGCGTTGCATCGAACCCGTCGCGAGATTGAATGGGACTCCCCCTGTGCTCATCTGCGTGCTCCCCTTCCACAGCCCGCACCACACGGTAGGAGTCACCGCCTTTCCCACTACGATGCACTGCGGTTCGTTGGGGTCGGGAGTGTTGCCGCCAACCGTCAGCCCGGTGCCAACCGTGAAATCGATCTCGCCCGGCGCTGACCCCGAAGCAGGGAGCGCTGTCCCCATGTCGGGAGCGACTCTCACGGAATACCCGATCGCGTCTCTGACCGGCTCCCACGCAAGACATTCCGCTGGACTCCCGCTTTTGAAAGGGCATTGGCTCGCCGCGGTCGCATTGGAAGTGTTGGGCATGAATTGTGCCGGGCAGGGAATGGTAAAGGATGCCGGCTGCGACCATGGACCGAGATCATTGAAATAGCCGGCGCGCACGCGGAAGAACAAGGACGGCTCGCTCGAGCACGAGGACGCTCCGCCTCCGTTTCCCCACAAGACATTGTTGGCCTGCGCATAATCGGGAGAAGTAGCAAATGCCCAATTGACCGCCAAGGGGTTGGGGCCGGACACCGTTTGGGGCGTAAACGAGCCGTTGGAACCCTTTTGACAAACAGTTGCCTGGGCCACGCCTGGGGGGCTGTTGCCCGGATTGGGTATCAGGGGAGGGTTGCCGGTATTCGGCGCGCCTGTCGCAGGCATGTTAAAAACGGTCTCCGCGATCTCGCCGGTCTGCGTATATACGCCGCCTTGCCCGAGTGGGCCGCTCGGGAAAGCCTGATTGGGAGAAATCTGCAGCACGTAGGTGTCGGACTCGGAGCAACCATCCGCGCTCCCGCCCTTGTTCATGGTCCACCACACCGGCGGCCATTGCATCACCGCATCGCTTGTGGCGCCCACGCCGCCCACCTGTCCCACAGAGAGAGTCGGGGCGCCAGGTATCGTTCCGCCGCACTGTTGCGGCGGCACAGGAGCAAGGTTGTTGCTTCCGAAAGCCACGTTGGTGGGCGCCATATAAGTGACATTTACGGTGAGGGCGCCGGTAACATTCTGTTCCGTGATCGCGTAACTGTGGGCCACTCCCAGGGTAAATTGACTCGGCGCCTGAATCAGAATGGTGTCGAAGGCGGCGCGCACCTGCTGGTTCGGCAAGGTGTTGGAATTGACGGTGGTGTAATACTCTCCCGAAGGCGTGTTGAACGTTTGTCCGCTCGCGGGCGGAGTGGCGGAAAGCGTTGCCGTCTGACCGTTGGAAGTATCCGCAATGGTCAGCGTATTGGGAGAGTCGTGATTCACGAGCAGCGTAATGGATGCGATGTTCGTGGAAATAAAGTTCGAGCCGCAGGTCACCACTCCCGGTCCTATCCCTGAAAGGGAATCGGGGGATAGCACCGGGGGCATCGCGCCCGTACTTGGAGTCAAGGCCTGGGGACCGTTTTTGCACCCTGCCATTGCGCCTGCAAATGCGCACACCAAGGCAACTGCGACGATGCTTCTGAGACGATCCATCTCGCCCTCCTCTTAAACGTTCGTGTGGCCTGTGTAGCGGTGTAGCTTTTGCGTGCCCGAGGGAGCCGTCCGTGGAGAGCGGTGATTGTAGATTAAGTCACGTATCCGGTTCAACTATTTAAGGCCGAAGCAGATCCGCACAAGTATTCGCTTTGCCGGCCCCGCGGAATTGTGGAACGCACGATCCTAAGCCCGCGGGGAGGCGATGACCTGGGGCTGCTGGTCGGGAGGCAGGCCGGCGGCGAGCGCGTCGTGTACGCGTTCGGCGAGTTCGCCGCGGCGGTCCAGCGAATAGGCCGCCGGGTCGATCGGCGGACAGAAGCGCACCAGCACTTCGCCGGGGCGAACGCGATAAGACCTCTTCGCCAGCACCCGATGGGCTCCGCTGCAGGCGACCGGCACCACGGGGACGCCGGCCTTGATGGCCAACACGAAAGCGCCGTGGCGAAATGGGCGCAGGCGGCCGTCGGCGCTGCGCGTGCCTTCGGGATAGATCAAAAACGATAGCCCGTTTTTCATGTGCATTACGGCCTCGTCGATGGCGGCGAGCGCCCGTTCGGGCTTGGAGCGGTCGACGGGAACGAAATGCGCGATGCGAAACGCCGGGCCCACGATGGGAATGGCGAAGAGCGATTTCTTGGCCAGAATGGCGATCCGGCGCGGAACCGCGCCCACGATGGCCGGCCCGTCGGCATTGCTGGTGTGATTGGCGGCGAAAAGGCAGGCTCCGGGCGGAATATTTTCGAGGCCCTCCACGCGCGTGCGCATCCCGGCCACGCGGCAAGTCCATACCGTGACCGCGACGCCGGCGCGGTACAACGGATTGGCGTTGCCGCTGATCATGGCGTAGACGAGCAGCGGCAAGCCCACCAGAATGGTGACGACGGTGAGCGTGAGCGCGATAAAGGCGGAGCGAATCATGTCGGGTCAGTCCTACCAGTTCCGGCAACGTCCATTATTATTCGAGTTGGGGCAAAAGCAATTTAGGGTAGCCTTTCGCCGAACGAGGTCAGTTTGAGGACGCCTAAATGCCCTTAGACCCAAACGCTGGGTCTGCGGAGACCGGTGACGCCAAGCCAACGAGGAAAATACCCTGGTGGCTGTGGTTTTTGCTTTTTCTGGTTCCTCTCCATCCATGGTGGTTTGGACTAATCGTTCTCGCGATCTTCGGCCTTGTAATATTTCTATTGTTGGTCGTGTTTAAATTCACGATTTCAAACTGACCACTGCTCACTTTTACTCGGCCACTCATTCTGCGGCATTGGGCGGTACAATCAAAACTTTGCCGTGGCCGAGACCATCACCCACTGGGCGGCGCAGGTGCGCGCGGGCGATACGCGCGCGGTTTCGCGCGCCATCACCTCGATCGAAAATGCCGAGCCGCGCGCCGAAGATCTGCTGCGCGAACTTTTCCCCGCCACCGGGCGCGCCTATGTGATCGGCGTGACCGGAGCGCCCGGCACGGGCAAGAGCACCTTGGTCGATCGGCTGGCGGCGCACTACCGCGCGCGCCGCAAAACGGTGGGCATCATCGCCGTCGATCCCTCGAGCCCGTTCACCGGCGGCGCGGTGCTGGGCGACCGCATCCGCATGCAGGGGCACGCCACCGATGCGGGCATCTTCATTCGCTCCATGGCCACGCGGGGATTTTTTGGCGGCCTGGCGCGCGCCACGGCGGACGCGGCGCTGGTGCTGGACGCCGCCGGCAAGGAGATCGTGCTGATCGAGACCGTGGGCGTGGGCCAGGACGAGATCGACGTGGTGCGCCTGGCGGAATGCACGCTGGTGCTGGTGGTGCCCGGCCTGGGCGACGACGTGCAGAACATGAAGGCTGGCCTCATGGAAGTGGCGGATATTTTTGTGCTGAACAAGGCCGAGCGCGAGGGCGCGGACCGCGTCGAGCAGCAGCTTGACGCCATGCTGGAACTGGCGCCCGTCTCGCATACAGGCTCGCACGACGGCCACGGATGGAAGCCGCCGGTGATCCGCACCACCGCGATCGAGGGGAAGGGAATCGGCGAGCTGGCCGAGGCCATCGAGAGATTTCACGAGCGGACCGAACGCAGCGGCGAGCAGCGCGCGAAACTCGTGGAGTATTGGAAGCAGCGCCTGGTGCTGCTGATGGAAACGCAGGTGATGGCGCGAGCGCTGAACGGCGACGGGCAACGGGCGCTGGAGTCGCTGGCGTTAGAGGTCGCGGAACGGAAGAAGAACCCGTACACTGCGGTGCGCGAGCTTTTGTCGCGCGCGGGACTACCCCACGACGCGTGAACGCGTCGCGGCGACCCGGCTCGAATAGGTTGTCATCCCGAGCCCGCGCAGCGGGAGAGGGATCTGCTTTTCGCCAAGAAAGGGCAAAGAGCAAAAACAGATTCCTCGTCGCCCGAGCGGGCTCCTCGGAATGACACCCTCGGCTTTGCGATGTTCGCGCGCGGGATGTGACGTAGTCGGCAGGAAGGCAATCTTGTCATTCTGAACGAAGTGAAGAATCTCTCACTCGCGCAAGGTGAAGAAGGAGAGATTCTTCGGCCGCCGCGGCGACCCGACTCGAATAAGTTGTCATCCCGAGCCCGCGCAGCGGGAGAGGGATCTGCAGTTGGCGAGCGAAGAGCAAGCAGATTCTCCGGTCCCGCATTCCCGGGATGCCGGGTGAAACTGCGGCATTTCTGGGGTCCGGTGGACTCCAACGGAGTCCCGACGCCGAATCTCGTCGCTCGAGCGGGCTCCTCGGAATGACAAACACAGGATGCAGGGCTAACACATGAGACTCGGCGAGATCGAATTTTACATACTGAACGACGGCACGTTTCGCCTCGACGGTGGGGCCATGTTCGGCGTCATCCCTAAACCGATGTGGGAACGCGCCGCCCCCGCCGACGAAAAAAATCGCATCACGCTCTCCATGAATTCGCTGCTGATCCGCGCGGAAGGGAAGTGGATTCTGGTCGAGACGGGCGCCGGAGACAAATATGACGCCAAGCGCCGCGACATTTACGCCTTCGAGGGCGCGCCGCGCCTGCCCGAGCAGCTTCGCGCGCACGGGCTTGGTCCTGAGCAGATCGATATCGTGGTGAATACGCACCTGCATTTCGATCATTGCGGCTGGAACACGCGCATCGTCGATGGCGTGGCCGTGCCCATGTTCCCCAACGCGAAGTATTACGTGCATCTGGGCGAATTCGAGCACGCGCGGCATCCCACCGAGCGTGATCGCGCCAGCTACTTCCCCGACAATTTCGAGCCCATGGTCAAAACGGGGCAGTGGCATCTGGTGGAAGGCCAGGGCGGCGAAGTCGTGCCGGGCGTGGAGTTGTTTGTCCTTCCCGGGCACACCAGCAACATGATGGGCGTGCGGCTCTCTTCCGGAAGCCAGACGGCGATTTTCCTGGCCGATCTGGTGCCCACCACGGCGCATCTGCCGTTGCCGTGGATCATGGGCTTCGATCTTTATCCCATGACCACGCTCGAAGAAAAAAAGAAGTGGCTGCCACAAATCGCGCGCGAAGGCTGGCTGGCGCTTTTCTGCCACGACCGGGCGGTTCCCGCGGCGCGCTTGCGCGAGGCCGAGGGCAAAATCGTCGCCGAGCCGGTTGTAGTAGACTGACCGGCTTGCTTAAGCGCCAAACTGCGCCCGAATCGGGGAAAATAAATCGGACATGAGTCCAAGAGCAAAAGCGGCAAACACAAAAGCGAAGTCATCGAAGCGCAGCGCCAGCGCCGCGGCGGCCGAGATCGGCATCATCGGCGGCAGCGGGCTTTACGCCATGCCGGGCCTCGAGCGCGCGCGCGAAGTGCGCGTGAAGACGCCCTTCGGCGATCCTTCCGACGCGCTGGTGCTCGGCACGCTCGAAGGCAAGCGCGTGGCGTTCCTGGCGCGGCACGGGCGCGGCCATCGCCTGATGCCTTCGGAGATCAACTATCGCGCCAATCTCTACGCCATGAAGCTTCTGGGAGTCGAGCGGGTGATCTCCGTGAGCGCGGTCGGCTCGCTGCGCGAGGATTTGCCGCCCGCTGGACTTCATGATCCCCGACCAGTTTTTCGACCGCACCTACCGGCGCGTGGCCACGTTTTTCGGCGGCGGCATCGTGGCCCACGTGGGCTTCGACAAGCCCACCTGCGCGCAGCTCGCGAGCGTGCTGGGCGACGGCTTGCGATGCGGCGGGCGTGAAGGCCCATCGCGGCGGCACTTACGTGTGCATCGAAGGGCCGCAGTTTTCCACGCTGGCCGAAGCGCACGTGAACCGGCAGTTGCGCTTCGATATCGTGGGCATGACCAACGTCACGGAAGCCAAGCTGGCGCGCGAAGCCGAGCTCTGCTACGCCACCGTGGCCATGATCACCGATTACGATTGCTGGCATCCCGGAGCACAGTTCCGTCACGCTGGCCGAGATCATCGCCAATCTCAATCGCAATGCCGAAAACGCGGGCAACGTGCTGCGCAACGCCGTGCGCGCAATGCCCGCGGCGCGCGAGTGCAAGTGCGGCCGGGCGCTGGCGCATGCTATCGTTACGGACCCGAAGCTGGTTCCGGCGGCGGCGCGCCGGCGCCTCGCGGCCATCATCGGCAAATACATCTCCTAGGGGAGTCCTCATGTCACTTCTTGTGGTGGGTTCGGTGGCGTTCGATGCGCTGGAGACGCCGTTCGGCAAGGTGGAGCGCACGCTGGGCGGCGCGGCGACTTATTTTTCCGTGGCGGCCAGCTACTTCACGCACGTAAATCTGGTAGGTGTCGTCGGCGACGACTTCACTAAAACCGACGCCGCGGTCTTCAAGGGCCGCCGCATCGACATCTCCGGCCTCGAGCACGCCCCAGGGAAAACGTTTTTCTGGGCCGGGCGCTACGGCGCCGATCCCAACGAGCGCGTCACCCTGGCGACGGAACTGAACGTCTTCGCCACCTTCAAGCCCAAGCTGCCGGACGCCTTCCGGTCGTCCAAGCACGTCTTCCTCGCCAATATCGATCCCACGCTGCAGCATTCCGTGCTCACACAGATCCACGGCAAGCCGCGCATGGTCGGCGCTGGACACCATGAACTATTGGATCGAGAAGACGCCCGCCGAACTGCGCAAGATTCTGGCGCACACGCAAATCCTGACGATCAACGACGCCGAGGCGCGCATGCTCACCAACGAGCACAATCTGCTGCGCGCGGCGCGGCATATCTTCAAGCTCGGCCCCAAGACTTTGGTGGTGAAGCGCGGCGAACACGGCGCCATGATGGTCCACGACGGCGGCATCTTTTCCGTGCCGGCGTTTCCGCTCGAGGAGGTGCACGACCCCACCGGCGCGGGCGATAGCTTCGCCGGCGGCTTCATGGGCTACCTTTCGAGCGCGCGGCACGCTGAACGACGCCGTGATGCGCCGCGCCATGGTCTATGGCTCGGTGATGGGCAGCTTCGCCGTGGAGAAGTTTGGGCTGGAGCGCATTCGGAGCCTCACGCGCCGGGAGATCGACGCCCGCGCCCGGCACTTCTACAAGCTCACCCAGTTCCGGCTGTAAGATTCAGATTTGCTGTCATCCCGAGCAAAGCCGGGGTCCCCAGGACACGCTGCCCGGCACTAAAGCGCACGTTAGGAACAAAGTGGCGTGTACTGGGGTGGAGGAGCGAGGGATCTGCTTTTCGGGTCGCTACGGCGACCTCGGGACGACAGCGTAATCTAGTGTCGTGGCACGTCGGCTATGCCCAATGGACTTCGCCGGCTATGACCAATAGACCTCGATCGAGTAGCCATCGGCGTCCTCGCAACGGAAGGTCACGTAGCCGTCGTACTCCTCGATCTCTTCCACCTCTACTCCGCCCGAGGTCATGCGGCCATGCAGTTTCCGCACCGCGTTCTCCGTACCCAGCCGAAATCCGAAGTGAAACCATTCCGGAAACGAGCCCGGCGCCCGGTCGGGGACCAGCGCCAGATCGAAGCCGCTCGAATTCCTCAGAAACAAAATATTGCTCACCCGGAAGTGTTCCCGGAAGCCGAAGTAGGATTCGTAGAAGCGCTTGGCGCGATCCAGATTCTTCACGTGCAGGTGCAGGTGGTTCAGATCCATTTTCGCCGCCGTCTTTCGGCCCTCGGCCATTTCTAGCCTCCAAAGCACAAACTATAGGATTGCAGAGTAGGTATACCACCGCAGCCGCCATCCCGATAAATCTACCCAGCTCAACGTCCGCCTTAAGCAGCGCGGCGCCTTGGAATCGGGAGAATCGACTACATCGCGCGCTTGTACGCACGAAGCTAGCACTCCGGTCCGCATTTAGCCGATTGCCAAATTTGGTACTCGCGGCTGGCCATCGTGTATCCTCAGAATGTACCGGGCGGCCGGCACTGTTGCGTCTAACTTGTTGCCCGTGACTATACTCTCGGGGGTTGTCTCGTATACAGTACTGTGTTAGGTATACACGTCCACGAAATGGCGGGAACTGAAATCGTTCGGCGCAAACAGATGTCCTGGGAGATTCGTTGAGCGCATCCAATCCGACCGTCGCTGTGCTCGTCACCATGAACACCAAGAGCAAGGAGGCCCAGTTTGTGGCCGGCGTGCTCGCCCGTGCCGGGGCCGTTCCCTGGATCGTGGACCTTTCCATGAAGGCGCATGACGTGCCCGGCGCCGATCTCACCGGCGCGCAAGTCGCCGCGGCCGCCGGTGTCGACTGGCTGGGCCTCAACGCCCGCAGCCGCCAGGAAGCCGCTGCCGTGATGATCGAAGGCGGCACGCGGATTCTGCTCGAGAGGGTGAGCAAAGGAGAAGTCTCGGGGGCCATCGGCCTGGGCGGCGCCAACGGCACCGATCTGGTCTGCTCGATTCTCCGCGCCCTGCCGTATCTCGTGCCCAAGATCATGATCAGCGCCGTCGCCGGCACCGCGGCGGTGCAATGGTGCATTGCCGAGAGCGATATCTGTATGTTTCCCTCGATTGGGGACGTCTCGCTCAACCGGGTTACCAAGGTGGTGATGGAAAACGCCGCCTGGGCCATCGCCATGGAAGCCAAAAACTGGGCCGCCCGCCGCGAATCGAAGGCGCACTACGCGCCGCTGATCGCGGTCTCCTCGTTCGGAGGCACGGCGGCCTGCGTCGACAACGTGAGCCAGCGCCTCGAGGCCTTGGACTACGACGTGATTCAGTTTCACGCCTCGGGCGTCGGCGGCAGGTCGCTCGAGCGGCTGGCGTCCACCGGCGATCTGGCCGGCGTCGTCGACGTCACCACCCACGAGCTTGCCGACCTGGTGGCCGACGGCGTCTATTCCGCCGGAAAGGACCGGCTGACCGCCGCGGGCGCGGCCGGCTTGCCGCAAGTGATCGTTCCCGGAGCCATCGACCACGTGAACTTCTGGGCCGGGCAAGTGCTGCCCGAGCGCTATCGGGACCGCGAGTTCTTCCGTTACAACGCGCAGAATCTCCTGATGCGCACCAATGCCGAGGAGTTCGAGAAGCTAGGCATCCTCATCGCGGAGCGCCTCAACGCCGCGAAAGGGCCGGTCCGCGTGCTGATTCCGTACGAAGGTTTCAGCGAACATACCAAGCTCCGCGCCAGAGATCTCGCCGGCAACGACCGCGGTCCCTGGCGGCGCCCGGAGGAGTACCAGGCGTTCACGGAAACCCTGAGGGCGGGCCTCAAGCCGGAAATTCCACTTGAAGTTTTCCCGCTGCACATCAACGATCCCCGGTTTGCCGAAGCTTGCGTCAACGCGTTTCTCGAAATCGCCAAAATCGCCAAAGTGCCAACTTCAACCCGATGACCAAACAGCCCAGCATCAGTCAAACCGAGATTCCCGTTGTTCGCTATAGCACGGACGTGCTCATCGTCGGCGGTGGCGCGGCCGGCACCATGGCCGCTTTCGAATGCGCCGACGCCGGCGTGCCTGTGATCCAGGTAACCAAGGGCCGAGCCACCAGCGGCACAACCACCGTCGCGCGGGGCGGATTCGCAGCCGCCATGGGAAAGGACGACAGCCCCGAACTTCATCTCCAGGACATCCTGAAATATGGCGGCGAACTGATCGATCCCGACCTCACCCGCGTCTGGGTCTACGACATCGTGCAAGTGGTCCGCGATCTGGAATCCTGGGGCGCGGACTTCGTCCGCCGCCCCGACGGCGAGCTGGACCTCAAGATGTTCCCCAGCCACTCGCGCCCGCGCGCCGTCCACAACTACGACTTCACCGGCAACATGATGACCAAGGTGCTGTCGAAAAAATTGCGCGCCGACGCCCGCATCGACAAGCATTCGATCACCGCCATCATGGATCTCATCGTGCGCGATGGCCGAGTGGTGGGCGCCTGGGGCGTCGATTACCAGAACGGCGCGCTCGCGATCTACTCCGCGCAGCAGACCATCCTTTGCACCGGCGGCGGCAGCGGCCTATTTTACGTGAACGACAATCCGCCGCAGGTCACCGGCGACGGCTACGTCCTGGGCTTTCGCGCCGGCGTCCCGCTGCTCGGCATTGAGATGATCGACTTCCAGGCCATGTGTACCTCGCCGCGCGAGCTTTTCGGCTTCGCCCCGCACCCCACCGGCTTCATCAACGCCGGCGCCGTGTTTCGCAATCAGAATGGCGAGGAGTTCCTGAAGCGCTACTTTCCCGAGACGGCCGAAAAGTCCACGCGTTCCGAAGTCATTCTGGCCATGGCTCAGGAAATCCACGCCGGGCGCGCCACCTCCACCGGGGGAATCTTTATGGACGCCACCAAGGTGCCGCTGGAAGTGATCCAGAAGATGATTCCGTACGTCTACAAAACCTGCCTGCACCAGGGCATCGACATCGCCAAGGTGCCGCTCGAGGTCGCTCCCGGCAGCCACACCTGGCTCGGAGGGCTCAAGATCGATATCGACGGCAAAACTCCGGTGGCAGGCCTTTTCGCCGCGGGCGAAACGGCGGGTGGAATTCATGGCGGCAACCGCATCGGCGGCTCGGCGCTGTCGAGTTCGCTCGTCTTCGGCCGGCGCGCAGGACGGCGGGCGTCGGCACTGGTAAGAGAGGCCCGCGCCAATCTGCCGGCGATCGCGGACGACGCCATTCCCAAAGAGGAGAGCACTTGGCTCGCGGACCTGATGCGCCGCGACCGGGGCCCATCGCAGTCCGACGTGCGCACGGCATGCCGCATGCTCGCGCACAATAAACTGGGTCCCATCCGCGAGGAGAAAACGCTTCGGGAGGCGCTCGCCGAATACGAGCGCATCGAGCGGGAAGACGCGCAGGTGATGCGCCTCGACGAGAAGGCCCGGACCTCCGATAAGGAGCGCGGCAACGAACTGGAAAGCGCGCTCTCGGTGCGAAACCTGGCTTTACTCGGCCGCATTCTGGCCACTGCCGCGTTGCGCCGCACCGAAAGCCGTGGCGCGCATTTCCGTTTGGATTATCCGAAGACCGATGAAGTGAACTGGCGGGTGGTCACCCGGCTGGAATCGGGCGCCAACAATGCGATCGAGTTCCGCACCGATCCGGTGAAGGTGCCGGCCAATGCCGGCGAACCAGCGCCGCAAGACGAGTAGCCGCGAGCGCCCTCTTGTAGCTCAGGTCGCCCGGCGATCTGTGCCGGGAGACCTGAGACTTTGAAGACTATTTTCCTGCGTAGCTAACCCGCCAGATCGAGTTCGAGCCATCGTCGCTCACCAGCAGCGAACCATCCTGCGCGACGGCCACGCCCACCGGCCGGCCCCACACGCTGCCGTCGTCCAGCACGAATCCGGTAAGGAAATCCTCGTACTCGCCGCTGGCGTGCCCGCTTTGATGCAGCGGCACCCGGATCAATTCGTAGCCCGTCCGCACCGACTTGTTCCAGGAGCCATGCTCGGAGGCAAAGATGTCATCCCGGTATTCGGCGGGGAACTGCTTGCCGGTGTAGAAAGCCAACTGCAGCGAAGCGTTGTGCGGCTGCAACACCACGTCCGGAGTGAGCACTTTCGATTTCAGCTCGGGATGTTTTCCTTCATGCCGCGGGTCTTGATGGCCGCCCATATACCACCAGGGCCAGCCGTAGAAGCCGCCCTCTTGAACGTGCGTGATGTAGTCGGGAACCAGATTGTCGCCCAGGCCGTCCCGCTCGTTCACCGAGCACCACAGCTCGCCGGTCTGAGGATCGATGGCCAGTCCTCCTCCGGCATTGCGGATTCCGGAAGCGTAGATGCGCATTCCCGAAGCGTCCGGCGCGAATGCCAGGATGTCCGCGCGATTTTTTTCCGCCGGCGACACGTCGGCATCGTCCACGTTGGAAGCGGAGCCTACGGCGACGAACATGGTCTTGCCGTCCTGCGAAAACTCGATGCTGCGGGTCCAGTGGCCGCCGCCCGAGGGCAGAGTCGCTAGGCGCTCAGCCGGGCCGCTGGCCTTCAAATCGCCGTTCTTATAGGGAAAGCGCACCACCGAATCCGTGTTCCCGATATACACCCACTGCGGATTGGCTCCCGGCGGATAGAACGCAATGCCGTAGGGCCGGTTCAGGCCGCTGGCGAACACTTCCACGCGCTCGGGCTTGGACTCGCCGCTGATGCCCCGGAACACTCTGATATCCCCGGCATCGCTCTCGGCCACGAAATAATCGCCATTGGGAGCCATGCGAATCAGGCGAGGCGTCTGCAGCCCGGTCGCGTATAGATCTACCTTGAAACCTGCGGGAGCTTTGGGCCACGCGTTTGGAGGACGGTTAACCAGCTTGGGGGCATTCCCCGCGGATTCCGTGGTAAACGGCGCGGGCAGATCCTGAACGGTGATTTTGCGAATCGTTCCCGGCGCTTCATGGCGGAAATCCGTAAATGGAGCCTTAGGCGCCGGTGCGCTGGAAATGCCAGCGTCCAGTTCGGGCGAGTTGACGCCCCTGGGAATGGCCGGCAAGCCCGCCTTCATGTAGGCGACAATCTGCCAGCGCCCCTGGTCCGACAATGTGGACCATGCAGGCATGCCATTGGCCGCATCGCCTTGCGTCACGAACCAGAAAAGTTCTCCCTCGCTGGCCTCCTGCGCCGGCCCCTCTTTCAACGCGGGAATATTCCCCGTGCCCTGTCCTTGCGGGCCGTGGCATTTGGCGCAGTTCACCGCGTAGATTTGCCCGCCGATTTCAGCGGCGCGATTCTCCCCGGCAAAAGGGTTCTTCGCTTCCTTGGCCGAGGCAGGAGCGTTGTGGAACGAACCGTTCTGAGCCTCGAGCACCGCGCACACCGCGCCAGCGAACACGATCAACATCGCCAGATTCCGGATGAAACCGCTCTTTTGTCGTTTCATGATTCGCCTCGAGAACATTCCTAACCAGTGTGATGAATCGGTGAAGGGAATCGTTAGTGCAATCGCCCTATTCTCCGTCTTTTTCTAACTTTAAAAAAGCAGAATTGCCAACTCCCCGCAAAAGCCAAAAATGCCAGCCTGCGGGACACCAAGGTCAAAATTAAAACTGCCCCACCACCTCTTGGCGGCGTCGTGTATGAGCGTCTCAGTCTCTGTTAGACTATGCCGGCGGCCCGCTCTTCCCAGTCGCCAACCTTTATGCCCAGTCGCATAAAAAACCAATTGCCCGCCGTGCGCCGGAGCCGGGGAATCGGCGCCGCCGATCTGGCTCGTCGCGTGGGCGTTAGCCGCCAAACGATCTACGCGATTGAGGCCGGCAGTTACACCCCCAATACGGAATTGGCTTTAGGTTTGGCGCGCGAGCTGGAAGTGTCCGTTGAGCAGCTTTTTTCCCTCGCCACGGAAGCGCAGGCGGCTCCGGATACCATCGCTTCCGAAGTGCTCTCGGCGCACACGCCCGAAAAGGGAGATCCGGTCCGCGTCGGCAAAGTCGGATCGAAATGGGTCAGCGTACCCGTCAGCGCCGCGCCGTATTACCTGCCCGAGGCCGATGGCGTAATCGCTCACCTCGAGCAGCGCCGCAGCAAAGCCGATGTGTTGATTCCCTCGCGCGACGCTCTCTCCGAAAAGCGTTTGGTGCTGGCGGGCTGCGATCCGGCATCCAGCCTGCTGGTCCACATGGTCGAGCAGAGCAGCGGAGTCGAAGTCGTCTCCGCGGCGGCTTCGAGCAAGCTGGCGCTCGATTGGCTGCGCGCGGGGAAGGTTCACGTCGCGGGCTCGCATCTGAAGGACGATCGCACCGGCGAGTTCAATCTTCCGTACATCCGGCGCGAATTCAAGGACGGAGACTTCACGGTGGTGACGTTTGCCCGCTGGGAAGAGGGGCTGGTCGCCGCCAAGGGCAATCCCAAGGGCGTGCGCCGCGTGCAGGACCTCGCCAAGCGAGGCGTGCGCTTCGTGAATCGCGAACTCGGGTCCGGCAGCAGGGCCTTGCTCGATCGCTTGCTCAAGGATGCCGGCGTGCCTGCCAGCAAAGTCGAGGGCTACGAACGCGAGGTGCGCGGTCATCTGGCCGCCGCGTATTCGGTGGCCTCCGGCCAGGCGGACTGTTGCCTGGCCACGCGCTCGGCGGCGCAGACGTTCAACCTCGCCTTCACTCCCCTCGAGAGCGAGCGCTACGATCTGGTCATGCGCAAGCGCACCCTGGAAACGCCCGAGGCGCAGGCGCTGCTCGATGTTTTGCAACGCGCCACCCTGCGCCGCAAACTCGAAGCCGTCGCCGGCTACGACACAGCCGAAACCGGCACCATCGTCGCCTGAGGCCGGACTCCGGCGCGGCAGAAGGCATTGACGCCGAGCCAAATCCCACTAGGAAATTTCCGCGAACTACGCTGAATAGAGAGCTATGGAGCCTATCCGCACACTGTTCGCAACTGAGCCGTCCCGGAGGGACGCAACCGAATCGTCGCGGAGGGAACCGATACTGCCCGACCTCCTTCGCGCCCAATACGATGGTGATCTTCATCTTCCGGCCGCCCCGGACGGCCGTCCGTATTTGGTCGCAAACTTCGTCTCCACACTCGATGGAGTGGTGAGCTTCAACTTGCCGGGCCAGTCGGGGGGCGATCGGATCAGCGGCTCGAATGAGGGAGATCGGTTCATCATGGGGCTGCTCCGCGCATCCGTGGACGCCGTAATGGTGGGCTCGGCAACGGTTCAGGCCGCCGGCCCAAAGGCCTTGTGGCTCCCTGAATTTGTCTACCCCCCAGCCAAAGATCTATATCGCAACTACCGCCAGGAGACGCTCAAGAAAACAGAGCATCCCCTGGTCGTGATTGTCAGCGGATCGGGAAGGCTGGATCTCTCGAGCGCCGTGTTTTATACGCCGGGAGCGCGCGTTCTCATCATCACCACGGAGCAGGGCAAGCAGAGGCTAGCGCAGAGCGGATCGGAGGCGCTCGCCTTAGTGGACGTGAGGGCGCCCTCAGCAGTAGAAGGACGCGTGCCTCCTTCCGCGATTCTTAAACTCCTCGGGGATTTCGGCGTGGGGTTGATTCTTCACGAAGGCGGTCCCACGCTTTTTGGCGACTTTCTCGCCAATGGATTTGTGGACGAACTTTTCCTGACGGTTGCGCCTCAAATCGCCGGCAGGGTCCCGGCGCACCCCAGGCCGAGCCTCACCGCGAACGTCGAGTTCGATCCCGCCACGGCTCCCTGGTGGAAACTTCTCAGCGCCAAGAAGGCGGGAGACCACCTGTACCTCCATTATCGGGCCAAGCGGAGCGCGTAAAGGCATCACGCTGTTTAAGTCCCGCTAAGTCGCGACTCCGAAAGCGGCCGCAGGTTGCTGAAGTTTATTTCGCAACTCGCTCCCAGATCAGGGTGTTGTCAACGACGGGCGAGTTAAGTTCGGGAGGATCGACCCGCAGCGTCATGCGATTGGTCCCCTGAAACGTATACCAGCGCTTAGTAGTCCTGCCGACTGCGTTGGGGTTTTGGTTGATCTCGTATTGCCGGACGATAAAACCTTCTTTGGGATGGATCTCGACCGTGCCGCAGTAAGCGCCGAAACCCCTAATTGCCGAGAGGCCTTCTTCCGCTGTCGGAGCGTTTTCCGACTTCCATCGCGGACGATTCGGATTCATGCTGATGAAACACATGTGGCGGGCATGGGCGTCAAAAAACGCATAGGCCATGCTATTCGCGGCTTCCCTCGTTGTTCCGTCGGCCAGGCGCTGCGGGTTCGATACCAACCGCCACATGCCTTCAAACTTCTTCGCAATGGCGTCCTGGGACTGAGCGCGCGAGGTGTCGCTCAGCGGCCCGAACAATATCCCCAACAATAGCCCCGATAATAAAAAGGTTGGCACCGCGACGCCCTTCCTCATCTGGTTCACCTCTCGAAGATCTCAGTGAAGCGCACCGGGGCCGCTTCGATTAGCTCTCTTCGGTTCCGCGCCGCCGCGCGCGTCCAGCAATGCAGCAGGCGGCGCGTCCCGCTTCAGTAGCCCCGGGGATCGCTACTGCACCTGCGTTGTCATCGGCTTGCTCTTGTCGACGATCAGTATGGCCAGCCCTTTGACGGCGGTTTTTCCGGGATTAGTCGCTTGATGCACCTCCCCTTCCACGATCGAGAAGGTTTCGCCGGTCTGGTAGGTGGCCGTCGGCTTGCCCCGCCGCTCCATCGTCCAGGGCCCCTGCAGCACGTATTCCACCAGCGTCCCGGGATGTGTGTGCCATCCTTCGGTTCCGCCGGGTTGCACGGTGGTCTGGATCATCACCGCCTCCCATCCCGGCATAGAGAGGTCCTGGTGCCGAAGTATCTTTCGCTCGACGCCCTGGGCCTGCTGCTGCGCGCGGGTCGATCGGGGCGCCCAGGCGGCGATGATGATGATGGCAATCGCGGCGAGCGCGACGGCAAAAACCGCGGAGCGTCTGTGTTCCAGCATGATTCCTCCTCGATGTGCCACGTGGGCGCGTGTATGGATCGGCCGCAGTATAGCGCCGTCCGCCGGGTCTTTGTGATCTCGATCGTTTCTCTCTTAGCGAAAGATGTTGCGCATACCGAGGACCGCGCGGATTTCAATCGCCTGGTCCCCTGAATGGAACTTCCGAAACAACAGCGAGTTACGCAGATTGTGAAAATGTCGATGCCAATGGCCTCTGAAGTGCACTCTTACCGAGGGGCAGTGTTTACCTGCGTTGACTGCACAAGGGGGATACGCAATGAATCGAGCTCTTAAGTTAGCTGTGGCTTCGTTAGCGTTGCTCGGAATCCTGGCGCTTCCTGCTTTAGCTGTTCCCCAGGGACCTCCTGGGCCGCCGCCCCCAGGCCCTGTGGCAAATCCCCCGGGACCACCACCGCCTCCGCCTCCGCCAGGCCCTCCGAGACCGATACCGATACCTTCGCCGCAGAGTCCCACGACGATGCCGGAGCCGGCCACGATGACACTTCTGGCGATAGGCTTGGGAGCATTGGCCCTGGGATATCGCAGAAAATCGAAAGCGGACCGCAACCGTTCAACGGACCTCTGAGCAGTTCCCCAAAATCGAGGCGCTCTGGGGCTGAGTTACATCAGCCCAAGAGCGCCGAGAGCGATGGCCGGCCGCAGCCGAATTTCCGGCTCAGCCTGCCAGGAACGCAACGACGAACGCAACGACCTACAAACGCAACGGCTAGAAACGCAGCGCGTAGTTCAGCGTGATGGATTGAACGCCAATCCGCACGGTGCTGTTGTTGTATTCGCCCGCGAGAAGGGCGCTTTGCTGCACCTGAGCCTGCGCCGTCGGATCGTAGGAATAGGCCATCTCGAAGCTGGAGCGTCCCGCGTGATAGACCAACCCGGTCGAAATCTGGTTGGACATGATCGCCGCGGTCAAAGGCACCAGAGTCGAGTTCGGCACCGGGTTGTTGGCGTGCGCATAGCCGAATCGGAGCGAAGTGCTTTCAGTAAGCAGCCGCTCCCCGCCGATATGGAATGAGTATTGATCCTTCCAATTGAGCGGAACGCC
The DNA here is from genome assembly GCA_963819235.1 of uncultured Acidobacteriota bacterium. GTDB lineage: Bacteria > Acidobacteriota > Terriglobia > Acidiferrales > UBA7541 > Palsa-189. Next base: position 1,066,827 of record CAWFVE010000006.1, on the reverse strand, counting down.
GTCCTGCAGCGACGAAGAGTTCACCAACCCATTGATCGCCGCATTGGTCCCGCCGCTCAGCGACACCGGCAGAGTCGTAAAGGCGTTGTGCCAGTTCACCCAATCGGTCTGGAACGCAAACAGCCACAGCGGATTCACGCGCCAAGCCACGTTCGCCAGCAGCGATTGCGGAAGCACGTTGCGCACTTGCGCCGCATAGTTGAAGCTGGAAGGGACGCCGCCCAGGCCCAGCGCCACGAATTGCGCATTCGCGTCACCGCTGGCCGTACCGTTGCTGAGAATTGTCGTGCTCGATTTCCAGGCCAGCCCCAGTTCCACCGCGCGGCTGGGACGAATCACCGCGCCCACGCTTCCATTCCAGCCGTAGCCCGTCGTATGCAGGTCCAATAATGTCTTCACGCCCTGCAGCACCGGCTGCTGTTGGAAAACGTAGGGCGCATCGAGCGTGTTCGAGTTGTAATCGGCTCCCAACGTGAACCCCAGCGAAAGCTTCGGATTTACCACCACGCCCAAGCCGGCGATGGCGCGTCCGGCGAGAATCGCGGACTTCTGTTCTTGCAATCCGTAAGTCGCTCCCGCCGTGCCGGGCGCATCCACGTAGTGCCAGTCGGAGACCGACGCAAGGTCGGGCACAAATCCCACTCCGAAGCTGAAGCGGGAGTGGCGAATCGGCATCGCGAATGCCCCGTAGGGGATCGCGCCAGGAGTCTGGCTCATCGGGGCCGAGGTGTTCACCGAGTTGCTGAAGGAGCCGCGCGGCAGCACCAGGCTGACGCTCGCGTCCAGCGTGCGGCCCGTCAAGGAGGTGAGCCCTGCGGGGTTTGCCGCCAGGGCGTCCACCGCATCGTTTGACGACGTCACGTAGATGCCGCCCAGAGCTTGCGAACGGGCGCTCCCGGTATTCCAAAAGAAGCTTTGCGCGGATGCCGAAGACGCCAGCAGCGTGCAGCCAGCAAGCGCCAAAGCCAATCGCAATGGTAATTTCATCAAGCGATTCTCCCTTTTTTGAGTTGTTGTTGCACCGGCGTGAACCCTTGCCGTTCCAAATCGGAGGGTTCGGAACTCGTTTTCGCGGCGACCAATGCTTCGATACACGGCAAGTCCAGCGCCCGCGGAGCCTCCCCGCGCAGGATCGCAAACGTCTTATCCAGCGGCGTGGAATCGCGGTAGGGCCGCTTGGCCCGCAGTGCGTCGAATATGTCGGCCACCGCCAGAATGCGGGCGAAAGTAGAGAGCTGTTCCGCAGCCAGCCCGCGCCAGTAGCCCGAGCCGTCGAGCTTTTCATGATGCGCGGCCGCTTCCTCGCCCAAAGCTTCAAAGCCCGGAATGCGCCGGAGAATCTCCAAGGTGTAATAGGGGTGCTTCTTGACGACGATCCACTCCTCGTCCGTCAACTTTCCGGGCTTTTCAAGAATCATATTGGGAACGCTGAGTTTCCCCAGGTCATGCAGCAGCGCGGCGCGGCGCAGCAATTTCAAATCGCGCGGCTTCATCCCGAACCAGCGGCCGATGTCCATGGACGCTTCGGCCACGCCGGTCGAATGGCGGTAGGTGAAGGGCGATTTCGCGTCGATTACTTCGGCAAACGCCTGGCAGATGTTGTCGATGGCGTCTTCGTTCGCGGTGATGCGCCGTTGCTCCGGTTCGAGCGCGATCACCTTATCGAGTAAATCCGGGCTCTCCAGGCCGCTCCACAGCGTTCTGTCTTTGGACATGTGGACGGCGGCATTCACCAATTCGGGATCGAACCAGCGTCCCCGGCGCCGCCGCGCGGCGTCCACCGCCGCCGAAGGGCCGCGCTCGGTGTAAAACACTTCCAGGGTTTGCGATAGGTTCACGATTCGCGAGAAAAGCGGAATTTCGTCTTTGCGCAGCCCGTCCGGATATCCGTGCCCGTTCCAGTGCTCGTCCAGGCTGTAAATCCCGGACACCACGCTGTCGGAAAAGCCCAGTTGCTTGGCGATATCGGCGCCGCGTTCGCAGCGGATCTTCACCAGCGCGCAGGAGTCCTGCTGTTGCGTCGCGGCCACCTGGAAAAGCCGCCGCATTCGCTGCAAAAAAGGCAGCCCGGTGGCCACGTGCGTCAGCGCATACTGCAAACTCTCCCAGCCCACGCGCGTCCAGTCCGTCAATTTCACGTCGCGCTTGGCCCTGATCTCGTCCGCCGTCACGATGTGAAACAGCCGCGAGGAGTTGCTGCTGCAGCCGGCGTCCTTCAGCAGCAGGGAGTAGTACAAATCGCCCCGTTCGGTATCGGGCAGGCCGATCTGCTCGGCCAGTCGCATCCCGATAATGCAGGCCCGCACCGAATGGCCCATGGGCTGGCCTTCGGTAAGGTCCAGGGCGTAGGAGAGCGCCGAGATGATCTCGGAAACTCGAATCGACGCTTCGGGGCGTATATGCATGCCGGCCGGGAACTGCGAGCTGGAAAAGCGATCGGGAGCCTTCATTCAGTCTCCTGCACCGGTGCTGGCCGCACGGGCTCTGCGGCAGATCGCACGAGGCCTTCTCGAATCCCTAAGGCCCTGCAAACAAGCCGTTTGTCCGGCCCGCGTGTCGCTAGCGTCCAGCCTGTGTCAGAGCGGAACAGAGCCTCTATTGTCTCGACCGATATGGGGGCTGAAACTGGTACCGGCGTACCAAATTGCGCACAAATTTACAAAGAGGTAACCACTATCTTGATGCATTAATTAGCCCGGCAACGCGGAATCGCGCTCAGCCGCCCGAGTCATCGCAACCCTCGCTCGGCCTCCTGCCGCTGGCCTGGCCGTTTTGTGCCCTGACGAATCGAATCTTCCGTAGCCCAACCCCAGACGTATCTAATGCGTCGTCCGGCCATCGCCGTTAAATAATGCTTCGCTTTACATTCGCCATGAGGTAGAGTGTCCTCATGCTTTCGAATCTCGCTGGCTGGCTGCGACCGCTTCGCCCCGATCCAAGGATCGTTCCATGACCCTGACGATCCGCAAGCCTCGGTTCTTGATTCGTCGCGAATCGGCGCGCCCGACCGGGCCTCAGGCTGGCCTTCGCCAGAGAGCCGAAGCCAAGAAACCGGGACAAGGCCAACCGTCTGCCCCCATGATCGAAAAGCTGCTCTATCTACTATTCCTTTCTCTCCCCTTCGTGACGCTCATTCAGACCGTTTTAGCCCGGCCGGAGGAATCCGCGGTCACGCGGCCAATACCCCTGGAAACGTTCCTTTCCGGCCCGCGATGGGAATATAGGCTCCCGTTCGCCGTGAAGAACAAGGCCACCATCGAAAAACTGATCCAATGCGAGAGCCGCGGGATGAACGTCTCCCGGCCCGACTCCGACGGCATCATGTCCGACGGGATTTTGCAATTTCACCGCGGGCCGTCCGACACCCTGGCCGGCGGCACCTGGGAGGATTTCTCGCAAGCCAGCGGAATCACGGGATCGCCGAAAAATCCCGCCGATGCCATCAGGATGACGGATTGGGCCATCAGCCACGGCCGGGGCCCTCATTGGACCTGCTGGCAGCTCCAGAAGTTGTCCCCAGGTTCGTAACTTTCCCTTCGTGTCCTAGCGGCCGGCACAAACTCTAAATGACACAGCCATCATTCCTGAGTATTATCCCTCCCGGATTCTGGGTGGCGAGAAGGCTGCCCTCCGCTGTTTGAGTTGGGCGGGGGAGCCATCCGCGTGACGATATGCGGGAACTGTTTTGACGGAGACGGAGGAAAGATGAACCGAGCACACTCGATCAGCGCTTTCGCTTTGGCCGGTAGCCTGCTTGCCCTGACAGCAGGGATGTTTGTGTCCGCGCCGCTGTTTGCTCAGCAACAGGGTGGCCGCGGCGGAGCTCCGGCAGCTCCTGCCAAGAACCTGAAACTCCTCGGCCCCAAGTCCGACCTCCCCTTCATCATGCAAATGTTCAATGAGGCGCTGGGTGTGCAGTGTACCTACTGCCACGTGCAAGGCGATTTCGCCGCCGATACCAATCCCAAGAAGGAGATGGCGCGCAAGATGATCGCCATGGGACGGCTGATCGATACCAGCTTCCCCAGCAGCGGCGGAGCCTTTCCCGACGGGTATCACGAAGTCGATTGCATCACCTGCCATCGGGGAAGCGAAAAGCCGGCGATCACGGCGCCCACGAAATTTTATAACCGCGCCAACTCGCTGGGCACCATCCAGCCGGAGGATGCGCCCGCGGTCAGCCTGAAGGTGTTGCCGCCCGATACCCCCGTGCACGGCGGCGATTCGATTATGGGCGAGTTCCGCGACGCGCTCGGCGTGGATTGCAACTACTGCCACGGCGGCGGAAGGCCGCAAGAGTTCGACGTCAACCCGCGCAAGGATATCGCGCGAAAGATGATCCTGTTGGTGCGGCAGATCAACGCCCAGTTTCCCGGCACCGGCGTCTTCCCCGCGGGCAACCAGGAAGTCACCTGCTATACCTGTCACCGCGGAGACACCCACCCCGTGAGCTGGGGCAACCGGCGCTACGATCCGCCCAAGCCAAAAGCGTAGCCGCTCGCGGCCGCATCGCCAGCGCGTTAGCTCCGAAAAGCCGCCTCCTCGTCATGGGGAGCCAGTCTCGGAGAATGCCGTTTATTAGGATCTGTAATTAGACCCGCGCGTGATGCCAGAAGTATTCGTAAAGCGGAGGCACCGCGCTCGTCCCGCGTACTCGAATCGCTACTAATCATCTCGATAAAAACCAGGTTCGCCGGAAACCCCGCACACTGAACGGTGTCTAATAGAAATTGGGATCAAGTATCGGAGGATTCCGGCGTGCGATCTCATACCTTCCTTTCAGTGCTGTCGGCCTTTGTGTTGCTATGGTCCCATGCCCTGTCAGTGCAGGACGCAGCAGAAAAGGCAGCCCCAGCTCGCGTGCAAAGCTTTCTCGACCAAGCCTTGGCATTAGCCGCGTCGCTTCCGGATGGAGACGACAAGGCAAGCGCCTATGTAGGAATTGCGGAAGTCGAGTGGAAAGCAGGCGCACATTCCGAGGCGCGCAAACATTTTGATCTGGCGGACGGCGTTCGTGCGCGAATGCCGCAGGACGACCTAACAAGAGCGCTGCGCGCTGACCTCAGCGAGACGCGAGCCGGCGTAGGAGATATCGAGGGCGCACTCGAACAGCTTCGCCGCTTCCCCGGTGATCATCCTGGTGACCAGGAGGAGCTCATCAGGGCGCAGATGGCGCGGGCTTCGGCGCGCAAGGGAGAATATGCAAGCGCCTCAGCCGAAATTTCAACGATCAAGAATGAAACAACGCATGACGTTGCGCTGGGCGACGTTTCTCGGATCGCTGTCGAGTCCGGGGAACTTGAAGAAGCGGCTGCGCTGACGCGCCAGATCGTCGATCTTCAAGCACGGGTCATCAATCTGAGCGCGATCGGCCCTGAATACGCCAAGCGGGGATATGCAGCTGAAGCATCTAAACTTTTCCAGGAATCGCTCTCCCTCGCCGCTCAGTTTGCAGCGGAAACGGAGAAGCAGACAAGCGATCTCGACTCTGACAATCTCTATCCCGTGATCTCTATGAATCAGGCCGATAGCGGTGACTTTGTCGGAGCTTTCTCGACCGCTGAGCATATCGTCGCCGCCGAGTCCAAGGATGCAGCAATACAATGGATTGCCGCAGACGCCGCCAAATTAGGAAAGATTGAGATAGTCCGTCAAGCCATGGACGGAGTGCAGGATGCACATCGTCAGCCCGAGCTCAACGTCCTCATGGCCGGGGCACTTGCCAGGGCAGGCCAACCGAAAGAGGCGTTGGATCTTGCGAAAAAACATCTCGACCTGACACACCAGGCGCTCGCGCTGATTTACGTCGCTCAATCCAACCTGGATTCCGGAGATCGAATGAAGGGCCTGGAACTCTTGGGGCAAGCGTCCCAATTGGCCCACGGAATCAGCGACGCTGACTATCGGAGCGGAACATTTGGAGAGATCGGCCGGGCCCAGCTCAGCGCCGGCGATAGAGCCAGTGCAGCTAAATCGTTCGCGCAGATTCCGAATCACCGCATCTCGTGGCGCGAGCGGCAGGATTTCGCATCCGAGCAGGTGAAGGCGGGAGATGTCGAGGGAGCTTTGGAAACAGCTAAGAATACACAAACACTTCAGCCCGCCGCCGTATACTCGACGATTGCCAAGACGCAAGTCCAATTGGGAGAGTCGGCGGAAGGCATTGCGTGGATTTACCAGCTGGAATCGTCTAGCGACAGGATCGCAGCGCTGTTGGGCGCCGCGGAGGCCACCTTGGAGGATCACAACGATAAGGCGCACGGCGACCAGTAGGCAAGGGAGCCATCGCCGAGCCAAGGCCTGGTAAGTCACCTTCTCGGAATCTGGCTTTTTCGACCCGGTGCGGGCTGGCCAGTTGAACTGGCACCGTTTATCAGGCTCTATTCCGGGCGCGCAACAGCATGAGCGATTCGTCTTCGGCCCGCACGTCGCGCGGAGTCGGACCCGACTAAACGGGGCCAGTCCTGAATGGTCGGCTCATCGGAATTTGGGTACTGTACCTACAAATAGCGATGCGGTTTCTCGCAGTAAAGTCAGCCAACGCCAGCAACGTTACACTATTTCAAAACCGCCTTCAGCCGATTGGTGCTCTGCACCAACTGCCTCTTGAGGGCATCTACCTGCTTCGTTAGTTCAACGAGCTCCTGTCTTGCTACGTGTGCCGCCTCGGCTGCTTTAAGAGCTGCTCGGTGAGCTTTGGCATCAGCCTTACCGACTGCAGAGCCGACTTTCACCGCTGCGTCTCTAAGTCTATTTTTCTTCGCCATGTCGCTGCCTCCAGACTGCTAACGATGGCAGATTCCCGATGCCGTTAGCAAGACCGTCAAGTCCTGATAGTGTTTATCGGAAGGTGGCTTTTCGACCTGGTACGGCCTGGACACTTAGCGAGAACACCGTTTGAACAAAGCCGCCCGGCGGCGGACGCTACGCGTGCGGCGACCGGACGTTGGTTGCTTGTCGGTTGAGATAAGTTTTGGGTCACAAGGAGGTCCCTGTGACCCATCTACGAAAAATAATGCTGGAGGAACTCCAGCGCCGTAATTACTCGGAAAATACCACACGTTCTTACATCCGCACAGTCGAGGATTTTGCTCGGCGCTTCCACCGCCCGCCCGACCACTTGGGGCCACGGCAGATTCGCGAATATCAAGCTGAGTTGTTTCAGAAACGGAACTTGTCTCCGGGGACGGTCGCGACCCGCTTGGCGGCTCTGCGTTTTTTCTACACCAAGACTCTCAACAGGGCCTGGAGCATCGCCGAAACACCCTACCCGAAAAAGGCATATCGCATCCCGGCGATCCTCAGTCAGCAAGAAGTCGCGCAACTGATCGACGCGGCCGGTTCTCCCCACCAACGCATCCTGCTGATGACGCTTTACGCCACCGGCGTGCGGAACGCAGAGTTGACTCGCCTGAAAGTCAGCGACATCGACAGCCAGCGCATGGTGATTCATGTCCAAGGCGGCAAAGGGCGCAGGGATCGCGATGTGCTGCTCAGTCCAAAGCTACTGGAAGAACTCCGTGCACATTGGCATCGGTTGCGGCGAAAACCCAGCGTATGGCTGTTTCCGGGCAACCGCCACCATAGCGGCGATCAGCCCATCGACACCAAAACCGTCTGGCACGCCTGTCAGAAAGCCGCCGCGCAAGCGGGCCTCAGGAAAAGAGTCCACCCCCACACCCTGCGCCACTGCTTCGCCACGCATCTGCTCGAAGCAGGCGCGGATCTGCGCACCATTCAGATCCTGTTAGGCCATGGCGATCTGAAAGAGACCACCATCTACCTGCATCTTTCGCAGCGCCACCTTCACGCGACCGCGAGTCCCTTGGACTCGTTGCAGCTGAAAGACTGGTCCGTACAGGAGGAGTAGATGAGCCGGCCGCCCCTGGAGGTGGCCGATCTCATCCGCGCCGCAGGAACTGCCTTCATCCAACGAAGCCGCCAGTGGATCAGCTGGAAGCATGTCAAAGTGCTGCTAGCCATCGCGCGGTGTCGCACCGCCGCACTGGGCGGGCATCTGGATCAATGCACTCGCTGCGGGCATCGTGCCACGATCTCTTACAACTCCTGCCGAAACCGGCATTGCCCGAAGTGCCAGACCGCCGCTCGGGAACGCTGGATCGCCACACGTCAGCGGGAGCTTCTCCCGACTCCCTACGTCCATGTGGTCTTCACGCTGCCTGGTGGGTTAGCACCCCTCGCTCTGCAGAACCAGAAGATCGTTTACGATCTTTTGTTTCGCGCCAGTGCGGAAACCCTTCTCGAACTCGCCCGCGATCCCAAACATCTCGGCGCGCAGATCGGCTTCTTCAGCGTTCTCCACACCTGGAACCAGAAACTGAGCCTTCACCCGCATGTCCATTGCGTCATTCCCTCCGGCGGCCTGTCTCCTGATGGCACGCGCTGGATCCGGCCACGCTATGCTTTCTTTCTTCCCGTCCAGGTGCTCAGCCGTGTCTTTCGCGGCAAGTTCGTTGCCGGTCTCAAACGAGCGTTCCAGGACGCCGAATTCCACTTGCACGGAAACCTGGCACGGCTCGCCCAGCCGAAGACCTTCGCCGCGTGGCTACGGCCACTGTTCCGAAAGGACTGGGTGGTCTACGCCAAACCGCCCTTCGGTGGCCCGGATTATGTGCTCCAGTATCTGGGCCGCTACACGCACCGCGTGGCTATCTCCAACCATCGCCTGATCTCGTTGGTAGACGGCCAGGTCACTTTCCGTTGGCGCGACTCCGCTCACCACAACGAACAGAAATGGATGACCCTATCGCTGGATGAGTTCCTGCGCCGTTTCCTGTTGCACGTGCTTCCCAAAGGCTTCGTGCGCATTCGGAACTTCGGCTTCCTGGCCAACCGCCGACGCGCCTCTCTGCTGCCGCTTTGCTTTCACCTGCTCGGCCCGGCACCGAACACCGAGCCAGCGCGATCCACCGCCAATCTCAATGACGCGCACGATCTTCGACTCTGTCCCCAATGTGGTGGACCGATGATGGTCATCGAAAGGCTTACCGCTGCCGAGATCCAACTTCGTTCTCCCCCAGCCCTGGTCCCTGCTGCCGCATGAAACCACTCTCCACAAAACGAAATTTGTGCGTGTCGTGGCACGCTCGGTCTCTGTGTGCCTTGCTGCTCTACAAAACGCGTATTCCCACCTTCTTCCGTCTTCTCTTCGCGAGAGTTTTCCGCTTACATCACTTTTTCCTCTCCCAGGGACGCCTGCTGTGCTCTGTCCCGCAGCTCCGGCGGATCTCCACACTGCACCTTCCCTCCATTGAATTTGCATAGGGCCCGCGTCCACCGCAACCACGGCCGGCTTCGTTCAAACGGCTTTATCGAACGCGCGCAGAGCACCTCGTGCAACTTCGCTTCTCGGCGAACACGCGCGTCCGATAAAGCACTAACGTTTATCAGACCTATCGGTGTTGGCGACCTTCCCACTTTTTTGGTATGTACATTACATATCGCTTATCGCGTCCCGGCATGCTCGCCGTATCACCGGCTCCGCAGCCTGCACGCATGCCAATCCTTCGGCAATAGCTTCTTTTGCGCGATGAAAATCGAGCCAGGAAAATTCCCCTAGTCTTGGGCATAGAAGCACATCAGGAGGATCGCCAGCCAGTCGCATCCGGGTAATACGATCCTGCATGATGTTCAAAGAATTCGCCAATACTTCGAAGTAACTTGGAAAGTCGGGTCCGGCCTGGAGCACGCGTTGAAGAATTGGACCGACCGCGTCCTTCAACCACTGGGGCGCCTGGGCCGGAACGGCAGGTGGGGTGGTTGACGCGGCCAGTTCAATATCGGATCCGGTGAAGCGCCGCCCGACCAATTCCGAGTTCAGGTCCACAGCGATGATAATATCGGCACCCAAAGCACGCGCGAGCGACACCGGTACCGGATTGACGAGACCGCCGTCGATCAACCACTGATCGTCATGCCTCGTCGGACTGAAGAGTCCCGGCATACCGATTGACGCGCGTACCGCGCGCCCGATCGGTCCCTGCTGAAGCCAAATCTCACGTCCCGACGCAAGATCGGTTGCCACCGCAGCATAGCGGCGACCTTGCGTTTCGATCGCGCCAGCGATTCCCAAACTATCGAGAAAAGTTTCTACGCGCCTGCCTTCAATCAGACCCCCGGTCGCGAGATGCACGTCGAGCATTGCAGCAACATCGTGCCGCCCGAAATTCTCCATCCGGGTCTTAAGCGCGGCAAGTTTGCCGGTCACGAAGGCGGCTCCGACCAACGAGCCAATAGAAGTGCCTGAAATAACCTCCGGCACGACTCCCAGGGCTGAGAGTCCCTCGAACACGCCAATGTGGGCCCATCCGCGCGCCGCGCCGCTGCCGAGTGCAACACCGATTTTCGGTCGCATAAAAAGTACTTTCGAAGCGGTCGATGACATTATCACAACACGCGTTGCAGTTTTTCGGGATTGCGCTTGGTAAGTCACCTTCTCGGAATCTGGCTTTTTCGACCCGGTGCGGGCTGGCCACTTAGCGAGAACGCCGTTTCTCGGCAGCTGTCCAGCCTGGGAGAACTATCTGGCCACCACAGCTTGGCTATTCTCGTGCTTGAAAGGGATAAAGTACTACCATACAAGAGTTGATTCTTTTTGCATGTATCTCATGCTTAATCCATAGGGATTGGCCGAGTACGTGCTTCATAAAAATTTGGACGCATGTGAGCCTGCACGCCTTGGAGGAAGCATGAAATCGTCGGCAATTGCTCTTCGAATCGGCATCGGCTTTGTGTTGGTTGCAGTGATTTCGCTTTGCGCCTCTCCAGCTCACGCCCAGTACAGCATCACCTTCAACATTACTGACCAAGATGGGACGACCAATACCTACACTCCGTTCTCTTATGTGTGGGGACCGCTCGATGTCCCGACGCCGAAGGGCGTATCCGACGAACTAACGTACACCCGGCCCACCGACAATACCAGCGCTGAACTCATGAAAGCTGCGCAGTCGAAGCAATCCTTTGCCAGCGCGGCTTTAGAGGTCCAATTACAAGGTACGTCCACGGTCACCATTCAGATGACTGGCGTCCAAATTAAGTCGGTGCGCGAATCGACCGACCTTACCACTCCGGGGCATGCCGTCCCGCTGGAGAGCGTAACCCTAACCTTCGATAGCGTGGACTACACATTCCAGCCGCTTACGCCCACCGGACAGAAGGCCGGTCCTCCCGTGATGTTTACCGTGAAGTTTCACTAAGAACTGCCTTCCGTGCGCTGATTGAGCGCGCGCTGAACCCAGAGAAGCCAATCAATACTGCCAGTAAGGGACCAAGTCCTCATAAGCCGCCTCCTCGGAAACTGGCTCATGTGTAGCCAGTCTCCGAGAATGCCGTTTTCCAGGCATAGTCCCTCGTGAGCGACAAATGTTCCGCTAACAAATTGCCAGTTTCGGGCGTATCGTACTGAGGTTATCGGCGGTCACGGAGGTATCCCGAGGGACCTCGTGGCTCGATCGCTCTCCCCACAAAGTCCCATTCGTATGGACGAGAATGTGAAATCGGAGGCCTCGACTGGGGTGTTTCAGGCCGTCCTTTGGCTTTCCTGGCAGGCCGCGGAAATACGGCACATGACTTCGACGATTTCGCGCCCGAACTGCCTGCTCAGTCGAGTGATGAATTCGAAGCGGCGATGAATATATCGGAACCATTTATCCGGCGGCCCGTCGCGACGTCCCTCTTGACGGCCGCTCTGCTCCTCTACGGCGCGCTGGGCTTCCGCATGCTTCCCGTCGCTTCGCTCCCGGAAGTCACTTACCCGGTAATCCAAGTCTTCGCAAATCTTCCCGGCGCCAGTCCCGAAAACATGGCTACCTCCGTGGCCACGCCGCTCGAGCGCATGTTTGGCCGCATCGCGGGAATTAATCAGATGACTTCCGTGAGTCAACTCGGCTCAACCAGCATCGTCATGCAGTTTGATCTCAACCGCGATATCGACGGCGCAGCGCGCGACGTGGAGGCCGCCATAAACGCCGCACGCGGGCAGTTGCCGGCCAGCCTGCCCAGCAATCCGGGTTGGCGAAAGTCCAATCCTGCTGAGGCGGCCATTTTGGTTCTCGCCCTTACATCCGACACCGCCACCCGGCCGCAAATGTACGATGTCGCCGATTCCATTCTCGCCCAGAAAATTTCCCAGATCGCCGGAGTCGGGCAGGTCACTATCGGTGGCAGTTCGCAGCCTGCCGTTCGTGTAGAACTCAACCCGCTGCTGCTCAGCAATCTTGGCGTAAGCATGGAGCAAGTCCGTGCCGCTCTGGGTAAGGCCAACGCGAATGTCCCCAAGGGTTCACTCGCCAGCGCAGACCGCCGCTTCGTGCTCCAGGATAACGATCAGCTCTTCCTGGCCAAGGAATATGCGCCGCTCATCGTTGCTTACAATAACGGCGCTCCGGTGCGCCTTTCAGATGTCGGCACAGTCGTCGAAGGGCAGTCGAATACCCTGAATGAGGGTTTGGAAAACGGCAGACCTGCCGTGACGATTAATGTTTACCGGCAGCCTACCGCCAATACGATCGAAGTCAGCGATCGCGTAAGGGCTGTTTTGCCCTTCCTGCAAGCGTCGATTCCTCCCGCTATTCGCATCAGCGTGTCTCAGGACCGCAGCACGACGATTCGCGCTTCGGTTCACGATATCGAGGTGACCCTGGTCATCTCCGTGTTGCTGGTGATTCTGGTTGTCTTCGTTTTTTTGCGCAACATCTGGGCCACCGCCATCCCCAGCATTGCCGTACCGCTTTCTCTCGTCGGCACGTTTGGCGTCATGTACTTGGCGGGCTACACCATTGACAATCTATCGCTCATGGCGCTCACGATTTCCACCGGCTTCGTGGTCGACGACGCTATCGTAGTGATCGAAAACATTACCCGTTATCTGGAGCGGGGCAGAGGCCCGCTGGAAGCCGCTCTTCAGGGCTCGCGTGAGATCGGCTTTACCGTACTCTCCATGAGCACCTCGCTGATCGCCGTCTTTATCCCGATTCTGCTGATGGGCGGCATCGTGGGCCGCATGTTCCGCGAATTTGCCATCACGTTGAGCGCCGCCGTAGCCATTTCCATGGTGGTGTCGCTGACCACCACACCGACCATGTGCGCCAAGCTGCTTAAGTCTCACAACCGGGAGACGAAACACAATCGCCTTTACCGGATGAGCGAAAGCGGATTCCAGGCGCTTTACGATGCCTATTCCGGCAGTCTCCGCTGGGTCCTGGAACATCAGCCTCTGGTATTGGCAGCGACCATAGGAACGGTCTGTTTGGCGGTTTACCTCTACGTGCTGGTGCCCAAGGGCTTCTTCCCCGCTCAGGATACCGGAAGAATTACCGGCAATGCGCTGGGGCCCGAAGATATCTCGTTCCAATCCATGCGTGAGAAGATGCTGCAATACGCCTCGATCGTGGAGAAGGATCCGGCGGTGAGTGTCGTACACGCCTTTATAGGACGTCCCAATCAAGCCGACTTCACAATCACCCTGAAGCCGTTATCGGAGCGAAAAGCCTCGGTGGACCAGGTCATCAATCGGCTGCGTCCCCAATTGGCTCGTGTTCCCGGCGCCAACCTCTTTTTACGGGCAGTACGGGACGTTGAAATCGGCGGCCGCGTCGGGAATAGCGAATTCCAATACACTCTGCAGGGGGATAACCTGCAGGATCTTCTGAAGTATTCACCGATCATGGAGCAGAAATTGAAGGCCCTGCCGCAAATCCGTGATGTGAACACCGATTTGCAGAATCGCGGGCTACAGGCGGGATTGGCGATCGATCGTGAAACGGCCGGCCGCCTGGGCATAACCGCCAGCACCATTGATAGCGTTCTTTACGACGCGTTTGGCCAGAGACAGGTCTCCACGATTTACAAGGGCATGAATCAATATCACGTCGTTATGGAAATCGATCCGCAATTCCAGCGAAGCCCACAAGGACTCAACAACATCTTCGTCCCATCCTCCACGGGCAAGCCGGTGCCGCTCAGCGCCTTCACCCATTACCAATCCTCGACCACCTCGCTGGCCGTAGCCCATCAGGGCCAGTTTCCCGCCGTCACTCTTACCTTTAATCTTGCGCCCAATATTCCTCTGGGAGATGCAGTCACCGCAGTACAAAAGGTCGAGCGCGAGATCGGCTTGCCGGCGACGATTCACCCCGGGTTCCAGGGCACAGCGCAAGCCTTCCAGGATTCCCTGGCTACCGAGCCGTTTCTCATTGCCGCGGCCCTGGCCGCTGTGTATATCGTCTTGGGCATCCTCTATGAAAATTACATCCACCCCATCACAATTCTCTCCACGCTGCCCTCCGCCGGGGTGGGGGCGCTGCTCGCGATTTTGGTGACCCACAGCGAACTCGACATCATCGCGTTGATCGGCATCATCCTCCTGATCGGCATCGTCAAGAAAAACGCCATCTTGATGATCGATTTTGCCATCCAAGCCGAGCGCAAGGAGACCAGTTCCCCCGAAGAAGCGATCTATGAAGCGTGTCTGCTGCGCTTCCGTCCCATCATGATGACGACCATGGCGGCCCTTTTCGGAGGTTTTCCCATCGCTTTCAGCACGGGCGATGGTTCGGAGTTACGCCGGCCGTTGGGCATCGCCATCGTCGGAGGGCTTATCGTCAGCCAGATGCTCACGCTGTACACGACGCCGGTCGTCTATCTGTACATGGATCGGTTCCGCGCCTGGGTAAGCGGTGGGAAGAAGCTCACACGTCTCGACACGCTCCCTTCTGTCGCCACGTCGATCGATTCTGCATCGGACTAAACTGCGGCCCGAGGTAAGGCCCACCCGTCGCACAAGCCGCACACAAATCGGCATGCACTGACGTTAGGCCGCTCAAGTCTCGAAAAGCCGCCTCCTCGTCATGGGAGGCAGTCTCCGAGAACGCCGTTTGAACAAAGCCGCCCGGCGGCGGACGCTACGCGTGCGGCGACCGGACGTTGGTTGCTTGTCGGTTGAGATAAGTTTTGGGTCACAAGGAGGTCCCTGTGACCCATCTACGAAAAATAATGCTGGAGGAACTCCAGCGCCGTAATTACTCGGAAAATACCACACGTTCTTACATCCGCACAGTCGAGGATTTTGCTCGGCGCTTCCACCGCCCGCCCGACCACTTGGGGCCACGGCAGATTCGCGAATATCAAGCTGAGTTGTTTCAGAAACGGAACTTGTCTCCGGGGACGGTCGCGACCCGCTTGGCGGCTCTGCGTTTTTTCTACACCAAGACTCTCAACAGGGCCTGGAGCATCGCCGAAACACCCTACCCGAAAAAGGCATATCGCATCCCGGCGATCCTCAGTCAGCAAGAAGTCGCGCAACTGATCGACGCGGCCGGTTCTCCCCACCAACGCATCCTGCTGATGACGCTTTACGCCACCGGCGTGCGGAACGCAGAGTTGACTCGCCTGAAAGTCAGCGACATCGACAGCCAGCGCATGGTGATTCATGTCCAAGGCGGCAAAGGGCGCAGGGATCGCGATGTGCTGCTCAGTCCAAAGCTACTGGAAGAACTCCGTGCACATTGGCATCGGTTGCGGCGAAAACCCAGCGTATGGCTGTTTCCGGGCAACCGCCACCATAGCGGCGATCAGCCCATCGACACCAAAACCGTCTGGCACGCCTGTCAGAAAGCCGCCGCGCAAGCGGGCCTCAGGAAAAGAGTCCACCCCCACACCCTGCGCCACTGCTTCGCCACGCATCTGCTCGAAGCAGGCGCGGATCTGCGCACCATTCAGATCCTGTTAGGCCATGGCGATCTGAAAGAGACCACCATCTACCTGCATCTTTCGCAGCGCCACCTTCACGCGACCGCGAGTCCCTTGGACTCGTTGCAGCTGAAAGACTGGTCCGTACAGGAGGAGTAGATGAGCCGGCCGCCCCTGGAGGTGGCCGATCTCATCCGCGCCGCAGGAACTGCCTTCATCCAACGAAGCCGCCAGTGGATCAGCTGGAAGCATGTCAAAGTGCTGCTAGCCATCGCGCGGTGTCGCACCGCCGCACTGGGCGGGCATCTGGATCAATGCACTCGCTGCGGGCATCGTGCCACGATCTCTTACAACTCCTGCCGAAACCGGCATTGCCCGAAGTGCCAGACCGCCGCTCGGGAACGCTGGATCGCCACACGTCAGCGGGAGCTTCTCCCGACTCCCTACGTCCATGTGGTCTTCACGCTGCCTGGTGGGTTAGCACCCCTCGCTCTGCAGAACCAGAAGATCGTTTACGATCTTTTGTTTCGCGCCAGTGCGGAAACCCTTCTCGAACTCGCCCGCGATCCCAAACATCTCGGCGCGCAGATCGGCTTCTTCAGCGTTCTCCACACCTGGAACCAGAAACTGAGCCTTCACCCGCATGTCCATTGCGTCATTCCCTCCGGCGGCCTGTCTCCTGATGGCACGCGCTGGATCCGGCCACGCTATGCTTTCTTTCTTCCCGTCCAGGTGCTCAGCCGTGTCTTTCGCGGCAAGTTCGTTGCCGGTCTCAAACGAGCGTTCCAGGACGCCGAATTCCACTTGCACGGAAACCTGGCACGGCTCGCCCAGCCGAAGACCTTCGCCGCGTGGCTACGGCCACTGTTCCGAAAGGACTGGGTGGTCTACGCCAAACCGCCCTTCGGTGGCCCGGATTATGTGCTCCAGTATCTGGGCCGCTACACGCACCGCGTGGCTATCTCCAACCATCGCCTGATCTCGTTGGTAGACGGCCAGGTCACTTTCCGTTGGCGCGACTCCGCTCACCACAACGAACAGAAATGGATGACCCTATCGCTGGATGAGTTCCTGCGCCGTTTCCTGTTGCACGTGCTTCCCAAAGGCTTCGTGCGCATTCGGAACTTCGGCTTCCTGGCCAACCGCCGACGCGCCTCTCTGCTGCCGCTTTGCTTTCACCTGCTCGGCCCGGCACCGAACACCGAGCCAGCGCGATCCACCGCCAATCTCAATGACGCGCACGATCTTCGACTCTGTCCCCAATGTGGTGGACCGATGATGGTCATCGAAAGGCTTACCGCTGCCGAGATCCAACTTCGTTCTCCCCCAGCCCTGGTCCCTGCTGCCGCATGAAACCACTCTCCACAAAACGAAATTTGTGCGTGTCTTGGCACGCTCGGTCTCTGTGTGCCTTGCTGCTCTACAAAACGCGTATTCCCACCTTCTTCCGTCTTCTCTTCGCGAGAGTTTTCCGCTTACATCACTTTTTCCTCTCCCAGGGATGCCTGCTGTGCTCTGTCCCGCAGCTCCGGCGGATCTCCACACTGCACCTTCCCTCCATTGAATTTGCATAGGGCCCGCGTCCACCGCAACCACGGCCGGCTTCGTTCAAACGGCTTTATCGAACGCGCGCAGAGCACCTCGTGCAACTTCGCTTCTCGGCGAACACGCGCGTCCGATAAAGCACTAACGTTTACCAGGACTTGGCTCTCGTGCAGCATGGATAACCCGCAGCGGCCGAACGATGAAATCTTAATGCTGTTCGCATGCCTGGATTCAGACGAATTGGGCGCGCGAGCGACCCGGTGACAACAGCGGCCCTGGTTGGGGCGATAGCTCAACAAAACGGCGGAGAAGCCCGTGCTTCTCCGCCGCCCGAAGTCGAACTAGATCTGCTTCTTAGTTGCCTTCTCCGCTGTTATTCCCCTCCGCGGCGTCTCGGAGGCGCCGGCGCCAAAATATCCTTGGGAGGCACGACGGTCATCACCGGTGAGGTTGCGATCGTATTGTGATAGCTCTCTTCCATCTTCCAGAAGCCATTGTGATTGCCGAAAATGCGGCTGGACCAGTATGCCTTCCCGCCGTAAGTCGGCTGCAGCATGATGGCCACCACCGCGTCGCCAAAATCCCAGGTGCGTGCCCAGAGCGCAGGCGCTACGCCCTCGGTAAACGTTCCGGGCTGACGCGGTGGCACGGGCGTCGGCCCAGCAGCTGTTGGGGAATTGCGCGGCGTCGTGGTGGCCTGGCTGATCACGATCGTGTTGTCGCCCATGTGCATATCGTGATGTCCATTGCCGCCTTCCTGATCCAGCCAGGCCGCTATCGCTGCCTTTTCGTTGGCCGTGACGGCCCTATACGGGAAGCCCTTGCAAGGGTTATCGCAGGCGATGTCGTAAGGCGCGCGCCAGGCGCCGCCCGGAGCTGCGGTGCCAATTTCGATCTCATTTGCGTTCAGCAGACGCCATCCCTGTGGACGTTCCACCCAGATGTGCGCAGCATATTTTTTGTCCAGGTTATCCGTGACCCACGCGACTTTATTGTTGCCATACATGTGGGCCCAGACCTTTGTATCGGCGGTCATGGGAACGAGCGGCTGCAGTCCTTCCCGCAGCACGTCCGGACGTTCCGTCATGATCCCTTCCGTATCGATCAAGCTGAAATCGGAATCCAACATCTTTTCCATCGTGGCTTTGTCGCCCTTGGTCCAAGCCATCCCCAGTGCCTTGTCTGCTTTCACCACCGCGTCTTCGGCTGCCGAGGGCTTGGTCTGCGCAAGCACCAAACCTGCGGACACGGTGCACAAAACGAAAAGTACGGCTAAATAGCGCTTCATATTTGAATTCACCTCCTGGTGGTTTCCCCTGGGCCGAATTGTACACCTGTAAACACTTTTTGAAACGGAGAGTGTTCGGCCCAGGCTGGTTTCGAATGCAAATTTCGTTTCTTCGCAATGGTCCAGGGTGTATAACTCTGCGCATCCGGGCGATAAACCGATCGTCCAGGCTAGAGCCCGACTGAAAGCTTGGGATCCCCCAATTCCGGTGGTTCCCGGTTGCTGACGCAGAAGGGGAAAGCATATGCCGAGAGTGATTCAAACTGTATCTGCCTTGGGACTCTTGAGTCTGTGTCTCGCCGGATCCCATTGGTTGGCAGGCAAGCCCGCCCGCGCTGCGGCACGGCAGGCGCAGACGCCACAACAGGTGCAATACCCTGGCTTGTTTTTCCGAGAAGATTGGAAGCTTACGGACGGCTTGCCGAATATCAATACTCCGCAAGAACCCGAACATGCCCTCTTTCAGGGTGACGTCGCGAATCCGAATCTGGAATTGCACCTCTACGGCGACAAGTCTGGCCTTGTAGCCGTCAAGCAGCTCAACAACAATGACATCACCTACGTGATGACTTTGCTGTGTACCTCAACCTGTGCCGTCGCGCTCAGGGACAAAACAAATGACGTGGATTTGAGCGGACTCGCGACCATCCGCTGGCGCACCAAGATCAGCGGCTTCCATATGCTCCACCCCATCGTGAAACTCGCCGACGGCACCTGGCTTGTGGGCGACCATGCGGCTGGCGATTCCACGGACTGGGTCGAGTCACAAATCCAACTGGAGGACGTGCGCTGGCAAGCGCTCAACATTCAGGACGTGATTGAAGGCCGCGGAGACAAGTGGATCGACCATCCGGATCTGAGCAGGGTCGAGGAGATCGGTTTCACCGATCTGATGAGGGGTGGCGGTCACGGAGCACCGGGTTCGCGGATCGATTGGATTGAAGTTTACGGCAGAGCGGTTCCGCGAGCCTCATCGAGCAGCACCAGGAGTAGCCGTTAGTTCCTGCCGCTGCGCAGCTCTCGTGTGTTAACGCCGCCGGTCTTCTGCGAATGGATTTTCTACTCCTCGTGAGGAGAGGCAAATGATGCGAAAGCTTTGGTCTCTTCCAGTTCTCTTTGTTGTCCTCATTACACTGGGCGCCAGAACGACGTCCGCGCAGGATGTGGATGCCCGTAAGGCCTTAGAGGCTGCTGCCATGGCCATGGGCACCACGAACCTGAAGTCGATTCAATTTACGGCCGACGGTTTTTTATCCAAAGTTGGCGAGCAGTACGATCTGACGACGGACTGGCCGCATTTCGAAGTTTCCGAGTACACGCGCACAATCGACTTCGATGCCAAATATATGCGCCTGGACTATAACCAAAAGCAGGGAAGCTACCCTGCGAATGGCTATCCGCCGGTGCCGGAGGACCACGTCACCAACATCCTGAGCGGCAATTTCGCATGGGACATGAAGGGTGATACGCCCGTGCCCTACACGCGCCTGTATCTCGATGGCATGCCCTATGCCGATCTGCGGCAACTCGAGATGGTGCTCAGTCCACACGGATTCATAAAGGCGGCCTTGGCCGCAACCGATGCGGTCGCCATCAGGCAACCCATCGTGGGCCCCTCGGACTTCGGCCTCTCGCAGTTCGGCCAGTGGGTGACGATCGTCTCCTTCCATTATGGAAAGTACAGAGTCAACGGCACGATCAACGATCAGAATCTCGTCGAATTCACCGGCACCTGGATTGCCAACCCTGTCTATGGCGACATGCCTTATGAAATGCGCTACACGCAATACAAGAATTACAACGGCGTCATGTTTCCCGGCCTTCCCATGTCCATCAGGGCGATCCCCGGATCAACACCGCTGAAAATTATTTTCAAGTCTGGACAAGGGATGTTCAGCCCAATGTGGTTGTGAACAAGATTCTCGTTCCGGATGTGGTGCGCACGGCAAAACTCGATCCCGTCAAGGTGGACACGCAAAAGCTTGCGGACCACGTCTGGCTGCTGGGCGGCGGGCCCTTGAACAGCGTGCTCGTCGAGTTCAAGGAGTTCGTTGCCGTGGTGGAAGCGCCGCAGAACGAGGCGCGCTCGCTCGCGGTCATCGACGAAGTTCATAAACTCGTTCCCGGCAAAATGATTCGCTACGTGGTCAATACAAATCACCACATGGCGAATGCCGGTGGTCTCCGCACCTATTTCTCACAGGGAACCACCGTCGTAACCCACCAGTTGAATAGAGACTATTACGTCGACATCCTGTTCAGTCCCTTTCCGAGAACGGTGGACCCGGATCGGATGACCACTTTTAACCCCATGTACATGATCAGCCGCCGGCCTCCTCCCATTGAGACCGTGGGCGGCACAACGACCGTGGGAAAGTATGTCATCAGCGACGACGACCGCCAGCTGCAGATCTGGCACGTGCAAGACATGGCGTACGAAGTTGGAGAGAGTTACCTCAAGATCCCCGGTCCATCGTTGGCCAGAGGGAATCACTCTCCTGACATGTTGATGGCCTATCTGCCGAAAGAGAAGATTCTCATCAACGCGGATCTTTATGTGCCGCCAGACCCGGGTGCAAAACCAACTCCTCCAACTGCCGGCATGCGAACGTTGTATCTCAATATGAAGAAGCTGGACTTGGACGTCGCACAGCATGTCTCCATCGTGGGGCGGCGGGTCGGGTCAAACGACGAGTTCGTCAAGCTCATCGGTAACGCTCAATAGAAGAATTCAAGGGAAACGAACGCAGTCGGAACAGTCGGAAGAGCACCCGGGTCAAAAACGAAATTCGTAGCGCTCCTGGTGCCGCTTCTCGTCACGGTGATCCCTTGCAAGCCACTGCTCCAGTTGTTCTTTCAAGTGCTGCATGGGTCTTATCGCAGCGATAGCGTTTTGGATGCCAAACTGTTCGCCACATTCCTCACACGAAACGATTTCCGTATTCGGGCGTTGGGCTACTTCGCTCTGGCTTAGCTTCACAGCCACTGGCCACAGATTATCGCCGGGATTGAACGTCTTCTTGTATTCGAGCGGCATTTCTTCAATCACACTCGCCGGGGTTGAGTGCTATTGGTCGCATCGCTGCTCCTCAAGCTCCCCTAACACATGCCCACATTGTAGCGCCGCCACCGATTGCAATGGCAAAAGGCAATGAAGGTTGCAAACAAATGTCGTTTGTGACGTGAGTTTCTGAGGATGCCCCGGCATGGGCATTCGCTCTGGGCCAGTTGGCGTGGCTATGGGGTATCGCGCTGCCAGGTCCGGTGAAGTCATGCCAGCTCAACCGGTCGATGCAACATCTGCGGTGCGGCTCGATAGCTTTGCACGCTCGCTATATACTTGCCTCATGCTGTTTGATTCGTCGAGCGAGCGCCGATCCCGGGAGCGCGAGATGCGCGCCGCGGGACGTTTGCCGCCCGGCCAGTCCCTGAC
The DNA here is from genome assembly GCA_963819235.1 of uncultured Acidobacteriota bacterium. Classification (GTDB taxonomy): domain Bacteria; phylum Acidobacteriota; class Terriglobia; order Acidiferrales; family UBA7541; genus Palsa-189. The sequence goes on along the minus strand of CAWFVE010000006.1, from coordinate 1,044,850 downwards.
GCTCAAGTGGCCCGTGCTGCAGGCCGGCTCGGTCCCTTCCTTCGATCCGCGCACCTGGGATTTCCGCGTTTCCGGCTTGGTGGATGCACCGCTGCGATTCTCCTGGGAGGAGTTCTCCCGCCTGCCTCAAAGCGAAGTGCTGGCGGATATGCACTGCGTCACGCGTTGGAGCCGCTTCGACAATCGCTGGGGAGGCGTGCTGGCGACGGACTTGATGGCCAAAGCGAAACTGCGGCCCGAGGCCAAGCACGTCATGGTTCATGCCGAACAAGGCTACACGGCGAACCTGCCGCTGGCGGATTTCCTGAATCCCACGTCAATTTTTGCTTTGTGCCACGATGGCGAGCCGCTCTCAGCCGACCACGGCTACCCGCTGCGCTTGGTGGTGCCCCATCTTTACGCCTGGAAAAGCGTGAAGTGGGTGCGTGGCATAGAATTCCTGGAACGCGAACTCCCCGGCTTCTGGGAAAAGAACGGCTACCACATCTACGGCGATCCGTTCAAAGAACAGCGCTATTCGGCCTGAATACCACCATTACCCTGGCGCTCGCTGCTAGAATCGTGAGCCATGATCGGTCTCCGTCTGCTGGCCGTGTTGCTGCTGGTAGGCGTCAACGGCTTCTTCGCCACTGCGGAGTTCTCTCTCGTCGCGGTGCGCGCCTCGCGCGTGCGGCAGCTCCTCGAGCGCGGCGACGCTCGCGCCCGCATCGTGCAGCAACTCCTCGGCCAGCTCGACCGCGTTGTCTCCGGAGTGCAGGTGGGCATCACGCTCACCAGCCTGGCCATCGGCGCCTTGGGCGAGCCGGTGGTCGCCGAGATCCTTCGTCCCACGTTGGATTGGCTCCCCGGCAGCCGCGCCGTGCTGGTCGCCCATGCCATTGCCGTGGTCCTGGCCTTCGCGTTCCTCACCGTCCTGCACGTCGTTTTCGGCGAACTGGTCCCCAAGACCATCTCCCTCGAATACGCCGGCCGCGCCGCGCTCCTGATTGCGCGCCCGTTTTACTGGTATCTCACCACCTTTCGCTGGGCCGTGGTTTTGCTCGAGGGATTCAGCCGCAAAATCGTGCGCGCGCTGGGCGTCACCGGGCTGGTCGCCGGCCACACCGTTCCGCACTCCGCCGAGGAGTTGCAAGTGCAAATTCGCCAGGCCGCCGAGCACGGCTTGCTCGCCCCTGGCGAAGAGCGCGTCATCCTCGGCGCGCTCGAACTGCGCCAGGTTCACGTGCGCGAAATCATGGTGCCCCGGCCCGATGTGCACGCGCTGGCGATCGAGTCCGGTTTCGAGGAAACTCTGGCCGCTTTCGCCAAATCCCAGCGTTCGCGCTTGCCGGTCTACGAATCGAGCCTCGACCATCTCCTCGGATTCGTGCACGTCCGGGATATGATTGCCGTCGTTTTAGAGCGCGAGCGCCGCTCCGAAAATAGCGCGCCTGAGAACGCGCCTGCGAAGGCGCCTGATCAGCCTTCTTCCCAAAGCCCCGGCCCGGACTTCGACCTCCGCCGCCTGCTGCGCGAGTTGCTGATCGTTCCCGAAAATAAGCTCGCCGGCGAACTGCTTCTGGAGATGCGCGCGCGCCGCATGACCCTGGCCATGGTGGTGGACGAATTCGGCAGCATCCTCGGCCTGGTGACGCTCGAGGACGTGCTCGAACAGATGGTGGGCGAAATTCACGACGAGTTCGACGTGGTGCAGGCGCCCCAAATCGTCGGCACCGGCTCGGACATGGCCATGATCTTCGACGGAGTCATCGGCTTGCGCGATCTCGAGACGCAATACGAGATCCATCTTCCCGACGATCCCGCCTACGCCACGCTCGGCGGCTTTGTTCTGGCACGGCTTGGATTCATTCCCAAGGGCGGCGAAAGCTTCGATTTCGCCGGCTATCGCCTCACGGTCTTGAAGATGGAAGGCCACCGCGTGGCGCGAATCAAGCTGCAGCGCCTGGTCCCGGCCGGTTCCAGAGGAGTTCCGCAGAAGCCCGTTCCCAATGTGCCCGCGGCCCAGCAGCGCCCCAGCTAAAACCGCGGTCGAGCCCGAAGCAGCGCAAAACCAAACCCTAGCCGATCTCCAGCACCACTTCCGCGCCGCGGTTCACGCCCAGCACCCGCGCCGCTTGCCCCTTATTCACCGCAATCTCCAAGTATCCGCTGGAGCCGATAATCGCCACTGGTTCTCCGGACGCGCCATTCGCAAAGGTCTGCGCCAGCTTCTCCACGCGCTTGCCGCCCACCTGCAGGTTGAGTTTGCCGTCCGTGCCGGCGGCCGCCGGCAAATCCTCGGCGGTAAAGTTGGTCATGAGATTCCCAAACGCGTCCACGCGCAGCACCAAGCCCTTCAGCGCCGACCCTGCCGCCTTCGGACGAGGAAGCGCGAACTTCACATAATCGCTGATCTCGTCCCCCATCGCCTCGGTCTGGCTGGTCTTCGCCACCCATGCCGCAACCGGAGCGAACACATCGCGGCCATGAAACGTATTGCTGATCGGGCTGAGAAAATAATGCTCGGCGGTGATGTGCCGCACCGTCACCGCGGATTCTCGCTCGTAAATCAGCGAAAGCACGCCATTATCCGGCGCCACGAAATAGAATTGGTCCGCCGTCACCAGGATCGGCCGCCGCTGCGTTCCCACCCCGGGATCGACCACTACCAGGTGCACCGTCCGAGGAGGGAAGTAGCGATACGCCGTCCCAATGGTGAGGGCCGCGTCGAGCAGGTCGAAGGGAGCCACGTGATGATTGATGTCCACGATGGTCGCGTTCGGCGCGATCCGCAGGATCACGCCCTTGAGCACGCCCACCAGGTGGTCGCTGGTGCCGTAGTCGGTTGTTAGTGTAATGACGGGATTCGTCAACGCTAAGGCTCAGTTGTGGATGAAGTTAGGTCGATCACAGAGCTTCTGCAAACTAACGGAGCCTTCCGGCATTGTCAAGACGCCGTGTCCGCCCCGCAAACAGTTCGTCGCCTGGCGCTCCAAAAGTGCCTCTGTAACTCTCCGCCCGTTTTAGCCTATACTGTAGCTTCCGCCCCAAGAATAACCTCAAGCACAGGATCGAATCCGCATGAGCCAAGCACTCCGAATCGCAATCCTAGGCGACTTTGACCGCCAAAAGCATTCTCACTGGGCCACCGAGGCCGCCCTGTTCCATGCCGCCTCCTGGATGGGCTTCCAGATCGAGCCCCGCTGGTTTCCCACCGACGCGCTCGAAATCCGCGACGCCCAGGACCGTCTCGCTCACGTCGACGGCGTATGGGGCGCTCCCGGCAGTCCTTTTCGCAGCGCGGCCGGCATGCTGCGCGGAATCGAGTTCGCCCGCACCCACGATTTTCCTTACCTGGGAACGTGCGCCGGCTTCCAATACGCCTTGATCGAATTCACCCGCAACGTGCTCGGTCTCCGCGACGCCGACACCGCCGAAAACGTCTCGAGTTCCGCCCACGTCGTAATCACTCCCGTGGCCTGCCCGCTTCCCGCGCCCTCCACCGCATCGCCTAAAATGCACGGCCGGGACGCGGTCCATCCGGTAAAGGGCACGCTGCTCCACGACTGCTGCAAGTCCAATGATCTGCAGGGCGAATATTTTTGTAATTTTGAAACCAATCCCGAATACCTGCCGCGATGGGAAGAGGCCGGATTGCGCATTGCCGCTCGCGGCCCGCGCAACGAAATGCGCGCCTTCGATCTGCCCGGCAAGCGCTTTTTTCTGGCCACGCTGTTTCAGCCCCAGCTCTCCTTCCACCGGCGAACAGCCGCATCCCCTCGTTCTCGGCTACCTCCGTGCCTGCGCCGAGTTCCGGGCCACCAGGAAAGCGGCCATGGCCCGCAGCGTTTAACGGCTGCATCCGATTTCGCGCGGCCGGGTCTTTGAGCGTTTTCCTGCGATCAATCCCCAGCCGCTCCCTTTGAGAAGTGCTCCGGTATATACTGCCCGCTATCAAGACCAACGCTGGCTCGCGGGCCGAGCAATTACAATTGAGTTGCCGAGCTGAATTGAGGGATCGCACATGAAATCGAAAACAATCGCCACCATCGCTTCGTGTTTTCTTGGATCGACCCTCGCCCTGAGCGCCATCGCTGTCGCACAACAGCGCGGCGGAGGCGGCGGGGAACAGGCCTTCCCGCAACCCGCTCCCGCCAAGGACGTGACCATCGCCGAAATTCCCGGAGTCGTCGCCGCGGGAGCCAAGTGGAAGCTGGTCTGGCAAGGGCCCGATAACGCCGACGGCCTGGTGGCCGCCCCGGATGGCGGCATCTATTTCGCGCAGGAGCAGCCCAGCACCGTGGGCCGGCTCGATGCCCACGACAATTTCACTATCTTCGTCCGCGACACCCACGGCACCGGAGCGCTGGGCATCGATCGCAAGGGCCGCCTCATCGGCGTCGAGCGGACTTGCTCCGATCCCGGCGGCCATCCCGATCAATGCCACGAAACGGCGGACCTCGTGGTTCTCTCGCCGAAGTGGCAGGTCCTGGCGCACGAGTTCGATGGCAAAACCTTCTGGCGCATGGGTGAACTGGTCTGCGACTCCAAGGGTGGTGTCTATTTCTCAGACGACAACGGAACTTATTTCGTGAATGCCAAGGGCAAGGTCAGCCTCGTTGCCGGCAAGGAGGTTCGCACCAACGGCATGATGCTCAGCCGCGACGGCAAGATGCTGATTGTCACCAACGGTAAGACCCTCGTGGCCTGGGACGTTCAGCCGGATGGCACGGTGAAAAATCAGCGGGACTTCGCCACGCTGGAAGCCGGCGGAAACGGCGACGGCATGGCTATGGATTCCGAAGGGCGTCTTTACGTCACCTCGGGCGCGCCCGGCATTCAGGTGTTTAGCGCGGAAGGGAAGTACCTCGGCGTCATCCCGCTGCCCAGGGCCTCCTCGAGCATCGCGTTTTCCGGCCCAGGCAAAAAGATTCTCTACGCCAAAGGCAATGGCATGACCAATCCGGACGGCACCGAATACCGCACCCCGCCCGGGGTACGCAATAACGCCAAAGCCATCTATAAAGTCGAAATGATCGCCGAAGGTTTTAAGGGCCGCGTGAAGTAAAGCCTAAGAGCGCAAGGACGGAAGCTCGGCCAGCCAGGCATTCAGGATTTCAAACTGGTCTTTCGCCGCATCCACGAATGCCACGCCCATTCCCATCTGCTCCTGGACGTGAATGACATTGGCCTTGGCCACAAAGGTCTGTTGATCGCGGAAAATAATCACCTTCAGCGTTGTCCCCACCGGAAGCGTCTTCGGGCTATCCACGTAGCATCCGCTGCGGCTGATTTGCGTGATCGTCCCAGACAGCAGTTTGCCGTTTTCGGAATCGGTAAGATCCGCGATAGCCACGACGCCATACCGCGGAGCCCTTCGCCTGTCGGGTGCCGGCGTGACCGAGCCAGCCGTCGAATCGGAAGCGGTTCTTAGCATCATGGATTAAAGATCACACAAGGCGCTCGATACTTCCACTGCCGCGAACTCCCGCTGGCGCAAAAAGATAAACGTAACTTCGCGTGTACCGCGTGTGTCGTGTATACCTTTGGGTTGTTTTTCGGCCGGAGGGGCTTTTCAGCCGGAAGATTGGGAACCGGCCCACTACTTGCCGGCGGCGGGATTCCTCATAAAGTCGTTGTAGTGCCCCTCCTCCGAAGGCACGCAGTACTCCTCTTCGAGTTCCTGTGTCGGATTCCACTTGAACGTCTTCTTTGCGCTCACCCAGGGCTTTTCGTACGTCTTCGGGTCGTAAACGGTCAGCACCAGCTCAAAGCTGTCGTGGTCCACCCGGTGGTAGCGTTCCTCCACGCGCATCTCCTCGCTGTGCGGATACCCGAAATGATCGAGCCAGGTTTTCTCATTGAGCCCCACGGTGGTTACGACGAACGTATCTCCGTCCCACTTGCCCACCGAATATCCGTACCAATTCGGATCCGGATCCTTAGGGAGCGACCTCCCATCTGTCCAGATGGTCCGGCGCACCGAATGGTATTGAAAGATTTGCACCAGTTGGTTCGGCAACTGGATGAATTGCACGGGCCGGGATGGCGAAAACATGTTCCGAGGGAACCCCGTCGGGTCGCAATTGCCGATGACGTCGTTTCCTAAGGCCGGCGGCACCGCCCTAGGTCCGAAGCTGGGCTTGTTGGCGTCGAACTGGGCCTGTCCCCACGCCGTCAATGGCGGAGCTTGATTGCTGATGCCGGGATATGGCGTGCTCAAGACCCAAACCCCGGAGAGGTCATGAGGATCAAAAGGCTGTGGCTTGGCTTGTGCCTCGGCCCCGGATTGCCTTGTAGTTTGCGCGGGCACGATGGGCGCCAATGTGAATAGAGCCGATAGGACGACACAACCTGCGAAGATATTCCGCATTCGCAAACTCCTAAAATCGCGAAGACCGCAAATGTTTCGGGCGCTCATTCAGGGGCGCGCATGTTGGCTTCGTAAATCACCTTGTCATGGAACACCACCTTGGACATCAGTCCGCGAGGCGTGCCCGCCTTGGAAGGGAAAACGGTGGCGATGATTTCGTCTCCTGGCTTCAGCGTATCTTTCGCCCAGCCTCGAAGACCCAGTTGATGCGGAGTTTCGGCCATCTCCGCGCCCCAATTCGTCACCTTGCCGCTGTCGTCCTTCACGTCGTAACTCAAAAAGACATGCGGATTTTGCCAGGAGATCGACGTGATCGTGGCCGTCATCGTCACCGGCTTATTCAAATCGTAGGATGCCCGAGATCCATGGTGTGCAAACACAGGCGTGCAAACCATCGCCAGACCCACAGCCAGTCCGGCAACCAAGGCGCACCGCGCCGTCAGTCCCATCTTCATAGGCCACCTCCTGGAAATCACTTCTATACTCATTCGCCAGGAATGTCCATCATCGCCGCGGCTTCCCGCTGCCGTAAAGCGACCGTCAGCCCAGGTTTTGCGGCGAACCACACTTCGCCGCGCACGCCGGGGACGTTCCGTTAGCTTTCTTTACTCGTGCGGTAGAATAGAAGCACGCTCGAATTTCGTTCAGAGCTATGCTGTGCGAAACGAGTCGCAAGGACGAACCTTGGCGCGGCAGCCTCGTCGGGAGTGTCATCCTGGGCGGTCCGGCTTGGAGGACGAGTCGAAGCGCGCATTCTTCCCTCCGGACGTCTTTGCGGAGGCTTTCTCAGTGTTATGTATAACTTAGTCGGATAGAAAGATAAGTGCCAAAGAATGATACTCTTGTGCGGACATTACTTAACTAACGTAGAATGATACTCTTGTGTGATGGACGATTTAACTGCCGTAGAATGATACTCTTGATTAAAAAATAGGGGGGATGGGGGTACCATCTCTAAACTTCTACTCTAGATATTATGCTAGAGAGGGGTAGTTAAGTAACACCAAGTGCAAACTTATGCAGTGCATCTATCTCGACCATAACGCCACCACGCCCGTGCATCCCGCAGTGCTCGAGGCGATGCTCCCTTACTTCGGAGCTGAATTCGGCAATCCGGGTTCTGTGCACCAGTTTGGCCAGCGAGCAAACCACGCCATCGAGCAGGCTCGCGAATCCGTAGCCGCGCTGATTGGCGCTCGTTCTTCGGAGATCGTGTTCACCAGCGGCGGCACCGAAGCCGACAATGCCGCCGTTTTCGGCGTCATCGGTCGCGCGCTGCGCGCGGAAAAGCGCTCCTTTGCCGCACCTCCTCACCTGATCACGACCGTCATCGAGCACGACGCCGTCTTGAACTCCTGCCGCGCTCTCGAAGGCCACGGCGTCGCCGTTACCTACGTTCCCGTGGACCCAGGCGGAGTCGTCAGCCGCGATGCCATTCGCGCGGCCATCCGGCCTGAGACCGTGCTGATCTCCGTGATGTATGCCAACAACGAGATTGGCGCCCTCCAGCCTATCGAGGCGATTTCCAAGGTCGCCGCGGAGGCGCGAATTCCCCTGCACACAGACGCCGTGCAAGCCGCCGGCAAGATCGCCATCGACGTCAACCGCCTCGGCGTGCAGCTTCTCTCTCTTTCCGCGCACAAGTTCTGTGGACCCAAAGGCGCCGGCGCGCTCTTCGTGCGCAAGGGCCTGGAAATCGATCCTCTGCTTTATGGAGGGCCCAACGAGCGCAGGCGCCGCGCCGGCACCGAAAACGTTGCCGGAATCGTCGGCCTCGGCAAGGCCGCCGAACTTGCGCGCCGCGATCTGGCCGAAACCTCGGCGCGCATGGCCGAGTTGCGCGATCGCCTGGAAAAGGGCCTGCTCGCGGCAATCCCCGGAGCTCGCGTCAGTGGCGATCGGGCGCACCGCATCCCCAATACCTGCAACCTGCTTTTGCCTGGCGCTGAGAGCGAGTCCCTGCTCATCGCCCTGGATTTGGCCGGCTTGGCCTGCTCGGCGGGCGCGGCCTGCTCTTCAGGAGCGGTCGATCCCTCGCACGTGCTCACCGCCATCGGCCTCACTCCTGCCGAAGCCCGAGCCAGCGTGCGCCTCAGCGTGGGGCGCGGGACCACGTCCGACGAGATCGATCGTGCGCTGGAATTGATCCCCGCGGCCGTGGCGCGCCAGCGTGGCGTATCCAAAGCCGGCGAAATGGCTGCGGCACAATGAGCGCGCCGATGAGAGTGCCAATGAGAGTGCCAATGAGAGTGCCAATGAACGTAGAAGACCAGCCGCGTGAATTGACGGTCGTGGCCATGAGCGGCGGCGTGGATAGCTCCGCCGCGGCAGCCATGCTGCACGAATCGGGAACTCCGGTGGTCGGCTTGACCATGCAGCTTTGGGACCAGCGCCGCTTGCCGCAACTCGCTCCGGGCGAGGTCGCGCCTCAGCGCTGCTGTTCCGTGGAGGATGTCTACGACGCGCGTCGCGTCGCCGAACACATCGGCATTCCGCACTACGTCGTCAATTTCGAGAAGCGCTTCGAGGATACCGTCGTGCGCCCGTTCGTCGAGGATTATTTGGCGGGCCGCACGCCTATTCCGTGCGCCCACTGCAATAACCATGTGAAGTTCGATCAGTTGCTGGTTACGGCGCGGCAGATTGGCGCCTCGCGCATAGCCACGGGCCATTACGCGCGTGTCCAGCATGATCCGGACACCGGCCGCTACCGTCTTTTCCGCGCCGTGGATCTTTCCAAGGATCAGTCCTATTTCCTTTTCGGATTGACGCAGGAGCAGTTGGCGCACGCCGCATTCCCATTGGGTGAGCTCTCCAAGCAAACCGTTCGCGAGATGGCCCGCCGCGCGAATTTGCCTGTGGCCGAAAAAGCCGAAAGCCAGGAGATCTGCTTCGTCCCTTCGGGAAACTACACCAACTTCATCGAGGCTTATCGCCAAAACGAGAAGGGCCGTGCGCCTAAAACGGAGGAAACCGAGCGAACTGTCGGGGACGGCGAAATCGAGCAAATTGCTGCGCCCGATGAAAATAGCGAAGCTGGCGAGCTTGTGAGCGCTGCGGGTGAAGTCCTGGGCACGCACGCCGGCGTGCAGAACTTCACCGTAGGACAGCGCCGCGGCCTGGGAATTGCCGCGCCCCGGCCCCTTTACGTCTTGCAAATCGATCCCGCCTCGCGGCGAGTCACCGTAGGCGAAGAGGAGCGCTTATTGTCGGACGGCTTCGAGGCGCGCGATATCAATTGGATCGCCTGGAGCCACTTGGAGAAGCCGATCGAGGCCACGGTGAAGATCCGCTATCGCCACGAGCCCGCTCCCGCGCGCATCGAGCCCATTGGTCCGGCGGAGGCGCGGGTTCGTTTTGAAGCGCCTCAACGCGCCATCACGCCCGGCCAAGCCGCTGTCTTCTATCGTGGCGATGAAGTTTTGGGCGGAGGCTGGATCCGCTGAGCGCCTGAGAATTTAGAGCGCTGAATCGCGTGGCACAGCCACTCTTGGCTGTGCGTTTTTCCTGGCCGCCTTGCTGTCCCTTTCGATTTGACGTGAAAAGTCCGCGACAGCCGCGGCCAGATGAAAAAGGATTTAGATGGAAAGGGCCAGATGAAGCAGCTTAGATGAAGAGACCTTCGTCTTGCTGTTCGTTCGGGGCATTTGCCGGGCGCCGCCGGCCGCGATAAAACTCCAGGCCGGTTTGAATGCCGCGCACCAGCGCGCTAACCGATTGCACCGGGCGCCACACGCTGCTGCGGAGGCGGGTCCCGGTCTCTTCCACGGCTTCCATCGCGCCGGTGAGGATTTGATCGGCGTGCACCAACTGCATGCGCAGCCGGTCCACGGCTTCGGTGACCATGCGGTCCACGCGCTGCACCTGGCTGCGCGCCACGTGAGTCATCTCGGCGGCGTCGGAAATCATGCTGGAGATCCGCGGCTGGGCCTCTTCCACCAGCAATTGCAGCCGCGAAATCACCGGGTTGATGCGCCGCTGCATGTCGTCGGCGATCTCCTCGATGCGCCTGCTGACGCGGCGGAAGGTGAAAAACATCGCCGCGAAGATCACCATCTGCAGAAAGAGAGACACTGCAGCGACGATTACGAAGGTGGGCATGACCCAGCTAGCCATGAGAATCTATATTTCCTTGGATTTCTCGCGTTGATAAGCGTCGCGGCCTGCGTCCACCGCCGCGGAGATGGACTCTTTCTGCTTGGACGCGACCTGTTTGCCGCGTTCGACCAGGTCTTCGGCGCGCTCACGCAATTCGCGGGCCTTGCGCTGGGCGTACTCCTTGCCCTCTTCGGCGCGTGCGCTCAAGTAATCGCGGGTTTCCTCGCCAGACTTGGGGGCGAAAAGAATGCCCACCAGGGCGCCGATTCCGAGACCCACCATGAAATAGCTGACTTTCGATCCCGTGCCATCCGCCATGTGCCTACCCCCGTGCTCGCTCACGCTAGCATACCCCGCCATTCGATGCAACAAAACGCGCGGGTGGACACGTTAGAGGAAACACTACGCGGGACCGGCTTTCGGCTCCGCGCCGGCAAGCCGGCTGCTGTGAAGATGTTCCGCGATGCGCGCCGCAAGGGGCCGGGGCACGACGCGCGAAAGGTCCTCGGCGCTGGCCAGCCGCACGCGCGCCACGCTTCCGAATTCGCGCAGGAGTTTTCGCACGGTGCGCGAACCCACGCCGGGGATTTCGTCCAGTTCGGTGCTGAGCGTGCGGCGAGAGCGCCGCTGGCGGTGGAAACCGACCGCAAAGCGATGGGTCTCATCGCGGATTTGCTGAATCAGGTGCAACAAAGGCGAATGCTTTTCCAGGCGAATGGGCTCGTCCTCCTGGCCGAGAACGAACAGAATCTCCTCCTGCTTGGCGATAGCCGCCACGGGCTGGTTGATGATCTCCAGCTTCTCCAGGGCTTGCGCCGCGGCATGAAGTTGCCCGAGCCCGCCGTCGATCAAGATCAGATCGGGCATTTGCTTTTGCTCGCTTTGCACGCGGCGGTAGCGGCGCTCCACAGTTTCGCGCATGCTGGCAAAATCGTCGTTGCCCCACTCTCCGCGAACGATGAACTTGCGGTAGCCGGACTTGCGCATGCGCCCGTTTTCCCAGACCACCATGGACGCTACCGTGTCCGTGCCCTGAAGGTGCGAAATATCGAAGCTTTCGATGCGCTTGGGCGGTGCGGGAAGGTTCAGCGTGGATTCGAGCGCTTCGGCAATGGCCTTTGAGTTCGGTTTGAGCACGCGGAAGCGCTGCTCGAAAGAGTGGCGCGCGTTCTTTTCCACCAGGTCCAGGAACGCGTGCTTGGGCCCGCGCTGCGGCACGGCGATCTCCACGCGGCGGTAGGGAAGGTCGAGAGTCGCGGCGCGCTCGGAGAGAATCTCTTCGAGCAGTTGGCGATCCTCAAAATCGCGCAGGACGTGGATGGCGCGGGGAAGATAAGCGGCTTCCAGATAGAGTTGCTTGAGTACCGACGGAAGAAACTCATCCGGATCGAATTGCTCCAGGTCTTCCCAGTAGAAATCGCGACGATCGACCACCCGGCCGCCGCGAATGTGAAAGAGGTTCACGGCAACCTGGGGAGGCTCGGCATACCAGGCCAGGACGTCGGTATCGTCGCCGGCCGCCGCGGCGATCTTCTGCCGCTCTTCGATCTCCTCGATGGTGCGCAGGAGGTCGCGGTATCCGGCGGCCTGCTCGTAACGCTGGGCCTCGGAAGCCTGATTCATGCGCGCGCCCAGGCTGAGGAGCAGGTCGTGGCGGCGTCCTTCGAGAAAGGTACGGGCGTCGTGCGCGGCTTCCGCATACTTGTCGTCGGAGACCAGGCCCGGCACGCAAGGGCCCCAGCAGCGGCGAATGTAATACTGGAGGCAAGGGCGGGGATGCTGCCGCTCGAGATCGACGGTGCAGGAAGGGACGCGGAACGTTTTGTGAATGAAGTGCACGATGCGATAAGCGAGGCTATGGGGAAAGAACGGGCCGAAATAGAGCGAACCGTCCTTGCGCAGCCGGCGCGTGACGTACACGCGCGGATATTTTTCAAAGGCGGTGAAGCGAATATAGGGATAGGTCTTATCGTCCCGCAGCAGGACATTGAATTTCGGCTGATAGCGCTTGATGAGATTATTTTCGAGCGCCAGAGCCTCCCGTTCGTTATCCACTACGATGTAATCGAGGTCGGCGATCTCGCGCACCAGGGAACCGGTTTTGGCGTCCACCCATCTCGCTTCGAGAAAGTAGGAACGCACCCGCGAGCGCAAGGAGCGGGCCTTACCGACGTACAGAATGGTGCCGAGGGCATCCTTGAATAGGTAGACACCGGCATCCAAGGGAAGTTGAGCGGCTTTTTCCCGGAGTTCCATGTGCGGAGTTACAATTGTCAGCAGGTTCCCGATGGCCGGAAACTCGTGCCGCAGGCAACGTTAATGATAACAAAGCGAATCTTATCGGCGAAAACCGTGGGGCTCGCGAAACCGATGCCGCCGGCGAAAATCATGCATAGCGCGCATATGCGGCAGGGCCGTTTGGCGAAGCTGTTTTTCGTTCTTTTCGCGGCGTGCCTGGTTTCGCTGCTTGTCCCCAGGATGGCCTCGGCACAGGCATCGTCGTTGGAGATTCCTCCCACGCCACCCCCCGCGGAACCGCCTCCTCCTCCCGAGCCGCCCAAGCCTGTCTTTGACCCGCTGCGAGCGAACAAGAGCATCGAGGTTGGCAGCTTCTACATGAAGCGCGGCAATTATGACGCGGCCATCGATCGCTTCACGGACGCCACCCAGTTCGAGCCGGGCCTGGCTCGGTCGTACTCCCTATTGGGAGAGGCTTACGAACACAAGGGCGACGTGGATAATGCCTTGGTCGCCTACCGAAAGTACTTTCAGCTTCTTCACAACGGTCCCGACCGCGACAAAGTTCAGAAGCACATTGAGAAACTGGAAGGCCAATCGCATGGCCAATCTGGGCATGCTCAGGAACAAACGAAACAGAAGTCAGGGTAAGCGGTCGAGGAATCTTCTGGCCCGGTCGTAATTCGCGTAACGCTTTTCTTCCATCCGAAATTGCAAGGAGTGGGCTTCGATGCCGCAGCGTGCGGCGCGCAGCGGATGCTTGACGTGCAGCATTTCGTGGAAGAGCACATATTCCACGGCATATTGCGGGACGCAGGCGCGGTCCAGCCAGCGATTCATCACGATCTGATCGAGCGCCGGGTCGAAGCAGCCGAATTGCGCCCGCCAGGTGCGTCCGCTCCAGCCGAGGCGCGGGCGGTGCAGACGTCCGCCGAAATACTTGCGGTTGAGGCGCGTGAACATGGGCGCGAGATCGTAGATCGCGCCGCGCGGGCCGGTCTTCACCAGGCGTCCGCGGCCGCGGCGAAGCCGGGCGACTTTGCGGCGGGTGCGCGGCGAAACCGTGAAGCTCCGATAGGCGCTGAGAATTTCGCGGGGCGCCCGCCGGCGATAGACGCGGGACAAGAGGATGGCCGCGGCGGCCTCCAGAACCGCCAGAGGCGCACCAGACAGGGCATCCGAGAGGCGCACGTAGGCTGTCTCTTCGCGCAGGCGGATGGTGTGCATCAGATTGGCGTAGGGATAAAACTCCACTTCAAAGCGCGGCGGACGGCCTTGGCAGCCCAAGCGGGTGTAGAGGCGCTGAAAGATCACGGCGCCGCCGGGAACGGGGCTACGAGACGTGGAAGAGCGCTTCATTGCGGTTTGCGACGCACGGGCGGCGGAGCGTTCTCCTTGATGGCATCGTCGGCGTCGTTGATGGCTTCTTTGGTGGCGTCGATGGCGTCGTCCAGATTGTCCTTGTAGGCATCGACGGCCTGGCCCTTTGCGGAAAGGGTCTTCAGATAAGCGAGAAATTCGGGCGCGCGGGTTTGCATCTCCTTGATGGCGCCGCGAACGTCCTGCTGCTTTTCAACGCCGAGCTGGATGGCGTCCGAGGCATCGTCGATGCAGCCGGCATATGCGTTGATGAGCGTGTTAATGCGGTCGTCTCGATGCAATTCGGCGGGATGGGCGAATTCGTATTGCAGCTTTTTGATGCGATCGGTGGCGAAGGAGATAAACAGCTTGATGCGATCGTTGGGCGTCTCTGAATCGCGAATCTGATCCGCTTCGTTGTCGCTGAGGTAGTCCTTTTTGCCCTGGGCGAACGCAGGAGTGCGCGTCGCGGCAATACCCATGGCGAGAAGAGAGGCGAGAGCGAGCGGCAATGCGCGGGATGCCAGTTTCCTCATGGGTCAACTCTCTTGGATCCTTTATTTCCCCCGGCTGGGAAGAGCTGATCCATCAGCGTGGCCTGGGATTTGGCCAGATCCGACCGGACCGCTTGAAACCAAGGCCGCTTATCGTAGGGGAGCGAACTGATCAGATCGTCCACGCGCCGCAACGTTTGGCGCAGGCTGATTTGCAGTTCCTTGAAGCCGCCGGGATGCTTTTCCGCGCTCAGGCCTGTGGTGGAGAGGGCCTTGACGGAGAGTTCCACTTCGTCGCGATAGTGCTCGAGATCGGAGAGAGCCTGCTCTTCATTGTCGGTCTTCAAGTCCGCGCGGACCTGGTCGAGCTCCAGGTGGCCGTCTTTGGCAAGGATCTTGGCCTTAGCCACCGGATCACGTTCCAGTTCGTACTGGGCCTCAAACTTGGCAAGGGAGTCCTGGGCCGCGAGTTCACGGCTGAGGCCAGAGCAGATAGAGAGGCAAACCATGAAAATTAAAAGCCGATGCACAAATCGAAAGTCATCACTGGAACGCCGACCCACTTTATTTTCCGGAGCTCCGGCTCAACTCGCGAAGCAGAAGCGTCAGTCGCGCTTGCGCTTGAAACTCCTGATCGGGACGCTCGCCTCGGTCCAACTCGAGAAATTTCCGGTAGGCGGCGGCTGCTTCGGGTTTCCGCCCTAGTTTATCGCACGAGAGGGCGCGAAAAAACCAGTTGATGGCGGTGGGAGTTTCGCGCTGAGCAAGGAGATCGAGAGTGGAGAGCACGGCGTCGTATTGTTCGGAGAGGTAATAGACGCTGGCGAGTTCGCCCAAGGCTTCCGGATTGGCCGGCGCCAGTTGCAGCGAGCGCCGCAATTCGGTTTCGGCGGCGGAGTAATCGTGCAATTCCATTTTCGTGTGGCCGAGCCAGAGGTGGAGTTGCGCGTCGTCGGGAGATGCGGCCAGCGCTTTGGTGAAGACGGCGGCCGCATCGGTCCATTTCTTCTGCTGCATATAAATACTGCCGCGCAGCTTGCCGGCCTCGGCGCTGGGCGCCGCGCCGGCATCGAGCCGGTCCAATTCGGCGAGAGAGTCGTCCAGGCGGTTCAGAGTTTGCACCGCGACGGCGCGCTCGAAGCGGGCCTGGCGGTCATCGGGAGCGTTCTGCAAATAGTCCTTGAGAATATCGACGGCCTCGGCGTTCTTCTGCTGGCGGAGCAAGGATTCGGCCAGGCCGAGCTGCGCGGGCGCGGCATCGGGTTTCAGGGCGAGAGCTTGGCGATAAGTCGACTCGGCCGCCGGGAATTGGCCGTCGGCGAGCAGTACGCGAGCGAGCGAGACAAGGATGGCGTCGTCCTTCGGGGCGAGCGCGACTGCGGCGCGATATTGCGCGATGGCTTCCGCGCGTTTCCCGCCGCGCTCGAGCGCCTCCGCGGCGAGATAAACGGGCCGGACCTGGCCAGGCATGAGTTGGGCGGCGCGCTCGAAGGATGCGGCTGCGGCGGCGGGATCGGAATCGAGCAGCAGCAGGCCTAAATTCAAGTGAGCCGGAGGGTAATTCGCGTCGAGCGAAATGGCCTGACGAAATTCGGCGATAGCTTCGGGATTTCTCTTCAGCTGGGAATAGGCGACGCCCAGGTCGAAGTGGGGCAGGGCGTCCGTGGGTTTTGCGGCGATAATCTTTTCGAGCAGAGGAACAGCCGCGGCGTAATCTTTGCGATCGAGCGCGTCTTGGGCCTGGGCAAGGAGCGGAGCCGCGGACGATGCTGAAGTGTTTTGCTGCGCAGCGGATGCACGCGGCGCCACAACGAGAATGAACAACACGAGTGCGACGAAATTGCTGCAGGCTCGAATCATTGAGCACATTGTATGAAAAATCGATGCCAGATTCTTCGACTTTGCGTCACGCCGACGCGAAGGCCTCAGGTCTCGCCAGCGACTTCTTTTATTACGTGCGCTGACGCGCCGGGCGCAGGCGCGACCTGAGCTACAAACCTTCGCTCAAGAGGACATATTCTGAGAGGCAATTCAGCCTTTCGCGGGGCGAGTTTTCCTGGAGATTCGGGAGTCGCCGTGGCCATTATTGTGATTCTTTAGCGCGGTCTTGAGATATTTGCCGGTATAGGAGTTGGGATTTCGCGCAACCTGCTCGGGAGTTCCGGTAGCCACAATCGCGCCACCCTGCGCGCCGCCTTCGGGTCCCAGGTCGATCACCCAATCGGCCGATTTGATCACGTCCAGATTGTGCTCGATGACGATGAGCGACGCGCCGCCGTCGAGGAGCTTGCGAAAGGCGGTGAGCAGCTTCTGGATATCGTCGAAATGCAAGCCCGTGGTGGGTTCATCGAGAATGTAAAGGACGCCGGGATTGGCGGTATGAATCAGGTGCGAGGCCAGCTTCAGCCGCTGGGCTTCGCCGCCGGAAAGCGTGGTGGCGGATTGCCCCAGGCGCAAATAGCCGAGGCCCACTTCGTCGAGAATCTTGAGCTTGGAAGTGACGCGGGGGACGCCGGCGAAAAAATGCAAGGCCTCGTGCACGGTGAGGCCGAGGACTTCATGAACATTCTTGTCGCGATAGCGCACTTCGAGGACGGCGCTCTTGAAGCGGGTGCCGCGGCACTCTTCGCAGATCAATTCGACGTCGGCGAGGAACTGCATCTCCACGGTGACGGTGCCATCGCCCTCGCAAGCTTCGCAGCGGCCGCCGGGGATGTTGAAGGAGAAATGGCCGGCGCCGAAACCGCGCCGCTTGGCGTCCGGGGTGGCGGCGAAGAGTTCGCGGATGGCGTCGAAGGCCTTCAAGTAAGTGGCGGGATTGGAGCGCGGGGTGCGGCCGATGGGGGATTGGTCGACCAGAACGACCTGCTCGATGAACCCATCGCCCTCGATGCGGTCGCAAAGCTCCTTGAAAGCGACGCCGGCGCGCTTGGCCTCCAGAGCTTTGTAGAGGACATCGTAAATCAGCGTGGACTTGCCGGAGCCGGAGACGCCGGTGACGGCGACCATGGTGCCCAGTGGGAACATGACGTCGATATTGCGCAGATTGTGGGCGTGCGCGCCGAAGACTCGCAGAAAACGGCGCGAAGGCTTATGGCGCAGCGAGGGCACGGGAATCCGCAGTTCGCCATTGAGATAGCGGGCGGTGAGGGATTCGGCGGACTTCAGCAGATCCTGGCGCGGGCCGCAGAAGAGCAGCTTGCCGCCGGATTCGCCGGCGCCGGGTCCGAGATCGAGGACGTAATCGGAGGCGGCGATGGTTTCGGCGTCATGCTCGACGATCAGGATGGTGTTGCCGAGATCGCGCAGGCTTTTGAGAATATCGATGAGCCGGTGGGTATCGCGGGGATGCAGGCCGATGGAGGGCTCGTCGAGAACGTAGAGCGCGCCGACCAACTGCGAGCCTAGCGAAGTGGCGAGCTGGATACGCTGCGCTTCGCCGCCGGAGAGCGTGGAGGTGAGGCGATCGAGGGTGAGGTATTCGAGCCCGACCTGATCGAGAAAGTGAAGGCGCTGCTGAATCTCCTGGAGGATTCTTTCGGCGATGGCGGCGGCTTCGGGCGCGAGTTCGAGAGAATCGAAGAACTCGCGGGCCTCGGTGACGGTGAGCGCGCAGACTTCGGTGATCGATTTTCCGTTGATGCGCACGGCGCGGGCTTCGGGGCGAAGGCGCGTGCCGCCGCAATCGGGGCAAGTGGCATAGCCGCGATAGCGGCTGAGGAAGACGCGCACGTGCAGCTTGTATTTCTTGCGCTCGAGCCAGGCGAAGAAGCCGTTAACGCCGGGAAAGTCGGCGTCCTCGTCGCCTTCAATGATGGCGTCGCGCTGCTCGGCGCTGAGCTGGCGAAAAGGGAGGTCCAGGGGAATGCCGCGGGAGCGGGCGAAGCGCTTCAGGTCCTGCCAAAGCTGGCGATAACGGGGCTTGGTCCAGGGCTGGACGACGCCTTCGTTAATGGATTTGCTTCGATCGGGGATGACCAGATCGATATCGAAGTCGATGGTATTGCCGAAGCCCTGGCAGCGCGGGCACGCGCCGTAAGGATTATTGAAGGAAAACAGGCGCGGCTCGGGCTCTTGATAGGCGAGGCCGCACTTCTTGCACTCGAAGCGATCGCTGAAGACGATGCGCTCGGTTTCGGGATGCGTCTCCGAGGGAGGAAATTCGAGGATGGCTTCGCCCTTGCCTTCGCGATAGCAGATTTCCACGGAGTCGGCCAGGCGCGAACGGATGTCGGGCGAGATGACCAGGCGATCCACAATCACGTAGACGGGCTGGGAGAAATCGACGTCGAGCAAGGTTTCCGGGGAAGAGAATTCGTGCATCTGGCCGGACTGGTAGAGGCGATTGAATCCGCGCTTCTGGAGATCGAGCAGGGCTTGCTGGACGCTGGAACGCGCGGGCGGCTGCACGGGCGGGGTCGCGGGCGCTGCGGCCGGCGATTTTCGCGCGGGCTTCTTGGCCGGTTCCGGGAGGGCCAGGCGATAGAGCACGTAAAAGCGGCGGCCGGGCTCGAGCGCGAGCACGCGGGAGGTGATGGAGTCTATGGTGTCACGACGGATTTCGGCGCCGCAACGAGTGCAGAAAGTGCGGCCGGCACGGGCGTACAGCAGACGCAGGTAATCGTAAATTTCGGTGGCGGTGGCCACGGTGGAGCGCGGGTTGCGCGTGGCGTTTTTCTGCTTGATGGCAATGGCCGGGGCGATGCCGGAGATTTCGTCAACGTCGGGCTTTTCGATGCGCTCCAGGAACTGGCGCGCGTAGGCGGAAAGCGATTCGATGTAGCGGCGCTGGCCTTCGGCGTAGATGGTGTCGAAAGCGAGGCTGGATTTGCCGGAGCCGGAGACGCCGGTGACGACGGTGATGGCGTTGTGGGGGATTTCGAAGCTGATGTTCTTTAGGTTGTGCACGCGCGCGCCGGAGACGGCGATGGAGCTGGGCTCGTCGAGGACCGCTGCTGGGGACGCTGCGGTGCTGGCGGCGATTTCGGGTTTATCGGGTTTGTCTCTCAAAGGCGCTTTCAAAGGCGTTCACAGGCGCTTGCGACGCGACAGTTCCGCACAGCCGGGATTTTGGAGTCAACCTAAACAGAAAATTATACGTCGCGGGGAGAGGGTCGGCAAATGGGGCGGTAGCTTCGGCTTTCGCTGAAACGCCTTATCCGCACGGGTGCGTTTCATTCTTGGGGAAAAGATAAACTCTGGAAAGCTTTGTCAGATTGTCGCGAGCGACCCAGACTCCGGTCGACCGAACCCAATATCCGTCATGATCAGCTTGCAGCCAATATCCTCCCGGCTTCAGGTTTGTGAATTGGAACTCGCCTTTGTAATTGGAGGTCGTCTGGGCAATTAGCGTCTGCTTGTATGAGCGTTCTGCCAGCACCGTGCCACCGACATTGACGTCCTTGGTCACCATAGGTGCGTTAGTGTCGTCCTGTAAGAGAGAGAGGTTGGTGCCTTCTAACGGCCCGCCCCAGGCGTTACCGACTGTACCAATTACGTATACGTTATCGTTCCGCTTGTCATAAGCGACCGAAGGTGCGGAAAGGTCCGGGCCGGACTGGGACATGTAACTAATCCCGTTGATTCTGGCGAGTTCGGGTCTAACGAGGCAACCGCTAAATGATCCAACGCGTAGAGTAATCGAGAGTCGCTCAGGCATGTTCTCTACGACGGGAATGCTCGTGGGGACGAATCCTGGAGACGAAAATTCTAGCGAATGTGTGAGCGGAGGTAACGGGGAGAACTCGAAGTGACCATTTTGATCTGCTTTGGATGTCCGCACCCGATCTTCTGAAAAAAGCGTCAGGATCGCCGGGATGCCACCGCCTGTTTCATCTACAACCGTGCCCTCAAGTCTGGTACCAGACTGCCCGTGAACAACGGAGCCACAGAGTAAGCTGGTTCCCAAAAGCAAGCCGATGAGGCGCCGTCGTGTGCAGTTCACGTCGGCATCGTAGCACGCTGGTACGTCGCAATGGATGACTACCGTGGTGTAGAGTCGCGATGCCCGACGAAAGGCAAGTTTCCTTCATCTTAGGATGAGAGGGGCAGAGATGGCGTTTAAGCGGATTGTGTGGGTGGTGCTGGATAGCGTGGGGATCGGCGCGCTGCCGGACGCGGACGAATATGGCGACGCGGGGCGAAGCACGCTGGGGCACGTAGCCGAATCGCGTGCGCTGGCGATTCCGAACCTGGTGCGGCTGGGGCTTGCGAATATCGAGCCGCTGGCGCATTTGACGCCGGCCAAGGCGCCGCTTGCGTGCTTTGGCAAAAGCGCCACGCGCTCACCGGGAAAAGATACGACGACGGGACATTGGGAGATGGCGGGAATCTGGCTGCCGCAAGCGTTTCCGGTGTATCCGCAGGGCTTTCCGCCGGAAGTGATGGAGGCCTTCGAGCGGGCCATCGGACGAAGGACGCTGGGGAACAAGCCAGCGAGCGGCACGGAAATTCTGAAGGAACTCGGCGCGGAACACCTGCGCACGGGCTACCCCATCGTGTATACCTCGGGCGACAGCGTTTTCCAGATTGCCGCCCACGAAGAGGTGATTCCCGTGGCGGAGCTTTATCGATATTGCCAGATCGCGCGAAAGATTCTGGACGGACCGCATCGCGTGGGGCGCGTGATCGCGCGGCCCTTTACCGGCGCGCCGGGGAACTTCCGGCGCACGGAACGGCGGCACGATTATGCCGTCGAGCCGCCGAAGCCGATGCTGCTGGACGTGCTGGCGGAGCGCGGCGCGAAGGTGCTGGGCATCGGGAAGATCCACGACATCTATAACGGGCGGGGCGTGGGGAACTACGTCACGACAAAAAGCAATGCGGACGGAATGGAGAAGCTTTCCCAGGCGATGGAGCGGCAGTGCGATGGGTTGATCTTCGCGAACCTGGTGGATTTCGACATGCTATACGGGCATCGCAAGGATGTGGAGGGCTTCGCGCGATCGCTGGAGGAGTTCGATACGCTGCTGGGGCCGCTGCTGGCGAGGCTGGCGCAGACCGATCTGCTTCTGATGACGGCGGACCACGGATGCGATCCCGACCCTCGCTGGCCTACGACGGATCACTCGCGGGAGTACGTGCCGATATTGGCGCACAGCCCGGGAGGGCGGCACGGCAGGAATTTAGGGGTGCGCGCGACGCTGGCCGACATGGGGCAAACCGTGGCGGAGAATTTTGGCGGAACGATTCCGCACGGCGAGAGTTTCCTGGGGGAGTTGCTGAGCCGCGAAGTGAAGAGCGCGTAACTGGACTAAGTCTTCGGGTGTGCGGTAGCCGCGACAGGAGAAAAGCAGATTCCTCGGTCGCTTCGCTCCCTCGGAATGACATCAGGAGGAGGGGGCGGCGCTCTGCGGCAACGGAGTTCGCTCCGCTTGGAATGGCGTCGGGAGAGGACGCCGCTCTCCGACAATGGGATGAGGAGCGTGGCCGAGCCTGGTCGAATCTGGTGGGGCCTCAGTTGCCGGAAGGCGACGAAACGGGGCCGCGGGCGTAGTAGCCGGTGCGGGTGCGCACCTGGAGCTTGGCGCCGTGCTGCGGCTGTTGCGACAGGGCGACCTGCACGGCACGGAAAGAGCCGTCGCGGGCCGGATTGGTGGAGTAATAAGCGACCGTGTATTGATTGCGAATATCGCGGGCGATCTGGTCGCAGATGGTTTCCGTATCCGTGACATTTTCCGGGAAAAAGGCGATGCCGCCGGTGGAGGTGGCCAATTCGGTAAGGGCGCGGCGGGCCTTTTTCATGTCGCCGCGATTGTGCTTGATGTCGTCGTCGCTGAAAATTCCGATGCAGTAGATCAGGGCGTCGGAGCGCTGGGCTTCCTGCACGGCATTGGCGAGGGAGCGGCGGCTGGCGTTATCGACGCCATCGGTGACGACCAGCAGGACCTTCTTATCCTTGGCGCCCTTCTTCAAGTGATCGAGGGAGCCAATCACCGCGTCGTAGAGGGCGGTGCTGCCGCGGGCATCGATGCGCTCGAGGGCGTCTTTCATTTCGGTGATGTCGTTGGTGAAATCGTGAACCGTGTCCAGATAGAAGTCGTCGTTGAAATTGACGACAAAGGCTTCATCCTGGGGGTTGCTGGTCTTCACCAGGGTCAAAGCGGCGGCGTTGACCTGGGGGCGCTTGTCTCGCATGCTGCCGCTATTGTCGATCACCAGGCCCATGCTTACCGGCACATCTTCCTGGCTGAACACCGAAATTTTTTGTTCGACCTTGTCTTCCACTACGCGGAACTCGTTCTCCTTGAGTCCAGGGACGAACTGTCCGCGATCGTTGACCACGGAAACGTGCAGGACAACGAGGTTGACGTCCTTGCGAATGGAATAATCGGGCGACGACTCGGCAGGCGCCTGGGGCGCGGAAGGCTGCGCCGGACGCTGCGCACGCAGCGGGGAAGCAAGCGCAAGGGCCAGCGTCGCGGCCGTGAAAATCAACGCGAGCGCGGAGAACTTATTGTCCGGGCGCGTAGTATCCCGTCTTGGCGTAGACGTTGAGGGGCGGCAGTCCCTTAGGGGCCAGCAGCTTGACTTTGATTTTTCGCCAGGTGCCATTGTGGCGCGGATTGCTTGGTTTATATCCAAGGACATATTGGTTACGCAGCTCCATTCCAATCTTTGAGGCAATATCGGGCAAATCGCCCAGGCTCGATACCGGGAAGACGCGGCCACCGGTCATTTCCGCGAGCTCCGAAAGCAGGCTGGGACCGTAGCGCTCTTCGGTGGTTCGCCCCATGTCGCTGACATCAAAAATTCCCATGGCGTAGAGCTGGCAATCCGCCTCTTTCAGGAAGTTCCGGATGTCGGCTTCGTTGTAACGACTATGATTATCGCCCCCGTCGGAGATGATGAGCAAGGCGCGCTTGCCGTTGCGTGCACCCCTCATCTGGCTGAGGCCGAGATAGATGCCATCGAGCAGGGCGGTGCGGCCCTTGGCCACGGTAAACATCATGCGGCTTTCCAATTCTTCGATGCTGGAGGTGAAGCGGCTGCTGACCTCGGCGCGGTCGTTGAAGCTGACCAGGAAAAATTCGTCCTGGGGATTGGCGGTGCGCAAGAACTGCACGGCGGCCTGGCGAGCTTTGTCGACCTTGTCCGCCATGCTGCCGCTCATATCGAAGATCAAACCGATGGAGATGGGGACGTCTTCGCTCGAGAAGGTGGAGATTTCCTGTTCGATGCCATCTTCATAGACCTTGAAATTTTCCTTATCCAAACCCGTGACCAAACGGCTGTAAGGATCGGTGACGGTCACGTTGACCAGGGCCATCTCCACATCCATCTTGATGCCGCTGGACTTTTTGGTTTCCGGTTGAGCGGGGGTTTCGGGGCCTGTGACCTGCGCGAGGAGGGGCGCTATGAACAGGGCGAGCACACCAGATGCGACCAGAGCCAAATACGGCAGCCGATGCCCCTTACCTCTTGCCATCCGTAACTCCCTCCCGGCTTAGCCGGGCGGCTGCGGGAAACGCGCAGCCAGTCTAGCACCACTCCATGCGCGAGCAAAGCGCTGGTTGCTGTAGCCCGCCTCGTCCAAAGCTGTAGAGCCGAGCTCCAGCGGATGTCCACCAGCCAGCGGGAGAATGCTGGCCCGACGGTATGCTAGCATCGTTGCGAGCGCCATCATTCCGTGAGATGAATTAAGTACAAAACGGAGACAAGATCGAGACAATCGGAGTTCGCGACAGGGTGCCCACGATGAACACAGTAGCCGTGATTCCCGCACGCTATGGCTCGACTCGCTTGCCAGGAAAGCCGCTGATTTCCATCGGCGGAAAGACGATGATCGAAAGGGTGTGGGAGCGGGCGCGGCAAGCCAAATTGGTTTCCAAGGTGATCGTGGCTACCGACGACGAACGAATCGCCAGCGTGGTGCGCTCGTTTGGCGGGGAAGTGGCGCTGACGCGCGCCGACCATCGTTCCGGCACGGAACGAGTAGCCGAGGTGGCGGCGACCCATGCGGAGGCCGAGATTTTGGTGAATGTGCAAGGGGACATGCCGCTGATCGATCCGGCGGCGATCGATGCGGCGATCGAAGCGTTGCGCGAAGACGAGAGCGTGAACATGGCTACGCTTGCCGTGCCGATCAGCAACGCCGCGGAGATCATGGATCCAAACGTGGTGAAGACGGTGGTGGATTTCGACGGCAATGCGCTCTACTTTTCCCGGGCTCCTATCCCCTGGGTGAGGGACCGGGGCGGCCCGGTGCACGCGAAACACCTGAAGCATCTGGGGTTGTATGTGTTCCGGCGCGAAGCGCTGCTGGAGTTCGCGACGTTCCCGCAAGGGGACCTGGAGCGTATCGAGCAACTGGAGCAGCTTCGCTGGCTGGAGAACGGCAATCGCATTAGGGTGGCGGAAATCGAGCAGGAATCGGTGGAGGTGGATACACCGGAAGACGTGAAGAGGGTGGAGAAGATGCTGGCCAGCCGCGCGGGGGCGTAAGGAGTTTTGACCTCTTGTGTCTCGATTAAGGAGGGTCCAACCGGCCCAGTACCGTCCGGAGCGATGGGCCACACTTGAAACCGAATTTATGATATGATGACTTTGCGTTTGTTGCTCTTGTACAAACCTTTGGATTCGTTTAAAGGGGCTGCGAGCCGACACAACTCGCGCCCTTTTTTTGTTTTCGAGCTGAGGGCGCTCGAGAGACACCAAATAGCCCAAGAAAAGAGAAAAAATCAGTGAAAGAACAAGGAACTGTGAAGTGGTTTAATGCCAGCAAGGGTTTCGGATTCATTCAGCGCCAGAGCGGCGAGGATGTTTTCGTGCATCACTCGGCCATTCAGGCGGAAGGATACCGGAGCCTGAACGAGGGGCAAGCTGTGGAATTCGAGGTTCGCAAGGGCCCCAAGGGCTTGCAGGCAGAGAACGTCGTCGGCCTCTAGTATGAGAAAAGGGCGGGTTGAGGTTGCGGCCCGCCCTCCTTTTGCGGGCTGTAGTGAATCCGAGCCCCAGGAGATGGGCGCCTGATGGCCGATCAGTTCATCGTGCAGTATGTTGGATTTACCGCAGGCGCTGTGGCTCGCGAATACAACTTCGTGGTTCGCGACGAAGCTAGGCAATCCCGCGAATACACCGTGACCATCGCCAACGAAGCCTTCGTATCCCATCGAGTGCAGTATCAGGACGGGCCCAATGTTTGTTCCCTCAGGCTCCATCGAGAACTGTCCGCCGGCACCGATCATCTGCCAACGGCACAGTTTTGCGTGACCGACTCAGAATTAGCCGACTATCAAAACGACCATAAGGCCAAAGCGGTGAAAAGATTTCAACCGCGGAAGCCTGAAGATTAATCTAAGTTAATAAAGCGCTCATTCGGATCGGAGAATTCTTGTCACCGGGAAAAGAAGACTCGTTCGACCACGTCGATCAGCTCATCATGCTGGGCAAAGAGCGGGGATACCTGCTTTTTGAAGAGGTGAATGACATGATGCCGCCAGACATCACCTCGCCCGAAGAGATCAACGACCTGCTTTCCACGTTCGAGCGGTACGGCATCAAGATGTATGAGGACGTGTCCGCGGCAAAGGCCGCGGCCTCGGCGCTGGAAGCCGGCGAAACGCTGGAAACGGATGCAAAGGAGGAGGACGCTCCCGCCCAGGAGGCGGAGCTCGATCTGACTCCGGACCTGATCAACAAGACCAACGATCCGGTACGCATCTATTTGCGGGAGATGGGCACCGTTCCCTTGCTGACACGCGAGGGCGAAGTGGCGCTGGCCAAGCGCATCGAGCGCGGCAGGCTGCTGGTGCTGAAAACCATCACGCGCTCTCCCATCGTAATCAAAGAGCTGTTGGAAGTCCGGAAGGATCTGATCGAAGGCCGGCGATCGGTAAAAGAAGTCGTGGTCTTCGATGAAGAAGAGTTCAAGGAAGAGAATATTGAAAAGAAGACGCGGCAAATTCAGAAGACCCTGGACAAGATCGCCGCTCTTTACGACACCGCTTTGAAACAGGCCGCCCGTCTGGCGCGTACTCCGAAATCGAAGAAGCGGCCCTATCTACAAGCCCGTTACGCGCTCTCCCGGACGCGCATCCAGATGTCCCTGGTGGCGCGGTCGCTGGAGTTGAACGAGCGCGAGCGCAACCGGCTGATCGCCAAGCTCCGCCAGACCGTGGAGCGGCTGCACTCGCTGGAACGGGAGATGGGCAAAATCGAACGACGCGGGGACGCATCCAAGCGCGACGCAGCGACCCGGCGCGAACTCGGCATGCGCCGCGCGGACCGGGCGGAAATGTCCGACTCCGGCGAGGTTGGCCTGACGGAACTGAAGCGGGCTCTGCAGCGGATCGTGCGTGGAGAGGCAGTGACGCAGCAGGCAAAGAAGGAGCTGACGCAAGCGAACCTGCGGCTGGTGGTATCTATCGCCAAGAAATATACCTATCACGGGCTGCAGTTCCTGGATTTGATCCAGGAAGGGAATATCGGCCTGATGAGGGGCGCGGAAAAGTTCGAGTGGCGCCGCGGTTACAAGTTTTCAACGTATGCAACCTGGTGGATTCGCCAGGCGATTACGCGGGCCATCGCCGACCAGGCCCGCACCATACGCGTGCCGGTGCACATGATCGAGCACATCAACAAGATGATCCGCGCCAGCCGGGAGATGGTGCAGGAGTTGGGCCGCGAGCCTACGCTCGAGGAACTGGCCGAGCGTTTGGAGATTTCCGTCGACCGGCTGCGCAAAGTAAAGAAGATCGCGCAGCAGCCGCTCTCGCTGGAAACGCCGATCGGCGAAGAGGAGAGTTCGCACCTGGGCGACTTCATCGAGGACAAGGCGGTGGCCTCGCCTTCCGATGCGGCCATCCGGCTCAATCTGAAAGAGGAGACCGCGTCGTTGCTGAAGACGCTGACTCCGCGCGAGGAGCGCATCATCAAGATGCGCTTTGGCATGGAAGATGGGTCCGAGCACACGCTGGAAGAGGTGGGTAATTCGTTCGCGGTGACGCGCGAGCGCATCCGGCAGATCGAGGCCAAAGCGCTGCGGAAACTGCGCCATCCGTCGCGATCGGACAAGCTTCGGGCTTTTCTCGAAAGCTGAGCGGGCAGCGGTACAATCAAGGAGCGGCAATGAAGAACATTTTCGTAGGCAACATGAGTTTTCAAACCACGGAAAGCGACTTGCGAGCGTTGTTCGAGCCCTACGGGCAAGTCACGCGCATCCACATCGTGAACGACCGGGAGACCGGCCAGCCGCGTGGATTCGCTTTCGTGGAAATGGAGAAGGATGCGGACGCGGCCAAGGCCATGGCCGAACTGAATGGCAAGGAAGTCTCCGGCCGCGCTCTGCGGGTGAATGAAGCCACTCCCAAAACGGGAGGCGGCGGTCCTCGAAGCGGCGGTTTCGGTCCGGGCGGAGGTGGCGACAAGCGAGGGGGCGGCGGGGGTCGCGGTCGAGGCGGCTTTTCCACCGAGGATTACCGCGGGTCGGCCCGCCAGCCGAAAGAACCTCGCTGGTAGTCTGTCCCTAGTTAACTCCAAGTCACCGGAGCCGGGCGGTCCCGGTTCGAGTGTGCGTTCATAGGAGAACGAATGAGCAGAATCACATTTCAGAAGCGCCAAAAAGAGATGAAGCGCCAGGAAAAGCAGCGAGCCAAGGCTGAGCGGCGCGCCCAAAAGAAGCTGGCAAAGCAATCCGGTGTGTCAGATGACGGCATGGTGGACGTAGAGGTAATCGGCGAGGACGTGACAGCTGAAACTGGTGCGATCGAGGTTCCGCCCGAAGGGAATGGTTCGGAGCCGATCAGTTAGAAATGCTCTGTCGTTTAAGCGACCGCCGGAGGATTTAGAGAAAGGGGTTGATTTTCCGGCCACCCATATGTAGGATTTTTCGTGCCCATCGAGCCGACCTTCCAGAAATTCCCAGCCCGGCAAGTAATCGTCCTTACAACCAACTCAGGTCCCCTACACCGGTTTTTATGGGTGTATACCTTTGACCTTTCGAGGATTTGCAAAAACCCTTGAAAAACCCCTTGATAAACGAAGACAAGCTGCATGGCGGCGAAGTTGTGAAGAAGAGCGAGCCGAAATACATCTTCGTAACGGGCGGCGTGGTCTCCTCGCTCGGGAAAGGCGTGGCTGCGTCTTCGATCGGCTGTCTGCTGGAAAGCCGGGGCCTGCGCGTCACGCTGCAGAAATGCGATCCGTACCTGAACGTCGATCCCGGGACGATGAGCCCCTACCAGCACGGCGAAGTATACGTCACCGACGATGGCGCCGAGACGGATCTGGATCTGGGCCATTACGAGCGGTTTACGTCCGCCCATCTTACCCGCGACAACAATTGGACCACGGGGCGAATCTACGAATCGATTCTCTCGAAGGAGCGCCGCGGCGACTTTCTGGGCAAGACGGTGCAGGTGATTCCCCACGTCACCGACGAGATCAAGGCGGCGTTCCGCAAGATCGCGCATGACGTGGACGTGGTGATTATCGAGATCGGCGGCACGGTGGGAGACATCGAGTCGCTGCCATTCCTCGAGGCCATTCGGCAAATGCGGCTGGAGCTGGGGCCCGAGAATACGCTTTTCGTGCACGTGACGCTGGTGCCCTTCATCCCCACGGCCGGCGAACTCAAAACCAAGCCGACGCAGCACAGCGTGAAGGAGATGCTGAGCATCGGCATCCAGCCCGATCTGCTGCTCTGCCGCAGCGACCGGCCCTTGCCGCACGAGATGAAGGCCAAGATCGCGCTGTTCTGCAACATTCCGGAGCGGTGCGTGGTGACGGCGCGGGACGTGAATACGATTTACGCTGTTCCAGTGAATCTTGCCGGAGAGGGCCTGGACGAGCAGATTTTGCGGCTTCTGAAATTGAATGCCGCCCCGCGAGACATGAGCCGCTGGCTCGAACTGCTCGACAACATGGAGCATCCGCGAGGCGAAGTGCGCATCGGCGTGGTGGGGAAGTATGTGGCGCTCGAGGATGCCTACAAAAGCTTGCGCGAAGCTTTGATGCACGGCGGATTGCCGCATCATATGCGCACCGTAATTGAATGGATCGAGGCCGAAGAGATCGACTCGCCTGAAGCGGCGGCGCGGCGACTGGCGCACGTGGACGGCGTTCTGGTGCCGGGCGGATTCGGGAAACGCGGCATTCAGGGAATGATCTATGCCATTCAATACGCGCGGGAGCGCAAGGTGCCGTACTTTGGCATCTGCCTGGGGATGCAGTGCGCGACCATCGAATACGCGCGCAACGTTGCGGGACTGGCCGACGCGAACAGCACGGAATTCGATTCGCAGACGCCGCATCGCGTGATTTACAAATTGCGTGAACTGCTGGGCGTGGACGAGATGGGGGGCACGATGCGGCTGGGAGCCTGGCCTTGCCGGATCGAGCCGGGTTCGTTCGCAAACCGGGCCTATGGCGCGACGGAGATCAGCGAACGGCACCGGCACCGTTATGAGTTCAACCGCGACTATGAAGAACGGCTGACGGCCGCGGGGCTGCGGATCACCGGCCGCACGCCGGACGGCTCGTATGTGGAGATCGTGGAAGTGGCCGACCACCCCTGGTTCGTGGGCTGCCAGTTTCATCCCGAGTTCAAATCGAAACCGCTGGCGCCGCATCCTTTATTTGCCGCATTTGTGGGGGCCGCGAGCCAGCGCGAAGCGGGCGGGGTGGAGGCGCGGATCTCGACGGCGGTGCAAGGCGCGAAACGAAGCTGATCCGTTTTCCGGGTTGCCCCTCGTTTCTTTATGGCAAGGCGTCCTGTGTTCAACCTGCAGATTGCAAATCCCTAACGTCCCGCATAGGCTTACATCCCTTATGAACGCAGCTCCAGAAGCGGCGCCCGCTGAGTTAGCTTCGATGAAGCGGCGCAAGTTGGAAGTCTGAGGAGATCGGGAGCTCACTTGCCGCCTATTCGAACTATCCCCATCGGAGGATTCCGCATTGGCGGCGGCGAGCCGCTGGTGTTGATCGCCGGCCCCTGTGTGATCGAAAGCGAACGCCATGCCATGAGGATGGCGGAGCGCCTGGTGAAAATCGCAGCCAAGGCGAAAATCCCGCTGATTTTCAAGGCGTCCTACGACAAGGCCAATCGTTCTGCACTCAGCTCCTTCCGGGGACCCGGCCCGAAAGAGGGGCTCGAGATTCTGCGAAAGATCGAGGCTCGGTTTCGAGTGCCGCTGCTGACGGACATTCACGAACCGGCGCAAGCCGCAGTGGCGGCGGAGGTTTGCGACGTGCTTCAGGTGCCGGCGTTCCTTTCGCGGCAGACGGATTTGCTGATCGCGGCGGGAGAAACGGGGCGCGTCGTCAATTTGAAGAAGGGGCAGTTTCTATCGCCTTGGGAGATGGCCAACGCGGTAGAGAAAGTGAAGAGCACGGGAAACAAGAAGATCATCATTACGGAGCGCGGCGTCTCGTTTGGGTACAACAATCTGGTGGTGGATATGCGGTCATTTCCGATCCTGGCGAAGACCGGATGCCCGGTGATCTTTGACGTGACCCATTCGGTGCAGTTGCCGGGAGGGCAGGGCAAGGCGAGCGGCGGGCAGCCGGAGTTTATCGAGCCGCTGGCGCGGGCGGGAACAGCCGTGGGGGTGGATGGAATTTTCCTCGAGGTTCACGACCATCCGGAACGCGCTCTCTCGGATGGTACGAACGCATTGCGTTTGGACCGGCTGCCGTCGTTGCTGTCGAAACTGATGGCTATCTCCGAACTGGTGCGCTCGTGGAGCGCTTCATGAGCCTGGAGACGGCCAGACGCGTTCTGCGCATCGAGGCGGAGGCGCTCAAGGACTTGCAGGAGCGCCTGGATGCGGGATTCGAGCGCGCGGTGGACGCGCTGTTTGCGTGCAAGGGGCGCGTGGTGGTGACGGGCATGGGGAAGTCGGGGCTGGTTGGGAAGAAGATTGCGGCGACGCTTTCGTCCACGGGAACTCCGTCGGTGTTTCTGCATCCTGCCGAGGCGCTGCATGGCGACTTGGGAATGTTGCAGGCGGGCGACACGGTGCTGGCGATTTCTTACGGCGGAGAAACGGAAGAGATCGTCGCGCTATTGGCTACCATGAAGAGACTGGGGCTGCCGCTGGTAACGTTCACGGGGAACACGCGATCGACGCTGGCGCAGGCCAGCGACGTGACGCTGGATACCAGCGTCCGCGAGGAGGCTTGCTCGCTGAACCTGGCGCCGACGGCGTCGACGACAGCGGCCATGGCGCTGGGCGATGCGCTGGCTGTTTCGCTGCTGGAGCGGCGGGGCTTCGGCCACGACGATTTCGCGGCGCTGCATCCGGGCGGACGACTCGGTAAGAAATTGCTACGCGTTCGCGAGTTGATGCACGCCGGCGAGGCGCTGCCGAAGGTGGCGCCGGGTGCGAAAATGCCGGACGTCATCTATGAAATGAGCCGCAAAGGTCTGGGCATGACCACGGTGATCGATGCGCGCGGCGTGCTGGCGGGAATTATCACCGACGGCGATTTACGGCGGCTGATGCAACAGCGGCGGGGCGCGGTATTAGAGCTCACCGCCGGTGAGTGCGTTTCGGCGAATCCGGTGACCATCTCCGGGGACGAATTCGCCAGCGCCGCCCTGCGACTGATGGAGCAGCGGAAGATCACGTCGGTGGTCGTGCTCGATAGCGAGCGGCGCGTGGCCGGCGTGGTGCACTTGCACGATCTATGGACGCTGGAGCTTTTTTAGTTTGCCGATCCGAAATCGCCTCCGCGCCTAATCACGCACCCAAGGAGAAGGGAATTGGCTGGCACAACTCGCGGCTCGAAGGGATTTCCTGCGGCTGTGGCGGCTCGGGCGCGCAAGATTCGCCTCTTGCTGATGGACGTGGATGGCGTGCTCACGGGGGGCCACATCTATCTGCTGCCGATGCCGGATGGTACCGCCGTGGAGATGAAGGCGTTTCATTCGCAGGACGGCGCGGGGCTAAAGATGGCGGCGGACGCAGGATTGCGCACGGGACTGATCACCGGGCGGCAGTCGCCGGCGACGACGCGGCGCGCGCAAGAGGTGGGAATGGAGTTTGTGATTCAGGGCCGCGGCGAGAAACTGCCGGCTTACGAGGAGATTCTGCGCATGGCGGGCCTGCGCGACGCCGAAGTGGCTTACATCGGCGACGATTTGCCGGACTTGCCCATCCTGCAACGCGCCGGCCTGGCCATAGCTGTGGCCAACGCGGTGGACGAAGTCCGCCGCGCGGCGCATTACGTTACGCGGCGCGGCGGAGGAGACGCCGGCGTGCGCGAAGCGATCGAAGGAATCCTTAAAGCGCAAGGGAAGTGGCTTTACGCGGCTAAGCGAGCGCGCGCCTGACGCCGCAACCTCGCTCTTATCCTCAGTTTGCACTGAGTTTTGCACTAACAAAAAGCTTACATTCCAATAATGAAATCTTAATGGTATAAGTACATGCGGGGTTTTGACGGGTGGGACGGGCTGCGTGTACTCAGTCCTCCCGGACGGTCTCACGCAAAAATGCATAGAAGTTATGGCTGTATCTATTCGGGCATTCTAAGCGCAACGATGAACTCCGCGCAGTCACCCCCTGCCTATTCATGAAGCGCGAATCGATTCCCTCACCTCAGGAGAAGCAAACGGCCGGCGCGCCGCGCGTGCTGGTGGCCACGACGGCCATGCTGGCCTTCATTTCGTTCTGGCGGGCCGCGGCGATCGTGCTGAACGACATGGGCTCGTCCGCGTTTTACGCGGGCGCAATCGCGGAGCATTTCGTAGGCAAAGCAGGGCCCCTGGTTCATCCTGGGCATCATGCTGCCTGGCCTATGCGGTGCGGTCGGTTTACATCGAAAGCTGCAGCATGTTCGTGCGGGGCGGCGTCTACCGCGTGGTCAAGGAGGCCATGGGATCGACGCTGGCCAAATTCTCCGTCTCGGCGCTGATGTTCGACTACATTCTGACCGGGCCCATCAGCGGCGTCTCCGCCGGGCTGTACCTGGTGGGGCTTTTGAACGAACTGCTGCATTACGCGCATTACCAATACGTGCTGCCGGTAAACGCAACGGCGGCGCTTTTGCGGTTCTGGTCACGGTCTATTTCTGGTGGGAGAACGTCAAGGGGATCCCGGAATCCAGCGAAAAAGCGCTGCGCATCATGTACGTGACCACCGTGATGGTGGTGATCATGCTGGTGTGGTGCATCTATACGCTGGCGACCAAGGCGCGCACCTGCCGCCTTTGCCCACGCTGAAAACCCTGACATTTTCAACCGACGCGCTGGGTTGGCTGAAGCACACGCGGCTGCCCTATACCATCGGCCTGGTGGGTATCTTGATCGGCTTGGGCCATTCGGTGCTGGCCATGAGCGGCGAAGAGACGATGGCGCAAGTGTATCGCGAGATCGAGCACCCGAAACTGCGCAATCTGGAAAAGGCCGGCTTCATCATCTTTGTATACAGCCTGATCTTTACGGCCGGCGTGGCATTTTTCGCGGTGATGATTATTCCCGACAACGTCCGCGGGAACTTTTTCGATAACCCCATCGGCGGGCTGGCCATGTACCTTACGGGCCCGCTGCTGCTGCGGCTGGCGTTTCGCGCGTTCGTGGTGATCGTGGGCGTCCTGATGCTGGCGGGCGCGGTGAATACCGCGATCGTGGGATCGAACGGCGTGCTCAACCGCGTCTCGGAGGACGGCATTCTGCCGGACTGGTTCCGGCGGCCGCATAAGCGCTTCGGGACTTCTTACCGCATTCTGAACCTGGTGGTCGGCCTGCAACTCCTCACCATCGTCTTGAGCGGCGGAAACATATTTATCTTGGGTGAGGCTTACGCTTTTGGGGTGATGTGGAGCTTCGCCATGAAGGGCCTGGCGGTGCTGGTTCTGCGCTACAAGCAGCCGGGCCAGCGGGAATTCCGCGTGCCGCTGAATATCAAGATCGGGAAGCTGGAAATCCCGGTAGGGCTGGGGCTGATCACGCTGGTGCTGGTGGCGCTGTGCGTGGTCAATCTGTTCACCAAGCAGGTGGCCACGATCTCGGGCGTGGCGTTCACCATCGCGTTTTTTACGGTATTCGAGATTTCCGAAAAGATCACGAAGAAGCGCGGCGCGGCGCACGCGGAGTTGGATCAGTTCAACCTGGAAGCGGGAGCGGAACTGGCGCCAGAATCGGTGGGCGTGCGGCCCGGCAACGTGCTGGTGATGGTGCGCAATTACAACACGCTCTATCACCTGGGCGCGATTCTGCAGAGAACGAACACGCAGAAGCAGGACATAACGGTGCTGCACCTGCGCCTGCTGGGACGAGCCGCCTCGGGCGAACACGAACTGGAAGCGGAGCAGCTTTTTAGCCACGAAGAGCAGGAGTTGTTTACGCGTTCGCTGAATCTGGCCGAGAAGAGCGGCAAGACGATTCACCTGGCGGTCGCTCCAGCGACGGAAAAATGGGACGGCATTCTGCGGGCGGCGCAGAACTTGAAATCGTCGGCCGTGGTGCTGGGACTTTCACCGCGGCGGTCCATTCTCGAGGAGGCCCGCATCGCGGGACTGGCGTGGGAGGCTTTGCCGGAGCCCAAGCCGCAATTGACGCTAGAGATTCATTCTCCGGGCGGACAAGAGCACATATTTTATCTGGGGCCGCATTCGCCGCACCTCACGCCCAAAGAGATCGACCTGCTGCACAAGCTCTGGCTGGAGTTCAGCAACGACGTGGCTCCGGAGGAGTTGCACCATCGCGACGTGGTGCATTTTGCGTTAAACGAATTGGTGCGGGAGACCCGCAATGGGTCGCGGGAAGAAGTGCTCGAGCGGCTGCGCGAGCACCTGCGCGAAATACGAGCTCACCGCCCGACGGTTTCGCAGAACTGATCAAACGCTGCTATTTCCGAACCTCAACGGACCCATTCACCTTCAATGCGCGGCCGCACGCGTTGCGAATCGTTCGACGCAGCCACAGATGAGCCGGGTCATTGTCGTTACGCGGATGCCAAATCTGATAATAAGAGAATTTATCGAACTCTACAGGAGCGTTCACTATGCGAGTACGCGATAATTGAGCGAGCCGTTGAGCGGATCGCTGCGGAAGAGTAGCGATTAAATTTGTGCTCTCAACGATCGAACCAAGCGAAAGAAAAGGGACGCTCGCTTGCACCTCCCTCTTCTGGCCCAATTTTTCCAGAGTCCTATCAATGATCCGTTCGCGTGCCGGATCCACGGCGGCGGCAACATGCTTTTGGCTCAAATACCGCTCAAGCGTAAGACGGCGAGTCTTAATCGCATGGCGTGTACGTACCAAGCAGACGAACGGCTCGCGCGCGATCAATTCAGCCTTTAGATGTGCAGGCGGTTGATAGGCCGAAAGAACCAGATCGAGGGAATTTGCCTCAAGCTTGGCAAAAACATCATCCCATGCCGCTATATGGATCCGAATGTGCGGAGCTTCCTTCGATACCACCTTCATCACACGAGGAAAGACCCAGGACGCGGCATAATTCGTCGCTGCTATGTGGAACTCATCGTTGGCCTGGGAAGGATCGAATTCGCGTCCTCTGAGCAATTCTTCGGTATTCCGGAGCAGTTGCTCCAGTTCGGCATAGACCGTTAGTGCACGTTTTGTGGGTTCGTAGCCTTTTCCGCTCCTCACCAGCAGTTCATCTCTAAACATCTCTTGCAGCCGGTCCAACATCCGACTGGTTGCCGACTGACTTAGGAAAAGGCGGCGCGCCGCCCGGCTGATACTTCTTTCCTCGATGAGCACCTGCAGATTGGGCAGGAGGTTCAGGTCCGATTTAGATATATGCGTGTAGCGCATGACGGGATTATACACATGTGCTGATCGCGCGTCGTGACCACCCTGAAGATTAGCGAGTTGCATCACGCGCCAAGCGCAAGAAGTATATGCATCAAAATCATTAACAGCGTCTCGCCCATTTCTGCTAACCAGGCACTCCCAGAAGGGTTTGTTCTACTGTCCTAGGGGGGCAAAGATGCGGAATTCAACTGGGCCTAGACCAGCGTTAGTGCTGGTGTTTGCGTTTTTTGCAACTCTGCTCGTTCCTGCGATGGCGCTCCGGGTCAAAGCGCAGGCCACAGCCGGAACGATTTTAGGAACCGTGACCGATTCATCCGGCGCAGTCATTCCTGATGCTATGGTCCAAGTGAGAAATGTTGGGACTGGCGCAACGCAGACGACCTCCACAGACTCCCAAGGCCGCTATCGCATTCCCGACTTGCCGCCCGGCGACTACGAAGTTCAGGCTGAAAAGAGCGGGTTTCAAACTCTCGTCCATAGCGGGATAACCCTCACAGTCGGCAGCGATAGCGTGGTGGACTTTTCGGTGCAAGTTGGGCAGGTAACGCAAACCGTCACGGTCCAAGAAGAGATCCCGACTGTAGAAACGAGCTCGTCGACGATATCCAATCTCGTTGAGCCCACCCAAATGCGAGAGTTGCCGTTAAACGGCCGCGACTTCGAGCAACTCATCCTTCTCGCGCCTGGCGTTACGATTATGCAAGCGATTAGCGTCCAGCCGAATAATGGAGCGGGTCCTTCCTATTCGGTTTCTGGCGGCAGGACGCGAGGACAGTGGGAACTGCTGGATGACAATGACATCACCAATTGGCAGGGACGGAACTCAGGGTCAGGGGTTCTGGGCACATCGTTAGGTATTGATGCAATCGCCGAATTTCAGATGCTCACGAACACCTATAGCGCGCAATACGGTGGAAACGGCGCCGTTATGAATTCCGTAACGAAGTCAGGAACCAATGCGTTCCATGGTTCTGCTTATGAATTCGTACGGAACAGCGCCATGGATGCTCGAAACTTTTTCGATCCGGCCACCATTCCCTACTTCGCAAAAAATCAATTTGGAGCAACCGTAGGCGGCCCGATACGAAAAGATAAGATGTTCTTCTTCTTTAATTACGAGGGCATCCGCCAGGATACCGGGCTCGATCAAGGTTTCATCCTGCCCGACGCGCCAGCGCACAGCGGATTTGTACCCAACTCGAGTGGTGTATACACGTGCGTGAACAATGCTGCCATCCCCTATGCCAACGGCGCGAACAATGCAGCGTGTCTAGCCACCGTACCTTCCAACGTGCAGCCTTTTTTGAAATACATGCCATTACCCTCGTCATATCCATGCACAACCAATCTATCCGGCGGGGTTATTACGGGCTTGGTTACGTGTCAAGAGACAGCTCAATCCCCCGGCAATGAGAACTATGTCGTGGGCCGCTATGATTGGACGATCTCATCGAAGGATTCGATGTTCGCGCGTTATCTCCGTGATGGTGGACAATTGTATCTGCCCTTCGTCAACGCCACCTTGTCGCCCGGAGCTCCCACCGGGTCGGGGGCGCAAACCGAGTCGCTAAATCAATTTTTTTCGATCGAAGAGAAGCATGTCGCGACCTCTAACCTGATCAACTCCACGAGGTTCGGCTTTACGCGGACCGTGAATTATGCTTTCTCAGAGGGCGCATACCCCGATTTCAATTTCGGCCAACCAAATCTGTGGGCTGACAGCGGTTACGGTACTTCTATATTTCCTTCGGGCCCACAGGGCTCAATCTCGATCCGATCGATCGCCAATCCTTTGCAATTCAATTTGGGCGGACTCGGCGGCGGCAGCTTCCTGAAATATATTCAGAACAAATTCTCGCCTGGCGAAGATGTTTTCTGGAATCACGGAGCCCACAGCTTCCAATTCGGCGCCTCGGTTATGCGCGTGCAGAGCTACAACGCCGTGCCTCCGACTCCCGGATCTTGGCAGTTTGCGAATATTTCCAGCTTCCTCACGCTGGCCCCAACTGCCGGCTCCTCGAGCGCAGTATGTAATTCCGGGCTTTGGTCTGCTTGCAGCGCTCTGCCGACCGTGCAACCCGTTCAACACTTCCAGGAGACCGACTTGGGTTTCTACGTCCAGGACGCCTGGAAAGTGAGAAGCACGGTGACGTTGAACTTGGGCCTGCGGTACTCTCCTGAGACGAACCCGCATGCCGTCGGTGATACTCGGGAATATGTGAACATGCCATTTTCGGAGACGTTCAATCCCTCGCAGCCCATGCCGGGGTGCTCTGGCCCGGGCGTCGCGAATTGTCCTCTAACGCTAACGGCGGGAACACTTCCTTCCACGGCCGTACACAACGTCTATCTATCGAACCCGTCTCTGCACAATCTCGACCCGCGGATCGGTATTGCATGGGATCCGTTCAAGGATCACAAGACTTCAGTGCGCGCTGGCTATGGGATATTCCATTCGCCCGTTTTGCCCTTTGACTACACCACTTTCGTTCCACTTCCCTACTCCAGCACCACGTTTTCTTGCCCAGCCGTTGGCGCCGTACCGTGTCCGACGTTTCCTCTGCCGCCCTTTTCGGTTAGCGGAGCTGGAGTCAACTCTGCGCCAGTCATTCAACCTTCGGGAATTGACCCGGGCATCAAATCCACGCCCTACATGCAGCAATACAATCTGACCATTCAGCGCCAGATCGCAAAAAATACGACGCTCACGGTTGGCTACGTCGGCTCTCATGGCCTGCACCTGATCGGGCTACTCGATGAAAATCCCCCAATACCGACGGGAGTTCCAGGCGCCATTACAACCTGCGCGGCCGGTTGCAACCTGACTCCGGGCCAAGGGCTGATGCCTTTTCCGGCGGTTGCAGGCCAGTTGACGGGAGGAACCGCCGCCGCCCCCGCATCTGCGAGCGGCCAGCCGATCGTTGATCCCACAACCGGACAGATGTCCTTTGCCAACGTAGCGCTCACTCCCAGTACGGGGAAGCTTTCCGTCGTGTCAAACAATCGCCTCGATCCGACGGTGAGCCTTTCCTCCATGAAGACCACTCTCTTCTCCTCGCACTACAATGCCCTCGAGGCCGGCCTGGTTCGCCGCCTGACAAATAATTTCCAGGCACAAGTCTCGTATACGATGGCCTCTTGTTTGAGTAATAGTGGAGGAAGCGGACCCCAGGAAAACGCCGTGTTGGCCCAAAACTCTTATAACATCAATGGGGACGAAGGGAATTGCGCCTTCTATATCCGCCATGACCTCTCCGTTAACGCGTTGTACGTGTTGCCGTTCAAGCGGAATCGGCTGGTGTCAGGTTGGCAGGTTAGTGGCGTGTATCTCTACCACAGCGGTAATCCTGAATACATTGCCACCGGTTGGGCCGCGGGTATCGTCAACCAAACAAGCGCTTTTATACCCGACCGCCCCAATGTTGTTCCTGGTTGCCAGCAGCTCGTGGGGAGCGTTCAGCAGTGGTATAACAGCTCGTGCTTCACGATGCCGCCAATTGGCGAGGCGGGCAACGCCGAGCCATTTTCAATGCCGGGCCCGGACTATAGCGATCTGGACGCGGCTTTAATGAAAACCACTCGCATTAATGAGCGTTTCAACGTGCAATTCCGGGCGGAGTTTTTCAACTTGCCGAATCGTTCGAACTTCAGGGATCCTGGCCAACCCGGCTCCCAAGTGTTTACGCAATCTTCAGCAGGACCTGGGGGCGGGTTGCCTGTAACGTGCCCTGCAACTCCGTCAACTTGCAGCACCGTAAACTCTGCACAGAACCAGATTCTGGCTACGAATGGCACAGCTCGGCAAATCCAGTTCGGAATCAAGATTCTGTTCTAAATGTGGCGAGTGGCATACCGCCATGTCTGAGTATGCGCGTAACGCAAGAGCAGGATTATGAGAATTCATTCACGCTTAACGTTCTTATTTCAGGAGAATGCCCCAAAGGATCATAATTACTTGATCTGGAGGATTACAGTGAGAACGAAACTGATGGCTGTTGCGCTGGGCGCACTCGGCCTGTTTGGAACTTGTTCGCCAGCGTTCGCGCATCATGGAAACGCCGCGTATGACTATGAAAAAACAGTTGTCGTCAAAGGCGTTGTGACCGACTACATATGGGCAAATCCGCATGTTTATTTGAAACTCGATGCCAAAGACGAGAACGGAAATGTACAGCACTGGCTGATCGAAGCACAGAACCCTGTGGCCCAAGCCAATGCGGGCTGGAGCAAGAGCACGTTCAAACCTGGCGATCAGGTCGATCTCGATGTAATGCCCACAAAGAACGGCCAGCCGATAGGGCGGTTTAAGAACCGAATTGTGATCAACGGCCAAGTCTTCAAGGGGCCGGGACCGCGCTGAGTGCAGCGAAAGGCCGCCTTGGAATGTAATGCCAAGTTTGAGGTTCTTCTTGTGAAGGGGTTTCGAGATGTCTAATCGCCTGACGATCTCCGCAATTACATGGGTAGGGATCTTGCTGTTTCTGCCGGTTCTATTTGGTCAAAGCACCACGCCAACTTCTACCGAGACACACGAAAAATGGAATGATGTGGTTCCGTTGAACAAATCCGCTTATGCAGGCAGAAAGTCGGGACCAGCGCCGAAACGTGATCTTTCGGGAGTTTGGGACGGAACAGCAGAAGGTGGCGGGGCATACGAAGGCGCCAGGGAGTATCCGGAAGACGGCAAGCCGGGGCATGAGCCTCCCTACACACCTTTAGGGGAACAAGTCCTGAACACGCATAAGCCGGGTGTTGGCGTCAGAGGTGTTGCTGTCGAGGTTGGGAACGACCCTGTGAATATTTGTGACCCGCAGGGGTTTCCACGCATGGAACTGTACGAACTCAGGACGATTGAGATTGCCCAGTCGGCGAACCAAGTGATTTATCTCGACCAATTCAACGATAACTGGCGAGTTATTTGGACTGACGGTCGAGAGTTGCCGAAAGATCCTGAGCCGCGATGGAACGGATATTCGGTCGGGAAGTGGATCGACGATTACACCTTCGTTGCTGAGACGGTGGGCATGGACGAACGTACTTGGCTTGATAATTCGGGTCGTCCACATAGTAGCGACCTGCATGTAGAGGAGCGGTTCCATCGAGTGAGCGACGACATTTTGGAATTAACTGTGACGATTGACGATCCCCAGATGTATACGAAACCATGGGTCGCGATCGACAAGATCCCGCTACACCGGCAACCAAAGGGTTTCGATATGAGAGAGATGACTTGCGCGCCTTCCGAGACCCTGGACTATAACAGCCAAATCGGTACGCGCACCGCTACGGGCGGTGATTGGAAAGGGAGATAGCGTGGGTTATGGCGCCGGCTATGGCGTTTCACCAAATGTCAGCAGGAGCGTATATATGACACGTTTGTATGCCCGCCCGGCGCTGGGGGCAGTTCTTGTACTCGGTCTCTTTGCTACGTTCGCTAACGCTCAGCAGCAGCCAGTACCCTTATCCGTCAAGAAAATTAGTGACACCGTCTATTGGACCGAAGGGGGCGCCGGCGGCAATACCGGGATCATTATTGGGAAGGACGGAGTAATCGTCGTGGACGCAAAGCAAACCGCGGCGTCTGCGAAAGAAGTCCTCGGAGAAATTGCGAAGCTGACGCCCAAGCCGGTGACGACAGTAATGATCACCCACAGTGATGGAGATCACGTTAACGGACTTGCCGCATTTCCCACCGGCCTGACCATCATCTCTCAAGAAAATTGTAAGAAGGAGATGGAAGCCACAGCAGGGTCCCGCAACCCGGCACCGCAAGACCATCTCCCCAATAAGACGATTGACAAGAAAGAGTCGCTTACGATCGATGGAGTGCGTTTCACTTTATTGAATTTTGGACCGGCTCACACGAGCGGCGACATGATCATCTATCTGCCGGACGAAAAGGTTGTGTTTACAGGAGATCTCGTGGTGACCAACCAACCCGACCCGTATCCGATCATTCACTTGAATAAACACGGCTCGTCAGCAGGTTGGATTCAAAACATGAAGGGGATCATCGCTCTCAAGGCAGACAAATTCGTGCCTGGCCACGGCGACCTGCAAACGAAGCAGGACTTACAAAAGATGCTGGCCGCAGGTCAAGAACGTCGCGAGAAGATCAAGAAGATGGTAGCTGCCGGCAAGTCGCTACCCGAAGTAAAAACAGCTCTCGGCGAATCCACGGCGCCTGCAGCGCCTGGAGGTTTCAGTCCCCCGACCTTCACCGAGGTTGTATATATGGAATTTTCAAAGAGCTAGTGCTGTTATTGCAGTGACCTGTTCGTACGAGGAGCGGATATGCGAAGGCGCTGTTTGATTTCGCTCATTTTGGCCACGGCATTGACTCTTGGCTCCACAGTGTGGGCCCAGACTTCTGCTTCTGGCGCGGGCACGACTCGACAGCAGTGGAATAATACGGTGCCCACAAATAAGGCGGCCTACGCTGGGAAGGAAGCAGGGCCTGCACCGAAACGGGATATTTCAGGCGTGTGGGATGGTTCGGCCGAGGGCGGCTTTCAGGCTAAGGGCGCAGCGGAACACCCCGCCATGCGAGCAAATGATCTGCACGAAGGAATCGATACCGACGAACGAAACATCGCGAAGCCGTTGCCTTATACCCCCCTCGGTGAAGAGACGCTTAAGGCGCATAAGCCAGCGGCGGGGGTCCGCTCCGTTGCGGCGGCCCTCGTCAATGATCCGACGGATATCTGCGATCCTGTGGGTTTTCCACGGATGGAATTATTTGAGATGAGGACCTTCGAGCTGACTCAAACTGACGATCAAATCATTTACCTCAACCAATATAACGACAATTGGCGAATTATTTGGACTGACGGTCGAGAGTTGCCGAAAGATCCTGAGCCTCGCTGGAACGGGTACTCCTCAGGGAAATGGATAGATGATTACACTTTTGTGGCTGAAACCGTGGGCATGGACGAAAGGACCTGGCTGGATTACGTAGGTCGGCCCCATAGTGACCAGTTGCGCGTCGAGGAGAAATTCCATCGAGTGGATCACGACGATTTGGAGCTGACGGTCACCATTGACGATCCCAAGATGTATACACAACCCTGGCTGGCTCTGAACAAATTTCGCCTTCATTTGCAGCCGCCTAGTTTTGATATGCGGGAGATGATTTGTTCGCCAACTGAAGTGTCGGATTACAACAAGCAGATAGCGGATCCTGTGGCCGGCAAGCCTGCAAGCAAATAGCTATGAACCGGCGCGAGGGACCGAGAATGGAAATGATACACACCATGATTCGTTCGCTCTCAGTTTTGATAGTTTCGTTGACTTGTTTCGTCCCTTGGGTGCGTGCTCAAGACCAAAGCGCCAAAGTCCCGTCTTCGAAAGACGCGCTAGCGCTCAAAACATCCGCATTCAAAGATCGCGAATACATACCTGCCAAGTACGGCTGCGACATACCGCAAGCGCAGGGTACGCCTATGATTTCTCCTCCACTCGAATGGAGCAAAGCCCCAAAGGGAACTGTCACCTTCGCATTGATCATGCACGATATGGGACCCGATCCGAAGAGAGTGCTCGACCCCAACAAACTCGATGTCACGCATTGGGTCGTGTTCGATATTCCTGCCACAGTAAATTCGCTTCCCGAGGGCGTCCCTGCGGACGCCGCGGTCCAAGGCGGCGTTCAGGGCGCGAACGTCCACGATGTGAACGGTTATCAGGCACCCTGCCCTCGCGGCGTGGGGCCGCACTATTATGTTTTTGATCTTTACGCTCTCGATACCAAGGTCAACCTGCCACCCGGGGCTTCCCGTACCGACCTGTTGAAGGCGATGC
Organism: uncultured Acidobacteriota bacterium; assembly: GCA_963819235.1. Classification (GTDB taxonomy): domain Bacteria; phylum Acidobacteriota; class Terriglobia; order Acidiferrales; family UBA7541; genus Palsa-189. The sequence goes on along the minus strand of CAWFVE010000006.1, from coordinate 1,000,788 downwards.
AAGACCACATAATTGCCCAAACCACATACACGGGTCTCTACAACCACTGACAAGGCGAGTCAATTTGACGTCCATAGGTCGTGGCCGTGACCGGACCTCATCCGGGATCATGTCTGGAAAAGGAGAAAGAGATGAAACGAGGTGCGGTAACCCTTTTGTTCGTTGCGTTCGCAGTGACGCTGTTTGTCCGAAGCGTGTCCGGCCAGGGAAAGCCTACCGAAGCCGCAGGCGCCTGGGACATGGTGCAGGAAGGCCGCAACGGTCCCCTGCATCAGACGCTGACAATCCAGCAAACAGGGACGGCGCTGAAGGGGTCTATCAAAGGCCCGAATGACGAGATTCCGATCACGGGAAGCATCTCCGGAAACAAAATCAGCTTCAGCCTGAAATTTAAGGGACGAGACGGCGAGGAGACTCACGAATATGAAGGTACCGTCACGGCCGACTCGATGAGCGGAACGATGAAGGTCAACGACCGCAGCATCGAGTGGTCGGCAAAGCGACAAGCTCCTTGAGTAGGTCGCCAAGGGCCTTGGGTGTTCAAATTTAGCGAAGTTTGCGTAACAATCCCCGGCGGGGGAATCGCTCGCGACTATTTGACCAAGACGCCATTGTCCTGTTTTTCTATGAGCTGGTCGATTCAGGTTAGAAATAGTTCGATCCAGACGCGTGCAGAAAAGAGCCTGACGCGCACCCGGAGGGGTCCGATGGAAAGAGTGAAAGTTGGCGGTGCATTGCTGCAGCGATTCTGCTTGTCGGCCTTATTCGTGCTAGCGGCTGCCACGGGGTTGTGGGCGCAACTCGGGTCGCAGGGAACTTTCAAGGGCGCGGTGAGAGATTCCAGCAACGCAGTTGTCGCCGCCGCCACGGTCACGGTGACGAACATTGCTACCGAGGTGGCTCAGTCTGTAACGACAAATGAGGAGGGTCTGTACGTCCTCCCTAATCTCTTGCCAGGCCATTATCGCCTGGAGGCGTCGCATGCAGGGTTTCAAACGCAACTTCGCGCCGATGTTGAGCTGACGGCGTCGCAGACCCAAGAAATAGACTTCACGCTAAATGTTGGTGCGACCACCCAAACGGTGACCGTCACCTCCGCCGTGCCTCTGGTGGACACCACAAGTTCGACCGTGTCGTCACTGGTCAACGAGCAGCAAGTGCAGAACCTTCCTCTGAATGGACGAGGCTACGAACAGCTGATCTACCTCGCACCTGGCGTGGCAAACGCCGCTGCGGCGACCCCTCCCGCCCGGACCAACCCCCTTTTTGGCATTGGGGGCGCCAGGCCGCAGGACAGCAGAATTATGGTAGACGGTTCTGAAATGGCGGGCAGCGGCAGCCAACTCAACTCACTGCCGAATACCGCGAGCACCAAAATGCTTGGCGTGGACGGCATCGCCGAATTCAATATTTCGACGAACAGCGGCGATGCGACCGTGGGCAAAGCAGAGGGGGGACAAGTCAATCTGGTGACGCGCTCGGGAACGAATAATTTTCATGGCTCAGTGTACGAGTTCTACCGCAATAACATTTTCAACGCCCGCAATCCGTTCGCGACGACCATTCCTTTTCTGAACCGCAACAACTATGGCGCTGTCCTGGGCGGACCGATCAAGAAAAACAAGGCGTTTTTCTTTTTCAATTTCGAGCAGTATCGCGATCGGGAGACGCTTACGCAGCAGACTTCTGTTCCAACTTTGGCAGTGCGGGGTGTGGGCTTCGGTGGCGTGGAGCAGATTCCCACCCCCAACGCAACAAATCCGTGTGCGATAACGACGATCAATCCCAATACAGGTATCCAAACGAACCCCGCCGGCTCGGGGTTACCAACGACGCAGCAGCTTAATGTGGCAGCTGTGCAAGCGAGTGCGGCACTGCTGAATTTCTATCCGACGCCCAGTGGAGCTATCCTCCTGTCGAATGGGTGCCCCAACGGCGCCCAGCAGACCGTCACCGAACCGATACAAAGCGCAACAGACTCTTTCTACCTGGGCCGAGTAGACTACCAGCTTACCCAGAAGCAGACGCTCTTTGCTCGCTACTTGATTCAAACGGGATGGAGGATCTCTTACGTTCCCGACCCGCTCGCTCAGTTTCCACAATACAATCCACTCCGGACTCAAACGTTCTCTTTTGGGCATCGATACGATTTCTCTGGCGGGTGGCTCAACCAATTCACGGCCTCTTTTAACCGAGGGGGTTACTATATTCTGGACGTCGCGAATGTGCCGACCTCCACGATTCCGGCCTCCCTCGCCCTATTCCCGGGTTACACGGGCGTAACTCAAGTGGGCGCGGTTACGCTGACAGGCACCACATTTGGCGAGATCAACGCTAACGCCGCCTCGTCAGAATTCCACGATGTTTATCGGCAGGTTTCGGAGGCGGACGATCAGCTCAGCAAAACGTTCGGCAAGCACTTTATGCAGACGGGTGTCCAGCTTCAGCGCATTCTTTCGTTCGAGAGACAAGGCTTCGATTGGGACGGCTTGCTCAACTTCCCCTCGATACTGTCGATGGCCCAAGGCGTACCCAATCTACTAACCACGGCTGTGCCTGGCTCGGATTCGAACCGAACCTACAAACAAACTTACTTCGGGGCCTACCTACAGGATAGTTACCGCCTTACTTCGAGACTGACAGTAAACGTTGGCGTGCGAGGGGAATTGCTAACCAACCCCACCGAAGGCTATGGCAACTTGACTCAATGGTATCCGGTTTCGGGCGGAGGCGGAGCTTGTCCGGGCGCGGTCTGCTACCCGAGTTTTCCGAACCCGTTTCCGGCTTCGCTCAATGAGCCAGGGCTGGTCTATCCAGCGGGCCATGCCTTCGCTGTGAACAATTCCGGTAACGTGGCCCCTCGCCTCGGTTTCGCATGGGACGTGTTTGGTTCTAACCGTACTTCGGTGCGGGGCGGCTGGGGGATGTATTACAACCAGCTACAAAATGAATGGAGAGCACCGTTGGACGCTATTCCGCCGACTTTCCTTCCGACCACGGTTAGTAATCCACAGTGGCCATCCCCAGGCGCGCCGCTACTGGGTCTGCCTGTGGGAACCATTCCGGCAGGAACTCAGCTGGCGCCTGCGACGGTGCAGGTGAATCCGTCAGTGCCAGCAATGTTCCAGTACAACCTGACCATTCAGCAGCAAATTGCCTCCAACACTCTCGTCAGCGTGGGTTATGCAGGAAGCGAGGATTATCATCAGGCTCGTACAGTCAATGCCCAAATTCCGGCGCCGATCGTGAATGCGGCGGGCCAGCTACAGATACCTTCACAAACGCAGTTGAATCCTGCCTTATCGGCCGCGGCCAGTGAGATCATCTTCGACGGGACAGGATCTTACAACTCTTTGCAGGCCACGCTCGAACAGCGCCTGAGCCACGGCTTGCAGCTTAAGGCGTCTTTTGTTTGGTCGCAGGCTCTCACCGACGCGCCGGATACCATCGGCAATATTGCGGGCACTGGCCTCGCTTCCAACGGACCTTATGACCGAGGTCTGGCTTCCTTCTCGGTTGGCAAAGCCTTCACACTGAACGGCATCTACGCCCTGCCTCTCGGCACGCATCAGAAGGCCGAGGGCGCGTTGCTCAATGGCTGGCAATTTGGCTGGATCTATCACCAGCAGAGCGGACTGCCATTCAGAGTAACCGACGGCGCGATACAACTCTTTTCGCCAAATAACGCAAGTGCGGGTCGCCCCGACATGAATCCTAATTTTTCGGGACCTGTGATTCTTGGAGGACACACCGCGGCGAATCCCTATTTCAACGCTCAAGCTTTCATTCCCGCACCAAACGGGGTGCTGGGGGACGCTACGTCAGCGGCCGAGCTAACGGGCCCAGGATTGTCTGACGTGGATGTTTCACTGATGAAGCTATTCAGACTCACAGAGAGGTTCGGGCTTCAGTTCCGGGTCGATGCATTCAATCTTTTTAACCACCCCAATTGGAATCTCCCGGGTACGAGCCTATTTTCATCAATCACTAGCACGAACCCGACTACCGGAGCGAGTGGATGCAAAAGCACAGCCACGTTGACATGTAACGTCGGAAGCTTTACCTATAATCCGGCTGCGGGGGTACCCACAGCTACGGTGACCGACCCTCGTGAGTTGCAGTTTGCTCTGAAACTCAACTTCTGAGGATCTGAGTTGACCGCAGCAGCTTCCCACGAGCGACTCGCGGCGACAGGGGCCGTCTTAATGCCGGTCTGAGACGATAAGGGGAAATTAGAATGAGAAATTGGGCTATGGCCCCGGTTGCACTTGCACTTCTGACGCTCTCGCCTGGACTATTGGCACAGAGCACGAGCGCTCCGAATGCTGCGGCAGAAAAACAGAACAACAATTTTGACCCGCATGACCTGAATGGGTCGTGGATTGGCACGAATCGGGGCTTCTTCGGCGACAGCAACAGTGTCCCGGAGCCACCCCTTACGGCTTGGGCAAAAGAGCATCTTCTCACGAAAACGATTTCGCATCCCCCGTTGGATCCGCACATGGTTCAGCACTCAGCTGGACAGCCCACTCCCGCAAAGACGGATGCAAATGGGGTGCCGGCAAACGTTCCCGGCGGTCAGTACCCTGGTGAGAAGTGCGAACCGATCGGCCCGCCGGCTCAGTTTAACTACACTGACATGTATCCTTTCCAATTTATCGTGATGAAGGATCGAATTTATCAGATGTTCGAGAACCATCGCGAATGGCGAACGATCTGGCTCAATCGGGACCACCCTAAGGATTTTTTCCCGAGCTATTTGGGTGATTCGGTTGCGAAGTGGGACGGAAATACGCTCGTGGTCGACACGATCGGGTTCAACGGCCGCGAGTGGATCAGCGAAAATGTGGGGCAGTATATGAGCGACGCATTTCATCTAGTGGAGCGGTACCACCTCACCGACGCTACGCATCTGGAACTGGAAATGACTTACTACGATCCAAAGGCGTGGGGCGACAATCCGTGGACGGGTTGGAAGAAGGATTTCAAACTGGATTCGAGAAGCGACTCTTTGGAGGAGCAGATGTGTGATCCAGCGCACTGGCAGGAATATGATAACGTAATCGCCGATCCGAGTACGCCTGGCAAGTAGCGGTCCCCGTTAGCTGCAGGCAATCTGTAGGGATGCGATCCATCGCGAATCGGAAGGCTTTTGGAATTGTACTCAGGCTGACGCGCGGCGCAGGGCGTCGTCGCCCGCAGAAAGGGTCGGGAATCTTGTGAGGAATAAGCTTGGCGCCATTCTCTGCTTAGTCGTGTGCTTATTGTCGATTTCCGCCCGCGTCTCTGCTCATCATGGGTCGGCTTCGTACGACACAACGAAAACGGTAACGGTGAAAGGAACCGTGACAAGTTATATCTGGTCCAATCCCCATGTTTTCCTGAATGTGGACGCAAAGGACGACGATGGCAACGCGGTACATTGGGTTATCGAAGCGCAAGGTCCGGTGCCCCAGGCGGACGCAGGCTGGACCCGGAGTACGTTTAAGCCTGGGGACGAGGTCATCGTTGATGTCACTCCGGTTAAGAACGGCAAGCCAATCGGGCGTTTCAAGGGACGGATTATCATTAATGGCCAAACATTCAAGCCATGAGATCACGGGGAACCCAAACTACAGGAACATGTTGCAAATGCTTGAGCGTTTGGCGATCCCGGCAATTGTTTTGATTGCTGGACTGACCTTCGCAACTAGCCTGCGCGCTCAGGCCGTCCCGGCTAAAACATCCGGAGATGAGGCGGATAAGTGGAATAGTGTGCCGCCGCGGAAGTCCGCGTATGCCGGAAAAAAGTCTGCTCCGGCTCCTATCCGCGACCTATCTGGAGTTTGGGACGCGACAGCGGACTTCGGATTCCAGGCAAAGGGGGCGAATGAACACCCGGCAGTTCTGCCGGGACAGGATGACCCGCCTGGAGGAGCGCCCAACGAGAACGGTATTATCCACCCCTTGCCTTATACGCCTTTAGGAGAGGCCACGCTTGAGGCTCATAAGCCCACCGGCGTGGGAGTGCGGTCCGTGCCGGCTGTGCTGGGAAACGATCCGTTGGACATCTGCGATCCAATCGGCTTCCCGCGCATGGAGCTTTATGAACTAAGAACGATCGAGATCGCACAGACTGCTAACCAAGTAATTTACCTAAATCAAATGCAAAGCGTCTGGCGCATCATCTGGACCGACGGACGAAAACTCCCCGAGGATCCAGAGCCCAGGTTCAAGGGGTACTCTGTTGGAAAATGGATAGACGATTACACATTCGTGGCCGAGACGGTCGGAATGGATGAAAAAACCTGGATTGATAATGCCGGCCGGCCACACAGTAAGGATTTGCGCGTCGAGGAACGGTTTCATCGAGTGGACCATGACAACATGGATCTCACGGTGACGATTGACGATCCGCAAATGTACACGCAACCCTGGCTGGCGCTGAATAAGTTTCCTCTCCATTTGCAGCCTCCCGATTTCGATATCCGGGAGATGTTTTGCTCGCCTTCAGCGAACGCGGAATATAACAAGCAAGTCGGCGATGAGTCGGCCGCCCCTACACCGCAAAATAAGTAGCAAGCGCAAACCCCTCACTGTCGAGTTCCAGGCGGTTGCAATTGCTGCGATGTTCGTAAAGCACCTGCTTATTGAAAGCTCGAATGCTGCGGCAAAGCCCACAGGGAATCAATCGCCGAGGGCCGTGGATTCGGAGGGGAATTGCGTTTCGCCGTTGCGGACGATCACATCGCTCGCAAATCGCACGAAACCGATTTAGAAGCCGCAACCCAGAAGATTGAAGCCGGGCGGGGAGCTTTGGCGGGTACTAGCACTAGCACGAAAACTGACACAACGTCTTTTCAGCCTTCCTCTCAATCCGCGCAAGCGCCGCATATCTGATTGAAAGAAATGGCGGGGACGACGGGACTCGAACCCGCGACCTCTGCCGTGACAGGGCAGCGTTCTAACCAACTGAACTACGTCCCCACAACAACTTACAAGACCGCCAAAACTCGCTGTGTCGGTTTTGTATCGGTTTCCAATACCGCTACCTGGGTTTGCGGGCCAGCCTCGATCCAGCTTGGAAGGCTGCTCGAGAGCGCGCGTCGCGTTCTTGCGCTTGGCCGGCTCGAACTTCCCCAGGCCGGATGTCACGCAGAGAGTGTACCAATCGTGGCGCGGATCGACAACATGGCTGCCATCCTGCCACTCGGCAGATACTCCAGGCTTGGCCGGGTTTGGGGCGGAATATTCCAGCGCGGCCGGGTTTGCTTGGTGTTGACTTGGGGGTTTGCCTGGGCCGGAGGAGACAACCTCAGCTAATCTGATGTGCGTCTGACTGAGAACCGCGACAGCTTGCGGTTGCACTGGCGACTTTTTCGAGACGCCGAATTCTTATCGGATCAGCGTGAGAATGACCAACTTTCCTCGCGATCACACGAAACTCACCCTGGTGCTTATTGTCCTCGTTGCGGGGGCGGCAATTTTTCTGGCTCTGCCTGCCCCCAATTCTGCGCAGGATCGAGGCACACAGAGCAATTCCTTCTCGATAAAACGTGCGGCAGAAAGTGCCCCTGAAAGTACTCCTGAAAGCGTAACTCCGGGCGGCACTGGGACGTTCTACAAGGACGTGCTTCCGATTTTGCAAGCGCACTGCCAGAACTGTCACCGTCCCGGCGAAATCGGGCCCATGCCGCTCCTGACCTATGAACAAGCGCGCAGGTGGTCGAAAGCGATCGAGCAAGCTGTTGAAAGCAAGAAGATGCCTCCGTGGTTTGGCGATCCGCGGTTTGGCCGCTTCGCGAACGATCCCTCACTTTCAGACGAAGAGGTCGAAACGCTGGCGCGGTGGGCAGAGGAGAATGCTCCGGCCGGCAACTCGGAAGACGCTCCACCTGCGCGCCAGTGGACGGCCGGATGGAATATCCCCACGCCCGACGCGGTGGTTCGCATGCCCAAACCGGTGCTTCTCCCCGCGCGCGGCGACGTCGAATATACCTATGAAATCGTGCCCACAAATTTCACCGAAGACAAATGGGTGCAAAGCTCGGAGATCCGGCCGCTGCGCCGCGAAAGTGTGCACCACGCAGTGGTCTACGTTCGGCCGCCAGACTCGCAGTGGTTGCGGCACGCCCCGGTCGGCGTGCCTTTTACCGCCTCGACTCTCGAGAACGAACAAGACCGGCGCGACGCGGGATTCACCACCAGCGACATTCTGCTCGTCTACGCGCCGGGGAGTTCGCCCGATCAGTGGCCGCAGGGAATGGCGAAATTTATTCCCCGAGGCTCGGATCTGGTGTTCCAGATGCACTACGTAACCCGGGGCCGTGAAGCTGCCGATCAAACCAGCATCGGAGTGACTTTTGCCAAGCAAGCCCCGAAACAGCGGGTCCTGACCTTACAACTAACCAACAGCCGCTTCGTCATTCCGCCCGGCGTGGACGATTATCGCGTGGAGGTGCACGGGACCCTGCCGAACGATGCGTTGTTGCTGAGCTTTTTTCCGCACATGCACTTGCGTGGAAAGCGCTTCGAGTACAACATCGTCAATCCCGGTGGAGGCACGGAGACGTTACTGCGGGTCAATTACGATTTCTATTGGCAATTGAGCTACCGGCTGGCCTCTCCGCGTTTCCTTAAGGCCGGTACGGAACTTCAGGCTGTAGCTACCTACGACAATTCGCGGAAGAATCCGCACAATCCGGATCCAGACGCTGCAGTTCATTGGGGCGATCAGACGTACGACGAAATGATGGTGGGCTTTTTTGATATCGCTGCGCCGGCGGCCTTGGACAAATCCCACTACTTCATTCGCCAGCCTGAGCCTGACCCGCCAGACGGCAATTCCAGCCGATAAAACCGCTTGCCCGGTGACGCAGGAACCGGAGAGACAGCTTTAATGATGATGCCGAATTATTGATGTGTGGGAGCAGGTTGCTCCGGCGATTGCGGAGCTATTTGTACGTACATCAAATAGCCGCAGAGATTGGCGATACGCTGGCGCACGAGGGCCTCATTCTGGTTATCGAGGTAGCGAAAAATGAATCCCCAGGTGGGCATTTCGACCGAACCGTGAGAGGGATGATCCGACCCGAAGAGCAAGACGTTGGAGACGTAGTCGTAGGGGAACTTGCCGCCGTGACGGATAGACAGCGTAGTGAGGTTCGTCGGAGGTCTCTTGAGCGTGCTTGCCGCGGGACCATGTCCTTTAGCATCGGCGCCGTGGCAGGCAGAGCAATGTTCCTGGTACACCTGGCGGCCTGCCGTCAGGGAAGCAGGCAGAGATTGTGACTGATGCACCGCCGTCTGCTTGGCGGCGCCGACCGACGGCAGGGACAGCAGACACGCGACCAATACCAGTTTGTAGCGGACAGACATGAGTTCCTCCACCCCAAAGGATCGGCTAGAGCCAATCGCCACCGTTTTTCAAGGATTCATGTGGCAGCCAGCTATTTTGCCTGAACCGACTCTAGAAATTGAATCAGTTCGCGAGCGTTAACCTGCGCGAATGTGCGCCCCCATACAGGCATATCAGTGGTGCCATGAACTGGCGCGGTTATGCCGTGCTCCAGCACCTTCTTTACGTAATCCGCCGGAAACTTCCCGTTGTTGCGTTTTGCAAGAGTAGTCAGATCGGGCGGCGGCTCTTTGAGCGCCTGCGCGACAGGGCCGTGTCCCTTGGCGTCTTCTCCGTGACAGGAGGAGCAATAGCTCCTGAACCATTCCTTGCCTTCAACCGCACCCTTGTCGACCTTCTGCTGGTTTTGTTGTGCCATTCCCACGGAAACCGCTGCCAAAAACAGCGCTGCGAATCGCAGCCCGTCGTAACCAGTCAATCTGAACATTGTAGACCTCAGCAAGCGCATGCAGTTTCTCCTGTTCGGTTGAGCTGCCTTCGCCACATCTAGCTCTGTCTCTTCCTCATGAAGCGTTTTGGCAATACCATCAACCATACGCTCACTTTATCCATCACGGACGGCATTATCGCTGTGACCTGAGTCACATCCTCATAATTTCAGTTTATCGGTAGCAGAAAATGCCCGGGAAGCTCGCAAGTACTGGCACAATTGAAGCCAAGCAACGTACGGCTGGAAGAAAATTTGGTTGACTCGGAAGGGGTTCGGGTGTCACCTTGCACAGGTCATTTCACACTAAGCATTCGCCTAGGGCACTCAGGAGGCTTTCGTTATGAAGTATTGGGCATTTGCACTCTGCAGTATTTTGCTGGCGACTGCTGTCGCCAAGGACGCCGCGGGGCAATCGTCAGTGGCCCAGACTCATGTGGCGGCGGCCAAGGAGGCCGTATCCCCCAAGAGCGCGGATGCGAAGCCTTGGGATAGTTTCAATGGTTTATTCAAGCTGGTTTGCAGTCAACCGAGAGCGAATGCAAAACCTCCGGCTGTTGGCCCTGGCGAGCCTGATGAGAAGGGAAAATTGGTTGCCACGGCACACGATAAATGGTACGTCCCGCCCGCCAAGGTGTTCGATAACCTGTATTACATCGGCACACAGACGGAATCCACCTGGGCGTTGACTACCTCCAAGGGGATCATCCTGCTCAATACGAACTTCCCCTGGGTGACTCCCGATCTCGTGAACGAATTGAAAACCTTTGGCCTCGACCCGGCGAATATCAAGTACGCCATTATCGTGCGCTCCCACTCGGACCAGTCTTGGGGGATCAATCCGCTCAAGAAGATGGTTCCTTCCGCGCGAATCGTCATGTCTCAGGTCGATTACGATCTGCTGGCGAAGGACAATACCCCCGCCGAGCTGAAGCCCATGAAGGATATCGTAGCCAAAGATGGGATGAAGGTGACGCTCGGAGACACCACCGTCACGATCTACTCGACGCCGACATCGACGCCGGGAAACGTTTCGCTCATTTTCCCCGTAAAAGATGGGAACCAAAAGCATATGGCCGGGATGTGGGGCGGGGACTACGTGAGAATCGTACAGGAAGGCGTTCAGATGTGGCCGGATACGCAGACCATGATGAAGGGTTATGTGGCCTCATCCAAGCGCTTCAAGGAGATCGAGGATAAGGCTGGCGTGGACACGCTCGTTCACCCCCACGCCGAGTACGACAATACCTTCGAGAAGATCGAGGCCGTGAAATCACGAAAGCCGGGCGATCCCCATCCGTTTGTAGTTGGCAAAGACGAAGTCGACCGCTTCGCCACAGTTCACATCGAGTGCGGGGAAGCTCAACTCGCGTGGGCTAAAGGCGACTAAGCCCGCGCGCCACAGTACTCCAGCAACCCGAATCGCCACGCCAAGCCATACGGCTTGGTGTGCGTTTAGCTTGACACTCAGGGAAATCCATGGCATTAATTCGTCCACGTTTTGGGGTATGTGTTCGTCTGTTCGATGCGTAGAAGTATAGAATTGAAAGGGGCGTTCTGTGAGTGATCTGAAATCGCGTCGTTATATCTCTGCAAAAATATCTGGGCATTGGCAATGGCTCGCGCTGGGCTTGGCTATTCTTTTTCTTAATCTCCCTCTTTTTTCGCAAAGCAGTCAGGGAACCATCCAGGGGGGCATTTTTGACCAGACTGGAGGCGCCGTCGCTGGCGCTGTGGTCACTGTGACCGATGTCGCTCGCGGCGTTACGCGGACTTTAACCGCGGATGGCGCCGGACAATACGTTGCCAACGATCTCACTCCCGGCACGTACACGGTCCGCGCAGAAGCCAAAGGATTTCAGGCGGTGGAACACCCTGGCGTGCTGGTCGAGGTGGGACAAAACATCCGCGTTGACCTGGTAGTTCAACCCGGCGAGCAGACCCAGACGGTTACGGTGACCGGAGAACTTCCCGCGATCGACACTACCGACGCAACCTTGGGTGGAACGGTTAGCAACGAGTCGATCAACGCGCTCCCCTTGAATGGCCGCAATTTCGACCGCTTGCTCCAACTGCGTCCCGGAGTGGTTTCTAGCGTAGGAGGCGGTAACGCCGCGGGGCCGCAAACGAACGGCCGCCGCAATACGGATAACCAGTTGCGCGTCGATGGAATAGCCGGAATGGCGCAGGCCCAGGGCTCCGATATTTTGAATGCGACCTACCGAACCGGGGATGCAGACTCCCTGATGCCTATCGATGCGATTCAGGAGTTCAATACCGAGCAGAATCCGAAGGCGGAATATGGGTTTCGGGACGGGGCAATCGTCAACGTCGGCGTGAAGTCCGGCACCAACAGCATTCACGGAACGGCTTATGCTTTCGGCCGCGACGCCGCCGCCACGGATTCGGCCAACTACTTCACTGGGGTCGTGAACCCCGCCACGCTGGAGCAGTTTGGCGCGACCGCGGGTGGACCAATCATCAAGGACAAGCTTTTCTGGTTCGCAGGCTTCGAGGGGCTGCGGCTTTCCACCGGAGACCCGTCCCAGGTCACAATTCCCGTGGACGTTGGCACGGGGGTAACGCCGACCACCTTGGCGCAGGCCCAAGCCAGCACCAATATGGTCAACATATGCAATTTCCTCAAACAGCCGGCGAACGGCGGCGTCAGCCCCCTTAGCGCGCAACTGGCGGGCCTGGGGAACTTTGCTACGGGCAGCGCCGGCAGTTGCACAGTCACGCCTGCTTCGTCCTCGTTCGAGAACGTTTTCCCGTTCTCCACGACGGGATCGCTCAATCCTCCTTTGGTCACTACCGGCCCGCTCAACAACGGACTTTTCAAAGGCGATTACGTCATCAACTCCCACCATCACGTGGGCGGCATGTATTTCGTGTCCAAGTCAAACGCCCAGGCGAACTCCCAAGCGCAGCAAATCGAACCGCAGTGGGAGACCGTCGCGGTCAACGACGTGCAGCAATATGACGGGAGCTGGACCTGGACTCCGAATTCCATTTTGGTGAACGATTTCAGGGCCGGCTACGTTTACATGAACAACGCGACCGCGTACGCGGACCAGAACATGCCCGCAAACGCGCCTTGGCCGACCGGTTACGCAATTAATACGGGCGTGACGAACCCCCTGTATGGCGGGTTCCCCTATGTCACGATCAGCAACCTGGCCACCATGGAATTAGGGGCTGGGCCGCGCTCGTCGATCCGCGGGCCGGAAGGCGATGCCGATTTCGTGGAGAGCGTCTCCTATCTGCGCGGCAAGCACACATTCAAATTCGGCTTCGAGTATATCGATGTGGTTTTGGACGGGAACACTTATACCGGAGCTCAAGGTGTTGCTACTTTCCAGTCCTTGGAAAGCTTCGTAGCAGGCTCGCCGCTTACCGGTTCGATCCTGACCGGCGATCCCACAGAGCAGGCTCGCAGTCACTGGTTCGGTTCGTACGTTCAAGATGACTGGCGGTTAGCTCCCAAGGTGACCCTGAACCTGGGTTTGCGCTGGGAGTATTACGGCCCTCCGGTGATCCGCGGCAACTACTATGGAAATTTCAACGCCAACGTAAATCCAACAACGACGCCGGCGATCCAGCAGTTTGGCTCCGGGGAGCCGCTGGCCTCCGAATATAACGCCTCGCATCGTGATTTTTCGCCCCGAATTGGTGTTGCCTGGGATGTTCAGGGCAATGGCAAGACGGTGGTCCGGGCGGGAGCCGGCGTTTTTAGAGACGGCGCGCTCATAAAATCGTTCATCAGCAGCTCTCCTTTTGGGGCCACCTTCTTCCGTGGCACGGCCGCGAATCCTGTGCTAATCGGGCAGAATAACAGCGGAACGGCAGCAAACGCCCATACCTCGGTGATCGATTCGCTCAGTTGTTCAACCGCAGGCCAATGCGGCACTCTGCCGGGTCAGTTGAATTGGACGCTAGCAGGTCCCATATTCCCGACGGTTGGCTCCTCTACGATCGGCGGAGTCGCCTATACGGGGCAGGTATGCGCCCCGACTGGAGTAGCGACAGGGCCGTGTCCTACATCTGCGGTGGACCCGAATTTCCGCGATCCTTATTCCGTCCAGTGGAATTTGGATGTTCAGCGCGCCATCACCAGCAAATTGACCTTGGACGTGGCTTATGTAGGGAACCACGGCGCGGATGAACAGTCCCAGATCGACCTGAACCAGCCCGCGCTCGGTACCGGCTGGAATACGGCGAACGCGGCAACAGGGGGACTGACGCCAGCCGCTTACTGTCTGGCAAGCGCCAATCACGCGACACCTTTTGACCAATGCGGCGGAAATAAGACCGTGACCGGCGCGGTATCCACGAATGCGACCGCCGCCGGGGCTTACCGAACCGAGTTCCCGTACCTCTCATACATCGCCTTGGCTACAAACGGGGACATCTCCAACTACGACGCCTTGCAGGCAACGCTGCAAGGGCGCAACTACCACGGGTTGTCGTTCCTGGCCGGCTATACCTACTCCCATGCGCTGAGCGAAACCGACAACGACATCGAGGGCAGCAACACGGTTGTAAGCGACAAGAATAATTTGCGCTTAAATTATGGAAACAGCGCTTCCGACCTGCGGCACCGCTTCACCTTTTCGCCGAGCTATAACATTCCCGGAATGAAGTCGCCGGCGCAGATGCTGCAAGGCTGGGCAGTCAGCGGCATCGTGGTTCTGCAAAGCGGGTTGCCCTGGAGCCCGAGCGATAGTTCCGTGGATTATCTCGGCACCGGCGAACTGGGCCCGGGTACCACGCAGCAATGGAATTTCCTCGGGCCCCCCTCGGCGTTCAACGTGACCACGACTCCTATTCCATGTTATGGAGCGGGTAAGGGCTGCACTGGGTTTAGTCTACGCCGGCGTCCGTATTGACCACCTGCCAGAATGCCGCGACGGCTCCCTACGGCGGTCCCGGCACAACTCAGGGTCAACTGGCTCTCGCCGCGCTCGCCAACAGCAGTTGCTTTGCCCAAAATGGCGGCGTTCTGACGCCTCCCGCTTACGGAACGGACGGCGATGCCTATCGAGGCATCTTCCGTGGCCAGCGCTATTACAACACGGACATGTCGGTCTCCAAGATATGGAACTTCAAGGAACGCTATAGCGCACAGTTCCGCGTGGAGTTCTTTAACCTTTTCAATCGGGCCGACTTTGCCGCTTCGGGCAACGGAGGTGGCACGCAGGCCGCGGGCACCAATCCTTCTTCCGGGAACGCGAATTTCGGCGTGGCCACTGTCACGCCGGATGCTTCCAACCCGGTGTCGGGATCGGGCGGGCCGCGGCATATTCAGTTCGGCCTGAAGCTCACGTTCTAGCGCCACAACGTAACGACGGAAGTGCGCAGCAACGTAACGACGGAGTGGCGCGAGCCGTCTAAACAAAGGTGTGTGCAGGCTTTGGGTCGGTCACGCCGGCGATGGTCCAAGCCGGCAGCTCTTGACCCTTTTGGAAAGTTGTCGTAGCTTGCTTGAAAGTTTTCTTATGCCTGTCGGGCTGTTCGATAGAGGAGGTTACCTGTGAAACGCAGGTCTTTATTGGTTCTAATGTTAACTGCCGCAATCTCTTTCTCGCTGCCGTTATTCGCGCATCATGGGAACGCCGCTCTGGATATGAGCAAGAAGTTGGTGTTGAAGGGTGTGGTTACGGACTGGCGCTGGCAGAATCCCCATTCGATCCTGAAGTTTGACGTTAAGGATGACAGCGGCAACGTCGTGAATTGGTCGGCGGAGATCAATAATCCGGCCGACATGGTGGAACGAGGGTGGACCGCGCACTCGATCAAGATCGGAGACCAGATCACCATCACGGTGAATCCGGTGAAGAGTGGCAAGCCGGTCGGGCGCATCGTGCAAGTGGTGTTTCCGGACGGAAGGACCCTGAACACACAGTACGTCAACCAGCAGCAGTAGCCCGCAGCAGTAGATGGTTCAGTCGTCGGAAGGGGGACGCCGCATGCGGTATCGTTTTGTCCTGATCGGATTACTGGTATTCGTGGCCCTCGGACTTACTCGCGTAGCATTCTCTCAGCAGGGCGAGGGCGGCCGAGGGGCCGAGCAACAGGGACCGCAGGAGGGCGGGCGCGGGCGCGGAGTTCGTGCGCCTGACGGGCAGGGCCTGAAGCCTTCCGGTCCTCCCGCTCCGAAGCATGATCTCTCCGGAATCTGGGCGCCGGCCCGAGGGCCGGGAGCCGGAATTCAAGCCGGCGGCGTGGCGTCCGGCGGACCTCTCTATTCACAGCCTTACACTCCGCTAGGCCTGAAGACGATGGAGGCGCACAAGCCGCTTTATGGACAAAGAGCGGTTTTCCCCACCACGGCCAGCGACGATCCGAGGAATTCTTGCGATCCTCTGGGTTTTCCTCGCGCCGACTTTTATCAGATCCGCTACGAGCAGTTCATACAGAACGATCGCGAAATCGTGCTCTTGTACGAATACGAGAAGAGATGGCGCTCGATCTGGCTGGACCAGGAACTGCCGAAGCCTGACGAGATTCCGGGACCGCGTTGGTATGGATATTCGGTGGGCAAATGGATTGACGACGATACGCTGGACGTTCAAACGGTCGGCATCATGGGAGAACCAAAGGCATGGCTGGATGAGACCGGACGGCCGATCAGCGACCAGGCAAAAATCGAAGAGCAGTTTCACCGCGTGGACTTAAACGACATGGAGTGGACCGTCACCATCGACGACCCGGTGATGTACACCAAGCCATGGATCGCTATGAATAAATTTCCGATGAAGCTGCAGCCCAAGAGCCTTGATATCTGGAATAAGTATCAAGAGGAGATGATCTGTTCGCCCTCCGAATTCAAGGCGTATAACGACTCCATCGGCAGCAACGAAGAGAGCGGCACCGACGGCAAGTAACCGGCTTTTTTTGCGGAGAGGCGCGACAGCGGAGGATCAACCTCGCGGCGCTTTCGCGCTTTGAGCCACAAGCCGAATGGCGTCGGGCAGTTCTTTCAGCGAGACAATTCCCCCGCTTGGCGCATACAAGGCCAGGCGCCTGCCTTGCTCATAATCATTGATCATAAGGATGGAATTGGCGCCGAGGTCTCGCGCCACTGTTAATCCTTCCATGGTGTCGGCCAGGGCGATCACATGCTGCGGCTGAAGCGCTGCGGTTTGCACGGCCTTAGCCAGCGGTATGGCTTTTACGCCGCCGGCGCTTCCGCGATCCCAAATCGCGGAGAAAAATTCCCGCACGGGAAATCTCTCCAAAAACCGGCTCACTGCTCCTGCGGAAAGCGAAGACGCCAGGAACATCTGGATGTTCATGGCCTTCAATTCAGTAAGCGCGGGGACCACATCTTCGTAGATCTCGACTTGATCTACCGCCCGAACCTCTAGTTCTTCTGCCAGCTTTTGTTGGGAGGGATCGAGAGATTGGCCGGAGGTTTCCAGCAGATCGAGTACCCGCCAAAAGGCTTCGCTGCCCGAGGAATGGACGGACGTTTCGTGAAACAGGCGAGCGGCGATCTCGTCGAACTCCCGGGCGGGAAATTCGGCCAAGCATCCGACCGGTTCGAGCAAAACTGCGTGGATGATCTGCATGGGGATGAGGGATTCTACCGCCGCAGGTGTTTTCTGCAAGGGATCATTCGGAAGCCACTTTAAGTCCAATGACCGGAGCTATGGCGGGCTTCGGCGAAGAATGAGCAGCGTGGGGGCTAACGCTTGGAAAGAAAACGCACCCTTGAAAACGAAGGGTGCGGCACCCTCGGACCAAAATTACTCGGCGGGCTGGTGGTCGGGGCCGACGCGCTCGCTGGGTGTGGCGACGTTGGCGCGATACTGTTTGTGGCAGGTGGTGCAGGCCGCGTTGAGCGGCTGCGCGACGGCGAGGAACGCGTTGGTATCTTTCGCGCCGGCCGCTTTGTAGGCGGCTGCTCCTGCATCCACGAGCATCCTGGCGTCTTGCGCCCAGTTACCCTGTCCGGCGGCGGGGCCGCGCGCGAGGAGAACGGTTCCTGATTCGGCGAGCAGCACGGCGTTGCGCTTAGCGGCCGTCCAATCTTTATCGTCCTGCGGGCCGCCGCGGTAGATGGAGAGCAAGAGATTATTGGCGGCGGGATAGACCATGCTGACCATGACGTCGCTCATGGTGCCTACGGGCTGAACGTTCCCGGCAGCGCCGGAACCTTGGGCGCGTGCGCTGGCGCGTCCGAAACTCAGAAGAGCCGCGAGCAGCAATCCGGCAACACTCAGCGAGCCGTAGAAATAATTCCTCATGAGGTCCCTCCCGTTACAGCCCCGCCTCGGGCAGCCGCGATCCTTATACCTGCGGCCGCCAACTCGGGTCAAGGCCAAATCAGCACCCGCTCTTATAGCCGCGTGCCTCGGATTAGCTCGCGCACGAGCGAAGCGCCGGGGCGACAAGACGTCTTGACGTCATTCGAGCCGGCCGGCGTACTCGAAACATATCGGCTTGACAGTGGCGTAGTATAAGCGTAGATAAAGGCTCAGGAAAATTCCCCTTTGCGGATGGTTTTTTGGCATCTTCACATGTCGTCGGACAGGGCTCCAGCCGGTCGTCCCGGTGAACTCTCATGAGAGATCACGCGGTTCGCTTCCCATCTTCCGAGTTTCTCATTGGCGGGCCTCTCATCGGCCGGGCCTTTCATTGGTTTGCATACTGCGGGTTTGAATATCGCGCAGGAGTTTGAGGAGGTTTCACGATGGAATATTCTCGCCGGAATTTCATGAAGGCTGCGGGAGTGGGCGCGGCGGCGCTGACCACCACCGTCAGCGCGGTGGTGGCGGCCAGCGAACCGGTCGCGGCCGCGCCGAAGCCGTCTCCTCTGGCGATTCCCACCGCCATGACCAAGGAGACGAGCACGTTTAATGTGAATGGCAAGAACTATCAGGCGGAATACGAGGCGCGGACGACGCTATGGGAAGTGATCGCGGTGAAGCTGGGTTTGACGGGGACCAATCGCAGCTGCAACCGCGCCAGTTGCGGAGCGTGTAGCGTGTTGATGGATGGGACGCCGTTCTACTCCTGCCACACGCTGGCGATGGAGGCGGTGGGGAAGAAGATTTTCACGGTTGAAGGACTTGGGGATGAGAAGAACCTGCATCCCTTGCAGCGCGTGGCGCACTTGTACTCGGCGGCGGAGTGCGGGTTCTGCACGCCGGGATGGGAAGTGACGGCGAAGGCGCTCTTGGATAAGAACTCGAATCCCTCGGTGGAGCAGGTAAAGGCGGCGCTGGCGGGGCACATCTGCCGCTGCGCGGCTTATGCGGCGATCATTCGCACGGTCGTGGATACGGGCAAGGTGCTGCGAGGGGAGGCGGAAATCGCATGAGCGACAAGCCGACGACGAAACAGAAGATCGTAGCCGAGCCGGAGCGATGCATCATCATCGAGCAGCCGATGGTGCGGAACTTCTCGACCGGCGGGGGACATGGGCCGGAAGACACGCTGGTGGAAGGCGACCAGAAGTTCGTCACGCGGAAGTGGCAGGGCTACCCGCCGAAAGATTTGAATATCATTGGGAAGCCGCATCCGGCCATGCCGGAAGTGGGGATACCGCGGCTTACGGGCAAGGCCGAGTACGCCACTCGCGTCAATTTACCCAACATGCTTTGGGTGAAGCTGCTGACCAGCCCGCACCCGAGGGCTCGGGTAAAGGCGCTGGATGTTTCGAAAGCGGAGAAGATGCCCGGCGTGGCCTACGTCCTGACGGCCGGGAATGCTCCGAAGACTTATCCTTTTCCTACAGAACTCTTCTTTCAGGGCGAAATTGTGGCCATGGTAGCCGCGGACACCGAGGATCAGGCTGAGGATGCCGTTGAGACGATCCAGGCGGAATATGAAATTCTTCCTTTCGCGTCCAGCCTGGAACAAGCCTCGGCGCCGAATGCGCCGGACCTGACGCTTACGATTAATGGCAGGGAACGACCTGGTGTCGTCAAAACGCTGTTTGAATGGGGCGAGGTGGACAAGGCGTTCTCCGAGGCGGATATCGTCAAGGAGTTTACCTACTCTTTTTCGGGTGCGATCCCGGTGCCGATGCAGCCCAATGGGTGTGTTGCCAAGTGGGATGGCGACAAGCTGACGATCTGGGGCATGGGCCAGTCGATTTATAACTCGCGAAACAACGCAGCTAAAAAGTTGGGCATCCCGCCGGAAAACATTCGCTTCGTCGACAAATGGAATGGGGGTTCCTTTGGAGGGGCGCTGCCAACCGGGGATAAGTTCTATGCTTGGGTGGCCTACATCGCCAAACAGACTGGGCGGCCTGCGAAATTAATGCTTCCCAAGAATCAGGAGCTGGCCTTCCTGCAAATCAAGCCGCAGACGCTCAGCAAGTTCAAGGTGGGAGCGACCAAGGACGGAAAAATCACCGTATGCCAGCGCGAGTTTCACGTCAGCATGGGCGCGAACCAGGGAGGAGTACAAGAGGGAGGAGGCGGCCGGTCCGAGCTGTACCTCCATGTGGTTCCCAATTGGCGAGAGGTCGGCGTGCTCTATCGAACCAATGCCATCGTCATGGGTTCGTCGCGGAGCAATTTCCAGCAGGAGTTCAAGTGGGCCTGGGAACAGATGATGGACGAAATGGCGGAAGCGGTGGGCGTGGACCCGGTGCAGTTCCGCCTGATGAACGTGCAAAAGCCGGGAACGAAGGTGGCTCTCAAGCAGGGTGGTCCGACGATCACCGAGATGCCCGAGACGGAGAACGGATTCCTGCACTACGACTCCTATGCTTCGGTGGAAGTGCTGCAAGAGGGCGCCAAGGCCATCGGATGGGACAAGAGGAATCCCGCGCCCGGCGGAAACCCGGGAAGGTTCAAGCGCGGGTTCGGAGTGGCGATGTCTCAGCACCACGCCGGCCGCGTGGGCTATCAGGAAGGCGAGCCTGGCTACGATTGGGTGCTGGCGAAAAATAAGAGGCAGGGCAACGTCAATCCGGGCGGCGAGGGGGACATTTTCAACGCGGAATTGGAATTGAACCCCGAGGGCCAGATCGTAATGCACTTTGCCCAGCCCGACAGTGGTACGAACCATGGCACCTCGATGTCCATCCAGGTGGGCGAAATCCTCGGGTACACGTCGCTCGATCATATCCGCTTGATTTGGGGAGATTCGGAACAAGCACCCTCGGCGCCTCCCTGGCACAGCGGCCTGACCACACAGCTGCAAGGCGGGGCGCTTTGCAACGCCGCGGACAAGATGCGCAAGGACCTGTTTAGCCGTGCCAGCAATGTACTGAAGGTGGATGCGGCCAAGCTTCAGGTTCGAGACGGAGTGATCTCCTCGACGGAAGATCCAAAGAAAAAGGTAACCTTCGCGGAGATTGCCAAAGCCAACAAGGGAAGCATCAAGCAGGCCGGCCGGTGCCTGCATCCCGGGGCCATCGGCAGGGCGCTGAACCGCGGCATCGGGACCTGCTTTGCCGAGGTCGAAGTGGACACCTGGACGGGCGATTGGCGTTACGTGAACGCGGTGTACGCGCAAGACTCGGGTAAGGTCATGAACCCGCTACTGGCCAACGCCGATCAGCATGGATCGTTGATCCAAAGCACTCAGATGGCTACGGACGGCATTCCGTGGGACCGGGAATTTCCGGGAACGTTCCACTACAGCGTCGGCTATCTGTCGTACAGGCTGCCCACGATCATGGAGCCGCCGGAGCAGACCAACGTATTCGTGAACAGTTTGGAGCCGCGCTGGTTCTTTGGCTCCAAAGGGTTCGCGGAGACTTGTATAGGCGCCGCGCCCTCGGCGCTGGCCAATGCCATTTACAACGCGTGCGGCGTGCGCGTCCGGGAGCATCCCATCACGAAGGATAAAATCGTAGCGGGCTTGAGAGCCAAGGGGGGAATCGTATGAAGCCGATCTCGGTTTACCGGCCCTCGAGCGTCGAGGAGGCCATCCAGATACTTTCGCTGCACGGGACGCAAGCCGGCGTGTATGCCGGCGGCACCGACCTGCTGATTCAGTTGAAGAACCGCATCGAAGCGGCGCCGTCATTTTTAGTGGACATCAAGAAGATCGATGGCCTGCGCTACATCAAGGAAGACGGGCAGGGCGGCGTGCAGATCGGTGCGCTCACCAAGTTGGGCGAAGTGGCGGAGTCCGATCTGCTGGCGAAGAAGTACCCCATGCTGGTGACGGCGGTGCAGAAGATCTCCTCGCCGGAATTGCGCAACGCCTCCACGGTGGGCGGAGACATGTTGCAGCAGGTGTGGTGCCAGTATCTGCGCGGGGGCTATTCCTGCTATCGCAATGGCGGCTACATCTGCTACGGAGCCATCGGGGACAACAGTTACTACCACTCGGCGATGGGCGGGCGGCTGTGTTACGCCGTCTATCCGGGCGACTTGGCGACGGCGCTGATTCCGCACGATGCGAAGGCCAAGGTGGCCACTCCGTTTGGCGTGAAGGAGATGACCATCGAGCAGTTGGTGCCCGGAGACATGATGGTGGATGGGCGGCTGCAGTCGCACGTGCTGCGGTTCAACGAGATTCTGACCGAAGTGACCATACCGGCGCCGAAGCCCGGGTTCAAAGCCTCGTTCGAGAAGCTGCGGCCGCGCGGCGTATGGGACTTTGCCATGGCCTCGCTGGCGATGAGCGTGCAGATGCAGGGCAACACCATCGAGGATGCGCGTGTGGTGTTTGGCGGAATCGCGGGCAAGCCCTGGCGCGAGACGGCGATAGAAGGTTATCTGAAAGGCAAGACGCTGAACACGGACCTGACGCGCGGGGCATTGGCCGCCGCGCTGACGAATGCGGCGCCGCTGAAATACAACGCCACGAAGATCGACATGGCCAAAGGGTCTGTTGGCTTCCGGCATCGCCAAGCTGGCCAGCGCCTGAATTTTCGCGCGAGCGCCGGCGGCGAACCCGTTCACCATGCGTCAACTCGTTTGGAGCGAAGAGTCAGGCCTGCTGGGTTGTTCCGATTGTAATTGGGTCTTCCGGCCGCCGCGTCCTCCAGTAGACCAAAGTCCGGAAGATATGGCGCGAGAGTTTCTTTTGCGACGCGATGAAGCCTTCACCCGGCATGTGTGCGTCGACCATCCTCAGGGGCAAAAAGCGAGTTCCCCGAAGTCCACAAGCTGAACGTTTACTCCTACTCGACGATAGGCGTGTTGTGCCGGCCTTCTCGGCCTGGCGGGATCTCGGCGCAGGGTTGCGGCCACAGAGGCGGCGCGACGTTAGTGCGCGGCCTGCGGCTTTGCGGCGGCGGGAGCGGCTTTCGCGGCGGGCGCGCTGAACTGCACGGTATCCGCGACGAGCGCGCCTTCCGTGGGTTCCTTGGCGTGGATGACGACGCGATCGCCAACATTCAGATCCGATAATTTAGCGGAACTCTTATTCTTGGTGAACGTGGTCTGAGGCACGACAGCTACGGTAACCAGTCCATTGGCGCCCGTCTTCACGGTGATGGAGTCCTTGGCCACACTGGCCACCGTGCCCATCACGTGTTCCTCGTCTCCGTGAGCCAGAAGGGTTGCGGGGAGCAGCGAAATACAGAAAACCAGAAGCAAAAGGCGGGCTTTCATCTGTTTGGTCCTCTGATCGATTCTAAGGTTTGGGGAGCCGGATGTCATTTCCAGGGAATCGAGCGCGGCCCTGGACTAGGCCGAGAGGACTGCGCACGTTGCCGACGGCCTAGTGGTTGGGAATCTCCACGGCCGCGGTAATCACGCTGAGCCACAGGAGAATTTCCGTGAGAGCCGCGAGCTTGGCGATTCCCGGAGCGTCAACCGTTTGTCCCCAAACGCGCGCCTTGCGTTGCACGAAAATGTGCCAGAGCAGCGCCAAGGGAACGAACATGCCCAGCTTCCACTGAAAGGCAATGTTTTCGATAAATGCGGTGGCGATTCCCGAGAAAAGCATGAAGCCGCCGGTGAGCACGATGGCAAAGCCGATCCAGTTCCATATGAAGAGGTCTTGCGCCACTTGCGCCGGGGTAGCTTTGCGATTGCCGATTCCGAGCAGGCGCAAATCCAGGGCGAAGTTCGTTCCCAGCCAAAGCGAGAGTCCCGTGAAATGGGTGAGCTGAACCACTGGATATGCCCAGATGGATTCGCGCGTCATCACGCCCCACGGAGTAGCCTCGCACCATTTCGCGAATGCAACGACGATATCATGCATAGAGTTGATCCTCCGTGCGTCTCAGGTGCGCAACTATCCGAGCCCTTCCAGCGCCGGAATTTCCGAGGCTGAAAGGATGGTGATAATCCACAACACAAGCGAGATCAGCGCAATGATCTTGGCCGCCTTGGGAATTTCGGGCGCCTGCGACCATTTGGGAACCTCTCGCTGAACGATCAAGGCGAACACGACCGAAGTTGTGATCAGCGCCAACTTGACATGGAAGACTCGCGATGGCGCCCAATCGCCGGCGTCGGTTGCAAACATCAGGAAGCCGGAAACTATCGCCAGCGCGAACGCAATCCATGCCCAGGGGAAGAGCTGTTTAGCGAGCTCCCCGGCGTTCCGCTTCTTGGCGGCCAGGCCCATGACCCGCAAATCCACCAGGGCCACCGAGCCGACGCACCAGAAGATGCCGAGATAATGCGTTACCGAAACGGTTACATACATCCAGCCCGTGCTGCCGAGAGTTTTGATCCAACCTACCTGTTCGAGCGCCTCCCACATGTTGGGCTCCCTTCCACTGACGCATTTCGATTTCTGCCGGTTGATACTGCGCCGCGAACGCTCCCTATTGCGTTATGTGCGGCAGATAAGCCAGTACTGCTCTAACCAGGCGGGATCATATACAGCTTGTCTGAATCGGAGTGTTAAATCGGTGCAAAAATAGCTCGGGAGAAAAGCAGGCTAGTGATGGTGCCCCGGCGGCGATGGCGGCGGCTCGCTGCCGTTCAGGAATTGCTCTTCCTGCTCTTCCTCGGCGCGATCCGCGTCGGTTTTAGGATTGAGGTTTTTCATTTCGTCCAGCTCATCCGGGGTGATCTGCGGAAGATGGCGGATGAAGAGGACAAGTTTCCAACTCTCGGCGTCGTTCGTGCCTAAGTCCTTGTCCTGCGCAGGTCCCGTTGGGCCAAAGGCAGGCATGCCGCTCAAGCGCACTCCATTTTCGATGGTGTAATAAAGTTCGCCATCGCTCTTGTGCTGTGTCTCGGAAGTGCGCATATCCGGGGGCTTGGGATAGAGACCGCGTCCGAAAAGAGTATCTCCGCTGCCATCATTGCCATGGCAACTCGCGCAGTGGTCGGCGAAATGCGCTTCTCCTTCGTGAAGATTCTCGGACGTGGCAGGGTAGGGATTCTTCATCGCGTAGATCGCCGGGACCGCAAGTCTCCTGGCGATTCGTGCCGCGAAGGCTTCGGCCCAGGAAGGATTCTCACGGGCGCTGAAGCCGCCCCGAATCAATATGCCTATGTAGACGCCGCCGACGATGATCAGGCCGATCAGAACTACGAGGGCAGCTTTCCACGGCTTCATGCTGTCTCCTAGCGGAACTCCGCCGCTGCTCCCGAGAACTCAACAGGCGAGATAACGGCGCGGCCTAAACGCCAGAGCGTCAACGGCAACGGCCTAAGCGTACCGCCGGGAAAGATAATTTCAAGCGCTTGGCGCACGAATGCCAATGGCAAGAGCTAAGCGAAAGCGGAGATTATGCCGTAACGCGGGTCATTAAGCCGTACAGCGCCAGGCCTAAGCCGCCGAGAAACATGATCGGCGTGAGATACAGAGTGATCGGCGGAACGGTAAACGGAAGATTCAAAGTGCTGCTGCGGCCGAGGACATAATGAACCACAACGGCCAGCAGCATATAAAGAAGTCCGCGGAGGATTTGGCTGCGCTCATTTCCGCGCGATACGACTACCGCGGGAGCGACGCGCACCTGCGGAAGAGCCTCGCGGCAATGAGGGCAGTGCGTCGTATTCTTTAAGACAGGCTTGCCGCAATAGGCGCATTGTCGCGACGCTTTTCGAAGATTGCTCATACTCCTCTGCCCGAGCGGATTCCCACTCTGCGTGAATAGAGCTTGACGATTTGCCCTGGTTTCGTCAATGCGGCGGGGGTACTTAGGCGCCGGTTGCCTGCCGTAGAAGTAACGGTCCGCAAGCCCTCTTTTGGCCCTCCTCTGATTCGTGCCGCGCCTTTTCTGGCATGCCTTCGCTTAGCGATTCCCTCGGCGGTTTGACGGCAGATGTGTAGCCGTCGTTTACACCAGACAGGGTTTGGACAGCGGGGTAATTTCTACACATGGTCAGTTGCACCTATCCATTGTATTTGCAGTGAGATAGCTGGCATTCGATTGGTCCCGGCCCTGCTTTATCTATAGCCGAGGACAATGACAATGATCATCGAATGCATCCTGATCAGCTCTTCGCTCTGCAACGCGGTGGCGGCCAAGCCGAAGCACACCGATGTCCTCCCGAAGAGACAGCATGCCATTGTGGCCCTGCTGAAAGATAAGCCGGTAATGACCCTGGCGGCGTTGGACCTCACGGCCAAGACGATGGACTACCGCCAGACTGAACAGGATTTCCGGATGGGTGGGTTTCAGGAGCAGAACGCGGTGCTCCGCCCGATGCTGGGCCACCCCGTAGCGATGGCGGCTTATGGAACGGCCTACGCGATGGGCGCGGCCTTCCTGGGACACAAGATGCGCACGTCACGCTTCACCGTGGTGCGCAAGCTCTGGTGGTTGCCGCAGGTCTACAGCATCGAGCAGAACGTTTATGGATACACCTACACGCGGGCGCACTACCGGCGCTAAGGCGGCGCGAGAAAAATGCGCGGCCGCCCGTGGGTCAAATTCAGCGAAAGGACGTAAACAACGATGGGACAAATTCCTGAGGGACAGCAAAGTGAGGCCCTGAAGATCCCGCTGAACGCCGGCGAGGAACAATTCGAGAACGGCACGGCATTGGCGACCATCTGCGTTTACGGGTATGGCCCGACCAAGAGCCCGTTTTACGAAGAAGCGCAAACGGTGCGAGCGAATTCCGAAGGGGGGCTGCTGATTCTGGGCGCTCCCGTGAGCTGTGGACAAAAGCTGCTGCTCATCAACGGCAGGGGATCAAGTCCCGTGGAGGCCCAGATCGTGAATACACGCACTCTGGGCGCGCAGATGTGCGAAGTGGAAGTGGCCTTTCCTTTTCCCCAACCGGAATTTTGGCGGCCCCTGCGCGGAAGCGCCAAGAAGAAGGATGTGGAGAAGCGGCGCTTTCCGCGAGTGACTTTGCCGAGGGGGATGAGCATTGCCTGGAAAGGGAAAGAGCGTCACAACATCGCCCGCGTCAAGTCCATCAGTCTGGGCGGGCTTTTCATCGAGGAGGCGGAGCCGGTTCGGGTGGGCGATACGATACAAGTGCAATTCGACATTCCCGGCGGCGCCATCCATGCTAAGGCTGTGGTCCGGCGTTCGACCAAGGGCCAAGGAATGGGAGTTGAGTTCACGGAACTGCCGGCGGGCGCCCGGGCGGCCCTGCACAAGCTTCTGCAGAAGTTGCTTGGAGACGTGCGCACGAAACGATAGGAGCAGTTCTATTTTTTCTGGCGGAAGATCAGGCGGCGGATATCCGGCCAGAATTCCTTCGCCAGGTTGTTTAGCGCCGCGGATTCGATCTGAGCTCCCCAGTTGATCGCCGTCTGGCGCGCTCCGCGTTCCTGAGCGGGATAGTAGGCGTTAGACAATCCCGCTTCCAGCGCGTTCCCTCCAATTTCGGACCAGTTAAAGGTTGTGCCGCCGGAATCGGTCTTGGTGAGCACCACGCGAGATAAAGCATAAAACATGCGGAGAGGGACGTTTCCATGTTCCAACGTGTAATAGCGGGGATCCTCTCGACTGACCCAGGGCACGATGGCTTCCGTGAAATACGTTCCCGAGACCCCATCGACGAAATTATGCCAATAGTAACGTCCGTATCCGGCCATACCTGGGCCGAACTCGGGATAATCCTTCAAGCCGAACTCTTGCCCGGCAATAATTCCGGTCCAAACGAACGCGGAGTAATCGAAGCTGTCCTCTGTCGCAAGCCAAAACTTGCTCTTGGCTGAAAGACTCGGCAACTTTGTATTGGCGCTCACAGCGGCAAAGTTGGGGACGATCCACAGCATTCGGCTTGTCTGCTTGCCTTTGGATTCAGTTTCCGATTGCGGAGCACAAGGATCCTTCGGAGTTCCGTCTGCCTTCTTGTCCGCGGTTCCTTTGTCCAGCTGTGGTTCTTGTGAGGGTGAAGAGCTTTCCGCCTGTTTGCAGGTTCCGTCAGTGGCGTGACCGCCGGCTGAGCCGGTTCCCTGTGCCCGGAGGGAACTAGCCGAGAGGGAAGCGGCCCAGATCAGCGCCGTGGCGATTACGGTCACACTCTTCATATTGCCTCTCTGAGCGTTCGATGCGGGCTGGCGGTGCTGCAGACAGTTCGAGCCACACCCATTATACCCTTCACACTCGGACTCGGTTGACTTGCTTTATCCCGAAGCCAATTCAAATCCAGTAGGAAGTGTCGAATTGGCACGCCGAAGAGAGTAAGATTGAGCTACGCATTGCGGGAGGTTTAGGGAATGAAGCGCTATCTTTTTGTCGCGGTACTCGCGTTGGTTGGTTTCGCGCCTCTTCTGGCGCAGGTGCCCAAGGGTTGGATGCTGCGAACTGATCGCAGCACAAGCGCCGCGGACCCGGACGCCCCGGGCGCGATTAAGCTTGTACCTACGGCATCCGGGTTCCATGCCATTACTCCGCAGGCTGCCGTGTTCTGGAATGCGGCCAATAGCGCCAGCGGCAATTACGCGCTCAAAGCGACATTCACGCTCAACAAATCGACGGGTTACCTCGAATATTACGGCCTGATTTTCGGAGGGAGCAATCTCGAGGGCGCGGGACAGGATTATCTTTATTTCGTGATCACGGACGATGGGACCTGGCTGATCAAGCGCAGAAACGGCTCAGGTACCGACGAACTGTCGCCGAAGAGTCCCAGTGCCGCTGTGAAAAAGCCGGACGCCAGCGGGATGTGCACCAACACGCTGGAAGTGCGCGTCATGAGCAATAAGATCGACTTCGTGATCAACGGAACCGTCGTAGACAGCTTGCCCAAGACGGGGCCCGCGGCAAAAACGGACGGAATCTACGGCCTGCGGATCAACCACCATTTGGACGTGCAGGTCGATGGATTCGGCGTCTCGAAACTGTAGGCTGAGGCCCAGCGCCTAGAAAAGCCAGCTTCGGGGAAAGCGGCGCTTCAGCAGGCCGTCCAGGCCAAGAGAGCGTCCTGCCGAGGCTGAGACAAAGATCAAGTGGAGCAGAATCAGCACACGATTGTAGTTGACCGTTCCTCCTCCGGCGGCGTAGGCAACCGAAAAGAGAATGTTGAAGTTATAGAAAGCGCCGAAGAGCGACGCAATCCTCACGAGCAAGCCGATCACTAGGCAGATTCCAATCGAGAGTTCGCCCGCAATCACCAGGTAAGTAAAAAAATGCGCGTGAGGGATTACAAAGCCCTCGACGAACGCGCGATGCCATCCCAAGGGGTCCTTCTGTACGCCGTTGAGCAATTGCTGAGGCAGGGCTTGGCCATTCACAAAGCGTCCCGAGACCTTTGGCCAGGCGACCAACAGAAATAGACAACCCACGAGAATGCGCAGAAGCGCCAGATAGCCGAGATAAGTGCTCTGCTTGAAATTGCCTGCCAGGGACATTGTGTGAGGACGTTCCGCGAACCGTAAAACGCGGCACCGGAACGAGCGGCGCGATGATAGCAGGGAATTCCGAACGTGCCTACGGAGTTGGCGCTTGACAGAAAAATGGCCGAGCAAAGAGAATGCAGTCGCGTCAGGCCGTTGCAACATTCGCGCTTAGGCCTATTCTCGCCGCATTCGGAGGAAAGATCGTGCTGCCGACGGAGCGTATTGCATATTCACCCATTCCGGAACGGCCGCGCCTCGCATTGCCGGGCGGCGCGAGACTTGCGGTATGGGTCATCGTGAACATCGAGGAGTGGAATCCGCGCGAGGCCATGCCGCGGACGGTGCTCACGCCGCCGGCGGGCGGTTCGCCGATGCCGGACATTCCCAACTGGGCTTGGCACGAATACGGGAATCGTGTGGGCTTCTGGCGCATGCTCGAAGTTTTGGACCGGCTGAAGATTCGGGCGGCGGTAGCCATTAACGGCGGAGCGATCCACGCCTATGAGCCGATCTCTCGCGCGGCCCTGGAACGCGGATGGGAGTTCATCGGCCACGGCTTCGGCCAAAAGAACATGCAGAAAGTCGCGGACGAACGGGCTGATATCGCCAGGACAACGGCCGTGATCCAGGAATTTACCGGGCGCCGGCCGCGGGGATGGCTGGGGCCGGGCCTCACGGAGACTTGGGACACTCCGGACATTCTGGCCGAGGAAGGCTACGAGTACGTTTGTGATTGGGTGCTGGACGATCAGCCCGCCTTGCTCAAAACCCGGACCGGCAGCATCGTCAGCGTGCCGTATACGCAAGAGTGCAACGACGTGGCCATCATGCTGATGCAGCACCATACGGCCGCGGAGTATAAGAGCCGGGCCATCGATCAATTCGAGCAGTTGTACGCGGATGCGCAGCAGTCGGCACGAATTATGGCGCTAGTCATCCATCCTTATATTATGAGGGCGCCACACCGGCTGCGATATTTCCGGGAGGCGCTCGAGCATATCCATTCCCGCCCCAACGTATTGTTTTGGACTGGCGAGCAGATATTGCAGTGGTTTACTGCCACCTCGAAATCGACCGAGGAAAAACAAGCCGCCGGATCCAGATAAGAGGCGAAGAACGGGTTCACGCTACAACTCGGCAAAATGGCGGTCTAGCGAAACTAGAGGCGGCGCAAATAGGAACTGCGCTTCCGCTTTGCGCGCATGGTAGAATTCCGGCAGCTTAGCCATCGTAGGTTCCCGTGGAATGAAAACGCGTTGACGGCTTCGGCGACCATGAGCCGTCTGAGAAACGAAAGGACTCTTGGCATGCGAAAAGGTTATCTTGCTGCAATCATCGCGCTTGCTGCGGCCGCGGCATTTTCACCGTATGCGCGAACTCAAAACGCCCCGCCAAATGGCTACGGGCAACAGGCGTCCTCCTCGCCCGGCCTGACGCTTCTCGACGGGTGGGGCCGGCCGGTGACGGATGTGCTGAAGCCTGGAGAGAAGCCGGGCCCCGCTCCGCGGCACGACATTTCCGGCACGTGGGAACCGGCGCGCGGGCCGGGCGACGGAATTCAGGCCAATGGCCCCCGGGACATGCCCTATGACGGCAAGCCCGAACACGATCCGCCGTATACGCCTTTGGGGCTACAAACATTGCACGCTCATAAGGCGCTTTTCGGGTATGCCGCCGTTCTCGAGTCGCTGAGCAATGACCCGAGAAATATGTGCGATCCGCTGGGCTTCCCGCGCGCCGATTTTTACCAGGTTCGCCACACGCAGATCATGCAGGACGATCGCAAGGTGGTGATCTTGTATGAATTCGAAAAAAGATGGCGCGTGATCTGGACCGACGGCCGCGAGCTGCCCAAAGAAATTCCGCAGCCCCGCTACTACGGATATTCGGTAGGGAAGTGGGTTGACGACAACACTCTTGTGGTGAATACGATTGGAACCGAGGGCGATGAGAAAATTTGGCTCGATGAAACCGGCCGGCCCGCCAGCGATGCCATGCACGTTGAGGAGCGCTTTCAGCGCGTAAACAAGGACCGATTGGAGCTGACCGTTACCGTCGACGATCCTAAGATGTATACCAAACCCTGGGTGGCGCTGAACAAATTCCCCATGCGGCTGCAATCGCCCGATTACGACGTGACCGAAATGATGTGCATACCTTCGGAAGAGTCACAGTACTACAAGGATTATGGCGATCAGGCCAGCGGCGTGGAGAGTAAGCAGAGCAAATAGCCGGAATGTTGGTTGTGGGATTTCGGGAAGCATTGACTGGGGTTAAAATTAGGGGTAGCTTTTGCAAAGCACTGAGAGGGAGGCCGAGCGTGAAAGCCAGAATCTCCATCTTTTTTGCGTTAGCCGTTGCTGCTTTGGTCGTTTCGCCGGCGTTGTTTGCCCATCATGGGAACGCTGCTTATGATACTGGCAAGAGAGTCACCTTGAAGGGCACGGTCACGGATTGGGTGTGGGCCAACCCGCATTGCTGGCTGAAGTTTGACGTAAAGGACGATAAAGGCAACGTGGCGCATTGGGTGGCGGAGACCAACAATGCCCCCGATATGATGGAAAAGGGCTGGACCATGCACTCGTTCAAGCCCGGCGATGAAGTTTCCGTCACGGTCGAGCCGGTGAAGAATGGCAATCCCGTCGGGCGCGTCATTCAGGTCGTGCTTCCGAATGGCCAGACGCTGGGGATGGCCTACCTGCGTACAGGCCAAGATCACTAGTCGCGAAGAGAGCAGGCTCCCTCAAAGCAGGGATCCCTTTCTCATAGCAACTCTTCTATCGGTTAAAGTTCTCCTGAATTGCGGCGCGTCCGCGCCGGTGCAAATTACTTCTGTGTTTTGCGCGGCGCCGTTGGAGTGGTGTCCGCGAATACCTGATGGTGTGAGTCCCACATAAATCTAGCCAATATTTCTCCGCATTTTTCTCCTTGACACATAAATAGCTTCTGGACTATACGCCTTGCTAAATCAGCCGAGCGGCCATGTTCGGTTGTTATCGGGTCCCTTTGGAGGATGCAAAATGACGGGTTTGGTGTCTATGCGCCTTCGGTGCGCGGCGAAAGTGGTGGTGTTTTTTGGCGTCGTGTTCCTGCTGTCTTGCCTGCCTGCGAGGTCCCAGGGCAACTTGGGCAGCATTGTTGGAATCGTGACGGATCAAAGCGGCGCCGCCGTCAGCGGAGCAACAGTGACCATCCTCGACGTAGCGAGAGGCGTCACGCGCACTTTGATGACCGACAGCGGAGGCCAGTATCTGGCCACCAACCTGATCCCCGGCCAGTATACGGTAACCGCCACAGCGATGGGATTCCAGCAGTTTAAGCGGGAAAACATTACGCTGCTCGTCGGCCAGGAGGTCAGCGTCGACGTTCATCTCCCTGGGCGCACAAACCCAGACGGTCACAGTGAGCGAGGCCGCTCCCCAAATCGTGACGACCAGCGCCACGCTGGGTGGGGTGATCGAAAACCAGGTTCTCGGCGAGCTGCCGGTCAACGGCCGCAACTTCCTGCACCTTTTGCAGGCCGTGCCCGGAGTGCAGATGAAGCCGGGGGGCGGACCCAACTCTTATGTGGCTTTCGGGCAGCGCAATTCGGGCAACGATATCATGGTGGACGGCCTTTACAGCGTCAACCCCGACACCGGGAATAGCGCCATGATGGGCGGCAACTCGGGCTCGGGTGGACCGGAGCAGGCCAACAACCTTGACATCGACGCCATTCAAGAGATCAACGTGATGCAGAACCCCAAGGCGGAATACGGACCCCGCCCGGGCATGTACGTGAACATGGGATTGAAGTCGGGCACCAACGACCTGCACGGAATCCTCTTTGCTGACGGGCGGGATCAGGCGCTGGAGGCCAAGAATCCTTTTCTCACCGCCAAGCAGCCGATCAGCATCACCCAGTGGGGCGTGAGCGTGGGCGGCCCTATCAAGAAAGATAAGCTGTTTTTCTTTGGGGATTACGAGAGGGACGATTTCTCGGTTACGGCGCCGAAGGCTACGGCGATTCCGACCACGGCCAGCGGGCTGGGAGCGGGCAACAGCTTCCCGGACGCCATCGCAGCGATGAACGCAGCTCACGCGAGTAACGTGGCAAACCCGATTGCCGAATCAGCTCAGCTTGAACCTGGCAGGGTGCACGAGTGCCGGCGTCTGCGACCCGAGCAAGGGGCTATTCGGCAACTCCACAAATAGCATCAATGGAGTCGCGGCCTATCCGGTGGCCAATACTTCGAACAATGTGATCGGCAAGATGGATTACACTCCGACCGAGAAGCACTCCATTCATGGCGAATATATGTTCGGCCAAGGCAACCCCACGGCGCAAAACGGAATACGCATCCAGCCCTACTGGAGAGGCTTCTACCATATACGAACCCAAATGGTCCGGGCGGCCTGGGTTTACACCCCGAGTTCCTCCTGGGTGAATGAGGCGCGGTTCGGCTATGACCGCATTATTCGGACCGCCGACGCGGGCGACTGCTATGCGTCATTTAATCCTCCCGACTACGCAGCCCTGGGCTTTGTAACCGGCACGGGATTGTGCGGGTTCCCCGACGTAACGATTACCGGCTTCACGGCTCTGGGCTCCGGCCTCGGGTCCTTTAACCCTATGCATTACATTAGCGGCCTAGATGAGGCTACGCACACATTCGGTAACCACGCCCTGAAATTCGGAACAGGCGTGCGCTTCTTGAATTTCGATGGCAGCAGCCCCGACCCTCTCAGAGGCACGATTACGTTTAATAAGGTGAGTTGCGCCGAATCTAACCCCCTTGGAGGCTTTCTTGGCTGGCATACCGGATTCCAGTTCGACCGCCAATTCCCTTGGGGTTGGGAGCACTGTGCAGGACCTATCGTGGCAGAGCTACTTTGTATTTGCCCAGGACGACTGGCGGATCACCCGAAGATTCACTTTGAATCTCGGCTTCGGTGGGACTATGAGGCGCCCATGAGGGACGCGAATAACAACGGCGGTGGCTTTGACCCCACCGCGCAGAGCGGACTTTTCCAACAGACGGATTCACGGTCTCTGTGGAATCCTCCCAAGGGCAATTGGGGACCTCGCCTCGGGGGGCCTGGGACGTGAAGGGGAACGGCAAGACCGTGGTCCGGGCGGGTGGCGGTGTTTTCTACAACCCGTTCACTTGGCCATGGTCGATAGCGAAGAGCTGGTCTACTCAGTGCCGACCGGAGGGACCCTGTTTCTGGCGGATGGGTCGAGCATCAAAGGCCGGGCACCCTGCAGAATGGCACGATTAGTGGGTCGTCCACGGCAACTCTGATTCAATACAACTGGGCCGTGAATAAGCCGATTTTTGGGAACCTGCCAACCACGGCGACGATCCAATGCGGCAATGGCTTGAAGCCTACGAATCCGCTGCTACCCACGAACCCGTCTCCCTGCTCTCTGGGCACAATTGACCCGAATATTCGGCCGGCGATTGTAGGCGAGTGGAACTATCGGTATTGAGCGCGCCATCACCAATACCATCGCGCTCGACGTCAACTACGCGGGCAGTCATGGTGACTGGGGACAGGGCGCTCTCGACGCTAATCAACCAACGCCTGGCGTGAAAAGCGGCGAACTGACAGAGGCGGCCCTACTACAGCCAGTTCCCCTACCTGAGCCAGGTGCTTGTAGAAGGAGCCAACGACCCTTCCAATTACAACGCGCTGCAAACTCGCTTGACCAAGACAGCGTCGCAGGGGCTGACTCTGACCGCCGGTTATACTTGGAGCCACAATTTGACCATTCATGGGCTGGACGGTCAGGCCAGTCCGAAGAACGTGATGGATAGCACCCACCCCTACCTGGACTACGGGAACAGCGACTACGATTACCGCCACCGATTCACGATGACGGGAACTTATCTGATTCCGGGAAGACAAGCCCCCCCTGCAACTTCTAAAGGGCTGGCAGCTGAGTTCCTCCCTGGACGTTCTCAGCGGACTTCCCATCGAAGGGCGCGGATACCACCTCCGATCTAAGTGGGACCGGAGAAAAGGCGGACAAATGGGTCATCTCGGGGAACCCTGCGGATTTCACTGCGGGTACCCCGGCCATGCTGCCTTGCTACGGGGTCGTCGGAAGCATATTTGGCGGAACCACCGGCTGCACGTCGGTGCCGGTTGGGAGCACGGCAGGGCTTGTGGATCCGGCGGCGATCGCGGCGGCGAAAGTGGCGAATATGCCGGCGGCTTGCGTCGACGTGGCCAAGGGCTTGCCGACCAACGCGAGCGTGCCCACCTCGGACCCGAACTTCAACGGGCTGGCTGCGCTAGGCAGCTTCGGCTGTTACCTGTCGGGAAACAGCGTGATCGTTGCGCCGGCTCAGGGAACGTACGGGAATATGGATTTCAACGTTCTTCGCAGTCAATGGCTGAGAGTCTGGGATTTGGCCGTGGTCAAGAACTTCACGGTAAAGGAACACATGACAGTCCAATTCCGCGCGGAGTTCTTTAATCTCATCAACGTGGTCAATTATTCGGGCTCGACGGGTTCCAACCCTGCCACTCCCTCGACATTTGGAGTATCCACCGGCACCCCGGAGATCATCAGCAATGCGCCGGTGTTCGGGACGGGCGGGCCGCGCAAGATTAATTTGGGGGCGAAGATTACTTTCTAGTTCAGCCGTGGCCTTCGGGCCCGGTGGAAAATGATAGAGTCTTACGCACGCCTTCGCAGCCCGTTCTAATGACGTTCTGATTCCGGTGCGTGGGCAGTCCGCAATCTTGAGCAGGACTGCCCTATTCCCCGGCGATTCATTCGAGTTTTCCTCTCCCTCGAGGCACAGCCCCCGCTAGCGTGTCGCGAATTGTGAGCCTCTCTTTTATCAATGCTTATCAATGGGGCTCAGCGTAATTCTGAGCTTTCTAGTTGATCTTTTGGTCGAAAGAGTGTAATTGACGGGCACATCTTAGGGGGCTTCCTTACAACCGGCTTGCAACGAAAGGATGTGGCTCATGAGTTCCTCATTTGTGAGTTGCCGCACGCGCCTGTGGAAGCAGATGAAAAAAGCAGCGCAGGGGCTGGGATTCGCGATCGCATTTTGCCTGGCGTGCCTGCCTCTCTCTTCGCAAACCAGCCAGGGCACCATCCAGGGCGGAGTTTTTGATCAGAGCGGAGGCGCCGTCGCCGGCGCGACGGTGAGCGTCATCGATGTGGCCAGAGGCGTCACGCGCGCCCTGACTGCGGACGGCGCCGGACAGTACGTGGCGGTGGGCCTGACGCCTGGGACCTATACAGTCCGCGCCGAAGCCAAAGGTTTCCGCAATGTGGAGCATAGCGGCGTGCTGCTGGAAGTTGGGCAGACGGTTCGTGTGGATTTGGTGGTGCAGCCCGGCGAGCAGACTCAGACCATCACGGTGACCGGAGAAATCCCCGCGATTGATACCACCGATGCCACATTGGGCGGCACGGTCACCAACCGCTCGATCATGGAACTCCCGCTCAACGGCCGTAACTTCGAGCGCTTGCTCGACCTGCGCCCGGGGACCGTGAGCACGCCAGGCGCCGGTACGGGCAGTTCGAACTCCAACGGCCGGCGCATTCAGAACAATACCTTTCGAGTGGAAGGAATCATTCAGATCGTCAACACCACCGGCTCAACGCTCATGAATCAATTTTATCGTGGCGGAGACTCCGGAAGCCTTTTGCCCATCGACGCCATACAGGAATTCAGCGCTTCCTATGACTCCAAGGCGGAAGCCGGATTCCGGGACGGCTCGGTGGTGAACGTGGGGATCAAGTCCGGCACCAACAGCATTCACGGCACGGCCTACGCGTTTGGCCGCGATGCCAGCGCCACGGATGCGTCCAACTTCTTCACCGGGCAGGTCACTCCGGCAAACCTGGAGCAGTTTGGGGCCACTGCGGGCGGGCCGATCATTAAAGACAAGCTCTTCTGGTTTGCGAATTTCGAATTCGTGCGCGACGTCACAGGAAATACGGGAACCACGCAAGCGCCCACGTCGGTGGCGGGCGCAGGGGTGGGCAATAGTTTCGTGGACACCTGCCGCTCTTTGGGGCCGGCAGGCATTAACCCTCTTAGCGCGCAATTGGCGGGCCTGAACCCCAACACCTGCGTGGTAAGTCCGGCGTCGCCGACGGTCGAAAATATTTTCCCGTTTTTTAACAGCACCAGCACCACGTTTTTCCAGCCGGCTCCCAGCAATCTGCCAGTCAACAACGGCCTCGCCAAGGGAGACTACGCCATCAACGCCCATCATCATGTGAGCGGCTTCCTCTATATTTCCAAGTCCTTCTCTCAAACGCTCAGCGCCAATCAGTTGTTGCCGCAATACTACACAGGCGGCGTAAACAACGTGCAGCAGTACTCGGGAGATTGGACCTGGACTCCGAATTCGATCCTGGTGAACGACTTCAGGCTGGGCTACATTTTCAACAGGAATCAGACTGTTTCGGGCGACGTGAACCTGAGCCAGGAGGCTCCCTGGCCCAACGGCTACGGTATGCCCACGGGCGTAACGAACCCGCTGTACGGCGGGTTGCCGACGATCACCTTCAGCAACTTATCCGGAGTCGTGGGGGCCGGCGCAGTGGGGACTGGCTTACGGGCAAGCGCCGGCGGCCCTTCGGGAGACGTCGATCTGGTGGACGCCGTTTCGTACCTGCGCGGCAAGCACGCATTCAAGTACGGCTTCGAGTATGTAGACCAGATTCACGATGCGGACAACTTCACGAACGCCCAGGGCTTGCTCCTTTTCTCGAACGTAACTACTTTCCTGCAGGGCTCCCCAACCAACGGATCGATCTCCATAGGCAATCCCAAGATCGTCACGCGAGCTCACTTGTTTGCGGGATTTGTGCAGGACGACTGGCGCATCAAACCCAGACTCACCTTGAATCTTGGCCTGCGGTATGAATTCTTCACGCCGCCGGTAGAGCGCTACAACGATCTCGGCAACTTCAATCCCAACGTGAACCCCGCTCACGACTCCCGCGGTGCAGCAGGTTGGCCCCGGCGCGCCGATTCCCCAGGAATACAAACCCGGCAGGGATATCTGTTGCCGCGCCTGGGCGTGGCCTGGGACGTCAAGGGCAACGGAAAGACCGTGGTCCGCGCGGGAGCGGGCCTGTTTACAAACAGCGAGCCCATGGAAGGGATTGTCACCAGCACTCCCTTCGGAGCGAATTTCCCCAGCATCGGCGTCAACAATAGCGGCAAGGCGGTCAACGCCAACACGTTCACGAGAGAAAGTTTGTCCACCGCCCAGCTGGCTCCCAATTGGAATCTGGCGGCTAACCTGCCTCCAGGCGTCACCATATTCCCCACAACCACCCTGCCGGTACTCATTAATGGCACTACATACACAGGAGTTACTTGTACGTATGCCGGCGAACCTGGGCTCCCGCCCGCCGCCTTATTTACCCCCGTACCCTGCCAGACCGGCGCGACGGACTCTAATTACACGCAAGCTAAGTCCGTCCAGTGGAATGTGGACATCCAGCGAGTGATCGCAGCCAACTTGACGGTTGACGTGGCTTACGTGGGCACTCACGGCTATCAGGAGCAATCCATACAGGATATCAACCAGCCGGTGATTGGCACGGGGTGGGATGCCAGCGCCGTCGGCACTTGCCTGGGAAGCAGCGCAACCTTCTACAATAAATGCTCGCCCGATACGAAGGCGGAAGTCGCAGCCGAGCCTTACGTGGGCAAATTTCCGTACCTGAGCCAAATAGACGACGTGACCAACGGGTCTTATTCCAACTACGACGCCCTGCAGGTGACGTTGCAAGGCCGGAACTACCATGGGCTGAGCTTCCTTGCCGGCTATACCTATTCCCATACTCTGGCCATCGTCGACGGCCAGCCAACTCTCGTCACCAACGTCTTGCCATCCGATAGCTATAATCTGCGCTCGGATTATGGCAACGCCACCTACGATCTCCGGCATCGCTTCCTTTTCTCGCCGACTTACGTTTTGCCCGGGAAAAAATCGCCGGCACAAATGCTCGAGGGCTGGTCGGTAAACGCGATCCTGACTTTGCAGCCAGGGCTGCACTTCAGTGTGGCGGATTTGACCAAGACCGACTGGCTGGGAGATGGCGAGACGCTAAACTCCGGAGACGGCAATGGCTCCTACCAGTTTTGGAACTATGTGGGACCTAACAACGCCTTTACGCAGAATGCCACTCCGCCAACCAAGTTGACCGGGGCTGGCGCGTTGAGCAACGCCACCTGCGCGGCTGACGCACAGGCGCCATACTCCGGCAATGCGCAGCTCCAGACTCTTGCCCTGGCTGCGATGGCTAATGGGGGCTGCTTCCTCTCCGGCTCCGGTGTTCTCACTCCGCCCGCTTACGGAACTCTCGGCGATGCGGGCCACGGTTTCTTCGTCGGACCAAGCTACAAGAACGTGGATTTCTCGGTCGCCAAACTCTGGAAGCTCAAGGAACGCTACAGCGCGCAGTTCCGCGTGGAATTCTTTAACGTTCTCAACCACACCAATTTCGGAGCGCCCGGCACCGATCCTTCAAAGTCCACGTTCGGTTACTCCACGGCGACGCCGGATTCGGGTAACGCAGTGCTGGGTTCGGGCGGTCCCCGGCACATTCAATTCGGATTGAAACTGACCTACTAGGAAGGGAACTACCCGCTTGCAGAAATAAAGAGCGCCCCGGAACGACCGGGGCGCTCTTGTTTCAGTATCAGTTTCAGATGCCTGGGCAACCAGATTGATGAAGCGGCCCAGGCGATATTTCAGGCTCTACTTTGTCTTGGCCTTTGCCTTGGCTGCCTGTGCCGCCACACTCTGTGCGTCCGTTAAATCCGACTCATTGGTGCAGTATTGCTCTTCCCAGTCGTCATTGGGGCCCGCCAGCGACCAACGCCGCGGCGCTGAATTCCAAGGCTTGGCCAGCACCACGGGATCCTCGACGGTCACTTGGTAAGTGATGAAGTTCATGGAAGGCCGGTTGATGCGCTCGATCAGATGCTCCTGATCGCTGTGCGCCCACCCTTGGCCTCCTCCTGCTAATCCGTCCGGTCCCGCCAGTCCGGTTATGCCCATGCCCGGGTCCAGAGCGATGGTGTCGATGACCAGGGTGTCTCCGTCCCAGTGCGCCACGGAATCGCCATTGAAGCTAGGATCCGGGTCCTTGTGATGAGCGCGCCCATCGGTATGTATGACGCGAATGTCCCTGGGGAATTCGATCAGCTGTACAATCTGTCCGGGGGTCAGGATCAACTGCATGGGCCAGTTTTGCGTGATCTGCATTAAGATCGCGCTGGGAACGCCCCCCCAGTTGCAGAGATCCGCGAAACCGACTAACTTGCCCTTACCCCGGTATTTTGCTTCCATCCCAGGCTTGAAGACGGGCGGTTCCTCCTGGACTACCTTGGGATCGAATTGCCTGCGAACGTCTTTGCCAAAAAAGGTCATGTAGGTCCGCTGGAGCATTCTTCCGGCTCCGTTTGGATACCAGCGTCCAGTCAGGTCGGGATGTCCGTCCGCTGTGCGCGGCGCAGGCCCGCCCGGCGGCAACTCTTTCACCTGTTCCAGGCCTCCGGCGATCGGCTTGGGGGCGCCTCCTTGCTGAGCGAGAGCGGGCATGGACGCTAGGCACAAAACCGCCAACAGGGCTCCGGCAGCGTGACCGCTAAGCCATTTTTTCTTTTCCAGAGGTTTCATTGCTCGACTCCCCTTTTTCAAGCTCGCTGGCCACGGCCAACCGCCCTGAAATTTCCGAAATGTGTTTGCTTCTGGTGGGAATTGCCAACGGGCAGAGCGCCGTCAGTCGCTCGTCATTTTTGCGTCATGTCAGGCAAATGTTGGCGCACTTGATCGGCATTAAGATTTTCGACGTTCTGTCCCAGAACGCGCGGCACGCCGTCGGTCATCTCCAGGAGTTCCACTTCTCCTTTGTACTTCGGTCCTCCAGCCTTACTGGGGCATGCCCGGAAGGCCACGGGCTTTCCCAGACCGGCAAGGAAGTCCTCTTTCGTGCTGCCGGCGCGTTTCAAGCTATTGGGGGAGATGGTTTCAAAACTCCACGACGCTACCTTCCCGCTGGCTTCTTTGACGTCGATATGCACGTACGCGTGCGGATTCTGCCAATCGATGGCCGTCAGGGTGCCTTGCATATCGAAGCACCTCGTCGGGTCGAACTCTACGGTGAATCCGTGATGCGCAAAGGCGGGAGTCACCAAAATAAGCGATGCCAGGATCGCCATCAAAAAGGCGGAGCGCTTGGATGTCATGTATGCCATTTCTCCTTGGGAACAGCTTCAGCCCCAGTTCTAAATTACCGCTGCTTATAATGCCCCAGCGCTCCTGTGTCAAGGCCGATTCCTCTGTCGCCGTAAAACCATCGTTGGCGTCGGTTTGAGTCCACCTTAGGAGGGGGAATGATCTGCACGCAGTACAGTGAGAATGTTTTCTAAGCGAATTCGTGCTGTTTGCTGGAGCTTACGACGGACGCACCCTCTGCCACGAGGGTGCAAAGAAGGCCATCCGGGTGGCCCATCCTTAAAAGCCGTCTTCCCCAAAACCCGGAAACGTCCCGTCGCCACCAAAGGGCATCAGGCCGCTCTCCCAATCGTACATCCCTGGGGGCGGAACGTTGTATGCCGCCAAACTCGCCTGCCGATCCCTCATTTGGACCCACCGATCCCAGTCGTCCAGCTGAATGTTGCCTGTCACCTGGAAATCCGCGCGCACGCTGTAGTCGCAAGCCAGCGCCTGATTCCTTCGCAATGGCTGGGATTGACTCGAATCCGCCGCCTGAACGCGACCCTTAAAAACCTCGACACGCAGGTGGCCGTGGCTCAAATCCGCTCGGAATTCAGACTTGCCATGGGGCACGAGGCTGGCGCCGGATGCAGTGAGAACATATTCATCGTGCCGCTGGGGCATGATGTTAACGGTGGTAAAGCCTACAGCAAGTTTCAGATGGTTGATGTAGCCGCCGTCCGGACCGATGCCCATTTGCACGAAATCAACGCGAGAGAGCTCGCCGAGGCGGAGCGTGGACCCGTTTTCAAACTGCACCTCGACGATGCTGTGCTTCGCCGTGGCAATGGAAACCCCCTGCTCGATGGGCATGTTCAAAGCGGCCCGGGCCCACTTCCGGGATCCGGGCGTTCGCGCGATGACCGTGCCCTCAACGAAACTCAGGCGCACGGCGCGGGCCGTGAATGTGTATTCGCTAAACCGGAAGAGGCCAAGGAAAGCGTCACAAGCAACAAGATGGCAAGAGAAACCGATTTTTGATAACGCATATATATCCCTCGCAGCGCTGATCGTTCTCAGGGCCCTCTCCCGGCATCGTACGCCTCTTCTGGCCGTGCGCCATAGGGTGCCGCATGCCTGTTTGATGTCCTCGACCGCTAGTTCAGTCCGCTACTCGCTGGTTGCCCAGGCGAGTTGAGCTTCCGCGCATTCGATATGCACGGTCATAAATCGGTTGACGTCATCTTTGCTGACAAACGGATTCGGTTCACCCGGCTTTCGAGACCTTACCGCGTCGAGCTTTAAAAGCGAATTATCGTCCTCGGAGTGGATGTGAATAATTGCGTTGACGCCGGCCTTGTCTTCGATCTCCTTGAAGCGTTTCACCGCTGGGATGTAGGCTTTGGCCTCGGTCTGCATATCGGGGTACAACTGCACGCCTTCCTGCACCAGTCCATGAGGTCCCCGCCGAGCATGCCCGCAAGGTGGCGTTGGTTTCCTTCCTTTAGTGGGAAGATGAGGGAAATGCTGCCAGGCGTGGAGGTGGGCGTGGAGTAAATCGTGACGGTGGTGTCCCCGAGGGTGATCTTCTCGCCATCTTTCGCCACCATATCCTTCACGGGCTTGAGCTCGGCGGGCGATTGTCCTTCGCAAGAAGATCCCAGTCCTTCTCGGACATGATGACTCGCGCGGACGGCACCATCTTTTTGAGGGCATTGATTCCCCAAGACTGGTCGGAGTGCGAACGGACAATAATGGCGTATTTGATGTTTGCCGGATCCAGACCAAATGTCTTCAGTTCGTTCAGCAGATCCGGGGTAACCCAGGGAAAGTTTGTATTCAGCAGAATGATCCCCGCCGACGTGGTCAGCGCCCAGGTGGATTCCGATTGCGTGCCGATAAAGTAGAGGTTGTCGAATACCTT
Organism: uncultured Acidobacteriota bacterium; assembly: GCA_963819235.1. Taxonomy (GTDB): domain Bacteria; phylum Acidobacteriota; class Terriglobia; order Acidiferrales; family UBA7541; genus Palsa-189. The sequence continues at coordinate 957,201 of CAWFVE010000006.1, read as the reverse complement.
CACCGGCGGCACGTACCATTTATCGCGCGGCGTGGGAACTAGTTTCCCCTTCTCGTCGGGTTCGCCTGGCCCAATCTTGGCAGGTCGCGCATCTTTTCTCGGCGGAGTGCACACCGTCCGGAACAAGGAAGCGAAAGTCTGCCAAGGCTTCGGGTACTCAGTATTGGGCGATAACACGGCCTTGGCCGCCGCGACATGGGCCTCGGCCCCTTGCGCCTGGGCGCGCGCTTCCATGGTTATCCAACCCAGCATCGAGACAGCGCAGAATACAGCCGGCCAATAGCATTTCATATTGGGCCCTCCTTGCAGCGGAATTCGTTTTGGCCCGCAAACGCGAGACCTCGTTCGGGCTACGTAGCGTAACCGAAACTCGCACCGGCGAGATGTGGAACTTTTTCAAATGTTGCTTGTGGCTTCGACGGTTCTCAAGGAGGTAGTAGTACTCCATACTCCTCGTTCGCCTTTCAGCCGGAGCGCTGGGCCGCTCTGAGCGCGCACCTTCTCGAAGCGAACGAGCACGCCTAAATTATGATAATCATTCGGTTTTCACGAGCCATCGGGGAGGACCCGCACGAAAACGCTTTGAACCCGCACAATTTTGTGATCTGCTTTGTGAGTGTGGCAGGTAACCGATAGAATCTAAAGACAACGGGCGGTTAGCTCAGCGGTTAGAGCATCCGGTTTACACCCGGAAGGTCCAGCGTTCAAATCGCTGACCGCCCACCAAACAATCTCTTCGCGATTTCATTGGCTCACGCTGCAAGTTGGTTCCCGATTTTTCCCCACCGTTAGGTCTCTTGGGTCCAACACGTTTTCTACGCCTTCGACCTGCTTTGCCTCTACGGACAGTATACGCGCGTCCCGCCGCTCAAGCAGAAGGTGGCCTAACTGAGCAAGAAGTGCGCTCGTCCTCGTCGATTACAATTTCGTAAACTCGACCTGCCGACTATTGGCTTGCCTTCAGCCGCAGTGGCGGCATGGTTTCGATTTGAACTGAGCTCGGTACCCGTTCGGCTTGACACTGAGTTGCCGTTATGCCACGGTGTAGCACCACCAAGGAATGCTTCCACCTCAGAGGTATACGACTATGAGGCACAGAGTTCTTCTTGCCTTGCCGCTCATTTCGGGGTTGTTGGCTGCGCCCGCGTTCGCGCATCACACCTTTTCTGTCGAATACGATGCAAGCAAGTGCAGCAGCATGACAGGTACCCTCACGAAAGTGGATTGGGAGAATCCGCACGTTTATTTCTATGTGGATCTCAAAGATGCCAATAACCAGGTTGACTCCTGGAGCTTTGAGGCCGTATCCGTAGCCTATCTAAAGAGGAGCGGGATCCAGAGGCAAGATTTCCTCGATAATATCGGCAAGGTGGTTACGGTGAGAGCCTGCCTCGGGAAAATCACCAATCTGAAACGGGCCGCGGCTGAGACGGTCACGATGGCTGATGGCCGTAAACTGAAGGTGGGAAGCGATTACGAACATGGCCAGAACTGAAACGACACGAATCAAGCTCCGGCGCACCGGTTGCATTCTGGCACTGGCAACTTCTGGCGGTGGCGTGCACTTCCATCAGCTGGCTGCCGCGCAAGAGAAAAAAGATTCTGGCGGTGCGCCGCCGAAAGCTGGACCGGCGCCGCGTACGGCCGACGGCCATCCGGATCTTTCCGGAGTATGGTTTCCGGATATGCGGGCCAATACGCGCCGCCGGCTATGGCGGCCGTAGCTCGAAAGGTGCCCTTCCAGCCTTGGGCGGCAGCAAAGATCAAAGCGATGTCGCCTGCCGAACTTGAACTGGCACGCCCCTCGGTGAATTGTGCGCCGCGCGGCATTCCCGGCATGTGGTTGGTGAATCCCTATCCCGCACAGTTGGTGCAAACGCGTGACGAGTTGATCCAACTGAACGAATTGAATACCAATTTTCGCGTGATCCACACCGACGGCCGTCCGCACACCAAAAATCCGGATCCCACCTTCGCTGGAGACGCAACCGCCCATTGGGAAGGCGATACTTTAGTCATCGACGTGATTGCCATAGACGAACGCACCTGGAACAACTTTATCGGTTGGTTCCATAGCGATCAGGAACATGTTATCGAGCGCCTTTCGCGTCCGAGCGAAAACTATCTGATTTATCAGGTTACAATCGAGGACCCCAAAGTGCTGACCGCGCCTGGACCTCAGAGCCCCACCAATGGTCGCTCCACCACGAAGACCTGGAAGAGTATTACTGCACGAACAACCAAGAACTGGAGCAATACAAATCCCTCACGCAGGAAGGGAGCACAAGTAAACTGGCCTTGTTGCTGATGCAGCAGCGCCGGAACATCGATGCCGTTTACCGCCGCTCATCTATATCCCCACGGACTGCCGAATCCCGCTAAGCGCCATGTTGCGAACAGCCGTTCTCCGGATCTTCGGAAAAGTGCGATAGCGGGGCCGACAACCTCCGGTGCCATGCACTCATCTCTTCTACATGGCTACAAAAGCGAAAACAAAGGCAAAGACGAAGCAAACAAAGGCGCAGACGCTGGCTGGCTTTGAAGGATGCGCTCCGAAATGTGCGAAAGGAACACCCAGGTCTCTCGTTGGATCTGCAACGCCGCATCGCACAACGCAAGGTGACGCTGGACGAATTAGCCAGCCATGTCGAGCGCTATCGGGAAGAGCACGCCACCTAGAGGCCCCGCGTCGAAGTCCGCAGGTCCGCAAACCCACTCTGGTACGGGTGCTCGATGAAGTGTAGGTGAAACCATTTGTGCTCTTGCCGCGTCCAACTGGTAACTCATAGAACACACCCCGGGAAGCAGCGGCGGTCGTACCAAAGCTGCTTCCTTTTTTTTGTCGGCGAACCGCCCGCCAAACAATCAGTCTAATCGGGTTATATGGAACACCGGCCGCGCCGGATTCCCGCTGGTCTGACCAGCTATCCATCGCCATATAGACGAGATATCACAGGCCTAAGTGACCGGGCTCACCGAACCCCTCTTCGATATCTGCCAACATTTTGTTGCAAGCGGATCGCAGGAAGGGGGAAAAGATGATCTCTAGACTCTTAGTTCCCCCAAACGCACGCATCTCCTCAACAGAATCGAATGAGCCCAAAGCAGTCCGCCGAGACCTCCTGGTGCCAAGAAGGTTGATTTCCGCCGATGCACGGATGAGCGACGTGTCGAGCGGAGCGGTCAGCCCGGCTGGCGAAACGGCGGCTGCGTCACGCCGCCTGATGGTGCCCAAACTTCTGGTTCCCCCGGCGCGCGCATCGATACGCCGCTAGAGGCCGGAAGCCAGACTGCGGCCGGCAGCGCGAATGTTCTTGATGATGCCCTCTTGGGTGACTCATTTGCGGGACATCGTCACACCGTGGGCGAGTGGCTGATCTCGATCGGTATCCATGCGGCCATAGTGGTTGCGGTGGTCATCGTGCCTCTTTTCTATACCCAGGTAATCGATCTGCATCAGTTTGAAGTCACATATTTGGCCGCTCCCCTGGTTCCGGCCCCTCCGCCTCCTCCACCCCCCGCGGCGGCTGTGCCCAGGCAAGTGCCGCACAAGGCTCTTCCGGCGACAGCCAAGCTGACCATGCCGATTGCCATACCGAAGACAATTCCTGTGCCGTCCGCCGCGCCCGAAGCCGCCTCGGATATCGTCGCCGGCGTTGCTGGCGGCGTAGCTGGCGGAGTTCCCGGCGGCCAAATCGGCGGCTTGCTTGGCGGCATCGTCGAGAGCGCTGGTCCTGCCGCTCCTCCTCCTCCCGCTCCTGTTGCAGAGGCGATTGTTCCTAGCGGGCCGCTGCACGTCGGTGGAGAAGTGAAACCTCCGCGGGAACTCTACAAACCTCCGGCCCAAATATCCACTCCTGGCCGTGCAAGCCAGGATCGAGGGCGACGTCCAAATCGACGCGCTCATCGACAAGGACGGAAACGTAGTCCAGGCCCGCGCCATCAGCGGCCCCGGAGTGCTCATTCCCGCCGCTCTCGAAGCCGTGAAACACTGGAAGTACCAGCCGACTTATCTCAATGGCGTTCCTTGGCCCATTGAGCTGACCGTTCATGTCACCTTCTCGTTATCGTAAAGAATGAGAGCGTAGCCCGGCCGGGTGGTGAGCCTGCAAAAAGGCCCCGGCCGGGCGGTTAGCCTGCAGAGAAGCCCACCGTACCCTCGACCCTCCAGCGGTATCCCTGCGCGCGTGATGTAGTCCGGCGCGCTTGCGACGCGACGGCGTATTAAATCCGCGTTAAGAGGCTTTGCGCCAATTTAACTTAGCTTTTTGTCGAAAGTTGGTGCATTATCTGCTGCGCAAGGGACCTGTGCCGTCGGAGCCATCCGGGAAATGACGAGCCCGAACCTTACGGTCTCGGCTTCGCTTGGGCATACGGGCGCAAGCATTTATCACTTGCTATTATTATGAGTTCGATGTTGAATTTCGACCCCGCGGGGTACGAAAGCCAGAGGAGGAAATTCATGAAGCTTGGATCGATGCGAGCGATCCTCTATACACTAGTATCGCGCCATGGGAATCGCCGCTGTGTGCCTTATTCCTGCGACGCTGGCGCGCGGCCAGGCTTCAGGCCGCATCAGGCGACAAGCCTCTTATGTCCGATCAAGCGTTCAAGAACGTTCAGGTGCTTAAGGGCATCCCTGTGAACGAATTCATGGAGGAGATGGGCTTCTTCTCCGCATCCCTGACGGCCAACTGCACCACGTGCCATGGCGACGAGAGCGCCGGCAGTTGGGATAAATATGCCGTCGATACTCCCATGAAGCAGATGACGCGCAAGATGGTCCTGATGATGAACGGGATCAACCAGAGTTATTTCGGCGGCAAGCGCGAAGTCACCTGCTATTCCTGCCACCATGGAGACGATAAGCCCCGGGTTACGCCTACGGTCGCGGACGTGTACGCCACTCCGCCTCCTCCGGAGGACCCCGATACGCTTCTCCCCGCGGCCCGCGGCGAGCGTACCGCCGACCAGATCCTGGACGGCTACATTCGGGCTCTCGGCGGCGCCCAGAAGCTTGCCAATCTGAAGAGCTTTCAAGCCAAGGGAACTTCCGAGGGATATGCGGAAGAGAAGATCCCGGTGCAGATCTACGCCAAGGCTCCGGGTGAGCGCGCTGTTTTCAGCCAGTCGCCCAGCGGCGAACGCGCCACGGTCTATAACGGCAGCATGGCCTGGGTTCTCGCCCCCGCGGACGACAAGCCGGTGCCCTTGGTGCAATTGACGGCGGATGATCTGGATGGCGCCAAACTGGATGCGGCCGTTACCTTTCCCACGCAGCTCAAGCAAACGCTTATGAATTGGCGTGTGAGCTTCCCCACTCAGATCGGCGATACGGACGTGGAGGTGGTTCAGGGAACCATGAACGGGAAAACGCCGGTAAACTTCTATTTTGATAAGAAGACGGGCTTGCTCCTGCGCATGGTGCGGTATTCCGATACCAAGGTCGGCCTTTATTCCACGGAGACCGATTTCTCCGATTATCGCGACGTCGCAGGAATCAAGATGCCGTACCACATCTCCGTGGCTTGGATGGACGGCCGCGCCGATATGATCCTCTCGCAGATTCAGCCCAACGTCTCGATCGATGACGCGAAGTTCGGCAAACCCGCAGTTCCGCCGCCAGGCAAATAGCAGGCGGCAAGGAAGATCTACCTCGACCCACGCCTTCCGATAACGGGGAGGGCGTGGGTCGTTAGGGCTCGCGCGACAATATCTGTGGAGCGGACATCTCTATTTGCCAGCCCGGGCCGCCTGCGTAGAATTGGCCTTCCAACTTGACTACTTCTGGCGCGTGCCTGCGGACAACCAACCCCGAAAGTCGGAAGCTTTTTCCCTGTCGCACAGCGAATTATCCGGCCACGACTCCGGTCCTGAACTGCACTCGTGTAACCAGCCCTTCATCCCTGATTGCGGATGCGTTCCAAGGATTTCTGGATAGCTTTACGCTCGAATCGATCGAGGCGTCCCTTTTTCTTAGCGCGCTAAGCCGCTTTCTGTCGGCGGGATTGCGGCACTTCCGATAATTTTGGAGAGTGCCAGCAGACCCGAGCGGATGCGAAGTTCCTCGCGAGAAGCAGCGCTCAGGTTGATCGTGAAATGCACTTGCTTATCTTCCATGGTGAGTTGAACCATGCCGCCATGAGCCGCGAACTGTTCCGATTCACCGACGGTCAAAACATGGCTGCCTTCCAGGCCCTTCAGGATTTCCGGGAGAAGTCTCCGTTCGGACGAGCTGATATAGACAAGATGACATCCGTGAGTATCCTCCTCGGAACGCAAGCGGCGTACCATGAACCCCCTGCCGAAGGCGCTATTTCCGGAAGCAAAGCGGTCGAGCGCGGGTCCAAAAGGTTCTTTCCCGAGTGTACACACCACCGTTGGCGCGCGCGCGTCGGGATAGGCCTTCGGCGGCCATTCGACGAACCTGACTAAGTTAAAAAGGATCGCAGCTTTCAGGTCATATTCGCTGCTTTGGTATTCCTGCGCGCTACCATGCGATGGATCGAGCGCAGCGGCCGTCAGCAGGAGCACGCTGAAAGCCAGATGCTTTTGCAAGAGCGCGTAAAGGCAATTGCGCCGGCAAGCCGGCTGCGCGGGATGCTCGGCCATCTTTTGTGGATGGCTCATGGATTCCTGGCGGCAAATCTATAAGTCAGCTGGAGCTGAGCGGTCCGCCCATCCTGTGGGATCGATGCTTCCGTGAGTCCGAAGCCGGCGGGATCGGCATAGAACTTGTTAGACAGGTTATAGACGCTCACCGACACATCCAGGTTTTTGAGAAGATTTTGCGCCAGTACCGTCGCGTTGGCTACGACGTAACTGCCCAGTTCTACGCCGGAAAAAGTTAGCGTGCGGTCGGTATAGCGGCCTTCGAGTCCAAGCGAAAGCCTCTTCGGCACAATGGGCAGCAGGAGACGCGCCTTGGCGAGTTGCGCGGGGGAGTTGGGCAAGGCCTGGTTGCCCGGAAAGTCCCGCGAGGTTTGGAACGAATAACTGGCCTGACCCTTTATGCCGCGAGCCCAGTTGGCGTCGAGCTCCACTTCGATGCCTTTATTGTGCAGAACGTCCGGGGAGTTTGTGCTCGGCGTATTTCCCACAGCTGGATTGGAAAATTGATCGATCAGGTTATAAAAGCGGTTCCCGAACAGCGAGCCAATCAAAGCGTAGTGCTTGCCCATATTTTGCTGGATTTCGAACTCCAGCGTTTGTGCCTCCTCGGGCTTTAGAGCGGTATTGACCGTGTCGCTGTTGCTGCTTGCATAGTAACTCTCGTAATCGTTCGGCACGCGGAACGCGTCCCCATACATTAGTTTGAAGTGCGTGAATTCAGCCGGTGAATAGACGAGCCCTACCCGCGGGCTCACATTCCTCCCGCCGGGATTTTGCCAATCCAGTCGCAGCCCCCCGACCAGCGAAAGATTCGATCTCAGTCGGAATTCGTCCTGGCCGTAAACGCCCACCTCTTGATCGAGGTATTGCTCGTTCAGATATGAGTTATAGGGCGAGAGGTCATAGTTACTCTGCCGCGCGCTGAATTCCGGGCGGTACTCGATACCCAGAGTGAGGCGGTGCCGGCGGAACAAATGCCGCGACGCATCGAATTCAAAATCCGCCCAAGTGCCGTGAGCCAGGTCCTCGTTTTGCGTATAGGGCGGCCCCGTGTTTGTATAGTCATAGATGTAAACGCCGTGATAATTCTCCCAGTCGTAGGACCCGCGTGCGATCAGGTCCCATTTGCCTTCGCTATGGCTATACTGCACGTCCACATACCCGCGCCCATCGGTAGTCTGCGGACGCGTGTCGCCGAAAACCGAACCGAACGAACCCGTGGGGATTTGCTTGGTTCGCGAGTTATCCACCACATGAATATTGAAGTCCCCATAGCTCACGTCGGCCAGCAGGCTGGCAGCGCGGTCTCCATCTGCGTTCTCCGCCACGCCATAGTTCGTCTGGGGAGAGTCGAATTCCGGGAAAAATAGCGACGTGTTCCCGTGGCTGCGGTAATCGGTGCCCGAAATCAGCATTTCTATGCCATTGTCGAATCGGGCGCCGTAGGTGCCGGTCCCCTTATAGGTGCGTAAGCTGCCGGCCGTGCCGGATACTTCGGCCGCATCCAGGTCGCGTCCTCTTTTCGTAACCACGTTGATTACAGCCAACAGCGCGCCCGTTCCGTAAACGCTGGAGCTTGCGCCGCGGATGACTTCGACGCGGTCGATCAAGCTGATGTCCACGGGGAAGTCTGTTCCCACCAGGGCGGAGTCGTAGACGTCGTCGTTCAGGCGATGACCATCGAGCAAGAAAAGGATTCGCGCGTTGTAGTCTCCGGGCGTTAGGAAACCACGAACGCCCACGTACGAGTAATTCCGATCGTAGACCACGTTGAAGCCCCGTATGCTCTGCAGCACGTCCGCAAGCGTGCGGTATCCAAATTCTCGAATCTCGTCTCCCGTCACCACGGTAACCGACGCGGGCACATCGGTGGAATTTTCGAGAAATTTGGAAGCCCCGGAAACGGTGTCCACCTGGACCTTCGCCAAATCTTCCAGATCCATCTTGTTGAGATCGGGTTGGCGGACCTGAGCAAAACTCGCGCACGTGAACCATAGCGAGCACATAACGAATATCGCCGGGATCGTTTTCGGTTTGTGCATGGAAAAAGGAAGTGCGAGCGCAATCACGCCGCAGGTACTGGCGAATGCACGCGGGTGGCCAATCAGGCGGTGATCGTGACTTCTATCTAACGCAGAATCAATGTCGCCGGCGGAAGCGAACGCGCTGAAGCCAGTCTCTCTGGAGGGCACGTGCTAAAACGAACCAACCGTCCTGAAGTGGAACTGGACCAACGGTGGAAGATCTAGTGGACTGTCACAGAAGAGATCAATCGATACGGATGATGGGAGACGATGATGGAGAAGGATAGCGACATCGCACCTCTCGATGGTTCATGTTGGATAACACGACTCGTTCTGAAAGGAGAGCACGATGTTAAATATGCGAACTTCATGGCGCGGCGTTGCGGCAACCGTCGTAGCGGTCATCATTGCGTTCGCTGCATCCTCAACAGCGACCGATATCGTGCAGGAACGAGAAACGCAGTCAAGGCTCCACTAGCGCACGCACCTCTCAGGGTTGCCTTCGCGCTGTCTCGCTTCTAGCCGGCGCCGGTGGTGCTGGCTTGGCAAATTTGGACTTGTCGATGGGCGCATTCATCTCGAACGAATTCAATTCGGTGACGGAGCGTCCGTTCAACCCATGTTTTGTTCACTCGAACGCCTTTGATTCCATTAGCGTGCCAAATCGAATAATCCGTCTCGGTGGGAATGAAACCGACCGGCAAATTGGTGTAGCGCACCATCCGCACCAAGAGTCCAGAAGTGGGATCGAAGTACAGTTTTACTTTGGTCCCGGCCGCCGTAGTTCCCTCGAGGACCGTGAGCTCGCGTTCGTCCACTCCGACGCTACATCGTTGGAAGAATGCTCGTCACCCCGCTGACCGGGAAACCCACGCGCAAGTCGCTGAGCAGTTGCTTGATCTGCCCCGGAAATACAGTTCCGATTCCACGTGGGCGCCGTCCAGATCGCCCGCGCTAAGGGCGAGCAATGGCACCGGGGTATCCAATTGCGATTGTGCGACCCATACCGAGCGGCCATCGTCAACCCAACTGCTTGCTCCGGCCTGGCCATGCACCACTTGAGAAAATTGGCTGGGAGCCTTGGCGTAGAGTTCGACAGGGCTCTTGCCGGATCGTCGTACCCCGTAAGTTCCTTTTGCAGCGAAGCTCGTGAATGCGGCGAGTTTCTGCGCGCCGCCGACGCGCCTGGATGTACTTGTCGAAAATCTCGTTCGGGAGGGGCTCGCCGTGGAGCCTGCTCGACGAATCTCGTCAGGGTCGTCCGGAGGAGGCGAACTGTACTGTTCGGCGATGGTAGGCGTGCCTTGGGGCGATCTGCGCCGTGATGGCAGGAGTAGCAGGTGACTTCGCGCTTGCCCGCGAAATACGTTTTGTTGATGCCGTCGACCATGATCATCATCATGCGCGCCGTTTGCTTCGTGGGAATGTCGTCGGCGTATCTTGGCCCAGTTGCCGCCGCTTTCGTCTACATGGCCGGTGCGGGCAGGTCTCGTTCAAGAGCGGCAGCGAAGAAGCCCATGGTCTCGATGAACTCATTTACCGATATGCTCCTGGAGGAATTCGGCACGTTCTTGCAGACCGTTTCCGCCATGGGGTTTCGCTTGCGGATCCACGTCGGCGAGCCGCTGAGGGCGCTTCTCTGCGCCCATCGCAGAGGCCATGCCCATCAGACCGATGATCGCCGCTCCCATTACACGAATGCTCATTTCGCCTCGCCCCGAATTTCATCTTTGACTTCCTCCGTTCTCTCTCGCGCTTGGTTGGACAGGGAATTTGAAGCAGACATTTTTGTAGCAAGGATCGGTAGCGGTCGGCTGCGACCCAGATCATCTGTCCTGCGTGCGCCAGATCACATCTCGGCGTACGGGATCAAGCGACAAGGAGACGTTATGATATCATCTGCGTCCGACCCGGCAAGCGTTGAGGATATGAGATTACGACTCCACTTGTTATCGGAAGGATCGAGAGAAAGGGAACCGAGTAAAAAATGGACCTTGCGCGCGGATCGGCGAGTTTTCTATTTCAGCTTGGTGTGCGGCCATTAACGATTCTCTAGTCGCCGGTGCGGCCCGCCCCTCAGTTGTCGGAGCCGCCCATAAGCCCAACTTCCTGGCCGTTCCTCATCACTTTGCGGATAGCCATCGCCGGCGCGCCGCTCCTTAGCGCCGAGCCAGTCATGGTGACCTGATCGCCGACCTTGATCGTGCTCTTCGTCCAGCCAGCTCGCGCAAGATGGTTCGGGCTGGTGAGTTCTCCCTCCCATTTCTCGATCTTGCCCGTCGCGGGATCCTTTGCGTCTATGGCGATCATCACGTGAGGATTGACGAATTGGAAGTCCGTGACGGTCCCGGTCACTGTGACCATTTTCGAGGAATCGTACGCGGCTGCGCCATGGTGCGCGAAAGCCGACCCCGAAACCACGAACAACATACCGAGCGCGACGAAAAATAAAGATAACGTAATCCTATTCCGCATGGTGGCTGCACCTCCAATAATCGGGAGTCTCGCACTCTTCCCTTGCACTGTCAATCATCGGCGTCCACGGTCCGCGCCCTGCGAGCGAAAATCAATTACCAATCTTGATCTCGGATTTGAATTCGTGATAGTTGCGAAAGTCGATGATATTGTGGCGGCACTCATTGACGCCGCGTTCGCAACCCAAGCTCTCGGCACGGACGGGAAGCAGAAACGATGTCCCGCCAATCGATACGTAGGAATAATCCACCGCCGATTCCACCGTATCCGTGGGGAAATCCGGCGGCAGGCTGCGGGCCTGCATCTCGATTCGCAGGACGCGCGCCGTTTGCGGATCGATCCACACCGAGCCTCCGTAAGCCGGTGTCACCGTCTGCGAGCCGGACTGCACGATCCAGTGCGAGTTTTCACTTCGCACTTCAAAGTCGTAAACTTGGGCGCTGAAACCTGAAATGGAAGACGCGCCGCCGGCGCGGAACTGGGCGCGCGTGTCGGGGTGAAATATCTCCAGCAGTGTGGAGGCGAACTCTCCGGTCGACCAGGCCCCGCCCAATTCCTGCATGCCCCGGTCCGTGGAGCGGTCGTTGATCTTCACGTTACGATAAGTTTCGTGCCCGTCATCGTAAATGACGTCCGCCGAGACCACGTCCAGGGACATTTCCGGCTCGCGGCCTCGCTGCGTAAACCGCGACATCACCTCCTGGCAAATAAAGTTGGGAAGCTTTTGTGAAAACTCGAACGCCGCCTCTCTGGCCCTTTCGATCAAGCTTTGGGAGGGATTCGGCGAACGCGTGGGCGCGGAAGTCGCGGCAGGCGGCGCGTCCGGCGGCGGGTCGGGACAGGGAGGCAGAGCCGGCTGCGTGCCCCGTTTCAAAATCGGACGGCCGCTGGAGCAAGGCGCCGTATTCTGAGGTTGCGATTGCGCTGATGGCGACGGCGCTGGCGTCGCCGGTTGTGCTGGCAACGATTGCGGGGAAGGCGCGCTTTGCGCAAGCAGAGAGATCGGAGCACTCAGGAGGAGTGCCAGGAGCACCTCGAGGCAGCTAAATCTGCGACCCGAGCAAAAACTACGCATGATCATTCCTCCAAACAGCATACACCCAACCGCCTCCCTTGGTCAGGCTTCAGTGCAATTTCTAATCAGGCCGTGGCTCCTCACTTGTGTAACCCCCTGGCTTGTATAAACCCGAGGTTACGATTTAATCTCTTGAAACTAGCCTGGGGAGGAAGGCCATGAGGTAAGCTCCCGTGCAGCGACCTGCCATTAGGTGACGTTATGATCCGGCCCAATTGTCTGACCGCAACGCTGGCTGCCGCCGCTATCTGTCTGGCGGTGGCCGGCAGCTCGCATGCGCAGGCCATGAACCTCACCGTCGACGGCGTGCCGCGCCAGGCGCTGATTCTGGCCCCCGCCAACGCCTCTCGGTCCCCGGAACGACTGCCCCTGCTCTTCGCCTTCCACGGTCACGGCGGCAACATGATCCAGACCGCCGCGCAGATGCGCTTCGATAAGGTTTGGCCCCAGTCCATTGTGGTGTACATGCAGGGACTTCCGACGGCAACCGACGGAGACCCCAGCGGGGATGAGCCTGGATGGCAGCGGGAACCCGGGCAATACGCCGACCGCGATTTAAAATTTTTCGACGCCCTTCTGGCCAGGCTGCGCCAGGTGTTTCCTGTGGATGAGAATCGCATTTATGCCACCGGCTTCTCGAATGGCGCCATATTTACCTACGTGCTCTGGGGCGCGCGAGGGACCACGTTCGCCGCGCTCGCTCCGGTGGCGGGAGAAAAATTCCCGGGCGTGCATCTGTCCGTGCCCATCCCGCTGCTCCAGATCGCCGGCGAGCGGGATGAAAACGTTCCCTTTCAGCGGCAGCTGGAATCCATAGCGATCGCGCGAGAAGTGAATGGCAGCGGTAAATCCGGCCATTCCTGCGGCGAATATTGCACCGCCTACGATTCCAGTCGCGGCGCTCCCGTAATCACCTACATCCATCCATTGGGGCACGTCTACCCGCGCAACGCTTCCGACCTGATCGTCGCCTTCCTCAAGCAACACGCCCGGCCCAAAAACGAATCGCCAAGCCTGAAATGACCGAAGCAGGGAACAGCCGGCGGTACAGCAGTTAGGTACCCGCAAAACGGCGCAGGCCAAGGAACAGGCGACGCGAAGGGGAACCTCATTTCAAAGCGCGCCATCTACTACCTCCCAGCTTTCCTTGACACTCTCTCGCACCTGCCAGTAGACTCAAAACGCACCAATTTTTCGAGCGGAGTTCAAAGCCAGAATGTTGTTGACACGCGATTACGTCGGCCACATGGCCAACGAGGTGGTCAAGCGCCTCATCGCCAACAAAATGATCGAAACGGAGAACCCGGCCGCGCTGGCCGAGCGCATCCGGGGCAAGATGGCCGAAGAGGTTGGCATCGAGGACCGCCTCAATGAGGAGGTCCGCGAAATCCTCAACCAGCACGCCGAAGAGATGCGCCGCACCGGCGCGTCCTATCAGGAGATGTACAAAAAGGTGAAAGGCGAGCTAGCCCGGCAGCGCAAATTGATCTTGCGCTAGAACCCGTGCGCCATGCCACGATGATCATGAGAGCACCCCGCCGCGCAGAGAAGGCAATCGTTCCCATCAACCTATGCGATTAAGCCGCGAGAAAACAATTCGTTTGTCCCACGTGATCACCGACGTTCTCGTCGCCGGCGAGGATGTCGAATTTATCGAAGACCGCGCCACCATTCGGCAAAACGTCGTGGATATTCTGATCGCCCTGCTCAAGGAAGAAGAGCAGATCGATGCGCAGGTGCGGCAGAAGATCGCTTCCCAGAAGAAGGAGATCCTCGAGGGCAGTGAAGAGTGGGAAGTTCTCTACCGCAAATATTACGGCGACGAGATGCGCCGGATGGGCATCACGCACCAGCCCAGCGTCGCCGGTGGCGCGTCGTAGCTCCGCAGTAAGACGGTTTCCTCCAGGCTTCCCCATTAGCGAAAATAAAAGGGAGCGAAAATAAAAAGGGCGCCCGGTCGAACGAATGGTCGAACGAGCGCCCTTTTCCCAGTGATATCGAAAATCTTACGGATTGCTCTGGCTAGGCTGTCCCGCCTGACTCGGCTGTGACGTCTGGCTAGGCTGTTGCGTCTGGCTAGGCTGGCTGCTCGGACTCGGTTGAGCACTCGGATTCGGATTATTCGGATCGTCATCCGGACGCCTCTTCAGCGTCGGCCGGTCCGAATCGTCGGAAGAACCGCCGCCTTGCGCGTTCGGCTGTTGCCCGCCTCCGCTGCCCGCCTGTCCTGAGGGCCCCTCGGTACGCGTACGCAGCGTCGGCCGCCCCTGGTTATTCTTGTTGTCGATCAGCTTGTTGCGGTTCTCGATTCCGCGGAGCCGCTCCCTCACGCTGTCGAATTCCGATGTGGTCACCACGTAGTCGTCCCGCGCGGGCAATACGTTCTCGATCTCTTTCTGTATCGCCACTACGCGTTCTGGCGTCGGCGGATGCGTCGAGAAAATCTTAGGCACGGTTCCCGGCTGCCGCTTTTCTTCGGCTTCAATCTTCTCGAAAAAAGTCACAAAGGCGTTCGGGTCGTAACCGGCCTTGTACATATATTGGAGGCCGAGGAAATCGGCCTCATATTCATGCTCGCGCGAGAATTCCAGGAACGACAGCGGAATGGCGAAATTCAAGCCCTGATAGAGCCCATAACCCGCCCAGCCCGCCGGGCCCAGCAAGATCAGCGGAATGGTTGCCAATTGGGCCAGCTGGCCTTTGGTCGCATCGCGGGTGCCATGTCGCGCCGCCACGTGCGCGATCTCATGCGCCATCACGCCCGCCAGTTCCGCCTCGCTATCGGCGCGCAGGATGAGCCCGCTATCGACGTAGAAAAACCCGCCCGGCAGCGCGAACGCGTTCACCACATCCGAGTCGATCACCTTGATGGTGAAGGGAACCTTCGCATCCGAATTGCGCACCAGGTTCTGTCCCACCCGGTTCACATATTCAGACACCACGGGATCATCCACGACCCGCGATGACCGTTCCACTTGCTGTGCCAGGCTCTTGCCCAGCGCGATCTCGCGCTCCACCGAATAGAAGTTGACGCCTTTGCCCACCCCGCGATTCCCAATGGCGTCCACATCATCCTTAGATCCTGGCTTGACGTTGGGGTTGTCTTTCTGCGGGAGGGGAGCTTCATCTTTAGTCGCCGCCACCGGCTGCGCATCGTCGTCCGCATCCGACTTCTTTTTGCTCTTATCTTTCTTGTCCTTGGCCTTCTTCTCCGGCTTCGTATCCGTCTGTTCCGTCTGCTGCGAATCGGTGGGCGACGTTTGCGCAGGTGGCGCAGGCTGCTGCGCCGACGGATCCTGGGTCGGTCCGGAGGGAGCGGTCTGTGGCGTCGGCGGGGGCGCCGGTTGAGAGGGCGCTTGAGGTCTCGCGAATACTGGAAATGCGAGGACCGCGGATAGGGACAGGCCCAAAAGTCCCTGCCCTAAGAAGCCGCTTATAGTTGCCATGCGCGACTGTGTCATGATTTACTCCGACCAGCGAAGCTCTTTGCGATTATACATCCACGCCGACACACCGAAACATCAATCCTCCTCTTTGATGGCCTCTCATTCAAGGGGGTTTCCCGGCTATTTCCGGTTTGCCGCGGTTTCCGGTCTGCCCGCTGTTTCGGCTAGGATGGTCGCGGGGCGTCATACGGGCATACCGATAGGGACCTGTACCTTCGTTCAGTTGACAGGGCAGACCCCTTTCCCCCAAGATTCACTTCGAAACGCAGCCAAAATGTCTGTTTCCAAGGTTCAAGTCGGTCAGGTGTGGAAAAAGTCGGACAGCGAGGAGCCTTTCCTCGTTACTCGCCTTTATAGTGAAGCCCTCGCTACGTTCGCCGTGCTTCGCCCCGCCGGCAGGGAAACCGCCGCCGTCCTTCGGATTAAAATAGAACGCAAAGGGACTGGCCAAGCCATCCCCGGCTTCTCCATGGCACAAGATTCCGACGAGTTCTGAGTTTTTGGGCCCTGCCTGACCCTTAAGACCGGCTGGCCTGCCTGCCTTCTGCCTTAGAGGCTTTCAACTCCCGAAGAAAGAGAATAAGCCCCAAAGCACCAATTCCTACGGCAAGCAGAACGAAGGTGGTGGGTTCCGGGACGGTATTGCAATCGCCTCCCAAGGTCTGAAAAATTGAAGCATTAACGCCACCGCCACCCCCACCACAGTTGCCGGCACGAAGGGGTGCAGCAGGTAGTGCCAACACGACTATAGCCAAACTTATCGTCGCCAAAAACAAAGTCAGCTTCCTCATCACCGAAGACCTCCAGTTTCTGATCCGGGTTTCAGCCCGGGCAGTTCTAGGTAGAGTGAGTGCTGGGCAAAGCGGGTTCTAGCAGGTTCAGTACCATATGAGTTCGCGCTCAAGCGGAAGGGCTTAGGGTTGCAGGCGACCGGGCCGAAGTGCAATCCGTTGCGCAATGTAGGACACTCCGCCCCCGTTTTCTTTGATCCCTATCCCCTATGGCGACCTAAATCGACCGCACCGGCAAGTCGACAATATCCTCGACCTGCATCACCTCTTTCGCCAGGAACGGCTCGGCGTATTCGACGCCGACCATATCTCCATAGAATCGCGCCACCAGATGAACCTCCTGCACCAGCCGGTCCAGCGGCAAGTAAACCTTGGATTTTCGTTCCCGCCCGACCGGTTGGAACTGCGAGCGGTAGGCCAGAATCGCGCGTGACCGGCGCGCGAATTCACTCGATATGTCCACCACGAACGAAGGCCGCACGCTGCGATCGTACGTCGTCGAATACAAAATCTTGAAAGGCCGATAAGCCTCGCCTTGCAGGTCCAGCCGTTTCAGCCCGGCCAGGAAGCAGCCCTCGTAACCCAGTCGCGCAGCGTTGTAGTGGTCCGGATGGCGCCCCTCCCAGTACGGCAGGATCACTGTATGCGGCCGCAGCGCCCGGATACGACCGGCGATGGCCAGCTTGTAATCCATACGCATCTCCAGATGAGCATCGGGCAGACCCAGGTTTTCGCGATGCTTCACTCCCAGCAGCCGTGCCGCCGCTGCCGCCTCCTTGCGCCGGATTTCGATTGACCCGCGCGTTCCCATCTCGCCCTCGGTCAAGTCCAAAATTCCCACGGCATAGCCGCTGCGCGCCATCTTGATCAGCGTGCCGCCGCAAGTCAGTTCCACGTCGTCCGGATGCGCGGCCATCGCCAGCAGATCCAATTTCATCGTCCCTCCTGAAATTCTCCTGAACGGCCTTTTAATGGGAGCCGGGAGCCGCCAGATTCTAACGCATGGCGCGTCCGCTCCTTACGCCAAAGCGCAGCTGCCACGCCTGTGTTAAATTTTCTGCCCGGCATGAGTTCGCTAACATGAGTTCGCTAAAAGGACAAACCGCTCTCGTCACCGGTGCCGGACGCCGCATCGGCCGCGCCATCGCTTTGCGGCTCGCCGCCGAAGGCGCGCGCGTCGCGGTGCATTACCGTAATTCGCGGACCGAAGCCGAAGCCCTCGTCGCGGAAATCGTTCGCGCCGGCGGCCAAGCCGTAAGCATGCAGGCGGAGCTGACGCGCGTCGCCGAAATCAATGGCTTGTTCGACCGGGTCGAGCAAACGTTCGGCGGCCTGGACATTCTCGTAAACAACGCCGCGATCTTTTCGCCCACCCCGGTTGGTCAGACCACGGAAGCCCAATGGGACGCGGTCCTGGACACGAATTTGAAAGCGCAGTTCTTCGCGGCCCAGCGCGCCGCACCCCTGCTCGCCCGCAGCGGTCGCGGGCGCATCGTCAATTTTGCCTCGCTCGGCGGCCTGCTGGCCTGGCCCACCTACACGGCCTACAGCGTCTCCAAAGCCGGCGTCATGATGCTGACGCGCAGCTTGGCCCGCGCGCTCGCCCCCGCCATTACCGTCAACGCCATTGCTCCGGGAACCATATCGTTCCCTGGCGATGCTCCCGCCATTGCCGAACGCGCCACACGCAGCGCCCCGATGCAGCGCCCCGGTTCCGCCAACGACATCACCGACGCCGTGATCTACCTCATCGGCGCCGGATATGTCACCGGCCAAGTCCTCGTCGTCGATGGCGGCTGGTCTATCCCGTCCTAAGGCCCGTCTTAAATTTCGCCCCGCACCAACGCCGCAATCACGCCCCGGTCCGCGGCCAAAAAGTCGTAGCGCCGCAGTTCGGCGCGCCTCGCCCACACCATCCGCTCGGATGCCACATTCCGCGGCGTCCCCTGCAGCGCGGCGCGCACGAACAAGACTTGCACTGCGTCGGTCATCTCCGCATAGCGATGCCGCACCGTCGCGGCAAGCTCCCCGATTGTCGAACGAGCGCCAAGCTCCTCGCGCAGTTCGCGCTCCAGCGCCGCGCGCGGCATTTCGCTCGGACGCATCTTCCCGCCGGGGAACTCCCACTTGCCCCCAAAGGCTCCACTCGCGGGCCGCTGGCAGATCAGCACGCGCCCGTTCTGCTCGATGATCGCCGCCACCACTCGTATCATCGTCGCCACACTACCATCTTTTTCCTCACACTCTGGAATAGCCTCATTGAGGGGCCGGGCCTCTGCGACATATACTTTTGCTTTCAGCCGAGGCCGAAATCAAATGCGGGCGATCCTCATCCCCAAGCACGGCGGTCCCGAGGTTTTGCAATACGCCGAAATCGCCGATCCTAAGCCCGGCCCCAGCGAAGTCCTGGTCCGCGTTCACGCCTGCGCGCTGAACCATCTCGACCTCTGGGTCCGCCAGGGCCTGAACGGCGTCACCTTTCCTCTGCCGCTCGCTCCCGGGAGGTGACATTGCCGGCGAAGTCGCTGGCATTGGCGGACTCGTCACGCGCGTGCACATCGGCGACAAAGTCGTGCTCGCTCCCGGAGTCTCCTGTGGCCAATGCGCGGCTTGCGCGGCAGGAAAAGATAACGAGTGCCGCAAATACACTCTCGTCGGCTATGGCCGCAATGGCGGCTGCGCCGAATACGTCGTCGCTCCCGAGGTAAACGTGCTGCCCATGCCCGAGGGCCTCTCCTTTGAAGAGGCCGCCGCCGTGCCTCTCGTTTTTCTCACCGCGTGGCACATGCTCGTGGCCCGGGCGCGCCTTCAGCCCGGCGAAGAGGTCTTGATTCTCGGCGCGGGCAGCGGCGTGGGCAGCGCGGCCATTCAGATCGCCAAGCTGATGGGTGCGCGCGTGCTCGCCACCGCCGGCAGCAGCGCCAAGCTGGATAAAGCCCGCGAACTTGGCGCCGATGAGCTCATCAACCACGCTGAGCAAAAAATTTCCGACGAAGTTCGCCGCCTTACCGGCAAGCGCGGCGTGGACGTCGTGTTCGAGCATGTAGGGACGGCAACCTGGGAGCAAAGTATTCTGAGCCTGGCTATCAGAGGCCGCCTGGTCACCTGCGGAGCGACCACCGGTTTTGCCGCGCAGCTCGATTTGCGCTACCTCTTCGCCCGCCAATTATCGTTGCTGGGCTCCTACATGGGAAGCCGCGCCGAGTTATACACGGTGTTGAAACTGGTTGGCGAGAAGCGCCTGCATCCGGTGATCGACCGCGTCTTTCCTTTGGCCGAAGCCATCCAGGCGCACCGCCGCATGGAGCAGCGCGAGCAATTCGGCAAAATCGTCTTGGCGGTATGAACCCGGGACGATCCAGAACAACAGAGATGCACTTCCATTTGGCCAATACGCGCCCGCATGAGAAAATGTCAATGAGGTCAGAATGAGCATTAACGGCGCCCCAAACGTAAGCGGAAACGTAACCCGAAAAGTAGTCTTGGATAAGCCTGAGGACTTGGCCAAGGTCGTACAAAACGAAGGCATCATCCTCACTCAGCTGGATAATGCTGTGAACTGGGCCCGCAAGAGCTCGCTCTGGCCGCTGGCCTTTGGGCTGGCCTGCTGCGCCATCGAGATGATGTCCATGGCCGCCGACCGTTACGATATCGCCCGCTTTGGCGCCGAGGTTTTCCGGCCTTCGCCTCGCCAAGCCGACTTAATGATCATCGCCGGCCGCGTCTCGCAGAAGATGGCGCCGGTAATTCGCCAGCTCTACCAGCAAATGCCCGAGCCGAAATGGGTGATCTCCATGGGTGTGTGCGCCACCTCCGGCGGCGTCTTCAACAACTACGCCGTAGTGCAGGGCGTGAACCAGGTCATCCCGGTGGACGTTTATATTCCTGGCTGCCCGCCGCGTCCTGAGATGCTGCTTTACGGAATCCTGCAATTGCAGCGGAAGATCCAAAACGAGCGCGGCAGTTTGAAGCGGGCTTTGAACCTCTCCTGATCCCGCGAGCCTTTTCCCACTAAGTTCCAAAAAAAACTCGGCGGGTCTGCCTCAGCACATTTTCGAGGAGACCGCCGCACGCAGCGGCAGCTCGATCACTTCGGCGGATGCCTCTCCGCGACCGCTTGCATACAGAAGTTTCGTCCCCGGCGCGAGATATTCGCGCCGCAGGTAAGCCATCCCGATGGCCTTCCCCAGCAGCGGCGAAAATGCGACGCTGGTAACGTGCCCAGCTTCGAGCCGTTCCCTAACGGGCGCCGCCCCGTCAACGCTTTCCGTGACGGCGAAAATCTCCGTGCCGGGTTTCGGCGCCTCCGCGCTGCCGAATGCGAGTCCGCCGAGCCGCCGGTTGACGTGCCCGCGCGAGCGCACCCGTTCCACGATCTCCTGACCCGTGTAGCAGCCCTTGGTAAAGCTGATGTGCGTGGACTCGATTCCCGCTTCCTGCGGAATCTGGTGCTCGTCGAAATCGGCGCCATACCAGGGAATTCCGGCTTCCAGGCGCAGCATGTCCAGCGCGCGATATCCGATGGGCAAACCACCTCGCGCGCGCACCGCTGCGCCAAGCGCCTGCCACGCAGCCTCCAGCGCTTCTCGCGGCAGCAGAAGCTCCGCGCCAGGCAACCCGAATTCCGAGCGGCGCAGGATTCGGCAGGGAATCGCGCTGGTTGCAATTCGCATCTGCGCGGCGACGTGCGCGCCCGCCGGCAGTTGCCCGAGATCGACTTCCGTAATCTCGCGCAGGATCTCCGGCGCCTGGGGACCTTCCACGGCTAACGTGCCGGTCTGCGAACTTTCGTCCGTGAGCGTGGCGTCGTCCATGATGATGAACTTATCCAGCGTCTCGAAACTCCTCTGCCGCAGAAAAGCATGGCTCAGCACGAGTAGCCGGTCTTCCAGCACCAGCGTCAGAAGTTCGGCCAGCATGTGGCCTTGCGCATTGAGGGCCAGCCCCGGCGCGCTCTGTCCCGGCGCGAGGTCGCGAAGATTTCCCGAAGTGACGGCGTTCAGATAGCGCACCCGGTCCGGGCCGGAGAGCGCGAAGACGGAGCGGAAATTCGTGTCTATCAGCGCCGCGCTCTCTCGGGCTGCGCGATATTCCGCCAGCGAATCGCGGAATTGCGCCGGCAAGCGCATCCCAAAATATTCGGCGAACTCCGCGCCCTCGGCGCGCTCCGCCGCGGCCAGCGGAGTTTCCAGGCTGAGAGTTTCCCGCGTCTTTGGATTGCTCACCAACCCAGTCTAACAGAAGAGCTTAGAAGGCAGCCTGAGAGCCGGAAGTGCTATAGTTTACGCTTTGAGAGATCGGCATGGCGCACCCCGCTCCAGACCCCATCGCAGCACCTGGCGACGACAAGATCATCCATGAAATCCTCCCGGTGGGCATGTTGCAATGCAATTGCTCCATCATCGGAGACCCGCAAACGCGCGAAGCGCTGGTCGTCGATCCCGGCGACGAAGCCGACAAAATTCTAGCCATCCTGGCCAAGCATCGTTTGACCGTGAAGGCCATCGTCAGCACCCACGCGCATATCGATCACGTCGGCGGCTTGCGCAAAATGCAGCAGGTCACCGGCGCGCCCGTGCTCATGCACGGCGACGACATGGAGCTCTACCGCCATCTGGACATTCAAGCCGCCTGGATTGGATTGCGCGCTCCCGATCCCGCCGAGGTCGATAAGCTCTTGCGCGAAGGCGATACCTTGCGCTGGGGCCGCTTCGAGGCCAGTGTCCTGCACACGCCCGGTCACACCCCGGGGAGCATCTCTCTCTATCTCGCTCCGCAAATAAACAACGCGGGCGGCGATGCCCCAAAGCTCTTCGCCGGAGACACGCTTTTCGCCGGAAGCATCGGCCGCACCGACCTTTGGGGCGGCTCGCTCGAGCGAATCTTGCGCTCGATTCATCAGAAGCTGCTGGTCCTGCCTGATGAGACGATTGTGTATCCCGGGCATGGCGGCATCACCACCATCGGCCAGGAACGCGCCGCCAACCCATTTCTCGAACTCCCGCATCCGGGCCGTCACGCTTAGCGGGGACTCGTAAGGTAAGGAGTGGCGATCGGGCTGCCAAAAACGGACTTTGGAGTTAATGCCGTCATCACCTTGCCTCATGACCAACCCACTCGCACCTTTCGCCAGCACACCAACCGCTGTCATCCCGAACCCAGTCGCGATTTTTGCGAATGGCCGTGAGGGATCTGCTTTTCTCCAGCGCACTCCAGGCACATGCCGGCCGCGCTTCCCGCGCCCGCGCGTATTGGCGAATTGGAAATCCTTCGTGGCAGTCATGCTTTACTCACCATTTACCGGCGCGGCATAATTCTTGATGAGATACGAACCGCTTTTGGAACGGTTCGAGGCCACCGCACCCGGCGGCGCCCGCTTAAGTGCCGAGTTCCTGCGGGCAGGTTTTTTGACTGTCGGTGACCGTCCCGAGTTGTACTTCTTTCGCGTGACGCCGGTTGGATCTGAGCCGCAGGACTCGGCCCCAAACGGGCCCGAAAGCGTGGCTGTCGGCGTCTCTGGCGATGCGCTGAAAAGATTTGGGAACGGGCGGCGCAGCCTGAGCCGGGAAGAAAAGATCGATCTCGCGGGCTTGATGTTGAAGAGGAATATCGAGGCGGGGAGATCCCTCGATTCCAACAATTTGTTTATCCGGGACCTGGAACTGGCCTCGTTGGCCGGTGAGCTAGGCATCCTGGGATGAGGCAGGCATGAGGCGCTCAGACTTGGTACAAAACGATAATCGGAACTCCTCGCGGCGCACCACCCAGATCGTCTTCGGCGAACGCCAGCATCTGCTGCGCGTGCTCGATTCGCTCGAAGGATCGACGGTTGCGCCGGCGCGTCGCAATCACGAGCGCCGCGTGCTCGAGGAATTGATTCACGCCCGCACCAAGGAGCTCAACGAAGTAAACGCCTCCTGGGACGAGAAAGTGGGCTTGGTGCTGAGCGCGGAAGCCAGCCCCGACCAACTCGAGAAACTCGTCAAGCAGGCGCCCAAGACCGATTTCTATCTGCTGCGGCTGATCAGCGAGCATCCCAAGGTCTCTTCCAAGACGCTCAGCCGCCTGGCGCGCCATCCCTATGGCGCCATTCGCGAAAACGTGGCGCGGCATCCCAACGCCGATCCCTCCACGCTGTCCTGGCTTTCCCGCGATCGCAGCCAGCCGCTCTGGTATCTGGTCGCTTTCAATCCCAATACGCCCTCGGTGCTTCGGCGCAAGCTTCAGGAACGCCTGCGTAAGCTCGGCGAAAACGCCGCCACAAAATAAGTTTTGCATTCATAATGTACGTCGTGCGCGGATGGTCGCACGCGTCGATCTCTTGTGCGTTAAGCTCCTAAATTGATGAGCCAACTTGACCCTGCAAATCCCTGCTTCGGTTGCGGCGGCGGCAACCCGCGCGGCATGCATCTCGCTTTCGAAATGGACGAATCCGGCCGGCGAGTCGTCGGCCGCTTCCGGCTGGGCCCCGAATACCAGGGCGCGCAGCGGCTTCATTCACGGCGGAATCATCGCCACGGTGCTGGATGAAGTCATGAGCAAGGTCAGCCGCTTCAGCAACGTTCGCGCGGTCACGGCCGAGCTCACCATCGAGTATCTTCTGCCCGTTCGCGTGGGCGAGGAGCTGCGCGTGGAGGGATTCGCCACCCGCCGCGAGGGCCGCCAGTTGTATCATGAAGGAGAGATCCGCGATGCCACCGGAAATCTGCTGGCGCGGGGCCGCGGACGGTTCGTGGTTATCGACCCGGAACGCTACAATAAGAAGAATCAGGCGGGCGCGGATCGAGCCTCGGGAAGTCCCCGCGCGGATAAAGGCGCAAGGAGTCAATAATGGATTCGAGCAACGGAAACGCCAATAACCAATGGCGGGTGAAGGTGGGCCTCGCCGAGATGCTCAAGGGCGGCGTGATCATGGACGTCACCACCGCCGAGCAGGCGCGCATCGCCGAGCAGGCCGGCGCCTGCGCCGTGATGGCGCTCGAGCGCGTCCCCGCCGACATCCGCAAGGAAGGCGGCGTGGCGCGCATGGCCTCGCCGCGCATCATTCGCGAGATCATGGATACGGTGAGCATTCCGGTGATGGCCAAGGCGCGCATCGGCCACTTCGCCGAAGCGCAGGTGCTCCAGGCGCTGGAGGTCGATTTCATCGACGAAAGCGAAGTGCTCACGCCCGCCGACGAGGAAAACCACATCTGGAAGCACGATTTCAAGGTGCCTTTCGTGTGCGGCGCGCGCAATCTGGGCGAAGCGCTGCGGCGCATCGCCGAAGGCGCGGCCATGATCCGCACCAAGGGCGAAGCCGGATCGGGCAACATCGTGGAAGCCGTGCGGCACATGCGCGCGATCACCGGCGAGATGCGCCGGCTGACCACGCTGCGCGAAGATGAAATTCATGCACGCGGCCAAGGAATTGGCCGCGCCGCTCGATCTGGTGCGCGAAGTCGCGCAAAACGGAAAGCTGCCGGTGCCGAACTTTTCCGCCGGCGGCATCGCCACGCCCGCCGACGCCGCTCTGGTGCGGCAGCTGGGCGCCGAAGCCGTCTTCGTCGGCTCGGGCATCTTCAAGTCCAGCGATCCCGAGAAGCGCGCCCGCGCCATCGTCAAAGCGGCCACGCATTTCGAGGACGCCAAAGCCGTGCTCGAAGCCTCCGAAGAGCTGGGCGAGGCCATGAAGGGCCTCGACGTGCGCCAACTCGATCCCAAGGATCTGCTGCAAACGCGCGGCTGGTAACCACCCGCCCTCTACGAGAATGCTCGCCGAGGCTCGTCGGTGTAGTTTGGTGTCATTCCGAGGTCGCTGCGAGGAATCTGCAGTGTATTTGGGTATGGTGGCTCGGCCTTCACGGTTATCATTCTGAGCGGGTGTGGTATTTGCCTGCCGAAGAATTTCTCAGAATAGGTGCCGCAAAGTGCTGGAAAGAATTACCAGGAAAGCGGCTTCCACCATGCTGACCGTGCACCCATGAAGATCGGCATCCTCGCAGTGCAAGGCGATTACGAAGCCCACGCGCGCATGCTCGAGCGCTTGGGCGCCGACTACATTCTCGTCCGCACGCCGCAAGAAGCGGCCCAGGTCGACGCTATGATCCTGCCCGGCGGCGAAAGCACCACCATGCTGAAATTTCTGAAGGAAGAGGGCCTCGAAGCGGCGCTGCGCGCGCTGAACGCCCGCGGCGTGCCTTTTTTCGGCACCTGTGCCGGCGCCATTCTGCTGGCCCGCGAAGTGCGCGCCCCCGCGCAGGAGTCGCTCGGCTTGGCCGATTTGGTGATCACGCGCAACGCCTACGGCCGCCAATTGTCGAGCGAAGTGCGCAGCGCGCCTTCGCAGCTCAAATCTGAGCCGCTGGAGATGGTCTTCATTCGCGCGCCCTGGATCGAGGAGACCGGCCCCGGAGTCGAAGTGCTGGCGAGCGAGGGCGGCCGCCCGGTGCTCGTGCGCGACGGGCGCATTCTCGTGGCCACGTTTCACCCCGAGCTCACCGAAGACACCACCGTGCACGAATATTTCCTGAAGCTCGCCGCCGGTCATTTGAATGGCGTCTATTCGGGCTTCGGTCACCTTGAGTCCGAAGTCGATGCTCCCGCGCCGGCTTTGGACGGCACCGCCCGTTCCACTTCTTCCGACTCCGGCGCCTCCCCGTCCGGCCCTCGGCCCCGGTTTTAGGAGCCCTCGTGCCGCGCGAAACCACCAGTAACCGCCGTCCCCAGCGCCCGCCCCACAGCGCGAGCGGGTCCTCGCGCGCGAAAGAGAAGACCCGCGCGTCGGGCTGGAGCGTCTCCCGCGAAGATTACCTGAAAGCGATTTGGGAGCTCGAGCAGGACGATCAAGCGCCCATCAGCGCTCGTCTCGCCGAGGAGCTCGAAGTCACCCCGCCCGCCGTCACCGCCGCGCTCAAGCGCATGACGCGCGACGGCTTGCTGCGCATTGAACGCAGCGGCTACATTCGTCTCACGCGCAAAGGCCGCGGCGAAGCCGAACGCCTGGCGCTGCGCCATCAGTTGGCCGAAAAGCTTCTCACCGACGTGATCGGGCTTGACTGGACCCTGGCCCACGCCGCCGCCGAACGGCTCGAGCATGGCCTCTCGCCGGAGGTCGAAGAGTTGCTGATTCGCCGCTTCGGCGCCGATAGCGCCTGCCCGCATGGCATGCCCCTGCGCGGCGGATTGGCCCGGCTGAAGCGCACCCAAAACGCCGTCCCGCTCGCCGACGTGCCCGTGGGCCGTACCGTGGAGATTCTGGCCGTCTACGAAAAAGATCCGCGCTTCCTGGAATTTCTGGACGCGCGCAGGCTGCGCCCCGGCGTGCGCATTCGCATCTTGCATCGGGAGTACGACGAAACCACCACGGTTTCCGTCGCCGGCCACAAAGTCTATCTCGGCAAACCCGCCACCGCCCGCATCTGGGGCCGCATCGTCAACGCCTGATCGGACCCTCTTCGCTTTACGCTGTCATCCCGAATCCCGGCCGCATTTTGGACGGCGGTGAGGGATCTGCTTTTCCGTGTTGGGGGCAGTGAGAAATCTTTCTTCGATTTGACAGTCATCCCGAACGGGGCCCCAAGACGCGCCGGTTCTGCGCCCTTTGGGGTAGTGAATTCGGCCACATTTTGGCCGGCGGTGAGAGATGTGCTTTGGGGTCGTCCTTACGTTTTGTCGCTTCCCGGTGTGATCTCCCGCGATGTGATCTCATACCGGAAGCTATCGGGGTTCAGCGAATCCAGCCGTCCGTCGGCCGTCTCCGCCTGGGGATACATCAGGAAGGGCAGCGCTTTTCCCGTCGATCCCGGCAGCGCCACGTCGTGCGCGAAGTTATACGCGATCCAGTTCATCTCCCAGGAGCCGAAGAGCCGCTTGCGCGCCCTCACCACCATCTCGTCGTCCAGCGGACGATTTCCCGGAGGCTCCTCGAGCACCACTTTGCGCACGTCCGCGGGATCCACCGGAACCCAGCCGCAGCCGTTGAGGTAAACCTCCGCGCGGCAGTGCTGCGCCTTGCTCACGTTCTCCGAAGCCGCGCCCAGGCTCTTGTATTCCAGTTCCGATTTCGCCACGCGAATGCCGTAGGCGTCGCGCGCCGGCAGCCCGCTCGCCCGTGCCAGCCCCACGTACAGCGCATTAAGGTCCGCGCACTTGCCGCCGAGGTTCTTCGATTCCAGCATGAAGCGGATGTCGCCCAGCCCGCAGCCCAGCGTCTTCGGATCGCGAAACGTGTTCTCCACGATCCATTCGTAGATCGCCCGGGCCTTATCGACGTCGGTCTTCGCCCCCGCCGTGATTTGGTCCGCCGTCTCTTTCACGATCCCATCGGTCGGCAAAAGGTGCGTGGGCCGCAGAAAATGTTGCAGCGCCGCGGGATTTTCTTTTGCCCCAGCGCCGGCCGAGGAGACGTCCACCGCGATATTCTTTGTCGCAATGCGGCTGGTGAGCGTGAGCACGGGCTTCGCGCTGGCCGGAAATTCCGCGAAGACGATCCCCAGCGCATCGGCCTTGCTTTCCGTCATCTTCGCCGAGCCGCCCTCGGCGTGAAACGTATTGGCCAGAGTTTTCTGGAAGGGCGTTCGGGTGACGAGCGCCGCCGGCAGCCAGATGCGTGTCATGCCCGAGGGCTTGAGCAATTCCACGCGCGTGGTCAATTCAAATGTGCGCCAGCCTCCGGCGCTTGCCTCCGCGGCAAACAGGCGCTTGGCCGTCTCCGGAAACGCCAACCCCGCCGATACGATACCCGCCGAACGCAAAAAGTCGCGCCGCTTCATCCATCACCTCTGAGCTGGAAACTGGCTTACCTGAAGCCAGGAAAGTCTCTTCCTCGAATCCACGCGTCCTACAAGGTACACTGCATGGCGGGCTCTGGCAACCTGGAGGCGGTCGCAAAATCAGCTGTCGGCACGGAGTTCCTAAAGAATGATGCGCGCTCTGCGCTACTACTGGAAGCTGTCGCGAGGCCATCGCCTTCGCCCTTGGCGTAGCCCCTATTTGCGCTGGCGAATGGAGACTTTTTTCGGTCCCGAAGCCGAGCCCGCTGGCCCTTCGCGCTTTTTCTCCCTGCTCTGGCGCGAGCGCCGCCGCCTCCGCGAATTCATGGATTGGGCCGACGCGTATCGTCGCCCTCGATGAGCGGCCGCTTCGGCGTCAGGCCTTTGCCCAGACAAATCGCCCAGGCAAATGGCCTAGATAAACCCTAATTTCTGCGTGGTGAAGTTCGCCAGGTTCGGGAAAATCGGCGGAAGGCTCGCGGCGCTGACGCCGAACCATTGCGCCAGCGTCGCCCCATATTGATCGGTCGAGGTAGAGGGTATCCAGCGGCCGTTGCTGCCTGCATCGTTGGCGCTGGCGCTGCCCAACTTAAAGTCGGGCATGGTGCCGTAGATGTCCGCGCCCTTTACGGCGCCGCCCACGATCAGCTGCACGCTTCCCCAGGCGTGGTCGCTTCCGCCATTCGAGGCCGGCTGGAAGGTTCTGCTGAAATCGGACATCGTGAACGTCGTCACCTGCGAGGCAACGTTCAATTCAACGGTAGCGGAATAGAAGGCGCTCACCGCCTGGCTCAATTGCTGCAATAGCGGCCCCTGAAGCGCGATCTGGTTGCTGTGCGTATCGAAGCCTCCCAGCGAGCAAAAGAAGATTTGCCGGCTCAGTCCCAGCGCCGAACGCACGGCAATAATCTGCGCCACCTGTTTCAATTGGCTTGCCAAACCTGTCGGCCCGCCCGTCGTCGGGAAAACCGTCGTTATAGTAGGCGGCGGGTTAAGCGCGCCCGACAGAATTTTGCTGTCGACCAGGGAACTCGACATGATCGAACTGCTGGCCTGAATCAGAGAGACGCCCGTATCGAATGTCAGCAACTGCTGCAGCGTCCCGAGGCCCGCTCCGGCGCCATAACCGTTAAGGCCCGGCGTTGACCCAGGAATCATTGCGTAGGGCTTGGTCATTTGCCCGGTGGTGAAAATCGCCGAACCTGCCACTGACGTGACCGGCGGGAACGCGGAATTTACATTGAATACCGGCTCCACGCTATCGGCCATGCGGCCCGCCCATCCGCTCTTGTAGAACCCGTCCATTTCCAGCGTCTGCCACTGTTGCTGCTGGTCGGCGTGAGAAAAAAGATTGGCCGGCACGGGAGGAGCGGGCGCCAGGTACTGCGTTCGCGTCACTGGCTGCGACAACGTGCCCTACGTTAGCCAGAAACGCGAGCTGGCCGTTCGTGAAGAGAGCCTGCAATTCCGGCACGTTGGGGTGCAGCCCGAACGAGTTGAAGCCGTTCTGCAGGGTTTTCGAGGTGATGGGCAGTAAGGTGTTCTGCGCGAGCGCGAGGCCGCCGTTCGTCTGGGAGCCGCGAATGTTGGCGTAGTTGGCATAGCCCGCTGTATCGTTGGGAATGAGCAGGTTGTTGCTGTCGTTCCCGCCGAAAAGAAAGATGCACACCAAAGCTTGATACGGCGGCGGGGCGCTCTGCGCCAGCGCATGCAGTAACCCAAAGCGGCTGAGATTCGTGGCGATTCCGAACGCGCCCGCGGCGCAGCAAGAGCTGCGTATGAAGTCTCTCCGTGTCAGTGCCATGGCTTCCCCTTTCGGTCCTGCTAGTGCTGCACCTGGTATTGCGAAGACGAAAGAATTAAGTAGATCGCGTCCTGGGCGCGCTGGAGGTTCTGATTGGCGCCGGCCGGGACGGCGTTCACCGCCGCCAGGATGCTGCTGCGCGCCGATGAGGACATCGACCCGTGGAGCAGCAAAGCGTTCAGCGAATCCATTAGCTGGCCCGAAGCATCCGGACTGGCCGCCAGGCTTGCGTAAGGCGTGAAACTGACGGTTGTGCCCGTCCCGATCGAGCCAAAGACGAACGAGCTGACGAAGTTGGCGCGTACCAGCGCTGTTGCCGTCGTTTGCAGCGCAAACTCCGGCCCCACCAGATTCGTTCCCGGTATCCCGTAGTCTGGCGGGAAAAAGTTGAAGACGCTCGGCGATTCCATCGGCGCCTCGCTCATGTTGGTAGCGAAGTTGACCGGGCCCAGGCCGTCGGAGGTTGCGCCGAACGCCCGCAGAATGCCGGCGATGTAGAGAATCGGCTCGCGCAGTTTGCCATCGTTACCGTTTGCAGTCGTGGGGTCGTCCCCGCGCCGCGCTTCCGAATCCAGCAGGATCGCGGCGATCACCGCTTGCAAATCGCCTCGCTGCCCGGATCCGAACGTCGCGCCCGAGATAGTGAAGCTGCCGCTATCGAAGACTGTGGCCACGCGCTTGATGTACGCGGCACTCGGGTTGCTACTCACCAGTTGCTGAATCAGAGCCTTGCATACGAAAGGCGATAGGCTGGGTTGAGCAAAAATATTATCCAATGCCGCATTCAATTCCACCGTCGATGATTGCCCCCCTGGCAGAACCGTCGGCGTCCCATTTACGGGCAGCAGCGTTTTTGATCCCGTGTCGTGGTTGCTCTCAAAAGGCTGCATCGCCCCAAGCCAATATTGCGGATTGTGCTTCACAAGCGTAGCCCCCGGCGCCGTCGGATACGTCCAGCCCGTATAGACCCGCGCGAAAGACTGCACGTCGGTCTGGCTATACGTCGGAATCGGATTGCCGCTGCCGTCCAACTGTAACGAGCCGTCTTCGTTTAGTTGGTTGAGGCCCAAAGTGAAAAGCTGCATCAGTTCGCGGGCATAGTTTTCGTTCGCGTGCGTGGCGCTGGTGGCCGGCTTGTCGCTGTTCACCATGTCCAGATATGCGCCCATGGCCGGACTGACCGTAACGTCGTACATCAGCGTCCGGTAGTTGCTGAACGCGTCCTGCAACAGCAGGCGCATATACGGCGCCATCCCTTGCGGAGGCACCGTGAAGCCGGAAGTTACCCAGATTTCGCTGAGCGCCAGCGCCATGCGCTGGCGAAGCTGGTCCTGGCCGTTCAACGCATTGGTGAAAAGCGCCTCCTGCGTGGACTGCATCGAAGTCACACCGGTGGCCGGATCGGGATAGGTGGACATCGGCGCACTGAACTGGCCATTCAGAAATGCCGGAAATCCCGTCTGTTGCACCTGTGCGATCAGCGCGGAGGTGGGGCCAAACGTGGTCTGCTCCAGGAATCGCGCCGCCGCTGGCTGAGTTACCTGCGGAGCCGTGCTCGTCGGTGTCGTCGATGTCGTCGATGTCGAACTCCCGGAGCCTCCCGAGCAACCGAACATAGATGAAGCTGCGAGAGCACAGAGCGGCAAAGTCAGGCGGCATCCAAACATGCTCGTTTCCTCCCGATTTCTACCAAACCAGGCTTAGCCGTCCACAGGCCTGTGCCTTAGAACTTTTTTTGCAACCGCTTAGGGAGCACTTAAGGCTGGGAGCCCCAGCGCCGTGATACACCGTTCAACCCGGCCCAGCCGTCGAAGTTGCGCGAACCGGGCACAAGAAGCAAGAAACCGGCGCGAGTATCGCCAACCGGATAAGGCCGCTGTATCTCAAACATTTTTTGCAACCGCGCAGCGAGGACTTAAGGATGGGAGCCCTAACGCCGTGATCCACCCTTATTAAGGACTGGGCTTGGGGCGAGGGTAAATACCATATGCCCCGCGGTCGTGACAAGTCCAAACAAAGCGCCCCCAATTTGGTCCTCCCCTAGAATGTGGTCTTCTGACTCGCGGTCTACTCCTACCAAGGCCGATCCCCGCGCGAGTACAGGGAACACCTGGTTTGGTATAGCCAGTCACCTGACTAAAGCCGATGTCGTAAACAGAATCCTTGACAAGCTTCATCGCTTTTCGCCAAGATGCGCGCCACAAGCACGCTGTTTCACGCTAGTTCAACTCGCTAGTTCAAATGGAGGTTCCACGATGAACTCTTTCCGAAAGGTGAAAACCGTCGTTCCTCTCCTTCTAGGGCTTGCCATTGCCTTTTCCCCGCTTCTTACTGCACAGGATTGGGACCGAGGTGACCATCATGATCGTGATCATCGTGATCGCGATCGAGACCGTCACGAACCAGATAACGACACGCCGATGACCCTCATCGGGGTCATCGGCATTCCGGGCAACGCCATTTCGAGTACCGACATTGCTTGGGTTGACCAAACAACAGAGAGACTGTATTTCTCGGATAGGGGGAACGGCCCTACCGGCACGTGCCCGTTAACAACAGGGGCCAAAGTACACGGCGCCATCGACGTCGTTGACGCCGAAAACGATCTATACATTGGCCGCATCACCACGGGAACAGTCGGTGGGAGCGCCGTCTGTTTCGCTGGAAATAACAGCGTGAATCGGAACCTTGGCGGGCCCAATGGCGTTGTGAACGGATCAAATCTGACAGTTTGGGCCGGCGACGGGGACAACACGTTGAAAGTCGGGGACGTGAATCCCAATTCACCCACCTATCTGCAGATCATTGACTCGATCCCGCTTTCCGGTCTGACGGGCGTCTCCAATTGTGTGCCGTCTGCCTGCCAGCGTGCCGACGAACTCGCTTACGATCCCGACGACCACATCATCATGGTGGCTACCGATGGGCCCGCGTCGATTCCTCCCTTTTCGTCCTTCGTGAATGCCGACACTCATAAGGTCATCGGCCAGATCAACTATGCCGCGCAGGGTCTCGGAACCGGCGGGGGTTTGGAGCAGCCGCTCTGGATTCCGGCTCTCCACCGTTTCTTCCAGACTCTTCCTACCACCAGTACTGGTTTCGGGAAGATTGCCATTGTCGATCCGCGTGGCCCCAGTCCGCACGTTACTGGCGTGATCGATCTCGCTCCATTCAAGTGCAGCGGCACTGGTGAAGCTCTCGGCGACGACGATCACGTGCTGGTCTCCTGCGGCAGTTTCCCGTTGGTTATCGACCTCCATGGCGCGGAAATCGGACCGGGCGTCACCCAGGTCGGCGGCGGCGACGAAGTGAACTTCAACCCCGGCGACGGGAATTTTGTCGTTTCCTCGAATATCGACGGCAACTCGGCGAATCCCGTTGTTCTCGGAGTTATCGACTCAGACTCTGGCCGCTGGTTGCAAAACACGCCCCTTCCCAACGGGCTCCAGCCCGGCAGCATTCGGGCGGGGAACCTGGCAGCCTTTGGCGAAAATAGTCACGTATTCGTGGTCGTCCATCCGCCTACTGCCGCCGTGCCTCCGCCTGCTGACCCGACGGTATGTGCCTCCTTTGGTTGGATAAACACTGGCTGCGTCGCCGTCTTCACTCACGTAGGTGAGGAGGCGAACGAGCACCAAGGCGGCGACGGGGACGGTCACTGGGATCATCGTTAACCCAACGTAAGATGCTTCACGCTGTGTGAGGCTCCACTGTGGCCGGTGCCGGGCGGCGCGAGCTGCCCGGCACTTTTTGAATCGCCCATGACAATGACTGCCACGAGAACCGCCGCCCGCCCTCACCACCAATCCGCCGCGGCAATTCCCGCCTCCCGATAGCGCTGCTGAAATCGGGAATTTCGATTGTATTAATCGAAACTTTCCGCGTATAGGTCCCGCCTGAATCGTGCGATTGTGTCTACGGCTCCCATATATATGAGGCGCCGAATGCCCCCAACCGCAGAGGCCGCCATGACCGAGACACGAATTGCTGTAGGTGAGAGCCTGGCTCAACCCACGCTTCCGGCCCCCGGCCATATGGATCTCGCACCTTCCGCAACGAGAGTGCTGACGCGGGAAGAGATTCGCCTTCGCATCGAAGAGATTGGCATTGTTCCCACGATCCGCACCTCCTCTGCGGAAGACGCTCTCTTTGCCGTGACGGCCATCGCTCGGGCTGGTATTCCCATCGTCGAAGTCAATGCGAACTTTCCCGGAGCCCTGGGTGTCGTCTCCCATCTGGCCAAGCATGCCCCCGATGTGCTCGTCGGCGCGGGAAGCGTCTTGAACGCCAACGCCGCCCGCCGATGCTGGGCTGAGGGCGCGAAATTCTTAAGCTGCGATGGCCTGCTGCCGGATGTCGTCGACTTCGCCGCCAAGCAGAACGTCCTGATGATTTCCGGGGCGCTCACGCCTACTGAAGTGATCGCCGCTTGGAACTCGGGTTCGGACTTCGTCAAGGTGTTCCCGTGCGACGCCGTGGGCGGCCACCAATACATTCGTTCCTTGAAGGCTGCCTTGCCGGAAGCGCGCCTGATCGCCGCCGGAGGCGTGACTCCTCTGACGGCCTTGGACTTCATCCTCGCAGGCGGCTCCGCGCTGGGCATCGACAAGCAGACTTTCCCTCACGAGGCGATTTGGTTGCGCCAATCGGGGCGCATTCAGGAATTGGCCCGCCGCTTCCGCACGCTTGTGGATAAGGGCCGCGCCTAAGAGCGAAGAGCGGCCCTTACCCTTCCTGGTGTGGAGCGCCGCGGCTCCCAGCACATGTGCCGGTTTCCGCGGCACTCCCTGTCTCCCTTCCTTACAGCGAGCGCAGAAAGTTCAAAAGATCCTGCTGCGCCGATGCGGGCATGTTATTGAACAAAGTGATCGAGCCATTTGCCTCGGATCCCGAACTCGCGTGCGCCCGTATGGCCTGTACCAGGTCAGACGTGCGCCCGTCGTGCAGGAAAAACACCCTCTGGCCCAATCCCCAAAGCGGCGCGGTGCGAAACTCCTGCCCGTTCGCGTTTCCTTGCGATACTCCATCCGCCAGGCCGGTGCCCATGTTGTGAACGAGCAAGTCGGAGAATAGATTCGCCTGCACGTTCGAGAGTGCCGGATCAAAGGTGGACGTCGCCGTGGTCATCGACGGAGTGTGGCAAAGCGCGCACCCAGCCAGCGCGAATACCGCCAGCCCGCGGACTGAGGACGCGGTCGGCGGCGCCGGCTTCGGCTGATCGAGCATGCGCATGAAGGAAGCGAACGCCGTGATGTCGCTATTCACCGCCGGACCCGTCATTCCCGGGTTCGAGGTATCTTCAGGCGTCTTGTTCGTCCTGCATCCCGGAGGGAGTGCATGCCCGGGCTCGGGCCGTTGTGTCGTGAAGAGTTCGTTGGTTACGCCGTCCTCCACGTTGTAGGCTTCGCCGGCAAACATCAGCAGCGATTTGTTCTGCGCCTTCCAGCCAAAGCGCGTGATGGTGCCGTCATTCCCGCTGCGGTTGACATGGCCGGATATGCCCATCCTGGCTTTAATCGCGGCTTGGGCCGCTTCGTTCGCCAGAATCGTCGTATCGTCTATGCCTTCGATCAGCCCATCGCCATAGGTGGGCGTGGGAATCCGGAAGACGGCGTTATTGGAAGCCAGTTCTTGCGCGAAGTTCGGCTGCGCGATCTGGCAGCTGGTGGCATCGCTCCGGCCCGTGACGCTGTAAAGGTCGTGCACCCCTCCGTCAGGCGCGTTGAGATTCAGGCTTCCGTCCCCGTTGCGAGAATACTTCAGGCGCATCTCCCGCACCGGCCCGGACGGCGTAATGAACGATGGAAGCACATTGTTGGCTCCGCCCGCGCTGTAATCGAGCGTCGCCTGAGGATTCTGGCCGATGTAAGGATAGGCATTCGCCGCCGGCGAGCTTCCGCCCATCGCTGGGTGCGCGTGACATTCGCTGCACGCGCCATTGGGGCCGGAATTGTACAGAGGCCCCAGCCCGCCGGGAAATGTCTCCAATTCGGCGAAGCGCGTAGCGCCGTCCTGCGCCCCTGCCAAGACCGCAGCGTTTATATTCTTGATAAACCCGCCTGCTCCGATGGGCTCGCCTCGTGGCCCGGGATCGGCGACCGACCCGTTGGCGGCGACAGGCGCGCTGGTGGTGGCAGCGGTAGGCCCATCGGCGGCGGCCGGCACATTGGCGGAAATCGCCAGTACCACAGACACGACAAACAACACTGCAACTATAATGGTTCGCTTCATAGTGGCTCCCTGAGAGCCAGGGCATGGGTCTGGCAAGCTTAGGACCGCGGACGCGGCGCGCAAGACGCGGGGGCCAGGCAATGCGTCGTTTCGCTCCGACACGATCCTTCTATGGCGCGCTAAGCTAATTGTTGGGAAGGTCGGCTACAACTGTACCGACGTATCAATTTGGTTCGGTGCCCGAAGTGTACTCAGGTGTAGGGCGGGAAGCAGAGAGAAACGATGGTGCGGCCACACCCGGGGAAGAACGAAGGCTGTCCTTCGAGGTGTACGCCTTTCGACGCGTAGGAACAATCCACGCCGTCACCGGTACTCGACACGGAAGCCGCAAGATGTATACTCTACGGCACATAGGTATGGTCGTCGGCGAATGAGATTTAACGGAGGAGCTCACGTGAAGCGAGCCGGGTTCTTCGCAGTTCTGCTGCTTTTTTCCGTGGCCAGCGCCGTCATGGCGCATCACGGAAGTGCGGGATATGACATGGACAACATGACCGCCTTTCCCAAGGCCACCATCACCGGGATCGAGTGGACCAATCCCCATTGCCAGATTCATTTCGATGTGACCAATGACAAGGGCGTGTTGGAACACTGGACTCTCGAGGCTCCTCCTCCCAGCATGCTCGCGCCGCGGGAGTGGACCAGGCGGTCGCTGCAAACCGGCGACATGGTCAAGATCGAGTTTCACGCCGCGAAAAACGGTTCGACCTACGGAATCATACAAAGGGTGACTTTCCTCGATGGCAAAATCCTTCGCGCTTATCCGGACCGCTAGGTCCGTTTCCCGTTTGCGTTCTACTTCCGCCGGCGCTTCCCATACCATTCGGCGAGGTCAAGGAGTTTTCATGCGAATTCCATGGTTGCGTTGCGCCGCTGTGCTGCTCGGAGTGCTCGCAATGGCTGTTGCGTCGGGAGCCCAAGCGCCGCCCGCGAAGTCCAAACCTGCGGCTCAAGCCAAGGTCCCCGATCTCTCCGGAGATTGGGGGGCTACCCTCCAATCGGGAGGAGGCGCCAGCTTCATCGTCTCCGACCCCAACTACAAAAAGACCGGAACGCCCGAAGACGACACCCCGTATCAGCCCTGGGCGCTGGCCAAGCTAAATGCCGAGAGGCCCGAACAGGGACCCCACGCGACTTTCGTGAACACCACCGATCCGCGCATCAAGTATTGCGATCCCATCGGTGTGCCGCGCATCTACCTGGTCCCCACCCAGTTTCGTATCGTGCAGGAGACTGACCCTCTTTACATCCTTTACCAATACGGCCCCACCTGGCGCCAGATTCCCATGAACGTCCCGCATAAGCCTGACCCGGATCCCACCTGGTGGGGATCGTCGGTGGGGAAGTATGAAGGCGATACTCTGGTCATCGACAGCATCGGCTTCAACGATAAGACTTGGCTCGATCATGCCGGGCGTCCGCATAGCGAAGACCTGCATCTCATCGAGCGCTTCCGCCGCATCGATCACGATACGCTTCAGCTGGACGTGACCTTCGACGATCCCAAGGCCTACACCAAGCCCTGGAACGGGCAAAAAATGTTCAAGCTGCAGCACGGCGGTTTCGACGACGCGTATAGCTGCTCCATGTCGGAATACGAGCATTTCAGCCAATCCGTCGTCGACCCCGTAAACGCCCCCAAATAATAGCGGGCTCACCACACGTCATCGGCTTCTCGATTCCGTTGTAGCCCAGGGCGCGCTCACGTGGTTTGTGAGCGATCCTGGGGCTTTTCAGTGCTAAGTACGCGTGACTGAAACTAGCCGTCCAATTGTTGCAATTGTTCGGCGAAGTATTTGCGCCAGCTCTGCGGCAGAGCCTCGAGCCGCGCAGCCCGCCGCAACCCCTCGCGATCGTCCATCTCGAACGCGTATAGCCTGGTAATATCCGCAACGGTCAGGTTGCCGGTCGCGGCACTAACGATCTCGATCCCGTCTCCGCTTTCCATCTCGCCTTCCTTGGCCACTGAAAAATAGAAGCCTGTCCGCCGGCTCATCAGAAAGCGCTTCACCATGTCCTGCGTGCCAAACTTGATCCCTAGCTTGTAACAAGGCAGCCGTGGCTGCGTGACCACTAGCTCCGCCGTCCCGATGCGGAAGCGGTCGCCGATGTGAACAGCGCTTTCGTCGAGTCCTTCCGTGGTGAGGTTTTCTCCGAACGCTGCCCAACCGAGCTCGGGGTCGCTTAATTCCTCTCGCCAGTAATCGTAATGCTCAGCCGGATAAGCATAGACAGCCTTGTACGGCCCGCCATGTACGGACAAATCCGCCTGTCCGTCTCCCTCCAGGTTCAAGCCCTTTACTCTGACCGGCCCATCAACAGGCTCTTTGAAGATGCCCGTTGTGACCATGCCATCAGGCCACTCCACTTCGCGCGGGAGCCCCACATTGACCGAGATCAACTTCATATCCGGATTCGATACCCTACCGAGTCAGAAGGATTCGACGCCGTCGCTCGAACGTGCGGCCCATGATCCATCATCGCGTTTGACCCGTCTGGTAAAATAGAAGGAAAAACGAAAAGGAGTGCGGCCCTCTCGGCGCTCCTCCAAGTCCAACGAATCAGCGTATGCGCATCGATCATGTTCCTATGAACGGAAATGAGAAGAAGAATGATCGGTCTGAACCCATGCGGCGAGCAGTTTCGGCCCGCCTCAACGAAAAATCGAGGTAAGGCGCTTAGATTGATATTCTTGTGAGATGGCCAGGGATAAGTAGCTTGTTTTGATACTCTTGAATAAAAAATAGGGGGGTACCCCCTAAATAGCTAATGGACCACTTGAAGATTTTGCAGCGCGAAGCCCAAGTGCACGAGGCTCGCTGGTGGGAGCCCGAGCCAAATGGTCGTGTCCACTGCTATCTTTGCCCGCGTCACTGCCACATTGGCGAGGGGCAGAGCGGCTTCTGCTTCATTCGCGTCAACCGAGGCGGAAAGCTCTATACCCTTGGCTACGCCTCGCCTGCCGCCCTGCAAATTGATCCCATCGAAAAGAAGCCTCTGAACCATTTTCTGCCGGGCACCAAGGTTTTCTCTCTCGGCACGGCAGGCTGCAACATGGGCTGCTTTTTTTGCCAGAATTGGGATATCTCCAAATCCAAGAGCGATCAGGTCCATTCCACCCACGTCCCTCCCGAAGACGTGCCACAACTCGCTCTGCATTACGGCTGCCCTTCCATCGCCTTCACTTATAACGAGCCCACCATCTGGGGCGAATACGTCGTGGACATCTGCCGCGCGGCCAAAGAGCAGGGCCTGCGAACCGTGATGGTCACCAACGGCTACATCACCCGCGAGGCCTTTCACGATATCTACGACCACGTCGACGCCGCCAATGTAGACCTCAAGGCCTTCAGCGAAAACTTCTACGGCAAGGTCACGCTCACGCATCTCCAGCCCGTGCTGGACGCGCTCCTCTGGCTCAAGAACGAGACCAACGTCTGGTTCGAGATCACCAACCTGATGATCCCCACGCTCAACGACGATCCCGGGGAGACTCGCCGCCTCGCCGATTGGATCCTCGAAAATCTCGGGCCGGACGTTCCGCTGCACTTCACCGCTTTTCATCCCGATTTCAAGCTGCGCGATAAGCCGCGCACTCCGCCGGAAACGTTGCACCGCGCTCGCGCCATCGCCCGCGAAGCCGGGTTGCATTACGTTTACGAAGGCAATATTTTTTCAGATGGCGCGAACACGTATTGCCCGCGATGTGGCAGCGTTCTGATTCGCCGTTCCTGGCACGACGTTACCGAAAATCGCCTGCGCCACGGCGCTTGCCCCGATTGTGGACAGGCCATCGCCGGCCGCTGGGAGAACGGTGCGCAAATTTCTTCGCCGCCGCGCAACCAAGCCGCGCGCTCCAAATACGATTTCCTGAATCTCTAGCGATGGGCAACGTTGCTGTCGATGGCTTCTACGGATGGCTTGAAGGAGATGTGATCGTCAGAAAGAGTAGCGCAGATTGAAGCGCGCGAATCGCGCCGGCTGAATCTCCACGGGCAAGCGCAGATTAAATGAAGTTCCGCTCACATCGTTTTCCTGAATCTTGTAGTGGCTGTTCGCTACATTGAAAACATCTACCGCTGCATCGAGCGAGCCGCGCGGAAGCCGGAACGCCCGCGCCAGGCGCAAATTGGCGTTGATTACGCCCTGAGCGCGATTGCCGCTCAGCGGGTCGTTTATGATCGTCCCGCGATGCGTGGCGTCGATCACGAACGGTCCTTGCGCGAGTCCCGTGACCAGCAGCTGCCGCGCGAACACCAGCCCATCGTTGTAATCCGCAATCGCCGCGAACTCGATCCCGCGCGGCAATCGGTAGGTTCCTTGCAGCTTGCCAAGGAATGCGCGGTCCATGAAGCTTCTGCCGCTGGCGTTCACCAGCGTGTTGGGGTCCATGTAAAGAGAGCCAACCACTCCGGGATCGCTCTCAAACGCGGCATCGCCGGGATTCGTTGGCCCGAGAGACTCCTCGGCAACGAACGAAGCATCGAGCAAGAGATTGCGCCAAGTGGTGCGAATGTCCACCTGCGCGCCCTTGTTGAGCGTGCGCAGATCGGGCGGATTGGTCAGCAGGTAGCGATCTTGTCCGAAGGTCGCCGGATTCTGTTGATACACCGTGAGCGTCTGATCGTCGAACGTGCCGAGGATGCCATCCGATCCGGAATCGAGAATGTTGACGGGAGTAAAGTCCGAAGGCGGAACGCCGGTGTCGACAGCGGCGAGCCGGTGCTTATCGTCGCGGCGGAAGAAGCTGATGCTCAGATCGAGCACACGCAGAGGCTGGATTTGCGCCCCGAGGTCGAATTCATCCGCGTAAGGCCGCTCGAGCGACGGCGCGATGGAGGAGTAAGGCCCGCCGAAGCGCTGCACGATCGGCCCCAATTCGCCGGGCTCGAAGAGGCCATCGCCGTTGCGGTCGATCCACTGATACTCGTTTCCGCCGAGGCTGTTGGGATTGCCGAAGTCGAGATATCTCCCGGCCAGCGGCGCATACACACGAAAATACGTCGCGCGCAGCACCAGCCCAGCGCCGTGGGGCACAAGCCAGGCAAAACCGGCGCGCGGCGAAATGTTGTTCCAGGCAATCAGGTCGGACTGCGCGGCGAATGCGCGCGACGAAGCGAAGCTTCCGGCGGGACTGGCTTGCGCGGGTAGGGAACCGCGCGAGAAGTCCGCCACCGCGCCGATATCGAGCGAGAAACCATTTCCTAGCGTGATGCGATCGGCGAAGGTCAGCGTGGAGGCCCGGACCATCGAGCGGCTGTCGGAAGGAGTGTTGAACTCCTCGACAAAGGCGGGCGAGCCGGCGGCAGTGATGAGGTTCATGTCGGATGGAGTGCTGAAGCGATTGATCGGGGACGATGTTTCAAAGCCGAATCCGGCCACAATTTGATGGCGCGCTTTCAGCGCGTGAAATGCGGACGGTTGCCAGAATACATTGGCTTGCTGGCGGGTTTGCGCCGCGTCGTTTGCGAGCGGAGCGACTCCCGCGGCATTGATGCCCAGAAGATCGATGCTGCTTTGCGCCGAGCCGCCGTTTGCGGAATCGATGGGAGTGGTCTCGAGATGGGTGATGGAATATTGATACCGCGCCTGCACAACGCCGTACGTATCCGACGCGACGTGGCTCCATCCGGCTTGCAGGAAGTTGAATTGATCGGCTTCGCTCAAGTTCTGAAAGCCGTAGGGAGAGACGAACGATGGAGCGATGCGCTGAGCGGCAAGCACTTCGAATCCCGCGGGCATGCCCCAATTGGAGAGATTGTCGCGCGAGCCGCTGTAGAGCAGGTCGAATTGATCGTGCGGCCCTGCTTGCAGGCGCAGGCGCATATCGCCGAAGAGCATTCGGCTGCCGAGATTACTTCCAGGCGCGGTGATAGGAACCGTCTGCGAGGACCCTTGGCCGGCGAACGAAATAAATAGATCGGCCCACTTCGCGAGCGCGCCGCCGGCTTCCGCCGAGTCTCGCGTGAGCCAGCGATACTGCTCGTTCTGCTGGACCGCACCGCGATCGGCGGGCGGCGGCAGATTGCTCGATGCCAGCGCGGCGCCCGTGTCGCTGGTGGAAAAAGCGCCGTGCCACGCGGCGGCAGGTTGGGAAGGGAAGAAGCCGGTCTCACTGCCGTAAGCGGTGGAAGTGGTCTGGGCGAAGCCGGAACGCGCGACGATTTGGTCGAGTGAGTCCGCATCGGGAAGAATCGCAGGCTGGCCCGGCTGAAACGAGTCCGTGGCGTCCATACCCAGGAGCTTGAATTGCGTGCCGGTCCAGGAAGATGCCCCTTGCGACTGCCATGCCAGGCGATTGTCGCCGAGGCCGGAATAGTTCAAAGGCTGCGCGGCGGTGGCGGGTTCGCGGTCGAGCATCAGCCCCGCGAAAGTATGAGCTGTGGGATAGCCTTCGCTTGGAGATGCGGCCCAGATACCGGCATTTGCGGAGGTCTCGGTTTCGATTTGGAGATTTCCGGAAGCCGCGACCATGAGATGCAGGTCTTGATTTTGGAGCGGCTCGATGGTGATGAATATCGATGACGGGGCAGCGCGGCCGTTCTGCACTTTCAATTCGTAGCGCCCGTACGGCAGTGTAAGGAGAAATGCTCCCCGCGCATCTGTTTTGACAGTGGCTTGGAAGCCGAGATCGGAGGAGATGACGATGGTGGCGCCCTCGAGGGGAGCTTCGGTGTCGCGCAGCGTTCCTGCGACGGTTCCGGTGCCGATTTGCGCGAGTAAAAGCGGCGGGAAAAAAAGGGCGAGCGCCAGCAGGGCGAACCGAAGCGTCTTGCTGCGAGGGCGGCGAGGGCAGGCGGGCATAAGTTCGGGCGATAGTCTAGCCTGCATTCGGCAAGTCTAACGAAGGGATTTTTGCTCGGGATCTGTTGCCGGTGAACGCGAA
Organism: uncultured Acidobacteriota bacterium; assembly: GCA_963819235.1. Taxonomy (GTDB): domain Bacteria; phylum Acidobacteriota; class Terriglobia; order Acidiferrales; family UBA7541; genus Palsa-189. The sequence goes on along the minus strand of CAWFVE010000006.1, from coordinate 914,104 downwards.
TGGCATTACGAAGTGAGCCGATCCAAAAGGGCGGCGATTTGTTGGGCCGAGGGCGGCTCGAGCGAGAGAATCGGCTCGACGTCGATATCGGGAAAGCCGAGCCTCGTGAGGCCAGCGCCGAGCGTTTCGCGGATGTGCCGGGCAGGCGCGCCGCGCATTTTCAGGAGCGCTCGAAAGATCGTTTCGTGATCCGCGGCGGCGAATTTGTGCGCGGCGAGCCGCTCGAAAATCTGGGCGCGGGTTTCGTCGTCGAGGCCGGGAGCGCAAAGCGCGCCCAGGAGCCGCCGTTCGATTTCGGCGGCGGATAAGCTGAGATCCGCTGGGTCCATGACGAAGGGCGCCTTATTGCGAGGCTTGGCTGGCAAGGCGTTCGACGGCGGCGAGCGCCAGTTCGTTTCGGGGATCGGTTTCGAGCCCGGCGCGATATTCACGCACGGCATCGGCGATGCGCCCTTGGCGCTCGTCGATCGCGGCGAGGCCGAAATCGGCATGGTTATCGAAGGTGTTCAGGGCCAGCGCGGCCTGATAGTCCGAGCGCGCTTTGGGCGCGTCGCCGGCGGCCAAATCGAGGTCGCCGAGATTGTCGTAGGCTTCGCCATTGGCGTCGGCTTCGGCGGAACGCGCGAACTGCTCGCGCGCGTCGGCGTTTCTTCCCTGTTCCAGAAGGAAGCGACCGTATCGATTGCGAGTGCTTGTGTCCAGCGGCGCGAGCGAAACGGCCTGCTTGAAATTCGCATCGGCATCGGCGAGGCGTCCCGTCTCCTGGTACATTTCGGCCAAATCTTTGTAGGCGTCCGCGAATTTGGGACGAAGGCGAATGGCTTGCGCGAAGAGATCGGCAGCCTCGCCATAACGCTTTTGATTCTTGCGCAGCAGGCCCAGATCGGTGAGCGTCACGGCGTTGGGCTGGCCGGGGCCGAGCGCCAGGGTCCATTCGCGCTCCGCGTCCGCCCAATCGCCGCGATCCGAGTACACGACGCCGAGATTGGTGTGAATGATCTGCGCGTCGGGCTGCTGCTCGAGCGTGCGGCGATAAAGCACCTCATCGCTGCGCCAATCGCGATTGCGCTCGACGGCGATCACCGCGTAAGCGCAGCCAACGGCGACCAGGCCGACGGTCACAGCCTGGCGCAGGAGGAGCCTGCCTGTGGATCGCGGCTCGCCCTGGGCTCGCCGCCACAGAGTTGCGGCGGCCCAGCCCACCAGCCAGCAAAAGCCGACCGAAGGGAGATAGAGATAACGTTCGGCAAAGACTTGCGCGGGCATCCAGCGGGCATTCAGCACCGGCGCGAGCGTCGCGCCCATCCAGATCAATGCGAACGACATGGGACGCGCGTGGCGCCACAGCCAAACGAATAAGCCGGCGCACAGAACGAGGCCGACGACCCCCGCAAGGACGCGGGGATCGCGGATGCTGCTGCTTTCATGGAAGACGTAAAAGGCCATGAGGTGAGCGGGCCAGAGCAGCTTCCAGAGATAGCCGCCAATCAGAGCAACGGCGCTCAGCAGGACGCTGCTCCAGGGCATCGCGGGACGCCAGATGGCCGGAGCGAAGCCGCCTAAAACGAAACGCCGGAAGGCGAGGTAGCCGGCCGCGGCCAGACACAGCGGCAGGTAGCGGCGGAACTTTTCAAGGAAGGGAATTTCCTCGGCGCCCTCTCGATAGAAATGTTCGTAAACGATGAGCAGAGCCGGCAGGACCAGCGCTTGCTCCTTGGAAAGAAGGCAGAAGAGATAGGCGATCAGGATGGGAATGTAGGAGAGCCAGGATGGCGCGGCCGTGGATTCCGATTCCGTTTTGCTCAGGCGCAGATAGAGCAGAAAGGTCAGCAGGAAAAATACGCTCAGCTCCAAATCCGTAATGCCGGCGATCCAGGCGACGGATTCGGTGTGTATGGGATGCAGGGCGAAGAGGCCCGCGGCGATCAGGGAGAGCAGGCGGTCGCGGAAAAGGCGTTCGGCAACGGCAAAGACGAGCAAGACGACGGCGATGTGCAACGCCAGGTTCATTAGGTGGAAGCCGAAGGGGATGAGCCCAAAGGCCTTGTATGCGAGGAGATAGGCGAAGGTCATCAGCGGCCGATAGTAATTCGTGGCGCCTTGGGCTCCCTCGAAGGTCCAGACCGTGCTGCCGAAGATGCGGCCGAGGTATCGAAAACTATGGATGTAGGGATTTTCGAGGACCTGCTGCCGGTCGTCGTAGACGAAGGCGTTAGTCAAAGTATTCAGGTAGGGCAGAGCCGCGAGTAAGACCAGAAAAAGGACGGCGAGAGGATCGCCATCTTGGCGCGCTTTTTCCGGCAAGGGATTTACGGCCATGAGGCCATGGTAGCGGAGCGAATCGGCGGAATCTAGGATTCCGGCGGGGCGAGGTGACATAGGGCGAAACAGTAGACGGGATGACAGCGGGTGGTGGGGTGGCGAAAGGCGCGAGTGGGGCTCGGGATGAAAGCTAGCGGGTTTTCTGCTTGCGAACTTTGTGCTGGATGGCTGGGTGTGGAGTGGCCTTGTCGAGAAGATCACGGATTTTTCGCGCCAGGTCTTTGGGAGCATAAGGCTTTTGCAAGAGATGGGCGGCGCCGCGGGAGATCAGGGAGCTCAAGAGTTCGGACTCTTCGGAATAGCCGGAAGTGAAGATGATGGGAATTGCGGGATTCATTTGGCGGATTTGTTCCAGCGCGTCGGGGCCTCCCAATCTTGGCATCACCACGTCCAGCACGAGCAGGGCGATCCGCTGGGAGCTGGCCGCGAATTGTTCGACGGCTTCGCGGCCATCCCTGGCGAGAACGATCGAATAGCCCAGGCTGGAAAGCACCTGATGAGACATTTCACGCAGTCCTTCATGGTCTTCGGCGAGAAGGATCGTCTCCGAGCCGCCGCGGATTTCCGCCTGGACGATTTCCGGCAGCGCTTCGGCGGAGCCTTCACTGGCGGGCAAATAGACGCGAAAGACGGTGCCTTTACCCAGTTCGCTGTAGACGCCGATGTGCCCGAGATGCTGTTTGGCGATGCCGAAAGCGGTAGCCAAGCCAAGACCGGTGCCTTTGCCCTGGCCCTTGGTGGTGAAGAAGGGCTCAAAGATTCTTTCCATGGTGGCCGCATCCATGCCGATGCCGGTATCCGAGACGCAGAGCTGGACGTAGCGGCCGGGAGAGACGGCGGCGTTTCGCCGGCAGAACTCCGGGCCGAGCTCGATATTGCTGGTTTCGATGAGAAGCTGGCCGCCATTGGGCATGGCATCGCGAGCGTTCAGGCAAAGGTTGATCAGGACCTGCTCGATCTGCGCGGGGTCGGCCTTGGTGGCGAGAAGATCGGAGGCCAGCAGCGTCTTCACTTCGATCTGTTCGCCGATGACGCGCTGCAGCAGGGCCATGGCTTCGCCGACCACGTCGTTGAGATTGAGGATGCGGGGAGTGAGCACTTGGCGGCGCGCGTAGGCCAGGAGCTGCCGCGTCAAATTCCCGGCGCGCTCGGATTGCTCGCGGATATTCAGGAAGAACTTATGGGCGCGACTGCCGGCGGGGACTTCATCCTCGCCGAGTTCGGCCCAGCCCATGATGGCTCCGATTACATTATTGAAATCGTGGGCGATGCCGCCGGCGAGCTTTCCGATGGCTTCGAACTTCTCCAGTTGGCGAAGTTTCTTTTCCCCATGTTTGTGGTCGCGGCGTATCTCCGCATCCAGGAGCTCTCGATGGATGGCCGGCAGGAGCCGCGCCAGATTACCTTTCAGGACATAATCCTGAGCGCCGCCGCGCATGGCCTCGACGGCGACGTCTTCGCCGATGGTCCCGGAAACGAAGATGAAGGGAATATCGAGATCGACGCTGCGAACGATTTTGAGGGCGGAGATGCCGCTGAATCCGGGCATGGAGAAATCGGAGATCACGCAATCCCAGATGCTCTCGCGCAGCGTGGCATGTAGTCCATCGGCTGTATCGACGCGTTGATGCGCCACCTCATAGCCGCCGTGCTCAAGAGCGTGCAGGAGCAAAGCGCAATCCTCCTCCGAATCCTCGACAATCAGTGCGCGCAGAGGTGTGGGCATCCCGGCTTACCGACTGGTATTTGCGGCCGGCCGCAGGGGGCTCGGCGCCGGAGGGCGTTCGTTGAGGAGCAGCCAGTAGAGACCAAGCTGGCGTACGGCGTCGACGAATTCGGCGAAGTCGACGGGCTTGCGCACGTAACTGTTGGCGCCCAGGCCATAGCCCTCAAGGCGATCGCGTTCCTCATTGGAGGACGTGAGAATGACGACGGGGAGGAGCTTGGTCTGCGGAGCGGCACGCAAACGACGCAGCACCTCCAGGCCATCGATCTTGGGCAGTTTCAAATCGAGGATGACGATTTGAGGCAGGACGCCGGCTTCGCGTTTGGCATAGGCGCCGGTGGCAAACAGATAGTCCAGGGCCTCGGCGCCGTCGCGAGCCACCACCACCTCATTGGTGATGTTGTTCTTGCGGAAGGCCCGCAGGGTGAGAGCTTCGTCGTCGGGATTATCTTCGACCAGCAGAATGGCGCTGCTTGCCATTTCTCGCCCTCCCCAAAGAGTCGATCCGGCTTCGCGGAGGATCCTGGCCGGCTTCAAAGCGGGTGAGCGCCGCGGCGCGGACGGTATTGCCCACACGGAGGCGAGCTTCAGCGGTTTGAAGTTTGGGTGCCATATCACACCACGAGAACCGTGGCGGTCGGACGGGAGGAAGGGATCGCGCCGACTCGCGCGTTAAATCAAGACAGCACTATTGTGGATTCGTGGCACGGAGCGGTCAAACAAGGAGGCGGCGCGGTTTGCCTATTGGTAACGACCGGCGGCGACCGGCGATCCTGAGGGCGGGAGCGAACCGGGTATGCGCCGGGGATTTATGTGTCCGCGATATGCGACGGGGCTACGTGATAGACGCGTGGCGACTTCCGCAGACCGAGGCTGAAACAATCAGTTTTGCTGGTCGCGATTATCGTCGTCGCGATATTCGCCGGGAACGTCGTCCTCGGGAACTTCCTTCGTTCTGATCGGGCCGGCGTCGGCATCAGGCGCGTCCTCAACGCCCTCGACGGCTTCCGCTTCGAGATATTGTCCTTCTTCCGCCAGCTCTTTGACGCTCTCAGAATCCGCGCCAGCGCGATCGGAAAGGCCCTGGGTGTCTCCCGATTGGGTGGCTCGGCCCGAACCAGCCCGATTTTCAATTCGGCCGACGGCAGCTACCACTCGCGGCCGACCCTTTGCCCGGGCCTTTTTCGGCTGGCTCTTGGCTCGGGCCTTTTGTTGCCGGCGCGGTTTCGGCTTCGGTCGTTTCTTGGTGGATTTCTTCTTTTTCTTCATGGAGCCCTCTCTTGTTGGGGCGTTGTATTCGATGCCGCTGCCATGCGCGAGAGCACGTCCGGCGAGGAAATATTAACACGGGTAATCACAGCGGAGCGCCGAGTAGCGGGGCAGCTCGAATCATGGAGGAACGCGCTCTGGCAGCGAGCTTGCCCGCGCGCCTGCGGCGGTTCATCCTATAAGACGAGGAGACGAGAGATGCCGGCGGAACAGCTCAAGGCCGCGGCCCCCTTTTTGATTCAACAAAAATACGCCGAATACTCGGAGGAGCAGCACAGCATCTGGCAGGAACTGGTGCTCCGCAGATGGCCGCAGATCGAGGCGCATGGATGCCGGGAGTATCTCGAGGGATACGAAATCATCGGCCTGCGGAAGGAACGGCTGCCCAACCTGGCGGCGATCAGCGAGAAACTCAGGCCGAGAACGGGATGGAGCACGACGCCCGTGAGCGGATTTCTGCCCGCGCCGGCCTTTTTCGAGATGCTGGCGGCGAGGGTGTTCCCGACCACGACCTGGTTGCGGAGCCGCGATTCGCTGGAGTACACGCCGGAGCCGGACATTTTTCACGACGTCTTCGGGCACGTACCCATGCACGCGCATCGCGTGTTCGCCGACTTTCTGCAGCACTACGGCAGCGTCTGCGCGCGGATCGAGGATCAGGAACTCCTGGAGCAGTTGGGGCGATTATTCTGGTATACGGTGGAATTTGGGCTGATTCGCCAGGAGGGAGCCATCAAGGTTTACGGCAGCGGGGTGATCAGCTCCCATCGCGAATGCAGCAACGTGATCGAGGGCGGCTGCGAGGTGAGGGATTTCCAGCTGGAAGAGGTTCTGAGAACGCCGGTGCGGGTGGATCGCATTCACAAGCTGCTCTTTGCCATCGAGAGCTTCGATCAGCTGTACGAAGCCATGCATGCCGCCGAGGATTGGGCGGAGCAGCGCCTGTTGGAATCGCACCCAGGACGATAACGGGACGCTCAGCCGAGCAACTTCTGAACCAGGTGGTTGAGACGAGCGCTACACTCCGGCGGGATCTCCACAAGCTCGACGCCCATCCCCTGGCGCTCACGGACGTGGCGCACGATGGCTCGCGCGCTGACTTCTCCCGCGGGGACGGTGAATTGAACTTCAATCTCCTCGCCCAAGGGAGGGGGTTCCGCGGAGGCAATCGATAGCCCGGCCGCGCTGATGTCCTGGACGCGGGAAACCACCGATTCGCCTTTGCTCTTCCAGATGACCTTCATTCCGCGAGGCAGCGCGATACGAGGCAGGGTGCGCTTTTCGTAGCCGCTTGCGTCCGCTTCGATCATGCGATGCCAGAACTCCGGCTGGGGAACGGGAAATTCCACCGCGACTTCCAGTTCGTGGGTATTGCGGCAAGCGGTGCGAATGACGCGGCACTCCTGTACCTGTGCGGCGGCCTCGTTGATCAGGAGCAATTTCTGGCCGGCCACGACGGGGATTTTCATCACCAGCAGGGCGCCCCTTTCGCTGGCGTTGAGGACGGGATTTTCGTCGAAAAAGGGACCGAACTCCGGCTTGTGGCCGTAGACGCGGATGCGTGGCCCCACGGGGTGGCGTTCGCTGGCGCGGCGCTCGACCGAAGCTTGCTCGGCGGCTTCCGCTCGCTGCTTACGTTTGGCTTCTAAAGATTCCGCTTGTCGAAGGGCCTCGAATATCTGGCTCATGTGCGCAATCTCCCCCAGAGATCAACGAGATTAGTCTGGACGGAACCGAGGCGGAGGGAAATAGCTCAGGGGGTCTACGGGGAGTGGTACCAAGGGGCTACGTTTGCAACTGGGCCAGGGACTGCGCCCGGGATTGCGCCACAGCTAGCGTGGGCTCGCGGGGACCAACTAGAGAAATGGCCGTGGTGGGCGGCGAGGGGGCCGGTAAGAATGGCCGCTCGAAATCGGAATGTATGCGCAACGGACAGCTGCGGGCGTGATGAACACGAGGTGGACGTTCCAAGTTGGGCCGGTGCTCGTAATCACTTGAAATAGAGGAGGATCGGCGCTCGGTGAGAGTGGGCCCGCACATGCAAATATACGAAATTGGAGAATGGACATGCTCAACGAATCGACAGGCAATACCAAAATCTCGCAGGCAGTCATCCGGGGTTTGCCTTCAGGGAAGGCGCAGGCTGATCCTTCGGAGAGGCGCCAGTCCCCCCGATATTCGTTCACCGGAACATTCGAGGCTACCGAGCCGAACTCGGGAACCAGAATCCATGGCCGTACGGCCGATCTAAGCGAAGGCGGATGTTACGCCGACACGATGAGCCCTTTACCGGCGGGGACCGTGGTGAAGGTGCGCATCAGCAAGGGAAATCGGTCGTTTGAAAGCATGGCCACGGTGGTCTATGCCGTGGCGGGAATGGGGATGGGGCTGCGGTTCGAGTCGACTGACCCGCAACAAGTGGTGAATCTGAGGAGATGGCTGCAGGAGCTTCGCGGCGAATTTCCGCTGGATACGGAAGCGGAGAACAAGGAACCCCGGGTGGGCGCGGGAACGCCAAGCAAAAGCGTCTTGAATGAGCTGATTGGGGAGCTGATGCGCAAGGGGGTCCTCGACCATTCCATGGGAAGGGAGATGCTGCAAAGGCTGGGTTAGCGAAGAGACCGGCCAATTAATGACAGGGGCTTCACGCAGGCGACCAGAGCGGCCGTGAGCAGGCGCGGCCGCTCCATCCTCACAATAACCAGCCAGACACGCCCCAGGAACGAAAACCTTGTCGTGGCCTGCTTCGCTGGGAAAATAGTTCATACCCGGTAACGAGCGCTAAAAACAGGCCGGCTCGAGTAATCGTGAGATGAGGATATTCGTCCCTGTGGCCGGCGGCAATGCCGGAGGACAGTTTCGAGATAACTGGCGGCTCAACGAGCGGCGGCAATGGTGGCTGTCGTCGTCCGCCATTGTGGTCTCGCTGATCCTCACTTCGGGCATCGTTTCGCTCCTGCTTCCTTCCCTTATCCCGCAACTGGGCAGCTACTACGCATTCGACGCCAACGTTGCCATACATGCCCTGGTGGGCATCATTCTGCTTTTCGACCTCTATGTAATCTTCCAGCAGGTGCAGATCTCCCGGTTTCGCAGGCAATTCGCGGAGCGCGAGGAGCTCTTCCGATTGATCAGCGAAAACGCGGCGGACATGATCGCGGTGGTGGATGTGAATGGGCAGCGGCTCTACAACAGCCCCTCCTACGAGAAGTTGCTGGGTTATTCGAGGGAGGAGTTGCGGCAGACGTCGGCTTTCGAGCAAATCCACGTGGACGATCGAAAAACGGTGATCGATGCGGCGGCCGATGCGCGGCGCACGGGGATGGGCCGAACCGTGGAATATCGCATCCGGCATAAGGACGGGCGCTGGCTGAACGTGGAATCGACGGCCAGCGTGGTGCGCAATCAAGACGGGGAAGTGGAGAAGCTGGTGATCGTCAACCGGGACATCAGCGAGCGCCGGCAACTCGAAGAGCAGCTGCACCGCTCCCAAAAACTGGAGGCCATCGGCAGATTATCGGGAGGGGTGGCGCACGACTTCAATAATCTGCTGGGCTTGATCATTGGGTATAGCGAAGCGCTTCAGCAGAGGATCACGCCGGAAGATCCGTATCGGGAGGCGGTGGACGAGATCCAGAACGCGGGCAAGCGCGCCGCGGCGCTCACCCAGCAACTGCTGGCCTTCAGCCGCAAGCAGGTGCTGGAGCCGCGAATTCTGAGCCTGAACGACATCATCGTGGATATCGAGAAGATGCTGCGGCGCCTGGTGGGAGAGAACATCGAGATGCAGCTGGTGCTGGCGCCGGACACCCAGACCATAAAAGCGGACCGCAGCCAGATCGAGCAGGTGATCCTAAATCTGGTGGTGAACGCGCGCGACGCCATGCCCAACGGCGGCAAGCTGACCATCGAATCGGGGAATTGGCAGCTGGACCGCTCCACGGTGCTTCGCCATCCCTACGTGATTCCCGGGCCGTACGCCCTGCTGAAGGTCACCGACACGGGTTGCGGGATGGATTCCGAACTGCAGTCGCACATTTTCGAGCCCTTCTTCACCACCAAGGAGAAGGGCAAGGGCACGGGTCTGGGATTGGCGACGGCTTACGGCGTAATCAAGCAAAGCGGCGGATACATCTGGGTGGATAGCGAGGTGGGCAAGGGAACTGCGTTCCGAATCTACCTGCCACAGGTGAGCGGGGCGTCCGAGCCGGTTGTCGAAGCCAAGCCCGCGGCAACGATCGCGGCGGAGCGCGGGACCATTCTGGTGGTGGAAGATGAAGCGGCGTTGCGCAAATTGACCAAGAAGACGCTCAGCGAAGCCGGCCATAAGGTTTTCGAGGCGGCGGACGCGGCGGAGGCTTTGGAGCTTTCGCGAAAATGCCCAGACACCATAAATCTTCTCCTGACGGACGTGATCATGCCCGGAATGAGCGGAAGGAAATTGGCAGACGCCATGGTTGCGGAGCGGCCCGGGATCGGCGTGCTGTATATGTCCGGGTACACCGACGGCGAAATCGCCACTCATGGAGTGCTGGACAAAGGGACGGCGATTCTTCGCAAGCCCTTCACGCGGGATGAATTGATGAGGCGAGTGGAAGACGCCATGATGGCGGCGGCGAGGTGACTATGGGCGCGACGAGCGGAAATGCGCCGGCCATGCGGCTGGTGGCCATCGACGACGATCCGAAAAATCTCAAGTTCGTGAACTTCATCCTGGCGGAGAGCGGCCTGGAGATTCATACCGAATCCGACGCCCAGGCCGGGCTGGAGCTGATTCATAAGCTGCGGCCGCAGATCGTGCTGATGGATTTGATCATGCCCGGCGTGCAAGGAATGGAGCTGCTGCAGAAAATCGTGGAGTTCGATCCGGGTATCGACGTCATTTTGATGACCGGCTACTATTCCACGGAATCCGCGGTGGAAGCCATCCAGAAGGGCGCGGCAGACTACTTTCCCAAGCCTTTCTCGCCGGAGAAGCTTCGCCAGCGCATCGCGCTGATTGTGGAGGACGCCAAACGGCGGCAACGCAGCTCCAGGCTGGATAACGAGCTTCTGGAGAATTTTCAATTCCAAGGAATCATCGGCCGCAGCCCGCTGATGCTGGACCTGTTTTCCAAAATCCAGCGCATCGCGCCGCACTTCCGCAGCGTTTTGGTTACCGGGCCGACGGGATCGGGCAAGGAGTTAGTGGCCCGGGCGTTGCATCAGCTGAGCGGCTCGGAGAAGCGCTTCGTGGCCGTGAATTGCTCTTCGATCACGGAAACGCTGGCCGAAAGCGAGCTTTTCGGGCACGTCAAAGGAGCGTTCACCGGGGCCAACCAGGACAAGGTGGGTGTTTTCGAGTATGCCAACGGCGGAACGGCCATGCTGGACGAGATTGGCGAAATGCCCATGGGCATGCAGTCGAAGCTGCTGCGGGTGCTGCAAAACCACGAAATTCAGCGCGTGGGTTCTCCTGCGATCACCAAGGTGGATGTGCGCGTGGTGGCCGCGACGCACCGCGACCTGCAGGAGATGTCGCGCCAGGGGAAATTCCGCGAGGACCTCTATTTCCGGCTCTGCGCCGTGGAGCTGAAGGTTCCCTCGCTGGCGGAACGGCCCGAAGATTTGCCGCTGCTCACGCGGCAATTCCTGAAAACGTTCGCCACCCAATACAACAAAGCCGTGGCCGGACTGACGCGGCGGGCGCAGACCGTGCTGGCGCGGTACTCCTGGCCGGGAAACATCCGGGAACTGCAAAACGTCCTGGAACATGCCTGCATGATGGCTGAATCGGACGTGATCGACGTGCGCGACCTGCCGGAGCGGGTGCAGAATCAGAGCGCGGGCGGGAATGCCGAGTACGAAGTGATGATGTCCATCGATCAGCTCGAGCGGCGGCACGCCCAGCGCGTTCTGGACCATGTGGGCGGGAACAAAGTCCGGGCGGCGGAGGTTTTAGGGATCAGCCGCACACACCTCTATCAACTGCTCAAAGACAGCGAGAAACAGAAAGAGACCGTACCCAAGGACGACGAGTAAGCCTTCGACGCCTTTCCCAACTAGCGAATCGGCAACAAATCCCCAGGGGAGCCTTTTCTAAACGCGAAAAGGCGCGTGACTTCGATCGACATGGGATCGACAGGTGGTCGACGTGCGGTCGACGGGGTGTGTCTCCGATCAGGCACCTCCGAACCGCAGCTATGCGCGGCTGGTGCACACCCCCACGTGACACCGATCACTTCTCCCGGTTCGCAAGCGCGCGAATAATGCTGTGCGGCGTTCCGCACCGCGGAAGGCGCTTCAATGAGGGGGCTGTATGGAAAAAATCAAGATCGAACAACATAGTTTTACCGGAAGCCTGTGGGTCGCCGGCTGGCTGTTTACAATCGGCTTTTTGCACCTTACGTTTTGGCGGGGCGTGCTGGCGATCATGCTGTGGCCGTATTACATCGGCACGACGTTACACCCGTGGGTTCGCTGAGGCGGCCAACAAGAAATTACCATCCGACTTCCGGTTGTGCCTACCGTTTCGGTTGACGCGAACGGCACAATGCCCACGCCAGATGCGGTGCCGCGGGCCGGAGTTAAGCGACAATAGGCGAGACGGATTCCCTTCCTCCTAGCCGTTTATCCGGCTCCTTGACTATTTATTTTATTACGACCGTGCCGACGCGGGGCTTGGCGCATGGGCGCCCCGCGGCGAGGCCGCCATGCGAGGCCGGTCGATATTTATTTCCGGGGGATCTATGGAAACGCTGAGGCACCTTTTTTCGGGCGATTTCATGCCGCACGGATTCTGCTATTTGTGGAATCCGAGATTGGTTTGGCTGCATGTAATCTCCGACACGCTGATCGGCATTTCGTATCTTTCGATCCCGGTCACCCTGGTCTATCTCGCGCGCAAACGGCGGGACGTTCCTTTTCATTGGATGTTCGGATGCTTTGGAATCTTCATCGTCTCCTGCGGAGCGACGCACTTCATGGAAGTATGGAACATCTGGCATGCGGATTATTGGATCGCGGGAGCGGCGAAGGCGATCACGGCGGTGGCGTCGGTCTCGACGGCCATTCTGCTGGTCCGGCTTGTTCCTACCGCCCTGGCGCTGCCCAGCCCGGCGGACCTGACCCGGATCAACGGAATGCTTGCGCAGCAGAAGTTCGAGCTGGGCCGATCGAACGCGCAGTTGGAAGCGGCGAACCATGAGTTGGAGGCGTTTTGCTATTCGGTCTCGCACGATTTGCGAGCGCCGCTGCGTGGCATCGATGGATTCAGCCAGGCGCTGCTCGAGGATTATTCCCAGAACCTGGACGGAACCGGCAAACAACATCTGGAGCGCGTACGGGCCGCGGCCCAGCGCATGTCCGCGCTGATCGACGACTTGCTGGAGCTCTCGCGGATTACGCGCGCGGAGATCCAGCGCGAGCAGATCGATTTGAGCGAGATGGCGCGCGCGGTGGCCCAGGAGCTCTCCGAGCTCGATCCGGGGCGAAAGGCGGAGTTCGCGATCGCGCCGAACCTGGAGGCCGAGGGAGATCCGCGATTGCTGCGCGCCGTGCTGGAAAACCTGCTGGGGAACGGCTGGAAATTCACTTCGCGGCGCCCCACCGCGCGCATCGAATTCGGGCGCACCCAGGCCAATGGAGAGAGCGCTTTTTTCGTGCGCGATAATGGCGCGGGATTCGATCCCGCTTATGCCCAGCGGTTATTTGGGGCTTTTCAGCGGCTGCATGCGGCGACGGAATTTCCGGGCACGGGAGTGGGACTGGCTTCGGTGCAGCGCATTATTCACCGGCACGGAGGCCGCCTGTGGGCGGAAGGCGCGGTGAATGAGGGCGCGACTTTCTTCTTCACACTACCCTCCACATCCACAACCAATGAAGAAAGAAAGCCGCGGCAGCAACGCAGAGCGAATGAAGTCCTCTTTATAGTCGATCCATTCTGAAGGTCTATTCTGCGATGCCATTCTGAACTTCGAATCTGAAATCTCTTCTAAAATGGCGCGCGCCCGGCGGAGAATAATCATGTGCGGCACGTTGTTTGCTGCCGGGGCCATATTCGATCCACTTCGGAGGGGCGGGCCGAAGGCGTCCGATCGCGGAAAGAGATCATCAATAAGTTAGGATCGGAACGAGGCGCGACGAGTCATAAATCGAATTTTCGGAGGCAAGGGAAATGGCCAGATACGGCAGGGCGTCACAAAAGAGCGTGAAGAGTGCGATGCACCGGCGGAAGAGAGGCACGCTTCATTCGGGCCCGGGAGGAAAAGGGGGCCGCGTCAAGAGCCGGAAGCAGGCCATTGCCATCGGTCTTTCCGAAGCTCGCAAGAAGGGAGCCAAAGTGCCGAGGAAGCCCTCGAGCTAAAGCTTTTCCGCAGGCAGAGTTTTAACCCAATCTCACCCAGCCCCGATTTCAAACCTCATTATTGGCGCGTTCGGCGGCCCGCGCGAACGAAGTGAGGCCGCTTCTGGTGGCAGAACTCTCGCTTTCGTAGCCTTTGTGGTGGTCCGTATCTTCGCTGGAGGCCTGCGGCAGCAGCCATTCGTTGCCGGCGGCAAGCAGGTCGCCGAGCAGTCCGGGCGCGACGCCATTGGCGATGACCGCGAGTTTTGCGGGCAATCCCAAGACGACTTCGCTCTCCCCGTTCTGACACGCTCTGACGATTTGCCTGGCGGCGCGCTCGGCCCTTATGGAGGCCCCGGGAAGGGAATCGGTGATGGTGAACCAGGCGTATTCCCGCTCGTAGTTGCCCTTGAACTCGGCATTGCGCGGGCTTCCCGTGCGCATCAAGTTGGGGACCACCGTGGTAACCCAAATGCCGTCCTTGGCTAATTCGGCGCGGAGGCCTTCGCTGAATCCAACCAGAGCGAACTTGCTCGCGGTGTAGGGCAAAAGATGCGGGAAAGCCACTTTGCCGCCGATGGAAATGATGTTCACGATGCGGCCCTGGCGCCGGCGTCTCATCCCGGGAAGCGCAGCCAAGGTGGTGTGAACCGCGCCCCAGAAGTTGACGCGCATGACGTCGTGGAAATCTTCCAGGGTCATGTGTTCGAGAGGGCCAACCAGAATCGTTCCGGCGTTATTGACGAGGACATCTACCGGGCCAAGCGCTTTTTCCACCGACGACAGCAGCGACTGGACCTGTTCGCGATCCGAGACGTCGCATGCAGCGGAGAAGAAGTGGTCTCCGCGGGAAGCGAACTCCTCGCGGACGCGGGCGAGATCCTCTTCATCGCGCGCACAAACAGCGACGCGGGCGCCGTGGGCGGCAAACTCTCGGGCCATCACCAGACCCAGGCCGCGGGAGCCGCCGGTGATCAAGACAACTTTTTCGCTCAGGTCCCAATGCCGGGATTGCTGCAAAATCGACTTGACCAATGCGCAGCCCACGACGAATCCGCCCCACGCCAAACCTTTCACGAGTTTTCCCGCCACGATAACCTCCCCATTCTTTTCTCATTAGATTTGATTACGCGAGCAGCGAACGGGCGCCCGTGGATGGAGAGAAAAGCGGCCAGGCGCGCGAGCGGAATTGTGTGCCGGGCTGAGGGGCCTGGGATGAGTGAGACGGAGCCGAGACGGATGAGACGGACCCGCCAGCCTTGGGCGCTCGCGGGTCCGCGTCGATTACAGTTCCGCCGGTTCCAGTTGCTTGTTCCGAGGAGCTTCGTTGGCGCAAGCGCAGTCGAGAACCTTGACTCGCTGGCCCTCGCTCAACCGCTGCAGAAGCAGTTCGGCGCCATTCTTGAAACGGAAGGCATCCCGATACATGTTCGCCGTGGCGGTCAACTGCGTGAAGGTGACTTCTTCCGCGGGACCGACACGCAGCGACTGCTGCAACGGTTCGGGGATATCTCCCAAGAGCAATCGAGCGCCGGGAGGAACGCAAACGGCAACCGCTTGAGTGGGTTCGCCTCGCAGGAAGGCTTTCAGCATGGACCAGAATCCGGTCCCCCTCCCGACCGCGTCGGCTTGCGGGCAAGTGCCGGCCGGAGCCAACCCCAGCGAGCCGGTACGGAACCTGTGCGCAACCAGATCCTCGCCTTCCTGAACCAGCCGATTGGGTATACCCATCAGAGAATAGTCACACATTTTGTTCTACTCCTTTCCGAGCCGCTGCCGGCACTTACGGGATCGAAACGCCCCGCTGAGGGCATGGGCTGAAGAAGGCGATGCGGAGCGATCTCACGGGAAAGATCAAGGCGGAAATGCCGCAGGTGAAGTGCCCTGATTGCCTTCCGCGAACTCATCCCGTATGCCTGAATTATTCCGGCTGGTTCAAAAAAGTCTATACGGTTGCTGCGGGAGGGAGAGTCCAGCGAAGTACCTAGGCTTGGGTCCGCCAGGAGCGGCAAGGCCGTAGAGACGAGCGGCGCTAGAGCTTTCGAAGGGGGATTCTAGTGCGAGGCGACTGAAACCGAATAATGCCGTCGTTACTTTTTGTCGGCTTCCTTCTCCAGACTCTCGAGTTCGCGGGCCAACTCCTCGGCTTGCTCGCGCAGATGGCGGATCTGTTCCGCCATTGCAGGCAAGGTTTTGGCGGCAGCCGATGGAGGAGGAGCGGCAGGCGAAGGCGACGACGAAGTGGCATTGGCAAGCGCAGGCTGAGCGGGCAGGGAAGTGCCCGTCAAATCGGCGAATGCTTCGCTGAAAGTATCCCGATAGATCAGCCGGTCGCCGATAGCCAAGACGACCTTCTTGAGCTGCGGCATGCGGGCCTCGGTGGCCTGAATGTAGATGGATTCGACGTACAGGAAACCACCGGTGACGGGCAGGGCGATGATGTTTCCGCGCAAGACGTGCGAGCCTTGCTGGTTCCACAGAGTCAGGTCCTTGGAAATGTTCTGGTCCTGATCGATGCGGGACTCGATCTGCATGGGGCCGTACATCAGTTGCTGCTTGGAGAGCTGATAGAAGGTCAGCTGGCCCAGGTGATCGCCATCGCAACGAGCGGCCATCCAGCCGATCAAATTATCCTTGCCACGCGGCGTGAAGGGAAGAATCAGCAAATACTCCGGCTGCTTTTCTCCCGGCAGGGTGGCCACGATGTAGGTGGGCTGAACGGGCTCGGGTTGTCCCGATTGGCCGAAGAGATTGCGGGCGATCTCCCAGATGTCTTCCTTATTGTAAAAGACCTGGGGATCGCGCATGTGGAAGGTGCGGTAAGCCTCCGCCTGGGTGCGGAACATCCCGGCGGGGTAGCGCACGTGGCGGCGCAAATCGGCCGGCATTGCGGAGGCTGGCTGGAAGAGATTGGGGAAAAGCTGCTCATACACCTGAATGATGGGATCGCTGGGATCGAAGACGTATAGCTCGACCTTTCCGGTGTAAGCGTCAACGGTGGCCTTTACCGCGTTGCGGATGTAGTTGGCCCCATCGTCCAGACCGGCGACCGGAAGCGTGGCGGAATAAGGATGCGAATTGGAGGTCGTGTAGGCATCGACCATCCAGACCAATCTTCCGTCGTCGGTGATGACCAGATAAGGGTCCTGGTCCCAGAGAAGAAAATCGGCCACGTGCTGCAACCGGTCCTGCACGGTGCGGTGGATCATCATGCGGCTCTGCGAGGTGAGGTAGCCGGTGAAGACGATGTTGGGCTCGCCCTCGGAGATGGCCGCGGCGGTTTTCAGGAAGAAAGAACCAACCGGGAAACCTCCCGTGCCCTGGTAGGTGGAATATTTATTCTGATCGCCGGAGGGATAGTCGAACTCTTCGCGCGCGGTATGAACGAAGACGGGATCTTGAGTTTTTTCGCCGTAATAGATTTCCGGACGGGTCAGCTGGAATCCAGGAGATTTGATCTCCGGCGGGGCGTTCTCGATGAGCAGCACCGGCAAGCCATCGGGAGTAATCCGATTCACCTCGGAGACGACCGCTCCGAAGCCGTGCGTATAGATGAAGCGGGGATTGATCCAGCTTTGGCTGGCTTCGGCGGACAACTGGCCGACGTCGATTTCGCGGCCGGAGATCAACACCTGCTTGATGCGGCCGTTGATGAAATAGCGGTCCACGTCCGTATCGGGGAAGGTGTAGTAGGGACGCAAGGCCTGAATTTGGGCGATGGTGGCGTTATAAGCGCGCAGGTCCCACAGGCGGATGTTATCGAGCAAGGCGGCGTCCTGCGCCGGATCGACCGTGCCTTGAGCGGAGGGGATGAAGGGCTGCTCGGTGGAATTGCGATTCAGGCCGAAGGCCATGGTCGTGGCTTCGATGTGGCGCTCGATGTAGGGGCGCTCGATGGAGATTTCGTTGGGGCGGACGTAAACGGCGCGCACCAGGCCGGGCACAATCAGTTGCACAACGAAGGCGGAGAAGAGCAGGAAAAAGGCATTCCTATACTTGCCCATCCAAGCCCAGGGGATGCCGGCCAGCGTGGCCACGATGAGGAGCCAGCGAAGGGGCAGGGTGATCTTCTGGTCCACGTAGTCGGCGCCGGTCATGAAGGCGTGCGAGTTGAACAGCAGATCGTAATTGCCCAGGAAGAACCAGGCGGCCAGGCCGAGCAAGAGAATCACCGCGATGGTGCGCAGGAAGCCGGTGCGGCTGGCGCCGGGAAGGAGCAGAGTTCGGGGTTCGAATTCGAAAGTGCCTGGCTTCCTGATGAGCACGCGTTCGCGTTCGAAACGGAAGCGCTCTGTTAATTGCCATCCCCGCGCCGTGGCCCAGAAGACCAGCGCGCAGAGGATCGCCAGGACGAAAATAAAACTGAGCACTTGCGAGTAGAAGGGCAAGCTGAACAAGTAGAAGGTCAGAGGCCGGGAAAATACGGGATCTTTCCATACATCCGGCGGGAGCGTGAGCCGGCGCGAACCAAAAAAGCGCATGACCGCCCAGTAGTCGATGGAGAGTTGGGCGAAGACAAAGGCCACCAGCGCCAGTCCCACCGGCGCGAGCCACGAGTACAGGGGATAATCACGCGAACGAACTCCCGCGAAATGAAGGCCGCGGTTGTGCGCGATCCATAAGGCGATGAAGGCCGCTACAGTGCCAACCGCGACCGGAGCGATGGCGTACCACAGCATTTCCGTCCAGGTGCCGACCTGGCCGATCTCCTTCCACCAGTTGTAATCGATAATGAGACTCGCCAGCGCGGGAACGCCCCAGAAAAGAAGAAGTGCGGCCAAGCCGGCCAGGAAAATCCATTTGCGGAGTTGTGCGGGATTCATGGGACGAAGGAAGTGTATCAGTTATTGAAGGCGCCGGCGGCAATGTGGTGAACGAGGATCTCGGCGGAGACGGCCGCCTTCTAGTGTATATTCCTTCGGCCAGCGGGCTTTCCTGCCGCCGGGGAGATGACGTGGCTCTTCCCTTATTTTTGCAGAGCATCGAAGACAGCGGTTTCAGCACATGGCTGCGCGAATCCGAGTCGCCGTTTGCGTTCTATTTCGTTCTCCTCTTTCATACATTCGGCTTGGCATTGCTGGTGGGCGCGAACACGGTGGTCGATCTGCGTATTCTCGGCTACGTGCCTGAAATTCCGCTCCCGCCGCTCAAGGGACTTTTCCGGATTATGTGGCTGGGATTCGCCATCAACGCATGCACCGGAGCGCTTCTGCTGATCGCGTACCCAACGAAGGCGCTCACGAATCCCGTGTTTTACCTGAAGCTGGCGATCATCGGTTTTGCGATATGGGTGATGAAGATGATCGAGGACCGCGTGTTTGGCGATTCGCGCCTGGATGAAGCGTCGATGATGGCGCGAGGCGCAGGGCTCGCGAAATGGTCGATTTGTTTGTGGATTGGCGCGATCACCGCGGGACGCCTTTTGGCATACACGTACAAATATCTGGTGTATCCGTGATGACGATGCGCGAGGGCCGACTGCTGCAGGAAGAACGAGACAAGAGCTTATGAGTTTCGCGCATCTGCACCTATTGCTGAATCACTTTCCGATCATCGGCGCGATCATTGCGCTGGGCTTGTTCCTTACCGGCTTTGTTGGCAAGAACGAGGGTCTGCGGCGCGCCAGCCTGATCCTTTTTGTGGCGCTGGCTCTCTTGACGCTCCCGACGTTTTTCAGCGGGATCGGTGCGCGGGCGGCGATCAAGGACCAACCCGGCATCTCTGCGGCGCTCATGGATCGGCACGAAGGCGCGGCGATGTTGGCGCTGTTTGTGATGGAGATTACCGGCGCGCTGGCCTTGGTGGGACTCTGGCGAATGCAACGAACTTCAGGGCAACAGCGATGGTCCGGGAGCGTCGTTACGATACTGATCTTTTCGATTCTTACCGTTGGCCTGATGGCCAGGGTGGGCAATACGGGCGGCGACATTCGTCATCCGGAGATTCGGATTGGCGAAGGCGCCAACGAGACGGGACTCTCCGCCGTGGTGCACATTTTCGAGCCGTCGCCGGACGGGTTCACGGAGTTGATGCTCATCAGCAAGTGGTGGTGGGCGTTCATCATGGACTTGCATTTCATTGGGCTGGCGCTGCTCGTCGGAACGGTGGGCGTCCTCAACCTGCGCCTGCTGGGATTCCTCAAACGATTGCCGGTGGCTCCTCTGCACGGGCTGATGCCTTGGGCCATGGCGGGTTTTGGCATCAACGTGCTCACGGGCCTTTTGGCTTATATCGGGATGCCGGGCTACTACACCTTCAACATCGCTTTCTGGCTGAAGATTCTGGCGATCCTGCTGGTGGGATTGAATCTGGCGGTCTTCTATCTAACGGATGTTTTCCCAACGGTGGAGCATCTTGGGGCGGGCGAGGATGCGCCGGTGTTCGCGAAGTTCCTTGCGGGGACTACTTTGTTTCTTTGGTTTGCGGTGATTACGCTGGGGCGCTACATCCAGTCGTATAACGGCACGATTCCGGTCCGCTGAAGTTCTCTCTGTCCTATCGCTGCCTACCGATGCTGCAGGTCATTTTCCGGCAGTGGACGCCGCCTTCACGTTCGGTGGAACCGGAAAGACTAAATACGGATTGTTCGCGTCAACACCTTTGACGCGAATATCCAGGATGGGGCGGCCGGCCTTTTTCTCGACGATGTGGCCCGGGGACTTTATATCGGTCAAGAGTTCTCCATGGTCGGCGTAATCGGAATATTCCGTTTCCGTGACCAGATTCGTCAGGGCTGCATTGTCGGACCGAGTCTCCACCTTGGCCACCAGGTTCTTGGAATCGAGCGTGGCCTTCACCGTAACGTCGGCGAGGATCCCGCTTAGCGGGAAAGTAATTACGGTGGCCCCGTTCTCGGTGGACACTGTGGTCTTGTCGCCAGCCGCTAGTGCGGCTTTGACAACGCCGTAGGGCAGGATCCAGAGCTGGAGCAGCCGGTCCTTCAGGTCCGCCATCGCTGGGGTTGCGGTGCCTTTTCCCGGCTCCAGGCCCGCACCAATCTCGGATTCATTCCAGGCATACTTTTCGCGCACGGTTTGGATGGTGTGCTGGGGTGCGCCGCCTGAGGCCGCTTTGCGAGTGATCTCCACGCGCATTGCCGGCGGATTGTAGGCGAGCGCGACGTGATATTCGGCATCCGCGGATTGGCCGACGGTGCCGGCGGCCCGGATATCCATGGTGTTGACGGCATCGATTCCCGGAAGATGGATGGGGCCGGAGCCAATGTCGGACCAGCGGACCATGCCCAGGGCATCGGCTGCGGCCCGCAGGACCTTGGTCCGGTTCGCGGCGTTGTCCGTTTGCGCGATAGCGGAGTGAGGCATTAACGCGAGCGTTGCGGCGAGCATCCAGATTTTCGAAGGCGTTATTTTCGCGCGCATGAGTTTTCCTTAGAAGCGATAAGCAACGATCACGGCATTCGCCGGGAGCGCCCTAGTGATGTTCCCCTCTAGTGATGTTCCTTTGTGACGATGTGACCCAGATCCCTTTCGCTGCAGGGTTGCGACTCCAGCAGAATGGCATGGGGATCGGGATTGAGGAGTGCGACCCTGGGAGTCGTGGTCCAGGGTTCAAGCAGCACGTCAGGGTCTTCGACGGTGGCGGTCCAGGTGAGCGTGTTTCCGTCGCGATGAAAGCGCTCGATGACGTGCATGTTTTCGCTGTGAAAGTAGCCGCCGATCTGGTCAAACCAGGTATTGGCGTCAAAACCCCAGGAGTCCACGACGAGGGTATCTCCCTCCCAGTGGGCAATGGCTTCTCCCGTATAGGTCCCGTCCAAGTCTTGCAGCGGGGTGTGTTTGCGGCCATCGGAGGGGACCATGCGATACATTGTCTGCGTGGCGATCAGGCCGCCCTGGCCCGGATAAATGAAGATGAAATAGGTCGGAGTTTGTCCGATAAAAGAGGGATAACCGGCGCGAGGAATCCCCGAAGGCAGGCAATTATTGGAAGGGTCTTCTTCGTTGGCATTCTCGTCAAGATTTTTCACCATCTCCCAATACTCGGGCTTGTAGATGGGACGGTTCGCGCCTAGCCTGCGCAGCAACGATGCGGCGCGCTCCGCCTTTTCCGTATCGAGCCCGCGGTTAGTATTTCGCGGGAAGGTGGCGATCTTCGCGCCATTGAAAACGTCGTGCGAGGAAGTGGCGCTGTCTATGGAGATACCGTCATTGGCCATCTGGTTTGGAACGCCGGTCAGATCGTCTCCCAAGGCATTCCAGACGCCGCTCAGGTCCGGATGGCCGTCAGGCGTGCGCGGCGTCGGGCCTGAAGGCGTGGGCGCGGAGTTGACGGTACGCGACACGAGGGCATGCCCGGGTTCGGCGTTGATTTGGGCGAACAGGGCAGCGGGAAGCAAGCAAAGAAGGGACGCAACAGCAAGGAAGTGATGCCCATGGGAACGCATATGCAACTCCTCTCAGGTCATCGCACGCTCAGTTGCCGTTGGCGTCCGTCGCGAGTTTGATTACGCGCCCATCCGATAACTTCAATTGCTGAAGAAAGCCGCTGTTGGAGCCGTCCCGCGCGGCGAGCCCGATGGCGGTTACTTCGTCCCCAGGTTTCAGTCCGCCGCGATCGGCGCGGCTCATCCCGGCTCTGCGGAGCGCGGCTGGCCCGCCAAGTTCAAAGGCCCACTTTTGGACCTTACCGTCAGCGTCTTTTACGTTCAGCGTCAGGTAAGAGTGCGGATTTATGAACTCCATCTTCGCGACGGTTCCAGAGATGGTTATGGTCTTGTGGATATCAAATTGAGCCTGCACGGAGTGGTGCGCCCACGCGGCGCCGGCCGACATCAAGACCAACAAAAAGGCGGATCCAAGCCATGGACTAAAACGCCTCATATTGCCCCCTTACTTAGCCCGCTCAGTTCGTAGGCTCGTCTTGCGCCGTAACTTAACACAGTGAGCAAATCCGCTCAATGGTTGGCGGCGGGCGTCGGTCGCCGTACGTTAAATCCATAAGGTGCTCGTGCGCCACGGGCAACTCTGCTTGACAAAGGGAAACGACTCCTAGTATTCCATTAGCAGCAGAAGTGCTTTCCCTACGCCGAGGCATAGACGATGAATAAGCGGTTCTTGCTTGTGCTGGTTTTAGGATTGTGCCTGCCGGCGTTGCCAGCGCTGGCGCATCACTCGATCACCGCCGAATTCGATCCCAGCAGGACGATGGTTCTGAAGGGCACGATCACGAGAGTGCTTTGGGTGAACCCGCACGTCTACCTCTACGTGGACGTCAAAGACGACGCGGGCAAGGTGGTGAACTGGGCGCTCGAAACCTATCCGCCCTCGGTATTGCGCCGGGGAGGGGTGTTGAGAAATGCGTTCAAAGAGGGAGACGTAATCACGATTGACGCCTTTCCTCCCAAAGACGGTACCAAGAGCCTGGCGTACCTCAAGCAGGTGACGTTTCCGGATGGGCACTCGGTGGAGATCTGGATCGGCGACCCCAAAAATTACAAATGAACTATGAAGTTTAACGGAGGCCGTGCCATGAGCCGCCTTTCGATTAGCGCAACGCTGGGAGCTGTAGGTTTCTGCCTGGCATCGATATGTTCATTATCAATCGCCGCGCAAGACGCTCCCAAACCGGCAGCGAAGCACGAAGCGCAAAAGCCCGCTCAGAACCCCGTGACGCCTCGTACTCCAGACGGAAAACCAGATCTCTCCGGAATATGGAATCTGGGCGGAGGTCCTCCCTTGATCATAAGAAAGGACGACCAGGGAAGGACCACGAAGCTTTTATTCGCCGAGCCCGACGCGGACTTTTCCAAGGGAGATGCTCAGCATCGCGCAGAGCGAGCGGCAGCTCCCAACCAGCCTCCTTACAAACCTGAGTTGCTGGAGAAGGTGAAATCCCTGGACGAAAACACCAACGATTACGACGGAACCCTGCACTGCCAGCCTCCAGGAGTGCCGCGCATGGGACCTCCCCGGCAAATTGTGGAATACCCGGGGCACATGGTGTTTCTGTATCAGGGGGGCGAGTCCAGCATCAACACGTTTCGTGTGATACCCGTCGATGGCCAGCCACATCGGACCGACGCTGATCCCTCTTATCTGGGGGACTCAGTGGGGCGCTGGGAAGGAGACACTCTGGTGATCGACGTCGTGGGATTCAACGATCTCACGTGGCTATCCGACGATGGCAAGTTCCACAGCGACGCGCTGCACGTGGTGGAGCGATTCACTCGCCAGGGCGATAGCCTGAGGTATGAAGTTGCCGTAGAGGATCCCAACGTCTTCACGCGGCCTTGGATCATGGATCCGCGGACTCTGAAGCTCAACAGCGATCCGCACGCCGCCCTTGATGAAGATCCGCCTTGCGTGGAGCAGGACGCTCAGCACCTGGTGACAAAAGAGCATCACTAGGAATCGTCCATCCTGAAAAACGAACCGCCGCGCCCGAAATATCATGGCGTGGCGCGGATGCTGGATTCTCACTTGGCAAGTATGGCTTGACTCGCAAACGATCGATAATGGCGGTCGCCCTCACAGCGACGAATTGCGCGTCGAGGAGCGGTTCCATCGCGTGTATCACGGCAAGTGAATATGAGAGGTTTGATCGGTAGCGAAATCATTCAGCTCGTGAGAGGTTTTGAAATGCGAAGAGGCTACATCGGCGCGATTTTGGTATTTGTGACGTTAGTGCTGTCGTTAGCACCCATGCATGCTCAAGATAAGGATCAGACAGCAAATCCCGCTCAGTTGAAGCTTGTCGACGGCTGGGGTCGCTCCGTAACCGATCCATTCCAAGGCCAGAAGCCGGGCCCCGCTCCGAGCCATGACATTTCCGGGACTTGGGAGCCTGCCCGCGGGCCAGGGGACGGAATCATGGCTACTGGGCCGAGGGATATGCCTTATGACGGAAAACCGGAGCATGACCCGCCTTACACTCCTTTGGGATTGCAAACCTTGAAGTTCCACAAGCCGCTGGAGGGGTACATTAGAGTTGTTTCGGGACTTAGCAATGACCCTAGGAACAAGTGCGATCCCCTGGGGTTTCCGCGCGCGGATTTTTATCAAATCAGACACACGCAAATCCTTCAGACCCAAGACAAGGTAGTGATCTTGTATGAATTTCAAAAGGTGTGGCGCGTGATCTGGACGGATGGACGAGAACTCCCCAAAGAGATTCCGCAGCCGCAGTATTACGGATATTCGGTTGGCAAGTGGGTGGACGATACCACATTGGTCGTCCGGACGACTGGGATAACGGGGGATGAGAAACTCTGGCTTGACGAAACGGGCCGTCCGGCCAGCGATGCCATGCAAGTGGAGGAAAGGTTCCACCGCATAGACCAAGGCAACTTGGAGTTAACGGTAACGATTGACGATCCGAAGATGTACACGAAGCCCTGGGTGGCCATGAAATTTCCTATGAAGTTGCAATCCTCCGATTACCATGTTACGGAAATGTTGTGCATCCCATCGGAGATTGAACAATACGATAAAGATTATGGCAATGTCGCCAGCGACAAGGACAGTGGGCAACCGACCAATCGTCCGCCTGGAAAGTAGTCTCAAGGACTTTGGAAAAGGGCATCTGTGAAAGTCAAGTAAGTCGCCAATACTGAAGGTGGTGCAGGCGGAAAGCCATAGCTATTTACGACTGATTCGGTTCCAAATCAAGGAAGCGAGACATCACCTGAAGCTGAGAGGTTTTAGGAGGTGAGGTTTGAAGAACTACCCAATCCGCGCGACCGTTGTTGTCCTTCTTCTGTTCTCCGTCCCGGTGTTCGCTCATCACGGAAACGCGGGATACGATATGGCGAAGATGACCGTCCTTCAGAAGGCCACAATTACGCAGGTTGAATGGGGTAACCCTCATTGCCAAATTCACTTCGACGTGACGGATGACAAGGGAACGGTGGAGCACTGGCTGGTTGAGGCGCCGCCCCCAAGTGAACTGACGCCAAGAAGCTGGACTAGAAAATCGCTCAACGCGGGAGACGAAGTTACGGTTTACTTCCATGCCGCGAAAAACGGCGCGCCAGTGGGCATCATCCAGAAGGTTATCTTTACGAAGGACGGTTCCATCCTGCGGGCCTATCCCGATCCCAAGTGAAAACGATAGCGCCGGCCGTCTAGGCTTCGATGGCCAAAACCCGGAAAAACGGGAGGAGTTTTCAAATGCGATATACGCCCTTATTTTCAGCGCTGCTGCTCAGCGCGGCTCTTTTTTGCCTTTCCGCTGTGCACGCGCAGACAAAAGCCCCTGCCTCAGGCGCCCCAGCACAGAAGCAAACCGCTGTACCGGACCTCTCTGGAAATTGGCTAGGTAGTCCGCCGACCTTTAGCATCAGCGATCCCAGCGGCAAAAAGGCCGGAACGGCCGAAGACGACACGCCCTACCGGCCGGAAACCCTCGCGAAATTAAAATCGGAACGGCCCGAAGCCGGTCCCCGGGGGACGTTCGATACGGACGACCCGCGCATCGTTTACTGCGATCCGATTGGGATTCCTCGAATCTATGTTGTCCCGAACCTCTTCAAATTCGTGCAGACGCCAGACACTGTCTACCAGATTTTTGAATACAATACGCTGGGCCGTCAGATCCCTCTGAATCGGCAGCATCCCAAAGATCCCGATCCTACCTGGTGGGGCGATTCGGTCGCACACTACGAGGGGGATACCTTGGTCATCGATACCGTGGGGTTCAATGACAAAACCTGGCTAGATCACGTCGGCCGTCCGCACAGCGATGAACTGCATCTGATCGAACGCTTCCGTCGAATCGATCACGACAACTTGCAGCTCGATCTCACGATCGACGACCCAAAGGCCTACACGAAGACGTGGTACGGGCGCAAAGTGTTCAAGCTGAGCCAGAGAGATTTCGTGGAACACAGCTGTTCCATGTCTGAAAACGAACACTTTCGCCAGAACATCATCGATCCGACGTTGACCAAGGCAAAATAAGCAGGGCGCGGATTACGGCCGCGATGCCGGGATCGCAGGTTTGGCAAACTTTGCCGGGTCGATCTGCGCGTTGGCCTGAATATCGCTCATCTCGAATTCGGAACGCCCGTCCGTCCAAGTGGCCGTCCATTTGAAGGGCACTTTTACTCCGGCGACATCCCGGAAATCGGTATAGTCCACTTCCGATGGGTTCAGGCCGAGAACCGTCTTGGTAAAGCGCACCATGCGCAAGAGCAGGCCTGAGTCCTTATCGAAAAAAAGTTTTACGCGAGAGCCTTGGGGGGCGGCGCCCTCCACGACCACGGCATCGTGCCCGTCGACATTGGTCGGCGGGAAACCGACGTGCCATCCGCTCAGATAATTCCTGATTCCTCCGGGGAAGGCGAACTCGGCGTCAAGCACGGCCCCGTCCAGATCTCCTCCCGTGAGCGCCACCATGGGCAGCTGCGTATTGGTGGCGGCGATCCACCCGGTGCGCCCGTCGTAGGCCGCGGTGCTGTCGCCGCCGGCCAGATGCACAACCGTTGTGCGTTGGGCTGGCGCTTTGGCGTAGATTTCGGCGGGAACTTTTCCGAAGTCGGTGTCGTAGCCCGCATAGGTGCCTCGAGCCGTGAAGCTCTTCAATGCGGCCAGCCGCTGCGCGCCGCCCACGGCCTGAATATATTTGTCGAGAATCTGGTCGACGGTGGGGGCATGCGGATCGGGTTGGGCGACGACTTCGATGTCATTGGGATCGCGCGGAGGGGGAGTCGCGTACTGCTCCTCAAGGCTCGGCGTGAAGCGGGGGGCCACGTCGCTGCGGTGGCAGGTGTAACAAGTGACCGTGGTGACTCCGCCGAAATTTTGCTTGTTGATCGCTTGAACCATCAAGAGCATTTTGCGCGCGGTCTGTTTGATCGGGGTGTCCACGGCATACTTCGCGAAATCGTCGGCGCTCTCGTTTACGTGGCAATCCAGGCAGTTGAGGCTCAGCGAAGCGGAGATGAAACCCATGGTGCCCATGAACTCGGCGACGGTAATCCCGCGCAGCACGAGCACGTTTTTGAAAACCTGCTCGGCCATCAGCGGCTTCGTATCGGAGGCGGGTTGAGCCCCGCCCGCAGTTTGCGCCCCGAGAACCGCGCACGAACCGCTGAGGAGAGAAATCACGAGGGCTCCTAGTGAGGCGACCAGTGCTTGTTTTCCGAGCTTCATGCGCTCCGCGTCCTTTCCCCTTATATGGCCGTCGTCCCTTATGCAGGGCGGCGCCGCATCGGTGCAGCCGTCATAAGACTAGGAGCTTCGGCCTTCAGCGCTGTCGTGACGCGCGGCAGCGATTTCGGGGTTCACCACGGAATCCGGCAGCGGCGGCAACATACCACACCTGTCCCGGTCATTGGCAACACCATGAACAGGGTCACGAGCCTCGGCGGGTGGGCCACAAAATAGGCGTGGAATTTGCGGATGAGGTGTATTATCTCGGCCAGCGTCGAGGGCCACTGGGAATCCTCTGGAAAGAGCGTTGGTTAGGCACATCGGAAGAGGGCAATGAATTCGAGAACGTTGCTTGCGGTCTCATGGTGCATGTTTGGCTCCGTGTTGGCTTGGGGCCAGGGCGGCGGACGCGGCGGCGCGGATAAGGCGCCCCCGGCAGACACGTATGCCTCCGATATTCCGGGCATCGTGGCCAGCGGCACGAAAGTACAGTTCCTGAAGGGCGGACTGGGGGGAGCCCAAGGTGCAACCGCCGATGCCGATGGCAATCTGCTCTTCACGGAACGGACGGCCAACAAGATTTGGAAGCTGGACAAAGAGGGAAATTTCTCGAGCTACATCGAAAACACCAACGCGACCAACAGCTTTTTGTTCGATCGCAAGGGTCGCGTCATCGCGGTAGAGCGGATGCCTTCGCAGGTGGGCGTGCTCGCCCCGGTCAGAGCCACTCTGGCGGACAAATTCGAGGGGCATGTTTTTGGAAATCTCAACGATCTGGCGGTCGATAAGAGGGGCGGCGTGTATTTTACCGACGATCGGGGAATACCTGCCCAAGGCGTCAAGCCCGCCGTTTACTATTTGCGACCCGACGGAAAGGTCATCAAGGTCGCGGAGGATTTCGCGTTTCCCAATGGGGCGATTCTAAGCAAGGATGGCAAGACGCTCTACGTCGACGATACGCAGGGCGATTCGATCCGTGCGTTCGACGTGAA
The DNA here is from genome assembly GCA_963819235.1 of uncultured Acidobacteriota bacterium. Taxonomy (GTDB): domain Bacteria; phylum Acidobacteriota; class Terriglobia; order Acidiferrales; family UBA7541; genus Palsa-189. The sequence continues at coordinate 885,361 of CAWFVE010000006.1, read as the reverse complement.
GGCCGACGGCAGCGCCGTGAATGAACGAACGTTCGTGACCATCACCGAAGGCTTGCGGAAGAATGACGCGGGCGTGATGGCCAGCGGAGCCGACGGGCTAACCATCGACAATGCCGGGCGACTTTATGTGGCGGCGAACTCCGGGGTGCAAATCTACAGCCCGGAAGGGAAGTATCTCGGATCGATTCCGGTTCCAAAGAAACCGGGGCAGCTGGCCTTCGCGGGCCCTGGCAAGAAGACGTTGTACGTGCTTGCGGTGGACTCGGTATACGAGATACCCATGATCGCCGAGGGCTTTAAGGGGCGTCTGAAATAGGGATTTGGTTTTGACGGGCAGATGTGCGGTTGAATCGCATCGACTGAGGAGAAAACAATGAGCAAAAAGGGATGGATAGCGAGCGCCGGGCTGATCGCCATCGTGATCGGTATTACTGTGAGCTCAACGTTCATTAGCCGGGCCTTGGCCGCACCGCGGGGGAACGCCGGCGGCAAAATGCCAGTCTTTGAGGTCGACACTACATGGCCACAGCTGCCCAACGGTTGGGCGCTGGGCAACGTCTCCAAAGTTACCGTCGATCAGCACGACAACGTTTGGCTGATCCACAGGCCGCACACCGCTCCCGCAGGCAAGACGCCGGCGCCACCGGTGGTGGAGCTCGATGCCAATGGGAATTTTGTTCAGGCTTGGGGCGGAGAAGGCGCTGGTTACGACTGGCCCGACGCCGAGCACAATGTGTTCGTCGACTATAAAGACAACGTGTGGATCAGCGGCAGCAGCCCGAGCGGGCAATCGAAGACGAAGCGATCCGACGACATGCTCATCAAGTTCACCAACAAGGGGCAGTTCATCTTTCAGATCGGCGGCCGCACGGTAAGTAAAGGAAGTACGGACACCAAGAGCGTCAACAAGCCGGGCGACATTTTCGTCACCCCGAAGACTCACGAAGTGTACGTGGCCGACGGTTATGGCAATCGCCGCGTGATTGTTTTTGATGCGGAGACTGGCGCCTTCAAGCGCATGTGGGGCGCGTACGGGAAACCGCCGCAAGATGACGCGACTTCCGGCGGCCCCGGGCCGTCGGGCGGTCCGGCCGGCGGGCAAGCTTCCTTTGCCGGCGGAGAAGGCACCCAGCCGGCGCTGGAAACCACAGGGCCGGGTCCGGACCGGTTCGCGAGCCCGGTGCATGGAATCATCGTGTCCAACGACGGCATGGTGTATGTGGCGGACCGCAATAACCGGCGATTCCAGGTGTTCACGACGGAAGGGAAGTTCCTAAAGGAAGTATTCATCAATCGAGGCGGCCCGGCCAAGGAATCGGCTTCCGGCTTTGCCCTATCACCCGATAAAGATCAGCAATTCCTTTACACGGCGGATTATGGCAATTCGCGCGTCGTCGTGCTGGATCGCAAAAAGCTGGAAGTGCTCTATCAATTTGGGCGGAGGGGCAAGGAGCCGGGCAACTTCCAGGGAATTCACCTGATAGCAGTGGACTCGAAGGGCAATCTGTATGCCGCGGAAGTCGCACCGGGCGCTCGCGTCCAGCGATTCCTGTTCAAGGGACTGTCGTCGACGCCGCCGCCAAACGCGCTTAGCCCGACGCAATTATCGTCGGCGAAGCAATAGCTGGCTTACAAATAAGGACGGGCAAGGGCGGCTTGACACTCGGTTTTCGCGAATGTAGTCTTTGCGCCATCGATTGCCCGAAGAACGTGCTAACCGAATTGAGACGCGACCGCGCCTGTTCGACAGGGCCCTGGAGACCGCGATGCGAAGGTACGCTCGAGCGGCGGCGACTGTCCTTTCAACGGCCGTCGCCGCGTTTTTGTTGTTAGCTGTGAATCCGGCGTCAGGCCAAGCGCCCGCCGGCGGCGCGACGAGTTCTACTGCCGCGCCTGCCGCGAAGCCTCCCGTTCAGGCCTCTGTCGGCGCGAAGGTTCCTACGCCGGGGCAGTTCCCTCCTTACAAGCCGCCGCACACGGCTGACGGCAAGCCCGATTTCAACGGAATCTGGCAGGCTTTCGTGACGGCTGATATCGATATTCAGGATCATGACGCGCAGGCCGGACCGCATCCGGACGTTATGGGCGCCTACGATCAGTGGCCTGGGGGACAAGGCATCGTCGAGGGCGGGGAGATTCCGTACCGGCCGGAAGCGCTGGCGCAGAAGAAGGCGAACGCGGAAAAGCGCATGGTCGTGAACATCACCAGCGACGACCATCGCCACGACACGGGCGACCCGGAACTGAAGTGCTACATGCCGGGAGTGCCTCGCGCGAACTACATGCCCTTTCCTTTTCAGATTGTCCAGACGCCGCACGTCATCATGATGGCCTATGAATATGCGCGCGCCCTGCGCACGGTCTACATCGAGAACGACAAAACCATCCCGCAGGCCGCCCCGGCGGACAGTTGGATGGGATGGTCGCACGGCCACTTCGAAGGCGACGTGCTGGTCGTGGATTCCAGGGGATTCGTCCCTTACACTTGGTTCGATCGGGCGGGGGATTATCACAGCGACGCGCTGCACGTGGTGGAGCGCTATACGCAGGTGAGCCCTTATCATATAATGTACGAAGCGACGATCGACGATCCGAAAGTGTTTACACGTCCCTGGAAGATGAGTTTTCCGCTCTACCGCCGGATGGAAAAGAACATCCAACTGGTGGATTATAACTGCACGGAATTTGTATTAGATTTGCTTTACGGCCAATATAGCAAGAAGTAGACGCGATCGTCCCTATAAGAGGAGGCCGACCGATGCAAAAGTACCGGGGCCCTTTATCGAGTGCTTTGGGGATAGCTGCGACCCTGCTTCTCTGCGCGCCGGCGTTTGTGGCGGCGCAATCTTCCGCGACAACCGGGAAAGCGGCCGCACCCTCATCTAACTCCGCGGCACAAGCTGCCGCGAAATCGGGACAGAGCGGAAAAGCCTGGGTCATGCCGCGTACCGCCGACGGCCATCCGGATTTCAGCGGCTATTGGAACCAGCTGACGTTTACGCCCATGGAGCGTCCCGCCAAGTTCGGGGGTCGTGAGTTTCTGACAAAAGAAGAGATGGAGAAGGTCTTCAAGTCGGGCGTGCGCGGCTCCTATGATCCTGGCAGCGCGGGCAGCGAGGACCGTTACGGCGGCGAGCTATTCAATCCGGACTCGGCCGATTACGACGCCACCACCTACGGGCTCAGTCCCTGGCAAAATGGCGTCAAGCCGAACCCGAGAACATCGCTAGTGGTAGATCCTCCGGACGGCCGGATTCCTCCGCTGACCCCGGAAGCGAAAGCCCGGCTCGCTGCCGGCACGAGGCCCGGGGGAGGCTTCCCTTACGTGGTGGACGACCATCACGGAGGGGCCACGGTACACGCGGATAACGCCCGCGATCTTGGGCAGGGCACAAGCTGCGTCACGCAATCGGGCGGGCCGCCGCTGATTCCGCCGGAGTACAATGCCGGCGTATTCATCGCGCAGAACTCCGACTCCATCGTGATCGAAACCGAAACCGGAAGCGAATTCCGCATTATTCCTCTCACGCCACGCCCGCATGTGGGGGCCAATATTCACCAATGGCATGGCGATTCGCGCGGCCACTGGGAAGGCGATACGCTGGTCGTGGAGACGACCAACATGCGGCCCGACCATACCTATCGCAATGGCCAGCCGGACACACAAAGGATTACGGAATACTTCACGCGCACGTCCGCGGACACCATCGAGTACAAGTTTACGGTGAACGATCCCGCGACTTGGACTCGGCCCTGGTCGGCCATTGTTCCTTTGTCCGCGACCACGGGTCCGATGTTTGAGTACGATTGCAGCGAGGACAACAACGACGCCGTGAATATCCTGGCCGGAGCGCGCGCCACGGAGAGAAAAGCGGCGGAGAAGCCCGCTGGACCGATTTCGCAGAAATAGTCGAAGTGAGCCGCCGGCCTCGGCATTCAAACGCTGGTCGGAGGCTCGGGCCCAAGGATGGATCACTGGACTTCGTGAAAAAGGAGCACCGTAACTATGCGACTCAAGGGAACTTTGACAGCGATACTTGTGGGTGCGGCCCTGTTCCTGGCGGCAAAACCGGCCGTGGCGCATCACGCCTTTGCGGCGACCTTCGATACGAGCAAGCCGGTCACCGTGAAGGGAACAATCACCAAGGTGGAGCTAATTAATCCCCACTCCTGGTTCTGGATGGACGTCACCGAGACGGACGGGACAGTGGTGAATTGGGGATTCGAAGGTGGAAGCCCGAATTCCCTGATCCGCCACGGCGTAACCAAGGACACGATACCGGTGGGTACTGTGCTGATCGTACAGGGCTACCAGTCGAAGGCGTTCGATCACAAAGGCGTCGGAGTGAATATGACGCTTGTCGATGGCCGTAAATTCCTGTTCGGCGGATCGGCGCCTGGGGCCGAGTCCCAGGCGGCGCTGCCGACCAAGGACGACGTAAAGCCTCAGGAAGATCAGAAGAAGTAACCAAGAGCGCGTCGGTATTTGGCGCGACCCTTTCGCGGCTCAGAGGTGCTTGGAGATGCTGGACCCAAGTGCCTGTGAGCCGCGTTTTTTTTGGTCGGCACGGCTCGCGGCCGATTTTGCCGGCCCGCGTTTCCAGAGCACCGCAGTTCGGTTTGCGCTTCGGCCGGGCCGCTTATTTAGGCGGGGTGAGCGGGCGCTTGCGATAGTCGGGACGATAATCGTTGTGGCAGCCCACGCAGGCGGCGTACATCTGTTCGTTGAGGCCGGTAAGCTTGTCGAGGTCCTTGGCTTTCGCGGCTTTGAAAGCGGCAGTCCCCGCGTCGTAAAGACGCTGTGAATCTTTGGTCCACCCATTATTGTCCCAGGCGCGTCCAGGCATCATCAGCAAATTGGCCGATTCCGCCAGCATCAGCATCTTGCCCTGAAAGAGCCTCCACTGTTCCTCGGTACTAGGCGTGTCCCTGGTGGCCACGTAAAAGAGATCGTCGGAGAGGGGCCAAATGACGCCGATCATCAGATCGTCGACGGTGCCGATGGGCTTAAGGGCGGGAGCGGCAGCGGGCCCGGCCTGCGCCGCTGGGGCTTGCGCCGAGGGGGCCTGGGCTGGCGAAGCTTGGGCCAGGGCCACACCTGAGACGAGAAGAAGCAACTCTAGGAGTCTCATAGCGCTGTTCTCCGTTATTTAGGAATTTGGCCGGTCCGTGGCCGGCAATATACACTTCCGGGTCTTCCTCAAGCAATGCTCCTCAGGCAATGCTCCTCGAGCAACCCTCGGCGGCTCTCCCGGGGCGATCGTCACTGGAGCCATGCTCACATCCGCCGTTTTCTGTGGGCGGGATCCCCGGTCAATCTTCGAGTCCGTGTTTTTCTAGTCTCAGGATGTCTCGAGACAAGTCACAGTTGTAGCTTGACATCGCTGCAATGCCGGTATATTTTCCGCGCCAACTATCCTTGTTTTTAAGCGTCAAGCATTTGGGCCCGAGTGAATTCGGTGTGAAGGGGGAGTGATGAGAAAATACCTCTACGGCTATTTACTAGTCGTGTTTCTGCTTGGGGTTACAACGGCCTGGGGACAGGCGGGTAACAATTCTGGAGTGATCGCTGGAGAAGTAAACGATTCTTCAGGCGCCAAAGTGGCCGGCGCGAAGGTGGAAGTCACGAGTCCGGCGCTGATCCAAGGAGCGCGCGGCACGGTCACCAGCGATGACGGCCTGTACCGCATCGTAAACCTGCCGCCGGGCGTTTACAGCGTAACCGCCACGCAAATGGGCTTCAGCGTGTCCAGGCGCGATGGCGTTGAGATCACCACAGGATTCACCGCGACGGTGAATTTCGGCCTGACGCCGGGGGCCGTCACGCAAACCGTGACGGTCACCAGCGAAACGCCGGTGCTCGATACGCAAGATTCCGTGGTACAGACCATCGTCAGCAGCGCGGTGCTCGAGTCTTTGCCGATCGGTAAGAGCGCGGCCGATTATCCTTCGCTGCTCCCTGGGGCCATCGCCGCAGCGGGGAATCAGGACGTGGGCGGATTGCAGGGGGAACAGGCGCAAGGTTTCCGAATCCACGGCAGCGCTTCGGGCGATTATGCATTGATACGCGACGGGATGTACTTCGGGACGATGCACAGCGGCGGGACCAACCAGATGAGCAGCAACAATCCCACGGCGACTCAGGAGTTGCAGCTTGAGTCCAGCGGATACGCGGCTGAGGACTGGAACCTCGGCGGCCACGTCAACATTATTCCCAAGAACGGCGGGAACGATTTGCATGGGACCCTGCAAGCCGATTTCGGCACGAAGGGGCTGGAGTCGGCGAACGTGACGCCGGCGCTCCAGGGACTGGGCGTGCCGACGCCGTCTTCGATCCGCAGCCTGTACGAGGTTGCCGGCGGCGTGGGCGGCCCGATCATCAAGGACAAGCTGTGGTTTTTCGCCGACGCGCGGCATTGGGTGAGCGCGTCCAATCAGGCGGGGGCTACTTACTTCTTCGATTCGCAAGAGTCCGCTGCCTATCCCAATAACTTGTACTACGCAGCGGACAGCAGCCGGCCGGCATACATCAGCAACACCTATACCGACGGCGGCCTGCGTTTGACCTGGCAAGCGACCAAGCGGAATCAGTTCACCGAAGATTTTGTGCAGGAGAACAACTGCAACTGCTTTTACACGATTAACCAGGGATTGCTGGCGCCGGAAGCGACCACCGACCACTACTATCAGCCCAATTGGCGCGAACAAGCCACCTGGACCTTTCCGGTAAACAACAAACTCGTTTTGTGGGCCGGTTTCACCGCCGTGATCGGGAACCTCAACATGAACGTCAGGCCGACGGACCAGGGAGGATCCACCGGAACGAGCTATGCTGTCGCGGATACCACCGCCAACTTCACCTACTCGGCGCCTGCCGGACCATCTCTGATCACCGAACCCTTCGCCAACATAAACGAAAACTTTACCGCCTCCTATGTAAGCGGAGCACACGCCTTCAAGTTTGGATATTCCGAACTTCAAGCCCGAGGTTCGAATACCTACAATTACACGAATCCCTCCGGCGCGAACGGGTTCCCCATAGGCGTGAATTTAACCATGCAGTGCCAGTCAATTTCGCCCGTCGGAGCACCCGGAACCCCGTATAACCCCGCCTTGCTCGACGCGGCCGGGCTGCCGACCACGCCATATTTGTTAGGTAGCATCTTGATGCAAGCGCCGCAGATAGCTGCGGGGACGGTAAACAGCCTGGCCTGCGCCGCACCCTCAAAGACAGCGACCCAGGCCCTTCTTCCCGTTCAGGTAACCGAGAACCTGGCTCCTTACTTCAATGTCAATCGCGAAGAGGACCATGCCGTTTTCGGGCAGGACCAGTGGAGAGTGAAGCGGCTAACTCTCAACCTTGGTTTGCGTTTCGATTGGTTCCAGGCGACCGACCCCCAGCAGACTGTCCCAGCAAATCCGCAGTACGGACTTGCCGCCAAGATCTATGGTGCACAGAGCAACGTGGTGGATTGGAAAGACCTGAATCCCAGACTGGGCGCGGCCTACGATCTCTTTGGCAATGGCAAGACGGCCATTAAGGCCTCTCTCTCGAGAGGGGTTCTCACCGAAGGGAATACAGGTATCGCCCAACTGACGAACCCCGGGAACGGCCTGATCACGGCGACAACCAGAAGCTGGACAGATTACAGCGGTACATTTAATCCGGCCCTTGATGGCGTGAATTTTGCGAATGTTCAGGGGAGTGGCAACATACCTGGCTCTCCGGCATGCGTTCCTGGGACTGGCGCGAATTGCGCCTTAGGGGCCGCGAACACTGCCGGTTTCTACAGCCAATCGAACGCAGCCAGCGTGACCTACGCGAACGCTTTGACCCATGGCTGGCAGGCTCGCCCGGACGACTGGATGATGTCATTTTCCGTGCAGCAGCAGATCACCCAAGGCGTAGCGGTGACCTTTGGCTACTATCGCACTTGGTTCGGCAACCGCATGGTCGCGCAGAATACGGCCATCCCCGCGACAGACTACGACCAATATTGCGAAACGCCAACGCCGAGCCAGGGATATGGAGGCACTCCGCTGTGCAACCTGTACGATCCTATCGATAGCTTCAAAGGTAAAGCCAACTACCTCGTGCAGCCGGCTTCCAATTTCGCGTGCTCGTCTTCGGCGAATCCCAACGGCGGAGTGAACGCGCCCGGCTGCGGCAACGAGACGGACGTTTTCAGCGGAATCGATGCCCTGGTTACGGCGAGAACTCACGGCGTGATGCTTCAGGGCGGTGTTACCGCCGGACACGAGGTAACGAATTACTGCGTCGAGGTCAATTCTCCACAGGACCTTTATTGGAGCTCGACTCCGACGCCAACGAGTACGTCGGTGATCGAATTCCCCAACAATAATTTCAGCACGGTGAACGATGCCGCTCCCTGCTACATCAATCCGCCGTGGTATCAGGACCTGCAGGTCAAGATGGCGGTGGTGTACACGTTGCCGTGGTGGAAGATCAAGGTCAGTGCGAATGAGCAGAATTTGCCCTCCATTCCTTTACAGGGCACGTTGTCCTACAAGGCTGGGACGAGCGTATCGTACGTCAACCCGACTGGCCACGCGGTCGCTGGTTCTCTTAACGGCTGCACCACTTGCAAGGTCGAAGTAGTGACGCCGCAGACCGTTTTCCCTTACGGCCGTAACAACCAACTCGACTTCCGCCTGGCCAAGGATTTTCAGTACAGGGAGCGATTGAAGATCGAGCCCACCTTCGATTTTTATAACCTGCTCAATGCCAGCCCGATCTTGAGCATCGCAACGGGGTTCAATCAGACCGCGCCCGGTGTGGCCGGAGCGTGGCAGAACGTGACCGGGCTTCTTCCGGGGCGCTTGATAAAGTTTGGCGTTCACCTGGACTTCTAGGGCGTCAAGGGGCCGGGGACAAAATCACAATCCGGCGGGACTGCTGAGGTAAGGGCGCTCGCGTGAGCGCCCTTCTGTGCTGTGTTCCTGCGCCCGTGCGAGGAGTGGCAGCCGCTCTGCGTTGAACCTACTTCTGCGAAATCGGGGAGCCTGCGGCTGCTTTGGCTTTGGCTCTCTGCTCCAGGATTCGAGCTCCCGCCAGGATATTCACCGCGTCGTTGTCGTTTTCGCTGCAGTCATACTCGAACAGCGGGCCATCGGTGGCATTCAAGGGAACAATTGCCGTCCAGGGCTTCGTCCAGGTAGACGGATCATCCACTGTAAAGCTGTACTCGATCCGATCCGCGGCCACGCGCTTGAACCGCTCCGTGATCTTCAAAGTGCTGGGATTGGCTCCGCGGAAGGCGTCTTCGGGCCTGAAGTTGGTGGTTTCCACGAGCAGCGTATCGCCCTCCCAATGGCCTCGCCCGTCGCCCCGCCACTGATGGATCTGGCTCGAGGGGTGCGGACGGCCATCCAGCGGAATGATGCGAACCTCGGTGCCATATTCCGCTTCGAGCAGGACGTAGCCGGAGTTCTGCACGATGTAAAGCCCGCTGTTGTACTCGCCGGGAAGTATCGGCGGTCCGCCGCTCATGGAGACGCAAGCGGTGCGCACTCCCAAATCCTTGGGAGTGTCGGCATGGACGTCTCCGCCGCCGCGATGGTCCTCGGTGATATAGCCATGTCCCTCTCTGGCAGCGTCCCTCGCCGCCTTGGCTGCGGCGGTCAAGGGAGGAATCCTGCCGTCCGGCGGGTCCACGATTAGAGAAGTCCGATTGTTGGGCTTGACGCCGTTTTGCCATGGCGCCAGTCCAAAAGTAACCACGTCGTAGTCGGCGGAATTGGGATTGAACAACTCTCCCTGCGGGTCGTCGCCAGCGGAGTCGAAGGTGCGATGCACGCCGGCGTTAAAGATATCTTTTATTTCCTGGTCGGTTAGAAACTCCCGATTGCCAAACTTGGCGGGCCGTTCGAGTGGCGTGAAGCTGAGGCTGGTCCAATACCCGTGCAGGTCGGGATGGCCATCCGCGTCGCGGGGAATGACAGACGACTTTGCGTCTGCAGGTTTCGCATCGCTCTTGGCACTGGCTTTTGCCGTGCTATTTTCGGATGGAGCCGATTGGGTCTGTGCCGGGGCCGTCCGCGGCGCGAACAAAACGATCGAGAGCGCGATGGCGAAAGCGCTGGATGAAAACCGCAGGCGAGTTGTCATCTGGACTCCTCTCGGGGAATTGTTTTCATTTCGCGGGGCCGGCTGGATTTGCCAAACGACAAACGCAGCGTCAACTTCGACCCTATCGGCCGCGACAATGGGCGCAGCCAAGCATGAGCCTAATATACACCAGTTCCTACTAGGGCATGTGACCGAGCTATTAGGTGGGGATGCTCAGCCACTTGCAGGCGGTGCCGCCTAGAATGGCCACTTTCTGAACGTCGGTGAATCCCGGCGTGGCGAAAACGTGGTCAACCGGGCCAAGAGCTTTCGGGTCTTCGACCCATTTGAATGGGTAATCGGTGCCCAGCATGACGTGAGTGGGTCCCATCACAGCGGCAAGGTGGCGCAGGCCCTCCGGTGTGAAGACGATCGAGTCGACGTAGAGTTGCTTCAGATATTCCGTCGGTTGCTTTTTGATTGGCGCTCCCTCGCAGCGCGCCGGCGAGTCGAAGCAGCTGTGATCCATCCGGCCGGGATAGGCCGCAAGAAAACCGCCGCCGTGAGCGCAGCAGAGCTTCAGTCCGGGAAAACGCTCCAGCACGCCCTCAAAGATCATATGCCCGATAAAAATCGAGGTTTCGAGAGGATTGCCGATGATGGCGTCCAGGCCTCCGAACCCTTTCACGCGTTTGGTGATTCCCGTGGCTTGCGCGCTCTCCTGCGGATGCATGAAAATCGGCGCCTGCAGTTCTTCGGCTTTGGCCCAAAAGATATCGTACTTCGGCAAGGAGAGCTCCTCACCTTCCACGTGGCCGCCGATGGCCGCGCCTTTCAGCCCCATCTTCATGGCATCTTCCATTTGCTTGGCGGCCAATTCGGGGAATTGAAGAGCCACGGTGCCGAAGGCTGCAAATCGGCCGGGCGGCGCGGATTGCAGCATCTCTACCAATTTCTGGTTGTGAAAGTCGATCAGTCGGGTGGCCAGATCCCTGTCGGCCGAGTACCAGAAGGGATTGACGCACACGGCCTGGACGTCGATGCCTTCTTTGTCCATGATCTGCAAACGCCTGGCGTCGATTACGGTAATGGCCGGGACGCTTTTCTCGAGTGGCGTGCCCTTGAGAAAATTGGCCACTTCGGGCAGGTTTACGTGGCAGTGCATGTCCACGGTCTTGACCTTCTTGCCGGCCACGAGCACAGGCTTGTGCTTAGGCAGCGGGCTATCAGCCTGCGGCAAGGTCGGCGCTTCGCTCCTGAGGCCACTGCTCAAAAGCAAGGATCCCGCCGACGTATAAGCGATCGTTTTCAGGAACTCTCTGCGGTTTTTCATGGGCGTCTTAACGAGAATGCGCGAGCGGAAGATGCCGCCGTCCCGGCCCGTTCTTCAGGTGCGCTCGTTCAGGGTTAGCCTTTCGTATTGATGCGAACTTCCACGGGCGCGCCCTTCAGGAATGCCCTGAACAGCGTTTCATCCCGCCTCTGTCCTTCGTAGTGGTAAGGATAGGCGATCTTCGGCTGGAGCGTCATGATGCATTGGACGGCGTCGGCCGGAGTCATCGTGTAGGGCATGTTCATGGGCACGAAAGCTACATCGATGTTCTTGAGGGCGAGCACTTCAGGGGTGCACTCCGTATCGCCCATAAAATACAGGCGCTTTCCGCCTAACGTCAGAATGTATCCATTGCCGCGGCCCTTCGGATGGTACACCTCGCCGGGTTTCGGACCGTGCTGCACGTTGTACATAGGCAATGCCTGGATGCTGATCCCCGCGACGGTTGCCATATCGCCATTGGCCATCGTCGTCGTGGGGCCGGCAATCTTGCTTCCGGCCTGGGCGGCCACCGCCGCGGGCATTACCACAGGCGCTCCCGGCTTGCGAATCTTCACGATCTCATCCACATCGAAATTGTCCGCGCCCACGTCGCTGATCAAGATCAGATCGGCTGGCTTCAACGCGTCGAACTTGCCCACGTACTCGATTTCCTTGCCGTCATACTTGGACAGGGGATTGACCTGGATGACCTTGCCGCCATATTCGATCTGCACGCCCGTGCGCATGATTGGCGTGACTTGAATGTCTCCGCCGTCGGCGGGAATCGCATCGCCTGAATCGGCGGTCAGTGTCACACCCGCTAGCACCGTCACAAACATCAAGACGAGCAACTTCGCCCTCATCGTTACCTCCTGATTGCTTCGGAAGCTTTCTGCCTGGCGGCCACCGGCGTGCCTCTAGCGCATACCGTTTATCTCGGTGAGCGTGTGCGTGTCAAGTAAACCTTGCAGTTGGCGACCCTGCCGAAAGCGCCGCCGAAGCCGGCGAGGCAACTTCTCCGCTCCGTAATGCTTCCTCGTCTCAAATCGCCACAGAAGCCCTCGGAAAAGCCGGCTGGTAAAAACAGCCTTGCAAGCGGAATGAGTGTTTGACGAGAGGTGGGTGTGAGGTTTAGAGTACAGCCACTTTTGCAGAAGCTGGTTGCCATCCGGATGAGCACATCCCTATGAGCGCGTCGATGCGAACTACGCGAACCCCGCGAACTACGCGAAACAGGCGAGAAATCTGGGCGGCTCTTCTAACTCCTGCCGCGGCTCTATTCTTCTTGTTCGCCATCACGGCAGTGGCGGGCCAAACGCCGGCAGGAGCAAAAGCTGCCACCACCAGCGCGCCTGCCGCGAAGCCCCCCACGCCTGGCCAATTTCCGCCTTATAGGCCGCCGCGCACCGCGGACGGCAAACCCGATTTCAACGGATTTTGGCAGGCCTTTGTGACCGCCGATATCGATGTTCAGGACCACGATGCGCAACCGGGTCCGCATCCGGACACCATGGGCGCCTACGATCAGTGGCCGGGGGGCCAAGGGATTGTGGAAGGCGGCGAAATCCCGTACAAGCCGGAAGCGGTGGCGCAGAAGAAGGCGAACGCGGAAAAGCGCATGGTCGTGAACGTCACCAGCGACGATCATCGTCATGACACTGGCGATCCGGAACTGAAATGCTATATGCCCGGCGTGCCGCGCGCGAACTACATGCCTTTTCCTTTTCAGATTGTTCAGGGTCCGGACCGCATCCTCATGGCCTACGAGTTTGCACGCAGCCTGCGCACGATTTACATGCAGGCGAACGAAAAGTCCATTCCCCAGAAATCTCCGGCCGATACCTGGATGGGCTGGTCCCACGGACACTTCGAAGGGGACACTCTAGTCATTGATTCCACGGGATTCGTCCCTTACACCTGGTTTGATCGGGCGGGGGATTACCACAGCGATGCTCTGCACGTGGTGGAGCGATATACGCAGGTGAGCCCGTATCATATAATGTACGAGGCCACGATCGAGGATCCCAACGTTTTTACGCGTCCCTGGAAAATGAGTTTTCCGCTGTATCGGCGCATGGAAAAGAACATCCAACTGGTAGATTTCAACTGCACGGAATTCGTGCTGGACCTGGTGTACGGCCAATATAGCAAGTACCCGAAAAAGTAAACCACCCTGGGCAAGCAAGAGCATTGCTGGCGAGTCGAGGAGGTTAACGTGAGCAATCGCAACTGGGTTCAATCGGCCGCTCTTGGTGTTGTTTTGGCAGCCGGGTTATTGGCGCCGTCGTTCGCCGCGGCTCAGGCGCCGTCCAGCGCCCCCGCGAAAGCCGCCGCAACGGGCAGCGCCTCTACATCGAAGACGCAACCGGCTGCACCTGCCAATACATCGGCAATTCCGCGCACCGCAGACGGACATCCCGACCTGCACGGCTACTACAATTTTCTTACGGTTACGCCTGTGCAGCGCCCGGCCAAGTATGGAAACCGGGAGTTCTTGACGCCACAAGAGACAAAAGACGTTTTCCAGAAGGGTTTGCAAAGTGCGTTTGAGCCGCGCGACGGAGATGAGGAACACTATGGGAACGAGCTATTCAATCCCAATTCCGTCGATTACGATCCGACAACTTTCGGCCTGAGCCCATGGCAAAACGGGATCAAGCCGAATCCGCGAACTTCGCTCGTCGTCGATCCGCCGGATGGCAAGATTCCTCCTATGACTCCCCAGGCCCAAGCGGCAAAGGCCCACACCGTGGCGCCTGCGGCGGCCGAGGCGGTCGATCTCGCCGGATCCAGGGCGGGAACTCCCGTCGAGGGGCAGAGCTATGTCGCCGACGACCACAACGGCGGCGGAGTGGTGCACGCGGACGTTCCGCTGGATTTGGGATACGGCACCACTTGCGTGAGTCCCGGTGGCGGCGCGCCCATCTTCCCCGGCGAGTACAACGCGGATATGTACATCATGCAGACTCCGAACGATGTGGTGATTCAGGGCGTAAACGGATTCCGTGTGATTCCCATAGACGGCCGCCCGGGCCTGCCGGCAAGCTTTCGCGAATGGCACGGAAATGGCGTAGGTCATTGGGAGGGCGATACGCTGGTTGTGGAGACCACCAACTTCCACGCGGGAAATACCTTCCGCGGCGCGAATCCCAAGACCTTGAAAATCACCGAGCGCTTTACGCGTATTTCTGCCGAGACGATCGAATATAAATTCACCGTCGATGACCCGTCGACCTGGACGAAACCTTGGTCGGTGATCCTCCCGTTGAGCGCGGAGAACGGGCCGCTGTTCGAGTTCGCCTGCACTGAGGACGATTACGATGCTGTGAACATCCTCGCTGGGGCTCGCGCCTTCGAGAAGAAGGCCCAGGAGAAAGCCAAGGCAAAATCAGGAGTTCCGATTTCGCAGAAGTAGTTGGTTGATCTGAAATAGGGCGCAGCGTTTGGCGATTCTGCGCCCTTCGACTTTCACCTTTTGGTTACGAGCCTACCGTGCCGTGCTCATCACTGTTCTTTTGCAATTCGCCGAGAAATTGCAAACTGCCTTAGAATGTATACGCAATTCCAGTCGGGGCGTAGCGCAGCCTGGTAGCGCGCCTGCCTTGGGCGCAGGAGGTCCGCGGTTCAAATCCGCGCGCCCCGACCACTTACTTCTTTGTTTTCAATTTACTTTGCCTGACGTGGTCTGCGTCGGAGCCTGAACTTGGGTCCATTTGGGTCCAAATACGAGTCTCTCGACGCTTTCCACTGCGCGACGCTGCTCTTCCGGTATCGCGTGCAAGTAAATCTCGCGCGTGATTTCCGGAGTGGAATGCCCTAGGAGCGATTGCATCGTTCCCAGCGGCGTGCCTACAACATCGAGCATCGTTGCGTGGCTATGCCTCAGAAGGTGCCACGTGACACCAGGAAGCCCTAGTTTCTTAGCGGCAGGCTTCAGGTGCTTGCGCAAGAGATTCCAGCGGTCTAATGGCAATCCCTCGCGTGTGGCAAATACCAGGGCCTTTGAATCAACGGCGGGAGAGCGGATGGCGGCGAGAATTTCTGCCGTTTCCGTCCCAATAGGGATGGTCCGCGCACTCCGCTTCGTCTTGGGTTGATCGAAATGCCCGTCGTACACCGTCTCGGCTACGCGGAGCAAACGAGCCTTCAAATCAATACACGCCCAGCGAAGTGCAAGCAATTCCCCTACACGCAATCCCGTCAGCACCAGTAACAACGTGACCGAGCGTGCGGGTTCATTCAGCACCGCAGCTATGTCTCGCACCTGAATCGGAGTGAGGACAACTCGCTCCGTTCCATGCTGCCGTCGCGGGAGTTTCGTTTTCTGAGCTACGTTCTCGGTTATGTAACCCCATTCCTCAGCTGCCCCGAGAATTTTGCTTAGACCACACTTGAAGTGGTGAACGGTCTCCCACGACAACCCGCTGTTCAGTTTTCGGCTGAGAAAGCTTTGCAACTCTTCTCGCGTGAGTTCACGAAGCTGCCTCTGGCCGAAAGCTGGATTGAGATGCACGTCCAGCATGTACCGATAGTGCTTCTGGGTTGCGTATTTGAGTGTTGGCAAAACTACAGGCGTCCAATCGTCTTTGACAAAATCGCCAAATGTACGGACGGACTGCGGTCGTGCCTTGCCACTGTTGATCGACCCTAACCTCTGAGACAGTACCTGCATAGCCAGGCGGCGCGTCGGAAATTCGGCGACGGTCCCGATCACTTCGGATCGCCTCAGTCTGCCGAGCGCGCCGTCTGCTTGAATTACATCCTCCCACCAGCGTGCCACCCAAAGCTTTCTCCGAGTGCCGCGCTGGAAAAGCGAACCTTGCTGAAAACCTCTTCGAGCCATCGTTTCTCCCTTCTTTGGGATCTCGATGGCCCGCCCAGCTTGTTCTTCGTCGCTTCTCAGTGTAGTCCGCATGTCAAGCCGCTTCGCGATCTCTCCTTTGGCGTTGCACCCAGGCCATTACTTCGTCTGCCCGAAAACGCCAGTACTTCCCAAGGCGATATCCCGGCAGGCGATCTATTGAGCGCTTTCTGGTGTGCCCGTACACCCACGAAACCGGAACCTTCAGAAGCCTGGCGATCTCATGCACGGTCAAAAGCTCAGTGTTGTTTTCATCTCCGTTGTTCATCACTGTGGCCTCCTGCGGCGAAATACTGCGCGGACAAAACACTCTGCGCGGTCACCACCGCGCAGTTGGGCTGGAGCGACCCCACGAATTACTTTGGGCACGGAAACGTGCACAAAAGTGGGGTCGCTCCAGCCCAATCCGGTGTTTTGTCCGCGCCCAAATTGATCGCTACGCCATGTACAACCTCTTTCTCTTCGGACTCTTCCGAAAATCCGAGGGTGACGCAAAGGGTGACGGATGGGGTGATCTGTGTCTTTCATGAACCGTTCACCCTCGGAAGAAGAATCCCGGCGAGTACTTAGAAAAGCTGCTTGAGAATGGGGCGCTTCTGGCGCGATGATTTTGCGTGTATGCCACGAGGTCGCAAAACCGTCTCCATTTCTGCTGTCAGAATTAGGGCCACGAAACGCAGCCACGGAAGAAGAGCTGAGAAACGCCAAAGAAAAAACGCGCCCAAACCCCATGCCGAAAAATAGGTCGCGAGATGCGCGCTTTTCTGAATGGAGGAAAGTGGAAGTAGATTCAAGATTCATTTCATGCGGCTGATCTTGGCATGCAATTTCAAAATGAAAGAAAGCCCGGCGATTCCTGACATCACCCATCCCAGCCATGTCTGCCGAACCTCGCATCGACAAAGCTCCCCTACTATATAGAGGCGAAAAATCCGCCAAACCTCACCGGGAAAATTATAAAAACCGGCAAAGTGATCCTCTACCTATAAAGAGGCAAGAAAAGGGGAAAATGTCAGGTAGGAAATTCAGTCTGAGGGCATTTACTTTTCTTCGTCGGGCTCTTTCTGAAACTCAGATTTGAGCGCAGCAAGGCCAAACATACTGAGATCCTTGGCATTAATTTCGGCTGGCGGATCTCCCACCTTTTGGCAATATTGCTCAAGGATCACGCGCAGCACTCTTTCTGTGTGCGTTGCCTTATCGTCTTCTGGGGCTGAACCGAAGTCCCCAAGGTCCTGTGCTGTGATGCGCACACGTGTCTTCTTCTCAGCTCTCTCAAACTCAGCCCAAAAGCCGTCGACGTCTGCTTCCTTTTGCACGACCCCACCGTTACCTTGCGAATTGGTTTCCAATTAAGAGCCATGTTCATACCTCATTCACTCCAACGATCCGATCTACGCCATCAACTTTTGTCTAGTTCTCCGACCCTGCGCCGGGCCACGTCTGCCAAGTCCCGCAGGCCTCCATCGTCCAAAGACAGGGCTTTCAAATACGAACTCCGTGCATGCCCCTCCATTGCCAAATGATCTTCGGAAACAGCCTTGAAGTACCACGCCACCGGGTCCTGAGCGTGTAGCGTGACGGCTTTAGTGAAAGAATCAAGGGCCTTTTGGTATTCCTTTAACGAAAGGAACGCGCCTCCCTTGTTGCGCCACGCTTCCCAGTGCTTCCCCTCGAATCCGAGGGCTTTATCGAAGCAATCAACCGCCTCGTAAAGGCGGTCGCTCGCGTTCATGGCCTCTCCAAGAGAGAGGAGGCAGTTACCCATCTGAATCCAGCCTGCGAGGTACTTCGGGTTCAGTGAAACGGCTTTTCTGTAGCAAGACAGTGCATCCTCATGCCGTCCCATCTGACATAAGGTGTCCCCCTTGTTGATCCAGATACCGGCTATGTTAGGGTCCAACTCAAGTGCATATTCATAGCAGCGCAGTGCCTCCGCAACGTCGCCCAAACGCCTAAGCATGTTGCCCATGTTGTTGTACGGAGCGACATAACCAGGCTCTAGCCTTATCGCTTCTTGGAAACAAGCGCGAGCGTCTTGGTAAGACCCTTTGACATGGAGTGCCTGTCCTTTGTTGTTCCAAGCAAGAGCATCGAGCGGATTGAGTTGCAAGCTTTGGTCAAAACTTTTGATTGCCTCGTCATGGAGCCCGAGGCTACACAGGCTCATCCCTTTGTTGTTCCACTCCCGTGCGTTCAGTTCTTTCAGCTCTGGTGGCGACACAACTTTCCCTGCCTTACGCTTGAGGAGAATCTCGAGATCGCTCAGCAGTTCATGGAAGCTCTGGTATCTTTGGCTTGGCTCCTTCTCGAGGCAGCGCTCGATCATCGGAAAGAGATACGAATGCACTTTTGGAATCGGTGATTCGGTGTGTAGCCTGAACATTGCCCTCCAGAAGCGCGCTGCTTCTTGTTCTGAGTCGTTGCTCGGCAGAGGAGCGAGAAAGGGAAGACTGCCATTGGTTGCCATTTGATATAGGACAACCCCGAAGCTGTAAATGTCGCTTCTTTCGTCACAGGCGGCAGCATTGGTGAACTGCTCAGGGGGCATGTGCGTTGGGGTGCCGAAACCCATTCCTTCCGCCGTTCGACCTGACAGCCCAATCGTGCCATCGTGTAAACTCAGCTTGACTCTGGAAGTTCCCGTCGGATGACCGATCACACCCGCTAGGCCAAAGTCGGAAATCTTGACTGTCTTGTCTTGCTCTATTAGGACGTTGGCTGGCTTGATGTCTCGGTGGCAACGGACACCCTTAGAGTGGGCATAGATCATGCCTTGGCAGAACTGGATCGACCACCGTAGACTCTGAACAAGGTCCAGCGTTGTGTGCATCAGATAGTCTTGCAGCGAATTCAGGCCGTCTTCATTTGGAGCAACGTATTCCATGGCTATGTAAAGTCGCGCATCTACTTCATCCACCCAGTATGCTCTCACAAGGTAGGGGTGATGCTCCAAATTGACCCAAATATTTGCTTCCCTGCGAAATATATCTCTGGTTTGTTGATCCGCCAAAAATTCATCGCGGAAGGTCTTCAAGGCACACACTAAGTTGGTCTCGTGTGAATAAACCAGGTAAACAACACCGAAGCCACCCCGACCCAGGATTCCACGAACCTCATACTTGTGCCCAATGAAGTCTCCCTTCGCGTAAATCGCCCCCGAGCGAAAATCCGACTGAGGCACTGGCCGGGCCCCACTAGCAGATGGAGGCGCTTTCGCCGGCGTAGCTTGCTGGGCTTCCCGATACCGACGAAAAAGACCAGCCAGAAAATCTTTTGGGCGTTTCATCAAAGCGTGGCCTTCGTTCCCTTCGCGCGCCGTACAGTTCACACCTTCTTCAGTTTTCTGAACCGTTGTTTCACTGTGGGCATATTAACCTTGGTCTCGTCAATGCTCGTTAGGTCGCCCGACTTAATTGCCCCCGTAAATTCTTCGAGCATCGAAAGCAATACATTGGCGGCATAGGCTTTCTGGCAGTAAGCTCGCGGGGCAGATCTCCAATTTGGCCCAAAGTTCGTGTGTCAATGCTGACTTCCGCTCGGCGGTTGGAATCGTCGGCGTCGAAGAAGATCGCGACGGTCTTGTTGCCTGTAGAATCTCGCTCGGGGCCGTGTTCGAGTGTCCAGTGTGTCCGTTTATCAAGTTTTGTTGGCATGTCGGCTTCCGATTGGAGATGAGTACGGTCTTTCCTAGACTGCCACAATTCTCACATCTGCGGAAGTAGTCCCGAGTGCCACGTAAGACGCATCGAAATTTGCGAGCCCGTTGCCGTTGGGAAGGTTGGAACGACACAGTCGGTGATTGCCCGTCTTGGGGATGCCGAATATACCGGCCATTCACTCACGATACTGGAGCGCATCGCAGCGGTCTGCGGAATCGCCCTAAGTCTCCACGCGGAGAAGAAACCTAATTTCGACCGTGAGGTCGCTCTCGTTTAAGCGAGCATAGGCTGGCACGACATATCCATCGGCTTGCGCACGGGTTGTCAATGACTTGCTTTTGGCAGTTCGGTGCCCCGGTTGAGAATTTCCAGGTAGCGGTGATACGTGAAGAGGCGATGGCGCTGTTTGCCGGTCGTCTCGCGAACCATGCCGAGCTTCACCATGTGCTGCAAAGCCTTCGCCACAGTAGGCGCAGAGAGAGAGAGTTGTTCGGCTGTTGCGGGAATTGTGATGATCGGCTTGCGTTGAAGGTGTAGGTGAACGCGCAGAACCGACCCAGCGGGGCGGCCAAGCTCCTCAATTGTCCGGCGGTCTTTTTCGATGAGCGTCAGGATCTCCCTCGACGTATCGGCTGCTTGTTGAGCGGTCTGTTTTACGCCTGTTAGGAAAAAATCGATCCAGGTCTCCCAATCTCCGTGGGTGCGGACGCGGTCAAGCAATTCATAGTATTTCTGCCGGTTCATTTTGAAATAGAGGCTGAGGTAAAGAATGGGCTCATGGATAGCGCCAGCGATGCAGAGCAAGAACGTAATCAGCAATCGCCCCAGTCTTCCATTCCCGTCCAAGAAGGGGTGAACGGTCTCGAATTGAACGTGCACCAGGGCCGTCTTTACCAGGATCGGCAGGTCTTCGTGCTCGCGATGAAGAAACTTTTCGAGTGCGGCCATGCATTCCATCAATTTCTCGGGTGGTGGTGGAACAAACGCTGCGTTTCCGGGCCGCGTACCCCCAATCCAGTTTTGGGTCTCGCGGAATTCGCCGGGACGTTTCTGGCTGCCGCGCCCTTTGGACAACAGAATCTTGTGAATCTCCCGAATCAGACGAAGAGACAACGGAAAATCTTCGCGGAGTCGGCGAAGCCCGTGATTCATCGCTGCCACGTAATTTGAAACTTCCTGAACATCCTCCAGCGGGACACCGGGGGCTTCGGCGCTTTCAAACAGCATCAAATCAGAAAACGACGATTGTGTGCCCTCGATCTGCGAAGAGAGCACCGCTTCCTTACGAACGTACAGATAAATGAATAGCGAAGGGTCGGGCAGAATGGACGCGAGTCCGTCCAGGCGTCCGAGCGCCTGATTTGCCTGCTCAAGCAGGGGCAAAAGCCGCTGGAGGGCCAGCGGCGGGTCCGGCGGCAACGGCGGCGGCACATAGGCCCGGAAGGACTCGTCCTTGAAGGTCTTGAGGACGTAGGTCCCGAGGCGGCTATTGGGTTTGGTTGGCGTTGGCATCACAAAACCATCGTTTCGTTAGAAATTCCCTAACGAAACTATATAGCTTTTTAGTTTCGTTAGCCAGTCAAAGATCCTGAGGGTTGCTGGAGTGGCAGCAAAATCTGATACCCCTAGAAACGTTTTTGAGTCCGCTGCCGCTCTGTAGAACCAACTGATCGAAATCGTCGTTTATCGATGGTTTTGGATGGAGCTAAAAGCTATACACAATACCTCAAATAAATTGTAGTATTGTGATATGCGAAATAGGCACAGAGAATCCGCCAAGAGGCTCTATCAAATAGCAGTGGACCAGCAAGGTTTCTTCACGACGAAGCAGGCTAAGGCTGCGGGGTTCGCGGAGAATACTCACCCGTATCACGTTCAGGCGGGAAATTGGATTCGTGAGCATCGGGGAATCTATCGGCTGGCCAGTTTCCCGCGAGGCGAGCGCCCTGACCTGATGCTTTGGTCGCTCTGGTCCAGGAATCGGGGAGAGGCCGCCCAGGGAGTCTACAGCCATCAAACTGCTCTGAGCCTTCACGACCTTTCGGACGGAATGCCCGCGAAGCTGCACATGACTGTACCAAGAAGCTTTCGGCGAAATAGTAAAATCCCCCACGTGCTCGCCCTGCATTTTGCTGATCTCCCCCAGATCGATATTGGAGCCGCCCACGGAGTGCATGTGACAAATCCTATGCGTACAATTCTTGATCTGCTGGCACTTGGCGAAGTGCCGCTTGCGACCCTTCGGCAAGCGCTAAGTGAGGCGCTGCGACAAGGGCTCATTCGCAGAAGCGATATTGCGGAGGCAAGGAGACACCTCGCTGATAGCAAGCAAATGCGAGCCTTTTTTCAAGAAGTGGCTGCTTGATGGAGCCCGAGACCGTTGAAGCGCGTTAAGATGAGAGATGCGATCGGATGAAGCTAATCCCCTGAATCCAAGAGCAGACAAGAGGAAGGAAATGAAAGTAAGACAAAGTCACAAGGTAACCGATCACAGTGGTTCGACCTTCGATAGTTTTCTGGAGCGGGAAGGAATCCGCGAAGAAGTCGAAGCTGTCGCGATCAAGCGGGTGCTGACCTGGAAGTTTGAGCAGGCTACGCAAGAACAGCAAAAGACCAGGCGAGCATAGGCTGCGCCTGCCTACCGTCTGCCTGATCGTAAAGAAAACTTGGGTCCAACTTGGGTCCAACAACTGCCAAATTAGGTCCAAAACCGTGTACCATGACGTAGAACAAAGCTAGACGGACCAACAAGATAGATTTTTTGCAACTGCCTTGGGCGCAGGAGGCCTCCGGTTCAAATCCGGACGCCCCGACCATCTGCCTCTCTATCCTCAGTGAATTAGCTCGAGCGCTGTAGCAAGGATTTTCCGCAGGAATGCCAGAAAAGCAAAGTGCTGTCCCCCTCTGCTCGTCGAGCGCTGTACAACGCTTGTCATAAATGACCGCTAAACGAGATCGTGCTCCTAATGTTTTGCTCTTCTCATCCTCGCCGATTGTTTTCCCTGTCTCTTGGGGCGCGCCTTCAAAAGTTTGAGTGCCGCCCCTTTGTGGATGGCGATGTGGTCTGTCTTATCGCTCTGGATGAAGTACTGCGGTTCGTCTTTTGTAGCGTGGTGGACATACCCTTTGAATCGCACGTCGGAAACAACTTTCTTCGTGATGACGCCCCGAACTCGGCCCGCTTCCGAGTTCCATTCGACATGGTCGCCGCGTTTGAATGTCTTGGGCATCGCACCCGAAGGTCATTTCTGGATGAGGAACACCCCAGGCCGCTGGAAGCTTCGTGCTAGCGGACTCAGCCGGCGTGCCGCGCCGCGAACCCTGGCCTTGAAGAACTGACGAACTCTCGAACCAATGCGGCGATCTCATCCGCGGCCGTGTCCAGCGCGAAATGACCGGCATCGAGAACGTGCACTTGAGCGTTTGGCACGTCCTGGCGGTAGCGTTCCGGCTCGCCAGGATCGAACGAGGGGTCATACTTGCCCCAGACCACCAGCAGACGCGGCTGCTTCTCGCGCATCCATGCCTGCCATTTCGGGTAGGCGTCGACGTTGGTTCGATAGTCGTAGAAGAGATCGCTTTGAATCTCGGCTTGGCCGGGCTGGCTGAGAAAGGCGAATTCATCGGTCCACAGATCCGGGTCATAGCGTTCCACGTTGGGATCGCTCCCTACGTGACGAGTCCGCGTCGCCGGCAGCGACAGCAGATTTGCGCGAAGCGTGTTTTCATTGGCCGCGCGATCAGCCCAAAACGCGCGCCGTGGCTTCCAATTCGCGCCCAGGCCTTCATTGTGCGCCACGGCGTTTTGCACGACGAGAGCCTCGATCCGCTCCGGATGGGCCAAGGCCATGCGAAAACCCACCGGGCCGCCGTAATCCTGCATGTAGAGCGAATAGCGCGAAAGCTCGAGCGCTTCGGTGAAGTGGGTCACGATCTCCGCGTAGTGATCGAACGTGTACGCGAATTGTTTCGGGTCCGGCCATTCGCTGTGTCCGAAGCCCGGGTAATCGGGCGCAACCAGGTGATACCGATCTGAAAGCCGCGCAAAGAGAGGCTCGAACATACGCGACGAAGAGGGAAGCCCGTGCAGCAGCAGAAGCGTTGGCGCGTCTTTCGGGCCGGCCTCTCTGTAAAAGATGGAGAGCCCGTCGACCTGCTTGGTGCGGTAAAAAGTCGGGTATTCCATGGGAGCTTCCTTTCATTGATGCCGGGCCGTTGATGGGGCTTGGCCCGTTACCATTTGCCTACGTGCGCACCGCCGTCCACGTGCAGCACCTCGCCGGTCACTTGGCCGGCTTCCGTCAGATAAACGATCGCGTCCACGATGTCTTTCACCCGAGTAATCTGTCCCATCGGCTGCAATGTCTTGAGAAAATCCTTGGGCTGACCGTCGTGCATGGAGGTATCGACAACGCCCGGCGCCACCGCGTTCACGCGTATGCCGTGCTTCGCATATTCCATCGCCAAGCTGCGCGTGACGGCCTCCAGGCCCCCTTTGGTGATCATCGCAACCGTGGAGTTTACTCCCGCGATCGGATGATTCACCTGAGCCGTGGAGAGATTGACGATGCTTCCGCCGGTATTCTGAGCCAGCATCTGCTCGATCGCCAGTTGGCTGATGAAGAGAAAGCCTTCGATGTTGACGGAGAAGAGAGACCGCAGATCGCCGCCGGTATAGTCGGTGAAGGGCTTCGCGAAATAGATGCCGGCGTTGTTCACCAGCGCGTCGATCGATCCGAACTTGCTCTTGGCAGCTTCGCAGATCTTCTTCGCCGTTTCGGCTTCAGCGATGTTGCCGTCAACCAATGCCAGCTGGTCTGTCGCCTCGAACGCGCCCGACGTCGTGATCTTTCGAGAATTCGCCACCACGTTGTAACCGCGCTCCAAAAAGGCCTTCACCAGACCCGCTCCGATGCCTTGTGACCCGCCCGTCACGATTACCGTTTTCCGCGTGTTGGCCATTGCTAGCTACCTTTCATTCCCGCGCCACAGGCGGCAACAGCGCCTTCATCGGTACCCCTGCCACCTGTGTCGTTGCCATCGCGCCTCCTCTCACTCAGTAAGCTGTTGTTGAAGCTGCGGGCTCACCCCTCGATGAGCTGCTGGCCGCCGTCGATGTCGTACGTTGCTCCGGTGACCGCTGTGTTGGTCATGAGGTGAACGGCGAGCGCGGCAATGTCTGCCGGGCCGACCACGCGCCCGATCGGCAGCGTCTTGCGGAGATGCTCGCGGCGCGCCTCCAGCTGATCGCCGAGCAGCGAGGCCGAGAGCGGTGAGTCCACGAAGCCCGCCGCGATCAGGTTCACGCGTACGGGCGCGATCTCCAGCGCGAGGTTCCTCGTCAGCGCGGGAAGCGCGGCGGTCAGAGTCCCGCTGAGGGCCATCCCTGGCGCTGTGTGGCGGCCGCCTGTGCCGGTCATGAAGAGCAGAGTCCCTCCCGGGCGAACCTTTTTCGCGGAGCGTCGAGCCACCTCGATCGGCAGGAAAAGGTGGGATTCCACGTCGCGCCGCGCCTTGTCAAAGTCGAACTCCGCCAATGTCCCATAGTATGGACCGGGCCCCGTGACCAGCACGTGGTCGATCGGCGTCGGCAGCCCCTCGAAGAAGCGGTCGAGGCGCGCGAAGTCGGTGGCGTCAAACGCGGCGCTGCTCAGCGCGCCGAGTTCGCGTGCGGCGCGCTCCAAGCGCTCCGGGTCACGGCCGGCGACAATCACATCCGCGCCCTCGGACCGTGCCTGCCGGGCCGTCTCCAGCCCGATCCCCGAGCTGCCGCCGATCACGACGACCTTCTGCCCGGCGAGTCCCGTTCTGGCGACGCTCGCCGCTACACTGCGGACTACGTTCGTGCTCATGGTTGTCTCCTTCGTTATGTCAGGATGCACTGCTCGCCCGGCGAGCCGCCGCGCCGGGGCGGATTGCCGCGATCTCGTTCATGGCGCACCCGCCTTGCGCACTGCCGCGTCACCATGCAGGGCGTGGAGCGCGCTGACGAAAATCTCCGAGAAGGTCGGGAACGGCTGGATCGTGTCGCGCAGCACCGCGAGTGGCACGTGGGCGCGGATGGCCAGCGTGGCCTGCTGCAGCCACTCGCCCGCCTCCGGGCCCAGCGCGTAGGCGCCCGTCAGCCGCTCGCCGTCGCTCAATAGCGTGAGGAACCCGTTTGACTCCGCGAAGGCTTGCGTGTAGGTGGCGGTCTTGGGCAGGTCTTTCAGCGCGACGGTCGCGCTGAAGCGCGCCTCGGCCGCGCCCACGGCGGCCGCCTGCGGGTTGGTGAAGACGACGCGCGGCACAGCCTCGTAGTTGGCCTCTCGCGGCACGCCGAGAATGTTCGACGCCACGACCTCGCCCTGGTACTTGCCGACGTGCGTCAGTTGCCAGATTCCGGTGACGTCTCCGATGGCCCACAGCCGGTCGCTCACCCGCAGGCGGGCGTCCACCGGGACTCCGTGCTTGTTCGCGGCAATACCCACCGTCTCCAGCCCGATGCCATCGACGCGCGGGCGGCGGCCGGTGGCGACCAGCAGGCGGTCGCCGCGAAGTTCGCGCCCGTCGTCGAGCTTCAGCACGTAGTCGTCGCCCTCGCGCCCAGCCGCGGTCGCATTTGCGCTGAGCGCCACGCCGATTCCCTCGCGCCGGAACACGTCGCCGAGCGCTTCGCCCAGCGGGGTCGGCTCGCGCGAAAGCAGATGCGCGGACCTCTCCACGATGGTAACCCCGCCGCCCAAGCGGCAGACAGCCTGGGCCATCTCCACTGCCACCGGACCGCCGCCCAGCACCAGCAGGCGTCGTGGGACCGCCTTCATACCGGTGATCTCGCGGTTTGTCCAGATGCCCTCGAGCTCGCGCAGCCCGGGAACCGGCGGCATGACGGGGTCCGCGCCGTTGGCCAACACGACGTGATCCGCGGTGTGGCGGACTCCATCGACCTCCACCACGCCCGTACCCGCGAGCCGCCCGCGGCCGCGAAGCAGATCGATGCGGCGATCGGCCAGCCAGCGCTGCTGGCCCGCGTCGGAGTAGTCCGAGACCATGAGGTCGCGCCAGGCGAGCGCCGCGCCGACGTCGACTTCGGCTTTCGCCGCCGCTTCACGCGCGGCGTGGACGGCCTCGCCGGGGCGAAGCAGCGTCTTCGAAGGAATGCACGCCCAGTAGGAGCACTCGCCGCCCACCAGTTCGCGCTCGACGAGCGCGACGCGCAGGCCGCCTTCCGCAAGCGCCCCGGCGCAGTGTTCGCCCGGCGATCCGCCGCCAATGACGATGACGTTGTAGTCGCTCACGCGGGCAGTTCCGTCCCGGCCTGCTCCGCCGCCACGTACTCGGCGTACCAGTCGGGCCAGTTCGGATCTGCTTGGCCGATACGCTTTTCGTGCTGGCCGTGCGCGGCCTCCGCGCGCCGAAGCGCGCTCGCCAGGTCGCTCGCGGAGCCGAACGAAGTCACGCCGGAATCGACGCGCCCCGGAAGCCGGGTGGTGACCTCTTGCAGCAGCCAGATGTTGCCGTCGGGATCGCTGAACGTGGCGCGCGAAGAGTAGCTGCGATGTTCGGGATCTGCGCCGCTGACGCGGCCGCTCGGACCGAAGTGGAAAATATCGCTCACCTCGATGCCCGCGGCCACCAGCTTGTTTCGCGCATCCTCGATGTCGGAAACGATCAGGTACGATTTGGCTGAACCGGGCGCGGCCGATGTGAGGTTCGCGCCAAATTGAACCGAACACGACGAGCCGTGCGGCGTAAGCTCTACGATGCCCGAGCCTGGCGGCGTGACGTCCTGCCGCCAACCCAGCCTGAGATAGAACTGCGTCGCGCGGTCGACATCCGAGACCGGGATGACCACAACCTCGACCTTCATGTCCACTCGAGCGACACTGGTGGCCTTAGCGGGGACTACATTCGTGCTCATGGCTGCCTCCTCAATTGTGTCATTTCTGTATCTCCTTGGGCGAAGCCTTGGATATGTAGCCTCCGGGGAGGATCTCAGTTTCAGAACCGAGAAACCAAGAATACTCCGAGTCCGATTGCGACCAGATCCTCCGGAATTGCGATGACGAAATCTGGAACGCGCAGAGCACGAACCAGGCCGGCCCGAGCATGATAGCCGCCGAATGCGCCCGCAATTGCGCCAACCGCTCCGGCCGGCGCTCCGAGCCACGGCGTCGCCCCGCCAGCCACCGCGAGGCATGCACCGCTCAAGGCACCCGTGACGATTCGTGCAGAAAGCCCGACCGCAGCCGTGCGAGCGGGCGTACCGGGGAGCTGGTCGACGATCAGTTCAACCAACGCCAAAACCGTAAAAATGCCCACGGCCCATTTTGTTCCCATGAAAGCGAAGGGAGAGCTTTGGAGATTGATCCATCCCAGATCCGCCGCCCACGCTATGACAGCAGGTGCAGTTAGAGAACGAAGCCCTGCCACGATACCGACACTAAGAGCGAGTAACAGAGCGAATCCTGCATTCATAGAGATCCTCTCTTACCGTCGCGAGAAGCCTTTCTTCGTTGCGGTAATACTGCCGGGGTCGTCGTCGAGCGATTCTTGAGGGAGCAACTTTTGTCGTACTACGCAACCGATCTGGCTGCCTATACAGCCTTCACCTGATTTTCACAGCCGCTTTTCGCTTCGATGCGGCGGCGCGCCTCGTCGTCACAGTAAAACTGGTGTAGGCTGTAATTTCTTAAGGAACGGGCCGCAATGAGCGTTTAGGAGCGGGGCCGCGGTGAGCGAAAGATTCACGGGACAGGTCGCGTTGGTCGCCGGAGGCACCGGCGGCTTGGGCCGTGCCGTAAGCGTCGCTTTTCTAGAGGAAGGCGCCACGGTTGCTGTCCCTTACCGGAGCCAACAGGAGTTCGAAGCCTTGAGTTCCGCGGCAGGCTCCCTCGCTTCACGCCTGGAGGGCTATCCTGTCGATGTTACCGACGACGGCGCGGTTCATCAGTTGGTGGCCGCCATCACCGCCAAGCACGGACGCTTGGACGCCATGACCAATGCCGTCGGCGGCTACGCGGCTGGGCAGAAGCTTTGGGAGACCGATCCGAAGGTCTTCCAACAGATGCTATCCCTCAACTTCTTCTCAGGTTATCTGTTGGCGCGTTCCGTCGTTCCCGTGATGCTGAAGCAGGGGCGCGGCGCAATCGTCAACGTGGCCTCGATGGCGGCAATCGATCATGCCGGCTCCGCGGCGGCATATGTCGCGTCCAAGGCGGCGGCTGTGGCCACGATCGATTCGCTGGCCGCGGATCTAAAGGATACAGGCGTCCGCGCCAACTCGATTCTCCCAAGCATCATCGATACCGAAGAGAACCGCAAAGCCATGCCTCAACGCCGATTTCGCGAAATGGCCCAAGCCGCGCGATATCGCTCGCGTCATCCTCTTCCTGTGCAGTGACGACGCCAAGCTGATTCAAGGCACTGCCATCCCCGTTTAGACTCGCCGGCGCTTTACGAAATCGCAGGTCTCTCTGGCAAGCTCAACTGAGACGCTTTTTTGTACTTTCTACCCCCGGCCTACGCCCCAGCTTCGCCAAATTTGCCGACCAGTGACATGCATTTGACGCTTTCGTGACAAATATCCCCCCTCGACTCCCCTAGCATTTCTCCTGAGGTTGGACGAACCGCCGGGAGTATGCGTGCCCGGCTTTTGTGGAACTGCCGTAGAGCGAACTAGAAGCAACCGATAACCAGGGTGCTGCGGCCCTAAAGGCGGCGATCTCGTGAGTACGATTACGTGGGACCAGGAACTCCTCTCGGCTTTACCGGCCTCGGCGGCCGATGCCCCCCCGAAGCCGAACACCGCTGGGCGAGCGGACCGAACTGGAAATCATTCGGCTCGCACAGGCGGGGGACGCAGCGGCGTTCGAGCATCTCTACGCGAAACACAGCCGGCGCGTCTACGCCGTTTGTCTGCGCATGACGGGAAACCCGCCCCTCGCGGAGGATCTGACGCAGGAGGCCTTCTTGCAAGTGTTCCGCAAGATTCACACCTTTCGCGCGGAGTCGGCGTTCTCCACCTGGCTGCACCGCTTGGCCGTCAATATCGTTTTGATGCGGCGGCGCGTGAAGCATGTGAACGAGACGCCGCTCGACGCCCCGTTCGAGATGGACGGCGAGACTTTGCCTCCAAGGGAAATGGGAACCGTGGATTCCGGTGTCTCCGGGCTTGTAGACCGTCTCAACCTCGAACGCGCCCTGGGAGAATTGCCGCGCGGATACAGAAGGGCTTTTGTTCTGCACGACGTTTTCGGTTACGAACATCACGAAATCGCGCAGGCGCTCGGCTGCTCCATCGGGACATCCAAATCGCAACTCCACAAGGCCCGCATGCGCCTTCGCAAAATCCTGCGGAGCGCCACGCGGCCGAAGCTGTCGCCTCCGAACCTGTTTCCGTCGACGCTGAACCTGCCGACGGGCCAGTAAACAAACGCCAGCAAGAACCGGCCAAAGTTGGCCAAGAGCCAACAAGACCCAGAAGCAGAGCCCAGCAGGAAAAATGACCGGCTGTTTACACCAGTGTGGCAAATCGGTTGTCACCGAAAGCTAACAATGGGATCCGTGCGGCATGGACCTGCCGCCGGATCAACCAGCGCATGGCGGCAAATTTCACCAGAGGAACAAGGAGATCACCATGAATTCGGAGGCAACGAACGGCTTGGGAACGCGCAGAAGCCCGGCACCCCGCCGAGCTAGCGACGTTCTTTGGCGGGCGATGAAATGCGCCGTCCTGATTCTTGTTGCATTGCCCGCATTTGCACAATATGGCGGAACTACGGGAATGGGGTCGAGCGCGCCGAGCTACGGGCACGGCGCGGCAATCGGAATTGGCGTCGGAGCGGCCGCCGCGGGGGCCGGGGCTATCTATTTCGCCACCCACCGCTCCAGCAAGGTCACCGGCTGCGTGGTGAAAGGCGATGGGGGGTTGCTCCTCACGGACGATAAGAGCAAGCGCACGTTTGAACTTGTGGAAGGCTCGGCGAACGTAAACTCCGGCGAGCGCCTTGAATTGAAAGGGAAGATCAGGAAGAAGGAGTCTGGGAATCCCAGTTTCCAAGTAAAGAGTGTCGCCAAGGATCTGGGCGAGTGCCAGGCGCAAGCCAGCGCCGCTGCCGAAATTCCGGCGGTTCAACCAACAACAAAGTAGACTCAGGTTGACGAGGGCCGACACCAAGATTGGGAAAAAGATTGAGGAATTCGTCTGCTCCCAACGAAACGTCGCCAATTCCGAGCGTCCCCCCCCAGCGTATTTGACAGGAACTTTGTCAATTTTGTGTCAACAGTCGGTAATGTGTTTGTCCCGAGGCCTCTTGATGCTTGTTTCTACCCTAAAGTAGACCTTCACCACGTTTTAAGCATCTAGAACCAAAGGATTTTTCCAGGCCCAATCGACGTGATGTGCCGGTTTACGATTGTGAATAGAGTACTCATAGATGGCCGAGCGCACGCGCTGCGTCTTGACGGCTGCCGCCCATGGAAGTTGCCGTGGCTTCAGATGTTTGGCCCCGCGAGAACGGCCCCGATCTCCCCAAATGTGATAGCTTCGCCTGTCCGCCCCTTCCATTCATTGCGACAGAGGAGTGCCTGATGCGTGCCATTCTCCAACATCCGCTCCGCTCGTTGTGGCCATCGCTGTGCCTCCTGGCGTTCGCGGTTGTGCCGGCTTGCGCACAAGGGCCGGCGAGCCAACCTCCCGCCGAAGGCCAGGCCGAACCGGGCGCCAATATCGAGGTGAAGATCGACGCGCTGACGCATTCGATCGAGCAGATGCAGAGCCAGCTTCAGCAGTCTCAAGCCGAGATTCAGCAGCTCCGGGAGATGCTCGCGGAGGTTCTCCGAGCCCAGGGCATCCAGGGCACAACGAGTGCTGCAACTGCCGCCGGCGGCGACCGCGTCTCACTCCCCGCCAATCCGCAAGCTCCTGCCGCGAGCGGGCCTCCTGCGCAGATCAGCGAAGATGATTGGCAGGTTCTGAACGCCCGGGTGCAAGAGCACGAGCAAGTAAAGGTGGCGAGTGCTTCCAAGTATCGCCTGACCATTTCCGGAATTGCGCTATTCAACGTGTTCGATACCTCCGGTCAGGTCGATAACCTGGACGCTCCGAGCACAGCGATCTCCGTGGCAGCGAACGGCTCCGGCAGCCTCTCCGCTTCTTTCCGGCAATCGCTTCTGGGACTCCGGGGCATCGGACCGCGCGTCTTCGGAGCAAATACGAGCGCGGACTTGCAGGTGGATTTCCTGAACGGGACGGCAGGGCCCTACGGCTACGGCGCCGGCATCATGGGTCTGCGCATCGCGCGGGTGCAGTTCGACTGGCAGAATGCCTCCATCGCCGGCGGCCTCGAGACGCCTTTCTTTGCGCCCAACTCTCCAACGTCTTACCTTTCGCTCGCCGTTCCCGCCTTTGCATCGGCCGGAAATCTTTGGAACTGGACTCCCGACCTTCGGGCGGAGCGTAGATTTGACTTCGCTTCGGCGGAATTGAAACTGGAGGGAGGATTCCTGGATTCGGTGGGCTATGCCGTGAGCAGTTCGCAGGATCGCGTGCCCACCGCCGGCGAAGCTTCCAGGCAACCTGTCTACGCCGTGCGCCTATCCGGGAACAACAGAATGGAAGATCGCGCCATCTCCTTTGGATTTTCGGGGATCTACGCGCCCTTGAGCTTCCCCGGAAAGACCCTATCGGCTTCGGGCGTCCTCGCCGATTGGAAGTTCCCGCTTCCCGCGAAGCTGCAATTGAGCGGCGCGTTTTTCAGCGGCAAGGGCTTGGACGGCTTTGGTGGCCTTGCGCTTCCCACGGTCGCATCTACCGATTACGTGCACTATCTCTACGTTACCGCGCCAACTCTCGCCGGCATTCCCGTAATCGGCGGCTGGTCGCAGCTGAAGTTCACGCTGAATAGCCGCAGCGAATTCAACCTGGCCGGCGGACTGGGGCAAAGAGAAGCAGGACGTCTGCGCGCCGCCGCGCAATTCGATCCCTTGTTGCTGACCATTCCTCCCAGCAATCGCGTCTTTTTCTTCAATTACATATTCCGGCCCCGCGGCGACCTGCTCTTTTCCGCCGAGTATCGCCGGTTCAATACCGCCGCGATTTCTGGCTCGCCGAACCTAGCGGGGCAGGTCGGCTTGGCGGCGGGATTTCTCTTCTAACCATGCTCAAACCAGTCCTCATCGCGACTTTGCTGGCGGCTGTTGCTTTGCAGCCGGTCGGCGGCTTTCCTAACGCGCGCGGCGTCACCGGCGGCAGCGGCGCCATTCCCAAAGACACGCCAGTTGACACGCCTGTGCTGAAGATCGATGTTTCGGGCAAAGTGCGCCTGGTTGAGAACGGTTCCGGCCGCGTCGCCTCCGACGCTTCCCGCGTGGCCATCTGGCTGGCGACTCTCGGCGCGCCGGACACGATGGCGACGATTTCGAGACCCGCGTCCGCTAGGTCTCACTTCCGCATGGTGCAGCAAAACAAAACGTTCGAGCCGGAGCTGTTGGTTGTGCCGCTCGGCAGCATCGTGGATTTCCCCAATCTCGATCCCTGGTTCCACAACGTCTTTTCGCTCTATCAGGGCAAGCGTTTCGATCTCGGCCTCTACCAGGCCGGATCCGAGAAGCAAGTCGTCTTCGACCGCCCCGGCCCGTCGTTTTTGTTTTGCAATATCCATCCGCAGATGACCGCGGTGATTCTTACCGTGAATTCCGATCTTTTCGGCATCTCCGATAAAAGTGGTCGCGTGCTGATCCCTCAGGTTCCCGCCGGGCGATACAAGATGCACGTCTGGTATGAAAACGCCGCGCCCGAATTTACCGATACCGCGAAAAATATCGAGGTCAGCGCCGCCGAAAATGTGCTCCCGGTGGTATCGATTCCAGTCGCGAGGCGCGACCGGTCGCACAAAGACAAATATGGGAATGACTACGATCCCAGGGCGTCATCACCGGCATATTAAAGAGAGAGTTCAAGCTAGCTGAATTGAGGCCCACGTTCCGAACATGAAGACGAATGTGAAGAAAGGACACTGAAGAACGGCGAGGAACTATATGGATACCGTTTTAGTAATTGAAGACAGCCGGGCCATGCAGAGAACGTTGCAGCGCCTCTTCGAGGCCGATTCGCTCGGCGTGCAGATTGCCTCCGATGGCGTCGAAGGGCTGGAAAGCTTCAAGAAGCAGACGCCCAGCATCGTGGTGCTCGATTTGAAGCTGCCCAAGCTTTCTGGCAAAGAGCTTTGCCGCGCCTTCAAGGCGCACATGCCGTCGGTGCCCATTGTGGTCCTCAGCGCCAATGCCGAGATCGAAGATAAGGTGCTGCTGCTCGAATTGGGCGCCGACGATTACGTGACCAAGCCGTTCAGCCCGCGCGAATTGCTCGCCCGCGTGCGCCGCGCCATGCGCCGCAACGGCGCCTCGGCTCGCACCGTCTCCCGCGTCGCCGCCGAAGAGGTGGATCACGAATTGCTCTTCCTGGACGGCGTGCAGATCGATTTCACCAGCATGGAAGCCACCCGCGGCGGCAAGCTCATCGCCATGACCGCCCAGGAGTTCAAGCTCCTGCACTATCTGGCGCGCTGGCCGGAAAAAGTGATTTCGCGCGAGGAGTTGCTGAACGAAGTCTGGGGCTACCACAACTATCCCTCTACTCGCACCGTGGACAACCACATCCTTCGCTTGCGCCAGAAGCTGGAGCCGGATCCCGCCAATCCGCGTTTCTTCCTCACCATGCACGGAGCGGGATACAAGTTCGTGCCGGGCCACGCCGCCGCCGGGAAGGGCAATTAGCCAACCACAACCATGTCCCGCCTGCGCTTAAAGACGCAACTGCTGATCTCCACGCTCCTGATCATCTGCGCCCTCACCGGCGCGATGCTCCTGATCGTGCGTCACACCGTGCGCGCGGAGATCGACGATCAAGTGCGCGAGAGCGTGGCGGCCTCCGTGCGCGCGTTCGAGAGCGTCGAGAGCCAGCGCCAGGATCAGCTCTCCCGCACCACTGCCATGCTGGCCGAGCTGCCTACGCTCAAGGCGCTGATGACCACGCATCATGCCCCCACGATTCGCGACGGGTCGCTTCCTTTCTGGCAGCTGGCCGGCAGCGATCTTTTCGTGCTTGCCGATCCCAAAGCCGAAATGATGGCGCTGCACTCCAGGAAATCTCTCGATAGCGCGGACGTCGGCCAGGACCTCGCCAAATCGCTCGGCGGCGATGAAGATGCCGCCTGGTGGTATGCCGACGATCAACTCTACTGGGTCTTCATGCGCCCGATCACGGCCGGCTCCGGCGCCGACGTTAAGCAGCTCGGCGTGCTGGCCATCGGCTATCAGGTGGACTCCACCGTAGCGGAGCAGCTTGCGCTGGTGGCCGGCGGCAAGATCGTCCTGGTCACCAGCGACAAAGTCATCGCCTCCACGCTATCGGCCCGCGAAGAGAGCGAACTGCAAGAGCATCTCGGTCAATACACCGCGCTCTTGGATTCCGGCACGCGCGAAGTCGATCTGGGCGCCGAGCCCTACGAGGTCGCGGCGGTTTCGCTTCACGCCGACCCGCACATGCCCGTGCAATGCTTCGTGCTCATTCCTTTGCGCCGCCCCATGAGCTTCATTGGCAAACTGGATCGCACCATCCTCGCGCTGGGCATCTCGGCTCTCGTCTTCGCGACCCTGGTGCTCAGCTTCGTGGCCGGGACGATCACCAAGCCTATGGATAACCTGCTGGCCGCCGTGCGCGCCCTGGCCCGCGGCGATTACACCTTCTCGATCACGCCGCGCGGCGGCACCGAAGTCATGGAACTGGGCACGGCCTTCTCCAGGATGCGCGGCGACCTGCTTGCTCTCCAGCGCCGGCAGATCGAAACCGAGCAAATCGCGGCCTTGGGAAGGGCCGCTAGCTCGATTTCGCACGACCTGCGCCATTCCCTGGCCGCTGTGGTTGCCAATGCCGAATTTCTTTATGAAGCCGACCAACTCAAGCTCGATCGTGACGAAATTTTTCAGGAGATCAAGATCGCCTCGGAACAGATGACCGAACTGCTGGACTCCTTGCGCGAACTCGCGCGCGAACATCGCACGCTCTCTCTGGCGACCACCTCGCTCGAATCGGTGGTCGGGTCCGCCGTCGATTCCGTTCTGGCGCGGCCCGAATTCCGCAAGCGTTCCATCTCCATTCAGGCCCCCGCCGATACCACCGGCGTTTTCGATTCCCGGAAAATCGAGCGCGCTTTCTTTAATCTTTTGCTCAACGCTTGCGAAGCCACTTCCGAGCGGGGCAGGATTGATATCGAGATCGGCAATTCGGGGAGTTCATTCGAGGTACGCGTCACGGACGACGGCATGGGCATCCCGCCGGGAATCCGTGACAGTTTGTTCGATCCCTTTATCAGCGCTGGCAAGTCCAATGGCACCGGGCTGGGCCTGGCCATCGTTAGCAAAATCGTCCATGACCATTACGGATCGATCAGCGTCGAGCGCACCTCCGAATCGGGCACGGTCTTCCTGATCAAATTCCCACGCACCCAAACCGGATCGCTCGACGCCATGGCCCGCGAAGTTCACGAGCCCAACCGCAGCCCTGCCGATTAGCCCTCCTGACAGTTTGTTGACATGCCGCTGGCGCAACCGTGACAAACGCGCGCCGGGAAACTCCTGCAAATTGCGGGCACCCAATCGGAATCACGGAAGGCTCCTTTCCCTCCGAGGGCTTCGGTTCTCAACCAAAGCTTACCCGGCTCGTGATCGGAGCCTTCGTTCTCACCCCGTCAGCCCGAGCAGAAAACGCCGATTACCAGCGGCCCTCGTGATCGTGATCATGGTCATGGCCTGGATCGAAGACGATGGATGCAAAGAAACCGGCGTTTTCGGGTTGTCCCGAAAGACCCGGGCCTACGGCCACGAACAGTTGGTTTGTCGCTCCATTGTTTGTAGCTCCGCCACCGAAGGCGATGCCCCAGGGTTGGTTGAAGATAATCCTCTCCCCGAACTGGTTCCTTATCGTGCCCACAAACTTCCCGGTTTTGGGATCGAACGCGTTGATGTCTCCGTCGATGGGGTTGTTGGAAACCAGCAGGGTGTTGCTCAGCGGCCCAAAATTGCTGGGAGCGAGGGTAATGCCCCAGGGCTGATTGAGCGGCCATCCTTCGATCAGCGTCCCCACCAGGGTGCCATCTTCCTTGAATACATCTACGAACCCGTCGGCGCCCCCGTTCGTCATCGCATACGTGACGTAAACCTGGCCACCGATGTCCTGGATGCCAAATACGGAGAAGCTCGATGGGATCGAGGGATCGCCAAACGACTTCACCAGCGTATACGTCCGGTCGAACATATCCACATGATTGTTAGCGTTGTCCGCCGCGTAGAGGAAGTTGTTGCCCGGCGCATTGCTGGTGATGGCCAAGCCTGTGTAACTCGCTTTCTTGGAAGAGTTGTCCACTGCGAGGATCGCCAGGTTTTTGTTCGTGCCCCCCGAAAAGGCGCTGATCGTGCCATCCAGCGTCGCAAAAATGAAACTTGCCCCCTTACCGTCAATCTCAAAATCCGTCGCCGATCCGTTGTTAACCACTCCCGTCGGTGTGCCAGGGCCGTTTAAGCCGGTCGGCATCACCGGTCCGTTTCCGGCGGTGGGAATCAAAACCTTGAGTGACTGTGGTGTCCCGGTTCCATTGTAGAGAGTGGACCATCCCGAGATGTTATCGCTCACCCACCAGGGCGATGTGGCGCTTCGGGCTATTCCCCAAGCGTTGACCAGCAGGGGATCGGTGTTCGGGGCGTGATCGTCGAGTTGATTCGAAACGAGAGTCGTAACGCGATATTGTGCGTGGGCTGGGGCCGAAACCATAAAAAGAGCCAGGCCCAGGCAAACGGCGACTGCGGTCCTCCAAACCTGCGTCATATGAGTCTCTCCTTGGGGAAGTCAGCAGCAGAGAGAGGTTGAAGCATCAGTCGGAGCGATCGGGTGCGAACCCCCCTCTGACCTGCTTGGGCCTGTCAGGGTAGTCCGAGTGGCGAGGCAGACTTGTCACACCTTTGTCACCAGTTTGCAAATCTCTAGTCTTGGAATCGTCCGTTACATCGTGGACTTTGGACTCTGGCAAACTTGAAGTCTCCTTCCGGTTTTCTGGAGCCCAGCTTCGGTTTAAATGGAAGCGGGTGCGAACTCATCGGTGTCGAGTTAATCGCGCCGGCAGTCGCCGACGGCAGGGAAGAAGGATTGGAGGCGCGGGGCGGAATCGAACCGCCGATAAAGGTTTTGCAGACCTTTGCCTTACCACTTGGCGACCGCGCCTTATTGCACTACCAGAGCAGCTTCAGCCCAAACTGAATCTGCCGCGAGGTTGTCGCGGTAGACGTGATCACGCCCGCCGTCACCGACGGCGCTGCCGGTGCCGCCGCGCTGAACACCACCGGATTCGGGTTGTTGAAGTTCGTCCTATTGAGAATGTTGAAAAACTCGCTGCGGAACTGCAAGCCCACCCGCTCGCTGATCGCGAATTTCTTGGCCAGCGAAAAATCCAGCGTCGCCAGGCTCGGCCCGTTGAGCAGGTTGCGCCCCACGTTGCCGTAGGTTCCGCTGGCCGGCTGAATGAAAGCGTTGGGGTTGAAGTATTCGCCCGGCAACCCGAGAATCACCGGCCCGCTGAACGCCGGATTCCACGACGGCCGCACCGGATTCCGCGTGTCGCCATCATTGGAAGGGTTGTAGGAAAGTTGCGGCGTGAACGGCAGCCCGGACTGCACGGTTTCGATCCCGCTGAGCTGCCAGTCTCCGGCGATTTGCCGCTCCCACGCTTTCAGGCCGCGGCCGAAAGGCAGATCGTACGTCGCGTTGATCACGCCCGAATGCCGGATATCGAACGCCGCGGGCCCGTAGTCCAGCCTGGGATTCAGCGGGTCGGCCGCGAACGCCGGCGAATTCGTGGCCACGCTGGTATTCAGGCTGTCGCCGTCGTCCAGCGCCTTTCCGTAGGTGTACACTCCGCGAATCTGCAAGCCGTGCGCAAGCCGGTGGTTCACGTCCACCTGCAGCGCGTTGTAGGAGCTCACTCCCTCCGAATTCCAGCTGGTTGTGTTCCACACCGCGGGATTGGCCAGGCCCGTGCTCCCCGCCGTGATCGTTTGCGTGGGATAGGGATACGGCGCTGCGGGCACATTCGTATCGATCGAGAGCAGTTCGTGGTACCCGCGCGAGCCGGTATAGCCAACGTTCAGCGTCGTTCCCCCAGGCAGTTGCTGCTCGATTTTCAGCGTGTAGGATTCCACCGTCGGTGTCTGCAGGTTGGGTTGCACGCCGCTCGGCACCACCGAATTGTTGAACCCCAGCGCCGAATAGTTCGCCGCGGGGCCGATCGTCGCATAGCTGAACGTCTTCGCCGCGCCCGACGATGTTCCTTTCACGGCATATACGGTGTTGAACGGCGGGTCTTGATCCAATCGGTAACTCAGATTGTCGAGCAGGTCGTAATACATCCCAAAGCTGGCTCGCAGCACCGTTTTCTTCGACCGCAAGGGCGACCAGGCTATGGCCGCGCGCGGCTCCGGCAGGAATTTCGCATTGTTCACGGCCAGCGCCGAGTTGCCAACGGCCGGCTGCGTCTCGATTACTCCGTTTGCGTTGAAGAGATAGTTCGAAGCGCGGCCATGCTGTTCGTTCCAGCCGTTGCTGGACTCTCCGCGAAACCCGATGGTCAGCTCCACGTTCGGCTTCAAACGGATGCTGTCTTCGGCGAAGAACGCCCCCTCGAACGTCCTCCAGCCCAGCGGCGTGTAGCCCGGCGCATACGTGTAGGTGCTCACCGATCCCGCCAGAAAGCTCGCCAGGCTCGAGAACGACGCCTGCCCGTACTGATCTTGCACCAGCGTGTCGTTGGCCTGGATCGGCTGGAGCCACACGCCGGCCGAGATCAGGTGCTTGCCGTGGGTCAGCGTCACCTCATCGCTGATCGTGAATAGGTTGCGGATAGCGCTCAG
Organism: uncultured Acidobacteriota bacterium; assembly: GCA_963819235.1. Taxonomy (GTDB): domain Bacteria; phylum Acidobacteriota; class Terriglobia; order Acidiferrales; family UBA7541; genus Palsa-189. Next base: position 845,516 of record CAWFVE010000006.1, on the reverse strand, counting down.
ATTACTCCCGGCGTTGGTGCCTCCGTTGGAAATTACCGACGCGCCGTTCAGCGTGGTGCCCCCGCCGACCACGATCGCGCCGATTGGCGCCGCGGAGTTGATCCAGCCCGCGCCGCTCTGCAACGCCGCATCGGTCACCGAACTGTTGAAATAGAACGCTCCCCGCGAGAATCCAACGGTTGCGCGGTTGATCAGCCGGGTCGAAAACACGTGCGTCTCGCTCAGGCTGGCCACCTGCTCGCGTTCCGTGACGTAGTCGTAGCTGATCGGATTGTTGGTGGGCGAATTGCCAATGCTGGCGTCGAGCGTATACACGGCGGCCAGCGAATCCTTGTCCGAGAAGGTTTGATCGAACCGACCGCTGGCGAAATCCTCGCTGATGTGCTGCTTCGGACTAGTGAAAGCTTCGGCGACTCCTCCGCCCAGCACCGGGCCGTTGGACACCGGCCAGAGCGGTTCGAGCGCCTTGATGCTGGGCACGGCGGCCGCCCACCCCAGGGGATCCGCGGGATTGCTGTCCGGCACCAGGGTTACGTCGCTCAGGTCCAGGTTCTGCCGGAACCCTTCATAGTTCAGGAAGAAAAAGCTCTTATCCTTCTTGATCGGCCCGCCCAGCGAACCGCCAAACTCGTTGCGTTGAAACTGGGGAATCGAGCCGAAATCGAAAAAGTTCCGCGCGTCGAACGCGTTGTTGCGCAGAAATTCGTACACGCTGCCGTGCAGCGCATCCGTGCCCGAAGCCGTGACAATGCTCACCTGCGCGCCCGGACGCTTGCCGTACTCGGCCCCGTAGCTATCCGTCTGCACGGCGAACTCCCGCACCGCATCCACGCCCAGAAGCTGCCCGCTCGCCCCTCCCGGCGTGCTGTTGATCTCCGAAGCGCTGGTATACTCCACGCCGTTGAGCAGGTAAAGATTCTCCTGCGGCCTCCGTCCCGCCGCCGAAAACATGTTGCCAATCACCGAGTTCGACGTGCCCGTTCCTCCGGCCCGCTGCGATGTGTAGTTGACCACTCCCGGATTCAGCGTCAGCAGTTGGTCGTAGCTGCGGCCGTTCAAGGGCAGGTCCTTCACCTGCCGCTCGCCCACCAGCCCCGAAGTCTCCGAGGTGGTCACATCGGCGGTGATGGCCGTCTCTTGCACCTGAATGCTCTGCCGCAATTCCGCCACGGTCAGCACCAGGTCAACGCTGGCCCTTTGTCCCACGTCCAGCTTCAACTTGGCGCGCGCCGGCTGGAACCCGGCCTTCTCGCCTGTCACTTCATAAGCTCCCACGGGAAGCTCGGGCGCCTCATAACGTCCCGCCTCATCCGTGGTCAACTCGCGCGCCAGCCCGGTCTCGGTATTTTTAATCTGGACCGTCCCGCCCGCGATGGCGCTTCCCGTCGCATCGCTCAGCGTTCCGCGTATCGATGCGCTATCCTGCGCCCACGCCGCCGTCGCGCCGAGCGCGCCCCAGATTGCCATCAAGAAAACTGCCACCAACACGAATAGCCTTACCGTCCCCCGTACTCGCATTCCTCTGCCGTGAAAAGCCATTTCGATCCCCCCGAAAATTAAATTTGTTTGCAGTACCGCAGGCGTGCCGATTCGTTATCGGCTTCTAGTTAGGGATCAACAACAGCGGCGACAGCGCGGGGAGACACTCTCGGTAGGGAAGAGAACGATTGCTCGGAGTTGCCTAGACCTGAATTCCTTCTGCGCCTTCACGTTCGTATCCTCAATTCGCAAGCCACTTCTTGATTCTGGGTTTTTTAGCTGAGGCAGAGAGAATCTGCCGGTGAAAAGCGGACAGCCGTTAGAGGCGACAACAACAGAGGCTTGCGCCCGTGGGGGCGCCTATGCGAAGGCCAGACTGAGCGGAGCTTCCTGAAGTTTGCATCGTAAACGAAACCGCCAGCAGGTTACAGATACTGGTTGCTTGTGTCAATGATTTCTACAAATCCGTCCACGATTGACGACAAAGCCGCCCCTGAATATCCTGCATTTAGCCGCATCCTGAAGCACTTAGCCCCGGACTCTACCCGTATCACCCGATTGTTGCCGCGGGCCCTCGCTCCTAGACTGAAGCGAGGTACTGCCAGGAGGTAAACCTACGATGGCAAATAAACATAGCAAATTGAACTTCATTACCGGTGTTGCAGCATTCGCGTTGGTGTTGGGCGCGGGCCCGGCGTTCGCGCAATACAACAGCGCGTCGCAGACGCAGAAGTCGAATCCGGGCGTCTCTAGCACCAATGAGCAGACCGTGACTTCGGCGAACGCGAAGACGCCCGCCGACGATGCTTTCGCGCAAAAAGCTGTGCAAGCGGACATGGCGGAAGTCAAGCTCGGGCAGCTTGCCGAGCAGAAAGGCACAAATCCCGCCGTGAGGGATTTCGCCAAGCGCATGGTGCAGGATCACTCCAAGAACGAGAACGACCTAACGACCACGGCTTCTCGAGAGAATGTGGCCTTGCCGTCCGGCATCGACAAAGCCGACCAGAATACTTACGATCGCTTGTCCAAGCTTTCCGGTGATTCCTTTGATCGCGCCTATGCACGCGACATGGTGAAGGATCACACCAAGGACGTCGCCGAGTTCCAGAAGGAAGCCAAGGACGGCCACGACGAAGCGATCAAGAACTACGCACAGCAAACTGTGCCTACCCTGCAGAGCCATCTCGAGATTGCTCGTCGGATGGAGCAAACCGTAACGCAGTCCGCGAGCAACCACGCGCCGAGCAACGGCACCACGTATCCCAGCAACAACACTGTGCCGGCCACGCGCTGACGCTTAGTTTAGTCTCCTTTGATCCGTGCACACTGGTACCGGCCTTTCGGCGACGAAAGGCCGGTACGTTTTTTTTTCGCGCCTTTCGCCTCGAACTTTCCTTCAGCCCCAGCCCTTCCGCTGTAATCTAATACCTTGCGGGCGGGTGGCTGGGCCCGATGCCGGAGAAAGCCCGCCCGGCATACATTGGCGTAAACGAGACGAGGCTGAACATGCGATCAATTTGGCGATCAACTTGGCCATCCACTTTATTGACGGCGATCTGCCTTCTGCTGATTTTCGGCGCGGAATCGGCGCGCGTTCTGCGCGGAGCACAAGCCGCGCAAAGCCGCGCCTCCGATGCGCGCGCGACCGATACCCAACTCGCGCACGGCCGCTATCTCGTCGAAGAGGTCGCCAAATGCTCGGAGTGCCACACGCCCCGCGACGCCGATATGCAGCTCGAACGTTCCCAGTGGCTCCAGGGCGGGCCCATCTGGATTCAACCTTCGCGCCACATCGAGAATTGGGCCCAATTCGCGCCCTCGCTCGCTGGCTTGCCCGGTTACAGCGACGAGCAGATGGAGCGCGTTCTCGAAATGGGCCAGGCCGCCAACGGCCGCGCGATCCAGCCGCCCATGCACATCTACCACCTGAATCATGCCGACGCCCAAGCCATCGTCGCCTACCTGCGCTCCCTCCCATCCCCAACCGCCCGCTGACTCGCGTCTTCGCGCGAAAGTTCGTAGCTCAGTGGCACAGCCACTCCTGGCTGTGCACTCATTTGCGCTTGAGGCGTTTCTCCGCCAAGCGCCCCCTCAAAATCCCGCTTGCCCTCCGCCCTCGCCCTCATTCATAGTCGCTGACCGAAATCGAGCAGTCGTTTGTCGCGTCCCGTGTGCCGGCGCCCAGGAGAAGAAATCTTGACCAGCTTGACCAGATCGGCCCGTCTCGTCCCTGTCGTTTTCCTCGCTCTCATTTGTGCAATTTGGGCAATCGCTCCCCGCGTCGCGGCACAAGCCCAAGCCCAAGCGCCGGCGCCACGACCCGCCGCCCTCGTCATCGAGGGCGGCACGCTGATCGATGGCAACGGCGGCGCGCCCGTGCGCGACGCCGTTGTGATCATCCAGGGCAATCGCATCACCAGCGTCTCGCGCAAGGGACAAGCCACCTACCCTGCCGGCGCGCAGGTAATCAAAGCCGACGGCAAGTTCATCCTCCCCGGCCTCTGGGACGCGCAGACCATCTACATGTGGTATTACGCCGAGCCGATGCTGAACTTCGGCATCACCTCCACCATCGGCATCGGCAATTCCGGAGAGATCGGCGCGCCGCATCGCGACGCCATCCTGCACGGCAAACTCATCGGCCCGCGCCCCTTCACCGCGATGTCTCAAATCGTTACGCGCTCCAACAAAGACACCGGCTTCGAAACGCCCCTCACGCCTGGCCGCGCGCCCAAGTCCGCGCAAGAGACCCGCGATCTCGTAAAAGCTTTCGTCGCCGCAGGCGCGGACATGATCATCTTTCAGGATGGCGGCCTGCCGCTCGAGTACTACCAGGCTGGCTTCGACGAAGCCAAGAAGGCGGGCAAGCCCGTCTTCACGCGCCCCTCCGGACCGAATCTCGGCGCGCGCGAAGCGGCCATGCTCGGTTCGCGCAACTTCCCGCATTCCGTGGGGATTGCCGAGGCCGTGGCGAAAACTCCTCCTGCCGGCCGTGGCGTCAATGAACTCGACGTCTGGGCCGATATGGACGACGCCAAGGCCAAGGACCTGATCCAGCTTTTGGTAGAACACGGCACGGCCCTCACTCCCACGTTCAAGATGCAGTATCCCGGCTATCCCAAGGATTGGGCGCGGTTCGAGCAGGAAGACCGCAAGCTGCTCAGCGACCCCAACCTCGCCGCCTATTACCCCGCCGATCGCGCCGTCACTGCCATGGCTACGTACAACGCCATCCGCATTCCGCCGTGGTGCGGCGCACTATGCGCGGACTACAACGTCCCCGAGACGCCCGAAGTGCGCGCGCGCAGGATGAAGGGATTTCAGAACGCCCTGCGCTTCCACAAGATGTTTGCCGACGCCGGCGGCCACCTCACTCCTGGCGGCAATACCAACGCCACCAAGGTTCCCGGGATCAACATGCACCACGAGATGATGATCTACGCCGAAGCCGGCATTAAGCCCATGCAGATTATTCAGGGCGCCACGAAGTGGTCGGCGCAGATGATCGATAAGGATAAAGAGCTGGGCACGGTCGAGGTCGGCAAAATCGCCGACGTGATCGTTGTGAAGCAGGATCCGCTCGCGGACATCACCAATCTGCGCGCCATCGACACCGTGATTTTCGACGGCAAGGTCGTCGAGCTCGGCTATCACTCCTGGTACTCCGACCCCTTCCGCAGAATCTCCGGCTACAATCCGCCGGTGGAAGGCTTGTCTTGGGCGGAAGCGTTCAGAAAAGCGATGTTCCCTCAAGGAAAGGGCCCCGCCGCGCTGCCCGATCCCGTGGAAGCTCCGCAGCCCGCCATCGAAACCATTGAGCCGGTCATGTTGACCGAGGGAACTCCCTCGGCCACCGTCACCATCAAGGGCTTCAACTTCGTCCGCAAATCGCAGGTGCTTTTCAAGGACGCGCCGATACCGTACAAAGTGGTGAATCCCGGCGAACTGCAAATCACCATCGACGCCAACCTGCTGAAAGACGCCGGCTGGTTCGATCTCGTGGTGAAAAACCCCTGGCCCTTAAGCCGCGACACCGGCCAGCCCTGGGGCAACGGCACCTCCAACAAAGCCCACCTCATCATCAACTATCGGTATTGAACGCTGTGGCATAGGCGGGGGGCTAGGCAACGGGATGCTGCAACTATGCGGACACCGCGAGATCGTCGAATATAATCAAACAAATAACCTTTCCTGCCGCTCGATTCGGACGTGTGCGTCGATGTTCTCAAGCACGAGCCGGGCAGGGATCTGCGCCAGCTCTCTCGGCTCCACCTTGTGCAATCCGCCGCCATATACGCGGCCTTCGGAGATGATCTGGCTGGTCTCGATCCGCTGTAACGCCTCAAATACCTTCGCTTGAGCTCCGGGTGATTCCTGAGCGCCTCCCGCAGGCGGCTCTTCGGATAAAGCATTAGGTAAACGTTGTGCGCCGTTGCATCCGAACGATTCCAGATAAAGCGAAACGGATGCCTGCCGTTGGCCGAGCGGCCCATGTAGGTGCACAAGAAAGGCGCGGGGGACGCTGCTCCTGGGAGTACCATGGAGTGCGATGGCTGGCGAGATACGACACGTGAATGTCCTGCTCACGCCCCTTGTGCAGATACGCGTAGAAATGCGGCCAGGTGGTCTTGATTTTGTCCTCAGGCTCGCTGCAATCAAGCAAGTAAAGCCGGGGAACACGGCGGGGGCTTCGTCGGCTTGCGGTTCGATTATGTCCGTCCTCAGATAGCGAGGGCCTGGAAGTATCGGCTTGAGAAACCGGCGCGGGATATGCCATTCCTTGATTTCCTCGTCATCCATGATGAAAAAACTGTTGGAACCGGTCGCAAGCCCGCGCTTGATGGTGAAGAGATCGCCAAGGGTCAGGTCGTCCGTGTTATCAACCTTCATTCGTGCGGGAAACTGTGTCCATTTGCGCGACTGGCGAAGAGTATCGAGTGGAACCTCCGCTTCGCGTTGCGGGTCCTGAATTGGTCCGCCAAAGAGAAACGGACGCGGTGTGCTGGAGATGGACGCGACTTGCGAAAGACTACGACCGCAGACGACACCAAAGCATCGCTAAACTGCACGTCCGTGGGACAGAAACGGTGAATATGCAACAGCGTCACACGCTCGGTGAGATAACGCCTCAACGTAACACCGTAATTGACATCCATGAATTCCGACGGAATGAGCCAGACGGCAAGCCCCTTGTCTTCCATCCAGTCGTGGCACAGCAATAGAAAGTAACAATACAATCCCGCAAGCCCGCTGATCTCCATTTGAAGCATCCGCGCAAGCTGCCCTTTTAGGCGATCTTTTTCGCCGGATTCTAGATGATGGTGCCGCACATAAGGCGGGTTGGTCAGGATGAGATTGAAGCGGCGCGCGGGTGGCTTCTGCTTCGTGAAATCGCCCTCTATGATGTGAAGTCCACTCTTGCCCCACAGTCTCCTAGCCGCCGCTGCAAATAAAGGATCAAGCTCGATCCCGGTCGCGACCTCCATGACTGTTGGCCGGGACTGCCTGAGAAAGCGCCGAATAAAACGAGCCGGTGCCAATGGCCGGATCAAGAAAGTGAAGCATCCCGTCCCCATCATTTTGAGCGCATAATTCGCGAGACTGCGGGCCATCTCGGGCGGAGTAGCGAATTGGCCCCGCTTGTTGCGTTCGGCAGCAGTCTTCAGGCTGTCAAGCCGCGCCTGTTCTTCCTGGCGACGTCCCTCAGTAGCCTGTGGTGCTGAAGTTCCCATGCGGCTCAGATCCCGAGCTGTTCCAGCTCCTTAGCTCGGTGCTCCCATATCCAGTCTATGCCTTCTGCGGCTTCATACCCGAGGTACGCTGCGTCGAAATATCCGCACAGAAAAAGCACAAAGGCGACATCCGCGCCGTAGGTCGCCTTGAGGTAGTTGATCTTGATAGCCTCTTCCTTTCGGCGTTTGTTGACGTTGGTGAAGTCACCGGCGGATTTCGCTTCGATGAGTATCGGCAGATGCGGCAGTTTAGCCTTCTTGGGCTGAATGACGGCGTCGACTGGAATCTTGACGGTTTTGGCTTCGGCTTTCGACGGTTTCACGAGGACATTGAGCCGGAACGAAAATGTGCCCGGCTCCATTTGATCGAGCGGAGCGACGGCGGGGTGAGCTTTCAGCTTGTAACCGCGCTCCGTCAGATACTTCTCGATAAGCGCGAGCTGGCGTTTCTCCTGTGCGTTCCTGACGATAGGTTCCGCCACGGCCCCGCAAAGCCGATCAGCGACGATGGTAGAGGAGCGGTAGCGCTCCTCCTTGGTCGCTTTCCGCTTCTCAGCAATCCAAGGAAAATGTCGATATCCAGCATCTGCGACAGGATCGCGGCTATTTTCTTGAGATGTACGTCCAGAACATCCGGTGCTAAAAGCGGGGGAGCGTTCCTTCCTCAAGGCTGCCCACAAGATTCTTGGCAGACGCAGTTGACGCCGCCGAAATTATAGTCTTTGCAAGTCAGTTATTGCGGATCATCGACCGCTTGGCACCTCCGCCTGTCTCGTGGAACGCCCACGGAACCCATTATCGCGGCACGCTGCCGCACTTTAGGTCTCCAGTGGCTCGAGTCCGCAAGTTGACGCTCGCGGTAAAATAGGTATACGTCTGAATCAGGCGAGTTCGCGGCGCCTTCGGCTTTGCGCGAACCTGCGGGCGGTCGTCACGGCTTGTTGCCTCTCGCCAAAATGATCAGCACCGGGCAAGAACCTTCGATTCTTGCCACACACCGGGAATTTTGCGCTCGAAAAGCGCCCAGCAGTAAGTGCTCTGAATTGATGCTCTTGCAAGGCGCGCGGAATAAAGGCCATGGAATGATATCCTTGCAAAATCGCAAAAATAAGCTGCCTGGAATGATATCCTTGCAAAAAAAGTGGGGGGGAGGGGTGGTGCGGCGCACTTTCCGTGCCAAATGCCATTCCGAGCGACGAACCGGAGCGAAGGATGTCTCCGGCGCCGCGAACGTCATGAAGAGCAGGAGCTTCGCGGCGTTAGCTCTTCGCGGGAAAGTCATGGACATCAGGAGCTTCGCAGCGTTAACAAAGTCGGCTAGACAAGCGCGGCGGGCGTGTGCAATTCTTGCCGCCCGGCACAAAGCCTGAGGAACCACAAGCAGGCGAGAGTTCCGCAGAAATCCTGAGGAGGACGACAATGGAGATTCGCAGCGAATTTGTCACGGTCAACGTAAGTGACGGTACGTCCATGCGGCTGTACGTGGCGCGTCCGGCGGGCGCGGCGCCAACGCGCGGTCTTTTGGTGATGCAGGAAGCTTTCGGCATCAACGCGCATATTCGCGACATCACCGAGCGCTTCGCGCGCGAGGGATTTCTCGCCGTGGCGCCCGAGCTTTTCCATCGCAGCGGCGCCGGCTTTGAAGGCCGGTACGACGATTTCGGCTCCGCCATGGGTCATCTGAAGGAACTGCGCGACCCCAACCTGGAAGTCGATATTAAAGCCGCCCACGATTGGCTGCGCTCGAATGGGCTGCCCTCAGGTTCGCCGATTGCGGCAGTTGGCTATTGCATGGGCGGACGCGCCGCGGTTCTCGCCGCGATCACGCTGCCGCTCGAGTGCGCGGTTTCCTACTATGGCGGCGGCATCGCGCCCAGCCAGATGAACCCAGGGTTGCTGGGCCGCGTAAAGGATTTGAAGGCGCCGGTGCTGCTCTTCTGGGGCGGGCGCGACAACCACATTCCGCAGGATCAGACGCGCGCCGTGGTGGATGCGTTGAAGGCGGCGGGGAAGAATTACGTCAACGTGGAGTTCTCCGAAGCCGATCACGGCTTTTACTGCGACGCGCGCCCCAGCTACAACGCGGTCGCAGCCAAGCAGGCTTGGCCGCTCACGCTGGCGTTCCTGAACACGTACACGGCAAGAGAGCAGCGCGCGACGGCCTAAGCGGGCTCGAGCGCAAGCTCAACCCGCGTGTCATTCCGAGGAGCGCATGAGCGACGAGGAATCTGCTTTTTCTTGGCACTCGCGCCGGGGCCGTCGCAGAAAAGCAGATCCCTCACCGACGGCCGCAAAAATTCGCGGCCGGGTTCGGGATGACGACGCGGGGCGGGGGAGAGCGCGGATCGACGCTTCAGGCTTTGCTTCTGCCGGCGTCCGCCGTCTGCACGGCAGCGTCCTCGGCCGGCCGCTGCGCGGGAGTTCCGGAAGGCGCCGCTCGCAGATATTGGACGGGCCACGAGACGGTTTTGCCCAGGCGCGCGGCGGCGTGCAGCGGCCAATATGGATCGCGCAGCATCTCGCGAGCCAGAAGCACGATATCCGCCTGTCCGCCGCGGATGATTTTGTCGGCCTGATCGGCTTCCGTGATCATGCCCACGGCGCCGGTCATGATGTGCGCGTCGCGGCGAATTCGCTCCGCGAAGGGAACCTGGTAGCCGGGCCCCAGTGGAATTTTTGCGTCGGCGACATTCCCTCCCGAGGAGCAGTCCACCAGATCGACGCCCAGCTTGCCTAGGCTGCGGGCGAGCTCCACGGATTGGTCGATGTCCCAGCCGCCTTCCGCCCAATCCGTGCAGGAGATGCGGATAAAGAGCGGCAGCCGCTCCGGCCAAACGCGGCGGACTTTTTCCACCACTTCGCGCACGATGCGCGTGCGGTTCTCGAATGAGCCGCCGTATTGATCCGTGCGGCGATTGCTGAACGGCGAATAAAACTCGTGCAGCAGATATCCATGCGCCGCATGGATTTCGATGACGCGAAAGCCGGCGTCGAGCGCGCGCTCGGCGGCTTTGCCGAAGCCGGCGACGGCTTCGGCGATACCCTCGATGGTGAGCGCGATGGGCATCGGATAATTCGGAGCAAAAGCGATCGCGCTGGGCGCGACCACTTTGCTCCAGCCGCCCTGCTGTTCGCTGACTTTTGCTCCGCCTTCCCAAGGGCGCGCGGTGCTCGCTTTGCGCCCGGCGTGCGCGAGCTGAATGCCCGCAACACCGCCCTGCGCGTGAATGAACTTCACGGCGCGCGCCAGCGGCTCGACGTGTGCTTCGCTCCAAATGCCCAAATCCTGCGGGCTGATGCGCGCCTCCGGCAGCACGCCTGTTGCTTCCGTCATCACCAGGGCCGCGCCGCCAACAGCGCGGCTGCCGAGGTGCACCAGATGCCAATCGTTGGCGAGTCCGTTCTCGCAGGAGTACTCACACATGGGAGAGACAGCGATGCGGTTCGCAAAGGTTATGTCGCCGATCTTGATCTCGTCGAAAAGCCCGCTCGAGTTGGCGTTGGCTGGCACAGACATTCTTTAGGCTCCTGCGAACAGGGTGGAATGCAAAGCCGAGTGTAAAAGAAGATCGTCTCAGGGTGCGGAGGAATTGGCAAACGTGCATTTGGAGGGGCGTTTGGAGAAATCGCGCCGCTACTCTTGATACCAAACGCGGATTAGTGGCAGCCGGTTCGGCTTAGCTCGAGGAGCTTCCGCTTGGCTTCGGGATCGCCCTTGTCGGACGCAGCGGAGAGCAGCACGCGGGCCTGATCGCAGTTCTTGGGCACACCTTCGCCGCGCAGATAGAGATTGGCCAGAGTGGTCTCGGCGGTGAGGTTGCCCTTCTTAACCGCAGACCATAAGAGCTGCGAGGCCGCTGTGGGATCGCGTGGCTTGCCGCCTTGGCCCTCCAGATACTGCCAAGCCAGAATCAACTCAGATTCGCCGGGATTTTCCGGCTCGGGAGCTGGCGCAGGAGGAGCCTTGGCCACGCGCTCCGATGCCAAGTCGAGCGAATCCGGCGCTATGTCCCGCGGACCGCTTGCCGCGACGGGAGATCGCGCTGTCGGCGATTGTGCGGCCGGAGATTGCGCCGGTTCGCCGGGGACCGACGCCGCAGCTTCGGGCTTCGTCGCTGGCTTGGCTTCCGCCGGGGAAGCTTGCGCGGATTGCGGGGCCGAGTTAGCCGCTGGATTTGCCGCGGGCTTTGGAGTGGGCACTGCGGAAGGTGGTTGCGTCGACGGACTTTGCTCCGTGGCCGGCGCCGGATTGGCAGCCGTCACCGATGTGGTGTCGACGGGATTCCCCACGGAGGGATTCGCCGCGGCAGAGTTCGCGTCAGCTGGATTCGGAACATCGGGAGCGGGCAAGGCGGAATTCGTCGCGGCCGCGTCTGGCGGCGCCGAAATCGGGTTCGAGGCGACAGAATTAGCCAGCCAGAGCGAACTGCTGTGCCAGACGTAGCGGTGCAGCCCAAACCAAACCACCGGCGCCAGCAGGACGCACACGATTACGGCCGCGATCAGCCCGCGAACGAGTGCGGATCTTCGCTCGGGAGGGTCGGGATCGAAGTGCGTGATCCAAGGCATGGTGCTTTGCTGGCCGGGCAGTACAAAGCCGTGTGGCGGCAGCGTGCTTCCCCTTGGCGCATCGCCCTGTGCGGAATCGCCCTTTGCCGAATCGGATGACTGCGGGCCGATGGATGACGCCGCGGAATAAGGGCGGGCCGAAGGAGGCACCCATGTGGACCGCGCATTCGGGTCGAACGGGGGAGCGGGCAAGGGGATATTTTGCGCGGGAACTGCGACCGCGGGCGCATCGCGCTTGTCGTCGGTCTTGCCATCGATCTTGCCTTGGGCGCCGGCTGATTCGGCGACCAGAATTCTCGCGGATTCGGAGAGGCTGCCGGGAAGAGGCGCGATCGGTTCGGCGGCCTCGGTTTTGGATTTGGCGTCGTTTTCGCCCGCATTTTCGCCGACCGAATTCTCCAGCCAATTACTTATTTGCTCGGCTGCGGCCGGGGGCAGAACGACAAAGCGCACGCCGCCGATTTGGCGGGTGGAATTCGTCCAGACGAGTTCTCCAACGGCTTCAATCTGCTTCGTCGCACCCAGAGTGAGGGAGAGGCGCAGGACTCCGCCCTGCTGCACGGGCGCAACTGTGTGAAAACGCAGGCCGGTCGTGGAGAGGTCCGTGATCACGCCGCCGGTGTTGTAGGGCTCGAAATTCACATAGGCGAGCTTACGAACGGAAGTTCGCGGCGTTTTTCTTCGTTCCATTTTAAGGTTCAAGCCTCTTTTGAAACGGCGTCCTTGGATTACGTCTCATTGGATGCTCAAACCGATCTTGGGGAAGGCTCAGGCTCGCCTCCTTGCGTCTCAAACGTAGTGTAAGGGCGGGGTTCACCATACATTTACACCATTACGGCCCTTGGCTCAATACAGGAAGTCCCGCAAGCCGGTTCATCGTTCGACGTGGGCCTGGAAGCGCAGGGAACCGGAATCACCACTTGTTCCGCACAGCCAGGAGTGGCTGTGTCACCTGTTTTCGTCAGGGGCCGAGACGGCCGGCCCACTGGCGGGTGAAGACGTCGGCCAGGGTGAAGGAGACCATGAGGGCCAGCCAGAAAAATCCGGCCAAAACGACGATGCGGGTGAGTCCTTGGGTATACAAAAGATGCATGAAGAAAAGCCCTACCAGGCAGGCTTTTATGGAGGCTATGGCCAGCGCCAGGACCGTGTTGAAGGGACCGAGGTCGATATAGGCAATGGCGGTGGTGGCCGCGGCAAGAAGAAGCAGGGCCACGAAGACGAGCACGTATGTTCGGACCGAAGGGTTTTGTCCTTGCGCGCTCATTTGTAGCGTCCGCCGATGAGATAGAGCAAGGGGAAGAGAAAAATCCAAATGACGTCCACGAAATGCCAGTAGAGGCCGGAAACTTCGATGCGGTCGTAATTCTCGGGCTTGATCTTGCCGCGCCAGGCGAGAACGGTCATCACCGAGAGCAAACCAATGCCAATGATCATGTGGATCGCGTGCAGGCCGGTCATGAAGAAGTAAAAACAGAGGAATAGCTCGACGGCGGATGCCGGGGCGCCGCGCAAGTCTACGGCAGCGGGATGAAAATTCAGGCCGGGGACCATGTGCTCGTGCCACTTCTGGCCATACTCGGTGAACTTGATGCCGAGGAAGGCGATGCCCAGGAGAATCGTCACGATCAGGAGCGCTACGAGCATGGCGCGTTTACCTTCGCGCGCGGCGTGGACGCTCATGGCCATGGTGAAGCTGCTGATGAGCAGGATGAAGGTCATGGTCGCGCCGAAGGGAGCGTCCAAGCCGTGGCTGCCGGCGGCAAAGCCGGGGTAATACAGCGAGCGGTAGATGATGTAGGCCGTGAACAGACCGCCAAAAAAGAGCATCTCGGTGGCGAGAAAGAGCCACATGCCGAAATTGCTGGCGTCGTACTGCTGCTCGAGATCCTCGAACTGGTGGTGCAGCGCGGGGCTGCGCGCGCCGGCCGGCGGCAGAGCGGGATGGTTGGCGGCAGCGTCAGACATGGGCGTGCTCTTCCTCAGCATAGCCGTACGGTTCCGCGGGGACGATAGGCGGCTCCTCGAAATTATCGGTAGGAGGAGGCGAAGGCGTTTCCCATTCGAGGCCCTTGGCGCCCCAGGGATTGGGGCCGGCGATGGGTCCATAGCGGATGGACCAAAGCAGGTAGATGAAGGGAATCAGATACCCCACGCCGAGGATGGACGCGCCCGCGGAGGACATCACGTTCAGAACCTGAAATTCGGCGGGATAGACGGCATAACGGCGGGGCATGCCCAGATAACCGAGAATGTACTGTGGGAAAAATGTGAGATTGAAGCCGATGAAGATGATGAATGCGGCGACGCGGGCCCAGGCATCGTGATAGAGGCGGCCGGTGATTTTCGGCCACCAGAAGTGCAGGCCGCCCATGTAGGCCATCACGGCTCCGCCGACCATGATGTAGTGAAAATGGGCGATGACGAAATAGGTATCGTGCAGATGAACGTCCGTGGCGAGCGTGGCCAGGAAAAGGCCGGTGAGGCCGCCCATGGTGAAGAGGCCGATGAAGCCGAGGGCATAGAGCATGGGGGCGTCGTAGGAGATGGAACCCTGATAGAGCGTGGCGGTCCAGTTGAAGACTTTGATGGCGGAAGGAATGGCCACGGCAAAGCTGAGCGCGGAAAAAATGAATCCGGCGTATACGGATTGGCTGGAGACGAACATGTGATGGCCCCAGACGAAAAAGCTGATCAAGGCGATGGCCAGGCTGGAGTAGGCGATGAAGATGTATCCGAAAGGCTTCTTTTTCGAGAAGCAGGTGATCAGTTCGCTGACCACGCCCATTCCCGGCAGGATCATGATGTAGACGGCGGGATGGGAGTAGAACCAGAAGAGATGCTCGAACAAGACCGGGTCGCCTCCGAGGGCGGGATCGAAGATGCCGACGTGCAGAAGGCGCTCGGCGCCGATCAGGACCATGGAGATGGCGATGACGGGCGTGCCGAGAACGAAGATGACGCTGGTGGCGTAGATGGACCAGAGGAAGAGCGGCATGCGCTTCCAGGTCATGCCGGGAGCGCGCATTTTGTGGATGGTGACGATGAAGTTGAGGCCGGTGAGGATGGAGGAAAAACCGGTGATGAAAACGCCCAGGGCGGTGGCGATGACGTGGGTGGTGACGTAGTGGGTGCTCAGGGGCGTGTAAAAGGTCCAGCCGGTATCCACGCCGCCGGAGATCAGCGCGTAGAGCGTGAACGCGGCGCCGGTGATGTAGACGTACCAGCTGAGCAGATTGAGGCGCGGGAAGGCCAGATCGCGCGCGCCGATCATCATGGGGACGAGGAAATTGCCGAGGGTTGCGGGGATGGAAGGAATCAAGAAGAAAAAGACCATGACCACGCCGTGCATGGTGAAGAGCTTGTTGTAGGTTTCGGGCTCGACCAGGGCGCCGGCGGGCTCGATCAAGTGCAGCCGCATCATGACGGCGGCGGCTCCTCCGATGAAAAACATCAGGGTGATCGAACCGAGATAGAGCAGGGCGATGCGTTTATGGTCGGTGGTGAAGAGCCAGGACTTGATTCCGTAGCTGGCGTTCAGATAGTGAACGCGGGACCGGACGGGAACTTCGGCGACGGCCGTGCTCATGGCGCTGGCGTCCTTTCTGCGGAGCTGAGCGACTTGACGTAGGCGATCAGTTGGAGAACTTGCTCCTCACTCACCTGGCCGCGGAAAGTGGGCATCACCGGACGGTAGTTCGGCAGGGTAACGGAAGCGGGATCGAGGATGGACTGCCGGATGAAGGCTTCGTCGATGACGCGAGTTTCGCCGCTCGAGAGCTTCACCTGCGTGCCGAAGACGCCGCCGAGTGCGGGACCGGCGCCGGAGCCGTCGGGAAGGTGGCAGGTGTTGCAAGCCAGGCGAGCGAAAAGGTCCTGGCCCATCTGGACCAGCGATTGGCTGGTGGCATTGTTGCGGAGCCATTCCGCGAAGTCGGTAGGGCTCATGACTTCGACGGTTCCTTCCATGGCGGAGTGAAGAGCGCCGCAAAACTGATTGCAGAAAAGGCGATAGGTGCCGATCTGGGTGGCCTGAAACCACTCCTCGGTGTAGCGGCCGGGAACGACGTCCATCTTGATGCGGAAGGCGGGGACGGCGAAATCGTGGATGACGTCCTCGGAGGTCATCACCAGGCGGACGGGAACATCCACGGGAACGTGGAGCTGATTGATTTCGCGCGGCCCTTCGGAATGCTGGAGGTGCCACATCCATTGCTTGCCCACGACAAGAATTTCCATGGCGCCTTGGGGCGGACGGGAGGCGGCGAAATAGAGGCTGGCGCCCCAAAAGAAAACAACAACGCAAATGAGGCTGGGAATCACGATCCAGGTGAGTTCGAGGGCCAGAGACTGCTTGGTCGGCGGGGGGACCTCGTTTTGCGAGCGGCGCCGGTACTTGATCATGAAGTAGAAGATCGTGGCGAAGATGAGAGTGGTGAAGAAAAGCGTGACGCCGGTGAGAAAGAAGAAGAGCCGGTCCATGCGCTCGGCACCGACGGAAGCGACGGGCGGGCGGAGGTTTGGCCATTGCGCAAGGAGGAGCGCGAGGCTCGTAGAGAGGGCGTTCACTTGGCGCCTTCCATTGATGTCTTCCGTTTCCAGGCCTGAGCTTTTTTGCCGGGTCCGTAATTCTCGCGGCGAAAGAGAATGAGGATAGCTACTCCCATCAAGAGCACCGTGAGACCGCCGGCGGCCTGGAGGACGCGCGAGATCAATAATCCATAGCGGCCCGTTTGGGGATCGTAGTGATAGCAATAGAGCAAAACCTGGTCGATGGGCGAACCGATCTTGCCTTGGGAGGCTTCCACCAGCGCCAGCCGCAAATCGCGGGAGGGATAGGCGATGCCGTAGAAATAGCGCGTCAGCTTGCCCTCGGGCGTGAGCAGCATGATTCCGCTGGGGTGAGCGAACTGGCCGGACGCGGAGTCGTAGGCGTAGCGGAATCCTACGGCCGCGGCCAGGGCTTTGATTTGCGGTTCGTCGCCGGTGAGAAAGTGCCAGCCCTGGGGACCGCCGGGGCGGCCATAAAGGCCGGAGTAGAGCTGATGCTTGACGCTGGCGAGAACGGTTCTCTCGCTGGGATCGATGCTGATGGTGACGATGTTGAAATCCTTGCCGATCTCGAGGGGCAGCTCCTTGGCGCTGTTCAAAAGGCCGTTAAGCACTTCCGTGCACAACATCGGGCACTGGTAATAGACAAGTGTGAGGATGACCGGCTTTTGTCCAAAGAACTGGCGCAGGGCGACGGTGTGGCCTTGCTCGTCGCGAAAGGTGAGGTCGAGGGGAAGGGCATCGCCCAGCTTTTGATCGAGCCCTACGTCGCGCAGCAGGGCGGGGCGGACGCCGGCACTCTGCACGGGGGGACCGTCGCCCAACTGAGCCTTTGCAGGCAGAGCAGCGAGCGTTAGCAGGAGCAACGCCGGCGCAAGGATGAAGAGACGCAAAATTCGAGATTTCATGGCGCCGAACCTTCGTTGCCGGCATTGATTGCGCCGGCGGCGATTTTGCCCGGAGCTAGTTTGTCTGGCGAAGCGACTCGCCGGGCCGGAGTTTTCGATTGCGCCTGGGCCGCATTTCGCGAATTGGCTGCGGAACGCACGGGCAAGCCGCGCTGGAGAAGCAGTTCCATGGCGCGATCGATGGGCAGGCGGACGATGCCGTTCTGCTTATCCACCCAGCCGTAGGTGTTGAGGAGATTTTGCTGCGATTGGTAATAGCTTTGCATATCGACTCCAGGCAGCGCCTGAATACGCGGAGGCGGAGGCAACGGATGGGTCGCGGCAAACGGCGCAGCCACAAAGGAGCCAGGGTTCTCGGCGCGTTCAAAATGCTTGAATAGCCAGATGAGCGAAAGCGAAGTGGCTGCGAGAATCGCGGCCATGATCAGCAGGAAATAGACCAAGCCGTGCGGATTGGCATCGCTTTTCTCGTAGCCGTTGCGGGGCGCGAGGTTGCTGTTAGTCGCCATGTTCGAGCGCTCCCTCGAAGCGAGGATCGTGCAGCGGCAGCAGAGGACGGCTCTTCAGCTGGCGCACGAAATCCGCCACCCAGATACTCCCGATGCCGACCGGCAAGAGAAAATCGAGCAGGTAGAATCGCGGGCTGGGATAAAAAGACGGCACCACCATCCAGTAGACATCGACAAAATTCACCACGATCAGCGCGCCGCAGAGAATCGCAAGCGTTTGGACGCGCCGCTTGATGGCCCGCATGAGCAGGAGATAGAAGGGAATGGCAAAGGAAAGGAAGATCATCACCAGCGCGATGCCGGCCCAGCCGCCCGCGGCGCGAGTGAGGTACCAGGGAATCTCCTTGTCGAGGTCGCCCGCCCAGATGATCAGAAATTGAGAAAAAGAGAGGTAGGCCCAGAGCATGACGAAAGTGAGCACGAGATTGCCGAGATCGTTGAAGCGGTCGGGAGTGATGGCCTGGGCCACGGGTTCGCGGCCGGAAAGCAAGCCGACCACGAGGATGACCAGAG
This sequence comes from uncultured Acidobacteriota bacterium, assembly GCA_963819235.1. GTDB lineage: Bacteria > Acidobacteriota > Terriglobia > Acidiferrales > UBA7541 > Palsa-189. Next base: position 827,255 of record CAWFVE010000006.1, on the reverse strand, counting down.
CGAGCGCGGAGAGCACTTGCAGGACCATGAAAATCATGCCGTAGATGGTGGAGAACCAATGCGGCTCGAGAGACATGAGCCAATCGATGGAAAAGAAAGTGACCGTCAGGCCGTAAAGGACCAATCCCGGTCCGCTCATGGCTTCGAGACGAACGGCGAGACGCGGGTCGGCGGTGCGGTCCTGAGCGTCCGACCAATGGGTCAATCTGCGGGTGATGCCCAGCCACACCAGGAAATAGACGACGTTGCGGATCAGGAAAAACGGCAGGTTCAAATACGGCTGCTTGAATTTCAGGACAGCGTCGGCGGCAACGAGATCGGGATGCATCCAGGAGTAAAGTCGGCCGAGGCCGAGAAGAAGGGGAAGGACCAAGACGACGAGCAGAGGCATGGTGCGCGCGCCTGCTTCGAGCGGACGGCGGATGGGCAGTCCCCAAAAACCTCCCGTGAGGTGGTGCACCATCAGGAAGGCGGCGCAGCCCAAGGGAAAGCCAAGCCAGAAGACGTAGGCCAGCAGGTAGGAGCGAAAGAATTGCTCGGGGGCACGGAGGCCGTCGAGGATGGCCAGAACGAGCAACGCGATGCCCAGAATAAGAGCGCGCTTCTGTACGAGATCGAAGCGGGCGGCGAGCGGAGCTGGCGTCTGGTTTGGCGTCATCGCTGTTCCTTCGGTTGCGCGGAGGGCTGCTCCTGCTGCAAGGCGGGCCGCTGGGGTTCGGGAACGTCCGCGGTTGAGCCTTGCTGGCTTAACTGCAGTGCGCGGATGTATGCGGCAATGCGCCAACGGTCCTCGGGCGGAACCCGCGAGGCGTAGCTATACATCACCCCGAAGCCATTGGTGATGACGTCGAAGAAGTGGCCGGCAGGCGCCTGGCGCAAGCGAGCGAGATGAAAAGAAGGCGGCGGAGGAAAACCGCGCTGCACGATCATGCCGCTTCCGCCGCCAGTGTAATCGTGACAGGGCGAACAGTAGATGTTGTATCGCTCGCGGCCGCGGCTGAGATCGGCGGCGGTGATGGGAAAGGGAAAAAGATCGGCCACGGCGCCGTTCACTTTGCCGGTGTAGAGCAGTTCGTCGGTGCGCAATTCGCCGCGCGCGACGGTTCCCTCCACGGGCTGGCGTTCCGAGCGCCCGTCGGGGAAAAACGAACTGGGATCTTCGGGCACGTATTTCGGCTGCACATGCATATCCTGGCGGCAGCCGGCGAGCGCGAGCGCACAAAGAATGGCGCACAGGCCGAGCGTTGGCCCGACGGCGAGCGGAAATTTGCGCGAGTTAGACTTCGGCTTCATAGACGCCAAATGGCTTGAGGCTCTCCAGAAATTGCCGGGTTGCGGCCAGATCGAATTTTTTGTCGCGCGCCTTAATGCAGAAAAAGAAGCGTCCACGCGAGGCCGTGGCAAAGCGCGGCACGTTGAAAAGCGGGTGATAGGGCGTGGGCAGGCCGTTCAACGCGAGCATGCCAAAGACTGCCGCAATGGCGGCGCATAGGATGGTCATCTCGAAAGTGATGGGAATAAAAGCGGGCCAGCTATTATGCGGCTTGCCATCGATATTCAAGGGGAAGCTTAGCACATTGGCATACCACTGGAGAAAGAAGCCGGCCGACGCGCCGAACATTCCGCCGAGCAGGACGACCAGCGGCAGGCGCGTGCTATGGAATCCGACGGCTTCCGCCAATCCCTCGATGGGCATGGGCGAGAAACCGTCCACGGCACGGTAGCCCGCAGCGTGGGCGGTGTGGGCGGCGTTGAGAAGCTGCTCGGGAGTTTCAAACTCCGCGACTAGGCCGTAGATGCGTTTATTGACCATGGCATCGAGCGCCGGCGATTGTGCCGGTCAAGTGGCTGAAATCTCCGGATTTGGATTCCTCAATTTCGCAAGATAGGTAGTGCGCGGGCGCACGTTCAGTTCCGCCAGCAAGCTGTAATCGCGCGGCTGGCGCTTCAACTTGGAAACACGGCTATCAGGATCGTTGATGTTGCCGAAGATGATGGCTTCGGTGGGGCAAGCCTGCTGGCAGGCGGTTTGAATTTCGCCGTCGCGCACCAGGCGGTCCTGTTTTTCGGCGGTGATTTTCGCTTCGTTGATGCGCTGAATGCAGTAGGTACATTTTTCCATGACGCCGCGGCTGCGCACGGTGACGTCGGGATTGCGCAGTCCATAGAGGCTGGGCGTGACCCAATCGGAATACAGCTTGAAATTGAAGCGGCGCACTTTGTAGGGGCAGTTATTGGAGCAATAGCGCGTGCCCACGCAGCGGTTGTAGACCATCTGGTTGATTCCTTCGGAATCGTGCAAGGTGGCTCCCACGGGGCAGACCAGTTCGCAGGGCGCCTGTTCGCATTGCATGCAGGGCAGGGGCTCGAAATACATTTCGGGATTGGCGAGATCGCCGCGGTAATAATTGTCCACGCGAATCCACTGCATATCGCGTCCCGCCATCACTTCGTATTTGCCAACCACGGCGATGTTGTTTTCGGCGTAGCAGGCCACCACGCAAGCTTCGCAGCCGGTGCAGCGGCTGAGATCGATGGACATGCCCCAGGCGTATCCTTCGTACTTATACGGCGGGTACATCGAAGTTTCCTTGCCGGCATCCTGGTCGGGAAGCTTGGCGAACTGGGGATTCTTGCGAAATTCGTCGAGGGTGGCGATGCGGACGAGATCGCGCTCAAAAGCGTTTTCGCTTTCTTCCTCGATCTGCTGGCGATTGCGGTCGATGGGATGATGAATTTGCGTTTCCGCGAGGAGATAGTTCTTGCCGGCTTTTTGAATCTGCAAGCCGTTGGCGAAGGAAGGAGCGGACGAGGTACGCAGGAGATAGCCGTTGACGCCTATGCCGCTGCCCACATTGCCGGCGCGCTTGCGTCCGTAGCCGAGCGTGACGGTGGCGGAATTATCGGCCTGGCCCGGCGTGGCATAGACAGGACCGGCGGCTTGCCATCCTCCATTGTTGAGAGTGGCGATGTCGCCGGTGGTGAGGCCGAGACGCCAAGCGGTGGCGGGGCTGAGCGCGATAGCGTTGTCCCAAGTGACCTTTGATAAAGGCTTGGGCAGCTCTTGCAGCCAGGCATTGTTAGCCCAGCGGCCATCGCCGATAGTAGGATCGGGACGAAAGACGATCTCGATAGCCTGTGCATTGGGCGCGGGCGCAGCGGGCAATTTGCCGTAGTCCAGGCTGAGCTTGGGCGAAATGGCGGGAAGGGAAGTTCCGGCCATTACGCCGTCGTGCAAGGTCTTTTCCCAGAAATTCTCGAAATCGCGATCGGAAAGCCGCGCTTGCTGCGCCTTCCAATAATCGCGAACCAGATCGTGGTCGGATTTGTCGGTGTCGCCGGCAAGCAGGGCGACGGCTTCGTGCAGAGAGTGGCCGCGATAGAGCGGAGCGATCAGCGGCTGAACGATGCCGACGGTGCCGTCGTAGGCGCGAACGTCGCTCCAGGACTCGAGGAAATAAGTTTGAGGGATGTGCCAGTGGGAGAGTTCGGCGGTCTCATCGTCGTAAAGCCCGAAGTGAATGCGCAGCGGGACTTTCAGATAGCGTTGGGCGAACTGCAAGTCCGCGGGCGCGGTGTAGACAGGATTGCTGCCGAGGATGAAGAGGGCCGTCACCTGGCCGGCGTCAATCTCTTGCGCCAATTCCGGCAGGGAGTCTTGTGCGGGGCTGGCTTCCACGGGATCGGTATAGATCGCGGTGGCGCCAATGTTTCCGAGCGCCGCGTTCATGGCATGGGCCAGCGCGTGCACGGAGGGAGGCTGCGAAGCTGCCGCGACGATCACGGAAGTTTCGCGATGGCTTTGCAAATCGCGCACCAGAGCTTTCAGCCAGGCATCGGGAACCGGCGAATTCGCGTTTGGCACCGGAAGGCCAAGCGCGGCGGCGAGGGCTCGGGCAAAGTGCTCGATTTCGCTCGAGCGGACCGGCAGCCGATGATCGGCCATGCCGCCGGTGAGGGTAGGCGTGCTTTCGACTGCGTAAAGCCGGTTCATCTGCGCGGCGGGAGTTTCGATGCCGCGCCACTTGGCGAAATCGCGCGCGTAGCGGACGCTGGCCGGTCCTTGATTGAGGAAATCGGAGTCCAGGGAGACGACCACGGCGGCCTTATCGAAGCGATAGACGGAATTCACGTCGCGGCCAAAGGCGAGTTGCGCTCCCTGATGCGCGGCGTACTCGCCGAAGGGTTCGTGGGTGTACCACTTGGCTTGTGGATACTGCGCGAGCAGAGATTGCATCTGCGCGGCGAACGTGGGCGACGTAGTGGTCTCGGTGAGAATGCGCAGGCCGGCGCCCTTGGCGTCTTTCAGATTGTCGCGAAGGACGTCGATGACGGCGAGGAACGCCGGCCAATCGCTGACGTGGCCTTCGTGCAGCGGTACTTGGGAGCGATTGGGATCCCAGAACGTGAGCACCGAAGCCTGGCAGAAGATGTTTGTGGCGCCCAAGCTCGCGGGATGCTCGGGATTGCCCTCCACCTTGGTGGGCCGTCCCATGTGGCTTTCGACGAGCAGGCCGATGCCCACGCCGCGGTCGGGCATCGAGGTGGCGTAAAAAAGCGGCTTGCCGGGAATGACCTCTTCGGGAGCGCGCACGTAGGGAACAATTTTTTCGGGCGGCAATTTGGTGCAGGCGGTGAGCCCGGAAAGCGCGGCGGAGGCGGCCATCAGCTTCAGCGCCTCGCGGCGGCTCAGACCCAGATTTTGCCGGCCCGTGGGAGCGCTCGGGAATTCGTTGTGCAGGGCGGCTTCGTATTCCGGCGTGCGGGCAAGTTCGTCCAGGCTGGTCCAGAGGCGCTGCTTGCCGTCGCGCTGCAGTTGCGCGGCGATGGCTTCAAGGTCAAGACGCGTTCTGGATTCAGAAGGCATTGGTCGAGGCTCCCTTTGCGGGTCGCGCGGAGATGGGTTGGTCATGGTTTGGTCACCGCTTGGTCACCGCGCTTTCACCGATGGCACGTGTAGCAGTCCGTGAGCGAACGGATTTTGTATTCGTCGACGAGCTTCGTCCACAGCTCGGCCTGATTGGGCGGCGGCTGATAGGCGATGCTGAAAACCTGGTCCTTGGGGCGCACATTATTTTCCGGATGACGGTGGCAATCGAGGCACCATTCCATCTTCAGCGAGTTAGCCGCCCAGGTGAGAGGCATGGACCCGACGGGGCCGTGACACGTGGTGCAGCCAACGCCCTTGGAGATGTGGATGCTGTGATTGAAGTAGACGAACTGAGGCAGCGCATTCACGCGCAGCCATTGGATGGACCGATCGCTGCGAAAACTTTCCCGCACCGGCTCCAGCATGGGGCTGTCCTTCCAGATCTGCGAATGGCAGGTCATGCAGGTCTCCGTGGGCGGCAAGCCGGCGAAGGAGGAGTCCTCGACCGAGGTGTGGCAATAGCGGCAATCGATGCCCAGTTCGGCGGTGTGATGCTTATGGCTGAAGGGCACGGGCTGCACGCGGGGAACATTAGCCTCGGTGACGTAGGGAGAACCGTCGATCCAGTAGGGGATCAGGCCGGCGACGAGAATGAAGAGAAAGAAGCCGTAGATCGTCAGCCGCGAAATCAGATTGGTGCTGTGATGGAAGACTTGAGCCATGACGGTGCCCGGCCTGCAGCGTTACTTCCTTTCTCCCTGGCTTTCTCCCTCTCCCTGGGTCTCGGTGACGAGAGTTCTCATTTCAAAGATGGAGATCATGGGCATGTAACGGATGAAGAGATAGAGCAGCGTGAGGAAAAGGCCCAGCGATCCCGCGAGGGTCATCCAGTCCCAGCGGGTGGGCCCGTACATGCGCCAGATCGAGGGCACGAAATCGCGGCTCAAGCTGATCACGACGATGACGAAGCGCTCCAGCCACATGCCGCAATTAATGATCAGCGCCACGGCAAAAAGCAAAGGAACGCTGGAGCGCACGCGCTTGGACCAGAGTGCCTGCGGAATGACGATGTTGAAGGTGATCAGGCTCCAGTACGCCGCCGCATAGGGCCCGGCCATGCGATTCAGCGTGGCGTATTTTTCGTAAACATCCGCGCTGTAGAAGGCCATGAAGGCTTCCATCATGTAGCCGTAGGCCACGATCAGGCCGGTGGCCAGCATGATTTTGCCCATGTTGTCCAGATGGCGCATGGTGATGAAGTCTTCCAGTCCATAGAATTTGCGCAGGGGAATCGCCAGGCATAGCACCATGGCGAAGCCGGAGTAGATGGCGCCGGCGACGAAATAGGGCGGGAAGATCGTGGTGTGCCAGCCGGGCAGGATGGCAATGGCGAAATCGAAGCTCACCACTGTGTGCACGGAGATCACCAGGGGCGTGGCGAGGCCGGCCAGAAGCAGCGTCGCGGTCTCGTAGCGCTTCCAATGTACGGCCGAACCGCGCCAGCCCATGGCCAGGAATCCATAGATGATCTGCTTGGCGCGAGTGCGGGAGCGGTCGCGCAAAGTGGCCAGGTCTGGAATCAGTCCGACGAACCAGAACAAAAGCGAGACGGTGAGATAGGTGGAGACGGCGAAGACGTCCCACACCAGAGGGCTGCGGAACTGCGGCCAATACCACATGGTATTGGGATAGGGAAAAAGCCAATAAGCCAGCCAAGGCCGGCCCATGTGGAGCACCGGGAACATTCCCGCGCAGAGCACGGCGAAAATGGTCATGGCTTCGGCGGTGCGGTTGATGGAGGTGCGCCACTTCTGATGCAGCAAGAGCAAAATAGCGGAGATCAACGTGCCGGCGTGCCCGATCCCGATCCACCAGACGAAATTGACGATGGCGAAGCCCCATCCGACGGGGATCATCACACCCCAAATGCCGACGCCGACGGCGAAGAGAACAGTGACCGCGTAGAGCAGCCCCATCAGCAGGAGAAAGGAGACGGCAAATCCCAGAAACCATCCAGGGCGACGCCGCTGGCCGAGAACGATGGAGGAGATCTTGTCGGTGACGGTCGAGATCGTGTACCCCGGTTCGATTACCGGGGGCTGGCTTAACTCGGCCGCGCCGTCAAGAGGATCGGAATTCACGTGGACTGTCCTGGCGAAGAGATTAGTTCAGAGCGTTGTGCAAAACCAAGAGGGGGTTCCTTTAGTTCGCCGCAGGCACACGCCCCGATTCAGAAAGGCCCACGGCGACTTCGACGCGATTAGCCCGCCTTGCGGCGCTGCCTGCGCCCCGAGACCGCGGCGATTGGCCGGCTGACCTCTGGTATCGCCGTCGCCATGAACGAGTGCCCTTTGGAGAGCTTATCGGCTCCGGCGGCGGACTCTATCCGTGAAAAATGGGAGAAAGGCTTTCGCCCCGCTGCAACGGAAGTTTTCATCTGCGCGTACACTGATGTAGGCCCGCGCGCGGGAGCCGACGGACGCTCCATCTGTCACTTTCGCAACTCTCCCGGGATAGAATAAGGACTGTGCGGACATAGGTGCGCCGGTGGTCGTGTGCGGAATGGCCGCGAGCGATCGCCGCTTATGGAGACAGTGTGAGCGCGGAACGGCAGAGCAGGCTCGACTGGATGGACGTGCTCTGGCTGCTGTTTTTGCTGGGGCTGGCGTTACTGCCTCCGGTTGGCGAAATCCACAAACAATTAATTCTGCTGGCCATTGGAGTTCTCCAGCTTTTCGAAGGGCGGCTGGTGAACCAGGTGGCGCGCGGGCGGAACTACGCGGTTCTGCTCAAGATTCTGCTGGCCATGCTGCTGATCAGCCACACCGGTGAAATCAGCATAAACAGCAGCTACTATCCGATCTTCTATGTACCGGTAATCACTGCCGCGGTTTACTTCGGCGCCTGGGGGACGCTTCTCTGGACGCTGATCGCTTCGGCCGCCTATTGCTCTTACCTTTATCCGGCAGTGGCGGTGCAAGAATATGAGCTCGCTCCGGACGCGATTACGGAGTTGATGCTGCGTATTTTGTTCTTTTTCCTCGCGGCCATGGTGGTCAATCGGTTCGCCACGGAGAATAAGCGGCAAACGCGGCGTTATCGGGAAGTCGCCGAACAACTGGCAAAAACCAATCGAGAACTGGAGCAGGTTCAGGCGGAAGCGCGCCGTTCCGAACGGCTGGCGGCGCTGGGGCAGCTCTCGGCAGGCTTGGCGCACGAGATTCGCAATCCGCTGGGCATCATCAAGGGTTCGGCGGAGATGCTGATTCAGAGGCTGGCAACCGCGGAGCCGCTGGCGGCGGAATTGGCCGGGTACATTTCGAGCGAAGTGAATCGGCTCAGCGCGCTGGTGAGCCGCTTTCTGGATTTCGCCCGCCCGCTTCGTGTGGAGACGCAGCCCTGCCCGGTTCCCGAGGTGGTGGATCGCGCGCTGCGGGCGGTGGCTGCGAATTGGAACGGCGCGCCGATCGAGGTCGAGCGGCGCTACGAAAACGACCTGCCGCCGGCGGCGCTGGACGAAAATCTCGGCGAGCAGGTTTTCGTCAATCTGATCCAGAACGCTTACGACGCCATGGCCGAGACCGGGGGCCGGCTGCGCATTTCGATTGGAGCGGGCAAACGAGGCGAGCGGCGGGGCATCGAAGTGCAAGTGCTCGATTCCGGACCGGGAATTCCAGCGGAGCTTCGGGAACAGATCTTTAATCCGTTTTTCACCACGAAGAAGACGGGCGTGGGACTGGGGCTCTCCATTGTTTCCAAGATTGTCGATGAACACCACGGCTCGATTGAGCTTTTCAGCGGCGATCAGGCGGATGCGGAGTCCGGGAATGGCGAGTTGGTGGGCAAAGTACGCAGCGCGAAAGATGGGTCCGGGAGCGCCTTGGCCGCGAAAGCCGTTGCCGGAAGAGAGCGGGTCGATGCACAATCCGGCGCCCGCTTCGTGATTTTCCTGCCGCTGGCCGAAGAGCCCGTGGCTCCCGCGCCGCAGCGTGCGTAACCGCTTAGCAGCAAAGTAAGGCAGGTCCAAGCAGCAGAATTTCAGAGGATTATTCGTGTCCAACATACTGATCGTCGAAGACGAAGCCCGCATGCGCCGCCTGCTGGAACTCGATCTGAACGAGGCGGGATATCAGACTTTTTCCGCGCCCGATGCGGAAAAAGGCTTGGATTTGCTGCGGCGCGAACAAGTGGATCTGGTGATCACGGATTTAAAGCTGCCGGGCTCGAGCGGCTTGGAATTTCTGCAAGCCGCCAAGCGCATCAATGGCGGGCTGCCCGTGATCGTAATGACCGCCTACGGCACGGTGGAAACGGCGGTGGAAGCGATGAAGGCAGGGGCCAGCGATTACGTCCTGAAGCCCTTTGCGCTGGCCGAGATGCGGCTGGTGGTGCAAAAGGAGTTGGACGTCCGGCGCTTGCGCGAAGAGAACCGCAATCTGCGCGAAGCGCTGGGGAGGCGCTACGACTTTCCCAATATCGTGGCGAAGAGCGCCAGGATGCAGGAAGTTCTGGCGCTGGCGGAGCGCGTGGCGGCCACGCCTTCCACCGTGCTGATCGGCGGCGAAAGCGGCGTGGGCAAGGACCTGATTGCGCGGCTGATTCACCAGCGATCCAGCCGGGCGGCGGGCCCCTTTGTAAAGATCAATAGCACGGCGATTCCGGAGAACCTGCTGGAGAGCGAACTTTTCGGCTACGAGAGGGGCGCGTTCACGGGGGCGGTGGCAAGCAAACCGGGGAAATTCGAGTTAGCCGATAAGGGGACTCTCTTCCTGGACGAAATCGGGGACGTGCCTCCGGCGACGCAGGTTAAACTGCTGCGCGTTCTGCAGGAGCGCGAATTCGAGCGGCTGGGCGGGACGCGGACCATCAAAGTGGACGTGCGGCTAATCGCGGCGACCAATCGCGACCTGCGCGCGGCGCTGGAGGAGGGCACCTTCCGGCAGGACCTTTATTACCGGCTGAACGTTGTCCCAATCGATATCCCTCCCCTGCGCGAGCACAAAGAAGATATTCCCGACCTAGCGAACCTTTTTCTTTCGAGGCTGGCCCCAAAATCGCAGAAGAAGCTCGATGGGATCCGGCCTGAAGCGATGCGGAAGTTGATGGAGTTTTACTGGCCGGGGAATGTGCGCGAGCTGGAGAATATCGTGGAACGCGCCTGCGCCCTCACGGCGGGCCCGCTGATCGAGCCGGGCGACATCCACCTCGATCACATGCCGGAGCGCAGCCGTTCGGAGAACGGGCCGCTGCTGCCCGAGGGGAAGACGCTCGATCAATGGGAAGATGAAATCATCCGCGAGGCTTACCGTCGCGCCAACGGCAACAAGAGTGAGGCGGCGCGGCTGCTGGGCCTTTCCCGCAACGCGCTGCGTTATCGGCTGGAGAAGATCGGCATTGGCGATGAGGCCGCGAAGGCGCCTCAGGAATAGCCACGAGCGACGTGAGGGGCGGCCAGGCTATTGCGCGGAAAAGGCGAGCAGCGTGTTGCCCGCTATTCCCGCCGCGCCAAACAGGTAGCCCGATCCCACGAACAGCGTGCCATTCACGATCGTCGGACCAGCGGAGGCCATCGAGCCGCCATTAGCCTTCACGCCGTTTACCGTCTTGTAATCGTGCGCCGTATTGATCTCCCAGATGACGTGTCCGTTTTCGGTCGATAAGGCACGCAGAACGCCGTCCCATCCGCCCGAGAAGACCACGCCCGGGATCACCGTCAGCGCCGCCGTCTGTCCGAGATTGGGCGCACCGGAGTGCTGGCCGGGCAAGGGAGTAAACCACTTCTTCTCGCCGGTCTTCAGCGAAACGGCGGCGATTCCGCCGCTGCGCAGTCCGAAATAGGCATTCTGGTCGTCGGCCGCGCCGCCGAAGGTGATCATACCGAGCGCCAGCTTATCGACCAATTGCGCCTTCCACAGCAGCTTCCCCTGCTGATCCGGGTCGTGCGCCCAGACCATGCCGCTCTTCTGCGGCGCCACCAGAACACGATGGCCGTCAGGCAGAGTTCGCAAAATCATGGACGCGCCGAAATCGAAGTCCGGGCCGAGAGGCTGCGGGCAGTTTTCCGATTTTCCGTTGGGATTATCGGCGCCGCCACCGCCGCACCCGGAAAGCCAGGCATCTTCCTGAGTGTCTTGAACCGACCAAACGACTTTACCGCTGGCCATATCGAGGGCCATCACTGCATCGGTGGTCTTCGGTGCCGGGTCGGTGTAAGCGTCTCCTGTCCCAATGTAGAGCACATGCCGCTGGGTATCGATTGTGGGCGCAGCCCACACCGCTCCTCCCGCGGGGGCATAGTGCTGCACGCCCTTGGGGCCCTTAGCGGCGGGTTTTGGCGGGGTGGAAATGATGTACGTCTTCCAGATCTGTTTACCGGTGGCGGCGTCGAGCGCGGTCACGCTGCCTCGAAACGTGCAGCACGGATACGTCATGCCCAAGCCTGCCGTGCGCTCCTCCGCCGATGCCATGGGCACATAGAGCCGGCCTTCGTATAACGTGGGCGCGCCGGTGATCTGCGCCACCGGATGGTCATCAACTTTTACCTTCCACAGCAGTTTGCCGCTCTCGGCGTCGAGGGCAAACATGTTGGCCTTCTGGTCGCCGAAATAAGCGGCGTACTTCGTTGCGCCCGGCCCTTTCACTGGCGCAACGCTGACGGACACACGCATGGCGCCATCGGCTTGAAAGGACCAATAGACGCAGCCAGTGGCCGCATCAAGGGAGTAGACCGTGCCCGCATCCGAGCCGAGGAAGACGCGGCCACCCACAATCGTGGGCTGGCTGTGCGCCTCGTCGGCGAGAGGGAGCCCGAAAGCCCACTTCAGTTTTAGCGACGGCACTTGGGCCGCGGTCAATCCCGCCGCGCTGGCCGGCTGGGAACGCGCGTTCGAGGTAGGATCAGCTCCCCAACCGTTCCACATCGGTTGCGTGGCGATATCGCCCATGGGTGCGTTGCTCGCGCAGCGGTTCGACATCTTTTTGGCGTCCGCGATTTCAGTAACGCCGATCTTGCGGCCGCCCAATTGAGCCGCCACCGTTTTCTTGTCGTCGTCCGAGAGGCCTTGGATCTGCGTGTGAGGCGCCTTGGAAAGCGCGGCGTAGACAGCCTCTGGCGTCAATTTTCGCAGCACGGAGACGTCGGGCGCCTTCTGGGCCTGGGCGCTTTGGTGGCAGCTTGCGCATTTGTTCTCGAACACCACCACACCGGCGGCAGTTTGGGCCAACGCCGATTCGGACGTGATGACAAGCGCGACAATTGAAGCGAATGCGATCAGCACAAGCAAAGGCGTCTTCATGATGGCGGGCGCTCCTCTGCGTTTTTGGGTGACGCGTGAACCATATGCCTACGGCAATTTCGAGTCAACATGAGAAGCCGGCCGCTGCGTTTTGCGGCCAGATCGCTGGGGCTGCACTGCGCGGCCCGCGCACGGACTCCAGCGGAGAATGGGTGGAGACGGCGATCCCAATCAGAACAAAAGGGTATATGCTACGGGCCAGAGATCCCGTCCAGGACCGGCAGAGCATGTTTTGGCGTTCGCTTGCGTAGGCTTTCGCGGACCGCGAAGAGGAGATCAACGTGGAACTCGGATGGAAGCGATGGATTCTTGGAGCCGTAATCGGAGTCGCGTGCCTGGCCGGAGCGGCATTTATGCATGGCCAAGCGACACCGCCACAAGCGGGCGATAAAGCGGCGGCGGAAGCGAAACCACCGGTGTCGGATCAGTTCTTCAAGAACGTGCAAGTGCTCAAAGGGATTCCGGTGGACCAATTCCTGGGCACCATGGGCTTCATTGCCGCGTCGCTGAGCGTGAACTGCACGGAATGCCATGTAACCGCGGGACTATTCCATGGACACTCCGAAGAAGCAGAAGGCGCGGCAGATGATGATCATGGTGAAGACCATCAATCAGGCCAACTTCGGAGGAGGACACAGGGTCACCTGCTGGACCTGCCATCGCAGCGACACCGAGCCGCCGGAGACGCCGAGCCTGATGGTGCAGAACGGGACGGTGCCCGACAAGGATCCGAACGATGTTGAGGTGCTGGACCAGCCCATTCCGGGCGCGCCCACGGCCGAGCAGATTCTCGACAAGTACATCCAGGCGCTCGGCGGAGAAGACCGGCTGGCTCGGATTACCAGCATCTCCGCCAAAGGGACATACGCCGGCTTCGACACGGATCTGGGGAAGGTTCCGGTGGAGGTTTTTGCCAAATCTCCCGGCCAAAGCACGACCATCGTGCACCGGTCCGAGAAAGCGCAGAACATCACGACCTACGACGGCCACAATGGATGGATCGTGATGACCAATACAGCCCTGCCGGTGAAACCATTGAGCGGAGGGGAACTGGACAACGCGCAACTGGACGCGGAGATGTTTTTCCCCGCTGGAATCAAAAAATACCTGCACGATTGGCGCACCGGTTTTGCGCCCATCACCGTGGACGATCAGCTAACCCAGGTTGTTCAGGCGACTGCTCCCGGAGGCACTCGCGTGAAATTATTCTTCGACTCAAAATCGGGGCTGCTGCTGCGGGTAACGCGCTTTGCCAATACGGTGCTGGGCCTGAATCCGTCGGAGGTGGACTATTCCGATTATCGCGATCTTGGTGGCGTCAAGGTGCCCTTCCACTGGACTCTCACCTGGACCGACGGGCGCTCCGAGTTTGATATGACCGACGTGCAAACGAATGTGGCCATCGACGCGGCCAAATTCGGCGAAGCGGTGTTGCCCAAGACCGCGGCGCCATAAGCAAACCCGTGCGGGGCTTTCGTCTTGACAGTTCTACGAGGTAGTTATAGCCTGCGGCCAGGATGTCGATTGCGCGATTGGCCTGCTGCGGCTGGTGATTTTGCCCTCAATTTCAGCCCATCACATACCGCGATTTGGAACATCGGTGGGACACTGCGACGTAGCGAGGAGATTTTCGGATGAAGATCATGGGGAGCTTAAAGATGAGAATCAGAAGGAATCCCTATGTTTTTCTGATGGCGCTGGCGGCGGTGCCTATTCTTGCCATGGGCTTGGCTGAGAGGACCGTCGGCCAGAGCGCTTCGAGCAGTCCACAGAGTGCGTCGACGACCAAGACTTCCGCCACCGGAACAGCGCTCAAGACCGCGTGGGGCGAGCCGGATCTGCAAGGCATATGGAGCAACGGGGGAGTGGTCATCCCGTTCCAGCGTGATAAGAAGTACGGCGAGCGGCAATTCATGACCGAGGCCGAGCACAAGCAAGCACTGGACGATCTGGCCAAGCGCAACGCGCGCGTTGGGCGCGACAATCGAGCTGGCCGCGGCACGGAAAAGGACGTGGCGCGCGCATACAACGATTTTTGGTCAGGCCCCAAGCTGAGCGAGGTGAGCTATCGGACTTCGCAGATCATCGATCCGCCCGACGGCCGGATGCCGGCGTATACACCCGAGGCGCTGGCGCGAATCGATAAGCAGAAGGAGTATCTGCAGGCCCTTTTGCAAGGCACGTCGGGCGGCAAGCCGGGACCGATTTCGCCGCTGCGTTACCAGCCGCCGCCAGACTATAACCTCGATCGCATGAATCGCTCCGATGGTCCCGAGGACCGCAGCAGCCAGGAGCGATGCTTCCTGAATGAACTTCCAGTGACCGGCGGCGTGATGCGGATCGTGGAGAGTCCCGATTCGGTGGACTTCTATTACGACATCGGCCAGGGGATGGGATTCAATCGCGTGGTGCCGATTACCAATCGCGCGCATTTGCCGGCGGAGATCCGCCAATACTGGGGCGATTCGATCGGGCACTGGGAAGGCGACACGCTGGTGGTGGACGTCACCAATTTCACGCATGAGAGCAATTACCGCGGTTCGCGGGAGAACCTGCACTTGATCGAGCGCTACAAGCGCGCCGATGCACAAACCTTGCAGGTGACGATCACCGCCGAGGATTCCACGACGTGGGTGAAACCGTTCACTTACGTGACCGACCTGAGAAAGAATCCCGAGAAGCCGAATATGGTTTACGAAGGCGGATGCCAGGAAGGGAATTACGCGCTGCAGGACATGTTGATTAACACACGGGCCGCGGAGAAGTTGTTTTCCGAGGGGAAGGGCCCCGACCCGGCGCTCGAGGACAACGCAACCGGCGGCGGCGAGGACACTCCGAATACTCCTTTCGCCGGGGAGTAGTAGCCCGCAGCAAACTACAGTTCGTTTCACGATAGAGCGTCAGGAATTAACGAAGAGTTACCGAGGTCAGCTGCCGCGAAGTATTTGCGTTAGCTATTGTCGATGTGTAATATACGGGCAGTTTTTGCGGAACCGGCCCTCGCAATAGGGAGTCATCATGTGGCCTCGCCTCCAGCGAAAGACATTACAAACCTTGATATCAACCGAGGCATGGGCGGGCTCCGCGGATTCTAAGACAGCATATTGAGCCGCCGGGAGAGATGCCATCTCCGACCCGCGCGGCAGGAGGTGCAGTTGATGCGAGCCAAGCAGGTGGTGTCGGTGAGCGTCCTGGGTATGGCTATGTTGGGAGCGGCAATTTCGGCGTCCGCGCACCACGCTTTCGCGGCGGAGTTCGACGCGAGTAAGCCGGTGCATTTCACGGGGACGGTCACGAAGATGGAGTGGGTGAATCCGCACGCGTGGATTCACGTGGACGTCAAGGGCGCGGATGGGACGGTGGCCAACTGGGCCATTGAAGCGGGCACGCCGAATGTTCTCTACCGCCGAGGTTTCACCAAAGAGTCCTTGCTGGCCGGGACGATGATCGTGGTGGACGGTTACCAGGCGAAAGACGGGTCGCATCGAGCCAATGGCCGGGATCTGACGCTGCCGGACGGGCGGACGTTGTTCCTGGGCTCCTCGGGAACCGGCGCGCCTTACGAGAACGATCCCAAAGCCAAGTAGCGCTGAGAATTTCCGGCGGCGATCATCGGGAGGTTAAAGATGAGAGTCAGAGGGAATCGCTATGTTTTGTTGATGGCGCTGGGGGCCGTGCCTATCGTCACCATCGGCCTGGTTCAGAGGACCATTGGCCAGACCCCGGCAAGCGGTTCGCGGAGTGAATCGGGCGCGAAGAGTTCCGCTAGCGCAGCGCCGCTCAAGACCGCATGGGGCGCGCCGGATTTGCAAGGCACCTGGAGCAATGTCTCGGTTGTGCCGTTCGAGCGCCCCAAGCAGTACGGCGAGCGTCAACTCCTGACCGAGGCCGAGCACCAGAAGGCCGTGGATGCGCTGCTGAAGCAGGACGAACAGCCGGGGCGCGACAGCCGAGAAAGCCAGGGTAAGGATATACGCGGCACGGAAAAGGATGTCGCGCGGGCGTACAACGAGCACTGGTTCGGCGACAAACCCACGCAGGTAAGCTATCGCACGTCGCAGATCATCGACCCGCCCGACGGCCGGATGCCGGCCTACACGACTGAGGCGCAAGCACGGATCAAAAAGCAGAAGGAGTACCTCGAGGCGCTTCTGCAAGGTACCTCCGGCGGGAAACCAGGACCGATCTCACCGCTACGTTACCAGCCGCCGCCGGACTACAATCTCGACCGCATGAATCGCTCCGACGGTCCCGAGGACCGCAGCGAGGAGGAGCGCTGTTTTCAGGATCACCTCCCCGTGATTATCGGACCTGGCCCATTGACTCCCGACGGGCGGCCTGTCGGGAATTTCAGTGGCGTGATGCGGATCGTGGAGAGTCCGGAATCGGTGGACTTCTACTACGACGTTGGCCAGGGTTCGGGGTTCAATCGCGTGGTGCCGATCGCGAACCGGCCACACTTGCCGAAGGACGTGCCCCAATACTGGGGCGATTCGATCGCGCATTGGGATGGCGATGCGCTTGTCGTGGACGTCACCAACTTCACGCACGAGACCGACTTTCGCGGTTCGCGCGAGAACCTGCACTTGATCGAGCGCTATCAGCGTGTGAATCCGCAAACGTTGCGCATCACAATTACCGCCGAGGATCCCACCACCTGGGTCAAGCCCTTCACTTTCGTGCAGGAACTGACCAAGAACGCCGATAAACCGAACATGGTGTACGAAGGCGGATGTCAGGAGGGGAACTACGCGCTGCAGGACATGTTGATCAACACACGCGCCGCGGAGAAGTTGTTTTCCGAGGGGAAGGGCCCCGATCCGGCGCGCGAAGACAATGCGACCGGGGGCGGCGCCGTAGCCCAGTAGCGTTGGGCTTAAAGCTGAACTGAATCGCAAAAGACGCGCAGTGGAGACCGCATGCAGAAAACATTTGGGTATTTTACTGTTTTTATTGCGAGCGCCGCGGTGGTGGGCGCCGCGTTTTGTTTGACGGCGATTCCGATTACCGCTCAAGCGCCGCGAGCTTCAGCGCAGGCTGCGCCCGCCGCCACTCCGGCTCGGCCGGCAATGATAAACGGGCACCCGAACTTGAACGGCATATGGGAGGCGACGACCACCGCGAACTGGGACTTGCTGACGCACACGACGCGGCCCATGGTCTCGCAGCCGGGCGTTTATCCGGACGTTCCCGTGCTGGCCGCGCCGGTGCTGGCGCTGGGGGCGGCCGGGGGCGTGCCGCCCGGACCCGGTGTGGTGGAAGGGGACATGATTCCGTACAAGCCGGAGGCGGCGGCGCAGAAGAAGGAGAATGCCGAACATTGGCTGGATCGCGATCCCGAACTGCGCTGCTACATGCCCGGGGTTCCACGGGCGATGTACATGCCGTATCCGTTTGAGATCACGCAGGGAACGAACAAGATCGCCATGGCGTTTGAATTTAACGCGGCCAGCCGCACGATTCACCTCGACCCGGTCGATCCGCCGCCTGCCGACACCTGGATGGGCTTTTCGGTGGGACACTGGGAGGGAAACACTCTGGTGGTGAACACGGACCATTTCAACGATCGCACCTGGTTCTCACGATCCGGCGATTACCACAGCGACGCGCTGCATCTGGTGGAGCGGCTGACGCCGATGAATCCGTACGCGCTGCGGTATGAGGTGACGGTGGAAGATCCGAACGTGTTTACGCGGCCGTGGAAGATGAGCATGGTGTTGTATCGCCAGATCGACCCCAATGCGCAGCTGATGGAGTACAAGTGCGTGGAGATGGTGGAAGAGACTTACCTGGGCCATCTGCGCAAGCAGCAACTGGTGAAGCACTGGGAAGGCGACACGATCGTGATCGATGTGACGCGCAAAGTTCCTCAGGGCGACAAGCTTTACGAGCGGTAGACGGGGCGGCCAAGACGGCTTGCGCCTCGCGAGAGGACGCGCAACCGGCGGATACGGCTGCGGGCTGTGATCGCGAACCAGGGACAAGTTCCAAATGCGAAGTGATTTGACGCGATGTTTTTTCATCGTGCTTCTTACCTTGGCGTTGATGCTTTGCTGCTTCCTTACGGTGCCAAGGGCGGCCTTGGCGAATAAGGCCGGCGCGCGAATCTCGCACTTGAAAATTCGGGAGGAGATTGGGCGGCGTTTCTCGCCTCTCGCAAGCCCGTAATGCCCGCGACAACGCTTTTTGGCGAGAGGTTTCTCGATTTTTTTCAACGCATGGGCGATTCGTCGTGGAGCACCGGCCTGCACGAATCCCGCTACGCCTACGATCTCATTGAATCCGTTCACGTGTGGACGTTGTGCCTTTTCTTTGGGCTGACGGTGATGTTCGACTTGCGGCTGCTGGGCTGGGTCATGCGGGAGGTTCCGGTGTCTGAGGTCGCGCGGCGCTTGCTGCCGTGGACGATGCTGGGGTTCGTCATCATGGTGATCAGCGGAGCGGTTTTGTTTTCTGCTATTCCGCTTCGTTCTTATCAAAGCGTTTTCTTCCGCGCCAAGATGCTGATGCTTGTTCTGGCAGGGTTGAATGTGTTGATCTTTCACTCGGGGGTGTACCAGCGGGTCGAAAAGTGGGATCTGGCCACCGTGCCCCCGAGATCCGCCCGGGTTGCAGGGGCTCTTTCTCTAGTGCTGTGGATCGGCATCGTCCTGGCGGGAAGAATGATTGCGTACAACTGGTTTGACTGTGATCGACAGCCGCAGCCGGCGATCGTCAACTTCCTGACGAGTTGTGTGCCGAATGAACCTGGTTGGGGAGAACGGTGATGTCATTGCTGGCGTTCTTCCAGTGGTGTGAGCAATCACATATCGGTGACATCATAAGGCGTTCCCCTTGGCTGTTCCCGGCGATCGAGGCCATCCACCTGCTTGGCCTGGGATTCATCGGCGGGGCCGTGCTGGTGGTGGACCTGCGCCTGCTGGGTTTTGGATTGCGGCGCCAGTCCGCGGCGCAACTTTCACGCGACGCGCAGCCTTGGCTTATCGGCAGTCTCATCCTGATGATCGTCACGGGCGGCCTGCTGTTTCTATCGGAGGCGATCAAGTGTTATTACCACGGCGCCTTTTGGTTCAAGATGGCGTCGCTGTTTCTGGCGATCGTCTTTACCTTTACCGTGCAACGCAAAGCGATCATGACCGATGAGACTCGGCTGAGGCCGCTGTGGGGCAAAGCGGTGGCTGTGATTTCGGTGCTGTTGTGGTCTGGGGTGGGCATCGGGGGACGCTGGATCGGGTTTTCGTAGCTTTTGCTATTGCGGATTCTTCTTGACACATATCCCTGCCTGCTGTACTTTCCGGGCACTTTGGGTTCGTAGTCTTGCGATCTTTTTCTGAATCGGCCGAGCGTTATTAGGGATTGGTCGTTTGGGTGAAGATGCATGCTGTTCTTCGTAATTCCTTTCGCGTTCACCGTCCGGCTCCTTTCGAAGGGTATATCGTGTGCGCAAATTGGGAGCAGAAATTCCGGTTAAGGGATTTTTGCAGGAGGGGTTATGCGGAGGCTTTTATCGCGGCTAGTGGTGGTTCTCTTTTTCTTCGGGTTCTTTGGGGGAATTAGCCGGGCGCAAACTACTGGCTCTATTGCAGGGACGGTAACCGATACCTCCGGGGCAGTGATTCCGCAGGTTATGGTGACAATAACGAGCGTGGAGACGGGGACGGCGCGGACGGCGACCACGGACGATCATGGATATTACCAAGCGCTGTCGCTGCAGGTGGGAAACTATGAAGTCGCAGCCGAGACGCCAGGTTTCAAGACGGCGCTCCGGAAGGGGATTGATCTGACGGTGGGGCAGCAAGCGGTGATTGACTTCCGGTTGGAATTAGGGCAAGTGCAACAACAGGTGACGGTGACCGCCGAGACGCCTATTGTGGACACGACGACCGCCTCGACCGCCGGGCTGGTGGAGGAGCAGGCGGTCAAGAACTTGCCCCTCAATGGCCGAAGCTACGATCGACTGATCACTCTCAACCCGGGGACCTCTAATGTAACGACACAGCTGAGGCCGACGACCGCCAATGTTGCACAAGGGTACCTGTTCAACGTCAATGGGGACCGTAGTAACGACAATCTATTTATGGTGAACGGGATTGAGTTTACAGGGGCATCCAGGATTGGTCCGATGCCTGGAGGGGCGAGCGGACAACTGCTGGGAGTCGATGCAGTGCGGGAATTCAACGTGGAATCCACGACCTATGGAGCCGAATATGGCAAACGCAGCGGGGGTCAAATCAACATCATAACCCAGTCGGGCACGAACCAGTTTCATGGGACGGCGTTTGAGTTTCTGCGCAGCCAAGCCCTCAATGCAACGGACTTTTTTACCAATGCAGCCAACAGAACGAAGCCGGGCTTTCTAAGAAATGATTTTGGGGCGGCGGCAGGAGGACCGATTCGGAAGGACAAGACTTTCATTTTTGGCAACTACGAAGGATATCGGCAGACGTTGACGCAGACGCAAGTAGCCATTGTGCCGGATAACAATGCACGGCAGGGGCTTTTGCCGATTGGCCCGGGCGGCTCGTTGGTAAATGTGGGGGTAGCGCCGGCGATGTCTCCTTATTTGGCAATGTATCCGGTCGAAAACGGGCCGGAACTGGGTGGTGGAGTTGCGGAAAGCTTTAATGCGGCACCGTTTCCGATCCGGGAAGACTTCGGGAACCTGCGAGTGGACCAGCATTTTTCAGACAAAGATTCCCTTTCAGCGGGCTATACAGTTGATGATGGCACGAAGCAACAGCCCTTTGCGGATCCCTACAGTGGAAGCGTGCTCGCGATTCGGCAACAGGTATTTAGTTTGCAAGAGACCCACGTTTTCTCATCAAACACCATCAACACCGCAAGGCTCGGTTTCTCCCGCGGAGCGTTTTTCTCGGATAGTTTCCCTTTTGTCCCCTTTCCTGAGAGTTTGTCTATAGTGCCCGGCAGACCGATGGGGGCAGTATCGATCGGGGGGGGAGGCGGCTCAGCAGAAGCTTCCTCGGTAAGTGCATTTGGAAACGGCGATGTTAATTCCCATGAGTACAGGAATTTATTCACCTATGCGGATGACGAGCAGATCATAAGGGGCAAGCATGTGCTCAATGTGGGTGTTTGGTTCCAACGGGTCCAGCAAAACTCTGCCGGCGTCGAAGCCACTTACGGGAGTGTCACGTTCACGGGCTTGCAGAACTTCCTTCAAGGACAGGCATTTACGCTTACAGGCGGAGGACTTGGCGATGTGGTTGGCGCCAGGCAATGGGAAACAGCCTTTTATGCTCAGGACACCATACGAGCTACGCATACCCTCACTGTGACCTTAGGGTTGCGCTACGAGCCTACGAATGGTTGGAATGAGATTGATGGGCGTGAACAAACATCTGTTTTGGGTCCGAATGGCCTGTTGACGCAAGTGCAGCCGAGTGGGCCATTACAATTTGAGATAACCGGCCCCTCGGTCATGCAGAATACGTCATTGCGGAATCTTGCTCCACGGGCCGGCCTGGCTTGGGACATCTTCGGGACCGGTAAGACGGTGGTTCATGCGGGGTTTGGGACTTACTATGACGAGTTGGATGACAGGAATTTCAGAATTACCGAGGGCTACCCGCTCAGTGTGGCGGCTTCGTTCCAGAATACTACGTTCCCACAGCAGCTTCCGGTACTGCCGGCAGGTAGCCCGCTGCCTGCTGGATCTCAATTGCCTTCTGGAGGCTGGAACCCAAGCGCACGAACTCCCACCGTGCAGCAATGGAGTTTTTCAATCGAGCAGCAAATCACGCCGACCACCGGGCTCAGTGTCGGCTACGTGGGTTCGCATGGCTACCATTTGATTGACGCTGGTGACACCAATCCGACTCACTCTGTGATTTGTCCAGCCGCACCATGTCCTGCTGGAATACCTGCCGGAACACAATACTTTCCATCGGGAGCCGGGAGCGCCAGGCTCTTCCCCGCTACGGGGGCTGCGACAGTGTGGCAGGATTCGGGATTCAGTAATTATAACGCGCTAGAAGTGGACGCCAGAAAGCGGCTTGCCAAGGGACTGACCTTCCGAGCGAACTTCACTTGGTCCAAAGCAAATGACGACGAGTCCTTCCCCGTGGGCGGTTACGAGGGCAATTGTCCGAACACGTATAGCCAGGTGGATAATCCGCGGGCGGACTATAGCGTATCGTGTTCCGACATCCCGCGTAGATTTTCCTTTGACGGGTCGTATGCTTTGCCGATCGGGCAAGGAAGGGCGCTCTTCGGCGGGGCGAGAGGCGCGATTGGAAGGCTGGTGAGCGGCTGGCAATTGGAGGGCATCGTTACGTGGCAAAGCGGGTTGCCCTTCTCGCCCTTAGACGGCTTCAACAATTCCCAGGACGGAAACACGGGTACGCCAGATCGGCCCTCATGGAATCCCAACTTCACTGGGAGTCTTTATACAGGGAATATCAACCAGTGGTTTAATCCTAATGCGTTTATTCTTTCCCCGGCGGGGACTTATGGGAATGCAGGGAGAAATGTCCTGAGGGCGCCCGGACTATCCGACGGAGATGTGTCGCTGTTGAAGGAAATGAAGCTAAACGAGAGATTCAATCTGGAGGTTCGAGGGGAATTCTTTAATGTCCTGAATCATCCCAATTTCGGGATACCCAACGATACTCTGTTCAATAGTGGCGGGACGCGGACTGGGTCTGCGGGGGTAATAACCACACTGTTGACAGACCCTCGGGAAATTCAATTGGGATTGAAGCTGGGTTGGTAAGGGGCTAAAAGCCGTTCGATTCTGGCACCACGGATGGCCAAGTTCGGCGCTCACGTAGCCTTCTAAGTCAACACTGCGCCGCCACGCTCGCGACCTCAAATCGCCAGCGTGGTGGTGCGGCAACTCCTCTTGTAGTCGCATTTTGCAGCAGGCCAAATGAGATCTGTCTACCTCCTGATCGGCTTTGTCCTTGTGAGCGGGGCAAGCGTCGCCGGATTGAAGCGCACTGGCCGGCCGCAGGAGGGGCCTTCCCGCGCGACTCAAGAAACCGCGCATGGAGTGGAGGAAGCTCTTCCAAGGGATGTCTCGCCGGATTCGCGGAATCGGCTTCCCTTGATCCGGCGCGAAGATTTGGACGAACGCGGAAAGAAAGCCTACGACGCCGCTCTTAGCGATTCCAACTCCGGGGCCGCGGCGCCCCAAGCGGCGTCCGAGATACGGCTTCACGGAACAGGAACAGATGTGCGCTGGGCCGCTCCGGTCGGACGCCAGATAACGGAATTGGCGATCCTCACGACGGCCCGCGAGAGGGATCAGCCCTATGAGTGGTCGCTTCATGAAATGGAAGCCGTCGCCGTGGGTGTGGATCTGGCGGTCATCAACGTGGTTCGGGGTCGAAAGCCTCTCAGCGGCCTGGCGCAGAAGGAGACGGCTACGATCGAGGTCGGGCGCGAAATTTTCGGCAAGCACAACTTGAGCGCAGCGACCTACTCTGGAGCGCTGAGGGTCTTCGGCCAGGCCAATCTCGTGGATATCATCGACTTGATGGGCCAGTACGCGGCGACAGCGACGCGGCTCACCGCATTCAATCAGCATATGCCGCCGCAGATGAAGCAGTTCTTGCCCCTGGCGTTCGTCCCTCCCGACGACATCCACGCGGACTCTCGGAGCCGCCTTCCGCTGGTTCCAGGCCGGCCGCAGAATCCGCAGAGGCCGCCCACGTTGTACAGCCGTTCGGTCGAGCCCGAGGGCACGGGTCCGCAACAGCTTGCGCGCCACGGAGCCGGAGTCAAATCCTTGGAAGCGAGCCAAGGGCGGAAGCTGATGGATTTGGCTATTCTGGTGACCGCACGTGAGTATGACGAGCAGTATGACTGGACTCTCAACGAACTCGCTGCGCGGAAGGATGGGCTCGACCCCGCGGTTATCGACGTCGTGCGCGAACGTAAACCACCGGCGGGGCAGGCAGAAAAGGAAGCCGCGATTATTGAATTTGGCCGCGAACTTTTGGGCCAACACAACGTGAGCGCGGAGACATACGCGCGTGCCCTGAAGATCTTTGGGGAAACAGACCTGGTGGACTTCGTTACCTTAATCGCTCAGCACTCAAGGGACGATGTGGTGCTGATCGGTTTCGATCAACACCTTCCCGCAGGACAGAAGCTGTTGCTGCCCGACCGGTAAACGGGGTGGCCTCAATAACCAACGCGAGCCCAAAAATCACAATGGTGCTCGGCGGAAACCATCGCCGCTGAAACCGCGACGTCACCGCCGGGCTGGAAGCGAAGAATATTCCCCGAAGCCGGCTGCAAAGCGGCCCATTCGGTGGCGCCATCCTTGGGCCGTCCGGTACGAGCGAACGTCGCCCAATAATGCTGCATGCGAGCCGCGAGCTGCGTCTGCTCCGGTGTGCGCGCACCCGGTTTGATCTCCGCATAAAGAAAGCCGATCTCGGCGGTGTGCATCGATCCCAGCTCGAAGCCGCTGGCTTCCGGCATGCCTGAGCCGCGCGGATCGTTCAGTTCGTAAGCGAACGTCTGCGTGGCCTTCGCGAGCGCCCCTCCGAGTTCGGTCAGCATGGGACAAACTCCGATGCCATTGGGAATTCCGCTGTCGCTGGCAGCCGCGCCAGCCGCGTATGCGGGATCGCTAAAGGCGCTGGGCGGATATTCGGCGGCCACCAGTGGCGCGAGTAGACCGAAGGCGTCCTTGAGATACTTGTCGTAGGTCTGCGCACTCGCAGGAAATCCGGTGATCTGCAGCGGGTTGCGCTTCTGCTCGTCGCGATTGGCGCCCACGATTACCGGAACGCGCTCCACATCGCCCGACTCGATGGCCTCCAGCGGCGCCCGCGGCATCAGGCTCCCGCCGATATTCGCCGTAAACATGCCCAAACCTTCCGAGGCGGAGAGCAGGGTTGAAGCCGGCTTGGAGCGCAGGCAGGAGGTGAAAGTTTTCGCGTCGGTGCATCCCGCTTTGGCGGCAAACTTGGCGCCCTGCAGCAGAGCGGTTTGGTGGCTGATGATGTAGGCGGAGGTGGGCGTGCACTCGCCGCTCTCGATGATGGCGCGATGGAAGAGCCGTTGGTGAAGGCGCGCGGTGAGGAGCGCGCAAACGGCGATGCCGCCGGCGGATGTCCCGGCGATGGTCACGTTCTCGCGGTCGCCGCCAAACGCGGCGATATTCTCCTGAATCCATTGCAGCGAAGCGAGCATGTCCAGCAAACCGTAATTTCCCGAGGACGAACCGTTGGCCGTCTCCGCATCCAACTGCGAGAGCCCCAGCCAGCCCAGTGAACCCAGGCGATAGTTGGGCATGATCACGATCATGTCGTTGCCCGCGGCGAGATCGACGCCATCGCGCGCGCTCCCAGTACCGGCGGCGAAGCCTCCGCCGTGGAAGTAGATGAGAACGGGCATCTTCTTTCCTTCTTTGCTGCCCGCGGGCCGGTAAAGATTCAGATAGAGGCAATCCTCGCTTGGCGTGGGAAGATCGGCCGCAACTCTGCCCTGCACGCAGGGAGCGGGGAATTTGGTGGCCTGCAGAGTGTCTGAGTACGGCTTGGGAGCGAGCGGAGCGCGCCAACGCAGGTCGGCGAGCGGCGGCGCAGCATAGGGCACACCGCGGAATTGCTCGACTTTGCCAAGCGTAAGCCCCGCGATCATGCCTTGCCGGGTGCGCACGAGAACGCCCGCGGAGTCGCTCGATGTATCCGCGGCTACGGCAGCGGCAATGAGCGCGGCTGCAAAGACCGCGCCAAGAATCAGCGTGGACAAGGATTTCGATGGCCGGAGAAGTCTGTGCACGGCGGTGCTCCTCTAAGGCGCGTGGCGCGCGCGATGCGGAAATTTCCTCGACCTGCTTTGCTGGGCGCCATTGTACACTCAACATATTCATAGGTGTTCCTGTGCCGTGGCACGGCCATGAAATCGTCATTTTTGAGGCATCGCTGTTGAGGGAAAGGAGTAAGACGATGTCATCTCCTTCGCGCAGAACGCTGGGCTACTTACTGTTGCTTGCGTTGAGCTTCGGGGCCACGGCCTATGGACAGCGGAGCGCTCCGGATAATTTGAAGTGGCTCGCTCCGGACGACAATCGCTTGCGATGGCTCAACGTGGCCGATTGGGAAGCGAAGACGGGCGGTTTGCAGCCGGTGCGAATTCCCAAGGCCTGGCGCGACAAAATTCCGACGAGATCCGCCGACCGAGCTCTATCCACGGCGGGAGTTGCCGTGCGGTTTCGAACCGACTCCAGCCGGATCGCCATTCGAGTTACATTTCTCGACGTGCCCGATGTTGCCAACGCCAGTCCGGAGTCGGCCTGGGAGCGCGCGCGTCCGCCCTATTTCGACGTGTATCGCGACGGCAAGTTCCTGGCCAACGTCCCGGCGAAGATCGCCTATTACCAGCAGGACGTAATCGTCTTTGACGGATCGAGCGAGCCGAAGAAAGAGTCTGAGTTCTCCATTCTGTTTCCGCACTATTACCGCAATGCCGAGGCCATCGTCGGTGGGATTGGCTTGGATAAGGACGCGCAAGTGCTTCCGCCCTCGCCGCGAAACGTGCCGGTGGTGTTATTCCACGGCGATTCGATCACGCACGGCCATGGTGTAACCAGCCCGCGGGAGACCTACGTTTGGCAAACGTGCGAAATGGCCAATTGCGAGCCGCTGAACCTGGGCTTCGGCGGTAGCGCCTGGACGGACGTTTCCGTCGCGGATTACATTGCCAGCCGCAACGATTGGGATGTGCTGGTCCTGATGGTGGGCACCAACTCCTTTGGCGGCAGAGATTCGGCAGGGAAGCCGGAGACGGTGGCGCAGTATCGCGACAAATATGGGGCGTTTCTCGACGTGGTGCGCGCGAAATATCCCACCAAGCCGATTCTGTGCATCACTCCGATTCTGACGCATCAAGATATCATTCACGAAAAGAACAAGAACGGGGATCTTCCGCAAGCCTATCGCGACGCCGTTCATCAACTCGTGGAGCAGCGCCGGCAAACGGATCGGAACCTCTATTTTCTCGATGGACTGAGCCTGATCAACGACCCTCTCTACCTGATGGTCATCGATCAGGTTCATCCCAACGAGGGAGGTTCCCTGAAGATGGCTGAAGGTATTGCCGCGGTCCTGAAGCCAATCTTCAAAGACCTGAACGTCCAGCAGAGGACGAGGGCTTCCAACTAAGCGGGGCCGCGGGTGCCGTTATTCGTTTCTGGTTGGGCAGAGCCTACGGTGGCTGAAAACCACCAAGTTGCTCGATTCCCACCAGAGTTTCGTGATCCGGCGTCGGCACCCTGTTTTAAGTTACTAGAAGAAAAGCACATACAGCTGCTCGGCGCCGTCTATTTGGCACGCCGTTTGCCCTTTATCTGGTGGGTTATGGCGAGGTGGCTTATGCGAGCGAGTAGGGCGGGGTTCTGGGCAATTCCAATTTTGGTGCTCTCGACGGTGATTGCGGCGCTGGGTCAGGCTCCTCCAGGGCCGGACGCTCAGGCACCCGCGTCCGACGCCAGCCAAACTTCTGATCAGGTTTCTAGTCAGGTGCAGAATGGCCCGGGCGTTGCTCGCGTGAGCTTTATCCGCGGCGACGTTACCATGCAACGAGGCGACTCCGGCGATTTCTCCGCTGTGAGCCTGAATACGCCACTGATGGCGGCCGACAAAGTCGCCACGGGCGATGGCTCGCGAGCCGAGCTGCAGCTGGACTACGCCAACATATTGCGGCTGGATCAGCATTCCCAAGCCAATATCGCCACATTGGATAACAATCGGATCCAAGTGCAGGTTGGGCAGGGAGTAGCGGTCTACTCGGTACTGAACGGCGGTCAGGCGGATGTGGAGATCGATACGCCGAACGTCGCGGTTCACCCCACCAAGCCGGGGCGCTATCGCGTTGAGATCGATTCCGATGGGCAATCCATCGTAACGGTTGCCGAAGGTGAAGCGCAGACTTCCACCTCTGAAGGCAGCACCACAGTCAAGAAGGGGCAGCTGATTACCATCCGGGGGACGGGCACGGACGCGCAGTACAAAGTCAGCGATGCTCCCCCGAGCGACGAATTCGACAGCTGGAATCGGGATCGCGACAACACCATCTACAACGCCAACTCTTACCAAAAGACCAACCGCTATTACACCGGCGCGAGCGACCTTGATCGTAATGGCACATGGTCGGAAGTTCCGGACTACGGGCAAGTGTGGACTCCGCAGGTGGACGCCGGTTGGGCGCCTTATCGCGCCGGCCGCTGGGTGTGGGAACCGTATTACGGCTGGACTTGGGTTTCGGATGAGCCGTGGGGCTGGGCGCCATATCACTATGGCCGCTGGTTCCTCAACGGCGGAGCGTGGGCCTGGTGGCCCGGGCCGATCTTCCCGGCCTATCGTCCGATTTGGGCGCCGGCTTACGTTTCCTTCTTCGGATTTGGCGGAGGCTTTGGGTTCGGAGCAGGGTTTGGCTTCGGTTCGATCGGGTGGCTGCCGATTGGGCCCGGCGACTTCTTCCATCCGTGGTGGGGCGGTTTTCGCGACCGTTTCGGCGTGGTAGGGTTCGATCGGATTGGCGGCTTTCGCGAGGGAATTGCGCCGCTGTACGCGCGAGGCGGCTTTTCGAACCTGCGTGAGCTGGCGGCAAACGATCGGCTGCGCCAAGGCGTCTCCGGCGTGGCGGCGGGAAGCTTCGGACGTGGCGGCGTCTTGGCGCACGGCGTGGCGGCGTCGGACATTCGCAGCGGCCGCATGATGACGGGCAATCTGCCGGTGGTCCCAAACCGCGACAGCTTGCGGGCCTCGGATCGTCCAGTCAATTCGGCCACGACGTCGCGAATGACCTCGCAGCGCAGCTTTTACTCCAGGAGCACGCCGGCGGCTCGGCCGGAGTCCTTCTCTTCGCAAGCGTCGCACGTGAATGAAGCGATCACGCACAGCGGGCAGTTCCAGGCGATCAACGGTTCCGGGACACGTAACTTTACGAACGAAAATAATGGCGCCGCAGCGCAAAACCGAAGTATCGAGGGACAGCGCAGCGCGGGGCAAACCGCTAACGGAGCCGAGCGCTTCGGTAGCAATGGCGCCAGCCGGGGCCAGGGCGCATCGGAAGGTTGGCAGCGATTCTCGGGATCCGCTGCGACCAATAGCCGGCCTACGCTCGATATGAACAAGCCGATCGTCAACGAACGCTCTTACCGCGGCGCCACCGGCACCGAAAGCTATGGCGGAGCAAATCGCGGCGGCGCATCGCCGACGTATCGTTCGGCGCCTTCCTCGCCGAGCTACCGCAGTTCGCCATCGGCGCAGCCGAGCTATCGCAGCTATCCTTCTAACCAGCCCACATATCGCAGCGCCCCGGCTCCTCGATCATCCGGCTCGAGCGGCTATGGCGGGTCTAGTTCCGGCGGATCTCGAAGCTACTCAGGTGGAGGAAGTTCACGAGGAGGCGGCGGAAGCTCCCGAGGTGGCGGCGGGGGCGGTGGTTCGCACGGAGGCGGCGGACGCCGCTAGGATTTGGGAAGCAGAGCAGAGGCGCGCGGCCTTCCGCAATGGAAGGCCGCGTTTCTTTCTTCGCAGCAAAGCCCGCAAGCTCGAAGAGCCCGGCTTCGCTTTCGCCGCATTGAGATGATGTAGGCAACGAACGCGCGAAGAATGCTTCGGCTTCTGCCATCCGCTATACTCGAACTGCATCAACCTTAAACGCGTGTATCCATTCATCCACATCGGTCCTTTGACGCTGGGCTCCTACGGAATCATGGTGGCCCTGGGCCTGATCTGCGCATTTTTTGTGATCCGCGCCGACCTCCGCCGCCGGGGATACACCGCTGACGCCGAAAACATCATCGGCATGACGGGCTTGGCGGGCTTGGCAGGCGCGCGGCTTTATCATCTGTTGGAGTCGCCGTCCGAGTTTTTCGCCCATCCCTTGCCGTTGCTCTTCAGCACCATGGGTTTCGCCTGGTTTGGCGCGGTGATTGGCGGGTTCGTGGCCCTGGTTCTGCTGGCCCGGCATTACAAAATGAACATGCTGCTGATGCTGGATATCGCCTCTCCCGCCGCGGCCATCGGCTATGGCGTCGGGCGGATCGGCTGCCTGATTTCGGGAGACGGCGACTATGGCACGCCGACTTCGCTGCCCTGGGGAATGAGTTTCCCGAAGGGGCTGGTGCCGACGACGCAAAGAGTGCATCCCACGCCGATTTATGAGTTTCTGGGGGCGATGCTGATTGGCTACATCTTATGGCGCATTGGAGCGCGCGCCGTGGGCGGCTTGCGCCCGTCGGGAGAAGTGTTTGGTTTTTACCTGATACTCACCGGCGTGGCCCGCTTCCTGGTAGAGATCATTCGCATCAATCCGCGCTCGTTCTTCGGTTTGACGAACGCGCAGACGGCGAGCGTGGCTTCGATTATTTTCGGGATCATCCTGCTGATTTTGCTGGCGCGACGAATTGGCCCTAAAACCGTGATTGGCAAAACTTCGGCACAGCCGATGCGGCGCCCCGTTTTGCGCAAGCCCTAGAGCATCTGCCGCAGGACGCAGGGTGAGTCCCGCCGTTGCGCATCAGGGACGATAAGTGAGACACACCCGAGGGAGCAGAAAAGCAGATCCCTCACCGCCATTCGCGAAAACCGCGACTGGGTTCGGGATGACAAGCGCGCATTCCTCGCTTTTACTCCTAGAGCATCTGGCGCAGGACGTACGGCAGAATCCCGCCATTGCGGTAGTAGGCCACTTCTTCCGGGGTGTCCGCGCGGGCCACAGCCTCGAAGACTTTTTCCTTTCCCTGATCGTCGCGGGCATGTACGCGCAGTTTCGCACGCGGCGCCAGTTGGCTTACGCCGTCGATGGAGAAGGATTCATGCCCGGTTAGCCCCAGCGATTCGGCGTTTTCGCCCGGCTTGAATTCGAGCGGGAGCACGCCCATGCCCACCAGGTTGCTGCGGTGAATGCGCTCGTAGCTTTCGGCGATCACCGCGCGCACGCCGAGCAGCAGCGTGCCCTTCGCAGCCCAATCGCGCGAGGAGCCGGCACCGTACTCCTTGCCCGCGAGCACCACCAGCGGCACGCCTTCCTGCTTATAGCGCATAGCCGCGTCGTAGATGGTCATCTTCTCGCGATCTGGCTGATGCAGCGTCCAGCCGCCCTCTGTGCCGGGGGCGAGCTGATTGCGCAGGCGGATATTCGCGAACGTGCCGCGCATCATCACTTCGTGATTCCCGCGGCGAGCGCCGTAGGAGTTGAATTCCGAGGGCTTCACGCCATTGGCGATCAAATATTTGCCGGCGGGGCCGTCGGGCTGAATGGAGCCCGCGGGAGAGATGTGATCGGTGGTGACGCTACTGCCCAGCACGGCCAGCACCCGCGCATTGCGAATGTCGGTAAGCTCGGGCGGAGTTTTGGGCATCTCCTCGAAAAAAGGCGGGCGCTTGATGTAAGTGGACTTGGCGTCCCAGGCGTACAGGTCGCCTTCCGGCACTTTCAGGCCGCGCCAGCGCTCATCGCCATCGAAGATTTCGCCGTACTCCTTGCGGTACATCTCCGTGGTGACGGCTTTGCGCACCGTCTCTTCCACTTCCTTCGGCGTCGGCCAGATGTCGCGCAAGTAGACGGGCTTGCCGTCGCGGTCGTTGCCGAGCGAATCTTTCTCCATATCGAAATCCATGCGCCCGGCCAGTGCGTACGCAACCACCAGCGGCGGGGAAGCCAGATAGTTCGCGCGCACCAGCGGATGAATGCGGCCCTCGAAGTTGCGATTGCCGCTGAGCACGGAAACCGCGACCAGGCTATTCTCCTTGATCGCCGCGCCGATCGCCTCCGAAAGCGGGCCGCTATTGCCGATGCAGGTGGTGCAGCCGAAGCCCACCAGATTGAACTTCAGCTTCTCCAGATATTGAGTGAGGCCGGCCGCTTGCAGATAGTCCGTCACGACTTTCGAGCCTGGCGCGAGGCTCGTCTTCACCCAAGGCTTCGATTCCAGGCCGCGCTCGACCGCCTTTTTGGCGACCAGTCCGGCGCCCAGCATCAGCGAAGGGTTCGAGGTGTTCGTGCAGCTGGTGATAGCCGCGATCACCACCGAGCCATTGGAGAGCTCGAAGCGGTCGCCGTTGTTCTTCACCTCGACGTGCTTTTGCGCCGTGCCTTCCATCGCTTTCGCAAAAAAGCTCTTCGCCTGGCGCAACGGCACGCGGTCCTGCGGACGCTTGGGTCCGGCCAGCGTGGGTTCGACCTTGCCGAGATCGAGTTCGAGCGTGTCCGAGAAGATCGGGTCGGGCGTTTGATCGGTGCGGAAGATCCCCTGCATCTTGGTATAGGCTTCGACCAGCGCCAGGCGCTCGTCGCTGCGGCCCGTGAACCGCAGATAGGCGAGCGTCTCCGCGTCCACGGGGAAGAATCCCATCGTCGCGCCATACTCGGGCGCCATATTGGCGATGGTGGCGCGATCGGGCAGCGTGAGATTGGAGAGGCCCGTCCCGTAGAACTCCACGAATTGCCCCACCACGCCTTTCTTGCGCAGCATCTCGGTGACGGTAAGCACGAGATCGGTGGCCGTGGCGCCTTCGGGCAAGCGGCCATGCAGCTTGAAACCGACCACGTCGGGAACCAGCATCGAGAGCGGCTGGCCGAGCATGGCGGCCTCGGCTTCGATGCCGCCGACGCCCCAGCCGAACACGCCCAGTCCATTGACCATCGTGGTGTGCGAATCGGTTCCCACCAGCGAATCCGGATAGGCGGCAAGGCGGCCGTCCGGCGCGCGGTCGCAGACCACGCGGGCCAGATATTCGAGGTTCACCTGATGGCAGATGCCCATATCGGGCGGCACGACTTTGAAATTCTGAAAACCGTTCTGGCCCCAGCGCAGGAATTCATAGCGCTCGACGTTGCGCTGGAACTCCAATTGAGCATTGAAGGCAAAAGCCATGTCGGTGCCGAATTGGTCCACCTGCACGGAATGGTCGATGACCAGTTCGGCGGGCAGCAGGGGATTGATCTTCTTGGCGTCGCCGCCCATTCTGGCGATGGCGTCGCGCATGGCCGCGAGATCGGCGACGGCGGGCACGCCGGTGAAATCCTGCAGCAGGACTCGAGCCGGCATAAAGGCTATTTCCGCGCGCTTTTCCGTGACCGGCTGCCATTCGGACAGCCCCTCGATATCCTTGGCGTGCACGAAGCGCCCGTCTTCCTGGCGCAGCAGGTTTTCGAGCAAGATGCGAATGGAGAAGGGAAGCTGGTTGGCGTGCCCGATTCCCCTGCGCTCGAGGGCGTCGAGGCGAAAGACTTCGTAGCTCTGACTACCGGCCTTTAGAGTGTCGCGCGCGCCAAACGAGTTTTTTGATGCAGCCGCCATGGTTGCGAAGTCCTCTCTGAAGCGTGATCTAATGCGGATAAACTTAGCTCTATGCTAACTCTGCATCATAACGCAAACTGGCGCGCAGATGTACGGGGCATCTGCTAGGCGAACGCAAATGGGGCGATGAACGTTTTCCGATTTGGCGCGAGCTAGCCGCTTACTTCTTGCCTACCATGATGATGGTAAACGAACCCGGCACCATGGGGCCGCGCGGGGGGCGTCCTCCCGGCTGCGGGGGAGCGTTGGGTGGCGGCGGCTGGAAATCGGCGGTCATCGTCAGCAGGTGGCCCGTTTTTGTGTCCAGTGCGATCGTTTTTGCCACCGGCTTGGTCTCCAGCGTTTGTTCCACTTCGAAGCTGGTAGGACTGCTCTCCTTGATGAAGGTCATCGTGCCGCCATTCTCCGCGCTGATCGATTCCATGGTGGCGGGGTTAAAGGCGACGGTATCCACGTTTATCCCGGTCGGCAGCGTGGTGATGATGTTTCCGTTTTCGGCGTTTAGAATCACGGCGAGGGGCGATGGCTGGCGCCAATAGGAAAAGAGCACGTGGTTCTTGGCGTCCAGCGCCAGGCCGCTTCCGCCGGAAACGCCCTTCGAGCTGACGTCATAGTGCGCTGTAACCTTGAGGCTTTTCGCGTCCACCACGGCGACGTTGGCTTTGTCCGAGACGTTGATGTAGACGGTGCCCTTGCCGTCGGTCGCGGCTTGCTCCGGCCCTCCTCCCACGTCGAGCGTCCCCACGACAGTGCCTTCCTTGCCGTCGATGATCGTGGCGTACGGCTGTTGATGGCTTAAGATCCACACGCGCTCGTTATAAGGATCGAACATGATCCCGTCGGGACGGCCGTCCACGTCAATGGTCTTGATCACTTTCAAGGTGGTCGAGTCCCACATAGTGACCGGTTTGGTGGTGGAGAAGCCGTGATGGGATTTGGGGTCGACCGTTGCGCCGCCCGAATGGACCTCTGGAATCGATCCCGCCGGATCGAGCGTGTCGAGGTTGAACACCATGAGCTGCCCCATTGCACCGTTGCGCGGGACATACAGACGACGCGCCGCGACATCCGCGAAGATGTAGTCAAAACCGCCTTCGCCTCCGACCTTGGCCATCTTCAGAACTTTGTAAGGACCCGCGTCCGAGGCAGGCCGCGCCAAGCCGATGGACGCCGCCAGGGCGATGCCTGTTGCCAATAACAATGCTAGCCGAAACGTTCGCATTTGAATTTCTCCTCATATCAGCATGCGACTGAGTTTTAGGAGCCCTACCTTGCGACAGAATATACCCCAAACAGGACGGACTTTGGACATTAGGCGCGCTAATGTGATTTGGAGTTAGACCTCCGCTTTTCGCACTCTGCCAATCGCATTGCAGGCCACCGCGCTGCCGCAGATCGTCTAGAATGGATTTGTCGCTCTGCAGGGACCGCGCAGCGGCGTTTGCGAAATGTGTTCTTCGTGAAGGTTGTGCTCATCTCGACGTACGAACTCGGCCATCAGCCCTTTGGGTTGGCGTCTCCGGCCGCATGGCTGCGCCGCGCGGGCGCGGAAGTCGTCTGCCTGGATCTGTCTCGCCAGAGTCTGCACGAAGAAGCGATTGGCGCAGCGGATGTGGTGGCTTTCTATGTTCCGATGCACACGGCCACGCGCCTGGCGATACCCTTGATCGAACCCGTGCGGCGCTTGAATGCGCGCGCGCATCTCTGCTTTTACGGCTTGTACGCTCCGGTGAACGAAGCCTACCTGCGCGATCTGGGCGTGGATTCGATTTTCGGAGGCGAGTTCGAGGGGGCATTGGCGGAACTCGTTACGCAGCTTGCCGATGGCGAAGTGGGTGCCTGCAAGCCGCAGGGGAGCGACGCAGCGGCGAACCCGCGGAGCGGGGCCGATAAGAACGCATCGAAGCAAATTGCCGCGAGCACGGTGAGCGGGGCGAGCGGTTCGGGGGGCGCGATCTCGCTCGAGCGCTTGAACTTCATCCCGCCTGACCGCAGCGGCCTGCCGGCGCTGCGCGAGTACGCGCACCTGCTGATGCCGGAAGGAGGATTCAAGGTCGCCGGCTACACGGAAGCCAGCCGCGGCTGCAAACACCTTTGCCGCCATTGCCCGGTGGTGCCCGTTTACAACGGAGTTTTTCGTATCGTGCAGCGCGACGTCGTGCTGGAAGACATTCGCCGCCAGGTGGATGCGGGCGCCGAACACGTCACCTTCGGCGATCCCGATTTCTTCAATGGTCCGGCGCACGCGCTGGCCATCGTCGAGGCCATGCACCGGGAGTTCCCGCAGCTTAGCTATGACGTCACCATCAAGATCGAGCACCTGCTGCGGCATAAAGACGCTGTACGCAAGCTGCGCGACACGGGTTGCCTGTTCGCCACCAGCGCCGTCGAGTCGGTCGACGACGCCATTCTGGCGCGCCTGGCAAAAGGCCATACGCGGGCCGATTTTCTCGCCGTCGTCGCGGACTTCCGCGAATTGGGGTTGCTCTTGCAGCCCACCTTCGTGCCGTTCACGCCTTGGACGACGCTCGCCGGTTATCGCGAACTCCTCGCGCTCATCGCCGAACAGGACCTGGCGGAAAATGTCGCGCCCATTCAGTTGGGCATCCGCCTGCTGATTCCGGCTGGCTCGCGCCTGCTGGAATTGGAGGAGGTGCGAACGGCGGTTGACGATTTCGATGCCTCTGGACTCGCCTATCCTTGGAAGCACCCCGATCCCCGCATGGACGTCGCTTTCGGAGCGCGTGCAGGATTTAGCCAATGACGGTCGACAGGCTGAACCGCTCGCGCACCGAGACGTTCAAGCGCATCTGGCGCGCCGCGCAAGAACTGGCCGGAGAGACCGCCGGCTTTGATATCGTTCCGGCGAATTCGGCCGCGCGCAAGATTCCGCACTTCGCCGAACCGTGGTACTGCTGCGCGGAACCCACGCGGGATCAATTCGCGGCCATGGCTTCGGAGGCGCGGTTTGCAGCGTCGCCCGATACGTTCGTCTGAAGCTGAATCGCTTGGCAGATTCACCCCAACACGAGCCGCCGTTCCTGCTTTTGCTGGCCAGCAAACTGGGTTACCAGACGCGCAGCTTTGCCGAAGCCGCGCGGCGGTTGGGCGCCGAGGTGATCCTCGGCAGCGACCGCTGCCATCAACTCGACGATCCCTGGGCCGACGGCGCAATCCCGCTTCACTTCGAGGAGCCGCCCGAGGCGGCCGCAGCGGCTGGCGCAAGCTGTGCGGGCTCGCGCGGACGAAAAAGCGGCGGAGCGATTCTGGCGCTCGGCGATCGCCAGACCGTGACCGCTGCGTACGCCGCGCGCCTGTTGGGATTGCCCTACAACTCTCCCGAAGCGGTCGAGAATTGCCGCAGCAAGCTGCGCCAGCGCGAAGTTCTGCGCGGCGCGGGGTTGCCTGTTCCGGATTTTTTCTCCTTCGCGCTGGCGGAGCCGCTCGATTCGGTGGTGCGCCGCGTGACATTCCCCTGCGTGGTGAAGCCGCTGCGGCTATCGGCGAGCCAAGGCGTGATTCGGGCCAACGATCGCGGCGAATTCATTGCCGCGGTCGAGCGCATCGCGCGGCTGCTTTCGTCCGCCGAGCTTCAAGTCACGCGCGAAGGCGATCTCGATCGCCTGCTCGTGGAGCGCTATATTCCCGGCGTCGAAGTTGCCGCTGGAAGGCCTGCTCGAAGCAGGGCGTCTGCGCGTTCTGGCTCTTTTCGACAAGCCCGACCCGCTCGAAGGCCCTTACTTCGAGGAGTCGATTTACGTCACGCCGTCGCGCCTTCCGCAGGCGGCGCAGGAGCGAATCGCGCGCTGCGCGGCGGATTCGGTGCGGGCGCTGGGCCTGAGCGAAGGCCCGGTGCACGCGGAATTTCGGGTGAACGATGAAGGGCCCGTGGGTGCTCGAAATAGCGCCGCGCCCGATTGGCGGTCTCTGTTCGCGCGTGCTGCGCTTCGGCCCGGAGCGAATTTTTCTCGAGGAGTTGCTGATCCGCAAAGCGTTGGGCTTGCCTGGCGCGGACGCGCCGCGGGAAGCGGATGCCGCGGCCGTGATGATGATTCCGGTGCCGCGGAGCGGCATTCTCGAAAAGGTGGAAGGAACGCAGGATGCTGGCGCGGTTCCAGGCATAAACGAGATTCAAATCACGGCGCGCCTGCATGACTACATCGCCGCCTGGCCAGAGGGGTCCAGCTACCTGGGTTTCATTTTTTCTCGGGGCGCAACGCCCGAGGCGGCGGAGGCGGCGCTGCGCGAAGCGCATCGCGCTCTGCGCTTCACCATCGCGCCTAGATTACCCGTGGCGCACCCGGTTTCGGGGACGACCCACGGGTAGGCTGCGAGTGGCCCAGGCCTGGCTGAATAAGGATGTTGGCGGGATAGAACTGAGGCCGGGCCTTAGCCTTTCGCTCGCTGCGGAATGTAACCTTCCGGAAGCTTGGCTCCTTCGCCAAAGAAAAATTGCTCCATCTGTTCTTCCATGATCTTTTGCGACTGCGGATCGAGGGGGTTCAGCCGGTATTCGTTCATGATCATCTTGGAGTGTTCGATCCACAACTTCCAGGCGTCTTTGGACACGTTTTCGTAGATGCGCTGGCCGATCTCGCCTTTCCAGGGCGCTCGGTCCAGGCCTTCCATTTTTCTTCCGAACTTCACGCACATTACCGTATGTCCGCCGGCCTGGCTGGGGGCTGCTACCGCCGGTTTCGGGGGGCTGCAACTGTCATCCGCCATGTTTCGCCTCCAATCCGAATAACCAACTCATCGTTTCCGTCTCTAAACATACTGCATCGGCATGGAAATTCCTAGGTGTCGCGGCGGCCTTAGGCGGTGAAATCGGGGGAATCCCGCGCAGCTCAGGAGCTTGCCCAGGGTATGTTCGCTTTCATCGAAAAGAGGTAATCTCGTGCCAGACGGAGCTTCAACTCCCGCGGCCCAAGGATCCCCCATGCCCCTGACAATCCAGCGAGTTTCGCCCGGTCTCTTGATCGACGCGTTCGGGGAGGAGTCTACGCGTCTTCGAGCCGGCGAGGCCATCCATAAGATATGGACCAGGCAGCCAGGCCTCTGGAAGCACGATCCCGAGCATGCCCGCGTCATCTCCAATCGCCTGGGCTGGATCAGCGTGCTCGACCCCATGCGCGCGGAATCGCCCGGGCTGTGGGACCTGGCCCGCGATATAGACGAATCGGGTGTGCGCGACATCGTTTTGCTGGGCATGGGCGGTTCCAGCCTCGCGCCGGAGGTTTTCTCGCTGATATTTCCAGCAAAAGGCGGGCGGCGCTTTTTTGTGCTGGACTCAACCGACCCGGCGGCCATTCAGCAAGTGGATCGGTCGATTGACCTCGCGCACACTTTATTCATCGTGGCCAGCAAGTCCGGCAAGACCATCGAGACGCTCTCCCAATTCTTTTACTTCCATCACCGCGTTACTCAGGCGGGACTCGCTCCGGCGGGCCGTAGCTTTCTGGCCATCACCGATCGCGGCTCGTATCTCGACAGTTTGGCCGGCGAATACAGCTTCCGCATGACGTTTCGCAATCCCGCCGATATCGGCGGCCGCTATTCGGCGCTCTCCTATTTTGGCTTGGTGCCGGCGGCGCTGTGGGGCGTGGATATCGCCGCGGTGCTGGACTCCGCCCTGGAGATGCGCAAAGCCTGCGGCCCGGAGGGGGATGCGGACGCGAATCCGGCCTTGGAACTCGGATCGTTGCTGGCCGCGGCTGCACGCAGAGGCGACGACAAGCTTTTCTTGCTTTCAACACCCAAGCTGACGCCGCTGGGCAACTGGATCGAACAGCTGATCGCGGAAAGCATAGGCAAGGAGGAGCGCGGAATCGTGCCCGTCGCGGGAGGCGTATCGCCGCCT
Organism: uncultured Acidobacteriota bacterium; assembly: GCA_963819235.1. Classification (GTDB taxonomy): domain Bacteria; phylum Acidobacteriota; class Terriglobia; order Acidiferrales; family UBA7541; genus Palsa-189. The sequence continues at coordinate 787,941 of CAWFVE010000006.1, read as the reverse complement.
GTGGACGTGCTGGCGCGGGGCGGCGTTACCGCGGCCCTGTTCCTTGAAGGCGACGATCCGACGGCTCTTGAAGCGACCTTGCGCGCGCTCGAGGAGCGAGGCGCGGCTTTTGTGGAGATTCGCCTCAAAGCGCCCGAGCAGCTCGGCGCCGAATTCTTCAAGTGGGAGACGGCTACGGCGTTGGCGGGCGCTTCGCTGGCCATCGATCCGTTTGACGAGCCCAACGTGCAGGAGAGCAAGGACAATACCGCGCGCATTCTGGACGCCTTTGAGCTTTCCGGGGAGATGCCGCTGGGATCGGCGCGCCTGGTTGAATCAGGCATCGAACTCTACGCCGACGGCGCGGTGCGAGGTTCGATCTCCACGCTGCAGCTCTCGGCGGCGCTGCGCACATTCTTTTCGGAGAGCCGTCCCGACGATTACGTGGCCATTCTTGCGTATGTGGCGCGCGACGCGGCAAACGGCGCGGAGCTTGACGCGCTTCGCGCCACGCTGGGCGAGCGGCTGGGCCTTCCCGTGTTGCTCGGTTATGGGCCGCGCTATATGCATTCGATCGGCCAGCTTTACAAGGGCGGACCGACCTCTGGTATGTTCCTGATGATCACGGCGGAGAAGCCCAGCGATTTGGCCATTCCGGGCGCGAAATATACGTTCGGCCAGTTGGAAATGGCGCAGGCTTTGGGCGACCTGGAGTCGCTCGGAAGGCTGGGCAAGCCGGCGCTGCGCTTGCATCTAACCGAGGGTGCTCCCGCCGGATTGGCTAGTCTGCGGCGAGCCGTCGATCAGGCGCTCTCCGCATCGCGTTCGGCGCTCTGAGTCTTCGAGTTTCGAAAAGGCGAGCGCAGGCCGGAAACTCTGGTTAGGTACTGGCGATTTAGGTATGAGTGATGTCACTGCGCTATTTTGGGATGTCGGAGGCGTAATCCTCTCGAACGGCTGGGACGAACACGCCCGTGCGGAAGCGGCCAAGCGCTTTGCGCTCAATTCCGCCGATTACGAAGAGAGGCACAGGCGGGCCGAGGACGAGCTGGAAACCGGCGGCATCACCCTGGAAACTTACCTGGATCAAACCGTATTTTTCCGCGAGAGGCCCTTCACTCGCGAGGAGTTCAAGCAGTTCATGTTCGCGCAATCCAGCGAAAAAAAAGACACGCGCGCCCTCCTCGACGAGCTGAGCGCCTCGCGCCGTTATTTCATGGCCACCCTCAATAACGAATCGCTCGAGCTCAACTCCTATCGCATCCGCAAGTTCGATCTGCAGCGAAACTTCGCGGCCTTCTTTACTTCCTGTTATTTGCGCGTGCGCAAGCCCGACCCGCGGATCTATCAAGCCGCCCTGGGAATCGCGCAGCGCGCTCCGGACGAGTGCGTGTTTATCGACGATCGTCCCAAGAATCTCGATCCGGCGAAAGCGCTGGGCATGCATACAATTCTTTTTGAATCCGCGGAACAGTTGCGCGCATCCTTGGAGCATAGCGGGGTGAGGCGCGCGCTGGCGGGAGGTTGATATGGCGTCTATTGCGAATGGCATAGCCGAAGCTGGCGCTCTGCAGCCGCAGAGTTCGGTATCCCTGGCCGATCCCTGCGCCATCGTGATTTTCGGCGCATCGGGCGACCTCACGCGCCGGAAACTCATCCCGGCGCTCTTCGAGTTAGCCAATTGCGGGTCGCTGGCGAGCCGCTTTGCGATTGTCGGCTTCGCGCGCAGCCCGCTGAGCGACACCGCTTTTCAGGATTCCGCCGCCGAGGCCGTGCGCAGCGACAGCGAGAGTTGCAGAGTAAGTGAAGATAGCCTTCGCGCCTTCGCGCAATCCTTCGCCTACGTTGCCGGTGAATACGACCAGCCCAGCGGGTTCGAGAAGCTTTCGCATCGCCTGGATGAATTGGACAAAGAGCGTCATCTGGAGGGCAATCGCCTGTTCTACCTGGCTACGCCGCCGGCCGTTTACCCCAAGGTGATCGCCCAGATCAAGAAGGCCGGCCTGGCGAAACCGGCCAAGGACGGGTCTTGGGCACGCATCGTCATCGAGAAGCCTTTCGGCCGCGACCTGGCCTCGGCCAGGGAACTCAATCGCATCGTTCTCGACGCTTTCGAGGAATCGCAGGTCTATCGCATCGATCATTTCCTGGGAAAAGACACGGTCCAGAATCTTTTGGCCCTGCGCTTCGGCAACGGCATATTCGAGCCGCTGTGGAATCGCAACTACGTCGACCACGTGCAGATCACCGCCGCCGAGAGCCTGGGCGTGGAGCAGCGGGCCGCGTTCTACGAAACCACAGGCGCGCTGCGGGACATGGTCCAGAGCCATCTCCTGCAGCTCACCTCGCTGATCGCCATCGAGCCGCCCTCGAATTTCGACGCTACCGCCGTGCGTAACGAGAAGCTGAAAGTCCTGCAGGCTCTCCGCCCTTACACGCCGCAGACCGTGGCCGCGGATGTCGTCGCGGGCCAATACGGTCCCGGACAGATCGATGGCGAAGACGTGGCCGGTTACCGTGAGGAGCCCGGCGTCAGCTCCGATTCGAAGACGGAAACCTTCGTCGCCGCGAAAGTGCTTATCGATAACTGGCGCTGGGCGGACGTGCCCTTCTACATCCGCACCGGGAAGCGCATGGCGCGCCGGGTGACCGAAGTGGCCATCAACTTTCGCAGCGCGCCTCACTTGCTCTTTCGCGGCCAGGGGCTCGACACCAACACCTTGGTCTTGAATATCCAGCCCGACGAGGGGATTTCGATCAGCTTTTTCGCCAAGGTGCCCGGCCAGAAACTTCGCCTCACTCGCGTGGCCATGGACTTCAGTTATCGCGCCGCTTTTGGGGCCCGCGAACGCAGCGCTTATGCTACACTTTTGAATGACTGCATGCGTGGGGACGCTACCCTCTTCGATCGTGCCGATGGCGCCGAGGCTGCCTGGGCCTTCATCGACCCGATTATCAAGGGCTGGCACGACCAGCGGCGTTCGGTGCCCGTTTATTCGGCCGGAAGCTGGGGTCCTCGCGAAGCAGACGAACTCTTGAGTCGCGATGGCCGCAGCTGGCGCAAACCGTGACATGATCCCGCGCGAAATCCTCCCTGGAGTATCCGTTTGTGCCGACGCAGCCGAATTGGCTCGCACGGCCGCGCGCCAGTTTGTCGACTGGGCCTGGCAGAGCATTGCCAAGCAAGGCCATTTTTACGTCGCCCTTTCGGGCGGCTCGACGCCCCGGGAACTCTATCGCGTGCTGGCTTCGAACGAGTTTCGCGGCCAGGTGGATTGGGCGCGTGTGCATCTCTTCTGGGGAGATGAGCGCGCTGTGCCGGCCGACAGTCCGGAGAGCAATTACGGCATGGCCCGGCGCGAGCTTTTGTTGCGTGTGCCCATACCCCCCGCCAATGTCCATCGCATGGAAGCAGAAGACGTGAATATCGGGCGCGCCGCTCACAAATACGAGGCCACGCTGCGCGAGTTTTTGCCGCTCGACGATCGCGGCTTTCCGCGCTTTGATTTGATTTTGCTGGGTGTTGGGCCGGAAGGGCACACCGCTTCTCTTTTCCCCGGCGCCAAACTCTTGCGCGAGACTTCGCGTTGGGTGAGCACTCCACTGGTGCCAAAACTAGGGGCCCGGCGCATGACCCTCACGCTTCCCGTGCTGGAAGCCGCCCGGCGCGTGCTTTTTCTGGTTTCGGGAGCCGAAAAAGCCGCGATCTTGCAGGAAGTGCTCTGCGGCCATCCGGAGCCGCCACTGCCCGCGCAGTTGGTGAAGCCTCGCGAGGGAGAACGGCTCTTCCTGGTGGACGAGGCGGCTGCGGCGAAGCTCTCTTCCTGCCAGGCGGAATCGGTGCCCAAGGCCAAGCCATGATCCTGGCGGGCGATATCGGCGGCACCAAGTCGAATATTGCCCTCATGGATTCAACGCCCGATTCAACGTCGGGTAGCAAGGGCTGCCTCTCCGTCGCCTTTATCCACCGTTACGCCAATCACGAGTTCACGCGATTCGACGACATCATCGACGATTTTCTCAGCCGCGCCGGCCAGTACCTTTCCGGTTCGCCTCGCGGAAAAATTGCCGCCGCGGGATTCGGGGTGGCCGGCCCGGTGATGGGCCGCAGCGTGCGCATCACAAATCTGAGTTGGGGGCTGGACGCCGATACACTCGAACGGCAGCTCGGCACGCGCCACATCGTGCTTCTGAACGATCTGGAGGCCACCGGTTATTCGTTGGCCTGCCTCATGCCGCAGGACCTTTGCACGCTTAACGAAGGAACGCCGGTGCCCCAGAGAAATCAGGCGCTGATCGCCGCGGGCACAGGCTTGGGCGAAGCCATACTCAATTGGAATGGCAACCGTTACATTGTATCGCCCAGCGAAGGCGGTCACTGCGACTTTGCGCCGCGCACGGAGCGGGAGATCGAGCTGCTGCGCTACCTCAAAACCATGCATCCGTTTGTCAGCTTCGAGCTGGTGGTCTCTGGGCGTGGTTTTCTGGTGTTGCACGAATTTCTGAACAAGAATGTCCGTCATCCGAGCTTCGATGAGCCGGGAGCGGATCCCGCGCCGGAGATCACCCGCCTGGGGCTCGAGGGCAAGTGTCCAGTGTGCGTCGAGACCCTCGATCTATTCGTTACGTTGTACGGAGCGGAAGCGGGCAATCTGGCGCTCAAGGCTCTGGCGCGCGGCGGCGTATTCGTCGCCGGCGGTATCGCGCCCAAAATTTTGCCCAAGATGCAAAGCGGGGCCTTCTTCCAGGCGTTCTGTGAGAAGGAGAGATTTCAGGAGTTGCTCTCGCACATCCCCATTCATATTGTGCTCAATGAGGAGGCCCCTCTTCTCGGCGCGGCGGCCGAGGCCGCCGTGCGCGAGCTTGCGGCGAGCTCCGCCGCGGGCAAGAGCGTCTAGCGCGGTAATTCATTCGCGAAAGCAAGCCTTCGGCTGCTTCTGATCCCCGCCTCTTTGCTGTACTATGGCCCGCTGCCCCTCAGGGGCGGCTCCCCTCGGAGCGTCGAAAAAATGCCCGCGCCATGCGCCGCCAACCAGTGCGCCGAAGCCGCCGTGGTTTCGTTCGACGATCGCGCCGTATGCCGCGCGCACTTTCTGGCCTCCGCCTACGGGCACTTGGAGTCCATCGCCTCGCAGATTCACGAGGCTAATTTCCACGAAAATAACGACGAGTCGGCCGCCCGCTGTTTGGAGCAGTGCATGCGCGAAGCGACCAACATCGCTTGCGGCGCGGAGCCTCCGGGAAATTTGGAACGCGCCCAGCTGCTGGATATCCTGCTGTGGGCCTCCGAACTTTATGGACGTTTGCGCCGCGGCCCCCGCGTTCGCGCCCGCATCCCCATTTGGGTCCGGTGTGAAGCCGCCGAGGGGCCTTGGGAGGAAAAGAGCGAGACCCACATGTTGAGCACCCACGGCTTTTCCTTCCTTTGCCGGCACCAACTGAGCAAGGACCAGGTGCTTACTTGCGTGCGCCTGGACACGGGCCGCCGCCTGGACGCGCGCGTCGTGTGGGTGCGTGCCAAGGAGTCCGGAGAGATCGAGGCGGGGCTCGGGTTCCTCACCCGCGATGATTTCTGGGGCTTCGAATCCGGCGCAGGAGTGGCGGCCTTTCCCAGCATCTCCACCGTGAAGCCGATCGCCGGAAGGTAACCTTCTTCGTCGCGGCGCTCGAGCGGTTTACAATTCCAAGAGACAACCGAGGAGCTCTGGCCCATGGATTTCAGCCGCAAAATGATTGTCCCGCCGGACAAAAAGATAGATCTCGCCAAATTCGATCCGGCCGATACGCACGGGTATAAGCACGACCATAAGACCGAAGCCAAGCTGGAAAAGACGGTCCGGCGCATCGACGACTTGCAGTACATGTTCTACGCCGAACGGAACCGCGCCCTGCTGATTGTGCTGCAGGGCATGGACACCGCCGGTAAGGACGGAACCATTCGCCACGTCATGTCCGGCGTCAACCCGCAGGGCTGCTCGGTGACTTCGTTCAAAGTTCCGAATAGCGAAGAGCTGGCCCACGATTTTCTCTGGCGCATTCACAAGGCGGTGCCCGAAAAAGGCATGTTCGGCATCTTTAACCGTTCGCATTACGAAGACGTTCTCGTGGTGCGCGTGCACAAGCTGGTGCCCAAGGATATTTGGAAGGCCCGATATGACGAGATCAATCGCTTTGAAAGAAGCCTCGCGGAAAACGACGTGACCATCCTGAAGTTTTTCCTGCATATCAGCAAGCAAGAGCAGAAGAAGCGATTGGATGAGAGGCTTGACGACCCGCGCAAGAAGTGGAAGCTATCCAAGGCCGACGAGAAAGAGCGCAAGCTCTGGGACGACTACGTGACCGCCTACGAGGCCATGCTTCACCATTGCAGCACGGAGTACGCGCCCTGGTTCATTATTCCCTCCGACCACAAATGGTTCCGCAACCTCGCCGTTTCCCAGATTATCCTGGAGACCCTGGAAGGCTTCGATTTGCACTTCCCGCAGTCCTCCGAGGATTCGTGAGATGGCCACTGGCTGGCCGATCCGCTTTGCCGATATGATAAAGGAAACGCCGCCTAACGGGCGCGAGCTCGAAACGCCGCGCGATCTCGAGCGGCGCACGGCGGTCGCGAACGGCCGCGGGAGCGCGAAGGCCGAAGAGGGAAGAGGCAGCCTGACGCCTCGGAAATAGCATCGATGCCAAAAGATTCCATGGAAACGATAGCTGCGGGCCGAGCCGGCGGTTACGGCCGCGTGGTTCCCGAAACACAGCCGAGCTATCTTTATCCTCCGTACGGCGCCACATGCAAGCGCGCTCCGAAGCAGCCGCTGATCGTGGTCCCGCACACTTTGTCCGAGCTGAGCGGCCCCGTTTTCGGACACAGCGACATCGGCGAAAATGATAATGACCTGACGCACCAGCACGGCGGCGAACCCATCGGCGAGCGCATCATCGTCAACGGGCGCGTGCTGGATGAAGACGGCCGCCCGATTCCCGGCGCGCTCGTGGAGATCTGGCAAACCAACTCGGCGGGGCGCTACCGCCATCGCGTCGATCAACATGGCGCGCCTCTCGATCCGAACTTCACCGGCTGCGGACGCATGCTCACCGATAGCGACGGCCGCTACCGCTTCGTTTCCATAAAGCCGGGAGCGTACCCCTGGCTGAATCATCCCAACGCCTGGCGTCCCGCGCATATTCACTTTTCGCTTTTCGGGGCGGGGCTGCTCTCGCGCCTGGTCACGCAAATGTATTTTCCCGGAGATCCGCTGCTTCCATTCGATCCCATCTTCAATAGCGTCCCGGACGAGAGCGCGCGCACGCGGCTGGTATCGCTTTTCGATTGGGAGAATACGATTCCCGAACACGCGCTCGGCTATCGCTTCGATATCGTTCTGCGCGGCCGCGAAGCCACTCCCGTGGAGTAGTCTCGATGAAGCTTCCGCCCACATCGTCGCAAACCGTCGGCCCCTTCTTTCATCTGGGCGTCTCTTTCCTCACGCGCGAACATCTCGAGGCCCGCGGAATTTCCGGCCAGTTGGTGACGATTCGAGGGCGAGTTCTCGATGGAGACGGAAAGCCGCTTCCCGATGCGCTGCTCGAAATTTGGCAAGCCGATGCCGCGGGCCGGTACGGGGCCGATCGTTCGGACGGAAATTCGTCACCGCGCGTTCAGGGTTTCGGTCGTGTGGAAACCGATCAGGATGGCGCTTTTTGTTTCACCACCGTAAAGCCCGGACCGGTGCCGTATCTCGACGGTGGCATGCAGGCACCGCACATCGTGGTCACCGTTTTTTCGCGCGGCCTGTTGAAGCCGCTGTGGACGCGCCTCTACTTTCCCGATGAGCTGGGCAACGCGGCGGATCCCATCTTGAAGTTGGTTCCGCCCGAGCGGCGAGCGACCCTGATCGCCCGGCGTCCCGGCGAAGGCGCCGGGAACTCGCGCGAAAATATTCTGGAGTGGAATGTCGTCATGCAGGGCGACGGCGAGACCGTGTTTTTCGACTACTAGATTCCATCCGCGGCTGCATTTCACGAGGACGAGCCATTTGGGCGCTCCGGATTCGATTCGCTTGCTCGATCCGCTGTTCACCACGGACGCGATGCGCGAAGTTTTCTCCGATCGCCAGCGGCTCCAGGGCATGCTGGATTTTGAGGCCGCCCTGGCCCGCGCGCTTGGCGAGCGCGGGAATTGCGCCGAAGAACGCGGTCGGGCCGATCGAGTCCCAATGTCGCGCCGAGTTGTTCGATGTGGAATCGCTCGCTCGCGCCGCCGCGCTCTCCGGCAATGTGGCCATTCCCATGGTGAAGGCGCTAACTCAGCTCGTTGCCAAATCGGACGCGCAGGCCTCGACGTTTGTACATTGGGGCGCCACCAGCCAGGACGCCATCGACACCGGCCTCGTGCTCCAATTGCGCGCGGCATTCGATCTGCTCGACTGCGATCTCTCGCATCTTTCCGACGCCCTGGCGCGCCTTGCGCAGGCGCACAAGTCCACGCTCGTCGCCGGCCGCACCTGGTTGCAGCAGGGACCTCCCGTTACGCTGGGGCTCAAAGCCGCCGGCTGGCTCGCCGCCGTCGAACGGCATCGCGAGCGTCTGAGCGATTCGCGCGAGCAGGCGCTGGCGCTGCAGTTTGGCGGCGCCGTGGGCACGCTAGCCGCGCTCGAAGACCGCGGCTCGGCCGTGGCTGCCGCGCTCGCGCGCGACCTGAGGCTGAACTTGCCCGAGCTTCCGTGGCACGCGCATCGCGACCGACTGGCGGAAGTGGCTGCTTCCCTTGGTTTGCTGGCCGGCTCGCTGGGCAAGATGGCCCGCGATATCTCGCTGATGTCGCAGACCGAGATCGACGAAGTCGCCGAGCCCTCCGGCCCGGGCCGCGGCGGCTCTTCCACCATGCCGCACAAGCGCAATCCTGTCGGCTCCGCGATCATTCTGGCCGCCGCCATTCGCGTTCCCGCGCTCGTCTCCACGATGCTGACGGCGATGGTGCAGGAGCACGAACGCGGCCTGGGCGGCTGGCACGCCGAGTGGGAAACGCTGCCGGAGATTTTCCGCCTGGTAGCCGGCGCGCTGGCGCACATGAGAGACGTCATTGACGGCCTCGAGGTGCACGCCGATAAAATGTCGCGCAACGCGAACGCGACGCGCGGCCTGGTTCTGGCCGAGGCTGTCGCGTTCGCTTTAAGAAGGCGGCTGGGCAAGGAAAAATCGCACGAGATCGTCGAGGAGGCGGCTCGGCGCGCATCCGAGGACGGCCGCGACTTCGCCGATGTGCTTTTGAGCTACGCCGAAGTGCGCGGGCAATTTTCGGCGGAGGAGATCGCCCGCTTGCTCGATCCCGCGCACTATCTGGGCTCGGCGGCGGAGATGATCGACGCTGTGTTGTCCGCGCGCAGCGGCGTCAAAAAATGATTTCGCAGCCGAAAAAGCTGAAAATACTGCCAACTTAAGCGAGGATTGCGCCTATGCCTTTCACCGAAAGTAACGGAGTACGCCTGCGCTACCGCCTGGAAGGGAAGCCGGGCGCGCCGGTGATCATATTTTCCAATTCGCTGGGCACCGATCTCTCCATGTGGGAGCCGCAGGTTTCCGCGCTCCGGAACGAATATGGCATCCTGCGTTACGACTCGCGCGGCCACGGCCTTTCCTCCGTGGCCACGAGCGCATTCACGCAAGAGGACCTCGGCCGCGACGTCCTTGCCGTTCTCGACGCCGCTGGAGTCTCCCGCGCCTATTTTTGCGGCATCTCCATGGGCGGTCAGACGGGCATTTGGCTGGGTGCGAACGCGCCCGGGCGCTTCGAGCGGCTGCTGCTTTGCAACACCGCGGCGCACATTGGCAAACCGGAAACCTGGAACGCGCGCATCGCCTCGATTCGCGCCGCCGGAATGGGCGCGATTGTCTCTGCTACCATCGAGCGCTGGTTCACCAAGCGATTCATCGAGCGCGCGCCGGAAACGATCGCCGCCGTCCGCCAGATGATCCTCGATACGCCTCCCCAGGGTTACATCTCCTGCTGCGAAGCGATTCGCGATGCCGATCTCATCATGCAAGCGCCGCAAATGGGCGTGCCCGTGACCGTAATCTCCGGCGCGTACGATGTTTCCACGACTCCCGCGCAAGGGCGCGTGCTCTCCGCCATGATTCCGGACGCGCGCTACGTGGAGTTGGAGGCGGCGCATTTGTCGAACATCGAGTCTGCCGCCGAATTCACCTCCGCTCTGCGCGACTCTTTCGCCCGCGCCGCGCAGACGGCGGTGTAACGATCAGCGCGCGCTTCGCAAGCCACATCTCGGCAGACCGAGCGAAAACGTGAGCAGGATGCGCACCCAGGTCGGCATCGTGGGCGCCGGGCCCGCCGGTCTGGTGCTGGGGCATCTGCTGCATCTCAGCGGCATCGAATCCGTCGTCCTGGAATCGCGCAGCCGCGAATACTGCCAGGAGCGCGTCCGCGCCGGGCTTCTCGAACAGAACACTGTCGATCTGCTCAACGAAACGGGCCTCGGCGAGCGAATGCGCCGCGAAGGGCTCGTCCACCACGGCATCAATCTGCGCTTTCGGGGCCGCACCCACCACATCGATTTCGCGGAACTCACCGGGCGGGGCATCACCATCTATGCGCAGGGCGAAGTGATCAAGGACCTCGTGGACGCGCGGCTGGCTTTCGGAGGGCCGCTCTTCTTTGAAGTGGATAACGTAAGCCCGCGCGATTTCGGCTCGGCGCGCCCGCGTATTCTTTTTCAAAAGCAAGGCGAGCAGGAGGAACTGGACTGCGATTTCATTGCCGGCTGCGACGGCTTTCACGGCGTCTGCCGGCCTTCGATTCCCGCCAGCGCGCTTACCGCGTATCAGAGGGACTATCCCTTCGGCTGGCTGGGAATTCTTGCCGAGGCTCCGCCGTCTTCCGAAGAACTGATCTACGCGTATCACCAGCGCGGCTTTGCGCTGCTCAGCATGCGCTCGCCGCAGTTGAGCCGGCTCTATATCCAATGCACGCCGGACGAGGATATTCGCCTCTGGCCGGACGAAAAGATCTGGCAGGAGCTTCAAGCACGCCTGGCTTCCGTGGAAGGCTGGAAATTAATCGAGGGGCCGGTGCTGCAGAAAAACGTCGCCAAGATGCACAGCTTCGTCGTCGAGCCTATGCAATACGGCCGGCTTTTTCTCGCCGGCGACGCGGCCCACATTGTTCCGCCTACCGGAGCGAAGGGGCTGAATCTGGCGGTGGCCGACGTTCGCGTGCTGGCGCGGGCCATCGTCGAGTTTTATCGTTCGGGGCGAAAAGATCTGCTCGACAAATATTCCGAAACTTGCCTGAGCCGCGTCTGGAAGGTGCAGCGTTTCTCCTGGTGGATGACGGCCATGCTGCACCGCTTCGCCGATGACAACGCCTTCGACCAGCGCCGCCAGCTCGCCGAACTCGAGTACGTCACCAGTTCGCGTGCCGCCTCGCAATCTCTGGCCGAAAATTACGTCGGCTTACCCATGGACGGCTTGTCCTGACCGATTTGGCCATTTCGACCACCCGTCGGAGAATTATTTTTATCGGGGGTTGGCCGCGCGAAGATTTTCCTGGCCAGTCTTATCGCTAAAGCGAAGGGATACAATAGGGGCAGAGCGTACCAATAGTGCCTACGGAAGAATCTTCGCTTTAACGTGCGGCTCCAGTCTTCCGCAATATTCTCTCTCGCTTCATAAACCCGAACGTGAACCGTATGGATATGGTGCCCTATTTCGTGAAACAGGACTGTGTCCAGGTCACAATAGCGTAGAAAAGGAACCTTCGTAATCCAAGGAGGAAAGTGTGATGCGAGGATATTATCGACGTAAAGCGTAATACTCGCGGGGCTAGCGCTTGTGGGCCTATAGTAGGCCCCACGTGCCTCTGCTAACCGGATCTTACGTTTTCGCGACCAGACTTTTTGCCTCCTTTGGTCACGAGATAGAGCTTCTCGATTCGTTAAAACGATTGTCTTCAGGCCCACCAGGTACTTAGGCGGTACGGATTTCAATAAATCCTCTACCAGCGATCTGAAGCCTGCTGGTGGCACAAAATTCCGATAGTTCTCCACCACGTCGGGCCACGGAGCGCTGGCATCGGCGAGGTCCGCCATAGGGTGTGAATATCCGAAGCTCGGGAGGTTGTCCAGAGCTAATGTCAGAAGCGAGGTTCGCGCGCCGCCGCGCTGTCCCTCGCAGAAAACTACGTCGGCTTGCCCATGGAAGATCACCTCTGAATCCTTGGTGATCAGCGCACTTTCCGGTCTTATACTCTTCGCGTGAATAGCAGGGAAGATCTTCTCGCCGCGCTGCGGCAGTACTGGGGCTATGACGCCTTTCGCCCGCTGCAAGAGAAGATTGTGCGCAGCTTGCTCGGCGGCCACGATACGTGCGTGATCATGCCGACCGGCGGCGGGAAGTCGCTTTGCTACCAGTTGCCCGCGGCAATCGCTTCTGCGAAGACCGTTATTGTGATCTCTCCCTTGATTGCCTTGATGCAGGATCAAGTGGCGCAGCTCGGCCAGATGGGTATCGCCGCGGCGTTTTTGAATAGCGCGCTAGCAGAAAAGGAGCAGTCCGCGATCATTCGGCGCGCACAGGAGGGGCAGGTGCGGCTCTTGTACCTTTCGCCGGAACGGCTCGCGCGGCCTGACACAATCGAATGGCTCAGGCGCGTTTCCATCTCAAATTTTGCGATTGACGAGGCCCACTGCATTTCGGAATGGGGCCATGAGTTTCGCCCGGAATACCGGAAATTGAGCGGCTTGCGGGATCATTTTCCGGACTGCACCATCGCAGCCTTCACGGCCAGCGCCACGCGGCCCGTGCGCCACGACATCATCGAGCAGCTGCGCCTGCGCGATCCGCACAAGTACATCGCCAGCTTTCACCGGCCGAACCTGCGCTATATCGTCAAGGAATGCGACTCGAACACTCAGGAAGATTTGCTGGTCAGGGTTTTGCGCCGGCACGCGGAAGGCAGCGTGATCGTATATTCGCCCACGATCCGTCGCGTCGGAGAGACGGTCGCCTTCCTGGAAGCCGAGGGAATACCCGCGCTGCCCTACCACGGAAAGATGGACGCCGCGGAACGCCGCATCAACCAGGAACGCTGGATGTCGGACGAGGTGCGCGTGCTCGTTGGTACCATCGCCTTTGGCTTGGGCATCAATAAGCCCGCTGTCCGGGCCGTGATTCATCTCTCGCTGCCGAAGTCGGTCGAACAGTATTACCAGGAGGCGGGCCGTGCCGGACGCGATGGCTTGCCGGCCGATTGCATTCTGCTGTGGCAGAAGCGCGACGTCGGCCTGCTCACTCACTTCATCGAACAAACCGAAGACCCCCGAGAGAAGGAGCGCGCCTGGCAGCGATACCACGCCGTGCGCCACTTCGTGGATACGCCGGTTTGCCGGCATCGCCAAATTTGCCAGCACTTCGGCGAGGTGGCGAAATGGGATTTGTGCGGCGCATGCGATGTCTGCGGCTGCGGACTTCAGTGGCTGGAGCCTCGTGCGTCAACGAAGCCCGGCGGTGCCGCGCAAGAGCGGCCGCGCCGGAAAAGGAAACCGTTGCGGCGCGACTCCCCCGAGCCAGCGTCCCGAAAGGAAGGGCCCGGAACGGAGGCGGTCGCGGCGGCCGAATCTGAACTCATCGATCGTCTTCGCCAATGGCGGCGGGATACAGCCCAGGAGCAGCAAGTGCCCGCCTTTGTGGTACTGCACGATACGACGCTTGAGGAGATCTGTTACAAGCGTCCCCGTTCACTCGCGGCGCTGCGGGAAGTCCGCGGAATCGGTGAAATGAAAGCGGAAAGATACGGCCGGGAAATCCTCGATGTTGTGGGAGGGCGATGATCGGCTGCGTCAAGACTGCGGCTGTGACGGTGTTCCCGGCTTTTGAGCTGCGCTTATAGTCTATAATAGCGGCCGAATACGCATTCCAAGGCGAGGAGACGCTGATGCAAACCAAGCGGGTCTTGCTTATCGCCAGTGGCGCTCTTGTTGCCATCCTTCTTCACATCGCGCCCGCTGGATTCCACGCGGAAGCTCAGACGGCTTCGGCGCTGACCGGCCAAGTCACCTCGGCTGAGGAAGGCCCGATGGAAGGCGTGGTGGTCAGCGCGAAGAAGGACAGTTCGACAATCAGCGTCAGCGTTATCAGTAACGCCGCAGGCCGCTTTGCTTTCCCTGCATCGAGGCTCGAACCCGGACATTACACTTTGAAGGCGCGCGCCGCCGGTTACGAGTTGGACGGAGCCGTGGCGGCGGATATCGCCTCAGGCCAGGAAGGCAAGGCTGACATCAAGCTTAAAAAAGTGAAGAATCTCTCCGCGCAGCTCACCAATGCCGAATGGTTGCTGAGCATTCCGGGAACGGAGAAGCAGAAACAGTTCCTGCTGAATTGCACCGGCTGTCACACGCTCGAGCGCATCATGAAGTCGACGCACGACGCGGACGAATTCATGGAAGTGATCCACCGCATGAGCCTCTATTATCCCGGCAGCACTCCCCTGAAGCCGCAGCGGCTCGTAGGCAGCGCAAGCCGCGACGTGGAACATGGCGGCAGCGGCAGGAAGACCGCGGAATGGCTTGCGAGCGTCAATCTGAGCGAGCAGCCCACCTGGGCCTTCCCTCTGAAGACCGAACCGCGGCTCACCGGAAAATCCACCCATGTGATCATCACCGAATACGATTTGCCGAATCCCTTGATTCAGCCGCACGACGTGGTGCTCGATCGCGACGGCAACGTCTGGTACTCCGACTTTGGCCAGATGTTCCTCGGCAAGATGGACCCGAAGACCGGCAAGGTGACGCAATATCCGATCCCAGTAGTCAAGCCGGGATCGCCCGTGGGCACGCTCGATCTGGAAATCGATAAGGACGGCAATCCCTGGGTCGGCGTGATGTACCAGAGCGCCATCGCGAAGTTCGACACGAAGACCGAGAAGTTCCAGATATGGAGCACTCCCAAGGAATGGGACACCGACGCCGGCCAACTCGGCCATCTCGCCGTTCAAGGCACTCCTGCCGACAATAAGGCGTGGATCAAGAACTCCGATGGCGGCAATATCTACCGCCTCGATCTCGTCTCCAACAAGATGGAGAACCTCGGCAGCTTCAAGGATCCGCAGACCGGCGAGCGCATCGGGACTTACGGCATCCACTCGGACGCCGAGAATAACGCCTATCTGCTCGATTTTGCCGCCGGCAATATCGTCAAGATCGATGCCAAGACGAAGAAGGCCACCGTCTATCAAACTCCGACGCCGGACTCCCGCCCGCGGCGCGGCCGCGTCGATCGCGAAGGCCGGCTGTGGTTTGGAGAATTTCAGGGCAACGCGATCGGCATGTTCGATCTCAAGACCGAACGCATGACGGAGTGGAGAGTACCCACGCCGTGGAGCGCACCGTATGATGCCGTGCTCGACCGCAATGGCGACGCGTGGACCGGGTCCATGCTAACCGATCGCGTGGCACGTCTTGATGTCAAGAGCGGCCAGTATACGGAATACATGCTGCCGCGCCCCACCAATATCCGCCGTGTCTACGTTGACGATTCCAAGAACCCTGGCACGCTGTGGATCGGCAACAATCACGGCGCGTCGATCGTCAAGGTCGAACCGCTCGAATAGCGTTCGTTCTCGCTCTACATCCTCTGCAAAGCGGCCACCGGGCTAGCCTGCTGAAGGATTGACTTCCGGGAACTTGGCTGATAATTTCCACGCGCTGCTGAGTCATAGCAAAGGCTCGCCATTCTAAAGGCGCGTGGCGCTTTTTGCGCCTTGTGCGCGGCGAGGAGTCTCCTTTTTTTCTTAGCATGGGACGAACCGGGGCGTGTGAATGAAAATCGATATCTTCTGCCATATCTTTCCGCAACAATTCTACGACCGCATGCTGAAGATTCCCGAGCGCGGTTCCACGATCAAAAAGCGCGTTACCGAGATTCCTTCCATCGTCGATCTCGATGTGCGTTTTCGGATCATGGATGAGTTCCGCGAATACATTCAGGTGGTGTGCCTGCCGGCGCCGCCCATCGAAGCGCTCGGCGATGCGCAGCACTCGCCGGAGCTGGCTGAACTGGGGAACGACGGCATGGCCGAGCTGGTGGCCAAGCATCCCAGCCGCTTCGCGGGCTTCATCGCGGCGATGCCCATGAATAATCCCGATGCCGCGGTGAAGGAGATCGAGCGGGCCATCAAAAAGCTCGGCGCCGTGGGAATCCAGATTTACACGAACGTGAATGGTCGGCCGCTGGACGAACCGGAGTTCCTGCCCATCTTCGAGAAGATGGCCGAGCTCGACGCGCCCATTTGGGTGCATCCGGCGCGCGGCGCGGGATTTCCCGATTACCAAACGGAGAAGAAATCCAAATACGAGTTGTGGTGGGTTTTCGGCTGGCCTTACGAGACCAGCATTTTCATGGCCCGAATTATTTTTGCCGGATACCTCGACCGATTTCCGAAACTGAAAATCATCACCCATCATTTGGGCGGCATGGTTCCTTACTTTTCGGGGCGCACGGGGCCCGGCCTCGATCAGCTGGGCGCGCGCACCGAAGAGGAGGACCTTACGGTTTATTTGCGGCGGCTGAAAAAGCGGCCGCAGGAATATTTCAAGATGTTTTACGCCGATACCGCGACATTCGGCTCGGGCGCCGCTCTGCGCTGCGGCCTGGACTACTTCGGGGTCGACCAGGTTCTCTTTGCGTCCGATTCGCCCTTCGATCCGGAAAAGGGCGCGGGATACATTCGCGAAACCATCCGCTGCGTCGACGCGCTGGAGATTCCCGAAGCGGACCGCCGCAAAATCTACGAGGGCAACGCGCGCCGCATGCTTCGCCTGAAGCTGCCGGCATGACGATGCGAGCGGCATCGTCATCCTGAGCGAACGGCGTTAGCGCAATTTTGCCCCTAATCCGGCGTTGACTCGAGCGAGGGCTCGGGCAGCCAGAAGCTGGCCACGAATCCCACCACATAAGAAAGCAGGCCGACGATTCCAGCGGCATAGGCGAGTTGCCGGCTGCCCGTACCGCCGGGCATATATTCGACCATGGACGTTACGAGAAGAGCGGCCGAAGTGCCCAGCATGCGCCCGCCGATGTTTGCGGCAAAAGCTTCGCCGGTGCCGCGCAGATAGGTTGGGTAGACGAGCGGCAGATAATTTCCCCAAAAGCTGAACTGCGCCACGGTAACGAAACCGAGCACGAAGATTCCGATCGTGGACATATCCACGTCCCGCGCCGCGGGCATGAACATCACCAGCGGAATCAGCAGCAAGCCGGGGATTTGAAACAAGCGCAGCAGCCGCCTGCGGCTCAATATCCGCACGGCGAGAAAAGCCATCAGTAGACGCCCAGCAAGCCCTCCCATCTCCTGCAGCCCTTGCAGCGCGCTCACGCGCTGCTCCTGCGCCGCGACCGGCAGCAGGCGCACTCCCGGCGTGCCGGGAATGATTCTAGCGAAATGCTGCAACATGCCAAACGACGCGGCGTAAGAGCAGGCCATCATCAGGCAGGTGATCAGCGCCGTCTTGCGGAATGCCGGACGGAAGAGCTCGGCGAAGCTGGGCCGCTTGAGAGTTCCCTCGGTCTTTTTTCGTTTCCAGATGGGGGATTCCGGCAGGAACGGACGCAGCACGATCAGGGGAATGGCGGGAATCAGGCCGGACATCGCGGTATAGCGCCAGGCGGCGTGGCCGCCGTGGATCGAGGGCAGGCGCTGGCTATAGGTGACGGCGAGGTAATAAGCGGCGCTGATCAGCAAGCCTCCGGTGGAGGCGAAGCCTTGCGAATATCCGATGACGGCTTCGCGTCGTTCGCGGTGCGTAAATAGCTCGGCCAGCCAGGCCGTGGCGGCGACGAACTCGACCGAGACGCCGACGAAGGTTCCGCAGCGCAGCAGAAGGAATTGTGCGGGGCTGGTGACGTAAGCGCTGGCGAAGGTGCAGATGCCGTAGACCAAGATGCTCCACAGCAGGATGCGACGGCGCCCGAGCAGGTCGATCAAGTAACCGCCGAGCAAGCCGAAGACACCGCCTGCAATCGCGGGGACGTAAAAGAGGAGTCCAACCCAGCGGTTGAAAACCGCGGGACCCGAGGTCGGCGGCAGCATTTCGAGCAGTGCCGGGCGAACAATCAGCGTGAGCACGAGCAGCACGTAAGTGTCGAAGGCGAAGCCGATGCAAGCGACGGCGCAGATCAGCCATTCGGTGGCACTCATGCGCCAGATGCTGATTTTCGCCGCGGAGTTTTCGGGCGGCGGAATTTCGGCTGCACGCGGGCTGGAGGAGGGCTGGGTCATGACATCCTTTTCGTCAGTCTTCTGGCCTTTTCGGGGCCTAGTATATGCGCGGTGCGGAACGGCTCCAACCTCCGGAGAAGCGTGACGCTGCTTCGCGCCGGTGGTAGAAGCTCTACGAATGCTCTAAACTTTTTCTCCTCAAGGGTTCTCCTCCGGGGCGCTGTCGAAGGGGCGCTCGGAGGAATTTCCCTCAGGAGGATTCGTGGCCGTCGCTGGAACGCGGACTCTCACGGTGAGCGAGATCATCGATCTGCAGCCGCTGAGCCGCCTTCAGATTGTGGCCATCGGTCTCTGCGGGCTGGTGCTGCTCCTCGACGGCTTCGATACGCAGTGCATCGGCTTTCTTGCGCCTTCCATCTCGCACGATTTGGCCATTCCGCTGAAAAGCTTCGGGCCCGTATTTTCCGCAGGCCTCGTCGGCTTGATGATTGCGGCGATGGCCATGGGGCCGCTGGCCGACCGCTGGGGACGCAGGTGGCCGGTGATTTTGTCGGTGCTTACGTTTGCCGTGTTCGCGCTGCTGACGGCGCGCGCCGCTTCGCTCGAGCAACTCATCGTTTTTCGGTTCCTGACTGGGCTGGGCTTGGGCGGCACCATGCCGAATGTGGTTGCGCTGACGTCCGAATATTCGCCCAAGCGCCTGCAGGCTGTGTTCGTGGCCATGCTTTTCTCCGGCATTCCGCTGGGAGCCTTGGTCGCGAGCTCGGCCAGTTCGGTGATGATTCCGCGATGGGGTTGGCGCTCGGTCTTTTATCTGGGCGGAATTCTACCGCTGGCGATTGCGCTTGTTTTGATCACGGCTCTGCCGGAGTCGGTGCGCTTTCTGACGGCGCGCGGCAAAAATCCCGCGGCGCTGTCTAAAATCATGGGCCGGATTTCGCCGGGAATCCGAGGGGCCGAGCTCGATCTTTCGCCGCGTGCGGCGGGCAACGGGGATGGGGACGATGGTTTTGCCGGGAAAAGCGGGGGCCCCGCACTGGTGCGTCTCTTCGCGGAGGGCCGCGCGGCGGGAACGATTCTGCTGTGGACCGCGTTCTTCATGAATTTGATGATCATGTATTTCATCGTGAACTGGCTGCCGGGCCTTTTGCAGCAATCGGGCCTGCCGGCCAGCGCGGGAGTGACGGCGATTTTGTTTTTCAGCCTGGGCGGAATCGCAGGGAACCTGGGCGAAGGGCGGGTGATGAACTCCTGCGGAGCGTACGCCACGCTGCTGGGGCAATTCGCGATCTCCACGATGCTGATTGGCGCGCTGGCTTTCCTGACGAGTTCGTTCGGCTTGCTGCTGGCGGTGACGTTTGTGCTCGGCATAGCCATCGAGGGTGGGCAGGGAGGACTGAACGCGCTGGCCGCGAGCTTCTACCCAACGACCATCCGTGCCAGCGGAGTGGGCTGGGCGCTGGGCGTGGGCCGCGTGGGATCGATTGTCGCGCCGATGATCGGAGGAATGCTGCTGGAGATGGGCTGGAGTCCGCAGCGGATTTTCCTGGCGGGAATGGCGCCGGCGTTTTGCGGCGCGCTGGCGATTCTGGCCAGCAGCCGGCGGGGCGGCGAGGCGAACGCGTTCGCGGCCGGGAACGCGCGCGAAGCGTGAAAAGCCCAGCCAGACCCGGCGAAAGCATGAAGGGAGGAGCACGAAAAGAAAATGGAGACGGAGACCGCTGAGAAGCTGGCGATTCGGGAGCTGATCGAGAATTGGGTGCTGTGGCGCGATGCCGGAGACTGGGAGCGCTTCCGAACGGTGTGGCACGAGGACGGCTGGATGATGGCGACGTGGTTTCAGGGGCCGGCCAGCGAATTCATTCGCGTGAGCCGGGAAGGATGGGAGCGCGGCGCCAGCATTCTGCATTTTCTGGGCGGGACTTCGATCGATCTCGGCGCGGACTCGGGTAGCAATGGTGCGGCGCGGCGCGCGTTTTCGCAAACCAAGATGACCATCTCGCAGCGGGCAAAAGTACACGACGTCTTGTGCGACGTGGTGTGCGCGGGACGCTTTTGCGACTTCCTGGAGAAGCGCGGCGGGCGATGGGGAATCGTGCTGCGGCAGCCGATCTACGAGAAGGACCGGCTCGATCCGGTGGATCCGGCGGCAAAACTGGAACTCGACGCGACGATTTTGCAGCGTTTTCCGGAAGGCTACCGGCATCTCGCTTACGTGCAAACGATCATCGGCCACAAGGTGAAGGCGGACATGCCGGGGCTGAAAGGGCCGGAAGTGGAGGCGCTGTATGCGCGGGGCCGGCGCTGGCTGGCGGGCGAATCGGCTCAGGCGTAGCTGGCGGTCCTTTGGAGAGTGTTGCCGTCCGTACGGGGAGTCTTTCACGCCCAAGCGAAGTGTGTAGCGACAGGGCGCAGGATGGAGGCGAGGGATTATTGGCCGTGGCGGATTTCGGAGATGAAGTCGGCGAAGCGACTCTCGACTTCGGCGCGTGACAGGGCCTCGGTGCTTTGGCGGGTCATGGAGTAGCTGCTCGTGCCGCGCTCAAATTTTGCCTCGAGGGCGTAAGCGGCGACGGGATTGCCCACCCCTTCGGTGGTGAAGGTCAGCGTGCCGCCGCCAAGCTGCTTGGACCAGGCGTCTTTGCCTTGCGCGGGTTGTTTCGAGTCTTGCTGCGAGTCGTTTGCCATCCGTGGTCTCCTATTTAAACTCCCGCATCACCTATTCACGAGGCGGTTGGCATCTACGTAACTCATCGCGTCCTGAGTCATGAGCGCGAAGGAACCTTCCTCGCGGAGCTGCCGCGCGATGCGCGCGAGCAGGCCGAGCGTGGCGCGCATGGGCCCGGAGCCCAGGCTAACCCGCGCGACGCCGAGGCGTTCGAGGGCCGGGATCGAGGGACACCCCGCGCCTGCCAGGATATTCAGCGGGCCTTCAAGGCCGCGGACCAATTCTACAATGACCCGCTCGTCGATCACTCCGGGGGCGAACGAACATTGGGCGCCCGCTTGGCGATAGGCGTTGAGGCGGTCGAGTGCATGCGCCAGGCGCGTTTCCGCGGGACCGATGCTGTGCAGAAAAACGTCGGCGCGGGCGTTAAGGACGAAGGGAATTCTCATGGCTTGGCAAACTTCGGCGACGGCGCGGATTTTTTCCTTTTGCTGGCTCACGTCGAAGAGCCGATCGGGCCTTCCGGGGATGCCGTCCTCGAGGTTCATTCCCACGGCTCCCGCGGAGATGGCTTGGCGGGCGCTATCGGCGGCGGCTTCGGGGGTTAGTCCGTAGCCCGCCTCCATATCGGCGGTGACGGGAACGGCGACAGCTTCAGCGACGCGATGGACAACGGCGAGCATCTCGTCTCGGGAGATGTGCTCTCCATCGGGATAGCCGAGGGCATTGGCAATCCCGGCGCTAGTGGTGGCGATGGCGGGGAAGCCGGCGTCCTCGAAGATGCGGGCGCTGGCGACGTCCCAAGCGTTGGGAAGGACGAGAATCTTGCGGCGGTCGTGGAGCTGCAAGAATTGGCGGCCCAGGTCGGGCAGAGCGGGTTTTTCAGATTTGGGCACATGAGTACTTTGCTATGGGTTAGGGGAATCGTGCAAGAAGTTCGGTGGGCGGAGGTTGATCGGCGAAGCCTGTCCGGTAGAACCGAAGGCCGGAATGGAGTAAGGCGCACAGCCAAGAGTGGCTGTGCCACGCGCAACCTGAACGCATCGTCACTTGCTGACGTCGAGGAGCTCCACGTCGAAGAGCAGCGTGGCGTTGGGCGGGATGACGCCGCCGGCGCCGCGCGCGCCGTAGCCGAGTTCGGGGGGGATGCGCAATTGGCGCTTGCCGCCGACTTTCATTCCCGCGACGCCTTCCTCCCAACCCTTGATCACGTGGCCGGCGCCGAGTTGAAACATAAAGGGCTGGCCGCGGTCCACTGAGCTATCGAATTTCTTGCCGTTGGAGGCGAGCCAGCCGGTGTAGTGCACGGTGACCGTTTTTCCATTGGTGGCGGTGACGCCGGTGCCAGCCTTGAGGTCCCAATATTGAACGCCGGAAGCGGTGGACTTCGGCTTTCCCTCGACCTTGGTGGGGCTGGAGTTATCGGTCTGAGCTGCGAGAGAGGCGACGGCGAGAAACGCAAAAAAGAGAAAGAAGGCGACGGATTTTGATTTCATGTGTTCTCCCTAATAGCGGCCATCATATAACAAAAGAAGTGGGTATGCCCGATGAGGAAGTTATCTGCCGCAGGCCGCGCAGGCGAAGTGTCGCGAATGCGACTTGCGCCGCTAAGAGAAAATGCGGAACGGAGAGGGATGCGCGTGCAACGATTTTCGGCACGCCCTCGGAATCGTGAATTAAAACAGCGCCGCATCATGCGGGAATTGCTCGTCCCTCGATGCTGCGGCGCCGACTTTGTCGAGACTCCGGTTTTAGCCCTTGCGGGTTGCGGCGTTGTGCTTCTTGTTGTAGATGTTACGCGACGCTTGATTTTGCTGGTGGTTGATCTGCGTCTTCTGGGCGCCAGTCAGCTTGCCGCCGTTGGCGGAGCGGTCCGCCGCTACTTGGCGGTTGACGCCGCGCTGCTGATTTTCGAGCTTCGCGGATTCGCCGGCGGTCAACTGGCCGCTGCGCATGCCGTTGGCGATGCGGTCCTGTTGGTTTTCGCGCCGCTGGCC
Source organism: uncultured Acidobacteriota bacterium (assembly GCA_963819235.1). Taxonomy (GTDB): domain Bacteria; phylum Acidobacteriota; class Terriglobia; order Acidiferrales; family UBA7541; genus Palsa-189. The sequence goes on along the minus strand of CAWFVE010000006.1, from coordinate 765,074 downwards.
AACCTCATTCTTGCCGTAGTGGGCATTATTGGCATTGTGCTTATCTTGATAGATGTCCTTGGAGACTTGATTCTGCTACTTGTTGATCTGCGTTTTCTCCGAGCCTGTCAACTTGCCGCCGTTGGCGGCGCGGTCCGCGCGGGTCTCGGCGTTGATGCCCGCTTCTTTTGATTCCAGATTTGAGGTTTCTCCCGCCGTCAGGCTGCCGTTCTGCACGCCATTGGCCATGCGGTTCTGCTGGTTATCCTTGCGTTGTGCGATCGTGGGATCGGGCTTGGCCGTGTTGCCTGAAGCTGGGTTTTGATTCTGGCCTTGATTCTGAGCCAGCGCGACGGAAGCAGCCAGCAGCAGCGCGCACGGCAATACGGTCCACTTCATCCAGTTAGATCGCATCGGTTGCTCTCCTTGTTTCCGGCTATCGCGCCGGCGGCTTCCCGCGCTCGATGTCAACGGCTTTGACCACACTTGATGGAACACGGCCCCGGACGAGAAGTTCTCACCAGTTTGCGAAAAGATTACGTTGTTTCCAACTGGCCGGAAGGACAGGGATGTTCGAAGAGCAAAAAAGAGAGCCCGGGCAAAGCCACTGGGGAAGAATGTGGGAGGAAAAGGAGAGAGGCGCTCGGTAAGGATTCACAAGCGCCTCCTCGACTGCGTCAAGGTAAACCTAACCTCACTGGATCACCTCCTTCTCGGCAAATGCGCCGATGTCGACAGCGTTCGTCGACCGAAGAACCTGTCGCATGGGACCAGTATAACGCCGCGATTCTGGCGGGCAAACGCGAAATGCACGGTCCGAACGGGATGTTGCGTAAGTTTAAATCCGACCTTCGAGCGTGGCCCGGCGAGGTCTCTGCTGGTGCACGCTAGAGTCATGGAAGGGTAACGACTGCGTCCTGCAGCCGAGCTATAGTTATCGAGCTCAATCGCAGAAGGCTTTTCACCCTAAGAGGGCGAAGAAACGATGACCACAGCGGACGGGGAGAGCGCAAGGGAGGCTCTGGTTAACGGCGGCGAAACGCCGGGCGCCAAGGCCGCGACGCCACCAGCTCATTCGGCCGAGTCCCCGGTTCCAGCTAAAACGAAAAAGCAGAATATTCGTGTTTCGCCCGCAGTGGTCGACGCCGCCAGCAAGAACGGCGAGCAAGTGCTGGTGGACTTGCGAACGTCGCTCAACGGCTTAACCGAAGTTGACGCGGAGGAACGGGCGCGGACGGCGGGTCCGAATGAGATCGCACAAGAGCGGAAGCAAGGCTGGCTTCTGCGCCTTCTGAAAACCACGCGCAACCCGCTCGTCATTCTGTTGACAACGCTATCGATCGTCTCCTTCCTTACGGGAGACGCCCGGGGCGGCACGGTGATGGCGATTATGGTGGCGCTGAGCGTGGTACTGCGCTTCTGGCAGGAAGTTCGGGCGGATGCCGCTGCGCAGAAACTCAAGGCCATGATCCATGTAACCGCGACCGTGGTGCGGGACGGCGAGGCCAGGGAGATACCACTGCGGGACCTGGTGCCTGGAGATGTGGTCCATTTGGCCGCCGGAGACATGATTCCGGGGGACGTGCGGCTACTGTCGTCGAAAGACCTGTTCGTTAGCCAAGGCACGCTCACGGGCGAGTCGCTTCCGGTGGAGAAATTCCACGATCCCGAAACCAAAGGGGAGTGTTCACCCACTGAACTCAACAACATATGCTTCATGGGGACGAGCGTGGAAAGCGGCACGGCGACCGCGGTCGTCGTAACGACGGGCGTGCAGACCTACTTCGGCAGTATGGCCCATTCGATTACCGGGGAAAGGGTGCAGACGAGCTTCGATGAAGGGCTCAACCGCTTTACGTGGCTCATGTTGAAGTTTATGGCCGTGATGGTGCCCCTGGTTCTGCTCATTAACGGTTTTACGAAGGGGGATTGGAGGGCGGCCTTTTTCTTCGCGTTGGCCGTGGCGGTGGGACTCACTCCCGAGATGCTGCCCATGATCGTGTCTGTCTGCCTGTCCAGCGGGGCGCTAGCCATGAGCCGGAAGAAAGTGATCGTCAAGCGGCTCAACTCCATCCAGAACTTTGGGGGCATGGACGTGCTGTGCACCGACAAAACGGGCACGCTTACCGAGGATCGGGTGGTTCTCATGCGGCATTGCGACGTCGCCGGGCGTGAGTCCGACGACGATACTTCTGGACGGATACCTGATCAGTTACTTTCAGACCGGCCTTAAGAACTTGCTGGATCGGGCCATTCTAGATAGTTCCGATTTCCACGAGAAAGCGGTTGTGGAGAAGTACAAGAAACTGGATGAGATTCCGTTCGACTTCACTCGACGCATGATGTCGGTTCTCGTGGAAAGTCCCGAAGGCAAGTCGATCCTGCTCACCAAGGGCGCTCCAGAGGAGGTGTTCCTCCGCTGCTCGCAGTTCGAACTCGATGGCACGTTGTCCAAGATGGACGCGGAGCAGATGCTGGAGCTGAAGCAAGAGTACGACAGCCTCAGCGACGACGGTTTTCGCGTGCTGGCAGTGGCAACCAAGGAGCTTTCGGGGAAGCAGATTTGCGCGAAGGAAGACGAGCGCGATCTCGTACTCAAGGGATACGTCGCTTTCCTGGATCCTCCCAAGGAGACCGCAGGCCGCGCCCTGGCGGCACTGCACAGCCATGGCGTGAGCGTAAAAATCCTTACCGGGGATAACGCGCTCATCAGCCGGAAGGTGTGCAAAGACGTTGGACTCTCAGCAGACCCCATGCTGCTGGGCGGCGACGTGGAGAAAATGTCCGACGTCGAATTGGCCGAGGCAGCGGATAAAGCGGTGTTGTTTGCGCGCCTCTCGCCCGCGCATAAGGAGCGGGTGATACGCGCCCTGCGGGGCAAGGGACACGTGGTGGGATTCATGGGCGACGGAATCAACGACGCTCCCGCCTTGCGAGTTGCGGACGTGGGGATCTCCGTGGACAACGCCACCGACATCGCCAAGGAATCGGCGGATCTGATTTTGCTCGAGAAGAACCTGATGGTGCTGGAAGAGGGCGTTATCGAAGGCCGAAAGGTGTTTGCGAATATCGTTAAGTACATTCGGATGGGGGCGAGCTCGAACTTCGGGAATATGTTCAGCGTGCTGGGGGCGAGCGCCTTCCTGCCTTTCCTGCCGATGGCTCCCATTCAGGTGCTGACCAACAACCTTTTATACGACTTCTCGCAGGTGCCCATCCCCGCGGACGCCGTGGACGAGGAGCAAGTGACCCGGCCGCGGCCCTGGAACATCGGGGAGATCCAGCGATTCATTCTATTCGTCGGGCCGATCAGCTCGATTTTCGATTACGTGACGTTTTTCGTGATGCTTTATCTCTTCAACTGCTGGGATCCTTCGCGGGCGCCGCTGTTTCAGACAGGGTGGTTCGTCGAGTCTTTAATGACGCAGACGCTGATCATCCACGTCATTCGCACGAATAAGATTCCATTCATACAGAGCCGGGCGAGCGTGGCGCTGACGGCCACGACTCTATCCATCATGGCGATTGGGGCGTGGCTGCCGTATTCGCCTCTGGCCTCGGCGTTGGGCTTCACGCACCTGCCGCCTCTGTACTGGCCGATCCTGGCGCTCATTCTGCTGAGCTACGTGGCCCTTACGCAGGTCATCAAGGTGTGGCTGGTGCGGAGGCTATGGATTTAGCGGACGTGGCCGGGCTGGCCGGGCGGTCGCGGCAAAAGAAGCGGCGAGGTGAAGCTGCCAAGCCTTGTTTGCCTGTAGAGAACAACTGACCCTCCGGGCAGGTGTTTGCGTGTTTAGCCGTGTGCGACAGTGGAGCCTCGAATAGGAGGAACCACATGGCTCAAACAATCTGGATCCACAAGCTTGCCGACACACAAAAGACGCAGGCAGACGGAATGGAGTACATCTGCGAGCACCTGTTTCAGGGGTTGACGCAGGCCGGCAAGCTGACCAAGGCCAAGGGTTGGAATCCGGTACCGAACGCCAACTCGAAAGACGGCGGCACGTACCGGGCGCTATTCTGCGATTCGTGTGGAAAGAACTACAACAACGGCAATGTGCGGATGGCAAAAGAACCCGTAATGGCGTAAAGAACCCCCCTCTCGCAGAGTAACCCAGCACTGATTGCTTCTTCTCGGGCGCCGCTCACGTCGTGCCCCTGGCGCTAAAGGGGGTTACAGTGGCGCCCCCTCCGACAACCCCGAAGTGTCAAAAACCCTGAGTTCGTGAACCGTCGATCATGTGGCCTGCGTCACGCGCGGGAGTGACGCGTCTCGCTGCCAGGAATGGGGCGTGCGTTTATAAATCACCTAAGAGACGGTGAATAAATGTTCCGTCTCGAAATGGGCAGGTTGCCGACGGCAGCTGGGGGGAAAGAACCCAGGCGAAAGCGGGGGGCGATGAACACACACAATTCCATAGTCTGGATAGGGGGGGCCGCGCTTCTGCTCGGTGGCTTTGTGGGAGGACTACAGGCCGCGAGCGGCGCACACCATAGGGATTCCGACCAGGTTTCCAACCTTCTATTGGAAACAAAAACGATGGCCTTTCAATTGAGGGATGACGCTGCGACCATGCAGAGTTATAAGCGAATCGAGAAGTGGGAAGGCCATATGATTGCGGTTGAACAATTCAAGGAACATATTTACGCCTTCAGCGGCCAGGCCACGAAGCTCAAGGCGGCGGCAAGTGCGGCTGCGCCTTGGCAGAAGGCGGTGATCGATCAGGTCGCGCCTTACATGACCGCGATGGCGGCAGACACCGAAGGGGTTATCGACGAACTCGAGGTGCATCCTAGCTTGTTGGGCACTCCGGAATGCGACGTATATCTTGCAGCCAATGCGGCTTACGCCAGCAACATGGCGGGTTTGATCGCGAACATCGTGGATTACGGAAGGCTAAGGGAGATGATGCGGCAATACGATGGACCCGAGGAGTCCTGCCGCTTGAATGGAGGAACGTATCGTTCACAGGGGAGGGCGCAGAGTAAGGAGTGCTAGCGGAGTCCAATGACCAAAAGGACCCGCAGTGGCGTTCCCGACGCCCAGACGGCGGCGAAGGCTGGAAGCCGATTAGGCTTCGCCGCCGATATCGTCTTCATCGCTGTGTTTGTGTTCCTCATCGTGATCCTGGACGTTGGTCGTGCCTTCTACGTTCGGCTGCGGACGCTTATCGATTTGGCGCGGCGAGCGTTCAGGGACTGCGGAGGGGAATTTGTCGTGAGTCTGCCGGTCGCTTTCCATCCCAGAGAGTATCTGCCGGAATAAGGGCATTATCAGTGCGACCAGCTCTTTGTCCTTCCCTTGGACGACAGCCAACCTCGACTTAAGGTCTGTGTTCTGTTCGAAAGCAAGTTTTGTGAGAATTGCCGCTGCTGTTTCCATGGCCATGGTTTTGCCCTCTATGCGCGAGTGACGAGCGTAGAAAGCATCATACAGGCGTGCCAGGAGTTGAGCCATCGTTCTAGCTGGGGCTGGGTTTGGGGCTGGAGCTGGCGGAGGCGGTGCGGCTCGGCGAACATTCTCGGCCAGCGGGGCGGTAACGCGGGGAAGGCGTCTCAGTGTATATTAGCGCGCCGTGAATATGTCTTGGCGCGCAGCCAAGTTATCGAGGGGCTGCGGCTGGCGCGACTTTTGACGCAAGTCGTAAGGCGCAAAACGACCCGCGGCGCATTGGCTCGCGCCGCGGTCAGAGGAGACTGCTGACAACCATGAAAGCGATTCAGGTGCCACGGTATGGCGGTCCCGAAGTGCTGCAAGTGGCCGAGCTTCCCATCCCGGAACCAAAGCCGAACGAAATCGCGGTGAAGGTGGCGGCGGTGGGCGTCAACTTCATCGACGTCTACTTTCGAGAAGGGCGCTATCCGGCCAAGCCGCCGTTTATCGAGGGGCAGGAGGCGGCGGGCAAGGTGCATGCCGTTGGGGCCGAAGTGAAGATGTGGAAGCCGGGAGACCGCGTGGCTTATACCAGCGTTCTCGGCTCCTATGCGGAGTACACGGCCATACCGGCGGATCGGGCGGTGCGGGTTCCCGATGGGATCAGCGACCAACAGGCGGCCGCGGCCATGCTGCAAGGGATGACCGCGCATTACCTGACGCACAGCACCTATCCACTAAAGAAAGGCGAGACGACCCTGATCCACGCGGGGGCGGGAGGCGTGGGCCAGTTGTTGGTGCAGATGGCCAAGCAGATCGGCGCGCGCGTGATCGCCACTGCCGGCACGGAGGAGAAAGCGAAATTGGCACGCGAGGCGGGCGCGGGCGAGGCGATTGTTTATACCCAGGAGGATTTCGAGGCGGAGACCAAGCGGCTGACGGAAGGAAAGGGCGTGCACGTTGTCTACGACGGTGTGGGGAAGAGCACGTTCGACAAAGACCTGAACCTGCTGCGGCCGCGAGGATACCTGGTGTTGTTTGGGGCGTCTAGCGGAGCGGTGCCGCCGGTGGACGCGATTACGCTGATGCAGAAAGGCTCGCTCTTCCTGACGCGCCCGTCGCTCGGGCACTACATCGCGACGCGCGAAGAGCTGGAGCAACGATCCCGCGACATCTTCGAGTGGATTGCCGCGGGAAAATTAAAACTGCGCATCGGGCACGTCTACCCGCTCAGCGAGGCGGCGCAAGCACATCGGGAGTTGGAAGGGCGGAAGACGACAGGGAAGCTGCTGCTGATTCCGTGAGGGGAGACGGAAGCGGCACTCGGGGCACGAGCAGAGGTACGAGAAAAGGGCCGCCGACTCTCCTGCGGCCCTTTTTGTTCTTACGCCTGTGTGGTTCCCGAGGTTAGAAGAGCAGTTTTAAACCAAGTTGGATAGACCGCGGTCCGCCCGTTCCCAATACTGGATTCGAGCTGGTTTGGTCGGGGGTCTGAGGGCGAAAGCCGAAAGCGCCCAACGAACCTGGAGTGGGAGCGTCCGCCGAAGGATCGCTATAGGAGTTATCTCCCCCAGGCCCTCCGAACACGTTCGCGAAGTTGACGCGATTGAGAATGTTGAACGCCTCGGCTCGGAACTGAGCCGTAAGCCGCTCCCTGAACTTGAACTCCTTGGTTATGGACAGATCCCAGTTGTAGAAGGGGAAACCGCGGAAAGTGTCGCGTCCGGAGTTGCCCAGGGTGCCGTAGGCCGGTGGAATGAGAATCGAGCTTCCGTTGGCGTAGCAGCCCAGGTCGGTAAGGGAGGCCACGGCGAGCGGGCCATTGGCTGTGGCTTGCTTCAAGCAGGCGGCATTGGTAGTGCCGGGGAAATAGGGAATGCCGCCGGATCCTCCGTTGGTGTTCAGTAAAGCGGAGGTAGACTGGAAGTCCTTGGAATTTCCGTAGAAATTCCACCACTCACCTTCGGTTGACGGCGCATTGATTTCGTTGGTTCCGCTAAAGTCTGTAGTGAAGTCGTTCACCCCCCAGGGCATGCCGCTCTGGAGCGCTACCACGGAATTGATTGACCACCCTTCCAGGATCTGACCGGCGCCTTTTCGTCCAGGCAAAGCATAAGTGGTCGAGAACGTAAAATTGTGCGTGATATCGAACATGCTGTTCCCGTAAAGGTCGCCGATATTGCCGTTGTTGATGGGGCTGACCAAGCCGGCGCCCCAGTTATCCGAGGACATATCCAAGGCATGCGAGTAGGTGTATCCGGCGATAAAGGAGAGCCCGTGCGAGGTGCGCTGCGTGAGCGTTACCTGCAAGGCGTTGTAGTTGGATTTGCCCACGTTCGACATCCAGTTGATATAGCCCAGATATGGGAACTTCGATGCGAATGGCTCGGCAGCGACCTCGGCGTTTGAATCGGGGCTGCAGTTACCGTATGCCGGAGCGCTGGCCAGACAAGCGGCCTTGGCCGCGGGAGTCCACCCGGCGCCGAGAGGCGGCTGGTTGAGATCGGTAAGGCCAAGCAGCTTCGCGCCGTGATTGCCGACATAGGCCAGGTCGATCGAGAGGTTAGCTGTTACCGCGCGCTGCAAGTCCAAAGTCCACATGCCCACATAGGGTGTGCGGAGGTTGCTATCCACAGCGAGGATGGAGCAGGGCTGCGGCGTTATTCCGCCTGCCAGAGTGACGTTTCCATCGCCGCAGGCAGGTGAACCGAAGAAGAGGGGGGTGGCGGAGCTATTCGCGGCCCAGTTGGCCCCAAGCGTCTTGGCGGCCGGGCCCGTGTAGGAGATGGCGCCAATATTAATGCTTCCGGGACCCGTCGTAATTACAGGCAGGCCCGTGGTGGGGTTGGTATAGGCGAGAGTGTTGCCCGTGGGAATGGTGCGCAAGCCGAGGAGGTTGCCCAAGCCGTTCATGGTGTCGAAGCTAAACTGCTCGTACATGATGTCGCCGCTGGCGCGCAGGACGGTCTTGCCGTTGCCGTTAATGTCCCAAGCAACGCCAACGCGCGGGGCGAAATTATTGTGGTCGCCTTTATAGGGAGCAGAAGACTGCACCAAACCGGCGGATGGATCGAAGTTTCCGAACAATCCATTTCTGTCTTTCATTACCGTATCCAGCTCGTAACGAAGGCCGAGATTGAGAGTCACCCTTGGCTTAATACGCCAAGTGTCTTGAGCGAAGAGGGCATAGCCGCTGTCGTACATGTGGCGCGTCCAATCGCCGAAAGAGCCGGTGGCAAAATCACCTTTCTGCAACGAGCCAGAACCGCCGCTGAAGAAACTGGCCACGCTATTGAATTGAAGAAAGCCCTTCGCGTATTGACTAACGGCGTTGGTGCTTTGATTGTTGACGATTTCACCGCCCCACAGGAAGGAGTGATTTCCGCGCTGGTAGGAGACGTGGTCGACGATGTTCAGCACTCCGTCGGGCCCTACATACTTCGGCCAATTGAGACCAAACTGCAAACTGCTGAGGTTGCTGAACCTGATCTCGGGAAGGCCGCCAAAGGCAGGGCTGCCGGCGGTGCCAATATCCGTCTGGCCGGTATAGAGGTTATAGGTGGCACCGTTATAGCTATAGCTGGCGGGGTTCTGAGTAAAATCGTTGCTCAAGAATACCTGATAGTAGTGGGAGTAGCCGACCCGGAAGTCGTTTACCCAAGTGGAATTTGGCGTGAAGGCCCAATCGCCCGTGAAGACCTGCGAGCGGGCATACTGGTTGGTCAGCCAGGGGTCCGCGATCTCCCTGGTGGCGGTATCCACAAAGACTCCGCTGCCGGGGCTGATGAAATAGGAAGAGCTGAACGCGTTCTTGCTGTTGAGGTGGTAATCGACCTTGGCGACACCAGAGTGGACCGTATTGGTGGTGTCGAGGTCGGTGAGGAGGTTGGTGCTGGAAGCTACCGGGAAAAGACCAGGGTAATTGGAAAGAGGCGCGCAAGTGGCGCTGAGCCCGGCTAATTGTAAGGCCACAGGCGAACGGCTTGGGGAAGCCAGGCACGCGCCAATCAGGCCATTAGTGCCGCTGGCGCCGGGCCCGGAAGTGATCGGGACGGTATGAACAGTGGGATTTCCGTTTGTGTACATCTGCTGTTCAAAATTGGCGAAGTAGAAGAGCTTATCCTTAAGAATCGGGCCGCCGACGCTGGCGCCAAACTGCTCGAGGCCCAGCGCAGCCTGATCGCACGCCCCCACGACCGGCTGGGCGATGACGGAATTGATGGTGTAGCAGGCGCCGTTGGAAGCGGGGGGATTGAAGATGTCGCGAGCATCCCAGATGGGATGAGAAGGCCGGTCTCCAGCGGGATGCTGTACGCTCCCAATGATCGACGCGCTCGAAGCGCAACGTGGAAGGAGACCGGCCATGAAAAAGACTATCACTGTGCAGGCATTCCAGAACGAAAGTTTCAAGGGGAAGAAGCTGACGATCGGTTTGGATCTGGGAGATCGCTGGTCGTTCTACTGCGTTATGGATGAAGCAGGCCAAATCATTTTGGAACAAAGACTGCCGACGACACCGGAAGCGATGAAGCACACCTTTGGAAAGATACCGCGGAGTCTCATCGCATTGGAGACCGGAACACATTCCCCCTGGGTAAGCCGGCTGCTCAGTGAGTTGGGACACGAAGTGATCGTAGCGCATGCACAAAAGGTGCAGCTGATCACCAAGAGCAATCGAAAAGATGATCGGCACGATGCTCGGACACTGGCACGACTGGCGCGAATCGATCCCGCGCTATTGGGACCGGTGCGGCATCGCAGTGTGCAAGCGCAACTGCACCTGACGGTGATCCGAGCGCGAGCGGAACTGGTCAGTGCTCGAACAGCTTTGGTGAACGCAGCACGGGGGCTGGTGAAGTCTTATGGCCAACGACTGCCCAAGTGTGGCACGTATCAGGTAAGCGAAAAGCTAGCGGAGGGATTGAGCGCGGAGTTGCGCGAGGTTCTAGTACCGCTGTTTAAAGAAATCGAATCGCTGAACGAGCGCATCAAGGAATACGACGAGCGGATGGAGAAAATCGCCAAGAACGTATACCCGGAAGTGGCTTTGCTCAAGCAGGTGAAGGGTGTGGGAACACAGATCGCTCTGACGTATGTCCTAACGATCGAGGACCCGTATCGGTTTGCGAAGAGTCGGGAGGTGGGCTGTTTTCTGGGGTTACGACCTGGCCGCAGGAACTCCGGGGCGAGCGAACCACAAAAGGGCATCAGCAAAGAAGGAGACCGGTATCTGCGCACCATGATGGTGCAGGGAGCGCACTACATTCTGGGACCTTTTGGAGAAGACAGTGATCTGCGGAGATGGGGACTAAAGCTTGCGGAGCGAGGAGGAAAAAATGCCAAGAAGCGAGCCGTGGTGGCAGTGGCTCGAAAGCTGGCGGTACTACTGCATCGGTTGTGGGTAGGCGGAGAGGTGTACGAACCGCTGCGCAATAGCCAGAAAGCAATGCGGGAAGTGGCCTAGAGTTGCGATCCGGACAGCCGAGCTCAACCGCCGAGTCCAGGTGACTGCGACTAACTCCTGGGGCCCAACTCTCACCGAATCGGTGGGAACTGAGGTCGATTCTCAGGTAGCAGCACCTACTGAAACGAGAACACCCAACTGGCACCGAGCGAATATCGCTCACAAAAGAGTGCGGATGGAAGGATGGCGACAGAGGCGGCTCGACTTCAGAGCCAAAGACCTAAGAAAAACAAAAACCGTCTTGACTCGCACCGGCCTTCTCATGGAAGGAGTTATCTCGGCCGTAAGCGTAGGCCGTGCCGTGGATGTTGTTGCTGCCGGACTTCAGGCCGACATTGATTACGCCGCCCGGCTTCCAACCGTATTCCGCTTGCGGATTTTGTTCGGTTCGAAATTCGTCAATGGAGTCGATGGGGAGCATCGTGCCCGCGTCTCCGGCGGCCATAACGGCGTTCATGACGCTTTGTGCCATCCAGGGATCGTTGCTATCGATGCCGTCCACCATGTAATTCTGATCGTGGGGACGCAGCCCGTTTGTGCTTTGGGTCCAGCCGGAGCCGCCGGCATATTTGATCGTGCCGGGACGCAGCACAAGAAGGTTGGTGAAGTTACGGCCGTTCAGGGGCAGGTCATTGATGACGCTGTTCTGGATGGTTCCGCCGACGACAGAGTTGGTTGTCTCGACGAGCGGCAGTTCACCCGTTACCGTGATTTTTTGAGTCTGCTCACCAGGCTGCAAAGTGAGATCGACGCGCAGTTCCTGATTGACCTCCAGAGTGATGCCGGCGCGTTCGGCGGTTCTAAAGCCTTGAAAGGCGGCACTGACGGTATAGGAGCCGGGCAAAAGGTTGGGCGCATTGTATTGGCCCGCGCTGTCCGACATCAGGGTGCGCGTGATATTTCTTTGGGTATCGAGGATGGTTACGGTAGCTCCGGCGACCGCGCCTCCGGTTTGATCGGTTACGCTGCCGAGAATGCGGCCGGCGCTGCCTTGCGCAAAGGCCTGCAGACAACCTAGGAGTAGAGCAACGGCCAGATAGACGACGGGAAGAAAGCTATCGAACGACCTCGGCATACATCGCCGGGGCGATGTGGTGACACACTGCATAGGACACCCTCCCCTATTTTGTGAAATAAGCGAAAACTACCCCTTATTCTTTCAACTTCCCCTGGAAAAGGACCTTACCGAGAAACAGTACATGGCTCCTATGCACGGGGCGCAATCCGGGAAAGACCTGACGGCTGCGGCTCCACGACTTGAGGCTGCCTGAGGGATTAAATGGGGAATGATCCAGGACCCAGCCGACAAGCAACGACAAAAAAAGGCCGGGATTTCTCCCGGCCTTTTTGCTGTGCTGCTGCTCAAGATAGAGGGGCAGCTTGCGTTCTTGTTACTTGCGTTTTCTTAGAAGATCAGCTTCAAGCCGAGCTGAATGTCGCGTGCACCACCCGAGCCGAGGACAGGATTGGAACTGGCCTCGTCTGGCGTAGCGCCCACAAACGCGAGTCCGCCGGCACCGAAAGCCTTGGAGGGGTTAATCGTATTGGTGCTGCCACCGTTGCCGCCGGGACCGCCGAACGGATTCACAAAGTTGACCGAATTGAAAATGTTGAAGAACTCAGCGCGGAATTGAGCGCTGAGATTTTCCTTGATCTTGAAGGCTTTGGTGACGGAGAAATCCACATTGTGAAAGCCGCTGTCGTACCACTGGTTGTATTGGGTAAAGCCGTAGCCGCCGTAGGGCGGCGGAATCAGAATGGAATTGCCGAGAGCGTAGCAGCCGAGCACATCGAGCGATGCCGTGGCAAGCGGTCCCATGGCTGCGGCCTTTTGGTTGCACATCGCGTTCGCCGTGGGAGCAGTAGTGCTGCCGCCTCCCGGGAAGTAGGGAATTCCGGGAATGTTCATAACGCAATTCGCGGTGATCGCCGAGGTACAGAGCTGATAGCCTCCGGCTGTGGGGTTTACACCGTAAAAGTTGTTGACGGGCTTAAAGTCGCTCGGATTTCCGAAGAAATCCCATTGACCGCCTTCGCTGGCAGACGAATTACCGGTTTGCTCTCCGGTTCCGGCGAAGTCCGTCGTGCTATCCGCAGTATGCCATGGGGCGCCCGTTTGAACGATTGCCGAACCGTTCAACGACCAGCCTTCCAGCATTTGCCCAAAACCCTTGCGACCGGGGAGAGTGTAGGTGCCCGAGAGCGTGAACTTGTGGCGAATGTCAAAGGTGCTGGGCCCATAGAGTTGGGAGTGGAGACTTCCGTAGCTATTGATCGGAAGGCTGTTGCTGCCGGCAGTGCCCTGGCCGGAATTCTCGCTAAGGGCATGTGAAAAAGTGTAGCCGCCCGTTAGGGTCAATCCATGGTAGTTGCGCGCGGTGAGTATGGCCTGCAAGCCGTTGTAGTTCGAGCTGTCCAGGTTCCCGTAATCGTCGACGAACTTAAAGTACGGATACTGGCCGTTGTAGGGACGGGCAGCCTGCTCAGCAGCTGTGTTCACTGCGCAGATCTTTTTCGAGGGCGTGAGTGCGCAAGAGGTGAGCACCGCGGCCGTCCAGCCGGGACCGAAGGTGGTCAGGCCCACACCATCGCCCACAACGCCACTGGTAGCAACGGGCTGATTGATGTCCAGGGCGCTGACGAGCTTCGTCCCGTGATTACCGACGTAGCCGATGTCCAATGACAGATTGCTGGTGATCGAGTGCTGCAGGTCGAGCGACCAGTTGCTGACGTAAGGCGTACGCAGGTTAGGGTCAACCAGCATGGCATTGCACTGGGGCGGCTGGAACCCCGTTGGACCGGGGATGGCGGTGGCGCCATCGCCGCAAGCTGCAGTGAAAGAGTAGAGCGGGGTCGAGGGACTGGTGGCCCAGTTGAGCGGGATATCTCCCGTTCCGAAGTTGTTTATGACCGGCGTATTCGCGTAGGTGACGTTAGCGACCGATATGTTTCCTGGTCCTGGCTTGCACGAGCCCGCCGCGCCGCCCGAACAAAGCAGGGCTCCTGTTGGGGTAGCGCGAAGACCGAAGGAATTGCCGATGCCGTTGAAGACGTCGAGAGCCAATTGCTCGTAAACGATGCCGCCGCCGCCGCGGAGGACCGTTTTGCCATTTCCGAAGACATCCCAGGCAAAGCCAAGGCGGGGAGCGAAGTTGTTGTGGTCGCCATGGTAGGGAAGCGTCTCGCCAATATTCTGCTGCGCGAGTCCCGTGGGCGTACCGGGAAGGAAATTGCCCTGTAACCCATCGCGCTCGACGGGAACGGTGTCGACCTCATAGCGGAGACCAAGGTTCAGGGTTAGCCTAGGCCTGATCCGCCAATCGTCCTGCAGGAATGCGGCGTAACCTGCGAAGGTGAAGTGCCGCGAGAGATTACCAGCGAGGATAGTGGCAGCGCCATCCGTGGCGCAGGCGCCCAGGGCGGGATTCACACAGCCGGGACCATTCGGAAAGCCGGTAAAGAAGGCCTCCAGGTTGTCGAAGGTGAGCGGCCCTTTTGTGTTGGCCGTTACGTTCGAGGTGCTCTGATTGTCGAGGATTTCGCCGCCAAACTTGAAGGCATGCTTACCGCGCAGGTAGGAGATGTGGTCGAGAACTTGCAAGACGCCATTGGGTCCTACGATCTTGGGCCAACCGGCACCCAAATCGCCGCTGAAGGGATCGATGACGAGGCCTGGAAAGCCGAAATACAAAGGATTGTTCTGGCCCGTGGCAAAGTTATACGTCGCGCCGTTGAAAGTATAGTTGGCAGGGTTCTGGGTGTTGTCCTCGCTAAGGAATTGCTGGAAGTAGTGAGAGTAGCCGACGCGAGCCTCGTTGACCCAGGTGGAATTGGGCGTCCAGGTCCAATTACCGGCAAAAACCTGAGAACGCGCGTATTGGTTGGTCTCCCACACCGGGTTGGTTTGAGTTCCTGGGGCGTCATTCAACTGTCCGCCGCCCGGACTGATTTCGTACATGAAGTTCAAGGCGTTCTTGTCATTCAGGCGATAGTCGACTTTGCCCACGCCGGAGTCGATTCGATTGACATTGGGGAGTGAGTTAGGAATGTCGATTTGCCCAAGAGAGTTGGTACCCGGGTTGACGGGGAATAAGCCGGGGTAATTCGGAAGCGGCTGGCAGCTGTTGCTGAGACCGGCCAGTTGGGCGCTGCGCGCTGTGAGCGCGCCGGGAATGCCTGAGCCCGGAGCTCCCACCGACAGTGCAGCCTGGCAGGCCGCGATTAGGTTGTTGCCTCCGGCGGCGCCAAGGCCAACGCCCGGCGCCGTGACAGGCGTTGTAATCGTGCCGCTCGCGCCAACGTTATACCGTTGGTCCTCAAAGCTCAGAAAATAGAAAAGTTTGTCCTTCTTGATCGGGCCGCCAAAGGTGGCGCCGAACTGCTCTAGAGCCACAGGGGAGGCCGCCGCCCCGTTCTCATTAATGAAGAAGTCGTTGGCATCCCAAGAGCCGTCGCGACCGTAGGCGAAGGCGCTGCCGTGCATGGCGTTCGTGCCGGACTTGACGCCCACGTTGACGATGGCACCGGGCTTCCAACCATATTCGGCGCGGGGATTTTCTTCGGTTTTGAATTCGTCGATGGCATCGATGGAGAGCAGCGTTCCCGCATCGCCCGAGCCCATAACCGCCGTGATGATCGGCTGGGACATCCAGGGATCGTTACCGTTGACGCCCTCGAAAAGGTAGACGTTATCGGTGGCGCGCATGCCGTTGCTGCTCTGCGTCCAACCGGAGCCGCCGGGGTAGATCGTGACGCCGGGGCGAAGCTGAATCAGGTTGGCGAAATTGCGGCCGTTCATGGGGAGGTCCTGGATGATCGCGCTCTGCAAAGTTCCGCCCAGTTCGGCGTTGGTGGTCTCCACCATCGGCAAGGCTTCGGTGACGATGATCTTTTGGGCTTGCTCGCCGGGTTGCAGGGTCAGATCGACGCGCAATTCCTGACTGACCTCGAGGATAACGCCCGAGCGCTCGGCGGTCTTAAACCCCTGGAAAGCGGCGCTGACGGTATAGGTGCTCGGCAGGAGGTTCGGAGCGTTGTATTCGCCGGACTGGTCGGTGGTGAGAGTGCGGGTTGTTCCTCTGGCTGTATCGAGGATCGTGACCGTCGCGCCGACCACAGCGCCGCCGCTCTGATCGGTGACCGCGCCCAGGACGCGGCCGGCGCTACCTTGCGCAAAACATTGCAGAGACCCCATCAGGAGTGCAAGGGTCAAAGCAGTCACCACGAAAGCATAATTGAAACCCCTCGGCAGGAATCGTCGAGAAGGCGTAGCGAGACGCTGCATAGGACACCCCTCCCTTTTTTTATGCGAACTCAGAAAAAAGCGAGATCCCCTATAAGTCCCGAGTGGCCCAGGAAAAAGACGCGTTATGGGCGTAGTAGATAGTCTTCGACCCGCTGGGAGTCAATACAGGAAAACCCCTAGGGCAGGTTTGCGGGGGCTTAATCCCTGTGACATAACCGTCGTGGCGGCACCTCAATATGAAGAGGTTCGTCAGAAGTTAGCCCCCTTTATGGAAAAAGGGGATAATAAACAGCAGGAAGTGGACTTGGAGGCGAGACCATGACTTGCACGCAGTGCCACAAAGAAATCGACGAGCACTCCAATTTTTGTTCCTACTGCGGAGCGCGAATGCGTCCGGCGTTTCCCCACCGGCGGCTGATGCGGTCGTCGACAGACGTGAAGATCGCCGGCGTGTGCGGAGGGCTGGCGGAATATCTGAATGTGGATCCCACGATTGTGCGGCTCTTCTGGGCGGTTCTGGCGGTAGTGCCGGGCGGGGTCGTGGGAGGAATCGTGGCTTACTTAGTGGCGTGGATGATCGTGCCGAAGGCGCCGTTGCCGGTCTCGGCGCCGATCGAAGCGAAGCCGACGCCGGCCGGCTGACTCCTAAGCCGAAGCGAGTCCCTCGCCCGCCAGTTTTGGGGGCGGAATCTTGGCGGCGCCCGTTTGCTCAGGTGCGAGTGCGAAGCGCGGCGAGAGCGCGACGCTCTTCGCCGTGGGGATCGTTAACGACGTTGCAGTCGTCGTTGAGGATCATGGTGGCGCGCTAGGAAGTATTAAAAGCGGGCCAATTCGGTAACTGTTTGTGATTGGGATTGCCGGTGCGCGCGAAAGCCACCCAGGCGCCACTGATCTTATCGGCCAAGGCTTGGCGATCTTTCCCTGTGCCGGTCATGGCTTCATCCAAAGCCACATTGTCGAAGACGAAGGGAATCTCCAGGGTGTGGAACGTGCGCAGCTTGCCATCGCGCACGGGCGATCTCCAGCTGAAGTAATACATAAAGACGGGCGCTGCGTGGGCGTCGGCCTTGAATTCGGCCTGCGCGACGGTCTCCCCGCGGAAGTTATCGGAAGCCAGGATCAGATATAGATCGATGTCGCTGATGCCGGGCCGGCCCTTGCGGTAAACGCCGATCAGCGAGTCCACATCCGCATCGGAGGCGCCGACGACCTGCTTCACACGCGCGTGCAGATCGGCATCGTCAATGGGATCGAGCTGCTGATTGGGGAAGAAGGTGACTTCGGTCTCGACGCTGCCGGTGAGCAAGGGGACCTTGGCGGAAAGCTGCGGAGCCGAAGAGTAAGGATTCGCAGGGAGAGAGACGCCATCGACGACCGGCGCAAGGTGCAAGGAGTTTCCGGCGGCGCGCATGGCGCCGATTAGCTGGTCGGCAGGAAGCTTCTGCAGTTGATCGAGGTCGGCGGGTTTCAGGCCCAGCTTGGAGATGAAGACTTCGGCCGATTGCGTGGCGGCTTCGCGAGGAACGCCGGTGACGGCGGCGCCGCTTTCGGCGATGGCGCGGTGAAAGAGTCCCTTGGCCGCAGGCATGGCGAGCAAGGTGCCGACTTTTCCGCCGCCGCCGGACTGGCCGAAAATGGTGACGTTGCCCGGATCGCCACCGAAGGAGGCGATATTGTCGCGCACCCATTCGAGAGCCAGGACGATATCGCGCATGCCAACGTTGCCGCTGTCGGCATATTTTTCCCCGCCGAGCCTGGCAAGGTACGTAAAGCCAAAAACATTCAGGCGGTGGTTGAGCGTGACGACGACAACGTCATGCTTGTGCGCGAGATTGGTGCCGTCATACATGATGAAGCTGCCGGAGGCGCCGCTATATCCTCCTCCGTGCAGCCAGACCATCACGGGGCGTTTGCCGGAGCTTTCGAGGCTATTGGTCCAGACGTTCAAAACCAGGCAGTCTTCGCCCGCAGGCTCGCGGCGGTCCATGGCCGCTACTTCAGGAATCAGCCCCGAAGGGCCTTGGGGCGAGCGATGGCCGAACTCGAAAGCTTCGAACACGCTCGTCCAGCGTTGCGGAGGAAGCGCAGGGAGGAATCGGCGTGAGCCTTCGGTGGAGGCGCCATAAGGAATCCCTTTGAAGGCGTGAACTTTGCCGGCGGTGATGCCGCGGACTTTACCCGCGGTGGTGGCAACGATGGGGCTGACGGCGCCGCGAGCGGAGTAAAGCGAACGATCGTCAAGCAGGAGGCTCGCTACAGCGAGGCTGCCGCAGCCTAGGAACGTACGCCGGTGAATCATTTGTCCGCCTCCTCTGAGAAAGACGTGGGTATGCGGCGGAGTATAGCACTTCGGTTTGGGGACGGGGCGGCAAGCCTACACTGCATCGACCGCGGGCGTACAGCAAGCTGCACATTCGCGATTTGGCGGTTGTCGTCGAGGTTGAAGCCATCACAAGAAGAAGCAAGCGAACGGTTGTTCCGCTCCTACTCCCTTTCCCGTATTCTCTCCTAAACGCCGCACTGGTAGGTTGGCCCTGGCAATACATTGGTTCCCAGGGACATCGACGGGCACAGGGAAGAAGCGGTATCGGGGCGAGCCGGGCCGGTTAGTGGCGGGTCGGAGCCTGTCGGAAATTTCCAGGTCGGAGCGATGAAAATTACCACACAGGTGCAAGAGCGGCTCATCTGTCCGCATTGCCGGTCGCAGCTGCATTCTCGCGGGGAATCGTTTTTGTGCCAAGGCTGCGGAAATCATTACCCGGTGATCGCGGGCATTCCGATCCTCATCGATGAGTCCTCGAGCGCGTTTCGCATCCAAAGTTACGAACGGCCGCAGCCGCTGAGCCGCGCCGAGCGCGCCAAGCGGACGGCGCGAGATTTGCTTCCGCGAATCAGCCTGAACGTGGCGGCGCGGCGGAACTATCGGAAGTTTCGCCAACTGCTCTTCACGCAGAGCGCGCGGCCGCGCGTTCTGATCGTGGGCGGAGCGACCGCCGGCGCCGGCACCGGTGAACTGCTGGCCGACCAACGCATCGAGTTCGTGGAATCGGACGTGGCCATCGACGAGCGGACAACGCTCGTCTGCGACGCTCAAAACTTGCCGTTTGCCGATGAGACATTCGACGGCGTTGTCATCCAGGCGGTGCTGTTCTATCTGCCGGAGTACGGCCGCTGCATCGCGGAAATATTCCGGGTGCTGAAACCGGGCGGGATTATCTATTCGGAATCGCCTTTCATGGAACAGGTGGTCGGCGGGGCCTACGACTTCTATCGCTTCACGCTGCGCGGGCACGAATACCAATTCCGGCAATTCGAGAAGGTGTCGAGCGGCGTGAGCGGCGGGCCGGCCATGGCGACGGCGTGGTCGATCCAATACCTGATGCTCAGCTTCGTCCAAAGCGCCGCTTTGCGCGCGGCCATGCGGGTCTTTTGCAAGTGCACGCTATTCTGGATGAAGTATCTCGATCTGCTGCTGGCCAATAAACCTGGGGCCGTGGATGCGGCCGCGGGCACGTATTTCATGGGGCGGCGCCCGGACGAGGCGCGCGCCGCGGAGCAGGTTCCCGCCGAGGAAACACAACCTGCGAAGGCGCAGGCCGGCGAGTATCAGGGCCTGATCCAGTCCGACGTGCGCGCCTACCGGTAATTGCCTGACGCACCATTTCAAACTGTCGAAAAGTAACCAATTATTGCCAGCGCTCGCCGATACGCGGCCAAGGGACGTGATAACATCAAATCGGTATGGGCGCACCGATTCACGTTCCACTCTCCTCTCTTCTCCCCGGCGCGGCCGCATCCGCGAAAGAAAATCCACTGGCTGCAAATTCACTGGGTTCACCTGGCCGCACTTTTTACATCGAGACCTTCGGCTGCCAGATGAACGATCACGATTCGGAGAAAGTAGCCGGCGTTCTCCTGCGGCGCGGATACCGGCAGGTGGCGTCGCCTGACGATGCCATCCTGGTTTTTTACAACACCTGCAGCATTCGGGAGAAAGCCGCGCAGAAGGTTTTCTCGCGCCTGGGCGAGTTTAATCCCAAGAACAATTGGGGCGTCGATTCCGGCAAAGTGATCGGCGTGCTCGGCTGCCTGGCGCAGCAGGAGGGCGAAGAGATTTTCGAGCGGGCGCCGTGGGTGAGCCTGGTGTGCGGCTCGGCCAGCTACCGCAAACTTCCGCTGCTGCTGGCGAGGCTCGAAGCGGGCGAGCGGCGCGTGAGCGGCCTGGAAACGGATACGGACGAGACTTTCGAGACGGAATTGACGCGGCGCGACCATCCCTTCCGCGCCTATCTGACGATCATCGAGGGTTGCGACAAGGGTTGCTCGTATTGCGTGGTGCCGTACACGCGGGGGCCGGAACGAAGCCGGGCCAGCGATTCGATCCTGCGGGAAGTTCGCGAGCTTGCCGACGTCGGCTACACGGAGATCCAACTGCTTGGCCAGACCGTCAACTCTTATCGCGATCCATCGAATCGGCATCTAACTTTTTCGGAGCTCCTTTTGGCCGTGGGGGAAATGCCGGGGATTCGGCGCGTCCGGTTCATGACTTCGCATCCTCGCGATTTGGGCGGCGATATCGTGGAGGCGATCGACGCTTCCGCGGCGCTTTGCGATCACGTGCACCTGCCGGTGCAGTCGGGTTCGACGCGCGTGCTTCGCGCCATGAAGCGCACCTACACGCGGGAGGAGTATCTCGAAAAGATCGGCCTCATCCGCCGGGCGCGCCGTCCGATCAGCATCACCACGGATTTCATCGTGGGCTTTCCTGGCGAGACCGACGAGGATTTCGACCAGACGCTGAGCCTTTTGGACGTGGCGCAGTATGACGGCACCTTCTCATTTCAGTATTCGCCGCGTCCGCACACGGCGGCGGCGCTGATGGCCGATCCCGTGCCGGAGAGCGAAAAGGCGCGGCGCCTGCAGGCGCTGCAGGAGCGGCAGCGCGGTATTCAGGTGCAGCGCAATCAAGGCTTGGTTGGACAGACATTTGAGGTGCTCGTTGAAGGCGCGTCGCGAAGAGAGTCGCAGTGGACGGGTCGCACATCGAGCAACCGAGTTCTAAATTTTACTTCGTCGCGCACAGACCTTTTGGGAGAATACGTACGAGTTCGCGTAACGGGTGCTGGTCCCAATAGCCTGACGGGCGAGCAGTGCATCGAATAGGAGCCAAGGGAGGCAGCCGATGGAAGTTGAGATGAAGATCCGCGGCTTGATGATGGACCCCGTTACGAACATGCCCATCGTCGTGCTCAAGGATGCCAACGGCAGCGCCGTCCTTCCCATTTGGGTGGGCGTTTACGAAGCCAACGCCATCGCATTGGAAATCGAAAAAGTTCAGACGCCGCGCCCGATGACCCACGACCTGCTGAAGAACGTGCTGTTCGGGCTGAACGTGCAGGTGCAAAAAGTGGTGGTGAACGAACTGCGCGACGACACCTTCTACGCGCTGATCTGGGTGGAGCGCAACGGCGAGCGCATGTCCATCGATTCGCGTCCCAGCGACGCTCTGGCGCTGGCCCTGCGTGTGGATTGCCCCATCTTCGTCGAGGAGACCGTGCTCAAGAGCTCCAAGATTTCCAGCGCCGTGAACGAGAAATCCACCAGCGAAGAGCTGCGCAAGTGGCTCGAAGGCCTTTCCGACGA
This sequence comes from uncultured Acidobacteriota bacterium, assembly GCA_963819235.1. GTDB lineage: Bacteria > Acidobacteriota > Terriglobia > Acidiferrales > UBA7541 > Palsa-189. The sequence goes on along the minus strand of CAWFVE010000006.1, from coordinate 743,369 downwards.
CGACCTCGGCCGCTACAAGATGTAACTTTGGCAGTTTGAGTACACTGCGGCCGGAAATAATCCGGCATAACCCGCATCCAGCAGAATAATTACCTCCGGAATCCGTCAGCACCCTAAGTCCACGTTGGAACGGGTAGCCAGCCTGTCCCTCAAAGGCGATAGCTTTTCTTGGACGAGCAGGGAAGAAGTCTGCTGGAACTTGTGGCCACTGGGCCCGGCTGGGAGATCGAGGCTGACAGGTTGTTTATCCTTTGCGCATTTTTTGCTTGCGTTGAAGAGCGCAGCCAGTTAGATTTCTGGCACCCAAAGGGTTTGGGCCGAAGTCGCAGTGCGATGTGAGGAGGGCGCGAAGGTACATTGCAAAGTTCGCAGCCTATCGGCCCGGGGAGGCGCGGGCCCTGCCGCTTAAGAGCGCAGGGCATGCTATGACAGCCATCCTGACTGTAGCCAACCAGAAGGGCGGCGTAGGGAAGACCACGACCGCCATCAATCTCGCCGCCGCTATCGCCCAACGCAATAAGAAGACTCTGCTGATCGATCTCGACCCGCAAGCCAACGCCACGATCGCTTTCTTCGATTCGGCCGACGTGCAGATTTCCATGTTCGATGTTCTCGGCGATCACCGCGCGGAACTGGCGGCGGCCATCAAGCCCACCAAAGATCCCATGCTGTTCGTGGCGCCGGCCAAACTGGCCCTGGCCAAGCTCGAACAGCAACTGGCCGGCCAGTTCGACGCGCCTTTCAAGTTGAAGGATGTTCTGGCGCCGGTGATCAAGGATTACGACTACGTGGTGATCGATACGCCTCCGGCGCTGGGCATTCTGACCGTGAACGCGATGGTTTCGTCCACGCATCTGGTGGTGCCGATCCAGGCCGCGTATTTCGCCATCGAGGGCACCGACGACCTGCTGGAGACTTACGAGCGCATTCGCGCGCGTCCCAATCCGGCACTGAAAGTGCTCGGCGTGGTGATCACGCTTTTCGACAAGCGCACCAACATCTCGCGCGATACGCACGAGCAGATTCGTTCGGTTTTCGGGCCGGTCTTGTTCAAAACGCGCATCGGCAAGAACGTGCGGCTGGAGGAAAGTCCCGCCTACAAAGAGACCATCCTTACATTCGCGCCCAAATCGCCGGGCGCGCAGGATTACCGAAAGCTTGCCTTGGAGGTCATTCAACGTGTCGAAGAGGATCGGATTGCCAGTCACACTGAAGATGCGGCATGACGCCCACTACGTCGAGCAACTGACCAGCTTCAGCGGCGCGGCGGTGGGCCGGATGGTCCCCATCGACAAGATTCGCCCCAATCCCGAACAGCCCCGCAAATACATCGGCGACGTCAGCGAACTCTCCGAATCGATCAAGGAAAAAGGCGTGCTCGAGCCGCTGCTGGTTCGCTACATGCCGCGCGAAGACACCTATCACATCATCTCCGGGGAGCGCCGTTATCACGCCGCGCGGGCGGCGGGGCTCATGGAACTGCCCTGCATCGAAAAGATCGCGGACGACGCGGAAACCCTGGAACTGGCCCTGATCGAGAATTTGCAGCGCAAGGACCTTACGCCCTTTGAAGAAGCCGACGGCCTGTACCGGCTGGCGGAGCAGTTCGCCTACACGCACGAAGATATCGCCCGCAAGATCGCCAAGGCGCGCTCGTCGGTGACGGAGACGCTTTCGCTGCGTGGCATTCCCGAAGCCATCCGGCGGCAGTGCGTGGAACACGGCATCGTCTCCAAGTCCCTGCTCCTGCAGATCGCCCGCCAGCCCAACGAAAAGAAGATGGCCGAAACGCTGGTACGCATCATTCAGGGCGGCCTGACTCGCGATGAAGCGCGGCGCGAACGCCGGGACGAGAAGTCCGCCGGGCCGAGGCCGCAGCCCTTTATCTTCAATTTTCAGCCCGACAACGAAGCTTTCCGGGTGCGCATTCAATTCCGCAAGAGCAGCGTCTCGCGCCAGGAACTCATCTATACGCTGCGCGCGATTCTCGATACTTTGGAGCGCGACAAAGCCGACGCCGCCAGCGATCCCGCCGTCGCCTAGGGGCGCGTTCGCGGCCTTAAGTACGAGTCGGATTTAAAAGGCCGCCCGGCGGGGCTTTTGAAATCCTCACAAGCTGTTCTTGATCTTCGCGCTCGGCACATACCTTCCCTTCCATGTTCCTTGGACTGCCTCTGGCGCCGGAACCGGCTGTAACGAAATCGATGGCTGGGGACGAAATCAATCAGAGGCCGAGGGCGTCCATTTTGGGCTTTTCGTACGTATCGTCTTCGTCCGGGTAGCGCAGGCGGTCGTTATAACGGCCGGTTTCCTTGGCCAGGGCCCAGACGAGGCTTTCGCCGGCGGGAAGAGTCTGCGGCTGCTTTTTGAAAACCGCGTCGTCGAATGCCCGCTTGGCATCAATCCATTGCCATCCCTTGTCCGCGAACGCGGCCAGCACATCCTCGAGGTAGAGGGCGTTGATCGTTCTATAGTGCAGCAATATGGTGTGCGGGATTTCGTGGCCCAGGACGTCGAGCGCAAGCTGGCGGTAGAAGGCCGCGCGGTCAAGCAGATGCGGCACCAGATAATCGCCATAGGGCTGCGAGTCCGCGGCAGGCTGCTTCTCCAGACGCGCCGTCATGCGGTCGTCGACATACCAATCGGAATCGTCGATGGTGACGTGGCCGACGGCGTAGCCCTTTTGTTTGAGTAAGGCGCGGAAGCGGTCGCGCTTATCGGCGGTGTCGCCCTCCTTCAGGAATGGGTACCGAAACAGGCGAGTGAAGCGATGGTAGGGCTTGACGAGCGGCTCGTTCCGGGCGAAGTCCGCAACGAAATCGTCGTAAGTCGTTTTCTCCGAATTGAAGTTGAGGTGCGAGTAGGAGTGATTGCAGATCAGGTGGCCGGCCTCGTCCCACTGGCCTAGAAGCTCCTTGCCCTGGGCGCGAGTCCACCCTCATGCCGCAAACGAAAAGGGCGATCTTCAGGTTCCATTTTTCCAGCGTATCGAGGAATGCGCGATTAGCGGCCTTCCAGGAGAGGCTCGCGCTGACGGTGGTGGCGGGGTCGTCAATGGTGACGGCGACACGTGGCCTTTCCGGCGGCGCAGCGCGCAGCGGAATAGCGGATGCCGCGGCTACGGCCCCGCAGTGGCGAAGAAATGCACGTCGACGCACAGGGAAAATATACCATGCGCGCGGGCCCGCCCGGCCCCGCGGCGCGTGTGGCATGGAGTTAGCGAGCCGTGGCTACCGGGGCGGCAACGGGCGTGAGCCAGTGGTGCCGGTCGGGCTTGGCGCCGGTGAGAATGGCGAAAAACTCCTCTTGCAGACGCTTGGTGATCGGCCCGCGACGTCCGGCGCCGACGGTGATGCGGTCGACCGAACGCAGCGGCGTGATTTCGGCGGCAGTCCCGGTGAAAAACACCTCGTCCGCGATGTAGAGCATTTCGCGCGGGATCATCTCCTCGCGCATGGGAATGCCCAGGTCCTCGCAAAGCGTCATGATCGTGCCGCGGGTAATTCCCGGCAGAACGCTCGAGGCCAGCGGCGGCGTGTAGATGGCGCCCTCGCGGACGATGAAGATATTTTCGCCGGAGCCTTCGCTGACGTAGCCGTTGGCGTCGAGAGCGATGCCTTCGGCGTAGCCGTTGGCGATCGCTTCCATGCGAATGAGCTGCGAATTCATGTAATTCGCGCCGGCCTTAGCCATGGATGGCAGGGTATTGGGCGCGAGCCGACCCCAGGAGCTGACGCAGACGTCCACGCCCTGTTCCAGGGCTTCGGCGCCGAGATAAGCGCCCCACTCCCAGCACGCCATGTAAGTTTCGATCGGGCAGGGCAGCGGGTTGACGTTGACGTCGCCGTAGCCGCGAATCATCAGCGGCCGGATGTAGCACGACCCGAGGTGATTTTCGCGCACGATATCCGTGGCGGCGGTGGAGAGCTGCTCCACCGTGTAGGGGCTCTTCATGCGATAGATGTAGGCGGAGTGCACCAGGCGCTGCATGTGTTCGCGCAGGCGAAAGGCCGCGGGGCCGCTCTTGGTTTCGTAGCAGCGGATGCCCTCAAAGACCGACGAGCCGTAGCTCACGACGTGGGACAGCACGTGAATTTGCGCCTGGTCCCAAGGGATTAACTTGCCGTTGTGCCAGATCCATTCGGTCTTTTTCAGTGCCATCTGAGGTGCTCCTGCGGGAATTATAGCATGGCCTTTTCGGGGAACTCGATTACGAATCGGCGTGCACGGGTTGGATGCGGGAGGAGGGAGGGGGCTGGCAGGACACCCGACCTATGGACCGGTAATAACCTCTTTCACGACGTAAGATGCCAGTTTACCTTCCGAGTCGAATCGAAATTCAATCTGAATGTCCGACCTTGTTAGGAAGTTTTTCGTTGAGCCAACCCCTGCGACAATTCGAGAGTCAACCTCTGAGTAATTGATTCGGTGCCTCTGCAAGAACGTAAGAACCTCTTGCTTGCCTGAGCCAATCGCTAGTTCTTGTTGAATCGCAGCCCTTCACTTGCGCCTCGGTCGGGCCCACCTGCTTCCCCACCGGACTGCAACTCGCTAGGACCACAACTGAAAGGAGAGCCAAAAAAGTTACCTTAGGATTCATAACCGGCTGCCTCCCGGCTAGCGGGGGGCGGTGAGGGGCGCGGGACGGTCGGCGGGGGCCGTGCGCTCGATGGTAAGGAAGTCGGTGCGGGCGGCCGAGCGCAGATTGCCGTGCGCGCTCTCCCATAGGCCCAGCAGCAAGAAGGGAACTATGGTCGCGGTGGCCAGCGCTTTGGCGCGAGGGCCAACCTTCTCTTCCGGCTCCCAGCGGAAGAGCTGCTGGCTGAGGAAGAAGGCCATGGCCGCGCTGACGGAGAGGGCGATGATTTCGGGTCCGATCTGCGAGATGCCCACGCGGGCCACCATGACGCGCTCGAAGCCGGTGACGAGATAGGTCGCCGGAAGAAAGAGCGCGAAGCGCTGGAGCCAGACCGGCAGCATGGGCAGAGGGAGCGTGGCTCCGGAGAGAAAGAGAAAGGCCGACCAGAGGATCTGGTTGATGACCTGGGTCTCCTGAGTGCTGTTGGTGACGCTGGCGATGATCAGGCCGAGCGCGGCGAAGGTGACGATTCCCAGGGTGACCAGAAGGAAAATGCCCCCCAGATTCCCCCATCCCTGCATGTGGAAGATTCCCCGCGCCAGTTCGAATTCAATCGCCACCGTCGGCAGGGTCAGGATGTAGTTCGAAAGGATGCTCGAGGCCAGCAGCGCGCCCGCGCCGACCGGGCGCCACGCGGAAGCGCCGCAGTATGCCCTGCTCGCGGAAGGTGACCAGCTGCACGCTCAAACCCCAGAAGCTGCCCATCACGGTGATGGCCAGGACCGACGCAAGCATATAGGGCACGGCGGCCACGTTGCTGCGGGCGAAGAGTCCGAGAAACAGGAACAGGAAGATCAGCGGGAAGATCAGGCTGAAGAAAATAAAGGCGCGATTGCGCAGCGCCAGGCGCATGCGGATCTTGGTCAGTGTCCAGGCGTTTCTCAATCGCGGAGGCTCCTTCCGGTAAGCTCGAGGAAGACGTCTTCGAGCGAGGGCGCGGCGATATCCAGGCTGGAGAGCTCATTGCCTTGCGCCTCGAGATATTTCACCAGCGAAACGATGGTTGCAGGGACGCGCGTGGAGTGCACGATGTAGACGCCGTCCGAGGTGCGGCAATCGGCGACGCCTTCGAGTTGCTTGAGCGCCGCGTCGGATTCGGGCCGGGCCAGGCGCAGCTCGATGCGGGTGGTGCCGGCGGAGCGCTGCTTGAGCTCGCGGGGAGTGCCTTGGGTGACCACGCGGCCCTGGTCGACAATGGCCACGCGGTCGCACAGTTTTTCGGCTTCCTCGATGTAGTGCGTGGTCAGCAGGATGGTTTTCCGCTCTTTCTTCAGCTCTTCGATGATCGTATAGATTTCGCGGCGCACCTGCGGATCGAGCCCGGCGGTGGGCTCGTCGAGAAAGAGCACGCGAGGCTCGTTCACCAGAGACATGGCCAGGGCCAGGCGCTGCTTTTGGCCGCCGGAGAGCTGCGAGTAGAAGGCATTGCGCTTCTCCTCCAGTCCGAATCGCTTGAGCAAGGCGGCCGGATCGCGGCGGCGCTTATAGAAGCTGGCGAACATGGAGACGGCTTCGCCGACGCGGAGCTTATCGGGAAGCGCGGTGGCTTGCAGGACGGCGCCGATCTCCTGCTTGAAGTCGGAACCGGAGCTTTGCGGGTCCAGGCCGCACACGCTGACGATCCCGCCATCGGCGGGGCGGAGTCCCTCGAGGATTTCCACAGTGCTGGTTTTGCCGGCGCCGTTCGGCCCCAGCAGGCCAAAGACTTCGCCTTCCTCGACTTCGAAGCTGACGCCACGCAGGGCCTGCACGGGGCCGTAGTGTTTGGTCAGGTTAACAACCTGGATGATGGGAGCGCTCACGGTGCAAACGGTTATCTATAGCACATTTTAGGGATGGACGCGGCCAGGGAGCGAAATTGAGTGGCGAGCTAGACGGTAAATCGGGAGTTATGCCGGATGGCGACTGGGTGAGGCCCGGCGCCATGGCAAGCAGCTGCAGCTTTTGGGGCTTTTTCCCCTTTCAGGAAAAAGCTCGAGTAGAGGTCCTTGCCAGGAAGTTTGGACCGATCCCCAGGGAAAAGGGGCTGAGAAACGTCTGCTGAGGGGCTGGTTTGTTTGCCTGCACGCGCGCGCGGGCCGCGCCGATGCACCCGCTCGCAGCGATCGAGCACGCCAGGGACAAAGTAAGGAGGATAGAAGACCGATAAGGGAAAGTTGGTTTCATATGCGCACCCAACAGATTCGATGCTTTTCAAAGAAAAAGGGGGAGGAAAGCGCGGCGCTCATTTCTTGCGGCCCGGGCCTCGCGCGGCGACGCCGGTCGGATTTGGCTCGGATGGCCTTCCGCTATCGCGGGAGGCGCGACCTTATTTTGAGGGTTTCTTCGATGCCCGCTTCGATGGTCGTTTCGATGGCACTTTTATGGATCGCTTCGGAGATCTCTTCGGGGGCGTCCATAGGTACTCGGAGAGAGGAACGCGGCCGCTAACCAGGCGGATGCCTTCGCTTTCCAGGAGGCGCCGCTGAAGGCTGGCGAACGGTTCGCGCACGGCAATACGGCCTCCGGCGGCGAGGACGCGATGCCAGGGAATGCCTTGCCCGCGCGGGCAGGCGGCCATCGCGCGGCCTGCGGCGCGAGCCCCGCCGGGCAGGCGCGTGGCTCGCGCCAATTGCCCGTAGGTCATGACGCGGCCCTTGGGAATGCGCTTCACCAGGATGTAGACGCGGCTCCAGCCTTCGGCCATGCGCAGAAAGATAACGTCAAGGACGGCGATTTGCCAGTCTTGCCACTTTCCGAAACAGAATAGGCAGAACAAATCATAGTTCCCGCATCTAATGTGTAGGGTAAGAAGGGCCCCAAAGCTCCATCATTCCAGGTCGATTTCCCCCGCAGAGCTGCAGATACGAGAAAAAGCGCTTTTTCTGCGGGTGTCGCTGGAGGAAAGAACACGAGAGCGCGCGGCGAGCGCGTCCACGAACAGCGCCAGGAGAAGAGCGGATGAAAAAAATCGATGGAGTTCATCGATTAAAGAGAGACGACGGCGGGAAAGTGCGACTTTGCCGCTATTTGTGCGGATTTGGGCGTGGCAGTAACCAACTCGGGGAGTAACCGTTAAGAGGCAGCGAAGCGATCGGAGATTGACTGTGTAGTGTACGGCACTTACACTACAGTCATTGATTGGGGGCTTGAGGAGCCAAGTATGGCTTTCGTACGGCGCAAAGGAAACGCGTATTACCTGGTGCACAACGTGCGCGAGGGCGGCAAGGTGAAGCAGATCTACCTGGCGCGCCTGGGCGAACGTCCGCGGATCACGGACGAGGTGATGCGCCAGGTCAATCGCGCGTATCCATTCGTGGACATCAACTGGAGAGCGCTGCGCGAAGAGGTGAACAATCGCGTGGAGCTGTTCGACTCGAAGTCCGCCTATCTGCGCAAGCTCATTGCGACGCTTCGCACCCTCAATCTGGACTTAGCCGATCTCTTTCCTCCTCTGCTGGACGTGTCCGAGGCGCCCGCGACTGGACATGAACTGGTGACGCAACTGCGGCTTTTGCACTCGACGGTGGGTGTGAAGCTGGACCAGTTCGATCGCGCGCCGCACCGGGCCGTGATGGCGGAGAGGAACTTTCGGTAAGGGGTGAGGAGGCAAAAAACCATGCGCGCCAGCCAGCGTAGGTCGTTGGACCCAAGCCTGAGAAGCATCGAGTCTCAGGAGTTCGAGAATGCTCTTCGCGAGAAGATCGTGGGCCAGGAAGAGGGCATTCGCGCTCTGGTGGACCTGTACCAGGTTTTCTGCGCGGGAATGTGCCCGAACGGACGGCCGGTGGGGAATTTGCTGTTTCTGGGGCCGACGGGCTCGGGCAAGACGCGCATCGTGGAGGCCGCCGCGGAGATTCTCTTCGGCGATCCGCGCGCGGTGATCAAGGTGGACTGCGCGGAATTTCAGCACTCCCACGAAATCGCCAAGCTGATCGGCTCGCCGCCAGGCTACCTGGGGCATCGCGAGACGCATCCGCTGATCACCCAGGAAGAGCTGGCGAAATATCACACCGATCAATTGAAGCTCAGCTTCCTGCTCTTCGACGAAATCGAGAAGGCCTCCGACTCGCTTTGGCAACTGCTGCTGGGCATGCTGGATAAGGCTACGCTGACTTTGGGCGATAACCGGCGAGTGGACCTTTCGCAGGTGGTGATTTTCCTGACCTCGAACCTCGGCGGCGGCGAGATCACCGAATTGATGAACGGCGGCATGGGCTTTGTGCAGCCGCAGGACAAGCCGGCGGACACGCTGGACGGAAAAGTGACGCGCACGGCGCAGGAAGCGGCGCGGCGCAAGTTTTCGCCCGAGTTCATGAACCGCCTGGATAAGGTGGTGGTTTTCCATCCGCTGCGGCCAACGCAGCTGGAGCAAATTCTGGAGATCGAGCTCTCCATGGTGCAGCGGCGCGTGCTGGATACGGCCAAGGGGCAGTTCCTCTTCCGGGTTACGCCGGCGGCGCGCAATTTCCTGCTGCGGGAGGGCACCGACCTGAAGTATGGCGCGCGTCACTTGAAGCGCGCCATCGAGCGGAACATCGTCTACCCGCTGGCGAACCTGCTGGCGACGAGCCAAGTGCATCTGGGCGATCTGCTGTGCATCGACTGGGATGAGAACGAGCAGCGGCTCGTCTTCGAGAAGGAAGGCGAGGGCGCGGTGCTGCCGATAGCTCCTCCCGCGGCAGCCGCCGCGGCTGGCGCGCAGGCCGCTCGGGCGACCGGCGGCAAGCCCGCGGAGACGGCTCCGACGATCGCGGCTCGCGAAGCGAAGGCGCCGATTTCCGTGCCTTTGTCTCCCTTGCCGGCTCCCGCGAGCCGCAGGAAGAACGAATCGTAAGAACGATCTCGGGGCGCAACTTCCGTTAACTGCGAGCCTCGGCTCGCCGCCGGGAGTCGCGCCCCACCCCCGCCCCAATCTCCTGAAAAAGCTTAACGTTGCTTTAAGCCGGCCGCAGGAACAATTCTCCCGCGCAGTATGAATCTCAAGGAGGCCTCATGAGGCTGTTTGTGCGCTTGGCGGGAATGGTGTCCATGGTTCTCCTCGTTGCCGGGCTGGCCGTATCGCGTCCGCCCGACAGCGGCTACCACCTCCTCAAGACTTACCCGTTCGGCGCCGCGCCCGGGAGCACCGGCGAATATTTCGATTACATCACCGTGGATTCCGCCGCGCGGCGGGTTTACCTCTCGCGGGGCACCGCTGTGGAGGTAATGAATGCGGACACCGGTGCCGAAGTCGGCTATATCAGTGGATTCAAGCGGCAGCATGGCGTGGCGCTGGCGCCGGAATTCGGCCGAGGCTTCATCAGCGACGGGACCCTGGCGCAAGTGACCATCTTCGACCTGAAGACGCCTGAAAACAGTGGGCCAGGCAAAGGCCGATCCGGACACCGACTGCATCGTTTACGATCCGGCGTCGAAGCGCGTCTTCACCATGAACGGCGATAGCCACAGCTCCACCGTGATCGACGCCAAAACCGGCATGGTCGTCAAGACCATCGATCTCATTGGCTCTCCCGAATTCGCCGTGGCGGACGGAAAGGGAATGATCTACGCCAATCTTGCCAATAAGGATCAAGTCGCGGCCATCGACACCCGCACCATGGAAGTGAAATCGCGCTGGCCCACCGCGCCGTCGGGAGGTTCCACGGCGCTAGCCATGGATCGCGAGCACCGGCGGCTTTTCAGCGCCGGCCGCAAGCCGCAAGTCTTGGTGATCATGGATGCGGACAGCGGAAAGGTCGTTCAGTCCTTTCCCATCACCGCCGGGACCGATGCCGTCGCCTACGATCCTGCGACCAAGTTGATCTTTGTTTCCACGCAAGAAGGCGAAATCCACGTCTTCCACGAGGATTCGCCCGACCAGTACAGTGTGGCCGGCACCGTCGATACTCAATTCGGGGCCAAAACGATGGGACTCGACGCCAAGACCCACCGTCTATTCGTGGATACGTCCGACTTCAACAAGGCCGGCGCGGCTACAGGCGACCGCCCCAATCCCCGGCCGACGACGGTCCCGGGCACCTTCCGCGTGCTCGTCTACGGCCGCCAATAGGAACAGCAACAATACGATTAGAAGATTTCGAGGAGGCCGGCAGCCCGGCAAAAGTCAGCTGCGGTCTTCGGTGTCGGTGTTGCGCTTCCAGCGCAGGATGGGCTTGCGTGCGGCGGTGACTTCGTCCAAGCGGCCGACGCGGGTGTGGTGCGGCGCGGTCTTCACCAGCTCGGGCTCGCTGGCGGCTTCCTCGGCGATGGAGCGCATGGCCTCGATGAAGAGGTCGCACTCTTCCTTGGACTCCGATTCGGTGGGCTCGATCATCAAGGCGCCGGGAACGATCAGCGGGAACGCCGTGGTATAGGGGTGAAAGCCATAATCGATGAGCCGCTTGGCGATATCCATGGTGTTCACGCCGAATTTCTTCTGGCGGTTATCGCTGAAGACCACCTCGTGCATGGACGGCGAGGAGTACGGCAGGTCGTAGACGTCTTCGAGACTTTTGCGGATATAGTTGGCGTTCAGGACGGCGTCTTCGGTGGCCTGACGGATGCCAGGGCCGTAGGCGAGGATGTAGGCCAAAGCGCGAACCAGCACGCCGAAATTGCCGCCAAAAGCGCGCACGCGGCCGATGGATCGAGGCCGAATCGCATCGAGCGCCAGCTGGCCATTCCTTTCCACGAGCACAGGCACCGGAAGAAAAGGTTCGAGGTGCTTCTTAACCAGCACGGGCCCTCCGCCCGGACCGCCGCCGCCATGCGGCGTGGAAAACGTCTTGTGCAGGTTGAGGTGCATGACGTCCACGCCGAAACGTCCTGGCTGGGCCACGCCGGCGAGCGCGTTCATATTGGCGCCGTCCATATAAAGCTGGGCGCCGCGGGCGTGCAGCAGTTCGGCGACTTCGGCGATGCGCGGCTCGAAGGTGCCCAGCGTGGAAGGATTGGTGACCATGAGCGCGGCGACGTCTTCGGTGACGATATTTCGTAGCTGCTCGACGTCGATCTGGCCGCGGCTATCGGAGCGGATATTTTCGACCTCGTAGCCGGCGATCACCGCGCTGGCGGGATTGGTTCCGTGAGCGGAATCAGGGACCAGCACCTTCTTGCGCGGATTGCCCTGGCTTTCGAGGTACGCGCGGATCAGCAGCAATCCCGTCAATTCGCCTTGCGCGCCCGCGGCTGGCTGGAGCGTGGCGGCCTCCATGCCCGTGATTTCGAGCAGGCACCGTTGCAGAGTTGCCAGGATTTTCAGGCAGCCCTGCGCGAGTTGCTGCGGCTGATAAGGATGCTCGGTGGCTATGCCTTCCAGGCGCGCGATGTGCTCGTTGACGCGTGGATTGTATTTCATGGTGCAGGAGCCCAGCGGATACATGCCCAAGTCGATGGCGTAGTTCCAGGTGGAGAGCCGCGTGAAGTGGCGGATCACCTCGATCTCGCTCACTTCGGGAAAGCCCTCGAGATCGGCGCGGGCGTAATCGCCCAGCAGCGCCTGCACGTCCACGGCGGGAACGTCGGAGGGAGGCAGTTCCATGCCGCGCTTTCCGGGCGCGGATTTCTCGAAGATCAGGCCTTCGTTCTGGCTGATGTTGCGCGCAGCTTTTTTGATCTTATGGGCCAACGGATTCCTCGGCGTTTGCGATCCAATCTTGTTCTAGGCTGCGCTTAATCCGCAAATCGAAGCGAAAAGCAGATCCCTCGAACTCCGCCTCGCGCGGCGCTGCGCGCCGGAAAGAGAAGGCGCGAGGCTCCGCTCGGGATGACAACAAAAAGAAGCTGATGTTGCGCGCGGCTTTTTTGATCTTATGGGCCAACTTCGTTCTTAACCCTTCTCAAAGCTCCTAAACCGGCACGGCGAGGGTGTCGCGGACGGCGCAGGCCAACCGTTCGATCTCCTCGCGCGTGGTCGTCTCGGTCACGCAAACCAGCCCGCATTTCGTCAGCTCGGGATAATAAGGGCCCAGCGGCAGCGGGCCGATGATTTTGTCGCGCAGCAACTGCGCGTTGATCATGCGCATGGAGCGCGGAAACTGTACGGCAAATTCGTTGAAGACGGGTCCGCGAAACACGCGGCGCACGCCGGGCAATTTTTCCAGTTCGGCGAGGGCGAATTGGGCCTTGGCGATATTTTGCGCGGCCAACTCCTGCAGTCCTTGCTTGCCGAGCAGGCAAAGATGAACGGTCGCGGCCAGCGCGCAAAGCGCCTGGTTGGTGCAGATATTCGAGGTGGCGCGTTCGCGGCGGATGTGCTGCTCGCGAGTGGCCAGCGTGAGGCAGAAGCCGCGGCGGCCCTGGCTGTCGGTGGTCTGTCCGGCAAGCCGGCCGGGCAACTGGCGGATGTATTTCTCTCGCGCGGCGATCACTCCGGCGTAAGGTCCGCCGTAGCTCGGAGCCATGCCGAAGCTCTGCGTTTCGAGGGCCACGATATCGGCCTCCGCGGGAGGCCGCACGGCGCCCAACGAGACTCCCTCGGCGATAGAAACGACCGTCAGAGCTTCCGCGCCGCGCGCGATTTGCGCAATCTGCGGCACCGGCTCCAGCACGCCGAAAAAATTGGGAGACTGCACCAGCACGGCGGCGGTTTCGTTGTTGATGGCGGCCGCGAGCGCCTGGAGATCGATCTGGCCCGATGCGGTGTAGCCGATCTCCTCGAAGCTCATATTCAGATTGCGGGCGTACGTATCCAGTACCTGGCGGTATTCGGGATGCACGGAACGCGCAACGAGCACGCGCCGGCGGCGCGTGATGCGCTCGGCCATCAGCACGGCCTCGGTGGTCGCGGTCGAGCCGTCCCACATCGAGGCGTTGGCCACTTCCTGTCCGGTAAGCTCGCAGGCCAGCGTCTGAAATTCGAAGATAGCTTGCAGCGTGCCCTGGCTGATCTCGGCCTGATAAGGCGTGTACGACGTGAGGAATTCGCCGCGCAGCAGGATCGTGTCCGTCACCACCGAGCGCAGGTGGTTGTAGACGCCGGCGCCGAGGAAGCTGGTGTAGCCGAGGGAATTTTCGGCGGCGCGCTCGCGGAAATAGCGGATCAACTCGGCTTCGGACATCGGTCCGGGCAAGTCGAGGTCGCGGTCGAGCCGAAACTCCTCGGGTATGGAGCCGAACAGATCGCGGATGGAACGCGCGCCGATGGCGTCGAGCATCTGGCGGCGCTCGGAGGGGCTCTTCGGGAGATAACGCACTAGGAGTTGATCCTAACTTGCAGCAATTTGGCGCCCGGGAGCTCCGAAATACGGACAAGGTGAGGACACGATAGCAAGCTCATCGGAATTCGGGATCATAGCAGGATTTTTTCGGCGCTGCCAGCGGAGGGAAAGTGGGTAGCCGGTCAGAATCCGATAAAACGACATCTCGGGCCGTGGCCTGGACGGGACCAACTAGACACCTTCTGCTTATCTGGTTAACTCAGCAAGCCCCAATGGATTGTGTTTTGAGATCCTTCGCTCCGCGGATCTGCTCGTACTCAGCTGATTCCCGACCGGTTCCGAGACCAAGGAGGGTCTGAAAGCCAGCTGCGGGTGTCTTGCGGCGGTTGTGCCGGAAGACGAATTCGTCGAGGTAAACCTGGAGTTGAGGCTTGCTCACGCCGTGGTAGGTGCCGATCAGCCATTGCTGGAGGTTTCCAATACTGCGATCGGCAAGTGGGACAGCCGACTTCGCGCCTTTCCGGAGTGCGGATCGCAGCGGCTGAGTGCGGGCGACATGTTTGAAGCCAGCTTCCGTGAGACCCTCAAAGCTCTGGAGGCCATCGGTGTAGATAGTCGAACCGGGAGAGACGTTCTGGTGGAGGAAGGGGATGATGGTCTTGCCCCTGAAATCCGGGATCACTTTCATTCGGACGCGGCCGGAGCCCCTGCCGCGCCTTTCTACTGCGACCAGAACCAGCGCCGCCCGTCGCCCCTTGAGCTGCCGGCTGCCGCGGAGGCCGGCCTGCTCCCCGCCAATCCATGTTTCATCAACTTCGACCTCGCCGTACAGCGGTTCCCGAGCCACATTCACCATCGCCCGGCGGAGCTTGTGAAGCAACATCCAGGCGGTCTCGTAACAGGACAGGCCGAGTTGGCGCTGGAGTAGCAAGGCAGAAACCCCGCGCTTGTCCGTCGTCATCAGATAGGCGGCCCAAAACCAGTGGGTCAGCGGGATCTTAGTCCCGTGAAGAACCGTTCCCGCTGTCAGCGAGACTTGGTGACGGCAACCGGCACACTGCCACCGCCGTTGACTCACCAAGTCATAAGCCCGCCGGTTTCCACAGCGGGGACAGAGGAAGCCCTCGGGCCAGCGGCAGACCGCGAGGTACCGTTTGCAGGCTTCCTCGGTGGCGAAGTCGCTTTGAAATTGCCGCAGGGTCTTGGGAAATGGTGGTTTGGGCACCCCTTCACACTACCCATTGGGGTTTGCTGAGTCAACCAGATAAGCATAAGACACCTAAGCAGAACACGATTGGCTGCGCGTACCCTGGTTCCTGATAGTTTGTTCTTACAGTGCAACCCAGGCCCGCAATCCTCGTCATCGCACTCTGCCTCCTCCAGGCCGGTTGTGGAGGGCCGGACACTGTGTGGTCGGCTGAAGCTCGTTCTCCGGACGGACGTTGGGTGGCTACCGCTGAGACCGAACAGACCGGCGGATTCGGAACCGCCTACGTTGACACCAGCGTATATCTGAAGCGCACACGAATGTTTTCATTTTCCCCGAGGGTTCTTGCGTTCGAGTGTAAAGGTCCGGTTCCCCGACCGTATGTCCTAGACAACGCCGCCAATGCCGGAGGGACGATTGACCTTACTATGCAATGGGTGACTCCAACGCATCTTTCCGTGGCCTATGACGGTAGAAGAGGCAGTCTCAATTTCCGGGTCACACAGATCGAAGGTGTGGATGTTTCCGTCGAAGACATTTCGACGGCGGCCCGCCAACGGTCGCGTTGAGCGCACCCATCTAAGCCAACTCCTGGGGAACGTTAGTGCTTTATCGGACGCGCGTGTTCGCCGAGAAGCGAAGTTGCACGAGGTGCTCTGCGCGCGTTCGATAAAGCCGTTTGAACGAAGCCGGCCGTGGTTGCGGTGGACGCGGGCCCTATGCAAATTCAATGGAGGGAAGGTGCAGTGTGGAGATCCGCCGGAGCTGCGGGACAGAGCACAGCAGGCGTCCCTGGGAGAGGAAAAAGTGATGTAAGCGGAAAACTCTCGCGAAGAGAAGACGGAAGAAGGTGGGAATACGCGTTTTGTAGAGCAGCAAGGCACACAGAGACCGAGCGTGCCACGACACGCACAAATTTCGTTTTGTGGAGAGTGGTTTCATGCGGCAGCAGGGACCAGGGCTGGGGGAGAACGAAGTTGGATCTCGGCAGCGGTAAGCCTTTCGATGACCATCATCGGTCCACCACATTGGGGACAGAGTCGAAGATCGTGCGCGTCATTGAGATTGGCGGTGGATCGCGCTGGCTCGGTGTTCGGTGCCGGGCCGAGCAGGTGAAAGCAAAGCGGCAGCAGAGAGGCGCGTCGGCGGTTGGCCAGGAAGCCGAAGTTCCGAATGCGCACGAAGCCTTTGGGAAGCACGTGCAACAGGAAACGGCGCAGGAACTCATCCAGCGATAGGGTCATCCATTTCTGTTCGTTGTGGTGAGCGGAGTCGCGCCAACGGAAAGTGACCTGGCCGTCTACCAACGAGATCAGGCGATGGTTGGAGATAGCCACGCGGTGCGTGTAGCGGCCCAGATACTGGAGCACATAATCCGGGCCACCGAAGGGCGGTTTGGCGTAGACCACCCAGTCCTTTCGGAACAGTGGCCGTAGCCACGCGGCGAAGGTCTTCGGCTGGGCGAGCCGTGCCAGGTTTCCGTGCAAGTGGAATTCGGCGTCCTGGAACGCTCGTTTGAGACCGGCAACGAACTTGCCGCGAAAGACACGGCTGAGCACCTGGACGGGAAGAAAGAAAGCATAGCGTGGCCGGATCCAGCGCGTGCCATCAGGAGACAGGCCGCCGGAGGGAATGACGCAATGGACATGCGGGTGAAGGCTCAGTTTCTGGTTCCAGGTGTGGAGAACGCTGAAGAAGCCGATCTGCGCGCCGAGATGTTTGGGATCGCGGGCGAGTTCGAGAAGGGTTTCCGCACTGGCGCGAAACAAAAGATCGTAAACGATCTTCTGGTTCTGCAGAGCGAGGGGTGCTAACCCACCAGGCAGCGTGAAGACCACATGGACGTAGGGAGTCGGGAGAAGCTCCCGCTGACGTGTGGCGATCCAGCGTTCCCGAGCGGCGGTCTGGCACTTCGGGCAATGCCGGTTTCGGCAGGAGTTGTAAGAGATCGTGGCACGATGCCCGCAGCGAGTGCATTGATCCAGATGCCCGCCCAGTGCGGCGGTGCGACACCGCGCGATGGCTAGCAGCACTTTGACATGCTTCCAGCTGATCCACTGGCGGCTTCGTTGGATGAAGGCAGTTCCTGCGGCGCGGATGAGATCGGCCACCTCCAGGGGCGGCCGGCTCATCTACTCCTCCTGTACGGACCAGTCTTTCAGCTGCAACGAGTCCAAGGGACTCGCGGTCGCGTGAAGGTGGCGCTGCGAAAGATGCAGGTAGATGGTGGTCTCTTTCAGATCGCCATGGCCTAACAGGATCTGAATGGTGCGCAGATCCGCGCCTGCTTCGAGCAGATGCGTGGCGAAGCAGTGGCGCAGGGTGTGGGGGTGGACTCTTTTCCTGAGGCCCGCTTGCGCGGCGGCTTTCTGACAGGCGTGCCAGACGGTTTTGGTGTCGATGGGCTGATCGCCGCTATGGTGGCGGTTGCCCGGAAACAGCCATACGCTGGGTTTTCGCCGCAACCGATGCCAATGTGCACGGAGTTCTTCCAGTAGCTTTGGACTGAGCAGCACATCGCGATCCCTGCGCCCTTTGCCGCCTTGGACATGAATCACCATGCGCTGGCTGTCGATGTCGCTGACTTTCAGGCGAGTCAACTCTGCGTTCCGCACGCCGGTGGCGTAAAGCGTCATCAGCAGGATGCGTTGGTGGGGAGAACCGGCCGCGTCGATCAGTTGCGCGACTTCTTGCTGACTGAGGATCGCCGGGATGCGATATGCCTTTTTCGGGTAGGGTGTTTCGGCGATGCTCCAGGCCCTGTTGAGAGTCTTGGTGTAGAAAAAACGCAGAGCCGCCAAGCGGGTCGCGACCGTCCCCGGAGACAAGTTCCGTTTCTGAAACAACTCAGCTTGATATTCGCGAATCTGCCGTGGCCCCAAGTGGTCGGGCGGGCGGTGGAAGCGCCGAGCAAAATCCTCGACTGTGCGGATGTAAGAACGTGTGGTATTTTCCGAGTAATTACGGCGCTGGAGTTCCTCCAGCATTATTTTTCGTAGATGGGTCACAGGGACCTCCTTGTGACCCAAAACTTATCTCAACCGACAAGCAACCAACGTCCGGTCGCCGCACGCGTAGCGTCCGCCGCCGGGCGGCTTTGTTCAAACGGTGTTGTCGGACACTGGGATTTTAGGCCGAGGCTTCCGTTTGCTTTTCGGCGATGAAAGCCTCGTACGCCGCGGCGGTCATGAGCTTGGCGACTTCGGAGGGATCGGAGAGCTTGAGCTTGATGAGCCAGCCGGCGCCGTGGGGATCCTTATTGATTGTTTCGGGCGCGTCGCCGAGCGCCGCATTCACTTCGGTGACTGCGCCGCCGACGGGCGCGTAGATATCGCTCACGGCCTTGACCGACTCCACGGTGCCGAAGGATTGCCCGGCGTTGAGCTTGGTGCCGAGCTTGGGCATCTCGGCATAGACGACGTCGCCGAGTTCGTGCTGGGCATAGTCGGTGATTCCCACGGTGGCGACGTCGCCTTCGACGCGCACCCACTCGTGTTCTTTGGTGTAACGGTAGTCGCTGGGATACATCGATTGGTCTCTTCTCCCCGGATTCTCTGCGCTTCTTGCCCGGCTTCTTTCGCGACCTGTCGCTAACGGGGTCGCTTGTAAAACGGCAGCGGCACGATTTTGGCTATGGCTTCCTGCGCGCGAACGCCGATGCGAATTTCGGTTCCCGGAGCGCTCGATTCTACAGGGATATAGGCCATGCCGATATTTTTTTTGAGAAAGGGAGCGGGCGAGCCGCTGGTTACCGTCCCGATCTTCTGGCCGCCGGGTGCGAGGACGGGATAGCCGTCCCGGGCGATCAGGCGATCCTGCATCTCGAAGCCGGCGAGAATCCGCCGGACTCCCTTCTCTTTTTGCGCCATTAAGGCATCGCGGCCCAGAAAATTGCCTTTGCCCAGCTTGCAAATCCAGCCCAGATTCGCTTCCCAGACCGTGGTGGTATCGTCAATTTCGTGGCCGTAAAGGCACATGGCCGCTTCGAGGCGCAGCGTATTGCGGGCGCCCAGGCCGCAGGGCAAAAGGCCTTCGGGCGAGCCCGCGTCGAGCAAGGCGTTCCACAGCTTTTCCGAATGTTCGGGCGCAAAGTAGATTTCGAAGCCGTCCTCGCCCGTGTAACCGGTGCGGGCGATCAGGGCGGAGACGCCATCGACCTCGCCAAAAAGAAAATGGTAGTACTTGAGCGCGGCGATCGGAGCGCGCGTGAAGCGGCCGAAGGATGCCGAGCGCTTTCGGTCCTTGAATGGCGAGCTGCGAATAGCGCTCTCCGGCATTTTCCACCAGCGCGCTGAAGCCGCGGCCCAGGCCGCGGATATAGTCGAAGTCCTGATCCTGATTGCTGGCGTTCACGCACAGAAAATAATGCTCGCCGGAAATTTTGTGCACCAGCAGGTCGTCCACGAAGGTGCCGGCGGAAGTCATCAGGCCGGAGTATTGCGCCTGGCCCTCGGCAAGCTTGGCGGCGTCGTTGCAGGTGACGAACTGCGCCAGATCGAGCGCCTGCGCGCCGCGCAGCTCGATTTCGCCCATGTGGCTGACGTCGAAAAGGCCGGCGGCTGTGCGTGTGGCCAGATGTTCGCTGACGATTCCGGAATATTCGACGGGCATATCCCAGCCGCCAAAGTTGACCATCTTGGCGCCCAGGCGGCGATGCGCGGAGTTGAGAGCGGTCTTGCGCAGCTGCGTGCTGGCGGCTTCGATCACGAGTGACCCGAAATCAGGCGAGCAACCGAAGCTAACACGCGCGCGCGAACCCAGTCAAGAAAGCGCGAGAGATGTCGTCACCAATCTCCGAGTGGAACCAGGAATTGACGCCCGGATAAGGGTTTTGTTAGCTTGAGAAGCGTTAGCTGGGGCTGAGCGCGCGATGTCGATACCGGTCGAAGTCAATGTTGGCAAGGACCGAGCTGTAGCCCCTGGCGCGCTGCAGATGATGGCGATTCGCCGCTACGGGATAGCTCTATTTTTCGTAGCGATTGCGTTCGTCTCCACCCTTTTCCTGCAGCGTTTCTTTCCGTATCCGTTCCTGTTCGTCTTCTTTGCCGCGGTGATGGCCAGCGCGTGGTTCGCCGGCTCGAAGCCCGGATTTTTGGCGGTTCTGGCTTCGACCCTCCTGGTCGACTACTTCTTTCTCCCGCCGTTCCATACCTTCGCCGTCGAGGCCAGCGATGTTGCGTATTTTGTTTCGTTTATCGTCTGTTCCGTGGTGGCAAGCTGGGCCAGTTCCGCGATGCGAAGCACCGAGGAGGCCCTCCGGCAGGCTCGCGATGAACTGGAAATCCGGGTCGCGGAACGGACGGCCGAACTTCAGAAGTCTCTGGCTGAACTGCAGGAAAAGGAGCGGCAGCGTCTGCTCCTGGAGAGCGAAAAGTCCGCGCTTTCGGATAAGCTGGAAACGCGAAAGATTGTGGATCGCGCTAAAGGCATCTTGCAACGGGACTTAAAGATCACCGAGGAAGATGCTTACCGAAGGCTGCAGCGGGAGAGCCAGCAACGGCGCAGGTCCATGCGCGACATCGCTGAATCGATTGTCTTGAACGACCAGTTGAACCGGAGCGGCCAATAAGGTCGCCACACCTCTTTTCCTTCGGCCAGGATCGGTCCTAAGAATCAGTTCTTCCAAGTTTCAGATTGACTCTTCTCCCGAAAATCTGCAAACTGCCGCTGGAGCGACTGCCAGGTCGAGTCGTTCCAACCCCTGTTTCGACGCCGAAACGAGGGCAGCAGGTCTTTCTGGCTGAGTGCCTTGGACACGACGCCGTGTCCAAATCCAACACACATCAGGCTCGACGCAGAGCCGCCAAGTCAGTGATGAATTGCGCCTACTCAGGCGCACTTTTTTGTTTGGTTAGCGGCGGCAAATCGCGGCGGGTGACGCATGATCCGCGAAGGCTGCCGTGATCTTTACGGGAGTTTTCGTCGACGAATGCTGACGTCGAGCACGGCTCTTGCCAACTTCCTCAGAGTGCAGGCGATGTCGCCTTTGCTGGTCCTTTGGGACTTGACCAAACGGGTGTCGAACATCGTTCCCGAGACTTGGGACCGATTCCACTTTCGCCGATTTTGGGGCGACGGGATCCTGTCCACAGACGCTTACTTCGTGATGGATAGCTACGAGAATGTCCGCCTGAGGAACAATTTCCGCAACGCCGAGCCTTCCGCCCCGGAACACTCGGGAGCTTTCCTCGGAACGGAACTCATCCGCGGCAGTTTCTGTCCGCAAGCCGCCGCCATGCTCACCGCTCTTTTCCTCCGGTACTCCGGAAAAGTACTTCGTATCGCGAACGATACCGAGCCCAGCCTGAAAAGGGACGCCATTTTGATTTGTTATGGCACCCCGGACATGAACTTTAAGACTTTTGACGTTGAGGCCTGGTCGGGAAGCAGCCTCTGTCAGTTCCTATTCATGGAAAACGGCCAGCGCGCCTTTCGGTTGGCCGGACAGCTTCATTCCATGGAAGACCGCGGGGACGCGATCTATGACAAGGCGATCGTCCTGAGGCTCACCAATCGCCAGGAGTCCAATCACCCTCATGTCGTCTGCGCCGGGCTCACGGAGTGGGGCAGCCTGGCCGCGGTGCACTATCTGACGAAGAACTGGAAGGATCTGCGTAAACGCTTCGATAGCTTCGGGCAGAGAAGAGATTTCTGTGTGCTCCTGGAAGTGGAGTGCGGGCAGTTTGAGAAGACCAGAGAACTCACCTCTGTAGTTTGGTGGGATACCGGGGCGGCGCCGAAGCCAGCCTTGGTCTCAAGCCATGCACGAGCCCATGTATGAGCCCAAGCATGAGACCTGTTGAGCAAAGAGGAGCACGCGCCATTCCGATATCCGATTTGACGGCTTCATTTCGTTTCGCCACATGACGCCCGATCCCGTACTTACACAGACCGCCAGCGGTGTGCGGCCTATCCCCAGAGTCCTGGTTGCAACCACCGCCATGCTCAGCTTTATCTCCTTCTGGCGAGCTGCCGCCATCGTTCTGAACGACATGGGTTCGTCGGCATTTTACGCCGGCGCTATCGCCGAGCAAGCCTTCGGCAAAACCGCGCCGTGGTTCATCCTGGCGATCATGCTGTTTGCCTACGCCGTTCGCGCTCTGTACATGGAGAGCTGCAGCATGTTTGTGCGCGGCGGCGTGTACCGGGTGGTCAAGGAGGCCATGGGCAGCAGGCTGGCCAAAATCTCCGTCTCAGCGCTGATGTTCGACTATATTCTGACGGGGCCGATCAGCGGCGTATCCGCGGGACAGTATCTTACCGGATTCTTGAACGATCTCTTCCGCTACGCCCACACGAATATCGTCCTGCCGGGAAATCTCACCGCCGCCCTTTTCGCCATCGCGGTCACGATTTACTTCTGGTGGGAAAACGTCAAAGGAATCCCCGAATCGAGCGGAAAGGCGCTCCGCATCATGTATGTCACGACCGTCATGGTCGTGCTCATGCTCGTCTGGTGCGGCTATACGCTGTGGATCCGCGGCGCCCATCTTCCACCCTGGCCCGAACCGCACAACATGCACTTCTCGGATCAGGCGCTCGGCTGGCTGCGACACAAGAACTGGGCATATACCGTCGGCCTGATCGGGATTTTTATCGGATTGGGGCATTCGGTGCTGGCCATGAGCGGCGAGGAGACTTTGGCTCAGGTCTACCGCGAGCTCGAGCATCCCAAGATCCCCAACCTGAAAAAAGTCGGCTTCATCATTTTCGCGTACAGCCTGGTGTTTACCGCCGGCGTTTCCTTCTTTGCCGTGATGATCATTCCAGACGGGAGCCGGTCGCAATATTTTGGAAATTTGATCAGCGGTCTGGCGATGAATTTCGCGGGCCCCTACACCCTGCGCCTGGTGTTCCAGGCATTCGTGGTGCTGGTGGGTGTGCTGATGCTTGCCGGAGCCGTGAACACCGCCATTGTCGGGTCGAATGGCGTGCTCAACCGGGTCTCCGAGGACGGGATTCTCCCGCAATGGTTCCGGCAGCCGCATCGGCGCTTTGGCACCTCGTATCGCATCATCAACCTGGTGGTCGGTTTGCAGATCGCCACGATCATCCTGAGCCGCGGAAACATCTTCCTGCTCGGCGAAGCCTACGCCTTCGGCGTGATGTGGAGCTTCGCCATGAATAGCGCCGCCGTGCTGGCGCTGCGGTATAAGCAGCCGGGATTCCGCGAATTCCGCGTCCCTCTGAATGTAACGATCGCGGGCGTGGAAATCCCCATAGGCCTGGTACTGATCACCCTCATGCTGCTGGGCTTGTGCACGATTAATCTCTTCACCAAGCAGATTGCCACCATCTCCGGAATTATCTTTACCGCCGCCTTCTTTGCCACCTTCACGATCGCCGAGGGAATCACCAAAAGACGCGGAACCGCCGGAGCGGACCTCGACCAGTTCAACGTCACCTCGCGTACGGAGTTGAGCACCGCGACTTTGGGTGTTCGCCCTTCGAGCGTGTTGGTTCCCATCAGCAACTACCACGCCCTCTACCAGCTCGGGGCAGTGCTCGATCGCGTCAAGACGGAACGCCGCGACATCGTGGTGCTGCATGTCCAGGTCTTGCAGCGCAGCGGCTCGAGCGAAGTGGAATTCGAGAGCGACCAGCTGTTTGGCAGCATCGAGCAGTATCTGTTCACCAAGGCTCTCTCCATGGCCGAACAGCGCGGCAAACCGATTCGCCTGGCTGTGGTCGCCGCAAATGACCTGTGGGACGGCATCCTCAGGGCCGCGGTCAATCTGCAATCGTCAACGATTGTTCTGGGGCGTTCCACGAAGATGAGCCTTGCCGAACAGGCCCTTCAATTCGGCCTCGCCTGGGAAGCGCTGCCCGATCCGCGCCCTCCTTTTAACCTGGAAATCTTTACTCCGCAGGGTGAGCACGAGTTCTTCCTTCTCGGTCCGCACGCGCCCAACCTGACGAGGAATGAAGTCAATCTGGTCCACCAGCTTTGGCTGCGGCTGGGCGATCTCGTCAGGCCCGAGGAGCTGCACCATCACGATGTGGTGCACTTTGCCCTGAATGAGGTCAAGCAGGAGCTCGCGCAAGGCAAGGAACAGGACGTCGCGCAACGCTTGAAGGAGCACCTCGTTCAGAACAAGGCGCAACGCGACAAGCCCGCCTCGCAGACTTAATAGAAAACTGTTCGCTCAATCGGAATTGGAGGGCGCGGTCTGTCCGTGGATGCCGGCATCCGGCAGCGGGCGGAGCACGCTTCGGCCCCTCACGCGAACACGCAGCCGGTCCAAATAGAGGTACACCACAGGCGTGGTGTAGAGCGTAAGCATCTGGCTGAACAGCAGCCCGCCCACGATCGCGATTCCCAGCGGACGGCGAAGCTCCGAACCGGTTCCGGTGCCGAACGCGATCGGCAGGCCGCCGAAGAGCGCGGCCATGGTGGTCATGGTAATGGGGCGAAAGCGCAGCAGGCAGGCTTGATAGATGGACTCCTGCGGATTGTTTTCTCCGCTGCGTTCGGCCTGAATGGCGAAGTCGATCATGAGGATGGCGTTCTTCATGACGATGCCGATCAGCAGAATGATTCCGATGAGGGCCACGACGTCCAGCGGAGTGTGGGCCACCATCAGCGCCAGCAGCGCGCCGACTCCGGCCGACGGCAGCGTAGAAAGAATGGTGATGGGATGCACGTAGTCTTCATAGAGCATCCCCAGCACGATATACACGGTAACCAGCGCCGCGAGGATCAGGTACGGCTCGCTGGCGAGCGAGTCTTGAAAGGCTTGTGCCGCGCCCTGGAAGCCGGCATGAATGCTGCTGGGCATGCCCAGTTCGTGCTCCGCTTGCTGCACGGCGCCGACGGCATCGCCGAGCGAAAGATTGGGCGCCATATTGAACGAAATGGTTACGGCAGGGAATTGTCCCTGGTGGGAGACCGCCAATGACGTGGTGGAGGGCGCGTAGTGCGTAAAAGCGCTGAGCGGCACGGCCTGCCCGGTTCTGGATGGGACATAGATGTGATTGAGGCCGTCGGGATCCTGCTGGAACTTGGGATCCATCTCCATCACCACGTGGTATTGGTTGATGCGCTCATACATGGTGGAGACCTGACGCTGGCCAAAGGCGTCATAGAGGACGCTATCGATGGCCTGCGTGGTGATCCCCAGGCGGCCGGCGGTATCGCGGTCGATGACCAAACCGGCTTGCAGGCCGCGATTCTGCAAGTCGCTATTCACATCGCGCAACTGCGGAAGGGTGCGCAACTTTTGCAAAACGATGGGCGCCCAGGCGTAGAGGTCCTTGAGGTTGTCTCCCTGCAACGTATATTGGAACTGCGCGTTGCTGGCGCGGCCGCCGATCTGCAGGTCCTGAACGGCCTGCAGATAACAGGTAGCGCCGGGCACGGCCGCCAGTTGGGGCCGCAGCCGGTTGATTACCGCAAAGACGTCCGCGCTACGTTCCGATAAAGGCTTCAGCTGGATCGTAAGGTTGGCCGTGTTTACAGCTCCTCCGCCGCCGGTAAACGCCGACACAATGTCCACGGCCGGGTCCTTTTGCACGATGGCGACGTACTCGTTCATCTTTTCTTCCATGGACTTGAACGAGATGTCTTCGGAGGCCTGCACGTTGGCGCTGATTCGTCCGGTATCCTGCTGCGGAAAGAAGCCCTTGGGGACGACGATATAGAGGTAGATAGCCAGAGTTACGGTAGCTCCCGCAATGCCCAGGACGAGCGGCTGGTTTTGCAATACCCAGCGCAGGCTCTTGGCATACCCCGCATAGAGCGCTTCGAATCCCTTGTCGCTGGCGCGGTAGAGCCAATTGTGCTTGCGCCCCTTTTGCGACTTCATGAGCAGCGAGCACATGGTGGGCGTGGTGGTCAGTGAGACGGCCAGCGAGATGGCTACGGCCGCGCTCAGGGTGATCGCGAACTCCCGGAAGATGCGGCCCACGACCCCGCCCATCAGCAGGATGGGGATGAACACGGCGATCAAGGAGGTGCTCATGGAGACCACCGTGAACCCGATTTCGCGCGAACCGCGCAGCGCGGCATCCAAGGCCGAATGTCCCTGCTCGACGTAACGGGTGATGTTTTCAATCACCACGATGGCGTCGTCCACCACGAAGCCGGTCGAGATGGTCAGGGCCATCAGCGAGAGATTGTCGATGCTGTAGCCCAGCAGATACATCAGCCCGAATGTTCCCACCAGGGACAAAGGCACAGCCACGCTGGGAATGGACGTCGCCCAAACGCTGCGCAGAAAGGCGAAGACCACCAGAATCACCAGCACCACGGAGATAAGCAGGGTGATCTCCACGTCGTGCACCGAAGTGCGGATGGTCGTGGTGCGGTCCTGGGCGATGCTGATGTGGATCGAAGGCGGAATCGAGGCGGCCAGAAACGGGATCATGGCCTTGATGCGATCGGCAAGTTCCACCATGTTCGCTTGCGGCTGGCGGTGCGCGAAGATCAGCACGGTAGGCCTGCCATTCACGCTTCCCGCGTTGCGCACGTCTTCGGAGGCGTCCACTACCCTGGAGATGTCGGAGAGGCGCACCGGCGCCCCGTTGTTATAGGCCACAATCAGCGGCGCATATTGGCTGGCGTGGTAGAGCTGGTCGTTGTCGTTGAGCAGAAAACTGCGATTGCCAGTGGAGATCTGTCCCTTGGGCGAATGAGCATTGGCCGCATTCAGGGCCGCGGCCACCTGGTCGAAGCCAATACCCAGCTTGCTCAGCAGGAAGGGATTCACCTCCGCCCGAACCGCCGGACGAGCGGCGCCACCCTCGTTGATCGTGCCCATGCCCTCGATCTGGGAGATCTTCTGCGCCAAAATCGAGTCCGCCACGTCGTATAACTCCGGCGCGGTGGCCGTATCGGAGGTCAGGGCCAGAACCAGGGGCGCCAGCTCGGCGGGGTTGACCTTGCGCCAATTCGGATTGGTCGGCAGGTTCGTAGGCAATTGGCCGCGGGCGGCGTTGATGGCCGCCTGCACGTCGCGCGCGGCGCCATCAATATCGCGGTCCAGGCCAAATTGCAGGATGATGCTGGTCGAGCCTAACTGGCTCACCGAAGTCATTTGCGCGATATCCGCGATGCGGCCGAACATGCGCTCGAGCGGCGTGGCCACCGCGGACGCCATGGTGTCGGGGCTCGCGCCCGGCAATTGAGCGCTCACCTGAAGCGTTGGATAGTCCACTTCGGGGATGGAGGCCATCGGCAGCTTGGGAAAGGCCACCGCCCCGGCAAGCAGCACGGCCACGGTCAATAGCGAGGTTGCTATGGGTCTTTTTATGAATGGGGCCGAAATATTCACGCTGAGCTCCGGCCACAAAACTTCAACGCGGAAGTAACCGCACAACTCTGCCGCCGTCGAAGAAAACTGTGGCCGCCGGCCGCCCCGCCGATAGGATAACGTCGATAAGCTAAATCCAGGGCTGTGCCGGCCCGAGTACGCCCCTATTGTAGCTAAACTTTGCGAACCTGAACGCGACGAAGTTGACCCACCTCAAAATCATGCCCTTTTCGGCTTGCCGAGCCCGGCGAGATTTATCTGTAAGTAACGATCTCTAAGCAACGAGGGCGCTGGTCGTGTAGGTTTGGCATGACACGGCGGGTTAGGCTACAGGGTTCGCGGCGAGAATTCAGCCTTGTGGCCGGCGGTTGCCTCGCTTATAGTCGTGATAATGAGCTTCAGCGGTCCCATCGTTTGTTCCCTCTGCGATAAGCCCGAAACCCAATGCCTCTGCGTACGCTACTGCTGCATCTGTACGGGACTCGATGGCGTGCGGCTCTGCGCGGATGGGCTTTACTATTGCCCCGCTTGCCGCGAAGCCTGCGATGTAAAGTTGGCGGACCACCCCCGTGCGTGAACATTCGCGTACCCGTGTGCATCTTTCGCCGGACGCCCGGCTAGTGTCGGCGGTGGGCGGGGCCGTGGCCCATTTTGCCGCCCGCGCCGGGCTCGAGGATGGAGCTTGCCACTTGCTGACCGAAGTGCTCGAGGATCTTTGCTACCAGACGCTGCCCCTGGTTCAGGGCAAGGCCGACGGGCTTGAGGTGGCCATCGAGGATTTTGAGGATCGCCTGGAGATCGTCGTCGAGCACCATGGCGCCGCGCAGCCCTCGCTGGGCATGGAGTCGTTCATCGCGGAATGCGCGCGCCAATTGAACGTGCGCGTAACCGGCGCGCGCCTGATGCTCAGCGTGGACCGCGTCGAGTACGATGCGCGTAACGGAAGCATCCGCACCACGCTGGTGAAGTATCTTCGTTCGGGAAAGAGTTCTGGAAAGAGCGCGGGAACAAACGGGCGCTGAACGGTGCTGCCCCCCGCTTAGGCGACGTCTTTCCTCTTGCCGCCGGAATGCCCGTCCGCCTGTCGTATTTCAAACCCGCTTGTCTCTCCAACCGGCGCGGTAATTCGACTTCGCGGAACGTGGCGCGATTTGCGTCATGACGTGCCGCAATACAACGACGCGCTAATTCCCCGCGACGTTACATGGTGACGGCAAAAGTATTGCGGCGGATCAGCGATAGCATCTGCGCGTCCGTAAGGCTGAGCCGGACGTTGAGGCGGTCGCCTGCCGGGGCAATGGTCGTGGAGTCGAGCAGGGAAGCGAGGTCTGGATTCGAACTTCCCAGTTGATAGCGCTTATAGAGCAGTCCGGCCTGCAAGAGTGCGGCGAAGGTATTGGCGTCGTCCGGAGTGGCGCAGATCGATTGGAAGTTCGCTTGCACGCCTGAGCCGGCATTGATTTTCAGGCTCATGGCGCGCATGCGAGAGACCAGTTGCTGGGCCTGCGGAAATTGCGCGGCTTCGGGGGCCAGTTGCTGCATGGCCAGGTGCGCGTAATCGGAATCCATCACCGCCCAGATCATGCCGCTGCCGTTCGCTTCGTTGATCAGAGGATACATTTGCGAGTCGCTCAAGAGGCTCTGCTCTTCGCCTGCGCGAATGCTGAGCAGGCGCTCGAGTTGCTGGCGCTGCCCGAACGCGGCGGTATTGGTATCCAGAAAGAAGAAGAAAAGATCGGTGGGGCCGGTGCCGCCGCCGAAGGCGTAGAGCGAAAAATTGCGCACCTTCACCACGGGAATCTTCTGGTTCTTGAAATAGATCTCCGCTGTCTCGGGACGGAAAGAGCCCAGGGCGATGCCCACGATCTGTTCGCTGCCGGGGGCAGGCGCTTTCTGCTGCGCGTTGGCGCCGTTTGCGGGCGGCTGACTCGCCGCGTTTGCCGGCGCGGGAGGCACCGTCGCCCAGGCCACTTCCTCCACCTGCGAATTGGGATCGAGGCCCGCCGCGTTCAGCGCCTTCTCGAACTCCTTGAATCGCGAGGGCAGCATTTGCTGCTCGAGTTGCGGGAACCAGGGCAGCGCACGCGCCGCCTTCAAATCCGCGTATGCGAATTCGCCGATGTTTTGAGGGAACATGCCGATGACGTCCGTTTTGAGCGTGCTGGCGCGGGTCTGGGGGGCCGCCGAGCATGCCAGGACCGCTGTGAAAAACGCAGTGCCGAGAGTTTTTCTATAGTTCATTTGTCCACCATTTCCGCCTTCGCGGATTTCCCGCCCCCGCGCCGCCCGCGCAGCCTGGCGTTTGTGCCTTCACCTCTGCTCTTTACATGATCGATCTTTACATCTCGATCTTCATATCGTCGAGCCTTCCTATGGTCAGATGCCAGGTAGTGAGATGCCGTCCGCCGCCTCCTCGTTGATTGCCACTTCCAGCCGGGTTTCCAGAATTTTCTCGGCCGGAGAGAAATTCTCCAGCCGCAAATAACCTGTATCGCCGGGGCCCAGCGCCTTTTGTGGCACGAGTCCCACGATCTCGCTGCCGTGAATCCAAGCGCCGCTGCGTTCGGCTTCCAGCCGGACCGCATCAAAAACGCGGCGGAGGGGCGTCTCCTCGAAATCGGTCAAATTCATGGACACTTGCGCCAGCCCGCGATTCTTCAGCTCCACGCCGATGGCTTTCACGTGCGGCAGGCCGCCGTTCGACGCGCGAATGGCCCGGGCGATTGTCTTTGCCACGGAGATGTCGCGCGTATTCAAGTTGATATTGTAGGCGATCAAAAATTTACGGGCGGCGATGGCCACGGCGCCGGCCGAGGAATGCAGCCCCGGCCCGCCAATATCGGGAGTGCGCTCTTGGTTTCGCGGCGCCTCCTCGCGCAAATACTCGAATTCGCCGTGGCGCACGCTCTCCAGCCTTTTGCGCTCGGGCCGCAGCGCCGCCTCTTCGTAAAAATAGGCGGGAATCCCATGCCGGGCCCAGATCTCCCGCCCCGCCTGCCGCGCCAGTTCGATGCACTCGTCCATTGTCGCGCCTTCAATAGGAACAAAAGGCAGCACATCGACGGCTCCGATTCGCGGATGCTCTCCCGTGTGGCGACGGAGGTCGATCGATTCCGCGGCTTGGGCCACGCCGCGCAATGCGGCTTCCAACACGGGCCGCGGTTCTCCGGCCAATGTGACCACCGAGCGATTGTGATCGGGGTCGGTGTGCACGTCGAGCACCCAGGCTCCCCGAACGCCGCGCATCGCCCGCACCAAAGCCTCGATTCGCTCGCGGTCGCGGCCCTCGGAGAAATTCGGAACGCATTCGATCAAGCCTGCCAAGGATCGTCTCCGCTTGGGCCCGCTCGGGCGCCCGCATTTGATGCCCCATGGGACGCCTAATGGAAACCCGAATGGCGCTTCAGACGCGGCGAAAAGGCACGGCGGCTCTACGTGCCATGGTAAGCAATTCGGAGGTGCTTCGCCACGCGATCGAAAGGCGGCGTGACTCAAGAGGCAAAAAGCGCTGGGCTTCCCGCGAAGTTGTTTGGCAGGTCGCTTGCGAACGCGCGGGCCAGGCGCCCGGCCGATGCCGGTGTCCCGTCGGCGATAGCGGCAAGCTGCAAGCGAGTGTACACGCGGCCCCATCCGGACGCGGCCTGCACGCCCAGCCACGACGCGCCCGAGCAGGCCTGCAAAAGGGCAGCCAAAGAGGGCAAATCGGCGAGCGTGCCGCCGTCGCCCATCGCACTGGCATTCGAGCTTGGCGTCGCAGGCACAGTGGCAATTGGCTTGAAGTTGGCCCCGGCGTAAATCGAGCGGCCTACCGCCACCGGAGCCTTGATCGCACCGTTCCTAACGGCGTGATCGATCGCCTCGCCGAGCTTGGCGCCCTCGGCTGCCGTCATCCACAAGCTGCGCGCAGGCAAGCCCGGAGTGGGATGCTTACGGGCCACGGCAATCCAATCGCTCAGTTCGCTCTGCGGAAAAAGGTCCAGGCACGCCGCATCCACCGCTGCGAGATCGTCCAGATCGCCGGAAAGGGCCATCACCGTCAGGAGGCCGCGTCCCTGAGCCAGGTCGCCGAGCAAATACTCTGAAATGAAATCCGGAATCTCGCCCGATTCGGCCACGCCCCGAGCGAGCGCCCGTGCGCGGATGCCATTGCCAAATTCAAAGACGATCGCCCCTAGCTTTTTCAGCTCCAGCATGGCGCGTATTTGCGCGGCGATCGAATCCAGCGCCCGTTCCCGGTAAGCGTTGGGATCGCTTCGCTGAATTTCGAGCGTGTCCGCAACGGCGATGCCGCGCGGAATATAGCCGACGGAAAGATCGTCGGCGGGCGTTTGGTCGGTCAGCAAATCGGGAAGCACGCCGCGCTCCGCCAGTTCGGGAAGGACTTCGGCCGCGTTGCCGATCAGACCCACCGAAGCGGGTTCGCGCCTGCGCACGGCGTTCTTCAGGATGCGCAGCGCTTCATCGAGATTGTTGACCATCACCTCGCAGAAGCCGGCTTTCTGCCGGCGCTTGATCCGAGCGCTGTCGGCATCGATCCCCAGAAATGCGCCGGCATTCAGCGTGACGGCCAGAGCTTGGGCGCCGCCCATGCCGCCCATTCCGGCGGAAACCACCAGGCGTCCGGCAAGGCTTCCGCCAAAATGTCGGCGCGCCGCGGAGCGAAAAACCTGGAAAACCTCCGGAAGCGCGCTCGCCGGGCCCGTGAACATCCAGTCGGCCGCATAGCGCGGAGCCTCAGCCTGCGCGTCGAAACGCATCTCGGGCGGGGGGGCGGAGCGCGATTCGCCCGCCAACTCCGCGTTCACGACCACAACGCGCGGAGCGTCTTCGCTCGTTTCGAGAACGGCAGCCGGCTCGCCGCAGCGAATCAGCAGCGTCTGGCTCCCCTCGATCTTTTGCAAAGCTTCCAGGAGGGAATGAAAAGCCTGCCCGTCGCGCGCCAGCTTGCCGATGCCGCCCGAAGGGATGAAGCGCTCGCCCTCTTCGGCGACAGAGGGATCCGCGCTATTCATAACCAGCCGCAGCGCAGCTTCTTGAGCCCAGCCCTGGCAGGAAAGGGCCGCGCCGCGGGGCGATCGGATGGGTCTCGGGAAGATTGCGCGTTCTGTGCTTGGCGGCGCCACGGCGTATTCGGACCAGTAATGAATTGATATTACCGCAGCGGCGCCGGCAGCCGCCTCGAAAGCTGAAAACCGGTGGGAATGCACTTGGATGGACGCCGAACTGGCTGCTCCAAATTGAAGGTGGATGTGGTAAAAAAGGGCTGCCGGTTTACCCGGTGAGGGCGGCCTCGTTGCACCAGGTCTGCGGTAGGGCCGCATCGCGGCTCTATTCGCTGCGCATGACGGCGAGGCTGCCCTTGGCTGTCGGGAGCCTAGGCGCTTGCGGGTCTCGCCGCCACGGCGCACCGTGGGCAATCGCCGTCAAACTGCTCGATCGTATAGTTCTCGCCCGGACGCACCAGTTCCTTGGCGCGGCCTTCCGCGTCATCTCTGCTTGGAAAAGCTTCCCAGTCTAAGTTCGATCCCGAAAAGTGCGACCAGCGGATGTGATAATGCTCGTGGTTCACGGTAACCTCCTCCACGTCCTCCCACGTGATTTGAGAAAGCCCGCTTTACTGCGGGGAATAGCGGTACAAAAATATTTTAGATAGCGCCGCGCGGGTGTCAAGTTGCCCGGGACGCCGGAGACAGGCCGGAGATTGCCGAAGATGCCTGGGCGGGTGCTTGGGGGTCAAGCCGCGTTCAGAGTTGCCTGTGGGTTCGCTTCCGCGAATTTTTTGATGGTCAGCAGCATCTTCCGCTCCATCACGAAGTGCGCGGGTTCCCAAAAGATAAAGTTGAGGATGCGTCCCCCAATGCCGACATTGGCCGGCGAGCGCAAGCGCGCGGTCAGCCGCGTGGTGTTTACGCCCTTGCGCTGCAAAACGAAAGCCCAGGTGGTGTCCAAGCCTTCCTTGCCGGAGCGAATCAGTTCCCAATCGCCCGGCGTCGCCAGAACCAGGGAGTGCATCGGCTCAACCAGCGCCGCCACCATCCGGGCGCGGCCCCCGAAGTGCTTAGGCGAACCGAACCACACCGTATCGCCAATGGCTCGCTGCTGCCATTCCGGCACGATGCGGGTGGCGTTGCTCATCTGGCAGCCCGCCAGATTTTCGAGAAATGTGTAGCTGTAAAACCCGCCGCGGTCTTGCCCGATCTGCACCAGCCAGCGCCACACGGCTTCCGCGGGCGCATCGATATTCACGGCGTGCGTGACCACGGCGGAGGCGTAAGGCGAAAGCGCGTCGCCCGGCAAAGCGGCGATGCGATCGAGGTGCGAGGCGCCCCAGTGCAAAGCCCAAGGGCGCGCGATGTAGAGGTAAGTAAAGAGCAGAGCTGCTACGACGGTGACGATCACCGCTGCGGCGTACATTCCGCCCTCCGGAGTCCCTATCCGGCATTGTATCGCGGGTGTGATCTTCCTGATCCGCGAAATACAGCCGGTTCCGGAGTGCGTCGGCGGCGGCAGCGGCGAAAATGGGCCTGCTTACTTCTCGGGCGCTTGGCCAGGGGCCCAGCCGGACGGCGAGGCCAGTTTATCGCGGTACTCGATTCCCTCCGACGGTATGCAGAGGGTCTCTTCGAACTCCTGGTCCTTCATCCAGTAGTAGTTCGTCTGCATGAGCTGGAAGGGCTTGGTGTAGAACTTCGGATCGTCGACCGTTACGGTCGCCTGCAAGTTGTACTGATCGAGGCGCGTCCAGCGTTCCTGGACCTTCGCGTCTTTGGTATGCGGATGGCCCCGTTCGTCGAGCCAGCTTCGGGGATCCAGGCCGTTCGTATCGATCACGAATGTCGTGTCCCCATCCCAATGGCCCACGGAATATCCGTAGAACCTGGAATCGGGCGCGCCGGCCGCGTCCACCTTGGCGGGATTTTGCCGCCCGTCCGTCCAGATTTCGCGCCACACCCTCTGTTGCTCGAAGAGCATGAGCATGCGGTTGGCCAGCGGCTGGAATACGATTGCTCCGCGCATGCTGATCGCGTGGTTCAGAAGGTCGCGCGGAACCCCCAGCGGATCGCAGATCATGAAGGGGTCGTTTGACGCATTCACGCCGCCCTCGGGCGTCCCAGGCTGCCGCTGCCCGGCTTCGGGAACCGGGTGATTGTGGCTCATCACCGCCTTCCCCGCATCGGTCATTTCAGGGTAAGGGCCCATGACGATTTTGATCGGCCCCACCCAGGCGCCCGTCAGATCGTGCTTGGGAGCGGGACCGGGAGGGGTCGGCATCTCGGGGATGCCCGCGGCCACAAAACCCGGCGGCGGTTTTCGAGGTCCCTGAGCCATCACAGCCGGTGAAAGGGCCAGCAGGACCAACAAGGCGACCATTACTTTGACGAGCGGATTGCGCATTTAAACTGCCCTCCTTGACTGAAGCGCGGGCCCCTGAAAACCAAGCATTGCAGAAACAGCAAAGGGCGCGCGCGGCAGCTTCCGCGCGCGGCCCAATTGCTCGCCGATAGCCAGTGAGACTTCAGCGAGGACTGCGCTACTTCGACTGGTTGCCGCCGCCGCCCGGAATGCCGCCACCGGCGTCAGGGCCGTAACCGCTCTTGTTCCCGCTATCGCCGCCGAGCTGAGTATCGTGCAAAACCGTGCCGTCGGCGAGCACCACCTTATTCAAGCGCCCCGCGGGCAGGCCCGTTTTCGCGGCGTACATGTCGACGGTGATCACGTCCCCAGGCTGCAGCGAGCTCTTGTTCCAGCCAATCAGCTTGAGCGCTTCGGGGCTGGCCGTTTCCGCGGTCCAATGCACCACTTTGCCGCTGGCATCCTTCACGTCGAATTCGATCAGGCTGTGAGGATTGGCCCACGCGAACTTCGTCACCGTCGCTTGCTTGAATTCAGACACCTTGTTTTCATACGCCGCGTTTCCGTGATGCGCCAACAGCGGCCCGCTAACACCGAGCAGAGCACTCCCCAGGACGCACGCCATGACCAGCTTGCTTTTCATTCAGCACCTCGTAAAGAATCTGGCAATCCGAGCTAAACCAAGACGAAAAATTGTAAGCCGGGATCTCCCTTGTTGCTTCACGAATGGAATAATCATACAATATCCGGCCTTTCGCAAGCAGGGAAAAAGCGGCCGGCCCCGTCGGATGGGCGCCGCCTCCGCTAATCTCAAGCCGACGTCGAGGCGTCCAAACCAGCGCGAACGGAATCCTAATAGACGTCTCAGACCGGTCTTAGCTTGCCGCACGCGCTCGCGGACAACGCACAACCTCTTGGTGCATGTTCGGTGCATGATCGTCGATACAACTTGGGACACATGAGTACTTGCTGCCACTTCACAAACCGTTACCGGGGATTCTAGGCTTTACAAGTAAGCTAACAGTCCGTCCCGGCCTCGCCGTCCCGCACCGGACTGGAACCACCCGACTGGGATCACACGATGCGACATGACGAAATCCTCGGCCTGATCCCGCGTCTGAACTACGGTTTGGACGACAGGCCCGATTTGCAGCTGCTCCTTCTGGAGTTGCTGTTCTGGGCGGTCATCATCGTCCTCACGATTGCATTGGTGCGCTTCCGCCCGTTGCTCGTGGAAAAGGCCGAGAACCGCATCCGCGCCATCAGCCAGCACACGCGATTCTGGATGGCGGCCTTCCCCCTCTTCGTGATCGTGTTTCGTCTGGCCATGCTGCCCTGGATACCCGTGCCTGTTCCCGACGTGCACGACGAGTTCAGCTACCTTCTGGCCGCGGACACATTTGCGCATGGCCGCCTCACCAATCCCCCCAGCCCTCTGTGGGTGCATTTCGAGTCGTTTCATATGAACGTGCTGCCCACCTACCAATCCATGTATCCTCCCGCGCAAGGGCTGGCGCTCGCGCTGGGGCAAAGATTGACCGGACTTCCCTGGGCCGGTGTTTTGCTCAGCGTGGCCCTGATGTGCGCCGCGATCTACTGGATGCTGCTGGGCTGGCTCCCCGCGCCTTGGGCCTGGCTGGGCGGAGCCTTTGCCTGCGTGAGGTTCGGGACCTTCTCCTATTGGGTGAACTCCTATTGGGGAGGGGCGGTCGCGGCGCTTGGCGGAGCGCTGGTTCTCGGCGCCTTTCCGCGCCTGCGCCGCGGGCTAAAGGCGCCGGTCGCGCTGATCTTCGCGGCGGGCCTCTTGATTCTTGCCAATAGCCGCCCGCTCGAAGGATTTTTGTTCAGCCTGCCTTTGCTTATCTCCGTGGCTTTCCTGCTGGTAAAAAGTCTAAAAGTCGATTGGAGCGGCGCGGCGAAAGCCGTCTTGCCGGCAATCGCGCTGCTGGTTCTCGGCGTGGGATGGATGCTCTATTACAACTGGCGGGGAACCGGCCATGCTTTGGTCATTCCCTATGAGGTGAATTTCCAGACGTACCACATCACCAAGCCATTCTTCTTTCAGAAGCCCAACCCCATTCCGCAATACCGCCATCTGGAGATGCGCGCCTTTTATGTCCAGCACGAGCTGCCGGGTGCGCTGCTCTGGAAGTATGAGGCCGACTACTTCACGCGAGTCAAAGCCAGCATCTACTACGGATTTTTCCTGTGGCCGTTTCTGCTCCTGCTCGCGCCCTGCATTCTGGCCCTCGCGCGCGGCGAACTTCGCATCGTGCTGCTCGCGACGGTTCTGGTGGTCGCCGATCTGATGGCGCAAATTTGGCCTCCGCATTCGCACTATGCCGCCCCGATTGCCGGCGCCATGATTCTCATGCTGCTGTACAGTCTCCGATACATGAGGAGCCACCGGCAGGGTTGGCTATCCGCCTACGCGCTGTGGGGTTCGCGCGCCGTGGTAATGGTCTTCGCGTTGTGGATGATCAGCCCGATTGCCGCCAAGCTGTGGAATCCTTTTCTGCTCCTGGAGACAATCCACCGCCCGGCGCAGTGACAACCAAGCTCGTATCCCATACCCATGCAAATGCAACGCGAGCGGATTCTGTCGGATTTACGGGCCCGCGGAGGAAAGCACCTGGTTATCGTTGGCTATCCGGCTCGCGATGTGCCCTCACAGGAGTGGGTCTACAATGAAGCGGATATCGATCACTCCAAGATCGTTTGGGCCCGCGATATGGGATATCTTCAGAATCTGGATCTGCTCGAGCATTACCCAGACCGGCAGGTTTGGTACGTGGATCGAGGCGACGTGGCGGCAAAGCCTCGTTCCCTACGATCGCGTGAGCGCTCCCTTCAAGCTGGCCTTCGATCGCGCCGTCTTCGAAAGCGATTCCCAGGCCAATCCGAACCCCAATCCGAGCCAAAGTCGGCAGCCTGCTTCCGCAGCGGCCGTTACGCCGCCGCGCCCATCCGCTGCCGCGCTCTCCGTGGGTATCCGATGAGGAAACGCGCTCGAACTGCCGTCATCATCGGCGCCGGGCCGGCCGGGCTCACCGCCGCCTACGAACTGCTTACCCGCTCCGATATTCGCCCCATTGTGATTGAGATGAGCGATCAGGTCGGCGGCATCTCCCGCACCGTGAACTATCGCGGCAACCGCATCGATCTCGGCGGACACCGCTTTTTCTCCAAGAGCGATCGGGTCATGAACTGGTGGTTGCAGCATCTGTCGCTCCAGGAGTCGGATGCCGCTGCCAAGGGCGGCGCGCCTCTGCGCGTAAGTTACCAAGGCAAATCGCGCGAGGTAGACGCGGCCCTTGGCGGAAAAGCTCCGCCGACCCGGATCGCGAGGAACGCGTGATGCTGGTGCGCAACCGCAAATCGCGCATCTATTTCCTGCGCAAATTCTTCGACTATCCCATCTCGCTCAGCGCGGACACCATCCGAAAGCTGGGCTTGGCTCGCACCGGCGCCATCGGCGTCAGCTATATGCGCCGCGTGCTGTTTCCCTTGAAGGAGCAGAAGAATCTCGAGCAGTTCTTCATCAATCGCTTCGGCGACAAGCTGTACCGCACGTTTTTCAAGTCCTATACCGAAAAAGTGTGGGGCGTGCCCTGCACGGAGATCGACGCGGAGTGGGGAGCGCAGCGCATCAAGGAGCTCTCCATCTGGAAGAGCGTCAAGCATTTCCTGAAAAAGTCCTTGAGCCGCAAGCCCGCCGGGATCGCCCAGCGCGAGACGGAGACTTCGCTGATCGAACGCTTCCTCTATCCCAAGTATGGCCCCGGCCAGATGTGGGAAGAGGTCGCGCGCAAGGTGCGGGAGATGGGCGGCTCGATCGTCATGGAACAGTCGGTCCGGCAGATCGAAGCGCGCGAAAATCGCGTCACCGCGGTTGTCGCCGCCGACGCTCAGGGCCAGCTATCCCGCTACGACGCGGACTTTGTTTTCTCCACCATGCCGATCCAGCATCTGGTGCGCTCTTTGCAGACGGCCGTGCCCGCCAACGTGCGCGAAGTCAGCGACGGCCTCATGTACCGCGATTTCCTCACCGTGGGCCTGCTCCTCGAGGATTTGAAGATCAAGGACCAGACCAAGCAGGGCCGCAAACTGATTTCCGACAACTGGATTTACATCCAGGAGCCCGACGTTCTCGCCGGCCGCCTGCAGATCTTCAACAATTGGAGCCCCTGGATGGTCAGCGATCCAAGCAAGGTTTGGGTCGGCGTGGAGTACTTCTGCAATGAAGGCGACTCGCTCTGGACTCGCGGCGATGCCGAGATGAAGCGCCTGGCCGTCGAAGAGCTCGCCCGCATCGGCATGATTCAAGAGAGCGCGGTGCTCGATTCCGTCGTGCTGCGCATGCCCAAGGCCTATCCTGCGTACTTCGGCGCTTATTCGCGCTTCGACGAAATCCGCAAATTTCTCGACGGCTTTGAGAACCTCTTCCTCGTCGGCCGCAATGGCATGCACCGCTACAATAATCAGGACCACTCCATGCTTACGGCCATGACCGCCGTGGAAAATATCCTCGCCGGCCGCACGGACAAGTCCAACATCTGGGACGTGAACACCGAGATGGATTACCACGAAGTCCGCTCCGAGCCTGCGGCATCCACGCCCGTAGCGGCGCCCCCAGCGGCAGTTGAATCGTCCGCTGAACTCCAGCCGGCCGAAGCAAGCGCGTCGCTCACCGAAGCCCGCAAGGGGTGAATCTGGTGGCGGGAGCTGCTTCCCATCCTTATCAATCTTTTTAGTGTCTAGATCGCCAAGTTCTCACACACGACACACCTCATCCGCCGGCGCCCCTGTTCACTTCCTCCCTGGTTCATAATCGTCCGAGCGTAGTCGCGAGAGGCCACCGAATATGAACAAACTTATGCTGCGAGCGGGACTTCCTCTGGTCGCAGTGGTTGCAGCGCTGGCTTGGTTCACCTTCGCCTCGAGAGGCAAGAAAGCGGCGTCGAGCCACCTTCCGGCGAAGGTCGGCCGGGGTGGCCAAACCCTGCAAATCGATGCCGAAAACAGTTGTCCGGCGACGATGCACGTCTCTTTCGAGAGTCTGAGCAAGTCGAGTGGCCAGCCGCCGTCGCTGCAAAGCTCGGAGAAGATTCCGGCCGGCACAAGTTCCTGGAACATCGATGTACCTCCGGGCGTGGGCGGGTACATAGAACTCGACGCCGATCGCCCCAATCCAGGCGATTCGCTGACCATGCGCATCCGCATGAATGGAAGGCTCCTGGACGAACAAACCGACAAGCTCAACGCTCCCCCTGACCCGAAAACCGCCTTTTTGCTGCGAGATCATTTCGACGACTATTCCGATCCAGCGCAACAAGCCGATCGCTAAACGTCCTTGGTTTTTCTCCTCTACTGCACGCCCGGGCCTGGCAGAAGAGTTTACGAGAAAAAGACAATGTTCGTTGGCATTCCAATTGCCAGGAGGCTTAAGATAGGCCTTAACGTCGTGCCGCGGAGCAACGGCAGCCGCTGCTGGCAATGAGTCCACTCTCGCTCTGCTCCTCGTGGTAGGGAGGCGTCGCACATGGAATTCATGAATCTCCTCGTCACGCCGTTCGACTGGCTGCGGAGCCCCGCGGCGGGCCTTCAGGCGGATTCGCGACGCAATTCAAGAAACTCGCGACAAGCCTACGCTTGCAGGCTTGCGGCCACCCTTGGTTTTGTATTTGCGCTCTGCTTCTGTGCCGGCACGCCCGCCAAGGCCCAGGACTACAGCCACATCCGCATCGTGCGCCTGAGCTTCATCGAAGGAAACGTGCAGTATCAACGCCCCGGCCAGGATTGGCAGGATGCCAAGTTGAACCTGCCCATCGAGCAGGGTTATGCGCTGCGCACCGACGATGGCTATGCCGAAGTGGAGTTTGAATCCGGATTGGAGATGAGGCTGGCGACGAACTCCTCGGTCGAATTTACGGAATTATCCCTGGTGGATGGCGGGCACGTGACGCGGCTGCACGTCACCGCTGGCACCGCCAGTGTGGACGCCAAGCTCTCCAAAGCCGATCGGCTCTCGCTCGCCGCGTCCAATTTCGAGGTAAACGTGCCTCACGACGCAAGCTTCCGCATAGACACCTCCAGCGCCGAAAGTTGGGTGAGCGTATTTCACGGCAAAGTCGCCGTTCAGTCCGGCTCCGATTCGGCGGCGATCGATGTGAGCGGAGGGCACGCGGTGCACGAGAGCGCCGAGGATTTGGCTTCGCT
Source organism: uncultured Acidobacteriota bacterium (assembly GCA_963819235.1). GTDB lineage: Bacteria > Acidobacteriota > Terriglobia > Acidiferrales > UBA7541 > Palsa-189. The sequence goes on along the minus strand of CAWFVE010000006.1, from coordinate 702,581 downwards.
GCAAATCCAGAAAGACCCGCCGCGCGACGCTTTTGATAAATGGGTTGCGCAGCGCGACGACGGTATCTCCGACGCCCGCGCAGATATGTCCGACGCTTTTCGTGGCAACTCCTACACCACCGGATTTGCCGACCTCGATCTCTACGGCGGCTGGGCCGACGTGCCTGGTTATGGCTGGGGTTGGCAGCCCTACGGAGTGGCTGCCGGTTGGGTTCCTTTTTATTCCGGGCAGTGGATGTTCATGGGCGATACCGGATGGAATTGGGTGAGCGCGGAGCCTTGGGGATGGTTTCCTTACCACTTTGGCGGATGGGTGAACGCGGGCGGCATGGGCTGGATGTGGGTGCCGCAAGGCCCGCTTGCCTGGCAGCCTGCTACGGCCACTTGGGTACGAACGGGAAATCAAGTGGGATGGACGCCCGTTTTGGCCTCGCCTCTGAAGCCGACGAAGACTCCGATCGGTCAAGCTGCGGTGCCGGCTCGCACGCTGATCGTGGCCTCCGCTGCGAATGGCTCTACGATCGGCCCGGCTCGAGTTCAGCGGATGGCCTCGGCCGATGTTGCCGGGGCTCACATAGTCGTTCCCGTCGCACCCGCCACTGTCACAAGAACCGCGCCTGTGAACGCGCCAGCGACGGCGTCGGCGACCGCATTGGCCAATCGACCCGCTGCGAATAGTTTTGTTTCTGCCGGCCAGAGCTTCCAGCGGCGCGCTCCCGCATCAGCTCCGATTTCGTCAAGGGTCTCCTCCACTGCTTTCAATTCGACTCGGCCTCTTGTACAAGCGCCGCGCTCGGCGCCGCTTCCCAGAATGATGTCCGCCGGTGGCTCGGGCGCAGGCTTCAGCGGAATGGGTGCCGGCGGTGCTCGCGGCGGCGTTGGCGGAATGGGTGGCGCCGGCAGAATGGGCGGGGGCGGTGTGCGTGCTGGCGTTTCTGCAGGCCATATGTCAGGTGGCGGCCATTCCTCCGGCGGCGGCCATCGTTAGCCGCAAGTCGGCTCGCTTGGTTCACGCACCATTTTTGGCAGGGCAGGGGGACGGCATATTTCGGCTGGTTCGGAAGCGCAGTGTTTAGCGGGCGAAGTCTTTCGATTTGTTCGATGCCCTGGTGCGAAAAGTATCGAGGTTCTACCCCTCCCCGCCCGCCTCGCGCTCTTTATCGGACGGCACATACTGCTCCTCGGGATTAGGCTCGTCTGCGCCGCATGCTGTGCTTAGCTCTCCCCGTTGTAAGCTTAGAAACGAGGGCGCACACCCTTTTTTCGCGTCGTCGTTCACTTTCTGATTCACCTGATTCGCGGCCTGCTTGGGAGCATTCATAGTTGTCTGCGCCTCCTGTGGGAAGTTCGGCTTGTCCTTCGCTGCTTTCAGTTCTTTGCCAGCATAATTTGCCAGCAGTAGGTGAACTCGGTGGCGCCGCTGCAATCGTCGAATCGCACGCCGTATGTCAATTCCTGCCGCTGCAGAAGCGATTCGATGCCCTGGCGCAGATGGTTTGCCCGCTTATACAAAGCAAGAGGATATGATTTCGGGATCTGCTTCGGATTCGAGAGCAATGGAGAGCCTCCGTTGCCGTTAGTGTGCGCGATAAGTATCGCCCTCTGAAATACCGATAAATGCTGAAGAAGCTTACGACAAACTCCGCAAGGATGCCGTTGCTCTTACCTGGGGCTTTCCTCCGCAGCCGAAATAGCGGCGCTCCAATGGGTCGCAGGCCCTGAGCCAACCGGATCCCTGCGCCCGTAACGGAACAAACCTCCATCGGGGACGCAAATATCGCGCGCGGACAAAAAATTTACAAAGTTACAAACAGTTGACAAAAATAATTCGAGGCAAAAAAAAGGAAGCAGCTTTGGTACGACCGCCGCTGCTTCCCGGGGTGTGTTCTATGAGTTGGCGGAAGTATAACATAACGGGTTTCGCTGTCTATAGGGGAGACGGCGTATCCACAGCCGGCTCCCGCAGGACCCTGCCGGCCCCTAAAACGCCCTGGAATCTCTTCGCCCGCCGCGTGTTATACTCCCGGTTGCGCTGCCTCACCTGTGGCGTAAATCCTTCTAGGAACTAAGGATACAGGCGCGGGTAGCGTTGTTAGGGAACGGCCAACCGTTAGGGAAAACAATAAGGTCTCGTTACAAGGAGGCGCGCCATGCCGGGAATCTCGCGACGCCAATTCAACGCCAGCCTGCTCGCCGCCGGCGGAATGGCAGCCATGAATCTCTTTGACCGCACCGCCGCTGCTGCCGCCGATTTCAAGCTGCGCCAATTTCACAATCAGCCCGCCGACAGCCCTTTGCACAAGCGCCTGGTCGAAATGTGGGCCGCGGTGAAAATGGAAACCGGCGGCCGCGTCGACGTTGCCACGTTTCCCGACAATGACCAGCTCCCCGGCAGCGATCCCGCCGCGCTGAAAATGCTGATCGACGGCGAACTCGATTTCTTCACCCTGAACGGCGGCATCATCGGCACCGTCGTGCCCTCCGCCAACGTGCAGGGCATCCCCTTTGCATTCCACGACGAGGCCCAGGTCTATCGCGCCATCGACGGCGACCTCGGCGCCTATCTCGCCAAGGAGATGGCCGCCAAGGGAATTTACGCGCTGCCGCGCTGCTGTTTTGAAAATGGCTTTCGCCAGATCAGCTGCTCGCTCCGCCCCATTCGCACCGTCGACGATCTCAACGGACTGAAGATGCGCTCGCCCGATACGCCCATCTATATCGAGTGCTGGAAGGCGCTCGGCGCCACGCCAGTCGCCGTCAATTTCAATAAGATTTACGAATCGCTGAAGACCGGCCAGGCCGACGCGCAGGATAATCCGCTAAATGTTGTCGAACTCCTGAAGCTCTACGAAGTGCAGAAGTACATCAGCCTCACCAATCACATCTGGTCCGGCTTCAATCTCATCGCCAACCAGAAAATGTGGCAGCGCTTCCCGCCCGATGTGCAGCGGATCATCCAGCGCAACGCCGAAAAGTACGTGGCGCTGCAGCGCAGCGATACCGACACCATGAACCACGATCTCGCCCCGCGCCTCGCGCAGCGCGGCATGATGATCAATACGCCCGATGCCGCCGGCTTCCGCGCCCGCCTGGGTTCCTACTACGCGCGCTGGAAAGAGACCATCGGCCCGAAGGCCTGGGCGCTGCTCGAGGGCCACGTCGGCAAAATGGGCTGAGCTTTTCTCGCATCGCGAGTCTCGAGTCCCGCTCCGTCGCTTCTGTAGCTCAGGTCGCGCCTGCGCCGTTTGCAGGCGAGACCTGAGGCTTCCGCCCCGCATCTTGCCGCTAACCGCGCCGCGCTGTCTTTTCGAGGCTTTTCCGCTCTCCGGCTTTGCCCAGCCGCGCTCACGCCCGGAACGCCCGCGTGCCTCCCGGCAGCGCGCTCGTCCCGCCGTCGACCACGATCTCCTGCCCCTGCACGTACGACGAATCGCTCGACGCCAAAAACAGCACCGCGCGCGCCATCTCTTCCGCCTCGCCCCAGCGCTCCAGCGGCACAATGCGCGGCAGCCGCTCGTTTACCGCTGCGATCTGTTCCGGTGTGCGCGTGCGTTCCCACAGCGGTGTGCGCGTGTATCCCGGCGTCACCACGTTCACGCGAATCCCGCGCGGGCTCAGTTCCGCCGCCATGCACTGCGCCATCGTTCGCACCGCCGCCTTGCTCCCGGCGTAAGCCGAATATCCCGGCGCGCCGATTTTGCTGGTCAGCGAGCCGACCAGCACGATCGTCGCGCCGTCGCTCAAGAGCGGCAGCGCTCCCTGCACCGTGAAGAACACGGAAGTAAAGTTGAGCTGCACCTGCTTCTCGAACTCGGCCACTTCGGTCTTCCCCAGCGGCGTGGGCGCGGAGTACCCCGCGCAGGCCACCAGCACGTCCAGCACCGCGAAGCGCCGCTTGACCTCCGCGAACATGCGCTCGCGCTCCGCCGCCTCGGTAACGTCCGCGCGTACCGCAAAACTTTCCGCGCCCAATTCGTCCGCTGCGCGCCACAGCGTCTCTTCATTGCGCCCCACGATGGCCGCCTGCGCGCCTTCGTCGATGAAGAGCCGCGCCGTGGCCAGCCCGATGCCGCTATTGCCTCCGGTAATCAGCGCGAATTTTCCGTCGAGTTTTCCCATGTTCGCTTAACTCCTGCTCGCGCGGCACGCGCGGGCTCGGCCTGCGCCCGCGGCATGTACTACCGCTCCCGCGCTTCGCCCCTGCTGCAAGTCGCCCTACCAGAGTAACGCGGCTTCAATCATTCCCGGAAGGCGTCGAGACGCTTCAAAACTTTGTTCTCCTCCAGGTGTCACCCCGCTGTCGCCCCGAACCGAGCCTGAGGCCCCAACAGGCGCCGGTCTTGCCGGCTTCGGTTCGACAACTTTCTTGGCAGAACCACATCCTTGGCAAGACGGCGTGCTCACGCTTATACTCTCGGGCTGCTGTAACTCGGCGCCTCGCTTTTGTGGCGCGCAGGTGGGCTACAAATTGGTCGTCTTGAGTCACTGCCAACCGAATCGGCTCTTCCGCCTCCGCTCCCCGCAAGGCTTTACTTGAATGCCCGCCTAATGGCGCCGGGCGGCCGCCTCAGATTCACCGCCACAATCTAGCAATGCCTATGCGGATAGCCTGCGGGCAATCCGAACAGACCGCTTGCTGGAAACTTCTACTTCGCTTCGAACCTCTCTAGCGAAGTTCTCTGTCGAACTTCTTTCTTGACTTCTCTTTCGAACTGCGGCTTGAGCCGCGGAGGACATGAGGACATATGGCGGACGTTCAGTCTCTGTTAGCGGCAAACGAAAAGCTGTCTCGGGAAGTTCTGCGACCTGGCGCCGACCAGATCGACCAGGCGCGCCGGTTCCCGCGCGAAAACATTGCGGCTCTGGGCCAAGCCGGCGTGCTCGGCCTGCTTGTTCCGGCTCAATTTGGCGGCGCCGGCGCGAGCCTGGGAGAGATGTCGCGCGTGCTGGATACGCAGTCCCAGGCGTGCGCGTCTACCGCAATGGTCACGCTGATGCACTATTGCGCCACGGCCGTGATCGCCGCGAAAGGCAGCGACAAGCTGAAGCAGGAGCTGCTGCCCTCTATCGCTCGTGGCGGGCATCTCAGCACGCTGGCCTTTAGCGAGGCTGGCTCCGGCGGACACTTCTACGCGCCCGTGAGCGAGGTGCGGCAAAAGCGATTGAGCGCCAGCAAGAGCTTCGTGACCAGCGCGGGCGAGGCGGACAGCTACGTCGTCTCGGCTCGGAAAGCGGGCGCGGCGGGTCCTACGGAGTCCAATCTCTACCTGATTTCCAAGGGCACTGTCGGCCTGGCTGTCCTGGGGCGCTTCGAGGGCCTGGGTCTGGCAGGGAACGACAGCGCTCCGATGACGCTCACCGAGGTCTCCCTCGGCGACGAAAAGCGCCTGGGCCCCGAGGGCAGCGGATTTCCATCCATGTTGGAAGTGGTTCTGCCGCACTTTCAGATCGGTGTGGCATCGGTTTCGTTGGGCATCGCGACGGCGGCGTTTCAAACGATTGTCGCGCACGTCGGCGCGAGAAAATACGAACACGCTGCTGGCGCCGCGCTGGCATCGATACCGCGCGTGCAGTTTCTGGTGGCCGAGATGGCGCTGGAATTGAACTCGGCTCGCGCTTATCTCACGGAAACGATTCGGAAAGCGCTGGGCGGCGACCCTGCGGCGATGCTGGACGTGCTGGGCGCGAAAGTGAAAGCGGCGGAGGCTGGCCTGAACGTGGTTTCGCGGGCCATGACTCTTGGAGGCGGCTGGGCATTCGGACGCCGAGGCGGCCTGGAGCGAAACTTCCGGGACGCCCAGGCGGCCGCGGTGATGGCGCCGTCGAACGATGTGCTGAAGGATTTCATGGGCAAGGCTTGCCTGGGCTTGCCCTTGTTCTAGCAAACTTTGTTCTAACAAACCCTAGGGAGTGGAGGAGGAGCCATGACAGGCACATCTCGCGGCAAGGCGTTGCGTATTGGCGCAGTGGCCTACGATCCCAAAGTCGTGACGATCTGGGAGGGCTTCAAGGAGTACTTCGCCGCGCGTGACGTGGAGATCGACTTCGTCCTCTACTCCACATACGACGCTCAGGTGGACGCAAACCTGTGCGGCGAGATCGACGTGGCATGGAATTCGCCGCTGGCCTGGGTGAAGAGCCAGATCGTCAGCGGCGGCGCGTGTCGCGCGATTGCCATGCGCGATTCGGACCGCGACCTGACCACCAAGATCCTGGTGCGCACGAATTCCAAACTGGCGTCGCTGGCCGATCTCAAGGGCAAGACCGTTGCAGTGGGTGCTCCGGATTCGCCGCAGGCGACGCTGATTCCACTGGGAATGATCGCCGACGCGGGCATCGATCCGGGCCGCGACTTTCGCGTCGCTTACAACGACGTAATGGTGGGCAAGCACGGCGATCACGTGGGCGGCGAACGCGAGGCTGCCAAGGCTCTCGCGGCGGGCCTGGCCGACGCCGCGTGCGTGCTGGATGCGAACTATCCGGTGTTCATCAACGAGGGCACGCTCGATCCGGGGACCTCGCGGGTGCTGGCCACGACGCCTCCTTTCGATCACTGCAACTTTACGGTGCGCGCCGACCGGGCGGACGCGCGGGTGCAGCCGTTCGTCGATACACTGCTGGGCATGTCTTTTCAGGATCCGAAGGTGCGCGTGCTGATGGAACTCGAAGGGCTGAAGCAGTGGCTGCCCGCCCGCACCAGCGGCTACGCGCAACTGGAGAAAGCCGTGCGCCGATTCAATTTTTATGGCTCCGCCGCTTCCACCGCGAGATAGCAAGAGTCCAAGTGAGTGTTAGCCTCTGAGTGGTAGCCGAATCCGCCATGCCCGATTCCACACCCAAACAGCAGCTTGATCTCGAAGACCTGGCGCTGCATGAAGGAGCCACGGTCCTCTTGCGGCGTACGCTGGCGCAATTGCGCGCGGGCGATTGGTTTGAAGTTCGCGGAGACTCGGCTCAGATTGCCGAGCAACTCGCGGCATGGTGCCGCAAAGAAGGGCATCGCTGTGAGCCAGCGCTGGGTGTGGCCGGAGTGTGGCGCATCCAATCGGGTGGGCTCTCGCCGTCCATCGCCACGTCTCGTGTGCAGGTTTGCGAAACGGCCGATCCGGCTTGGGGCCTGGCCCCGCGCGGCGCGCGCGTCGAAAGCGGCGGGCCCCAGTTCGGCTTCACCCTGCGCGAGAAACGCGAAGTGTGGGCCAGGGAGTTGAGTACGATTTACGGACAGGCAACCGCGAATCAGTGGTCGGTGGGGCGAGACGTCCCGTGGGAAAAGCTGCCCAAGTTGCCCATGGAGGTCGAACAGGCGGTTGCCCAAATTATGACCTTTCTCACGGAGAATGAGTTTGCGGCTTTATACGTGCCCGCGCGATTCATTCCTCGCATTCACCCCCATTACCGCGAGGTGGTCGAAGTGCTTGCCATGCAAGTGGTGGACGAGGCGCGGCACGCGGAAGCGTTCACGCGCCGGGCCGAAGCCGGCGGCGCGGGACTGGGCACAACCGCCGTCAGCGGGCAGCTTTCACTGAAGACGCTTCTCGAGGAGCCCGACTTCACCACCGCCACGTTTCTTCTGTGCGTCATGGGCGAAGGAACGTTCCTCACGCTCCTGAAGTTCCTGGCCGAACACGCGCCCGACCCGGTTACCGCCGCGCTGGCGCTTTTGGCGCACCGGGACGAGGCGCGGCACGTGGCATTTGGCGTTGAGCACACGCGATACGTCTTCGAGCGCGAGCCGGAAATGCGCGTGTCGATGACCGCCGCCGTCGAGCGCCGAAGGCAGATGCTGGCGTCGATCTCTGGCCTTAGTCCTTACGTTCACGACGCGCTGGTGATTTACGCGGCGGGCGGCGTCGCGGTGGAACAAATTCGCAAGGGCGCGCGCCACGTGGCGGAGCTGCAGCGCGAGATGGACCGCACGCGCCGGGAGCGCTTGCAAGCGCTGGGGTTTGAGCCCGGCGCTGCGTCCCAAATGTCCGCGTATCACACGAAGAACTTCATGTGACGCGAAAATCCCCACGCGTAAAACAGGCGCGTGGGACCACTGAGGAGATGTTGATCGCGGTAGGAATTCAACACTCAGCCTGGCCGGACAAGGGTTCCACAACCGCACCCTTGAAAACGAAGGGCGCGGCACCCGGCACAAGGCAAAAGCAGATCCTCCGGTGTCTGGAGTCCAGTGGACTCCACCGGAGTCCCTAAACCGGACCCCGGTCGCCGCGGCGACCTCGGGATGACACCGTCGGAGGAGGCGGGCACGTTGACCGGGTGTTTGGGGTTGCAGTACGCTGGGTCTCCGCCGGCGAGAGGTTTCGAGCGGCGCGGTATACCCCGTAAGCCACGCAATTGCCATGAACCAACTCGAGCACGATTCAAGTCCAAGATTCGTATTGCGAAAGGAGTGCCATGCCCAAGAAAGTCGATCCACTCAATAAGAAACAGTACGGTGCGGTATCGGCAATGCTCACGGTGGCCGACGTGAAAGCGGCGGCCACCTTTTATCAAAAGGCGTTCGGCTTCACCAAACGGTCGATCATGAATGGACCGGACGGCAAGGCGATCCATGCCGAGCTGACGCTGCGCGGCACGACGCTGATGCTGAATCCCGAGTCGCCGCAGATGGGTGCGCGCGGAGCGAAAGCGCTGGGCGCTTCGCCGACCAGTATGTATCTATTGACGGAGAGCGTGGACAAGACGGTGGCCAAGGCCGTGAAGCTCGGCGCCACCCTCAAGGGACAGGTGATGGATATGTTTTGGGGCGACCGCACCGGAACGTTGGTCGATCCCGAAGGGTACATGTGGATGGTCTCTACACATATTGCCGAACCCACACCGAAAGAGATGCAACAGAAGATGAAGGAACAGATGGCGCAAATGCAGAGCCAGCAAGCGGCGCGCGCGGCGAGCGGCGGGTCCTGAGGGGGATCGCGTTGGGCTCCGCCGAGTAAAGCAACAGCAGATCCCTCACCCACATTCGCAAAAAGCGCGACTGGGTTCGGGATGACAGCTTCGGGGGCGTGCGCGGGTGGCGAAAGTCGGCACCTTGCCCGCCAGCCCCCGACAGAATCCCGTGCGTAAAAACGCCAAGTAGGCAAGAGGCGTGGGGCACGCCCAAGGCAAAGGCAGATCCCTAGGCGGAAGCGTCGCGATGCGCTTTGAGGAACGAATGGATCTGGCGCACGGCCAGGGGAATGCGTTCCTTGGGCTCTTTCCACGGGAACATGCTCACTTCGGCTTTTGGCGCGAGCATGGCGGACTCCATGGCGACCTTGTAGGGATGCGCCGGAATATCGTCGGGCAGGATCAGCACCGGCGTCTGGCAATTGCGCACGAAATCGCGCGTAACGGTGAAGACGAAGTCGTTGCCGTTGCGGTACATGTTGGTGAGATATTTCTGGATCATGTCCATGGTGATTTCCGGCCGGCGCTTGACCAAGTCCGGTCCCCAGCCGGTCATGCTGCCGTCGTACATCAGCGTGGGCATCTCCGGGCGAAAGCCGACGGGCTGCGCGAGCACGGCGGCGACCACGCGATTGGGCACGCGCTTGATCAGGTTCCAGATGAATGGCCCGCCGATGCAGAAGCCCATCACCAGGAATTTGTCGACGCCCAGATGATCCAGTACGGCGAGTTGGTCGTCGGTGTGTGAATCCCACGGCCGGTCGATATCCAGCGGACCGGAAGACTGGCCGGGATTGGCGTTGCGCAGGTCCGAGGCGATGCAGCGGTAGTCGCCCTTGAACTCCTCGACGACGTTAAAGGGGTTTGCCAGCCCGGCGATCACCGAGTTCAATCCGCCGCCAGGAATCAGCAACAGCGGGAAGCCCGAGCCGGCCTCCTCATAGTGAATGCGAACGGGACCTTTCTCGTAGAAGGACATGGCGGCTGCTCCTTTCCCTGTCTGTTTGCCAAAGAGGGCCTGCGCGGCGGCCATCGCGGTGGCGGCGGCGCCGGTTTCCAATAATTTGCGTCGGGTGGGATCCATGGTCGGCGTCCTCCTTGATTATTGTGGCCCGATCATCGTGGCTCGATCATCGTGATGGGCAATCTTATAGCATAGGTTCTTTAGGCGCTGAAGGGGAGCGTCAAGGGTCAGTGGGTTTTAGCTTTCCAGCCGGAATCTGGTGGATGCCAGCGTATACAGGCGGCGCCAGACGAGGCGGTTGATCGTCAGGACGATGAGGGCCATCAGCATGGTGGCGACGAGAAGAACGGGATAATTCCCCTTATCGGCGGCGTCGCTGACGACGGCGCCTAATCCGGTGGTCGAGTAAGTGTGGCCATTCAGATGGAAGTATTCGGCGAGGATGCTGGCGTTCCAAGCGCCGCCGGAGGCGGTGACAAAACCGGTGATCAAGTAAGGGAAGATTCCCGGCAAGATCAGCTCTCGCCATCGTTCCCACCTGCCGAACCGGAATACGCCGCAAACTTCCTTCAGATCCGTGGGCAAGGCGATGGCACCGGCGATGACGTTGAACAGGATGTACCATTGCGTTCCGAGAAGCATCAGCACGATCGACCCGACCGCCAAGTCCGCCGCCAACACGGGTGAGGAGAAGAACGATGATGGGAAACAGGGCCGTGGCCGGCACGGAGGCGACGACTTGAACGATGGGCTGGATCGTGGCCGACAGCCTGGCGTTCAAGCCGATCATGACGCCGGCGGGGATGGTCCAAAGGCCGGCGAGCAGCAGAGTCAACTCGACGCGCAGGAAGGTGGCGCCGCCGCCGACGAAGATGCCGCGCAGCTCGGAGCCAGTTATGGACACAGCCAAGCCGCTCATCTTCACGACGGCATAAGCGACGGCAAGCAAAGCGGCGGCCGCGATTGCGTAGGAGAGCCAGCGAGCGACGCCGCGGGTGCGGCGATCGTCGCGATGCCGCGCCCAGTTTTGGGCGAGGCGCAGATTCAGGTACTCGCGCGCGGGGTTGACGAAGAGATGGCCCACTCAGCGGCAACACACGCGAGCCTCTCAGCAGATCGAGAATGGCGGAGTGCGGGAACCTGCGCTCCGCCGACTTGTTCGAACTTGAACTTCTCCGCCCAGGCGATCACCGGGCGCCAGATGAGTTGGTCCATCGCCACGATGACGCCGATCATGACCAGCAGGCCCCAGACGATCGCGCGCGTGTCCGCGGCGTTGGCGGCGGTTTGCAAGTAGGACCCGAGCCCGGGAATGCGAAAATCCCGGCTGCCCAGGACGAACATCTCGCAGGCAATCAGGTAGAACCAGGCGCTGGCCACGGAGACCATCGAGTTCCAGACCAGTCCGATGGCGGCAAAGGGAAGCTCCATTTGCACGAGCTTTTGCCACGGGCTCCAGCGATATACTTCGGCGACCTCGTGCATCTCGCGCGGAATGGACTTCAGCGAGGAATAAAAGCTGAAGGCCATGTTCCAGGCCTGTCCGGAAAAAATCAGCAGAATCGAACCAAGCTCGATCCCCAATTGCCGGCGCGGAAAAAGGGCCACCATGGCCAGCATGACGCCGGGGAGAAAGCTCAGTACCGGAATGGACTGCAAGGTATCGAGCAGCGGAATCATGACGCGTTCGGCCTTGCGCGTTGTATGCCGCGATATATCCGTAGGCGACACTGAAAATCAGGCTGATGAGATAGGCAGATGGCGATACGCATGACCGAAAACATGGCATAGGCCGGAAGGGCACTCGGCCGCAGGTCGATTTCGGCTTGCGCGCTGACCGGAGTGAACCAATAGCGTGCCACCGCGAGAAAAGCGTAGAAGACGGAAAAGGCGGCGAGAAAAATCGGCAAGTCCTTGAGGAGCGACGGGGCGCTGTCGGGAAAGATTCCCCAGACGAGCGCTTTGGCGGACGGTTGCTGCGGCTGCCGCGGCGAACTCATTTATCCGCCAGAACGTCTTCGCTGTGCAGCTTTGTGTCGGTGTGCAGCCGGAGATTGCCGCTTTCGGGATCGTAGCTGAAGATCTCGGCATAGCGGCCCCAGTTCAGGGCGGTTTCGAGCTGCTTCTCGACCTCGGTTTCGGTGAAGTGTTCGTCCAGGAGGTCGTGGAAAAATTCCAATGGCATGACGTGATCCGACCGGCTCTCGAGCGCCGACTTCATTCTTTGGAGAAGGATCACGCGACCGAGGGCCGCTTCGCGGAACAGGGATTTGCGGCGAGAGATGCCGGCGTCGGCGAAGGCCCGGCCCTCGGGCGTGACCTTTACGTCCCCTTCGTGAGCGGTGGCGAAGCCGAGCAGGGTTGCGCCTTCGACGATGGGAAGCAGGTCGTCGACTTCGAGAAGAAGCTCCTCGGTCACATGGTAGAGATCTTCTTCTCCGCCGCGATCGACGAGCAGTTCGAGCAAACCCGCGATGCTGCCCGGCCGGGAGTGAGGAAGCATTTGCCAGCCGGGCTTGGCCTCGAGCGGCCTCGGGCACAGGCGGCGCAAGCTGCAAGCGAGGCTGCGGTCATGACTCTGTAGATGTAATCGACATAAGTAAGAAATGCGGCGGACTTTCGGTCCCTGGGTTGGGCCAAGGGGATCGAGAAATCGGCGCGAATCGTGGCTGGGTTGGTCCCCAGAACCACGATGCGATCGGCCAGCAGCACGGCTTCTTCGATGTTGTGGGTGACGAGGAAAATGCTGCGCGTGGAAATCTTTTTCTGGGACCAAAGCTCGATCAACTCGCGGCGCAGGTTTTCCGCGGTGAGGACGTCCAGCGCGGAAAACGGCTCGTCCATGAAGAGGATTTCCGGGTCGACGGCGAGCGCGCGGGCAAACCCCACACGCTGCTTCATGCCGCCGGATAACTCTTTCGGGTAGGCCGTTTCGAAGCCTTTCAGCCCCACGGAATCGAGAGCCTTGAGCGCCTGGGCGTGCCGCTCGGGGTGTGCGATACCGCGAGCGAGAAGCGGCGCCTCTACGTTTTCAATCACGGTAAGCCAGGGAAATAGGGCGAAGCTCTGGAAGACAATGGCGACATTCGGACACGATCCGTGCAAAGGCTGTCCGTGCCAAAGAACTTCTCCCCTGGATGGGGAGATCAGATCCCGAAAGCATTCTCAATATGGTCGATTTGCCGGAACCGGAGGGACCGAGCAGCGCGAAAATCGTATTCTGGCTCGATCGACAAGTCCATCGGCGCGACGACCTGAATCTCTCTCCCTTCGGGCTGCTGAAAATATTTTTCGATTTGCCGCGCCTCGATGATCGGCGACGGCTGCACATGCGGGGCTGGCGCCGGTGCTTCCTCGATTTCGACTGGCTTGGGGGCGGACGGCGCCGTTTCAAGATGCGCGTCGTCCAGCGCTCTCATGACGTGCTGCCAGGCCTCCTCGGGAAGCGCATCGAGGAACTGGTAGCGTTCGCCGGGGTCCATGGCGTCGATAATGGCGGCGAGGTCCTGGGCGGTGAGGAAATAGAGCAGGGCGTAGGCGTGGAAATAGGGGAATTGGCCCACAAGACTAGCCGCGAGATGCGTGGGCAGACGGCGAAACAGGAGACGCTGTTGATCGAAGGGCAGAGCCATTACGGCGTTGGCGGCGTCCTCGGGCTTGAGGCGGCTGAGCACTTCGGTTACGGCGGCCCAGCGAATCTGGGCGATCAAATCGCGGAGTTGCTGAACGAGTTCAGCCATAAGGGCCGGACTAGCCTACTACAAGTTCAGGCCGCGTTTGAGAACGAGGACGATTCGGGTAGCCAATACGGCGCATGGCCGTTGGCCCGGCTTAAGGGAGCGATGAATGCGGTAAGATAGGCCCATTGTCGGGCGGAAATTCGGCAGGGTTAAGAGTTGAAGAGGATGACAGCATGAAAAAGAAAGAGAAAGAAACGGCGATTCGGCGACGGGAGTTCATCAAGCTGGGCGCGGGTGCTGCCGGCGCGGTTACCCTAGGTACTGCGATGACGACGCTGGGCGCGGAATCATCGTCGGGACAAACGGGGTCCGCGCAAACTGGATCGTCGCAGGGAGCGTCACAGGGAGTTCCGTGGTGGGCGGCGCGGCCGGAGAATGGAAAAGTGGGGCCGCCGGCGGCGATCGACATGCACTCGCACTGGTCGCCAGCGCCTTACGCGAAGGTCCTGGCCGATATTACCGGGCAGCCTGACGCCAATCCATTTCCGCTCAATTACGATCTCGACAAGCGGCGCCAGTGGATGGACGAGCATGGCGACCTGATGCACTGCCTGACGCTCTCCGGGCAGATGCCTTGGCAGAGGGTTACCGCGCAGCAGGGAGCGCATCTCGCGCAGGTGATCAACGACACGGGAATTCAGGTTCACCAGAAATATCCGGACCGCTTTGTGGTCGGCGTGGAGCTGCCGATTCTCGATCCCGAACTCGCGCTGAAGGAGCTGAACCGCGTGGCTGGACAGCCCGGCGTGCGGGCGGTGCATCTGCCGGACTCCATCGAAAGGCGCGATTACATATTCGATCCGCGGTTTGCGCCGGTGCTGGCGCGCATTGAAGCGCTGAAGCTGCCGATCATCTTTCACCAGATGGATGGCGTGGCCAACAATTACGGCGGCAGCAGGACGGTGGGGCCTCCGGACATGCAAGCCTGCATCGACGCTCCCATCGAGCACACTTTTCTGGCGGCCAAGTTCATTTATACCGGCACGCTGGACAAATATCCGAATCTGCAAATGGTGTTGCCGCATGCGGGCGGGGCGTTCCCTTATCTTGTGGGCCGCGTCGACCATTTCCTCTTTCATATGGCGAACCACGTCACGATTCAACACCCTGTCCGCGACTACTTACGGCGATTCCATTACGACTATCTGATCTACTATCCGGAAGCGTTCCGTTTCCTGATGGTGATGGTGGGAGCCGACCGCATCGTGGTGGGCACGGATAACTTCGCCGCGAAGGACGTGGAGTATCCCACTGCCGTCCTGGACCAATTCAAGCTTCCGGCCGCCGACCGCGAGCGCATCCTGAAGGGGAACGCGAAGAGGCTGCTGGGTATATAAGCTTCTTGCTAACTCCGGGCGGCCACGTTTCGAAGCGTCAGGCAGCGCGCGCCGGGGAGGCGGCTTGCGGGCGGCTCTCCAGGCCCGCGACCTCTCTCCAGTACAAAACGGTGAAGACCACCGCGGCGCCGACTTGCGCTCCCAGGGCCAGCAGCCACATTCCTCCGGCCGCGTCCCACTGCGCTTCGGTCCACTGGTGCAGAAGCGGAAACGGCACCAGGCAGGCCGCGAATGCGGCGTCCGAATTCGTGGCGGTCAGCGCGCTGCGAAACACGATCGAGGTAGACAGGTAGAAAACGCCCAGGTAAAGGAAGGCCTTGCTGAGCGAGGAACGCACCGGCCGAATCTTCATCCACTGCAAATAGGAAAGGTCACGCGCCATCCAGGCCGCAAAGTAGAGCACCAGAAAGAGGCTGCGAGCGGCGTTTGCGTCCGTCCCTAAAGGGGAGTACTGCTGTGTAAGAACGACGATGACAATTTCAGCGAACGCCGCGGCGATCGCGAACGAGCCGATCGGGCCCAGCCACCACACGCCCCCGGATAACGCTCCGGTTGCTTCGCGCAATCCGCGCCGAACCAGTTCGCGGCTTCGCAGCACGCCGATGCCCACGGCATAAAAGAAGGCGACTGCCATGAGAAGCAAGGCGTTTTCGACGGTGGGACCGCGGGCCGCGGTCCTCCAGGGATAGAATCCGATCCAGACAAAGTTGCAATAGGCCGCGAATCCCAGCCCTTCCCAAATACTAAAGAGCTGCATCGCTTCCAGGCCGAGCTTGATATTGCGGACCACGGCCAGCATCAACCACGCCGCGAACCCCAATTCCAAACAAGCCCACAGGAACGTGGGCGGAAAGGCGATCCCATAGAAAGGCAAGGCGCTCGTCCGGCCGGCGTTTTGTACGGAAGTGGTTGGGCTCACGGAAAAAAGCACTCCGATGAGCGGGACGAGTTGGAACAGCATCAGGAGGAGGAGACCGCTGGACATTCCCCCCTTGTCCGAAATCGTGGAGATCATTAGCGCGAAGGCGTGGATCACCAGCGCTCCCGTGAATAACAAGACGTAGCTTCGCGCCAGAAAATCGAACGCGACGCTTCCTGAACCGGCAGCCGAAACGACCGCGGGCGGAACCAGACAGAGCGTGACGAAGTACGCCAGCGCCGGCGCGCCGAAGAGTTTGCCAATGGCCAGCTCGAGCGGGGAGAGGCGCGTGATCCGCTGGTAATCGAAGGTGTTCAATTCGCGCTCGCGCCGCACCGCGCGCCAGCAGGAGATGGCTCCTCCCAGCGTGAGCGTGATTCCTTGGGACCACAGGATGGCCATGAGATAGAGAGTGATAAAAGGGGAGCCGCCCGCAGGCCTGTTTTGCGTCAGGGAGGGAAGTACGATCAGCGCGAAAACGCCGGTGATGATTGCCGCGGTGAGCAGGCGCTTGGGACTCAACTCGATGCGGAAGTTGCGCCGCAGCTCCGGATTCTTCAGGAAAAGCGAATTCAGGCCGCTCACATCACTTCTCCCTTGGCGATGCGGCTGTAGGCTTCCTCGAGGGTGAGAGTGGGCTGTTCGACGGACAGGAGCGGCGCGCCCGCGGTGACCAGCGCTTTGACCAACTCGGTGAGATCGGCGTCGTTGCCCGCGAACTCGAATAGCGCTCCCGAGCCCGAAGCGGTCACGCGGCTCACGCCGGTTCTGGCGGCCAGCCAAGAGTCCAGCGCGAAGCCTGGCGCGGAGAGATGTACGCGAACCACGCGCGGCGCGGCCGCCGCTCCGGCCTGCTGAACAGGCTGTTGCAGGATCTCTTCGATCTTGCCCACGCGGATCAAGCGGCCCTTTTCGAGGATGCCGATGGAGGTGCAAATCTCCTCCAGATCGGGAAGGATGTGCGAGGTAATCACAATGGTGCAGCCGCGTTCCTGAAAGCCGCGCAGCAATTGCTTCAGCTCGTGCCGGGCTTTGGGATCGAGTCCGGCCGCGGGCTCGTCGAGAACCAATAGCGGCGGATCGTGAATCACCGCGCGCGCGATGCCCAGGCGCTGCTTCATCCCTCGCGACAAGCCGCCAATGGCGGCATCGCGCTTGCTCTCCAGGCCGACGCGCGTCACCACTTCCAAGATGCGCCCGGGAATCGAGGCCGGCTCGAGTTTGTAGGCTCCGGCGAAATATTCGAGATACTGGTAGACGGTGAGGTCGTCGTAAAGCGAGAAAAAATCCGCCAGATAGCCGATGTACTTCTGGGCCTCTTCGCGGTCGCGCTCCACGTCCACGCCGTTGACCAGCACCCGGCCGGCCGTGGGCAGCAGCAATCCGCAGATCATTTTCAGGGCGGTGGATTTGCCGGCGCCGTTCGGTCCCACCAGCCCGAACACTTCTCCCGCGGTCACTTCGAGATTCAAGCGATCCGTGGCGAGAACGCGGCGTGCCGCGTCGCCATCGGCGTCATATTCCCGGGTGAGATCGACGAGCTTCAGCATGAGGAGCGTTAACCAGTGTTTCTTGCGGATACTATCCGGTCAATAGCTCAGCGGGCGTGGCAACATCTAAGAGTCATTGCTGGAATCGCGCACGTCGATGGTTCCGGGGCGTTCCGGGGCGCTCCGGGATGCCCCGGCGCGGTGGCGAGAAAAACCTTAAGGCAGGACGGCGGCGCGTTGAGCGAGGAGAAATAGGGCACGGCCGCTGGGCGTGGCAGTTTGCTCGGCGGAAGCTTGCTTCAAAGGCGCGCCGGCGTACTCCTGGTAGGAATAGGTAGCGTGGCCATCCGGCAGGGCACCCACGGTGAGGAGTTCCACGGAACTGACGCGAGCGGGAATCTTCGCGCCATACCAGCGCCGGTCGTTCTGCTGTGTCCAGGTGACAAGCGCAAGCACCGAGCCATCCGGATAGCCGCGGTCGGAATGCGCTCTGGCGTAGTCCACGGCTAGATCGTTGCCGTAGAGAGTGGACATGGTCGAGGAGGTTCTGTCGGCCATGGAGGTAATGATTCTCCAGGGCAGCGGATTCACGGGGAGGCCGCCGGGAAGAGCGGCGTCTTGATTCAGGGTTGGCGCGGCGGCCGATGGATGACTAGAGCATCCCAAGAGGGCGAGCGAGCAGACCAGCGCCAGCAGATGGAGCCACGTTCGTCGCGCCGGAAGGTTCATTGCCGGCCCCCAATCTGGCCTCGAATGGGCTCGGTAAAAACATAATTCGAGTTGCGCAGCGGCCTATGGCAGCCGACGCACTCGCGCGCGAAGTCCGCATCCTTGCCGTAGGGCTTCAGCTCTGCGCCGCGCCAGCGCGCAAATCCCCAGCCGAGCGTCCTCGCGTACTTCTTGCTGTCGCGGATCATAAACTCCACCTGAAAGAAAGCTCCCGCGCGAACCAAGCCTTTGTCGCCGGCCTCTTGATACCAGGCGATCTTGGCGAACGCGGCGCCGTCCGGCCAGGGGTTGATGTGGTTTTCGGCGATGGCTTTTACGGCGACGTCGTTGCCGAGAATTTGTCTGAGGGTGTTGTTGTCCGCACGTACCGTGCTGCTGATGGCTTGCCAATTTTTGTAATCGGGCAGAAAGGCGATGCCGTTGGGCGCCGGGGAGACGGCCGGCGTGGAGTTTGGCTGGCGAATCCAATCCGCGTACTGCGCGTCGGCGGCGGCAATCTCCTGCGGAGCGGCCGGCGCGTTCGATTCAAGCGAAGCCAGGTACTCCTTCAAAATGTTCAATTGTTCGGGCGTGATCGCGGACTCCGGATGAGCGAACTGGTAATCGGGCAACGGCATTGCGCCTAGCTCGATCTGGCTTACCGATTCGAAGAGAAATCCGCTCTGCTGCGCGGCAGGAAGGCTGCCGATCTCGGAAAAATTCAGGTGGCTGCGTCCCTCCCTTACATCTTTGACGACCAGCCAATAGGCAGGCACCGGCCAATCAAACCAGGACAGCTTTGTCTGGTTGGAGTGGCAGTTGTAGCAGGAGGTCTGGAGTATCTGCTTCACCTGCGCGGGCGCGGCGAGTTCGGCTGTGACGGGAGGATTGTTTAATCGCGGGCGCACAAATTGAACGCCGGCTGCGGCGATCAGCAGAACAACGACAGGCCACAGAAGCAGTCGATAACGCGAGGATGCGTTGGTGGCGATTTTGCCCCCTTTTAAGGACAGGCTCCCGAGGGTAGCTTGCTGGCGGTTGGATGCGGGATAGCCCAGGCGGTCACGATGTGAGCGATGCCTGATCGTGTCCTGGCGGACGAACGGTGCCGCTCAGGCTGGCGCAGGTCCCGAGGGAGCCGGCGTGGCAACTGTGCCGGCGGGCGCGACCGGGTGTCCGCGGTGGCGGCGGCCGAGCCAGGTGAGGATCAAAGCGCCGATGCCGATGGTCCAGGCGAGGTACTCGGCCAGAAAACCGAGGACGGCCAGCGTGCCGCCAATCACCATGCCGAACGCCACGCCGCCAACGAGCGCACAAAGCTTGGCGATAAGCGTGACGCCGATCACGGCCAGGACGCCGAGAGCGACCGAGAGATAAGGGCTTCTTCCGATTCCGATGCGCTGGCTTACAAACCGGCCGACCACGCAGGCAACTCCGGTGAAACCGATAATCATGAGCACGACGGCCAGCGCAATGCCGAACGGTATGAGGAGCAGCAGCGGAATGCCGACGATGGAGACGGCGAGAACGACAACGGTGAGGACCACGAGGGGCACGAAGAGCACCTCCGCCAGCAATCCGGTAAAGCCGGAGCGCAGGGGCTCGCTGGCAGTTCGTTCCGCGATGGCGTCGATGAAGCGCCCGCCGAGGACCACGACGACCAGGCCGAAGAGGATGAGCAGCGTGGTACGCAGGAGGGTGCCGAAGAAACCGCCCACGCGCGCGAAAAGATTGCGCACGGGGAAACGGCCCGCCGCCCGTTGGCGCACGGCAAAATTCGGGCCGAAGCCGACGTTATCGACCTTGCCGTCGATGCGCGCGCCGGGCGAGCGATTCAGGGTACCGCCGATCACGTTTACATCTTCGCGCACAATCGCATCCGGCCCGAGAGTCAGCGACCCACCGACAACGGTGACGCCGCGGGTAACTTCGCCATCGACATCGGCCGAGCCGCCGATGTCCACCACGTCGCCGGAGACCACGTCGCCGCGTGCCACGGTGACGTTGCCGCCGATGCGAACGATATCGCCGCGGCGCGTTCGCGGAGGCGCGGCGGATTCCGCCTGATCGCTATTTTCCTGTGCGTCCGGCGGGGGAGCCGCGGAATCCACGCGAGCCAAATCGCGCTGCGCGGCGGGATCCAGGTAAGTCACTCGGAAAATGAGGTCGGCGTCTTTGCCGAGGCGCTGGCGAGCCTCACGCGCGGTGAGCGCTGTGCCGTTGATGGAGACGCTTCCATCGCGAATCTCGATGATTTTGATATCGGCGTTGCGTTGAACGGGGACGAGAGCCAGTTCGTCCTGCAACGCGACGATGTTGTAATGCGCGCGGAGTTCCTGGCGCAGGCTGGCGACATTGGGCCCACCAGCCAAGGACTGGCCGTGCAGGAGCAGGGCCGCGCCGAGCGCCAACAACCCGGCGCAGGCAAAGAGTGCATATTTTCGTCGTGAAGGCGTCATTTTCGTGGTCTTCCTTATTAGGAGCATTTCAGGCTTTTAGGCCTTTTCCTCTTCTACCTTGCTTGGTGGTCGTAGCTCCTGGCTGAGCAAGCGCTGCAGCGCGTACAGGGCCAGCAAGGCGATCATCTCGAATGCAGCGATAGAGGCCGATGCGGAGGGCGAGGCAATGGCGTCGCCGACTGCCGTTCCAACGCGTTCTGCGATGGACCACCACCCGGCTCCCGCGCTCGCCGAGGTGAGGAGCCGTACCAGGACGTGCGAGAAGCCCACGGCGACGCGCGCGGCGAGAGTTGTCGCCGGTTCGGCAAGCTCGTAAATCGAGCCAACGCCCGCCGCGAGGATCGTCACAGCCACCGCGATGTAGGCAAGGCGCGTCACACGGCGGCGACGGCTCCGGGCCTGCCAGGCGGCGTGCACGGCGCGATCCACGAAGGCGGCGGAGGGCTCGACCGAGGGGAGTTCGCTTATGAGGCTCGCGAACGCGCTCTCGGCCAGGTCTTCGTCCCCGCTCTGTTCGGCCCGCGGCCAGTGGGGTTTGTCAGGCATCGGTGTTGCCATCCTCGGGTAAAGGCTCCCGCTTACTCTACGGAATTTGCGGCTTCCAGGTTTCAGCCCGCGCCCGTTTTTCGGGCACTACTTGCGGCGGGGGCAGCGACGCCGGCCCCTCCCTGTGCCGCCCATCCCTTAGCCGAAAGAAGCGAGGCCAGCTCCTTACGAGCCCGGAACAGATAAGTTTTTACCGTTCCGACCGGCAGGCTCATGGCCTCGCCAATCTCCTCCACGGATAAATCTTCGCGATAGCGCAGCACGACGGCTTCGCGATATTCGGGCCGAATGCGTGCCAGGCAGGCGTCCAAGGCATGGGCCAGCGCGGATTGTTCGGCCTGGGCATCCGGCGGCGTTCCCATCGACGTGGCGTCCGCGACCGCATGGCCGGCCTCTTCCAGATCGTCGAGGGAGAGAGCGGGCGGCCGCTTGCGCCGAAGGTAATCGATGGTCACATTGTGGAGAATTTGAAAGAACCAACTGGCGAAGCGGCGTTGCTCGTCGTAGGTGGAGAGATGCTCGAAGGCGCGCGCGAACGCTTCTTGGGCGAGATCTTCCGCCAGCGCACGATCCTGGACCATGCGCGCGGCAAGATTTACGGCGGGCCCGGCGTAGCGGTTCACGAGGTCGCGATAAGCCGACTGCGATCCCGCCAGCGCCTGGCGCACCAGTTCAGCATCGCTGGGTGTCACTGGCAGCGTCACTAGCGGCGTCACTGGCATTCTATACGGGATGACGCACGGTTTGGTTTCGATACCTGCGTCTGGCCCGGGTCTCCCTCTTCAAGGCGTCCGCCACGCGCAAGGCCTGGGCACTGTATGTCCTTTTGGAACATGTTGCGGACCAGTTAATTGACCGGCCTCTTTCGCGGACGTTAGGCTGGAAACACTCGCGCCACTCTGAGCACGAGGCACCCAATCGGTAAGAGGACCATCGTGAAGTTGTCCACACGCATACTATCCCGCGGCCTGGCGGCTACTCTCTTGGCTGCGAGTTTGGCGGTTTGCGCCGGAGCCCAGCAGGGGAGTTGGGATGAGCTGAACGCGCGCGTGGATGGGTTTTATCACCAAGGCAAATTTACAGAGGCAGTTTCGGCGGCGCGGGAACTGCTGCGTTTCGCGGAAGCGAATTACGGCGCCACGACTCCCAATGTGGCGGCATGCCTGAACAAGCTGGCCGTTCTCTATGAGGAACAGGGAAATTACGCAGAGGCCGCGCCGCTTTTCGAACGGGCGCTGGAGATTCGCGAAACTTCCGACAAGGACAACCCGGAAGTCGCCACGAGCTTGAATAATCTCGGCGCGCTGTATGCGGACCAGGGCCAGTACGAACAGGCCGAACCGCTTTATCAGCGGGCGCTCGAGATTCGCGAAAGATCGCTCAGCCGCGACAATCCCGATCTGGCGACCAGCCTCAACAATCTGGCGGTGCTCTACGACCTGGAAGGACGCGAAGTGGAAGCGCTACCGCTCTATGAGCGGGCGCTAGCCATCCGCGAGCGCGTGTCCGCTCCCGACGATCCCGACGTGGCCAAGAGCTTGCTGGACCTGGCGGGAGACTATCGCGAGCAGCAGCGCTACGAGGAGGCTGAGCCGCTTTATCGCCGAGTGCTGGCGATCAACGACGAAAAGGCCCCGGACGAAAAAGGCGGCGGCGACCAGGACGATCTTGCGGCCACGCTCGACGATCTCGGGACGGTGTACATGGGAGAAGGGAAGTACGCGGAGGCGGAGCCGATCTATAAGCGAGCCGAGGCGCTGGCCAAACAGAATTTCGCCAGGGATCCGCTGGCAGCCACGATCTATGCCGATTCCGCACGCCTCGACGAGGCCGAGGGCCATTACGATAAGGCCGAACCGCTCGATCTGCTGGCGCTCGACATCCTGGAGCAGAATTATGGAGAGAACGGCGCGGAACTGGCGCCGGTGCTGAGTGGCTTGAGCGAGCTTCTCTATTTGCAGGGGCGCTATGCGGAGGCCGCCACGGCTTTGCAGCGCGATTTGCAGATTCAGGAAAAAGTGCTGGGCGCGAACGATCCAGCGATCGCGTCGATGCTGGACGACTTCTCCGCGCTGCTGCTGAAGACCAACCACACCGCGGAGGCGGCGCAAGCCGAGGAGCGCGCCAAGGCGATTCGCGCCAAAGCGGTATCTGCGCAGGGCAGCGATCCCGCGAACTGAGGCAACTACCTGCGATCCAGCGCCGGCAAGATTGTCTCCAAATGAATCGAGCCCGCAGCTTGGAGTCGTTGCGAATCTAAATCGAAGTCGAGGGCGTTTGCGCCGACCCGTTGCTGGGCGTTGACGCCGGATTGTCCGGTCTGGGATTTATCGTGAAGGGCATGCCGCGTTTGGCATTCTCATCGACCGTGCGCTCGAAATCGATCATGCCGACATCCACCGAGTATTCCCCTCCGCCGCCGCTCAGAACGTAATGCAGTTTGCCGTCGGCGAGCCAGCAGTCGGTGACCGTGTAAACATCGCCCGTCTTGAGGTAAAGCAGTTCGTAGGGGGCTGCGCTGTCTGTGCCATTGTTCGCGGTCGAATCGGGTGGCGTGGATGAAGATGAGGAGCCTGCCGGCGGAGCAGCATAAAAGGGCAGCACATTATCGGCTTGGCCGTAGGGGGACTGATCAGGCTGAGGCTGATCGTCGGAGACTGATCGGGCGGAGGCTGATCGTAAGGAGGCTCCGCAGATTGATCAGGGGGAGCGCTGTAATCGATGCTTGGGGAATCGTAGAAACCGTTCCAATCCCACCACGGGTCGTATCCATATGCGGACCCATATGTAGGCCATCCCCAGAGACCAAGGCCGAGCCAGGGATCCCAACCGCCGCCCCAGCCGAATCCCCATCCGCCCCAGCCCCACGGGCGGCCGAATCCAAAACCAAACCCGCAGCATCCGAGGCCGAAGCGGTTCCCGCCAAAATTGTTGAAGCCAAACCCTCCGTAGCCGCCATAGCCGAAGCGGTTCCCACCGAAATTGTTGAAGCCGAACCCGCCGTAACCGCCGTAGCCGAAGCGGTTCCCGCCGAAATTGTTGAAGCCCAAGCCGCCGAAGCCGAAGCGATTGCCATTGGGGCCGAAGTTGTTAAGGCCCGAGCGTCCGCCGTTAAGGCCGTCAAAGCCGAGCCGGGAAGTTCCGCCAGCAGCGCTCGCGAAGCCCGAGCCTGGCCGGGAGGCGGCCAAGCTGGAGGGCATACGAGCGGTAGAAGTCCCGAACGTGGCGCCGGGGCGATTCGAGGCGATGCCTGCCCTCGCCGTTCCGGAGCTTCCGAAACTGCGCCATGCAGATTCGCCGGAATTGCCGCTGCGCCCGGAAGCCTCCGAATTGCCAAAGCTGCGAGCCGTTGAGGCCGCACTATTGCCGCGCAGGCCGGCGCCAGAGTTGCCAAAGGAGCGCCCGCCAAAGGAGTGCCATTGACCGTCAGCGTTCGCATACGGAGAGCCTGCGCGCGCTCCGGAAGAGTAAGCTCCCGGCCTCGCGTTGTTGGCGGCGCCGCCGCGGCCAACGGAGCCATACGAACGCGCACCTCCATATACGGAACCACTGTAAGGAGAGCCAGACCCGCCCGATCTTCCGAGCGAACTGAAAGGCGAACGGGCCGGTGAACCGGCATAGGAACCGGCGCGCGAAGATGGGGCTGCACCTCGATAGGCTCCGCCGCCAAAACTGCCTCCGCTTCTAAAGCCGCCTCCTGCGAAGCCGCTGCTGCTGCCACCGCGAAAGCCGCCTCCGGAAAAGCCTCCGCCGCCGCGGAAGCTGCCCCCGGCACCGCCGCCACCATGGAAGCCGCCGCCCCCGCCTCCACCGTGGAAGCCCCCGCCACCGCCGCCCCCTCCATGCCCACCCCCGCCGCGTTGAGCGAAAGCGGTACCGGGCAAGCAGGCGATGGCAAAGGATAAAACTGTGAAGAAAAAGGCGTTTTGAAACGTGAGCTTGGCCATTTCAGGTCCCTCCGCGAAAAGCGAAGACCTGCGGACAGGATCAAGGGGGCATTGAGCCTGTCTATATATAAGGATCACGGCCGAAGGAGGAAAGTTGCATTTGTTTTTGCGCCCCATCGGCCACAAGTAATGTAACTTCCCGCAGGCGCCCCCGGTCTTGGCAGTATTCCTCTTCTACGAACTTCCGGGTACTTTTCCATCCGGTTTCCTATCGACAGCGGAAGCATGGCGCGACTTCCATACCGGTGCTGGCAAGCAATGGCGTGGTTGGCGTTCACCATGGCCTTGCCGTTCGCCGCATCGCAAGCGCAGACGTTTCTGCCGGTTCCGCTGGACCTCTCCAGCACAGGGTCCAACACCGGCCACGCGGTGGTCCCCTCGATAGCGGTGGGGCCGAGCGGGGAGATCGACGTGGTATGGCTCGACTGGGGAGCGATTTTGTTCCGGCGCTCTGTGGACGGCGGGCAGACGTTTTCGTCGACGATGACGGTGGCAACGACGAATCTTCCTTCCCAGGCCTCTCCGGGCTCCCAGGCGGCGCAGCCGCAAATCGCGGTCAATTCCGGCGGAGTTTACGTGGCCTGGACCGGGGTGAACGAGGCGGGCGGCGGCGACATTTTTTTCAGCAGCGTCGCCAGCGGCGGGACGAGCTGGCTTTCGCAGCCCGTGGATGTGTCCAACGGATCGGGCATGGCGGCGGGGAAGAGCGCGCCTGTGCCGCACATGAGCGTCGATCCGAGCGGCGGCGTCGATATTGTGTGGGGACAGAACGGCGCGTACTTCCCGAGTTCATCAACGGCGCTTTTTCGACGCCCGCGCAACTTACCGCGTCGGCGATGGCCAAAGAGAGCCCACGGATGGCGATTGACCCGAGGGGGTACGTTTTTGCAGTGTGGGCAATGCCGATCCTAACTGCCCGTCCATCACACTTCGGGCGGTCGATCGATGCGGGCGCAAGTTTTCAGACTTATCCGTGTCGGATATGCTGACGGTGGGCGGCGTGCAGGAAACTGGCTGCGCCTCGAAGGTGCAAATCGCCCCGGGCGCAAACAACACGATTCGATCTGCTTTGGGCCAACGATACGCCGATTCAAGATCTGGTGACGACGTATCAGGCCGACCGGGCGGCCCATCGTTCGGGGGCTTCAGCGAAAGCGCAGAGCAGGGCTTTCAAAATCTTTCGAGCACGTCCTCGTTCACCCCGCAGTTGGCCATCGATGCCAATGGCAATATCGACGTTGTGTGGATCGGAAATTATCAACAGAACGGCGGGCCCCCAACTGTCTATTTCAGCCGGTCCACTATCCGCAGGACTGCAGCTTTGCGGGGGCAAGGACTTCTCGTGTAAAGCCCGCTCACAGCCCGCCGGCGCGGGATTCCAACCGGCTTCCCGCAGATCGTGACGGAGCCGAGCGGGGCGATGGCGATGGACGTCATCTGGCAGCAGGCCAGCGCGGCGAATCCCGGCGGGGCTTACGACATTCTGCTGGCTCGCTCGACGGATGGGGAGACGTTCCAGAAATTCACGATGGATAGCGCGCCGACGGCCGCGGCCAATACGGGGCAGATCGCCGCGGATGCCAAGGGCAACGTGTATGTGGTGTGGTTGGGGAGTGCTGGCAGCGGGGGAGACGTTCTGATCAACGGCGATTCGCAGGGGATCACCACGCCTCCTCCGTTCAACCTGGCGCAGGTGAGCGCCACGGTGACGCCGGTGTCGGCGACGATCAGCGCGGGCGGCGCGGCGAGTTTTACGGTGCTCGCTGCAATCGACCAACACGGTGCCTGGATCGGTGACGCTGGCGTGCGGCGGCGCGCCGGCGGGAGTGAGTTGCGCGTTCACGCCCGCGTCCGTCAGCTTGAGCGCGAATGGGAGCGGGACGGCGACGCTGAAGGTCAGCGTTTCCGTGAAGCCGGCTACGACGGCGGCGCTGCCGGGGCCGGCCGGGCGCGTCGGCGCAGGTCCGGACGGCCGAGGCGCGAGCCGCACGGATGTGGGCCGTCGGGTTCATGGTCTTCGTGATGCTGCTGATCGTTGCGAATCATGCCGCGCGTCACGAGGATTCACGAATCGGGCGATACGCTCGCGGGCTGGCGTGGAGTTTGCTGTTGGCGGCAGCGGTTACGGCGATGGTCTCTTGCGGCGGATCGACTAGCAGCAGCGGCGGAGGCGGTGGTGGAGGCGGCGGAAGCTCCGTGACGTTTCCTCTGGTCGTGCAGGGGCAAGCCAACTCCAGCTCGACGAATCTGCAGACGATTTCGATTACGGTGCCCTAGCGCCGCGGCGAAAAACTTCGATTGTCTGACCTCATCTTCGAGTACTGCGCAATAAAAACAAAGCAGATCCCTTTCGTTCCCAAGCACGTGCGACACTGGCGCATGCGCACGCCTCGGGACTCAACCGCAGGAGAGGTCGCGGCGGATACGGCATTCAGGGCACGCCATGTGACGGTTTCCACGTATTTCGTTTCGCCCGGTTTGAGTGATTCTCCTCAGTGAATCCAGCTCATTCGCTCAATCCAAGCAACGGAACAGCACGCAGGCCAAATGACGCGAACACCCTTGCGGTCAACGATGGTCTCGGAGTGGAAATTCGCCTTGCGCCGAGAGCTTTTCTGGAGCGCGATGCTGCTGTGCGGCGCGATGGGTTTTGCCGGCCTGCCGGCGCGGGCGCAAACCTTTACGCCACCGGCAAACATCGCCGGCGACACGACGGCATTTTCGCCGCAAGTGGTGGTGGACTCGACGGGCAATCTCGATATCGCCTACCTCGACACGGGAAGCGCTGTTTCCAGCAATGCCCTATGGTTTGTGCGCGGCACGATGAGTGCCGGCGTTTTCCATCCGCTGGCCCCGGCGGTGCAGGCGGGCGTGACGGCAGGGAACTCCTTCCGCATGGCGCTGGAGTCCGATTGCACGATCGATTTGGCATTTGCGAATGCGTTCGGGGTGGAGTCCAACAATATACTTTTCGCGCGATCGACCGATTGCGGAAACATTCCAGACCACCAATGTTACGAATAACCCGGTGGGCTCCGCCGTAAGCAACCCGCAATTGGCGGTCCAGAAGGGCGTCGCCGAAATCGTTTGGACCGCCCAGACGGCGCTGAACCTCACCAGCACGATCTATCACGCGGAACGGCAAGCGAGCGGGACCTTTACTTCGCCGGCGGTTTTGGCTCCGGGAAATCGGGCGTCTCCGGCGTTACCGTTTTTGCCGTGCCCGGCACGAGCAATACGGCGCTGGGCTGGTGCGATATCGATACGGCAGCGTATGGATTTGGAATCCGGTGGCCACGGGGCAGCCGGTGAATAGGTAAAAGCAGATCCCTCACCGCCATCCGCAAAAGAAGCGGCTGGGTTCGGGATGACAGCTCGGGACGTTTTTGTTTGGTTCCAGATAGGGCGTCATGCACGAGAAGGCAGTCTTCGAAAAGGGCGACTGAGAGCACGCTCGAATCCCGACCAAACGCTGTGCAGGCTTATAAGCGCGCCTCCCCACCAAGGCATGGTTGGTCCGCGGCGAATCTCCCGCACCTGGCGAAATCCAGGAGGAATATCGAATAAGTCGATCGGCAGCGGCGCAGTCGAAAGATCGGTCACCTGCATGGTGAAGACGCGCGCGCCCTCACGTCGGGAGCCGTCGGGCAGGAATAGCGTGTCGCGCCGAGTTGTGGAGAGGGCGAATCCTGTCTCGCGCTGGCCGGCGAACTTGAGGGTGGGATAGTCGATTTTTCCATTCCTGCCTCCACCGAGCATGGCAAATGCACCCGGCCGACCCGGGGGATCGCAGGAGATGGAAGTATCGAGATCGATATACCAGCCGTCTGTAATTTGTTCTTGAGGGGGCGAGACCGCGCCTTTGAGCGGGTTCTCTTTTCGGTCGTAACGACGTGACGCGCCGTGTAACCGAAGATCTGCTTGCGCTCGCCCGTGTCATTCGTAGTTATTTTCGATCGACAAATTCGGCTGAGCGGGCCTTTGCAGCGGCGGCCCTTGCGCGGGCGTGGGCCTTCCGCTCTTCCTCAGATAGCGGTTTCGGGATGAGTCTCGAGGTATATTCGCGGTCGTCGAGATTTAGTTGCAAGATCTGGCCGAGGTCGCAGCGCGTGATGGTGGCGAGGCGCGGCTGGGGAAGGGCAACGGTGGGCCCGCCGGGCCAGAACTGCTGGGGAAGACGCCGGTGCTCATCGATGCGTTTGCGGTCGGATTGCAGATACGTGGTGTTCTCCCTCCTATAAGGATCAGCAAGGAACCAGAAGAGCCGTCAGCTATAGAGAGTTGTAATCTTCAGATCCGGCATGGCGAAGCGCTGCCAAGGGCGAATTGCACGGCAGCGTTTAGCGCAATGATAACGCGGTTGGCGATGGATGGGGGCAGCCGCACCCCATCGGACGGGGACAAACATCGGGAGGTCAAGCCGGTCAAGCGGATTCCGCCTGACCGGCGGCTCCTATCCCGAAGTTGGACCTCCGTACAGCTAGGCGGTTGGCCGCAGCTGCGGCATATTGCATTTGTCGCAATGAATCCGAATCGGGTATTTGCTTTGCTCATGATCGCGGCTTTGCTGATCTCCGCCTGCAGCGGCACGACCCGCACGGCGACGACTAGCTCCGCGTCTTCTTCGAGCGCGTGGGTCGAGTGCTGGTTCGAGCAGTGGCGGCGGCAATGCGGGCGGCTCCGGAGGCTCGTCCTCTGGTTCGTCGGGGGGCTCGGGGGGCGGCGGCAATCCGCCACCGAGGCGTGCAGCGCGATGAGCACGGGACAGGGCGCGAGCCTCAATGGCTTCGTGCCGTTCCCTGCAGACAATCTTTGGAACCAGGATATTTCCACCGCGGCCGTCGATCCGAATTCCAGCGGCGATCATCAATTTCATCGGCACGAGCGTTGGCGTGCATCCCGATTTCGGCTCGGGGCTTTACGCGGCTCGAGCATCGGCATTCCGTATCTCATCGTGGACTCGCAGCAAGGGCCACTGGCGATCAACTTCACGGCGTACGGAGACGAGAGCGATCCGGGCCCGATGCCCATTCCGCTGAGCGCGCCGATCGAGGGCTACCCGAATCCGGGCAGCGGCGACCGCCACGTGCTGGTGATCGACAACGGCAATTGCTGGCTGTACGAGCTGTACAGCTCGTATCCGCAACGCCGCGGACGTGGAGCGCCGGGCTCCGCCGCCGTCTGGGACCTGACGCGCCGACGAGCAGCGTCCCTATACGTGGACGTCCGCCGATGCCGCCGGGCTGCCGATTTTTCCTGGCCTGGCGCGCTACGACGAAGTCGCCGCCGGGGCCATCGCACACGCGCTGCGCTTCACGCTGCAATCGAGCCGGGCCGCGTTCGTGCCGCCCGCATCGCACTGGGCCGCAAATTCGACCAACGCCAATGCCGCGCCCATGGGCATGCGCCTGCGGCTGAAAGCCAGCTTCGATATCTCGACTGTTTTCCGCGACGAATCAGGTGATCCTCAACGCGCTCAAGAAATACGGCATGATCATGGCGGACAACGGCTCCTCGATGTACATCAGCGGCGCGCCGGACGATCGCTGGGACAACGATGACCTGCACAATCTGGGCAACGTGACCGCCTCCGATTTCGAGGTGGTGCAGATGAACCCGATCTACACCGCCGCGAATGTTCCGCAGGGCGCGGCGCCCGTCGATCGCGAGTTTCACCGCAAGTTCGCAACTCGGTTTCCGCCGGGGACGCCGTCACGCTGAGCTGGAACGTGACCGGCGCGTCGTACCTGATCATTTCGCCGGACGTAGGCGCGGTGCGCGGCACGAGCGTGATGGTTACGCCGACGCAGTCCACCACCTACATGCTGTACGCCACCAACGCCTTCGGCCGCACCACGGCGTCGGTCAATATCACGGTGCACTGATGGACCTGGCGCTTTTCCCTCGGTAGCGGCCTTCGGGCCAACCGTCAACTCTCCCAAGTGGTATTCCATTCGGCATTCTCGGGCGTCATGCGCGCGCGCCGTTCGCACAGGCGCCCGACGATAGGTGATTGACCCGCGTCGCGATCTACCTAAGAATATTCGGCCTATGAGCAACCCTCTTTTACACAAACGTTTGGCCGTGCTGGGCGCGGGCAAGATGGGCGGCATCCTGCTGCGGGCGTTTCTGGACCAGAAGCTGGTGTCGCCTGCGCACGTTGCGGCGACGGTGCGGCACCCCGAGCGCGCCGAGGCGCTGGCCAAGGCAACTGGGCGTGCGCGTCGCCACCGACAATCGCGCCGCAGTGCGGGGGGCCGACGTGATTCTGCTGGCGGTGAAGCCGCTGCAGGTGGCGGAAGTGCTGGAGGAGATTCGCGCGCGAGCTGAAGGCCGAAGCGCTGGTGGTTTCGGTGGCGGCTTCGGTGCCCACGAAATTCATCGAGCAGCATCTGGCGGCCATGTGGCCGTGGTGCGCGCCATGCCCAACACGCCGTGCGCCATCGGCTGCGGCATGACCGGCATCGCGAGCGGCAGCCACGCCAAGGCGGCGCACCTGGAGTTGGCCAAAGCCATGTTCGAGGCCGTGGGCCGCGTGGTGGTGGTGGACGAAAAGCACATGGACGCGGTCACCGGCCTTTCGGCCAGCGGCGCGGCGTTTATCTACATCATTCTGGAATCGCTGGCCGAAGGCGGCGTGAAGGTGGGCTTGCCGCGCGACGTGGCCACGCTGCTCGCGGCGCAGACCATGCAGGGCGCTGCGCGCACGGTGCTGGAGACCGGCGACCATCCCGCGCTGCTGAAGGACGGCGTGACGACGCCGGCCGGCTGCACGATCGACGGCATCCTGGAACTGGAAGACGGCAAGGTGCGCGTGACGCTGATCAAGGCGGTGGTGAAGGCCACCGAGCGCGCCAAGGAGCTGATGTTCGACGCGGTGTGACGGCGTGTGACGGTGCGAGCGTGCGCGGCAACGCCTATTCCGGCGGAACTCCATAAAGATAGAATTGACGCATGGGCAGCGCGGGATGGACGAAATGGGTGATCCTTGGCGGCGTCGGCACGGCCGGGCTGGGGATTCTTCTCTACACGCAGCTAGGCAGGGTGGATGAAATCGCCATCAAGCTGAACAGCTTTGCCTTGCTGCGCGCGGCGGAGACTGCCAGCCTCCTGCTCACCGTCTTGGGCCTGCTGGCGGCATTGACGGGAGGCGTGATCTGGGCCCGGCATGCGCAGCTGAGGCAACTGCCGATTCCCGCCGTGTCGGTTGGCCTTCTGGCTTTTCTGCTGATCAAGTTTGTGGATATCAACATGCACGGGCCCACGGCGATTTTCACATTTGTGACCCCGGCGACGCTGGCGATGGCTGTCCTTCTTTTCGCCATTGGCGGCGCGCGATTTTTGCAATCCAAGCGGCAGCAGCGCTGAGGCAAGTCGTGAGATTGAGCGGAGGTATGGCTATGTTTTCCTCGAATCACAGGAGCGCAGGCGTAATCAGGGTGAGTTTGGGGGCGCGGCCGTTGCCGTTCTGCTGCTGATATCCATCGGCAGCGTGCGTATTGAGGCGCAAGCGCAGCCAGCGCAGCAAGTCCAGCAAGTGCAGCCCACGAATTCGCTTCCGAACCCTTACCGGACGGTCGAGAACTGGGCCAAGCTTCCGGAGGGCAGGACGTGGGGCTCGGCGGCCGGAGTGACCGTGGATAGCAAGGGCCACATCTGGGTAGCGGAAAGATGCGGAGCGAACAGCTGCGTGGGTTCAAACCTTGCGCCGATTTTGGAGTTCGATCCATCGGGCAAGCTCCTGACCAGCTTCGGCGCCGGAATGTTCGTCTTTCCTCACGGCATCACGGTGGACCGGGAAGGGAACGTATGGGTGACCGATGGCGATGGGAAAGACGGAAAGGGCCACCAGGTTTTCGAGTTCAGCTCGGAAGGGAAAGTTCTTGCTGGCGCTCGGCAAGGCGGGAGTGGCGGGGGCCACGGATGACACGTTCAACCGGCCCACGGCTGTGGCCATTGCGCCGAACGGGGACATTTTCGTCGCCGATGGACACGGGGGGAGACAGCAACGCGCGCATCGTGAAATTCTCGAAGGGCGGCAAGTTCCTCATGACGTGGGGAAAGAAGGGACGGCTCCCGGCGAGTTCGACATACCGCACGCGCTGGCGTTTGACTCCCAGGGACGGCTGTTTGTGGCGGACCGGGGCAACAATCGCATCCAGATCTTCGATCAAAACGGAAAATTCATCGATCAATGGCGGCAGTTCAGCCGGCCCAGCGGGATTTCCATCGATCGCCATGACGTCGATTTATGTCGCCGATTCCGAATCCGGCTCGGTGGCCAAGGATCACGCTGCCTGGAAGAGGGGCATTCGCGTCGGAAGCGCCAAGGACGGCTCGGTCACGGCGTTCATTCCCGATCCGAATACGGATCCCAATGCCATGGGCACGAGCGCGGCGGAGGGCGTCGCGGCAGATGCCAACGGCGTCATCTATGGGGCGGAGGTAGCGCTGAAGGATGTGAAAAGATATGTCCGGCAGTAACGACTCGCGGCATCAGGAGCGCAAATGCGCGCCGGTGGTGTTAAGGTGACGGACCTATGACAGAAACGATTGCGTTGGTGACCGGCGCGAACCGGGAATCGGCAAAGAAATTTCCCGCCAGCTCGCAGCAAAAGGCGTGCTGGTCTCATGGGCGCGCGCGAACGGGAACGCGGCGAGAAGGCCGTGGCGGAGTTTAAGGCACAGGGCCTTCCGGCCGAATTCATCCAGATCGACGTGACGTCGCAGGCCAGCGTGGACCACGCCGCGGCCGAAGTGGAGCGCCGCCATGGGCGGCTGGACATTCTGGTGAACAACGCGGGGATCGCGCTCGACTGGGTTCCGGCCTCGGAACTGACCGCCGACGCGTTTCAGGAGACCTTCGAGACCAACGTTTTTGGCGCTTTCCGCGTCACCCAGGCTTTTCTCCCGCTGCTGAAGAACTCCAAGCGCGGGCGAATCGTCAATGTGTCCAGCCGGCTCGGTTCGCTCAGCGTAACGCCGACCCCAACAACACCCTGGCCACGCGCAATATGCTGCTCGCTTACTCCGCATCGAAAGCCGCGCTCAACATGATCACCATTCATTTTGCCAATTTGCTGAGAAGCGCGGGAATCAAGGTGAATTCGGGGAATCCGGGTTTCACCGCGACGGATATGAACCGGCATACCGGAAAGAAAACCGTGGAGCAGGGAGCCGCAACGCCCGTGCGCCTGGCGCTGCTTCCCGACGACGGCCCGACCGGCGGCGCGTTCAGCGACGAGGGCCCCGAACCCTGGTAAAGACCCGTGGTAAAGCCGACGCCAAAAGCCCCATCGTTCGCAGCGCAGTCCTGATCGGAACGTGACTTTTCGGCCGGTTCGCCAATGGGCCAGTATCCGATGACACCGTTTCTCAGGCACTGGGCGGCGGTTGCTATAATCTGAGTCAACACGAAGCTTTGGTCGCTCGACACAAAGGAACAAGGAACATCCAGCGGTGGCATTTACGTACATGTCTGGTGAAGCAATACGGAAGGGCGACCGTGTCCTTTTCCACGGCGAACCAGGAGAGGTGGATTTTGTCGCCGACGCACTTACTGGCGACGCCGCAATGGATTGGTACGTCAAGGAACTTGGCGGCGGAGTCATGATAATCGAGCCAAAGCACTTTGGGAGTGTGTTTTTGCACGAA
Organism: uncultured Acidobacteriota bacterium; assembly: GCA_963819235.1. Lineage (GTDB taxonomy): Bacteria > Acidobacteriota > Terriglobia > Acidiferrales > UBA7541 > Palsa-189. Next base: position 667,919 of record CAWFVE010000006.1, on the reverse strand, counting down.
ACCGAGAGTGCAGAGGACTTGGTATTCGTCTCGCGAGCCGAAAACGAAGCTCTTACCTAGAAGTGGCTGCGACGAAATAATGTGCCCACTCCTGTGAAGTCGGCTTGCCCGGAACTGGCCGATGCGACTGCTTCAATCCAGCCCAGGTGGTTTTAACGATGGATGGCGCAAGTAAAGCGGTTGTAGGATTTTATCAAAAACTTCGTAGATCACATGCCCAAGGCCCCTCTTATAGGCTATCAACTCCGTTGGAGCCGTGCCCTTTTCGACGAGGCTGATAAATTGTTCCAGCTGATCGTTGACGCCGAGAAGAAGTTGCGAAACGTACTTCGCTGTTTCCGGATCGTCTATCAAGGCCACCCCCTAGCCACACCTTTGAGCTAATCATTTTTTCGTGCGTAGCCCATTGTAAAGACGTTCGCCAACGCCTGATAAGTCACCTTATCGGTAACTGGCTTTTCGCCTAATTCGCATACTTCGATAAGCCAAAAGCAAGGTAGACCGTACGCCTAATTCACTCTGGTTTGCGGTTCGGCGAGCACGAAGGGCGCGATCTCGACGTCGAAGTGCTCGTTGCGATCGTCGATCATCTGGTAGGTGCCGTGCATGGAGCCGAAGGGCACGGTGAGCGGGCAGCCCGAGGTGTATTCGAAGCTTTGCCCCGGCGCCAAAACCGGTTGATTCCCCACGACTCCCGGACCGCGAACTTCCTGCACCTTGCCCATGGCGTCGGTGATCACCCAATGGCGGCTGACGAGTTGAACGGTGTGCGATCCTTCGTTGGTGATGCGGACGGTATAAAGGAAAAACCAGTGGCTGCGATCGGGGCTGGAGCGGCCCGCATCGTACTCGGCCTTCACGCTGACGCGTATGTTCCTGGTAGTGGCTTCCGACGAATGCATTCGATTATCCGAGGGCTGATCGTAGCACACGGCGAGACTCGCGGCACGCGCGAGCGCGCCGAGGGAATCGGCACAAATCGGCACGCAAAGCGACTGGTCGCGTGAATGGGCGGGCTGTGTTAGGATGTGCGGCTCGATATTTTGTTGAGCGGCGAAAGGCTTTTCTGAGATTCGCCGCGAGAAGCGACTAAATGCCCAGGCAATACATTCCGATCCTCATTTTTGCCGTTCTGGCCATGGCCTTTCCGGCCGTGACGCTGGTGCTTTTCCGGCTCATTCGGCCGGATTCGCGGGCCATGGGCGCGAAGCTGAAGCCCTACGAGTGCGGTATTCCGGCGGAAAGCGACGCGCGCGGGCGCTATTCGGTGCGGTTTTATATCATCGCCATTCTGTTCGTGATTTTCGACGTGGAGACGATCTTTCTGTTTCCCTGGGCGGTGCTGTTTTCGACGCGCGAGGAGGGCTTCCGGCTCTCGCCGGTTTACGGCTTGGCCAGCATGTTCGTGTTCCTGGGCATACTGATCGTCGGGTATGTGTGGCTGTTTCGGAAAGGCGCGCTGGAGTGGGTGTAAGCCAGGGATAAAGGGCACGGCATTCCCGGCAGGATTCGGCGGCCGGGAATTTTTTTGCGCGCCGGCGAATTTTTTAGGGCCGTCGTAAGAACGCCGCGCGAACCAAGATGTGCGCGAGCGGTGTCTTGGGAGAAGGCATTGTCTTGTTTTGTGCGCTGTGTTAGAAACTACGGTTCGCGTTGGAACGGATTCGCCCCTGTGTGTTCCGGGTGTTTGGCGATCCGCCACAACGCGCTTCAGGGGGAGCGTTCGCGCTCCGTTCGGTACTCATGACCAACGATTCTGACGAAAAGCAGCCCAATCGTCCGCCCCAGGCCGATAAGCCTGGCGAGACGTCCGCCGCATCTTCCGACGCCGCTCCGGAAAAGCCGCAAGCGGCCCCTGAAGCGAAGCCTGCAGCGCCCGCGCCGCCGGCTCCTGCAAAGCCGGCAACTCCTGCCGCACCTCCAGCGCCCCCAGCGGCTGCCGCGACGCCGCCAAAGCCGGCAGCACCCGCGGCGCCAGGCGCGCCTGCGGCGGCAAAACCGGCCGCTCCAGCGGCCGCCAAGCCGGCGGGGCCACCGCCTCCTCCGAAGGAAGCGCCGCCCAAGCCTGTGCCGCTCGATAACGATCTGGTGAAGCGCTACAAGGCGCGGTTTGGCGACGGCAATTCTGGAGGCCTGGATCGATCGCAAGCAGGCCATTCTGGTGGTTGGCGCCGAGCGGCTGCTGGAGATCGCGCAATACACGCGCGACGAAGAGAAGTTCGATTATCTGGTGGATTTGACGGCGGTGGATTGGCCCAAGCGCGAGAAGCGCTTCGACCTGGTGCTGAATCTCTACTCGTTCGCGAAAAACGAGCGGCTGCGCATCAAAGCGCACGCTGGCGGAAGGCGAGCCGGTGCCCAGCGTGGAGAGCGTCTGGCCCACGGCCAACTGGCTGGAGCGCGAAGTCTACGACATGTTCGGGATCGTCTTCGAGGGGCACCCCAACCTGAAGCGGCTGCTGCTGCCGGAAGAGTGGCAGGGCTTTCCGCTGCGCAAGGACTACGACATCCTGCAGCAGGACGAAGCCTGGGTGCGCGAAAACCTGGGCATCGAGAGCGGGCAATAGCCGATGGCCGACGACACGCATGCCCGGCGGCGCGAACGTCGAGACCACGGTTCTCGGCGCCGACGAAATCATCCTCAACATGGGGCCGCAGCACCCTTCCACGCACGGCGTGCTGCGCGTGAAGCTGCGCCTGGACGGCGAGAAGGTGGTCGGCTCGGAGTGCGTGATCGGCTACCTGCACCGCGGCGTGGAGAAGATCGCCGAGCACCGCAGCTACCAGCAGTTCGCGCCCTACGTGGACCGCATGGATTACGTGGCGGCGGTGTCGAACGGGCTGGGCTACTGCGAGGCGGTCGAGAAGCTGATGGGCGTGGAAGCGCCGCCGCGCGCGCGCGTGATCCGCACGCATCCTCACGGAACTGCAGCGGATCGCCAGCCACCTGTTCTGGCTGGGCACGCACGCGCTGGATATCGGCGCGCTGACGCCGCTGTTCTACTGCCTGCGCGAGCGCGAAGAGATCCTGAAGATTTTCGAGAAGTATTGCGGCGCGCGGCTCACCACGCACGCCTTCCGCATCGGCGGCCTGCAATATGAGGCCTACGACGAGCTGGAGAAAGACGTCGAGCGCTTCTGCAAGGATTTCGACAAGCGCGTGGACGAGTACGAAGCGCTGCTGACCGAGAACCGCATCTGGGTGGGCCGCACCAAGGGCATCGGCATCCTGAGCGCGGCGGACGCCATCGCCATGGGCGTGACCGGCCCGGTGCTGCGGGCCAGCGGCGTGGAATGGGACATTCGCAAGGCCATGCCGTACGCGGCCTACGACCAGTACGAGTTCGAGATTCCCACCGGGAAGAACGGCGACACCTACGACCGGTACCTGGTGCGCATGGAGGAGATGCGGCAGTCGCGGCAGATCTGCCTGCAGGCCATCGAGAATATTCCCGCGGGGCCGATTATGGGCAAAGTGGGCAAGGTGCTGAAGCCGCCGCCGGGCGAGGTGTATCACTCGATCGAAGCGCCCAAGGGCGAGCTGGGCTACTACATCGTGAGCGACGGCACCACGCAGCCGTATCGCGTGCGCATCCGGCCGCCGTCGCTGATCAATCTGGAGGCGCTGGACCAGATGATGCGCGGCCATCTGGTGGCCGACGTGGTGGCCATCATCGGCACGCTCGATATCGTGCTGGGCGAAGTGGACCGGTAGAAGTGGACGAAATGAAGATCAGATCGCATGAATCTTCACGCATCTCGACTGTGCCCTTTGTTCTGCCGGTGCTCTTCGCGCTGGTGATCGTGGCCGTGCTGCCGCTGGTGGCCGGCTACATCGTGCTGGTGGAGCGCAAGGTCATGGCGGACATGCAGGTGCGCCTGGGGCCGATGCGCGTGGGGCCGCACGGGCTGCTGCAGCCGATCGCCGACGCGGTGAAGCTGCTGCTCAAGGAAGACATCATTCCGGAGAGCGCGGACAAGGCTGATTTTCTGGGGCGCGCCGCTGATTTCGGTGACGGCGGCGATGCTGGCGCTGGCGGCGCTGCCGATTGGTCCGTTCTTCCAGATCGCCGACCTGAACATCGGGCTGCTCTTCATCCTGGGCGTCAGCTCGCTGGGAATTTTCGGCATCGTGCTGGGCGGCTGGGCGTCCAACAGCCACTATTCGCTGCTGGGCGCGCTGCGCAGCGCGGCGCAACTGGTGAGCTACGAGACGTCGGCGGGAATGGCCGTCGTCGGCGCGCTGCTGCTGGCGGGGACGCTTTCCACGCGCGGCCATCGTGCAGGCGCAGGCGCGACGACGGCGTCTGGTTCATCTTCGCGGCGCCGGTGGGATTTTTCATCTATCTGGTGGCTTCGATCGCGGAGACCAACCGCGCGCCGTTCGACATGCCCGAAGCGGAATCGGAACTGGTCGCCGGCTACATGACCGAATACAGCGGCTTCCGCTGGGCGCTCTACTTCCTGGCCGAGTACACCAACATGGTCGTGGTCGCGTCGATCGCCACGACGCTCTTTCTGGGCGGCTGGCTGCGGCCTTTTTCCGGCACGCCGCTTCTTCAATTTTCTCGATTACTTTCCGCCGCTGCTGATGCTGGGGATGGCCGGGTATTGCTTCTACCGCGCGCCGAAACAGCCGGTGCCGGTGCAGAAAATGTTCATGGTGGCGGTGGGACTGCTGTGCGGTGTGGTGGCGCTGCTGCTCGCTGCGCCGTTGCTGGCGCCGGCGGGCACGCTTGCTGGCCTCGGCCAAGCCGGGACTGCACGGCGCGTTCTGGTTTTTGTTCAAGGTTTCGACCTACATCTACGTGTTCATGTGGCTGCGGTTCACGTTTCCGCGCTACCGCTTCGACCAGTTGATGCGCCTGGGCTGGCAATTTCTGGTGCCGCTTTCGATTGTGAACGTGGTGGGCATCGCCGTGGGCCTGACGCTGCACCGGCAGTTGGGCTGGCCGGCGGTGCCGTCGCTTCTGCTGGGACATCGCTCGTCACGCTGGGAGCGGCGGCCTATCTGGTGTCGGTTGGCGAGAAGCACGAACCGGCGGTGGTCGGGGAAGAGGGAGAGCGGCGCCGGCGGATGCTTGATCGAGGCCATCTTTTACTTCTTCGCGGCGCTGGCGGTTGTCTCCGCGATTCTGGTGGTGACGCGGCGGAACGCGGTGCACAGCGCGATTTTCCTGGTCACGGCGCTGCTGGCCACGGCGGGAATTTTTCTGTACGCTGCACGCCGAGTTTCTGTTCATCGTGCAGATCATTCTGTACGCCGGCGGCATCATGGTGCTGTTTGTTTTCGTGATCATGCTGGTGAATCTGGACGTGGCGCTGCACCAGGTGCAGTTCAACCGGCAATGGTTGGTGGCGCTGATGCTGGCGCTGGTGCTGGGCGCGCAGGTGGCGGCTGGCGCTGTTGCTGAGCCGCGAGAGCCTGTACGACGCTGCCGCCGGCGCCGGCGCACGGCGCTCGAGCCGAATACCGAGCAGGTGGCCTGGTCGCTGTTTCATACGTACATGCTGCCGTTTGAACTTGCTTCGATTCTGCTGCTGGTGGCCATGATCGGCAGCGGTGGTCATGGCCAAGAAGAGGGTCTGAGCGATGGTTCCGATCGGACATTACCTGTTTCTGAGCCTGGCGCTGCTGGCCATCGGCGTCGTGGGCGTGGTGACGCGGCGCAACGTGATCATCATCCTGATGTCCGTCGAGCTGATTCTGAACGCCGTGAACATCAATCTGGTGGCGTTTTCGCGGCTGGTGGGATCGGTGGAAGGGCAGATCTTCGCCATCTTCATCATTACGGACGCGGCGGCGGAAGCGGCGGTGGGCCTGGGCATCATCATCGCGTTCTTCCGCAATCGCGAGACGGTGCTGGCGGACGAAATGGATATCCTGAAATGGTGAGTGGCATGAAGGCGGCGCGTTCGGCTGCATGGGGAGTCGTCCATGCCGGCTGAATTTTTTCTGGCGCACATCTGGCTGATTCCGCTGTTTCCGCTGGCGGGCGCGGCGCTGATGCTTTTCTTCGGGCGGCGGCTGCCGAATAGCGGCGTCAACGCGATTTGCGTGGGCAGCGTGGTCCTGGCGATGGTCTTTGCGTTTGGCGCCATCGTGCAATTGATCGCGCGCCCGGCTGGCGCAGCGCGTCGTCGAGGTGGTGCTGTTCGATTGGGTGCCCGCCGGCGCCATGCACACCACGTCCGGGCACCTGGTGAACTTCAACGCGCAGTGGGGCATGCTGCTCGACCCGCTCTCTGCGGTGATGCTCGTGCGTGGTCACCGGCGTCGGCTTCCTGATCCACGTCTATTCCACCGGCTACATGGCGCACGAGGGCGGCTACTACCGCTTCTTCGGCTATCTGAACCTGTTCATGTTCTCCATGCTGATCGCTGGTGCTGGGGAATAACCTGCTGCTGCTGTTCGTCGGCTGGGAAGGCGTGGGGCTGTGCAGCTACCTGCTGATCGGGTTCTATTTCCTGCGCAAGTCGGCTTCGGACGCGGGCAAGAAAGCGTTCATCGTCAACCGCATCGGTGACGCCGGCTTCATCCTCGGGCTTGTTTCTTCTGGCTGAACACGCTGGGCACGCTGCGGTTCACGGAGATCGGCCCGGCGATCGGCGCGGGCGGATTCGCGGTCGGCAGCGGGGTGATGACCGCGATCGCGCTGCTGCTGTTCGTCGGCGCCACCGGCAAATCGGCGCAGATTCCGCTGTACGTCTGGCTGCCGGACGCCATGGAAGGGCCCACGCCGGTCAGCGCGCTGATTCACGCCGCCACCATGGTGACCGCGGGCGTGTACATGGTCACGCGCATGAACGCGGTCTTCCAGCTGGCGCCGGTGGCGCTGGCCGTGGTCGCCACCGTCGGCGCGGTGACGGCGATCTTCGCGGCGACCATGGGCCTGGTGCAGAACGACATCAAGCGCGTGCTGGCGTATTCCACGGTCAGCCAGCTGGGCTACATGTTCCTGGCGCTCGGCGTGGGCGCGTTCACCGCCGGCATTTTCCACCTGATGACCCACGCGTTCTTCAAGGCCCTGCTCTTCCTCGGCTCCGGCAGCGTGATCCACGCCATGTCCGGCGAGCAGGACATGCGCAAGATGGGCGCGCTGTGGAGCAAGATTCCGATCACCTTCGTGGACGTTTCTCGTGGCCACGTCGCCATCTCCGGAATTCCGCCGCTGGCCGGCTTCGTCAGCAAGGACGCCATTCTGGCGCGCGCGTTCGACGCGCGGCCGCTGCTGTGGGTCATCGGCTTCATCACCGCGGGGATGACGGCGTTCTACATGTTCCGCCTGGTGTACATGACCTTCTTCGGCGAATCGCGCGTGTCGCACGAGGCGGAGCACCACATCCACGAATCGCCGCCGCTCGATGACCGTGCCGCTGATGATTCTGGCGGTGCTCTCGATCGTGGGCGGATGGATTGGCTGGCCGGAAGCGCTGGGCGGCAGCGATCGCTTCGCGAAATTCCTCGACCCGGTGATCGCCAAGCATGCGGAAGTGGCGGCCGCGATGCCCGAAGCCGCGGTGCACACCACCGAATATGCGTTGATGGCGGTTTCGGTGCTGGTGGCGCTCTTCGGCATCTGCCTGGCGTGGCAGTTTCTATCTGCAGAAGCCCAGCATTCCCGGCACGCTGGCGGCAAAATTCGGGCGGCGTCTACCGCTTGCTCTACAACAAGTATTACGTGGACCAGATTTACGACGCCATGTTCGTGAACCGCGCCAAGGATTTGGGCATCGCGCTGGGCGCCTTCGATCGCGGCGTGATCAACGGCCTGGGCGTGGACGGCGCGGGCTGGCTGACGCGAGCTAGCCTCGCAGTATCGATGATGGTGTGGGACAAGTGGATCGATCGACGGACTGGTGAATCTGGCGGCGCGCATCGTGTGGATTCTGAGCTATCCGGTGCGCATGATGCAGAGCGGGCGCGTGTCGAACTACGCGCTGCTGATCGTGCTGGGCGTGCTGGTCTTTCTGGGCTATTACCTGCGCGTGGCCGGCGTGACGTTGCACAGCTGCTGCACTAAGAAGGCGAGGAGCGGGAATGGAATTCTATCAATAGTCATCATCCTGAGCTGTGATTCTTGTTCACGCCGCTGGTGGGGGCGATTGTGCTGCTGTTCGTGCCCCGCGCGAAAGCGAAAACGCTGCACCGCGTGCTCGGCAACCTGTTCGGCTTGCTGGGCCTGCTGGTTTCGCTGCCGCTGCTCTGGCGCTTCCACGATCGGCGCGCCGGGCTATCAGTTCCGCGAAACGTCACGACTGGATTCCCTCCATCGGCGCGCACTACTCGCTGGGAATCGACGGCATCAGCTTCCTGCTGGTGATGCTGACCACGTTGCTGGGCGCCATCTCCATCCTTTCGTCCTGGAGCGCCATCAAGATCCGCAAGAAGGAATACTACATTCTCTTCCTGCTGCTGCAGACGGGCATGCTGGGCGTCTTCATGTCGCTCGATTTCTTCCTCTTCTACCTGTTCTGGGAAGTGATGCTGGTCCCGATGTACTTCCTGATCGGCGTCTGGGGCAGCGACCGGCGGCTGTACGCGGCCATCAAGTTCTTCCTGTACACGCTGGCCGGCTCGGTGCTGATGCTGCTGGCGATTCTGGCGCTTTACTATCACGCGCATGAGGTGACCGGCGCGGCCGTACACCTTCGACATCCCCACGCTGCTGGCGGTCGGTGCCGCAGTTTTCCACCGACTTCCAGCGGTATTCTCTTCTGGGGATTCTTCTTCGCGTTCGCCATCAAGGTGCCGATGTTCCCGTTCCACACCTGGCTGCCCGACGCGCACACCGAAGCTCCCACGGCGGGCTCGGTCATCCTGGCGGGCGTTCTGCTGAAGATGGGCACGTACGGCTTCATCCGCTTCTCGCTGCCGCTGCTGCCCGCCGACGCCGCGGCGCGGCAGCACATCGTCACGATCCTGATGGTGCGTCTCGATCATCGGCATCATTTACGGCGCGCTGGTCTGCATGATGCAGAAGGACATGAAGAAGCTGATCGCCTACAGCTCGGTGAGCCACCTGGGCTTCTGCACGCTGGGCATTTTCGCGCTGAACCCGCACGGGCTTTCCGGCAGCGTCATCCAGCAGATCAACCACGGAATTTCCACCGGCGCGCTCTTCTTGCTGATCGGCGTTCTCTACGAGCGCCGGCACACGCGGCTGATTTCGGAGTTCGGCGGGCTCTCCACGCCCATGCCCAATTTCGCGGCCATCTACATGATCGCCACGCTCAGCTCGCTGGGCCTGCCGCTGCTGAACGGCTTCATCGGCGAGTTCACCATCCTGAGCGGAGTGTTACCAGGTGAGCCTGCGCTGGGCGGCATGGGCCGTGATCGGCATCGTGCTGGGCGCGGCCTATCTGCTTGTGGCTCTACCAGCGGGTGATGTTCGGTCCGGTGACCAATCCGGCGAACGAGCACCTGCCGGATTTGAATTTCGCGCGAATACGCCACGCTGATGCCGCTGGTGCTGCTGGCGTTCTGGATCGGCATCTATCCCAAGCCGCTCTTCACTGTTCTGGACGCGCCCGTGCGGCAGATCGTGCAGCAGGTGAACCCGGGCTACTACAACGGCCGCGGCGCAACGCTGCCGACAGCCGCCCGTCGCCGCGGCAATCGTCACGCCGCCAGTGCCGCGCAGGTTGCGGCGGCCGCGACAGCTAGGACAGAACTAGCGATAAGATCGAAGGCGCGTGATGTCGCTGCGGCCGCCATTCGGGCGCCGGGTCGCCTTTGGCGCACCACCGCGATCGCTGCAACGCGCGCGAACGAAGCAGGGAAGCGCTAAGCACTCCATGGATACCGCCGCATTTCGCCACGACTTCTTCCTGATCCTGCCCGAGGTGGAGCTCGCGCTGTTCGGCCTGGCGATCCTGCTGTTCGATTTCATGCTGGGCGTGAAGGACAAGACCGGCAACGCCGTCTTCGCCATGCTGGGCGTGATCTTCAGCGGCATTTCGCTCTACCGGCTGCGCGCTTTGGGGCCGGACGCCGTTGGCGGATTCAACAGCTCGATCGTCGTGGATCCGTTCTTCCTGTTTTTCGGAATGATTTTCCTGGTCGCCACGGCGCTGGTCATTCTGCTTTCGGTGCGCTACCTGCAAATCGAAGACGAACATCACGGCGAGTATTACGCGCTGCTGCTGTTTCGCCACGGTCGGCATGATGTTCATGGCCTCGCGGCTACGACCTGATCGTGCAGTTCCTCGGCCTGGAGACCATGGCCATCAGCTTCTACATCCTGACCGGATTCCTGCGGCATCAGCGGCGCTCGAATGAAGCGGCGGTGAAATATCTGCTGCTGGGCGCGTTCAGTTCGGGCCTGCTGGCGTACGGTTTTTCGCTGCTCTACGGCATCAGCGCCATGGCCGACCTCAACGGGCCGCTGGGGCTGCCGCTGCAAGTGCCGCGCACCAATCTCGACGTGGTGCGCACGGCGCTGGAGCTGCGCGGGCCCGACGGACTTGCTGGTGCTGCTGGCGATCGTTACCGTCGCGGCCGGGCTTTTCTTCAAGGTGGCCGCGGTGCCCTTCCACCAATGGGCGCCGGACGTTTACGAAGGCGCGCCCACGCACGATCACGGCCTACGTCAGCGTGGCCTCCAAGACCGCGAGTTTCGCGCTGCTGCTGCGCCTGTTCCTCTACGCCTTCTGGCCGGTGCGCGTGAACTGGATCGAGATCATCGCCGGGGTGGCCGTCGCTTCGCTCACGCTCGGCAATTTCGCGGCCATCACGCAGACCAACGTCAAGCGCCTGCTGGCCTATTCCTCGATTTCGCACGTCGGCTACATTTTGCTGGGCCTGGTGGCCGCGCTGAGCGGGCCGGACGGCAACGAGACCGGCTTGAAGGGCATCGCGCTTCTACCTGTTCGTCTACGCCTTCATGACCATCGGCGCGTTCGCCATCCTCATCGTGCTGCGGCGGCAGGGCCTGATCGGCGACGAACTCGACGATCTGAACGGCCTGATCAAGCGCAGCCCCGCGGCGGCCGTGCTGCTGCTGATCTTCATGCTGTCGCTCGCGGGAATTCCGCCGCTGGCGGGCTTCGTCGGGAAGTACTACATTTTGCTTGCGCTGATCCAGACCGCAGCACTATTACCTGGCGCTTCTTCGGCGCGCTCTACATCGTTCCCGCGCTGTACTACTACTTCCGGATCGTGGTGCATGCCTGGCTGCGCGAGCCCGGACAAGCTGCGGCGCGCGACGGTAACGCCGGGGCAGTCCGTGGCCCTGGCGGTGATGTGCTTCGTCACGCTGGTCGCCGGCATCTATCCCGAGCCATTCATTCGCATGGCCACCTATTCGCTAACTCTGCCAGCAGCACTGTTTGGCCGCTATAATCGCCGAGATTCGCAGCCTCCCCCGCGCCCCGCCGCGAACCGGACGGGTTCGCCCGCCAGCTCGCCAACGTCCTGGACCTGCCGTTCGTGCTGGTCGGAGCGTGGTGATCGGCGCCGGCCTCGGCTATTTCCTGGACAGCGCTTCGACACTTCGCCCATTTTCACTCTGTGCTCGGCGCGCTGGGATTCGCGGCGGGGATGTATGAAGTGATCCGCAGGCTCACGGGAAGAAGGCCGCCGGAGCGAATCACGATGGCGGCTGAGCCGTTTGGAACCGCCGCGCTGCGGCGCATCGAATGGCTGACGCTCGTGCTGGGCGGCGCGGGAGCGGCCTGGGGCGGCTGGCGCTGGGGATGGCGGGGAAGCGCGGCCGTGGCCCTGGGCGCGGGGATCTCCTGGATCAATTTTCGCTGGCTGAAGGGCAGCGTGCAGGCGTTTGGCACGGCGGCCACCGCGCAGGCCGGTTCGCAGCAGGTGCGCGTGCCCGTGCTGCGCTTACCTTAAGTTCTTTGGACGCTTCGCTTTGTTGCTGGGTGCGCTGTATGTTATTCTCTCCCGTTCTTGGTTGCCCGCCGTGCCCGTGCTGGCGGGACTCTTTGCGTCGCCTGCGGCGGTGGTTGTGGCGCTAGTGTACGAATTGCTCGTGAGCGGCGTGCGGCAAGACGCCAGCGGCTCGTAGCCAATCGGAAGCCGTTCGGAAGCCAATCGGAGGCTAATCGGAAGGCCGATGGAAGAAAGCATCCTGGGAATCACCAAGCTGGTGAACGCGCTGTTCGGCAAGCCGGCGCTTGGCGCTGTTGAGCGCCCTGCACATTCAGCCCGCAATCCGCAATATCCCATTCCCAATCACATGGCGATGGAATTGCTGGTGTTCGCCCTGGCGGCGGTGTTCTTTCTGTGGCTGCGCGCGCGGCTCTCCGTGGAGCGCCCCGGCGGAACGCAGCAGGTGATGGAACTGCTGCTGCACAACCCGATGTCGCTGGGCGTGGCGGACCTGCTGGAAAATAATATCGGCCACGGGGCGATGAACTATTTGCCCATGATCGGCAGCATCGGCATCTTTGTTCTGTTCTGCAATCTGATCAGCGTGGTGCCGGGGCTGGCTTCGCCAACGGCAGACGAAGTCAGTGCCTCTGGGTTGCGCGATCGTGGTGTTTCTTTATTACCACTGGTCCGGCCTGCGGAAGCAGGGCCCGCTGCATTACGGCAAGCATTTCCTGGGGCCGAATCTTGCGCTTTCGCCGCTGATGGTGATTGTGGAATCGGTCAGCCACTTGGCGCGGCTGCTCTCGCTCACCGTTCGTCTCTGGGTGAATATGATGGTGAGCGAATTGCTCTACGGAATCTTCCTGGGGCTGACGCTGGCCTTGTTTGTCTTTGCCGGCAAGCTGAACGCTTTGGGCTATGTCCTGGCGCCTGTGCCGCTGCTGGCGCCCGTGATTTTCATCGTTCTGCACATCTTCGTGGCCTTCGTGCAGGCGTTTGTGTTCACGATTTTGCCGGTGATCTATCTCAGCGGGGCGGTTGCGGAAGGGCACTAATCGAAGTATCGGCCATTCATAGCGGCATCATCCGCCGTCTCGCGTGAGCCCGGCTGCACGAGGATGTCGGGAACCACCTCCGAGCGGCAATTTCATAACGCAAGGAGAAACGTCACGATGAGAAAGTACGCTGTAGTGCTGCTGGTGCTTTTCGGCGTTCTGCCTGCTCGCGCCCGCGGCGTTCGCGCAGACCGGGGATCGGGGAGGCAGCCGCTAACGCGACCAATTGGGTGGCCATCACTTCGGGCTTCGCCATGGCCATCGCTTCCGGCAGCTTGCGGCTATCGCGCAGGCGAGGCTTCCGCAGCCGCTTCGGAAGGCATGGCGCGCAATCCCGGAGCCGCCGGCGTGATTCAGAACATGTTGATTCTGGCGCTGGTGCTGATCGAATCGATGGCGCTGTACACCTTCGCCATCATCTTCATCAAGGTTAAGTAACCACCAAGCCGAATCTGTTTTCAGACCGCGGGACGCGTCAGCGTTCCGCGGGTTTTTTCATGAGCAGGCAAGTCTTGACTAATATGACCATGGTATAATGACCATAGTTACACAGCGAGGCCCGACGATGAAGAGAATGGCGGCAGGTTCTTTCAAGGCCAAATGTCTGGCAATCATGGACGATGTGCAGGCCAAGCGCGAAACCGTGGTCATCACCAAGCACGGTAAGCCGGTTGCCAAACTCGTCCCGGTGAACGACGAGAAGGACGAGATTTACAATTTTCTCTCCGGCAAGGGCGCCGTCGCGGGAGATGTCGTTTCGCCGGCATTTTCTCCCAAGGAGTGGGGCGAACTCAAGTGATTCTCTTGGACACGCACGTGGTGGCTTGGCTGGCTTTTGATCCGGATCAAATCTCCAGGAAGGCCAGGTCGGCCATAGACGCCGCGCGCAAGAGCGCGAACGGGCTGGCGATTTGCGACATTACCCTACTGGAGTTGGCCACACTCGTAAGCAAGGGCCGCATCCGGCTCGGACATCAGCCTCGAATCTTTTCTGCAGGAGGTGGAGGCTCGTTTCGTTGTGATGCCGATGAACGGCCGGATATGCGCTCGCGCCATGGGACTTCCAGCGATGTATCCCAAAGATGCCGCGGATCGCATCATTGGAGCGACGGCTCTGGTCGAGGGGCTGTCCTTGCTCACCGCGGATCGTGCCATCCGCGGGTCGAAAACAGTCGAGACTATTTGGTGAGCGCTACTAAGAGCGAGGGGCGGATGGGTCTGCCAGGCGACGCCAAGGCGCCCGTTCGCGGCGGTTGGCTAGCGCCCGGGCAGAGAGAGGGCGGCTTGCGTCGCGAGCCCATGACGCGGCCGGGGAATAGTCCGAGATACACGGTGCCCGCGACGGCGACGGAGAGAACCAACGTCACGGCCCAGGGCATGGGCGCCGGCGGCCAAGTCTGATTCGGTTCGCGCATGTACATCACCACGATGACGCGCAAATAGTAGAACGACGCGATCACGCTATTGATGCGCCAGCAGAACGGCCAGCCAGACCAGGTGCGAGGCCAGCGCCGCGTTGAAGATGTAGAACTTGCCGAGGAATCCCGCGGTCACCGGCAATCCCAGCAGCGAAAGCAGGAACAGCGAAAAGCAAGCCGCGGCCACCGGCTGGCGCGTGGCCAGGCCGCGGAAGTCGTCGATTTCCATGTGGCGTTCGGATTCGCCGCCCAGCTGCGAGACCATCATGAACGCTCCCAGCTTCATCAGCGCGTAGACGGCCAGATAGTAGAGCACGGCGGCCACGCCCAGCGCGACCTGGTCGGAGGCGGCCGCGGCCGTCAGCGCCACCAGAATGTATCCGGCGTGCGCGATCGAGCTGTACGCCAGCATTCGCTTGACGTTGGTTTGCGCCAGCGCCGCGAGATTGCCCAGCGAACATCGTCAGCACCGCGGACACCCACAGCGCCCAGAACCAAAACGTGCCGGCGGCGGCCACCGTGGCCAGAATGCGCAGCAGCAGCGCAAACGCCGCGGCCTTGGGCCCCGAGGACATCAGCGCCGTCACCGGAGCGGGCGCGCCTTCGTAAACGTCCGGCGTCCAAAGCTGAAACGGCGCCGCGGCGACCTTGAAAGCCAGGCCCACCAGCATCAGCGCCAGGCCCAGATCGAGCAGATGCTCGCGCTCCCGGCGTGGTCGGGAAGCTTCATCATGCGCCAGCTGCGTGGTGCCCGTGGCGCCATAAACCAGCGCGATGCCGTAGAGGAAAAACGCCGTGGCAAACGAGCCCAGCAGAAAATACTTCATGGCCGATTCGTTCGAGCGCGGAGAATCGCGGCGATAGCTGGCCAGGATGTACGTGGAGATCGAGCTGATCTCCAGGCCGACGAACGCGGTCATCAGTTCGGCGGCGCTGGCCATCACGCCCATGCCGGCGGTGGCAAAAAGAACCAGCGCGTAGTATTCGCCGTGCTGGATGTGCTCGCGGTCGAGATAATCGGCCGAGCCCAGCATCACCAGCAACGCCACGGCTTCCACCACCACGTGCACGAAGACGCTGAAGCCATCGATGCGCAGCAGGCCCGAGAACGCCTCGCCGGGATGCAGCGCCGGATAGATCGTGGCGATGAGCGCCGAGGCCGCTGCCCGTCGCGGCCAGCGAAACGAGAATCGTCCGCCGCGCGCGGGTGAGAAACGGCTCGACCAGCATCAGCAGAATGCCGGAGAGCGCACAGCACAATCTCCGGCAGCAGGCGCAGCAGGTCTTCGCGCGGAGGAAACATTTAGCGCAGGCCCCCTGGAATCGCGGCGGGAGCGGCGGGAGTGGAAGCCAGCCCGGCCCGCGCGTTGTACGCCTGCGGCCGCTGCATCAGCATCAGCACGTTGCGCGCGGAGGCCTCGGTGCGGCGCGTGAAGCTCACCGAGCCGATGCCCATCCACAGAATGATCGCGGCCATGGCGAACAGCACGAAACGCTCGCGCAGGTCGGCGTCGGGCAGGGCGCGATTCTCGTCCTGCGTGACTGCGCCGAAGAAAACGCGCTGGTAGGCCCACAGCAGATAAACGGCGGAAAGAATCATGCCGATGGCTGCCGCAGCCGCCCAGGCGCGTGACGCACAGAAGTGCCCAGCAGAATCAGGAATTCGCCGACGAAGCCGTTGAGCATCGGCAGGCCCGCCGAGGACAAGGAAACAAAAAGGAACAACGCCGCAAGCACCGGCATGGGCGTGGCCAGGCCGCCGTATTCGCGGATCATGTGCGTGTGCCGGCGGTCGTAGAGCATGCCGACCAGCACGAAGAGCGCGCCGGTGGAAACGCCGTGGTTCAGCATCTGGTAGACCGCGCCCTGCATCGCCGTCGGAGTCGAAGGCGAAAATGCCCAGCACCACAAATCCCAGATGGCTCACCGAGGAATACGCGACCAGGCGCTTCAGATCGGTCTGCACCATGGCCACCAGCGCGCCGTAAATGATGCCGATGATGGCCAGCACGGCGATGTAAGGAGCGAAGCGGTGCGCAGCCTCCGGGAACAGCGGCAGGCAGAAGCGCAGCATGCCGTAAGTGCCCATCTTCAGCAGCACGCCCGCCAGCATCACCGAGCCGGCCGTGGGCGCTTCGGTGTGCGCGTCGGGCAGCCAGGTGTGCAGCGGGAACAGCGGCACCTTGATGGCAAAGGCCAGGAAAAACGCGCCGAAGAGCAGCAGTTCCGTGCGCAGCGAGAGCGTCATCTGGCCGCTGAGCAGCATGGCCTGGATCTGCGGCAGATCGAAGGTGCCGCTCAGTTCGTAGAGCCAGATCATGGCCACCAGCATCAGGATCGAGCCGAGCATGGTGTACAGAATGAATTTCAGCGCCGCGTAGATGCGGCGCTCGTGTCCCCAGATGCCGATCAGGAAGTACATGGGGATCAGCATCGCTTCCCAGAAAAGGAAAAAGAGGAAGAGATCGAGGGAGACGAAGACGCCGATCATGCCGGTCTCGAGCACCAGCAGGGCGATGTAGAAGCCTCTGCACGCGCTCGTCGATCGATTTCCAGGACGCCAGCATGGCGATCGGCGTCAGAAACGTCGTGAGCAGCACCAGAAACAGGCTGATGCCGTCCACGCCCAGGTGGTAGTGAATCGGCGGCGAGGGGATCCAGTTGCGAAATTCCTCGAACTGATATGCGGCGGATCCAGCGGCAAATCCGCGCAGCAGCAGAAGCGAAAGGCAGAACTCCACCAGCGCAACGACCAGCGCCACGCGCCGAATCCAGACGTGATCGTCGCGGCGCAGCAGCAGCAGCGCCGCGGTCGCCGGCCAGCGGCAGGAACGTCAGCACCGTGAGCAAGTAGGAGCGGCTGCATCTAGCGCGCCATCCAGACCAGCACAGTGGTCAGCAGCACCGCGCCCAGAACCACCCATGTCGCGTACGTGCGCGTATTGCCGGAATTCAGGTGCCGCAGGCGGTCGCCGAACTTCGCCGCGCCGTGGGCCACGCCGTTCACCGCGCCGTCGATGCTCCTCATCCACGGCGTGCCAGAGAACATTCGTCGGAGAGCCACACCAGCGGGCGCACGATCGCGCGCGGCGTAGAGTTCGTCGACGAAATACTTGCCCACCAGCAGGCGGTAAGGTCCGCGCAAGCGATTCCGCCAGCCGCTCCGGCAGCTCCGGCCTGCGGATATAGAGCCACCAGGCCAGCAGGAAGCCCAGCAAGCCGGCGATCACCGGAGGACCAAAGACGCCGGCGAGCAGGCTGCCAATGCCGGTATAGCGGCTCGCTGCTACTCGCGACTTCGCCGCGCCGGAAAGCAGGCGCACGGAAATGGTCGAAATGATTTGGGCCGCCCAAGAGATGCGGCGCCGCCCACCAGCCGCCGGCCACGGAAAGAACCGCCAGCACCACCAGCGGGCACCAGCATGACTGCTCGGCGATTCGTGAACGTGCGTCTTGTGCTCGTCGTAGCGCGGCGCGCCGTGAAACGTCAGAAAGAGCAGCCGGAACATGTAGAACGCGGTCAGCCCCGCCGTAGCACGCCCAGCCAGTAGAGCACCGGGTTGGCATAAGGGCCGGTGCGCGCGGCGAGCAGAATCTCGTCCTTGCTGAAGAAACCGGAGAACCCGGGCGCGCCGGCGATGGCCAGCGTGGCCACCAGCATGCGTGCCGTAGGTCCACGGAATGGCTTTGCGCAGGCCGCCCATGCGGCGCATGTCCTGCTCGCCGCCCATGGCGTGGATCACGCTGCCCGCGCCGAGGAAGAGCAGCGCCTTGAAAAAAGCGTGGGTCATCAGGTGAAACATGCCCGCGCCAAACGCGCCCACGCCGCAGGCCAGGAACATGTAGCCCAGCTGGCTGATGGTGGAGTAGGCCAGCACTTTCTTGATGTCGGTCTGCACCAGGGCGATGGTGGCGGCAAAAAGAGCCGTGGCGCAGCCGACCACGGCCACGGCCATCATGGCCACGGGCGCGTGCAGGAAAAGCACGTGCGAGCGCGCGACCATGTATACGCCGGCGGCCACCATGGTCGCGGCGTGGATCAGCGCGCTGACCGGCGTGGGGCCTTCCATGGCGTCGGGCAGCCAGACGTACAGCGGAATCTGCGCCGACTTGCCGGTGGCGCCCACCAGCAGCAGCAGCGCAATCGCGGTGAGGACGCCGTGCCCCGCAGATTCGGCGGGCAGCACTGCGGCGCCGCGGAAGACGGCGGCGAAGTCCAGCGTGCCAAACTGCCGGAACAGCAGGAACATTCCGAGCAGAAGCCCGAAGTCGCCGACGCGATTTACCCAAAACGCCTTGTTGCCCGCATCCGTGGCGGTCTTCTTCAGGAACCAGAAGCCGATCAGCAGGTAGCTGCACAGGCCCACGCCTTCCCAGCCGACGAACAGCACCACGATAGTTCGCGGCCAGCACCAGCGTCAGCATGAAGAACATGAACAGGTTCAGGTAGGTGAAGAAGCGCCGGTAGCCCGCGTCGTCGGCCATGTAGCCGGTGGAGTAGAGATGGATCAGCCAGCCGACGCCGGTGACGACCAGCAGCATCACCACGGTGAGCTGATCCACCTGCAGGGCGTAGTCGGCGCGGAAGCTGCCCGGCGCGATCCAGGTGAAGTAGGAGTGCACCCAGGGAATTTGCGCCGGGCCGAGCGTAGGCAAACTCGCGCACCAGCTTCGAGCGACGGCCAGGAACGAGAGGCCGGTGGTGCCCAGCGCCACGCCATTGATGCGGCGCGCGGCCAGTGCGGCCGAAAATGCCGTTGACCGCCGCGCCCAGCAGCGGCAGCAGCGGAATGATCCAGAGATGTTCGAGCACGAGCATGTCCGGTCGCTAGAGCTTCAACAGATTGATGCGTTCGACGTTGAGCGACTGCCGGTTGCGCGCAATCACGATCACGATGGCCAGGCCCACGGCGGCTTCCGCGGCGGCCACCACGATCACAAAGAAGACGAACACCTGGCCCTGCACTGTCCCAGGCGCGGCTGAAGGCGACGAACGCCAGATTCACGGCGTTGAGCATCAGCTCGATGGACATGAAGATGGTGATGATGTTGCGCCGGAAAACGAAGCCGATCACGCCCAGTCCAAACAGGACCGCGCTCAGCGCCAGGTAGTAGGAAATGGGACCACGGTTCTCTCCTTACCTTTTGCCACTGCGAACCGGCATTCAGCTGACGTTTTGCTGCTCCCGCTTTGCGGGCGCTCCTTCGTCGCCGCTTGGCCAGCACCAGCGCGCCCAGAATGGCGATCAGGATCAGGATGGACGTCAGCTCAAACGGAAATACGAAATCCTGGAACAGCAGCATGGCCAGTCCGTGCGATCGCCTCCGTCGACGGCGGGCTGCGCCGTCATGCGATAAAGTCGCCGCGCCCACCTGGTACGCCAGTTCGCACCAGCAAGACGATCCGCCAGCGGCACGCCCACGTAGCGCGCCATGCGGCTCAGGTTGGTGCGCTCTTCCGCGCCGGCGTTCAGCAGCATGATCACGAAGACGAACAGCACCATGATCGCGCCGGCATAGACGATGATCTGCACGCGCGGCGATGAACTCCGCCTCCAGCAGCAGATAAAGCCCGGCCAGCGCAGACCATCACCACGATCAGCGAAAGCGCGCTGTGAATGGGATGGCGCTGCAAAATCAGGTTGACCGCGCCGGCCACGGCCACCGCCGCCAGCACCAGGAAAACCAGCCATGTCGGCGCGTCATTTGCGCATCACCACGGCCAGGCTGGTCAGCACCACGTTCGCAGCGCCAGGCGGCAGCAGAAATTTCCAGCCGATGGCCATCAGTTGATCGTAACGAAAGCGCGGCAGCGTCCAGCGCACCCACACGTAAACGAACAGCACCACGAAGACTTTGAGCAGGAACCAGAACGGCCCCTGCATAAGTTCGATGACGCCGGGACGCGCGCAGAGAAACGCCAGCGCGCAAAGAACCAGGCCCAAGCACGGGCAGCTGCGATCGCGGCCAAGTCCCGTTGTGGTAGCGCACGCCGTCAACGATCAGCGCCATCCCGCCGATGGCCAGCGACCGCCGCGGGAAGATAGCGCGTCCAGGCAGAGGCTCGCCGTTTGCGGAAAGGGCGAGAGCCATCCGCCGAAGAACAGAATCGTCGCCAGGCAGGCGACCGTGATCATGCTGGCGTACTCGCCCAGAAAGAACATCGCGAATTTGAAGCTGGAATATTCGGTGTGAAAGCCGGCGACCAGTTCCGATTCGGCTTCGGCCAGATCGAACGGCAGCGCGGTTGGTTTCCGCGACGGCGGCGATGAAATAGCAAAAAAATCCCAGCATCTGCGGCAGCGTCGGGCTGAACAGATTCCATTGCGGCAGAAAGCCCCAGGTGTAGCCGCTCTGCGCACTGATGATCTCGCTCAGATTGAACGTGCCCGCCAGCAGCAGCACGCCGACCACCGAGAGCGTGAGCGACAGTTCGTAGCTCACCATCTGCGCCGAACTGCGCAAGCCCGCCCAGCAGAGAATATTTGCTGTTCGAGGACCAGCCCGCCAGCGCCACGCCGTAAACGCCGATCGGAGGTGATCGCAAAAATCGCCAGCAGGCCGACATTGACGTTGGCGATCACCAGCGGCGTCGTCTGCGCCGAAGATGCGGATCGTGCCGCGGCCCGAAGGGAATCAGGGCGATCGCGGAAATCGCCAGGGTCATGGTCACGAAGCGGCGCGAGAAAATAGACGAAGCGATCCGCGCCCGCCGGCGTGATGTCTTCCTTCAGCAGAAACTTCAGCGCCGTCGGCCAGCGGCTGCAACAGGCCGTGCGGGCCCACGCGGTAAGGTCCCCAGCGCCCCTGAATGTGCGCCGCCATCTTGCGCTCGAACCACACCAGGTAGGCCAGCGCCGTCAGCAACAAAAACAGCAGCACGACCATTTGACCAGCGAGACCAGGAGGATTGCACCGCTGCGCAGCTCGTTCACGATTGCGCTTCCGCTTCGCGCAAGGATCGAATCATGCGGCAGTACGGCGTCAGGCTGCCGCTGGTGAACAGGGAATCGTCGTTGGAGAAGATCACGCCCGCGGCACGCTTCGGCAGGCCGATGGCCGTTGGCAGCCGATCGTCGGCTGCGTCGGTTCGGCGGCGCCGGCCAGCAGGCCGGCCCACGAGACGCCGTATCCCGCGAACGTTGCTGGCGAATTTCGTCGAACGCCGCTTCCGGCGTGCGCAGGCGGATGGGCTGGCCCACGCCGTGGCGCGCCAGTTGGTGCGACAGTATGCGCAGAATGTCGAAGTCCGAGCGCGGCCCCATGAAGTCGCCGCCCTTGCGCACCAGCTGAACTTCGCCGGCGGTATTGGTCATGGTGCCGTCTTTTTCGTAAGCGGAGAGCGCCGGCAAAACGATGTCGGCCAGCCGCGCCGTTTCGGAGAAGAACATTTCCTGCACGATCAGCAGTTCGAGCTTGCCAAGACGCTCGCGAGCCGCGCCAGGCTGCAGTCTTCTTCGCGGGATTCGCGCCGACCACGTAGAGCGCCTTCAGCTTTCCCGCGACCGCGGCATCCAGCATCGGCGCGCGAATCCAGGCCCGGCTTTCCGGCAGCGTGCGCGCCCCACAGTTTGCCGTAAAGCTTCGCGCGCTGCGCCGATCGTCGACCGACGCGTAGCCCGGCAAGCGGTCGGGCAGCAGTCCCATGTCCGCGGCGCCGCGCGAATTGGCATAATCGCCCAGCGCCATGAAGCGCGTGCGCTTGCCTCGCGCAGCGCGCACCTCCGCCAGTTGCCGCAGCGGCACGAGCGCCGGTGCCTTGAATCGCCGCGCCAAAGAGCACCACGAGATCGTTTTCGCCGGCCAGCGCGTCGCGCAACGCCTGCAGCTCGCCGGCGCAGTCGGACTCCGCGCATCCGCGGGCCATTCGCGGCCAGCGAGAGTCTGCCGAGCGCGGCCGCCTCTTGCCCCGGCGGCAACCTGCACGACAAGCCTGCGCCTTGCGCCGCAGAGCTTGCTCGCGCGAATCCACGACGTAGAGCCGCGAGCCGTGATGCCGGATCGCGGCGCGAATCTGCCAGGCCACCAGCGGATTCTGCTCGGTGGCATCGTTGCCGATCAGCAGAAACGCCGGCGCCGAGGCCAGTTCGCCCATCGTCGCGAAACTGCCGCCGGCCGCCAGCTCCCGTCGGCGCGCTGCAGTTCCGCCAGACCGGCGGCCAGCGCCATCAGCCCGGCGTAATCGGCGGTGCGGTGATGATCGATGTTGTTGGTGCCGATGGCGGCGCGCGCGATGCGCCCCAGCAGGTAATTCTCTTCGTTGGTGGTGCGATTCGAGCCGTAGAAGCCGATGGCTTCCGGGCCGCTCTGCTGCGCGCACCGCGGCCAGCCGCGCCGCCGCTTGCTTCCAGCGCCTCCTCCCACGTGGCCGGCTCGAGCTTGCCGTTGCGGCGCACCAGCGGCTGCCGCAGGCGCTCGGGATGGCGCGTGAAGTCGAAGCCGAAGCGGCCCTTGGCGCACAGGAAATCGCCGTTGAAGCCGGAGAGGTCGCGGTTATTGGCGCGCAGGATTTCGTGATTGCGCACGCTCAGCGTGGTCTTGCAGCCGTTCGAGCAGTGCGCGCAGACCGTGGGGACGTACTGCATCTCCCACGGCCGGGTGTGATAGCGGTAGGTGCCGCTGGTGAGCGCGCCCACCGGGCAGATGTCGATGCACATGCCGCACTCTTCGCATTCCAGATGATCTTCGCGATTGGGGATGATCACGGAGTGCGCGCCGCGCTGGCCCACGCCCAGCGCCTTGACGTCCATGCCTTCGTCGCACACGCGCACGCAGCGGAAGCACAGAATGCAGCGCGGCGCGTCGTAATAGACCAGGTTCGACCACTTCACTTCCGGCGTGTGCAGCTTTTCCTCGACGAAGCGGCTGCGGTCGGCGCCGTAGCGGAAGGTCATGTCCTGCAGTTCGCACTCGCCGCCCTTGTCGCACACCGGGCAATCCAGCGGGTGATTGGTCAGCAGAAATTCCAGCATGGACTTGCGCGCCTCGTGCACCTGCGGCGTATCGGTGCGCACGACCATGCCGTTCGACGCCACCAGCGTGCACGCGGTTTGCAGCTTGGGCGCCTTTTCCACTTCCACCAGGCACATGCGGCAGGCGGCCTGCAGCGCCAGGCCGGGGTAGTAGCAGAACGAAGGGACCTCGATGCCCTCGCGGCCGCGCCGCTTCGATCACCAGCGTTCCCGGCGGCGACGCTCAGTTCGCGGTCGTCGATCTTGAACTTGATTTCTGCGGTCTCTGCCATGTTTTGGACGGCTGCCCTAGCGCGCCGCGGCCAGCACTTCGGCCGGCTGGTAAGGGCACTTGCCTGCCAGATGCTCCTCGAATTCGTGCGTCCACTTCTTGACGATGCTGATCGTGGGCATGGCCGCGGCGTCGCCCAGCGGGCAAAACGTCTTGCCGAGCATGTTTTTTGCCAGTTCGCCGATCAGCGGAATATCTTCGCGCCGCCCGCCGCCGGCATGGAAGCGGTCCAGCATCTTGCGCAGCCAGTGCCGTGCCTTCGCGGCAGGGAATGCACCAGCCGCACGATTCGTGCGCGTAAAAATGCATGATGCGCCGCGCCAGGTCCACCATGCAGGTGTCTTCGTCGATCACCACCACGCCGCCCGAGCCCAGCATCGAGCCGGCCTTGGCCAGCGAATCGAAATCCATGGGCACGTCGATCTCCTCGGCCTTCAGCAGCGGGCAGGAACTGCCGCCGGGAATCACCGCCTTCAGTTTCTTGCCGCCGGGAATTCCGCCGGCCACCTCTTCGATCATGCGCTTGCAGGTTGAAGCCCATGGGCAGTTCGTAGATGCCCGGCCGGTTGACGTGGCCGGAGATGCAAAACAGCCGCGTGCCGCCATTTTTCGCCGAGCCCAGCCCCGCATACCATTCCCCGCCGCGATGCAGAATCGACGGAACCGCGGAGAGCGTCTCCACGTTGTTGATCACCGTCGGCGAGCCGTACAGCCCCACCACGGCAGGGAAGGGCGGCCGGATGCGCGGGTAGCCGCGCTTGCCTTCGAGCGATTCCATCAGCGCCGATTCTTCGCCGCATTCGTAGGCGCCCGCGCCGGTGTGCGTGGCCAGGTCGAAGTCGAAGCCGCTGCCCAGGATGTTCTTGCCCAGATAGCCGCGCGCGTAGGCCTCGTCGATGGCGGCGTCCACGATGTCCAGCACGTAGCGGTATTCGCCGCGAATGTAGATGTAGCCGCGATGCGCGCCCACGGCGCGCCCGGCGATGATCATGCCCTCGATCAATTGGTGCGGCGCCATCTCCATCAGCGGCCGGTCCTTGCACGTGCCGGGCTCGCTCTCGTCGGCGTTGCACAGAATGTATTTCGGCTTGGCGGATTCCTTCGGCACGAAGCTCCACTTCATTCCCGTGGGGAAGCCGGCGCCGCCGCGCCCGCGCAGATTCGATTTCTTCACTTCGTCGATCACCTGGTCGGGCGTCAATTCCTTGAGCGCGCGCTCCAGGCCTTTGTAGCCGTCGTTCTGCAGGTAGACGTCCAGCTTGTGCGAATCCGGCACGCCGAACAGCCGGCTGATGACCGGCACTTCGGCGGGATGCCGCTCGTGCACCGCGCCGGTGATGGGCGTCGGACGTCGGCGGCTTGCGCCCCTTGTCGAGCTGGTCGAGCAGTTGATTGGCGCGCGAGTCGGTGTCAGATTCTCGTAGAAGTCGTAATTCACCTGCATCGCGGGCGCGCCGGTGCAGGCGCCGATGCACTCCACTTCTTCCAGCGAAAACATGCCGTCGGCGGTGACTTCCTTGTGGCCGATCTCCAGTTTCTTCTGCACGAATTCGTAGATCTGATTGCCGCCGCGCAGCATGCAGGACACGTTGGTGCACACCTGCACGTGATATTTGCCCGCCGGCTTGCGGCGGATCATCGAGTAGTAGGCCAGCGTCTCGGTCACTTGCAGCGTGTTCAGGTCCAGCGCGCCTGCGCGATCTCCGCGATCAGTTCGTCGCTCACGTAGCCGAAGACGTCCTGCGCGTACAGCGCCATGGGCACCAGCGCCGAGCGCTTGATGGGATAGCGCTCGAGCAGCGTCTGGAATTTCTGTTCGAGTGCTGGCGGCAGTTCCATCAGCGGTCCACTTCTCCCAGGACGATGTCGATCGTTCCGATGCAGGCGATCAGGTCGGCCACCAGGCTGCCTTCGGCCAGTTTCGGCAGCGCCTGCAGATTCACGAACGAGGGCGCGCGCACCTTCACGCGGTAGGGCTTCGGCGAGCCGTCGCTGGCCACGAAGAAGCCCAGCTTCGCCGCGCGGCGATTCGATGCGCTGGTAGACCTCGCCCGGCGGCGGCGCAAAACCCTTCGGTGAAAATCTTGAAATGGTAGATCAGCGCTTCCATCTCCGTCTTCATCTTCTTCGCGCTGCGGCGGCACGATGCCCGGCGCGTCGGCCTTGATGGGGCCTTCGGGCGGAATCTTGCCCATGGCCTGGCGAACGATCTTCAGGCTTTCGCGCATCTCCGCCACGCGCACCAGATAACGCGCGTAGCAGTCGGCTTCGGTGCGCGTCGGCACGTCGAAATCGAACTCCTCGTAGCTCGAGTAAGGGAAAAACTTGCGCACGTCGTAGGCCACGCCCGCGGCGCGCAGCGTCGGCCCGGAAACGCCCAGCGCGATGGCGTCCTGCGGCTCGAGCACGCCGATGCCGCGCGTGCGCAGTCGCCAGATGCGATTGTCGGTCAGCAGCTCCTCGTATTCGTCGATGCGCGCAGGGAAGCATGTCCACGAACCGGCGCACCCGGTCCAGCCAGCCCGGCGGCGGCTCCAGCGCCAGGCCGCCGATGCGGAAATAGCTGGTCATCATGCGCTGGCCGGAGACCATCTCGAAGATCTTCAGAATCTCCTCGCGTTCGCGGAAGCAGTAGAGCATCACCGAAGTCGCGCCCAGGTCCATGGCGTGCGTGCCCAGCCATACCAGGTGCGAGGCGATGCGCGTCATCTCCGTCAGCAGCACGCGAATGTATTGCGCGCGCTTGGGAACTTCCAGATCCCAGCAGCTTCTCGACCGCCAGGCAATAGCCCAGATTGTTCGAGAGCGGCGCGAGGTAATCGATCCGGTCGGTCAGCGTGATGGCCTGCGAGTAGGTGAGCGCTTCGCAGCTTTTCTCGATGCCGGTATGCAGGTAACCGATTTCCGGGCGCGCCTTGACCACCGTTTCGCCGTCCAGCTCCAGCACCACGCGCAACACGCCGTGCGTCGAGGGGTGCTGCGGCCCCATGTTCAGGACCATCGTTTGCGGCTGGCCCGGCGGCGGTCTGCACGGTCGTGGTCATCAGCGGAACCCTTCCACCGGATAATCCTTGCGCAGCGGATGGCCCTCCCAATCGTCGGGCATCAGGATGCGGCGCAGGTCCGGGTGGCCCTCGAAGCGCATGCCGAAAAGATCGAAAATCTCGCGCTCGTGCCAGTTCGCCGTGGGCCAGACCGGAGTCACCGTGTCCACCACCGGATCGCGTGCCAGGCGCCCACACCCGCAGCCGCACCGTCTGCCGCATGGGAATCGAGAGCAGGTGATAATTCACCTCGAAACGCGGCTCGATAGGGAAGCGGTCCACCGCCGAAATGTCGGAGAGAAACTCGAATTCCAGCCCCGGCTCGGCCTGCAGGTATTCGGCGGCGCGGCGCAGCAGTTCCCGCGGGCACCACCATGGTGAGCTCGCCGCGAAACTCGACCACCTCGGCAACCGCCCGCTGCATCCCACGCGCGCAGCCTTTGGACGATGGGGTTCTGCTCGCCGCTGGGCTTGTCGGTCACGTAGGTCACGGTCCCGGCCGCGCTGGCCGGAGCGGGCCCAATCCAGCGCGCCTTTCTTCCACAGGTAAACATAGCCCGCCAGCAGGATCGACGATGTAGACCAGCATCTCGGTGAAGCCGAACCAGCGCAGCTCGCGATAGACGTAGGCCCAGGGGTAAAGGAAAACGGCCTCCACGTCGAACAGAATAAAGACCATAGCCACGAGATAGAACTTCACGGAAAAGGGCTCGCGAGCGTCCCCGTCGGCGTGATGCCGCACTCGTAGGGCTGCATCTTTTCCCGCGTCGGCAGGTGCCGGCCCACCAAACTCGATAGCGCCAGCAGCACGCCGGCAAGCGCCAGTGCCACCAGCAGGTGTATCAACAGCGGAGTGTATGCTTGAGCAAGGTTCCCGGACATAAGTAACACGCTATAATAGCCACGCTTCACCAAGGGGTCAATCGAGCCTGCTCCAAGGTATAATTTGCCCCAGAAAATGAATCTCGGTTTCAACTCCAAAGCGCAGCTCGGCCGGGACTCCTATGACGTCCAGACCGAGGATCATAGCGCCTCCCATCTGATCGATACCCTGGTCCTCAACCGCGGCCGGGTCGTCTACCGGCATAGCACCAGCTATGAGGATTTGGCCGCCGCCGGCCTCACCGATCAGGCCATTCTGCGCGCCCGCGTCGAAAAGCAGCACCGCGACATCCTCGAAGCGCTGCGCGAGGGCGTTCTCTCTCTCGAGAAACCGGCCCCGCACAAGGACGGCGAAATCGCCGTAAAGTTGCTCAACGCGCGATCCTGGCTCGATGCCGGCAAGGTTTGGCTGGATATCGCGGTGCTCTCGAAGGACGCCGGCCAGCCGCTGGCGGACGTGGAGGTGCAGGCCTTCATCGAGGACGGGGCCGCCGCCCCGGAAAGCCATTTTGGACGCACCGATGCCGAGGGGCGCGCCTCATTGCAGTTTCCGTTTCCGGCTCTCGCCGAGCCCGCTCTGGCGGCACTGGTAATCCGCGCCCGCGCCGCCGAAGCTACCGGCGAGTTGCGCTATCAGTTGAAAGCCAAAAAAACCTGACGAAAAAAGGCCGCCCGTGAGACCCGCTCCTTCATCTCCCCTCGAACCACTTTGTCCGGCGTGGCACAGCCACTCTTGGCTGTGCGCTAGCCACGTGGCGCCCGGGCCGCCATCCGTGAGAAAAACTTCGTGAGCGAGACCCTGACAGTAGAGGTCAATGGCGAGCCGCGTGAAGTCCCGCAGGGGCTGAACGTGAAGCAGCTCGTCGCCCACTTGGGCCTGACGGCAAATCGTCTCGCCGTGGAGAGAAATCTGGAGATCGTTCCGCACGCGAAGTGGGAAACCACGCCGGTAGCCCCCAACGATCGCTTCGAAATTGTCCACCTAGTCGGCGGCGGATAAGCAGCAGCGTGTCGCCCTTCGTGGAGAGAGGTTCTAGTGGGTGGCCCATGCGCCGGTTTAGCGCGTGGGATGCAGTGCACGCTGCGTGGCCCCGCAGGTAGGTTCTTCAGGCAATCTTCGCGCAACCTCTCGCGTTCAAAGCTTCGTAGCTCAGGTCGCGCCTGCGCTTTTCGCAGGCGAGACCTGAGGCTTTTGCGGGTGCCCCACCCTTCGTTTTTTGAAGGGTGGGTTCTCGTAGCCCCAGGCGCGGCTTCCGGCGCAAAAAACGCACGGTCCCCGCGTCCGGCCTAGGCTTTTAGTGGGTGCCCCATGCGCCGGTGTTGCGCGTGGGGCTTTTGCCCCGCGTCTTGCCGCCGCAGATTAAGGCTTTTGCCCCATGCGCCTCTCGAGCGCGAGCATTCGCGCCAAGAGGAAGTTGCGCGTGGGATTCGCTCCATGCCGTCTGCCACCACACTAACGCGAGTGCTGTCATCCCGAGGCCTGAAGGCCGAGGGATCTGCTTTTGGTTCGTCTTTGAATTTGCGGTTCAGTTTTGGTAGCGGGTGCCTCAGAGTCCCGTCAGCAGATGCCCTAATTTCGTGGATTTGGTCAGCAGATAACCTCGCGCCGCTTCGGTCCCGCGCGGCTGGCACGGCACGCGTTCCACCACCTTGATCCCGTGCGATTCGAGCTGCTGCACCTTGTCGGGGTTGTTGGAGAGTAACCGCACGCGCGTGACCCCCAGCGCCCGCAGCGCCGTCGCCGAAAAGCCATAATCCCGCGAATCGGCGGCAAATCCCAGGTGTTGGTTGGCCTCCACCGTATCCATGCCGCCGTCCTGTAGCTCATAAGCGCGCAGCTTATTCATCAGCCCGATCCCACGGCCCTCCTGCGGCAAATAAAGAAGCACGCCCGCGCGAGCCGCGCCAATCTTGCGCAGGGAGAGCTCCAGTTGCGCGCGGCAATCGCAGCGCAGCGATCCCAAAACGTCTCCCGTCAGGCATTGCGAATGAATGCGCACCAGGGGGATCGCGCCGCCATTCAGCCGCCCGCGAACCAGCGCCACGGCGCTCTCCTCGGGCTTCTGCCCTTCGATGCCCAGGATCGTGAAGCGCCCGAACTGCGTAGGCAAATTCGCCTTGGCCACCACGCGCACGCGTGCCGCCGCACGATTTCCGCCAGTATGATTGCCGCCGCGCGTGGACTTCATGGGTTGATGGTAGCATACGGCTCAAATCTCACTTCGTCACCTGAGGCATTGTCGGCGATTCGAAAGCGTTGCCGATTCTATTGCGCCAACACGCGCCCGGTGCTCCAATCCTGGTAGGTGTAATTGAAGGTGCCGTCGCCGTTGCTGATGCCGGTGTACTCCGTTCCTGTCGAGTTGTTATATAAGATCACGTCAACCTTCCCATCGCCATTCACGTCTTCCGGGACCACATTGTTGTAGCCGGCGCTCCAGGATAGCGACTGAAAATTGAACGTTCCGGTTCCAGCGCCGGTGCCAAAGAACGCTGTCGTCGTGGCGTTGTTGTAAAGCGTCACGTCGGCCAGACCATTGCCCGAATGATCGGCCAGCCGGACGGAGGTGAAGCCGGAACTGACCGTCAGCGGAGTGATGGTGGAAAACCCACCAGAGCCATTACCGATGCCGGTGAACGCACCGCCGGTCGAGCTGTTGTAGAGGATCAGGTCCGCCTTGCCATCGCCGTTCAGGTCCCCGATATCGAGCAGGTTGTAGCTCTGACTGAAGACGAGCGAAGTGTAGGAAAACCCGCCAGAGCCATTACTGATGCCAGTGTAAGCATTGCCCGTTGCGCTGCTGTAGATGAATAGGTCCGCCTTGCCATTGCCCGTAAAATCGGCCAGGCGGACGAAGGTGAATCCGGTGCTGATACCAACGCCCTGATACGTGAAGGTGCCGTCGCCGTTGCTGATGCCGGTAGAGGCGCTTCCAATGGTGCTGTTGTAGAGGAATACATCGGTTTTGCCGTCGCCATTGATGTCGCCCGCTTCCACGAAGTCGTAGCCGGGGTTCCAGGACAGGGACTGGAAGTTGAATGTGCCATCGCCTTTGCCGAAGCCGATATATGCAAGCCCACTGGTGGAGTTATAGACAATGAGATCGGCCTTGCCGTCCCCGTTGAAGTCCCCGGTGAGCAACGTATCGTAGCTCGGCGTGAGGATATTGGACACGTATTGATAGGTTCCGTCGCCGTTACTGAGCGCGGTATAGGCCTGGCCACTGACAGGATCGTAGAGCAGCGCTCCCGAGCGGCCATTGCCGGCCCAATCGTGAAGATGATTCCCCACGGTGAGGGAACTGGTGGCGCTCGCAATCCCCGGCGAGCTTGCCGTCAGCGTAAAGTTTGCCGTTCTAGTGAACCAGGCACTGTTGAACGTTGCCACGCCAGCCGTCGCGATCACCGTCAAATTCCCGACCAGGCCGGCCGGCGTCGAGCTGATCGAAACCGGCGCCGACGATCCGGTGACAAGGTTTCCGCTGGCATCCTGTACTTGCACCACCACCGCCGGATTCAATACCTGGTTGGTGTTGTTATAGGCGGGCGGCTGCGTCTGGAACACCAGTTTGTAACTCGTTTGGGTGACGGGGCCTGTCGATGATGTCACCACGAGAGTGAGCACGGTCGTTTGGGTTATCGCGCCCGAGGTGCCGGTCACTGTTACGGTGTAGGTTCCCGGCGTCGTACCGAGAGTGCTTGTGCCCCCGCTGCCCCCGCTACCACTTCCCCCCGTAGTGCCGGGATTGCTTGTACCGGCGGCTTTAGTGCATCCGAGCACGCCACCGGTGAGCGCCACCAGGAGCATCGCCATTGCGAGCACAGTCCGCCAGCGACGGCGCGGTGCCGGCATGCCAAAGAGCAGGAAGCATGCCAGAGCCGCAACGCCTGCCGCGTACCAGGGAACGCTGGGGCCTTCGGGATGGACCAGTGCCGCGCTGGTTGGCGCCGTGGTGGAGATCGTCAGAGTCGATGTCCCTACGGAGGCGCCTGTAATGCTGACGTTGGTCGGATTGAGACTCGGGATTGGCACGGCCGTGGTTCCGGGTGGAGTGGAGCTGAAAACGGCCGTCAGCGCAACGTTGCCTGTGAAGCCCCCAATAGGCGTAACCGTGATCGTCGTTGTGCCGCTTGTGCCCAGGCTCACAGTGAGGCTGCTAAGGCTGCTGTTGAGAACGAAGGTGCTCGCCGCAGTCGCCGTCCCACTCAACGCAACGATCTGTGTCGCATACGACGGTGAAGGCGCATTCAGGTTGTTATCCGTCAGCACCAGGTAAGGGCCGGCAAAATTTCCCGGCAGCGTTGGAGAGAAGTCCACAGCATACGTGCAGGTGTCGCCCGGATCCAACGTTCCTGGCGAGCTGTTCGTACTTAGTTGCGGACACGTTGTGGTGTGGTCGAGCATGTAGCCTTGGAGAAAAATCAGTGGGTTCGTGCCTGTAGCCGGAGTCGGGAACGTCAGGGTGGCATTCCCCCCGTTCTCTACGGTCACCGTCTTCGGGCTGTCGGTGCTTGTCGAGCCCTCAGCCGTGGTTGCGAAGCTCAGGCTGGGCGGGTCGGCGAAGTCCAGCTTCGCCACAAAAGTGCCCCTGTAGTCGCTGACGTAGACGTTCCCCTTCCCGTCCACCGCCACGCCGACGGGCTGGAAGAATCCCCCCCCCAAGGTATTGACCGTGGTGTAGCTGAGCGCCAGAATCTCCTTCACCGCGCTGTTACCTTGATCGGCGACGTAGACGTTCCCGTTCCCGTCCACCGCCACGCCGGTGGGGTCGCTGAATCCGCTGGCCAGGGTGATGATGGTGGGATTGGCCGGGATGCTGCCGTTGCTCTCCAGAATCTCCTTCACGGCGTTGTTGAAGGTATCGGCGACGAATACGTCCCCGTACTGATCCACCGCCACGCCGGCGGGAGAGCTGAATCCACTGCCCAGGGCGTTGATGGTGGGAGTGGCCGGGATGCTGCCGTTGACCGCCAGAATCTCCTTCACCGTGCTACTGCCGGCATCGGCGACGTAGACGTTCCCGTTCCCGTCCACCGCCACGCCGCCGGGGACACTGAATCCGCTGGCCAGGCTGACGACGGTGGCACTAGCCGGGATACTGCCGTTGACCGCCAGAATCTCCTTCACCGCGCCGCTGCCTTGATCGCTGAAGTAGACGTTTCCGCTCCCATCCACCGCTAGGCCCACGGGGAAGGAGAAGCTAAATCCGCTCGCCAGAGTGTTGACCGTGGTGTAGTTGGGCGCCAGAGCCTCCTTCACCGACCTGGTGCCTCGATCGGCGACGTAGACGTTCCCGCTCCCGTCCACCGCCACGCCGACGGGTTGGAAGAAGCTCCCCAGGCTCCCCAGGGTGCTCTGCGTGCCAGGCAGGAAGTTCACCCGCGGACCGATACCCGTCCCCTGCATATCGCCGGTGGCCAGCGCATTCCCGGAGCTATCCTGAAGCACAGCCGCGCCATAGCGCGGCCCCGGAGCCGTTGGTTTGAAGGTCACGTTCACGCCGCAGGTCGCGCCGGTGCTGTAGAACGTGTTCGCCGTGCACGTGCTGCCACCGGCATCGGTAAAATCCAGGTGCGCCGCGCCCTGCGCGAGTACGGCAGTCGAGCCCAGCGTGACACTCGCGCCAAACGTGAAGTTGAAGGTTACGGGGTTTCTAGCGGAGCTGCCCACATTCACGAAACCGAAGTCCCCGCCTACCAGAATCTCCTTCACCTCGTCGTTGTGGGTATCGGCAACAAATACCTTGCCGCTCTCGTCCACCGCCACGTCGCTGGGGAGGTTGAATCCGCTGCCCAGGGCGTTGATGGTGGGAGTGGCCGGGATGCTGCCATTCACCGCCAGAATCTCCTCCACGCCGTTGAGGCCTTGATCGGCGACGTAGACGTTCCCGCTCGCGTCCACCGCCACGCCGGTGGGGAATCTGAATCCGCTGCCCAGGGTGTTGACCGCGGTGTATCCGCCGGCCGCCAGAATCTCCTTCACCGTCCTGTTGCCGGTGTCGGCGACGAATACGTTTCTGTACTGATCCACTGCCACCCCAAAGGGGTTGAGGAATCCGCTGCCCAGGGTGTTGACCATGGCATATCCGCCGGCCGCCAGAATCTCCTCCACCGCGTCATTGCATTCGTCGGCAACGTACACGTTCCCGCTCGCGTCCACCGCCAGACCTTGGGGGCTGCAGAAGCTGAATGCGCTGGCCAGGGTGTTGACGGTGGGATTGGCCGGGATGCTGCCGTTGACCGCCAGAATCTCATACACCGCTGCGGGACTTGAACCGGAGAAGTAGACGTTCCCACTCCCGTCCACCGCGACGCCGACGGGGCCGGTGAGTCCCCTTTCCAGCGTGTTGACTGTGGTGTATCCGCCCGCCGCCAGAATCTCCTTCACCGCCCCGTTGCCTTCATCCGCGACGTAGACGTTCCCGCTCGCGTCCACCGCCACGCCGGCGGGGATGTCGAATCCGCTGCCCACGATGGTGAGGGCGCCAGTGAATTGCACGGTCTGCGCCGCAAGCGGCATGCCCACCAGCAGCAGCACGGCCAGCACCACAAGGCCTGACAGACGCAACGCATTTCTCCCGGAAACCCGCCGGGAACGATGCTCGGAAACGGCTGAGAATCGACGCGCAGCGCGGGAGAAGATGGAGAATGGCATGGGCAAGTGTCCCCAACTGGCATTTCCGATTTGGGCCTCAGTCTTCAATTGCAGGCTCCTTCTTTTGACGTGTGATTAGCTTTTCTTCCCACTCACCCATCGATTCCGCAACCCGCGTCGCATCTGCGGTTTCCTTCCCAATCTGGAATTCGTGGAAGTATGGGTGTTTAGGTGCTATAAACAAGGCCTCTAAAAGAGCAGTGAATTGGTTTGTAGATAGTGTGTAACTAGCTTCCATGAGCATCAGGCATCGCCCGATGCGGGCGCAGGATGTCCCCGGCTGCGTGGAGATGATCGCGGCGCACCCGATTGTCGGGCCGCGGTATGGGAATGCCATCTCGCATTTGTGCCCCGCTTGGCTGCGCTTACTTTCCTCAGACGGCTTTTGCTCCACCGCGATCATTGAAGAAGTCGTAGAGGGAGCGCGATCTCGGATTCTTGGGAGTCGGCGTCAGCGTGGTTCTTTCCGAAGATTTCTTGCGCGAAGTGAAGACGCCGCCATTCTTCTGGATGGGTCCGGAGCTCGCAAAACGGGTGGCTCGGGGAGATGATTCTGCGCTGCTTACCCAAAAGCAGATTCGGGAAGCGAATTCGAGCAGCGGGTTGAACCTTGCAGTTTGGCAAGGCTTTGTTCGCGCCGAAGATTCCAACCGGGCTGAATTTTGGAGCGAACTCATGGAGGTGTTTCTCGATAATCACCGCGGTTTTCTCTTCAAGGAAATCGTCATACAGGGTGAGAGCCCGGAGCACTTGGAGGCGCTACGGCATACCGGAGGCCTTCTCCTCGGGGGCGATGGCTGCTACGGCGGTTTTCAGGGAATCGACTTGCAGCAACTTGCCCGGGAGCCTCATATCGTCGGCATCACACGCGAGATCGCACTCGAGCAATTCGGCTCGTGGATCAGCTCTCTTTTCCGCTATCAGCCGCCTCGCTTCGGTTTCACCAGGCGCGAACAGCGATTGCTCCTCTCGGCGCTCGTGGGTGGAACAGACGAGGAACTGAGCTCCCTGTTGAATACCTCGCTTTCCGCGGTCAAGAAGACCTGGCGCTCGGTTTACGACCGCGTGGCGGCGCGCCTGCCGGAACTGATTCCAAACAATTCGCCAGCCGGACGGCGACGTCTCAAGCGCGGGCAGGGATAAGAAGCAGCATCTGATCGCTTATCTTCGCGAGCATCCCGAGGAGTTGCGCCCGGTATCGCGAACTCTCCTCCGGCCGGGCCGAGCGCCTGGCCGCAGCTACCCAACAGACAGATCTGCCTCTTGAAGCAACACGCCCAGCCTTTACATCACCGAGGCGATTGGCTAACTTAGGCACGCGCCCCGGTTCGCAACCCGATGGACATTCTTTCCACCACACAGGGCCTGCTCTTCACGCTGCTTTTGAAGGTTGGCGTGGCCGCCTCCATGGCCGCCCTGCTGGCCCGCTGGGCCGTCTTTCGCCGCGCCCTCTACGTCGAAACGCGCGACTCCGACCAGAAAGTAAAGCTGCTGCTCTTCCTCACGCCAATGCTGGGCATCAGCGTCTTGTTGAGAGTCGTCGGGCCTCAGTATCAATTCGCCGACTTGATGCTGGAGGGCTCTTTCCTGCTGGGACTGCTGGGCGGCCGCGTGGTGGGGCCCCTCGGAGGCTCGATCGTCAGCCTGCCCGCCTTCTTCCATCATGAATGGCTGGCCATCCCTGTCGCGGCACTGTCCGGATTAGTGGGCGGATTGATCCGACAGGCCATTCCCAATAAGGACGACATCTGGAATTTCGGTCCCTTTACGTTCCTGAACTTTCCCCGCTGGATGGCTCGCCTGGTGCGAGGCGCCAGCATCGGCTGGGAGGTCCTGCCGCTGGCCGGCTGCGTTGGCCTGGAACTGGGCCGCCTGC
Source organism: uncultured Acidobacteriota bacterium (assembly GCA_963819235.1). Classification (GTDB taxonomy): domain Bacteria; phylum Acidobacteriota; class Terriglobia; order Acidiferrales; family UBA7541; genus Palsa-189. The sequence continues at coordinate 631,915 of CAWFVE010000006.1, read as the reverse complement.
TGCTCGCGCATTCGGTGCCTCATTCCTGGCTCTTCTCCATCGAACGCGCAAAACTGGTGGTCGGTGCTGCTGGTGATGCTGGCGACCGTGATGACCGTAGCCGTTCCCATCAAAATCTGGAACAACACGCGCATCGAAATGAACCTCGAGCAGCACCAGCAGTTGCTGCTCAAGGCGCGCATGGACGCGCTCACCAGCCAGATCAACCCTCATTTCCTGTTCAACACGCTCAACACCGTGTCTTCCCTGATTCGCTACGACCCCGACCAGGCTCGCGTAGTGGTCCTCAAGCTAAGCAACATCCTCCGCCGCCTCTTGCGCAAGCACGAAACGTTCGTGGCCCTGCAGGAGGAGCTCAACTTTATCGACGACTATCTGGATATCGAAGTGGCTCGCTTCGGGCGCGATAACCTGCAGATTTTCAAGGACGTGGACCAGGACACGCTGGAAGCCTTCGTGCCCAGCATGCTCTTGCAGCCCATCGTCGAAAACTCCATCAAGCACGGCCTGGCGGCCAAGCTCGAAGGCGGGCAGATCACCATTCGCACTTCTTTAAGTGACGGCCGATTGGTGATCGAAGTCGAGGACAATGGCGTGGGGATTCCTGAGGAGCGCATGCCGCAAATTTACGTGGACGGCATCGGCATCAGCAACGTGCACGAGCGGCTGCGCGTGCTCTATGGCACCGACTTCCGCATGCACATCTCCAGCCGCGAAGGCGCGGGCACGCGATCCGCATCGAGGTGCCAGAACTGGTCTCGGAAATTCCAGCCGCCACGATCTGAACCGCTGAGTGCAGGCTACTGCCCGTTGCTTCCGCCCGACGATGCTTCGTCGCCGTCCTTATAGACGTACTTGATTACCTGTTTGTAAATGAGCAGATTCGGGCTGCCGAAGCGGGTCAGCTTGATGCAGTCCCGGTCATACCATTCCACGGTGCCGCGCAACACCTCGCCGTCGGTTAGCACGACGGTCATCGGCGTGTGCGCCTGCATCTGCTTCACCCAATAAAAATTCTCCGCATGGGTCTGCTCCGGCGGCGCAGGCTTCTTATGCGGCTGCGGCCCCGATGATGTGGATCGCGCCGGCGGTTCTTTCACTTCCGTTAAAGTGGGACGGAATAACTTGCGATTAACCATCACTGCTCCTTCTATGATTACGTGCTCCACTCGTATCGTTATGGAGGGTGCGACTCGCTGGTTATGATGCAGCGCGTCTTTGCTTAGTTACGCGATAAATTTCCACCGCGCGTTATTTTTTGGCGTCTTCCGCCAGCGCTAGGGCAATAGCGTCCAGCCCAAGCTGCCGGTTGACGTTCCGCCGCAGGCGCGCGCTCAATTCATCGAGCGCTTCCACGGCACGAATAACCCACGCGGTGTCGATATGCCGGCTCAAGCTTGCCGAATTCCTTGCTGAATGCCGGATTGCGGGCGCCTGAACCCGCCAAACCTGCGGAGAGTTCGAGCAGGTCGGTGAGGAAACTATAGAACAGTTCCAGTACGGTTTCAAAGGGTACCTTTTTCTCCTTAACCAGCCGCGCCGTTTGCGCGAACAGCTCCGTCGCGGAACGCCGCTCGATCGTCGCCGAGAGAATCTGGAACACCGATTGGCGCAGTTCGCCGGCTTCCTCCAGATCCAACGCCAGCGCCACCCCCGGGCTGCCCTCGGCCATTTGCGCGGCTATCTTGCGCTGCGCCGCCGGCAGATCGGCCCGCTCCCGCCGCAGCATCTCTTCCACCTGCTCCTGCGCCAGCGGGCTGAAGAAAAACTGCACGCATCGCGAGCGAATCGTGGTCAGCAGCGAGTAGGCATTCGGCGCCAGCAGGATCAGCGTCGCCGTTTCCGGCGGCTCTTCCAGTATCTTCAGGAAGATGTTGGCGTGGTCCCAGCGCATGGTCTCCGCGCCGTCGATGATGAAGACGCGGCGTTTCGCGACCGGCTTGAAATACGCCGCGCGCTGCACCGCCCGCAACTGGCCCACGTGCAGGATGGGCCGCACCACCGGATTTCGCAGCCGCACCGGATCGGGCACGATGCCCCAGACGTCGGGATGCGTTTGCAGCAAAAGCGGCACGCGCTCCACGGTGGCCGCATCGGCACTCTCTCCGCGCTCGCCCAGCCCCTGCTCGACGAGTTCGGCCGTGTTTTGAAGCTGCGCGATCGCCCGGCACGGCCCGCATTCGCCGCAAAAATCGTCCTTCAGCCGCTCGCAATTGGCCGCTTGCGCGAACATGCGCGCCAGCGTGAATTTCCCCACGCCGCGCGGCCCCGCGAACAGCATCGCATGCGGCACCCGCTCGCTCCCCAGCATCCCTCGCAGCGCCGCCACGATCCGCTCGTTCCCGACAAATTCCGCAAACCCCATGCAATCTCCCGCACTCTTTCCCTTGCTTAAGTCCAGTGGCACAGCCACTCCTGGCTGTGCTCCTACTCCGCTCGCTTGCTGACTATGCCGTCACTCCGCCCGCGAGAGCACCCGCGCATCCACGGCTTCCATCACCGCCCGATGGATCTCCTCCGGCGACAAATGTCTCCCAGACGGCGCCTCGAAGCACTCAATCGTCACCCAGTTGGGAGCCGCCGCCAGCTCGTCGTAAACGCGCGCCGCCTCCTTCAGATGCACCACATCGGACTCCTGCAGATCGCGTTTGCTGCTGGTGTAGCTGCGCGTGGACTTCAGCCCCACCAGCCGGTGTCCTTCCTGGGCCGGCACGCGCAGATAGATCACCACGTCCTCGGCAGGCAGGCCGTAGGTGCCGTACTCCAGTTGCCGCAGCCAGGCGATGAACTCAGGCCGCTCTTCGCCCCCCACGCGCGCCGCCTGGTGAGCCAAATTGGAAGCGATGTAGCGGTCGGTCACCACGGCTTTGCCCGAATCGAGCGCCGACTGCAAATCGGCCTTGGCCTCGAATCGGTCGCCGGCATAGAGCAGGGCGGAGAAGTGCGCATCCACCGCGGGCAGCGGCCCAAACTCGCCGTTCAGGAATCGCGCGATCAATTGCCCAAATGAAGACTCGTACCGCGGAAAGCCGAATCGCGCCACGGCCAGGCCGCGCTCTTCGAGGGCGCGAATCAGCAGATTCGCTTGCGTGCCTTTCCCGGCGCCGTCGATCCCTTCGAGGACGATGAGTTTCCCGCGTGCCATGCGCGCGGCCAGTGTACCCCGCGCCGAACACCCTCGCAACGAAGGGCTCGCAACCAACATATATGCCTTGACACGTATATGCGCAGTGGAGTATATTGGGGAAGTGGAATCCGCATTCGCCATCCTGGCCGAGCCCAGCCGCCGCGCTATCTTGGGCCTCCTGGCCTCCTCCCGCCGGTCGGTGGGAGAGATCGAGCGCCAGCTTCGTATGCCCCAGCCCACCGTGTCCAAACACCTGCGCGTGCTGCGCGATGCCGGCTTCGTGGAGTCCGCCGTGGACGCGCAGCGCCGCCTCTACCGGCTGAAACCCGAGCCGTTTCGGGAGGTGGACGACTGGCTGGCTCAGTTCCGCCGGTCCTGGTCCGCTCACCTGGATGCCCTCGAACGCCACCTCGACCGCATGGACCGGTCCGCGCCAAAGAAGGGGAAGCCAAGGAAAAGACGCCGCCGCCCCAACCGCGAACGAGCCTGAGTAGAAACGAAGTGGAGAAACGAAATAAGGAGAAGAACATGCCCAATCGCGAACAGAACGACCGCGAGCAGTACACGCCAGGTCCCGCCAGCGGGGCGCGTATACAAAAGGACGGAGAAAACTGGACGCTCGTCGTCGTCCGGGAATTGCGCCAGTCGCCGGCAAAAGTCTGGCAGGCGCTCACCGATCCGGCGCATCTGCGCGAGTGGGCGCCCTTTGACGCCGACGCGAACCTGGGCATAACGGGAAGCACGGTGAAGCTCACCACCGTCGGAGCGCCCACGCCGCAGGTTTCCGAGACCACCGTGAAGCGCGCCGAGGTCCCCAAGCTCCTCGAGTACAGCTGGGGTGGTGGCGACCTCCGTTGGCAACTCGAACCGCTGGACAGCGGAACGCGGCTCACGCTGTGGCACAATATCGATCGCCGCTTCATCTCCTGGGGCGCGGCGGGCTGGCACATCTGCTTCGATGTTCTCGATCGCTTCCTCGCGGGCCAGCCCATTGGACGCATGGTCGGCCCCGAAACCATGAAGTTCAGCGGCTGGCAGCGATTGAGCGCCGAGTACGCGCAGCAGTTCGGCGTCGAGCCGCCCATCTGGGCGCCGAAGGCAGCTCCAAAGTCATGAATCGAAGCAAGCAAAACAATACGCCAATCGCGCTCGCGGAGGCGGCCATGAATGACGCCACCCAGCGTTCGATTTTTCGGGAGAACTTACGTTACGCAAGCTAGGCCTCGCCATTTCGTATTTCGTTGCGAGCCTCTACATCCTGTTGATTGTGTGGCCGTCTATTTACTGTTACCGGACTGGATGCAGGGGACCCGGCGAGCTCGATGCTTTTATGCCCGCCTTCTTTCTTGTTCCCTGGGGCGGAGTCGCTACGGCGTTCTCGTTGCGCGACGCCATACAGCACATCAGAAAAGGAAAATCATGGTCTTGGGTTTTCTGGCCCGCCGCAATTGTTTTCGCGACGATGCTCCTCGCTACCATCGCCTTTATCGGGATCCTAGTTTATTTCACCGCATTTCGCCGTCGCTAGGATGGGTGTTGCAGATCCAAGTGGCACAGCCACTCTTGGCTGTGCGAACTTTGCCCCATTTTCCCCAGTTGCTTTCGAGCCGGACGAGCCTTCCTCTGCGCAGGCTCGCCGCGAAAGCTCCCGTCGCTTCGCCTTGCGGGTCACGTTCAGCGCATCTATATTCGGTATGAGAGTTGGAGTCCCAACATGAAAAAGCCCGCTGCGGCGAAATCCGCCTCTGCATCAATCCAAGCTTCTGCATTAATCAACGCGAAGATCAGGGAGCTTGGGGACTGGCGCGGCAAGACGCTCGCGAAAGTGCGCGAAATCATACGCGAAGCGGATCCGGAGATTGTCGAAGAGTGGAAGTGGGCCAAGGCCACGTCGCCGGGAACTCCCGTCTTCTCCCACGGCGGCATCGTCTGCACGGGCGAGACTTACAAGAACGTGGTCAAGATGACCTTCGCCAAAGGAGCCGCGTTGAAGGACCCCGCGGGCCTATTCAACTCCAGCCTGGACGGCAACGTCCGCCGAGCAATCGACATCCACGAATCCGACAAGATCGATGAGCCCGCCCTGAAAGCTCTAATCCGCGCCGCCGTAGCGCTAAATCTGGAGGGCCATCCGAAAAGCCCTCCGAAGGGCAAGCCCAAGCCCCGCTAGACTCCTGATTTTGAGCCTGTGGCACAGCCACTCTTGGTTGTGCATCTGCATGGCCGGCACCACTCTCACTAAACACTCTTATTTCACCATCGGCTTGGTCACCACCGGCCCGCTCGTCCCGCGTTCGTATTCGTAGACGAACCGCTGCAGGTCCGCCTTCACCACGCACTTGTTTGCTTTGCCGGTCCCTACTTTGCTGACGAGCATTTCCAGTTCCTTGTCTTGCTTCTTCCAGCGCGCGCTATATCGCTCGTCCCCGTGCGTCACCATCAGAAGCTCGTCGCACGTAGACTCGTAGTCGAATCCCTGTTCCTGCTGGTCGAGGAAAAGGTCGGCTCGGCCCCACATCCGCATCGCACCGTACGAGGTTCGACTCGCGTTCCTCGTCAAGATGCGCACTCGCAGGGGATACGCGGGGTCCTGAACATCCGTTGGACCGCCGACGTTAACTTGAGCCAACGCCTTGTTGACGAGAACTGGATCGAGGAGCACCAGGGTCAGGAAAAGGGGCACCAGCGCAAGAAGCCGCATGGAAGTTCTCCTTTCGGCAAGAAGTGGTTTGTGTGCAGAAGCGAAATACGTCAAGCGATCCTCAGTGCGGCGCATTCTACACCCAAAAAACGAAAACGCCGTCAGCCTCGCGTCTCCGGATCACCGCGCGGACAACAGAAAGGAATGTTTGACTCTTGCGATAAAATATATGTACGCGTGATCGAGATGACGGATTGACCTTCGACCAGCGTTTAGTGGGTACCCAATCGCGGAGGTTTCGTGCGCGGGGATTTTCCTTGGGTGCCGCACCCTTCGTTTTTCAAGGGTGCGGGTTTTCGTCTGCGGAGTCGGGCGCACTCGTGCCCGAGCAGGTCGCGACCTGGGAAGGAAACGCTCTAGAATGATATTCTTGCAATCACGCTTTCCGTTGCAACGATAACTGCTTTAGAATGAAAACGTTTACACAAAGGTTTGTACAAAGCGATCCGGCGGGGCGTCGCAGACGTCCTGAGCGGCGCAACTACCGTAGAATCATCGTGTTCAGCGAACACGGCCCCTTCATGCCAGCATCCGCTAAACCCTGTAGAATGATATTCTTGCAAAATCACAAAAATAACTCCCGCGGAATGATACTCTTGCAAAAAAAACTGGGGGGGGAGGGGGGTAGTGGCGCACTTCTCGTGCCAAACGACTTCCCGCCGGTCTACGTTTGAACGTAGCGCCGCGGCCTTTAGCGCGGCAGCCTTTTTCCGCCGGCCGCGCTCCCTTCGCGAGCCGGTCTTCGCGCGAAAGTCATCTTCCGCGAAAAGGCTACCAACAGGATGCGCTTTTCGCGGGCCACAAAGTCATCAGGAGCTTTCGCGCGTCAGCAAAGCCAACTCTGCTAGAATTTGCGCCATGGATTCGCCCAGCACCGTTGCCGAGAATCTTGCGGCCATTCAGGAACGCGTGGATGTCGCCGCGTCGCGCGCAGGACGCAAGGCTTCCGATGTCACCATCGTCGGCGTCTCCAAGACGTTTCCCGCCGAACGCATCCGCGAAGCTTTCGATCTGGGCATTCGGCACTTCGGCGAAAGTCGCGTGCAGGAATGGGAATCCAAGGCGCCCGTCGTCGAAGATCTGAACGCTACCTGGCACCTCGTAGGGCATTTGCAGCGCAACAAGGCGGCGCGCGCCATTCTCCTGTTTCACACCATCGATTCGCTCGATAATCTGCCGCTGGCCGAAAAACTCAATAAGGCCGCCGGAGACGGGCGGCGCTTGCCGGTGCTCATTGAAGTCCGGCTCGATCCCACCAGCACCAAAACGGGATGCAGCCCGGAGGAGCTCCCACGTCTTGCCGAAGGCGTGCTCCTGATGCCGCGCCTGGAATTGCGCGGATTGATGACCGTTCCGGAGTTGAAGGCGGACGTGCAGTCGGTTCGCCCCGTCTTCCGTCAATTGCGGGAGATGCGCGACCGAATCTCCGACGAGCTCGATTGGCCTTTGCCCGAGCTCTCCATGGGTATGTCGCGCGATTTCGACGTGGCCATCGAAGAGGGCGCCACGCAGATTCGCGTGGGAACCGCCCTTTTTGGCACTCGACCGGCCGCTGCTCGGCCGGCCGCCCGGTAATCGTCCGTTGATCGAGGTGCGCGAAGGCCCGCGCGGTGTGAGCTTTCTCGTTCGCGTGCAGCCGCGAGCCAGCCGCGATGAGATCGATGGTGAATGGCAAGGCGCTCTGCGCGTTCGGCTGCATGCTCCTCCTGTCGATGACCGCGCCAACGAAGCTCTAAAGCGCTTCTTGGCCGAGCGTTTGAATGTGCCGGTAGCCGCTGTTAGAATCGCTTCGGGCCAGAGGGGCCGCCTGAAGCGAGTGGAAATTCAGGGAGCAAGGGCGGACCAGGTCCGCGCCATGGCATCTTTTTCCGACACGCGCGAAAAAGCTCGAACGTAATCTCGCGCCTTCCGGAGACGCCGCCCGCAAATCGGCCGCAATCGAAACGGAATGCCATCAATCGAGAACATTCAGAAAGAGTTACGATCCGCCGGCCTGGACGGCTGGCTCTTCTACGATTTTCATCATCGCGATCCCATCGCCGCCCGCGTCCTGGGCCTGAACGGCGGCATGGGCACGCGCCGCTGGTTTTACCTCATCCCCAGCCGAGGGACTCCGCGCAAGCTGGTGCATCGCATCGAGTCCGGCGCGCTCGATACTTTGCCGGGCCAGACGCTGGTCTACTCCAGCTTGGACGAGCTGAACAAGAATCTTCCGCGCCTCATCGGACGCGCGCACAAAGTCGCCATGCAATATTCGCCGCGCAACGCCATTCCTTATGTTTCCATGGTCGATGCCGGCACGGTGGAGATGGTGCGCGCCAATGGCTGCTCGGTGGTCAGTTCGGCCGATCTGGTGCAGCAATTCGAGGCTTCCTGGAGCCCGGAGCAATACGAGTCGCATTTGGAAGCGGGACGGGCCATCGATCGCATCGTGCGCGAAGCCTTCGAGCACGCCGCCGCGCAGGTTCGGGGGAAAGCCAATCTTACGGAGTATGGCTTGCAGCAGTGGATTCTCGGCAAGTTCCGCGAGAGTTCTGTCATTTCCGATGAGCCGCCCATCGTGGCCGTTGGTCCGCACAGCGGCAATCCGCACTACGAGCCCACCGCGGCGAGTTCATCGCCGATTCGCGAAGGCGATCTGCTCCTGCTGGACGTGTGGGGTAAGCTGCAGCGGCCCGCGCAGCGTTTATTACGACATCACCTGGGTCGGTTATCTGGGCGCGGAGGTTCCGCGCCAGTATCGCGCGGTTTTCGAGATCGTCCGCGCGGCGCGCGACGGCGCGATTGCCTTCGTGCGGGAGTCGGTCAGAAAGGGCCGCAAGATCAAAGGATGGCAAGTGGATGCCGTCGCGCGGCGCATCATCGCCGACGCGGGCTACGCCAAGAATTTTGTGCATCGCACCGGCCACAGCATCGGCCAGGAAGTTCACGGCAATGGCGCCAATATGGACGGTCTGGAAACGCACGACTCGCGCACGATTCTGCCGCACACCTGCTTTTCCATCGAGCCGGGGATTTATTTGAAAGAGTTTGGAATTCGCAGCGAAGTGGACGTTTATACTGAGGCAAGGGAAGCGCGGATTACGGGAGCGGTGCAGACGGAGATTCTTCCTCTGCTGGCGAAATAAAATGGCTGAAACGCGGAAACATCCAATCAATCCGGCGCTGGCGCTGGTCGCCGCCGTCGCCGGATGGTTCGTGCCCGGACTGGGCCAGGCCCTGCTGGGCAAGTGGGGCAAGGCCGTGGTGTATTTCTTCGCCGTGGCGATCCTGGCGTTCGTGGGCTTGCGCATGAGAGGCAATGTGTTCACCTCCAACGGCGCCGACGCTTTTGACATGCTCGGTTTCTTTGCCGACATCGGAAACGGAATCTTCTACTTCCTGGCGGGCGCCATCAATCCGGCGGGCCCTAACGTGGGCATCGCCGCCGGAGATTACGGCACCAGGCTTTTTGCCACCGCCGGCGTTTTGAATTTTCTCTGCGTGCTGGAAGTTTTGCAGATCGGGTTTGGATCGAAGGAGGAAAGGCAAGCGGCGCCATGAATGTGACTCACTTTCAAGCCATGGTCATTTTTGCGCTATGCGTCTCCTTGGCCTTCGCGTTTCTCTCCAAGGAGAGGACGGACGAGCGCATTCGCTATGCTATCTGGGCGTTTGTGGCCTTCCTGGTGGTGGCCATCGGAATCGGCTGGCTGACGTATCCCTTCTCGCGCTGAAGTCCGCCGTTGAAGTCCGCTCCGTCACGCGCCGGAATTTGCAGGATGCTTGCGTGTGAACCCGTTCTTCACTTCTTCCCGCGTCATTTTTCTTCGTCTTATTTCTGCTCGTCGATCACAACCAGATTCTTCGGAGGCGGCAGCCTGATCTCCAGCTTCTTGCTGCTGGGCTCGGCCGGCAAGATCACTTGTTGAATCAACTCGGTTCCATCCCACGCCAATACCACAGTGAGATTTCCCGCGGGTAAATCCTGAAAGACGAACGTGCCCGATGCATTGCTCGTGGTTTGCCGCGAGAGCCCGCGAAGTTCCACGGCCACTCCCACAGCCGGCACGTATTGTCCCATCGTCGTGTTGTACACGGTCACATGTCCGGTTAAGGACCGCAGCGCCCTTACCCGAAAATCTAATCGGTTGGGAACTCCGTCCGCGAGACTGACCTCTTGAGACTTCAGATCTTCCAGGAAATAGCCCGCGGGGAGGCTGTCGGGATCCACGCTCACCTGATAGTCTCCCGCGCCAAGTGCGGGAACGGAGAATCTGCCCTGGGCATCCGAGCGGACCTCGAGCCGCTGGTTAGTCCCGGCGATAACGATCCGCGCGCCTTCCACCGCGAGTTCGGCGTCGTTTCTGATGTAGCCGACCAATTCCGCGGATGCGAAGCGGATGCCGAGATTGGCCGGTATGTTGATCGTCGCATTTCTCTTGGAGGGCCCGGTAAACCAGAAAGGCTTCGTGGACTGAAAATTAAATTCGATAAAGTGGCCGCCGGCGGCAACGTGTGGAAACGAGTAGAACCCGTTGCCATCCGTGGTGGCGCGCTGGGAACCATCGAGAACGACTTCCACGCCGGCGAGCGGGGGCAGCCCCTTGCGAAATGCGCCGCGCCCCTCGTCGTCCTGGAAGACGGTGCCGCTGATGGTTCCGAACTTGTGACTGGAAAGAAACGAAGGCAAAGAAGAGAAGCCGCGGCGCAGGCCGATTTGCAGCACGGGGTATTGTTGCGGCTGGCCGTCCACGTTAAGGCGCAGCAGGGAAGCGGAAACCGAGAGATTGTAGTCGCGGCCAAGTTGCCGCATGTAAGTCCCATTCAGGTTCCAGTTTTGGGAGGTGGTGAGCAAAGACTTGTCCTCGGTGTAAACGGCGCCCACGTTTAACTGCTGATTTCCAGCTCCCCGGAAGTTCCAATTCAGATTTGCGCCGATTTGATTTTGCGAAGGCACCAGGTTGAGTTCGGAGCCGGAAGAGAGGCCCAGGGCCTGCAGGACGTTCGTATCCTGGAGCAGGGATTGGAGCTGCTCCGGCGTGGATAGCGTGAGGCCGAGCGCATCCAATTCGGCTTGGAGCGTGGGATTGGCGGAAAAAATGGACTCGACGGTGGTGGCCTGAGTTTGTTTCTCCGCGTAAGCCGAGGCCGAGAAGTTGCCGAAGCTGGCGCGAACGCTGGGCCGGAAGTCCTGACCCGCGGAAACGCCCTGAGCATTTTTGGTGTATTGATACTGAAAACCCGCCCCAAAGTGGGGCAGATCGAAATTGATGTTTTGCGGGAGAGCGATCGAGGCAAGCGAATAAGCTCCGGCGGCGCCGGTCTGGTTGAAGGAGGCATAGGTAACGCCCGTGCCCGCGGACCAGTGTTTCGAGAGTATGGCGTGCAGATTGTCAGCGGAGGTGAGATTGTTTTGCAGGCTCTCCGGCAACAGCAAGCGGTTGTCGTCGAAATTCACGCTGTTGAATAAGGCCGGGCTGAACTGCCGGTTCCACACCACCTCGGACTGCAAGCCCGGAACATTATCGAAGCTCAAAGAATGGAAGGAACTGGGCTTGTCACGAAAATTGACGATGAAATCATTGCGCGATGTCGAGTAGTGCAATCGAAGGGCGCTGCCCAGGCCATTGCCCGCCGCGAGCTCCGCCAGCAGGTCCAAGTCGCCCTCACGCTGGAGCGGGAAGCCACCCGACGCTCGTTTGTATTCATAAACCAGGGACGGGACGGCGCCGGGACGAGCGGTTGTGTCGGCTTGGTCCGAGGCGAAGAAGTAATAGGCATTGGCGGTGAGCCGCGAATAGGAGCTTAACGGCAGGACATAGCCCGCGCCCACGACCTCCTCGGGCTGAACCGGGAAAATGAACCCGTCGAAAGTGGCGAGTGATGCGTAGCCTGCGTGGAATAGCCAGCGGTCGGATTTGAAATGCACCCCTCGCAGGACGGCCCCGTCCACCGTGAGGGGCGAATTCATGACCGTTTGATCGAGGGCTGTAAATTCCCAGCGCGGACTCTTCACGTCGTAAAAAGCGGACGGCAGGAACAGGTGCGCTTCGCCGGGCTGCGGGGCGAGCAAGTCGCTCACCAGCACATGCAGCTGGGTGGAGCGGTCGGGACCCTGCGTGGTGGTGATATCCAGGATGTTTTGGATTTGGGGCTGTTCCGAGAGGTAGCGGACCTCATAGCTTCCGATTACGGGGCCCTCCGCCACAGGCTGGGGCATGACGAAACCCGGAGGATAAATGGGAGGGGCTGGAGTTACATCGATCGGGAGATTTCTGACGCCGGCGTTGGTGACGAAAATAATTTCGGTGTGCCCGGCAAATTTACCCAAAATCTGCGCAAAGCCCTCGCCCAGAGTGACCTCGACGAACAGAGGATCGATGGGATACGCGGCAGTGGCATCGGCGGCAGCTAATTCAATTGTCTGACCGGCCCTGAGAGAGATCGCTGCGGTCCCGCTGGACGACCAGGTACTGGAAGGCGTGTTTGCCGGAGCCGGCTGCGAATCGGCAGTGGTTACACTCACGGATACCGGGTGTTGATCTTCGCGCTGGTCCTCTTGCTGATTTGGGCGCTGATCGTTTTGTTGATCAGGGCGTTGATCTGCGGACGACTGGCCATAGGCCGGAGCCGTCAGACAAAGGATCAACGCTAACCATCTCATGGGATCTCAAAGGCGGAGGAGGTCGTAAGCACAGTGCCGTCGTGCTCGAGCGTCATCAGTGCGCGGTATTTTCCCGATTGCAGAGCAGAGGGATATTCCGCCTTGAACTCCAACCGTTCTCCCGGGAGCAGCCTCATGGCTTCCACCGGAACTTTGCCTACCAACTTGCCAGTGGAATTGAGAATAGCGACAACGCCGTTGGGGATGACCGGTTCGTTACCGGTGTTGGTGACCCATTCGGATACCGCCAGGTTGTTGCCTTGGGAGAGACCGTCGAAATGGAGCGCCGAACCTTCTATCTGGAGCGTCTTGGACAAGGTAAAGGTCATCAGGGCGCCCAGCGATGCGGTCATGGCAAAGCCGTTCGGCGCTTGAACTTTGGTGGTGCTGCGAAATACGGCGACGATGGCGCGCATGGCCGGATTTTCCGGAATGGTTACAGTGACCTGCACCGTGGCCGAGGTGCCCGGCGGCACCACGACGGAAGGCGGCGAAAAAACGGCGGTTCGCGCAATACTTCCCGGCATCTCTCCCGCGGGGACAAACACTCGTTTGCCATCGCGCACGGCCACGTCCATCGCTTCCAGGTCGAATTTGAATTCAACGGGAGTGAGGTTGGAGATAGAAATATCCTGCGTGGTGCCTTGCCCCGGCTGAGCCTGCACCATGATGACCCCGGGAGAGATGGTGAGAGAGGGAGCGGGCTCGGCGGGAGGCGCATCCAGTTGTCCGGGCTGCCCGGGCTGTCCTGGGCCGGCCTGTCCAGCGGCGAAGAGCGCGGGCGCGGCCGCCATCGTCACGGCAAGAGCGGCCACGGCCAAGAGCACAACGAGCCAGTTTTGCCGGATCGAGCCTGGGACGGCTCGAAGATGCGATGTCATGAAAGTGGTGTTATTCGTCTTCATCTTTGCGCTCAATTGGCGGTGACCAGGATGTCCAGGGTGTTGTTCACCGTTCCCGCCGCCGCGGAAAAAGGGATCGTCAAGCTGAATGTGTAAGCGGTCTTGCTGCCATAGACGCCGGCGGCGGTAACCATCGCGGGAAAGGCGCTGGTGAGCGTTGCCGACCCGAGTTTCCAGGTGTAGGCCAGCCCCGAGCTTTGCAGCTGGGCGGTCATCGTATAGTTCACGCTGGTCCCTAATCCGGTTTTCGTCACCTTCACATCGATGGGCGTGCTCAGGGTCCAGTTGGTGGCGCCTACGGACTTGGTTACGCCCGCCGGAACCGTGCCTCCGTATGCGTGAACGCTGCCGAAAGAAATGGTTGAGTTAGCCGTTCCGCTCCCGCCCAACGAGATCCCGCTGGCATCGGAACTGAACGTCAGCGTAAGGGATGCCGCGCTTGCGGATTCTACGGAGAGGAGGGCGAGGGTGAGGAGCATGGCGATGATCCAGAACTGTTTGAGCATTTGGTGCGACGACGACAAAAGAACAGTTGCGTCGTGACCGATTGTGTTTTGACGCAACTGTTCTTTCATGGAATCACCTAGTTCGCGGTAGCGACGAAGTTAATCGTATTGGTGATGGCCCCGGCCGCCTTGGTAAACGGAATCGTCAAGCCCAGGTTGTATGCCGTGCTGCCATAAGCGCCGGCGGCGGTCACAGTTACCGCCGCGGCACTGGTGACCGTCGAGGCCCCGACCTTCCAAGTGTCGGTCGCATCGGCTGCGGCCAGTTGTGCCGTCAGCGTGTAAGTGGGACTAACCTGGTTCGCAACCGCAACGACCACATCGAACGGCGTGCTCAGCGTGAAGCTGGTCGTGCCGGTGACTGTTTTCGTGACGTTTGCGGGAACGACTCCGCCATAAGCTTGCACGTTTCCAAACGCAACCGTGGCGGCTGACGTACCGGTTCCGCCTAGCGTGATGCCGGCCGGGTCAGTCACAAAGGTTAGGCTCACAGAACTGGCAACCGTCGCCGTCACAGCAACGGTGCCGGAAGCGGTTGTGGCAGCAAAAACCGGGCTGCTCACGAGAGTAGCGAGACCGAGAATCGTTAAACCTGCAACTAGCTTGAGCTTCATCTTTCATCTCCTTTAGTATGAGGACCAGATCTCTGTTTCAACACGGTACACAAGTACTTATGCAGCTTCCGTGCCACAGAACCGTTAATAGCGCGTTGCAAACAAAGGACATACGGTCGGGCTCTTGGTTGTCAAAATTACCGGGTGTTCAGACTGCGGTGCGCTGTACACGACAGCTACATTTACCCGGGTCGTTTCGGGACCCTGTTCCCGAACGGTTCACCTCCAATGAGTGGGAACGAACTTCTAAGCAGCCCGATATGACAAAATGCCGATTCGGCCCGTTTAGGACCCTCTTACGAGGCCTTGACCCAGGGGCTTCCTCAACCGCACGCCAGTATTACGGAACGACGAATGCTCCATAACGGTACAGATGGACAGGTCAGGCGAATCCTGTATTGAGTGCGGAATGACTGAACTAAGTGATAACGCAGTCTTTTGTGTGTGCGGGTGTGCGGACTAGCGATTTATGGCAGGATCGTCAAGCGACGGCGAGTCTCTTCAATTCGGTTTCGCGGCGCTTCAGGATGCGGATGTCTTCGAGGAGCCATTCGAGGCGATTGCGGTCCAGCGCCGCGACGATCTCCCGTTCGACCGGGCTAATGGAGTTCGGCACCGGGAAGGCATCCTCGATCCAGTCGATGGACCACTTCCAGGGTTCCTGCTGGAGCCGGACGCCCAACTCCATCAGACAATCTCCGATGCGCTCGGCTTCGGAGAGTTTGCGGGAAAGCTCGGTCTGAACATCCTCGAGCTGCTGGGAAAGGCGCACGGTCATAGCACGCTCCGGCATTGTGTGGCAGCAATCATTTTTTGAGTGCGAAGGAAAAGCAACGATTCATTGAAAGCGGAACTGTGGAAATCCGTCAATCCTGTGGAAAATGTAGGAAAACTGATGCGTATACAGTAGTTCTATTAAAGTACAGAGTTGAAGTCCGCCCACACGGCCTGTCTGTCAGGGTTCAGGTTTTCATATTAAAGTTATTGACAATAAAGGAGAAAGTGAGTACTTTGCGCCCCTGCCCCAGGGTTGTACCTGCCGAGGGCCTAGGGTTTCTACCTTAGCCCCCTGCATCGGCCCAAAACTTCCAGCGAGGTTTATCATGACAGCCCAGCGCAAGGTCTCCAGGCGCAGGACTTCCTCCAAGGATCAGGAATTCGAGCGGTTGCTGCGCCGCGCCGCGCTTTATGCCAAAAGGCACGCCAAAAGGCAGATGGCGCCGGCGACGGTTGTGAGCATTACACGCAGGAAACGCGTCAAGGCCGCATAGGCAGCCGCGCGCAGACAAAGCTTCTTCGCAACGTTCCTGCCGCACAAGATTCCCCCGTAGTTTGTGTGTGCGCGCACTTCCGGGATCGGACCGTCCCCTTCGCGCACAGTCCTGGTCCCTTTATCTCTCGTCCGTGTCCGCACCGTCCGCGCTGGGCGGCTAATTGGCAATAACTGATCGGGCATGGTAGAGCCCGAGTACTATGGTCTTGCCGGAGGCCACGGGGAGAATGGTACCTGCGTGAGGGGTCACTTCCCGGGCCGTCGTGCTCGCAGGAGCACCAGGCCGGCTAGACGCTGCGCTTTACTGAAACGCGTCGCCAGGGGCTATGGATACGCAGAGCACGGTTCTAGAACTCACCAACGATTCCCGGAACGATCTTCAGATGACCATGCGCCGGATCGACCGGCGCGAATGGTGGCTGTGGTCGTACGCGATGATGGTCACCATGCTCTTGCTGGTCGCGGTGGCTTCCTTTGCGTTTCCGGCGCTGCTTTCGGGGGCGGACAGATTCTATTCGTTCTTCGTGAATCAGGCTGTGCGCGGGCTGGTGGGGTTGGTGCTGATCTTCAATGTGTACCTCATCTATCAGCAACTGCAGATCACCCGCATTCGCCGGCAGCTCACCGACCAGGTGTGCGCGGTGGATAAAGTGGAGGAGCTGGCGCAGGAGGTCTACAAAATGGCCCTTCTCGACCCGCTCACCGGCCTCTTTAATCGCCGCTATATCGAGCAGCGGCTGGAAAGCGAAATCGCACGCTCGAAACGCCACGGGCGGCCGCTGGCCGTGATCCTTTTTGACCTGGACGAATTCAAGCAGGTGAACGACACCTACGGCCACGCGGCCGGAGACGCTTTGCTGAAGGCCTTTGCGGAAAGGCTGAGCAAAGCCACGCGCGGCTCGGACGCCGCGGCCCGTTATGGCGGAGACGAATTTCTGGTGGTGCTGCCGGAATGCAAGCCGGAGAACGTGCAGCACGTTCTGAAGAGGCTGCAAGGAATTCGCGCCGAGATCGACAACCATTCGAGCTTGCCGATCGCATTTTCGTCGGGCTGGTCCGCTTCGGTGCAGGGAGAATCGGCGAAGGAGTTGCTGCTTCGGGCCGATGCCGAGCTTTATGCCAGCAAGCGCAGAAAACCGTCAGCGCAACCTCAACCCGTAGCGATCTAGTCTCTCGATCTGATCTCTCGATCTGGGCTGGCGATCTGGGCCGGCCCTGCGCGCGCTTCTCGCTCAGAATGATCCCAGTTTGACACGCCAGTTTCCTTGGATCTGCTCCAAGCCTAATCCCTTCAACAGAAAGACCATGGGGCACCGTCCTCACGCGGTTACCACGTTTGGCGTATGGCACCCATTCGACCTGCGGGACTAAGGTGAGTGTGGAAATGCATATTGCTCATCAAGGTCAACGATCAACCAACTGCTCCTGGCCGGGAGAGTTCTCCCGGCCGGGCAACTGCCTGCGGCCGGGTAGACCGAGGTTCCAGGGCCCAAAGTCCCACTGTTCCGTCTTCCGCTAACACCGGAAATTGCGGGATCGGGACGCTTTGAGTCCGGGAAAGTCGGAGATGTCCGGCCGCAGTTTTCGATGTCCCAGAGATGGCGGCTCGGAACGAGCAATGGTGCGTGAGAGTTCCTTGAGCAGCCGAGGAGGAAGATAAATGCTTTACTACGCGCTGGTGTTCTTCATTATCGCCGTGATCGCCGGACTGTTGGGCTTTGGCGTGATTGCTTCGGCTGCGGCGGGAATCGCCAAGATTTTGTTCTTCGTTTTCCTGGTGCTCTTTATTGTGACCCTAATCGGCCACGCTTCGCGCGGCAGAACGGTTTAGGACTGCGTTAAAAGGACCAGGGCCCCCACCCAAACTTTCCTTACTCACCCCCCATTCCGAAGGCCCGGCGATGCCCACCGGGTCTTCGGAACCCGCCCTCTTGTGTAGCCACCTTCGGATTAATTTCGGCGAGACTGAGCCTTGCGAATGGCGCAAGAATGCACCACGCAGAAAATCGAAATGGAAAGGCGCGCGGCCTGGCCGGATAGCGCTTAAGTTTTGGGGCTGGCGGGCTGCGGCGAGGGCGAGGGAGCGGGCGGCGGCGTGGCCGGTTCGGGCTGGCCGGCGCGGACGCGCTTCACCACTTCGGCGGCAGCGGGCTTGCTTACGGGGCACTCAGTGTCGTTGACGCGGCATTCCGCCAAGGTCAGATTGCAACCGCAGGTGCAGGTCTCGGCGTTGAGGCGATGCAGCGCGTCTTTTTTCTGAGCCGGGGTAAGGCCGGAGAGATCGACGTCGGGGAGTTCGGTGGCATTGGCGGCGTTCTTGAGAAACACCTGGCCCTCGTCAGTGAATGTCTCGATGCGCGCGTCGACGGTCATGCCGGCGAGGGCGCGGACGTCGCGTTCGTAGACGGCGTATTCGTAGAGGCCGGTATGCTTCTGCACGACGCGGCCCTGCTGGTCGATGATGAAGGAAGTGGGCAGCGCGGGAACTCCGCCGTAATTATCGGCAAGCTCCTTGGTGGACATGACCACGGGATAGTTCATGCCCATCTGCTGTACGAATTCGCGCACCTTCTGCGGCGGGTCGTCGTCTTCGGAGGCGCCCACGATCTGGAGCTTATCCTTATAAGCGGCCTGCAGGCGAATGAACTCGGGAATCTCCTGACGGCAGGGCGGACACCAGGTGGCCCAGAAATTCAGGATGACCACTTTGCCCTTCCAATCCTCGGTGGAGACGATCTTGCCGTCGAGGTCGCGCAACACAAAGGGCGGCGCGGGCTCGGGATTAGCGAGGAAGCGAATCACATTGGCTTGCGACGCCGGATTCGTCGCCGAGGGCCGCGAGTGGCGCAGGGCATAGATGGAAGTTCCCACGCCGAACGCGGTGACGATGACGAGGGCGACGACCAGTAGGAGAAGTCTGCGATTATTCATGACGGCGATAAAGCCTCGCAAGCGCTCCATTCATTATGGATAGTCCGCGGAAGCAATTCAAGGCCGCGGTATAAGATGCCGCGCGGAGAGGCGAAGGTGCTTCGCGGCGGCGCCCGTTGCCGAGCGGAGAGGTCAGTTTGGCAGCCGGAAATCGACGGGGATGATGACCTCGGATTCCACCGGCTGGCCATCGAGCATGGCGGGCTGATAGCGCCAGAGTGAGATTGCGTCCATGGCGATCTGCGCGAGCGTGGCATCGCCGGTCACGCGGGCGAGCCCGCGCGGAGAGCCGTCGGTTCCGATGACGGCGCGGATGCGCACGGTTCCCTGGAGATGGCGAGCGCTGGCGGCAACGGAATAACGCGGTTCCACGCGCTCGAGGACGATCGCCGGCGCGTAACCGGAGAGCGAATTCGATTCGTCGTCGAAGGCGCGCTGGGTGAAGCCGGCGGCATTGGCAACGGGCCGGGCGCCATGCGAAGCGAACGCGCCGGTGGTCGCAGAGGCGCTGGGGACCGCGGCCGTACCGTTCGAATCGGCCGCGAAGCCGGCGCTGGCGAGCGCGTCGCCCATGCCCACCAGGACGGTGCGCACGGCAAAAAGTCCGGTAAAGAAAAGCAGGCAGCCGAGGACAAAGCCCGCGGCCAGGAGCGAGGGCGCGGGCCGCTGAGCCGGGCGGCGCAAGTGGCGCGGAGGCAATGGCGCTGGGCGGGCGGCACGCGGGGCGGACTTGGCCTTGCGGCGAATCGTTCTAGCGCGAACGCCGCCGCGCAGGCCATCGCGCTGGGCGGTCTGCTGCGAGAGAAACGATTCCAGCCTGGTTTCGTTGGAACGAAGCTCGTAAGCGCGCTGCAAAGACAGGCGGAGCTGGGACATGTTCAGGGGCGCGGTCAAGTTGTCGTAGGCGCCGTGGAGCATCACTTCGCGGGCAAAGTCATAGCCATCCGCGTCGCACAAGGCAACGATGGGCGGATGCGACACGCTTTGCCGGACGGCGTCGACGAAGGCCAGGCCTTTCTGCGGGTCGGCTTGCAGGCCGGCGGCGCGCAGGTCGACGAAGAGCACGTCGCAATACTGCTGGAAATCGGGATGATCGTTTTCAAAATCGTAGCCGCTGCGCGTGAGGAAGCCCACCAGAAGATCGTTGTGAACTTCTTCGGTCAGCGCGGGGTCGCGGCTTACGACGCAGACGCGTATGAGAGTTTCTCGAGGAACTGCTTCAGACGTCTTTCGCGAGCGGGACCATGCCATCGGGCGTACACCCCATCCTGCGGATGATTGCAAAGTAAGCTCCCGAACCTCGTAGGGGAGCCTGCTAATCGGATGCGCGTGGAGATACTTTGGTGTCTGCCGGTCGTTTGCAGTGTTTGCCTTAGAGCGCCTGACGCCGCCAGTGGAATGGCAGCGTTGCGCCGCGTGGGCCATGCGGATATGCTTTGGCGCGAATTGCAGGCCGATGGCTCAGGCGGCTGGAGCCGGCGGGGGCTGATATTCGTCAAGTGGGGCGAAAACACGTGAAAAAGAGTCGGAAATTAAGCACAAAGGCGAAGCGCAGCGCTCGTCATGGGATGCCCAAAGGGAAGACCAAGGCGGAGGGGAAGCCCAAAGAGAAGCTGGGCGCAAAAAACGGCGGGCGGATGGACGCCGCGCTTGCCGCCATCTGTTTGCGGCAATGGCTCTCGCGGCTCGAAGAGCAGTTCTTGCCGCCACTTCTCGATTGCCTGGAAAAGCTTTCCGAAGAGGAGATTTGGTGGCGGCCGAACGAGGCGTCCAACAGCGCCGGGAATCTGGTGCTGCATCTTTGCGGAAACATGCGGCAGTGGATCATCTCCGGCTTGGGCGGGGCCCAGGACATTCGCGAGCGGGACAAGGAGTTTTCCGAACGCGGGCCGATTGCCCGAAGCGCGCTCGGCGAGCGGTTCCGGCAAACGGTGAAGGAGTCGTGCGCGGTGCTGGAGCGGCTGAAGCCGGAAGATCTGACGCGGCGGTATCGCATCCAAGCATTCGACGTCACCGGCTACGAGGCCGCGGCGCAGGTGACCCAGCACATCGCGTATCACCTGGGGCAGATCATCTATCTCACCAAGCTGAAGCGCGCCCAGGACCTGGGGTTCACGCGACTGCCGTCGGCCTCGTCGAAGTCGAGCGAACGGAAGCTGTAACTCCGCAGTTTAGAATTTCCACGCCGTTTCCTAAGCGATCCGAGACCGGAGCGTCGCCACGCGTGTGCCGCATCCGTCGTGGCGTCCGCTCCGGCCGAATATTGGAGACTGGTGTGTCGGCTAGAACGTTAACTTCAAGCCGAACTGGACATGGCGCGGACCGCCCGATCCGAGAACGGGGTTGGATGAGTCCGGCGTGTTCTGCGAATGACCGAACGACGAGGGAGTCGTTGGATCGGAGCCGGGCGCTGCAAAATCGGAATGGTTGAAGAAGTTGAAGAACTCCACCCGGAACTGGGCGCTATACCGTTCTCTCCACTTCCAGAGCTTGGCGACCGAAAAATCCACGTTTCTGTAGTTGGGACCGGCAAACATTCCGGCTGTGGCGTCGCCCAGAGTTCCGTAGGCGGGAGGCGTGAGAATCCCCCCATTTTGCATGTAGCAAGCGCCATTGTAGAGGGAAGCGACGGCGAGTTGCTGGAGTGTGGGGTTGCCGGCGTATGGAGCCTGCGCGGCGGCCAGGCAAGCTGACTGTATGGCGGCTGGCGCGGCGATAAAGGTGCTCACGCAGCCGGTGTACTTGCCGTAGCAGGGAATGGGGTTTGGACCCGTAACAGCGAAGGCCGAACGCGGGCCGCTGTAATTCCAATACTGGGTGACGCCGCCGCCGATGCCGGCGTTGGTGTTCTCGCCGGTTCCCAGCAAGTCGTCTCTGGTGGCGTCGGAGGGCGTCCAAGCGAGCCCGGTCTGCAGAGTCAGGATGGCATTGACGGACCAGCCTTGGAGCATCTGTCCCGGAGACTTCATCCCGGGGATCAGGTAGGTGGGAGAAAACGTGAAGCGCTGGCGGAGGTCGGTAGCGCTGCTTCCATAGTCCAGGCGCAGGTTATTGCCGTCGCTGGGCAGCACATTCCTGGAATTGGTGACGCCGCCGCCGGGCGTGGCGAGGCTATGAGAGTAGACGTAACCGGCGAGCAGCGATAGCCCGCGATAGCCGCGCGCGACCACTGTGGCCTGCAGGGCGTTGTAGTTGGAAAACGCTCCGGGCGTGTTGGTAATTTGGTCGATCTGGTTCAGGTAAGGGAACGTGGCGCGGTAGAGTCCCTTGGCGGCTTCGGCGTTCGTATCTGGGGTGCACTTATTGTAATTCGCCGCGGCACTTCCCAGGCAGGTGCCGACCGCGCTCGTGTCCCACCCAGTGCCGATGGGCGGCTGGTTCAGGTCGGTAATGTGCCCTTCGCCAGCGGCCTGATTGCCGACGTAGGCCACGTCGGCGGTTATGCTATTGGTGATGGCCCGCTGGACGTCAAGGTTCCATTCCACTGTATAGGGCGCACGGTAGTTGGGGGAGACCGCGCCGGTCTGGCAGGGCGTGGCGATGGTGCAGGCCTGACCGGTGTAGGTGACGCCATTCTGCACGATCACTTGGTTGGAAGTGGGGAATATGGGCACACCGGTGAGGTTCCAATTCCACTGACCGGGACAGACCGATGTGGCGCATGCGCCCAAGGTGAAGGTGGTGGAGTTGTGACTATTGATGTCGGTTCCGCTGTTATTCACGCCGATGCTGGGAATATTGGCCCCGAAGGGACTGGTGGGAATGAGCCCCGAACCAACTTGGGAGTAGGTAAACGCGCCGCCGCCGGCGCGAACGACGGTCTTTCCGTTGCCCGTGACGTCCCAGGCCACGCCCAGGCGCGGCGAAAGATATCCCCACCCGGCGTTATATTCGGAGGAAAGCGGCGCGCCCGGGCCGTACTGCTGGACTGCTGAAGTTGTCGCGGGATTGACGTTGGGATTGAAGTTGCCAACGTAATTGTTTCGCTCGCTGCCCGGAGTGTAATACTCGTAGCGCACGCCCAGATTCAGAGTGATTCGGGAGGTGGCGCGCCAATCGTCCTGAAGGAATCCTGCGTACCAGTGATAGCGGTCGTGCTGTTGAGGATTGCCTACGAAAATCGAGCCACTGGTTGGAATGCCCTGGAGGTAATTTTGCAAACTGGAGAAAACGGCCGTGCCTTGGGCATTTCCAAATGAGAACAGGTCAAAAATCATGTCCACATCTTCAAAACCCGCCTTGAAATTGTGATTGCCGCGCAAGTGGGAGACGCTTTCCACCAGATCGAAGTCGCCTTCCGGACCCGCCCGGCCGGTTCGATCATCTCCTCCGCCGCCCCACAAGGTGAAGCCGGTAACCTGGATTTCCGGGAACCCGCCGTACAGAGTATTGGTCACGCCCGTAGGCATGCCGTAGCCCGAGGGCCAGGGGCTTGAGGCCAGCATGTTTCCGTCAGGAGTCAGTTCGTTGTTCACGACGTAAACGTAGCCCGCCCTGAGGTCATTCACCCAGGTGGAATTGGGAGTCCAAACCCAATCGCCGGAGATCTGCCGGCTGAATTGCGGAGCGGTAATCCCCCATTGAGACTCGATGGCGCTGGGTGTGGAGGGAGAGGTAGGGCCGGCGCTGCTGTAGGCCGTCGACTTGGACTCATAAAACATGCCGCTGAAATGGTTGTGTTCGCTGAAAACGTAGTCGGCTTTGAACAGTCCATTATTCAGCGGGAACGAACTGGGTATGCCAGGAGCAAAAAGGACTCCATGCGGATTGGCGCCGGTGGGCTGGGCCGTGTTGTATGGGAGCACATTCTCGACGGTGGATGAAGCGGGCGAAACCGCGCAGGTGGCGGCGTTCAGACCCACCAATTGCGCGCTGAGCGCATTAATCTTCGCCGGGCCCAAAGCTTGACAGGCATTGACCAAACTGAACTGGCTGGTGGGATCCGCCGACGCAGGCAACAGGATATCCGACGGGATCGTGTCTGTGGTAACCACGTCGCCGACGTAGTCGCGCAAAAACTCCGCGCTGGTGAACCAGAAGAGCTTGTTCTTGAGAATCGGTCCGCCGGCGGTGGCGCCAAACTGTTCCAGGGTGGCTGGCGTGACGCCTCCGAAGAAATTCGCGGCATCGGTGGCGCTGGCGTCGCGGCCGAATGCGTAGGCCGTGCCGTGAATGCTGTTGGCACCCGATTTGATTCCGACGTTTACGACCGAGCCGTCCCTAAAACCATCCTGCGCCTTGGGCATCTGTTCGGAGCTGAACTCCTGTATGGCGTCGATGGACACAAGGGAACTGGAATCTCCTCCGTGGTAAACATTATTCAAAATAGCCGAGCCCGTGGTTTGGGAGATTCCGGCGATACCTTCCAAGCGAAAAAGATCGTTTTGGGTGTGGCGGCCGTTCGTGGTCGTGACGCCGGTGCCGGCTCCCACCGCGGCATAGACCGCCGGACGCAGTTGCAGCAAGCGTTCGAAGTTGCGGCCATTCAAGGGCAGTTCATTTATGGCCTGATTGCTGACGGTACCGCCCAACACGGCGTCGGTGGTATTCACGGTGGCGGCTTCCGAGGTGACGGTGACCGTTTGAGTCTGCTCGCCCGGCTGCAGCACCATATCGACGCGAACGGTTTGAGTGACCTCCACCTGCACGTTGGTGTTTTCCGCCGGACGAAAGCCTTTGGCTTCGGCGCGAACCGTATAGGCTCCCGGGATTACGTTGATGGCGACGTATCCACCGGTGCTATCGGTGACCAACACTCGCGAGATGCCTCTGGCCACATCGGTGACGGTAACCGTGGCTCCGGCAATGGCGCCGCCAGACTGATCGAACACCTCGCCTTGAATGTTGCTCTGAATGGTTTGAGAAAAGAGGCGGGGACAGATCAGGCAAAATACCAGCGCAACTCCAAACAACCTCAAACTACGGTTCACATTTCGACCTGCTAACCTGGCAAAGAGCACACTACCTCCCTGGAGACACGATGAGATTTCGCGATGTGAGGAACCCCGTAAGACCCCAAAAACACCCGTACGACCCCGAAAAACTGCGAAATGCTTATCACGCATTTCGGCCGACTGTCAAGCAAACGCGGACAGACTGGGGGCGGCACGCGCGGAAGCGGCGCTGATTTCGGCAGCCTACTGCTTGGGTATCACGTCGGGAAGGCCGGCGGGATGCTCGATCAAATCGTCGTACCGGCGGGCCGTGTCACACACGTTTTCTTCCAGGCTGTCGGTTTTGGAATCGAGCTTGAAGGATTTTTTCCAGCCGGTCCAGGGCTTGTCGCCCCAAGCCTTGGAGTCGTAATAGGTCATTTCCAACTCTAGATGGGTAGCATCGCTGAGCGTGTACCGCTCGACCATGCGAAAGTCGTCGCTCATATAGTGGCCGACGTTTTCGCTGATCCAACGGTGGCCTTCTTTTCCGTTGTAGCCGATGGTGTCCACCACCAGCGTGTTTCCATCCCACTTGCCCACGGAATCGCCGAAGTAGCTGGGGAGCAGATCCTTAGGATGGTCGCGATTGAGCCAGATCGTTCGCCATTCGCGGTGGTACTCGAATAACTGATAGATGCGATCCGGCAGCATGATGAACAGCACGGGATAGGCGTTGATATAGTTGAACGCCACCGGCGTGCCCTGGGGCTCGCAGTATTCACCCGGATAGTGACCCTCGGACACGTTCGCCGGGACGCCATTTTCATCCACGGAATTTTGGCCCGCCGTGGTCTGCGCCGAAGAGTTGCCCTTCGCCGTGGCGTTCAAGCCGGCATGGGAAATGTTTTTCAGGAGCAAGTTTTGCTTGGCCCAGTCGGTTAAGGGCGGCTCGGGGACGGGATTGTTATCGCCGTAGATCCGGCCGGTGCCAATCCACGAGCCATTAAAGTCTTTCGGATCGAACTTCGAATTGGCCGCCGCTGCGCCAGTTGAAGATGTCTTTTGCGCGAAGAGCGCGGGCGCGAACGCCGCGATTGCGAGCAAAACTACGAGCTGAACCCCGGATCGCTTGTGGGTGCTCATTGGCAACCCTCCATGTAGACTTGCCGAAAGCTTTCAGGCATCATTTGGCACTGGAAAAAGTGCCGAGACTATTCGCACAGCTTGGGGCGAGTGTCAAGTAAATCGTGCTCGACGCCAGGCCAAGCGCCCGCTAGAATCTCGGGGCTCTTGGGTGTGAGAATGTCGGCATTCGGAGGGGCTCTCCCAACGCCCGGCAGGGTGTGTGCATGTCAACACCTTGACGGCGAGAAACCCGGAGCGCCCGCGGTACGTCAAATCCGCAACTAGCTCGGATGAGTGGGAAATCTAACGTTCGAGTGGGAGTGTGTGATGGCAAATAGTGGACGCGTGTTTTTGCTGGCCCTCTTGGGGTGGATCGGTTTCGCATCGCCCGCATCCGCGCACCATGGCTATGCGGCCTACGATATGAACCAGACTCTGACGCTGACGGGGACAGTTACGGAAGTGGCCTTGGCCAACCCGCATTCCTCGCTGGCCTTCGATGTGAAAGACGACAAGGGCAACGTCACCCGCTGGGCGATCGAGTTTGGGCAGCTACGGGCCGTGGTGGCACAGGGATGGACCAAGGAAACGCTGAAGCCTGGCGATGAAATCAAGGTCTCCCTGCGTCCCGCAAAGAACGGGGTTCATGTGGGGGTTCTTGCGGGCAAGATTATGTTCGCGGATGGCCGGCCGTTGACGTTGAAATCTTCTCAAGAGCAGTAGTCTTGGCTTGCGGTGAAGTGAAGACGAGTGGAAATCAGGTCCGGGCAGGAGACCAATTCATGCCCGAGCAACTTCGCATAAACATAAAGGGGAGTGTGATGAGAGGATTCGAGTGGCGGTTCGGAAAGTGTGTTCTGACGGCGGGAGCTCTGCTGGCGGGTTTGGGGATCATTGTGACACCCACTTTTGCCCAGGCGCCTCCCCCAGGATCGGTGGGTAAAGTAACGGAACGTACCTCGGCCGGGTCCGAGAACTGGCACGTAGTTCCGGAAGGCGGGCCTGCGCCGCGCACGGCAGACGGCCATCCGGACTTGAGTGGCGTGTGGTTTCCAAACAGCGCTGGACGAGAGGTGCAGAGGGCTTATCCCATCGACCCAGCGGCACGCAGGCAATTCGACCCCAAGGTGACGCCGGAAGAAAAGCCCGTGGTGATCGCCGGCTCACAAGAACAATATAAGAGGCCGGCCCGCTATGGCGACTGCGCCCTGCCCAGCACGCCCGGCACCTTGCTCGAGGAAAACGTCCTGACCTGGCCGATCCAGCTGGTTCAGACCAAGGACCGGTTGGTGATGATGGTCGAATATCCGATGGACTTCCGCATCATCCACACCGACGGGCGCCCGCACCAGAAAGATCCCGACCCCACGTTCAATGGCGACTCCGTGGCCCACTGGGAAGGAGATACGCTGGTGATCGACACGATCGCGCTCGATACCAGGGCGAATTTCGGCGGGTTCTATCACAGCGAGCAGGAGCATGTGATCGAGCGTTTTACTCGTACCTCGAAGAACTACCTTGTCCAGGAAGACATTGTCGAGGACCCGGTGGTTTTGGCGAAACCTTGGAAGTCGGCGCCCCGGAAGTGGTCCCTTTCGGTTGTCCCCGATGACGACCTGGAAGAGTTCTTCTGCACGACCAATGAAGAGCCCCAGGAATGGCAGAAGGAAGGGCGTCCTGCGAGCGTCCAGCAGGCAGCTCCTCCCGCGAGTAAGTAAGCCAAAAAGCTCCACGCGCCCTGGCGGGCGGAATTGCCGCCCGCCGGGGCGCTAGCGGCAAATCGGGAATACGCGATTGTCTTGACGACTACTTGCCTTGCGCCGATCCGGAACGAAATCGCTTGACATTGAGGACGGTGGGCATAAACATTGCGGCCTAGCGATTATGGGCCGCTTAGCACGCCAGTGTTTCCTCTTTTTGGCCATCCTCACGGTCAGCCTGACCTTCGTGACCGTTTCGACGGCCGCGCTCGCTCACGGGCACGCCGATACCAGCAACACTGATGAATCTCACTGCGTCATGTGCATGGCGGGGCACAGCGCCACCCACCTGATCGCGGCCCCGACCATCGCACTGCATTTCGCGCCCGTTCGGATCGGGCTGGTTTTCTCCGCCGATTTCATCCGCATCCCGTTCGTCCAGCTTTTGACTGTTCAAGGCCGCGCCCCACCCCAAATCTAACCTTCGCTTCCGCTTCCCTATAAATCGAACGTCGGGACCATTCGGTTCGCGCCGTTTTCTACTTTGTAGTTCATTTCTCTCGCTGGAGAGCTAATGAATTCGCTTGGCATCGATCCTGGAAATATTGGCGATTGGGGATCGCAATCCGATTCTCTTTCCGGCCTCGAACGGGGCCGCACTTGTGCGCGAATAGCCAGGACGAATTGCCGATAGCGAAGGCAAATATGGAGCGGCAAACGTGGCCAAGAGAACCAAAATCGTGGGGCCCACTTTGCAGGAAAGCCGATTTGTAATCGGACTAAGCGCTATGACGCTATTGCTGTTCTTCGGGTGGACCTTTTACATGCGCTACTACTTTCACTTTCCGAGCACGCTGGACGACCCTCTGGTGCCTCCCTATTTCACCCGGGTGGAGGACGCCATGCCGTTCCCTGACACCCTCGATCCCTTGCAATTTCCAGCCGGGGAACTGCGGGAAGGCTATGCCATTGCCAGGGAGGTCCCCGAAGTTCTGGCGCAGCAGCCCTGCTATTGCCAGCGGCCGGTGATGCATAGCTTGCTCGATTGCTTCGCCACTCTGGAAGCGGCGGATTGCAAAATCTGCGTCGACGAGGCGCACGTTGCCGCGCGTTTGCACCAGCAAGGCAAAACAGCGCCGGAAATTCGCGCCGAAATCGTACGGAAATTCGGGGCTGTCGCTGTGCGAGGGCCGAGATAATTCATGCGGGTTTCATTTCACTCACGCAAAATGTCGTCCTCGCTGGCATCTCGCGCCGGCTCTTGCGAGGTGCGTTTCGTGGCGCGACGCCGCCATCCCCAAGTTCGCCACTGGGTGTACTTCGCTTGCCTAAGCGCGGCTGCGTTCGCGCTTCTCTTTTTGGCGGTCGGCGTTGCGTATTGGCATCAGGATGCGCCCGGTTCCGAGGCCACTTGCGCGATCTGTCACGTGGCTCACCTGACGCCGCTGCCCGGTTCAGTCGTCGCTGCGATATCCGTTCCGCTGCTCATTGCCCGGTACGAGCTGGCTGAAACGCAGCGCGAACAGCCTTCGCCACCTCTGACCAACGCGCCTCCTCGCGCACCACCTGCCAGTTAAGAAATCTCACATCGCGGGGTTGGTCCGCCTATCCCGCAGGTTTCGATCCCAATCCGATCCCCTCTTCCGGAGTGCGATGCCGCATACAGGCTTTTCGCGCCCGCCACAGCATCCAGGAGGCTACATGCGTTTCAAGCGGGGTTCTTGTCGTGGAATTTTAGCTTTGTGCGGAATAATCGCCGTTCTTTTTCTGGCAGCGCCGACCAAGTTAAAGGCGCAAGAAAGTGGAATGATCGAGGGCACAGTCACAGATCCCTCCAAAGCCGCGGTGCCCGGCGCCAAAGTGCGCATCCAAAATCCGGTCAGCCAGCACGTGCAGGAGGTCCAAACCGGCAGCGATGGACACTTTCAGATTCCGAACATCCCGTTTAACCCCTATCATTTGACGGTAACGGCGGCTGGATTTGAGACTTTCGCTCAAGACGTCGATGTTCGCTCGACCATTCCCATCACACTCGATGCAAGCCTGAAGCTGGGTACAGCGAGCACAAATATCACGGTCACTGAAAATGCCGCGGACCTTGTGGAGGTGACGCCGACCGAGCACACCGATGTGGATCGTGGATTGTTCGAGGAGCTTCCACTCGAAAGCCAATCCTCTTCGGTGAGTTCGCTAATTACCCTTGCATCTCCGGGAATCGCAGCCGATTCGAACGGGCTGTTTCATGGACTTGGAGATCACGCGGAAAATTCATTCTCTATAGACGGCCAGCCCATCACAGACCAGGTAAGCAAAGTCTTTTCGAACCAGATTCCTGCTGATGCGGTCCAATCCATGGAGGTAATCCAAGGCGCTCCGCCCGCCGAATACGGCGGCAAGACCAGCGTTGTGGCTGTAGTCACTACGCGTTCCGGTCTAGGCCAATCCCAACCGCACGGAAGCATCAACACCTCCTACGGCTCTTTCGGGTCTACAACTGAGGGCTTCGACGTTGCGTACGGAGGAAAGAACTGGGGAAATTTCATCTCTATCAGCGGACTGAATACCAGCAGGTTCCTCGATCCTCCCGAGTTCCAGGCGATGCACGACAAGGGCAATGAGGAGAACGCTTTCGACCGCGTGGACTTCAAGCTGAACGACCAGGACAGTATTCAGTTGGGTTTACAATACACGCGCTCCTGGTTTCAGAACCCCAACACGTTCGACCAGCAGCTTCAAACCTGCACGGCCCTGTCTGCACTATGCGACCCCACGGGAACCACTGTTCTCAACCCTATCACCGGCAATCCACTTGGGCCCACCGATCAACGCTCGCAAATCAAGACTTTCAACATCGCCCCAAGCTGGAATCACCTAATGGGTTCCGACGCCGTTTTCACGTTGGGTGCCTGGATGCGGCGCGACGAGGTTAACTATTATCCCAGCCCTGATCCCTTCAACGACCTCGGGCCACTTCAGGCGGAAACTCTAACTCAACACAGGTTTCTGACCAACGCAGGCATTCGCAGCTCCCTTTCATACGTCAAGGGGGTGCATAACCTAAAAGTGGGTTTTACAGCTCAGCACACGTTCCTCGACGAGAAAGACGATTTTGGAATTGTTGATCCAGGGCTACTCGCAGGACAGGGCTGCCCAGACCCGACTAACCCCATATGCGTGACTCTGACTCCGTTCGACTTAACGGCTGGCGGAAGCCTTTACGAGTTTCACCAGAAGACGGACGTTATCGAATACGCGCTCTATGCGCAGGACACCATTACCAAAGGGCCTTGGTCCATCAATCTTGGACTTCGCGGGGATTTCTATAATGGTTTGAATGCCGTTTCCCGGCAGGCCGAGCCCCGCGCGGGCGTGGCTTACAACATCAAGAAGACGAACACTGTGTTTCGCCTCTCTTACGCGCGGACCATGGAAAGTCCGTTCAATGAGAACCTGATCCTTTCAGGCACCGGATGCAACGACCCTGTGGTTAACGCGATCATGACTGTGGCGCAAGGCTTCGCCTGCACGACTGCCCCGCTTAGCCCCGGTTTCCGCAACGAATTCCACGCTGGCCTGCAGCAAGCCTTCGGGAAATACTTCGTGTTGAGCGGCGAGTACATCTGGAAGTACACGCACAATGCTTACGACTTCAACGTGTTCGGTACCACACCTGTTTTTCTCCCGATCGAATGGAACAATTCTAAGATTCCGGGTTTCGCCGCTCGCGCCGGCCTTCCGAATTTCCACGGTTTGTCGGCGTTTATCGTGATGTCCTCTGTTGCGGCACGCTTCTTCCCGCCAACGGTCAGCGGAATTGCGCCACCTGCGCCGGCCGGCGTGTTCCGCATCGACCACGACGAGGTATTCAACGAGACGACACACGCACAATATCAACCGTTCAAGCGTGGACCATGGCTGGGATTTAATTGGCGGTATGACAGCGGACTCGTTGCTGGCCAGACGCCGTGTTTCGGAGACAACTGCCCGCAGTCCACATCACTAAATGGGCTGCCGGCCATTGCCATGGTGCTGAACGACGGCGTTACTCCGCTGACCGCCGACCAGGAGTTCGAGGCTGGCTTGACTTGCAACGGTCAGCACGCCACTCCTACCGTGTCCCTGCCCGCCGTTTGCCTTGCCTCGCAGTTTGGCTCGACTCTGCTCAAGGTGCCGGCACCGGGAACCGAAAATGATGACCACAATCCTCCCCGAGTCGCTCCGCGAAGTCTGTTCGACTTGGCAGTTGGCCACGACAACTTGCTAAACGGTGACCGCTACAAGTGGAGTCTGCGCTTCACGGTCATCAACCTGACAAACAAGGTGGCGCTCTACAACTTCCTCTCCACCTTCAGCGGCACGCATTACGTCACGCCGCGCACCGAAACCGTCGAACTGGGGTTCCACTTCTGACACTGGTACCGCGGTAGTTTCCGCTCAAAGGCGAGTCGCTTCGGCGACTCGCTTTTTTTTCGGTCATGCACCCGATTCGGCGAGGCCAAATGAAACGCCGCCCACTTAGGCGGCAGACGGAAGATTTGACAGGAATGCGCGGCGGAAAGTAGGCTGCTGCGCGGGCGGAGAGCGCGGATTAAAAATTTCAGACGGAGCGGGAAAGGGAGCGGAGATGATCGTCGAGATGCGCACGACGCGGGTGAAGTCTCAGACACAGAAGAAGGCCGAGGAGCGGTTCGCGCAGGGATTGGCGGAGCGGCAGAAGCTATCGCCGCTGGGCGGATATTTTCATACCGACGTGGGGCACATCGACAACATGATCGAGCTCTGGCCTTACGAAAATATGGCGCAGCGCGAGGACGTGCAGGAGCGCGCGGCAAAGATGGGCTGGCGGCCGGACGCGACGGAATTGATCATCGAGCAGGAAACAAAAATCCTGAAGCCGGCGCCGTTTTCGCCGCCCTTCAAGACCGGAAAGTTCGGCAACGTGTACGAGATTCGCCAGTACATCTACCAGGCCGGGACGATTCCCAAGGTGATCGAGGCGTGGCTGCCGCTGATCGAAGCGCGGCTGAAGGTGTCGCCGATGGTGGGCTGCTGGTACACGGATATCGGGCCGCTGCACCAATGGGTGCACATCTGGCCGTATCAGGACGCGGCGGAACGGCAGCGCCTTCGCGCGGAGATGGTGGAGCGGAAGATGTGGCCGCCGGTGACGGCGGAATGGTTGGTGAAGATGGAGAATAGCCTGGCGCTGCCCGCGTCGTTTTCGCCGCTGCGGTAGGGAAACACTAGGGGTGCAGGCGAATTAGCGTGGGTCTCTCGTCCTCGCCAAAGTGGCAGCGAACGGCGTCCTTGAGAGCCTCTCGTAATTCTGGCAGCGTCTCCGCCTGGGTGTGAATGGAATAACCCAGGGCGCGGGCCTCATAGCCCCCTTCCGGGGATTCCTGCACGGAAAAGACGATTTCGCTCTCTGCCATGGGTGACAGTCGAATTATATAACCAAACATGGATTAAGGGTCGAGGGAACGGTTGACTGGTTGGGCGCGGTTTGGGGTTGCCGGAAAGCGGGGGAGGGGCTATAAACGCAGCTTAGGGAGCCGTGATGGAGGGAGGAGGAAGGCAGATGGCCCAGCATGGTTCGCGGATTTTCGGGGTGCGGATGGCGGCGGCGTTCGCAGCGGTGGCGCTGATGGCGCTGGCGGCAGGCACCTCCGCGGCGGCGCAAGAAAAGCCCGATCCGAAATCGGAGATTGGCGGCCTTCATTCCAAGTATGTGGACGTGAACGGCGTCAAGGCGCGCTACTACGAAGCGGGCGCTGGCGAGCCGATGGTGATGATCCACGGCGGGTTCACGGCGGGATCGTCCACGGCCAACGTCTTCTCGCGCAACATCGCGGGCCTGGCGAAACGCTTCCACGTGTTTGCCGTGGATCGGCTGGCCAGCGGGATGAGCGGAAATCCGCTGAAGGACGACGACTACACCTATCAGGGCGACGTCGATTTTATCTACGGCTTCATTCAGGCGCTGAAGCTGGGGCCGGTGCATCTGGTGGGGCATTCGGCGGGTGGAGCGATTGCGCTCTATCTGGCGATGGAACATCCGGAGATGGCCAAGACGCTGACGATCATGGCCATGGGGCCGGAGAATCCGCCGGCGTCGGCGGACGGCCAGACGCGGCTGGACCTGAGCAAGTGCCCGGATCAATCGCAGTATGAAGGCTTGCAATGCCGCGTGGCCATGCTGGCCTGGCTGCCGACCACGTTCGACGAGGAGTATTGGAGCGCGGACCGGTTCATGGCCAACCTGCCGAAGTCGCAAGAGGCGCGGGCACGGCTGAACGCGGGCGCGGGGAAGTCGTTCGATTTTCCGGCGTTCAAGCAGAAGATGCTGGATAAGGTGCGCACAGAAGGCACGCTGCAGATGCCGGTGCTGCTGGTGGCAGGGAAGAACGACGTGCTCGATTGGGGCCCGGACGACCCGACGGCGCAACTGCGCGGGCAGAGGGCGCTTTTCGACATCATCGCGGCGAAGAACACCAAAGTGCAGATGATCGTCATCACCAATGGCGGCCACTTCATGTACCGCGAGCATCCCGACGAGTTCAACGCTTACCTGACCACGTTCATCGACACCTGGGAGAAATATCCCGCGGCGCCTGCGCAGGGAAATTTCCCGGCGCCGCCGACGAGTTCGGACGCTCCGCGAAGGCGCGAGACGCAGCCTGCGATGCAGCCGGGAGTGATTCCGGGACGGCCGCAGATCGGGACGCCCGGAGCATAGAAACGCCCATAGGAACGAAAAGATTGTTGTCAGAGGCCATGTGTGGTTAGCTCGCGCGCAGGAGCACCTTGCGCCATTCGAAGGAGGAGTTATGAATCCGAAGAGGGGAAGATTAGGCATCGCAGTTTCGGCCTTCTTGACCGTGGGCGCGTTTTTAGGAGTCCTCGCGCTGACGAAGGCAAACGCAGAGCGCGGCGGCGCAGACCCCGGCGGCAGTTCCCGGCGCCGGAAAGGCGGCGGAACTTGCGGCGAGCGTGCAGATGGAGCCGGAAGCTCTGGCGAAGTTATTGCAGGATTCCAAGGGCGCGAAGCCGGTGGTGCTGCACGTGGGCTTCAAGAACTTCTACGACCAGGCGCGCATTCCCGGCTCCGATTACGCGGGACCGGGGTCGACGGCGGACGGGTTGGCGTTACTGCGAAAGAGAGTGGAAGCGTTGCAGCACGGCCAGCTGATTGTTTTGTATTGCGGCTGCTGCCCGTGGGACAAGTGCCCGAATGCCAAGCCCGCGTATGAGGCGCTGCACTCGATGGGTTTCACGAACGTGAAGGTGGTGCACATCGCCAACAATTTTGGCGCGAATTGGGTGGACGCGGGTTTGCCGACGACCAAGGCGCAGTAGGGAATCCTAATAATACAGAGGGCTGCCGCGCTGAAGGCTGCGGCGCTACGCTTAAATCTTTCCTCACGAAATGAACCCACCCTTGCGGAAGACGCAAGGATGGGGCACCCACACCCGCACAGCCAGGAGTGGCTGTGCCACAGGCTGTTTGAATCTGTCGTCACGAAATGCGCGGAACCCACCCTTGCGAAAGGCGCAAGGATGGGGCAGCCGCACCTGCACAGCCAGGAGTGGCTGTGCCACCGGCCGTTTGAATCTGTCGTCACGAAATGCCAAGAACCCACCCTTGCGGAAGACGCAAGGATGGGGCACCCACACCCGCACAGCCAAGAGTGGCTGTGCCACCGGCCCCAGGCCCCCCCCCCCGACTTCTGTTTCGACCTGCACTTTCGCGCAGGGGCGGCGGGCGCCCATGGGCTACAAATGACGCTTCAGATTACCGGGAGGAACGACGGCAGATAAGGCGCCCACAAGAGCCCCGAGGCCGCACGGCGCAGATTCGCGCGGCAGAGCTGCTAATCCTCGAAGCTTAGGGTGCGGCCGCCGCGGAAGCGGTTTACGGCCATCTGCGACCACAGCCACTTGATGACCCGGGCGTCGTTGTAGCAATAGGCCAGGTTGTGGTTGAGCGTGGAGAAGCAGTGGCGCTGGCATGTGCTCTTCATTGCATCCAGCTGTTTGGTATCGAAATTAAATTTATCGATGTTGCCCCAGTCGTAGGTGGCGGCATACATGGGGAAACAGGGCGCGACGGTGCCGTCGGTGCGGACGATGACGTTATTCTGCCCCGCGCGGCAACTCCATTCGCTGAAGTGCATGTCGCCGTCTTCGCCCTGCACGATGCCGGGCATGGAGGCGAGCATCTTGGAAGTTTCGCCGTTGGTTCCCGTGCCGTCGCCATTCCAGCCGTATTTTTTGAGATCCACGCCGGAAGCCATGCGCAGGAAAGCCTTCATCTCCTGCAGGCGGCGCACGGAATTCACCATCTGATAGCCGGCCTTATTGCGGTCGATGATCCAATCGATCAGGGCATCCACTTCGCGCCAGTCCTCGGGACGGATGTAGGTGGGATTTTCGGCGAGGTGCCGGAAATGATCGTCTTGCTCGATCATGGGGGTTTCGTTGATGTGGTAGTCAGTGGCCACGCGGCGCTCGCGCGCGAACTCAGTGATCTTGCGCACGTCTTCCAGATTATTGCGGCAGATATTGAGATTGAAGAAAACCATGTAGCCGTAGGCGTACTGCTTGCGCAGGAGATATTCGAGGTTTTCGCGCGCGGGCTCGACGGCCTTGGGCAGGCTGGGCTGCAAATTCCAGGAGTCCAGCGCGAAATTGAAAATGGCGGTTCCGGCATCGGCCAGCCGATCGGCGACTTCGGGGCGCAAGAGACGGCCATTGGTGCCGATATAGATCCAGAAGCCTTTTTTCGCCGCGTAGTAGACGACTTTGTGGGCGAACTGCGGGCGCAACAAAGGCTCGCCGCCCATGAGGGCCAGAACGCGGCAGCCGTGGTCGTGCAGCCAGTCGATGGAGCGGCGGGCCACGTCTTCGGTCATTCCCTTGACTTTATTGTTGAAGGCCCAGCAGTACCAGCAATCGACGTTGCATTTATATTCCAGGAAGAGATACGCGGTGATGGGATGAAAGTCGCCGGGAAGCACGCGTGAGCGAATGTAAGGGACCAGCCATCCGCGCATCTTGCGAACGATCTCCTCTCGATTCCATTGGCGGCGCTCCGGAGGAGTTTCCGGACCGGGATCGGCGAGCTTTTCGGGATATTGCGGGAAAACAGGTTCGGGGAGCACGGCTCCCTTGACGAGCGCGGGAGCGGGTCCCTGGGGATTGGAGTTCATCAGGAGATCGTGAATGGCGACGTCGATTCGGAATTTGGCCGCGGTAGCCACTGGTTCCCCCTTCCTTCAGATTCAGTGCGATTAGCAAATGAGAATGTGTTGGAGTTCTCCGCGCATCGGGGCGCAGCCTATCACGACTTTTCTTGAAACACCCTCTTGAGGAGACGAACCTCCCGCCCTGCCCTCGCCCCCAGGCTCGCTTAGATGGGAGCATTAGGCAAAATGGTTATATGAGTGTCGCATAGCGTCTATCCATGCGGAATGGGAGAAAAAAGCGCGAAGCGTGGGCCGCCGGCTTACGAGAAGGTAAATGGAACGGATGGAGGCCGGTCAACTGGAATGTTGGCGGCATCCTTCGCTATTGTTTCTACTTGCCGGAATGGATATCGGTTTATGGCGATTTTGGTATTCTACTCGTCGCTGCTGTACGAGAGGCAAACGGATCGATGCTGGATACGCGTATCGGGGCCTCTCCGGGTGACGCTTCGCCAGTCACGCCGCCCGCTCGACCTGGTCTGGCCACTCCCGCCTTGGTCACTCCGGGCTTGCTAAACCCGGCGACGCGCTTCAGGAAATTCCTGCCTTACATCGGTACGGCTCTCGTCCTGATTACCGCCGTCTCGGGCTACGCCACCATGAAAGGAATGGCGGCGAGCCGGAGCTGGTTGGGCAGCACCATTGAATTCAAGTCTGAACTCGGCAATCTGGAGTTGAACCACGGGCTGCTGCACCGATATGCAGCCGAAGCGGCCGCGGGCGGGAACGAACTGGCGGAGGACCAGGTGCAATCGACCGCCGACGCCATGCGGCAGTCGCTGCTACGGCTGCGCCAATTAACCCGGGACGATGCGACGCAGCAGGCGCTATTGGGGCGGCTCGAGCCGGTCGCCGAACAGCACATTCAGGAACTTCGAGCGGCCACCCGCGGGCTGGCGCTGGCGGGAAGTACGGCGCATTTGGCGGCCGTCGAGTCCAAAGGCGAGACAGACGAGGACGCGGCGATGAGCCGCATGATCGGCGAGATCAATGCGCGGGAGACGCAGCTTCTGGCGGTACGGCAGGCGGCCTGGGACCGCGAATTCGGGCGCAACATCGCTGTGCTGGCTTTCGCCGTGGGCGCGTGCCTTTTACTCCTGATTACCAACATGCACCTGCTGCGCGTGGACGCGCATTCCAGCCGGGTCGCGGCCGAACACATCCGCGAAAGCGCGGACTCCTATCGGGCGTTGAGCGCGCGCATCATCGGATTGCAGGACGCGGAGAGACGCCGGATCGGCAGGGAGTTGCACGATAGCGTGGGGCAGTCGCTGGCCGCATTGCAGATGAATCTGGACCAGCTTGCGGCGGCGCGAAAGGCCGCGGCGCCGGTGGGGCATCTGGTCGCGGAATGCCTCGATTTGGTAAGGATGACCGCGAAGGACGTGCGGACCATCTCGCACTTGCTCCATCCGCCGCTTCTGGACGTGGTGGGATTTGCGCCCGCGGCGCGCAACTACTTGCAGGAGTTCGAAAGGCGCAGCGGAATCAAGGTGCACGCCAATATTCCCGAAGATCTGCGGTTGCCCTCGAAGGAGGCCGAACTGGTGCTGTTTCGCGTGTTGCAGGAGAGCCTCACGAACGTGCACCGGCACGCGCAGGCCAGCGCCGTGGACGTATGGCTGGCGCGGCGCGGCAATGAAGTGGCGCTGGCGATTCAAGACAACGGACGGGGCCTTCCCGCGGGAGTGATGGAGAATTTCTCGGCCGGAATGGCTTCGGGAGTAGGGCTGGCGGGAATGCGCGAGCGGCTGGCCGAGTTTGGCGGGACGCTGGCGGTGGAGACGTCCCACAGCGGGACGCTGGTGCGCGCCAGCATCCCGGGGTAAAGCTTCCCGTTTTGCCGGGAACGGAGCCGCTTTCACGGACCGCTATCACCGGCGATCGGCGGGGCCGGTCGATGCTTCCGATCGGGGCGGCCGCGGGTCGAAGGGCGGCGTCAGCGGAGTTCGGGCGAATCGCTCTGCAGGAAGGCCCGCAACGACGGATTCACGGTAACGCCGGGGCCGCCCGCGTATTGAATCCAACCCATTTTGCGAAACTTGTTCATGAAGTAGTTCACGCGGGGCCGCGTGGTGCCGACGATGGCGGCCAAAGTATCCTGATCGATTTGTTCGAGGATGGAGGGCAGCTTGCCTTCCGTTCCCTGGTTGGCCAACGACAAAAGAGCGCGGGCCAGACGCTGTTCGCTGGAGTTGAAAATATGGTCCAGCAGGTCCTGCTCGATACGGCGGTTGCGCTCGAGCAAATGCTTTACAAAGTGGGCGGCGACGGCGGGCTCGCGCTCGATCAAGCGCTTCATGGCCCGCGATTTGATGAAAATCACGGAGGAGGGAGCGAGAGCTTCGGCGGCGACTTCATGGCGGTCCCTTCCCGCCAGGCAAGTTTCGCCGAAGAAGTCGCCGCTCCAGAGAAAGCCCAGAACGGCCAGGCGTCCCCGCTTGGAGACCGTGGTGAGTTTGACGAGTCCCTCCTCGATGTAATGAACGCCGCTGCAGGGGTCGCCCTGAGCGCAGACCGATTGGCCTGGCTGGTAATGCGTGCGGCTTCCGGCGCGGCGCAGAATTTGAAAAGCGTCTTCGGAGTGTTCGTGGTGGAGGCGCCCTAGGTGGGTTGTGGCCATCGCGCCTCACCTCCTTTCGGCGGCTTTTCGCACGGCTGGTGCGCGCGCCGCCCTCACTTCAAAGATTGTCTTCGGGAGGGAATCGAACTTCCCAGGAACCCTAGGACGGATCGGAACGAATGTGTACGTTCGGCCAGCTTGCAAGGGTACGCGTAAGTGATTGTTGACGCGGGGATTGCCGGGCCGCGGAGGGACGGTCGCGTCAACGGGCCGCAGAAGTTTAAGTTAGGAGCGGGGCCGCCGGGAGATGGCGATATGGAATCTACGGAATCTTCGAAGCGGATTTAAGGGCAACCTTTGGGCAGGGTGGTGAGACGCCGAGGCCTCCCGGAGTGTTGGCGAATATGGCGGTTCGCTCAATCCTGCAGGACGCTTTGCAGCGAGCCGTAAACCTTCAGCCCGCCGTTGTAGCGGATGAAGCCCAGCTTGCGGAATTTATTCATGAAGAAGTTCACGCGAGAGCGCGTGGTACCCACCATATCGGCGAGAGTATCCTGGCTGATGCGCTCCAGGATGGAAGGGGTGTTGGTGCGCTTGCCGTGTTCGTTGAGCAAGAGGAGAGTGCGGGCCAGCCGCTTCTCGCTGGAGTTGAAGACGCGGTCGATCAGGGCTTCTTCGATGCGGCGATTGCGCTGGAGTAAGTAGCCGATGATCTGCGTCGCGGCGGAGCGCTCCTGTTCGATCAGGCGCAGCATGGTTCTGCGCTTGATCACCACGATCGAGCAGGGAACCAGGGCGACGGCGGAGGATTGGCGCGCCGCTTCGCCGGTCAGGCATTCCTCGCCGGCAAAATCGCCGGCTCCCAGAATTGCCAGCACGGCTCCGCGCCCGCGTTTGGAAACCGTGGTGAGCTTGACCAGGCCTTCCTGGATGTAGCTCACGTCCCCGCAAGTATCGCCCTGAGAAAAGATCACTTCACCTGCTCGGAGCTTGACGATCTTCTTTGCGGGCAAGAAGCCGAGAAATGGATGGTCCGCAACGGCCGACTGTGCGTCTCTAGATTTCACTGGGTGCGATCCCTAAGTGTAGTGTGTGCTGAGCGTGCCAGGGTCGAAAGACCCTTCGCCTTGGCTTTTCCTCTAAAGCGAAAGCCTAGTTTGCTGAAAGAGTTGCAGTGCGTCTGTACAAAATTGAACAGAAACGTTAGCTCGCCTAAAGCTTGCGGAATGGCTTTTTGAAGATGTTCGAGGGCGCCCGCGAGATTCGCTGCCGCGTGACCCCCGTGGCGGCTTTTCGGGCGGTTGCCGAGGCCGATGGGCTGCTGTAGAGTGCCAAGCCATGACCGCCAAGACCGAGGGATATCCCAACGTGCCCGGACGGCTGTTGCAGGGAATCGATCGGTAC
Source organism: uncultured Acidobacteriota bacterium (assembly GCA_963819235.1). Lineage (GTDB taxonomy): Bacteria > Acidobacteriota > Terriglobia > Acidiferrales > UBA7541 > Palsa-189. Next base: position 591,302 of record CAWFVE010000006.1, on the reverse strand, counting down.
AACTCTGCCCGGGCGCAGATGTATAAGCAGGGCGCCGAATGGCAGGCGTTTACGGCGGCGGAGATGTTGCGCCGCATTGCGGGGCTTTCCGAACGCCTGGCCAAGATGGGCGTGGCGCGCGGCGACCGCGTAGCGCTCTTCGCGCCGAACTGCCCGGAGTGGCACGTGGCGGACTTTGCCATCCAGGGGCTGGGCGCGATCGTTGTGCCCATCTATTTCCGCGAATCGCGAGACCGCATGGCCTACATCCTGGGGCATTCGGAAGCCAAGGTGATCTTCATCGCGGGCGAGGAACAGGCCCAGCACTGGAGAGAGATCGCCGACTGGAAGTCCAGCGTGGAGAAAGTCATTTTTGCCGGCGGCGGTTCGGGGACTTCCCCGAGCGGCTCGGAGGCTTCTGGCATAGTGGAGTTCGCTTACGAAGAACTGATCGCGGGGGCGGGCGAGGCTGAGGTGGAGGCTTACCGGCGGCGGGCCGCGGCCGTGGGCTCGGATTGCCTGGCGTCCATCATCTACACCTCGGGCACCACGGGCGAGCCGAAAGGCGTGATGCTCTCTCACGCGAACTTTACGTCCAACAGCCAGGCTTCTTTCGAGCGCTTCGGGTTGCAGGCGGGAATCGTGGCGCTTTCGTTTTTGCCGCTGGCGCACGTGTACGAGCGATTGGTCGATTACGGCTATCTGTTCAACGGCGTATCGGTCGCGTACGTGCCGCGCATGGAGGACGTCCCGCAGGCGCTTCTGGAAGTGCGGCCGCAGGTGTGCGCCGCGGTGCCGCGCTTTTTTGAAAAGCTCTACGGCAATATTCTCGAGCGCGGCCACAAGACCAAAGGAGTTCAGCGCGGCATTTTCGATTGGGCCATGCGCGTGGCGCGCGAGGCTGTGCCCTGGAAGGCGTACGGGCGGCCGCGTTTCGTTGGGAGTGCGCTGGCAATGGGCGGTGGCCAACCGGCTGGTGTACAAGAAATTTCGCGAGGGCGTGGGCGGGCGGCTGCTCGAATTTATCTCCGGAGGCGCGCCGCTGGCGCCCGAACTGGCCGAATTCTTTACCGCCGTGGACATGCCGCTCTATCAGGGCTATGGGCTGACGGAGAGTTCGCCGGTGATTGCCACCAATCTGCCGGGCGAGAACCACATCGGCACCGTCGGGCGGCCGATTCCCGGCGTGGAGACGCGCATTGCCGAAGACGGCGAACTGCTGGTGCGCGGGCCGTGCGTGATGCAGGGCTATTACCAGAAGCCCGAGGAGACGCGCGCCACGATTTCGCCGGACGGCTGGCTGGCCACCGGCGATATCGGCCAGCTCGACGCGGACGGTTATTTGACCATCACCGATCGCAAGAAGGAGCTGCTCAAGACCGCCGGCGGAAAGCTGATCGCTCCCGCGCCCATCGAGAATGCGCTGAAGTCGAGCCCGTACATCTTGAACGCGGTCGTCGTGGGCGACCGGCGGCCGTACCTCGCCGCGCTGATCGTGCCGAATTTCGCCACGGTGCAGGCGCGGGCGCAGCAATCGGGCGTGACGATCTCTTCGCCGAAGCAGATGGCCGGCAGCGCCTGGGTGCACCAGCTGATCGAAGGCGAGATCAAGCGGCTGACCCTGAACCTTGCGCAGTTCGAGACCATCAAGCGCTTTGCGCTGCTGGAGCGCGAATTCACGTTCGATGGCGGCGAGCTGACCTTCACGCTGAAGCTCAAGCGGCGGGTGATCGACGAGCGCTACCGCGAGGAGATCGAGCGGCTGTACGCGCAGCCGTCGCCGGCGCGCCAATGAGTGGACTTCAAGCGGACTTCGTTTAGCGAACTCCGCAGGGCCTTCGCGTAGTGAGGATTGCGGCAGTACAATAGCTCGCGGGAGAACGGGATTATGAACGATGCACTGGTGATTGCCGGCCGCGCGTTTGGTTCGCGGCTGATCGTCGGCACCGGGAAATATCGCAGCTTCGCCGAGATGCGCCGCGCGCATGAGGCTTCCGGCGCGGAGATGGTCACCGTGGCGGTGCGGCGCGTGAACTTGACCGACCGCACCAAGGAGTCGCTGCTGGACTACGTCGACCGCGACAAATATTTCCTGCTGCCCAATACGGCCGGCTGCTACAACGCCGAAGAGGCCATCCGCGCGGCGCGGCTGGGCCGCGAAGTGGGCCTCTCGAATTGGGTGAAGCTGGAAGTGATCGGCGACCAGCAGACGCTTTTTCCCGATACCGCGGAGCTGCTGAAAGCCACCGAGCATGCTGGTGAAGGAAGGTTTCGTGGTGCTGCCGTATACCAACGACGACCTGGTCGTGGCGCGGCGGCTGGTCGACGCGGGCGCGGCGGCCGTGATGCCGCTGGGCGCGCCCATCGGCTCCGGCATGGGCATTCAGAATCACGCCACCTGCGCATCCTGCGCGAACGCATCACCGAAGTGCCGCTGATCGTGGACGCGGGCGTGGGCACCGCTTCCGACGCCGCGGTAGCCATGGAACTGGGCGCCGACGGCGTGCTGATGAATACCGCGATCGCCGAAGCGCAGGATGCGGTGCTGATGGCCGAAGCCATGCGGCACGCCGTGGAAGCCGGCCGGCAAGCGTTCCTCGCCGGGCGCATCCCCAAGAAGCTCTACGCCAGCGCGTCCAGCCCGCTGGCCGGAGTGGTGCGGTAAGCGCGCTGCGGAGCGTGGCCGACGCCAAGCAGCGCATCGCTTTCATCGACTGGATCCGCGGCTTTGCCTGCATCGGCATGTTCCAGTGCGCACGGCTACGACTCCTGGCTGAGCGAGAGCGCGCGGCAGGGAAGTTCTTTCGACTCTCCAGCTGGGCGGAACGCTACCGGCGCCGATCTTTCTCTTTTCCTCCGGAATTTCGCTGGCGCTGGTGGTGGGGCGCGCGCTGCAAAAGGGCGCGACGGCGGCCCAGGCCGGCCGCCGCGCAATTCGGCGCGGCGCGGAGATCTTCGGATTTGGGCTGCTGTTTCGGGTGCAGGAGTTCTTGCTGGGCCAGCCCCGCGCTCCCTGGACCGACCTGCTGCGCGTGGACATCCTCAACATCATCGGCATCGCCATCATGCTCATGGGGCTCGCGTGCTGGGTCGCGGGGCTGCGCGCGAGCGACGCCGGCAAAATCGCCGAGCGCGGAGCGATGCGGATGCGCGGCGCGCGCCGTGCCGCGAAAGCGTTACGTGATTTCGGCTGCCGCAATCGCGGCGGCGATTGCGCTGGCCACGCCGCCGCTCTGGACCACGCACCAGCCGCGCTGGCTGCCGTGGCCCCTGGAGTCGTACATAAACGGCGTGCACAACTTGGGCGTCCCGCAGCCCTGGCTTTTCCCCATATTTCCGTGGGTGGCGTTCGCATTCGCGGGACTGGCGGTGGGATTCCTGCTCTTCTCGCCCTGGGCGCGCGCGTCATGAGGGCGGAGCGTTCGCGTTAGCGGGCGTCGCCGGCGGGCTGCTCTTTGGCTCGGCGAATGGCTGGACGCGCGGCCGCATGCAGCTCTATGCCGTCTACGATTTCTGGCATACCAGCCCGAACTTCTTCCTGATGCGCACGGGCGTGCTCTTGGGAATTGTGTTTGGGGCTTATGCCTGGTGCCGCTGGGGACCGCTGGGCAAGGTTTTCGGCGGTTTTAGTCCCGTGATCGAGATGGGGCGCACGTCTTTATTCGTATATTGGGTGCACATCGAATTTGTCTACGGGCGCTTTTCGATTCTGGCGAAAAGGCAGCAGAGCATTCTCTCCGCGACGGTCGGGATTCTAATCATTTCTACGGCGATGGTCTTGCTCGCGACGATTCGCAATCGCATGAAGGGCCGCGGCCTGCGCTCGCTGGCCTTCTGGCGGCGGGCCGAAGGCGTGCCGGCATGACTCTGATTGGGGACAGATCGGCTAAGGCTTCTTGGCGGCGTCGCCGGAGTCTTGCGGGCTGTCGGGGATTTTGAAGATCATCTCGCCGGGGCGGGCCAGGCCCATCTCTTCGCGGGCGATGCGCTCGACGGCCTTGGGATCGCTGCGCAGCGCCTGCACCTCACCGCTCAGACTTGTATTTTCCTTGTTCAGCCGATCGATCTCGCCGTGCAAATCCTGGATCTGCTTTTGCGTGCGGCGCATGGCCAGCAGGCCATGGCTTCCGAAAACGTCGTGAATGGCGAGCAGGAAAATAGCCAGGCCGAGAATGGTGCGGGCGTGGCGGCTCCAAAAAGAGGGGGACGCGGGCGAACTCATTATCTAGATCCTCCGGCTGCGGCGGCGAAGACCCAGGCGCGAGCCTCTTCGGCCAGCCGCGCGGATTCCGCCTGCGAGGGCGTTTCCGTATAAATGCGCATCAGGGGCTCGGTGCCGGAGAGGCGCAGCAAAATCCAGCGAGCCGTCGTCGAAAATGAGCTTGAGCCCGTCGGTGCGGTCTTCTTGCGCGACGCGGCGGCCGAGGAACTGCGAGAAATCGCTCTTGAGCCGCTCCACGGCGCGGGTCTTGACGTCCTCCGGCAGATGCAGGTTCGTGCGCAGCGGCCAGTATTCGCGGCCCACGCGGCGAAAGAGCGCGCGCAATTGTTCGTCGAGGGGCGCCTGGCGCGCGGCGACCATCTCTGCGACGAGCAAGCAGGCGAGAATGCCGTCTTTCTCCGGAACATGGCCGCGAATGGAGAGGCCGGCGCTCTCCTCGCCTCCGAGCGCGATGGCGTCTTTCAGAATCAGCTGGCCGATGTACTTGAATCCGACCGGCGTCTCGTGAACTTTGCGGCCGTGTTTGGCGGCCACGGCGTCGAGCAGATGCGAAGTGGCCACGCTGCGCGCGGCATCCAGCTTCCAGCCGCGGCTTTCGATGAGGTAGTCGTAAAGCAGGCCGAGAATGTGGTTGGGCGAAATCCAGGTGCCGTCCGCGTCGACGATGCCGAAGCGGTCGGCGTCGCCATCGGTAGCCAGGCCGATCTTGGATTTATGCGGGGCCTTCTGCGCGATCACGGTTTCCGAGAGGAGCTCAGATTGCTCTCGGAGACGTCCGGGCCGGTGCCCTCGAAGAGAACATCGCGCTGGGCGCGAATGGCTTCCCAGCCGGAGATGCCGTGTTCGGCGAGGGCGCGATCGAGATAGCCAGCGCCGCAGCCGTGCAGCGCGTCGTAGACGATGCGCGGGGCGGTTTTCGTTTTTAATTCGGAGAAGCGCACGAGTTCGGCGAGTTGGGCAAGATACGGCGGAGCGATATCCACTGGCTCGAATGCTGCTGCATCGTGAGTCGACGGGAAAGCCGAGGCTTTTCTATCGGCCGTGCGCGCATACAGGCGCGCCGCGCGGGCTTCGATATCGTGGGTCACTTCGGGCAGAGCCGGGCCGCCGTCGGCGGCGGAAAATTTCAGGCCGTGATACTCCGCCGGATTATGGCTGGCGGTGAAATTGATGGCGCCGTCGATCTTGCGGCGGCGAATCTCGCAGGCCACGGCCGGCGTGGGCGTGGCTCCGGCGCAAAGCAGAGGCTCCACGCCGCGGGACGAGAGTTCCACGGCGGCGGTGCGCGCGAACTCCTCGGAAAAGAAACGCGTGTCGTGGGCCACCAGCAGCGTGGGAGTTCGCTTGCGGCTCAGGACGTGTTCGGCGATGGCGGCGACGGCGATGCGCACGTTGGGGAAGGTAAAGTCGTCGGCGATGATGCCGCGCCAGCCGGAGGTGCCAAACTTGATAGGAGAGCCCGCCATTGGTTTCGTTCGCGACGTATTGTATCTTGGCCGCGCGATGCACTCCAGAAAAGCGCGACGATAGAGAGCAAAAAGTTAAGAGGCTGCCGGCCCTCGATTCCGAAGAGAATGAAGATTGCGAAGAAATGAAGACGCCGAAGCAAACGAAGATGCCGAAGAAAAAGAAAGAAGAGTATGCGGTGGTGCTGGTGACGTGCAGTTCGCGCGCCGAGGCGCGGCGAATCGCGCGGGCGGCGGTGACGCGGCGGCTGGCCGCCTGCGCCAATCTCTTGGAAGCCCGCGTCGAGTCTGTATACCGTTGGAAGGGGAAGGTGGAGCAGGCGCGGGAGTTTCTGCTGTTGATCAAGACTTCGAGGGCGCGGCTCGGCGCGCTCGAGGCCGAGGTCAAGCGGCTGCACAGTTACGACGTGCCGGAGTTCATCGCGCTGCCGGTCGTCGAGGGCTCGCCGGAGTATTTGCAGTGGCTGGGGGAGTGTCTGGGGCGCATGCCGTAACGCGCTGCTGAAGGAAGCGGCGCTCCATGGGATTGCGCGCGCAGGCGAGGGCCGCGCGGAAGTGCTCGGCCGCGATTTCCGGCCGGCCGCTGCGAAACTCAAATTCGCCGAGCGCGGCGTGATAGAAGGGATATTCGGCCAGGCGATCCGCATTGGCGATGGCGCGGATCTCCTCGATCCCGCGCTGGGGACCTTCCCGCTGCGCGATGGCGATGGCCCGGTTGAGCGCCACCACCGGGGAGGGGCGCAGAGCCAGAAGCCTGTCGTAGAGTTCAACGATCATTCCCCAATTGGTCTCCTCGGCGCTGGGCGCGGCGGCGTGTACCCAGGCGATGGATGCCTCGAGGTGATATTCGGTCAGCTCGGGGCCGGAAGCGGAAAGCTCGAGCAGATTCTCTCCCTCTTCCGCGAGCCGCGCATCCCAGCGCGAACGATCCTGATCCAGCAGCGCGCGCAAGTCGCCCGAGGAGTCCATCCTGCCGGGCAGGCGCGCCGCGTGGAGGGCACATGAGCGCGGAGAGCGCGTAGCTCGCGGGCGTCGATCCCAGAGGATGCGCCCGGAGCAGGGCCATGAGGCGCATGGCTTCCTGGCAGAGTTCCACGCGCACGGCCGATTCGGACGAAGCGCCGTGGTAGCCTTCGTTGAAAAGCAGGTAGAGCGCGCGGTGAACGGCGGGAAGGCGCGCGGCGAAGTCCTGCGAGTCCGCGATGTCGAATAATCTCTTGGAGCCGGCCAGAATCTTCTTGGCGCGGGTGATGCGCTTCTCAATCGCGTCGTGGGTGCTGACGAATGCGGCGGCCACCTCGTCCACGCTGAAGCCGCACAGGATGTGCAGTATCAGCGCCACCTGGGCCTCCTCGGGCAGCCGCGGAGGGCAGCAGGAGAACATCATGCGCAGCTGATCGTCCTGGATCTCCTTCGAGGAGAAAAACTCCTCGACGGCCGGGGCCAGCGTCCATTCGCTTTCGAGCAGCCGGCCCAGTTCGGGGGCGAAGGTGCGGGCCGTGCGCTCGCGCCGCAGGACGTCGAGCGCACGGTTTTTCGCGGTCATCATCAACCAGGCCGAGGGATTCTCGGGCACGCCGCGGAATTTCCAGACCTCCAGGGCGCGGCAGAAGGCGTCTTGCACCACGTCTTCCGCCAGCGCGAGGTTGTGGACTCCGAAGATGCGCGTGAGCGTGGCCACCATGCGCCCCGCTTCATGCCGGAAGAGATGATCGCTCGGCTCCATCACATGTTCATGATTCTGAGGGGCCGCACTTCCACCGCGCCTTCCGTCTCGAAGATGGGACAGCCCTTGGAGAGTTCCACGGCCTGATCGATGTCGCGAGCTTGGATCAACGTGAAGCCGCCGATGACGTCCTTTGACTCGGCAAACGGCCCGTCGGTAACCGTCTTCTTCGCTCCCCTTACCACCTTACCCCCGCCCTCGAGCGGATGGCCGATATCCTTGATATGCCCCTTTTCTCCCAGTTCCTTGAACCAGGCCATCCACTTCTGCATCTGCTGCTGCATTCTCTCGGGAGATCTTCCGGCTTCGCCGCCGCGATAAAGATAGACAAACTCGCTCATGGCAATTCCTCCTTGTTTTGTTACTGCTAACCTTAATACGTTCGATAACGGCGGCGGCGGACATTTTTCTTCGATCCAGGGAATTGAGATACACGACGCGAACGCACCTCGCCATGGTTAGGGAAGGCGATGCCGCTCGGGGAACGAACCAGCCGGGATTGTGCCGCGTCTAGACGTTCTTGAGGGCGGAGTCGAGGTCGGCGATCAAGTCTTCGCAGTCCTCGATGCCCACGGAGAGGCGCACCAGGCCGTCGGTGATGCCGATCTGCTGGCGGACGTTCGCCGGGATGGAGGCGTGGGTCATGGTGGCGGGATGGCAGATGAGCGTCTCCACGCCGCCGAGGCTTTCCGCGAGCGAGCACAGCTTCACGTGATTGAGCAGGCCTCGGGCCGCGTCGAGCGTTCCCAGGTCGAAAGAGAGCATGGCCCCGAAGCCGCGCTGCTGGCGGCGGGCGAGATCGTGCTGCGGATGCGAAACCAAACCAGGGTAGTGCACGCGCTTCACCTTGGGATGGTTATCGAGATAGCGCGCGACTTGCATGCCGTTGGCGTCGTGCTGGGCCATGCGCACGGCCAGCGTCTTGATGCCGCGCGAGACCAGGAAGCAATCCATTGGCGCGAGGCCCGCGCCGGTGGAGCGCTGCAGGAAATAGATCTTCTCGGCGTCGGCCGGGCGGGTAAGGACCACCGCGCCGCCGAGGGCGTCGCTATGGCCATTGAGATACTTGGTCATGGAGTGCACCACGATGTGCGCGCCGAGCTCGATGGGGCGCTGCAGGTAAGGGCTGAGGAAGGTGTTGTCCACGGTGACGGTGATGCCGCGCTCGTTGGCGATGGCGGCAACGGCGGCGATATCGGTGAGGATCATGGTGGGATTGGTGGGCGTCTCGACGTAGATCATTCGCGTATTCGGGCGCAAGGCGGCGCGAACCACCTGGGGATCGGACATGTCCACAAAGCTGAACTCGATGCCGAACTGGCAAAGAAACTGCGTCGTCAGCCGGTAGACGCCGCCGTAAACGGCGTGGGAAAGAATGGCATGATCGCCGGGACGCAGCAGCCGAAACATGGCGTCGATCGCCGCCATGCCCGAACTGAAAGCGTAAGCTGCGTGGCCTCCTTCAAGGCGCGCCACGCAGCGTTCGAGCGCGCGCCGGTTGGGATGCTCGGTGCGGGCGTACTCGTAGCCTTTATTCTTTCCGAGCGCATCCTGCACGTACGTGGAGGTCTGAAAAATCGGGGCGACAATGGCGCCCGTGGCGGGCTCCGGTTCCTGGCCGATATGGATCGCGTCGGTGGCGAATCCCATGAATGTTCCTCCTCGAATCGCTCAATGTGGCGCGCGCCGAAAAGCGGCGCCGCAGCTAGGAAAAAATTGCCTCACGATTATACAGGCGATACTTTTGGAATCGCGCCTGCTGTTTGTTGTAGCGGCGTCGACCTCATGGAGGCCCGCAGCAGCGCTTGCCTCTCTTGCGAAATCCGCGCCGGAGGAGTAAAGAGTTACGAAGAGCTTTGAGCGGGGCAGCGTGTGCCCCGGCTGGTTGCGCGATGCTATTCGATGTCGGAGAAGACGACATGCTGAGACGAGATTTTTCTCGCCAGGCCCGGGATGCGGTCATTTGGCTGGCTGTTTTTCTGGCCGTCGCGCTTGTGCCTGCGCTGACGCCGGCCCTGGCGGGCCAAGCGGACAAGCCCGCGAAGCCCGACAAGAATGCCACGACCAGGCTTCGCATCGAGGTGACCGGGGGAGACGCGAATAAGCCCGTCGCCGATGCCAGCGTCTACGTGCGCTATCCGGACGACAAGAAATTCGAGCTGGACCTGAAGACCAATCAAGAAGGCATCGCGCGCTCGCCCGAAATTCGCCAGGGAAAAATTCTGATTCAGGTCGTGGCGCCGGGCTGGAAGACCTATGGCGAATATCACGAGATTTCCGAAGCCGAGCCGACCATCCAGGTTCATCTGGTAAAACCCACAACGCACTGGTACTGAGGGAGCTTTACAGGTGGACCGCGCCGCCGCAGTGTCTTCGCTGCAAAAAGTGTCGGGAATGTCCCCGGTCTAAGTATCAGCCATGTCCCCGGCCGTACAGAGGCTGCACAGCCAAGAGTGGCTGTGCCACTCGTCCTTTGCAACCAAGACTGGCTGCACCACTCGAAAGCGCCCATCCGTTACCAGCAATTCATGAACCGCCGAACCAGATGGTGCTAGATTGAACGGGGGGGGCAAAACGATGGCGCAATGCACGCACATGAGCGAGATTCGCAACGTCAAGCCGCGCACGCCACAAGGATGCGAAGAGTGCCTGAAGATGGGAGACACCTGGGTGCACCTGCGGTTATGCCTGATCTGCGGACACGTGGGCTGCTGCGATTCTTCCAAGAACAAACACGCCACCAAGCATTTCCATTCCTCGAAGCACCCCATCATCAAGTCCTTCGAGCCCGGCGAGGATTGGGGCTGGTGCTACATCGACGAGGTCGAACTTGATCTCCCTTGAGTGGCCACCGCTGCCGTTCTCCGAATGGGAGAGCACCTGCGACACCCTGCACATGTGGACGCAGATCGTAGGGAAGACGCGCGCGGCCCTCACGCCGCTCGAAAATCAGTGGTGGAACGTGACGCTATACGTCACGCCGCGCGGCCTGCGGACCGGCACCATCCCCTTTGCCCGCGACACCTTCGACGAAGAGTTCGACTTCATCGGCCACAAGCTGGTGATTCGCACCAGCCGGGGCGAAGAGCGCGATATCGCGCTCGCGCCGCGCAGCGTGGCGGATTTCTACGCCGAATATATGGCTTGCCTGAAAAGCCTCGGGATCGAAGTCACGATTCACACCATGCCGGATGAGTTCGACGACAAGACTCCCTTCGAGCAGGACCGCCATCACGCCTCCTACGATCGCCAGTACGTCGAGCGCTTCCATCGCATTTTGATGAATGTCGATCGCTTGTTCCATGAGTTCCGCTCGCACTTCATCGGCAAGTGCAGCCCGGTGCAATTTTTCTGGGGATCGTTCGATCTGGCGGTGACGCGATTCTCGGGGCGGCGCGCCCCGTTGCCGCAAAATGCGGACAGCATCACGCGCGAAGCCTACTCGCACGAGGAGATCAGCTGCGGCTTCTGGCCCGGCGACCGGCGGTACAAGCAACCGGCGTTCTATGCCTATACGGCGCCGGCTCCCGCGGGTCTCGATAAGGAGAAGATTCGTCCCGCAGCGGCATATTGGGATAGCAAGATGGGCGAATTTCTTCTTAAGTACGAAGATGCGCGCGCCGCGAATTCGCCGGAGCATGCCATCCTGGATTTCTGCCAGAGCACCTACGAGGCTGGGGCAAAGCTGGCGAATTGGGATCGGCAGGCGCTGGAGCGCGGGGTATAACGACGACAGGCGGGCACAGAGGGAGCGAGAGAGGTCCCTCGCTCACGATGTTCGCTCGGGACGCGCATCCTGGTCGGATGCGCGATTTCTGCCAGAGCACTTACGAGGCCGGCGCCAAGCTGGCGAATTGGGACCGGCAGGCGCTGGAGCGCGGGGCATAGGAGATGTGCGGCGAGGGACGAATAAGAGAGGAATAAAACAGGTCCCTCGCTCGCGATGCTCGCTCGGGACGAATATCCTGATCGGATGTTCGATTTCCACAGGGGCCGCTACAACCTCGGCGTGGGGCGCGAATCTATAGTTACGAGAACACCAACGGGTGCTAAGAGGATATCGAGCGGTGTTACGAGAATATTCAGGGGAATTACGAGAATACCAACGGGGCGGTGACGATCCGCCAAGGAGGAGCGCATGTACGTTGTGATCGGCGCCACAGGGCACACAGGAAAAGTCGTTGCCGAGAATTTGCTTGCCAAGGGAGAGAAGGTCCGCGTGGTCGGACGGGACGAGCGGAAGCTGGAGCAGTTCAGGCAGAAGGGTGCGGAGGCATTCGTCGGAGATGCGACCGATGCGAGCGCGATGGAGCGGGCGTTCGCGGGAGCCGACGTGGCTTACGTATTGATCCCGCCGAATATGGCCGCACCGAACGTGCTTGCGTATGACGATCGCGTCATCGATGTGCTGGCTTCCGCGCTGCAGAAGAACGGTACAAAGCAGGCCGTGATGCTCAGCAGCGTCGGCGCGGACAAGCCGGAGAAGACCGGTCCCGTGGTGGGCCTGCACCGCATGGAAGAGAAGCTCGAATCCATCGCCGGGCTGAACGTGCTTTTTCTGCGTCCCGGCTACTTCATGGAAAACATACTGCCGCAGGTGGGCGTGATTCAGGCGTTCGGAAACATGGCTGGACCGCTGCGTGCGGATCTGGCTGTGCCGACGATCGCCACGCGCGATATTGGCGCGGCGGCGGCCGAGGCTCTGGCGCGGCGGGATATTCAGGGCAAGCAGCGGCGCGAACTGCTGGGCGCGCGCGACGTGAGCTATGCGCAACTGGCGAAAATCGTTGGGACAGCCATCGACAAGCCCAACTTGCAGTATCAGCAGATCGGCAGGGCGCAGCTCAAGCCCGCGATGATGCAAATGGGAATGGGCGCGAATCTGGTCGATCTCCTGCTGGAGATGAGCGACGCGCTCAATTCGGGCTACATGCGCGCGCTCGAACCGCGTTCGGCGCAGAATACGACGCCGACCACGATCGAGACGTTCGTGAGTGAAGTTTTTGTGCCGGCGTTCAGGGCGCAGGCGGCCCGCGCGTAGGCCCGCCCGGTAAGCGCCCGTGAAGCTGCCGTTAAGCGCCGCATCACCAAAGGGCGGAGCGTAGCCCGATTCGACCAATTCGATTCGGCTCGCTCCGCCCATGCCCTTAGTGGCACAGCCACTCCTGGCTGTGCCTTGACTCCCCCTATCTCAATCGTGCGGTTCGCCGGCCCGGACCCCTAGGGCCCGCCTCGGGAATGCTGTAAGTCTTACCTCTTAGTACCCCCCACTTTTCTAAATAAGAACACTTACGCCCTTCTTTCGCTTACCGGAAATAAAGGCCTTATCCGGCCTTATTATTGGCGCGCTGCGTGCGATAGCACAGGCGCACTGAGTCATTCCGGGCGCTGCCGTGCCGCGCTCTTTCGTTGCGGAGGCCGGGATAAGGTTTCACCCTCACCCAGCCAAACTCACATGCTCGAGGAGGGAACACGCGAAATGCCGAGACTAGCCGAGGATCGAAGGATGGACCGGGCCTTTCTGGAAGCCGTCGCCCGCACCATGCAGACGCTCGACGCGCACGTAAATGAGTACATCGCCAAACGTCTCGCCGAAAGCAATATCTCCACCAACGCGACGTTTCAGCTTTCGCCACGGGAGCGCGATGTGTTCGCGCTTCTGCTGGAAGGGCTCTCCAACAAGGAGATCGCCGGGCACCTCTGTATCAGCGAAAGCACGGCCAAATTTCACGTGAGCGCGATCCTGAAGAAATGCGGCGTCAGCAGCAGGCTGGAGCTGATGCGCGAACACAAGATTGCGCCCAATCTTGAGCTGGTCGCGAGCTAGGGAAGGGAAGCGGTTCGCGGCCCGCGGCGCGGCATCTATTCTTAATATCGAAGGGGCGTCAAAATCGAGCGCCTGAACCGAGCCGCCGGGTGTAGACTCTCGTTTGCGGCGCAATCTGCGCGCGCGGAGGGTTGCCGTCATGAAGACACGCCACATCAGCAACACAGTGGTTGCGCTTTTACTTTTGGCCCTGGCGGTTCCCGCCATTTATGCCCAGAGCGCTCCGAAGGCGGCCGATTCGGCGGCCATCAAGACGCTGCTCTCCAAATTCACCGATGGCTTCAATAGTCACGATGCGGCGGCCATGGGCGCGCTGTTTGCCGATAATGCCGACTTCACCAATCTCCGCGGCGCCAGCACGCACGGGCGCGACAAGATCCAGGCGAACTTCGTGACCCTCTTCAAGACTCTTTTGAAAGACGCCAAGCGGACCGATTCGCCGCGCGACATCCGTCTTTTGACGCCTACGCTTGCGGCCATCGATTCCGAGGCGACAATCGAAGGTTCGCTGGCGCCCGACGGCAAGGCGAACCCGCTGCGCAAGGGTCTAATGAGCTGGATCGTGGCGAAGCAAGGCGGCGCGTGGCATATCCTTATCTTCCACGAGCAGGATTTCCCGCCGGCCCCTGCCGTGACCACCTCATCTAGGTAACCTAACCGTAAGTCATAGCAGCGCAGGTGCTTGCGGCAGATTCACGCTGCCCACCGGAACGCTGGCCCCAGGGACAGTTTCCAGCCCGGAAAACCTGCCACAAAGCTCAATTGTCCGGTGTCGATCCCTTCGTTAAAGTCACCCATGAACGTTCGTTACGACGCTTTGGCGCCGAGGGCCGGCCCAACCCCGCCCAGCCTTTCGTGCTGAAAGGCCCGGCCAAGACCGCCAATGCGGATGACTCGCGCCATTGCACCTTTTGGCGCGGCACTTCTTTTACTTTGCACCCTGAGAGTTTTGTTTTGAACCCTGAGAGCGATGAACATGGATCTGGAAATCATCAAGAGCGATAAACCCGCGCCACGAAGCAAAGCCGGGCGCCCGGCGAAAGTCGAGCTGGAACTGCTGCTCGAGACGCACCGCGAGTGGGTGCAATCGGGCGGGCGCAAGGGCCGGCAGGCAGATCTTTCCCGCCTCAATCTCGAAGGCGCGGACCTCACCGATACGAATCTGCGCAATGCGCGCCTGAACGACACGGTTTTGAAAGGCGCCGACCTGCTCCTTAGCGATCTCGAAGGCGCCAGCCTGCTGCAAGCCAATCTGGAAGGCGCGAACCTTTTGGGAGCGCGATTGCGCGAGGCCAATCTTCAGGGCGCGAATCTGAAGGGCGCCACGGGATTGCTGGCCGCCGAACTTTCGGGAACGAATCTCACCTTCGCCAAATTGCCGGCGGAAATATCCACCGCCGAGGACCTGAAATACCTGGCTCGCCGCGGCAGGCATGCCAACTGGCTGATCCTTTGCTTGCTGCTGCTCAACGTGCTGGCGTGCTGGCGAATTCTCACCGTTTCGGACGCGCAAATTCTGAGAAACGCCTCCTCGCTGCCCTTGGCTTCCCGGAGGAACGAGCTGCCGCTGGTGCAATTCTTTCTCTTCTGCCCCGTTCTGCTCGGCGGGCTCTATTTGTGGCTGCACGTATATCTGCAGCGGCTATGGGAGGCCACGGCGGCGCTTCCGGCGATTTTCGAGAACGGCCGGCGGCTCGACGCCAGCCTGCCTTGGCTGGTGCGTTGGCCCGCGCATAGCTACTTCCGATGGCTGCGCGAACGGCGCTCGGCGCTGGCGGGAGTCGAAAAAGCGACCTGCATGATTTTGCTTTACTGGGCCACCCCGGCAACGATGTTGCTCTTCTGGGCGCGCTACCTGACGCTGCAGGACGTGCGCGGCACGATCCTGCACATCCTGCTGATTGCGGCCGCGGTAAGCGCGGCGATTCATTTTCCGCGTTCCACGGCGCGCGCTTTTGGAAGCAACGACTCCGGATGGCCGGCAGTGGAGTCCGGCGCGGCGGATGCGGGCGAGGCGCCGTCACGACGGCGCGGCGATTCCGTGCGCGGCTCGATGTCGGAAGCGGGGCAGCCTGGCTGGCTGGAGGCGGCACCCGGCGGAATTTCGGCCGACGAGTCGGCCGTAGCGGTGGCCGCGGTGCCGGGCGTCTCGCTGCGGTCCTCCGTTCCCGTGGACGAGGCCGTGGCGGAACTTTTGCAAAGCGCGGAGGAGCATTTGCCGGAGCCTTTGGCAGTGTCGCCGCGCGCCGCCGTCGCGAAACCAACCGGCGTCTGGCGCAAAATTCCGGTGGGCGTGGCATTCGGCTTTATCTTGCTCCTGCTGGCGATCGGCACTATTGGCGGCGCTCCCCACAACGGCAATGCGGCGCAGGGCATTGGCCCTGCCAGCCCAAGGACCTGGGCCGCGGACGCTTTTTGGCTGATTGGCTACGACCCCTTTGCGCAGGTAAACGAAACCGAGATTTCGCGCAAGCCCGAGGGCTGGACGGGCAGCGACGACCAGCTCGGCCGCGCGGAAGGCGCGGGCATGAACGGCATCCGCCTTCGCTACTTGCAGGGCTATGGCGCATTTCTCGCCAAGGCGCGTTTGCGGCAGGCGGACCTGCGTTACGCCTACCTCTCAGAAGCGGATTTGCGCCAGGCCAATCTGCGCAACGCAAGCTTGCGATTCGCCGTGCTGGAGCGCGCTCGCCTCGATAACGCCTCGATGCAATCGGCCGATCTGGCCCACGCGAACTTGATCCGCGCTTCGCTGGAGAAAGCCGATCTGTCGTTTGCTTCCCTGGCCGGCACGCTGCTGCTGGACGCCAAGGCCGATGGCGCGGTGCTCTACGGCGCCGACCTGCACGGTGCTTCGCTGGAGCGAGCCGCTCTGGGGCAAGCCGATTTGCGCGAAGCCGTTCTGGAAGGCGCCAATCTCAGTGGAAGCGATTTGCATGGGGCCTACCTTTCGTCGGCGAAAATGGCCGGCGCCAAGCTTGATCAGGCGCGCCTGGGCGGCGCCATCCTGATGAGCGCCGATCTGCGGCGCGTGGATTTGAGCGCCTCCAATTTCCAGAGCGCCGTGCTCACCGGCGCCGATTTCACCGGCTCCAATCTGCAGAATGCCGACCTGCGCGGCGTGGTGGGGCTGCGGGCCGCGCAACTCTGTTCGGCGGCGAATATCCGCGGCGCTCAGCTGGACGACGCGCTGGCGGCCGACGTGGCCGTGCAGTGTCCCGCGAGCCGCTAGTCTTCCTTTAATCTGGCGCTCGTTGGCGTTCATTCGGCGCCAATCTGCTGCTAATCTGGCGCGAATCTGGCGCTATTCCTCCGCGCATCCTTTCCGGCGGCGCGAGTACTCGCGCTCATCGATATCGACTCCCAACATTAACTCGCAACATTCACTCCCATCGCGCCGCCCTGCCGCTTGTCATCCCGAGGCCCGCTGTTTGGGCCGAGGGATATGCAGTTCGGCCTCGCTCAGCGCAAGCGCTGCGATAAAGGCTGCCCCCAGGCATCGGCTAGAGGTATAAAAGATGCGTGCCTAAAAACGGGGGAGCCGCGGTGCGAGAGACGGAGAGCACGATACGCGTGGACGGGCGGGACGTGAAGATCACGCGGCCCGAGAAAGTGCTTTTCCCCGACGACGAGATCACCAAGCAGGACCTCGTCGACTATTACCGCCGTATTGCCCCCTGGATTCTGCCGCAGCTTCGAGAACGGCCGCTCACGCTGGAGCGCTTTCCCGATGGAATCCGGGGCGCGCGAATCATCCAGAAATCGGCGGCGCCGTATTTCCCGCGTTGGATCAAGACGGTCAGCGTGGCCAAGGCCGGCGGATCGCTGCGCCACGTCGTCTGCGACGACGAAGCCACGCTGGTCTATCTGGCCAACCTCGCCTGCATCACTCCGCATATCTGGCTCAGCCGAATCGACAAGCGCGATTACCCCGATCAGATGGTGTTCGATCTCGATCCTTCGGGCGAAAACTTTGCGCTGGTAGTGAAGACGGCCAAAGCCGCGCGGGAGTTGCTCGAGCAACTGGGGCTGCCGGTCTACGTCAAGACCACGGGTTCCCGCGGCCTGCACGTGGTGGTGCCGCTGAAGCGGCAGGAAGATTTCGACACGGTGCGCGGGTTTGCGCGGCAAGTGGCGGAGTTGCTCGTGAAGCAGTCCCCCAGCGAGCGAACGCTGGAGCAGCGCAAGGACAAGCGCGGCGAGCGCGTGTTCCTGGACATAAACCGGGATGCCTACGCGCAGACGATTGCCCCGGCCTATGCCGTGCGGCCGCGGCCAGGAGCGCCCGTCTCGACCCCGCTCGACTGGCGCGAGCTCGATGACAAAACTCTGCGCCCGGATGGCGTCACCATCCGCAACATCTTCACGCGCCTCGAAAAGAGAAAAGACCCCTGGGAGGATTTTCGGGCTCGCGCCGCCGGCTTGAAAACGGCGGCACAAAAATTGCGCGGGCTTTAAGCGGCGCGTGACGGTTCAACTGCTTGGCGGCTTCGCCTTGTGATAGTCGAAGTACGTCACGTCTTCGTGTTCGTGGTGGTGAATCAGCGAGAGGATCTCGGCTTTCGCGGTCATGGTGAAATGCGCGGGAAGCCAAATATTGTCTTCCAGCCGCGTTTTCTCCAGAACGAAGCGCGTGCCCGGCTCGACCGTGGCGATGAACCCGGCTATGGATACGGGATGGGTCACCTCCGCTTCGGCCTTCACCCACTGGTCGGTTTGCATGTCGATGTAGAGGGTGCCCCGCATGCCGGTGAGCACCGCCGATTCGCGGTCGGTGGGATGGAAGTCCGGGCGCGGGATGGCTTCGACTACATAGACGCCGCGCTGGTCCAGCTCCTGCTCGCCTTGCAGCTCGAAACGAAAGGCATGCACGAACTCCTCGACGAAGCGGCGATCGCGCGTATTCTCCTTTTCCTGCTCGGCGATGCGCCGCGCGTGCTGCTTGGGCGATTCGTGCGCTCGCCGGGAGATCTCCTTGCGCAGCTTGCGTTCTTCCTCTTGCTGCCTGTCTCCTGGCAGCGGCTCGCCATCGATCGCGATGAGCTGGCGATAGGGCGAGCCGTAAAGCATATGCACGGCGTAAGTCTTGTGCGAGCCGCCCGGCTCCCAATCCGTCTCTGAAAACTCGTATTCGGAACTGGCTTCGCGGTCCGCTTCGGTGACATGGGCGGACCGCTGCACGATGGCGTTGATATCGATGTCGCGATCAGTATTGGCAGGCGCACTCGTACGGGAAAGCTCCTGGCCGCGCGCCGAAACGAGCAACGGCATCGTGCTGAGACAGATAACCGCAACCAGTGAGGAGATGAGTTTGGGCATAAAAAGGAAGAACTCCGAAGCGTTAGCGCGGCCCAGGGACGCCTGACGCCGCTGAGGCCCAGTATCTCCGTAAGCAAGCGGGAACTCGATACGGGGAACCTTGTAGGACGGGGGGGCTGAAGAGTTCGGGTGTTATTTAATTAATTAACAAAGATTCAGCTCCCCAACATCCCTTGGCATCCCTCGGCTCTAGCCTTTGTGCGGAATTTCGAAGGTGAACGTGCTGCCCTTGCCTTCTTGCGAGTCGCACCATATCCTGCCGCCGGAATTCTTCAAGATCAGCCGCACGATGTAGAGGCCCAGGCCGGTGCCTTCCGTGGCGATGGCGCTGGCATTGTCGGCGCGAAAAAACTTCTCGAACAGCTGCGGCTGTGCCCGTTTGGGAATGCCAATCCCGCTATCGCGTATCGACCAGTGGATCAGGCCATTGCGCTGTCCCATGTCGATGGAGATTTTGTCTCCGGGCGGAGTGTACTTGATGGCGTTGGAGACCAGGTTGAGGATCACTTGCCTGAACAGTTGCGTGTCGACGTAAACGGAGGGAAGGTTTTCGCCGCCGCCGACGGAGAGATCGTGCTTCTGGGTCTGCAAGCGGGGACGCACGTCGTTCAGCACGGTTTGCGTGAGTTCGCGCAAATTGGTCGGTGCAGGGGAGAGAACCAGCTTTCCGCTTTCGAGTTTGGAAGCGTCAAGCAACTCGTTCACCATGCCGATCAGGCGCTCGGTGGATTCACGAGCCCCCTGGATCAGCGCAGTGGTTTCGCCGGAGCTCTTTTTATCCTGGGCCGCAGCTTCCAACTGCCGCTTGATTCCCGCCAGCGGGTTTCGAAGCTGGTGAGCGGCGAAGGAGATGAAGTCCGATTTCATCTGTAGAGCGGACTTCAGTTCTTCCTCGGCGCGCTTTCGTTGCGTAACGTCCTGGTACAGCGCGCACAAGCCGATGGGTTTGCCATTCAGGCCCAACGGCACGGCGTGAACCTCGACCGCGATGGGGACGCCATCCTTGCGGCGGCGCGTGGTGATCGCGTGGACCGTATTGCCCATTTCGGCGAAGCGTTGGAATCCGACCATTTCATTGGCCAGCTCCTCGATCCCGAGCAGTTCGTTGATCCGCTTGCCGAGGATCTCCTGCCGGTTATAAAGGAAGAGGCGTTCGAAGGCCAGATTGCAGGTTTGAACCCGGTGTTGGGGATCCACCACCACGAAAGCCAGGGGACTTTCTTCGATTAACGCCTTGAGGTATGCGTCCTGCTCTTCCAGTTCGGAGGTTCTGAGACTCAAAAGCTTGCTTTGGATCAGTTTGTCCCAGTAGGTTTGCGATTGGACTCTGGCCTGCATCCATAAGTAGCTGCCGTAGATGCACACCACCGCCGCCACGGAATAGCTGCTCGCGCCGCCCCTGAATAACTCCAAGCCCACGGTTGGCCCCAGCAGTAGCGCCATGTAAACGCTGCCAACGGCGATATCCGGCGAGAATGCGCTGCTCGATCCAGCGGCGATGCCGGTGGTGATCAGGAGCACCAGCCAGCTGATCCACTGCTGCCCGTAAAGCGCCATCGTCAGGCAGCAGAAGCCTCCCCACGTCAAAGCAGCGGTCCAGGCGACCACACAGAACAGTTGTTTCCAGAAGATCGGGTCTTCCGCGTACCGCTCCGCGAACGAGGTGGATAAGAACAGGCGCGCTATCCCCAGGCCGAGCAAGACCGACCCTGCCGCAATAATGATGATTGGATGCTCGCGGAAGTAAGACGAGAAGAGGACCACGATCAGCAGAAGAGCAAAATGGATCAAGCTGCCGGCGCGAGAGCGCCGGTTCAGTTCCATATCCGCCTGAACGGACAGTTCTTTCTTGCTCGATGGATCTAACTGTTGCATTCCGCTCCCGTGAACCGTGCGCCCACTTGGGCAGAAGCCGCGCGGTCCGGCAAACGCAGGTGCAGCTTGGCGACTCTGTCGCCTGCGTCGGTGCGAATTTACTGTGTTACTAAGTAGCGTATTTGGCAATCGGTGAGGTGCCGGAGGGATGCTTAGTAGTCACCGACCCGGGGGCGGGTGGGCATTAGAGGCTCTGACGTGGTGGTCCCCGCTAGGAAGCTGCGCGAGCCGCCACCAGGAACTTCACGCGGATTGCAGCACGATATGGTCGGTTTGCAGCGCCGCATATTCAATCGCGGCGAGGATGTCTTCCCGCTCCAGAAACGGGTAGTCGGTCAGGATCTCTTCAAACGACGCGCCCGCGCTGAGCAGTTGCAGAATATCCACCACGCGGATTCGCTTGCCGCGAATGCAGGGGCGCCCGCCACATTTATCGGCTTCAAGGGTGATCCTCTGCAGTAGTTCGGATTTCATAAGAGCATTCTAACGCCGGATGCAGGAAGGGTTGCCAATGGATCATTCGGTAGCGGAAGAAAGTCTTCGGCGGGCTTGCTCGAGCGAAGTCGGTTTAACATTCCCCGAGTCGATTTCTTCCATGCGCCGCGCGATTTCCCGATCCCACGAGGTTTCGACGCCCTCATCTTCAGCGTCGTCGAGGCTCTCGATCAAGGAGCTTGCCAGGTCGGCGCGTTCCGGGACAGGCAACGTGAGCGCCTTTCTTAGAAGTTCGGTTGTTTCTCGGGTCATAAGCGAAATTGTACTTCCAGAAAGGCAAGAAAGGCCCACGGGAGTTGAATTCCATGGACCTTTCTGCAACTTCCGTCCGATCTAAATGTTGTACCTCTCGATCTAATCCTTCCGGCTCCGAAGTGGTTTACGAGTTATGTAATCCACTTTCTCGTTTTCGGCAGGCTTAATACGTTCCGCCTTTAAAAAATGGCCGTCTTGTCGTGTAAGAGCACGAAGATAACGAGGGAACATTCGGAGCATAAGCACTTCAATGTCATGCATCATCTTCGCGTCTTTCACGGCATACCAACTGAACCGGTCCCAAAGTTGTCGTTTTCTCTTGGAGCGCCGGTGGTCTGTGATTCGCCAACGGATGTTGCCTTTGCCGACGTACACTGGCATGGAACCATCAAAGAGAATGTAAACGCCGATTCCCCCCTCTTTGACCGTTGGAATTTTGTGGATGTTCTCCGTGTTTCGCGCCCACATCGTTCCGTATGCGGTAACAATTTGCATTATTTTAGCTCCCGCTGAACGTTTCTGACATACGCCCATTTTCCGAGAGGACTGTGCGGGGAAGGACTGCTGGTTACGACACAACGTTCCTGAGGGTTACTGCGTTGTAGATAGCCTATCGAGCAGCGGTGGCAACACATCATCCGCAAGGTGATCCAGAAACTGCGCCATCGTATTTACCCGTTTTCGGCAGGCTGGACAGCCTGGGACGATGACGCCTTTGCCACCTTTGGCCACGGGCGGCGGATTCTCGACAGAGTAGTCGACTTTCAGCATGGTGAAGCGCAAGTTCCGCGGCAAAGAGCTAACAACGCAACAAGAAGAACTAGCCGCTTAGACATTTACGCTCTATTGATAGGGATTATTTCTTTTATCTTCACCACCGTGCTCCCCTTGCTCGGGATACGTTCATAATCCCCAATTGCCTGTATTGCGTCATTTTCTGAATCTCCCACCGTAGTTAGCTGGACTCTTACTGTGGAATGGCTACCAATTCTGGGGCACTCCAATCTCCATCGGAAAAAATAGTTAAGTCCCGTCAGCATGTCTTGCGAATCCAGCGTAATGTGGTCGCGTTCACTGAGACCGCCAATGACTACCCTCGAATCTGGAAGAGGAACAGGATTGAATCTGCAAGCATCTGCTTCAGTAGGCAACTGAGAGATGCTTCTGATTAGATGAGGCGACACCACTTTTATTATCAAGTCTAGATTTTGGATAGCATCTTCGCTTGGGTTATTTATATCCATATCCACGTCCACCATTTGTTTGGTTGGTCCATATGTTCCAGTGGGAAATGCGTGCATAGCCAAAACCGACTTAGGAGTCATCCTCTGGAATAGAGATGACCATTGTTTATCGCCCTTTTTTGCTACTGTGATAGGCCAAGAAGCGACCATTCCGAACGCAGCGGTCATAATCCACACCCAACGCAGAATGCTAGTTGTTTTCGGCCAACCATTTATCCCCGTCCAATGAAACCCTCGGATAAGAAGAACAAAACAACCAGAAACAAATAGAACAAGAGCCGCGCCGTACTCATCCCATTGCGCCACAGCTATCCCAGCGGCGACGAGTCCCCAGCCAAGCTGCCGAGCAATCCATTTAGAAGCTCGGTGCTGTAAGATGCTGGAGTGAATAAAGTTAATAGAACCGCTGACAAAGGAAGTTGCTTGACTCCAAATGTCTGCGAGGAACAGACGAACTGTATTCTCCGCCATTGCTCGGGATTATACCCGCCTTCTGGCGTGAAGTACGTCCTGTCTCGGCGAGCAACAGAACACGACGCTAATTGTCACACCGGACGGAAATTCGAGTGAAATGTGCTGCGCGCCGGGTGCTGATATCATCACCGATGTTACATTCTCGACGCACTGAAGCGCATCAGTGACCGCACCATGATTCCTCAAGCGAATTTGATCCGGCTCGGGATTAAGAAAATTGTCGCCGAGTATTCGAAGAAACTTCGTTAGGGGGATCTGTCCTCAAAGGCCCACTGGAGTTTGAATCCAGTGGGCCTTTCTGCAAAGGGCCGGAACCATGCGGCCCGGCCTTTGCAGGAGAGATTCTTCGCTGCGTTCAGAATGACACCAGTGGCTAGATGTCGTAGTACAGGTGGAATTCGTAGGGGTGCGGACGCATGCGCACCGGGTCCGCTTCGTTTTTGGTTTTGTATTCGATCCACAGGTTGATGAGCTCTTCGGTGAAGACGCCGCCCTTGGTGAGATATTTGTGGTCGTCCGCGAGAGCCTTGAGGGCTTCGTCGAGCGAGCCGGGCATGGTGGGAACCTTCTTGGCCTCTTCCGCTTCCAATTCGAAGATGTCCACGTCCAGCGGCTTGCCGGGATCGATCTTGTTTTCGATGCCGTCCAGGCCGGCCATGAGCATGGCCGCGAAAGTGAGATAGACGTTGCACGAAGGATCGGGCGGCCGGAACTCCAGCCGCTTCGCTTTCGGGCTGTCCGAATACATGGGGATGCGCACCGCGGCCGAACGATTGCGGCTGGAGTACGCCAGGTTCACCGGAGCTTCGTAGCCGGGCACGAGGCGTTTGTAGGAGTTCGTCGTGGGCGCGGAGAAGGCCGAGATGCTGCGGCCATGCTTGAGCAGGCCGCCGGCGTACCACAGCGCCAATTGCGAAAGGCCGGCATATTTGTCGCCGGCAAAGAGCGGCTTGTTCTTGGTCCAGAGCGATTGGTGGGTGTGCATGCCGGAGCCGTTATCGCCAAAGATCGGCTTGGGCATGAACGTCACCGTCTTGCCGTACTGCTGGGCCACGCTCTTGATCGCGAACTTGTACTTCATCATGTTGTCGGCGGATTTCAGCAGCGTGCTGAAGCGCTGATCGATTTCGCACTGCCCGGCCGTGGCCACTTCGTGATGGTGGCACTCGATGTCCAGGCCGATCTCCATCATGCGCATCACCATCTCCGTCCGTAAGTCTTGGAAATGATCGATGGGCGGGGCGGGGAAGTAGCCTTCCTTGAAGCGCGGGCGATAGCCCAGGTTGTGCTCGGCGCGGCCGCTGTTCCAGCGCCCTTCGTCGGAATCGATATAGAAGAAGCTGTGCTGCGGCGCGGTATCGAAGCGAATGCTGTCGAAGATGAAAAACTCCGCCTCGGCCCCAAAGAAAGCCTGGTCGGCGATGCCGGTCTCTTTCAGGTGCGCCTCGGCGCGGATGGCGATCTGCCGGGGATCGCGCGGGTAGGGCTTGTGCGTGATGGGGTCGCCAATGTTGCAGATCAGCACCAGCGTGGGCGTGTCGCGGAAGGGATCCATGAAGGCGGTATTGGGATCGGGCAAGAGCAGCATGTCCGATTCGTTGATCGATTGCCACCCGCGGATGGAGCTGCCGTCGAAGCCGAATCCTTCCTTGAAGGAGCTCTCTTCCAGCTCGCCGATGGGATAACTCACGTGCTGCCAAAGGCCGGGAAGGTCGGTGAAGCGCAGATCGAGAATTTTGGCGTTGTGCTTATTGGCAAATTCTAGAACACCTTTTGGATCCATCCTCGCTCCTTAAAATAGAGATTGGCTAACAGAGAAAATCGGCACGCCCTGGCTACACCTCGGGTAGGAATCGGCGACAATAACGCACGAAAGCGGGCGGCGTCAAGAAAAGCATGGCGGCTGTAGAGCGCCGCGCTGGGCCTCCTTTCGCTGCGTTCCTTATGACTTCCTAATGTCCCTGGAGACGGCTACGCCTTGGAAAAATCCCCCACAACGAGCTTCGGCGGCAAAATACCGGCGCGCGCGGCACTTGTAAAACGAAACTTTTGAATCGGACGAATCGAGCTTTTCGATGCGAAGTTCTTCCGGCAGATCCTTCAACCGCGAGAGGCTTTTGTTTTACCGGCTATTCTCATTGTCCGGTGCACATGGGGCGAGGTGATCCGCCGCAGCACCGGCGTACCAGGGCGCGCTTACCGTGAAGACGCGGTTATTGCCGCGCGCGAGCAGCACCCATTCCAGAAGCCTCCCGCGCTGATTGTGAAGGAAGTATTCATACCAGCGGTCCTCCACCAGCTCCGGTATCACCACGATGATGCTGCGATCGGGATGCGCTCGCGAGAGATCGAGCACGAACTGCACGATGGGAATGATGATGAAGCGATAGGGCGAAGGCAGCACGCGCAGCGCGGGCGGCTGCTTGCCCGCCGCGCGGAAGGGTTCTTCCACGTAGCGCTCCCAATCCTCCTGCAGCAATTCGGAGTGCTCGCCGGGCTCCACGTGCAACGCGATCACTTCCGGCGAGAGCCTGGCGGCAAACTCAACTCCTTGCCGCGTGACGTTGCTCCAGCGGTCGATGGGGAGCACGACGATAGGAGCTTCGCTCGCGCCCGCGGCCTGCACCGGAACTCTGCATGTGGTGAGGATTCTCACGGCGTGGTAGTGGCGGCGCACCACGATGAAGAAAGCAATCGTCAGCGGAATAAAAAGCAGCGTAATCCAGGCGCCTTGGGCGAACTTCGCCACCAGCACCACGATTACGGTGATGCCGGTAACCAGCGCGCCCAACCCGTTGACCATCGCGCTCTTTACCCAATTCGGCCCGCGATTCCTGAACCAGTGCGCCACCATGCCGGATTGTGAAAGCGTGAAGGCCAGAAAAGCGCCGACGGCAAACAGCGGAATCAGCCGGTCGGTGACGCCTCCAAAAAGAATCAGCAGGCTGCCGGAGAGCACCGCCAGGACCACGATGCCATACGTATAGACGAGCCGCCGCCCGCGGTACCCGAAGGCGTGCGGCAGATAGTTGTTTTGCGCGATGGCTCGGCACAGGCGCGGAAAATCGGCGAAGGCCGTATTGGCGGAGAGCGAAAGCACGAAGAGAATGGACCCGACGGTCAGGTAGTAGAAAGCGCCTTTGCCGAAAACGGCGGCCACCAGCATGGAGAGCAAGCTCTGGTAGCCGGGCTGGCCCGGATCGGTGGCCGTGATCCCGTATGCCTTCACCAAATACGAAATTCCCGCCAGCATCGCCGCCAGCAGAACGATAATCACCGTGAGGGTTTTCTGCGCGTTTTTTACCGCGGGCTCGCGAAAAGCCTTCACTCCATTGCTCACGGCTTCCACGCCGGTCAATGCCGTGCAGCCGCTGGCGAAAGCTCTCATCAGCAGCCAGACGCTCACCACCGCGATTCCGGGCGGCGGAGGCGGGAGGGAAGTTGCCGGCGTGGGATGCCCGCCGCTGAGGAGCACGCGGAAAATGCCCGCCACCAGCGTAATCAGCAGCGTTCCCACGAAAAGATAGGTGGGCACCGCGAAGGCCAGGCCCGCATCGCGCACCCCGCGCAGATTCACTATGGTGATGACGATCAGGATGCCGACGCACAGCGAAGCCGTGTGCGGCAGCAACGAGGGAACGGCCGAGACCAGCGCGCCCACTCCCGCCGATATGCCCACCGCCGCCGTCAGGATGTAGTCGGCCAGCAGCGCGGCCGCGGCCAGCAGGCTCGCCGACGCGCCCAGGTTGAAGCGCGCCACGGTGTAGGAGCCGCCGCCGGAGGGATAGGCCTCGATCGTCTGGCGATAAGAGAAGTACACGATGGCCAGCAGCGTGATGATGGCGGCGCTGATCGGAATGAGGTACCGAACGCCCATCAGGCCTAGAGGAATCAGAAGGCTGAGCGCCGCTTCCGGGCCGTATGCGGCGGAGCTGAGCGCGTCCAGGCCAAAGATGGGGATGCCCTGCGCGGCGCCGATCTGCTCGGCGCGCTCGTCAGTGGTCTTGATCGGCTTGCCGACAACGACGTCGAGTATGTTCATGCGGGATTCGCGTTCCAGGTGCCAGCGAGCTTAGGTAAGAACGGACGTGTTGGCAGGGAAGTGGGCCGGGAGGGCGGAAGCATGGCCTCAGAGTATGCCGTCAGTCGCGAGCAATGGGCAAGTTCGGCAAGGTGACGTTGCCGGAGGCAATCAGGCGGCCAACGCCTCAGTCGTAGTATTCGGAGCCCAGGTGGGTGATCAACTCTTCGCCCATCATCCAGCGCAGCGTATTCTTCAGCTTCATCAGCTGAATGAAAAGGTCGTGCTCGGGATAGAGCTGCGGCGCGCACATGGGCGACTTGAAAAAGAAGCTCAGCCATTCCTGGATGCCGCGCATGCCCGCGCGCTTGGCCAGATCCAGGAAGAGCACCAGGTCGAGCACGATCGGCGCGGCCAGGATCGAATCGCGGCAGAGAAAGTCCACCTTGATCTGCATGGGGTAGTTCAGCCAGCCGAAGATGTCGATATTGTCCCAGCCTTCTTTATTGTCGCCGCGCGGCGGGTAGTAGTTGATGCGCACTTTGTGGCAGATATTGCCGTAGAGCTTGGGATAAAGCTTGGGCTGGAGAATATATTCCAGGACTCCCAGCTTGGACTCTTCCTTGGTCTTGAACGATTCCGGATCGTCCAGCACCTCGCCATCGCGATTGCCCAGAATATTGGTGGAAAACCAGCCGTTCAGCCCGAGCATGCGGGCCTTGAAGCCCGGCGCGAGAATCGTTTTCAGCAGCGTCTGGCCCGTTTTGAAATCCTTGCCGCAGATGGGCGCGCCGTGCTCGCGCGCCAGCTCCTGCATGGCGGGAATATCCACGGTGAGGTTGGGCGCGCCGTTGGCGAAGGGCACGCCCGAAGTGATGGCCGCCCAGGCATACAGCATGGACGGCGCGATGGCCGGATGATTTTTCTTCATGGCCGCTTCGAACTTCGCCGGCGTGGAATGCACGTCGTGCGGGGTGAGGAAAATTTCCGTCGAGCCGCACCAGATCACCACCAGGCGCGAGACCTTGGACTTCTTGCGAAAGCGCTCGATGTCGTCCTTGATCTCCAGCGCCAGGTCGTATTTGTTTTTCGTCTTCTTTACGTGCGGGCCGTCCAGCCGCTTCACGTATTCGCGGTCGAAGGCCGCCTTCATGGGCTTGATGCCGCTCAGGAACTTCTTGGCTTGCGTCAGGTCTTCGGGCGAAAGCACGGCCGCGTTGGCCGCGGCTTCGTAGGCCGAATCGGGGAAGACGTCCCAGCCGCCGAATGCCAGGTCGTCCAGCGACGCCAGCGGAACGAAATCCTTGATCAGCGGCGAACGCCCCTCGGTGCGTTTGCCCAGGCGAATGGTCCCCAGTTGCGTCACCGAACCCACCGGCTGCGCGCCCTTATTGCGAATGAGGTCCACGCCGGCCATGAACGTGGTGGCCACCGCGCCCATGCCACAGGTGAGCACCCCCAGTTTTCCTTGTGGCGCTGCAATATTTGTGGGCCGGCGCATGAATTCGTTTTCCCCCTAAGTCTGAAGTGAGCTGCCTTTGGTGGCACAGCCCTGGCTGTGCAGAACAAGTGGCACAGCCACTCTAGGCTGTGCGGGTACAGCGATGAGCCTCGCGCCGCCGCTCCCTAAGCGCGGCCCGCAAGCAAAGTTCAATATCATGCGCAAAGCGCGCGTGAATTGCAAATTTTGGGGCAATTTTTATTTTGCGCATCCAGGACGAAATGCCGGAGCGGCAGCCAGTGGCACCTCCACTCTGGGCTGTGCAGGCACAGGTGCAGCTGTAACCCGCGAGCTTGTAGGTCAGGTCGCCCGCGATTTTTCACGGGAGACCCGAGGCTTTTCGCTCCGTGGCAGAGCCAGGAGTGGCTGTGCCACCAAAGAGACCAAGCCGCGGCCGCCCGTTGATGTAGTGTTCGCGACGAACGTGGTAATATCCCGCCGCTCTGGGCCCGCGGAGAAGCAACCCACGATCCACTTCGAATACGAAAGCACACAAGAGCTTGGAGGCAAAGATGGCCCTCGGTAAGCGCGCAACAGCTGAATTCTTCGGTACATTTTGGTTGGTTTTCGGTGGATGCGGAGCCGCAGTGCTCGATGCTGCGTTTCCCGGCCTCGGAATCGGTTTCCTGGGGGTGGCGTTCGCGTTTGGTCTTACTGTGCTGACCATGGTCTATGCCATCGGCCACATTTCCGGCTGCCACCTTAATCCCGCCGTTTCGCTCGGCTTGGCTGTCGGCAAGCGATTCCCCGCTTCGGAGCTGCTTGCTTATTGGGTCGCGCAGGTGTGCGGGGCGGTGGCCGCGGCCGGAGTCCTCTACGTCATCGCGTCCGGGAAAGAAGGATTTTCCCTGGCCGGGGGCTTTGCTTCCAACGGTTACGCGGAGCATTCACCCGGAAACTATTCGCTCCTCGCCTGCCTGGTCGCGGAAATCGTTCTCACCATGTTCTTTTTGTTTATCATCATGGGCGCCACCGATCGCCGCGCTCCCCAAGGTTTCGCGGCAGTGGCCATCGGCCTGGGGCTCACGCTCATCCACTTGATTGGCATCCCGGTGACCAATCTTTCGGTGAATCCGGCCCGCAGTACAGGACCGGCTCTCTTCGTCGGTGGTTGGGCGATCCATCAGCTTTGGCTGTTCTGGGTGGCGCCATTGATTGGCGGCGCTTTAGGAGGGGTTATCTACGCGACGCTATTCGGAGAGGTCGGTTCTGCGCGGCTTCCCGCTCAGAAGCTGGCTCCTGAGGCGGGCAGCACGCGCTGAACGCTTGATCGGCGCCCGCCGTCCGCCGGTTATCTGGAAACGCCCATCAACTCCCAGTAATACAGCGGCAGAGTCGTCTTCAGCCGTTCGGGATGCGTGTACTTCGCGAACTCCGCGGGCACCTGGAATCCATTGATGATCTGGTCGAGGCTCTTTCCCTGCGCCATCATGGTGGCCACGGCGTCTCGCATGACGATGAAATAGCGCTGCGCTTCCTCCAGGTCCTTCGCGCCGCGGCCCGGATGCACCGTGCCATGGCCGGGTACGTAGGTATCTACTGGAAGGCGGCGGTCCATGATATTGCCCAGCACCTTGATCCAATTATCGGGATCGGATCCGTCCCCGGGAACCAGCGACCCGCCTCCCGCGTGCATGTCGCTGTTGAAGAGGTCGCCCATCAGGAAAACGCGCTTCTGCGGAATGTAGAGGGTAACGTCTCCGGTGCTGTGCGCGGCTCCTTCCATGGTCGCTTCGAAGGTGATGCCTCCCTCGCGCAGCGTGAGGCTCTTTTCAAACACCACGTCGGGCAGGATCAAATCCTTTCCGTGATACACGGCGTCGCGCGGATCGTTGGACTCTTCCACCTTCCGGTAAATCTCGCCTCGCTCGCCGAGCATGTCCCGCAATTGGTTCTTGCTGGCGATGTAAACCGGATGATCTTCGCGAAACCACCATGCGCCGCTCGAGTGATCGATGGCCGAATGGGAAGAAAATAGGTACTTCACCTTTTTGTCCGTGAGCTTCCGAATCGCCGCCAGCGTCTGGTCGGATTCGGTCATGTAGTGGTCGAAAACCACCACGGCGTCCGAGGTGATGACGAAGGTGGAATTGCTCCCTCCGTTGGCTTCCTGCATGGTGTAAACATCGTCGGCAAGCTTGATCATGTTCATCTTGGGCTTGTCTTGAGCGGCCAGCGCCGCCGTCACAAGGCTCACGAAAACAAGCAGCGCCGTTTTTGCAATTGCCGCGCGCTTTCGAGTGGATTTCATATGTGCCTCCCAAATTCGTGGTGTCTTTGGCCATTCACGCCGGCCATGCACACCGGCCGTGCAGACCGTCGTGCCGTCAGCCATGCAGAAGCCATGCAGGTCCGAAGTTCATCGTGGCGAACGCTACCACTCTTTCCGCCCCGCTTCAAACCTCATCTTTATGGGTTCAAGAAATGCCAGGGAGCACTGCGGGGGGCGACCTTACGCCCGCGGGGCCGCCGCGGCGCGCTTAGCCGAAGCCGCGCCGGGCTTGGGCCGCAGCGCGCCCAGCATCTTCTCGAGGGGCAGGGCGTTCAGCACGTCCTTCTTCTCGATCCACCCGCGGCGGGCCATCTGCAGGCCGTAGCGCATGAGATCGAGATTCGAAATCGAGTGCGCGTCGGTGGAGATCACCACGCGCACGCCGCGATCCTTGGCCATGCGCAGGTAGGTATCCTTTAAATCCAGCCGGTCGGGCGCCGCATTGCATTCCATGACGATGCCGTTGCGCCGCGCCGAGTCCAGAATCTGCTCCATGTCGTAAGCCATGGCGTCGCGCCGAAGCAGCAGCCGCCCCGTGGGGTGCCCGATGATCTGCACGTAGGGATTTTCCATGGCCGCCAGCATGCGCTCGGTGATGGCTTCGCGCTCCAGGCTCATGAACGAATGGACCGACGCGACCACCACGTCGAGTTCGGCCAGCACCTCGTCGGCCAGATCGAGCTTTCCGTCTTTGAGGATATCGACTTCGATCCCGGCGAGAATGCGAATGCCCTTGCTCTTGGCGCTGGCGGCGCGGATGGCGCGCATGTGCTCCAGGGTGCGCGCTTCGTCCATGCCGTTGGCCACGGTGACGGCTTTGCTGTGGTCGGTGATGGCGATGTACTCGTAGCCCTTTTTGCGCGCCGCTTGCGCCATCTCTTCGATGGTATGGCGGCCATCGCTGGCGGGGGTATGCATCTGCAAATCGCCGCGCAGGTCCGTTAGCTCGATGAGCTTGGGCAGGTGATGTTCGGCGGCGGCCTCGATTTCGCCGCAATTCTCGCGCAGTTCCGGCGGAATGAAGTCCAGCTTCAGCTTGGCGTACACCTCTTCTTCGCTCGCGCCGGCCACGCGACGTTCGCCCTTCAGCGTGGCCAGGCCGTACTCGTTGAGCGTGTAGCCCATCTTCAGGGCCCGGCCGCGCAGCGAGACGTTGTGCTCCTTCGACCCCGTGAAATAGATGAGCGCGGCGCCATAGTTTTCCGGCAGCAGCAGGCGCACATCGACCTGTATGCCCTTGGCCACGCGAAAGCTCACTTTATTTTCGCCGCGCGCCAGCACCTGCTCGAGTTCGCCGTAGCCCAGAATGTGCTCCTTGAGCGCTTCGAGCTCTTCCGCGGTGGTTCCCGGCTGGTAGGTCAGCAGCAGGTCCAGATCGCCGATGGTTTCTTTCCAGCGCCGCAGCGAACCCGCCGGCGTAATCGAGAGAATCGCCTTGCCGTAGCGGCTGATGTATTCGACGAGCTTGGCCACTTCGTGCTCGGCGGTGGTGATCAGGAAGCGGCCCGCGGTCTTCTTGTAGACCTCCACGGCCTTGAGAATATTTTGTTCCGTCTTCTCGCCGAAGCCGGCCAGGCCGCGCAGCTTGCCCTCGCGCGCCAGCTGCTCCACCTGCTCCACCGTGCAGCATTTGAATTCGCGCCAGAGAATCAGCGCCTTCTTGGGGCCCAGCGATTGCAGGTTGAGCACTTCGAGAATCGTCAGCGGATATTTCTTGAGCAGCTTCTTGCGCAGCGAGTAATCGCCGGTGGAGAGAATTTCGCGGATGTGCTCGGCCAGGCGCTCGCCGATGCCGGGCAGCTCTTCGAGCTTTTCCGGATCGCGGGCCAGGGCCTCGATCGATTCGGCCAGGCTGGCGATCAGTTCGGCGGCTTTTTCGTAGCTGCGATAGCGCCCGATCAGCGCGCCGTCGATCTCCAGCAGTTGCGCGGTCTCGCGCAGGACGCGCGCGACCTCCCGATTTTCCATAGGCCTGCTATTCGCCGAGCTGCTATTCGCCCAGCCTATTCGCCCAGCCCTAGTCTCCGAGAATGTAGGCGAACATGAGGGGCGCGACAATCGACGCGTCCGATTCGATCACGAATCGCGGCGTGTTGCGGTCCAGCTTGCCCCAGGTGATTTTTTCGTTGGGCACGGCGCCGCTGTAGGAGCCGTAGGAGGTGGTGCTGTCGGAGATTTGGCAGAAATAACCCCACAGCCGGCACTGCTCGCGCAGGTCCTGGATGATCAGCGGCACCACGCAGATGGGAAAATCTCCGGCGATCCCGCCGCCAATCTGGAAAAATCCGATGGATGCGTCCTTGCTCGTCTTGCGGTACCAATCGATCAGCGCGGCCATCTGCTCCAGGCCGGACTTCACCACTTGAATGCTGGAGACGTCGCCGCGCACGCAATTGGCCACGAAAATATTACCCAGCGTGGAATCTTCCCAGCCCGGCGTGAAGATCGGCAGATTCTTCTGGCAAGCGGCGTACACCCAGGAGTCCTTCGGATCGATCTCGTAAAACTCCCGGATGTTGCAATTGCGGATCAGCATGTACATGAATTCGTACGGGAAGTAGCGCTTCCCTTCGCGGTCCGCCTCCTGCCAGTACTTCAGCACCTGGCGCTCGATGCGGCGCATGGCCTCTTCCTCGGGAATGCAGGTGTCGGTCACGCGGTTTAGGCCGCGCTCGCGCAGGGCCAGCTCTTCGTCATCGGTCAGATTGCGGTAGTTGGGGACGCGGCGGTAATGATTGTGGGCGACGAGATTAAAAATATCTTCTTCCAGATTCGCGCCCGTCGTGCAGATGGCGTGAACTTTGTCCTGCCGGATCATCTCGGCCAGGGACAATCCAAGTTCCGCTGTGCTCATCGCGCCGGCCATGGCCAGCAGCATTTTTCCGCCTTGCTCCAAGTGGCGGCGATAAGCTTCGGAGGCATCGACGAGGACGGCGGCGTTGAAGTGCCGATAGTGGTGCTTGATGAACTCTTGCACGCTCATCTTCGCGGATTGTGTTTTCAGTCAGTCACCTCCTCACTGCATTTTATTGCTGCATCGTAGAACACACACGAACGAGTTTGCAAGTAACTATCGCGCCAAAAACATTTTTCTGAAAACAAATCCGGCGCGCTCCGATTTTCTCGCCGCGCGCGGAATTTGTAGCTCAGGTCGCGCCCGCGCCTCCCGCGTCAGCGCAGGTAATAAAAAGGTCGCTGGCGAGACCTGAGGTTTTTCTTTTTGCGCTTATTTCGAGTTTAAGAATCGAGCGTAGAAAAGAATCGCGGATACGGATTTGCCGTCGTGCAAACTGCCGCGGCGGATCATTTTTTCCAGCGCGGCCAGCGAAAACTTTCTTGCGGTGATTCTCTCGTCCTCTTCCGGCTGCGCCGTGCCTTCGCACAGGCCGGTGGCCGCGAAGATCCACATGCGCTCGGTGCAGAATCCCGGCGAAGGAATGATCTCCAGGATCTGTTTCACGCCGGCGGCCGTGTAGCCGGTCTCCTCCAGCAGTTCGCGCCGCGCCGATGCCGGCCGCGACTCGCCCTCTTCCACGCGCCCCGCCACCAGCTCCCAAAGGAAATCGCCCACCGCGTGCCGGTATTGGCGGATCAGCAGAATATCGCCATCGGGAAAAACCGGAAGGACCACCACCGAGCCGCGATGCTCCACGATGTCCCGCGTGACCTCAACGCCGCCGGGTTCGATCACGCGATCTTCTCGCACGCTGAAGACTTTGCCTTTGCAAATTATTTTTGTAGCGAGGACCTTTGGCTTATCGGCAGCTTGATGGAGTGCGCCTTTGGACGAACTGCGTTTGGATTTAGCGGG
Source organism: uncultured Acidobacteriota bacterium (assembly GCA_963819235.1). GTDB lineage: Bacteria > Acidobacteriota > Terriglobia > Acidiferrales > UBA7541 > Palsa-189. The sequence continues at coordinate 556,815 of CAWFVE010000006.1, read as the reverse complement.
TTTGGATGAGGAACGATTGGGCATGTGTGCGCCGCGCCTTTTGTCGCGGCAGCACCAATACTATGGTTTGCGGGAAGGAAATGCCAGACGAGTTGGCCGGGCAGCTTTGCCGGAAGCTTCGTCGGCCACCCCGTCGGCCAGGAGATCGGCTTGGCCCAGCGCGAAAGCGCCCACCAGCCAGCCGCCTGCTTGAGGACGCATCCACGCCACCTGAAACAGAACCTGCGAAGCTCCCTTGGGAAGGGAAGCGCCGCCGGGCGCCTCGCGCAGCGCCAGCGCCGAATCGGCCTGCGGGCACGTGTGCAGCCAGAGGCAGCAGCCCGAATGGCTCACGTTGACCGTGGAAGAAAGCTCCACGAAAAATCGTCCGCTCGAGGCCAGGCCGCATACCGCGAAGGTGAGCACCGTTTCGGAACGCCGCTCCCGGCGCGCCGTCCGGACGGGGCCGGCCCAGAAATCGCCCCCGAGATCGCCAGTATCGCCCGCAGCGCGGCGGCCAGCATTGGCTCTGCCCGCGTCCCCATTTTCGCCTGGCTCATCGCTCAGCCAAACGTTGCGGAGCTGGGGCAACCAGCCGATTCCTTGGAACGGGCGATCCAATGAGCCTCCCGGCGATAGCAAGCTGGTAAATTCATCACGCAAGAGGGAGTCCGTGACTGCACCTAAATTGTGCAGTTGCGATCTCTTTGCCGCTGAGCGACTTAGGGGGAATCGTGGGAGGCCGTTTCGGGAAGGGAAGCCTGCTTCCTATGAATTTTCTATGCAACCCCCGCATTTTTGACCGTTCGCGCCTGGAACGTAACAGAATGTGTGGCAACTGTTGTTATCCGTCACCAAAACGGCGCCTTCCGCCATTTTTGCGGCGAATCGCCGGGGCGCTGCACATCGGCTGCGGCGTCATCTTTGTGGGTCGCGGCTTCAGCCGCTACACATGCTGGGCATGGAAGATGGGGCTTTAGCCCCTGGCAGTTGGCAACTCGTCTGTCATCCGAGCGTGTCACACATCCACTCCTGCCTGTGCGCCTGCAGCTTGTAGCTCAGGTCGCCCGCGAATACCGGGGCCCCCGATGCGCGCTGCATTTGCGTGCATTAAGGTGGTTTTGCGGGAGACCTGAGGCTTTTCGCCTTTCAGTGGCAAAGCCACTCTTGGCTGTGCACCTAGCGGCGTCCAAAAAAAGAGTGCGGAGTTGGCCCCGCACCAAACCGCGCCGTATACTCGTCCGGGTACCCGAAGCGGAGCGAATCGCGAATGCAGATCAACACGCTGATTGTGGACGACGAAAAGCCGGCCCGCGACGAGTTGGCATTTCTGCTGAAAAGCTTCCCGGAAGTGAACGTCGTCGGCCAGGGTAAGAACGGCCTGGAGGCCGTCGCGCTCATCAAGGAGCACAATCCCGATCTGGTTTTTCTCGACGTGCAGATGCCCGGCCTGGACGGCTTCGGCGTGCTTCAGAAGTTGATGGACCGCAAGGTGCGCCTGCCGCACATCGTCTTCGCCACGGCCTATGAGTCTTACGCGGTGCAGGCCTTCGAGGTGAACGCGGTCGACTACATCCTGAAGCCGTTCGATAAGCAGCGATTGTCGCGCGCAGTGCAGCGGGCGCGGCGCGTCCTGGGAGCGGACTCCCCGGCGGAGCGCCTGGAAACGCTGGTCCAGCAGTTGGGCACGCGCAACGGCCAGCCGGTGAAGCTGCTGGTGAAGTCGCAGGGCCGCCTGCTGCTAGTGGACGCGGCGGAGATGGTCTGCGCCTCGATCGAGGACGGCACCATCACCATCTCCACGCGCGAGCTCGAGGGCACCTCCAACTATCGCACCATCGAGGAGCTCGCGGACACGCTCGATGCCGAGCGCTTCTGGCGCCCGCATCGCTCCCATCTGGTGAACATCAACCACATCAAGGAAGTGCTGCCCTGGTTCAAATCGAGTTACATGCTGAAGATGGCCGATAAGCGCCAGTCGGAAATTCCCGTCAGCCGCGCCCAAACCAAGCGCCTCCGCGAACTCCTGAAGATGTAGCCCAGCGGCACAGCCACTCCTGGCTGTGTTCTTGTAGCTCAGGTCGCCCGCGCCTCGCGCGTCAGCGCGGATAATAAAAAAGTCGCGGGAAACCTGAGGCTTTTCTTAGCTGCCGCTGGCTAAAAGTTGTCATTCTGAACGGAGCGGCGCGCATTCTCCTCATCCCCTCCGGGGATGCCGCGCCGCGAAGTGAAGAATCCCTCTTCGATTTTCCGCTCTTTCGCGCATTCACGCCTGCCCGTCGCATCCATTCGCCGTGTTAGCATGCTTACCGCCTCATGGATTTTTCCTTCACCGACGACCAGCGTCTGATTCAAGACACCGTGCGCCGCTTCATGGAATCCGAAGTGCGCCCCAGCGTCCGCCAGCGCGACCGCGAGGAAAAATTCGCCGGCGCGGAAATCCGCCGCCTCGGCGAACTGGGCTGCTGCGGCATGTTGATTCCCGAAGAGTGGGGCGGCGCCGGCCTCGACACGCTCTCCTACGTGCTGATGCTCGAAGAAGTGGCGCGCGTGGACGCCTCCATGGCCGTGGCGCTCAGCGTCACGAACTCCGTCGTGGCCTGGCCGCTCTGGCGGCATGGCAACGACGAGCAGCGGCGCAAATATCTCCCGCGCCTCGCGCGCGGCGAAATCCTCGGCGCCTTCTGCCTCACCGAGCCGCAGGCCGGCTCGGACGCCGCCGCCCTCGAAACCCGCGCCGAGCGCAGCGCAGACGGCAAGACATATCGGCTGAGCGGCACGAAAAGCTGGGTAACCAACGGCGGCGAAAGCGGCGTCTATCTCGTTTTTGCGAAGCTGGCATCCGCCGTCTCGGCGGATGCCAACAAACGAATCACCGCGTTTCTCGTCGAACCCGGCTTCTCCGGCTTTCGCGTGAGCCGTTACGAAGATAAAATGGGCCTGCGCTCGTCGCGCTCGGCGGAGATCGTTTTCGCCGATTGCCAGGTGCCCGCGGAAAATCGCCTCGGCCAGGAAGGGCAGGGGCTGACGATCGCACTCGAAGCGCTGGACGGCGGACGCGTAGGCATCGCCGCCCAGGCCGTGGGCCTCGCGCAGGGCGCGCTCGATGCGTCGGTGCGTTACGCCAAGCAGCGGCGCGCCTTCGGTAAAACGATCGCTGAATTTCAGGCCATTCAGTTTATGCTTGCGGATATGCAAACGGAGATCGAAGCGGCGCGCTCGCTGGTGTGGCAAGCCGCCTTCCTGCGCGACAAGATGCCAGGTGGCACAGCCACTCCTGGCCGTGAAGACGCCGCGCCCGGTGCTTCACGCAGCCGCCTCGGCGCTTACGCCTCCCGCGCCAAGCTCTACGCCGCCGAGATGGCCAATCGCGTGGCCTACAAGGCCGTGCAGATCCACGGCAGCATGGGCTACTCCCGCGAAAGCGACGTCGAGCGCTTCTATCGCGACGCCCGCGTGCTCTCCATCTACGAAGGCACGAGCGAAATTCAGCGCACGATCATCGCCCGCGATTTGCTTGGCTCCAGTCGCCCTCGCATTGGGGACCACGGATGATCGGCACCGCTCTGAGCCATCTACAGGCGCAAACTAAACGCTGTCATTCCGAGTCCGCCGTCGGCGGGCGAGGAATCTGCTGTTTCCTTCGCCGCACAAACCCCGCCTCCCGTGAGGCCCTCTAGAGTGTCCCCCGCCGAGAACGCCCCCGAAAACCGCAAGCGCGTCCTGAGCGGCATGCGTCCCACCGGACGCCTGCACATCGGCCACTACTTCGGCGCATTGCAAAATTGGATTCGCCTGCAAAACGATCCGCAATACGAATGCTTCTACTTCATCGCCGATTGGCATGCCCTCACCACCGATTACGCCGACACCTCGTTCGTCGCCCAGAACACCATCGAAATCGCCACCGATTGGCTGGCCGCCGGCCTCGATCCCGAGAGATGCACCTTCTTCGTGCAGTCCTCCGTGCCCGAGCACGCCGAACTCTATCTGCTGCTCAATATGATTACGCCGCTCGGCTGGCTCGAGCGCGTCCCCACCTATAAGGAAGCCCTGGAAAACATCACCAACAAAGACCTGCACACCTACGGCTTCCTCGGCTACCCGGTTTTGCAGACGGCGGACATCGTCATGTACGGCGAGCCAAATACCGAACTTGTCGTCCCCGTCGGCGAGGACCAAGCCGCCCACGTCGAACTCGGCCGCGAAATCGTTCGCAAGTTCAATTTTCACTTTGGTTTGAATATCGATAAAAACGAGATGACCCGTCCCGAGAATGCATTGGACGTTGAGGCCCTGCGCACGCAATTCGACCCAGGCCATTTTAAAGGTAGTGGCGGCGTCGTTTCTCCGTGTTCGATGGAAGAAGCGGAGAGGATCGAGAAGCAGATTCGAAAGACTGCAGAAGAAGCAGGTTTTAAGAATCTCATGGATCATTTTGCGAAATTTGTCGGTGAACAGGCGATGGTCGGAAAGTTCGGAAAGTTCGTTCAATTCGAGCCAAAACTGGTAGAGCCCGAAGTCCTACTCACTCATACTCCACGCATCCCCGGCCTCGATGGCCGCAAAATGTCCAAGTCCTACGGCAACGCCATCATGCTCAGCGAATCCGACGACGACATTCGCAAGAAAACCAAAGTGATGGTCACAGACCCGGCCCGCAAGCGCCGCACCGATCCCGGCAATCCCGACGTTTGTCCCGTCTTCGACTGGCACAAATTATTCTCGCCGCCCGAAACGCAAGCCTGGGCTGCGCACGGCTGCCGCACCGCCGGCATTGGCTGCATCGAGTGCAAAGCGGCCATGGCTGAAAATTTGATCAAGTGGATCGAACCGGTCCGCCAGCGCCGCCTGGATTTCGAGCGCGATCCCCAGCAGGTGCTCGAATATCTGGACACCGGCTCGACGCGCGCGCGCATGGTCGCGCAGCAAACCATGGACCGCGTCCGCGAAGCCGTCTTCCACTGGACGGAGAAGCGCAACGAAATCACTGCCGGCCGGGGAGCGCCTGGCGCCTCTGGCCCCGCCGGACGATAGGCGCTGGAGTTTTTGTGGGTGCCCCATGCGCCGGTGTTGCGCGTGGGGTCGTTAACCGCTGTGGCGCTCGCGGCCGACCCAGCCCCGATAGGGGGGCGGCACAAACTTAGCCCAGGGCGGAAGCCCTGGGGCGTTTCGGTTTTTCGGGCAATGTGGCACAGCCACTCTTGGCTGTGCAGCCCGCGCATCGTCCGCGGCGCCGCAAAAGACGCCCCGGCCGGGAGGTGGCAGAATTGGTGTCATCCCGAGGCCCGCTGTTGGGGCCGAGGGATCTGCTTTTTGCTTGAGCAGTTCCCAAGCCGGCACATTGACCCTGCTGTTAAAATAGAAAGAAAGAGGGGAACAACCAGGGGCAACGCCGTCCAAGAATGTTTTCAGGCGCAGCGGCGGCGATGCAGTGGGCGATGAATGAATTTGCCCATCTCCGGCTCCGAAACCGTGAGCGCGAAGCGCAAGGGCACTGCGGCGCGCTATAGCGAGGAAAAATGGGGACTAACTCATTTAGTTTGATACTCTTGCATTGTGGCTCGCTTTAAGTGCCGTGTTTTGATACTCTTGATGAAAAAATAGGGGGGTACCCCCCGGTGAATCTAATGCACCACTTGAGATTCTTGGCAAAAAGTGGGACAAGCACTCGGTGTCATCCCGAGACCGTCCTCTGCGGCGGATGACAGAGGGATCTGCTTTTGTATCGTGCTTTCTTTCGTGGAGGTGACCTTGGCGACTCCATATAAAATTCACATCGATGCCTACGACGGCCCGCTCGACCTGCTGCTGGACCTCATCCGCAAGCAGGAGATGGATATCCACGACATTCCCATCGCCAAAATCACCGGCCAATATCTCGAGTACCTGCACAAGCTCGAGGCTCTCGATATCGACGTCTCCGCCGACTTCATCTACATGGCCGCCACGCTGATCCTGATCAAGTCGAAAATGCTTTTGCCGGCCGACCCCCTCGGTGGCCCCGAGGAGCAGATCGATCCCCGCGCGGACCTGGTGCATCGCCTCGTCGAGCACGAGCAGTTCAAGAGCGCCGCGCAATTGCTCCATCAGAAGCAGCAGCTCGAGGCGCACGTGTGGTCGAAGCCCGATCTTTCGCTTTACGACGACGAAGGGACCCAGGGCGAGCTGGCGGTTTCGCTGGTCGATCTGGTGCGCGTCTTCCAGCAGGTGCTGGAGCGGCGCAAGCAGGTAACCAAGATCGAGCTGCGCCACGATACCTGGACCGTGGAGCGCATGATGGAGGTGCTCCGCGCGCAGTTGCTCACCGCCGAGGATGGCGTCGAGCTGGCCGCGTTTTTCGACTCTTGCCCCTCTCGCTCGGCCATGATCTGCGCGCTCCTGGCCGTGCTGGAACTGGTACGCTTGCAGGCTATTGTGCTGACGCAGTCGGAGATTTTTGGCTCCATCGCCATCCGCAAGCATAAAATGTTCGACGTGGTCTTTGCCGGCGGCGAACTTTCCGCCACCGTGAGAACGCCGCACAGTATCGACGGCAGCACCGAGAACGGCGAGTCGAACGCCACCGCCGCCGCTGACGCCGCCGCCAGCGAGGCGAGCGAACCGGGCGCCGCCGATGACAATGCTGAACCTGGGGGCGCGCAGTGAGATCGTCGAGGTCGAAAAGCGTGCGAGCTGTCATTCTGAGCGGAGTGGCCGCGATTTTTCCTCGGACCGCAATTTGGTCCGGCGGCCACGCAGTCGAAGAATCTCTCTTATGACCATGAACCCCATTGAACTAAAGAGCGCGCTCGAAGCCATCATCTACGCCGCCGACGAGCCTGCTACCGTCGAGCAGCTCGCCGCCGCCGTGGGCGAAGAGAAGCACATCGTGCGCTCGGCGCTCGATGAACTCGTCGCCAGCTATGCCGCCGACGAGCGCGGCGTGGAGATTCGCGCCGTGGCCGGCGGCTATCGCGTCTACACCAAGCCGCAGCACCACGATCTGGTGCGCCGGTTCATCAAGAGCTTGCGCCCGCCCCTGCGGCTCACCATGCCCGCGCTCGAAACGCTCGCCGTGATCGCCTACAAGCAGCCCGTGACCCAGCCGGAGATTCAGGAGATTCGCGGCGTCAATTGCGCGGGCGTCATCGAGACGCTGCTGGAGAAGCGCCTGGTCACCACGGCAGGGCGCAAGCAGGTGATCGGCCGGCCGATTCTGTATCGCACCTCCAAGGATTTCCTGATGCGCTTCGGCCTGAGCGACGTGGACGAGCTGCCTAGCCTGAAAGAGTTCGAGGCGCTGGCCCGCGAAGCTTTGGGCGCCGACGACGGCATCGCGGCATCGCAAGAAGAAGTGGACGCTGCCGAGGGCGAGGCTCTTGAGACTGGCGCAATGTCTGCAGATGCAGGGCCGAGCAGGGGGCCGAGCCCGAGGTCGCGATGGATTTGGTTGCTGCATCGCCGAGCGAATCCGCGCCGGATCAAGAATCGGCGGTTCTGGAATCGCAGAGCGCAGAGACGCAGGAGGCCGGCGCAGCCAACACTGTGGCGCCTGAGCAGCCTCAAGAGTCTGAGACTTCCGCTTGGGACACGCTCGGCGAGCCCGCTGACCGCAGTGCAAAAAAAGCCGCCCCGGGCGGCGTGGATTAGCTTGTAGCCCAGGGCGCGCTCACGCCCGGCGCCATCGTGCGCGTGGAGAAAAGGCGTGAGCGGCCCTGGGGATTTTTCTCTGCGGTTGAAAAGGGCACGCCGCTTTTGCCGCTTAACAAAATCGCTTGATAGGGGATTCATGCTCGAACGCTTGCAAAAAATTATCGCCCGCGCGGGCATCGCCTCCCGCCGCCACGCGGAAGAACTGATCCGCGCCGGACAGGTGCGCGTGAATGGCGTGGTGGTCACCGAACTTGGCGCCAAGGCCGATCCCGAGCACGACCGCGTGGAAGCGGCCGGGCGCGTCGCCGAACGTCCCGCCGAACCGGGCTACTACCTTCTGCACAAACCCAGCCACGTGGTTGCCACCATGTCCGATCCCGAGGGGCGGGCCACGCTGCGCCACGTCTTGCGCGGACTTTCCGGCGGCGTCTTTCCCGTGGGGCGGCTCGATTACGCCGCTTCCGGCTTGATCCTGCTCACCAGCGATGGCGCGTTGGCCGACCGCATCCTCAAGAATTCGGCGCGCATGCCCAAGGTCTATTGGCTGAAGGTGGCCGGCCGCTTGACCGACGACGAGATGCGGCAGGTCGGCCAGAAGGCCCAGGCGCGTTTGCGGCGGCTGCGTGCTCCCGGCGCGGCGGCTTCGCATTCCGCCAATCCCTGGTATGAAGCGGAGCTGGCCGACGCGCGCAGCGATTCGCTGCGGCAGGCCCTGTTCGCCATCGATCATCCCGTGGAAAAATTGAAGCGCGTAAAGTTCGGACCGCTCGAACTCGGCGATCTCGCCGAAGGGCACTACCGGGCCCTCGATCCGCACGAGGTGGCGCAGTTGCGCCGCATGGTGGAGCAGGCAGGCAATGCGCCTGCGGCCGCGCAAACGAAGGCCTTCGCGTTCGCAGGCCAAGCGAAACCCGCGTGGCAACCGAAACGCAGAACGTGGCAAGCGAAACGCGCCGCAGCCGCGGGGCAAGCAAAGAGCGCCCCAGGCCCGGGTGAGATGAAGGCCGGCGCACCCGTGTGGCAAAACAAGACCGGCGTGAGCGCGGGACAAACCCGGAGCCCCGTGACCCCGTGGCAAAAGAAGGCGCAGGCCTGAAAGACGGGCGCCGGCGCTGGCAAAACAAGACCGCCGCGAGCGCGGGACAAACCCGCAGCGCCGCGACTCCGTGGCAAACAAAGAGTGCCGCAGGCGCGGGCGAAACAAAGACCGGGGCGCCCGCGGGACAAAACAAGAGCGGCGCGCCCGCGTGGCGAGGAAAAAACTCCAGAGGTGCAGGACAAAGCGCGTAGCGCTGCGCCCCCGTGGCAAACGAAAAGCGGGGGGAGCGCGGGACAAAGCAAAAGCGGCGTGCCCCCGTGGAAAAAGAAGAGTGGCGCGCCTGCGTGGAAAAGCAAGAGCGGCGCAGGTGCGTGGCAAGGAAAGAGTGCCGCAGGCGGGGGACAAGCGAAGACTGGCGCGGGCGCGTGGCGAGGAAAGAGCGCCGGAGGCGCGGGACAAACAACGAGCGCCAAAGGCGCGTGGCAAAAGAAGACCGGCGGGAGCGCGGGGCACTCGAAAGGCGGCGCCCGCAAGGAGTATCGTCCTGGGACTCGCGGGCCTAGCGGGACTCACCACCAGAGCGGGCATCGACACGAAGGCCATGGCGGCCGCGACCGTCATCAAGGCCACGACGCTCGTAACCGCCGTGGCGGCGGTAACGGTCACGGAAAAAATCCGCGGCATCCGGCCCAATGAATCCCCGCTCGACGAATCGTTCGACCATGTCTTCCAAGGTGCCTTCCGCCGCGCCTTCGCCCGTGCCTTCAGACGACGAAATGAAAAAAGTTCTGCGCGACGCGCATACCATCGCCGTGGTGGGCCTTTCCTCCAGCAAATTTCGGCCCAGCTACGGCGTTTCGCAATACATGCAGTCGGCGGGTTATCGCATCATCCCCGTGAATCCCAACGAGCGCGAAGCCTTGGGGGAAAAAGCTTACGCGCGGCTCGAGGACGTGCCGGAAAAAATCGACATTGTGGACATCTTTCGCAGGTCGGAGTTTGTCGGCGAGATTGTGGACGCCGCGATTCGCGTGGGCGCTCGCGCCATCTGGATGCAGGAAGGCGTAGCCGACGAAGCGGCGGCGCGCCGCGCCCGCGAAGCCGGTCTCTTCGTCATCATGGATCTCTTGCATCCTGAAAGAACACCGCCGCCTGCTGCGCTGAACGTTTCGCTGTCATTCTGAGCGCAGCGAAGAATCTCTCTGGTTGTTGGGCTTGTCGTTGCGCTAGTCGTGGTCGCGTGCTCGCCGCTGTCTGCTCGACGACGCGTGGCGGGATTTGATCTTGCGGATCTCTTCCATGCGCTGGCGCAGGCGCTGCTCGAGTCCCTGATCGGTGGGTTGGTAATACTCGCGGCCGGCGAGGCTTGGCGGCAGGCAATCCATGTCCGCGACTTTTTCCTCGATGTTATGCGCGTACTGATAGCCGCTGCCGTAGCCTTGGTGCTTCATCAAGCCGGTGACGGCGTTGCGCAGGTGCAGCGGAACGGGCTCGGACGCGGTCTTCTGCAGATCCTGCTGCACTGCGCCGTAGCCGGCGTAGAGCGCGTTCGATTTGGGCGCGAGCGCCAGATAGACCGCGGCTTGCGCCAGAGCCAGATTGCCTTCGGGCACGCCGATGAAGTCGGCGGCCTGCATTGCGGCGATGGCGATTCCCAGCGCGGCGGGATCGGCGAGGCCGATATCCTCGCTGGCCATGCGCACCAGGCGGCGCGCGACGTAGAGCGGGTCTTCGCCGGATTCCAGCATGCGCGCCAGCCAATAGAGCGTGGCGTCGGCGTCGGAATTGCGCACCGATTTGTGCAGCGCCGAAATCAGGTTGTAGTGCTCTTCGCCGGACTTATCGTAGAGCAGGAATTTGCGCTGCAGCGCGGCGGAAAGCAGTTCCTCGGTGAGCACGCGCGTGCCATCGGCCGCGGGCGCGGCGGCGCGCACCAGGGCTTCCAGCGTGTTGTAGGCGGCGCGCGCGTCGCCATTGGCGAAGGTGGCGATGCGATTGATGACGTCTCGTCCGCTTCGATCTTTTCGCGCGCCCAAGCCATGTTCCTTGTCGGCCAGCGCGCGGCGCACCAGCCCGGCGATTTCCGGTTCGGTGAGCGCCTGCAAGGTGTAGACGCGGGTGCGCGAGAGCAGCGGCGCGATGACCTCGAAGGAAGGATTCTCGGTGGTCGCGCCGATGAAGATGATGTTTCCGGCCTCCACGTGCGGCAGAAAAGCGTCCTGCTGGGCCTTGTTGAAGCGATGCACCTCGTCGATGAAAACGATGGTGCGGCGGCCGGAGCGCCGGGTGTGTTCGGCGGCGGCCATCACGTCTTTGATCTCGCGAATGCCGCTGAGCACCGCGCTGAAGGAGACGAATTCGGAGTGCGTGCGGCGCGCGATGAGGCGCGCGAGCGTGGTCTTGCCGCAGCCGGGCGGTCCCCACAGGATCATCGAGCCGAGGTCGTCGCTTTCGATGGCCACGCGCAGCGGCTTGCCGGGGCCGAGCAGCGCCTGCTGCCCGGCAAACTCCTCGAGCGTGCGCGGGCGCATGCGTTCGGCCAGCGGGGCAGTGGCGGCGACCGCGTCGGCTTCGATTTTGGCGAAAAGGCTCATGCCGGCTTTGCGCACAGGAATGAGTGCTGCCCGTTACATTAAGGATAACTGGTCTCGGCGCGATTTCGCTCCGTCATCCCCTGTGCTGACCGGGGTCACATACCTCGACTGACTCTATCATTGCATTTGGGACCGTCAGCAGCTCGGGTTTCGGATAAGTATACTCGCTGGCGGTTGGTTGGTTATACAGTCAAATTCGACGATCACATCCTCGTACTCCAAGGTCAACAAACATAAGCCTCAGCTTTCAGCCGCTCACCGTCTGAAAGGTGGCGCCAACAAGGACTTCGGTCTTCAAACTGATTTAATTCATCGCGGTCATGATGCACGGTGCGCCCCATCGATCAAGCAGGCCGCGCTGGCGCGCGGCTTCGTACAAGAGGATGCTGCCGGCGATGGCGGCGTTCAGCGATTCGGCGGGCGCATTTTCGCTGCCCGCCTTGCTGTAATGCGGCGCGTGCGGAATGCGCACGACGGCGTCCGCGGAGCGGACCAAGTCTTCGGGCAGGCCCGCGCCTTCGTTGCCGATCAGCAGAGCCACAGGCCCGCGCCAATCGATCTCCCATGGCGCGAGCGGCTTTCTGCGTTGGCGCTCGAGCGCTCGCGGCTTCGCGTTCGCTGCGCGCCGCGCTTCGCTTGCGCGGCTGGCCGCGCCGCCCGCGCCGCGATGGAAGGTTCGTCGGGGCAAGCGGCGCAGACGCGCACTCCGGCGATGCGCAGTTGCGCCAGAAGCACCGGCGCGGAAAGTCCGCGCGCGATGGGCAGGCGCAAAGCGGCGCCGGCCGAGGCGCGCAGCGCCTTGGGCGAAAAGGGATTGGCGGTGCCGATCGCGCCTGCCGCGCAGGCCGCGACTCCGGAAGCGCCGAGCGCTTCCGCGGTGCGCACCAGTGTTCCTACGTTTCCGGGGTCCTGCACTCCCGCCAGAATCAGGATCAACGGAGTTCCGCCGATGAGATCGTCGAAGGTGCCCAGGCGCGGCCGCACCAACGCCGCAACGCCCTGCGGCGTTTCGGTTCCGCTGGCGAAGGCGAAAAGGCGGTCGGTGGTGCGCAGCAGGCGCGCCCCCGGGGGAATCGAGGGCTGAAGGCGGCGCATGTGCTTGGCGCCGGTATCGCTGAAGAGCAGCGCCAGAATTTCGGCGCCCGAATGCAGCGCGGTTTCCACCAGGCGCGCTCCCTCGACGCCGGCAATCTCCGCCTTCGGGAAGGCCTGGGTAGAAGAGCCGGCGCGAGGCCGAGCGGACGCGCCGGCGCGAGACGACTCGCCCGAGAGCGCGGCGCGAAAGCGCTTCAGCCAGCGGTTCTCACGGCTCTCGATGGATTCGGAAAAAGGCGGCGCGGCGCGGCCGGCACGCAATGCGGCCATGCGCTTCATAGTCACCGAGAGTAACAAAGGCTTATGCTTCAGCACAATCGACAGGGCAAATAATCGAGTGGGGTTATGGCTAGAAGAAAAGGCGCGCGCGCAGGCCCGTCAAGGTCACTTGGGCCGCGGGCGAAGCGGCCAGCCCCTTGATTCCAAAGATGAGCCCGATCAGCAGGCAATGGAGTTCCGCGCGCACCGCCATGGGCGAAAACTGGTTCCAGAAGCTGATGCTCCCGAGCCTGCCGAGCCGGGGAAACCAGCGGGGAACCTCTTGCAAATAGCGCTCGGCGGGCGGGCCATAAAGCTCCGCCAGCCAGCCTTCCTCGTAGCGCGCAACGATCGAGTACACCGCGAAGCACCAGACGAAAATGAAAGGCGCCACCGAGGGAAGTTTGGCGAAGAACATGGCGCTGGTGCAGATCAGGATGTTGCCGATATAGAGAGGATTGCGAACGAGCTGATAAGGACCGCTGGTGGTGAGCGCGAGCTGCATCTTCAGCCTGTGGTGAATGTAGGACTGCGCCCAGATGCGCAGCGCCATGCCGGCCGAAGAGCAGGACCAGCCCGATGCTCCAGCTCACCGCCAGGCTAACGGTCTCCTCTCGCCTGGAGAATAAGGCGATGAGTAGAGGGAGATGTACGATTATGCCGCGATTGCGAAATACCCAATGCCCCGAAAGCATCCCTAGCCCCCAAAGACCCCGGAAACAGCCGATTGCCGTCCTACATAGATGCAAACAACAGAGAATAAGTTAACCGCCGACGTTACTTTATGATTAAGCGTTCTTCAAGGGGGGTCTCAGAGAAAGATTCTAGAGAGTTCACATCGACTTCACATCGACTTTACATCGAGTTCACATAGAGGCGGCCACACTCCCGGCACCGCAGGTGCGCATGGGAAATAGTGACAAGCGTTGTGTTATCCGCTATGCCCCCGCGCTCATGCGAGCCGCCGATTGCTTCAGATACTGGTCCCGGCATTGAATCGAGCAGAGATCGATCGCGCCAATTCCAGGAGCGCCGGTCGTCCCAGTGATCGAGCAGGCGGATCGAGCGCTGCACCGACTTGGGCGTTTCCGTTTCCAAATCGTAGCCGAGAATCCACTCCGTATTGGCGGGAAGCCTCTCCGGTCTTTTGGCGCCGCAGTTGTCGCAGGTGATGGTTACCATAAATATTCTCCTCGACGGCTATCCATTGGATGCGGAGTGCCGCGGGCCGGAGAGCCGCGCGGCGGAAAGGTCAAAGTTCGGATTCGAGGAGGCGCTTCAAGGCGGGAATCAGGTCGGTGCCGGCGGAGGCTTTGTTTACGAAACCTTGCGCGCCCAGCAGGCGCACGGCCGCTTCGGCTTCCGGCGTACACTCCTGCACCGTGAGGAAAAGAATCTTGGTACCCGGAGCGATACAGCGTATCTCCACGGCAGTTTCGATGCCGTTCATTACCGGCATATGGATGTCCAGAAGGACCAGATCGGGCTTCAGCGCTTTGACGCGGTCGAGGGCCTGCTTGCCGTCTTGAGCCTCCCCGCAGATGGAGAGGGCATGAGCGCTCAGAAGGGAGCGCACGGAATTTCGAGCGATGTCATGATCGTCAACGAGCAGTATTCCCGCCGTAAGTCACCCGCCGCTTAGATTTTCGGCAACGCCTTTCGGCGTCCCGTCCATGGTGGTCGCCCCGGGGGCGAATTCCATACAGCGATACCTGTAGGGCTGTTCAAAACTGAACAGCTTGCCTTCTCGAAGCGAAAGCGCGGTGAAGATGAGTTGAGACCAGCGAGGAACGTTTCCGGCATCGGCGCGAGCTTGGATCAAGTTGGATCAAGCTTGGTTAAGCCGATGCTCCTTTGGCCTGGCATTCCTCAGGCAAGAGGCGATTGATAGTGGGGATCAGCGAAATTCCGGCCTCGGATTTCGGGACGAAATTCCCGTCACCAAAAAGACGCGCGAGAACCACGGCTTCCTCGGGAGTGTAGTGGCTGTCATCAGCACGATCTTGGGAGCATTTTCCAACTGGCGGATTTCGATCGCCAGTTCGACGCCATTCATTTCCGGCATGACCAGATCGAGCAAGGCGACGTGGGGATGGATCTGCCGGATGAGATCGAGAGCCAGGGCGCCGCTTTCGACGTCGTAGACACGCCAGTGAGGCGCGCGAGCGAGAACGGCACGCAAGGTTTGGCGCACGCGACGGTGGTCATCGACGATGACAATTTTCGCCGGTATGGGCGTCATGCACGGGAGGGCAAAGGCAGAGGTAGCCTAAAGCACTTTGCCGCACTATATATGTAATGGGGTAGGCTTGTCTGTTCAATACGGGACTTGCCGTATGACATTTTGGAGTTCGACGGCGGGACTTTAATTATGGTTGCGCAACCCAGGAGGCTCGGCGCGCAGCGAGCGGCGCTAACAATGGGGCCTGAAAAATTCTAACGGCGGAAGCCGCCGAATCGGCCGTAGCCCCCGAATCGGCCGTAGCCGCCATAGTATCCGCCCGATCCCCAACCGAAGCCGACGCCGACGTACGGACCGGGATAGCAATACCAGCCGCAATAGGGATAGGGATATCCGCCGTAGTAGCCGCCGTAGTAATAGGGAGCGGTCGGATAGGCGGGTCCATAGACGGGGCGGCGGGCGGGGCCATTGGCGTAAGCGTCCTGATCTCTGTAATCGCTTTGCGACGCGGGGCGAAATGCGACCGGGCCCTTGTCGGTGGAGACGGAGACCGGCGAGGTGCTGGAAGGTAAGCAACGCTTCCGGAGCGATCATGGTGGCGCGCCCGCGGGAGGAGAGCACGATGGCGGCTCCGGTGGTGGCTCCCAGTCCTGCGCCAATCGCGGCGCCCACTCCGCGTCCCACGGCTGCGCCGACAATGGCGCCGACGGCGGTGGTGGTGGCGACGGTGGCGGCGCTGCGACCGGGGTCTGCGAATAGGGCGGGGGCGCGACCTGCTGCATGCGCGTGCTCACGGGAACCTGCTCGCCATCGACGAGCGTCAACTCCGTAATCTCCACGCCCAATCGGGAAACGCCATTTCCCTGGCTGGCTTTTTGGGCCACGTCGACGCGGCCCAGTATGGTTTTGTCCGCGGCGGGCCACGACCCAGCCATTGGCAACCACCGGCTGATCGAGCGTGGCGCTGAAGGTATCGCCGGGATGATTTTTATCGCTGGAGAGCCATTGCGTGCTGCGGACTGAAATGACGGCGCCCGCCGGGAGGGTCAGCGTTGGCGGCACGGGCACGGCCGCCTGCGGCGCCGGCGCACCCTGAGTTTGCGCCGGCGCGGGGTTATCCTGGCTGAGAGGCTGCTGTGGCGCTTGCGAAGGAGTCGCGTCATCGCTCTGCTGCGGCGGCGCGGTTCGATTGGCTCGAAGCGGAAGGCTCATCCTGCGGCCCGTAGGGTTCTGGTTCTGCGCCCGAAGCGGCGCGGCGGCCGTGCAAACCATCGATGAGACAAACGCAAAAACAAATACCGGAACGCTCCACCCTGTAACGCTCCACCGCTTTGCACCCATCAGCCTTTCACCCATGGTTTTTCTTCTCCCTGGATCCTATATATGGATTATCGAGGGGCCTTTGGAGTTGTATCGAGAGTGCGCGAAGCGGCAACACCGGCCGGGGAAGGGAAACTGCAGATCCCTCGGTCGCACGCCGCTAAAGCGGCGTCACTTCCTCGTGATGACACCGAGCCGTAGGCTGCGTGGAGCCGGTCAGCGTTCGCGCGCGAGCATTTGGTAATACCGTTTGGGAATTGCTCCGGCCAGGGCCGTCACCAGAATCGAACCCATCAGGGCCTCGGCGGGCGGATGCTGCAAAACATCGAGCAGCAGATAACACATGCTCAGATAGACGGCTTCCATCACCAGGATGCGGCAGATGGTGACGCGCGGAGACTGCCCGCGAGGGCGCAGGAGAAGGAGCAGCAGGACGATGAGGGCGGCGGCAAAGAGGAGAGGAATCCATTCGGGAGACATGGCGATTGTGTTTGGTTCGGTTCGCTTTGTTTTGTTTATGTGGTGATATGCGCGGAGATTTTAGACCGCGGGAAAACAACCTGGGTAACAAATTTATCGGGTCATTCGATCACTACATTGATGCTACGGCATATGCCCTATTGAACATGCGCACTGGTTTAGTAATTCAGCCATCTCTGTGGTTTAGTCCGGACCCGTCGGAGACTCCTTCAGGGCGACCGTGAACGATTGAACGAAAGCATCCATGTTTGCAGAGTGCACTGCTAAACGCACGACGCGTGCGCTTATCGGATGCGATCTCTCGCCTTTGCCTTTCGCCGCACCGCTGGGCGGCGATTTTGGCCGCTCGGCGCGGAGAGGTTCCGTTGGGATTCGAAATGGTTGACCATGTTTTTGTCATATACTGGGGCGGTGATGCGATTGTCATGATGGAAACCCCTGCTTCGGTTCTCTGCATCGACGACGAGGAGCCCGCGCTGCTGCTGCGCCGGCGGGTGTTGGAAAGGGCTGGATACCGGGTCTTCTGGGCGCTCTCGGGAAGGGAAGGGATCGAACGGTTTCGCTACCAGCCCACCGACGTGGTGATCGTGGACTACTGGATGGCGGGGATGAATGGCCTGGAGGTGGCTAAGGAGATCAAAGCCATGAGTGCCAAGACGCCGATTATCATGCTCTCCGGCTTTACCACCATCCTGGATGAAGGGCTGGGAAAGGTGGACCTGTGGCTGCGCAAGGGCGACAGCAGTCCCGAGCAATTGCTGATGGCGTTGGTGCATTTGATGGATAAGCGGCGTGCGAAAGGCTGACGCCATTGCGGCCGCCGGGGCGGCAACATCTTCTCTGGCTTTATCTTTGCCGTGGGTGTAAAGTTTTTGGAGGCTAGGGGGAAACGACAACCATATGAATAGGGAATACGAGATTTTCGAGAAGCTTCCGGATGCCTCGGTGCGCTGCCTGACGCGCGTCAACGGGACCCTGCATGTACCCAAAGTTCTGGAGCAGTTGGGGAAGCAGACCACCAACGAGTGCTACGCGAAGAATGTGCGCTCGAGAGAGATCATCGCCCGGGTGAATGAAAAGCCGACGCAACGGGCGCAGTTGATCAGGGAACTGACCAAGAATCGGTAAGACCCCTTCGACCCCTGACTCATTCTGAATGCTGGCGGGAGCGAACTCCTTCCGTTGGTTTCCATCCAGTGGTTACAGCAATCCGTCTGAACGAACTCCCGCCCTCTGAACAAGCTCCTGCCGGCACGCCCGAAAGGGCTATTTTCGGCCCCGTCGCGGAAAAAAAAAAAAACTGCAGATTTCGCGAGGTCGCTTAGGGCTAGCCTCTCGCCGCTGCGGCTTTGCCTTGATCGGCGCGAACGAGTGGAACATCGACCAGGTGTTCCGCCAGGAACCACACTTGAAGCTCGTTGGTGCGGATCACGTTGGAGACCAGCAAATCGTTTGTTCCGTCGTCTCCCGCATCGTCGGCCTGCTTGGCCATCGTGCGAGCCTCTTTCAAGATCAGCTCATGAGCTTCGAGAAGACGGGAGATTTGCACCGGCGCCTCTTCCGGCCGCGCGGAGGCCGCTGAATGAGGGTGGTCTGGGCAACGTCCGCGGCCATGGCAAGGCTGATCCCGCCGAGAAGCTGGATGCGTTCGGCGATTTCGTCCACGAGTTCATCCTGCTCGCCATGATGCTTGTCGAAGAGCAGATGAAGCTGATAAAACGTGCTGCCCGCGACCTGCCAGTGATGCTTCTTGTACATGTCGCGGAGGGTCATGGTGTCGGCGAGAAGCTGATTCAGATTTTCGGCGCTGGCGGCGCAGACTTTTTCGTCCAGGCCGATGGGCAGCTTGGCGATCTTTCCGTATGGCTGGATCTCACGGGCGTGCTGGTGTTGCTGCGGTTTGGCGTGCTTGGTTCCTTCCTCGAGCTGGTTGTACGAAGGTCCTGACTTGTCGTTTTTGGGGCTCACGGATATCTCTCCTCGGACTGAAGGCTATCGGATGGAAAGCCCTCAGACTAACGTAGATATGGCACTCGACCATATATGCACTCGGGACATTAACCGTCAAGTGCTGGTCCTGGGTGAAAGCGAAGATTTCGGGGTGGGTGGGGATAGATATTGCACAGCCAGGAGTGGCTGCGCCACTCTGCAAGAGCACAGGCAAAAGCAAAAGCACGGTGCGATTTGTGCTCCCTGCGCTGGAGCCGCACAGCCAGGAGTGGCTGTGCCACGAAAGGTTAATTAGGGCAGGGCAACGCTTTGATGGTTTTGCGCACGTTTTTCCGCGTCGGCGATCTATGGCTGCGCGTGAAGAACCCATCCTTGCGAATGACGCTAGGATGGGGGCACCCGCAAAAACCCGCGCTTGCGAAAGGCGCAAGGATGGGGCGCCCACGCCAAGGCTGGTAGAATGCTGCGGCAGGAGGAGAAGAGATGGCTATGGCTGCCGGCAAGGAAGCCGGATTCCTCGAGCCGACGTTCCAACGCGCGGCGCGAATATGGTGGGCGTGGGTGTGGCGTTCGATCGTCTTTGGCGGAGCGGCTGGACTTTTCGCCAGCGCCGTCTTGAGCCTGAGCGGAATTCTGGAACATATCTCGGAGCGGGCGGGGCAGTTTGTGAGCATGGCGGCGGGCCTGGCGCTGGCCGTGCCTATCGGCATTTGGGTGTTCCAGTTGATCCTGGAAAAAAACTTCGGCGAGTTTCGCCTGCGGCTGGTGCCCAAGGCGGCGGCTGCGCCGCCCCTGCCGCTCCCGTCGAGCGATGAAACGATCGGACGAGCCGGTCGATGAAACGAGCTGAGGGCGAGAAGTGGCCGGGCGGAAGCGGGCGAAGTTGTGAGACGATTCCGCGGCGAAGTGGCAGCAGGATAATTCTCAGGATAATTCCAAGCGAGACGGGACAAGGAGGGACGATGATCGTGGTGCGAGACGTTTTCCAGATCGAACCCGACAAGATGAAGCAGGCCAAGGACGAGATCAAGCAGCATCGCCAACTCACCACGCCCCTGGGTTATCGCATGACGCGGGTGATGACGGATCTTAGCGGCGAGTTCTATACGCTGGTGCTGGAGAGCGAATTTTCCGGCCTGGCGGAATACGAGAAGGCCTTGAAAACCATTCTTGCGGATAAGGGCTGGCAGCAATCGTACGCGCGGCTGCGGACGACGATTCGCAGCGGCCGGCGGGAGATCTACACGGTGGTGGAGTAGCAAAGAACGGGGCGTGGAGTATTTCCGGTCGGAAGGACCGGTGCGCCCGAGCCGCTTGGCGCTTGAATGGAAAGCCTCCACGCCCCGTCGTTTCTGGACCGCTTCATCAACACTCACGCTTCTTATATCCCTCCTCCGAAGTTATGTCCTGCGACCGCTCTTGCTCTTTCTTTCTTGCCGTTGGTTCTTACTGCTTGGTTCTTACTTCTTGATCCTTACGGCTGAACCCTACTCTTTCTTTTCCTCCGTGTTTCCTTTTCTTTCTTGCTTGCTCCCCTCTTTACATTCTCTTATCGCTCCGGCCGCTTATTTTGTCGGTGACGCAGGAACCTCCCTGCGGTGATGCCGGACACGTATGGCGCTCGACCTGGGCCATAAAAGGCCTCAGGTCTCCCGACATACATGTCCGCGTACTGAGCTACAGGCTTTCTCGCGTCACGCGGGCCTGTGTTGGCCGTCACATCTTTTGCTTCCCGGCCGGATGTATAAAGAGATTGTAAGATTCGAAGGCCAGGAAAAGGAGGACGACTCCACCGGGCTTAGAACAAAGATCGCAGTGGAAGCTGTAACTCACGTGCGCCGCTCATGCGGCCCATAAACGCCCGCGACGCTGATTACACGTCGCCGACGCGAGAAAAAATGGATAATGGGGGAGCTGCCAAGCTCCCCCATTTTCATTCGGCGAGAAGAGTTGATGACTTACGGGCGAGAACCAAGCGGGCGGTTCGATAAGATCATGTATTGGACGGCCTGGATTGTCGGCATCATTGGCATGGCCGCACTCATCTGGTTTTTCTTCCACGGCAAGAGGCCATATTAGGGGCCTTTCCAGACGATATGGTCGGGAGGGCCCGCGAGGCCGATGGGTTTTATTGGCTCTACCGTTCGTCCAGCAGCACTTTGCCCGCGGGAGGCACCGCCCCGGCCTCGGCGCGCGAGTCCCTGTGGTCCACGATGAATCCCGGGAGCAGGAAAACGAAGGGCACGGCGATCAGCGAGATCAGGCCGTTGGCGATGGCCATGGTGCTGAAGTGAAAGTGATACACATCCATGGCTTTCTGGTTTAATGCCAGCTTCGTACGAGCGCTGGACGAACTCTTCAGAAACTATGTGGGGTCGATCTCCGCGATCTCGTCCAGCACTTCGGCTTCGACATTCGGGTTTGTTTCGCCATCCGCGGTGGCGATCAATTCCTTCGGCACCAGCAGGATCAAAGGCAGGATCAGCGCGTACACGGCCGTCGTCGCAATCACGCAGTAGAGGAATCCATGCGCCGGGCTGCTGTTGTAGATCTTCGAGCCCAACAGGTCGCCGCCGCGCGCGGACAGCAGCGAAGACGCCGTCCACCAGCATCATCAAGGTTCCCTGCAGGCCCGGCGGACAGGACCGCATCGCCAGATCGAAGTAGGCCGCCGTGGCGACGCCGCCCATCAAGCCGATCGGCACGGCCAACACCAGCGCGAGGTTGGCCCGAGTGAATGAATGCCAGCGGAATCATCTGCGGCACCGCGACGATCGTTCCCCACCACAGCAGTTTGTTCAGCGCCACTTTCTTGCAGAGAAAGCCATACAGCAGAAATGTCGGAATGAACGCCGCGGCGAAGATTCCGTTGTAGTAGGAATAAACGGCATCGGACGCATGCAGCTGGTTGGTCAGATAGAACTGCAGCGGAGTGGCCGCTCCCGGCGCAAAGTTCCACAGAAAGCAGATGAGAACCGCCGGATAAACGGCCCGATGCTTCACCAGCCGCTTGACATTCCCCGACAAAATTCGTGCCTCTGGCCTGCGGCTTGTCGTAGGCATGGCTGAAGACGGAACGCGGCTTCCAGAATCCCGAAGACGGCAATCAAAGCGGTGAATCCCGCCACCAGGAAGAAGGTCTCGTTTGGGTGGCAGATGTTCGGAGATGTAGCCGGAAGCGAACGCTCCGGCAATCACGGGACGGAGCTGACGATATTCCACAGCACGCTCAGGCGCCCGGACATCAGCTTTTCCTGGCCCACCAGGGCCATCAGCCCTTGATAAGCCGCCGCGATGAATCGGGACAACAGCATCGCCAGCAACATCCCGATCAGCAGTCCCCGGTAGGAGAGGCGCGAAGATCGCCATCCAGATGAATGCCATCGCCGTCGCCGGAGCGAAGATCAGGAAGAAGCCGCGGTCCCGCAACCCGAAGGGGTTCCACTGGTCGCGCATCAGGCCAAAGGCAAACGCAAAGTACACGGGAATGCCGGTCATCAGCCGGAACATCGAGATCTGCGTCGCCGTGGCATGCAGCTGGTTCTTCAACATGTACGACGTCTGGATGTCCACGAGGTACCCGGTCGGCGTCGCCAGATAGAGGAAAAGGGTCAGCCAGCCGAAATAGAGGAAGGTCTGGCCAGTGTCGGTCGAGCCATTGTGGTCCCGGCTCCTACCCACCGTCGCCAATCCCATAGTCTTGTTACCTCAAAAATGTCGAAAGCGCGCAGCCCCACAGGAACACGTCCATGCCGGAATAGCGCGAACACCATACCTATCCTAAAGAGGGCATCCTACTTCATCTTACGGTCCAGAAGCGGCGTTCTGGGAGATAGTTCTCGAAGAACGGCCTTCTCGATTCGTTGAGCGACTGTTTCATTTGTAGGCATCGAATCCGGCTTTAGATTTAACTGCATGCAGTTCTGAGGGCGCCGCCGCCCCTCTGGGTTGGTCTGGGGCAGGGGGTGGTCGGATTTTGCGTCCGTAGACGCATACCCCAGGGCTCGTTGACACTACAAAACCCGGGGGCTAGACTCCGCGCGGGGTCGCGAAGCGAGGGAGAAATATGGGTAAGGGCAAGATTGCGGAAATATTCACTCACAAAATCGCGCGAGGGGCCGTGCGGAGGGCGCCGCGGGGGATGCTTGCCGCGCCCGTAGCGGCGGCGGGAGTGATGGCGGGGCTGCTGCTCGGCGCGCTGGGCGCGGGCGCGGCGCGCGCGCAGGCGCAGGCCCCGCGGACGGCGGCGGCTTGGCGAGGGGCGGGACCGACGCCGTGCGTCGGCTCCGACGGCGGCGTTTACAAGTGCCCGCCGGCGCCGCGAACGATTGCGGTGCGCGCGGGCCAGCTGTTCGACAGCAAGACGGGCCAGATGCTGGCCAAGCAAGTGATCGTCATCTATGGCGACCGCATCACCGAAGTGGGCCCGGAGGCGCAGGTTAAGATTCCGGCGGGAGCGCAAGTGATCGACCTCAGCAAGGCGACCGTGCTGCCCGGCTTGATCGACGCGCACACGCACATGTTCAACACGCGCGGACCGCAGAGAGGACCAGACCGAAGCGCGCCATGTGATCGCCATGCAGAACGTGCAGGCCGACCTGCGCGCGGGCTTCACCGCGGCGCGGGACATGAGCACGCACGGCAACGGATACGGCGACATCGAGATCCGCGACGCCATCAACGCAGGGCCGCATCGACGGGCCGCGGTATCAAGTTTCGACGCTGGGCATCGTGTGGGGCGCTACGCCGCGGAACCCGGCGCTCCGGATAATCCGCTGGCCAGCACGGTGGTTCGCTCGGTGGAAGAAGCGCGCGCGGCGGTGCGCGAGCAGATCGGCGCACGGCGCGGATTGGATCAAGCTGTTTCCCGACGGGCGCTATTCGTTCACGCCGAACGGGCAAGGCCGATATACGTGCTGACCTATCCGATGCCCGTATTGCAGGCGCTGATCGACGAAACGCATCGCGCTGGGCAAGAAGACGGCGTGCCACGTCTATGGCGGCGAAGGGCAGAAGAACGCCATCATCGCCGGTTGCGACACCATCGAGCACGCCTTCGGCTTGGATCAGGAGCAGGCCAACATGATGGTGGCCAAGGGGCTCTACTACGATCCGACTCTGCAGCGCTACACCGAGCCTTACATGGACGACAACGACAAGAAGAACACCGGCGGCAAGTACCGCATGATCCCGATCTTCGAGCAAGGCCGTGACGATGGCGGCGGCCACCAAGGGAATCAAGATCATGGTGGGCAGCGGCGCCGACGGCTCGACTTATGCGCATGGGACGCAGGCGCTGGACTTCGAGGCGCTGGTGAAGCATGCGCGGCATGACTCCGGCGCGGGCCATCCAGTGCGGGACGATGGTCAACGCCGAAGCGCTGGGATGGCAGGACCGATCGGATCCATCGAGAAGGGCAAGTACGCGGACCTGATCGCCGTTTCCGGCGATCCCCTGGCGGACATCACCGAACTGCAGCGGGTGAAGTTTGTGATGAAGGGCGGCAAGGTGATCAAGTTCGATCTCTTGGGCCAGAACAACACTGGGCGATGAACGGCAGTGGGCGATAAATGTCAGGAGGCGACGAGATGAGAGTTCCGAGAGTGCCGTTGCGAAGGCGTTTGCTCGGTGGACTGGCATGGCGGCTGGCTCTGCTTTCAGGGGGCGCAATGGCGCTGAGCGGCGCGGCGTGTGCTCAAAACGTGCCCAAGCAATTTGTGCTGAGCGAGAAGGCGGCGGAGAAGACGCACGACTTCACCACCATCAACTTGGCCACGTCGGAGCGCATCGCGGAGAGCTGCGAGGAGGCCGTGATCGCCAAAGGTAACGGCCGCGGCGTGCACACGATTACCATCCTCGATAAGGGCGGGAATTTTGTGTACATGGATCGCATGGATGGGCAGGGGTACGTCAATATCATCACCTCGGAGATGAAGGCGCGCACCACGCTCATGGGATTGGTGCCGAGCAAAACCTGGGCCAATCTCATCATTCACGATCCCACGCAGGAAGCGGAGCTGATTCAGCTCGGGTATTACCCGGTTTCGGGCGGGCTGCCCATCATCGTCAATGAGCAATTGATCGGCGTGATCGGCGTGGGCGGATATCCGCCGAATCCGCCGGTGTGGAGCGACGAGATTTGCGCGCACGGGGCGCTGGAAAAAGTGATCGGGACGGTGCCGCCGCTGCTGGAAGACATTCGGCAGCAGCGCACTCCGAATCCGAACGCGGTACCGGTTCCGCGCTTTGTCACCACAACGACGCCGAAGACGACGCTGCCGGCGGAGTTCGTGGTGGGCGGGGCGGGCGCGGCGAAAGTTTTTGACGGCAACCAGATTTCGCTGGCGGCGGCGAAGAAGATCGCGCGCGCCTGCCGCGATTGGGCGGCTGCCAAGGGCGCGACCGAGGCGGCATACGTGGTGGACACGTTCGGCGAGCTGGTGCACGTCGAGCGGATGGACGGCGAGGTTCCCGAGGAGTTGCGCACGGCGCTGCTGAAGGCGCAGACCTCGCTGCGGGAACATCTGCCTACGTCGGTGAACGCGGCGCAGCTGAAGAATAATCCGGCGGGATTCGTGCGTTCGGCGGACGGGTTCAAATGGTTCGCGGAGCCGGGCGGCATTCCGATTGTCGTGGATGGGCAGATGATCGGCGCGGTGGGCGTTACGGTGGGCGGCGCGGCGGGCGGGGACGAGGATTGCGCCGTCGAGGGGTTGAAGGCGACGTTCGGCGACCGCGTGACGCTGCCGGATTACAAGCCGGCGAATCCGGCGCTCGGCAGCGGCGCCTGGTGGCGCTCGCGTGTCAGCTCAAGATGCAAGCTCGCACAGCCAAGAGTGGCTGTGCCAGGGGGCGGGCGCCTAAATCTGAAACGGCTGCGGGTGCTGCGCGGCTTCCGCGTTATTTCACGTTGACCGGAATCGTGATTGATTTAGAAACGCCGCCGCCCAAAAGCAACGGAACGGTCGACGTGACGGTTACGGTCGAGGGTCCCGCCGACGCCGGCGAATTCGACGATTAGGCCGAGGAATTGGGCGACGTCGTACCGGAGCCACCACAACTCAGCAACCCCGTGGCCGCGATCACCAGCAAGGCAAGCATTAAGGACATCTGCATTTTTCGGAAGTGGACCGTTTCCTTGGCAGCGATAAAGAGCCCGATCATGGCCATAGAAAGCAATATTGAGAGGTATATCCATTGCGGCAGTGGCTGTAGAGCGCCAGGCTTTCCCACTGGAAGACGAGCGACAGGATTAGACGCGACCCCGGTGGTAAGATGGTTAGGGTGATGGTGGCGTTCGTATTCCCAATATCTAAACCAGGGAAGCCTCCTCCCAAGCCCGCAGGCCTGCTCAACGAGCAATACGGTTGCTGGAAGGTTAACGGAAGGAGACAGGATAAGGAGGCGCCGTCCGGCATGGGAGTGTTCGCCGGGATCGTTGCCATATCTAAAATCACTGTTACGGCCGTTCCGGAAGTGATCTGCACGGTGCCCGGAGTATGCATGGCCAGGCTGTAGTCCACGTTCATCAAGGGAAGGTTGAGCGGCGCGATTCCCGCCACGCTTACCGTCATGTTTAGCTGCCGGGAGTATGAGTGGGCATCAACGCCGGCGATATTGCTAATCCGCCCCCGTCTGTAACGATGGTGACGTTACAGGTAGAGTTCCCGCCACAGTCACGCTCGCGCCGGTAGTGGGCGCGCTGAAGCTGACCGGAACACCGGGCAGCCGATTCCCTGCGACATCCGTGACGTAAACGAAGGCTGAGCTGGGAAAGGCGATGCCGAGAACTGTGCTCATCGGATACTTAAGCGAGCGTGGTCACCAGGATGATCTGCGCCGGGGGCCCAGCGGTGTTCGTTAAGGGAAAAGCGTTGAGGGGCCGAACCCTGAGAGTGCGTATTCATGCGCGGCGATGTTATAAGGGCCCGCGACCCCGCTCGCTGTAAAAATCTTCGAGGTTGCTTCACCGTTAGCGTCCACCAGTTCCTAGTCCTGAGTTGCGCCGTTAGGAAATGTCCCGAGCCGGGATGTTTTCAAGCTCAAAAAACTGAACAATCGCCCCGATCACAGGATTGCCGCCGGAATCGGTTACTCGAGCCACAAGGGGCGCGCCAAATGCGCTGAAGATGGGAGTACTTTGCGGCGTGCCGCCGACCGCTGCGATTAAAGCCGGCGCGGTGGCCGTGTTAGACAAAAGAAAGCTGGCAGTTTGGGCCAAGCCCGAGACGCTGGCCATCACCGTGTAAACACCCGGCGTGCCGTTTGCCGTCGGTATCCGACTTATGCCAGCGCCCGAGAATTAGTCGTTGCGGTGTTCACTCCGCCGGCAAAGCTAAAGCTCTCTCCGTTCGCCGGCGGGGTGACGTCCTGGACGCCGGTCAGCGCGTTTCCCCCGACGTCTTGTACGACGGCCTCCAATTCAACGAAAGAATTGTTGACCAAAGCGCTTTGTGCGGGAGTCGCAGCCGTAATCGTTGCCGGCGTGCCCGGCGTGTTTCGTCAGAGCAAAGTTGGCCGAACCGGTGATACTCGGCGAACTCGCTGATACAAGGTAGGAGCCCGCGACAGAATTTGCCGTAAAGGTCGTGGAGGTCGCGATACCCGATGAGTTTGTGAGAGCCGTATTTACTCCTCCCGCAAAAGTGCCGCTCGCGCCGCTCGATGGCACAGTGAAAGTGACCGTCACGCCGCTGATGGGGTTTCCTTCCGGTCCCTGACTATGACGGCGAATGGCGCCGCGAACGCCGTCAGAATCGTGGCGCTCTGCGGCGTGCCGCTCTCTGTGGCGATGCTGGTAGGCCAGTTGAAGGCGAGGTTATATGCATTCACGCTGCCGATTCCCGTGGCAAAGTCCCATCCCACGTTTGCCGTAAAGGCGGGCTGGTCCTCGGAAGTGGAAGTGGACAGGATGCCGTTTGTGCCGGCCGCCGGAGTTCCTCAAAAAGCATCCGACGGTGCCTGTGCAGTTCACGTCGATGTCGCCGCTTTGCACGTCATGGAAGACGCACTGAGATAGAGTCGGCCAGCAGGCGGTCGCTTGATCAGATGCCGCAAGCCGGTAATAGATGGCGTCAGGGTTGCCTTGGCGTTCTTCCGTCTTCTGGTTTACGAGGGCTTGATTCCAGCCATGATCGGTGCGGCGAATGACGTGCCTCCGCCGCCGGCCCAGGTATCTGGCGTGCCAGTGCAGGGAGCCGAACCCTGGGAAGAGTAGGCCGGTCCGACCAGCAGAAAACGTAGTAGTGTCCCCACATTCCCGTTCCTGCAAAGAGCGACTACGTCGGGGATGTCGCGCACGCCGTCGGAGGGGTTCCCCCCCCCCCCCCCCCCCCCCCCCCTCTTCTCTACTAGGGATTGCCACGGGGTTTCGCGTATCCGGCACAGGTGCCGCCCACAACGCCGCTTGTGGCCGGTATTTCACGCCGTCGCGCAGCCACTGGGACCGCCGCTGCCGGCTTCTGTGGTGAGAAAATACTGCTCTCCAGTCGAGCGAATTGCAGAAGCCCAGCGGGTCCAGCTGAAAGGGCGCGGTAATAAAGTCGATCATGAAATCAGCGAGTTTGTTATTAGCGCAAGAATCGTCCCAAGGATCTCAGGTTCATAGGAGAGGGCGGAACCGTAAGTCGGCGAGTTTGTGCCGCTCCAAGCGCCAGGGTTGCCGCGGGTCTTTTTCCTCGCTCAAAATCAAAATCGGTGCCGCCTACGGCCACGTTGTAAGGGTGGAGGCCAGGCCACTGACTCCAATTCCATGGGTGGCGCTGGCGGCATCCTCGTCGGAAGCCGCAGCTCCATCGTCCCCCGTGCAGACGAAGATCGAAATGCCCTCCGACGCGGCTTGTTCATATACAGCGTTGACAAAAGTGTTTTCCGCAGCGCCCATCTGCGTTTCAGATGAGAGATAACTGATGCTGATGACGGACGGCGGATTGGCGCCATAGACAAGGTTTTCCAGTGCGATCAGAAGGCCCGAACTCGCGGTATCGGCGCAGGAGACAACTTCAATTGCGGCGCTGGGCGCTGCCGCGCTCGCCCATTCGGCATCCAGCGTCGCTTCGACGTCCGCGCCCGTCGGCGCCAGGGTCAGTGCAATTGTTCGCGCCGCTTCCTGGCGGATGCACTTAGCAACGAGCCGGTGGGATACGCGGAAGTCAGCCCGAAGGTATCCCGGAACGTCGTCCAATCCTCCGTGCTGTAAAGATCTGAAGGTTCTAAAACCGCGATCGTCTGGCCTTGTCCCGATAGCCGGCGGCGAACAGTGGATTCAGGTTGTAGATGGTAGCCAAATCCGCAGGCGCACGAGAAACAGGCCGGTGGCGGTTGTGATACGCGGCGCGGGGGCGGTTGGCGGGGCGGGGCTTGAAGTCGTTCAGCGAGACAACGCCGACGACCGCCGGAGCGAGCGCGGCGGGAATTTGCGGATCGCTCATATTGGCGATGTGCTTTTCGCCGTTGACGTCGAGATTGTGAATCTCGGTGCGGAAGGCGTTGCGCACCTGCCCGGCGGTTCCCGAAAAAACTATGGATTGCGGGTTAATGACCTCGACCGTAAACCCCGCGGATTGGAGCCACGCGGTGATGGCTTCGGTATCTTCGGGAGCGAGGCTGAAGCGCTGCTTGAATTCGGCTGGCGTCAGCCACTTGTGGTAGTTCGGCGACTTAGGGTCCTGCTGATCGCGCGTAAGCTGGTCCAGTTCGCTGCTGTTTCTCGGCGGGCAGACGGAGCTGAAGCTGCATGTGCTCCAGGCGAAAATCTCCGGCAACAGGCCCCGCGGTCATTCGCCGGAGTTGGCTTCCGGACGCGTATTGCCCTTGAGCGCGACCATGCGGTTGGCATCCACAGCCTGGTGATCAGGCGGCGCGTGGGTCGAATCCCGGCGGTTTGAGCTTGCGGCGCGGCCGCTGGCAGAAACAAGAACCAGGGCGGCAACTACAGCCGACAGCCGAAGCGAACAGTTCGCGCCAAGCGTCACCTCCCGCGCAAGTTGCGCTCGAAGAAAGCGCAAACGACGCGCACAAGCAGAGGACAACTCGCCAGAGCCTTCTATTTCCCGCGGGGACCGGAATCATAAATACGAAGGCCAGATTCGTCAACTGGGAAGTAGTAACAGAAGACGTCAGAGTAATCAAAGAGGAATCGCAGGGCAGAAATGATGCGACGAAATGGCAATTCTTGTGGGCGCGTTTCATCCGCCGCTAGGAAACTGACTTCATCTGGATGACCAGCTCGGCCAGCCAGTCCTCGAGGAGCGCGCGCTGCTTGGGCTCGATTTTGGTGAAGGCCAGGCCCATGCCGAAGCTGGAGTGGGTGTAGACCACTTTGGCTTCCGCTTCGAAGACGCCTTGGTCGCGAAGGATGCGCACGCGCACCAGGGTCGCGTCGGGAAGGGGATTGAGCGTCTCGATGTAGCAGCCGCCCAGGCCAAGTTCGGAGGTTCGCGCCGAGATGCGCGTGTCCGAGGAGGGCTCAATTACTTCAGCGGAGGCGACGAAAGGGCAGCGGCGAACGGCGCGCTTTTTGGCGTGCGTGTGTTCTTTGGTGCGATGTTTGAGCGTCATTTAGGCCTAATCAACCCCGCCGAAAATTCAGTGACTCAGTGTGTGCCGCGGCGGGGCGGGAGCGCAACAACGCGTTGGTTTATTGGTGCTGTTGGCGATAATGGCTACAAGCCTGGAAGGGGTGCCAAGCCGGCCACGGCGAGCTTCGGCAGCGAAGCGTCAGGGGCGTAGGCTTTTCTAGCATATTGGCGGTAGTGGGAATACGGTGATGTCTGTAGTCTCCTTCGAGTGAAGTCCTTAGTCCACTCGACCGTTGGGCCGATTTTCCCTTAGCGCCAGAACGGGTTTTGCGCCACCCTTCTCCCTGCCTTCGCCTCGGCGCCCTTTGGCTCGCGGACGGGCATGTTAGGATAAGCCACCTGCCCTCGCTTGGCGAACCCCAATGGAAATGCCGCGAAGTGGTATTGGCCGATACGTGATGGCGTTGCTGGCCGCGACAGCCGCTCTCGCCGCGAGCTACTTCTTGCACCCGTTTCTCGGATCCGCCAGTTGGTCGGCCCCGCTTTGGGCCGCCATCGTTTTCTCCGCCTGGTGCTGTGGTTTGGCTCCCTCGATTCTGGCAGTGCTCTCCGGAGCGGCGGGCGTTTGGTATCTGTTCCTGACGCCGCAGCGGTTCCTGGCCATGCCCAGCCAAGCCGGCTTATTTCAGCTGGCGGAATTTCTCTTCGTGTCCGGTTTTATTGCCGCGCTCGGGGAAGCCAATCGCCGCGGGCAATTTGCCTTGGTGCATCGAGCGCACGTTCTGGATTCCGCCAACGATGCGATCATTGAACTGAATCCGGCCGACGACACGATTCGATACTGGAACCGCGGCGCGGAAAAACTCTACGGCTGGACGCGGCCGGAGGCCGTGGGCAAGAACATCAATATGCTGCTGCAGACGCGCTCGCCGCAGTCCTTGAGCGAGAGTAAAGCGGAGCTGATGCAGCACGGCAATTGGGAGGGCGAAGTAACCCATGTGCGGCGGGACGGCACGGAGGTTTACGTGGCCAGCCGTTCGACGTTGCAGCACGAGACCGAGGGCAAACCGGCCATCTGGCTGGAAATAAATCGCGACATCACGGAACGAAAGAAGGCCGAGCAGGAGCTGCAGAAGGCCGAAGAGGCGAGGCGAGTGGCTCAGGAGCTGGCGTTCAAAGAACTTGAAAAGCAAGTGCGGGAGAGAACCACGGAACTGGAGCAGAGCAATCAACAGTTGCGGCAACTCTCGGCCAGCTTGATCCGCACGCAGGACGACGAGCGGCGGCGGATCGCGCGCGAATTGCACGACAGCGCGGGCCAATATCTGGGCGGCGTGAGCATCGCGCTGGAAGTGGCCAAGCGGGAGCAGGAGGCAGCCAACCTCAAGCTGGAGGAGGCCGCCCAGTTGGCGAGGGGATGCGCGGCGGAGATTCGCACCATCTCGCATCTTCTGCATCCGCCGCTGCTGGAGGAGCTGGGACTGGCCTCGGCGGCGCAGTGGTACGTGGAGGGCTTCGCCGTACGCAGCGGGATTGGCGTGGAACTAAAGATGCCGGACCGGCTCGATCGGCTGGGGAACCACGTGGAGCTGGTGCTGTTCCGGATTCTGCAGGAATCTCTCACCAACATTCACCGGCATTCCGGAAGCAAGACTGCCGCAGTGCGCATTGGCGCCGATCCGCAGCAGGCTTGGCTGGAAGTGCAGGACTACGGGAAAGGCGCCGGCCCGGAAGGAGTGCTGCGGCCGGGCATGGGCATTACCGGAATGCGCGAACGCGTGAAGGATCTTGCCGGCACGCTGGAGATCGACTCCGACGGAAACGGCACGCGGGTGCGGGCGGTTCTCCCGTTGTCGAGCGGCCGCTCCGGGAACGACGGTGACTTCCGAGCATCTTCTGCCGCGGGTTAGCCGGCAGCCTTCCTCAGAACAATTGTCCTCCAGAAAAACCCCCGGGAATACCCCCACAAATAATTGTCGCGCGATTTTGCCGACGCAAAACTACGCGCGGCGGGAAAAGTTGGGTTCATCGGCAGGTGAGAGAGTTTACGCAGACGAATTGCAGGCTTTATGCAACAGCCTTGCGCGCGGCGCGGCGCGCGCCGGGCTGGCGGGATCTCAAGTCATCCTCGCTTTTCGGCTCTTCTTTCGAATCTTCATTTTTGGGGCTTTGGGGTGACGAGTTCGGCGGCTTCATCTCTGAAACCAGGTCTGCGGAGATCGGGCCAGGGGCGTGGCCGCCAGACTCGCTGCGCAACATGAGGTCGATCGCATCGCGATTCAGGCGATAGCGGATCAAGCATTGCGCAAGTTCCGGAGTGAGCGTCCTGCCGAACTCAGCCTCCAGGTCCTTCAATTCCCGAGGATTAATTTTGGAATACGGAATTTCCTTCTGCATAAAGCCCCCACGGTGCGCTGCTGCCCTTCCAGCGTCCGGCCACCAGAATAGCTGGTGTACCGTCCTGGTACTGTGATGCTTGTCACCCTCTCCAAAACATCGGGTTTTTGTTGTACGCGGCCTCTAAAAGTAACCCGTAGATTCCGGTATGCGGTAAGCGCCTCGGCTGTGGGTGATCGAACTTGTGACCTTCGTTTTCAGTGGGTTAGGCGGGCGCGTGGCCGGTAATCTCGACGGAGCAAAATGCGTTGGAGTGGGCGGAGAGTGGTGCAGTGGGTTAGAATCCCTGCCACCTAAATTTGTTCCGGAAGCCTCAGGCGAAGGGGCGCGAAGGCAAGGTAAACGCGAATGGGGAAGGCCAAGCTTTCTTTTGCAATTGTGGGCGCGGGGATCGGCGGCTTGACGGCCGCCGCCACGCTGCGGCGCATTGGCATCGACGCGCAGGTCTACGAACAGGCGGGGCGCTTCGCGCGAGTGGGCGCGGGCATTCAGATGATGCCCAACTCCATGAAGGTGCTGCGCAAGATTGGAGTCGAAGAAGGACTGCGGCGCACGGCCTTCCAGCCGTATTCGCACCTGAACCGCGAATGGGACACGGGAAAAGTGATGCGCGAACTGCCCATGCCGGAGAGCCTCTTCGGCGCGCCCTATCTATGCATGCATCGCGCGGACCTGCACGACGCGCTGGCCTCCATTCTGCCGCCGGATATTTTTCATCTGGGCAAGAAGCTGGCCGGGCTCGAGCAGCGCGGGTCCGGACGCGTGACGCTGAAGTTTGCCGACGGCACGAGCGCTGACGCGGACGCCGTGATCGGCGCCGACGGCGTGCATTCGCTGGTGCGCGACATCATCGTCGGCCCGGACGAGCCGCTGCACAAAGGACGCATCGCGTATCGCGCCGTGTTTTCGTCGGCGCTGCTGAAGGGCTTCGACATCGGGCCTTCGCGCACCAAGTGGTGGGGAATTGACCGGCACATCGTGATCTACTACGTCACGGCGGCGCGCAGCGAGCTTTACTTCGTGACCAGCGTGCCGGAGCCGGCGGGCTGGGTGACGCGCGAATCGTGGTCGGCCACCGGCGACGTGCGCGAATTGCGCGAGGCCTACGAGGGTTTTCATGACGACGTGAGGCGCGTGCTGGGCGCGTGCCCGGATTGCCACAAGTGGGCCATCCTGGAGCGCGAGCCGCTGCCGCGCTGGAGCAGCGGGCGCGTGGTGATCTTAGGCGACGCGGCGCATCCCATGACGCCGTACATGGCCCAGGGCGGCGCCACGGCCATCGAGGATGCGGCGATCCTGGCGCGCTGCCTCGAAGGGGTCGAAGGCGACGATATCGAGGGCGCTTTCCGGCGTTACGAGGCGCACCGCAAGCCGCGCACTTCGCGCATCCAGGCGATCTCCAGCGCGAATACCTGGATGAAGGGCGGCAACGACGACACCAGTTGGCTCTACGGCTACGACGCCTGGAGCGTGCCGCTGGGCCCGGCCGAGCCGGTGCCGGCGTGATTGTGCGTTTGCCAATATCACGCCGGGTGCAGCTGGCGCAGCAGGAAATCCTGCAGGCGGGAGCTTTCCTCGAACGGCAGGCCGTCGAGTTGGATGCCCATCTGATTCTCGCCGACCGTGCGCATCACGGAGCCATCGCCGATCACCGGGCTGTTTTGTCCTAGAAACAAGCTGACCTTTATCGCCGAACCGCGCGGAAAGATTCGCCGCGCGCGAAGCAGAGCGCCGTTCAGGCTCAGATCGACGGTCGAGGCGTCCACTTCCACCTCGCCGCAACGGACCGCGGCCTTCACCTCCACGGGCACGCGGCGAAAGCGGCGAATTTCGTTATCGATGGCGCCCTGGGTGACGCGCACCAGGCGCAGCAGGCGGGTACGGTCGATGGGTTTGTAGACCAGGAAGCTGACGCCGGCCTCGAATCCTTCGGTAAGAAAGCCCATGTACTTCGGGCTGCTGATCATGACGATGGGAGTTTTGTGGTTGTAGCCCGAGCGGCGAATTTTTCGGGTGAGCTCGATACCGTCGGAGAGGGGCGCGCTCGAATCGACGAACACCACGTCGAACTTCTGGGCGTGCGCGAACTCAGCGGCTTCCGATCCACTCGCCATGGTGACTGCCTCCATGCCCTCGGCTTTGAGGACTTCCTGAAGCAGTTCGCGAATGGGCGGCTCGCCATCGACCACCAGGGCGGATTTCATGCGCGCGACTCCGGAGGCAGCGGCAACGCGCGCGCCGGCGGCGATGAGCGCGGCGCCCGCATTCGATTCGAATAGCGAGCGGCCACGCTGCGGCGACAACGGCTCGTAATAATGGAACTGCACGCCCACGTCAAACTTGCCGGGATTGCCCGCGGGCTCGACGTGCACGACGTGGGCGGCGATGCGCCATTCCGGCACCCGCCATCCCACGATCATCTCCGGCAGGCGCATCCTGATCACCAGGAGGCAGCCGACTCCCAGAGGCGCGTCCGTTTCCATGCAGGCGCCGCGGGAAGAGACGTCGCGGGTTTCGGCGGCGCACTCGGGCTCGGAGTCTGAGGATTTCGCCAATCGAAAATGCAGCAGGATGCCGATGCGGAAACGCGGGGCCAAACGGCGGTCGCTCTCGTGCATGAATGCGCCTCAGTGCTGTCTGGAAAGGGGGCAGACGGAATCGTTCAGGAAGGGAACTCGATCCTAGCACGGTTTTGCGCCGGCCAGTAGGTGTGGCAACTCGCCGTATCCAAATCGGCAACGACGCGCAGGTTAGTGGTGTGCGGGCCGGGTTGAAGGCGGCTTTGAGCAGGCTTACTTCCGGGTGTATAAGTTCCCCGATGAGACATCTCGCCGCCTTTCGCGCCATCATTCTCGCAATCGCCTTCCTCGCGATCGTTGCTCTCGCGACGCTTGCCGGCTTCACCGTATTGCCCGTGCTGGGCCAGCAGCCAGACGCCGGCAGCAATGTCGGCAACATTGTGCGCAGCGATCCCGCCCTCGATAAACTCGTGCCGCCGGGAGCGAAGATCGAAAAGCTGCATGACGGCTTTCGCTTCATCGAGGGGCCCATCTGGGTGCGAAGCGGGGGTTACTTGCTGTTCAGCGATCTGCAGGTGAACGCCATCATGAAGTGGACCCCGGACGGCAGCGTATCGTTCTTCCGCAAGCCCATATTTGCAGGCAGCTATCCCGATGGCGTGCAGATCGGAAGCAACGGCCTGACGCTCGATAAGCAAGGCCGCCTGATTGCCGCCGAGCATGGCAATCGGCGAGTCACTCGAATGGAGAAGAACGGAACGATTACGGTGCTTGCCGATCGCTACGACGGCAAGCGGCTCAACAGCCCGAACGACCTGGTTTGCAAGAGCAATGGCGACATCTACTTCACCGATCCTCCGGGACTTTACCGAACCTATCCGCAGGTTCCGGACGCTCCCAAGAGGGAACTCGACTTCGCGGGCGTATACCGCATCCGCGCGCCAGGCAAGATCGAATTGTTGACCAAGGAAGTTCCTTATCCCAACGGCCTGGCCTTCTCACCGGACGAAAAGAAATTTTACGTTGCCAGCTCGCGTCCAGATAAATTCTGGATGGTTTATGACGTTCAGGCGGACGGCAGCTTGAGCAATGGCAAGAAGTTTTTCGACGCCACGAATATTCCCGGCGAGGGCGTTCCCGATGGGATGAAAGTCGACCGCGCCGGCAATATCTACGCTACCGGGCCCGCCGGAATCATGATTTTTGCGCCCAGCGCCCAGCTCCTGGGCACAATGCAATTGCCTGAGATCCCCGCGAACCTGAACTGGGGCGATGCCGATGGCAAAGCCCTGTACATCACCGCGCGCACCGGCCTCTATCGCCTGCGCATGAACGTCGCCGGCATCCGGCCCTAGCCGAATTCTCGTAACGAAGAGGCTTTTCAGCTCGCAGGCAAAGAAAGCATTTGACTCCTGCAAGCAAGGCGATAAAGCTTAGGTCCCATATGCGCACTTATTCTGTTCGTTTAACCATTGCCGTGGTTTCGTGTTTCGCCCTTTTGGCAATCCTCGCACAACGCACACACTCCGCCGCGGATTCGTCCGCGCCGCTGAAGATTGAGCCCTTTTCGTCTCCCGCCGGCAAGAACAGTTCCGAGCCGCAGTTTGGCGTGCAAGGAGATCGCGTCACTTTGAGCTGGGTGGAAACGAACGGCGAACGCGCCGCGCTGAAATTCGCCGAGCGCACTCCAACAGGTTGGTCGAGCGCGCAGACCGTGGCCTCGGGGACGAATTTCTTTATCAACTCCTTCGACGTTCCCTCGGTGCACGCGCTCGCCGACGGCACCTTGGCGGCTCACTGGGAGGAGAGGCTTGGATCGGACGAGGATTCGGACGCCTCGAAGGTGATGCTGTCGTGGTCCAAGGACCAGGGGCACACGTGGTCGCGCCCGGTGAGTCCGCATCACGATGGAACCGAGACCGAACATGGATTCGTCTCGCTCTTCCAGGCTCCGGGCGCCGGGCTGGGCCTGGTGTGGATCGACGGGCGGGCCACCAATCCCAAGACCGAAACGGGAGATATGAGCCTGCGCGCGTCGGTATACGATGCTGGGGGCAAGCAGTTGAGCGAAACGGTGGTGGTGCCGCGGGTGTGCGAATGCTGCTCGACTTCCACGGCGCAAACGGCGGAGGGAACAATTGTGGCGTTCCGAAACCGCAGTGCCACGGAAGTGCGGGACATTTACGTGACGCGCTTGGCCGACGGCAAATGGAGCGCGCCAGCCATCGTGCATGCCGACGGCTGGATGATCGATGCGTGCCCGATCAATGGCCCATCGATCGCCGCGAGAGGACGCGACGTCGCCGTGGCCTGGTTCATGGCCAAGAACGACCAGGGCCGCGCTTACCTCGCGTTTTCACACGATGCCGGACGCACGTTTGGCGCTCCGGTTCGCGTCGACGACACCAGCTCGCTGGGCCGGCTCGGCGTGCAATTGCTGGACGATGGATCAGCCGCGGTGATGTGGATCGAAAAGACCAGCCAGGGTTCGCAATTGCGCACGCGGATCGTTAGCCCGGCAGGAGTTCGCTCCGCCCCGGTAACGGTTGCCAATACGGAGGGCAGCCGTTATCCGCGGCTCATGCGTTACCACGACGAACTCTTGTTTGCCTGGACGGATACGGATAACGGCTCGCAAGTACGAATCGCCCGCGCCGCGATTGCGCGGCAGGGAGCCGGGCTTCCGGCGAACGCAGGGCCGACTACACGAGGCAAACAGATCGAAAGGCCTCCAGAGCTTCCATTGCAGGTGGTCGATGTATCGGCAATTCTGCCCGGCTCCTCACCGTCCCCAAAAATCTTCCGCCTATTATCCAGGCTGACGGAACGCCCGCGTTTCGTCCCGGGTATAACGGCGTCGGTTATCCGTCTTGTATATCTTGTCCCGGACCTCAGTACACTGACGAAGCTGCGAAAGCGATGTTCAACGGCATTGTCGTCTTACAGGTGACGATTGAACCGGACGGCCACGCCAATGACATTCAAGTTGTGAAGGGTGCTGGGTTTGGATTGGATGAAAAAGCAGTTGAAGCCGTGCGGACGTGGCAGTTCAAACCAGCAATAGGTCCGAACGGCGCCGCGGTAGCGACGATCACGCCGGTGGCCGTTAATTTCCGAAAACTATGACGCTGTGGAACGCACACCGCAGCGGTTCACGATAACGAGAAGGTGACGTTGATGGTGAGCTCTATCGGCCAGGGCTCGCCATTGAGATAGGTCGGCTGGTATTTCCAGTGCTTCACGGCATCGATCGCTGCGTTCATCAGCAGCGGTGGTCCGCTCATCGCTCGCTCCTGGACCACGTTGCCGTCCTTATCGATGACCGCATCGATTTGGACGTCGCCCTCGATCCTGGCTTGCAGCGCCAGCATGGGATACTTGGGTTGCGGCGTAGAAATCGCACGTGGCGACTTGACGTTCCCGCCGATGTGCAGCGGCCCATTCGAAGCCACCGCGACTGGCGGAGGTGGCGGCGGGGGCGGCGCCACGGTTCCCATCGCGCCTAGCACGCCGCCGAGAACTCCGCCCGGCACGCCGCCAACCACTCCTCCGGGAACGCCAGCCGCCGCGGCATTCAGGTCCGCGCTTTCGGATGCGGCGTCGTGCAGCACTTCTACTTTCCTCGGAATGGCTATGGGCATGGTCAGCGTGGAGGGCCGGAGCTGCGGCCTGCGCGTCGCTGGCGTAACCGAAGCGGCGACAGCAGGCGGAGGAGGCGGCGCGTACGGAGTGGGCGGCGGCGCCAGATAGGTGATTTCAGACCGGGTGAGATCGAGCGCCTGAGTGAAAAATAGCGGCACCACGATGAGCGCGGCCACGATCGCGGCGTGCACCGTGAGCGAGATCAGCCAGTCGGCCGTCTTGCGCTTGTGCACGGCGTTGTCCAGCAGCGCTCCGTCGAAGAACGCCTGGCCTTCGGTGCCAGCGGAAGGAGGCAATAAGACGCTGGGTCTTGCGGCGCCGGGCGTCTCGTTCGCGCCAATCAGAATGTTGGGTACCATGTGCGATCTCCAATTTCAGTCCCGAGGCTCCGAACTCAGGGCGAACGAACTCGTCTATGTCCTCATATTCTTGGACGTAGCGGAGCGGCGATTGTTTCGAGGCAGCGGTAAAATCGATGTAAAAGAGCGTGGTGGTTGTTTGAGTTCACTCCTACCATGGAATCTTAGCGGCTCTTGGTTGATCGAAACCGTGTCTACAAAACGGAGGAAATCTATGAAACGAGAAATTATTCGGGTCGAGCCACTGGCGACCTACCTCGAAAAGTACAAGGCACCCACTTCGACGGTGACTAAACACGGCGACACTATTTACGTCACAGGCGCTCCGCCGTTTGATCCGAAGACCGGAGAGATTTTCCGAGGGCCTATTCAGCGCCAGACCGAGATCGTTTTAGACCAGCTTAAGCTCTGTGTCGAGACGGCGGGTTCGTCCTTGGAAAACATTCTGAAACTGAATGTCTACGTGACGTCAGTAGATATGTTTCCCGCTGTTAACGAGGTCTACAGGCGTTACTTCCCGGAGAATCCTCCTGCTCGAATCTTTATTAACGTTCCTGCTTGGAATGGCGGCTTCGACATCGAGGTGGACTGTATCGCCGCGGTTCTTTAGATCTGTCGATTGTCACGTTGATTGCAATCTCCCGCGGCTCTTGTGGGCAGCGGCGAGACGGCTACGAAAATAGAATAGGTTCGCCCTTTCGACTCTCGCGGGCCACCGGTCGGCAAGCGATTGGTAAACGGGACAATCAGTCACTGATGAAACGCGTTGAGAAGTTGTAGTGGGTTTGCTTGTTTTCTAAGGATTTGATGCCGGTGGGCGTTGCCAGCTTATGGGCGGCGAAGAATTGCCAGATCGCTTCATTGGCATCCACATCGTTGCTGGTCTTGCCGGCTTTTTCCCTGAGGATAGAAGAATCGCCGCTCGGCCAGGTGTTGCCGGCGCCCTCGATGCTGTAGCGCTGCACCTCCGTGCCCGCCTGGCAATCGCCAAACTTATAGACGTTCGTTTCCATCCCGCCCTTCTCGCGAGGGGACAATTTCATGTGCTCCGGTTTTGCCTCGCACTGGTCGTACTTGACCCATTGTTTGGCGCTGTCTTCGGCGGACATGGTGGGGTAAGAGCCGACGTGGCCCGAGCCGCCGTAATACGGCACTACCGGATCGACCGTTCCATTCATCATCAGGAGGGAGATGGCAGGGGACGGTGAACACCAATCCTTCATCGCTTTGGGCATCTCAGCCGAGATCGACGCAACGGCCGCGAGGCGCCGGGACATCTCGCAACCCAGGCGGAAGGCCATGAATCCGCCATCGGAAAAACCGGCCACGTAGATTCGCGACGTATCCACCGCGTATTTGGACGCGAGTTTGTCGAGCATGGCATCGAAGAAGGCCAGATCGTTCACCTGTGCCTGATTTCGATTTCGACCGTTGTCTCCGCCCCCGCCTCCAGCGTTGGGTGGATATCCGCCGCCGTTAGGATATCCGCCACCTGGATAACCGCCGCCAGGGTAGCCGCCGCCCGGATAACCGTAGCCGCCGCGCCTGCGCCGGCCCATCACCGGCGCTCGGCTCTCTACTTCCGGCTCGATGCCGATGTTCCAGTGCCCTAGGTAGCCGTGGGGATAAACGGCGATGACGCCGTAGTGGTCCGCGGTCTGATTGAATTTGGTGAGGCGCGCCATATCGTCCGCGCTTTGATCGCGCCCGTGGAGGAGCAGGACCAGCGGGTAATGCTGCTTGGCATCGTATCCCTGGGGCAGATGGACGACGAACGTACGAGTGATGTTCTCGACGCTTATCGTTTCCTGCGGAGTCTGCGCGTGAACCGCGCTGGCGCGAAATAGTTTGGCGCAAAAGCCAACGGAGAGAAGAACGCCGCAAATGAGCAGCGACGAGCGTAGCCGCATGATATTGCCCTCGTGCGTCAGATGCCTGGCGCAATGGCAGAGGTTGCTAAAGCCGAGGTGATCCAGTATCGAAGAGACCAACCTGTTTTCGCCATTGCGCGCGCGATCGTTCGTTCTAAATGGCGCTCTGCAGGGCACTCTGCATCGCTCCGCGGGAGCGTGTTGCCGGTCCGTAGCGGTCCCATTCAGCAATTCAACTGGAGCTATTCAATCCATTGGTCCCAATGGATGCCCTTGGCGTCCTTCCAGGAAACGCTCCAAGAGGTGTGAAGATGCCGCGACAGAGCCTGAGGATTGATTTGTGAGAGCCAATCAGGGATTGTCGAGGGCGCGGTTGAAGCCGTCCCAGCGCCGGCAGCGCCCTTGGCGATCTGAGGCTTTTTGGCTTGCTGGAGCCAGTGGTCCTTGGCGGCTTGCCAGTCTATTTTCTGGAAATCGAAGTAGCTCAGTCCGATGAGATTCGGGGGCGCGCTGCCGCGATTGGCCTGGAATTGCGGAACGCCGGCAAGCCCGCCGGTGGCCGAGGCTTTTGCGCGATACGCCAGCGTTTCGCGCAGGGTATCGATGCTGCTGGAGGCGACCACCATGTCCGGAGTCACCGCGATCTGAAAGAAATTCCACTGCGCCACTCCGGCGCTGGTTTGATTTCCGCTCAGCGAGATTTTTAGAAGCGTGGCGTCGCCTTCATTGCGTTCGGAACTGATGCGCTCGCCGAGCGTGGAGCGAAGCAGCTTGAGTACGTCCGGTTTGTTGCGGATCGAAAAGAAAAATGCCTGTTTGGTGGAATCCAAGGAAGGGCTGGTTTGCAGGGAA
The DNA here is from genome assembly GCA_963819235.1 of uncultured Acidobacteriota bacterium. GTDB lineage: Bacteria > Acidobacteriota > Terriglobia > Acidiferrales > UBA7541 > Palsa-189. The sequence continues at coordinate 515,123 of CAWFVE010000006.1, read as the reverse complement.
GCAAATTCCCCGGTGAAGAGTCCTAGCGCATTGGTGAGCGGCATGCCCAGCTGCTTCTCGGCCATCATGTCGAGCAGATCCGGACCTCCTGGCGGTCCCATGGGGAGAGCGGTGTGCGCGATGCGCTGAATCATGCCGTAGATGCCGAGCAGGTTGAGGTGACCGGAGGTGTAGGAGATCGCATCGGCCGGCGCGAAAGCCAGCGAAGCAGGAGCGGCTTGGCCATTGGCCCAGATGTCAAACGGAGTTCCGGGAGACGTATCGCCGAGAATGGCGGCCTGCACGTGGGTGCGAGCGCCGTCCAGAGTAACGTGGCCGGCGATCGAGTGCACCGCATCGAGCCGCGCGGCGTCGAGAAACTTCTGAACCGGGAAAGGTCCGGGCTTCGAATCCGGCATGAAATCTTTCAGGTCGGGAACGCGCAGGAAGAATTCCAAAACGCCGCTGCCTGCAACTGGCACGGATTCCTGGTAAGCCGCGGATTGCACAAGGGAGCCGGCTTGCGACGATTTGTTTTCGAGCCGGTTCAAGAGTTCTTCCATGACGGCCGGTTCGCCGGCGCCGACAGCATAGTTTCCGTTCTCGGCCCAGTAGCTGGAGGCCGTTTTGCCCTCGATCTTCTGCACCGGCAAACCCGCGAGCGTGACTTGGGAGATGCGGGGAGCGTCTTTCGATGCGGCGCGCATGCGCAGAATGGCTTTGCTCAGGATCGCCTCCTTGCCCGCGCGGTTGTACACAAAGAACATTCCATCCCATGCAGGCGGCTTGGCTCCCGCGGGGCCTGTGGCGGGCCGGCGCTCCCTGGGATCCTGGACATATCCCAGCGTGAAGGCGTTCTCCAGAAGCGAGGCAAACTCGCCGAACTCCTGCGGCGTCAGCTTGGGCTGCGAGGAGTCTTTGCCGGAAGAGGCGAGCATTCCGGCGGCCACGGCGGAACGAACCGAAGCGAAATCCGGATCGTCCCACAAGGCCAGCAGGGAGTTCGCATTGCGCACGTTTGGCGCAGGAGCGCCGCGCCAGATGAGGTAGAACAGGGTGCGCTGGGGCAGTTGCGATGGCTCCAGGGGAGCCTGGGCCCGGGCCGCCTGGGCTCCCATGGAGACGAGCCCGATGGAGCCGAGGAGGAGGGCGAGCGACGTTCGCAGTACGAGTGTGTTGCTCCACGGCAGCCTGATGCCCTTACGCATGACGGTGCACCTCTCCCTGGAATTTTCCAGGTATTCAGGCGTCATCACTAGGGCAGCGGAGTCAGCTGAGAGGTTATCCGTTATTACTCGTTACGTTATAGCCTTGGTGAGTCTGTTTCTGCCTCGCTCTGAGGGGCTTATCCGTGCGGTTGGCCACAAAAGCCGCCTATGGGGCAGGTAGGAACCGCCCGCGCCGTCATCGGCCGGCGGAGGACTGCACCGCCCCGCTGATCGTTCCCGTCTCTCTCGCGAATAACCAGCTTCTTATTTGGTCTTCTTCTGGGCCTCCGTTATTTTTTTGTATTCATCCGGCTCTTGATTCAAGGTGCAGAAGACTTCTCCCCACTCCTCATGCGGATCTGACGCCAGCGACCAGATTCGAGGGGCCGACTTCCAGGGCTGCGCCAGAACGACGGGATCTTCGACAGTGATTTGGTAGGTGAGATAGTTCTTGGACGTGCGCGTAATGCGCTCGGTGACGTGCTCCTGGGCGCTGGGATACCAGCCGCCGCCCCCGCCCCCGTAAACCCTCATCCTCTCATCGATGGCCGTCACGTCGAGGACCAGCGTGTCTCCGTCCCAGCGCGCGGTCGTGTCCCCATTGAATGTGGGATCGGGATCCTTGGGATGCTGGCGATTGAAGTAGACCATGCGCACATCCATCGGATATTCGTAAAGCATCACCAGCCGTTGCGGGGTGGCGACCAACTCCATGGGAGCGTGCTGGCCCAATTGCTCCAAAGTCGTGCTGGGAGTGCCGGGCTGGTCGCAGTCGCCGTAGGGGACGGGTCTCTTGTATTTTGCCGCCATGCCCGGCTTGAAGACCGGGGCCAGTTCCGGCGTTTTCTTGGCGTCGAATTGCTCGAAGATTCCGGGGTCCAGCGGATAGGCCACTTGCAGCATTTTTCCGCCGGAGTTTGGATACCAGCGTCCGGTCAGGTCCACATGTCCGTCGGGCATGCGCGGCGCCGGCCCGCCTGGCGGCAGCCGATGAATGTTCTTAAAATCGCCGGCGATATTTGTCGGAGCCTTCCCACATTGGCCATATCCGGTGCACGCGTCGTCCTTGGATTTTGGATTTTGGGTCCTATCGTCTCGCTGCGCAAAGGCCGGCGCAAACGCCACGCACAGAACCGCAATGAGGACTCCGACACCCTCGATGCCATAGCGGAAACGTCTTTGCATTCCTTTCATTTGCATTTTCTCCTTTCACGCGCCGCGTGCGGGCGCAATCCTTTCAACCAGCCCAACGATGCGAATTTTGCCGTGCGAGATTGAAGGACCTCCGTCGAGTTGCGTTGCGGGTATATAGGCCCGACAGAAGGGGGAAGTCAATTTAAATTTCGCTCTTGTTACGTTCTCGCGGGCGGCGGGACGGGTGTAGAATCGCGGCAGCATAGGGCCTGGAACGCTTCCTCCCTGGAGGGATAAATGAGAGAGCGCACGAAATTTCGCCTTGGCCTGGGTGTGATCTTTTTGCTGGCGGCAGGCTTGCTGACCACGGGACTGAGCATGCGCATGGGCGTGAGCTTCGCGCAAACCAAAGCGAAGGCAGCGGCGCAGAGCCAAGCCGGCGGTGAAGACGAGACAGGGCCGTACGACGTCGTGGCGGATTGGCCGAAGCCGCTCGGGCATCCGGGATGGACGTGGGGTTCGCAAGGCGGCGTCTTCGCCGAGAGTCCCAATCGCATCTACATCGCCAACCGTGGGGAGTTGCCGATTCCGCCGAAGGCGCCCGAGGGCTACACGGGAGGCTACGGCGCGTTTGGACAGCCGGCGACGTCTGGCAAGCCTCGCCTGGAGAACTGCATTCTGGTGGTGGACGCGAGCGGCAAGCTGCTGGAGGACTGGACGCAGTGGGACCATCTCTTCGCCGGCGGGCGCGGCCCGCACCACATCAAGATCAATCCCTACGATCCGGAGAAGCACGTCTGGGTGGTGGACGACATGGTGCAGCAGATTTTCGAGTTCACGCACGACGGCAAAGAGTTGGTGCTGACGCTCGGCGAGCGCCTCCAGCCGGGCGACGACGACAAGCACTTCGGGCGTCCCACGGACATCGCCTGGCTGCCGGACGGCACGTTTTTTGTGAGCGACGGCTACGTGAATACGCGGGTGGTGAAGTTCGACAAGAACGGCAAATTCCTGATGACCTGGGGCACTAAAGGGAAGGGGCCGGGGCAATTCGACCTGCCGCACTCGATCGATATCGATGCGCAGCGGCGTGTCTACGTGGCGGACCGCTCCAACAGCCGCATCCAGATTTTCGACGAGAACGGGAAATATCTCAGCGAATGGGACAATATCCGCCAGCCCTACCACATCATGATTACGGCCGATCAGCACCTCTGGGTGGCCGACGGCGTGACCAACAAATTCCTCAAGTACGATCTGAACGGCAAGCTGCTGTACTCCTGGGGAACGTATGGATCGTTTCCGGGCGCGTTCTGGGGCGTGCACCAATTTTCGGTGGATTCGGCGGGGAACCTTTACGCCGCCGAGACGTTTGGCGGGCGCACGCAGAAGTTCAGCCCCAAGCCGGGAGCCGATCCTGCGACGCTGATCGGGCAGCCGGTGCGCATCACGCAGGTTTCGTCACGGTAGGCCGGAAGCGTAAAAGCAGATCCCTCACCGCCGTTCGCAAAGGACGCGACCGGGATTCGGGATGACAACAACGCGCGGGCGGGGAAGCGGTGTGGGAGAAAGCTGACGGGACTGGAGCCACGCTCACAAGGGACAGATTTGGAGTTACTGCTGCGAGGCGCTTGCCGGGTCAGCGGCAGGCAGAGCGGCGGGCGCGGCGGCGGGAGAGGCTTTGCTCTGCTCTAACCTTTGCTTGGCTTCATCGCGTCCTTGGCGGACGCGATCGGCGATGGGGCCATTTGGCGCGAGCTTGAGATAGGTATTCAAGTCGTCGACCAAGGCAGAGTCGTTCTGCAAATCGCCGTGGATGTTGGCCAGCAGGAGCCACAGCAGAGGATTATCGGGTTGCAGTTTGACGGCGGCTTGGGCGTATTTTTCGGCGTCCTCGGGACGATCCTGCCCCAGAAGGGCTTGGGCCATCTCCGATTGGGCGTGCCAGGAGTCCGGGGCCATGTCCACCGCTTTGCGCGCCAGCGGCTCCGCATCGTCGAAGCGCTTCTGCGAGGAGAAAAGGGCGGCCAGCAAAAAGAAAGCATCGGGGTAATGTTCCTGGCTGACGACGATGGATTGGCGCAGCGCTTCCTCGGCGTGCGCGGGATCCTTCGAGGCGATGTAGGCGTAGCCGATCTGGGCGTAGGCTTCGTAGTAGTTCGGGAAGATCTTGATGGCGTGCTCGAACTCCTTGATGCTGCCGGCGTAGTCCGACTTCTGATACAGAAGGACCATGCCCTTGTTCATGGCATCGCGGGCCTTTTGGGGAATGGAGAGGTCCCGCACGGAGACGGTGGGCGACCCGCCCGCGGCCGCTTCGTTCACGGGTTTGAGATTGACGGTCATGCCGAAGACGGGACCGGAAACTTCGAGATGCTCCTCCACTTCCTGGTAGCCGGTGAGATTGAAGCTGATGTCGTAAGTTCCGTCGCGCAGGTTATCGAATCGGAAATTGCCTTGAGTCGTGAAGGTGGTGGCCACCACGCCTCGTGTTGGAGGAATTGAGGTCGACGCGAACGCCGTCCAGGCGCAGGCCGGACTGCCGGTCGGCAACCGTTCCGCTGACGCTGAAGTAGTGGCCATATCCGCCGGCGCCTAGCTCGTCGTCGTCCGGAAAGGGATCGGCGGTGGGACGCCTCTGCGCGGCAAGAGGGAGCGAACAGAAAAAAGTGCGGCAAAGAGAGCTGTAAGGAACAGGAGCAGTCCAGAGGAACGCCGCACGGTTCACCGCCTGGGCGAAGTAAGGGGAGTGTACTCTCGAAGAGAGGCGCGGCAATGGGAGAAAGCCTAAGCTTTCTTGGCAGAAACCATGTAGTGGGCGCGAACGAAGAAATGGATTTGCTGCCGGCTCCGAGGCTCATCGTAGTGCAAGCTTTTCAAGCTGCATTCCGACTGGCATCTGGGGGATTACTTTTGCGAGGACCAATACACCTTCGACGATTTCCAAAAAAAGGCGGGATTTACCTCCTTTCTGCCTAAGAAATAGGCGGCTTTCGGCGAATTCTAGCGCTGGATCACGCGAGCTTCGCCGAAGCGGCCTTGCTGCGCATTGCGCCGTTATGGTACCTTCATAAACTATTGACAGGACGTAAACTACACACAGGGCAGGTCTTCGGACGCGATCCGGAAACTGCAGAGGACCCCTAAATTGCCGGCTGAGCTGCTGAAACTTTCAGCGGGAGCCCCAGACAGCGCCGCCATTCAATACGCCGCCGATTACATCAAGCGCGGCCAGGTGATTGGTGTGCCCACGGACACGTTTTACGGTCTGGCGGCCGATCCTTTTAATCTTTCCGCGGTGGAAGAGATCTATCGGGTGAAGGGACGGCCGGAAAACCGCGCGCTTCCGATTCTGGTGAACTCCGTTGCGCAGGCAGCGCGCTGGGCCGCGATTGCCGCCCAACTTTTTCAAGCTGGCGAAGAGCTTCTGGCCGGGCGCGTTGACGATTGTGGTCGATGCGGCGCACAGCTTGCCATTGAAAGTGACCGCGAATAAAGGCCGGGTGGCCTTGCGCTGGCCGAATTCGCCGATAGCGTGCGCCATCATCGAACAGCTGGGAGGGCCGATTACTGGGACCAGCGCGAACATCTCGGGTTATGCATCCTGCTCGAACGCGCGGGAATTAGCGAAGCAGCTGGGCGACAAATTGCCGCTGATCCTGGACAGCGGAGAGACCGGCGCGAGCGTCTCCTCGACCATCGTTACGCTGGACGGCGACGAGTGGAAGATCGTGCGGGAAGGGCAAATTTCCGGGGAAGCGATCGCCAAAGCGCTGGCGGATTCGCACCAGGCTACCGGCTGAACTGCGCATTTCCCACGAGCAAAGCGGCGCTGGAATCAGACTTATGGTGTAACCTACGCGGTTCAACTCAAGGGCTGTTCCACTTACGGGGATTCAACTTACGGGTGTGAGCCATGGCGGGAGCAGGTTTCGGCTCGAAATTCGGTTCCTTGCAGGAACGGCAGCGGCTCTCGCAGCTTTATGCCGCGATGACCGACGGCGAATTGCGGGAACTGGCTCGCGAGACGGCATCGCTCACCGATGAGGCGCGGACGGCGCTGGCTGCGGAGATGGAACGCCGCGAGATAAGTGCGGAGGAGCCGGGCGACGCGGAAGAGCCCAGCGAGGCATCTTCCGGCGCCGGAATTTCGCGATCTTCTGACTATCCGCCAGTACCGCGATTTGCCCCAAGCGCTGCTGGCCAAAAGCGTGCTCGAATCGGCGGGCATCGAATGCTTCCTGGGCGACGATAATCTCATCCGCATGGACTGGCTGTGGTCCAACCTGCTCGGCGGCATCAAGCTGCGCGTGCGGCAGGAGGACGCTCTGGTGGCTTCGCGTTTGCTCGAAGGCGGCGGCTCGCAGCGTGACGACGCGGAGACGCCGCAAGAGTAATTCAGCCCGACGCCGGGAGTTGGCCCTGCTTACCCTTTGATCCCGCAAGGCAATAGGAGATCGCAGGCAATAGGGCGCCATCGTTCTTTCCTTTGTTCGGGCCTTTGTTGGGCTTTTTACAGGGACATTATTGTGGATCGGGATTGGCGGAAGCGGCGGCGGGGGCGTAAGTAGGAGCGAGGGCGCGCTCGTAGAGGTCTTCGTAGGCGCGAACCATTTTGCCGACGTCGGATTGTTCTCGCGCGCGCACCGCGGCGGCCGCGCCCATGGAGCGGCGCAGTTCAGCGCTTTGCAAAAGGGTCATCATGCCATTGGCAATTCCCGCGGCGTCGCCCGGCTGCACGAGGAAACCTTCCTTCTGATTTTGAAATGACTCCGCCACTCCGCCCACGGCTGTAGCGATGACGGGCAGCCCGGCGGCCATGGCTTCGGCCAATGCTACCGGAGCGCCCTCCCAATCGGAACTGAGCACAAACGCGTCCATGGCGGCGAGCAGGTCTGGAATATCCGAGCGCAAGCCGAGGAAGTGGACCTTCTCCGTTATCCCTAATCGCTGGGCCTCCGCTTGCGCTTGCGGGACCAGCGGACCGGTGCCCACCAGCAGCAGGCGGGCGCGAGGATCGGCGGCGGGCCCGCGAGCGAAAGCCTGGAGCAGCAGCGGGTGATTCTTCTGCGGAAAGAAGCGCGCTACGCACACAAACAGAACGTCGTCCTGCGCGAAGCCGTGCCGCGCGCGCCACTCCTCGCGGCTGATTTGAGGGCTCCCGTAATGAGCGGTGGGGACGGCGTTCCAAATCACTTCGCAATTGCGGATGCCATAGACGCGCTGGACGCTCTTGGCCACTTCCTGCGCGACGGCGATGGGCTTGACGCCAAAACGGTATCCCACGCGCTGCAGCACGCGCCCGCGCCATTCGAGTTCGTGATCGGCGACATTCTGGACGGTATGCAGCATGAGCCGCGGCTTATGAAGCAGCAGGGAGGGGAACACATAACGGAACACCTGCATGTGGGTGTGCACGATGTCGGGCTGAAATTCGCGGAAGACCTGATTCATCTTGGAGTAGATGCGCCAATCGAATCCGGGGCCTTTGCCGAGATACCAGACTTTTACGCCGGCGCCGGCCAGGGCGCTCTCCAGATCCGATCCTACCGGCGCGTTGACGGACACCACCGCGGGTTCGAATCGCCGCCGGTCGATGCGGGAAGCGACGTAGACGGCGATACGTTCGCCACCGTCGGGCCGAAGACTCGGCAAGATGTGAAGGACGCGCAAAGCGATTTGCATTGGCCTGCGCTCGATCCGCGTAGCGGCTAGCAGACGAAGTCGAGCAAGGCCGGCACTCAGACTTTTTTGAGTTTACAAGAGCCGGCTTGACGTGCAATCAGGGGTATACCCTAGTCGAATTGCGCTCACAGCTTAGATGCGGGGAGGAAAAGCATCGGGCGCTACGATTGCGCCTTGGCTTCCGGCGAGGGGCGCGCGAAGGAGCCGCAGCGGCTTTGCATGGCGGCGCGGAACTTCTCGCGCTCCTCGGGCGTCATTTGGGCCCAGCGTTCCATCATGCGGCGGCGCCAGCGCATGCCGCCCCAGTGTCCGCCGCGGAATCCGCCGAAGAGAATTTTGCCGAGCACCAGCAAGCCCAGGGCTTGCCAGAAGCCGATGACGTGCAGGCCGAAGACGGGGGGCATGAGCCAATTCCAAAGGCGCATGACGATGAAGCCGAGCGCGAGCGCGGCGACGATGGCGAACAGGATGAACTTTGCGGCGCGCGCGAGACGATGTCCTCTCATGATCTTTCTTTCACCTCAACTTTCAAATCTTAGGGCCAAACTTTTTTCCCACACTTCTTTCCCAAACTTCGCGCCGATGAAGTTCACCGGCCGATAAATTCGTCGCGAATGGCTTGCAGGCGTTGGCGCAACTGCAGCACCGCATGATGCTTGCGCAGCACCATGGCGTTCACGCTGACGCCGGCTTGGGCGGCCAGTTCCTTGAAGCTGCGGCCTTCCAGTTCGTGGGCCACGAAGGCGGCGCGCTGCTCGGGCGGCAATTCGTCGAGCGCCGCTTCGATCTCTTCGAGCAGCACGGAACGGGCGTAAGCGGCTTCGGGGCCGCCGTCGGGAGAAGGCAGCAAATCCTCGAAGAGCAGCGATTCGCCGTCCTCGACGCGCACGGCGCGGTCGGCGAAGGGCTGGGGCTTCTTCCTGCGGAAGAAGTCCGTGATGCGATTGCGGGCTACGCGAAATAGCCAGGCGCTGGCCTCTTCCACCGGCTCGAAGAGGCGATAGGCGGCGACGAGTTCGTAGAAGACTTCCTGCAAAATGTCTTCCGCCTCGCCCTGGTCCGGGACGCGGCGGCGAATGAAATTGGCGAGGCGCGCGCGATAGCGCGCGAAGGCGTCGAGGATGCGGCCGTCGTCGCTTTGCTGCGCCGCGTTGGCGGCGGAGCGAGCGTGCGCGTGTTCGGCACTCTTCGGCGCGACTCTTTGGGTCGCTCTTCAACTCGGGCGGTGCGGCCAAGCCACCGCTGTTCGCGAACTCCATGTAGCCGGCTCTCAGGTTAGCCTCCCGCAAATGTAGACGAATGACGCGGGCAAATATTTCTGATCGCAGCTTATATCTTATCGCTTTAGTGAACGCATTCATGGATGCCAGGCCGGGGGCGGCTGCGGGGTTTGTGGTGGTAGAGTGGGAGGCCTGGGCGGCCTGCGCGGATTGGTTCGAAGCGGGCGAAGGTCTGCCGGAAAATCCTCAGGTCTCCCGCCGTGAAAGCCAGCGGGAGGACCTGAGCTACAAAGGTTTTGGTGCTGTACGGGGAGGGAAAATGGGCGAAGTGGTTTACGTCTCGCGGAGCCGGATCGAACGCAAAGCTGGGCCGCTGCGCTATGCGCAGATTCCTGGCGAGGAGAAGCCGGTGGTGTTCAGCGTGCACGGGGCGATCGCCGAGCACTACAAGGTGGATCCGGCGAAGCTGCAGGGGTCGCACGCGACCACCATCGATTACGTGATCGCCGCGACGGCGGGTTGAATGGTGGGAACCTTCGGGGGCGCGCTGGAGGCGCGCCAAATCGACGCCAGCAACGGGAAGCTCGTGGGCGAGGTTACCGGGGAAGTGGAGACCGAGGACGGCGTGCTGGTGATCCGGCGAATCCACGTGTTGATGAAACTGGCCGCACCGGAAAGCGCGCGCGAGACGATCGAGCGGGTGCATGGTTTTTACGCCATGCGATGTCCGCTGTACCGGACATTGCACAACGCGATACAGCTGAGCTCGTCGGTGGAGCTGGTGAAAGGCTGAAGGCGCGGAAGCGAAGTCCCCAGGGCCCCGCCAGCCTTCGTTTAGTATTTGCGCTTTCGCGCAGGGCGGCGGGCGCCCTGGGCTACAAGGTGCATGATCGCTGAGTCAAGAGGCGCGTGGAGCGCCAGGGGAGCGAAAAGATGACGACCGCTCGGCTGACTGTGGCGTGCTTGGGGCTGGGACGAATTGGCGCGGGGATCGCGCAGAGCGTGCAACGGGCGGGGCACCGGCTGATCGTATACAACCGCACGGCGGAGAAGACGCGGAGCTTCGTCGCATCCGGGGCGACGGCGGCGCGTTCGCCGCGGGAGGCTGCGGCGGAGGCGGACATTGTGCTCACCTGCCTGATGGACGACGCGTCGGTTCGCGACAATTTGCTTGGCGAGAACGGCATTCTGGCGGGGATGCGTCCGGGCACGATTCATATCGGCACTTCGACGGTGACGCCGAAGGCGACAGCGGAATTTGCGGCGCTGCATGCGGCCCAGGGGAGCCATTACCTGGCCGCGACTTTTGTGGGCCATCCGGAGCAGGCCGCGGCGGGGAAGCTCATCAGCTTCGTGGCCGGAAGCCGCGCGCTCATCGAGCGATGCCGACCGGTGCTCGATGCGTACACGGGGCACATGATTGTGGTGGGCGAAGAGCCGGCGCTGGCCGCGAGCTTCAAGCTGACCATGAATTTCTTCGTTGCCTGCCTGCTCGAAGCGATGGGGGAGGCGCTGGTGTTCGCGGAGAAGCAAGGGGTGGACCTGGAGGCCGTCAGCGAGATGATGAAAGGAGCCTTGCAGCATCCGGTATTTGTGCCGAAATATCTGGAGAAAATTCGGCTGGGAACTTTCGAGGAGGTCGCGGGCTCGACCCTGGACGGGGTGGGCTCGAAGGACATTCGCTTGATTTTGCAGGCGGCAGGCGATGCGGGCGTGCCGCTGCCCTTTGGCAGCGTGGTGCGTGACAAGATCATCGCGGCGCAGGCGCGCGGCTGGGGGAGTTGCGATTGGTCGGTGCTGACGGAGATTTCCAGAGTGAATGCGGGCTTGGACCGACCGCGGGAGAAGGCCAGAACGGCGTGAGGTTCAGCGACACGATTGAGCGGGTGGCGACCGCAGTTCTTGAGTTCGTCTAATGTTCGGAGAGTTGGGGAACGAACGCCGGGAAAAGCAGATCCCTCGGCCTTCGGGCCTCGTGATGACACCTACTCGTGTTGCTAAAGCTTTCTATATGCGCATGTTTGGTTCCGCAAAACATCGAGTGATTTTCGTCTTATGCGTATTCTGTTTGTGCGCCGCGAGAGCGGGGGCGGCGCAGGGGCGCGTGGCGCAGAAGAATGCGGTGGGCGCGGCGGGCACCGATGGCGTTGCGGTAGCACAGAGACGGCTCGGCCATCTGCGGCACGGCATTAACATCAGCGATTGGTTCGCGCAGGTCTACGATCCCAACGGATTCACCAAACAACACTTCGATACGGCGATTACGGCGCGCGATCTCGACCTGATTCGCGCCATGGGCTTCGATCACGTGCGGCTGAGCGTGGACCCCAAGCCGATGTTTCACGCGAAGCAGGCGGACCAGATTGCTTCGGAGGAGCTGAATTTCCTGGATGCGGCGGTGAAGATGATTCTCGACCGGGGCCTCGCGGTAGAGATCGATATTTTCGCGGACGAGGAGTTCAAGGCCGAGCTGGCGGCCGACGATGAGTTCGTGGAGCAGTTCGCGGATTTCTGGCGGGCGTTGGCGGCGCATTACGCGAACCTCGATGCCGACCGCGTGTTCTTCGAGATTTTGAACGAGCCGGAGGGAAGGGACCGCTATCGCTGGTACGGCGTGGAGGCCAAGCTGGCCACGGCGATTCGCGAGGGTGCACCGGGGAACACGATTATCGCCACGGGCGCGCACTGGTCGGACGACGACGATTTGGTTTTTCTCGAGCCGCTGCGCGACGCGAACGTGATCTATGCGTTCCATTTTTATGAGTCGCATGTCTTTACGCATCAGGGCGCGACGTGGTCATCGAACTTCTGGCACGAGCTGAAGGGCGTGCCGTATCCTTCGACGCCGGAAAACGTGCAGGCGGCCGCGGCGGAGCTGCCGGATGCGGTGCACCGGCTGCAAGTGGTGCGTTATGGGCTGGACCGCTGGAACGCGGAGCGCATCGACGGGGAGATCGGTCAGGTGGCGGCATGGGCGGAGCATTGGGGCGTGCCGGTCGAGTGCGACGAGTTTGGCGTTTACCGCCAGAACGCTGATCCCAAGGATCGCGCAACCTGGCTGAGGGATGTGCGCACGGCGCTCGAGAAGCGCGGCATCGGCTGGGCCATGTGGGAGTACCACGGCGGATTCGGCGTGGTCACGTCTGAGAATGGCGCCATCGCTCCGGATGAAGCGACGGTGAAGGCGTTGGGGCTTACGGTGCCGAATTATCAGAGTTCGGAGAGCGGCGGGGCGCGCGCGAAATAGTGACGAGCTCTAATAGAGAAGGCTGGGGCACCTGCGATTTAGCGCTGGCGTTTGCGAGATGATTCGCGGGGAACTTTGTCTGAAACCACTTCGCGTGTAACTTCCTCGGCTGTTCCGAGGGCTTGATCTTCCAAAGCCAGGCGAAGCGCTTCGAGATGGGGATTGCACTCCCGCAGCCGCTTGACGTGCGCGACCGCGACATCCAACTCCCAGCCGAGATGGAAGTGCAGGTAGCCGATGGCGACCGTGGGCGCTCGGCCGATGCCGGCGGTGCAGTGGAGATAGACGGTGTGGCCGCCGGCGAGGAGCTCGTTGAGAGCGTCGATGCAAGCGCAGAGCTTGGCGCGAAGCTCGGGCTGCTGCTCGAGCATGGGGACGCGGCGAAGTTCGACGCGGCTGGCGCGGTAGTGGGCCTCGAGCGGCTGGAAATCCAGGAAGACGGCGCTCATGTCTGTGTCCGTGTGGATATTGAGCACGGCGGTGACGCCCAGTTCCCGGCGGAGGCGTTCGATATCCGCGATGGTGCGCGGATGCGAGCCGACAAAGAGGCGGGGAAGGATTTGCGCGTAAGTTAAATTGTCGCCGGGAAACGGGCCCATTTTCTGCTTGGTATTTCCTCCCTTATCTATATCGAGATTAGCACGGATTTTGGCGGGGCGCTGGAGGCTATGGCCTGGGTGTCGCTGATGATCCACGAGAAGCCGGGGTGCTGATTACCGTTAATAAATGCCGGGGAGGAGGCGCCAGGTGCGGGAGCGGTAGGCGGCATACTGGGCGCCGAAGTGCGCGAGCAATAGAGCCTCTTCGGCGCGAATGCGCGCAACGAGCGGCGGGATTAGAAGCGCCGTGAGCAGCACGCCGACGCCCGAGCGAAACGCGAGAGACCAGCCCACAGAGAAGACGAGCGCGCCCAGGTAGCTGGGGTGGCGCAGGACGCCGTAGATGCCGGTGGTAACCAGCGTGTGCCCGGGTTGGATGGCGACCAGGCCGCTGAATCGCCGGCCCAGCACAAAGACCGGCCAGATGCGCAGAGCGCCGCCGGCGGCGAACAGAGCAACGCCAATCCAGCGGATCGTGTCTCCATCGATGGTCCAGAACTCATGCCGGTCGGTGTAGGCGGGAAGAAAGGCCAGGAGCAGGCCCAGCACTGTGAACGCCGCGAGGACCCAGCGGTTGGCGCGATCTTCTTCCTGCCCGGAACTCAGATTGCCGGAGGTAAAAATCGATACGCCGGAGAGCGCGAAGAGCACAACTGTGAGGCCAACCAGGGGCGGGTGAGAGAAGAAGGCGGAAATTCCATGCCAGCCGGCGACGGCGAGGCCCAGATAGGCAAGGCTGCCGATCACTGTGTAGAACGCGCGTGTGAGCGTAGGCAGCTTCACGGCAATACCCACCTTCGCACAAAACGCGAAGATGGGGCACCTGAAAAATCCAAGATGCCGCCCTGAAGGGCGGCGCTGCGAAAAGCCCTAAGGCCGCTCACGAACGACGTGAGCGCGCCCTGGGCTACAACACGAAACCTAGCGGGGCGGGGGATGGCAGATTTTGCCGAGGATTGCCGGGCGCGAGGCGCCGGTGGCGCTGGGGAGATTGGCGGCGCGGCCGTGCGCGGTTTCGTCGGCCAGCACCGCGAAGATGAACGCTTCCTTCGCGTCGCCCGGGAGGCCCAGCGCTTCGCTGGGGATGACTTCGATTCCGCCGAGGGCGGCGGAGAGTTGCGCCAGGAGCAGAGGATTGCGCGCGCCGCCGCCGGAGACGATGAGCTGAGAGATCGGAGTTCGCGGCAGGACCCAGCGATGCAGGGCGGCGGAGATGGATAGCGCGGTGAACACGGTCGCGGTGCGAACCAGATCCTCGGGACGCGCGCGGTGGCCGCGTGCCCAGGCGAGAATTTCCCCGACATAAGCTTTGCCGTATTGCTCGCGGCCGGCGGATTTGGGAGGAGGTTCCCCGAAATATTTTTCGGCGAAGAGCGTGTCCAGCAAAGCGGGCAGGAGATGGCCGCGGGAAGCCATGCGGGCGTCGGCGTCATAGCCGCGGCGGCCGCGCGTGAAATGGTGCACGAGCGCGTCAATGACCATATTGCCGGGGCCGGTGTCGAAGGCCAGAACGGAACTGGGCGCGGCGGCTTTGGGGATGATGGTGACGTTGGCGATGCCGCCGATGTTCAGGACGGCGCGGCCGCGGCGGGCGTCGCGATAGAGAAGATAATCGCCAAAGGGAACGAGCGGCGCGCCTTGGCCGCCCACGGCCATGTCTGCGGGGCGAAAATCGCCCACGGTGGTGATGCCGGTGAGCGCGGCGATTACCGCAGGCTCGCCGATTTGCAGCGTGGAGGCGACGTTCGCACCGAGGAAGCGGCTGGGGCGCCCCTGATGAAAAACCGTCTGGCCGTGCGAGCCGATCAGGCCGATGCGGCGCAGCGGAACGCGGAATTTTTGGCAGGCGCGCATGGCGGCTTCGGCGAAGAGTTGGCCCAGGCGGAAATTCAGCTGGCTGATGTCGCCGGTGGTGACGCGCGTGCCCTCGGCTACGCGCAGGACTTCGGCGCGCACGGCGGCGGGGAAGGGTACCGTGGTGAAATTTTCCAGGCGCGCGTGCGCGGCGTTTACGGTGATGGACGGCGCGATGCGGACCAGGGCGACGTCGATGCCGTCGACGGAGGTGCCGGACATCAGGCCGAGCACGAGGGTGCTGGCCGCACGGGCACTTGAGGGTACTTGACGGGCGATGCGAGGGGGCCGGGTCATGAGGAAGATGCGGCGAATCGTGAGTTGAATTGAAAAACGAACTGCAGATCCCTCGCTCCTCGACCCCATTGTTGGACGCCGCGGATCGGCTCGGGATGACAACGTCGTTGTGACCGCATGCTGGATTGGCGGAGCGATGATGCAGAAAAGCAGATCCCTCGGTCGTCCGCCGTGGCGGACGACCTCGTGATGACGGCACGATGCACGTATAGAGCCGAAGATGATCTTACGGTCATGAGATTTGCTTTTTCAGCTGCGCGAGGAGATTGAGGGCGTCGATGGGGCGCAGCTGGTCGAGATCGGCGGCGCGCAGGGCGTCGAGCGCTTCGCGGTCGTTGGCTGAATTCGGGAAGAGCGCCTGCTGCGCACCGACGCCATTGACGGGCGGCAGCGCGGGCGTGAGCCTTTCGCTCAGCTGGTGCTCGCTCTGCTCGTGGCGGCGCAGGACTTCGCGGGCGCGGGCGATGACGGCGGGCGGAAGTCCGGCCAGGCGGGCGACCTCGATGCCGTAGCTTTTGTCGGCGCTGCCTTCCTCGACGCGCTTCAGGAAGACGATCTCGCTGGGAGTCTCCTCGACCGAGACGTGCACGTTCTTGACGCCGGAAAGTAGGTCGGCCAGCTCCGTCAATTCGTGATAATGCGTGGCGAAGAGGGTGCGGGCGCGGGTGTGCGCTTGCAGGTATTCGACCACGGCCCAGGCGATGGAGAGGCCGTCGAAGGTGGCGGTGCCGCGGCCCACTTCGTCGAGCAGAACGAGCGAATGCGGGGTGGCCAGGTTGAGAATGGCGGCGACCTCGCTCATCTCCACTAAAAACGTAGACCGGCCGCGGGCCAGATTGTCCGAAGCGCCGATGCGCGTGAAGATGCGATCGGTGATGGGCAGACGGGCCTGCTCGGCGGGCACGAACGAGCCCATCTGCGCGAGCAGCACCACCAGCGCGGATTGGCGGAGGTAGGTGGACTTGCCGCCCATGTTGGGGCCGGTGATGAGCAGGATCTGGTGCGAGGTGGAGTTGAGATAGAGGCCGTTGGGCACGAAGCGTTCGCCTTGATCTTCGAGGAGATGTTCGATGACGGGGTGGCGGCCGCCGAGGATGACGAGTTCGCCATTGTCGGTGAACTCGGGGCGAACGTAGCGGCGCGTGGCGGCGACGACGGCGAAGTTAGCCAGGACGTCGAGCTGGGCGATGGCGGCGGCGGTACGGCGCAAGCGGGGCGATTGCTGCGCGATCCAGGAGCGCACTTCGGCAAAGAGGCGGCGCTCGATTTCGGCGATGCGTTCGTCGGCGGCGAGGACTTTGCCTTCGTACTCTTTCAGCTCGGGCGTGGTGAAGCGCTCGGCGTTGGCCAGGGTCTGCTTGCGCTCGAAATCCGGCGGCGCGAGATGCAGGTTGGGCTTGGAGATTTCGATATAGAAGCCGAAGACCTGGTTGTAGCGAATCTTCAGCGAGCCGATGCCCGTGCGCTTGCGTTCGCGGTCTTCCATGGCGGCGATGGTTTGGCGGCTGGTGTGGCTCAGATCGCGCAGCCCGTCAAGTTCGGCATCGAATCCCCGGCGGATCACGCCGGGATCGGAGGCCAGAGCGGGCGGATCTTCGGCGATGGCTTGCTCGAGGCGCTGTTGCACGTCGGCGAGTTCGTCCATCTCGGCATGCAGGGCGGCAATCCGCTCGACGGGGCGGGCGGCGGTGCAGTTGGCGAGATAACGGCGCAGCAGGGGAATGCGGGCGACGGATTGGCGCAGCGCGACCAGATCGCGGGGAGTGGCCACGCCCAGCGTGGCGCGGCTGGCTAGCCTTTCGAGGTCCTGCACGCCGCGGAGATTCTGGCGAAGTTCCTCGCGCAGCATGGTCTGGGACTTGAATTCGGCCACGGCGTCGAGCCGCGCTTCGATCTCGGGGCGGGAAAGCTCGGGGCGAAGAATCCAGGCGCGGAGCAGGCGCGCGCCCATTACGGTGACGGTCTGGTCGATGGCGCCGAATAGGGAGGCGTCGCGCTGGGACGTGCGCGGAGCTTCGTTGGCATCGAGCGGAGAGAGCAGTTCGAGATTGCGCACCGTGACCGGATCGAGCCCGAGCGAATCCTGCTGCTCGTAATAGCGGATGGTGTCCAGGTGGGCGAGGGGCCCTGCGGAAACGCTCCCGGTGTTAGCGCCCGCCTTCGCGTCGGCCTTCGCGTTGCTCTGGGCATTGGTCTGGGGAGAATTTTCGCGGAGATAGTGCAGAAGCGCGCCGGCGGCGCAAATGGCTTGGGGATGGGTGGCCAGGCCGAAGCCTTCGAGGCCCGCGACGCCAAAGTGTTCCGAAAGCAGGCGCTGTCCATAATCGCAACGAAAGATCCATTCTTCGAAGCGCGTTTCGGCGGCCTGCTGCGCAGCGTTCCCGGTTCCGTTGGACGGGCTGGGCGTGAGCGGAGCGAATAGGTCCGGCTGGCGGGGCAAGAGGAGTTCGCGGGGGCAGAGCAGCTCCAATTCGTCGTGCAGCTTCTGCTCGGCGCCGGGACCGGCAAATTCGGTGGCGCGGAACTCGCCGGTGGAGAGATCGAGATAGGCCAGGCCGATGGGGAAGCCCGCGCCGCCGCGAGCGACGGCGGCCAGGAAATTGTTCTCCTTGGGCTCGAGGACGTTGAGGTCGGTAGCCGTGCCGGGAGTGATGACCCGGACGACTTCGCGGCGGACCAGGTGTTTGCCGGGGCCGGGCTGCTCCATCTGATCGCAGATGGCGATTTTGAAGCCGGCGCGCAGGAGCCGGGCAATATAGGTTTCCGCGGCGTGAAATGGAACGCCGCACATGGGGATGGGTTCGCCGCGTTCGCGATTGCGGGAGGTAAGCGTGATTTGCAGCTCCGTGGAGGCGACCAGGGCGTCCTCGTAGAAGAGCTCATAGAAGTCGCCCAGGCGAAACAGGAGCAGCGCGTGGGGGTAGCGCTTCTTGATCGACTGATACTGCCGCATCAGGGGCGTTGAGGCTTCGATCATGCGGGACTCACGGGGGGACTATACTAGCCGACGATGCGTGCGGGGAGCAAAACCGGGCTGAGGAAATCGCCGGGCGGCGCCGGGAAGTTGGAAATGAAGACGGAGATTGAAATCAAGCTGCGCGTCGCGGACCTTTCCCAGCTTTTGCGCCAACTGGCGCGGCTGCGAGCGGAATTGATTGCCGCCCGGGTGCATGAGATGAACACGCTTTACGATACGGCCCGAGGCGACCTGTTGCGTCAGGGGCGGATGCTGCGGGTTCGCGTGGAGCGGCCGGCGAGCCGGTCGAAAGGGGCAGGGAAGCTACGAGGGAAGACACGGCGGGGCCGGGCCGGAGAAGAGTCCGGAGTTTCCGCGCTGCTTACGTTCAAAGGCCCGATTGAACCTCCTCGGCATAGCGCAAAACGCGCCGCCGACAAGAGGGGGAAAACGAAGAGGGCGCCCGCTTACAAGATTCGCGAAGAGCATGAGATACGCGTGTCGGACCAGGAGGAAGTAAACCGGATTATAGAAGGTCTGGGTTTGCGGCCCTGTTTCCGTTACGAGAAGTTCCGCACCACCTACCGGCTGCCCGGGATAAGGAATCTGAAGGTCGAGATCGACGAGACGCCTATCGGGCTATTTTTGGAGCTGGAGGGACCCCGCAGGGAGATCGATCGGGCCGCCGCGCGGCTGAGCTTTGGGCCCGCCGAGTACATCACCAAGAGCTATGGCGCACTCTTTATGGAAGAGCGCGGCGTGGGGCGCGGTTGGGCATCGCGTAAACGCGGCGGGACGACGCGGGAGGCGGAAAAGTCGCGGAAGTCCCATACTGAACCAACCGATCGACGGGCGGATCTACGGGCGGATCGACGAGCTGACGAACCGGCCGGAGCACAGCCAGGAGTGGCTGTGCCACGCGATGAACTGGCGCGATTTTCGGGGCTGGGAGATATGCTTTTCAGCTCGTCGAGATGACTTTCCGCCGCGAGGCGCGTGATTTCTGGAACCGTTCGCATGAAAATTTGGCGAATTCCGCACTCTTTCCTTGACAAAGTTTGCGACAGCATTTACTAGATCAATTGAGGAAAAACTGTTTGCAATGAGCCATTCGTTGGAGCAGGAGCCTTTGCCGAGTTTTCACGCCGGTCCTGCGGCGGAGCGGTTGCGGGTCAGCGGTAACACGATGGGGGCCTCTCGCATGGCAAGCAGTCAGGCTGGGGGTAGGAGCGGGAAAACCGACTAGGGAAGGCCGATCTTTGGGCTGACCCGTGGTCGGGCGATCAACCCGGCCACGGGCTTTTTGTTTTTAGGGGAGTTCTTTCCGGCTCGACAACCGAACTCACTGCGCCTTTAACGGGGTAAGGTTCGGGGAAGGAGGTCAAAACCGATGCTGCATGCGACGGAAGTGCTGGGAGGAGAGGCTTACGACGTCCAGGGCAATTACGTGGGGCGGATCTCGGAGCTTTTTATCGAGCCGGCCGATCAGCCCAACCGGGTGGCCCGTTACCTGCTTGGACGGGGCAAATACCTGCCGCTTTTGGCGCGGCACGATCAGATCTCCTCGGTGGCGCCGGGGATGATCAAGCTGAACGTGGAAGAGAGCGCGCTCGAGCATTTCCATAGCAACGAGGCCTGGCTGGCGGTGCGCAAGGATTTGCTGGACCAGCAGATCATCGATACGCGGGGGCGCAAGGTGGTGCGGGTGAACGACGTGGACCTCGCCGAGCAGCGCATGGACGGCACGGTGGAGCTGCGCGTGACCGACGTGGACGTGGGGCTGACGGGAGCGGCGCGGCGCTTGCTGCAAGGGCTGGCTTCGCCGAGCGTGATCCGGCGCATCCAGCAGAGCCTGCCGGCGCGGACCATCCGCTGGGAGTTCGTGAACCTGATCGAGCCGGACCCGTTGCGGCGGGTGAAGCTGCGCATCACCCACGACAAGCTGGAAAAGATGCACCCCGCGGACCTGGCCGACATCATGGAGGAACTGTCGCCGGCGGAGCGGCAGGCCATTATCGCTTCGCTCGACGAACAGTCCGCCGCCGAGGCCCTGGCGGAGCTCGATTCGCGGCTGACTTCGCAGATCGTGGAGAAGATGTCGCCGGAGAAAGCCGCGGACATTATCGAGGAGATGGCCCCGGACAAGGCGGCCGACGTTCTGGCGGACCTGTCGCCGGAAGTTTCCGAGGACGTGATCGGGGAGTTGCAGGGGGAAGAGGCGCGCGAAGTGCAGGCTCTGCTGAGTTACCCGGAAGACTCGGCAGGCGGAATGATGAATACGGAGTTCGTCTACGTGGGCGAAACGGCGACGCGGGGCGAAGCTCTGGAGTGGGTGCGCCAGCGCGAGGACATCAACCCCGAGAACCTGGACACGATCTTTGTGATCGACGGCGATGCCAAGTTCTCCGGCGATGTTGCCGTGGGCCGGCTGCTGCTGGCCGGGGACGACGCGGCGCTGGCGCAACTGAAGTCGGAGCCGCTGCTTTCGGTGACTCCGGATGCGACGGAGAAGGAAGTTTTCGCGCTGTTCGATAAGTACAACCTGCGGAGCCTGGCGGTCGTCGATGGATACGGGCGGGCGATCGGGGCCATTGCCGTGGATGACGTGATCACGCGGCTGCGCGAGAAGCTGTAATCGTTCGCCGCGGTAAGGCGGAGCGAATCTAAAAATTCCTGAAGGCCAATGAACTGGACGATCAACACGCGGACCGAGCAACTGCAGCGGCACGCCACGCAAGTGCGCCGCCGCAGCCGCCACTTATGGCGGCGGCTGGCGCTATTGGCCGCGGTGTTGGGCCCGGGGCTGATCACCTCGAACGTGGACAACGATGCGGGCGGCATCTCCACGTATTCGCTGGCCGGGGCGCAGTTCGGCTACGCGCTCTTGTGGTCGCTGATACCCATGACCATCGCGCTGTACGTGACCGAGGAGATGTGCGCGCGCATGGCCGTGGTTACCGGCAAGGGGCTTTCCGACCTGATCCGGGAGGAGTTTGGCTTCCGGCCGACGTTTTTCGTGATGGTGGCGGGCTTTCTGGTGGACCTGGGAAACGTGGTGGCGGAGTTCGCCGGAGTGGCCTCGGCGATGGAGATATTCGGGATCAGCCGCTATATCGCCGTACCGATCGCCGGGTTGGTCGTGTGGGTGCTGGTGCTGCGTGGCACGTATCGGCAGGTGGAGAAGATTTTTCTGGCGCTGTGCACGTTCTATCTGGCGTACGCGTTTTCCGCCTTTCTGGCGCATCCGGATTGGCTGGATGCGGCGCGGCACACGGTGATTCCCACGATCCAGTTCAATAGCGGCTATCTGCTGATGATGACCGCTCTGGTGGGTACCACGATTGCTCCGTGGCAATTCTTTTACATGCAGGCAAGCTTTGTGGAGAAGCGCATCGGGCGCGCGGCAATATCCGCAGGCTCGCGCCGACGTGATCGCCGGGAGCGTGAGCTGCATGGTGATCGTGTTCTTCATCATCGTGTGCACGGCGGCGACGCTGTATACCTCCGGCCATCGCAATATCGCCGACGCGGCCGACGCGGCGCGCGCCCTGGTGCCTTTGGCGGGCCGCTGGGCCTCGCTGCTTTTCGCTTTTGGCCTGCTGAACGCGTCGCTTTTCGCCGCGTCCATCCTGCCCCTTTCGACGGCGCACGTGATTTGCGAAGGATTGGGATTCGAAGCCGGGATCGATCACAAGTTCAAGGACGCTCCGATCTTCTACTGGCTGTACACCATCCTCATCGTGGTGGGCGGAGGGCTGATTCTGATTCCGCGAGCGCCGCTGTGGCGCATCCTGGTGCTCTCGCAGGTGGCCAACGGCATCTGGCTGCCCATTGTGCTGATCTTCATGATTCTGCTGATCAACCGGCGCGACTTGATGGGCGAGTACGTGAACAGCCCCACGTTCAACGTGATTGCCTGGGTGACCAGCGTGGCCATGATCGCCTTGACGCTGGTGCTGATCTATTTCGCCCTGTTCCATCCCTCGGCGGCCACCGGAGGACTGTAAACTTGGCTCGGCGGCAAGTTGCGCGCTCTGGGGTGCTGTGCTAACTTTGCGATGTAAAGAACCCGGCGCGTATTCCCCGCAGCCTGTTACGTTCGCCGGGCCTGCTCGGCAATATCGGAACTAACGAGTGCAGCCAACGAAGTTACTCGAACCGGCCAGCCGCGAAGAAGCGCGCCTGCTGGAACACCTCGATGCGCAGAGGTTGCCGCGGCACATCGCCGTCATCATGGACGGCAATGGCCGCTGGGCGCAACGCCGGCACCTGCCGCGCGTGGCCGGCCACCGCGCCGGAGTGGAATCGGCGAGGATCATCATCGATACCTGCGCGCGGCTGCATATTCCGGCGCTCACGCTGTATGCGTTTTCCATGGAGAATTGGCGGCGGCCCAAAGCGGAAATCGATTTTCTGATGCGCCTGCTGCGCCAATACCTGCGCAAGGAACTTCCCGTCATCCATCGCAACAACATCCGCTTGCAGATTATCGGCCGCACCGATCAATTGCCGCAGGAGGTGCAGGCGGACATGGCCAAGGGCGTGGCGCTGACGGCGGCGAACACCGGCATGGCGCTGACGGTGGCCCTGAATTATGGCGGACGCGCGGAACTGGTGGACGCCTTTAACGCCATCCTGGACCGCTATCGCAAGATCGGCGCGCAACGGCAACGGCGCGCTGGCGAATTTTCGGGTGGACGAAGAGACGATCGCCGAGAACCTCTACACCGCCGGCCTGCCCGATCCCGATCTGCTGATCCGCACCAGCGGGGAGATGCGCGTCAGCAACTTCCTGCTGTGGCAGATCGCCTACGCGGAAATCTACGTTACCGAGACGCTGTGGCCCGATTTTCGGCGCGAGGAGCTCTACACCGCGCTGGCGGACTATCAGAAACGCGAGCGGCGCTATGGCGGGTTGGCCGCGGAGCGTCCGGAAGTTCCGGCCTTGCAGCCGGAATGAACTTCCCCAAAAAACAGAACGCGGCGGCAAGCGTCGAGCACCGAGGCGAAGCCGTGGGTCGGGAACGGTCGCGCGTGTTTTGACCGCGGCGATACTGATCCCGGCGGTGGTGGCGTTGGTGTGGTGGGGCCCGACCGCGCTAGTAGCCGCGCTAGGCGGGGTGGTCGCGCTGCTGGCGCTGGTTGAGTTCTTCTCCCTGGGAGAGCACCTGAGTCTGCATGCCTATCGCGCCTGGACGGCCGTCTGCGCGCTGGGAATTTTCTATCAGCAATGGGCTGCGACCACGGCGGAGACGCACCAAGTGGGCCGGGGAGTGGAGCTCACGCAAATTTCGGGAGTTCCGCAAGTGCCGCTCGAACTGGTGCTTTTTATTTTCGTGCTGGGGTGCGCGACGATCATTTTCGTGTCGCGGCGGCCGCTGGCGGAAACGCTTGGCGACATGGGAATCAGCGCCGCCGGTCTGCTGGCGATTGCTTTGCCGCTGAGCTCGGTGGTGCGGATTCACGCGGCAGATGCGATCGGGCCGAAGCTGCTGCTCTTTACGCTGGTGCTGGTTTGGGCGGGAGACACGCTGGGCTATTTTGTAGGGCGTTCGCTGGGCCGCATACCCATGGCGCCGCAGTTGAGCCCCAAGAAAACGTGGGAGGGCGCCGCGGCAAACCTGCTGGGCTCGGCGCTCGC
This sequence comes from uncultured Acidobacteriota bacterium, assembly GCA_963819235.1. Taxonomy (GTDB): domain Bacteria; phylum Acidobacteriota; class Terriglobia; order Acidiferrales; family UBA7541; genus Palsa-189. Next base: position 491,303 of record CAWFVE010000006.1, on the reverse strand, counting down.
GGGGGTCGCGTTTTATCACTGGCTGAATATCGACGCCTTCTCAGCCGTGCTAATGGCTTGCCTGGCGAACGCCGCCGGACAGGCCGGCGATCTGCTGGAGTCCGCTTACAAACGCGGCGCGGGAGTGAAGGATTCGGGGACGCTGCTGCCGGGGCACGGTGGCGTTCTCGATCGCATCGACGCTTTAATCCTGGCCGCGCCGGTGGTCTGGTACTATTTTCATTTCCTGCTGGCCTCGCAGTTCTAAGCGCGAGCGAGCCGGCGCGAACTTTCTCTCATGAAAACACTGGCCATACTTGGTTCTACCGGCTCGATCGGCCGCCAGACTCTGCAGGTGGTGGAGTCGATGCCGGAAAAGTGCCGCGTGGTGGCGCTGGCGGCGGGCGCGAATCTCGAGGAGCTTGCCGGACAGATCGCGCGGCACCGGCCGCAGCTGGTTTCCGTGGCCGACGCGGCAAAAGCGGCGGAGTTGCGGGAGCGGCTGGCGCAAACGGCCAACGGCGCCGGATCGCCTGAAATCATGTACGGCAGGGAAGGCTTGCTGAGCGTGGCCACGCATCCGGAAGCGGATACGGTGGTGTCCGCTGCGGTCGGCGTGGTGGGCCTGGAAGCGACGTATGCGGCGGTGCAGGCAGGGAAGCGGGTGGCTTTGTCGAACAAGGAAGTGCTGGTGGCGGCGGGCGAACTGGTGATGGCCGCGGCCAAGGCCAAAGGCGTGGAACTGCTGCCCGTGGATAGCGAGCACAACGCCATCCACCAATGCCTGCGCGCGGGCCGCTCGAGCGAAGTGCGGCGGCTGATCCTGACGGCTTCCGGCGGCCCGTTCCGGCGAACTCCGATCGCGCAGATGGCCCAGGCCACTCCGGAACAGGCGCTGGCGCATCCCAACTGGCGCATGGGGAGGCGCATCAGCATCGATTCGGCGACGCTGGTGAACAAAGGGTTCGAAGTGATCGAGGCGCGCTGGCTCTTTGGGGTCGAGCCGAAGCAGATCGAGGTGGTAATCCATCCGCAGTCCACGATTCACTCCATGGTGGAGTACGTGGACGGTTCCATATTGGCGCAACTGGGCCCAACGGACATGCGCATGCCCATCCGTTATGCGCTAACCTATCCCGAGCGCGAAGGCTCCAATGGAGTGGAGCTGAACTGGGACGCTCTGCGCCGGCTGGATTTCGAGAAGGTGCCGCCGCGGAAGTTTCCCTGCCTGCGGCTGGCCCGCCGGGCGATGGAAGAGGGCGGAGCGCAGACCTGCGCGTTGAATGCCGCGGACGAAATCGCGGTGGAGGCGTTTCTGGAGCGGCGGCTGCCGTTTTCGGGGATCGCGCGGGTGATCGAAGGCGTGCTGGACGCCATGCCCAAGGTGGCGCTGGGGTCGATTGACGACGTGCTGGCGGCGGATGGCGAAGCGCGGCGGCTGGCGCGGCTGGAAGTGGAATCGGCGGCCGAATCCAGGGAGAAGGCCGGCGTGCGCGTTTCGGAGATTGATCGAGTACAATAAAACGAATTGAGGAAATTTCTGCCGTGCTAACGGGAATCATAGCGGTTGCGATCGGCTTGGGCGTCATGGTGTTGGTCCATGAGTGGGGACACTTCGTCCTGGCCCGGCTGTTTGGCGTGCGCGTGGAGGTCTTCTCGATCGGCTTCGGGCCGCGGCTGTTTGGCGTGCGGCGCGGGCCGACGGATTATCGCATCAGCGCGCTGCCGCTGGGCGGCTATGTGCGCATGGCCGGAGACAATCCGGCGGAAGAGCGGCGCGGCGATCCCGATGAGTTTCTTTCCAAGCCGCGCTGGCAGCGCTGTCTGATCGCGCTGGCCGGACCGACGACGAATTTCCTGATGGCCGTGGTGCTTACCGCGGCGCTCTTCGTGCATGGCGGCGAGCAGCCTTCGTATGCGGATAAGCCCGTGGCGATCGCGGGCGTGGTGAAGGGCTCTCCGGCGGAGAAGGCTGGCATCCAGGCGGGCGATCGTATTGTCGGGTTCGACGGGGTGAACAATCCCACGTGGGACCGCGTGGCGCTGGAGCTGGCGCTTTCCGCGCCCGGGCACTCCTTGCCGGTGAAGATCGACCGCGGCGGCCAGTTGCTCACCACCAGCGTTCAGAGCGAACCGCAGCCCTTCAACGCGCTGGGGTATCCCGCCGAGCCGGTGGTGGTTGGCGCCGTGGCTCCCAACCTGCCCGCGCTGCACGCCGGTTTGAAGGAAGGCGACGTGATCGTGGCCGCCAACGGTCAGCACTTGGATGCGCCGTCGCAATTCTCCGGACTCGTGCAGCAGAACGCCGGCAATCCCATGACCCTGGATATATTGCGCAACGGGCAGCCGCTGAGTTTGCAACTGACTCCGATGTGGGGCGATCCCGGCGACGGGATGCCGCGGTGGGAGATCGGCATCACCTTCCGCTTCGTGACGTCGCCGAAGCGCTATTCGCCGCCGGCGGCGCTGGTGAAGGCCACGCAGTTCCACATCGTGCTGGCCAATAAGCTGATTTACCTGGTGGGGCAGCTCTTCACCGGCAAGGTTTCGCTGAAGCAGGTGCAAGGGCCGCTGGGCATCGTGCAGGAGTCGAGCCGCGCGGCCAAGCGGGGCTTTGGCGACTTGATCAGCCTGATGGCCCTGGTGAGCCTGAACCTGGGAATCTTGAATCTGCTGCCGATTCCCATCCTCGACGGCGGACATATTTTAATGCTGGGGATCGAGGGGCTGCTGCGTCACGACCTGAGCCTGAAGATCAAGGAACGCTTCGTCACGGTCGGAATGGTCTTCCTGCTGCTGATCTTCTTGATCGTGATGTATAACGACGTGCTGCGGCTTTTCCCCGGCCACTAATTTTGTCTCTTTATGGCTTCCACGGATAGTCATCGGCGGGTCTCTTCCGGCGAGCGGTTCAACGCTCACGAGCCGGGAAGATTGCGCAGCGCGCTTTCGCAGCGAGGCGTGCGGCTCACGCGGCAGCGGTGCGTTCTGCTGGACATCATGGACCAGGCCGAGCAGCACCTCACCGCCGATTCGCTATTGGAGCGCGCGCAAAAGGTGGATCCGCGGGTGCATCGCGTGACCGTCTACCGCACGCTCGAAATGCTCAAGAGCCACGGCCTGCTGGATGAGCTCGACTTGCTGCACATTCATGGCCACCGGCACTATTACGAGAGCCACGGGCCGCGCGATCACATTCACGTGGCTTGCCTGCGCTGCGGCAAAGTGCGCGAAGTGGAGAGCGATCTTTTCGAGCAGCTCAAGCGGCAGGTGGAGCGCGATACGGGCATCGGCATCACCGTGGCGCGCGTGGAGATCGGCGGGTATTGCGACGGTTGTCGCCCGAAGACGCCGGCATCCGGGTCTTCCTCTTAGACTTCTTCGGCGCGCTTCTTCCTAGAAACATCGTTGTGATCGGGGAGTGGCTCGGGCTGAAATCCCACCGTATGAGAAGGCCGTTTGAACAAAGCCGCCCGGCGGCGGACGCTACGCGTGCGGCGACCGGACGTTGGTTGCTTGTCGGTTGAGATAAGTTTTGGGTCACAAGGAGGTCCCTGTGACCCATCTACGAAAAATAATGCTGGAGGAACTCCAGCGCCGTAATTACTCGGAAAATACCACACGTTCTTACATCCGCACAGTCGAGGATTTTGCTCGGCGCTTCCACCGCCCGCCCGACCACTTGGGGCCACGGCAGATTCGCGAATATCAAGCTGAGTTGTTTCAGAAACGGAACTTGTCTCCGGGGACGGTCGCGACCCGCTTGGCGGCTCTGCGTTTTTTCTACACCAAGACTCTCAACAGGGCCTGGAGCATCGCCGAAACACCCTACCCGAAAAAGGCATATCGCATCCCGGCGATCCTCAGTCAGCAAGAAGTCGCGCAACTGATCGACGCGGCCGGTTCTCCCCACCAACGCATCCTGCTGATGACGCTTTACGCCACCGGCGTGCGGAACGCAGAGTTGACTCGCCTGAAAGTCAGCGACATCGACAGCCAGCGCATGGTGATTCATGTCCAAGGCGGCAAAGGGCGCAGGGATCGCGATGTGCTGCTCAGTCCAAAGCTACTGGAAGAACTCCGTGCACATTGGCATCGGTTGCGGCGAAAACCCAGCGTATGGCTGTTTCCGGGCAACCGCCACCATAGCGGCGATCAGCCCATCGACACCAAAACCGTCTGGCACGCCTGTCAGAAAGCCGCCGCGCAAGCGGGCCTCAGGAAAAGAGTCCACCCCCACACCCTGCGCCACTGCTTCGCCACGCATCTGCTCGAAGCAGGCGCGGATCTGCGCACCATTCAGATCCTGTTAGGCCATGGCGATCTGAAAGAGACCACCATCTACCTGCATCTTTCGCAGCGCCACCTTCACGCGACCGCGAGTCCCTTGGACTCGTTGCAGCTGAAAGACTGGTCCGTACAGGAGGAGTAGATGAGCCGGCCGCCCCTGGAGGTGGCCGATCTCATCCGCGCCGCAGGAACTGCCTTCATCCAACGAAGCCGCCAGTGGATCAGCTGGAAGCATGTCAAAGTGCTGCTAGCCATCGCGCGGTGTCGCACCGCCGCACTGGGCGGGCATCTGGATCAATGCACTCGCTGCGGGCATCGTGCCACGATCTCTTACAACTCCTGCCGAAACCGGCATTGCCCGAAGTGCCAGACCGCCGCTCGGGAACGCTGGATCGCCACACGTCAGCGGGAGCTTCTCCCGACTCCCTACGTCCATGTGGTCTTCACGCTGCCTGGTGGGTTAGCACCCCTCGCTCTGCAGAACCAGAAGATCGTTTACGATCTTTTGTTTCGCGCCAGTGCGGAAACCCTTCTCGAACTCGCCCGCGATCCCAAACATCTCGGCGCGCAGATCGGCTTCTTCAGCGTTCTCCACACCTGGAACCAGAAACTGAGCCTTCACCCGCATGTCCATTGCGTCATTCCCTCCGGCGGCCTGTCTCCTGATGGCACGCGCTGGATCCGGCCACGCTATGCTTTCTTTCTTCCCGTCCAGGTGCTCAGCCGTGTCTTTCGCGGCAAGTTCGTTGCCGGTCTCAAACGAGCGTTCCAGGACGCCGAATTCCACTTGCACGGAAACCTGGCACGGCTCGCCCAGCCGAAGACCTTCGCCGCGTGGCTACGGCCACTGTTCCGAAAGGACTGGGTGGTCTACGCCAAACCGCCCTTCGGTGGCCCGGATTATGTGCTCCAGTATCTGGGCCGCTACACGCACCGCGTGGCTATCTCCAACCATCGCCTGATCTCGTTGGTAGACGGCCAGGTCACTTTCCGTTGGCGCGACTCCGCTCACCACAACGAACAGAAATGGATGACCCTATCGCTGGATGAGTTCCTGCGCCGTTTCCTGTTGCACGTGCTTCCCAAAGGCTTCGTGCGCATTCGGAACTTCGGCTTCCTGGCCAACCGCCGACGCGCCTCTCTGCTGCCGCTTTGCTTTCACCTGCTCGGCCCGGCACCGAACACCGAGCCAGCGCGATCCACCGCCAATCTCAATGACGCGCACGATCTTCGACTCTGTCCCCAATGTGGTGGACCGATGATGGTCATCGAAAGGCTTACCGCTGCCGAGATCCAACTTCGTTCTCCCCCAGCCCTGGTCCCTGCTGCCGCATGAAACCACTCTCCACAAAACGAAATTTGTGCGTGTCGTGGCACGCTCGGTCTCTGTGTGCCTTGCTGCTCTACAAAACGCGTATTCCCACCTTCTTCCGTCTTCTCTTCGCGAGAGTTTTCCGCTTACATCACTTTTTCCTCTCCCAGGGACGCCTGCTGTGCTCTGTCCCGCAGCTCCGGCGGATCTCCACACTGCACCTTCCCTCCATTGAATTTGCATAGGGCCCGCGTCCACCGCAACCACGGCCGGCTTCGTTCAAACGGCTTTATCGAACGCGCGCAGAGCACCTCGTGCAACTTCGCTTCTCGGCGAACACGCGCGTCCGATAAAGCACTAACGTTTATCGGGAGTTGGGTCCGCTGAGACCCTGAGCTACAGGTGATTGCTCTATCTATTCGCCAGGAACGCATGGACCTGTAGGGTTCGGCCCGTTGAAGACAGGCGCTTTCGAATCGATTCAACCCCGAGCCCAGCGCTTACTCTATTAAGTAACTTTCTCTTTGACGTAAATCGATTGCACACTCGCTGATTTGGCTACCGTTAGGAATTGCGAATAAATCGTTGAGGCCGTTCAACAAAGGCCCTAATGCTCCCCCTTAACTTGATTTGGCCCCTCAAATGCTCGCTCCCTTGGAAGCGTCACCAGGCAGGGGGGGACAGATGAAAACTCCAGTCCGCAGTTTCTTGGTCGTCGGGATCTTAGGCTTCGGGCTCGCACTTTTTCTGCCTTCCCACGCTTACGCAGACGGCATAACCTTCACCGGGCCTACGAGCGCAACCTTCACCGAGGATGGGGCCACCCATCAACTCTGGTATACATTGACGAACGACTCGGGCGCGACTCTGACTGGACTACATGAAGGTGCGACAGTTATAAGCGAATCCGGCGATGCCAGCGAACTGTCTTCTTTCGGAGGTAATAACGGCACGTGCGATGTATCCCTTGCGAATGATAGCAGTTGCATGTTTGAACTAGATTTCGAAGCCGATAACGGTACGGGTGAAGTTGACGGGGATTCTCTTACATTAACAGAAACAATTCTCGCCGGTTGGACAGGGGGCTCCTTAGGTGTAACAACCGTAGTGACGGTTGATGACCAGCCCATCCCCGCGCCAGAGCCCTCCTCGCTGGTGCTTTTGGCCGCGGGCCTGCTCGGTATGGGGATTTTTGGGAAAGGTCTGCGGCTGGCCTCTGGACAGCTAAGATAATCCAAGACCGTCATCCAGTTGGTGCGGGAAGACTATCCCCTGCGGCAACACAGTTTTGCGAAGCTCTGGACGCGAGAGAGTGATGGCCGGATCTTAATAAACCAGCGACGTGATAAAAGCTCACCCAAGTGAGCGCGTCATCAGGACCTCGCCGTTCGCGAGATAAAAATCGAATAGCTCCTGAGAAGTCATGCCGGCTCAACCGGTCGATGCAACACCACCTGGTATAAATCTTTTCCTGAAAGGTGGTGTTCGCGATGCAGAAACGATGGAAGCTATCTTCGGCCCAACGGGCCGATATGTGGAACCGTTGGAAGGCTGGACAGTCGTTAAATGCGATTGGTCGAGCACTCGGCAAGGATAAACAGGTCATCCATTTCCTGTTGGCGTGCCACGGAGGGATCGCTCCACCGGCTCGTCGCCGTTCGCCGCGAGTGCTTACGTTGGCGGAACGCGAAGACATCTCGCGCGGGATTGCTTCCGGCCAGTCGCTTCGGGCTATTGCCAAATGTTTGCAGCGCGCCGTGTCAACGGTGAGTCGGGAGGTGGCCCGCAATAGCGGGCGTCCGCAGTATCGCGCCAGTGAAGCCGACTCCCAGGCCTGGGAGTCGGCCCGGCGGCCCAAGCCGTGTCGGCTGGCCACGCACAGCGAGCTGCAACAGCTGGTTGCGAGTAAACTGATGCAGGACTGGTCGCCGCAACAGGTTTCCGGATGGCTGAAGATGGAGTACCCGAACGACGAGAGCCTGCGCGTGTCTCACGAAACCATCTATCGCAGTCTGTTCATACAAGCGCGGGGAGCGCTGAAACAGGAGCTGGTGCGGCATCTGCGATCCAAGCGGCGGATCCGCCGCTCGCGCCATTCCAGTGTTCACGGACATTCGCAAGGCAAGATCGTCGATGCGATTTCCATTCGCGAACGGCCAGCCGAAGTCGAAGATCGCGCCGTTCCCGGTCACTGGGAAGGCGATCTGTTGCGCGGGGCCGGCAACAGTCACGTGGTCACGCTGGTGGAGCGTCGTTCGCGCTTCTGCATGTTAATGAAGACACCGGGCAAGGACTCGTCTGCGGTGGTGGCCGTTCTGAGCCAGCACGTGGGCCAACTGCCGGCGGAGTTGCGTCGCTCGCTGACCTGGGACCGCGGACTGGAGATGGCCCAACACAAAACCTTCACGATGGCGACGGATATGCAGGTTTACTTCTGCGATCCGCAGAGTCCCTGGCAGCGCGGCTCAAACGAAAACACAAACGGCCTACTGCGGCAATACCTGCCAAAGAACGCCGACCTGTCCAGGTTCTCGCAATCGGAGCTGGACGAGATCGCTTTGCGACTCAATACCAGGCCACGACAAACCTTGGGATTTCGAACTCCGGCGGATAAACTGCAGGCCAGTGTTGCGTCGACCCCTTGAGACCACCCACCTTCTCGGAGACTGGCCCGGACTGAAATGCCAATGTCCGAGAAAGCCGCTTGCTGAAGAAGGGACGGCTACGCCAACAGTAATGACATCAGCGGCCAGCCGCTACGGATTTGGTCGGCGGCTTTGCGTTAACCCCTATCAAACTGACCGCGACTCCTACGAGGCCATCTTCGATCTGATCCACGCGTACGATCTCTCCTGCGTAGTTGGCGTTAGGGCCAAAAAGACCTGAATGGGGCACGAAGCTGATCGTTAGACGCATGCCCTCGCGGTAGCTGAGGAGCCCACTCTTGAAATAGAGACCGTCACGCGAAATATTCTGCGTGATGCACACATCCCTAACCTCACCGGCGGACTCCCCAGCTTGGAGAACTTGTATGGGCAAGGAACATTCAACGCGTCGAAAACGGCGGGGCACCCGAGGCAGCTTGCGTTCGTCGGGATGCCCGTCTTCAGGAGGAAACGCAACACCCCAAAACCCTGGGACGGGTTGTGTGAACTCCAGTCTCACCACGGGTGGACAGGGCTCAAACCCGGCTATGCGACACGGTGCCTGAACTTCGTTTCGGGGATTAACTAAGAGCAACTCCTGTCTCAACTTCACAGTCGCGCTTAGAACTAGGACACCGCCACGGGCGTAGACGACCAGAGACCGCGCCATCTCGTGCAAAGGCTCCTGATCTGTCGAGCGGCTATAAACAAATACTGGCAGCTCGAGACGTAATCTCTGGTTCTTATTGATGGGAACACCATGGCGGTGTTCGACTACGCGAGGCGACTTGGAATACGCTCTTTCCGGAGCTTTTTCGATAACTAGCGTATCCGCGAGGCCCTCGGACCCGCTTTTTGCCATGCCTCACTCTCCGCTTAGTTTCAGCGACTGCCAATGGAACCTGGGTACTACCGTTTCCGAGAGCAATGACTTAAGGCCGACTCAACTCCATTCCTTCTTGATAGCCCATACGTACTAAGGTTTCGCACCTTTTGGCCCATTCAGCCCGTCGTTGTCTACCAATATGCTTCTTGGGGAAGTCTCCTGTCGGTTATGGGAAGCCGTGGGTTACGAAGGACATGGACAAGGCTAGCTCAATAAGCTCCACGGCGCCCCCGGGGGAGCACATAAACGCAATTGTGCGCCGCATCGACGCGCGCCAATGGTGGCTATGGTGCTCGGCCATGTTGGTGACCCTTCTTGCGATGGCGGGGATAGGTTCGTTCGCTTTGCCCACTTTTCTTTCACAGTTCGCCAGCGTCCACTCGTTCTTTTTGAAAGATACAGTGAGGGGCCTATTGGGCCTAGTCGTACTCTTCAACCTCTATGTCGTTTATGAGCAGGTGCAAATCAATCGGATCCGAAAGCGGGTAGCCGAGGAATTCTACAAACTAGCTTTTCTGGCCCCCCTTACGGGCCTATTCAATCGGCGATACATCGAGCAGTGGCTGGCGAATGAAATTGCTCGGTCTCAACGACAAAACTCTGTACTAACCGTCGTGCTGTTCGATCTGGACGCCTTCAAGCAGGTAAACGATGCGTACGGCCATTCTGCCGGAGACCGTGTGTTACAAGAATTTGCCGAGCGAATAAGGAAAGCTACCCGCGGGGCAGATGTTGCCGGTCGCTATGGCGGCGACGAATTTCTCGCTGTGCTGCCAGAGTGCACGTCTCAAGATGTACAGCCCATCCTCCAACGGCTAGAGGACCTTCAGGCTGAGGCTTGCGGAGAGAAGTTGCCCTTTTATTATTCTGCGGGTTGGACTGAATATGTCCCCGGTGAATCAATCGACGAGCTTTTGAAACGTGCCGACCAGGCGCTTTACACCAACAAGCGCAGTTCAAAAGGGCTTTCGTATCTTCGACGACAATCACTTTCTACGAATGCCCGACTCTCAGAAACCTAATTAGGCTGCTGCGCTCAAGCCCTGCACTATCTTGATCCCAGCACTCCACGCCAGTTGGTTGAGGCTATTGCGCTGGTAACGATGGTAGTGCCCCGGAACCTGTAGAAAAGTGAATGGCGCATTTTGCCTGTGAAGTCATGGAATTCTTTTTTAAGCAGCAGCTCTTTCTCGTCCTCCGATGTCGCGGTAGCCGTTGATGCGGTGCAACTTCATCTGTCCGCTGATCCACAACCCGAAGAACACCCGCAGCACGGCGCTTTCGTTGGGCAGTGCCGCCTGGGTTTTGATTCGGCGGCGGAATTCCAGTTGCATCCGCTCAATGGCGTTCGTGGTGCGCAGCGACCGCCACTGGCTCTCCGGAAACTGATAGAAAATCAGCAGGTTCTCCCCTGCTTCTTGCAGAGAAGCCGCCACGCCGGGACACAGTTTCTTCCATTTTCCCAGGAATGCTTCGCGGGCTTTCTGCGCCGTGTCCAGCGTCTCGGCGTAAACGATGCGGTGATAGTCTTCCCGCACCGCTTCGTGCGCGTGCTTCGGTGCTTTGGCGATGAGGTTGCGTAGCTTGTGCACGGTGCAACGCTGGTGCGGTAGACCTGGCCACAGCCGATCCAGCGCGGCCGCCAAGCCCGTGTTGCCATCGCTGATCACCAGCCGGGGACGGCCCATCTTCCGCGCCGCCAGATCGTCCAGCAACATCTGCCAGCCGTCCGCCGATTCCGCTCCCGTCGTCATCAGGCTCAGCAGCACTTTCTCTCCGTCCTCCCGCACCCCCAGGGCCACCAGCACGGGCAGCGAAACCACTTTCCCGCCACTGCGCACCTTGGGATAAATCGCATCCAGGTACAGATAGACGATCTTTTCTTCTGCCAGATCGCGCCGCTGCCAGTTCCGATAGCTTTCTTCTAGCCGTAGCACCAACCGCGACACCGTGCTTTTCGATAATGCGGCGCCGGCCAGCAACGGTTCCAGCGCCCGGCGGATCCGCCGTGTATTCGATCCTGACAGATAAACTCCCAGCACGCTCTGCTCGACTTCCACGCTGCTGCGCCGATAGCGCGGCACCAATTGACTCCGCCACTCGCGCTCGCTGCCCTCCGCGTCCACCAACCGGGCTCGTGGCACTGCCACATGAACCGTACCCGTCCGCAGCGTCAGCCGTCGGCTTTTCCGGCCGTGCCGATAGCCACTCCGTTCGGCCACCCGCTGACTGCGCGGTGCACCCAGCGCCGCCTCCACTTCTTCCTCCAACACCAGCTCGATGATCTCCCTCACCCGCTCCCGGATCGCCCCCTCCAAACCTTCTCGCAGCGAACCTTCTTGGATCACTTCCTGGCCAATGCTAGTCTTCATCACGGCGTATTCCTCCTGTGCCCGAAACCTCCCGCTAAGAGATTCCGGGTTTTTATTCAAGCCTTCTCAGGAGAATACGCCTTCAGATTTTCTACAGGAATCGGGACGGAACCGTAACGATACGGGTACAACGACTAATGAAAACCTCGAACGTATCGAGAAGTGGGTTGTATTTTGAAACCTGGTCTGGACATTATTTCAGAGGTCTAAGTCTGTTTGTGACCCGCAACTTTCGCTCAGGCGATTTCACCAACGTTCAAGAGACGGGCACTGTTGTACGTGTAGATAATCTTCCACGTGGAAACTTCGGTATCGCGGTTCATCTGGGTCCAACCATTCGTCGCTAGGACGACCTTGGTCTTCGGGACCAGAGGCAGTTTATGCCGCGAAGGCTGTACGAACCCTCCTGTTTAGTATGCCCCTGCGAGCGATCCCAATCTGGCGGTCCCCCTTCCCATCGGAATTGGTTGCGCCTAAGCCATATCTGTGTGCCATCCCTGAAATCCCAGTCTCCAAGAAGGTGGAATCGCACACCAAACTGGTGATGAAGCGATTCTGCTTCATAACGCATTACTTCAAGCCCGCTGCATTTTGCAGGGCCTTCCGGGCCAAACGTGCTGACAATCACGTGGCTTGCCTGCGCTGCGGCAAAGTGCGGGAAGTGGAGAGCGAGCTTTTCGAGCAGCTCAAGCGGCAGGTGGAGCGCGATACGGGCATCGGCATCACCGTGGCGCGCGTGGAGATCGGCGGCTATTGCGAAGCTTGCCGCCCGAAGACGCCGACATCCGGGCCTTCCTCTTAGACTTCTTCGGCGCGGTTCTTCCTAGAAACACCGTTGTTATCGGAGACTGGCCCAGGCCGAAATCCCACTGTATGGGAACACCGTTCTCCAGGCCTCGAGTGTCTGACAACTACTTATGTCTGGATGACACTCATCTCGGCGCGGAACGACTGGCTATCTTTTGGGACAATCCTTGAACACGCAAAGTCGATACGAAATTCCGGTCGATGCTTGCAGGCTGTTGAGTGCGGCTCTCGGACCGTTAAAACGTTCGACAGTGTACACCTGCAGCAAATCCGCCCTTAAGTACCAATCAAACCTGCGCGCGAATCGACGAGCCCTCCGCCTCCCACAGCCAACGCTGGCGATAGCTGAGTTTGACAGCCAGTGCAAGCGCTGAGCCAAAGGGGAATCCTGCTGCCGTCCCTGGCGTAGGCCCCGCCGAATAAAGCCTCGGCAAAAGGTGTGAACTTGCCCTTGCGGAAAGCGAATCGAGGGCCGCCTGCAAACGTAAAGAGTTCGCCGTGTTCGCGAAGCGACGAGATGTCGCACTCAGGTACAAAACCAGAAGGAACGAGGCGACATCCTTCGTTGATCGTGATTAAGGGCATTCCAAACACGTCGTTGACGTCCGCAGTGATTCCCCAAAACCGCGACAGTCTGAATCCTGCGGATACATTCCAGCCATTCAAATTGGCGCGGCTCGAGGCGACGTTTTGTACTGAATATGCCGCTAAGCGGCCGCTGGCGTATGTGTATCCGGCCGAGATAGACGTCAGGAACGAGCCGTTCGGGTCTTGAGCTTCGGAGGTCGAGGATGACGCGATCGCGAGAACGAGCGCAGAGCAAAGACACAAAACCAAATGTCGCATGAACGCCTCGCTTCCAACAATGTGGGTGGAATCTCGCATGGCGCTGCGCGGCGTGTCAACACCGTTGCAAACTCAGACAGGAAGCCGACTTGATGGTGCAGCGTACACGTGGAATGGGCCAAGTCCCGGAAAGTCATGCCGGCTACAGGTTGGCATTGCAAGTTAGGAGCGGACCGGATGCGTGGGGGCGAAGCCGTGGCGGCGGAAGTATTCGCGGACGTCGCGCAGATCGGCGGCGATTTGGGTGCGAAGTTCGGCGGGGCCGCTGAACTTTCGCTCGTCGCGCAGGCGTTCGCAGAAGCGCACTTCCATGGGCCCCTTGGTTACTTCCCGCGAGAAATCGAAGAGATGGCTTTCGATGCCCAGCAATGTGCCGTCGAACGTCGGGCGGAAGCCGACGTTGGTGGCGGAGCGATACCAGCGGCCTTCGACCCAGCTTTCCGTGGCGTAGACGCCGACTTTGGGCAGCAGTTCCTGCGCGGGAGCGAGATTCAGCGTGGGGAAGAGCACCGTCGAACCGCGGCCTGCGCCGCGAACGACCTCGCCGGTAAGGGTAAAGGGCCGGCCCAGGAGATGCGCCGCATGCGACACGCGGCCTTCGGCGATGGCGGTACGTACTCCGGTGCTGGAGACGAATTCGCTGTCGATGATTACCGGCTCGACGATCTGCACGGAGAAACCGAAGCGCAGCCCCAAGTCGCGGAGAGTATCCACGTGTCCCTGCTGGCGATGCCCGAAGCGGAAGTTCTCGCCGACGAGAACCTCCGCCGTTTTCAACTCTTCCACCAGCACGCCGCGAACGAACTGCTCGGGCGTGAGCTCCGCCAGAGCGCGGTCGAAGCGCAGGACCAGGGCGGCGTCCAGGCCGATGGCGGCGAAGCGCTCGATTCGCTGGCCGATGGTTTCCACCAGCGGCGGAGCATTGCCGGGACGCAGCACCTTGAGCGGGTGCGGATCGAAGGTGATCACGCCGGCGATGGCTTTTTGCTGCTGGGCGCAAGCGATCACCTGGCGCAGAATTTTCTGATGGCCGAGATGCAGGCCGTCGAAATTGCCTACGGAAAGCACGGCGCGGCGGCCGGAGGCGCCAAAACGCGCGGCCCATTCGGCCGTAGAACGCAGCGCTGCGAAGTCGCTCACGCCGCCACCTCGAAGCTCAAGCCGTCGTAGGCGAGTTGCACCTGCGGGAAACCGAGGCGCACCAGGCGCTCGTTGGTCTCCTGGTGCGGGAGATCGTGGGCGATGTGTGTAAACCAGGCCCGGCGCGGTTGCACACGGGAGACCAGCTCCAGCGCTTGCGTCACGGTCTGGTGCATGGGGTGAGGCTCGTCGCGCAGCGCGTCGATCACCAGGTCATCGACGCCGGCGAGCAGCGGCATGGACTCTTCGGGAATGCGGCTGAAGTCGGTGATATAGACCAGGCCGCCGACGCGGAAGCCCAGCACGGGTATATCGCCGTGCTCCGCGGGAATCGGTTTCCAGGACGTGCCCAGCAGCTCGAACGGCCCTTCGATCACGTGCGGAATGACCCGCGGAATCGTGCTCAACACCGGCTTGCCGTCAAAGACGTAGGCAAAAGTCCGTCGCAGGATGTCCAGGGTTTCCTTGTTGGCGTAGATCGGCACCGGCCCTTTTTGCCGCAGGTTGAAGGGGCGAATATCGTCGAATCCCAGGATGTGGTCGGCGTGGCCGTGCGTATAGACGATGGCGTCCAAGCTCTCGAGGCCATAGCGCAGGGCCTGAAAGCGGAAGTCGGGGCTGGTGTCGATGACCACGTGATGGTCCGCGCGCGAGAGCAGCACCGAAGGCCGGGTGCGGTTGTCGTGCGGATCCTGCGAACTGCAAACGCGGCAATGGCAGCCCAGGCTGGGAACGCCCATGGACGTCCCCGAACCGAGCACCGTCATGCGCACAGCGGATGAATTTTCAGAAGAGCGGGGAAGAGACACCGGGCGCTTTCGTTACGGGCGGGCTTTGGCCTTCTCTTGCATCGCTTTTGCCGCCGCTTTGGTCATTTCCATGTAAGAGAGTTTCAGGCTGCCGAGGACGTCTAGAAGCAGGCGATCGTCGTCGGGAGCCAGGTTGCCCCGGGAGGCTTCGCGCAGGGCATCCAGCATATCGATCAGCTCGCGCGCGCCCTCCAGATCGAGCATGGCCTGGCCGCGGGGATCGGGATAGGCGCCCAGGAGCATGGCCGCGTTCTGAGCCACAAAATTGATAAGCATCTGGAAACCACGCGAAGGTTTGGGAAGCTCGGCTTCGGGCGCCGGGACGGGGGCAGGTTCGGCCTTGGGCGCGGGCGGCTTGGCCGCAGCTGGCGCGGCCTCTTTCTTTTGCGCGACGGCCGGCGCGTTCAGCGGGTGAGCGGCTGCGGGCTCGCCCTCCTGCTTGCGGCGCTCTTCGGCTGCCTCGTCGCGTATTTCACCTTGGGCATTAAAAAGGCGACGGTCGATAACTCGAAAGGACTCTTCCTGCTTAGGATCCGCCAAGGGGCACTCCGTATGTAAATCGCAACAGTCGGACGATTTGGAGTTTTAGTTTAGCATCGGCCGCGCCGCGCGGACAACCCGCGCGTGAGAAATGTAGCCAGGCAGTGCGGTTCGCGGGGCGGTTTGCGGATCGGGCCGGGTTGAAAGAAGAACTTGAATATCCGCGGCGAGCCAAACCGAACCGATATGCAGGCCTTCCTCGAACTCACCGCCGCCAAGGATGGACGCGGCCACACCCAAGACCGGCAGGCCCGCCCCAAAGGCAATTGTTACCAAACAGTTACCGAACATCCGCTGCGGTAACTTCTTGACCATACTGTATTCCCTTTATAGACTGCCACCGCTGATACCCCCTTTTTGACGGCATCCAAACGCGCCGGGATGGAGCCGCCAGGTCACCTGAATGTAATCCCGGGCAAACTATTTCGGAGGATGAAATCTTGAGAAAGTCCCTGGCCCTAGCCTCAGCGCTTTTTTTGATGTTTGCTCTCGCCGGTTTGTCTCCCGCATTTGCCCAAGATCAAGGCAGCAGCAATTCACTAAACGATTCGCTCCATAATTCGCCGAATGCGCCGGTCCTCTTGACGGAAGCACAGCCGGCGGCTTTGCCCGCCTTTCCTGCCGCCGCGTCCACTCCCGCACTCCCTGCGGCTGCACCCGCGGAGCCAGGCTCTTCTCCTCGCGTGGGGATTGGCGTGATGGCCGGGACGCTCGGCATCGGAGGACAAGTAGCGGTGCGCGTGCTGCGCCCGCTGAACATACGCGCGGGCTTTAGCGGCCTCGGCCTCGGCTATAACTTCAATAACGACGGAATTGCCTACGGTGCTCGCCTGCGGCTGGAAGGCGCGCCGGTGACAGCCGACTTTTTCTTCTTCCACGGCATGCACGTGAGTGGAGGCGGTCTTCTCTACAACGGAACCCGGATCACGGGAACGGCTGCGGTTTCCAGCGCTCAGACGTTCACGCTCAATAGCGTGACCTACGAAAGCAGCGCGGCGTCGCCAGTTGCCGGCACGGTGGGCGTCAATTTCCGGAAGGCCGCGCCGCTGCTGGGATTCGGATTTGGCAACCTGGTTCCGCGTGGGCACAGGCACTGGAGCATCACCTCCGATTTCGGGGTGGCTTTCACGGGATCGCCAAACGCCGCACTCAGCTTGACCGGATTAGCTTGCACTGCGCCAAACACTGCGGGCCCGACTTGCCTGAACGTGGCTACCAACGCAAGCATACAGTCCAACGTGGTAGCAGAGCAGGGCAGCGTGAATAGCAAGTTGAAGTTCTTCAAGATATATCCAATCTTTTCGCTCGGATTTGGCTACGCTTTCTAGCTCTTCAACTTCCACCTGAATTACTTGGAACTCCGGGAAGAGGGCGTGGGTCGCGCTTGCTCGCGGCCCGCGCCCCTGCCCACCGCCCTCTGCCTACGCTAAGACAGATTGCAGGCGCATCTTGTCATCTCACCTTGTCAGCGCGTAGCCGCTCCCGTAAAGTAACTCTTTCAATTTAATCGGCCGCATCATCCAAGCATCCACCGTGCCGCGAACAAGGCCTCCCCATCGCCAGAAGAAACGCCCGCGCGCCCGCCGGGGCCAGCCTCGCAACGCGCGCGAAGCGGCGATGCCGCGCCTCGATCTGAAAGGCGATCGCCGGGGCGGCAGGAAAATTGGCAAGGCGTTCGAATCCCTGGTGGCGCTTCAGGCGCGGCTGCGCGCCCCCAACGGCTGCCCCTGGGACCGCGAGCAGACCCACGATTCGCTGCGTAAGTATCTGGTGGAAGAGACCTACGAGGTGCTCGACGCGCTCGATAGCGGCGACCCGCGAAAATTTGCCGACGAGCTGGGCGATCTGCTGCTGCAAGTCGTGTTTCACGCGGAGCTCGCCGCCGAGGCCGGGAAGTTCGATATCGCCGACGTCATCGAGCATATCTACACCAAGATGGTGCGGCGCCATCCGCACGTCTTCGGCAGCGTTCGCGCGGACACCTCCGCCGAAGTGCTGAAGAATTGGGAACAGATTAAATCAGAGGAGCGCAAAACCGACGCGCGGAATACCGGCAAAAACGACGCGCCGCCCGCCGCCAAGGCTGCGACGGCATCCATCCTCGACGCCGTTCCGCGCAGCCTGCCGGCGCTGCTGGAGGCGCATCAGCTCACGCGCCGCGCCGCCAACGTGGGCTTCGACTGGCCAGATGTGAACGGGATTTTCGAGAAGCTCACCGAAGAGGCTGCCGAGCTAAAGCAACTGCTGCCCCCAGGCGCGAGCGGTTCGCCAGGCGCAAAAAGCCTCCAAAGAGCGGAGATCGAAGAAGAGGTGGGCGACCTGCTTTTCGTGGGAGTGAATCTGGCGCGGTTCCTGGGTTTCGACGCGGAGATCGCGCTGAAAAAAGCCAATCGAAAATTCGCGGGACGCTTTCGCGAGATGGAAAGAATCGCCGCGAGCCGCGGCCAGGCGCTGAGCGGGCTTTCCGCCGACGAACTGGACTCGCTCTGGAACGAGGTCAAGGACGGGAATGCCCGGAAGACGGCAGGGAAGCAGCAGGGCGGCCCGTCCCGAAAAACGCTGTCATAATCGTTAAGATTGGCTTTTGCACAAGCAGACGAGTTAGCCTTGGTGTGGGTGAATTGCCATGACAACCGCTGCGAAGCGCATCAAGACGTCCGCTGAAGAAAGGCCCTTGGAGATCGCGGTCCGGCCATGCTCGGGTCTCGCGGAGTTCGCTGCCTGCATTGAAATCGAGCGCGCCGTGTGGGGCTCCGCCGACGTGGATATCGTGCCGCTGCCGCTTTTCGTGGTGGCCGCGGAGACGGGCGGACAGGTGCTTGGCGCGTTTGCCGGGGAACGCATGGTCGGCTTCACCCTGGCCATCGCCGGCGTGCGCAACCGCAAGCCTTTCCTGCATTCGCATATGACCGCGGTCCTGCAGCAGTACCGCAATCAGGGCGCGGGCCGTGGGCTGAAGCTTTTGCAGCGCCAGGAGGCGCTGGGGCGGGGCATCGATCTGATCGAATGGACCTTCGATCCGCTGGAGATCAAGAACGCCTACTTCAATTTTCGGCTGGGGGCCATCGCGCGGCGCTTCATTCCCAATATGTACGGAACCACCACCAGCCCCTTGCATGGAGGCTTGCCCACCGACCGACTGGTGGCGGAATGGCGGCTGCGTTCGCTGCGCGTGAGCCGGGCCCTCGCCGATAAGCGTTCGTCCGCGAGGAAACCGCGCAAGAAGGAGCTGGCGCGCATCAAGACCCCCGTGGACTTCGGTCAGATCCGCGGAACGAATCCGGAGGAGGCTACGCGGCTGCAAGCTGAAGTGCGGCTTGAATTCGAGCATTGGCTGGGACGCGGCTATGCGGCCACGGGCCTTGAGGTATCCGAGGAGAAAGCTGAATACTTGCTCGATCCCTGGGCGGAGAAGTGAAGGTTCAGTTTAGGTAGGCGCTGTTGTTGCCGAGCGACGGAAACGTCGCCGCATTGCCGTGGCACTCAAGCACTGCTTCAAATATTGCTTTACGCATTGCTCAAAGCGAATAGTGAACGTGGAGCTTTTGCATGATGGCGCCCGTCTGGACGAAGTTGCTCGAGGTTGCGCGAAGTGAAAGCTTCAGATGATCTCCTGTCGGCGCGGCGACCTCCTTTTAAGTAACCGTTAAAATATCCTGCCATGCGCCTCTGCCAAGCCACGCTGCGCGAAATTCAGATGCCGCTGGTGCGGCCGTTTGAAACCAGTTTTGGCCGGACCACCATCCGGCGCATTCTTCTGGTGGAAGTGAACGTCGATGGCGTGATCGGCTGGGGCGAGTGCGTGGCCGGCGAGCGTCCATCGTATTCGCCCGAGACCATCGAGACCGCCTGGCTGGTGCTGCGGGATTTCATTTGGCCCGCGCTTTCCGGCAAGGAGTTCGGCTCCGCGAGTGAAGTGTGGGAGATGCTCGCGCCCATTCGCGGACACAACATGGCCAAGGGCGCGATCGAGGCGGCCATATGGGATGCAGAGGCGCGGCAAAAGTCGATGCCGTTATGGAAGCTGTTGGGCGGCACGATCCAGGAGATCTCCTGCGGCGTCTCCATCGGGATTCAGGAGAGCGATGACGAACTGGAGCGCGTGGTGGAAAAGGAGCTGGCCGCGGGTTACCAGCGCATCAAGATCAAGATCAAGCCGGGCTATGACGTGCAGCCGGTGGCGCGCTTGCGGCGGCGTTTCCCCAAAGTTCGGCTGATGGTGGACGCGAATTCCGCATACACGCTGGCCGATGCGGCGCGGCTGCGCGAACTGGAAGCCTACTACCTGATGATGATCGAGCAGCCGCTGGGCTGGGACGATATCTGGAGCCATGCGGAGCTGCAGCGACAGTTGATGACCCCGATCTGCCTCGACGAGTGCATCCACACCGAAGAGCATGCTCAGGCGGCTATCGCGCTGGGCGCTTGCCGGATTATCAATATGAAACTGGGGCGCGTGGGCGGATTCACCCCGGCGCGGCGCATCCACGACCTATGCCTGGAACGCGGCATCCCCGTGTGGTGCGGCGGCATGCTGGAATCGGGCATCGGCCGCGCGCACAATATCGCGCTCTCCACGCTGGCCGATTTCACGCTGCCCGGCGACGTCACCGCCAGCAAGCGTTACTGGACCGAGGACGTGATCGATCCGGAAGTGACGGTCACGCCGCAGGGAACGATTCGCGTGCCACAGGGCCCGGGCATCGGGTTCGAGCCGCGCCGGGAACGCATCGAGGCGCTTACAGTGCGACGTGAAGTATTAGTTTAAGTATGATTTCGCGAGCGCTACGGAGATTTTGGCCGGGAACGAGACGCATCGGCGCGATGCTTGGGCCACAAGACGACCCATCTCTTGCGGTAAAGTAATACTTGAAGTCCGGAAGTGCTCGATCGGGTCAGTGGTATGGCCGGGTGCGCTTGCCGCCCCACCGATGTAGCCGCACAGCCAAGAGTGTACTACTTACAAAATGCGATTTGTGGTGAGCGCCAGCCGGCGGGAGAAAGCATGCAGCAGCTGTGCGAGGAGTTCAGATTTCACGCCCGACGCGGTACGAATCGCTGCGGCGGTATCAGCGCGCGGGGATCGCGCGCGTGGTGCAGAAGAGCCGCCGCCCACACCACAGTCCCGAGAAGACACCCGTGGAGATCGAGCGGCGCCTCATCGAGCTACCCCAGCAGCAACCACACTCCGCAGCGCGGAAGCTGCAGGTGGTTCTGCGCCGCGAACAGATCGATTTGCCGGTGATCACTGTGCACCCCATATTGCTGCGGCGCGCTCTGGTGCGAGCACAGGATCAGCACCCTACCGCGGTGCGACGATCTGAGCGTGGCGCGACAACCAACTCTGGCAGATGGATTTCAAAAGCCCGATCGCGTGGGAGGCGCCGGTGGGACCGTTGTCGGTGCTGCACGATCACAGCCGCTACGCGGTGGCGCTGCAGGGCACCTCGTCCCGCAAGCCGACCCGTGAAACAGGGGCTGATCGAGGCTTTCGAGCGTTGCGGAGTGCCGGAGGAGATGCTGATGGACCACGCGACGCCGTGGTGGAACATGCAAGCAGTGGCGCGATGGACGTGGCTGACGGTGTGGCTGATCAGCAAGGGATCCGGCTGCATCGCAGCGGATATCGGCATCCACAGACGCAGGGGAAAGTGGAGCGATTTCACGGGGCCTTGGCTGCGGCAGCGAAGCGAAGAGCATTCCCGAGTCGAGAGCGTCGGCAGGCGTGGCTGGATGAGTTTCTCCAGGCGTACAACCACGTTCGGCCGCACGAGGCGCTGGAGATGAGAACACCGGCGTCGGTGTGGGCGGGCGAGCGCTACCGGCCGAACCCGCCTGTCTAACCCAGCGCGGAGCGCGTACCGCACCGTAGCCGACCTAGCTACCCCCTTAACCCAAAATAGCTGTGCCACCGAACGCGGCTTACCGCTAGTTTACGCTGGAGTGTGCCACGATTTCGGGCATGGCGGGCGCGCCGGGCATCCACTGGCTGAAGGGATACTGTCGTCCGCACTCCACGCATCGTGTTTCCGCAAATTGCTTGGCGCAGCTTGGGCACACGGCTTGGGTGGCGAAGGCGTCAAAGGGATTCTTGCAGTTCGAGCAGCGCCAAAAATTTCCCAGGGGCGGGGCCGACTTGCACGAAGGACAGGCGAAGCCCTCGCGGCGCGGGACCCTTGCGAGTCGGTATAAGGCCAGCGCGCTTTTCAGTCCCTGCCAGCAATACATCAAGATGAAAACCGATAAGGCTCCCAGCCAAGGCGACTCTTCCCGCAGCGCCAGAAGAATGAGTCCTGCGACGCCGACGAAGCCGACGATTGTGCTGGCCATCAGGCTGCGCGCGCGTCCCATGACGAACCACAGCAGGGAACGGAGAATCTGCCCGCCATCGAGAGGATAGATGGGCATTTTTTTTTTTTTTTTTTTTTTTTTCTTTTTCTTTTTTCCTTGTAGCATTTCATGCGCGTGTTTCAATAGTTTTCTTTCTTTTTTGCTCTTTTTTCTTTCTTTGCACCTGTCTCCAGTTTTCACAGAAATATCGCGCCAGGATCGCCTAGGGACAATCGCCTACTCGGTCGCCACGCAACATCCTGGTGTTTGTCTCCTTCCTTCATCCTTCACTTTTTTCTTTTCCAGCGTCCTGCGGAAACGATACAACTCCGTGCCCGTCTCGATAATGTGAGCCTGGTCGGTCAGCCGGTCCAACATCGCCTTACACAATCGGGCATTCGGAAACATGGTGGTCCACTCGGAGAACGGCAGATACGTCGTGACGATTACTGCGGCTCTCGCTCTTCCGGCAATGATCTGAAACAACAACTCGCGGCCACCTCCGGCATCGCCACATAGGCCATCTCGTCAATCACGATCAGCTCGTACCGCGTCCAGCGGTTCGTCACGCGGTTCAGTTCGCTCTTATACTGCCTCGGTGAGTTCGTTGACCAGTTGCGCCGCCGTCGTGAAACGCACCGGCTTCTCTGACGCAAGCCTCCACCCCCAGTCCCGTCGCTAAGTGCGTCTTACCCGTTCCTATTTCGCCGAGAAAAATGATGGGTTCGCTCCGCTCAAGTAACCGCCTTCAGCCAGATTCCGCACCAGCGCTGCGGGTATATGTGGCGCATCGGAAAACGCAAAGTCCTCGAGCGTTTTCATCTGAGAAGTGTGCTTCCTTAATCCGCCGTGCGACGGCGTTGCGGTCTCGCTCTTCCACTTCCGCCCCCAGTAACGCCTCCAGATAACTCAGATGACTTTGCTACTGGCGGATGGCCTGCTCGGCCACCTCTGCGAACTGCCCGCCGATCGTTCGCAGCTGAAGTTGCTTGGCATACTGGCGGATCGCGGCCTGTTGCACGGGGGCGTTCATTGAATCACCCCGTTCGACGGGCAATTCGCCAGCAACTGGTCATAGTTCCTCGTGGTGGGTTGCGGTCGGTCATACGCTCGCAACGCGCCAATCTCGACTGCTTCACCGACTGCGCGCTTCCCGGTTCGGTCGCTGGCCAGCAGCAAGCGTATGGCCTCGGCATCGAAACAACTCAGGTCCAGAGCTTTTTCCAGCGCCTCCTTCATCGCGGATATCCATAGGGGCGGCCCAGCAGCAGCACCTCGATCATGGCTTTGGTCCCATCCTGCTTGCCTCTACGTTGCTTCAGTACCTCCCAGAAGTGATCGAAACTGGCCGGCCAGCACCCCTGTGCCCGCCATGCTCGAGCGCTGTCGAACCGGCAAAGGCTCCCGGCTACTTCGACAGTGCATCCAGGTAATGCTCCAAGTTGAGTACTATCTGTGCCGGTTAAAACAGCGTTCGTGCCGTGCCACACACTCTCCCTGATACCAGATCTCCACGTAGGCAGAGTGCACCTGGCTGCACTCCAGACCGACCGGCAGCGGAACCGAATAGAAGTGGTCAGCACCTATACGCAACCGCTGGTGTACACGTGGGGAAAGTGAACCGCGGCCAGATCAAAGCCTACCTTGAGCCCCTATAAATGCTCCTGCTCGAGACTCATCCCCACGACCGTCTGCATCCGCTCACCAATAACCTACTCATCTACCTCGAGATCCCAACAACAACGCATCGAGTCTACCCAGTGGCCACGTCGGCACCGGCACCATATGGTCCGGCGAAAGTATCCGCCTTCTCCTTCCACGCCGCCTTCGGGCCCTCCGCCGGTGTACAGAACTCCGAACGAAGCCCCAAGCGATCGGAAGGCGATGAATCGCGGGTCTCCTCTCGCTGGGCCCTCGCAGAACCCACCGCAGAGCGCAGGTGTCAACCGAGGGTAGAAACGCCCCCAAAAAAGCAACGCTCGCTCGGAGCTCCAGAAAGGCTGCTGGCTAGCAGCGGGAGGCGCATGGAAAGCCCCGCCACTGGCCAGCTCCGCAGCAAACAGGTAGGCCTACTGCCTTCTACGCCGATGTCCGCAACGCTACATACAGTCCACCTGTGCTACTACCCCAGCGTAAACGCGGACAACACCCCACCACCAGCTCAGCTATCTCGCTCGCGCACGAGCCACGAAGGACCGCAGACTGCACCCAGCACTCCGCCGACCGCACCAACCGAGGCGGGGCCGGCTTCGTGGCGCCTGCGTCCGCTCCAGAACGCTCCACAAAAGCCGGCTGGCCAGTCGCTCTCGCGCACGGGGTCTGCGCTCCGCGACAGCACTAGCACTGCCTCACGCACCAGCGCCGGTGACCCCAGCCTGCGACCCGACGCCCCCACCAGCCACCCCACTCAACCCACCCCCCCACCCCCCCAGGAGATTGTGGCAGCAGATTGAACGTCAGCAGGCCGATGTTGATGTACCAGACCGAGCGCAAGAGCAGATGCGCGTCGGGCATTGTCGCGAACCATCCCAGGGAGCGATCGAAGGCGATGAACATCCACAAAACGGGGACCAGCGCGACGTTTACGAGCGGGCCGGCGGCGATGCTCCAGAGAGTCGCGCCCGGGCGCACCGGCGGGTCGACGTAAGCGATGCCGCCAAGAGGCCAGAGCATGATGCGATTGGCTGTGCCGCCCGTCTGGCGGCAGGCCAGCGCGTGGCCAAATTCATGAAGCGTCACGATCAGAAACAGCGCCAGATACTCGAACACGTTCCAGGAGATGGACGAATAGGCTTTAGCGCGGTCGCTGATCTCGATGGCCGCGACGAGAAACCAGGACCAGTGCAGGAACAGATCGATCCCCGCGACGCGAAAAAGATGAATCGTTCCCCGGCGAGTGTTCATGCTGAGAATTTATAACAGATTGCCGCGGCGAATGGCGAATTGCGGCGCGTGCGCGGCGAGAGAGATACTCCAATGGCGCTTACGACAAAGTTTTTCGATCTGCAAGTAGTGCATGAATTCTTGACGGCACGCCGACATTGACGCTGCTTTCGCCGCCATGTTATAGCCTCGGTTCGAATCTCCGAGAATCTCGAACGCAGAATCTCGAACCCAATCTCGAGCCCAAGAAACTAGAACGAAGACGAATTGTGAATCCTTTATCTGAAGCACGAACGATCAAGCGAATCGCGGTCATTTCCGGCGACGGTATCGGAGTTGAAGTAATACCCGAAGCCGTGAGAATCCTGCAGGCCGCCATCGCCCACACCGAGCGTAAGGCCGACTTCGTGAATTTCGACTGGGGGGCGGAGCGCTTTTTGCGCGACGGCACCACGCTTCCGGCGGGCGCCGTGGAGATGTTCCGCACCGACTTCGACGCCATCCTTTTTGGCGCCGTGGGTGACCCGCGCGTGCCGTCGAACCGGCACGCTGCCGATATTCTTCTGGGGCTGCGCGCCAAGCTCGACCTTTACGTGAATGCTCGCCCGGTGGAACTGCTGGATGCCTCGCTCACGCCGCTGCGCGGCCGCAGCGAAGAGGACATTCGCTTCATCATCTTTCGCGAAAATACCGAAGGGCTTTACGCCGGGGTGGGCGGCCAATTTCGGCGGGGCGATCCCGAGGAGATTGCCGTACAGGAAGACGTCAACACGCGCCGCGGCGTGGAGCGCATCATCCGCTATGCCTTTGCCTACGCGCGCTCGCGCCAGTTGGGCAAAGTGCTGATGAGCGATAAGTCGAACGCCCTCACCTTTGGGCACGAGCTTTGGCAGCGCGTGTTTGCAGAGGTGCGCCGCGAGTACCCGGAGATCGAGGCCCGCCATTTATATATCGACACGCTGGTTGCGGAACTGGTGCGCGATCCCAGCCAGTTTCGCGTGATCGTCACCTGCAACCTTTTCGGCGATATCGCCAGCGACCTGGCGGCGCAGTTGGCGGGCGGATTAGGAATCGCGCCTTCGGGGAATATTCATCCAGGAAAAGTGTCGCTCTTCGAGCCGGTGCATGGATCGGCGCCGAATATCGCGGGGAAGGGCATCGCCAATCCCATGGGCGCGGTGCTGGCGGCGGCGATGCTTTGCGATCACTTCGACTGGGGCGACCTGGGGGATCTGCTGCGCGAGGCCGTTCGCGCGGCGGTTCGCGCTCGGCAGACGACGCGAGACCTGGGCGGCACGCGCTCGACGCGAGAAGTGAGCGATTGGCTGCTGGAGTACGTTACGAAAGCGAGGCTGGCACCGTAGCGGCGCCACGCGTAGGCGGCCGTCAGCCGCTCGAGGTCCAGTAATCGTACCGAGGCTGGCGGCGTTGCTGGCGCAATCTCCACACCAGAAACATCCCGAGGATAAAGCCGCCGATGTGCGCCCACCAGGCCACCCCGCCTTGATTGATCTCGCCGATCGTGCTGATGCCGCTGAGGAACTGGATCACGAACCAGTAGCCCAGAATGATCAGCGCGGGAATGCGCATGGTGAAGAAAAAGAAGAGCAGCGGAATCAAAGTAAGAATGCGGGAGGTGGGGAAGAGCACGATGTACGCTCCCATGACGCCGGATATCGCGCCACTGGCACCAATAGATGGCAGCTTCGAGCCCCAGTTCACGAATACTTGGGCCAAACCTGCGCCGATTCCGCATGTGAAGTAAAACCCGAGGTATCGTCCATGGCCCAGGTTGTCTTCCACATTGCCGCCGAAGACCCACAGGAAAAGCATGTTTCCAAGGATGTGCAGAAAGCCGCCGTGCAGAAACATGCTGGTCACGAGCGGCAGAAGCGCCGGGCCTAACGCCGCGCCCGGATGGGCCAAGGCCGTTTCTGCGCGGGCGGGAACCAGGCCGAACTCTTGGACGAGTTGATTTCCGGCGCGCGGCGGCAAGCCGAGTTGATAGGCGAAGACGGCGATGTTCGCCAGGATCAGCAGGACGTTGACGATGGGAAAGGTGCGGCGCGGCGTTTCGCTGCGAAGAGGTATCATTCAGGGTTCACGTATTACTTTAGAAAGGCCTCGCTGTCGCGCGCACGAGCGGACTGGCAGCGGAGGTGTTCTTCGTCAAAGACGCGATCATGGCGAGCGCGGCTTCGCCGCAACTCCTCGATCTCTTCGACGGAACGAATGCCGCCGCGCGCGCCGATGGCCGCGCAGTTCAACGCGGCCGCTGCGCAGCTAAATTCAAGTATTGCTGGAAGTGTATCGCCGCGCAGCAGGGCGTAAGCGAATCCGGCGTGAAAGATGTCGCCAGCGCCGGTTGTGTCCACCGTGTCCACGCGGAAGGCGGGGCAGTAGTGGAATTCGGAGCCGTCCCAGGCGAGCACGCCGTCGCGACCCAGCGTCGCTCCGGCGACTCGGCAATGCCAGCGGCGGGTGATCTCCGGCAGCGACTCGAGCAAATAAGGAATGCCGAGGAGCCGTTCGGGAAAATCGCGCGAGCCGATCATGTAGTCGACGCATTCAAGTAATACTTCAGCTCCTGGGTAGAGGTTGTCCAGGTCCGCCGTGACGATGACGCCGGCATCGCGCGCCCAACGCGCCGCGGCTGCGGCGGGTGCGCTGGGATGTCCATCGACATGCACCAGCCGCGCGGCTCGGATCCAGTCCACCGGCAGTTCGTCGGGACGCAGATCGAGGCGCTCATCGCGCTGCCAGAGGATGGTGCGCTCGCCGGTGGATTCATCGACGAGGATGTAGGCTAATTGGCTCGCGCAGTTGGGCACCTCGATCAAGCGCGATTGCACTCCTTCGCGGGCGAGTTCCTCGAGCTGCAGCCGGCCGGCGGTGTCATCGCCGATCTTGCCCACGTAGCGGCTGCGCAATCCCCAGCGGTGGCAGGCGATGGCGGCGGTGGCGGCTTGCCCTCCGGGAAGCACGCAGGAGGAGATGATCTCGGTCTTGGTGTCGAAGGCGGGGAAGTGCGGCAGGCGGAGCAGCGTGTCCGTGGCGTTGAGTCCGATGGCCACGACGTCGCAGCGGGGTTCATTCGCGCGATCGTTTTGTCGCTCAGCGGGCATGAACGAAAGACTTTATGCGATTGGCGCGGATTTGCAAGAGCTTGGACGATTTGCAAGAGCTTCGATGTGCCCGCGAAATAAAGGGAAGCAGAGTCGAGCGAGTGAGAAATGACGACGTGTGTTGCATATCGCGCAGCGTTACGTTGCGCGGTTCGCGGCGCTATGATAATTACATTTACTTGCGTTTTGCGGCGCGCGGCTGCTGCTCGATAGGGTCGGCGCGCCGACACGGCCATGCCGGCTCGCGAATCCGAAGCGTTGATCCTCCGCAGTTTTCCTCTGGGAGAGGGCGACCGGCTGGTGAGTTTTCTCAGCCGCAGCGAAGGCCGCTTGCGCGGCGTGGCCACGGGCGCGCGCAAGCCCAAGAGCCGCTTCGGCTCGACGCTCGAGCCATTTTCCTATGTGCGCATGTGGTATTACGAGCGCGAGACGCGCGAACTGGTGCGCATCAATCAGTGCGAGCTGATCGAATCGTTTCTCGATGCGCAGCGCGATTACGCCGCGGACGTGACGCTGGCGCTGATGAGCGAGACCACCGAGGCCGTCCTCGGCGAGCGCGAGGTCGCGGAGCCGATGTTCCGGCTGCTGCTGGTCGCGGCGCGGGCGATCAAGGCGGGCGCGAAGCTGCCTCTAGCGCTGACGTACTTCGCATTCTGGACCGTGCGGCTGGGCGGCTGGATGCCGGCGCTCGACCAGTGTTCGCGCTGCGGCGCAAGCTTGACCGGCCGCGCATACATGAGCCAGAGCGGGATGCTGTTTTGCCCCAACTGCACGCATCCAGGGCAGCGCGCGATATCTAAAGAAGCGCTTCAACTTGCCCGCCGCATGAGCGGCGAGAAGTTGGAGACCTTGATGAAAGAAGACCTGCCGGCGAAGGTCGTGGATGAAGTGAAGAATCACATGTTGAACCAAGTCGAAGAACACATCGAGAAAAAGTTGAACACGCGCAAGATGCTGGCGGCGGCCGTGTCCGAGGAACTTAAATGAAGGCAGTGCATGAAAGAGGACGCCAAAGAGAGCGAAGGGATACGTGAACTCTCAACCACAACTTGAGAAAACAAAATCGGCAAAACTCAGCGGGCCGAACTTCCAGGACCTTATCCTTCAACTTGAGAAATTCTGGGCCGACCGCGACTGCGTCCTTCAACAACCGTATGACGTCGAAGTCGGCGCGGGGACGATGCATCCCGAGACGTTCCTTCGCGTGCTCGGGCCGAAGCCCTATCGAGTGGCTTACGTGCAGCCGAGCCGGCGTCCCGCCGATGGGCGCTACGGCGAAAATCCGAACCGCCTGTACAAGCATTTGCAGCTTCAAGTGATACTTAAACCGCCGCCGGCAGACATTCAGAACATCTACCTCGAGAGCATTCGCGCCATCGGCATTCATCTGGCCGAACACGACATTCGTTTCGAGGAGGACAATTGGGAAGCGCCGACGCTCGGTGCCTGGGGCATAGGATGGCAAGTATTACTTGATGGGCTGGAGATTACCCAGTTCACTTATTTTCAGCAGTGCGGCGGATTCGATCTCGATCCGATTTCCGTCGAGCTCACCTATGGGCTCGATCGCATCGCGGCCTATCTGCAGAACGTGGATAACGTCTTCGATCTGCGCTGGTCGCGCGACCGGCGTTACGCGGAAGTGCGGCTGGCCGAGGAGCAGCAATTCTCAGCTTATAGTTTCGATTACGCCGATCCGGAAATTACCCGCAAGCTTTTCGACCTGTACGAGCAGGAAGCTAAGAAGTTACTTGAAGCTTTCGGCGCGGCCAGCGAGGAACGGAAGCGACGTTTTCCAGTGCTCGCGGCCTATGACCAATGCTTGAAGTGCTCGCACTTGTTCAACGTGCTCGATTCGCGCGGCGTGATCTCCGTAACCGAACGCGCCACGCTGATCGGCCGGGTCCGGCAGATTGCCTGCCGAATTGCCAAGGCTTACCTCGCCCAGCAGTCGCTCGAAACCGCGTCGTCGGAATCGGTCGAGGTGAGCGCATGAAGCCAGCTGCGAACGACAAGGCCAAAGCTTCGGTGAAGGCGCGGCAAGAGAAAGCTACGGCGGCGCCGGGCTTCGGCGAGTTCTTCCTGGAGATCGGGTGCGAAGAGATTCCGGCGGGAATGATTGCCAACGCCGCGAATGAGCTTCAAGTAATACTTAAGAAATATCTGGTCCTGGAACGACTGATCGACGACGACGAAGTCACAACTTTCGGAGCGCCCCGGCGGCTGGTGGCCACCTGCGCTCGAGTGCGGCTCAAACAGGAAGACATCCGGCGCGAGACCACGGGACCGCCGAAATCGGCGGCCTTCGATAAAGAGGGCAAGCCGATGCGCGTGGCCGAGGGGTTCGCGGCCAAGTACGGCGTGGGAGTGGACAAACTCTACACGGTGAGCACGCCGCGCGGCGAGTACGTCGCGGTCGAGCAGATGGTGCCCGGACGGAAGGCCGCCGAGCGGCTGGGCGAAATTATTCCCCGGGCCATCGCGGAGATTCCCTGGCCCAAGACGATGTATTGGACCGGCGCCGCGGGGCTGCGATTCATCCGGCCGATCCGCTGGGTGGTGGCGCTGCTCGGCGGACAGAAGGTTTCCCTCGAAGTTGGCGGAGTGGCGGCGGGAACGGCCACATCGGGACATCGTTTCCTGGGCAAATCCTCGATTCCCGTGAGCGCATATAAGGACTATCTCGCCAAGCTGGAAAAGAATTATGTCCTGGCGCTGCCGGAAGAGCGCCGCAAGAAGGTGGAAAAGGAGTTGAACGCGCTGGCGTCGGGGAAGGGCTTCCGCGTAAATGAAGACGCCGGACTTTCTGAACTGGTCGTCTATCTGAACGAATATCCCACCGCCATTTTGGGCGGCTTCGATCCCGCGTATCTGGAACTGCCGGAAGAGATCCTGCTTACCGTCATGCGCGGGCACCAAAAATATTTCGGAGTGCGGCGGCGCGACGGTCGGCTGGCGCCACATTTTCTGGCGGTGATCAATTTGAACCGCGACGCCAAGGGATTAGTGTGCGCGGGGCACGAGCGCGTCCTGCGCGCGCGCTTCGCCGACGCGAGATTTTTTTGGGAGGGCGACCAGCGATGTCGGCTCGCCGACTATCTGCCCAAACTGGCGAGCGTCACCTTTCAAGCCAAGCTCGGTTCCTACGGCGACAAGGTGGAACGCATGCGCGCTCTCTCGCGCTGGCTGGCCGAGCAATGGTTCGCGCGCGGGATTCATGACGCGCGCGTGGCTCACGCCGACCGCGCCGCCGAATTGGCCAAATGCGATCTCGTGACCGGCATGGTGCGCGAGTTTACCGAACTGCAGGGAATTGTCGGCGGCCTCTACGCAAAAGTTCAAGGAGAACCTGAGGAAGTTTACTCGGCGGTCTACGATCATTATCGGCCCACGGGACTCGACGAACCCACGCCGCGAAATCTCACGGGCGCTACGGTTTCCATTGCCGACAAACTCGACACACTGGTCGGATGCTTCGCCGTGGGCCTCGCGCCCACAGGTTCAAGTGATCCTTTTGGTTTGCGGCGCGCCGGCCTGGGAATCGTGAAGATCATTCTCGAACGCAAGCTGCCGGTTTCTCTGTCGGAGTCGATCAACGCCGCGGCGCGAGGCGTCTCGGGGTATGCGCCAAGAGTTCAAGTGTCACCTGAAATCGAGAAAGCCGTGTTCGATTTCCTTATCGACCGGGCCCGTTATGTTTTTCTGGAACGCGAAGGCTTCGCCTACGACGAAGTGAACGCGGTGATCGCGGCGGGCGCCGACGATCTGGTGGATGCGCGGGACCGCATCGTGGCGGTGCGCGACATTCGCAAGACGCGCAACTTCGAGCCGCTGGCGGTGTCGTTCAAACGCGTGCGCAAGATTTTAGAGAAGGCGGGGAACGAGAAAAGCTGGCGCTTTCCCGCAGTGCGCCCAGAGCTATTTCAGGAAGAGGCCGAACGAAACCTGCACGCCGCCGCGCGCCGCGCCGCCGAGGAAGCCGAGGGCCACAAAAAGGTTCGCGGATATCGCGAAGCCTTGCAGGGAATCGCCAAGCTGCGGCCGGAAGTGGATGAGTTTTTCGATCGCGTACTGGTGATGGCCAACGAGGAAGAGATTCGCCGCAATCGCCTGACGCTGCTCTCGGAGCTGCTCAGCGAATTTTCGACCATCGCCGATTTCTCGGAGATCGTGGCGGCGGAGAAGTGAGCATCCGGCCAGGATGCTCATCCCGAGGGACTGGAGTGGGGGATCTGGTTTTTCTTACTAGGGAAAGGTAGGCAGCAAAAGCAGATTCCTCGTCGCCACCCGCCTGTGGCGGGCGAATCGCTCCTCGGAATGACAGCGCCTCTAACCGCTGTCAATTACAATTTAAAGTAACACTCCAGAAAACGTCGCCGCGCCGACGAGAGCTCAATAACTACCTAAAGTTCCGGCACGGATCAGACGTAATATCTGTGCGCATGGGAATCAAATCCTCTGTGTGGCGTATTGTTGGCTGGATCACGCTGGCGTCAGCCATCTTTTTTCTGTGGCGACTGATGGGAGGCGTTTTTTTACGGCGGGCGTTGCTGAATCCTCATGCGGTTCCTCAAACGAATCAAACTTGGCCGCCGGTTGGCGGCCGCGGTCGATCGTCGCCTGGCGACGTTGATATCAAGTTTGCGCAGATCGTTGTGTTGCTTATCGTTTCCAGGCTCTGTTCGTGGATGGCTCGGCGCGCACAGACTCAGAAAGCGCTGGAAAAACAGTAGGGTAGCGCGGGGTTACGTGGGCATTCGAAGGAAAAAATAAAGGCCGCAGAAGAGGAAGATGAGGTCGGGTGACCACGCGCTCATCACGGCGGGAAGTTGCCCGACTCCTCCCATGGCTTCGAACAAGGCCGCGGTGGCCCAATAGACCACTGCCAGGCCAACTCCCAGCGCCACGCCGCCCACGGCTCCGCGACTCCCGACCAAAATTGAAAAGGGAATGGCCAGCAGGATCACCACCGGGGCAATCAGCGGGTAGGAAAGCTTTTTGTACAACTGCACGCTCAGCCGCGCCACGTCAAAGCCGGAATGCCGCAGCCGGTCGATGTAAGTCCGCAACTCGAACCAATCCATCTCCGAGCTTTGCCGCACTTCTCGGGTGAAGTAGGCGGGCGGCTCATTGATCTCGGGCAGCTCGATCACGTTGAACTCCGCGTATCGCGAGACTTTGCCGCCCTGGAAATCCCGGATCCAGCCAGTTTCGAGAATCCAAGCGCCTTGCTGCGGCTCCCAGTAAGCCCGCGAGGCGTAGATTCGCCGGTTCAGGGCAAAACTTTTGGGATCCAGCTCGAAAACGGCAAGCCCGCCAAAGAGGCGGTGGTCGCTGTCATAGACCTGGTAATTATAAATTTTCGAATTGTTCCCGATGATCCAGCGCCGCTGCGGTTCGAGGTACGTTTGCGGCGGGAGTCCTTTGATCATGCTGTGCAACTCTTCGGCGCGCCGGTTGGCGTAGGGGAGGTAGGTCTCATCGAAGGCCACTAGCGCCACAGTCATCAAGCCGCCAGCGAGCAGCAAGGGAAGCGCGACGCGATAGAGGCTTATGCCGGCAGCTTTGAAGGCGACGAGTTCATTGTTCTTGGTCATGATGCCGAGCGTGATCAGGACGGACACCAGGCATGCCAAGGGCGCGAGTTGATACATCAAGTAATAGCTTAGATACCGGAAATAGTTGGCAACATCAACATATGTGGTGCGATGCCGGGCGATGTCGTCCAGGAGATCGAAAAATGTGAAAATCTCGAACAAGAGGATGAAGCCGACGAGGAGAAGGATGAAGTAAAAGACGAAGTTGCGTAGTAAATAGTAATCCAATACCTGAGGAAAGCTGCCCACCACGCGAAGCCTGGACGAGCGGGCTTTCGGTTCGTCGAAGGTTTCCCGCGTGATCTCTTCCGGTGATCGAACGTCAAGTATTGGTTTAGATTCCGCGGGCCTGGCAGGCCGCAGCCAACGCCATAGGCCCGACCAGGCGTTCGCGCAGGTGACTCTCTCCACTCAGCTCGTCCATGGACGGAAACAGGGCGATCCCAGCCGCGGCCATGAGGATGTTCGCCGTCCAGATACCCAGCCATACGGGCATGGAACCGCTGCGCGCCAGTTCGGCGCAGAAAACGAAAACGATGTAGTAGGCGCAGACCAGCGTAATGGCCAGGACAAATCCGCCGGCCCGCCCTCCGCGGCGCGGGCGCGAGCCCACCGGGAGGGCCACCAGCGCAAAAACCAGGCAGGCGGCGGGGAAGGCGAAACGCCGCTGAAACTCCACGTGGGACTCGGCGGCGTCCGGTCCTTTGTCGTTGAGAAGCTGGCGCAGGGGGCGCTCGGTATTGATCAAGGTCGCGTTCTCCGTTGCGGCATTGCCGCCAACGCTGAGAGACTGATCGCGTTCGCCGAAGGCCGAGAGGCCGTAATGTTCCGGGCCCTGCGTTTGGGATTCGTGCACGGTGCCCTGGCGCAGGAAGAGCTGCAGCTTGCCCTGGTCGCGGTCGGCGGCTACAATGGCGCTCTCCGCGAGGGTCAGGCGCGAAACGTCGCCGCCATCGGACTCCGCTATAAAGACGCCATGCCAGTTCATAGCGGCGGCCGAGATATCCTGCACATAGAGCACCAGGTGAGGAAACTGCTCGTTGAAGATGCGTGGCTGAATCTCAAAGGAAGCCTGGGTGCTCCGCAAACGATCTTCCAGGGACCGCATGGTATGGATGGAGATCGGCCCGAGCCAAACCGTCATGCACAGCGTGAGCCCAGTGGCCAATAGCGCCAGCAGGCCCACGGGAACGAGCAGGCGTTTGAGGCCGATTCCCGCGGCGTTCATGGCGATCAGTTCGCTATCGGCGGACATGCGCCCCAGTCCGATGAGCACGCCCACCAGCACGCCGATGGGCACGCTGAAGGTGAGCACGCGGGGAAAAGCGCTGAAGAAGAGCAGCGCGACCTGGTGCGAGTCGCCGGAACCTCGCGCCACCACGTTCATGATCTGCACAAGCTGGGGGACGAAAATGACAAACGTGAAGACTCCCAGCCCGAGCAGCGCGTGGGAGAGAATTTCGCGGAAAATATAGCGATCGATGATGCGCATTGCCCCAATACCCAAGGAAGACCGCCATTCTAGCATGGGCTTCTCCTGCCGATGGGGAGCGAAGCGCGGATGACGCGAATCCATCTCGTGCTGCTTTGGCACATGCACCAGCCGCAGTATCGCGACCCGGCCACGCACCGCTACATCCTGCCTTGGACGCGCCTGCATGCCCTGAAGGATTACTGGGGCATGGTGCGCGTATCCGAAGAGTTTCCGCAGGTGCATGCCACGTTCAACGTGGTGCCGTCTCTCGCCGCGCAGCTCGAGGAGTACGCCAGCGGAACGTTCGACGAGCCCTGGTTCACGCTGGCCTTTTCGCCCGCCGACAAACTCACCGACGCCGACAAGTCCGAAATTCTCGTGCGCGCCTTTCAAGCCAATCCCGATCATTTGATCGGGCGCTGGCCGCGTTACAAGGAGCTTTTCGAGCGCGCGCGCTCGGCAGATCCGGCTCTCGCGCTGCATACTTTTGCCGCGCGCGACTGGCGCGACCTGCAACTGCTTTCGCAGCTGGCCTGGATGGACGAGGAGTATCTGGCCGGCGATCCCGTGGTGAGCGCGTTATCGAAGAAGGGCAGCGACTTCACCGAAGACGATAAGCAGAAGCTGCGCGCCAAGCAGCTGGAGCTGCTCGCGCGCGTCTTGCCCGAATATCGCAAGGCGCAAGAGTCCGGGCAGATCGAAATCTCCACCACGCCGTTCTATCATCCGATTTTGCCGCTGCTCTGCGATACTGACATCGCGCGGCAAGCCAATCCCGGAACGCCGCTGCCCAGTCCCGCGTTCCGCCATCCCGAGGATGCCCGCGAACAGCTGGTGCGGGCGCGCGCATATCACGAGCGCCTCTTTGGCCGCCCGCCGGTGGGACTGTGGCCCTCGGAAGGATCGGTTTCGAATGAAGCGCTTGCCATTGCAGCCGAACTTGGCTTTCGCTGGTTCGCCAGCGACGAGGGCGTGCTCGGCCGCACCTTGAATATCGGCTTCGGCCGCGATGGCGACGGCATTCCCTGGAACGCCGACCGTCTGTACGCGCCGCTGCGGGTGCGCTTGGGCGAACGCGAGATCAGCGGCGTCTTCCGCGATCATTACCTTTCCGATCTGGTGGGCTTCGTCTATAGCCGTATGGACTCGGTCTCGGCCGCCGAGGATCTGTACCGCCGCGTTCGCCTGGTTGCCGATCGCGTGCATGTGCCAGGCCCGCTGACCCTGCCGCTGATTCTCGACGGCGAAAACGCCTGGGAGTATTACCCCGGCAACGGCCGCGAATTCTTGCGCCATTTCTACGGACGCATCGCCGGCGACCCGGAAATTCGCGCCCTCACCGTGAGCGAGGCCATGCGCGACGCCGGCGAAATCGCCACGGCGCCGGGAATCGCGCCCGGCTCCTGGATCAACGCCAATTTCGACGTGTGGATTGGCGACAAGGAAGACGTGGCGGGCTGGCAACTGTTGGGCGCGGCGCGTGATTTCTACGGCCAGCAGCTGGCGCGGCGCCAGCGCGGTGAAGCCGGCGCTCCCACCGAGCAGCAGCTCGACGCCGCTTTCGAAGCGCTGCTGATGGCCGAGGGCAGCGACTGGTACTGGTGGTTTGGTCCCGAACACAGTTCCGCGAACGACGCCGAATTCGACGCATTTTTCCGGCAACTGCTGAGCGAGGTCTATCAAAGCATGGGCCGCGAAGCGCCCGACGAGCTGGCCGAGCCCATCAAGCAAAAGGCGACGCCGGCGCACGTTGTGGCGCCCTCGGCGTTCCTGAACGTGCGGGTGGACGGGCGCGAATCGAGTTACTTCGAGTGGCTGGGCGCGGGGCTTTACACTCCCGACCAGCGGGACAGCTCCATGCACGGCCGCGTTCACTGGCTGGAGCAGTTTCGCTACGGCTTCAGCCAGGACCGCCTTTACATCCGCGTGGATTTTATGGACGGAAAGCAAGGCGTTTTGCAGGACGCGGAGTTTCGCATCACCCTGCGGGGCGACGAGGAGTTGCGCATCGTGCTGCATATGCGCGAGGGGAAGCTGCGCGAGCAGCGCGTGGAGACGAAAGATTTTTGCATGTTGGGGCCGCAGGAGATGGTCGTCGCCGCCTGCGATCAGATCCTGGAACTCTCCGTCGCGCGCAAACTCCTGGGCTTGGGGAACCGGCGCTCATTTTCCCTGGTGATCGCGCTGTGGGAAGGCGGCCTTCCCGTGGATTTGCTTCCCGCCGAAGGCTGGTTCGAAGTTGAACTCGGCGAAGATCACTTCGCCTGGGCACCCTGAACACGCCTCTTGCTCACGCGCTGCGCCGTCAATTCTGACGCTCGTATCGGCGGCCGCCCCACGCGTTGTCATCCGTTGCGGCCATGATATAGTCCCGTCGGTCGCAGCGGCGCTGCGCGCTTGCGCCGAAGAAATTCTGCAAATGCTGCAACAAAGGGAGGTTCTTATGCGGTTTCGATGGGCTGCCGCAATTGCGTTTGCCGTGCTGTTCATGCTTCCTTCCTCCGGGAGTGCGCAGGTGCTCACCGAGCACGACGTTTCGGTTCGCATGGCGTTGACGATCGCTCAAACGGCCCTGGAACAATGTGGCGTCAGGGTATCGGTTGCCGTCGTCGACCGCGCCGGCCGGCTGCGTGTTTTCCTCCAGGGCGATGGGGCCTCGCCGCATAATCTCGAACTGGCCCGCCGCAAGGCCTATACCGCGCTGACCTTCGGACGCACCTCCGGCGAGTGGGCCCAGCGCACGGAAACAAACCTGCAAGGGCAGCGGATGCTGACCGACGTGATTCCGCTGCAAGGCGGCGCTCCCATCAAACTCGGCGACGAAACGATTGGCGGCGTGGGCCTGAGCGGAGCCCCGATGGGAGGGGTGCAGGAAGAGGCTTGCGCCAAGGCCGGCATTGCCAAGGTGGCGGATCAACTGACTAAGTGAGACAGGCGGCAACCCGCCTGGCGGCTTCGGAATTTTCGTCGAGAGCGAGTCGAGCAGGTCGAGCGACGGCTTAGGGCCCTTGATCTTGAGCCTAGTCGACTTCTGCTTATCTGGTTAACTCAGCAAGCCCCAATGGATTGTGTTTTGAGATCCTTCGCTCCGCGGATCTGCTCGTACTCAGCTGATTCCCGACCGGTTCCGAGACCAAGGAGGGTCTGAAAGCCAGCTGCGGGTGTCTTGCGGCGGTTGTGCCGGAAGACGAATTCGTCGAGGTAAACCTGGAGTTGAGGCTTGCTCACGCCGTGGTAGGTGCCGATCAGCCATTGCTGGAGGTTTCCAATACTGCGATCGGCAAGTGGGACAGCCGACTTCGCGCCTTTCCGGAGTGCGGATCGCAGCGGCTGAGTGCGGGCGACATGTTTGAAGCCAGCTTCCGTGAGACCCTCAAAGCTCTGGAGGCCATCGGTGTAGATAGTCGAACCGGGAGAGACGTTCTGGTGGAGGAAGGGGATGATGGTCTTGCCCCTGAAATCCGGGATCACTTTCATTCGGACGCGGCCGGAGCCCCTGCCGCGCCTTTCTACTGCGACCAGAACCAGCGCCGCCCGTCGCCCCTTGAGCTGCCGGCTGCCGCGGAGGCCGGCCTGCTCCCCGCCAATCCATGTTTCATCAACTTCGACCTCGCCGTACAGCGGTTCCCGAGCCACATTCACCAT
The DNA here is from genome assembly GCA_963819235.1 of uncultured Acidobacteriota bacterium. GTDB lineage: Bacteria > Acidobacteriota > Terriglobia > Acidiferrales > UBA7541 > Palsa-189. Next base: position 452,623 of record CAWFVE010000006.1, on the reverse strand, counting down.
CGCCCGGCGGAGCTTGTGAAGCAACATCCAGGCGGTCTCGTAACAGGACAGGCCGAGTTGGCGCTGGAGTAGCAAGGCAGAAACCCCGCGCTTGTCCGTCGTCATCAGATAGGCGGCCCAAAACCAGTGGGTCAGCGGGATCTTAGTCCCGTGAAGAACCGTTCCCGCTGTCAGCGAGACTTGGTGACGGCAACCGGCACACTGCCACCGCCGTTGACTCACCAAGTCATAAGCCCGCCGGTTTCCACAGCGGGGACAGAGGAAGCCCTCGGGCCAGCGGCAGACCGCGAGGTACCGTTTGCAGGCTTCCTCGGTGGCGAAGTCGCTTTGAAATTGCCGCAGGGTCTTGGGAAATGGTGGTTTGGGCACCCCTTCACACTACCCATTGGGGTTTGCTGAGTCAACCAGATAAGCATAAGTCGCCTAATCAAGTTGATTTGATGGCGGGTTGATGGCGGTGACTCATGGGGCGCGATTCCAAAATCTTGAACGGCTTCTCGGCTGTAGCAATCGTGGTCGCCGGAATGGCCTGCGCGCCGTTTATCCATGCCCAAACGAATGCCGCAAGCGACCAAGGTACGGCGCGCCGCGAGTCGGGTGTAGACATCCATCGAGACGGTTGGGACCGCATCGTGCCTCAACCACCGAAGCAAACCGGCGCGCCGGCTCCGGTACGTGACCTGAGCGGCATCTGGGAGCCCATCCCCGCCTATCGCGACGGAGTTTTCGCTTTGGGTCCAAAAGGCAATCCTGCCGACGCGAATCATCTTCTGCCGTTCACGCCTTTAGGGCTGCAAATGTTTACCGGTCAGGAGCCCGGAAAGGGAACGCCATCATTTCTGATCGTGAATGGCCGGACCATACCGGTTGTCTCCACGGAGAAAAACGGGCCGCCGATTCCTACGGTAACGCGCGAGGATCCCTTTGATATCTGCGACCCGATAGGGTTCCCGCGCGTCGAGCTTTTCAATCTCCGGGCCATTCAGATTTATCAGAACAAGAACCAGATGGCGATCCTTTATCAAAACGACCAGGTTTGGCGAAATATCTGGATGGATGGAAGGGAACTGCCCAAGGTTGACGATGTTCCGGAGCCGCGATGGTATGGATACTCCGTAGGGCACTGGGCCGACGACTACACGTTTGTGGTGGAGACCGTGGGGTTGGACGGAAGAACGTGGATCGACAATGTCGCCCGGCCGCACAGCGATCAATTGAAGGTTACGGAAACGTGGCACCGCGTCAACCACGACGTCATGGAACTTACCCTGATCATCGACGATCCCAAGATGTATACGAAACCGTGGACCGCGCTGGACAAATTCCGCATGGGATTACAGCCCGAGTGGTTCGATATTCGCGAACAGGTCTGCGCCGCGTCCGAAGATCTGGACTACACCAAGATTGTCGCCAATCCAGCCGATCCAGCGAAGAAAAGCGAGACACCTCAGAAGTGATGCTTTTTTGCGAGATTGCGTCTGAAGGTAGGAAGTTCGGCTTAGAACCAGTCGCTGCGATAGGCCACCCACCAGCTTACTACGCCGATCGGAATCGTCGCGGCCAGCGCCCACAACATTGGCAGGCTCAAATCCGCGATGACGCCCAAGAGGGTGAAAGCGCCCCAGAAGACTTTCCGCTGCATTTCAATATTCTAGACCCCAATCTGCTTTCCATGAGCTGTACGTATGGAGAGGTTGTTCCAATCGTTGACTGGAAACGGGATTGTGGTGACAATCACAGCCCGTTCCGGGGTCGAAAAGGAGATTCAGGTTGAGACATCGCATCGCTTGTTTGGCATTACTAGGGCGTTTGACATTACTGGCGGCGGCCATAGGGCTTGGCGCCGTGGCCTACGCGCAGGAGGTGCCGGCGCAATTCGTGGTCACCGGCAAAGCCGCCGAAAAACTTCAGGATTACAGCACCCTTAACTTGGCTACCGCGCAGCGCATTGCCGAGACCTGCGAGCGCCTGGTGACCGCCCATGGCGGCGGGCAGCACTCCATCATTTTCCTGGATAAGGAGGGCAACCACATCTACTACGACCGCATGGATGGCCAAGGCTATACCAACGTGGTGACGCCGGAGATGAAGGCCCTCACCGCGCTGCGCACGCGCGCGCCGAGCGTTCTGATCCAGAATATCGTGGCTCAGAATCCGGAGATGGAAGCGTATGAAGTGCAACTGGGCCGTTATCCTGTGGAAGGCGGCATCCCCATCATCATCGATCACCAGATGATTGGCGTGGTCGGCACCGGCGGTTTTCCGCCCAACCCGCCCGAATGGGAAGACGGGATTTGCGCGCAGAAAGCGATGCTCGAAGTGCTGGGGCCATCGATTCCGCCGCTTCCTGAGGACGTAAGGCAGCAACGGCCTGCCAATCGAGGCACCCTGCCGATGCCAAGGTTTGGCACCAGCACGCCGCCGAAGTCGAGTCTCTCGCCGGACTTCGTGGTTACCGGCGCGGGCGCGGCGCACATCTTCGATGCCAATCAGATTTCGCTCGCGGCGGCAAAAAAACTGGTGCGCGCCTGCCGCGATTGGGCGGCGGCCAAGGGCACTACCATGTCGGCTTACGTGCTGGATAATGCCGGCGAGATGGTGCACATGGAGCGCATGGACGGCCAGATTTCAAACGATGTGCACACGGCGCTGCTGAAGGCCCAGACGGCGTTGAAACTCCGCGAGCCTACCTCTATTCGCGGAACGCAAATGCTAAACGCCGGGCGCCCCAGCCCGCGCAACCTCGGTCCCAACATGTTTAATTTCTATCTGGATTCGGGCGGCATCCCCATCGTTGTCGATGGACAGATGGTCGGCGCCGTGGGCGTCAGCGGCGTGGACGGCGGCCAGGATGAGAATTGTGCCATCGAGGGGCTAAAGGCTGCATTCGGCGACCACGCCTTGCTGCCGGTCTACGGCGCCCCAGGCGCAGCCAGAGCCCCCGCCGCGGGCGTGCAACGCTAAAGGCGGCCTCAACTAAGCGCACATACAGCCGGTGAGGCTACCCCGTTTTTCGGGAGTGGCCTCTCCTAATCCTGTTCACCGAGAGTTTGCACAAACGTCTTGCCGTACGGATAGAAGAGTTCCTTGCGCCCTTCCTGCCAGGCCGCCTTGAGTTCGGGCTTTGTGATATCCCAGTCCGGCCGGCATTTTTCGCTCACGGCGCGCAAGTCCTGACGCAGATCTTCCATGGTGGGCCGGCCCCAGAACCAATAGCCGTTGTAGACCTTATGAATGACGAGTCCGGGCTCGAGGACAATCACGTGGGGGATCATGGGATTGTGGAGAGCATCGGTGTATTCGGCGATATCGAGATCTTTTTGCACGATGCGCCCCGGATCGGAGAGGAAAGGCCAGTGGGCGCCGACTCCGGTGCGATATTCGCTGGTCTCGGTGATGTTGTCGGTGCTGATGGTGACCAGCCGGCAGTAGGCGACCTCGAGCTCCCGATGGAGTTGAACGAGCAGTTCAGCCTGGCGGCGATCCTTGGGGCAATAACCGCCGCGGCTGAGGACCAGAACCATGGGATGTGGTCCTTGCAGTTCGGAGAGCTTGCGGCGTTTCGCGGTGTGGTCGGAAAGCTGGTAGTCGGGAAAGGTAGCGCCTGGAACAATGTCGGCTCGCATGATGATCCTCCTCGGTTCGATGCCTATCATAGGGTTGTGTCTCCATGATTAAGCCAGCATTCTGGCGGGGACAACGGATGGTCTTCGCGAACTACCTTGAACTCAATAGGGACTTAATTGGCTGCGGACGACGATTGCGCGCCCGGTCTGCTAATGCGGGAGGGGGAAGCCAAAGGCAGAACGACGCGCACGTGCGTGCCGTTTTGATTCGAAGTGATTTGCAGGTCGCCGTTGAGGTTCTCGATTCGTTCGCGCATGCCGGTGATGCCCACGCCCGCTCGCAGCGCGCCATCGGGCATGCCTTTACCCTGATCTTCGATCTCTAGCCAGGCTCGTTGAGAATCGACGCCGATCCGAATTGCCACCGTCTTGCTTCCGGAATGCCGGTGAACGTTGGTCAGAGACTCCTGCAGAACGCGGAACACGACCAGTTCAATCTCCTTTCCCAACACGCCCAGAGGCTCGGCGATCTCCAATTTGGCTTGAATCCCACTGCGCGCGGCGAAGCCCGTCACATACCAGTCCACCGCCGACGCCAGTCCGGCCTCTTCCAGCAGCGGCGGGTGCAGCAGATGAGACAGCGTGCGAATCTCGGCGATACAAGAGTCCGTTATCTGGGAGGCCTCCTCGAGCTTGCGATCGTTCGAACCTTTATTTTTGGCCGCCTCCAGCACCATGCTCAGCGCGGCGAGATATTGGCCCACGCTGTCGTGCAATTCCCGCGCGATGTGCCGTCTCTCCTCATCCTGGGTTCGCACCAAGCGATTCCACAATTCTCGAAGCTGGCGCGTGCGTTCCAGAGCCTCGCGATTGCGGTGCTCCAACTCCCGGGTTCGCGCCCGCACCTGGCCCTCAAGTCCGTCGGCTAGATCCCGCAGTTGCTCCTCGCTTTCGCGCAAGGCCTGTTCGATCTGCTTCTGCCGCGTGATGTCGTTATTCGTTTCCAGCACGCCCTGGGGATTCCCGTGGCGGTCCCGAACCAGCGCCCAGCGGCTGAGAACCACGATCCGGCTTCCGTCTTTGCGCGTGTGGGTGAGTTCTCCGGTCCAGTGGTTCTCATTCCGAAGACGCGCGGCAATAAGTTCGGGCGGTTCCGGAAACTCGGTTTGCAGCAGTTCGTGGGTTACCAGGCCTTCTGCTTCCTCGCGGGAGTAGCCATAGAGCTGGAAAGCGCCTCGGTTCCAATACTTCACCCGGTCCGCGCCATCCCGAACGATGATGGCATCGTTGCTCAAATCGAGCAGCCGGGCTTGTTCGGCCAGCGATTGCTCGCTGCGCTTGCGTTCGCTGATATTCCGGGCAACCCTGGAAACTCCGACGATTTTTCCCGTGGCGTCCTTAATGGGCGAGATGGTTAGAGAGACGTCAAGTTTCTCGCCATTCTTCGCCAGCCGCACGGTCTCGAAGTGATGAATTTTTTCCCCGCAGCCGATTTTGGCGCGAATCATGCGTTCGTCATCATGCAATTCCGGAGGGATAACCAGCGTGATCGGCTGCCCGATCAGCTCTTCGGCTTTGTACCCGAACAATCGTTCCGCGCCCTGGTTGCAGCTCATGATGATTCCGTTCAGATCGATGCTCAAAATGGAGTCGTCGGACGATTCCACGATGGCGGCAAGAGAGCGCTGGGCTTCCAGCGCTTCTTTGCGCAAAAGGGCCATCTTCACGTGGCCGCTGACACGAGCGAGCAGTTCGCGCGCCGTGAAGGGCTTTACCAGGTAGTCGTCGGCGCCGGCTTCCAGTCCTTCCACGCGCGACTCTTCCCCCGCGCGCGCGGAAACGAGGATCACCGGCGTCATGCTGAGGGAAGGATCGCTGCGGATCGCGCGAAGCACGCCAAATCCGTCCATTCCCGGCATCATCACGTCGGTCAGCACCAGAGCGGGCTGCAACTGCCGCGCCGCTTCTATGGCTTGCAGGCCGTCGCAAACCGCGTGCACGCGATATTCACCCTCGAGCAAATGGCTTAGATAATCGCGCATGTCCGCATTGTCGTCCGCAACGAGAACCAGCTTTTTCTCGCTCGCGGATTCGGCGGCAGCCGGAATCGCGCCAACACTCGCTGCCTTCGACGTGATCGGTGCGACCGGCACATCGAGAGCAGCGCCGAACTTGTTTGGCGACCAGCGTTCCGCCTCGCCCACGTATGCTTCCGCGGAAAGCGCCGTAGAGCTTTGGGTTCTGGGAGCTTGGATACGCTCGGCAGGGAGGTGCGCCTTCCCGCGGGGAATATCCACGATGAAGCAGCTGCCGTGGCCGAGTTCGCTTTCCACGCGCACGCTGCCCCCGTGCAGCTTCGCCAGCTCTTGCACCAACGCCAGCCCGATCCCGCTGCCCTCATACGAGCGCCCGCGCGCCCCCTCGATGCGATGGAAGCGCTCAAAGAGCCGCGGAATCTCATCCGCCGGAATGCCCGTGCCCGTGTCCCGTACTCTCAGCTCCACCTGCGAATCGCTCGAGTCTTTCGGGCGCAGGGAAATTTCGATCTCTCCCTCGAAGGTAAATTTGAACGCGTTGGAGAGCAGGTTCAGAACGATCTTTTCCCACATTTCGCGGTCGACATAGACATCTTCCGGAAGGGTGGGGCAGTCGATCACCAGGCGCATCCCCGCGCGCTCGATCGCGGAACGGAATATGCTCGCCAGTTCCGCCGTCAGCAGGGCCAGGTCGGTGGGTTCAAACGAAGCCTGATTGCGCCGCGCTTCGATCCTCGAAAAATCGAGCAGGGCATTCACGAGTTTGAGCAGCCGCAAGCAGTTGCGGTGCGCCAATTCCAAATTCTCGCGGACGGGCGCGGGCAGGCCGCCCGACTGCGCCATGGCGTCCTCGAGCGGCCCCATCATCAAGGTGAGCGGGGTGCGAAACTCGTGGCTGACGTTGGAGAAGAAAGCGGTCTTGGCCTGATCCAGCTCGGCCAGGGCTTCGGCGCGCTTGCGCTCTTCCTCGTAAGCCCTCGCGTTCGCTATGGTTGTGGCGATCTGCGTGGACATCAGTTCCAGGAAATTGCGGTACCCCTCGTCGAACTGAAGCCGCGAGCTGATGCCTACGAGCATGAATCCGGCGAATTGATGCGGAATATGGGAACGAATCGGCACGATCGCGGCGGTGCTCGGAGGATCCGCCCAGGGCCCCTGGGGAGTATTCTGAAACCTGGCCTTCAGGTCGCGCGCCGCTTGAATTTCTCCCGTCTCCAGCGCCTTCGCTATGGGCCAAAAGGCGGACGCCGCCGGCGAAGCCAGTTCAATCTCCTTCAGGCAGGCGCGGTCGTTCAGGTTAATGCCGGCGCCTCCCGCCAAACGCGCCACTTCTCGTTTCGGGTCTAATAAATAGAGCAGGACAAAGGGAACGTCATTGGGGTGGCGCGCCAGCGCCTCCGCCGCGATGGCGCATGCTTCTTCGCCGGTCTTGGGCTCAACCGATCGCGCGCCCAAATCTCGCAGCGCCACCACGCGGCGCTCTCCGATCACTTTCTCGGTGATTTCGTGAACCGTGGCCAGCACGCCGCCAATTCCGCTGGGGACGGTTTCATCCGGAACAGGGCTGTAGGCGATAGTGAAATGCGTCTCCTCGACAAACCCGCGCCGGTTGATCTCCAGGGGAATGTCTTCCATCCAGGTGGCGGGTCCGCCATGAAAAGGCGTCTCGATCAGCGGCTTCAGGATGTGCCAGATCTCCAGCCAGACTTCGCTCACCGGCTGGCCGATCGCCCAGGGATGTTTGGCGCCCAGAATCGGCACGTAGGCATCGTTATATAAGCTGCAAAATTGCGGACCCCACCACAGCAGCTGCGGAAATCGGTTGGCCAGCAGAAACTTCACCATCATCCGCAATGCCGGAGGCCATTTGTCGGCCGTGCCCAGCGGCGTCTTGGACCAATCGGTAGCGCGCATCACCGCGCCCATCTGGCCGCCGCCGGCGAGGAAGTCTAAATCGGCGCCTGGCGTGTCCGGCGGACTGCCCGTTGAACCGGCCGGCGAGTTGGCCGGCGCAATGCCAGGCGCGGATTCATGGCCGTTTTCCCCGCCAACTACCTCTACGATTGTGGGAAGCAAGTCGCGTGCGAGCGTCGCTTTGGAAACATAGGCGCGCGCCCCAACTTGGGCGGCCAAGTGGCGAAACAAGGCCGGATCGTTTTGACTGACGACGATTACCTTGGCTTCGGGAACGTCCTGTCGAATGATGCGCGTTGCTTCGGCGCCATCCATCCGCGGCATAGATAGGTCCATGAGGACGATATCCGGCCGCAGTTGCCGGGCGATTTCGATGGCTTCGAGTCCGTCGGTGGCCTCGCCGCAAACAGACCAATCGGTCCGGCGAGTGAGAAGGGAACGTATGCCTTGCCTCACCGGTTCATGATCGTCAACGATGAGGAAGCGCACCGGCATGTAAGGAACTCTCACTCCTCGCTTTCAAGCTCACTCCGACTTACCGAAACGTGGGAAGCGGGCACACAATCACATTTGGCTGAGACGCCCGAAGTATGCCGCAGGAGAAGCGCGCGCAAAATACGGGTCTTACTGTACCCGTAGCTGTGCAGCGCGGGTGTGCAGGACAAGTGGCGCAGCCACTCTTGGCGGTGCGGGCCCATGCGGCCGCGAGTTTCCCCTACGAGTTTCGCGGTTTCTTCTTCTTATCGCGCTCGTCCCGGCCGGTGACGCGCGGCACGGCGCGCATCTGGGCGACCACGCGCGTATACAACTGGTGCAGATCTGTTTCCAGCGCCTTGAATTCACGCTCTTCGCCTGGAACCGTGCAGTTTTCCGCCGCCACGCCGGCGAGGTGCGAGGAGTAATCGAGCGCCTGAGCTTGCGTCAGCAGCAAGTCGAACTCGAACGTCTGGTCCTTGGCGCTCAGAAGCGTATGTTCTTGTGTTTTGGATTGGGCGTCGCGGGTGGCCACCTCGCCCGGCGGAAGCCTGATCTCATGCAGATCGAATGCAGGGTTGTCTTTCGCGAACTGATCCAGCTGCTTCTCCTCATCATCCGCCGTCTTCGAGATGTCCTTGATCAATTTCTTGAACGCCGGCGCTTTCTTTTTAATGAGCAGGATCTTGCTCACGTTCTTTTCCTGGCTCAGCAAGTCGTACAGCAGGCTGGCGGCATTGTTGCGCACGGCCACCTTGTCCGCTGGGCCCGGTTTCTCGCCGGGGCCGTTTTCGACCTGAATATTTTGAGTTGGTTGGTTGCCCGAGGCGGGCGCGCTCCCCGCCTTTTGGGACTGCTGATCTTTCCCGCTCTTGCCGCACCCGCAGAGCACTAAGGCGGATAAGCAAAGAACGCCGCAAGCTTTCACCCAATCTTTCAACGGGCCGGCCCATTTTGTTTCTTTCATATTGGTAGGATGAGAAGGCAGGCCACGCGGGTCCTAACGCAAAAGCCGGAGCCAAACTGTTCCGCAGGTCATGCCCGCAAAGCGGTTCCAAAGCTCAAGCCAGCAAAGTGGTTGCAAGGATTATGGAAGATGAAAAAAATGGCGAAATTCCGGCAAGAAAAGCGCCAGCACGCCGGCGATTGCACCGATCACACCCACGATCACGCCGGCAATCGTCCAGGGGTCGGGCCCTCTCTTCCTTTTTCTCGCCGTTCGCGCAGGATCAGGCTCAACTGCAGCCAGTAATTTACCCCTTGCTTCCCACTTCCAAATCAGTGCTGACGTGCTGGCGTCGATCTTCAAATCGAAACTGTTTTGCGTCACGTTCCGCACGTCGGGCGTGGGTCCGGTTTCGTCAAACGTGGGGCGGCTGTAGGGCAATACAGTTATTTTGGGTGGCCGTTCGAACGGCGGCAGCTGTACTCGTGCCTCCGGATGGATGGTGTCGAGTCTGGCTTGGCCTTCGACAAGGTCCACCGGCACGCCGTTCTCGATGACGTGAGAGACTCGCGGAGTTTCGGACTCGTCTTTCGGCGGGGGCACGTTCGCTATTGTAGTCAAAAGAGATCGTAGCCTGCCATGGCCGCGCCATGGCTCCGCTAAGCTGCCGTCATCCCAAACCGAGCCGCGTCTCTTGTGGATGTGGGTGAGGGATCTGCTTTTTGCTTTTGTCTTTGTGCTCCTCGTCTGAAAAATTCAAATCTCACATTTGCGATTCCGGTACTGCCGGCGCAGGTGGCAATGCCGGGCACTGACTCGGCGAGGCCGGTGTCTAACCTTAGAGCCACTGCCGGAGGTGACACATGAGATCTCACAACCGAACGATGGAAGCTGTGAACCGGTCCATGGAGTGCTCGATCACTCGCACGCACCAGGAACTCAAGAAAGGGCTCAACGCGCTCGCAACCATAGGCTCGACGGCTCCGTTCGTGGGTTTACTCGGGACTGTGATCGGTATCATGAATAGCTTCCGGGGCAGCGGCGAGCGTTCCACCGTCATGGGCTTGGTAGCCGGCGGAATTGCCGAAGCTTTGGTCACTACCAGCCTGGGCCTTTTGGTCGCCGTTCCGGCGGTGTGGGCGTACAACTACTACACCACCAAACTGGAAACCTTTGACCTGGAGATGAACCAGTCGCTCGATGCAATCGAGACGTATCTCTCCGGATTCCAGGCAACAAAACGGACTCGCTAAGTCGAATGCGGAAATGGCTGATCTTGCTGTCCGCGCTATTGGTGGTTATCGCCGCGGTGGCGTACTTCGGACCTCAAGTTCTGCACTACCTTGAGATCCAGCCATACTTGATCCGACCGGCTGTGCGGGGTTGGGCCTCTCCGCTCCAGCCTCTAGCCGTCAGCGCAGTTTCTACCGCTCCGGGTACAAGTCTCGCATATTTCGGATACAAGTTTGAGGTTCCCTGGAAAAACATCACGGCCGTACGGAACTCAGTGGGCTCGGCAGCAATAGATTTCAAAGACGGACAAACGGTGAAATTCGCAAATCCCGGTTATTTTCCGAATCCCCACTGGGATGAAGAAACTCACTCGAATTATGAGGGATACAGATCAGCGCTGGCGATGACGCCTGCGCAGTTAACCCCGTTTTCTTCGCACCGGAAGTTCGCTCACTCCTTGTATCTATTGAATTTCAAAGGCGCGTGGTTTGAGCACAATAGCGCGGCGCCCGACATCTACTCCTTCGAGACGCCCAGTTACCGCGGTCTTGAGGTCAGCGGGCTCTCTCGAGGGTGGCAATCGGTTCGACTGTATTTGTTTGACTCTCATGACCGCGAATTCGAAATGATAATTGCAGTTGATTGGAGTCGCGGAGATGCAAAGCTCTCTCAACCTGAGATGAACCGCATCATTCAGACCTTTGCTCAGCAGTCGGGTAGACTCCAATGATCGGAAGATTGTGCTTATGAAGGGTTATTGCTCTCAAATCGGCGGCAGACGGGAAAAATCGGTCGGCGTCAGGAAGGTGGAATCGATTTTCTCCACCAGTTTTCCATTCTCTTCGGACTTGGCTTTCACCCGTTTCCATTCCGGGTCGTCCTGGAAGGATTTCCAGTTCGCGGCCGCCGCCTCGCGGCTCGGGTGCTCCAGAATGTAAATGAGGGTGCTGCTTTTGGCGGGCTCATCGAGCGCCGTCCAGTATCCCAGAGGTTTCATTCCATGTTTGGCAAAGAGCTGATCGGTATCGTCCCGGAAGCGAGCCACCAGGCTTTCCAGCTTTCCCGGGGCTGCGCGATAAATCCGCAGTTCGTACACCTTCGCCGATCCTGTCATCGCATCACGGTTTGGTGCCAAAACCATAACCGGAGGGGCCGGCCTGCCTGTCGCGATACTCGAGCGCATCGGACGCGAGACACAGCTCCTCTTGCACGTTCTGATCTTTCTTCCAGTAGTACGACGTCTTCATCAACTGGAAGGGTTTGGTGAAGTACTGCGGGTCATCGACGGTTACCGTCGCTTCCAGGTGGTACTGGTCGGTTCGCGTCCAGCGCTCCTGGAGTTTCGCGGCGCTGGTATGGGGAAGGCCGGCCTCGTCCAGCCAGCTTCTTGGATCAAGACCCACCGTATCGACCACGAAGACGTTGTCTCCATCCCAATGCCCCACCGAATATCCGTAGAACCTGGAATCGGGCGCTCCCGGCCCATCCACCTTGGCGGGGTTTTGCCTGCCGTCCATCCAGACTTCCCGCCACACGCGCTGTTGCTCAAACAAGATGAGCATGCGATTGGACTGGGGCACGAACTCGATTCCTCCCCGGCTGCTGAGCCAATGGTTCAGCAGGTCGCGCGGAAAGCCGAGGGGATCGCAAATCGCGTAGGGATCGTTGTTGGGAGCTACCTCTGTGGCGTTGTCTGAAGCGCGCTTGATGGGCTTATTCAGCTTGAGTGCTGCCTCGCCCGCCGGCGTCATGGCGGGGTAAGGACCCATCGCCACGCTGAGCGGTCCCACCCAGGTGCCCGTGAAATCGTGCACGGGAGCAGGCCCGACGGGATCGGGCATCGCGGGAACCCCGGCGGCAACAAAACCCGGCGGTAGACCCCGGCCGCCTCCGCCTCGTCCGCCTCGTCCACCTCGGCCTTGGCCCTGTCCCTGGGCCGAAGCCCCTGCCGAGCAAAGGGCCAGCACAGCCAAGGAGGCCAGGATCAACTTAGCAGCATTGCGCATTTGAATGCTCCCTCATTTCTCGAGTCCGCGAAGCCGATGGTCTCTCGGACGAAACTGTTGCCTCTCGGAAAAAACTGGCAGCCAGGATCCAGCGTATTTCTAGTAATCGCCGTTGCCGCCACCGCCACGGCTGATCGGCGGCACCGCATTGCCCTGGGTATCGCCCAACACGGTGCCATCGGCGAGCACGACCTTGGTCAAGCGCCCCGCGGGCGCGCCCGTTTTGGCGGTGTGTACGTAAATGGTGACCATGTCTCCCGGCTTCAGCGAAAATTTATTCCAGCCTGTAAGCCGCAGCGCCTCGGGACTGCCGCTTTCGGCGGACCAATTGACGACCTTGCCGCTGGCATCCTTGGCGTCGAATTCCACCAGGCAGTGAGGATTGGCCCAGGCAAATTTCGTCACCGTCACGTTTTTGAATTCCGTTACCTTGTCCGAGAAAGCCGCGTTTCCATGATGGGCGAAGATCGGCAGGCAAACCGTCGCCATTCCTGCAATCAATAAACAACCTTTCAGCCACGTTTTCATCTGGGGTCCTTTCGCGGCCTCGCATCAGTCCCGACTTTCACTCGGCCGGAGATTTCCAATTTTACTAACGCATCCTATGCCTGTCCAAACCTGGACGCAACCATGGGATCGTCAGGCCCTTCCTGGGAGTCAAGCCCTGCGTTATCCGGAACACCATGTCTCAGGGCCTATTGATTATAGCGGAGGGAAGAGTAAGGCTCAGCCCCACAGCCGGACGTTGGATGATGGGCGACGATGGGCGACGATAGTCGATGATGACGATATTGATGGACCAATGGACGTGTGGTATGACCACTCCGCAATGCGCGCCTACCTCCACGCATTTACTGCGGCGCTTATCTTTTTGGGACCAACCCTTGGGCTGGGACTAACCCTCGGGCTCTGGCCAGGCCTTGGGCTGACGCCAAGCCTTGGCGCAGCCGAGGGACAAAACTTCTCGGGTTCCTACAGGCTGACGGGCGCCAAGGGCGATTTTGACTTCAGCAAAGACACGGTTTGGACCCTAAGCGTCGTTCAAACCGCCGCGGCGATCGAAGTGACCAGGGTGATGAATGGCCGCGCCAGCGTGAATCGATTTCCGCTCGACGGCACCGAGGGCGGCTACACCAGTCCGACCGGCGTGCAGGGCAAGTGCAAGGGCCAGTTAAAGGGAAAGAACCTGATCCTGGAATCCGTGGTGGTCACCTATCCGGCGCGCAATCGTCCGGGGTTCGATACGCGCACCAGAGAGCGCTGGGAGCTCTCCGCAAACTCAAAAACGCTCACCATACGCAACGACGTCGATTATCCAGGATCGTCTCTCGAGGGCCTTCACGTCGCTCAGCCCTGGACCGAAATCTACACGCGGAATTAATTCCGTGGCACAGCCACGTGGCAAAGCCACTCTTGGCTGCGCAGAAGAAGCGCGGAAGAAGCAGGGAAGGAGCGCGGCGCGAGAAGCAGACTGGTCCTTTTCAATCGCGCCTGAGCGTCAACGATCCAGCCAGAAATCCGGCGCGGGCTCCGTAAATTCGATGGCAACTTCCCTTCGCCGTCCGTAACCTCGACCCAGGCTGACTACGCGACCCTCTCTTTGGACGAAGCTCTCAGGATCCCGCAGAAGAACCGTTTGGCCGATTTCTACGCTGCTTGCCAAGGCTACGAGTACTCCCTGGGCATTCAGAGATAGCGCGGAAGTCCGCTCTTGCCAGGCTCGACCCGCTCCGCAAACGATCAGGTCCACGCACATCGAGGTCCGAGGGCTACGACGACGCTCGTGAAGTTTGGTTACGACCGGTTCATCGAGTATCAGTGTCGTCATATAATGCCTCTCTGCTTACAAACCTCCTCTTTATACACTACAAATAATCGAGCGGCGCCTTCCCGTCTGTGACACCCATCACAGCCGGCTAAGTCCTGCGCGTTTTCGGAAGTGCTCTCTGGGATCCGAAGCGGGGAGACAAAGATGGCATTGCGGAAGTCCCCTCCGGATGATGAGGCGCTAACTCACCAGCAAGATTTACCTTTTATTCTTGTTTCCTAAATATTGGTATTTCGCCCGCTCAACAAGCTGGCGTAGATAATTTACCAGTTCCCAGCGCTGCGTCTCGGACAGTTGATGTTCATAAGACGGCATAGGCGGTCGACCTTCAGTAATTTTCCAAAAGAACTCGCCGTCGGTGGCGTTCTTCATCAGTTTCGCGTCGGTAAAACGCGCAGGCTCTTGCGGGAGAGACTTGGCTACCGGGCTATTGGCGGAACCTGACTCGCTGTGACACAGTTCGCACTTTTGATGATAGAGCTGCGCCGCCGCTTTCAGGAGGGTGTCCCAGCCGTAGTTGAAGGTTAGCAGCGGCGGATGCATCTTACGCTATTTTCTCCTTCGAAGATTGAGTTGTTGACTTGTCCTCTCGTCCGAGAATGGCGGCCAGTGCCCAGAGGTTCGTATGGCCGTCGATCCGTCGGAAATGCTTTTCGGTAAGCAGCCACGCCGAAGCCACCCAGCGCTGCACCATGCCGGCATCCCGCCATCGCGTGACGTTATCTGTACGGCGCTCCACTCCGCTCTGCGGACTTTCAATGACATTGGTGGTGGCCAAACATTTGTGCAAGGATTCTGGAATCTGCAAGCGCTGCAAGGTGAACATCTCCTGCATTCCCTCGCGCAGGCTGCGCGCAGCCGATTCATATTCCCGCTCCAGGAAGCGCGCCAACTGTTCCAGCCGTTTCTCTCCTTCCTCGACGGTCTTCACCTTCCAAGCCGCCCGCATGAGATTGCGCGTTTGGCCGTGCTGCTCTTTGGGCAGTTCCGCGAGGACGTTACGGATTTTGTGATTGCGGCAGCGCTGCACCGGCTGTTCGCCTCCAAACACCTCCTCGATCCCCGCCCGCAACGCTTTGGCCCCGTCGATGACGAACAGGTACTTGCGGTCGGTCGGCAGTCCTTGATCCCGCAGGTGGGTCAGCAGGCGCTTCACCGAGGCGGCGTTCTCGGTCGCTCCCGGCTCGATCCCCAGGATGTGTTTCTTCCCCTCACGATCGACGCCCACGGCGCTGATGATGTGATGTTCGGCGAAACGTTGGCCGTCGATGTAGATCACCAATATTTCCACGTTTTCCCAGCGCCGTTCCTGCAGTTCTTTAAGCTGTTCGACGCTGGCCTCAATCGCCTTGCGGCTGATGGCGCTGCGCGAGACTCCGACCGTCGCCGCCATTTGCGGCAAGACTTCCTGATATTCCCGCGTGGAGATGCCGCGTAACAGCGCGCCCAGCAAATGCTGCCCGAGACCTCGGTCTTGGCGTAGCCGTTCATAGGCGGGGATTTTCACTTCGCCTTCGGTTTTGTGTCGCAGACGGGGCCGCTGCACTTTCAATTTTCGGTCCGCCAGTTGGACGCAACCGAACTGCGATCCGTGGTACCGGAGATCACCACGAGTCTTGCCCGGCGTGCGCGGACCGGCCACTTGCTGGGCGCTCAGGATTAAGATCTGTTCCAGCGTTTGGTGTCCGATCTCGTGGATCACGGTCTCCACCACCTGGCTGGCATTCTCGATCAGGTTCAGGATGGGAAGCAGGATCTGCCCATTGGCCTGGCAGAACTGCTCGATGACAGCGGCTGACTCACGCGCAGCTCGGGTCACCATGTGGTAAGGTTTCTTCACGGCGGTAGGCTCCTTTCGGATTCGTGATTGGCAACCGGATTCTATATCGGCGCCAACCGCCGCCTACCAACCTTCAACTGAAGTTAGGACACCCTCGCTTTCAGCCCATCCGCGGATGGTTTGGTCGGGTTTTTCACGTTCCTGGCGTTTTCTGGAACAGGCCAAGGCGGCTGGGCGTCATCCGCAGCAGCGCGGTTCATGCCCACCACGGCTAGAACAAGAAAGGCCGACAAGACTAAGCGCTTTCGGCGCGCACAAGATTCACCGAATTTATTCATCCCACCCGGCTCCTCGAACGAATTAAGCTACGAGTGAAGAAAACGCCTTAATTAGTGATGACGAGCCGACCGCAGAATGAATAGCGGGACTCCCATCATCACCACGAAAAAGACGATCATAAAGAGAACTGCGGTTGCTGGCGTTGTAAGTGGTGGCATCACATCCTCCTTATTCACTTAAACCAACCACATTTTCGGCCCAAATAAGGGGAAGACGCTGTGATCCCAGTCACTCCGCAGTAGAGTTCGTGCTCACAAGGCGCCTGAAAAACTTTGCTAAGGCAAGAAGGCTCTTCGGCCGGTTTGTGACGCAGATCACAGACGAAAAAGTAGTCTCAATGCAAGATCGCCCGCCTTGTCGGGAACTTTACATCGCCTAAAGTCTGGATGCTTTTGAAACAGATGGGAGGGTTGACATGCCTGCTCCGTTGATCGGAATGCCTTTTTCCGCCTTCTTTGTTTTGCTGGTTCTAAGCGGGATTGGCGCCGCCGTCGTGCACTGGGGTTTTCGCTATCGCTTGTTCATGGGTACCGATGGGTTTCTCGGCCAATGGATGGTGGCTTGGGTTGGGGCGTGGCTCGGACCCTCCGTGCTGGGCCATTGGTTTGATGGCGCCATGGTGTCCAATATCTATGTCATTCCGGCCTTGATCGGGGCATTTGCGCGGAGCATTGGGCGGCACCATAAACGCCAAAATCCTGGCACGAGTGACGTCGGCAAAGTGAACGTCCTCTTCAGCCCACCGGCAGAACCTTTGCCATCCGGATCCCTGCTGCGGAAATTTGCAGCCGGATCGTATCGAATCGCAGGCCTGTTCTCCGCGCGCAAGGCAGTGAGCGAAACGGTTGCCACGCGGGTTCATTTAAACCTCAGCCCCAATGAGGCCTGGAACCACATCATGCTTTATGAAGAAGTCCCCGGGCCCCCGTCGCTCCTTCTACGCATCTTGTTACCGCAGCCGCTCCGAACCGAAGGCGACAAGACCCGCGCTGGGGCCACGGTCCGCTGCGTGTATCGGGGAGGGGATTTGGTAAAGCGAATTACCGAAGTGGTACGCCCGCGTTCCTTACAGTTTGAGGTGATCGGCCAAAGTTTGGGGATTGAGGATTGCATTCGCACCCGCGGCGGTTCCTATCAAATCCTCAGCTGCCGCGATGCCACCGACGTGGTGCTGATCACGAATTACGACGCCTATCTGCATCCCCGCCGCGTCTGGCGTCCTCTGGAAGCCCTGCTCGTCAGGCAGCTGCACGCGACACATCCTCCGCGGCATGTACGCGGCAGTGCATGCCTCGAAATCAAGCGATCCGCCCGGCTGTCGAACTCTCTCGCCAGGCCGGGCAATTGCCTCGGAGTTCCTGCGTGCACAGTATCGCAATCGCTTTCCCGCCGCTAGCCGTCCTGCGCGCCAGTGTCGCGGCAGTTTGGCTGTACGAGGGTTTGTGGTGCAAGATTCTCGGCCGCGTGCAGGCACAGGTCGAAGTGGTCGCGGCGGTGCCGCGGCTGGGGCCGCAGGCTTGCCGTGCCTTTCCTCAAGGCGCTCGGCGTGTTGAGGTCGGCCTCGCGGTATGGGTGATGGCCGGAATCGCTCCGGGCGTGTGTGCGATGGTGCAGATGGCCGTGCTTGTGGCGCTCAACGCCAACGGGCTGGTCTGGGCCCGGCGCATCATCCATGAGCCCGCCGGCATGGTCGTCAAGAACATCGCTTTCCTCGCGCTGATCTGGGTATGCGGCGCCATTCCCGGAGGCCGGATCTGAAGCCGGAAACAGCTTGGCAGGCCGGGCGTCTGCAGTTGGTGCAGCCCGCGACACCGGCTGCTCTTCGGGCGCATGTACGAGGACGCGGCAGATTGAGCAGGCGGCATTCCGCGGCAAAGGCCGTGTGTTCTGCATCGCATCGGCCGGCGACACCGCGCTGCTGCTCGCCGACCAACATGAAGTGGTCGCCTGCGACATCAACCCAACCCAGCTTGCCTATGCCGAGCGGCGCGCCAGACGGTGGAGCCGCGGAGACAGGCGATGCCGAGCGGGCGATGAATTTTCGTGCGCTCTTTCATGCCGCTGGCAGGCTGGCGGAAGAGCATTGTGCGCGCTTTCCTTGACCTCTCCGATGTCGGCCGAACAGATGGCCTTCTGGAGAGAGCATCTGGACACGCGCCGGTTCCGCGCGGGCTTCGATACTCTGATGTCTCGCCCCATCCTGCACGCCGTATACGCGCCCCGGTTCCTCTCCTCGTTGCCCGCAAAATTCGGCGCGGTGCTTCGGAAACGGCTGGAAAGGGGATTCGCCCGGCATCAAAACGCCACGAATCCCTACGCGCGGGCGCTCCTGCTCGGCGAAACCAGCAGAGGATCGCCGGCAGCCGGCGCCGAGCATCCGATTCGTCTCCGGCAGACGCAGCATCATGGCTGGAATCATGTCCTGCCCGGTTCTTTGATGGCTTCGCGCTTTCGAATATTCTCGATGGTGCAGGACCGGCTTACCGTTCCAGGCTCTCGCAAGCCGTGCGTCACGCGGCCACCGAGGAGGCCGTCGTCGTCTTGCGGAGTTTTGCGGAACCGCCGCCGGAATTTGGCGGCAACCATGCCGAATGCGACCGCGCCATGCTGTGGGGAGTTGTGGACGTCCGCAGCGCGCAGACATTTTAGGCAACCGTTCTGTATCCTGTGTTCCAATAGCTTACGGAAGCCCGATGGTTTTACTGAAACGTCTTACTGAAACGCTTTACCGGGAAAACGACTCGAAGCATTCCAAGTCCGCAAACCGAGATGACAGCACATGACGATTCTGCTTGCGATCGATGACTCCGAATTCTCCGAGGCCGCGCTAAGAGCCGTGGCCGCGCAAGGCCCGAAGGATACGAAGGTGTGGGTGCTGCATGTGCTGGAACCGCCTTCCACAGTGCTTGGCCGCGAAATGGGAGGATACGAGCCCGAATTTGAGGCCCTATGGAAAGCCCGGCGGGAACAGGCCAAAGCACTGGTGGCCAAGGCTGCCGAGAGATTGCGAGACTCAGGTCTAAATGCCACGCCCATTCTCAAAGAGGGCGACCCGAAGTCCAGCATCATCGACCTGGCCACGGAATGGCGTGCCGATTTGATCGTGCTCGGTTCGCATGGACGAAAAGGTCTGAACCGTTTTTTGTTGGGAAGCGTTTCGGAAGCCGTCGCGCGTCACGCCCCGTGCTCGGTGGAGATCGTGCGCCTTTCCAGGGAACTCACGGATCCGCAGCCGCGCGGTTGATTCCGGCCAAGGCCCAGGCCACGTATAGGATAAACCGATGGTCAGTGCGGCTAGGAAAACCACAATGGGCGGCGGCTAATCGTTGCCGGTGAAGACCGGCCGAGCGAAAGAAGACGATTGCTACAGCATTGCGCCAGCATTGCCGCAATGGCTTTGCAGGCTCAGGCGCATCTCTTCCTTGGTGCCGGGATTCGTCCGATGACCTTTGGCCGCGCGGTCTTCGGGACGCTCCGCACCTCGGGGCATGCGTCAAGGTGCGTTGAATCCGGAGCCTCGAGCATTCTTTCCACAGCTTCGCGATTAATGCGGTTGCGGATGAACCATTGGGCGAGTTCTCTGGTCAGCGGATGACCAAATTCAGCCTCAATTTCCCTTAGCTCTGCGACATTGATCTCTGCGTATTTTGGCATTTCCCTCATCTGCTTTCGTTCCGTTTCGGAACGCCCCCACAACTCTATTTTGCCAGGGTGGTTCAAATCGGAACTGTGACGGAGGTCACCAAGCTAGAAATGTGCCCATCTAGTAAACTATCGCGACAACAGGGATGACCGATGCCATGGTGGAGATACAAAAGAAATATAGGGCCTTTGGGCGAACGGTCCACTGCCATTTTGGAGTCACTGATTGCAGCGAATCTGAGGCCTATTTAGCTGGAGTTTCCATTTTTGAACGCGCGCTGGCCGGTTCGGGCGGGCGGACCTTGATGGGGCTACGTACTCGCCAAGCCTTGAAGCCGGGCCCGATTGCGGATGTTGACTGTAAGACCGTCCACGCTAAGCAACTTCTTCTTCTTAAAACTAGTGTCCTGTAACAGAAATAACTGAAACAAGTGGCGAGCCTGTACGTCTTCCTCTATAAGGAGGGAGCATGCGTACAGGACGCCCCAAGGCCCCGCTGATCTTGAGTATGGAGGAACGACGCGCATTGGAGTCCCTGGCCCATCGGGCCCGCTCGGTCCCGGCGCTGGCCCGCCGCGCACGTATCGTGTTGGCTTGTGCCACCGGACAGGACAACAAAACCGTGGCTCGCCGGCTGCGCGCCACGCCCGCCACGATCGGCAAATGGCGAACGCGGTTTGTGCGGGAGCGCCTCGCGGGGCTGTATGACGAGCCGCGGCCTGGGGTGCCTCGCCGCATCACCGACGACGAGATCGAGCAAGTGGTCGTCCGCACGCTGGAAAGCACGCCGCGCGGCGCGACGCATTGGAGCACCCGAGGGATGGCCAAAGCGACCGGTCTCAGCCACGCAACCATCAGCCGCATCTGGCATGCGTTCGGGTTACAGCCGCATCGCAGTGAGTCCTTCAAGTTGTCCCCCGACCCGCTGCTCGTGCCGAAAGTGCGCGATATCGTTGGGTTGTACGTCCACCCGCCGGAGCACGCCGTGGTGCTGTGCGTGGACGAGAAGTCGCAGATTCAGGCGCTGGATCGCACTGCGCCGCTGCTACCGATGCGGCCCGGCCAAGCCGAGCGGCGCACGCACGACTACAAACGCCATGGCACCACCTCGCTGTTTGCCGCGCTCGACGCCCAAAGCGGCAAAGTGATCGGCCAGACGCATCGCCGCCATCGTTCGATCGAGTTCCGCAAGTTCCTGGATGGCATCGACGCCAGCGTGCCAGCCGATCGAGATGTCCATATCATCATGGACAATTATGGAACGCACAAAACACCGCTCATCCGGGCGTGGTTCGCCAAGCGTTCCCGGTTTCACGTGCACTTCACACCCACCTATGGCTCATGGCTAAACCTGGTAGAACGATGGTTCGCGGAACTAACGACCAAACAGATCCGGCGTGGAGCGCATCGCACTGTCAGCGAGTTGGAGCGTGCCATCGGTGAATTCCTCGACGCGCACAATGTCGATCCCAAGCCCTTTATCTGGACCAAAGGTGCGGATCAGATTCTGGCGAGCATCGCGCGCTTTGCCCAACGGACGGCGGACACCCAGAATGCGCAACTTATGTCACGAACCACCGTTACAGGACACTAGCCAGCATGCGCGTTACGGTTTCGCGGGTCACGCCGATCATCTCTCCAATTTCGTCCTGAGTGAGCGGGATTTGAAGCCGATCCTGACCTCGAGCATGATCGGTTGACCAGCCCAGGATAAACTGCGCCAGTTTGCCCGCCGCCGAATGCGAAAGCCCCAGAGACTGAATCACCCGATGCCCGGCATAATGGTTATCCGTCAACAGTTGAGTCACCTGGATCAAAGCTTCCGGATTCGCGCGGACGAAGAGCAGAAACATCGTGCGAGGGATGAAATCAACGCGCGCCGGATGTGAGACCTCGGCGGTCACCTCGTAGGGCTTACCTGACAACGTTGAGGGCAGCCCCAGCAGGTCGCCCGCCCCAGCAATCTTAAGAATCATCGTCTTTCCACCCAGAGAGGACGTGGAAACTTTCACCTGCCCGCTACACACGGCGAAGACGCCGCGCCCACTCTGGCCTTCCATGAACAGCACCGCGCCCTTGGGATAGGCAACGGGAGGGGCGATTATGGCCAGCGCTTTGAGACTGTCGACCAAAGCGTGAGAAACTACCTCCCCATGACGCGCAAGGGAATCCGAACGGCTCTCGACGATTTCCAATCCATAGTGTGATCTCATGGCGTCTATCCTTCTCTAAACATTCTTTATAGATTCGCCCGAACTGCATTGCCGTTTGTGCGCCCAATTTGCTCTTCTCAATTAATTTTCGTCTGGCGATGCTTCGATTACGGTTAGGCTCGCGAGAATACGGTGTCAAACCCGGACTTTGACGTGCATGCCTTGTGGCACAGGAACCGTCGCCCATAAGGGGCGCGGCGGAGGGTGTGTGACGAGACCGTTAAACTATACGCCTGTCGTCATTAACGTGGGATTATGATTTTGGGGCCCCTGACCTGCACCTCCAGGCCGGCGCCATCCAGTGCGCTTGCGCCGAAGCCACACTTAAGCAATCTTCTCGATTTGCCATCGCCGGCCGGCGGGCCGGCAGGACGATCCGTCGAAGCGGTCATGGTGGGCGACTGCGGGAAACGGCGCATTGGCGGTGCCGATTTCGCGGACCCGCATATTGCGTCCCTTGCGGCAGGTAACCCGAAAAATGTATCCGGTGGGGGAGATCACGTGAAAGGTTCCGTCCTCATTCCGCAGAGCTTCCGTGGGGTTTTCCACTTCCAGAGTTCCTTCTCGAACCATATCGTCTCCTAATGTAAGCGCGGCGAAGTAAGCGGAACGCGCCATTCGCCTCCGCCGTCCGCATTTGCCACCCGTTCTAATGTTCGATCTGCGGCTATTCCACAGCCGCCGAGGAATCCATTCCGCATCGCTCCAGATAGCCGAGCAGAACTTCGATGACTTCAGTTTCCAATTCGCGGGCTTCGATTCCGAGCCGCTCGGCTTCGCTCAGAGCCTCATACAGCAGGATCATCGTGGAGAGATCGGAGTCGCATTGGGAGCAGTTTTTGTCTTCACGCCCCGGGAGTTCAAAAAGTTCCGCCACACGATCGCAAGAGTCACAGGTGCCCGTCACATAAGCCTCCTCGATGTAATCTCTGGGAGAATGCGCTCACACTCTCGCTTCGAGTCGCGTGGCAGTC
Organism: uncultured Acidobacteriota bacterium; assembly: GCA_963819235.1. GTDB lineage: Bacteria > Acidobacteriota > Terriglobia > Acidiferrales > UBA7541 > Palsa-189. The sequence continues at coordinate 429,672 of CAWFVE010000006.1, read as the reverse complement.
AATTGTACCGGCGGGAAATTCCCGGACAGGGGTGTTCTACCTACGAGTTCGTCCGGAAAACGCTCGAGGCATTACGCTGTGTGCCACAGCCGAGAACGCGGTTTCTCAGGACTTGGGCAGTTGGGTGCGGTGGCCAGGGCCGCGGTGGCAACCCCGGGGGACCGCACCCAACGATCGAAAATGGGTTACGCGAGAGCCTTGCCGTACAGTACCAGCAGACGGCTCCATGCCTTCTCGGCGTTCGGCTCGCTGTAGACGCCCGAATCCGGCGGACACCAGCCGTGCATGGCTGGGTATACTTCCACTTCCGCGGTCACCCCAGCCTTGGCGAAGGTATCCTTCATTACATCTTTTTCGGTGGGGGCTTGCTTGTCGTCATTTTGCGCGATAGCCACCAGGAACTGCGCCTTGGTGGTCGCGGCCTGAAGATGCGGACTGTCCGGCTTATCGGTCACCAGCCCGTTGCCGCCGTGGAAGGAGGCCACGGCTCCGACGCGGCCCGGCACGGCATAAGCGGTGCGAAAGGCCATCGCCCCTCCCATGCAGTAACCCTGCGTCCCCATCTTGCGATTCTTGGCCACCGAGGACTGCTGGTCCAGCCATCCGATGAATGCCTTCGCATCCGTCACCTGCGTGGTCTCGTTCAGGGTTTGCGCGAGCGGCAGCACCTGCTGGATCGGAGTCGCCGCGCCCTGAGCGGCGGTCGGAGCTTTCTGGGTCCGGTAGAACGGATTCACCACCAGCACCGAATAGCCCGACTCGGCCAGCCGCTTACCCATGTCGCGCATTGCCGGCCGCAGCCCGAAGATATCCGGCCACAGCAATACGCCGGGCGCGGTGCCAGCAGATGGATGGACGAAGTAGCAGTCCGCCGTGCCGTCCGGCGTCTTCACAGTCACGTCGGATTCAGCGACCGTTACGGCGTTGGCCACTCCAGGCAGCAGCATGGCGACGCCTGCTGCCAGCATGACGCCGAACTGCTTTCGCGTGATTAAACCGCCGGCTTGGTACTGTTCCTGATCCTCCGCAGAATGATCTCGATCGCACATGTTTTCGCTCCTTGTCTTTCGTTTCTCACCGGCGCTGGGTCGCTGGTTGAGTCAGTCACAAAAACCAATAAAGCAAGGCCCCCTGCCTTCTTCATGGGCGGCAGTCTATCTCTACTTTTGCGAGCGGCACAAGCTCATTGACACGGCGATCTTTGGGCCCAGTCCTGAGAAGTCGCCTTCTCGCAATCTGGCCCAACCGGAATCCGAGTTTCCGGAGACCGTTTCTCCTCCACTGCGTCTGATCAACCCGGTTGACCGGGGCGCACTTGATCAGAGGATATCGTCCTTGGTCTCGCGCGTCGCCAGCAGCCCGATCAGGGTCAAGACCGATGCCGCTGTGAGGTAGTAGCCGACGTACTGCAGCCCATAGTTCTTCGCCAGCCACGTGGCGATGTACGGCGCGAGCGAAGCGCCGAAGATTCCGGCGAAGTTGAAGGTGAGCGAGCTGCCCGTGTAGCGCACCGAGGTAGGGAAGAGCTCGGAGAGCACCGTGCCCAGCGGGCCGTAGGTGAAGCCCATCAGCGAGAGGCCCACGGCCATGGTCATCACCGCGCCGAAGGTTCCGGCGAGGAACATCGGCGCCATCAGCAGGCCGAACACGCCGATCGCCGAGGTCACCCAGAGCAGCGTGCGACGCCGCCCTCGTTCGGCCAGCACCGCGCTGAGCGGAATGGTCAGCGCGAACAGCACAATGCCACCCAACTGCATCACCAGAAACTTGTCGCGGCTATAGCCGAGCGCGGTGGTGCCCCAGGAGAGCGCGAAAACCGTCATCAGGTAAAACAGCACGAAGGTCGCGAGCGACACCAGCGTGCCCGCCAGCAGCGCCCCGGGGTAGTCGCGGAACACCACCAGCATCGGCACCTTCACGCGCTCTCGCCGGCTGAGGGCGTCGCGGAATACCGGCGTTTCGGTAATCTTCAGCCGCACGTAGAGGCCCACCAGCACCAGCGCGGCGCTGGCCAGAAACGGGATGCGCCATCCGAAGCGCGAAAAACTGTTCGTCGGTCAGCCACTTGGAGAGCGCCAGGAACACGCCGCCGGAGAAGAGGAATCCGGCCGGCGCGCCGAGCTGCGGAAACATGCCGTACCAGGCGCGCTTCCCGGGAGGCGCATTCTCCACCGCCAGCAGCACCGCGCCGCCCCATTCGCCTCCAAGACCCAAACCTTGACCGAAGCGGCAGAGCGCGAGGAGCACCGGCGCGGCCACGCCGATGGTGCCGTAGGTTGGCAGGACGCCAATCGCGACCGTGGAGACTCCCATGGTGAGCAGCGCCGCGACCAACGTCGTCTTGCGGCCGACGCGATCGCCGAAGTGGCCGAAAAGCGCGGAGCCGACCGGCCGCGCCAGGAACGCGATCCCAAAAGTCGCGAGAGAAGCGAGCGTGGCCGAGGCCGGATCGAACGCAGGGAAGAACAGCCGGGGGAAGACGAGCACTGCCGCGGTGGCGTAGATGTAGAAGTCGAAAAACTCGATCGTCGTGCCAATCAAGCTGGCAAACAGCACGTGGCCCGGACGGTTCACGGCCACGCTTGCGCTGGGGCCGCCCTCGCTAATCAAAACGCCGATGTCGGGAAGCTCGCTCACGGGCCCCACAGCTTAACTCATGTGCGCCGCCGCGAGTATTGCCGAGCGTGGAGCTTGGCGCCTCGCGCCGTTGCTTAAGGAACCGCCGCGACTGCCCGGAGGCCGGTTCACGCGAGCACTCATCGTTACTTGTTCTGCGCCGCAGAGGGCTGCGCCGCGGACGGCGCCTTCGCCGTGCCACGCTTGTTCCAACCGTGGAAGCGCGACTTGTCGCCCGCGTTCCATGCCTCGCGAAGGCCAGGCGCGCTCAGGTCCCAGTCGGGGCGGATTTGGCTCGTCGCCGCGCGCAGGTCTCGCCAAAGGTCCGCTATCGACGGGCGCCCCCAAAACCAGTAGCCGTTGTAGACGCTGTGGATCACCAGGCCCGGCTTGAGCACCAGCGTGTACGGAATCATGGGATTATGCTCGGGGTCGGTATACTCCTGGATGTCGAGGTCCTTCTGAACCTTTCGCTCCGGGTCGGAGAGGAAGGGCCACTGGGCGCCGACCGACGCGCGAAATTCCTGAATCGTGTGGTGATCGTCGGTGGCGATCGTGGCGATCTGAGTGTACGCGACCGCGATCTTCGGGTAGGCTGCGGCGAGATCCAAATGCTGCTGGTGCTCCTTGGGGCAATAGTGGCCGCGCGCCAGCGTGAGAATCAGCGGGTCTTCGCCCTGGAGTTCGCTGAGCTTGCGCAATGTGCCGGTGTGATCGGGCAGTTCGTAGTTGGGGAAAGTACCTCCGGGCACAATATCGGAACGCATGATTCGACTCCTCCTGTCAGTTTGTGCAGCGATTAAAGATCCAGAGTGACACCCGCGCCGGGCCGGGAACAGCATACCAGCACGTTTCCGGGAGCGGGCCTCTCCAGCGGCTCAGGATCATACGTAATCGATCCGCCGATCAGGCCGGTCATGCAGGTATGGCAGACTCCCGTCCGGCACGACCATCTCACCGGGACGTCGCAAGCTTCCGCTAGTTCCAGCAAGCTGGCGAATTTCGAATCCCAGGCGGCGGTAATCCCGCTGCGCGCGAATGAGACGGCCGGGCCGGATCCGGGCGGCCCTGGCGGCAGGTGAGGCGTGTGACTAACCTGCGCCATACCAGGGGTAATGCTCTCGAGAGTACCGAAGATTTCCGTGTGCACATTCCCAGCCAGCACACCCCAGTCGCGTAGCCCATCGCTCATGTCTTTCAAGAATGAAGTTGGGCCGCAGAGATAGAAGTCGCTCTCCTGCGGGACGCCGATTTTCTCCAGCAAAGCTGTGTCCACGCGCCCGGGAGCATCGAAGTCCGCCCCGACGTGGTCGGTGGCAGCGGGCCTGCTGTAGACGATGTATCCGCGTCCGCGAAAGAGCTGTTTCAGTAATGAACGCGACTCTTCTGCAAATGGATGCTCCGCGCGATTGCGCGCTCCATAGATCCACCAGATCTCTCGTGGCGATCTCTCGGCGGCGAGCGCGTGCAGTATGGCCATCACGGGCGTTGCGCCCACTCCGGCGCTCAGCAGAACCACGGGATTTTGGCCGGGACGCAGAGTGAAGACTCCGCGCGGCGCGCTCACATCCAATACATCGCCTTCTCGCGCGCGGTTGCACAGAAATGAACTGCCAATCCCGTTCGATTCGTTTTTGACGCTGATGCGCAAATGGTCGGCCGCGGGCAGATCGGACAGCGAATAGCTGCGAAGCACGGGCAGTTTGCCCGCATCGACGAGCAGCCGCAAGACCACAAATTGGCCCGCCTGGAAGACGGGAAGAGGCTGCCCATCGCTGGGCTTCAGAATGAAGGAACTTACGCGCTCGCTTTCCTTGTGAATATTTGCCACTTGCATCGGCCGGAAACCGGGCCAGGCCGGCGCTTGTTCCTCATTCGCGAGTCCCGGATTTCCCTCGGCGGGTCTCGGGCTCGACTCTTGCGCGAGCATCGCTTGAAAAGAACCCTGCCAGCCCTTGCTCAGCGCGGGAATCCGCAGCGCTCGTTCCAATTGTTCGCGAGAATGTCCCGGCAAATAGAGGAGGGCGTCAACGTCGGCCACGCTGATTCGCTCCGGGCCGCCGGCGATTTTTGCGATGTCGTCGCCCGCCCCGACTTCTCCTTCCTGCAACACGCGAAAGTAGAATCCCGGCCTGTGCTGCGCTACCAGAAGGGCTGCCATCCGAGGTTCATTCATGCGAATGCCCACGCGGTAGCAGGTTACCCGCGGCTGGGTCACTTCAAATATCGCGTCGCCGATGCGGTAGCGGTCGCCAATGCAGACCTCGTTGTCAGAAAGCCCGTCCACAGTGAAGTTTTCTCCGAACTGGCCGAAGACGAAGTCCTTGCGTCCGAGAAACTGTTCCCAGAAGTGATAGGCGTCCATCTGATACACAAAAACGGCGCGCTGTTCCCCGCCATGGCCGGCGAGATCGCCTTGGGCGTCGCCGACAAGATTGAGCTTGCGCGCCATTGGTCGCCCCGGAACTGGACTTTTCCAGATCGCGGTGCGGACGGTCTTACCGTTCCAGGTCAGGTCGCGTGGAAGGCCGACATTTACGGAAAGCAATCGGGGCATTGGTAACTCGTCGAAGTTTAGCGTCTGGTCAAAATCTTTTTATGTCAGGTCCGTAACTTGCCGGCCAGCCAGTAATCCACGCTGGACTTTCCCGGGCCGGAGCAGATCAGCCAGATAAAGAAGAGCACGTACGGGACTTCCGGAAGGTAGGGGAAAAATCCGCGTCCATCCGGACCGGGCGGCAGCCTTACGTGGGGTCGGTGGTCTGTCCGACCTCGATAATGTAACCGTCAGGATCGCGGATGTAGCAGCGAATCTCGCCGTACTTTTCCTTCGGCTCGGTGATGAACTCGGCTCCTCGACTTTTCCATAATTCATAGCACGCTTGAATATCCGCAACGCGGATATTCAAGAAGCTGCTGACCCTGATCCGGGTCGGCGGGGACGCTGAGCGTTACCGACGGCTTGTCCGGGGTGGGCCCGCCCCCGACGTTGACAATCAGCCAAGTATTCGCGATCTGAATGTGCCCAGACGCGCCCTTGCTGTCGCCTCTGCTCAGAATGCGGCCGCCGAAGACCTTTTCATAAAAATCAGCCGATCGGTCGATGTCGGCGACGGTGATGAAATGTGTGACGGTGAACCCATCGCGCGGGGGCATCTCATAGCTCTTTTGTTCGATTTGTACGCTGCTCATGGACGGCTCCCATTCCGATAAACAGTGCTCATCTGCTGATTCTGGTTCTTCCGTGTTCCTACCTGCTGCCGGCTAAGCCTGGCGAGGAAAGGAAAACAATTGGACCAAGGTATCGACGCGATACTCCGACATCGCGATTTCCGGCGCCTTTCCAACTAGGTGCAACCCTCCATCATGCGCGAGGAAACATTCGCATCGGCGGTTGATGTAGGTTATGGCTGCGTTAGTAGCGAAGACTCTATCCAACGGAGGATGCGCCAGCCCCCTTACTTCTTCTCCCGTTGAGTGCCGGTAGAAGAAGTTTCAGAAGCGCTTCGTCCGAGAACGGGTTCTGACCTGAGATCAACTCGCGATCTTGAAGGACGTAGCTCTTCCATGGAGCGGCCACACTTACGTCACCGCCCGCCGTACGCAAGGCGAAGTCCGGGTAGAAGAGAACCTTACCACCAATCTCAAGCGGCTCCCGCTGCTGCTCTTCCGCCGTCGAAAAGATGGTCATCTTATATCCGGAATAAATCCATCCTTGAGCCTTTGCCCGCGCTCCAGCGGCATCGCCCGCTGCCAGCGCTCCGACCACCTCCGTCGAATTCGGAAGAGCTGAGAGAAGTGAAATCGGGCCATGGCAGAGCACCGCCGTAGGCTTGGATGTTTCATGAAAGTGTCTCATCACTGTGCCAGCGTCGGGATCATCGAGAAGATCGATCATCGGGCCATGGCCGCCGGGGACGAAAACAGCGTCATATTGATCCAGGCCCGATGCGATGACATCCGAGATGCGAGTTGGATTTTTGAGCCCAGTCAGGCTGTCGCGGAATTTTAGATAGTCCTGAAGCCTGGCCTCGTCCCCGCCGAAGAAATCGGCGACAGCTGAATGGACATCCAATTGCGGCGTGTTGCCTTTGGGGTTGGCGAAAGTGATTTCGTAGCCTTCCTTCATCAAGGCGCGAACCGGAACCGTCAGTTCGTTGAGATAGTAGCCGGCGCCGGCATAAACCTTGCCGTCTTTCAATGGCAAGCCGTGACCGCTCGAGACCAGCACCAAGACTTTTCCTTTTGTTGTCATTTTGTTCTCCTCTCTGAAATCGAATCTGTTTCCCGAGAACTTAGATTGTGACTGTTCAAAGCAAAATTGGCGGAAGCGCGACGACGAATCCGTTGGACGAACGTATCGATCACGGCCGGTCACGGCCAAAGCACTGGCAAGAACACGGCACCGGCTCGGCGCGGCAGCCCGGACGGCCTCAAGAGAACATCCGCAGCCGTTTCCATCCGAATCCCATCCGGGCCGAGCGCTAACCGTACTTGAGATCGGTGCTCTGTCCGACCTCGATGATGTAACCGTCAGGATCGCGGATGTAGCAGCGAATCTCGCCGTACTTGGGTATTGGCGGCGTGATGAACTCGGCTCCCCGGCTTTTCCACAATTCATAGCACGCTTGAATATCCGCAACGCGGAAATTCATAAAGCTGTTGATGTGATTCGGGTCGGGGACGCTGAGCGTTACCGTCGGCTTGTCCGGGGTCGGCCCGCCCCCCACGTTCAGAATCATCCAGATATTCGCAAGCTGAAGGTACGGAGGCGCGTTGCCGTCACCCATGGTCAGAATGCGAGCGCCGAAGACCTTTTCGTAGTAGCGAGCCGATCGCTCGACGTCGGCGACGGTGAGAAAATGCGCGATGCTGATCCCCTCGCGCGGGGGCATCTCATAGCTCTTCTGTTCGACTTGTACCGCGTTCATTGATGGCTCCTTTCGATACGGTGCTCATTACAAATACGGTGTCCCGAGTCCCGCTCCCATTCATAAAAAATCGATCGACGCCAGCTAGTGCAGCAGCGATTCCCAGTTGGCTGGAACTCTCCCTGCCGGTCCAGGAGCGGGTTGATCCTGCGGATGCGAATGTGGCGGAAGCAACTCCACACCCTTGACCATCCCCTGCTTCTCGTAATCGTAGAACCAATCCTCACCCGGCTCGAAGCTGGCAATGATCGGATGCCCTGTCGTCTGCCGCATGCTTGGATGCATGCTGGCTCGGAGAACTGTCGCAGCAACCGATGTGCCCACACTCCGCACACCGGCGGAGGTGAAACCACCAGCCTTTCGGTGACGCCAGGCATTCCACACACCCGTCGCCGCTCGGCCTCGAAGCGGGGTTGATTCCGCGCAGTCCCTTTCTCATTTCCGATTTTCCTTTCGTCTCCTCTGTTCCAAAATAATGTCAAGCCACCAGCGAGACCTTTGTCGATCGATCACCCCTGTAACTTGCCGGCCAGCCAGTAATCCACGCTGAACTTTCCCGGACCGGAGCAGATCAGCCAGATAAAGAAGAGCACGTACAGGACTTCCGGAAGGTAGAGGAAACCGTCGAGCCAGTTGAGAGGCGAAAGGCCTTTGGGCATGGCGGGAAGCTTGGTGGTGAGGATGGCGACCAGCATATCGCCCAATAAAGCCGCGCAGGCCAGGCTCGAAAGCAGCCCCACGGCCAGCAAGCATCCGCCGACGAATTCCACGCCCGACACGAAATAAGCCATCAGGTGGGGAAGCGGGACTTTGGCCTCAACCAGCGTTTGGTACATCGTCTGCCTGCTTCCGGCGACAAACAATTTGTTTCCCCCGGAGATGGCGAAGAAGAGGCCGAGCGAAACGCGTACGAGCAGAATGGCGTATTGTTCCCAATCGCCGCTGCCCAGCAGCGCAAACTGGACCAGCCGTTTCCAATCCACCGGTTATTCCTCCGTCGGTTGCGGCGTCGAAATTATGCGCCGATTCGTTCGACCCATTGCGCGCGCGATGCCGGAGCCACGAAGGGGTCCGCGAAGTACTGCGTCTCCCGCGCCACCTTGTCGCCCCTGAACTCCATGATGCTCACGGTGTAGGAGGGCTTGCCGTCGTAGCTCAGGATAAATTCGGTGACCCAAAGATCGCCGCTGCCAATGATTCGCTGTACGGTAAACCGCTTCTTGCTGGGCTGGCTGGCGCGTTGGTGCTGAATGTTGCTTCGGCCGCGGGTTCGCTCGCCCGACTGCGGGTAATCCAGCACCGCGTCCTCGAGATAGATGCGGTGCTCGGTGTCAAAATCGTTGGCATCGGACGCCGCCCAATGCTGATCCAGCGCCGCGCGGATGGCTCGATCTCGGGCTCCGGAAGACGGCTCGTTCTTTTGCGGGCCGGTCTTTTGTGGGTCGTTCATCGTGAGCCTCCCATTTCGATAAGGAACTAGATGCTTGAGCGGAATCGGAGGGTACGACTGGTCCACTCGCGCCGTTTCTTCGATCACCCCAGAGTCTACGCCGGGCGGAAGTGCCTACCTCCCGATTCATCCGCGTGCACCTCTTACATTTTGGAATACCGGCCGTAATTGCGCCTTGAGCGGCCGGCGATACTGCATTTACTATCGGTGAAAAGCGATCCCGGTGGCTCAACCGTTGGCTATCCGCACCGACCAAAGTGACTTCGTAAGGGCTGCCAATGTTGCGGAAGGCCCAGCCGAACGCCGGCGCGTCCCTCGCATTCCCTTCCGAGCCACATCCGTAGTGACGGAAATAGAGTCCTCGCGAATCGCCGTCGCCCATACCCGGGAGTTGGCTGTTTCGTGGAAACGGCCAAACCGTACCCAAGAGAGACCAAGCCTGGAGGTTTTCACCACGTTTGGGGCGGTTGCTTACGTCACGCCCGATGGAATGGGAATCGTTTTCGACGTAGTCGAATCCGAGAGCTTCGGACTTCTGGGAAGGTGGTTGTCTCGAAAGCCCCGGCGATCTGAACGCCATAGTTTTGGCGCGCCGGCTGAAATAAAGGAGCTGGCGTCCAAGCACAAACAGGTTTTGTCTACCCGCGATCTGAGCGCCGGCGGGTGCTTCGTTAACACCTCGCAGCCGCTTCCCAGGGGAAGCCGAATACGCCTGCGCATCCGGCATGCCGGCGCCCGGTTCACGACCATGGCCACGGTGATCGAGGACGTGCCCGAAGAAGGGATGGGAGTCGAATTTATCGGGCTCAGACCCAAGGATCGCGCCATCCTCGAAAAGTGGCTGGCCGGGGAGACATTGATCGACGACAGGTTTACCTACGTGGTGGTGGGCGGACTCTTTTTCTTGTTGCTGGCGGCAGCGGTTGCCGTCGCTATCTTCCTGCGCTAGCCAAGCCGTGGCACGTCGCCGCAACCATGTGTTCGGAGTTCTTGGATATGCTGCACAGAATCGGCTTGGCTGTGGCGATAGTCCGTCCCGGTGCCGAAAAGCAAGCACCCTGCCACGTCGCCGGCACCCGCGGCGCCGGTGCAGGAGTTGCGCGAGCGCCATTCGCCGCCATCTCCCGCGAAGTCAGAGTGATCCGTGAGGGCCGAGAGCCGCTAAACTGGGCTACAGCGTGCTCAATCAAGGGCAAGCGAAGGGCGATGCGGGCGGATTGACGCAACGCTTCCATCTTCCAGAGGAAGGGAATTGGCAACGCCGGTAACATTGCAGGAGACCCGCCGGGCCCTCAGCCTTGTCGTCGGGATTCTTCCGGCCGATGAGGAGTCATCCCCGTCGCTATCGGAACGGCTCCGATTTATACCTTATGTGATTATCCCGTGGCTTTTGCTCTATGCGCTCACGGCCAAATTGGCCTCGCATGGGATCAGTTTCGGCATGCCTTTCGAAGACCGTCTGCCCATCCTCTCCTGGACCGCTCCCATCTATCAGAGCATTTACGTCGTCATTGCGCTGGCGCCCTGGTGGGTACGAACGCGAAGAGATCTGCGCAGGTTAATGATCTCGAGCTGGCTGGCCATGGCGGTCGTGTTTCCTTTCTATTGGCTGGCTCCTTCCAGCGCTCCGCGGCGAGCCTTGCCGGGGCAAGGGTGGATTACGTCTTTGCTAGGCGCAGAACGCACCGCCTTCCCTCCGATTGCCGCCTTTCCATCGTTTCACGTGCTGTGGGCGATCTTTCTCGGCCGGGCCTTCCGGCCTCGGTGGATGGGTTGGACCTACGCCGCGCTCATCGCGGTGGCCTGCATCACCACGGGGCAGCACTACATCGCGGACGTCGTCTGTTCGGCGATGATCGCACCCGCTTTCCTTGAGCCCGAACGCGCGTGGAAGCTGAGATCGCGATGGTTCGAGCGATGGTCCGAGCCGTTCGCAAAATTGCGGAAGCCCTAAACGCCAGAGCGGACCTGCGACACTTTCATTCTTTGAGGGTAATCGAGGTAAGTCTTCTACCCGGACACAGCCGGGCCAGAATTCGTTCCAGCTCCGAGAAGCCGTTTATCAGATGGGATGAGAAGGCCGGTCTCCAGCGGGATGCTGTACGCTCCCAATGATCGACGCGCTCGAAGCGCAACGTGGAAGGAGACCGGCCATGAAAAAGACTATCACTGTGCAGGCATTCCAGAACGAAAGTTTCAAGGGGAAGAAGCTGACGATCGGTTTGGATCTGGGAGATCGCTGGTCGTTCTACTGCGTTATGGATGAAGCAGGCCAAATCATTTTGGAACAAAGACTGCCGACGACACCGGAAGCGATGAAGCACACCTTTGGAAAGATACCGCGGAGTCTCATCGCATTGGAGACCGGAACACATTCCCCCTGGGTAAGCCGGCTGCTCAGTGAGTTGGGACACGAAGTGATCGTAGCGCATGCACAAAAGGTGCAGCTGATCACCAAGAGCAATCGAAAAGATGATCGGCACGATGCTCGGACACTGGCACGACTGGCGCGAATCGATCCCGCGCTATTGGGGCCGGTGCGGCATCGCAGTGTGCAAGCGCAACTGCACCTGACGGTGATCCGAGCGCGAGCGGAACTGGTCAGTGCTCGAACAGCTTTGGTGAACGCAGCACGGGGGCTGGTGAAGTCTTATGGCCAACGACTGCCCAAGTGTGGCACGTATCAGGTAAGCGAAAAGCTAGCGGAGGGATTGAGCGCGGAGTTGCGCGAGGTTCTAGTACCGCTGTTTAAAGAAATCGAATCGCTGAACGAGCGCATCAAGGAATACGACGAGCGGATGGAGAAAATCGCCAAGAACGTATACCCGGAAGTGGCTTTGCTCAAGCAGGTGAAGGGTGTGGGAACACAGATCGCTCTGACGTATGTCCTAACGATCGAGGACCCGTATCGGTTTGCGAAGAGTCGGGAGGTGGGCTGTTTTCTGGGGTTACGACCTGGCCGCAGGAACTCCGGGGCGAGCGAACCACAAAAGGGCATCAGCAAAGAAGGAGACCGGTATCTGCGCACCATGATGGTGCAGGGAGCGCACTACATTCTGGGACCTTTTGGAGAAGACAGTGATCTGCGGAGATGGGGACTAAAGCTTGCGGAGCGAGGAGGAAAAAATGCCAAGAAGCGAGCCGTGGTGGCAGTGGCTCGAAAGCTGGCGGTACTACTGCATCGGTTGTGGGTAGGCGGAGAGGTGTACGAACCGCTGCGCAATAGCCAGAAAGCAATGCGGGAAGTGGCCTAGAGTTGCGATCCGGACAGCCGAGCTCAACCGCCGAGTCCAGGTGACTGCGACTAACTCCTGGGGCCCAACTCTCACCGAATCGGTGGGAACTGAGGTCGATTCTCAGGTAGCAGCACCTACTGAAACGAGAACACCCAACTGGCACCGAGCGAATATCGCTCACAAAAGAGTGCGGATGGAAGGATGGCGACAGAGGCGGCTCGACTCAGAGCCAAAGACCTAAGAAAAACAAAAACCGTCTTGACTCGCACCGGCCTTCTCATGGAAGGAGTTGAGAAAGACGGGTTCCAATGTTAGCCTCTCCCACGAGAGTAAACACCATGACGGGTACGGGGAAAGTCATCCACAACAGTACTAAGGCCGAGCAGGCCCCGCCGGCAGCACCGGCGAACTAGGGTTGTTCGAGATCGCGCTTTGGCTTTGCGGCGGAGGATGTGACGCGGAGTGGCTTCCTTTCCCGCCGGGGTCCTGCGGTAGTTTGTTATTTTGTCCGGTATTTGCCGGAAGGAGTTATGCGATGAGGGACAGCAAGAAAGTTGTGCTGGTGCTCGGCCTGACGGTGGCAGCCTTGTGTGCTCCGCTCAGTCCCAGTTTCGGGCAGCTACCGAAGACTCCGATGAGCGGCAAGCCGCAACCGCCGAAAACCACCACAACGCCGACAGGAACGTGGCTGCCGAAAACGATCGCCTACATCAAGGCTTCCAATACCGGCAAGGACAATCAGTTCGGCTCCGCGGTAGCGCTCAGCGCCGACGGCAACACACTCGCGGTCGGCGCCGCTTTCGAGGACAGCGCCGCCAAAGGCGTCAACGGCGTTTCCAAGGACCATGCGGTAAATTCCGGCGCGGTGTACGTCTATACCCGAGACAACAAGGGCTGGAAGCAGCAGGCCTACCTTAAGCCCTCGAACACGGCGGAAGGCGGTCAATTCGGAAACTCCCTGAGCCTGAGCGCCGATGGCAACCTATTAGCCGTCGGCTCTCCCGGAGAGGCGAGTTCGGCCACCGGCGTTAATGGCAATCAGAGCGACAGTTCGATGCCGGCTGCGGGCGCCGTCTATATCTTCGCGCGCGCCGGCGCTGCCTGGTCGCAGCAGGCCTACGTGAAATCGTCAAACACCGGCTCGCCGGATGTAGGCTACCAGTTCGGCTACGCGGTCTCCCTCAGCAGTGACGGAAGCACGCTCGCCGCGAGCGAGACCAGCGATCCCAGCAACGCCACGGGCATCAACGGCGACCAAAAGAACACGGCTGCGCCGGATTCCGGAGCGGTGTTCGTCTTCAACCGCAGCGGCGACACCTGGTCGCAACAGGCTTACATCAAGCCCTGGAACACGACCACGCCCGGTGTACTGTTCGGCTACTCCGTCGGCTTGAACGGCAACGGCGACACTCTCGGCGTGGGCGCGTACGGTGATGATGGCCGTAGAGGCGCCGTTTACGTCTTCACACGCAACAAGGGGACCTGGTCGCAGCAAATGCGTGTCACGGCCTCGAAGGGCGAGCCAGGCGATTACCTCGGATGCTCGCTGGCCATCAGCGACGACGGCAACACCATTATCTCTGGCACCGTGGATGATAAATACAATACGCCCGATGCCGGCGCGCTAGACAAGGAATCCCTCGGCGGGGTCTACGTTTTCGTGCGTGCGGCAGGCAAGTGGTCGGAACAGGCTTATGTGAGGGCCTTCAATCCGCGGGTGTACGACCAATTCGGATTGGCTTTGGCCATAAGCCGCGACGGCAACACCATTGCCGTCGGCTCGCACCTTGAGGATAGCGGCGCCAAGGGCGTCAACGGGGATCAGTCTGACGCCTCCGGGGAAGACTCCGGCGCGGTCTACGTTTACACCCGCACCGGCACGACCTGGAATCCCACGGCCTACGTCAAGGCTTCGAACACCCAGCCCGCCGCGGAGTTCGGCACCTCGGTTGCGCTGAATGGCGACGGCAAATTGCTCGCCGCCGGCGCGGCAAAGGAAAATAGCGCCGCCAAGGGCGTCAACGGCAAGCAGGACGATAAGTCGGCCGACAACGCCGGCGCCGCCTACGTCTATTACTGAGGAGAAGGAGAAAAATGGCATGCGCAAGATAACTTCATTGGTCGCGGCGGCAGTCCTTCTCTCGATCGCAAGTGCGGGTCTTTCGCTCGCACAGCAGGCCCCTCCGGCTGGCGGCGCTCCGCCTGCCGGAGCGGGTGCGGGTGGGCGTGGGGGAGCTCCTCCGCCGCCGCCGTTCCGCATCATGAGTCCTGATCTGGTCGACGGCTCGCTGCTCCCGCAGCAATTCAGTTGCGCCGCCGGTACGGAGGCAGTGTCGCCGCCGCTGCAATGGATGAACGCGCCGAGAGGCACGAGGAGCTTCGCTCTGATCGTCCACGACATGGAGCCGCGTCCGCAAAAGAAACTCGACGACATTTTGCATTGGATGGTGTGGGACATTCCCGCTGCAGCGACCAAGTTCCCGCAGGGTATTCCGTCCAATACCGCCGATCTTCCGGACGGTAGTCATCAGACCAACGGCAATCCGGGCCAGGGTGGCATCACCGGCTATCGGCCGCCGTGCCCGCCGCAGAACGTTCCCCTGCCGCACCACTACGTGTTCGATATCTTCGCACTCGATACCAAAGTGGACTTGCCGGAAACGGCCACGCGCGCGGACCTTATGAAGGTTATGGACGGCCACATCCTCGGGCACGATTCCCTGGTCGTTCCTTTCAATCGCTAGACCGCAACATGGTGGATGGAACGCCGCAACATGGTGGATAGAACGATGGATTCGTCGTCGTTTCCAGACGCCATCAAAATTGACGGCTATAGTGCGGACGGCCAAATCCTACTGAAGCGCCGTCGGTATCGGTATGTTCGCCCTTGCGAATGGGCGGGATTACTAACGGCTCGGTGACAAATAGGGCTAAATCGCGTGGGCGAAGGAGTAGCCGCGCTCCTGGGCGCGATTGACGGTGACGATTCCCGCCGCAACTGGCCGCGCGTTGGGAATGAGATTGGCGGCAAGCTCATTCTGGATTTTGTCCGCGTCGCTGCCGCTCGCCTTGATGAGATTCAAAATGATTGCGCGAGTGGCAAACTGGCAGACGGCGAAGTGCACACCGCGCTTGATCATCGCGCCCATGCGGCTGTCACTGCCCGTCGCGTAGACGTTGACGGCGGGCGGCTGATTCGTTTTTGGATCGCTGAAGCCGGATTGGGCGGAAAAATGCGCGCCATATTTGAGCCACATGGCGTCGGTATAGCCGAACGAAGTTGCTTTGTGGCGAAGGACAATCAACACGGCGAGGTCGCCGCCCTGCAGGCCATAAGCATTTTGACTGGCAGCGAAATAATTGTTTGCGAACCGCAGCGCCAGGTCTACGCCGTCAGGCGTGGTGGTGTCGAAGACGAAGCGATGCAGCGCGGGAACGTCGAGCCAATCGTCCTCGGCATGGCGTGCAGGACGCCAGTCCGCGCCAGCTGCCGCCTGGGCCGCAGCCGGGAAAGCGCCGAAGGTGGCCGCACCGGCAAGACCGGCGCCCGCGCCGAGGCGGGCGAGAAAACGGCGGCGGGCCGACGGTGATGACAAGGTTTTTTCTCCCATGGAAGCCCTCCTGTGGGAACCGAATCGAAAACGGAATCAGCGCCTGCGGACATTTAATCACAGTTGCCGGCATTTGGACTGCCAGCTCTCGATAAGTCACCTCTTGTGATCTGGCGCGGGCCGAAAAGCCAGTCTCCGAGGACGCCCTTTCTCAGGACCAACCCTTCAAAGTTGGGTAGTATGTTCCTCCGCGCCGATTACCAAGCAGGGACGAGCATGAGCGAAGGCCAAGTGCCCTGGCGGATGAAATACCGGCAGCGCTCGTCGGGTGGTCACGCCGGCGTTGGCATTGCAGGCGGGATAGGGAACAGATGAATCGAAGGGATTTTGTGCGGCTTGGATGCGCCACCGTGATCGCGGCGGGGGCAGGCAAGCTGCGGCCCGCCTTGGCGCAGCCGCTAACAACTCGGCCAGTCCCATCGCTGCCACAGCGTCCGATGGCGGCGCTGCTCGGACCGAACGCCACCGAGGGCGCGGCGGATTTCACCTTGCAAATCGCGCCCATGACGGTCGAGCTAGCCCCTCAGGTGGTGATCAGCACGATCGGCTACAGCAACAAGGTTCCCGGTCCCTTGCTGCGGGTGCGAGAGGGCCAGCGCGTCGCCGTCGAGGTTGTGAACGGCACGGATGTTCCGGAATACGTGCACTGGCACGGTTTGCTCATACCCTCCGATGTGGATGGAGCCGAGGAAGAAGGCACGCCCCCGGTACCTCCGCATGGCCGCCGGCGCTATCGATTCATCGCTAAGCCGGCGGGTTCGCGGTGGTACCACTCGCACACTGCGGCCATGATGGATCTGCATCGCGGCGCCTACACCGGCCAGTTCGGGTTTCTCATGATCGATTCGGCCAACGACCCCGGAGGCTACGACCAGGAGGTCTTTCTGGCGCTGCGTGAATGGCAGCCTTTTCTGACCCCAATGGACCAGGACGAGAGTGCGCCTGATCCCGACGATCCGATGCCCGAAAAGCCGGCCACTCCGGACCCGCGTCCCAATGGGCTTGAAGTCGGCGCTCCTCTTTACTCGATCAACGACAAAATGCTTGGCGCGGGGGAGCCCCTTCGCGTGCAATCGGGCCAGCGAATCCTGATGCACCTGCTCAACGCCAGCGCTTCGCAAATTCATCGCATCGGTTTATTCGGTCATCATTTTCAGGTGATCGCCCTCGATGGCAATCCCGTGCCCGCTCCACAGAAGGTCGACGTGATCGAGATAGCCCCAGGCGAGCGCGTGGATGCCATCGTGGAGATGAATCTGCCGGGCGTTTGGATTTTAGGTGAGCTGCGCGATGCAGCGCGGCAAGCCGGCATGGGCATCGTGGTGGAGTACGCCAATCAGGCCCAGCCGCGCCCGCAATGGCTTCTGCCCGCGCACGCGCGCTGGGACTACACCATCTTTGGCACCACCGCTTCGCATCCCAAGCCGGACCAGACCATCGACATGGTCTTCGAAAAAGTCCCCGGCGGACCTCATGGGATCAATCACTGGCTCGTCAATGGCAAGGAATATCCGCACGAGCGGGAGTTCGTGTTCCGGCAGGGAAGCCGCTACCGGCTGGTGTTTCGCAATCGCAGTGACGATTCTCACCCGCTGCACATGCACCGGCACCTGTTTGAGCTCGTCGAGATCAACGGCAAGCCGACCGCCGGCATCAAGAAGGATACGGTGATCGTTCCCGCGTTTGGACGCGCCGCGGTGGATCTGGTGGCCGACCAGCCGGGTCTCACGCTGTTTCATTGCCATATCCAGCAGCACATGGACTTTGGATTCATGGCGCTGTTTCGCTACGCTTAAGCGCATTGCAGCGATTCCGCGAAGCCGACGGTTGTGTGCATCCGAGCATTCCGTTTTGCCGATGATCTATAAGCCCCCCCCAATCATCCGTGTTACGGCTTTTTCACAAATCAGACATACACGCGAAATATTGAAGGGATAAATTCCCCCGTTTTGCAACCATCCAACCGCAAGTCCGAACGGGAGGAAAGGCATGAAGATGATCGGGGGAAGTTTTCGAGCGGCAGTGCTCATGGGAGCGGCTGCCTCGCTGCTGGCATTTACAGCTGGGGCCAAGGCACAGAATCGAAACGACAATTGGTGGCCGGACGGCAATCGTTGGTGGAACGGCAATGGGGAGTCGAACGGCAATTCGGCGCCGAGCGATAATCCGTGGCCGTATAACAAACTGCAGCGGTCGCCCGTGCTGGTGGTCGTTGGTGACGTCGCCTGCCAGCCAGACGCGGACTTCGAAACCGGTGAGGCTTCGAACGAAACCTGCGACGCCCCCAAGGCCCCCTACACCAGCACTACCAGTAATCCCCCAGGGAGCACCGTCGGCTATTCTCTCTGGCTATCCCAGGAGGCCACCGCGAATCAGATTGAGAGTATTAAGCCTGACGCCGTCGCGCTCCTCGGAGATCTGCAATACCAGGTAGGCGAATACCAGGATTTTGAGAAATCGTACGACTTGACGTTCGGCGGCTTTCAAAATGATCACGCGTCCCGCGCCGGGCAACCACGAGTTTTATGACGAGCACAAGGAGATCGGCGTTGCCGGCTACGGCTACTTCTCCTATTTCAACGGCTTCCAGATCGACGGCAGCGGGAACCCGAAGATGGTTACGCTCGGGGACCCCTGTCCATCGTCGCAGACGGGTTGCAGCTATCCGGCCAGCAGTGCTCCCGTCGCCCAACCCATACCGCGCTCGGATGGACAGGCTGGGCACTTCGACCAAACGGGCGGAGTCCAAACCGCAAAATATGCGAACGGCCCCATGATGGGCAACCCGGCCCCGGTCGGAGTTGGAGATGGCTGGTACGCCTACAATCTGGGCAACTGGCACCTGATCTCCCTCAATATCGAGTGCGAGACGCAGCCGGGCGCCTGCAGTTTTTCCAACGGCACCTGGCTTGCCGCCGAAACCGAATGGCTGAAAAAGGATCTCGAGGAGAATCATTCGGCGTGCACAGTCGCCTACTGGCACCAGCCCACCTACAGCGGCGCCGACAGCCTCACGGAAGAGGGCATTACCGCCGGGACCTGGTGGCAAATTCTCTATGACGCCGGAGCCGACCTGGTGCTGAACGGACACGACCACCTCTATGCCCGTTACGCCCCGATCAAGCCCTACTTCGACGCCGCCGACACTTCGGTCACCGGTGTCACCGGTACGTGGCTCGGAACTCCCGATCCAAAGAGGGGCGTACGGGAATTCATCGTGGGCACCGGCGGCGAGACGCTCGATACGCTCGTCTCAGCGCCCTGCACCACCTCCGGGCCAACCATGTGCGCCAGCGGCATTACACCCGCCACAGACTGGGACGGGATCTTCAACCAAAGGTTTCTCGAGAAAGGAACCGGGAACTACTGGGGCGTGATGGCCTTGACGCTCGATCCGAATGGCTACCAGTGGAATTACCAGTCGGCACTGCAATTTCCCGGAGCTCCCGCAGGGACTCCAGCGACGTTCACCGACAGCGGCTCCGCGGCGTGCCACGGTGGTCCCTTCGGCAACAATCAAGGTAACTGGTAGGTCGTTTTCGTTGCGTTATCTCTAACGTTTCGTTCGATACCTAATTCCCCACCCTTCGCGACGGCGCGGAGGGTGGGGAATTTTCATTTTGGCTTGCCCCCTCCCCAATTTTCCGCCCTTGTTTCGGTGACGATCCTCTCTCGGCTCGCGCTAATCAGGAGGCGCCACCGACACTCCCGAGTTCATGCCCATCGGGGCTCGCTATTCCGGTTGCGGCAGTGTCGATACCCAGCATGTGGGCGATATTGAGTGCGTTGGAATGGGTTAACAGTCCGCGATGCAGCTTGTAATCGAAATGCAAGTTTCCCCCTTCACCCGAATCCTCAAAATATACGTTCTGTCCCGCCATGCCAGCAGAGGCGATCTCGGTCAGGGCCAAATCGTGAGTTGTGATTACGCCGATGGCATGGCGCAGCACCAATGCACGGACGACCCATTCCGTGGCGATTCTGCGGTCATGAGAGTTTGTGCCGCTCATAATCTCGTCCGCCAGATAGAGCAACGGCTCGCTTCCTGCGATATCGATCATCCGGCGCAGGCGTTTCATTTCCGCCAGGAAATGCGACTGGCCATCCACCAGGGAATCTTGAATTCGGATCGCTGCGCCGATCGTGACTGGCGATATGCGCAGTTTCGCGCAGCGCACGGGCGCTCCCATCCACGCGAGCACGGCATTCAGCCCCATGGCACGAATGAAAGTGCTCTTTCCCGACATGTTCGACCCGCTAACGATCAGAAATTGTGTTTCGCGCCCGAGCTGCACGTCGTTGCGGACGGCGATATTTTCGTCCAGAAGAGGGTGAGCCATCCCCTGGGCGTCCAGTGCCGGGCCGCTTGCCAACATTTCGGGAAATGTATCCGCGGGATGCTCGTAAGCGTAGGCGGACAGCGAAATCAGCGCCTCGAACTCACCCACGGCCGCCAGCCAATCCAGCATTGCCGCGCCATAGCGCCGGCGCCAATGATCGATCGCCATGGTGAATTGAGTGCCCCACAGGAGCAGGTACGACTCCGCGGTGAAGTACGCGTCGTCGCGCTGCTTGAGCAGCCTGATCAGCCATTTCAGGCGGCGCACGGGAGGGCTGGCCTGTCTCACGCGATCGGCGAGAGCCACCAGTTTTGCGGACGAGAAATGTTCGTGCTCGATGATATGAAATATTTCACTGACGATGGGAAGTTCGATCGAAATCGGGCCCACGCCATCGGAGATGGATCGCGTGTGGCGGAAAGAGGCCGCCGCGTATCCGGCCTGTAGCAAACACACCATAATTAAACTCTGCAACAACGTTGGTCCATCGATACGCCGAAACCAATACAGGAGGGGGAGCGCCAAAAAAGAAAACGGCAATACGAAAGCGACGGCGCGTCTCCAGGACGGAAATGGCGGCGAGCTTTCACTTGCCCAGGCCCGGAACGTTCCCGGGCGGCAGTCCGTTGCCTTAATGGCGCCTGCGACGGCGAGCGCGTCGCGCAAGTCGTGACGCTCGCGAAGTTCGGAGATGGCGTCCTGCCGGGCGAGCGCTTCGTCCCTGCGGCATGGTGCCTTCATCCAATTCGCCAGGGTTTCGCGGCCCGCCTGCGTCCGAGCGGAACAGATCAGCTGGAAAAGGGAGCCGTGGCCAAACAGGTCCAGATCAGCCGCATAAAAGTGGTCGGGATCGCTAAACTCTCTCCCTTCGTCGAGCGATTCCCAATTTCGGGTGAGCCGCGCGATTCCGGCCTCATAGTATTCGCCTAGCCGGAAGAGTCTCAGGATTTTGTTTTGCAGGCGGCGCGATTGCAGCACGAGATAGGCGGCGAATGGGGCCGGGAGCAGAACCGTCCAAAGAGGGAAGTTCTTGGCAACCAGGGATTCGTAGAGCGCGATGCAGGCGAATAAACCCAGCGTCGTGAGCCCGATGCCAAACGATTGCTTTTGCTGGATCGCTTCGTTGGTGGCGGTTCGTACCCCGTCGGCTCGACGTTCGTAGAAAGGCAATGGGAACGCCGTTTTTTCGCGGGCCGGAGTCGGCATTAGAGCAATTCTACCACCGGCACTCCGACTCGAAAACGAGCGCGGCTAAAATCGATTGGCGATTCTCTGGCTGAATGCGGCCAACTCCTGCGCAAGCAAATATGCGCCCGCTCCAGGATGGGCATTCGCGAGACCATGCCCGTGATATAGTCAGTCGACAATTGGGTTCCCGGACATTTGTACGCCATTAACGGCATTCTTTTGATTTGGACTATGGGTCATGACTCCACAGCTGGCCGTCGAAACCGAACACGTGGGTCGCGTCTACCGGACGCGCGAGAAGAAGGACGGCCCAAGAACTCTGCTTGCGCTGGACGACGTAAATCTGGAAGTAGCGCGCGGCGAACTTTTCGGATTACTCGGTCCTAACGGGGCCGGGAAAACCACCCTCATCAAGATTCTGACCACGCTGCTCTCGCCTACCTGTGGGACCGCGCGCGTGGCCGGCTTTGACGTCAGCCGCGAGGCCCAGAAAGTGCGGCCGCTGATCAACATGGTTTCGGGCGGGGAATCGTCGGGCTACGGCATGCTCACGGTTCGCGAGAATCTGTGGATGTTTGCGCAATTTTACGGAATCTCTTCGCGCGAGGCGAACCGCCGAATCTGCGACCTTCTCGACGAGTTGCATATGGCGGACCGCATTCACACCAAGTCCTACCAGCTCTCTACGGGCTTGCGCCAGAAGATGAATATCATCCGCGGCTTCCTCACCGATCCGGACGTGCTCTTCCTCGACGAGCCCACCCTGGGCCTCGACGTCGGCGCCTCTCGCGATGTGCGGGCCTTCATTCGGCGTTGGATGAAATCCGACGAGAGGCGCAGCTTGCTGCTCACCACCCACTACATGATGGAAGCCGACGAACTGTGCGACCGCGTGGCTATTATCAACGATGGGCGAGTGCTGGCCTGCGACACGCCCGCCAACCTCAAGCAACAGTTCCGCGGCGAAGTGATCTACCGGTTGGAGACTACGCCTGTCGACGGCGCCGGCACCGGCGCCATACGATCGGTGGCCGGCGTGCGAAGGGTAACTCACCAGGAAGCCGACGGCCGCAGCACCTTGGAGCTGGCGCTGATGGAGGAGCCGGTGATCGCCAGGGTGATCGCCGCGATGGAGGCCCGCGGAATCGGATTGCTCTCGCTGAAGAAACAGGAACTCACTCTCGAAGACGTCTTCGTCAAGCTGGTCGGCAAAAGCATGGAGGAGATGGAGCTGGTGCATGACCCCGCGAATCCATAAAGACACGGGTTGGCGCCTCTTCGTGAGAACGGTCCTGGGGCGCGCCTACTCCCGCGCCGTGGGATACCAACGTCAACTCTCGCGGCTGGCGATCGAAGTCGGCCTGCCGCTCGTCGCGCTCATGGCTTACATTTTCGTGTACCGAGCCATCGGCGGATCTCAGGATTTGATCGGTTATGTGATCCTCGGCGGAGCCATGAGCTGGTTCTGGGTGAATGTGATCTGGAGCATGGCCAGCCAATTTTTCTGGGAGCGGCAGATTGGCAATCTCGCTCTCTACATCATCGCGCCGGGCTCGATGATGGCTATCCTGCTGGGGATGGCGCTCGGCGGCATGGTATTGGCCGCCGTGCGAGCGGGGCTGATTATCGTGTTGGGCAGCCTGCTCTTCCACATTTCCTACGCGGTCTCGAGCGTGCCGCTGCTGATCCTGGTGTTCTTTCTGACGATGGCGGCGCTTTACGCCATGGGCATGATGTCCGCATCGCTCTTCCTGCTTTTTGGACGCGAGGCCCGCTATTTCATCGACGTGGCCCAAGAGCCGGTCTATCTGATCTCCGGGACGTATTTTCCTCTCCGCAGTCTCAACGCCTGGATTGCCGGCGCGGCGTCCTTGATTCCCTTGACCTTGGGTCTGGATGCGCTGCGGCAGATCGTATTCGCGCGCAGCGCTATGCTGGGTTTTCTAAGCCCGAAAATCGAAAGCGCTATTCTGCTGGCACTGGCGCTCATCTTCCTCGCGGCAGCGCGCTGGTCGCTCGGATACATGGAGCGGATGGCGATGGCCGAAGGGAAACTTACGGAACACCGTGCGTAAAACCTATTGGAGCTCGTTCCGAACGGCCACTTGGCTGGGATGGCAGGTAGAGGCCAATTGGACGAAGCCGATCCTCTTCGCGCTGTACACGGTCGCCAGGCCGCTGGCGCTCACCGGCATCCTGGTGATGCTCTACGCCACCGTCACCCGCGGCGATTTCAGTTCGCCCATGTTCGCTTATATGTATGTAGGCAACGCTTTCTACACGTACGTCGGGGCGATCATGACGGGCATGAGCTTCGCGGTGATCGACGACCGCGAACGGTATCACACCCTGCGCTCCGTCTACGTGGCGCCGGTGGACATCCGCTGGTACATGGCCGGCCGGGGCACGGCGCGATTTCTCACCGATTCGGCGGCCGTGGTGATCATGCTGCTCATCGGCATCGCTTTCCTTCACCTGCCGGTGCATTTCACGACGATCCATTGGCCGCTTTTGATGGCCACGTTCGGGATCGGCCTCGCCGCCCTGGCCATGCTGGGACTTATGGTATCGAGCCTCGCTCTGCTTCTGCCGGATAGCGCCTGGTCGTTCGGCGAAGGAGTGGCGGCCGCGCTCTATCTTTTTTGCGGCGCCATCTTTCCGATACAAGTGTTGCCGCGCGTCCTCCGCCCCATCGGATTCGCCATTCCCCTCACCTACTGGCTGGAATTGCTGCGCCGGTCGCTTTTGGTTTCGGCGCCGGGATCGCCAACGTTAACCACGCTGGGCAATCTGAAGTTGCTGGGCATCTTCGTTGTCCTGACGGCGGCATTGAGCGCGGCTGCGCTCGGTACATTTCGCTGGTGCGATCGCGCGGCGCGAGAGCGTGGCATGATCGACCGCATTACCAACCATTGAGCCGGCGCCGAGTTCGCAAGCCGCGCGGCTTTTCCACAGCGGTTCCTGGTTAATCGGGCCCCAGCGGTTCGCACGCGGGACAGCAAGCCGTAACCAGCGGGCGCAAAGTAGCCCTGCTGGACGTCGGATACTCGGACCGCCGGTTCGATGAAATGATCCCGGCGAAGCCATTTTCGGAAATCCGCCGTTCGGACGAAAACTAGCGCACATACTTCCTGGGAGACGATTCCGCGGACTCCGTGCGATATCAAGACCGCGGTGGAGCGCACCTGACGCCTGCCCGGCAGCACATGATTCGCAAACAGGACCGGCTGTTCCCGCTGCTCTCGGATACTTTCGCTCCATTGCAGAGCGCGGGCCTGGGCGGCTTGGGAATCAGCTGGGGCGCGAATTGTTTCGCGTTGGAAGATTTTGAGCTGGATCGCATCGGTATTCCGGCCTCCGAACTTAGACCTTATTACGACGATGCCGCCCGCGAAGTCGGCCTCAGCGGACGAACGGACGATTCACTAGCGCCCCTGATCGCGAACCTCGACCGCAGCCTGATCCAGCCGCCACTGCCGCTTGATTCCAATGCGGAGACGATCCTGCGCCGCTACGACCGATCTCGGGCCTGGTATAACAGCCGCGGCTTTTATCTGGGGCAGAGCCTCTTGGCAATGCTTTCAAAACCGCACCACGATCATGTGGGAAACCCGATTCCCAGTCCACGAGAACACCGTTTCTCAGGACTTGGCCCATTCCACGGATGCGCGGGAAGTGGGTGGGGCGAGACTACTCGAGTTCATCTACGGAATTTATTTGGAGCACATCGAGAGGGTACGCAGGGGCGTGGCCCGCATCGCAGGTTGCGTCATCGATTCCCGTCTTCAGCTTGCCGTTTATCTCTCTGATTTTCTTACGCACGTCGGAGCCTAAATATACTTTTATGAGATGTTCGCAGTCTGGCTGGGCACAACGCAGTTCGGCGAGAAGCATCAGATCGTTGTCCGGAAGCCCAGTGTAGTAATACGTGCTGATCCATTCGACGTCTTTGGCGTAGTAGCGATAGCCGCGACCACAGTATTTGCACACCAGCAAGGGATGCCAGTTTTCGGCGGGCCAGTTCGGTTGCGGTTCGGTGGTCTCCGGAAGGTCGGGATGAGGAAGATAGATTGGATTCCCGTCTAGGCAGCCTGGAGTTTTGCAGCGAACTACGGGCTGCCAGTAGCTGTCCGCTGACATCAGGAAATTATACACCGCGGTTTGCGGAGCGAGAGTGTGCCTTCACGGCTTTCGGTGTCGCATGCTTCGCGGGTTTTGCGGCGTACCTTATCTCTGACTCGAGCCTCCCGGGCCGCTGGCTGCAGCCTCCCGGGCCAGTTGCGAGAACGCCGTTTCTCAGGCGCCGGCAACCTTCGCTTGCAGGCATTCTCTGACGGCTACTTACAGATGGCCCAGTTTTATTTTCTCTTTGAGGGTGGTGGCGCTTGCGGGGGCTTGTTCTTCTGATCGAGCCGGCATTGTCCGCAAGGGAACGGCTTGCCGTGCTTAGGGCATTTGGTTGCACTCATAGCGTCTCACCTCGGTCTGGCAATTGGTCAAAAGGGGGGCCGGATGGCGGGACGGCTGCACCCGGCCCCCGTGATCTGGACTTCCTAGCAGGAAGCTAGACTCTAGGCCAATCTCCCACTTGCAGTCAAGCTCGGGCGGCATGACTGTGTCCAGCTCCGGGCGACACACTATGCAACAACGAGAAAGATTGGGGGAACGCTCTGAGCCGGGTGGCTTGGCCTAGGAGCCTTCGGCCTTGGGCGCCGACTGGGCTCCTAGCGGTTCGCGGAAAGGATCCATCGGAATCGGCGCGTACTCGACGTTGATGATCTCGAGATGTTCCGTCTTCGCTGGCGCGCGCAGGTCCACGCGGTCGCCGGGGCTCGCCTTCATCAGCGCATTGGCGAGAGGCGAGCGCCAGCTGAAGTAGCCGCGGTCGAGGTCCACCTCGTCGATGCCGACGATCGAGACGACGTGTTCGAGGCCGGCGGCGTCCTTGTAGGTCACGGTTGCGCCGAAGAAGACGCGCGTAGCGGCTGATCCCGGCCGCGGAGCGGCGGGATCGACGACCACGGCGGCGTTAATGCGTTTGGTGAGAAAGCGAATCCGCGAATCGATCTGGCCTAACCGTCGCTTGCCGTAGTGATAGTCGGCGTTTTCACTGCGGTCCCCGTTACTGGCAGCCCACGCTACGACCTCCACCACCGCGGGCCGCTCGCGAGTCAGCAGGAACGTATGCTCGTCTTTCAGCCGCTGCAACCCGGCGGGCGTGATGTAGTTTTTGAGCGCCGGCCCCGCTTCCTCGCGCACCGGTCCTCGGAGCGGCCGCTTTGTTCGCATAGCTTAGTCGGCGGCGGAGATTTTCGGGGGGATGACGTCGAGGGCGTGCATCTTTCCGCCGCTGATCCAGGCGCGAAGCGCGGTCCATGTAAAGGTAGATCACCGGGGTGGTGTAGAGCGTGAGCATCTGGCTGACGATGAGGCCGCCGACGATGGCGATGCCCAAGGGGCGGCGCAACTCCGCTCCGTTGCCCCTGGAGATGGCGATGGGGATGCCGCCAAACAGAGCGGCCATGGTGGTCATCATGATGGGCCGGAAACGCAGCAGGCAGGCCTGATAGATGGACTCCTCGGGGCTGTTATCTTCGTTGCGTTCGGCCTGGATGGCGAAATCGATCATCAGGATGGCGTTCTTCTTGACGATGCCGATCAGCAGGATGATGCCGATCAAGGCGATGATATCGAGTTGGCTGTGAGTGACGAGAACGGCAAGCAGGGCGCCCACTCCGGCGGAAGGCAAAGTGGAGAGAATGGTGATCGGGTGGATGTAGTTCTCGTAGAGAATGCCGAGCACGATGTAGACGGTGACCAGCGCGGCCAGGATCAAATAGGGCTGAGAGTTCAAGGAGGCCTGAAAGGCTTGCGTGGTTCCCTGGAAGCCAGGGTGAATCGTAGATGGCAATCCGAGTTGCGCTCCAGCTTCTGGATCGCCGCGACTCCCTCTCCCAGAGAAGCGCCCAGGGCCATGTTGAAGGAGAAGGTTATGGCGGGGAAGGGACCCTGATGGGAAATCGATAGTGCCGTGGCGGAGCGGTCATAGTGCGAAAAGGCGCTCAAGGGCACCATCTGTCCGGTGGCGGAACGCAGGTAGAGATTCTTGAGCGCATCGGGACCCTGTTGAAACTGCGGATCGATCTCCATCACCACGAAGTACTGGTTCATGGTCCTGTATATGGTGGAGACTTCCCGCTGGCCAAAAGCGTCGTACAGCGTGTTGTCGATGGTCTGCGGATTGATGCCGAGGCGGCTGGCGGTATCGCGGTCGATCACCAATCCCGCCATGAGTCCGTGGTTTTGCAGGTCGGTGCTCACATCGCGCAGCACGGGTATGGCCTTCATGCCCTCCAACATTCGGGGCGCATATTCGAGCAGGTCCTTAAAATTGTCTCCCTGCAAGGTGTATTGGAATTGGGCGTTGGCCAGGCGTCCGCCGATGGTCACATCCTGCACCGCCTGGAGGAAGAGCGTGGCTCCCGGCACGCGGGCGAGGCGCGGCCGCAGCCGGTTGATCACCTGATCGGCGCTCAACTTGCGCTCCGAGAGCGGCTTCAGGGTGACGTTGAACGACGCCTGATTGGACCGCGCGCCGATGTTGCCGGTCACGATGCTCACCGCCGGATCGCTTTGGAGGATGGAGATGTATTGGCCGAGCTTCTGCCGCATGGTTTGAAAGGAAGTATCCTCCGAGCTGAGGGCCTGGCCGCTCAATCGCCCGGTATCCTGCTGCGGAAAGAAACCCTTGGGAACCACCATGTACAGATAGACCGCCAGGCCGATGGTGCCCAGCAGGACGCAAAGCATCAGCGGCTGATGCTTCAGGACCCAGCGCAGGCTGCCGGCATATGCGTCGGCCATGGAATCGAATCCGCTCTGCAGACCGCGGGAGAGGAAATTGCGCCGTTTGTCCTGTTGGTGCTTCTTGAGCAGATAGGCGCACATCATGGGCGTGGCGGTGAGCGAGACCACCAGGGAGATGCCCACGGCCACGCTGAGGGTGATGGCGAATTCGCGGAAAATGCGGCCGAGAATGCCGCTCATCAGAAGAATGGGAATGAAGACGGCGATGAGCGAAAGGCTCATGGAGAGCACCGTGAAGCCAATCTCCTTGGACCCCTCCAGGGCCGCTTCGAGAGGAGCCATGCCTTTTTCCAGATAGCGGGTGATGTTTTCGATCACCACGATGGCGTCGTCCACCACGAAGCCGGTGGAGATGGTGAGGGCCATGAGGGAGAGATTGTCGATGGTATAGCCCAGCAGATACATCACGCCAAAGGTTCCCACCAGGGAGAGCGGCACGGCCACGCTGGGAATGGCGGTGGCCCAAACGCTGTGGAGAAAAGCGAAAATCACCAGGATGACCAGCAGGACGGCGATTACCAGGGTGATTTCGACGTCGTGGACCGAGGCGCGAATGGTTATGGTGCGGTCCTGAGCCTCGATGAGGGTGATGGAGGGAGAGATGGAGGCGCGCAGCATGGGCAGCACGGCCTTTACGCGATCCACCGTCTCGATGATGTTCGCCGAGGGCTGGCGGTAAATATCCAGCTCCACCATCGGCTTTCCGTTGATCAATCCCGCGTTGATGATATTCAGCTGGCCATCGACAACGTTGGCCACGTCGGACAAGCGAACCGGGGCATTGTTGTTGTAGGCGATGACCAGTTTCCCGTAGTCGTCGGCGCGGAAAAGCTGGTCATTGGCATTGAGGAGAATGCGGCGATCCAGGATCCGCGACAGAACCTTTCGGCGAATGGGCATTGGCCACGTTGATCGAGGTGCGCACCTGATCGAGGCTGATGCCCAGCTTGCTCAATTGCAGCGGGTTGACCTCCGCGCGGACGGCCGGCTGCGAGCTGCCGCCCACCTGCACCTGGCCGACGCCTTCGATCTGCTGGAGTTTCTGGGCCAGGATCGAGTCGGCCACGTCGAACATAGCTTCTTTAGTGACGGTCGGCGACGTAAGCGCCAGGACCATGACCGGCGCTTCGGCGGGATTGATCTTCCGCCAGGTGGGATTGGTCGGCATGTTGGCGGGCAATTGGCCGCGGGCCGCATTGATGGCGGCTTGCACGTCCCGGGCGGCGGCGTCGATATCGCGATCCAGATCAAACTGCAAAACGAGTTGGCTCTTGCCAAGCTTGCTTTGGGAGGTCATCTGGTTGACGCCGGCGATACGGCCAAACATGCGCTCGAGGGGCGTGGCGATAGCGGACGCCTGGGTCTCGGCGTTGGCTCCGGGCAGGTCGGCCTCGACTTGGATTACGGGGTAGGCGACCTCGGGCAGGGAAGCCACCGGCAACTCGCGGAAAGCGATGAAGCCGTAAAGCAGCAGCGCAGCCGTCAAGAGCGACGTGGCCACCGGCCGGCGAATGAAGGGAGCAGAGATGTTCATGAGCTAAGCGTCGCTTCCAGGACTCTCCACCTCATTGCTTTGCTCATACCCGATTCTGGCGTTGGCGGTCAAGAGATATGTCGGCTCTCGAGGCCGCGAATCTTCAGCCAATACGTGGGTCAACTGTACATGTTTTTTTGCGTTTAGAGTTGAGAAATCGAGGCATGCGAGGTGACCAGGAGGATTCGCGGCGGTCGGAGCGTACCCGCCGTTCTAGTGTTAAAGGACGGGTTGAGCGCCGGGGGATCGCGGAGAAACTCAGCCGATGGGAGTGCTGTTTACGGTGGCGCCGGAGCCGGTGGAGTCCGCGCGGATCACGTTGGTCTGGTCGGTGAAGAAGGTGCGCGTTCCGGTGGCGCCTGGGACGCTGGGCACAGCCGTAAGCGTATAGGCGTCCACGGAGCCGGAACCGTCGGCAGCACCGGCCGTATACGTGAAGACGTAACCGGCCTTCACGCTGCCGGCCAGGACGGAGTCAATCAAGTCCGCTGAAGCGGAGCTTGCCGCCCCCGAGGTCCCGAGATTGGCGAGAGCCGCCGGAAAGCCGACGTTGTAGGTCGTGGAGTATTCGACGCAAGAGGTATTGATGGTTCGCATGGAGGCGATGGCGGAAGCCTCGTTGGCGCTCATCTTGGAGCGAATCAGGTTGGGGATAGCGATGGCGGCGATAATCAAAATGATCGCCACCACGATCAAGAGCTCAATGAGCGAGAAACCCTTTTGTTTCCGCACGTGACTTTCCCCTCTCCGCTCTTCTCATTACTGGCGGAAAACGAACCGGCGCCGTCCAAGCGGCACATTTTGAAGGCGCAAGCGCCCCCAGTGGCCGCAAGTTGGGCCTCGAATTTCATGAGCGTACAGTACGAAAGCAGGGGCGAACAATAGAACCTCAGTACTGCCGTTTCCAGACTGAAAACGCCGTGGATAGGATGTCGAAACGCAGGGGCCTGGACGCTTTGGCGCCGGGCGACACACAAAAGTTCATCTCCTCAACCCAGTGCTGGCGCACGAGAACGGCGACGAGTTCATGAAGTTCTTTTACGACGCGGAACAGGGGAAGCTCGATTCGTTTGTCCTGGTGGTGGAAGGCTCGATACCCAACGAGGAGATCAAGCGAAGATGGGCCTCTACCAGACGGTGCGGCCCTTTATCGCAGAAGTGGCTGAATCACGAAGGCCATTCTCCCGCTAGAGCAAGGAAGCTACGCTTGGCAGTAAATCTCTCCGCCGCTGTCGAGTCGTCCTCGGGAACGAGGCAATCACGAGCACGACCTTATTCCCAGCTTACGAAGGAATACCATCATGGGACACCAGTTCGTGAAGGCCGATTGAAACAGATTCAAGCCGACGAAGGCCGTGAACAAAAACCAATACGGACTTATCCAGTATCCCAGGGCAACAGACAGCACTACGAACGCACCGGCGATCAGCCGCAGATAGCGTTCGACACTCATTACTGTCACCGCCGTCGTATGTGTGGTGGTCATGATATTCATGGCACGGCTTCCTTTCTTTTGCGAAAAGCTCCCTTGGCCGGGAGCTTTGAGGCCTCACAACCAGAATCGACCTAACCTGAGCGCGTACATTCCTTACTAATCTCCTGCAGGGCTGGGCGCAGGCACGCGATGTTCGACCGCGGGGGACAAGGTTGGCCGCTTGCCGCTCTCGCTCAGGTAATAAAGCACCGGGACCGTCATGCGCGAGAGAACGGTAGAGGCAACCTCGCCGGCCATGAGCGAAATGGCCAGTCCTTGGAAAATCGGATCGAAGAGAATCACACTGGCGCCGACGACAACCGCCGCGGCAGTCAGCAGCATGGGGCGGAAACGCACCGCTCCGGCATCGACGACGGCTTCTTCGAGCGACATGCCGTGCGAGCGGCGCAATTCGATGAAGTCGACCAGGATGATGGAATTGCGAACAATGATCCCCGCGCCGGCGATGAACCCGATCATGGAAGTTGCGGTGAAGAACGCACCCATGAGCGCGTGAGCGGGGAGGATGCCGACTAACGTCAGCGGTATGGGCGCCATGATCACGAGCGGCGTGCGAAATGACTGGAACCATCCCACCACCAGGACGTAGATCAGCACAAGCACGGCGGCAAACGCCAGGCCGAGGTCGCGGAAGACTTCAACCGTGATGTGCCACTCACCATCCCACTTCATCGAATAGCGAGACGTTTCCTCCGGCAGCGTTGTGCC
The DNA here is from genome assembly GCA_963819235.1 of uncultured Acidobacteriota bacterium. Taxonomy (GTDB): domain Bacteria; phylum Acidobacteriota; class Terriglobia; order Acidiferrales; family UBA7541; genus Palsa-189. The sequence goes on along the minus strand of CAWFVE010000006.1, from coordinate 397,696 downwards.
CTTGTACTGCTTCACGCCGTAGCCGTCCGGCATTCGAATCTTCCCAATCGCGTCACTCATCTGGAGAATGGCATAGACCGGGCTTTCGACGGCTCCCGCCACGTCGCCGGTGACGTAGACCACGGGAAGCAGGTTTTTGTGATAGACACTGCGGTCGATCGTCGTCTGCGTGAGCTTGGTCACTTCCCGCAGCGATACCTGGCCGCCTCCGGAAGTGGGAAGCTTCAGCGCGCCCATGGCTTCGATGCCCGAGCGGTCCGGCCGTGAAAGACGGACCTCGATAGGAACGTCTTCGCGGGAGGCCGGATCGTGCAGCAGTCCCGCCGATGCTCCGCCCAGGGCGATTTGCATGGTACGGGTGACGTCGGCGGCGGAAATGCCGTGCAAGGCGGCCTTGTCGAGATCCACCGTCATGTCGTACTTGATTTGTGGATCTTCCACGTACCAATCGACGTCCACGACGCCCGGCGTGGCCTGGAAAATCTTTTTGATCTGTGCGGCGAGGTCCACCTGGCCCTTGTAGTCGGGGCCGTACACTTCGGCAGCTAATGTTTCCAGCACGGGCGGCCCCGGGGGCACTTCCGCCACCTTGATGCGCGCGCCGAATGGAGCGGCAATGGCGTCGAGTTGTGGGCGGAGCCTCCGCGCAATCTCGTGGCTTTGCGCCTTCCGCTGATCGCGCGAAAGCAGGTTCACCTGGATATCGGCCTGGTTCGGCTGACGGCGCAGAAAATAATGGCGCACCAGGCCATTGAAGTTGTAAGGACCGGAGGTTCCCGCATAGATCTGGTAGTTGGTGACTTCGGCCTGCTGGCCGAGGTAGCTTCCCAGGGCTTGCGCCACACGGGTGGTCTGTTCGAGGGTCGTGCCGTCTGGCATGTCCACGATCACCTGGAACTCGCTCTTATTGTCGAAGGGCAACATCTTGACTTGCACCCACTTCAGAGGCACGAAGACGATCGCCGCCATGAGCAGCACGACGACTCCGACCAGAAACATCCAGCGCGGGCCGGGTTTGCGGATCAACGGATTCATCAGGCGGCGATAAAACCTGGTCGTCCAGCCCTCGGCTTCATGACCGGAATGGCGCCGCTCGGCATAATGGCCGAGCAGGCGCATCGCCGCCCACGGGGAAACGACGAAGGCCACCGCCAGGGAAAACAGCATGGCCGCCGAAGCGCCCACCGGGATCGGGCGCATATACGGGCCCATCAATCCGCGGACAAAAGCCATGGGAAGAATCGCGGCCATCACGGCGAAGGTAGCGAGGATGGTGGGGTTGCCCACTTCGTCCACCGCCTCCACAGCGACTTCCGCCAGCGGCCGTCCGCGGTTCTCGGGAAGGCGGAAATGGCGCACGATGTTTTCCACCACGACGATGGCGTCGTCCACCAAAATGCCGATGGAAAAGATCAAGGCAAACAGCGTGACCCGATTGAGGGTATAGCCGTAGAGATAGAAGATCGCCAGAGTGAGGGCCAGGGTAACCGGAATGGCCAGCAACACGACGCCCGATTCGCGCCAGCCAAGAGCGAGGGCGATGAGCAAAGTCACTGAAAGTGTGGCCAGAAGAAGATGCTTCAGCAGCTCATTGGACTTGTCTTTGGCCGTTTCTCCGTAGTTGCGCGTGACGCTGACATTCAGGCCGGCCGGCAGCATGCTGCTACGGAGCGAGTCCACCTTGGCGAGGACATTCTCCGCCAGATCCGCGGCGTTCGCGCCCTTGCGCTTGGCCAACGTAATGGTGACGGCGGGGTACTCGCGTCCGGTCTGACCGCTCGCGGTTGCCTGGCCATTTGCGAACAGGACGTAGCTGTCCGGTTCACCGGGACCATCTTCAATGGTGTCCACAACGTCGCGCAGGTAGACCGGCCTGCCCGCGTGAACTCCCACCACCACCTGCTTCAGCTCGTCGGGCTGGGTGAAGAAAGTTCCGGCTTCGACCTGGAATTCGCGATTATCCCGCGCGAAGCTGCCGGCCATGCTGCGGGTGTCCGCGCCGGACAGTTCGTTCACCACCGAACCCGGCGTCAGCCCATACCCGGCAAGCCGCTCGGTATCGAGCACGACGCGCAGCTTGCGGGTCTGCCCGCCAACCACCGTGGTTTCGGAAACGTCGTCGATTTGCTTCAGGGTATGCTCAAGCTCTTCGGCGATGCGCCGCAATTGGTATCCGTCGTAGCCGCCGCCCCAGAGCGTCAGCGCAAGAATGGGCACGTCGTCAATCGAGCGCACTTTGATCACCGGCTGGGAAACTCCCGGCGGGATGCGATCGAAATTGGAATAAAGCTTGTTATACGTCTTGACGATGGCGTCTTCTTCCTTGGTGCCCACGTAGAAGCGGACGATGAGCATGCTGAGGCCCGGATGGCTGATCGAGTAGACATACTCGACGCCGGGAACTTCGTGCAGCAATTGCTCCATCGGCACCGTGGCGCGCTGGGCCACTTCGTCGGCCGACGCGCCCGGCATTTGCGCAAAAACGTCCAGCATGGGAACGACGATCTGGGGCTCCTCCTCGCGCGGCGTTTGCAAGATGCTGAAGGCTCCCAGCAGGAGCGCGGCGACAATGGCCAGCGGCGTCAGCTTCGATTGGATAAAAATATGGGCAATGCGCCCAGCCAGCCGCAATCCACGCCGAGCCGTTTTGGATGAAGTATCCGTCATGGCCGCAACACGATCCGTTTGCCGCTGAACTCCCGCGCTCCGGGAACGGCGACCAGTTTTTCGCCGCCGTCGAGGCCCGAAAGGACTTCCACGCGCTGGTCAGCGCTTTGGCCCAGCGTGATGTAATGCAGTCCGGCGATCCCGTCCCCACCGACTACATACACGCCTCGGAGCTGCCCGCGTTCAACCACCGCGGTCCGGGGAATCAGGATCGCGGGGCGCTCTCCTCGCGAAAAACGCGCCCGTCCGAAAAGCCCGGAGCGCAAACGCGGGTCCGGCGGCAGTTCCACCTTCACGAGCACGCTGCGGCTGGCGGGATCGGCCGCCGGAACGATTTGGGTTACTTTGCCGGAATGGGCGGCGTCGCCAAACGCGTCGACGGTCACCGGAACGATTTGCCCCAGCCGCACGAAGCGGATTTGGTTCTCATCCACGGCCGCTTCCAGCCGGTAGCTGCGGGTATCCTCGAGGGTGAAGAGGGGCATACCCGGAGTGGCCAGCGTTCCGGCGTCGGCCTTTTTTTCCGCCAGCACTCCAGCAAAGGGCGCTCGAATTTGCGTGAAACCGAGCGAGGTCTGCGCCTGCGTTAACGCGGCTCGTGCCTGGGCCTCTCCGGCCACGGCCATATCCCGGCGCGCCTCGGCCGATTGGCAACGCGCCTTGATCTCGTCGAACTCTTGTGGGCTGGCGGATTTCTTTTCGTAAAGCTGCTGGTAACGGTTGAGCGTCGATTCGGCCAAGCCGAAATCGGAATCGGCGGAGGCCACTTCCTTGGTTGCCGCGGCCACAGCGGCCGTAGCTTGTTCCACTACAGCACGCGGCTGGGCGTCATCGAGAACAGCCAGAACCTGACCTTGTTCGACCCGGTCGCCTTCGTGCGCGCGAATCTCCACGATCGTGCCCATCAACTGGCTGGCCACCTGGCTCGTCTGTGCCGCGCGTACCGTCCCCACCGCTTCCATCCAGTCCGGCGCTTTGGTGCGTTCGGCCGCAACCACGGCGACGTCGCCCACCGTCTCCGGCCCAGTCGCCTGGACCTGACGACTTTGCGAACATGCGGCCATTCCGACCAGCGTCGCGCCAAGAAGAGCTATTGCAGCAAATTTTCCGTATCGCAGATTCATGGCTTCACCACCGGGGACTGTGCATTCAAGCTGCCATCGGCCAGTTCCAAACTGGCGTATCCGATGTAATAGCGGGAGAGCGCTTCCCAATAATCCATCTGGCTCGTCCGCGCGGCGTCTTCCGCAACGAGCAGATCCGTAATCGTCGAAAGCCCGGAGTCGTACCGGTTCTGATTGATCCGCAGGCCCTCTTGCGCGTCCGCCACGGAAGTTCGGGCCACATCGATCTGCTGCCGCGCGCCATCCAGATCGTAATAAGCGCGGCGGACCTCGAGCCGAACCGCATCGGCCCCCATTTCGCTGGCGGCCGAGGCTTTCTCCTGCATGGCTTCTTCGTGAGAAAGCTGCGCGCGTTTCGCGCCGCCTTCGAATAGATCGAATTGCACTTCGATTCCGGCAAGCCAATTACTGCCTCCGCCGCCCGCAAGAAAGGCAGGGTTGTCCAGTTCCCAATCGGCAAAGGCATCCACGCGCGGTCCAAAGGCCGATTTCGCCACGGATACACTTTGCTGCTGCGCCGCCTGTTGCGCGCGCAACCGCTTCAGATCGGGCCGCGCCAAGATTGCGCGCTGCTCGGAATCCTCGAGCGACCGGGCTGGCAGCGTTCTCTCCGCCAACATATCGGCCGCATCCACTTCGCCTCCGGCGGAGAGGCCGGCCGCGATGCTCAACTGGGCCCGCGCCAGGGCCAAGTCGTTCTGGGCGCGAATCAACTCCTCTTTGCGCGTCGCCAAGCGTACCTGGGCGCTCAGGTAGTCGGACTGCACGACGACGCCTGTTTCAAAGCGGTTCCTGCTGCGTTCGAGAATCGCTTGGGCCGTGGCGATCGCCTGGCCTGCAACGTCCAACTCCTTTTTCGCGAGCAGAACGCGATAGTAGGAGTCCACCACGCGAAACACGATCTCCTGATCGGTGCGGTCCAGTTCGCTGCCGGCGGCCTCGCGCATGCGCTCGGCGCGGTTGATTCCGTGCCAGGTGCCGAGGGAATCGAAAAGATTCCAGGTGCCGCTGAAGCGGGTGGCGAAATTGCCCAAGGGAAGCGGTGCGTTCAATGCGTTCAGCGCGAAATCCGCCGCCATGAACTGCTGCTGGCGCAATTCGCTGCCAAAGACGTACACGGGATCGTTTCCTCGCGTGGCGACTTCAGAAAATGCGGCGTGGGGCAGAAGCGATGATCGGGCCGTTTTGACGTCCGCCAAGCTAGCCCGCGTGTCCGCTAGCGCAAATTTGTGCGCCGGATTTCGTTCCAGCGCCATCTGCACCGCTTCCGGCAGCGTCAAAGGCGAAAGCTGTTGCGGCTGCTGTGCCAAAATGGAACTGGGAGACCACATAAAAGCTAACGCCCATCCTGCACGCACCAAGAACCGGCCAACACCACCTTTCATCCCGTACACCTCGCGAGAATCTTGCGCCGGGTTCGGCGGAATGCCTGTGACGTAGATCACGAATGCTGGTTTGCGAAGTCACCTCCGGAAGACACGCCAATCGAGAGCTTCCGCAAAATGTGCATACCATCGGCGGTGCTCCTCTTCGCCGCCACCGGGTCGCGACCGGATGGGGCGCGGGAGAGCGCGTCTTGCGTTGCGCGGCTTCGCGCAGTAGTTTGTTCCGCACAGCCAGGAGTGGCTGTGCCACTTTTGCGCCATGCCGATTACGATATCCAGCATCGATCACGAGCGTCACCAACTCGACACGATTGCCTTCGGAGCGATCCACTACATCGACGTCGAGCGGCACCTGGTGGAGGAGCGCAATATCGGGGGCATTGCGTACAAGGAGTTCGTCGACGCGCGCGATGCGAGCCTGGTGTTCGCGGTAAGCCCTGCCGAAATACGGCAGATCGTCAGCCTGGTGCGGAGCCTCTGCAGGCAATGTAAGTTTGGCGCGACCGCGGTGCTGGTCTCCAGCGATTTTGCTTTTGGGATCATGAGGGCGATGGAGATGCTGCTGGAGGACGTGGCCGATGTGAGGCCCTTCCGCGAGGAGCGGGTGGCGCGGTCGTGGCTGGCCAGCAAGCCGAATTAGCAGAACCCGCATCCCGCGTTCTACAAGTTGATCGTCAACAGTTGACGGTCGCCTTCGAAGTTGTGCCGTGCCGCGCGGTGCGGAAGCTATTTGGCCGGCTCCATACCTTTGGCCCTATAGGCAGCCGCTGCCTTCGATCCCGTCAGGAATTTGACCGCGGCTTTGGCAGCCTCGGCGTTCTTGGCGCTCGGGCTGACGCCCACGGCGAAGGTAATGTAGGTCTGGAACTCTTTGGGGAGCGGACCAGCTAGTTCCATCCCCTTCGCGGACACAATTTCACTAATCAAAGTGAGTAAGAGCTCGGCTTTGCCACTTGCGACAGCTTCCGTGGTCTCTTCGGCGCCAGGCAAAAGCAAGGTCTTAGCTTTCAGGGCATCGGCAATCCCCAATTCGGCAAGCGTCTTATCGATTGTGGGCCTGCTCGCGCCCGCCTGGGCATAAGTAATCGACTTGGCGTTCAGCAGCGTCTTCTTCAGCGCTTCGGGGGTGCTGACGTCAGGCTTGGCCGCGCTTTTACGGATGCCGACACCGATTCCAACGCGCGCGATGTTCGCGCGCGAGTCGGGCGCGACCTTCCCCTCTCTGCTGAGGGCGTCGATGGCGTCGGAAGTAAGAACAGTGAGATCAAAGGCCTCGTCTCCCTCGATCCTTGGCTTCAGCGAAGCCGTGGTGTTGAATTCCACGGCGAGGGAATGGCCGATGACGCGCTCGCATTGCGGAGTGAGGTCGTTCAGCGCTCCCTGGACGCCGTTGGAAGCCAATACGCGAACGGCGGGCGCCTGTGCAGCGGCGCCTTGAGCAGAACGAAAAACAACTCCCGCCATCATCATTGCCATCACTGCAGCGAGGGCATGTGTCTTCATCGCCTGCCTCCTCTCGCGCCTACGGCGGGCAGATTATCCGAAGAAGTCTTCGGGGGCAAGCAGGTGGCGCGAGAAGCCTCGGAGACTTGAACGTATCGACAGCACTATTCCAATGTCAGAGAACTTCCTCTCAGTCTCTGCTGTTAGCCAGTAATGCCGTTCTGGCTAGTCCCCGAAGCGAACGCACTGTGGTGGCGTGTATCGGTCCCGCGCATGGGTCACGACGGCGAGTGATCAGGGTCACCGTGAAGGGGCACTCATTGGTTCTAAACATTAGCAAGTAATGCAATGCGAGGGGCGGGCCGTTCCGCATGGCTTCCGCGTCCGGCCCCGGCTCGTGGGGATTTCGGGGTCTCCCCTAGGCACCGAGCGGTGTGTCCGCCGAGACCGCTATGGTGCAACCGGGCGGTAAGGGACGCTGATTTTTTGCTGGCCTGCGCGAGGAGAGGGGTGGCGCGGTCGTGGCTGGCGAGCAAGCCGAATTAGGGGGAAGCTTTCAGGGCCATAGCCGGAAAGCACGCTATGTCGCGGGTGTCAGGGCGGTGTCAGGGCGACGACAGTGGCGGCAGCGTGGTTCGCAAGGGGAGGTCTGGCACAGCAAATTCTCGCGGGTGAAATCGGCGGCGGCTGCCAGGAGCATGCATCATCTTCCATGAGAATCCATCGTCTTCCATGAGAGCCCATCGGAGGACGAGCCGGAATTCCCACTCGCATTCCGGCTCGTCTTCCGCGGATTTCTGAAGCGGTAGTAGGAATCCGCTTATGATTTGTTCTTCACCATCTTCGCGGAGTTCACGTGCAGCGTATCGGTGGTTGTGTTCTCCACCGCATTGAGGCTGACGCGGTGGCCCTCATCGGCCTTTACAGCGTCGGGATTATCGATATTCCAGGATTTGTTTGTCTTGTCAGCGACAAACGTCTTGCCGTTACTGCTCACCGTTCCTGTCATGTTCATGGCCTTAGCCGAGGCTGCGGTTGAACTCTTCTGATTCGCCGGCTTGCTGGCTTGGGCCCAGCCGCCCAAAGAGACAAGGACAGTCCAACTGAACAGCATGACAACAACCTTCATCATGGAGATCCTCCTGCTTGCGTGCGTGAGTATTGCCGAAGACCTCTGGATGCGGTCATCTCTATGAACTGCGCTGGCCTATGAAGGGAGCGCGAGAGAGTACGCCAGAATCGTTGTAAAGCGGTAAGGCCAGCTGCTGCAATACCTTGGAAGCCTTAGTCACACACAGACTGTAAGGGACGCGGGCCTCCATTGTGCGGGGTACGGATTCGCTGCGTGCCAGCATATTCGGGTATGGTTCGCGCGGTTCGAACGCATAACAAGTTGACCGGGAATCGTGATTACGTCAGGGTTTCAGAAAAAGTCAGAACAGACTCCGCCGGGCGAAATTGCAAGGACAGAGCAGCTGAAAAAGTGGAGGACGCCGAATACACCGGGCACTCGTTCACGATGCTGGAACGCATTGCCGAGGTCTGCGGTATTGGCCTCAAGCTTCATGCGGAGAAGAAGCCCTATTTCGACCGCGAAGTCGCGCCGGTCTAGTTCCAGAACAGGTCATTGACCATGTGCGCAACGAGCCTCCAGCCCCGCTTAACCGGCAGGACACTCCGTGCAATGAAACCCTTGTAGTTGGCCCTTGGCGGGAGGATATTTCCCATACGGTAACGGTAACTCTGTTATAACTTGGAGCGAGGCATCATGGGCGCTGGCAACGAAAATTCCCCGGCCATGAGGCTAGTGGCCATCGACGACGATCCGAAAAACCTGAAGTTCCTGAAGTTCATTCTGGCCAGCACCGGCCTGGAAATCCATACGGCCACCGATCCGCAGGAGGGCCTCGAGTTGATCCAGCGCTTGCGGCCGCAGATCGTGCTTACGGACCTGGTGATGCCGGGCATACAAGGAACGGAGTTGCTGGAAAAGATATTGCAGTTCGATCCCCAAATCCGCGTGATTTTGATGACCGGCCACCACCACCCTGAGTTGGCAACCGAGGCAATGCAGAAAGGCGCCGCAGATCATTTCACCAAGCCATTCTCACCGGAGAAGCTCCGCCAGCGCATCGCCCTGCTCGTCGAAGATGCCAAACTCCGGCCATGCAGCAGTGGGATGCCGCCTGCCGCAGCGCCGCATGGCATTCCCATGAAAAGCTAATTGCCTCTTTCGGCAAAGCGCAGCAGGCGCGCGTGAGAGGGCCTCGCTAAATTCATAAAATGGTTTGAGTGACACGATGGCTCAAGCTTTCTATGCAGTAAAGCGCGTCCATCCGCGCTTCAAGCTTTTTGCAGATGCCCAAGCGATGCTGCGCGACGGCACACTGATTCTTGGACAGCTTGCTGAGTTGAGCTTGGGCGGTTGCTATATCCATACGCTCGAACCCCTCGCCGTCGGCACGCCATTCCAGCTTCACATTCGCGATGGCCTAAGGTCGTGCGAGCTTCGGGCAAAGCGATCTACAATGTTTGCCGCCAACAGCGACGTAACCCCTTGGGAAAGGGGTAGAGCGTAGCGCATCGGCGGTTCAAAACGGACGTCGTGACACTGTCGGAGGTGGACCGAAACCGCAAGACTAACTCAGCATTTTCGTCTGTGAGCGGTCCGCAGCGTTTAGCTTTGGCGAATTGTTTTTCATTTGAAGACCAGCCGCCACAATAATGCCCCGAGATGCTGTAATACCGGCCCGAGACCAAGCAATTCGGCCAAGACGAAGATAGTAATGGCGAACTCCATTGTCATTGACCAAGTCCTTCGTCTCTTGAATGTCATGTTGCTCTGCAAGCCACGAGAGCAAGTCGTCTTGCACGGTGATGTGACGATCAGGGTCAAAAAAGTAGAGCGACGTAATACTCCCTTTGTGTCGAAAACGCTGATCGTTAGCTAGGATCATTTGCATGGTTACAACGCCATATCGCTCGAAGGTTCTGCGAAGTTCGGTATCAATATCGGCTTTGTGATAATGCCAGCGCATAGTATTTCCTTTCGGAGTTCGGTTCTTTCGGGGCAGGACGCTATCGCGCGTTCTTTGCGCTGTTTTTTTTCGGCGGTCTTTGGAGCGGGCGATGGGAATCGAACCCACGTCCGCGGCTTGGGAAGCCGCTATTCTACCATTGAACCACGCCCGCTCGGGCTTACCCTAACAAACCGGCGGTGACTTCGGCAAGCCGGATATTTCGGCGAGACGCTGCCGAATCGTGCGGGATTCGTGCCCGGATCATTTTCGATAAGGCCTGCGCGTGCTACGCTGTGCGGCTGTTTATTTCGACGCGCAAGGATATTCGGAGAGCGTCGTGGCCTATAAGGATCTGCGGGAGTTTATCAAGCGGCTGGAAAAGAGCGGGGAACTGAAGCGCATCTCCGCGGAAGTCGATCCGGTGCTGGAGATCACCGAGATCACCCACCGCGTGACCCGCGCCGGCGGCCCGGCGCTGCTCTTCGAGCATCCCAAAGGCTCGCGAGTTCCGCTGCTCATCAATATGCTGGGCAGCGAGCGGCGCATTCAACTGGCGCTGGAGGTCGACGCGTTCGAGGAAGTGGCCGAGCGCATTCGCGGCTTCCTGGATATGCAGGCGCCGCAAGGGCTGCTTCGACAAAATCAAGATGCTGCCCAAGCTGGCGGAGCTGGGCTCGTTCTTCCCGAAGACGGTGAAGATCGGGGCCGTGCAAGGAAGTGATTCGGCGCGACGGCTTCTCGCTGCTGGAATTTCCGATCTTGCAGTGCTGGCCGCAGGATGCCGGGCGGTTCATCACCTGGCCGCTGGTGATCACGCGCAATCCGGAGACGGGCAAGCGCAACGTGGGCGTCTATCGCATGCAGGTGTACGACGAGCGCACCACGGGAATGCACTGGCAAACGCAAAAGCATGGCGCGGAACATTTTCGGCGCGCGCGCGCGGCGAATCCGCGAGGGCCGCATCGAAGTCGCCGTGGCCATCGGCGCCGATCCGGTCACCTGCCTGGCGGGCATCCTGCCGATTCCGCCCGATCTGGACGAAATGATGTTCGCGGGATTCCTGCGGCGCGAGCCGGTGGAGATGGTTCCCTGCGAAACCTGCTCGCTGGAAGTGCCGGCGCAGGCGGAAATCGTGCTGGAGGGCTACGTGGATCTTTCGGAGATGCGCACCGAAGGGCCCTTCGGCGATCACACCGGCTTTTATTCGCTGGAAGGGGAGTACCCGGTGTTTCACGTCACCTGCGTGACCCACCGGCGCGATCCGCATCTACCTGACCACGATCGTCGGCCCGCCGCCGCAGGAGGACTTCTACATGGGCCACGCGGTGGAACGCATTTTCCTGCCGGTGATGAAGATGCAATATCCGGAGATTGTGGACGTAGCCATGCCCGCCGAGGGCATCTTCCACAACCTGATGATCGTGGCCATCCGCAAATCGTATCCCGGGCCACGCGCGCAAGATCATGAACGCCATCTGGTCGCTGGGGCAGGCCATGTTCACCAAAGTCGTCGTGGTGGTGGATCATGACGTGAACGTGCAGGACTTCCGGGAAGTGGTGTGGAAGGCGCTCTGCGCGATCGATCCCGAGCGCGACGTGCAGTTCGTGCTGGGGCCGGCGGATACGCTCGACCACGCGGCACGCAGACAGGATTTCGGGTCGAAGATGGGTATCGATGCCACGCGAAAATGGCCGAGCGAGGGGTTCGAGCGGCCCTGGCCGGACGAAATCGTGATGGATGCGGCCACCAAGCAACGAGTCGATGCGCTTTGGAAGCAGCTGGGACTGGACAAACGGTAGAGAGCGATAGGCCAGAGGTAAAGGTCCGGGTATGACGCCGCGGAATTAACCACTATATATTGTGGTTCTAGTAGATTCTAGAACTCAACATGTTGAGTGCTCTGCGGCGTTTCCCCCTGTTGTCACATTAGCCACCCGTATTCTTAGGACAACTACGCACGCAGCCGCTTTCTTGACACCCCTCGCCACCGGATGCCACATTCGCCCTGGCAAGCGGCTTCCCTGGGGCAGTGAAGTAACGGGCGGAAGCCGGAAGTGGTGCGGGATTCCACGAGTGGGGCGGCGGACCAGCGGTTCGCGCAAACGGGGTAGTCAGCTAGCATGCGCGAGTCACGAGAAGTCATGAACCTGCGTCAGGCCTCGCAGTATCTGGGAGTCTCGCCCGACACGCTGTATCGCTATATCTGCGACGGGCCTGGTTCCGGCATTCAAGCTGGGCAGCCGCTGGAAGTTCCGTAAGTCCGTGCTGGACCGCTGGATGGAACGAGAAGATGCGGCAGTCGCACGCGAGCAAGCGGGCATAGCCGTCAGCCGGGCAAGCCGCGGCGCCGCGGGCGGCCACAGAAAGGCCAAACGATGTTTGGCAATGTCAAAACAAAAGCCGGTGGTGGGGCTCGACATCGGTTCGAGCTCGATCAAGGCCGTCGAGCTGAAGCATTCCAAGCAGGGCTACGAGCTGGTCAGCTTCGGCCTCGAGCCGCTGGCGCAGGACACCGTGGTGGACGGCGCGATCATGGACGCGCCGCTGGTGGCCGGAGCGATCGGCACGATTTTCGACAGGCAGGAGATCAAGACGCGCTCGGTGGCCACGGCGGTGTCGGGCCACTCGGTGATCGTGAAGCGGGTAACGCTGCCGGTGATGACCGAGGAAGAGCTTTACGACCGCATTCAATCCGAAGCCAGCCAGCACATCCCGTTCGATATTTCCGACGTGAATCTCGACTACCAGCTGCTGGATTCGCATGGATTCGCAGATGGACGTGCTGCTGGTGGCGGTGAAAAAAGACAAGATTCTGAACCACACCAACGTGCTGGCGCAGGCGGGCAAGACGCCCACGGTGGTGGATATCGACGCCTTCGCGCTGCAGAACTGCTACGAGGTGAACTACGACCCCGATCCCGGCGCAGACCGTGGCGCTGCTTGAACATCGGCGCCAGCGTGATGAACATCAATATCGTGCGCGGCGGCATCCCGCTCTTCACCCGCGACGTTTCGGTGGGCGGCAATCAATATACCGACGCGCTGCAGAAGGAACTGGACCTGAGCTATGAGGACGCCGAGCGGCTGAAGAAGGGCGAAGCCATTGCCGGCGTCGCCGAGGAGCACCGCGGCACGATCCTGCGCTCGGTTTCCGACATTCTGATCCTGGAAATTCAGAAGACTTTCGACTTCTTCCGGGCCACGGCCAGCGGCGAAAACATCCAGCGGATCTATCTGGCCGGCGGCACGGCGCGCGTGCCCGGGCTGGTGGACCTGCTGCGCGAGGAATTTGCGCTGCCAGTCGAGGAGCTTTATCCGTTCCGCAAGATCGTGATCAATCCCGGCCGGCACAACGAAGACCAGGTGCGCGAACTCGCTCCGCGCCTGGCCATTGCCGTGGGGCTGGCGCTCAGGAGCTTTGACACGCCATGATCCGAATCAACCTACTCGGCCGGGCACGACCCAAAGCCGCAGCGCCAGGCAGTGCCGCTGGAGGCGACGCTGCAGGTGGTGTTTTTCCTGGCGGCGCTGGTGGTCTCGCTGCGGAGTGCTCTACTACCACTGGCATTCCATGAATCGAGGAGATCACCGAAGTGCAGGCGCACATTCAGAAGCAGAGCGGGCGAGAAGGCCCGCCTGGAGACAACTGAAGACGCAGGTGGACGAGTTCGAGCGCCAGAAGGCCGTTCTGCAGCAGCGCATCAACGTCATCGAGCAGCTGCAGCGCAACCGCACCGGCGGGCAGGAGTTGCTGGACGCGCTGGCGAACACGGTCACGCGCACCGACACGCTGTGGCTGACGTCGCTCGACCGCAAGGGCGACGGGCTGACGATCGTGGGCACGGCGGGATCGATCAACGCGGTGGCCAACTTCATCACCCAGCTCAAGCATTCCGGCTACTTCGACCAGGTGGAGATCAAGGAATCGACGCAGGACACCAAGAACGTCGGCCGTGCAGACGTTTACGTTCACGCTGACGGCGCAGTTCGCGCTGCCGCAAGACCAGGTCGGCGGACGCAGACGCCGGCGCCGGCGCCAGCTTCGACGCCGGCGAGGAAGGGTTAGGGGGACAGCAATGGCGTCATCTCCTTCAAGGAATCTCCCTGGTACATCCAGGCGCTGGTCTTCGTGGCGCTGGCGATTCTGCTGCTTGCCGCGGGCGAATACGTTCCCGGGCCTGCCGGTGGCCACGGCGCGCACCGATCTTGCAGGCGCTGCACGACCAGGACACGCAAGCTGAACCAGGAAGTGAGCGCGCTGCAGGTGTATGAGCGGCGCTACGCGGAATTCCAGCAGGAGATGGCCGCGCTCAACAAGCAGCTGGATACGCTGCAAGACCATCGTTCCCGAAGACAAGGAGACCGACGAATTCATGCGCCTGCTGGAAGGCGCGGCGGCCGCATCGGGCGTGCAGATTCGCAAGCTGACCGCCCAGAACGTGGTTTCGCGCGACTATCACTTCGACATGCCGTTTGTGATTCAGGTGGACGGCCCTTACTACGACATCGTGGACTTTTTCGCGCGGCTGAGCCGGCTCTCGCGAATCATCAATGTGGGCGATTTGAAGTTCGACACCCTCGGCGGGGATCAAGTCGCCGTATCCCGTGCGTCCGACCACCACAGTGACCGGCACGTGCACGATCACGACGTTCTTTACCACCAGCGTGTCCGCCGCGCCGCCCCCAGGGCCGAAGAGGCCAGCGGCAGGCCCGCGCCCAGTGAATTAAAAGGGAAGAATCGAGCCGACGATGCGATTTCGAGAGAAAAACATGCGCAAGGGTAACCTGACCAACTGGATTGCCGTGCTGTGTCTGGCGGCAGCCGGGATGCCCGCAGCGGCGCAACAGTCGCCATCCGTTCTGACCAGAGTGCGGAGCCTGCTGGGCCAAACGCCGGCGCCGAAACCGGCGGCGGCACCAGCTCCCGCTCCCAAACCGGCCCCGCCGGCGCCAGCGCCCGTCGCGCCGGCACCCGCGCAGGCCGCGAAGCCTGGCACACCGGCAGCGTCGCCGGCACCCGTGCAGAACGCCAAGCCGATGGCGGCGGCAACCGCGCCGATCAACCGGCCTCTGGCGCCGGCACTGAAGCCGGTATCGGCGCCTGCTGCGCCGAACGCGCCTGCTGCGTCGACCGAATCGCGCGGCCCGTTCAAACCCGGAGGGAATCCGCCGATCAAGACCGTGGCGGGAGTGCCGGGAGTGAAAGGCGAGCCGGCGAGAGGTTTGAAGCCCGAGGCTGCGAAGAGCAAGCTGATTTCCACGACTCCGAATCCCAAGGCGGCGGCTGAAGCGAAGGCCGAGGAGCCGAAGGACGTTCCCAGAGATATTCCGAAAGCGGACGCGCTGCCGGCGATAGTGCCTGTGAAGGAGAACATCGCCCGGCGCGATCCGTTTTCCCCGCTGCTGGCCAAGGAAGCGGCCGGCAATGGGACACCGCTCAATCTTCCGCCCGGCAAGCCAGGGCTGATGATCGGGAATTTGCACATCGACGGCATCGTCAACGGTCCCAACGGAATGATCGCCATTGTCTCCAACCCGCAGCAACGGGTTTACTTCCTGAGGGAGGGCGATCACCTGTACGACGGCCAGGTGGAACACATCACCATGGACGGGATTTCATTTCACCAGACGGGGAAAGACCCGTTTGGCAATGCTGTGGAACGGGAAGTTGCGAAACGGTTGAATCCTATTAGTCCAGGAGAACAGCAATGAAGACCTACTGGCCGGCATTCCGGCCGAGCGGGCTGATTCTGGCGGCTGTGATGCTGGTGCCGCATATGGCCGGCGCGCAATCGGCCAAGCCCGCGACGGCAATAACCACTTCGGAGACAGCGGTCGCGCAGGTCGGGGTGGACCGCGTCGGCCAGCAGACGGTTGTGCGCGTGCAGGGCGATGGCCCGTTGAACTACCACGTGACGCGGATGAGCGATCCCGCACGCGTGGTGGTGGACTTCGACGGAGCGCGCCTGGCTACGCCGCGCAATACGGTGGCCAGCGACTACGAGCCCGTACAGCGGGTGCGGCTGGGACAAGCCCGGCCGGATCAGGTGCGCGTGGTGATCGATCTGGACAGCCCCCGGGAGTTCTCCGTGGACCTGAAAGACCAGGCGTTGACGGTGGCCTTCACCGATGGGGCCAAGGCCGTTGCCGCCAAGTCCGCGGTTCTTGCCAAGCCCGTCGACAAGGCTAACGACAAGACGATTTCCGCCGACGCGGCCAAGCCCGCGGCGGCTCAGCCAGGGAGCGCGCAGAATTTTGCCCTGCCGAAAACCTTGAGCGCCAACGCCGCTCTGGCCAGCCCGTTGCCGCAGAGCCTCAGCACGATCGGTAACACTGCGGCGGCACTGAACGGTTCATCGGGCGGGCAAGTGACGGCGACGCCCGCCGTTGCCGATCCGTCGCAGCCTCCCGTGGTTCGGCCGGTGGCCGCCGTGGATGCGAAGCGCTACTCCGGCGAGGCGATTTCCGTAAATTTGAAGGACGTGGACCTGAAGGATTTCTTCCGGCTGGTCCATGAGATCAGCGGCCTGAACGTGGTGCTGGATCCCGCGGTGCGCGGGAACGTCACCATCGTGCTGGACGAAGTGCCGTGGGACCAGGCCCTGGATATCGTCCTGCGCAACAACGGCCTGAGCAAGGAACTCGACGGCAACGTGCTGCGCATTGCCACCATGGATACGATGAAGCGCGAAGCCAACGACAGAGGCGCTCTGGCCAAAGCGGTCTCGGAGTCGGTGGCCCCGGTGACCGTGACGCGCATTCTGAGCTACGCCAAGGCCAGCGAGCTGGTGACGCCGCTCAAGCGATTTTTGTCGGCGCGCGGCGACGTGATGGCCATCGACCGCTCCAATACGCTGGTCATTCGCGACATTCCGGATTCCATGCCGCAGGTCGATAACCTGATCCGGCAACTGGACCGCAAATCGCAACAGGTGGAAATTCAGGCGCGCGTCGTGCAGGCATCGCGCACGTTCGCGCGGGACATCGGCACGCAGTTCGGCATCGCGGGCGTGAACACAACGACGAACAGCGCAAACTCCTTGGGCGGCAGTCCGATCCCAACGAACGCCAGCCCGATTGTGCACCTGCCGGCTCCTCCCATCGTCGTAGGCGCTCCATCTGCTGCCAGTTCCACGTCCACGGGATCGATTCCGTTAATGTCTAATTTCCCAGCAGTAGCTCCGACCAGCGGCTTGAGTTTCTCTCACGTATCGCCGAACTTCACGTTGGACTTCCTGATCACCGCGGCGGAAAGCAAAGGCGTGGGCAAGCTGCTCTCCAGCCCGCAACTGGTGACGCAGAACAACGCCGCGGCAATCGTGAAGCAAGGTCAGCAGATTCCGATTCAGACCACCATCAACAACACGATCTCGGTTCAGTACGTGGATGCGGTTCTGAAGCTTCAGGTCACGCCGCAGATCACGGCTGACGGTAACGTCTTCATGGACGTTCTTGTCGAAAATACGCAGATCGATAGCGGCATCCCTCTGATTCAAGGCACCCCGGCGTTGGATACGCAATCCGCGCAGACCAAAGTGCTGATCGGGGACGGCGGGACGGTGGTGATCGGCGGCGTCATGGTCAGCCAGCAGCAGACGACAATTAACGAGGTCCCCCTGCTCGGCAGCCTTCCTCTGATTGGCCATCTATTCAAGGAAACCTCAGTCAACGTACAATCGCAAGAGCTGCTCTTCTTCCTCACGCCGCGGATACTGCCTGGCTAACGGCGCGAGCTAGTTTTTAAAGGACGAACGGGAGGAGACACGGGTCTCCTCCTTTTTTTATGAGTGTGTTTGCAAAAGAAAGGCTCAAGCAGGCGCGGGAGGCGATGGATCGAGCGGGCGCGGATGCGCTCGTGCTCACCCATCTGCCCAACATCTTCTATCTGGCAGGATTCAGCGGCAGCAATGCCGTGCTGCTGGTGTTGGGCGATGCGGCGCATCTCTTCACCGACGGCAGGTATACGATCCAGGCCCGCGAGGAGGCGCCGGAGACGCAGGTCCACATCGTGCGGAAGTCGCTCACCGAAGCCTGCGGCGTGCTGCTGCGCGGGAGATCGGCGCGGAAGCGCCTGCGGGTGGGGTTCGAGTCGTCCTGGTTGAACGTGGCCGAATGGAACCGGCTGAAAGAGGCGGCAGGGCAGCGTATCGCCTGGAAAGCGACCACCGACCTGGTGGAGGGGATTCGGGAGATCAAAAGCGCGGCGGAACTGGAGGTCATGCGCCAGGCCGCCCGAATAGCCTCGGAAGTGATCGTGGAAGCCCCGGAGTACGTGCGGCCGGGGGTGAGCGAGCTGCAAGTGGCCGCGGAGATCGACTACCGCATGCGCTCGAAGGGCGCGAGCGGGCCTTCGTTCGATATCATCGTGGCTTCCGGGCCGCGCTCGGCGCTGCCGCATGCGCAGCCCACGGAAAAGCGATTGCAGAAAAACGAATTGGTGGTGCTGGACCTGGGTGCTATACTCCGCCACTACTGCAGTGACCTGACGCGGACGGTTTTTCTGGGCCGCGCACCGGCTCGAATTCGCCGGTGGTACAAAGCGATCGAGCAGGCTCAGGAGGCTGCGCACCACGCTCTGCGCGCCGGCGTAACCGCCGGAAGCGTCGACCGGGCCGCGCGGCGCCTTCTCAATCAGCATGGCCTTGGATCGTATTTCGTGCATAGCACGGGCCACGGCCTGGGAATAGAGATTCACGAACGGCCGCGGCTGGGACGAGGCCAAAAACAGGAAATTCGGGCGGGCCATATCGTGACTCTGGAACCGGGAATTTATGTGGAGGGCGTGGGAGGAATGCGCCTGGAGGATGAAGTCGCGGTCCATGAAGGTGGCACGGAAGTTCTAACCAATGCGCCTCGAGGACTCCTCGAGCTCTGAGAGCGATGAAAGAATCCCGAGAACCTCGAAACAAGAAAAATTCAAGTTCGGAACCGGCCATCCCTGGTGTGGAGTTCGGGCAATTAGAGAGGCTGCTCGACTTCATGGCTGCGCACGGCCTGGAAGAGTTCGAATACGAGCACGCCGGGCTGCGCATCCGGCTGAAGAAAGCTTCCGCTTCGGCAGCGCCGGCGCCGCGCGCAGGGGCTGCGCCTCCCGCTTTGCCGGCGCAGCCGGCGCCCGCGGCTGCGGCTGTAGCGCCCACGCCGGAGGCCGCTCCGCCGGAACCGACGCCCGCGACCGGGGAGGAGTTGCACGTGATCAAATCTCCAATCGTAGGGACATTTTACTCCGCGCCCAGCCCGGGAACTCCGTCCTTCGTGAAGGTGGGGGATGTGATCCAGGCGGGGCAAGTGGTGTGCATCGTCGAGGCCATGAAATTGATGAATGAGATCGAATCGGATATCAGCGGCGAGGTGGTGCGTCCCTTGGTGGAAAATGGGCAGCCGGTGGAATATGGGCAGGGCCTGTTTGCCATCCGCCCCACGAAGAAGAGATAGCCGGTCGGCCTCTTCGGGTCTGCCTTAGCCATGTTCCGCAAGATACTGATTGCCAACCGAGGTGAGATCGCGCTGCGCGTGATCTGCGCCTGCAAAGAGCTGGATATCGCCACGGTGGCCGTGTATTCGGAAGCGGACCGCAATGCGCTGCACGTGCGCTTCGCGGACGAGGCGGTGTGCATCGGGCCGCCGCGGAGTTCCGAGAGCTATCTGAATATTCCCCACGTGATCAGCGCGGCGGAGATTACCGACGTCGACGCCATCCACCCCGGCTACGGGTTCCTTTCCGAGAACGCGAACTTTGCCGAAGTGTGCAAGGCTTCGCAGATCGCCTTTATCGGCCCAGCGCCGGACATCCTGCGGATGATGGGAGAGAAGGATCAGGCGCGGCGGGAGATGGCCGCGGCCGGAGTTCCCGTGGTGCCGGGAAGCCAGGGGATCGTGGCGGACGCGGACGAGGCGGCTGCCGAGGCGGCGCGCATCGGCTACCCGCTGATCATCAAGGCTTCGGCCGGCGGCGGCGGAAGGGGCATGCGCGTGGTGCGCAGCCGGGACGAGTTGGTGCCGCAGTGGGAGACGGCGCGGAACGAGGCGCAGCAGGCCTTCGGCGTTCCCGACGTGTACCTGGAGAAGTTTATCGAGCGGCCCCGGCATATCGAGTTTCAGGTGCTGGGCGATAACCACGGCAGCGTGATGCATCTAGGCGAGCGGGAGTGCAGCATTCAGCGGCGACACCAGAAGCTGGTGGAAGAGTCGCCATCGATGGCGCTGACGCCCGCGCGGCGCGCCGAATTGGGGCGCACGGTGGTGAAGGCGCTGCGGAAGATCGGCTACAGCAATGCCGGGACGGTGGAGTTTTTGATGGACGAGGATGGCTCGTTCTACTTCATCGAAATGAACGCGCGCATTCAGGTGGAGCATCCGGTGACGGAGCTGGTTACCGGCGTGGACCTGATCAAGTCGCAGATTCGCATCGCGGCCGGCGAAAAGCTGGACGCGGCGGTGGGGCCCATCGAATTTCGCGGCCATAGCATCGAGTGCCGCGTGAACGCCGAGGACCCGGAGACGTTCGTGCCTAGCGCCGGGCGGATTACGGCGTTCGAGAGCCCGGGCGGGCCGGGCGTGCGCGTGGATACCGCCTCGCACGCCGACGCGGTGATTCCTCCTTACTACGATTCGCTGATCGCCAAGCTGGTGGTTCACGGGCGGGACCGGTCGGAGGCCATTGCGCGCATGCGCCGGGCGCTGGAGATGTTTGTGGTGGAGGGAATCAAGACTTCGATTCCCCTGCACCAGCGGATTCTGGCGGACGCGGACTTCGAGGCGGGGCGGCTGGACACGCACTTTTTGGAGCACCTGCTCCCCGTGCACAGCAAGTAGCACGAGCGGGATATGAGCCTTGTCTTCCCCCCGCTGTATGCCATAATCGACGCGGCCCTGCTCAAGACGTCGGAGCTTTCGTTCGCCGAAATGATGGCGGAATCCGGGGTTGAGCTTCTGCAATATCGCAATAAACGCGCCAGCAGCCGGCAGTTGTTCGAGGTTTCCCAATCCATTTCAGTGAAGTTGTCCGCGGCGGCGGCCCAGCAAGCACGGCCCGCAAGCCGCGCTTCATCGTCAACGACCGCGCGGACATCGCGCTGGTGGTGAACGCGGGCGGCGTGCACGTGGGGCAAGAGGACTTGGGCGTGGAAGAGGCGCGCGGAATCGTGGGCGCGAACCGCTGGGTAGGCGTATCCACGCATTCGCTCGAGCAACTGGACGCCGCCGAGAAAACCTCCGCCGATTACATCGCCTTCGGGCCGATTTTTCCGACCAAGTCGAAGGAGAATCCCGATCCCGTGGTGGGATTGGATCTGCTGCGGGAAGCGCGCCGGCACACGCGTAAGCCGCTGGTGGCCATCGGAGGCATCACGCTCGAGCGCGCCGCGGACGTTTACCGCGCCGGGGCCGATTCGCTGGCCGTGATGCGCGAACTGATCGTGTGTGAGGATCCAGCCTCTCGCGCACGTCAATTTCTCGATGTGGCCGCGCGGGTGCGGCGGGAGTCCGGAAGCGCCGGAACCGTTGGCGGCGCGCGCCCGGAGCCGGAAGCATGAACACATCGTCTGCGACTTCGGCAACTTCGGCCGCCCCTTCCTCCGAGCCGATGGCCAGCGAACACGGCTTCATCCGCGGGCTGGGCCTCTTCGACTCGACCATGATCGTGGTCGGGTCGATGATCGGCTCGGGCATCTTTATTGTGTCCGCGGATATCGCGCGACAGACGGGCTCGGCGGGCGGCCTGCTGACGACGTGGGCGATCACCGGGGTGCTCACCATCTGCGCGGCGCTTTCCTACGGCGAACTGGCCGCGATGATGCCCAAGGCGGGCGGGCAATACGTTTACCTGCGGGAATCCTACTCGCCGCTTTGGGGCTTTCTCTACGGCTGGACGCTTTTTCTGGTGATCCAGACGGGCACGATCGCCGCGGTGGCGGTGGCCTTTGCGCGATTTCTCGGCGTGCTGGCGCCAGCGGTGTCGCCGGTGGCCTGGATCGTCGCGCCGATGCGCATCTCCGACAAATACGCGGTGAGTCTCTCCTGGCAGCAATTCTTCGCCATTCTGCTGATCGGCTTCCTGACCGCCGCGAATACGCGCGGGCTGAACTGGGGCAAGTACATCCAGAATATTTTCACTTCGGCGAAGACGCTGGCGCTGATTGGGCTGGTTATCGTGGGCATCTTTCTGGGACGAAATGCGGCCGCCATTCAGGCGAACTTCGCGAACCTCTGGGCTGTTCAAGGAGGACAGACCATCGAACCCGGGGCGGATTTCCTGCGCCGGTGGATTCCCGCGCTGTCGGTGGCTTCGGGAGTTTGGGGTTTGCTGGTGGCTTACGGGGTCGCGCAGGTCGGTTCGATTTTTTCGGCGGACGCCTGGAACAACATCACGTTCACGGCCGGCGAAGTGAAAAATCCGCGCCGGGATCTGCCACTCTCGCTGGCGCTGGGAACGGCCATCGTGATCGCGCTCTATTTTCTGGCCAACGTGGCTTATGTGAGCACGCTGCCGCTGGCCCAGATTCAAAGCGCCCCTGACGACCGCGTGGCGACCGCCGTGCTCAGCGCCATGCTGGGCGGCGCGGGGGCGGCCGTCATGGCCTTCGCGATCACCATCTCCACCTTTGGCTGCGTCAACGGCCTGATCCTGGCCGGCGCGCGCGTTTACTACGCCATGGCGCGCGACGGATTGTTCTTTCGCTCCGTGGGCCGCTTGAACGCGCGGCACGTGCCTTCGCAGGCGCTGGTCATTCAGGGAATTTGGGCGGCGGTGCTGGTGCTGGCGCGGACCCGGCGCGTGGACCCGGCAGGGGCGGTGAGCTACGGAAATCTCTACAGCGACCTGCTCGACTACGTGGTCTTTTCGGTGCTGATCTTCTATGCGCTCACGATTGCGGGGATATTCGTGCTGCGCCGGAAGAGGCCCGACGCCGAGCGCCCCTATCGGGCCTTTGGCTATCCGGTGTTGCCTGCGTTCTATATCGTCATGGCCGTGGCCATCATGGCCGTCCTGATCCTATATAAGACACAGACCACCTGGCCGGGCCTGCTGATCGTGCTGCTGGGAGTGCCGGTGTATTTGATCTGGTCGCGGCAGCCGCGGGCCAAGGCGACGTCGCCCTGATTTCGGACTAAACGGAGTAGACGTACACGGGCCGATTTGGCGTCGAGAGAAGAGGGCACAAAAGGAAGCCATGCCAAGCCAACTATTCATGACCAAGCCGCACAAGGTCTTGCTCGAAGAGCTTCGCGGCGAGAATCGCCTTCGGCGCGTTCTTGGTCCCGTGCAGCTCTCGAGCCTGGGCGTGGGCGCGATCATCGGCACGGGCATTTTCGTTCTGGTGGGGATTGCCGCGCACGATCGCACCGGCCCGGCGCTGATGCTTTCGTTCGTGGCCGCGGGCGTCACCTGCATTTTCGCGGCGCTATGCTATGCGGAGTTTGCGTCCATGGTGCCGGTGGCGGGATCGGCTTATACCTACGCTTACGCCACCTTGGGCGAGCTTTTCGCGTGGATCATCGGGTGGGATTTGATTCTGGAGTACGCGGTGGCTTCGTCCACCGTGGCGCATGGCTGGTCGCACTACTTTCAGGACTTCCTGGCCATCTTCAGCGTGCGGCTGCCGCACATTTTTACGAACGCGCCTTTCGATTTCGATCCCTCGAGCGGGCGGCTGGCCTTGACGAGCACGTGGTTCGATCTGCCTGCGATCGTCATCGTGGGGCTGGTCACCATAATTTTGGTGAAGGGGATCAGGGAGAGCGCCAGCTTCAATGCCGCCATCGTGATCCTGAAGGTCACCATTGTGTTTTTTGTGATCGGCTTGGGCGCTCACTACGTGAATCCCGCTAACTGGCATCCCTTCGCGCCCTTTGGGTTGACGGGGTTGAGCCTGTTTGGCCACACGCTGATGGGGAAAACGGGACCCGCCGGGGAGCCGGTGGGCATGCTGGCCGGCGCGGCCATCGTTTTCTTTGCGTATATCGGGTTCGATTCCGTGTCCACGCACGCCGAAGAGGCGCGCAATCCGTCGCGCGACGTGCCCATCGGGATCATGGTTTCGCTGGTGCTGTGCACCGTCCTGTACATCGCTATGGCGGCGGTACTCACCGGCATGGTGCGCTACGACCACATCAATATCGACGCGCCGGTGTCCGACGCCTTCCGGCAAGTGGGGCTGCCGTGGGCGGAGTTGCTAGTCTCCGTGGGCGCGGTTGCCGGGATCACTTCGGTGCTGCTGGTGATGATGCTGAGCCAGCCGAGAATCTTTTTGGCCATGGCCCGCGACGGGCTGCTTCCTCCCGGATTTTTTGCCGCGGTGCACGAGCGCTTTCGCACGCCGTGGAAATCAACCATCCTGACGGGAATTTTCGTGGCCACCATGGCGGCGTTCCTGCCGTTGCGAATTCTCGCCGAACTGGTGAATATCGGCACGCTGCTGGCATTCGTGATCGTCTGCGCGGCGGTGCTGATCATGCGGCGAACCCATCCCGAGGTGCATCGCCCGTTCCGCGCGCCATTCAGCCCGGTCACGCCGGTGCTGGGGATCCTGTGCTGCCTGGTGCTGATGTTCTCGCTGCCGGCGGAGAATTGGCTACGGCTGGGCGTTTGGCTGGTGGTGGGCCTGACGATTTACTTTAGTTACGGCCGCAAACACAGCCGGCTGGCGGCCTCGCTGCGCGGTAAGCCGCCGGTGGTCGAGCCTGCCCCGGCGAGCGCGGATCTGGAAACCCGCGGCTGAACGATTGGGAATGCCGAATCGGAAGTGCCGAGGCAAAAACCCCACGCGCAAAACCGGCGCATGGGGCACCCACCTTTGGTTGCCTCCGCGCTGGGAGTACACCGCAGCGCCGCTCTCGCATTGAGGGTTATCCCAAAAGAACGACAAACGGCGAGTTCGGGGCACCTGCCCGACCTCAAGCTCAGCCCGCTAGCCCAATCTTTTTCGTTGACGGAAAGGAACGGCGGGGAGATACAACTGCTCACATTTGGAGCGCTCAGAAGGGGACAGTGGGTGCCCCATGCGCCGGTTTTGCGCGTGGGGATTTTCTGCCTTTGTCTTTTGTTGATTGCGACAGTGGTCCGTGCTGCAGAAGTTATTGCGTGCCAGTAAAGCGGATTGTTTCTTATGCCGAAGGGACTGAAACGATACTACGGCTTGGGACATTTACATTTTCTGACCTTCAGCTGCTACCGGCGGCTTCCGCTGCTGAATACGGACCGGGCGCGGAATGTTTTTGTGCATGCGCTCGAGGAGATTCGCGAGAGGCACGGAGTGTTGGTGACCGGATATGTGGTGATGCCGGACCACGTGCATCTGCTGATCGGCGAGCCTTTCCAGGGCACGCTATCGATGGTGCTCCAGGCATTGAAGCAGCGCGTGTCGCGAGATTTGCGAAAGGCCGGCCGCGACGGGAACCTGCAGCGCTTCTGGCAAGCGAGGTTTTACGATTTCAACGTCCACAGTGCAGGAAAGAGAAGGGAAAAGCTCGACTACATGCACGCCAATCCGGTAAAGCGTGGACTGGTAAAGAGTCCGGCAGGCTGGGCGTGGAGCAGCTGGTCGTTCTACGCGACGGGGAAGATGGGTGTCGTGCGAATCGATCCCGTCGAATGATGAAAGTCTGGAAGGAAAAGTCAAAAACCCCACGCGCAAAACCGGCGCATGGGGCACCCACTGGCCTCAGCTTCTCTCCGTGAGTTCTATCCTCCCATCGATGGTTGCTGAAAAGAAGAAACGACGAGAGGCAAGTCTGCCCATGCCACCCGCCAGTCCCTGGGTTCCGCGCTAACTTGTCAAGGGGTGTTAGAATGTCACGCAATTCGCCAGGAGCAGCAATTGTTCCCATCCTTAAGCTGGTGGTCTAGCCTGAAAAGAAGCCATGATTTGTGGGCATGGGTGCGGGATACCTATTCTGATGAGGACTTACGTAGGCTGACGAAGGAGGCCTGCGATTGCAGTCTACATGAGCCTTACAATCCGCTTGGCGACGTTACTATGGACCAATATCGTGAGCAACTAGCAGTCAGGCGAAAGACAGTGAAGCGTTTGATGAAGCATTACGCCGGCGATATATGGTCGTGCTGTCTAAGCGCAGCCGGTGCTTTTGAAGACAGTCAGAATTTTGTCGAATGCCTTTCGAAACTTGAATTGGCGTCTCAAGTGCACGATCAGGAGACATTTGAGGAATTCATGGTGCGGAATTCGTTGAAGTGGGTTTCCCGGCAGCTTCTCGAAAAGAGGGGAGGACAAGATGACGGAAGGAAGGTCGGAAATGACGGCAAAGACGCGAACACGATTAGAATAAATGAGCCGAAGCGAGAAGGAGCAGCGATATAAGGAACTCTTGAAGAGACACAACATTGCGCCAGAACCCGCTACGCTGCCAGCTGGTGGTGAACCTCTAGAGGCAATTCCGCTCGATGAAATGGAAGAGCGTGACTGGCTGAAGAACGATTTGAAAACTGAGTAGGACGGGTGCCCCGTGTTTTTGTTCTTTTTTCCTTGACGGCAACCGACTGCGGTCCAAATTCGCAGCACTAGACAAGGAGACGTGGGTGCCCCATGCGCCCGGTTTTGAGCGTGGGTATTCTCGGGCCGCTTGGCCCGCCTTCGGCCGGTATTCGGAAGGGCGGGGAATCGGCCCGCGATCCTGCCAGCGGCCGCACAGCTCGCACATCTCGTCCGAGAGACGCGGAATATCACGTCTCTACTTTCGAACGCCTAGCAAGTAACTAGCCGTTGACGTGTATTTACTTTTGTGATACCATCGCGTATGTCTATTGGGTCAGCCAGCTCTCTAACCTCGGCTCTTCGACGCGAGACGCTCGCGACGTTTCCTGCCACTCTCGAAACTTTCCGACCGTCGACAGTCCTTGCTGCTTCCGCCCACACCATCCAAGTAAGAACCGTGAAACCTTCGCAATCCTGTAAGCCTCGTAGAATGTGCAGTTCCAAAAATCGCGCCATAAGTCCCGTAGAATACGCACTTACAAAATCATTGGACTTAAAGTCGAGCAGAATGTGCACTTACAAAAAGACCCCGGGGGAGGGGTACCCGCGCCCTCTGATTCTTTTGTGTTCCC
This sequence comes from uncultured Acidobacteriota bacterium, assembly GCA_963819235.1. Lineage (GTDB taxonomy): Bacteria > Acidobacteriota > Terriglobia > Acidiferrales > UBA7541 > Palsa-189. The sequence goes on along the minus strand of CAWFVE010000006.1, from coordinate 370,991 downwards.
GAGGGATCGTGCCATGATCGAAGTGACATGAAAGTACTTACTGCGGAACAGATGCGCGAGGTGGACCGGCTGACTACCGAGCGCTACGGCATTCCCAGCCTGCAACTGATGGAGAACGCGGGTGCGGGCGTGGCGGATTATCTGGAGCGTAACTTTTCCGATCTAGGGACGCGGAACATCGTGGTTCTCTGTGGGAAGGGGAACAACGGCGGCGACGGCATGGTGGTGGCGCGCCGTTTGCGCGAAGGGGGCGCCGCGCCGCGCGTTTTCCTGTTTGCCGATCCGGCGTCGATACACGGCGAGGCGGCGACGAATTTGCAGCGCTGGCAGCAGGGCAGTGGCGAGCTGCGCGTGGTGACGTCGGCGCACCAGTGGGATGCCGCACGCGTCGATCTGGATTTAGCCGACCTCGTGGTGGACGCGCTGCTGGGCACGGGTGTGAAGGGGCGGGTGGAAGGGCTGCTCGGGTCTGCGATCGAGGACGTCAATGCCTGGAGGGAAAGAAGGGCGGGGGCCTGGCGCGAGAAGAAGACGGGGCGGGTTCGCGGAGCTGGCCGGCGCTTCGTGATCGCGGTGGACATGCCGTCCGGGCTGGCTTCGGAGAACGAGGATTACGGCGGGCCGGTGGTGCGCGCCGATGCGACGGTGACGTTCACCGCGCCCAAGGTGGGCCAACTGCTGGCGCCGCGCGCCGACTGCGTGGGCCATCTGACCGTGCACGAGATCGGCACGCCGCGCGCGCTGCTGGACGACGATCCCAAACTGAAGCTGCACTGGCTCGAGCCGGGCGAGTTTCGCGGGCTTCCGCTGGTGCGCAAGGCGGACGCGAACAAAGGGACGTTTGGCCATGCCCTGATTGTGGCGGGCTCGCTGGGGAAATCGGGAGCCGCCGTGCTGGGCGGACGCGCCGCCCTGCGCGTGGGTGCGGGGCTGGCCACCGTGGCTACGCCGGGGAATGTGTTGCCGATCGTGGCCGCGGGCATGCCCGAACTGATGACCGCGCGATTGCTCTCCACCGAGGAGGGCACAGCTAGCATGCGCAACATGGACGGCGAACACTTCGCGCAGATTGTACATGGCAAGTCTGTGCTGGCCATGGGCCCGGGGCTTTCGATGATTCCCGAAACGCAGCAGTTCATTCGCGCGGTGCTGGAGACGACCTCCTTGCCGGTGGTGCTCGATGCCGACGGGCTGAACGCCTTCGCCGGACGCGCGGCCGAGCTGGGGAAGAGAAAAGCGGAACTGCTGGCGATCACGCCGCATCCGGGAGAGATGGCTCGGCTCATCGAGTCCACGGTTCACGACGTCCAGGCCAAACGCCTGGAAGTGGCCCTGGACGCGGCGGAACAATGGCGGGCATATGTGATCCTGAAAGGCTTTCATACCATTCTGGCGACGCCGGACGGCCGAGCGTACGTCAATACCAGCGGCAACCCCGGCATGGCCACCGGTGGCACCGGGGACGTGCTAGCCGGCATGCTGGCCGGGCTCACAGCGGAATTCGGCACCAAGGATTGGGAGCGGGTGCTTGGCCTGGGCGTCTACCTGCATGGCTTGGCGGGGGACGTGGCGGCGGAGTACGTGGGCCAGGCGCCGCTGGTGGCTTCGGACGTTATCGAAGCGCTACCGGAAGCCTGGGCACGCTTTCTCGACGAATGGGACCATGCCTGCCACTGAGATTGTCTCCTCCTCGCCCGAAGAGACCGTGGAGATCGGGCGCGGACTGGCGAAACGGCTGCACGCGCCGGTTTTGGTGTTCCTGTGCGGAGACCTGGGCAGCGGCAAGACCACCATGGCCAAGGGGATTATCAGCGGATTGGGCGCGGCGCGAGAGGAAGACGTCACCAGCCCCACCTTTACGCTGGTGCACGTCTTTCGCAACCATGTGCCCGTGTATCACGTGGATCTTTACCGCATCGAGGGCTTGCGCGATCTGGAGTCGCTGGGCTTGGAAGACGCGTTTGCGGAACCGGGCGTGGTGCTTATCGAGTGGGCGGAGCGGTTTACGCTGCGCACGGATTGGCCTCAGGTGGCTGTGAGCTTCGAGCACCTCGAGAAGGACCGGCGGCGCATCAGCATTGCCTTTCCCGAACAGAGCGGCGCGGCCTAGCCCACTTTGGACCCGATATTCCTAGAGGGCCTTTTTCCGACGCTAGAGGGCCTAAAGTGCGTTCCTAATGGGTGTTAACCGCTTGGCCGCGCCCACTGGATTGTTTATACAAGCGTTACGGGCTACCTGCTAACCTCGTAAAAGATTACGAGATATGTCTTCCCAAGGGTCCCTTAAAACGGCGCTCTCGGGCAGTTTTGCCCGCGTCGACCTGAAGTCCTACGCGGCGGAGCTCCCACTCGGCTCGCTCACCGTGGGCGTCGATAACATTCATCACGACGTCTACCTGAGCCCGGCCTGGAGCGAACAGACCCGCGTCTACCTGCTGGAATTCATTCGTCAAACCGCGAAGCTGACCTTCTCGGTCCGGCCTGGCAACAAGCCCCCGAAAGGTCCGGAAACGGGAGCTTGGAAGCGACAGACGCTGGAATTGATGCAGGCGTCCATCACCCGCGCCAAATACGAGAAGAAGGTCGAGCTGGACCTGCTGTTCCGCGTCTCGCTGATGAAGTTCCTGACCCAGGAGATCGGGGCGCAGTTCGCCAGCCTGCTGCTGGAAGCCAAGGAGTGGATCCGCAGCCGGGGTGAGTATTTCGAGCGCTCCGAGCAGGCTCACGTCATGAAGGCGAAGCTGTCCGATTTGCAGGCCAACCGGCGCAACATCTTTCGCCAGGTGGCCCAGCATATCTATCAAATTCTGGACGAGTTTGAGGAGAACAATCTGGGACGCTGGCGCAAGGCGCTCTTCGGGGACGAGCAAAAGGGCGCTTACGAAATGCTGGCCGACCGCATCGCCTTTGTGGAAGGCGGACGAGACGACCTGCTCTTCCTGGAGCAGTACGTTCTGCTGGGCAACTACTTGAAGGACGAGGACCGGTTCGAGACCTTCGACGCCTTGATGCTCGATTTTCTGCGCGAAACCATTCTGGCGCCGGGCCGGGCCGAGGAGATTCACAAGACCTCGCTGGCGCATCAGGAGCTGGTTCGTTCGGCGCTGGCCGCCCGGGAAGAGTTGGCGGGGGTGGAAGAGCAGCGCAACGCGCTGGCCCGGAAGTTGGAGAAGGGCGGCGGGATGCTTGCGCGAGTGGGAATCGGCGCGGACCTGGCCGAAGTGCGTGCGGAGTTAGGCCGGGCGGAAGCTCGCATGAAGCAATTGCAAGCCAAGCTCGATCAACTCGCGCCCCTCATCGAGACCGCCAAGAATAAGGCCGATTTCGTGGCCCAGGAATGCGACCGTGTCCTGGGAGACTATTTGAACGAGCCGGAGAACGCCCATCGCCTATTCGACGCGGAGTGGCCGGGCGGCGCCGAGACCGCTTCGGCGCGCACGCGATTGCTGGACGAATGGTTCGGGCGCCTGGAAAAGCGGGATTTGATGATCCACGTACTGGCCAGCTACGAGCTGCGCAACATCTACCACGACTATTGCCCGCCCATCCACTTGCAGCAGCTGAAAAAGGCGCTGGTTTCGCGGGAGGAGTTCGAGCGCGTGGCGCAGATCCTGAAGCAATTCCCGGCGCGGGGTTTTTCCATGGAACGCATCGAGACCCTGGCGAAGAAGCTGCGGAAGTATTCGCGCGAGGAAGCGCGCACCGTGGCGCTGCATTTCGCCGAGGATTTCATGCGCTTGCGGCGGGACTTGCGCAATTACGAGCGGCTGGCCGCGGCCATGGAGCGAATTCAGCTGGTTCGCAGCGAGCGCACGCGGGAAATCTCGCGCATGAACAACAGCCTCTACGAATTTCTGCTGCCTTCGGAAACGCCGCCGGCTCACGATCATGTGGTGAATCACGCGGTGGTGAAGGCGGACGTTCGCGGATCCACGCGGATCACCCGGGAACTGCTGGACCGGGGGCTGAATCCCGCCACGCTCTTCAGCCTGAATTTTTACGAGCCGGTGAAGCGCATCCTGGACCGCTATGGGGCGGCCAAAGTCTTTATCGAAGGGGACGCCATGGTGCTGGCGATTTTCGAGACGGAGTCCAACCGCTCGCACCAGCGCGCCGTTTCCAAAGCCTGCGCCCTGGCCAAGCAAATTCTGGCCATCTCCGCCGCTTACAACGAGCGGCCCGAGTCCGGCGACTTGCCGCGGCTGGAGTTGGGCGTGGGCATCGCGTTTCAAGGTTCCGCGCCGACGTACTGGGTGGATAGCGATTCGCGCATCATGATCTCGAAGGCGCTGAACCTATCCGACCGGCTTTCGAGCTGCTCCAAGGTGGCGCGGCGAATGCTGGGCGACCGGTCGTCCCTCTTCCGGCTGTTTGTTTTCCAGCCCGGCATGGAAGGCGCTCAAGAGGATGAGATCGACGAGTTTCTGATTCGCTTCAATCTGAACGGCGTGGAGCTAAACGAGGACGGCTTCGCCAAGTTGTCCGAGGAGATCGCGCTGACGCAGGTCGAGGTGGAGTGGGAGATGCCCTGGGGGCAGGAGATGACCACGTTCTTTATCGGACAGGCGCCCATCGGGGAAGCCGTGGAACCGATACTCTTGCGGCGCGGTTATGTGCGGCAACTGCTGTCCGACGGCCGGATTGGCCCGGAGGGGCAGCGCGCCTACTACGAGGTTTGCACTGACGACCGGGTTCTCGAGCGCGTCGAGGCCATGGCGTTCGCCGCGTCCCGCAAGGCGTGAGATCCCCAAATCAGCGGGCGGCCATCGCTGCCGTTTTCACCAACTGAGGCTTCAGATAGAGCGCCGGTTTCGCGGGGACGAAATCGATTGTCTTGCTGACGGGCGCTTTCATTGCAGGTGCTTTGGTGAGGGGCGGAGGGGCAGTGCGCAGGGCTTCGCGTTCTTCCCGCGCCTGGCTGCGAAGCGCTTCCCGCAACAGGTCGCGAAGACGAAGCCGCGCTTTGAATAGCTGCGACTTGGAATTTCCGATCGAGCATCCCAGGATGGCGGCGATCTCCTTGTGCTCGTATCCCTGCACGTCGTGCAGGATGAACATCTCCTTGTAGCCTTCCGGAAGTTGATCGATGGCCCTGGCGAGATTCAGGTGGTCGAGCATGCCGCTGAGCCGCAGGTCTGGTGCGCCGAACTCCACCGGAACCTTGGACTCTTCCTCGGGCTCGAACATGGCATCGAGCGATTTCTCCACATGCCGCTTCTTGCGAATTCGCATGAGCACCACATTCACCGTCAGCCGATGGAGCCAGGTGGAGAAGCTGGACTCTCCGCGGAAGGTGTGCACCTTGCGGAACATCTGCAGGAAAGCTTCCTGGGTGAGGTCTTCGGCGTCGGTCGGATCGCCGGCCATGCGCAGGCACAGGCTATAGACTCGCCGGCAGTGCAAGCCATAGAGCTGCTCGAACGCCTGCGGGTTACCGCCCTGAGCCAAACGGATGGCATCGGATTCGGGCATACCGCCAGCGGTGGCTTTCTCGGGTGTCCTATGGATTCGGTGCCTCATGGTAGGGAATCAGTGCAGAGCCCATGCCAAACCGCCTGGTCCAGCGCAGCGTCCGTAGCCGATTGAAAAGGAGGCTGTTACCTGGGGCGGGGAGTACGCCGAGATCGAAAAGTTCCGCGGCGGACCGGTGGATTTAACACACCAGCGGTGCATTTCAGCCACCATTCCTCAAAAACCCGGCCCTGGAACTTTTAAGGGAAGGCCAACACAGATAATCGGAAACTCTTCAGGCGCTCGTCCTGGGCCTCGTCCGCCGCAGGATCGATTGCCGGTAAAAACGGGGTTGCGTTCGCGACCACATACCGGGAGCCATACCTCAGGGCCACTTCGCAATCCCCGCCAGAAAGACAATACGTGGTGTTCCCGATGGCCGCGGTTAGTGCAGGGATTGAGGCGAAGGGTAAAGAAAGCGCTTTTGTTTGTGCAAAATTCTGCTAACATCCTTTCGGCACCGTGCACGTGGTCGGCGGCGCTTAGGTGTATTTACATCAGCCTAAAAATTAAGGAGAAGCCACGGATGTCAAAGGAAAAAGTTAAAGCAATGGACGAAGCTCTGTCCAACAACGGCAGGCGCTCGTTCCTGAAGGGCCTGTTGCTTGGTGGCGCAGCAGTGGCAGCCATGCCGCTGATGAAGTCACAAGCGCTGGCTCAGGACGACAACGACAACGCCCCCAAGAAAAAGAAGAAGAAGAAGGGCGGAGACGACAACGCCCCTCAGTAAAGGGCGCTGACGCCGGCGGGTCAAGCCGTCTCGAGCCGCTGGCTTAGGAAAGGCCGGCCGTGTGGGAGAATCCTGCAGGCCACACGGCCTTGGCTTTCGACGTGCGCACCGCCTGATGCAAAACCCCGCCCTGAATCCCACCATTCAGCTTATCCAGACCGAGAACGGATACGCGGCTTACGATTCCAGCAACGACAAACTGCATGAACTGAACCCCACGGCCAGCGTGATCGTGGAGTTGTGCGACGGCAGCCGGAGCGTGGAGGAGATCTGCGCGTTCCTCGCGCCGATGCTTCCGGAGGCGTCCGCGGAAGGGGTACAGCACTGGATCCAGGAGGGAGTGGCGGCGGGACTGATCGTGCCGGGCGGCGATTCGGGGAACGCGCACCGCGAGCTCTCGTTCGACGAACTGCACAAGATCTCGCGGCGGCTGCGCCACCGGAATCAGGAGCAGCTTGCATACGTCTGCCAGCAGCAAGCGACGGCGCTGGCGCCGGACAACGCCGACATGTGGTACGACCTCGGAGAGATGGCGGAGATGATTGGGCGGCGCGACGATGCCCGCGCGGCTTACGAGAAATATATCGAGTTGAAGCCCGACGATGCGGAGATCAGGCACCTGCTGGTGGCTCTGCGAGACGAGCCGCCTCCGCCGCGCGTGCCGGACGAGGCACTGCAGCAGATGTATGCGGAGTTTTCGCGCACGTTCGAGACGAATCTCTGCAAGGAGCTGGGCTACAAAGCACCGGAGCAGGTGCGCGAACTGCTGGACCCGCTGCTGGGCGACCGGGGGAATCTGGCCGTGCTCGATCTGGGCTGCGGGACCGGGCTGGCGGGAGTGCAGTTCAAGCCGCGCGCTTCGCGCCTGGTTGGCGTAGACATTTCGCCGGAGATGATCGAGCTGGCGCGGGCGCGCAATCTTTACGACCGCCTGGACGTAGCGGAGATTACGAATTGGCTGTACCTCTCGCAGGAGCGATTCGATCTGATCGTTTGCTGCGACTGCCTGATCTATTTCGGAGACCTGCGTCAGGTGCTGGTGCCCGCGGCGGCGCTACTGTGCCCGAAAGGCCTTTTTGCCTTCACGCTGGAGCGCGGAGACCGCTACCCGCATCGGCTGAGCGACACGGGCCGCTATACACATCATGTCGACCACGTTCGCGACGTGGCGGCCGAGGCCCAGTTGAAGGTGGCGCGCCTAGAAGAGCAGTTCCTACGCACGGAGTATGGCTCGCCGGTGACCGGGCTGTTTGCAGTCCTTGAGAAATAATCCCCAGCGCATGGCAGGGCCGGCAGCGGAGGTCCAAACGGAAACTGAAATCAGGGCCCACAGCGGCGCGGGCGACTCCTCGCTCTGGGCTCGGTTTCCGCGGAACGCCGCCACTCGGTTGGCCACCCTCTCCGCCGCGCTGCTCATTCCCGTCTACTGGCACAAACGAATCGAAGCGGGCGATCTTGGCAGCCATCTTTACAATGCGTGGCTGGCGCAACTCGTCCGGCAGGGGCAGGCCCCCGGGTTGTGGATCGCGCGGCAATGGAACAATGTTGTTTACGATCTGCTCTTGAGCTGGCTGGGGTCGGCCTTCGGCCTGCGCGTTGCTGAAAAGACCGCCGTGTCGTTCGCCGTGCTCGTGTTTTTCTGGGGCGCCTTTGCCCTGATCGCCGCGGCCACGCGGCGTGCGCCGTGGAAGCTTTCTCCGCTCATCGCGGTTTTCGCTTACGGCTGGACCTTCGAGATGGGGTTCATGAACTACTACATCTCGCTGGGCCTGTGCTTTTTTGCGCTGGCGGCTTATTTGCGCTTCGGGAATCGCGGAGCGCTGATATCCGCGGTCTTGATTCCGTTGATTTGGATGGCGCACCCGCTCGGCGTGATCTGCCTGGCGGGCATGGGGACGTATGTCGTCCTGGCCAAGGTAGTGCCGCCCCGATACCAGGGATATCTTTTATTGGCGGCGGGGATTTTTTTGTTCGGCTTGCGGATGTACCTGGCCCGGCACTATCAGGTCAGTTGGAATGTTTTGGCCCGCTACTTCTTTTTTAACGGAGCGGACCAACTCATGCTCTATGGCGGGCGGTATGACCTGCTCTATTTGCTACTCGCCGCGCTCGTTGTGGGCGCCTTGGTCAGCGCCGCAAGCGGCTCGCGGCGCGCGGGTGGCTTCTGGAAAGCGTACGGAATTCCCGTGCAGCTTTATGTGGCGACGGGAATGGCTTCGGTGCTTTTGCCTACCCGGGTCTCCTTCCCACACTACCCGGCGGCTTTATCGTTTCTTACGCCGCGGCTCACTTCGGTGTCGGGAATTCTGGCATGTTGGACGCTGGGCGCGTTGAAACCGAGAAAGTGGGTGGCGATTGGCAGCGCGCTGCTTGCCGCTGTTTTCTTCATCTTTCTCTATATCGATACAGGAACTCTGAACAATCTGGAGGAGCGGGTGGAACGATCAGTGGCAGCTCTGCCGGCCGGGCACCGCGTGGTGAGCGACATCCAACCCATGGAAAACTCGCGAATGGTGATCGAGCATATCGTGGATCGCGCGTGCATCGGACGGTGCTTCAGCTACGACAACTACGAGCCGCCGAGCGCGCTGTTTCGGGTGCGCGCGGCGCCGGGCAATTCGATCGTTTACGTTGCGGACACGGACGAAGCCGGCGAAGCGGGCGCTCGATCCGCGAAGGAGCGCGTGAAAGCGCGTGTGGAAGCGATGGACCCGCCGGTATTCGAAATTGCGCAATGCAGCGCGAACAGCGCCGATATTTGTGTGCGCGAACTATCGCCGGAGGAGATCGGCGCATTGGTGGAGGGCAAGTTCGAATACTGAACCATTCTGAACTGGCGCTAAGCGCGGCAGGCGCCCGCGCTTAGCGCACTTGCGTCAGCGCACCTGCATGAGCGCGCACCGCATCAACGCACGTGAAGAACCGAGGCGTATTCGTCGCTATAGACCGTGTCGAAGTCGCCGCTGGTTTTGGCGGCGTTCAGGAAATCAGTGGAATCGCTTCTGGCCACCACGTATTCGGCGCCAAAACGTTCGCGAATGAGCGGGCCGGGATGTTTTTCCTCTCCTTGGGTAATGCGATCGTAGACCTTCCATAGATCCGGCTCGGCGTCGAACAGGTATCTGGGGTCGAGGCCGGTGGCGTAGACGTTGCGCTGGTCGTAATAGAAAAGCTCGGGAAACTCCACCCAGTCTGTGTTGAACACCAGGGAGCCGTCCGGGGTGTGATCGGCGAGCCATGCGGAAGCGCCGCGCATGGCAAAGGGGTCGCGAAGGTCGCGGATCTCCGCGCGCGCGCCGGCGGCATTCACGACGCCTGCCACGCCGAGCGCGGCTACCAATACCGCCATGCCTAGCCGCGGCGGGATCCAGCGCGGCCATTCGAGGGGCGCCGCGCCGTCTAAGTCCTGCGCGCCGTCCGCGTCATCCGCGCCAAACGTGAACGCGGCGAAAAGGATGGCGAACGGCGGCCAGTATTCCAGGAAGCGCCGCCAGCGCAGGGACATCAGCAGGAACATGGCGGAGATGAGGAGGAAGAATAGCGGACGGCGATCGCGCGCCCCCTTGCGAAAATCGAGGGTGCGGAAATCGAAGGCCAGCAGGGCCGCGAAGCACAAAGCAAAAAGCGCCGCGTTGTGGGTGAGCAGCTCCCAGGTGTCATAGGGGTACCACTCGCTGCCCACGTCCATGGCGACCGTTTCGGCCAGCAACATGTGCACGTGGTGAAAAATCAGCAGGAGATCCTTGGGGAAATACGGATTGATGACCAACCCCAGGGCCGCGCCAATCGATGTGGCATAGAGGGCGGCGAGATCGATGCGGTTTTTCGAGAGCCAGACCGTCACCGCATACAAGAACGCGAAGGCCACGATGAGCGGAAACATGTTGTACAGCCACACGAAAACAAACGTGAGGACGGCGAGGGAGACCCATCTGCGTTCGAGGATCAGGTAAACGCCCACGGCAAGGAGGAGAAGCGAAAGGGCCGGAGCGCGGGTCATGGACATGCGGTAGAGAAATGGCTCGGAACTTGCGGCGAGCGCCAGCAGCCACAGCCAGCGGTGGCGGATGCGATAGACGACCAGCAGGCCGAAAATCGAGGTCATGGCGATGGCGGAGAAGAGCGGGGCAGCGAGCTTCGCTCCCAGCCGGAGGTCGCCGAAAGTGAAGGGCATGAGGGCAACGTGAAACAGGAAGTGCTGGTCCACGAAAAGCTGGGAGCGAAGGACCGTCAGCGGCAGCCACTTGAAGGCGGGCAGATGCGGCAGGGAGTCCCGCAGGATGCGGCTCCAACGCATGTGATAGTAGGCGTCGTTGCCCACAATGGCCGGGCTGGCGAACTGGATCCAGGCCATGAAAGCGAGGACCAGGAGAAAAGCTGCGGTGCATTCGAGCGTGAGATTTCCGGGGGGCCGATCGGTGAGGCTGGAAGCCGGATGAGGTTGGGCTTCGGTGTGGCCTGAGGTTTGCAAGGGCAAGATCTGCGCTTCGAGTCCGGGGCGAATCGAAAACATACACGCGAGCGTCGGCGAAAGCAATGCCTGTGCGGAGGGCTTGCGAAAGGGAGCAGCGGCGCACAGCCAGGAGTAGGTGTGCCACAGAAAAGCCCCAGGGCCACTCACAAAGAACGTGAGCGCGCCCTGGGCTACAAGGCGAGCGGGATGGCAAAGCACGAAGAGAGATGTCGCGGCGGAGTGAAGGCACAGCCACCTGGCTGTGCCACGGCGAAAAGCCTCAGGTCTCCCGCGAAAGTCGCGGCGACCTGAGCTACAAGTTGCCGGTCACGCGGATGCACAGCCAGGAGTGGCTGTGCCACTGTGGCTGTGCCCATGGCCGATAGTACCTTTGTACCTAAAATACCCTCGAAAAATGGCACCGATGTCCCATGGAATGGGGCGGGCGCGTGAGGGATGCTATATAGGCATGGCTATCGATATGAGCTTCACGACAAAACTCGTAGCTACAGAAACCATCACCGCGGAGCCGAAAGAGAAGCTGCTGCGGCGCAGCAATAGCCGGAAACCTTTCACGGCCAGCGCGCTGGTGTTCGAGCCGAAATCGGAGATGCTGTTGCGGGCGCGGACCGCGGACCTAGGGCCGGATGGCTGCTTTATCGATACCCTGAATCCCTTCGCCAAGGGGACCGCCGTCAAGGTGCGCATCGAGAAAAAAGGCGCATCGTTCGAGGCTGCGGCCAAAGTGGTGTACTCGCTCGATTCGATGGGCATGGGGCTGGCCTTCAACCCGGTGGGACCGGAGCAGCTTTGGGTGCTGCACGAATGGCTAGGCGAAGCGAACGGCGTTCTGGCGCCGGAAGTGACTTTGCCTGCGATCGAGGCGCAAATTTCTCCCAAGGATTTGGGAGCGGCGAGAACGAAAGACGTCCACTGCGAAGTGTTGAACGAACTCATCCAGGACTTCATGGGGCGCGGCTTGATTTCCGTCGAAAAAGGCCAAGCCCTCGTGCAAAAACTCAGCCGTTGTCCCGAATCGGAGTAATCCCAAAAACCCAATTCAGGCGGTCTTGTGCGGCGCCGTCTCGCGCAGCACGTTGGCGAAGAATCGGCCGCCAATGGCCACGCCAGCCTGGACTCGTCCTGTGACCACGACGCGAGCGCCCTGGCCGGGCACGCCAAAGCCGGTGCTCCAAACCCACAAACGTCCCGTTCCGTCGTCCAATTCAAACGCGCCTTGATTCTGTATGCCAAATGAGGTGACCACCTGACCGGCGATGGTGACGTCCTTGGCCGAGTACTTGGCGGGGTCGTTGTTGATGGCGGCGATTTTGGTTTGGGTACAGGCGGAGAGCAGGAGTACCAAGGCGAAAAGGAAAGCCGGCGCGAGGAAGCGGCGGGAAGATCGAACGGCGTGATTTGTGCGCTGAGGCATATGTTCCTTAGATGATGCGCACGGCTGCGGGGCTGGCTTCGGATTTAGGTCCAGCGGAACCAGCTTAAGGCTAGGACGAAGGAGAGGCCGGCCCAGGCGAGGAGCACCAGCAGGCGGCCGGTTTGCGCCTGGGCCATCAGTGGCGCGCCCTGGAGGATGGTGGCGCGCAGGGCGTCGTTGAGCGCCGTCAGGGGAAGCGCGCGGATGAGCGGCTGCATGACGGCGGGGAAGCGTTCGTAGGAGAAGAAAACGCCGGAGAAAATCCACATGGGCATCATCACCAGATTGATCAAGCCGCTGACGCTCTCGATCTTTTGCGCGCGGCTGGCGGTGAGCAGGCCGAGGCCGGCAAAGGTGGCGGCGCCGAGTGTTCCGAGGAGCAGGATGGCCAGCCAGGAGCCGGCGACGCGCATGTGGAAGACGAAGATGCCGAAGGCCAGGAGCAAGCCGAGTTCGGGGATCATCAGGACGAGACGGCTGGTCATCAGGGCCAGCAGGAAATCGCCGCGGCGCATGGGCGTGGCGATGTAGCGCTTGAGCAACTTGCGCTGGCGATAGTCGACGAGAGCAAAGCCGACGCCCCACATGCCGGAGTTCATCAGGTTCATGCCCAGCAGGCCGGGAATCAGGAAGTCGATGTAGCGCGCGCCGGGCTCGCTGGAAGCTTGCGCCGATGCGGGAATGGGACTGGCGCGGCCGGCGGCGGCCTGCAAGGCGTCGTCGGTTTGGGCGCGGGCCAGGACGCTTTCGGGGCGCGCGGGATCGTAGCGGTATTCGATTTGGGGGAGGCTGTTATTGCCAGCGGCTGCGCTATCGGGGGGCGTGCTCGTAGGAATGACGACGAGATCGTAGCGGCCTAGGCGGAAACCGTCGAGGGCTTCGGCTTGGGGAACGATGCTGGCGTGCAAGGATTGCGGGGAGCGCTGGGCAAGCTGGAGCACGGCGTCCGCGCCAGGGCCGGCGGCGATGGCTACGTTGGGAACGCTCGCGGTGCGCGAGCGGAAGGCGATACCCAATCCAAACGCGAGCAAAAGAGGGAAGAGAAAGACCCAGAAGATGACTTCGGGCTCGCGCTGCATTTCGCGAAGGCGGGCGACGAGAAGATGGGCATACCCCGACCAGCGGCCGTTGTGTTGAGTGCCGCCGCGCAGCCAGGCGATCCCTTGGCGGGCGCCGGAGGCCGGCGAGGCGTGCGGGGTAGGATCGGTTTTTGGCGGGGCGCTCATGCTTCTTCTCTTAGATGGCGGCCGGTGAGGTGGACGAAGACGTCTTCGAGGCTGGCTTGGCGGGTGGTGAGATGCAGCAGCTTGGCTCCTTGCTGGGAGACGGCTTCGAGCAGCGCGGGAATGGTGACGTGAGGCTGGCGGACGGAGAGCGAGATGAGTCCATTATCGGCTCGGGCGGCTTCTACGCCGGGGAGGGCGCGCCAGGATTCGAGGGCCCCGTTGTGACCAGCGTGATCTGCATGGCCGGACGCGACGGAAAATTCGACTACGTTTTGGCCGCCGAGGCGCTCGATCAAATCGAGAGGCGTTCCTTCGGCGATGGTCTGGCCGTAGTCGATGATGGCTAGGCGATCGCAGAGGCGCTCGGCTTCGTCCATGTAATGCGTGGTGAGAAGCACGGTGCCGCCGCCACGGCGGAATTCGCCGATGATCTCCCAAAGCTGGCGGCGGCTTTGAGGATCGAGGCCGGTGGTAGGCTCGTCCAGGAAGAGGATGCGCGGATTGGCGACGAGGGCGGTGGCGACGGCGAGACGCTGGCGCTGTCCGCCGGAGAGCTTGCCCACCCAGGCGTCGGCTTTTTCGCCGAGGGCCAGCGCTGTGAGCACGTCGGCGGAAGAGAGCGGCTGGCGATAGAAGCTGGCGAAGAGATCGACCGTTTCGCGGACGGTGAGCTTGTCCGAGAGGCGCGTCTCCTGCAAGGAGATGCCCAGCCACTGGCGAAGCTGCTGCGCGTCCGCGTGCCAGGAGCGGCCGAAGATGTGCACTTCGCCGGAGGTGGGTTGGAGTAAGCCTTCGAGGATTTCGATGGCGGTGGTTTTGCCGGCGCCATTCGGGCCGAGAAGGCCGAAGCATTCGCCTTCGAGGATTTGCAGATCGAGGCCGCGCAGGGCCTCGACTTTGGCGTCGTAGGTCTTGCGGAGGCCGCGGCACTCGATGGCGACGGACATGGGATCGATTGTAGCGGAGTTTTTGGGGGAAAGAGGCGGGGCGGGGAGACCGGACCGGGGAGGCATCGGATTGCGATTAGGCCGATGAGCGGCAAAACAATCGGGCGCCCTGGCGATTCTGGAGGCCACGCGTCAAACTACAGGACTCCAGGGCCGCTGAACTGCGGAGCGCCCGATTCGGTCGAGTATGCCGACTAAACACGCCCCTGCTGGCGCGTTTTACCGCTGGCCACCTGCGGCCCTGGTTCCTGCCGAGGCTGAACCGACCGCTGCCTCTTCAATGAGAGAAGCGACAGCATCCGGGTGAGAGACGTAGACTGCATGGCTTCCTTTGCTCTCGACGACCTTGGACCCAGCACGCTTGGACATCGCCCGCTGAGCGTCCGGCGGAATCATTTTGTCTTCGGTAGAAACCAGGTACCAACTGGGCTTGGACCTCCAAGCGGGCTGGCTGACTGCTCCAGCGAAGGCCTGCACGCCCCAGGGCACCTGTGAATCGGCCATGAATGCCGCCAAATTAGAATCCACATCGGCGGCGAAGGAAGCCGCAAACTTGGAACGGTCCAGAAGCAGGAAGCCGTCTTGCGGCGGCAGAATCGGAGGGACGGGCGCTCCGGGAGGGGGATTCTGAATGAGCGTTTGGATGGACTCTCCCGCATCGGGGGCGAATGCGGCGATGTAGACGAGGCCGGCCACTTTCGGGTCGTTGCCCGCTTCCGTCACCACAACCCCGCCATACGAATGGCCGACCAGGACTACCGGGCTGGGTTGAGCTGCAACGACTCTCCTGGTTACGGCAACGTCGTCCGCGAGCGAGATGGTGGGATTCTGCACGATGGAAACGCCGTAGCCTTTACCTCTTAGGATCCGATATACACCTTCCCAGCCGGAACCGTCGACGAAGCCACCATGGATCAATACGATGTTCAATTTGTCCGTCATAGCTTGCTCCTTTGCATTTCGATTTGAGCTGCGGGCATTCGCTGCGCAGTTCTTGGCATTGTTTCTACGCCCGGCCATTGTGAAGAACAATTTCTAAATCGTTGCTATTTAGTGATAGATTCTCAGTAATGGAATTTACATCCCGGCATCTCCGCGCATTTCATTTCGTGGCGCAGCACCTGAGTTTTGCGCGGGCAGCCGAGGCCTTATTCATTACCCCTTCCGGCCTGAGCGTGTCAATCCGGGAACTCGAACGTCAATTGGGGTTTCGTCTATTCGATCGCACGACGCGACAGGTCACGTTGACGCGGCGCGGGCGAGAACTCCTTGAAGTCACCAGACCCACTTTGGCGGCGCTGGACGAAGCGGTGGCGGGCATGGAACGAGCCGAGGGGGTGAAGGCGCGCCGAATTACGGTGGGGACAACTCCATGGATTGCGGCGAACGTTTTGCCGCCGGCCATCAAAGCGTTTCGAGAGATACGGCCTGAATTGCGGATCGGAATTTTCGACAGCACCATCGGCATAATTGCGCGACGGGTAGAAGCGGGAAAGCTCGATCTGGGTCTGGGCATTTTCAAGAAAATGCCCGACTTGCGGCGCGTGCCCTTCTTTCGGTTTTCGCTTATGGCGATCCGGGCGGACAAAGAAGGCATACACGACCGGGTGTCTACCCGGTGGAGGGCGCTGAGCGGCGAGACGCTCATTTCCCTTACGCCAAACTATCCTCACCAACAGCTGATCGACAAACAACTGGTGAAGAGCGGCGTCACATGGAATCGAGGCCAGACGGTCAACTTGCTGGATACGCAAATCGGCCTGGTGGAGGCTGGCGAAGGAGCCGCTGTTATCCCCTCGTTCGGGCTGATCGCGTGCCGCAATCGAAAAGTATCGATGAGCGAACTGGTGGAACCGGTGGTAACCCTGGAGTTCCACGAGATTAGCAACAGGGGAAGGAAGTTGCCGCCGGAGGCCGCGGACTTTAGCGCGTTTCTAAAAATGTACATCGCCAGATGGGCGGGGGATGCAGGTGTCCTGTAAGCGAGGCTCGTCGGAAAGAGAATAGGGCCTGAGCAGCATCGATCAGAGCTGGGGCGCGGAGTTCCTAGGCGCAACGATCAATTTTGTTCTCTCATCAGCAACACTCTGGGAGCCTCCAAATCTGGTCCGGACGGCACCGAGTTATGCCGCGGGGGTCATTTGGTTTTGGGTGGCACCCGGGTGGGCGAGGGCGATGAGGTGGGCGCTGGCGCCTTGCACCGAAGGTTCGCGCTCGATCAAGGATAGAAACTGCAGCAGGTTTTCGCGCAGTGCGGGATCGTTCCAGGTGTCGAGGAAGCGGGCGGAACTCCACACGGGCCCTTCGATGCCGAGCGTCTCTACGTCATCAAAACCGGCGGTGCGAGCTTCCTCGACTAACTCCTCGGGTCGGTGAAAATACGCCGTGGTGAAGTAAAAAGGGTTGTTCGTGGCGTTGCGATGCTGGCCGGAGGCGAGGTCAGCGGCAACGATTTTGCGGAACTCGGAGTCTGCGAAGAAGCCGCTGGCGAATCCATCGATCAGCGACGCAAAGCGCGAGATCGCCGCGGCGAAAAGGACGCCTCGGGGCTTGAGGATGCGATGAGCCTCACGAAGGGCCTGAAGACGATCCGAGCGTTCGACGAGATGGTAAAGCGGGCCGAGCAGAAGAACCGCGTCGGCGGTTGCAGGGGGAACGTCGAGGTGGCGAGCGTCGCCGCGCGTGATGGATTGCAACGCGATGCCTGAGGACTGGGCGTAGGCCTTGGCTTGGTCCAAATGAAGTTGCACGGGATCGATTAGATGGACGGCGTATCCCTGCGCGGCGAGAGGGAAGGAGTAGACGCCTGCGGCGCCGCCGACGTCGTAAATTGTTGCGGGCGGCGGCGGAAGGTTGCGGGCGAGAATTGCTTGGGTGCGAATGCGCTCCAATTCACCTCGGCCGGCGGCGAGGCGTTC
Source organism: uncultured Acidobacteriota bacterium (assembly GCA_963819235.1). Taxonomy (GTDB): domain Bacteria; phylum Acidobacteriota; class Terriglobia; order Acidiferrales; family UBA7541; genus Palsa-189. Next base: position 353,771 of record CAWFVE010000006.1, on the reverse strand, counting down.
CGATTCTTTGGCCTCGAGGTAATGGCGCTCAATCTCTTTGGCTATGAAGCTCATTGGGTCATTTCCGACAGACGGAGTGCGCCCGAAGCACTTTCGCCGGGAGAGCAGCGCATTATGCTACCAAAGCCGCCAAGCGGGAAGGATGGCCAAGCCCATGCGCTCGTCTGAGGGCAAAATCTCATATTTCAGAGGAGAAAGCAGATCCCTCGCCCCCGTCCAAAGTGCGGCCGGGCTCGGGATGACAGCTGAAAGCGCTCGGCCAGGGGGCGGCTCATAGGCGCGCTTGACCTTCTGAATGGCATGCACTCAGCGATCATCGGTGCGATTCGGCGTTCGCGGAGTAGTCCGAATAACTTCATCAGGTCCTCGCGGAAGAAGGCAGGCCTCCTCAGCTTGAGTCTCTGAACGCTGCGGAGGAGCACCTTCTTCCTGCCTGGGGCATGCGAGCGGCACGATGAATGCGGTGGCACGCCACTGCGGCGTCGAGGGCCTGCTGTAATCACTGGGCTGGATCCTCCGGCTTAGCAAGCTGGGGAGGTGGCGCGTTTTTCGCCTTGGCCAGCGCTTCATCGACGCGCTTCTTGAAGTCACCCTGGTCGTTGTGCGAAAGTCCGCTAAACATCGACACAACACTCATCTCGCAGGTGGCGCCGACCGGCAACAAGGCGACGGAGTTTTTGCCCTGGTTGATGGCTCCGGTAACGGACCAATGAATGGAGTGTTTCACGTTGTAGTCGGCAGTCATTTTGTCTTCGTCACTCTGCACGTCTTTGTAGTTGTCTGGATCGGCAAGGGCGACTTTGACCGCGCCCCACACCTGGCTGCAAGGAACGGGATAGGTAGTCTTGTAAGTCTTGCTGCCGACACTGAACGCCGGCAGAGCAAGAGCAAGCGACAGTAACGCTAGAAACACAAGTCTCGTCTTCATCAAGTCTCCAAGCTTCCGGGGACCAAACGTCATGCGAGCCAGAAACTCAAGGCGACTCATACGGGTACTCCTCTCGGCAAAGTTCACACGTAATGCTTGCGCGAATCAAGAGAGCGACGCAGTGACAGATCTGCACAGCTGCAATGTGACGATGGATACAAGCGCCCGAGAGTCATCTCTACGTGGATAGACTCCGAGTGGTACCTGCATTTCAGCCTCTACATAACCTAAGATGTGTGCTTCTTCGGCGCTATTCAGCGACTTTCCGGAAGGAAATGAGGTAAATAGAGAAGTGCGGACGCTAAAACCGACGAAAGAGGTGCTGGCTATGAAGGTCAAAAGGATGCTGGCGATTGCGATGATTGCGGGAGCGATGGCCCTGGTGGGCGACTGGGCCATTTCCCAAGACAAGTACACGTTGAAAGTGCCTAATGGGCTGGCGTTCTCCGAATTCAAAGGATACGAGGCCTGGCAGGTGGTCTCCATCAGTCAGGACGGACCCGCCGTCGCCGCGATCCTCGCTAATCCGGTGATGATCAAGGCCTACCAAGCCGGCGTTCCCGGCAACGGCAAGCCTTTTCCCGATGGCGCGAAGATGACGAAGATTCATTGGACCCCGACCAAGATGGCGGTCTTTCCCGCAGCGACGGTTCCGGGCGCCCTGCGAAACGTCGATTTCATGGAGAAAGACAGCAAGAGATTCGCGGACAGTGGCGGATGGGGATGGGCCGCATTCGACTATAACGCTGCATCCGACACGTTCACGCCCGCGACAATGTCTGACACCCCGCCGCAGGGGAACGACGCCAAGTGCGGGTTCGCGTGCCACACGGGCGTGAAGAACAGAGATTACGTTTTCACGGATTACGGGCGCAGGTGAAGCGGCAGGAGCAGCAGACAAACGAACAAAGCGGCTACCGGTCCGCAAATATGGCCAAGGCCAAACGGCAGATCATTGCGATCGGCGGGGGCGGGTTTGCTTCACAGCCGGAGAATCCGGCGCTGGAGCTCTACCTATTGGCGCAGGCGAGGAGGAGGAATCCGTCGGTGTGTTTTGTGGGCACGGCGAGCGGGGATGCGCCGACCTACGTGGCGAAATTCTACGCGGCGTTTGCCAAGCTGCGATGCCGGCCGACGCATCTGCCGCTCTTCGAGCGCACGCCGAAGTTGGAGGAGACGATTCTCGCGCAAGACGTGATCTACGTAGGCGGCGGCAACACGAAAAGCATGCTCGGGGTGTGGCGCGAATGGCAGCTGCCGAAGCTGCTGCGTGCGGCCTGGAATCAAGGGACCGTGCTGGCGGGGATCAGCGCAGGCGCGATTTGCTGGTTCGAAACGGGAGTGACGGACTCCTGGGCGGGGCGGCTGGCGGCGTTGCGCTGCCTGGGTTGGCTGCCCGGAGCATGCTGCCCGCACTACGATGGAGAGGTGGAGCGACGTCCGTCAACGCGGGAGATGGTGGCGAGAGGGGTTTTGCCGGAGACTCTGGCGCTGGAGGATGGCGCGGCGGCGCATTTCGTGGACGGCAAGCTGCTGCGGATCGTGACGGCACGGCCTAATGCTGGAGGCTATCGAGTGCGGCGGGAGGGGCGACAGTTCGTGGAGACGCCGCTGGCGACGAAGCGGTTGAACGACAAGACGGACTCCCGGGTAGAGAATCCCCACGCATAAAACCGACGCATGGAGCACCCACTAAGGAGAAGGGCGGAGGGCGGGAGGTTCGAGCGCCGGGGAAAACCCCCAGGGCCACTCACACAAATCGTGAGCGCGCCCTGGGCTACAAGGACTCCCACGCGTAAAGGCAGCGCATGGAATACCCACAAGGCAGGCCGGACAGGAGCGGTCCAAACGCGCACTCTTTGGAATCGAAGGGTGCGGCACCCAATTCAAACCCATTCGTGCCGCGATGCAGAGGTTTAGCAAAAAACGGGAGTTCGGCCGATTTCACAGCAAAAAAGCAGATCCTCCGGTCCCGCATTCCCGGGATGCCGGATGAAATTGCGGCATTTCCGGAGTCCGGTGAACTCCACCGGAGTCCCGATACCGGACCTCACCGCCGTCTAAAAAACGGCGGGGTTTGGGATGACAGCCGGTTGTACACTCAGCCATCCGAAGAATCTCTGATCAGGAGGGATCATGGCACAGCGTCTCAGATGGCTCGCTTTGGGAGTGGCCTTGGCGAGCCTGTTGGGGATTTTCTTGCAGCGGGCGCCGAGCCAGAGCAAGAGTTCGGCCGCGGCGACACCGGCGGACTATCTTCGATGGCGCATGGAAATGAAGAACTGGGGCCGCTGGGGCGCGGACGATCAGCGCGGCGCGTCGAACCTGATCACCGCGGAAAAGAGCCTGACGGCGGTGCGCCTCGTGAAAAGCGGAATTGTGATCTCGCTGGCGCACGCCGTGCCGCAAAAGGTGGATTCGGAAGTTCCCGAAGGGAGCGTCTTCCATCGCACCACGGAAAGCATCGGCGATTACAACACGATCGACAGGTACGAGGTGAGTTACCACGGGCTGGCGACCGCGCACATGGATGCCTTCTGCCACTTTTATCTCGAAGGCAAAATGTATAACGGCTATTCGGTGGCGGATAATCTTACGCCTCAAGACGGGTGCAAAAAAGACGACATCATGGCTTGGCGAGACGGCGTGGTCACGCGCGCCGTGCTTTACGACATGCCGCAATTGAAGGGGGTCGATTGGATCGAGCCGGGTACGCCAATTACCCGCGCCGACCTGGAGGCGTGGGAGAAGAAGTCCGGCGTAAAGGCTGGACCGGGCGACGTAATCATGCTCTACGTCGGGCGGTGGAAGAGGCGGGCGGCGAAAGGGCCGGACCCCAGCGCCATTCCCGGCTATTTCGCCGACGTCGTGCCGTTCATCAAGGAGCGGCAAGTGGCCTTTATTGGGCACGACTTCAACATCGATTGGTCGCCGCGGCCGGGATGGGGAGCGGCCCAGGGCATTCCGGTGAATCCGGTTCACCAGGCGGTGCTCAACTGGATGGGCGTGGGCATCGTGGAGAATCTTGACCTGGAGCGCGCCGTCGAGACGGCCAGGAAGCTAAAGCGGTATGAGTTCATGCTGACGTTTGCGCCACTGCCGGTGGAAGGCGGAACGGGATCGCCGATTAATCCTTTGGCGGTTTTTTAGGGCTTTGGCCTGGGGCGGGGATGGGGCCGCGTCTACGTTAGACACCTGATACACAGGAGCGGGCGGAGCGCGGACGATACATACAAGACGCGGGCAGGAGATTAAAGATCTGAAATTTAAAATTTCAGAGCAGGAAAAAAGCAGATCCCTCACCCCCGTCCGAAAGACGGCCGGGTTCGGGATGACAGGGTAGTCTGCGGGGTCGGGCCGTGTGCGAGATTGGCCGCGTCGCGGGCTAGGAGCCGGGGACGAGATGCGGGCGAAAGGAGAATGCTCATGAAAGCGATCCGTGTGGAAGAGATTGGCGGGCCCGAAGTATTGCAGCTCGAGGATATCGCGCCGGTGGAGGAGCCGGGACCGGGGCAGGCCGTGGTGCGCGTGGTGGCGGCGGGAGTGAACTTCATGGACATCGGGCAGCGGCGGGGGAGTTATCCGCGACAGGTGCCGTTCACGCCGGGGGCGGAGGGCGCGGGGGTGGTGGAGTCCGTGGGGGAAGGCGTGGCGGACGTGAAGCCATCGGATCGCGTGGCGTTCGTGGGGCAGCCGGGCGCATATGCGGAGGCAATTGCGGTGGACGCCAGCCGGTTGATCCCGTTGCCGGACGAATTTACGTTCGAGGAAGGCGCGGCATTTCCGCTACAGGGGATGACGGCGCATTACCTGATCCACGAATTTCACAAGCCGAAGCGAGGGGAGTTCGTGCTGGTGCATGCGGCGGCGGGAGGCATGGGCGGGCTGCTGGTGCAGTGGGCGCGGCACCTGGGCGCGACGGTGATTGGCACGACGTCGACCGAGGAGAAGGCACGAACGGCGCGGGAAGCGGGCGCCGAGCACGTGATCGTCTATACCGACGAGGATTTCGTGGCGGAGACCAAGCGCATCACGGGCGGGCATGGCGCCGATCTGATTATCGACGGCGTGGGGAAGAGCACGTTCAAGGGCGATCTGGAGGCGGTGGCGGTGCGAGGGCACATCGTTATTTTCGGGTCAGCCAGCGGTCAGGCGGACCCGATTTCACCGAACGCGCTGATGGCGCGGGCGGTGTCGCTTTCCGGGGGGAGTTTGGCGAACTTTATACGGACGCGGGAAGAGCTGTTGCGGCGCGCGAATGACGTGATCGCGGGCATTCGCGACGGCTGGCTGAAGCTGAACATTGCCGCGGTCCTGCCGCTGGAACAGGCGCGAGAGGCGCACGAATTGATGGAGAGCCGCAAGACGCAAGGGAAGCTGGTGCTGGCGATCGCGCGGCGCGCGGCGGCGGCGTAAGCACCCTGGCGCGCACTGGGGACTTCGCCAAAGGCGAAAAGCCGCAGGGCGGTACGAAGAGCGCGGCACCCAAGCCGAAAATCCCCACGCGTAAAACCGACGCATGGGGCACCCACTAAAACAGGAGAGATCCTTCGCTCACTGCGTTCGCTCAGGATGACAACGGGGCGGGCGGCGGCGCGCCACTTCGGATGACAGCGGTTGCGGAATGATGGGCGGGCTCATGCGGCGAGGGAAACCCCCAGCGGGGCGAAAGCCTCAGGTCTCGCCCGCGAAAAGCGCGGGCGCGACCTGAGCTACAAGAATGAGTGCACCCCCGGCGGACGACTCGTGATGACAGCGGCGAGGAAAAGCCCCAGGGCCACTCAACAAAAGACGTGAGCGCGCCCGGGGCTACAAGAGCAAACCCCCGCGCAATCTGATACGGCGCGAAGAACGCGGGGAGAAGGGCTATTCGAGTTTGAAGTGGGCGCGCTCGTCGAAGGGGGCGCCGAGCATGGGCTGAATCTTATTGCGGAACTGGAGCGTGGTTGCGGAACCTTCGTGCTTCTGGAAGGCTTCGTCGCTCTCCCACACTTCGTAGAGAAAGAAATGATTGGGGCGGTTGAGTTGAACGAGGGCCTCGGCGCTCTGGTTGCCGGGCTCCTTGCGCATGTCGGCTACGTATTGCTTGAGGGTCGCGACCGCAGCTTCGCGGAAGTTGGGAACGGAGTCCACAAAATTGATGACGTAGTACGGCGACGGGTGGGCCGGCACTTGCACGGCGGGCTGTTGTGCGCGAAGCCTGCCGGCGAGTATTCCTCCGCCTACAACCGGCACGGCCAAAGACAAAGCTAGGACTGTCCAGCGAATCGAACTCCAACGGCGCATCGTTCCTCCTGGGCCTGCTGGGCCCATCGTTCTCCTTGGGCCTATCGTTCCTTCTGGCTCCAACGAGCATGCTCTTACATCGAATTTTGGGGTGGCGTCAAGCTGTATCGAGCCGCGCGGCATAAGCGGCGCCCCAGCCGGGAGTCCGATGGCGAAATCAAGGAAAAACGACAAGGGCGGCCCGTGACAGAAGGAATGGAGGGAAGATCCCAGCAGGGCGAAAGCCTCAGGTCTCGCCCGCAAAAGGCGCGGGCGCGACCTGAGCTACAAGAATCGTGAGTGTGCCCTAGGCTACAAGACGGACTCCCACGCGTAAAGGCGACGCGTGGGGCATCCACACAAGAACGAAAGATAGTTTGACTTAATCGGCGCTGGAGCCAACCAGGACGCCGGCCGGTTCGGGCCTGAGAGCAGGAACCGGAGCGGGAGCCGGTTTGGAGCCGGGACGATCGATCTCGATGCGGCCCTTGAAGATGGCGCCGTCTTCGATGCTGATGCGCGCGGTTTGAATATCGCCTATCACCGCGCCATCCTTCTTGATCTCCACACGATCGGAGGCGCTGACGTTACCGGTGAGCTTGCCGTAGACGACCACCTCGCGCGCGGAAATCTCCGAATTCAACTGGCCACTGCGCCCGACCGTGAGGCGATGGCCGCGAAGGGCGACGGGCCCTTCGACTTTGCCGTCGATCTGCAAATCCTCTTCACCGCTGATGCGTCCCTTGATTTCCAGACTCGCGCCGATGCAGGCGGTGCTGCGGGCGGCGGGCATTCCGGGCCGGCTGGAAAAGCTGCTGGGGTCGGAAGCCGGTTCCGGGGTGCGCTGGAACGAGGAAGCCGAAGGCATTGGGGTCTGTGACTGCGATTGAGGCTGCGATGGAGACTGGGGTTGAGTTGGCGTCTGCTTCGTCCACATGATGCGAAATTCCTCCTTGAGAGCTTCTCCTGGGCCGGCCGGGCAGGACGACGGGGCCGGAGCGCATGTAAGAATCACTGTAGGCGCGAGGAGAAGGGCTGGCGACGCGAAAGTTGTACAGCGTTGCGGAGCGGGCACCTGTACGACGGGTCAGGTGAGGCGCGAGGAGGATCGCCTAAGGTTGCGCCGGTTTTGTCGGTTTTTGGTGTTCTTTTATGCGAAGGGCAACTAACGATTTGGGTATACCATCGAAGCTCAGCGGCGGAAGAGTCGCCGAGGTGTGACGATGAAGCGAGTTCTGCTGACGACGGTCCATCGGGATTTTGGGCTGTACGACTATTTTCGCGAGAACGCGCCGGAGGGGTTCGCGTGGCGATTCAGCATGCCGCGGCGAATCTCCTTCGGGCTGCGATTTTTGCGGCAGAACGTGCCGGGCATCGAAATCCTGGAGTACCCGACGCGCGCGGAGTACCGGCAGGCGCTCGAGCGCGGTTGGGACGTGGTGGGGTTTTCGTTTTATCTCGAAGAGAGCAACGAGATCGCGCGCATGGCGGAAGAGGCCCGCGCGGCGGGAGCGACGCGGATTTGGGCAGGGAACTACGGCGCGTTGACGCCGGAGATCAGCGGCAACTTCGACGAAGTGTTCAGCGGATATAGCGAAGACGCAGTGGCGCAGGCGCTGGGCACGGAAGTGGGCGCGGTGCAGCATCCGCCGCTGGTGTCGGAGTTCCGGCTGCCGGGAGGATGGCCGTTGCCGGTGGGGGTGCTGTTCACGACGCGCGGGTGCAGCTTCACGTGCACGTTTTGCCAGACCACGGCGTTTGCGCCGCGGCCCAAGGCGATTCCGCTGGAGGCGATCGAGCGCGCGGTGCAATTCTACGTGTCGCGCGGGATTCGCTACGCGCTGATCCTGGATGAAAATTTCGGGAACATTCCGGCTCATGCGGAGGCGGTGATCGATTTGCTGGCGCATTACGGGATGCGCTGGATGGTGCAGTCGCGCGTGGACCTTTTTCTGCGCCATTTCGACGAATGGCTGGCCAAGGGAATGGAGGGCGCGCTCTTTGGCATCGAGAGCTTTCACCAGGACGTGCTCAAGCAGATTCACAAGGGCGAAAAAGTGGAGGCGGTGCTGGAGCTGGCGCGGCGGCTGAACCGAGCGCGGCGTTACGCGCACGGTTATTACATCATCGGGTTTCCCAGCGAGACGCCGGAATCGATTCGGGAGGATTTTCGGACGCTGGCTTCGCTGGAGCTGGACGTGACGCAAATTACCATTGTCACGCCGCACCCGCGGACGCAGATGTGGAACGAACTGGAGACGCAGTACGGAATCTTCGAGCGCGATTGGTCCAAGTACGATACCAAGCACCTGGTGTGGAACCATCCGCATTGCCCGCCGGGAAGCCTGGAAGGGCTGCTGAAGGAGGGCTTCGCGCTGTGCTACGGCGGGCCATGGCTGCGGCGGACGATGCGCAAATTCCTGAACAGCCGATTCAAGCAGCGGGATTTGGCCAATTTGCTGGCGAGCCCACTGCACGCGCGTTGGGCGGCGCCGCGGCGGCTGCCGTATTTCGCGGCGTCGTAGATCTTCAGGTCCGGGGGCGATTTCCTACCACGCAATACTGCGCTTGAGATAACGCCTGACATCCATGCGCCGAGTGCAGCTCATTGAGATACACGACCAGGCTTGGTTTCCGGCGTTTCTGCGCGATGCGGTGACCGACGACCTGCAAATTCTGCTGGGCATCGGCAAACCTTACGGCGATATCCTGCCGGAATTGCGCGAAGGGATCGAACGCAGCGGAGCGGACCGCGTGCTCGATTTGTGCTCGGGCGCCGGAGGGCCGTGGCCGTGGCTGGCGGAAGAGCTGAAGCGCCGCGGTGTGCACGTATGCGTGGAGCTCAGCGACAAATTTCCGAACGAGGCGGCGCGAGCGCGGGCGCGGAACGATTCGGCGCAGTTGCACTATCGCGCCGAGCCGGTGGACGCGGCGCGCGTGCCGAGCGAGCTTGGCGGATTCCGGACGCTCTTCACTTCGTTCCATCATTTTCCGCCGCGGCAGGCGCGGGAGATTTTGCGAGACGCCGTGGCGAAACGGCAGGGCATCGGCGTCTTCGAGGTTCCGGGGCGGCACCTGTTGACGCTGCTGCTTCTGCCGCTGGTGCTGGTCGGGGATATTCTGGTGGTGCCGTTTCTGCGGCCGCGGCCGTTCTCGCGGATGGTGTGGCGGTGGCTGATACCGATTATTCCGCTGGTGCTGCTTTTCGACGGCATCGTCTCTTGTTTGCGCGCGTATTCGCCAGGCGAATTGCGGGAGTTGACGAGCGGGTTGGCGGAAACGGGTTATCGCTGGAAAACGGGGTGCGTGAAACGCGCGTTTTGGCGGCTGCCGATCACGTTTTTGGTGGGATATCCGGAGGGGTGAAAATGCAAAAAAGCAGATCCCTCACCCCCATTCGCAAAAGACGCGACTGGGTTCGGGATGACATCGCGTGGTGAGCGCCAAGCGGGTGACGATGCTCTTCGCCGAACAGAGCGCCCCCTTTCGCAGGCGGTTAACGCGATTTGGCTTTGTGTTCGGCGAAGACGTCGCGGGCGGCGTAGAGGCCGTTGAGCGCGGCGGGGAAACCGGCGTAAACGGCCATCTCGATCATCAGCTCGATGATCTCCTCCTGCGAACAGCCCACTTTAAGCGCGGCGTGAAGATGCGCGCGGAGTTGCGGCTCGGCGCCGCCTCGGGTGACGAGGGAGACGACGGCGGCCATTTCGCGGGTCTTCAGATCGAGGGCCGGGCGGGAGTGAACGTCGCCGAAGACGAACTCGGCGACGTAACGGGCCATGTCCGGCGAAATGCTAGCGATGTTGTCGAGGGCCTGTTCGCCGACGTCGCCCATCATTTGTTTCAGTTTGTCGCGTCCGCGCTGGTATCGCTGATCGGGTTGTTGATCGGGCGGCATGATGGCTCCTTTGGTGGAACGTTCAGATTACAGGTTACAAAGTTCAGATTTCAGATTTAGGGTGGGCCGAAGCGGTAGGCGGAGACGAGATCTGTGCTGGTGGCATAGGGATCGGCGTTCTGATCTTCTTTGCTCATGGCGATGCGTTCGCTCCAGAGTTCGCGGAACGCGCCGGAGCGGGTGAGCAGATATCCATACACGGGATTCAGGTAAAGGATATCGACGCAGCGCGAGCCGGCCTTGCCGGCCCAGCGCAGGCGTTCGATGAGCTCCTCGATCATCTCGCGCTCGAAGGGATTATAGAGGTAAACGAGCAGCGGCGTGCGCGGCCAGCGGAAGTCGAGAATGTCCTGATGGACGATGCGGATGGGTGTGCGCGCGGAGTGCTCTTTCTTCCATTTGGCGATATTTTCCGCGGCGATCCGCGCGAGCTGGTTGCTGAGCTCCACGCCGATCACTTTGCGAAAGGGCAATTCGGAGGCGAGCAGGAGAGCGCGACCCTTGCCGGCTCCCACGTCGATAAAACTGAAAGCAGGCACGCGCCCGCGTGCGGCCAGCGTATCGATCCAGCGGCGGCACATCTGGCGAAAGACGGAGGGCGCGACGGCGGAATAGCCGGTGAGGTAGGCGTCGTGAGGATGGCCGGTGACCAGATCGCGTTTGCTGACGTACCCACTGGTATCGAGCCCGTGACGCTTATCGAAAGGATGATCGATATAGCGAAAGGGCAAAGTGGCGCGGACGGAGGCGATAGCTCGCATCACGATATGTCCAATAGATATCCAAACTTGCGAAGCCAACAAGTTTTGCACAGGCTGCCGTGCGAGGCGAGCGGAAAAGGTTGACGGCTGTGGTATACTCTTCGTGTAAGAAAGTGCGCCCGGAAGAAGTCTTCCGGGCGTTTTCGTTTTTAAGGGACTCGTAGGCGCAAAAGCGCGCGGGTTGCCAAGAGCTTAGAGGCCGCGTCTTTTTTCGAGCGCGAAGGTCACAAGGAGCGTGACGCTTCGCGCGGAGAGCGGCCATTTTTATTTCGAGGAGCGGAGGTCTCGGATGCCTACCTATAGCAATACCACGCCGCCGAGCGCGATCTGGCCGGGGGATTCGGCGCAAGTGTGGAGCGCGGAGCAGCCGGCGGCCGGCAGCGGCGGGGCTTCGGCAAGCTCGCGGCTGGCGCTGGGCATGCAGCGAGGATCTCCCGGCGGGTTTGCTGTGACGGGGTTCTTCTCCGCAGCGCCGGGCTCGTTCGAGATCGACGTGCAGGTGAGCGACGTGGACGCGGACACGCAATATCAGACGGTGGCGAACGGCAACATCACGTCGGTGGACTCGACGAACCAAACGTTTCACTTCGACGGCTCGAGCGTGCTGGCGACGTTCGTGCGCTTGCTGATGCGCAGCCGCACGAATGCGGTGAACGTCACGGCAGACGTGCGCCGGTTGTAGCGAGACTTTGTTTAGGCCGAAAAAGCCGCGTTATGGCAACGCACTTTTGCGGCTCGACAACCTCATGAGGACGGGGGCTAAAAACCATGTCTGTGAACGGAGCATTTACGTCCAGGCCGGCGGCGACGGCCATCTCGACGGGCAATCCGAACGGCGGACAGCCACCGTATCCGACGCATGGGCCGGCGCCCACGGCGGCGGCCGATAACGTGGTGACGACGAACGCGAATGGGGCATTTGCCAGTCACGTAAGACCGCATTCGTGAAGCATCTGCTTTTCATCTTTTTGCTTTCGGGACGCGGGCGGCTGCTTTCGGGATGCGGGAGGGCGGTGCGTTACAACCCACCCTCGTTTCCTTCTCTCGATTGCGCGGTTATTCGCGCCAACAACGAGCTACGCACGGTGTGCTGCATCGAGGACCAGTTCGGAACGCACTGTAGGTTCCTATGAGAAAACTTCTGCTTTGGCTGTGGCCCAAGCTGCGTGGGTTCTATGGCCGCTATGAATTGCAGGTCGATCTTCTGGACATGCACGACTGGAAAGAGCAGACGGCTCCGGCGCAATCGGCGAGTGTGCCGGGGGCTCATAGCGTTCATCGGTCGACGGGCATTCGCGTGCCTGGGGCGCATATCTGGATACTGCTTTTGTTTTTTGCCGCTTGGGCTCATGCCGCGCCGGCTCCCGACAGCATACGCGCCGTGCATAATGCCTTCCGCGGCTACTCCAATCCTTTCCGAATGAGCGAACCCATGGAGCCGCAGGGCGGCGCAGAGCGGGACACGGGCAACTTCCGCTTCGACGGCTCGTATAACCTGCTGGTGAACTGCATCACGGGATGCTCGGCAAGTTCCGGCTTTGCGGATAACGGCGCTTTCACGGTAGGAACGACTCCGATCAACATTGCCGGCGCTCTTTATACGACATCGGCTCCGTCGATTTCGACTGGCAACGCCGGCCGCGTGCGGATGGATTCAAGTTCGTACCTTTACGTCGACTGCATCGTGGGATGCTCGGCGTCGGCGGGATTTTCGGACAATTCGGCGTTTACGGCAGGGACGACGGCCGTCGGCATCACGGGCGGCTGGTATTCGGCTTCGCCGACGAACTGCACGTCTGGCAATGCGTGCGCGCCGCAACTGACGATCGATCGCAAGCTATTCGTGCAGGCTTTTCAGGGCACGTCGCCGTGGGTGGTGAGCGCCAATGGCGGATCGTTCGCGGTGACGGGAACATTCTGGCAGACCACGCAGCCCGTGAGCTGCACGGCAGCCAATTGCCTGATCAACGTGACGCAGTGGGACTCCACGGCGCTCGGCGCGCCGTCGGCTTATGGGACCTCGCCGGGCGCGGTGAATGTGCCGGGGGTGAACGCCTATATCACAAACACCCCAGCCGTTACCGGTTCCGGGAATTTCACGGTGGTGCAGGGCACCGGCTCAAACCTGCACATGGTCTGCGATTCGGGCTGCTCGAGTTCGGCAGGATTCGCCGACAATAGCGCCTTCACCGTGGGCACGACAGCAATCAATCCCATCGGCGGCCTGTACGATACTGGCGCGGATCCCTCGATCTCGAATGGTAACGCCGGCCGGGCGCGCATCGATTCGCATAGCTATTTGCTGGTGGACGGCTCGCAAGTCACGCAGCCGGTAAGCGGAACCTTTTGGCAATCGACCCAGCCCGTCTCTTTGGCATCGCTCCCGGCTCTTGTAGCGGGCTCGGCCATCGTCGGCAAAGTGGGGATCGACCAGACCACACCGGGGATTACGAACGCGGTCCAAGACACGAACTTCCCCTCGACGGTGGATACGAATACCGGGAACGCATCGGCCAGCACGATCCGAGAGGCCATAGCGACGAACAATCCGGCAATTGCCGCCTGGGGCCAGGGCGCGACGGGATCGGCGGTGCCAGCGGGAGCGGTGTATGGCGCCGGAAACGGCTCCGGCAATCTGAAGGGCTACATCAACTGCGACAACACCTACGTCAACAACGGCCTGGCTTCGAGCGGCAGTACCCAGGCTGTAGCTCTTTCGAGCGGTAAGTCCATCTACATTTGCGATTTCTTCGTCAACACGGCGTCCACGACGGCGGTGAACGTCAAGCTGGTGTATGGGACGGGAACCAACTGCGCCACAAGCCCCAGCGACTTGAGCATCTTGGTTCCGATGCAAGCTCCTTCGAGTGTGGCGCCCGCCGGCCAGAACGTGACACCTCCCGTAAATACTTTGTGGTCCACGCCCGCCTCTCAAGCCGTATGCGTCAATTTGAGCGCGGCGCAGACAGTTAACGTGATGTTCCACTACACGCAGTTCTAAATGCTGCATCGCTTCTTAGCTTTGGGAACATTGGTGTGCCTGCTCTATGTGGCGGGGCAGGGAACACTCACGACTACCGGGGTGGGCGTGTGGTTCGTGCCCTCTGGGGGAGGGGGGGGTCTCCACTACCGCTGTCGTCACACACGCGCAAGGGCCAAGCACTGAAGCTGGCAATATCACCACGCAAGTTAGCGGCACGACGACGGCGGCCAATTACAGCATTTGGTTTCCTCTACCGGATGCGGTTCTAAGCGGCAATAGCGTGGTCGTGGCTTATCGCTATCATTCCGCCAGCCAGGAAGCGCCTACCGTCACCGACGATCAGAGCAATACGTACACTTGCATCTCCGAGGCTCACGATTCCACGAATAACTTCTGGATGGGCGGATGCTATTCGCTGAATCTCACCAACGGCCCGCGCGTTATCAAGGTGACGCTGAACTCGGGATGCGGGGCGACGGGATGCACGGATGGACAGGTCGAGGCGGGACAGCTTTACAACGTTACATCGTTCGATACCTCGTCTACGAATTTGAATAGCGCGACCACGACGCTTTCGGCAGGCTCGCTCACCACGGCCCAGACCTACGATCTGATCTACCAGGCCGTCTCTATCACTGGCACGAAGAACACCGGCAGCAGCAACAATGCGATGCCGACGATCACGTTCGGCTCAGGCTGGAATGGAGTGGCCGCCGATCCGCGGGACGGCATGAGCGCCCAGTGGCAAGCGGCCGCAAGCGCAGGATCAGTCACCCCATCGGAGACGGCGGGCAGTTCGGCGACGGCGCTGTCTGTGGCGCTGGCCTTTAAATCCGGCAATCAAGGAACGCTGCCAACCGGCATGTACATCGCCTGCCGAGGCAGCTATAACTCCGAGGAAAGCTCCGCGCTGACCTCGATCGCCATGCAGATGCCGTGCATGGCGGGAAATTTGCTTCACACCGGAGCGCAAGGCGGACAGACCGGAGGGGCCAGCAATACCGTCATCACCAGCATCACGGATGGTTCAACCACTTGGGGCGAATGCACGCCGACCGGGACCTCGTGGAGCACGGTGCCGTGGGGCGATGACTGGTACGCAAGCAACGCTACCCTTTCTAACACTGAAGCTCCGACATTCAACCTGAATTGGCACGGCAACACTGGCGATGTGAGCCTATGGTGGGAAGCCGTCGCTGGAGCGAGCGCGATCCCCGGTTGTTCCGGCCATGCCGTACTCAATGCCTCCTCCGGCCCAACGCTCACCGGCACATCGGGAACTTTTACCAGTAGCTACCAGCCTCAGGCCAGCTCTGCGCTCAACTTTGGTTTTGCCGGCGTGCAGTTCAATACGCTGGTGGCGATCTCTTCTCCGTGCGCCGCAGGCTTCGACGCGGTGATAAACGGCGGCGAGTCTGTAAGCGGGCCGTGGCAGCAAGATCAGAACAATCTACGCTCGCACTGTGCGACTTCCGGCAGCAATGCGGCGCAGACCTGGACGGGAACATTCACTGCTTCGACGCCAACTGTCGGCGGGTACGGCGGCTGGATCACGTCTTATCCGGCACCGGGAGCGGCGTGGTTCCCGCAAGCCGTGCAGTGCAACGCGGCCAGCGCCACAGATTGCCAGGTCTCGATCACAGTGAAAGGCAACAATGACGCGCTGCTGATGGCGGCGCTGAATTACAACTCGACGGCGCGGACGTTCACGAAAGCCTGCCTTGATGGAAATACGACCTGCTCGACCGGGACGGCGTTTACCAATGGGATGAATTGCACGGCGGCGGGATCGGCGAGCCTTCCGGCCACAACCTGTTTCTATCTGTTTAATGTAAGCAGCGGCTCGCACACGGTAACTCTGGTTGTTTCGGGCAGCGCGTCGAACATTGATTTCGTCGTTTACGAAGCGGCGGGGATATCCGCATTCGATCTCGCCAACAATACCCATACGGGCAGTGTCTCCGGGGGGAGCGCGAGCGGGCCGTCAATCACGACAACGGGAAATCCAGGCCTGGCCATAGCGATCATGGGCGTATCGGGAACGGCAACGGCTTGCCCAGCAAGCGGGAACGCTTACAATGCGCAGCCTTCTGGGCTGGCAGGCCTATTCAGCGACGGCGCCGGGGGCTACCTCGCTTTGGTGAGCACTTCGGCGGCTGCGCATTCACCGGCATGTTCCGATGCCAGCGGCACGTTCAATTCAACCAATGCAGCGTTCAAGTGACGGTCCGTCTGGCATTGGCGCTCTTGGAAACGGCAGTTCGGGGATTAAGACAACGGAGAGGTGGGTGGAAGCAGATGATACTCTCGCACAAGCAGCGGAACTGGCTCAGGAACGCTGCGTTCTTATGCGGCGTGTTGACGCTATCGATTCTGAGTTGCACGGCTGGTTTCTCGCAAGCGCCGAAGGGCACATTGCCGCAGCATCAGGCGACGCTTACGTGGACGAATCCAAGCGATCCTAGCGCCACGAGCATTACCGGAGCGAACGCCTACCGCTGCCCTGGAACTTGCTCGCTCACGAGCGGGACGTTTACGGTTCTCAATTCGGCTCCGATCACTGCAACTACTTATGTCGATGCGGGAGTATCGGCGAACACTCAGTACTC
Source organism: uncultured Acidobacteriota bacterium (assembly GCA_963819235.1). GTDB lineage: Bacteria > Acidobacteriota > Terriglobia > Acidiferrales > UBA7541 > Palsa-189. The sequence goes on along the minus strand of CAWFVE010000006.1, from coordinate 337,327 downwards.
CTGGTGCGTGACAGGTCTGGTCACATTACCGACGGGACCTTTCGAGACGGCCTGCTCGAATATCGTGACGGCCACAATCCCAAAAGACGCCGCCGGCACGCCATCCGGGCTGGCCGTAGGAGTGCAGTAAAGAAATGAGGCTGAGGTGAGCACAAAGGAACAGCTTGTACTTCCGTTTCCTGGGGGGCCGTTTCTTCCGGGCGAAGATGGGGAGGCCGGCGTTGGCGGCAATGACCATGCTTCGGTGAGCGCGGGACACGGCGGGGACGTGCGGGCGCCGGCGAAGGCGCGGCCGACTCCGCAGAGTCGGCGCGAACTGGCGCTGGCGATTTTTGCGCAATGCGATCCGGTGGCGCTGGGCTGCGCCGTTCTGGAGAACGGCGACGACCGCGGCGCTTCGGTGAGGCTGCGGGGGCTGGAGATGTTTACGGAGTGGGCGTACGGCAAAGAGGATGCGGAGGCGGAACCTGCGCCGACGCGGGTGATCTGGGACTTGCCTCGTCGCGGCGAGCGCGGCGATGGGGCGGGCGGTGCGGGTTCGGAGCCCGCGGGAGGAGGCGAAAGGTGAGCACGTCCTGGAGCAAGCAGAAGATCGGGGAAGTTGTGGAGTTTGCGGGAGTGTTGGCGTTTGCCGCCGGAGTGATCATCAGCGTGCAACACTACGCCATTGGCGCGCTGCTGCTGGGCGGCACGGCGGCTTACGCCGTGGGCAAAAAGATGAGGGCTGCGTAGCGGCGCGAGGCCATTGTTTCTGGAACTTGTAAAGGACCAAGGCGCGCCTCCCTCGAAGAAAGGCGGCAAGCTTTACGTTGGCGATTACTACAAGGCATTCGCGCGCCAACAGCAGTTTCACGACTCGCAAGCCAAGTATCGCCTCTTTGGCGGGGCGGCGGGCCCGGGCAAAACGTACGCGCTGCTCTGGGAAGCGATTCGCCAGGCGACGGCTCATGATGGCGTAGACACGCTGCTGCTGCGGCGAACGTTTCCGGAACTGGAAGCTTCGCTGATCACGTATTTTCGGCGCGACATCCCGCGCGATTTCTATGACAACTACAACGAATCCAAGCACATCGTCACCTGGAAGAACGGCTCGACCACGCGGTTTGGTTATTCGGCGAGCGAGAACGATATCTACCAATACCAGGGCGCGGAGTTTCTTTTTATCGGCATCGACGAGCTCACCCATTTCACGTTGGCGCAATGGCAATTCCTGACCAGCCGCAATCGCTGCCGGATCTCGAGTGCCAGGCCTTGCATGGCCGGGGCGACCAATCCGGGAAATATCGGACACGCCTGGGTGAAAGCCCTTTGGGTGGACAAGCGGCCGGCGCCGGGGATGGACCGCCCCGGGCAATACGATGCGAAGGACTATGCGTTCATTCGCGCGACGATTGCCGATAATCCGATCTACAGAGACGACGCCGAGTATTTGAAGTCGCTAAACGCGCTGCCGAAGCACTTGCGGCAGGCTTTTCTGGAAGGCGACTGGAACGTTTTCGCGGGGCAGTATTTCGATCTATTCGACGTGCGCCGGCACACGGCGCGCGCGGAACAGTTGGGACTCGAGCCGTGGTGGACGCGGTGGATTTCGATCGACTGGGGGTTCGAGCATCCTAGCGCCGTCTATTGGCACGCGGCGCGGCCGGGCGGGGGCGTGGTGACGTACCGCGAGTTGGTGCAGAACCATCTCTCGCCGCGAGACCTGGCGCAGGCCATCGTGGGTGCTAGCCGCCGCACGGGCTCTGGTGCTAGCCACACGGGCTCAGGCGCGAGCGGCACGGATGCCGAAAATATTAGCGAGATTTTTCTCTCGCCGGATGCGTTTGCGCACCACACGTCGGAATCGACCATCGCGGAGCAGATCGGCGAGGTGCTGGCGGCGAATGGCCTGCCGCGGCCGGTGCGCGCCGACGACGATCGCGTGGGCGGCTGGATGCTGATCTACCAGATGCTCCAGAACGAGCAGTGGCTGATCGGGGACAGCTGTCCGCAATTGATCGAATGCCTGCCCACGCTGGTGCGCGACACGGCGAACGTGGAAGACGTGCAGAAGATGGCCGGGGACGATCCGGCGGATAGCGCGCGCTACGGGCTAAAGTCGCGACTCTCTCCGGGACGCGCGCCCATCGAGCAGCGCGTGGCCGAGCGGGTGAGCGCCAGCGATCCGACTTCGCGGCATATCTGGACGCAGAAGTTCGAGGGTGAGGAGCGGCGCGCGGCGCGCGGGAAGCTGCTGCCGCGGCGCTGGAGCAGATGACGAGCAGTGATTGACAGCGCGGGTAGTGGGGCATAAGATGCGCGGCCAAGAGGTTCTTCGCGTGCGCAGCGCTCTCCTTTTTCTGATTGGCGCCACCACTCTCCTCACCGCTTTGCCTTCGAGCGCGCAAGAAAAACCGCGTGTTTTTATCGCGGTGAATGGCACGCGGCGCAGCGAGGGATATAAGGACCCGGTTTACAGAGAAAGCACGGCCACTGTTGAAGACCGCACGGTGGAGGTTTCGCGGGACTTCGCCGACTCCTGCAAGGAAGTGACGGTCAACGCGAACCGCAAGAAAGCGGATTACATCGCGAGGTTCAATTGGATGCCAGCGCGAACTCGTGTCGCGGTTTACCGCGCCGATGGCGACCTGGTCGGCGGGACAGAGAAACTCACCGTAGCGGGCGCGGTGAAAGGCGCCTGCGAGATCATGAAGAAAGACCAGCCGCAGACCGCGGCGGCAACCGAAGGAAAACCGGCTCCATCCGATTCCGCGAAGTAACCGGTGAAGTTCTCCGCTTGCAATTCTGAAAGACGGACCTAAATACACAGAAAGCTTTGGCCGTTCCATGCAGCCTCTCGCAGTCGCGCGCGAGTGCCAACTCAAATAAACGCATGCTAATCGACAACATGATGAATTCCCTCGCGAGATGGCGCGAGGGGATGCGCGGGCGGTACGTGCGGCTGCTGGAGGCGGAGATCGAGCGGCTGCGCGCCGAGAATCGGGCGCTGCTGAATTCGCTGCTGGGCACGGCGGGCGTGCCGCCGATCGAGGTGCCGCCGGCGCATCCGGCGCAGATTGCGCCGATACGGCGGCGGTCGTGGTCACAGATCGCGGCGACGCGGGAGATCGAAGCGGCGCGCGAGGGAGTTGCGCGGGAGCGAACGTCGCAGCGGAAAGCGGGGAGTTAGCGCGATTCGCGGCGCAAGGGCTCGTCTATTCGCGGCCACTGCGCACGGGGATTCCGAAGCTTCGGACGAAAGAAAGAGAGATTCTTCGGTCGTCCGCCACGGCGGACGACATCAGAATGACAACGTTTCACCACCCGTGCACGCGCAAAGTCAGCGCGCGCTGGGGCAGTTCCGTTCGGGATGACACCATGATGCAAAACGTGAGCAACGATGACTCCAACTGAAAACGCGATCCTGAAAGACACGCAGCGCGGCGCGACGGTGGAAGCCGACGGCAATGCACCTACGGAATCGGTGCAGTTCGGCGGCGGAGCTTCCCTGGCGCTCGATTCGCAGAACGATCCGCAGGCGGCGCTGGGGCCGAACAACGAACTGCTGGAGCAAGCGGCGCCGCGGGTGGTGAACGCGTTGCGCGAACTGGTGGTGAAGTTTCGCGAGGAAGGGATTGTCGCGCGGCGGCACGAAATCCGGCGCATCCGCCAGGCGCGGCTCTTCTGGCAGGGGCTGCAATACGCCTGGTGGAATCCGCAGGACATGAACTGGCACCTGCCGTGGGAAGCGAAGATCTACGACGACTCTGCGCTGGAGGAGATGCCGCGCTACCAGTTCGTCACCAACCTCTATCAGGCGTTCGGGCTGTCGTTCGTCTCGGTGATCAGCCAGGACGTGCCGGCGACGCGGTTCTATCCGCAATCGACGCTAAGCGAGGCCGACATCGAGACGGCCAAGGCGGCTTCGCGAGGTGGCCGACTCTGATCGAGCAGAACAATCGCGTGCAGCAACTACTGACCGGCCTGGGATTTTTTCTGTGGACGGACGGAAAGATCGGCGGGTATGTGCGGTACGTCGCCGACGGGCAGCGGTTTGGCTGGCGCGACGAACTGGTGCTCGAGGAGCGCTGGGTGCGGATGGGGCGAGACGCCTACGTGTGCCCCAAGTGCGGCGCGGAAACGGAAGTTGGGGACGAGGTCGCGACCCGAACCGCAGAGAGATTCTTCGGGCCTGCAGAGCGGCCTTCAGAATGACAACGCGAGACGTGGCGCGGCCGCGGAACACGCCCCAGGGCCCCCGGCCGAGACCGCCGGGGCGCCCTGGGCTACAAAGTCATTTCTTGCGGGCGCGATCTGCGCGGAGTGCGGCGCGGCGCTGGAGCCGAAGGATTTCCGGCCGGCGCCGATGGTGCCGGTGCCGCATAGGCGTGGGCACGCGGCGCGTGGCCAACGGGCAGGAAGTGATCTCGATCATTGGCGGCCTGGAGCTGAACACGCCGGTGTGGGCCAACGAGCAGCACGAGTTCCCGTACTCTGCAATGGCAGATGGAAGTGCATCGCGCCAAGCTGAAGGCGGCCTTCCCGCACGCGGCAGACAAGATCCAGACGGGCGGGCCGCAGGCGGCCGACGACATTTATGCGCGCGCCACGCGCGTGGCCGTGGCGCAGGGCATGCCCACGACGCATCCGGGCGACGCGCTCTTCAACCTCATCACGTTCTCACGCACGTGGATCCGGCCGTGGGCTTTCTACGCCATCGAAGACAGCGGCGTGCGCGACCAGCTTCTCGCAAATTTTCCCCGACGGCTGCTACGTGGCCTTTGCGGGCGAAACGTATTGCGAGTCGCGCAACGAATACGATGGACGATTGCTGGCGCGTGATGCACGCGCTGCCCGGCGACGGGCAGAATCGCCCCAGCGTGGGCGATTCGCTGATCGAGGTGCAGGAGCGCTACAACACGCTCTCCAACATTCAGGCGGAGACCTACGAGTACGGCATCCCGCCGATCTATGCCGATCCGCAGGTGCTCGATTTCGACGCGCTATCGAACCAAACCGCCGAGCCCGCCGCGCACTATCCGGCGCGGGCGCGTCCGGGAATGTCGCTGGCCGACGGATTTTTCCAGCCGGCGCCGGCGCAAGTGCCGCCGGACATGCTGCGTCACCAGCAGGACCTGATGGGACCCATCGCGCAATTCCTGACCGGGCTTTTCCCGGCGGTGTTCGGCGGCGAGATGGAGAACGTCAAGACGGCCAGCGGCTACGCCATGGCGCGCGACCAGGCGCTGGGGCGATTGGGTCTGGTGTGGCGGCGGCTGAAGCAGTTTTATGGCGACGTGATGCTGCTGAGCGTGGATTGCTTCCGCAAGAACCGGCCCGGACGACGTGGAGATTCCGTTTCTGGGCGAGGGCGGCGAATTCGAGGCGCAATTCATCCGCCTGGCCGACCTCAAGGGCAATATCCAGGCGCATCCGGAGTCCGACGAGACTTTCCCGCGGCTGAAATCGCAGCAGCGGGCGGTTCTGCAGCAGCTCATGAGCAATCCCGATCCCACGATCCAAGCGGCGCTGCGCGAGCCGGCGAATCTGGGCTTCATCAAATCGCTGATCGGACTGAGCGAACTGGTGGTGCCGGGAGACGATGCGCGCAACAAGCAGTTGCGGGAGATTCAGCAGTTGCTGACGGCCGCGCCGGTGATTATGGCTGAGAACGAGCGCGTTTCTGAACGAAGCGAAGGCTCTCTCTCGTCCGGCGGCCGGTGAAGGAGACACGGCAAACGAGCCGCACCTGCGCATCGTGTCGACAATTCCCGTCGACGAATTGCTGGACGATCACGCGACGGAGTTCGAGGAGTGCAGGCGGTGGGCCAGTTCGGACGCCGGTCAGATCGCGCGCGCGCAGAATCCCGCGGGCTTCGCCAACGTACACGCGCACGCGGCCGAACACGCCGCGGCGCTGGCGCGGCAGCAGGCACAAGCTAAGGCGCAGGCAGCGCTGGCGGCGGGTGCGGCGCGGCCGAAGCCACAAAGGCAGAGTTGAGTGAGGAGATAAACGATGCAGCAGGGAAGCAATACGGGCGCGGGCCTGACCGCGCGCACCGCGGGAATGAGCGACGAGCAGATCCTGGATCTCGATCTGGCGCAGTTTGCGGCGGCGGCTCCGGAAGTAGCGCCGGAGGCCGCGGGCGAGCCCGATCTTTGGGACCTGCCGGAAGCGGCGACTTCTTTGACGGCCGGGCCGCTTGATGGCCAAGCGCCCGGCCTGGGCGCCGTAACTCCTGTGCCGGCCGCAGAGGGCGCGCCCGGCTCGCATGCGCAGCCCGTCTCCAAGTCGACGGGATCGGATGCGCAGGGCGAGCCGGCGTGGCTGAAGCAGCTCGAGGCGCAGCCGGCGGCTGCGGCCGAGGCGCGGCAGTGGCACGAAGCGGCCAACGACGTGGCGGCGCTGGACGCCGCTTACTTCAGCGGCGATTCCGGCGCGCGCGGAGGGCTGGCGGCGCGGCTTTACGAGAGCGATCCGGGAGCGTTTCGCGAGATGCTGGCGGAAAGCGCGCGCATGCTGGCGTCGCGCGATCCGCAAGCGCTGGCGGAGCTGGCGCGGCAGTTGGGCGTGAGCGAACCGTTCGTGCAGAACGCTCCGGCGAAGTCGCTGGCTCAAGCGGCGCGAGCGCAGGAGCCGGCAGCGGCTGTGCAAAATGCCGCTGCGGGCGGCCTTCGAGGCAAAGCCGGCAACGAAGCCAGCGCCGAGGCGGCATTCCCCGCGGAGGCTTACCGCACGTTTGAATCCGCGACCAATCAAGACGTGGCGCGGCAGACGCGCGAGGCCATCGACCACACGCTCAGCTCGACGCTGCCCGAGGGCGTCAGCGACGGCGCCCGGCGGCGCATTGGCGACGACGTCTTTCGCGAACTACACGCCACTCTTTCCTCCGACCGCGAGCTGAGCCGGCAGGTGGGCGAAATCCTGGGCGGCTGGCGGTTTGATGGCGCGACGAAGCAGCAGATCGTATCGCTCATCTCGGGCCGCGCGCGCGCGGCCATGCCGGAAGTGACGAGGCGCGTGGTGGGGGAGTGGACTTCCTCGGTGCTGGCTTCCGATCGAGCCCGCGCGGCTCGCGTCGACGGCGCGGCGGCGCGGCGGGACATTACCGGCGGGCGGCTGCCGGAACCGATTCCGGCGAGCTCGCTGCGTCCGCGGAACATCGACTACTCGCGCATGAGCGACGAGCAGATCCTCGAGCTGTAAACGCTCTTCGGCGTAACCGTCCGCATCCTTGTTTTACATTCTCGGAAAAGCAGATCCCTCGGCCCGGCCCTTGGCCGGCCTCGGGATGACACGGTCGTAGTTTCTTTGCCGAATTTCGTCGCAGTACCCGCAAACATAGGACGCGCAGTGGCCGTGCCCCTGCACTCGGATATTTGCCCAGGGCGCTTTGCGCCTGGGCGCCGCGTGCCGGGGATAGCGGCCGCGCGGCCACAATGAGCGGCACAAGGCAAACAAGGAGAAAACACGATGGCGCAAATGCAGAACACGCAGACCATTGCGCTGCAACTGGAGAAGGTGCGGGACAAAGTGCCGCTGCTATACGAACGCGACGACGTCCTGCTCAGCATGATCCAGCAGCGCGGAGACGTGGAGAAAGTTAGCTCGCGCAACATGCGCATTCCGCTGCAACTGATACCGGGCGGCAAGGCGGGGTCGTATAACGCGGATGGCGGGGACCTGGGCCGCGGCTCGGGGACCAGCTACGACGTGGCGCAGGTTTCGCCGATCTTCTTCCGGTTCGCGGTGGAGATCAGCAAGCTGGTGGACTACGCCACGAACGCGCGCGAGAAGGCCATCGAAAACGCGGCCAAGCGCGAAGTGGCCAACGGCATGAAGCAGTTCCGGGCGTTCCTGGACAAAGTGTTGCAGACGGCGGGGAACGGCGTGCTGGGAACGATCGGTTCGGTGAGCAGCCCCACGCTGACGATGAACACGCCTCCCGGCGCGGCGCTGGTTTACGTCGGCCAGACGATTCAGGTGTACGACACGACGCTCACCACCAACCGCGGCTCTTGCAACGTGGTCAGCGCCGATCCAATCAGCCCGACGCAGACGATCATGGTGGACTCGGCTGCCGTCCGGAACCGTGGCCACCGACGTGATCGTGCACGACGGACTTTCGGGAGCGCAGCCCACTTCGCTCTACGGCATCAAGTATCACCAGAACAACGCCACCACCGGCACGTGGATGAACCTGAACCGGGCCACGTATCCGCAGCAGTTGCAGACGCCGCGGGTGAATGCGGCGAACTCGGCGCTGGTGCCGGGCTACGTGCGCCTGGCCATCAACAAGGTCCGCAAGGCGTTGGGCATCGGCCAACTCGGGAAGCTGATCGCTTACACGTCTGTGGAGCAGGAACACGCCTGGGAAAACCTGGGCATCACCATCAGCCAGGTGATCAAGCAGAACGCGGCGGGGAGCGCCAACGATCTCGATCTGCTCTTCTCCGGGCGCAAGACGATGTCCGGCGTGCCGATCAAATCCTCCATCAACGCCGATCAGACCCGCGTGGATTTTCTGGACCTCTCGCACTGGGGACGAGCGGTGATCAAGGACATCGATTTCTTCGAGGTGGGCGGGCAGACGGTGTTCCCGATCTACGGAACTTCGGGAGGGCTTTCCGCGGCGTTCATCTTTTACTTCGACACCGGCTTCCAGGTGTTTTCGGATTCGCCGCGCAGCGGCGCGTATGTCGATGGGCTGGCTCGTCCGACGGGCTACTAAACGCAACTCTTGCCGGGGTGCGAAAAGGGCCGTGATGGCACGGCCTTTTCGCCCCTCAGAAAGGCAGTAAGCGTCAGATCGCCTACTCGGAGAGGCGGACCCGCACAATGCCGATTGTTAATGGCAACTACTACATGAATGGCGAATACGGCCAGGGATTGGAGCAGGCCCGCATCGGGGATGCTTTCCCGGGACTCGCGGATCAGAGCGGCGCCAGCAATTCTTGGGTGGATCGGCTGATCGATCATCTGACCACCCTGCGCCCTGCCGCCGAACCGCCTCCGGCTCCCGCGCCGCCCGAAATGCCACCCGAAGCTTACGACGATATGAAGATCAACCAACTGACTGTGCGCCAGGTAGCGAATGTCGTTGCGAATGAAGATCGGGACGTTACTCCGGGAACTTCCTCGTCCGAGGACCTCTATCAATCGAAACTCTGGAAGGCGCATGCCATTATCAATGGCGATCGAACCTATGGCGATCAGCGCGACAAACAAGCTGGTACAGCCTCCAAGGAAGTTGATCCGGAGCTTGAGAACTCAGCCCAATATCAACAGGCGCTCGCAGCGGCGCGGCAGGCGTTTCAAGAGCAACTTGCCGGCAAGGACGCACGCCCCCAAGGGGCAAGCTTTGATGTAATTACTGCTCGACGAAGAGGTTCTTTGCGGATTCGACGCAGACGGGGCGCATAGCACCGGGATGCTCGGGCGCCAGCGGGCAAACCTCGAAGTCGCCATAGAGGGGAAAAACGCCGAGTCTTGGCTTCCAGATTTGTTCTACGATAGCGGGGAGTTCGGGGTGCTCTTGGTCGGGCGATAGCCGGTCATGGGAGACCGACGGGCCGCTAAAGATTCCGAGCAGACGTTTCGTTCCAATTTTCCACATTCGGAAGGACGGATTTCCGTTGCCCACCGTGATTCGCCCGTGCGTCCAGTAGCACGTTGCGGCGTTTTCGGGAGTTTTGCAGGGAATCTTGCGCTTGGACGGAGACTGCGGAACGGCTTGTGCCAGCGCCGCCAAAAGCGAGAGCACGGCGGCGGCAAGTACGTAACGCATGGGCAGAACCTAGCACAACATAAAACCCCTCACAAGCTGAGCCGATGCACAAAGGACCTGAATGATTCGCGTTACGCGAGAGCAGCACGCGGCGGTTTCTCCAGGCCGGAGAAACACGTGCGTTGGATCTGCACAGCCAAGAGTGGCTGTGCCACGCGCGGAGGGCACGATTTTTCCCCGTTCGACTAACTCACCACGCGCGATGATAACGGTAATTCGGGAGCAGCACGAGGCGCCAGAGGCGGTGCGGCGGCGGCTGGAGATTGCGGGCGGGCGGAATCGCTTCGGCGAGCCGAACTACCGCGCGGTGTGGGGATGGTCGCGGCTGGCGTGGGTGGGCGGGAAGTGGGAAGACCGCAACGCGGCGGGCGAGTTGGTGCGGGAATGCGTGGAGCTGCGGCAGGTGCCGAAGTACGCGCCCTACGACCGCTGGCACATCGAGCGCTGGCTGCCGCCGGAAGCCTACGGTTCGCCGCGGGCGTGGTACGCGCAGACGAAGGAGCGCGGAGACGGCCTGGCCGCCGCGAGCATTCCGGCGCTGGGGCCTTATCCCGAGCGCGGCGAGTACGAGCATTGCTTCACGCTGGAAGACTCGCGAGGGCAGTTCGTGCAGCTCACGCCAACCGCGGCCGAATATATCGCGCGAGCCATCGAAGCGGGGCGGCGCGCCAGCGCGGCGGACCGGCGCCAGGCCATCGAGGAGCGCGAACGGCGAAGCGAGCGCGAGTACGACCACTGGGCCTGGGATGTGCTCGATAGCGGCTGCCCGGCGTTTCACGGGCTGCCGTTCGTGGGAGTCTTGTAGCAGGAAAAGAGGAAAGAATGGAAAAAGCGACTGGCGCGGTGATCGTCAATCTGACCGAGCAACACTGGATTCTGCATCGCAGTTACGGCACCTACCGCGTGCGCGGCTGCGAGAGCGGCGAAGCATATGCGTTGACGCGCGTGGACCGGCGCACGGCCGTGATGGATCTGGGCGACAAGCGCACCCACGAGGTCCCCATCGCCGCCGATGAGATCGCCGCCGATCTTTGCCGCGAGATCAACGCGGACGGCGGAGAGGAGAGCTTCTTTGGCGTTTTTGCGGCCGAGGGCGAAACGCCCACGAGCGAGGAGCTGCGGTTGGGGCGCGAGCGGCTGGCGGCATTCTATCGCCGGCTTGTGGCGGGCGCGGACCGCGAATGGGAGCGGTCGCATTCCTACCTCTTCATCAACGATGTGGAGCGCCGCGCGGCGCATCATCTAGGACTGGAGAAGGAGTGGTTCTACCAGGCGCGCGAGACGGTGGACTGTCCTGCCTGCGGAGAGAAAATCAAGCCGGGGGTGGCCGTTTGCCGAACCTGCGGGGCGATTCTGGATCGAGACAAGGCGGCCAGCCTGGGCCTGGGAGATCGGCGTTTAGGTTCGACGGCCATTGCGCCCGCGGCAGCTCCGGCGGAGGCGAGAACTCCAGCCGCTATTCCGAACGCCTGACGCGGGCGAGATCCACACGGAGACACAGATGAAATTGTGGGAACGACACGATCGATCTTGCGCTGCGCCGGGGACCTGGGCTGCGACGGCGGCGGCCGCTTTGGTGGCGCTACTGTTTGCCGCGTGGGCGCCGCAGGCGCGCGCGCAGGGGGCGCGGAAAGACGATGTGGTGATCAATGGCGCGGGGCAGCCGGTGGGCGGCGCCAGCGTCGCGATCTGCAACTCGACCGCGACCATCGGCACCAGCACGACTCCCTGTTCGCCGCTGGCGACGATCTACACCGACGCTACGCTCACGACGCCGGCGGCGAATCCGTTCAACGCGGATGGGCTGGGGAACTACGGCTTCTGGGCGCCGCCGGGAACCTATCAAGTCCAACTCTATGGGTCCCAGATTGCCACCACGCTGAAAACCGTAGTGCTTCCCTGCGTGCCGGGAAGCAGCTGCGCCGGCGGAGGAGGGAGCAGCCCGAACGCCGCGATGAAGCCGGGTGCGAGCGACGCCGTTCAATATGTATCGCCGAATGGGAACGACTCGAACGACGGGCTGAGCATGGGGACGGCCAAGCTGACGATCATGGGCGCTTATGACACGCTCGGCCAAGGCGGCGGCACGATCTACATCACCGGCTCAAGCACCAGCTACTCTTCCTGCACGTCCACGGCGGGGCAGGGGATTTGGATAATGGGCTCGGCCGACCCGAACTACTCCAGTCCGCCGGCCGGCTGGAGAAAGATGAAACTCGGAGGGCCGGTCTATTTTGTCGGCCTAAGCGCGAATACCAGTCCGGCCGCTTCCACGACCAGCTGGACGACGATTGTGAATTGCGGCAACAACACCAATCCCGGCGTGTGGCTCTCCGGCGTATCGGGAGTGACCATCAGCCGGTTGCGCATGGTGAGCGAATCGGCGCGCGTTTCGATGGACTCGAACGGCGGCAGAAACAATGCCACGAATCCTTCGGCGCAGATCGAATTCGACCATGACGATTTCCGCTCGGACTGCTCCAGTTGCGGGCCGGCGATGGACGTCGGCGGCAATATGCTGTGGCTGAACGTGCATGACAGCACGTTCGAGAATGGCGCGATCGCGAATTGGTCGGTGAGCGCGAATTCAAACCAGGCGTCGAATATCTCCATCAGCAATGGCGGGGGCTCCGGCGCGATTGGGCTGCTCTACTTCACGCAAAACTTCTTTTCGGGCGGCGGCGGGCTGCGCTTCGACGCCAATACGAACAGTTCGGCAAGCGTCTACGCGGCACACACGCTGATGGAAGGGGCGGGCGCCTGCCAGCCGGTGTACGAGATCGTCAACGGCGGAACGTTCGCCGCGACCTTCGACCTGCAAGGGGGATTCTCGGACTGCGGGGCCAGCCCGCCCTTCGTCAAGGTGGCGGCGGGAAATCAACCGTGCCAAACCAGCGTGCGCGGCATCAACCAAGGCGGCCAGGTTCCCGGGCTCGAGGGGCCGCTCACCGTCGGCGATGCGATTTGCCCGGGCGGGAATCCTTCCAGCGGCGTGTCCGTTGCCGACGCCGGCGTTCCCAGCGCCGGAGTGATTCCCGCGGCCAAAGGGCAGAGCGGCGGCGCCTACGGAACATCGCAGAACGCGGACTCCGACCGGCGTTCGTTTGCGCCGAGCCTGGTGCGCTTCGCCAACACCGCCAATCAACTTCCCGCGACGTGGACGGCATATCAGGGCAGCGGCCAAACGCTGACGCCGATTCAAGGGCCCGGCGACCCGGCGGGGAGCACGAATGCCGCGACTCTATCCTGCACGGGCCAAAGCGGATTCGGCTGCAGCTATTATGCGTTCGATTCCAACATTACTTTTAATGCCGGGGATTACGTATACGTGGGCGCCTGGATGCAGGCCGCGAGCACCGCGGGATTCGGCAGCGGCAGCGCCATCGGCGTGATCTTTCCGTTTGGCAATAACCCCACCATGCGGCAGATGACGGGGGGACCCGCGGGAGTGGGAGGGGCGTTCAGCGCGGGCACGACGCAACTGTCTTCCTCGCCATACTTCCAGAATGACGGCAACTGGCAATACGTGTGGGGCTTGAGCAAGGTAACGGCTCCTTTTAGCGGGGCCAGCGGGACGGTATTCGCGTTCGCGTTCCAGCCGGGCTATCCCATCAATGTTTACGCGCCGATGTTCGTGAGGATTCCCGCGTCGAGCGTGGCCGTAGTTTCCGCGCCGACGTTTTCGAGCGCTTCCGAATCCGGGAACATGGTCACGTTCACCACCAGCGCCGTGCATAACCTGAGCAGGGGCGAGCCGATCGTCGTGTCGGGATGCAGCATCGGCGGATACAACGGCGAGTTCGTGCTGGGCAATACGATCTCCTCGACGACGTTTACCGTGTACAACTCCGCGACAGGCCTGGGATCGCCGACCGGCTGCGTTATTACGCCGGAAAACGACAGCGAAGTCGCGGACTGGGCCAACAACCTCAAACCCTATTCCGATAAGTGCTCCACGGGGGTTTTGTGCGGAGTGGTGAGCAATCCTGCGATATCGACATCTGGGCTGAACAATATCGTCTTCGTGGATGGGGTGATGTACACGACGATTCAGGCGGCGGTGAATGCGCTGCCATCCTGCACGCAAGATTCGGTGATGTTTTCGCACTGCGGCAGTGTGTGGGTGCCGAACCCAATAACCATTGCATCCGGTCAAGAAGTAACCGTCGGCCCTTGGGTGCAGGTTCACTTCCTGCCGCAAGTTCTAATTACCTACACGGGGTCAGGTACCGCCTTCACGTGCGCGGATGCACCAACCAGCTATAGCGGCGGGGGCGGTATTTACGATCTACACCTGGTCGGAACATCCTCTGGCGCCGCCGGCATTCTGAATAACGAATGCACCTGGTTTCATCTGGAACACGTCGAGGTACAGGGTTTCACGGCTGGCGCGGGCATTCTTTATGAGACGACGCAACGATGGACCGAAGAGACCACTTGGATCGACGTGCGCGCCAGCAATAATGCCAAGAATGTCGATTTTCAGGATAACTGCGCAGGGCACGCGGGCTGCGGGAGTTTTGCCTATTCGCATATCTACCACGCTGTTTCAACGCCAAACGCGTCCACCGATGGTTATGTCCTCGAAAACGATTCGGTATTGACCGGAGATGTGGACCTAAATTGCTTCCTTCTTCAGGGCGCTGCTTGTCTGCACCTGAAAAATACGTCCCTCCTCTACTCTGCCCGGGGCTTTATATCGTCGGAACTTACTGGCGGAGCGACATCGGCAAACGGAATAAAGACGGATAGTGGAACGCAGTTTTATCCCAACCTTTTCGGCGAATCATATGTGGGGTCCGCAATTACGGACTCGTTTGCCTCCGGCACCGTTGGGGGCAGTTCGACCACAAGCAGCATCATGGTGGGCGGAGGGCTAAAGTTCACGAACCTGCTGCTGTCGGCCACCGCGCCGACGATCTCTTCGGGCTTCGGCACCTCTCCCAGCATCGTGCAGCAAAACGGCACGGCGGTGTTTGAGGTCAACGTAGGCACAGGCGGATCGGCCACGAACGGCGTAATCGGACTGCCCACGGCGGCGAATGGCTGGAGCTGTACGGCCATCGATATGAATACGAATGACGTGACGCGGGAGACGGCGTTCACAACGACAAGCGTGACGTTAACAGCGGCTTCGGCCTGGACTGCGAGCGACAAGCTGCTCGTGAATTGCGGAGCGTTTTAGCTCCGAGCGAAACGAAGATTCAGCCACTGCCCTCGCATTCAACTTTTTCTAATCGTCATGCATAGTCTCGAATTATGGGCCAAGGGCCTCTTGGCCGCGGGCATTGCCGGCGCTGCCAATGGCGTGATTACCGGCTTCGCCGCCGTGGGCATCGATCCTCAGCACTTCAATCTGCAAGCGGGACTCAAGCCCACGCTGGCGATCGCGGGCGTGAGCGCCCTGATGAGCGGGATCATCGGAGTGGCGGCATATCTGAAGCAGTCGCCGTTGCCGGCGACAAATGAGCCGCGCGAGCGCGGAGAAAACGGACGCGATGCGGCGGTACGCGCGGACTACGAACGCACACGCCTGTGACCGTGCGGGAAAGCGCCTAGGAGCAAACCATGCCCATTGTTGGATCGACGGCCTACAACACGGCCGCGCAGATGACGTCGCTGGTGCGTTCGCTGCTGAACGACGCGGCGGGAAATCTTTTCACGGATACGGTGCTCATCCCCTACGCCAACTCGGCGTATCGCAAGGTGCAGCGCGCGCTGGCGAATGTGGGCTCGGGCGGATTCCTGGCCGACGACGCGCTGCTGGTGGTTACCGCCGTGACCAGCACGGATCCTTCGGTGCAGGTTTCCATCACCGATGCCACCGCGCCGCCCAACCAATTGCCGATCGATTTGCTGGTGCCCTTGAAATTGTGGGAACGCCCCAACGGCTCTTGCGACGATTTCGTGGAGATGACCGATCTGACCAATCACGGCGGCCTGCCGTCGCAGCCGCAGGGATTGAATCTCCAATACTGGGAGTGGCGCGCCGACGGGCTTTATTTTCTGGGGGCGACGCAGGATACGCAGCTTCGCCTGCGCTACGAGAAGGCGCTGGCGGCATTCGTGGACGGCACCAGCCCCGTGTTGATTCGCGACGCGATCGAGCCGATCGCCTATTTCACCGCGGCCATGGCCGCGGCGGCCCGCGGAGCGCCGCAGGCGGCTCGCTGGGACGACGCCGGCAGCGAGGCGCTCGAGGACTTATTGCTGCGCGCGACGCATCGCGAGCAGCGCGGCGGGCGGCGCCGTCGCCCCTATACGTGGCGCTAGGGCTACGGGCCGATCGTTTAGGCGCCCCCGGGCAGGGCGCCGAGAACAAATCCGCAAGGGGAGGGAAGGGAAATGGCTCTTGCCATCAGTATTACCAGCATCGATTTCGGCGGAGATAATCTCTACGTCTTCGGCACGTTGACGCCAACGGGAAGCTACAGCACCGGCGGAGACACGCTGGATTTCACCACCGTGGCCAGCCAGATTGGCGCGAGCCAGGCGCCGGTGCAAGTGTGGGTGGGCGGCACGACGGGAGACACTTACGCGTTCGTTCGCGCCGGCTCGCCGACGCTGGCGAACGGGAAGGTGAAGGTGAACACCGCGTCCAACACCGAATTGGCCTCGGGCGCCTATCCCTCGCGCATCACCGGCGACACAAACATTCAGATCGAAGCGGCGTTCAGCAAATTGATTTAGGCGCCGGTTCGCACTCAAAGCGAAAAAGCAGATCCGTCGGTTGTCCGCCAGAGCGGACTCGCTCGGGATGACAGTCGCACGATGAACATAAGAGGAGTGGCATGAGCGTGTTGGGCACAGTGGATGCGCCGCTGGATATGTTTGGCGGGCTGGTCACCGACGTGGCTCCGGCGGATCTGCCGGCGGGCGCTTCGCCGGATTGCGCCGACGTGGCCTTCGTGCCGGGCGCGGTGAAGACGCGGCCGGGGCTGCTCTCCATGTATACGGCGATTTCGGGCAATCCCACCATCAACTACCTGAAGACGTACATTCAGCCGACCCTGGCGCAAACCTTGCTAGCGCTCGATTCCGCCGGAGCGCTTTGGGGCGAGCTTACGCCGGGCACGCTGACGCAGATCAATACCGGGTCGGGCGGAAAATTCATCGCGCCGAATTGCCGGGCGAAATCGGCGACGCTTTTTGGCCGCGAGTACATCGCCTTTCATGACGGAAAATTCGGGATCGATATTCCCCGGCAATATGACGGGACGAATTTCGATCGCGTGAGCCAGGTGGGCCCCGGAGCGGGTCCCTTGACCGCGTTCGACGCCCCGGCGGAGCCGGTATATACGGTGGCCAACGCTCCCACGGGCGCGGTGCGCAATAACAACGTGGTCACGATCACCACGACCACGGCGCACAATTTGTATCCCGGCGCAGTCCGTGCCGATCGCCGGCGTGGTGGACGCGACGTTCGACGGGACTTTTCTGGTGCAGTCCGTGCCGTCCACGACGACGCTTACCTACCAGCAGCTCGGAGCGGCGAGCAATTCCGGCGGCAGTTCGGGAAGCGCGACGGCGACGCTCGCGCCGCAGCTTTCGACGGGCGTGCATCAGGTGAGCGTCATTTTTCAGACGCGGCAAGGTTATCTCACGCAGCCGTCGCCGCCGGTAACCTGGACCGCATCGGGCGGGCGCCGCGTGCAACTGACGGGCATTCCGCTGCCGCTGGGCGACGCGAACGTGGTGGCGCGCGTCCTGGCGTTCACGCCGGCGGGCGGCGCGTCGTTCTATTACACCAGCGGGCTGGAAAGCAGCCCGCAGATGATCGTCGCGGACAACTCGACCACGACGGTGACGCTCGATTTTTCCGATACCGCTTTGCTGGCCGGGACGCTGGCCGATCCGCTTTTTCGCCTGGTCGAACTGGGCGAATGCGCCGGGGTGATTGGCTACTCCTCGCGGCTTTTCTGGTGGGGCGAGCGCAACAAAGTCGATAATTTCGAGAATCTCAGCTTCGATGGCGGATTTGTGTCCAGCGGCGCGGGCGTCCGGCCGCCGCTGGGATGGACTTCAGACAACGTCTACGGCGGCTCGGGCGCGAGAGCCTTCAGCGCCATCTGGGGCGGCGCGTGGGAGATCATCGGCGATGGCGTCGCCAACGACAAAGGCATGATCACGCAGAGCGCCCATCTCGATTCCGACGGCGTGCCCATCATCCAGCCCAGCACCGGCTATTCGGTGCGGCTGCGGACCATGATCGATCCGAACGCGCCCACCACGACGGGCACGGCGCACGTGCATCTTTACAGCGCCTCGCAAGGGATCGACACGGGCGTCGACGTGAGCGTTGCGGCAATGACGACGTCGTTTCTGCGAGTTCATCGGCGTGCTCACGACGCGCGTGGTTTCGCCCGTGCCGCCGGATCTGCTGCTGCGCGTCTATGCCGACGGCACGCCGAGCTTCGGCGGCAGCGTGATCGTGGACAACATCGAGATTTTCCCCACGGCGCAGCCGTATAACGCAAGCATTGTGCGCGCCAGCCTGGCCGTCCGATCCGGAAAGCTACGACGGCATCGACGGCCTGCTCTCGGTGGCGGAAAATAACGGCCAGGCCGTGCGCTCCGCCTTTATCCTGCGCAACCAGCTCTACTTCGTGAAGGAACACTCGATCTATTCCACGGCAGGACGACGGCGTGAACGAGCCCGCCGGATTGGACCATCAGCGAAGTATCCAATACCGTGGGCACGCCCTCGGTGGACGGCGTGGACACCGGCGAGGACTGGGCGGTGATCGCCGATCGCTCCGGGCTGTATCTTTTCAACGGCGGCGAGCCGGTAAAAATCTCGCAGGAGATTCAGCCGCTCTGGGACACCATCAACTGGGCAGTACGGGCACACGCTCTGGGTGCGCGTGGATACGCGCGCCAAGCGCATTCTCGTGGGCGTGCCCATCGCGCCCGGCCACGCAGCCGAATCGCGTGCTGGCGCTCGACTATCGCTGCTTTGCACACAGCTTCGGAGATCGCTACGTATGCGTCGGTGCAGAGCAGCTCCATGACCGGGCGGATGATCTACGTCAGCCGGGCGCGCAAGTGGGCGCCCTGGCACATCGCTTGCCAATGCCGCCGCGCTCACCGAGCGCAGCGACGGCACGGCGCAGTTTTTTATCGGCAACGGCGCGGGCAACGGAAAAATCTACGAGCTCAGTGACGCGCAGCTTTCCGACGACGGCGCGGCCATCCCCAGTTACTACACGACGTATTTCTTTCCCAGCCAGGATCAGGACGACGAGCTCGCGAGTGCGCTCGCATCGCAAGCTTTTCTCCTATCTCACCTGCTACGCGAAGGGGCAGGGAACTTGAGCCTCACTTCGTTCGCGGTGAACGAGGCGTTCCCTGCGGCGCTGCCGCCGCTGGCGCTCAGCTCGCCCGGAAGCGAGGACCTGGAGATGCCGGTCAACGTGCTCGCAGAACGCGCGGCGTTTCAGGTGGGCACGAATCAGGCCGGGTCGTGGTTCCGGCTGTCGCGGCTGGTGGCTTCGCTTATGACAGATCCGTGGAGTCCTGTAAGAGGCTCGAATTGAGAATTGGTCTCCCGCGCGAAAGTCATGGGCATCAGGAGCTTTCGCGCGTTAAAAAAGTCGCCGGTGCACGGCGGGAATTAGCATGCTGAACATTCCGCAACTCGCGCAGGTGAAGGCGCGCGATCCGTACGTTTACGAATCGCTGCAGCAAGTCGTGAGCGCCGTTAATTCGCTGGGACGCGCCACCGGCGTCGATCCTTCGGGTTCGATCGCGCAGCCCGCGCCGATCGGAGGGATCTCCGTCCTCGCGGCGGACGGCATTTTCGATATCGCCATCACCGATAATTCGGCCGTGCATCGCGGGATCTACTACTTCGCGGAAGCGGATACGTCGCCGAACTTCACCGCGCCGCGCGTCTACTTCATGGGCTCGTCGCGCAACCTGCGGGTGGCGCTCGGCAACCTGACGCTTTATTGGCGCGGCTACAGCCAATACATCGGATCGACTCCTTCGGCTCCCGCCACATTTGGCTCGCCGGCCACGGCTGTGGCCGGCGGCGGATCGGCGGGTCCGGCGCTGCAAGCTTCCAGCGGAAGCGGCACGGCGACAGGGCAGCAGGGCGGCAGCGGGTTTGGGACTGCGCAGACGCTTGCGGCGAATTCCACGACCACCTAGGCCACCGCGACTTAGACGATGCAAGTGCGCGCGTATACCGAGGCCGACCTGGAATCCTTGCGCGCGATGCACGCCGCGCAAGGGTTCGGATACGCGTTACCCGATCCAGGCGACCCGCTGTTTCTGGTGCGCAGCGTGGTGGAGGAAGAGGGCCGGCCGCGCATGGCCGCGCTTCTGCGGCTTACCGCGGAAGCGTATCTGCTGGCCGATCCGCGCGAAGGCTCGCCGCGCCAGCGCTGGCGCTGGCTGGTGGCGCTGCACGAGTCTGTGCGGCAAGACGCCGCGGCGCGCGGCCTGGCTGACGTGCAGGCATACTTGCCGCCGCCGGTGGCACGAGCGTTCGGGCGGCGGCTCGCAGCGTTGGGATGGCGCCGCGATCCCTGGACGTGCTACACGCGGCAGCTCTGACGGCTCGGCTTCAGGAACTTGTTTTTAGGAAACCCAGTCGACGCGGAGAGATTCGGGGCGGATGAGGCGCGGCGTGCGGTGACTCCGGCTTTCGGGATTGCTCATGCGGATGGAATGCCCGCTGACGATGTGGGTGAGCAGTTCTTCCGTGGTGCCCACGCGATAATGCGGGCCGCGCTTGCACTCGCTGACCATGAATTTGCCGTCGCGATAGCGGTGTGGCACCAGGAAGACGCCTGCTTCCTTGCCCCTTTGCACCACATACGTAATGGCTAGTTGCGCGCTCATCATGCTTCACCAGGGAGGGTTCGCGGATTCTAACACCGGAAGCGCCCGGCGCGGAAGCTACTTTGGGCGCGTTGGTTTCCTGATTTTCCACTGAACTCCAAAACTTCAGACCCTGAACTTTTCTAACCAGCGAGGTGCTCCATGGGACGCGGTGCGCAAACGCAGACGATGCAGATGACCGGCCAGCAGCTGGCCAGCCAGAACGCCATGAATCAGTCGCTCAGCAATCAAGGCCAATCGCTCTTCAACACGGCCTCCGGCGGCTATCAAAACTTGCTGGCGAATCCCGGCTATACTCCGGCGCAGCAATCGGCGATCACCAACAATTCGATGGGCGCCCTCGCCAGCGCGTTCGGCGCGCTGGCCCAGAGCGCCGCCAATCGTGTGGCCCGGACCAACAATTCCGCCGGATACGGCGATCTGATGGACGCCTTGGCTCGCCAGCAAGGGCAGCAGACCGCTTCGCTCGCGCAGCAAAACCAGCTGGCCTTCGCCAACCAATCCAAGCAGGATCAGCTCACGGCCTTGCAGGGGTTATCGGGTCTTTATGGCGTGAATAGCTCGCTGCTGGGGAAGACTTTGGGAATCCCCGGCCAGCTCCTGAATACCCAGGCGGGCATCGCCAACGCGCCCGGCTTCGGCACATCGTTTGCGCAGTCGCTCGGCCGCGGCCTCGGCAGCCTGATCTAACGGGCCGCAACCGTGATGAGATTCCGATGCAAACGCCAAACGCGCCCGACGGCACTTCCTGGTGGGACGGCCTGATAGACGGCTTGACGCAAAAGCAGCCGCCTCCTCCGCCCGCGCCGCAGCCACCACCGGTAGGCCAGAGCGCCTGGGACAAATCCGTTGAGCAGGCGAAAGTCAGCGACGCTTTGGGCACTGTGCATGATCTGGGGCTGATCGTGTTCAATGAGACGCAATCTTATTCTGATCGTCCGGATTCCAACGAGTCGCTCGATGTAGCGCGCGAAAAAATCGCACATTCCATACTCAACGCAGATCAAAAATATGGAGCCGACCGCCAAAGGCTGGCTGGCACCGCCTCCGCAATAGAACCTTCTGATAATGCGCTTCGCAATCCTGCGGTGCGCGCCGCGTACGATTCCTCGATGAAAGCAGCACGAGAAACATACCTGAGCGGCAATGACCCGACGAATGGCGCGGTCTTTTCCGTTCAGTTACCAAGCCCCGATCGCTCTAACTATGCGTTTCACAATGGCAGACCTCAGGGAGTGCCGATCAGCACGCAGTCGGGCCCTTACAACAATTCCTATCCTAATAAACGGGTCCCTTCCAAAACCGCATGGCTAAATACCTATTGGGACAAGTAGCAGGACAGTTGTCGATTAAAGGCACGATCACCGCCTTGGGTTGAACCCTTCAGCCAGAATCTTCCTGGCCGACTCGATGCACACAGCTTGCATTTCGCCTTTCCGTTCCGGCTCGAGTGGACAAACCTCAAAATCGGCGAAGATGGAATTCGTGGGCGGCCTAAAGACCTTATCGATGTTCACCGGGAATTCGGGGAGTTCACTATCCGCAGCCGTGCGCGGAGGATATGTAGACGGTCCGCTATACACTCCTAATATGTGCTTTGTTCCGATCTTCCAAATCCGGTATGACGGAGCACCGTTGTAAAAGTTAAGACGGCCGTGAGTCCAGTAGCAGGTGGCGGCGTTCTCCGGGGCTTTGCAGGGGATTTTGCGTTTTTCGGTTTGCTGCGGCAGGGCTTGCGCCGCGACAGCGCAAAGCGCCAGCGCTGTGATCAGCGTGTATCGCATGGCGCGAACGCTAGCACAAAGCACCTGTGTCTTCAAACTGGCGTGCCGCGGATAGCAACGGATTTTCGTGAACTAGCGCGCGTTTGCGGATGCGCCCGAGGCCAGTACGGCAAAAATCGTTCTCACCCGATCTTCCGTGAGGGATATGTCTCTATCGTTGCCTGGAAGCGTTCGTTGTAGCAAGCGTCGGTACGTCCTCGTCGAGCCGCGGGCATGAACCCATATTGGCTGATCGTTGCCTTCACGTTGCTCACGCAATTCTTTGTGTTCTTGCGATGGTTGCACCGGCGCCTGCGCGACGCGGCCATCGAACGCGCCTTCGTGCGCGACATGGCCACCAATCATCTGCCGCACATCTATCACGCTCTGCGCTGCCTTGCCGCGCATCACGGCATCGAGATCGACGATCCGCCGCCCCTCCGCTTCCTGGAACTGAACGGGCACGACAAGTCCGATCCCCGTCACCTCTGAATACGCGCAGAATTCGTGAACCCACTTTCGCCGCCAGCAGAACTCGTGGCCCTCGCGCGCCGCGCCGCCGAAGCGCACGCGTTGTGGGCCGAAGTTGTCTGCGCCATCGTCGAACAGGAATCGTCGTGGAATCCCTGGGCGCTGCGCTACGAGCCCGCGTTCTACGAGAAATACATCGCGCCTTTTTTGACGGTGCGGCTGCCTGATGTCCATGCGCCGCGCCTGGGTGCGCTAACTTCTCCGTCCATCCCGGACGATCCCACTGAATCGCATGCCCGCGCCTTCTCCTGGGGACTCATGCAGGTAATGGGGCAAGCTGCGCGCGAGCACGGCTTCACCGGCGCTTCGCTCGCCTCGCTTTGCGATCCTGCCGCCGGAATCGAAATCGGCTGCCGCGTATTCGCCGCGAAACTCGCCGCAGCCGAAGGCAACGTAGCCCGCGCGCTCCTGCTGTGGAACGGCGGAGGAGATCGAGAGTACCCGTCGTCGGTGCTCGCTCGTGCCAGCCATTACACGTAACAAGCTGCCGGATACACGAACTTAAGCGAAAACAGATCGCCCTGCATTTACAGGTCACACAGCCAGGGCTGGCCGTGACTCTACACATATCGTCGCCACCAAGAATCCCGTCGCGATGATCGCGCCAAGCTTCCAGGAGAAACTCAAATGCAAACGCACACCGCCGGCGAACCGGCCGGCCCCTCGCCATGTTTCTTTTGGAACCTCTGCGAGCGCCACGCCGACATGGAAAAGGCCGGGCGCTCGGTCTGCCGCGGCTGCGCCGGACGCCTCCGCGGGAGAGAGTATCCGCTGCGTGCTGCTTCACGCGAGGCTCTTTATCTCACTGGACGAAGCGCCGCCGAAGCGCTGGACATGCTCGAGGAGAATTGAGCGAGATTTGACCGCCCCTCGCGGCGATTTGATTCGAACTGAAAAAATGGCGATGTCGCTGCCCCCGTGATTAGCGTATCGCGCCCGGTTGTGATGCACGTAGCGTCCAGCTAGCCCCAGCACCCAGGAACGGCAAAAACCAGAAGGGAATTAGGATGTCAAACGCAAATCCCCTGCCGCGCGCGATCGCTGCCGTGGCCGGGATCGCCATTCTGATCGCTTTTGTTCTGGCGGTAATCGTCGTTCGCTCGCGCAATGCCGCGCGGCAGGCAGCCGGCCAGATCAGCACCGTTTTTGGCGAAGAACAGCCGCTCATCGCTCAGGCCAATCAACGCGAGCAGCAGCGCGATCGGGCGCTCGCCCAGAGCCTCGTCAAAATCGCACGGGCCAAGCGCGTTTCGAAGGATCCCAAAGCCATCGTCGGACTCCTGCCCGCAGCGTTTCCGACTCTGCCAGAACCGCTATCGATCACGTTGCCGCCGCCAACCTCAGAAGAACCCGCGCCGCCCAGCGTAATCACCGTGCCACGCGACGATCTCGCGCCGCTGCTCGATCATCTGGAGACTTGCCGTGTCTGCCAGCAACAACTCGCCGTCGCGCAGCAAGATCTCCGCGACGAACGCGCCAAAGTATCCGCGCTGATGGCCGAACGTGGAGCCGCGGTAAAAGCGGCTCACGGCGGAGGATTCTGGTCCCACCTTCGTACCGGCGCAAAATGGTTTGCGATCGGTAGCGCTGTGGGAGCGCTCGCCGCCTCAGCCGCTCGCCGATGACACACCGATTCCCGCGACGGGCCGGACGGGCGTTCGATCATGGGGGGGCGGCGGTTAACGGAGGTCGTGCAGGATGCGTTGTTCTAGCAGGGTCTGGTCCGAGCATACGTCGATGACACACCGATTCCCGCCCCTACCATAACAACAAGCGACCCAGGCACGATCCTGCGAACCGCACCTCCTTGCGCAGAATCTCCGTCGCCGTCGCCGGCGAACGAAACTCGTTTTCAGCCCCGCACGGCATGGCGGCCCCGAAAACGTTCTTAGCTACCAACATAAGAGCTCGGCCTGCCCAACCACGCGGTTCGCATAACCGGCCCTCATCGTCTTGTGAAACGAACCGCAGTCCTTGGGCTGCGTCCAGACCGAGGACCGTAGCGCCTCTCATCTTTCGATGTGACGTCTGTTCCTCAACCGAAGAAGGGTAGTCCGAGCCGTCCTTTGGCGGGGACGCGATCACCCTATCGATCGGACAGATTTAGTTCCGAGCGTCCAAGTCACCTGCATGTCCGCAACAACAAAACCGTCTGCTCGCCGCCGTGACCATCGAGGGCGCCGCGATTACCGCCGTCAAGATCGAAGGCGTGCTGCACGAGTTCGGCGCCGTGATAGTGGGTGTATCGCCCCTTTTTCCCACAGCTATTCCACAGCCTCGCCTTTTTAGCACTTGACGCCATGCCAGCCGCGTCCCAAGATACTCCATATAGCGGCTAATATATATTATGTAACTATGAAGCAATTGAAGGAAGTGTGGATGCGAACCTGCGGATTCTTTTGGCTTCTCTTACGACGTCTTGTGGTGGAGGCGCCGGCGGAGGCCTCCACTTCTTGAAGTGGGAATATAAGCAAGGAGCCACAGGGCCTTCGGTTTTAGCCGGACGGGTCGGTTTGTGTGGGTGCGGCCGTGGTCGTGAATCGCATGGTTATCTTTCCGGGATGCGTCTGAACTCTGTGAATCGTGTGGTGATCTTTCCGGGACGCGTCTACCACCGCCTCCGCCACAAGACGTTTCTGCTGTAAACGCGGCGGCCGGTGGTCGTGGAGGCGGTGGTTCGGTGGGTGCGCCGCGGTTAGTGGGAGTCGTACTGGATGTATTGTTCTAGCAGGGCCTGGTCTGGGCCGACTAGGCGGCGGCCATCGACGAAGGTGGTCGGCGTGGCGTCTACACCCAGGGCTTTGCCTTCGGCGATGGTCTGACGCACTTCTTCTTGAGTCTTGGGATCGGCGACGCAGGGCTTCAGCTTATCGGCGTTGGCGCCGGCCTGAACGGCAAGCTCGGTGAGTTTGTCGTAGGCGTTTTCGGGAGTGATGACATCCTGATTGTCATAAACCGCGTCATGGTATTTCCAGAAGGCGTCTGAACTCTGCTGCAAAACGCAGCGACCGGTGGTGGAGGCGGTCATGGCCCAGGGATGAATCGATTCGAGGGGAAAATCCTTGAAGACCAGGCGGACCTGGGGATATTTGGGCAGCACGGCGCGCAAAATGTAGTCGAGCTGGCGGCAGACCGGGCATTCCAGGTCGCCGAATTCGACCAGGACAACCTTGGCGTCGGCGGGGCCTTTGGACGCGGAGCCTTGAAGGTTCAGTTTGCTCAGGTTCTCGGCGAGGGGGTCGACGCTGAGATCCTGCATATCGCCGCGAACCATATAGTGGCCGTCCTTACTCGCGTAAACGACGGCTGAATCGGAGCCACCCTCCGTGCTCACCTCGACGGGAACCTCGTAGAGATCGCCAATGGGCGACTGCTTGGGCGTCCCAACCTTGACCGTGTAAGTCGGTCCCCAGGCGTAATACTTGCGCAGATAGTCCTCGATGCGCTTGGCGATGGCGGCGGAGTCCTGGGCGGCCGCGGCGTTCGAGGAAGGTTTGTCGCCGGATTGGCCAGAGGATTTAGCGGCGCCAGTTTGGGCGGCGCGAGGCTCGCCGCTCATGGGGCGGACGAACGTTCCCGCGGCGAGAATAGCAGTCCCGAGCGCAAGGCCGGACAAAGTGAGCAGCGAAAGTCGGGATCGCATAGGGCTCCTTCTTGGTGAGGCTTCTTCCCTGCCAGAGTCTATCAGGTTATGCGGGAAAGTCATTCGGGGTTCGCTTGAGGCGACGATAGTGGCCGGAGCGCGAAAAGCGCGCCTGGCTGCAGCACCTCGCGACTCGGAGAGATTCCCCGCAAAGTCTCCGGGGCGCAAAGGACGCGCTTCGACTGCGTGGCACGACATCCCGCAACGGGATGTCGGAAACAGGACGCGCCACTTCGCTCAGAATGACCACGCGGTCGTGCGGTGCGCACCTGAAAAAGCGAACTGCAGATTCCTCGCTGCGCTCGGAATGACAACGTTGTTGACGGTCGCGGCTATTGGTGAAGACGGCGCTGTCGGGCGGTGCTGTGGTGTGCGCGGCGTCAGAGTTGGTCGGGGTGGGCGATGCGGTAGACGAATGGGCCCAGGCCGCCCTGGTTGATGGCGAAAATGATTTTGATCAGATGCTCCTGGTCGGCGGCGTTCGTCAGGGGGCCGGCATAGACGGGGTCGTAGCCGGCGTCGCGGCTGAGCTGTTCGACGACGGCGCGGGCTTCGTTATCTCCGCACCACAAATTGCTGGGGGGCTTGCGGGCCTCGCGAAGCTGCGCATACAGCGAGGCGAAGTTGATGTTGAAGGCCTTGGCCGTGGGGCCGTTCGTTTTCGATTTTATGAACTCGGCGTTGGAGCGAAAACCTGGCGGCGGCTCGGCGCCGAAACGATTGGTGGCGTCGATGACCGTCTTTCCCTGGGCGCCTTTCAGCTTGCCGATGGCTTCGGCGAGGGCGTTGCCCGGGACGGAGACAAGCACCACGTCGACGCCTGAGACTTCCCCGCCGTCGCGTCCTAAACGCTGCACCTGGTGGCCGGCGCGTTCCCAGAGGTCGGCGAGCCCGCCACCCACGTGCCCTTTGCCGTAGACCGCGAGTTTCATGGGTACTCCTTTCGGGTTTAGACAATGTACTCGATTGGTGGGAGGATGTTCCAGCCGAGGGCGGAGAATCGGAGATTGCGGATTTGAGATTTCAGATAGCGAACGGGGATGGGACGGAGATGGCACAGCTGCGAGGGGTGGTGCTGCCGCTCTGCTGGCGGCGACGATAGTAAGAACAACAGCAGATTCCTCACCGACATCGGCAAAAAACGCCGCTGGGTTCGGAATGACAGCGCGGCCAACAGCTCGGGACCAAGAGCCGATTCAATCGCAGATTTCAAATTGGAGATTTCAGAAAGAAGAGTGCAGCGGAAGAAGGAGAAAGTGGAATGAGACGAGTGCAGAAATACCTCATCGCTGAAGTTCTACCTGCGGCTGCGGCTTTGTGCATGCTTTTCGCGCCCGCGCTGGCACCGAATTCATTCGCGCAAGCCCAGAGTTCGCAGGCCCAGAATTCGCAGCAAGGAAGCGCCAAGCCAAAGATGGCCGGCGGGTTTGACCAGCTGAAGATTTTGCCGCCCGGCGGACCGGCGCCTCGTTTGGAGGATGGGCACGTGGACCTCTCTGGCCGTTATTATCCGAACCGCGCTGGCAAGATGCTGGAGGCGGCTTACCCGATCGATCGAAGTTTAATGAGTCAATACGATCGCAAAGAAACGCCCGAGGTGCAGCCCGTCTTCAAGCCCGGGATGGCCGCGAAGTACAAGAGCCCGGTTCCTTACGGGCAGTGCGACCAGGCCGGCACGCCCAGCTCGATCACCATGCAGGCCAATCAACACGGACCGATGGTGCTGGTGGAAAAACCGGGAACGCTGCTTCTGTTGGCTGAATATCCTTTGACCGTTCGCATGGTGCACACCGACGGGCGACCGCACACCAAAAATCCGGATCCCACGTTCAGCGGCGATTCGACCGCACATTGGGACGGGGACACGCTGGTGGTCGACGTGATTGCCATCGATACGCGGCTGAGGAATGTCGCGGTGGGGTTCATCGGAGAGAGCGGCGCATGGCTGCACAGCGATCAGGAGCATATCGTGGAGCGCTTCAGCCGTCCCTCGAAGAACTACCTCACCTACCAGGTGACCATCGACGATCCGGTGGCGCTGGAGAAGCCCTGGGCTTCGGCGCCGCGGCAGTGGACGCTAGCGCAAGATCCCAACGACGATTGGCAGGAATATTTCTGCACGCACAACGAGGAGCCGGAAGAGTACAAGAAACTGGGCTCTCCGGAGATCAAACCGCCGAACTTCGAGAGGTAGGACCGGGAGATTCGCTAAGATGACGTCAGGCCGCCGTTAAACAATTCCGCGCAGGACTTCCCGGATTTTGCGGGCCAGCGCCTTGGGGCGATAAGGCTTCTGAATGAAGGTGACCGGGTCGAGAGGAGCGTGGCCGGCGATCAGATCGCCCGTGTAGCCGGACGTGAAGATTACTTTGATTTCCGGCCGGAGCGAGACAATCTGATCGGCGAGTTCGGGTCCGCCCATTTCAGGCATTACGATGTCGGTCAAAAGAAGATCGATGCGTCCCTTGAAATTCTTGGCCCGCTCGAGGGCTTGGGTGCCCGAGTTCGCGTCGAGAACCGTGTAGCCGATACTTTCGAGATACTCGCGAGCCATCTCGCGAAGAGACTCGGAGTCTTCGGCCAGCAGAATCGTTTCCGAGCCTTCGAGCGCGGTCAGTTCCTCCTCTTTTTGTTTGTGTGGACGAATGGCTCGATCCGTGCGAGGTAGATAAACCTTGAAGATTGTTCCCTGCCCGACCTCGCTGTACACCCATATGTATCCGCGTGACTGCTTTACGATCGAGTAAACCGTTGCCAAACCCAAGCCGGTGCCTTTCCCGACTTCCTTGGTGGTAAAAAACGGGTCAAAGATCCGCGCTTGAGTCTTAAGGTCCATTCCGCAACCGGTATCCTCGATGGCCAGCAGGACATATCGCCCGGGGGTTACCGGGTCATGTTTTTTCTTGTCCGTCTCATCAAGTTCGACATTGCAGGCGTGAATTGTGAGACGGCCACCCTGGGGCATGGCGTCGCGAGCGTTGACGGCGAGGTTCAGGAGCACCTGCTCGATCTGGCCGGGATCGGCGGTGATGATCCCTACCCCCTCTTCCACCACTACGCTCAACTGAATGTTTTCGCCGATGAGCCGCCTGAGCATCGCTCGGGCGCTTTCCACGATTTTGGCGGTGTCCAGCGCGACCGGCTGCACCATCTGCTGACGGCTGAACGCGAGCAACTGGCGAACCAGATCGGCGGCGGAAGAGCCGGCGCTCCTGATCAACTCGACTTTCTTTGCCAGGGAGCCGGCTTGCGGGACCGCGTCAACGAGAAGGTCCGCGGAGCCTATGATGACGGCCAACAGATTATTGAAATCATGCGCGATGCCGCCGGCAAGCTGGCCGATGGCTTCCATACGCTGCGCCAGCCGCAGTTGTTGCTCGATTTTTTTACGCTCGCTGATATCCACGATGGTGCAGGAGACCAGCGTGCCGTCTTTGGTTACCAACGGCCCCAAACTGATTTCGACGGGGATCTCTGTGCCATCCTTGCGGCGCCCAACCAGCTCCATTCCCACGCCCATCGGGCGCACATGGGGCCCCGCTGCGTAGCTGCCGCGCTGTTTTTCATGCGAGTTTCGTAAACGATCGGGCAGAAGCATTTCGACGGTATGACCGAGGAGTTCCTGGCGGGTGTACCCAAACATACGCAGCGCGCTCTCGTTCAAATCCGTAATTCGCCCTCCTTCACCGGTGATGATGAGGCCGACGGGCAGACTTTCGATCAACATGCGAAGCGCGTTTTGGTTGCCGTCACGCATTTCGACGTGAGTTCCAGTGTGGGTTTCAGTCTGAGTTCCAATAGGGGGCGGATTCAAAGGCTGGGTTGCCTCCACTCTTGTTGGCTCTCGTGGACGAGCCGCCCTAATCTGGTGCAATCCCGCAGCCAATCACTGAATCACGGTTTTCAGTGTCGAGCGGTTGTCTGATGGTCCCATTTCGGGAGATTCAGAAAACTTTCAGCCGAAGGAGAAACGCGGCGAAAGCAAGGCTGTAACCTTTCATTACTCGCTTTCGAGGTGACGAGCAGGTGGGCCAATTTGGGACGGGAGTCGATAACCACGCCTGAAACCGGCCAGGCCAGCGCAGCCGGTAACCAGCGTGTTTTTATGTTGTTGGTTCACCCATGAAGATGGCTTGCGGAACTGGCGATCCGCGTGCAAATCCGCTGGCGGCAGTTTCAATCGCGCGCGGCGGTCGCGAGAACTGTCGACATGCTCCGCCGGATCGGACACGGCGTGAGCACACTCCAAGGGGGACTAAACATGAACGTAAAAGACGCAATGACGGCAGCACCTGCCCGTGCACTCCAGGGATCAACCTGGGCGCGGCGGTGGAGATTCTTTGGAAAGGCAACTGTGGCCTTCTCCCAATTGTGGATGAGCATCAGAGAGTGATCTCGGTAATTACCGAGCGCGACATTTGCATCGCCTTAGGCACGCGGAATCGCTTGGCCGGCGAAATCACGGTGGGCGAAGTGGCCACGCACCGGGCGATCTGCTGCAGCCCCGACGATGACGTCCGATCGGCCTTGGCCAAGATGGTGCAGGCCAAGGTGCGCCGTCTGCCGGTGGTAAATGCCGAGGGTAAGCTCGAGGGCATCATCGCCATGGACGACGTGGTGGCGCCAATCGTACTGAAAGACCGTGGGCTGAAGAACAGCGGGCTGAAGAACAGCGGCCGGGGAAGCACGGCAACTTCCCAGGATGCGCTGAGCAAACCGTTGCGCAGCACGGATTCTCCAGCCGGTCCTCAAGGCCGCCGCGTGAACACCTGAGCATCGCTTTGGGTGCGTAATCGCGGCGTTGCTCATCGGGCCTGCAGGCTGCCATTCCCTATGGCCGATATTTCGCGGCTTTTCCAGGCGTTTGTTGCGCCGGCTATTTTTGTTTCCGCGGAAGGGCTGCTTCTGCTGTCGCTAAACGTGCGCCTGATGGGGATGGTGAGCCGGCTGCGCGCCTACCTGCACAACAAACACCTGGCCGCAAAAGAGGGGCGCATCGAGGAGTCTGAAGCGTACGCCTCGCAGATCGCTTCCATCGAACACCGCGCGGAGATGATTCGCAGAGCCTTTCTCTTCACGGTGTATTCCCTGCTGGGGACCATCGCCACGTGCCTGCTGCTGGGGCTGGGGCTCTACTGGCAGTACGCGCAGGCGATGGCGGCTCTTCTTTTCGTGGTTTCGATGAGCTCTTTGCTGGCTGGGATGGCCTACTACGTTCGCGAAGTGAGCGTGGCCCTAAGTTCGGTGCGCCAGGAGGCGGCCGATTCGCGATTCATGGACTTGTCAGCAACGCGGCATGACGAATAAAAAAGGCGGGCCACTGCGTCGCCGAGCGCGACGAGGCGCTCGGTTTGGCGCCGGCGTTATCGGGCCGACCGCGCAGGTGACGCGTCGATTTTGAGTTTGGCCCGTTGAGTTTGGCCGCTTGAGTTCGCCAGCATGCGTCCTGCGCGCGACGCGCGCCAGCAGCGGCGCTACTTGGCCGGGACGAAGCGCTGCACGCGTTCGCCGTAGAAAACTTCACCGGTATAGATGTTGTTCTTGGAGTCCACGGCTTCCATGTGCACGCCGAAGAACTCGCCGGCCTGGTGGCCCATGCTGCCGACCGTGCCCAGGACCTTGCCCGTCTTGCGGTCCAGGAACCAGAGGTGGTTGTTGGTGAGATCGGAGATATACAAATATTTTTGATCTTTGTCCGCGGAGAACATGACTCCGCCGGCGGAGCCGCCCACGCCGGTGTATTCGGCGAGCTTGATCTCCTGCTTGAAATTGCCCTGCTTGTCGGTGACGTCGATGCGGTTGCCGCCGCGGTCGGCGGCGTAAACCAGGCCGTCGTGGGAGAAGTTAAGGGTCAGGTGGCCGACGAACTCCTTGGCCATGGGGCCGCTGGGATGGTAGGCATGGGCCTCGGGATCGGTGCTGATCTCCGAGAGTTTGTGGCCGTAGGCGCCCCAGCCGCGCTTGAACTCGAACTTATCCAGGGAGAAGACCATGACGCGGCCGCCAAAGGCGCTGTCGGCGATGTAGATCTCGTTGGCGTCATCGTCGGTGCGGACCTCCTCGATATTCCCGATGATCATGGGGGTGGTCGGCGGATATTTCTCGATGAAGGCCTTGTTTTGCAAGGCGGCCTGGGTGGCGGCTTCCTCGCCGACACCGCCGCCGCGCCCGCCACGCGGGACTCCGGGTACGGTGACGAAGCCGGCCACCGGCCCGGCGCCACCCACGCCCTTCTTCCAAGTGGCCTTGTAATTATCATTCTCGAAGGGCTTGCCATTGGCGCTTTCCTGGACGTGAGGCACGGCCATGAGCATCTCGCCGGTCTTGGGGTCGAACTTGCGCACGGTGTTCTGGCCGAGGTAGACGAATCCCTTCTTGTCCACGGCCATGCCGTGGCCTTGCTGGGCGTCAAAGTAGCCGATGACCTCGCCGTCCTTATAGCCGGGGCCGTCATGCCCGGCGATGTGGATCATGGCGGGAGGATGGGTGCAGCAATCGGCAATGGGAGGATTCAACTCCGCTTCGACTTCAATGCTGGTTAAATCGTTGGGACGGTCGTAGACCCAGACGTTATCGTCCTTATCGACGGCCAGGCCGGTGACGCCGCCCATCTTCCACTTGTTAGGCAGCGGCTTGGGCCAGGTCGCATCGACTTTGTACTTCGGGGCCGCTTCCGTCTGTGCTGCCACGTGGCCGTTGTAAACGCCGGTGAAGAAAAGAACGGCGCAAACTGCCAGCAGCGCGAGACCCGCCAATCTCAACAAAACCTGATTCCGCGTAATGTGGCGCATATTCAAACTCCTCCTCTGAAGGGGGCGCTCCCAAGCGCACCGGCGGAGTCTATTCTGGCCGATAGGCTATGTCAATGAATGCGGATTTGAATTTTGATGTGGGAATATATATCGATGTGCGGCCGGTGAGTTCCGAACGGCGCGACCTCTCGGAGTTCGGGTGCGGCAAACTCTCCGTTGTCTATCGGCTGCTGGACTTGATGCCCGCGGCGGATCGTGGAACGGGCTTGCCGTAGACTTCGATCCAGTCCAGGCGCGAACCGCCGGCACTTCCGTGACCGGCTCCGCGCATGAGATCGGTGAAGCCAATCTCCTCCACCCTGCTGAGGTCCGGATAGTCCACCCAGTATCCGTCGCCGGTCTCGATAACATTCTTGGGGTCGAAACGGCGCCAGCGGACGTCAACCAAGTTGATTTCGGAGACGGTCCAGGATGTGGAATAGGTGGACGTTTTGTCGCCGATGAGCCAGGTGCCATCGGCGAGTTTGATTACCGGATGCAAGTAACGAAAACCGCTGATTCGAGTGCGCCAGCGGATGGTGGCCACTCCGCCGCTCAAATCGACGTCGTTGTTCTTGTCTCTGAGGGTGATCGCCCAGTTGGAGGTGCAAAGCAGCGACATGGCATAGGTCATGTCGTTGTAAGTCTGGTTGGAGATGCGACTGCCGGGCTGATCGCCGTAGACGTGCACTTCCAAATTGGGGTTGGCCACGTTGCCCTGGGTGATGGGCTGCTCGGGCTCTTCGGCGTTATTCACGTTGGGCGCATTGGGATCGATCTTCCAGTCTTCCCGGAAAAACAAGGGAGGAAACTGGAGACGTGTCGACCTCGGCGGCTCCTGCCGTGCAGGCGGAGGGCCTCCGGGCCCGCCACGTCCCGCAGGCCGCGCGGCCGGCGCTTGCTCCTGCTGTCCCGCGGCGCGCGCCGTCTGGAGCGCCAGCCAACTGGATGCGGCCACAAAGAGAGCCAGGAATCCCAGAACGTATAGAGTGCGAATCAATCGCGGCATAATACACACCTTCGCTTTCGGGTTCGTCCAGGAGAGGGTTATACACCGTAGGCCCGTGGGAGTGAACCAAAATCGCCTGTCAAATCCAGTTGCAGAAAAGAGGCGAAGCGCGGGACTCTCGGATGCGAAACTATTGCTTGTCGAAGACCGCCAGGCCGGTAAACGTCTTGCCTCGATCGTCTGTTCCTTCGACGGTGAGGCTCATGGTGTTGCCGTTTTTGGACACCGCACTGCGGAGCTGTAACACGCCCTTGCCACGAATCATGTAGCTGACCTCGCGAGTGTTGGCATCGATCAGCTTCCCGGCGACGGCATCGTAGGGTCCGCCGGCTAGAACCTTTCCCAATCCGCCTTTGTCCGGGACTTCGTACTGAAACGAAATCGGCAAGCCGTTCATCGAAGTGCCTCTTATGGTCACCTGGCGCTGGCCGCCGACCACTTTGACCGAAAGCGTTTCCTCCTTGGGGAACGCGCCGGGGTCTTTCGATTTGGCGAGGTTTAGTTTCCACGTTCCGACGAAAGGATTGCTTTGGGCCAGCAGGATGCCCGTGGCGACCGCGGCAATAACGATAGCGGCGGCTAAAACCACGACTAGCTTCATGGGCGTCTCTCCTTCATTTTTCAACCGTGAGAGGAGTGTACCCCGCACGATTCCGCACGGGAGAGATGCCGCCGGGAAAGTTGAGCTAGTCGCCAACTCCGCTTTGGGCACAGAAACGCCAGCAAAAGCGGGCTTTCCCTGTAACACGCCTAGACTGGCTATGGATGAGTACCACTGTCGAAACTCTCCCCAGAGCCGCGCAGGGGCACGCAAGCGCCGCCGCTCGAGCCTTGGGGACAAGCGCTGGCGATGCTGGCAGCAGCGATGCCGGGCAACTGCCCTTTGCGCTAGCCATCTTCGTCAGTGCGTTTCTGGTCTTTCAGGTTCAATTATTGCTCGGGAAAGTCATTCTTCCGGTTTTTGGCGGCGCGCCGGCGGTATGGACCGTCTGCATTTTTGTCTTCCAACTGTTATTTCTCGCCGGGTATGGGTATTCGCATGGACTGGCCACGTGGCTTCCCGTTCGCAAGCAGGTGATCGCGCATAGCGTTCTGCTCGGCGTTTCCGCTACCTTCATCGCGCTGGCCGCTTATCTCCGGTCCGCTCCGCTCGGCGTTGGCGCGAATTGGCAGCCGGAGGCTTGGAACGACCCCACATGGGCGATCATGAAATTTTTGATCGCCGCGATCGGCCTGCCTTTTTTCTTGCTGTCGGCCACGAGCCCGCTGATGCAGCATTGGTTCGCGCAGGCTGGGCCCGAGCGGCTGCCCTACCGGCTCTACGCGCTCTCCAACGCGGGATCGCTCCTGGGATTACTGTCGTATCCGTTGCTGGTGGAACCGTACGTAGGGCTCGGCACACAACGCTGGGCATGGGTCGCGGGGTACGGCCTGTTTTTAGGTTGCTACTCTTTCAGCGCTCGAAGCGTGGTGCGCTCCGCCGCTCCCATCCCGCCGAAACCGGAATTCGTTCGCGAACCTTTTTGGCGAGCGCGCCCGGGTGAACGGCGCGTTGGATGGCCGCTTCGGCTGATGTGGATGGGCCTGGCGGCGTGCGCCTCGGTGCTGCTGCTCGCGACCACGAACCTGGTTTGCCAGGACATCCCGGTTAGCCCGTTCCTATGGGTGCTGCAATTAGGGCTGTATCTGCTTTCGTTCATCCTGTGCTTCGAGAGCGACCGCTGGTACCGGCGAGAGATTTTTTATCCGGCCTTCGCCGTGACGGTTGCGTTCGTCATCCTCGTATCGCTCCCAAGCATGACGTATTCCTTCATGATGCAGCTGGCGGCCTATTCCGCGGCGCTTTGCACGGGATGCATGGTGTGCCATGGAGAGGCGGCGCGCACGCGGCCCCGCGCTGAATTGCTGACCGCATTCTATTTCTACATCGCCACAGGTGGCGCGCTGGGGGGCATCGCCGTGAGCTTGCTGGCGCCGCGAATCTTCCCGAACTATTGGGAATATCCGCTGGGGGTTATGGGATGCATTGCGGTGGTGCTGGGCGTCTCGATGCGGGAGGATTCCTCCTGGTGGTACAAGGGGCGAGCTTCGCTGGCGCTCGTGATTTTTGCCGGCGCCGTATGGCTTGCGCCCCCCGTGATTGCTCCGTTATGGAGGGAGGCGGCGCGGTTGCCGCGATCGGCGAGCTTTTACGCGGCCGCGATTCTCATCGTGGCAGCGGCTTGGCGATATGCCGCCGAGCGCCGAGCGCCGCGGACGGCGCCGTCGCCCGCTTTGGTCCGCAACGCGTCGAGGGTCGTTCTGGCATTGCTCACCGCCGGCCTGCTGATTCCGCAGAAGGCGGCGCTCTACCACGTGATCGCGTCGTCCCGAAGTTTTTACGGCGTGTTGTCGGTGATCAGCGTCGAGCAGGAGAACTACCTGGCCTTGCAGTACGGCGGCACCATTCATGGCTTCCAGTATCGCGATGCGCGGCGCGCGCTGGCGACGGGCTACTACGGCCCATTCAGCGGAGCCAACATGGTGATTCGCAACTGGCCGCAACATCCCATGCGCGTGGGCCTGGTGGGAATGGGAGTGGGTACGCTCGCGGCGCTGGCCCACGCCGGGGATGTCTTCCGCTTCTACGAAATCAATCCGGACGTCTACAAATTATCCGCGCCGGCAACGGCGAGCCAGCAGCCCTACTTCACGTACCTGCGCGATTCGCCCGGGCGAATCGAGGTGGTGCTTGGCGATGCGCGGCTCTCGCTGGAACGCGAAGCCAGCCGCGGCGACTTCCAGAAGTTTGACGTGCTGGTGCTGGATGCATTTTCGAGCGACGCCATACCCATGCACCTGCTCACGCGCGAAGCATTTCAAGTGTACGCCAAGCATCTTCGCGGGCCGGGATCGGTGATCGCCGTGCACATCAGCAACCAGACGCTGGACCTGCGGCCCGTGATCGCCGGAATTGCACGCGATTTCGGCTTTCATGCCGTGCGCGTCGATTTGCTTCCCACCGGTCCTTTTTCGCAATCCGACTGGATCCTGCTCTCGCGCGATCCCGCTTCCCTTTCCGGCCAGGAGCTTCTGAGAGGCTCAGAACCGTTTCCCGCGGAAACGCAAGCGATCTCCTGGACCGACGATTATTGCAATCTGCTCAAGGTGATGCGCTGGAAGGATTAGGGGATAACTGCTAGAAGGAGCGCAACTTACTGAAAAGGGATAGTGTTAGCACCATGAGCAAAGAGCCGCGATTCCATCCCAGGGTCAATGGCCGGAAACTGGTACTATAAGACATGAGCAAAGCGTACAGACTTGTCTTCGAGTGCCCCAAGGGCGGCCACGACATCAACTTTCAGAGGAAGTGCTCCGCCGCATCGCTTTCGGACGCCCAAGCGATGAAAATGTTTGGAAATGAGCACATCTCGTGCGCGGATCCAAATTGCGGCTGGCACGGAAAAGCGTCCAAGACAAGACTGCTGCGAATCCTGCCTTTTTATTGGGTCTTATCGCCGACGGCTTGAACGCCGTTTGGCGTGATCGTACACGCCTCGATCAGAATTACTCGCTCACCTCACCGAGAAGCACGGCGCTGAAGGTCTGCCTTCCCAAGCCAGGCCCGAACTGAAACCACCGAAGCGTCGGCGGACTATACTTTCTCATCTCAAAGCTAGCCGTTATTGTTGTAGCCTCATTATGCCGGCCGTGCGGGGCACTCCTGGAGGAACAATGCAAAAGCGCAAACTGGGCAAAAGCGATCTGGAAGTATCGGCCATGGGGCTGGGCTGCATGGGGATGAGCTTTTCCTACGGTCCGCCTAAAGACAAACAGGAGATGATCTCGCTGATCCACGCCGCCATCGAACGCGGCATCACGTTCTTTGACACCGCCGAAGTTTACGGGCCATTCATCAATGAAGAACTGGTGGGCGAAGCGCTGGCTCCCTATCGCGGCAAGGTAGTGATTGCCACGAAGTTTGGGTTCGATCTGAGCGGCAGCGATACCCGGCCGGGCGCGAGAGGCGTGAACAGCCAGCCCGACCACATCAAGCAGGCCGTGGAGGGATCGCTCAAGCGGCTCAGGGTGGAGAGCATCGACCTGCTGTATCAGCACCGGGTTGACGCGAATGTGCCCATAGAAGACGTGGCCGGCACGGTGAAGGAGTTGATTCAAGCGGGCAAAGTGAAGCACTTCGGACTTTCCGAAGCCGGCGTAAAGACGATTCGCCGCGCACACGCGGTGCAGCCGCTTACCGCATTGCAAAACGAATACTCGGTGTGGTGGCGGAAGCCGGAGCAGGAGGTGATCCCCACGCTCGAGGAACTGGGGATTGCGTTCGTGGCATATAGTCCGCTGGGCAAAGGCTTCCTTACCGGCAAGATCGGCGAGAACGCGAAATTCGAGAGCACTGACTTCCGCAGCACACTTCCCCGCTTTACGCCGGAGGCTCTGAAAACAAATCAGGCGGTGATCGACCTGCTGGGCAGGATTGCCAAGCTCAAGAATGCGACTCCCGCGCAGATCGCGCTGGCCTGGCTGCTGGCGCAAAAGCCGTGGATCGTTCCGATTCCCGGTACTACCAAGCCGAGCCGCCTAGAAGAGAATATCGGAGCGGTGTCCATCCAATTGACGCCCGAAGACCTGCGGGAGATCGACGCCGCCTCGGCGAAGATCACGGTGCAAGGCAACAGGTATCCGGAGCGCCTGGAGCGCATGACGGGGTTGTGAGCGTCCATCCTACACATGTCAGAATACGGAGTCATCATTCTAGGCGGCACGGGGCAAGTCGGTTCCGCAGTGGTCAAGAGATTCATAAATTCTCCGAGCTGCCGTGAGGTGGTGCTGCTTTCTCGCAGGCCGATTGCGAATTCTTGGGGCGAGCGGGTACGGGTGGTGACCGTCGATCCGGAGAAAGCGGATTTTGTGCAAGAGGTTGCGGATTTGGTAAGGGCTTGTGCGCCGCGAGTCATGTTTGGCGTTTCTTGCGTGGGGGTCGGTAGCGGCAGCAGCAAATGGAGCGATGAAGAGCTCATCAAATTGGAAGTGGGGATCGTCGGCGCCTTTGCACGAGGTTGTAAAGCCGGAGGGGTGACGAACTTCGGCTTATTAACCGCGGCAGGAACGAACCGCAAAAGCAAAATTCGTTACGCGCGCGTGATGGGATTAAAAGAAGAGGCCGTCCAGGAAATCGGCTTCTCGCGTTTGGCGATTTTTCGCCCCGGAATTATCGGAGGCAATGTGCATACGCCGGGTTGGGTGGCGTTCCTCGGGCGCTTCATTCCCGGTTCGTGGGGAACCATCGATCAGGAAGCGATCGGTCGCGCTTTTGTTGGGGAGTTGGAACGGAACGAAGGATCAGGCACCAAGATTCTGCGCAATGCCGATATGCGCCGCTATTGAGCCTTCAGGAGGCTCGGTGGATCACGCAGATCGCGCTGGCCTGGCTGCTGGCGCAAAAGCCGTGGATCGTTCCCATCCCGGGAACGACGAAGCTGAATCGTCTGGAAGAAAATATCGGAGCGGTTTCCATTCAACTGACGCCCGAAGACCTGCGCGAGATCGACGCCGCCGCGGCGGAGATACCCTGCCGGGCGCCAGGTATCCGGAACGGCTGGAGCGCATGACAGGGCTGTAGGAGTGGAGTATTATCGGGCAAACCCACGTTGGCTCTGGCTTTTCGGTTCCCGCGGAGGCAGACCAATGAGACCACGCAAATCGATCGGTATCACCTGCCTTGGAGCAGTGTTGTCGATGGTGAATTTTGCGCTGGCCAAGCCGCAGAATGCACCTGCAGTCCAGATTGCGGCGCCGCCATACGATCCGTTTGAGCTGGTGGCCAGCCCTCCGGAAAACGTGGTGAACCCGGAAGCGCGGGCTGCGGTTCTCAAGCTGCTTCAGGAGGGCTTTTCTGCGAAGCTCCCGGTAAGACCTCCGATGACAGTGGAGGTGTCGTTTACCGCCGGCGGCGAGGTGCAAGAGGTCGGCCAAGGTGAAATGGACGAGACCGATGTCAGCCCGAATCGTCGCCACTGGGTAGGGCGCATTGGAGGTTTTTCTATTACTCGAATCATCACCGATCAGGCTTATGATTCGGTGCCGCCCGGACCAATACCGATTCGCCTGGAGATGGCTCGGAGTGACGTTCTGGGACCCGGCATGCCTTCCACGATGAGCGCGAAGATCCGAACGGCGCCCGCATCGCTCGATGGCGTACTGGTGACCTGCGTTTTAATTTCAGTACACGGCAGCACAGCGCCGAACCGGGACTGGCCGGAGGCGGAGTACTGCGTTGAGGCGCGACCAGCGGTGCCGATTGACCAAAGGAAGCTATTGCGAGTCTATTCGCCTGCGCCGGGGATGTACGTGCTTTACGACTACGCGAACTCTTCGGAGCCTAGCGGACGTCCCAGCATCAACCAGGTCAGAGTGGCGGAGGCGGGAAAGATCGTGTTGCAGGGAAGCGTGAGCGTAAACACGGCGACCACCGAAGAGCTGAATCCTTCCCTTTTCATCGCAACGAGCCAAATGTTTACGGGAGGCGTGGGTTTGATTGGACCGAGCTATCAAACCCAATCCAGGGGCGGCGTTAGCTCCGGCCCAATTCATCCTGTCGTGATTCATGCGACTCTAACCCCAGAAGGACGCGTCATCGAAGCTGAGAGTTTGCAAACCTCGGATCCGGCCCTCAGCCAGTCCGCGCTCGATCTTGTGAAACAATCAAAATACGAGACTACCTTCAATTACGGTTATCCCCCGCAACAGGAAATATTCATCACCGTGCAATAAGGCGCGAGCCCATAGAATCCAGCAGTTTGAGAGCCCAGGCAGTTTCTTCTTCACGTTGAGTCAGCCGCCAACCTAACCTCTTCGCGGCCGGTCCGTCTAAACACCTGAAGCCACACCTCGGAGAGATTAGGAAGAGTGGCCAACGTCCCCATACAGGAGTCGAAATGCGCAATCAAAGTATTTCAAGGGTTTTCTCGAGAGGCTTTTGGAAGCGCCCTCAGGCCGTGTTGTGTTCGCTGGCCCTGGCGTCTGCATTAGGGGGTGTTGGCTACGCCAGCGCCACCCATATCGAGCACATTCACGCGCTGGCCTTGAAGCTGGCGAGTCCCGACGAAGGTCCCAGCCAAACAGGCTTCGCGCCCGTGGTGAGGAAAGTTCTCCCGGCTGTGGTCAACATTTCGTCATCGAAAATCGCCAAAGTTCCCACGGAATTTCAGCAAGACACCGCAGTTGCCGGACGACCAGCTGTTCCGTCAATTTTTCGGCAACGGCTTCGAGAACCAATTCGGCGAAGGCCCGGATAATAACCAGGGCAATGGGCAAGACAATGGGCAAGGCAACGGGCAAGGCAACGGCCAGTTCGGTAACCCCCAGTTCCGGAACCGGCAGTTCCGCGGACAACCTCAAGTCCCCGAGCAGCGAGAAACGGGAGTGGGATCCGGCGTGATCATGACGCAGGACGGCTACATCGTTACCAACAATCACGTCGTGGACGGCGCGAGCAGCGTTACCGTCACGCTTTCCGACAAGCGCGAATTCAAGGCCAAGGTGGTGGGCACGGACGCGAAGAGCGACATCGCGGTGATCAAGATCGACGCGAGCAGCCTGCCCTGCATCACCGTGGCGGACTCCTCGAAGGTCCAGGTGGGCGACTATGCTCTGGCCGTGGGCGACCCCTTCGGCGTGGGCCAGACGGTGACC
Source organism: uncultured Acidobacteriota bacterium (assembly GCA_963819235.1). Classification (GTDB taxonomy): domain Bacteria; phylum Acidobacteriota; class Terriglobia; order Acidiferrales; family UBA7541; genus Palsa-189. The sequence goes on along the minus strand of CAWFVE010000006.1, from coordinate 295,283 downwards.
ATGGGCATCGTGAGCGCCACCGGCCGCTCTCATCTGGGAATTGAAGACTACGAGAACTTCATCCAGACCGACGCTCCCATCAATCCGGGAAATTCCGGCGGAGCGCTGGTGAACGACCGCGGCGAACTGATCGGCATCAATACGGCGATCATCGCTCACGGGTCGGAAGGCAATCAGGGAATCGGCTTTGCCATCCCGGCGAACATGGCGCGCGGCGTCATGGAACAGATTGTCGACCACGGCAAGGTGACCCGCGCGTATCTGGGAATCCTGCCGCAAGACGTCACGCCCGATCTCGCCAAGCAGTTTGGCGAAAAAGAAGCGCGCGGCGCGCTGGTGGCCGACGTGAGCGCGGGCAGCCCCGCCGAGAAGAGCGGCCTCGAGAGAGGCGATATCATTCTCGACGTCAACGGCAAGCCCGTCACGGACAGCAACGATCTGCGCATGACCATCTCCATGATGGCGCCTGATAGCGATGCCAACCTGAAGGTGCTTCGCGGCGGTTCGGACAAGGACGTCACGGTGAAGCTGAGCCCGATGCCGGCCGAGTTGGGCGCGAAGAACAACTCGGGCGACAACTCCGAAGAGAACGGCAACGGCTCCGCCAGCAGCGCGCTTTCGGGCGTGGCTGTCCAGAACCTCGACGCGCAAGCGGCCAACCAGCTGGGCCTCTCGCCCAACACCAAGGGCGTGGTGGTGACCAAGGTGGATCCTTCGAGCGACGCAGCCGAAGCCGGGCTTCGCCAGGGCGATGTGATCCAGGAGGTGAACCGCCAGCCGGTGAGGAATACGGCGGAGTTCGAGCGCGCCATGCCCGGCTCGAACGAGAAGCCTCTCCTCTTGGTGAACCGCAACGGCAGCACGATGTACCTCACTGCCTAAAAGAACCCACCCTCAAAAAACGGTCCGGCGCTCCTGCACGCCGGACCGTTTTTTTGTCCCCGTTTTCCATTTGAAGTAATCACATGTTGCGCCCCACAATAGAGCCTGCTCTTACTTCAAGTTCAAGGAGAAGTCCCCATGGCCGAGCCCAAAGCAAGCGAAACCGAAATCTCCCGCGAGCGTCTGGCGGAACTTTTGAACGAAGACCTTTCCCGCGAATATCAAGCCATCATCGCCTACGTCGTCTATTCCCAGGTGCTGACCGGCGCCGAGTACATGGACATCGCGGCGCAGCTCGAAATTCACGCCAAGCAGGAGCTCGATCATGCTCTGATCCTTTCGCGGCAGATCGACTATCTCGGCAAAATGCCGGTGGTCACGCCGAAGCCGGTGCGCACATCGAAAAATCCCAAAGAGATGCTTCGTTACGATCTGGATAATGAAAACGAAACGATCCGCAACTACCGCGATCGGATTCCGCAATGTGAAGCTCTCGGGGAGTACGCGATGGCGGAACAGATTCGGCAGATCCTGATGCAGGAGCAGGACCACCAGATCGACTTGGCGACGGCCCTCGGAGAAGATGTTCCCGACGTCGGCGGCGGTCCCCGAAAGCGTTCCCGCCGCTAGGGAGCTGGCGCCAGCCGGCCTGAGAGCAAAGAGCGAGATCAACGCGGAACCCGAACGGAAAGGGGGATCTGCCAATGCTCATGAGCCAAATGAAGAGTGAGGAATGTCGCGAATTTCTGGCCAACCACGAGATGGGGCGACTGGCATGCGCGCGCAATGGTCAGCCTTATATCGTGCCGATTTACTTCGTCTATGAGACCGAACACCTATACGGCTTCACAACTCCGGGCCAGAAGGTCGAATGGATGCGTGCGAACCCGCTCATATGCGTGGAAGCGGACGAAATCTTGACTCCGGACACTTGGACGAGTGTTGTCGTTCTCGGAAGATATGAGGAGCTCTCCGAAACAGGGGGATACTCCGCCGAACGGAATAAGGCACAGTCATTGCTGGTGAAGCGCACTTCATGGTGGATGACTGCATATGCCGCTTCGGTGGCCCGCGGCCATGACGAGGCGCCCCTCCCGGTCTTTTACCGTATTCGTATCGCGGAAATCACCGGCATGCGTGCCTCTGCGGAGGGTTCGCCTGTCCGAGTCCGATGAACCTGCCTGGGACTCTCGACAATGCCGTATCGACTCGCAGGACGGGCGATAGGTTCGGGTCTCGGCACTGTAGTCAGCGTGAACACTATTCCAGTTTTGAACAGTGCGACACCGCCCATCTTCCATATACCCATTGATTCTAAAGGAGTTCGGCTGGTTCATTGTGGAACAGCCCTTGCTTTATCTAAGGAGCGAGGACAATGAACATGACCGGACAAAACGAAGCGAAGCAAGCACTGGGCGCCACGAATGGCTCGGGAAACGGCTCATTGGGCGCGACAGTATGCGTGTATGGGTACGGCCAGTCGCAAACCCCTTTCTACAAGGAAGCGAAGGCGCTCAAGGCGAGCTCGCACGGATGTTTATTGATCCTGGGAGCGGCCGTGGACCGCGGACAGAAACTGCTGCTCATGAGCGCGCGGCAAAATGCGACGGAAGTGGAGATCGTCAATACGCGCTCGGTGAATGACCAGTTGTTCGAAGTTGAGGTCTCGTTTCCGGCGCCGCGACCCGATTTCTGGCAGTTGTTTGAGTAAAGGCGCGGAGCTTCTGTTGTCCTAAGTTGGTGTTCATAAACACACTTATATCCAGGGAACAAGCTCCGCGGCTGCAATTGACACGCACGGGCATGGTTCTTAACCTCGTATCAACGGCCCCTATTTTCCCTTGGAGGCGTTTGTGAATCCGGCCCTTAGATCTATTCGCATAGGGCTCCTGGCAGCTTTCGTGGGTTTAGCCCCGGCGGCTGGCCTGCTGGCCGACACCATCTATCTTAAGAACGGGCGTCAGATTCAGGCCAGCAACATCGTCCGGCAAGAGGGCAAATTAACATTCGATACGGAGGGCGGCGAGGTCACCGTCTCCGAATCGCTGGTCGACCGCATTGAAAGCGACGATCCGGGGCGCGCCCCGATCGTCATCTCGAAGCTCCAAGCGGCGCATCACGCCGCGCCGGCTTCGCACTCGATGCCCACAACCCCGGAGGCCACGACTCCCGAGGCCAAACCCGATCCGGCGGCTCCGCGACCCATGCCGGCACCTACGTTCAAGCCAGCGGGCTTGCGAAATGCCGATGCCCCCGACGTGCAACAGGCGGTCCTGGTTCTTCCGACGACGAACATTCCAGAGGTTCTCCCCAAGATCGGCGCGCCGGAGCCGGTCTCTCCGCGGGAGGCGAACACATGGTTTTTGACCGATTCGCCGACCGCTAATTTCAGCGACCCGCGCAGGCTGAATGCGGGCGCGAGTTTGAACGCCGGCCCCAGCGCCAACTCGAATCCCGGAACGATTACGGGAACTGCTCCGCGCCCGGTCCAAGTGGGTTCCTTTGCTCCGGCGGTTGCTCTTAGGGCTCAAAGCGGCGCGGAAAATCGTCCTAAAGAGGCGCGCGTGGTCCCGCCGGGTACATTTGAGACCATCAAAATGGCGCCGCCTCCGAAGCCGGAAAATGCGGCGATGCAAGCCGCCCAGCCGCCGGAGCAAGGAGTGGTTGTGCTGACAGGTCCCCATCCTGCGTACACGGACGAGGCGCGCAGCTTGGGTATCGAGGGCCAGGTTTTGCTCGACGTTGTCTTCCAGGCCTCCGGAGAGGTGAAGGTGAACGGCGTGTTGAAGGGCTTGGGACACGGCTTGGACGACGAGTCCATCCGCGCCGCGCAGCAGATTCGCTTCACGCCGGCGACGCAACAAGGACGCCCCGTGGATTTCCCCGCCACGCTTCACATCGTCTTTCAACCCGCATTTTGATTCGCCGCGCCCGGCCGCACTTCGTCTACAGCCACTTCCCGCCGGAATTCCCGGAACCGGACCGGACTTCCCGGCCGTCTCTTATCGTGTGCGGCGGGCGGCGTTTTTGCCAGAGTCAAAGTGAGCCTGCTTGTGATTTAATATAGGCAAAAGTCGTGAATACCTGGCAAAAGTGGATCAAGCGACCGCAGACCGTTTGGCTGCGCAAGGCTTTGTTCCAGGTGCATCTGTGGAGCGGAATCGCGCTGGGACTCTATGTGTTTGTGGTCTCGCTCAGCGGAAGTTTGGCCGTCTTCAATAGCGAACTTTACTCCGCGTTCTTGCCGCAGGCCAAAATGGTGGAGATTGCCGGAAGCAGGCTAAGCCACGACGAACTGCTGGCAGCGGCGCAACGGGCGCACCCCCGCGCCACCATCACGCGAATCCAGGTTTGGAAGGACCCTCGCGAGGCTGCCATCGTTTCCCTGGGTGCGGCCACTTACGCCGATCAAAGATTCGTCGATCCTTACACCGGCAAGGATCTTGGGACGGCCCGTCCGCTTGGGCTTCGCGCAGTCAGCTTCTTTTCCCAAGTGCACATGAACTTGCTGATGGGATATTCGGGCCGGCTCATCAATGGCGCGGGCGGATTTCTCGCCGCAGGCCTGAGCATCACGGGCATGGCGATCTGGTGGCCGGGAATCCGCAGATGGCGTCGCAGCCTGGCCGTTCGGCCTAGCTCCAATCTCAAACGCTTCAATTGGGACCTGCACAGCGCGATCGGCTTCTGGACCTTCGCGATCGTCTTCATGTGGGCCATTACCGGCGCGTACCTGGTGTTTCCCAAGCCATTCGACAAGCTGATCGCTCTGTTTCCCTCCGCTCCTCTGCTCACCAATGTGGGAATACTGCACTCCGTGCACGTCGGCGATTTTGGCGGCTGGCCTGTGAAGGCGCTGTGGGTGGTGCTGGGGATTGCGCCGCCGATTCTCTTCGTCACGGGCTGCATCATGTGGTGGTATCGCGTTTTGAACCCGTGGCGAAAACGCGCATTGGTTCGGCGGCCGCGGGTGCGAGAGCTAGATTTGGCTGTATCCGGGCGAGCATTCGAGGGTTCCGGGGCGAGGGTTCCGGAGCAACTCTAGAGATCAAGCAAGTCTGATATCGCCGGCGGCGCCGCGTTGTCGAACCTCAAGGATTTCAGTTTACGCGGAAGTGCCTGGGGTGTATAAGCGACGTTCCTCGGCGACCAGAATAAGCGCCCAGTCAGATGGCGAGCCGAAAGATGCAAGGAGCAACCGGTGAAATACCTATCCTCGTTCGTGGCCGTTGGCGCGCTTTTGCTGGGCATTTCGGCCGGCGCCCGCGCCCAAACTGAAGTCACTCTTCTCGCGCCAAACCCCGTCCGGAGCATCATCGATAAGGTGGCGCCCGGATTCGAGCCCAAATCCGGCTACAAACTCAAGGTGACTTACGGCAGAGGCCTGGGGACCAGGGACCAGGCGGCCAAGGGCGAGCCATTTGACGTCTTCATCATATTGCCGCCCTATCCCGAAGCGCTGGCCTCCGGCAATATCGATCCCAAAAGCGCGACCACGCTGGCCAGCCTGACTCTCGCGGTGGGAGTGAAAAAGGGCGCGACCAAGCCGGACATCTCCTCGCCCAAAGCGCTGAAGCAAGCGCTGCTCGCGGCCAAGACGATCGCCTTCGTGGACCCGCCCCAGGGAAGCGACGGAACCACGACCAAGATGGCCCTCGAAAAGCTGGGCGTCTACGATGCCATCACCCCCAAGGCCAAGCTGTTCCCTAACTCCGGCGGGGTGGGAAACACGATCGCCAAGGGCGATGCCGAGATCTGCATCTACTGGCTCAACGAAATGACCAATCCCGGCGTCGACGTTGTGGGGCGCTTGCCGAAGCAGATTTTGTCGCCGCTGAAGGTGATGGCGTTCGTCTCCACCCACGCCAAGGATCCGAAGGCGGCAAAAGCCTTGGTCACCTACCTCTCTTCACCCGAGGCCGAGGCCACTTATAAGGCAGACGGGTTCTTGCCGGCTCACTGACGCCCGTCCACCTGAAACCGCAGAAAATAAAAGCGCTTCTAGCGAAGCGCGGGGATTTCCTCGATTTCCTCAAATATCCACAGCGGTCTACAGCGGTGACGGTTGACACTTCCGCGCCATCCGTTTAGTTTCCCTCTGCTTCTTCCCAGCTTCTGTTGATCTTTTCTTCCCGGGAGTGACTGCAATGATCGAGGCAGCCGACGTAGAGGTGAAGAGTCCCGTAGAAGCTCTCCGAGACGAGGACGGCGTATTTGAAGTGAGCTCCCCTTACGGACACGTCTTTCAGGTTATCTGCCGCCGAGGGGGAAGGATGGACGTTCGCGAACTCGCCGAGACTAAGCACAAAGTGCCCATCCGGGTGCATTGGCGAATCCGCAGAATCCATCGCGACGTAGCCTGAGCGCGAAGTAACCCCGCAGCAAATCCTGCAAGACCAACGGCTCTCGCGGTGTGTGTGCTCGAACCCAGCGGGCCGCCCTGCTTATTTCGAGGAGCGTGATTCAGAGTGGAACGCCGCATAGATCAAGTACGCGCCGAGAAGAAGCAAAAAGAAGGCATAGGGATACGGATGCTGGTCGTAGCGAAGTCCCATGATGAAGACCCTCGATTCCGTGTCCGGGGATAGAACCAACAAGAGCATGCCCTTGATCAGGGCTGCCCAGCCGAAAAGTGTGACCAAGACGGGCAGCGCGCCGCCTGACCACACATTGTGGGCCAGAACGATGGCCAGCCCAGCGGTCATTCCCATCAGACCGGCCATGAAAAGCAGCGGAGGGGTTTGCACGATCTCTTTCATGATCTCCACGGTCGCTTGGGCGTGCGCGAGCATGGATAACGCCAAGGCGAAGCAGTAGAGCCCTAGTAGCTTTCCAAGAAACAGTGTGCGGGGCGACGTGATCTCCTCCGAAAGGAATCAATTTACCGGACTTCGGTTTTTAGCGCGACTTTGACCTATTCGTCCGGCGCATCTTTCAAAATCCTCGAAAGCCTGGATAACATAGCCTGGTTCCGGCGTCACCAAGAAAGGTGCGTGAGATGACCAAGGGCCGCATGGAAGCTTTCAGCGACGGCGTGTTCGCTGTCATCATCACCATCATGGTGCTGGAGATGAAGGCTCCCAACGGAACCAGCCTGGCGGCCTTGCAGCCCGTCCTTCCCGACTTCCTGACCTATATTCTGAGCTTTGTATACGTCGGCATCTACTGGAACAATCATCACCACCTCATGCAGGCGGCCCAGAACGTCTCGGGCGGAATCCTGTGGGCCAATCTGCATTTGCTGTTTTGGCTGTCGCTGACCCCGTTCGTTACCGCCTGGATGGGACAAAACGATTTTGCGCCTTGGCCGGTAGCGTTATACGGAACCGTGATGCTCTTCGCCGGAACGGCTTACTTCATTTTGACCAGATCGTTGATTGCCTACCACGGAAAAGAGTCAACGCTCGCGGCATCGATTGGGGATGACAGGAAGGGCAAGATGTCTCTGGTGGCCTATGTTGTCGCCATTCCTCTTTCGTTCGTGCACCCGTGGATCGCCTGCGCCTGCTACGTCGGTGTGGCCATCATGTGGCTGGTACCCGACCCGCGCATCGAAAAAGCGCTGCATCCATGAATATGCATTCATAGATAGAAGGCGCGCTATTGCGTTCAGGTAACACCGCGCCTCTAGTTCACCATCTCAGCGCGTCACTTTCGGTACTGTTCGTCGCTGACGTGCTCCATCCAATCCACGGCCTTGCCGTCGAGCTGCTCCTGAACGGCGATATGGGTCATCGCCGTGGTTGGCGCCGCGCCGTGCCAGTGCTTCTCGCCTGGCGGAAACCAGACCACATCGCCCGGCCGGATCTCCTCCACCGGGCCGCCCCAATGCTGTGCGCGGCCGCAACCCGAGGTAACGATCAGCGTTTGCCCAAGAGGATGCGTATGCCAGGCCGTGCGAGCGCCCGGCTCGAACGTGACCCACACGCAGCGAACGCGCGCCGGATCGGGCGCGCTGAACAGCGGATCGGTGCGCACCGCGCCCGTGAAATACTCCGCCTTCCCCTTGCCGGAGGGCTGTGAACCGCATCGTTTGATTTCCATCGTCTTCCTTTCTCTTAGCGCTTGTACCGTTCTCGTTCTATTATGCCGGGAGCTGACTCTTTTGGTATCTCTTCCAACTTGCACCGGAGGGAAAACCATGCCTCGATTCAAAACAAGTTTCGTGCTCGTGATGCTCGTGACCATTGTTGGCGTGGGCAGCGCGGCGGTGGGAATCGGCTTAGCCCAGACGGCGGGACAAAGCGTGCCGCCCAAACATTTCAAGCTCGAGGGCACCGTCAAGTCCGTGGACTCCCCGAACCACAAGCTGGTGGTGGATCACAAAGAGATTCCCGGATTCATGAGGGCCATGACCATGCCCTATAACGTAAAAAAAGAAGAGGATTTGACCAAGATTTCCAGCGGCGATCAAATTGCGGCGGACGTCGTCGTGAGCGCCGACGAGGGCCGGTATCTCGAGAACGTGAAGGTAACCGGCCACGCGGCGGAAAAGCCGGCGGAAAATAAAGACAAGCAGTAAGGATTGCCTGCCCCGTTTGCCGCTTCGCGCATTGTGACGCAATGCGCGGCGGGTACAGGAATAAGCGTCGGATCGTGCTGCGGCGGCAACATGCGTGCAATAGGACGTAGAGAAATACGCCGAGGCGGCCTCAAATCGCACCGGGAATGCGCATAGTTGGGACCGCCTCGACCCAATCTGGGAACTCGGTTCGTTTAAGCTTCCCGAAGTGAGCCCGATACGGCTGCTGCACGCCAGGATGCTCAAGCACGAGTTCATCAACCAGGCGCTCAAACCTGCACGTGGAGCGCCTCCTGCCGCAAAGTTAACAACGCAGACAACCCGCATTGTGACCGGCGTTCATCATCTGTTCGGTGTCCGGTTCAGGCTAGCTGTGAGAGGATCGATCTCTTCCGATGCCGTCGGAGGATCCGACCCTTTCAGGCGAGGGCCGGCGGCTCCGTCGCACCGGATAGCACGCGGCGCCGGAGCTGCCGCCCCGCCCACACGGTAACAAATGATGTGCGATTGCTTCCGTCGGCGTCCTTTATCGATTATTGTAGGCCGCGCTCAGATCGGTATTGGTAACGCGCAACAGAAGATTCCGCCGAGGGACGCCAATGAAGAGATGGAAAATCGCCGGGCTGATCGTACTGGTGCTGGCGGGGGTTCTATTCGCTTTGAACTTCGCGATCGTGCGGTCTTCGCCCTCGCTTCCGGGCGGCTCCAATACTCTTGCCAGCAATCTGGTGCGCATGCGCCGCGGCGAAATCGGTTTCTGGCTTACGGGAGACGTGGTCAGAACGCCCGTTACAGACTGGTCGTTCATCGATTCGGTCCGAAACATTCAAGTGCAAACGCATACCCCTTACCTGCTTCCCCATGTGTTGACCACGGACATTGCCAGGGTTGACGACCATATCTATCTATTCTCCGAATATTTCGCGCCGGCACGGGGAAAACGGGACACGCGAGGGGACTTTCCGCAAGCCAGGTTTTGGAATCGCATGGTGGTTCGCGATCCGCGAATCCGCGTGAGGATCGGGGATCGGCTCTTCGACATGCGCGCCTATCCGCTGACGGCCCCGGCCGAAATCGAAGTGGTGCGCAATGTTTTCCTGAGCAAGTACGACGACGTCAAGCGAAGGGATGACGCGCCGGAAGCGCGGCGCCCGGCGCTGTATTTTTTCCGCCTGGAGCCGCAATGGAGCACCGACTAGCGGAGCGTCGTCTTCTTTTTGGCCGAATTCCCGCAAGCAGCAAGGCCATCCTCGGAGCCATCTGTCGCGCCGCCTCATGCGCGGAGGAATTTGGGCTTGCCTCGCGGATATGCCGCATCTAGAATACGCCCCAAGCGAAGCGGGTTTCTGGAGGCACTGCTGTGAGTCGTTGCGAACGAGCGCAGGCAGGCCCCTGCACAATAGCGACGACACGATAGTGAAAATGAGGCGCTCACGGCTTTCCGGGAAAAACGCCGGTTTCTTGATGAATTCAACGCCCGAAAGGAACTCCCTGAAATGATCTTCCGAATGAATGCAACGACGCTGAAGCGCCTTGGTCTGCTGGCTGTCTCCCTTTCGGTCGCGGCTTTTCTCCCTCTGGTGGCGGCGCACGCGCAGGGGCCGGGCGGCCAAAATGGCCAGGGGAATGCCGACGACGAGCCGCACCTCGACGGCTGGAACCGGGTCGTTCCGGACACGCCGCTGAGCAAGAACCCGGCGCCCGCTCCCGTACACGACATCTTCGGAACCTGGGAGCCCGCCGCGGGCTGGCGCAACGGAGTGCAGGCGTCAGGGCCGGCCAACTTCCCCAAGGATGGCAAGCATGCCGAGGTTCCTTACACGCCCGAAGGCGAGCAGGTTTGGAAGACCCACAAGTATGGCGATGGATTCGGCTCGTATGATTTGCTCGAGGTCAACGATCCCTTCGAGAAATGCGATCCGATCGGCTTTCCCCGCGTCGATCTGCACGACCTGCGCGCGGTGGAGATCGCGCAAGCTCCCAAGAAAGTGAACGTCATATACGAGAACGATCAGGTCTACCGCACCATCTGGACCGACGGGCGCGACTTCCCCAAGATCACCGAGCCGCGTTGGTATGGCTATTCGGTCGGCAAGTGGACGGACGACTACACCTTCGTGGTGGACACGGTGGGCATGGACGATCGGAGTTGGATCGACAACGTCGGCCGTCCACATACCGCAGATTTGAAGGTGCAGGAGATCTTTCACCGCGTGAACCACGACATCCTGGAACTCACGGTGACCATCACTGATCCCAAGTACTACACCAAGCCCTGGAACGCCCTGGACAAATATCCCATGCGCTTGCAGAGCGATAGTTTCGACATCCGCGAAATGGTCTGCTCCGAATCCGAAGCCGAAACTTACATGAAAGAGATTGCCGAAGAGGCCGAGCAGCAGAAGAAGAACGGCCAGAAGTAGCGGCGAGACTGCCGCAAAAGGCAGCGCCGCGCAGAACGCTCGCGCGGCCGCATTTCCAAACAGGGCCGAGCGCCAAACCGCAAGACGTTATTGAGGAATAAACGTCCTCGACCGGAACAGCTGCAAGCATTTGAATGCGGCAGTTTGCGTTAAACGCTATCGCGCCCTGCTCATGGACGCCTGAGGAATCGGAAATAGACAGCCCCGAACACCAGGACAATGCCAATATTCACAGCCAGCCGTTCCCAGAATCGGTCTCTGAAGAACATGAAATCCACGCCGACGATGACAGCTGCCATCACCAGCAAATAAATCACGACAGTTCCCTGTCTGCCCATTTCAGCTGAGTTCGATCAATCGATTTCCGGATGGCAGGGGAAGACCGCGCTCAGAAGGGTCCCGGGATTGCCCTCGCCGATCTCGAACCGCCCCCCCAACTGCAAAACGCGTTCGCGCATACCCGCGATACCCACGCCCAGCTTTCGCTTGCGGCCGTTGCCATTGTGGCCATTCCCATTCTGCTCGGACGGTTCCGGCTCCGAGTGGATGCCCTTGCCCTGATCGGACACGGCGAGAAGGATCTCTTCGCCGGCGACCGTCAACTGAATCGAAGCGGTGCGGCTCCCGGAGTGCCGATGGATATTCGTCAAGGCCTCCTGGATGATTCGGAAGATCGCCGTCTCCAGGTCCCGGGGCAGTCGCGGAAAGTCGTCCGCCACGTCGAGCGTGGTTTGGATGCCGCTGCGATCGATAAATCCGCCCACGAACCAGTGCAAAGCGTCGGTGAGCCCGGCTTCGTCCAGCAAGGGAGGATGGAGCAGGTAGGAGAGGGTGCGCGTCTCGCGGATCACCTGATTGGCCAGGCCGATGCTCTCGGTCAGCCTGCGAGACAGATTCGAGGAAAGCTGGTCCTTGGTGGCCTCCGCCAGCGTTTCCAGATTCATATTCAGCGCCGCCAGAATCTGCCCCGCGCCGTCGTGCAGTTCGCGGGCCAGCCGCCGGCGCTCTTCGTCCTGCACCCGCAGCAATTGCCCCGAGAGCCGCCGCAGGCTCTCCTGGGTATGCTCGAGTTCCGCCGAGTGGTGCTGAATTCGCTCCAGCAATGCCCTGCGTTCGGTCATGTCGCGGGTGATCTTGGAAAACCCGAGCAGCTTGCCCCGCTCGTTGCGCAGGGGCGTAACCACCACGCTCGACCAGAATGTCGACCCGTCTTTTCTGACGCGCCAGCCTTCGCCCTCGTAGTGCCCTTCCTCGCACGCCTTCTGTAAAACCTTCGCGGGAAGGCCCCGCTTCAAGTCCTCGGGGGTATAGAAGCGCGAGAAGTTCTGCCCAATGATCTCGTCGGCCGTGTAGCCCTTGATCCGCCGCGCTCCCGTGTTCCAACTGGTGATGATGCCGGTGGGGTCCAAGGAATAGATGGCGTAATCTTGCACGCCTTCGACCAGCCTCCGGAAGCGCTCCTCGCTGCGCTGCAGCGCGTTTTCCGCTTCCAGCGCCCGGGCCTTCTGCTGCAAATGGGCGATGGCCCGGCGCTTCTCCTCTTCCGCGACCAGAGCCAGGTAGCTTTCGGCGGGGACCACGCTGGAATGCTCCGCGCAAATCTTTAGGAAGGGCTCGGTATCGTCCTTGTGGGCGAACCCGTTCATCGGGTACGCGCAACGCAGCGAGAAAGAATGGGTCTCCGCCAGAGCGTTCCACAACTGCTCCAGGCGAATGGCCGCGCTCTCCTTCCCTCCCGCCCATAGCAGCGCCACCATCTCGCCAAACGCCGCCACCCGCGCTTTTCTATTGCAAGCGGCTTCCCTGGCCCGAGAAAGCACCGCTCCGATTACCTCGCGGAAGCGTTCTTCGTCCGGCATGTCGACCGCCATGAACCTGTCCAGCGTTTCGGCCGCATCCAGCGCCACGTACCGCCCTTGGCCGATGGCCCGGGCCATATCCAACCCGCGCGTTTCCAGGTTTCGCTCGATCTGCTCGCGATGCGCCTTGGTGGCGATCACAACGCCGGCATCTCCCGCGCCCAAGGCCATCCCGATGAAGCGCGCCACTTCATTGGTGAGAAAGGCGTCGCTCTCGTAAAACTGGACGACGTGCGCTTGCCGATCGCTATCGTGCCAGCTCTCCAGCGTCTCGTTCATTTCGCGCGTCTCAGCGGCCTGGGATGTTCCAAATTCCACGGGCTCAAACTCGCTCATTAACGCTCCGACAATGATTGCGATTCGCGGTCGGCGGAATTGTGACACAACTTGTCGCACCGATCCCTACGGCGAATACCTTACGCGCGCCTTAGGGGTGCCCGACGGTCCCGGGTGTCGATGCCTTCGTAATGCCCCGTCTAGTGCCCTTTCTAATGATTGAACGTCACATTGATCCCGGTGGAGAAAACCAAATCGTTGGCCACCGTTCCCGGAATCGGGTCGCTGATGTAGAGATCGCCCAAGGTGGTTTGCCAGCCTAGCCACGCGCGGATCTTCGTGGCCAGGGTCACGTTGAAGGCAAACCGATATGGCCCCAGAGGACCCAGTTGGGGATAGAACTGGAAGTTCTGGTTGATACTTGTGGCATTCCACTGGTGCGTGAACGTATCGCCTACTGTAGCCGCAGCCACGCTCCGGAGAATGCCCGTGGAATACGACTCTCGCGTGTAGTTGCCGCCCGCAAAAAGGTCGAGCTTGGTCTTCGGCTGCGCGATCGCGTGGTAGCCCGCGCCCACGCCCAGGATCGACCGTAGGTTCAGGAATTGCAGCTCGTTGTAGACGAAATCTGCGCTGGTATAGGCGAACGCTCTATCGCGAATATCGTGCTGGTAGCGTGCGCCGCCGGTAATCGCATTGGCCGTTACCCCGGCGGTCACCCCCGGCGCCACGGTCAGGCCGCTGGACGCATAGACCGACGTCGCGTAAGCCGTAAGCTTATCGTGCAGCGTGGTGCGTCCCGCATTGAACGCGAAGTTTAGGTTCGTGGTGCGACTGTTGCCGCGCGCCAGCGCGAAGCCCAGCGCCGTCGTGGTCTGCCAGTCCTGCAGCCATCCGGGATGCAGGCTGCGTTCGTAGGCCGTCTCCGTCTCTAGCGACCGGATGGTCGCCGCATTAGCCAGGGGGATGCGCACGGGTGCGCCCGTGGACGGCGTGACCACCAGATCGCCGGCGTCGGTGGTGACCATGCCGCTGATGGTCATGCCCTGAGGCGTAACTACGTAGATCGGCTCGCTGGAAATCACTTGCCGCACGGCGGACCATTGCAGCGTGACGGTCCCGCCCGCATAGTCGAGTTTTAGGGTCAGTTGTTTCCCATCCGACGAGATGATCGTGCCGTTGAAGCCGTCGCCATTCGCCATGATGATCGTATCCGCCCGGGCCGTGCCGGCCATCAGCAGCGCGACGCCGAGCAACGCGCCTACAAACAAGGACCGAATCAGGAAAGAGCGGAGAGGAAGGGACCGTACAATTCGCGCTGGATCATGAGTTTCGGCGGTATCGGTGACGCCGTGAGCTGTCGCCTGAGTACGCATATGTCTCCTTAGAGCTGCCGCTAGAGGCGCCGCGCGAGAGTGCGCAGTGGCCCCTGGAATGGGGCGGAATCTCGCTAATTCATCGGTACAGACGTGCAGCATTATAAGGATGTATCGCGGAGGAAATCGAGATATACCGCGAAAGAAATCGATTAGATGCGGCGTCGCAACGTTATTCCGCTGATCAGGGAGATCAGGAACAGAATCAGGAACACATAGAACAGGATTTTCGCCACTCCCGTGGCGGCCGCGGCAATATCTCCAAAGCCGAAAATTGCCGCGACGATGGCGACGATAAAGAAGGCAACGGCCCAGCGAAGCATAACTCCTCCGGTTGAAGCCTTACGCTCGTCAGGCCCTGAGCGACAAAAATCAGGGGAAGGCCTTCGCAAGCGAACCACTCTTGGTAGGAGACCCTACCGCGCATCTCCGGCGCTAACCATACAGGGAATCGCCAGGTTCTTTGAGTTTGTAAGCTGATTGCGAGGTTTCCGCTTTACGGATTCACTTGCAGTATGAGCGACGGCAATCTCCCAGGGAATTTTCCCGCCAGCAAAACCCCGGGCAGCAAAAACCAGAAGCTCCACCGCGCAGCCTCGATTGCAGGACGGGCAGCGCTTATCCTGATCGGGGCCTATGCCATTGTGCTGGCCGTTTTTTGGCCGTTTACGCAACGCAAGATTGCCGAGCGCCTTAGCCAGGAGACTTCCAGCGATGTGCGATTCCGCGAATTTCGCGCCACCTATTTTCCGCCCGGCTGCGTGATCCGCGACCTGGAAGTGCGGCCCGCGGGCGAGCCTGACTCGCCTCCTGTGGTCACCATACAGCGCTTGACCGTCACCTCAAACTATCGGGAGATTTGGCATCATCGGGTGGAGAGCATGCGCCTGGAGGACGTTCGTGTGGACGTTCAGCGCAACCGCGCCGCGGCCAAGGCTTCGGGAGAAGGAACCAGCAATGAGGAAGGTTCCCAAGGCAGCTCCACGAGCACTTCGACCAGTAGTTCCAAGGGCAGTTCCACGGGCGTAGCCCAATTCATCGTCGAGAGGGCCGTTGTCGAATATCCGCGACGCGGGAAGCCTGCGCTGGTATTTCCGATTCATCGGCTCACGCTGAATAACGTCGTCCGCGATGAACCCATTTCGTTTCACGTCGATATGGATAACGCTCTACCTCCGGGACACATTCAGGGGGACGGGCAGTTTGATCCCTGGAAGGTACAAAGGATTGCCGATACCCCCGTCTCCGGAGCCTATACTTTCAGCAACGCCCACCTGGATAGCCTCCCGGGTATCGGCGGCACCTTGTCTTCGCAAGGCTCGTTTGCGGGACCGGCCAACGCCCTGCGGGTGCAAGGCGCCACGGATACGCCCGACTTCCGCGTGAAATCCGCCGGGCATGCGGTCAACCTGAAAACGGACTTTCAGGCCGTGGTCAACTGCTCCAATGGCGACGTAACCTTGCAGACGGTCCAGGCGCAGTTCCGCGGCACAGGAGCCATCATCCGAGGCGACATCAAACGCCCTAAAGGCGCGCCCCGAGCGGCTTCGCTGCAAGTGGATGCCACCGAGGGACGGATTGAAGACTTGCTCTGGCTGCTCTCCGCGCAAAAGGAGCCCGCCATGATGGGTCCGATCGCGGTCCATGCGCACGTCGCCATTCCCGGCGGAAAGCAGCAGTTCATCCAGCGAGTGCGTTTGCAGGGCGAATTCAAGATCGACGCAGCAACGTTCACCAAGCCGGAAACACAGGCAAAGATCAATACTTTGAGCTTCCGCGCCGCCGGCCAGAAGGTCCCCAAGTCCGCCGCAGATCTCCCGGACCCGCCCGCCTCTCTCCAGGGCCAGATCGACCTGCTCGATGCTGTCGCTCACTTCCCGCACGTGTCATTTTCCGTTCCCGGCGCTCTTGCCAATATGCAGGGGGCTTACAACCTGAACGACGAGCGAGTGAATCTGCGAGGAGACCTGATGGTGGATAAGAAGTTCTCCAAGACGGCGCACGGTCTCGCCTCTCACGTGATCACTTGGGCCGGCGAGAAGCTCTTCGCCAAGAGCACGGGCGCGGGAGAGATCCTGCCTATAAAGCTCACGGGCACCCATAACCATCCTTCCTTCGGCATACAAAAGTAAACTTTCGGGGCGCTTGGAGCCGGATCTCCGGCGCCGAGGCTTGCCGCTGGAGATGCTGGCGGCATTTTGATACTCTCGGGTAGCGATTACGGCGTCCCCGCCGGCGCAAGCTCGAAACCATTCGGCCAGGAAGACCGGAATCTTGGGGAATGGGATCGGAGATGCATCCGCAAGAATTAACCCGTGCATCTTAGAGGGAGCTTGCAAAGAACTTTACAGAGCACTCATGGAGGCAAGGCGGCGCGGACTTCTCATTCATCTTTTGCGAACGCGCTCCGTCCAGCTGGAAACATCAGTGAGACTTAGTTTTCAAGGTAGCGAATTTCGATAAGTTTTCCGGCCAACAATTCTTAGGTGGCGACATTCCACCTGGGGTGGCGTATGTTTCTCGCGCCACAGAAATTGCGAGTTGGGGCGCTGGATAATCATGTTTGAATTTCTGTTCAAGTATCCCGCTTCGGCGTTCTCCAGGGGCGAACTTGTTCTGCTCGCCGGCTGGCCCAAGTGGATACTGGCCGCGCTCATCCTGGCGGTAAGCGGCGGCCTGGCGCTGCTGCTCCGCAGCAAGTTTCCGAGAACGGTTCCCACTCTTCGCAATTGGCGCATGGGCGCCCTCTGGCTGGTGCAAAGCGTCCTGGCCGCCCTGTTGCTCCTTCTGCTGTGGCAGCCCACGCTGATGGTCTCCGAGCTGAAGCCTCAGCAGAACATCATCGCCGTGGTCGTGGACGATTCCGCCAGCATGGGCATCAACGAAAACGGCAGCACGCGCGAAGCGCAGGCCGTGAAGGCCCTCCAGGGAGGCGTGCTCACGGACCTGCAAAAGCGCTTCCAGACCCGCCTCTATCGCATGGATAGCAAGCTCACCCGCGTGGACAAGGTCGACGATCTGCACCCTTCCCAGCCGGTGACGCATATTGGCGATAGCCTCAAGCAGTTGGCCGCTGAGACCACCGATCTGCCCATCGGCGCCGTACTCATGCTCAGTGACGGCTCCGACAATTCCGGCGGCGTCGATCTGGACACCATCTCCGCGCTGCGCAGCCGCCACATTCCCGTGCACACGGTGGGCTTCGGCCGCGAGCAATCGCAGGACATCGAGATCAATGACGTGGCTGTGCCCGCGCGCACCCTGGCCGATTCGCGCCTGGCCGCCAGCGTCACGTTTCATCAACGCGGATTTGCCGGACGCAAAGGCGTGCTCGCCGTCCGCGATGGCGAAAAGGTGCTCACCACCCAGGGCATCACCTTCGGCCCGGACGGGAACATCCAGACCGAAAACGTCTTGTTCAATGCCGGAGCTGCGGGAGCCAAGCCGCTCTCTTTTTCCATCGATCCCCTGCCCGGCGAGGAGAACCGCGCCAACAACGCCATCACTCGCCTGGTGGATGTGCGCTCCGATAAACGGCGCATCCTTTATATAGAGGGGGAGCCGCGCTGGGAGTACAAGTTCATCCGCCGCGCCGAAGATAACGACCGCATCGTGCAAATCTCCTCCATGGTGCGCACCAGCGAAAACAAGATCTATCGCCAGGGCATCGCCGATCCCAAGGAGCTCTCCGAAGGATTCCCCAACAAGGTGGAGGACCTCTTCCCGTACGACGGCATCGTCATCGGCTCGGTGGAAGCGAGCTACTTCACGCCGGAACAGCAGCAGTTGATCAAGGATTTCGTGGACCGCCGCGGCGGCGGGCTTTTGCTGCTGGGCGGGCGCTCCTCCCTGGCCGACGGCGCCTGGGGCGTCTCCAACATGGCCGATCTGCTTCCGGTGATCCTCCCGAATCATAAGGACACCTTCCATCGCGAGGATGCCACCGTGGAACTCACCCCGGCGGGCGCGGACAGCATCATTTGCCGCCTGCTGGAAGATCCCGCCAAGAATATTGATCGCTGGAAGAAGCTGCCCCCCTTGATGGACTACCAGGAGGTGGGCACGCCCAAGCCCGGCGCCGCCGTGTTGGCCGAGGCTAAGGTGGGCACGCGCAACTCGCCGCTGCTGATCACCGAAAATTACGGCCGGGGACGCACCGCCATCATGGCCACGGAATCCACCTGGCACTGGCGCATGACATTGCCGCTCAACGACACGTCGCAGGAGGCCTTCTGGCAACAACTCTTGCGCTGGCTCGTTTCCGATACGCCGGGACGCGTCTACTCCTCGATTCCCAGTCCCATGCTCTTTGACGATGGCCACGTGCGCATCTCCGCCGACGTGCGCGACAAAAACTACATGCCGCTGGGCGACGCTCGCGTCGAAGCCCATTTCCTCGGGCCGCAGAATACCGCCGCGCTGGTGGAGATGACCCCCGATCCGAACTCCCCCGGCGTTTTCAATGCCGAATGGACCGCCGACAAGCCCGGCACCTACACCGCCGAGATTTCAGCCAAGCACGGCGACGAGGACGTGGGCCGCGATACGCTGATGTTCCAGCGCGTGGATGGCGTGGCCGAGAACTTCCACACCGAGCAGGATCGCGACCTGCTGGAGAAGCTCTCCTCGCAAACCGGCGGGCAGTATTGGCAGCCTCAGAATCTGGCCAAGCTCGCCGATCAGATTCCCTACTCGGAAGCCGGCATCACCATTCGCCAGGCCAAGGAGCTCTGGAATATGCCGGTGGTCTTTCTTCTGCTTATGCTGCTGCCGGCCGCGGAATGGATTATGCGCCGCAGGTGGGGTGTGGTGTGAAAACGCCGGGGTGCAGTGTGAAGACGAAATTCCTCATCGCGGCCGGCCTGCTTTGGTTCTCGCTGTCGGCCGTGGCCGCGCGCGCCGCCACCTACTACGTCACCATCGCCGGACTTGGCGGCGAGGCCGACTACGAGCAGCGCTTCGAGGGACTGGCCAGCGATCTGGATAAGCTGCTGAAGGATTCCGGCGGCGACCTGCGCGTCTACACGCTATCGGGGAAAGAAGCCTCGCTCGCGCACATCAATGAAACCTTCGCCACGATTGCCAAAGAGGCCAAGCCCGAGGACGATCTGGTCGTCATCCTCATCGGCCACGGCTCCTTCGATGGCAGCGACTACAAGTTCAATATCCCCGGCCCGGACATCTCCGGCAGCGAACTAGCGGCCCTTTGCGACAAGATTCCGGCCAAGCGCCAGTTGATCGTGAACACCACCAGCGCCAGCGGCGGCTCGGTGGCTGAACTGAAAAAGCCCGGCCGCGGCGTCATCACCGCCACCAAGAGCGGCACGGAGAAAAACGCCACGGTCTTCGCGCGCTACTGGGTGGAAGCGCTGCGCGATCCGGCCGCCGACGTCGATAAGAACGAATCCATCACCGCGCTTGAAGCGTTCCAATACGCCGATCGCAAGACCACCGATTTCTACCAGACCCAGAAGCGCCTGGCCACCGAGCATCCTCAATTTGAAGACACCGGCAAGGCCGACGCCGTGCGCGCGCCTTCCAGTGAAACTAACGAAGGCCTGTTCCTCTCCACTTTCACCCTGGTGCGCATCGGAGAGGCGCAGCGCCAGGCTGCCGATCCCGCCAAGCGCGATCTGCTGGCGAAAAAAGAAGAGCTCGAACAGCAGATCGATAAGCTCAAATATGAGAAGGCAGCCATGGATTCGGACGACTACAAGCGGCAGTTGACCCAGGCGCTGCTCCAATTGGCTGAGGTGCAGCAGGAGCTGGATAAGTGAATGGCAGGCACCGAAGCTCGATCCTGATCGTTGCCGCGGCCGCCTTCCTGGTGGCCGCAGCCAACTTCGCGCGCGCCGCCGCGCCGCCGGCCACGCCGGACGACTGCCAGGCGCTTCGCAAGCACGGGCACAACGATCAGGCCAAGGCGTGTTTTGAATCGCTCACGCAGTCGCGCGAACCGGCCGTTCGCGCCGAAGGCGACTGGGGCCTGGAGCAGTATCAGGACGCCAACAACGAATTCCGCGCGGCCGTCGAGCAGTCCCCCATGAACGCCAACATCCGCGTGCGCTGGGGCCTCCTGTTCCACGAGCGCTTTAACAACAAGGACGCCGCCGACCTTTTTCAGGAAGCGCTCATGCGTGATCCCAAAAACGCTCAGGCTTATCTCGGCCTCGCTTTGGTCAGCGCGGACGGCTTCGACAATAAAGCCGTCGCCGAAGCCAAGCAGGCGCTGGAGTTCGATCCCAAGCTCGTCGAGGCGCACGAGCTTTTGGCCAATCTGAATCTCGAGGATTCCGATACGAAGGCCGCGACTGAGGAAGCCGACGAAGCGCTGAAAATTTCCTCCGAAGCGCTGGACGCCATGGCCATCCACGCCGCCATCGAAGTTCTGGCCGACCGCTCCCCGGACGCCTGGCTCGCCAAGATCAAAGCGGTGAATCCCACCTACGGCGAAGGCTACGCCTTGATCGCCCACCACCTGATCATCAATCGTCGCTATGACGATGGCGTGGCCTACTACCGCAAGGCCATCGAAGCCGATCCGCGACTGTGGTCGGCGCGCTCGGAGTTGGGCATAAACCTGATGCGCCTGGGCCAGACCGACGAGCCGCTCAAGCAGCTGGAGTTATGCTACGACAATGGCTATCGCGACGCGGCCACGGTAAACAGCCTGCGTCTGCTCGACAGCTACAAGAATTTTCTTACCTACAAGGACGACGTCTCCATCATCAAGCTGCACAAGAAAGAAGCCGACCTCCTCCTGCCTTACGTGCAGGCCGAAGTGGACCGCTCCATCGCCACGTATACAAAGAAGTACAAGATGAAGCTGCCCGGCCCGGTGCAGGTGGAGCTTTATCCCGATCACGAAGATTTCGCGGTGCGCACGCTGGCCATGCCCGGCCTCGGCGCTTTGGGCGTCACCTTTGGCGAAGTCCTGGCCATGGATAGCCCTTCTGGCCGTCCGCCGGGCACCTATCAATGGGGCAGCACGCTGTGGCATGAGATGAGCCACGTCTTCATTCTCACCGCCACCAACCACCGCGTGCCGCGCTGGTTCACCGAAGGCCTCTCGGTCCACGAAGAGACGCAGGTCTCTCCCGAATGGGGCGACCGCGTGACGCCGGAAATTTTGCTCGCCGTCCGCGACAAGAAATTGCTGCCGATCGCCGAACTCGACCGCGGCTTCATCCGTCCCGAGTACGAGAGCCAGGTGATCGTCTCCTACTTCCAGGCCGGCCGCATCCTGGACTACATCCAGGATCGCTGGGGCCTGGACAAGATTCTGGACATGGTGCATTCCTTCGCCCAGTCCAAGACCACGCCCGAGGCCATTCAGGAAAACTTGGGCATGTCGCCCGAGGAGTTCGATAAGCAGTTCTTCGCCTGGCTGTACGAGCAGCACAACTTGGGTAAAATGGCCGCTTCCTTCGACGATTGGCGCAATCGCATTAAGGCGCTGGCCGAGGCGGTAAAGAATATGGATTGGGACGCCGTCATTCAGAATGGCCCTGCGGTGCTGGCGCTGTATCCCGATTACATCGAGGGCGCCAACGTCTATCAATTCCTGGCCGAAGCTTACAAGGCCACTGGCGACAAGAAGTCCGAGATGGAAGTGCTCACCAAGTACGAGAAAATCGGCGGCATGAGCCCGCAGGCTTTGAAAGAACTGGCTTCGCTCGAAAAAGAGATGGGCAATCCCCAGGAAGCCGCCGCCACCCTCGAGCGCCTCAACTACATCGCGCCCGTCGATGAGGATCTGCACCGGCAGCTTTGCGACCTGCTCTTCGACCAGAAGGATCTGCCCAACGACATCCGCGAGTGCAATGCCGTCGTGGACATGCACCCGCTCGACCAGGCCTCCGCCCAGTTCAACGCCGCGCGCGCCTACTTCGCCGCCGGCCAGCAGGATCAGGCCAAAAACCACCTGCTGGCCTCGCTCGAGGCCGCGCCCGACTATCGCCCGGCGCAAAAATTGCTCTTACAGCTCGAGGACCCCCAGAAAGGAAAATGACAAGTGGCCACACTCGCTGAACTGAATCTGGACTCCGTGGAACTGAAAAGGCGCGTCGAGCGCTTTCAATCCGTGCGCGACGCCATTCTCGGTCAAGTTCGCCAGGTCATCGTCGGTCAGGAAGAAGTGCTGGACCAGATTCTCACGGCGCTATTCGTCGGCGGCCACTGCCTCATCACCGGGCTTCCCGGCACGGCCAAGACCCTCATGGTGCGCACCATCGCGAGTACCCTGGGCCTGATGTTCCGCCGCATTCAATTCACGCCGGACCTGATGCCTTCGGACATCACCGGAACCGACATCATCGAGGAAGATCCCACCACCGGCCATCGCCGCTGGACCTTCGTTCCCGGCCCCATCTTCGGCAATATCGTGCTGGCCGATGAGATCAACCGTACCCCGCCCAAGACCCAGTCCGCGCTCCTCGAAGCCATGCAGGAGCTTTCCTGCACGGTGCGCGGCAATCACTACACTCTGCCCGCGCCCTTTTTCGTCCTGGCCACGCAGAACCCCATCGAACTCGAAGGCACCTATCCCTTGCCCGAAGCGCAACTGGACCGCTTTCTCTTCAACACGGTTCTCGATTACTTGAGCGCCGAGCACGAAGTAAAGGTCGTGGACCTCACCACCGCCACTCGTGTCGCCCATGTGGACGCCGTAACCAACGCCGAGGAGATTCTCGATTTCCAGCAACTGGTGCGCATGGTCCCCATCGCCGAAACACTGGCCCGCTACGTCGTGGATCTGGTTCGCGCCACGCGGCATAACAGCGGCCTGGCGCCCGATTTCGTGAAGAAGTACGTCAACTACGGCGCCAGCGTGCGCGCGGCGCAGTTCATCGTGCTGGCCGCCAAAGCTCGGGCCCTATCGCGCCGCCGTTATCACGTCACCTACGACGACATCACTTCACTGGCCATCCCCGTGCTCCGGCATCGCATCTTGTTGAACTTCCACGCGGAATCGGATCGCGTGGATTCGGACCAGATCTTGCACCGCTTGCTCGAGTCCATGCTGCCGCCCTCGGGAGCCTGACATGCAGCGATTTCTCGACCCTAAGGTCCTCGCGGGAATTTCGGGCCTCGATCTGGTCGCCAAAACCGTGGTGGACGGTTTCGTCGCCGGCCTGCATCGCTCGCCCGACTTCGGCTTCAGCCAGGAGTTTGCCGAGTATCGCGCTTATAGCCCGGGCGACGATCTGCGCCACGTCGATTGGAACGTCTTTGCCCGCACCGAACGCGCCTACCTGAAGCGCTACCGGGGCGAGACCAATACCCTGCTGACCATCCTGCTCGACGCCAGCAGTTCCATGAAATTCGCCTCCAAGGACGTCAGCAAAATGGATTACGCGCGTTATCTCGCCGCGTCCATTTTCTACCTCACGATACAAACCCAGCGCGACGCCGCCGGCCTCATCGTCTTTGACGACGAGGTCCGCTCCTATGTGCGCGCCTCCACGCGCCAGGGGCAGCTGTATCGCTTGCTCAGCAGCCTGGAAAACGCCCAGCCTCGTGCGCGCACCGACTACGCCAAACCCATGCTGCACTTCCAGAATTTTCTCCGCAAGCGAGGCCTGGTGGTGGTCATCTCCGATTTCTTCGACTCGCCGGAAAAGATCGTCCACACCATCGAGCCGCTGCGCTACCACGGCAATGAAGTCGTGCTCTTCCACATCCTGGATCCGCACGAGCTGAAGCCCGAACTCAACGAGGCCGTCCTGCTGGTCGATATGGAGACCGAGGAGAGCCTGGAAGTCACCCCGGAATATGGCCGCGAGGAGTACCGCAATCGAGTGAATTCGCACGTGGCCGATCTGCAAAACCGCACCCGCGGCGCCGGCATGGATTACCACCTGTTCGTTACCGATCGTCCGCTCGACGGCGCGCTGCGTGAATATCTGTCGCTTCGCCAGAGGAGGCAGTGATGGGTTTTCTGGCTCCCTGGTTCCTGGCCGGCGGCCTTGCTGCGGGTTTGCCTATCTATCTGCACCTGCTGCGCCGTCACCGAACCACGCCGCTGCCCTTCAGCTCGCTCATGTTCTTCGAGCGGCGCACGCAAAGCTCCATCAAGCATCGCCGCCTGCGCTATCTGCTGCTGCTGGCTTTCCGCCTCGCGGTGATCCTGCTCATCGCGCTGGCCTTCGCCAATCCCTTCATCGAGCGCTCCGCCGCTGCCATGGCGGGAGAGAAGCTCGACCTGCTGGTGATCGACGACTCGTTCAGCATGCGCGCCGGTACCCGCCTGGCCGACGCTAAGCGCGATGCCCTCGCTTTTCTCGACGCGCGCAAGCAGGGCGATCGCGCGCAAGTCATGTCCTTGGGCTCCCAGGTGCACGTCCTCACCGAACCCACCCAGGATACCGGCGTGCTTCGCTCCGCCGTGGATAGCGTCGAGCCCGGCGACACCCGCGGCAGCTTCGGCTCGCTCTCCAGTGCTTTGCGCTCCATGGGCGAGACGGTGCACACCCCCATCGAACTGCATCTATTCAGCGATATGCAGCGCAGCGCCATGCCCGCCAGCTTCACGGAAATGTCCTTGCCCGGGAACGTGACCGTTGTCCTGCACCCTGAAGCCAAAGCCCCGGAAGCGAATTGGACCGTGGAAAGCGTCAGCGCGCCCGGCGAAGTGTTCGATCCCAAGAAGTCGCGCGTGCAAGCGGTGATCTCCGGCTACCACACTCCGGATGCGAAAAAGACGGTCTCCCTGGTCGTGAACGGCAAAACCGTGGCCACCCAGACCGTGAACGTTCCCGCCAACGGCCGTGCCAGCGTGGAGTTTGCATCGCTCGACGTTCCTTACGGGCTGGCGCGCTGCGAAGTCCGCATCGATTCCGGGGACACCTTGCCGGCCGATGACTCCAGCTTGTTTGCCGTCAAGCGCTCCGACCCGCGCAAAGTCCTCTTCGTCTACGAACCGGACGATAGCCGTTCGCCGCTCTATTTCCGCGCCGCGCTGGCCTCCGCCGCCGAGTCTGCGTTTAATCTGGAGACCGTTACCGTGGACCGCGTGGCCAGTGTCCAGCCGGCCGGACACGATTTCGTGGTGCTATCCGACGTGGCCTCCCTGCCGGCCTCGTTCGAGGCTTCCCTCAACAACTACGTTAAGTTGGGCGGGAGCGTCCTGATTGCCGCGGGGACCTCGGCGGCCCGGCATCCGCGCATTCCCATCTTCGGCGACAACATCACAGACTCTCTCTACTACTCCCGCGAAGGCGCGCGGTTCCAGACCGTCGGCGATAGCGACCCCTCTTATCCCTCCGTGGAAAAGGCCGGCCACCTCGCCGGCGTGAAGTTCTATTTCGCCGTGCGCGTGGCCAGCCCGGATGCTCGCGTGGCCGCCCGCCTCACGGATCAAACGCCGTTATTATTAGAAAAGAAGATCGGCGAGGGCCGGGTCCTCTTGTTTGCCTCCGGCTTTGACAATTTGACCAACGACTTCCCCTTGCACCCCGTTTTCATCCCTTTTATCGACCAAACCGCGCGCTACCTTTCCGGCATGGAGACCCGCGTTGGTTCACGAATGGTGGATTCTTTCCTTGAACTCCGCACCGCGAAGGAGCAGTCTGTAGGGGTGGAAGTGGTTGATCCTGATGGCAAGCGCCCGCTTTCCCTCAAGGAAGCGGTCACTGCGCAGTCGTTTCAGCTCACCCGCGCGGGCTTCTATCAGCTGCGCCTGGCCAGCGGCCGCCAGGACCTGGTGGGCGTAAACGCCGACCGGCGCGAATCGGATCTGGACGTTATCCCCAGGGACGTTCTGGCGCTATGGACTGGAAATGCCTCGAACACGGATCAGCAGGCAGCTACCCCTGGAGCCGTCACCCAGGACCAGAAAAAGCCCTATAGCCTCTGGTGGTATGCCGTGCTGCTTCTACTGGTTGCCACGCTTGCGGAATCCTTGCTTTCGAGCCAATATCTGACGATGTCCCGGGAGGAGCCATGAACACTCGGTATCACCTGGACTCCTATATCAAGCAGGTGCAGAAGCGCTTGCGCATCGGCGCGGTCCTGCGCGGAACCGCCATCTTTACCTCGGTGGCGCTGGCCCTCACGGTGGTTCTGGTTCTGTTCGCCAACCACTATGCCTTCGCTTCGTGGACCCTGACGACCTCGCGCGTCGTCCTGCTTGTTGCGCTGGCCCTGGTGATTGGCTTCGGCTTGGCCCTTCCCCTATACGGGCTCAATATGCGGCGCGCGGCCGGGAAAGCGGAAAGCGCCTTCCCGAAGTTCGAGCAGCGCCTGGTTACCTACGCGGAACGCGATAAGTCGAAGAAGGAACCCTTCCTCGACCTCTTGGCTGCCGACACGCTGGAAGTCTCGCGCGACGCTCAGCCCGATCAACTCGTTCCCAATACCCATCTGTTCGGAGCGCTGGCCGTTGGATTGGCCTCCCTCGCAATTCTGATTTGGCTGGTCGTCGCCGGGCCGGGCTATCTGGGCCATGGCGCGGAGCTGATTTGGGCCGGCGGCGCACACGTGATCGCGCCGATCTACGTATTGCAAGTGGCGCCGGGAAATGCCGCCGTGCGGCGCAATGCCGATCAGTTGATTACCGCCCAGCTCAGCGGGCTGCAGTCCAATAACGCCAAGCTTTTCGCTCGCTTCCAAAGCGCCACCAAGTGGGAGCAGGTTCCCATGCAGCCGCAGCCGGGAGGCTCCGGATTCCAGTTCCTCTTCGCCGGCTTGCCGGAAGGCGTGGAGTACTACGTGCAGGCCGGTCCGCTCACGTCGCAGCATTTTAATTTGCGCGTGGTCGATATGGCCCAGGTGAAGCAGATTCGCGTCACGTACCGCTTCCCTTCCTGGACCGGATTGAAGAATCAGGTCGATGAACACGGCGGCGATTTGCGCGCCGTCGAGGGCACCCAGGCCGACCTCGAAATCACCACCGACCGTCCCATGAATGGCGGCAGCCTGGTGGTAGACGATCAGCCGCTCGAACTCTCCGGCGGCGAAGGCAACGTCTACAAGGGAACCGTGCACATCGATAAGGACGGGCAGTATCACGTCGCCGCCAACGAGCAGGGCGAGACGCTGCGGGTCTCCGACGACTTCTTTATCGAGGCTCGCAAGGCCAATCCTCCCGAAGTGCGGCTCAACAAGCCCGCCGGCGACTATCGCGCCAGCCCCATCGAGGAAGTTACCGTCAACGTTAACGCCGACGGTGAGTTCGGATTGAACGCCGTCGACCTGCATTACTCCGTCAATGGCGGCGACGAAAAGACCATCAGCATGCTGAAGCAGAAGGGCTCCAAGCAGGTCGATGGCGGCACGGTTCTCTCCCTCGAGGACTTCAAGCTTGTTCCCGGCGATATCGTCAGCATCTATGCCACGGCCAAGGACGCGCGTTCGGAATCGCGGACGGATATGTTCTTTATTCAAGCCGATCCCTTCGAGCGCGAATTCTCGCAATCGCAACAGGCTGGCGGCGGAGGCGGGGGCGGCGGCGGAAGCTTCGGCCAGGGCGATCAGACCGAAATCTCCCAGCGCGAAAAAGAGATCATCGCCGCGACCTGGAAGCAGAAGGGCGATACCGATCACAAGCCCACCAAAGAGGAAGGCATGGAAAATGCCAAGTTCCTCTCCGGCGTGCAGTCCAAGCTCCGCGATCAGGCCGTCTCTCTTGCCGGCCGCCTGGAAGCCCGCGAATTGAGCGACGCCAACCAGGAGTTCAGCGATTTCGAGAAGGATATGTCCAGCGCCGCCGCGGCCATGGGACCGGCTGCGGACAAATTGCAGAAGCAGAAGTGGTCCGACGCCATACCCGACGAGCAGAAGTCTTTGCAATATTTGCTTCGCGCCGAAGCGACTTTCCGCGAGATTCAGGTGGCGTTCGGGGCCAGAGGCGCGGGCGGAGGCGGCGGAGGGATGGCGGGCCGCGATCTCTCCAGCCTGTTCGATCTCGAACTCGATACCGAGAAGAACCAGTACGAAACCGGGCAGACGGCCTCGTCGCAGAATCAGCGCTCTCAGGAGATCGATGAGGCGCTGCAAAAACTGGAGCAGTTGGCCCAGCGCCAGCAAGAGCTGGCCCAGCAGCAAAACGGAAATAACCAGACTTACGACCAACGCTGGCAGGAAGAGATGCTGCGCCGCGAAGCCGAGGAGCTGCAGCGCCAGATGGAGCAATTGGCGAAAAACCAGCAGCAGAATCAGCAGGGACAGCAGCAGAACGACCAGCAACAGAGCGGCCAGCAAAGCGGGCAACAAAGTGGGCAGCAAAGTGGCCAACAGAGCGGACAGCAGAGCGGACAGCAGAGCGGACAGCAGAGCGCCAGTTCCGGCTCTAACGGCCAGCAGGGATCGAATGGTTCGCCGAGCGGCTCCGCCAGCGGCAACTCGCAGCAGCACAAAGCGCTTCGCAGCAGGCCAATGAGCGCATGCAGCAGGCTCTGAACGATCTGCGCCAGGCCAAGGAAGATATGGAACGCGCGGCCTCCAAGGATCAAAACGGCGCCGCGGCTCGCCGCGCGGCGGAGCGTTTGCAGGAAGCCTCTAACCTCATGAACGGCTTGCAGCAGCGCGAATCTTCGCAGCAGATGGACGCCCTGGCCCGCGAAGGCGATCGCCTCCAGAAGGAAGAGGCCGACGAGGAAGCGCGCGAGCGGCAGATGTTCGCCCACGGCAATACGGCCGATGGCCTGAGCCAGACCGGCGACCAGTCCAAACTTGCCGACGACCGCCAGCAAACCGCCGAAGCGCTGAGCGCGCTGGAAAAGCAGATGCAGGAAGCGGCGCGATCTTTCGGAGCGGGCCAGCCCAAGTCCGCCGATAAACTGCGCCAGGCTCTGAGCGGCATGGAACAGGACGATCTGACCAATCGCCTCAACAAGAGCGCGGACTGGATTCGCCGCGGCATCGATCCCAGCACCAACGACGCCGGCGAGAAAATGAAGGGGCTAAGCGGCAACGGCATCCCCGAAGGCATGCAGCGGCTCGACGATCAGCTGCATCAGGCGCAGCAGGCTTTCAATCGCCAGCAGCAGGACCCGCAGCAGGTTCTCAATCAAGTGGAGCGACTGCGCAACCAGATGGAAGCGCTGGCCCGCGGGATGAGCGATCAAGCTGCCCGCAACGGTCAGCCGGGACAACGCGGCCAGCAGCCCGGGCAGCAGGGTCAAGGTCAACCAGGACAGCAGCAATTGCAACCGGGACAGCAGCCGCAGATGGGCCAGCTCAACCGCAACGGTCAACCCGGCAACGGACAGCCCGGCCAGGGAAACCAGCAAGCCCAGGCCAATGGCCAAGGGAATGCGGGCGGACCAAATGGCGGTCCTAACGGAGGACAGCTCGGGCCGCGCGGCGGCGCCTTCGGCGGCGGTTACGGACCGATCGATCGCCAATTCTATGGCGGCGATACCGGCGGGACTTGGGCGCCGGGACGCGAGACGCAGCAGGTGCCTTCCAGCCCGCAGGAGATTCAGCGAGCCTACGAGGACGCCGTGCGCCAGCTCAACGCTTTGCGGCAAAGCTTCCAGGGCCAGCCCGAACCGTTGGCAGATCTTCAGGAACTGATCAAGGAGATGCAGCGGCTCGATCCCAGCCGCTTCCCCGGCAATCCGGCCATGCTGGAGGAACTGCACGACCAGGTGCTCACCAGCGTGGACAAACTCGAGTTGCGGCTGCGGCGGCAGGCCGATACGAACGATGCCGATGCCGGCCAGATTCGCAGCGGCGATTCACAACCCATACCTTCTGGATATCAGGATTCGGTGGCCGATTATTTCCGGCGCTTGAGCAAGAATCCGCAGCAGGGTTCGCAGCCGAATCCGTAGGAGCTAAGTACAAGCGCTAAACGCGCCGCTCTAGCTCTTCACTTCCGAGGCGATCGCTTCGCCTACTTCCCTGGTGTTTGCGCGCCCGCCGATATCGGCCGTGCGCGGACCGCCGCTTCCCAAAACTTTCTCGATGGCGCGCTCGATGGCATCCGCCGCGGAAGCTTCGCCCAGATGGCGCAGCATCATCGCGCCAGACCAGATTTGGCCGATGGGATTGGCGATGCCCTTTCCGGCGATGTCCGGCGCGGAGCCGTGCACCGGCTCGAACATGGAGGGGAATTCGCGTTCGGGATTGAGATTTCCCGAAGGCGCGATTCCAATCGAGCCCGCAACCGCGGGACCCAAGTCCGAAAGAATGTCGCCGAAGAGATTTGAGCCGACCACCACGTCGAACCAGTCCGGGTGCCGCACGAAATGCGCGCTGAGGATATCGATGTGAAACTGGTCGGTGCGAATTTCCGGGTACTGCTTGGCCATGGCGGCGAAGCGCTCGTCCCAGAACGGCATGGTGTAGATGATGCCGTTGGATTTGGTCGCCGAAGTCACGTGGCGGCGGCGCGTTTTGGCCAGCTCGAAAGCGTAGCGGATGATGCGGTCGCATCCGCGCCGCGTGAATACGGATTGCTGCAGCGCGAACTCCTCTTCGGTGCCCTCGAAAAGACGCCCGCCGATATTGGAGTATTCGCCTTCGTTATTCTCGCGGACCACGCAGAAATCGATCTGCCCCGGCGGGAAATTCCTGACGGCCGGCTCGATCCCGGGAAGCAAACGCACCGGGCGAATATTGGCGTACTGCTGGAATCCGCGGCGAATGGGAATCAGCAGGCCCCAGAGCGAAACGTGATCGGGCACTTTCGGATGGCCCACCGCGCCGAGAAAGATGGCGTCGAAGGGGCGAAGCTGCTCGAGGCCGTCTTCCGGCATCATGCGGCCGGTCTGGAGATAGACCTCGCAGCTCCAGTCGAACTCTTTCCACTGGAGCGAAAATCCGAAGCGGCGAGCGGCGGCTTCGGCGACGCGGATTCCTTCCGGGAGAACTTCCCTGCCGATGCCGTCGCCCGGGAATGGAGGCGATTTTGTAAGTTTTTGCTTGGGCGGAAGTCATTTTTTAAATGGGCGAGACGGGACGTCAGGCGGTTAGCAAGGCTGAAAGCTTGCTCATATCCGGGGCGCTCTCGAGAGTCTTGACGAATTCGATCGCGGCTTCGGTCTTTTCCTTGGGCCACTTGGCGAATTCGGCGCAGCCGCGGAATTTGTCGGCCACTTCGTCGAAGCTCATGGGATTCGCGGGGCTGCCCTTGGCGAAATCGGCGCGGCCGGAAAGCACCCGGCCGTCTTTCAAAGTTACTTTGAGGATGCTGGTCATCTTGTCGAATCCGGCGGCCTCGGCCACGGGATCGACATGGAAGTTCACCCGCTGGATCATCGCTTGCACGTCGGGGCGCCGCACCACCGCGTCCTGATACTCGTTCAATCCCGCCTTGCGATCGAGAACCAGGATGCTGAGGCCAAACTCCATGCTGAACTTGCCCTCGAGGCCGGTAGTCGGGTCGATGGTGATAGAGCGTGGTGGTCAGATTGTGGCTTGTGCCGATGTCGATCTTTTCCACGTCGGCCGGCTTGATGTCATTTTTGCGAATCATGCCCAGCCATTCGCCCATGGCCGGATGCGTCAGCGAACCCGAGGGAAACGGCTTGATGGAAACGCCGGGCGAAGCGAAGGTCCAGGGCTTGCCTAGCCGGTTGACGATCGACCCGGGATCGAATCCGCCGCCGGCGGCCTGAAAAAATCCCAGCGGCCCTTCCAGAATGTCGGGCGCGGCGGTCCAGCCCAGCGCGGCGAGATCCACGGCGACGGTGCCGTTTTCCGCGGCGTGGCCGGCGTGAAAGGGCTTGGTCATGGAGCCGAAATTATCGCGCAAGCCGCCGCCTTCGGCGGCAGCGACGCCGAGAGCGTAGGCCGTCTGCATCGCGTTGAGTCCCCGGAGCTTGGCGCAGGCCGCAGCGCTGCCAAACGAGCCGCAGGTGCCCGTGGTGTGAAATCCGTCGTTGTAATGGCGGGGATCGATGGCTTCGGCGATTTTGGACTCCACTTCGACGCCCACGTGGTAGGCCAGCATGAACTCCTTGCCGGAGCGCTGCGCGAGTTCGCACATGGCGAACGCCGGAGGAAGCGTGGTGACGCTGGGATGCGTGAGCAAGCCGTAGACGCGATCCTTGGCGGCGGAGAGCTGGGTATCGTCGAAATCGTCGGCGTGGATGGAGACGCCGTTGGCAAAGGCGGCGAAGCGCGCGGGCGCCTTTATGGCTCGAGCCGATGATGGCGGCCTTGCCGTTCACGCCGAGGTTTTGCAGATACTGGCGGACGAGCGGCGCCATCACGGACGCCGACCCGGCGAGCGCCAGGCCAAAGCCGTCGAGGAGCGATTTCCGGCCCAGTTCCAGCACGTCGGCGGGATGTCTGTGTATTTCGCGTTGACGATGAATTCGGAGACGTACTTGGTGAGCCCCGGCGCTTTGGGGAAAGGCGCAGTCCCTGGAGGCTGCGGCTCGGGCGATGCAGGAGCTGCGGAGAGCGGATCAGTCCCTGTACCCGCCGCCAACGCGGCCATGGCCAGCGAGTTCTTGAAGAAATCCCGGCGAATCATTGCGTTACCTCCACAAAAGCAGATCCCTCATCGCCATCCGAAATACGGCCGGGTTCGGGATGACAGCGTGATGATCGGATCGCCGAGTTTGGCACGGAGAGTGCGCCGCCCCCCCACCTTTTTTGTAAACGTTGTCATTCTAAACCGGTTATTTTTATGGGTTGGAAAACGTTGTCATTCTAAACGATTTACGACCTCCACTCGCGGAGCCTTCAGGACGAACAAATGAGCCATAGCTCGGCCAAGCCCGACCAAGTCCGAAGGCGCGAGATACTCCCCTGCACGCGATCATCTTCTGCACGCGCATATCAATTATAACGCGCGAGTAAAGAGGCTCAGCGCAGTAAGCCTCTGCATCGAATAGAGAGGTTTCGATGGGAGGAGGTGCTCTGGCTATGGCTGAAGGGAAAGAGAACAAATGCGCGTGACTTCTTTGGTCCGTGTTCGTGCATGGCGGCGAAGGACAGCAGTTATTGCAGCGTGGAGTGCGAGGCGGTGAGGAATATGCCGGACATCGATTGCCGTTGCAACCATGCCCGTTGCAAAGGACGCGCGCACTGAACGGCGGATGCTTATGGCGGCTCAGAACAAAATAAAAACGAGCAATAGGCCTAAAAATATGCCGGACGCGATCGATCAAGCGATCGATAGGGTGGCCGAATCATCCGACGAATCTTTTCCGGCGAGCGATGCTCCAGCGTGGACGAGCGGCGACGGCCGATCCGCTCTGAAGAAGAAAAACAACCGAAAGAGAGGTTTGCTAGGAGAAGACGTGGGGAACGCCGGAGAAAAGCAGATCCCTCACCGCCATCCGCGAAAAGCGCGGCTGCCACCCCACCACGCGCAAGAGCGGCGCGTGCCGGGGGCCGCGGCGCTGGGTTCGGGATGACACGCAAGCATGTGGCGCGGCTAGTTTGCCATGCGTGACGACTATGGCGATGAGTGAGCCTGCGGAGGCGGCGGCGGGAACGGCGGGGGCAACAGGTCCAGCCGATCCTTATGCTGCCAACCCCTCTACCACCGGCGCCTCTGGCACCGGTCCGCACGTCAACGGTCCCTTAACCAGCGGTCCGTATATGGCCGCGCCCTACACGACCAATATTCCCGCGCGGCTGGACCGGTTGCCGTGGAGCGGCTTTCACTGGCTGATCGTGTGGGCGCTGGGGATTACCTGGATCCTGGACGGGCTGGAAGTGACGCTCGTCGGCGCGATCAGCGGCGTTCTGCAAGAGCCGCAGGTGATGAACTTCACGCCGGCCACCATCGGATTTATTGCGTCGATGTACATCGCGGGCGCGGTTTCCGGCTCGCTGGTCTTTGGGTACCTGACGGATCGGTGGGGGCGCAAGCGGCTTTTCTTTATCACACTGATGATTTATCTGGGCGGAGTCCTGCTGACGGCGCTCTCGTGGAACGTGTGGAGCTTCGCGCTGTTTCGGTTTTTGACCGGCGCGGGCATCGGCGGGGAGTATGCGGCCATCAATTCAGCCATCGATGAATTGATCCCGGCGGCGTATCGCGGGCGCGTGGACATCATCGTGAACGGCAGCTACTGGATCGGCGCGGCGATCGGTTCTCTGGCGACGCTGGTGCTGCTCAATCCGCACATTTTGCCGCCGAATATCGGCTGGCGAATCGGGTTCGGTACAGGCGGGCTGGTGGGGTTCACGATTATCGCGTTGCGGAAGTATGTCCCTGAGAGCCCGCGCTGGCTGATGACGCACGGCTACGAAAAAGAGGCCGAGGAGACGACCGGGCAGATCGAATCCGAAATCGCGCGGAAAACAGGACGGTCCCTCGAGCCGGTATCCGGGCGCGAGCTGAGAATCCATCCGCGAAAATCATTCGGGTTCGGGATCGTGGCGCGAACGATGCTTTCGACTTACCGAAGCCGGTCGATACTTGGGTTGCTGCTGATGACTTCGCAGGCCTTTCTCTACAACGCCGTGTTTTTTACCTACGCGCTGATCCTTACGCGCTTTTACGACGTGGCGCCGGGGCGCACGGGAATTTACCTTTTGCCCTTCGCGCTGGGGAATTTTGCCGGGCCGCTGGTGCTGGGACACTTCTTCGACATCATCGGGCGGCGGCAGATGATCTCCGGAACCTATGCCATATCGGCGCTGCTGCTGACGGCCACGGGCTGGATGTTCAGCAAAGGATATCTCTCGGCGGATACGCAGACGGCGCTGTGGACGGTGATCTTCTTTTTCGCTTCGGCGGCGGCGAGTTCGGCGTATCTGACGGTAAGCGAAATCTTCCCGCTGGAAATTCGCGCGCTGGCGATCGCATTCTTCTTCTCGGTAGGGACGGCGGTCGGCGGCGTGGCCGCGCCGTGGCTCTTCGGCTACCTCATCGGCACCGGATCGCGCGCAGAGATTTTCTACGGCTATCTGATCGCGGCGATTTTGATGCTGCTGGCCGCGGTGGTGGAAGCATTCTATGGGCTGAAGGCGGAGCGAACTTCGCTGGAGGAACTGACTATGCCGCTTTCGGCCGTGCAGGATTAGGCCAGGGCGAAAGCAGGTGTCTCGAGGCTTTTTCGGGCTCGACACGCAGAAACGAAAAAGCAGATCCCTCACCCCCGTCCCACAAACCGGGCCGGGTTCGGGATGACAACGAGGGCGCGGGCAGCGGGAGAGCGAGAGATCGGAGACCGCGAAGAGATTCTTCGTCCGCTGCGGCGGACTCCGAATGACAACGACCATGCAAGCACGGCTGGGTTCGGGATGACAACCGGTGCGTGGGCAGCTGGGAGAAAGTGAGCGGCTGACCTCTCACCCAAAATACGCGGAGACGGCGTGCTTTCGGGGACCTATTCGGCGGCGCCAGCGCGTTCACGTGCGGCTGGGTGGACGTGCTTGCGATGCGAGGGGCGGGCCGTATTCGCTTCTTTCGAATGAGCATGGGGCGGAGGCGAATTGGGCTTCTGATGCAGATTGGCGACGATGCCGTCCCCGGCGGCGTTGCGATGATGAACGGCGGCGCCGAAGGCCCGCCATATGCGCCAGTTCCCCGCGTACTCCTCGAGCATGCGTTCGGGATGAAACTGCAGGCCGACGACGAAGCGATGGCGAGGATCGTAGAAAGCTTCGACGAGGCCATCCTCTGCATGCGCCATGGGTTTCAGGTGCCGGCCCAGGCGGCGCACGCCCTGATGGTGATAGCTATTCACGAGCAACTCGCGGCGCCGATACCATTGTTCGAGCGGCGTGCCGGGGACGATGGTCACCGGATGGCGGTATTCGTCATAGTGCTCGTAGTCGATATGCTTCAGCTCGGATTGCTTTTCCTTCTGCACGTCGCCAAATAGAGAGCCGCCGTAGATCACGTTGAGCAGTTGCGAGCCGCGGCAGATTCCCATGATGGGGATATCGTTGCGCAAGGCATGGCGGGCCAGGCGGATTTCGATGGCGTCCTTCAGCGGATGCGTTTTTTCGAGATAGCGCAAGTTGGCGTCTTCGTGATCGTAACGCTTCGGCTCGATGTCCTCGCCCTCGACGATCAGCAGGCCGCGCATGTGCTCCATGTATTGCGAGAGGCAGCTTGGCGCGTTTTCGACCACGGGAACCATGATGGGAAGCGTTTTGACGCGAATGAGAAGCTGGAGATGGAATTCGCCGACGTAATCGATGAGTTTGTGCTTGCGGCTGGTGCGCCGGGTGACGACGAGGACGACGGGGCGTCTCATTGGGCTTTCATGCCAGTGGCGGCGAGCATGCGCGCAGCCCTCACGGAACTTCTCATTGAACTAGCGCGCGCAAGGCATCG
The DNA here is from genome assembly GCA_963819235.1 of uncultured Acidobacteriota bacterium. Lineage (GTDB taxonomy): Bacteria > Acidobacteriota > Terriglobia > Acidiferrales > UBA7541 > Palsa-189. Next base: position 258,744 of record CAWFVE010000006.1, on the reverse strand, counting down.
ACGAGGCGCGCGTCTTTTTCGCGGCCCTGCGAGGCCACGCGGATGTGGCGGTCGTCCATGCCGATCTTGTTGGAGCAGTCGCGCACGTACATGCGGTGATCTTCCAGCAGGCGCGCCTGCAATTCGGTCGCCGTCATTCCGGTATTCACCTTAAACAAAACGAAGTTGGCTCCGGTGGGATAGACGTCGATGCCGCGAATCGATTGCAGCGCGCCGTGGAGCCAGCGGACATCGGCACATCAAACGCTTGCGGCCTTCGTGGTAGGCGGCGTCGGTTTTCGGCAGCAGCGACAGAAAATATTCCGCGAGAGTATTCAGGTTCCACGTGGGAATGAAGCGGCGCAGGCGATTGAGCAGATACAGATTGCTGCTGTAGCAATAGCCCAGGCGCAGGCCGGGAACGCCGCAATGCTTGCTCATGCTCCTGACGATGAGGAGATTGGAGAAGCGCTCGGCCAGGGGCATCAGGCTGGGCACGGGATCGCCGGCGAAATCGATGAAGGATTCGTCGACGATCACCAGTTCGAGATCGGAGGCGGCGTTGAGGAAATCGATCATGTCGTCGAGCGGGAGGAACTGGCCGGTGGGATTGCCGGGATTGATGATGAGCGCGGAACGCAGATTGCGCTGGTGAATCCAGCGTAGATACTCGGGCAAGCGCAGTTCGTAGCGCTGCTGCGGGATCGAGGGGATAGAGCTCGGCGTCGCGCTGATCGCGGAGCTTCTCGATGTATTCGCCGAAGGTGGGGATGGGCACGGCGAAGCGGTCGATGAGGAAGGTATCGATGAGCACGATCAGTTCAGTGGCGCCATTGCCGATGATCAGCTTGTCCGGGCTGACGTGCAGGACGGCGGCCAGATTCTGCTGGCTCATGATGGGAGTGCTGGAAGGATAAGACTTGATGAGATTGGCGAGATTCTGTTCGAGATCGCGCAACATCTCGGGCGTGGGATAGTAAGGATTGGCGATGAAGCAGAAGTCGATGATGTCGCGCGCTTTTTCGTAGCCGACCAGATCGGAAAGCGCGGGCGAGTGCGAAGTCTCGTAAAAAAGATGGCGCTTGAGTTCGCCTGCCGACTCGAGTGCGCTTTTGGCCATAAGCGATCCCCTGTTATCCCCTCTTGAGCCCTTTCGTCCCCTCGTTGCTGAATTCTAAATTATAGTCGAATGGCGGCCCGGCGCGGCTTCGGGCGCGAGGATCGGCACATTTTGCGCATTCCAGGAGCGAGCGCGGACGCTTTTGGCTTCATCCAAAACGAGCTAGAATGAGGGCTCACGCGAAAAACGCCCTCTTATTGGAGTCTGCCACATGGAAAAACAGGCGACGCAACAAAGCAAAGAAAAACTCGAGAAAGTGAGCAAGACGGACGCCGAATGGCGCCAGCAGCTTTCCGACCAGGAGTTCCAGGTGACGCGCAAGAAAGGCACCGAGCCCGCGTTTACCGGGAAATACTGGAATACGCAGAAGCACGGAGTTTTCGAGTGCGTCTGCTGCGGCGAGCCGCTGTTTGATTCATCGACCAAATTCGATTCGGGGACCGGCTGGCCGAGTTTCTATGCGCCGATGGATGATTCGCGGGTGGAGCTCGAGACGGACGAATCCTACGGCATGGTGCGCACGGAAGTGATGTGCCGCAAATGCGAAGCGCACTTGGGGCATGTGTTCCCCGATGGGCCGAAGCCGACGGGGCTGCGGTTTTGCATCAACTCGGCGGCGCTGCGCCTGAAGGAACCCGGAACGAAGTAGGCACGGACGCCGGTGTGAAGTGGATTCGCAAAAGCCCGTTTGGTAGCCAAGAAGAAGCCGCAGAGCACATGGTGGCGCTGCTTTTTCAGGAGGCAGAGAGGCAAGACGCCCCACTCACCAAAGCAGAAAGGCAAATGCTCATTAGGGAACCGCCCGACGCTCTTCCTGAAGACCTGCGAATACGCGCCGTAAAGTTAATAGAGGCGATTGTCCAGCAAGAAAAAGCCACGCATATTGGTAACGATCCGAAGAGCTACCTTGCTTCCTTTGAGTGGGCGAGCGACAACGCCTTCCCTCAGATTGTTGCCTTAACAGAAGACGTAATCACGAGCCTCAGATTGGGCAGTTCGCCTCCCCTTCGTGGACGAGAGTGGTTCAGGGATCGGGCTCAACTCCTTGGGTGTGGGGTTCTCGCAGTGCTGATTATGATGCTAATTGTCGTGGTCGTCAGCTTCATTGTTCACGGAAGATAATTGGCGTGCGGCCGCCAGTGGATGGCGCGGCGCCCGACGCATGCTCTTGACGGAGGCGGGAGATTTCGCTAGAGTTTGTGAGCCATGAAAGCACGCGGGCATCATCATCATTACCATCATCACGGCGAGGAGCCGTGCCCGCGGAGGCTTGAGTAGCCGGAAAGATTCGTAAAGCGCTCTCACTGACCCGCTGGCGCGGCAAACGCCCAGCGGTTTTTTTTTGGATTCGCAGGTGCGCGGAAGCAACGGGATGGGCGTGCTTTCGCTTCGGGAGGAACGATGGACCTCGATTTTGCCAAGCTGGATGGGCTGATGCCCGCGATCGTGCAGGACGCGCGCACGGGCGAAGTGCTCATGCTGGGCTTCATGAACGAGCAAGCCTACGCGGAGACGCGATCGACGGGCGAGGTGACTTTTTTCAGCCGCTCGCGCGGGAAGCTGTGGCGCAAGGGCGAGCAGAGCGGCCACGTGCTGCGGGTGCGCGAGATGCGCGTGGATTGCGACGCTGGATACGATCCTGGTGCGCGTGGATCCCGTGGGGCCGGGCGTCTGCCACGAAGGCTACCGAAGCTGCTTCTTCCGGCGCCTCGGACGCGAACGGCGCGGCGGACGATTGTGGAAGAGCGAGCCTTCGATCCGGCCGCGGTGTACGGCGGAGGATCGCGCAAATGACGCGACGAAACCGGCGCCGGCCTTGAAGCTGGGATTGCCCAAGGGCAGCCTGCAAGACGCCACGCTGCAACTGTTGGCGCGCGCGGGCTGGCGCATCACGGTGAGTTCGCGCAGCTACTTCCCCGCCATCGACGATCCGGAAATCAACTGCATGCTGGTGCGCGCGCAGGAGATGGCGCGCTACGTGGAAACGGGCGCGCTGGATGCGGGCATCACCGGGCGCGATTGGGTGCTGGAAACGGGCGCGGAAGTGCAGGAGATGGCGGAATTGCTGTATGCCAAGCAGAGCCTGGCGCCGGTGCGCTGGGTGCTGGCGGTGCCCGATGACGCGCCCGTGCAATCGGCGCGCGACCTGGAAGGCAAAGTGATCGCCACGGAAGTGGTGAACCTGACCAAGAAATATCTGGCGCGGCACGGCGTGAAGGCGCGCGTGGAGTTTTCCTGGGGCGCGACGGAAGTGAAGGTTCCGCAACTGGCCGACGCCATCGTGGAGATCACGGAGACGGGATCGTCGCTGCGCGCCAACCGGCTGCGCATCGTGGATACGGTGCTGGAATCGCGCACCGTGTTCATCGCCAATACGCGCCGCGGTGGCGGACCCCTGGAAGCGCGAGAAGATCTCCAACATCGTTCTGCTGCTGCAAGGGGCGATTTCCGCGTACAACAAAGTGGGCATCATGCTGAACGTGCGGCGCGAGCATCTGGAAGCCGTGCTGCAGGCGCTGCCGGCGCTGAAGAATCCGACCATCTCCACGCTTTCCGATCCCGATTGGGTGGCCATCAACACCATCGTGGACGAGGACGTGGTGCGGCACCTGATTCCCAAGCTGAAGGCGGCGCAGGCGCAGGGCATCGTGGAATATCCGCTGAATAAGATCGTGCTGTGATGCGCATCGTGCGCGCTGACGATCCCGGCTGGAGGAGAAGATGCTGGCCGCGCGCCATCGCCGCAGCGATGCCGCGCGGAGCGCCGTGGCTCGCGGCATCGTCGGCGACGTGCGCCGCCGCGGCGATGCGGCGCTGTTTCGCTGGACGCGGCGGCTGGACGACGTGCGGCTGACGCCGAAGAAGCTGTGGATCGGCGGCGAGCGAGCGGCGCGACGGCTCGCGCGCGGTTCCGCAGCGAACTGCGCGCTGCTCTGGAGCACGCGGCGCGCAATATCCGCCGCGTGGCCGAGCAGCAGCTGCCGCGCGTCGTGGAGCATCGACGGTGGAGCCGGGCGTGCGCGTGCGCCAGCGCGTGACGCCGATCGAAACCATCGGCTGCTACGTTCCCGGCGGGCGCTTTTCGCTGGTTTCGACGCTGCTGATGACGGCGATTCCGGCGCAAGTGGCCGGAGTGCGGCGCATCGTGGTGGCCTGCCCGCGTCCCAATGCCGCGCTGCTGGCGGCGGCGGAAATGCTGGGCGTCGAAGAGATCGCGCACATCGGCGGCGCGCAGGCCATCGCCGCGCTGGCCTATGGGACGCGCTCGGTGCCGCGCGTGGACAAAATTTTCGGCCCGGGAAATCGCTACGTGACGGCGGCCAAGCGCCTGGTGAGCGCCGATTGCGCCATCGACATGCTGGCCGGGCCCGACCGAAGTGCTGGTCGTGGCCACGCGCGGCAAGGCGCGATATCATCGCCGCGGACCTGGTCGCGCAGGCCGAGCACGATCCCGACGCCGTCGCGCTGCTGGTGACCACGTCGCGCACGCTGGCGGAGGAGGTGCAGCGAGGCGGTGGCCGAGCAACTCAGCGCGTTGCCGCCGACGAATCCGGCGCGGCGCTCGCTGGCCGAAAACGGCGCCATCTCTGGCTCGCGCGAATGTCGCGGCGCGGCGGTGCGCTTCGCCAACCGCTTTGCGCCGGAGCATCTGAGCATTCCCGGCGGCGAAGCCGCGCTCGCGCGAGCAGCTGGACGCCGCGGGCAGCGTGTTTCGTCGGCCCCTGGAGCGCGCAGTCGATCGGCGACTACGCCAGCGGCACCAACCACGTGCTGCCCACCGGCGGCGGCGCGCGCTCGCGGGGCGGGCTTTCCACCTGGGATTTCGTGCGCTGCACGACCGTGCAGCAGCTTCTCGCGGCGGGATTGCGCAGCCTGGCCCCGTGGTCTCGGCGCTGGCCGATGCCGAAGGGCTGGTGGCGCACCGGCGCGCCGTCGAGGTGCGCCAGTGAACGCGGCGGCTCGACGCAGCGGCCGCGCGAAAGCGCAAGGCGCCCGCGCGGCGTTTGCGCTTGCGTCGCTTCCGTGGCGCGCATCTGGCGCCTACGTGGCGCCGGAAGAGGGCCGCGCAGGGCAAGCTGCGGCTCGATTTCAACGAAAACACCGTGGGCTGTTCGCCCGCGGTGTTGCGCGCTCTGCGCAGAATGACGCCCGAGCAGTTGGCGCATCTATCCGGAGTACGAAAATCGGCGCGGCGGCTGGCGCGGCACTTTGGCGTGCGGCCGGCGGAGATGCTGCTGACCAACGGCGTGGACGACGCGCTGCGCTTGCTGATGGAAATGTTCGTCGAGCCGGGCAGATTCCGTGCTCGTGCCCGAGCCGACATTTTCGATGTATCGCTTCTTTTCGCGAGATGGCCGGAGCGCGCGTCGAGTCGGTTCGCTACGACGAGGCGATGCACTTTCCGCTGGAGGCGACGCTGCGCGCACTGGCGCGCTCGCCGCGCATTCTCTTCATCGCCAACCCGAACAATCCGACGGGCACGCTGCTGGATCGAGGCGGCGCTGGCGCGCATTCTGGATGCCGCGCGGCGCACGCTGGTTCTGGTGGACGAAGCGTACTTCGAGTTTGCCGGAGTGACGGTGCTGCCCTGGATTCGCCGGCGCGCCGAATCTGGTGGTGTCGCGCACGTTCTCCAAGGCGGCGGGCTTGGCGGCGCTGCGCCTGGGCGCGCTCTTCGCGCGCAGCCGACGTCGCCGAGGCGATGCGGCGCGCGTTTACGCCCTATCCGGTGAATTCGCTGGCGCTGGTCGCCGCCGAAGCGGCGCTGAGCGACCGGAAGTTTCTGCGCGGTTACGTCGACGAGGTGCTGCGAGAGCCGCGATCAGCTGGCGCGAGGCCTGGAGCAGTTGGGCGCGCGCGTTTTCCCCAGCGGCGCGAATTTCGTGCTGGTGGATTTCGGGCCGGGCGGCAGCCGGTCTGGTGCAGCGCCTGGCGCGCCGCGGAATTCTGCTGCGCGACCGCGCGTCCGAATTCGGCCGCGACGGTTTCGTGCGCATCACCGCGGGCACGCTGGCGCAAACGCAGCGGCTGCTGCAAGCGCCATTGACAGGAGGAGCGGTGAAACGGGTGAAGCTCGCGCCGAAGTTGGTGATTTTTGACGTGGACGGCGTGCTGGTGGACGTGCACGGCTCGTTCCATCGCTCGATCATCGACACCGTGCAGCATTTCACGGGCCGGCGCGTACCTATGCCGACATTCAGCAGTGGAAGTCGCAGTCCGGCTACAACGACGATTGGCGGCTACTCGACGGATTGGGTGAATTCGCTGGGCGACGAAAGTGGAATACGCCGAGGTGAAGCGCGCAGTTCCAGAAAATCTATTGGGGACGATGAAGTGGCACAGCGCGGCAACGTGTGGCGCGAGCGCTGGCTGGTCTCGCCGCGACGGCTGGAGCGCTGGGCCAAGCGCGCCGAACTGGCGCTCTTTACCGGGCGCACGCGCCGGAACTGAGCCACACGCTGGAGCATTTCGGCGTGGCGCAAGCTTGTTCTCGCGCACGGTGACCATGGACGACGTGGAGCAGCTCAAGCCGCGATCCCGAAGGACTGCTGCGCCTGCTCGACGGCAACGATCCGGAGTCGGCGCTCTATCTGGGCGATAACTTGGACGATGCGCTGGCGGCCAAGCGCGCGGGCGTGCCCTTCCTCGGCGTGCTTCCGCCACGGCAGCGAAGCGCATCGCGTGCGCGCGGGCCAATTGCGCAGCCACGGCGCGCGCGTCATTCTGCACAGTACCAACGAGCTGGAGAAATACTGGAAATGAGAAGCGCCAGCGATCCATCGCACCACCAAGGAAACGGACATCCGGCTGCGGCTGAATCTGGACGGCCGCGGGCAGGCGCGACGTGTCGCACGGGCATTCGCTTTCTCGACCACATGCTGGACCTGGTGGCGCGCCACGGCGCCATGGACCTGGAGATCGTGGCCAAGGGCGATCTGGACGTGGATCAGCACCACACCGTCGAGGATCTGGGCATCGCGCTCGGCGAAGCGGTGACGAAGGCGCTGGGCTCGAAGCGCGGCATCCTGCGCGCGGGATATTTTCTGATGCCCATGGACGAAACGCTGGCGTCGGCGGCCATCGACTTCAGCGGACGCGCGCATTGCGTCTGCCAGTGGCACTTTTCGGCGCGGCTGGTGGGCGACCTGCAAACCGAATTGGTGGAGGATTTCTTTCGCGGATTCGCGCAGGCGGCGGCGGCCAATGTGCATCTGCGGCTGCTGTACGGCCGGTCGTCGCACCATCAGGTGGAGGCGATCTTCAAGGCTTTTGCGCGCGCCTTGCGGTTTGCGGCGACGCGCGACCCGCAGCTGAAGCGCGTGCTGCCCAGCACCAAGGGACTCTTGTGAGCAGCGCGATGAAGATTTCGCTGGTGGAATACGGCGCGGGCAATCTGCCGTCGGTGGAGCGCGCGCTGGCGCGGCAGGGCATCGAAACCGAACGCGCGGCCACGCCGGAAGCTGTCGCCGCGGCCGAGCGTGCTGATTCTTCCCGGCGTGGGCCACTTTGGCCAATTGATGCGCACGCTGGGCTCGCGCGGTCTGCTCGCTCCGATCGCGGAGGCGATTTCGCGGCGGCATGCCGCATGCTGGGCATCTGCCTGGGACTGCAGGCGCTTTTCGCGTCCAGCGCCGAAGCGCCGGACGATGCCGGCCTCGACATCTTCCCGGGACCGTGGCCGCCCTGCCGGCGACGGCCAAGCTGCCGCACATGGGTTGGAACCAGCTCCGGCAGGTGCGCCGTTCGGTGCTGCTCGAAGGCATTCCGGCGGACGCCTACTTCTATTTCGCGCACTCCTATGCCGCGCTGGACGCGGGCGAAGCGACCGTGGCCACTGTGCGATCACGGAGTGCCGTTCGTGGCCGCGCTCGAGCGCGAGAATCTTTTTGCCGTGCAGTTTCACCCCGAGAAATCGGGCGACGTGGGCGCGCGAGTGCTTGCGAACTTCGTGGCATACGCCGCGCGCGAGGAACAGCGCATGACTCTGGCGCGGCGCATCATTCCTTGCCTCGATACCGACGGCGAGCGCGTCGTGAAGGGCGTGCAATTTCGTCAACCTGCGCGACGCGGGCGATCCCGCCGCGCTGGCGGCGCGCTATAACCGCGAAGGCGCCGACGAGCTGGTGGTGCTGGATATCGCCGCCTCGCGCGACCATCGGCCGACGTTTCTGAAACGATTTGCCGCGTCGCCGCCGAACTGGCGATTCCGCTCACGGCCGGCGGCGGCGTAGCCACCGTGGACGAGGGCCGCGCCATTCTGCGCTCGGGCGCGGACAAGCTCACCGTGAATACGGCGGCGCTGCGGCGGCCGGAGCTGCTCACCGAACTTGCGGCTGAATTCGGCTCGCAAGCGGTGGTGCTGGCCATCGATGCCAAGCGAGTGGGCAAACAGCTGGGAGGCCTTCGTGCGCGGCGGGCGGGAGTCCTCCGGCCGCGATGCGCGTGGAGTGGGCCATCGAAGGCGCGGAACGCGGCGCGGGCGAGATTCTGCTGACCTCCATGGACCGCGACGGCACGCGCAGCGGCTTTGACCTGGAGCTGACGGCAACCGTGTCGGAACGCGTGACGGTGCCCGTGATCGCGTCGGGCGGGGCGGACAGTCCGGAGACGTTCCTGGACGTGTTTAAGCAAGGCAAGGCCGATGCGGCGCTGGCTGCCTCCATCTTTCACGATTCCGTGCAAGGGCTGCGCGAACTGAAGTGCTTTCTGGATTCGCAAGGAGTGCCGGTGCGGCTGAGCGGGTAAAGGGCGGCGGGGCGGCACGGCCGGGAGTGGCTGTGGCACTGAGGCAAAGCAGATCGCTCACCGACATCCGCAAACGACGCGGCTGGGTTCGGGATGACAACGTGTTGCGAGGAGCGCGCTTAGCGGCAAGACGCGGCGCAAAAGCCAGGGCTCCCCTGACTCCTGTTTTGACGTGCGCTTTCGCGCCGGGCTGCGGGCGTCCTGGGCTACAACGCGAGCGTGGCTCGCTGGGGGGCTCCAAGGACGGGCACCCCGCACAGCCAAGAGTGGCTGTGCCACAGAGGCAAAGCAGATCCCTCACCGACATCCGCAAACGACGCGGCTGGGTTCGGGATGACAACGTGTAGCGAGGAGCGCGCTTAGCGGCAAGACGCGGGGCAAAGGCCCCAGGGCCCCGCCGAGGTGCGGCGGGCGCCCTGGGCTACAACGCGAGCGCTGCTGGCTATGGGCGCGAAGGACGAAGCTCCTGCACAGCCAAGAGTGGCTGTGCCACAGAAAAGCCTCAGGTCTCCCGCTAAAATCGCGGGCGACCTGAACTACAAGGTTCCGAATGGCCCAGAACTGCCGCGCAGTCAGGAGTGGCTGTGCCACTGATAGCATCATGATGGCTTACAAATGATCATTCCCTGCATTGACCTTCAAGACGGGCGCGCCGTGCAACTGATCCACGGGCGCAAGCTGCGCATCGCGGTGAACGACGTTTTCGGCCTGCTGGAGCGCTTTCGCAAATATCCGCTGCTTCACGTCATCGACCTGGACGCCGCCATGGGGCGTGGGAGCAATGCGCGGCTGGTGGGGCGGCTCTGCCGCGAGGCGCCCATGCGCGTGCGCGTGGGGGGCGGAATCCGCACGGCGGCGCGCGCGAGGAGCATTCTCGATGCCGGCGCGGAGAAGGTGATCGTCGGCAGCGCGGCGTTTCGGGGTGGCGCGGTGAACGACGCTTTTCTCTCGCGGATGGCGCGGGCGGTGGGAAAGAGACGAATCATCGTCGCGGTGGATACGGACGGCGGGCGAATCCTGGTTCGCGGATGGCAGGAAAAGCTGGGGCTGACTCCGGAGGAGGTGTTTCCCGAACTGGCACGCTACGCTTCCGAGTTTCTGTGCACCTATGTGGACGCCGAGGGCACCATGCGCGGCACGAACCTGCGCTGGTTCCGCAAACTGCGCGAAGCCACGCGGCTGCCGATTACCGCGGCGGGCGGAATTCGGAGCGCGCGAGAGGTGCGCGCAGCTCGAGAGACTGGGGATGAATGCGGCGGTGGGGATGGCGCTTTACCTGGACAAGCTGGGCTGAGGAAATCGCCTCTGCCCGAGACTCTATCGACGGCGCATCTAGTGTAGACTCAGCTACTTACGCCCTTCTCCGAGTTTTCTCTTTCGCTGACAAAATCTCCTGCTAGAATTAAGGCTGTAGGACTTTTGCGGCACGGGTTTGAGCTTCGTCTTTCCCGTCCTGTGGTCTCCTCTGCAATGAAACGTTACGGCGAACATCGTATTCCCGGACGGCTTTTTGTTGTCGAAGGCATCGACGGCTCCGGCAAATCCACGCAACTGATGCTGCTGCATCAATGGCTCAAGGCCGAGGGCTACGGCGTGGTGTTCAGCGAATGGAACTCCTCGCCGCTGGTGAAGGACACCACCAAGCGCGGGAAGAAGAAGCAGCTGCTGACGCCGGCGACGTTCAGCCTGATCCACGCCACGGACTTCGCCGACCGCACCGAGCGCAACATCATTCCCCTGCTCAAGGCCGGCGCCGTGGTGCTGTGCGACCGCTACATCTACACGGCTTTTGCGCGCGATGCCAGCCGGGGCATGGACCCGGAGTGGATCCGCGAGTTGTACGCCTTTGCGGTGAAGCCCACGGTGGCGTTTTACTTTCGCGTGCCGCTGGAAATGGCCATGAAGCGCATCAACGACGCGCGCGCCGGATTCAAGTTCTACGAAGCGGGCATGGATCTGGGCCTGAGCGACGATCCGGACGAGAGCTTCCGCCTGTTCCAGGGCCGCATCCTGGAGGAGTACGAGAAGATGATCCCGGAGTTCGGGCTGACGGTGATTGACGCGACGCTGCCCATCGAAACGCAGCAACAGCAGATGCGCCAACTGGTGTTGGCCAAACTGACGCAGGCGCGGCAACTGCGGGTGGCTCCATGAAGGAAAGCTACGGAGTGCCGCTGCCCGGCCTGCAATCTCGACGATCTGGTCGGCAAGCTGATCGTGATCGAAGGCACCGACGGCGTGGGGCGGTCGACGCAGATTCGGCTGCTGAAGGAATGGCTGGAGCAGCAGGGCCATGCCGTGCTGGATACGGGATTGTCGCGCTCGGGGCTGGTGGGCAAAGGCATCAAGCGCGCCAAGGAAGGCCATACCCTGGGCCGCATCACGCTGACGCCTTTTTTATGCCACCGATTTCGCCGACCGGCTGGAAAACGAGATCGTGCCGGCGCTGCGCGCGGGATTCGTGGTGCTTACCGACCGCTATATCTATTCGCTGATGGCGCGGGCGATGGTGCGGGGGCTCGATCCCACGTGGGTGCGCAACATTCACCGCTTCGCGCTCAAGCCGGACGCCATCTTCTACCTGCGCATCGGCGTGGACGAGCTGATTCCCCGCGCGGTGTTTACCCGCGGCTTCGATTATTGGGAGTCCGGCATGGACCTCTACTCGACCGAGGACATGTACGACAGCTTCCGAAAATATCAGACCGCGCTGCTCGAGCAGTTCGACCATCTGGCGGAGGAGTTTCATTTCAACGTGATCGACGCGCGGCCCGAGCCTCGCATCATTTTCGAGCAGCTCAAGGCAGGCATCGATCGCATCCTCGCGCCGCCGGCGGTCCGGCCCTTGGCTACCCCGCCGGAGGAAGAGCCCGTGCCTGTGGCCGTCGAGGAACTGGCCCTCGAGGAAGACCTCGGAAGAACAACGCAGACGAGCTTAGTGGATCATGAAGGAGCAAGAGCAAGACGGAGTTCAGATTTCGACGGCTTCGCGGGCGCTGAAGCGTTCGCTGCAGCGCGCCCTGCGTAATCACCGGCGCGCCGGCAAGAAGCTGAAAGCCACCCCGGTGCACGACCTGCGCGTCTCCCTGCGCCGCTGCCGCTCGCTGGCGGAGGGGCTTCTCCGCGATCGATCCCGATCCCGTGTGGCGGCGGTTGCGAAAAGCATCCAAAAAACAACAGAGCGCCCTTTCCGATTTGCGCGACCTGCAGGTGCTGGAGAGCTGGCTCAAGCCCTTGCGGCTGACGGCGGGGCCGGTGGGCGAGGCGCTGGCCGCGCGCCTGAAAAAAGAGCAGCGGCGCGCCAAGAAAAAGGCCAGCCGTTCGCTGGATTCGTTTCCGCGCAGCCGCTGGAAGCGCTGGCTGCGGCGCCTTCCGGCGCACGCCGAACTGATCCCCGCGAACCAGGGGCGCCTGGCGCAGCTGGTGCTGGAGCAATTGACGCGGGTAATCGAGCTGCACAACCGCTGGGTGAGCGAGAAGGAGAAGGCGGAGCCGGATCCTGAAGTTTGGCACGACCTGCGCGTGACGGTGAAGCGCTTCCGCTACATGGTGGAGAGCTTCTTGCCGGAAAAGAGCGAAGCGTGGGGCGAGAAGTTGAGTCACGCCTCAGGACTTGCTGGGAGAAGGGCACGATCTGGACGTCTTGCGCGCGCTGATCGTGAAGCTTTTCCAAAAGAAGAAATCGCTGCGCAAGGCCGAAGCCGCGGTAGGGAAAGCGCTGCGACGCGTGGACGCGGCGGCGCAAAAGCGGCGCGACGAATACGCCGCGCTGGTCAGCGCGCCCGCGGATGGAGCGCAAACCGCAGGCGCCCGCGCCCACGAACGAGGCTGAGGCCGAGGCCGCTATTGGCAACGCAGCAGAGGCCGGGCTTGCACGCCAGCGCCAAGCCGAGAGCGGGTCGCTATGGGACCGCTGGCGGGCCGAACTGCTGCCGATGGCGAAGGTCAGTGGCCGAGGCGGCGAAGAACCCGCGAGGTCAGCAGCCAGAAGAGCGTCGCGCGCAAAGGCGTCAGGGAATCGATATCCAGGCAGGCCGCGCCGGATTTCTTCAGCGACGTGAAGGGCGCGGTGGCTTTGAGCGCGTGGGCGATGAGTTCGTCCATCTGCGGCGCGTGGCCGAAGCAGATCACTTCCCCGCTCAGCCGCGTCAACTCCTCCACCAACTTGCCCGGGCTTGGCCTCGGGCTTCAGCGCGTCGGTGGTCTTCAACTGCTTGCAATCCAATCCCAGCACTTCGCAAATAATTTCGCCGGTCTGCACGGCGCGCACATAAGGGCTGGTGAGCAGCGCCGTGGGCTTCACGCGCAGCGCCCGCAAGCCGCGCGCGGCGGCGCGAGTGCGCTGAATGCCCTTGGGAGTTAGATAGCGCTCGGGATCGGGCGGGCAATCGGGATCCTCGCGGTCGATGGCGATGCCATGCCGCATCAGGTAAAGACGCATGCTCCTCCCCATCTCTTCCAGTTCATCCGCCGATTCCGTTTTCTCGCGATAGGAAACCATCATCGAACCCATTCGAGCGCCACGCTATCCAACGCCATTGTAGAAAACCACCGCTGAAAGTTTGCTATTGACGACGGGCCGGGCGAGCCGGCGGACTTGCTCATGCCGCAGACCGGCCGGCGAGCACGGACGGACGCCGCGCGCCATTGCCGTTTTGAGCGCGCCGGACGCAAGCGAATCTCACCGGTATGCCGAACTCCGCCTCGAAAAATTTGGCCTTGCGGCGCAGTTCGCGCAGATTGACCTGAGCCTCGTTGGCAACCAGGCGCAGCAGGATGCTCTTGCGCTGAATTTTTGCCTCCACGCGCCGGACGGCCTGAGTTCTGCCGGCATCGAGCGCCACGGCAATGCGCAGCAGCGCCGCCAATTGCCGCACGCGGATGCGGTCGGCGGCCGCCAGCGCGCTGTAGAGGCGGTGGTGCGGCTCGGGCGTGGACTCGCCGTGATAGCGCACCAGGCAAGCCACCACCGATTGCTGATGGTTGCTAAGGCCGGGAATGTCGGCGTGGCGCACGAGATACTCGCCGTGTTTATGGTGGCCCTTGGCGTTCACGGCGATGCCCACGTCGTGCAGCAGGGCTCCCAATTCCAAAGTCACGCGCTGGGAGGAAGGAAGTTCGTGCACGGGCGCGAGTTGATCGAAGAGCTGCGCTGCCATGCGGCGGACCTGCTCGCAATGCCCGGCATCGGAGTGCATGCGGGCGGCAAAACGGCGGGCCTGCTGGCGCAGCGCTTCGGCGCGCTCGTCGTTGGCGCTGGCCGGGCCGAAATGGGCCGCCGCCAATTCGTGCAGGACGCCCTCGCGAACGCCCACGCCTGGAATGATCAATTGGTGCAAGTCCAGCATTTCGGCGAGCGTGGTGAAAACCACGGCGGCGACGCCGATGACTTCGGCGCGGTCGCGGCGCACGCCAAAGGTATCCATGCGGCCTTCCACGTCCAGCCGCAGGATCTCCCAGAGAATTTCGCGCAGGCGGCGAAGATTCAAGGTATTGAAGCCGGCCACGCGCGGACCGGGAGCGATGCGCGACAAAGCTTCGGCATTGCCACCGCAAGCCACGGCCGCAGCTGCGGCCAACCTGCGGCGGTTCATGCAGGCAGCTCCGCAGGACGGAGCGGACGCGGCTTTGCAGTGCGTTGAAGGAGTCTGGCGTGAATGGCCCGGATAGATCGAGCTGTTCCATCAGGCGAACCGTACCCAGGGGCAGCGCGAACCCGCGCTCCACTTTGCGCCCGCGCAGGAAATTCAGCTCCAGGCTGCCGCCGCCGAGATCCAGAATCAATCGCGGAGAAAAGCGGCCCACGGAAATGCCGAACACGGCCTCGCGCACCAGCCGGGCCTCTTCGGCGGCGCTGATGGCTACGAGCTCGATGCCCGCTTCGCGGACGATCCGGGAGATCAGGGCATCGCGATTGGCCGCCTCGCGCATGGCGCTGGTGGCCACGGCCGAATATTCGTCGACTTCATAGCGGTCCAGCAGGCTGCGGAAATGACGGAAGGCTTCGACGGCCCGCTCCATGGTGCGCGGGTCCAGCCTTTTTCGAGTGAAGACGTTGTGCCCCAGCCGCACCGACCAGCGCGCGCTGGCCAATTCGCGAATCTCGGTGGCCGAACTGGCACGCGCAACCACCGCGCGGATGGCGTTCGAGCCGGCATCAAGCGCGGCAATCGTAAGTGGCGATGGAGTTACTGGCATGAGACACCCGGATGGGGATGCCTGTAGGAAGGAGTACCGTTCCGAATTGCAGCAGCGAACTTGAACCGATTCAGCGACGCCTCCAGAACCCTAGGGTGCCGCGCAACAATTCCTCGGCGGCCATTTTTCCGCCGCAACGTGTCAACAGAATAACACTACTCGGAAAACGCAAGATTAATTTTTGTTTACAAGAATAGTTTCGGTTACCGGGAAGCGATCAGGAGGCGACGGCGGCCAGGCTTTCGCGGCAAGCCGCGGCTGCCCGGCGGATATCGTCTTCGGTGTGGGCGGCGGAGACGAAGAGCGCTTCGAACTGCGAGGGCGCCAGCAGGAATCCGCGCCGCAGCATCTCCCGGAAGAACGCGGCGAAGCGGCGCGTGTCGGAAGTCTTTGCCTCGGCGTAGTTCCCCACCGCGTTCGGCGTGAAAAATAAAGTAAGCAGCGATCCCACGCGGGCGACCTGGCCGGCGACACCGGTATCAGACAGCGCCTGCCGCGTCATATCTCCGAGCATCTTGGACTTTCGCTCCAGCGAATCGTAGAAGCCGGGCGCCGCGAGGCGCTTCAGCGTCTCGATTCCCGCGCGCATCGCCAGCGGATTGCCCGAAAGCGTGCCGGCCTGATAGACCGGCCCGAGCGGGCGCGACGTGCTCCATCAGATCTCGCCGCCCGCCATAGGCGGCCACGGGCAAGCCGCCGCCGATGATCTTGCCGAGCGTGGTGAGGTCCGGCTCGATTCCGAAGAGCGTTTGCGCGCCGCCGAAGCACAAGCGGAAGCCGGTGATGACTTCGTCGAAGATGAGCAGCGCGCCGTGGCGGCGAGTCAGTTCGCGCAATCCCGAAAGAAAGCCCTCCGCCGGGGGAACCACGCCCATGTTCGCGGCCACCGGCTCGACGATGACGGCGGCGATTTCGTTGCTGTGCTGCTCGAACAGCCGCTCGACCGCCGCGAGATCGTTGTAGGGCGCGTCCAGCGTCAGTTGCGCCAGCGCCTGCGGCACGCCGGGAGACGCGGCGATGCCCAAAGTGGCCAGGCCGGAGCCTGCCTTGGACAGAAAACTGTCGCCGTGGCCGTGGTAGCCGCCCTCGAACTTGACGATGAAGTCGCGGCCCGTGGCCGCGCGCGCCAGGCGCACGGCGCTCATGGTCGCTTCGGTGCCGGAGCTGACGAAGCGCACGCGCTCCATCGACGGCAGCGCCTTCTGCAGCATCTCCGCCAGTTCGACCTCCAGCTCGGTGGTCATGCCGTAGCTGGTGCCGCGCGCGGCCTGCTCGGCGAGCGCGGCCGCGATTTCCGGATGCGCGTGGCCCAGAATCAGCGCGCCCCAGGAGCAGACGTAATCGAGGTAGGCGTTGCCGTCGACGTCCCACAGCCGCGCTCCCTGCGGCGCGGTCCACGACGACCGGCGTGCCGCCCACCGCGCCAAAAGCGCGCACCGGGCTATTCACGCCGCCCACCAGCACGCGTTGGGCGCGCTCGAAGACCCGCTGGGAACGGCTGTGCTGCTTTTCGTGGCGTTCGCCGCGCTCACGCGCTTCGCGCAGCACGCTCCGTGGATCAGCGTTCGCGAATCATCGCGATCAGCAGGCTTTCAGCCATCGCGCGACGTCCTTGGCGTGATAGGTCAAGATGATCTCCGCGCCGGCCCGCTGGATGGCGGTGAGAATTTCCAGCACCACGCGCTTTTCGTCCAGCCAGCCGTTGCGCACCGCGGCCTTCACCATGGCGTACTCGCCGCTGACGTTGTAAGCGCCCACCGGCACGTCGAAGCGCTCGCGCACCTGGCGGATGATATCGAGATACGGCAGCGCCGGCTTGACCATGACCATGTCCGCGCCCTCTTCCAGATCGAGCGCCACTTCGCGCATCGCTTCGCGCGAGTTGGCGGGATCCATCTGGTAGCTGCGGCGGTCGCCAAATTGCGGAGCGGATTGCGCGGCTTCGCGAAACGGCCCGTAAAATCCGGAGCAATATTTCGCGGCGTAGGAAAGTATGGGCAAGCTGCGAGAAGCCGTGGGCGTCGAGCGCCCGGCGGATGGCCGCCACGCGGCCGTCCATCATGTCCGAAGGCGCGACGATATCGGCCCCGGCGCGAGCGTGCGAGAGCGCCTCGTCGGCGAGCAGCTTCAGCGTGGGATCGTTGGCCACTTCGCCATTTTCGATGACGCCGCAATGCCCGTGGCTGGTGTATTCGCACAGGCAGACGTCGGTGATGACGACAGATTCAGCTTGGCGCTTGCGAATGGCTTCGATGGCGCGCTGCACGACGCCGGTGGGCGAAGAGGCCTCCGAGCCGGGCTCGTCCTTGTGTTCCGGGATGCCAAACAGGATCACCGCCGGGAATGCCCAGCCCTTCCACCTCCCGGCACTCCTCGACCAACTGGTCGGGCGACTGCTGGTAGACGCCGGGCATGGAGCTGATCTCCACGCGCACGCCTTTGCCCGGGCAGACGAACATGGGGTAGACGAAGCCGCGCGTGGTGAGGCGCGTTTCGCGCACCATGCCGCGAATCGCTTCGGTGCGGCGCAGACGCCGCGGACGTTGCGCTGGAAATGTCACTTCGGTTCCTCTCTCGCCGCTCACGTGGATTCGGCGGTGAGCTTATTAGCCGCCTGCGAAGTAGTTCTCGAGCCCTCGATCAGCGATGCCGTGGTGGCTTCCTCGGCTTCGACCGCCACCGGCAAGTTCGCGGCGCGAATCGCCTCCGCGGTCACCGGCCCGACTGCGGCAAACGCCACGCGCGAGTCCCAGCTGGCCAGCGCTTCGGCGCCCAGCAGGTTCGGGAATTGCGGAAAGCCGAGGGCTGAAAAAGTTACCGCATCCGCCTGCCCGGCGCGAATCACTAGCGATCAGATCGTGATCGAGCGATTCGGGCCCCACCGTCCGGTAGGCAATCACTTCGGTGACCTTCGCTCCAGCCTTGCGCAAGAGCGCCGGCAACTCGTCGCTGGCGCGGTCGCTGCGCGGCAGCAGCACGCTCTTCTTCGCGACGGCGCCGCGAAGTTCGGCGGCCGAGCCCCGCGCCGCTGAATTCGCGCGGCACGAGCGAGCCTGCAAGCCCTCCTTCTTGAGGGCCAGTTCGGTGGCCGAGCCGACCACCGCAATTTTGGCGTGTTCTTGTCACGTTCTGTGCCCGCCGGTGCATCGGCCAGCATTCCAGCGCGCGGCAGCGGCCGAGAAAAAACGTCACCGCATTGGCGCTGGTGAAAATCAGCCAGTCGAATGTATCGAGCGAACGAATGGCCTGGTCCAGGTCCGCCGTATCTCTCGCGGCTCGACAAAACGCACCATCGGAAGCAACACCGCCTCCGCGCCCGAGTTCCTCCAATCGCTCCACCAACTCCTTCGACTGTTCGGGAGCCCGCGTAACGATAACGCGCCGTCCTGCCAGCGTCCGAGCTTTAACCGTGTTCAACGCCCCGTCCCATGAGCCGAAGCAGGCGGTCGGCGCCGCGCTCGATGAGCGCCGCAGCTGCCAAAGCGCCCAACTCCCTTGGATTTTCCCGCGAGCCGGCGCGGGTTTCGCGCACGAGCTTCCGCGCCATCGACCGACAGCACGCACGCATCGAGCTTCAGTCACGCGATTCACCGGCCGATTCGCCGCGCGCCCATACTCCCATGCGGCACCTGGCAGCCGCTTTCGAGGCCGGCGAGCACGGCGCGCTCCGCCTCCACGGCGGCCTGCGTCTCGCCGATGATTCAACTTCCGAACAGCGGCGGAAAATTCGTCTCCCGCGCGCATCTCGATGCCAATGGCGCCCTGCCCGGCGGCGGGCAGGCAGATCGAGGGCGGCAGAACCTCGCTGATCTGATCGGCGCGGCCCAACCTTTCGAGGCCGGCCTTGGCCAGCACGATGGCGTCGTAATCGCCTTGCGCCACCTTGGCCAGGCGCGTATCCACGTTTCCGCGCATCTCCACCATTACGAGATCGGCGCGATGGTGGCGCAACTGCGCCTGGCGCCGCAGGCTGCTGGTGCCCACGCGCGCGCCGCGCGGCAATTCATCGAGCTTGAGACCGCCGCGAGAAACGAGCGCGTCGCGCACATCTTCCCGTTCGCAGATCGCCGCGATCTCGAGGCCCGGCGGAAGCGCGGTGGGCACGTCCTTCATGCTGTGGACGGCCAGATCGATGCGCTCCTCGAGCAGCGCGTCTTCCAGTTCCTTGGTGAAAACTCCCTTGCCGCCGATTTCGCGCAGCGAGCTTTGCGCGGTCGCGATCGCCCGAGGTGCGGATGATGACGAGTTCGGCGGCCGCTCCGTGCCGCGCCAATCCGGCGCGCACGCTTTCCGCCTGCCAGCGAGCCAGCGCGCTGGCTCGCGTGCCGATGCGCAATGGCCTCAAGGCTTTCCCTGGTCGAGGCGGAAGAGGTCCCGCAGCGCTTCGAGATTCTGCAGTTTGCGGCGCAGGTCGCGCACGCCCTTCAACTGCTCGGCGGGCTCGAGCAAGACGCGATTCAGCAGATCGTCCATCAGCAGAGCCATGCGCTGCTGATCTTCCGGCGAGAGATGGGACACGTCGCCAAGCCTTTCGCGCAGGAACGCTTCGCGCTCCGCGCCCAAGCGCGAGCGCAATTCGCGCACCACGGCGCCGGCCTCGACGCCCGCCTGCCAGGACTCGAATTTGCTCACGTGCTCCTCGACGATGGCTTCCACCTTGGGAATCTCCGCTTCGCGGGCGCGCTTATTTTGCTCCACGATGTCCGTCAGGTCGTCGACGCCGTAGAGATAGACGTTGTACAGCTCGGCGGCGCTCGGGCGCCACGTTGCGAGGCACGCCCAGATCGATGAACAGCAGCGAACGATTGCCGCGCGCGGCCATGGCGCGCTCCACGGCTTCGCGCGAAAGCACCGGCTCGGGCGTGGCCACCGAGCAGATGACCATGTCCGGCCAGGTCGAGCTCCGCGTCGAGCGCGTTCCAGTCCACCACCTCCGCGCCGAAGCGCCCGGCCAGCTCGACGCGCGCGTTCCCGAGAGCGATTGGCGACGCGCAGGCCGCGAGATGCCGCGGTCGCGCAGATGGCCGACCACCTGTTCTCCCGTCGCTCCCGCGCCCAGAATCAGCGCCGTGTGCGACCGCAGACTGCCGAAAATCCGCTCGGCCAGCTTGACGCCGGCGAAGGCCACCGACACCGGCCGCGTGCCGATCTCGGTTTCGGAGCGCACGCGCTTGCCCACTTCGAGCGCGCCCTGGAACATGCGATTGAGCACCGGACCGGTGGCGCCATGATCGACGGCGATGCGATAGGCCTCGCGCACCTGCCCCAGAATTTCCGCCTCGCCCAGCATCATGGAGTCGAGGCCCGCCGCCACGCGGAACAGGTGCCGCACCGCTTCGCGATCGTGCCGCCGGTACAGGCTGCCGCTCAGGGCTGCGGGCTCGATCTTGTGGAACGTCGCCAGGAAAAGCTCCATGGCCCCGGCGCTGTCTTGTGCAGATTCGGCGCCGATTCCGCGGGAACGCCGTAGAGTTCGCTGCGATTGCAGGTGGAGAGCACCAGCGTCTCGGAAAGAACGCCGCGCGAACGCAGCTCCTCCGCGGCCTGCGCGCGTCCTCGCGCGTGAACGAAACGCGCTCGCGCAACTCGACCGGGGCGGTGCGGTGGTTCAAGCCTATGAGAACAATCTCCATCGGCCTAGTTCCTTCCCGGGCGCCGGCGAAATGGCATGTGACGCAGCGCATCAAAAGTACCGGTGAAAACTCGAGAGGTACAGATTCACCATGCTGTAGCTGAACAGCACGAACAGAAAATTGACCACGCACAGCGCCGAGGCCCGCGCGCCGCGCCAGGACCCCGTCCGCCCCAGCCACAAGTAGCCCGCGTAGACCGCCAGGATCACGACGGTGATGATCTCCTTGGGATCGCCGTTCCAATAGCGGCCATAAATTCGATTGACCCACAGCAATCCGAAGGCGATGCCGAACACCAGCGACACCAGCCCCACGATCACGCTGCTGCGGCTCATGCGCTCCAGCGACTCGAGCGCCGGGAAGCGCCACACGATCCTGCCCAGGCGATGGCTTCGCAGAAGGCTGTTTTGCACCAGATAGATGGCGCTGAGCACAAACGACAGCGCGAACGCCGCGTATCCCAGCACATTCAGCGTGATGTGCAGAGCCAGCAGCGGCCCCTGCGCCGGAGGCGGCGTGGGCGTGACCGGGCGCGTGCCCTGGGCCAGCACAAAAACCGCAATCACGAAAGGAAGGATAAAGGCGCCCACGGAACGGTCCCGGTGAAAGAGTTCCAAGCCCAGGTAGGTGACCGCCAGCAGCCATCCGAACAGGGAAAGCGAGCCGTAGAGGTCGTTGTAGGGAACCGTGTGCGCCAAGCGGCTGCGTTCGATGAGGGCCAGATAATGGCAGGCCAGCCCGGCAATCAGCAGCAGGGTGCCCAACTGCCCAAACAGGCGCCGCGCCGTGGCCAGAAAGGCGATATAGCCCGCCAGACTGGCGCCATAACAGAGGATCGTAAGAAGAACCAAGTGTGTCGCCATAGGCAGGGGTAACCGGCTCATTATACAGCCGAATGTGGCATTCGGAAAAAGGCGGCGCCTCCACGGCGGCGCGCCAGCGCAGAGCCGCTGAGGCCGTCGTCTCCTTGAGGGCCCGCGTCACGGCATCCGAAGCCACAACGTCGTTGCGGCTATGGTCGGTGATGTTGTCGTAGAGCAATTGCGCGGGACTGGGGTCCAACTGCTTCTCGTAATCGTCGGTGATCTCGGCGGCTAATTGCTGCAAAAACTTGTTGGCTTCGGCATCCAGATCCGTGCCGCTAACCTCCGTTTTTCGGCCCATGTATGGGGCGGCGGCTCGGGCGGCCACCTTCTCCGCCGTCTGATAGTAATGCTCGGCGATCTGCCGATGGCCTTGCTCGTGTTCCATGACGTGCGGGCTGACGCCTGCGGGCACCCAGATAGTGACGTTCAGCCCCAGCGTCAATTTAACCTGAGTGATGGTGACAATCGCGTGGGTGGCGTCGGTGCGCATGGTACGCGAGCCGACACTGGCGTTGGAGGTGAAGTTCGATTCGCACTCCGCGTTTTCGCCCTCGCTCAATGGCGGCATATCGGATGGAGGCGCGGCGGGGTCGAAGGTGCGGTTGGCGAAGTTGACCGGCTGCTTCTCGATCACCGGATCGGACGGCGCCGGAAACCCGCCCGGTGAGAAACCTCCGCAGCCGAGCGAACCGAGCACGAGCGTTCCCAGTGTTACGCGAACAAGATTGTACAAGCGCGAGGGCAAAGCTGCCTCCGCGTTCCATTGTCCGAAGAAGACGCCGCCGGAGCCATGAGTTTGTAGTCCAGGGATGCCGCGAAAGGTACTTCCCTTGGCCCTCGGCGCTCCCCTGTTCATGCGGGCAGTGACCGAATTTGTTATCATCCGTGGGAAAGGGCAATGGCAACGGCAGGATTGCCAGTGCCGATTGCCTGACCGGATGGCGAACTCTAGCCGTATGGAAGCAAGACCAGCAGAGACGATTGCCGCGCCCCAAAAGGTCAGCTCCGCCGAGCTATTCCTGCGCGCCTGCCGCCGCGAACCCGTTCCGCGCGTGCCGGTCTGGATGATGCGCCAGGCCGGGCGCTATCTGCCCGAATATCGCGCCCTGCGCGAAAAGCACAGCTTCCTGGAAGTGGCCAAGACGCCGGAACTCGCCGCCGAAGTGTCGCTGCAACCCTATCGGCGCCTGGGCGTCGACGCCGTCATCGTCTTTTCCGACATTCTCATTCCCGCCGAAGCGATGGGCGCGCCCATCGAACTGGGCGATGCCGGCCCGGTGATCACTTCGCCGGTTCGCACCGCGGCGCAGGTGGAAGCGCTTTCCGTTTTCGATCCCGAGCGCGAGACGCGCTTCGTGGGCGATGCCATCCGCTTGCTGCGCAAATCTCTTGGCCCCGACGTTCCCGTGCTGGGCTTCGCCGCCGCTCCCTGGACGCTGGCCTGCTACCTGGTTCAGGGCGCTTCGCGCGACGGCTTCCCCGCCGCGAAGGCCATGCTTTGGAACGAGCCGCGCATGCTTCGCCAGCTTCTGGAAAAAATCGCTCGCGCCACGGCTCGGTACCTCAAGGCGCAGATTGCCGCCGGCGCCGCCGCCGTGCAGCTTTTCGATACCTGGGCCGGCGAACTCGATGCCGGCGCCTATCGCGATTTCGAGCTGCCCGCCACGCAACTCCTGATCGACGAGCTGGCGGCGGGCGATACGCCGGTGATTCTCTTCTCCAAGGCGTCGAATCACCTGGTCGATTCGCTCGGCGCAAACCGGCGCCAACGTGCTGAGCGTGGATTGGCGCATGGATCTGGCCGCGCTTCAGCAGAAATTCGGCCGTCGCATCGCGCTTCAGGGCAACGTCGATCCCTGCGTGCTTCTTGGCTCCGCGCGATGCAGTCGTCAATTCGGTGCAGCAGGCGCTTCGGCAAACCGATGGGCGCGGCCACATCCTCAACCTCGGCCACGGCATTCTGCCCGAGACGCCGGTGGAAAACGCGCTGGCCTTCATGCGCGCCGGGCAATCGGCACGGCCCGAGAGCTTCTTCTGAGTCGGCTCCCGAATCGGATGCCGAGGAGATCGCCGAGATGCCCCGGCAGGTGCCGCTGGTATGAGCGAACGACGAGTGAACGATGAGCGAACTCCGCGATTCCGGACTGACTCTCGAGCTCGATCGCGAGCGATTCCGCATCTCGCCGGACTTCCTGGCGCGCTATAACCGCCCCGGCCCGCGCTACACCAGCTATCCCACGGCGCCCGTCTGGCGGGACGATTTCGGCCCCGACGATCTCGAAGCGCGCCTACGAGCAAGCCGATGCCGCCGGCACCCCGATCTCGCTCTACATGCACCTGCCCTTTTGCGAGAGCCTGTGCCTGTTTTGCGCCTGCAACGTGGTCATCACCAAGGATCACAGCGTCGCGCCGCCTTATCTCGCCACGCTCGAACGCGAGATCGACCACGTTGCCGAGCGCGTTTCGCGCTCTCGTCAGATCGTGCAGTTTCATTGGGGCGGCGGCACGCCCACCTACCTGACGCCCGCGCAGATGGAAGACCTCTTCGGCTTCACCGCCGAGCGATTCTCCTTCGCGCCCGACGCCGAAATCGGCATCGAAGTCGATCCGCGCGTCACCAGCGTGCAGCATCTGGAAACGCTGCGCCGCCTGGGCTTCAATCGGCTGAGCATGGGCATCCAGGATTTCGATCCCGAAGTGCAGCAAGCCGTCAATCGCGTGCAGCCGCTCGAGATGACGTCGCGATCTGATCGCCCACGCGCGCGCGCTCGGCTTCGAGAGCATCAACGTCGATCTGATCTACGGCCTGCCGTACCAGACCGCCGACCGCTTTGCCCGCACCGTCGACGCAAGTTCTGGCGCTCGCTCCCGACCGCGTCGCCCTGTTCAGCTACGCCCACGTGCCCTGGCTTCGCAAGCAGCAGGGCGCCGCTGGCCGCTGCACCTGCCCGAGGGCATGGAAAAGTTCCGCATCTTCTCCGCCGGCCTCGAGAAATTCCTCGGCGCCGGCTATCAGTACATCGGCATGGACCATTTCGCCAAGCCCGACGACGAGCTGGCCGTCGCCCAGCGCAACCGCACCCTGCACCGCAATTTTCAGGGCTACACCACCAAAGCCGGCGCCGACCTTTACGGCATGGGCGTCAGCGCCATCAGCGGCATCGGCGGCACCTACGCGCAGAACTATCGCGAGCTGCCGCGCTACACCGAGGCCGTCGAGCGCCGCGGCATCGCCACCATGCGCGGCTACCGCTTGAGCGACGACGATCGCCTCCGCCGCGCCGTGATCACCCGCCTGCTCTGCCACGCCGTGATTCGCAAGGACGAAATCGCCGCCGAGTTCGGCATCGATTTCGACGACTACTTCGCGCCCGAACTGGCGCGCCTGCAGCCCTTCGTCGAAGACCGCCTGGTCGAGCTGACG
Organism: uncultured Acidobacteriota bacterium; assembly: GCA_963819235.1. Classification (GTDB taxonomy): domain Bacteria; phylum Acidobacteriota; class Terriglobia; order Acidiferrales; family UBA7541; genus Palsa-189. The sequence continues at coordinate 233,778 of CAWFVE010000006.1, read as the reverse complement.
CGACGACGAAATCCGCGTCACGCTCCTGGGCCGCATCTTCATCCGCAACGTGGCCATGCTCTTCGATCCTTATCTCGAAAAGCAGCGCCTGGCCGAACAGCCCCTCTTCTCGAAAACGCTCTAGCGACCGCGCATCTCACCGTGCCCATCGCCATCCCAAGATTCTGGTCATCGGCGGCGGCATCTCCGGCCTGGCCTGCGCCTGGCGCTTGCGCCAGCTCGGGCTGCCGGTCCTGCTGCTGGAGCGCGGCAGCCGCTTCGGCGGCGTCATCGACACCAGCGAAAGAGAACGGCTTCCGCTTCGACATCGGCCCGCAAAGCTTTCTCGCAACACGCCCGCGCTTTCGGAATTGATCGACGAAGCTGGGCCTCGCCGGCGAACTTCTCCGCGCCGATCCTCGCGCGCCGCGATACATTCTGCACGGCGGGCGGCTGGTGCCCGCGCCGTTCAGTCCGCCGCAGCTTTTGACGCACTCCGCTGCTCGAGCTGGCGCACCAAGCTGCGCCTTCTCGCCGAGCCCTTTCGTCCGCACGTACCCGCCCGACGGCGACGAATCCATCGCCGCATTCGTGCGCCGCAAATTCGGCGCGGACCTGCTCGCCAACCTGGTCGGCCCGTTTGTCTCCGGCGTCTACGCCGGCGATCCGGAAAAGCTCAGCCTGGCCAGCCGCTTCCCCGCCGTGCGCCTACTCGAGGAGAAGTACGGCAGCGTGATTCGCGGGGCCATGAAGCAGCGGCGCAAGAGGCGGGCGAGAGTTCCCCCAAGAGTTCCGGCGAACGGCCTTCGCTGTGCAATTTTCGCGGCGGGCATTTCGGCGCTGGTCGCCGCGCTTTCGCAAGGAATTAGGAGATGCCGCTTGCACAGGCGCGGAGATCACGGCGATTCGCCAGTCGGCTACGACGGCGATTCGACGTGGATTATCGCGCGGGGGGAGAATCGAGTCAGGCAGCTTCGAGGCTTTGGTTCTGGCCACGCCTGCCGGCGAGACCGGCGGCCTGCTGCGCGGCATCGGGCCGAGCGGGCCTCGCTTCGGCGAACTGCTCGGCAAAATCGAGTACGCCGGCGTGGCGCAGGTCTCCGCCGGCTATCGCCTGGACCAGATCAAGCAGCGCGAAGCGAAGAACGGCCTGAACGGCTTCGGCTTTCTGGTTCCGCGCAGCGAATGGCTGCACCTGCTGGGCACCGTCTGGAATTCCTCGCTCTTCCCTGATCGCGCTCCCGAGGGCATGGCCAGCTTCACCAGCTTTCTTGGCGGCATGACCGATGCCGAAATCGTCTCCCGCGACCCGGACGAAATCGCCGCCGTCGCGCATTCTGAACTTTCGTCCGTGCTCGGCATCAGCGGCGCGCCCGTCGCGCAGCGCGTCTCGCGCTGGCAGCGCGCCCTGCCGCAATACAACCTCGGCCACCGGGAGGTCACCGCCGAACTGCAAAAGCTTTGCGCCGCCACGCCCGGCCTCTTCCTGGCCGGAAACTATTTCGGCGGCCCCTCCATCGGCGCCTGCGTCGAGTACGCGAATAAAGTTGCCGAACAGGCGGCGGAGTTCCTTGGCTCGCCCGCGCAGCCGAACGCCAACGCTGACTCCTAAGCTTTCTCCGCGCGGTGAGCGAGCCGTTGCTTGCGCCGAACCAGCGCCTCGCGATAGCGGCGACTGTCTTCCGCTGTCTCGGGGATCACCGGAGGGACCGGCTTGGGGCGATGGTCTTCATCGAGCGCCACGAAGGTCACATAAGCGCTGGTGGTGTGCTTTTTTTCGCCGGTCAGAGATGTCCTCGGAAAATACCTTCACGCCGATCTCCATCGAGGTGTGAAAGGCCCGGTTGAGGCTGGCTTTCAGCGTGATCACCTCGCCGATGCGGATGGGATTGCGAAAATCGATGTGATCCACCGAGGCGGTCACGGCGATGGAGCGGCAATGCCGATGCGCGGTGATGGCCGCGGCAATATCCACCAGGTGCATCACGCGCCCGCCCAGGATGTTACCGAACACGTTGGCGTCCTGCGGCAGCACGACTTCGGTCATCTCCGTCCGCGAAGCGCTTACCGGCTTTCCGGCCAACTCCGAGTTCGCACTGCTCGTTCTCTTCCGCACTGTCGCTCCTTCCGGTCCCACCGCCTATGACGGGATTCTGTTCGCCTCTAATTTCTTCTCCGCAAGCGTCCGGTTATAATACGCGTTTGGCGATGCCAGCCCAACTGACGCCACAATTCTCTACGGCATTGAAAACCCACACAGAACAGCAGGAACCATGACCCAAGCCGCCAAGAAATCGCGCCGCGCCGTTCTCGAGGAGTTCCTTACCACCCGTCCGAAGGACGCCTTCGCGCGTTACGGACTGGCCATGGAATGCGCCACCCAAGGCGATTCCGCCGCCGCGATCGAGAATTTCGAGGCTCTCCTCGCTGAAAATCCCAGCTACGTGGCGGGATACTTCCAGTACGGCCAGCTTCTGGCCCGGCTTTCGCGCCCCGACGACGCTCGACGTACGCTGACCCAAGGCATTGAGGCGGCGCGCAGGACCGGCGATCATCATGCAAGCTCGGAGATGGAAGCCGCCTTGGCGGGTCTTCCTTCTACGTAGGGCTTTCACAACGGGGTCTCTCACAACCGAAGAGAGATTCTTCGGGCCGATGAACTGGCCCTCAGAATGACAACGACGGGCCTGCGCAGCGGGCAAGACCCCATCCGAGTCTCTGCGCGGCTCTTTTGCATTTTTTTCGCTGCGCATGGGAGCTGAATCGGCTCCCAAAATGCTACAATCCCAATATTCCCCATGGGCACCCGGAAAATTCCTCTTTTCCCGCTGACACTGGTCCTTTTCCCCGGGATGACTTTGCCCCTGCACATTTTCGAGCCGCGCTATAAGCGCATGATCAAAGATGTGGTCCAGGACGATGAGCCCTTCGGGGTAGTCCTGAGCCGCGAGAGCGGAATTGCCAGCATCGGCTGCACCGCCGCCGTGCGGCGCATCAATCGCACCTACCCGGATGGGCGCATGGATATCATCGCGCTAGGGGAGTCGGCCTATCACATCCACGCTATTCACAAGGACAGGGAGTATCTGGAGGCCACGGTGGATATCATGCCGGAAGAGCTGCGGCCCGGCTCCGCGGACCAAGGAAAAGAACTTTTGACCTTGTACACCGATTGCCACCTGCTGCTCCACGGAAGCCCTCCCGGAGAGATGGACGACGAAGAGGATGCCCTGCTGGCCTACAACATCGCCAGCGAGCTTCCCCTGGAACTCGAGGTCCTGCAGGAGCTGCTGGAGATGCGCTCGGAAGACGGCCGCCGCGCCAAGCTCATCCACCGGCTCAATCAACTTTTGCCGCAGCTGATTCAGATTCAGCAGATCCGATCGAAATCGGCGACCGGCGGGCACTTCCCGAATTAACAAGGGCCGAATTGAAGCGGGGATTTCGCGAAGAGGATAGCGGCGTTAAACGAGGATCAAAGACAAATCGCAGGCCGGTCCAGGCATCCCAAAGCACGATTTGTGCGTTCGGCTATAATGTAACGTGACCTCGCGCAGCTCGAACATCTCGGGCGCAAACGCATTGGCAAAGAAGGGGACCCTTATGGCGACCGAATCCGCGGCAGTGAAACCATCCACGATCGGTGCGTGGCGGAGGGTAGCCGGTCCTGGCGCCGCCGATCGCGGCGTGAAGGATGAGATGCGCGCAACCTGCTGCGCAAGCTCGAAGCGCGCGAGCCGCTCTTCCCCGGCGTTCACGGCTACGAAGAAACGGTGCTGCCGCAGATCGCCAACGCCATCCTGGCGCGGCACAACTTCATCCTGCTGGGCCTGCGCGGCCAGGCCAAGAGCCGCATCCTGCGCGGCCTGGTCGAATTTCCTCGACCCGGAAATTCCCTACATCGCCGGCTGCGAAATTCACGATCATCCGCTGCACCCCATCTGCCGCGCCTGCCGCGACATTGTCGCCGAGCGCGGCGACGACACGCCGATCGCCTGGCTCACGCGCGAAGACCGCTACGTCGAAAAACTGGCCACGCCCGACGTGACCATCGCCGACATCATCGGCGACGTCGATCCCATCAAGGCCGCGCGCGGCGGCCGCAATCTTTCCGACGAGCTGACCATGCACTACGGCCTGCTGCCGCGCGCCAACCGCGGCATCTTCGCCATCAACGAACTGCCCGATCTCGCCGGCAAAATTCAGGTCGGCCTCTTCAACATCATGCAGGAAGGCGACGTGCAGATTAAGGGCTACCCCATTCGCCTGCCGCTCGACGTTCTGCTGGTCTTCACCGCCAATCCCGAGGACTACACCGCGCGCGGCAAAATCGTCACGCCGCTCAAGGACCGCGTCGGCAGCGAAATTCGCACGCACTATCCGGCCACGGTCGAAGAGGGCATGGCCATCACCGCGCAGGAAGCCTGGATCGCAGCGCGACTCCGGCCGCAAGCTGCACGTGCCGGACTACATTCGCGAAGTCGTCGAGCAAGTCGCCTTTCTGGCGCGCGAAGACAAGCGCGTCGACAACCGCTCCGGCGTCAGCCAGCGCCTGCCCATCGCCTGCGATCGAAGCCGTCGTCAGCAGCGCCGAGCAGCGCGCCGCGCGAAACCACGAAAGCCACGTCGCCGCGCGCGTGGCCGACGTCTACGCGGCCATTCCAGCCATGACCGGCAAAATGGAACTCGAATACGAAGGCGAGCTGAAAGGCGCCGATACCATCGCGCGCGAACTGATCCGCTCCGCGATCGGCAAGGTTTATCACCAAGTACCTCGGCGACGCCAATTTGCAGCCGGTCGTGCAGTGGTTCGAGAATGGGCGGCGAACTGAAGATTCCCGAAGACGCCACCGCCGTCGGACCAGCTCGCCGCGCTGCGCCGCGTTCAGGGCCTGCTCGATCACATCGACCGCCTGGGCGCGAACGGCAAGATCCGACGCCGCTCGCCGCCGCCGCGGCCGAATTCATCCTCGAAGGCCTGTGGGCGCACAAGCGCATCAGCCGCAACGAAGAGCGCGGCTTCTTCGCCGAGCGGCCCAAGCCCGCCGAGCCGCGCGAGCCGTTCAACCGGCCGCCGCGCCGCCAGTACAACTGAGGAGCGCGCCGTGAAATACATCCGCTATTCGCAAATACACCGGCGAGCCCGCCGACGACGTCGACCTCGAGGAGCTGATCAAGCGGCTGGGCGACTTCTTTCTGCAGAGCGGCTTCGAATCGCAATACTACGGCGTCTCCGAATTCGATCCCGACAAGACCATGGAAGCGTTGCGCGCAGGCCATCCTGCGCGCGCTGGCAGGAAGGCGACCTGCTGCCCGAAGATCTGCTCGAGCAACTCACGCAGGAAGCGCTCGGCGAAGTCCGACAAGCAGCTGCGCGACCTGATCGACCGCCTGATCCAGCGCATGATGGAAGAAGGCTACATCAACGGCCAGCCGCCGCAGGTGACCGCGCCGCCCGAGAAAATCGCCGCGCGGCAGCGTGGGCGGCAGCGCGACGCGCAGAATCAGGCGCGCTTTGAAATCACCGACAAGACCATCGACTTCCTCGGCTTCCGCACGCTCAAGGATCTGCTCGGCTCGCTCGGGCAAGAGCAGCTTCGGCCGCCACGACACGCGCGAACTGGCCACCGGCGTCGAATCCGGCGGCGTCTCGCGGCCCATACGAGTTCGGCGACACGCTGAATCTGGACATCAGCGCCACGCTTTTCAACGCCGTCCGCCGCGAAGGCGCCAAGGTGCCCATCGATCTCGACTATCCCGACCTGATGGTCCACCAGTGCGAATACCAAAGCTCCTGCGCCACGGTGCTGATGCTCGATTGCAGCCACAGCATGATTCTCTACGGCGAAGACCGCTTCACGCCGGCCAAGCGCGTGGCCCTGGCGCTCTCGCACCTGATCCGCACGCAATATCCCGGCGATTCGCTGCATCTGGTTCTCTTTCACGATAGCGCCGAAGAAGTGCCGCTGGGCGAGCTGGCCCGCGTGCAAGTCGGCCCGTACTACACCAACACGCGCGAAGGCCTGCGCCTGGCGCAGCGCATCCTCTCGCAGCAAAAGAAGGACATGCGCCAGATCGTCATGATCACCGACGGCAAGCCCTCGGCGCTCACGCTCGAAGACGGCCGCATCTACAAGAACGCTTTCGGCCTCGATCCGCTGGTCGTCACGCAAACGCTGGAGGAAGTCGCCAAGTGCCGCAAGTCCGGCATCCTGATCAATACGTTCATGCTGGCCAGCGACTACAGCCTGGTGCACTTCGTGCAGAAGGTCGCGGAGATTTGCCGCGGCAAAGCCTACTTCACCACGCCCTACACCCTGGGCCAATATCTGCTGATGGACTACATGTCCAAGAAGACCCGCCACATTCATTAACGGCTGCGTGCCGCGCAAAATGGCCCAGCCAACGATTGGCCCGTCAAACAATGTCACCCATGTCTAAGATACGCGCCGGGGACACGGCGCCCAATTTCGAGCTGAACGATACCCAGGGCAAGCGCGTCTCTCTGCGCGAAGCTCTATCGCACGGGCCCGTGGTCGCGGCCTTTTTCAAAGTGAGTTGCCCCACCTGCCAATTCACTTTCCCCTTCCTTCAGCGCCTCTTCCAAACCTACGGCTCCGATCACACCACTTTTCTGGCCATCTCTCAGGATGATGCCGCCGACACCCGCGAGTTCTGCGCCGAATACGGCGTGGGCTTCACCGCACTCGTCGACGAGGAAGACTATCCCGTCTCCAACGAATACGGCATCACCAATGTGCCTACTATTTATCTGATCGCTTCCGACGGCTCCGTGCAGGTGGATAGCGTGGGGTTTGGGAAGAAAGCTCTGGAGAAGATTGCCCAAGAATTGGCGCGCGTTGACGGGCGTGCCGCTGCCCCACTCTTCAAGCCGGGCGAAGTGGTTCCCGACGCCAAGCCCGGCTGACACTCGAAAAACTAGGCTCCGTGCGAGCCTTCTTCACTCCGGGTTATCGGCGAGGTTTTCCAGTTTGGGCTTGTGCTTGGGGGGCTTGCGGCGCTTATCGGGAATGACGCGCGCGGCCGGAGGAGTGCCGGCGGCCAGACGGACGCGCCTCTTGGCTTCTTTTGCCGCGGTGAATTTTGGTTTTCGCTTCTTTAACGCCATTGCAGACCCCCGATCTTTCTGCTGGTTTGGCTCCTCGCTCTCGTCGAATCTTAACTGAATCTGCCCTGCCGGGGGCTCAGCTTGCAGCATGACAGCCGTCTTTTGCCGCGACTTCCCTTTTGCCTCCGGGCCTTCCGCCTTCGGGTACGTTACCTTGCCGTTTTCGATTTTCGCGAATGGTGTGAGGTGATGCGCGTCGCGGCGGCTCGGGCTGAGAATGTGCTCGACGGCTATCCCTCGCGCGACGAGCGCGTCCGCCAGCAAGGAACGGTGGCATCGCCAGGGCACCGCTTCCGCGCACATGACTGCGCACTGCTTTTCGCCGCACGATTGCAAAAGCCGCCGCACGGCACGCTCGAACTCCTCCGTCTGCATGTAATCGGCGTAACCGCGAAAGCTCGCGTTGCGCCAGCCGAGATTAGCCGAATCCAGACGCGGGTGCCGCAGGCCGCCCAGTTCATTCAAGTGCGCGTACTCGATGTGCGCGCCTCGCAGAGAGTGGGCCAGGGCGTCGCCATTAAATTGCGGATTATGCCGCGAACGAGGAATGGTGCGGATATCGATCAGCCGCTCCACGCCGTGTTGCCGCAGCAGTTCGATGAACTCCTCGATCGGGCGCGTGGAATGGCCGATGGTCAGGATGAGAGGCGGCGATTTCCGTTCCGTGCTCAATGAACGCAGCTCAATCAGGTTACTCTGCCAAGCAAACTCAAAAGCAGAATCACGAGCACAATCAGGGTCAGCACGACGTAAAGCCGGTCTTTTTCGAGCGCGAACGCGACCATCGAGAACGCTACCCGCATCAGCGGCGTGGCGATCAGCAGCAGCAGCCCGATTTCAATGATGGCGCGGCCATCGCCGCGCAATGCAAATTTCCCCACCTCGACGACGCTGTGCAAGCTGGCCTGTTGCGGATCGAAATTCTCGTAGTGCACCGGGTCGCGCCCGTACCTCAAGAGATACAAGACGCCGCCGATCAAGACCACCAGGCCGGAAATCATCACGCCGGTCAGCAGAAGCGTTCCCAAGAGCTTCTCCACTCGCTCGTCGGTCCAGCTCGATTGTGCCGCCTTGGTTTCCGCCATTCAGAATCTCCCGCTGATCCCGCCGTAGATCATCTCCACACCCAGCGCGGCAATCACGATGGCAAAAGCAATTCTCAGCCATCTCGTCTCCATCCGCACCAACAGGCGTGTTCCGATCATCGATCCCGCCAGCACTCCCAAGATCACCGGCATCGCCAATCCTGGGACCACGAATCCGCGCCGCAAATAGACTCCCACGCCGGCCGCGGCCGTCACGCCGATCATGAAGTTGCTGGTGGTGGTGGACACCTTGAACGGCACGCGCATGATTTGGTCCATGGCCAGCACCTTGAATGCCCCGGACCCCGTTCCCAACAAGCCCGAGAGCGTGCCGGCCCCAAACATCATTGCAAACCCCGCTGGGATATGCCGGACGTGATATTCCTCCGGGCCCTTGGGCGTGGGATACGCCGAGTCCAGTTTCAGGAGTGTTTCCAAATGGCCCGGCGGGTCGCTGGTACTCACGGGGTCCACGTGCTGCAGCGAAAGCCCCGCGGAAACGATCAATACGGCGCCAAACACCACGGCGAGAATCCCGGCCGGCAATCGCGTGGCGAGCGAGGCGCCGAATAAGGCCCCCAGCGTGGTGGCGATCTCCAGGAACATTCCCATGCGAATGTTCGAGTAGCCCTCGCGCACGTAAGCCGCGGCCGCGCCGGAAGAGGTCGCGATCACCGAGACCAGCGAAGCGCCGATGGCGTACTTCACGTTGACGTGGAACACCAGCACCAGCAGCGGCACGATGACCACGCCGCCGCCCAAACCCGTCAGCGAGCCAAGCAGCCCGGCGAGAATCGATCCCAGCAGCACGAGAGGAACAAAGATAGAAGTGATCACAGGAATAGGATGGGAGCGGCGATGGCTACAGGCAAGTTATGTTTGGCCTCTTCTATTTCGCATGATGGTGGTTCGCATCATCGTGTTTCGCATACTCCCAGCGGTTTCGCCTCGCGCGTGAAGAGCAGGCGCGGCTAACCCCCTTTTGCCAGCAGGATCGCGAAGAGGATGACATCCAGCAGCGCCATCACAGCCACGGCCAATTCCAGCACAAAGGAGCGCGACTGGTTGAACTGGTCGACCATGAAATCGTAAAGCTCGCCCATGGTGCGCAACTTTTCGTCCACCAGGCTGCGATATTCGTTGACGCCCAGCCGCGCCGCGGCCATGCGATAGACGCGCGCATAATACACGTCGCTGACGAATTTGATGGCGTTGTCGATCCGTTCCGTCAACTCCATTACGTCCAGGCGGATGGTATTGAAACGCTGCGCCTCGCGCGGCAGGCTCCAGCGTTCGAAGAGCAGATTCCGCTTGGTTTCGAGAGCATCGTAGGCGTCCGAGAGCAGCCGGGTCATCAGCCCGTCGTAGTAACGGAACTCCAGCAGCTGCATCTTGGCGTATTCCAGCACCTGAAAGGTGGCGCCGGCATCCTCCGCGCGGTCGTAGATCACGGCGGCCGTCGAACCGGCCACAACCAGGTCCGTCGGGTAGTAGGAGACCGCCGCTTCCAGCAGGTCCGCGGAAGCCTTCGGCGCCACCGGGGTAAAATCGCCGCGCACCAATTGCGCGATTTCAGAGGCATTCTCGGTGAGCAGTTCCGTGGCTTTTGCCGGTTCCCCGGCGTGCTTCACAATTTGCTCGAAGTGAGTGATGAAGTAGGACTCGTACAGCCATTCGTTCTGGTTCGGCTTGATGACCGCGGGCGCCACCTGTTCCAGGTGCCGCCGGCCGATTTCGCGGGCGTAGTTATCGATCTCGGTGGTATCCATCCACCGGTGGGCCTGCACCAGAACGTTATCCCAATCGCCCTCGAAGGGAACGTCCAACTGCACCACCACCACGGCGAAGGCGTAGTACTTCAGCGAGCAGGCGAACCTTTGTCCGCCCGCCAAACTCAGCGATTCGCCCGGCTCGATAATGGGCGCCTGCTCGAAACGAACATACTCGGGAGTCCGGCGCGGGAAAACGCCCCTCACCGTCCCGGCCCGCGGGCCGAGCAGCTCCCGAAGCCGCTTGAGGTCGATGGCCTCGCCGACGTCGTAGAGGAAAAGCAAGCGGAAGCAGCCGCGCAAGAGCACAACGATCTTTTAGCATGAAAGCTGGCGGGAACCTATTTCGTTCCCGCCGCCGGTTCGCATGATTGCGCGGAGTTTCTTCGCGTCGCGGATCGCGTCAGTATTGGTTTGGGGCGAAGCGCTCTATGCCGCTCCCGCCGATTTTGCCTGCAGGGGAATGGTTTTTGCAGTCGAAGCTTTGGCCACGTTCAGTTCGAGAACGCCGTCATTCAGCGTTGCTGCCGCGCGCGATACGTTCACTTCAGCCGGCAGCTCGACCGACCTCAGGAGTTCGCTCGAGCAGCGCTCGCTGTACACAACGTTGTCTCTCTTGCCGTCGCCTTTCGACTGCTTCTTTCCGCTGATGATCAAGCGACGAGGCTCCAGGCTTACTTGCAGCTCATTGGCGTTGAAGCCCGGGACCTCCGCGTCCACGGTAATGGCATCGTCCGACTCGCGTATGCGCACGTGCGCCGGATGAAGCATTTCCGCTTCCGCCTGGAACCAGTGGTCGAGCGCGCGCCCGTCCACCCGTCCATCGCCTTCGAAGATCTCGAACGCGCGGCGCGCAATGGCATCGTAAACTTCGTTCATCCGATTAACGACCGCTTCGGGTTCCACGAATCTCGGCGTCAAACTCCCGGAGCTTGCCTGGTTTGCCAGGCTTCTGTGCTGTGCTCTCTCGGCCATGTCGATCTTCCTCCTTTAACTCGCTAAGGGGGCGCGAGCGGCTCCTTCGGCGTCGCGAAGGGCGCGAGCGCCCGCGGGGCTCGGCGATTTGTTCCGATGCCCCCCTTTAGGTTGATACTCCGGCCCTTGCTAAAGAAAAATCAGGGAAACCCGGTAATTTCCCGTTTCGAAACGAAACGCACAGCCTTCCACACGAAAGCCGGCCGTGGTGGGAGCGAAAATCTGAGGATCGTGAACTGACGCGCGGAATTTCTTAAGGGGTTGTGTAAATCACGCCTGTTTACGCCTGTTCAATCGACACGAGGCCGTGCGGTTCGAACCCGCCACGGCCTCGCACTTTCACTTATCGATAAGCTCTATTGGTCGGATTTTCTCGCGGAATCGACAGGGTCGCTTACCGGAGCGGTGTTCGCGGTTGTCGCACCTGTCGTCTCTGCGGGAACGCTCGCGGTCATAACCGGCGCAATCTTGTCGCGTGTGAGATACAGAATGAACGGAGTGATCTCGAAGGGCATTTTCTCGCGCTCCGCCACCGTGCCCACGGGTTTGGCCTTCAAGAGTTCCACTTCATCGCTCCAGGGATCGAACTTGAGCCGTCCGCCCAGAGGCAAGGCGGCGAAGATCACCTTTGACCCGTCGGCATTGGTCGCCGGAGCACCCGTCGCGGATGTCTGCGTCGCGGTGAGGCTGTCGGAGCCGGACCACGTCGTGGGCACTCTGTCTCCCAGGTGAGCGCTGATCAGGTTGGGTATCTCCTTCGAGCGCGTTTGCAGCACTTGCACGAATTGACGCGCGGCGGCAAGCTGCGATTTATACGGCGAATTCGCCAGCAGTTCCACGGCCTTGGTGTTGGCGGCCTGTTCCTCTTCCGGGGTGCGCGCGAATCCGAAGTGGCGGAAGGTGTCCTGGTCGTCCCACAACATGCGGTCGTAGAAGGCGTACTGCGTATCGATGCGATGTCCCAGGACAATATGGCTTAGCTCCATGGCGAGAATGGTGGCCAGGCTTCCCTCATCGGGCAGCACGTCGATCAAACCGCGGCTCAGCACAATGGTGTGCCCGATATCGAAGGATTCCAGCGTGGAAGTCATCAACACGCGGCAACGAACCTCCGGCTCGATGTCGAGGTTATTGGTCACGATGAGATTATTCACCACCGTCACCAGCACTTTGTCCACGTCGCCTGCCGGCGCCAGCACACCGAGCTTCTCCATGCGATCGGCGACGTTATCTTCCGCCTGCCGTTCCCACAAGCGCTGCTCCTGAATCGGCGAGTAGTCGTGGTTCTCGTCGGCCTGATCCTTCACCGGCGTGCGCGACTCCACCAGGATCTTGTTCAACTCTTGTTCTCTTCGCACCCGCACCAGGTTCAGGTCGTATCCCCACAAGCGGGTCTGAGCCTTGAACATCAGCTTGCGCGCGACGCCGTAGCGCAGGTTGGTCTCCTCGCAGTAAATGTAAGCGGGCAGCCACTGGTTATCTCCCGCGAACACACGCCAGCTATCGAAGTGGAAGAAGTAGTTGGCTTTGCTGGGGTGTTCGTAGGCGCCATTGAAGCGCACAATATGAAATCCCTGATCTTCCACCCAGAGGCGGCCCTCGAAGCGCCCGCGGTCGTTCTGCTTGACGGGCGTGATGTCGAACACCAGGCAGCGCACTTCGCCCAAAAACTCCTGCCTCACGTATTCGAACTTGTAATGCTGCTTATCGAAGGCGGTATCCACGTAGATCATCTGCAAGAAGCCCTTGGGCAGGAACTCCATGGACATCGCCAGGAAGCTTCCCAATCCGCCCACCGCGTATTTGGTATTCTGGGCGCCCTTGTCCGACGAGAGCGGCATCAGGTCCAGCCCTTTGCCCAAGTCGGCCTTGCCCAGAAAATATTTATCCCCGCCCGGCACCGTTCCCAGAGTCTCGTCGGGCTTCAATAGCTGAATGTAGGTCTCCACCAGGGGTGAATACTGGTGGAGCATCTGCATCTCCGCCTTTTCCTGGGCGACGATGCGATCCACGACCGCGTCCACGGTCTTGGGATTTGCGGTTTGCGCGGCCGCCAATCCGGGAATCGCCGCCAACATTACGACTGCACAGAAGATTGCTCTTCTCAAATTCATCAGGCCCTCCCCCAATCAAAAAGCCAGTTGGAATACGATGTGAATTACGGCCGGAAAATCCACCGCGTGGCCATCTTGAATGGCCGGCTTGAAGCGAATCTGTTGAGCCGCCCGGATGGCCGCTTCGTCCAATCCGTGCCCCAATCCTTTGGCTATGCCCTCGATCTTTACTTGCCCGCTCGCCAGGAAGACCACGTTCACGAGAACCTCGCCCTCGATTCCCAGCCGCCGCGCTTCATCCGTATACTCCGGGTTCGGCTTGGACAAGAGTTCCACAGACGCCGGCTGAGGCGCTTCGGGCGCTGCCGCCTTTGGCTTGGCCGGCGTTTGAGTAGTTAATGCCGCGTTCTGAAAGCCGCTCTTTTCCACAGCCTTGGGCCCTTCGCTCTTCCCTGTTGCAAATGCCGAGCCACCTCCGAATCCCGCTCCGGCCACGCCGATTCCGTTGCCCCGGCCGCCGCTGCCGCCCACTCCGGTTCCGTTGCCCGATCCGCTGCCGTATCCCGAACCGACGTCGTTATCGAAACCGCCGACGTGGGCGATGTTTACGCGCTTACTCGGATCGGCCGCTCCCGGCAACCCGTGTGGGTCGCCAAAGCCTCCGCTCGCAGGCGAATCCCCCAGCACTCCGGTCTTCACTTCAATCGGGCGGACCGGTCCCGAATTGGGAACGCTTAGATTCGGCATCACGGCCGCCTGTTCCACTTTGGGAACCTCCACGGGACGCAAGTCCACCGGCTTCGGCTTCAGCACCACTGGGGCTATGCGCGGCAGGATGAGCTTGGGAGCATGCAGAACGGGAGCTTCTACCTGCACGGGGACTGGTTTCGGTCTTACCAGTAGCGGCTTCGCCTTGGGTATTTCGATCATCGGCCCTGCCAAAGGCATCACGTTGTATTCGATCGTGGTGATGAGCTTCTCCGGAATGAAGATCTGCAGAAGCAGCAGCGCAACCACAATGCTTACTTGAGTAAACGTGCTGGTGGCCAAGGCCCGCCAGTTCGTCTGCCTCTCGGGCAGCATGTCCAGGCGAGCCCCGATGGGTTTCTCGCCGATCAACTTCTGCCAGGCATCGGGATCGCGAGGCTGAGGTGGAGGAGCCGCGTCGAACAAGGTTTTGGCGCCTCCCGTCGAAAAACTTCGATTGGAAAATGGTGTAAGGATGCTCGTGCTCATCTGGGTAAGTCCTGCATTTGAGTCTTTCGGGGAAGAGATTCCCTGTTTTTCTGCTCGATCGCCGCCCCCGCTAAAAGCACTTCCCTTGCAGGGCACTGGCCAAACGCCTGCGTCCAACCTAATCGGTGCGGGCATCAGAGGGCCTTTTCGGATTTCACTGGTACTTGCCGCTTGTCACCTTAGCAGGCGGTCCATTAAACGGAATACCGCTCAGGCAGGGAAAGGGAAGGGCGTTTTACTGTAGGTCTAAGGTTCTCGGAGCCGACTGCTGTAAAGTCTCTCGTTTGGCTAGGGCCGCTTTCGGTCTACGCTTGAGCCTGGGGTCAAGGTCCAAGGGCTCTTCTCGGATCCTTTTCAGGGTGTCGTGACCGTGTCCTGATTCGCCGGCCCCGATCATCGAAATGTTATGCACTACTTCGCTTTAGCATGCGATTTTGACCAGACCTTGGCGGATAGGGGCGTGGTCGCCAAAAGCACTCTGGCGGCTCTCGAGCAGTTTCTCGCCTCCGGCCGCAAGCTGGTGTTGGTCACCGGCCGCCAGCTTCCGGATCTGCAACGGATATTCCCCCACCTTTCGCTCTTCGAGCGCGTGGTGGCCGAAAACGGCGCCCTTCTGCATCGTCCCGCGACATCCGAGACGAAACTGCTTGCCGAACCGCCGCCGCAACCCTTTCTTGACGGGCTTCGCCGCCACGGCGTGCGCTTCTCCGCGGGCGCGGTGATCGTGGATGCCCGCGAGGAGGACGATGAGAGCATCCTGGCCGTCATTCGGGAGCTAGGGCTGGAATTGCAGGTGATCTACAACAAAGGCGCGGCGATGGTCTTGCCTTCCGGCGTCAATAAGGGCACCGGCCTGCTCGCCGCGCTTTCCGAAATGTGCATCTCCCATCACAACGCCATTGGCGTGGGCGATGCCGAAAACGATCACGCCTTGCTCGGCGCGTGTGAATGCGGGGTCGCCGTGGCCAACTCCATCGAGACGCTGAAACAGCGCGCCGATATCACCACCAGGGCTCCCAACGGCAGGGGCGTCGAAGAGATTATCGGCCGCCTGCTGCGGGACGATCTGCGCGGCGCGCCCAACCGATTGATGCGCCAGCCGATTCCGCTGGGAACCGCCGCCGACGGCGCCAGGATTTCCATCGACTCCTTCGACACCAGCCTGGTGATCGCCGGCCCTTCTTCCAGCGGAAAGTCCACCATCATGGTCGGATTGCTGGAGCGCCTCACCGAGGCGGATTTTCAGGTTTGCCTGATCGATCCCGAAGGCGATTACTCGCAGATCGAGAAAATCGTTACGCTCGGCAGCTCCGATGGGCCGCCCAACATCGCGAAAATTTTTCAGATTCTCAATAATCCGAAATCGTCGTTGATCGTAAATCTGCTGGGCCTGCCCCTGGCCGATCGCCCAGTCTTCTTCGCCTCCATGTTTCCGAAGCTGCAAGAACTTCGCGCCAAGACCGGCCGCCCGCACTGGATCATCCTCGACGAAGCTCATCACCTTTTGCCCAAGGAGCGCGGCGGCCAGGCTATTGGCGTGATTCTCCAGCGATTGACCGGAGTGATTCTGATCACGGTGCAGGTGGACACGGTCATCGACGCTGCACTTAAATCCATGACCGGGATCATCGCCGTGGGAGCGTCTCCGGAAGAGACCATTCGCCAATTCAGCAGCGCCGCCGGCGTGGCCCCCCCGATCGATAGCCCTCTTCCCTCTCGTCCCGGAGAGGTATTCGTTTGGCTTCCCGGCGGCGCCCAGGGCCCCGTGGCCGTGCGGGTGCAGCCCCCGGCCACCGAAGCCCGCCGCCACAAGCGCAAATACGCGGAAGGAAAACTTGGGCCCGACCGCAGTTTTTTCTTCCGAGGCCCGGCGGGAAAGCTGAACCTGCGCGCGCACAATCTGAATACGTTCATCGAAATGGCGCAGGGCGTGGATGACGACACCTGGCTCTATCACCTGCGCCGCGGCGATTATTCGCAATGGATGCGCGAGGCCATCAAGGACGAAGCGCTTGCGGGTGAAGTTCGCGAGATTGAAAAGAATGGCAAAGAGTCGCCTCTCAAGACCCGTTCGGAAGTGATCGAAGCGATCAACCGCCGCTATACCCAGGCCGGATAACGATCCAGCGTTTTCCACCGCGTAGGGCAAAGCCTAAGCCCAAATACGGTGGATACCCTATAACGATGGTTCCCTCATGTGCGTACCTTGTGGGCGGGATTTCATCCCGTGCAACCACTCACCGCAAAGGAGCGGAACCATGCCAAGAAAGTCCGAGACCAAACGGCCTGCCACTCGGTCCACGCGTCAATCCGGACGCAGCCGCAGCAACAAGACTCAGCCGGGCCGCCAGAAGCAGACCGAACCCCAGAATCAACGCACCGAAGAGACGATGGAGATGGAGGAGGAATAGCCCCGTCCATGAGTTGGCTGCGCATCTCGCGGCGAAAGCGACGGCCGGCCGTGGCCGTCGTCCCGAGCCAACAACCGGGTCCCCGGCGCTCGCTTTTGGAGCGCGATGGCGTCGCGCTGCGACAAAGGCGGCGTGTGCCGGGGTCGGTAAACGAGGGACCGCTCTTCCCCGAGGAAACAGTCGGAAGAGAACGATGATCCCCCTTTTCCGTGCCTAAAGGGCTTTTCGCCCAAAGGGGCGGGCGCTCCCCTACATAGCTCCCGCCCCGCGCAGCCCTTTCTGTTCCTGTTGCGGCTCCGTTTTATGTCCTCATCATTCCCTGCCGCCCCTGCCTCCCCTTGCCACATCGTTCCGTTCACATGCTTGTGATATAAAGAGAAACGTCTTTTCGAGCGCGATCGCCATCCGCGAGGTGCTCCATGCGCAAATCCAAAAACGATTCCCCGGACGAGCGGAAATCGCCCCGGTCGTTGGGTCGCCGCAGCTTCCTGAAGAGCGCCGCCGTCGGCGCCGCCGTAATCGCAGCTAATCCAGCGGCCTCTCGGGCTCAGCAGGTGGAAGCACGCAACGCGGCGCGCGTTGCGCCGCCCGCGCCGATTCCGCCCGAAGCGGAGACCGGCACGCCATCTCGCCTCGAAGTTCTCACCGAAAGCCGCTCCGGCTCCGATTTCATGGTCGACGTCATCAAGTCGCTGGGGATCGAGTACGTCTGCTCCAATCCTGGAGCGAGCTTCCGCGGCTTGCACGAATCGGTGATCAACTATGGCGGGAACAAAAGCCCCGAATTCATCACCTGCTGCCACGAAGAGTCCTCCGTGGCCATGGCTCATGGCTACGCGAAGATCGAAGGCAAGCCCATCGCCGTATTCGCCCACGGCACCGTCGGCCTCCAGCATGCCTCCATGGCCATTTATAACGCCTGGTGCGACCGCGCTCCGGTCTACATGATCATTGGCAATATCGTTGACGCCACCAAGCGCATCTCCGCGGTGGAATGGGCGCATAGCGTTCAGGACGCCGCCGCCATGGTCCGCGACTTCGTCAAGTGGGACGACCTGCCCGCCTCGCTGCCCCACTTCGCCGAATCCGCGGTGCGCGCGTACAAAATCGCTATGACGCCGCCCACGCTGCCCGTGCTGCTGGTGGCCGATGCGCGAGCTGCAGGAAAATCCGATTCCCGATGACCTGGCGCTGCATATCCCCAAGCTCGGCCAACTCGCGACCTCCCGTCGGCGATCCCGCCGCCATTACCGAGGCCGCTCGCATGCTCGTGGCCGCGCAAAATCCGGTGCTCCTTGCCGACCGCCTGGGCCGCACCGCAGCCGGCATGAAAAATCTCGTCGACCTTGCCGAAGCGCTGCAGGCGCCGGTCATCAGCCGCACCGGCCGCATGAACTTCCCCAGCCGCCATCCGCTGAACCAGACCGATCGCGGCAACGCGCTGATTGGCCAAGCCGACGTGATCCTCGGCTTGGAAATGATCGACTTTTGGGGAAGCCTGAACGCATCGCGCGACCAGATGCGCCGCACCTCCGTGCCGCTCACCAAAAACGGCGTTAAGCTCATCAGCATCAATTCCGACGATCTCTTCACCAAATCCAACTATCAGGATTTCGACCGCTTCCCCGAAGTGGACCTGGCCATCGCCGCCGATGGCGAAGCCACGCTGCCTTCGCTCACCGAAGCCGTCAAGCGCCTGCTCACCGACGATAACCGGCGCGCCTTCCAGCAGCGCGGCGCGCAATTCGCCGCCGCGCGCCAGCAATCGCTGGAGCGCGCTCGCGAAGCCGCCGCTATCGGCTGGGACGCCAGCCCGATCAGCACCGCGCGCCTCTGCGCCGAAGTCTGGAACCAGATCAAGGACCACGATTGGTCGCTCGTCTCCGCCACCACCATGATCAGCAACTGGCCGCAGCGCCTGTGGAATATGGACAAGCACTATCAGTACATCGGCGCGCAAGGCGGGTACGGCATCGGCTACGGCGCGCCCGCGGCGGCCGGCGCCGCCCTGGCCAATCGCAAGTACGGCCGCCTCTCGGTAAATATTCAATGCGATGGCGACTTGATGTACGCTCCCGGAATCCTGTGGACCACCGCGCATCACAAAATTCCGCTGCTCAGCGTGATGCATAATAATCGCGCCTACCATCAGGAGGTCATGCAGGTGCAGATCATGGCCGATCGCCACAATCGCGGCCTCGACCGCGCCGTGATCGGCACCACCATCACCCAGCCCAATGTCGACTTCGCCAAGGTGGCGCAGGGCATGGGCATTTACGCCGAAGGTCCCATCAGCGATCCCAAGGATTTGGGCCCGGCAATCAAGCGCGCTCTCGAGGTCGTGAACCGCGGCGAGCCTGCGCTGCTCGACGTCCTCACTCAACCGCGATGACCATGCGGACGATCCGAATGTTCCGAATGTTCCGGATGTTCCAACCAAGGCGCATCGCCTTGCCGGCCGTCTTAATGACGGCGTTCGTCATCGTCTGCGCGCAGAGCCGCCCGGCGCAAAGCCAGCCCGTTCCTGGGGCTCAAAACGCGCCCGCCGGCAATGCGGACAGAGGCAAAGACGCCTTCAACGCACATATGTGCGCCGGCTGCCACGGCGCCGCGGGGCAAGGCGCAGTCGGCCCGCAAATCGCGCCCCCCGGCCGGCCGTTTCCCGACTTCGTGCAAAAAGTGCGCCAGCCGGCCGGGAAAATGCCGCCCTTTAGCGCGCAAGCTCTTCCCGATGCGCAACTGGCCGACATCTACGCCTATCTTCAGTCTGCCAATCCCGGCGGCGCGAGCAATCTTTCCGCTCTTACCGGCGACGCGCAAAACGGCGGCCGCATCTTCGTCAGCGATGGCTGCTACGAATGCCACGGCCGCGCCGGCCAGGGCGCGCAGCAAACCGGCGCGCCGCGCATCGCTCCCCCCGCGCTCACCATCGATGGCTTTGCGCGCTATATTCACGCGCCCACCGGCAACATGCCGCCCTACACGGGCAAGGTTGTTCCCGACCAGGCCGTCGCCGACATTTACGCATTCTTGAAATCGCTGCCGCCTGCGCCGCCGGTCAAAGACATCCCGCTGCTCAACCAATAGCGCAATGAATCCACAGCGATTCACCTTTTTGCGGAGAAGACACCTTGACGGACGCCGTTTTTCATGGTATCGGTTTCCGTTATCGTATGTCGCTAACGAATGCCGATAACGACCCGAGCACCCGTCGACGACCGGGACCTCTATTCCGGCTTGATTCGCCTGCATATCCTGCATCATGCCGTGGAAGAAGGGCCCATCTTTGGCCTGGCGATGGCGCAGGAGCTCAGCCGCCACGGCTATACGATCAGCCCCGGAACTCTTTATCCTCTCTTGCACAGCCTGAAAAAGAAAGGCTATCTGCGTTCGGGGCGCGAGCGGCATGGGAACTCGTTTCGCACCCTTTATCGCGCCACGCCCCTCGGCCGCAAAGCCCTGAAGGCCGCCAAGATCAAGGTGCGGGAGTTGTTCGGAGAGCTCATCGAGGGGAAGTAACGCGCGGCCGCGCCGGTGGAATTGGCAAGAAACACTCGAAGCAGACAATAGGCAAGCGGCTGTCGATTTTGTCCTTCATTGCCCTGTTCCTTTGTGCGCCAGCGGCTTGGGCCGGTCCTCCCTTTCAGACGGACGATCCCGAGCCTATCGATTACAAAAACTACGAATTTTATACCTTCGCGTCCGCCGACGGCACGCCCGTGGAAATGGATACGTCCGGGCCTGCCGTGGAGTTTAATTGGGGCGCCCTGCCGAACGTTCATCTCCATATCATCGTTCCTGTCGCGGCCATCCTGCCCTCGAATAATCCGCAACTCGCCCCCGCTGGAATCGGCCCCAGCGCGTTAGGGCTGGGCGACATCGAAACCGGGATCAAGTACCGCTTTGTGCAGGAGACCAAGAGGCGTCCGCAGGTCGGCACCTTTGTCATGTTTGAACTCCCCTCGGGCAGCGCCGCGAGAGGGCTGGGCGTGGGAAAGACGTGGTACAAGGTTCCGCTGTGGGTACAGAAAAGCTTCGGTCCATGGACGACCTACGGCGGCGGCGGGGCCACGCTTTTCAACCATGTGGATGGGTATCGCAACTTTCCTTTCGCAGGCGGGCTCCTGCAACGCGATATCGGCAAGAAGCTTACGCTGGGCGGCGAGTTCTTCTATCACGGGCCGGAAGGTCTGGCCACTCCGCAGACAAACTCCGCCACGCTGCTCGATTTCGGCGGCTATTACAAATTTCGAGATCCGGGATTTCAACTGCTCTTCTGCTACGGCCATACGATTGTTGGGCAGAGGGAAAACTACGCCTACCTGGGGCTCTATTGGACCTGGGGCAAGCAAAGCGATAAAGGCAGCAAACCCGACACGCCCTCCGGCGCTCTCGGCACGCCGGGCCCTAGTGGGTGGGGACACCTCTAAGAGTGCTTGGGGTTCCATGAATATTACGGCGAGCGACGTCGTACTTTTGGCGCATGCGGCTTTTGGCGGGCTCGGCACTCTAGCGGCCGTATGGGTGTTTGTGGACGCGCTGAATGCACGAGAGCAAAATGCGCGGCGCATACGGAGCGCAGCCTTCGCCGTAGCGGTTTGCATTGCCGCGGCTTGGATTCTGGGCGGCTATTGGTACCTTCACTTTTATCCGGCCGACAAAGTACTCATCCTCAACGGACCTTGGCCCTTCGCTCATAACGTGTTTATGGAGACGAAGGAGCACCTCTTCTTTCTCACTCTGATTTTGTCTTTCTATCTCCCGCTGGCCACGCGAGACCCGCTGCACTCAAACTCGGCGGGCCGGCGGATGGTCCTATGCGTCGCCCTGCTGATCGCGCTCAGCGGTTTGGCGATCGAGGGTGCCGGGGCCGTCATCAATCACGGCGCTGAGGTCGCGCTCGTTCGTGCGAACGCGAAACGGTTATGATCGCAGAGCCGGGGACTCCCAAGCTGGGCCGAACGAGCGCCGCCTTTGCCTTGTCTGCTGCAATCACCATTGTCTTCAATACTGCCCTGGCGTGCTTGAAGGACGTCTACGCCCCGCTCAAGAACGTAATGTCCTTTGCCAGCCATCAAGACTGGACAACGCAGGGCGTCGCCGACGTCGTGCTCTTCGTGGTCTTGGGCCTCGTCTTTTTGAGGACCAGCTTGGCGGGAAAGCTCAATCCGAGCCGCTTGATCTCTCTGCTCGTCGGAACAACGATTCTGGCAGGCGCAGGACTTTTTGCCTGGTACGCGTTGCATTAGGCGCCGCGAAGCGGATATAAAGAAGCAAGCGATGAACAAGATTTCGCGTCGAAACGTTTTTCGCGCCGCTGCCTCGGCATTCGCGTGCGTCGTATTTGCTATCGCCGCACTCGGCGCAACCGATGTCAAAGTGGTCACGTCCGGCGCGTTCACCGCCGCCTTCCTCCAACTAGCTCCCAGGTACGAAGCCGAGACGCATAACAAGGTTCATACCGAATTTGGCCCGTCGATGGGCGTTACGCACAACGCCATTCCCGTGCGACTCGGGCGCGGCGAAGCCATCGACGTGGTCATCATGGCGGCGCCCGCGCTCGACGATCTCATCAAGCAAGGCAAGGTTCGCGCGGACAGCCGCGTCGAACTGGTGCAATCGAAGATGGCCATGGCGGTGAAGGCCGGCGCGCCTCATCCCGATATCAGCACCCTCGAAGCCTTCAAGCGCACGCTGCTGGCCGCAAAGTCGATTGCCTACTCCGATAGCGCCAGCGGCGTCTATCTCTCCACCGTGCTGTTTCCGAAGCTGGGCATCGCCGACCAGATCAAGGCCAAAAGCAAAATGATTCCCGCCGATCCCGTGGGCGGCGTAGTCGCTTCGGGCGAATTCGAGATCGGATTTCAGCAGGTGAGCGAGCTGCGCCCCGTGAAGGGCATCGACATCGTTGGCGAACTCCCGCCGGGCGCGCAGCAGATCACCGTGTTCGCCGCCGGCATCCCCACGACTTCGACGCAGCCGGACGCGGCCAGAACCCTCATCCAGTGGCTTGCGGCGCCTGCCCTTTACGACGTGATCAGGAAAACCGGCTTGGAGCCGGTGAAATCAAGGTAAGATTCGGCCCGCAGAAGTGCCATAATGTGCGTTCAGAATAAATCCTGGAGGGCAAAGCAGATGCGTTTCCTTCGATTGCTTACAGTTTCCCTGATGCTATGCGTCCCTGCCATCACGCTCAGCGCTCTTAACGCGCGGGCGCAAGGCGGCGGCGGGCGAGGCGGCGGACAAGGTGGCGCGGGGGCTGCGAAGCCTCTGACGTTGACGGTTGAGGGTTTCGCAGACGGCACGGACATTCCCGCGAAATACACACAGGCCGGCGATCAAACCTCGCCGAAAATGTCCTGGATCAATACGCCCGAGGGGACGGTCAGTTTCGTTTTGAACGTGCACGATATCGACAACAGCCACAATCACACCACGGACGACCAGGCTCACTGGGTGGTGTGGAACATTCCCGGCACCGCGACTGGCCTCCCGGAGGGCGTTCCCAAGGGAGAGAAACTCGAGAACGGCGCGTATCAAACCAGCGCTAATGGCGCCAGCTATCGCGGTCCAGGCGCTCCCGCCAATGGCCCGAAGCATCATTACGTGTTCGACCTTTACGCGCTGGACACCAAGCTCGACGTGCAGCCCGGCACGGACGGATTTGCCACGCGTACCGAGGTGATGAAAGCCATGCAAGGCCACATCATCGGCAAAGCCGCCTACGTTGGGCTCTTCCATCGGCCGGAATAGTTCGGGAAGCCACTGCCACACCACTGGGATGCACGGCGGGAACGAGCGAGCCTGCCATTCGCAGTACACGGCAATCGCGTAATGATTCGCCTAATATCGACTGATGAGGACTAGCGATGCGCACAACCCGCCCGCGTCCTTCAACGATTCGGCTTTGGCGTTGCGCCGCTCTGCTGGCCACCGCCGCGATTGCCGGACTGGGCGTTAGGTCCGCCTTGACCGCCGACACGCCCTTTGGCCCCGGCAACCCTTTCTATGCCGCCAGCGCCCTGCCCTTTCAGGCGCCGCCATTCGACAAGATCAAGGACGCCGATTATCAGCCCGCCATCGAAGCCGGCATGGCCCAGCAGCGCAAGGAGATGCAAGCCATCGCCGATAATCCCGCGCCGCCCACGTTCGAGAACACCATCGTGGCTATGGAAAAGACCGGCCAGTTGCTCGACCGCGTCTCGAACGTATTCGACGGCGTGACTTCCGCCAACCTCAATCCCGCGCTGCAAAAAGTGAAAGACATCGAGGCGCCCAAGCTGGCTGCGCACCGCGATGCCATCTTTCTGGACGCCAAACTCTTCCAGCGCGTCTCCGCGATCTACAGACAACGGGCTTCTCTTCAACTCGATCCCGAGTCGCTGCGCCTGCTCGAATTCGAGTATAAGAAATTCGTTCACTCCGGCGCCAACCTCTCTCCCGCGGACAAGGAGAAACTGAAGAAACTCAACGAAGAGGAGTCCACGCTTTCCACCGCCTTCGAATCCAAGTTGCTGGCCGCCGCCAAGGCCGCCGCTTACGTCACCGCAGACAAGAGCGCCCTCGCCGGCCTGAGCGATGCAGAGATCGCCGCGGCGGCGGAAACCGCCAAGGAGCGTAAAGTTCAGGGCTACGTCATCCCCTTGCAGAACACCACGCAGCAGCCCGATCTGGCCACGCTCAGCAATCGCTCCACGCGCCAGGCCATCTTTGAAAATTCCTGGACCCGCGCCGAGCGCGGCGGCGCCGAACGATACGCGCGCCACCATCGCGCGCCTGGCACAGCTTCGCGCCGAAAAGGCCAAGCTTCTCGGCTTCGCGAACTACGCCGCCTGGAAGCTCGAGGACCAGATGGCCAAGAATCCCGACGCCGCGCTGAAGTTCATGAACGCACTTGTGCCCGGCTCGACATCCAAGGCCGCGGGCGAAGCCAAGGAC
Organism: uncultured Acidobacteriota bacterium; assembly: GCA_963819235.1. Taxonomy (GTDB): domain Bacteria; phylum Acidobacteriota; class Terriglobia; order Acidiferrales; family UBA7541; genus Palsa-189. Next base: position 209,202 of record CAWFVE010000006.1, on the reverse strand, counting down.
ATCCAGGCCCTTATCGATTCACAAAAGGGGTCACAAGAGGGGTCACAGCAGGGGGCGCAGCAGGGCGGCTTCGCGTTGCAGCCCTGGGATTGGGAGTTTTATTCCGAACAAGTGCGCAAAGCGAAATACGATCTCGACCAATCGCAGATCAAGCCCTATCTGGAATTAAACAACGTTTTGCAGAACGGGCTCTTTTTCGCCGCCAACCAGCTCTACGGCCTCACGTTTCGGGAGCGCCACGATATTCCCGTCTACCAGCCCGACGTGCGGGTCTTCGAAGTCCTCGACGCCAACGGCAAATCGCTGGCGCTGTGGTATTGCGATTACTTCAAGCGCGACAACAAAAACGGCGGCGCCTGGATGGACAACTTTGTCGCGCGCTCCAAGCTCCTCAATACCCTGCCCGTCGTTTATAACGTTGCCAACTTCAGCAAGCCCGCGGCGGGCCAGCCCGCGCTGCTGAGCTTCGATGACGTAACCACAATCTTCCACGAGTTCGGCCATGCGCTGCACTCCATGTTCGCCGATACCGAATATCCCAGCTTGGCCGGCACCGACGTGCCCAACGATTTCGTCGAATTCCCATCGCAATTCAACGAGCACTGGGCCAGCTATCCCGCCGTCTTCAATCATTACGCCAAGCACTACAAGACCGGCGCGCCCATGCCCGCGGAACTCGTGGCCAAAATCAAGAAATCGAAAACCTTCAACCAGGGGTACGAGTTCACCGAACTGCTCGCCGCCGCGCAGCTCGATATGCAGTGGCACACACTGCCGCCCGGCGCGCCGCTCGAAAATCCAGACGACTTCGAGAAACAGGCCTTGCAGAGGGCCAATATCGCTCTGAGCTACGTTCCCCCGCGTTATCGCTCCAGCTATTTCCTGCACATCTGGGGCGATCAGTATGCCGCGGGATATTACGCTTATCTCTGGAGCGAGATGCTGGACGACAACGCCTTCCAATGGTTCGAGGATCACGGCGGGATGACCCGCGCCAATGGCGACCGCTTCCGGCGAATGATCCTCTCGCGCGGCAATACCGAAGACCTCGACAAAATGTACGCTGACTGGCTCGGCGGCGAACCCAGCATCCAGCCTATGCTGAAGGATCGCGGCCTGGCCCCATCCAACTAATCCCGCCGTAGCGCCCGGCCTCATCGCGGCAAAATCATAGCCGCCTGCGTTACGAGGCCGCGAATCCGGGACGGCTTGTCACCGTAAAGCTCCGCAAATCTGCGGCTTCGAGAGATCGCCTAACAGAATCCCCCGAAGTCTTAACCTCGCCGCCCCATGCCGTACCCAGTATTCCCAGCCGCTTTTGAAGCTTTTTTCTTCCTCTGTCGGGGCGTCCGGTTACGACGCTCTCCCGTCCAATAAGCGGGGATAGTTCCCGCAGATTCGCCGCTGTTCCAGCCGCCCAGCTTTTCTCGGAGCGCTACCTTCCCCGCACAACAGACCTGGCGGTAGTGAATCCGTCCCAGCGCCTCACTACTTGAATCGTGGAGAGCTTCATGCGCAAACCGGCGCGCGTTTTATTTCTTTTTTCTTTGGCGCTAACGCTGTGCTCAGCAACTATGTTCGCGCAGAGCAATACCGTCAAGCTCTCCTGGACTCCAGCGCAGCAACCGCCCGGCCTAACCATCGCCAGCTGGAATGTTCTGCGCGGGACAAAAAGTGGCGGACCTTACACCCAGCTTGCTAACGTGACTGGCAGCACGACTTCCTACACCGATACCGCCGTTTCGTCGGGCTCCGATTATTACTACGTGGTGCAGTCCGTCGATACCCAGGGTGTGGCCAGCATCGATTCCACCCAAGTGGAAGCTGTTATACCCACGTCCCCTCCGCCTCTTGCCGTCTCCACCACAAGCCTGCCCGCGGCCACCGTCGGAGTAAGCTACAGCGCAACGATAACCGCCAGTGGCGGCGTAGGACCCTATACGTGGTCGGGAACGACAACCGGCGGCGTGACCCTGAGCGCGACCGGACTTCTTTCCGGAACCCCTCCGGCGGCGGGAACGTTTAACGAAGGGGTCACCGTCACGGACTCCACGGGCGCGAAAGCGAGCGCCTCGCTTCCTCTGACCGTAAGCACGAGCGGGGGCGGAGGCGGCACCGGCGGGGGTCCTGCTTCTCTCGCGTTTGTGCAGGTAAGCTCCGCTGTTCCCCGGCAGGGTCCTCAAGTAGCCGCCACCTTCACAAACGCGCAAACCGCCGGCGACCTCAACGTTGTGGCCGTGGGATGGAGCGACGCCACGGCGCAGATCACCTCGGTGAGAGATTCCATGGGAAATCCCTACGCCTTGGCGGTAGGCCCCACCGTGCAAAGCGGAACGGCGACTCAGGCCATTTACTATGCAAAAAATATCGCCGCCGCCCCGGCAAACGGCAACACCGTCACGGTGGTCTTTAATACCACCGCCAGGTACCCTGATCTACGCGTCGCCGAATACAGCGGAATCGATCCCACCAATCCCGTCGACGTCGTCTCCGCGGCGCAAGGAAACGGCACGCTAAGCAACAGCGGTTCGGTGACCACCACCAACGCCAATGATCTACTCGTGGGAGCGAATCTGGTGCCAGAAACGCGCTCCAGGCACCAAACGCTTGACCCAGGAGCAGGCTACACCAGCCGCGTAATCACCAGCCCCGATGGAGACATTCTCGAAGACGAGATCGTAGCCACCGCCGGCAGCTACAGCGCCACGGCTCAATTGAATGGCGGCGGATGGATTATGCAGATGGTCGCCTTCCGGGCTGCCGGCAATGTAGCAGGAACAGCGCCAGCAATTACCAGCGTTAAGAGCACGTCCTTTACGGGAGGCGCCGCTGGGAGCTTTACCGTGACGACGACCGGATCGCCGACGCCATCGCTGTCAGAGTCCGGAGCGCTCCCCGGAGGCGTGACGTTCGTGGACAACGGTAACGGCACTGCCACTCTGAGCGGGACGCCGGCGTCTGGCTCGGACGGAACGTATGCGCTCACCTTCACCGCCAAGAATGGCGTAGGCACTCCTGCTACACAGAGTTTCACGTTGACCGTGGACGAGAGCCCGACATTCAGCAGCTCCAACAGCACCACCTTCACCGTGGGGACCGCGGGAACATTTACTGTGACGGCTTCAGGCGTCCCCACTCCTTCGCTCAGCGCGTCAGGCGCGCTGCCGGCAGGCGTGACTTTCGCGGATAACGGCAACGGCACCGCTACGCTGGCCGGGACGCCCGCATCCGGCACCGCCGGGGTCTACTCCCTCACACTCACCGCGAATAACGGAATGGGTACGCCTGCATCGCAAACCTTCACCTTGACGGTGTCCTCCGGATCCACCTCAGGCTCCTCGATTGCCTTCGTCCAGGTCAGCTCCGCGGTTCCGCAGCAGGGCGCTCAAGTCACCGCAACCTTTGCAAAGGCGCAGACTGCCGGCGACCTCAACGTCGTGGCCATCGGATGGAACGACGCCACCGCACAAATCACCTCGGTGACCGACTCCATTGGCAATCCCTACACCTTGGCGGTGGGCCCTACCGTGCAAAGCGGGACAGCCACGCTGGCCATTTACTACGCTAAGAATATCGCCGCTGCGCCGGCAAACGGCAACACCATCACCGTGGCGTTTAACGCCGCAGCCAGGTACCCTGATCTACGCATCGCCGAATATAGCGGAGTCGATCCCACCAATCCCGTAGACGTCGCCTCCTCTGCGCAAGGAACCGGCACGCTAAGCAACAGCGGCTCGGCGACCACCACCAATACCAATGATCTACTCGTGGGAGCGAATCTGGTGCAAAACCAAACGCTGGGTGCAGGAGCGGGCTACACCAGCCGCGTGCTCACCAGCCCGGATGAAGACATTCTCGAGGATGAGATCGTAACCACGGCAGGCAGCTACAACGCCACGGCACAATTGAATGGCGACGCATGGATCATACAGATGGTCGCTTTCCGTGCCGCGGGGAGTGCTCCCTGAAGAGTACGGTAAGGAACATTTGGCGACTGAAGAGGACACGGCCGAACATCCCGCCGGAACCTTCCCGCTGGATCGTTCGGCCCGTCCTCAAAGCCATCCCGCGCTAAAGGATTAACTCCCGGCATCGTAACGCCCGCGTTTTGGGACTACAATTGGTCCGGCCGCCGGACCGCTTCAACCCTTCCCGAGTAAGCGCGAAGCCCGAAACTTTCAGGGCCGCCCACCGGCCGAGGAGCCCCTCATGGGAAGCGCCGTCGGGGTGGATCGCCTTCACTTCGCATTCACCGTTACCTTTCACTACCTGTTCCCGCAGTTGACCATGGGCCTTGCGCTCCTCCTGCTCGTCCTGAAAACGGCCGTGCTGCGTACCGGAGACGAAAAATACAATCGCGCCGTGCGCTTCTGGATGCGCATCTTCGCCATTAATTTCGCCGTGGGCGTGGTCACCGGAATCCCCATGGAGTTCCAGTTCGGCACCAATTGGGCCGCCTTCTCGCGCTCCTCCGGCGGGGTTATCGGGCAGACGCTGGCCATGGAAGGGGTATTTTCGTTTTTCCTGGAGTCGAGTTTTCTCGGCCTGATGCTTTTTGGCGAGAAGCGCCTCGGGCAACTGGGGCACTGGTTCGCCGTGTTTCTTGTCTGGCTGGGCTCCTGGGCCTCGGGCTTCCTCATTATCGCCACCGATGCCTGGATGCAGCATCCTGTGGCCTATTCGGCCGTGAACGGCGGCGAATACGCGCTGGCCAGCTTCTGGGGATTGCTCCTGAATCCCTGGGCCCTCTGGCAATACGCCCACAACATGCTCGGCGCGGTGCAAACCGGCAGCTTCGTCATGGCGTCGGTGGCCGCTTTCTATCTGCTCAGCGGAAAATTTGCATCCGACGCCCGCATCTTCCTGCGCACCGGAATCGTCGTCGGAGTAATCGCTGCGCTGTTCCAGCTCTACCCCACCGGGGACATGCAGGGTGTTTTGGTGTCGCGCTACCAGCCGGTAACGCTCGCGGCCATGGAAGGACTGTTCGTCAGCCAGGAAGGAGCGCCTCTGGCCATCCTCGGCCAGCCCGATGTCGAGAACCGCCGGCTCGATAATCCTTTGATCATCCCGCGCGCGCTCAGCTTTCTCACCTATCGCCAATGGACCGCGGAGGTACGCGGGCTCGATCGTTTTCCCGAAAGCGAGTGGCCGGACTTCATCCCTCTCGTTTACTACAGCTATCACGTCATGGTCGGCCTGGGCACGATCTTCATTGCCATTCTGCTGGTCGCTGCCTTTCTTCTCGCGCGCGGCCGTCTCTACCGAACGCGCTGGATGTTGTGGATCCTGCTGCTTGCGCTTCCCTTTCCGTATATCGCCAATACCGCCGGATGGATTACGGCGGAGGCCGGCCGGCAGCCCTGGATCATTTATGGCTTGATGCGCACGCCCAGCGGGATTTCGCCGCAAGTTTCAGAAGGGAATGTCTGGTTTACGCTGATTGGCTTTTTCGGGATGTACCTGCTGCTGGGAATTCTTTTCTTGTTCCTGATCTATCGCGTAATCGATCGCGGCCCCAGCCCCGAGGAAAACCTGGTCGCAACGCCTGCCGCGGCGCCGCGATAGGTTGCATAGACTAAGGGCCAAGCGGCTTTGATACCGCGGTACCGGAAGGAGCGCCCGTGCCCACACTTTGGTTCTGTCTCGTCGCTTTGATGATCGCCGTGTACGTGCTCCTGGACGGCTTCGATCTTGGCGCCGGCATCGTGCATCTCGGCGTGGCCCGCACGGACGCCGAGCGCCGCGCTGTGATCGGTTCGATCGGGCCAGTCTGGGACGGCAACGAGGTCTGGCTGCTGGCGGGCGGCGGCACGCTCTTCTTCGCGTTTCCCGTGCTCTATGCTTCCAGCTTCAGCGGATTCTATCTGCCGCTGATGATGGTTCTGTGGCTTCTGGTGCTGCGCGGAATTTCCATCGAATTTCGCAGCCTGGTCGACGCGCCCGTGTGGTCGCCTTTATGGGACCTGGTGTTCTGCGGTTCGAGCGCGCTGCTGGCGATCTTCTTCGGCGCCGCGCTCGGCAACGTGGTCCGCGGCGTTCCCCTCGACGCCGGCGGATATTTCTTCGAGCCTCTCTGGACCAACTTCACTTTCGCCGATACCGCCGGCATTCTCGATTGGTACACCATCCTGATCGGCCTGGCCGCTTACTTCGCGCTGGCGGTGCATGGAGCGCTGTGGGTAGCGTACAAATGCGAAGGCCCAATCGCGGATCGCTCCCGCCGCATCGCGCGGCTCGGCGGCGGGGGCGTGCTGCTGATCACGGCGCTCGTGACGGCCGTGAGCATGCGCATCCAGCCGCAAATTCTGATCAATCTCACCGGCCATCCCTGGGGATTTGTGTTTCCCGCTCTGGCCCTCGCCGGACTCGCCGGAATCCTCATCTATCCGCGCGGCCAGAGCACTGCTGAACGCGATCGTCACGCCTTCTACGCTTCCTGCGCTTACCTTCTGGGTATGCTCACCAGCGTCGCCTTTGGCCTCTACCCCTATGTTCTCCCGGCGCGTGCCGGCACGGCGCTCTCGCTCTCGATTTATAACGCGCGCACGTCGGACCGTGCTCTCGCCATTGGCCTGGCCTGGTGGATCGTGGGGATGATCCTCGCCGCTATGTATTTTCTCTTTCTCTATCGCCGCTTTTCCGGCAAGGTCCGCACCGGCGAATCCCACGGTTACGACTAGGCCGCGCGCACGGCTGGAGGATCGGCGGCTCGTCCTACGCGCCAAACTGGCGCAAATGATGATCCGCGTGCAGATAGCCCCACTTCATCCATTGTTCGCGCGTGAGGAGGCCCATCATGGGGTGCGGGCCGCGGACCGAATCCGGCGCGGAACAGAATCGCTCCATGGCCGCCAGCAACGCGCGGCGGTCGCTCTCGAAATCGACGGGCGGCGTTCCACCGGCGCCTTGTTCGTTCTCCGGCCGGGTGGGCACGTTGTGAGGCCACTTCATCGGTGATTAGCGAGAGGAAGCTGTCGCCTGCCCAGCCATCCTTAGCGCTGCGGCTCATGCCCAGGCCGATGCTCATGTGGATCGTCCTCGATGCTACGATAGGAATCCGTCAGATGGCAGAGCATCTGATGGGCGGTCATTTTGCCCCATTGGCGCGAGGCTTCGGGAGTCAAGGCCGAAATTCGCGCCACGATGGACTCGCGCGAAGCCGCGTCGGCAAGCGTTCTCTTGTGGTCCATGGGATGGAGAAAACTATACGCGCTGGGCGCAGACCAATGCAAAATCCTGTCCCCAGGTGCGGTCACAAGCGATGCTCAGCGACGAAACTGAATCAGTGCGCGATCACAGGGCCGGGCGCGGGCACCGTGGGCGGGTTACCGGGGGGAGGCTGGCGATTGAGGTACCGGTGACGAAGAGTGCCGGACGCTAGGACGAAAAAAACCAGCCCCAGCAGCAGGATGAAGAGAAAGATGCCGATACCGAACCAGGCGGAAGTGCTGCGTGAAGCCGGTCTATCTGCTCCGGTGTTTACCTGGGCATTTGAAGGATTGGATCGAGTGGCCATGGCGACAAGTCCCACTTATGAGATGAGGTTCACACCCTGCGGACGCGCCGCCGAAATCCCTTTAGCGAATGTTTCGCGGATCGCCAAGCAGTTCACGCGTCACCTGACTATCACCACAACGGTGCCTCCCTGAACTCGTACGAAAGCGGGAAGGGGGTTAACTGCTTGTGTCACACGAGGGCGTTTGAAATAATGTCGCGATGATTATTGGCGAGCGGATTCGCGTGCTGCGCGAGGAGAAAAAGATGACGCGCGGCGACGTACAGGAACGCACCGGCCTGCAGCGCACCTATATCTGGCGCGTCGAAAATGGCTACACCATCCCCGCCATCGAAACCCTGGAAAAATTCGCCCGGGGTATGGACGTGCCCATCTATCGATTCTTCTATGACGGAAAAGGGGCGCCGCCGCTGGTGCCGGTGACCAGCGACTCGGGGCTGTGGGGCGCCGCCGGCGAGGAGAAGAAGACGCTGCGCAGATTCCAGCGCTGCCTCGGGCAGATGGGCGAGTCGGAGCGCTCCCTGTTGATGTATTTGGCCGAGGAGATGGCGCGCCGGACCGAAGACGGCGGCGAGGGACGCCAGGAGAACAAGAAGAAACAGCCGGAGAAGTAGCGTTGGACATTCGACGAACCAATGACCGCGAAAGATCGGGAAATACGCCCCGCAGTTCCCGCCCCATATCGCATTACGATGTGTCCGAAAGGTAGCGAAATTCCCGATTTTTCACACTGCCGCGTTGACCCGGCCATAGGCGTGTGCTACGGTAAATTTCCGCGAGCGTACAGCCAATCTAGGAGAGAAAAACCATTACTTTAGTAGCGGTTTCGATCTACGTAGGTGAACTGAGCAACATCATCGAGCAGACCGGATGGGTGGCGCGGGCCGTCCTGGTCATTCTGTTTTGCTTCTCGCTCTTTTCCTGGGCCCTGATCTTTCAGAAGCTCAGCCTCTTTTCCAGGCTGAACCGCCGCACATCCGTTTTCGTGCGTTCTTTTCGCGCCACTCGCGGCCTGCCGGAGCCAAGGGCGGTGGGAGCCGACGGATCTCCTCTCGAAGTGGTTTATGCCGCCGGATATCGCGAACTCACCAGCCAACTCATGGCCAGCAATCCCCATCCACGAGTAAAGAGCCTGCACGCCGTTACCGCCGATATGCAGGTGGCCGCGGCCGAGGAGGTTCGCAAGCTCGAGCGCTTCATGCCCTGGCTGGCCACAACCGGATCGGTCACGCCGTTCATCGGATTATTTGGAACCGTGTGGGGCGTCATGGACGCATTCTCCGGCCTGGGCACGGCCGGAGCGGCCAGCCTGCGCGTGGTGGCGCCGGGCATCGCCGAAGCGCTGATCACCACCGCTGCGGGCCTGTTTACGGCCATCCCCGCGGTGATTGCGTACAATCATTTCGTGCACGACATCCGGGAGATGGGCGCGCGGATGGATAATTTCACCATGGAAGTGGCCGCGCTGATCGAAAAAAATTATCTCTAGCGCCGAATCGGGCGCCGGACATAAGCGGAAGCCAAATCGATGCCGCAACTTGCACGCCAGACCGGGTCTTCGCTTTCCGAGATCAATATCGTTCCCTTCGTGGATGTGATGCTCGTGCTCTTGATTATTTTCATGATCACCGCGCCCATCCTGCAATCGGGTATCGAGGTGAATCTGCCCAAGACGCAGACGGTGAAGGAGATCACCGACCAGCGGGTGGTGGTGACCATCGATCGGGCGCAATTGATCTATCTCGGCAACGACGCCGTGAATATTCACGACCTCGGCGCCAAGGTTCACGGGCAGCTGCGCAATCCGCAGAGCGACGCGGTTTTTTTGCGTTGCGACGAGACGGTGCCCTTCGGGACCTTCGCCACGGTGATCGATACGCTCCGGCAATCGGGCATTGAAAACGTAAGCGTGGTGACCGAGCCGCTCAGCACGCGTCCCAAGGAGCAATGACGCCTGTGAGCGCCGACGCCATCGCCATTCGCGACCAGAGCCTGAAAGGACCGCTGCTGTGGTCCATCGTGCTGCACTCGGTTTTGTTCGGCTCCATGATTGTGTCGACATTCGTCTCCCATCGCGGCGATCTGTGGAGTGGAACAGGAGGAGGCGGAGCGATGTCTGTCAAATTGGTAGGCGGTCTTCAGGGCGTGCCGCTTCCCCGCCCCGAGACGGTGACGCCCAACCGCGTGGTGGACGAATCCAAGGGGCTTTACAAACCCGAACCCAAACCTAAGCCGAAAGCCCCGCCGCCCGATGCCGCTCAGATTCCTCAATTCACCAAGGAGAAGCAGCCCCACTACGTCACCCGCCCATCGAAGACGCTGGAAGACCCCACGCCGCCTCCGCAGAACGCGGTGCCTTACGGAGGAGGCGGCGCGCCGTCCGTGCCCTATTCACAGTTCGCGCTGGGCGCGGGCGCTTCGCCGAATGCGGGCATGCAGTTCGGCAGCCAGGGAGGCGGCGGGGATTTTGGCGGTCGCTACTCCTGGTATGTGGATGCCGTGCAGCGGCGCGTAAGCAGCAACTGGCTGCAAAGCACCATCGATCCCGCGGTGCGTTTCGCGCCTCGCGCGGTGGTTACGTTTGACATTCTGCGAAATGGCGCCGTCGCCAACGTCCAGATTCTGCAAACCAGCGGAAACGCCTCGGTTGACAGCTCCGTGGTGCGGGCCGTCCAGGGTTCGAATCCGCTGCAGCCGCTGCCAGGGGATTACAGCGGGAACAAAGTTTCAGTCGAGTTTTGGTTCGACTTCCAGCGGTAGAAACGCCAGACCGGCGGCGGAAATCGATTTTGCCTTGGGCACGGAGAAGGCACGGAGAAGGCACAGAGAAAGAAGTTAAGAACGGAAAAAGAGAATGACACCTAAACGGTTGGGAGCTTGGCGCGCTGTTGCCATCCTGGGGCTGCTGTCCACGCTCGGGGCTTTGCAGTGGGCCGCGCCCGCGGCGGCGCAGGATTGGTTTCGCACCGGCACGGGCCTGGGCGTGAGCAAGCCCACGGTTGCCGTGGCCGATCTTGCTTCGCGAAGTGGCGACTCCGCCATGACCGCCTCGCTTTTCAGCGAGGTGGTACGCAATGATCTGGATTTCAGCGGCATCATTACCCTCGCCAGCAAGAGCTTTTACCCCACGCAGGTGCCGAGCGTGCCGGGGGAGCTGAACTACCAGGCGTGGAGCGATGCGCCCGTCTCCGCGCAGTTTCTGGCCTTCGGCAACGCCACCGTGAGCGGCACGACCGAAGAGATTCAGGCCTGGTTCTACGACGTGAAAAATAGTTCCGCACCCGCCGTGGTCGGCCGCGTGTATCATGGCGACGCGACCGAAGAGCAAACCCGGCGGTTCGCGCACCAGTTCGCCGACGAGATCATCGCCCGGCTTTCCGGAGGCGTTCCCGGAGTAGCCTCGACGCAAATCGCTTTTGTCAGCGGCCGCAGCGGTAACAAGGAAATCTGGGCCATGGATTACGACGGCGCCAATCAGCATAAGCTCACTTCCCTGCACTCCATCGCGCTCACGCCGCGCTGGTCGCCGGACGCCACCCGTATCGCTTTCACCTGCTATCCCACCGCCGGATCGATCCTCAGCGCGCAGATTTGCGTATACTCGGACGTGACTTCGCGCCTGTTGAACTGGGCGCACCATCCCGGGACCAATAGCGCGCCGGCCTGGTCGCCGGACGGCACCAAGATCATGTTCATGTCCAGCATGTTCGGCAATCCGGAACTTTTTGTCGCCGAGGCCGATGGCACCCGTCCCCGCCGCGTGACGCACTCGACCGGCGCGGACACTTCGGCGGCCTACAATCCCAAAACCGGTCAGCAGGTGGTATTCGTCAGCGACCGCGATGGCCTTCCACAGCTTTACACCATGGATGCGGACGGCAGCGACCTCACCAAGATACCGCTGCCGGATATGGGTTACGTGATCGACCCGGCTTGGTCGCCGAACGGCCAGTTGCTGGCGTTCAGCTGGCGCCGCCCCAGCGGCAACTACGATATCTACGTGATGGACATTGCTTCCCACGCGCTGGTGGAACTGACGCGTGACGCCGCCCGCAACGAGCGTCCCAGCTGGGCTCCCGACGGACGGCACCTGGTGTTTGAATCCACGCGCACCGGCACCCGGCAGATCTGGTCGATGCTGGCCGACGGCACGTCGCCCAGAGAATTGACCGCGCAAGGGCAGAACGAATCGCCCAATTGGTCGCCGAAGTAGTGCCGGCGCGAGGCGCATGCCAGGCGAGCCCGCGGCGGGCGGGCGGCTTTTTGCCTTATTTGTGGCGATTCTTTAGACAACGGCCAGTGATCTTTTGCAGTGTGCCAAATCCCCAGGTGGTGTAAATGTATCCGGTCGATCCGAAACCCAGCGCAAGAAAAGCGGTACTTGCAGCCCTTAAGGAGGATTCTAAGAAAATGCGGACTCGTTCCGTTGCAAGAGTTGTGCTGTATAGCCTGCTCGCGTTCGTGATCGTGAGCGTGGGCTGCAAACACCCCGCGCCGGCGACGCCCGCCGCCGCTCCCACTCCGCCCCCGCCCCCGGCGCAGCCGACCGTAACGTTGCAGGCTATGCCGAACACCATCGAGCGAGGCCAATCTTCGACGCTGCAATGGTCCTCCACCAACGCCACTTCGCTGAACATCGCGCCCAATGTCGGCACCGTATCGGCCGAAGGCACCAGCAGCGTCACACCCAACAACTCCGTGACCTACACCATCACCGCGATGGGCCCGGGCGGCTCGGCCAACGCCAGCGCGCGGGTGACCGTCAATGCGCCGCCTCCGCCGCCGACGCCTGTGGCCGCGGCTCCCTCGCCCACCATGGAGGAGCTCTTCACGCGCGAAGTGATGGACGCCTTCTACGACTTCGACAAAGCCAACGTTCGCGCCGACGCGCAGGCCGCCCTCATGAAGACCGGCGACTTCCTGCGGAACTATCCGCAGGTGAAAGTGATCATCGAGGGGCATTGCGACGAGCGCGGCTCCACCGAATACAACCTGGCTCTGGGCGACCGCAGGGCGCAAGCGGCCAAGGATTACCTGGTCTCTCTGGGAGTGGCCGCGGATCGCATGCAGACCGTGAGCTACGGCAAGGAACGGCCGTTCTGCACCGACCATTCCGAAGATTGCTGGCAGCAGAATCGCCGCGCTCACTTCACCATGGCCAAATAGCTGTTGCTGGCCAAGTCACCACCGGCGAAATCGCCGCCGAACTCTCAACGGCGCCGCCGGCATCCAACTCTTGTCGGTCTTGCGCCTCGAATGACATCGGGGCGCAAGGCTATGGTTCGGGCCGCGCTTTTTCGGCATACTAGACAAATTGAATCGGGCAATGGGGCAAGGAGGGTTTGTTATGCGTAAACGGCCGATGGCCTACGTCGCAGCCGCGATGCTGGCCGGCGCCTTGGGGGGCGCCCTGCTGGGTCCGGCGCCAGTCGGAGCGGTAGCCCGGGAAATCGTGGAACTCCAGCAGAGCGTCAATCAGCTGATTCAGGGCCAAAAAGACCTGCAAACCGCGATGGCCCAGAACGCGGCGGTGGATAAGACGCTCATGGAGCAGTCCATGGACACCGTCAACAAAATGACCGGCACCATGATGGCTCTGCAAAAAACCGTGCAGGATATGCAGGCAAGTTCGGGCGCTCGCCTGGATACCATGTCCACGCAAATCCAGGGCATCTCCGATAACCTGCAGGAAACCCTGGCGCGCATGGGCAAGCTGAATCAGCAACTGGCCGACGCGCAGAACGCCATTCAAGGTATTGATGCGAAGCTGGCCAGCGGCGCACCTCCGCCGGCGTCCTCCGCGCCGCCCATTGCCGGGACGCCCGGCGCGCCTGGAGTGGCTTCGGCACCGGGAGGATTGCCTCCCGCCTCCGGCACGCCTGTAGCTGCCGGTAATCCGCCGCCCGGCTCCGCGCCTTCGGCCGATCTTCTCTATTCCAACGGGCTGCGCGATCTGAACGGCAAGAAATACGATCTCGCCGCGCAGGAGTTCAGCGACTATCTGAAGTATTACGGCACCACCGATCTGGCCTCCAACGCCCAGTTTTACCTGGGCGAGATTTTCTTCGCGCAGCAACAATACGACCAGGCCATCGACGCCTACGGCAAAGTGATCGATAACTATCCCAAGAGCTTCAAACTCGCCCCGGCGCATCTGAAGCGCGCCCTGGCCCTGATCAGTCTGGGGGAAAAAACCTCCGGCGTGAGCGAGCTGCGCATGGTCGTGAAGACCTACCCCGGAACCGACGAGGAACGCCGCGCCAAATCCAAGCTCCAGGAGTTGGGCGTCGCGTCGTAATTCGCCATTCCTTCCTGGCCTTCGCTAAAGAACTTCAGGCTTCACGCCTTCCTGCTTAGCGCGCCGTGGCTTTGCCCAAATCTTCCTCCAATTTTAAGCGCCCTAATTTTGAGCCACGCGTAGACTTGCGCGAATGGCCGTGCTATCGTCCCTAATTTCCAGGCTGTTTTCTGGCCGCTATTCCGCGGCCGGCGGCGTTCGGAGGGTGACTGATGTCGGTGAACAAAGTGATTTTGGTGGGCAGGCTCGGGCGCGACCCTGAAACGCGCTATACCTCCGGGGGCCAAGCCGTCTGCAATTTCACCCTGGCCACCGACGAAACTTATAAGGATCGCAACGGCGAACGGCAAAAACGCACCGAGTGGCACAAGATCGTGGTGTGGGCCAAGCAGGCGGAGATCGCCCAGCAATATCTGCACAAGGGCTCGTTGATCTTCGTCGAAGGGCGCATTCAGACGCGGCAGTGGGACGATCGCGAAGGCCAGAAGCGCACCACCGTCGAGATCGTGGCCACTAATTTCCGCATGCTCGGCGGACGCGGCGAAGGCGGCATGGCGGCCGGAGCCGGCGCTGGCGCGGGATCCGGTGAAATCGAACCGCAAGCCGCGGCGGCGGCAGCCGGCGCGGAGGATCTGCCTTCCCCTGAAATTTCCGACGAAGATATTCCCTTCTAAGAACGCTGCCGGCGGGCAACTCGCCCGCAAAATTCCGATCAGGCAAGCATGGGGACACGACCCGGACGATTCGCGCGCAATTTCACACAAGCTGTGCCAATCCAAAACAAGAGAAAAAAGTAAGAGCTACTGCCGGTTGGGATTGTTGCGCTTGCGGCGATCTTCCGCCACGCGCTGGAGGAAGTCCTCGAATTTGGGCCGCTGATCGGGCGTGAGAATCTGGCGAATCTGATCGTGGCCCTGTTCGCGGATCTGGTCGAACTGCGGGTTTATTTGCGTGCGGACGGCGTCGAAACGATTCTGCATCTCGGTCAAAATTGCGCTCAATTGCTTCTGCTGATCGGGGCTGAGGTTGAGTTCCTTGGTCAGACGGGGAACCGCGCGCAAGGGGGCGGGGGCGCGGTTATTCTGGTTCTGAACCTGCGCTTGCGGACGGGCCAGAACGCGCTGGTTGATGAAAACCTCGCCTACGGCCCCAAGGCCGATTCCCAGGGCCAGCACCAGTAAAATCAGGCCCAGAGCTTTGCGGTTGGATGGACTGAATTGCATCAAATATTCCCCGGATCCGCGAGCGACATTAAGACCTCATCCGCATTGGCCGGCTGAGCGGGAGGCTCGGGCAATCCCGCGCCGATCTCCGTGCCCGTAGTGATCGTCGCCGTATCGCGCGCGGGAGCGAACTCCCGCAAGTAAACCGAAAGCGCCAACAGAATAACCGCCGCCACCAGGGCCACGCGCGAGGCCAGCAGTTCCAGGGGCCGCCAAATCGTGGGCGCCGCCTGGCTGGCTTCGCGCACCGAAGCCATCACACGGGTAACGAACGCCGGAGAAGGCTCCCGCAGCGGGCGCGCATGAGCCATCAACTTGCTCGCGGTCACCGCGTCGCTCAACGCTTGCTGGCAGCCGGCGCAAGTATCCAAATGGCGCTGCAGCGGGGAGCCGGGCTCAACGCACGCCGCGCCATCGCGCACCGCATCCTCAAGGCTTGCCTGATATTCCGGGCAGTCAGACTCCGTATTTGAGAACATCGGCAACTCCTTTCCGCGTGTCTTCTCTTGTGGGCCTTCTCAGCCTCACCTGCCTCTGCTCACCGGCCTGTCTTGCGTCTCGCGGGCCTTCTCCCTTACCAGTATTTTATGCCGCAAATCTAAACGCTCACGCTTCCCCGTGCAACCGGTTTCCTCGGCTCAACCCCGCCGCGCCCGCAACCGCCGCCGATAAACTTCCACCAGGCGCCCGCGCGCGCGAAACAGCCTTACCTTCACCGTGTTCACGTTGAGATCGAGAACCTCCCCGATCTCCTCCACCGTAAATCCCGCCACTTCTTTCATCACCAGCATGGCCCGGTCTTGCTCGTCCAATTCGATGAGCAGGCGGTCTAGAAGGTCACGCTGTTCGGCCCGCCGCGCTGCGTCCACCGCATGGCCGAAAACGCCCTCCCGGTCTTCCGGCAGCGCTTCCATCTGCCGGACCTGCTCCTCGCTCAGGTTGGCCTCATACACCAGCGGGCGAACCTTCTTCTTGCGAAAATAGTCCCAGCATTCGTTGACCGCGATCTTGTACAGCCAGGTCCCGAATGCCGAACGCAAATCGAAGCGCTTGAGCGAAAGGTACGCCTTCAACAGCGCCTGTTGCGCGACGTCCTCAACGTCCTCGCCCCGCCGCATGATGCCGCCGATTACAGCCAGTAGCCGCGGCTGATGGATGCGGACCAGTTCTTCGTAGGCGGTTTGGTCGCCTCCCTGCGCCCGCCGCACCAATTGGCGCTCGGCCTCTCCTCCGCCGGTGCCGCTGCGGGCTGGACGAGGCGCTTCCGCTTCCATTTTTGGGACGTTGCGCATGAGATTTCGGTTACAGTGACATTATTTCTTAGCTCAATTCGTTACTCTGCGGCTTCGTTTTCCTTATTCACAGACCGCGGTACATTCCTCTTGCGCCCCCCATATCCCTATGAAACAATACGCAAATGATTATCGGTGATCGTCTGCGCGCTCTGCGCGAAGAAAAGAAACTCTCGCAGGGTGATATCGAGAAACGCACCGGGCTCCTCCGGTGCTACATCTCTCGCGTCGAAAATGGCCATACCGTTCCGGCCATCGAGACTCTCGAGAAGATGGCTCGAGCCCTGGAGGTACCCCTCTATCAGCTGTTCTACGACGGTGAAGAAGCTCCTGAACTCCCCAATCTGCCGAAGCGCAGGACGGCGGATGAGATCGCCTGGGGAGCTACGGGCAAAGAAGCCCGTTTCCTGACCATGTTCCGGCGGCTGCTGGGCCGTATCGATGAAGGCGACCGGCGCTTGCTGCTGTACATGGCTCAGAAAATGGCCAACCGCTAGCATAACCGCGGCTCGTCCCCGCCGCATTCTCCCTAAATTTCATAAGCCCAGCCTCTCCCATGACGGAGAGGTGTGCCCTTGCTGGCCCAAGGCGCGGGGCCAATGGTTTCCCCATGGGCCTGCTGCGACCGCAAAGTATTCGCTCTCTTGGTACGAACGCGCCCGCCCGGGGGCGATCCTGGCGCGCTTTACTCCCACTCGATCGTGCTGGGCGGCTTCGAGCTGATATCGTACACAACGCGGTTCACATCCGCTACTTCATTGACAATACGCGTAGAGATACGCTCCAGCACTTCGGGCGGCAGCCGCGCCCAATCCGCGGTCATGGCGTCTTCCGAGGTCACCACGCGCACGGCCACCGTATTCCCGTAACTCCGCTCGTCGCCCATCACTCCCACGCTACGCACCGGCAAAAGAACGGCAAACGCCTGCCAGGTCTTCTCGTAAAGCGCGGCCCGGCGAATTTCCTCCACTACGATGGCATCAGCCTCCCGAAGGGTTTGCAGGCGTTCGGGAATAACTTCACCCAGCAGGCGCACCGCGAGCCCCGGGCCGGGAAAAGGCTGCTTGCCCAGAATCTCCTCGGGCAGCCCTAATTCGCGGCCGATGCGGCGCACTTCGTCCTTGAAGAGCTCGCGCAGCGGCTCGATCAGCTCGAACGGCAAATCGGGGGGTAGGCCGCCCACGTTGTGGTGCGTCTTGATCGTGGCGGAGGGACCGCGCACCGGAACCGATTCGATCACGTCGGGATAGAGCGTCCCTTGCACCAGATAGCGAATATCGCCCAGTTGGCGGGCCTGTTCGGCGAACACGCTGATGAACTCGGCGCCGATGCGCTTGCGTTTGACTTCCGGATCGGTCACGCCCTTCAACTGCGCCAGGAATCGCTCCGACGCATCCACCCCGACCACGCGCAGGCCCACGCGATTTTCGAGCAGGTCGATGGTTTCGCGGAATTCGTTCTTGCGCAGCAGGCCGGTATCCACGAACACATTGATCAGGCGCTCGCCGATGGCCCGTTGCACCAGCGCCGCCGCCACCGCGGAATCCACTCCCCCGCTCAGCGCGCAGATGGCCCGGCCGCGGCCCACCTGCCGGCGAACGGCCTCCACCGTTTCGGAGATGAAGGAAGCGCCGCTCCAATTGGGGCGCGCGCCGCACACCGCGAAAATGAAATTGCGCAGAATCTCGTTGCCGCGTTCGGTGTGCTGCACTTCGGGATGGAATTGCACCGCGTAGATCCGCCGTGCCGGGTCCTCCGCGGCGGAAAGCCCGCTGGTGCTCGCGCCGGTGATCTGGAAGCCGGGCGGCAGCGCCCGCACGTGATCGCCATGGCTCATCCAGATCTTCAACCGCCGCGGCAGGCCCACGAAAAGCGCCGATCCATCGCGCAAATCGATCTCCGCGCGGCCGTACTCGCGCCGCTCCGCGCGTTCCACTTTGCCGCCCAGCATGTGCGCGATCCATTGCAGGCCGTAGCAGATGCCCAGAACGGGCACGCCCATCGCCAGCACGCCGGGATCGCAAACCGGCGCGGCCGGATCGTAGACCGAACAGGGGCTGCCGGAAAGAATGATGCCCGCCGGTTCGTAGGCGCGGATGTCCGCCAGGCTCGCGGTGCACGGCAGAATCGCAGAAAATACCTGCTGCTCGCGAATGCGCCGCGCAATGAGTTGCGTGTATTGCCCGCCGAAGTCCAGCACGATGATGCCGCCGAGTTCGCTCTTGCTCATGGGCAGGTGCTTTTCGTTGGCGGATTTGGCCGTTTGCGCCGCAGAGCTGGACGGAGTCGTCATCGCTTCACCTTCATCATTGCGCCACCACCACGTTCACCAGTTTGTTGGGAACCACCACGCGCTTCAACACCCGCGCGCCCCGCAGCAACGGCTCGATCTTGGGATCGCCAAAGGCCAGCTCGGCCAGCTCCTCTTCCGGCAAACCCGCCTCCACGCGAATCTTGCCGCGCACTCGCCCGTTGATCTGGATCACCACCTCCACCTGCTCCTCTTCGGCCAGCTCCTCCGAATACTGCGGCCATTTCTCGGCCGACAGGCCTTCCTTGTGCCCCAGCATCTCCCAAAGCTCCTCGGCCAGATGCGGAGCCATGGGCGCCAGCATCACGACCAGCAATTCCAGCACCCGCTTGACGATCTCCGGCCGGGCCCCTTCGCCCAGCGGCTCGCTGGCTTGCAGCGTGTTCACCAGTTCCATGATCAAGGCCACGCTGGTATTGAAGTGCCAGCGCGCGTCGAAATCGGCGGTGACGCGCCGCAGCGTCTGGTGCGCCTTGCGCAGCAGGATTTTTTCTTTCTCCGAATCGATTTTGAGCTTCGCCGCCTGCGATCCATCTCCCTGCGCGCTGCTGCCCTGCAACTTCATAGAAGACACGCCGCGCAGCGCCTCCGCATGCCGGTCGATCAGCCGAAACACGCGCTGCAGGAACCGCGCGCAGCCCTCGATTCCCTGCTCGCTCCATTCCAGGTCTTTCTCCGGCGGCGCGGCGAAGAGCGTGTACATGCGCGCCGTATCGCAGCCGTATTTCTCGGCCATGTCGATCGCGCCGACGAGGTTGCCCTTGGACTTGGACATCTTGGCGCCGTCTTTCAAAACCATGCCCTGCGAGAACAGCCGCCGCACCGGCTCTCGAATCTCCACCAGCTTCAGGTCGCGCATCACCTTGCAGAAAAATCGCGCGTAGATCAGGTGCAGGATGGCGTGTTCGATCCCGCCGATGTACTGGTCGATGGGAAACCAGTAGCGCGCCAGCGCCGGATCGAAGGGCGCGCGATCGTTGTGCGGATCGGTGTAGCGGAAGAAATACCACGACGAATCGATGAACGTATCCATCGTGTCCGTCTCGCGCCGCCCCGGCCCGCCGCACTTGGGGCATTTCACGTTGACGAACGAGGGCACGTTGGCCAGCGGCGATTGCCCCTGTCCCGTGAGCAGCACGTTTTCCGGCAGTTTTACCGGCAAATCCTGGTCGGGCACCGCGACGATGCCGCACTGCCCGCAATAGATCACGGGAATCGGCGTGCCCCAATAACGCTGCCGCGAGATGCCCCAATCCTTCAGGCGATAGGTAATCTCCGCCTCGCCCGTGCCTTTCGACTGCGCGTCGGCGGTCATCTTTTCGATGGCCGCCTCGCTGGTGAGCCCGCTGTAGGGGCCGGAATCCGCCAGGCGCCCGTAATCGGTGAACGCCTCTTTCAAGTCTTCGGCTTTCAGCGGCGCGCGCAGCGGGTTGCCTTCCAGCAGGCTGGATCACCGCGCGAAACGGAATCTTGTACTTGCGCGCGAACTCGAAATCGCGCTGATCGTGCGCCGGGACGGCCATCACGGCGCCCGTGCCGTATTCGGCCAGCACGAAATTCCCCACCCAGATGGGCACCTTCTCGCCGGAAAACGGATTCGTCGGCGAAACGGCCGGTGAAGAAGCCTTCCTTCTCCGCCGTAGCCAAATCCGCGCCGCGAATGATGCGCGCGCGCAGCCGCGCCGCCTCCTCTTCGAGTTCGGCGCGATTGGCTTGTCCGGCGAACAAGCTGGGCAGCAGCGCATGCGCGGGCGAAAGAATCACGGCCGCCGCCCCGTAAATCGTGTCCACGCGCGTGGTGAAGACTTCGATATGCTCGGCGCCGCCCTGCTGTCGAGCTTGGCGCGCCTTCGATCGCGAAACCGCACGCGGGTGCCGCGCGATTTGCCGATCCAGTTCCGCTGCATCACCAGGACGCGCTCCGGCCATCCGCCCTCGAGTTCGGCCATATCGTCCAGCAGCGCGTCGGCATATGCCGTCGTGCGCAGGAACCACTGCTCGATCTCTTTGGCTTCCACGGGCGTGTCGTCGTGCTGCCAGCAGCAGCCGTCCACCACCTGCTCGTTCGCCAGCACCGTCTGGCATTTCGGGCACCAGTTCACCAGGCTGCGCTTGCGATAGGCCAGCCCGCGCTCCAGCATGCGCAGGAAAAACCACTGGTTCCAGCGATAGTATTCCGGCTCGCAGGTGGAAATTTCGCGCCGCCAGTCGTAGCTGAAGCCGAACCGCCGGCAGACCGCCTTCATCTGCGCGATATTGGCGTTGGTCCAGTCGCGCGGAGGCGTGCCCGCGCTTGATGGCCGCGTTTTCGGCCGGAAGGCCGAACGCGTCCCAGCCGATGGGGTGCAGCACGTTGAAGCCGCGCATGCGGCGATAGCGGGCCACGGCGTCGCCAATCGTGTAATTGCGCATGTGGCCCATATGCAGCGTGCCGGAGGGATACGGCAGCATCTCCAGCAGATAATATTTCGGGCGGCTGGGATCGGCGTCCGCCGCGAACGCGCCGGCGGCGTCCCATCTCTCCCGCCACTTGGCTTCCACTGCCTGGGGATTGTATTCGGCCACGATGACTTAGCCCTTGGATGCGCCCGCGGCCTTGCGGCTCGGCTTGGCGCGCTTGGTGGGATTCGCGCGCTTCGCGGGGTTCACGGAGTTCACTAACGTCGAGCGCGTGCTGCCAGCGTCGGCGCCCGCGCGCCCGCGCTTCATCATGCTGAAACCATTCTGCGCTTGAGGCGCTTGCTTCGCCGCCACGCCCACGAGTTCCCATAACCGCCGCACGTTGCGGCGGTCGTCGCCGGGCGCGTCGATGGGCGTTTCCAGCAGAAACGCCCTTCCCGCTAGCCCGCAAGAAACAGACTTGCTTTTCGCTCGCCGACCGCCTGTTGGCTGAGCCGTTCCTCACTGAGCCCGTGCGGCTAGCACTCGCCGATAATTTCGGGTGGTTCAGGACGCGCCGAAGCCCATCCAGCCCGATTTTGCCTTTGCCGATGTGGTCGTGCCGATCCACGCGCGAACCGAACGGCGTCTTCGAATCGTTCACGTGCAGCACCGCAACGCGCGAGAGTCCCACGGTGCGCTCGAGCGCCGCAATCGTCTGCGAAAGCCCCGCTTCGGTATGGATTCCGTAGCCCGCATGGAACGCATGCGCCGTGTCGAGACAGATTCCCAGCGGCAGGTCCGGCACGGCGTCGATGATCGCTTTCAGCTCCTCGAAGCGCGAACCAACCGCCATGCCCATGCCCGACGTGTTTTCCAGCAGCAGCCGCAAGCGGCGGTCGCGCGGATCGTCAAACGCGCCGCACAGCCGCATGCCGCGCGCCGCCTGCCGGATGGCCAGCGCCACGTCGCGAATCCCTTGCTCCGAACTCTTCCCGCTCCCCGGCGTTTTCCCGCAACAAGATCCCGGATGCACCACCAGGTAATCCGCGCCCAGCGCCGCGCCGCGAACCATCTCGTCGTGATACGCCTGGATCGACCGGACGCGCAGCACGGGATCGGAGCTTGCCAAATTGATCAAGTAGTTCGCGTGGATCACCAGCGGGCCGAGCCCGAGTTCGGCGCGCTTGGCGCAAAACTCGGCCGCCTCGATCTCCGAGATGCGCGCGCCCACGTGGGGCCACATGCGCGGGCTGGCGGAGAAAATCTGCAGCGCGTTACAGCCCAGCTTCGCGGCGCTCTCGAGCGAGCCGGCAAAGCCGTCGGCGATGGAAGTATGAATGCCGATGCGAATGCTGCCGTCGCGCCAGGCCGGAGCCTGCGGCGGGGGAACCGGTTCGGGGCGGTATTCGTCGCTGCTATCGTAATCGAGGATAGGGCTGTGGGACGCCGTCATTTGTCGGTAGCGGAGTCACTCATTCTATCGAATCGCCCCCACCGCCGCAAATCCAAGCGTTTGGTCGCGCAGGCAGGGTCAGCGGGTGTATGCTCGCAGTCGTCGAAGGGGCCCTCGTACCGATAAACTTCTCCTGTGAGGTGGCCCATGCCCCGGCTTCTGGCAATCGCGCTCTTCATCTTCCCTGTTGTTGCACCTTCCTCAACTCTCGCTCAGGTCCGGGCGGTCCCGCCAAATGCGCAGCCCAGGAATACCGATTCGCAGAACGTTCAGAATCACGTCATCACCGTAAGCCGAAGCGGCGAAGCGCACGCTAAGCCCGACTTGGGCATTTTGATCATGAGCATTCACTCCACTTCGCCCATCGCGGACGAATCGGTGGCCGCCAACGGCAAGAAGGCCAAGGACGTGGAGTCCGCTCTCGCCGGCCTCGGATTCGCCAACACCGCTTACCAGATTAGTTCCGTGAATTTGGGCCAGGCAGGCGGCCGCCCTCCCTATCCCGTTCCCGGACAATCCGAGTTCGCCGCCTACGAGGCGACGCAATACGTCTACGTCTTTTTTCAGGGGACCGACCTGAATGACGTCGCTGAGTTGACGCAGAAATCGGCGACGGTCATCGAGGCGCTGCGCAAAGCGGGCGCCGTCCCCGCCAATACCGGCCCGATGTTCGGCGCCGTCGTTCCCGCCGCTGCTCAAGGAGCGCTCCTTATTTACGCGGTGAAAGATACCGCGCAATACGAACACCAAGCCCTGCAGGTAGCCATCGCCCGCGCGCGCGATGCCGCCCAGGACATCGCCACGGCCATGGGTGTGCAAATCACGGGGCTGCGGAATGTCCAGTCGGGGTTTCTGGGCGGCAACGTCGTCCCGCGCGCCGGCACGAGCCCCCTCGAGGGACTGCCCTACCGCTTCTTTTCTCCGAAGATTGACGAATTGCAGATCACCGCGAACGCGACCGTGGATTACGACTTCAAATGAAGGACAAAGCGCACAATCACCGGCGCGTACGCCGTCTTACCTCTGGCTGACTGTTGCGGCCGCGGGTGCCCCACCCTTCGCAGTTTGAAGGGTGGGTTCCTTCCGAATCACGGCAGCTGGCACACGAAATTCTCGGCGTGCGTCGGTGCTGCCGGTGCCTTTGTATACGGCCTCTTGCGGATACGGGCATAGCGGACGCGTGCGGATCACGTTGCCGTTCACGATTTGCGACGCGACGATCTCTTTCGGCGCGACGCCCTTCTCCTTCCACTGCTCGAGCGGCGTCAGCGTGTCGAACACGCTGGGCCCTTCGCCGCCGGCGCAATGCCCCATGCCCGGCGCCATGTACAGCCGCACGGAATCTTCCACCACCTTCTTGCCCATCACTTGAATCAGCTCGTTGTAATAGTTCACCGATGAGAGCGGGGCAACGTTCTGGTCCGCCCAGCCGTGATAGATGATCAGCTTGCCGCCATGGCCGACGTAGGGCTTCAGATTCGTGGACGTGGCGCTCACCACGCCGTTGTCCATCTTTCGCGCGCGCGGCCATATCCGTACCAATGTCGAGCGTGCGGAAATCCCAGTTGGGATTCTGCATCACCGTGTATTTGAACGTGTCCTGGGCCATTCCCAGCGGCTCGCCCACCGTATTATTGGCGAAGCGCAATTCCGTTCCCGGCTCGAAGCCGGGGAAAATCTCCTTGCCGGTCTTAGGGTCCACAATCGGCGCGTAGAGCTTCTTGGCCGCTTCCACCTGCGCCGCCGTCAGGCAACTGGGCGCGTCAGTTCGCTGGTCCCTTGCATAACGTGACGCCGGGATCGAATTTGCATCGCAGCGGATTATTGATGATGCCGTCCTTGATGCCGTCCTGCGCATCGCAGGCATCGAGCGCGGCCTGATGCAGCACCGCGAACTTCTCCCTGGGAATCAGGCTGCGCCGCATCTTTGTGCGTGGCTTGCGCCGCAGCGATGAGTTGCAGGCTTTCGGCGGAGCGATCGTAGCCGGGATCGCCCGCGACGATGCCCTCGAAATCCTCGGGATAGCGCTGCGCCTCCATGAACGCCTGCCGGCCGCCGCCCGAGCAGCCCGTGAAATACGAGAAGCGCGGCTCCGCGCCGTAGAGCGCGGCGATAGTGGCCTTGCCCTCGAGCGCCGTCTCGTGCACCGCGCGATATCCGAAATCGATCAGCTTCTCGGGATGGCCCGGGAGCGAAGCTCGCGGTATCTCCCACGTGCCCGGTGTCGGTCGAGGCGGCCGCGTAGCCGCGCCGCAACGCCGTCGCCAGCGCCGCGTATTGAATGAACCCGTTCCAGCCGCCGTTCCCTACTTCCTGGAATTTGCCGTTCCAGCCCGCGACCGGCAGCCAGATTTCGGTTTTGATATCGGAATCGCTGGAGGGAGCGATGGTCATGGACACGCGGCAGAACGCCGGCAGATCGGAGAACGATGCGTTCCCTTCCGGCGCCTTGAACTGGCCCGCGGGAACCACTTGCGCGGACGTGACGGTCGTGTGCGGCAGCTTCAGCAACGTGAGCCGCGCGCACGAAGCCGCATCCGCGCCGTGCGCGGCGCTCGCATCAACGAGCCCTCGCGCGTCCATCGTGATGTTGGCCGTCCCGGCAACATAGGCGCTTCCGCCGAGCAAAATCCCGAATGCGATCACCGCCGCGATCTTCATTTGCGCTCACCTCCGATCCGCTGATTCTAATCATGCTCTGAACCTGGGTTCTTGCGAGCCCGATACATCGATTCAATGAGCTTTTTGAGCTCGGGATTCTCAACTCGCGATAGGACCCGCTCGGGATCAAAACTCGATTCGCGTGGCTGGTCCCGCATCCACACCGCTACTCGATCCCAGAAGGCCGCCACCTCCTGCCAAACGGCAAAACTTCGAGGACCAAGCCAGGCACAGAAAACCTCAGCATTAAAACCCCTGTGACTGCAGATGTTCTGAATATCTTCAAATAATCCAACGCTAATGAGGCTCTTAACTTCCGGGTCGGGAGTATTCAGAAGTTCCTCAACGGCCGCAAAGAGATCCGCAAATTCACTTGTTCGATCGCAGGCGTATTGGGTAACGACGTAGTGCGCAAGTTCGCCTATTGCTAGATACCAGGGCGGTGGCTCGTTTTCGTACCGTTGGAGAAACTTTCCCAGCTTTCCCGAAAACCGGGTACCGCGCTGACAAGACTTTGAAGTCGCTCTCGGGTTAGCGGCTTCTTGATCTCCCAGTCAGGACCGATCATGTGATGCGCGCCTAATAGGCAGATTCTACGCTTTTGTCGAGGTGGTTCCCGCGCGCATCGCCGCCAGCACGCGCTCTGGCGTGAACGGCGCTTCGCGCAGCCGCACTCCCGTGGCGTCGAAGATGGCGTTGGCGATCGCCGCGGGAATCGGCCCGATGGAGGGCTCGCCGCCGCCCAGCGCGGGCATATCCTTGCGGTCGATCAGGACAATGTCGACGCTGGGAATCTTCTCGTAGCGAAGAATGGGATAGCTGGCCCAATCCAGGCTGTGGATTCCCGAAGCATCGAACTTCACCTCTTCCATCAGCGCGCGGCTGATGCCTTGAATGACGTTGCCCTCGATCTGATTCTTCAGCCCGTCGGGATTGATGATCAGGCCGCAATCGTGCGCCACCGCGACTCTCTTGACGGTCACTTCGCCGGTCGACCTGATCGACTTCGACTTCGGCGGTGGCCGCCACAACGGTCGTGGAGCGCGCGCTTACGGCGATGCCCCGCCCTTTGGCGATGTTGCCGCTCGCCGCCGGCGCGGGCGCGGGACGCGCCTGCCAATTCGCCAGCTTGCCGACGGCGTTCAGGCAATCGACGGCGCGCTGGTTCTTCGCGGCGTATTGCAGCCGGAACGCTAGCGGATCGGACATTGGAAGCGGCGGCGAGTTCGTCCATGAACGATTCGCTGGCGAAAACGCGCGCCAGATCGCCGGGAGCGCGCAGCGGCGAAGTTCGCAGCGGAGTGGGATCGGGCTGCACCCAGGGAATGGCCGCGGCCACGATCCGCTGATTCTCGAAGGTGTAAGTGTCGCCGCCGCCGCCGGTGCCGTTCAGAGCGCCTTGCCCTTCGCCCTTGATCCCGACCTGGCGTGAAGCGATGAGCGGCTGGCCGCCCGATTCGGTCCAGGGGAAGCTGCGGTCCAGGAAATCCCAGGCCACCACTTTGCCGCTGGCGTCCACGGCGGCGCGAACGGTGAGCAGTTGCGCCGGGCCTTTCGGCTCCCAGCCGTGCTCATCCTCGCGCATCCACTGCACGCGCACCGGCTTGCCCACGGCGCGGGACATCACCACGGCATCTTCGGCCGCATCGTCGGTGCCCAAGCGCCCGTAGCAACCGGCGGCTTCGCGATAGATCACCTGCACATTCTCCTCCGGAACGCCCAGCAGCGTGGCCACGCGCTTGCGCGTGTCGAAGGGGCCCTGCGACGGCGCGTACACCGTGGCCTTATTTCCCTGCACGTCGGCCACGGCGCAGGAAGGCGCCATCATGCCGTGCATCTGGAAGGGCCAGCGGAAAGTCGCTTCGTAAGTCTTGGCGGCTTGCGAGATCGCCGCGTCCGCATTCCCGCGATTCACCACCGGCCGATCGCGCGAAGCTCTTGGTCTTCTTCAGGTAGTCGTAGACCGCATCGGAATTGGCGGGAAGTTTCGTCTCCGGAGTCGGACCAGGTGACTTTGAGAGCTTTGCGCGGCCTGGATCGCCGCCCATTCCGTCTGCGCCACCACGCCGACGAAGCTTCCTTCCCGCACCACTTTCACGATGCCGGGAATGTCCTTGATCGAATCCTCGTCCACGCTGGCGGGCTTGGAGTTCACCGTCGCCGGGCGAACCACGCGGCCGTGCAGCATTCCCGGAACGCGCACGTCCTGCGTGTAGATGAACTCGCCGGTGAACTTGGGCGGCAGGTCCACGCGCGGCACCGAGGTGCCCACGATCTTGTAGTCCTTGGGACTTTTGACGTGCGCATCCGGCGCGACTTTCAAATCCCAGCCAACGCCCGTCGCGGTAATCTGTCACGTTGAAACGCTTGCCGCCGACCAGGTCTGCCGTAGGACACCTTCTTGCCGTTGCCCATGACGCTCACCACGCCATCGGTCACGGTGAGCTTATCGACGGGCACTGCCAGCTTTGCTGCGGCCAGCTTCAGAGCTCCTGGCGCGCTGCCGCGGCGGCTTGCCGCAACTGCGGCCCGGCGCGTTCGATGGTTCGGCTGCCGGCGGTGACGCCCTGGTCGACGGTCTTCGTCGTGTCGCCTACTTCCATGTGGATAGCCTTGAATGGCACGTCCAGCTCTTCGGCGACGATTTGCGACAGCGCGGTTTCGATGCCCGTGCCCAGGTCCACTTTGCTGGTGAATACGGTCACGTTGCCGTCGCGGCCGATGGCGATCCAGGAATCCAGCGACGTCCGGCTTGGGGTTCGTCGCTGACGGCGCCGGCTGCGCCCGGCGCCACTTGCGCCATCACCTGAGAAAGCGGATCGAAAAGATTGAAGGCCACAACCAGGGCGCCCGTGCCCTTGAGAATTTCTCGGCGGGAAATCGTCTTCGTGTCGATTGGCGCGTTCGTGTTCGTCTTCGTTTCCATATTCGCATCCGTCGTCATTTTCATGTTGGCGTCCATGTTCAGCCTCCTCACGCCTCACCGGCTCGCCCGCGGCCCGCTTCACCGCGCGAATCACGCGCAGGTGGCTGCCGCAGCGGCACAGATTTCCGTTGAGGGCCTCTTGATCTCGTCTTCGCTGGGGTGCGCATTCTTGTCCAGGAGCACCTTGGCCATCATGATCATCCCGTTCATGCAGTAAGCGCACTGCGCCGCCTGCTCCTCGATGAACGCCGTCTGCAACGGGTGCGGATGCTCGAGGCGTGCCCAACCCTTCGAGCGTGGTGATCTTGGCATTCTGCGCCGCGCTCACGGCCACGCTGCAAGAACGCACCGCCTTGCCATCCATGATCACGGTGCACGCGCCGCACTGGCCGAGCCCGCAGCCGAATCGCGGACCATGCAGCTCCAGATCGTCGCGCAAGACATACAGCAGCGGAGTCTGCGGGTCGGCTTCCACCACCCGGGTTTGGTTATTTACTCGAAGCGAGATTCGCGCCATGGCGATTCTCCTTTCTCGAAGGAAGCGCTTGCCGCGCGGGCTCTGGAAAACCGCTTACCCCGCGCTTGCAACTTTTCACTGCACCAGAATGCGCCGCAGCGTTCCACATTGCAATCGACGCGCCGAATATGCCCATAGCTTATACCGATTGGCCGGACCCGGCGCGAAAATTCGTTGCCTTGTAGCTTCAGGCGAGCCCTCGCTCTGGGCGCAGCCCCACGCGTGTCGCCCAGCATAGCTCTTCCCCGCTGTAGTGACTTGGCGTTGCGCATGGCACAATTGACCCTCGCGAAATGAAGCGGAAACGATATCTTCGGCTGCTGAGCCTGATTGGCGTGTTGGCGGTGATTGCCGGGTGGCAGATCACGCGCGAATACCGGCCGCCGATCTTGAAGGCGGGCGCTCGGCTATACGCGTACGTGGCCAATGCCGGCGACGGCACCGTCTCCGTGGTGGATTTGGTGGCGCTGAAAACGATCGCCTCGATTCCCGTGGGGCCGGCGCCCTCGGGCTTGCGCGTATTGGTGTCCCGCAAAGAGATCTGGGGCGCCTCCAACTCATCGAGCGGCGAAGGCGGATACGCCTGGGTGATCCCCGCGGGCGCGAGCGCCGTGAGCGCGCGCATTCCCGTGGGGGCATTTCTCTCCGCGGTGGAATTTTCCGCCGATGGGCGGCGGGCCTATATCGCGTCGGCGGGATCGAACCAGGTGGTGCGCATCGATACCGCGACGAAGCAAGTGAGCGCGCGGGCCCATACCGGAAGCCGTCCCTGGCTCGCGCGGCTCACGCCGAACGGCCGCCTGCTGCTCGTTCCCAACCACGACGACTCCACGCTGGAAGTGTTTGACGCGCAGACGCTCGCGGCCATGGCCACCATCGGCGTGGCCGAGCATCCCGAAGACGTGATCGTCGTGCCGGACAATTCCATGGCTTTCGTCGCCGCCCCTGACGCCAAGAAAATTTCCGTCGTGGACCTGAAGCGCTACGTGCTGCTCAGCAACCTGCAGCTCGGCGGAGCGCCCCACGCCATGATCCTCAAACCGGACGGCGGGGAACTCTACGTCACGGTGCCCGATTTGCACGAGATCGAAATCATCAAGACATGGACGGCGGAGATCGCGGAATCCATGCTGGTGGGACTGGCGCCGGAAAGCGGCACGCTCACCGCCAACGCGGACTCGCTCTATCTTTCCGATCCGGCCGCCGGGCGCGTGCTGCCCATCGCCATTGGCGAGCGCCATCTTTCCTTGCCCATCACCGTGGGACGCGAGCCGGTGACTTGCCGGCTGGACCCCAGCGGCGAATTCCTGCTGGTGGCGAATCAAGACTCCAACGATCTCGCGGTGATTCGCCTGCGCACTTCGAGCTTGCTAACGATGGTGCCGGTCGGCTCGCATCCGACCGACATTGTGTCGCTGCTGTTCTGACATGGAAGTCCCGAGCACGCACTTGATATGCGGAACGTACGGCCCTTCGCGTGACGCGATGCGCAAAGGCCTCAGGGCCGCCACAAATCGGCGCGCCCTGGGCTACATGCGAGGAACTCCCGCGGCCTTGGGAAGGCCGCGGGTTCTGCAACGGTTTCTAGTTACGCGCCAGCGGGCTGCGGGTCAGAAGCCGCTTATCGTGAGCACGTTGCTGGGCAGCGATTCGTTGCCGAACTGATCCACGGCCACCACAAACACCTGCGCCGGGGTCGTCGCGCCGCGAGGGAAGATGTAGATGTTTTGGGTCTGGCCGGCCGTGCCCTGCGCCACGACGCTGCTGTCATAAATATCCAGCACGCCATCGATATAGATGTCGTATTGGATTTGGGATTGCGGCGTGTTCGGGGATGTCGAAGGGTTCCACGAAATAATCGCTTCTCCGCCGCCGTCGCCCCAACCGGTGAGGCCCGTGGGAGCGGTGGGAGCTGAGGGAGACGTGACGGTCGTCGATGGCTCCGTCGTCACGGTAACCGGTGCGCTGGTTGCTGAGAGTGCCCCGGTTACGCCGTTCAGGCTATAGACTTGGACTCTTACGGTAAAAGTTGTGCCGGGCCACAGATTTGCTGCTGTCGTCGCCGTAGGGGAGTTCGCGGCACTGCCGCCATCGGTGATGCCGTCGACCAGGAGGTCAAATGAGCCGATCTCATTGACCGGCGTCGCTTCCGACCAGGACGCGGTGATGGTATCGGAAGTGGCGCTGATTTGCGTGATCACTGGCGGGGCCGGTTGGACTGCCGTCGGAATGGGCGTCCCGGGAACCGTCACTGTGAGCAACGGACTGTGCGCCGACGCATTATTAGGCAGCTCAACCGCGTAAATGTAGAACGAATAGGTCCCGCCGGCCTGCACTTCGGTCCAAGTGTCGCTCGTTACATTGCCCACGTTCAGGCTCAACCCGGTGGTTTGATTCACAATCACGTAAACAAGATTGGAGTTCGATGGCGCGGTCGAAGCGGTCCAAGCGAAGGTCACACTGGTTTCGGTCGAGCTGGCGACGTGAAAATTCCCCGGCGTGCCCGGCGGAGTGGGCGTCTTCCTGATGGCGCCCAAGGCGGGCAAACAGAGCATGGCTACGGCTATCGCCAATGCAACTGCTTTGGCGGCGGTGTAGCAACATCCGGGCCTGGAGGCGCTCACACGGGGCCGATATCCAATGGTTTTGCGTAAGAACATGACAGATCCTTTCTTGGTTGAATCTTGGTTGAATTTTCGCCTGCGCACCTGCCTCAGGCTGCTTCAGCACACCGGTGATTTGTTCCTTGGTAAATCGGGCCGTCCTCTTCGCTGCTGGATCTCCTGCCGATCAGCACCCCGATGCAATTGCTTGCTGAGAGGGGCTTTTGCCATGCATTCGCGATGCGATTGTCAACGGCTTGTAAGTAGAATGTAATTTTCCGTGCCGTTGAGAAGCGGCCCGGCCGGCAGATTCCGGTGAATCGATCGGATTTTTCAAGGGGCCATAAGTGAGTGGACATTCCGTTGACGCGGACGGGGGCAGTTGCTAGCATTACGGCCCCAGCTAGCCGTCGGCCCCCTCGCGCTACATCGGTATTTTTATGGTCTTGCAACCAGACAAACCTCAAGACCCGGCAAGTGCGCGAAGTCCAGAAACACCCACGCCAAAGCTGTCCAATCATGAAGGCCGGAGTTTTATTCGCCGATTGATGTTGCCGGCCATCATTGGCCTTATCTCGTTTGCGGCGGTGCTTCTGCTTTGGCAGCGGCTCGTCTCGCAGGAGCGCGCCAAGGTGCAAGTCGTGACCAGTTCTGAGATTCTGTTCGTCAAGAACAAGGTCGAGTCGGAATTGGCGGAGCGCATTTTAGCTTTAGAACAGCTGGCAGGACGCTGGCAGGTATTGGGCGTGCCAGACGACGCCGATTGGAGTTCCGATACGGCGCTGGCGATGAGCGGACGCGGCTTCCGGGCGATTGAATGGGTGGACCCTCAATCGCGCGTGCACCTGGTGGCCCCGCTCATCGAGAACAAGGTGGAGCTGGGATCGAGCTTCCTCTCCGACGCGAGGCGCCGCGCCGTGGTGCAAGGCGTCGCCGACCAAGGGGTAATGCTGGTATCGCGCTCGGTGGATTTAAAAAGCGGCGGCCGAGGATTTCTGGTCTGTGTTCCGGTTTTCTCCGACCATACTTACCAAGGCGCAATCGCGGGCGTCTTCAGCTACCAGGATCTTCTGGGGCCGATCTTGAAGGACGTGGCCCAGGACGACTGGCTGGCGGTGTACGAAAATTCCGAGAAAATCTACGACCGTGGCGGCGATTCCGCGCCCAGCGAGGATGCGCCGGCGCTGGAAGCAAATATCGTAATCGGGCAGATGACCTGGCAAGCGCGGCTGTGGCCCAAGCTCGAAACCGTAGCCCGAGCTCGTTCTCCGCTGCCGCGGGTGGTGTTACTGGGAGGCTTGCTGATGGCTGGCCTCTTGGCGTCCTCGGTATATCTGGCGGAGACATCGCGCGTGCGGGCGCGAGAAGTGACGGCTGTGGACGAACAACTGAAGAAGGAGATCGCGGAGCGCGAGCGCGTGGAGGATGAACTGCGCCATGCGCTCCGAATGGAGGCGGTGGGCCGGCTGGCGGGCGGGGTAGCCCACAGCTTTAACAATTTGCTGCTGGTGATCCAGGGGCACGCGCACGTGCTGCTGAACAGCCTGGGTTCGAGCGAGGGATTGCAAAGACACCCTAAGGAAATTCTCAAGGCATCCGAGAATGCCGCGTCGTTGACGCGGCAATTGCTGGCCTTCAGCCGCAAGCAGATTCTGCAACCCAAAGTGCTGGACCTCAACGTGCTGATTTCGCAGACCACGGAGCTATTGCCCTCCTTGCTGGGCCCGGATATCGAGTTAGAGCTGAGCCTGGATCCGGCGCTGGGGCGGGTGAGAGCCGATCCTGGGCAAGTGGAACAGGTGATCATGAACCTGGTGGTGAACGCCCGCGATGCCATGCCCGACGGCGGAAAATTAAAGATCGAGACGGCCAACACGCAGTCCTATTGGTCGTCGGTTCATCCCGAGCGGGCGGGACAGGCGGGGGTGATGCTGGCGGTGAGCGACGACGGCTGCGGAATGGATGAAGCGACTCGCTCGCGCATCTTCGAACCGTTCTTCAGCACCAAGGAAAAGGGCAAAGGCACCGGGCTGGGTCTCTCCATGGTGTACGGAACGGTGGAACAGAGCGGAGGGTCGATCAAGGTGTTGAGCGCGCCTGGCCGGGGCACGACGATTCAGATTTGGCTGCCGCGGGCCGATCGAGCAGAACAAGCAGGCCAAGCAGATCGGGCAGATCATCAGGCAGATCAAGTAGGTCATCAGGCAGATCGGGCAGATGGGGCCGAGCAAGCGGCGAAGTTGCCCGAGCCCAAGAAGCCGCTGGAGATAAAGTCGCCGCTGGGAACCGAGACGGTGTTGCTCGCGGAAGACGATCAAGGCGTGCGCAGGATTGCGCGCGAGTTCCTGAAGATGAAGGGCTATCAGGTGCTGGAAGCGGGCAACGCCGCGGAGGCGCTCCAGATCGCACGGGAGTGCCCTGGCCCCATCCATTTGCTACTGACGGATATCGTGATGCCCGGGTTGAAGGGCGAAGAGTTGGTGGAGCGGGTAATGAGCATCCGTCCCGACCTCAAAGTGCTGTACATGTCCGCTTACACGGAGGACGCCATCGTCAACCTTGGCATCCTCGCGCCGGGGACGAATTTCATCGAGAAGCCCTTCGGGCCCGAGGATCTGGCCAGGAAGGTGCGCAAAGTTTTGGAGGCGGTGGCGGGATAGCGGACGGCGGAATGATTCTGGACTTACCTCTCTTCTTTGCTTTTGCTCACTAGAAACAGAAGGCCAGCGGTTCACGAACCGAAACCTCATACGGGGACGTTTCTCAGGGATCGGCACTGAGGGATCCTCCGCAAGGACATCCGGAACGCGGAAAGCGCGCTTCGCTGGAAGCTCAGGATGACAACGTTAAGGCGAAGGACAAAAGCAGATCCCTCACCGACGTCCCGCAAATCGGGCCGGGTTCGGGATGACAGCGCGGGGCTGGCAACGATTTTGGGAAAAGGGGAATAAGTGTATGATGTTGCCGTTTTTGGAAGGCAAAGGGAGATTCCGGGAGTCTCCTTCCCCTCAAGTTAGCGGGAGATCAGCACATGCGAAAGCTGGTTGCCGAACGACTGGTCGCCAAACGAGTGATTGGCTCATTGGCCTTGCTGGCTGCGGTGGCGCTTGGTTCCACGCTTGGTTCGACAAGTGCGAAAGCTCAGCGAGGCCAACCTTCGCCGGGTTTCGTTGCGCCGGGAGTGCCCGAGATGCCCAATCCGCCCGGGCCCGCTCCCAAGCATGATCTGAACGGCACCTGGATCGGGCCGCAAAATCTGGTATCGGGTCCCTTCCCCGCTATGACGCCCGCAGGCGAGGCGAAATTCAAGCTCAACCGGCCAGTGGACCACGTGGGTGACAAGACCGACCAGGTGCAGGCCACCAATGATCCCTTCATCATTTGCGATCCGCTGGGCCTTCCGCGTGAACTCCGGAATCCCACGCTGAATGGCCGGGGAGGGGTTCGCTTCGAGATGGGGCAAGATCGGATGCTCATGCTGTATGAGCTGCAGCGTGTGTGGCGGGAGATCTGGATGGGCGACCGGCAACTGCCCGAGAAAGTGGACGCGGCGGGAGCGCCCGATTCCACGTACTACGGATATTCGGTGGGCCATTGGGATGGGGACAACGTCTTCGTGATCGATACGACGGGCGTGGATCCGCGAAGCTGGCTGGATGAGTTTGGGCACCCGCATACCAGCGCCGCGAAAATCCAGGAACGTTACACTCGCGTGGACCAGTACAACCTGGAACTGGCGGTCACGGTGGACGATCCGAAGTTCTACACGAAACCTTTTCAATTATTGAAAGAGCATCTCTACTGGAAGAAGGATCAGGACCTCGACGAGATACTCTGCATACCTTCGATAGCGATCGAGTATCAGGACAAGCTGGCCAATCCGTCGGGTTGGGGACCGGGCGGCGCGCCTGCCAAATAAGCGACGAGAACTTTCCTGCAAAGACAGCCCGGGAGAAAGCGAAAATCCTCAGGTCTCGTCTGCGAAATGCGCAGGCGCGACCTGAGCTGCAGGCTGCACAGCCAAGAGTGGCTGTGCCACCTTTTCCGCGCCTAACGCAAGCGTTGAACACGATTAGGAAATCAACCTGGACCGCGACGCGGCAAACAAATTGGTTTATTCAGGAAGGCTTCCGGTGTATAAGCAACGCACATCCGGAAGTGGTCAAAACGGAAGTGGTGGTTAAGCAACGGCGGGGCTCTGCGAGCCTACCGTTGAAGGGCTACCGGCGGGCTCACAAAGGAGAAACGGGAAATGAGAGGAACGGAACGACGGTTGGGCTATGGTATCGGGATTGTCGGACTCTTGATTGCGACTCTGTGCTTGGCATTTGCGCCCGCTTTTGCGCAGCAGGAAGGCGATAGGACCCCGAAACCAAAATCAAAGGACGATTCGTGCACCGGGTATGGTGGTTGTGGGAAGGCTCCATCCAATATCGTCGGAGGGTTTCAGAACGTGCATGCGCTGCCGCCAGGCGGACCGGCGCCGAAGATGTCTGACGGACATGTGGACCTGACCGGACGTTATTATCCGGACGCTGCGGGAAGAATGCTGCAAGTCGCTTATCCGCTGGATCCCAGCTCGTTCAGGCAATTCGATCCCGCGAAGACGCCGGAACTCGCACCGGTCTTCAAGCCCGGGATCGACCCCAAATACAGGAGGTCGGTGGGCTACGGCGACTGCGATCAGGCGGGAACGCCGAGCACGCCTTTGGAGCAAGGCTCGCAACATGCTCCCATGGAATTGATCGCCACACCGAAAAGGCTGGTGATGCTTTACGAATACCCGATGGACATTCGCATGGTCTACTTCAATCGCCAGCATCCCCAGGATCCCGATCCTACGTTCAATGGGGACACGACCGCGCATTGGGACGGAGACTCGCTGGTTCTGGATGTTGTCGCCATCGATGAGAGGATGAGGAATTTTGGAGGAGGAGGATTCGGTGGCTGGTTTCCCAGCGCTCAGGAGCACATCGTCGAGCGCCTGCATCGTACCTCGAAGAACTACCTCACCTACCAAATCACCATCGAGGACCCCGTGGTGCTGGCCAAACCGTGGAGTTCAGCTCCTCGAATCTGGACGCTGGCAGTAGATCCGCATGACGAATGGGGAGAAGTCTTCTGCACGCTAAACCAAGAGCCGGAAGAGTACAACAAGATCAAGGAGCATGAGGCGCAAGGCAAGGGCAAGTAAGAGCTGAGTGTCGCTGGGGCTTTTTGCGCTCAAGGTAGTGTCTCGGTCGAATCGAACTGAGACACTACCGACGGCGGCAGGTGTTATTGGCGCTCGAGTTCTAGCAAGCGGTTTAGCTGGCGTTTCGCCGCCGTTATAGCTGCACCGATCCGTACTACTGTTCACACTTCGCTGGTATCCCCACCCCTGGTTCGCCGGATTTACCATTCCCAAGTTTCGAGAGTAGCCCGAACACCAATTTCGACATCGGCCAGCCGATATCCCGGAGGGATGTTCCCTTCCGTCGCCGGCGCATAACCGGCGGGGGCAACTACAGGGTTTCCCGGATAGGGGCGGCGGCCGCGCTCTTGTATACCTATATCGTTCCACGATGTATTATATCTCGTGGAACGATACATACGGCTCGGGCAGAGCCAAATAAAGAAGGAGGCGATATGTGCGACTACTCGCTCATGGGCGTTCCCAATCGCCTGGCCAGAGAAGGCGAGGAGTTAGTCCTCTACGAATTCCCCACCGGCACGCGCGGCTTCACGCCATGTCCGCCGGGCGCCGATGCCACATCCAGGTGGCGGAACGCGGTGGGCGCAATGTTCAAAGCGTTCCTGGGAGTGCCAGAAGCCGGGAAGGTGGCCGTCTGTATTCCGCCCGGCGCCCGGGTCCTTTTGCTCGATGTGCCGCCTGAGGTGCAAAAGGCCCAAGGGGTCTCGCGCGAGGCCGAAGTGACGTTCACCCAGCTCTCCGCTCAGGCTTACGAGCACCGCGATGCCATCCGTTTCGACAATGGCCACGAACGCCTGCTGCAACTCCTCGATCAAGGCCGGCGCATCCGAATGCTGCGGCTCGATTCGGCCGGCGAAGCTGAGGCTCTTCCAGAGCCCGCCGAAGCGTTTGGCATCGCAACCAGAAGAGTGGACTTCATCACGCCCAGATTACTCCGATGAGTTGCCGTCGACGCGCCGCAACCGTAACGGCGCCTTCGGAAGCGCTGCTGCAATCCGCGGCGGCTGCAGCAAAACGGCGGTGCGTTGCGTGCGCCGTTGCCG
Source organism: uncultured Acidobacteriota bacterium (assembly GCA_963819235.1). Lineage (GTDB taxonomy): Bacteria > Acidobacteriota > Terriglobia > Acidiferrales > UBA7541 > Palsa-189. Next base: position 171,779 of record CAWFVE010000006.1, on the reverse strand, counting down.
GGCGCGGGAAACGGTGATCGCCTGCCATGAATCGATTCTTCGAAGCCTTTGCCAATATGTTCCGCATCACGGAACTGCGGAAGCGGATCCTCTTCACGCTGGGAATACTGGCCGTTTACCGGATCGGAGCCTTCCTGCCGACGCCGGGCGTCAACACCGACGTGCTCACGGCGCTTTTCCAGCAAAACCAGGGATCCGTCCTGGGGCTGATCGACCTCTTCAGCGGCGGCAATTTCCGGCGCCTCACGATTTTCGCCCTGGGCATCATGCCCTACATCACCGCCGCGATTATTTTGGAATTGATGACCGTGGCGTGGCCTTATCTGGCGCAGTTGCAGAAGGAAGGAGCGCTGGGCCGCCGCAAGATTACCGAATACACGCGGTATCTCACCATTGTGCTGAGCATCCTGCAGTCGCTCTCGATCGCTTTCACGCTGCAGCATCAGGCAGGCCCGAATGGGCAGGCGCTCGTCTATAACCCCGGCTTGGCCTTCACCCTCATGACCGTGCTTACGCTGACCACCGGTTCGGCGTTCATCATGTGGCTGGGCGAACGGATCAGTGAGCGGGGCGTGGGCAACGGAATGTCCCTGATCATTTTTGCGGGCATCGTGGTGGGCCTGCCGCAAGCGATCTACGATCTCTTCACCAAGGCCCAAACCGAGCAGTGGGGGCCCTTCACCGGCTTGGCATTGATTGTGCTCGTGGCGCTGATGCTTGGCGTGGTGGCCTTCATCGTTTTCGTGGAAAGCGGGCAGCGGCGCATTCCCGTGCAATACGCCAAGCGGGTGATCGGGCGCAAGGTGATGGGCGGCCAGATGTCGTACCTGCCATTGCGCGTGAACGCCGGCGGGGTGATTCCTCCGATTTTCGCCAGTTCCCTGCTTACCTTCCCGGGAACCATCGATCTTGTGCTGGGCAAGCGCTTCCCAAGCGTTGACCACATTTCGAAAGCCTTGGGCTGGGGCGAGCCCCTGTATACCCTGGTTTACGTTGTGCTGATCATCGTGTTCGCGTTTTTCTATGTGGGCATCATCATCAATCCCACCGATCTGGCCGACAACATGCGCAAGAATGGGGGTTTTGTTCCGGGCATCCGGCCCGGGCGGCATACCTCCGAGCAGATCAATCGAATCCTGCAACGCCTCACCTTCGTGGGCGGCCTCTATCTGGCCGCCGTCTGCCTGCTGCCGGAATGGATGATTGCTGGGGTTCACCTGCAACACCTGCCCGGAGCGATGGGAAATTGGTTCGATGAACATACCTGGCGCTTCATCCTGGAGGGGTTGAATATCTCCTTCTACTTCGGGGGCACTTCACTGCTGATCGTCGTGGAGGTGGCCATGGATACGGTGCAGCAGATTGAGGCGCACCTGGTGGTCCGCAACTACGAAGGCTTCGTCAAGAAAGGCAAGCTCCGAAGCCGCCAATACGCCTGACCTCGCCCCGACGCACCGGAGACCCCGGGCGATGGAGCCCCCGGCCGGTCCAAGTGCGCGACGGGCTGCTCTTTTATACCCTTCGGCAGTTATCCTGCATCCGATAGCGATCAGCACCTCGATGTGTTTGATCGGCTGGCTTGAAGGAGCAGCTTATGAAACGAATGGCTTTCCTGGTGGTAGCAGTTGCGGCAGTGGCAGGCGTAGTCGCATCCATGGCTCCCGCATCCGGCCGCGCCGATGAAGGGGCAGCGCCCATTTTCCTAAAGGAGAAACCGGCTGGATATCGCGACTGGAAGTTGATCTCCGTCTCCCACGAGGGAGCTAACATCAACAGCATCGGAGCCGTTCTGGCCAACGACGTGGCGGTCAAAGCCTACCGGGAAGGCAAGCTTCCGTTCCCGGACGGATCGATCATTGCGGCTGTGCACTATAAGTACGTGCCGTCTGAAGAAAACAATAAAGTCTTCGGGCGTGACCAATCTTTCGTTGCCGGGGCGGCCACAAATGTTCAGTTTGAGGTTAAGGACTCGAAAAAGTACGCCGCGGCGGGCGGCTGGGGATTCGGTCACTTCAACAGCGACGGAACGCTTGGCAATGACGCGCTGATGAAAACTTGCGCCCCCTGCCACGCGAAGGCCTCTCACGACTTTGTCTTCACGCAATACGCGCCCTGAGGCTAGCTTGATAACGGGCTGCCGCTTCTAGTCTTGTTTCTTTTCCAGCTCGGCCCATCGCGCATAGAGATGATCGATGGTTTTCTGAGCTTCTCCCATCTCATCGCAAATGCGGCGCAGGCGGCCCGCATCGCTCGAGATCGCGGGATCTTCTAGCTCAGAACGCTTGGCGTGCAGATCTTGTTCGGCCGCAGCGATACGCTCTTCGATCGTTGCGAACTCGCGGGCCTCACCATAGGAGAGTTTCTTTTTTCTGGCCGCCGGCGGAGATGCGGCTGGCGACGAGCGCGAACGTTCGGTTCCGGCTGGCCCGTCTGGCGTGCCCTTGACCTGCCCCCTTGCCTCCCCCCTTGCCACCCTCGATTGCCGCCACTCCTCCCATTGCGTGTAGTCGGCGAAAGCTTCGACCTTGCCCAGGCCGTCGAGTCCCAGCACCAGCGTGGAAACCCGGTCGAGCAAATAGCGGTCGTGGGTGACCAGCACCAGCGCGCCGCGATATTCCAGAAGGGACTCCTCCAATATTTCCAGGGTGGGGATGTCGAGATCGTTGGTGGGCTCGTCGAGCAGCAGGACATCGGCCGGCTGAAGCATGAGCTGCGCAACCAACACGCGCGCACGCTCTCCGCCGGAAAGGCGGCCCACCGGCTGATTCAGATCCTCGCCTGAGAAAAGAAATCTGGCGGCCCAAGAGGCGACGTGAATCACCTGGCCTTGATAAATTACCGAATCGCTATCCGGCGCGAGCGCGCGGCGCAGCAGGACGTCCGGATCGAGCTGGCGATTCTGGTCGAAATACGTAATGCGCAGGCTGTCCGCCTTGCGAATCTGGCCGCTGGAGGGCTGGATCTCGCCCTTCAGCAGGCGGAGCAGCGTGGTCTTGCCGCTGCCATTGGGGCCAACCAGTCCGATACGGGCCCCCGACACGATCGTAAAGCTTACGTCTTCGAACAACGTGCGGTCACCGATGGCGTAGGTAATTCCATCGGCTTCGAGCAAACGTTTGGTCTGCCGGTTGGTGGCCGAGAAATCGATCCTGGCGGAGGTCGAGCGGGTCCTGGCGTTCAGGCCGGCCAACTCCTCGATCATTCCTTGAGCTTTACCGATCCTGGCTTTCGATTTCCTGGTCCGTGCTTTGGCGCCTCGGCGCAGCCATTCAATCTCACCATGGACTCGGTTGGTGAGGGCTTCCTGGCGTTTTCCCTGAGCGTAGAGATACTCTTCCTTGGCCTTCAGGAACTGGCTGTAGTTTCCCTGGACGCGCAAGAAGCCGTTCTCGTAAAGGTGGTTGAGCTCCACAACCTCGGTAGCCACGTTTTCCAGAAAATATCTATCGTGGCTGATGACCACGCAGGCGAAGGCGGCGTTCTGCAGAACGCGTTCCAGCCACTCAATCCCGGCGAGGTCTAAATGGTTGGTGGGTTCGTCGAGAAGAAGAATGTCGGCTTGCTGAACGAGGCCCGCGCAAATCGCCAGGCGTTTGCGCCAGCCGCCCGATAAAGCGGCCGTGGGAGTGTCAAAGTTCGTGAAGCCCGCGCGGCCGAGCGTCTCGGCGAGGCGGGAGAGGCGTTCCGCTTGCGGCAAGGCCAGGGGGTCGAGAGCGGCATCGATTACCGAACGCACCGTTTCGCCCGGGGCAAACTCGGAGATCTGCGCAACGCAACTGACGGTGGCACGCTTGCGTATGGCGACCGTGCCAGTATCTGGGGTTACGCGGCCATCCAGAATCGCCAGAAGCGTGGATTTACCGGAGCCATTGGGACCGATCAGGCCGATGCGCTCGCCTTCGGATACGGTGAAGGAAATATCGGTAAAAAGAGGGGCGCTTCCGTATCTTTTCGAGAGTCCTTGGGCGCTGACGATCGGAGGCAAATGGTTCGGTCTTCTCCCGGGTTTCGGTTACGCTTGCAGGCTATTCAGTATAGCGGGAGTTAACCGATTGCGCGGCGGGCTTTGCGGCGGTTCTTACTTCGCAAAGCAAGGTGAAACGGATCCTATATCCGATGGCGTTGCGGTTCGCCGTTTCGACAGGGATATAATCGTTAACGCAACGCCGGCGTCCGGCGGGCTCGGCGTCGCGTTAGGCGTCCGGGCCGCGCCCGTAGTAGATGAATGCCTCGCGGGCCAGCGAGGATGGGAAAGCCATGATGAGTGGGAAGCTTTGGCAAGGTTTTTGATTCTTAGTCCTTTGATTCATTCGAAGAAAGGTGAACACATGGAGAAAGAACTGAGTGCCTCGGCGGGAGCGCCTACGGAATCCAAGTGCCCGGTAGCACATGGAGCGTCTGCACGCAGTAATCGTGACTGGTGGCCCAACCAGATGAATCTTCAGGTTCTCAATCAACATGGGCCGCAATCCAACCCGATGGGCAAAGAGTTCGACTACGCCAAGGAGTTCAAAAGCCTGGACCTGAATGCGGTGATCAAGGACCTTAACGCCTTGATGACCGACTCGCAGGACTGGTGGCCGGCGGACTTCGGCCACTATGGCGGCCTGATGATTCGCATGGCCTGGCACAGCGCAGGCACCTACCGCGTGGCCGATGGGCGCGGCGGCGCCGGCGGCGGGCAACAGCGGTTCGCTCCGCTGAATAGCTGGCCGGATAACGTGAACCTGGACAAGGCGCGGCGGTTGCTGTGGCCCATCAAGCAGAAATACGGCCGCAAAATCTCCTGGGCCGATTTAATGATTCTCGCGGGCAACGTGGCGCTCGAGTCCATGGGGTTCAAGACGTTCGGCTTTGGCGGCGGGCGGGCGGATACCTGGGAGCCCGAAGAGCTTTACTGGGGTCCGGAAGGAACGTGGCTGGGCGACGAACGCTACAGCGGCGAACGGCAATTGCAGCAGCCGCTGGGCGCGGTGCAGATGGGACTGATTTACGTCAACCCGGAAGGGCCCAACGGCAAACCCGATTTCCTCGCCGCGGCCCGCGACATCCGCGAGACGTTCGCGCGCATGGCCATGAATGACGAAGAGACCGTGGCCCTGATCGCCGGCGGCCATACTTTCGGCAAGACCCACGGCGCGGGCGACCCGTCGTTCGTCGGACCGCAGCCCGAGGGCGCTCTGATCGAGGATCAAGGCCTCGGTTGGAAGAGCAAGTACGGTAAGGGCTTCGCCGGAGACACGATCGGCGGAGGTCCGGAAGTCACCTGGAGCCAGACGCCGGTGAAGTGGAGCAATTATTTCTTCGATAATCTCTTCAAATACGAATGGGAGCTGACCAAGAGCCCGGCCGGCGCGCTGCAATGGAAAGCGAAGAACGCGCCCGCTACCATCCCGGACGCACACGATCCTTCCAAGAAGCGTGTGCCGACGATGCTGACCACCGATCTCTCCCTTCGCTTCGACCCGATCTACGAGAAGATTTCGCGGCGCTTCTACGAGCATCCCGATCAGTTCGCGGACGCATTCGCGCGCGCCTGGTTCAAGCTGACGCACCGCGACATGGGCCCGATCGCGCGCTATATCGGCCCGCTGGTGCCCAAAGAGCAGCTGATCTGGCAAGACCCGATTCCGGCCGTGAATCATCCGCTCGTCGGCGAGGCGGATATTGCGGCTCTCAAGGCGAAGATTCTCGCCTCCGGACTTTCCGTGTCGCAACTCGTTTCCGCTGCCTGGGGGTCGGCATCGACCTTCCGCGGTTCGGACAAGCGCGGCGGCGCCAATGGCGCGCGCATTCGGCTCGCGCCGCAAAAGGATTGGGCAGTGAACAATCCGCCGGAGCTCGCCAAAGTGCTGCGGACGCTGGAAGGGATACAAAAAGAGTTCAACAGCGCACAGACGGGCGGCAAGAAAGTCTCGCTGGCGGACCTGATCGTCCTCGGCGGATCAGCGGCAGTTGAGAAAGCCGCAAAGGACGCGGGCATCAACGTCAGCGTTCCCTTCAAGCCGGGCCGCATGGATGCGTCGCAGGAACAGACCGATGCTCCCTCCTTCGCTCCTCTCGAACCCAGCGCGGACGGTTTCCGCAACTACTACCACGGCACGCCGCTCATGGCGCCAGAGGAAGCGCTGGTGGACCGCGCGCAATTGCTGAAGCTGACCGCGCCTGAGATGACGGTGCTCGTCGGCGGCCTGCGCGTCCTCGGCGCCAATGCCGGGAACTCCAAACACGGCGTCTTCACCAAACAAGCCGGGAAGCTGACGAACGACTTTTTCGTCAACCTGCTCGACATGGGCACGGTTTGGCAGCAATCCAAGGAGTCCAACGGCTCGGGAGCGGTCTACGAAGGCCGGGACCGGAAGACGAACGAACTCAAGTGGACCGGCAGCCGCGTGGACCTGATCTTCGGCTCGCACTCCCAGTTGCGCGCGCTCGGCGAAGTCTATGCCTGTGCGGACTCCAAGGAAAAGTTCGCCAAAGATTTCGTTGCGGCCTGGGCCAAGGTGATGAATCTCGATCGCTTCGACCTGGTCTGAGCTTTACCGAAGCCTGCCGGGGTAATTCCAAGACGCGATGAACGCCCTGATCGAGGGCCTGGGCGAAATGACCGTGGACGCGAGCGGCGCGTGGCTTGCGCCCGCGGCGCCCCGATGTTTTTGTAAACGTTGTCGGCGGCAGCGGTAGAGAGCGAATGGCCTAGTATTCACAAATTGCGATTGGTACTTGCGAGCGCGCCGCCGCCATGATCTATTAGCCGGCCAATCGACTCAGGAGCGTTCCATGCGATCTTTGCGAAGTCCCGCCCGAGGCGCGCTGCAAATAGCCATCCTCTTGGCGTGTCTTGGTTTCGGCAGCGGAGTTGCGCGCGCCGAGAGCATAACTTACACGTTTACGGGGGTAGGTTCGTTTACCGGCACGGACTTCAGTTACACATCACCCTCAGGTTTCCTATCGTCTCCCACCGGCATACTCACGGTGAATCCGGGAGGCGTAGTGGTTGCATCGATCGGCCTCTCTGGGAGCGTGTCTTTAGCGGATTTTTATCTCCTTCCCGACGTGACCCTCCCTTCATACGACGTTCTCGCTCTGGACTACAGCCCCGGCGCTCCTATCGGAGACCCCGGCTTTATTGTGATCGATCCCCTCTACCTCTCTTCTATTGGCGTGCAGCCGGTCGACTCGCCTTCGCAACAAATTCCCGGCGTGTTTATGTATTTGACCATCGAACCCACTCCTATGGCCGAACCGAGTTCGCTCAGCTTGTTGCTGTCGGGAATTTCGGCACTGTATCTTTTGGCGGGCGTGTACAAAGCTGTCAGGCCCCCGACACACACCCGCGCGTGCTGAGGCGCGGAGAGATCGACAATCGATCGGGTGTTTAAGCCTTCACGTATGCGGCGCCACATCGGAAGTGCTTTTCGGCTGCCAGCTCCACCACCCATACGATCCTGGCCTTGAAGAAAATGGCCGGCTCGCCCGGAGAGTAAGGCAGCGCCACTTCAATCATCGACTTTTCGACGTAACGCTTGGAACTCCTGAAGCAGAAGCCGCCGCGCGATAAATTTTCACAGGCGACGATCTCCTCCGCCCCGGAATCGCGGATGCAGGCGCTAAAGTTGACTCTGGCGCGAACGTCTTTGCGCCGGTTCTCCTGACGATGTGCTGGCGGCGGGGTTGCAGGGTCTTTTTTTGCATCGTCCCCTTTTGCATCGTCTTCTTTCGGATTGAGGGGAGATGATTTCGGTTCGGTTGCGCCGCTGACTTCCTTCCAGGGTGTCGGCGTTCCGCAGTTTGCGCAATACCGCGAAACAGATTTATTGATCGCGTACACGTCCAATTCAACGTCATTGGGATGGACTGCCTCGCGTTCATGGCAAGTGGAGCACTCAAGAAGCATGGTCTTGGCCCCGGCCTCGGCCTCCGGCTGAGGAGCAAATTCCACGTTCCAAAAATTGACACTCGGGTCTAGAAAGGCTACGCCATAGGTAAAACCTTCGGGCGTGCCTGCTACCCGGTCAATGACGCGAACGGCCGCTTCCTGATTTGTTTCCACGCTACGAACGATCAAGACAGACTGCGGGGCCAGCTTCTTGGTTGAAAAAATGCCCGCTCCATGCCGGCTGAGCACCAAAGTCCTGGTTGGCTCGGAGAATTGCTGGCCTTCGCTGTCGCTGCCGGACAGGATAATAGGGATGGCTTTCAAAATGCGCTGGCTTCGACGCCGGTCTGTTGACTGCTGCACTATTGTCATCTATGGACACCTGAGACGCGAAAAAAGAGAGTAACCGCAAATTGCCGCCCTGAGTAGCGGCATTCTCCGGCGAATTTCGTGCGTATCAATACCTGGAAATGGGCAATTTGCCGCTGGCCCGAACGCACAGAAGAAGAGGCAGTGGCGCCTTGACGAGGTCAGCGAAGGTGTACGAATTGCGGAGTGTGGTCTCGGAGCGGGCCCATACGGGCAAGCCCTTTGCGAAACATGGAATGAAGAGCCTTGGGTACCGGACGGCGCTGCTTTGCCCCGCACAGCCAAGAGTGGCTGTGCCACATGGCCATTCAGCGAAGTGTTGATAAAGAGGCTTATATAAAAAGCTCCCCGAATGAGAGGAGTTCACTCATTCGGAAAGCGAGTGAGAGGGTACCGAAGAACGACGACTAGTAGGGGGCTTCTTCGCCGCCGGCACCGCCGCGTCCGCCGCGGCCGCCACCTTCGCCCGTGCCGCCTAGCTTGGTGCCATCGGCGGTTATGGCCGAAGCGATGCGGCCGTTGGGCCGCTCATTCTTGGCCGGCTGCAGAGTGACGGTTATTTGATCCCCTGGCTTGAAGGAGTCCTTGCGAAAACCCTGGGGGTAGACGGTGCTGGGAGCCTGCGTTTCGGCGATCCACTCAACCATTTTGCCGTCGTCCCCCTTGACGTCAAACGTCAACAAGCAGTGGGGATTGGACCACAGCCAGGTCTTGACGGTTCCTTTCAAGGTAATCGTTTTGGTGTCGTAGATCGAGGCCGCACCGTGATGCGCGGAGAGCGGAATCGAAACCATAAGTCCAACGGCCAAAGTAAACCCGACAATCAGCTTGTTTGTCATTTTGTTTGACATTTTGTTTATCATTGCGGCGCGTCCCTCCATTTTATGAATCGCCATGGTATGACGAATGTGCCTCGACGAATCTCGTAGACGAATTTTCTCAGGCTCCAGTTTACTTACCGCTCACAGAATCGCCATAGGCCTTGTTGTAGGCGGCGATCTCCTTGGGCGAACAGTAGCGCGTCAGGATATCGATGCGGGGATCCTGTGCCCGCATGGTGATCTTCATGGTCTGCCAGGGTTTGGTAAAGATTTTGGGATCGTCGAGCACCTCGGACCACTCCATCGTGTCGCTGTCCAGACGCTTGAACGTTTCGGTGATATGCACCTGGTCGCTGATGGGGCGGCCGGTGTTATCCAGCCACACGCGATCATCCGGCATGGTCCCGACCGTCTGGACCTCGAGGGTGGTATCGTCGAGCCACTTGCCGACAGAATAGCCCATCCAGCGCTGTTCCTGGTACCCGCCGTTTATCTCCACGCCGCCATCGAGTAACTTGGGGAGCGGGCGGCCATCGGTCCAGATGATGCGCCAGCGGTTATCGTATTGATACAACACGGCGACGGAGTTCTCGTCCTGATAGATTCGGACGCCGAGATCGTAATGATTGGCCCGCGGCAGGCCTAACGGCTCGCACTGCACTCTGGGATCGTTATTGTAGGCCGGACCCACGGCGTCAAAGCCTTCCAGTGGCTTATGGGACTTGTACAGTTGCAAGCCGTAGGGAGTGTACGGCGGTTGATTTTCCGGCTTGCCATCGTTGGGATGCAACTGCACACCTTTGGCCTGATTCCCTTCTCTGGTATTGGCCCACAGGCCGGCAAGGCTGTGCGGCGGAGCCGGCTTCTTGTCCTTTGCCGCAACCGGCTGGCGATTCTCCTTGGGGTCGGGCCAGCCCTTGGCACCGTTCGTAGCGGTCTGAGCAAATGAACTGGAGGAAAAGAACAGCGCCGCTCCCAGAAGGCCCGCCATCACAGCAAAAGAACGATTTAACATTCGTAAAGTCTCCCTAAGAAAATCTGGCTTATTTTGACACATTATACATTTGTTTGGGAGCCGCGAAAATTGCGCCGCGCCGATGAGGTTCCAAGCGGCTTTATCGGGAGCGGCATTGGGAAGAGACATGGAAAAAGACGCGGAATTTCCGCTTTTCCGGCACAGGCGCCGCGGCTGCTGATTATTCATAATGAACGGGATGACCCGGCCGCACAACGGCCACAACAGCGGGCATTTTCACTGGGCAACGACACTTGTGGTGGAGGTTGACAGGAGAGCGAGAGGGCGGTACTTTTTGATAGTCGCATTTGAATCCATTTCTATTTTCGCTTCGAAGAGGACACCTCAATGAAGGCTAAGCTACCGGGCATTTTGATGGCATTGTTTGTTCTGGGCGCAGCAACACCCCTGTTTGCGCACCATGGATTCGGCGTGGAGTTCGACGCTAGCAAGTGCGCGGACCTGAAGGGCACCCTGACGAATATTACTTGGGAGAACCCGCACGCCTATTTCGATATGGACGTAACCAATCCCGACGGCAAGGTCGTGACTTGGCATTTGGAAATGGTCACGCCCAACGCCCTGAAGAGAACCGGTAGCACGAAAGAGGTTTTCCTCTCGAATATCGGGAAGACGATTAACGCAAGGGAATGTCCGGCCAAGGGCGGTGAGAACAGAGGCGCCGCGAGTTACTTGGCACTCTCCGATGGTCTGATACGTCTGGTTGGACAGCAGGTGGAACGCAGAAGCGACGCCGACAAACACTTCTAAAGCGATGGCCGGGGCTCGCTTCACGAGAGCCTGCCGTGGTTGCTTTGGCGTGATTGTCAGGTACGCGGAATTTTCAGGCACTCGCAACGTGCCTTGCCTCGCCGTGTGGTTGGTGGTTCGAAAAGGAGATTTCCAAATGACAGGAATTACGCGACGGTCCCACTATTGGCTTGGAGGTGGGGTCGCACTGGCAGCTTTGTGCGCGGTATTGGTTTTTAGCCCCAATTTGGCGGCACAGGGGCGAGGACAGGGAGACGGAGGGACGTTCGACGGGGTCGGACGAGGGAACCGGCCGGCCGTCGCTGAGGTACCGAAAGGGTTCTGGGATCCGGGCCTCAATACGCATCTATTGCCGCCGGGTGATACGACCCCACGTTTGAGCGACGGTCACGTGGACCTCTCCGGGCGCTATTATCCGAATGGTGTGGGACGGATGGTGGGTTCCTATACGCCGGGCGGCGTGGACGCCAATGCGGGCAGCATCCTGCCTCTTGGATCGAAGCAGGAGTCGCCGGCCTTCAAGCCCGAGACAAAAGATAAGTATCAATTCCCCACCCCGTACGGCACCTGCGCTCCGGGCGGCACGCCGACTTCGATCACCACCCAAGCCACTGAGCACGGCCCGGTGCAGCTGATCTCGACGCCGGGAGCCGTGTGGGTCCTGACGGAGTTTCCGCAGGCCATTCGCTGGATACCCACTGATGGCCGGAAGCATTCCGCCGATCCCGATGTCAGCTTTGCCGGCGAGTCGGTTGGGCACTGGGAAGGCGACACGCTGGTGGTGGACACGGTCGGCATCGACACGCGCATGAGAAATATCTCGGTGGGTCTCTTTGGAGACGCGAACTCCTGGACGCACAGCGAGAAAGAACACGTCATCGAGCGCTTCAGCCGGCCCTCGAAGAACTTCTTCAACTATCAGGTCACTGTGGAGGATCCCGTCGTCCTCAGCAAACCTTTTGTCTCGCCGGTGGAACGCTGGTCGCTGGCTCAGGCCAAAGATGACAATTGGACCGAATATCTCTGCACCGCAAATGAGGACTCCGACGCTTGGAAGAAGGTCGATCCCAAGGTCCGGGAAAAATACGAAAACGGCCATGCCGATGGCCAAGGCGTTCCCGTCGGTGGTGATCGCTGACCCGTTCCCCGTTAGGGCTGTGAATGTGTTTTACCGGGGCTAGCCTCTTGGCTAGCCCTTTTCATTTGAAGGCGCAGGCCGTGGCGAATTCGCAGATTCCGATGCCGGCGCGCGCCGCCACGTCGTCCTAGCTTGACACTGGAAAGCCTCTGCCGTATCGTCCCCGGCACATCGGAGGCTTCCCGTGATGCGGAGAGCGCTATCTCTCGTCTGCTGCGCCTCGCTGGCGTTAACGGCTTGGTCTGACTCGGCTCGGGCGCAGGCCGGTCCACTTGCAGTAAAACGGGATTCTACCGAGTGGGCGAACCTCAGCGCGCTATCGCCGGGAACGATGATCGAAGTCGTCGATCGCAACAGCCCGAAAAAGCATCGCGGAACTTTTGTTGGTTTTGGCGATGCGAGCATATCTCTGCGCGACCACTCCGGAGAGCAAGACCTGCGAAGGCAAGACGTTCTCAGCGTGAAGGTGCGCGGGGGCCGTCTTCCCCACGCGGGGATCTGGGTAATCGGGGGCGCAGCCGTGGGAGCGGCCGCAGGATTGTTGGCGGCAAACGCCGCAAGTAAAACCGACTCAGGCGCTTCCTACGATGCGGGTATTCTAGGCGGCGCGGCGATCGGCGCAATCTTAGGACTTTTGGCGGATGCGGGCATCAGCAGGGTGAAACCCTCTTACCGCGTAATTTACCGCTCCAAATAAAACCAGTCTGGGCTCGGGCAACTCGTCAGCAGGGCATCTCCTTTCCCAACCGGGTGCGTGCGACCGAGAACTTACTCAGGAACTCCGTCGACCGCTCTACCACTTCCCTTTCTGTGGAGCCGAACACCGTGGTGGCTTGCCTTTCCGCCGATGCCGGTATCTGTATGCGGAACCTCTTAGGCCAGGGTTCCAAGCCTCCGAGCAACTCTTGCACGCGCAAGACGTGTTCTTCTGTGCCGATGTAGACGATGTACCTTTCCTCTTTTATCGTCGTGGCCATAACGGCCTCCGCAACTTCGCAAACACTTGTTCACCGCGATTGACTTGCCGGTGGCATCGTCGTCGGGGCTGTGCGGAGCACGGTACGAGCTGCAAGCGCACAGCCAAGAGTGGCTGTGCCACGCTCAGGCGCCCTTTTTTATTTTGACTTCGATTCCTCGAGACGAACTATGTGGAAGCGGCCTGGACCTTGGTGCCGTAATCGAGGCTGGTGTACCAATTGCCGCGGCCTTGCGGCGTCAGGTCCATGAAGTGCCAGATGGGGTTGAGCAGGTCGATGCCTCGCTCCTTGACGTCGGGGGCCATCCAAGGATGCGCGGTATAGAAGTGGCGCACTGTGCCATCGGCGTCGCGGGTGAAAACAGAAACGGCGGAGTCCTGGCGTCCTTCGCGGTCTTCGCTGCCGAGATCGTACTTGAACGTGTTGTTTCCGGCGCTGAGGAGGCGCAGCTTGTCCCAGCCTCGCGCGCGAGCGTGGGCGCGCAGAGCGGGGAGATCGGCTGCGGCAGCCACGGCGAAGTCGAGATTCTGAGCGAGGTGATGAGCGACGCCGTTGGCGGCGTCGATCCAGGCGGTGCACATGGGGCAAGGCTTGACCTGCCGCTTTCCGTACATCAGGTGATAGATGACGAGCGAGCGATTGGCCTTGGTGAAGAGTTCGCTGAGACGGACGGCGCGGACCGGCGCGTCAGCGGCGTTCAGGTCAAGGGGGCCCTCTTCAAATTGATAGTCCGGAAGAGGAGCGCCCTGCGGGAGATGGCGGCGCAGATCGGCCACGCGTTCGCGCTGGCGCATGAGTTCGATTTCGGCGAGGCGAAGCTCCTCGCGCTTGGCGATGTACTCGGCCGATTCGTTGGTCAGATTGGTCTGGGGCAACTTTCCGTCAGCTGTCGCAGGTAACATGGGTCGTTATCTCCACGGTTCTTCTCTCAGGCATAGCGTAGGAGTCCTGGCCTCGGCTTTCAAGGCTTTTCCGTCCAACGCGGGCGCCTGAACAGAGACTTGAAAAGAGATAAGCTGGCCGCTCTACGGGACGAAGTAACCCGAGACGGAAACGTTACATTCGTCGGAGCTGGACGTCTGCGAAACGCTCGCATGGACGATAAAACTGACCCCCGTGCTGGCTGGAATGTATGTTTTCACGTTCACCGCGAACGAGCTGCCGCTTAGACTGCCGAAAGCGGTAGCTGGAAGCGAGGGCAGGTTTACCGCTGGTCCGGCCAAGCCGCCGATGACGCTGCCGTTATTCAGGTAAAACAGATGGGCATCGGCAAGCGTGCTGCCAGAATCGAAGAAGCAGGATGCGGTGACCGATTCGATCACCGCTGTTTTGCCGGCGGGTACGGTGAACACCGAAAATGTGCAAATCGTGGCGCTGAACGTGCAGTTTTGATCGGCCACGAACGACTTGGCCGCCTCCCCACTCAGCGTGGTAAGCGGGATAGGATTTGCGTTTGAGTCCAAGGGATTGGCAACGGGAACGCTGCCGCTGACGCTTACCGCCGGCGTGCCGTTGATGCCGACGTTACCCGTGACCGGAACGCTGCCGCTGACTGCGACATTGCCGGTGACCGGAACGGGCTGCGCGGTAGTATTGACCACCGTCACTTGAGAGGAAGAGGGATTTGTCGATTGTGCCTGGCTGGGCGAACTGCATCCGAAAGCGAAGCCAACCGCTATAAGCAAGATCAACAACGCACACAGACGCGCAACGTCGCGAATCTTCATTTTTGTTCCAGCCATCGTTCTACTCATTGTTTTGCTCATTGTTTTACTCCGGGGGTGGCGAAGTATGCCTGCGGCCATCGGGCGGTATCTTCGCATGACGACCGTCCGACAAATGCGTCCATCCTCGACGGCAAATTCCTAAAAGGAAACAGGGCCCCCAAACCCACGTTCGGAAATGGAAGGCCGATCGCGACTCGGGCGGCGCGGTGTTAGGAGGCAATGACTGACGAGAGGAGATGCGATAACGATTTCGATTGAACCGATGCTAAAGCGCGCAATGGGAAGTTCGCCCGGACCAATTCGGTGGCGCTCATGCGCCGAATTCCGCTTAGGACTTCAGTTGACGGGCGATGAAGGCCTTGACCATCTCGCGCGCGCGGTCGGTTTGCGGACCTTCTTTGGCCACCCACTCGTGCTCGGCGCCTTCAAAGATCTGGAACTGGCATTCGCCGCCGGCCGCTCTGTAGGACGCCACGAACTTTTTCTGAATCTCGGGCAGCACGTTATCGTCGAGCGCGCCGGCCATGATCAGTATCGGGACGAGCGTGACGTGCTCGTGACGATCGAGGATCTCCTGCGGGTTCGATTCGTGGATGTTGTCCCACGGCTTGAAGTAAAGAACGTGATTCTGCATCATCTCGTCGCGCTTGTGGTTCTCCGCATTCTTGTAGCGCGCCAAGGGGTCGCTGACCGGAGAGCGCATGGCGACGTAAGCGATCGTGGCGTCTACCTTCGGTGCGCCGGCTAGCGGAATCGCGTTGTAACGCGGATCGTGCGGGCGCATGGCCAGGAGTTCGGCGACGTGGCCGCCGCTGGAGCTTCCATAGATGCCGAGCTTCGAAGCATCGCCATTCCACAAAGCGGCTTTCGTCTTGAGCCAGCGCACGCCGTAGTTGGCGTCCTGAACGGAAGCCGGGTACGGCGCTTCCTTTGCCCAGGTCATGTCGATGGCGACGACGAGCAGGCCGCTGGACGCCAACGCACGGTCCATGGGCTCCTCGGCGTGGCGGTCCTTGGCGTTCCACGCGCCGCCATGCAGATCGAGCACGGTGGGGAACGGTCCCGCGCCTTTCGGCTGATAGATGCGGGCCATCAGCATCCGTCCCGCCGTGTTCCGCCGCATCTCAACCTCGGTCACGTTGAGATCGAAATGCGCGGCAGGATCGTATGCGGTCCTCGCGGCGGCGGAGGCAGCGGCGGAAACCAGGCGCGATCCAAGCGCCGACGCGCCGGCGGCGCCGATAGCGGTCATCTTAAGGAAATGACGGCGTCCGAGGGTGTGGTCATTCATACCAACCTCCATGCACGACGATTGCTTAAGGGCGTTGGAATCACCAGCGTTTTGGGCCTCAGGCCGAATGGGGGCCGAATGAGAATTCTTATACACCCGTTGCCGGCCGGGAAAAAGACTTCATTACATACTTCTGCACGATGAAGATGGCAAAACAAACGAGCGCCACCATAATCGCGAAACCGAGACGGAAAGAATAGGCGTAGGCAATCTCCGCCGCAGCAAGGCCCCACCAGGAGGTCTGTCCCCGCAATGATTCGGGCCAGTGCGGTGTCGCTCCCGACGCGGGAAGGCGGGGCCTGATCGATGGAACCAGCCTGGGTACGGCCCGCCGATAGGCCAGGAAGCGCTCGCCTTGTTTGCGAGAAAGCTCCTTTTCCTCCCGCGAGATCAGGCGATAGCAGAACACCAGCGCAAGAATCATCTGCACAATCCAGCCCGTACGGCTGAACAAGAGACCCGATCCAAAAACCGCCATGAGCGATCCAAAATAGATCGGGTTTCTCGTATATCGAAAAGGCCCATCGGCGACAAGCGTTTCACTTCGCACCGTGGAATCGTGGACCACAACGGCGCGCAGGTATGCCCCTCCCCAAGCCCGAATCATCGCGCCTGTAGCAACCAAGAGCGCGCCGATGGCAAAGAGGATCCGAATGCTCGTGTCTAGATTTCGCCGCGCCAGGAAACCGAGCCATGAGTGCAAACTCCTTCCGAGGGCTTGGCCGGAGTTCTGCGGATCAAACCAGTAGCAGGCCAGAGCGACAAAGAAAATTCCGAAGATAAGCCAGGTGCGGTTACGAAATTCGAAGTCACTGGCAGGCATGACGTGTGCGCGGTTTCTATCGCAACCGGGGGACGGCGTCAAGAGATGGAAGCCGAATCTTGCCGATGGCGCTCGCGAAAACCGGGGCCTGCGACTTCGAGGTTGGCTGGCCTGGGTGGAAAATCAGCGGGCGGCGAAGGAGAGCGGACCGAGGGTGGTTACGAATTGTATGGCGAGCGTATTCTCCTGGGCGCCGTAGATCTCACTCCCCTGCTTAACCTCGTAATCGACCTTCACCAGTTCGTGGCTGCCGGGACGAAAGCCGACCGCGGCTTCGTACCAGCGCCAGCCGGCATAAGTGTTGGATACGTAACCCAGGCGCGTGGCCACGTACCAGCGCGGGCTCAGGACGCGGCGGAGTTCGCCGTAGCCGGTGTCTTCGCGGAATGTGGGCATGGCGTCATAGTCCATTTGAAAACGCTGCCATTCGGCATTGACGTTCCAGGGGCCGCGGCCCCATTGCGCGTCGAGGCCCAAGCCGGTAGCGGGCAGGTCCTTCGGTTCGGCCTCGCCGGGAAGATAGAAGGGAGATTGGCGGTCCAGGTAAGGGCCGCGGTAGATGCTGCCGCCCACGCGGAAACCTTGGCGGATGGTGTAGCCCGCGCCTGCCGCCCAGTTCAGGTATTGGTCCGTGTCCAAGATGCTGCGGGGATTTGCCGGCGATGAATTCGTGAACTGCGTGCGCAGGTCGACCTTGCCAAGGGTGGCATCCACCTCAGCGCCGGCCAGGCTGGCGGTGGTCACGCCGTGAAAGTAATAGCCGTAGGAAGCCGGCATATCGACGAGCGGATTCACCGCGTCGTCATAGCGCAAGAGAAAAGAGCCAAAGGCCGAGGACAATTGGCCGGCGCGAACGACCAGGGAGCGATTTTCCCAGAAGCGCGAATAACTCACGGTGGCCTGGAGAAGTTCCGCTTGGAAGGCGTGCCCTGGGTTTGAGAAATCCTCATAGAAATACGGCTGCGAATAGCCCTCGATCGCGGCGTTGAAACTCCAATTCCGGCTGACCTTCCAGGTGGGATAGAGCACGGCGCGAACGGCGCCGGTGACGTCGTCGCCGTTGCGCGGGGCGGCGGACAACTGCGGCGAGTAGAGCGCTTCTCCGCTGAAGGTGGCTCCCAACTCGAAGCCGGAGGCGGCCTCCTGGGCGCGGAGCTGGCCCATCGCCGCGAGCGAGCACAAAAGCAGAAGAAGGACTCGCAGCAGAGGCATTCGCAGGAGAACGATTCGCGGCCTCATCCGAGCTTACCTTCCAGCATCCGAGGTTCGGACGTGTCACGTTCCGCCATGGCTCGGGAGACGGAAAGCAGGCGGCGGCTGGGCTCGGGGTCCTGCGCAACTCGATTGATTCGGCCCTTTTGCTCGGCTCTGATCAGCGCTTGCACGACTTCCGGATCGAATTGCACGCCGGCGAAGCGCTTCAGTTCGAGCATGGCGTCCTCGTGGCGCCGCGCGGATCGATAGGGGCGCGCCGAGGTCATGGCGTCATAGGCGTCCGCCACGTGCACGATGCGCGCGCCCAGGGGCACCTTCACGTCGCACAGATGCAGGGGGTAGCCCGTGCCATTCCAATTTTCATGGTGCAGCTCGACGATCGGGAGGTACACCTGAAATCCGCGCACGCCTTCCAGAATCCTGCGGCCGATCGAGGGGTGCTGCTGCACCAGCATGATCTCTTCGCCGGTGAGCTTGCCGGCTTTGCGCAGCACGCTATCCATCACGCCGATCTTGCCGATGTCGTGCAGAAGGGCGCCCACGCGAATGATCTCCAGATCCCGGTCGCCGATGTGCATCTCTTCGGCGATCACGCAGGAGTATTCGCTCACGCGGCGGCTGTGGCCGGCGGTGTAGTCGTCCCGGGCGTCCAGGCTGCTGGCCAGGGAGCCGACGAACTCCTCATAGGCCTGCTGCAAACTTGCGCGGCTCTCGTGCACGGCAGCCGCGGCGCGGTTAAAGCTCTCGGTGAGCTCGCGAATCTCCTGGATGGTCTGCGGGGTGGTTTGAAAAGTGGGCAAGGTTCCGGTGAGTTCGCTTTCCCGAAGGCTGGCGACGACGGCGCCAATCGGGCGCACGATCGATCGCGAGGAGAAAAAGCTCAGCGCGGCGGCGGCAAAAAGCGCGCCCAGGCTGGCGAACAGGAACACTTTGCGCAATACGCCCTGCACCGGACCGCTCACTGAATCGACGCTTTGCAGCGAACGAAGCGTGTAGCCGTCGCCGAAGTCGATGCTGTCGGCGGCCAGCGTCAGGTAGGTGTCTCCGGCGATCCGCGTTTCGCATTCGGCTTGCTCGCCGCAGCGCCCCAGCGCCGCTTCCAGTTCGGCCGGGGAGGCGTTGGGAACGCTGGATCGCAGCACTTTGCCGTTGCGCGCGAGAACCGTGGGAGTGCTCAGTTCGGAGAGATCGAAGCGCTCGCCGATGGAGAGAACGCCGATATTCTCGGAATTGGTGTCGATGGGAAATGACGCGACTTGATAGGTGCTGCCACCCAAAGTGAAGAAGCCCTGCTGGGGCGGCGCCACACTGTGTATATCCAGGGCCACCAGCTGATCGTCCACGCGCACAATGCCGGCCAGCGGCAAGCCGTCTGAATTGGAGATGAGCAGGAAATCGAAGCGCAGGGTCTCGGCAATTTCGCGCAACTGGTCTTCCACGGTGCGTTGCG
The DNA here is from genome assembly GCA_963819235.1 of uncultured Acidobacteriota bacterium. Taxonomy (GTDB): domain Bacteria; phylum Acidobacteriota; class Terriglobia; order Acidiferrales; family UBA7541; genus Palsa-189. The sequence continues at coordinate 152,303 of CAWFVE010000006.1, read as the reverse complement.
CCGCCCCGCTTTTGCGGTCGGACAGCAGCAACTGCAGGCCGGCTTTGAGAGAAGGGTTCTCCGCAACGATCTGCAGGAAGCGGCTGTTCTGAAGCTCGTTCTCCTTCCTGAGCCGGGCCATGGACATCTGCGCTTCGCGCAGCGAGGAACGCAAGCCGCCGCGCACCGTACTCTCCACGCGCTGCTGGATCACCCAAAAGCTTCCCGCCAATAGCAGCGCGAACGGGATGAACGACCACAGAAATGCGCGCGTGGCGAACCGCATTCTCACTTGCGGGCCTCTTGGACAGCGCCGTCTTCGCCCAAGGGAATGAGGAACTCCACCGCCGCGTTGCCGGCATCGCTCACCCGCACGGTCTTGCGGAAAAAGCCGGCGGTCTTATGCCAGGCGACCACCGTGTAAGTGCCCGGCGGCAGATCGGGCAGCACGAACCGGCCCGAGGCATCCGCCTTGGTGCTCCAACGATTGGGCGTAACCACGATTACGGCGGACATGTTGGGGTGGAGATGGCAATCGACGAAGACGATCCCCGGCTTGGGAAACACAACCGCGCGTGTTTTGCCCTGGGGATAATTGCCCAGATCGAATGACTTGGCTTTGGAGAGCGAAAAGACGTTGTGAAAGATCGGATCCATGTTGGGGAAGGAGACCGTGGAGCCCGCGGGGACGACGACGAGATCGGGAGCAAATTGGCGGTCTTGCTGGCTCAGTTCCGCGGTAATTGGGCTGGACGGCAAATCTCCTTCGACATACACGACCACGTGGCTGCGCTCGTAGTCCAACGGGTCTTGTTCCCGGTCAGCGCCGAGTTTCACGGCTGCGCCTCTCTGGTAGAGGTCCGCGGATGCGGTGACCTTGCGCTTGGTAAGCTTGTGTTGAACGACGATGGTGCCGTCGATATCGTTCGCTTGGAGAAACGACCCTACCGTCAGGATCAAGAGCGCGCTCCTCAGTACGCGGCCCAACATGGTTGATGGCCTCCCTCGGTAGATTCTTGCGACGCTCGATTCACGCCATCATCTTCGCCGGGCACGAATCGAGTAATAGTCCGTCGGTTCCTTTGTTTTGGTACTTATGATTGAGGGGATTGAGGGGATTGAGGGAGATTGAGTGCGTGGAGAAGCTGGGATCTGTCCGAATAAGTTGGCAGCAGCGTAGGGCGTAGGCCCGCGACTGGGACGCTAGGCGGGACGGCGGGACTAATTCCCTTTCGCCGTGGGACTATCGACGGTGTTCGGGGCGCGAAGTTGGGTACGCGGCGGTGCCGCTGCCCGTCGTCATTTGCGTCAACTTCCAGCCACAGTGGCCGCAGGAAAAATCATCCTGGGGCTTGGGCTTCGTTGCCAATTGACCGCAGCGGGGGCATTTCATCGTACACATGTTTTACCTGTCAATGATTGCTGCATTAACCGCTGCGTAATAAGAAAGCATGTCGCATACCAGCGCCGAGGGGCGTAGATCGCACGGTAAGTCGCTGATGCTGAGCTCGTTAGCGCGGCGGGCCAGGCGGCGAGCGGGATCGCTGTATGCAGTTTTTTACCCAATATAGCGAGCAGATTTACCTGCCACGGGGAAAAAGCCCCAGGGCCGCCAAAGGGCGGCGCACACTGGGCTACAAATAGCGCCCAGCGAGATGGCGTGGGCGACGCGATTTCGCGGCGGGGCCGCCGCTTCGGATTTCAGGTGGGCGCGGCAAGATCCAGCGCCGACAGGCAACGCGCCTTGAGCGCCTTGATGGCGGTGATTCCACGCCTCAGCGCTTTCGTATTCTTCCTACATATTCCGCGGCCCGCTAATTCAAAAACGTGCAGTACATAGAACAGCCCGCTGGCAGCTGACATGAGTTCCTCACCGGGTAAATCCCCTTGCCCATTAGTTGCACGAAGTGACGTTCAGGGTCAGGCAAAAAGCGCCACGGAAGGCGCGCAAGGAACAGGAGCGCACCGGCGACAGCAGCTTCGGTCAGAAAAGCCCGAAGATATCCAGGATGCTGAAGGTGATGGCCGCCGGCGACAAAATAGCCAACGTAAAGCAGGCAGAAGAGATTGCGGCGATGCTTTCTCTGCAGTTCGTCCATGCCCGGCAAAGAGTTCTGCTAAGCGGAAGAGGCCGGCAAGTTCCCGAACCCGAGGAAGCACTTTATGGTGGCCAGCAATTCCACAATTCCGGCCGATTTAGAGACGAAGGCGTCGCCGCCCAAAATGCGCCAGGCGACCGAATTCTTAGGAATCTCGTAGTTTGTGAAGAACACGATTTTGATGGAAGGGTCGACGCGGCGTATCTCGTAGGCGGCGGCGACGCCATTTACGTTGGGCATGTAGATATCGAGAAGAATGAGGTCGGGGTTCAGCTCCCGGGCCTTATCAATGGCTTCCCTGCCGCTGATCGCTTCGCCGCAAACTTCGATGGAACGGGACTCGAGGATGGCACGAAGCTGGGTGCGGGTGGGCTGACGATCGTCGGCAATAAGGACAGACCGCATTAAACTCCGCTTCGACTCGAGGGCATGTGAGGAGGGTACGCCGATGTTCAATTTTGCACACTAGGGGGTTTGCTGTAGCGAGGCGGAGATCGAAAACGGAGGAAAGGCTCGAAACTGGGCGCTGTGACGCTAGGACGTTTCCGCTTTGCGAATCTCCAGAAGCGATTGGACCACCTGGAGAAGCTTTGAAGCGACCTGCGACTTGGTGATAAAGGCGTCCGCTCCGGCTTCCTGCGACTGGTTTCGCATCTGGGCCGAATCGTGCATGGTGAGTATGACGATTTTGGTTTGAGGAGAGAGACGGCGGATTTCCGTAGCGGATTCCAAGCCATTCATCACCGGCATGCTGATATCGAGAATCACGGCATGAGGGTTCAGCTTTCTGACCTGCTCGACCGCTTCCGCGCCGTTGGCGGCTTCGCCGGAGATGACGAATTGAGGGTCGCGAGAAAAAATGAAGCGCACACCCTGGCGAATGAGCTCGTGGTCGTCCACGATCAGAATGCGAAATGGCGGAGAACTCTTGAGAGCCTGGTCCTTTGCCACGTGAGCGACCTCGACCTGGAGCGAATTGGACTCAGGGGACATTACGGCCATGTTACCAAAGATGTAGCGCTCTAAGTGCCCGACACGGTCAGGCGATGCTCTCTTCGCTATCCGGTTCTTCTTCCGTGAATCTCGCCCTCACTTGCGCCAGCAGCCTGCGGAGCGACAGCAGGGCCTCGCCGACCGCCAAGCGCTCGGCCAGCTCGAAAGGATGGGGATCGACCAGGCGCTCGGAGATAGCACGCTCCGCGACGTTAATTCTGAGCTGCACGTTTTCAGGATGCGATTCCCTAAACGCATCGAGGACCAGTTGCTGCCATGGATATCTCAGGCCTTCCGGGGAGCCCAGCGAGGAAGATTCGCCAGCCACGGCCGGCATTTCGACCCAGCGACTCGTCGTACTTTCGCCCTCTTTGACGACTACCATCAGCGTCTCGGGGTTGGGATAGCAAATGCAATCGACGAGACGTTTGGCGCGCAGGGCGGCGTTGCGCGCGGCCTTTTCCGTAGAAAAGCCGGAGCGAATCTCGACCAGGCGATTTTCGGCTCCGCGAAGTTCGTAGATCCAGGGCATTACATACACCTCTGTGTCGTTTTAGCGCTGGGTCCTCGGAGCCGCGCACAAAACGGCGAAGAGGCCAGTTGACAATAAAAGGAAGCGAGCGAGCTTCCAATACGGGTAGTTGTTGACGAATAGAGAGCGAAAGTCAATGCCTAGCGCGCCTTGCGGGTTCGAGGCGCATTCGATTCGTGCCCGAAGCGAAGCCGACAAAGAGATGCGCGGGTTCAGAGCTTGTGGTCCTTAGGGGCGTGGGTGGCGTTCCAGATGTAAAGAAACTCGGAGTCGCTGGCGGTGACGACGGTGCGGCCAGCTTTGCGCGCGGCGCGATTGAGCGCGGAACGCACCTTGGCCTTCCCTTCCTTCAATTCGCTCAGGGGCACCTTAAGGGCGGAGCCCTCCTTGAGCCGATCGAGATCTTCGATAATCAAGGAGATCACCGGCTTGTGCTTGCCTTGCCGGCCCTGGGGAACGTCCGATTGAAGCATGGTTCGGTAGCGCACGGGAGCTTTTTTGGACTCGCGGTTTGCCATGCCAACTTCCTCCATAAGAGGCGCCACTCTCGATGAAAGCGCCGAGTTGTTGCCTTCGCCGGGAAACGCCCACGCCTCTCTCGGAACGTCAACGTAACGCAATCGTAACGAGACGTGACGAGAGAAACCGGTAAGGTAATACACGCAAGTCGCAGGTGTCAAGACTCCTGAACGGGGTGCGCCGCTAACCGCGGAGGATTGCCCGCCTAAGCTAAATACCCGGCTCTTAAAGGATATGACCCGTATGAATTCGCGCCTGCTAGGGTGAAGCTGTCCGAATTCAATAAGGATTTTTGGTATCTGGCAAGGAGAAGTTTGGTGCTGAAGACAAAAACGCATTTCCCGCAAGTACCTCTCGAAATCGTGAAGAAGATTGCCGAGGAGGAGAACGGCGAGCTTATCAACCAGGACAGGCCCGAGCAACTCAGAGGGCCGACCAAGAAAAGAACGAACGACAACGCTTCAATGGAAAAAAATTACATCGAATATCCTTGGCAGCAAACGGTGGTGGACGCTTTTCTCGCCAGCCCGGCGGACCTCGCCGGAAAAATCTATGTCGCCGAGCGGGCAATCATGGCGCGGCTGAAAGCGCCGGAGAAGATCAGTCCCGCGGAGCATTCGGCCCTGGAGGACGCGCTGCGGTCGCTCAGAATCCTGGTCGCCGACCTAAAGTCGCAGGGAAATGCGGAACCCGATGGCGACAAAGACAAGAAGCGCCTCTGCTGAGCCGACGAATGTTTGGAGGCAGAGAGGCGGGGCGCGCTGGCGCCCCAGCACTTAGACGGTGCCCTTAAACGGTGAAAGAGCTGCCGCAGCCGCAGGTGCTCTTGACGTTGGGATTATTGAACTTGAAGCCGGCGCCTTCGAGCGTCTCGATGTAATCGATCTGCACGCCGTCGAGATACATTTCGCTCATCTGGTCGACGTACACCTTGACGCCCTCGTACTCGTAAACGTTGTCGGAAGGATTTTCCTGATTATCGAAAGCCATGTGATAGCTGAAGCCGGAGCATCCGCCGCCCACTACGGCAACGCGCAGGGCTGATGGCGCAGGATTCTGCTGGGACATAATTTCCTTCACCTTGCTCGCGGCTACGTCAGTCAGTGAAAGCATCTGTAAGTTCCCTCCCGTTTTTGGGGCCGCCGGCGGTATGGGCTCGAACGGCCTGAAATCAGTATAGCAAAAAAGGCGAAACTGTTGCTCGCGCAAAGAGGACGCCGTGTGCGTTGAGGCTTCCGTTTGGTAAAGACGGAAGGGCGCCCGGAGCAGTCACTACATTAGATGGACTAGCGGGACGGTGGTCGCAACACACCTGAGCTTGTGTGACTCATGAGGTGCGCGTAAGGTGCGGTAGTTCACTTTCGGCGGGGATTTCGATAGGCTCTAGGCGCGCGGGTACAGGAGGAAGCGATGAGAAGAGCCATACGGGGGACGGCGATTGCAGTGCTGGCGGCGGTGGTTCTGGGGCTGGCCTATGGCGCGGCTGTGCGGAGCGAGGCGAAGGCCCAGGGCACGGCGGGGGCCAAGGGCGACGTGACGCTGATCGCGCCGGGCGGGATTCGCGCGCCGATCGAGCAACTGATTCCGATGTTCGAGAGCAAGACGGGATACAAGGTGAAGGCCACGTTCGGCTCGGGCGGGGGCACGCACAAGCAGGTGGTGCAAGGCGACGCGTTTGACGTGCCGGTGGTGCAGCCGCCGTATCAGGACGTGCTGGATTCGGGAAACGTGGTGGCGTCCAGCGAACGTCCGCTGGCCAGCGTGGCCGTGGGCGTAGCGGTGCGCAAGGGCGCGCCGAAGCCGGATATCTCCACGCCGGAAGCGCTGAAGAAGACGCTGCTGGCGGCGAAGTCCATCGCCTATCCCGATGCGGCGGCAGGGGCGGCGGCGGGCGTGAGCGTGGAGGCGATGCTCAAGAAGCTGGGAATTGCGGACCAGATTCAATCGAAGATTCAGCGGGCGCAGGGCGGCGCGGGCGCGATGGCGGCGGTGGCCAAGGGCAATGCGGAGATTGGCATGACGTTCCTCAGCGAGATGGAGGATCCGGGAATCGACGTGGCCGGGCCGCTGCCGAGCGCGGCTTGCCCGCCGACGCGGCTCGTCGGGTTTGTGTCCACGCACGCGAAAAGCCCCGAGGGGGCCAAGGCGCTGCTCGCGTTTCTCTCCTCGAAGCAGGCGGCGGCCGCTTACAAGGCGCAGCACATGACGCCGGGAAAGTGACGACTAGGCGCTGCGAGCAAATGACAGCCGCCGAGGCCGGACAAAAAGAAGATTAGGTGTCTGTGCCGAGGGACTCGCCTAGGGGCGAGGAGGTGCGGACTACAAAATAATTTTCAGGTTGGAAGGTGCCGTGGCACAAAGGGCAGCAGTTATCGGCGGAAACGTTGAACGGAAATACCGGCAGTCCGCTCCCAGGATCCAGGAGCAGTTGCAAGATGAAACCCATCTTGCAGCGTGGACATCGCCTGCAGCAGTATGCGAACACGCAGCCTCTCCCAATGCGGACGTCTTACCCTTAGCTTACCGATCACAAGAACAGACCGCCTTCTGTCGCTGAGCTTATCTGGCGCCGGAGCCGGAACACTGTTGCTGGGCCTATCACGTTGGATGCCGCGCGCTGCTGGTTCGTTAGCCGACTTCTTGGAAGCCTTGCGCGCCGGCAGGCACTTCCCTGCCTCTTTATGTGATTTCGCCTACTTCGATTCGGATGGCGACTTTTTTGCCTGGCCTGACGGCAAAGACGCTGCGTCCTTTTTCGACGCGAGACGGGCATAGACCTTGTCGCCGTGCTTGGCGCGAACCTGCGGGGGCGGAGTCAGGTTAGAAAGCTCGACGACCATCAGGGTGGTGACGAACCTTCGCAGGCCGTGAAGGTCGAAATCGATGGAAGTCTGGTGCGTGTCCGATTCGGTGACCACACCCAGGCCGTAGCGATAGTGCTTGACGTATTGCCCTTCGGGAATCACGTTCATATATAAGCTCCTTTATGAACCTGCGAAAGTGCGGGAAATCGATCTCTTATAAGCGACAGAGTCTACTTATGTGCGTCAACCGCGCTCATGCACAACAAGCGCTTTCACAGCGCGCAGACGAATTCGACCGTGCAGGTGCTGCCTTACTGTGCCAGTTCAAGGGGGGCCTCTTCCACAGCTTCCAAGGCGTTGCTTTCAGGGGCTTTTGAGCGCGGCCAAAGTGCGTTGCCGCCGCGAGGGACAGAAAAGGGCGCTGCGGGTGATGGACTCGCAGCCCCTCTTGATGGATCAAAAGGTCTTACAAGAGCAACAAGCGCACAACCATCATAGCACCGAATGGGCCGGCACGGTTAGGGAAACTCGCACAAATCAGGGCCAGCCTCGCCGCTGGCGTGGCGTAGCGCTCCCTCAGCGGCGAGGCAGGGATGCGTGGGCGGTCAGGGGATCACTTGCGTGGGAATCACCGTGGTTCCGGCGCGCGTGAACTCAAAACGCAAAGTCCAAGTGCTCAAAATACTCTGGCCCGCGACCTTGGGCGGACGAAAGCCCCAATGCTGCGCGGCTTGCATGGCCAAACTGGAGAAATACTTACTGGGCCCAGGAGCCGAGAGTTCCGCAAACTGGACGTCCCCGGATGTATCCACGTCGACCCTGACGGTGACCCTCACCGTGCCTTGAATCGTGTTTCTAGCGCCGGGGGGAACATCGGGCAGAACTCGCTCAATCACTTCGCCGGGTCCCGCAGCGTCTGACGCCGGGCGCACTGCTGCGTCGTCTGGCGCCGGGAGGGACACCTGCGGCGGCGGCGCTGGTTCGGTGGCTGGTTCCTGGACCGCAACCACAGGAGCCGGGGCGATCTCGGAATGGCGATGGAACAGTTTTGGCGCGAGCAGAATCGCGGCCAGCAGAACGATGCCGATCGCGATGGGGACAGCGTAACGGTTCGCGTGACGGTTAGCGTTGGGCCGCCTGGCGGACGCGGCTTGCGGCCGGGCTGGTTGCGCCGGACGCGGCGGAGTGCGCACCTCGGACGCAGGTGCGCTGACCTGGGGTGCCGGAGCGCGGTTTTCGAGGCGTGCGGCGATCTGCGTGACCGTCCATCGGTCTTCGGGCTTTTGGACCAGAGAATGACGCACTATATCGAGGAAGGGGTCGGGCAACTCGGCCGGCAACGGGAGATCGTTTCCCTGCCTTGCCGCGTCGCGCGCGGGCAAATGCTGCGTAAGAACTTCGACGAGTGTCATGCCTAGCGACCAAACGTCACCCGCGGGCGACACACCCTTGGCCGGCGGGACGAATCCTGGGACGCACTCGGGCGGGTCGTATGCGTCGACGTGCGCGTCGGGCGTGCTGCCAGCCGATTCGCCGGCTCGGAGCAGGGCGTCGGCCGATAGCTTGAGCGCGTCGCCGATGGCCATGATGTTGGCCGGCTTGACGTGGCCGTGCACCAACCCTTTTGCGTGAACGTTGCCGAGAACATCGAGGAGAGGCTCGAGCATGGCGCGGGTTTCCGCAGGCGTCAGCGCGCGCGAGGAAAGCACCTGGGCAAGGTTCTCCTCGGCGCACTCCATGACGACGTATAGTAGCGGCAGGCCGCCCAGCTCGGAGGTTCCCGTCTCAAAGAGCCGAATGAGGTGAGGATGAGAGAGCTCCGCAGCGGTACGCCAGCGGGAAAGTTGGAGTTCGTTATTTTCCGGCGCTGCCGGAATGAGCTTGATGGCGGCCTTTACGATGCGGTCGCCATCGTGCCGCTCGGTTAGAAAAACAGCGGCGCTTTCGGAGCGACCGAGGAACTGAAGCAGCGGGAAGTTCCCATCGACAACCTGACCGACGAACTGTTCCCAAGTGTGGGACACGATTCCCCCATTCGCAGGTATGGCTGGGGACTGGGGAGGCTTATTGTACCAAGCATCCCGCCCGGGTGGGACCGAATCCGGGAGGGCATAGTGCCCACGTGTTCACTCCCCGGGCAGGCTTCGACAGCGCTCATTGCGAAGAAAAGACACGATGGACAAGACACGATCGGGGCGCGAAGCACATTGACATCGGAGCAAGCGTCGGCAAAAATGAGTGTTGCAACTTTGTTTGCTGCGAATAGCGCCACGATGATGCAGCCTAGGGCCCTAACAAAGGACGGATTGTGAGCTATACAGCACCGACCATCGAAGAGTACATTGCGGGCGAAGTGGTCAAGTACGAGCCGAAGTCAGGCGGCACGACCAACAAGCGCAAGCGCAAACCGCACATTCTGGCGGTGATCAACGAGAACTGCACGGGCTGCTCGGGCTCGCCGGCCTGCGTGGAATACTGCCCGGTGGAAGACTGCATGTACTGGAGTCCGGATCCCGATCACGCGCCGTTTGGCCGGATCATCGTCGATCCCCTTTTGTGCATCGGCTGCAAACTCTGCACCAGCAAAGGGCCGGACGGCGCGTTTTTGGAAGGCTGCCCGTGGGACGCCATCGACATGGTTCCGTTGCCGGAGTTTGAAGGGCAGAACGGAACGCTGCCGTACTAAGTACCCCAACTTTCCTCAGGCCAAATTTCTTCTGAGCTCGCAGGCTTCCCTTGGTTTGCGCTGAACCGAGACGCATACCGCTTCATTCCCTCAGGTCGCAATTACGTAAATATCCGTGTGACTGGCGTCACGAAGCCTAATGAGCCGCGCGCACGGATAACTTCCGGCAGCGGACCTACCCTTGAATCGTGACGACACCAAAACAATGTCCGGTTTGCGGCGCCAAGCGCATATACCCGATCCACCCTCAAGGGCTTAAGTTCCGGAGGCCCGAGGACAATCTGTGCGTCTTCGATCCGACGGCATTTCGCTGCGAGCGTGGCCACTTGTTCCTTTGGAGCGATGCCTATCTGGCGAAGGCCTCGCCCGCGCGAGGCGGCGAGTAACCGCCGAATGTTCATGGAAATGGCTCGCCCGACAACCATATGGATGGCCTCGGGGTAGGACGTTGGGACAGGGTTACGCATTCGCTACAAGTGGGCCGCGCATGTAACCAGCGGGCAAGTGATTCCGTCTAAAATCATGGATGTCGAAACACTAGCTAACCGCGAAAAGCCTGCCGTTCGGTGAGCGTTCGCGGGCACCGCAGTAAGCCATAAGGCCGTCTGGAACGAGCCAAGCAGCACTTTCCAGCCGACCCGGTCGAGTCCGGTTCTTCAGCACGGCTTCGCCGTGCAGGCCCTATTCCTACTATTTTTAGGGCACTCATCCTCGGGCTTTCGACGGGAGGCTTCCGACGGGTCACTACGATGGCGTACGCGTGTGCCACGTGGCCAGCGTTGCGGCAGCTGCGTTGATCGCAGATAGCGGTACACAAGCGGTAAATAAAAGGAGAACGAACGATGAGGAAAGTAGCACTTCAGTTGGCTTTGGCGGTGGCGTGCTTGGCTATGGCGTTGCCGATGCTGGCGAAGGCGGACAAGACCAGCTCGGCCTCCAAGACCGTCACGATGAATCTTTACGACCAGACCATGATGGGCAGCACCATGGTGAAGCCGGGGACGTACAAGTTCGTCCTCGAGAGCGACAAGGTAACGGTGGAGACCAACGGCAACAAAGTGGTCGCGACCGTGCCGGGCCACTGGGAAGATCAAAAGCAGAAGCAGAGCTCGACGGGCTTCAACCTCGATAGCGGCAGCATGAAGGAGATCTTCGTGCAAGGCAGCAGCAGCGTATTCGTGGTGGGAAGCTAAGCCGAAGCTGCGGCAGCCGAGGTCAAGGGTTAGCGAGAGTTAAGAGATACGAAAGGCGAAAAGGGACGCGGAAGGACGCGCCCCTTTTTGTTTGCCCGCTGCACTCTTTGCCTGCACGTTGTCACATCCCCGCCCGATTCGCTCGCGAGAGATGTCATCCCGAACCCGGTCGCGGTGTTTGCGAACGGGGGTGAGGGATCTGCTTTGGACAAATGATTCGTGGCTTATTTTAACGTCGCGCGCCGATAGCCGAGGCCGTCACTTCGGCCTGCTGGCGGACCCTGAGGGGAACGTCGCCGGCGCCGCGAGCGATGTTGTCGAGGACGGGCAAGTCCTGGGCGTCGCCGATGAGATACAGGGCGCGGAGCGCTTCCCAGATTTCGTCGCTGCTGGGATCGACCAGCAAGACGGACTGGCCGGGGACTACGGAAGATTTATCGGGCACGAGCCAATGGTCTATCGTGCCGGGAATTTGCGAGCGCAGCTCGTTTTTGGTGTTGCCCGAATCGATGCGGCCCACCAGCGTGCCGGGGTTGATGGCGTCGCCAGGCTTAAGGCGCTGGTCCAGAGTGCCGGCCTGGAACGCGGCGACGTTAGACGGCTGGAGCATGGAGCGGATTTCGGCAATGCCGGAGCCGTCGTGGAAGCGTACCAGGGCCAGCGCGGCGTTGCGGCGAACCATGGGATTGGAATCCCGCAGCAGGGCCAGCAGTTCGTCATGGAACCCGGGCACGGAATTATCCTGGCCCATGACCCAGGCGGCGGTGAGGCGAAGTTCGTCCTGGCCGTTCTGGGCGATCTGGACGACCTGGGGATAGAACTCGCGCGCGGAATCGCGCATGGCCGGACTAGGGGCGAGAATGCGGTCGGCAAGCTGCGAAAGGGCATGCTGGACTTCGCGCGGATTGGCGCGGTCGTTGAGCGATTTGGCGAGTTGGGCGTTATCGAGCGGCTTGCCGAACCAGGTGGCCTGCCAGAAGAGAAACGGCATGAGCACGAAGAGGAAGGTCAGCGCCAGGATGACGAAGAGCCAGCGGCGCTTCAGGCCCGGTTTGGCCGGAGCGGGATTGGGTTGGACGGGATTGGGTTCGACTGGCAAGGATTCATGTTAGCAGGTCTAGGGGAAGTGAAAAGCACGGGCGCACGAAGCCCCGCCGAACTTCTTTCGAATGGCTGTGAATGGTGGATACGAGCGAAGAGCGAGTAGTGGAGCGCGGGCGCGGAGCTTACTTCCCTTCTCCCGGGCGGACGGAGACAGGCACTTCGGCTTGCGGTTTGGCCGCAGCCGGACGAGCGGCGGCGGGAGCCGGAGCGGCCTTAGCGCCGGGCGCCGCAGCGGCGGCGGTTTCCGTCTTGTGGCCCCCGGGCAGCCAGCCCTGATCCTTGGCGATGACGAAAAGCATGAGCAGGAAAAGCCCGGCCATGAGCAGGCTGACCATGATCAGCAAGAGGCCGTCGAGATCCAGATCGAGACGGGTGAGAACATCGGAAGCCAGACCGGAAACGGAAAGCACCACGATCACCAAGCAGATGGCTACCAAACCCATGACGTGTTCTTTCTTCATCGTCTGTTGTCCGACCCCTTAGAGACTTTTTTGACCGCGCGAGAGCTGCCGATGTCCATGACTTTCGCGCGAAGAGCGGCCTTTCCTAGCGACAATCATCCTCACCTTGAGAATTTATCGAAGACCATGAGCGCAAGCAAGAGCGGCAGATGCACGACGGTGGCGTGCATGAGCCACTTGGCGCGAACGTTGGTCCTCTGAGCCGAAGCCCACAAGCACACCTTGACCAGCATCAATCCCACCACCAGCGCGTAAAAATAGTAGTGCACGCCGGCAAGCCCGGTGACCGAAGCGAGCAGGCTCACGGGAATGAGCGCCGCGGCGCAGAAGATAATCTGGCCGAAGGTAACCCGGCCGTCGCGATCGACCACCGGAAGCATGCGAATGCCGGCGCGCGCGTAATCCTCGCGGTAGACCCAGGAGATGGAATGGAAATGGGGCACCTGCCAGAGAAACAAAATCGCGAAGAGCACATAGGCGCCCGGGCCGAGCGACCCGCGGGCAGCGGCCCAGCCGATCACGGGCGGCAGCGCTCCGGGAAAGGCGCCGATGAGCGTGGCGGCGGTGGTACGCGTCTTGAGCGGAGTGTACACGCCCAGATACAAAATGCTGGTGAGCGCGGCGAGCGCGGCGGCCAGCGCATTTGTGGTGAGGAGAAGTTCGAGCGTGCCGGCAACGGCCAGGGCCGCGCCGAACAGCAACGCTTCCACCGGGGCCATGGCCCCGCTGGGAAGCGGGCGCGCGGCGGTGCGGCGCATGCGGGCATCCGTATCGCGCTCGAGATAATGATTGAGCGCGGAGGTGCCGGCAGCGACCAGCGTGGTGCCCAGGACGGTCTGGGCCATGCGCAACCAATCGAGCGGGCCCACGGCGCCGAGAGCGTAGCCGGCCAGCGTGGTGATCACCACCAGGAAAGAGACGTCCGGCTTGGTGAGGGAGACGTAGCACATGGCACGCGAGGGAGCGGCGACGGGAATGGCTCGGGTGGTCATCGTCAATCCGCGGCGGACGGGCCCGTGGCGGGCGCGGCGATGAAGGCGCCGGCCGGCTGCACGATGCGGTAGCAGACCAGGGTAACAAGGACGCAGCTCACCAGAACCAGGGCGCCGGTGACGACGTGCGCGACCGTGAGCGTAACCATCACGGGAATGGGCTGCGGAAACGAGGCCGCGTACAGGCGCGACCAGTAAGCCGCGCCGCCGAGAAGCAGTTGCACGCCAATCAGGATGTGCAGGCCGCGGGCGGCGAAACGCAGTTCGGGAATCGCGGGGAAACGGCGCTTGAGCGCGCCGGCCAGCCAAAAGATCATGCCGGTGACCACAACTGCGCCGGCCAGATGGGGCACGATTCCGAAAGCTTTATGGCGAAAGGCGGCGCCCAAAATCAGCTGGAGCAGGACCGCCGAAGCCGTGGCAATCGATAGCGCATGAAGCGAGGGGCTGCGCAGGTCGGGAACCCGCAGGCTCGAGTCGCGCTCCCACCAGGCGCTGGTAAAAAGGGCGATGCTGGCGACGGTGGCGAAGAAAAGCTGCGCCAGGGTGGCGTGCGCGGAAGAGACCGCGGGCGGAAGGTAGAAGAGCACGGTAAGGCCGCCGAGCAGGCCTTGGGCGATGACCGCGCCGAGCGCGGCCACTCCCAGCCAGCGCAGCCAGCGTTCCCCGGGCGGGCGGCGCGAGTACACGCGCCACAGCCAGACGGCCAGGACGATGCTGAGCAGGCCCACGAAGGAGGCGATCATGCGATGGCCGTGCTCATAAAAAATGCCGCCGATCATCGGCGGCATGAGCGAGCCATAAGAGAGCGGCCAATCGGGAACCGAGAGGCCGGCATCGTTGGAGGTGACCAGGGCGCCGGCGATGAGCAAGAAAAACGTGCAGCAAGCGGTGAAGACGGCGAAGCGATGAACATTCCGGTTAGGCCGGCGGAGCCGGCCGGAAACTTGAGCGCGAATTGTACGCGGCGTATTCAAGGAAGCTTTTCTACCCGGAGCGAAGCTGCCGAAGGGCGGGGCCAACCCCGCCCTCGGCGGGTTTGTTAGTTCCCTGATGCGGCGGCCTTGTACGTGATTGTGACCGCTTTGGACTCGCTGGGGCCGACGGTGACGCTCTGGTCCATGGCGCCGTAGCTCTCGTGCCAGGCCGTGACGGTGTAAGTTCCCGGAGGAACATTCTTGATGGTGAAGGAGCCATCTTTCCCGGTAACCGCGTAATAGGGATTATCGAAGACGGCGATATAGGCCTTCATCCACGGGTGCACGTTGCACTTGACGGGAATGGTGACCTCGGGGCGCGCGAAGCTCTGCATGATGGGCGGCGCTCCGGGCGGCTGCGATTCGTTCCATTCGCGATTGTCCTTGGGAACGGGGTGAATGTTATGCGTGGTCTGGTCCGAATTCACCACCTGCAAAGGCTCGGCGGTCTGCAACGCGAGAACGTGAGGGTGATACTGGCAGCCCTTCTGATCGATCTCCTGCGGCGTGGTATTGGGTGGGAACGAGTACTGGCTGAAATCGCCCTTCAGATAGACGACCACATTCTGCAGCGTCCCGCCATCGCCGGGAACCACGTCTTCGGTTTCCGCCGGCGTGGAATGCTCCTTGGCGCAATTGGGCTCAGCGGCCATGTTGATTTTTTTCGGCTTAGGCGCCGTGCCGTCGAGCTTGATCATGCCGGTCACCGTTCCGGCCGTGGCGCTATCGACCGGTTTGGCTGCGGGATTGGCGGCCGGAGCGGGAGCTTCGGACTCGTTTCCCTTCCCTCCACAACTCACTAACGCGGCCGCCAGAACCACGCCGGCGGCAAAAGACAACATCGTCCCGGAAAAGCGGCCGGGACGCGGAATACGCGATTTACTCATAACGTGTATGACTCCCTCCTAGAAAAAATAACGTCGGGGCCTTGGAATTAAGCAGTTGTCTTGCCCGAACTTGAGCGTTGCGCAACTGCCTATTGATTATAGACGGAGACGGACGCGCGAAAAGCAGATCCCTCTGCCGCCACGGCGACCTCGGGATGACACCATTGCTCGTTCCGTCGCTAGCGCAAGACATGGCTACTTGCTCGCCGAAGTCGCGGGAGTGCGGCCCAGCAACTGCCGCTGCTCTTCCGGCGTGAGGGTGAACATGTAGCGCACCAGCAAGTCCGCGTGATCGCCCGAGTAGTTGCGCATGCTTTCGGGAATGGGGCCGGAGAAGACCCAGCGGTCGCCGTCCCGCTTGAAGAGCCCCGAAGGCATGGCCGTGCCGGGAATGATCAACGCCGGATTGGTGATCCAGCGTCCGGTCCAAGCCGGGCGGAGGCGGTCCTTGGCCAGCAGGAAATTGGGCGCGGTGGCGTCCTTATCGTGCGCCGGATCTCCCGTGGCGTGGCACTTGAGGCAAGGCGCGGCGGTACTGGTGAAGAGCGCGCGGGCCATGCCGGCTTCGGCGGCGGTCAGAGGCTCGACCTTCTGCTGAATAAAGGGCTGAGCCTGATGCGAGAGAGCTTCGAAGAAGAGAACCAGGGTGCGAATCTCGTCGTCGGAAAGATAGAAGGTGGGCATGCGCACTTGCAAATAACTGCGCACGCCGTCGCGATTGGTGTCCGTGGTGCTGAGCGCCGGATTGGCGAGGAAGCCCTTCAGCCAGTCGGGATTGACGCGCGCGCCCTCGCTGGTGAGCACAGGCGGCAGACCGATCTTGTCTTGACCTTGATACATGGGCAGGCCCATCAGCACGGACTTCTGCCCGATATCGATCTGGTGGCAGCCCATGCAGTTGTACTTGCTGACGATCCACCAGCCTTTCTGGATGGCGGCGCGGTCGTCGGAGGGCCGGTACATGTAGTCGGGCGGCAAGGAGGGATCGGTGCTGCCCAGCAGCATGGTGGTGATGGCGCCGATGTCCTCGGCGTTGACGTTGGGCTTGGGCATGCGCAGGCGGTCCAGCGGATTCGGTTTGTACTTGCCGGTATCGAAGACCGCCGGATTGGTCAGCTTGTGCTCGAAGAAGCCCTTCCCGTCGTACCAGGGGCGGGTCTTCTTGCCGTCGACGTCGACGCCGCGCTTGGCGTCTTCCGTGAAGAGCGCGAAATCGAGGCGCTCGATGGGCTTGCTGCCTTCGTTGGTGAGCTCGGTGCCGACGCGGCCTTCGTCCTCGAGGCCGGAGATTTCATGGCATCCGGCGCAGCCGTAGAACTGCACCAGGGCTTTGCCCTTGGCCTTGAGGCTGGCATCGTCCATGAACGGCGCGGGATCGTACTTGGCGTCGGGATGCTTCAGGGTAATCAGATAGCTGGCCACGTCGCGGGCGTCCTCGACGCTCAGGCGCAGGCTGGGCATGATCGTGGGTTGCTGCACCACGAGCTCATGACCATCGTTGGGACTACGCGAATGATCCAGGTCGAAGACGAAGGGCAGATTGTGCTTGGAGTAGTCTTCGGGACCAAGATCGCGCTTTTCGAAGGGGCTATAGGGACGCGTGCGCTCGCGCGGATTGTGCACCCAGCGCACCAGGTAATCGTAATTGTCCTTTTCGCCGACCCGGCTCAGATTGGCGGCAAACGTTCCGCCGATCATGCTGGAGCCTTCCCCCACGGAATGGCAGGCGAGGCACCCACGCGATTCGAGGAGCTCCTTGCCGTGCTGGGCATTGCCCATGGGCTGCTTGGGCAGCTCCGGACTGGTGATCGCGGATTGCCAGATGAACGCGGCGATGGCCTGCACTTCATCGGGCTGCAAGCGGAACTGCGGCATCTTGGTGGTCGGGCGGAACTCGCGGGTGTTCTGGAGCCAGTACGGGATCCATTCCTTATGGATCTTCATGCGGACTTCTTTGAGGTCCGGGCCGACCTTCTTCACTTCCTGCTGCAGGTCGTGAGTCTTTTGATCGAGCTGTTCGACCTGCGCGTCGATGTTGCTCACGGTGACGGTGAGGTTGGTGGCCTGCGCATAGAAATTGTTGGCAACGTCGTTGCTTACGGCCGTATCGCCCAGCTTATTCAGGCGCGGGATCTCCTGCTGATCGCCGGTGCGGGAGCTTTCCAGCTGAGTGATCTGCTGGCGCGTGGCGGTGAGCTGATCGTCCTGGTTATCGAAGCCCTGGAACTTGTGGCAGCCGATGCAGCCCTTTTCGCGGAAGAGCTCCTTGCCGCGATTGAGGATGGGAGCGTGCTCGGTGACCATATCCGCGGCGTGGCACTGCTGGCAGCCCGAGTCGTAATTCTCGGGATAGTAAAGAGGCCAGAGCCAGTGCTCATAGCGGCCGTGGGCGCGCTCCACCGTGTCCAGAGCGCGGCCATTGCCGCCGTGGCAAGGCGAGCAGCCAAACTTTTCGAGCGGATGGAACGTCAGCAGAGCGGGATCGGGATGGCTGGAAAATGGTGCATCCTTTTCCTTGGCCACGCCGAGATCGTTCTTGGTCAACGTCATGACCACGGGAACGACCAAGGGGTCGGTGGCCACGTGACAGGACTGGCAGCGATCGACCAGGCCGACGCCGCCGACGTAATTGATCTGTGTGCCGGGAGGATTGACGTTGATCTGGCGCAGCTTCACGTCCATGCCGATGTCGGCATTTAGAAGCCCGGTAAGATCGGCCGCGCCCAAGCCCGGCAGGCGATCCTTGACGAAAGCGTCCAGCGCGTTCTGCGCGTCCTTGGCGGGCTTATCCTGATCGCCCCGCTGGGCTACCAGCGCGGCCTTTTGGGCCATGATGCCGGTGAACGTATTATTCAGATCGTCGTAATTGAATTTGCGAACTTCCAGGCCGGTAGCGACGGGCCAATTGAGCTCATAGGTATCGGCCCGGGCGATATTGAGTTCCTTGAGCTTGGACGCTTTGGCGCTTTTGTCGCTCTCGGGAATTTGTTCCAGCTGATAGGTGAGGGCGCCGACTTTGCCTCGCGCATCCTGGAAGTCGGGCGTCAGCACGGCGCGCTGGCGATCAAGCAAATCGATCTGCGCCTGGATCTGACGATCGGCGGGAAGCGAAGCGGAGCCCGCGGAATCCACCGTGGCTTTCAGCTTCTGGTAATCGGGCGTGGCGAAAAGGGCCTGCTCGGCGGAGCGGCGCTGGGCGATCTGCTTGCGAAGATAGCTGGAGTACAGGGTGCGGAAGCGGTTCTGATAGTCGCGCCAGGGGCGCAGGCCAAAAAACTCACTGTAAAGGGACCAAGCCACCGTCAGCAGCAGCAAAAAGGCAGAGACCAGAATCAGCGTGCCCAGCGAGCTACTGGTGACGGGATCGTCTTGCGGGGGCTGATCAGGCAAGCGATTCCTCCTCGGGCATTTGCAATAAGGGCGTTATAGAAAAAGACAGATACAGCGGCTGCGGGACGCACGCGGCGCGAAACGCGACGCCGCGAAACGCTCCGACGGTGCGAGAGCGCTCCTCCTGGCCCCTCAGCCTTAAATGCTGAACCATGGGGTTACCCAGATGTATTTGATCCGGAAGACCAGGCGCAGCAGGATTTTCACCGGCAAAGCCATCATGAGCACCAGAAGCAGATCGGTGGTGACGATCTGCAACAAGGTCATGCGGCGGAAGATGCGCCGCGCGAACTCGGTGGAGTTCATCACCAGATAGACCAAGTAAGCGGCCAGGAGAAAATAGATGGCGATGGGGAAGAACCCAAAAATGATGCGGGCGAGAATCGGCGCGTAGGCGCGATTCGCCGCAGGCATCAGATGCGCGAGCCAGGAACCGTTGATCTGGAAAAGGCCTCCCGTCAGCGCGGCGGGAATCGTATCCAGATTGCGGTTCACCGCGTACTCGACGCGCTCCGCGTCCCACGTGGACCCGGGCCAGAACCACATCCATCCAGGGCCGCGTATGAACGTTCCTATGGAGATCATGGCGACCCACAGGCCGATGAAGCCGGCGCAGAAAGTCCAGATGGCGAAGCGGCGTTGCCTATATGTGTAGTAGCCATTGCCCAGGGGATTGGCGTCGATGTAAGGAATGGCCATCAGCCCGATGATGATCAGCGTGGGCATCACCACGCCGGCGATCCAGGGGTCGAAGTAGACGAGCATCTCCTGGAGCCCCAGGAAGTACCAAGGCGCCTTGGCCGGATTCATGGTCACGTTCGGGTTGGACGGCTCTTCGAGCGGCGCGTTGAGCGTGAGAGACCAGACCATCAGGAGCACGGTGATCAGAATCGCGGCCACGAACTCGATGCGCATCAAGTACGGCCAGGTGTGAACTTCTCGCTCCCACTTGGGTTGATAGGGCTGCGTTTTGCGGTACGCCGTCTTGGCTGCCGCGGGATCGGCTTCCAATTTTTCGATCAGGTCGTCATTGGCGCGCGCCTGACGGAACGCGTACCACACGTAGAACGGCACCAGGAACAACAGCGCCACGATGGGCACGTTGTCCGGCGCCGAAGCGATCTCCCAAAGCTGGTGCCAATCGCCTAGCATTTATGTCTTTCTCCCATCCAGTTTCATCGGCAAGTCTAACGATGCCAGCATCGTCAGGTCATGCCGCTCGGCCGCATAATTACCGGCCGCGGTCCTTTCTCTTCCTTAATCTCAGACTCCAGCATCACCGGCGCGGGTCCGGAAATTCCACCGTCCTTGCGCACCCGCCAGAAGTGCACGCCCATAAAGATCGAGGCGATCAAGGGAATGGCGATGCAATGCCAGATATAGGCGCGCAAGAGCGCGTTGGCATCCACGATGGAGCCGCCCAGCAAGGCGAAGCGCACGTCGTTATACGGCGTCATACCCAGAAGCGAACCGAAGGGCCCTTCGTTGCCGAGGCCGGGAGTGGCGCGCGCCATATTGGTTCCCACGGTGACGGCCCAAAAGCCCAGTTGATCGTCCGGCAGCAGATAGCCCGTGAAGGAGAGGAGCAAGGTCAGCACCATCAGCAGCACGCCGATGCACCAGTTGAATTCGCGCGGCCGCTTATAGGAACCCGTGAGAAAGACGCGAAACATGTGCAGCCATACGGCGATGATCATCAAGTGCGCGGCCCAGCGGTGCATATTACGCAGCAGCTTGCCGAAGGGAACGTCGTTTTCGAGATACAAAATATCCCGGAAAGCCTGCACCTTGGTGGGGTGGTAGTAGAACATGAGCAGCACGCCGGTAAAGGTGAGGACGATGAAGAGATAAAAAGTGATTCCGCCCATGCCCCAGGTGAAGTTGTATTTGGTGGCGTCGCGATTGACCTTGGCGGGATGGAGATGGAGGAAAACGTTGCTGAGAACGCCGAGCGACCGGCTGCGCGGGGTCTCTTCGTGCTTGACGCGAAAGATGGAGCGATAGAGCTGGGTTTTTTCCGGGTCCTTGAGCCCTTCGATCTCTTCCTTGCCCTTCTCCCGGACCAGTTTCTTTATATCTTCGGCGTCTTCGCGCACCCGGTCCAACAAACCGCTGCGCTTGCCTCCGTTTTCTTCCGCCATAATTCCCCCTGACTACTTCCCCATCACGCGCAAGACCGGGACGCGATGGGGACCCGCGTACTTTCTTTCTTCCTCCTCGTCTCACGCAACAGCGGCGTGCGTCGAGGGCCCATTTTGCCAACGTCCTGGCGGGACGCGCTTGGCCGCATTTATAGGCTTACGAAAGCACCTGGGTCGTTGAAGTGGTTGACGCCGGCGTTGGGGTCGTCCACGTACAGACGGCTGGTGTCGACCATGATTTTGCCGGTGGCGTCAACCTCCACGTGCGCGCGGTCCATGGGACGCGGCGCCGGTCCCTCGAAGTTGATCGCTTCCGCATCGTAACCGCTGCCGTGACACGGGCACTTGAACTTGTTTTCGCTGGGCTTCCACTCGGGCGTGCAGCCCAGGTGCGTACAGCGCGCGAAAACAACGAAGAGCCGGTCCGGTTCCTTGATCACCCACACCCTGTTGGTGTTCAGGAATTGCTGATTCACGCCGAGCGCAAAATCCGCGGGAAAGCCGATGGAGAAGACGGTATTGGGTTCGTAAAGCGCCCGCGGAAAGAAGAAGCGCAGGAACATGAGGAAGTTGATACCGAGATAGCCGCCAATGGCCGTCCAGATCACACGGCGACGCATGCGATCGGGCGGAGCCTCCGCCCCGGCCTTATCTGCGCCAGGTTTAGACGGGGGCTTGGCTGCCGGAACGGGTGCAGTTCCGGAGGGTTTAGCTGCTGAGCTCGGGATCTCTGCGGTTTTTGTTTCGGCGTGGTCCGCCATGGATACGACGTCAACCTCGTGCTAGGAAAGCAATATAAATGCAACCAACTATTTAGAACATTTGGTTATATGACGGCAGAGGCTTTGTGTCAAGCCGATTTGGGAGCGCCGAAAATTGGCGGGGATGCCGAAAGTATCGTGATCCTCCATAACTTCGAGCCATAACTTCGATCTCCATATCGGGCGCACCGCTACGGCAGTGGTGACGAGGAAAGGCCAGTGCGCCAGTCACGCGAGGCTATTGCTGAAAGAGGTCGATTACGGGCGTGGGCGGAACGGGCGCGGGGCCGGCCGCGCCCGGATTCAGCATCAAGAAGCTGGTGGGGCCGATCAGGTAATAGATGTCCGCAGGGCTGGCAGTGTCCACGGCGCGGCCGTTAGAGCTCACGGTGATATTGAACCCGTTTGACAAGTTTCGGTACAGCGAGTTCGCAGGGCCTCCATTGAAGCTGAGGTCGAGAGTGACGGTGGCAGATCCGTTACCCGGCGAGGCTAGCTCGGCGTCGCTTGCGACCGGAGGTCTAGTTGTCGGGGTGACTTGTCCAAGGCTAGGCGGCACGGTGCCGCCGAAGTAGTTGCCGTTGATGGATCCGGCGGAAAACGGCCCGGATTGCGGCTGGAAAAATCCCATGGTGGCCGAACTCGTGGTGGACATGATGAAGCCTTCGTTCGCGCTCACGAGATAGACGATGACGGGCGCAGGGGTCCCGTTGAAGACCGCGCGGCCACTCGCGACGGGGCCGGAGGAGGTGAGCGATCCGCTTTGCGAGCTGAGCGTGCCGCTATCGTCGGAATCGCGGCTGACGGTGGCCGCAGTGCCGTTGGTGAAAGTGATCAAGCCAATCGCGGCGAGCGGCTGGCCGGCGGTCGAGCCGAGGCCCTGCTCGTATTCGACGGAGACGCCGTTGAGCGATGCGTTCGAGAACGATGGAGTGGATTGCGCGAGAATCTGCCCGGCCTCGAGACCGAAACCGCTTTCATTGTCGCCTTCCATGAAAAGGGCCTGCGTGGGAGAAACAATATAAAGATAGCCGGTCTGGGATATGCCCGAGGTGAAGTTCACCTGCAACTGGCCGAAGGTGGTTGTGTCCGCAGGCGTGGTCGTGTTCGTAGCCAGCGAGGCGGTGAACGCAGTGTTTTGCAACGTGTGGCTCGAGGGAGCGTTGAAATCGAGCTCGCCGGGGCTGAGATTGCCGCTGCCGTCGGCCGTGAATGCGCCTGTGGTCACGTACCAGGAGCCGGGAGCGGTTTGCTGTCCGAAGAATTGGAAGGCATACGGGCCGCTGATGCTGGAGAGCGCGAAGGCTGACGTATTCTGAAGATAAAACGAGCCGGCGGCGCGCTGGCTGTTCGAGCCCGAACTGTCGTCCCATTCCGTCATCCTGCCGATGGTGGGCACGCCGGAGCTAAGGGTGCCGGTCGAGAACGTGAACTCGTTGGAAAAGCCGGCGGAATTGTTGAAGATCATAAGTCCGGGACTTTCCGATCCCGTGCCTGCTGTGTAAGTGCCGGTGAAGGTGAGCTCGGCGGGCAGGGAGATAGGAAGGGCTCCTGTCCCGCCCGGAGGTCCGTTAATGTCTTCGACGCCGCTGGTGATGTTGCCCATACCATCGGTCACGAAACTGCCGATGATGGCCACTTGATCGCCGCTGGCGTCGGCAAATCCCTGCACCAGGAAAGCATATTGGCCGCTGAGGGGCGCGGTGACGGCCAACCCGACGCCGCCGCTGGTGATGCCATCGGCAGAGGCGGTGATGGTGGTAAAGCCCGGCGCCACCGGGACGATCGTCGAGGTGCTGGCATTGATGGTGGCGACATTCGGATTACTGCTCGTCCAGGTGAAGGTCAGCCCAGTGATGGCCACGCCGCTGCTATCGGCCGCGCTGGCGGTCATCGTTTCGGCCATGTCGGTGTCGGTCAGAGTCGTGACGGACGCCGTTATGGTGATGCTTGCCAGGGCGCCCGGCGTGGCGGCAGCCGGTGTAGCCGGGGAACTGGAACTCTTGGAGCAACTGGCAAGAAAGACGCAGGAGGCCGCGAGGAAAAGAAGCGTCAGAGGAGTGCCGGGAAAACGCGGACGACGGCTTGAGATCGATGCTTTTTCAGTCATGCGCCGGCCGAACTTCCTCCGACAACGATTTCATGCCGCACTCCTTCGAGTCGCGTAATGCGCTGGAGCCAATCGCGAAATGCACAGGGGACTTTAACATTATTGGCTTTGATTGTGTCCGGCATTCGCGACGAAAAACGCGGAGGGATTCCCTCCCCGCAGTCCTTCGACTGAACTCAGAAGCAGGCTGCGAAGACGGGGTTGCCTGAGCGGGGATTGGCGGACGGATTATCGCCTACGCCACAGTTCCTCCGCCAACTTACTTATGCTCGGCCGAGTCGATGGTGACACGAAAGAATTCTCCTTCGGGCTCGAATCTGTCCGAGCCGAAGTGCCAGCCCGCGCGGAAGCTTGTCGGAATGGTGTAGCCACCGAAGATCGTCTCGTTCTCGGCAAAGCCGCCAAAGGTGGCGTAGCGAAATGCCGCGCCTTCGGGATTGCCCCAGCGCGGCGCGCTCAGCGTTTTCGGCGCGCCGGTCTTGTCGATGCCAAAGTTAACATCAGCCATCTCGCCGTGGGCCTTAAACGAGGCGCGAATGTGAGAGGCGTCCGGCGCGGACCAGGATATGTCTTGGCCGCAAAGGACCGACGGCAGCCAGGCGCACTCCAGGTTCACCCGCCCCGCGGCGGAGCGCGTAACATCCGGGCCCGAGGCCGTGATGAAAGGCACGAGGCCGAACAACTTCCAACGCATCGCTCCGTAGCCATCTACGTAGCGATCGCTGCCACGGATCGTGACCGCGCCAATGCGCGCCGCGGCTTGCCAGATGAAGCCGCGGCTCCAGCAGTTGACCTGCTCGGCGGAAAATGTGTACCAGCGCTTCAGCTTGATCTCGCCGTGCATGCGCAGGCGCACGGCCGAAGCCAGAGGCGTTCCGGGAGCGATGGCGTGCTGAAGATAGCGCCGAACCGGTTCCGGAAGGGCCGCAAGTTGGGCGGGATCGAAACGGGCTTCTGAGGCTTTTGCAGAATTCCAGAGGTCGTCTAGCGATGCGTCTTTCACGGCGCGCTTCAGGCGTCAACGAACAGGGGCGGCCTTCGGGGCGGCGCTGGCTTTAGCGGCTGCGGCGGGCGCTGCTCCTTGCCCCGCGACGGCGGCGCGCACGAGCGACGCGAGCGCGGCGATGAAGTCGGGCGAATCGTCGAGCGCGGGCATCATCTCGAATTGCTCGACGCCCGCGGCGAGCGCGTGCTCGCGCGCCTCGATATTGATCTCGTGCAGCGTCTCGATATGTTCGGTGACGAAGGAGATGGGGATCACCAGCAGATGCTTCTTCCCTTCCCGCGGCAGCCTTTCCAGCGTTTGGGTGAGCGAAGGCTCCAGCCATTTCTGGCGGCCGACGCGGCTTTGGAAACACAGCAGATGTTCGTTGGGCCAGCCGCCGAGAGCCATCACGGCGGCGACGGTCTCCTGAACCTGCCGCTGGTAAGGATCGCCGCGCTCGATGAGGCTGAGCGGCAGGCCATGGGCGCTGAAGACGAGCTGGACGTTGCGGCGATCGACGAAACGGGCAAATGCGCTTTCGATGTTGCTCACGAGGGCCTGAAGGTATTGCGGATGGACGTGGAATCCCTCGATGACGAGCTCGCGCGGGAGGGACGGGCGCGCCTGCGCCTTGACGCGGCGCCACTCCTTGAGGCTGCTCAGCGTGGTGGCGAAGGAGTAGTGCGGATACAAAGGGAGCAAGACCAGCGCGTCGAGCGGAGCGCCGCGATGCGCGGCATGCACGAGATCGAGCGCTTCGCGCGTGAGCGGATTCCAATAGCGCATGGCGATCGAGCAGCGCACGTCGAAATCGGGCGCGAGCGCCCGCTCCAGCTCGCGCGCCTGGAGTTCGGTGAGCCGGCGGATGGGCGAATGGCCGCCGATAGCGTCGTAATGCTCGCGCACGATGGCCGCGCGGCGATGGGCGATCCACCAAGCCAGCGGGCGGCGGGCCAGCGCAGCGCCCGTGAAATTGATGATGTCCGGATCGCAGAAAAGATTGTAGAGGAAGCCCTCGACGGCCTCAGGCGAGTCCGGGCCGCCAAGTTGGAAGAGCACGACACCGATTCGAGGTTTGGTCATCCGGCCGGATTATTGCTTGAGCGATTGTTTGAGGCGCGCCAGTTCGTCCTGCAGGCGCGCCAGGCGGCGCGCGATGGTGAAATGGTAGACGAAGAATATGGCCCACACGGCCATGTAGGCGGCCACCAGGCTATCGAGATTTTTCATCGTGCCTCCTTTTTAAGTGGTGCGCACCCGAACAACGAACTGCAGATCCCTCGATCGTCCGCCGCGGCGGACTCCCTCGGGATGACAATACTGTGGTGCGCAACGAGGTCATGCCGAGCCGCCTTTGTTGCCGACGGCGGCGAAGCGCTGCGGCTCGGGGCCGGGACGATCGAGGTTGAGGCGCAAATGATCGAGTTCCCAGCGCATGGCTTCCAGGCGATAGCGCTGCACCAACAGAAGCGCCAGCAGCGCGAGCGTGGCGCCCCAGGCGAGCAGCAGCACGTCCAGCATGCGTGGATCGAGCGAGCCGCCCGCGCCGATCACCGGCTGGGGATGCTGGGTGCGGAAAAACCAGATGGAGAAATAGACCAGGGGAATATCGAAGGCCGCGAAGATGGCGAAGACGGCGGAGACCACGGCGCGGCGTTCGGGCTCGTCGATCAGCGTGCGCAGCAGCAAATAACAGACGTAAAGCACCCAGAGCACGAACGTGGACGTGAGCCGCGCGTCCCAGGTCCACCAGATGCCCCACACGGGATGCGCCCAGATGGGGCCGGTGA
The DNA here is from genome assembly GCA_963819235.1 of uncultured Acidobacteriota bacterium. Lineage (GTDB taxonomy): Bacteria > Acidobacteriota > Terriglobia > Acidiferrales > UBA7541 > Palsa-189. The sequence goes on along the minus strand of CAWFVE010000006.1, from coordinate 125,900 downwards.
CCAGCATGACGGTCACAAAGGGCACGCCCACTTCGGCGGAAGAGACCGCCAGCCAATCCCACTTCGGCGTGCGGCTGCGCAGATAGGCGATGCTGGCGACGAAGTTGATGAAGAAAGCGATGAAAGCAGACCAGCCGAAGGGCACGTGAAAATAAAAGATGCGCTGGATCAAGCCCATGGTGCGTTCTTCGGGCGCGACCAGAATGGCGGCATAAACCGAGGCGAAGAGCAAGAGCGCGACGCCAACGGTGGCGACGGCCTGTCCGGCGGACGATCCTGACGGCTGCAAAGTTTTCGCGTGCGCTGCGGATGCCATGGCGCGGCTTCACTCCTCCAAAAGATAATCGCCGAAAAGCCAGGTGACGGTAAGGAATATAGTATCAAAAGCTGCCAAAACTCCGATCCAAACCGGCGCCAGCGCGGGCTGGTCCTCGAAAAGCCCCGCCGTGGCTTCGGCGCTGGCGATGAGCGCGGGCGTCAGCAGCGGCAGCAGCAGCAGCGGCAGCAGCAGCTCGCGCATGCGGGCCTGTGAAGAGATCGCGGCGAAGACGGTGCCCACGATGCAGATGGCCAGCGTGCCCAGCACCAGCACGGCGACCAGGCGGCCCAGCACCGGCAGAATGTGCAAGTTATAAAGCGCGGCGAAAACGGGCAGCAGCAGAATCTCCGCCAGAAGCAGAAAGCAGAAATTCGCCAGAATTTTTGCGGCGATGATGGCCACCGGCTCGATGGGCGCCATGCGCAGGGCCACCAGCGTGTCGTTGGACTGCTCGCGGGTAAACGAAGGGTGCAGCATCAGCGAGCCCGCAAACAAAAGCGCCAGCCACAGCAGGCCGGGGCCGAAGCGGCGCGATTCGACGCTGGTGGGATCGAAGGTAAAGCTGAAGAGCACCAGCACGATGAGCACGAAGACCAGTGTCGTAGCGAGAAGTTCGCGCGTGCGGAATTCGGTGCGCAACTCCTTGGCCAGCAGAATGCCGATGGGCCGGGCCAGCGCCATCAGGCCTCCTCGTGCGCGGCCAGGGCCGCGGCGAGCATGGCGCGGGCATCGCCCGAGACGGCGGAATCTTCCACCACCGATCCGGCCGCAAGCCGGATCGCGCGCGTGACGAAAGAGTTCGTTTCGCCGGCGCCGTGCGTGCTCATGAGCACGGTGCAACCGCCGGCGGCGAGATCGGCAAGGGTCGCGCCGAGCCATTGCTGGCCGGCGCGATCGAGGCCGGTGGAAGGCTCGTCGAGCAGCAGCAGGCCGGGGCCGGCGAGCAGCGCGCGGGCAATCGCCAGCCGCTGGCGCATGCCCCGCGAGAAGTTGCGCACCAGATCGCCGGCGCGAGCGGCGAGCCCGGCAGGCTGGAGCGCGGCGCGGGCGCAGTCTTGGGGCGCGTCGAGGCCGTAGAGCCGCGCGAAGAGAACCAAGTTCTCTTCGGCGGTGAGCTCGTCGTAAAGCAGGATGCTATGGGAGACAAAGCCGATGGAGCGCTTGATGGCGCAGGAGTCGCCGCCATTATCGCCGGAGCCGGAGTCCGCGGCGGCGCCATTGGCGTTCACGTGGGAAAAACTCACGCGGCCCGCGGACGGGCGAATCAGCAGGCCCGCGGCCTTCAGCAGAGTGGTTTTGCCGGAGCCATTGGGGCCAACCAGCGCGACGCATTCGCCGGGAGCGATGGAGAGAGACACGCCGCGCAGGGCGAAGCGCGGGCCGTAGCGTTTGGCGAAGCCGACGAATTCGAGGCCCAGTCCGCGGGGCGCGCGTGTTGCGGAGGGGTCCCCAGCGCGCGCCGATTTTGCGGGCGATGGAGTGGAGGAACCAGATTGCACGGCGGCGGCTACCCTCGCACGAGTTCGCGCAGAATCTGCTCGGTGCGGGCGCGCTCGCGGGCGTAGTCCTCTTCGGAGATGGTGCCCGCTTGGCGGCGGAGTTCGAGGCGAAAGAGCTTGTCTTTGAGGCCGTCGAGCCCGTTCTGAACTTCGCGCTCGACGGCGGGCACGTCAACGACCCCAGATGTAGCCGACGCGGTGGCAGCCGATGCAGATGGCACGGCGTGCGTCGAAGGCGCGGGCGTCGCGCCAGACGATGCCACGGGCGAATACGAAGCCGTTCTTGACGGCGCGCTTGGCGGCGCGGCGGCGTGAGAAGCCCCCTGAGAAGCCATTGATTTGCGCTTGCCGCGCGGGCCAGCCGGCGAAGACGGCACGGGCATGTCTCCCACGCCCGCGGCGACGCCGGGAACGAAGTCCGGCTTGCGCCAGAGTATGAGCAGGCCCAGCGCGAAGAGCGCGGCGAATCCTCCGATGATGATCCAGCGCAGGCTATCGAGACGGTTGGGCAGCGCTTGAACAGATTCGTTGACGCGGCTATTCACCGTGGGGTCTTGATCGTTGCCGCCCTGACCCTGGCTTTGGTCCTGCGAAGCCTGCGGCGGAGGAGCCGTGCCGGAGACGGATACGTCGAACGGCAAGCCCTGAGGAACGGAATCGCGCGTGTAGAGATTGAAGCCCTGCTCGGTGCCGGCGGGCATGAAGCCGGGGCTGTTTATCGTCACGCTGGGCGCGGCGACCAGGAGCACGCGGCCGACGGAGTAGTCCGAGCTCAACCGCACATCGGCGTGATTCGAGGGATAGGGGATCTGATAGGAAAAGCGCACGCCGTTATCGCCAGGCTGAAAGGCGTAGGCGATGGCGTATTTGCCCTTGCCGTGGTCGATGGTGCCCTGCACCACGGGCATGCCCGAAGGTCCCCAGGAGGAGACTTGCGAAAGCTGCGAGCCCTCGGGAATCTGGAAACTGAAATCGCCCTTCTCGCTGTAATAGGCCTTCGGCGGCTGGGACTGGTTTTGCAGCGAATACTCTTCGCCGACGACGAGCTTGTCGCCGTTGGGCTGGAAGACGACGACGCGCGAGCCTACATTAACGATCTTCGAATCGGAGGAAGGATCGTAGACGGTGACGTCCACGGTATCGTGCCCGGGAACCAGCGGCTGATGGAACATCACGCCGTGATAGACGGCGCGAATGAGCATGGGCCCCTGGCCGATGGCGGGATTGTCGAATTTGTACTGTCCCTTGGCATCCGACTTGGTGGTGGCCAACGGCTGCATCCCGCCTTGCAACTGGATCAGGATGACGTCCACGCCAGGGGCGACGGCGTTGCCATTGGTGCCGTTATGGATGACGCCGGTGACGGTACCGGCAGCGGCGGCGGCGGCGCAGGCGATTACCAGGGCGCAGCAGGCCAGGGCGCTGCGGCCGTACGAAAAGAACGATGTCATCCCGAGCCTGGCGAGGGATCTGCTTTTTGCGATGGGACAATGCGGCAGCAGATTCCTCGTCTTCTCGCCTTGAGGCGCAGACGGCCCGCCTTGGCGGGACTCCTCGGAATGACAGCTTGCGAGGGTTCGCGGCAGGCCTGTGATCGAGCGCGGCATGGCTAATTCCCTGCCTTGGGCGCGGCGGAGACAGCGCGGGCGCGCACAGCCGCGTCTGAACGCGGCAAGGCCACGGGATTGCCGGTGACGCGGTCCATTTCGGCGAGCACCAGGGCGGCTTCGGTTTCCAGAGTTTGCTTCATCTGCTCGTAATCTTCCTCGGCGAATTTGCCGGTGCGGTACTCGAACTTCAGGTCGCGCAGATTATCGTAAATGATGTCGCGGCGCTCCATGAGTTGATCGAGCAGCGAGCGATGCGGAGCGGAATCGCCGGGATCGGGTTCGATCAGGAAGACGAAAATCAAGACCGCGGCGGTGAGCGCCACGCAGGCGATCACGGCAAGCGTGTCGATGTCCCGTACCGCGATGGGGAGTGCCATTGCCAGATTCGTTGCCATGCCGGCGGGAGCCCAGCCTTCAATCGTCGCGCACATCGCGCGCGATTTGGCGGCGCGCGTGTGCCAGCATCTCGGCGGAAACTGCCGGCCCGGAAGCGGGCGCGTTGACGGGACGATGCCGCCATTGCCGAATAATCATTATGACCAATCCCAAACCGATAGCAAAGGCCACCGCCGGGAACCCGTAGGCGAACCAATTGAAGCCGCTCACGGGAGGCGCGGCCAGCACCGACTCGCCATATTCCTTCACGAGAGTTTGCAGGATGGAGGCGTTCGATTCGCCGCGGCCGACGCGCTCGTTAATCTCCTTGAGCTTGCCCTTGGCCACTTCGCAGGGTCCGGAAAACGCGGCGCCCGGATGGCTGCACGATCCGGCTGTATCGCCGCAGCCGCAGGTGCACATCACCTGGTTGGCGATCTCGCGGGCGCGGCCGGTGGGCAGCGCACTACTCGCGGGCTCGACGGGAGGCATATTCATCTGCGGCGTGGCCGGCGCGGTTTGGGCGAAGCCCGGCGCGACGACGAACGCCAATATCGCCGCGAGGGAAAATACAGAAAGAGAAAAGCGGATTTCTCGTCGTCCGCGCGAGCGGACTGCTGGGAATGACACGATTGCTTTACGCACGTCAATCATGGCCATCGTAGCGCTGCGTAGGAGCGCGCGCGGGCGCAAGCGCGGGACCGGCGCTTGCGGGATCGACCACGGCATGCAGCGCCAGCACCGGCTGGCGATTGGGCACCATGGCCAGCAAAGTACCCAGCGCGACGATCGCGCCTCCCAGCCAAATCCATTTCACCAGCGGGTTCAGATACGCGTGGATCACCGGCTGGTTCGTTTCCGGGCTACGGCCGGCGTAGACGACGTAGAGATCTTCCTTGAGCGTCGAGTAGATGGCCACCATGGTTCCCGATTCCTGGTTGGCCGGATACAGGCGCTTCTCGGGATAGAGCATGATGATCTGCTTGCCGCCGCGGTCGACGGCGATCGTGGCGCGATCGGCGGTGTAGTTGCCCACCTGGGTGCTGTCGAAAGTCTGGTGCGTGAGCCGGTAGGGGCCGATGGTCATCTGCGAGCCCGGCGGCATCTCCATCTGCTTATCCTGGTTGAAGGCGGCGCCGGAGATGCCCAGGAAGATCAGCACGATGCCGAAGTGCACCACGTAGCCGCCGTAACGGCGGGTATTGCGCATGGTGAGCTGGGCCACGCCCGAAAAGATATTGGTATTGCCGCGCGAGGAGATCACGCGCGCGCCGCGATAGAACTCCAGGAGAATCGTCAGCGTGACGAAAACGGAGAGGATCAAGCAGGTGGTCACGTAAAAGTTGCGCAGGCCCATCGCAATGCCCACGATGCCGGCGACGATGCCGACCAGCGCCGGACCGCCGAAATTCTTGCGCAGGCTGGACATGGAAGTTTTGCGCCAGGCCAGCAGAGGTCCCACGCCGGTAAGAAACAGCAGGAACAGGCCGATGGGCAAATTGATCATGTTAAAGAACGGCACGCCCACGCTGATCTTGGTGCCGCGCACCCATTCCGAGAGCACCGGGAACAATGTTCCGGAGATCACCGCCACGCAGGCGACCAGCAGGATGAGATTGTTGAAGAGGAAACTCGATTCGCGGGAGACCAGCGAATCAAGCGTATTGTCGCTGCGCAGATAGTCGCGATTGCGCCAGAAGGAGACGAAGCACACCACCAGCGTCAGGATAATAAAGCCGAGGAACCAATTGCCGATGCTCGATTGCGCGAAGGCGTGCACGGAATTCACCATGCCGCTACGGGTGAGCATAGTCCCGAAGATGGTCAGCAGGAACGTGATGAAGACCAGCCACACGTTCCACACCCGCATCATGCCGCGCTTTTCCTGCATCATCACCGAATGCAGAAACGCGGTGCCGGTGAGCCAGGGCATCAGCGACGCGTTTTCCACCGGGTCCCACATCCAGTAGCCGCCCCAGCCGAGGACGGCGTAAGCCCAGTGCGCGCCGAGCAAAATGCCCACGCCCTGGAAACCCCAGGCGATCATGGTCCAGCGGCGGGTGAGGTGAATCCATTTTTCGCCGGGATACCGGCCCAGCAATGCGGCAAGCGCAAAGGCGAACGGGATGGTAAAGCCGGTATAGCCGGAATAAAGGACCGGTGGATGGATGACCATCTCCGGATACTGCAGCAGCGGGTTGAGTCCATTGCCATCGCCGCGCATGATCCACTGCATGGCGCCATTGGGAGCGGCCGACCCGAGAATGTGGAAGGGGCTGGCGACGAAATTATTCATGGTCAGGAAGAAAAGCTGCACTCCGACCATGACCACGCCGACGTAGGGCATCAACTCGGGATGCTTGCCGCGATAGACGAAGAGAACGGAGAAAACGTAGATCGAGAGGAGGAAGCTCCAGAACAGCAGCGAGCCTTCCTGCCCCGCCCAGATGGCCGCGAACTTAAAGAAGGCCGGGAGCGTGCGATTGCTGTGCTCCACGACGTAGGCCATGGAGAAGTTGTCGGTCTGGAAAAGGTAGGCCAGGCTGCCGAATCCCAGCCAGATGAGCACGCACACCGCCATGCCGGCGTGGCGCGCGCTTTTGATCAGCAGCGGACGGCGCGTGACGATGGCGGCAATTCCGCCGCCAAACGCATAGAGTCCGCACAGAAATGCCAGGAGCAGGGCAAAGGAACCAAAAAGATCCAACGACTTCCCCCTAGATCTTCCGACGAGAGTCTAGCCTCTTCCGCGAAAAAAGCTACCTACAGAATGCGCCTTTCGCGGAAAGGAAAGTCGAACTCGCGCCGGTCAACAAACTCAGCTCTTGCGGTCCGAACTGGGAGCGGGCTGCGACGACTGGGTGCCGCCGGGCGCCGCTTCGTACTTCGAGGCGCACTTGGCCTGCAACTCTTCGGCGACGAAGCGTCCATCCGGCATCGCATGCCCCTCGACCAGGCATTGCGCGCCATCCTTAAAGGTATCCGGCAGCGGGTCCGATCCGACGTAGCTCACGGGCATCGTCTTGCCCTCTTCGGTGAGGACGAAATCGATGCGGCCCGGCAGATGCTTGATCGATCCGGCGGCGACGTCGCCGCCCACGCGAATGCGCTGGTGCATGGCAGACGAGCTGAGAGAAGGAATTTCGGCGACCGTGTGGTAGTAGGTTTGGCTCTGCTTGGCGCCCATCCAAGCCAGGGCCGAAAGCGATATCACAATAACGCCTATGCCAATGCCGAATTTTGTCTTGGCTTTCACCGAGCCTCCCCAGGTTTCCCTTGTAACACGCGATCTTACCACAAGATTGGCCACAAGATCGCCTGGATACCAGAGGGAAGCCCAGAAGCCACGAGGCTGCGGGCCGGGGAGATGGATGCAGGCGTCTTCGGTGTAGAATCTACATCAACTGAAGCTGCCCGCGAGCTTTTGAGGTTGCGCCATGAAGCGAATCCGGCAACTCGTGTTTGCGGCCCTCGCCTGCTCGAGTGCGTTGCTCCTGTGCGTTTCCTTGAATTGCACGGTGATGAGGGCTCAAGACACGCCGCAAAACCAGGCGAGCGCCGCCGAAGAAAACGCTTACCAAGCCGCCCACAACGAAAAGGACGCACAAGCGAAGATCAAGCTGCTCGACGATTTTGTGGCGGCGTATCCGGATTCGTCCCTGTTGCGAGACGCTTACCGCGACGAATACATGACCTATTTCTCGCTTGGGAACTATCCGGAGACCGCCAACTACGCCGATAAGTTCCTGGCCTTCGGGGAAAACAACGATTCGGCAGATCGGCTGGCAGCCTTGATCACGAGGGCCGAGGCTTTTCTGGCGGGCTGCGTCGATGCCGTCTTCCGAACGCCGCAATCTTACACAGCCGCAAAAGCGACCGCCGCGCAGGGGCTGGACGCACTCGCCCAACTTCCGAGCTCGCCTGACTGTCTGCGGCCCGGGCCTTGCCGCGCAGAACGGGAACGCGTGCAGTCGCTTTTCAATTCCGCCGCCACGATCGCCGAGTCCGGTTTGAAAGGTGCGAACGCGGAATCCTGCAAAGGGCCGGGCAGCCCCGCCATTTTTGATCACGTCATCGACAATATAAGGCAGCAGGAGCGCGAGAGCCCCAACGTTCGCTAGTTCGGACGCCAGCAATAACTCGGAGACACGCCTGGCTGCGGAGGGCTCTCCCGGCGAGCTATTTGTGCAGAACAGGGCGCAAGCAGAGCTTCAGTTCGGGGCTGATCTCGGTGATCTCCATGCCCGGCATGACCATGAACTTACAGCTGAGCATCTCCCGCGGCTTGGTGTCGTCTGGGAGCTTGGCCATGCACCCGGCAATACTGGCAATCCTGGTTCCAGCAGAACCGGCCGTAAGGGATCGTCTCCGGGCTCAAAAACTGGAAGCAGCGCAAGAGCGAGTTTCGCTCCGGGACCTCCACGGTCTTGCCGAGCACCTTGATCTTGACCAGGCGCTCGTAAGGACGAAAGGGGTCGGTAACTTGCGTAATTTCCGCGTCCTCTTTTATGGGATAGCATCGTTGCCATAAAGCTAGACCAAAATGGGAGCGCCCACAATTATTCCCCAATGCGGACGTTTCTAATCCGGCACGTGCATATTGAGGCGCTTTTTGGCCAAGATTCAGCCCGGATCTTAGCGCAACCAAATTGGATTTCGAGAAGCAGGTCAGCCGGAGACTGCGCCGGCAAGCTGGCCCATGCGGCGGAATTTGTCGTAGCGGCGTTCGAGCAATTCCGGAACCGGCCTGAGCGCAAAAGTCGTCGAGCGCGCGGACCAGCACAGGCTCGAGCATCTGCGCGGCGGCTTCGTGGTCGATATGCGCGCCGCCTTCGGGTTCAGGGACGATTTCATCGATGATGCCGAATTCGCTGAGGTCCTGGGCCGTGATGCGCAGCGCCTCCGCAGCGAGTCTCGGCCTTGCCGGCATCGCGCCACAGGATCGAGGCGCAGCCTTCCGGCGAGATCACCGAATAGACGGAATTCTCCAGCATGTTCACCTGGTCGCCCACGGCGATGGCCAGCGCCCCGCCGGAGCCGCCTTCGCCGGTGATGGTGACGATGATAGGCACGGGCAGGCGCGACATCTCGCGCAGATTGACGGCGATGGCTTCGGCCTGGCCGCGCTCTTCGGCGTCGATGCCGGGATAGGCGCCGGGCGTATCCACAAACGTGAAGATCGGGCGGCCGAACTTGGCGGCGAGCCTGCATCAGGCGCAGCGCCTTGCGATAGCCCTCGGGCTTGGCCTGGCCGAAATTGCGGGCCACGCGCTGCTTGGTGTCGCGGCCCTTCTGGTGGCCGAGGACCAGCACGGGCCGGCCGTTGAAACTTCGCGAAGCCGGCCACGATGGCGGGATCGTCGCCAAAGGCGCGGTCGCCGTGCAGTTCGGAAAAATCGGTGAAGAGCAGGCGGACGAAATCGAGCGTGTAAGGCCGCTGCGGATGGCGCGCCAGTTGGGTGCGCTGCCAGGCGCCCAGATGCGTGTAAAACTCGCGGCGCAGTTCGGAGACTTGCTCGCGAAGCGTTTCGAGGTCGCGATCTGCGCGCCGTCCAGCCGACAAGCGGCGCAGACTCTCCACTTCGCGTTCGAGCTCGCTCGAGTTGTCGGCGCTGTTCTTTTGTCTCCATCGGCTTTCCATCGGCCGCTCAATCAGCGCACCACTTCCACGGCGCCCGCGCCCGCACATCTCCTGCGCACGGCGTCCACGAGCCGGTCGTCGATGCGCACTCTCTGGTTGGACGCGCAGCGTGGCCACGGTGCCGTCCGGATCGATGAGATCAAAGGCGATGGGGCACGGGCCGGGCGACCGCGCAAGAGCTCCTTCAGCTGATCGAGAGTGTATTCGTCCATGGCGCTCAAGTGATCGCACGCGCACTGCGCATCACGGCCAGCCGTGCCGGCCGACGCTGGTCGAGCGGCTGGCCATCCTGGATGGCCACGCGCGTGCCGGCGTCTTCCACGTTGACGCGGCCTCGCAACAGCAGCGGCGCGCCCGATTTGAGCAGCGCTTTCCAGCCGCGCGAACGCTTCGGGAAACACCAGGGCTTCGAGTGCCGCCGGTCATGTCCTGCAAATTGAGGATGGCCCAGCGATCGCCCTTGCGCGAGCGCATGGGGCGCATGGAAGATAACCATGCGCGGCGATCGACGACGTCTTCCCCGTTGCGCCGGCCTTCCATGGCGGCCAGCTCCACAGCTTTCAGTTCCTTGAGCCGCGCCGCATGCTTGGCCAGCGGATGCCCCGAAATATAAAAGCCCAGCGTGGCGAATTCGTTGGCCAGCAACTCGTGCTCCGGCCACTCCTCGACATCGGGAAGCGCGCGGCTCGGGCGGCTCCGGCGAGCCGCCGCCGGCGCCGAAAAGCCGTGCTGCGCCGCTGGCGCGCTCGCGTTGCAGCTTCTGCGCGCGCTCCATGGCGCGGTCGATCACGGCGTAAAGCTGCGCGCGGCGAGCGCCGAAGGAATCCATGGCGCCGGCCTTGATCAGGCTTTCGAGCACGCGCCGGTTCAGCAGGCGCGTATCCACGGAGTCGCAGAATTGGAAGATGCGAATGGAAGCGGCCCAGCGTCTCGCGCGCTTCGAGAATGCCGCGGACGGTGTTTTCGCCGACGTTCTTGATGGCGCGCATGCCGAAGCGAATCTGCTTCGCCGACGGGCGTGAAGTCCACGTCGCTGGTGTTGACGTCGGGCGGAAGCACGGTGATGCCCATGCCGCGCGCTTCGTGGATGTACTTCACCACTTTTTCGGTGTTGCCGGTTTCCGAAGTCAGCAGCGCGGCCATGAATTCCACCGGGATAGTGCGTCTTGAGCCAGGCGGTCTGATAGGCCAGAAGCGCGTAGGCGCAGGAGTGCGATTTGTTGAAGCCGTAGCCGGCAAATTCGGTCATCAGATCGAAGATGCGCTCGGCCTTTTTCGCCGGAACTTTGTGCGCGGCGCAGCCGGCGAGAAATTTCTCGCGCTGCGCGGCCATCTCTTCGCGGTTCTTCTTGCCCATGGCGCGGCGCAGGATATCGGCTTCGCCGAGCGAAAAGCCGGCCAGGCGATTGGCGATCTGCATCACCTGCTCCTGATAGAGGATGACGCCGTAGGTCTCTTCCAGGATCTCCTTCAGCTCGGGCAGATCGTAGGTGACTTTTTTCTTGCCGTGCTTGCGGGCGATGAAATCGTCGACCATGCCGCCCTGGATCGGGCCGGGGCGGTAGAGAGCGTTGAGCGCGGTGAGGTCTTCCAGGCGCGTGGGCTGGTAGCGGCGCAGAATGTCGCGCATGCCGTGCGATTCAAACTGGAAGATGGCGGTGGTGTCGCCGCGCGCAGAAAAGCTGATAGGTGGGCGCGTCGTCGAGCGGCAGCGTTTCGCAGATCGAGCTGCGACGCCGCGATTGGCGGCGACCAGCTTCACCGTGTCGGAAAGAACCGTGAGCGTGGTGAGGCCCGAGAAAATCCATCTTCAGCAGGCCCAGGCGCTCGAGGCCCTTCATGTCGTACTGCGTGGTGATTTCGTCGCGATTGGTCTTGTAAAGCGGGCAGCAGGTCGGTGAGCGGCTGCGGCGAGATCACCACGCCGGCGGCGTGCGTGGAGGCGTGGCGCGCCAGGCCTTCCAGGCGCTTGGCGACCTCCAGCACGTCGCTGGAAGCGCTCGTCGGCATCGATGGCCGTGCGAAGCTGGGCGGATTGCTTCAGCGCTTCGTCGAGCGCGATGTTGAGCTGGTTGGGCACCAGCTTGGCGAGGCGATCGACGTCGCCGTAGGGCAGGTCCATGGCGCGGCCAACGTCCTTGAGCGCGGCCTTGGCGGCCATGGTGCCGAAGGTGATGATCTGCGCCACGTTGTCGCGGCCGTATTTCTCCGTGACGTAATCGATCACTTCGCCGCGGCGCCGCATGCAGAAGTCGATGTCGATATCGGGCATGGAGACGCGCTCGGGATTGAGGAAGCGCTCGAAGAGCAGATCGTATTGCAGCGGATCGACGTCGGTGATGTGCAGCGCGTAGCTCACCAGGCTGCCCGCCGCCGAACCGCGCCCCGGCCCCACCGGAATGCCCTGCGCGCGCGCGTAGCGAATGAAATCCCAGACGATCAGGAAATATCCGGCGTAGCGCATCTGCTCGATCATCTTGATTTCGTTGGAAAGCCGCTGCTCGTATTCGGCCAGCGGTCGGCGCAGCCGGCCCTGCTTGGCGAACGCTTCGAGATACGGCACGCGCTCGGCAAATCCTTCGCGGACCACGCGCTCGAAATAGCTATCGAGCGGTGTAGCCCTGCGGGCACCTGGAATTCGGGGAACGAGTTGTGCACCGGGTCGATGCGCACGATTGCAGCGCTCGGCGATGGCCACGGTGCGCTCGAGCGCTTCCGGCAATTCGCGCGAAGACCTGGGCCATCTCCTCGGCGGTCTTGAAATAAAACTGGTCGGTGGCAAAGCGCATGCGCTGCGGATCGGACATGGTCTTGCCGGTCTGAATGCACATCAGCACTTCCTGCGCGCGAGCATCGGAGCGCGTCAGGTAGTGGCAGTCGTTGGTGGCCACCAGCGGAATGCCGCTCTCGCGCGAGAGGCGCACCAGTTCGCGATTCACCGGGCCGATCGATCTCCAGGCCCTGGTCCTGCACTTCGAGGAAGAAATTGCTCTTGCCGAAAATATCCTGCAGGCGGTAGGCGGCGGCGCGCGCATCGTCGTAACGGCCTTCGATGCAGCGGCTCGGCCACCGCGCCGCTGCAGGCAGGCGGAAAGCGCGATCAGCCCGCGGCTGTGCTTGGCCAGCAGGTCGTAATCGATGCGCGGCTTGTAATAGAAGCCTTCGAGGAAGCCGGCGGAGACCAGCTTGATCAGGTTGCGGTAGCCTTCGGCATTTTCGCAGAGCAAGACCAGGTGATTGGTGCCGCGCTGGCCAGGTTCCTGGCCCGCCCATTGCTGCCCATTGCCGGCGCCGCGGAGGACGTGAGCCGCGGCTCGGCGCCGTGTCCGACGCCGCGATCGTGGCGGCTGCCGCGCGCGACGTATACTTCGCAGCCGATGATCGGCTTCACGCCGCGCGTGGTGGCTTCGTGGTAAAAATGCTCGGCGGCAAAGAGATTGCCGTGATCGGTGACGGCCACGGCGGGCATGCCGCGGCGGGCGGCTTCGTCAACCAGTTCCGTGATGTCGCAAGCGCCGTCGAGAAGACTGTAATCGGTGTGCAGATGCAGATGGACGAAACGCGGAGTTGCCATGGCGGCTTCATTGTAGTCTGCGCCGCGCGATTTTTCCAGACGAACGCCAAGATATTCGTCGCGGAATCCACAACCATACGGAGCCACCAGCAAACGAGCGGCGATGACGAGTAGAATGATCCTTCCGTAAAGCCAGGCGCAAGGAAAGGCGGATCATGTTCTTCAAACGCAAGCGGAAGAACGCGGTATCGGCCGTGGAGGCTCCCCGCAAGGCCTCCGCGCGAGTCCCCATCGACCTGAACAAAGTGACCGTGCTGGATTGGCTGCGCGGCAGAATTCAAGAGGAGCCGTATTGGTTCCTCAAAATGGAGTTGCCCGGCGGATTGGTCACTCCGGGATGGAGCGATCCGCGGGTCGATAAGTTACCGCACTACGGATTGCCCGCGGACATGACGGGCATGCGCGTTCTGGATATTGGCCACGCGGAAGGCTTTTTCAGTTTCGAGGCCGAACGCCGCGGAGCGGAGGAGGTAGTGGGAATAGAAAATTATCCGCCCATGGCGCGCAAGTTTGAAATCTGCCGCGCCGCCCTCGGTTCGCGCGCGCGATCCCACTTGACCAGCGTCTACGATCTTAGCCCCAAAACCTTCGGCACCTTCGATCTGGTGATGTTCTTTGGTGTGCTCTACCACCTGCGCCATCCTCTGCTGGCGCTGGAGAAGATCCACTCCGTTTGTTCCGGGACAGTGCTGATGCAAACCGCCGTCGCCCAAAATTGGAGCAGCAAGCCAATGGCCGAGTTCCATCCCTTCGGCATTACTAGCGGACCTCCGGAGAACCCCAGCCGCGATCCCACCTGCTTCTGGTTTCCAAATGCCGCCGCCTGCAAGGCAATGCTGGAACACGTCGGATTCCAGGAGGTGGAAATGATCTCGCCTAACCCCCGGCGAGGCGTTTTCCGCGGCAAGGCTTCAGTGCAAGAGAAGGGACTCGGTCCGGTGGAAGAGACGGCGCCGTGGTCTTAGCAGAGGCAGGCACTCCTTTGCTCGAGTGCAGCCGAAGGCAACGCAAAGAGGAGCTTCGAACGATGACCAAACGCGCGCACCCATGTTGGATTTCTCCATTCTGGACTCAATCGAGCGGATTGCTGTTGGTTGCCGCTCTGCTGGCGCTTGGCCCGGCCGTCGTTCGCGCCCAGGGCCAATCCGACGCAGCGCCATCCGCGGCAATGAGCGCGCCGACTCCCGGCGCGGGTACCAGCGGCAGCTCGCTTGGCCAGGCCAACGAGCAGAGCGCCCTGGAGCTGATAACGCTGGTTTTGAAATTGAATGATTCGCAGCAGGAGCAATTGCACGCGGCTTTCGATGCCGCGCTCAAGGAAGCGACGCCCATCGCCGGCGAGATGGAACACGCCAAGAACGCACTCTTTGCCGCAGCCCGTTCCGGAAAAAGCGAGGAGGAGATCAGGCGTCTGGCGGACGAACAGGGCCAACTCACCTCGCGCATGCTGTTTCTGCAAGCGCAGACTTTCGCCAAACTTTGGGCCCTCCTGGATAGCCGGCAAAAAGGGCTGGCGGACGATTTTATTTATTCCAATATCCGCCTATTCCTGCCCTCAGGTCCTCAATAAAGACCCGCGAGGAAGACCCACAAGAGTCGTGGCGGAACGGTGTTAGAGTAGCCTGGAGTTGAAATAGCCCGGCACGTCCACGAATATGGCGCAGGCGAAACAGGTACTGCTCTCGCGCGCGGCCGCATGCTTCCTGGCGGTGGCTCTGATTGCGGGCGCAACGGAGACCGCAATTGCGCGACAAGCCGGCACCGCGAAGCCCACCGCCTGGTCCGGGGTCATCCTCAATGGCGGCTGCACCCCCGACGAGGCCTTTGCCGAAGCCGCCAAATGCACCGAGGACACACCGGGCGCGAAGCTCGTCCTGTACGACGACACGACGCGGCAAATGTTTGCGCTCGATCCTCAGGACCAGGCCGCCGGCCATCTGGGGGAGAGCGTAACCGTTCGCGGCGCCCTCGACGGCAACACCATTCGCATCTCGTCGCTAGGACTGCTCACCGCCATCGGCCTTCCCGTGGGGCGCAAGGCGCCTCCCTTTTCGCTTCGGGACCAGTTTGGGCGCGAACAAACCCTGGAGAGCCTGAAAGGGCCGCGCGGCACGGTCTTGCTTTTTTTCCGTTCCGCGGACTGGTGACCCTACTGCAAGGGGCAGCTCGTGGAGCTGCAAAATGCCAAGGCGCGATTCGAGAAGCAGGGGCTCAAAGTCGCCGGCATCAGTTACGACAGCGAAGCCATACTCAAATATTTCGCCGATCGACGGAAAATCGATTTCCCGCTGCTTTCCGATCCCGGCTCCCAAATCATTCGCGCCTACGACGTTTTGAACGCCGAGGCTGCCGGCCAATTCAACGGCATGGCCCGGCCCGGGTACTTCTTCGTGGCCCCCGGGGGCGTGATTCGCGAGAAGTTTTTCGAGGCCAAGTATCGCCAGCGGCTGTCGGGGAACACCGTCATCGCCAAGCTCTTTCCGGAGCTGGGCCAGGAAGTCACGAATACGGTGGAAACGCCGCACCTTCAGCTTGCGCTCGAACAGTCCGATCGCACCGCCTTCCCCGGCGGGCGCATCACTCTCACGGCCGAAATCCGGCTTCCCCCCGGCGTGCACGTGTACGCGCCGGGTACAAAGGACTACAAACCGATCCAATTGACGGTCGAGCCGGTGGCGGGGCTACAAATCGAGCCGGCAATCTACCCAAAGTCGCGAATTCTCTTTCTGCCGGCGATCAAGGAGCGCGTCCCCATCTTCGAAGGCCAATTCCGCATCAGCCAGGACGTGCAGGTGGCGAGCGCGAACGACTTCAGCAACTCTCTTGGCGCGGAAGGAAAGACGATCCCCATTGCCGGGGAGTTGCTGTATCAAGCCTGCGACAGCAAGATTTGCTTTCTGCCGGCGTCGATAGCCGTGCAATGGCAGTTGCAGGTGTTGCCGCTCGATCGGCAGCGCGCTCCCGAGGATATTCGCCACAAATAGCTCGCCACAATGCCCCTCCTGCGAGCATCATATCTACCGGGCCGAGGGATGACCCGGATGAGCATGGGGGCCCCGCAGGCCTGTGCGACTGGAGGAGACAACTATGGGCGACGCTGACGAACGTAAAGACAAAGCCGCGAACGAGATGGAATCGGAGATGGAGCAACGGGACGAAGCTCGAGCCCTAAATGACCGAGCCGAACGCGAAGATTTGAATCAGGGCATGGACACGGGAACCCATGATTCCATACACCGCGGAGTGGACTGGGCTCCGGAGTTCAGCATTCGGCCTAGGACAGACAAGCCGAGCGAAGAACCCAAGAAATAAGAGAAAAAGTTACACCTTCCTGCAAGCGCAAGCCAGGCTAGCGCTTGCGGGAGGCGGCTGCTTTGGGCTTGTGGGCGGGCTTCGCCGCTGGCGCGGCCGGAGGCGGCGGAGGCGCAGCTTTGCCTTTCCGTGCCGCTTTCAGGCGTGCCAGCGCATCGGCCGCCGGCTGCTCCACCCTCCCGGGTTGAATGGCCGCGCTCGGCGGCGCGGCGGCTCCCGGCTTCTTCTTGGACCCTTTTTCCGGCTTCTTCTTTTCTTCAATCTTCTTCTTGGGCGCCTCTTTAATGCCGGAAAGCTTGCGCAGCAGCTTGAGGCGCAGCTCGGGATTGCGCGCCTTGCCCGCGAGCTGCGCCTGGAAGAGGTCTTCGATCACCTTGTCGAATTTCGGGCCATGCTCCATGCCAATGGATTCGAGTTCCAGCACGGCGGCGGGCAAAGCCTGGCGCAACGGCTTCCATTTCGTGAGATAGGTGCGAATTTTTCCCACGGCCTTGGAGTTGGAGGACTCCGCCAGAATAAACGCCAGCAGATCGCCCGGAGCCTTCTCTAGAAAAGCGTAAGCATCCCCCGGAGACGCCGTCTTGTGCCCGGACAGCGCCGCCGTAATTTTGGAGGCGCGGTCTTCGACCGTGGTGATCGCTTCGATCTCCTGGGCGCGAAATTCGACGTGATTCAACGCGCTCGTGAGTTCGCGGTCCTTGAGCCTGCCGAGCACGGCAAAAGTGACCGGCGCGAAAAACCGGGGACGGATTCCGGCGGCGGACAAATCCTCGCGCGCGCGGAGAATGCGGGCCAGCATTTCGTAGTGCGGATGGCGCTTGGCCAGCTGCGGCGAGATGGGCTCGAGCAGGTCCCGCGCCTCCCAGGCCTTCAGGATTTGCACGGGCTTATCTTCGCGGGCCACCTGGCGCAGTTCGCTGCCGGCGTCGGAGGGAGAGATGGCTTCGCGCTTCCCTCTTTCCAGCGCCAGCTTGAACCACTCCTCGGTGCGCGGTTCGAGCTTGAAGTCCATGCGCGCGGCATAGCGAATGGCGCGCAGCAGGCGCACTGGCTGATTGCTGAAGCTATGGATGGAGAGCGCGCGGACCTCGCGGCTTTCGAGATCGGCCAGGCCGTTGGTGGGGTCGAGCAGCAGGCCCCGCGACGCGGCGTTTAGAGAGATGGCTACGGCGTTCAGGGAAAAATCGCGGCGCCGCAGATCCTCCATGATCGTGGACCAGCGCGTCTCCGGGCGGACTTCGGGCCGCGGATAGATCTCCTCGCGCGCGGCGGCGATGCTGCCGTCGACGTCGCCCGAGAAAATCATCTCCACGTGGCGCAGCTTTTCATCCTCGTGGACCACGCGCGCGCCGCTTTTTTCCAGTTCGCGCGCAAAACGCGAGGGATTGCCCTCCACGGTGAAATCGAGATCGCGGATGGGCATCCCCGAAATCACGTCTCGAACGGCGCCGCCGGTGAGGTAGACGTTGGTGGAGGTTTCCACGGCCAGCTGCTGCATGCGCAGTAACACGGCGCGCTGCTCGGCGGAGAGCCGGCTTTCCAGCATGTACATGTAATCAGGCATCGGCCATTCTCTTCCTTAAACAAGAGTCGCCCACGGTGGTTACGCGCGCGGGTGGTGCGCTTTGTAGATCGCCTTCAGGCGCTCCTCCATCACGTGCGTATAAATCTGTGTCGTCGAAATATCGGCGTGGCCCAGCATCAACTGCACCGACCGCAGGTCCGCGCCGCGCTCGAGCAAGTGCGTGGCGAAGCTGTGCCGCAGCTTGTGGGGCGAGAGACGCGCCCGTATGCCAGCTCGCCGGCCGTAGGCGCTCAACAAGCGCCAGACGCTGGTGCGGCTCAAGCGCGTGCCGTGGCGGTTGACGAACATCCACGAAGTACCCGCAGTCCCTGCCGCGCGCCCCGCGGGGCGAGCCGATGCTGCAGAACTGGAACGAACTCGGGCGCCCTGGGGCGAGGCTCCCTCCTCACGCCGCAGTAGATGCGGCCGGCCCTTCTCCAGGTACTCCCTCACCGCCGCCAGCGCTTTTCGCCCGGCTGGTACCAGACGCTCCTTATCACCCTTTCCGACGCAGCGCAAGCAGCCCATGCGCATTTCCATGTCCGATATCTTCAAGTTGATCAATTCCGAGACGCGCAGTCCGGTGGAATACAGCACCTCCAGGATGGCCCGATCGCGCAATCCAAACGGGGTAGCCGGGTTCGGCTGTGCCAGCAGCCGGTCGATATCTTCCATGCGCAAATAGACGGGCAAGGTTCGCCGGGTCTTGGGCGTCTCCAGGTTGAGGGTAGGATCGACGGCGATGGCCTCCTCGGCCAAGGCAAAGCGAAAGAAATTGCGCAGGGAGACCGTGTGCCGGGAAACGGTGTGGCTATCGAGGCCCAGCCGGTAAAGATCGCCGAGAAAATCCACGATGTGATCGCGGCTGACCGTCTGCAAATCCAGCCCGCGCTTCTGCGCGAAGGCCTCGAACTTGCGCAGGTCCCTGGTATAGGCGGCCAGCGTATTGGCGGCCAAGCCCTTCTCCACCTTGACGTAATTCAGGTAGCTGACGATGGTAGCGTTTAGCTGCATCACAATTCCTGGCTCAGGCTCCCGACGGTGGCGGGCTGCGGCTCGGCGTGCATGGCGATGCCGTAAATCTCAGCCATCTCACCGCAACGCATGGCCCAGGCCAGCGCCAGATAGCTAACGGCCGCGCCGGCGATCAAGACCACGAAAATCCCCAAGCGAGGCAGAAATCCGGCATAGGCGTCAAACCCCGACACGCGCAAGCCCAGCCAGCACACGCTTCCCATCATCGCGGCGCAAACTCCGCTGCGCGCCAGCGAGAGCAGAACGTCCAGTGTCCCCAGTTGGCCGAAGCGTAACCGGAAGATGGCAAAGAGCGAGAAAAAATTGAAGTACGCCGCGACCACGGTGGCCAGCGCCGGGCCGCCGTTGCGCACGAAGGGGTAAAGCCAGCGCAGGAAGACGGCGTTCAGCGCGATGGCCAGACCCAGCGAATAGGCCGCGATGCGCACCGGGCGTGCGCATGTCGTGCGTGGAGTAAAACGCCGGGACAATCAGCTTGATGGCCGCAAAGGCGGGCAGCCCAAAGGCGTAGTAGAAGAGGGCCCGGGTGGTGAGCGCGGTGGATTCGGCCACGAATTCGCCATGCTCGAAGAGCACGCGAATGATCGGCTCGCGCAACACCACCAGGCCCACCGCCGCGGGTAGAGTGATGAACGAAACGATGCGCAGCGCGAATGCCAGCGTGGACTTCAACTCCTCCATGTCGCCGGACGCCGCCTGGTGCGACATCAT
Organism: uncultured Acidobacteriota bacterium; assembly: GCA_963819235.1. GTDB lineage: Bacteria > Acidobacteriota > Terriglobia > Acidiferrales > UBA7541 > Palsa-189. The sequence continues at coordinate 106,260 of CAWFVE010000006.1, read as the reverse complement.
GGGCAAAATCGCCGTAGCCACGGCGATGGCGTAGCCGCCCATGACCAGCTCCATCACGCGCTCGGCCACATAGAGCGCGGTGACGCTTCCGGTGGGCATCCGTCCCGCCGTGGCGAAAATGGTGCCGACGAAAAAGTTGATCTGGGCCACTCCGATGCCGAAAAATCCCGGCGCCAGCACGCCAGCCACCGAGCGCACTCCCGCGTGCCGCAGCGATATGCCGAAATGAAAACGCATTCCGCGGCGCACCAGTTGCGGCAAAAGGACAAAAAACTGGAGCGCTCCCCCGATCAGCACGCCCACGCCCAGCGACACCGCCGCGCTCGAAAAATGCCGCGACACTGCCGCCACCGAGCAGGCGATGATGGAAATATTCAATAGCGCCGGCGTCGCCGCGGGCGTCCCGAAGACGTGAAAGCAATTCAGGATGGCCATGCCCAGCGCGGAGAGGCCGATAAAGAAGACGTACGGGAAGATAATCCGGTTCAAATAGATGGCCTGCTCCATGGCCGGCTGGCCCGGGGCAAAAAACGTGAAAAGACGCATGAACGGTCCGGAGAAGGCCACGCCCAGGGCGGTCACCCCGGCCAGCATTACGGCCAGCGTCCAAAACAGGCGCTGCGCAAACTCCCACACCTCCTCGCGCGGCTTAGTGTTCAGATAGTGCGCGAAGATGGGGATGAAGGAGGCGGTCATCGAGCCTTCGCTCACCAGACGCCGAAGCAAGCTGGGAATGCGATAGGCCAGGACGAAGGCGTCTGCCGTCGGGGTGGTGCCCAGTAGCAAAGTGATGCGCTGGTCGCGGACGTATCCGAGGATACGGCTGACGACGGTGACGAGAGAGATGACCGAGGCTGATTTGAGGATCTGCTTCTTCTGGTTCAAAAGGGGAGGCGTCTCAGCCCAAGTCGAACTAAGTCCAATGATAGCAATAGGTTGACACCGTTACGGAGCGATACGATAGCATACCGCGCAACGCTTTGCAATATGGCGCGCTGCTCGTGCTTCAGCGAATTGCGTCAGGGAATGCATTAGGGAATAACGATCAGCAGCCCGCCGCTGATGCCCACCGATTGTTCATGCCCGCGCCCGAAGCTGTAGTCGTAGCCCGGTTCGAGAAACCAGCCGAACCGATGCTTCCCGCCAGGCCAGAACATGAAATCCAGCGCCGCTTCGACGCCCGCCGAATTGGATACCAGCCTCGATTCGTTGGTATGAATCCACTCCGGACCGGCACCGATCATGAACTCGGCTTTCCTGGACAGCGTCCAAGGCTTCTTGAACAGAAGGTCGGTGTCCCATTCCCTCACGCCGTGCCGGAAAAGCGGCGTGACGCCCGCCTCGAGCTCCAGCCAATTCTCGATGGGCGTAGCCTCGACTGCTATATCGGGTCCAAAGCTCGCTCCCCCGCCCGTGACGCTTTGGTTCGCCGCCACTCCTAACTCGACGATGGCGATCTCTTTCTCCGGCTTCTCGGGCTCAGCCGATTGCGCCGAGGCGCTTGCGGAGCAGAGTCCTGACCATAGGAGGCAAGCGGCCAAGGAGACGAACGTCGCCGCCTTGACGCCGCAGACCCCAGAGGGTGCGATTCTCAGTTTTCCGCCTTGGAAACCTTGGTGCCCAGCAGCTTCAAGAACTCGTCGTTGGTCCCCACGTGTCCCTCGATGGGCACGTGCTGGGCCACGTCGAGTTCGTATTTGCGCATGTTCTGGTAGAGCGTCAGCATGGACTTGGTCGGCGTGGCCGGCGGCTGAGCGCCGGGGTCCGGCGGCGAGTAAAGATCGGCGTTGATCAGCATCTTTTCCCTGGGCAGGTAGACCATCAGCATGTCGTTGCTGTGATTGCCCTGGGCGTAAGAGTTGTCGCCCAGCTCATAAGCCATGTCTTCGACGAACAGAACCTCCATCATGTGGTCGCCGTCGGTGATCACATACTTTGTGGCGCCGCTCGATCCGGTCCCCGGGCCGCCCGCGTCCGCGCTGCCCAGCGTCTCGATCGGAGCAGGACGACGGCTCACCATGTACATCGGGCTATAGAGCGACATCCGATCCGGCTGTAACTCCCGCGGTGCCGGGTGCAACATCACGTCGAGGTAATACTGCTTGTTTATCGCGTGCGTGACGATCGTAGTCCCCTGCGATACGTAGGTCCGCAGCCCGCCCGCGTGGTCCATATGATGATGGGTATTGACGAGGTATTTGACCGGCTTGTTGGGCGCCAGCCGGTTCGCTTCCTCGATCACCGCCAGCGACCGCGCCTCGTTGTTGGGCGCCTCGACCACCGCCACAAAGTCCTTGAACTCCACCAGCACGCTATTGTGCGTCCCGCCGCCCAGCAACCACACGCCCTCGGCAAGCTTCCGGCTCTCCACCTTCACCGGCGCCAGAGTCGCCGCGCGCACCACCTCCGGCACGGGCATCGGCGTTACGGCGACGTTGGGCTTCACGTCCGTGATGTCGTACTGATAATAATTGTGGGCGGGATTCAACCTCGGATCGCCCTGGTGCACGTGCACCAGCGTGGGGAACATCACGCCATCGAAATTCTTATAGCGCGTGTAGCGCATCTCGTAATCCATGTCGCCATACACAGGGTTGGGAAACCACGTATCGGTCAACTCCACCAGGTTCTGGTCGTTGATGGTTCCATTCACGCGGTACTTCCCCAGCGTGAACGAAACGATGGTCACCTTGCGGCCAAACTGCGACAGGCCGAAATCGGACGGCCCGATAATCGGCAGCGTGATGGCCGTGGCATCCTTGGCCGCCAGGGCCATCTTCAGAAATCCGTGCGGCGTAATGGCAATCTCCAGCAGGCGCAGGTCGGCGTAAGGCACGCCATCGAGATAAAGTCGCGTAAAGGGCACCGGCTTGTCGCCCTGCACGTCCCACGCGTAGTTATCACTCAAGATCGACGTGACGCGCTCCTCGGGCATCGGAGGACGGCCCAGCAGCGGGTATTTCGCTTGCCTGCGCGTGTACTCCTCGCGCGAGGACTTCGCGTCATAGTCGATGGTGCGGGTATAGTCGGCCACCTCATATTTCGGCCAGTCTTCGGCTAGCCCGTAGGTCTGCCCGATTCTCGACGACCAGCCGCCGCCCGAGTACTGAATCGTCTTCAGGTTCGTGCCGCCCATGGCTTTAAGCGAGGCCTCCAAAACCGAGCGGACATCCTTCACCTGCTGCGCCGATGCGCTCAGCGCCACCAGCATAAACAATGCGGCCATGACCGCTATTTTGCGCTTCATAGGGACCTCGCGAGTTGCGGCGTGAATGATGGCGCCATGCTATTGCCGCCCGCCGCCTCTGTCAATCGGGATCGGAGAACGCAGCTCCGCGATGGGGCCGGGCTCCGCCCGCTGGAGCAAAATGTGCCAGGCATCCTGCGAGGTGGGGCTGAAAATCCAGCTGCTTTCGGCGCGTTCGCTATACCATGCGCCCAAGCTCATTTCGTCCTGGAGCTGCTCAGGCGCCCACTGCGCGCGGCCCAGGAACACCCGCACATCCACCCCCGGCTTGGGTTTCTTCAGCAGGCCCACGATGAAATCCCTATCGAAGCTGAGATAGACGTTTTCGTAGAGGTGAATGGCTTTCTTGGATGGCTTTGCCGCGCGAAACACCGCTCCCGGCGTTTCGATCTCCACTGGGCCGCCGAAGTACACAGTGTCCGAGCGGTCCAGCAAACTTCGCTCACTAGGAAACACCTGCCCCAACGGTATCCGACCCGGCTTATTCACAATCAGTCCGACGATCAATCGCGGCTCTCGATCGTGCAAAGGAAGCATCAGGACGACCGATTCCTGAAAGAAAGGATTGCGCAGCTCGGGACGTGCCACGAGGTAAAGCGGCTTGTCGGTAGCTTCCGGGGCAGCGCTCCCGACAGCGCCGACAGCGCTCCACGCGACCAGTGCGAGCGGGAAGAGGGCCAGCGGGAGCAGCGGAAGAACAGATCGCGGACGCCGGGAACTCATGGTGATTTCGCTATTCGCCTCCGCCGTCCGGCCGCAGACGCCCGGAGCGAAGTATATCCCCGATTGGGCTATGATCTCGGAACGTACTCAACGCAGAGGCCGCCCGGAAAGCCTGCCCCGAAATCTGCCAGAGAGGCGTACGGGCGCTAAGGAGGATTCCACGTGAAGAAAACCGCGTTCCTGTCCATCGTCGTCTCGGGATTGGCCCTGTTGCCGCTGGCGTCGTTGCGCGCTCAGCAAGCGCCGGCCACTTCGGCCAAGCAGGCCACGACCAATATCAAGATCATCTCCAGCGCCGGCGCGCGCGCCCTGGTGGACGCCTGTTCGGCCTGGGCCGAGCAGAATAAGCAAGTGGTGGCCATCGCGATTCTGGATTGGGGCGGCAACGTCATCGAGTCGCACGCCATGCAGGGCGCTTCCGCCAACTCCATCGATACCGCACTGCTGAAAGCAAAGTCCGCCCTGCGCTGGCGCCGCCCCACCTCGGAGACCAACCAGAGGGTCCGCAGCGGCGAGAATCTGGCGCCCACCTTCATGCGCGATTTCCCGCAACCCGGCGCGCTTCCCATCATGGTCGACGGCCAGATCGTAGGCGCAATGGGCGTCTCCGGCGCCGATGGCGAGAAGTGCGCCCAGGCAGCCATCGACGCGGTGTTCAAGGGCGCGGCATCGTCGCCCGATAAAAAGTAAAGACAAAAAGTAAAGAGACAACGCCGCCTTAAGGGGGGTGGGCCTATATGGAAGAGAGCCGTAATTCAAAATCTATCGGCTTCCACGGTGTCGCCATGATCGCCACTGCCGTCGGCGCCGTCGCCGTGGGCGCATTCGCGATCGGAGTGCTGGCCATCGGGCGGCTGGCGATCCGCCGCGTAGTGATCGAGAGCGCCGAATTCAAGTCGCTCGAGATTCAGGACCTTACCGTGAAGCGGCTTCGTGCCGCTGAAATCACCGTGAGCGAATCGATCACGATGCCTGAAGAAAACGCCGCTCGCAAGATCTCCTCATGAAAAGAGCGGCTGCATAAAAACTCTACTTCGGAGAAAACGATGTCACGCGAATCGCGCATGCTCGGCGGAATCCTTCTCGTCGTTATTCCCTCAGTGATGTACGGCGGCTTGACCCTTCTCTACGCCCTGACGCGAAATGTGCCCGGATACAACGACAATCCTCTGCGGCACGACCTTTGGCGCGCCGGCCACGCGCACGCGGGCGTATATCTGGTGCTGTCGCTGGTGATGCTCCGCTACGTTGACGAGGCAGCGCTCTCGCCGTTCTGGAAATGGCTGGCCCGAACCGGCGCGCCCATCGCCGCAATCCTCATACCAGCGGCGTTTTTCCTATCCGTCGCTTCGCCCATTGCGACCGCGCCTAATGCCTTGATGAACCTCGCCTATATCGGCGCGCTGTTTCTCGCCGCCGCGGTTCTAACCCTCGGAGTGGGGTTGATTCGCTCGGCACGGCGCATGGCGTAGCGTTAGGAAAACCAAATGGATGCGCCAGCGAAAACGGGGCACCACCCCGAGGTTAGCGACTATCTGGCCGCGGAGCGAACGCTCCTGGCCTGGATTCGCACCGGCCTGGCGCTCATGGGATTCGGATTCGTCGTGGCTCGCTTCGGGCTTTTCCTGCAGCAACTTCAAATTTTGCAACATGCTCCTGCAATCCAGCCATACGGGCTATCGCTCTGGTTCGGGACTGCACTCATCGGGGCCGGCGTGCTGGTGAATCTGTTGTCCGGGTGGAGTCACATCCAGCTCGTCCGTACCTTTAATCGACAGCAAGGGGATCAGCCGTATTCCACGGCGCTGGCCGTCTTCACCTGCTTGTTCCTGGCGCTGGTCGGCCTGGCGATGGCCATCTATCTCGTGACGGTACGCAGTTCCGCGAATACTCAATCCCAAAATAGTAAGGAGGCATCCATGGCACAGACAGCGCCGGCAAGCGGCAGAGGAATGATCGATACGCCCAGCAATCACTCCGTGGACCAAACGGTGGAGAAGCTCAAAGCGATCCTGCAGGCCAAGGGAGTCACGCTATTTGCATTGGTCGACCACAGCGGCGAAGCGGAAAAAGTCGGGATGAAAATGCGGCCCACCAAGCTGCTGATCTTTGGCAGCCCCAAGGCCGGCACACCTCTCATGCGGGCCGCCCCCAGCGTCGCCATCGACCTCCCTCTGAAGCTTCTCGTTTGGGAAGACGAACAGGGAAAGGCGTGGATTTCGTACAACAGCCCGGAATACCTGAAGGAGCGGCATGGGCTGCCGCAGGATTTGCTCCAGAATATCGCGGTCGCGGGAGCTTTGGCCGCCAAGGCCGCCGAATAATGAAACCCGAATCAATCTGCCGGCAATCTCGGAATTACCTGATCGCGGCATCGCGCTCTTCGGCTGCCCGCTCCAGCCCCTGGATATCGATCTTGGTCATCTGCAGCATGGCTCTCATCACCCTGGCGGATTTTTGAGCGTCCTTGTCGGCCAGCAATCGGCCCAAGGCGGTTGGGATGATCTGCCACGACAATCCGAACTTGTCCGTCAGCCAGCCGCACTGCTGCGTCTTTCCCCCCTCGGAAAGCCGGGCCCATAAATCGTCGACTTCCTCTTGCGATTCGCAATTGACGAAGAAAGAGACCGCCGGCGTGAACTGGAACTGCGGACCGCCGTTCAGCGCGACAAAATCCTCTCCTTCCAGCTGAAATTCCACGGACATGGCCGAACCTTTCGGTCCCGGCCCGGCCTCTCCATAGCGGCGGACAGTGCCGATCTTGGAATTCTTGAAGATGGAGGTATAGAAGTTCGCCGCCTCCTCCGCCTGGCCGTTGAACCATAAGAAAGGCGTAATCTTCTGCATGCGTTTTCTCCGCACTATTGAATTGAAAAACGCCGCCTGAAGAGATTATGGCCTACCTCAGAGCACCCCGTCACGGAGCGACGGGGAGGACCAGGTGCGAAGCGGGATAGATGCGTTGGGTGGCCTTCGAGAAATCGGCCGGGGATGCGCTCATGATGCTGGGAACGAACTTCTGCGGGTTGCGGTCGTACAGCGGGAACCAACTGCTCTGCACCTGCACCTCGATGCGATGGCCCTTGAGGAATGTGTGATCTGCGGCATGCAGGCTGAAGCGATATTCGAGGGTGGCGTTCGCGGGAATCGCCTCGGGATGCTCGAAGCTCTGCCGGTAACGGCCGCGAAAAATCTCCGCATTGATAATCAGCTGATAGCCGGCCATGTCCACCTGGGCCTTGGTTGGACCGAGCCCCGCGCCAGCAGCGAAATCCGGATACTCGTCGATGAGCTTCACCACCCAATCCGAGTCCGTGCCGGACGTGGAGGCAAAGAGATCCGCAATCACATCGCCCGCCACGGTCACGTCGCGATCCAGCGGCGGAGTGGTCCACGTGGCGACGTCGGGCCGTCCTGAAACGAAGCGTTGATCCTCCGCCAACCACGTATACCACTGCGAACCTGGGGCGTAGGTGGCCTGGATCGGCCGGTGGCGGTACGGCACGGGATTCGCAGGATCGGAGATGTACTGGCGATAGTTCGCCTGGCCCGCGTTCGCCTCCCCGGACTTAGTCGCGGAAGTGTTCCCCGCGTCCGACGAAGAAAAAACCAGCGAGCCATCGGCGGAGAGGTAGAGATTTTGCGATTTGCTCTCCGCGGGCGGCCAATGCGTATATTCGCGCCAGCGGTTCGCGCCGCTCTCGAACGCAGCGGCGCCCTTCAAATTGAATCCAGGTTCATCCTTGAGGTAGTAGGCGAAAAACGGCGCCTCGTAGCGCCCGCGAAACTCGTCCGTGGTCGCTTCGCCGAATTCAATCGCGCCCAGCCGCCGCGTCGTGGCGCCCCACTGGCCGTGGTTCCATGGACCGATCACCAGGAAGTTCTGGCGATGGGAATCGTGCGGCTCGATCTTTGAGTAAGCCTCCTGCGGGCCAAACATGTCTTCCTGGTCCCAGAATCCACCCACGAAAAGCGTCGGGACGGAGACTTGGTCGAGGTGCCACTCCACGCCGCGGCTGTGCCAGAAGTCGTCATAAGCGGGATGTGCGAGGAACGCGGCAGCCGTCGGAAGCCTGTACACACCGCCCTGCTTGGCGGTTGCTGCGAAGGAGCCGAAGCGCAGGAAAAAATCGTACCCATCCTCGTCCAGCTTGGAGAAAGCGTTCTCCTTGGAGCTTTCCATTCCCAGCGTGTAGTCGTAACCGTAACTTTGGCGGAACGCGCCATTGTGGAAGAAATCGTCGCCCATCCAGACGTCGATCATGGGCGCCTGTGGAGAGATGGCTCTTACCGCCGGATGCGGATCGATGCCCGCGGCCATGGCCAGAAATCCCGGGTAGGAGACGCCGAATACTCCCACTCGGCCGTTGTTGTTGGGAACATTTTTCACGAGCCATGCGACCGTGTCGTAAGCGTCCGTGCTTTCGTCGACCAGTTTCGGATCGCCCAGTTTCGCATCGTGATGCTCCGCCATCGGACGCATCATCGCGAACGTGCCTTCCGACTTGTAGCGCCCTCGAATGTCCTCGAAGACAAAGATGTAGCCGCTGGCGGCTAGCTCCGGCTGCACGGAATTGATGGACTCCGGGGTGTTCCCGTCCACGCCGTAGGGCGTGCGCACCATAAGGAAAGGAAGCGGCGCCGTGGAGCCCTTCGGGCGCAGGATGGCGGCGTGGAGCTTGACGCCATCGCGCATGGGAATCATCGCATCCTGGCGCGTGTAGGCGAGCTTGTGGAAGGCGAGCGGTTGTCCGCTGATTTTGCGGGCATGGCGCGTGCCGTCCTCGGCTACGCGATTGAAGCCGGAAATATTTCCTTCCGGGGAGCGGATGAACCTGAAGGTGACCGAAAGGTTGAGCGGCGAGAAAGTATCTTCGGATTGCGGGACGAGCTCCACGCGCGCGCTGCGACGCGACTCCATGAATAGCCGTGAGCCGTCGGACGAAACCGACCACATGAGATCGGGATCATCGTCGTATTGATACTGTCCGGCGAAGGCGGCAAGCCGCTCCGTGGAAACCTGGAACTCTTGCGGCTCCGGCTTGGCTCGAGAAACAGGAAACGCGAGCACGGCCAAAAAGAAAAGCGCACAAAGACGGTGGCGAGGGAGAGCCTTCACGTGAAGTATCCGAGTTTCCGATTTGCGACCCTGGACCCAGCGAATCGTACCCTCCCGTCTTGCTCGACACAAGAGACCCTACTAAGGCGCGGATTTTGAGTTCGAAGCTTCCTCCCTGCCCTTTAGGTCCGTGGACATAACAACTGTGACGCTGCTCACTGACTAAACGCATCTTGGGCGGCAAGCTAAAGGCGCAAGGAGGGGAAATGAAGACGATCGGCGTGTTGGCACTGGCGGCTGTTCTCTCGGTATTCGGCATCGCTGCTGTCGCCCAGCAGCAGCAACACCCCGGCGCAATGAGCGGTGGCATGATGGGCTCGATGGGCATGATGGGGCAGATGGGGAATCACCATCAACAAATGACGGACAATATCGACAAGCTCATGCAGAGCATGAACGCTATTGAAGCAGAGAAAGATCCGGCCGCGCTTAAGCAGAAGCTCGCCGCTCACAGGGCTCTACTCGAGCAAATGCGCAGCCAGATAATGCAACAGGGCGAGATGATGCAGCAGATGCAACACATGATGGGAGGTCAAGGGAGCAACCAGCCTCCCGCGTCGAAGTAGTCGTCGTACCGGGGCGGCCGCGCAAAGGCACCTTCAATTTTGTTGGCATGAACTTGCCGATAGTTTTCGGAACTGGACGCCTGGGCCTTTACCGGGCCCAGGCGCCAGTTCCCCTGTTACCACACTACCGGTCGCGCGCAGGCCGCGGGATTCGACGCACACCACCTGGCCTCATCCAAGAGCACCTGCCCCTGAATGATGATCCACCAAGCCTGCAAGTCGTTGATCTCTCGACCGTGGAACTCCGCGGCTTCGAGCATCGACTTGATCTGTGCCGTCAACGCGTCGCGCTGAACGGTCCAAGACGCAATCTTATTCTCCAGGCTGGCATAGACCGCGTCCCCCGTTGAATCGCTTTCGAGCGCATAGGTCGAGACCTTCAGCGTATTTTCCGCGAGTTCCCCGAAGGGCGCGTTCATCTGTTTATAGATCTGCCCTAGGTCAAGCAACGTGTCGGAATGTTCGTGCAGGCTCCTCGGCAGGATGTTGTTGTCCATGAGTTCCAGGATCACCCGGCCGTCGTGCTCGTAATCGTCCTTGAGGCCGGTGAGGAACATCATGGTTGGCCGCAGGTCCACGTGGTCGGTGAAGAAATCGGTCGGCTCGGTCACGCCCAGGTTCTTTACGCCCGGCCCCACGATGCCAATGAACGTTCGCGCGATCTCCGGTTGAATGTCGCCGTGATTCCACGCGAATCCGGTGCCGACGGAAGCAGCGGCACTCGGATTGGTCGTGGACGTCTCGAAGAAGAAATTCGGATTGCCGAATAAGGTAAAGGTCGGCTCGCGGTTGAGATCCGCCACGGTATTCATGTGGATCAGCTTCTGCGCCGCAGGGTCCACCAGCGCTCCCTGCAGGTCCGCTCCCAAGCCGTTGCCGATCAGGCTCTCCGGCAAACCGGTATGCGGATTCACCACACTCGCGTTGGCCATGGTCCTCTCCAGTTGACGCGCGGAGGAATCGCTCGGCAGGGGCTGTCCGTTGACGTAGGTGGTAGCGGAATCGTCGAAATGAATCGCAAACGGGGTCGTATCGCCGGCATCGGTAACTACGTTGTTGAGGAAGAGATCCAGCTCGCCGACGCCAGGCGCTCCGGTTACAGGATTGGCTGGATAGGTGCACGGTACATCCGGCGTGACCGTGCCGCCGTTACCGATTTTCGCCCCATCGCAGTTCGCTGGGCTCGGCGCGCCGCCCACGAAATGGTCGCCTTCGTCCGGCGTAAAGATAAACAACGTGTTGTCTTTCGTAATCCCTTCCTTCGCAAGATTCGCAAAGAATGTACCGAAGGCGGCGTTGTAATCGCTGAGCTGCTTCACGTAGGGCGCCTCGCCGGGGCCAAAAGTACCTTCGGCGCTAAGCGCTTTCCCTTCCTGATTGTCGTGAGCGTCGGCGATATAGGCGTAAACCACCGGGATGCCCTTCTTCAGCATGGTTTCGATCACAGAGAGAGTCTGTGCGGGGGTCGGGTCGAAATTCAATTGACTGAATCCGGTAAGGGGAACTCCGTTGTAATCCGGGATGCCCGAGGGGAAACCTAGCGCAGGATTTATGTACTTCAGCCCAAACAGAGCCTGGTATCCGGAGTAGCCGCCCGGTTCATCCGGCAGCAAATCAGCCACGGCGTTAGGATTTGACTTGCAGATGGCGTCGTTCAGCGCGCAGTGGATCGCCACGCCGATAAAGTCGTTCGTCTGATTGCTGCCGCTTTCCGTGGCTTGCGGAGAGCCGCTGCCGAACACCTTGGCCACGTCGAAGGGCTCCCGTTCCAAAACGATGTTGGCGGTAGAGAAGGCGCCCACCGTGCATCCGGCCCGAGTGAACGGCACCCAGGGTGCAGGCACGTTATGGCCGTCGGGGGTGGTAAGCGCGAACGTGTTGTCGTCTGTGGTTGACAAAATATCCGACACCCTGTCGGTCCAATAGAAGAACGAAGAGGGGAACAGTCCGACTTCCCCTGCTGTACTGGGCGCGAACACGCCAAAGCTGTTGCCAATGAAGATCCCGTGGTGATCGGAGTAAAGCCCGATCTCAGTCGTCAGGATGTCATTCGCCGTGTGCGAAATGAGCACCGTGTGGTCGCCCGCGTCCATCGTGCCGTTCTGCTCGATGAAATTGAGCAGGTTCGGCATCTGTTCCAGATCGGATGGAACGTTTGGATTATCGCGAGTGAAGTGAACGTTATCGAACTCCACGTAGACGACGTGCTTGAGCTTTCCCGAAGGCGAATTCAGTTGGCATTGTGCGTTAGCCGACGCCACCACGCCGAGAGCCAGTAGCGCATAGCCGAGTGCGCACACCAGCGCGCGAGGAACCACTCCTTCTCGATGCATCTCCAGTCCTCCTTGGTCGTTGACTGCGGATGCACCTAAATACCTGGCTTTGATGACGCTGCGGAAAACGGAGAGTTAAAGTTTGGAGTCGCCCTCAATAACGGAAGGTTAAAGCTAACGTCTGGCCAAACTCGGCAGACCGCCTTCGATAACAGGAAGCTAGTTCTCGAGACTGCGCGCCAAGAGGTTGAAGACAAAAGCAAAAAATAGCAGCGGTAAGATTACGACCATCCGCCGGCGAAGGACCAATTCTCCTCGGTGATCTTGGTGGGTCTGACGGTAACAACCAAACTAACGCGCACGTCCTCTGTATCCGATCGCGGCTCTAATAATCTCTCCGTTCCTATTTCAAAACCGGTCACAAGCGAACGATGCTCCAGCAAACAATAGAACGGAGTCTCTTCGGCGCCCGGCGTCAAACCCCTGAGTTGCTCGCCATCCGCCGGAACACTCAAGCTATCGAAGAGAGTCTTTAACCTGCTATCGATGCCGTCGGAGTGAGTCGCGTCATCCCCTCCGGTCCGGGCCATTTTGATTTCGAGGTTACAGACCAGGTTAAACTCTCGCGATACGAAGGGAATGAACCGAAAACCGCTCTTCGTAAATGTGGTGGCAACATCGTCCAATCTTCGCCGCTCGGGATTGTCCAAACTAGGCAGTTGCGCGAGATTCTGAAGGGCGCGTTCCGAATCGAGTTGCTGCTTGAGTTGGGGCAGCAGCGCTTGGCGAACGCGATGTTCAGCCGCAGGGCCGCCATGGGGCGGCAACTGGCCGGAATAGGTGAGCACAAATCTCATTACAGGCCCCGCTCCTTGGGCCGAAAGCAATCGTTCCACTGCCGCGAAATCGTTCTGATCGCCATCACCGCTGCCTCCGCCAGCGTTTCCGCCGGTTGTAATCGAGTTCTGCGACACACGTATTCTCGCATTGCCGGGAAAAAGCCCGTAAACGGATAATTTGGATGGCAGGCAACGGTTTCTTCGATAGGCCCGCGTCGTTGTTTGTAGCCTTCGTATGGCAAATTTCGGACCTGATCGCGTTTTAATCCCTTGTCCCTCACGACTTTTTTATGCACCGGCTTGTACATTTCGGGCCACGCATTCCCTGGCGGCTCGTGAAATTCGCAAGCCCAGTGAACGCGAATTGCGGCGTCGAAGGCGAGGAAAGCAGAATGAAATCCGTCTCGAATCTCAGCACGAAAGTTGTGAGGACTATGCTAATTCTCGGTCTAGCGTGTGTGCTTGCGCCGGCCATTCGAGCGCAAGACCAGTCCCAGCCGGCGCCTGCGGCCAACCCGGAAGCGGCGGGCACCAGCACAGACCTTTTCATTATGCTGGGGTCCGATTTCGACCGTCCGGGTTGGACCACCAAAGCGAACTACAATATCGGAATCGGCCACACCTTCGGCTTCCTGAAGAAAGACCCCATCGGGGACGAGCTCACCTTTGCGTATACTTACGAGGATGCCGGCTCCGGTTTTTGGCATTCCGACTTCGGGTCGGATACCGAGGCCTTTGGAATCATGAAGAACTTCGGCCTGCCAAAGACGAAGCGGGTCACCGGCTACACCTGGGTTCAATTGGGCGTCAGCAGCTTTACCGGACTCCCGCAGGTGCAAAATCACCTCTACGACGGCGAGTCCTTGGGCGCAATCATCCACTTTAATGATCACAACTCCATCTGGATTCAAGAGACGTTCAACAAAATCCTCACCGTTCCCTGGTACACCACCACAAGCGTCGGATACACCAGGAGCTGGTAGGCCACGATGAAACAGACCTTACTCTATTTGGCTATGGCTCTCATTCTCTTGGCGGCGATTTCCAGCATCGCCCTGCTGGCAGGCGATTCCAGGATATTCGAAGTGCCCGGCCGGCGTGCCGCCGTGATTTCCGCCCTGCCTCTCTTGGCGGTGGGCTTTTCGTTTTTGATTCTTCAGCCCATTCTTCGTCCGAGATGGACCGAGCTATTCAAGAACTTGCTGCTCGCCGCCACGTTCCTGCTATGGGGAGCCGTACAATTGATGACCCGGAATCTCACGTCCAAGACGCTCGGCGACGTGGTGATCGCGCTCTACGTCACCGATCTGGCTTGGACCATCCTGGCCAGAGTGCGCGTGATGGGGAAAACGGTTGATTAAATCTATCGAGCGCCGAGGAACGCCGGCCAGCGGGAGTCTGGAGCTGGACCCTGCATTTTGCTGGCAAGCCGTATACAGCCGCGACCAGCGCTTCGACGGCCGCTTCTTCGCGGGGATAACCACTACGGGCGTGTATTGCCGGTCGATCTGCCCGGTCTCTTTTGGGGCTCCTCACAACGTCCGTTGGTTCCAATCCGCCGCGGCCGCCGAGGCGGCTGGATTTCGCCCTTGCAAGCGCTGCCGTCCCGATACTTCGCCCGGCAGCTCGGCATGGTTTGGCACCTGGGCGGTGGTCTCTCACGCGCTCAAGCTGATCTCGCAAGGCGCGCTGAATCAGGGCAATCTGGAGCAACTGGCGGAACGCGTGGGAATCGGTTCGCGGCACCTGCGGCGGCTCTTCCATCGGCATCTGGGGGCCTCGCCGCTGGCGATTGCGCGATCGCATCGAGTTCAAGTCGCCCAGAGCCTCATCGTTGAAACGGATCTTCCCGTCAGGCAAATTGCCTCCTGTACAGGGTTCGCGAGCATCCGGCAATTCAACCACTCCGTGAAGACCACATTCGGCGACTCTCCCAGCAAGCTTCGGCGCCTGCACAGGGCTTCGCAGCCGGGCGATCCTCGAGCGGGAATCGTCGTTCATCTCCCTTATCGCGCGCCCTTCGATTGGCCCTGCTTGATTCGATTTCTCGCCTCGAGACTCACTCCAGGCGTGGAAGCGGTGGAAGGCCGCTGCTATCGCCGAACGATCGAGGTCGCCGGCGTGATTGGCGCAATCGAAGTGTCGGATGAACCGAGCGAGAGCCGGTTGGCCATGCGGGTGAGTTTGCCCAGCTACGATGGCTTGATGGAGGTCGTGCAGCGCGCCACGCGCTTATTCGATCTGGGCGCCGATGCGCTTCACATCGGGCGGCACCTCAGCCGGGATGCAACACTTGCCGCCATGGTGGCGGAACGGCCCGGCCTGAGGGTACCCGGAGTGTGGGACGGATTCGAGCTCGCCGTGCGGGCCGTGCTCGGTCAGCAGCTAACGGTTGTGGACTCGCCGGCGCTCGTGGAGCGCCTCGTGCAAACATTCGGAGAACCCACCGACGTGCCTGCTCCTGGACTTTCCCGTTTATTTCCAAAGCCCGGCATTCTCGCCGAAGCCAATCTGGCGGATTTGGGTATTCCCAGGCAGCGGGCGGAGACAATCGCTTCCCTGGCGCGCGCCGTTCTTGCTCGGAAGGTCGCATTTGACAGCTATAGAGGGTTGCGGGGCATTCTCGCGGCGTTGCGTCTGCTCCCCAACATGGACGAAAACATTGTGTCCTATATAGCGATGCGAAGCGTCGGAGAACCCGATGCCCTTTCCTATGCAGACATTGGACTCCGCCGGGCGTTGGGCGCGGGCCGAAGAACCGCTTCGCCGGCGGAAGTGTTGCGCACGTTCGAGAAGTTTAGGCCGTGGCGCGCTTATGCCGCCATGTACTTGTGGACAGCCACGGAGCAAGCGGAAAGACGCATTCGCTGGCACCCAAGTTCTTACGCGAGAACTCGGCGAATCGGTTCTCGCCTGCCACTCGCAGCGGTCTGACCAAGCAGTCGAAGACGGCGATTCCCTTCCCGAATAACTCCCTTAGAAACATCGCCTGGCCCAAGTGATCCCCTAAGTGATCCAGGATGCGCCACAGGTGTGACGGCCGACACCGACTATTGCGCCGTTTAGGAGCCAAATGTATTCGAGAGTTCGATAAGGCGGTTCGCGGAAGGTATCGGATCCTTGAGGAAAAGGGAAAAAGGAGGATACCGTGAGGACCGAAAAAGAGACCACGCGGGTGAGTTCCTTGCTGAGGTCCGCGCCTGCTCTGATCCTCTCCGGCATCATGATTTCCGGCGCACTGATGGCGGCGGCAACCTGGGCGGGCAGCATCGCCGTCAACAAGCAGACTGCCGTTACGCTGACCGGAACGGTGAGCGATTCGCTCTGCGGCAACGACCACGGGATCAAAGCAAAGGGCGACGCTGAATGTACGCGTCTGTGCGTGCAGTTGGGCGCCGACTACGCTTTGGTGGTGGGCAACAGGCTCTATGTCTTACAGGGCCATCCAGCCGATCTGGAGCGGTTTGCCGGAAAGCAGGTGAGGGTAAAGGGCCGGGCGGAAACGCGGGACACGGTGCTCGTGGACCAGGTGAGTGTTTGGTATTCCGAAGCGGCGGCAGCGGTGAAGTAGCCGGTGTAGGAGGGACGTCATGGTACACGCAGATTATCTGTTTGCTGCATTGCTCGCTGGGTTTTTGTACTTGGTGATTCATACGATGATGAATTGGCCCGGTAGCCACTCATTCCGACACTGACCGACACCGAGGCCACAAGCCAGGCCGGCGAGGTTCAAGCGACTGCAAGCGAGGCTGAGGCGAGGTTCAAACGAAGTCCAGCGGCGTTCAGCCGCCTCGCTCCGACGGGAACCTCGCCGGCCAGGCCCACATGAATTGTGCCCCTCGCAATAGCAACTTTAAGGAGATTACTTTTCCGGGAGAGGTTCAAAGAGCAGCCGCGAATCGACGATGCCGATCTCCACGCGCCGATTGGCCGCCCGCCCCTGGGCGCTATCGTCTTTCACGCGCGGGTCGGATTGGCCAAAACCCTTGGTGGTGATCAGCCCGGGATTAATTCCCGCCTGCACCAGCGAATCGCGGACGGCTTGGGCCCGGCGGCTGGATAGCTTCAGGTTGTAGTCCTGGGTGCCAACGTCATCCGTATATCCGTAAACGTAAATGGAATATCCCTTGAGCGTCATCAGCACGCCCGCGATGCGATTCAAGATGTCGCGGTATTGCGGCTCGATATTGGCCTTATCGAAGTCGAAGCGGATCGATTTCTCGCCCAAGGTCATCACCAGTCCCAGCGTGGTGCGATGGGTTTCGGCAATCTGCCCCAGGACCTGCTGCAGCTGTTGCAGCTCCTCTTCACGCTGCTTGCGATACTCCTCGGCTTTCTGCTCGGCTTGATCGGCCTGCAGTTGCGCGGCAGCCGCGGCATTGAGCGCCGATTGCGCCTGCGCCGCGGCGTTGGCCTCGGACTGTTTCGCTTCATCGCGCTGCTGGGCGGCCGCTTGGGCGTTCGCCGCGGCTTGCGAAGCCTGCTGAGCCAGAGTTTGCGATTGCCGCTCTGCGCCTTCCACGCGGCGGTTAAGCTGTTCACTCTGGCCGCTGAGCTGGGCCATCTGCCGGTTTAGTCTTGTAAGCGACCTCACCAGCCATGTCCCCAGAGCCAGCACCAGCGCCAGCGCAATCGCCCCGAGTGCCAATCCCGCTTTTCCCTGGGTCGCGGCGGAAGGTTCGGGGCGTTCTTCTCTCGGATTCGGCGGCGCGCTGGAAGGATCCATTCGTTCCCTACTGGGCACTTCCCTGCTCAAATCGCCTACAGGGCATTCTATACCCGAACTTCATGCCTCTTGCGCCTCTTACGCCTCTTCCGCCGGCCTTCTTGTGATGCCGATCACAGCAAATCCAAAGGTTCCTCGGTTAATCTCGATATGGCTGCGTCTTACAAACTTTTTGGGTTCGAGGAGATTGCTTTGCCCCCAGAATATATTGGCGAGACTGACCCGCAATCCTCAGGTGCATACGTGGAAACCGATCTGAGCAGAACGACGCTCGCCAATTGGCTGCCCCAATCGTTCCTCTCCCTGCGGCATTACAGCGGTAAGACATTTCTATCCGACGCCATCGCGGGAGTCACGGTTGGATTCGTGGCTTTGCCGCTGGCCATGGCGTTTGCCATCTCCTCGGGCGTCTCCAACGGGGGCGTTCGTCGTAGTCGTCTACGGTATCGTCGCGAGATACGGTTTAGACGGCCTGTTCATGTGCACGTTGATGGCGGGAATCCTGCTGGTGATTCTGGGGGCCACCGGGTTGGGAACTTTGGTCAACTTCATTCCCCGCCCCGTCGTGCTGGGTTTCACCAACGGGATCGCGGTGCTCATCGCCAGCACGCAGATCAAGGACTTCTTCGGCATCCGCGTGGATAACGTGCCGGGCGAATTCTTTGCCCGCATGCTCGTCCTGGGCCGTAACTTCCGCTCGTTGTCGCCGGTCGCCACCGGGCTTGGCGCCGCGGCCCTGGTAATGATCATCGTCTTCTCGCGATACGTGAAGAGAGTGCCTGGATACATCGTGGCCCTCTTTGCCGGAACGATCCTCGTGGCCCTTCTTAAGTTACCCGTGGAGACGATCGGAACGCGTTTCGGGGGAATTCCTTCCGGTCTGCCCACTCTGAGAATTCCCCATTTCCGCGTAGACCTGCTACGGCCGCTGATTTCGCCCGCGATTACCGTAGCCATGCTTGGAGCGATCGAATCGCTCATGACGGCGGTTGTCTCCGATCGAATGAGCGGAGGAAAGCACAACCCCAACGTCGAGCTCATCGGGCAGGGCGTGGCGAACATCTTCTCGCCGCTCTTTGGCGGCTTGCCGGCGACCGGCGCCATCGCCCGAACCGCAACCAATATCCGCGCGGGAGCAAAGACTCCAGTGGCCGGGATGGTGCATGCACTTACCTTGCTTGCCATCGTCGTCTGGGCCGCCCCGCTGGCCAGATTCATTCCTCTCTCGGTGCTGGCGGCGATCCTATTCGTGGTCTCCTACAAGATGGGCGAGTGGCGGGAAATCCCCGAACTGCTGCGGCTTTCCCGCCTGGAGGTAGCCACCTGGCTCATCACCTTTGCGCTGACCGTGTTCGCCGATTTGACCGTCGCCGTCGAGGTAGGGATGATCCTGGCTGCGTTCGTGTTCATCCGCAAAGTGACCGCGACAACCACCGTTTCTCAGGTGACCGAAGAGTATCTTCGAGAAGGTCACGCGCATATCCTGCAGCACAAAGAGATCCCGTCGTACGTGACGATCTTCCGCATCCACGGCCCCTTCCTTTTTGGAGCCACGGACAAGATCGACCAGATCACCTCCCGGCTTTCGGAGTTAACGCCCATCATCATCCTTCGCCTTCGCAACATGACCGCAATCGACGCGACAGGCCTGCAGGCTCTGGAGGATTTGGCGGATGCGGTGCATGCCTCCGGGCGCGAACTGATTCTCTGCGGAGCCAGAGAGCAACCTTCTCGCCTAATGCGCCAAGCCGAGTTCGAGCAGCACGTAGGATCTGGAAATATCTGCACGAGCATTTCGGAAGCGCTGGACCACGCCAAGGCGGTATCCCAAAATCTGCTCACGCCCGTATGAGCAAGTGGACGATGTAACTTCCAAGCGGCTTTTCGAAGGCTACCCCGTGCGAAATCCATTCGTCTAGTACTTCGCAAACCTGGGAATCTAAATCCACATCGGAGAAATGCTGCGTTCGGTCGCCTCAACGTCTTCCGGCTTTGGAACGTCAGGACAATGATGTGTTAACTTAATCTGGAGAGCAATTCATGAACGGCTCGAGGGACGCGCAGCATCAGCTCATGAAGAAGCTGGGCTCCCTGCCGGGCTGATGGGTGATCGGGTTATCGGCATCTGAAATTAACGAGCCCGCCTGACAGAGAAGCGAATCACAAGTAAGGCTAGGAACATTACCGGACGAGTTTCCGGACAGGACGGGAGGAATCATGGCAACCGGAACCATAATTTATAAGTGCTCCTGCGGCAAATATCACCCCTGGAGCTTCGATGGCGACTGCCGGGACGACGAGAACCGTTACAATTCGCCGGAGGAGTACGCCGAGGAGAACGATCTCGATCCCGACGACATCGAGGTGCGCGCGATCGACGCCGAAGAGGGCGAAACCGACGACGGGGACGATGATGATGACGATGAAGATGGCGACGACGATGACGATGATGAAGATGGCGATGATGACGACGATGATGAGGAAGTGGCCGAAGATGATGAAGAGGAGTGACGTGAACGGCAAAGACTGCGTTCACGATCGAGAATTCGCCGCACGCTTGCTCCGCAGCCCAATCGTCCCGGCTCGCACCCCGCCGCACTCCATTACAGTAGTTTGATCGCGTGAGCGCAGCAGCGACTGTACGCGCTTGTGCACGTTGAAGTTGCCACTCATCGATTGTACGCACCGCAAATTCACGCACCGCAATTTTACCCGCCGCCCGGCAATTTTTTCGTAGAGTAATTTTCGCAGCTCCTTCCCCCGGCCGCCGTATGGTCTGCACCTGCCCAAGATTGAGACCGGGATAGGTTCGCCTGCCGCCTTCCCCGGCATTTTGAACGGGCATCGTTGGTTCCCATGGATTCACGCGTGGCAAAGAAAAATTAGCGACGTGGCCCTCGCGATCTTGGCCCGGTGAAAACTGTCCCGCGACGGGACATACATAACTGACCCGATTGTGTCTATAATGACCGCCCTTTAGAAATGAGGTTCAGGTTACCCGTGGAGACCAACAACCAAACGCCCGCAGACGAAAAGGTCGCTCAGCTTTTGCGAGAGGCCGCCTTAGAAACCGACAGCGATAAATTGCTGGAGCTGCACCGCAAGATCGCGAAGTTGGATGAAGAGAAGTTGAATGAACGGAAGTCGAATGAAGAGAAGTCGAGAGGAAGTTGAACCGCGAGAGCGATACCCCTTCCCGAGGCAACGCTAACCAATAATTGCCAACCCTACAGCGCCGCTCAGTGGCCGAAGGCGACCAGCGGCGCAAGGCCTATCACCGTCCCGGTGTGCCCGCTGGCAATGAAGTTCACTTGGGCTCCCTGTGGCTGCAACTCTTGAGCCAGATGCTGGAGGGAAGCCTGGCCCTGGGCCCGGTCCGTGCTGAAAATCACCGAGGGGCCGATGATTTGCTGGCTGGAGTTGATTTGCAGCGCGTCGCCAACAAAGAGCACGCCTTCGGTGAGGTACGCAGCGCTGCCTTCGGTGTGCCCGGGAACGGCGTAAGCCGTGACTTGCAGATTCCCTACCATGAAGCTCTCGCCGTCGTCGAGCGGATGCGTCACGTTAACCGGCGTCGTATTCTTGCCGCCGAAGAGTTTGAAGAGAGGTCCGTTGTACGGCTCCTGCCCTGCCGCGATGGGCACTTCTCGCTTCAACGCATAGATCGTGGCTTTCGGGAAGAGCGCCAGCGCGGCGATGTGATCGGTATGCGAGTGCGTGAGCAGGATCGCCGTGACGGCATCCGGACCCGCGTGCCGCGCCTGCAAATCCTGGATCAGCGCGGTGCCCTTGGCGTCCGCGCCGGCGTCGATCAGCGCGAATTGCCCATTCCCCGCATCCAGAACGTAGGCCGTCGAATAGCCGGCCTGCACGCGGTCGATTCCCGCTCCCAGCGAAGGTCCCGCCGTCGCTCCTTGCAGCCCGCCAAATAGAGCGAACCCCGTGATCCCAAGTATAAGGACCACGATTCCAAGCACGATCCCGGCGATCTTCAGTACTTTCATGGCGTGCACCTCTTGTGCGGCGGCAAAGCGTACTCCCATTCGGCCGCCGCGCCAAGTCCCACTTCGCGGCAAACGTCTCCGCGCCCCCCGGCCATCTGCAAAGAGAACCAATCGCGTAGTGCGATGAAGGTGCGCAAGAATTCACAAAGCCGGCGAAAAAGGGAGTTCCGTGGATTTATCTGAACTCTGGTGTTCAGCTGCGGCTTCGCGCGTAAAACAATAGTGCGAAGAAGAGAATGGTTGGAATCAGCGCCAGAATCGCATAGGGCAAGATCTTCGTAGCCCACGGAAGCGCGGACCTTGGCTGCTTCCGCGGCCGCATAATTTCGCGGCTTTGGACCTCGTCCTGGTGTTCGAGATCGTAGGCAAGCTCGCGAGCGCTGGCATAGCGGCCCCTCGGATCTCGTTCCAAGGCCCGCAGGACAATCTGCTCGAGCGCGGGCGATATTTCCGGATTAACTTCTCGCAACGGGGCGGGGTCGCTCACCAGCCGGTGATTCATGATGACCAGCGGTGTGTTCCCGGTAAACGGCACTTCCCCGGTGAGCATTTCGTAGAGCATCGCTCCCATGGCGTAGACGTCGCTGCGAGCATCGCCGCGCTTGCCTTTCACCTGCTCCGGAGAGATGTAATCCGGCGTGCCCATCACTTGGGAAAACTTGCCGAACGTCAACCGGCGCGCCCCACACTGCCCTGCAATTCCAAAGTCAATCAGCTTGGTCTCATCCCTGCCATTGACGACGATGTTCTCGGGCTTCAGATCGCGATGCACGATTCCCTGGGAGTGAATGTACTCGAGCGAATTGCACACGCTCACCGCGATCCGCACGGCCTGCTCCGCGGGGAGCTTTCCTTGCTCGTGCAGGAGTTCGCGCAGCATGGTTCCTTCCGCCCATTCCGTCACCATGTACACGCGGCTGCGGTCCTCGTCCTCGATCACCCGCGGTATGCCCGGGTGATCCAGCTTCTTGCCAATCTCTTGTTCGCGCTCGAAGCGGCTGAAAAAAACCACGTCGCATTCGACCTCGGGGTGTGGGACTTTGATGGCCACCCGGCAACCTGTTCGCGAGTCCGTTCCGCGCAGGATCAATGCCGTCGTGGTCCGGGCGACCACGCCTTCGATGCGGTAATGGTCAAGTAGCGCGCCGGGACGGGCGAAAGGCGGGTCTGTTGCGTGGACCGCAGGTGCGGGCACGCCGCCGTTCGTCTCGCATTCGACGATCGTGCGAGGCCCGCCGGCAGACCAAGATCGCGATTCTTCCGAATCCATGGACATGACGCCTCTCAGAAGGAATGTTTAGCCCGCGAGCGCTCAAAAAGGCATAAACGATTTGTAAGGGATTTGTGAGCATTGCCCATCCCCTAACCGATCTGAAGGGGAACCGTTCCGGGAGGAAAAGCCGCTGCGGCTACTGCTGCGAGTTACTGCAGTGAGTTACGGCTGGTCAAAGGGTACGTCCACGGAAAACTGCGTCCGAACCGGCATGCCTCCCGCGCGCGGCGTGGTCGTTTTCCACTTCAAAGCCGCCTGAATTGCCGCGTCGGTAAATCCAAAGGGATCGGAGGGCACCCGCGACCGCGCCGCAATCACGGATCCTCGCTCGTCCACCGTCACGGCGAGCAGAGCCACGCCGTTGCCCAAACCCGCCTGGCGGGCCTGCGCTGGAAACTCCGGCCAGGAGAACTGCACCCACTGCGGATTGGGCGGATCGAGCTCCGCGCACGCGGCAAAGAGGCCGGCCTGAGCGTCGCTTCCCGGATCGCTCCCCGGATTGGGCGCACCGGCGCCGCATCCGATCTCCGGCCAGCGCGTAACGCTGCGCAGCGCCTTGGGGATCGCCGACGAGACGTATCCCGCCGCGTCCTTGGCTCGGGGACCGGCGCCCTGCGCGATGCGCTGAAATTCCGGCAAGACATGCGATCTCAATGCGGCGGCATCCTTGGCCGCAACAGCTCGATTGAACTCGGCCACGGCGGCTTCGAATTGCGCCTCGGGTGTCGATCTCTCAGCGCCGAGAGGCGCGCTCCCGGGCGCGTTCCCCAACGAGCCGGTCTTTAATGAAACAGACTGCGATGAAACCGCCGGAGATGAAGCCGCCTGGGCCGCCTTCGACGCGGGCGTCACCGAATCGGATGCGGCCGAAACTGGCGCGCTCCCGGAGGAATGAAGCCGGAGACGGCTCGCTTCGAGGCCAATGGTCACGACGATCAGTGCGGCCGCGAAGATGGCAATTCCTCCCTGCCAGGATCCCGCCCACGCCGGCACGGACCACGCGCGGTTCGCTAAGCTCGCACTCGCGCTCGGAATCGCTGGCGCCGGCGGCGCAAATTCGGGGGTTGGGATGGCCGGAATGTCGGTCGCTTTTGCCGCGCCGGCCAAGCCGCTCGGCCGCGCGTCCCTGGCAGGCAAGTTCCTCGGCTCCAACCTCTGCGCGGATTGCGAAATCAGAGGTCTTCCCCCGCTGGCCACCTCGTGCATGGCGAACTCGCGTGCAGCGGTTTGCACTCCTACCGCCGGCGCTGGTTCTCCGGGTTGATTCAGGTGCATCGAAGCCCAAGCCGACTTGAGGTCCAGAAGCAGTTGCTCCATGCTCTGGTAGCGATTGGCTTCATTCTTGGCCAGCGCTCGCCGCGAGATGGTCACCAGTTGGTAGGGGCACCCGCCGAGCACATCATTGAGCGCCGCCGGCTCGTCTTGCACGATGCTGCGCATGAGATCGGCCTGGTTTCCTCCCTTAAAGGGCCGCCGCCCGGTGAGCAGTTCGTACAGCACAACGCCCACCGACCAGATATCCGAAAGCCCGTCGGCGCGCTTTCCACGGATTTGCTGGGGCGACATATAGCCCAGCGTGCCCAGCAACGTCCCCGTGTTTGTGTGGGAGGCATCGGATACTCGCGCGATGCCGAAGTCCACCACCTTGATTACGCCTTCCACAGTGAGAACGATATTCGCCGGCTTGATATCCCGGTGAATCACGCTCCGCCGGTGCGCATATTGAAGAGCGCGGCAGGTCTGCACCAGGTATCCGACTTTTTCCGTCAACGATAGCGGGGCGCCGCGGGAGATCACGGTAGCCAGGCTCTCCCCTTCCAGATACTCCATGGCGATGAAAGGAACTCCGTCCGCTTCGCCCACGTCGTGGATGGTGACGATGTTGGCGTGCTGCAGGGCGCCCGCCGCTTTGGCTTCGCGCCAAAACCGCTCCACCATACCCGGATTCTCAGCCGCGAACGCCGTAATCGTCTTGAGCGCGACGAGCCGCCCGATCAGCGGGTCGCGCGCCTTGAAGACCACGCCCATGGCGCCGCGTCCTAACTCGTCCAGAATTTCGTATCGACCAAGCTGTTTCACGCCGGCACTCCAGGCAGCTGCCACTGTATGAAGCCATTGTAATTGCTGCCATATCAGGTCTCTTTGCCGAACAAGGGAGCTGTGGCCCAGACGTTACCTCTAGCCGTAACGCCTGCAGCTCGCCGGCTCCCGGGAGGCCGCCGACTCGCCGTTACCTCCCGTTGGTTACCTAAGTGGGTATATGTAACTAGAGTACTATTTCCCGCCCCGCGTAAAGGCGGAAAACTGGCTGGTATAAGGAAGTCCCGCAAAAGGAAGCCTTGTTGATCGAACGGCGTCAAATGACCCGCTACGACTTCGGCGCAATCGCTGAAGTGATCGATTTGGACTCGCGAGAAGACATGATTGGAGTGACTCGCGACCTGAGCCTATCCGGCTGTTTCATCCGTGCCAAAGCTCCATTCCAGAAAGGTACCGCGGTCATTGTGCGCATCCGGTGTTCGGGAAGCGATTTCGCCGCCACGGGCCGGGTGACGGCCAATGTGAACGCGCAAGGTATGGGAATCGAATTTGTCGAGATCCAGCCCAAGGATCAAGCCACCATCGAGCAGTGGCTGGACCCCAGGCCTCCTCTTTGCCGCAACGCGCGAAGCCTTCCCGTCACCGTGTTCGGCCAGCTCTCTTCCGGCGATTTCAGCGAAGAGACCGAGACGCGCATCAGCACCTACGACACAGCCTCGCTCCGGCTGGCAGCCGCGGTCTCGCCCGGCCAAGTCGTCCGGCTCCGAAATCGGCTGACGCACGATGAGCAAAAGTGCCGGGTGGTCTCCGTGACCCCCGAGCCCGAAGCGCCGGAAGTACACACCGTGAAGCTGCTCACCATCGAGTTCCTGGGATCGGTGCGGAATTTCTGGAATTTTCGCGACGAAGACCGGCCGGACCAGCGCGGCGAAGCGCGCAACTAGCCGCTGCGGCCTCCTCACGAAAAGGCAAGGGTGAATGCCCTTTACGCCGCCGCTGTTACTGCTTTCCTTCGCAACGCTCTGCGCCGCCCTTCGTTCTGTATTGGTGTCGGAAATTTTCGGGCTTGGTCTTTACGAGGAAGCCGAAGAAGATATAGGAAGCAGCCCAGGAGACCCCGAAACTGCTTCCTTCGGCTAGTTCATTGGTTGCATCATGCCAGAAGATGCGGCTTGGTTTCAAGTTCTCGCCAAAGAATCGAAACCGCCGCCCGGCGACTGTCCGAAATCCGCAAAGAATCCCACCGTGCGCACATCCACCGGCTTGGCCAGGTCGACGCAAAATTCAGCCTAATCCCGCCAAGTTCAGTGTAAACGTGTAAAAAGGTTTGGGATTGGGCGGAGAATTGCCCGGCCTAGGACCCGCGCGAAAACGGGACGTCTCCCCGTATCTCATTCGTGGGCTTGCGATTAGCGCGCCGCCGATGAATGGAAGAGCGGATGCGAATATTCCCGATCATGGGTATCAAGCAAACCCTGGTTACTTGGCACTCCGACACCGCACCGACCCAGCCTCTTCAAGCTCGATTGAAACCGAGTAAAACGGGAGGCGTTACAATGACCCACTATCATATTCGTTGGTCCGGGAGTACCCAGCTGGATTGGGAACGCTTCAACACGCCGGCGGAAGCCGAGGCCAGTGCGAAGCAACTGCTGCGTCACGGCGAGACGTACATGATTGAGGAACACAACGGCGCCTGTTCGCGGTGCCGGGCTGCCAGGAACCTGAGGTCGATGCGCGCCATTTTCAGTCAAGCCGGCGCGTAGGGTTCGCGCGCGTCTCTCTAGACACCTCACGCGAGACGCGCCGCTCCGAAAAGCAACCCCTTCAAAGATATCGAAGACCGGCGCGTCCTCATGTGTCACACCAGGGCCGCTATCGATGTGTCACACCCGGAGGCCGCTATCGCGAGCGAGCCTTCTTCCAATTCAACGCCGGCAGCTCCAGATTTCCAGTTCGCTTCAGATAGGCCCTGGCGTACTCCTCCGCCCGCTCTTTGCCCTCTTCGATATCGTCCACTGCCTCCGAGGGAGCGATCCAGGCGTTAGCCTTGACGTTGTACACGGAGGCCTGCACTCCCATGGCATTGTGTTCGGAAAACAGCCTGAGGTGTTCGTCGCCGATTCTGACCTCGGCCCAAAACCCTTCCTCCAACATTTCGACCTCGCCATCGTCCGCTGGGAACGTTCCTCACAATTCTACCCAACCCCTCGGTGGAATTGTGAACGCCCGAAGAAAAAGCTCATGGAGGAGGCTTATTACCGAATAGGCCCCGGCTTGGCCGACCTTGCTCGACCCGCCTCAGTTCGCCACGCGCTTCCACACGCGGTGCCGCAGCCTCCCCAGGCTCCGGTTCAAGCGCGTTGCCGCGGTCCAGAAAAGGCAGCACCGGGACGGATCGCTTTCCGAGCTTGGCGCGGATTCGCGTGATGCGGGCATCCGCTCCGCAATACTTCAAAGCCGTATCCAGCGTCTCCACGGCGTCGTTGCGCCGCGCGGCCGAAACGTAGACCTCCGCCAGGTTGACGTACAGCTGCGCTTCATTGCGCCGCATGCTGGCGGCCGTTTTGCAAAGCTCCAGCGCGGCGGGCCAGTTGCGTTCGGCACGGGCCATGGCCACGCCAAGAAACGATAAGTAATAGGGATTTTGTTGCTTCAATTCGGTGGCGCGCCGCAGGTATTCGAGCGCTTCCGAGGAGTGTCCGTCTCGCAAAAGTGAGATTCCCTGCTTGAATTCGGCCAGACCTGAATTTTCCGCCATGGTCACCCGCCCTTTCTTGTGCCCTTCTTCCTGTACGACGAAGCTGAAAAAAGAAGTACATCCCCCATGTGAGCCTCAATTTACGGCGCTCACTCATAAGAAATCTACTGATCGAGGGGGCAGTTCAGAGACAGGGAGATCCTCGCTGGCCAATCTCAGGAGACTCATCCTGCGGCCAGTGGCGGGGCGTGGCAAATTCCTATGGCAAAAATCGGGCCAGTCGATCCAGCGTATCGGGCGGAGCAATCCGGCTAGCGAATGATCCGGTTAAATAGGGCGGGCTAATCGGGCGCTGGCTGGCCTTCGCTCTGCTGCCCGTTGGTGTACCGGTGCGCGCTGTAGCGGAGTATCCAGATCGCCCCGGCCAGCGCGACCACCGTGGCGGCAAGAAGCCCGAGTTCCAGCAACATGTTATGAAACTCATCGGGCTGTTCCACCGCGGTTGAGGTCGCCGTAATCACCAGCATCCGCCGGATTCCGGCGATTACGCCGATAATCAGGAAGGGCTCAGCCTTCAGGGCGTGCGATTTCAGCGTGAGCGCCACCGTGTACACAATCTCCATGGTCATCATCACCAGCAGCACCGTGTTCAGTATGGCGATCGCTTTGTTCTCGATTTCACCCGTCCCGAGGCGAACGGCCGCGTTGAGGTCGAATACGCTCGAATAGAGCAGCAGCACCGCCACCAACACCAGCGCCACCCCAATCACCACCAGCACCACGCTCTCGGACATCTCCAGCAGGTTCGCGGCCCGCAACGTCCAGGGTTGCTGGCCGGCTCCGCGCTCTTTGTGATCGCTCATCGTCATTGGAGAATAGGCGAAATCCGTCCCGGCTGCCAGACCGCAACTCCGGCACGCGATCCTGAAAGTTACAGGTTCCACGCTGCCTTTCAAAAGCCCTACGATGAAAGCTCGATGAGCAAAGCCCGGTTAGCAAAGCCAGTTGGCAAAACTCGTTCAGCCCTGCCTCACGGCGCCACGCGAAACATCCAATTTTGTATCGGATTGTAATTGTTGAACGGCGCCCAATACGAGATTGGTAGCAACCACATTCGGCATAACAGGCCCTGGGCGCTTCTTCTCTCCACTCTCGCGGCGATCTTTCTTTTGCTCGCCTCCTCTCCAGTGCATGCCTATTCCGTTCTGGCCCACGAAGCCATCATCGACTCCGCATGGGACCAGATCCGCGCCGTGCTCCTCGAGCGCTTCCCCACCGCCACGCCGGACGAACTGCGCATGGCGCACGCCTACGCCTATGGCGGCTCGCTCGTTCAGGATCTCGGTTATTATCCGCACGGGAGCCATTTCTTCAGCGATTTGACCCACTATGTGCGCAGCGGGGAGTTTATTGAAGCGCTGCTCCGAGATTCCCAAAATATCGATGAGTACGCTTTTGCGCTGGGAGCGATGGCCCATTATGCCGCCGACGATGACGGCCACCAGGCGGTGAACCGCGCCGTTCCTTTGGTTTACCCCAACCTCGCCAGGAAGTATGGCCCCGTCGTCACCTACGAAGACAATCCCGCCGCGCACTTGAAAACGGAGTTTGGATTCGACGTCCTGGAGGTTGCCAAAGGCCAGTATGCGCCGGACGCCTATCGCGATTTTATCGGCTTCGAAGTCGCCACGCCGCTTCTCGAACGCGCCTTCCAGGAGACCTACGGCCTCCCCCTGCCATCGCTTTTCGGAGATTTGGATCGGGCCGTCGGCTCGTATCGCTACACGGTCCATTCCACCATCCCCAAGGCCGTAAGGATCGCCTGGGTGCTCAAGAAAGACGAGATCCAGCGCGCCAAGCCGGGAATCACGCGGAAAAAGTTCCTCTACAACATGTCTAAAGCCAGCTATCGCAAAAATTGGGGCAAGAATTATCAGGCTCCCGGTAAGGGCGCAAAAATCGTCGCTTTCATCATTAAGCTGGTGCCCAAGGTAGGGCCGCTGAAGACGCTCACTTTGCGATTGCCCACTCCTCAAACCGAAGCCATGTTCCGCAGCAGCTTCAATATCGCGCTCGACCAATATCAGCATTTGCTGAACGACCAGCGCGCCGGGCGCCTCCATCTCGTTGACCGCAACTTCGATACCGGCGCGCCTACCAAGCCGGCCGCCTATTTCATGGCCGACCGCGCCTACGCGCGCCTGGTCGACGATCTGGCCAAGAATCGCTTCGTAAACGTTTCGCCCGGCCTGCGAGCCGATATTCTCGCCTACTACCGCGATCCCGCCGCGCCCATCGTCACCAAAAAAGACGCCAAGGCCTGGAATCGTTTGAGCGACGAGCTGGCCGAACTGAAATCCGCCGGGCCCTCGCAAGCCGGAAGCGCCTTCCTGCCGGCATCGGATCCGGCCAGCCCCCGGTAAGCGGCCCCCGGCAGGCTGACAACACGGCGGTCGAGCATGCCGCTCTTCGCGAAACCCGTTCTCGCGGTTCTGTCCTGAAACTAGTCCCATGGGCAGTGGCCTCCTACGCCGAACCGGGTTAGGGTGCATCTGCGGTGTAGCAAGCCGCCCGGGGGACCCATTTATGGCTCAACTACAAGTAACTCCGCCAGACAACTGGACCAGAAAGCGCCGCAGCGAACGGATCGCCATGAGCGTTCCGGTGGTCGCCTACCGGCTTCCCAAGTTCGGCCGGCCTTTTTACGAAGGCTCTCACACGCTGGCACTGAACGCCCATGGCGCGCTGATCAGTCTCGCCACCGGCGTAGCGGCAAATCAAAAAATTGTTTTGAAGCACGCCCTCAGCGGCGAAGAGCAGGAGTGCCGCGTCATCTCCATTCAGAAGAAGCCCAACGGTCCCACCGAAGTGGGCGTCGAGTTCCGCCACCCCGCGCCTGGCTTTTGGCGCATCGCCTTTCCGCCCACCGATTGGAAGCGCCCCTAGTAAATGAATTCAACGACAGCGGAAAGGGTGGCCCTGTGATCTCCCGGATCTTCGTCTTTGTAGCGGCGGTTCTTCTTTTCTCTAGCGTCTTCTCCGGCTTTTTCTCCGGCGGCATCTCCGCCGTCCGTGCTCAGGATAAGCCGGCGGCAACCCCGCAGACTCAGTCAGACTCCCTGGGCGATGCGGCACGTCAGGCTCGCGCCCAGAAGCCCCATGCGGCCAAGCCGGCCAAAGTCTTCACCAACGACGATGTGCCCCGGCTGAAGGATTCGTTCTCCCAAAAAAACCACGGCAAACGAACCAGCCACAGCAGTTCCGCGAAGCCCCAATCGCAACCCCAGTAACCCCTGAAAGACAGATGTGCGCGGCTCGGGATCGCTCCTATCCCCACGATCCCGACGACGTGCTCCCCTCGCTCGGAACCCACCCTATCTCGGAATTTGCCCAGAGAACTGCCCCGTTTTGGGAAGAACACACGACCGAGACTTCGCTGCCTCAGTAAGGGAAAGATCGTTCACACTGTCGGCAGCGAATCAGGAGGCGAAACGCGTGGACGCAACGACGGTCGTGCTTGTAGTTCTTGTCGGCATCGTACTTCTCTTTGTGTTGAGCGTAATACTCGGTTCGTTCTTCACCGTGGAAACAGCGCAGGTCGCCATCGTTCAGCGGCTCGGCAAGTTCGCGCGCGTCGCCGGCCCCGGCCTGAACTGGAAGACGCCGTTTATCGAAAATGTGGTTCGCCGCATGAGCATGAAGGTCCAGCAGTTCGACGTTCAGGTGGAGACGAAGACCCAGGACAACGTGTTCGTCCAGATACCTGTTTCGATCCAGTACAAGGTGATCCCCGACGCGGTCGAAGCCGCCTTCTACAAATTGTCCGACCCGGTAAAGCAGATCGAATCCATGGTCTACAACGTGGTGCTCGGCCACGTTCCCAAGATGAAGCTGGACGACACCTTCCTGAACCAGGCGGACATCGCCAGCGACTTGAGGGACAACCTCGACGGCTCGATGAAGGAGTACGGCTACTCCATCGTCAAAGTCCTGATCTCGGACATTGTCCCCGATCAGAAGGTGAAGGCCGCGATGAACGATATCAACGCGGCGCAGCGCGAACGAGAAGCAACGGTCTCTCGCGCCGAAACCAACAAGCTGCTCCTCGTCAAGCAGGCCGAAGCCGAGGCCGAATCGAAGCGCCTGCAGGGAGAAGGCATCGCCAATCAGCGCAAGGCCATCATCTCCGGCCTCAAAGACTCGGTCGAGGACTTCGCCAAAACCGTGCCGGGTTCCACCCCGCAGGACGTGATGCAACTCGTCCTCATGACCCAGTACTTCGACACCTTGAAGGACATCGCGGCAAACGACCACAGCAACACCATCTTGATCCCCCACACGCCGAATACCCTCACAGACCTCTTCGGCCAGCTTCGCAACGCCATCGTCACCGGGACCGAGCTATCCAAGCAGCCCCTTCCCCCGGCGACCCCCGGCTAGCTCCACGTTAGCGTGCCTCCACTCTCCTCCCAAGACCTGTAGCTCAGGTCGCCCGACGGTTTGTGTCGGGAGACCTGAGGCTTTTCGGTTTGTAGCCCAAGACCCGCCGCCCGGCGCAAAAGCGCACGCCCCCAAAAAGTCAGCCGGGCCCTGGGGTTTAACGTCAAAGGTTAAGTGCAGCGCAAGTGGCACAGCCACTCTTGGCTGTGCCGATCTGGGCCTTTTCCTGCGCGTCTTATAAACTACGGTTTACTTCTGCAGTTAACTATGGTTAATATGGTGCATTGCCGTTACTTGAAAAGGATGCCTCGATGTGCGCTCCAGGAATACCTCAGGCGGCCGCGGAACGGCTGCACCTGCCAACGGCTCGATCCTCCGCCTGCGCGCGCGCGCTTTTCTTATCTTTTTTCTTAATCGGAACCTTGTGTATTGGTTCGATAAGAGCGAAGGCGCAGGGCGATACCACCAGCGCCATTTTCGGGCAAGTGACGGACGCCACGAACGCGGCCATTCCGGGCGCAACGATCAGCGCGATGAACCGCGAGACCGGCCTGCGACGCACCGCCAAGACCGACCAGGAAGGCCGGTTCAATTTCGCGCAACTCCCTCCTGGCGCTTATTCCGTGAAAGCCGAAGCCGATGGCTTCGAGCCACAACAGAATGACAATCTCGCTTCCGCTCTGGGTCAAAAGCAGGAGCTCAATTTCAGGCTGAACGTGGCTCACTCGGAACAGAATGTGCAGGTGAGCGGCGAAGCGCCGCTCCTGAATCCGGCCAACACGAATACCAGCTCCACGCTAAGCGGGACAGTCTTAGCGGACATTCCGAATCCAGGAGCCGACCTCACCTACCCATTGCAGTTCGCCTCTGGCGCCCTCATCAACACGGCGGGCAACAGCAGCGATGCCGTGTCGGGCAGCAATGGCTACGGCAATGTGGAGTTCAACGGGCTCCCCGCCGCCTCGAATGGCTACATCGTTGACGGTCTGGAAACCAACGATCCGCTCACCAATTTGAATATCGGCCTCTCCACCAATCTAGTGCTGGGTATGAACTCCATCTCGGAAGTCACCGTGAACACCCTTTCCTACTCGGTGGATCAAGGCCGCTATGGGGCCTCGCAGGTCAACTACGTCACCAAATCCGGCACGAATGAGTTTCACGGCAATGCCTACGAGGTCTGGAACGGC
Source organism: uncultured Acidobacteriota bacterium (assembly GCA_963819235.1). GTDB lineage: Bacteria > Acidobacteriota > Terriglobia > Acidiferrales > UBA7541 > Palsa-189. Next base: position 73,119 of record CAWFVE010000006.1, on the reverse strand, counting down.
GCGGCCCTGAATGCGGCGGATTACTTTACCAATGCCACGCCCGGAAATCAGAAGCCCCAATCCAGCGTGAATCATTTCGGCGGCAGCCTGGGAGGCCCCATCCTGCACGACAAGCTGTTTTTCTTCTCCGATTTCGAGTGGATGCGCCTTGTGCTCCCCATCGTTACGCCCGCCACCGTTCCCACTCCGGCTTTTCAAAACTATGTTCTGCAGCAATTGCCGTTGGGGGGAATCGACAGCGTAACCGGATCGAGCTACCCAGCGGCGCCGCAATTAGTGCCCTTTTACCAGAAAATGTTCTCGCTTTACGGCAATACCAGCGGAACGCCCCTGGCCGTTCTGGGCTGCCCACTCAATGCCCAAGGCCTGCTGGTAACGGGAAATCCGCCAAATGGAGACGGCTGTGCCAATCGCCAAATCGTCTCCCACACCAGCAAAGACCACGAACAGGTCCAAACCGTGCGCATGGACTACAACATCGACGCCAACGACACCGCATGGTTCCGCTTCCAGGCCGATACGGGATTGCAAGCCCAGTACACCGACCCCATCAATTCCCTATTCAACTCGATCTCGTCGCAACCGCAATATACGTTCGGTGCGGGATACACCCACGTTTTCTCCCAGAACCTGGTGAACTATTTCAACCCCGGATTCACCTGGTATGCCAGTCTCTTCGGACCCAGCAACTATCCGCAGACCCTGGCGGCGTTTCCCATCGTCTTGCAAGGCCAGGGAGCCAATGCGCCGTTCACCAATATCGGCGGTCAAGACAACACCTGGGTTCAGGGAAGGCGGGCCAGCCGCTTCTTTATCAACGACAATCTTGCCTGGACTCGCGGCGGACACGAACTGAGGTTTGGTACCAATATTCGAATCCTTCGGCTCAATGATTATGACTTCGGCGAAGGAAACGTCCCGACCGTGACCTACACCACCTTGCCGCAATTTATTTACGGTGTCGCTTCAACCGCGACGGAAACATTTCCCGCGTCGCAAAACGAACCATTCGACTTCCTCAATCTTGATTTCTACGTGCAAGACACTTGGAAGGTGGCGCCCAAGCTGACCTGGACCATCGGCATCCGCGATTCGTTTAACTCCAACCCCGCGAATCCGCATGACCAGGTGGCGCGCCTCAGCGATTCCTTCGACGCGATCTCCCACGACGTCAACCAGCCGCTCAATGCTGCGATTCAAACCAATCTCAGCCATCTCTTCGCCGCCACGCCGCTGGCCATTCTCCAGCCGAGGACGGCAATCGCCTGGCAGTTTGCCCCCAACACCGTGCTGCGAACCGGTTTCGGAATTTTCAGCGACATTCTGCCGGGCAGCGTGGCCGACGCCCTCGGTATGAATCCGCCCTACGTCCAGACGTTCCAGGGCGGCCTGCTCGGGACGGTTGGAGGACTAGCCATCGCGCCGGGAGTGCCGACGAGCGCGGTCGATGCCACCAGGGCTGCCAACCAGGCGTTTGGCGCAGGTTTCGCCCAGGGCCAACTTTCCTGCGCGTCGCCGCAGGCCAATCCCGTGACTTGCCTTCAGCCCGTCGCTCTTGCCGCCGTGCCCGGAGGCACGTTGCATCCGCCCTACTTTATGGAGTGGAGTTTCGGGATCGAGCATCAGTTTGGAAGCACCACCAGTATTCGCGCGCAGTACGTGGGCACTCGCGCTTTGAACATGCCCTATCTCACCCAGGTAAACGGTTACCAAACGGTTTGCCAAGGTTGCTTCGCTCCGTTTCCCTATATGCAACCGGCCGATCCCAGGTTCGCGGCTGTGACCCAGTTCTCCACAGGCGCCGACGAGCCACTACAACGGCCTTCAGTTGACCGCGACCAAGCGCCTGGCACACGGTATCGAGGCCACGGTTAACTATAATTTCAGCCGCTGCATGGACACCGTCTCGAACGGCGGATTCCTGCCCTTTGCCGCCGGAGGGATTCTTTCACCCCTGCCCGGCGATCTCGCTCGCGATTATGGACCCTGCGACTACGACATTCGGCATAACTTCAATGCCCAATATGTCTACGGGCTTCCGGTCAAGGTGAAGAGTCATGAACTCGGCTACGCCTTGAACGGCTGGCAATTGTCCGGAACGGTCTTCTGGCATAGCGGCGTTCCCTTCACCGTGCTCAGCACGCCCTACTCGGCAAACGCCGATGGCATCGTGCAGGGCGGCGGCCCTCAATTCGCGAGCGCCATCCCTGGCGTGCCCCTTTACGACCACAATCCCGTTCCCGGAGTCACCCAGCCGGGTTCGCTACAGTGGCTCAATCCCAACGCTTTCGTCTCCACAGTCGATCCCAGCACGGGAGCTTGCTACGGCGGAGATAATTCGCAGAATTGCCAGTTCGGAACTCTTGGGCGCAACGCTCTGCGCGGCCCCGATTTCTTCTGGAGCGATCTCGACATCACCAAGTCTTTTTCCTTGACCGAGCACATAAAGTTCCGGATCGAGGGGCAGTTCTTCAATATCTTCAATCACCCCAATTTTGGCTTGCCCAGCATCGTGCTGGCCGGCATTCCAGGGAAGCCCTCTACACAAACGGGATTTGGCGCCCTGACTTACGCGGTCTCTCCGCCTACCGGGCTCCTCGGCGTCGGTTTAGGAGCGGATAGCTCGCCACGCATGATCGCGCTTCACGCGCGCCTCGAATTTTGACGGCCATCGTCGCTCGAGAGCTGGCTTAGTACGCCTTCCTAGAAGACCCTCTTAGGCGAATTTTTTAATCCATTCCAGGTCAGTGCGAATCAGGCTGGTGGTGCTCCCAAGGCTGCGAAGAAATCAATTCGCTTTACCCGACAGGGCCTTGGGTGTACAAGGTTGCCTATCCCGGGGACTCAAAACGGAAATCCCAGTTGACTTGCAGCAACGCCGAAACGTGGCGTCGCGCTTACCAATTCGGGAAGGAGACATGCTATGGCCAAAGTACTGAAGTGTAGCGACCTGATGCCTGGCTGCCCTTTTGAAGCTCGCGGCAACTCGGAAGACGAGGTTTTGAAGGCGGCTGCCGAGCACGCCAAGACCGCGCACAACCTGAGCGAAATCACTCCCGAACTTCAAAGCAAGGTCCGCAGCGCGATCCGTGATGAGGGACGCGGGCAAACCGCTGGTTCTTCGAACTAGCAGTTCGCTCGCGCAAGTCTGATTCTGGCGCTCCGGCAATCTCATATCTGCCGGTGTGGTTGCGGAGCCCTACGCCCCACTCGCGGCCCAAGCGAGCCCACTAGGTTTCGGCAAACGCTATGTACCGCTTCACTCGGGATGAAGTTGACCTAGATGATTTGCGTTTAAACGATGGGAGTTTCGAGGGTAGGATCTTCTTCGCTGAGGATCCGCTGGATCGCCGGCACCAGTTGCCTCACCGCGTCGCTCTTGGGCACGAACGCTCCCGCGCCCAGAAGGCGAACGATGATGGAAGCGTCTCCCGGCGCGTAGTGGCCGCTGATCAGAATGATCTTCACTTTCGGATCGATGCGCCGCATCTCGTACGCCGCCGCCACGCCGCCCACCGGCATCATCACGATATCCAGCACGGCCACGTCGGGCGCGGCGTTACGAAATACATCCACAGCCTCTTCGCCGTTGGAAGCTTCGGAGATTTCCCACAGTGGCTGCTGTTTGTTCAGCACTTCGCGAAGGTTGTCGCGCACAGCCTTGTGGTCGTCAGCGATGAGTATGCGCACCATTTAGCCCTGCGTTTGGATCGGCGTTTGGATCAACGAAGACTCGCAGCATCTTAAGTGTTGCCCATCGCTGTTCCCGATACAGGGATCACCTGAGCTGTTCCACATTGAACAACACAGATCGAGCGGCAAGCAGATCGCACGACGATCTGTGAGCAATCCGATCAAAAAGAGCCGTAGCGCCTTGAGTCCGCCAGATTCCCCACTCAAAAGTTGCGCTGGACGAAATGGAAGCCGAAAATGGCAGACAGCTGCTATCTGGAAAGGTGAACCCCAAGACAGAAACTGCCGGAGGATCGCCCCCATGCGTAAACACTTCGTGAATGCGACCTTAACTTTCCTGGCGTTGCTGGTCTACTCGTGCGTCACGTTCGCCCAGACGTACGGCACCAAAGCGTATGCTCCGGGTGCGTGGAAGCCCGACGAACTGCCGCCCGCCGTCTCCCAGCCCAAGCCGTTTAATCCCCACGATCTGTCCGGCGTCTGGTCCATGCCGACGAAAACGAATTTTGAAAGGCACTCCCTGAACGACAAGCGGCTCAACATCCAGGACAAGAGTATCCCGACCGAGATGCGGTCCCAGAGTTACCCGCCTCCCTTCACCGCCTGGGGAAAAGCGAAATTCGAGGCCACCAAACCAAGCTACGGCCCCAGATCGGTTCCCCCCGGATTGGGGAACGACTCGGTTTCGATTTGCGACCCGTTGGGTTACCCCCGCAACCTTTGGGAAGCGAATCTGCGGCCCTTTGAGATCGTTCAGACTTCAGACCGCGTCTTGCAGCACATGCAGTATCACGATTTGTGGCGCACCATCTGGACCGACGGGCGGGCGCTTCCCAAGGATCCCGACCCGGCTTGGAATGGATACTCCATCGGCCACTGGGAGGGAGACACTTTCGTCGTCGAGTCCACCGGTTATGACGAGAGAACCTGGGTCGATCATTTCGGCGATCCGCACAGCGATCAGATGGTCCTCACGGAGCGCTACCAGCGCCTGGACGCCGACACCTTGCAAATGGATATGACCCTGACCGACCCGAAAGCCTATACGGCGCCTTGGGTGGGCGACCCGATCAAGTTCGAGCGCGTGAAGGTGGCCATCTTCGAGGAGATCTGCACGCCTTCGGAAGAAAATCACTTCAATGATCGCATCAGAGATGCGGCTGTGGGAACGGCTAAACCCTAGCCTCGACTGACCTGCCGCGCATACTTTTCGCCGGAATGAGCGATGCCGCCAGGAGGGCCGCTAAGAGGGATCGTTCGACTGCGGCGATTTGGGCGCGCGCGGCGCCACGGCTGGCGCGTGTCGTCCCGAGGTAACCTCGAACGCAAATCGCAGCGCCGGAATCTTGTTGCCCGGATGATCGTCGGCGTAAGTCAGTTGCGGCAGCCGATAAAGTTGCTGCGGCTCGCTCGCCGGCCCCTGGTAGATTCCGGGGTATAGATCGATCAGGTGCACGCCGGGCGCGCCGGCCGCCGTGAAGTTGATCACCACGTCGCCCTGGCTGTTGAATCCGCAGGCGTAGCCCATGTAGGCGTTGTCGTAGGTGGCCACGTAGATGTTGTCGTATTCGGTCCAGCCCACGCCCTTCAGGTGAATCGTCACCGGCGTGCCCACCGGCCCCGACGCAGGCGTGATGCTCACGATGCTGGTCTCGATCGCGAAAGAAGCCCGCGCCACCACATTGTCGCCATTTCGCAACACGAGCCCGTGCAGCCCGCCGAGGTCCTCCGGGATGGTCATTGGCAATGAAAACTTCCCGTCGCTGCCCACCTGCACCTGCCCCAAGACTTTCTCCTCGGGATCGAACCCTGAGCCGCTCACGCGGCTGCCCTCGAACGTCTCCCACGACCAGCTTCAGCGACGCGTTTCGCGGAAAGCCTTCGCCGCGCAGCGTGGCGCGCGTGCCCACGGGTCCTTGCGTCGGCGCTAAGCGCCAGCGTCGCCCCCGCGAGTTTCACCTCCGCCGGCTTCACGCCCTGCGCCGGATACGGCTCTTCGTACGCGGCCGGCACGGCGCTCGATTTGGCGCTGCCCGTCCCAGGAGTAGCCGTGGTCCGGAACGTGAACTGCGGACGCGGCATCCGCGCCACCGGCGATTGCTCGTAGTTCAGATAACTCTGCCCCTGCCAGCCCGTGTAAATCTTGATGATGTGATCGCCCGCCGGCCCCGCCGCGCGAAACCGCGCCGTCGCCGATCCCGCGCGTACCCGCGGCAGACACCCAGCCCAGGTTGTTGTTGTCCCAGTTCACCACCCAGGTGCTTTCCATGGTGCGCCAGCCCAGGCCTTTGACTTGCAGCTCGATCGGCGTTCCCACCGGGCCGGACGTTGGCGCGAGCTCGAAGCTCTGCGTGACGTCGATGCCGTTCTGCGCCACGGCCTTGCCGTCGATCGAGCGCGATCACTTCGTGCACGCCGCCGTAGTCCTCGGGAATCGTGAAGCTGCGCGTCCAGCCGCCCGCTCGAATCGCTCGAAAACTCGCCCAGCTTGCTGGTCGTCTCCGTATATTTCTTGCCGCGGAAGTGGTAGTAGTCCTCCACCACCCAGCCGCCCTGCACCGTGCCCCAGGTGAGCTCGACGCTCTTCCCTGGCGGCAAGCCCGTCGCCGTGGCATGCACGCTCGCGCCCACCACGGCAGGCTTGTCGTAGGCCAGCTCGAGCGACGCACTCGTACTCGGCGCGGCGCTCGAAGGCTCGCTCGCGGCAGGCGCCGACGCGGACGCCGACGCCTGCGCCGCAGTCTGCTGGAATCGGGAGCAGCCGGAGAACGCCGCCACGCAGGCCAGCCCGCATGCCAAAAGGATGGCGTTGGACCGGAAGAATTGTCTTCGTTTCATGCTTGGGGAGATCACGCGGAAAATTCGCTCTGCTTAACGCAAGCTGCCCTGCTGCACGCCCTGGCGCACACGATGCGCGCTATTCGACGATCGTGAGTTGCGAAGCTTCCGGTTCGAACGGCTTGAACTCGCCGGTGCGGCCTTGAGGGTCTTTCGCGGAGACGGTGTAGCGCACGATTCCGGTGGTCGCGTCGGCGGGAACAATCCACTTGAGCACCCAGAAATTGTGATCGGGCTGCTGCGCGGTCTCGCGATCGCGCATCGGAAGGTCGATGGTCTTGCCGTTGTAGGTCAGGTGAACCACAAGCTGCGTCGCGCGGTCCCGCTTTCCCGTCGCCGGATCGATGGCCGTCATCCGGAATCCCACCGGCTCGCCCTTTTTGAACTGGCTATTGGCCGTGCAGTTGCGCGGCTTGCCCACGCCAAAAAAGTAGACCACATCGCCGTACACCACCAGGCGATCGCCGCTCGAGGGCGCCTGGCCGGCGAGAAACGATGCCGCCGCGAACCCTGCCGTGACCACCAAAACCGCAATCGCGCCAAATTTGTAAACGGGCTTCATGAAACGAGACGCTACCGCACTCCGCCCCGCCTGTCCAGAGCAATCTCTGTAGCCCCCCTACAGCCGGCAAGCCGCAAGGGAGCCGCGATCTTCGGGGCGTTCAGGGAGAGAGACCGCCGGTCGATTCGGCGCTGAAAAAAAACAAAAAGGGGGAGAATGCGGTCTCCCCCCTTTTGCCGTTGCGGTCGGAGGGATCTAGCCAATGGGCGTGCTGTTCACGCTCGCACCTGAACCGGAAGCGTCTGCGCGGATCACGCCCGACTGGTCGGTGAAGAACATCCGCTGGCCGGTTGTGCTCGCGACGACTGGAGTCGCCGTAATCGAATAGGTGTCAATGTTGCCGGCTGTGTCGGGGCCACCCGCCGTATAAACGAAGGTGTAGCCGCTCTTCACGCCGGCCGCCAACACCGAGTCAATCAGCCCTGCCGACGCCGAAGTCGCGGTGCCCGTCCCGCCAAGAGAGGGCAAGGATGGAGGGAAGCCGACGCCGTACGTGGTCGAGTATTCGACGCTGGACGTATTGATCGTCCGCAGAGAGCCTACCGCCGAAGCCTCGTTGGCGGCCATCTTCGCCCTCAAGAGGTTCGGGATGGCTATCGCGGCGATAATCAGAATGATCGCCACCACGATCAACAACTCAATTAACGAGAAACCTTTTTGTTTGCGCATTTGTGATTGTCTCCTCCGCTGGCCCTTGGGGAGATCACCGGACTGGCGCCCGACGCACATATCTACAACACGAGCGCGTCCTCAAGGTTGCCGCAGGTTCATTTGAGATTCTTCGAGCCTAAGGAGGGAACCAGCGATTAGCAATGGAACTTTGGAACAGGTGTTCGCGAGTGCAGCACCGCAAAAACGACTGTTTCCCAAGCCCTGTCCCGCACCGAAGAGATCATCGCCATGGCGGAACCCGCGGCTGGAACTCGCAAGAAGGGAGCTTGCTGCTGCCCTAAAGCCGGCTCGCAACGCTCCCGTTAGTAGTTTCTCCTTGACACTTTCGCGAGCGGAAGTATAGATACCAACACGCGTGACTCGGTATAATTTTCAGACTGCTCGCAGCAGGCCGGTGGAGACAAATGAGGCGCGGCCAGTTGCTTGGCGCGCTGTGGCTGGCCTGCTATCGCCCGAGATGGCTTGATATCGATCGATATGGCCTAATATGGATGGCCCGATGAATGGCCTAGCGCGTCTCGTGCGGCAGGTTGGCGAACGCAGGTCCGATGAGGGAAAACACTTCTATTCTAAAGCTGGCGGCGATCGAGTTCGCCAAACAGGTCCGAAAAGGGGAAATTGCTAAATGAAAGCGATAGCGCGGCGGTGTAGCGATTGGCTGGTTGGTGCAGGAGTGGGGCTGGCGGCTTTGAGCATCATTTTCACCGTTGTCCCGAATCTGCGGGCACAACCGCAAGACGGGCCGGCGCCCCGCACAGCCGACGGGCATCCGGACCTCTCTGGGCGTTACCTATTCATGGGGAAAGCGCCGGCGGAGAAGCCGGTCTTCAAGCCCGGGTCGAAAGCGACCCTGTCTCCGATGCCCAAGGGCGTTTGCGCCGCTGGTGGCACGCCGACTTCGATCACCATCCAGGCGAGCGAGCATGGGCCGATCCAGTTGCTCTCGCAGCCCGGCGACCTGTGGATTTTGACGGAATCTCCCCAGAGCGTTCGCTGGATTCCCACCGATGGACGGCCCCATACCAAGGATCCGGACATCAGCTTTGCCGGCGAGTCGTATGGACGTTGGGATGGCGACACTCTGGTGGTGGACACCGTCGGGGTTGACCACCGCATGAGGAATATCTTCGGTGAGGCAACCACCTGGCTTCACAGCGACGACGAGCACGTGATCGAGCATTTCAGCCGCACCTCGAAGAACTCCCTCACCTATCAAGTCACCATCGAGGACCCCATGGTGTTGGCGAAGCCGTTCTCCTGGCCTCCCATGCATTGGTCTCTGGCACAAGGCGCCGCAGTTAAGTGGAAGGTAATCGTGCCCATCCCGGGGTGCGATTTCTAACCGTCATCACGAGACGGCCTTTTTAATTGCTCAACTCGTATCGATTCCGAGATGTCTCTCGTGCAGGTCCCGCGAGACATCCTTAGCCGTTCGTTGCTTGACGCCTGAACGGCGTTCAGCGCACCCTTAACATCCGAGCGGACCAACCATGCAAGCCATTCGCATTCATTCCTATGGCGGCCCCGACGTAATGCGGCTCGAAGAGCTGCCCACGCCCGCTCCGGGCGCTGGCGAAGCGCTGGTCCGCATTCATGCCGCCAGCGTGAATTTTCTCGATATCCAGAAGCGCCGCGGCGAACTCGTGGGCCAGGCCTTCTATAGTCGCCACGCGGGAAGCGAACTCCCCGCGCTCATGGGCAGCCAGGGCGTTGGCGTCGTGGAGGCGCTTGGCTCCGGCGTCACCAGCGTCAAAGTCGGCGACCGCGTCAATTTCTGGGGACCTTCCTACGCCACGCACACGTTATTTCCCGCGGCGCGCCTGATTCGCATTCCCGGCGAACTGAGCTTCGAGATCGCCGCGGCGGGAATGAATCAGGGATTCCTGGCCTACGCCTTCACGCACCACACCTATCCCGTCAAGCCCGGCGATTGGTGCCTGGTCCAGGCCGCCGCCGGGGGCGTGGGCCTTCTCGTCTGCCAGATGTGCAAGATTCGCGGCGGGCGCGTGATCGGCGTCACCTCGAAGGAGGAAAAAGCTCCCTTCGTCCGCGAAGCCGGCGCCGACGAGGTCGTCGTCTCTTCGCGATCCGATATTGCAAAAGAGGCCCGGCGCATCACCGATAATCGCGGCGTGAACGTCGTTTACGACGGCGTCGGCAAAGACACTTTCGACGCCAATCTCGATAGCCTCGCCCCGGCCGGCTATCTCGTCATCTATGGGCAATCGAGCGGCTACGTGCCGCCCTTCGACATCATGCGCCTGCAGGAGAAAGGCTCGCTCTATTTAACCCGCGCCAATGCCCTGCCCTGGTTCGGCGAATATCCGCGCTATCTCCAGCAACTGGTGCCCTGGATCCACGAGGGCCGCATCCAGGTGCGCATCGCCGCAACGTATCCGCTCGCCGAGGCCGCCAGAGCCCACGCCGCCTTCGAGGCGAGGCAGATCAGCGGCCGCCTTCTACTGCTGCCCTAACCCCGCCACTCTCAATCATTTTTTGCTGATTCGCCGTGCTGCCTGAGAAAGCCTTCGCGGAGACAGCGCCATTCCCATTCGGGATCAAACGGACTACGCCGGGCAGGTTTCGTACTCCGGGTTTTCGACAGGGAGGCGAAGCGATCGCAGCGCGTCCCGGCGGACCCAATACACCGGGTCACGCTGGGTTGCGTCGAACAGAGCTTCCGTTACCGCCTTCTCGTTCCTGGAGGCCAGCAGCATCGCCGACCACGCTCGGTAGGCCCAATCCTGTCGTTGATCGAGCAAAACGTCGATGAGTTCACCGGCGGAGAGACCGCCGCACTCACCTGTCGCCATCCATCGCTCGACGTTCGTCACAGTATCGCACCCCACGGCGTCTGACGGTCTTGCCGGCTATCACGCACAACGCTGGCTTCACATAGCCTGACAGCCGCATGCGCACAGCCCCATAGTACGTCCGCGCTATTCCTCTAGGACCCTTGGCGCGAGAGGAGGCTATCTCTAATAGGAAGCATTGCGACTACCCGCTCTGTGATCGGCGTTTGTAATCACAAAGACGAATCGCCACCAAAAAAGGGCCGGACTTTGCATCCGGCCCTTTCCCTCGAGCAAAGATCAAAGGCCCTGAGCGAAGGCGTAGTCGCGAAAGCTCGCTATGCCCCGCGTCCTGCGGTCTAAAACAACAGTCGGAAACCCAACTGGATCGAGCGCGCCGCGCCGCTGCCCACCTCGGGATTCGAGATTTCCACGTCCGGCGAAACTCTGGCCGAGCCAAAAGTCGTCGAGGCGGCAGGATTTCCCGTGCCCGTTGCTGCGTAGGAGTATTGGGTCATATTGAGAATGTTAAACACTTCAAATCGGAATTGCCCGGTAAACCGTTCCGAGAATTTGGTGTCCTTGGTCAACGACATATCCAACAGCTTCAGCCCGGTACCGCGGAAGATGCCCCGCGACATCGTTCCATAGGTTCCAAAAGCGGGGGGAAGCATTATCGAGCCGTTGTTGTCATAGCAGCCGTATTTCGCCAAGGCGGCCGTGTAGGTGTACCCAGGATGCAGCGGAGTGTACGAAGAATCCAGGCTCGCCGCCTGCGCGTTGCAGGCTGCATTAGCCGTCGGACTCCCGATAGCCCCGCTACCAGCGAAGTAGGGGACGGAGCCGTAGCCCAACCCGCTAAAGTCGGCGGGGTTCCCGAAGAAATCCCATCGATCTTCTTTCCCGCCCACGCCGCTGACGTCATCGGTGGTGTCGTTCACGTTCCACGGCAGCGCAGACTGAATATTGGCTACACCATTGAGCTTCCATCCGGCAAGCATCTGGTGGTAGCCCTTCTTGTCTGGCAATGCGTAGGTGGCCGAATACGTCAACCGGTTCCGCACGTCGTCCATGCTGTCCCCGTAATCGGCGCGGACGTTGTACTCGTTCGAAGGGAGAGCCGAGCCGTTCCAATCGGCGCCAGACTCGTCCAAGGCATGTGCAAACGTGTACCCCGCCAGATACGAAAAGCCGTGCCACGGATGCTGTGTCAAAGTGACTTGGAGCCCGTTGTAGTTGCTATCGTCCTGATTCGAAATCTGAACGATGCTGGAGAGGTAGGGGAACTTGCTGAAATATGGCCGGCTCTCGTTCTCGCAGGTCGCCGCATTGGCTGAGGCGGCAATAAGCAATGCCGTCGTGGCATAGGGCGTGCACCCCGCCGCTGGGTTCAACCAGCCGGAGCCCATAGCGGCAGGATTGATGTCATTGATGCCGACGAGGTCCGCGCCATGCGTGCCCACATAAGCCACTTGCAGCGAAAGGTTATTCGTAAAGGCGTGCTCGACGCTCAGGTTCCACGCCGGGGCGTAAGGTCTCTTGAAATTGGGGTCTACCACCGTGATGGAGCAAGGCTTGTTATTCGGGGCGAGGTTAGACGGTGAATCGCAGCGGATTGCGCCGCTCGGCAATACCGGTCCGGCGATGCTCCAGTTCACCCCCGAAGGGAACGAAACCGTGCCCGTGGTGATGTTGCCGCCATTGGGGTTTGGCGCTCCGTTCAGCAGCGCCCCGGTTGGAATGGCGTTCACTCCCAGCGAAACGCCCGTTGCTTGCTGCGATACGAATACGTTATAGCCCTCCAGGACGTAGATAAGGCTGCCGCCGCCACGCAGCACCCATTTGGCGTTCCCCTCGATATCCCAGGCGAACCCAAGTCGCGGCGAAAAGTCATTCGGCCGCTTCCAGAGCTGATTGAGCCCATCGCCCACCTGCACCAGTCCCTGAGTAGGGCTGAAGTTCGCGATCAGATTATTTGCTGCGCTGAAAGGCGTCACGGTTTCGTAGCGCAAACCCAGATTGATGGTCACCCGGTCGAGAACGCGCCAATCGTCCTGTGCGTAGGCAGCAAAGCCCCAATCGGTGAGTGTCCGTGCCGGATCGCCTACCAATTCCGAGGGTAGTGTCGTTGTCGACAGCGTGCCTGTCAGAAAGTTTTCGAGCGCGGTAGTCGCCCCCGAATTGTTGAACGTGAAGTTGCCGCGTGCGGCCGAGTAGGTGCCGCCGTTATAGCCGACGTGCCGCATCTCGTATCCAACCTTGAACGAGTGGCGTCCGCGGATATACGAAAATCCATCGACGAACTGGAACGTTTTATCCGGCCCCTGAATCTTCGGGAATCCGGAGCAGCAGCCCGTGCCGCTGAACGTCGTGCCGCCCCCGGTGATTGTGATCACGGGAAAGCCGCAATTCGCCGGAAGGCCCACACCCGCCATCGGCGTGGAGTTGGTGTTGAAATTGGATAAGTAGCTGTAGCTGGGCTGCCCGATGGCGTTGCAGTCCCCGGGGAAACTCTGCTGGTTCTCGCGATTGAACCCGAAGCGCGCCTCGTTGACCATGGTCGACTCGGGCACCCAGGTCCAGTGGAATCCCGCAACCATGGACCTGGCAAATGTATTGGTATTCCAGTAAGGCTGGGCGGCGGCATTGTTCTGTGGTCCCAGGCCGCCGTAGTTCCCGATAAAGTATTCGCCCATGAACGTGTTCTTTTCGTTCGGGTGGTAATCGATTTTCGATAGGCCATTATCCAGATTGGCGTTGCCGATCGGCTCAATCGATTCCGTGATGCTCGTACCGTTTTGAAAGACGCCGACGTTGCCCGAGTTGAGCGCGCAACTGGCGCCGCCCGACGCTAATGTCAATCCGGAGATCGCCAGGCTGAGATCCTTGATGTTGCCCCGCGTCGCCGGATTAGCCGCTAACGCGTTGCAGGCATCCAGCACGCTCTGCGCCGGGTTTCCCAAGGACGCCGTGGTAGGCAAAGTAAGCGACGACGACGGAGCGCCAATCGTGTTGCGCTGCCCCTCATACCCCAGCAGGTAGAAAAGCTTGTCTTTGACGATCGGGCCGCCCACCGTGCCACCGAAATCTTCTATCGCCGTCGCTTGCTTGGGATTCCCTGCGGCGATAAATGGATTCGTCGCGTCCAAAGCGCTATCGCGTCCAAAGGCATAAGCGCTGCCGTGAACCGTGTTCGTTCCCGATTTCAAGCCGACATTGACGATCGCTCCCGGCTTCCAGCCATACTCGGCTTTGGGAACTTCCTGCGTGTTGAACTCCTGGATGGCCTCGATCGGCAGGATGGAGGTGGCGTCGCCAAAAATCGGCGTGGCATTCAGAACGCTTTGCGATGAGAAGCCCTCGATCGTGTCCACTCCATCCAGGATGTAAACATTGTGTTCGTGGCGCATCCCGTTGGAGCTTTGGCTCCATTTCCCGCTGCCGGGACTGAGATAAACGCCCGGTCGCAATTCAAGAAGCTTCTGGAAATTGCGCCCCTGCACTGGCAGATCGCCGATGAGTTGATTGCTGATGGTGCCGCCCAGCACCGCGTTCGTCGTTTCCACCAGCGGCAGCGATTCGGTGACCGTAATCTTCTCGCTCTGCTCGCCCGGCTGCAGCGTCAGGTCGACCTTGTACTCTTTTCCAACCTCGACCGCGATATTGTCCCGCTCTGTTTCTCGGAAGCCTTGAAACGCAGCCTTGACGCTGTAAGTTCCCGGCGTCAGTTCCGGCGCGTTGTATTCGCCCGCGGCATCGGTCGTAAGCGTCCGCGTCGTGCCCCGCTGCGTGTCGGTCACCGTGACGCTCGCCCCCACCACCGCGCCGCCGGTCTGGTCGGTCACCGCTCCCTGAATGCGCCCCGCGCTCTCCTGCGAAAAAGCCGCCACGCAAATCAAAAGCACCGCGCCGGCAAGCCCCAGCGCCTGAGCGAGCTTTCCGGCGCCGGGCCTCAAATGACGATTCCCCTGGTCTCTCATTGAACCCCCTTTTTGTGCGGTCGGATTAATTTCCCAGCGATAGCGCGAGGCATTCCCTGCAACGGGCGGTCAAGCGTGGTTGGGTGGTGACAAAGGTATAGCTGAGAGATGGTTGGAACGTTAGGAACCCCGATACTGGCTGTATCGGCGCCCATACTGAGTTGCGCAGTCCAAGTACGAACGAGTGCCTGCACTTATTTCACTCGCAACGAACTTAGCCGAGGCACCCGGCTCATTTTGCAAAACGGGTATTGAAGCAGAGCCGAATAGGGAGCTGCCTCCGACGACAAGTCCCTATATTTGCGCACCAAGTATCACGCGGAAATATTCAAGTCAAGAAGAATCCCACTTTTTTGCGCTGCGCCTCGCTTTCTTGCAGCTCAAATCGCTCGCTTAGTGGCACAGCCACTCTTGGCTGTGCAGCTTGTAGCTCAGGCCTCCCGTCGCGACCGATCCTAAGGTAAATCCTGTAGAAAACAGATGACGAACAGTGAAGCCGCCCCGCCCCACGCAGCACAAACACGTTGAGGCCTTTCGGTCTGTAGCCCAGGGCGCGCCCCGCTCACCCAACTCAGAGAATGTTCACCGCGCGCCCGGCAAGCAAAGCAATGATCGTCAGAGACATCAGCGATTGCAGCATCATCCCCAGCTTCGCCCACCGCGATAAAACCGCCGTATCGGTTGGAGAGAATGCCGTGCTGGTATTAAAGGCGAGAAAAAGATAGTCCATAAAGTGGGGCGACCAGGCCGCACTCGAGCCCATCCTCCCTGGTCATTTGCGGAAAAAGAAACGAACTTTCCAGGCGGCCGCGCCTGCGCTCGCGTTCCAGCGGACCGCCCGCGTCCAGCTTCCAGTACCACAGCGCAAACACCAGAATGTTCGTCAGCCAAAGCGCGCCTGCCGAACGCAGCAGGGCCCGTGGCGATTCGCGGTGTGCCGGCAGCCCCTGAATCAGGAAGATCAAGGAAGCGATCAGGGCCACCGTGATCGCGCCGTTAGCGATGAATGTGAGAGCCCGCGTCACGCGATGCTGGCCCCGGCGATTCGCCTCCGCGATCGGGATCAGTAGAACGAAAATGATCGCCAGCAGAAGCCAGCTGGGGCCTAACGAGAGCGGCTCCGGCAACGCCAGATACAGAAACGCAGCAGCCAGCATCGCTACGAACGCGGGCCATCGCGGCTCGTGGATCTCGTCGCGGCTCATCGAATGAACAAGGGCCCTCGCCTCGGCTGCGTACACTACCACAGGACTCACACCCCGTGCGGAGTGGCAAAGCGAGTGTCCGCTGCGGACTGCGCCTGGATCTACTTGGGGGCGGATCAGGAGTGCGGATGCTGCGACCACCACGCCCGCCACGCGGCCGGGTCCGAGCCTATCCCGGCTCCGGTAATATCGCGCAAAGCCTGGAAGACCCAGGAGCGCGTCGCGGTGTCCAGAGTGGCATCGTCCATCATCTTCAGAAGATCGGGCACGGCGCGCATTCGCTGCGAGTCGGTGAACATTCCCGACTGTGAGATGCTGCACGCCGCCGTCTCCCGCACCTGCGGCGAGGGATCCTCGCGGAAAACGCGAATCAGCGCCGGCAGCGCATTGTCGGTAGCCAGAAGGCCCAGCCCGATGGCCGCATAGTTTCGCGTCTGCTGGTCGGGATCGTGGATGCGGTCGAGGAAGGTCACCTCCAGGCGCGAAGTCTCCACCCCGCGATTGCCCAGCACGCCGAGAATCCAAAGGAACCAGGCGCGATGATCGGGCTCGTTCTCCAAGCGCGTAAGAATTTTATCGACGCTCGCGGGCGCTCTTGGGCAAATCGTACCCGGCCAGAGTGATCTCCAGCGACGCCGCCCGCACGTTCAGATCGTTGGCGTTGATCGCGGTATTGAGTAAGCCGGCCAGCGGGCCCTTCTCCACATCGATCTGGCCGTACCACGAGTAAACATTCTTGTCGATCAGCTCAATCGCGCCTTCGTAATGGTTGATGGCGCGTTCCATAAGCAGTTGCGCTTGCTGTTGCGGACTCATGGAAGGCAGCGCTTCGATCTCATGATCGGAAAGTTTCGGCGCGGAAGCCGCCCGCACGCCGCCCTTGAGTTGAGCGGCTCGCGCCGCCTTCATCGTCGCGGGATCGCTCGCAGTAAAGATCGCGGCAGCCAGACCGAAACACAGCATGGCGAAGACGCGCGCCCCCCGCCGGGTCCCCAGTCGACAATTCTCTCTGTCCACAAGATTTCGCCCGCTTGTCGTCGGTCCGATTGTCATGGAATGCCCTCGGGTCGAGCGTAGGCGCCCGCATCGCAGCGAACAATAGTACGAACCGGCCAATGCGTGCCCGAAGGAACACGTGCTTTGTAAACAAAAAAAGGCCGCGGACCCGGTCTGTTCCAGGTCCGCGGCCTTCTCGCCTGCTCGGTTGTGACGCGAGTGCCCTAGCTACTTAGCGCCCCCACCCTCCATCATCGCCGCCGCGATCGTGTCCCCAATCGTTGTCGCCGCGACCGAATCCTCGATCGTCGTCCTGATCCTGCGGAGCCAAAGCGACGCCGCGGAACGCTTCGCCGGCGCGCGCCGAGCGAATCGTCTCGAACTGGTCGTAGCGGCCGCTGGTCGACAACGCTGTCGCATTCACCACGTCGGTGACCGCCACGAGTTTATTGGGGTCGGCGCCATTGTCTCCGTTCAGGCTGATGGTGGAGGTGATGGCGTAGATGGTGGCGGTGCCGTCGTGATTGACGACGCCGACGAGGTTGCGGCAGCCGCCCGTCGCGGGCTCGATGGACGCGGGATAGTTCGGCACGCTGTAGGGCACGCCGAGGTTCAACCCGTTTTGGATGACGTACTGGAGCACCCAACTCCCGCTCTTCAAAGACCCACTTTTGCAGGCCGGCGGAGAACATGGTGTTGGGGGCCAGGTCGCCGGAGTTCGCCACGTTCACCTGTCCATTGATCATTTGGTCGGGCGTGTAGACCAGGTCGCCCTCGTTGCAAACGTACAAGGTGCTGGAGTTGGCGAACCAGACCCCGAACGGATAGTACCCGCCCGCGCTGGCCGTGCTCGCACTGGCGGTTGTTGTGTCAGGCGTGGGAGAAACCTGCGGGAATCCCGGGAGCGGCGTGATCGGAGAAATTCAAGGTCGACGGCGGAGTGCCCGGAGCGTTGGAGGTGGTCGGCAGGGTGCCGCTCGGGCCCACCTGGTAGACGGTGTTTACCCCGTTGCCGCCGCTGCCCTTGGTGACGTAGACCGTGTTGTCAAAGATGGTGAGGCCGCGGAAATTGGTGTCCTTGCCAGGCTTATCCTTGCCCACAACGAAAAACCCGAGCATGTTGTTGCCCGGAGGAACGAGCGGCGCTTGGCCAGGAACGACGAGTTCGGCGCCCGTGGAATGCGAGAGATCGAAGCCCAGTTGCGTGATTCCCACTTGTGACTTCGAGAGCGCGCCGTTGTTGTCGTTTCCGGCCACGTAGTACAGCCAATTATCGCCCTTCATCACCCCCCGGCTGTTATCGCCGCTGTAGTCGTCGGTATCGGTGTAGAAGATGTGGCCCCAGGGGTCTACTTCAGCAACGGAGCGGTAGTAGGCGGTCGGACCGGATGCGCCCACGTAGCTGGACACCGCGGAATTGGTTGGATCGCAAAGGCCCGGCGTGCTGGAGGCCGAAACATCGATCAGGTTGGACGCCGTCGGCGAGATCGGACCGACGTTCGTCCCTTGGGTAAGCGCGAGAGTTTTGCCGGATCCCGAAAGAGTGAGCGTGGAGCAACCGGGGCCGCCGCGATAGCCCATGAAGGTGAGCGTTTTGCCGTCCACCGATCGGTTCAGGGCCAGCTCGGATTTCGAGCTGAAGCTGGTCACGATCTCATGGCTTGGAACTCGAAGGGTGCCGAGCAGGTGGCCATCCGGAGCCAGGTCATCGAGGCGGATCGGCGAGGAGATGCCGAAGTCGGGGTCCGTGGCGGCGTTGTTCCAGACGTTGTGGCTGTCCTTAAGATTGGGAGCCTCTCCATTGTCGCTCGCGTAGCCGCAGGAGACCGCCACAGCAATTGTGGCAGGCGGTTGATCGGCTGGCAGAACCGGCACATTGACGTTTGCCGATGGCTCCACTGCCGCGGCCGGCGGGACTGGCGGGGTTGCTGCCGGTTGGCATCCGGGCGGCATGCTTTCGCCGATGGTGACTGTAGAGGCCGTCCCCTTATATACGGTGCGGCTCAGCACAATCGTGCCCGGAACGAACTGGAAAAAGGGGGGATGATCGTGACGACGATGATCGGAATCGTGGTGGTCGTTATCGGAATCGTGCCGGTCGTCAGCCTGCGCGGAATAGTTCCCTGCCAGTATCATTGCACTTACAAACAGCGTCACCGCCACAGCCAAAATCTTCTTTTTCACTAGCCGACCCTCCTAAGGGTGGCGGAGAAGGTCGCATATTCCCGGCTTCTCTTTCTTTACGCTTATGTTAAAAGCAGATGAAAGCTCCAGTCGAAGGACTAGGCCTCCTAGTTCCCCATCGAAATGTTTACAACCTGTGACCGGCTGTTCACGCCAACCTAATCGCTCTTTAACCTTCGCCCCTCACTCTCACCAGCGCGTTTTGTAACTCAAAGTCCGAATCCATCGGGAGGGTTCATGTCGTTCAAACGAAGTGTGTCCAAGTCGCTGCACCATTTGCGCGCCGGCCTGGCTCTGCTCACCATTGCCCAGATCAGCCTCGGCGGCGCGATTGCCATGCCACTGCAAGCTCAGGATCGGGATCAACACTCCACCACGGAAACCCCCATCAAGCACGTCATCGTGCTGATCGGCGAAAATCGCACCTTTGACCACCTCTTCGCGACCTACGTCCCCAAGTCCGGAGAATCCGTCAGCAACCTGCTCTCCAAGGGCATCATCAAGGCCAACGGCGCTCCCGGCCCCAATTTCAAACTCTCCGAACAGTTCCAGGCCATTCCGCCTTTCAAGTCCGGATACTTCATCAGCCTTCCCAATCACGAGAAGGCTCCCTATACGATCCTTCCCGAGCCGACGCTGAATTTCTCCCCGAACGGCAGCGCGCCCCCTCCTTTTCCTCCCGCTACTCCGCCCGCTATCTTGGCCGCCATCGAGCCTTCGCTCGAAGCCGGCGATCTTCATCTGCTCACCACCGGCGCTTCCGGTGCGACCAACACTTTCTTCCTGCCCGACCCGGACACGCGAATCCAGAATTTCAACGACCTGCCCAACGGCTCCTTCCCGTTGAAGGGCGCCAAGCTTCCTTACGATTCCTACACCGGAGACACTACGCACCGGCTCTTTGAAATGTGGCAGCAATCCGATTGCGACCTCCGCAACGCCACCTTCCAGAATCCCCCCGGCTGCTTGAGCGACCTCTATCCTTTCGTCATCACCAACTACACCAACCAGATCGACAACTTCGACAATCCTCCCGCCTTTGACGATAACGGCGGCAGCAATTCCATGGCGTTCTACAACATGAGCGCAGGAGACGTGCCCGTCCTGAAGCAGCTCGCCGACGAATACTCCATGAGCGATAACTACCATCAGGCGGTCATGGGCGGCACCGGCGCCAATCACGTCATGCTCGGCACCGGCGACGCCATCTTCTGGAGCGACGGCAACGGCACTCCCACCACCCCGCCTTCGCACATCGCCAATCCGAATCCGCTGCCCGGCACCGACGACGTCTACACCGTGGATCTCGGCTTCGACGGCAACTTCACCGAATGCGCCGATCCGTCGCAGCCTGGAATCGACCCCATTCGCGACTATCTGGCAACTCTGCCCTACCACCCGAATCCCAACTGCGCCCCCAATCACTTCTACATGGTCAATAACGACAACCCGGGCTTCTTGCCCGACGGCACCGTGGACACCAAGGGAATTGCCGGCGGCGGTTCCGTTCCGCCCTCCAACGTCCGCACCATTGGCGATGCGCTCAACGACAAAGGAATCTCTTGGGCCTACTACGGTGGCGCCTACGACGCGGCGGTTGCTCTCCAGCACGATCCCACCAGCACGAACCCGGCGGTTCAAGTGGGCGCGGCCTACTGCAACATCTGCAACTTCGAGTCCTACGTCAACGCCATCATGGGCAACCCGGCGCAGCGCGCCGCGCATATCAAGGACGCCATCGACTTCTTCGCCGCGGTCGATAACGGCACGCTCCCCGCCGTCTCGTTCGTGAAACCCGACGGCCTGCTCGACGGCCATCCGGCGAGTTCCAAGTTCGATCTCTTCGAGGGCATGGTCACGAAGATCATGGACCATCTCACCGCTAACCCCGAGCTCTTCGCATCCACCGTTCTGTTCATCACCGTGGACGAAGGCGGCGGTTTCTTCGACTCCGGCTATATCCAGCCGCTGGACTTCTTCGGCGACGGCCCGCGCATTCCGCTCATCGCCGTCTCACCGTATTCGCGCGGCGGCCACATCAGCCACACCTATACCGACCACGTTTCGATCCTGAAGTTCATCGAACGCAACTGGGATTTGAAGCCGCTTACCCGTCGCAGCCGCGACAACTTCCCCAACCCGTTTTCCTTGCGCGAAAATCCCTACGTCCCGTTGAACTCTCCGGCGATCGGCGACTTGTTCGACCTGTTCGATTTCGATCACGGCGGGCATCGCTAGGACGCTCCTCCATTTGTAGCCCAGGGCGCGCTCACCTTTCTTGTGAGCGGCCCTGGGGCTTTTCATGAGTAGCGCGCGCTTCCCGGCGAAAACGCTCCTTCGCTCTCAGCGGCCGGCCGTGTTTCTCTGCGGCCGGCCGCTGCCTTTTTGCCACTCGCGCCCTGGCCTGTAGATGCCGAATCGAATCGCTCAACGAGGGTGTGGAACTTCCTGACGCGTATCCTGAAGACGGTGCTGCTCCGCGGGCGCAGCCCTCCGCTCAACGCTGGCCCGCCAGCAACGGTCGCAGATTTCATCGGGGTAAACGAAGTAATTCGAATGCCTCTTGCATCTGGGACATTCCAGCGCCACCAGCCGCGCCACTCCGCGAACATGCAAGCCAAGTGCGCTGGCGCGCATCTCGACCCACTTGCCAAATTCTGCGCCCAACTGCCACTCGTTCGGCGCGCCAGATTTCTCGCTTGTAAGGAAAAATGGCCAGGGCCGAAGCAGCACAACCATGCCTGCCACTATGAGGATCGACGCGAGCAATATGACCATAGAGCCATCCTGCTACGGTTGGAGTTCCGCAGTCGACTTACGTTCTCCAAACAGTGCTTAAAAAGGCATAAAAGCCGTATAGAAGACAGTCTCCGCAGTTCATCCCGAATTGGCTATGGGTGCCGCCCTGTAATTCCCCGGTGAACGTTGCTGGAGGTCGGCAGCAAGCTGCCGGGCATCGAGTGGCACAGCCACTCTTGGCTGTGCAGCTTGCGCTCTGTCCGCGCCCGGCAGCGCGCCATCGCCACCGGTGTCATTCAGAGCGCAGCGAAGAATCTCTCCTCTCCGGGCCGGGCCTGCCAACACTTCGCGCCTTACCAGACCGCCCTTCCACTCCCTTGACACTCGATTCCGCCCCGGATACAGTCCGTGCCGAACCTTTGCAAACCCGAACCCCGCTGGGAGAGAACCTCATGCGAAATCATTTTTTGGCTGCCATCGCGGCCGTCTCGGCACTGCTGCTTCTTCCTTTGTTCGTCGCCGCTCAAACCGCTCCCGCCGCTCCGGCAGGCCAAACGCTCAACCCGTGGAAGTTTCACCCCACCGACCGGCCGGTCGGCGACGGCGGTCCCGCGCCCAAGCGCGATCTCACCGGCACCTGGGCCGGCCCCGGCTCGGGCATGGCCGTCCCCCGCGGCGAACCGGCCGAGAAGCCTGAGCTGACGCCCTTGGGCCAGCAGCTCATGAGCCAGAACAAGCCCCTCGGCAAGTTCAGCCCGGCCGGCACCAACGACCCGCACGTCCGCTATTGCGATCCTTTTGGAATGCCGCTCAACTCCGTTCAGGAGATTCGCGGCCTTTCCTTCGCCAGCATGCCCAATCGCATCGTGATGATGCTGATGTATCAAGACCTGTGGCGCGAAGTCTGGATGGATGGACGCAAGCTGCCCACCAATGTGGGTGAAGCCTCAAAAGACGCGCTTGATCCGCGATACAACGGATACTCGGTGGGCCACTGGGAAGACGACTACACGCTCGTCGTCGATACCACCGGTTTGGACGAACGCACCTGGGTCACCGCCGCCGGCTATCCGCACACCGTGAACGCCCACGTGCAGGAACGCTACACCCGCGTCGACCATAACGACATGAAGCTGACCGTCACCGTGGACGACCCGAAAATCTTCACCAAGCCGTTTTCCCTGGGCACCAACAATTTCCGGTGGATTCCCAACCAGGAACTCGATGAATGGCTCTGCGTGCCCTCGGAGGTGCAAGAGTACCTGAAGGAGATGGGCGACCCGGCCGGCAGCGATCCCAACGCCGCCCCGCAGCGCCGCTAGGTGGCACAGCCAGTCTTAGCTTTGCAGACGAGTGGCACAGCCACTCTTGGCTGTGCGCCTTGTAGCTCAGGTCGCACCGACGCCGCCCAACTCGGTGGTCATTCCGAACCCGGCCGCGTCTTTTGCGGACGGCGGTGAGGAATCTGCTTTTGCCTTTTTTGCCGCGTTTCACGTGAGGCAGCTTGGAGCCTGGGTCGCGCTCGGAGGGTGCCGCACCCTTCGTTTTCAAGGGTGCGGATTTTGACTTATCTTCTCTCCCTCCGCCCTGAGCTTCGCGCCACGATGCCGTCCTTGCGTCAATCCCGCTGGACGGCGGGAGAGCTTTCGATATACTCCTCACGCCAGAGGGGCGCGTCGGAATCGCTCGCCCTCCTGGCGCCTTTCGTTTCATTCGAGGCCCAGGCTTCCAGCGTCGCTCCAAAAGAGCGATGGCGGCATTGCCGGGAGCTTGGCGAGAAGGTAGGAAACGTTGCCTGAGAAGCCAAAAACGCCGAGAGGATACGTCGACGCAAACCTCATCACCGGCGAGCACGTTACCTACCGCGGAGGCCTGCACTGGATCGTGCTCGTTGCGCCCGTATCCATTGCGGTGGTCCTCGTCTTGTTCGGCGTGGCCCTGCTGGTCGCGGGCGGCTCGGCCAAAGAACCGGATCTGCGAGAGCTCGCTTACTCCGCCGGAGCCCTGGCGATTCTCGCCGCCGCGATCTATTTGCTGGTCGCCATTCTTGAATGGCGGGCGGCCGAATTCGCGGTGACCAACAAACGCGTCATTTTCAAGGTCGGCGTCCTGAAACGAAGAACCCAGGAGATGTTCCTGGAGAAGATTGAAAGCGTGAACGTGGACGAGGGACTCGCGGGCCGGGCGCTCGGCTACGGAACGATCCTCATTCGCGGCACCGGCGGAACGCTCGAACCCTTCCGCAATATCTCCCACGCGCTGGAGTTTCGCCGCCAGGTCCAGGAGCAAATCTCGCAAAATTCCCCGCCGGTGGCACGTCGCAGCGATCCTTCGTAAGCAGAACCAGTGGCACAGCCACTCTTGGCTATGCAGTGCAAGCACGCGCCTTGCAGGTTCGCCTTGTAGCCCAGGGCGCGCTCGCGGTTTTTGTGAGCGGCCTTGGGGCTTTTCCTCCGCGTCTTTCAGCTAACCCCGCCGCAAACCCGTTGTCATTCCGAGCGGAGCCGGGGTCCCCAATACACGCCCCCCAGCGCGAGCGTTCGCTCGCGCGCTAAAACAAAGTTGCGTGTATTGGGGTGGTGGAGCGAGGAATCTGCTTTTCGATTGGCCCTTTCGCGGTTTGTAGCCCAGGCCGCCCGCCGCCCGCCGCAACACAAACTCGTTGTCATTCCGAACCGGGGCCCCCAAAACACGCCGGTTCTGCGCGTTTTGGGGTGGGAACCCAGCGGCGCCCTTTGCCGATGGCGGTGAGGAATCTGCTTTTGGTTTGCCGTTGAATTGGTGGGCCGGGCCCTGGGGCTTTTCCTCCGCATCTTGCCCTTTCAGACTCGCGAAGGCCGTTTTTTCGATCGCATATATTCCTTCACTGCTTTTGAAAGCTTCTTTTCAATTTTATTCTCGCGACAATAAGCCGTACCGAACCAAGCGGACAGACTCATGGTTCCTTTGCTGGAATTGCAACGTCGACAGCAAATGGCCGCGTTGTGTCTTTTATCAAAAGGTCCGTCGTTATTGAAGTGCTCTATGGTCGCTCCGGAAGCGCACATCGCATGCGGGTATTGCTTCATCAAAACACGGCAATACACACACTTTTTGTCTCTCGCACGAATCTCCTTCTCATCTTGCTTGGAAATGCCGTATGTGTTGGACATCGTCACTCCACCTCAACCGCGGGATAGCTTTCGATATACTCCTCTCCGTTCGCGCCGAAGTACCCAACTTCCCGCGCCGCGAAATCCACGTCATACCGAACCACCCCGGCGCGCCACGAAGCCGCCAAAAACTCCGGAAAAGTGCTCTTCCCGGCCTGGTCGGTTCGCAATGCCGCGATCAACGCCTCGCGATCGAACGGCGGCACATCGACAGTCCCGGTTACCAGCGGCTCGCCTTGCATCACCACGGCGCCGTGCTCGGTGAGAAAGAGGCTTTCGCATGCGGGCAAAAACCATAAATTGCGCGTCACGCCCGCCCGCCGCAGCGTCTCGGCCAGATACGGAAATCCGCCCACCTTGGGCCGCCCAGCCATCCCCCGTTGCAGCGCAGCCTGCAAATTTTCTGTCGCCTTACTCATGTTCGCCTCCTTTGCGCGGCCAGGCTCAGGGCCTGTCCCAAATCGGCACAATAGTCAGCGGGATTGGAAACCGCTGTTCGGTTTTGCCAACGCATTCCGACCGAACCTGCTACCATCGTTCTGTTCATCGCTTCTTCAAGTTGTCGCTTCACCCAAAGGGACCATGCCCGAAAAAAAGCTGCAGGAGTTGAAAACTGAGCGTGAGCCTCTGTTCCGGCGGCTTGCGGGCCATCCGGCCGAGATCCATCTAGCTCTGGAAATCAAGATTATCGACGATCAGATTGCCGAATGTAATCGCCTCATTCAAAACAAAAAAAGACGCGGAGATAGCTCACCCGGTAACACCTCGCTGCGAGATGATCGGGAATCAAAGCTGAAATTGAGCGAACTTTTGGTCGAGGCCCCACGAAAGCAAGGATGATCGGGAACAGGAATCGACGTAGCCAAAGGCTCGTCCTGAGCATCCCCGTCGTCGCTTACAGATCCCAAGAACCCGGCCTGCTCTTTTCCGAAGGGACTCGTACGTTGGCCGTCAGCGCCCACGGCGCATCGATCAGTCTGACGGCAAAGGTAGCGGCTGATCAAAACATCGTTTTGAAGCACGCGCTCACTGGGGAAGAACAGGAATGCCGCGTCATCTCCACCCAGAAGAGCCTGACGGGTCCGGCAGAAGTGGGACTCGAGTTCCTGCACCCTGCCCCGAATTTTTGGCATCTCGCGTTTCCGCCTCTCGATTGGACGCCACCCGCTTCCGTTGTTATTGAATAACTGACGGAACTTTCTTGTTCCTCTTCGACGCGCCCTCTCAAACGCACACTCCCGGGCAGCCGCTCCGGAATCTCGCCCCCACAAAACCAGAGGGGCGAGTCAGAATCCCTCGCCCCTCACCTGATACACAAATTGTTACTCGTTCACCGTAGTCGGTTTGGCGAGTCGGCCCCTGCCGCGGCCGCTCTCGCTTTTGCTGGCGCGTCGGCAGCTTTGCCAGTGATCTCTTTTTCCGCTTTAAGCCAATCTTCTAAATCCTGTCCGTTTTTCCCGCCGCGCTGAACGTAAATCTCATAGGCCCGGCGAGCGATTCCCTCTCTCAACACTTCCTGACGTTCCATCATTGGCAATCTCCTCAGTTGTCGGGGCCGCGGCACCGGCCCCGCGCAACGTGATATTCAGTTTTTAGCGTTTCCCGTGACGTTGATCTTGACTTGCTTGGTCTTGGACTCCTCGCGCTTCGCCATGTGCACGGTCAAGGCCCCGTTGCGATACTCGGCGCGAATGCCTTCGGTCTTCACTGTGCTCGGCAGCGAAAAGCTCCGCGTGAATGCGCCGTAGGCGCGTTCCACTCGCAGATAGTTCTCCTCGCTGACTTCCTTCTCGAACTTCCGCTCTCCGCGGATGGTTAGCGTATTGTTTTCGACTCGAACGTCGATGTCCTTTTCTTGTAGATCGGGCAGGTCGGCCTTTACCACCAGCTCGGTCTCGGTTTCGTATATGTCTACAGCCGGCGCCCACGTCGCTAGGTCAGCTTGACCCGTCCGGTTGCGCGTCAGTGTGTCTTCGAACAATCGATTGACTTGATCCTGCAAGGATGTAACACCCCGGGGTTCCCATCGTGTAATCGTGCTCATGCTGTTGTACCTCCTAAGTTTCTATGTCAATTGGATGTCCCAACAGTAGGCTGCTTAACTATGTAAGTCAAGCGATATATTGTTTTCTTTTAATATGGTTAACCATATCAAGTTAATCTTCCCAAGCTCCGTGACAAAGCCCCTCCCCTGACCGCCGGCAGCCATAACCGCGGCTTCTGCCTGGGTCTTCCTGGGCAGCGCCAGGCATTAATGCCCAACTAATGCCCCACTGATGCCCAATTAATACGAAAACAAGGGCCGCGGGTGTATAAAGGGTGCCCGTCCGGGAGGCCAAACGAAAATCCCGGTGGACTTCCGCAACAGCATCGGCGACCGAACCACTCGGCAAAAACGTTCGGATGGTTCTCTGCCAAAAAGGGGAGGTACGTTGTGTTTCGCCATACGATTCCGATTGGGCGCGTCCTGGGAATACCGATCGATTTGGACTACTCCTGGTTCTTGATCGCTGTTCTGCTCACCTGGTTGTTGGCCGTCAATTACTATCCCGCTGAGTTCAAGGGTGGCTCCAGCGTCGAATACTGGGTGATGGGAGCTGTGACGGCGGCGCTGTTTTTTGCCAGTATCGTTGTGCACGAGCTGGCCCATTCGTGGGTGGCTCTTCGCTACAAGGTACCGGTGCACCGCATCACTCTGTTCATTTTTGGCGGCGTATCCCAGATCGCCGGCGAACCCCCCAGCGCCACCGCCGAATTCCTGATTGCGGTTGTCGGGCCGCTCACCAGTCTTGCTTTGGCGGCGATCTTTTTCCTTTTGGAGCCGTTGCTTGTGAACCTCACGCCGGCCCTGGCAATCGCCAAGTATCTCGCGCTCATTAACGGCATGCTGGGACTGTTCAACCTCATTCCAGGATTCCCGCTCGATGGAGGCCGCGTTTTTCGGGCTGTTGTTTGGGCATCGATCAAGAACTTTCGCCGCGCGACTCTCATCGCCGCAAACACAGGCCGGTTCTTCGGCTTCCTTTTCATTTTTGCGGGCGTATGGCTGGCGTTGAAAGGAAACTTGATCAACGGATTATGGATCGCCTTCATCGGCTGGTTCCTCGAAAGCGCGGCCGTAGCTCAAGTGCAGCAGCAACTGGTGCAAGGCCTCTTGGTGGGTCACAAGGTGTCCGAGGTGATGGGAAATACCTGCACCCCGGTTCCGGATGACGCCACTTTGCAGAAATTAATCGATCAGGAGGTTCTCGCGCATGGTCGGCAGTGCTTTCTGGTAAAGCGGGGCGAGCGCGTCGCGGGACTGCTCACCCTGCACGACATGAAAGAGATTCCTCGAGCTTCGTGGACCACGACCACGGCGGCCCAGGCGATGGTCCCCGTCGAGAAACTCAGCAAGCTCGATCCCAACGCGGAGTTGTGGACGGCCATGGAAAAAATGGGCCGCCACGGCGTCAATCAGATGCCGGTCATGGCGGAAAACGATTTTGTTGGAATGCTCTCCACGGGCGACATCGTCAAATACCTTCACGTTCTTCAGCAAGTTGGAAAGTGAGTAAGGATTGCAGCGAGCGCCTGCCTTCAGCCCGGCACACCATCAATCGCGGCGTAGCCTGGGGTTACGCTGCGCCGCCGTGCGCCAACTTCCCTTTCAGCAGCACCCCGCCTCCATCGCCAGTCCTAGGCACGCACCCGCCCTGGGTGTACACTCGGCCCGTGCCCGATTTCACTTACCCCTGGCAGCAAAGCGTGTTAGACGCCTTTGTAGCGCCTCCCAACTCCCTGGCGGTCAAGATTGGCATTGCCGAACGAGCCATCGCCGCACGGCTGGTTGATACCGATCTTGGAGAGGACGAGCGCCTGGTTATAAAGGACGCGCTCCAGGCACTGCGCGTGCTCCTCAGGGAGACCACTGCTCACCGCAGCGAAGAAATTCCGAACGAAGGCATCGCGTAGCTCCGGCCTTCCCTCCATAAACTGACGATAAACTGGCGATTCCCTACGCCTGCGAAAGTGATTTGCGTCACTTCCCTAATGGATTTGCGTCACTGAGCGAGAACCTAAAATCCTGCAACATCGCTCCTGTGATGAGCGAAAAAGACACAATCTTAGCCACGATTCACAAGTTAATTGACGAACAGATGGAAGCTCTTCAAGACAAGCTGACGGCCGTCGATGCGAGGGTGTCCCAGCCGTAGTTGAAGGTTAGCAGCGGCGGATGCATCTTACGCTATTTTCTCCTTCGAAGATTGAGTTGTTGACTTGTCCTCTCGTCCGAGAATGGCGGCCAGTGCCCAGAGGTTCGTATGGCCGTCGATCCGTCGGAAATGCTTTTCGGTAAGCAGCCACGCCGAAGCCACCCAGCGCTGCACCATGCCGGCATCCCGCCATCGCGTGACGTTATCTGTACGGCGCTCCACTCCGCTCTGCGGACTTTCAATGACATTGGTGGTGGCCAAACATTTGTGCAAGGATTCTGGAATCTGCAAGCGCTGCAAGGTGAACATCTCCTGCATTCCCTCGCGCAGGCTGCGCGCAGCCGATTCATATTCCCGCTCCAGGAAGCGCGCCAACTGTTCCAGCCGTTTCTCTCCTTCCTCGACGGTCTTCACCTTCCAAGCCGCCCGCATGAGATTGCGCGTTTGGCCGTGCTGCTCTTTGGGCAGTTCCGCGAGGACGTTACGGATTTTGTGATTGCGGCAGCGCTGCACCGGCTGTTCGCCTCCAAACACCTCCTCGATCCCCGCCCGCAACGCTTTGGCCCCGTCGATGACGAACAGGTACTTGCGGTCGGTCGGCAGTCCTTGATCCCGCAGGTGGGTCAGCAGGCGCTTCACCGAGGCGGCGTTCTCGGTCGCTCCCGGCTCGATCCCCAGGATGTGTTTCTTCCCCTCACGATCGACGCCCACGGCGCTGATGATGTGATGTTCGGCGAAACGTTGGCCGTCGATGTAGATCACCAATATTTCCACGTTTTCCCAGCGCCGTTCCTGCAGTTCTTTAAGCTGTTCGACGCTGGCCTCAATCGCCTTGCGGCTGATGGCGCTGCGCGAGACTCCGACCGTCGCCGCCATTTGCGGCAAGACTTCCTGATATTCCCGCGTGGAGATGCCGCGTAACAGCGCGCCCAGCAAATGCTGCCCGAGACCTCGGTCTTGGCGTAGCCGTTCATAGGCGGGGATTTTCACTTCGCCTTCGGTTTTGTGTCGCAGACGGGGCCGCTGCACTTTCAATTTTCGGTCCGCCAGTTGGACGCAACCGAACTGCGATCCGTGGTACCGGAGATCACCACGAGTCTTGCCCGGCGTGCGCGGACCGGCCACTTGCTGGGCGCTCAGGATTAAGATCTGTTCCAGCGTTTGGTGTCCGATCTCGTGGATCACGGTCTCCACCACCTGGCTGGCATTCTCGATCAGGTTCAGGATGGGAAGCAGGATCTGCCCATTGGCCTGGCAGAACTGCTCGATGACAGCGGCTGACTCACGCGCAGCTCGGGTCACCATGTGGTAAGGTTTCTTCACGGCGGTAGGCTCCTTTCGGATTCGTGATTGGCAACCGGATTCTATATCGGCGCCAACCGCCGCCTACCAACCTTCAACTGAAGTTAGGACACCCTCGTCGATGCCGAGCAATATGCCAAGCGTAACAGGCAAATTGAAGAGCTGCTTGAACGGATCAGCCAGAACCATTTCGAAGTCAAATAGTGGTTTCCGCGTCTGCGGCTTGCAGCTGGATGCTCGCAACAAGTGGCACAGCCACTCCTGGCTGTGCGGAACAACTCGTAGTTCGCCTCCGCGCGATCTCTGTCCTCGCCCGCGGGTGCCGCACCCTTCGTTTTCAAGGGTGCGGTTTTTGACTTTATTCGGCGTCTCCCGCCACACGCTAACCATCAAGCTTTTTCACAGCACCGGACTTATCCACACCATAACCGCATTGGCTGGCATTTAACTTGGGAATAACATTGGATATGACTCGCGCACAAAACTGCCTGGCCGCAACCCCGCTACCCGGCGAGACTCCTCCAGTCCTCGACCCCGATGCCTTTGGGGGATCTGCTTTCTCCTGTTCTAAAATCCGAGATCTTGGCGCACTTACGAGAAGCAGCTCCGGGGGGAGGGTCGAGGCAAACGCGGCCCCCGGAGACTTCGACCAAACGAGGCTGCGCTAACTTGACTGGAATGATACTCTTGCGCAAGCGAAAGAATAACCTGCATGGAATCATACTCTTGCAAGAAACGCGGCTCGCAGCCAGCCATCCTGCCCGGACAATCAGGTCTGAGTATGATAAGCCCTTCAGAACGTGTAATTTGTGGACATCTCGCATCCCGCAGGCCGCGGCTGCTAAAGGCTTTAGAATGATATTCTTGTGCAAACGTAAAAATAACTGCCCTGGAATGATACTCTTGTGCAAAAAAAGGGGGGAGGGGTGCAACCAGGGGTACGGGGTATTGGGTATGACGCCGCATGCCTGAATCATCTATGATCGTCAAGTATGGCATGTGGGTCACATCCTCTATAACGTCTGCCAGGTGGACGATCTTACGAAAGCATGGGTGAATCCATGAATCGATTGCATCTTGTCGCGCTCGCGGTCCTTGCTCTGGGAGTCTGCTTAACGACTGCTCCCAAAGCGGCGGCTCAAGTGAGCGTCAACGTGAACATTGGGCCCGCTCCCGACTGTCCCTATGGATACTACGACGTGGCCCCTTACGGCTGCGCGCCGTATGGCTACTACGGTCCGGAATGGTTTGTTGGCGGCGCTTTCCTCGGCGCGGGACCGTGGTTTCACGGCCCGGCCAACTTCCACGGCCACGTGAATAACAAATTCCATCCCGAGCACGGGTATAAAGGCCCCATGCCCAGGCCCGGCGATCATCCCGAGCCATCCAAGCCCGTCGGTAAGCCCTCGCACTTCAAAGGCAATGAAATGCGCGATGGACAAGGCCATGTCGTCGGCAAGAAATAACCAGCAGGGAATGTGCAGCTTAAAGTCGCGCAAAGTGTAGCTCAGGTCTCGCCTGCGTCTTTCGCAGGCGAGACCTGAGGCTTTCGGCCCGTGCCGCACCCTTCGTTTTTCAAGGGTGCGGTTTTTGACTTTGCGACGTCGGAATGAACCCGTCGTGTTGAAAAGGTGAGAAAAATCCGTCCACTTGATGTGATCGCCGTATGTTGGCCGGACCGCCGAGCGCGTAAGCATAAGTCTTTGCGCCGGCAGGTAAGCGATGCATGTGCTCATAGCGGACGACCACCAGGGTATTCGGGACAACCTTCGCTGGCTGTTGAAAGAGCAGCAGCCTCGCTGGCGGCTCTCCGAAGCGGCCAGTGGACAGGAAGCGCTTCGATTCTTCGGCAGGACAGGTCCGGACGTGGCCGTGCTCGATATCGTGATGGCGCCCATGGGCGGGATCGCCGCGGCTTATCAAATCCGGCGGACTCATCCGGCTACCAAGATTATCTTCATGAGCAATCACTACGAAATGCGCGAAGGTTCCGCGGTCACGCGCTCGCTGGGCGTGGCCGCCTTCGTTCCGAAAACGGACCTGATCAGGCTGCTGGTCCCCACGATCAAGCGCCTTCTGGCCGAAGAGAACCGGCGCGCATAGAATCGGCCGTTCGCTTATGGGCTGCAAACCGAGAAGCCTCGGGTCTCCCGACACAGACCGTCGGGCGACCCGAGCTACAAACTCGAAGGCCCGACATATGTCGTCGGGCGACCGGAGCGGCAAGCGTGCGACTTCGCCCGCCGCGGCAATGTCCAGTTTTGAACAGCCTACAGGCACTCCTGTATAGCCCCCAATCCATCCGAGGATCACACTACGGGACCGCTTACGAAATAATAACAATGGCCCGAATCCTGATTGTGGACGACCACGCTGACGCCAGAGCAGCCTTGCGTGAAATCCTGAGTTGGCATGCGTTTCAAGTCTGCGGCGACGCCCAGAACGGCAAAGAAGCCGTGGAAAAAGTGGCGGAGATGAAGCCCGAGATCGTGTTGATGGACATCAACATGCCCGTGATGAACGGAATCGCGGCCGCCATGGAGATCCGGCGCCTCGCGCCCGCAACCAAGATCGTTTTCTTGAGCGTCCACGACGGTCCGGGATTCCGGGCCGGAACGAAGCCGTGGGCCGATGGATTCGTGTGCAAGTCCGAAGCCGGCAAAGAATTGATTCCGGCGTTAGAGCGCGTTGCCGGGCTCACGGCCAGCGAGATGCACAACGACGAGCACGACAACCATCGGCAGAACGATCGGCAGAACGATCCGCACAACGACGAGCCTGGAGCGCGACGAGCGGCCCGCTCATCGGCTTTGTGATTTATTTGTGATTTATCTGTGATTTAATTGGCGGCATGGATCAGGCGGCCATTCGTCCGCGCCCGGCGGTTGGGGCCATCGTGGTGGTCAGCGGACTGGCCGTCTCTTTCCTGCTGTGGCTGCTGTACGTGCATCGCGCTCCGGCGGATTTTGCCGGGCGCTGGATGTTTTTGCCGGCGCTGAACGCGTTCCTGAACGGGCTGTGCGCGATCGCCCTTTGCGTGGGCTTCTACTTCATCAAGCATGGCCATAGAAGCGCCCATCGCAGGAGCATGCTGCTGGCCTTCGCGTTCTCGGCGGCGTTTCTCGTCAGCTATATCGTGAACCACGCGCTGCACGGCGACACGATTTTTCCCGGCCATGGCTCGGTGCGCACGCTGTACCTTTCGATCCTGGCCAGCCACGTCATCCTTTCCATCGTGGCGCTGCCGATGGTGCTCACCACGTTCTGCTTCTCGCTCACCGGCCGCTTCGCCATGCACCGGCGAATCGCGCGCTTCACCTTCCCCATCTGGCTCTACGTTTCCATCACCGGCGTGGTGGTTTTCGTCTTCCTCAAGGCTTACGCGTACTAAGCTGGTGCTCCGAGTGCGTCGTGAGGAGAGGAGCTTTCACGTTGAGGCACATATGCTTGTTTCGCGCTATGACGCGCCGCACCCATTTCGCGTGACGCCCCGTGAAACCAACCTTGCAACGATGAGACGCGCGCTGGCCATTGCGATCCTGCTGATTCTGCCGTGCGCGAGCCTGGCCGCGCGCGGCCGAGCCGTTCGCCAGGCGGGCGGCGAGCAGAGCGCGGCACGCAGCGCTCAGGATGCGCCTGCGAACTCCCTGCCCCCGCGGCGGCTTTCCGACGCGGCCAAGAGCGCGCTGGCCGTGTGCCTGAAGAAGAGTCCGGGGGAATTCTCGATCGCGGCCATTGCCAACGATCGCGAGGCTTATCGCTACGCACAGGATTGGCGCGAAGTGTTTCTTGCCGCAGGCTGGCGCGCGGAAAACGGCGACACGCTGATCCAGATATTTACCATTGCGGGCGGTAGATGGAGCGGCATGCGCGTCAGCATGCGGGGCGATCCGAAGCACGGCGAAGTGCCGACGGACGGCTCGCCCGAAGCGGGCTTGGCCCGCTGCGTGGAAGCGCGGCGCGATATTCCCGCCGGCGGGCGCATCCTTCGGTACAAGGAGAGGCGCGCGGGCGCCGTTGAGATTCAGGTGAGCGCCGAGCCGCGGCGGTGACCCTGCTGCCGCTTAGGCTAGGCCGGCTTTGTAGAGGGCTACCAGTTTGCCCCAGGCTTTCTCGGCGTCGGCCATGTTGTAGATCGGGCCTTGGGCGTCGGCGGGCATGTCTTTTACGCACCAGCCGTGCTTGGAGGAATAGACCTCGATCTCGGCGGGGACGTGGGCCGCGGCGAAGGATTCGCGCAGCTTATCCTTGGCGTCGGGCTGGCGCATATCGTCGTTGGAGGCGATGCCGAAGTACATGCGCGCCTTGATCTTGGGCGCCAGCAGGTGCGGGCTATCGGGCTTGTCCGAAACGAGGCCGCCGCCGTGGAACGAGCCGCCCGCGCCCACGCGATCGGGCACGGCGGCGCAGGTCTTCACCACCAGCGGGCCGCCCATGCAGTAGCCCTGGGTGCCGACTTTTTTGGATTTGTTCACCTGCTTTTGCGTATCCAGCCAGGCGATGAACGCCATGGCATCTTTTTCGCACGCGCCGGGGGCGTTGATGGAAGCCATCATCGGCTGAATTTTGGGCATGTCGGTCTGGAAGTTGAAGGTGGCCACATCGTCAACGGCCGCGCCCTTTTTGACGCGGTAGAAAGGATTGGGCACCAAGACACTGTAGCCTTCGGCTGCGATGCGCTTGCCGATGTCGCGCATCGAGGGGCGCAGGCCGAAGGCGTCGGTCCAAATCACCACGGCGGGATGCGAACCGCCGGTGGGATGAATGAAGGCCGCGTCGCACATGCCGTCGGGAGTTTTGATCTCGACGTCGGTCTCGGTGACGGCCATGGCGGCCGATGCGGAGCCCGCCGTGGCGGCGGCAATGCCGGCGGCCACGGACATGGCGATGAAATCGCGCCGCGAGAGATCGCTCGAGGAGTCCTCGGGCTGTTCGGATTTGTTGGGGTCGTCCATGATTGGCTCGCTCATTTGCGCAGCTCCTTATCTTTTGTTGGGGGCGGAAAGCTCGCGGGCGATTTGCCGTTCGAGACTTTCGGGGTCGCGCAAAAAGCTATGCCAGCGGTTTGCGCGTGTCAAGGATGCTTCGGATCTGCTGTGGATTCTTCTGAGCTGGCCCCGCAGATTCGGGGATCGACGACGAAAAAACCGGGGCGGGAACTTTATGGCAACTTTGTCAAAGGGCGGCAGTTTGCGCGGCTTTGAATCGTGTAGCATCTACCTCTGTGAAAGCTCGAGCCGCAGCCTCAACCCACAAGAAGGTGGTGGTGAACCTTGCCGACCGCAGCTCGTTGCAGGGGTATGTGAATCCGCTGCGGCTGCCCAACGATCCCCTGGACGTGCTGACCACCAATGGCGAGCACCGCGAGATTCCGCTGCGGGAGGTGCGCGCCGTCTACTTCGTGCGCGACTTCACCGAGGACTACGAGCCGGAGCGCAAGGCCTTTCTCAGCCGGCCCAAGCTGGACGGCCTGTGGGTGCGGCTGAAGTTTCGCGACGGGGAGACCCTCGAGGGAGTGGTCACCAACGACTTGCTGGCGCTGGTCGATTACGGAATACAGATCACGCCGCCAGACCTGAACGGCACGGCGGTGCGCATCTTCGTGCCGCGCGCGGCGCTGAGCGAAGTGACCGTGCTGGGCGTGGTGGGGGTGGCGCGGCGCAAGCCTGCCGCGGCGGCGTTGCCGGCGCAGCCCAAGCTCTTCTCCGAGTGAGTCTCCGACACAAAGATGCACAGCCAAGAGTGGCTGTGCGGATCAGGATCCGAAAAGCAGATTCCTCGGCCTCCCCACCCCAAAGCACGCGAAACCGGGGTGCATTGGGGACCCCGGTGCGGGGCTCGGAATGACAACGGTGCTTGGCGCGGGTCGGACGGCGAGACGCAGGGGAAAGGCCTCAGGTCTCCCGCGGCTTCTATCTTTACGTGCGCTTTCGAGCTGGGGCGCCGGGCGACCTGAGCCACAACTGGTGCACGCACAGTCGCCGAGGCTCGCGGGGCGTGCGCTCAAGCGGCGCGTGCGGGAGCGCTGCGGCGAGACTTTCGAGTGACTGCGCCGCCGGCGAAGAAGCGCAGAATTGACGTGGCGGCGAAGGCGGAGAGCAGGACCAGGATCGGGTCGAGGGGGTGGCGGAAGCGCAGCGAGGCGTGGGCCAGATAATAGACCAGCGGGAAAAACAGCACGAATGAGGCTAGGGGAAAGATGAACTTCGCTGGCCGCGAGATAGAGCAGGGCGAGGCCGGCGACGGTGCCCAACAGAAGAAGGAAACTGCAGATAGACACCGCGCGCAGCAAAAGCGAATCGGCGGAGAGAAAATCGGCGAGCGGCGCGGAAGTGCCCAGCCAGAAAGCGACCACGCGATCCCAGGTCAAGCGCAGCTCAATGCCGGGATTGGCGGCCATGAAATGGAGCGCCTTGCGCATCTCCTCCTGCATGAAGGCGGACTCTCCCACGCGGTAGAAGCGAAAAATCTCGCGCTCGCGGGTAATGTTGAAGGGCCAGACCGGGGGACGCGGGCCGTAGTTTTCGTTGTTCCCCACGTAAAGCTCCACACCCAGATTGGAGCGCAGAGGAATGAAGCGGTGGAAGGCGCGGTAGTTGCGGATGGTCCACGGCGCGCAGCACAGCACCACGACTGCGGCGGCGAGCGCCGGCGCGCGCCAGCCCACGCCGCGCTTGGCGGCGCGGTAGGCGGCCCATCCGAGCAAGAACGGCAGCACGGAGCCGAGCGAGGGATTGGTGAGCAGGGCGAAGGCCCAGAGCAGACCGTAGGCGCACCACTCGTTTAGGCACTGCATGCGCGGCGAGTCAGCGAGTTCGAGCGTGGCCCACAAAAGCGTGGCGGCGAGAAGCGCGGTGAGCGAGGTGTCCCAAATCCACTCGAAGGGAAAGATTATCGCGTTGGGAAGCAGCGCCCAGAACCAGGCGGCCGCAGCCGCCGTAGCCGCTGTGCCGGGGCCGGCGATGCGCTTGCCGGCGTAGAAGATCGGCAGGCAGGTGGCGGCGGAGAAGAGAATGTTCATCGACGTGGCGGCGAAGAACGAACGGATGGTTTCCACTCCGAAAATGCGAAAGATGCCGGCGAGCAGCAGAGGATAGACCGGCGCGACCCAGGCGGTGGGGCCGGTGTCGCGGCCAAAGGGCGAGCTGAATCCCTTTCCCATGGCCAGGGAGTAGGCGATGTTGCCGGTCTCCTGGTGAAAGCGCAGGAGCAGAACTTCGCCGGGAATTTGGCGCTGCTGCTGCCAGGCATAAACCAGGCGCAGGCCCACGGCTGCGAAGAAGATGAGCCAGAGGGAAGTGAGCGCGGCTGCGAATTGGCGTTTCATGCTAGAACTCGTCGGGCGATCAAGAAAATTCAGACTGACCATTATCTCGAATCGGCCCCTCGTCAAAATCTTCGCATGGATCGAACAGTTACGGATGCAGGGAAAGCAAATAGCGTCGCCTTGCGCCGCATCCCTTACGCAGCGAAGAATTGGGTTTCGCTGGGAGCGGGGCGGGTATATAACGGAAGGTCCTTTACGAAAGAGCGAGGCATGATGAAACATTCAAGAACGATCGCCGCCACTTCGATTTTGGTATTGGCATTCGCCGGCTTGGCCTGCGCCCAAGGGCCGATGGGCGGGATGCTGGGACCGCAGCCGCGCGGGATTTTCAATCCGATTGTCGGATCCGGGGCGCAGTACGAGATTCAGCGCGGAGCGGACGGCAACGCGCAAGAAGACGACCATGGAGATCGACGTGATCGGCAAAGAGGCGTCCGACGGCAAGGACGGCTACTGGCTGGAGACCTCGGCCAATACGCCGGTGGGCGACATGGTGGTCAAGGTGCTTACGGTGCAGGATGGCGGGAACACCAGCGTCACGCGGATGATCATGCAGATGGCGGGACGGCCGGCGACGGAGATGCCGGAGATGGGCCGCATGCAGCAGAAACAGTCGCTGGACATTCGCAGCGAGGCGGACAAAGTGGGCAGCGAGTCCGTGAGCACGCCCGCAGGCGACTTCACGGCCGACCACTACCGGATGAAGAACGGCTCGGGCGATTTCTGGGTGAGCGAGAAGGTCTCGCCCTATGGGCTGATCAAGTATCAGGGCAAGGACATGACCATGGTGCTGACCAAAGTGGTTACGGGCGCGAAGGATAAGATCATGGGCACGCCGGTTCCCTTCAATCCGGCGACTGATGATGGGCGGCGGCGAAGCGCCCAAATAGCTGCAAGGTTTTTGCGACCGGGTCTCCCACTCGATGACGGAGGCGGAAATCCCATGAGCGACAAGAGCACGGATCATGCGGCCAAACAGAAGCTGGGACCCACGCCGGAATCCTGCATCATCATCGACCAGCCCTTGGTGCGCGACTACTCGACCGGCGGCGGACACGGCCCCGAAGAGACGCTGGTCGAAGGCGATGAGAAGCTGGTCACCAGGAAGTGGCAGGGCTATCCCCCGCGAAATTTGAACCTGATCGGAAAGCCGCATCCGGCCATGCCGCAAGTGGGGATACCGCGGCTCACCGGCAAAGCCGAGTACACCACTCGCATTCAATTGCCGAACATGCTGTATACGAAGTTGCTCACCAGCCCGCATCCGCGCGCGAAGGTCAAATCGCATGGACGTTTCCGCGGCGGAAAAGATGCCGGGCGTGGTTCATATCCTGACGCCGCAGAACGCTCCGAGCCACCTATCCGCTTCCTGAGGAGCTTTTCTTTCAAGGCGAAGTGGTGGCCATCGTAGCCGCGGAGACTGAGGATCAAGCCGAGGACGCCGCCGCGGCGATCCAGGTGGAATACGAACTGCTTCCCTTTGCCTCGAACCTGGAGCAGGCGATGGCGCCGAACGCGCCGGACGCTGGGCAGCAAGCAAAAACCCGCAGTGACGAAGACGCTTTCAGAATGGGGCGATGTGGATAAGGCTTTCGCGGAGGCAGAGATCGTCAAGGAGTTTACCTACGGTTTTGGCGGAGGACTTCCTGTTCCCTTGCAGCCGAACGGGTGCATCGCCAAATGGGATGGAGACAAAGTAACGATCTGGGGCATGGGACAGAACATCTATCCATCGCGCGCGACGGCGGCGAGGCGCCTGGGGATCCCCGTGGAGAATGTGCGCTTCATCGATAAATGGAACGGCGGGACGTTTGGAGGAGCGCAAAACACCGGCGACAAGTTCTATCCGTGGATCGCGCACATCGCCAAAACGACGAACCGGCCAGTGAAGTTGATGCTCACCAAGAGCCAGGAGCTGGCGTTTCTGCAAGTGAAGCCGCAGACGCTGACCAAATTCAAAATCGGCGCGATGAAAGACGGAAAGATCACGGCGTGCCAGCGCGAGTTCCACGTCAACTCGGGCGCGAATCTGAGCGAGGGCCCAGGGATGAACGGAGGCAGGAGCGAGCTTTACGTTCACGTCGTTCCCAACTGGAAGGAGATCGGCTTCCTCTACAGGACCAATTCGATCAACACCGGCGCGGCTCGCAGCTATTTGCAGCAAGAGTTCAAGTGGGCCTGGGAACAGATGATGGACGAGATGGCGGAAGCGGTGGGCATGGACCCGGTGCAGATACGGCTGCTCAACGTGCAGAAGCCGGGAACGCAGGTCGCGCTGAAACAGGGCGGCACGACCGTCATTCCCATGCCGGAGATGGAGAAAGGCACTCTGCGCTACGACTGCTTCGCCTCGGTGGAGGTGCTGGAGGAAGGCGCGAAGGCCATCGGGTGGGACAAGAGAAATCCAGTGGCCGGCGGAAATCCGGGCCGGTTCAAGCGCGGATTCGGCGTGGCCATGTCCCAGCACCACGCCGGGCGGCTGGGATATCAGGAAGGCGAGCCGGGGTTCGACTGGATGATGGCGAACCGGCGAGGCGGCGCCGGCGCCGGGCCGGGAAACGACATCTACGACGGCGCGCTGGAGATCAACGCGGACGGCGACGTGGTTCTGCGATTCGCCCAGCCGGATAGCGGCACCAATCACGGCACGTCGATGTCCATGCAGGTCGGCGAAATTCTAGGATTCACGACGCTGGATCGCATCCGGCTGATCTGGGGAGATTCGGAGCTTGCGCCGCAGGCCCCGGGTTGGAGTTCCGGCTTGACCACCGCCATACAAGGCGGGGCCCTGTGCAATGCCGCGGATAAGCTGCGCAAGGATCTTCTCCAGCGCGCGGCCGCTACGCTGAAGGCGGATGCGGCGAAGCTGGCGATCCGAGACGGAGTGATCTCCTCCACCGAACGGCCCAACGCCATGATCACTTTCGCGGCGCTGGTGAAGGCCAACAAAGGACCCATACGCATGGCGGGCAGATGTGTCCTGACGGGCAGCGGAAGAGCGATGGCCCGAGGCGTGGGCGCGTGTTTTGCCGAAGTGGAAGTGGACACGTGGACCGGCGACTGGCGCTACGTGAACGCGGCGTATTGCCACGACGCCGGCCATGTGATGAATCCGCTGCTGGCGAACGCCGATCAGCACGGAGCGCTGGTGCAAAACATGGGTATGACCACCGACGCCATTCCCTGGGATCGCGAATTTCCGGGGACACTTCACTACGGCGTGGGATATCTGTCCTACAGACTGCCGACGATCATGGAGCCTCCGGAGCAGACCAACGTGTTTATCAACAGCCAAGAGCCGCGCTGGTTCTTCGGGGCCAAAGGTTTCGCGGAAACCGCCATCGGCGCCGCTCCGAGCGCGATCGCCAACGCTATCTACAACGCCTGCGGCGTAAGAATTCGCGAGCATCCCATCACCAAGGACAAAATTCTTGCGGGTCTGCGCGTCCAGGGAGAGATCGTATAGACCGATTTCCATTGGCCGCAGGGTTTTGCCGTATGAGCGAAAACCCGAAATCGAGGCTGCCGACCCGGGCGCGCGAGGCTTTGCCCCGGCTTGTTGCCGCGATGTTGTTGGCGCTCGTTGCCAGCACGTTGGCGATTCCTTCCACCGCCGCGCAGAGCGGCGCGCAAGCGAACGAGCCTCGCACCAGGCAGCCCGCGGTGGTCAAGCAAGTCGCCCCCGATCTCTACTTTTTCTTCGATTTCGAAGGCTCCAATTCCATTTTTCTGGTGACCGATGCGGGCGTGCTGGTGATCGATACACGCGAGCATCCGCGGGCCGGCGCGGAATTGATCGCGCAGATACGCAAGGTCACGGACAAGCCCATCAAGTGGGTGATCAACAGCCATTTTCACGGCGACCACACCTTCGGGAACGCGGCCTTCCAGGCGGCCGGGGCGATGTTCGTGGCGCAGCAAGAGACGGCGCGCATCATGCCGCTGGTGCAGCCGAAGGAGATGGCGCGGCGGCAGGATTATTTCAAGGAAAACAATTACGACCCAAAGGAAGTGAAACTGATTCTGCCGGACGTCACGTTCGAGACGCAGATGAGCATTTTTCTTGGCGGGCGCGAAGCGCGGCTGATGTATTTCGGGCCGGGGCAGCAGGCCGGGGACACTTTTGTGCTCTTTCCACAGGACCGCGCGCTCTACACGCCGGGCGCGTTTGCGCGGCAAAGCATGCCTAACATGGCGTTCACGCCGTCCGTCGATAATTGGCTAAAGCTGCTCAATCAGATTGCGGCGCGGACGGATTACGACTTCATCCTGCCCGCGCATGGCGACGTGGCGCACCGCGAAGACGTCAAGGAACTCGCCGATATGTTGCAAGACGAATACACGACGGTGAAAGCCGCGGTGGACAAAGGCATGCCCCTCGAGCAAGCGCAGGCGACCCTCACGTTTCCGCAGTATAAGGATTGGCGTAATTATCAGCGGCTGAAGAATGAGATCAAGTCGCTCTACGAACTGATCCAGACCGGCAAGCGCAGCTACTTCGAGTAAGCGGATCGAGGCTCCCCGCCATTCCGTGGTCTTGGAGAAGAAGCTGACCGGGTTCGAAGCAGCTGAAGTTAGTGCTTGTCCTGGTCCGGATGAGAGTGGCGCCAGTTCCAGTAGTCTTTCTGCTCGTTTTGATTCAGCTTGCCGTAGTCGCGGTACGTATCGTGCGGGTGAGACTCTACCCAGTAGTTGTGATAGGCGCGATCCTCGTTGGCATCCCAGTGATGATAATCGCGATAGGCAGGATCGTAGACGCCTACGCGCGCCGCGCAGCCGCTCGAGGCTACCATCGCGGATAGTCCCAAAAAGAGCATGAACACGCCACTCGATAGTCTTTTCATATGCCGCTTCATTTGACCTTTCCTAGGCCTTCTGTGGGTTAGATGTTGGTGATCGAGCGGC
The DNA here is from genome assembly GCA_963819235.1 of uncultured Acidobacteriota bacterium. GTDB lineage: Bacteria > Acidobacteriota > Terriglobia > Acidiferrales > UBA7541 > Palsa-189. The sequence goes on along the minus strand of CAWFVE010000006.1, from coordinate 30,576 downwards.
GGGATGGCAGGAACACCTGAGATCGGTTTGCGTGGAGCATTTAAGCAGACGAGGGCGCGCGGCGTATTTGGAGCTCGATTTCGGAGACTTTTCCCTCACGCCTGGACACTTCGAGGTCATAGAAGTTCTGCAGGTTGAGCCAGAACTCGGGATTGGTGCGGAAGTATCGCGCCAGGCGCAAGGCGGTCTCTGCGGTGATGCGCCGCCGCTCGTGAACAATTTCGCCGATGCGCGTTGCCGGAACATGCAGATCGAGGGCGAGCTTATTGACGCTGAGGCCCAGGGGCTTCATGAAATCCTCGCGGAGGATTTCGCCGGGGTGCACAGGGGGCATAAGGGTTGCGGGCTTATTCTTCATTGTTCTTCCTAATGGTAGTCGACGATTTCGACATCGTAGCATTTGAAGCCGGAAAAAGCAGATCCCTCACCGCCGTCCAAAATGCGGCCGGGTTCCCACCCCAAAACGCGCAGAACCGGCGTGTTTTGGGGACCCCCGGGTTCGGGATGACAGCGTCTTGGCGGGGCTACTTCTTGCCTCTGTTAAGCGCGACGGGCCGGAGAGATTCTTCGTCGCTGCGCTCCTCAGAATGACAGCGCTAGGAGAAGCCGGAGGGTTCTTCGTCGTGCGCCAGGGCGGACTCCTCAGAAGGACAACGTTTGACACACGCTAACGCTTGGGAGGGGGCCAGGAGTTTAGGAAGCCGTCGCGGTTGGGCATTTTTACTTGCGGCAGGGATTTGGCGTCGAGGACGGCGTCCTTGGGGACGACGGCGTCGATGGAGAGGATGTAGGCGGTGAGGGCGTAGGCTTCGTCATTCGAGAGCGATTCGGGATTGCGCAAGGGCATGGCGCGGCGGACGTAGTCGAAGATGGTGGTGGCGCTGGGCCAGTAGCTTACCGGAGTCTTCACCGGCTTGGCGGAGGCGAGCGTGCCAATGCCGCCGGTGAGCTGGTCGAGAGGCCCGCCTTTGCCTTGGGGTCCGTGGCAGGCCTGGCATTTTTCGGCATAGACTTTGGCGCCCTGCTCGACCGAGCCGCTGCCTTCGGGCAATCCCCTGCCGTCGGGAGTGACGGTGATATCGAGCTGGCGAATTTCGTCGGGCGCGAGCGGGCGGCCGAGATTGGGATGCGCGGACTTATTTTGACCTGCGGTTTGACTCGCGTTCGTTTGATTCGCGCTCGTCTGGCTCGCGCCAGGAGACTGAGCGCGGCAGAGGCCGACGAAGGCGAAAAAAGCGGCCAACCCTGCGAGGGCAGCGAATGCCGTGAGAGGGGCGGAACGACGCCGCTCGGGGCGCTGCGACGGACAGAGCAAAGAGAGATTCTTCGCTTCGCTCAGAATGACACCTTCAGAAGGAGGCCCGCCGTCCCCCGGGGCGGACTCCCTAGAGTGGCGACCTCGAGTTAGGGGAGAATTTTTCGGCAAGGCAGATGGGCGTTGAAAAAGCGCGCTTCTAGACGTAGACATTTTGCACCGTCCCGTCGGCGGCGACGTTCCAGCTTTGAATGCCGTTGTAGTGATAGGGCTGGCCGGGCGCGTACTGCGCGACCCAGGCCGAGCGCGTGGGCTGGACGCTGCCCTTCTCGTCGGTGGCGCGGCTCATGAGGATCGCGGGACGGCCGTCCCATTGCCACGGTAGATGGAAGCGGGCGAGTGCCTTGGGCAAAACGGGCTGGCCGAGCGCGGCGAGGGTCCAGCTCTTGCCGCCGTTGGTGGAGAGCTCCACCTTGGAGATGCGTCCGGCTCCGGACCAGGCCAGGCCGGAGATTTCGTAGAAGCCGGGCGCGGGCAGGTTCATTCCGAAGGACGGCCGGATGATGGCGGACTTCACGCCTTGCGGAAACATGTACTGGCGCGCTTTGCCATCGGGCAGCAGTTCGGTGTAGTGCGAGGTTTCGTCGCGGGCGTCGACGGGGGCGTCGATGACGTTGAGGCGGCGGAGCCATTTGACGTTGATATTGCCCTCGAAGCCGGGCAGCAAAAGGCGCATGGGATAGCCCTGCTCGGGGCGGATGGCTTCGCCATTCTGAAAGAGCGCGATCATGGCGTCGTCGAGGCATTTTTCGAGGGGCACGCTGCGGCTCATGGCCGCGGCGTCGGCGCCTTCGGCGATCACCCATTTGGCGCCGCGCTGAAGGCCGGCTTCGTCGAGCAGAGCGGAGAGGCGCACGCCGGTCCATTCGGAGCAGGAGACCAGGCCGTTCAAGGCGCCGGCGGCGGCTTGCTGCGGCTGGGATTGGCTGAACGTGCCACTATTGCCGGCGCACTCGACAAAATAGATTTGCGACTCGAGCGGATAGCGCAGGAGCGTTTCGCGGGTGAAGGCCAGGGGCTGGCGGACGAGGCCGTGAATGACCAACTCGTGGCGGGCGGGGTCGATGTCGGGGATGCCGTTGTGGTGTCGCTCGAAGTGCAGGCCGCTGGGCGTGATGGTTCCGGCGAGCTGCTCGAGCGGCGTGCGGGAGACGCCCACGCCGAGGCGGACGGCGGCTGTGGAAGGAATCGCGCGCTGGACTTTTTCTTCCCAATGCGACGGCGCGCCGTAAGGGGAGAAAGAACGGCCTGGAGTTTTCATCCATGGGGGCGCGGATTCACCGATGCTCGCGGCGCCGGCTTGGCTGGCGGCGTCCTGGGCAGCGCCAAGCGCGGCAGCGCTTGCACCGATGCCGGCGAGACTCGCGCCTGCGGCGAGGGCGCCGGCGCGGAGTAGCGCGCGGCGGCCGATCTCGCGGCGCGGTTCGGTGCCGGCGGCGATGGCGTTGGCGTCGTTGGCGTTGGGCGCCTTAACTGGCGCGAGGCGGCTTTCGGTCATGGTTCCCTCCTGGGTTTCTCGCAATACTTCTGCCCTCGTACATGTATACACCCGAAATTGCCGCCGCGTCGCTGACGGTCAATTCGGGGGTAACGGGGCACTTTGAATTTTGACCTCTTGTGTCACGGCACAATTAGGAGAAAAGCAGATCCCTCACCCCCATCGGCAAAGAGCGCCGCTGGGTTCGGGATGACAGCTGGCGGCTAAATTGAGCTTTGGGCAGGGAGTCGGTACCCGGAATTCGGCCGCGTGGTCGCCACGGGTACCGGATCGGCGAACGAGGGCAGGCTCGCCGATTGCGCTGGTGCTGCACGGCCGAGAAAAGACAAAGTCTCGGGTCTCACCTGCTAAATGCGCAGGTGCGACCTGAGCTACACGGCGCATGGCCGGGAGGCCTGGACAGACAATTCAGCATCCGCACAGCCGAGAGTGGCTGTGCCACTGAGCGAAAGGCGCGCAGCGTCGTTGTAGGCGATCGCCGACTGGCAGCTCATTTTTCGAGATAGTACTCCAGTGTGGTGACCACCCTCACCGTCTTCATGATGCTGCTATCGGTATTGAAGCTTCCTGCGAATCCACCAGCTTCAGCATCGCTGCCGTGATCGGCGGCCACAATGGAGAAAATTCCCTGATTTGCCTGGCGGATGGCGCCCACCTTGCTGCCTGAATCGGAAGCGAAGCGGTCGGCTGCGGCACGCGCGTTTCGCGTTGCCTCGGTGATCATGTCCGGCTTGACGGAGTTTAGCCCGGTAAAGCGATAGGCCACTCCTCGGTTGGAATTGCCGCTGAGCACGATGCCTTTTTGCAAAAGGAGGACCGTCTTCTGTACTGCGGCGGCTACTGTGTCGACGCGGGGCGTTCGCACACTGATTTGCCGCTCGATGATGTAGCGGTGAAGGGGCCGGGCGGGCCCACCATATTGGTTGGCCAGCGTATCCACAACGCGTACCGCGCCCGACTCGACTTCCGATGGCTGCACACCCTGCTGAGCGAGAAACTGTAATATCCCTGTCTTATCCTCCTCCGTCTTTGCGTACAGAAGGGATAAGTCATCTCCCACTTCTTCGAAGCCCAGCGGCCAAATAGCCAGGTCCGATTTGACGTCGCGCTCAGCCAAGCCTCTAACCGCCACATACCGTTCGCTGAGGCGGGTGGCCTTGATCTCAGCGCCCAACACCCAACCACCCGCAACCAGCCCAACCGCCAGAAATGAACCAAGCAGCAAACCTGTATTACGACCGATTTCGCCCACGCCGCTCATATCCGCCTGCCTTCGTATTCGGGCCTGCAGTGATGGCTGGATAATTGTCCTGATGAGAATTCAGCCGCGCGGGTTGTAAAAGTTGGGCCAAATCCCGAGAAACGTTAGTGCTTTATCGGACGCGCGTGTTCGCCGAGAAGCGAAGTTGCACGAGGTGCTCTGCGCGCGTTCGATAAAGCCGTTTGAACGAAGCCGGCCGTGGTTGCGGTGGACGCGGGCCCTATGCAAATTCAATGGAGGGAAGGTGCAGTGTGGAGATCCGCCGGAGCTGCGGGACAGAGCACAGCAGGCGTCCCTGGGAGAGGAAAAAGTGATGTAAGCGGAAAACTCTCGCGAAGAGAAGACGGAAGAAGGTGGGAATACGCGTTTTGTAGAGCAGCAAGGCACACAGAGACCGAGCGTGCCAAGACACGCACAAATTTCGTTTTGTGGAGAGTGGTTTCATGCGGCAGCAGGGACCAGGGCTGGGGGAGAACGAAGTTGGATCTCGGCAGCGGTAAGCCTTTCGATGACCATCATCGGTCCACCACATTGGGGACAGAGTCGAAGATCGTGCGCGTCATTGAGATTGGCGGTGGATCGCGCTGGCTCGGTGTTCGGTGCCGGGCCGAGCAGGTGAAAGCAAAGCGGCAGCAGAGAGGCGCGTCGGCGGTTGGCCAGGAAGCCGAAGTTCCGAATGCGCACGAAGCCTTTGGGAAGCACGTGCAACAGGAAACGGCGCAGGAACTCATCCAGCGATAGGGTCATCCATTTCTGTTCGTTGTGGTGAGCGGAGTCGCGCCAACGGAAAGTGACCTGGCCGTCTACCAACGAGATCAGGCGATGGTTGGAGATAGCCACGCGGTGCGTGTAGCGGCCCAGATACTGGAGCACATAATCCGGGCCACCGAAGGGCGGTTTGGCGTAGACCACCCAGTCCTTTCGGAACAGTGGCCGTAGCCACGCGGCGAAGGTCTTCGGCTGGGCGAGCCGTGCCAGGTTTCCGTGCAAGTGGAATTCGGCGTCCTGGAACGCTCGTTTGAGACCGGCAACGAACTTGCCGCGAAAGACACGGCTGAGCACCTGGACGGGAAGAAAGAAAGCATAGCGTGGCCGGATCCAGCGCGTGCCATCAGGAGACAGGCCGCCGGAGGGAATGACGCAATGGACATGCGGGTGAAGGCTCAGTTTCTGGTTCCAGGTGTGGAGAACGCTGAAGAAGCCGATCTGCGCGCCGAGATGTTTGGGATCGCGGGCGAGTTCGAGAAGGGTTTCCGCACTGGCGCGAAACAAAAGATCGTAAACGATCTTCTGGTTCTGCAGAGCGAGGGGTGCTAACCCACCAGGCAGCGTGAAGACCACATGGACGTAGGGAGTCGGGAGAAGCTCCCGCTGACGTGTGGCGATCCAGCGTTCCCGAGCGGCGGTCTGGCACTTCGGGCAATGCCGGTTTCGGCAGGAGTTGTAAGAGATCGTGGCACGATGCCCGCAGCGAGTGCATTGATCCAGATGCCCGCCCAGTGCGGCGGTGCGACACCGCGCGATGGCTAGCAGCACTTTGACATGCTTCCAGCTGATCCACTGGCGGCTTCGTTGGATGAAGGCAGTTCCTGCGGCGCGGATGAGATCGGCCACCTCCAGGGGCGGCCGGCTCATCTACTCCTCCTGTACGGACCAGTCTTTCAGCTGCAACGAGTCCAAGGGACTCGCGGTCGCGTGAAGGTGGCGCTGCGAAAGATGCAGGTAGATGGTGGTCTCTTTCAGATCGCCATGGCCTAACAGGATCTGAATGGTGCGCAGATCCGCGCCTGCTTCGAGCAGATGCGTGGCGAAGCAGTGGCGCAGGGTGTGGGGGTGGACTCTTTTCCTGAGGCCCGCTTGCGCGGCGGCTTTCTGACAGGCGTGCCAGACGGTTTTGGTGTCGATGGGCTGATCGCCGCTATGGTGGCGGTTGCCCGGAAACAGCCATACGCTGGGTTTTCGCCGCAACCGATGCCAATGTGCACGGAGTTCTTCCAGTAGCTTTGGACTGAGCAGCACATCGCGATCCCTGCGCCCTTTGCCGCCTTGGACATGAATCACCATGCGCTGGCTGTCGATGTCGCTGACTTTCAGGCGAGTCAACTCTGCGTTCCGCACGCCGGTGGCGTAAAGCGTCATCAGCAGGATGCGTTGGTGGGGAGAACCGGCCGCGTCGATCAGTTGCGCGACTTCTTGCTGACTGAGGATCGCCGGGATGCGATATGCCTTTTTCGGGTAGGGTGTTTCGGCGATGCTCCAGGCCCTGTTGAGAGTCTTGGTGTAGAAAAAACGCAGAGCCGCCAAGCGGGTCGCGACCGTCCCCGGAGACAAGTTCCGTTTCTGAAACAACTCAGCTTGATATTCGCGAATCTGCCGTGGCCCCAAGTGGTCGGGCGGGCGGTGGAAGCGCCGAGCAAAATCCTCGACTGTGCGGATGTAAGAACGTGTGGTATTTTCCGAGTAATTACGGCGCTGGAGTTCCTCCAGCATTATTTTTCGTAGATGGGTCACAGGGACCTCCTTGTGACCCAAAACTTATCTCAACCGACAAGCAACCAACGTCCGGTCGCCGCACGCGTAGCGTCCGCCGCCGGGCGGCTTTGTTCAAACGGGATTTTCCATGTGGGCCGGGAGAATTACTGCAAGGCGTCGCGCTGCGGGGCGCTGCCGAGAGGCAGCTTGGCGACTTCCCAGCCGGCGATTCCGCCGGCAATTTCGCTGACCAAATCGAATCCGCAGCGCTGCAACAGGCTGGCGGCGATGGAGGAGCGATAGCCGCCCGCGCAATAAACCAGCAAGGGCCGGTCCTTTGGCAAATCCGATGCGCGCTCGCTGAGGTGATTCAAGGGAATGCTCAAGCTCCCGTCGATAAATTTCCGTTCATGCTCGGGCGGGGTACGAACGTCGATGGCCAGGGGCGGCTCGGGCTGGGACAAAAGCTGGGAGGCAAATGGCGCGCTGACGCGCTCGGTGGCGACCGTCAAATCGGGGCGCGATCCCAGGCTGTGCAATCCATCCTGCAAGAATCCGGCGATGTGATCGAAGCCGATTCGTCCCAGGCGCGTGGCCGATTCGTTTTCCCGGCCGGGGTCGGCAATGATGACGATGGGATGGTCGCGATCGAGCAGGGTTCCGGCCCAGGTGGCGTATTGGCCTCCGAGGCCGATGTTGATGCTTCCCACCAGATGCGCGGAGGCAAATTCGGCGGGGTCGCGCGTATCGAGGATCTGCGCCCCGTTTTTCTTCATGGCGAGAACTTGATCCAGGGTCATCGGGTTTATGCGCGCCAGGGCCTCCTCGAGCGTGGGCCGCTCCTGGCTATTCAAGACGGCGTCATAGTTGAAGTAGGCGGGAGCTTCGGGCTGGTCGGCGGTGACCACCTGAATGAAGGCTTCCTTGCTCATGGGCTGGAGGGCGTAGTTCAAGCGGCTCTGCGCGCCCATGGTGGAGACCGTCTCCTTGCTCAGGGATTTGCCGCACAGCGAGCCGGCGCCGTGAGCGGGATAGACCAGAGTCTGGTCCGGCTGGACCAGCAACTTGGAGTGCAGCGAATCGAAGAGCATGCCGCCCAGTTGGGCTGCCGACCAGCCCAGCGCGGCGCGCAGATCGGGACGGCCCACGTCGCCGATGAAGAGAGTGTCGCCGGTGAGCACAGCATACGGCGCGGGCGAGGGCTCGGCGCCGCCGGCGTTCAGGTCGTACACCAAGATGGAGATGGACTCGGGCGTGTGTCCGGGCGTCTCCAGAGCCTTGAGGCGGACACGGCCCAATTCGAGGGTGTCGCCATCGTGAAGCGGCGTGAAAGGGTAGGCGGCTTTGGCGGCCGCGCCCAGATAGATCGTGGCGCCGGCGCGGTCTCGCAGCTCCAGATGGCCGGCGACGAAATCGGCGTGGAGATGAGTGAGGATCACGTGCTTGATCGCGAGGCCGTGTTCGGCAGCAAAGGCGGTGTACTGCTCGGTGTCGCGCTGGGGATCGACCACCGCCGCCGTGCCCGTGGCCTCGTCTCCAATGATGTAGGAGGCGTGCGCCAGGCACGGCAAGTAGAACTGCTTGAAGATCACTCGGCTCCGCCGGCGGAGGCTTTCTCTTTGGGGTGGGGGACGATGCGCAGGTAGGGACGCGGCGCTTTCCAGCCGGCGGGATACTTCTTGCGGGCCTCGTCGTCGGAAACGCTGCCGCTGATGATGACGTCCTCGCCCGGCTTCCAGTTCACCGGCGTGGAGACCTGGTGCCTGGCGGTGAGCTGGATGGAATCGAGCACGCGCAAGACTTCGTCGAAGTTGCGGCCGGTGCTCATCGGGTAGCTGAGCATGAGCTTGATCTTCTTATCGGGACCGACGACGAAGACGGTGCGCACGGTGGCGTTGGTGGCGGCGGTACGGCCGTCGGAGGTGTTGCCGGCGTCGGCGGGCAGCATGTCGTAGAGCTTGGCGATCTTGAGTTCGGGATCGCCGATCATGGGATATTTCACCTTGTGGCCTTGGGTCTCTTCGATATCGGCGGCCCACTTGCTGTGGCTGCTGACCGGGTCCACGCTGAGGCCGATGATCTTGCAGTTGCGGGAATCGAATTGGGGCTGCAGGCCGGCCATGTAACCCAGTTCGGTGGTGCACACCGGTGTGAAGTCCTTGGGGTGCGAGAAGAGGATGGCCCAGCCGTTGCCGATCCAATCATGGAAGTTGATGACGCCCTGCGAGGTTTCCGCGATGAAATTGGGAGCTTCGTCGTTTATGCGTAACATCGGTTCTCTCCTTTTGCGAATCGCGTAATTCTCGCCACGCTGGGCGTCGCGGGACTGTAGCCGGCACAGCCGAAGTTTGGCGCTTTCAAGCTAGGGTCGCGCTTGGAAACTCGGGCCCCGGTATCCTAACGCTTTGCCCGCGCCTAAGACAATGAACTTGAACCCGGGCACGGTTGCGCTGGCGAGCGCACAGAGGCAGCTGGTCAGAAGACGGGATTGCGCCACGGACCAGAGGAAGATTCTAAAAGTGAACGCGAAATGAAGGTCCTGTCGATATGCGCCAACTATTCCCTAACATATGTTGGCTGGTTGTCATTGACCCCTGCGGGAATTCTTTCTCCAAGGCAAAGCGCGTCTGGAGCCAGTCCGCTTCCAAGCGCCAATCGATTCGCCGAGACAATCGAAAAGCAATACCGCCTCCGAACCCGCCGGCGAAGGAAGCTTCATGGCGGCTTACAAAAGGAGTAGGACTGGAAACGACGGTGTTGGCGCGATCCATTGCCCTGGCAGCGCCAACCAATACCTCCGCAAACGGCGTGAACCTTCCCAACTGGACAGCAAACCGAGGTCCAGCAAGCAGGGTATAGAGAGCACCGCTCGTGTGCAGGGACTCCTCGATGGGATTACAGACGAAAACAGAAAGAGGAGTAATGGAACAAAATCCGAAATCCGGATTAGACGATGACGCATACATGCCGCCAAAATCAACCGCGAGTCCGAAGAATCGGTGAACCCTGGCACTTAGCGATCCATTGAATCCGTTGAAGCCAGTGCCAGAAGGAAAAAAAGAGTTGTTCGTTGTGGTTGCACCGATTGAGTTTGGAGCCGAGACTGGGGCTGAGAGATTTCCGCCGGCATATGCATATCCAACCGAGAGCGACGATAAGAAACTGTAGCGATCCTGTGCTACCAGGGATGGCGAAAGAAGTACGACTACAGGAACTATCCAATAGAGTAACTTGAGGCGCACGGAGGCACTTATACGCTCCTGGCCGATATAGTGTAAACAAGAATCCGGCGTGCGTCGATCGCGAACTGTGAGCGGGGAAGCCCCGATTAGGATTTTTGCTTAGCGGCCGGAACTGGGGTGGTTGGCGCGCTGGGCGACTCTACGTCACGAAAAGCCCAGCGGTCGCCGTCCGCGAATGCTTCCCTTCTCCAATTTCCCAGGAGGCGTTCGGGGTTATCGAAATTCTGAGCATCCGCTTCCCTGTTGTTCATCTCGCTTTTCTCCCTGGTGCTCATGGTGTGCTCTTGTATCTCTCCGGCCTTAGCGGCGGTAGTGCGCGCGGGTGTAAACGTATCCAAAAGTGTTTTGCTCGATGCTGATGGTTTGCGGCAGCCACCACAGCTTGCGGATCACGCTGTAGCGCGAGGTGCGCATTTCGTGTCCCAGGAACGCCGCGCCCATGGCGTAGGCCGTGGCATAAGCCGCCATCGCCACCGGGTGGCCCAGCATCGGGCGAACCATCGCATCCTGTTCCTGAAAGCCGCCCATCCGGAAGTCCTGCTCGGTCTGGCGGAAGTCCATCGTTTTCACGGTGAGGTCCAATGTGGCCAGCGCCATCACCGGCCGGTCTTTCAGCATCGAGACGATGGCGTTCTGCCTCTTCGGGAGCACGTCGGTGTGCCGGGGCTTGGCTGCCACCGCGTTGCAGAGCGAAGAGCTGATCAGGATGCATTCGATGATCATTGTCATTGTCCTCGGCGATAGATAAAGCAGGGCGGGGCCAAACGAGCTTAGCTATAGGCCATAGAATCAGCGACTTGCGGAGGTAGTGTGCCGAAGCGAAACTGCAATGTGTTCAAAAACCTGCGCTACTGTACACGCTGGCTACACATAAGCGACCGCCGACGCTGGGGAACGCCTCGGTCCAGCGGGGGTTTATTTCCCTCCATGCAGGCGGGTGAGGCGGGAGCCGACGGAATTGAGTTCCATCTCGCTGAGCGTCTTTTCGATTCGAGGGAAGATGCGATCTTCTTCCAGCCGGACGTGGTCGTGAAGCAGGGGGCCGAGCGCGATGATGGGCTCGGGAGAAAAGGTACCCGCAAGAGAGTCCCGGACATCCTCAATCCGCGCGCGGATGGCCGCGTGGTCGGCAAGCATGCGCATGATTTCGGGGTCCTCATCGAGGCGGAAGTGGCGAGCGTACTTGGGCAGAAGCACTTGCTCTTCTTCCGCAAAGTGGGTTTGGCCACTTTCGTCCCAGAAGCGAAGCAAAGATTCCGCCAGCGATCGCAGTCTTTGGTTGCGCTCGGCCGCGGACAATTCTGCCGCCCGGCGAATTTCCAGGGCCAGCACCAGCGCGTGATGATGATGTTCGCTGAGGGGGCGAAATCGCGCGTGACGCTGCATGGCGGAAGTCTATGGCGCTGGCTGCGGGGCCGTCAACTTCAGCTGTGCGCGGCAACGCGAGGGCGCTAATGCGATTGCAGCGTCTCCTGAGGGGGAGGAGTCTGGCCGCCAAACTCACGAAAGAGGTTCAGGCTCGAGCTGATCACCAACTTGATCGCCAGACGCTGCATGGTGTCGCCTAAGGTTATGCTGTGGCGCGGAGCCCAGGCATTGGAGAGCGCTGTGGACATTCCAAAGCCAAGCATCCCCGAGGTATTGAATGTCGTGGTTCCATTGTCGTTATGGGTGACGACCGCGGATTCCAGCGAATTCAGCAGGCGCGATCCGAATGATCCGCGGCCTTGCGGAAGTAGCGGGGATCCTGGTGCAGGAGCGATGGCAAAAAGGCATCGGCGAAAAAGCTCGTGCTGGCAATGCTTCCGGCGAACGAGCCAAATCGCTCGGCGAACGGACCCCAGCCTTGCCCGTAGCGCGGCGAATAGTTTATCGATTGCGATACGCCGGCAAAAAACAGCGCTTCGAGCGGCAGGGAGCGATCGAAGGTTCTACGCCAGAAGATCTGATATTTCTGCGTTTTCGTTAAAGGCGGCACGACGGCATCGGGATCTTTCACGGTGTTGACGCCGGGAAAAATAAAGAGCGTGCGCGTGTACGTGGTCGGCATGGGCGCCAGCGTCGGATCGATGCGGCCTTGCCCTCGCGCCGGCAGGCCCGAAAATAGAGCCGCGCCGACGATGGCCGAAATGAACAGGCGCCGCGCGCGCCACAATATGCGCAGAGTTTTTAGACTGCTGTGTGGCGGCACCTGGGCTCCTGACAATTAGAGCGGCGCATGGGCCTAAAGGGTCAGGAAGAAGAGCGCATGTAAGGCTTGAAAAGCGTGCCCGAAGGACCTGACGATGCGCCTCACGCCAGCGCGCCGGGATTGCCGATACATACGCTCTTTAGTGTATTCTGTCCAGCAGCAACTCAGGGCCACTACAAGCAGGGCCAGCCGAAGCCAGACCGGGCAGACGTTGCCCTGAGTCCAAATCTCATTGCGTGGGGTGAGCGTTCGGCATGTCTTCGAGTCGAAACGCGAAAGTCGCGTTTGCCGTGGCGCTGCTGCTGCTGTTTCTTAGCGGCTTCGCGGCAGGTTCCCTCATCATCCGCTTGTACAGCAGCGAGGCCTTGATCCGCCACACCTACGACGTGGAGGTGGCCCTGGGGGATTTGGAAACCTCGCTGACCAGCGTGGGCCGGAACCGGGTGGCTTATATCAATTCGGGGAGCGCCGAGTCGCTTCGGGATTACACGGATGCGGCGAAGGATGTGGGCGCCGTGGTGACCAGAATTCGGCAATTGACGAACGACAATCCGGCGCAGCAGGAGTTATGCGACAAGCTGGCGGCGAACGCGAATCAGCGGATCGCCGTGGCGCAGGCATCGGTGGACCTGAGGACGCAAAATCGATCCGATTCCGAGAAGCAGTTCGAATTGACGGCGGCGGTAGCCAGGGCCACGTTTGATACCGCGGCGATTACGCAGCAGATGCGAAACAATGAAGACGCGCTGCTGCAAGAGCGCAGCCGCTTATCCCAACTTTTGTTTACCGCTCTTCCCGGCATCCTGGCGGTCTCGTTCGCGCTCTCGGCGCTGATGTTCTGGCTGCACTATTACATGCTGGATCGCGAGTTGCAGGAGCGCAGGGGAGCGGAAAACCAACTGCGGCGGCTGAGCATGCAGTTGATGCGGGTGCAAGACGAGGAGCGGCGAAGATTCGCGCGCGAATTGCACGACGAGCTGGGACAGACGCTGGTGGGCGCGAAAATGATGGCGGACGCCTTGAGCGAGGGCGCCAAAAAGCCGCAAATCGCCGAGCTAACCGCCTTGCTGGGGGACGTGGTTTCCCAGGTCCGGACGCTCTCTTATCTATTCCATCCGCCACTCTTGGAGGATGCAGGGTTCTATTCGGCGGCCAACTGGCTAATCGAAGGGTTTGCGTCGCGCGTGGGCATTGCCGTCTCCGCAAAGATTCCCAACCAGCCGGAACGGCGCCTGGATCGTGCCGTGGAGCTCACGCTATACCGGGTGCTGCAAGAGTCGCTCAACAATATCTACCGGCACTCGAAGAGTTCGCGGGCCGAGGTCAGCGTGGAGGCCGGCGCGGACAAAGTGATTTTGCGCGTGAGGGATTTCGGGCGCGGGATTCCGGCAGAAAAGCTCGAGGCTCTGCGGACCAACGCCGTACAGACCGGCATTGGGCTGACCGGCATGAAAGAACGCGTGAGGGAGCAGGGCGGCGAGCTGGAAATACGGTCGGACGATAGCGGAACGGAGATTATCGTCACCCTGCGGATCGCGCAGCCGGCGGAAACGGTGGGGGCGGAGATTGGGTGAAGAGGAAGCCGCCGGCCAAGGGCGCCAGCTCAAGCGGTCAATGCAACACCGTTTAACCAGTCGATCCGACAATATTTCCTCTACGGATTCCCATCCACAAGGCTGCAATCAATCACAACCTGGGCAGGCCAGTGTTCCGTTCACATCGACGCCTTTGGAACGGATTTAGCTTCGCAGACTCCTGCACGTGGACTTTGACCTAGCTTTACAACGACCCACGGAGGCCGCAAGACTTATCGGCGCTTTCGATCTGCGGCATCCTTGAGTCCGGGTGAAGAGACGCCCAGAGTTCGGCTCGTGCGCCAGGTCACAGACCCACATGAGCAATGTCATAGTCAATTTGTCCTATTTTGAAACACTCTGTGAATAGGGATGCCTGACTTGGGGAGGTTGGCCCATGACTGCTAAACCATCGAGCATTGCCATAAGATCGATGACTCTGGATGACGTACCTGCGGTAGTGGAGCTCCAGCAGCGTGTGTTCCCAGGCATGCCGGTTTGGAGCGCAGAGGCGCTGACGCATCATCTCGAGGTCTTTCCAGAGGGTCAACTGGTCGCGGTGGATGACCAGAAGAGTCTTTTGGGTTCGGCGAGTTCACTTCTCATCGATTGGGACGACTACGCCGAGTCCGCCAAATGGTCGACAATTACCGGCCACGGGACCTTCGACACTCACAATCCGCTCGGTAAGACGCTCTACGGAGCCGATCTATCGGTAGACCCGCTGGCACGCAGGCGAGGTGTAGGTTCTCTGTTTTACGAAGCACGAAAAGATATGGTGAGACAGCACGGGCTGAAGCGCTTCCTGACCGGAGGACGTATTCCCGGTTACGCGGAGGTCGCTCACAAAATGAGCGTCTCCGAATATGTGGCCGAAGTCGTCAAGGGCAAACGAAAGGACCCGACGCTAAGCTTTCAGATCGGGAACGGGATGGTGGTGCTGGACGTCGTTTCAGAGTACCTGGAGGATTCCCAGTCGCACGGCTTCGCAACCCTGCTCGAATGGCTGAACCCCGAGTACGTCACCAGCATGGGTCTCGATTCCAGCGATCGTCATCTGGTGTCCGTGACCGAAGCGCAGGAGAAGGAGATTGGCGAGCGGCCCCAGCCCGCTCGCGTCCGGATCGCCGCCATGCAATACCTGCTGCGCCCTATCAACCGCTTTGAGGACTTCGCTACCCAGGCCGAGTTCTTTGTTCGGAGCGCACACGAATATCACAGCCAGTTTGTGGTCTTTCCGGAATACTTCACGATGCAGCTTCTTAGCTACTTGCGGGAGTCCAGCCCGGCTCGAGCGGTGCGCCGCCTTGCCCAGCTAACGCCCGACTATGAGGGCCTCTTCCAACGGCTGGCCACCGAAACGGGAATGTACATCATCGCCGGCACACATCCGATCATCCAGCAAGGCGAATTGTTCAACGCGGCTCATCTGTTTACGCCTGGCGGCCTGGTGTTTCGCCAGAAGAAAGTGCATCTCACTCCCACCGAAAAGGGGCCGTACCAGATGAGCCGGGGCCACGGCTTCTACGTCTACCATACGGAGTATGGCAAGATCGCCATCTTGGTTTGCTATGACGTGGAATTCCCGGAAGCCGCTCGCTGTCTCGCTGAGGGCGGAGCGCGGATCATCTTCGTTCCTTCGTGCACAGACGAGCGCCAAGGGTTCTGCAGAGTTCGCTATTGCGCTCAAGCCCGGACGAGCGAAAATCAAATCTATGTTGCCATAGCGTGCACGGTGGGCAACCTTCCCGAAGTTCCGCACATGGCCACACACTACGGCCAAGCGGCAATTCTGACGCCTTCAGATTACTTTTTTGCGCGCGACGGGATCGCCGCAGAAGGCTCGGTCAATCAAGAACAAATGGTTATCTCGGATGTGGACCTCAATCTGCTGGACGAGCAGCGTATCAACGGGACGGTCCTGCCTCTGGACGATCTGATCAAGGACGCCTATGACCGGGTGATCCATTACACCGACAGGGGGGACGCAGACAAATCCGCAAGTTCCGGCGGCTCAGCGACCCCGCAGAGGGTTGGAGAAATGCCCGCACAGACGACCTCTCACTGAGCGCGCCACTTCAGCCACGCCTCCCAGATACGGTGGTGGCACGGTGTCATGGAAAAATGCGGGGCCACACATTGTGTGCTGCATCCCACCGGTGGCTTCTGTTAATCGTCGCCGACAATTTTGACTTCAAAACATCGGAAAAAGCAGATCCTCCGGTTTCTGGAGTCCGGTGGACTCCACCGGAGTCCCGACACCGGACCTCACCGCCGTCCAAAATGCGGCCGGATTCGGGATGACAACGGTGGTTTGGCGCGACGCGGGGCTAAAGCCTCAGGTCTCGCCCGCGGAAGGCGCGGGCGCGACCTGAGCTACAAAGGCGCCGCGACGTTAGCGAAAGGCAGTGCTTGTTCTGCACAGCCAAGAGTGGCTGTGCCACCGCCTGCTTTAGCCGGCGAAGACGACGATCAGTTTGTCGCCGGGGCGGGGCCGCGGCCGCGACCGCCCGGAGGCGTGTTGGGATCGGGCCGGAGATCGGCTGGGAACAGGTCGAACAGCGCATTCATGGCCGTGACGGCCTTGGCGTGTTCGGCCATCAGCTTATCGGCATCGGGCGTAGTGGCGCTCATGTCCGATATTTTCTGATAGGCCGCAACGGCCGCCTTCAGCCTGGTTTCCACCTTGCTCTTGAAAGCGGCGGGCTCATCCTTTACGGCCGCGCGCAGGGCGTCGGCGGCTTCCGTGATACTCCATGTTCTCGTGGGGCACGCGCGCGAAGTTCTTGGCGGTGATCTGCCTCTTGAAGTCGTTGGACACCTGCACCAGAAGCCTGAGCGCGGTCTTCACATCGTCGGGCGATTTCAGCTGGGCGGCCAGCGGCGATGCGACCAGCAGCGCCATTCCGATGGTGGCGAGAAGGGCCGGAACTCTTTTACGTTTTCATCTTGTTTCTCCTTCCTGTTCGCGGAACGTTTTCACGACGTAACATGCAGAACGCCGCGCATATCCTCCGGATGGGTGGCACACACAAACGGATAGTCGCCCGGCCGGGGCGCGATAAACTCTACCATCACTGTCTCGCCCTTGTCGCACAGCGGGGTCCTGGCGATGACCAGCGGATCGTCTTGCGGAAGGATGCCGTCGTGGTCCAGACAGTCCTTGGTGAGACGCATCCAGCCGGCCGGGATAGGTGAGCACCCAATCGTGGCGGGCGCTGATGATCTTGCCGGCGTGGTGGAACGTGAGGCGAACCCGCGCGCCGGTTCGGCAGGTCAGGGTGTCGGGCACGAAGTCCAGGAAGTCACCGTCCGATGCGATGTACAGATCGACGACCTGTGGTTCAGGCTTGGGCTTGCGGCCGCATCCCAAGAGAAGGCGCGAGCATGGCGAAAAGCAACCGCCGGCGTGCAAGAGGCTCACTCGGGCGTATAGGACCTCCTCCGGAGTTGCATTTGCAGGAATATTAGTGTGAAGAGATGACGCGCGCAACTGGCTGGGTTCGGCAGCGAGGAAGCGGTTTCGCGGCTCGCCCCGCGAGAGACGGGATTGCAGGTAATCGGGATTTCGAGCGGCAGTTATGAAAACGATTCGCCGCTCACAGCAGCGTTCACTGAGGGTTAAGACTAGCGGCAGCAGGCTTAGATTTCCTGCAGGGCTTCTCTTTGCTTTTCCGCGATGCCGTCCATGGTGGAGCTGCGCTGGCGGCGCTTTGGTGTCCTCGACGATGAGTTCAATTCTTTCGCGAAGCTTGTTGGGCGAAAACGGCTTGGGGAAATAGTCCGCCGCGCCCATCTTGATGGCCTCCCTGGCCGATTCGGCGGAGTAATAGCCGGTCATCAAAATCACGGCGATGCCGCGCTCGAGTTGCACGATCTGCTGCAGCAACTCCATTCCTCCGATGCCGGGCAGGATCAGATCGATCAGCACGATTTGGGGACGCAACTGAGTGATCATATCCAGGCCGATGCGCGGATCCGAAGCGGTATGAATCTCGAGTTCGCCATTACTGAGGGTGAAATTGACCATCTTGAGATTCTTAGGATCGTCGTCGATGACCACTATCCTAACGGGCTGATCGCTTTCGGCGGCTGGGCTCATAAGATCACCTCGTCCTGACGATTGGGATTTTCTCGGGCCGGCGGATGGCTCCTCTCCACCTTCTGAAGTGAGTCTAGGCGAAAGGCGGATTCGCCATTCGATTAAGTCTTGCGGTACGTGTTGAAGTAGTAATTACCCCTGCCGCCTTGGCTCCGTGGGCAAGCGATCGCCAGGTGGCGAACGAGACGTTGCCAACGAACTGGCCCCGAAAACCCCAAGTCGGGATAAAATTCTGAACCTCTTACAAGACGATTGCGGGCCGTCTGTGAGATTGGCGCAGGGTGTCGCGGGCGGGGTCCCATCTCGAGAGAAAAGGAGTCCATGGGCATGGCCAAGGCCAAGGAGTTTACGGTAACGATCGAAGACAAACCGGGCGCGCTGGGCAAGTGCTTCCTCGCCCTGGCCCAGCGTGGAATCAACATCTGGCTTTCGAATCGTATGTCGAAGAGCGCGAAAGCCTGGTGCGATTCGTGGCCGACGATCCCGCCGGCGCCAACCGGGTGCTGGGTGAATTGCGCATGATCTTCGAGGAGAACGACGTCGCGGTGGCCAGAGTGGCGCACCGCCCCGGGGAGCTGGGCCGCGCCGCGGCGCTGCTGGGCGAAAACCGCATCAACATCGACTACTCCTACTGCGGATTGGAACCGGGATCGGCCAAGGCGCTGCTCGTTTTCGGGGTCGACCGTGTGACCAAGGGCGCGGACCTGCTCGACGAGCTGGCCGCTGAGGCGCGCGACTAGGCGACCGTCGTCGAAGCAGGCTATTGCGAGCGTGGGGTGGTATTCACGACTCCATCGATATGCCACTCTTCGACCCGGGGCTTCTTGTCACCGGTTATCAGAAGTTCAATCTCGTTCTTTTTGTCATTCTGGCGGCCACGATAGATTTTGCCCTTGTCGAGCGGATGACACGCGCCATTTCTGGACACGTTTATCGACACGTCCTGTTTGGCTTGATCGCGCAGGCTCAGCGTACACGGCTTCTTACTGCTGATCATCACTTGATATTGAACCGGATAATCTTTTTGATTGATGGTGTCCGCCCAGATCGGAGCGGATAGGATGGGAACCGCAATCAACAGCATTGCAAAAGAGATTACTTTCATGGCTTCTCCCTTCCCTTCGCGGAATCCGCCGCAGGTACCGTGGGAGCCTACTCCTGAAATCGATGAAGCGCCAGATGTCAGGGCGTGCCGGGAAGCGATGAGGGCGGACGGCATGGTCGCGTTCGGGCGCGGGATCGATGACGGGATCGGGGGCGCTGGGCGCGACGCTTTGAGCAGGTCGGGAAGCGTGGCGGGCTGGTAGTCGCTGGGGACGTCGAATATGGACGCGTCGATGGGAGCGGTGGAGATTTCCACAGCTTCGTTATCGGTTTCGACGAAGGGAGTGCCGGGATCGTAAGTGCCCAGGATCGGCGGCTGCGCTCTTCCCTGCATCAGCCCGCCCAGTTGCATCAAAACCGGAATATACAACTCCACATGAGTTTTCAGCGCCGGCGCCGTACTCTTGGCCATCTCCTGGGCCATCTTGGCGAGGCTGTCGCTTAGGCCCGGGAAGTTGGGAAGCATCTGCTGCATGGTGGTGGCGGGGTCGGCCGAGAGCTGCTTCCAGGAATGAGCGGCGAACTCAGCCAATGCCGGGACGCGGGTCGCCTCGGCAGGCAAAGGGGTCCAGATGCGCATCACCATTTTCATGAGCGTGATGGTGTCGCCGGGTTTGAGAGTTCCCAGCCCCGGCGGCAAACCGGCGGGAACCTGCATTTGGAGAGAGATGGTCCATTCGGTCTCTTCCGCCTGGATGCCCAGGATGGCATCGGTTTTGCCCGTTTTTTGCATGGAGAAGTCCGACTTGATGGATTCGAGGAACTTCTGGGCCGCGGGGGGCATGGACGGCAAGGTCGTGGCCGCGCCGATTACGCCGGGAAAATCCTTGATGTAAACGGTGGCGTAGAGCTTGTGCTCGGTATCGACGATGGTGATCTGCTGTTTGGTGAGGTCCATCAAGGAGATGGTTTTACCCGCGTTGGAGTAGCCCTTGTCGCCTTTAATTTCCACCACGGTTTCTCGCGGGAACTGGGTCTTCTGGTTCTTGGCGATCTGCTCGGCGGCCGCGGGAGGCAAGCCCGCCGCGAGCTTCATATCCATTTTGAAGCGGATGGTGGTGTCGGCGTGCAGGAGTGCCGGAGAGAGGAGCAGCAGCAGCACAAGGAAACCGCGAAAAGCTCGCATGGGGATGCCTCCGCGCGCGCGTGAGATTGGGATTGAGAAGCCGTTCGGCAGCGTGGTTCGTGCCGCAATTGGCGCCGTGGTTCTGGCCGCGATTCTTCTTATGATACGACGCTTTCGGGCGGCGCTGGCGATAGCGCGGCCGCGCCCGCCGAATGAGTACACAGCGCGGCAAGGCAAAAGCCCCAGGGCCCCCGCAAGCGCGGCGGGCGCCCTGGGCTACAAGCGCGCGACACAGTTCGCTCGGTTACTGGGCCAGGACGTCCTTGAAGAAGCGGGCCATGGCCACTTTGTATTCGGCGTCGGCACGCACCTCGGCGGGACTCTGCGGGTGCGTAAAGCCATGGGTGGCGCCGCTATAGAGATTGACCTCGAAATCCACTTTAGCCGAGCGCAGGTGGGAGATCAGGATGTTGAGCTGATCGACCGGGGCGACCGGATCTTCGGCGCCATGCAAAATGAGCACGCGGCCCTTGATGTTCTTGGCGGCTTCGGCGGTGAAATTATTGAAGGCGCCGTGCACGGAGATGAAGCCGACGAGCGGCGCGCCCGTTTCGATGAGCTCGATGCCGGTGGTGCCGCCGAAGCAATAGCCGATGCCGGCCAGCTTGGCTGGGATCGACCATGGACTGGGCCTTCAGCACGTTGAACCCGGCCATGGCGCGCGCGCGCATCAGGGGGCGATCGCTGTCATAGATGCCGATCAGCTTGGTCATTTCGGGGACGTCCTTGGGGACAATTCCCTTGCCGAACATGTCTTCGGCGAAAACGACGTAGCCGAGATTGGCGATGGTTTGGGCGTCGGCGAGGGTGCCCTCGGAGAAGCCGCTGCGGTCGTGGATCATCAAGATGCCGGGGCGGCGTCCCTGGACGGCGTCGTCGTAGATGAGATAACCGGAGAGCGGCGTATTGCCCTGCTTGTAATCGATCCACTGGGTCTTGATGGCGGCGTGGGCGGCGCCGGCTTGCAGGACGATGGCAGCACAGACGAGAAGGAATGAAGCGAGGCGTGTAGTTTTATGGGCTTTCTTAAGGGCGATTTTAGTGGCGACTTTACTGGCGATTTTCATGGGCTCCTCCAGAATGCGTTTCTACAGACCAAGACTAAAATGCATCAAACGGCGCTGACACCGTACATTTGCGCGGCCTCCCTGGCCTTGCGCATATCTTCGGGCGTGGTCGCGGGAGGCGGGGCATTGGGATCGGTGACCGGCCTTCCGACGTCCAGAAAGAACTGCTCGAAGCCGCCAGGCGAGTAGGACATAAACATTCGCGCGGGTTTGTCGCTTACGTTTTGGAAGCGATGAGGCGTGCCGCGGGCCATATGGGCGAAATCGCCGACTCGGGCCAAGTACGTCTGGTCGCCGAGGACCACCTGCAACTCGCCTTCGACGACATATAAGGTCTCGTCTTCACGGCTGTGGACGTGCAAGCGCATTCCCTGCCCTGGCAACACCAGGTCCTCAAACACGGCGTAAGCGCCACCGGTCATGCGGGAGTCCGCTTTGATGGTGACCATGATGCCCGTCATCCACACCCTCTTGCCGGCGTTGCCCGGAACCATCCTGGCTTCCGTTTTGGAATCCGCCGGGCTCCCGCCAAACGCGAAATCGGGCAGAACCAGGGCGCCGGTGACGGCGGCGGAGCGGGTGAGGAAATCGCGGCGTCTGGTCATCTTCAAACCTCTCCTCCGGCACGGCTTCCCGGCACATTCCGGGGCAATGAAGAGCGTCGGCGAGAGGGGAGTTTTGCATTGTCGGCGCGGAGTGTCAATCGAGATAGGAGCAAGACGGAGTCGAGACGAGGGCAGGTGGAGAACGCGAGTTATCGGGATTTGGCCCCAATCCCGCGCTACCGCAACTTAACGGCAGCGCGGCCCGCTGCGAAGATGCAGACGGGAGAGTCCTTCTGACTTGGGTCGTTGGGGCTTTGCGGAGAAATGGCCACCCAGGCTTTCGGCATGGTTTCTCCGAGCGACATTTTAGAGAGAAGCTTTTCCAGAAACAGCGAGAACTTGGGGCCCTGACGATGGATGGTCATCACCAGGTTCAAGGGTTTTCCGCCGGCCTTGAAGCCCTTGATATAGGCATCGGGCTTGTTCTCGCTCGCGATCCAGAGCAGTTTCACGCCGGAGTCGCAACACATCTGGATCAGGCTCGTGCCGGTAATCGTTGCACCGCTGCCGCCGGCGATGATTCCCTCCGGCGAGGCGTCACAGAACAGGTGAACGACGTCGTATCCCTTGCCAATGGCCGCCGACAATTCCTTGACGCTGGTGAAAGTGGCCGCCGTCGCAGTGGGATAGAAGCGGCCGTACGAATTACGATCGGCATCGAGCAGTTCGGCAAACTTACGGTCCAAGCTACAGACGAGAACTTTCGAGCCCACGACTTCGTCTTCATTACGGCCGGGCTTGCGGAACAGCTCCTTGATTCCCAAAGACTCCTCCCCAGGATCGCTTCCGAACGCGCGGCGGGTTGGCTCCGCTCTATCTGGGCTGGCCGAAAACGTCGCGCATCGCTACGTCGAGGTCGTCCAGCGCTTTGGCGCAGTCGCCCGTAAAACTCGAGCCGTGCATGATGGCCAGCGTCTTGGGCTTCAGCTCGGCGAGCTTTTTCAGGTTCCGCGCGGTGAGCGGCGAATAGGGCACGTAGTCCGCGAGTATGCCCGATTGATATTCCTTCATGGCCTGATGGGAGCGGCCCACGACGTCGGCGGAGGTGAGCGGCTCGACCTCGCCGCTCTGATGAAAAAGGTCCGAGCAGAGCAGCGTCTTCTGCGTCTCCTCGAAGAGCACGCCGGCTCCCAACCGTGAGGCAGATGGGGAGTGCGGCAGTAGCGGAAGCGGTATTTCCCTGTCGCGAAGGCGCCGCCATCGGCGAGGCCGCGCGCCTCGCGTCCGGTGAAGTCGTTCACGCAAACGAGCGCGCCGACCTGGCTGCAGATCACGTCGGCATTGGGCGCCGCCGCGAGCCATTCGTTGAGGGAGCCGCACTCATCCGACTCGAAGTGGCTGAAGCTGATGTGGCGCAGGTCCGAAAGCTTGATGAGCTTGGAGACCGCTTCGCGAATTTCCGCGTGCATTCCGCGCAAGCCGGTGTGGAACAGCAGAGGCTCGTCGTCGTTCACCAGGAAGTGGTTGAACTGCAGATGGGCCCAGGGAGCATAGATCGAGATGCGATAGATATTCGGCGCGATTTCCGTGGTGACCGCCATGGTGCCTCCTCAATCGGATTTCTTGGATCGCCTGAAGACAAGCAATTTTGCGATGAGACGTTGCACTTCAGCGCCTTGTTGATTGAACGTGACGCTGCGCACGGTTACCACCCCGCGATCCGGCTTGGTGCGCGAAGGCGATATCTCCGTGATTTCGCTCTCGACGTGCAAGCTATCGCCGGGGCGGACCGGCAGCGGCCACTCGATTTCGCCACCCAGGCCGATCGTGCCCGCGGCAAATCGCATCTGGCCGGTAACGAGAAGGCGCATGGTTATGGCGGCGGTGTGCCAGCCGCTGGCGGCGAGTCCGCGAAAAATGCTGTTCTGGGCGGCAGCGTTATCGAGATGGAAGGGCTGGGGATCGAACTCCGCCGCGAAGGCTTTGATTTGTTCCTCGCTCAGCGCGTATTCGCTCGAGGTGAACCGTTGGCCCACGCGCAAATCTTCCAGATAGAGTGCATCGTTACTCTCGTGATTCATTCCGGCCGCCCCTGCCATGGGTCGAGCCAGATAGTTTAGGTGAACACGCGGAGGACGGCGACCGGTATCTGCGCCATCGCGTCGCCAACGCGGATGGAGCGGCGTCGAGCGTTCAAGAGTTACGGGTGATAGGAGCGCGACGGGAACGAAACCAAACCCAGAGAGAGCAGGAGCGTCCAGACGCCAATGCTCATAATAATGATGGTAGGGGCCCAGAAACTGAAGGGGTCATTGGTGCGGTCAAAACCACCGGGAGGGCAGCCCTTGTAGTAGCCCTTTCCGGTAATCAAACTGTAGCCCGCCCAACCGATGGCGGCCAGTCCCACGAACAAGAACGGCACGGATGCGCTCCCGAATGAAGTTACCAGCCATTATGCGCTGTCCGGCGTGCGGCCTGAGCGCCCTTAGAGGCGTGGTGCCTTGAGAGTAGCCATCCTGGAAATCGCCGCACTCGTCTATGCCCGGCCTATACCGGCCTTTACCTGGAACGGAGCAAATGCCGATGCGCGCTCGCGCCCATCGGCATCGAAGCGGCACGCCCGCTTGCGGCCGCTTTGGGAACGACATTCAGCGAATCGACCGGCAGCGCGGACTGGCCACTAAAACTTAAACTCCAGGCCAGACCGGCGCGGCTAGACCAACCGCTCCAGCGTCGAGGGTTTCTTGGGCTGGGCGTGGTTCATGCAAGCGTGCGTGTCGAACTCCCTTTTGGCCTCGGTCATACCCTGAAGCACGGGAGTCCACCACGAGCAGGTTGTACAGGCCGCCGCGACTCCGTTCGTCGTTACTCTCCACTCCATCGCTCGTTTTATCATTGTCTCTCCCAGGAGATCTTATAGCTTCTCGATTTGCCAGAAATCGGGCCGGGGTGCATCGAATGCCACTTCGACTTCAAACATGCGCGTGGTCAGGTTGCGCGCGGTGACGATCTCGCCGACCACCGGATTTCGTCCCGCTTCGTTGATCAGCAGCAGCTTCTCCCCACGGCTGACAGGACCGGTGAGGATCAGAGAGCATCCCGCGGAATGTCCCTTCAGGGATTTCGCTTGTTTGTAGAAAGGAGTCTTACTGGCGCCGTATCCGTAGACGTAAAGTGTTCCCAGGGCGCTTTCGGAGTTCACCGGGCTCTTCACTTCACTCTGTTCCATCATCGGTCTCGTTCCTCGCTTTCGAATTCTTGATGTTTTCGCCAACTTAGCGGCGGTAGTGCGCGCGGGTGTAAACGTATCCAAAAGTGTTTTGCTCGATGCTGATGGTTTGCGGCAGCCACCACAGCTTGCGGATCACGCTGTAGCGCGAGGTGCGCATCTGATGTCCCAGGAACGCCGCGCCCATGGCGTAGGCCGTCGCGTAAGCCGCCATCGCTACCGGGTGGCCCAGCATCGGGCGGACCATGGCATCCTGTTCCTGAAAGCCGCCCATCTTGAAGTCCTGCTCGGTCTGGCGGAAGTCCATCGTCTTCACGGTGAGGTCCAATGTGGCCAGCGCCATCACCGGCCGATCCTTCAGCATCGAGACGATGGCGTTCTGCCTCTTCGGGAGGACATCGGTGTGCCGGGGCTTGGCTGCCACCGCGTTGCAGAGCGAAGAGCTGATCAGGATGCATTCGATGATCATTGTCATTGTCCTCGGCTATGGATAAAGCAGGGGCGGGGCCAAACGAGCTTAGCTATAGGCCATATAATCAGAGACTTGCGGGCCAAGTGTGCCGGACTGAAACTACCCGGTGTTCAAAATCAGAACTGGTGTACACGCTGGCTACACATGAGCTGGTTTCCGAGAAGGTGTGCCGGCTCAACCGGTCGATGCAACACCACCTGGTATAAATCTTTTCCTGAAAGGTGGTGTTCGCGATGCAGAAACGATGGAAGCTATCTTCGGCCCAACGGGCCGATATGTGGAACCGTTGGAAGGCTGGACAGTCGTTAAATGCGATTGGTCGAGCACTCGGCAAGGATAAACAGGTCATCCATTTCCTGTTGGCGTGCCACGGAGGGATCGCTCCACCGGCTCGTCGCCGTTCGCCGCGAGTGCTTACGTTGGCGGAACGCGAAGACATCTCGCGCGGGATTGCTTCCGGCCAGCTCGCTTCGGGCTATTGCCAAATGTTTGCAGCGCGCCGTGTCAACGGTGAGTCGGGAGGTGGCCCGCAATAGCGGGCGTCCGCAGTATCGCGCCAGTGAAGCCGACTCCCAGGCCTGGCAGTCGGCCCTGCGGCCCAAGCCGTGTCGGCTGGCCACGCACAGCGAGCTGCAACAGCTCGTTGCGAGTAAACTGATGCAGGACTGGTCGCCGCAACAGATTTCCGGATGGCTGAAGATGGAGTACCCGAACGACGAGAGCCTGCGCGTGTCTCACGAAACGATTTATCGCAGTCTGTTCATACAAGCGCGCGGAGCGCTGAAACAGGAGCTGGTGCGGCATCTGCGATCCAAGCGGCGGATCCGCCGCTCGCGCCACGCCAGTGTTCACGGACATTCGCAAGGCAAGATCGTCGATGCGATTTCCATTCGCGAACGGCCAGCCGAAGTCGAAGATCGCGCCGTTCCCGGTCACTGGGAAGGCGATCTGTTGCGCGGGGCCGGCAACAGTCACGTGGTCACGCTGGTGGAGCGTCGTTCGCGCTTCTGCATGCTAATGAAGATACCGGGCAAGGACACGGCTACGGTGGTGGCCGCTCTGAGCCAGCACGTGGGCCAACTGCCGGCGGAGTTGCGTCGCTCGCTGACCTGGGACCGCGGACTGGAGATGGCCCAACACAAAACCTTCACGATGGCGACGGATATGCAGGTTTACTTCTGCGATCCGCAGAGTCCCTGGCAGCGCGGCTCAAACGAAAACACAAACGGCCTACTGCGGCAATACCTGCCAAAGAACGCCGACCTGTCCAGGTTCTCGCAATCGGAGCTGGACGAGATCGCTCTGCGACTCAATACCAGGCCACGACAAACCTTGGGATTTCGAACTCCGGCGGATAAACTGCAGGCCAGTGTTGCGTCGACCCCTTGAGACCACCTGACTTCTCAGGTGGAATGCGGCCCGGTACAGTCAGTATCACGATTAAGCGCAGCAAAGCGACCTATACGGCTCGTTGGGTAGGTTCCTGATAAACATGCCAGATGGACCGGTCGATGCGATATCAGCTGATCCCGGGGGCCGAGGTCGCTGCAATCTCCATACGTACGGCGGGAGCGTGTTCGCCAATCCGTCAATTCCTTCCGGTGCCGAGATTTCCCACGTAGACTCGGGGAAAGCAACGGACAGAGGACCAAGCCAAAATATTCCCATTTCTCGGCCGGAAGTCGCCTGGGCCGGAACCCTAGCTGCTCCGGCCCTCGCCGCGAGATATTGATTTGTCCTTTGCTATGAGGGTGGGACCAAGCTATCTCTTGACTGCAAACCGCGCCACTGTCCTCTCCTGGTCGCAACGGAATCCCGTCAGCGCGTGCCAGCAAAAAGTCACCGGCAGGACGAGCTTTTATCTGTGAAAACAGACGAGTCCGCTCTTCGTTCTTTGCGGTCATCGCCATCGTACTCGCCCCGGTCGCGTTCTTTTCGCTCCTCGTAACAAATCCGCTGAAAGAAATCGCGGGAGACCTGATCGGCAACCTTCTTCCCCAGCTCAGCCCCTTGTACGACTGATTGGTGGTAATGGAAGCCTGCGTAGATTCGGGCATACTCGACCTCTGTTACCAAGTCTCGAGTGTTGGAGAAAGTGTGCGTCGTATTGGTCACGCTGCTGGTTACGACCAGAGTTACATTCGGGTTGTCGAAGTAGTCCTCTAAAGCATTGGCAATTGAGCCTGTCACGCACCCGTGCGCCGCGGGGTATTCCGGGTGATTGGGCGTAGTCCCGAGCGGCGTCCAGGTGGCGTCGGGCACTGTGTTCGGATTCCCATCGATATCGCCATTGCGAATCGCCGTGACCGGGCGCCAGAAGCTGTAGTGATATTTGCCATCCCAACAACCGATCGCGGCGTCCGCGGCGGAGGCATAGAGAGTCGCCAGCAGACGCGCCGAATCGGAAATATCGAGGTCCCGCGCAGTGACAAGGGCTCGAAACGCCCGCCCGTACTGCAACCCCGCGTGGTCGGTCCAGAAGAGGCCGATCTCTGTCTGCTCCGGTGTGCGCACAGTGCTGTCGATGGCGCCCAGAGTTTTGGTGAGGTTGTAGTCGTCAGCCCATTCGGAACTGCTGAGAGCGGGAGGCGGTTCGGGGCGGAATTGGGACGACTTCCTCATCGTAAAGGGAGTCATAGCGCTGAGCCACGGTATTGATGGTGCGGCAAAGGCGGGAGGCGTGGGAATCCACACCCCGGGCGTCGGCACGCTGGGCCAAGTGTAGGAGAAGGTAGCTCCACGGCCGTCGCCGGCGCGCAAGGCAATGATCGAATTGGCTGCCGCTTGGCCGACGGAGATGCCTTCCGTTTTGGCGGCGCCGTCCGGAACTGCCGACAGGGCGGCATTGTATTGCGTCAGGAGGATGGCGGCCTGATCCGGGAAGTAGTGTGTAAGAGTGTTGTACGCAGCCGCGATCACAGCGGCCTCCTTGGAGGCATGCGGCGGGGCTGAGAGATCGGGCCCGTAGGATCGAAATTGGCGATCGATCGCGTTCACGGCGTCGTAGATCGCCAGATGCATGTAGGCCAGATAAACAAAGCTGCCGACCTGGGTACTCGATCCCGGGGATAAGGTTTGGTTCGCGGCCAGAGCGGCCGTAATGGCGATGTTGTTCCAGTCGGCGACTGGGTTTTGGGCCGCCGCTTTGGTGGTTAAGGCCAGCAGAAGAAGCAGCGCGCAAACTAGACGATTCCGGCTCGTGGTCATGATCATCTCCTATTCGTCCTCATGTAAGGAATCGCGGGAATAACCGCGCGGCGAATCTACGCGGTAGGAGGAAAACAACTGATTCGAAACTTCTGAAATTAGTATGATATTCTCATCAAATCCTTCACATGGTCGGAGCTGCCTTTTTAGGGAGGAAGCCACGTGTACACTCCCGAGCTGCGCTTTCCGGAAGCCCACAGGCGCCAATACTGCTTTGGGGAATTCAAGCTGGATCTGGAGGGCGGCGCGTTGCTTCGCGGCGCCGAAGAGGTCCCGCTCCGCAGGAAATCCTTTGAAGTCCTGACATACTTGGTTGAACGCCACGGCCGCATAGTGGGCAAGGAGGAATTGATCGCGGCCATCTGGCCCGACGCGGCTACCACGGACAACTCTCTTGCCCAATGCCTGCTCGAAGTCAGGCGCGCCCTCTCCGACGACTCGCAAACCCTAATCCGCACGGTGTCCCGCCGCGGCTATATCTTCAAAGGCGTCCTCAGTGCTCCCGTTGAATTTCCCCAGGGGCACGGCGAGGGGATCGGTGACGATACCTCTTCGGCGACGGGCAAACCATGGGTTCGACCAAGATCCGACAGGCTGAATTCGAACGCAGCCGTTTTAGCGGTTGGGGTTGGTGTGTTTGCTCTTGCCGGCCTCCTCGCGTTCACGGGGATTCCGGTGCGGAGCGTCTTCGGCGGCTGGGGTGACCATCTATTGCGCGGAGGATCGCCGCAAATTCGATCCCTTGCCGTCCTTCCGTTTCAGAATATGTCCGGGGACCCGGGCCAGGAATATTTTTCGGATGGGACCACCGAACAACTGATCACCGATCTTGCGCAGATCCGCACCTTAAAAGTGATCTCGCGCACGTCGGCCATGCACTACAAGAACTCCACCAAGTCTCTGCCCGAGATTGGCCGAGAGTTGGGTGTCGATGCAGTCGTGGAAGGCTCCGTGAGACGCTCCGAGAATCGAGTGCGAGTAACCGCCCAGCTGGTTCGCGCGGCAACGGACGGTCATTTGTGGGCCAAGGACTACGACCGCGATGTGTCGGACCTGTTGAAACTAGAGGCCGACGTGGCCCGCGAAATCGCGCAGGAGATTCGCGTGCAGCTCACGCCTGAAGAGGCGGCGAGCCTGGCTCGTGTCCAGACGGCGAGTTCCTCGGCGGAGGAAGAATTTTGGCGTGGCCGGCGCTATCAAGACCAGGGAAGTGACGAAGATCTGAAGAGAGCCATTGAGCATTACAGTGAGGCGGTCCAAATTCAACCCGATTACGCTCTTGCTTATGCGGGCCTCGCCAATGCCTGGGCGCAACTGCGAGCCACGAATCACTCCGAGGCTGAAGCCAATGCGCAGAAAGCGGCTTCGCGAGCACTGGAACTCGGTCCCGATCTGGGCGAAACTCACGTGGCCATAGCCATGATCGACACGGACCGCTGGAATTGGCAGGAAGCGGACAGAGAGTTTCAGGCTGCACTGCGACTGGATCCGACCAACGTGGAGAGCTGCGGTTGCTACGCCTTTTTCCTGTCGCTCATGAGGCGATATCCGGAGGCCATCGCTCTTCTAAACCGAGGAAGTCAAATCGACCCTCTATCTCCTGTGATCCAGCAGGTATACGGAATGGCCTTGTCTGCGTCAGGCAATCCCGAAGAGGCTATCCCGCACCTGCAACGGGCGCTTGAACTTGACCCGGGAAACTATACCGCAGGAAATTTTTTAGCTGCGATCTACGAAAACTCGGGAAAGTTTCAGGATGCGCTCAAAGTGCTTTCACGCCCTCAGTTCGAGTCGTCAGCATCGCACGCCAGGCTCTACGCCCTGCTCGGCAGAAAGGACGAGGCGCGCGCCATATTGAAGAAGGTGGCCGAGAGAGCCTACCCGTCTCATCTCGACGTCGCGTCGATTTACTTTGCGCTCGGGGAAGAGGACCAGGGGTTCGAGTGGCTCAACAAGGGTCTGGATTCGCATGATCCGTTCATCGTGCGGATGACGATGAGCGCTACATTGAACGGAGTCCGCTCGGATCCGCGGTACCAGAAACTTGTTGCACGGCTCACGATTCCCCGGTCATGACCGGCCGTTGGCCGCTTGCCTGCGGACCCGTCGACACAACGAATTTGCGACCCGAGCAGGATTCCGCGAGATCCCGCGCTTCTGGCGGCCAAGTC
>CAWFVE010000005.1:0-520659 GCA_963819235.1 uncultured Acidobacteriota bacterium | reverse complement strand
TATTTTTAGTCGGAGCGTAACAATTGGTTACCAACTGGAACATAGAATATTCGCTCCGAACACGGACGTAGCCAGGAGCACTCATTCGGAGCGGTTCAGGGCTGCTGAATCCCGGCGGCGCTTTTTGACGTTGAGAGCGCCGGAATCTATCAGTCTCGCCTGTCCGAAGAAATCAAACCCTCACATCCATCCTGTGCTTGCAGATTAGAGTCGGGCGTAACTGGTTAGCGCTTTTTTCTGAAAGTCTCAGGAGCCCGGCAAGTTTTGCGCAATGCCGCGCATGCGGTCGGCGTCAGCCCATGCGAATATCCGCAGCGTATGACCAAGAGACGGGATGGGCACTAGCAGTTAGGTCGTGGCGAATATAAGGCGAATATGCTACCCTCGCCTATGTCGGCCCTCTCATGCCGTGTCACCATCCGCGATACCGAAGGAATCGAGCACAGCGCCGAAGTCACCGCCGAAAGCCTTTATGAAGCGGTCGCGCTTGGGCTCCGGGCAATCCGCCAATGCAGTTGGGTCGAGGACATCGGCCAGAACTTTACGATCCGAGTCCTGGCCAGAGATACGCCGGTCGAACACACCGTGGAATTTCCGGGCTTCCACAAATGGCTGGAACAGCGAGGGAGAAGTCCCAGGGAAGTTACGGCGCGGGCGAGGCTGCGGGAGATTTTGGAATATCAGAATGTGTCTCGTGACCGAATTTGGAATGGCTAAGATTCACATTTGCCTAATCACTTCCTTTAAAACTCTGGATCGAAGTGTTGGACTGAATCGGGCCGTGCAGATGAGCTAGATCAAAAGTCCGCACTCGACGCCTTTCTGCGGCAGATCATCACTGCGAATCGTATTGAGCACATTGCCGAAGAGGCGAAGTTTGACGCTCCGTGTTTAGGGGGCAAGCTCGCTCAAGAGTTCCGGCTAGATTATACGAATATAACGATGCCCTTAGATGAGCGAGAACGTCAGGGCGTGAGAACTCCTGATTATGACCGCGATCCTGCTGCTCGCCTGGCAGCCTATCGAATATTTGAGCGATTTATGTTTGAGCGCGTAAAAAGCCAAAAGCATGAAACTGCTCTGGTGCTCTGCGGGCGGCGTCATCTTCGGCCCCTCGTAGACCAGTTTCAAGCTGCCGGAGACGATGTGCGAGTCTATGACATATACGATTACCAGTGGTACCGTGGGATACCGTTAGAGGCGGCTGACGGTGTTATGGGACACGAGAGAGAAGATGAATAGGCAGATCAGTCCTAAACGGATTGACAGCGTGGCGAGGGCGGAATCGAAGTAGAGACAGCCCATGTGCAATGGGGCCATGAATAAAGGCAAGATTGCGAAGAATTCTTAGGCTGAATCTGCCCACTGGAGGTAACAAACCCGAGTACTTCGTCTTTGTTTGCAGAAGTTGCCGACAGCGCCGTTGCAATGAAGAAGGAACAGCCTACCTCTAACTTCCGAGCATGTTTGATGACAACCTGATACAGAAATCAACTCAAGTCGCTCGGGACAATTGGGCCAAATGGCACGATGTGTTCGAGCATGCCGGACCTATCTGCGACACTCCGCTTCTCGCTGACCGAAAGAGGTTCGCGTCCTTCTGCAGAGAATATAGTGTTGGAAGGACAATACGACACGGAACCCAGAACGAATTCCGGCTCATGCTTGGCAACTCGCCTGAGTTCTTGGGGGCTATCCACGATGATACTGGGCACGCACTTGACAAACTCGAAGTTCAACTGCGACCGCACTTCGGAACCCGCAACGGTACGAGGCGCATTACCTCCGTTTTGTCGAAAGTGGCCGCCTTTGTGAGGCCAGAGCGATTCGCGGCTTGGGACAAATATGCCAAGAAGGGACTTAGCGCACTTATAGGTCGGAAGCCTTCCGCCCGTTCCAAACTTACGCTGAATATCTTGTGGCATTCGATCACGCTTTGGACGGCCAGCCCGGACAACAGATCAGAGACTACCTGGTGAGAAATGGCGTGCAGAGTGAGGTCGATCCGCGCTTCCAGAGGCGCGTCCTTGACGTTTGTCTCATGATATACGGCGGTCGCAATCTGGGCCGGTTAGGGCCCGCCTCCGCAAAATGACGGACGAGGAGTTAATCGCCCTTTGGCAAAGCCGCCCGATACATGTGCAGCCCGGCCGCTAATCTCGGCAAGCCGCCGACGGAGCCGTTTGTGGTTCAGTTGAGGGACGCTCGGGAGGAGTCGAAGAGCCGACGGATTCCGGCGGAAAATCCTTCACTCGTTCGTCCCCCAACAGTCACTTAAGTTTGACTGAAACTGGCTCGATCCGCGTGTAAGTCTGGTCGTCAGCCCGAAGTTCAATTTCGACTGTACGCTCCAAAGCTTGTTCTTGTGGTTCCATGCTCGCTAAAGGGGGCGTGGCGAGGAATGGATTAACAACGGCAGCAGATTCCCCGCCTACCTTGAGTTTAGGACTTGGGGTCGGCCAGAAAAATGCATTTTGTTTAACGATTGCATGCACAAAAACCTTGATATCCGCCGAAAACTTAAAGGGCGTAGGCCTTTTGACAGGAAGAGGAGTGTGGGTAGCCAGAACTTCTTGAAAACTGATTTTGTTGACGCGGAGTATTTCACCCAAGAATGCTGACTGTTGAGGGATTTCCAAGTTTTTATTGATGAACGCCTCTAATCGATCTTTTTCACGTCTAACGGCGTCAGCCGCAACGCTGCGATCTTCTCCCCATATCCTCTGCACAGCCTCCTCTAGCTGTCCAGTCAGTATGTTATCCACATCATCCAGGCTTCGGTACAGGATCAGATTGACGCCCTTCGCCCTTGCAAATCGGGTTAACGTTTCCTCCTCAAAGTCACCGTCCCCGGCAACGAAAGCCAAAGTCTGGTCTGCCGACGAACGATGTATGCCTTCGAATCCCTTTCCGGTGCCACCTTGCCTCGGCAGGGATTGAGCAAAATGATCTATCGCAGCAAGACAGATAACCGCGTCTTGAAATCCTTTACCTTTCTCGTCGAATGGCTTCGTGCGCCAGATTGCCATGTCAAAGACTTCACTCATTGTCCGCGGCTCGGCTTCACCTCTTTCAAGTCCCGAACCGATTATTTCCTCAACGCGTTTTTGATATGCAGCCCGAATTTCCTCTCTGGTCGGCACCCGTAGCTCTGTGCCCTGATTCACTTTGCCTAAGAGAGTGTTCGCATTGACAAGAATACCTTCAAGTTTTTGCATGGTTTGGTTGCAGTCTCTCATCCAGTGAGCCTCAAGTTCCCTCTCGACTGGCTGCAGCAAAACCACATTTACCCTGAGGATTCGTGAAAGTGAAATCACCCCTCTCAGTTGAGCCGAAACGTCAGTCCAACCTGCGGCAATAAAAATACTCGAATCGATATATAGCGTTTTAAACGGCAGCACTTACGCCCTCTCTTAATTCAGGGCCATGAGGATACACCCCGTTGCGATGGGTGCCGCAATGAACTAAAGCTGAATACCTGCCGTGGTGGGGTTGTGACGAGAGACTCTCAGGAAAGGATTTTTGTTATCGGCCATCTTCTGGGCCATCTGCGACAAGGACCTGGAGGGAATCGAGCCAAACATCAACACGGGCGGTATTCCTCGACGCCACAAAGTTGGTTTAAGATTTTGAATCCAAGCTATAGCCAGAAACGCGGCCGGCGGGAGATGTTCGACAAGTTCAAAGAGCGCCGTGAAACTGCCTCAGCAGGGCTCTGATCATTAGATTTTGTCGTGTAATTGTCGTGTAAAAGCTGGCTTCTATCGTATCTATGTGCTTCTATCGCGTGCTAAATTGCTGTGTTATCTGTAACTTACTGAATCTACTAATTTGCTTGACCCGTAGAATGCGCACTTACAGAAACATGGGGAGGGGGTGGGGCCCTACGGAGACGGGAATTTTGCCTTCAGGTCTCCGCGAAGCGACTCCCAGCTTTTAGGCATCCAACGTAGAGTGTCGAAAGGAAGTCACTCATGAAAGAAGCCGTAATCGTCAGTTCGGTTCGCACCGCCGTCGGCAAGGCCTACAAGGGCGCGCTGCACGCCACGCGGCCGGACGATTTGGCCGCCATCGCCATCTCGCGCCGCCATTCGACCGCGTGCCCGGCCTCGATCCCAAGGAGATCGAGGACGTGATCCTGGGCTGCGCCATGCCCGAAGGCGAGCAGGGCATGAACGTCGCGCGCATCGCCTCCTTGCGCGCCGGGCTTGCCCGTCGAATGTTCCGCCATGACCGTCAATCGCTTCTGTTCCTCCGGCCTGCAAGCCATCGCCATGGCCGCGGATCGCGTCATGCTCGGCGGCGCCGAAGTCGTCGTCGCCGGCGGCACCGAATCCATGAGCATGGTGCCCATGGGCGGCAACAAAGTGGCGCCGAATCCCTGGCTGATGGATCACTATCCGGACACCTATCTCGGCATGGGGCTCACCGCCGAAAATCTCGCGCGCAAATACGACATCACGCGCCAGCAGGCCGACGAGTTCTCGCTGGCCAGCCATCAGAAGGCCCTGGCCGCGATTGCCGCCGGAAAATTCAAGGACGAGATCGTTCCCGTCGAAGTGCAGCACACCATCGTCTCCAATGGCGACGGCCGCGGCGGACGCGCGAAGACCACGACCGAAACTCTTCGACACCGACGAAGGCCCGCGCGCCGACACCTCTCTCGAAGCCCTGGCGCAGGCTCAAGCCCGCGTTTCACGCGCACGGCACGGTCACGGCCGGAAACAGCTCGCAGATGAGCGACGGCGCCGCAGCCTCCGTGGTCATGAGCGCCGAGCGCGCTCGCGCGCTCGGCGTGAAGCCGCTCGCGCGCTTCCTGGCCTTTGCCACCGCCGGTTGCGCGCCCGAAGTGATGGGCGTCGGCCCGGTCTATGCCATTCCCAAGGCGCTGCGCCTTGCCGGGCTTGAGACTCGATCAGATCGACGTGATCGAACTGAACGAAGCCTTCGCCGCGCAATCGCTCGCCGTGATCCAGCTGGCCGGGCTCGATCCCGCGCGCGTGAACGTCAATGGCGGCGCCATCGCTCTGGGCCATCCGCTGGGCTGCACCGGCGCCAAGCTCACGGCCACGATCTTGCGCGAACTTGAGCGCCGCAACGCCCGCTACGGCATGGTTACCATGTGCATCGGCGGCGGCATGGGCGCCGCCGGCATTTTCGAGCGCGTCTCGTAATCGCTTGGCTACGAAAGCAGCGGACCCCTTCCGCAATCTTTGGAGGACTTATGGCCACCACGACGACACCGCGAGTTTCGGCTCCCGGCGGCAGTTTCCTGATCGCATCGCCGCAGCGCGGAAGACGTTTTCACGCCCGCCGAACTCACCGACGATCAGCGCCTGATCGGGCAGACGGCCGAAGAGTTCGTCACCAAGGAAGTGACTGCCGCTGATCCCCGAACTCGAACTGCACAAAGAGGGCCTGATGGCCGGGCTGCTGAAGAAAGCGGGCGAACTCGGCCTGCTCGGCGGCGGCGTGCCGGAGGAATACGGCGGCGCGGGCCTCGACCGCGTCTCCTCCACGCTGCTCTCCGAAAAAATCTCCTCCTACGCCTCGTTCAGCGTCAGCGTCGGCGCGCATTCCGGCATCGGCACGCTGCCCATCGTCTATTTCGGCACCGAGGAGCAGAAGAAGAAATATCTGCCGAAACTCGCCACCGGCGAATGGCTGGCCTGCTACTGCCTCTCGGAGCCGCAGGCCGGTTCCGACGCGCAGAACTCCCGCACGCGCGCGGTGCTCTCCCCCGACGGCAAGCACTGGGTCGCTCAACGGCCAGAAGATGTGGATCACCAACGGCGGTTTTGCCGACGTCTACATCGTCTTCGCCAAAGTGGATGGCGAGAAATTCTCCTGCTTCATCGTGGAGCGCGGCTTCCCCGGGTTTCTCCCGGCGCCGAAGAAAAAAAGATGGGTTTGCGCGGCAGCTCCACCGCGCCGATCTTTTTCGAGAATTGCCTGGTGCCCAAGGAAAATCTGCTGCACGAAATCGGCCGCGGCCACATCGTGGCCTTCAACATTCTGAATGTCGGCCGCTTCACGCTGGGCGCCTCCTGCGTCGGCTTCTCCAAGAAAGAGCTGGAATCCGCCGCGCATTACGCCAAGGAACGCATCGCCTTCGGCCACCCCATCGGCGACTTCGGCCTGATTCGCGCCAAGCTCGCGGAGATGGCCATTCGCACCTTCGCCCTGGAATCCATCATCTACCGCTCGGCCGGCATGATCGATCGGCCATGAAGTCGGTCGGCGCCGGACGCCAGCAAGACCACGCACACCATGAAGGTCTCGAGGAGTACGCCATCGAGTGCTCCATCGGCAAGGTATACGGCAGCGAGGTGCTCGACTACGTGGTCGATGAAGCCGTGCAGATCTACGGCGGCTACGGCTTCCACGAAGACTATCCCGTGGCGCGCGGCTATCGCGATTCGCGCGTGAACCGCATCTTCGAGGGCACCAACGAAATCAACCGCATGCTCATCATCCAGATGCTGATGAAGCGCGCGCTTGCCGGCACGCTGCCCTTGCTGGCCGCCGGCGCCAAACTGCAGGAAGAAATTCTCAGCGGTCCGTCCGGCGACGAGTCTGCGACGGCCAGTGGGCCGAAGAGAGCCGCATCGTCGCGGGCGCCAAGAAAGTCTTCCTGCTGGCCGCCGGCGCGGCCATGCAGAAATATCGCGAACGCCTTGCCGATCAGCAGGAGATCGTCGGCGCGCTCGCCGATATCGTGATCGAAATCTACGCCATGGAGTCCGCGCTGCTCCGCGCCGAGAAAGCCATCGCCTCGCGCGGCGATTCCACGGGCGCCATTGCCGCGGCCGCGCGCGTTCTGCTGCACGATGGTGCGGCGCGCATCGAAGCCAGCGCGCGGACCGCGCTGGCCGCTTCGGTCGAAGGCGACATGCTGCGCACCCAACTGGCCGTGCTGCGCCGCTTCATCAAGCGCGAACC
Organism: uncultured Acidobacteriota bacterium; assembly: GCA_963819235.1. Classification (GTDB taxonomy): domain Bacteria; phylum Acidobacteriota; class Terriglobia; order Acidiferrales; family UBA7541; genus Palsa-189. The sequence continues at coordinate 513,717 of CAWFVE010000005.1, read as the reverse complement.
TGCCGACACCATCGCGCTGCGCCGCGTGGTCGCCGACGCCGTGTGAACGCCGGCCGCTATCCCTTCGAGGGGCGCTAATCCGGCAAAACGCTCCGCGCGCCGCATCGCTGCGTCGGAGTCCTTCGTCCCTGGCCTAAAATTGGCTGAGCTGCAAGTAAGTGGTTGAAAATAAAATTCCTTGCCGCCGCGTTGCTCTGTTTTCGGCGCCCTCAAATTTAGAGACTCCGCTCTCGATTTTTCCGCAGCTCAGCCCTCTTCGTTACTCCTGCATCGAATCTTGCGAAGGGTTCATCCTCGAAACGATCAGGCCCGAAGCAAGGCCCCGAAAGGATCCTCCCGTGTTCTCTCCTTGGTCGATTCCCGAGAAGAAGGCGCGCAAGTGGATGTGGATTGGTCTCGCTGTGGTCGCGGCGTTTCAGATCTATTACGTGCAGGAGATGATCGCGGCTTTCGTGGTTCTGGGCGCAGTCTTTGCCCTCATCTCAGGCGCAGGCTTTTTGGTCCTGGCGATCGACCGAGCCAGCGAGCGAGGTCTTGGCGGCGCACTCAACGCTCTTCGCGCGATTCGCCGCGCGGGAAGCCTCTTCGGCGAGGGATTGCGAAGCAGGCCCAGCGAAACGCCCAGCTTTACGTCAAAAGAAGGCAGCTCCGCCATCAACGTTTAGCGACTGCCCGGTAATCGCGCTGGCCTGATCCGAAGCGAGGAATGCCGCCGCGGCGGCGACTTCGTCGGCGGTTTGTCCGCGGCCTTGCAGAATTCCTTCCAGAAACTGCTTCAGCTGAATATCGGGATCGATCTTCAAGCGAGCCGCGAGAGTATTTCCCAAGTCCTTGGACATTTTGGTTTCCGTCACCGGACCCGGACAGATGGCGTTCACGCGCACGCCTTGCCGCGCCGCTTCCGCCGCCGTTACGCGCGTCAGTCCCAGCATGCCGGCTTTTGCCGCCGCATAAGGCGAACCCCAGGGAAACGCGGATTTGGCGGAGAGGCTGGAGATGTTGATCACCGCGCCTGACTTTCGCCGATACATTCCCGGCAAGACCAGCCGCGTGAGCAGGAAAGCGCCGCGCAAATGCACCGCGATCACGCGGTCCCACTCTTCCGGAGAGATCTCTTCCACGGGCTTCACCGGGCCATAATCGCCGGCATTGTTGACCAGAATGTCGACCGCGCCGAGACGATCCTGCGCGGCCGCAACGATGTGCGCGCAATCGGTTTCCCTGGAGACATCGCCCGCGACCCAGGCGCTTTTGCCTCCGGCCTGCTCGATCTCGCCCGCGACCTTGCGGAGCTCCGCTTCGGTGCGCGAGGCAATCAGCACGGCAGCGCCCTCGGCAGCGAAGCGCCGGGCGATGGCCCGGCCGATTCCGCGGCCGCCGCCGGTTACGACAGCAACTTTGCCTTGGAGAAGCATGAGATTTATTGACGCGCGCAGCAGGATACCATTGTGTGAGCGCGTCCCGAACGGGAATAGACCGGTGTACGTCAGTTCACTGAACACCTGACACGGGCCAAATCGGAACCTAATCGGAGCGCATGGTGCGTTACACTGGCGGCATGATGCCGCGCCGAAAAGTTGTGGTGGCCATTGGGCTTCCCGGCGCGGGGAAATCGACCTACTTCGCGCGGCGAGGGATTCTGCCGCTCTCGAGCGATCTGATTCGCGAACTGCTTTACGACAATGCCGCCGATCAGCGCCATCCGGAATGGGTGTTTTCCGCGCTCCACGATCTCTTGCGGCGGCGTTTGACGGCGGGCGCGCAGACCACTTACATCGACGCCACCAATCTGACGCGGTACTTTCGCCGTCCTTTGCTGCGGATCGCGCAGGAGTTTGGCTGCGCCGCCGAGGCGCTCTATTTCGATGTGCCGCTGGAGGTTTGCCTGGAGCGGAACCGCCGGCGCGAGAATTTACCTGGCGGCGCCTCGCGGGACGCGCGAGTCGTGCCGGATGAAACGATCCGCCGCATGGCGCGGCGGCTCGAGCCTCCGACGCGAGAAGAGGGCTTCGCGCGGGTGGTTGTGGTTCGGCCTACGGCAATTCGCGGGGCGGCGGTTCGCGGGGCGGCGATTCGACCGGAGGTGGTTCGTCCGGTTGCAGTTCGTCCACGGAACCAAAAGTCGCATAGCCGGGCGAAGGGGGAATAAGGTATGATGTGTGTTTTCAGAGGTTCAGCCGAGGTGCTGCGTTGCCGAATAGCGTCCTGAGCAAGGGAAAGAAGCTCTTGCGAATCCGACCGCGCGGATTTTGCGCCGGCGTGGTTCGCGCCGTGGACATCGTGGAGCTGGCGCTGGAGGCCTACGGTCCGCCCGTCTACGTGCACCATGAGATCGTGCATAACCGCTACGTGGTGGAGCAGCTCCGGCAGCGCGGAGCGATTTTCGTGGAATCGGTGGAGGACGTGCCGGTTGGCGCGGTGCTGATTTTCAGCGCGCACGGCGTGCCGCCGACGGTGCGCGAAGAGGCGCATCTGCGCAAACTGCGGGTGATCGATGCGACCTGCCCGCTGGTGACCAAGGTGCATTTGGAGGCGCTGCGGTTTGCGCGCGAGGGGCGCACCATCATTTTGATCGGGCACAAGGACCATCAGGAGATCATCGGCACTTCGGGTGAAGCGCCGCAGCAGACTGTGGTGGTGGACAGCGTGGAGGCCGTGAACCGGCTGGAGGTGCAAGATCCGGCTCGGCTGGCGTATCTGACGCAGACCACGCTGAGCCTTTACGACACGCAAGAGATCGTGGCCCGGCTGCGGGAACGCTTTCCGGATATTGCCGGGCCGGCCTCCGACGATATCTGCTACGCCACTCAGAATCGGCAAGAAGCGGTGGAGCAGGTGGCGCGCGAGGTGCAGCTGATTCTGGTGGTGGGTTCGCCGAACAGCTCGAATTCCAACCGGCTGGTGGAAGTGGCCCAGCGGTCGGGTGTGAAGGCGCGGCTGATCGACGATGCTTCGGCGATCCGCGCGGATTGGTTCGAGGGCGTCGACAGCGTCGGGCTGACGGCGGGAGCTTCGGCGCCGGAAGTGCTGGTGGAGCAGGTGAGCGAGCGGCTGGCGGAGTACGGCTTTACCGATCAAAGCGATATCGACTTGATTCGCGAGGACGTGCGGTTTACCTTGCCGCCGGAACTCGCGGTGATCGCGACCAGCAGCCAGCGCGGGTAGCAACGAGCAGTCTGAAGCGGCTGCGGGGTTCAGCCGCTCCCCAACGATAGTCGAGGAGAAATCTTGGCGGTCAAGATCGTCCGTCAGGTGAAGAACATTGCCCTGCTAGGCGCGCCGACCAGCGCGGCCGGCCTAGGCGCGGGACACGAGCGCGCCCCCGCAGCGCTGCGCGCCGCCGGGCTGGTGGAGCGGCTGACCGCAGCGGGTTTTCCGGTCACCGATTACGGCGACTGCGCGACGCGCATTTACAAGCCGGACGACGAGCATCCCCGGGCGCGCAACGCGAGGGAAGCGCTGGCGATCATCGAGGAGTTGCGGCCCAAGGTGGAGACCGCGGTGAAATCGGGCGCGCTGGCCGTGATTCTGGCGGGCGACGACACGATGGTTCTGGCCGCGATCGCGGGTTCCCGCCGCTACTATCGCCACGTCAGCTTGATCTCCGTGGATCGCGACGCGGGGCTGAATGTGCCGGCCACGACGCCTTCCGGGTGCCTGGACGGCATGGTGATTTCCCACATCGTGGGGCGCGGCGCGCCGGAACTGGTGCGCTTTTGGGGCGAACCGCCGCTGGTCCGCGAGCCCGACGTGGCCGTATTCGGCATCGACCGCGTGGACGAACCCGAGCAGAAATGGCTGGGGGGAACGCCACTGCAGCATTATCTGGCCGTGGACATCAAGAGGCGCGGCGCGGCTGTGGCTGCCCAGGAAGCGCTCGAGAGGGTGCATGGCTCGCGGCACGAGTTTGTGCTGCTTTTGGATCTGGATGCCATCGCGGCGGAGGATTTTGCGGCGACCAATTTTCCGGGTTCGGGCGGGCTGACTCTAGATGACATTCGGCAGGCGGTGGGCGTTTTTGCACGGCAATCCACTCTCGTTGCATTTGTAATTGCCGGTTACAATCCCACGCGCGATACAGACGGAAAGGCAGCGAAGATAGCGATCGATTTGCTGGAAGCCGTGCTGGCTCCGCGTTTGCAGGCGCCGGCCGCCGAGGCGACCGAGACTACCGCGGCAAGCGCCGGCGACACTCCGGCGGCGGAAACTCCACAGCCCGAGGGCCTATCGCGCCTCAAGTCGAGGAAGTCACCATGGTCGCGCCGAGCGCCGCGCCGGACCCTGCCGAGCCCGCTGTGCCTTCCGCCGAATCGGCAGCGCCGGAGAAACCTTCCGAGGCGCATTCCGAAAGCGAACCGCCCGCCGAGTAGCAGCTCTTTTCGCGCGGAGCGACGGCAAGAATTCGCGATACGCGCCTGGTAGTTCCGCAAGGGCCGTCCCGCGGATGGAGAGCACCCCATGTTACGTCTTCTAAAAAATCACAACGCGAAATTGATGATGTTCGGTTTTGCGATTCTGGCGGCCGGTTTGGCGTCGCATTTCGTGAAGGCAGGGCAGGCGACGGAGGCCTTGAGCAGCCGGGCCAAGGCGGAAATGGCGACGGTCTATGCCGCCAGCCCGTACATCGAAGCGCATACGCATTTCGACGAAAAGAATCCGGCGGCGGCTGTGGATGCGGCGCTCAAAAGCATGCAACACCAGAACGCCACCATGATCTTTTTTCTGGCGCCTCCCGATACTTTCGATCATCCGGGGAAATTCGATACCGACGTAATCATTCCTTACCTGAAGAAATATCCGGAGAAATTTCGCTATCTGGGCGGCGGCGGAACGCTGAACGCGATGATTCAGCAATCGGTGCGTTCCAAGGATGCGGGTCCGGAGGTCCAGAAGAAGTTCCGCGCGAAGGCCGAAGAGCTTCTGGGGATGGGCGCAATCGGGCTGGGCGAAGTGACGGCCGAGCATTTTCCATCGAGCACTCCGTATCAATACGCGCCGGCCGACCATCCGCTCTTTCTGCTGCTGGCGGATATTGCCGCCGAGCATAACGTGCCGATCATCCTGCACATGGAAGCGGTGCCGCAGGGCATGAATCTTCCGGCCGATCTGAAGTCGCCGCCCAATCCTCCGCGGTTGCGCGCCAATATCGCGGCGTTCGAGCGGCTGCTCAGCCACAATCCACGGGCGAAAATTATCTGGGCACACCTGGGCGCGGACTACACCGGCTACCGCACGATCGAGCTCGATCGAAAGCTGCTCGACAGGCATCCGAATCTTTACATGGAGATCAAGACCGACCCGATCAATCCGGGGAAGAATTTCCCGCTGGATGCCGATGGAAAGCTCCGGCCGGAATGGAAGAAATTTTTCTCCGACTATTCGGGACGATTTATTATCGGCAGCGACCAGCACTATCCCGCAGCACCGCCGGATCCACAGCGCTGGCAAAGCGACGTTCTGCTGTACAACCAGCTTCCCGACGACGTACAGAAGAAGATCGGAACAGAAAACGTCTATCGCATCTATCCACTGGCATTGCCTGCCGCGCACGGAGCCGCCGGCGGAAATTAAGCCGGTTGCGGCGATGCGAGCGCGGGCTTAACGCGCTCCGGCGTGAGCGGCGATTGACGGACGCGAGCGCCCGTGGCGTCGAAGATGGCGTTGGCGATGGCGGCCGCCGTGGCGCGGCTGGACGGCTCGCCCGCGCCATTGGGCGGAATCTCGGGATGATTGAGCAGCACGATATCCACTTGCGCCGGAATATCGGGAGCGCGGGCGATAGGATACGTTTTCCAATCCACGCTGGTGACATTGCTGCGATCGAAGGCGACCTCTTCCTTCATGGCGCGGCTCATGGATTGAATCAGATTGGCGGCGATGGTTCCGCGCAGGGCCTCGGGATTGATGATCAAACCGCAGTCGTGGGCGCAGACAAAACGCGTGACCAGCACGGCGCCGGTGCGCCGGTTCACCTGCACTTCGGCAATGGTGCCGACATAAGTGCCGCCGCGGGTGCTGAGGCCCACGCCGCGTCCGGTTAAGAGATCGCCGGAGGCCTTGTCTCGCTTGGGCGAGGGGCGTTTGTCCCAGGCCGCTTTTTCGGCCGCCGCAGTCAAGACAGCTTTGGCGCGAGCGTTTTCGAGATGCGCCAAGCGGAACTCGATGGGGTCCGCGCCGACGGCGGCGGCGATTTCGTCCATGAAGGACTCGACCGCAAAGCTGGTCTGCGGACCTTCGGGATCGCGCAGATGCGTGGTGCGCAGCGGCGAGCCCGAATCGTAGAAGCCCGGGACCACGTGCGAGACGGCGTGCAAATTAGCAAAAACGTAAGCCGGCGCCGCTACACCCCACTGGGCGAATTCGTCCACCCCGCCCGTATTGCGAACGCCGCTGAGTTGCGCCCCGAGATAGTTTCCCGCGTCCGAAGGGACGAAATGGATTTCGCCGCCCGAGAAAGCGCGCGACGTAAATTCCACGGCAGTGACTTCGCCGTGTTCGTCGATCGCAGCGGCGAGATCGCAGGTCACGGCGGGACCTTTGCTGCCCCACTGCGTCATATCGGCGCGAGACCACTGCACGCGCACGGGTTTGCCCACGGCTTGAGATAACAGCAAGGCGTCGGCTGCGGTGTCCTCGATGCCGGGACGGCCGTAGGAGCCGGCGTCTTCGACCCAAACGACGCGAACTTGGTCGAGCGGAACGCGCAGGAGTTCGGCAAAACCCTTTTGAAGGGCGTGCGGTTTTTGGCCGCCGGACCAAATCGTGGACACGCCGTCGGTATGAATATCGGCTACAGCGCATCCGGGCCCCATGGTGGCGTGCGATTGAAAGGGCGCTTCGTAGGTAGCCTGGACTTTTTTGGCGGCGGCTGCAAGAGCGCCGGCGGCGTCGCCTTTCTTGGCCGTCTCCTTCGTGGCCTTGGGAGTCACCGAGCGCATGTGCTGGTAGAGATCCTTCTGCTCGGGGAAAGTCTGCTCGAGGGCCGACCAATTGATGCGCACGGCTTTGGCGGCGCGAATGGCGGCCCACTCATTTTCCGCGACGACGCCGACGAAATTGCCTTTGGTTACGGTCTGCACATAACCTGAAATCTTCTTGGCGGCGGAGTCGTCCACGCTGACGAGTTTGGCGCCCACTCCGGCGGGGCGCATGACCCGGCCGTGGAGCATTCCGGGAACGCGCACGTCGGTGACGTATTGCCATTTTCCGAGAATCTTGGGAGCAAGATCGACGCGCGGGACGGATTGACCGACAACCGTGTAGGCCGAGGGGTCCTTTGGCTTGCCGAGGCCCTGCACATCGAGAGAGAAACCATCTCCGGAAACTTTAAGGGCGTCGTCCAACTTGCCGCTGGCGGCAAGCTCGGCGTAGGAGATCTTTCGGGAGTCGCCGGTCGTCGCGGTGATGACGCCCTCGCGCACCTGGAGTTGGTCGGCTGAGACGCCCAGATTATTCGCGGCCATGCGCAGCAGGAGAGCGCGCGCCGTGGCAGCGGCGTTGCGCAGAGGCTTCGAGCCCGACATGATGGACGTGCTGCCGCCGACTCCGCCCTGATCGGCGGTGGCGGAAGTATCGCCCATAACCATAACGACGCGGCTTACGGGTACGTCCAGTTCCTCGGCCACAACCTGGGCGAGACCGGTCTCGACGCCCATGCCGATTTCGGCTTTGCCCGTGAACACGTGGACGGTTCCCTCACTGTCGATGCGCAGCCAGGCGTCCAGCCGAGCGGGCGATGGAGTGGCGGCGGTTTCGGCTGCCGCCGACAAGACCTGCGGCAACACGGCGCCCTCGGCGAAGCTGAAGCCGATCAAAAGTCCGCCGGTATCCTTGACGAATTCTCTTCGGGAAAGAACGTTTTTGGCGGCCATGGCTACGCGCTCCTCTTCATTTCATCGGCGGCACGGCGGACGGCGGCGAAGATGCGTACGTGGCTGCCGCAGCGGCAGACCAGAGTTTCAAAGGCGGTGCGCATCTGTTCGTCGGTGGGATTCGGATTTTTGTCGAGCAGGGCTTTGGCGGTGAGCACCCATCCATTCAGGCAGTAACCGCACTGGAAGGCCTGTTCGGCGATGAAGGCTTTCTGCACGGGGTGGGGATCGCCTTGGGCGCCAAGCCCTTCGAGAGTGACAATCTCTTTTCCCGCGACGGCGGATACGGGCAGCATGCAGGAGCGCACCGCGCGATTATCGACCAGGACGGTGCAGGCGCCGCATTGGCCGAGACCGCAGCCGAAGCGGGGATTATTCAGGGCCAGATTGTCGCGCAAGACGTACAGCAGCGGGCAATCGGGCTCGACATCGATGGCGTGCGATTGACCATTGATTTTGAGCGATATGTGATTCACGAAAACCTCGAGAGCAAATGTAGAAGTCGATTAGTCCGTATTCTACTCCCGAAGCCAGCCGAGGAAGAAATGGCCGCGGGCGAGGAAAAACGGAAAGAGGGCGGCAAAAAGGCGAAGGGTCTGCATAGTACTCGCTGTGGCCCGTTAAACAATATCGGTTTGGTTGGATGTCGCGAAACCGGCAATTACTCCGCTTCCGGCGTGAGGCTAATCTCGGCACGGAGGCAAACCTCTCATGTGGCGCAAGGTGCTAATCACGCTAGGAATTTTGTGTGTTCTATCTACCGCCAGGGCCAAGGCGGACGACATCGGGTACGCTTACTGCCCGCTAGGCGAGGGGTACGTGTTTTTGTATGACTCCCCGACCAGCTTCCAGGTGATCGCCAACCTGAAGTGCGGCCAGAAGCTCACGGTTGTGGACCCCCGCGACGAAAACAGAGCGCGAGTGCGGACTGCAGACGGGAAAGAGGGGTATGTGCAGAAGTCGTCCCTCATCGCAGCTCTGCCTGGAAGCCAGCCGCAACCTGCGGCCCCTGCGGCCGCTCCGGTTGCTCCAGCCGCTCCGGCTGCCAGCATTCCGCAGCCGCCAGCCGAGGCGCCGGCACAACCAAAGCCGCAGCCACGGCAGGAGCCGCAAGCAGAGGCGGAAGCGCAGCCACAACCACAATCGCAGGCACAGCTTCAAGCGCAGGCGCAACCGCCGGTACAAGCGAAACCGCCGGCGGAATTACCTCCGCCTGCGGCCGCAGCGTTTACTCCGTTTTCCACTTTGGGATATGAAGAGAATGTGCCGCGCCTGGAAGTTTTCGGCGGATTTTCGTTCATGAACGCGGGCACGGGCGCGTTAACCAACCGGCAAAGTGTGGGCGGATTCGAGTCCTCAGTAGCCTACAACGTGAACCACTGGCTGGCGGCTGAAGGCAGCGTGAACGGATATTACAAAACGATCAACATAATTGGCGAAGGAACTTTCGGGTTTCATGATTATCTTCTTGCGGCCGGCCCAAGACTGACCGTGCGCAAAGTGTTTGTTCACGGGCTGATTGGCATGGACCATCTGGCGAACAACATCTATTTCGACGGCCTCGGGCCATCTCCCAGCAACAACGCCCTGGCGGTAGAACTCGGCGGCGGCGTGCAATGGAAGGTAGCCCGGCACTTCGGGGTGCGGACCTCGGCGGATTATGTACTGAGTGAATTTGAAGGCTACATTCAGAGTAATTTTCGCGTGACGGCAGGCGTGGTGTTCGATTTAGGGAAGCTGTGAGCGGCCGGAGGGCGGGGCTGGGGCAAAAATAACCGGCTCAACTCGACGGACAAAAAAGCGGCGCTGATGAAATCATCGGCGCCGCTTTTGCTTTTAACCGAAGGTAAGAGCCCGGGCTTACTCGCTCTTGCTGGATTTCTGATCGCCCAAGGCGCTGTCTTTCAACGAGGTGCCATCCGCAAGGACGATCTTATTCAGGCGTCCCACAGTGTTGCCGGTCTTGGATTGGAAAATGTAAACGGTGATTACGTCGCCCGGCTTGATGGAATTTTTCGTCCAGCCAATGAGGCCGAGGGCCGATGGGCTTCCCGCCTCGGCGGACCAGTGGGTGACGGTGCCCTTGTCATCCTTGACGTCGAAGAGGGTAATCGAGTGGGGATTGGCCCAAACGAATCGGGTGACAACCGCGTTATTCAAGACCACGGGTTTGCTGGTGTCGTAAACGGCGCTCCCATGATGCGCAAAAGTCGGGACACAAATCGCCAACAGGGCAAAAACCAGCACAACGAACGCGATTGACTTCATTTTCACTTGGCACCTCCGGGGCGCTACGACGATAGGGTGAGGGTACGACAATTGATTTTGGCTGTCAATCTTAGGAGAGCGGTGAGAACGAGGGCGAGACCCACCAGCGCGGTGCGCGCGCGCGCGCGCCGGCACGCGCTCAGGGCTTGTGGGGAGTGCCGAAATTGTAGCGTTGGGGCGCGCTCTTGTCCGGAGGCCGGAAGCCGCTCTTGGATGAGGAACGAACCGCGTCGTTTCCACTGGGCCTATTAGGCGGATTGGGCCTGATGAAAGCCGAAAAACCGACCGTGCTGCCGGCGGCATCCTTGACGGGCGATATGCTGAAGGAAACATTTATGCGCTGGCCGCCCTTGCGGATGTGCACGCCATCGGAGATCGGAATCGCCTCTTCGCGCTGGAGCTGTTCCAAGAGTTCGGGTATGGGGTCCGGTTCATCCGGCGAGGCGAAGAAATATCTGGAGCGTCCCAGGACCTCGCGGGCCGAATAGCCGTAAACGGCCTCGGCGCCCCTATTCCAACTGACGATGGTGCCGCCCAAGGTGAAAATGGCGATGGCCTCGTTGGCGCATTCAATGATCGAGGCTAATTGCGAAAGCCTTTCTTCCAGACGCTTGCGCTCGGCGACGATGCTCTTGAGCACCTGGTTCTGGCGCACCAGGTCACGGGCGCGCGCGGTCATGGCCTCGCTCGTCTCATCGGTCAGTTCCGCGACCTTCAATCGCGCGCGTAACAGCTCGACAAACGCCTTCCAGGAGGCGTTATCGAGCAGAAGAGGCAGCATTACGTTGGCGGTCACGTTCTCCGCTTCGACGTAGTTCTCGCCGGGAGCTGTCTGGTGAAAAAGCTTTCCGTCATCGGCGATGAGGATGGAATGCGGGGTTGCGGCATCCAGCAGCCGCTTTTCATCCTCGGACTGAATTTCATTTTGAATTTTCTGAACAAGCAGAGCGATCTCCGCGCAGTTCTCGGCACGTTTGGCGATCAATCGCTCGTCTTGAGGCGAGCCCTGGATCCACATCTGCATGGTCAGCTGGAGATTCTGATTGGAGTAGGAAAGGGCTTTCTCGGCCAATTCGAGCTTGGCCTCAAGCGCGCTGCAAAGTTCGGTTGGCTGTGGCACTTTATTCTCCATCAAAGCCGCTTAACCGCAGCCGCTTCGAGGAAATCCTCAAGAAATATTCTCTTTGCCCCGGGCCGTAGTTCCCGCTTCTCACGCTAATTTCTTATCCAGGAGCAGACTCTCCATCTTCTTGGTGAGCCGCTCAAAGTCGATTGGCTTGGTTTCATACTCATCGCATCCGGCCTCGAAGGCCTTCTCCCGGTCAGTCACCAGAGCATGGGCCGTCAGAGCGATGATGGGGATATGACGGGTGGTCTGGTTCGATTTCAACAGGCGAGTGACTTCCCAGCCGTCCATGGCCGGCAGGCTGATATCCATCAAAATCAAGTCGGGGTTCTCGGATCGAGCCAGCGAATATCCCTGTGCGCCATCTCCGGCGGTCACTACCTGGTAGCCCCTCTTCTGGAGGCGCCTGGATAGCATGTTGACGTTCATTTCGTTGTCTTCGACCATCAAAATCTTCGGCACAGTCCGTTCTCCCATCCAACTTGGCCTAGCCAGAGCGGCCGCGGCCGGAGCGAGCCAGCCGGGCGCGAAACGAGTGCGGTGCGGTCACAGGGATGTGCCGCAGTGACCTTTATGACGCTTATGGGCGTGAACCTAAATGGGAGAGTGGTACCGTTTTGAAACTCAGCTAGCGGGCCTATTATTGGCGTCTACGATACAGCAGGCAGATCGCCGGGGGGCACGGCCCGTGGGTGCCCGAGAACCACAGGACGCGCCGAAGAACCACCAACGGCTAGGCCCCGGTGGAAAGGGCAGGAAGGCCCCCGTTCTTGGCTAAGTAGCTGATATAAATATACATAACTTTACATAGCGGGCGCAGAATTTCATTGGGCACATTCTTCGCTTTTATTTCGTAGCCTTTTGTCTCCTACACAATTCAATGTATGGAACAATCTCGGGTCTTTCCACTAGGATATCGGCCTAGCGATTCGCCCACCCCGCAAAAGTGGAGGCAGGAATGGCCAAACTGGATGTGTTGGTAGCGGACGACCATGACATTGTGCGACGAGGCCTTCGCGATCTAATCGAAAAACAGCCGGGGTGGAAGGTCGTGGGCGAAGCGACCAACGGCAAAGAAGCGGTGGAAAAGGCCAAGCAGTTGAAACCGGACGTGAGCATTCTGGACATCAGCATGCCGTCATTGAACGGGCTGGAGGCGGCGCGGCAGATCGCGGCCAGCGGATCGCCCACCAAGGTGTTGATCCTGACGATCCACCATTCCGACCCACTGATCCAGCAGATGGTGAAGGCGGGAGTGCGAGGATACGTCCTGAAGACCGATGCGGCGAGCGAACTGGTCCACGCGGTAGAAGCTCTGCAGCGCAACAAAACTTTCTTTACTTCCAAGGTGGCGCAGTCTTTCCTGGACGAGCGGCAGAAGGCGGCCAAAAACAGCAATGGCGACGACCGAGCCCTCAGGCTGACGCCCCGGCAGCGGGAGATCGTGCAGTTATTGGCGGAGGGAAAGAACAGCCGGGAGATCGCCTCGATGCTGGGAACGACATTCAAGACGATCGAAACCCACCGCGCCAACATCATGCGGCGGCTGGAATGCCATTCGGTGACCGAACTGGTGCGCTACGCCATTCGCAACGATCTGGTGCAGGCTTAGTTCTCCTTTTTAGTTAGCTTCGAAGAGTCCGAGAAGTTCGCCAGGCGGCGCGCCGCGCCGGTGAGTTCGAGAATGTGCATGCCGGTGTTGGCGCGATCCACGATGTAGATGTAGCCGCGGTCATCCACCTCCACGTTGTTGGTTTGAATCGCCACTTTGCAGTGCTGCTCGGCGCCGGTGCCGACGCAGCGTTTCTCCGTCTTGTCGGTGACGGCGGGAATGTAATACCCGACTTCCTTGGGATGGAACGGGTCGCGAACGTCGAGAGCGCGCACGCCGGCATTGAAATGGGCGATGAAGACGAGGCGGCGATAATAGATGGGCGTGAAATTCTCGTTGGTGGAATGGGTGCCAAAGCGTCCGCCGCGTTCGCAGAAATTTCCGCTGGCCTCGGGCACGGTCCATGTGGCCACGCCGAAGGGGCGCATTTCGTCGGTGATATCAATTACCCGCACCATCTCTCGATTTTCCAGGCATTCGTTGGCAAGGGTTTCACCTACGGATAGAACGAAATCGCGCTGGGCCTGAGACTTTCCGCCGGTGGAGCTCCACGTCCCATGCTCGACTCCCGCGCAGCGGCGGGCTTTCGGTTTCTGCTTGGCGAATTCGGACAAGTCCATGCCAAGCAGGGGATACGGGGAGTGGGAGCCCGCGTCCGGCGGCAAATCGATGCGGGACATCTGCGGGTAGAGCAAGTTCGCGTCCGTGGGATCCTTCGGACCGTTCAAGAGCTTATCGCGATCGACGATCTGCATGATGCCGTTGCTATTGGTGCCGTAGCCGAAGTAGACGCGATTGCGGTCGCGGCCCATGGACATGGCGCCATGCAGTTCGGTGGGCGCGGGACCGGTGGAGCCCGGCTGCTGGCCCGGCAAGCCAAAATTGCGGATGAAGACCGGATGGGCGGGATCGCTGAGATCGTAGATCTGGGTCATACGGCGAACGCGCCAGCCGGGCACGCCGGAAACGAGATAGGCAATGCCCGTGTCGCACTCCCACCAGCTCTTATGCGTATCCACGAGGCCGCTGACGACCACGGTGAGGCGGCTGGGCTTGGCAGGATCGGTCACGTCCCAGATCTCATGGGCCGAGCCGCCAAAGGTTCGCAACATGTAGACCTTGCTCTTGTCAGCGTGCGGGAGCGTGCTGCCGTCGCACACGCGGACCATCTGCGCGCCGCCTGATTCGGCGTTGGTTCCTTTCTCCGGCTCGCCAGGTATGTGGGCGAGATAGCGGGGATGCGCGGGGTCGGTGACGTCCACGAGGGAGGTGCCGTTACTTTCCTGCTGGCCGGTGAGGGGATTGGGCTCCGAACCGCCGTGATGGCCGATGTAGGCGATCCAGCGCTGTCCTTGATGATGAATCGTAGGCTGATAGGCGCTGCGCGCTTGCAGCTCGTTAAAGCCAACGAGCTGCATATTGCTTTTTTCTTCTTTCTGCGGCTGAGCAGCGGCAGAAAGACAAACAAGGATGGCCAGCGCCACAGCGGCAGCGAGCGCTAGGAGAGATGCGCGCCGATGCGGTAGATTCGGATAACGGGAGAGCGAAAGGCTTTTTGTCATTAGGTCCCCCAATTTGGGAACGAGATTGGACGTGACGCCCTTATGGGTGTGCCCTTATGAGTTTGGAGGATATCACCGCTGCCTGGAATGAGGAATGGGCAGGAAGGCGAAACGAGGTCGTTGGGTCGGTCAGGGATTTACTTGGGTGAATGAATGGCGGCTGCGGCGCCAAGGCGCTCGACGGCGTTCTCGATTCGCTGGCGGCTTTGCCAAAAGCTGGACCACAAATCGCCCTTACGTTTGAGGCGAGTGAGGACCGTTTTTATGTTGAGGCTTTCCGGCTTCAAACTGGGGCGCAATTCATTGATCTCCACGGGAGTGGAGACGGGCGCCTTGGGAAAGGCGCGGACGGTATAGGCCGCGGCGAGCGGCCGGCCGAGGGAGTTTTGGGTGACGTCGATCAGCACTTGCCCAGGACGGCGCTTGGCCACGATGCGCTCGTGGGTGACGAAGTCCGGGATGCTCGGCGGAAACAAGCTGCGCGAAGATTTCTCCAAACATGCGCAACTGCTCGAAGGTGTAGACGCGTTCGACGGGCAAGTAGAGGTGAAATCCGGTGGCGCCGGAGGTCTTCAGAAAGACGTTCAAACCGACCTCGCTAAGCTTTTCGTGAAGGGCGCGAGCGATGGTCAAGACGCGCGAAAAATCGGTTCCCTCGGCGGGATCGAGATCGAAGAAGAAATAGTCGGGATGCTCCAGATCGTCGCGGCGGCTGGACCAGGGATTGTGGTCGATGCAGCCCAAGCCCGTGAGGTAGAGAAGAGAGGCGAGATCGTTGGCGATGACGTATTGGACATCTTTTTCCTCCGAGGGAATGGCCACCGTTTCAATCCATTTGGGAACGCCCTCGGGCATATTCTTCTGGAAAAAAGCCTGGCCTCTGATGCCGTCGGGGTAACGGCGCAGCACCAAGGGGCGATCTTTGAGGAAAGGGAGAAGATAATCGGCGATGCGGTAGTAATAGGCGATCAAATCGCGCTTGGTGTAGCCGGACTCCGGAAAAAATATTTTGTTGAGATTCGTCAGGCGGAAGCGCTTGCCTTCGAAATCGAGCGTGACGGACTCCTGCTTGCCTGAGAAAAGTTCGGCTTCGATCTCCTCTTTTTCGCTCAACACAGCGCCTACGATTTCGGGCGCGCGGACGATCTGGTGGGTGGGCGCAAGGCCGGGCGCAGGCGCGGGCTGCGGGGCGGCTTCGTTTTCCCACCGGCAGTCTTGCGGCTGGACGTCGTTGCGCAAGGCCAGAAAAACGGGAGCGCGGAGGCGCGGTTCCTGCGTCCAGCCGATGAAGCGCACATGGGCGACGAGCTCCGGTTTTGCCCAGAAGGCCCGTTCATTGGTTTCCGGAATTTTGTCGAAGGGGCACTTGGCGATTTCGAGCTCGCGCAGCTTCTTCATGAGCGAGGCGCGCGTCTTCTCGTCGATGCCCGTGCCGACGTGGCCGATGAAACGAAGGGCTTTGCCCTGGTACAGGCCGAGAAGCAAAGAGCCGAAATGGGTGCGGCTGCCACGGGGCGCGGTCCAGCCGCCGATGACGACGTCGAGAGTTTTCGTGGCCTTCAACTTGACCCAATTCTGGCTGCGAGCGCTGACGTAAATGCTATCGAGGCGCTTGCCAACGACGCCTTCCAGTTCCTGCTGCCTGGCCAAATCGAAAAGACCTTTGCCATTTTCCAGAACGTGATCGGAGAAGCGAAATTCGGGAGATGGATCGAGGAGGCGCCGCAGGAAATTCTTGCGCTCGAGCAAGGGCACTTCGCGCAAATCATAGCCATCGCAGTAGGGCAGATCGAACAAGTAATAGGTTACGGGATAGCGCGCGCGCAGATCGGGCGAGGGCTGCTGCACGTTCATGCGCTGCTGCATGCGCTCGAAATCGCTGCGGCCTTTTTCATCGAGGACGACGATTTCGCCGTCCAGAATCGCGCGGCGGGCGCTGAAGCGCTGGGGCAACGAAGCCAATTCCGGATACTGGTGGGTGACTTCATTGCCGGCGCGCGAGAAGAGGCGAACGGCGCCCTCTTCGATCCACGCGAGCGTGCGCGCGCCATCCCACTTCACTTCAAAGAGCCAGCCGGGATCGGAGAAAGGATGATCGATGAGCGTGGCCAGCATCGGCGAGAGGGAAATGGGCATGGGGGCCTGGCGCGCTCCCTCGAGCTCGGCGGGCTGAAGCGCGGCGGGATTGCGCTTGGGCGGCAGTTCGCTCGGCAATCTCGTCGAGTGTGCGGCCAGTGAGGACCGAGCCGTCGTGGTCGTCAACGTTCCAGGCGGAATCAACGGCGTCGTCCTGATGCTTGATCATCAGCCACTCGGGCTGCTTTTCGCCGCGCCTGGTACGCACCAGAACGAAGCCGCCACGGAGTTTTTCGCCGGCGAGCCGGAACTTGATTTCGCCGTGATCCACCTGCTCCTTGGCGCCCTGGCGGCCTTCGACGCGGAAGGTGCCGCGGTCCCAAACCATCACCGAACCCGCGCCGTAATTCCCCGCGGGGATATTGCCCTCGAAATTGGCGTAGCTCATGGGGTGGTCTTCGGTCTGGACGGCCATGCGCTTATCGGTGGGATTGAGGGAAGGCCCTTTGGGAACGGCCCAGGATTTGAGCACGCCATCAATCGCCAGGCGAAAGTCGTAATGCAGGCGGCGTGCGGCGTGCTTTTGCACAACGAAGGTGCCTTCGAGTTGGGGAAGAGATTTGGCGGAGGAAGGTTCCGGAGTGCGATCAAAGCGCCGTTTGCGGCGATACTCCCCCAGGCGGGCCATATTTCATTGTAACTGAGGCGATTCGCGACAGGCGAGATGGGAGAAGCGGAGGGGAGCGCGGCGCGCGGCACTTTCGGGCTGGGCTGAAGGCAAAAGCAGATCCCTCACCGCCATTCGCAAACAACGCGACTGGGTTCGGGATGACAACGCGTGGCGGGCTGCTCCGCATTTCGGTTAGATACAAACGTAGCCCAAGGGATGGCGCGGAAACGCCGTTAACCGATCTCCCGGCTGATTTCGGCGGAGGGGAAAATGACTTCGATGGCGGTGCCCCAATCGCCGCTGCGGATTTGCATGTGGCCGCCGAGGTTGGCAACTCGCTCCCGAATTCCGCTAAGGCCGACGCCCCTGGAGCGCCGCTGGTCGCCACTTTCGGCCGCGGTGGCGGCCATACCTTTGCCCTGATCCGCAATCTTGAGCCGCACCTGGCTATCGGCCAGGGACAAGGAGATGGAAGCCGTGGAGCTATTGGAGTGACGGTGCACGTTCGTGAGGCACTCCTGCACGATGCGAAACAGGCCCAGCTCGATCTCGCGCGGCAGACGGCCCATCTCCTTGGGCATATCGAGAGCGACGCGGATGCGGCTGCGGTCGGAAAAACCGGAGACGTACCAAGGAAGCACGCCGGCCAAGCCTAATTCCTCGAGCAAAGGCGGATGCAGAAGATACGAGATAGTGCGAACCTCGGAGAGAGCCTGATCGATCAGGCTGCAACACTCGTCGAGATAGGCGTTACCGCGGTCATTGCCGGATTGCAGGTGTTCCTGTGCAAGCGAGAGATTCAACTTGGCCATGGACAATAACTGTCCGGCGCTATCATGCAAATCGCGGCCGAGCTTGCGGCGCTCTTCGTCCCTCAGATTGAGGAGATGGCCGGAAACGACGCGCAATTGCTGCTCGGCGCGTTTGAGTTTGGTGACATCGGTCTCGACATGCAGGCGGCCGAGAGCGGCTCCAGAAGGGTCGCGCCAGACTGTCCAGCGGCTGGCAACGACGATCTGGGCGCCCTGGCGCGTGGTCGCCTTGAGCTCGTACTCCAAATAACCTTCACGGCGGAGGATGTTTTCGATTTGAGCAAGGGGACGAGGCAATTCCGCGTTCACGAGATCGAGAAAAGAGTTGCCGATGGCTTCGCTTTCCTTCCAGCCGTAGACCCGTTCAGCGGACGGATTCCAGGCGAGGATTTTGCCGTCCGTGTCTACTAGAGTTACCGCCTCACGGCAAGCGAGGAATAGTTGCCCGGCGACGCGCTTCCATTCCTCCAGAAGCTTTTTCTGTTCGGCAGGAGTGAGAGCGCTTGGCGAGGCAGGCCTCTCAACGGCGGGCGGCGACGCGCTCATGGGAGCATCGAATGGCATAGCGTCACCTCAAACGAGCAATCTCCCGGCATATGGTTTATCCGCTGGCGAATCTGCTGGCGTCGGGCCAAGTGGAACTTGGCGACATGTTGTGCATTGATTGGGACGGCGCCGGGGAAAGATTAATCTTCCAGAACCAGGGGCCGGCGCCGCCTGCCCTGGTCCCGCAACAGCTGTTTGCGCCGGCATTCGCCGCTACCAGGAACGGAATGGTGCGCGGAGCTATTGCGGGAGCGAGCGCCCACAAAATCGCCAACGAGACCTGATTTGCGCGGAGCCCCTTCCTACTTCCGGCGGGGTCGTGAGCGCAGGCAATTTGCTCTCGTCTCGCATTCCTATTTCGGAAAACGTGAAGTTCCATGCGCGGTATCTGACCTACCAGATTATCGATTATGATAGGCAAAGGTGCCGCTCGCTGCCGGGCACCTGAACTTTGTGAGACGCGCCGCCATGGCCCTGCGCAGAACCAGAGACCTTCACGAATTTACGATTGCCGCGACCGACGCGGACATCGGCAAGATTCATGATTTGTATTTTGACGATCGAGACTGGACGATCCGCTACGTCGTAGTTCAAATGGGCGAGGTACTGGCAGGACGCAAAGTTCTCATTTCTACAAGAGATCTGAAGGCGCCGGTTTGGATGCCGCTTCACCTCATGGTCAGCCTAACCTGGAGTCAGGTCGAGGCTAGTCCAGACGTGGAGTTGCACAAACCGGTATCGCGCCAGGATCGTCAGAATGAAACGAAGGATGGCGGCGGAGAAGCCCATCTTCGGAGCACGAGAGAAGTGATCGGTTATCACATTATGGCCACCGACGGGGAGATCGGCCATATCGAGGATTTTCTCTTTGACGACGACACTTGGAAAATTCGCTATGCCATTGCGGACACGAGCAATTGGTGGGACGGCAGGAGAGTTTTGCTCAAGCCGCAATGGATCAAATCCATGCGTTGGCCGGAGCGCAAAATCGAGGTGAATATGTCGCGGAGAAAATCAGAAACAGCCCCGAGTGGGATCCCGACCAGCCTCTCAGCCGAGAATATGAGCTACGGTTGCACACCTATTACGGCGGCGAACCTTATTGGACGGAAGAGAGTTAAGCGGAGTTAATCGAGAAGATAGCGCTGGGGGCCGATCAGCGGCGTTCCACCGGCTCGAGAGTGCCCAGGTGCTCGGAGATGCGGCTTCGCGCTTCGCTCGAACCGATTGTGAGGACGCGGTCATTTTCTCGCAACGGTGTGTCTCGATTCGGCAGGATTATCTCTCCGTTGCGCAGTATGGCGATAATTTCGAAGGAGCTGCCGCCGACCAAGTCGTAAGCGGCTTGGACCGTTTTTCCAACCAGCGCGCTATCAAGCTTTAGGATTCCAACGCCCAGTTCCTTGCGCCCGCGCAGTTTGATGGGTACGCCCGAATCGAGCAAGGAGACCAGATCAAGATGCCCTACCTGCACGCTTCTGGGAATTTGACCTGCGCTGAGAATTTTGAGCGCCGTGCGCACATTTTCCGTATAGAGCGCCGGCGACTCCGCACGACCCAAAACTTGAGCCTCGTATAAACTTCTGTACTTCAGGCCTGCAGATAGGCGAGTGTGGAGGAGATAGCTGAGCAGGACCGCAAAAGTCGCAGCGGGAAGCAATTGATAGCCGCCGGTCATTTCCGCGACCATGACCAAGGCTGCTATGGGAACACGAGCTGCGGCGCCGAACACGGCAACCATTCCCACGACCACGAAGGCTGCCGTCGGGAGATTCAGCAGTGCGGCCAGGAATCCGCCGAGCATCGCGCCGACGAAGAGCGTTGGTGCGAAAACTCCACCCGAGCCTCCCGAGGAGACCGTAAAGGCAAATGCCAGTATCTTCACGAACATGAGAGTAATCAGCAAGCCTATGGCAATTTGCCCTGAAATCGCCTGCTGAATCCACCCATATCCACCCCCGAGGATTTGCGGGAATTTTAGAGCTAGCAAGCCAACGCCTAAGCCGCCGATGGCCGGGTTGAGAAGCGGGAACGGGCAGAGCGCGAAAGAGATCACGCAGCCGGTAAAAAACGACCGGCAGGAGGGTGGCCACCAGACCGCTCAAGCCACCGAGCACACCGAACCAGGCAAAGCTGAAGGTGGTCATGGTAATTTGGCCACCGGGAAAGTAGAAAAGTGGTTTCCAGCCAACGAAGAGTCCGTTTACGGCATATGCGACCACCGACGCTAGGAGCGTGTATAAGAGTAGTTCGCTTTCAAACTCCATATTGCCGTACAGCACTTCGGTCGCGAAAAAGGCGGCGCCGATCGGGGATCGAAAGATAGCGGAAAGGCCGGCCGCCATGCCGGTCAAGACGAGCACCCTGCGCTCTTCGTCGGAACGATGCGCGATGGTGGAGTAGATCGAGCCTATGCCGGCGCCGACCAAAGCGGTGGGGCCCTCCCGCCCAGCCGAGCCTCCGGACCCGATGGTGATGGAGGAAGCCACCAGCTTCAGCGGTGCGACTCGTGCCCGAATGAATCCGCCCGTGCAATGGAAGGCTTTGACTACTGTGTCAGTCCCATGCCCTTCCGCTTCAGGGGCAATGTTGTAAACCAAGAGTCCGGAGATCAAACCGCCGAGGGTGGTAGCGAGCGGGACCAGCCACAGACCATGTGGGCCAATCCACTGTTGCAGGACACCGCCATCGCTGGGAAGCGCGGGAGGCCGATAACCGCCGAGTCGAACCAAGAAAAGGTAGGTGCACGCTCGCAGGGCCCGTGTAAAGACTTGAGCGGCGAGCGCGCCGACGACCCCCATGAAGGCGGCTTCGGTTAGAAGCCGTGGCTGGCCTTCTCTCAGCAACACTGGCCTCGGGACGGGACCGAGTTGAATGGCACGAAGAACGACGTCTCAGGCAGCGATCTGCCGGCAGATCCGAAATCCATTCTCTCAGTGAGATGACAGCCGAAATGCATCCGTCAGTTGTGGTCTGGAACAGGCTCTCGAATGGCGGAGGTGAGTTTCGCGCGGACATGGATTTGGCTACAGGACCGCCCACTGGCCCAGCATGTAGCGAGCCCTACCTATCGCTAACTCAAAAGAAGTCTAAAGCAGAAAGGAGACGTAAATGAGTTGGCCGTAGCGCTCCACCAGGAGAGCGACGGCGTCACCAACCTTCAGATTGTCCAAGGCGGCACGTAAGCCAGCGAGCGTTGTGATTGTTGTTCCGTTAATGCCGTGGATCACGTCGCCGGTTTGGATGGGAATCTCCTCGCTCGCTCCCACAGTTTTTCCGGCGACGATGATGCCGGAGGGATTCTCAGATCCGGCAAGGATTGCGCCAGGTCCAGGTCGAGCTCAACTCCCAAGATTCCGAGGCGCCTTACCAGATTCTTTTCGGGATCGACCCGGTCGATCAGACTGTCGGTCTTATGCGGCCGGTCGATGAGAGCAACATCCAATTGCAATTCATCGGAGCCGCGAAGAACTCTGAACTTCACGCGTTCGCCCCCGTTATGCATATAGAGGCTGCGAGTGAAAAGCGGAAGGGTGCCCACGGAGTCGTCACCCACGCTGAGGATGATGTCTTGCGTTCTCATACCCGCAGAGTCCGCCGGCCCGCCGGGCAGAACGTCCGACACGATCACCCCGAAATCTCTGTGTAAATGCAACGCGGCCGCCAGTTCGGGCGTAATCGTCTGGAGGATGGCTCCGATCTCCGGCTGGTGAATGTGGCCGTACTTCAAGAGCTGAGGGTAAGCAAACGCCACGACGCCGGCTGGAATGGCGAATCCCAAACCTTGATTGCCGCCTGATGTGGAGAAAATGAAGGTGTTGATTCCAACGAGCTGGCCATCGGCGTTCACGAGCGGCCCGCCGCTATTGCCCGGATTGATGGGGGTATCGGTTTGAACGTAGACCAGGGGACTATCGGGATCGGGCTGGCGCGCGACGGAGCTTACGACGCCCATGGTCACGGTGTTGCGCAGCCCTTCGGGGCTTCCGAAAGCGAAGACTACTTCGCCTTGCCTAGGGGGAGTGGGTTTGGGAATGGGCAACGAAGGCAAGCCGTGCGCCTCGATCTTGATCACGGCGAGATCGATTTCCGTTGTAATCCCGACGGTGCGCGCGTCGTAACTTTTTCCTTGCCCGGTCTCCTCGGAGGCAGGGGCGCCTTCGGCAGCAGGCTTAGGCGGGACAAAAACTTCGATCTTTTGCGCTCCGTTCAAGACGTGGGCGTTGGTTACGATATAGCCTTCGGGATCGACAATCACCCCCGAACCAATGGCGCGCTGCCGTCCGATGACCATGCTGGTCTGACCGCTCTCGTTCTGCTGGGTTGAGCCATAGCCGGTGACGATAATCTGAACGACAGCAGGAGACACGCGCTGAACCAAGGCTTCGATGGAGTCGTTCAACCGATGCAGCGCGTCAGGAGAGGTGGCGGCCTCGCGACTCTGGGCCGCGGCAGTGCGCGAGGATGCCAGCAAGCGCAATGCCCAAGAGAAGCACGCTCCACTTGGCGGCCTTGGACCAAAGCTCAGTCTCTTTTGATAGGGGACTCATAGGGGTCCTTTAGGGTGCGCTTGCGTCTCTACAAGGGGCTAACACAAATTTTACCTCAGAGCGTCTCCATTTATCCGTCCTGCAGAAACTCAAGACAATGTGTTCGATTTGGTGTGGGGCCCACGGCTCTTTGGGATGAGTACTTGCGCGACTGTTCGCGAGATGCATCGGCAATCGCGCAATATCCTACAGCTAGGATGCGCCGGGGACGTGAAGAGGAATAATAAACTCGGGCCTCAGCTACGAAGGACCGCTTAGGACAAGGATTGTTCGCGGTTATCCTGGTTGTCGTTCAATGCGAGAGACGGAGCGCCTTCTTTCTGCATCCCGGGACGCCAATTGGCCAGGTTGTTAGCATAAAGTCCGATGCACAAGAGATTGCCGGGAAGAAAGCCATACTGCGCGGTTTGAATTCCGATCACGCAAATGATGAGGCTGTTTACCGCAGCAAGAATCCAGCCGTGCCACAATCTTTTTCCGATCAGAACCGTGGAAAGAATGGTGAGCAAACAAGAAATATAATCGAGATGAAGCATATATTTGAAATTACGAGGCCCTGTAATCCTTTCGCCAGCAGTGTAAGGAGAAGCGGACTGGGAACGATACTGTACTCACGGGCAGGTAAAGTACAGTTGCGGCGAAATTGGGACTGGGCCGAGGTTATTCTTTCGTGTCCTCAGCCAAATCCGAGCGCTGACATCCCCGCGCCCGGCGCTTACCCCTGGGCCCTTTTCAGTGGTCATTGCTTCCAGCACCGCTCTTGGGGAAGGAATGGGCGGATAACGAATGACTTGCCTCTGGATAGGTCCGGTTCATCCCATGAGAGACACCCTTGAGACAAATCGCCGATATCGCTTCATTGTTAAGAATGGGGTTAGGAACGGGCCAGCGCTGGACGCTGCGAATCGCGCTGGTCGCGGCAGCCCTTTTCCTATTTCCAGCGAGATCGCCGGCATATTCAGTGTTAAGTCATGAGGCCGTCATCGACGCGTCCTGGGACTCGGCAATCAAGCCACTGCTGCTAGCCCGCTATCCGGACTCGACTCCCGAGCAATTGGCGGAGGCTCGCAGCTTCGCCTACGGGGGGTCGATCATCCAAGACCTCGGCTACTATCCGCTGGGAAGCTTTTTCTTTACGAATCTTCTCCACTACGTCCGCAGCGGCGATTTGGTTGAGGTAATGCTTCGGGAAGCGCAGAGCGAAGACGAGTACGCTTTTGCGCTCGGCGCCATGTCCCATTACTTCGCCGATAGCCTCGGGCATTCCCTAGGGGTGAATCCTTCGGTTCCGTTGCGATATCCGAAGCTGCGCAAGAAATATGGAGGCCTGGTTACGTACGAGGAGGGAAAGAAACAACACATTCTGGTGGAGTTCTCATTTGACGTGGCCGAGGTGGCGGGAGGCGCCTATGCCCCTCAGGCCTATCATGACTTCATCGGATTCCAGGTTGCCAAGCCTCTGCTGGAGCGGGCCTTCAGAGAAACGTACGGCCTGGAAATGAAGGATGTCTTCATAAACGAGGATATCGCCATAGGAACTTATCGCCGCGCAGTGAGCAAGACGATCCCGCATATGACTCGGGTAGCCTGGGCGCAGAAACGCGACGAGATTCAGAAACTAATACCCGGTGTACAGCGGCGGAAATTTATTTACGTCATGACCCGCCGGAAGTACGAAAGCGATTTTGGCAGAGTGTATCGAGAACCGGGCTTCGGCGCGCACCTTCTGGCCTTTGTTCTGAACCTGTTTCCCAAGATAGCGTTCTTCAAATTTTTGTCTTTCAAACCGCCGACTCCGCGGATGGAAGCGCTCTTTCAACAGAGTTTCAAATCCTCGACGGAAGCATATTTGTCGGCCCTACAACAATTGCGCCTGGGAAGCGTTTCCCTGGCCGACAAAGATCTCGATACGGGGAATGCGACGGCGCCGGACGAGTATGAGCTTGCCGATGAGACCTACGCCGAGCTCCTGGACAAACTCGCGGCGCGCAATTTCGCAGATGTTCCGGCGGGAATGCGGGCCAACCTTCTGAGCTATTATTCCCAACCAGCGCGAGATCCGCCGAAAGGAAAGGAGAGAAAACGCTGGGAAAAGACTCAAAAAGAGCTGGGGCAATTGCGGGCCATCGCGGCGACGGAGTAGTTCCGGCGTGATCGCCGCCGAATGCTAAAAGCTTGTAATCATTTCATCCGCTGTACTTCCGGCCGGTGCTCAATTACGCCCTTCGATCAGGTATCGGAATCGCGGCGCATGCCCATACGACAAGTTGATGCCCACCGGGGTCCATCTTTAAGCTTGATCGAGATGGCGGCCCGGCTCATGAAACGTTTACACCCGATCGTTCTTCTCCTGTTGCTTGCGCTGAGTTTCATCTCTATCTCGAGCCCAGCATTTGCCCAGGACCCTCCCGGAACGGCGCTGATCACAGGTTGCAAAGCGGGAAGCATGGTGGGGGCCTATAAGAAGCCTGGTCTCGCGGTAAGGACGTATGCTCGCTTTTCGTGCGGCAGCTCGGTTTTCGTGTGGAATGCCACGTCTAAGACGGCCCTGGTTCAACAGGGGATGACCGTCGCGTTTGTACCAGCAAAATACATTTTCGACCCCGGCACAAGCAAAGGAACAAGCCCGGCGGCTGTGCGAACGTTTTTACAGGCCATGGCGGAGGGCTCAAGTTCGGCGGATGGGTCGGCTATCTCGGTTCGTAGAGAGCTGGTGCGGAGCTGTTTAGCGATGCGCGGCTGCCGCGCCGAGACTTGGTCGCACTTGGCGTGGACCCGCATCGAAAGCGCGAACGACAGCACGGAGGCGTCCGACTCCACCCTGCGGCTTTTTGCCGGAGGCGTTTACTACAATGCTTTGGTTGTAAGCCCCCCCGTTCGGTTCAAAGACCATCCGCTGCCAAGCCTTGCCTCGCCCGTGCTTGTCCTCGAGGGCCCGGGATTGAGCGTCGCAGTTGGGGGACATTCCTGCTACGCACTGGGCAGCAACGGCAAGTGGTTCGCGGCGGGCTCGAGCGCGGGCCAAGCAGCGGCAGCGATACGATAGTTGCTTCGTCCTCATCTCTCCTGGTTGTCAATTCGCGCTGATTTTCGATGAAGGGATTACCTTGGACGCCGCTCTTTCGGCGAACGAGATGCTCGACGCCTGGCTCAAAAATCCGCTGAACCGGGGAGCAAATTCGGACACGCAGAAACCAGTAGGGAGACCGCCAAATAGCTCCACCACCAGGCTTTCACTGTATGCCGACGGGCGGCTTACAGCGTAAGCCCGATTCCTCTCAGGGACCGCAACCTTTACGATGCAGTCTTTCATCTGAAATAAGAGGGTGATTATGACCGCCGAGCAGCGACGGACACGGCTGTTATTCGTGGATGACGAGGAGAGCATTCGCCTGACGTTGCCTCCTTTGCTGGAAAGACAAGGTTTCGAGGTCACCGCCGTGGGCAGCGTGGCTGACGCTCTCGTTCAGGTGAACTGCGTCAATTACGACGTTTTGATTTGCGATTTGAATCTTCATCGCCAGGGCGACGGGTTCCTGGTGATCAGCGCGATGAGGAATCTTCAACCGGGCTGCTTAAATTTTATTTTGACCGGCTATCCCGCGTACGATAGCGCGCTGCAGGCCATTCAGCACAATGTGGACGACTACTTTACTAAACCAGCCGATCTGGACGCACTCATCCACAGAATTCACGGCAAATTGACGGAGCGCGGTTCGAGAGAGCCGGCGGTGAGTCAAAGGCTGGGGATGGTGCTGCGGACCAACGCCTCATACATCAGCGATCATATCCTGGCGCGGATGAAGCAAGACCCGTTACTGTCCTCCGTCCCGCTTTCCGACGATGAGCGGATCTCCTATGTTCCGCAGGTGCTTACTTCATTGATCGAGTATGTGGAGATGGGCAAGAACGGGTTGCCCTCCGAAGTGCTGAAATTGGGCGCACAGCACGGGAAGGTGAGGAAAAAGCAGGGTTACGACGCGCGCATGACCGCTCGGGATTTTCAGCTGATTGGCGAAGGCCTCTACCATCTGATGCAAAGCGATCGCATGCCTTTGGGCGTGCTGGGCCTTACGGCCGAACTGGCCAAGTTCACCAAAGGCTTGCACTCGCTGGCACTGCAAGCGCTTGGCTCGTTTGTAGGCTCATCGGCGCGCCGGCCGGCCGGTACGCGCGTAATCAGCCTCGAGGCCGCTAGACGAGCACTTCCGGGACTTCCAACCGCTGTTTGCGGAACGCCGCTTCAAACGCATTCACGATGCGCGGATCGAAATCCGTGCCGGAAGCCTTCACAATGGTATCGCGGGCTTCGAAAGGCGAAAGCCCTTTGCGATAGGGCCGATCGCTCACCAGGGAATCGTATACGTCGGCAACGCTGATCACCATGGCTTCGATGGGGATTTCCTGGCCCTTGGTGGGATGATATCCCGATCCGTCAAATTTATCGTGATGCGCGAGAATGATGGGCAGAATGCGCCGCAGCGATCCCCCCACGGGGCTCAGCATCTCCACGCCGCGCTCGACATGGGTCTTGATCTCCCGCATCTCCTGGTCGGTCAAGCGCGCGGCTTTGTAGAGAACTTCGCGGCTAACCTCCAGCTTGCCTACGTCGTGCAATAGGGCTGCGGCGCGCACGTCCTCCACCTGGTCCTCACGCATGCCCAACTCGAGGGCGATCTGCGTGGCGTAAACGGAGACACGGTAGGAGTGATTTTGGGTGAACTTATCGTTGGAGATCATCTGGCTAAGAATTTGAAGGACGCCGAAGTAGGTCTCGCGCAGCTCCCGCATGCGCTGTTCGCTATGCTCGTGAAGGGTTCCGGTAGCATAGGCAAAGACGATGAGGAAACCAGCCCAGATTGCCAGGTCGGACCATCCCAGGAGGTCTTCGCTGGGAATGGGACCGCGGTTGAAGAGCGTCGGGTGCATGACGTTGACCCAGACGACAAAAAGGATGGTGGCGACCGAAGCCTGCACGGCGCGGCGGCGGCCAAAGTAGTACACGGCGAAGAGCGTCGGCAGATTGTAAAAAGTGAGAACCAGCCGCTGGCCCTCGACGAAAAAGTTCACCAGCGCGGCCGAGGCCACGATGGAAAAGATGAGCAGCAGTTCCTTATTGACTTGCGCCAAGCGAGAGATCCACTTGTCCTTCATACATCCTCCTGCAGGGACGGACAGGCCGACTAGCTTGCAAGAGGTTAGCTTGGCGTGAATAAAGGGCTGGGGCTATAGTACTTCGGGTTTTGTGCGGGTTTTGTGCCGGGTGGGTTAATAATCGGACAGGTGCAGGCAGAAAGCGGCTGGACCGGCTACCGCGTTAACCCGAGCTCTTGTCCCCTCGAATCTTGCGCACCAGCATGAGGACCGGGTCGTAGAACTGATCCACGACGCGCTCCTTGAGGGGGATGATGGCGTTATCGGTGATGTGAATCTCTTCCGGGCAGACTTCCGTGCAGCACTTGGTGATATTGCAAAAGCCTATGCCCATTTCGTCCCGCAGAAGCTTCGTACGGGAGATGCTGTCTAGAGGATGCATCTCCAGGCCGGCGGTGCGCACAAAAAAGCGCGGGCCGGCGAACTGCTGGAATTTGTCGTGATCGCGTAAGACGTGGCAAACGTTTTGGCAGAGGAAGCATTCGATGCATTTGCGGAACTCTTGCACTCGATCGACATCTTCCTGATAAATCTTCCAATCCGTGCCAGGCCGCGGCGTAAACCCCGGAATTTTTTGGTTGACCTTGTAATTCCAGGAGACGTCCGTAACGAGGTCCTTCAGGATCGGGAAGGACTTCATGGGGAAAACTTTGATGGGCTGATCCAGCGGCAGGGCGTCCATGCGCGTCTTGCACATGAGCCGCGGCCGCCCGTTGACCTCGGCGGAACAGGATCCGCATTTCGCCGCCTTGCAGTTCCAGCGCACGGCCAGATCCGGCGCCAGATGGCCTTGAATATAGTGGATGGCGTCGAGAACGACCATTCCCGGAGCCACGGGGACCTTATACTGCTCGGTCTTGCCGCCCTGGCTATCGCCCCGGAAAACTTCTAGGATCGCGTCGGCCATCTTTTTCCTCCGCTACTTGTCCTCGGCCAGAATCTTCTGTAGTTCCTCGGGCATGGCGGGAACCGGCTCTTGCCAAAGCTTCATAGCCCCGCGCTCCGAGGCGATGACGTTGTTCTGCTGTCCCCAGGCGTTATCCAGCGAGGGGAAATCGATGCGGCTGTGCGCTCCGCGGCTCTCGCGGCGGGCGAGGGCGCTGCGGGTGACCGCCTCCGCGATCGTCAGCATGGAACTTAGATCGTGGGATAAATGCCAGCCGGGATTGAACATCCGGGAGCCATCCACGTGCATGTGCTTGGCACGCTCTTTGAGCTTCTCGAGTTCGCCCAGCGCCTCAACGAGATCTCCCTCAGTTCGGAAGATTCCCACCAGCTTTTGCATGGTGTCCTGCAAATCACGATGGATTGCATAGGGAGATTCGCCGCTTGCGTTCTCAAACGGCGCCAGCATCTCTCGTTCGGCCTGGGCGATCTGCGCATCGTCGATCGCCGGTTGCCCCAACTTCTTGGCGCATTGCGCCGCCGCCAAGCCGGCACGCCGGCCGAATACCAGGAGATCGGAAAGAGAATTTCCTCCCAGGCGGTTCGCGCCATGCAGGCCCGCGGCAACTTCGCCGGCGGCGTATAGCCCTGGCACCGTAGCCACAGCGGTCTCCGGATCGACGCGCACGCCTCCCATCACGTAGTGGCATGTGGGTCCGACTTCCATGGGCCCCTTCGTGATATCCACATCGGCCAGTTCGAGGAACTGGTGATACATGCTGGGGAGCTTCTTCTTTACGTATTCCGCGGGCTTTTGGGAGATATCCAGGAAGGCGCCGCCATGCTCGGAGCCGCGTCCCTCGCGCACTTCGGTATAGATGGCCCGCGCGACAACGTCACGCGTGGAGAGCTCCATGCGCTTGGGATCGTATTTCTCCATGAAGCGCTCGCCCAATTTGTTGCGAAGGATACCGCCTTCGCCGCGTACGGCTTCCGTGACCAAAATACCCTGCACACCGGGAGGCCACACCATGCCTGTCGGATGGAATTGAACGAACTCCAAATCCTTGAGCTCGGCTCCGGCGTCATATGCCAGCGCCATCCCATCGCCCGTATACTCCCAGGAGTTTGAGGTGACCTTATACATCTTGCCGATGCCACCGGTCGCCAGCACGACCGATTTCGCTCGAAATACCACAAAGCGGCCTTGTTCGCGCCAATATCCGAATGCGCCTGCCACTCGGTCGCCGTCTTTGAGCAGGCGAGTAACGGCACACTCCATGTAGACATCAATGCCGAGACTGACGCCGCGATCCTGTAGCGTGCGGATCATCTCCAGGCCAGTGCGGTCGCCCACGTGGCACAGTCGCTTATAGGTGTGCCCGCCAAATGCTCGCTGAAGAATCTGACCGTCGGAAGTGCGGTCGAAGAGGGCGCCCCATTGTTCGAGTTCTCGGATGCGATCGGGAGCTTCCTGGGCGTGAAGCTGGGCCATGCGCCAGTGGTTGAGAAACTTACCGCCGCGCATGGTGTCGCGGAAATGGGTGCGCCAATCGTCAGAGTGGTCCACATTGGCCATGGCCGCGGCGATACCGCCCTCGGCCATGACGGTGTGGGCTTTCCCCAGCAGGGACTTGCAGACCACGCCCACCGAGGCGCCTTGCGCGAGCGCCTCAATTGCGGCGCGCAGACCCGCGCCGCCGGCGCCGATGATCAAAACGTCATGTTCGTGTGTTTCGTACTTGGTAGTCACAGGATTCTGATGTCCCGAAGAACTCCGGCTGAAACCAGCCGGATGTAAAGGTCAGTCGAGCCAACCGAAATAAGGCTGCACCAGGCGTAGAGCATGTGGTGCTCGTTGATACTGCTTATTTTCTGCCACCAGGAGTGCCGAGTCGATCCAAAGCTCGAGCACGAGAAACAATCGACTTTTCCGCCCACCAGGTGGCGCAAGGAATGGCAAGAGCCCGTGTAGATCGACAGCAGGATCACGTTGACCAGCATGATGAGGCTACCCACGCCTACGAAGAAATGGCCGTCCAACCAAAAGGCCACGATGGCGTCATACCAGAGGAAGCCCAGAACGATAATGGCTGCATACAAAAAATAACGGTGTAGATTCTGAAGGATGAAGGGAAACTTGGTTTCGCCGCAATAGTTGCGCTTTCGCTCACCCACGGCGCAGGCCGGCGGATCCATGAAGTACGCGCGGTAGTAAGCTTTTCGGTAGTAGTAGCAGGTGGTACGAAATCCCAGAGGAAACGCCAGGATTAGAAGCGCGGGAGACCAGGGCCAGAAATGGTGAGCTGGGTCGATCAGCGGCGAATAGAAAGGCGAAAGGTACGGTCCCCACGAATAATAGGCGCCCTCAAAGGCGCGGTAGGTTGCGTAGATGCCGAACACTCCCAACAGAAGGGCCGCGGGCAAAATCTCGGTCCACCAGGCATCCCGCCGAAGCGTGCCGACAAAGTGCCCCTGACTGACTGTTACCGAATCCCCTGCCATCTGCTATGGCCTCCGCTTTGCTAAAAATCGAACCGGCGCTTTTCCCCGGCCTTCTCACACAACTTCGCTTGCGAAATCACACGACCGGTTGCGCCCGTCTCAAGAGTTGGAAAGCGTTACCCGTGCGTAGGTGACCTGGCGTGAGCTATGAGAGGTCCAGCAACCCAAACCGCTCGCCACCGCACTGTATACGGAAGTCCCTGTACCCCAAACCACAAAAATACGATTTCAAAGCACGCCTGTCAAGCGCGAAGCCTGGTAAACGGGGAGTCTCTCTGGGCAATGCCCGTTCGCCAAACTCTCAAATCCAACCGAGTACAGTTCCTCGGGAATACACTTAGCAACGGCGATCTCTCGAGATTTTCTGAATTCGTGCCGGGCGGCGGGAGACTTTGTGAACGAACTGCACCGCAGGAACATCGCCCGCGAATGGACGCCAGCGTGAATGTTGAACGGATTATGAGGACTGACAGCGGGCCGGGCTCTCGAGCCGGTCACGGCGCTGGCAACGTATTCGCCGCCAAGACGGGTTGCGGACTCAACCCTGGCCTTGCCGCTGGCCGCGGCCGAACCCGCCGCCGCGTTGCAAGGGAATCACGGTTTTCCCGTCGGCCCTGGTCAGGCTCTCGCCAATTGCGTGCTTGGATCCGTCCTTGGCGGCATAGGCGCTAACTGTGACCACTTCGCCGGATGCCCTCATGGTCTCGTAGATCCCTTGATCGAAACCGTTTCGCCTAAGCAGCGCCGGGCCGGGAAGCTCCAACGCCCAATTCACGACCTTGCCTTGCGAGTCTTTGGCATCAATGTAGAGCCACCCGTGAGGATTCTCTAAATCGACCATGGTGAGCTTTCCGACCAAAGTGAGTTGCTTTGTCCGATCGTACTCGACCGCAAATCCGTGGTGGGCAAACGCCGAAAGCGAAGCCCCCAGCAGGACGGTTCCGATTGCCAACATCGACAAGGTTTTCATCTTCACTTACCTCCTTCGGCCTGCACCGGTTCGCGGACGGCGCGAAATCCGATGTCGCTGAGCTTCAAGGTAGGGCCATAGTAGTGATATCGCGCTGAGAGACGTACGAAACTTTCCGGGTTATCCCACGCGCCGCCGCGCATGATCGGAAGTTGCCGGCCCCCCCTGCCAAATCCTGAGTTGCCCTGAGGCGGGCCGCCGGGCCGCCCTTGTGGCCCCTCCGCTTGGTATGCAATCGGGACGTTATTGGGCGAGTTGGTGGGTTGGCCATTGTAAGGCTGACCATTGTTAGGTTGGCCGTTCGGCGGGCCGTTGTTGAATCGTCGGCCTCTGCCAAAGTTGCCTCTTTGAGGCGGTCCGCCTTGTCCTAGTTGAGGCCCGGTAGGGTCCGCAAGGGGACTATTGCTGTAGAAGTTCATCGCGTACTGGTCAGAAACCCATTCCCGCACGTTCCCCAACGTGTCGTACAGACCCCATGCGTTGGGTTTCTTCTGGCCGACCGGATGCGATTGATCGTCCGAGTTGGCAGCGTACCAGGCAACTTCGTCCAAGGATACCGGCGCCGGTGCTCCGGCCCGAGCCGCATACTCCCATTCCGCTTCGGTGGGCAAACGATAACGGTACCCATCGTTGCGGGCGGTCAGTTTGGCGAGAAAATCCTGCGCTTCTTCCTTCGATATGGTTTCGACTGGATGATCGTCTCCCTTAATGGTGCTGGGATTTGATCCCATGACGGCCTGCCATTGGGCTTGGGTCACTTCGTATTTTCCAATCTCGAAGGCCTTCGTGATCTGGACGCGATGCACAGGTTTTTCGTCCCCCTGGCACTCACTATCGCCCGTCGAACAGCCCATCATGAATTCCCCGGGCGCGATCTTGACGAATTCCATGCCCACGGCGTTTTTTGCTGGATTGGGACTCCGAGTTGGGTTGGGACTTTGCGCGAGTACCGGCAGAAGCGGCAGAACCATGAGTAGCGCGAATAAGAGACGTTTCATAAGCGAGCCTCCGCGCTCTGATACGTGTTCGGTAGGGCCGGAAGTTTCATGCTGCTAGACCTTGGACAAGAGTGTAATTCGATAGGTTGCCTGAGTCGTGGGCAACGCAAAAGCCATAGGTTCCGTCTACTTATAATGAAAGCACACTGGCTCTTGCGGTCCGAAGTCACAGGGTCCCCGCAAGAATCCGCAAAGAAGGGCCAATGCCCGCTTCCCCAGTCCATAGCGGGTGCATTCGGAACCCGGCGTTGCGCCTGGGAGTTCTCCTCGGGATCGGTTTCTCCGGGGTAGGCTTGGCGTGGCTCGTGGCGGCAAACCGCGTTTCGTATCTCGACCGGTTTGCGTCCCAGCGCAACCTCGCTCTAGCCATTGCATTCGGATTGTTAACACTCGTGCCGACCTGCAGGTTCAGGAAATCTCCGATGCGAGGTTTCCTTTCCGGCATCACCGCTTGGGCGATTCTTACGGCGACATATTGCGGTGCGGAACTTCGTTTCCCGGGACTTGCGGCGCGCCTGAGCGCTTTCCACCTGTTCGTTCTTGGCGGCATGGTTTTTGGCCTTGTGTCAGCGCTGGCCTGGGTAATGAATCTTCTCGTCGTGCACCGCCGAATGCGGCAGCATCCAGTAATGGCTGCGCCCAGCGGATTGCCGTAGCTGTTACACCAGTCGCGACTCGCACAATTTAAATCTTTAATGGGCTTCCTAGTTGCCGCGCTTATCTCTGCTCGCCCCTGACGATGTAGTCCCGATTGCTGCGCAGCGATTCCCCCGCTTAATCTCTTCGGTCAAGCAAGTTTTTTTCGGGAGCCTCTCAATGGCCTCGTACCTTGTGGCGAGGTGGGATTTATTACGCGAAGGGCGAGGAGAGCATTGGCAAGCATCCGGTGCTCATCGAGGCCCGGTTTTTCCGGGTCGCACAGCCGCAGGGCAATCGCTCGTTCAGCGGTCTTTATCTTTTCAGGCAAGCACTCGGGCCGGAACTCGACAATCGCCGCCACGACGGCCTGTTGCCACGGATATTTCGTGTTTGCATCCATTGCGAGCCCAATTTCGCAGCGATCCAGGGCCTTTACTTGAGACGTGGCTTGATCGTCGCTCGTTACGCGCGTGCTTGGTTAGATCGCCGGGAATCGCATCGCCAGCTGAGAGCACTACTGACGCCAGTGCAGCTGCGGCTAGGGTTCGGGCTGCGAGGGCCTCAACGTAAGGCTTTAGGGTAGAATTATTTGCGTTGTGCGGAAGTGGCGGAATTGGCAGACGCGCAGGACTTAGGAACCGTTTTAGGCTCTTTTCGCAGGAGCCCACAGCAAATCACATGACCGAGCACCAGCCGCGCTGGATGCGAGTTCTGTGAAGAGGGACGGCTCGCAGGAGCCCGAATCACAGCGAACGAAATACAAAATCCGACCGACACCTCTACCGACACCGGCAAATCACCCAAGTGAGTTCAATTTTGGCTCGCATATTGAGGATGGGTTCACCGGGGAGGGGGCATAGAGCAAAAGGAGGTTTGGTTTCTGGGCAATGTTAGTAAACCGGAAGGTTTCTGGATTTACGAGCCGGGTCCCACGTGATGTAGACTCTCTCACTCGCCTTGGTACAAAAACTCCACCCGGTCAATTGCGGACCATCCGCTGGTCCGACCAGCCGAGATACCGTTGTCCTGCTGTTAGAATCCTCCGAACGGTATCCCCATCACAACTTGCTAATCTACACTCCGGCTGACGCCCATTCAGGGTCGCTCCACCCTGGCAGAAATAAATAAACGACCTTTCAATGCTATTTTCCCATAAGTTGAAATAGCGAATGGCAAGTATCTCCTCTAGACAAGTAGAAGAGTCGAGTTAGGTAAAAGATGCGGTAATGATTTGACTTTAACTTACTGGTTTTGAGTACCAGTAAAATTTCCCATTGGTTTGGCGTTTGGCGACCATCGGAAATATCTTCTCACGTTGAATGCGGAATAGTGGAATCGTGTAATCCACGACGACGGCTATATCAGCAAAAGCAAGGGGGGCCTTAACGTTCCACAACTCATTTATAGCTATCGTGATCTCTTCGTCCAAGCCTAAATCGTGTATTCCCCATTTGTCGAGATGGATGTGCGGCTGGTAGATATACCTGCGATTCGCTGGCAATGGGCTAGTTGGTGACTGATCTGTTGGGCTGCTGTAACCAATTTCACCCAAGCCTAAATAGGGAATCACCGAATCAATTGGTATGTAACCAGTGTTTGTAATTTTAATGGAAGATGAAAA
This sequence comes from uncultured Acidobacteriota bacterium, assembly GCA_963819235.1. Taxonomy (GTDB): domain Bacteria; phylum Acidobacteriota; class Terriglobia; order Acidiferrales; family UBA7541; genus Palsa-189. Next base: position 477,852 of record CAWFVE010000005.1, on the reverse strand, counting down.
TGGGTCATCGGGGTTTACCGGGTCAGATACATTTACCGTCACTCTTGGAAGGAAAGTTAACGCGGAAGCTATGCCACCTAAGAGCGTGGCTAGGCCCAAAACTACAGCCATTACTGAGACTCGGGATTTCTTTTTCCTTGCCCTTTGTGGTTTGTTTTGGGATTTGGATGCTTTTGCTGTTGGTTTTGACATCTAGACCCCGCTGAACTAGCACATACTGTTTTTGAGTCTGACACCGAATCGAACCAGCCAGCGGTGTCTGTTTAAGTGACAGCAACCGCTGCGGCCCTCGTAAAAAGGGCATGGCCGTTCGCTTTTTGAGCAATGTATTGCATGGCCTGCCTATGATATTTGGCGAACTCCCTTGTTTCCAAAGATCCTGAACGACGCAGGTTCGGCCCGAAAATTGCAGCAACTCCTTATCGCTCTTGACCGCTCTCAACGGGGGCTGCGTGCGCTGGAGGCAGGTAGTAGTCTTCCTAATCCTCGCCCTTGGATTTCAGGGCACTCGCGCATGTGGCCAGGTGGTTTCCACATGGACCGGCGGCACCGGAAGCTGGAGTTCACCGAGCAACTGGAGTCCGGCGGCAGTGCCCAGTAACGTTTACAGTAACGGACAGGCTGTTACGACCTACAGCGTGACAATCAGCGCCCCGAGTTCCATCGTCACGATGGACCTTTCTTTCGACGCTATCGATAACCTAACACTAGGAACCGGAGACTCGCTAGACATCAGTGCTGGCAACGCGCTGCGTCTGAATTCTGGTACAAGCTACAACTTCGGGTCGCTCACAAACTCCGGCTTCTTGGACAGCTTCGGGCGGGAAGACGGGAGCGGCAGCTTTATCAATGCCTCGGGTGCCGACTTAACGAACTTCGGGTCGCTCACGAACGCAGAAACGCCACTTTATAACTACGGTACCCTGAGCAATTACGGCACGGTTGACGACGAGTTTGGAGGAGCGGTCTACAACAACGGCACGTTTATCAACGCCGCTGGCGCGTCGATAACAAACGAGAGCGCCGCAGTAAACAATGCTGCAGGGGGGCATTTCACCAACAATGGCTCGATCACGATGCTGGACGGCGGCTTCAGCAACAGCGGAACGCTCACGAACAACGGCACGATTACTGTCAACTACCCTTATGGTCAACTGTTTAATTCAGGCAACCTCATCAATACCGGCACGATTAACAGCAACTCGCAATTCAGCAACTCCGGCGTGATCACCAACTTCGGAACACTCACGAACAGCAGTGGGTGGACCGCCACCAACAGCGGCACGATCGTGAACTACGGCTCATTTGTTAATACTTCCGTTCTCGGCAGCAACACGATCCTAAACATGACTGGTGCTAACTTGATGAACTCAGGCACCATAAACAACAGTGGAACCTTCGTGAATTCAGGTGCTGTGACGATATCTCCGTCGGGCCTGTTCACGACCAGCACGACCTACACACAGCTGGCGGGCAGCACGCTCATAGATGGAACTATCAGTGCTACCAGCGGAGCAATAGTAAATATCTTGGGCGGTACGCTCAGCGGCACCGGAACGATCAACGGAAACGTCTTGATGAGCGGTACCATGATGCCGGGTGGAACATTAACGCCAGGTGATTCTCCGGGGACGCTAACGATTTTCGGAAGCTACGAACAAACAGGCTTGGCAACCTTCGACGAACTGATGAGTCCGCTCTCGCAGTCCCTGCTCGACGTAAACGGCAATGTAACTCTTGATCCCGGGGCTTTGCTGGAGATCACACTGCTGAACGGATTCAATCCCTTCGGCCAGACCTTCGACATCATGAACTACAGCGCCCTCTCGGGAGAATTCCTGAACGGCTCTAGTTTCTGGGATGACGGCTATTTGTGGGACGTAGATTATGGCCAAAACCAAATTGATATTACCGCCGTGAAAGCTCCTGAGCCTGGGACACTTTCCCTGCTTGGAATGGGCCTGATCGGTTTGATGCTCTATTCGTGGCGGAATCGAAATCGGCTGGTCAGGCATAGGCCTCCTGCGTTGCAATGAGCTGTAAAACAGCCGTCTCTTTCACGATAAATGCCCTCTTCGGAGAAGAATCCAATGCCCATTGAGAGCAGGGGGCTCCTTGCGGCTAAACTCGCTTGGATTCTGGCGGGTTTGTTGGTTGCCGTGCTCGCGGGCTTTCACATCTTTGTTGCGCTGCGCCCATCCGCGGTGCAGTTCACCACTCCTTACCAAGCCGTGCTTCTCACGAACGGGTCAGTGTATTTCGGTCATCTGCAGAATTACGGTGGTGCTGATCCTGTCCTGACCGACGTCTTCTACGTAGTGAGTCAAACGGACCCAGAAACCAAACAGGTCAAAAACTCTCTTATCAAGAGGGGTAAAGAACTCCATGAGCCCGACCGCATGTATTTGAATCCCAATCAAATCCTATTCGTCGAGCCAGTCGGGACCGATTCGAAAGTGGCTCAGCTCATCGCTCAAGCCACAAAACGCACCGCGCGTGACTGATAAGTGGTTGGCAAAACCGCGAGTCCGATTCTGAGGGTCTGAAAATCAGGAGCTTAGAACGAGACTCTCGTATAAATGGCCGCTTTCACGGTTTCCCCCTGGACGTTTTCGGCCTAGAGTTTCAAAAACCTCTGTAATTCCCTAATCCTTGCCCTGCGTACAATGGGATCAGAAAAAGGCTGTTCCTCGACATATGCGTCAATTCGCTTTGTCGGCTTCCCGCCGACGCGCTCAAAGATCAATCGTGCGATTCTCACATTCCCGGCCAGGGCTTGTCTCAATAGAGCTTCGGCGAGAACCCTTGCAGCCCGTTTTCGCTGGCGGCTATGGCCCTTTCCGACGGTGATCTCAGATGCGAGGAATTCCTCAAGTGCATAGTCCAATTCTGATTTTTTAGGCCTGCCGGACGGATTGCCGCTTTGGCCGGGTTTGAAGCGCGTTTTGCTCCCGATTTCATTGCCCGGCAGAAAATAACCCCTATTCCCTCGGCCTACACACGCCCTGTTTAGCACGGAATCCCTCGATTTAGCAGTTTTCGCCGCTTTCCGCTCATTTTGACTCCCGGAAACATGATTTCTGCCCCCTTTTAGCTCTTTCCTAAGCCTCTACCCCCTACCCCGGGTAAAGAGGCCCGCAAATCGCCTAGAAACCGCCATAGAATTGATTCTAGAGGCCTCTGAATTGCTATCCTAATCCTTTTCGGTTCATGAGTAAAGGAAAGCATATATTTAGTACCCTGGATATAGTGAATCATTTCCATATACATGTGAAACGGTCTACACTGCCCGTAGGATGATTACGTGCACGTTAGATCGCGTTCGCAAACGGAAGAAACTGTCTCTATATCGGCTGAGGCAGCTGTCCGGAGTAACGTATCCGACGCTATGGGCGATGGCTCATAACAAGACTAGAATGTTCCGTGCGGATGTGCTCGACAAATTGTGCCGTGCGCTGAAATGTCAGCCCGGAGATTTGCTGCGATGGAAAGCTGAACAAAGGCAGAAACTGCATCACAAATACAGACAAACATAGCTCATCTCGGTGGCTCGCATTTCGCAGGATTTAGCTGCAGGCCACCTCGAACTGCTCCACTCCAGGGGAAGACAGCGTCCTCCTCCATGATCTCTTTGAGTCTTACGATTGACCGTTCGTACGAGTCAACTTCAGTGCCGTCGTTTTGAATAACAATACCGGTGCAATTGTGACCAGCCAAGTCTTCGTGAAGCTGGGTGACCAGTGCTTTTCGTGTCTGGGCATCAAATACTTCTGTATCTCGCTCATTACCTTCAATGTGCTCGACGTAGCATCGATTTGTTCGCCAGTTATAGTGAGAGACGAAACTGCCGTACGTATTCAGCTTCACTCCGATCGTATTGACCCTTTCCCCTTCGCGCGCGGCATATTCAGCACACTGTGCTCGTAAATCAAATATTTCCGTGGCAGCAGGCTGGCCGCTGGGTTGGGCCAGTTTTCGAATGAGCCACGGCTCGAACGCTGCGACTGCGAAAATGCTCAGCAGGATGCCGATAGCGGTTGTGCCACCGATCTTCATCGCTCTGCGATACTGCCGTTCGAGCTTTTCAATTCGCTGTTCCATAAACAATCGAATTCTGTATCTGAGGGTCCGCGTCCAGATCTCCGGCTTAGCTAACCCCGCTCGAATCGCTTGTAGAGGATCGTCTGTAGAACGATCATATGCACGGATACTAGAACTATGGCGTGCCAAGGGCAACCAGATTCTCCCGCAAGAGCTTTGGCCGTGCTGTCCGCAATGAGCGGGAAAAACTCGGGCTGTCACAGGAGGATTTCGCCGAGCGCGCCAACGTGCACAGAACCTACATCAGCTCGATTGAATTAGGCAAGGTCAGCGTCGGTATCGAAGTGGCGAACTCCCTCGCAATGGCTCTAGGCGTGAAATTTAGCGAATTGATTCGGAGAGCGGAATAGGGGCACCCTTCTTGCCACATTGCCCCGACTGCACCAAGTGTCCGAATTCGGTCCCGCATAGAGGATGCCATCAGGAATGGCGGAGGGGTCTTTTCAAAAAGGGGTTTTTACTTCTGTGCTCGATCCTGAAAATAACGGCGAAATGTTAAAACCTCAGAGGATGTGCATTGCAGGCCACCTTCCGAGAAGGTGACTTCACGGGACTTGGCTCTTCGTTGCGTATCTTGCACTGGACAAGTCCGTTCACCCACCTACGACGTAGCATAATGGATGTATGTTTCCTGTTGGCCCTGAGGTTGTGATTCTCTACATCGTCGTGCTTGGGTTCTTGGGGATGGCTTTGGGTTTGGTCGCGGGAGCCGTGTTTTCCCTCGCCTTGGGACTTCGGGTCCACGGCGTGCTGAAAGATGCCCTTTTAGGGGCGGTGGGATTCCTAGCGGGTTACCTTTTGCTCGCGAAGTATTATGGGATCAATCTTGAGGCGGCTTTTTTCCTCTCGCTTCTTTTTCCATTGATGCGACAGTTCTCGCGACTACGGGAACAAGATTCATCAAGTCAAAGGTAATAGCTTCGCAAATCTCGCTCATTTGCACTTACACCACGGAGCGTGCCTGGCTTCTTGCAACTCAGGCGGGAAACCGTCAAAGGACAGACACAAATCGGCGCTCTGAAAGTCGGTAAAGCGGAACCAAAACGATTGTATCCGTTTGCCATCGGAGATAAGCGTCACGAGATGACGTTGTCTCAGGTCCAGGCCATTCACCTTGAAAGCTGCTTTATGGGGCCAGGGAATCTGTCCGCTTTTGTCGATTTGCAGCGACAGCGTTGCAGGGTTGAAAAGAATCGGACCAACGACGTACTTGGACGATAGAACGTCCAAAGGAACAGGCGCGACGCAGATTGTGCCATTGTCGGCAGGCATCGCTGGACAGGTGAGGACAGCGAATAAAATGGTTATTATGCCGGTTCTCACAAGCTCAAACCTCACACCATCTAAGGGAACCATATCACCGTGCGCCCCCGCTTCGAAGAATAACGTGCGGGTAGCTCAACTCCTGCTAAACGGCCTTCTCATCATGTGGGAATGACGCAAAGGCCAGATGACGAGAACGCGACATATCAGGCGCAATACTGACCCGGTCTGTGGCAATATCAGGCGCAATGATGCGGACTGTCATAATCTGGACGGTTCTGATATTGCCGTTACCGGTGCTGACCGTCGCGTGGATGAAGGCTCGAAGGCCGACAATGGCGCTCCTGATTCTTACTGGCAGCGCAGTTCTTCTGATCTCAAGCGCGTCCCGGACCGTGAAGCTCGTGCTCTTGGGTCCTGATTACAGCAATCGGCTGTTCATAATTATTGGACTAAACCTTACGGCAGCCATAGTCCTTGGGTTGATTGCAACTATCAGACGCAGGCCAGTTGCAGCTATCGCAGCATTTGTTCTGACACTCGGATGGCTTTACATGTGGGCAGTAAATTCCGTCGTTTGATTACGGCATCTGCTTTTCCGCCATTCCCAGTTGCCGAGAAGGTGACTTCGCAGGAGTTGGCGAAAAGGAAATGGCTTCTGGTGCTGTGTCTACTCGGAATTAGGCGTAGGCTCAAACGGGAGGTCGAGTTTGGCTGGCCGGTCGTCTTCACTGATCCCTTGACGTACGAGCCCAAGATTTTCCCTACTCCAGGGAAGAAGCAGGCAAAACTCCACAGCTGATACGTCGAACGTGCGGCCGTTTCGATACGATAGAATCCAGCGGCTGCCGGGCCGGATTTGGGCGGGCGTCCCATCCGTAAAAGGATTCGGAAAAACCAACTCTCGGGTGGCACCCAAGTTCCAGTCTGTCGCGCCCTTCAACCGCTCGTCGAGCCGGAGAATCAGCTGAGGGAAGCTTCGTCCAGGCCAGGATTGTATTTCCCTTCCATTCTCAACTGCGGACGTAACCCTTCGATTCTCGATGACGGATGTTACAATGATGTTTGCGGTATCGCGGCTGAGCCGCTCAATGACGGTTTTAGTGTTGCAATCAGCATTCATTGGCACCCGTGCATCCGCCTCTAACTGAGCCGATGCGGACGGCATGAACTCGGCACGAGAGCACAGCGTACGTCGGGTCAGGCACTCAAGGTTGAAGTCCATCAACCGGCGCACTTCGCTTGCGGCGGCATAAGGCGTGAACGTTACTCTGAGTTGCGTCGAGGGAGCAGGTGTACTGAAGGAATATTCGGGATGAAGGTAAGGGAACCATGCCCCCAGTGTTCTGACGGTGAGCATGCTATCCACTTCACCCATCACGTGATACCAGCCTCTGGATTCCGGCCGCGGGCCCGTAAGGGCCCCAAATCCTTTGCCCCAAACTTTGCCATCCCTGACCGATATATCCCCGGAAATAAGCCAGGGCCTCCCGCCCAACCACTCATAAAAGCGGAGCGCAAATTCACTGTAAATTCTGGGCATATCGGGGCGAAAGAAATCTTCGTGAGCGTAGCCAAAGTCCATCAAACGTACGGTGAAATCGCAGCGACTCGCATTGCAGTCGCCTAAATAAGTGGCTCGCTTGCCCCACCGCCGGAAAATCGGCTGGACTTGCTGAAACGTAGTTTTGCGCAAATCTACGCTACGCACATCGTCGAGCAATTGCTCGGCGGAGCGTCGCAGCCTTCGCTTTTGTATCTGTGTGGCAACGCCCACCAACGAAATCAGAAGCAAGGCCGCAAGCGCCGTAAAGGACGCGAGTCTCAAAGCTCCGCGAAAGCGCCTCATGTCAGCATTAGACACCGCGCATCTTCAGAAGGTGCCCTTGGTGTGCGCAACCAATAAACACGCGTGAAGTCATAGCGCCCGAAAAACGGCCTTCTCGCTAAGTGGCCAGCCCAGAGCGGGTTCGGAAAAGCCAACTTCCGCTAAGGACTTCAAGGGACTTGGTTCCCGCCACTAAGCAGTCTCGCCCGGACTTCAAGTACACTTCATAGTCCGCTCTGGAGACAGCTATGAATAGAAGCGATATAGATTCCCTCACCAAGGCGATGATGGCCAGTGGCGTTGTAATGTTCTTCCTTACAGATATGCTCATAGTTGCTGCATATCGAGACAGTCGAATTCTACCGGTTGGTCCCTTCAGCGTTTACGAGGTGTGCTTGGTAGCATTTATGCCGCTGTTGGTGGGAATCAAGGGCTTTTTGTGTGTCAGAAGGATGATCTCGGCTTCCAACGAGAGCGATTTGAAGGCCCTCAAAACATTAGCGCGTCTATTCTCAATCGGAGTTATCGTTGCTTACCTCGCTCTAATTATTGTTTTGCCGGACCTTTACCTCCTTTTGAATTTGCTCAGATCAAAATCCTGAGAAACGGTGTTCTCGCTAAGTGGGATTTTCAGGCAAGAGCCACATTCCGGTAACAGGACTCTCGGGACCTGGCTTTTGTCCCTACGGAACGGCCTCCCGGTTCTAAAATTCTCGATTTTATGGCAGGTCGAGTTTGCCACCCTCAAGAACTGGAAGAAGATTAATCCTAGGAGTCTTTGGGTCGACATTTTTGATTCGAAGCGTAAGCGTGTATGAGTCAGAGGACTTCAATAGCATGTGCACACAATTCCAGTGCCAGAAAGCGGCTTCGAAACCGCTCGACATAACGACCCAGATACGTTCGTTCTGACCATCCCGCGGCATTCCGGTGGCTTGACATACTGTCCGGCCGTTCTGGTCAACCAGAAGAGCGTCGAGAATAGTGTCTAAGTGCGTTAGTTCTTCGCGATTATTGTCTGTTTTTCCTTCGGCATAAAGTTGAAGCGACATTTCTTCGTTGGGTAAGCCGCGAAGATGAAAGACGTATTCTCCAGCTTGGTAAAAGGGAATCTTTCGCATTTGGATGCTATAGCCAAAGACCGGTCCGCCCGAAAACCTGCCTTCTCCCCGGAAGCGTAATGCTGGATATTCATCCGCAATTAACAACAGTATGACGGCGCAAATCAGCACAAGCAGCGTCGTCCTCGTTCGTGAATTCATCCGAATGCGTCTCCCAGTTTATAACGGACTCGCGACGCTATCGATTCGTTTCAGACACTCAGTTCTTGATAGGGCCTGAGAAACGGCGTTTTCGCTAACTGGTTTTTCAGCTTGGGCGTGGCCGAGAAGGTGACTTCCCGGGAGTGATGTTTTACGAGCGAAATACAACGCCGTCCAGTGACCTTCAATTCCTTGAATCCGCAGGGCAGAAATCAAAGCGGCATGGGCTTCGATGCAAAGCGGATGCCACCATTCTCAGGCGAACTTTGTTGCCGCTGTCTGCCCGGGAAGAGTGTGAGGACCATCCCGACGATCCACAGCAAATAACCCTCACGTGGGTAGGCATGCAGGTAGCCGATTGCAAACATCAAACTAATAGGAATCAGTAGAACTACAATAATTCTCAACACTGAGAAAGTGCGCGGCCAGTAACCTTCTGTATCGAGGAATGTAGCTATGAGATAGATAGGATTAATCCAGCCGCTGATCAGGAGAGCAACAAAGGAAACCACCCCTAATACAGGGGGCACATGATTAAGAAGGACATCCCTCGCCTCACCCCACGGAATGACAAACGAGAGGTATGCGCAAAAGATGCCGAAGAGCGGTCCTCGCCCGGGACTCTCGCTGGTTTGGCCAAGTGCTGGGAGAAAGAGGCTGCCGAAATAAGCAGTCAACCCCACCCGTAAAATCGTACGCTTAGTGATCATCCCAATGTAGGGTACGAGAAATCGATCCTAAAGGCTCCTCCCAGACGGCTCGATGCAACTAATAAGATAACTGGTCCAATGAAGTAGAAGATGTCGTTTGCTCGGTGCGATGGCGCGTCCGCGAACCGATCTCACAGTAGACACTCGGGCTATCACAATTTATTGATCGTTTAATTCTCAAGTCCTGAGAAACGTTAGTGCTTTATCGGACGCGCGTGTTCGCCGAGAAGCGAAGTTGCACGAGGTGCTCTGCGCGCGTTCGATAAAGCCGTTTGAACGAAGCCGGCCGTGGTTGCGGTGGACGCGGGCCCTATGCAAATTCAATGGAGGGAAGGTGCAGTGTGGAGATCCGCCGGAGCTGCGGGACAGAGCACAGCAGGCGTCCCTGGGAGAGGAAAAAGTGATGTAAGCGGAAAACTCTCGCGAAGAGAAGACGGAAGAAGGTGGGAATACGCGTTTTGTAGAGCAGCAAGGCACACAGAGACCGAGCGTGCCACGACACGCACAAATTTCGTTTTGTGGAGAGTGGTTTCATGCGGCAGCAGGGACCAGGGCTGGGGGAGAACGAAGTTGGATCTCGGCAGCGGTAAGCCTTTCGATGACCATCATCGGTCCACCACATTGGGGACAGAGTCGAAGATCGTGCGCGTCATTGAGATTGGCGGTGGATCGCGCTGGCTCGGTGTTCGGTGCCGGGCCGAGCAGGTGAAAGCAAAGCGGCAGCAGAGAGGCGCGTCGGCGGTTGGCCAGGAAGCCGAAGTTCCGAATGCGCACGAAGCCTTTGGGAAGCACGTGCAACAGGAAACGGCGCAGGAACTCATCCAGCGATAGGGTCATCCATTTCTGTTCGTTGTGGTGAGCGGAGTCGCGCCAACGGAAAGTGACCTGGCCGTCTACCAACGAGATCAGGCGATGGTTGGAGATAGCCACGCGGTGCGTGTAGCGGCCCAGATACTGGAGCACATAATCCGGGCCACCGAAGGGCGGTTTGGCGTAGACCACCCAGTCCTTTCGGAACAGTGGCCGTAGCCACGCGGCGAAGGTCTTCGGCTGGGCGAGCCGTGCCAGGTTTCCGTGCAAGTGGAATTCGGCGTCCTGGAACGCTCGTTTGAGACCGGCAACGAACTTGCCGCGAAAGACACGGCTGAGCACCTGGACGGGAAGAAAGAAAGCATAGCGTGGCCGGATCCAGCGCGTGCCATCAGGAGACAGGCCGCCGGAGGGAATGACGCAATGGACATGCGGGTGAAGGCTCAGTTTCTGGTTCCAGGTGTGGAGAACGCTGAAGAAGCCGATCTGCGCGCCGAGATGTTTGGGATCGCGGGCGAGTTCGAGAAGGGTTTCCGCACTGGCGCGAAACAAAAGATCGTAAACGATCTTCTGGTTCTGCAGAGCGAGGGGTGCTAACCCACCAGGCAGCGTGAAGACCACATGGACGTAGGGAGTCGGGAGAAGCTCCCGCTGACGTGTGGCGATCCAGCGTTCCCGAGCGGCGGTCTGGCACTTCGGGCAATGCCGGTTTCGGCAGGAGTTGTAAGAGATCGTGGCACGATGCCCGCAGCGAGTGCATTGATCCAGATGCCCGCCCAGTGCGGCGGTGCGACACCGCGCGATGGCTAGCAGCACTTTGACATGCTTCCAGCTGATCCACTGGCGGCTTCGTTGGATGAAGGCAGTTCCTGCGGCGCGGATGAGATCGGCCACCTCCAGGGGCGGCCGGCTCATCTACTCCTCCTGTACGGACCAGTCTTTCAGCTGCAACGAGTCCAAGGGACTCGCGGTCGCGTGAAGGTGGCGCTGCGAAAGATGCAGGTAGATGGTGGTCTCTTTCAGATCGCCATGGCCTAACAGGATCTGAATGGTGCGCAGATCCGCGCCTGCTTCGAGCAGATGCGTGGCGAAGCAGTGGCGCAGGGTGTGGGGGTGGACTCTTTTCCTGAGGCCCGCTTGCGCGGCGGCTTTCTGACAGGCGTGCCAGACGGTTTTGGTGTCGATGGGCTGATCGCCGCTATGGTGGCGGTTGCCCGGAAACAGCCATACGCTGGGTTTTCGCCGCAACCGATGCCAATGTGCACGGAGTTCTTCCAGTAGCTTTGGACTGAGCAGCACATCGCGATCCCTGCGCCCTTTGCCGCCTTGGACATGAATCACCATGCGCTGGCTGTCGATGTCGCTGACTTTCAGGCGAGTCAACTCTGCGTTCCGCACGCCGGTGGCGTAAAGCGTCATCAGCAGGATGCGTTGGTGGGGAGAACCGGCCGCGTCGATCAGTTGCGCGACTTCTTGCTGACTGAGGATCGCCGGGATGCGATATGCCTTTTTCGGGTAGGGTGTTTCGGCGATGCTCCAGGCCCTGTTGAGAGTCTTGGTGTAGAAAAAACGCAGAGCCGCCAAGCGGGTCGCGACCGTCCCCGGAGACAAGTTCCGTTTCTGAAACAACTCAGCTTGATATTCGCGAATCTGCCGTGGCCCCAAGTGGTCGGGCGGGCGGTGGAAGCGCCGAGCAAAATCCTCGACTGTGCGGATGTAAGAACGTGTGGTATTTTCCGAGTAATTACGGCGCTGGAGTTCCTCCAGCATTATTTTTCGTAGATGGGTCACAGGGACCTCCTTGTGACCCAAAACTTATCTCAACCGACAAGCAACCAACGTCCGGTCGCCGCACGCGTAGCGTCCGCCGCCGGGCGGCTTTGTTCAAACGGCGTTATCGGACACTGGCCCCAACGAAGACGGTCTTGTTCCATTTGTGGCATGCGGCACGTCCCGTCTATTATGACGGCCACCATGTCCCTAGGCCTATCTTGCCTAAGAAACAATTCTAGATCGGAGTTACACCATGCGAAGACTCTTGATTGTCACGTGTCTGCTCGGAATGGCTCCCGTCTCAGGGGCCCAGACAAACCGAGGATCGTGGGAAGCCCTGAACAGCCTGCACGCCGGCCAGAGGGTTGAAGTCATTGAGACGAGCCTGAAAGAACACCAGGGAACCTTCGTAAGTGTTTCTGACGAGGCCATTCAGTTGCGTGAAGGCAGCACCGACGAACCGATTAAGAAGGAAAACGTGATGCGCGTGACCGCGTTGGACAAGGGCCATCATGGGCGCAATGCTTTGATCTTCGGTGCGCTGGGTTTCGGCATCGGCGCGGGCATCGGAGCGGCCGCCGGAAGCGGAAAGGAGTTTGGTGTGGTTTTGGTACCCTTTGGCGCAGGGATTGGTTTAGCAGGGGGTGCTATCGTCGGTGCCGCGCTGCCGAGTCACGACACGATCTACCGCGCCAAGCCGCATTGATCTCGCAACGATTCCTCTTCCGCGGCAAGCGCACGGGGGCTTAACTCCTTCCATGAGAAGGCCGGTGCGAGTCAAGACGGTTTTTGTTTTTCTTAGGTCTTTGGCTCTGAGTCGAGCCGCCTCTGTCGCCATCCTTCCATCCGCACTCTTTTGTGAGCGATATTCGCTCGGTGCCAGTTGGGTGTTCTCGTTTCAGTAGGTGCTGCTACCTGAGAATCGACCTCAGTTCCCACCGATTCGGTGAGAGTTGGGCCCCAGGAGTTAGTCGCAGTCACCTGGACTCGGCGGTTGAGCTCGGCTGTCCGGATCGCAACTCTAGGCCACTTCCCGCATTGCTTTCTGGCTATTGCGCAGCGGTTCGTACACCTCTCCGCCTACCCACAACCGATGCAGTAGTACCGCCAGCTTTCGAGCCACTGCCACCACGGCTCGCTTCTTGGCATTTTTTCCTCCTCGCTCCGCAAGCTTTAGTCCCCATCTCCGCAGATCACTGTCTTCTCCAAAAGGTCCCAGAATGTAGTGCGCTCCCTGCACCATCATGGTGCGCAGATACCGGTCTCCTTCTTTGCTGATGCCCTTTTGTGGTTCGCTCGCCCCGGAGTTCCTGCGGCCAGGTCGTAACCCCAGAAAACAGCCCACCTCCCGACTCTTCGCAAACCGATACGGGTCCTCGATCGTTAGGACATACGTCAGAGCGATCTGTGTTCCCACACCCTTCACCTGCTTGAGCAAAGCCACTTCCGGGTATACGTTCTTGGCGATTTTCTCCATCCGCTCGTCGTATTCCTTGATGCGCTCGTTCAGCGATTCGATTTCTTTAAACAGCGGTACTAGAACCTCGCGCAACTCCGCGCTCAATCCCTCCGCTAGCTTTTCGCTTACCTGATACGTGCCACACTTGGGCAGTCGTTGGCCATAAGACTTCACCAGCCCCCGTGCTGCGTTCACCAAAGCTGTTCGAGCACTGACCAGTTCCGCTCGCGCTCGGATCACCGTCAGGTGCAGTTGCGCTTGCACACTGCGATGCCGCACCGGTCCCAATAGCGCGGGATCGATTCGCGCCAGTCGTGCCAGTGTCCGAGCATCGTGCCGATCATCTTTTCGATTGCTCTTGGTGATCAGCTGCACCTTTTGTGCATGCGCTACGATCACTTCGTGTCCCAACTCACTGAGCAGCCGGCTTACCCAGGGGGAATGTGTTCCGGTCTCCAATGCGATGAGACTCCGCGGTATCTTTCCAAAGGTGTGCTTCATCGCTTCCGGTGTCGTCGGCAGTCTTTGTTCCAAAATGATTTGGCCTGCTTCATCCATAACGCAGTAGAACGACCAGCGATCTCCCAGATCCAAACCGATCGTCAGCTTCTTCCCCTTGAAACTTTCGTTCTGGAATGCCTGCACAGTGATAGTCTTTTTCATGGCCGGTCTCCTTCCACGTTGCGCTTCGAGCGCGTCGATCATTGGGAGCGTACAGCATCCCGCTGGAGACCGGCCTTCTCATCCCATCTGAGAAACGGGATTCTCGCTAACTGGCTTTTGTTGCTGGGCCACAATCCGATATTGACGGAGGATTAGCTAAACGTATCGTGCCAGGACCAGACGAAGCGGTTCATCGGATGAACGAAGACGATAACTTTTCCTGGCTGCTTCGGTAGCTGAGGAACGTTTGAATCAGCGGCGCACCATTTGTCTGCCTTCTTGTTTCCGGTGAGACGCCAGCTAGCAAGTATTCCATCGTCGAGTATTGAACGGGTCGAGTAAGCTCCGGTGTCCGTGTTCGAGCATGTGTAGGCATACCAAGGGAACACGCTGATGTAGGGAGGAATCGGTTCGTTGACCTCAAAAGTCACAACCCCATCAGAGCCTGTGTGCCCGATTTTGTATGGCGCCTTCTTGTAAAACTGTCCGTCCGGGCCGGAGAAGGTGATTTGCACTCTGCGACCCTTCAAGGGTAGGTGTGTGCGTGAATCCATGATTTGTATATGAACTTGGGTTATGGGGCCTGACGGCTTTACTGGCTGCTGGGAGGCGAATGTCATTGCAACAGCCGTCAGCATCACCAAAGCTAACAGGCCTGAAGGGGCTTTCAATCCTGGGCTCCAAGTTCGTTGATTATATCCCTCTGTTTCGCAAGCTGGCTGCCAACTCCTGGAAAACGGCCTTATCGCTAACTGGCTTTTTGGGGCTTAAGAGCGACCCGGGCCACGAATTCGACCAAGTAGCCAAAAATCTGCCCCGCATACAGAATCCCTTATAAAAGCTGGGGGTGGATCCCACCGAAAGGGCCTTTTGTTTCTGCCGAAAGGGTCAAAATCGACCGAAATGACAAATTTCAAAATGAGGGTCAACTGCGGCGCATGCGACGCACCCGACGCAGCTCCCGCGATATAGGGCATACGCCTTGCGCCGCATGCGTCGCACGCGTCGAACTAGTCCGCGGCGTGTGCGTTCTGCTTCTTGCGCCTGATAGTAATCATCCGCTTTGATCCTGCACCAGCAGTCTTTTCGCCCAATTGGACGTCGATTCCCATTGCCCGAAGATTAGGCGCGATACGGCGGAGCTGGGAAGAAAGGACCTGACCGTTTTTAGGCCATGAACGTTGCTCCGGCTTCTCATCCGTCGCATTCTCTTCGTTAAGCTTGTCCAGTAGCTCAGTCGGCGTCCCTCTCCATACTGTCCGGTTGAGCATAAGGCTACTCAGCGGAGCAAAGAGTAGAGACGCCTCCAAGGTCAGACTGTTGCCTGATGAGAGGTTCGCATCGTAGGCAGCCATGAACATGCCTTTCTTCCAACCGAAAGCAGGTTCGGCCGCAGTCGCCCACCGTGCGAAATCAGCCATGCGGGGATGCCGGTCCAGTTCGACATCAGGTAAACGGCGGATAGCACAAACCACGGCGTCCATTAATGCGCCAAGGATTCGGGGTTGTGCCCTGCGGAAATCGCGCTTGAACTCCTTCTCCGGCCTACGCTTCTCATCGGGAATCGCAGGCAAATAGATAATCAAGGACCGATCCGCAAGATCCCCCCGTGTTACGAAGCCATCTATCCCGTTGAGCATGATCGGGCGCATGGCGTCGAATAGTTTCTCGTCGTCATCCGCGTAGAGCTGCCGCGTTGCGAAGCCTCCGCCGGTAGCCAACTGGCAGAGGGCGTCAGAGAGCCACGGGCGGATGTATGAGACGTTATCGAAGGCAACTACCCACATGTTCTGAGCAGCAACCATCAAATCGCGTACCTCACGCGGGAAGGATCGCAGGGGAGCCGTATTGGGATCCAGCAGTTCTCGAAGGACACGCGCAGTCGTGCTTTTGGCGCTACCGGCTTCTCCTAGGAGCACTAAAGCCGGGTACGGTCCGCGAGGACTCAAACCCGCGATCAGCCAGCTAATGATCAGGACTACATCCCTCTCCGCCTGCACATTGAGAAAGCGCCGAAGTTCGTCTACGGAGCCGCCGCGCACTGGCAGAGGCAACGGCTTGAGGCCGCGAGAGCGGCGGAATTTAACCGTTGCCTTCGTGACTACTTTCCAGCCGTCCTTGGTGATCTTTACGGCCCTCCATTGCTTATCGCCCAAATCCACATAAATTGCGGCCTTTTTACGTGCAAAGCGGGTGAAAACTTTGCGCTGTTTGCCTTTGTAGAGGGCAATACCTTCCAGTACACCCAGCGCGTCTAGAATGGCCTGAGAAGACGGGGCCTTCCCAAACTGCTCAAAATAGCGTGCAGCAAGCCACCTCTTAAAGCGTGCATCGCGTAGTCGCCACGTCTCGACGTGCTTTCCCACCTCCATCGAGCCGAAGGCCTCGTTTTCCTCGGTGTGGAAGAACTGAACGTCATGAGCCAAATTGACAAGCTCGGTAGCGTGAGATCCGCTGGCAAGCTCCTCTTGTCCACGAGTGCTTTCGATCTCGCTCGATGGTCGAGCTGCCGCGATAGCTCTCGCCCAACGCTTCTGAAAACGCTTGGGACTCTTCAAATGCAGAGCCGATGGATCCTTTGTGGACGTCAACCGAACTAGGCGTACGCGGTCACGGATTGAAGACTTGGCGAGCCATTTGAGAACCGTCTCCCCGCCCTTATCTGGCTCGATGACTACATAGATCGTCTCGAAGCCATCGAGATAACGGGTCCACTTCTTCTCCTTCCAGCTGTTGGCGCCCGGCAAGCCTAGTGCCGGAATGCCGTGAAACCATAATGTTTGCGCGTCCGATGCGCCCTCCACCAGCGTGATGTGACCGGCTCGCCGTGCTTTATCAAGCCGCCACAGGCCGTAAGGCACAAGCTTTGAACCTGTTTTCCACTTGAATCGAGTCTTACCCTCCATCGAAAAACGGATTTGAACCGCAGCGATTTCGTCTTTCTCATTGAAGTATGGGATGTACACCACCGGACCATTCATATTGAATTCCTCCATACCAAGTTTTTTCAGGAATTTAATAGGAAATTTCTTTGCATTTGCGTATTGCGCAAGCGTCAGCCCGAGGTGGTCCTTCTTATTTTTCTTTCCCTCCATCTTCTTTGCCTTTCCGCGCTCGAATAGATCGCGCATGCTGATCCTGAGAGTCTTCACAATGTCCTTCAATGAACATCCCGCGTGACAGAAGAGGAGGGCTCGTCCATCGTCGCCCTCCCCAATTGAGAGGCTATTAACGGTGTCGTTGTGAGCTGGGCAAAGCGCCGTCCAGCCCGATGAACACTCCGTAACGTTTTCGAGGCGATTGAGAACTTTCTCGACGGGTGATATCCGCGTTCTCATTAGCTGTGAGCCTTTCCCGTGTCACCTTGGAGCTTTGAGCCGGTGATTACAGCAACGCCCTGGCGCGCCATCCGCTCTAAGTCGGCACACACGACCAATCGACGGCGTCCGATTTTTCGAGATGCAAGCAGCTTCAGCGAGATCATGTTTTCAATTGAGCGAGTAGACAGCGAAAGCGCACGAGCCGCTTCAGGCACAGTGCACAAAAGTTTTTCCATAGCTACGCCCTTTCTAATTTTTAGGTCTGGCAATTATTCAGGTGACGTAACTCTGTAGGTACGACGTGAAGCTAAAGGAAGTCGTTCAACTCAAGTCCGAGCGATGAAACTCTAAATGCTCGATTCGCTTCCTAAAGAATTCACAGCGCGTTGCAAAATGGTGGAAAGCC
This sequence comes from uncultured Acidobacteriota bacterium, assembly GCA_963819235.1. Classification (GTDB taxonomy): domain Bacteria; phylum Acidobacteriota; class Terriglobia; order Acidiferrales; family UBA7541; genus Palsa-189. The sequence goes on along the minus strand of CAWFVE010000005.1, from coordinate 460,257 downwards.
TCTGTAGGTGCGTTCCCCTTGCAGGGTTCGCAACTACATCCTACCCACCTCCGCTGTCCCAGTCAAGAGCGTTGCGTCCCTGGTAGCAGTGATTCATCCGCTGCAAGAGCCAAACCGCGTTCCGGCTCCTCTCGCACTGGGAATCGGCAAGCTTCTACTCCTTATCACCAGTCATTCTGAACGCGAAAGCTCGCGGGACTCGAAGAGGCGTACTTGCCCAGGACGAAGCATCAGATTTTAGCGGGCTTTCAATTAACCTACCGCTAGGTTAAAATGAGGGCTGCATGATTAACCCAAGTGAAGCGGCAAAGGCATTGGCGCGGCGCAGTGTCGCCAAGCGACGAAAGATATGGGGAGCGAAAGTTTTCCGTGACAATCTAAGGCGTTGGGGCAAGCTCGGGGGAAGACCGCGAAAGGAGAAGCGAGATGGCAACTGAGCCTTCGGTTCTACACAGCTCCAAGATCGAGAAGGACCGGCGCAATCCTCGCGGCGTTTACGAAAAGGTGCGCGGCTCCGACGAATGGTGGATTCGGTACGTTGATTCACAGGGGCGTTATCGCCGCGAGAAGGCGGGGACCAAGGGTTCGGCGATCAAGCTCTACCGGAAACGGAAGACGGAAGCCTTGCAGGGCAAAAAACTACCCGAGACTCTAAGGCAAGCGACGGTCACGTTTGGCGAAATTGCTAAAGATGCTCTCGCATATTCCAAGGCGAACAAACGAAGCCATCGTGATGATAAGTACCGCATGAAGCGGTTAACGGGTTGGTTCGGCTCCCGTCCTGTAGAGTCGATTACACCCCAAGACATCGAGAAGGCGCTCGCCGATGCGTCTGAGTCTGAGAAATGGCTCCCCGGCACCGTCAACCGGCATCGGTCCCTCCTCTCTCTGACTTACCGGCTGGCCATCCGCAATGGGAAGGTGCGCGAGAATCCTGTCAGGCACGTGCCGCGAAAGCAGGAAAACAACATCCGCACACGATTTCTGAGTGCGGAAGAGGAAGTGGCCTTGCGGACGAAAATTCGGACGCTGCATCCGTCAAGGGAACCGGAATTCGACTTGGCCCTGCATGCCGGTATGCGACGGAACGAACAATGGCAGCTACGGTGGCAATACGTGAATCTTCAAGTAGGGATAATAACTATCCCCCAAAGCAAACACGGAGCAATGAGGCACGTGCCGATAAATTCCGTTGCAGAGAGGGCGCTAGGAACCCTCGGTGTAAACCGGGAAGGCTCTGAATACGTTTGTAGCGGCTCGGCTACTCGCGAAGGCCGTGATTGGGAACGATGGTTCGAGGAATGCGTCAGGGAAGCTAAAATCCCGAATTTCCGCTGGCACGATCTGAGACATACCTTCGCGTCTCGCTTGGCAATGGCCGGGGTATCCCTGAGAACCCTGGCCGAGCTATTAGGGCACAAAACGCTTGCGATGGTGATGCGCTACGCCCATCTCGCCCCGGCGCACTTACGTGACGCTGTCGAGCGAATCGCAGTAGGCTCAACCGACACCTCAACCGACACCGACCACCCTGAGTCTAAGGCGCAAATCGCGGGGTGCTCGAAGTAAAACCTTACGATACAATCGAGTAGCTTGCCGTGCGGAAGTGGCGGAATTGGCAGACGCGCAGGACTTAGGATCCTGTGGCCGCAAGGCCGTGGGGGTTCAACTCCCCCCTTCCGCACCAACATTCTGCGTTTTCGTCTGCTACTCTGCGCATAGCCAACCGGCGCCTGTGGAAACGGTGAGGGAAAACTGGAGAGGATTTGGCTCGGAGGCCTGGACTCGAACCAGGATTAACGGAGTCAGAGTCCGCTGTGCTACCAATTGCACCACCTCCGAGCGGTTTTCAGCTTTCACTTCCCTTTTGACAGCTTCGTGCAGGTCTGACTCGCCGATTATCTTGTAGCGTTTGAAAATATGCGGAGTGGAAGGCCCGCTGATCTTCAGCATCGCTACTGCCGCTGCACGCCAGATGGCATCATATTTCGGACCGCCGATCTTCGCAAGTCGTGAACAACGGAAGAAGACGGTTTGGCCACTGGAGGAGTTTCTTGAGTGTGTGAGGCTGTTCGAGGCTGCGTTCAAAATCTACACCAGCGTATTGCTGAGAGTCCCAATCTGTTCAATCCACACGCGCACCACATCGCCTGACTTCAGGAACTCTTTCCTGGCCAAGCCTACGCCCGCCGGCGTTCCCGTAAGAATGAGATCCCCCGGATGAAGCGTGAGCCGAGCGGAAAGATGGGCGATCTGTTCGGCGAGGGAGAAAATCATCTTGCTGGTATGAGAATCCTGCTTGAGTACGTCATTCACCCACAGCTTGATGCCCAAGCGCTGAGGGTCGGGGATTTGTTTCGCGGGAACGATCCAGGGACCCAGGGGACAAGCATAATCGAAACTTTTCTGGCCGATCCAGTCGTACCGGAAAGGGGAACTTTCCGGCACGTTTGGCCGCATAGTGAAATCGCGAGCGGAGAGATCGTTCGCGACCGTGTAGCCTGCGACATAGTCCAGAGCGCTTTCCACCGGAACACTCTTTGCGACGCGGCCGATGACCGCCGCCAATTCCGCCTCCCAATCAAGCATTTTCGTGCCTGCAGGCACTGGAATGCGGCCATCCGTGTGAGCCACGGTGCGAGAAGCCTTGAGGAAATGCCATGCCGCGAGCCCCGCCTGGCGAGGATCGGGCTGCGCTCCCAGATTGAAAACCCGGGCCATCTCACTCATGTGATCGGAATAATTGGCGCCCGCGCAGAAAATGGCCGAGGGGTAAAGAACCGGCGCGAGCAGGCGGACTTTTGCGAGTGGGGAGCTTGGCGTGGCGCTGCTTCCGAGCTTTGAACCGGCCTTGCTAATCAGCGCCTCGGCAACCGCCCAGTCCTCGAGCGCACCGAGCATCGTGCCATGGGACGCCGTGCCGGTGAGTTCCGCGAAATCGAAAACAGCCTCGTTGAAGATGATTCCGGCGCGCGGTCCTCGCGCGGTCTCGTACGTCACGAGTTTGTACTGCGAACTATTTTGCTCATTCTCGGCCATTTCATCCTCTCGCACTTACTGGAACATCTCGTCGGTCGGCATGATGCCCCAGAGATTGGAGGCTGTCGGATCCTTGGGCCACACTTTGGGACGTTGCGGATGGTCGCGATGCCATGGCCGCGGCTCGAAATAACCGAGTTCCTCGTTCATGCGGTCAAGTTCGGCGAAGAGTTCGGTGATCAGGCCTGCCGGACTGCGATGATAGGTGAAGAGGTTGTGGCCGATACCGTGCCGCCCCGGTCCCCAAAGCAGCTTGTAGCCATTGACGCTGAGGAAATCGCAGGCGGTTTGGATATGGCCCCAATCGCGCAACTCGAACGCCGTGTGGAAGTGACGGTTCGAACCGGTCTCTACCAGATTGATGGTGTGATGGTCCGGCCCGCAGCGCAGGAATGAAAAGAAGTCGCCCATCCAGTCAGATTCGCGAAAACCGAGAACGTCGCAATAGAATTTGGTGGCTCGCTTGACGTCGGTGACATGGAACGCAACGTGGCCGAGCTTGTGCGGCACGATGCCGCTGGCCTGAAATTTCTGATGCGAGAAGTCGGCGCGCTTGAACACTTCCATCACTGTGCCCTTGGGGTCCTCGAAGGTCACTAACTCTGCGATCGAGGGCTCGGGATCCTTCTTGCGCTGTGTCTTGATGCCTTGGGCCTGCACTTGCTTCTCGAATGCGCCGAGGTCGTTGCCCTCGCCGATTTGGAAGGCGATCCGCACGCACTTCGCTTGTGAGCCTTTGCGCAGGACGACGGAATGATGATCGACTGTATTGGCGAGGAATGTGGCGTCCTTTTCCTTGCCGACTAGGGTCATGCCGAGAATGTTGGTGTAATAGTCGGTCTGCTGTTCCAGGTCTGGCACTTCATAGCTGGCATGGGCGATCTTGCGCACACGGATCATGCGAACACTCCATTACGCTTTGTTTTTCGAATCTTCATTGCAAGTTTTTGGACGCGGCAAGGAACCGATGACGTCGACCATCTTGGCGCCATCGAACTCGCCGAACCCCATGGCCATGAATCGGTCGTAAAGTGTCGTGGCGCAGTCGAGCATCGGCGTGGCCACCCCGGCGCCATCGGCGAAATCACCGATCATTCCGAAATAGCGCTGCAACGCGGGCACGCTTCCCTGAGCCGGCAGAAAGCGACGCTCCGCCATCCACGGCGCGCGGATGCCGAATTGCGTCGAGCCGCCGCTGCCGCTAGCGATCGCCTGGATCATCAGCGGCACGTCCACGCCGGCCTTAAGCCCCAGCGCCATGGCTTCCGCGGTCGCCGCGATATGGATCGCCACCAAAAGATTACTCACCAGCTTGACGCGGCTCGCGGCGCCAAACTCGCCAAAATAGAAACAAGAATCGGCAAACCCGGCGACCACGTCTTCGAGCTTCTTGCATGCCGCTGCGTCGCCCGCAAGATAGATCACTCCCTTCTTCGCCGACACCATGCCGGGCGTGCCGGAGACTTCGCCATCGACAAAAGTAGCGCCCTTCTGCGCCAGCGGCGCGATATGGCGTTGCTTGGCAGGCAGCGGATGCGAGCCGAGCTCGACCACGATCTGCCCCGGCCGGGCGGTATGGACGAGTCCCTGTGGACCCTGTACTGCGTCATCGAGCGCCTCGGTCGACGGCAGGCACGAGAATACGATATCGGCTTGCGCGCCGACATCCGCCGAAGATCGCGCCGGCACGCCGCCGATCTTTTCGAATTCCGCGAGCGAGCTGCGGCGATAGCCGACGACGCGACGGCCGCTCTTGATGAGGTTCTCCGAGATCGGCATGCCGATCTTACCGACGCCTATAAAACCGATGGTCTCCATGGCCGCCTCACACGCCTGCAGGTAACGCGCCGCATGCCAAGTTTTTTGGGCCTGGCCCGTAGGCATCGCTAATATACGCTAAGCCAAGGGTACCGTGGCGTGCTTGGGACGGACCGAATCGAACCATTTAGGCGGCAGGGTTCCTGATGTGATCCGTGGACCCTGAAGGCGGCCGCGGTTGAGCGGAACAACGACGAGCAGGAGCTGACATAGGCGACTCACGCGGGGAAGCGATGCGCACATCTGAAAAGAGCGGCGTGAAGGGCGTATTTGTTAGCGGTAGCGCCACGGGATTCGCGCAAGAAATTCTTGCGGGGCCGCATCGGATGACTGCAGATGAGCCCAAGTCCGCAGGCGGCACAGACACGGGGCCGTCGCCCTACGAACTTCTGCTAGCCGCCTTGGGAGCCTGCACTTCGATGACGGTTGGGATGTACGCTCGGCGGAAGGGATGGCCGCTCGAGGAAGTTACCGTCAATCTGCGGCATTCGAAGATACACGCGTCAGATTGCGCAGATTGCGAAACGAAAGAGCTAATGCTCGATCGCATTGAGCTGGACATTCATTTTGTTGGCAAACTCACCGCCGAACAGCGAACCAAGCTGCTCGAAATTGCGAATAAATGCCCGGTGCACAGAACGCTCACTTCAAAGATTGAGATCGAGACGCGAGCGGTTTGAACTACCTGCCAATTTCCTCATCTCGCCGCATAAAAGCATCCAGTCCGGTTAGAAGTGGAAGCCAAGTTCGACGGTTTCGGTGCGCGGCGTGAGGTAGTGCGTCCCACTGAACGTCGAAAGGAAGTTGTAAAGCGCCACTTTGTCCGTCAGGTTGATCACCGTTAAGCGCAAACTCCACTTGTAGTGATCCCCATGGAAAAGATTATCCTCGCCAAGGCTGGCGTCAAAGAGGCTCCGCGGCGCGATACGCTGTGGATTGTGGTCATCGTTTTCGGTCCCCGGCGCCGGTATTTTGAGCAGCGTCGATCCGAGGCCGGCTGCATCGCAAACCGCCAGCGCAGGCCCGGTTGGGCTGGGAGCGGCGGGCCTGCCATCGCAAGTAAGCCCGGCTTGAAACTCCTGATCGGCGGTAAGCGGCGCCCCAGTGACGTTGTTCACCAGCGCCACTTGGCCGGATGCAATCGTTGAGTTGCTGCCGCCATCGGCAACCGAGGTCGCAGCTGCGCATGTTACGGTGGCTGCGAGGCAAGGTACCGCCCCGCTCACAAATCCGCTGTCATATCTCCAGCTAAAGGCGATCCAAGGCCAGTCCGTTCGCGGCTGGTATTGCACATGGGTGGTCTGATTGAAGACCTCGTCATGATCGATCCGGAAGACGCCAGTCGAGAGCGGCACGATGGGGATTCCGGCCACTTGCGGCAGAAAGAAACGCGCGGCCACGCTGGACATCACCACGTCCGCGGTGAGGCCGCGGTAGTTCGGCACGCTGGCGCGAAACGTAAAACCCGTGATTTTGGATTTATCCCACTCGATCGGGAAGGCCAGGGGTGTATCGCCTACCACGCCGAAGTCGTAGCCGTTATGCGTATATTTCCAGATGTATTGACCGTCCAGGACAAGATACTTGCCGAATGCCTGTTGCAGGCCGGCATGGAATTCATTGCGCCAGCCCGGAGTGATCGGCCCCGCCTGACAGGCTACGCCGGGCGGAGGAACGCAGATCGGCAATCACCGGGACCTGGCATCCCGTGCTGCCAATAATCAGATTCTCGTTAAACGGCGTTTCCTGGGTGCGCGCGTACGAAACCCGAATCACCGTACTGCTGGGATTGATTTTGTAAGCGATCCCCAGGCGCGGCTCGGCCTGGTTGGCTTTGGAAAGGCCGTCATAAAAGTCGCCGCGCAGGCCGAGGTTAAACGTCCAACTTCCTTTCATGATCGTATCCTGGGCGTAAAGCGCCTCTTCTCTTATGTCCGCGTGGCCCCGAAAGTTGAAGAGCCTTCCTCCAGGGACGGTCAAGTTGTAGGGCGCCAGTTCCGCACAGGCTGGATTGGTGGGATCGGGACAGCCGAGGCCCGGGAGAAATCCTGGATCTACGATGCCCAGGCTGTCGCTCTCCGTAAGGAACCAATTTTCGAGCAAGGCGCCCACTTTGATGTTATGGATGCCTTTCACGTGGGACACATCCGTCCGCAGGCCCATATTTTTGAGGCTTCTGCTTTGGCCGAAGGTCTCCGACTGGAGATCCGGGCTGAAATCATCAAGAGGATTTCCGCTGGGATAGTAGTTGTATTGGTCTTCGCGCAGGAAGCCGCCAAACGTGAATACCGTGTCCGTGCCGATCAGGCGGGTCCAGGTCGGAGCGATGTTGAAGGTCTTAATTTGCGAGCGCTGGTCTGTTGGGCCGAGTGGCAGGCCAGTGATCGGGTTGTCGAGCCACGGAAGGCAGGCCGAGGACGGGATTCGCGTGGGTTTCCTGATCGTAAGAATTGGGATTTTGAAACCAAGAACGCGTATATTCCAAATTTAACTGCAGAGTATCTCCGGTTGAGGGCTTGTAGTCCACGCGATCGAAGAGGTTCTCCTCGTTGCCCTTATCGTGCATGGCCTGAAACTCCGGCGGATCGAGAAAGCGGCTGGTATTCGAGGCCGTCCGCGGAGATGAAATTGCCCCAGTTTTGACCGCCGAAACCAAGGTCAAACGCGGCCGTGCTGCTGCCGAAGCTGCCGTAGGAGGTGTATACGTCGCCCTTGGGCTGGGTCTGTCCGAGACCCGAGCGCGTGGTCACATTGATGATCAGGCTGGTTTTGTCGCCATATTCCGCGGGCGGCGCGCCATCGATCACTTCCAGAGATTGAATCGAATCAATCGGAATCTGATTGGAGAAAACTTTGCTCTGCTGGTCCGTGATGGGCTGGCCGTCCACGGAAAACGAACTCTCGGCGTGATCGCCCATGCCGTGGAAGAGTCCGTTAGAGTCCGAAGACACGCCGGGCGACGCCAGCGTAACCAGGGAACTCACCGAGGACGAAGGGGATTCGAGAGGCAGCTTATCGAAAATGCCGCGATCGATGTCGGTGTGCGCGGTGGAATCCTGTTCGATCAGGTCCACGGCGTTTTCGGTAACGGTGATATTCGTTGTAGCTGTGCCTAACATCAGCGTTATGTCCATGGTGATCGGGACGGTCGAGCGCACGTCGACGTCTTGGCTGAAATTGGAAAAGCCCGGCGCAGTCACCGTCAGATGGTACGGATTGAAGGGAATGTTGGAGATCTGAAAGTTTCCGTCGCTGCCGGTCTGGACCTCATCCACGTGGTGGCTCACCGGATTTTCGATGCGCACCTTCGCGCCGGGCACCGCGGACTTGGAAGGGTCCGTGACCGTGCCCTCAACAATTCCAGAATTTGACTGCGCGCTCAAACTTGTAGGCGCCGCGCAGAATAAAATAGCGATTACTGCGCCCAAAGCTAAAATTCCACGATGAGAACCCCGATTGCGTAGCATCTGGCCTCCTCGAAGCCAAAGCGCGGAAGCGTGCGGACGTTCCCCCAAGCAGCTCCGCGGATGGTGGTTACCGGGTCAGTAAGAGAAAGAGGGACAGAACGAAAGCGAAGACCGGTTGCCCGGACCGCCGCATTAAGCCAGGCGGGGCGGGGCTCGAGAGGGGGGAACTAAGACGGAAGGAGTGCCCTGGAAAACCAGCCTTTCGGCCGTGAGAAGCCACTCAACGAGTGAGGGCGCGGCTATTGCGGCGGCCAGCGTTCCGGGCAGAGCGTTGATATGAGCAATGTGACAGCAGATCGGGCAGGTGTCCACCGATCCAGGGCTATCGACGTGCCACCAGGCGGCTCCTGTTGCCAGGAGCACAATGCCCGCCAAGGCGGCAGTAAGAGCGGCGATCGCGCAGCGCGCTGCGGAATGATCGAATCGTACGACTCTGTCTCATGTGCAGCGAAACATTATAGCCTTAACGAAGCTCTTCGGGCGTCACACTTTCCTAAAAGCCACGGTGTGAACTGCCGCAGTTAGACGCCAGGGAAGTATCCCGAGATGCCACGATTGTGGATGCACTTCTAAAACCGGCGAAACGCCTGTTAACTAAAACTCCGCAGCTTCATGCCGCGGATTTTGCTCCTCGCTCAATTTTGGTTTAGTCTGATTCCTCCGCTATGCAACGAGGCATCCGATTTAATGGCCGCCCGGTCTGGGCTGAGATTCGGCTCAGCGCGCTCGCGCACAACATCAAGGCCATTCGGCGCCATATCGACTCCGGCGAAACTCGCTCCGCCAAGCGGCCACAGCGAAAGATACTGGCCATTGTGAAGGCGAACGCTTATGGCCATGGTGCTGTTCCCGTATCGCGAGCCCTGGCTAAGGCCGGGGCGGACTGGTTTGGCGTAACTTCTACCGCCGAGGGAATCGAACTGCGCGAGGGCAAGATACGCAAGCCCATTCTCGTGCTCACCGGCTTTTGGCCCGGCGAGGAGAAGCGCCTCATCCAACACGATCTGACCCCGGCGATCACGCGCTGCGAGCAATTGCGGTTTCTGGAACGCGCCGCGGCTCGAGCCCGCCGCCGGGTCAAATTTCATGTGAAGTTTCAAACCGGCATGAACCGCCTGGGGCTCTCTCCGGGCGACGTGCCCTGCTTCGCTCGCACGCTTGCTGCCAGCCCCCATCTCGAATGCGAAGGTGTTTTTACCCACTTCGCGTCTTCGGAAGTTTTCACCGATCAGCGCGTCGAGGAGCAGCAGAGAGAGTTCGAGTGTATTCTCGAACATCTGTGCCGGCTCGGAATCTCGCCGCCTCTCGTCCACATGGCCAATAGCGCCGCGGTGGCATCCCGGCCCCAAACCTGGGCCAGCATGATTCGCCCTGGCCTCGTTCTCTATGGCTATCATCAATCCTATGAACCGCCCGAATTGACGGCCCAAACCAATGCGAATCTTCCGCTGCAGCCTGCCTTGGCTCTGCGCGCGCGGCTCATTTCCCTGCGCGACACCGCGCCGGGCCAAGCGGTTGGCTATAACGGCCGCTGGGTAGCGCAACGCCCCTCCCGCGTCGCGGTGATCTCCGCTGGCTATGCGGATGGCTTGCCGCGCTCGCTCACCAATAAGGGACGGGTGATCGTTCGCGGCCAGTTTGCGCCGCTCGTGGGTACCGTATCGATGGACCTGACGACCGCGGACGTGACCGATATTCCGGGCGTCGCCGTTGGCGACGTGGCCACTTTTTACGGCGTCGACGGAAACGCAACGCAATACGTCTCCGACGTGGCGCGGCAACTGGGGACCGTGACCTCGGAGTTGTGCTGTGCCTTAGGTACGCGTGTGCCCCGCTTTTACCTCGCCTGACTGAGCCGCTTGCCGGCGCGCTTGCTGTGGCTAACCGACCCTTGTCCTCCAGAGGTATCCATTAAGCCCTTCCGCGACAGGCTGTAAGCTTGACCCGCGTGCTACAATTCTTCCGCTGTGGCAGATAGGAAAGGCCGCTCCCAGCTTGGCTCCGGGGCTTCATTCTTCGTTTATCGCACATCGTCCTCCCGGGTGACGTTCATAAAAATCATGCTTCTTCTAGATCAAAACTTAGGATCAAGACCTTTTCATTTCAAACCTGTTTATGAGGTTCAATCATGGCTCGTCCTTATCCCCGGGTTGGGCAGGTTCCCGAAGCACCATCGCCCGAAGTCAGCAGTTCGAAATTGACTGCTGAATTCAACGGTCATCGCAGCAGAGACGTGCATTTCGGCAGTTGGTGGGATCAATTCGTTGTGCGCGCGGTTTTCGGCACGGCCTGCGTCGCAGCGGGATATCACTTTCATCCTTTTGGACTCAGCAGGCCGACGGCTGCTCTGGTTGGCCTGTTATTTTCCGTTTCCGTTTTCCTGTTCGAAATCCGCCTGCAGAGGGCCAGCCTGCGGCGGCTGATCGGCGCCGCGGTTGGCTCGATTCTTGGAATTATAGGCGCCTACCTGATGGGCCTGGTCATTAGCCAGACAACGATACCGGAAGACTCCCGTTCGTTTTTAGACATCGCGGTTCTGCTGGTGATGACATACATCGGGCTGGTCCTCGGCGCTCGCAAAGGCGACATGTTGAATTTACAAGCCCTCGGCGGATTGTTCGGGAACGAAAAGGGAGTGCGCCGCCAGCCCAAAATCCTGGATACCAGCGTAATCATTGACGGCCGCGTTGCCGATATTTGCGAGGCTTACTTCTTGGAAGGCGTTCTGGTAGTGCCGCAGTTTGTCCTTCGAGAACTGCAATTAGTGGCGGATTCACCGGATAGCCTGAAGCGCCAACGAGGCCGCCGTGGTCTGGAAGTCTTGCAACGAATGCAGAAGATGCCGAACCTCGATGTAGAAATCGCCGAGGACGACTTTCCGCAGATCGCCGAAGTCGACATGAAGCTGATCGAGCTCGCCAAGCGCTACGACGCCAAAATCGTAACCAACGACTACAATTTGAACAAAGTCGCCACGTTGCAAGGGCTCGATGTGCTGAACGTCAACCAGTTGGCGAATGCCTTGAAGCCGGTTGTTCTGCCTGGCGAGGCCATGCGGGTCTTCATTCTCCGCGAGGGCAAAGAGTACAACCAGGGCGTAGCTTATCTTGACGATGGCACCATGGTTGTCGTCGACGGCGGACGGCGAGCCATCAATAAGACCGTCGATATTATTGTCACCTCGGTGCATCAGACCACGGCCGGAAAAATGATCTTTGGCCGTTATGACGACCGAGAGGCGTCTAAGAATCATGTGGCTCCAGCCGTGGAGCATGCGGGCCGCTCCGTCGAAACATCGGGAGCGGCGGAACGGCTCCCACGCTCAATCGTGCCTGATCCCACTCAATCCTGAAGTTAAGACGCTTCCATGAGGCGCGGCTAGGCTTCAAGATTGGCTTCCAGGATACGCATGGGTGTAAACTCTTGAACCTTTGGGCGTGCCCGGCTGGATCTGCACACTAGTCGAGGTGCGCAACTGCTATGTCCTCTATCGTCGCCATATTGCCCGCAGCAGGCCTCGGCACTCGTATGGGCGCCGATTCGCCCAAACAATTCCGCCTGCTCGATGGTGTGCCGGTGGTGGTGTTCACACTGCGACGGCTGGCCGCCTGTCCGGCGATCGGCGAGTTTCTGATCGCCACCCGCGCCGACGAAGTCGAATTCCTCAAAGAGCGCATCGCTGCTGAGCGCCTCGCCCGGCCGGTTCGAGTCTTGGCCGGAGGCGATACACGCCAGGAGTCCGTGGCCAAGGCGCTTGCCGCGGTTCCGCCAGATGCGGAGCTCATTCTCGTTCACGATGCCGTTCGTCCCTTGGTCACCTGCGATCAGGTAGAGCGCGTGATCGCGGAGGCGCGGCGCTGCCGTGCCGCGATCCTGGGCATTCCCGCCATGGATACCGTCAAGGAAGTGAAGCGCGCCAGCTTGCCGGAAGATGTCGCGCTGATCACCACGACAATCCCGCGCGAGCGCATCGTTCTGGCGCAGACGCCGCAGGTATTCGAGGCCGCGCTGCTTCGCGAGGCCTTTGCGCGAGCTGCCGCCGATGGCTTTACAGCTTCCGACGAAGCGGCTCTGGTGGAGCATCTGGGGCAGGACGTGCACGTTGTGCTGGGATCGGAGCGCAATCTGAAGATCACCCGCCCGGGCGATCTCAGCATCGCGGAGTTTTATCTGAGCCGGGAACGCATGGCGGCCGAGGCTGGGCGTTGAGCCGATCCGGCATTGGGTACGATCTGCATCGGCTTGCGGCGGGCCGAAAGCTCATTCTGGGCGGCATTGAAGTCCCGTACGACAAGGGCCCGGTGGGCCATTCCGATGGAGATGCGCTGGCGCACGCCATCTGCGACGCGCTTTTGGGCGCCGCCGGCCTGGGTGATATCGGCACGCATTTCCCGGATACGGATCCGAAATGGAAAAATGCGTGCAGCTTGCTCTTCTTGGAGCACGTGCGCGGGCTATTGGCGCAGCGTAGTTTGCGCATCATGCACCTGGATGCGATCGTCATTACCGAACGTCCCAAGCTGGGGCCGCACTTTCCTGCGATGAGGGAAGCGCTCGCCGGCGCGCTGGGCATCGACGCCTCACACATCAACCTCAAAGCGAAAACAAACGAGGGTGTAGGCGCGGTTGGACGCGGCGAAGCCATCGCCGCCCAGGCGATCGCGACTCTCGATGATTGAACTCTTCACTTTCGATTGATCCCTGCCGCGGGCAAGCTCCGGCGACCTTCCGCTATGGAAAAAATTACCGGCATTCATGCTGTCAGAGAAGCTCTCAACGGACGACGCCCCATCCAATCGGTCGTGATCGCGAACGGGAGGCACGGCGAACGTGTGGAAGAGATCGTGCGCCTGGCGCGTCGCAATGCCGTGCCGGTGAGGTTTGAGGATCGCCCGCAGGTAGATCGCGCCGCGGGAACACGTGAACATCAGGGCGTCGTGGCCTTTGTAGCCGCTCAGGCGGCCGTTTCGCTGGAGGAGCTTCTTGCTGGCGGGCAGGGCTCTTCTACAACATCCGGGCTGCTTGTTCTGCTGGACGGCGTCGAGGATCCCCAGAATTTCGGCGCGATTATCCGCACCGCCCTCGCGGCAGGTGCCGGCGGAGTGGTGATTCCGGAGCGCCGTGCCGTGGGGCTCACCGATGCGGCGGTGAGAGCGTCGGCGGGCGCGGCTGCGCATATGCGCGTGGCCCGCGTGGTGAACCTGCCGCGCGCTATGGAAGAGATCAAAGAGGCCGGCTATTGGCTGGTGGGATTAGATGAGCGCGCCGAAAAGCACTTCACGGAGATCGATCTGTCTGGTCCCATTGCTGTGGTGCTGGGCGGCGAAGGCAAAGGGCTGCACGCACTCGTGAAGGAGCGCTGCGACTTCCTGGCCTCTCTCCCGACGACCGGGCCGGTGCGCTCCTTGAATGTCTCGGTCGCCGCGGGCGTGGCTCTGTTTGAGGTCGTACGCCAGCGCGCCGCCAAGCGCGGATGAACACCGCCTTTGACTCAGGCGTCGTAGCGAATCAGCGAGAAAACGTCGAGGCCGGGTAGTTTCGAGCGGCCGTTCAGGAACGTCAGCTCCACCGCAAAGGCCACGCCATTCACCGTGCCGCCTAGTCGCCCTCACAAGTTGAACGGTGGCCGCCGCGGTACCTCCCGTAGCCAGCAGATCGTCGCTGATGATGACGTTTTGGCCGGGGCGAATGGCGTCTTCGTGAATCTCCAGCGTGTCGGTGCCGTACTCGAGCTGGTAGGAAACTTTGGCGGTCTTGGCGGGCAATTTCTTCGGTTTCCGAACGGGAACGAACCCGGCGCCAAGCCGATACGCCAGTGCGGGGGCGAAGATGAAACCACGCGCCTCCACGCCGACGACAATGTCAATCTTGCGATCCGTATAGTGATCGCAGAGTTTATCCACGAGTTTTCGGAAGCCGCTCTTATCCTTCAGCAGCGTCGTCAAATCGTAGAAAAGAATTCCTGGCTTGGGATAGTCCGGGATTTCACGAATCAACTTCTTGAGATCATCCATTCAGGGGTCCTCGGCTCTGAGTTATTAATCGTAATTCACGGAAAAGTGGGAACTGAAATCGGCGAGAATTTCCGCCTCCGATTCGGACACGACGTCCACGGACGCAAAACGCGGGCCGCGCTGCAATTCGCAAGCGAACTGCCGAAGTTGAGGTACGGTGCCGATGGCATAGATTTCCACGCGCCCATCCGCCAAATTCTTGGCGTACCCTGCGACTCCGAGTTGTTCCGCCGCGTTCATGGCAAAATATCGATAGCCGACGCCTTGCACCTTGCCCGAAACAAGAAACCGCTTCGCATTTCTTTGCCCTTGCATAGCCGGCAGCCGCAGAACGCGATTTTATCAGAGGAGATATAACTGAAAATAAGAACCTGCTAAAGTTCCCGTGGATGCATGCGCAAGTATCGGGGAAGCCGCACTCTTCCGAACGGGTCGAGTAAACGCTAACCGATGACCGCGGCATCTTAAAGAGGAATGATGCGCAAGCGTATCTTAATCGTCGCGTTCGCGGCAGTGGCGGCCTGCACAGGTTTCGCCGCCTTGTCGCTTGTCGCGCAGGAGGCAGCTGGTCCGCAGGTGGGGGCCAAGTCCCCTGACGTTGTGCGCATCCCCACCCGGCCTGAGCCTTCGAGCGACGCGTCCCCGATCCCGCCCGACGAGATTATCCGGCGTTTTTCGGCCAATGAGGACGAACTCGCGCGCGTCTTCACAACATACGGCTATCGCAAAACCGTGCGCCTCGAGGAAGTCGGAGACGACGGTAAGGTCTCGGGGCAGGCGCAGATCAGCGCGTCGACACCCGCTTCCGAAGACAGGCGCCCCAGCGGAGAACAGCAGTCCACGCTGAGATATCTGGATCTGGAGCGCGACAATATCGAGGCGCTGTCCAAGATTCCCGTATTCCCTTTGGTGACTTCCAATCTGCCCAAATACAAGATCTCTTACCAAGGCAAGCAGCCTGTGGACGAATTGAGTACGTACGTTTTTGAGGTCAAGCCCAGGCAACTGGAGCGTGCGCACGCTTATTTCGACGGGCTGGTCTGGGTGGACGATCACGATTTGACCATCGTGAAATCGTACGGCAAATGGGTCACTGAAACCGGCGACTTTCAGCCCTCGAAACTACCCTTCGCCCTATTCGAAACCTACCGCCAGCCAGTGGCCGATAAGTATTGGCTCCCCGCTTATTCACGCTCAGACGGCTCGTATGACAACCGGGGCGCGAGCGTCCCGGTCCGGCTGATCATTCGCTGGGAGCAGTACACGCCGTTGCCCGCCGCCGATCCCTCGCGCCAGAATTCGCCCGAGCCGATTCCCGCTCATTAGCAGCGCCACAATAGTTCGGGAAGCGAACGGATCGTCTTGATCAACGCATCGGGCCGAGATTCGCGCAGGCCTCGGGGATTCGGCGAATGATCGATAACTCCCACGACAGGCACGCCCGCGCGCCGGGCCATCCTCACATCTTCCGGCGCGTCCCCCACATAAATGCAGCACGCTGGATCGAGCCCGAGTTTGCCGAGGGCGATTTGTAGTTGCAATGGATGCGGCTTGCGCCGCGGCGTATCGTCTCCGAAGACGCTCACCTCGAAAAGGGGTGCGAGTCCAAAACGATGAATCTGCGAGCGCACCCGCAAGCTGCTGCCGCCGCTGACCAGGCCGAGCCGGAATCGATGGCCCAGCGTTTGCACGACCTGCCGGGCGCCGGGTTGAAGCAGAGGGCGTTCCGAACGGTAAAAGTGCTGCCAAAGCCGGTCCGCTTCGGGCCAGCGCGCAACCGGCAATCGCATGGCTCGATACACGTTATGCCAGTCGGGCGAATAATGCCGCAGAAGGCTTTCGGGCGCCCAGCGCATACCGAGCGACCGAAACATTCCCGTGTAAGCGTTGGCATCCGCATGAAAGGAATCGAGCAGTGTGCCGTCCCAGTCAAACAGTACGGCGCGAAGCGGCTTTCGCGTGAGCATGAAACCAATCGTAGCAGAGGCTGACGCGCGCTTGCCGCGTGAGCCGGCTTCGATACGGATTATTTGTCGGGTTTACGGTCGAAACGCATCTATCGCGATAGCGGTCACGGCGCCAAGTCTTCCAGGAGATTTTCGTCACGCCGGTAACTGATATCGTCGAAAGCGGCCGCCACCCCGTACCAGCCAGTTTCCTCTGCGGCTTCGCTGCGAACCACGTGCGCGACCGCGTTCATATGCACCGTGGCCCGTGCAAAAGGGCGGCTGATCAGCTGAACTTCTACCTCGATCGGAACTCCGGCCTCAATGCGTACCGGCGAAAGAAAGAAAAGCCCGCTGGAACTGATGTTCGCGGTTTGCAGAGGGTTTGGTTGGGCCTGGCGTTGCCCCGCTACGCGTTCTAGGCGAAGAGGGAGGGACAGCCGGGCGCGGACATAAGCGCGCCGTTCCTGAGCCCGTCCCACCGTATGCGTGGGTACTCGGTTGATCCCGCGCGGCCGCCTGCGGTTTGCCCATTCTGAATCAGCTGAATGTAGTGGAGCGACTTGAGCATCTGGTTCTTGGACGACCGATCCGGCCGGGCCTGCAGCGAGAGCAGGCCGAAAAACGCGCATAGTTCCCCCTTTAGGGTGCGTTTCCGGCGCTGCTGGCGGGACTATGACGCGGGCGCCACTAGAAGGTCAATGAATGCCAAGAGCACTTGTTCCAATTCATAACCTGTAGTACTAAAACCGTGAGTGAGCGCAAAAACCGGATAGCTCGCGGGTATCGTTGGGGAATTGACCGCAAACGGGCATTGCTCGCGATCGAACGGAACGAAGCAAATCAAAGCGGGGCAGATCGAAAGTGCGCAGTTAGTCCTGGGGTTTCACGTGGGTGACGCCCTTCGGCCACGCCGGCCGGAAACGCGCATCCGGAATGGGCACATTCCGCGTCACATTCGAGTATTGAACGATCGAGTAATCGCCGGACCCCGTCTCGTAAAACTGCTGCTGGTCGGTAAGCCAGTTGGCCTCGTTCAGCCACAGATCGATCCTTGAGATTTGCTTGCGCAAATCGTCGGAGCGTGGCGTTAATTCCAGCCGAGCGACTTTCTGGCCCGTCAGAGTCTCTTCCCCATGAAGCGTGATCTGGTAGTTCTTCTTGAGGCTCTCCCCCGACGTGCCAAACCCCAGCAGGAGTAATTGATCCACCAGGCCGCGGTGCTTCGCGAGGTCATACTCTTCCACTTGGCGGATTTTAGGAGTGTAAATGAAGAGGTGATCGCCGTCGCGTAAGATCGTCTTTTGATCCGGCGAAGTCAGGTCAATGCGCATTTTGCCATCGCGGCGCACTTCGATCTGGCCCGATTCGGTGGAACGGTCGTTTACGACCACGGTCACCTTGGTGCGTTCGATGTTCGCGCTCAGACTCTGGAATGCACCTTGCTCGCGGTCCAACTGTTTGAGAATGTCGTCCACCATCAATGGGTTGGCGGCGAGACGGAACGTGGGGAAAACAACCAATGCAGCTAAAGCCAGAACCGTGACAACAAACCAAAATGGCGGTCGAAAAGCCTGAATCAGCTTTCTCATTATTGCGGGTCTCTCATCTCCAAGTACAGTATAAGATGAAGTTCGTTGCAACGGAGATGCAATTCCCGACAGATTTTTCAGGGTAGCTACGGTCTCAGGGCCTAATGGAGACGTCGTAGTAGGCGATGGATCCGTCGTCCGCGCGGATCGGTTCGATCCTGAGGATTTCAAAGCGGCTCTTCTGCAAGGTCTCCACGTTCTGACGCACCGCCTCGTGTAATTGGTGCTCCAGTTCGGGTTCAGGAACTTTCGTCGAAGAAACCAATAGTTTGGCGCTCACCCTGTATGTCCTGGTGCCATCGCTCACGTCCGCATCGCGGAGTTGCACCATTGCGGCATCCGGCGCCGGGCCCAACGGCGGCTGGTCATTGAACCAGGAGCGCGGCGATAAAAGCACAAAAATGACGATTACGGCGACGGCGAGGTCATAGGGCCAAGTACCCCGCTCGAACGACCAGAAAACGGTCCGGACGAATATTCGCCAAATTGTGCGCATAACTCAGTCGGCGGGCACGCCGTCCACGATTACCCCATCCCGCATGTGCACGACGCGGTCCGAATAGGCCGCCGCCTCCGGATTGTGCGTAATCATCACGATGGTTTGGCCCAGTTCGCGATTGAGCCGGCGCAACATACTCAGCACATTCTCGGAGTTCTTGGTGTCCAGGTTACCCGTCGGCTCATCCGCGAGCAAGATTTTAGGCTCGTTGATAATGGCCCGAGCGATGGCCACGCGCTGCTGCTCCCCTCCGGAGAGTTCCGCGGGACGATGGCTTAATCTCTCCGTAAGCCCGAGCATCTCGCACACAACTTGAAACCGGTGCGGATCAAAACCGTCGCCATGAATATGCTGCGCAATGGCGATATTGCCAAATGCGTCCAACGTTGGAAGCAGATTAAATCGCTGGAAGACGAAGCCGACCTTATGCCGCCGCAGCCGGGTGCGCTCCGCATCGCTCATCGCGGCCAGATCGTTTCCGTCCACCAGCACCCGCCCCTGGGTCGCTTGCGCCAGGCCTCCGATCACGTACAGCAGCGTAGATTTACCACATCCGGAAGGCCCCATCACGGCCACAAATTCGCCCGGAAGAACGTCAAAATTTACGCCGCGCAGCGCCGGCACCTGAATCTTGCCCGATCGATACGTCTTCCACAGCTTTTCGGTTCTTAGTATCGGCTCCATGGATTCGCTGAAAACACTGTCCGACTGAGGGCCGAAGTATTCTAGCCGGAGTTCGCCTCCGTAGCCCAATGATTCAGAGGCTCACTCGATGGGAGGCGTCAGTCGTACGCAAGAGCTTCGATTACATCCTTGCGGCTGGCCAGCCATGCGGGATAAAGCGCGCCGAGCAAGCCCCCGCAAGCGGCGATCATTGCGGCGCGGATGATCCAGCCGGCCGTGATCAGGATCGAGAGTGTGGGAAAAGCGGAAAGGAAGAATACCCGCCCTACGTAGCTCATTCCGACGCCGAAGACAATACCCGCGCCGCAGATCACCGCAATCTCGCTCAGCAGCGCCTGCATGATGTATGTCTTGGAAGCGCCCAGCGACTTCAGCACGCCGATATCCCGCGTACGCTCCACCACCGAGCTATACATCGAGAGGAAAATCACCAGAAATCCGATGGCCACGCCCAGGGCAATCATGCTGCGCACAAACGTATCGAGGCCCGGAAGGCTGGTCGACGTCATCAGCGATACGAAATCCTTTAACGGCCTGATCTCATACCCCGGTAAAAGCGCCTTCATTTGGGCCATTACGTTCGGCGTATGATCCGGGCGCGTGCACTTCAGGAAGAAAATGGACGCTTTATCCCTCGATCCAGACAGATCCTGCAACGTCGAGAGCGGCACGAAAATCCTGGCGCCCTTCCCGTGCTCCACGATGCCGGCAACGTTGAAGTCATGATCCAGCAGTCGGAATGTGTCGCCTACCTTCAAGTTTTTCGAGCGGGCCGCCCAGTCGTCCACAAGCACGTCATCTGGTCCCTTGATATCCCGGCCTTCGAGCAATACAAATCCCCCGGAGACCGCGCGAAAACTCTCCGGATCGATGCCGTAGACAAGGTCGACCCCTCCGGTGGAGCTGAACTGCAGCAGGACGGGCGTCACCGCTTGCACGTATTTCAGCTGCCGCAGCCGGTCGCCGATCCGGATCGGCATGGGCGCGCCGTTAAAAGCCAGGAATACCGAAGCCGAAGGCGGCTGCAACATGACGTCCGCGCCGACCCCTTCAATCCTCTTGGCGGTTTCTTGAATCATCCCGCTCGTGAGTCCCACGATGATGATGACGAGGGCGACCTCCACCCCTACGGCGACGATGCTGACCACAGTCCGCACGGGCCGGTGAAGAATATTCGCGAGAATCACCCGGCCGATCACGGCTGCAGTTCCTGTTGTGCCGTGCCGACGTTTACGAGCTCCGTGCCGGCCGGCTGGGGAAGCTTGAAACCATCCGCTGGGATTTCGCCGTTCACCGCGATCTTGGTGATCGTCAAAACCAGCTGGTAATCCTGCTGCGGCCGTGTAACCCGAATCGTTCGCGGAAATGTGAGTGGCGGACTGGCTCTCAGCCCTTCGCCGGACGTATTGGGCGGGGCTGCGTTCTCGGTATTAGCGGGGGCGTTCGCGGGCGCCACATCCTGCCAATCCGCATAGCTGATGTCGGAATCGAGCCTTCCCTCGGGCCCATAAATCTGCAGCCTGGAGACTCGCAAATCGAATCGGTCAAACCAGATCTTGCGCGCAATGTCGAAGCTTGGGCTCGAACCGCGCAAGACGGTCAGCACATAGTAGCGCGCGGGCGGAATATCCATCTGCTCCAAGACAGTCGGCTGCTCACGGCCGATTGCGATCCAAAAGAGAGCGTCCAGCAGGTGCTGGGGCCTCAGATTTTCGATTGGATTCTTTGCCGCGCGCTCGAACTGAGTCGGCCCAACGAGAAATTGGTTCTTCGAAGGAATAAAGATGCGGAACATTTGGCCGTCGCTGACCATGTCGAAGATATTCGTGCCGACGACTGGCGCCTGCCCGATGACGCGAATCATCTCCGGCCTTGCCGCCAGCACAAAACCGCTGACTTGGTGATACTGGTGAATCACTCCACTGTATGCCAGGCCCGCGGTCGGGCTCATCAGCACGGAAGCGTTCACGGTGCGGATGGCATCGGCCTGCCGGTTGTAGGCATCCAACAGCTCGGTTTGGCCGGCATCCAGGGTTGGCCGAATACCGGTTCGTGCAACAGCATGTTTCTGAGTGGCCGCGCACCCCGCCAGGACTACTGTAAGCAGGACGAGTTGCGCCATTCGGAATCCGATGATGCGATGTATCAGTGCCGTCTCCCCTTACGCGACCAAAACGAAAAACTTATCAGCCCACCGAAGAGAGGTCAACGTGCAGTTCGATGAACGTGCTAAGCCGGGCGGGTAACTTCTACCTGCGAATTCTCCAGCGCTCCCTTTGCGCGCCGGATCACCTCTGAAGCCCAGAGCTGATTGCTCAGGACCGTCAGAAAGCCGTTTTCAAAATCGCACACGGAACAAAATAGATACTCGGGAAAGGCGGAGTGATAGGCATCCACTCCGCGCTCGGCCAAAGCGCCCTCCAGCTTGGCATCTCCTTCGACCAGCCGGCCGCCCGCTCGAACGCCAAACGTTTCCGCCGCAAAGCGCTCGAACAAAAGCTCCAGTTGCGGCCGTTCCGGTTGAGCGATCACGATCGCATGGGTGTTCGGCTCCCGAAACGCCAGAGCGTTTTGACGGCAGAAATCCCGCACCCGTTCCACATGAGCGAAAAAGTCGATCCCCCAGGGCTGTCCGGCAGCCAGAGCGGGCACCAGCGCCGCCCAAATTCCCGCTGCGTCGTGTCCGATCGCTGGCTCGCGTGTTTCCCGCTCGATAAGTTCCAGGCCGACAGCGCGCACATCCGCGCCCAGATCGAGCGCCTCAACCTCGAGGCGATATGTCTTCTCCATAGTATCGGCTACTCTTCAACCGCGGAAGCATCCTGTCCAAAGCGGTGCACGTATTCCGGGGATTGTTTGCGGAGGTCCAGCCAGTCGAAGAAGCTATCGGGCGTTTCCAGCCAAATCCGGAACCATTCCAGGATTTCCTGCTTCTGGTCGCGTTTGTGCGCTTCGACGCGCGGGTTCCGCGCAATCATTTCGGCCCGGCGGCGTCCCAATCGCGCTACTTCCAGCACTCGCTCGGCCGCTGCCCGTTTCCCTTCAGAACGAAACTTGCGCCAAAGCTCATCCAAGCGCATCAGGCAGATCTCCGCCTCTTCCAGAGTCGCGAAATGCAGCAGATCGTGGAACTCTTCCTCGTACTGACCTTCTGTGTCAGCCTCCGCCGACAGCACAACCCTTAGCCCCGCCGAGGAAAGAACTTGTACGATGTAGTCCGCCGATGTCTTTCCCGAGGGGCCCAATTTTGCAACCAGTTGCCTCCGAATCTGCTCCACCTCAGCAGGCGTGAACTTTTCGAGCCCTAACCCCTCCGCAATCTCCAGAATGGCTTCCCTCTTGGTCTCCGGCCCTTGTCCACTCATCGAAGCCTCAACTTGGCCGGTGAAGAGGAAGGAACGGACGCCGGCTGCGACGCGGACGTCGAATCGTTCGCCGCGGCAGCGCCGCGCTGGGCGGCCAGCCTCCGGCGATAAAGGGCCACGTTGTGATTGTGCTCCGCGAGGGTTCTGCTGAAAAAATGGCCGCCTTCCGTATTGGCGACAAAATAGAGGTAGTCGGTCTGCGGAGGATTGAGCGCCGCTTCCAGCGAAGCGCCGCCGGGGTTGGCGATAGGACCGGGCGGCAGCCCGGAACGGCGATAGGTGTTATACGGCGAATCGAAGGGCAGGTTGGACGCCTCAAGTTTTCCAGTGTAAAGCCCTGCCAATTCCAGCGCATAAACGACAGTCGGGTCGCACTGCAGTGGTACATGCCGGTTCAGC
Source organism: uncultured Acidobacteriota bacterium (assembly GCA_963819235.1). GTDB lineage: Bacteria > Acidobacteriota > Terriglobia > Acidiferrales > UBA7541 > Palsa-189. Next base: position 437,434 of record CAWFVE010000005.1, on the reverse strand, counting down.
CGGTTGATAAAAACCCCTGCGACCATCGGCCTCTCTTCGGCTTTGGGCGTTTCGCGTTCCACCAGGGAGGCGAGCGTGACGACCTGCTCGATTGCCAGTCCCGATAGATTCGGCTGTGCGGCGCTGATTGCAGCCCACTGCTGCCGGAAATGCGCCACCATTGTCGTCACCATCTGTTCCCCTGTGGGATGCCGCGGAAATTCGTATGTCGCAGGAAAAAGAAAGCCTTCCAGGCTGGGCGCGTTGGGCGCCAGGTCTCGTATCAACGCGGAATTGCGAGCGGCAGCCAGGAAATCGTCACGCGTCGTGAAGTCCTCGCGTTGCACCAGATCGGCGATGTCGAACATGGAAAGGCCTTCGGGTATAACCAACTCCCGCACATAAACACGTCCGCTGGCAATCGTGTCAAAGACTTGCAATCCCGTCATGGGGTGGTCGAAGTAATATTCGCCCGCCTGCAGCGTGCTCCGGGAGCGCCAGCGGGACAATCCCTCGAAAGCCCATCGGCTGCGCACGACTCCCTGATTGGCTAACAAACGAGCGACAGTCCGTCGCGAAGCGCCGTGGGGTATGTCCACGAAGATGCCTTGGGAAGGGAAATGCTGATAAGGAAGGTAAATCGATATGGCCACCCATCCCGTCAAAAGCAGGGCCACCAGAACCAGAATGAAAAGCGCTCGCAGCATGCTTGATCCTGGGCGCCTAGGCCCCTGTTCTCCTGGTCTGCAGGTAATCTCGCAAAATCACGGCAGCAGCTACCTCGTCCAGCTTCTGCCTTCTGCGCTCGCGAGAACGGGAATTCGCCGAGCCATTCTCGCCCAGCGCCTGTTCCGCCTCCCAGCTACTCAGCCGCTCGTCAACCAATTCCACGGGTTTGCCTACTTCCGCGCGCACCAGTTCGGCGAATCGGGAGGCTTCCGCAGCCATGGCGCTGTTGGCGCCCTCAAGATGTATGGGCAAGCCCACCAGGATAAGCCCAACCTCCTGCTCCCTGCATAAGTCTCGCAGCCGGGCCAGGTCCCTCCGACGATTGGACCGCCTCCACGTTGCGAATGGCTGGGCCGCCACGCGTAGCAGGTCCGACAAAGCCAATCCAAGCCGCTTCTGGCCGTAGTCGATGGCCAGAATCCGGCCCGCGCCCGAACCAGCCCCTATATGAGATGCCAAGGCAGCAGACGCATTCATATTGAAATTATATCGCGGCACGCACGGTCAAAGCCCCTGCTATCAGGTGCCAGTTTCTAAATCTAAGGCTGGCGTCCGCGCCTACCTCTTTCCCAGTAAGGCCATACTTCTAGAGCCTTTAGCTGCGAATCGAGGCCGGTCTGCTTCAAGAGGCTTCCTATTTCGGCGCGGGAGAGCCTCGGCCCAACTGGCGCAGCAAATTCGGCCAGGCCGAAGACCAGCACCCCCGCGACAGCGGTGTTGAACTTCAGATTCGGGATATCGACTTTGTCGTAGGCGTCGGAAGATGCGCCATAATTGGCCACGTAATTGGCCTCTTCCTGATTGGCGACCAGATTGGGAACGCCCTCCAGCAGGAAGTCCAGATTGTCGGTTCCCAAAATGGAATTCTCAGTGAAGCGATTGCCCCCCCATGAGTCAAGAGGCGCCAAAGCCTGGTGCAGGACTTCGGATTGCAAGTCGCTTCGGCCCTGGAGCGAGAATCCAGTCACACGGCCGCTTCCTTCATCGAAAATTACGGCCGCGTCGGCGTGATCGAGCTCGTCACGATGGGCGCGCACATAGGCCCAGGATCCCAGGGTGCCTTCCTCATTGCCGCTGAACAGCACAAAGCGTATGGATCTTTTTGGCCGCAGTCCGGTCAGATGAATGTCCCGAGCGGCCTCGATAACCAGGGCCACGTTGCACCCGTCGTCCAGGGCTCCCCTCCCCAATTCGAACGAGTCCAGGTGCGCGCCCAACAAGACAAAATCGTTGGGCCTCTCGCTGCCTCGAATCTCCGCCACTACGTTTTGTGCTTCCGCCGGGCCGCCCACGCGATTCGGCAATTCCAGCCGGACCCGGATTCGCTGTCCGGCGGCGAGTTGGCCGGCCATCCGCAGGGCGTCTTCGCGCGCCACGATGGCTTGCGGGAGCTTTTCAATCGAGCCGTCCTGCCCCAGGCCAACACTCTGACGGTAGAGGAGCATGCCGTCCCGAGTCCCCATCCACAGGATGGCGCTGGCCCCCGCCGCAATCGACCGGCGGATAATCTCGGGATCGCGCAGGTATTCCGCGGAGATATCGCTGAAGGTGCGCAGAACCTCGGTATGGACAAGCAGAATCGCTCCCCGAGCCGAACCGCCGGCACGAGCGAAATCCTCCGAAGTGCCGGAACCGGCATCGGTGACATCTGCTTCAATTCCGCTGGGAGGCGTTGCCGGCGACCACGCCGCCGATACGGCGTGCACCGCAAAGCCGGATGGCGACACAATCTCTACATGTGTCGCCCCTTCGCTCCAAGTATGCGGAATCGTGAACTTTTCCGTATGCACATCGTCGATACCCGCGTCGCGGAACGCCGCCAGGGCCCACTGCACCGCCCGTTCCATGGCCGGTGACCCCGTCAGGCGCCCACCGATACCGTCGGTAAGCCTGCGGAGATTTTCGGCCAGCGGCGATGCGCCCATCGCGCTGGCGATGATCTTCGGCGCCGCCTGAGCACAGGCCGATATCTCGCTTTCCGAACAGGTTTGCGTGTTTGCCGCGGCTGCCTGACGCATCCGCGCAAGCGGATCGGGTTCCGGCGAAATTTGAGCCGTCGCCGACAGGACAGCGAAGCAGAAAACTCCGAAGAAGACGAGCGGCGATAGCGGAGAGACGCGAGACATAAGAACGCGCTGGAATCGAGTGCTGATCGGCACCTCAGTGCCAATTATAACCTGCTGCCGCCGCCGCTTTGATAAAGAGCGAATCCCGATCAGTGCGCTGTCGCTGAAAGGACGGCGTCGGCAACACGGGCCACCTGCGACATCTCTTCGACGTCGTGAACGCGAACAATATGCGCCCCATTCAAGATCGCGGTAGTTACAGCCGCCGCTGTTCCCCACGCGCGATTCTCGGGAGGCCAGATGTCGCCCCTTCCGCCCAGAGCCCAGCCGATGAACGATTTCCGGGACACTCCAACAACCAGCGGACATCCCAGGCGCGCTAATGCAGGCAGCTGCCCAAGCACTTCGAAACTCTGCTTCTGCTTCTTCCCGAAACCAATGCCGGGGTCGAGAAGAATCTTCGCCTCGGAAATGTGCGCTTGGCGCGCTCGGGCAATCGACGCACGCAAGCCTTGAGCAATATCGCGCATCACGTCGCGCGCGAAGGGCCCTTTGTGCATCGATTTCGGAACGCCCCGCATATGCATGAGAACCAGAGCGGCGCCGGTTCGCTTGGCAATCTCCGCCAGTTCAGGATCGGCTCGAAGCCCGCTAACATCATTGACAATTTCCGCTCCTGCCCTCAAACCAGCCTCGGCGACTTCAGCCTTTTGTGTATCGAGCGAGATCGGAATGCGTAATTTCCCCCGCAAACCCTCTAGCACCGGCAACACGCGCGCGATCTCCTCATCCGCGCTGAGCGGGTCCGCTCCGGGGCGGGTTGACTCGCCGCCCACGTCCAGAATATCCGCTCCCTGTTGCTCCATTTCGAACGCTCTTTCCACCGCCAACTGCGCATCGGGGTAACGGCCGCCGGCAAAAAAGCTGTCCGGCGTAACGTTCAGAATTCCCATGATGAGCGTGCGCTCGCCCAGTACAAGCGTGCGCGAACGCAGGCGCAAGCGGTAGCGTGTCCTCGTGAACATAAGGAGTACATCTTAGATGGCAATCGATTGGGTTTCTAGGGGACGTTCTCTAGGGAGACAACGCGGGAACGTAATACGCGGTGCGGTAATTCATTTGCGAGCCCGCAGGGCTGCCGGCTCCTTCCCGCAGCTTCAGCTTTAATTCTCGCCACCCCGGCTTCGCAATTCCGGCCGATGGGTAATAACCCAGCGTATATTCCGCTTCCAGCCTCAGGGCGATGGTGTGATAGATTTCGGCGAGGCTCCCGATCTCCCGCAGGAAATAAAGCTGGCCTCCTGTCTGCCTCACAAGCTCGGCCAAATAGAGGGTGTACAGCGCAATTCCTGAGTTCCGCGCGGCAGCGGTCAAAAGCGGCGCCGCCCGGTGCCCGGATAGCCAGTCGTCGGTCATCGCGCGCGGCCTCGGTTCGGTAGAAATCACATAAAGCTCGATACCGCGCGCCGCGATTGCCTGGGCCACGTCTTGAAACGTCAATCGATTATCCGAGGGAGTTCGCGGCAGCATGCTGGCGGGATCCCAGCTCAGGCCGAGCTCGCTATCCTGGCCATCCGTCAGCAGAACGATGGCTTTTCGTCCGGCCCGCCCGCTAAGAAGCCGCACGGCAGAGAGATAGGTGGCCTCGTAGATAAAAGATTCGGAAGAGTTCGCCACCTCTGCCAGTTCGGCCGAGGTCAGCGCCTTGTTGAGTAGATTGCGATCCCGCGAAAAGGGCATCAGCAGGTGCGTTTTGTCCGCAAAAGCCACCGCCGCAACTTCGTCTTCCGGCTGCAGGGATTTTGTGAGCGATTGCGCGATGCCCCGCATGTCGCCCAGTTCGCGATAAATGCTGGGGCTCGCATCGATCACCAGAACGATGCTTGCGGGCGTCGTGGCCGCGTCAAACGAGGCGATTTGCTGCTCGTCGCCATCCTCCCACAGCTGAAAATCGTCCCGTGTCAGGCCGCGCACCCTGGTGCCATTCGGCGCCGTAACCGTGCACTGCAGCTCCACCAGCGCCACTCGCGAGCGAATGATGGGCGTGATGTCGGCGGATGCCGTTTGTGATTGGGGAGGTACGTTGGTCCGCAGTTCGCCCGTTGCCGCGTCGCGCGAGAGCTGTATTCCCTGCTCGAGTATGCGTGGGCGTGGAAGGCTCGCTTTTTGCGCCGCGGCCGTGAAGGCCGCGCCGAACGCTAAAGCAAGCGCGGAAATCAGACCGGCTCTAAGCCTCGATCTCGCTTGCGAGCTCATGGGAGAAAATCGCAGTCGTCTTTCGACGCCATGCGGGCTATTACTAGAGATCGAAATCGCGCACGGGCTTTTCTGCCGGCCCCTCGTGAGCCTTTTTGAGCGCTTCCTCGAACTTGCGCGCCAGCAGATCTTCCTTTTTATTTTCGGCTTCCCACGATTGGCGGAATTTATCCTCGCGGCGCTGCGCTTGCTCCGCCAAAATGCGGCCGGCATCCGAGATATCGACGTCGGGCGCGGCCTTGGGTTGAGGGGTATGGGATAGGACTTCAGCTAGCTGCGTATCGATAACCAGCTTCGATTGGCAGCAGGGGCAGAGGACTTCAATGGGTGCCAACTTCTTCGCCATAGCCCCATTGTACGCCTTCCGGCACGGGGCCGGTACAGAGAGGGTACTGCGGTGCGGGCGCTGGCGCCCGCACCTATTTTATCCCTTGCTGAATCCGGGAGCGGGACGAAGCTCCGGCCGCGGCGCCTGCTTTGGCTCGACGCCCGGTAGCGGTTGCGAAGGCGGCATCGGGGGCGCCGGCTTGATCTTCTCCGGCAGCGGCTTGCCATCCATTAGCAGCCGTAATTCGGCGGCGTCCAGAACTTCGCGCTCGAGCAATGCCTGCGCGATACGTTCCAGCGTGTCCTTGTGGCCTTCCAGTATATTGCGCGCCGTTTCGTAAGACCTGGTCACGATCTTCCGCACTTCCGCGTCGATATGGATCGCCGTGTCCTCGGAATAGTCGCGATGCTGCGCAATCTCGCGGCCCAGAAAGATGGCTTCTTCCTTCTTTCCGAACGCCAGCGGCCCCAGTTCACTCATGCCCCAATCGCACACCATCTTCCGCGCGATGTCCGTGGCCCGCTCGATGTCGTTGCCCGCGCCGGTGGTGATGTGTCCGAGGAAAATCTCCTCGGCCGTGCGGCCGCCCATCAGGACGGTAAGGGTTCCGATCAAATATTCTCTGGTGTAGGTGTGCTTGTCGTCGATCGGCAACTGCATGGTTAGGCCCAGCGCCATCCCGCGAGGAATGATCGTGACCTTGTGCAACGGGTCGGCCCCCGGCGTCATGGCCGCCACCAGCGCGTGCCCGGCCTCATGGTAAGCCGTGTTCTTCTTCTCGTCTTCCGAGAGGATCATGGACTTGCGCTCGACGCCCATCAACACTTTGTCTTTGGACATCTCGAAGTCGGCCATGGTCACAACTTTGCGATTTTGCCGGGCCGCCCACAGCGCGGCCTCGTTCACCAGGTTTGCCAGATCGGCTCCCGAAAATCCTGGCGTGCCCCTCGCGATCACGGAGAGATCCACGTCATCCGCGATGGGCACCTTGCGCGTGTGCACGCGCAAGATCTCTTCGCGCCCCTTGATGTCCGGCCGCGGCACCACCACGCGCCGGTCGAAACGTCCCGGGCGCAGGAGCGCCGGGTCGAGCACGTCCGGGCGATTGGTGGCGGCGATGAGGATGACGCCTTCGTTCGATTCGAATCCGTCCATCTCCACCAGGAGGGCATTTAAGGTCTGCTCGCGCTCGTCATGGCCACCGCCCAATCCAGCGCCACGATGGCGGCCCACAGCGTCGATTTCATCGATGAAAATGATGCACGGCGCATTCTTCTTGCCTTGTTCGAAAAGGTCGCGCACGCGGCTTGCGCCCACGCCCACGAACATCTCCACGAAGTCCGAGCCGGAGATGGAGAAAAATGGCACGTTGGCCTCGCCGGCAATAGCCCGTGCAAGCAAGGTCTTACCCGTTCCAGGAGGTCCGACGAGCAGCACGCCTTTGGGAATGCGGCCCCCGAGCTTCTGAAACTTCTGCGGGTCCTTCAAAAATTCGATGATCTCTTGCAGTTCCTCTTTGGCCTCGTCGATTCCCGCGACGTCCTTGAACGTGGCCTTCTTTTGCTGCGCTGTTAGCAGCCGGGCTCGCGATTTGCCGAAGCTGAGCGCCTTATTTCCGCCCGCCTGCATCTGCCGCATCATGACGATCCAGAAGCCCACCAGCAAAAAGAGCGGCGCCGCGGTAAGCAGGAAATTGATCCAGTCCGCGCGGGTCACTTCCTTGACGTTGATCAGCACCCCTTTGTCTTCGAGTTGCTTGGTCAGGTCGGGAGCGCCTTCTTTGAAGATCGTCACCCGGAACTTCTTGGCCGGCTCGCGCCACTCGCCCTCGATTTCGTAGCTGTTTGGCGAGAGGTAAAGCGTGACTTCCTTCACGTTTCCGCGGTTTACCTGGCTCATGAACTCGCTATAGCTCGGCTCCTCCTGCCGTGCCGACTGACCGCTGGCCGACACCATGCGCCACAGCACGACGCACAGAAGGACGATGAACATCCAGAAGAGAATGGTTTTTGCCGTGGAACTCGAATTCACGCGTTACCTCTTTCTTTTCTTTGCGGGTGCAAGGCTCTCGGACGCCGAAACTCCTCGCGCCCGCCGCGGCTGAACACCCACATACGGCACGTTCCGGTACCATCCGCGGCTTCCCGCAAGGCCATAACCCGCCAGATATTTAGATGCTGCGGCGAAGCAAAAGTAATCAGGCCTCAGGTCCACCCGGCGTTCCTCGGGCTTGTCGAAAAGCGCCGCCAACCTCAAGGAGCGCGGGCGGCTCTCCTGCAGCCGCTTCAGAAGAAAGTCTTGCGTTAGTCCCGACTGAACCACTGCATCCACTACCAGCACGTCACGCTCCTCCAGTCGCGGAGGCCGGCTGAAATAGATCTCGCGGCGATCATGTCCCCCAAACTGAACATCCCGAATTTCCGCCCATACGAAATGGCAAACCACCCGGCAAGAGATGCTCCGGATCAAATCAGCCGCAAAGACAAAAGCGCTATCGAGCATCACCACCACGTCGACGGTCTTGCTGCCATAGTCCCGCGAAATGGCCTTTCCCAATTTCGTCACGCGCTCGCTCAGTTGCTGCGTGGAATAAACCGGTTCCAGGGCCGCCTTCAAAGCTCCTCCTCCGCAATCACTACCCCTGACCGGGTAGTCGGCCCTGTCGCAACGTCGGCGGCAACAGGCAGTCCCCGCGCCCACACCAGCAGGCTTGCGCTCGTCAGAACTGGCCAGCCCTCCCGGGCCGATGCTTTCACCCGCCCTACGCGCAATAAATGCTTGAGCTTATGGGTGCTACGCCTCCCCTTTGGGCGGAAGCTGTCCCCAGGACGCCAATTGCGCAGAACCAACGGTGAGCTAAGCAAGTCCCTGTCTAAGGCCCACTTATCAGCCTCAGTGTCGCTCCTCCAGGCGTGCCAGTCAACCACTTTGAGTTGAAAGCGCCTCCGGATTTCCGGCACGGCAATGACGGTTGATTCTCCAGGATTCCCGATCTCTACAGTTTGCGAAAAAGCTTGCTGGGAACCGTCGTGCGCCAAGCCTTCGGCATCTCCTCTCCTCCACTCCTCCGCCGGTGAAAACCACACCCAATCAAAGCTTCGCTCCGCGATCACTCCCGGTAATTCCACCCGCGAGCCACTGCTGCCCTCCGAGGCTAGCCGGATGACCCGCTCCAGGTGATCCGTAGTCCACTGCCGGCAGTCCCCGCGAACCTTCTCCACGATCCCTCGCACCAACCGTCTGGCAATCGCTAGCCGCGCCTCTTCGGAAAGCTCGGTGTTCGGCAGAGATCTCGGTCCCAATAGATCGAGGCAATGGATGCAAATTCGACCGCCTTCTTGCCGCAGCGACCCTTCCAGGAGCCCAGCGGTCAGAGCTCTCCAGAAGGCTTCGTCTTCCCGGGATAATGCTGCCAACCGGCCCAAATTCCGGACGATGGCTGGTTGAATCTCGCCCTCGAGCATCGGCAGCACGCGCTGGCGGAGCCGCGAACGCAGCCTGGAAGAGTCGTAGTTCGTCGCATCTTCCCGCCATGGCTGGCCCAGGCTGCGCAAGTGTTCCCGCAACTCGGCCCGGCGAACGTCGATAAACGGCCGGACCACGTGGCCCTTCACCGGGTAGATTGCGGAGAGCCCGGCAGGGGCCGTGCCGCGCGCCAGGCGCGCCAGCACCGTCTCTGCCTGGTCGTCGGCCGTGTGCCCCACGGCAATAAGATCGATGCACCCTTCCGCCACCAGCGCGGCGAAAAATCCGTAGCGCAGGCGCCGCGCGCCATCTTCCAGGTTCCAGCGCTTTGCGCGCGAGACAGCCGCAACATCTTCCCGGCCGGAAATAAGCGGAAGCCCCAACTGCGCGGCCAATTCCGCGACGAAACGCTCGTCCTCGTCCGAATCCGCGCCGCGCAAGCCATGATTGAAGTGCACTACGCTTAGCAGGATTCCTTTCTGCTCCCTCAGCGTATGCAAAATTCTCAGCAAAGCCACGGAATCCGAGCCGCCCGAAACTGCCACGCCGACGCGATCGCCCGCCCGCACCATGTGATAGCGAGTAATCGTTGACAGGATCGTTTTAATGAGGTCGGCGGACAAAATCAGCTCCTGCGGCGTATAGGCCAACCCATGCGGCGCGTAGCAATGGCTTAGTGGGGTAGCAAAACTGCCGTCTGAAGTGCCAATGAGATAGACGCTGCAGGCGAGACTAAGGTTCCCTCTGGGGATGTAAGCGAATCGCTCGCTCCTGGCACCTACGGAGGCCGAGGTTATCAGTCACAGACAGGATGCTGCACGGTTCCAAGATTACGGTCGGCGGCAAGTTGGTGGCGGGGGAGGGAGTCGAACCCTCGACCTCGGCGTTATGAGTGCCACGCTCTAACCAAACTGAGCTACCCCGCCCCTTGCAGGTTCAATCTTATCTCAATGTCGAGAGTGTTCAAGGGAATCGCTTGGCCGCCGCCCAGCCGGCGCCGCTATGCGGCTCCCTCGGTGAAATGTCAGGAAGGGGTGCCGGCCTTCCAGCACCCCTTCCTCCGTTCCCTACCTCCACGCAGAGTAGAAGGGCTTGCTCACCAGATACATCGGGTTGGCGCCTGCGCGCGGCTTGAACTTCTGCACCCGCCCGCCAGCTACCTCCGCGATGTAGAGATTGCCATCCTGGTCCACGCTCATGCCATGCTGGTTGAAGAGCGCTCCCGGATAATCGCCCAGAGCGCCCCAGGCATAGAGGAGGTGGCCATCGGCGTCATATTCGATCACGTGCGATGTGGTGTCGTCGAAAGCCCACACATGGTGGTCGGTCCCGATATACAGGCAGTTGACCGACGACGGCGTCGCGAACGGCCACTGCTCGATGAATTTGCCGTTCTCGTCGAACACCTGCATGCGGCGATTGCCCCGGTCGCTCACGTAAATGCGCTTCGAGACGGGATCGGCGGCAATGCCATGCACCACATTGAAGTAGCCCGGCCGCGTCTCCTTTGGAGGAGTACCCTTCTCTCCCCAGGCCGTCACATAGTTGCCGTTTTTGTCGAACTTCACCACCCGATGGCCGTTGTATCCATCCGCCACAAACATCGAGCCGTCCGGCAGCCAGGCAAGATAGGTCGGGCGATTGAAGTGTTTGTCGTCGTCCCCCGCCACGCCCTTTGTGCCGATGGTTTTTACGAGCTGCTTGCCGTCGTGCGTGAATTCGAAGAGCGCCATGTTGTGATCGTCAACCACCCAAACGTGCTTATCCGCGTCGTAGGGATTGATGTAGACCGCGTGCGGCCGCTTGAACAAGGAATCCCACTGGGTCCATCTTTCTGTGATATTTCCGTTCGCGTCGACCACCACCAGGCAATCTTCCCAGCGAGCGTCGGCGCCCATCCTGCCCTTCCAGGCTTGGTCGGTGGTCCGCCCCCGGTCCGCCGGCGCCTGGCGGGCTGGCTACCATGCCTTGCGAGGCATTGCGCCACGGAACCTCGCCCACGGGGAACGAGAGACTCGGTCCAACCTCGGGAAGCGCAATCTGCTGGGGGCGCTTCAAGTCCGGCAGCTCCCCGCGTTGAAGAACGTACACACGGTTGGGACTCTCGGCGAAAACGCCCTCCATCGAGCCCCACGTCCAACCGTCGTGGCCCGGCAATTGAGACATGGGTTTCGGCCAGTTCGGGTCGACGTCATACGGGCCGGTGAGATCCCAGCCGCCTACCTCGCCGGGGACCGCGGCGAAATTGCTTTCCGTCCGGTTCTGCCCCCTCACCGTGAGCTCTCTGCCAGCGAAAAAAAGCCCGATCGCAATTCCTACTGCAAGCGCGAATAGCGGTACCGCAACTCTACGCATACGTACCTCCGAATTGTGATGACGTGGGCGTGACGCGAGCAGCCATTCGAAATCGAAGCCGCCACTGGGGGGAATACCGCACGCGTGCGCGCTCTGGCTGAATCCGTCGCGGGCGGAAGAGTACCACCACAGCCTCCCGCACACCACTACGGCATTCCAACGCCAGCGCCTCCGAAAAGAGTCCAACTAATTACCGTTAACGCCTCGGCGACGTGCCCATCCGACGGGTCGGAGGCTGGCGCCTGCCCACCGGTAAACTGGTCCCTACGCGAGGGGCTTCCTATGCAGCAGACTGAAAAACGGCAGATCGGCAGGTACGAAATCCTCGAAGAGATCGGCCGCGGCGCCATGGGTGTCGTCTTCAAGGGACGCGATCCCCTCATCGGCCGCGCTGTCGCGGTCAAGACCATTACCGCCGGAGTAGCCGAAAGCGCCGACTTGCTGGAACGGTTTTACCGTGAGGCCCGGGCGGCCGGCGGCTTGCAGCACCCCAATATTGTCACCATCTACGAGATGGCTGAGTCAGAGGGCGCTCCCTTCATCGCCATGGAGTATCTGCAGGGAGAAAGCCTCGAAAAGCTGATTGCTCGCAAACCGGCCCTGCCGCTGGCCACCAAGATCGACTGCGTAGTCCAGGCCTGTCGCGCCTTGGATTACGCTCATCGCCGCGGCGTGATCCATCGCGACGTCAAGCCGGCGAATATCGTGATCACGACGGATGGGATGGTTAAGGTCGTCGATTTCGGCATCGCCCGCATCGCCGACGCTTCCAAAACTCAGACGGGAATGCTCCTCGGCACGCTCGCCTATATGTCCCCGGAACAGCTCCGTGGCCAGCATGCCGACGCGCGTTGCGACATTTGGGCTTTGGGTGTGGTTCTCTATGAACTCATAACCTACCGGCGGCCTTTTACGGGCGACAACCACGCCGCTTTGCTGCTGAACATACTGCAGAACGAGCCTCCCTCGATTCAGCAACTCCTTACCGATTGCCCCATCCAGCTCCAGACAGTGGTTTCACGTGCCCTGCGCAAGGACGACAAAGAGCGTTATCCAACCATGGAAGCGCTGCTCAAGGACCTGCTGAATGTCGGATCGTCATTAGGGAGCGCTTCCCCGCAGGCTGGCGAAAAGGGAAGCGCTTCAGGGATCGGCGACCAAACGTTGCTCGAAACGCAGCGCATTGATGTTCAGACCCTGAACGCGCCAGTGAAGTCGAAACCCGATCAGACACGCAACGCCAAAACCAACCTGCCGGCCGCCCGAGGCGTAGCCCGACAACCGAAGTCCGCTGAGACCGATGCCGGCCCTGCCCCGAAGCCAGCTGCGCAAGCAGCCATACAAGGCAAGACCCACCCGAATGTGCCGCCGGCGCCCGTACCTGCGCGAGGCAAGGCCGCAGTTATCTTCGCGATTTTGGCGCTAGCCGCCCTCTCCGCAGTTGGAGCGTTTCGTTACGGCAAAAAAATCGTAGCAGTCGCCACAAAACCGAACGTGGGATCGAGCGCCGATTCGCCGCAGCCGGCTCGGGACATAGCGCCTTCAGCGACGCCCTCAACGGTCCCCACGCCTGTTGCACCTTCCACCCCGGAGACGTCAGCTCCGCCCTCTGCGGCGGTGGCCACTTCGTCGCCAGTTCCCGCCGGAAATCCCGCGGCGTCCTCTGTGCCATCGACGCCTTCCTTGCCAGCGCCGCCATCTCTGGAAGATCAGCAGCGGCATTTGATCGATCTGGCGCATGAATCCGTGGATAGGCACGACTTCACCGCCGCGCAAAAGCGGCTCGATGAGGCAGCCAATCTAAATGGCCCTCTGAACGGCCTCGTCGCCAATCTGCGTCGAGAATTCAGCGACCAAGCTCATGCCGCGGAACTTCAGCGCGCCTCCCATCAGGAGCAAACGCTTTGGGATCAGGCTATGGCGGACCTGCAAAGCGGCCATCTCGATGACGCCGAGAAATCGCTTCGCCAGATTCTCACTCTCCCCGAAGCCGGCCAGCGCTGGGCCGATGCCGCGCGTTATGTGGATCAAGTCATTCCTCAACGCCGCCACGACGATCAGCTTTGGGCCGAGGCTCAGCTTCAATCCACTTCCACCGAGCCGGGCCACTTGATGAAGGAAGTTAAATCGCTGGACGAACTTCTGGTCGCCGGGGGCCCGCACCAGAAGCAGGCGCGCCAAATGCGAGATGCCTTGCTCGCGCAGATATTTCGCGGTAACGCGCGGAGAAATCGCGCGAAGCCGACCAGCGCTTCGCCGGGTGAAGCCGCTCAAATCGCGGAGCTGAAGAACCAGTTTAGCGATTTAGTGCAAAAAGGAGACGCTTCGGCGCTCGAACCTTTGCAGCAGTTGCGGCCCAAATTCAAATCGATTGCCGATACGGAAGGCCCGCAAGCCCAGGATGCCCGGGATTACTGGAACAACCTCATACCCAAAGCGCAGAAACAAATTGAGGACACTCTCGCCGCCGCGGAAGCCGAATCGTCCGCCAACGCCGCCTACCAGAGCGCCGTCAAGAACTACGGCCGCGCGGTTGCCGCGCGGAACGCGGCCATGCTGCGCGACCAGGTCTTACCCTCGTTTAGCGAGATCGCTCAATCGGGGGGTGTGCGGGCTCAAGAAGCGCAGCAATATGTCGATGTTCTGATTCCTGCGGCACTGAAACAATCGGGGCGATAAAAGTAAGGATTAGGTCTTCGTAAGCGTGACTTTGGATTCGACGCCCGCGGAACGCATCTCTTTCCACTGGATCTCGAACGTTTCAATGGGCTCGCCGCGTCCCTTCAATTTTCTCGGCGGAAGCCGTCTCGCGGGAACCTTCTCGCGCAGCGAATCCCGAGTGGCAGCCGAGATCAGGATTTGGTCCGGCGCCGCTTCGGCAGTCAGCCGCGCCGCGACGTTTACCGTGTCTCCGATCGCCGTATAGTCCATGCGCCGCGCCGTCCCCATATAGCCGATGATTACCTCGCCGCTGTGAATTCCGATTCCCATCTGTAACGGAGCGTGATCCCCTGCGAGATTGAATTCCGCCAGCGCCTCCTGCATCTGCGACGCGGCGCGCACGGCGGAAAGTGCGTCATCCCAGTGCGCCAAGGGAGCGCCGAAAAGGCACATCATGCCGTCCCCCAGATACTTATCGATCGTGCCGTCGAATTTGAAGATCACGTCCGTCATCCGGCCGAAGAATCCATTCAGGATGGTGACCACGCTTTCCGGCGGCGTTGTCTCGGCCAGCGTGGTAAATCCGCGAATGTCCGCGAAGAGCAGCGTGGCGCGCTGCCTCTCTCCGCCGAGTTGGAGCTCGCCGGCTTCAGCCAGAACCTTGCCGGCAACTTGCGGCGAGAGGAACCGTTCCAGCGTCGATAGTTTCAGCGCCTGCCGTGCAATTTCGTTCCGGCTGCGCACATGATCGATGGCCAGCCCTGCCTGCATGGCAATCACGGTAAAAACATTTAAATCTTCGGGTGTGAACATCGCTCGCCGCGAGGCGTTATCCACGTAGAGCAGCCCGAAGCGCCGCTCCCTCGTTCCCAGGGGAGCGCACATCCCCGAGCGGATGCCCGACCGCACGATGCTCTGGCTGGCTGAAAAGGAAGGATCGGACTGCGCGTCGGCCAGGAGCACGGGGCTCCCGTTTTGCATAACCTTGGCGATAATGCTTTGGGAAATGATCAAATTATCCGTGCGCTCCGCCGCGTTGTCCGTTTTCCGGCAGCGAAGCAGCGCCGGCTGGAAGCCGTAGCCTTCCTTTCCGAAATCGCCGCGGCCCATCAAAGACTCGTCCAGGAGCATCGCGTAACCGCGCTCAGCTCCTTCGATCTCCAGAACCAAATCCAAAATCCGGCTCAGCATTTCGGGAACGCTATCCAGGTCTCCCAGTGTCCGGCTGACGCGCAGAAGCAAGGCGAGCAGCTTGTTCTCGCGCTCCAAAACGCGCAGGCGCTCGGCGGAATCTCCGCGTGCCCCGGCCTTGCTTCCTAAATCACCGGCGAGGGGTGTGACGGGAAGAAAGCTGTCGGAATACGCCGGCCCCGCCAATGCACGTACGACTTGCAGCGGCAATTGAACCGTATCCTGCGCCAGCACTCCGCGGACATCCGGCTCCTCGAAACGGATCCGGTACGCGCCGGTCATGATTTCGTCGTTGGGCCGCAGGGTGGCTTCTTTGATCGCCCGCCCATTCACTTTAATTCCGTTGCTACTGCCGCGGTCGATAATTTGCCACTGTCCGTCGGGCGAAGCGCGCACCACCGCGTGCAATCGCGAAATACTCGGGTCATCCAGTATGAGATTGCTGGATTTCGCTCGGCCGATGGATAGAGGACGATTGCCCGCAAGCTCAAACACCCGCGAAGCTTCGCCCTCGCGATAGATAACCAGCCTGGGCATGGATCTCCTGAAAGTGCGGCTTAATCGTGTGATAAAGGTTTCTTGTGAGGCAATGGAACCCGCGGGGGAAGTGTCTGATTTCACACGTAATTTAGCCGCTACAAGCCGCAACTCTGGCCTATCGCCCCCTGGAGCCTGTTTGTTAGCTTGTCTTCAGCCGTTTTTGGTGCCTCCGCGCCCTTCAAAGAGGCACGGGATGAGCTTTCCACCTTGAGCGCGAAAGCAATGCATTGGGATGTGGCGGCCTGCACCGATAAGGGAGTCGTCCGCCCCACCAACGAAGACAATTTCCGCATCTCTCCGGAGCGGAATCTCTTCGTTCTCTCCGATGGAATGGGCGGCGCCGCGAATGGCGAAGTCGCCAGCGCCATCGCAGTCGAGGCCGTTTTAGCTTCATCCCGCGAGAATGGTTCGGGCGCGGCGCTTGGCAAATCCACGGCGCGCTCGGACTTTTCGGCGGATACAAACGATTTGGTCCGCGCGATCGAACTCGCCAATCGCAGGATTCACGAGGAGGCCATGCGTGACCCAGCCTCGCGCGGTATGGGGGCCACGATTGTCGCCGTTCAGATAACCGGCAGCCGCCTGACTCTGGCCCATGTGGGCGATAGCCGGGCTTATCTCTTGCGCGCCAATGTCCTGGAACAGCTGACCGCGGATCACTCCCTGGTCGCCGAGCAGGTTCGCCACGGCCTGATGACCCATGAGCAAGCGGCAACGAGCGAGCTTCAAAGCGTGCTCACCCGAGCTTTGGGAATGGAAGAAGATGTCGAAATCGACGCCGACGAAATCGAACTGCTCCCGCGGGATTCCGTTCTGCTTTGCTCGGACGGATTGACGCGAATGGTTTCGGAAAGCGAGATCGCGGGAATCCTGGAGCAGGCGCCCAATGCTCGCATGGCCGCCGAGCGTCTGGTGCAGAGGGCCAATGAATGCGGCGGTCACGATAACGTCACTGTGATCGTGATTCGTGATAGTGGCCGGTCCAAAGGCTGGTTTGCGAAAATTTTTCCGTCTTGGAGCTCAAATGTCTTCTGATCTGTCCGAAGAGGTGAAAAACATGCCGTTGCTTATCGTGAAATTTGAAGGTTCCGTGCTGCAAAGGGTCCGCGCCAATGGCGGCGCCATCACCATCGGGCGCGGTGCCGATAACTCCATTCCCATCGACAATCTCGCTGTCTCCAGTCGCCACGCGCAGATCAAGTCCGAGCAAGGCCGTCTGGTCATCGAGGATCTCGACAGCCTGAACGGAACTTTTGTGAATAATCAGCGCGTAAAACGCGCCGCTTTAAAGAGCGGGGACGTCGTGATGGTCGGCAAGCATTCCATTTACGTCGACGAAACCGATCATGGCGAAGCGCCCCTCCCGGAAGCTAAGCAATCCTCCCCGCTTGCCAAGAGCGTGGACGAAACATTCGTCCTGGACACGGAAGAACGCCGCCGCTTGATGCAGCAAATTTCCGCCACGGGTGAACGCTCCCAAATCGCTCCCGCGCGCGTTCGCCTGGCTACCCTCGTCCGCGTCCAAGGACCTATCGAGAAGGACGAATATCCGCTGACCGGCAAGCTCACCGTAATTGGCAAATCCGAGATGGCCACGGTTCGCCTGAGCGGTTGGTTCAAACCTAAGGTTGCCGCCCAAATCAACCGGCGCGATGACGGCTATTATCTCGGCCGCGGCGACAAAGCGCCCACCGTAAACGGCAGCACCATTTGGACGCCGACGCTGCTCAACGATGGCGATCTGATCGAAGTTTGCGGCGTGCAGCTAAGATTCACCATCAAGGAATAACTTTCGCGTGAAATGGCCGCAGTGAAGACGCGGCGCCTCGCCTCTTGCATCAAAAGATAGAGGCCTGCCCATATGCCGAAAAAGAAGAGGAAATGGAGTGCCGGCGTCAAGACAGATTCGACCCATCCTCCCGTCGGCCTGTTTAACAAAAGCGCCGCCACCATCGCCCGCACCTTAGCCTCGAAGAAAGTCTCCCCGAAAGGCCCCGGCTCCGGGATGCGCATGCTGACCTTTTACATCAACCGCGCCGGTCACAATCTCAGCGCCAGCAGGCTCGCCGAGCTGAACAAGGCCAAATCGCTGCTGTCGCAACGGGCGCGCAAACGTTCAAAGTCTCGAAAGCGCAAGGGCGCTGCCTGAATGTACCGCCGAAACTGCTTCATCCGTGCGAAAAGTGACGTACCGGTCACGCACCCGCACATCAAAAACATAGGCCCGCGTTCCGAACACAACTAAAATGAAAAAGTTGTACGAGAAGAGGGCTCGCGAACCCCTTCCTGTGCACTTCTGAGAAGTTGAAAGAAACTGACTTGCCCAAAGAAACTGACTTGCCGAAAGAGACCGTCGGCGGCTGGCGTCGTTCGCTGGCAGCGTATACCGATCGCCATGTACTCCAAGTACTCGCGCTCGGTTTTTCCAGCGGCCTGCCGCTCATGCTCAACTATTTGACCCTTTCCGCCTGGCTCGCCACGGTGGGCGTCAAACGTTCCTCCATCGGGGCTTTTGCGCTGGTCGGCAGTTTCTACGCCTTGAAATTCCTGTGGTCGCCGCTCGTTGACCGTCTTGCTCCCCCGATCCCTCTAGGCCGTCGCCGCGGGTGGGGCTTAACCATCCAGATCCCGCTCGTCGCCGCGATTCTCGCCCTGGGAATGTGCGATCCCAAACGAAATTTGGGCGTAATGGCTGTCTTGGCCGCTGTGGTCGCTTTTCTCTCCGCGAGCCAGGATATTGTCATCGACGCCTGGCGAATCGAGATTTTGCCGCTGGACCTTCAAGGTCCCGGCGCGGCCATGACTCAGACCGGCTACTATCTCGGCATGCTGGCTTCCGGCGCGGGGGCCCTTGCTATTGCCGCACGATTTAGTTGGTTCGCCGCTTATGCCACCATGGCCGCGTTGATGGTCGTCGGAATGCTCACATTCCTTCTTGGGCCCGAGCCGTTCGTTTCCGAGAAGACTTCTGAGCGCGACCGTATTCGACTTCTCACGAGCCACCAGCGGCACGGATGGAAGGCCGTTGAAGATTGGTTATCGACTGCCGTAATCGGCCCCTTCGCCGACTTCATGCGTCGAAAATCCTGGCTCCTCGTCCTGCTCGTGATTCTCGACTACAAGCTCGGCGAGGGCATGGCGGCCGTCATGTCTACGCCGCTCTACATCTCGCTTCACTTTTCGCTCAACGAAATTGCCGTTGTCTCCAAGCTATTCGGCCCTGTTCCCGTCATCCTGGGGGCGCTCTTGGGCGGTGTCATTACCGTGCGGTTTGGCTTTGTCCGATCGCTGATTTTCTGTGGTGTTTTGCAAGCGCTCGGAAACCTGACCTACGTGCTCCAGGCAGTCAGCGGACACAGGATCGGCTATCTTGCGCTTTGCGTCACGGCCCAAAATCTCACCTCCGGCATGGCGGGCACCGCTCTCGTGAGCTATATCTCCAGTTTGTGTTCGCCCGAATTTACGGCCACTCAATACGCCCTTCTTGCTTCCCTCGCGTTGCTCGGGCGTACCTTTGTCGGTTCCACCGGCGGCGCCTTATCGGAAGCGATCGGCTGGGTGCCCTTCTTCGTTCTCACCAGCTTCGCCTCATTGCCCGCGATTGTGTTCCTTCTATGGATCGAACGGCGCAGTGCCGGGCAAACCAATCGCGCCGATGCAGTCTCTTCTCTCGCGCACTGAAGAACCTTCGCCCCAAAACATCCCTTCGGGTTCTGCCGCCAACCGGTGCTATCATCTCGCAATTGTTCGTGCTGGCTGGTCTCTAGTTTTCAGAGAAAAAGGGTTTTTCAGAGGCGGCTTATAGCGGAAATGGCTACCCAATCCCAAATCGCAACGGAAGATACGGGCGCTTCGCGCTTTCTTCCCTTACTTCTTCTTTTGTTCATGGCCAGCGGCTTCTCGGCCCTGGTCTATGAAATCGTTTGGTATCAGCTTCTGCAGTTGACCATCGGTTCCACCGCCGTCTCATTGGGTGTTTTGCTGGCCACTTTCATGGGCGGTCTTTGTCTTGGCAGCACCGGCGTCCCTCGTTTTCGCGCCGCTCTGGCAAAGCCTTTGCGCGTTTATGCTTTCCTCGAACTCGGCATGGGCCTCTGCTCCATCCTCGTGCTCTTCGCCATCCCTTATATCGATCGCGTTTACTTTGCCGCGGTCGGTTATGGCTTGCCCGGCACGCTGCTGCGCGCGTTGCTCTGTTCCGTATGCCTGCTGCCTCCCACGGCGCTCATGGGCGCATCTTTGCCCGTTCTTGCCCGCTGGATTGAATCCTCGCCGCGGGGCATCAGTTGGTGGGGGCTTTTGTACAGCGGTAACACCGTGGGAGCGGTTTTTGGCTGCTTGTGCGCCGGCTTTTACCTCCTGCGCATCTACAACGTTTCCACCGCAACCTACGTGGCTGCCGCCGTCAATTTTCTCGTCGCCGCAACGAGTTTCGTCCTCGCCTCTAGGCTCCCCTCGCAAGTAAGAGTGCCGGAAAAGGTTGAAATCTTCTTGCTCGGCATGGGCAGCGAAGCCTCTGCCGACCCCACATCTCGCTGGTCCGTTTATGTGGCGATCGGCATCTCTGGCGCCACCGCCTTAGGCGCGGAAGTTGTTTGGACGCGCCTCATGGGCATGATGCTGGGCTCCACGGTGTACGTTTTCTCCATCATCCTGGCCGTGTTCCTGGTGGGACTCGCCGCCGGAGGAGCCGCCGGCGCGCTGTTGCTCCGATTCACGAAACCCCGCCTGGCCCTCGGCTGGTGCCAGATGCTCCTGTGTCTTGGGATTGCCTGGTCCGCCTACAACATCTCGGACTCTTTGCCTTATTGGCCCATCAACACTTTGCTTTCCAGCGCGCCGTGGTACACGTTTCAATTGGATCTGGTCCGCTGCCTCTGGGCCATCCTGCCTGCCACTCTCTTATGGGGAGCGAGTTTCCCTTTGGCCTTGGCGGCTGTGGCATCCCCGGATGAGGACTCGGGCCGGCTGGTAGGCGGAATTTATGCCGCCAACACTTTCGGCGGCATCGTCGGAGCTTTGGCTGTCAGTCTGGCGCTGATTCCTTGGATCGGCACGCGAGAGTCGCAGCGCCTCCTCCTCGTTTTATCGGCCGTCAGCGCTCTCGTCATCCTCGCCCCGTATATCCGGGAATCCTGGTCCCGCCAGGTCGCCGCCTGGCTTGCAGTTTCGGCCGTATGCGTTGTGCTCCTGGCCTGGATTATCAATCCGATACCCGGCGAAGTGATCGCCTATGGACGCCAGAGCGCCATGAACCTCCGCCAATCGACCATCATTTACACCGCGGAAGGACGAAATTCGTCGGTGGCCATTTCCCGCTGGAGCGATGGAGCCGTGGGCATCGACGTCAACGGTCACGTCGAAGCCACCACCGAACCGTACGACATGAAACTCCAGCGCATGATCGGGCATCTGCCGGCTTTGCTCCATCCTCATCCTCAGTCGGTATTGGGAATCGGCTTCGGAGCCGGCGTCTCCGCCGGCACTTTCACCACCTACCCGAGCATTCAGAAAATCACCATTTGCGAAATCGAGCCCATCATCCCGCCGCTTTCCACGCGCTATTTCGGCCCGCAAAATTACAATGTTATGAATAACCCGCGCACGCACATCGTCTACGACGACGCGCGCCACTATCTTCTGACGACCCACGAGAAATTCGACATCATCGCCTCCGATCCCCTCGACGTCTTCGTCAAAGGCACCGCCGGCCTGTATTCCAAAGAGTATTTCGAGGCGGTCAAGCGCCACCTGAACCCCGGAGGCATGTTCACGCTCTACGTCCCTCTTTACGAAAGCGATATAAAAACCGTGAAGAGCGAGTTGGCCACGTTTTTCGACGCCTTTCCGAACGGCACGATCTGGGCCAATACCAGGGACGGCCAGGGCTATGACATGGTTTTTATGGGCCAGGTGGAGCCGCTAAGAATCAATGTCGATGAAATCCAGCAGCGCCTGGAAAGCCCCGATTACGCCTTGGCCGCGGCGTCCATGCGCGAAATCGGTTTCGGCTCCGCGGTGGATATGTTCTCCACATTCAGCGCCCAGAATTCCGATTTGCAGCCGTGGTTCCAGGGTGCGGAGATCACCACCGACCGGGACTTGAGGCTGCAATATCTTGCCGGCTGGGGCATCGATTCCCAACTGGAAAGCGTCGTCTACAATCAACTGATAAAATATCGCCGGCCCCCAAAGGACCTGTTTTCCGGCTCGCCTCAATATACGCAGCCGCTTCTTGGTATGCTCTCGTCGTTCAATAGCGGCGACACAGAGCCCTGACGGTCTGTCCAGGAGGAGCATCTTGTCAATCACGGAGCGCCGGCGCGCTCATCGCTTTGCACTCCAGTCGCCGGTCGTCATTCGCTGGAAAGATGGCCAGGAAACGCGCGAAGCCTTGACCGTCTCGGAAGACGTCAGCTCCAACGGCGTCTATTTCCTGCTGCCCCAGGGCATCGCCAATGGCACGCCGGTCGAGGTGGAGATGACTCTGCCGAACGAGATCACTCTGGCAGGTCCGGTGCGCGTGCGTTGCCTGGGGCGTATCCAGCGTTGCGAACCAGCCCAAGGCGCGAAGTCGGGCATGGCCGCCGCCATTGACCGATACGAATTCCTCCCCGGTGATGAACCGCCCCGCCACGGTGGCTCTCCTGCAAAATCGAAAGGCGATGAATAGCACAATCCGTCTGCTTCGCATGGCCATACCCGAAGCGCAAAAGCTAAATCCATGGACGTTCTGAGCGCGCTTTTCGAGCGGCGCTTCGGCTCCCCCGCCACCGTGCAGCCGCTCCGCGGCGAACTGGGCGGCTCGGGCCGCCGGATTTTTCGCCTTACCGCCGGCAAAATCAGCGCGATCGGTATTCTCTATAACGTACGGGAAGAGAATGTGGCTTTCCTCGACTTCTCGAAGCACTTCCGCCGCCATGGCCTCCCCGTCCCGGAAATCTACGCCCAGGATTTGGATCAGGGTGCCTATCTGGAAGAGGATCTCGGCGACACCACGCTGTTTGAGTTCCTCTCAGCGAATCGTGCCGGCAAGGACATTGCAGCTCCCGTAATCGAGGCCTACCGCAAGGTCGTTGCGGTGCTGCCGAGGTTTCAGGTCGAAGCCGGCCGCGATCTCGATTACAGCGTTTGCTATCCCCGCTCGAGCTTCGATCATCAGTCCATTGCCTGGGACTTGAACTATTTCAAATATTATTTTCTCCGGCTTGCCGGCATTCCTTTTAACGAGCAAGCCCTGGAAGACGATTTCGGCCGCTTGACCCAATTCTTATTGGCCGCTCCCCGCGATTACTTCCTTTATCGCGACTTCCAATCGCGCAACATCATGCTGCGCGAGGGCCGCCCCTGGTTCCTCGATTACCAGGGCGGCCGCAAAGGCGCGTTGCAATACGATATCGCCTCGCTTTTATTCGATTCCAAGGCCGATTTGCCTCCGGAACTGCGCAGCGAGTTGCTCGAGGAATATCTCCAGCGGCTCTCCGCCTTCGTCGACCTCGACCGCGCCGCTTTCATGCATTACTACTACGCCTATGTTTACGTACGCCTGATGCAAGCCATGGGCGCCTACGGCTTTCGCGGTTTTTACGAGCACAAGCTGCACTTCCTGCAAAGCGTCCCCTACGCCTTGAAGAGTTTGCGCTGGCTCCTGGAGCATGCCGAAGTTCCTATCGCGCTGCCCACCTTGATGGACGCTTTCCGGGCCATGGTCGCCTCGGAAAAACTGCGCTCCCTCCCTTCCGAAGCGGAGCAGGTATCCCAGCCGGAAGCTCTTACCGTACGAATTTTCAGTTTCTCATTTCATAAAGGCTTGCCCAACGATGAGAGCGGCAACGGCGGAGGGTTCATCTTTGATGCTCGCAGCCTTCCCAATCCCGGCCGCGAGGAGCGCTATAAGCCTTTCACCGGCAAGGACTCGCCCGTGATCGAATATTTGAGCCGCGAGGAAAGCGTGCGCCAGTTTTTCGCCACCGCCGCGGCGCTGGTCGACTCCAGCTTGAGCAACTATCAGACTCGCGGATTCAAGAACCTCATGGTGTCATTCGGCTGTACGGGAGGCCAGCATCGCTCCGTCTACCTCGCCGAGGAATTGGCCAGGCACCTGCGCGCTCGCAACGGCGTGAACGTGATGGTCCGCCATCTGGAGTTGGAGAAACTCGGCAAATGAAGGCCATGATTTTGGCCGCCGGCCTCGGCACGCGCCTGCGCCCTCTCACGGACACGCGTCCCAAGGCGCTGGTGGAAGTTGGCGGACGTACCTTGCTCGAGATCGCCCTTTCCCGCTTGCACTCCTTCGGCGTTCGCGACGTCATCATCAACACCCATCATTTCTCCGGCCAGATCGCCGACTGCCTGAGAGCGCACGATAATTTCGGCATGCACATCGAAATCTCTCACGAAGAGGTCCTGCTCGATACTGGCGGCGGCCTCAAAAAAGCCGCGAATTTCTTCCTGCGCGATCCCGCTTCGTCCGGCGAGCCTTTCCTCCTTCATAACGTCGACGTCATCAGCAATATCGATCTCCGCCGCATGATCGAATTTCACGCCGAAAATCGCGCTCTCGCCACTCTCGCCGTACAGGAACGCAGCTCCAGCCGCTCCCTGCTTTTCGACGACCAGCTTCAGCTTTGCGGCCGCAAATCCGCCGCCCCTGGCGCAACAGGGGAAGACAAAACCGAAATGGTCCGCGTTTCGCCACGCACCCGCGCCCTGGCTTTCTGCGGCATCCACGTGATCTCTCCGCGCATTTTCCCGCTGATGACCGAAGAGGGCGTCTTCTCCATCATCGCTCCTTATTTGCGTCTTGCCGGCCGCGGAGAAAAAATCCTCGGCTTTCGCGCCGACGAATATCGTTGGCGTGATGTAGGGAGATTGGATGATTTGATGAAAGCGGAGCAGGATGCCAATCAGAATGCGCCTTCTCACGAAGGCCGCACAAACATCGCCAAGTAAAGACGGCCGCGGGAATTGGCTGACGCGAATGCTTTATCGGGGCGCTGCGGCTTCGTTGGCGGATTGCGATGCCGCGGCCACCGCTTCCCGGCAGGCGAATACAAATGCGGGCGGCAGGTTGGGCCAGATGATCTTGCGCTCCACGGAACGGAAATACTGCGCCAGAAGCCTTTCGAGATCGAACTTTCTCAATTGCCAGTCGCTGAACTGCAAACAGTGCAGATATTGATATTGTGTGAAAATCCCTGCGCCGCTGAGCGCTCCGCTGGCCTCGCCCAATATCCGCTGCCTCTGCTGGTTGGACATCAGGCCTAACGCCAGCGACGACAGAATCGCATCCACTCGCGGATATCCCCGGCGGTTCAGCTCCTTCCGCAGCGCCTCCGCCGGCGCATTGATGACGATGAGCCGCGGATCGTCTACCGTTGCTCTCAAGTGGCGCGTGAACCGGTCGTTAATCTCGAATGCCAGCAGAGTCGCGTCTCGCGGGAGCGCCTGCAACAGCGCTCGCGTCATCACTCCGGTCCCCGGCCCCAATTCCACTGCCAACTTTGCGGTTTCCAGCGAGAGCGGTTGCAGCATGGCCCGCGTCAAGTAACGCGAACTCGGTGCGATGGCGCCAATCGTGTTGAAGTCGGCCAGCGCCTCAGCCATAAAGTTAGGCGGATTGATTTTTGTCGTCTCTGCCAATTTGCTCTTCTCCGACTGTGCCGCGGTCGCGGCACATCCTACCACTAAGCCCGCCATTTCACGCGCCAAACCTCCGCGCGCCTCGGTCGGACCGTCTTTCCCTATCATCTTACGCGAGGTTAGCCGTTACGCATCGTCCATTTCGCTCGAAATCTTCCGGGCCTGTCGGGAATCGATACTCTCGCCTCCAGTGCCTTAATCTAACTGGGCCGGATCCAGACGCCGGCGCCCGCCCCGATTTTTCCATTTGACTCTCGCTCCTGCGGGTGTAGAACACATAGCCTACATTCCGCAACGGATGAAACTTCAGACGCACTGATACGCGCGCTGATAGGGAGGACCCGGTGTTTGAATCGAAGTCTCTCGTGCCCAAGGCTCTCTTGCTTCTCGCGCCCATTTGGATTTTGGGCGTTGCCATCGCGGCGCAATCCCAGGCCGTAAACGTCCGTCCGCAGGCCGCCGGCCCATTCGATCCCTCGAAGATGGAGACCCAATATCCGCCGCCGCAGGGCGTGGCCGTTCGCGCGGGCCACCTGTTCGATTCGCTCACCGGAAAGATGCTTGCGAACCAAGTCATCGTCATCAAGGGCGATCGCATTGCCGACGTTGGCCCCGCCGACAAGGTGCAGATTCCGCAAGGCGCCCGAGTCATCGACCTCAGCCGCGCCACCGTCCTGCCCGGCTTGATCGACCGCCACGTGCACCTCTTCCAGGACCAGCAACCCAACGATGCCCGCGCCGCATATATCGGTTTGAACTACGCCCTGCGCGGACATGTATGCGGGCTTCACCACGCTTCAGGACCAGGGCTCGCCCTTCAGCTATGCGCACCGTGGAATTGCGCGACGCCATCAACAAGGGCTGGGAGGTCGGCCCGCGCTTGCAGGTGGCCGGTCCTCAGACTCGACTCCGCGAGGCGCCACCTACTATCCCGCTCCGTCGATTTGCCTGTGCCCTTCGGTCATGGCCCTGGCGACCCGGTGTGGCAGACTTCCGCCGACGTCAATTCGCCCTGGCTCGCTCGCGCCGCCGTGCGCGAACGCTCCCACTACGGCGTCGATTGGATCAAAATCTACGAGACCGAAGACTACGAAGGCGGCGGATATCCCAACACTCTGGGCGGAGGCGGCGCCTTCAAACCGGATGGCACGATGATCAACGTTCCCTCGCTCACGCTCGAGGAGAACCAGGCCATCGTGGACGAGGCCCACCGCCGCGGCCTGAAAGTCGCCTGCCACGCCTACGGCGGCGAAGGCCTGCGCAACTGCCTCGCATCGGGCGTCGATCTCCCCATGCATCTCACCGTCGGCGTCAACAACACGCCAGGGCTCGATGACGAAACGATCCGCCTTTTGAAGCAGCCGCAGCCGGACGGCACCATCCGCTCCGTGAATCAAACTTTGTGGGATTTGATGGGCGACCTGGAGGCGCGCGATTTGAAAGCCAGTGGCGGCAAGGCCACCCGCTTTCAATTGACGGAGCTGAGCTTCAAGCGGCTCGTCGCGGCCGGGGTCAAGGAAGTTTTCGGCAGCGGCGCGTACACCGTCGGCCACGGCATGCAAGCCTTTCAGTTCGCCTACTACGTGAAGTGGGGCATGACGCCGGCGCAAGCTCTGCAAACGGCCACCAGCACCGCGGCGGAAACGTTGAACTTCGATTTGGGCAAGCAAGTGGGCGTGGTCGAAAAGGGCCGCTATGCCGATCTCGTCGCGGTTTCCGGCGATCCCCTCGCGGACATCTCCGAAATGCAGCGCGTCAAATTCGTGATGAAAGGCGGCGTTGTTTACCGCGACGATCTGAAGTAGCAGCCCGCCGAGGCAAAGGACGGCGAGCAAGTAAGAATGCCTGAGGGGCAAAGAACATGCGATGCGATCGCCAAGCGAAGCTGCTAACTGACTACAGCGCCAACGCCGGCCGGCGGCGGCTTTTGAAGCAGGCCGGCGCCGCAATGGTCGCCGCGGCCTTCGGGCCGTGGCCGGCCTTTTGCCGGCCGGCCAGAGAGCGGCAAAGGCGGCGCCGGCCAGAGCCTTGAAAAGATAAGCCCAGCCATGCTCCGGCTCAGCACCTACATGAGCGAGGCTCGCACGCGTGCGCTCCCGGAAGAAGTTGTCGAGCAGGTGAAGTATCACCTGCTCGATACGCTCGCCTCCATGGTTTCCGGTTCCGATCTTCCCCCCGGCCGCGCCGCCATTCAGTTCGCGCGCTCTTACGGCGGCGAAAAAATAGCCACGGTGGTCGGCTCGAATCTTCTCTGCGGCCCCATCGAAGCGGCGCTCGCCAATGGCGTGCTCGCTCAAGCCGACGAAACCGACGATTCGCACGCGCCTTCGCTGTCGCATCCGGGCTGCGCCGTCGTTCCCGCCGCGCTGGCGGCGGGAGAGCGTTTCGCCATCGGCGGCGCGCAGTTCCTGCGCGCCGTCGCTCTCGGCTACGACGTCGGCCCCCGCATCTCCATGACGCTTGGCGGCCAGAACTTCATGAACGAAACGCATCGCGACACCCACAGCCTTGCCGAAGGCTTCGGCGCCGCCGCCGCGGCTGGTTGCGCGGCCAATTTGAACGCCCAGCAGATGCGCTGGCTGCTCGACTATGCCGCGCAGCAATCCTCCGGCATCGCTTTCTGGCAGCGCGACACCGCGCATTTCGAGAAAGCCTTTGTCTTCGGGGGCATGACGGCGCGCGACGGCGTCACCGCCGCGCTGCTGGTTCAATCCGGCTGGTCCGGCGTCAGCGACGCCTTTTCCGGCGCCGATAATTTCCTTCTCGCCAGCTTGCCCAAAGCCGATCCGGCCGGACTCCCCGCTGGACTCATCGACAAGCTGGGCGAGCGCTACGAGGTCACGCGCACCAACATCAAGAAGTGGACCGTCGGTTCGCCCATTCAGGCGCCTCTCGACGCGCTCGAAAGTCTGCGCAAGAAGCACCCCTTCGAGGCCGATCAGGTCAAGCAGGTCACCGTGCGCATCGCCACCGATGAAGCCGCCGTCGTCGATAACCGCGACATCCCGGACATCTGCCTGCAATACATGCTCGCCGTCATGCTCCTCGATAAGACCGCCTCCTTCCGCGCCGCGCACGATAACGCGCGCATGCGCGACCCCGCGGTCCTTCGCGAGCGCGCCAAGATTCAGCTCGTCCCCGATGCGGATCTCGAAAAGCTCCTGCCCAAGCGCGTGGCCATTGTCGAGCTTACGCTCGCGGACGGAACTCGCCTCACCGAGCGCGTTGACGCCGTGCGCGGCACCGCCCAAAACCCCATGGGTCGGGACGAGGTCGTGGCCAAAGCCCGCGACCTTATGTCGCCTATCCTCGGCGCGCCAGCGAGCGCGAATCTCATCGACCGCGTCTTTGCCCTCGAGAGCGTCAAGGACATTCGCGAACTGCGCCCGCTTCTCCAGCGCGCTTGATTCAAAATAAGTGCGTCACGGTGTTCGATAGCCTGAAAAAGCTGTCATCCCGAGTCTGCCCGCAAAGCCTTCCTGCGGGCAGGCCAGGGATCTGCTTTTATGCCTCATTCGAGGGAGCCCTATAGCTCACGTCGCCCGGCGCCTTTCGCCGGGAGGCCTGAGGCCGTTGCCGGCTTTGCCCTTCCGTTTTGCCCGCCTTATGATCGGTGCGACCCGATTCGCAGCCAATGAAATCCAATCCCCATTTCGACGTCATCGAAAATGGTCCGCCGGCACAATCCTGTGACGTCCTCGTCGTGGGCGGCGGCAATGCCGGCCTCTGCGCAGCCCTCACCGCGCGCGAGGCGGGCGCCAGCGTCGTGCTGCTCGAGCATGCGCCACGCGCGCTTCGCGGCGGCAATAGCCGCCACACGCGCAACCTTCGCCTCATGCACGATTCTCCAACGTCTACCTTGGTTGGCAGTTATTCCCAGTCCGATTATTGGAAGGACTTGCTCAGCGTCACCCATGGCCAAACCGACGAACACCTGGCGCGCCTCACTATCAGCGCCACGGCGGAGTTGCTGCCCTGGATGCAAGCTCATGGCGCGCACTTTCAACCGGCGCTGGCCGGCACGCTGGGTCTCTCCCGCACCAATGCGTTCTTCCTGGGCGGCGGCAAAGCCCTCCTGAACGCCTATTACTCCGCTGCTGAAAGCCTCGGCGTGAGCATTGCCTACGATACCGAGGTCCGCGCGCTTTGCCTGGTCGGCGGCATGGTTCGGGAGGTCTTGATCGTCAGAAATGGCGTCTCCACCTTGCTGCGGCCAAAGGCCGTCGTGGTCTCCTCCGGCGGATTTCAGGCCAACATCGCCTGGTTGCGCGAATATTGGGGCGATGCCGCGGCAAACTTCATCATTCGCGGCACGCCCTATGCGCAAGGTGTGGTGTTGAAGAATCTGCTCGAACAGGGCGCCGCTCCGGTCGGCGATCCGGCGCAATGTCACGCCGTGGCCGTCGACGCCCGCGCGCCGAAATTCGACGGTGGAATCGTCTCTCGCTTGGACTCCATCCCCTTTAGCATCGTGGTCGATCGCGCTGGCCGGCGCTTTTATGACGAAGGCGAGGACATTTGGCCCAAGCGCTACGCCATTTGGGGACGTCTGGTGGCCCAGCGCCCGGAGCAAATTGCCTACGCTGTTACCGATGCCAAGTGCGAAAATCTTTTCATGCCTTCCGCCTTCCCGCCGTTCCGCGCCGCCACGATCGGCAGAACTGGCCCACAATCTCGGCATCGATGCGCCCGGCCTGGAAACGACCGTGCGAAGCTTTCAACGCTGCCGTGCGTCCCGGCAAATTTGATCCCGACTCCCTCGATGATTGCCGCACCGAGGGGATCGATCCGCCGAAAACGCATTGGGCCAGGCCGATCGACCAGCCCCCGTTCCTCGCTTACCCGCTGCGCCCCGGAATCACCTTCACTTATCTGGGGTTGAAGGTGGATGAGAATGCGCGCGTTCTCATGCAGGACAATCGCCCCTCCGCGAATCTCTTCGCCGCCGGAGAGATCATGGCCGGCAATATTTTGGGACAGGGCTATGTTGCCGGCGTGGGCATGGCCATTGGCGCGGTCTTCGGCCGCATTGCCGGCAGAGAGGCGGCCAAAATTGCCCTCCTCTGAAACCGAGCAGCAGGCCCGCCGCTTCGTGGAAATCTGCAACGCCTGCCGGTATTGCGAAGGCTATTGCGCCGTCTTTCCGGCCATCGAGTTGCGCCGTCAATTCACCAGCGGCGATTTGAGCTATCTCGCCAACCTCTGCCACGATTGCCGCGGCTGCTATTACTCCTGCCAGTACGCTCCGCCTCACGAGTTCGCGCTGAATCTGCCAAGAGTCCTGGCGGAGCTTCGCCTGGAGACATACGAGCGCTACGCCTGGCCGCGTCCGCTTGCCGCTCTCTTCCGGCGCAACGGAATAGCAGTTTCCATCCTGACGTTTCTCTCCATCGCCTTCTTCCTGTGGCTCGCCAAACCCGAGCCCTCGCCGGCCATAGCTCCGGCAGGGCCCGGCGGCTTTTACGCGGTCGTCCCCGAAGGCGCTGATGGTCGCCATCACCGGCATTGCATTCCTTTTTGCGCTTCTCGCGATGGCTATGGGCCTCGCCAACTTCTGGCGCGATACGGCCAGCCTCCCGGCGCCCGATGCGCCATCATTTCTTCGCCGCGCTTGCCGACGTTCTCACGCTTCGCAATCTAGGCGGCGACGGATATGGTTGCAACAATCGCGACGAATCTTTCTCTCAATCGCGCCGCTACTTCCATCACGCGCTTTTCTACGGATTTTTTCTGTGCTTTGCTTCCACTTGTGCCGCCGCCGTATACGAGCATCTCCTCGGCCGCCTTTCGCCCTATCCGGTCCTCAGTCTGCCCGTTCTCCTGGGCGTGGCGGGCGGTTTTGGCATGCTGATCGGCACGGCCGGGCTCCTGCGGATTAAGCTCGCCGCTGACCCCGCCCCTGCCGCAAAAGCTTTACTCGATATCGACTATTCCTTCCTGGTGTTATTGTTCGTGGCGGCGGCCACCGGACTGATCTTGCTCGCGCTCCGCGATACCGCCGCCATGAGCGCGTTACTGGCGGTTCATTTGGGCGTGATTGTTTCGCTTTTTCTGATTTTGCCGTACTGCAAGTTCGTGCACGGAATCTATCGGGCGGCTGCGCTGCTGCGCTCTGCGGCCGAGCGCCCCAGGCGTGTCCGAACTTCCGCGGGCAGCTTCGGTCAGAACGCGCGGAAAGAGTGCTGGCGCGTGAACCTCGAATCCCAGCGGCACGTAGACGCGAGCCAAATCACCGGCTCCGAGATCGGCGCGGCCGTGCGTTCTATCGTCCGCGTCTCCAGCGGCAATTTCCTCGAAATGTACGACTTCATGGTCTACGCCTACTACGCGTCGTACATCGCCAACGACATTTTTCCCTCCAGCAACCATTTCGCTTCCCTGATGCTGACCCTCGGAACCTTTGGAGCCGGCTACCTCATGCGCCCGCTCGGCGCGATTGTTTTGGGCGCGTACATTGACCGCCATGGCAGGCGAACCGGCCTCATCCTCACCCTCGCTCTCATGGCCGCGGGAACTTTCGCCATCGCCTGCACGCCGCCGTACCGGCTCATCGGCATCATCGCTCCGATCGCCGTTGTTCTCGGCCGCTTGCTGCAGGGTTTTTCCGCCGGTGTGGAATTGGGAGGCGTATCGGTCTATTTGGCCGAAATCGCCACGCCCGGTCACAAAGGGTTCTACTGCGCCTGGCAATCCGCGAGCCAGCAAGTTGCGGTCATCATGGCCGCTTCTCTTGGCGTGGCGCTGAGCTTGCTCCTTTCCCCGGCCAGCATGTCCGCCTGGGGCTGGCGGCTGCCTTTTTTCATTGGCTGCCTGATGATTCCGCTTATCTTCTGGCTGCGCCGTTCGCTTGCCGAAACCCAGGCCTTCCTGGCGCGCAAAGTTCATCCCGATATCTCCGCCATCTTGTCTTCGCTCGCCGCCAACTGGAAAATTATTGTGGTCGGCATGCTCCTCTCCACCATGACCACGGTCAGCTTTTACCTCATCACCGCCTATACGCCCACGTTTGGCCGCGAGGTTCTCGGCTTGAGCAGCCGCCAAAGCCTGCTGGTCACGTTCTGCGTTGCGCTCTCGAACTTTATCTGGCTGCCGATTGGCGGCGCCATCTCAGACAGGATCGGCCGCCGCCCTCTGCTCCTGTTCTTCACTGTGGCCACGCTGCTCACCGCGTATCCCGCGATGGCCTGGCTCGTCGCCAGCCCCAGCACGCTTCGCTTGCTCCTGGTCGAGCTGTGGTTCTCTTGCATCTTCGGCTGTTACAACGGAGCCATGATTCCGTTCCTGGTCGAGATCATGCCTCAGGACGTGCGCACTACGGGCTTTTCGCTGGCCTTCAGCCTGGCCACCGCCGTTTTCGGCGGCTTTACGCCGGCCATCAGCACCTACTTGATCCACGTAACCGGAAACCAGGCCATTCCCGCCGCTTGGCTCTCCGCCGCCGCGCTCTGCGGATTGGGCGCGACCCTGCTCGCCGGCGGGCGCGGAATTGTGTGGCAACGCGCCGAGTCCCAGGCATCTACGTATTAGCGAAAAAAATCGAGGCATGAGCTGAAACCATGACCATCGCACTGGGCCTGCCTTGCCAAGGTGGCTTATTGATTTGCGCCGACCAGGAAGTCTCCCGGCAAGGCCCGGAGAGCCAGGCCGGCGAGCAGCCCGGCCAGCAATTAGACAAATACTACGAGGAGCGAATCTCCTGCTTCGATTTATTCGGCTCGGCCGTGGTTTCCACCTATGCCGGATCGCATGGTCTCTGGAAGGAAGCTAATGAGAAGATCGCGCGCAGGCTTTTGGAACTCCAGGGGCCCGAGGAGGAAGGCGACGTTTGCGTGATTCCCCAGGCCATCTACGACAGCGCCGACGAGGTCTTCTCCGCAATGGGCCGCCCTGCCAGCCTGCAAATGCTCCTGGGCGTCGGCGGTGTATTCGATACGCCGGAGCTGTTTGTCTTCGATCGCGGAGCTATGCACCGAGCAACGGCCATCACCTGCGTTGGCGCGCCCGAGTCGTCTCTTATCCGCTATCTCGCCGATAACCTGTACTCGCCCTCCATGAACCTCGAAGCCGCCAAGAATTTGGGTATCTACCTCATCTCCAAGGCCGCGCAATATGTCAACGGCGTAGGCGCGCCCATCGATGCCGTGGTGATCACCGGGCATCAGCCCGAATGGCTCGGCGACACCGAAATCAAGCAGCGTGAAGCCGCCATGCTTTCCCGCGAAAAGGCTCTCCTGAAGCAGATTCTGGGCCCGCCTTCATCTCCCGCAACTTGGCCGTGACTGTGCCGCGACTTTGGGTGTAAGCTCGAAAATAGCCTAACCTCGCAGGAGGATCGAAGATGACACTGGAAAAGATGATCACGTCCGTCGTTCTCACAGCTGCTTTGAGTTTTGTTGCCTTCACGACCGCGGCCCCGCAGGCCACCAAGACGCTTACCGGCACGGTGACCGATCAGGCTTGCGGCGCCGAACACAAGATGAAGAACATGAGCGCCGCGGATTGCGCCCGCGCCTGTGCCAAGAAGGCCGGGTGGGCCCTCGTCGTCGGGGACAAGGTCTATAAGCTGCAGGGCGAAGACGCGACTCTCGATAAGTACGCGGCGGAAAAGGTAACCGTAAAGGGCACCTTGTCCGGCGACACCATGACGGTGACGTCCGTCGCCCCGGCGAAGTCCTAACGAAGCGCGGTACATAATCGGCAGGCAAACGCCGTTCGGACCATCCAGCCCGTCCGACCGGTCGTGAGGGAGGAATCTTATGCGCGGAAGCGGCGTAAGATTTTGCAGGCGTGCCGTGATGCCGCTTGCTGTGATCGTGTTTGTTTGTGCGCCAGCGTTCGCGCAGCACCGAGGTCTCCCTGCCAACGTCCCTCCCAACCCAAACTGGGTCGTCACCAATTGGGGTGAACCGCCTGCCGGAATCGAGTGGAAGGATCTCAAGTCGGTCAACTCCGTAAACTACGATCCCAATGGCAAGGGGTCCATGGTCGTGTTGGTCACCCCGCCGAATCCCTCCGATCCCTCCGTCTGGGTTTTCGACTACAACGGCAAGCTGCAAAAGACCTGGGGCGCGAACATGTTCGTGCGCCCGTACGATCTGGTCGTGGACCGCTCCGGCTATCTCTGGATCATCGACGAAAAACAAAACTTCATCTTCAAGTTCACCGAAGACGGCAAGCAGCTCATGACCCTGGGCAAGAAAGGCGTCACCGGCGACAACTCTTCGCATGACAGCTTCGATGGGCCCACCGACGTGGCCATAGCCAAGAACGGCGATATCTTCGTCACCGATGGCTACGATAACTCGCGCGTCGTGAAGTTCGATAAGAACGGCAAATTCCTGATGATTATCGGCGGCACGAAAGGCGCCGAAATCGGCCAGTTCAATTTGCCGCATCGCGTCTACATCGATTCCAAAGGCGAAGTGGTGATTCAGGATCGTGTGAACAAGCGCATTCAGTTCTGGACCCAGGATGGCAAATTCATCAAGCAATGGACCGATCTCGGCCTGATGTATCCGGCGGGAATGGATCTGCTGCCGGACGACACGCTTTACCTTAGCGATAGCGACGGCCAGTCCGTGAAGATCGTGAAGGACGACAAGATCCTCGACGCCATCGGCGGCCTGGACGGAATGCGGCCGCACCAAGTCACCGTGGACAAGTTCGGCGCGCTATACGTCTCCTCCGAGCCCGATAAAATCGTCAAAAAGATCGTGCGCAAAACTTCGGTAAGCTCCCAGCTCACGCAACCCTGAACCGGGTCTCTAATTCCCAAGTGCTGTCATTCCGAGCGCCAGCGAGGAATCTGCTTTTTCAGGCAAGCCAACAGGAGTCGGCCTCAATCAATTCGCTTTCTTGTTCCGCAACGCCTGCCATTTGATTCTCAGCGCGACGCGGTCCACTTTCTCTCCTCGCAGATAGACCTCGTTGATTCGTCGCGTATTACCAATATTTTCAAGCGGATTTGCATCCAGCACCATGAAATCGGCGCTCTTTCCCGTTGCCACCACGCCCGCATTCACTCGCGCGATTTTCGCTGAGTCGCTCGTGGCGGCCACAATCGCCTCGGACGGCGTCAATCCCATTGCCACCATACTTTCCAGATCCAGGTGGTTGAAGTAGCCGATCCAGAATCGGTTCTGCCCGGTATCGGTGCCGCTCACCACGCGAATGCCTGCCGCCCTCAGTTTCATCGCATTGCTGGCCTGCAGCTTGAAATCCTGCTGCGCGGTCTCCACCTCTTTCGGCATCCTCTTCGCCAAGGGACGGCCCCAATCTTCTTCGATCTGCTCGGGCGAGTAGAGAGCCTGGAGCAGCGGGTCATCGAGCCATGCCGGCCGTTTGCCCCCGCCTTGGGTATCCATCCACGCGGTAATCAATGCCGGCGTCATCCACATATTGGGCCGGTCGTTGTTCGCGACGCGTTGCTTCACCAGGGAGATCACTTCGTTGTCCACGGCGTCGCCGCCGCGAACCGGAACGTGAAGCCAGCCCTCATCGCCGGCTCGGATCAGCTCTTTGGCATCCGCCAGCGTGACGTTGTGGGCGGCGACCGGGACGTTATATTTGTGCGCTTCATCGATTATGGCGCGATAGAGAGGCGGTGTGAGTGTTTTCTTCGTTCCGCCTCGATCGTCCACCCAGATCTTCACGAATTCGGGCTTCATGCGCACGTAATCGTCCACGGCTTTGCGAGCCTCTTCCACTGTGGAAACAGGATAAGGAACGTCCACTCTCGAAGGATCGCCTTGCGGGCCCGATCCCGGCCAGGCGATTCCCACGCCCGCCGTCTTGAACAGCGCCGCATTCGGGATCACCTCCGCCCGCACCTGCAGGGGAACATCTCCCCAGTTCGTTCTTCCGCCGTGCAGGTCCGAACGGTCTTCCAGGTCGGCAATGCTGACGATCTCGCTCACGCCGCTATAGGCCAGGCGCTGTAGATGATCGATCAGGTTCTGGCGCGTGTAGAATGCCTTCGACATCGTGCCTTTTAGGATGTTCTGGTATCCGATGTGGCCGTGGAGATCGACGAGCGCCGGCATCACCGTCTTGCCGCTCAGGTCGACGTGCGCGGCTCCGGCGGGAGCGCGCAACTCGCCTCGGCGGCCGACCTGCGTAAATTCGTTTCCCACAACGACAAATGCCGAGTTCTCGATCGGCGCGCTGCCGTCTCCGGTGATCAGCCGCGCCCCTTCAAATACAGTCGTCGCCGGCTTTGCGGCCTGAGCATCCACTCGCGCTGCGCCGGCGCTCAGCAGCAAAAGAAAAACTGTGGCGAGCGGATAAAATCGAATTCTCGCGCGATGCATGGTGATCTCCTTCAGAAACTAGCTGGAAGAGTAAGCGAACTTTGGTGTGCCGGATGGTTGTGCATCCAGCGGTAAAAGGCGGATGTATTCGCGATGGCTGTAGAGCCTTGTGAGAAGTTGGAGATTGCCGACGATTTACGACCCCGGCAACGTGTGCTGGTTCTCAATCCGCGGATGATGCCGGCAGCATGCCGGTGGTGTTTCTCTTCGGCACGAAACCCACCGGTATGCGCGCGATCTCCTTCATGGACTTGACGTCTACCGCTGAGACGTCGTTGGTAACTGCGTTCGCTACGTAGGCCGTTTTGCTGTCCGGCGTGAGCGTCACCCAGGCCGCGCCCTTCCCGCCCAGATACGCGTCTCCGATCACTTTCAAATCCGGCAACGAATACGAATAAAGTTCATTATTGAGGCGGCTGCAAACCAGCAGCGTCTTTCCGTCCCGTGTGACCGCCATACCGTGAGAGGGGTCCGCGCCTGCCGTCACGATCGACTTTCCGGCAGCCAAGGGCGGATTCTGAATACGCTTGATCTCCTGGTGAGTCGCAAAATCGACCACGGCGAAACCGTTAAAGTCCGATAGCTGCACGAAAATCCACTTGGTCGAGCCATCGGGATTTTTGTAGAAGGCCATCGGCCGGACGCCAAGGTCCATTTGCAGCGTCCACGCCGTTTGATCGGTCTGCGTATCGATCACGTTGACGGTCTTGCCGGCAATCGATCCCGCCACCACGTATTTGCCGTCCGGCGTTACGTAGGGATTGTGGATGGACCCCTTGGTCGGCAGCGTCTTGAGGTCTTCGAAGGAAGCCGTGTCGATCACGTCCACGCCGCCCGGCGCCTGGATGATGCCCACGTACACGCGGCGGCCATCGGGAGCGACGGCGACGTTGTTGGGATGGCCGCTCAGCGGGATGCGCTTGATCACTTTCAGCGTCTTGCTATCGAC
Source organism: uncultured Acidobacteriota bacterium (assembly GCA_963819235.1). Lineage (GTDB taxonomy): Bacteria > Acidobacteriota > Terriglobia > Acidiferrales > UBA7541 > Palsa-189. The sequence continues at coordinate 399,964 of CAWFVE010000005.1, read as the reverse complement.
CACGTCCAGCGTGCTCTGCGCTTCGTCGCTGATATAGATTCGCGTGCCATCGGGCGCCACGGCCACGCCGTGGTTCACCTCGATGCCTTCGATCACGCCGACCACTTTATTGGTCACCGGATCGATGATGTGAACGTTGTCGCCGGCGCTATTGGTCTGAATAATGCGAGCGACCCTGGCGCTCTTGGTGGCCGCCGCGCCCAAAATCAGCGCGCAGAAAGCGACGCCCGCGAGAAGCGCGAAGCTGCGATGAACTATCTGCTTCTTTGTCATGGTGATCTCCCCGCAAGAAAAATCGTGGCGCGCTATTTGCGCGCCTGAGTATTGCTCGTCTGGCCCATGATCCAATCTTTCAAGGTTTGCCATTCCGGGTCGTTCTGTGAATTCCAGTGTTTGCCGCCGCTATGAAAGAAGTCGCCGCCCGCGTCTTCCGCCAGAGGATGCATCAGCAGCGGGCTCTTGGCATTGCCGGGCAACGCGATCAGCTTCGATACCGCCTCGAAATTCTTGCGCGATTGCTCCTCGTCCCAGGTAGTCTCTCCCGGCGTCAGCTTTTGCAGTTGGAAAATGGCCCCGGTGGGCACCACGTGGCAGGAGATGCAGCGCGCGTGGCCGGTGCGCTTGGCCAGGAAGATCGGCTGGACCTTTGTCTTGAAATACTCGTAGTCGAGTTTTGCGGAAGGCGCGGCGTTGCCGGCGGAAAGGCCGGAAGGAGGCGCCGGCTGCTGGCTCGGGAAGCCCAAAAGCAAAGCCAAATAAAGGACTATGGTGGACATACGGTTTGATCTTTCCCTAGAAGCCCCAGACTTAGTGATTCTCAGACTGATCCGCGTCAGTCGGTCGCTTGGACTGAGACTAACACCCCCATCGCTGAATGGTCAATCAGGCGCGATCCCCGCAGCTTCGGCCTCCCGGCGGCTCGTCGCTACCTACTGCACCCAATCGGCGATAAAAATATTCGTCTCGTGCTCCACGGTGCCGTTGCGGTTCGAGGCCCACACCAGCCGCTTGCCGTCGGACGAAAACATCGGAAACGCGTCGAATCCGGGATAGTAGGTGATTCGTTCCTGCCCGGAACCGTCCTCATTCACGATATAGATGTCGAACCCCGCCGGGTCTTTCGTATTTGTAATGTTGGACGAGAAGACGATGCGCTTGCCATCCGGCAGCCAGTAGGGAGCAAAGTTCGCGGCGCCATTATGCGTCACCTGATGCTTTCCCGAGCCATCCGCGTTCATCACCCAAAGCTCCAGGTTTCCCGGACGAATCAAGCCCCGCGCGTAGAGCGCCTTGTAATCCTTGATCTGCTCGGGCGTCTGCGGATGCTCGGCGCGATAAACAATCTTCTTTCCGTCATCGGACCACCACGGGCCGCCGTCGTAGCCCAGCTCATGGGTGAGCTGCTTCACGTTGGAGCCGTCCGCGTCCATGCTGAAGATATCCAGGTCGCCATTGCGTGTGGACGTGAATACGATGTGTTTGCCGTCGCGCGTAATCGTCGATTCGGCGTTGTAGCCGCCCTTGGTCAGCAGGCGAATATCGCTGCCGTCGCGCTTGGCCGTGTAGATCGAGTACGTGTCGTAGATCGGCCAGACGTAGCCCAGCGAATAATCCGCCGGAGGCGGGCACGCCGGGTTGGCCGCAAACGTGGAGGAATAAAGAATGCGGTCGCCGGAAGGGAAGAAGTAGCTGCATGTGGTGCGGCCCTGGCCGTTGCTCAACATTTTTGCTTGCGCGGGCTTCTCGCCCGGCGCGGGAATGGGCATGGTGAAAATCTGGTCGCAGGGAATATTCGGACCAACGGGCTTGTGCGTGACCGGATCGAAGAACTGGCCCTGGTGCTGAAACGTGAGAAATTTGTTGTCGGGCGAAAAATAGGCCTCGGCGCTCTCGCCTCCGAAGGTTAGCTGCCGGATGTTGGCGAGGTGCTTTTCGCCGGGATACTGGAGCGCATGCGGGGCGGCAGCGGCGGACTTATTCGTCTGGGCATTCGTTCCGGGCGCCTGCCGTGCTCTCGCGCGCGCTCCAAAGGCGAGCGACAAGAGAAGCCCAGCCCCAATCGATATGCCGGCTATTGTGATGCAAACTCTCCCCATCGCTCTCACCTCCGCTGTCGCGCGCGTTTTCGTGCCAGTTTCGTTCTAAATTCCGTCCAAGTCCAGCAGGCTCGCGGCTCCGTTGCCGCTTCGCTCACTTCCACGGCATCAGCGAAGCGTGAATCACGTCGGGCACGCCGTGGCCTCCCACGGACTTGATGGCCAGGTCCACATCGTTCAGCCCAAATGTGTGCGTGGTGACTTTCTCCAGCGGAAAGCGATGAGACGCGAGCTGGGCCAAGGCCAGCTCGCACGCTTTGTAGCTATGGCCGCGCGCGCTCTTGATCGTGATAGCCTTGACCGTCACTTTTCCCAGCGGAAAATTTGGGAACTCCGTCATCTCTCCCTGCACCACCATCGTCCCGGCCTTGCGCTTGAGCGCATCCACGCCGAGCAATATCGGTGTCGTCCCCGCGCCGGCAGTGCAGTCGAGCACGACGTCCACGCCCTTGCCGCCGGTGATCTCCATAATGCGCGCGAGCGCGTCTCCCTTCTGCACTCTTGCACGTCGATCACGTGATCCGCGCCCAGCGCTTTGGCCACCTCCATCCGCGCAGCATCCTTGGAAGTACCTGTGAGAACGATCAGCGACGCGCCCGCCTGCTTGCAGACCACGGTTTGCGACAAACCCTGTTGGCCTGGGCCTTGAATCAGCACGGTAGAGTTGTAGCCCACGCCGCCATCGAACAAAGACCATTCCACGCCGTTGGCCATCGGCGTCACCAGGCCGGCCAATTCCGGCGTGACGCCCTTGGGCACGTGGTGCACCACGGCGTTCCACGGCAGATAGAGGTATTGCGCGAAGCCGCCCCACAAATGCGGCGCTTTTTCCGAAGACGTGTAGCCGTAGCGTATGGCGTCCGGGTTATAGCGCCAGTCGGTATTTTCGCAGTGGCGGTATTGGCCCGCGTGGCACCACTCGCATTTGCCGCACATCACGTAGTGCTCCACAAACACCAGGTCGCCTTCCTTGAACCCCTTGCGCCGGGTGAACTCGCGGCCCGCCTTGGCGATGGTAGCCGATATTCTCGTGCCCCATGATTACCGGCGTGCTGTCGGAAGGCGGCGTCTTGTACATCTTCACGTCGGTGCCGCAGATGCCCGCCACTTCCATCCTCACGAGCGCGCTATCTTCCGGAATATCCGGCATGGGGAAATCGCGGATCTGCGTCTTGCTCGGCCCCACCCTTACCGCTGCCAATACTGTCTCCACCCGTCGCTCCTCCGTCCCGAAACGCATTTCGTCCTTGCGGGTGCCCCACCCTTGGCTTTCAAGGGTGGGTTCCGCCATCCATTGCCGCGCCATGCGCGTGTCATTCTGAGCGCAGCGTCGACACTCGCTTTGCTCGGAAGTCGAGCTGCGCGACTTCCGGTCGACGCGGAGTCGAAGAATCTCTCTGCGGTGTTTCCGTGTTTCCGCCGATCGCCCCCAGCGCCAAGGCTGTCATCACGAGGTCGCCCTTGGCGGCCGAGGGATCTGCAGTTAGGTCCCGCTTTTCTGCGGGTGCCCCACCCTTCGTTTTTCAAGGGTGGGTTCTCTCGACCCTTAGACCTTCGGCGCCGCACCCGGCGGCGCGCCCTTGATCTGTCGCGCCGCGCGCACGTCCTCGACGTACGCGCTGATCGCGTCGAACGCGATCCGCGCGACGTTGGCGTAATTCTCCGCCTGCGAATCCACATTCGCCGCCGCATACCCGATCGCCGCATGCGCCATGCGCATGCGCCCGTCGAGCCACGGACCTCCGCCAAAACCGCCCACGACAGGAATCGAAACCGCCGCGGCCACCGCCGCGCCCGCCACCGGACCGGAGTTCGTGAAATCGATCAAACTCGCGCCGGCATCTTCCAGCCGCTTGGCCTCCTCCACCAGCTTCTTGGTCATGTCCGAGGACACTTGCGCCCCGGGTTTAGACGCCGCGCTGTACGGCACGCCATATCGCAGCGCGGTCTGCGGCGTAATGCCCATCTGCGCAAACACGGGTATGCCCGCGCGAACCACGGCGCGCACCGCCTCGGGAAAGTCCGCCGCCCCATCCAGCTTCACCATGTCCGCGCCCGCTTCCTTCACCAGCAGGATGGCCGCCCGCACCGCGCTATCCGCGCCTTCCTGCAAAGGACCAAAGGGGAAGTCGCAACTGACGAGTGCTCGCTTCACGCCGCGGCGCACCGCCTTGCACACCACCAGCATCTCGGCCAGCGTGATTTCGAGCGGGCTGGCATGGCCCCACAAATTCACGCCGACGGTATCGCCCACCGAAACGAGGTCCGCCCCGGCGCGGTCCACGATCTGCGCCATCGGATAATCCCAGGCGACAACGCCCACGATCTTCCGCCCATCGCGCTTCATCTGCTGCAGCGCCGGAACGGTAATCGGCGTACGGTCAGTCTCCATTCAACTTCGCTCGTTTCTGGAAGCGGTCACTCCAAAAAGTCGCAGCCTACATTTTCCAGGAGGTCAGTGCTGGGCCGTAGAACGAGCGGCTTGTTCGGGCGGGGACTTTTTTAAGTGCGCAACTTCGCGACGAATCTGCTCGCCAGCCGCTTCGATACCATCGTCAATTCCGATCCAGACGATGCCCTGAATATCCGACGGCAGCTCGTTTGGTCCCTTGTGGAGAACAACTACCCTGCCTGACTGCCGCCCTAATTGGGCAAAGAAGAAGCCGGACTCAAAAATCACATTTTGACGAGAACGCCGGGGATTTTCTTTTACCGCCGAGGCGTCATCAGGGGTAAGCAAGACGAATACACACTCGATGGGGCCAGCAAGATCCTCAAACTTCTCTATCAGCGTTCTGCCAGAGTTTGGCTGTTCGCGGAGAATAACGGGCTGCGGCCATCCCAGAGTATTCTGCAGATAATTCTTAAGCTGAAGCAGCGCGGCTTCGTCATGTCCATGAACGATGAAGGACCGGGGCCCCGACCTCCATGGATGAGTCCTAAGCTCCTTAACGCACTCCGTATGGCTACTTGACCGTCAGACTTCATAACCACCGGTATACCCTGCGATGCGGCCCAGGCGTCGTACTCGGCCCGCCACAGATCACCTGTGATCAATGCCAATCTAAGGTTACGATTTTGCCTCCGAAGTCTCCGCGCTAGGGCTACGCCTGTAAGGAATCCAGCCCGGCTCTCTTCTTCGCTGATTCCCGAAGCGCTAGGATCGTTCGGAAGCATCACATCAATAATTGCCGCGTCATATGAATCAGCTTTTGTCTGAAGAGCCTCCTCAGCCGAGCGTGCACGTAGGGTATCGATCCCGTTGTCGCTGAGCAGCTCCGCGAGCTGGTTGCCGTAGAAACGATCGTCTTCAACAATCAGTACCGCCATACCTTCTCCCCGCCCTCACCAGCAGCCCTTTCGATAGTTTGAATCACCGTTGACAACGGCACTTCGCCTTTACGCAGGTAATCAGCCCGAAGGCTCCGAACGAGATGCGCCTTCTCTTGGTCGGCAATCACTGTTAAGCACACTACAGCCGTCCCCGGCCATTCGCCCCGAACTTTCTTGATGAGGTGAAAACCAGTCTCTTGCGAATCAATCTGCGGGAAGTCTTTGCCGGCCGGCATCATGATATCCGTCACCAAAACCGCAATCTCCCTTGTGCTCATTATTCGCAGAGCTGCCGACATGTCGGTCACATACAAACATTCGTAACCCTTCGATTCCGGCGAATAGCGAAGAGATTCGTGAAACCAAGGTTCGTCATCAACGAAGAGAAGCGTTTTCATACCAGGCTCGAGAGCGGAAATATAAGCATGAATTTCGATACGTTGCCATTCGTGCGAAGGCCGATGGTTCCTCGGTGCAGCGTCATTACGCGTCTTGCGAGGTAGAGGCCAATGCCGGTTCCTGCAGGAACTTTCTGTTTAGCAGCGCTTCCCCTGAAGCCCCGGTCAAATAACTTTGAAGTCTCGGCAGCACTAATTGGCAGTCCCTTACTCACCACCGAGATGATTAACGACATTGGGAATGGCTCTACAGCAGCACGCTCGGCTGTGATCTTTATTACGTTGGGTATGGCTGGCGTATTGGGTATGCTCGGTACGATAGCGGAGTCTGAATACTTGACGGCGTTTTCAAGAAGGTTCGAAATAGCCTGCGCTATAAGGTTCTTTATCATCCGCACCTTTTTCCCTTCCAGCGCGAGGTTGAACGTGTCCTCCTCTACGACGATTTTGACCGCAGATTCGGCTGCCTGCGGCTGAAAATCGTTCGCGAGATTAATACATAACCTGAATATGTCTACGGGCTCAGGCTGCTCCCGGAACTGTCCCAACTCGAGGTCGGCTTCGAGATTGGACATTAACGCAAAGTTCTTTATGAGATGAACCAGTATTGTGGCCTGGGAGTAAATCGAGCTGAGAAGCTTAGATTTGCGCTGAAGTGGAACTTCGGGGTCCTTCAAGGCCTCTATGCTCCACTTAATGGCCCCAAGCGGCGCGGTCAGTTGATGAGCAACGTTTTGCAAATATCGTTGATTGCTGCTGCGAGCCTCGTCCAGCTCGCTGCGCAGGGCCGCATTTTCCGACTTCAAACGCGCGGCTTCCTCCTGAGGCGATGCCCCTGATCGAGATTGCTCTGGTGCAGGCGTCATTGACGCCTATAGTATAGATCTTGCTTGTGTGCCGGCAACTCAAGCGTGCCACAAGTCGAATATCCCACAACCTCTCTGACACTCCGGGCAATGCTGCGATTCTTGTCCAGGAACGCTCAAAGGTTTAACAGAGTGCCCGAGTGAAGAGCCGCGGGCTTTTCCACAAGCACCTCTCAGGACCCCTTTACTGAAGAGTTAAAATAGTTATATGTGCGAATTAGGAAACGACCTCATTCGGCCTCGGCAGCCGCTCGCCTCGGCCTCTTTGTCTCTGCCAGCGCCGTCCTCCCCAATTCGCGCTCCCCATGGGTCCCCAATCCTGAATTTACCGCCCTTATACTTAACTCCTTTGGAATCACAACGTTTTCCAACCCTGAAAGGTAAACTCAATGGAATCACAACGTTTTGAAAAAAGTAGGGGGGAGGGGGTGGTAGGCGCACCCGCCGTGCCAAACAGCCCCGGCGCATCCCCAATCCAAACGCTCTGCCAGTATCGCGACGCCCGCGGACGCGGCTGCCGCATGCCCGTCAGCGCGCTTTCGGATAACCACCTCGCCGAAGAATCCGACCTGGACGTTTCCACCGAAGGCCTCTGCGTCTTCCATGCTCGCCGCCTTCTCGACCGCCACCGCGCCGGCCAAGCCATTGCCGCCGAACTCCTCGCCTCCGTCAGCGACTTCGGCGATGCGGCCTCCGTCAATCGCTTCCTAGGCAACCTGGCCAAGATGGTCGCCCTCCGGCGCATTCCCCGTCGCGACGCCGTCGTCCTGGCCTATATCTCCCAGCTCATCCTGAATAGCCAGGCCGCCAACGACCGCTCCGAGCTTCTGCGTTATCAGCTCCAGCTCTTGCGCGAAAAGAACACGCCTACCCGCGTCATTTGGGATCTGCCTGAGCGCAAAAATGCAGCGGATCGGCTCCGCAATTCCCAGGCCGCGGCCCAGGCGGAAGCCCAGAGGAAAGCCCCGGCGGATGCCGAGAGTAAAGAATGACCGGCAATCCGGCTAGCTGGGGCCAGGCCCGGGCTTGTAGGTTTTGGAGAAGCCGTTGCGCGTGTTGGTGACGGTGAAGGTGCCGTTGGGCTGGGCCGATAGCTTGATCCAATAGGCCGTGCCGTTGTGCGCCGGCGGCGGGGGCGCGCCGGGCCCGGGCTGCGGCGCCGGCATCGGAGCGATGGGCATGGCCGGCTGCGGGTCGTCGACGGTATTGGCGATGAACATTCCCGGCTGGGTGTATTCCTGTCCGCTCAGCAATGAGAAATGCAGCTGCCAGAGATCTTCGAGGCCCGGGGAAGAATGCACCGTCTGCATCGTCTCCGGCTCGCCGCCTTTGCGCGTGCCGTCGTTCATGATGGCCACTCGCGGATGCAGCGCGCAGACCATCACGGGCGAATTGGAGCTGGCCTGTCCATGGTGCAGGCCCAGGAGGACGTCGACGGTCCCGAGGCGGTTATTCGGGCACATCAGCTCGAACTCCTTGTTCTTGGTCAAATCGCCCAAGTGAACGGCGCGGAATTTGCCGAAGGTAATGTGAATGCCCACCGATTGCGGGTCCTCGGCATTGTTTTCTCCCGGCTTTGAAATCGCCGCAGTATGGATTGGGCTTTCCTCCGCCCGGCAAGGGGGTTTTGATGATCTCGCCGGCGGACGCGACCACCAGCACATCGACGCCGGCCATGTGAATCTTGTCGCCCGGCTTGGCGACTGTGTGCTTCGCATTGGCGCTGGCGATGATCTGCGGATAGGTCTTCTGCAGAAACTCATCGGCGGCCGCGCCGGGCTGCACGTTGGGGCCATGGTCGATGAATTCGCGGATGGGGATCTGCGGAGCGAGCTCGGCCAGCCCGCCGAAGTGGTCGCCGTGCCAGTGGGTGATGATCAGATGATCGATCTGGGTGAGGCCGGCGTCGCGCACGGCCGCCATGATGCGGCCGGCATCGCGAACGGCGCCGGGAGGGACGTTGCCCGTATCCATGAGGATGGACTCGCCCGAGGGAGAGACGAAGAGCACGGCGTTGCCGCCTTCGACGTCGATGACGTAGACGTCGAGAGTGCTGCGGGTTTTGCCGGGCTTCGCTTGCGCGTGCGCGAGCGAGAACGAGCCCGCGAAGATCGGAGCGAAGATCAGGGCCAAAGTGGGAAGCAAGAGATGACGTCGCAAGGGAACCTCCGCCGGGCTAGTCGTTCAGCTGGGCGCAAGACTATGCCCGACGAGTCAGGGCGTCAAGTTTGCGAAGTGGCGCAAGACGCAGCGACGTTCAGACGCAGCGCAGCGTGAGCAGGGAAATCTCGGGAGGGACGCCGAGGCGGATGGGGGCGCCGATGGTGCCCAGGCCGCGGTTGACGTAGACGAGCGAAGCGGGGGTGGAGGGCTGGGCGCTCCACACTTCGGCGTCGTCCAGCGCGGACGGCGAACCGAGGGGGCGTTTGTACAAGCCGGCCTCGTAAGGAGTGAGGAAGCGGGCCGGGGTGAAGTGCCGGTCGAGAATTTCGATGCGCACCTGGCCGCCGTGAGTGTGGCCGGTGAGCATCAGGTCCATGCCAAGCTCGGCGGCGCGAGGAAACGAATTGGGATTGTGCGAGAGGAGCATGTTGGGCATGCCCGGGCGCATGAGTGGGCGGGCGCTCACAAGCATAGGGAGGCGGCGTCCGCTGCGGCTGCGGGCCAGCTGGTAATCGACGCCGATGAGATTGAATTTCCCGCCGCGCCAGGCGATCTCGGCGTTTTCCTGGCGCAGCAGCTTCATGCCGTGCCGCGCAAAGAGTTTTGCAGACTCCTCTTGAGCGTCGGCATAAATCTCGTGGTTTCCGTTGCAGCCCCATACGCCCAGGGGCGCGCGCAGGGCGGCCAATTCGGAGATGCAGGCTTCCAAAGGATCGCCCGGGCCGGTGATGAAATCGCCCGTGACGATTGAGAGATCTGGGTTGAGCTCGTTGGCCATGGCCACGGCGCGACGCACTTCGGGGGCGGACATATAACTGCCGATGTGGATGTCGCTGAGCTGGGCGATGCGCAAGCCGTCCAGCTCGCGCGGCAGCGCGGCGAGCGGCAGATCGACTTCGTGAACGCGATAGGCGTGGCGGCCGATGAGAAAGCCGTAGGCCCCCAGCCCGAAGGGAATCGCTCCGGCGAATGCGGTGGCCCCCTGAACGAAGCGGCGGCGGTCGATTTGAACAGCGGGGCGAACGTCGGGCCGAACGTCTTTAGACTGCGCGCCCGCTGCCACATCGCCGGGCGCAGGCAGGCGCCGAGCGCGACGCCAAGTCCAACGCATGCCGGCGATGAGCAGGAGCAAAAACCAGGAGAAGAAGGCGGTAGAGATCCACAGCCCAATCGCGCCCACGAATCCGGCAAAGCGCCAGATCACATCGCGGCGGCCCGAAAAAATGACCGCGAGGAGCGCGGTAGCAACGAGGGCGAAGGTAGAAAGCGTGAGAGAGAGCGCGACCCGGCGCAGGATGGGGGATTCGACCCGCTGGAAAGCCCGCCACAAGCGCAGGAACCAATACCGCTGGGCCCACAAAAAGGCTACGAGAAGAGGAAGAGCGATCAGCAGACTCATGGGATGCTCAGATGGCGCGTTCCAAAAGCTTGGTTATTTTAGCATGCCGCGGAGCGAGCTTCAGGATTCCCGGGCAGGAAGGTAAATAGGGTTGATAAGGGCTCAGCCGGAGGATTTCGTGCTGCGAAGGAGTTCGTCGATGCGCCGCCCGTACTCTTCGGAGCGGTCCAGGACGAAGATGAGTTCAGGGGCGCGGCGGATCTGGAGGCGTTCGCTAAGCTCGTGGCGGATGAAGCCGGCGGCGGCAGTGAGCGCTTTGATGGTGGACTTTTTCTCCGCTTCGCTGCCCATGACGCTGACGTAAACCCGAGCCTGCTTCAGGTCCGGCGACATGCGCACTTCGGTGACGGTGGCGAAAACCGCGGCGAGACGCGGGTCCTTCAGTTCGCCAGCAAGCATGGCGCTGATTTCCTGGCGGATTTCTCCGGCAACGCGTTCGTGACGATGTCCCGCGACGGTCATGGCCTAGAGCACTTCTAAATTATGGTCGATCAGGTCGCGGCCGAGCAAATTTTCGGCCTCCGCGAAAACGGCTTGCAGCGATTGCTCGACGTGCGCGGCGTTATTGGAAAGCGTGACGACGCCGACTTGGGCGCGCTGCCAGGTGTCTTGACCGTCGAGCTCGGCGACGGCGACGTTGAAGCGGGCGCGGAGTCGATCCTTCAGGCTGCGCAAGACCTGGCGTTTGTCTTTCAGGGAGTGGGAGTCCGGGATGTAGATTTCCAAGGTCAGCAAACCGACAGGCATGTTGGTTGGCTCACTTGATACCGAAATGCCAGGTCACCGCAGTAGATATCCGGAGAGATCCTTCGCTCCGGTTCGTCGCTCAGGATGACGATCCTGGCCGGATCGTCAGGCAGTGGCTTCGGCGAGGATCTGCTTCTGCATGGCGAAGCATTCGAGCAGTCGCCGACTTTGATGTCGTTGAAGTTCGAGACGCCGATACCGCACTCGAAGCCGGAGCGAACTTCGTTGGCATCCTCTTTAAATCGCCGCAGCGAATTGATCCGGCCGGTGTAGACCACCGCGCCTTCGCGAACCACGCGGACCTCGGCATCGCGCTTCATGATGCCATCGAGAACATGGCAGCCGGCGATCATGCCCACGCCCTTGATGCGGAAGGTATTGCGGACTTCGGCGCGGCCGAGATGGGTCTCCTTGTAGACCGGCTCGAGCAGGCCGGCCATGGCCTTCTTAATCTCGTCGGTAACTTCATAGATGATGGAATGGGTGCGGATCTCGACATTTTCACGCTGGGCGAGATCGGAAGCCTTGCGGTCCGGCCGGACGTTGAAGGCGTAAATGATCGCGCCGGAAGCGGAGGCGAGCAGGACGTCTGTTTCGGTGACCGCGCCGACGCTGGCGTGAATGATCTTGAGCTTGACTGTGTCCGTGGAAAGCTTGGGAAGCAGTTCGCTGAGAACTTCCACGGAGCCCTGCACATCGGCCTTGACGACGATGGGGAGTTCCTTGGCTTCGCCGCTCTTCAGCTGCTCGTGCAACTGGTCGAGGGTGATGCGCGCGCCGGCGGTGCGGGCCAGAGAGGCTTCGCGCAGCTTGGTCTGGCGGTAATCGACGATGTGGCGAGCTTTGGCTTCGTCGGCCACCTGGAACTGGTCGCCGGCCTCGGGAATGCCTTGCAGGCCGAGAACCTCGACCGGAGTAGACGGATCGGCTTGCTTGACCGGGTGCCCGTGATCGTCGAATAGCGCGCGCACCTTGCCGTAGACGGCGCCGACGATGAAGATGTCGCCGGTGTGCAAGGTGCCGTTCTGAACCAAAACGGTGGCGACCGGGCCGCGGCCGCGGTCGACGCGGGATTCGAGGACGGTGCCGCTGGCGGGCGCGGAAGGATTGGCGCGCAATTCGCGCAAATCGGCCACGAGCAAGATCATTTCCAGGAGCTTATCGATATTGGTCTTGGCGCGCGCGGAGACTTCGACAACGACCGTATCGCCGCCCCATTCCTCGGGCATCAATCCGCGATCGGAAAGTTGGCGCTTGACGCGTTCGGGCTGGGCTTCGGGCTTATCGACCTTGTTGATGGCCACGATGATGGGCACCGACGCAGCGCGAGCATGGTCGATGGCTTCGAGCGTCTGGGGCATGAGACCGTCATCGGCGGCGACGACCAGCACAACGATGTCGGTGACTTTGGCGCCGCGAGCGCGCATGCGCGTGAAGGCTTCGTGGCCCGGCGTATCGATAAAGACGATGCGGCGACCGGCGATGGAAACGACCGAGGCTCCGATGTGCTGGGTGATTCCGCCCGCTTCGCCGGCGGCGACGTCGGTCTCGCGGATGGCGTCGAGGAGGCTGGTCTTGCCGTGGTCGACGTGGCCCATGACGGTGACCACCGGGGGCCGCGGCAAGAGATCTTCCTTCTTCTCTTCCTTGGCGACTTCCTGGACGACCTCTTCCTCGAAGGAGACGACGGTGACGACGCCGCTGAAGGCCTCGGCAAGGCTGCTCGCGGTCGGGACGTCGAGAGCCTGATTGATGGAGGCAAAGACACCGCGATCGAGCAATTCCTTGAGGACGTCCTTGGCGCGGACGTCGAGCTTCTCGGCAAGGTCGCGGACGGTGATGCCCTCGGTGATCGTGATTTGCGCGCGGCGGACGCGGCGGCTGCGCGACAGGCTCAATGCGAGTGGAACGGCGCTCGGTTACGCCGGGACGCGTGCGAACCGGATGCAGCTTGCGTTCGCCCTCTTCGAAACGCTTTTCGAGAGTGGGGCGAGCGCGGGCGGCAGGCTTGCGTTCGTAAATGGGCTTGCCGGGCTCCGCCTTTGGCGGAGGCACGACGGGCATCGGCAGCACCGGATTACCGGGGCGCATGGGACGCTGGCCGGGCCGAGGCGGCGGACCGCCGGGGCGAGGGGGACCGCCGGGACGGACGGGCATACTTCCGGGACGCGCGCCAGTGTAACGCATGGGCGGGCGGCCACCGGGAGTGGGTACGCCGGGACGAGGCGCTCCCGCAGGGGCGCCGGAACGAGCGGCAATACCTGGCGCCTGGCCCGGCGCTGACGGACGATTCGGCGCACCGGGCGCACCCGGACCGCCAGGGGCGGCGGGGCGCATCGGCGGACGAGCGACACCGCCTGGCGGTGGCGCGGGCGCACCGGGACGAACGGGCATAGGCCCAGCGGGCCGCGGAACGGGAGCCGGGCTCGGAGACGGCCGGGCAGCGGGCGCCGCCGCTGGAGGTGCTGGAGCTCCAGGAGCTCCTGGAACGGGAGGCCGCACGGGTGCAGGCGCTGCCGGTCGAGGCGCCGCAGTGGGCGGCGCGGGAGCCGGGCTCGGAGATGGCTTGGGAATCGGGACGGCCGCGGGTTGAGCTGGAGCGGCGGCTCCTGGCGCACTGGGAGGAGCGGGCGGCGCTGACGGGCGAGCGGGTGGAGCAACCGGTGCAGCGGCCGAAGCGGCTGGCGCAGGAGTTGGCGGCACGGCAGGCGGGGCCGGCGGCGCTACGGGCGCAGCAGGCCTAAGCCGGGCGGCCTTAGCGGCGGCATCCCTGGCGACCTTTTCCGCTTCCGCCTTGGCCTCGGCGGCAGCTTCCGCCGCGGCGAGGGCGCGGAAATGGGCACGCACTTTTTCCGCCGCAGCGACGTCGATCGAGCTCGAGTGGGTCTTTTTCTCAGTGACGCCGGCCTCGGGCAAGTAGTCAATAATTGCCTTGGCCTTCACTTCGAGGTCGCGGGCCAGTTCGTTGATGCGGATTTGATTGATGTCCGTCATTCGTCGGTTGATTACTCTTTCGGTTCTTCTCCAGTATGTTTGGCGCCAGTGGTCTCTGTGGAGGACGATTCCGGTTCTGCCGGAGCCGCATGATCGGGAGCGGCTTCCTGCGCGACTGCCGAGTCCTCGGGTTCCGACACAGCCTCGCCCTGCTCCTCGGCCGCCGGCGGTTCTTCCGCCGGCGTCTCCTCGGAGGCTAGCTGAGCGGCCTCGCCGGGCTGTTCTTCAAGATCGGCGGGGAGTTCGCCGGCATGGGCGGCCTCGGCTTGCTGCTGCTCGATGGATTGAAAATGCGCGGCCACGGCGAGCTGAATCTTTTCGACCATTTTTTCGCCGATGCCGGGAATCGCCGTCAATTCCTCGGGGGTCATGTCCGCCAATTTTTCTATGCTGGAGACGCCATGGGCTTCGATCTTTTCGATGGTCTTGGGTCCGACGCCCGTCAATTCCGAGAGAGACGTTCCGGGCGCCGTAAGAGCGGCCATTTGGGCCTCGATCTCCTGGCGCTTCTCTTCCTCGCTCTTGATATCGACGTTCCAGCCGATCAACTTGCTGGCCAGGCGCACATTCTGGCCCTTCTTGCCAATGGCCAGAGAGAGCTGAGTATCCTCGACGATGACCTCGAGGTGGTGATTTTCCGGATCGACAATTTGCACGCGCGTAACCTTAGCGGGGCTCAAGGATTTTTGCGCGAAGGCGACGATATCCTCGGAATAAGGAATGATGTCGATTTTTTCGCCGCGCAATTCGCGAATGATGGACTGCACGCGCATGCCCTTCATGCCCACGCAGGCGCCCACGGGATCGACGTCCTTATCGCGGCTGAGAACGGCGATCTTGGTGCGCTCGCCCGCTTCGCGAGCCGCGGCGCGAATCTGCACGGTGCCATCGTAGATTTCCGGCACTTCCATTTCGAACAGGCGCTGCACCAACACGGGGTCGGCGCGCGAGACGATGACCTGGGGGCCCTTGGCGGCGCGGTCGACGGCTTTGATGACCACGCGCAAACGATCGCCGAGATTATAGGCTTCCAATCGGGATTGCTCGCGCTTGGGGAGGCGGGCTTCGGTGCGGCCCATATCGACGATTACATCGGGGCCTTCAAAGCGCTTGACGATGCAATTGACCAGCTCTCCGACGCGCCCGTTATATTCGTTGAAGATGGTGTCGCGCTCGGCCTCGCGCACCTTCTGCATGATGACTTGCTTGGCCGTCTGAGCGGCGATGCGGCCCAGGACGGCAGTCGGCTTGGGAATGAGCAATTCGCCGCCGACGGCCATGTGCGGATCGACCTTGCGGGCTTCGGAAAGGGTCATCTCTTTCTTGGGATCGGCGACCTCGTCCACCACGGCGCGAACCGAATACACGTCGACCTGACCGGTTTCGGCATTGAACTTGGCGCGCAGATCTTCGTCGGTCTTGTAATACTTCCGCGCGGCGACCACCATGGCGTCTTCAATAGCCGCCACGATGATCTGGGGCTCGATATGCTTTTCCCGGCTGATCTGCTCAATCATCTGGTCCAGCAGATTGGCCATTCCTATGCTCCTACCACTCCACGACCAGGTTCGCTTTGCGAATCCCAGCCAGAGGCAATTCGATCATGCGCCCCTGGACTTCGATCTTCACGAGGCCGTCGCTATATCCAGCCAAGCGCCCTTCGAAAAACGTGGAATTCTCGCACTGGCTGCAGCGTTGAAATGCGGGCCAGGCGACCGGTAAATCTTTCGAAATCGGCGGCCTTGGTCAGCTTGCGGTCGAGACCGGGAGAGCTGACCTCCAGAACGTAGCGAGAGCCAGGGACCAGGTCTTCGACATCGAGCAGGACGCCGAGCTGTTCGCTAACGGCCTCGCAGTCGCGATGGCTGACGCCTCCGGGCTTATCGATGTAAACCCGCAGAAAGCGTTGCTTGCCGATCTTCCATTCGACGTCGACGACTTCCACGCCAGCCGTGCGTGCGGCGCGTTCGGCGGCATCGCGTATGCGCTCGAGCTCCATGATGGCCGGCGATCGGCCGTGCTCTTTCTGCAACAAAAAAGTGGGCTCGCGCCCACTCGGACATGCGACCGGCTTCGACGAAGGCTCAGTATAGTTGCGGACACCCATAAAAGCAAGCCGGGAAAGGGCAGTGGATTGGCGCACAACCGCGATGAAAAGAGGCGCTGAGTACAAACCGGCCAAAACCAAGAAAGACGACCCAAGCGCCCGGCGGCAACCGCGCTGCTTCAGGAGGCGGGATTACAAGCTTTCGCGAGGGCTGGGTAGGCTCGCGCGTCCAACCCTACTGGCCAGGCTTCTTCGGAGCCGGCGCCGGGGCGGGAGGCTGGGCTCGGGGAGCGGGCGGCTTGCCGGGGGCAGCGGAGGATGAGCCGTCCGCTCCGGCTTTAATGGGATAGGTCTGATCGTAGAGGCGAATAATTTCCTGGGTGACATCAATCTGGCTGGAGCTATAGACCACCGGCGTGCCCTGCGCGGAGGTATCCAGCACGAGGGTGTAGCCGTTTTCACGGGCGTAGCGGTCGAGAACATCGAGCATTTTTCGGCCGATGGTGTCGACGACATCGCTCTGCGCGGCATTCACCTCCTCGTTGAGGTCATCCTGCTTGCGCTGAAACTGGCGGGTCAACATCTCGCCCTGACGCTGCAGCCTGCCGGCCTCATCATCGCTGAGGGTGCCGTGATTATTGGCCAGGCGACTCTGCAAATCCTGGATCTGCTTCTGCATATTCTGGAGATCGTTCTGCGGGGAGGCGAACTGGGTTTGCAGCTGGGCCGAAGCCTGCTTGCCCTCCGCGGTGGCCACGATGGCCTGGCGCACGTTGAGAATGGCGATTTTCATCTGACCCGAAGGAGCGGCAGCGCCGCCCGTCTGAGCCCAGGCGCCGGCAACAGGGAAACAGAGCAGGGCCAGCGCGAGTATCCCGAGTTTCTTCGGTTGTTGATGAGCTTTCATACTTTCTCCTTGCGAAACGACAAGTGGGGAATTATATCGACCGCATTTCCGGGGCGTCAACTTGCCAAGCGATTTTACAGCAAACGACGCGGACACGACCCCGCATGGTCGCGGATGAGATGCCGGGGTAAGGCGCGTCTGTTGCATGGCAGCGGTTCATTTAATTTGGCAGCGGAACCAACAAAAGTTGATTGTCGGCGGAATCGGCGATGACCGCCAGGTTCGTCTGGGGCTGAATGGCCACGGCGAATTGCGACGAGGATTTCAACGAAAAGACAGCCCGCACGGTTTGATCGAGAAAATCGACCATGGTGACGGTGCTGCTCAAGTTATTTGCCGTGACGAGCGTGCCGCTGACGGCATTGTAAGCGATGGAACTGGGATCGATGCCCACGCGGATCGCGGCTGTTTGATCGGACACGGGGTTGAGGAGCACAACCTGATTGTTCGATCCGGAGGTGATCATGAAGGTATCGCTAATGGGGTCGAATGCGACGCCTTGAGGAAAAATGATGCTGCCTGCCGTGGTGGTAAAGGTTGTGCTGTTGGAACTCAGGTTGAGAATGCTGGCATCGTTACTTCCGCTGGCGCTATTGGCCACTACCGCTACGCCACGCAAGGGGTCGATGGCCACGCCGGAAGGCGATTGCTGGACACCGATGTTACGTCGGTCGTCTGCGCAGCGGCGGAGACGGGAAAGGTGTCAACCACACTGGCGCCATTCGCGGTGACAAGAGCATTGCCGGTGCCGAGATCGATGGCCACGCCGTCGGGAACGGGATCGGTGGGGAAAGTGACGGGCACGCCGTCGTTCACCATATCGACGATAGACACGCTGCTGCTTCCCGCATTGGCGACGACCGCCAACCCGGCCGGGGGATAGACGTCGACACCTTGCGGATTCGATTGCACGGCAAGCTCAGGGCTGGCGCCAAAACCGGTGCCGTGGGTAATCCGGAGCTGTCCGCCAGGCTGACCATGGCAACTTGGTTGCAGCCGGGTTCTGTGACGATGGCGGCATTGAGACCGGAATTGATGGCCACACCCTGGGGCGCGGGGTTGGAGCAGCCGGTGACGAGGCTGACGGCCTGAATGACCGGCAAGCGAGCCGCGTTGGAGGTCACCGTGGCTGAGTCGGCGGCCTGCACGGCATATCGGCGGGGGCCGTTCGCCGCCAAGGTAGCTCCCGATACTGTTGCGGTCATAACCCTGCCATTGGCAGATATCGAGTGGCTCGTGAATGGCGAGGGGTCGCCATCGAGCTGCGGGACCGAAGAGCCGTCGAAATGTCCGATCAGAGTGACGGTCTGGTCGGAAGCAGTTGCGGCGGATCCCAGGCTGGAATTGAGCGTGACCTGGGAGGAAGTTTGCTGCGAGCTTGCTATCGGAGCAACGCTCGTTTGAATGATCTGGGGATTGGAGGTCGAGGCGCCAAGCGAATAAAGGCTTAGCGTACCGCCTTGATTCACGATGACGGCGGTGTTGGTCACGGGATCGATGGCAACGTCGACCGGCGTAGTGCCTGTATTGAATGTTGCGGAACACGGCTGAGTATTGCAGATCACGGTGGGCACGGTGGGATCGATCACATAAGCCTGTCCGCCCTTATTGAGGACCAGAGCGCCGTTGGTGAGCGGGTTGATGGCGCCAGTGATATTGCTGGTGGATGCAGGAAGATTGTTCACGGGCGAGGAAGACTGATCGAGAATATTAAAAATGAAGGCCGGCTCCGAGGAGGTGGGATCCACAAGAAGCGCCTTCTCGGTTTCATCGTTGATGCTTATGGCGCGGACGTTGAGGTCGACGCCGACACTGGCGACGGGATTCGCATAGCTGGCCGTGCCTCCCGAACCCGATGGGGCGCCGGAAGGGCAGGCCGTGTGCGAGTAGTACTGAAAGCTGGTGTTATTCACGGCCGTGACGGAGAAAATTCCATTGAAGCTGGCGGGAGCTTACGCCGGCGATGAGCACGGGCTGGCCAACTTGCAAGCTATTGACGGCCGTCGTGGTGACCGTCACGGTAGGGGGCGAGCTACCCGGAACACAGCCAATGCCACTGATCTGATTGATAGTCTGGCGGCCCTAAATCGACGATCGAGAGCGCACCCACGCCACCCGGAGTTGCCAGCGCCCAGTTCAGCCGAGGCGAAACGGCAATGCGCGTATTCAGGCCGTTACTAATGTTGGCTGCGTTGATTAAAACCGGATTCGCGCCCGCTGCCGGCATGGTGACCGACCCGGAAATATTCTGAACCTGGTTCATGTCCAGAATGGCGCCGACATTCGAACCGGTGGTAGCCGAAGAGGTGAAGGCCACCAGAGCGCGTCCGCTGACGGGATTAATCCCCACCGCCCGAGGAATCAAGGCGAAACGGATTTCCGGCGATATCGGCGGAAGGAAAAGTGAGCAGGGCAGTCACTTGTGGAGGAGAGGCGGCGAGGTTCACGACAGCAAGAGTGGGATTGGCAACGGCACTGTTGGCAACAAGAGCGAGGTTACGGATGTTATCGACGGCGACGGATATCGGAGCTGTCGCGACGCAACCAGACTGCTGCAGAGTCGGAACCGAGAGCTCCGCTGCAAAGAGACTGCGTAACGAAGCCGCCAGCCGCCACGGGCCCGTCGGGCAAACTGACGATGGTGATGTCGTTCGATCCCTGGTTGGCCACGACGGCAACTCCCGTGGCCGCATTGATGGCCACCGCCGACGGCGATGTGCCCACCGTTGAGGAGCAATCGAACTGGGAGTGGAGACGGGCTGCACAGCGAGATTCGCGGCGGCCATGGAGCCGTTGGCGGAGCCTGATACTGCGCTGGTTACGGTGATGGGATAGAGCCCGGGAACGCTTACGGCGCCCGGCGTAGCGGTGACCAGTAATTCGCGATCCGAGTTGAATGAGAAACTCGTTCCATGTCCGGCAAACTGCACGTTCACCATGGGATTGCCCTGAAAGCCGAGAGTGGTACTGGTGGTGCCAAAATAGCCGCCGTCCAGGGTGATGGCTGTGCTGGATGGAGAGGCCTGAACGCTATCGGGCTTCGACGCTACGAGCGCCGGACGGACGGGAGAGAGGACCAGCTGGCAGGGCAATGGGGAGCAGGATTGCTGCGCGCCGTTTTGGCGACCCACAGTGAAGGTGAGGGGCACGGTGCTGCCCGATACCGGGAAATTCGATAGAACCGAATCCGGAACGATAACGAAGAGGGTGGTGGGCGTGGTGGCGAACAGAGCGCCGCTCGGGAGAAGGGCGCCGTTTACGAAGACACTGGTTGTGGAGATGAAATTGTTTCCGGTGATAAAGACTTCCTGAAAGGCAGCGCCTAAGGCTCCATTGGGCGGACTGATGGAGGTGACCGTGGGATCCGTGGCGGTGACGATGTTGACGGTGGCGCTGGCAAACTGGGTGTTGTCCGCCAGCGAGGTTACCGTAACGGTGGCGGTGCCCGGCGTGGACGGCGCCGTATATAACCCCGAATTGGGATCGATGGTGCCGCCGCCGGAGGTGACGCTCCAAGCAACGGCCTGATTGCTGGTGCCGGTCACAATGACGGTGGGGCCAAACGCGTTGGCGCTGGAAAACAGATACTGCTCGTTGGTGCCGATGGTGAAAGAGGTTTGAGCAAGCGACACACGAATACCGGAATCGAGAGTGAGGGTAGCCGTGGCGACGACGGAGGTTTCTTCGACCTGGGCGCCGATGGTTACGCCGGGAGTGACCGTCGCCGTGCCGCCGGTACCCACGGTCGGGGGGCCGGCGGGAGTGGCGATTTGAACGCCGAAATTGCCATTGGTGAGGGAGCCTGAAGCGACAATCACGAACGAAGTGTCCCAGCCGGGAACACTATTACCGGTGATGGTGATGGTATTGCCGACGGCAAAGTTCGTGAAATCGAAGCCGCTCTGAAGTTCGATAATCGATCCGGTGCTGCCGGAGCCGGCAATTCCGGCGTTCGGTTCGCAGTAGAGCACCGGGACGACCACCCCCGAGGGCGGAACGGGGAGGGTCTCGGGAGCGGTGTAGAGGCCGGTGGAGTCGATGGTGCCAACGGTGGCGTTTCCATTATTGATGCCATCGACGCTCCACTGTATGCCGTTTTCCGATCCCGCCTCCGCGGGAACAAATTGGATACTGGTGCCCAGGAGGACCGTCGATGTCGTCGGCGAAATCGACAAGGTAACGGCGGTGGTGTTGTTGTTGCTGCATCCTGCCAGGGCTACGCTCAGGGCCATCGCCAGGCCAAGCCATCCCGCCCACACTTTCATGCTCTTGTCTCCGATTTTTAGCGACATTTTTGTCCGGTCAGGGCGTACGCATCGTCCACTCAGAATGTCCGGCTGACCGTGAACATGAAGGTATTGGCCGGCTCGAAGAAGTTGATCCTTTGGGTATTCACCTGGTAATTCACCAATTGGGGCAGAACCTGCGAATCCCACAGAGTGGAACCCACCGACTGTCTCAAATTCTGATAACTGATGGATTGGAAGTTGCTCAGCGGAGCGGCAATCTGCTGCTCGAGGCGGTCGAAGTTATAGGCCCAGTAGAGGCGGAAGGGAGCATTGATGATGGGCAACTGGACGACGAACTCGATTCCCGCGGAGGCGCGCAGCTTGAAATTGGTTCCGGGCTGAAGCAAGAGCGCAGGATTGTTGAAATTGGGAAAGGATGCGGCAATGTTGGACAGCCCCGTGGAATTGAGCTGCAGTTGATCCTTCCGGAAGATGCCCACCTCGCCGGTATCGAGGAAAAGCGACGAACTGACCGGTCCAACGATGGGAATGCGATACTCGGCGTTGACGACCCCCGAGGTGTCCCCGCCAGGGAAAGAAGGCTCGTAGGTAAGCACGGGTATAGGCGGCGTGGAGCGGAGGGTAGCATTGCCGGACAAACTGAGGTGGGTGGGGTCCAGATAAGTAAAGCTCGTCGACGTGGCTATGGGAATAAATGCAATGGGCGAGACCGTGCGGATCTCAAAGCCGCGCAAGTCGGTTTCGCCGCCGAGGAAGAGCCGCTCGAAAGGAGGAGTGACAAGACCGTCGTAGCCGGTCACGAATGAGCCCACGAAATGAAAAGCGAGCACATTACGCTTGTGATTGATGGGATGGAAATACTTGGCCTCGACAACGTTGCTCAAGGCTTTTACGTTGCCGCCGAGCCCCTCGACCTTGAAGGAATAGAAGAGCGATTTTCCGGTGGTCGGGTTCATGGGATTGTTGACGGTGCTGTAAGTAAACGTAGGCATGATGTAGCTGGAGTCGATGCCGGTGAGGGCGGAAGGGCCGCCCAGGGACTGGAATTGCAAGACCTCGAACAGATCGGTGGAAGCGGTGCTAAAGGCGGAGATGTTGGTATGCGTATAGCCGTACGTCAGCCCCAGCCGGGCAAAGGAAAATCTTCGCAGCGGATAGCTGGTGAAGATGGTGCCGCCGAGTGCTGTTCTGGGTGTAGTCCTGTTCGATATTGGGATTGATCTGGATTTGCTGGCCAAACAGGATGGACTCCTGCTGGGCCTGATTGAAGTTGAAGCGGCTAGTAGGAGATGGTAAATCCGGAAGCCATGGGCCGGTCGAACAGATAAGGCTCGGTGAAACCGAACACAGCGGTTTTCTGAATATTGCCGATCTGGCCGGATAGGGTCAGCGTCTCGCCTAACCCCAGAAAGTTGTTGGTCTGGTAGCCGAGTCCGACGAAGTTGCCGGCAAGGCCGCTGACGCCGCCGGTCAAGCTGATCGACTGCTTACCTTTTTCCTTGAGCTTGAGCAAAATATCGACGGTGCCCTGCTTGGTATTGCGCTTGATCTCGGCATCCTCGGCTTTGACTTTATCGAAGTAGTTCAGCTGGTTGAGGCGAAGAATGCTGAGTTCCCAGGCGCGATTATTGAAGATGTCGCCTTCGTTGAGCAGCAGTTCGCGGCGAATGACCTTATCCCGGGTGGTGGTATTGCCGGAGAAATCGATGCGGCGGACGAAGTATTGTTTCTGTTCGTCGAAGTCCAAGGTGAGGTCGATGGTCTTGGTGTCGTCGTGCACGTCGGGGAGCGGCACGGCGGTGAAATCGATGAACCCATAAACGCCATAGGCCTTGGTGTAATTCTCGATGGCTTTGCGAACCTTGCTGATATCGAAAATATCGCCCTTGGTGCAGGGGGAACATGGCTTCCAGAGCTTCGCGCTTGAGGGTGAGCCCTTTCTCCGGATCGGCGCTGCGGATCACCAGGCGCCCCATGCGGTACTGCTCGCCTTCCTCGATGGGAATGGTGATGTTGGTGGCTTTGCCGTGCTCGTGGCCGATCGATGGGAAGAGGCCCGCAAGCCCGGGCGGTTGACGTCCACCGTATTCAGGATAGGATCCTTGACCACAACTTTGAAGTAACCGGCGCTCTGGTAGAGTTCGCGGACGCCCACTTCCAAGTCTTCGTTGAGCTTGGATCGGTCGAAGGTCTTGGGCAAGAGGGGGACATCGAAGAGCCACAAAGGAACGGCAGGTGGGGCGGGAATTGTGCATGGACCGGATGATCTTGCGGTCGGAGAAAGCGTGATTGCCCTGGAAGGTGATCATTCCGACCTTGACCTTGGGCCCCTCGTCCACCGTGAAGACGAGTTTGACGGCGTTGGTAGAGGGAATTTTCTCGTAGGTGGGCTTGACCACGGCGAATTGATGGCCGTGCAGGGACTCCAGTTCCTTGATTACGGTTTCCGCCTTCTTGATCTTGGTGGGGTCGAACTGGCCCTCGACCGAGAGGCCCACTTTGTGATCCTTGAAAGCATCGAGAATATCGGATTCGCTGATGGACTTATTGCCGTGGTACTCGATCCTGCGGATGATGGGCCGCTCGACCAGGTAAAAAATGACGATTTTGGCGTTGGGATTACCGGGACTGTCCTGGACTTCGAGGCGAATATCCTCGAAATACTGAGTATTCCAAAGGGCCTGGAAATCCCGCCGCAGAGCCTCTTCGTTGTAGGGATCGCCTTTTCGGGTAAAGATCCGCGCTTGCAGGGTCTCGCTGCGGATGCGGCGATTCCCCTGGAATTCAATGCGGTCGATAATCGGCCCGGTCTGCTGCGGAGCCGCAGGAGTGGCGGGCGCAATCTGAGATTCCGGATTGGGCGGAGCCACCGTGCCACCCGGAGTGATTTGCGACCACAGGGGCATAGCAAAGGTCAACAGGCAGACTGCCAGTGACAGCAAACTCGAAATGTTAGCGCCGGAAAACAGGAGTGAAGTTTTATGTGCGGCCGTGCCAAATGTCAAGGCCGCGCCCCCCAAGGCAAATTTGTTCGCTCCCCGCCGGCCCGGTAGGGACGGCTTGTGGGCGTAGGATTCTTAGTGGGTAACCGGGGTTGCTTCGACGACCGGCCGGAAACCCAACCCCTCGCCGGAGACGGTGACTTCCAGAGTCGCCGGACGCTGCAAGCCCCCCTGGATCAAGGCCTCCGACAGCGGATCTTCGACGTACCGCTGCAATGCCCGTCGCAACGGACGCGCGCCGTAACTACGATCGCCGCAGGTCTTGTCGAGAATCCACTGGCGCGCTTCCGGAGTCAAGACAATTTGCACCTGGCGATGGATCAGCGTGTCGTTGATCTGGCCGACCAGCAGATCGATGATGCGCAGCAGATCGCTCATCGACGAGCGGATTGAAGAGAATGATTTCGTCCAGCCGGTTCAAGAATTCCGGATTGAAGACGCGCTTCACCTCGCCCATGACCATTTCGTCCATGGTCTTGCCGCCGCCCTCTTCGCCGATGGACTGGAAACCGAGCGAGGAGCGCTTCTGCAGATGGCGGGCGCCGAGGTTCGAGGTCATGATCAGGATGGTGTTGCGGAAATCGACGGTGTTGCCCAAGCCGTCGGTGAGCTGGCCGTCCTCAAAGACTTGCAGCAGGATGTTGTAAACGTCGGGGTGGGCCTTCTCGATTTCATCGAGCAGGATCACGGAGTAGGGCGTGCGGCGCACGCGCTCGGTGAGCTGGCCGCCCTCTTCGTAGCCCACATAGCCTGGAGGCGCGCCGATCAGCTTCGATACCGAGTGCTTCTCCATGTACTCGGACATGTCGAAACGCACCAGAGATTTCTCGGTGCCGAAGAGGAATTCAGCGAGCCGCCGGGCCACTTCGGTCTTGCCGACGCCGGTGGGTCCGAGGAACAGGAAGCAGCCGACGGGGCGGCCAGGCGCCTTCAAGCCTGCGCGGCTGCGGCGAATGGCGCGAGCCAGCGCGGTAATGGCCTTCTCCTGGCTGATGACGCGCTTGTGCAGCTCCGGTTCGATGCGCAGCAGTTTCTGCTGCTCGTCTTCCTTGATGGAGGTGACGGTCACGCCGGTCCAGCGCGAGACCACTTCCTCGATATCCTCGCGGGTCACGATGCCGGTGGTGGAATCGTCGAGCTTCAGGCGCTCGCGGAGCTGCCGCAGGTTTTCCTTCTCCTTGCGCTCCTCCTCGGAATAGAAGCGCGCCTTCTCAAACTCATGATTGGCGATGGCCGTTTCCATGCGATGGGTGATGAATTTCACGCGCTTCTGCATCTCGGCAACTTCGTCGGGCAGCGTGGCCTGGCGCAGCTTCACGCGCGCACCGGCCTCATCGATCAGATCGATGGCCTTGTCCGGCAGGAAACGGTCCGGGATATAGCGGCTGGAGAGATAGACCGCGTACTGAATGGCTTCGTCGGTGTAGCTGATGGCGTGGAATTTTTCGTAGCGCTCGCGCACGCCCTGCAAGACGCGAATGGCTTCTTCTTCGCTGGGGCTATTGACCTTGACCGCCTGGAAGCGGCGCTCGAGGGAGCGGTCCTTTTCGACGGACTTGCGGTATTCGCCGGGAGTGGTGGCGCCGATGCACTGGATTTCGCCGCGGCTCAGAGCGGGCTTCAGGATGTTGGCGGCGTCGAGGGAACCTTCGGCGGAACCGGCGCCCACCAGCGTATGCAGCTCGTCGATAAAGACGATGGCGTTCTGGCTCTCCATCAATTCCTTCATGATGGTCTTGAGCCGCTCTTCAAATTGCCCGCGGTACTTGGTTCCCGCCACGATCAGGGAAAGATCGAGCGAGAGGATGCGCTTGTCGGCCAGGAAAGGAGGCACGTCGCTGTCGGCGATGCACTGCGCCAGGCCCTCGACGATGGCCGTTTTGCCCACGCCGGGCTCGCCGATCAGCACGGGATTATTCTTGGTGCGGCGGCACAGAATCTGAATGACGCGCTCGACTTCTTTTTCGCGGCCGACCAACGGATCGAGCTGCCCTTCGAGAGCCGCCTGCGTCAAGTCGCGGCTGAATTCGGCCAGGAGCGAAGTCTCCTTGGGCCGGTTCACCTGGACTTTTTCGCCCGCGCTGCGCGCCAGCTCTTCGCGCAAGCGAAGAGAGCCGCAAGCCGCGCTCCGCCAGAATCTCCGCGCCAAAGCATTTTTCCTCGCGCAGGATGCCGAGCAGCAGATGTTCGGTGCCTACGTGCTTATGGCCCAGCCGCTCGGCCTCTTCGGCAGCGAAGTTCAGGATGCGCTTGCACTCCTGGCTCAACGGCACTTCGACGGACGTGGAGATGCGCTCGCGAATGGTGATGCGCGATTCGATCTCCTTGCGGATGGACTCGATCGAGCCGTGCGAGCGCAGGAATCGATTCGCGAGAGCCTTATCCTCGCGCATCAGGCCGAGCAACAGATGCTCGGTCTCGATGTACGGGCTTCCGTACTGGCTGGCCTCGTAGCGAGCGAAAAAGATGACGCGACGGGCCTTTTCCGTATAGCGTTCAAACACGGGTCAGCTCTTTTCTCCCTCCGTTACCGGTGAAGGGGCCTGTTGGTATGCCGCGTCGGGCTGGAGGAAACCATGTTCCAACCGCAGAACGCGGCCACAGCGCTTAGCCAGAGCAGGATTATGCGTCGCCAGGATGGAAGTCAGTAGGTGTTTCCGATGCAAGCGCTCGATCAAATCCATGATGGAGAGGGCCGTGAGTTCATCCAGGTCGCCGGTGGGTTCATCGGCCAGCAACACCGCCGGTTTGGTCACCAGCGCCCGCGCGATGGCCACGCGCTGCTGCTCGCCGCCGGACAGTTCGCCAGCCCTGTGCTGTGTTCGAGAGGCCAACCCGACTTCCGCCAGAGCATTCATTGGCTTTCTCAAGGCGACTCGCTAAGGCTGGCATCGCGCAGCAGCAGCGGCATGGCCACGTTTTCGGCCGCCGTAAAATCCGGCAACAGATGATGCCGTTGCCACACGAAGCCGATTCGCCGATTTCGGAACTCCGCAAGCGCTTC
Source organism: uncultured Acidobacteriota bacterium (assembly GCA_963819235.1). GTDB lineage: Bacteria > Acidobacteriota > Terriglobia > Acidiferrales > UBA7541 > Palsa-189. The sequence goes on along the minus strand of CAWFVE010000005.1, from coordinate 372,758 downwards.
GTCTCGCTGCGCCCCCAACGCTTTCGCATCAAAGTATACTGCACCGCTCGTTGGGGTGTCCAGCGCGGCAAGCAAATGCAGCAAAGTACTTTTTCCCGAGCCGGAAGGTCCAACGATCGCGACCATTTCGCCCGGGCTAAGCAGCGAGATCGATGCCGTCCAACACGGTGATGGCATCGGGCCCGCTGCCGTAAACTTTGCGCAGAGAGCGGGCCTCCAGGCATGCTCCGCCTACGGCCTCCGAGGATTCCGTGTCATCGATCGCCACACTCTGTTCGATTTTAGCCATGGCCGCAGTTAGAAAGATGTCACCATTAAGTTTGATGCCAATTCGGCTGCAAGATCGCATTTCCAGAGGGCTACCATCTCCGGTTTCGCCGCCTTGGGAACTCCAAAATCTTTCCCCTTTTCTCCCACAAACTGCCGCTGGGGTCGAGCACTCATTATCGATCTCGAAACCGCGCCGCCACAAATCATTGCATTCATGGCGATTGGAGCGGCCTGCTGAGGGCCATTCCGGCAGCCGCCATACGGGATGCAGTTAGCGGCTCCTTTACGCCAGATTAGAGGAGCACGCGGCAAGCCAAAATCATATTGCGTAGTTTGGGGCGGAAGAGTCTGTAGTTACTCATATCGCAGAATATCCACGGGCCGGATGCGCGACGCGGAACGCGCCGGCACGAGCGTCGAAGCGACGCTGATCGCCAGCGCCGCAGCCGCAATCCACAAGGCATCGCTGGGATTGGGATGGAAGGGCACGAAGGGAACCGAGTAAATCTGCGGGTCGAGCGGGATCAGCTTGGTAGGTGCCCGCGGCCCAAGCGAACAAATAGCCGGCGAACAGGCCCAGCGCCGTGCCCAAGCCGCCGACGGCCACTCCGAGCAGCACAAAAATTCTGCGAATCTGCTGGCGCCGCGCGCCCATGGCCATCAGCACGGCAATGTCGTGCGCGCGGTCGCTCACCGTCATCGCCAGCACCACCAGAATATTCAATCCGGCGACAAAGGTTATCAGGCCAATAAAAGCGCGGTCACCAATTTCTCCAGGCGCAGAGCGCGAAACAGCGCGCGATTTTCATCCATCCAGGTCGTGGCCATGTAGCCCGGCCCGGCCTCGTGCTCGAGCCGAGCGGCCATCTGCTCCGCGCGATCCACGTCAGCGATGCGGAACTCCAGCACGCTGACCACGTCTCCAACGCCGGCCAGGTTTTGCGCCGCGGCAAAGTGACGAATCCCCAATTGGCGTCGTAGTCGTAAAAGCCGGAATCGAAAATCCCGCTGATGCGGAAGCGCTGCGAGCGGGGCACCATTCCGAACGGCGTCATGTGGCCGGCCGGGCTGGTCAGCGTGACGTAATCGCCGGGCTTGCAGTTGCATTTCGTCGGCCAGCATTTTGCCCACGACGATCGGAGTCGAAACCGTCCGAGGTCGGGCGCGAAGTCGGCGGCGCCAGAGACGATCCGTTGCAGCGCTTCGTTGCGTTTCTGCTCGAGCGCCGGATCGATGCCCTTCACCACGACGCCGCGCGCCCGTCCCCCGGAGGAGAGCAGCACGGTGATGTAGATGGCCGGAGCCACCGCGCGCACGCCGGGAACGTGGCCGAGGCGCTCGGCGAGCTGGCTATAGTCGCTGAGAGCCTTCGGAGCCTGGGCGCGACAGGTTCACGTGCGCGGTCACGCCGAGCAGACGGTCCTGCAGGGTAGCTCGGAAGCCGCTGTTCATCGCCAGCGCGATCACCAGCGTGGCCACGCCCGCGGCGACGCCCACGACCGCCAACACGGTCACCAGACGAAGAACGGCCGGCCGGTTTGGCGACCGCAGATACCGCCGCGCCACCAGCCAGGCGAATCTCATTGGCCTTCGCGAGGCTCGCTCGCCTGCGCTGCCGCTTCCGGACGCAACAGCGGGAAAAGAATGACTTCGCGGATGGAGTGGGAATCGGTGAGGAGCATGGTCAGCCGGTCGATGCCGATGCCCATGCCCGCGGCTGGGGGCATGGCGTGGGCCAGCGCGCGGATGTAGTCGAGGTCCACTTCGCGCGGCACTTCTTCGCCCCCCCGCGCCACCTGCTCCCGGAAACGCCGCTCCTGCTCTTCGGCATCGTTCAACTCCGAGAAGGCATTGCCCAATTCCATGCCCGCGACGTAAACCTCGAAGCGCTCGACCAGCGACGGATCGTCCGGGCGGCATTTTGCGAGCGGGGAAATGTCCGTCGGAAAATCGTAAAGCAGCGTCGGCTGGATCAGTTTGGGCTCGGCCAACAGTTTCAAACAGCAGGCCGGTCAGCTCGCCATCGGTCATGGAAGCGACATTCCAGCAGCGTGATCGGCGCGGCTCGGATGGTGAGCGCGAGCCCTCGCGCCGCAGCCATGCGTTGTAACGCTCGGCGACGGCGCGCGGGACCGCCAGGGCGCGCCAGTTCCGCCGACCGACGGCGCCGGGCCGGCCTCCGGCAGGCCAATACATGCGCAATGGCCTCGCGCATCTGAGGCCGCTGCCAGTGGCTGAAATCGAGCGTGATGCTCGCCGTACGTCACCATGCGTCGACCCGCAGATTTTTTGCGCCAGAGAAGCGAAGAGCTCCTCGGTCAGAGTCATCAAGTCGCGGTAATCGCTATAAGCCTGATAGAACTCGAGCATGGTGAACTCGGGATTGTGCTCGGTGGAGACCCCTTCATTGCGGAAATTGCGGTTGATCTCGTACACGCGGTCGAGCCCGCCGACCACCAATCGCTTCAGATAAAGCTCCGGGGCAATGCGCAAGTAGAGGTCGAGATCGAAGGTATTGTGATGGGTGATGAAAGGGCGCGCGGCGGCGCCGCCGGCGATGGTCTGCATCATGGGCGTTTCCACTTCGATGTAGCCGCGCGAATCGAAGAAGTCGCGCAAGCTCGCGCAGGATTTCAGCGCGGCGGAAGAACGTCTCGCGGACGCGCGGGTTCACGATCAGATCCACGTAGCGCTGGCGGTAGCGCAATTGCCACATCGGCCAGGCCATGCCACTTTTCCGGGAGCGGCAGCAAAGCTTTGGAAAGCAACGCCAGCTGTCTCCACCCAGACCGTCAATTCATTGGTCTTGGTGCGAAACAGATACCCCGAAACGCCCACGATGTCGCCCATATCCAGCAGTTGGAACAGATGGAAGACGCGTTCGCCAACCACATCGAGCTTGACGTAGATCTGCAGGCGGCCGCCGTCTCCCTGAATATGGGCGAAGCCCGCCTTGCCGTGAAGGCGAAGCGTCAAAATGCGCCCGGCCGTGCGGACGTTGATGCGCTGGGCCTCGAGGGCCGCGGCATCGCTGCTCCCGTAGGCGGCCTGAAGCTCGAGCCGGGGTTGAGGTCTGCTCGAACTTGTGCGGGTAAGGATCGTCGCCGAGCGCTTTGATTTCGGCGAGCTTTTTCTTGCGCTGAAGGTACTGATCGAGCGGCTCGAAGGGCAAGGAGGCTTTCCGTTTGTGCTCTGGAAGTATACCGATGCGTTTCTCCAAGCGTCAAGGAAGGGCATGGGCCTAGAAGGCTGTGATATCATCGCGTTCCCCGCAGGAGGTGCGGCTTGGAAGATGTGTTCGCCAATCGCGGGCCCCGCCACACGACCAGTGTGCAGGAAGACTGGCTTGCCTGGTTGCCCGAGGAGAAGGACCGGCTTTTCGACGCCACCCGCAGCGAACTGGACATCTGCTACGCCATATTGAGCGTCACTCTGGACGACGCCTTCAACCTGTGCCGCCAGGGCAGGCTGGCGCCGGCGCGGGAACAGGCACGCATCTTTGCGGAGCTTTTCGACCGCTTGGCCGGGCGGCTGAGAGGGATTTTGCGCTCGCTTTACGAGCACAGCAGGCAGTTCGGCACGTTCCCGAATACAGCGCCGTTGCGGCCTCGGTTCTTTCGAAGCGAGCGGGCGCAGCAAGTTGCGCGGGCCAACAACGTGCTGTCGCTGGTGCGGTTTCGGGCGCGCACCCGCTTCTTCCGGAAGCTGGGGGCGCTGGAGGAGATTGTGGCCGGGCTGCAACGGGAGGCCCGCGGGACCGCCCGGGAGATCGCCGAGGGGGTAGCGGTATCCTGGCGAAAGCAGTGGACTTGTTTAGAGGTTTTGGACTACGACCTGAACACCAGCCTTCGGGAAACGACCGTCGTTCTCAAGTCGTTTTTTTGTGCGCTGCCGATTGGGGAGTTACCCGCGTTCTGGCAGAGGATCGTCTCGCTAACTCCCGAGCCGTCAGCCCATAAGAATCGGCGTCCCGCGCACATGGTGGCCAAAATGGAACCCGCCTGCCGAAAAGGAGTCGTGCAGCCTGTGCCGGAACGGCCTGCCCGTCGCCAAACCGTGCGAAAGAGCCAAGACCCCCCGAGCCTGAGAGATAATAATACGTAAGAAGGAATAGACAACCTTGGGGAGCAGGGATGCGCATCGATAATAGCGGATGCGTCCCGACGGGACCGGTGGCCCGAACGAGACCAACAGAAATCCGGCGAACTAACCGAAGCGGAAGCAATCCGAAGGGCACAGCAAGGCGACGCCGAGGCCTTTGAGCGCATCTATAGGCTGCATAGCCGGCGGGTGTACGCGCTTGTGCTTGCGGATGGTGGGAAATACGGCGGAGGCCGAAGATCTTACGCAGGAAGCTTTCTTGCAGCTGTTCCGCAAGATCGGAACGTTCCGGGGCGAGTCGGCATTTTCCACGTGGCTACATCGGCTGGCTGTGAACGTCGTGCTGATGCGGCTGCGCAAGAAGACGCTTGCGGAGACTTCGCTCGAAGAGACGACCGATCCGGACGAAGAGACCGGCGGGCCGCGCAAGGATATCGGAGGACCCGATCTACGGCTCTCGGGATCGGTGGATCGGGTAAATCTTGAACGTGCCGTCGAGCAGCTACCCCCGGGTTACCGGTCCATCTTCGTGCTCCACGACGTTCAGGGTTACGAACACAACGAGATTGCCGCGATCATGAACTGCTCGATCGGCAATTCGAAATCGCAGTTACACAAGGCGCGCATGCGACTGCGCGAGCTGCTGCAGGAGTTCGAACGCAGCCGCGCGCGCGAAGAGCGCCAAGCCGCCAAGGGCGGTTCGGGCGGCGGCGATTAGCGTATCGAGGTAAAACAGGTCGTATGTGGAAGGATAATGCGATGAGCCCGATCCAATGCGCGCAGTTCGAGAAGATCCTGGAAGAGCAGCCGGACGGACCATTGCCGGCCCCCGCTGCCGCGCACCTGAACGGCTGCACCGATTGCCGCCTGCTGTGGAGCGATCTCGAGGCCATTCGCACGGCCGGAATGGAATGGGGAGCTGAAGAGGTAGCGCCGCCCGACGCACCTGTGGATTTCGCTGCGAGTACAGATGGAGTCGGAAGGACTGATCCAGAGAAGGCCCGCGGCGGCAGGCTGGTGGGCAACCTGGTTCGGCGCCGCACCGCGATGGGCGCTGGCAGGCGCTTCGATCTCCTTGCTGCTGATTGCAGGTATGCTGGCGACCTACCGGATCGACGCGCCGGCAGGAAAAGATTTCCGCGTGGCCTCCCTGCTGCCCGCTCATTTGAGCGTGCCGGGCGCGACGGAGAGGCTGGTGGCAGCGGACTTGGGGAAAACGCTGGACGGCGACCTCAAGCGAGTGTTGGCGTCGCTGCCGGAACGGAATCCTTTGCTGGCAACTTCGTTGCAGCAGAATCTCGGTATCGTTGACAATCTCATCGCTGTGTGTGAAAAATCCGTTCGCGAACGGCCCAATGACGAGATGACCCGTGATTATCTGTACGGGGCTTACGAGCAAAAGGCTGTCTTGTTAGCGACGGCGATGGACCGCAGCGCCTCGGAGGGGCAATGAAGAGCGGAGCAATTTCAGGATGGTCCCAAGGGGCCGGCACAATGCTGATCGCGCTGACGCTGACCTGTTCGGCCGGAGCACAAACGCGCCGCTTTGAGAGGCACTTTAACGTGCAAGGGAAGCCGGTCATCACGGTGCAAAACGCCACCGGGCGAATCCAGGTAAAGGCCTGGGACAAATCCGAGGTCATGGTCTCCGGCCAAAAGGCGAGCGCCAGCGTGGAGGTCGACACCGAGCAGGTGGGCAATCGCATCGAGATCGCCACGCACGTGGTTTCGGAAAACGCCAGCCCGGATGCGCTGCGCGCCGACTACGAGATCAGCGTGCCGACGGAGTCCGAACTTCAGGTTCGCAGCGATTCGGGAAACGTAACGGTGGACAGCGTCCATGGAGATATGTCTTTCGACACCGTGGCCGCCGACCTTTCCTTGCAGGACGTCGAAGGTTATCTGATGATCAAGAGCATCGGGGGATCGACGGTGTGCACGCGCTGCGCGGGCCGGCTGGACGCCACTTCGATCAGCGGGAATTTTCAACTGCTGCAGCCGAGCATGGACAATGTGCGCGTGCAAACTTCCTCGGGGAATATTCTGTTTGACGGCGGCTTCATGAATCGCGGCATTTACGTGTTGAAGAACTATAGCGGCACGATTGAAGTGCGCTTTTCGGCCAGCGATTCGTTTGACGTGAGGGCTACCTCGCTATACGGCAACGTGATCAACCAGGCGCCGGTCGTTCCGGACCGGCACAACATGCCCGCGCCTCGGAGTGGCCTGGCGAAGAGCCTTTTCGGCTCGATGAATGACGGACGGGCCAAAGTCGAGCTCTCCTCTTTCAGCGGCACGATCAAAATCTCGAAACGGGAATAAGACGTCGCCGCCGGTGTCGCCCGCATCCTCACCACAATTCAACGTCATGGCAAGACAGCGTTCCGATTCGCCTCTGGTGTGCCTGGCGGGATTCATGGGCTGCGGCAAGACCACTGTGGGGAGCCTTTTGGCTCGTCAACTGGCCTGGCGCTTCGAAGATCTCGATGCGCGGATCGAGCAAAATGCCGGTCTTAGCATTCCCGCCATTTTTGAAACCAGAGGGGAAGCGGCCTTCCGAGAGATCGAACACGAGGAACTCGAGAGAGTTCTGGGACGGGTGGCGGAATCGAAAGAGGCGACGGTGATGGCATTGGGCGGCGGCACATACGCGCAACCGGGCACCGTGGAGAGGCTGAGGGATTTTGGCGCCATAGCGGTGTGGCTCGATTGCCCGCTCGAATTGCTCCTGGCTCGCTGCGCGACGGTAAGCAATCGCCCGCTATTCCGGGACGAGGTCAGTTTTCGAGAGTTGCTGGCCGCGCGCTTGCCTTTTTACGAACAGGCCGATTACCGCGTCCCGGGGGACGATAATCCGGCGCGGGTGGTGGCGCAAATTCTGGCTTTGCCGCCATTTGCCAGGCGGCTGGCGAACTTGGATGAAGAACTTTCGGCACGACGGGAGAAGCCATGAAATCTCGCCTTCTGCTGTGGCCGTTGGGGATAGCCGGCTTGTTGACGCTCGCGGCGCCGAGCCTTTTTCCCTACCCCCGCCCCGCGACCGATGCCAGCTTCGCCGCGGATAAGGGAAAGTTCCGCATTCTGCAGCAAGGCAACGAGGTGGGCACGGAGGAGTTCGATCTGGAAGGCGCCGGAAGTACCTGGGTTTTGCAGGAGCAGACAGTGATCCGGGTTCCGGGCAGTCCAGAAATGCGCACTTCCGGGGAACTGCATGTGTCCGCGGATGGAACGCCGCAACGATACACCTGGAGCGCGGACGGAACCAAGAAAGCCTCGGGAGTCGTGAATTTCGAGGGGGGCACGGCGAAGACGTCGATCAATGTTAGTGGCGGGAAAGGGCCCATCCAACAGGATTTCAAATTCACTTCGGCCCGAGTCGCCGTGCTTGACAATAATCTCTACGAACAGTATGCGCTCCTCGGCAGGATCTACGATTGGGAAGCCAATGGGAAGCAAAGCTTTCCTGTTCTCATTCCGCAAGACGCGACGCCCGGCAGCATCGACGTAGAGTCTATCGGGCCGCAGACAATCGACGGCGCACATCTCGAAGCATTGCGCGTGCATTCAGCCGATCTTGAAATCGAGATTTACTTCGATGCGAAACTCCGCCTGATGCGCCTCGAGGTTCCAGCCGCGAAAGTCGTCATCGTTCGGCAATAAGATCGCTCGGCAATAAGACGGCTCACTTGAAGGGAACGTGCGGCGGGATTGCGGCTCGGGTCCATTCCGCGCGGCGACGGGAGTTCAGCCAAGCTTTCGTCGCTGCGGGATTAACGCAAATGGAAGGCAAACGTTACCGTGGTGACCACGTCGACGGGATGACCATCCACGAGGGCGGGAGCATAGCGCCACTGTTCGACGGCGCGCATTGCGGCGCGGGCCAGAACAGGCGGGCCCAAAACGGGGTGCAAGTCGCGGACGGTTCCATCATCGCCGATTAGGACACGCAGCGTGACATCGCCTTCGATCCCCGCCAGGCGGGCCACCTCAGGGTAGTTTGGGGGAATCGAAACGACGAGGTGCTTCTGCTGCTCCATAGGAGCAACGCGAATGCCTCCCCAGAAGACAGCATCGAACAAGCGCGCGAACCGGCTTATATCCGGCGCATCGCCGAAAGGCAGAACCTCTTCGTTCTCAGAGCGCGCCTCGAGCACAGACGTTTCCTCCTCGCCTCCGGAAAATTCCGGCGCGAAGGCGGACGATGCAGGGACATTGCCGATTTTTACTCTTCCGCCATCCGCCTCCGCCCATATGCCGCCGTCGATCTTGGTCGCGCTGATGTTGCCGCCGCCGCTCGAGAAATGGGCTACTCCGAAAACATGACCCACGCGAATCTCGCCGCCCCCGGTGCGCAGCACCGCCGGGCCGTGCACGTCGCCGGCGAAGATTTGGCCACCGCCCGTGGTGGCACGAAGCCCTCCGTCTATGTCTCCAGCGAAAATATTGCCGCCGGCCGATTCCAAACGGGCGGCGAAAACTGAATTCCTGCGAGTTGGCGTGGTGAGAGCGGAGCTTGCCACCCTGCCCAGCCGAATGTCTCCGCCCCCCGTGAAGAACGCAATGCCGCCATCGATATCCTGAGCGCTGATTGCGCCGGATTGGACCGCGACGCTCAAAGAGTAACGGCGCGGCACATGAATTTCGTAAATCACACGGCCGCGGCAAGCGCTCTCTTTCATGGCACGAGCGATGAGTTCAACGCCTCGCGGCGTCTGTCGAGCGCTGAGCGAGAAATCCGCGAGAAGGGCGGCAGGATCGTTGGCCGGATCGGGGGCCGCGGTCCCGGAATGCGGGTGAAGGCTATAGCTCACCTCATTGGCAGCATCGGTGAAGATTCGCACGTCGCCGCAATCGGCTTGGATGGTGAGCTGGAGTCCTGGGCGCGTAGGGATCACGCCGCTGAGGGAATGGTTTTCCGCTGTCTCGGATTCTAACGAAGAAAGATGCAGGTTAGCGCCTCTCGCGGTTAGAGGAGCGAGCGCGAAAAGCAAGATCGCAATGAGGCTCCAGCGAGCGGAACCCCGGGCGTGGGCTGGCGTCTTGGGAAGTCTCAAGGATGACGCCCCCCTGACGACGGTGCGTCTTCGTCCAGCGATGCCAGCCGGCCGAGCGCGTCGGCGCTGCGCGAACGGATGTAGCTATTGGAATCGTTGCGCATACGATCGCGCAGGATGCTGACGGCTTGATCGTCCAAGGGCGTGCTCGAAGAGTCGCCGCTGGCCAACTGGTCGAAGAGCGTGTCCAAAGCCTGAATGCGCACGCCGGAATTATCGTCGCCGGCGAGAGCCGCCAGGATGGCGCTCTGCACGTCCGGCTCCTGGCCGGCTCCGCGAAGCGCCTCGATGGCCTTCAAACGGACAGCGGGATTGGGATCGTGCCGCAGCGCTTCGCTCATGGCAGCGCGCACCTGAGGATCATTGGCCTTGGGACGGAGGGCGTCGATGGAATCGAGTCGCGCTCCATCGTCGAATTGATGGCTGTGCCCGACCACGTACGCCAGCACGCGGCGGATTTCGGCATCGTCGGGAGTTCCTTGCATAACGCGCGGCTTGGGCGAGCGCAGCTGCAATTCCACTTGGGGGTCAGCCGAGTCGGTTTGCGGCTCGACCCGAATTCCATCCAGATCGATTTTCTCGAGTTCCTGCTGGGTGATCGGAGCGGGCGCGGAGATCGTGACGACCGGTCTCCCGGGAGCAGGCAACGAGAACTGCCGATACCACTCCCGACCGGCGGTGCCCGCCAGGAGTCCCAAGATCAGCATCGTGGCGGCACTCCAGGCGGGGTGAAAGACAAAGGCATGGCGAAGGCCGGCTATCCAGCGCCATGGAAGGAACGCGCTGTACCAAGCGCGCTTGGGCTGCGCGGCGGCATCGTCCAAGGCCTCGAAAAGCTCGCTGCGGCAGTGCGCCAGCAAAAGTTCAGAGCGATCGAGAGCGTCGGCGGGCTGCACACGCGAGGCCAAAGCCTCCCGTAATTCGAGCTCGCTCGAAAGAATCGCCGCGCAGCCGGCGCACTGCCGCACGTGCGCATCGACCAGGGCGCGTTCCGCCACGGAAAGCTCACCTGCGGCGTACAGGACGGCGCGATCCTCAAAATTCGAGCAATGGAGCTCGGGCAACATGACCTGCCTACCTCAATCCTGCCAATTGGCTTCGCAGCTTGCGCGTGGCGCGGAACAGGGAATTCTTTACGGTGTCTTCGGTGGTGCCCAGCGCTTCGCCGATGGCGCGCAACTTCAGGCCCTGATAGTGCTTCATCTCGAAGACCACGCGTTCGCGTGGAGAAAGCGCCTGGAGCGCGGTCTCAATTTTGCTGCCAATCTCGAGGCCGAGAAGATGCCGCTCTGGGTTTTGCTCTCCGCCGCCGGCAGCCTGCTGCCGATCGAAGAAGTCCGCGGAGCGGCGCTCGTCGGCGGAGTCGGTGTGGATGACGGGCGCCTGGTCTTCCGGATGGCTGCGACGGCGGCGCAAATGATCGAGGCAGACGTTGGTCACAATGCGATAAATCCAGGTGTAGAAGGCGCAATCGAAGCGGAACCGCGGCAGGTTGCGATAAATCTTCAGGAATGCTTCCTGGTAGACGTCCTGGGCGTCTTCGGCGCTGCCTAGAACGTTGAGCGCGAGGCGCAAAACCTGGCGGTCGTAGCGCTGGACAAGAACTTCGAAGGCGGCGCGGTCGCCCGTCTGCGCCCGCTCGATGAGGACGCGGTCATCAGCGCCGGACGACGATCCGCCACGCAGCGCCGACGCTTCCCCTGGCGCTCCTAGCGTCCTAATCCCTTGTGAATCCGCCATCGCTTCAGACGACATTGCGAAGGAAACCTCTGCCCGGCCGATCGCATGTCCACGCAGCCGGGACCGCTTCTATTTCTATTATGAAACCTCACTTACTTAGACGCGAGAATGCGGCAAAACGTAAGCCGACAGTAGTCATTGAATCTAATGGGTTTATGTGAAAGCGAAGGAAAGGGAAGGGAGGGGATGGTGGCTGGGCGTTGTGGTATAAGCATGGCGTGTCACGCGCTTCGATGGTTACGGGGGTTAAGGGCTCGGTCGCGCGCCGGTCGCGCAAGCTCACTCTTCTGCCGCTCATCGCCGCGACCTACTTCATGGTTGCAGGGGGACCTTATGGGCTCGAGGACCTGATTGGAAAGGCGGGTTATCGCGCAGCGATCATCATCCTGCTGATCACTCCGGTGCTCTGGAGCATCCCGACGGCCCTGATGGTCAGCGAACTGGCGGCGGCGCTTCCTTGCGAAGGCGGATTTTATGTGTGGGTGCGGAGGGGAATGGGGCCTTTCTGGGGATTCCAGGAGTCGTGGCTGACGCTAACCGGCAGCGTCTTCGAGATGGCGCTCTATCCCACGCTTTTCGTCGCCTATCTGGGAAGGTTCGCGCCGCAATTCTCGACGGGTTACCGCGCAATTGCGCTGGAACTGGCGTTAATCGCGCTCTGCGCCGGCTGGAACATCCTTGGCGCAAAGGCGGTGGGCGAAGGGTCGATCTGGCTGAACGTATTACTCTTTTTGCCCTTTGCGGCGATGATCCTGATGGCGCTGGCAAGAAGGTCCACCGGCAACGCGCCAGGGGCGCCTTTCCATACGCTGGATCTGGAGGGCGGCATCGTTATCGCCATGTGGAACTACATGGGTTGGGACAATCTTTCCACGATTGCCGACGAGGTCGACCGTCCACAAACGACTTATCCGCTGGCGATGTCCGGGTCAGTAACGCTGGTGATCGCCAGTTATCTGCTTCCGGTAATCGCCGTCGCCTTTGCGCGGCTTGATCCTGGATTGTGGACCACGGGGAGTTGGGTGGACGCGGGCCAGGCGCTTGGCGGCACGATGCTGGCGCTGGCGATTGCCGCGGCGGGCATGATCGGCGCCGCCGGCACGTTCGGCAGCCTGATGCTTTCGTTTACGAGGCTGCCGGCCGTGATGGCAGGCGACGGATATCTGCCGCGGACGTTTACGCGGCATCTCCCGAAGACCGGCGCCCCGTGGGTAGCCATCGTGGCTTGCGCGATCGCATGGGCCGCGTGCCTGCCGCTGGGTTTTTTTCGGCTGCTCATCCTCGACGTATTGCTGACGGGCTTGAGTATCCTGCTGGAATTCGGCGCGCTCATCGCTTTGCGGATTCGGGAACCGAACCTGGCGCGGCCTTACCGCATACCCGGAGGGATTTTAGCTACGATTCTCATCACGGCGCCGCCAACAGCACTGCTGGCTTTGAGCCTGGTGCGCAATCGAAGCGAACAGGTAGGCACAACGAACGAGCTTATGATCGGGCTGGGAATTATTCTTTTGGGAGTTTTGCTTTACTACGTCAGCCCTGGGTCGCGGCGCGACAAGAAGATCGCCGAAGCTCACGAGAGTTAAGCGCTGGGCGAGCCGGGACCGCGCACCAAGCGGATGAGGCCGTACAAAGCCACGCAGATCAGGAAATCCAGACCCAGGCCCAGATCAATTTGAAACATGCGATGACGAAAGGGAATGGGCAGCTGCGGTTCGACGGCCAGATAGATGATATTTCCGCCGAGTATAGCGACAAGGTACTCAGCCCAGCGACGCGCCGTGGAGATCCGGTCCGACGTTCTCGACTCCGTTTGTTCCCGTCCACGCATTAACGAGCCTTCACAATAAGAAATCTACAGCGGCACGAACTTGCTGGACAGCGACTCGCGACGCGTTGCGCCACGCCACAAGGCGAGCGGCAAAACGATCAGGATAGTGGCCGCCACGATCAATAGCACGCCGTTCGAGCGGAAATAGGCGTTGGGCTGGTTCAGCAGCCCATCGATTGCCGGGGTCAACGACAAGAGCATCGCCAGTAAAAGATATCCCAGTAAATTGAGCCGCGCGAGGCGGCTCGCCCCCCACCAGATTACCGCTAATTCCAAAAAAGTCAGAAGCGCAGTTTGCATGAAGTCGCCGGCGCCGCCCCACCGCGGCACGGAGAAAATCGCCAGCGCCGCGAGCACCAGCCACTGGATCGACGCGCGGCGGAGATACCTGGCTGCGAACCCCAAGACCAGAGCGATGGCGGCCGCCGCCAAAATACTGAAGATGATCGCGGTGGCGAGCGAACTCGACGCGGGCCAGATCGCATCCAGACCTTCCGGAACGCTTGCCGGGAAGCCGTAGTGTGCCACGGGCCAAAGGGCGGCGACGAGGTCGTGGAGGCGGCGAAAACCGGCGAGAATGGCCCAGCCGCACAGCATGATCAGAATCGCGTCGCGATAATAAACGCTGGGAAGGATGCGAGCGACCGGCACGCGATCGAATCCGTACCCTTGCGCCAGAAAGAACACAGCCAATCCGAGAAGAAAAATTGTGCCGGAGTAAAGAAGCGATGCGGCCAGGGTTTGGCCGATCAGGAGCGTCCCGATGAAGGTCGCGAAAGGCTGATCGGTTCGGTAGGTGAGCATATATTGCGGCACGAGGGTGGCGAATCTCACGAGCGAAGCCGCCAACACCATGAGCGACCACAGCGCAATACCCCGCCAGGGCACCGCAGCGGCTAACGAAGTCTTGAGACTTCGCAGGAAGATAATCAACATAGCGAGTCCGAGACCGCCAACGAGGGAGACGAAGAGCACCGATTGCAATGTGTTCGCGAGCGTGGTGGCATTCTGGCGGCGAACCCAATCTTCGGGAAGATGAATGAAAATGCGATATCCGGAGACTTCGTCTCCCTGGACTACGAGCGAAATTCGCACGTTCGCGGTTTCGGCCCCGGGCGACGCGGGATTTATTGGCTGCAGCTCTTCCCAGATAAAGCTGTGGTCTGTCCGCGCGGGCAACTTATTGGATTGCGCCTCGACCAGCTTCCACCGGCTGAGATCGATCTTCTTGGACTCACGCAGAAAGTCCACGGCGCGGGCTTGCGCCTGATCTTCGGTCAGATTGGCGCCGGTGGCGGCCTCGGCGAGGGTGTGGTGGACCGAGTGCAGCGCTCCATCGGGCAGGAGCACGATGAAATATTCTTCCTTTTGCAAATCGCGAAAATAGCGCGCGGTCCAAAAGGCTGAAGGAACCTCTTCGCGGTAGAGCCGGTTTGCCGCGTCGATGCCAATGGTGCGTCGAAGATATTCGTTAGCAAGAGGGTCAAAGGTGTACTGGATCGAGACGGCGCGGTGGTAGGAGGCCGGGTTCTGGCCCTGTTGCCGGAGCACTTCGTCCGCGCGCAGCGCCGCTTCCCGGCTATCCAGGGGAAAGCGAACGAAATCGCCAATGCTCCGCGCTTTGATCGTCCAAAGCGAAGCGAATCCGAGGATACCGGCCGCGGCCAGGAGGATCAGCGCCCGCGAATTGAGAGCTTCGTATGAGACAGGAAGCTGCTCCGCGGCAACCGGTTCTTCGGCAACGACGGAAGGCTCGACCAGAGGCTCGGCGCTATTGAGCAGAGCGGTCTCGTCCGCGAAACTTCCGCGCTTGAGGTAAAGCACGCCCGCAACGAGAACAGGAATAGCGGCAGCGAAACCTACCAGCCCTCCCGATATACGCGTGTACAGGTCCTGGGAACGCATCAGCGAAAGGCTGGTCAAAAAGGCGTCGACGGTGTAGTGCCAGATCAAGGTGGCTAATATTCCCCAGCGCAGCATGACCCAGCCAGCCAGGATGCCGATGGTCCCGACCTCGATTCCACGGATATAGGGCGGCTCCTGCGGGTAGTTGGAGTGCAAGAAGCCCCAGGCAAACGCCGGCAGCACGACGGCGAGAATTCTCCAGCGCGTCACGCGCATGAGGAAGCGGATGGAAAACATGCGGAACAGGAACTCCTCGCTGGTGGCCGCATAGATGCCGATGGTCAGAGGGTAAATCCACGGGAGCGAGGTGCTGAGGGTATCGGAATATTGCAGGTCCTGGGGCGCCCACACTCCCAGCCGCCGGCCCACAACGTAAAAGCCCACCACGTAACCAATGTGCACGGCGGCAAGGCACAGGCCGATAAAACCGGAGCAGAAGAATTGGCGAGTGCGCAGGCCGGCGAACGTGAAAGCGCTGCCGAGGCGAAGCTGACCCGGCTGGTCCGCGCGATAGAGAGGCTCGCCTGGCGCAAAGGCGATCAGGACGAGCAGCGCCACGGAAATGCTTTCCATGAAGGCCCGGACGAACTCCGAGGCGAAGAAGCTGGCGTAAGAATTGTTGGTGTTGTACTCGGCCCGAACCAGCGGCCACTGGTTGAGCTGCATGGCGAAATAGAGCGCGGTGATAAAAATTCCCAAGGCCAGCACGGATTTCCAGCGAACCAGGCCGCGCCGGGCCAGCATGACCAGCACGGAAAGTGCGGCGCCGACGAGCACGGCGTAGGGAATGAGGGCGATCGTTTCGATGAAATTATTGGACGAGCGCAGGCGCGCATAGGACCTTTGCCACTCTTCCGGCACTTTCAGAAATTCGAGGTAGGCGCCGGGTTGATCGCCCTGGATGGCGACTTGCAGCCGATACGGCGCTTCCTTAACGCGGAAGTCTTTGCGCTCCCAGGTGAAAGTCCAGTCGGTGCGGTTGGGCCGGGCGACGGAGGTGGCTTCTTCCGGCAGAAAAGCATAGTTTGCGAGATCGATGTGTAGGGCCTGCGTAAGGAACTGCTGGGCCCGCTCCATCGCCTGGGGACGTTCCAAGCGGGCGCCGGGCGCGGCCTCTTCCATAATGTGGTCGTAGCCGACAATCCTGCCCTTGGGATCCACCCGCGCACGAATTTCCTCTTTTTGACCGGGGCGAAAGAAACGCACCTGCCAATACCAGACGCTGACGTCTGAGGACATGAGGCGATTGGCTTGCTGGAGGCCAGCCTCGCGCTCGAGGTAGGTTTTCGTATCGTCGTCTACATCGAAGACCACGGCGGACTGATAGCCCTGCAGGGGGAGGCCCTGGGCCGACGCGAAATTGCGGGCGCGGTCCAGCGCGGCGCTGCGCGTAACCTTGAAATCGACAGAGGCTTCGGGAAAGGCGCGGAAGAAGTAGCGATAGGCGACAAAAGCGCCGGCGAGCGCGGCCAAGAGCCAAAGCAAAAGGACGCGCAGGTCGCGCCGGCTGAGAACGTTCGGTCTGGGTTCCTGCACGATGTCTAGGGACGACAAGCTCTCTCCGGATAAGCCGCGCGCGTTCAGACGGTTGGTCCGGCAGCCAATCTATGCAATCGGCCGCCAGGAATGCAAGCACGGCCGATGCAGATGCGATGATATATATAGCCTGGATGAATATAACCTCCGCCACGGAAGTGAAGTATCTCAAAGGCGTCGGTCCGCAGCGCGCGGCCGCCTTTGCTGCGCGCGGCATTCATTCGGTGAACGACCTGCTGCTTTACCTTCCGTTTCGCTACGAGGACCGCATTCGCTTCAATCGAATCGCGGAGATCGCGCCCGGCGGGACCTATACCGTTCACGCTACCGTGGGCCAGGCCGCTCTGGTGCGTTTTACGCGCGGCAGGGGCGGCATGTTTCATTTATTGATTGGAGATGCGACCGGGACGCTGGCGTGCAAATTCTTTCACGGCAATTATCTGCAAGGACGCATTCGCGAGGGGCAGGAGATTGTGGTGCACGGCAAGGCGGACGTCGATCCTCGCCGAGGCCGAATCGAAATGGTCAACCCGCACTTCGAGTTGCTCGGCGCGGACACGGCGGACTCCACCGAGATGGGCCGCATCGTGCCGATCTATGAAGCCATAGACAACGTCAGCTCGCGCATGCTGCGGCGGATTATCTATGGCGCCCTGCAGAACCTTTCCGAAGTTCTTCCCGACGGCCTGCCGGCACCTTTGCTCGATCGCTACGGCTTTCCAAGCCGCAGCGACGCCATCCGCTTCGTTCACTTTCCTCCCGCGGACGTGCCTGTGGAGCTGCTCAATCAGTTCCAGTCGCCGGCACACCGGCGGCTAATCTTCGAGGAACTCTTTCTTTATCAACTCAGCGTGGCCCTGCGCCGGAAGGAAGCGGAGCGGCATGCGGGGATCTCCTTCCGCGTGCGCGAGCCTCGGGTGCGGGAGGCGCTGAAGCGCATTCTGCCCTTCAAACCCACGGACGCCCAGAAAAGAGTTCTCGCGGAAATTGCCGCCGATCTGGAGAAGCCCACACCGATGCACCGCCTTTTGCAGGGCGATGTGGGCAGCGGGAAAACGATCGTGGCGCTGGAGGCGGCCACCATCGCGATCGAGAATGGCTACCAAGCCGCTCTCATGGCACCCACCGAAATTCTGGCCGTGCAGCACTTCCTTTCGGCGCGCCGTGTGTTTGCGGCGGCGGGTTACCAGGTGGAACTGCTGATCAGCGGGCTCAAGGCGCAAGCGAAGCGGGAAATAACCGAGCGCATGCGCTCGGGAAAGGCGCAACTGGTGGTGGGGACGCACGCGTTGTTGGAAGAGCCGGCCGGATTTGCGCGCCTGGGCCTGGTGATTGTCGACGAGCAACACCGCTTTGGCGTTTTGCAGCGCAAGCGCCTGATGGAAAAAGGAACGACGCCGGACGTGCTGGTGATGACGGCCACGCCGATTCCTCGAACCCTGGCTCTTACGCTTTACGGCGACCTCGATGTTTCCATAATCGACCAGATGCCGCCGGGGAGGACGCCCATCGAGACCCGCTGGTCCGCGCCGGAGCATCTGCCGGGAGTGTGGGATTTTGTGGGTCGCGAGATCAAGAAAGGCCGGCAGGCCTATGTCGTGTATCCGGTGATCGAGCAATCGAAATCCAATGAAGCGCAACTTTCACTAAAAGCGGCCATCGTGGAATATGAACGCCTGCGAAAGAGCGTCTTTCCTCGAATGAACGTAGGCCTGCTGCATGGCCGGATGAAGAGCGAGGAGAAAGATGCAGTGATGGAGGCGTTTCGCGGAGGCAAGGTGCAAGTTCTGGTTTCGACGACCGTGGTTGAGGTGGGTGTGGACGTTCCCAATGCGACCGTCATGGTCATCGAACATGCCGAGCGCTTTGGCCTCTCTCAGCTTCATCAATTGCGAGGGCGCATCGGGCGCGGCGCGGAGAAGAGCACTTGCCTGCTGATTGCGCCGAAGAGCGTTTCCGGCGACGCGCGCGAGCGGCTGCAGACCATGGTGGCGACAAACGACGGATTTGCCATTGCCGAGGCGGATTTGCGATTGCGCGGACCGGGAGAGTTTTTTGGCACGCGGCAGCACGGATCGATCGGGTTTCACGTGGCCAACCCTCTGCGGGACCGAGAATTGCTGGAACTGGCGCGGCAAGAAGCATTTTCGCTGGCGGACAGTCCCACGGAAGGCGAGTGCCTGCGCCTCCTGCAGACGCTCGACCCCGGCTGGCAACGAAGATATCAGCTCGCTTCGGTGGGTTAGGAGGTAAACGCGTGTCCGGAACTGTTCCGCAATTGCACGACGCCGATTGGAGAGAACTCGCGCCATGCGCGTGATTGCGGGAACCTTTCGGAGCCGCCGCCTGGAGACTCTGCGAGGAATGGCCTTGCGGCCTTCGAGCGATCGTCTGCGGGAAACTCTTTTTAATATTCTTGGCCCCGGTGTCGAAAAGTCGATTTTCGTCGATCTCTTCGCGGGATCGGGTGCCGTGGGCATCGAGGCGCTCAGCCGCGGCGCACATGGTTCCGTTTTCGTGGAGAATCACTCCGGCGGGCGCCGCCTTGATCGCCCGGAATTTGGCATCTCTGGGGATTGCGATCGCAACGAATGTGGGCAGCCGCAAGACATTTGGCGGGACGGCGGAAATCCTCCGAATGGATGCAATGGATGCTCTGGAACGGCTCGACAAAGCCGGGGCTCGCGTGGAGTTCGTCTTCGCCGACCCGCCGTATGCCAATCGCCAGGCGTACCAGGAGATTCTCGAATTTTTAGGCAAATCGGATCTGCTGGTGCGAAGCGGCCGCCTGATTTTCGAACACCGGCGAAACAATGAACTTCCGATGCTGGCGGGTAACCTGGAACGTAAGCGCATTGTTCAGCAAGGGGACAGCGCGTTGAGCTTCTACGCCCCCATTTTGGCGGCATAGCGCCTCCCTGGTGCGGCGCTGCCCATCGCGCCGCCAGCAGGCTTTTTAATTCGCGCTAGAAGTGATCCCGCAGCCCGCGAAAACTGCAAACAATCAGAAGCTTTCCAGTGCCGCTCTGAACATCCGCACCTTCCCGGGTTGCGGTCGCCGCGTGGGGAACGAAGGCCGCGTTGAGGCCGGCCTGCAAGGCAGGGTTGATCTCCTCCAGGACGTTGCTGCCTACGAGCCAGGCATGCGCCTTGACGACATGGTGCTTATCGATCAAGTCGAGGTACACGCGAATGCTTTTATTCGCGACGATTTCGATGGAGTCAAAGAATCCCTGAAGCCCGGAACGCTCGACCTTGGCGGCCTCCTCGGCGGGCTCGCCTTCGGTGAAGAGAATCATTCTGTGGCGGCTGGAAAGATAGGCCAGCGTTTCCGGAACGCCATCCAGCACGCGCGGCGGAGTGTGCTCGAGTTCGGCGACCATCGAAGCAACCTCTTCGAGTGCGCTCTTCTGGGCCAAGCCGCCGGCAAGCTTCATGTAGCTTTGCTCGAGCGAACGCGCAAAACTGCGCAACCCGTAGCCGTGCTGCTGAATATTTTGCCGTTCGGTCTCGTTCAAGATGTGCCGCGCATAGGCCCGGGCATAGCCGAAAGGCTCAACCAGAGAGAAAAAACGCTCCAGGGTATGCTCGAAAAAGACGTTGCTTTCCCAGAGGGTGTTATCGGCGTTGATGAGCAGAGTCAGGCGCCGCATGGCCACAGGGGGGATCGGGGGTGTGTTTGCAGCGGCTCCATTCCTTTTCGCACCGGCCTCTCGAAAAGCTATTGTACTGCGGCGGGCGAGAAACTGAAGGCGGGATGCTTAAGCGGATGAGGGGAGGAATTCGTAACGTTCAATGCGGGCGGCCACGCCTCGATTCTGCTGATTCGGCTCGACCCGGATGACGCGGCCGAAGCAATGAATCTTGACGTCGCGCGTCATGGTGATCTCTTTGGGCAGGGTGAGAACAAATTCGATCGAGCTTCCAGGCTCAAACTTTTGATCGGTCCAAAAATACAAACCGCGGAAGCTGACGTCGCGGGTTTCTCCATGTTTTTCGAGGGGGCCTGCCGATTCCTGCAGGCGCAGGGCCAGAGGAAGCACCATGGTGAAGCGCCGTGAAGTGCGGCGTTCCGTAGGGTCAGCCATTTCTCCCCCGGGTAAGAGCGTCCCAATGCGACAGGAAGCTAACACCTGACCAGTGAAATCGCAAGAAAAACGATGGCTCCTTCGGGCCGACGCAAAGACACCTACGCAACCCCACCGGCATGATCGCCCTTTTCGCTCCCCGGCGGCGCAAGCAGCCTCCTGCACGCGCGGAGAATGCGCCGATACGGCCAGCCGGCCGGCCGAGTCTCCTGAAAGAAGATTTCGCCCTCGCGCGGATTGGCATAAAACCAGCGTGCCAGCAAGGCGATGTGATCCTCCAGATCTCTAAAGGCGGTTTCGGCGGAGGCTGGGCGGCTTTGGCCGGCTTCGCCAGGCGGAGTTACCGGTTCGAGGAGTTCGCGCAGCCTTTGTTCCGCGGATCGCGGCTGCGCCGCGGAATCGGCAAATTCGAGGACAAAAGGGTCTGCGATCTCTCCGCCGCGCACTCTGAAAACAGCAATGGCGTTTTCCGCCTCCGCGCGCATGACGATTACCGCGTGAAGCTCTTCGATAGGACGAACGACATCCGGCAGAGTCCGTTGCAGATCCTGGATTCTTTCCAGGCGTTTGTGCAAAGTGGCGGCTTGCTCGAAATTGAGTTCGGCGCTGGCCGATTCCCGCTCGCCGGCCAGGGCATCGGCAAGAGAGCTCCCTCCCGAATGCAGATAACGCAGCGGCGCGGCTCACCTCTTCCGCATATTCGGCAACGCTGCACCCTCCAAAGCAGGGCGCCAGGCACATTTTCATTTCGGAGTAGATGCATCCCGGGAAATTGGGATCGCGGCGGATTTTGATCTGGCAACGGCGAATTCGAAAAAGATCGAGCCAGCCTTCCAGGAAGCCTTCCGCCGCGCGGCGGGTGGCAAAGGGACCCAGATACAAACCCGTGGCGCCCAAGCGGCGAGTGATATACGCGCGAGGATAAGCATTCGTCAGATTCAACTTTACAAAGGGAGAAGGGTGGAGACGCAAGCGCTCGCGATAGTTTCCCGGCCACAGAACTCGTGCTTGTTGCCAATGCGCCAGGGCCTGCTCGAACCGCGAACCTGTAGGTCGAAAACGAATGCCCGCGGCATACTCCCGCAGATTGAGGCGCTTACTATTCGGTTCCGGTTCGCAGAGCAGAAGCCGCAGGCGCCTCCTCAAATCCGCAGTGCGCAGTAAGAGAGGGCGAGCGCCAGGCAGGCCTGGACGGGGTTCGATCAAAACGACCGCAGGACGTGGGGGAACGCTGGCGAAAAACTCTTCCGCCCGGGCTGAGTCGAATGCGATTTGGCGGTCGAGCTCGAGCATGAGTTCAAGGATACACGCGCAACGCGGCCTGCGGGGATGTGCAGTCGAAAACGGAAAAAACGAGCCGGTTACGAACTGCGCAGCAACCAGGAAACGACCGGCGGCCTCAGGGGTTCAAGGCGGCGTGCAATCGCTCGTAGGTGGTTGCGAGGTCCTCGGGCTGAACGCGTGTTTCACCCACACTGGTCATGAAGTTGACGTCCCCGATCCAGCGCGGCAGCACGTGCATATGCAGGTGGCCGGCGATGCCGGCTCCCGCGGCACGTCCAATGTTGATGCCCACATTGTAGCCTTGCGGGTGATAAAGGGTTTCGAGCGCGCCTTCGAGACGCCGGGCCGTGGTGATCATCTCCGCAAGAGTTTCCGGCTCCGAAGCTTCGAGCGTCGCCTGGTGCGCATAGGGAACCACCATGACGTGTCCCGAGGTATAGGGATAGCGGTTCAGAATCACAAAGGTTTTCTTGCCGCGGAAGACGATGAGGGTTTTTCGATCGTCATGCGCTTCGGCCGCGTCGCAGAAAATGCAGCGGTCATCCTTCGGGGCGGCGGCGATGTAGCTGTACCGCCAGGGCGTCCAAAGATAATCCATGGCGATGAGGATTTATTGTGAAGGCGCTTGGGGCGGCAGGGCAGCGGCGGCGGTAGCGGCGTCGCCGTTTACGAAGTCCTTGAGCTCTTTACTGGGCTTGAAGAAGGGGATGCGCTTGGGCGGAACGTCTACTTTAGCACCGGTCTTGGGATTGCGGCCAACACGGCCTCGGCGCTGGCGCGTGCGGAAGCTGCCAAAGCCGCGAATTTCGATCTTCTCGCCGGTCTGCAGAGCCTGGATGATGGAGTCGAATATGGTTTCGACGATTGCCTCGGATTCCTTGCGGGGCAATTCTGTCGTTCGTATGACCTCTTCGACCAGATCGGCCTTGGTCATGGTCGCATCATTCATCGCAGTCGATTCTCCCATTAACGCAAAACTCCGGGCCCATCAAGCTTCTGCAAAAAAAAACGTTCCGCCATCCCCGCCGGCTCCGAGTCGAATACCAACTGCACGACCGAGGGTATCATAGTGCGCAAAGACTACAGGCTGCGTTTTGCCAAAATGGCGTCGCCAATCGTTGCCGTAGAGGAGGACTTCGAGGACCTGTACTCCTCCATCTCCCGCTTTTCGGTCTGGCGCACGGCCGCCCGATAGCTCAGCCCAATCTTGTGCTGGTCAGGATTAATCTTTACGATTTTGAAATCGTACTCACGGCCGGGCGCGAGAACAGACGTGGAGGAGCCTTGCTGGGGGGGCTTCTTGTCCCGGGCGCGACGATCCTCAATCTCCGAGATGTGGCACAAACCCTCGATGCCGTCCGCCAACTCGACAAACGCGCCGAAGGTCGTCAAGCGAGAAACTTTACCGCGAACAACGTCATTCACCTTATGGGAAGTGAACCAATTGGCCCAAATGTCGTTCAACTGCTTGATGCCCAGTGAAACGCGCCGGTGCACAGGATCGATCTTCAAAACCTTTGCCTGGACGGTTTCACCCTTCTTCAACGCTTCGCCGGGATCCTTTACCTTCCCGGTCCAGCTGATATCGCTCACGTGGATGAGGCCGTCGAAGCCTTCTTCAATTTCCAGGAAGGCGCCAAACTCGGTGAGGTTGCGGACGCGTCCCGTGACTTGCGAGCCGACCGGATATTTTTGCGCCAGCTCCACCCACGGGTCAGTCTGAGCCTGCTTCATGCCCAAAGAGATTCGTCTCTGATCGGGATGCAGCTCGAGAACGACCACCTCAGCGGCATCGCCGACCTGCACCAGCTTCGACGGGTGCTGCTTGCGCTTGGACCAGCTCATTTCCGAGACATGAACCAGCCCCTCGACGCCCGGCTCGAGCTCCACAAACGCGCCGTAGTCTGCGACACCGACAACTCGCCCCTGCACCCGCGCACCTACCGGAAAGCGCTCCGGAACCGTAACCCACGGATCGGGCAGTAACTGGCGGCGCCCCAGGGAAATGCGGCCCTTCTCGCGATCGAACTTTAGAACCTGAACGTCCAGTTCGTCTCCGGGCCGAACCACGTCGACGGGATTGGCCACGCGACCCCAGGAAAGATCGGAGACGTGCAGCAGGCCGTCGATCCCGCCGATATCCACGAATACGCCATAGCTGGTGATGCTCTTGACCGATCCGTGGAAGACTTGGCCCTCGGCAATCGAATCCAGCAATTTCTGCCGCTGCGATTTTTGCTCTTCCTCGAGAATGGCGCGCCGGCTGACGACTACGTTTCCGCGCTTGCGGTTCAGCTTGAGAACCCGGACCTCGATATCGCGGTCCTTCCATTCCTCTAATTCATGCACTGGCCGAAGATCGGCCTGCGAAGCAGGCAGGAACGCGCGCACACCCACGTCAACGACCAAGCCGCCCTTCACGCGATCGACGATCCGGCCGGTTAACGTCGTTTTATCGTGGTACGCCTTATCGAGATTGGCCCAGACGCGGCGGCGACGCGCGCGTTGATAAGAAACTACGAGGTAGCCATCCTTGTGCTCGCCGGTGAGCTGCACTTCGATGTTTTGTCCCGGATCGAGCTGAATGGGCTGGTCCGCTTCCATGAATTCGCCCGCCGGAATCAAAGCTTCGGTCTTGCCCCCGATGTCGACGACCACACCGACATCGGCCACCGCTACAACTCTTCCTTCGACGATCTCTCCTTCGGTGGGAGCCTGCTGAGGCGCGGCGTATTGCTCCATCAACTGATTCAGTTCTTCGCTCGAGGGCGCGGCCGATTCGTCGGCTGAGGCAGGCGCTTCCGCAGCGGGAGTTTCGGGACTGGATGTACTGGCAACTTCCTGCGACGCACTCTGAGAATCACCGGTGGCAGAGGCCCGATTGTCTGGCGAAGAAATATCAGGTTGCTGGCCGGAAGTCTCCGAACCAATCACAGGGTTTTGATCAGCCGAGGCGCGTTCTTCCGACTCAGGAGCGCGCGTCGCGGCGAATGAGGTTGACGCGCCCGAAGAGTCGCCGCCCAGCGTATCGTAATTGCCAAACATCCTACAGGCCTCCCAGGGAATAGCTTACCCGCCCGTGCGCCTAACTTCCTTACGGAATCCCGCTCATGAGCCTAGAGCAAGGAGGGAAAAACCACTCCGCAATAAGAGCTTATCAGGCGGGATCATACCGACTTCCGCGTTCCATGTCAATGAAACGCCGAGGGCGAACTGGGCCTCCGCGATTGAGTTCAGCTCGCTTGCGAGGCGCCTCCGTATGCGCTCCAATTCGTGCTGCGTTAGCGCCTCTGACAAGGTGAAGTCCGGCGCGCTGCAGTTTGTAGCACCCGCCAAGAACGATCCCGCGCGCTGAGTTCTCGAGCCTGGGGAATATTCGGCGTTTATTCAAGTCGCGAATTCAGGAATGATGATTTGAAGCCCTTCATAATCGAGTCGGAATCGAAGAGATAACTCGGACGCCTCAATTATTGGAAGCTCCATCGAAAAGGCCAGATGCGTGAGATGGATAGGTGCTTAGATCCGACTCACCCGATGCGGATCAGGACGAAACTAGGCCATATTTAACCACAAGCCGTTGGATATGAGGTAGTTATACTCAGTATCAAATAACTTGACATAGATACGCTCAATGTGTAGAATCACGCTTGTTGAAACGCCCCGAGCCGGGCTGCACGTACCCGGGGCAACGACGGAGGAACAGATGAGTAAGATTATAGGCATCGATTTGGGCACCACCAATTCCGTGGTTGCCGTGATGCAGGGCGGGGAGCCTGCGGTCATCCCCAATCAAGAAGGGGCGCGCACCACTCCTTCGGTGGTAGGTATAACCAAAACTGGCGAACGCCTGGTAGGGCAAGTGGCCAAACGCCAAGCGGTGACCAACCCAGAGAACACCGTTTACTCCATTAAACGGTTCATGGGGCGCCGGTACGATGAAGTCGTCGAAGAGACAAAGCGTATTCCGTACAAGGTTGTTCGCGGTCCGCACGACGATGCCCGGGTGGAGATTTTTGGCAAGACGTACAGCCCGCCCGAGATTTCCGCGATGATCCTGCAAAAGCTGAAGAGCGCGGCGGAGGATTTTCTCGGCGAGAAGGTCAATAAGGCGGTGATCACCGTCCCCGCTTATTTCAACGACAGCCAGCGGCAGGCAACCAAGCAAGCTGGAGAGATCGCCGGCCTCGAGGTGTTGAGGATCATTAACGAGCCGACGGCTGCGGCTCTGGCCTACGGTCTGGACAAAAAGAAAGACGAAACGATCGCGGTATACGATCTGGGAGGCGGAACGTTTGATATCTCCATCCTGGAGGTGGGCGAGGGTGTGGTCGAAGTGAAGGCCACCGCCGGCGACACGCACCTGGGCGGCGACGACGTCGATCATCGCATCATGGAGTGGATCGTCGAGGAGTTTAAGAAGGACCAGGGAATCGATTTGGGCAAGGACCGCATGGCCCTGCAACGCCTGAAGGAAGCCGCGGAAAAAGCCAAGATCGAGCTCTCGCAGGTAATGGAGACGGAAATCAATCTTCCTTTCGTTACCGCGGATGCCTCCGGGCCAAAGCATTTGCAGCTCAAGCTGACCCGCTCGAAACTGGAGCAGTTGATGGAGGATTTGCTGCAACGGACCGTGGGTCCCGTGAAGCAAGCTCTATCTGATGCCGGCCTGACGCCGGACAAGATCGATGAAGTGGTGCTCGTAGGCGGGTCGACGCGTATTCCGCGCGTGGTGCAAATTGTGAAGGACCTCTTCGGGGGCAAGGAACCTCACAAAGGCGTGAACCCCGACGAAGTGGTTGCTGTGGGCGCAGCGATTCAGGGAGGCGTACTCGGAGGAGAGGTCAAGGATATTCTCCTTCTGGACGTGACGCCGCTGTCGCTGGGCGTCGAAACGCTGGGTGGCGTAATGACCGTGCTCATCCCGCGGAACACGACGATACCGACGCGCAAGTCCGAGGTCTTCTCGACGGCTTCGGACAATCAGCCCTCGGTGGAGATTCATGTCCTGCAGGGAGAACGCAAGATGGCTCCCGACAACCGCACGCTGGGCAAATTCCACCTCATGGGGTTACCGCCGGCGCCGCGAGGAATGCCGCAAGTAGAGGTGACGTTTGACATCGATGCCAACGGCATTTTGAACGTGTCGGCAAAGGACCTGGCAACCAACAAAGAACAGAAGATCACCATTACCGCTTCGACGGGTCTCGGTAAGGACGAAGCCGAAAAGATGCGCCGAGAGGCGGAATCCCACGCCGACGAGGACCGTCGCAAGCTGGCGGAAGTAGAAGCTCGCAATACGCTCGATACTCGCATCTACCAGATGGAAAAGCTCATCCGTGAGAATCGCGAAAAGCTTGCGGAGGAGGACGTCAAAGCGGTGGAAGCGGCAATCGAGAAAGGCAAGAGCGCGCTTTCCGGCGGCACTCTCGAGACCATTCAAGCGGCCGCAACGGAACTGGAGAGCGCATCGCATAAACTGGCCGAGGTGCTCTACCGCGCCAGCGCGGCGGCCGGGGCCGCTGGAGGGCAGGGAACGGGAACTCCTGGCGGCGCTGCCGGAGGTGGTCCGCAGGCGGAGGGTCCCGCGGGCAAGAAGCCTGGTGAAGGCGAAGTGATCGACGCCGAATACGTCGACGTCGACGAGTCCAAGAAGCCGAACTAACCCGAATAGGTTCACGCGGGAGGCCGCTTTCGCAAAGTGGCCCCCCGCGCCCTCGGCAGATTGATCACGGAGCAACGGATGACGGATAGCACGAAGCGAGCGGGGCCTCCGCTCGCGCTACAACGGTTGCGCGAGAATTTTTATCTGGTGCAGGTACAACTGACGGAGACGCCCTCGGCGGACTGGAAGCGCCTCTTTTATGACGCCCAGCAGTCGCCGCCTCCGGAATTTCCGCCGCGAGCGGTGGAAATCAGCGGTCATCTGCTTCGTTTCCGCTCCGATGCCGCGAGCGTGGAACAAAAGGTCGCGTGGATCGATCGCTGGATCGATCGCGCCAACCAGAAAGAGGCGGCCATGGGCGGGCGCCTGGACGAAGAACGGCGCCGGCGCCGGGAAGAATTATCCCGAGAGCAAACCGAGTTGACGGAACTCAACGCCCGTTGGGCGAAGCTTTAGGCGAAGCTTCGCTTCGCCAGCCGCGAGCGAGCGAGAATTATGGCGACCACAACCAAACAGGATTATTACGAACTTCTCGGCGTTGGACGCAAAGCCACCCAGAAGGAGATCCGTGGGGCCTATCGCAAACTGGCCCGCAAGTACCACCCCGACCTGAACCCCGGCGACAAATCCGCGGAAGAGAAATTCAAGCAGATTCAAGAAGCCTACGACGTCCTCTCGGACACCAAGAAACGGCAGATGTACGATCAGTTTGGCTTCGATGCCGAACGCAGAAGCGCCGTCCCTCCGGAGCAAGATCCGGGCGCTCACTTCGACTTCGGCGGATTCGATTTTGGCGGCTCGAGCGGCACAAACTTCCGGGATCTATTCAGCCAATTCTTTCGCGGGGGAGCGGCAGGGGCGGGCGCTCCCCAAGAGGAGCCGGGCTCGGACCTGGAGTACGGAATCCAAATCGATTTTTGGGAAGCGGTACGAGGCACGGTAAAAAAAGTGACCATCTCCCGCTTGGAGACCTGCACGGCGTGCAACGGCACGGGCGCCGTGGGGCCGGCTCAAACCTGCGACGCCTGCGGGGGTACGGGACACGTTGCGCAAACCTCCGGCCGCATGCGCTTCAATGTCGCCTGTACGCGCTGCGGGGGTACGGGCCGGGTTCAAGCCATGTGCCGCGCTTGCGGCGGCGAAGGCCGCGTACGGAGAGCGGAGACCATAGAAGTGCGCATACCCGCCGGCGTGCAGAGTGGATCGCGCGTGCGGGTTGCCGGCCACGGCAACGCCGGGACTCACGGAGCGCCCCCGGGCGATCTTTATTTCATTACCGAAGTGAAGCCGCATCCTTACTTCGACCGGCGGGGCGACGATCTCTACACCGTCGTGCCCATCACCGTCTCCGAAGCGGCGCTGGGCGCCAAGATCGAAGTGCCTACGCTCGATGGACGTTCGCTGTTGCGTGTGCCGCCGGGAACCAGCAGCGGCCAGAAGCTTCGCCTGCGAGAGAAGGGCGTGCCTTCGGTGCGCCAACCCGGTAAACGCGGCGACCTGTATGTGGAACTGCAGGTCGTGGTGCCCAAACCTATTGATGAGCGCGTGCGGAATCTACTGCGCGAATTGGCCCGTCTGGAACCGGAAAATCCGCGTCAGGATATTTTTGCGCGCGCGGGAGCTTAGCGGGAGGTAAAGCCATGCCGATCCGAGCGCCAAAGAAGAAGGCCCGAGCGGGATATATGATCAGTGCGGTATCCGAGCTCTATCAACTTCATCCTCAGACGCTCAGGCTTTACGAACGGGTAGGCCTCCTCAAGCCGTCACGATCGGAAGGCAATACGCGCCTATATACGGACGCGGACCTGGAGCGCCTGGAAGTGATTCTCACTCTGACCCGCGAGATGGGAGTGAACCTCGCCGGCATCGAGATCATCCTGAACATGCGCGAGAAGATGAGCGAAATGCAGCGGCAGATGAAGGCTTTTACAGAGTTCGTTCAGCAAGAGTTCTCCCGCGGAATGCACACGGCTCAGCAAAAGCCTTCGCGCGACGCGCTGGTGCGCGTTCCTCCTCCGCGAGTGATCCGTGTGCACAAGTAGCTTTTAAAATCGCCCCGGTTGCTTCCCGCCGTTTTTCACATTTGCGATTTTTTCCACCAAGCACGGCGCTTGCGCGCGAAGGCCGCCCAGCCTATGCTCTCGCCTTATGGTTCAGGCTCAATGCCCGTTGTGCGGCGGCACTGGCTGGCAATTGGTGGAGCGAGCGGACGCCGAAGGGCAGCGTGCTTCCCAGCGCAAAGACCCGCCAAACGGCGCCCCGTCCAGATCGCCGAAACCGACCTACGCTGTACCGTGCGAGTGTTCCAAAGCGGATCGCGCCAGCCGCAACCTGGCCCGGGCGCGCATCCCCCGCCGTTATGAACATTGCGACTTCGAGAATTTCGAGACTGACCTCTGGGAGGGGGACCGCCCGGAAGGTATTGCTTGGGACCGCAGTTTAGAACAAGCGAAAGTGCTGGTCCAAGGCTTCGCACGAAATTATCCGGCCGCTGAGGAAAGTGGGCTGTTACTGATCGGCCCTTGCGGAGTTGGCAAGACGCACCTCGCCGTAGCTGCGCTCCGGGAACTGATGCGCCGCGGTCACGACGCGCGTTTCTATGACTACCGCGAACTGCTGAAGGAGTTGCAAGCCAGTTACGATCCCGACCATCCCGTTAGCGAGATGGCCGTGCTCGAACCGGTGCTAAAAGCGGAAGTCTTGATGATCGACGACATCGGCGCGAGCAAGCCTTCGCCCTGGGCTTTGGATACGATCGGGCACATTCTGAACAAAAGATATAACGATAAGCGGGCCACGCTGCTCACAACAAATTACCTCGATCGCCCCGAAAGTGAATCAGCCGCTCTTCGCATGCCATCAGGTGAGAGGCTCACAATGCCCCGCGAGGATTCGCTGGTGGATCGTCTTGGGCAGCGCGTGCGCTCACGTCTGTATGAGATGTGTAGGAAGGTAGAGGTTGTTGCGGCCGACTATCGCTGTGAGATACGCGGGCGCCGCATTCGTTCCTAATTCCAGCCCATCTTCCGTGCAATTTCGCTCTGGCCCGGCGCGGTGGCGGATCACTTGTTAGCACGTCGGGTGTGGGGTAATCTGATTCAAAGGCAATCCAGAGGATGGACAGGCTTTTCCACCGCGCTGCGCCGTCAAAATCGGTGGAGAACTCGATCTTCATGGGCCCAACGCTTCTCAATGAGCTCGCATCCGATTACAATACCGATTCCCATTGGGACCTGTCCTTTTAGGGAGGGCATGTGAACCGTTTTTTTCTAAGAGCAATTGTACCCATAGCACTGGTTGCGCTGCTGCCCATGCTCTCGAGCGCGGGTCCTAAGGAAAGCAGCCAGGCGGGTAAGCCTGCAGCCGCTTTGGACCTAACGGCACTCAAGTCCGTGGGATCGAAGAGCGCCCCGATCACAATCGAAGTTTTCAGCGATTATCAATGCCCCCAATGCCGCATTTTTTATCTGGAGACGGCTCGGCAATTGATGCAGACCTACATACCCGCCGGCAAGGTGTATTACGTTCATCGCGACTTCCCGCTATCGATGCATTCTCACTCGCGGGAAGCAGCGCGTTGGGCCAGCGCGGCGGCGCTTGCGGGCGTGTTCGAAACGGCCGAGCAAACGCTTTACACCAAACAAGAGGATTGGGGTTCTACGGGCAAAATCGACGATGCGCTGTCCAGCGCGATCTCCGCGGCGGATATGAAGAAGGTCCGCACCATCGAGGCTACTCAGGGACCGCAAATCGACGCCGCCATCGCGAGTGATATGGCTCTCGGTAACTCTCGCGGCGTGAACGGCACGCCCACAATTTACGTGTTTCACAAAGGCCAGATGACGCCCCTTCCGCCGGGCGGAGTGAATTACTCGCTTCTCAAGCAATATATCGATTACCTTCTGCAGCAGCACTGACGTATGGGCCAAGCCAGTCCGATCGCCATCGAGCGGCCACGCACGCGGAGCAACTTGCGATTCCTTCTGGTCGCGGGGCGGGTACTCCTCGGCGTGGTTTTCCTATACGCGGCCTACGCCAAGCTGCACTTTAACGGGTCGTGGCACCTGGGGGACTATTATTTCCTGTTCGCCATGGGAATCGACTCCTACAAGATGGTGCCCCTGAGTATTGTCGTATGGATGGCCAGGATTTTGCCTTGGATCGAAGTCGCCATGGGCGCCCTGTTGATCGTCGGGGTAGGCGTGCGATGGGCGGCCCTGTTCGTTACGGGACTTTTGGTCATGTTCATGATTGCACTGACGCACGCGGCGCTCGGGGGCTTGGAGATCAATTGCGGCTGCTTCGGCAATAACAGCGTGAAGCCGAGCCATGAATTGATTCTTGACTCGGGCCTCTTGGCGGTGGCTCTAGCCGTTACGGTTGGGGGATTTTTTTCGCGCAGTGCCGGGAAATCGCAGGCTTAAGTTCACCGTGGAACAGCGATCGCTGCCTGATAGCCATCTCTCATCTGCCAAGTCCCGGCGAGTCTAGATCGGCTGAACGCAATGTTGCCTTCCATCACTTTGCAGGTACGCGGACGCAAGCTCGCCGGGCGCCTGGCCTTCGCGATTTTGCTTGTGGGGGTGATCCTGCTCGGAGCCGCGGCCGGGCTTATTTTTGTTTACTCCACCGATTTGCCCGAAATCCGGGCACTTGAGGACTACCGCCCGAACGTCATTACCGAGCTCTATTCCGATGATGGTCAGCAGATCGGCAATTTCGCTTTACAGCGCCGCATTCTGCTTACCTGGGAACAGATTCCGCCGGTTCTGAAGGACGCAATCACCTCCACGGAAGATCAGCATTTTTTTGAGCATTGGGGCGTGGACCTTCCCCGGGTCATGGAGGCGGCCTGGCGCAACGCCGCCCGTGGCCGCATCCGCGAAGGGGCCAGCACGCTCACCATGCAACTTGCCGGAGGCCTCTTTCTGGACCGCGCCGACCGGAGTTTTCGCAGAAAGATTCAAGAAACGCTTCTGGCCATTCAAATCGAACGCAACTACACCAAGCAGCAGATCTTCACGATGTACGCCAATCAGGTCTACCTGGCGCACGGGAATTACGGATTTGAGGCCGCCTCGGAATTTTATTTTGCCAGGCCCGTGGGCAAGCTGACCTTGCCGGAAGCGGCGTTGCTGGCTGCCTTGATTCGCGGCCCGGTGTATTCGCCAATCCTTTACCCCAAGCGTGCTCTCGACCGTCGGAATTTGGTGCTGGACCTGATGCAACGCGACGGC
This sequence comes from uncultured Acidobacteriota bacterium, assembly GCA_963819235.1. Classification (GTDB taxonomy): domain Bacteria; phylum Acidobacteriota; class Terriglobia; order Acidiferrales; family UBA7541; genus Palsa-189. The sequence goes on along the minus strand of CAWFVE010000005.1, from coordinate 340,050 downwards.
AAGATCACCACACAGCAGGAACGCGAGGCCCAGCGGCAGCCGATGGGCCTCAACGTGCAATCGCCTCGAAATGACCTGGCGCCCTACTTCGTCGAGGAGATTCGCAAGTACCTGGAATCGACGTATGGAACCGAGGCGGTACACGAGCGGGGGTTGCGCGTCTATACGACGCTGAACGTGGCCATGCAGCGCGCGGCAAATAGCGCGGTGCGAGAAGGTCTGCACGCCTACGATCATCGCCATGGCTGGCGCGGCGATCTTGCTAACGTGATCCGCGATCAGCATGCTTCGCTGCAAAATTACGATGACGACGATTGGCACACGGCAATTTCCAAGTCCGACTACGTCAACGGCTTGGTGACCGCCGTCGATGAGAAGGCCGCGGTCGTAAAAATAGGTCCCTACCGCGCCGTTCTTACCCAGCCGGACTTTGCCTGGACGGGACGTCACCTGCCGAGCGAGTTGCTGCACGTCGGCGATCTCGCGCAGTTTTACGTTCGCGACATCAGCGGCAGCACGGCGCACGTAACCCTGGAGCAAGATCCCGGCCCCCAAGCGGCGCTGGTGGCTATCGATAATGGCTCGGGCGAAGTAAAGGCCATGGTGGGCGGCTATAGTTTTGAGGATTCGAAGTTCAATCGAGCGACGCAGGCGCAACGGCAGGTAGGCAGCTCATTCAAGGTATACGTCTACGCGGCGGCCATGGAGAAGGGCTCCACTCCGTTCGATACCATCCTCGATGCGCCCTTCACGGTGATGAGTGGCGGGCAGCCATACTCTCCGCACAATTACGACGAACGATACGAAGGCCTGATCACGCTGCGCCGCGCTTTGGCTGGTTCCCGCAACGTTCCCGCAGTCAAGCTGGCGGATAAAATCGGAATCGACCAGGTCGTCCAAATAGCGCGCCGGTTCGGCATCAACAGCCCCCTGCCTCCTTATCTTCCTATCGCGCTGGGCGCCGCGGATTTGAATCTGATGGAGCACGCCTCGGCTTTCACCGTCTTCCCTGACGACGGAATTCGCATCGACGCGCATCTGATCCGCCGGGTCACCACTTACGATGGCGCTCTGCTGGAGGAGGCACGGCCTGCCGCGCACGACGTCATCTCGCCAGAGGTGGCGCGCACGATGGTGGCCATGCTGGAAGACGTCGTCAACTTTGGAACCGGCGTGGGCGCCAAGGCGCTCGGGAGGCCGTCCGCGGGCAAAACCGGAACGACCAATGATTTCACCGATGCCTGGTACATGGGCTTTACCCCTCAGCTCACGGCGGGAGTTTGGGTGGGATTCGACGATAAGCAAAAGTCGCTGGGCCGCGGCGAGACAGGTGCGCGCGCCGCATTGCCCATCTGGCTGCAGTTCATGCAGAATGCGTTGGCGGACGCCCCGGTCGAGAATTTCCCCAATGTCGTGCCCCTCGCGAAGATCGCGTTGACCAAGCAGGTTCACGTGGACACTCCCGACAGCGCGCCGACGGAAGGCTCGGAAGAAGGCTCAGGGCACGGCCAGCCTACGCCACAACCGGCGCCACAACCCTCGGTCGTCCCGCAGCCCCAGCAGCCAGCCACGCCACCGGACCCACCGACAACGAATACGCAAACCTCGCCGCATCCTCAAGGCCAATAGGGTTGAATCAAGGCGTATCAGGGCGTTGGAGCTTTCAGCTCACGGTGCCGGTCCAGCAACCATCGGCGCAGTACGTCGGCCATTTCGTCGAGATGCCCGCTAAAGAAATGGTCGCCGGGAACGAAGACGACGCGAGTCGCCGCTATCGCTTCGGGATGAAAACCAGCGGCGAAGCTTTCGAACCCAGACTTTGCCGCGTACTGATCGTTTTCTCCTTGAACCAGTAGCTTGGGTTTTGCGCAGATGCGCAAATAGTCGAACGGAAGCTTGCGATCGTCGATCGGCAATCCAAGGCCGATCAATTCAGTCACTCGGGCATCCCCGCAGCCTACGCGCAAACCGACCCATGCGCCGAAGCTGAAACCCGATGCCAGCAAAGGCACGCCGGGAAATTCCGCCGCGAGGTAATCGAGCGCCGCGCGGACATCGTCTTCTTCGCCGCGGCCATGATCGTAGGCTCCCTCACTGGCTCCTACACCGCGAAAATTAAAACGCAAAACGGGAATGCCTAGGGAATCCAGCGCCTTGGCGGCTTGATAGACGACCTTGTTGTGCATCGTGCCTTGATAAAGCGGATGAGGGTGGCAGAGCACGGCAGCCAAGGAAATCCCAAGCGATTCTTTTGGCCTCCAAAGGATCGCTTCGAGCCGTCCCGCCGCGCCGCCAAGCGTTACCTCTTTGTGGTGAGCGTCCATTCGTAATCAGCAGCCAGTATGCGAAACTCTATCGGTGACAATTCCGCCGCAACAGGTACGCGCACGCCCGTCCATTTGTTGTATGCCTTTCTTCATTGCTTCAAGCCTTTGCAAAATGGTCCCAACCGCCAGGGTGGAGTATTGACGCTCTCCCTGCAGCGTCGACAAGCTTCACTCCCGATCCGCTCACGATGTCGCCGATGCGCGTGATACGGGTGCGGCCAAAGACGAGGGGAATGCGTGAAGATAACTTCCTCCGCGCGGTGAAAAGTAAGCCGTAGTCTTCACCCCCATGCAGCGCCAAGGTTAGAGCATAGAGGCTTGGCAGTTTCTGAAGGGATATGGGAACGGCAGCAGCGGGTATCTGGTCGCTGTAGATTCGCGCTCCCACGCCGCTGGCCTTGCAGAGCCGGGTAAGGTCTGTGGAGAGCCCGTCGGAGATATCCATCATGGCTGTGGGCACCTGATTGCGGCCGAGCCAAAGCGCAAAATCGAGAGGTAAGGTCGGGTAAAGGTGGTGAGCAAGCAGCTTTCGATTGTGTTTTGGTCCATTTTTCGTTCTTAAGAGAAGCTCGAGTCCCAGATGGGCCTCTCCCAAAACGCCTGTCACGTAGATACCGTCTCCAGGTTTGGCCCCCGCGCGGCCGATTGCCCGTCCCCGCGCGACTTCTCCCAGCACCGTCACATTCATCGCTAGACGCGGGCCTTCATTAGACGGTTCGCGCGGTATCGCCGCCCGCGAGTCTCAACCCGAAACGTTTGCTCGCTCGAGCCATGCCGGACAGCATGGCCCCCAGCCAAGGCCCGGTTCGTTTGGCGGGCAACGCAAGACTCAGCAGAAAAAGCCGCGGTTCGCGCCGCCATCGCAACGATGTCGCTTGTCGCCCGAGCAAGCGCTTTGTAGCCCACCGAATCCGGCGGATGTTTATCCGCGAGAAAATGGACGCCCTCCAAAAACTGATCGCAAGTGATGACCCAATCGCGATCTCGCGGGCGAATTACGGCGGCATCGTGGCCGATCCCCATGCGCAGCAGTCCGCCTTCCTGCGACGGAATTCGCCGTCGTATTCGTTCGATCAACTCGTCTTCCTCGATGCGCACGATGGCTCCAGACGCCAAATTATACGCGTGCCACGGATGTCCCGGCTAAGAGAGCACCGGGCAAATTAAATCCAGGTTTTCATAGGACCACCGCACAGTGGCCTAGATACTGGCCCAGATACGATCTCTGGTACAGGTTCATAGAATCGTGTTTGGAGCGAGAATTTGGTTGACGCGCCGGACTCTCTTTTCTAGACTGGGCCTTGCCTTCGGACCAAGGCTCGCGGTCCAAGGCGTTTCGCATTGTGTTTGCCGGCTTCAGGGGCTTCGTCGTTTTCGATTTATGCGCCGGCTTTAGCAAATCGGGATTTCGTACTGTCTACTATGAAGAAGCAGACTTATACCCTATTCGTCGCTTCCAACCAGCGTGGCACCGTGCGGCGCATCACCGTTCCCCTGTATGCCGTACACGTGCTGGCGGCCTTGGCCATCGTCGGCGGAATAACCGTTATGGCCGCTGTGGCTTCCTATACCCGCATGCTGTGGAAGGTAGGCAATTACGACGCGCTCTTGCTCAAACAGGATCACCTACAGCGGCAATATCAGCAGCTTCAAAATTCCGTAAAAGATACCGATCAACGCCTGTCTTCGCTGCAGTCTTTGGCCACCGAAGTGGCCATGACCTACGGGTTTATGTATCTGCGTACCAGCCCGTTTGGCTTGACCGAGTCAGCGGTCGCCCAAGAGGCTCCGCTCGACCATACACTGGATGAGTTCAATTTTCTGGAGAAGAGTGTCACCACTGCAGGCTTGGCCAACAACGGCCCGCGGCTGATGCCCACGCTTGGTCTGGGTGAGATGACTTTCAGCCCGACCCTTTGGCCGGTCGTTGGACGCATTACGGCCGCCTTCGGCGAGCGGCTTGATCCATTCAGTGGTGAGGGTGCATTCCACACTGGAGTGGATATCGCCGCGGAATATGGCGAAGGCGTGCGGGCGGCAGCGGATGGCGTGGTCATTGAAGCTGCCGTGCATTCCGGCTATGGCCGGTTGGTTATCATCGACCACGGATTTGGCGTGAGCACGTGGTACGGTCATTTGTCCACCTTTACGGTGCCGACGGGAATTCACGTGAAGCGCGGCGATATCATCGGCTACGTCGGGGTTAGCGGCCGCACGACCGGGCCTCATGTTCATTACGAGGTTCGGATCAACGAAGCGCCGGTCAACCCGATGCGTTACCTCCGGTTCACTTCATCGGCGGAAGCAGACTGAAGTCGTTCCTCATTTTTCCCTACCTGATTAATTCCGAGAACAAAGCGGGAATGGCCGTTACTTCGTTGGCGCCGAACCGCCGATCATATCGGGGCTAACGGTTAAAAGCAGCCGGACTCGGTTGTCGTTTGTCGTAATCTCCGTGGCCTCGACGAGACGGGCGGCGAGTGCGGCATTTTCCCTCGACATCTGGCCGCGCGTCTTAGGTGCCTTCAAGGGTCCCGTTAATCCGGCAGGCAAAATAGTCTTCAAGAAATTCAGACTGGCCGAGAGATTCTGCGCCTGCGGCGCGTCATCGCATTCACCCTCAACCGAAATCAGCAGCTGCTGCGTCCTCTGGCTTAATCGCCAAATCGATTCCCCGCAACGATTGCAGAGCTGGAACGGTGAACGAGCCCGTTCGGCCCGCGGCCTGTGTTAGCGAATCGGGAACCTTCCAGCCCGCAAACGCCGGCGACCCGGCGACACGAGAAAGCCTTTGGCGCATTGCTGGGTCCAGAGGCGCGCGCGGACTTGTAAGATATCCGATGAAATCTCCGCCTTCGCCGAGGACGATACGATGCGCCCCGAGAAACGTCAGCGAAATATCCTGCCCCCGTATCTTCGAATTCATGACGTAGACGGTGTGCCCATCTCTTTTTTCGATGCTCCCGGAGCGCAGCGCATATTCTTCGATCTTTTTCCGGTCGAAGCGCCCGTCGGCAATAGCCAGTTTTTCGTCGGCGGTCGCCGCGATCACCACCTGATCGAGATCGCGCTGGTAATCGAATCCGGTGGAGCTGATAAATTGTTCATAGTCTGGGTCGACGATTACAGGTTCGGCGAGTGCAGCCAGATGGGCGATGAGCGGTTCTTTGCGGAGTTCGCCGACATCAATGTAAGCGATAAACGTGGAGTGGGCAGGGGCCAGTTCGATGAGCTCGGGAAAGGAATGATCCGTCAGAAAAATGTGAACGCGCAATTCGTAAGCGAGAATTACGGTAACAACAATTGCCGCCAATATGAGGGCGATTCGACGTAGCGTCATTCACGCCTGCGTTCTTTCGTAGCGAGAGGATTTTCTCATGTTCCCGCGCTCCTAGGCGAGGTCGCCGGTTTGTTTCAGCGATATTGGTCGAAACCTCTTCGAACAGCGCTTGCCCTGGAGCCGCTCGCCATCGCAAAAAATTCTCCGATTGCGCAAACCCACCCGGGATGTTGTACAATTACGTCTCCAGAGCAATTCGTTTGGCGTCTCGAAGTGCTCACGGCTGGGCCGTGATTGCTGAGCCTTGCAATCGAAGTGCCCTTCTGATATCTTTTTTCGGTTTGAGCTGCGCTGGCGTAGCTCAGTTGGTAGAGCATCTGATTTGTAATCAGAGGGTCGGGGGTTCAAATCCCTCCGCCAGCTGATTTTTTGGAATCTCACGATTGGGGCGGATCTCCGATAACAAAAAAGATGCTGTTCCTGCGTGAATAACTCAGGCGGGCGGGTGTCTCTTTGCGGATGGAGACAGAACGTTCGATCTCGATGGCAGCTTCCCCGTGCGGACGGGTGGGTGAGTGGCTAAAACCAGCAGACTGTAAATCTGCCGCTCCTTGCGGGCTACGGAGGTTCGAATCCTCCCCCGTCCACCATTCGCGCGCAGCACCGGTTAGACCAAGACAGGTAGCCGATCCGGGAATTTCGCGACCGGCTGTCAAAGTACAAAAAACAACACGAGTGCCACACAGTCCAAACGAGAGGCAGTGAAATAATTCGATTCGATTCAGGGTACCGGGTTCGGCCTGGGTAGCTCAGTTGGTAGAGCGCGTCCTTGGTAAGGACGAGGTCACCGGTTCAATCCCGGTCCCAGGCTCCAGATTGGCCGAAGGCCGGCGGGGGTAACTCAGTGGAAGAGTCTCGGCCTTCCAAGCCGATGGTCGCGGGTTCGAATCCCGTCCCCCGCTCCAGTCAATCGAGAGAGGTTCAGAAAAGCATGGCGAAGGAAAAGTTCGAGCGCAGCAAGCCGCACGTGAATATCGGGACGATCGGGCACATCGACCACGGCAAGACGACCTTGACGGCGGCGATCACCAAGGTGCTGTCGAAGCACAACCCCAAGGTGCAGTTCCGGGCGTTTGATTCGATCGATAACGCGCCGGAAGAGCGCGAGCGGGGCATCACCATCGCGGTGGCGCACGTGGAGTACGAGACGGCCAACCGGCACTACGCGCACATCGATTGCCCGGGGCACGCCGACTACATCAAGAACATGATCACCGGGGCGGCGCAGATGGATGGAGCGATCCTGGTGGTGGCGGCGACCGATGGGCCCATGCCGCAGACGCGGGAGCACATTTTGCTGGCGCGGCAGGTGGGCGTGCCGTACATCGTGGTGTTTTTGAACAAGTGCGATGCGGTGGAAGATCCCGAGCTTCTGGAGCTGGTGGAGCTGGAAGTGCGCGAGTTGCTGAAGACCTATCAGTTCCCGGGCGATTCGGTTCCGGTGATTCGCGGCTCGGCGCTGGGCGCGCTGAACGGCGAGGAGAAGTGGGAGAAGACGATTCTGGAGTTGATGGAAGCGGTGGATAAGAACGTGCCGTTGCCGCAGCGGGATGTGGACAAGCCGTTTGCCATGCCGATCGAGGATATCTTTTCGATCTCCGGACGCGGCACGGTGGTGACCGGGCGAATCGAGCGGGGCAAGGTGAAGGTGGGCGAGGAGATGGAGATTGTGGGATTCCGTCCGACGATCAAGCGGGTGGTGACGGGCGTGGAGATGTTCCGCAAGCTGCTGGACGAAGGGATGGCGGGAGACAACGTGGGTTTGCTGTTGCGGGGCACGGAAAAAGAAGAGGTGGAGCGGGGCAGGTGGTCGCCAAGCCGGGATCGATCACGCCGCACACCAAGTTCAAGGCCGAAGCGTATGTGCTGACCAAGGAAGAGGGCGGGCGGCACACGCCGTTTTTCACCGGATACCGGCCGCAGTTTTATTTTCGGACCACGGATGTGACCGGCGACGTGAAGCTGCCGGCGGGAGTGGAGATGGTCATGCCGGGAGACAACGTCTCGGCGGAGATTTCGCTGATCACGCCGGTGGCGCTGGAGCGCGGGCTGCGCTTCGCCATCCGCGAAGGCGGGCACACCGTCGGCGCCGGCGCGGTCACCGAGATCATCGAGTAGAGGGCGACAGATGCGCGAAATCATTACCTTACAGTGCAACGATTGCAAGAACCGGAACTACACGACCACCAAGAATAAAAAGAAGCATACCGATCGCATGGAGACGAAGAAGTTCTGCAACACGTGCAGGAAGCATACCGCTCACCGAGAGGTGAAGTGACGGCGGCGTCCGCCAGCGAGATCGATTCGATTTCGAGCAATTAACCCTCTGCAGCCTTCACAGCGGCTCTCAGGGTAAAGGGGAGTAGGTTCAACGGTAGACCGCCGGTCTCCAAAACCGGATGTGGGGGTTCGAATCCCTCCTCCCCTGCCAGACCGAATGGGAAGTAGGACAGCAACATGGCATTACATGCGGAACGATTGAAAGCAATGTCAGGCGAGGCTCCGGAGTCGCGTACCAGCGCCCTTTGGGAGCGCATCAAGCAGCACCCCAAGCGATGGGGCGAGTTCCTGCACGAAGTGCGCGTTGAGTTGCGCCAGGTCACCTGGCCCACCCGGCACGAAGTGGTGGTCACCACCTTTGTGGTGATTGTCGCAGTAGCGTTTTTCGGACTGTTTTTCTTTGGCGTGGATAGCAGCGTGGGTTGGGTGCTCAACCGCGCGTTCACTCTTTTCAAGCACTGAGGCTTAGCGTGTCGATGGCCAAGCAGTGGTACATCATTCATACCTATTCGGGCTTTGAGAAGAAAGTCAAAGAAAGCCTGGAAGGCCGCGTCGCCGCGTTTGGACTGGGCGAACGCATTGGGCGCGTCATGATTCCCACCGAGGACGTCATGGAAGTGCGTGGAGGAAAGAAGATCGTGTCGCCGCGGATGTTCTATCCGGGCTACGTCCTGGTGGAAATGGAGATGGACGACGACACCTGGCACGTGGTGCGTTCCACTCCGCGCGTCACGGGATTTGTCGGTTCGGGGCAGACGCCCTCGCCCCTGAGCGAGGAAGAGGTCGAGAATATCCTCCATCGCGTGACGACTTCGGCCGAAAAGCCGAAACCGAAGCTGACATTCGAACGCAACGAGCAAGTGCGCATCGTGGATGGCCCGTTCGCCAACTTCACCGGCATGGTGGAAGAAGTCAATGCCGAGCGCAGCACTTTGAAAGTTTCCGTGACCATCTTCGGGCGGTCGACTCCGGTCGAACTGGATTTTGCCCAGGTGGAAAAGATCAGCTAGCCAGTATCCGTGGGAGGCAAGTAAGCGAAAATGGCCAAGAAAGTTCAAGCCGTGGTCAAGCTGCAGTTGCCGGCGGCAAAAGCTACGCCTGCTCCGCCGGTCGGCACCGCGCTTGGCCCTCAGGGCGTTAACATCATGGATTTTTGCAAGCAGTTTAACGCCAAGACCAACAAAGAGCCGGAGGGGATGATTATCCCCGTGCTGGTTACCATCTTTAACGATCGCAGCTTTACTTTTGTCACCAAGACGCCGCCCGCGTCCGAACTGCTGAAGCGCGCCGCGGGAATCGTCAAAGGTTCGGCCGAGCCGAACCGGACCAAGGTCGGCAAGGTGACGCGAAAGCAAGTGGAAGATATCGCTCGCACCAAACTGGTGGATCTGAATACCGCGAATCTTGAGTCCGCCGTCCGCACGGTGATGGGTACGGCGCGCAATATGGGACTCGAAGTGGAGGGCTGAGAGCATGCCGCGAAAAGCTGGAAAGAATATCGTCAATGCGCGCAAGAAGGTTGAGGCGCGTCCCTACAAGCTGGACGAAGCCGCCGAAACGCTGAAGAAAGCGCACTTCGCGAAGTTCGACGAGACGGTCGAACTGGTCATCAATCTGGGTGTCGATCCCAAGCACTCCGATCAGATGGTCCGCGGAACGGTGGTATTGCCCAATGGCCTCGGCAAGTCCAAGCGGGTGCTGGTGCTTGCCAGCGGCGAAAAAGTTCGCGAGGCGCAGGAAGCGGGCGCCGATTTCGTCGGCGGCGAAGACATGGTGCAGAAGATCCAGGAGGGCTGGACCGATTTTGAGGCGGTCATCGCGACTCCTGACATGATGCGCTCCGCCGGACGGCTCGGGAAGGTGCTCGGTCCTCGCGGCCTGATGCCCAATCCCAAAACCGGCACAGTGACCTTTGAGGTAGCCAACGCGGTGAAGGAAATCAAGGCCGGCAAGGTCGAATTCCGCGTGGACAAGACCGGGATTATTCACTCGCCGATCGGCAAGATGAGCTTTGACGGCCCCAAGCTTGCCGAGAATGCACAGGCTCTGCTGGGCGCGGTGGTGAAGGCCAAGCCCGCGGCCGCCAAGGGGCGGTACGTCAAGAAAATCACCTTGACCTCCACGATGGGGCCGGGAATCCCGATCGATCTGGCTGAGGCCGAAACAGCCATGGCTACGGCGGCATGACGGGGAGATTGCGATGAAGAAGCGCAGCGAGAAAAAAGAAGAAGTCGAAAAGTTGAAGAGCGACCTGGCCAAGGTCTCCACCGTGATTCTCACCACGTTTCAAGGCATTACCGTGGCTCAGGATACCCAACTTCGCCGGGCGGTGCAGAGCGCCGGCGGAAGTTACAAAGTGGTCAAGAATACTCTGGCCGAAAAGGCCGGAGCGGGAACGTCGGCCGAAGGATTGCTCAAAGGGCTTTCGGGAACGAACTCCATCTCTTACAGCACCGATCCTGTGTCCCTGGCAAAAATCCTTACGAAAGTCGCCAAGGATGTGCCGGCATTCCGCTTCAAGGCGGGAGTGGTAGAGGGGCGCGTCTTATCCATCGCCGAAATTCAGCAATTGGCGCTGCTTCCGTCCAAGGAAGAGCTGATCGGGAAGATCATGTTTTTGTTGCAATCGCCGGCGCGGCGTAGCGCGACTGCCGTCGCGGGCATCACTCGGAATCTGGCCGTGGTAGTGCAGGAAGCGGTCAAGGCAGAAAAGTTCGCTCACTAACGAGGAGGAGAACGAGAAATGGCTAGCAAGGTGGAATCAATCCTGGAAGAGATCAAGGGGCTTACTCTGTTGGAGGCCGCCGACTTGGTCAAGAAGATGGAAGAGACTTTCGGCGTCTCCGCGGCAGCTGCTGCTCCGGTGATGATGGCCGGTGGCGGAGCGGCCGGAGCCGCGCCCGCTGAGGAGAAAACGGAATTCGCCGTGGTGCTCACTGACGTCGGCGCCAACAAAATCAACGTCATTAAGGCTGTCCGCGAAGTGACCAGCCTGGGCTTGAAAGAAGCCAAGGATTTGGTGGACGGCGCGCCCAAGCCCATCAAGGAAGGCGTGAGCAAGGAAGAAGCCGCGACGATCAAGAAGAAGTTTGAAGACGCGGGCGCCAAAGTCGAAGTCAAGTAACGGAATTCGGTCGTTCGCGAGCGGCGGCGCGCCGGCTTGCGCGCAAAGGAATTCGTACGAAGCTGAACTGTCGGGAATTTGAACTTCAATTGTGTCCAATCCGGACCCCTGGCGGAGGTGTCTCCGCAGTGTGTCCCGGCCTGACCCTTTTGGGTATCGTGAGGTAATAGAATGGAAAATGGAAATCATCGCAACGGCAATCATGCGGTTCGCGAACGCGAGCGGCTGGACTTTTCGAAAATCAAGAGCTCCATCCAGATCCCGAACTTGATCGAAGTGCAGCGCCTTTCTTATCAGCGCTTCCTGCAGATGGATTTGCTTCCGTCGGAGCGCGAAGATACGGGACTGCAATCGGTGTTTACGTCCGTGTTCCCGATCCAGGACTTCCGCGGGCTTTCGCAGCTCGATTTCGTGGACTACTCCATCGGAAACTGGGAATGCAAGTGCGGCAATCTCAAGGGGCTGCACCATCTCCGCGCCACCTGCCGCAATTGCGGCGCTTCGGTGGTCACCAACCCGTATCAGACCGGCGACGTGATCTGCTCGAAGTGCGGCACGTTTAACAAGAATACTCCGACCTTCTGCAACAAATGCGGCGATCCTGTGGGTATGCAGCTCAAGTACGACGTAAACGAGTGTCAGGAACGCGGCATGACCTATGCCGCCCCGCTCAAGGTCACCATCCGCCTGACGATTTATGACAAGGACCCGGACACCGGCGCCAAGAACGTGCGCGACATCAAGGAGCAGGAAGTTTTCTTCGGCGACATCCCGCTGATGACGGATAACGGCACGTTTATCATTAACGGGACCGAGCGCGTTATCGTCAGCCAGTTGCATCGCTCGCCGGGCGTATTTTACGAGACGGCCAACAATCGCTCCTATTTCCTCGGCAAGATCATTCCTTACCGCGGCTCTTGGGTGGAATTCGAATACGACACCAAGAACGTGCTCTACGTGCGCATCGACCGCAAGCGCAAGTTCCTGGGTTCCATCTTCCTGCGCGCCTTGGGCATGAAGTCGAATGAAGAGATTCTGCGTACCTTTTTCCAGGTGGAGCGCATCGCGCTGCGCGATGGCGAGTTTTATTGGAATCTCTCCGAAGGCCTGGTCGATCGCAAGCTTACGCACGAGATCAAGGCTCCGCGATCCGAGGACGTGCTGGTAGCGGCCCATCGCCGGATCACCGAGCCGCTCTACAAGGAATTGGTGAAAGCCAAGATCGCCCAGGTGCATGTTTCGCTGGCCGACCTGGAAGGCGCGTTCACCGTCGGCGATCTGGTAAATCGCCAGACCGGTGAAGTGCTGCTCGAAGCCAACAAGCCCCTTACGCCGGCAGTCTGGGCCGCCTTGCCGGAGGCGGGCATCACGGGCGTGGATGTTTTCTTCCCCGACCGCGACGATACAGGCGTGGTCGTCTCGCGCACGCTCGATAAGGACGCCATTCGCTCTTCGCGCGAAGCGCTTATCGAAATCTATCGCAAGCTGCGTCCCGGCGATCCGCCTACGCTCGAAACCGCCACGGCGCTTTTCAACGGCATGTTCTTCGATCCGCGCAAGTACGACTTCAGCAAAGTCGGCCGGCTCAAGTTCAATATCAAGCTGGGTCTCGAAACGCCGCTCGAAACACGCACCCTGGATTCCACCGATTTCGTGGCCGCCATCCGCTACTTGCTCAAGCTGCGCAAGAATATCGGCACGGTGGACGATATCGATCATCTCGGCAATCGCCGCGTCCGCGCGGTTGGCGAGCTCCTGGAGAACCAGTTCCGCATCGGTCTGGTCCGCATGGAGCGCGCCATCAAGGAAAAGATGTCCGTTTATCAGGAAATGTCCACGGCTATGCCGCATGACCTGGTGAACGCGAAACCCGTTATGGCCGCGATCCGCGAATTCTTCGGCAGCTCGCAGCTTTCGCAGTTCATGGATCAGACCAATCCGCTCAGCGAAATCACCCACAAGCGCCGCTTGTCCGCCTTGGGCCCCGGCGGCCTTTCGCGCGAACGCGCTGGGTTTGAAGTGCGCGACGTCCACCCCACTCACTACGGCCGGATCTGCCCCATCGAAACGCCGGAAGGTCCGAACATCGGCCTGATCAGCTCGCTCTCCTGTTATGCGCGCATCAACGAATTCGGATTTATCGAATCGCCCTACCGCAAGGTCAAGGGCGGCCGGGTGATCGATTTCACTCAGGTGGTCAATGCCGGCGACAGTGAATTCAAAGCCGGCGAGATCGTTGAACGCGACAAAGTGGACGCGGTGAATGAAGAGCTCAAGCGCCGCCGGGTAACCGCCGAGCCTTACTGCTTCTACCTCTCGGCTTGGGAAGAAGACCGCTACGTCGTCGCTCAGGCCAACGTTCCTCTGGACGATCGCGGCAAGATCACCACCGAACTGGTCAATTGCCGCCAAGCCGGCAACTTCGTGCTGAAGCAGCGTGAAGAGGTCGATTACATTGACGTTTCGCCCAAACAGCTCGTGTCCGTTGCCGCGAGCTTGATACCGTTCCTCGAAAATGACGACGCCAACCGCGCCTTGATGGGTTCCAACATGCAGCGCCAGGCCGTGCCTTTGATCCACGGCGAAGCGCCGCTGGTGGGCACCGGCATGGAACGCGTCACGGCTCGCGATTCGGGAGCCGTGGTCATCTGCCGCCGCGAGGGAATCGTCGATCAGGTGGACTCCGAACGGATCATCGTGCGCGTGGAGTCGGACCATTCCGGCGTGCTGAGCCGCGAAGTCGGTGCGGACATCTACTCGCTCATCAAGTTCAAGCGATCCAACCAGAATACCTGCATCAACCAGAAGCCGCTGGTGCGGGTCGGCGATCGCGTCGGCCAGGGACAGGTTCTCGCGGACGGCCCCTGCACCGATCGAGGCGAGCTCGCGCTGGGCCGCAACGTTCTCGTCGCCTTCCTGCCCTGGCGCGGGTACAACTTCGAGGACGCCATCCTGGTCAGCGAGAAGCTGGTCAAAGAGGATTACTACACCTCCATCCACATCGAAGAGTTCGAAATCGAAGCGCGCGACACCAAGCTCGGTCCCGAGGAGATCACGCGCGACATTCCCAATATCAGCGAAACGTTCCTTCGAAACCTGGATGAAAGCGGCGTCATTCGTATCGGCGCGACGGTCCGGCCGGGCGATATCCTGGTCGGCAAAGTCACGCCCAAAGGCGAAACGACGCTTACCCCTGAGGAAAAGCTGTTGCGCGCCATCTTCGGCGAGAAGGCCGGAGACGTCCGCGACGCTTCGCTTTATTGCCCGCCGGGCATCGAAGGCACCGTGGTCGACGTCAAGATCTTCTGCCGCAAGGGAGCCGAAAAAGACGAACGCCACAAGGCCATCGAAGCCCAGCAGGTGTTTCGCCTGGAGCGAAACCTCGCCGATGAGATCCGCATTCTCACCGACGAGAGGCTCAAGCGCTTGACCGCTCTGTTGAACGATCAGAAGCTCGTGGCCGACCTGCACGACGAAAAGACCAACAAGCGGCTGCTCACCAAGGGCACCGCGCTTACCCGGGACATTATCGAGAAGATTTCCACGCGCAACCTTAAGCGGCTTCGTTTGGCCGACAAAGACCCGCTGCTCATCGAGAAGATCGACGAAATCGAGGAGATGACTTCCAGGCAAATCGACGTCCTCCGCAAGATCACCGACGAGCGCAAGGAGAAGCTCAAGAAAGGCGACGAACTTCCGCCCGGCGTCATCAAGCTGGTCAAAGTTTATATCGCCATGAAGCGCAAGCTTTCCGTGGGCGACAAAATGGCCGGCCGTCACGGCAATAAGGGCGTCATCGCGCGAATCGTTCCCGAAGAAGACATGCCCTATTTGCCCGATGGCACTCCGGTTGAGATCGTGCTCAATCCGCTCGGCGTTCCCTCGCGTATGAACGTGGGGCAGATTCTCGAGACTCACCTCGGCTGGGCTGCCAAAGAGCTTGGCCGCAGCATCGCCCGTATGTTCAACGAAGGCACTCGCGCCGAGGCTGCCCGCCGTTGGTTCCGGGAAGTCTTCGGCGACACGGCCATCTGGCGCTCGCTCTCCGCGATGGAAGATGAACACCTGTTGGAACTGGCGGAGACCTTCCGGGACGGCATCTCCATGGCCACGCCGGTCTTTGACGGCGCTCGGGAGTCCGAGATCCGCCACCTGCTGGAGGTCGCGGGCCTGCCGGAATCGGGCAAGCTGCCCCTGTTCGACGGAATGACGGGGGACGCTTTCGCGCAGGAGATCACCGTCGGCTACATCTACATGCTGAAGCTCTCGCACCTCGTCGACGACAAGATCCACGCTCGTTCCATCGGTCCTTATTCGCTGATCACCCAACAGCCGCTCGGCGGCAAGGCCCAGTTCGGCGGACAGCGCTTCGGAGAAATGGAAGTTTGGGCGCTGGAAGCTTATGGGGCTGCGCACATCTTGCAGGAGTTGCTCACTGCCAAGTCCGACGATGTGTACGGCCGCGCGAAAATTTACGAAGCCATCGTCAAGGGCGAGCCCGGCATTGAACCCGGCGTGCCCGAATCGTTCAACGTCCTGGTGCGCGAGTTGCAGTCGCTGTGCCTGGACGTGGAATTGATGAAGCGGCAGAAGCCGCAAACGGAAGCGGCGGCTGATTAGCCGGCGCTTCTATCGGATTAGAAACGAGTTCCATTTCCCGGGCGACCGGGAGCGCCGCGGCATAACCCGCGGCAGGGAGGGAAACCTTGTATCGTAGCAGCCCTTATGACCGTGCCAGCTTGATCGCGGATTTCGATTCCATTCGCATCAGTCTCGCGAGCCCTGAAAAAATCCGTTCCTGGTCCCATGGCGAAGTCACCAAGCCGGAGACCATTAACTACCGCACCTTCAAGCCCGAGCGCGACGGCCTGTTCTGCGCCAAAATCTTCGGCCCCGTGACGGACTGGGAATGCTTGTGCGGGAAATACAAGCGCATGAAGCATCGCGGCGTGATCTGCGATAAGTGCGGCGTCGAAGTCACGCTCAGCAAAGTGCGCCGCGAGCGGCTAGGCCATATCGAATTGGCTTCGCCCTGTTCGCACGTATGGTTCTTCAAAGGCCTGCCCTCGCGCATTGGCTACTTGCTCGATATCTCCATGCGCGATCTCGAGCGCATTCTCTATTTCGAGGCCTTCGTGGTGGTCGAACCGGGCGAAGTGCCGGGCATCAAGGAACGCGAGCTCTTGCCGGAAGAAAAATTCCGCGAGTTGCAAACCGAATATGCCGGGCAGTTCCGCGCCGCGATGGGCGCCGAAGCGATCAAAGAGCTCCTGCGCCACGTCGACATCGATAAGCTCGGCGACGAGCTGCGCGAAAAAATGAAGGCCGACCCCAGCCTGCAGAAGCGTATCAAGTACGCCAAGCGGCTGCGCGTCGTGGACTCTTTCCGCAAGAGCGGCAATAAGCCCGAGTGGATGATCCTGGACGTGATTCCTGTGCTTCCTCCCGAGCTGCGGCCCCTTGTGCCGCTCGATGGCGGACGCTTTGCCACCTCCGATCTCAACGATCTCTACCGCCGCGTCATCAATCGCAATAACCGGCTCAAGAAGCTGATGGAACTGCACGCGCCCGACGTCATCGTGCGCAACGAGAAGCGCATGCTGCAGGAAGCGGTCGATGCGCTATTCGATAACGGCCGCCGCGGCCGCGTTCTGCGCGGCACGAACAATCGCCCGCTGAAATCGCTTTCCGACACGCTCAAGGGAAAGCAGGGCCGCTTCCGCCAGAACCTTCTCGGCAAGCGCGTGGACTATTCCGGCCGCTCCGTCATCGTCGTCGGTCCCGAGCTGCGGCTCAATCAGTGCGGTCTGCCCAAGAAGATGGCCCTCGAGCTCTTCAAGCCTTTCATCTATCACAAGCTCGAAGCCGCCGGCCATTGCACCACGATCAAGCAGGCCAAAGAGATGGTCGAGCAGCAGGAGTCCATCGTATGGGACATCCTGGAAGAAGTGATTCGCGAACATCCCGTGCTCCTGAATCGCGCGCCCACGCTGCACCGCCTGGGCATTCAGGCCTTTGAGCCCACGCTGGTTGAAGGCAAAGCCATCCGCATCCATCCGCTGGTTTGCACCGCTTTCAACGCCGATTTCGACGGCGACCAGATGGCCGTGCACATTCCGCTCTCTCCAGAGGCGCAGATCGAAGCCGCGGTGCTGATGCTTTCTTCCCGCAACATTCTTTCTCCGGCCAATGGCTTGCCGCTGGCCGTGCCCACTCAGGACATGGTTCTGGGCATTTACTACCTGACCAAGGCCAAGCCCGGCGCCAAGGGCGAAGGCCGCGCCTTCGGCTCCGTGGAAGAAGTGATCCTTGCGCTGGAAGCCGGCGAAGTGGAACTGCTCACGCCGATCCGCCTGCGCTATACCGGCGAGATGATCGACCTCACTCACGCTTACGACGATCAGGATGTTACCCACACGCGAATCGGTCAACCTGAAGCGCCAGTTCATCTCCACCACTGTGGGGCGAGTGATTTTCAACGACAACCTGCCTGCAGAGATGCCCTTCATCAATGGTTTGCTCAAGAAGAAGGGCGTCCAGCAGC
This sequence comes from uncultured Acidobacteriota bacterium, assembly GCA_963819235.1. Classification (GTDB taxonomy): domain Bacteria; phylum Acidobacteriota; class Terriglobia; order Acidiferrales; family UBA7541; genus Palsa-189. Next base: position 322,435 of record CAWFVE010000005.1, on the reverse strand, counting down.
TCGTTTATTACTGCTACCTGCGCTTTGGGCTCGAGCGCACCGTTCACGCGCTCGATCATCTCAAGGAGCTTGGCTTCCTCTACGCCACCAGTTCCGGCATCTCCATCGGCATCGAAGACATGCTCATCCCAGGCGACAAGGCTGCGCTCGTGGAAGGCACCGAGCGAGAAATCGTCAAGGTGCAGCAGCAGTACCTCGACGGCGCCATCACCAATGGCGAACGCTACAACAAGGTCATCGCCATCTGGAGCGACGTCACCGAGAAAGTTGCCGAGCAGATGTTCAAGGCGCTCGAGCAGCAGGATAAGGAAGGCATAATCAATCCGATCTACGTCATGGCCGATTCCGGCGCTCGCGGATCGAAGCAGCAGATCCGCCAGCTCTCGGGCATGCGCGGCCTGATGGCCAAGCCTTCCGGAGAGGTCATCGAAACGCCCATCACCTCGAACTTCCGCGAAGGGCTCACCGTGTTGCAATACTTCATCTCCACGCACGGTGCGCGTAAGGGCCTGGCTGATACCGCGCTGAAGACGGCCGACTCCGGATACCTCACCCGGCGCTTGGTCGATGTCGCCCAGGACGTGATCATCAACGAGATCGATTGCGGCACTGGCGACGGCATCTACGTCGAACCCATCCTCGAGGCGGGCATCGAAGTCGAGCCTTTGCGCGACCGCGTCGTTGGCCGCGTCTCACTCGAAAAAATCAAAGACTACGAAGGCAACACCATCCTGGAGATCAATCAGGAGATCACCGAAGAGCTGGCCAACGCCATTCAGGCGGCGGGCATTGAGCGCGTCAAGATCCGCTCCGTGCTCACCTGCGAGTCTCGCCGCGGAGTCTGCGCGCGCTGCTACGGCCGCAACCTGGCCAGCGGCCGCATGGTCGAACTCGGCGAAGCCGTCGGCGTCATCGCCGCGCAATCGATCGGCGAGCCCGGCACCCAGCTCACCATGCGCACCTTCCACATCGGCGGCACGGCAACCCGCGTCGCCGAGCAGTCCAAAGTCGAGGCCCGCAGCAGCGGCTTTGTTCGCTTCCTGGACCTTAAAGCCGTTCATGGCCGCAACAACGCGCTCATCGCCATGAACCGCTCCGGATTGATCGCCCTCGTGGACGAGAAGGGCCGCGAAAAGGAGCGCCACCACGTTGTTTATGGCGCTCGCCTGCGCGTCGACGAAGATCAGTCCGTCAACGTCGGCCAGATCCTCGCCGAGTGGGATCCGTTTCACGTTCTCGATTCTCACCGAAGTCGGCGGCACCATCGAGTTCAAGGATCTGCAGCCCGGCATCACCATTGAAGAACAAGTCGACGAAGTCACCGGCCTGGCTCAGCTCGTGGTCACTCTGCCGCCGGGCGACGAAAAGCACCAGCCCACGATTCTAGTGCGCGATACTTCCGGGCGCAGCCGCAAGAAGTACCTCATGCCGTCGCGTGCCCACCTCATGGTTTCCGATGGTGACGAAGTCCAGCCCGGAGACGTGCTGGCCAAGATTCCTCGCGAAACCACCAAGACCAAGGACATCACCGGCGGTCTGCCGCGCGTCGTCGAGCTCTTCGAGACTCGCAAGCCCAAGGACCCCGCCGTCATCAGCGAAATCGATGGCGTGGTCAAATACGGCGAGATCAGCAAGGGCATGCGCAAGATTTACGTCGAGAGCGAAGACGACAAGACCCAGAAGGAATACTCGATCGCCCGCGGCGTGCACATCAACGTTCAGGAAGGCGAGCACGTGCATGCCGGCGAGCCTCTCATCGACGGGCCGCTCAATCCCCACGATCTGCTGGCGGTTCTCGGCGAGAAGTACACGCAGGCTTACTTGGTGAATTCGATCCAGGAGGTCTATCGCCTGCAGGGCGTGAATATCAACGACAAGCACATCGAAACCATCGTTCGCCAGATGATGCGCTGGGTGAAGGTCGAGGACGTCGGCGACACCCGGTTCCTTTTGGACGAACAGGTCGATAAGTTCCGCTTCCGCGAGGAGAACGATCGCGTGATCAACGAGGGTGGCCGTCCCGCCACGGGCCGTCCCCTCTTGCTCGGCATCACCAAGGCCTCGCTCTCGACCGACTCCTTCATCTCCGCCGCGAGCTTCCAGGAGACCACGCGTGTTCTCACCGAGGCGGCTGTCGCCGGCAAGGTGGATTACCTGCGCGGGCTCAAGGAAAACGTGATCATGGGCCGGCTGATCCCCGCGGGCACCGGCCTGGAGCGCTATCGCAATATCGACCTGCTGGTCGAGGTGCCTCCTCCGCAGCCGCCGGAAGCCGAAGTCGTGGCTCCCGAACTCACCCCCGAGGAAGCGGCCGCGCTGGACTTCCTGCGCAAGGATGCCGACGCCATCGCGGAAAGCTAGTGTTCGATTGGTGCCCGCTTTCGGCGTTCCGGGATGCCCTCCCGGAACGCCGATTGCTTTTTGATCCGTATCCAGTCCGGCATACGGATTAGATTCCCAGTGGTACGGCGCGATTGACTTGCCTAGTAAGTAACTCTCGCCAACCGAAAGGGTTGCGCCGGTCGGGGCCGCGTCATAGACTCTGGTCTCGCGCGTCTCGTTCCCTCCGGGGACATTAACTACAGGGGTATGCCTACCAGGTTCAGCCAACGCCCTGCACTCCACGGTGATCCCGGCGCCTCGCCGGATTCATCGATCGATCCCCTTAATCCCATGGCCGCTCGAGAAGGCCGGTTCTGGCTGCTTGGGCTTGTTTTGCTTGTATCTTTGGTTCTGGGCTTGGCCCTGGTTTCCTGGCGGCCGTTTCGATCTCCGGCCTGGAAGCTGGAAGCTCTTCCGATCGCCCTGGTTTTCCTCGTGGCCCTGTTGGGCGCATATGCCATTTCCAGGTGGCGCGAAATGGTCCAGTTGCGCGCCTTGATGCGAACTCTCTCTCTGGCGACTCAAGCGCCGTCCGCCACCCAGGTGGAGCAACTCTTCAAGATCGTGCAGCGTTCGCAGCGCGGTTATCGCGACCTGATCGACACGTTTGAGGATGTGTTGCTCTCGCTCTCGCTTGACGGGGAAATCGTCGCCGCCAATCGCAGCTTCGCGCAACTGCTGGGCCGCTCCTTTAAAGAACTGGTGGGACGCAGGCTCGATGAGTTTGTGGAGGTCGCGGATGGCAGCGGTCTTGCCCAGGCTCGGCGCCAAATGCCTTTCTTCCTTGAACGGCGTCATTGGTCGGGCGTTGTGCCCATCCGATTCAAGCTGGGAGGCGGGCTGCGATATTTCCATTGTGCGATCCACGCCTTGGTCCGCGAGGGAGCGCAACAAGGCATTTGTATTCTCGCGCGTGATATCACCAAAGAGCGCCAAGACGAAGCCCGTTTCACGGACCTGTTCGAGACGTTGCAGGAAGGAGTTTATCTCGCCGATAGCGAAGGGAAATTGGAGGATGTGAATCCCGCCTTCGTAGCCATGCTTGGTTACGAAAACCGCTCGGAGCTGGTCGGGCGGTCGCTGTCTGACTTTTTCCTGCGGCCCGAAGACTGGGAGGTCGAACGGCGCCAGTTAGCTCAATCGGATATTCTGGCCGGCCATGAAGCGATGTTGCGCCGCCAGGACGGCTCCGTGCTCGCCGCGCTCCACGCCGCTGCTTTCATCCGCGATGCCGATGGGCGCGTCAGCCGGCATCAGGGAACGCTCGTAGACGTTAGCGAACGGCGGCAAATCGAAACGCGCTTGCACCGCGAACAGGAGTTCGCCCGGCGTCTGGTGGAGAGTTTTCCCGATCTGGTGATCGCTCTCGACCGCGAATGCCGCTGCACGTTTGTCAGCCCTCGTTCCACGGAACTGCTGGGCTTTTCCCCGGAACAGCTCACCGGCTCGGCCCTCAGCGAGCGCATCGAGCCTCACAGCTGGAAAGAGCTGCAAGTCTTTTTGGATTCGATAATGTCCGGCCAATGCGCCAATGGCAGCACCGAGTTCCTGGCACGCCGAAACGACGGCGAGACGCGGCTGTTCCGGGCCACCGCCAGCCCGCTGATCAACGCTTCGGGTCAAATAGCCGGCGCGATCGCCTCCGCGCGCGACATTACCGATTCCAAACGCATGGAACAGCAACTCATTCAAAATGAGAGACTTGCAGCCATGGGGCAGATGATCGCCGGCGTCGCCCATGAGTTGAATAATCCCCTCACTGCCGTCCTTGGTGTCACCGAACTCCTCCGCGATTCCACGCCCGAGGATTCCGCCAGGAAGCAACTGGACATTGCTCACCGCCAGGCCCGCCGCGCCGCCCAGATCGTGCAGAGCCTTCTGGCTTTTTCGCGCCCGCCCCAGCCCCGCAAAATCTGCCTGAATCTGAGCGAACTCATCCAGCGCAGCCTGCAGCTGCACGAACATTCTTTGCGAACCAATCGCGTTACGGTCGATTTTGCTTCTGCGCCGGACCTTCCTCCGATCCTCGGCGATACCAGCCAGCTCACTCAAGTGTTTCTCAATCTGATCGTCAACGCCGAGCAGGCCATTCGCGAGGTTCGCGATCAAGGCGTGCTCCGCATCCGCGTCAGCCGCGCGGGCGAGCGCGTGCTGGCCACATTCCAGGACGATGGCGCGGGGATTCCTGGTGATATACTGCCGCGAATCTTCGACCCCTTTTTCACTACCAAGCGCCCCGGCCGCGGCACTGGTTTGGGCCTCAGCATCTGCCTGGCCATCCTTCGGGAACACAACGGCGAAATCGAAGCTGAGCCATTGCCGGAAGGCGGGTCCCTATTTACGATATCGTTGCCCATCGCCCGGGGAACCGCCATGTTCCTGGCCGAACCTTCGGATCAAAGCGCGGCTCCCTCTCGGGGCGAAGTTTCCAAGGAAGCTGCCGCCGCTCATTCGGTTCTTGTGGTCGACGATGAAGAGAGCATCCGTGAAATGATTCGCGAGGGCCTTTCCGCCCGCGGTTTTCAGGTGCAAACAGCCGCCACGGTGGAAGAGGCGGTCTCTCTGATGGAGCGCCTCACCTTTGACGCCGTGCTATGCGATCTGAATTTGCGTTCTGGGGACGGCGCGGCTGGTTCCGGGCTGGACGTCTACGCAGCGATGACGGCCGCTGCCCCCGATTCCAAGGATCAGCCTCTCTTCTTTGTTATGAGCGGAGAATTGGTGGCCCCGGCCTTGGCCGAACAATTGAATCAAGCCGGCGCCAGAATGTTGCAAAAACCTTTCCGGATTTCGGACCTGATCGCCATCTTGAGTGAGGCGCTGGCAAAACGTGTCCGAGGCCGCTCACAGCTTTCTCACGTGCGTTAGCACCGTTTTCCGCTCGCAATCCTCTCACTTCTTTGCGGGCTTATCTTGCTTCGGCTTCGCGCCCCCGTCATTGGCGCTGCCATCGACGCCAAAGGTCCATACATAAATACTCTGTCCCTCGGACGATATCGTCTCGATGACGGCGTATTCGCCGGCTTCGAGAGGCTGATCCAGGGTGAAACGATAAAGCCCCCGCGCCGCGTCCCACTTGAGCAAGGAGATGTCCTGATCCTTGTATTTTTGCTGCCCGGCTATATCGGTGCTGACCACTTCTAATTCGCGCTTGCCGTCCTTTATTTGCGCGCGAACAAGATTGAGGCGCGGATCCCGTTCATCGGCAGTGCGGAAATAGAACTCCAATTCGCCGGTGTGCAGTCGCAGCTTTGCCTGTTTTCCCGCAATCTCCAGGTCTTGCCGGGCCGAAATCATAGGCATGCCCGTCACGATTCGTTCAAATGCTCGTCCCTTCTCCAGGCGGAGAGTGGCTTCCTCCTGCCGCACAGCGGTAACACTCTTTCCATCGACGGCATAGAATCCGGCGCCGTCCGGAAGAAAGACGTTCGGGCGCACCTCGAAACTCGTATCCACGTTGAGATCGGCAAAGCGCTGGGCGTTTTCCGTTTTCGCGATCTGCTCGTCCACTTGCTTTTGTTGTGTCTCTCGTTCCGCTTTGGCTTTTTCCGTGGCAGCCCAATCCACCAGGTTTGCTGGGATTTCCTCCCACGCGGACCGTTCCAGGCTGAAATAGCGCACCCGGTCCCCTTCGCGCTGGTATTCGCGGACCATCTGGAAAGAGCCGTCGGTGAGAATCAGCTTCTCGCCTTTGGGCAGCGGGACCGCGATTTCGGAATTCTCTGCATCCGCTGGCTTGGCTTGCTGTGAATCTTGAGTGGTTCCCTGTTGCGTGGCGGCTTGTTGCAGGGGCTCTGAGCCTCGTGCCTCAGGGCTCAGGGCGGAAAACGTTACGGCCAGAAACGCCAACGCTAAAAACGAAGCGGTCAACGGAGAGATAGCGGCGTGGAAAACCTTGTCGTGCCAATGTCTTTCTCGAACCAGCATAGGAGCACCGGACTTATTGGCTCAGGATACCGCCCCTGGGGCGCTATCGCAATTGCCATAGCACGCTTCAAATGGGGCACTGTCACGCAGTAAAGGCCTATGGAATCAGGGATCGGTCAGGAATCTGGTTGGAGAGGCTTAGTGCTCGCAGCGGCCGCAAACCATCGTCAGAACCATCAGGTCTGAGGGTGTATAAAACCACTTTTGCACTGTTGTACCTGCCGCTTCGGCAGCCGCTTCCGCGGCTTGCCCTAAGTGTTTGATGCGGGTGAGATTGCGCAAATGCTCCACACAGATGCCAGTAAGCCCGGACACTTCTTCTTCTGTGAAGATCTTCTGGCTCGACCGGATTGTTAGTGCGCTCATCCCTCACCCCCTGGTCGGATGTTCGATGACCTGAATCCTACGGTTTCATGCTGTTCTGCAGCAATAGTCCTTCCGTTCCATTACAGGCGAATTGGTACCACGTTAATTCTGAATGGTTGATGCCGCCCCTTAGACAAACTGGCATCACGAAAGGACTTAAAAGGGGGAGGCGAAATTCCTAGAATCGCGCCGGGAAAACACCGTAGATTATGGGCTCTGCAGCCGTCTGTTCTGAATTGAGACAGTTGTGCCGAATGTCGGAAATTTTGGTAACATCCCGCCCGCAGCGAGGCGCCCAAACTGAGCGGCCAAATGTAAGCTAGGCCTGTGCTCCATTGGCCTTCTCAAATGCATGGGCCAGCTGCAGCACTCGCGCCTCTCCGAATGGTTGACCGAAAATTTGCAGCCCCACCGGCAGACCTTCACTGGTCTTGCCGCAGGGAACGGAGATGCCCGGAAGGCCCGCCAGTGATCCAGTAACTGTATATATATCAGCTAGATACATCGCCAATGGGTCGGCGGTTCGTTCCCCTAAGCGGAACGGAGGCACCGGCGACGTTGGCGTAACGATGGCGTCCACTTGCTCGAAAGCCTGCGCAAAGTCGCGCGCGATCAGCGCCCGCACCTTTTGGGCCTTCAGGTAATAGGCGTCATAATACCCGGCTGATAACGCATAGGTTCCCAGCATAATGCGGCGTTTCACTTCCGCACCGAACCCCGCCCCGCGCGTCTTGCGATACATCTCGATCAGCGTTCCTCCCGGAACTCGCAAGCCGTAACGCACCCCGTCATATCGCGCCAGGTTAGAACTGGCTTCAGCCGTGGCGATCAGATAATACGTAGCCACGGCATAGTCGGTATGGGGCATACGCAACTCTACGCGTCGGCACCCCAGCCGCTCGAGTAACTCGATTCCCGCTTCCACCCGTTGGCGCACCTCGGCATCAAGCCCTTTCGCAAAGTAGTCGGTAGGCACGCCGATGCGCAATCCCTTAACCGGCTCGTCGAGGCTGTGCAGATAGTTGGGAACCGGGGCCGCCGCCGCGGTCGAATCCAGGGGATCGCTTCCTGCGATCACCGCCATAATCTTGGCCACATCGCGGACCGAACCCGCGAACGGGCCGACGCGGTCCAAAGAGGACGCGAACGCGATCAGCCCGTAGCGGGAAACCCTCCCATAGGTCGGCATCATCGCCGGAATCCCGCAAAACGAGCCCGGCTGGCGCACCGATCCGCCGGTATCCGTGCCTAACGCTGCGATGGCCATTCCGGCTGCCACTGCTGCCGCCGATCCTCCGCTCGAACCGCCTGGGACGCGGTCCATGGCTACAGGGTTCCGCACCGGTCCATACGCGGAGTTTTCGTTGGAGCCGCCCATGGCGAACTCGTCGCAGTTCGTTTTGCCCAGCAGAACCGCGCCCGCGCGCTCCATCCGTTCGACTGTGGTGGCATCGAAGGCGGGGCGATAACTTTCGAGGATGCGCGAGGCGCAGGTCGTCACCACGCCTTTGGTGCTGAGAACGTCTTTCACCGCCAGAGGAAGGCCCGCGAGTTCGGGCAAATCTTCGCCCCGCGCAACGAGTCCGTCCAGATCGATCCGCTTGTTCGTAGGCCCGTTCGGGGCTCAGCGCGAGATAGGCATTCAGCTCCGGATTGCGCTGTTCGATGCGCCGGTAGAAATCCGCCGTCAACTCCCGCGCGGAGATGCGCTTGCTAACGAGCGCATCGCGCACGGAATCGATCGTCCATTCGTGGCCATTGTTGGTTCGATTCGCGATCATGGCAGCTGTAAGCCCATAAGCTTAAACGAAGATTATAGAACCCGTTCTTCGCTCGAGCCACTCGGGGCCGAGAAACGGGGCAATCTTAATCGAAGAGATTGTAACGGAGAATGCACCAGAGTGTGGTGAAGCCGTCCCGCCAGGTGATTTTCTTTCCTTCCGCGTAGGTCCTTCCGGAATAGGAAATCGGCACTTCGTACACCCGCCAGTTTCCCCGCGCCACTTTGGCGGTACATTCAGGCTCGAAGCCGAAGCGATCCGAGACGAAATGAATGCTCTGTATTACCTCGCGCCGGAACACTTTGTAGCAGGTCTCCATGTCCGTGATTTTCAGGTTTGTGAGCATGTCCGAGAGCAGCGTCAGGAATTTATTCCCCGCGTAGTGCCAGAAGTAGTGCACGCGCTGCGGCCCTCCCAGAAAACGCGAGCCGTAAACGACGTCCGCTCGCCCGTCAAGAATGGGCTCGAGGAGCTTCTGATAGTCTCGAGGGTCGTACTCCAGATCGGCATCCTGAACGAGAAGGATATCGCCGCCCGCAGCTTCGAAGCCGCGGCGCAGCGCGGCGCCTTTCCCCTGGTTTCGATCCTGAAAGAAAAACCGTATGTTCTGCAGTGAAAGAAGGGCTCCGCCGTTCTGGACTGGGATTTCCATGTGCCCGGCAGCCTGCGCCTTTTCGAAGCCTTGCAGCAGTGCTCGCGTGCCGTCGGTTGACCCGTCGTCGACGATAAGAATCTCCTTTTCGAGAGGGGCTGCCTGAACTCGCAGCAATATTTCCTCGACGTACGCACGCTCGTTGTAAACGGGTATGATCACGGACACGAACACTGCCAGCGTTTCCCCCTCGCCACCCGCTCTGCCAAGCGGAACGTTCCCCCTCAGTTATGATCGAACAGCGTCGTCCGGCAAGCAACTCCAAGAATAAACAATGCCTGACAAGTAACTCGCAGTCGCCGCTTCCACGAGTGGTCGGAGGAAACTCTTGCTATTCGGGTGAGTATCGGTATCGGCCCAGCAAGGCGTTCCAGCGAACCGCCAGCAAATCCAGGAACATACGAATGCTGTCGCTAAACACATGCACTTTCGTCGCGGGATTATGCGCCCAACGAACGGGTATCTCGGCGATGCGCAGTCCGCTTTTTTGAGCCAGAAACAAAATTTCGGGATCGAATCCAAAGCCTTCCGTGCGTTGCAGCTCAAATATCACGCGACTCTTCTCCCTGCGAAAAGCTTTGAATCCGCATTGGGTATCGTGGAAGGGAAGACCAACACCCCAGCGAACGATGTGGTTGAAAATAATGCCCGCGACCTCTCGAAACCGCGATTGATGCACGTCGATCAGGCTGCGGTCCACGGCGCGCGAGCCGATCGCGCCGTCATAAGCGCCATCGCGAAGCGCCGCAAGCAATTTATCCGCCTCCTCGATCGGCGCGGATAAGTCCGCATCGGTAAAAAGCGCGATCTCCCCTCGCGCTTCCAGCATGCCTTGCCGCACGCTGAACCCCTTCCCGCGATTCCTGGAGTTGGAGATCAGGCGCAGCTCCGAAAATTCGCATCGCGTCCGTTCCACCAGTGCCGCGGTGCCGTCCGTGGACCCGTCATCCACCACCAGAACTTCGAACTGCAACGAGCGGCCCTTCGCATATTCGCGAATCCTCTTCAGGCTTTCGGCTAGGCGTTCTTCCTCGTTAAAGGCGGGAATTACAATGGAGAGTTCTAACGGCAAGCAGACCTTTACGCTGTGCTCGATCAGATCTTCGGCACCGTTTCCGCCCGGCTATTGTAGCGTTTCTATTTCGGCATTTTCTTGCCTGGAGATCCGCGCTTCCCAATCAGCTAACTCCCATCGGATCTGTCGTCGAGTCCTGCGAACCGAGCGGAGCGCACGAGCCTGAATCGAGATACAATTTCCGCTGCAACGATGCGCATTTTATCGGCAGGGAAGAAGACGCGGTGAGCAAGACTTTGACAACGGTGGAAACCTCGCTCGAGAGTGGATCGAAGACCGTCCTCGAGATTTTGGCGGTCATCAGCGTTTGCCATCTCTTGAACGACATGATGGCCTCCCTCTTGCCCGCCATCTATCCCTTGCTTAAGGACTCCTTTCATCTCGATTTCGCGCAAGTAGGGCTCATCACGCTCACCTATCAGCTCACCGCGTCCCTTTTGCAGCCCCTAGTAGGCCTTCACACCGACCGCCATCCGCAGCCCTACTCCCTGCCCGCGGGCATGGCGTTCACGCTGATCGGCTTGATCCTATTGGCGCTGGCTCGGTCGTTCCCTATGGTTCTCGCTTCCGCTGCCCTGGTGGGCACGGGTTCCTCGGTTTTCCATCCGGAGTCCTCACGGGTGGCTCGCATGGCATCCGGTGGACAGCACGGCTTCGCCCAGTCGCTTTTCCAGCTGGGCGGCAATGCCGGCCTGGCTTTGGGCCCTTTGCTGGCGGCCGTCGTTATTCTGCCCAAAGGACAATCGGCCGTCGCCTGGTTTTCTCTGGCGGCCCTGCTCGGTATGATTCTGCTGGCGCGGGTGAGCTATTGGGCCAAAGCGCACATGCGCAGTTTGCGCTCGTCCCACGATCGCCATCACCAGCCGCATGCTCCCGTATCGCGAGGAAAAGTCGGAGTGTCGGTAGCGATCTTGCTGGCCCTCTTGTTTTCCAAGTACTTCTATCTCGCCAGCATCACCAGCTATTACACGTTTTATTTGATGAGTACTTTCCACATGCCTGTGCGCGATGCTCAAATTTATCTCTTTGTCTTTTTAGGCGCCGTTGCGCTCGGAACCATTGCTGGCGGGCCTATCGGCGACCGCATCGGCCGCAAACGCGTCATTTGGGGCTCGATTTTAGGGGTGCTCCCGTTCACCTTGATTTTGCCTTACGCCAATCTGTTTTGGACCGGCATCCTCAGCGTGGTCATTGGCTTGATACTTTCCTCGGCGTTTCCGGCGATTGTGGTGTATGGCCAGGAGCTCATTCCCGGAAGGGTGGGCATGATTTCCGGGCTCTTCTTCGGATTCGCATTTGGCATGGCGGGATTGGGCGCCGCCGTTCTAGGCGAACTGGCCGATTTGACCAGCATTCGCTTTGTGTATCTGGTCTGCTCGGTCCTGCCGGCGGTGGGCCTGCTGGCCGCCTTCTTGCCTAATTTGGAACGCATTTCGATGCCGAGAGCGCAGCAAGCGGCCGATACGGTATAGCTTCCTCCCGAGACAAGTAATCCGGCAGGCTCAAATGGAGAGCCCAAGCTCTCCTATTCGCGCCCGCGTCGAAACCCTGATGGATTCGATAGATTTTATGCGTTGGATTCTTCCGCGATTCCGCAGTAGCTTCAGTTTGAGTCGCTCTCTCTCGAGACCAAAAGGAGGAATAGGCCATGTTATCCCTTTGCGCAAACCCGGACTGCAGGACTCCTTTCGACTTTGGGCATGGACGTTTCTTCCGTTTTCGCCTGAGTTCGCATCTTGCGTCCATTTCCAATTCGCACTCGGTCCAGCATCATTGGCTCTGCGACGCCTGCTCGAAGACCTACACTCTCGATTATCGCGAGGCCATCGGAGTGCTGCTTTCGCTGCGCTTCAGGGCGCCCAATGATGGATTTATCCCCCTGCTCATAGCCCAAGCTTGAATGGAATATCTCACCCTACCGCTGGACGGAATTATGGAATTCGGCGCAGGCGAGTCCAATTCTTCGTCTTCCTTGACGAACGAAGTGGCATTCGAGCAACTTCTTCGTCTGGCGGCTTCTTACAGCTCACAGCAATCGCTGGCAAGCCTGGCCGCCGATGATGTGCGAGCCAAGGCACGAAAAAACCCGATCGCGGCTGATATCGAACTGCGCGCCTATCAACTCTTTCTCCAGCGAGGCGCCGCCCATGGAAATGATCTAGATGATTGGTTGGCAGCCGAACGCCAGGTGCTCGCCGGACTGAAGAAGGATAGCCTGCGGGTTGCCCTTGCATTCGGCCTGCGGAAATAATCCTTGTCGGCGTCACCCTGCTTCCGTCCCTATTTCTTATAATTTCCCCGGGTAATTAGTTGTGCAAATCTTTTCGATCCCAAACGTCGCTTTCCTTCCTGGTTTGTTACCATATACATTCCGCTCGACGACGATATTCCGGCCCCGGTAACGCGAGCGCATTTGGCTTCCAGCCGCTCGCCGCTTAGGTCCTATGAAGACCCTATTTGGATAATCAGGAGCACACACGTGAAAATCATCACTGCGATTCTTGCGCCGGCGGCAATTCTGGCGATCTGCATGTCTCCAGCGCTTGGCGCCGCTGCGGCCCAGAAAGCCGCTGCGCCAGCTCCATCGACGCCCGCCGTCACAGCAAATTCAAGCGGCACTTCGCATACAACCAAGGCCGTGAACTATCGCCACGCCAGCGGCTCGGTCAAGATCGCCTTTCAGGCTACCGACCTGTTGAAGGGGGCGCTCGGCGAAGCGAAAGTTGAGAGCAAGAACAACCGCATGGAAATTGAGGCAAAGTTCGAGCGGATGGACGATGCCACGAAATTCGGCCTTCAATATCTCACCTATGTCCTCTGGGCCATCTCCCCCGAAGGCCGCGCCGAGAATTTAGGCGAAATCATCCTGAAAGATGGCGCGGCGGAGCTAAAGGCCGGCACCGAAATGCAGACTTTTGGCATGATCGTGACGGCCGAACCCTATTTTGCCGTTACCCAGCCCGGCGACATGGTGGTGCTCGAGAATAATCCGCTGGGCGCTTCGGGCAACGTGGAAAATATCGATGCGACCTTTGAATTGCTCGGCCGGGGCGTCTACTCCTCGTCCAACACCAAGATCGAAGGCGCCATTTTCGGCATCGACCGCAACACCCCCTTGGAGCTTTTTGAAGCGCGCAACGCCGTTCGTATTGCTGGCAACGCCGGCGCGGACAAATATTCCGCCGCGGCCTGGGCCAAGGCCCAGCAGGAATTAGGGTCGGCCGAGGATGCCTACCGGCAGAAGCGCGATCGCAAGGTGATCGAGGCCGCCTCGCGCGATGCCGCGGAAACGGCCGAGGACGCCCGCGTGATGTCCGTCAAGAAAAAGGCTGAAGAGGACGCCCAGGCTAAGATGCTGGCGGATAAGCAGGCTGCCGAACAGCGTGAAGCCCAGGCTCGCGCCGACGCGCAAGCGGAAGCGCAGCGCCGCCAGCAGGCCGAACAGGCTGAGGCGGCAGCCGAGCGCATGAAGCAAGAGGCGCAGCAGGCGGCCGAGGAAGCGGCCAAACAGAAAGCGCAAGCCGAGGCGGCGCAGCAGGCTGCTCTCGCGCAGCAGCAGGCGGCCGAGGCGAAGGCGCGGGAAGCCGAAGCCGAGACCGCAAAAGGCGCGCCAGTCGGCGGCCCAGGCGGAAGCGGAAAAAACTCAGTTGCGCGCGCAACTCCTGCAACAGTTCAACGCCGTCTTGCAAACGCAAGATAGCGCCCGCGGGCTGATCGTTAACATGTCCGATGTGTTGTTCGATGTCGGAAGCTCGGAGCTCAAGCCTGCGACGCGCGAAAAGCTCGCCAAAATTTCCGGCATCCTCCTGGCCCATCCCGGACTCACGCTGCAGATCGAGGGTTACACCGATAGCACCGGCAGCGACGCATTGAATATGGAACTTTCCGGAATGCGCGCCGACGGCGTGCGCGATTATCTCGCGCAGGAAGGAGTGCCGGTCTCGAGCATGACAGCTCAGGGATTCGGCAAGGCCCAGCCTGTGGCATCCAACGATACCCCCGATGGCCGCCAGAAGAACCGCCGGGTCGAACTGGTCGTTAATGGCGACGCCATCGGCAATTCCAGCGCTGCCGCGCCGCCCGGTCCCGGCGCCACTGCCGCCAACCAACCAAACTGAGCCGCATCCGTCGAGGCCCCGCAGCCTCCGCTTCACGTGAGGCGGTCTAGCGCACGAGCGCGCAACCGCAACGTGCCCAGGCCCTGCTCCGAGCCCTGTCGCCAAGCACCTATTGTGCAAAAGCCTTATTGTGTGGAGGCCCTACTGTGCAAAGGAAAGATTGGCGTAGCGTTCCACCAGCTTTTTCGTCCCGAAATTGGTGAAACTCACCGTCAGCTTGCGGTCGTCGTCCTCGCCATCCACGTGAATGATCGTGCCCACGCCATACGTCGGATGGTGCACGCGCTGGCCGATCAGCGGATTGCCGCTGCGTTTGGCGGCAGCCGAGGGAACCTGTTGCCGCACCCGTGGTGCGCGTTCCCTCGGGATGGGGGAAGTGCCCCGCCGCATACGCCGTGCGAACTCCTCCGCCGAATAGGAGTACTCGGGGTCCGGTTCATATCGCCGCGTCTCTCCCGCCGCGGCCAGCGAGCCCTCCGCCGTGTCCACCAGGTCGCCCGGAATCTCGCTCAGGAAGCGTGAGGGCGTGGAGCCTTGCAGCCTCTCGCTGCCATAGATGCGGCGGTAGACCGCGCGCGTCAGCGTCAGCGTCTCCCGGGCCCGGGTCATCCCCACATAGCAGAGCCGGCGCTCCTCTTCCAGTTCCTCCGGGTCGTGCAGCGAACGGCTGTGCGGAAACGTTCCTTCCTCGAGTCCGGTCAGGAACACGTGATCGAATTCCAGGCCCTTGGCCGTATGCAACGTCAGCAGCGTTACCGTGGCCTTCTCGTCGAAATTATCGGCGTCGCTCACCAGCGCGGCGCGGTCCAGAAAATCCTCCAGCGTCTCGCCGCGGTCGGCGCCTTCGGAGACGGCATTCACTAATTCATTCAGGTTATCGATGCGCGCGAGGTCTTCCGCCGAATCGCGCTGGCGCAGCATGTCCCAATATCCCGTCGCTTCCAGAACAAAGGCGATGAATTGTGCCGGCGGCAGCGTCGGCATTTTCTCCCGCAATTGCTCGATCAAGTCGTGGAAACTGCGCAACGGAGCCACGGCGCGCGCCGTGCCGGAAGTAATCGTGTCTTCGAGAGCGCCCCAAAGGGAGGTATTCCGTTCGCGAGCGAGTTGCAGAAGCGACTCGACCGTGACTTTCCCGATGCCTCGCGGCGGCGTGTTCAGGACGCGGAGAAGCGCTATGTCGTCCTCCGGAAAAATGGCCAGTCGCACGTACGAAAAAGCGTCCCTGATTTCGGCGCGTTGATAGAAGCTGAAACCGCCCAGCAGCCGGTAGCGAATCGCTCGCGCGCGAAACACCTCTTCCAGCGCCCGGGACTGCGCGTTGGTCCGATACATCACCGCGCAATGCGTCGAGGAGTCCTCGCGCTGCAGTTCGCTGATGCGATCGCAGACGTACTCCGCTTCTCCCCGCGCGTCCCGCGCTTCATAGAAAACCAGATTGGAACCCTCGCCGCGCGTGGCGGAGAGCACCTTTCCGATGCGCCGGGCGTTTTTGGATACCACCGCCGCGGCTGCGTCCAGGATTTTTTGCCGCGAACGGTAATTCTGCTCGATGCGGAAAACGCGTGCGTCCGCAAAATCCTTGGAGAAGCTGAGAATATTCCCGACGTCGGCCCCTCGCCAGCGATAGATCGATTGGTCTTCGTCGCCCACCACGCAAAGGTTCGGCCGCTCGCCTACCAGCAGCCGGAGCAGGTCGTATTGCACTCGATTGGTGTCCTGATATTCGTCCACGTGCACGTACGGGAACCGCTGCTGCCAGGATCGCCGTGCATCCTCGAAACGCCGCAACACTTCCCCCGCGCGAAGAAGCAGATCGTCGAAATCCAGCGCTCCCGTTCTGCGCAGTGTCTTTTCGTAGGCCTCATAGGCTCGCGCCGCAAGCTTGCCGCGCTCGTCCATTGCCTCAGCGAGAGCTTTTTCCGGACTGATCGCGTGATTCTTTGCAAAGCTGATGCGCGAGAGAATCTCCCGCGGCGTATCCCCGGAATCGTCCGCTCCCAGGTTGGTAAGGGCCAGCTTCAGCGCGGCCAACTGCTCGTCGTCGTCGTAGATGGTGAAATTCCGTGGCAGGCCTAGCCGTGGAGCTTCGCGCCGAAGCAGGCGCACGCAAAAGGAGTGAAACGTGCTGATCCAGGGATCGCTCGTCGCCGCCTCTGTGTTTTCCAGCAGTGTGCGAACCCGCTCGCGCATCTCATCGGCGGCCTTATTGGTAAAAGTGACCGCCAGAATCGACCCGCCTGGAACGCCCTTCTGGATCAGGTAGGCAATGCGATGCGTGATCACCCGCGTCTTGCCCGTGCCGGCGCCCGCCAGAATGAGGATTGGGCCGTCGGTCGCGAGCACAGCTTCGCGTTGCTGCGGATTCAAGCTATCAAGAATGTTCATGCTCAGAAAATTTCCTGTGGTTCGGGGCCCGGGGGCAAGTGCATTTTAGCCGAGCGGAAGGCGCGGGGCAAACCGCGTTTTGCTACCGGTTTTCCGTGAAGGAGCCGCGAATCTTCGCCCCGGCGAAAGGATCGAGCTGGTTTATGGCGCGGGAGAACCGGGATTCTGCTGCTGGCGTTTCCATTCTTTCTCAAACGTCGCCTCGCGCTCGGCGACGTAGGCTTTGTAACCATCCGGATCGATCAGGGCATTCGGACCGGCGGCCTTCATCTTTTCGTACTTTGCTTTCAGGCCAAAATAGCCGCCGTGAGCTCCCAGAAAAAGGTCGCAGGGCAGACTCTTGAGCACTTGAAAGGTCTTGACGTAATCCTGCGCGATTTGGGGATAGTCCTTGTTACCCACGAGCAGGTACCCGGCATTTACGTTGGGGCTGCCCACGATCACCGCGTTAAGGGTCCGGCCGCCTTCAGGGATTTGCATCGTCCACGTCGTACAGCCTCTGGTGTGACCGGGCGTCAAGTGCGCCGTTAGCGTGGCGCCGCCGAGCTCGACCCTATCGCCATCGTGCAAAACGCGATCGACGTGCGCGCCGGGGCGGCCGGGGGCCGTGCTCTCTTCCTCAGGCACATCCGCGTCCATCACCATCAACTTTGCGCCTGTCTCCTGCTTGATCAAGCCGACGCCTTCATCGTGATCGGAGTGCGCGTGGCTGATCAGCAGGATCTTTGTGTCGGCATACTTGAAACCGAGTTGCTCGATGCTCTTGTGAACCAGGGGCACGTCTTCCTTGAAATCCGAATTGATCAGGATGTTTCCCTGCGGCGTATGGATCAGGTAAACGGCGAGATCGGCTGTACCGACGTAGTAGAGATTGCCGGCAATCTTGAATGCGGGAAAAGGCCGGTGCCAATCGGGATTTGCTTGGGCGCGCAAATCAGGGCTGGCCAATATGAGTGAGACAAGCCCAAGAGCGGCGAGCGGCAGGGAACTAGGTCGAATCATGACCCGCAACCTCCTGTTCATGGATTTGCGGCCCTTCGAGGTCCAGCTTTCTTCGCACGGAGTATACATCCGCTGTGCCGCGAGGTAGGCGTGGCGGAAAAAAATCAGTGGGCCGAAGGACCAAGATCGATGTCGAAGAAGAATATCGGCTTTGGGTTGTTCATGAAAGCCAGGTCCGGGACGTCAAAACGCGCATTCGTCAGCCAATCATAGTGCCGGTCGATATCGAAGTAGACGAACCCATGCGCCGTGGCGTGAGGAGGAATAAGGTCCGTTGCCAGCGCCGCCGCGCGGACATTCGCGGCGAACTCCTCCCAATTTTTGTCGTGTTTCGGCGGCGGACCGAGGTGGGGAATAGGTAAGGAACGTCTCGGTTCCTTCGGTTTTGTCAGGACTCGGTCCGCCACCTCTTCGGGAGAAAGGGCATCAAGGTGCTGGCGAGCCTCGCCGGGAGCGCCTGCCAGCAGCTGCATCGTTTTCAGATTGACGCGAATCGGCAGGTCGTTGTCATTTCGAAAGAAAACTTCGATGGCCAGAATGCCGCCGTCATATGGCGTGCGTTTACCGAATCGCGCCTTGTACTGCTCCGCGGAGGTGTAGGGATTCACCGCAACCAGTAATCCTTGATGAATGTCGCGCGCCGGCAGGGTTGCGGGATCGATCGAG
Source organism: uncultured Acidobacteriota bacterium (assembly GCA_963819235.1). GTDB lineage: Bacteria > Acidobacteriota > Terriglobia > Acidiferrales > UBA7541 > Palsa-189. The sequence goes on along the minus strand of CAWFVE010000005.1, from coordinate 304,078 downwards.
GCGTTCAAGGCTGTCGCTGCCGGGCTTTGGCCATAGCCTGCCGCCATGCCCAGCAACAGCGCCAAAACGATAAGAGTGAATCGCACGGCCATCGGCTCCGGTCGTGAGATGCACATCGTGGAGAGTCGTTGCCTCCGGGTGTGGCTCTGAAATACGCGCAAAAAGATCGGCGCTCCTTCTCGGGGTTGGCTGTGCCATCTATAATAACCCCTTGGCGCTCGGGCGCATCGCTGAATCGCGCCGCCGCTCGCATCCGCATGTATTTTCTTTACAATTTGGTCACGGCGGCAGGTGTCATCCTGCTCGCGCCTTACGTTCTGCTCAGCAGCGCCCGCCGTCAGAAATATTTGCCCAGCCTCCCGCAACGTCTGGGTTTCAAGTTCCCGCCGCAGCTCGCTGCCAAAGACGATCTCGCTTCGCCCGCGATCTGGTTGCATGCCGTTTCCGTAGGTGAAGTCCTGGCCGCGCTCCCTTTCGCGCGTTGCTTGAAGGAACGCTTTCCGCGCTGGCGCTTGGTTATCTCCACCACGACCGCCACCGGCCAGAAGCTGGCGCGCGAACGCATGGCTTTCGCGGATTCGGTCTTCTATTTTCCCTTCGATTGGAACGGACCGGTGCGGCGGGCCTTTCGGGCCGTGCAGCCCGGTGTCATCGTAGTGCTTGAGACGGAAATCTGGCCAAACCTGCTGCGCCAGGCTCGGAAGACTGGCGTGCCGGTTGTCTTTGTGAACGGCCGCCTTTCCGATAAATCTTTTCGCGGATTCTCGCGCGCGGTGAAGGCCAGCGGCGGAGTTCTCGGCAACTTTCTTCGGCGCGTATTGAATGACGCGACTCTGTACATCGTGCAGTCCCACCACGATGCATCGCGCTTGATGGCGCTCGGCGCCGCGGCCGATCGCGTTCTCGTGGCGGGAAATATGAAATACGATATGGCCGCGCCGGCGCCCAATACATTCGTCACCTGGCTCCAGGACGAGCTAAAACGATCCCAGCGCGGCCCCGTAATTGTCGCCGGCAGCGTGATTGCCGGGGAAGAACTGCCCGTCCTGGGAGCCTTCGCCTCCATCCGCCAAAAGTGGCCGCAGGCATTGCTGATCCTGGCGCCGCGAAAACCCGAGCGATTCGCCGCCGCATGCGACCTCGTCACGCAATCGGGCTGGCGGGCCATCCGCCGAAGCGAGCTTTCGCTCGACGGCATTTCGGCGGGCTCGCTGGCCAACGCGGCCCGATCAACCGGATCAGCGCGATCGACTGGGCCACTCGGGAGCGTTCTCGTGCTGGATACCATTGGCGAACTCGCCGCCGTGTATAGCCTTGCGGACGCGGTGTTCGTCGGCGGCTCGCTCCAGCCCGGTTCCGGCGGACACAACCCGCTCGAGCCCGCGGCATTCTCCAAGCCGCCGGTCTTCGGCGGCTCGATGGACAATTTTCGCGATATTGCCGCCGCCTTGCTCGAATCCGGCGCCGCGATTCAGGTGCATTCGGCCGGCGACCTTGCCGCCGCCTGGGCTGAGTTGCTCGAGAATGCTCCCCGTCGCGTGCAGATGGGATTCGCGGCCCGCGAAATCGTGGAGCGCAATCGCGGCGCCACTGCGGCGACCCTCGATCGCCTCGCTGCCGTAATCGACGCTCGCCGAGCCAATTCGTGAAGCGGTCAACGATTCCCCGAACGCTGTTGCAGCCGCTCGCACTGCTTTATGCGCTCGCCACGCGCTTCCGAGCCAAGCTTTATCAAGCGGGCCTCTTGCGCAGCAGGCGGCTTCCCGGCATCGTTATAAGCGTCGGCAATTTGACGGTCGGCGGAACAGGCAAAACCCCTATGGTGCTTTGGATTGCGGAGCGCCTCTCCGCCGAAGGGAATCGGCCGGCCATACTCACGCGCGGTTATGGCGGCTTCCGGCAAGGCGGCCCTACGGGACGCTCGGGTGCCGATGAAGTCGCCTTGTTGCGCCAAAGGCTTAATGGCCGCGCCCAGTTTGGGATTGGCAAAAATCGCTATAAGAACGGGCTCGCGCTGGCCAAAGATGGCGCAGAATGGTTCATTCTGGATGACGGCTTACAGCACCTCGAGCTTCACCGCGACGCGGATATTATTCTGCTCGATTCCACCAACCCTTTTGGCGGCGGACTCTTGCCGGCCGGGCGTTCGCGTGAGCCGCGTTCGGCACTGGCTCGGGCGGACGTCGTGATGATCACTCGCACCAACTGCGCTCCGGCGCTCGAAACGCTGGTGCGAAGATTTACGAACGCGCCAATATTCTACGCGCAAGCTCAGTTATCTGCGGTCGTGCCCGTGCCCCCGCCCGCTGCGGCTTTATCGGAGCCCGAGCGCCGGCAACTCAAGGTGTTTGCCTTTTGCGGCATCGGCAACCCGGCGGCATTTTTCGACGATCTCAAGCATTGGGGATTTGCGGTCATGGGCAACCGCAGCTTTGCCGATCATCATCGCTACTCGCCGGAAGAGATCCGTGATCTGACCCGAGCAGCCTCCGCCGCCGGCGCCAACTGTCTGCTTTGCACGGAGAAGGATCGTTTCAATCTTCCCGATTCTGCCGCGACAACGCTTCCGATTTACGCATGTACGATCCGCATGGCGCTCAACGATGAAGAGGGCTTCTGGCGAGCGGTCAAGGCTTCGATTGGCCGCAAACAGCCGGTAACGCAGGCATGAAAATTCTCGTGCGCGCGACGAACTGGGTGGGCGACGCGGTGATGTGCATTCCCGCGCTCCGCGTGGTCCGCGACCGCTGGCCCCAGGCGGAAATCGTGATCCTCGCGCGCCCCTGGGTGGCCGACTTGTGTCGCGACCAGGGTTATGCCGATCGCATTCTCATCTACGACAACAAAATCGCTCACAAGGGTTTCTGGGGACGCGAGAAGCTAGCCGCCACCTTACGCCGCGAGAAATTCGATGTGGCCCTGCTCTTCCAGAACGCTTTCGACGCCGCCTGGATCGCCTGGCGTGCTCGTATTCCCCAGCGCATCGGCTACGCGCGTTATGGGCGAAGCTGGTTCCTCACCCAGGCCATACCTGTTCCGGCCAAGGGCGAAGCGCCCGATCACGAAGTGTATGACTATCTCGAACTGCTCCGCCGAGCCGAATGGATCAACCGCCTCCCCTTGATCGACGAAATCAGCATCACCGTCGGCCAGCAAGACCGCGAGAAGGCGCTCCAGCGTTTGCTTGCCTCCGGCGTGCGCAAGAATTCTCTTCGCATTGCCTTTGCGGCCGGCGCCGCCTACGGTTCAGCCAAGTGTTGGGACCCGGAACGCTACGCGGCGCTTGCGGATCGTCTGATTGCCTCCTACGATGCCGACGTGATACTTTTCGGCGCGGCTCAAGAGAGTGGGATGGCGGCTCGTATTCTCGGCGCCATGCAGCGGCGCGCCTTCAATCTGGTCGGCGCGACCCAAATCGGCGAACTTCCGGCCTTGCTCTCCTCCTGCGGTCTTTTTATTGGCAATGATTCAGGAGCCATGCACGTCGCCGGCGCCGTCGGAGTCCCCACAATCGCGATCTTCGGCCCCACCGATCCCCAAGGCACTCGCCCCTTGACCCCGCAACTCACCCTGATTCGCGAGCAAGTGGACTGCAGCCCCTGCTTCCTGCGGAAATGCCCCATCGACCATCGTTGCATGACCCGCATTTCCGTCGACCGCGTCTTTGACGCGGCGCGCTCTTCCTTGGCCTTCGGCGAGCGCCTGAAAAGCCCCACCTGGAGCAAAGGTCTTGCCTGAAACCAAAGCGAAAGCGCTGCGGCCCGCGGTTTTTCTCGATCGCGACGGAACAATCTGCGAAGAGGTGGGTTATCTCAATCACATCAGCCGCCTGCACGTCTTTCCGTTTGCGGCGCCTGCCATTGCCAGGCTCAATCGGGCGGGATTTCCGGTAATCGTGGTCACCAATCAGTCGGGTATTTCGCGCCGCATCTTTCCGGAATCTCTTGTGGCTCAGGTCCACGCGCGCATCGATCACGAGCTGTCCGCCGCCGGGGCTCGCGTGGACGCCTATTATTACTGCGCGCATACCAAAGCGGACGATTGCGCCTGCCGCAAGCCCCTGCCCGGCCTGCTCAAACAGGCCGCGCAGGAGCACGCTTTGCGCCTGGATCGTTCCTTCGTCGTCGGAGACCGTTACGCCGATGTCGCGCTGGCGCACGGCGTGGGCGGCCGCGGCGTCTTGGTCCTCACCGGCTACGGCCGCGGCGAGTATGATTTGCATCGCCTGGAGTGGCCGCGCCAGCCCGATCTGGTTGCCGAGGATCTGTCCGAAGCCGTGGATGCCATCCTCGAGGAACACTCGTGAGCCCGCACAGCGCGGAGTCGAAGCGCCCTGACTCGAAACACTTGATCGAGCTGGTCGAGCAGTTCCCCCAACAAAGCATTCTGGTTCTGGCCGATTTTGTCGCCGATGAATTCATCTTCGGCGAAATCTCCCGAGTTTCGCGCGAAGCGCCCGTCCTCATATTGAGACGCCGCGAAATGCTCACTCTCCCTGGAGGCGGCGCCAATGCCGTGAATAATCTGGTTGACCTCGGCGCGCGCGTTTTTCCCGTCGCCACTCTGGGCGACGACGCCGCGGGCCAGGCCCTGGCGGACTATTTCCGGAAAAAGAAAGTCGACGTCTCCGGACTGGTCCGCGCTCGCGGCTGGACCACTCCCGCAAAAACCCGCTTTCTCGCCGGCTGGCCGCATACCGCTCAGCAGCAGGTATTGCGTGTGGATCGCGAGCCGGATGGACTCCCCTCCGGCATAAGTGGCGCGCTCGCGCGCAAGGCCCGCGAACGCCTTGCCAAAGTCTCCGCGGTCCTGATTTCCGACTACGGCTACGGCTCAGCCACTCCCGAGATCGCTGCCGGCATCCGCGGCCGCAAGCGCTGGGCGCATCCAGCGACGCTCGACTCCCGCTATCGCCTTCACGACTACGCCCATCTCGATCTCACCGCCGCCACGCCCAATGAAGCGGAGATGGAGGCCGCGCACAACGTGCGCATCGGTGGAGATGCATCTAAGCTTGAGGATTCCGCTCGCCGAACCATGGCCCGGTTGAATCTCGGTGCGCTGGTTGTCACGCGCGGCCGCCACGGCATGGCCGTTTTCGAGCGCCGCCGCGCGCCGCAGCCGCTCGAAGTCTATGGAAGCGATCAGGCCGTCGATGTGACCGGTGCCGGTGATACTGTGATTGCCGCCTTCACTCTGGCCCTGGCCGCGGGCGCCACGGTCCTTCAGGCCGCTCGTATTGCCAACTATGCGGGTGGCTTGGTGGTCATGAAGCGTGGTACGGCCACCGTTACGCGCGAAGAACTGATCGCCGCGATTCGCTCCGATGCGGCAGCGAAATTGGAAAAGCGAGGCAATGGACACCCGAAATAAAATTTTGCCGCTCGACCGCCTGGCCCCTAAGGTCCGTGATCACAAAAGTCGCGGCGAGCGGATTGTGCTGGCCAATGGCTGCTTCGACGTCTTGCACGTGGGTCACACGAGGTATCTCGAAGGTGCCCGGCGCGAGGGAGACGTACTCGTCGTCGCCGTGAATGCGGACCAGAGCGTGCGCGCGCTGAAAGGCGAAGGGCGCCCGGTTCTTACCGCCGATGCGCGCGCCCGCCTCGTCGCCGGCCTTGCCGCAGTCAACTACGTGGTTATATTCGAAGAGCCTGATGTGACGCGTCTGCTTTCCACCCTGCGCCCGGACGTACACGCGAAAGGAACCGACTACACAGCCGATACCGTACCCGAGCGCGAAACCGCCCAGCTTCTGGGCGTTCGCATCGCCATCGTTGGCGATCCTAAACAACATTCCACGCGCGACCTTCTGGCGCGGCTCCGAGCGCCCTCCCATGCCTGAATCCAAAACCCCGGGGCCGGCTTGGGCGCGCTGGCGTGCGCCGATTGGGTATCCTCTCGCCGCGCTGTGCCTTTGGCTGGCGCGGCCTACGTTCCGCTCGATTCTCATCGGCTCGGCCCTCATTGTTTTGGGCCTGCTGATTCGTGCCGCAGCCGCGGGCCATTTGCGCAAACGCGAAGCGCTGGCGCACACCGGCCCCTATGCCCGTACGAGAAATCCTCTGTATCTCGGCAGCGCGTTCCTCGCCGCCGGTTTTGCCGTGGCCAGCTGGTCCGTGCTGGTCGCGGTTCTTCTGGCCCTCTACTTCGGCGTCTTCTATGCCCAGGCCATGCGGCGTGAAGAATGGGAGCTTCGCGAACAGTATGGGAAGACGTTCGAGGATTACGCCACCACCGTGCCGCGCTTCTGGCCAAAATTTGCCGTCGAAACTTCCCTCAACGGCAATCGATTCTCCTTCGCCCAATACGTGCGCAATCGTGAGTACCAGGCCACTATCGGCGCTGTGCTCCTGATCGCGGTACTGGCGGCGCTGGCCACCTGGCGCCGGTAGGCAAAAAGTCGATTTATTGCAGACGGTAAACTTCGTTGATCAAACGGCGGAATTTCGGCCGGTAAAGCAGATCGTAGACTTCCCCTTTGCCCGGAAATAGCTGTTCCGCCAGCCTCCGCGCCGCGGCGGCAATCTCCTGTGCCTCCTCGTAAGGCAGGTCGCCCTGCGCGATCAGGCTGAGTGAAAGATTGACGACGATGCGCAGGCGGCGAACACGCCTGGATTCTTCGTCAATTTCCGCGTTGGTTGGAGAAACCGGCTGAATCGAATTCATGGACCCTTGAACCGATTATAGTAGCTGCCCTATATTGCAGCAATAAAGGTCTCGAGATTATGTTCTCGACCGATAATTACGTCCGATCATTGGATTCGCGAAGCTAAAAAGCCGGTTCCAGCTCTGGTGAAGTCGCCTCCGGTGAATTTGCCAACGACGAGAGTTCCGAGCAAGGAGTCGCGCAATCCAGGAAGGAGTGAACGTTGAGCGATCGCCCGTCGGTGCTCACGGTTACCGCGCCGTCCCGGTCGGTTCGAAATAAGCGCGTTCCTTCCGATAGGATTCGCTGTACCACCTCCGGGTTGGGATGGCCAAACGGGTTGGCCTCGCCCACGGATATGGCTGCAATCGACGGGTGTACCGCGTCCAGAAAAGGCTGCGTGCTCGATGTCTTTGCCCCGTGATGTGGCACCTTCAGAAAGTCGGCGGCCAACGTGTCGCCATCCGCCAAGATGCCCCGCTCCACGGGCCGCTCGATATCCCCCGTCAGCAAGAATGAATCTTTGCCGTCCTCCACGCGCAGCACCACCGAGTCGTCATTGCGCGCCCGTGCCGGATCGCTCGAATCGGGCCAAAGCACGCTCACGCGCACGCCCGCCCACTCGAAATTTTCGCCTCGTAGCCGGTGAACTATAGGGACCTTTTGCCGCTCGGCTTCCGCAATCAGCTTCTGAAAACCAGCCGTATCCTCGTCGCGGCCCACCCACAACTCGCCCACTCGAAAATTCCGCAGCACCGCCGGCATGCCCCCAAGATGGTCTTCGTGCCCATGCGTCACCACCAGCGTATCGATGCGCGTCACTCCTCGGCTCCAAAGGAACGGCGACACCACGTCCTCTCCTACATCAAGGCCGGCTCGCATGCCTTTGACGTAGGCCGCGCCGGGCAGCCCTCCCGCATCCACCAGCATGCTTCTCCCATCGGGGAAAGAGAGAAAAATCGAATCGCCCTGCCCCACGTCCAAAACGGTCGCTTCCAGCCGCCCCTTCTGAAATCGTGCCGGAAACGGGTAGATCACCATCAGCGCTGCCAATCCAAGCACCACGCCGGAACCCGCCCGCCACGCCCATTTTCTGCCGGTCAGAATCGCGGCCGAGACGGCGATTGCCGCAACAAAAAATCCGGCCAGCAGAGCCGTTGGCGGTGAAGGAACGCGCACCGAAGACGAAGGAAGCTGTGCGAACCAATGGATCGACGCCGCCAGCATCCCGATCAGAAATCCGAGCGCGCGCCCCAGCAGAAGTCCGCAGCCTTTCCATACCGCGCCTGCCGCCAGCGCTGCAAACCCAAGCGGCACGATGATCCCGGTCAGCAGCACGGCAGGAATGTTCGCTATCGGCGCGATGAAAGAGACCCGATTGAAATCTCGCGCCATCAGCGGAAGCATCCCGATCTGCAGGACGGTGGAGAGCACGGCCAGTTCCCACAGCCGCAATCCAACGCGGCACGGAAGCGCCACAACGTCGTCGCAGTATCCCCCAACTTTTGCAGGTAACCGCGACCGCAGCCGCGCGGCCACGGCGCGCAGGTCGAGGCGCAACTCCGCCGCCTTCGGCTGGTAGCCGCCGTCGCGGGTAACGTCGCCAAGGTGCTCGAGCGCGCGATGATAGGGCTCGGCTGTCCGCTCCAGCAGCGGTGCCTCGATTCCGGCAAGGATCGCCGCCGCAAGAAAAGAGAGCTGGAAGCTCGCCTGAGCAAGCTCCGAGGGCCGGAACAAAAGTATCACCACCGCCGCTAGGCTGACGGCGTTCAGCAACGCCATGCGCCGGTAAAGCATCCCCCCGAGCAGATAGATCGTCGCCATCAACGCCGCCCGCATGATGGGCGGGCGATCCTCGATAATCGTTAGGTAAAAGCCGAGGGCTGCAATCGTCAGCATGGCTCTCGCGGCGATCGGCAACCGGAGCTTTTTCCCCGCCCAGAAGAAGAGCGCCGCCAGCACGCCCACATGCAAACCCGCCAACACCAGAATGTGGAACGCTCCTGTTTCCCTGAACGATTCGGCCTCCTGCGAATCGAGAAAGCTGCGGTCCCCAAGCAGCATCGCTCGCGCAATCGCCGTCCGGTCTTCGGCCGGCCGCAGCATGTCGTCCAAATCGTTCAACAAGCGCCCGCGCAGCCGTGCCAGATAATGCGTCACCTTCGGCGCCGCCCCCGGGATTTCCTGCATCAGCGCCGGATTGCGCAGGGTTGCCGTCAGGTTGATCCCTTGCTGTTCGAGGGCCCCGCGATAATCGAAAGCGCCGGGGTCGCCAAAATTTCGCACCGGCCGTGCCCGCGCCAGAATTTCCACGCGCTGGCCCGCACGCACCGGCGCCGGACTTCCGCCCCCGCGTTGCTCGAAGTAGTACGTGGTCCGCAGGCCGCCCTGCACGGCTCGCCACTCGCCGGCCGTCTCTACTTGCTCCAAACCGACGTCGTAGCGAATCCCCCACGGCAGCCGCAAAGGATCTTCGCGCAAAATTCCGCGCCAGCGCAGCGGCCCGTCGAGGTCTAATTGCCCGCTGCCCGCCAGTCGGGTCACTTCATTCGATGGGATAGACATCCGCTCGATTTGCGCGGCGGCAGCGGCCAGGGAAAACCACGCCAGCAGGCTCAACGCCCAGGCCAGCTTCGCGCGGCGCATTCCCAAGAGTGCGAACCCCGCGGCCACACAGCACGCAGCAATGCCAAGGGATAGAGCGACGCTATGCTTATCGTGAGCAGCAATCGGAGACGCCGCCAGAACTCCTGCGGCAACGAAGATCGCGATCGGAAGGGCGGGGAGCTTCATGCGCGACGCTTAAGTCGCACCAAGGCCTCGATATGATAAGTCTGCGGAAAAATATCCACAAGATGTACTTCACTGATCCGATAATCCCGCGGATTTTGCTCGTCTCCGGCGATCGCCGCCAGGTCGCGCGCCAGCGTCGCGGGGTCGCACGAGAGATAGACAATCTCTTCCGGGCCGATCTTTAGCAAGCGCCCCAGCGCCCGCGCGGCCACGCCCGTCCGCGGCGGGTCCAGCACCACCAGGTCGGGCCGGTCTCGCCATTGCTCGAGAAAAGCTTCCACGGTCATGTGCCGCAAGTTCGGCGAGGCTGCGCCGCTCGCCTGAAGGTTGGCTTCCAGGTCGCGGGCCGCCGCCTCATTGGACTCCACGGCAATCACCCGCTCGAAGCGATTGGCCAGCGGCACGCTGAAAAGCCCCACGCCGGCAAATAAATCCAGCGCCAGCCGCCCTCGCCCCTCGCCGATCACCGTGCGCACCAGTTCATCCAGAACGAACCGGTTCACCTGGAAAAACGAAAGATGCCCGATGCGATAGCTGTGCCCGGCCGCGCGATAGTTGATGTACCCCGGCCCGAAAAGCTCGAAGTTGTCGGTGCGCTGGTCGTGTATCAGAAGCGAATCCACCGCCGGCAGAGCCGATCGGAATAGCGCCGCCATCTGGGGCGAAGCGCCCTTCGCGTCCTCGACGGCCAGATTCAAAAGCAGCCGGTCGTCGTCCTGATCGGCAAATGCCTCGATCTCGCGCAATCCTGGCGCCAGCTTTCCCGCCTCCAGCAAATTTACGATCGCCCCGAGCGCCTCATTCAGCTTCGGCGAAGCGATGGGGCATTGCCGGATGGCGCACAGCTTCTGCGAACCTGCCTGGAAGTACCCGATGTCCCGCACTCCGCGCGCGTCCGCCGCGATCTTCCATTGCACTCGATTTCGGTACGCGAAGGGCGGTGACGCGTGCGGCACGATCGGCCCGTCCCAGTGCACGCGCCCCAGCCGCGCCAGCGTTTCGCGCAGAATCTCGGCTTTGTAGCGCAGCTGTAATTCGTAGGGAATGTGCTGGTAATCGCATCCGCCGCACACGCCGAAGTAGGGACAAGGCGCGACCGCTCGATCCGCCGAAGGCGTCTTGATCTGCGCCACTCTCCCGCGAATGAACTTCTTCCGCTTTTCCAGCGGCTCGATGGATACGTTCTCGTCCGGCAGCACAAACGGAGCAAACACGGTGTGGCCTTCATGGTGTGCCAGGCCTTCGCCGCCATACACCAGCTTTTCGATTCGCACATCTATCGCATCAGGCATGAAACTCCGATCAGTTCAGGTACCGATTAGTTTAGATAAAAGAGGCTGAGCCGCGGCAGGCCGAATCGCTCCACCAGGCGTTTTTGCGTGTACTGCCTTTCCAATTGCCCCAATTGCTCCGCCGACATTCGCCGCCGGTACGGCGCCAGTTGCCGGTCCAGGTCGATGTGGATCTCCACCAGCATCTTCTCGTCCGCCGCGGCCACCAGCGCCGCCGTAAGCTTTTCCTCGATCGCGCTCAACCGCCGTTCCAGGTCCTCCAGATCGACCTCGCCGGGCGAATCCATCACCGGCAGCAGTTCCTTCAGGCTCGCATGCGCCTGCGCGATTCGCCGCGCCAGGTCGGCGTCCGACGAGCGCAGCCGCCCCGCCGCATGTTCCAGCTTTTCGGTATTGCCAAGGACAAAACCGCGCAGCTCTTCGCGCGAAAATGGCTCCGCTTTCTTCTCTTTTCGCTTTGGCTCGGGACCGCTACCCGCCGAACTCTCCTGTTTCTCCATCGCGGCATCCAGCACCGCATCCACGCAATAGGCCAGGCTCTTGAGCGGCCGTCCCGGCCGCGCCGCGAGCGCTGGTAACTTTCGAACGCGCTGTCGATCCCGCGCAGCACCGCCTCCAGCGGAATTCCCGCTTTCTGCCAGGTCTCCACGATCGCCCAATCGAGCGGCGAAACCAGCAGATGCGCGCCCCGCTTGCGCCAGAAATATTCTTCAATCTCTGTGAAATAATTGAAGTAGTTGAAAGGCTCCATGCCGTCTCACGCGCTGCGCGCTTCCGCGCCGGCTTCGCGCCGGCACGCGCCGCGCCGCCGGCCGCGATTTTGCCGGGCGCTTCCGCCGCTTGGCGCGAAGGCTGATTGCGTTCCCAGATGATGCGCAGCCCTTCGAGCGTGAGAAATTCGTCCATCTGCTGGATGTGCCGCGAAGCCTGCGCGATGAGCGACGCCTGTCCGCCCGTGGCGATCACGCGGGTCTCTTTGCCCAGCACCGCTTTCATGCGCTCCAGAATCCCGTCCACCAGGTCCGTGAAGCCGTAGAAAAGCCCCGCCTGCATCGACTGCGCCGTATTGGTGCCGATGATTTTCCCGGATCGCGAATCTCCACGCGCCAGAGCCTCGCCGCCCGCGAAAAGAGCGCCTCGGCGGAAATGCCGATTCCCGGCGCCAGCGCCCCGCCGAGATATTCGCCGTGTTCGGAGACCACGTCGAAATTGATCGCCGTGCCGAAATCCACCACGATGCACGGCCCGCCGTACTTGGCGAACGCCGCGATGCTGTTGACGATCCGGTCCGCGCCCACCTCTTGCGGATTGTCGTAGTGCACCGGCATGCCGGTGCGGATGCCCGGCTCGACGAAGAGCGCCTTGGTATGAAAGTACTGCTCGGCCATGCCTGCCAGCGTGGAGTTCAGCGGCGGCACCACCGAGCTGATGATCACGCCGCGAATTTCGTGGGGATCGAGGTTGGCGAGGGTAAAGAGATTGCGCGTCAGAATGCCGTACTCGTCCACGGTCTGATCGCGCGCCGTGGTCAGCCGCCAATTGGCGATCAGCTCGGCGCCGCGAAAGACGCCCAGCACCGTGTTGGTATTGCCGACGTCAACCGCCAGCAGCATCAATTCGCCTCGGAAACGTCGCCGGAGATCACCACCGAGTTCTTCGGCCGTCGTCGCGGCGCACGCGCAGCAGGCCGTTGGGCTCGAGGCCATCCGTCGTCCCCACGTATGTTTCGGTTCCCGTCGAGATGCGCACGCGCTTGCCGCGCGCGAAACGTCGACACCTCGGCAAATCGCGCCAGAATCGGCTGTGCGCCCTCGGATAGAAATTGATTGTAGTAGGTCTCCAGGTGGCGCAGCAACCGCACCACCAGCTGCAGCCGCGATACCGTCTTGCCCGTGGCCATGCGCAGCGATGTGGCCGATTCGCGCCAAGTCCGCGGGCATCGCCGCGTGGTTCACGTTGATCCCGATGCCCACGATCACAAAACGCACCTGGCTTGGTTCCGCGTGCATCTCCGTCAAAATCCCGCAGAATTTCTTTCCGCCCGCCAGCAGGTCGTTCGGCCAGCGCAGATCCGCGGCAATGCCCGTTTCCTCCACCACCGCGTCGCGCACCGCGAGCCCGGCAACCATGGTGATCACCGGCGCGACAATCGGCGAGATCGCCGGGCGCAGCAGCACGCTCATGTAAATGCCGCTGGTCTTCTCCGAATGCCACGTCCGCCCGGACCGCCCTCGCCCGCCGCTCTGCTCTTCCGCGACGATCAGCGTTCCGTGCGGCTCGCCGGCATGCCCCAGCTCCAGCGCGATGCTGTTGGTCGATGCCGTCTTGAAGTAGTGGTAGATGCGCTTGCCGAATGGCGTGCCTCGCAGCCGCCGGCGCAGCAAGCTCGGCGAGAGCACGTCGGGCACGCGTTCGATCCGGTATCCGGTCCGCGGATGGCCCTTCACGCGCACGCCCAGCGCGCGCAGCCGCTGCGTCCATCGCCACACTGCCGACCGCGCTCACGCCGATTTGCTTCGCGATTTTCTGGCCGCTGATCACGATCATGGGATTTTCCGAGAGCAGCGTCAGCAGCGCGTCGATGCGGCGGTCCGTGCTCCCGGGCTTGTCGGTTGTCGCAGAACTATTCCGCGCTGGCATGGGATCAGAAAAGACTAGCTGCCTGCCGAACTATCCGCGCGCTTTTCCAGTTGCGCCAGGCGTTCGCTGAGTTTGGCGAACTCGGTCTGGCGCTCCGCGAATGTCGTTTCCAGTTGCCGAACGACCTCCGCCGGCGCCCGGCTGCGAAAACTTTCGTCGGCCAGCCGGCTCTGCTTCGAATCCAGGTCGCGCGCCAGGCGTTCTTTCTCCTTGCGCAGCCGGGCAAGTTCCGCGCCCAGTTCCACGGTCTGCCCGTACGCGATTTGCAGTTCGAATTGCGGCGACGAACGCACCGGCCCAGCCGTCGGCTCGAGCGCGGCCTCGGAAAAGCGCAAATCCGAGAGCATCGCCAACCGCAGCACCAGCCCGCGATGTTCCTCCACCACTTCGCGAATCTCCGGATTCGCCGCCTGGAAGTCCGCGGCCACCCGCCGTTTAGGATCCAGCTTCAGCTCCGCCCGGATATTGCGTGCCGCCACGATCACCTCTTGCAGCAGCTTGACGTCCTGATCCGCGTCGGGATCCACCCATTGCGGCGCCGGTCGTGGGAACGGCTGCAATGCAATCGATCGCGCGCTTTTGTCTTTTTCCGGCGCGTGTTGCGGCAGCCGGTGCCACAACTCCTCGGTCAGGAAGGGCATAAACGGATGCAGCAGCCGCAGCGCCGCCTCCAACGTTGCAAATAGATTGCGCCACGCCGGCACGGCGATGCTTCGATCCGTGTCCGCAATCGCCGGTTTGATCCACTCGATATACCAGTCGCAGAAGTCGCCCCAGAAGAAGTGGTAGACCTCCTGCGCCGCTTCGTGAAAGCGGAAAGTTTCGAGCGCATCGTCCACCGTCGCGATGGTCTCCGCCAGCCGCGAAAAAATCCAGCGGTCCGCGAGGCTCACTTCGTTCCCGATAGGATACGGCGCGGCCTCGCGAATTGTCGGCGCCGCCAGCTCCTCGATGCTCATTCCCGTCGCCGATTGAAATTTCTCCAGATTCACAAATACGAATCGCGCAGCGTTCCAGATCTTGTTGGCGAAGGCCCGGTAGCCGTCTACGGCTTCTTCGCTCAGTGCGATGTCCGTTCCCGGCGCGGCTTTGACGGCCAGGGTGAAGCGCAGCGCGTCGGTCCCGTGCTTTTCCATCCATTCCAGCGGGTCCACCACGTTCCCGCGCATCTTGGACATCTTTTGCCCCTGCGCGTCGCGAACCAGCGAGTGCAGGTAAAGCGTGCGGAAGGGAATCCGCTCGACCGGCGTTTTCCCGGGAGCCAGATGCAGGCAGAGCATCACCATCCGCGCATCCCAGAAAAAGAGAATGTCGTAGCCGCTGATCAGCAGCGTCGTGGGATAAAACGCTCGCAAGTCCGGCGTATCGTCGGGCCAGCCCAGCGTGGATAGCGGCCAGAGGCCCGAGCTGAACCATGTGTCCAGCACGTCCGGGTCTTGTTCCAGCTTCCCGCCGCCGCATTTCGCGCATTTTTCGGGAGGGCTGGCGGGCACGCGCGCGCCCATCAACGATCGCCACTCGCGAATCTCGCGCGGGCGTGATGCCGCCGCAGGGGCAGTGCCAGATCGGAATGCGGTGTCCCCACCAAAGCTGGCGCGAGATGCACCAATCGCGAATATTTGTCATCCAGTCGGTGAAAATCTTGCGCTGATTGTCCGGGCAAAATGTTGATCAGGCCCTGCTCCACCGCCGCCAGACCGTCATCGGCCAGCGGCCGCATCTTGCAGAACCACTGCGTCGATACGCGCGGCTCGACCACCGTCTTGCATCGATCGCACACCCCCACCGAGAGCGCATGATCGTCCACTTTCACGAGCAGCCCCTGCGCTTCCAGATCGGCCACGATGCGGCTGCGCGCGTCGAACCGATCCAGTCCGGCATACGGCCCCGCCGCGGCGCTCATCTTCCCGTCCTCGGTCATCACGTCGATCTGCGGAAGCTTATGCCGCCGCCCCATTTCGAAATCGTTGGGATCGTGCGCCGGAGTTACTTTCACCGCGCCGGTGCCGAATTCGCGATCCACATAAGCGTCGGCGATGATAGGAATTTCGCGGTTCACGAGCGGCAGCAAAACCTTCTTGCCCACCAGATGCCGGTAGCGCTCGTCTTCCGGATGCACCGCGACAGACGTGTCCCCCAGCATCGTCTCCGGCCGCGTCGTCGCCACCACCAGCGACTCGTTCGTGCCCACCACCGGATAGCGAATGTGCCACAGGTGCCCTTTGCGCTCCTCGTGCACCGTCTCCAGATCGCTCAGCGCCGTTTGGCAGCGCGGACACCAGTTCACGATGTACCGGCCTCGGTAAATCAGCCCTTCGTGGTACAGCCGCAGAAACGCTTCCAGAACTGCCCGGTACAATGACGGATCGAGCGTGAACTTTTCCCGCGACCAGTCGCACGAATCCCCCAGCCGGATCATCTGTTTTTTGATCGTGCCGCCGCTGTGTGCCTTCCATTCCCACACCCGCCGCTCGAACTCTTCCCGCCCCAGCCCTTTGCGTGTCAGCCCCTGCTTGGCCAGTTCCCGCTCCACCACCACCTGCGTGGAGATTCCGGCATGATCCATCCCCGGCAGCCACAGCGTGCGTTTGCCGCGCATGCGGTTCCAGCGCGTCAGCACATCGATCTGCGTGTGCTCCAGCATGTGCCCGATGTGGATATATCCGGTTACGTTCGGCGGTGGGATCACAATGGAGAACGTTTCGCCCGATCCGTGCGCATCGGCCTGAAACAATCCCTGCTCCACCCAGGCGTCTGCCCAGCGCGGCTCGATCAGCTGCGGCTCGTAGACCTTGGGAAACTCCGCCCCGTTGGACACCTCTCTTGGCGCCTGTTGTGGCCCGTCTTGTGACCCGTGTTTTGAATCGTCTTGTGAACGATGTTCCGGCACGTTCTTCTCGTCTTCCGGCTGCAGCCGGACTCGCGCGATTCTCGCGCGATGGGCGAACAAACTACTATAAGGAGCGCCGCTGGAGCGGTCAAATCCGCTCTGAGTGCCGCAAGTAAAAGCTTCGTGGTTAGTTTGGATTTTCCCGATCGTGACGCGAGCGGCCAAAACTCAAACCGGTCCGCTGCCAGCCCAGGACCTTCGATAGTTGGGAGATGATCTGCGTGCCTTCTGAAGCGGAGGAGTACAAGAAGACCGTCGAACCCGCAGCCAAATAGCCTTAGTTCTTTTCCATCTCGCGTCGAACGATCGCCTCGATTGCCGGCCGCAGAACCTCGCGATTCACCACTTCCATGATCTGCGGCTGCATGCGCTCGAGCAGCTTGTTAACCACCGCGTCGATCATCTCTGGCGTCGCTTTTGGCGCTTCCGTATGCGCCAGCCCAGCGGGACCATCCTGAAACGTATCTTGAGCGGTCTGCCCGTTTACGGCGTGCCCGGCGGGTTGGTTCGCTAATTCTTGGGTCGCCACTCCTGCATCCTCGATCGGAGGGATCACGCCCGCGAAAGTCTTCAACTCCGAGAACGCTGTCCGCGCGGCTTCCGTCGCCGCCTTGATCACCGCCTCCTGATCGGGTAGCTGCGTCAAACTCATTTCCACAGGCTCGAAACTGGCGTGAGCCTCAACCGGAATCGCCGCCGCGGGCATCGCTGCCGCGGCAGGTATCGCTTCAATCGGATCATCCAGCGTGGGCCAGGAAAGGCTCGCCGCATGCTCGCTCACCGGCGCTTCCAGTGGGGCCGGCTCCAGATGAATAGCATGGGCCTCCGCCGCGGGTGCTGGCTCGTTCGGCGCCGGTAGCAGTTCAGGAAGAGGCATCGACTCCTGCGGCTCTTCCGCCGTCTCCGTGGCGGCCGAAAACGTGAGCGCCGGATCGAACTTGAAAGGCTCGACCAGGATCTCCTCCGCCGCGGGCGCTTGCGCAACCTCTTCGGAGGCCGCTTCCACCGGTTTGCCCGCGTCCACATCCGCTTCCACGCCCTTCGATGGCGCCGAAGCTATTCCTACCGCCTCGACTTTCGGAGCTTCTCGTGTCTTCTTTTTCTTCTCCGCGGTAGCGTCGTTCAACGCGGCATTCTCGAACATGGTTGAATCCGGCCGAAAACGTCCCGTATCGCTTCGTTCCTCATCCTTGCCGAAGGAATGCATGTCCAGCATCTCCTCGGGTTGGGTGCCGGACTCCGCCTCCGCCTGCGCTTCCTCTTCCGGTTCCTCGGGAGCGGCCCAGAACGGCTCGCCTAGATTCGGATCGCGCACCGCTGTGGTCACTTCTTCGGCCTCGTCCGATGTGGCCGCTTCGGCCACGTAACTCGGCGCGGAGGTCGCAGGTTTGGGCTTTTCAATCTCCTCGGGGGATACCCTTGGGGGCGCGACGGCCTCCCGAACGGGAGGTGCTTGCGGGATCGCTGCTTTGGCTTGCGGCTCGAACGCTGGAGCCGGAGCCGGGGTTGCCGCTACCACCGCTGCGTGATTTTGCCCGTTGGACTTGGCCAGCAGGGCCTTGACCATGTTGATCAAGGGATCCGGCGGAACGAATGGCTTCTTCAGTACCCCGTCCGCGCGCACCCGCTGCGTCTCGTCTTCATCCAGTGGGTCGAACGCGCCAACCAGCAGCACCACCGGCGTGTTCATGTAACGCGAATCGTTCTTGACGAACTCGCATACTTCGTACCCGTTGCGCACGGGCATGAATATGTCCGCCAGCACCAGATCCGGCCGCAGGTCCGGAATCTTCCGCATGGCCGCATCGCCATTCCCCACGGCCACAACGTCGATCCCTTCGTCTTTCAGGGCCAACGCGACCATTTTCTGAATATTACTGTTGTCGTCGGCCACGAGTATGCGCGACACCGGGTGCTCCTTCGTGCGGCACGTGTACCG
Source organism: uncultured Acidobacteriota bacterium (assembly GCA_963819235.1). GTDB lineage: Bacteria > Acidobacteriota > Terriglobia > Acidiferrales > UBA7541 > Palsa-189. The sequence goes on along the minus strand of CAWFVE010000005.1, from coordinate 285,875 downwards.
ATGGCGGTTCTCTGCCACCGCCCTCATTATCGGCTTGGATTATTGGAGCATCGGGGTCGAAGCGAGTCAACGAGCTTTGAGCGCAAGTGTGCCGGAGTGTAACCTCGTTCGTTTCGCGAATTTTGGGGGCTTACTGCGGCTGGCTCTGAGGGGCGGCCTGGTTCTGGGGCTGCGCCGGAGGCTGCGGTTGCGCCTGAGGCTGCGCTTGAACCGGGCCCGGCTTCTTGCTCTTTTTCTTCTTCTTGTTGCTGGAAGATTCGCCCGTATTCGCCGGCTGGCTTGACTGTGCCAGCGCGTCGCCGCTCGCGGCTTGTCCAGACTCCGGCGTTGCCGCAGCCTGGCTGCCCTGGCCCGATTGAGCGGGAGTTTGCGTCTGAGTCGAAGTTCCCGCGGCCGCGTCGCTCGCTCCTGCCGCGGTCGCCGGGTTGCCGGCAGCGGCATTTGGCGGCTGCGGCACCGCAGGATCGCCCACCCCGGATCCCGCCGGCGTCACCGTCTGCACGTAGGTCCCGCTTCCGCCCGTGCTCCCCGTGGAAGCCCCGCCCGAAGCCACCACCGTCAGTCCCGCTCCAGGCGTGAGCGTATCGGTCGCATCGTCCGACTGCGGTGTCAGCGTAGGCATCCCCACTCTTGCCGCCGCGCTTACGTTGGGACCGGACTTCAGAATCTCGGTGGGCCGCTTCAGGAACATGGGCCGATCGCGGGGAACTCGTTGCTCTTGTTGCATCCGAGCCATTGCCGTCGGGTCCGGCTGCGGCACCGGATCGCCGAACTTGGCCAGCTTTGTTTTCGCTTCCGCGGCCAGCGGCGAGAGTGGATATTGCTTCACCAGCCGCGTGTAGTACGTCGCCGCCATATCGTTGTGCTCGTTCCGCTCGTAAATCGCGCCCAGCATCCAATTCGCGCGGTCGGCCGCGCTATACAGCGGGTAACGATTCACCAGATCGATCAACCGCGGAGCCGCCGCCTTGTCCACCCGCCGCATGTAATAGAAGATCGCTATACGGAAATCGCCGTCGGCCAGAACCTCCTGCACCTCGCGCAGGCGCTGCTCGGCTTTCGGTGTGAGTTCCGTATTGGGGTACTTCTGGATGAACGTCTGGAACGCGGCCTCCGCCTCCAGTGCTTCGCTGCGGTCCCGGTCGGACTTCTCCATCCGCCGGTAGTGCGCCATGGCGATCTGCATCTGCGCGTACGACGCTTCCTCGAGAAACGGGAAAAACGTGATGAAATCCTGATACACCGACACTGCCTGGGTCAGCCCCGTCGCCCCGCCCTCGTCGTAATAGGAGTCCGCGATGGCCAATTTCGCTTTGGCCAGGTATTCGCTGTCGGGGTAGGTATTGATCAGCGTTTCCAGGCTCAGCCGCGCCGTATCATAGCGCGCGTGCTTTATGTCGTTCATCGCCTTCTGGTATAGAACCTTGTCCGCTTCCGCCGAGTCGGCGGCGTTCTGTGTATCCGCGTCCTTTTTCGAATCCTTTTGCGGCGCGGCTGTCTTATTGGCCGCCTTATTGGAACCGCCTACTTGGGATGCCGCCACTTTTGGCGCTTCCCACCCCCCCAAGATCAGGATCGCGGCCAATGCCGTCAGCCAGTTGTATTTCCTTACCCGCATTTCGTCTTAAACAGCCTTTCTCGCTTTTTGCGCCAAAGCCGCATTGGCTAACTGTCCCAGTTCGCGCACTGCTGCCGCTGGATCGGCCTTGTGGAAGATCGAAGTGCCCGCAACCAGAATCTGCGCTCCGGCCCGCACCACCTCAGCCACATTTTCGGGCCCAATCCCCCCATCCACTTCAATCCGGTAATTATAATGATTCCGGCTGCGAATCTCCTGCAACTCCTTTATTTTCCCCGTAGCCTCGGGAATGAAGGCTTGGCCGCCGAATCCCGGATTTACGGACATCACCAGCACGTAGTCCACTTTCCCCAGCACCTCGGAAAGCATCATCACCGGCGTCGCCGGGTTGATCACGGCCCCCGGCTTGCACCCGTGCTCGCGGATCATCGCCAGCGCCCTGTCCAGGTGCGGCGTGGCCTCTTGGTGCACCGAAATCATGTCTGCCCCGGCTTTGGCGAAATCGCCAATGTACTCCTCCGGGTTTTCGATCATCAGATGCACGTCAAGGGGCAGTTTGGTTGCCTTGCGGAGCGACGCGACCACCGGAATGCCAATCGAAATATTGGGAACGAAGTGGCCGTCCATCACATCGACATGCAGCAGAGTAGCGCCTCCGCGTTCCACGGCGCCTATGGCATCTCCTAGAGACGCAAAATCTGCGGCTAGAATGGATGGGGCGACCTCAACGGCAGTCGTCACGCTCACTGGCGAAATTCTATCATAGAGAGTAGTGGCTTTCGGCCTGTTTTCAGCTGGTACTAGACCAGTTTGAATCTTCTCGCCATTCACTCCGAAATGCCCAGTTCCACGCTCACGTCGGCGGCTATGCGGTCGCCGCCCGGCGGATTCTGCCCCACAATCGTGCCCTTTTGCGCCCCAGCCTGTCCGATGTGGTTTACCTTGCCGATTCGCAGTCCCGCCGCCGCCAGCGCCCGGTTCGCGTCCTGCTGGTCCAGGCCCACCACGTTAGGCATTACGTAAAATGGCTGCCGGTCCGCCGCCGATACCAGCAGGTCCACGTGCGGGGTCGACGCCGTTGTTCCCGGTTGTGGATCCTGCTTCAACACAATGTCCGGCTCCGTCCCCGGCAGATAGATCGTGGTCAGCTCCCCAAGCTGCAGCCCCGCCTGCAGCAAGGCTATCCTCGCCGCGCGCATCGTCTCGCCTTCCAGCGCCGGAATCTTTATCGTTTGCGGTCCCAGGCTCAACACCACATGGGCGTCCTGGGAGATCTTCATCTCTTCGCCGGGTGGCGGGCTCTGCCGCACCACTGCGTTTACCGGCAGCGGGCTATACACCCGGTCCGCCACCCGCAATTGCAGCCCGCGCGCCCCCAGCATCCGTCCCGCTTCGGGCGCCGTCTTGCCCACCAGACTGGGCATGCTGACGATCCGCCCCCGAATCGCAATCCGGATCGTGGTCACCGCGCTCAGGAACCCCGCCGCGGCCAGCACAAAAACCAGCAGCGAGAGGCGCAAAACGCGCTCCAGCCGTTCTCGCCATTTCTCCATCATAAGGAAGCACTCAGGCTAACACGCCGAAACCCCAACCTCAACGAGACCCAGGTTTTGGCAGTGTCTCAATTCGAATTTCAGGACTCCGCCCCGCTCCTAGACATGCAGACGCATCAGGGTCGGCAAGCGTAAAGTGCCATACCTTCTCGATCGAGAAGTAGAGTGACAAGCGAAAACCCCGCGACAGCAAGGACTCGGGGCTGCTCCGTCTTTTCAAGGTAAAGATCGCGATGTTCGTCGCTACCGGGCTCCCAATAGTGATCGCAGAATAGGAAGATACCCGACGGCGAAAGAGTGTTCCGCACTTTCGTAAAGAATGAAGGCTGACGCCTTTTGTGGCGGACTTCATGGGCCGCCTGCATAGTAACCACCGCATCGACGTGGCTATAGGCCTTGTGCCAGTCGCTTCGGAAATCGGCGGTCGCGAATTGCACCCGATTCGCGGAATCGCCTAGATGCTCTTTCGCCAAGACATGCATGGCGTCGGAGAAATCTATTGCAACGTAGCTGTTGACCTTACAACTGGCGAGTAAGACGGCGGCGAGGCGACCCGGCCCGGAACCCAGCTCTACGATTGCAAATGGTGTGGCGAAGTGTCCATTCAGCGCTTGTGCAAACGTTGCAAAAAAAAGTGGTCGGCACGGTCGCCGCGTGACTGAGTCGGCGAGCCATGCCCGCGCATCGTTCATGTCACGCAGATTGATCGGGCTGGGAACGTCCTTGAATCGTTCAGGCGTCACCGTTGCAGCTTATAAGATCAATCGGCACACTCGCAATATACGGTCCCACCGATAGCTGAAATTGAAACTGAGACACTACCCAGGTTTTGGGCCAGCTTGAATTTTCTTTATCCTGGGCGGAATCCTCGTCCGAGCCGTCTAACCGCGCTCCATCACCACCGCAAAAAATCCGTCCGTCCCCTGCTCGGGTGGAAAGGTGCGAAAGAATCCCTCGGCCCCGAAAAGCTCGACAAGCTCCTCGGCCGCCTCCGCCCGGCGCAGATGGGGCCGCAGCGCCGTTTGCCCCGACGTCACCTGCCAATCGCGCGTCTGCGGCAACGCCTCCTCGACCACCTGTTCATTCTCTTCCGGCTCCAGCGAGCACGTCGAATACACCACCCGGGTGGCTCCGCCGCGGAACGAAGCCGCGGCCGCCAGCGCATTGCTCAACATCGCGGCCTGGCTGCGATGGGCGTTCTCCAGATCTTCCGGCTTCAGCCGCCAGCGGATCTCCGGATTGCGCGAAAGCGTGCCGGTCCCGGAGCACGGCGCGTCGATCAGGATGCGATCGAATGGCTGCGAGAATGGCCAAGGCCGCGTCGCATCCAGCGCCATCAGCCGAACGTTCGTTGCGTGCGTCCGCGTCAGTTGTTCCCTCATGGCGCGCAAGCGATGCTCCCGCAAATCCGCGGCGATCACGCGCCCGCCCTCGCCGGCGGCCCGTGCCAGAAGGATGGTCTTGCCGCCCGGCGCCGCGCACAGGTCGAGCACGCTCTGGCCAGCGCTCGCGTCCACCAGGTGCGCCACCATTTGCGACGCTTCATCCTGAAAATTGATCTCCCCGGCGCGATAAGCTTCGCTCGCCGCCGCATCGCCCCCCGAGATATGCAGCGCGCCCCGCAGCCATCGTCCCAGAGTTACTTCGAGACCGGATTCGCGCAGCGATCCCGCTACGCTTTCGCTCGCTTCCTCCTCCAGCACCGCGCAGGTCAATGGCGCCGGCCGGTTGTTCGCCTCCAGCAAGGCTGTCGTCCGTTCTTTGCCAAACCGCCGCAGCCATCGCTCCACCAGCCACGTAGGATGCGAGTGCACAATTCCCAGCCGCTCCGCGCCCAGCCGCTCCTCGTTCGACGCTCCTCCCGCAAGCCGCTCGGATATCAGCCTGTCGAGCTCTTCTCCGCCAATCCGCGCCTGCGCCGCCCCTCGCCGCAGTACCGCGTTCACCATTCCCGCCGCGGAACTCTTCCGCGCACGCTTCACCATCTCCACCGATTCGTTGATGGCCGCGTGCTGCGGCACCCGATCCAGGTAGCGCAGTTGATAAAGTCCCAAGCCGCAGCGCCAAAAGCACTTCTATATCTAATTGCTCGCTGCGCCGCTCCAGATACCGCTCCAGCAGAAAATCCAGCAGCCGCTGCCGCCGCAGCACTCCCAGCGTCAACTCCGTAGCCAGCGATGCGTCCGCTCTCTTTACGCCTCCCGCGAGCTGCGCATAAAGCAGGTCCGCCGCATACGCGTTCTCCGCCGCCACGCGGCGCAGCACGTCGAAGGCGATCTTCCTAGCTGCGGAAATAGCCATAACTCAAGTTTAGTGAGGATGCACTCCGGTAGGAACGGGCTCAATAATTCCAGCGACTTCTCCCTCGTTAACCGCCAAATCGCTCGCCGCTCTCGAGCCGCGCGCCATTCGCAAATTCCCGCGCGCTCACGCGCTTGCGTCCTTCGATCTGCACCGCCTCGATCCGCAGCCGGGTGCCCGCGCCGCAAAGCACCTCGATAGCGGCATCGCCCGATACCAAAGTCCCCGGCTCTTTCACGGTTGCCACGGCATCGCCGGCAACTGTCTCGCTCGGCCGTCCCCAGATGTGGCACAGCTGTCCGCGAAATGTGCTGAACGCGCCCGGCCACGGCGTCAGCCCGCGAATCCGGTTATAAATCTCGCCGGCCGGCCGCCACCAGTCGATCCGCCCGTGTTCCTTGGTGAGAATCGGCGCGTAGCTCGCTTGCGCGGCATCTTGCGGAGTCGGCGTGATCTCTCCGCGCTCCAGCGAACCAGCGATTCTGCCACCAGCGGCGCGCCCAATTCGGCCATGCGCCCCGCGAGTTCCGGCGCCGTTTCCTCTGCGCCGATTTCCGTTTCGCGCTGGAGAAGGACCGGCCCCGTGTCCATTCCCGGATCGATCCGCATCGTCGTAAGTCCGGTCTTCTTTTCGCCGTTGATAATGGCCCAGGCGATGGGCGCCGCGCCCCGGTATTTCGGCAGCAGCGAGGCGTGCAGATTCATCCAGCCCAGCCGCGGAATCTCCAAGCAGGCGCCTGGGAATGATCTGCCCGTAGGCGATGATCACCACCGCGTCGGGCTTGATTTGCGCGAAAAAATCCAGCGCCGCGTCGGACTTCATGCTTTCCGGCTGATAGATCCGCGCGCCCGCTCCGGCCGCCACTTCCTTCACCGCGGAAGCCGAAACGCGCTGCCCCCGCCCGCGCGGACGGTCCGGCTGCGTCACCACCGCTTCCACGCTGAATTCCGGGTTCGCCAGCAGCGCCCTTAGAGCGGGAACGGCGAATTCGGGCGTGCCGCAAAAGACGATGCGCATGCTGTTCTCGCGGCTTGAGGCGCGTGGGCCCTTACCACTGCCCCGCTTTTTGCAGTTTGCGGATTCTTCGGCGGATCAGATCGCGCTTTACGAGTCCCAGGTGTTTCAGGAAAAGAATGCCGTCCAGGTGATCGAGTTCATGGCAGAACGCGCGCGCCAGCAATCCTTCGCCATTCATCTCAAAAGTTTTTCCTGTGACGTCCTGCGCGCGCACCGTCACGTATTGCGGCCGCGCCACGTTTCCCCGAAAGCCGGGAACCGATAGGCAGCCCTCTTCCTCGCGCTGCTCGCCTTCGGCGTGAATGATCTCCGGATTGGCCAGCACGATCTTGGCTTCCGGATTTTTCCCCACGGTCACGTCCACCACCGCCAGCCGCCGCCCCAGGCCAATCTGCGGCGCCGCCAGCCCCACGCCATTGGCCGCGTACATCGATTCGAACATGTCTTCGCAAAGCTTGGCCAGCTCTTCGTCGAATTTCTCGACGGGCTTGGTCGTCTTTTCCAGTACGGCGTCGCCGTACTTAACCACGGGATAGATCATCGCCGACTTTCCGGATTTTTCGCTGTTGCTCAGAAATTCCCCTTGAAGCAGCGGCTCAGTTTGAATTTTCTCGATCGTGATACGAGACGGCAAAATTCAAACTGACCCGCTGCCTCCCTCGAAAATAACATTAGAAAGTGTCCACCTGCCGCATGTACCCCTCGAAGTTGCGCCGCGTCTCTCCCAGCGAATCCCCGCCAAACTTTTCCAGGAACGCTCCCGCCAGCACCAGCGCGGTCATGGCTTCGCCCGCCACTCCTCCCGCCGGCACCACGCATACGTCGGATCTCTCGTAGGCCGCCTGCACCGCTTCCTTGCTCACCAGGTCGGCCGTCCCCAGCGCCCGCCGCAACGTCGAGATCGGTTTCAGATAGCCCCGCACCACCACGTCTTCGCCGTTGGTGATGCCGCCTTCGAGGCCCCCCGCCCGATTGCTGGGGCGCTCGAACCGCCGGCTCTTCGCATTGTAGGTGATCTCGTCCTGCACCTCGCTGCCAAACGAACCGGCCGCGCTAACCCCCGCGCCGATCTCCACCGCCTTTACCGCCTGGATGGACATGATCGCCCGCGCCAGTTGCCCATCGAGTTTGGCGTCCCACTGCGCGTGGCTTCCCAGGCCCGGCGGCGCTCCGTGAGCCACCACCTCGAAGATGCCGCCCACCGAATCTCCCGCGCGCAGCACCTGATCGACTTCCTGCTTCATGCGCGCCTCGATCTCCTGATCCACGCAGCGCAGCGGCGAATCGAGATTGGCGCACACCGCCTGGATTTCGCTCCACGCCGCCGGCCGTTCCATCCGCACATGCCCCACCGCCACCACGTGGCTCAAAATCTCGCAGCCGAATTCCCGCAGCAGCAGCTTGGCCACCGCGCCCAGCGCCACGCGCGCCGCCGTCTCGCGCGCCGAAGCCCGTTCCAAAATGTAGCGCGCGTCATGCAGATTGAATTTGATCGCCCCCGCCAGGTCCGCATGCCCCGGCCGCGGCGCCGTAAGCGGCCGCCGCGCCGATCGCTCCTCTTCGCGATCCTCCACGGCCATGGCCTTTTCCCAATTGGCCCAATCGCGGTTCTCGATGCGCAACGCGATCGGCGCGCCAATCGTCTGCCCGTGCCGGATTCCGGCCAGCGCCTCGGCGCGGTCCTTCTCGATCTTTTGTCTCCCTCCGCGCCCGTAGCCCAATTGCCGCCGGTGCAATTCGCCGTCGATGAATTCCAAATCGATGCGCAGGCCGGCGGGCAGCCCTGAAATCCAGGCGACCAGCGCTTGACCGTGCGATTCTCCCGCAGTGGCGAATTGCAGCATTGGGCTGTGCCCCGGCTCGCATGCGCTTTGTTCGTCGCGCGGGGCGGCAGGGAATTGGGCATTTTATCGGAGCGCGTCCACACCGTAAAGCTAAAGCCGCCGGAAACGAGACCCGCAGGCAGACCTTCGCGCCGCGAACCCGTCCTTGACGCTCCGCAACGCCCGACGTTAGGCTTGCAAAGAGCCTCGATCGGCAAATGGCCACTGACCCTAAATTGCTGGACGCCGCGGAACCTTCCGCGTTCGCTTTATTGATCGAGCCGTTCAAGCGCTATGTGCTGATCGTCCAGGACTACTCCTATCTCGCCGCCCGCGCCGTAGCCGCTCTTTTCACTCCGCCGATTTACGTAAATGACCTTTTGGAGCAGATGGATATCATCGGCATCGGTTCGCTGCCCATCGTGCTGCTCACCGGCGTCTTCATCGGCGCGGTCATGGTTTTGCAAACCGCCTCGCAGTTCGAGCGCTTCGGCGAAACCGTCGCTTACCGGCGACGTCGTCTCGCTCGCGCTGGTGCGCGAGTTAGGGCCCGCCATCACCGGACTGCTCGTCGCCGGCCGCAATGCCTCCGGCATGGCCTCCGAACTCGGCTCCATGCTGGTCACCGAGCAAGTCGACGCCATGCGCGCCATGGGCACGGACCCCAACCGCAAGCTCGTCGCCCCCCGTGTGCTCGCCACCGTTTGCGTCCTGCCGCTGCTCACCGCCATGGCCGATTTCGTCGGCCTGATCGGCGGCTTTGTTATCGCTTATTTCACCTTGCGCATCGGCAGGGTGGAGTTCTGGACGCGCGCCATCAACGCCCTCGAATTTTCCGACCTGATGCAAGGCATGGCCAAGCCGGTGGTCTTTGGCTTCCTCCTGGCCACGGTCGGCTGCTACAAGGGCTTGACGGTCCGCGGTGGCACCCAGGGCGTCGGACGCGCCACCACTCAGGCCGTGGTCATCTCCTCGGTCTTGATCCTGATCACGGACTTCTTCCTCACCAAGGTCTCTCTTTTCCTCGCCGGCGGCGGAAAGTTCTGATTGGGCGCCCCGGGCGAAGTAATCGAGTCGCCCACAAAACGTGACGGTCCAATCCGCATGTGCATCTATAATGAGGCGGGTGACGACGTGTGCTGGCGCCCCCCGCTCAGCCACTTTCCGGGATGAACGCCGCCTCGAACGAGCCAGTCATTTCCTTTGAGGATGTGCGCCTCGGCTTTGACGAGGGCGACGTTCTTCGTGGAGTCTCCTTCCGCGTCGCTCACCAGGAAACCAAGGTCCTCGTCGGCGAGACCGGAACGGGCAAGACCCTTATCCTTAAGTTGGCTGCGGGCCTGCTCAAGCCCGACTCCGGTGACGTGCGCGTCCTGGGAGACGATCTCGGCTCCATGTCCGAACCTCAGTTGCTCCACTTCCGGCGCCAAATCGGTTTTGTCTTCCAGGAAGGCGCGCTCTTCGACTCCATGACCGTCGCCGAAAATGTTGCCTATCGTCTCAACGAAGACGGCCTGGACGAGCATGAAATCGATGCCCGCGTCCGCGAAGCGCTCGGCTTTGTGGATATGGAAGACGCTATCGATAAACTTCCCGGCGAGCTGTCCGGAGGCATGAGGCGGCGCGTGTCCATTGCCCGCGCTTTGGTCAGCCGTCCTCCCATCGTGCTTTACGATTCGCCCACCGCTGGTCTGGACCCCATCACTTCGCATACCATCATCACCTTGATCTTGCGGCTCCGCGATACCCTGGGAGTCACCTCGCTCATGGCCACCCATCGCCTTCAAGATGCCTTCGCCCTCGCCAATTTCCGCTTCGACCAGGCGCAAAATCGCGTCGTCAGGATCTCTCCGGCGGCCTTGGCGGCCCGCAATGGCCAGCCCTCCACCACCTTTTTGTTCTTGCGCGAAGGCAAGGTTTACTTCGAGGGAGGCCAGCAGGCCCTGCTTGATTCCCCCGATGCCTATCTGAAGAAATTTTTGGTCTGATTAGTGGGGACGCGAAAGCAAATTTGGATAGCGGTAAAGAGCTAAACCGTACTTAAGAACCACGAGGAGGCCAGATCATGGCGCAACGCAAGCAACTCAGTTGGACCGAGCTGCGCGTAGGAGTTTTTGTGCTCGCCGGCATTGTCCTGATCGTGCTGGGAATTTTCTACGTCACCGGCACCGGAGCTTTGGGTCCCAAATACCATCTGGTGACCTATCTCCCTGAAGTGGACGGCCTGACCCTCGGCGCGCCCGTCACCGTCGATGGCGTCGACGTTGGCAACGTGGACACCATCCGCATGGCTCCGGTCCGCGCCGGCCAGCCGGCCAATCGCGACCGCACCGTCGAGGTCGTCATGAGGATCAACCGCGATTTCCAGAATGACATCCGCAGCGATTCCACGGCCACCCTGTTCACCGAAGGCTTCGTCGGTAACCGCGTTGTCAGCATTCAGCGTGGTTTCACGGGTCAGGTGCTTCGGGACGGCCAAGAGGTGCCGGGCTCGGGAGAAAAGGCCATCACCCAGGTCGTCTCCCAAGGCGCTGACTTGATGGCCAATCTCAACAGGCTGACTTCCCAGATCAGCCAGATGGTCGGCGGCCTTCAGCAGGGCCAGGGGACGATCGGCAAGTTGCTGCACGACGAAACCGCCTATAACCGCCTGAACTCGGTCCTCGCGCGCGCCGATCAGATCACCGCTTCCGTGCAGCAGGGCCAGGGCACCATCGGCAAGCTGGTCGCCTCGGACGCCCTTTACGCCAAGGCTGATTCCGCCGTCGGCCATCTCGATAACGTCATGGCCGCCGTCGATCAGCAGAAAGGCTCCCTCGGCAAATTTATTTTCGATCCCAGCTTCCATGACAGCGCCCGGCAGTTCTTGGATAACGGCAACGCCTTGCTTTCCGACGTGCGCGCCGGCCGCGGCACGCTCGGCAAGCTGGCCACTGACGACGAGCTCTACGCGACCTGGCGCCAGGCCGGCGACAATCTAAAGCAGGTCACGGCCGATTTGAATTCGCCCAATAGCAGCGCCGGCAAGTTTTTCACCAATCCGCAGTTTTACGACAATACCACCGGAGTGGCGGGCGATCTGCGCTTGCTTCTCAACGAATTCCGTCAGAATCCCGCGAAATTCCTGAAGGTGAAGCTGTCTCTTTTTTAGGTAAAGTTGTCGCTCTTTTAATCGCCGTGGCGAGCGGCGGAAAATCGCGGGGCAAGTGCCGGCTTTAACGAGCGGAGCGCCTGGGCAAAGCTCGCTTCCTCTCCCGGCATCACTGGCGCGCCAAATTTCACCGTCACACGCCCTCGCGACGAGAAGCTGAATAGCGAGCGCGCCTCGTCCTCTTGCAGCGGACGCCCGGCGGCGTCTCGTACCGACACCACCACAACAGGCGAATTGTTTTCGCGCAGGAACTCCTCCCAGCGCCCTCTCTCCGCCGGATTTTCCAGCACATCGCTCGCCGCTTTCCCCGCCAGGCACATCACCTCGCCGGACGAGAATGCCGCCGCGGCCTTTCTCAACAAGCCGTCAGCTATTCCATTTTCAGACTTAGCTACGCCACGATCAGCATGATTCGCGGCATCATCAGATCGCCGCGTAATCCGCATCGCCTTGCGAACCAGCGGAGCCATGCCCGCAAACGGCTTCGCATCGGCCACAAAGTGAATCGGCCGGTCGGTCGCCGCGGCCACGAAACATGGCCTTCAGCGGCGTCAGCTCCTCGGTGAGGAAGAGCGCTCCGCCGCGCTCGGGAATATTGTCGCGGCCCTCCACGTGGATGCGGTAAACGCTGTGCGTAAGCGCCCACAGCCCCAGCCGCAATATCGAATCCGGCAGGAACACCACGGCGTAAAGCGTCGCCGCCAGCGTCATGCACGCCCCGGCCAGAAAGATCTCGTCCGCGCGCAGCCGCAGCCATTCCGCCATCGCAAAGTAAACGCCCGCGGCTGCGAACACGCCCACGAACGAAATCAGGTTGGCCGCGGCGATCACTCCGCCCTTGCGCTCCGGATCGGGCCGATGCTGAATCAGCGCGTTCAGCGGAACCGCGTAGAAGCCGCCGAAAAATCCCAGCAGGCCCAGGTAAGCGGCCGCGCGTTCCAGCGAAATTCCATGCCCCGCCGAAAGGAACCCGAAAACCATCATCCCCGCCGCGCCCACCGGGATCAGCCCGTATTCGATCTTGGCGTCGGAAAGATAGCCCGTCGCCAGGCTTCCCAATCCCATGCCCACCGCCACCGCCGCCTGCAGGTAGCTGATGTGCCGGTCGTCGATCCGCAGAATATCGTGCCCGTAAATTACGATCGTGAATTGCAGCAGCGCCGCCAGGAACCAAAGATAGAAATTGCCCACCACGGCCCAGTTCAACACGCGATCGCCGCGAATCCTGCGAATCTGTTCCCCCAGATCGCCCAGCGGGTTGCGGTTGAATTTTCGCGCCGGATTTGCCGCCGGCACCCGCGTAACCCCGAAGCTGGTCGCCAGCCCGAGCACCGTGCAGCCCAGCAGAATGGCGCCCGACCATTCCTGATGCCCGCGAAAATAAAACGCCAGAAATCCGCTGGCCACCGTGGCCGCAATCGCCGCCAGAAACGTTCCCAGCTCCACCACGCCGTTGCCCCACGAAAGGTCCTTCTCCGGCAGCAGTTCCGGCAATAGCCCGTACTTCGATGGGCCAAAAATGGCCGCCTGCGAGCTCAGCAAAAATACGCCCGCCGCTTCCATCGCCAGATTCCCCCGCGCCAGCGCCCCCAGCGCGAAGAGCATCACGCCCAGCTCCATCCATTTCGTTCCGATGGTCACCGAACGCTTGCTGAAGCGGTCCGCCAGGAATCCGCCGGTCATCGAAAGCAGAATAAAGGGCAGCGCGAAAAGCGCCCCTACGACCAGCACCAGCCAGTTTTGCTTTGGCCCGGGCACGGTCATGTCCACCACGAGGTAAATCACCAGGAATTTCAGCGCGTTGTCGTTGAACGCGCCTTGAAACTGCGTGGCCACCAGGCTCCAGAATCCGAGGCTATAGCGCGCGGACGAGCTCCCTCCCTCGCGCCCGCTCTCCTCTGCCTCCACGCGGCCGTTTTGAACCTGCACTTCGTTCATAGCAGTTCGTTGATCGCAGTTCGTCGATTCGTACCAGTTCGTTGATTCATAGAACTCGGTTGATAGCGGTTCATTGATTCACAGCACTTCGTCGCTTCATAGCGCGTCGTTGATAGCAGTTCGCTAATCGCCGTTCGTAAGTAAAGTCTAGCTGTAGCTCCGCACGCCCATCCGGAAACCGCTCCCGCCGAGACTCCTTTTCTTCAGTCTAATTGCCAGCCCTCGCGCCCAGCAAGCCTCGCCTCACTGTCGACACTGCCACCGCCGCGTTCTCTGAGCCGGCCCACCTCCTCCCCCCGAATTGACTATCTTGCGCCTCCCGATGGGCGTATGCTCAAAAAGCGCGAAGTTCCTTCCTCTTGGGGTGATCTATGAAGCGATTCCGTCTCCTTCCCGCCGCGGCATTCCTTGCTCTGCTCGCGGTGGCCGCCTCCTGGGCTCAGCGACCGGGCTCTCCCGCCCCCTCAGCCCCTTCAGGGGGAAGTGTCCCCAACTCCACGTCGCAACCGATGTCCCGGCCGCCATCTCAATCGACCTCTCCGCTTTTTGTATCCGGACGCGTGCTCATGGAGACCGGCCAGCCTGTCCCCGAGCCCGTTTCCGTGCAGCTGGATTGCGGCATGCGGGTTTTGCAGGTCATTCGCACGGACTTGAAGGGCTATTTCCAATTCACCCTCGGCTCCGGACCTCAAGGCAACATCGATTACAGCGCCGCCAATGATGAGATCGCGGGCCCTGGTTTCGGCATGAATGGCGGCAGTGGCATGGGCACTTCAGGCTATGGCTCGCCCGGCTTTGGCAATGGTTTGGTCGGCTGTGAACTGCGCGTTTCCGTCGACGGCTTCCTGCCGACGACTCGTCCCATCACCAGCCCGCCGGATCTGGAGACGATTGACGTCGGCACCTTTCACCTGGCCCGCATTGCCGGCGTGGAAGGATCCGCCATCAGCGTCACCTCCATGCTGGTTCCTTCCAACGCGCGCAAGGAGTTCGAGAAGGGCGAAGACGACGCCCGCAATAACAAGCTCAAGCCCGCCACCGCGCATTTCGAAAAAGCGGTCGCCGAGTACGATAACTATGCGGCCGCCTGGACCGAGTTGGGTAAAGTCTACGCCGCCGGCCGCGAACCCGATAAAGCCCGCCAGGCCTTTGCCAAGGCCATCGCCGTCGATCCCAAGTACATACCTCCTTACGTGAGTCTGGCCAGCCTGCAGATACAAGGTGAGGAGTATGACCAGGCCGTCGACACCGCCGGAAAAGCTCTGGCCCTCAATCCCGCCGTCGATATCGCCAATTATGTCCAGGCTATCGGCTACTTCAAGCTGAATCGCCTGGACGACGCGGAGCGCAGCGCCCGCGAGGTCGAAAAGTCTCCCAATCAAAACATTCCTCAGGTGCACGCCTTGCTTGCCGATATCTTTCTCCAGAAGCAGGACTTTCCCGGCGCCGCCGGCGAGATGCGCGCCTATTTGAAGCAGTCGCCCAAGGGCCCGCTGGCCCCCGAAATCAAGAAAAAATTAGACCAGATGGGAGAGGCGGCCGCGGACCAAAGCGATTCCAAGTCATCGTCACAGTCCAAGTCCGCCTCCAAGTAAAGCGCTTCTCTCCCGCCTTGTAGCCCAGGGCGGCCTCCCGGCGCGAAAGCGCACGCCAAAACAGAAGTCTGGCGGCCCTGCGGATCACCGCCTGCTGTCATCCCGAACCCGGTGCCGGGGTCCCCAACACACGCCGCTCTTGCGTATGTTGGGGTGGTGGTCGCGCTTTTTGCGAATGGCGGTGAGGTCCGCTTTGTGGACTCCGGTGGCGTCCAGTGGACGCCGTAACCGGAGGATCTGCTTTTGCCACATAACCTGCGCATGCTATTCGATTAGGCACCTTATTACTTAACTAACTACTCACTACCGTCCCCCGCGCTGAAAATGGGTGTGGCCGGATACACCCAGTCGCGTTGCTTCTATCCAGCCAGGAGTTGCAATGCCTCGCATTCTTGTCATCGACGACGACGAATCCATCCGCAGAATGCTTCGTTTTCGCCTCAAGGACGCGTACGAACTCATGGACACCTCCTCTCCCGAAGAGGGCATTATCCTGGCGCTCCAGCATAAGCCCGATGCCGTCCTCGTGGATCTCATGATGCCCGCGCACACTGGCTTCGAGGTCTGCCAGACGCTTGCCGCCATGAGTTTCACCGAGCTGATTCCCGTCTTTGTCATCTCCGGCGCGCCCAAGGCGCTTTATAAGGACTTCTGCGATTCCATGGGCGTCAGCGGCTATTTCGAAAAGCCCATCGACTTTAATCTTCTGCAGGAGCGCTTGTCCGCCGTTATAAGCCGACGGCGCGAAAATCGCCGCGCCGAAGCGCGCATCCGCCTGAGGATCGGCCTGAAGCTGCGCGGAGCCGATGCCAAAGGCGAGTCGTTTGAAACTCTTGTCTTTACCGAAAACGTCAGCCGCCGCGGCTTTGCCTGCGGTCTGAGCGCTTTCCTTGAGGCAGAATGCGGTGGTTGAAGTTTTCCTGTGGATGCCCGCCGCGCACCGATTTACCGGTGAGGCCCGGCTCGCCTGGTCCCGTTCCCCCGAAACTCCCGCCCAGATCTGCGGCTTCCAATTTCTAGGCGAGCCCCGCGAGTGGATTTTCTAGCCCCCGCCCTATGCGTTAGCGCCTCCAGTTTGAATTTTCTCGATCGTGCCCAAGCTCTTCGTGCGATCGTCCCGAGCCTCCTCATTGACTCTCGCGATAAAATATATATACGCGTGCACAGATGACGAACCGGACGACGAACCGGCGCGCGAGGAGCGCTTTGGTGGGCGGCTCACGCGTCGGTACGCGTGGGGATTTTCGCAGTGACCCTCCGAGGTGTCGACGAAGTCGCAGCTTGTCCTCGCGCGGCTCTTGGGGTTCTTGTAGCCTAGGGCGCGGCGTTGTCCAGCCGGCCCTGGGGCTTTGTCCGGTAGCGGTTGGGTGCCGCACCCTTCGTTTTCAAGGGTGCGGTTTTTCGCCAGCCGTCCCTCGCGCAGGCCAGCCGAGGCAGCAAAGTTTGGGAATACTTAAATATAGTAGAATGATACTCTTGCAGGCACAGCGGAAAAGAAATAGCTAACTGATTTAGAATGATAACGTTTACAAAAGTCGACCATCCGGCGCAATGCCCCGAACGTCGTACGCAGATCAACTCCCGTAGAATCTGTGCCTTAAGCCAATATCGCAGCCCCCGACAGGTATGCTCTAAACCCTTTAGTTTGATACTCTTGCACAATTTAAGAAATAACTCACATGGAATGATACTCTTGCAAAAAAAATGGGGGGAGGGGTCCCCCGGCGCATTTCTTATGCCAGAGCACCCTTCTGCCCTGAGGACACATCCAGCCAGCGCGCAGCTGCACCCTCCCGGCGGCGGCTCGTGACCTCGCAGCTCTTATGCTGCAAAAGCATCGACAAATTAGTCGCTGAGGCCGAAGCGCCTGAGCATCGCCTGAAAAAGACCCTCGGTCCCTGGTCCCTCACGGCACTGGGCATCGGCGCCATCATCGGCTCGGGAATTTTTGTTCTCACCGGGACGGCTGCCGCCGGAGAATATTTCCAGGCTCCCTCCATCCTGCATGCCCAAGTCCTCGACCTGCTCGTCAATTATCTGCGGCATGGCGGTTCCGCGGCCGTGCTCATGCACGGGCGCCCACCCGCCGGACCCGCCATCGCGGTTTCGTTTCTTCTCGTCGCGCTGGCCTGCAGTTTTGCCGGTCTTTGTTACGCCGAGCTTGCCTCCATGATCCCCATCGCCGGCAGCGCCTACACCTACTCCTACGCCACGCTGGGCGAAATCTTCGCCTGGATCATCGGCTGGGATCTGATTCTCGAATACGCTGTCAGCAATGTCGTCGTCGCTATCGGTTTCAGCTCCTATGCCAAATCGCAGCTCACCGCCTTTGGAGTGAATTTGCCGGACCGCTGGTCCAGCCCGGTCTGGGAATCGGGACATTGGACCGGCGCGATCTTCAATCTTCCGGCGTTCCTCATCGTTTTCCTCCTGACCATATTGCTGGTGCGTGGAGTGCGGGAGTCCGCCCAAGCGAATAACGTGATCGTGGCCGTGAAGATTGGCGCGATCCTTACGTTTCTGGTTGTCGGCGGCATGCTGGTCCATCCCGCCAATTGGAAGCCGTTCGCTCCCTCGGGCTTCGGCGGGATCGTCACCGGCGGCGCGATCGTCTTTTTCACCTACATCGGCTTCGATTCCGTCTCCACCGCCGCGGAGGAAGCCAAAAATCCGCAGCGCGATCTTCCCATCGGCATCATCGGCTCGCTGATCGTCTGCACGATCCTCTACATCGGTGTTTCCATCGTTCTCCTGGGAATGATGAAATACACCACGTTCGTTTCCGGCGAAGCTTCAGACGCGCCGGTGGCCTATGCCTTGCACCATCTCAGTTCCAGCCGCCTGGCCGGATCGGTGATTGTGATTGGCGCGTTGATGGGCATGGTTTCTTCGCTGCTCGTCTTTCAGTATGGCCAGGCGCGCATCTGGTATGCCATGTCGCGTGACGGTCTGTTTCCCAAGATCTTCTCCGCCGTCCATCCGCGTTTCCAGACTCCCCATCTTTCCACCTGGATCGCCGGTTTAGCCGTGGGCCTCCCCGCGGGAATCTTTGCCGTCAGCGATGCAGCCGATCTTTCCAACATCGGAACGCTCTTCGCTTTTGTGCTGGTATCGCTGGGAGTGATCCTCTTGCGCCGCAAGGACCCGCAGCGCCGCCGCGGCTTTCGCGTTCCCTTGGTCCCTTGGTTTCCGCTGATCTCCATTATTCTGTGCGGCGGATTGATGATGGGCCTCACGGTGATCACCTGGATTCGCTTTGTCGTCTGGCTCGCGATTGGCCTCGCGATCTACGCGGGTTATAGCCGCAGGCACAGCGAATTCGCCGCGAAACCGGCCCCAGGAAAATCCTGATGGCGAGATCCTGATGGCTCAGCATCTCTCGGTACAGTCGTGGGCGGCTCGATTTCAATTGCTGCCGAAGGCCGAACTGCACCTCCATCTCGAAGGCTCGATGGAGCCCGCTACCGTTGTCGCTCTCGCCGGAAAGTATGGCGACGCTCTCACCGAAGCCGCCGTGGCCGCGCGCTATGCCGCACGGGATTTCGCCGCCTTCATCGAGGCCTACAAATGGGTCACTTCCTATCTGTGCGCCCCGGCGGACTACGCCCTGGCGGCTCGCGGCATGTGCGAGCAGTTGCTGACCCAAAGCGTTGTGTATGCCGAGATCACTCTCTCCGTCGGCGTCATGCTCTTGCGCAAACAGGATGTCGCCGCCAACTTCGCCGCAATCCGCGAAGCCGCCGCGCCGTTCGAGCATCGTGGGCTGCGCCTTCAGTGGATCTTCGACGCGGTGCGCCAGTTTGGGCCTGCCGCCGCCCGCGAGGTTGCCCGATGCGCTGTGGACCTGCGCGGCGCGGACGTTATCGCCTTTGGAATGGGCGGCGACGAACTCGCTCTTCCCGCGGCCCAATTTCGCGACATGTATGACTACGCGGCCGCCCACGGCTTGCATCGGCTGGTTCATGCCGGAGAGATCGGTGGCCCGGATTCGGTCCGCGATGCCGTCGAGATTCTCGGCGCCGAGCGCATTGGCCATGGCATCGCCGCGGCGGCCGATCCCGAGTTAATGGCGTTGCTCGCGGAACGCTCGATTGGTCTGGAACTCTGCCCTACGAGCAATCTGTGCACCGGCGCGTTGGCAAGGTATCTCGGCCGCCCCGAAGTGCGCTTAGCCGAACATCCGCTCCCGCGCCTTTTTCGCGCCGGCATCCCCATCAGCCTATCGACCGACGATCCCGCCATGTTCAGCACCACTTTGAACGCCGAATACGCCACGCTCGAACAGATGGGCCTGAGCGGCGAAGAAATCCTGCGCATCTCCGAGGGCGCCTTTCGCGGAGCTTTCCTTCCCACGGAGGAAAAAGTCGCGTTGCTGCAAAACTTCCGCGCTCAAGCGGCGCCGCTGGGACTGCTATAATGCCTGCCATGAAAGCCCACGTATGGGTCATGCTGAAATCGACGGTGTTGGATCCTCAGGGCGCCGCGATTCAGCAAGCGCTTGCCTCGCTTGGCTATGCCGCTGTGCGCGACGTTCGCCAGGGCAAATTCTTTATCCTCGATCTGGATAGTCTGGACCGCGCCGCCGCTCAGGCCGAAGTGGAGCGCATTGCGCGCGACGTTCTTACCAATCCAGTGATCGAGGATTTCCGCTTTGAGATCGTGGAGGACGCCAAACCCGCCACCGCTGGATAAGCGGCCATTGGGCCGGTTTTTCATTGGGGTTTATTGGTCGAAAACTACGGCCCCTCACGTAAGGCGCTCTCCAAAGTCCTTGTGCTACCCTGAATGGCCGGTGCATTTCTCACCCGGTTTCATTCCAAGGAGATTCCATCGTGTGCGGCATCGTCGGCTATATCGGCCCTAAGAAGGTTGTACCCCTCATCCTGGACGGCCTTCGGCGCCTCGAATATCGAGGCTACGATTCCGCCGGCGTGGCCGTGGTCAGCGAAAACGGCCATCTGGAGATTCGCCGCGCTTCCGGCAAGTTGCCCAATCTCGAGGAGTCCATCCGCCAGCATCCCATCGACGGCATCTACGGCCTGGGCCACACGCGCTGGGCCACGCATGGCCGGCCCACCGAAGAGAATGCCCACCCCCACCGGGACTGCAAGGGCGAGGTCGTCGTCGTTCACAACGGCATCGTCGAAAACTATGTGGAACTGAAGGAAGAGCTCGAAAAGGAAGGACACAAGTTCGTCACGCAGACCGATACCGAGATCGTGGCTCATTTGGTTGAAAAATATATGGACGGCGGCCCGCTGGAAGACGCCGTGCGCAAAAGCATCAGGCGACTAAGCGGCGATTACGCTCTGGTGATCTTATCGACCAAGGATCCACGCAAAATCGTGGCGGCCCGCAACGGCCCGCCCGTGCTGGTTGGCCTGGGTAAGGATGAATACTTCGTGGCCAGCGACATCCCGGGCATCCTGGCGCACACCCGCGACATGTTTTTCCTGGGCAACGGGGATATTGCCGTGCTCACTCCCAAGGGTGTGAAAGTAACCGATATCGAAGGCAAGCCGGTAGAGCCCAAGATTCATCACGTCACCTGGGACCCCATCACCGCCGAAAAAGGCGGCTTCAAGCATTTCATGCTCAAGGAGATTTGCGAGCAGCCTCGCGCCATTCGAGACACCATGCTGGGCCGCATCTCTCAGGAGACCGGCAAAGTCTTCCTCGACGAAATGTCCATCACCGAGGAGGAGTTCCGCAATTTCCGAAACATCAAGATTGTTGCCTGCGGCACCAGTTGGCACGCCGGTCTCGCCGGCAAGTTCATGATCGAGCGGCTAGCCGGGGTTCCCGTGGAAGTGGATTATGGCAGCGAATTTCGCTATCGCGATCCCATCATTGACAATAAAACGCTGGTCATCTGCATCAGCCAGTCGGGGGAAACGGCGGATACCCTCGCCGCTCAGCGCGAGGCCAAACAAAAGGGCGCCAAAACGCTGGCCATCTGCAATGTGGTGGGCTCGATGGTCACGCGCGAAGCCGCCGGCACGATTCTCACCCATGCCGGTCCCGAAATCGGCGTGGCCTCCACGAAAGCGTTTACCGGCCAGCTCACCGCGCTGATGCTGATTTCACTCTATCTCGGGCAGACGCGGGGCAAGCTTTCCGACGACGCCGCCAAGAAGCTGATGCAGGAGTTCACGCGCCTCCCGCAGAAGCTGGAGACGATTTTGCAAGGCGATCAGGAGGGCATCTACGAAGCGCTGGCGCGACAATTCTTCCGCTATACCGATTTCCTCTATCTCGGTCGCGGCATCCACTATCCCATCGCTCTCGAAGGCGCGCTCAAGTTGAAGGAGGTCTCTTACATCCACGCCGAGGGCTATCCTGCCGGCGAGATGAAGCATGGCCCCAACGCGCTGATCGACGAGAACCTGCCCGTGGTGGTGCTGGCCACGCGCGACGAATTCGATTCCGACTCCATGGTGCGCTACGAAAAGAGCGTCTCCAATATTCAGGAAGTGAAAGCGCGCGACGGCATCGTAATCTCCGTGGTCACCGAAGGCGATCACCTGGCGCGCAAAGCGTCCGACCACGCCATTGAAATCCCCACCGCGCCCGAGCTGATGGCCCCGATTCTCGAAATCGTGCCTTTGCAGTTGCTCGCGTATCACATTGCGGTGCGGCGCGGCTGCGACGTGGACCAGCCCCGCAACCTGGCTAAATCCGTCACCGTGGAATAAAGCGGAGCTTCCGAGTTTCCTTTTCGCGGCATCGTGATAAAACGAGCATCTGGGCAGGATGCTCGTCCCGAGTGAGCAGCGCGAGCGAGGGATCTCTTTTAGGCTCGTCTGCGACTGCCCAATAATTCCTGCTTTATTTTTACGGTAAAATTGTTGCCACGAATCATGCGCGGTCTTCGCTTCATCCTCATTTTGGCTTGCGCTTCGTGCGCCGTCCTCGCGGCTTGCCATCTTGCGGCGCAAACCGCTCCCGATTCGTTTGTGGTCGCGGAAGTCCATTCCTCCGGCTCGCATCGCTACAGCGAGCAGCAGATCGCCGCGACGGTGGGTTTGCGGCCCGGCGATCCAGTCGACCAGGCAAAACTTCAAGCGATTGCCGATGGCCTGGTTCACCTCGGCGTGTTTTCCCGCGTCAACTTTCGTTTCACCCTCAAGAATCGGCGCGCCACGATCAATTTCGAGCTAGAAGACGCCGACGCCGTCCCGGTGATGTTCGAGAACTTCCCCTGGTTCTCCGACGAAGAACTCGCCGGCGAGATTCGCCAGGGCGTGCCGCTCTTCGACGGCAGCGCTCCTCGCGACGGCACGCTGCTGAATGAGATCACTGCCGTCCTTTCCGCCAAGCTCGCGTCGCGCGGAATCAAGGCCAATGTGGAGCATATGCTGGTGGCCGAGCCTTCCAGCGACCAGATGGTCATGCAGTTCCGCCAGGATGGCCCCAGCTTCACCATCGCAAGCCTCACCTTCGGCGATGCGCTGGCGCAGAATTCGGAGAAGCTGAAGGACCGCGTGAGCGATCTTGTGGGCAAAGGCTTTTCACGCTTTGCCATCGAACTTTTTGAGAATGAGCAGCTGCGGCCGGTCTACCTTGCCGCGGGCCAGATTGGGGTGAAGTTTGGCGCGCCCAGCATTCATTTCGGCGGCTCGGACTCAGACCCGCGGACTCCTTCGACGGTAGACGTTCAGATTCCGATCACGCCGGGACTCGTCTACCACCTTTCCGGCACCACCTGGACCGGCAACTCCGCGCTCGACGCAGCCGCGCTTTCCAAACTTCTGGCGGTGAAGCCCGGCGACTTGGCCAACGGCATGCAACTCGCCGGGGATTGGGAACAGGTGGAACTGGAGTACCAGCATCGCGGCTATCTGGACGTGAAGGTTACACCGATGGCCCAATTCGACGACGCCAAGGCAACCGTCGCGTACAACGTGAAGATCGCGGAGGGGCCGCAATATCGCATGGGCCAACTGGTGATCACCGGCCTCTCGGTGGATTCGGAACAGATCGTGCGCAATAGCTGGCGGCTTAAGGCGGGGCAAGTGTTCGACAACACCTACCTGGAAGAGATGCTCTCGAAGCTGGAGAAGCCCACGGTGGCGATTTTTGGCGATAAGCCGGTGCACTACGAAAAAATGGAACACTTTCTGCGCACCAATCCCGCGAATCACGTCACCGACGTCTTGCTCGATTTCCAGTGATCGCCGCGAATCGAAGCGTGCCGTCTCCAGGGGCTGAAGCCCCATTTGCTCTCCAGTTTGTTGTCAGGGCTGAAGCCCTGACCCACAACCCGAAGCGGCGCGAATCGAAGCGTGCCGTCTCCAGGGGCTGAAGCCCCGTTCGCTCCCCACATTGTTGTCAGGGCTAAAGCCCTGACCCACAACCCCGAATTACGATTCATTTGCGGCGCAGGGTGCTAGATGACGCGCGCGGCGGCGCATTCGCGGGCCGCAATGACTGTGTTCACGTGGATGCGCACGGTGTCTTCGACCTGGCGGGCGTATCCGCCGGCAAAGGCCACGGCTACAGGCAAGCCGCGTAACTTGGCTTCGGCAAAGACCAGCGCGTCGCGCTCCTGCAAACCTGGCATGGTGAGCGAGAGGCCTCCCAGCTGATCGTCGCGATAGGGATCGGCGCCGCCGATATAGAAAAGCATTTGCGGGGCAAACCGGCGGAAGGCCTCCGCCAGCGCTTTATCCAGCAGCTCCAGATATTGTTCGTCCGCGACGCCATCGGCGATATTCACATCCAGATCTGAAGGCGGCTTGGGGTCGGGATAATTATTTTCCTGGTGAAGAGACAAGGTGAAAACGCTCTCATCGCCGGCGAAGATGGCTGCGGTGCCGTTCCCCTGGTGCACGTCGGTATCGACGACCAGAGCCCTCTGGAGCGTGCCGTCAGCCTGCAACCGGCGGATGGCCACGGCAACATCGTGGATCATGCAGAACCCTTCGCCGTGCCCCGGAAATGCATGGTGAAATCCGCCGCCAATATTGAATCCAAAGCCGTCCTTTACCGCGCAGCGGGCGGCGAGGATCGATCCGCCAGCGGCCAGCCAAAATCCCCGCACAACGGCCTGGGAATAGGGAATCTCCAGGCGCACTCGTTCCGCGATGCTGAGCTTATCGTGCTGGAGCTTATCGACCCATTCCGCGGGTGTGCACGCGAAGGATATCTTCATCGGTGGCCGGTTCGGGGCTGAGGATATCGCCACGGTCGGCAATCTTGCCGGCGAGCAGGGCATCGCGGACCATGCGGAATTTCTGCGCTTGGAAAGACGTGCTGGCCCAGCCGCAAATCGTAGCCTTCGTGATAGACGAGCTTGAACGGCAGCATGATGCCGAGCGGAACTAATGTTCGCGGTCGAGGATGAAATCGGGAACGGCGAAGAGCGCGCGGCCAAATTCGCTCGCCGCGCCGCCGTTCAGGCAGGCTTTGGCGCGGGAGGCATACTCATTGGCCAGGACGCGGGTGCGGTCGAGCGCTCCCGAATCGCGGACCAGCGCCGAGATTTGCTCCGGGCGCACGGTATGGAAGCCCTTCTCTTCGAGCACGGTTCGCACCATGCCACGTCCCGCGGCGCCATCGCTTTGCAGCGCATAAATCAGCGGCAGGGTGACTTTGCCCTCCTTGAGATCGCTCAGCACGGGTTTGCCGAGCTGTGAGGGCGAGGCCGTAAAGTCCAGCAGGTCGTCCACCAGCTGAAAAGCCACGTCCGGCAAAATGGCCATAGTCGGCCAGCGACTGTTCCTCGGAATCGGTGAGCGAGCCGAGCACGCCGCCGAGGCGGGCGCAGCCGCTAAACAGGCAGGCCGTCTTGCGGGCGGCCAGATCCAACACGTCCTGCTCGCCCAAATCCATCCGCCCCAGGCTGGAGAGCTGCAGCAGTTCGCCCTCAACCATGTTCTGGGTGAGCTCGATGAGGATGTCCAAGACGCGGAAATTGCGTTCCTCGAGGGCCATCTGGAACGACTGCATGTAGAGCCAATCCCCGGCCAGGACGCTGCGATGGTTTCCCCAGCGCGAGTTGGCCGAAGGCCGGCCGCGGCGCGTATCGGCGCCGTCGATCACGTCGTCATGGATGAGGGTGGCGCTGTGGATCAGCTCGACGACGGCGCCCAGGCGCACGGCGGCGGCGCCCTGGTAACCCGCATATCCGGCCGCCAGCAGGAGCAGGGCGGGGCGCAGGCGCTTGCCTCCTCCGCCGAGCAGGTAACGGGCGATTTCGGCCACCGGCTCGTTCGCCAGGCCGGTCTGCTGCGTGATCTCCCGTTCGACGCCCGAGAGGTCGTCGCGCACCAGATCAAAAATCTCTTTAACCGTCAACAGTGAGATGTCGCTCCTCCATCATTCCCTGCTGCAATTCGCCGCGGCCACTCGCGGTGGCTAAGTAGGCCGATCCGTCGATACCAGGCCAAAGAAGCGGCGAAAATTGGCGGTGGTCGCGGCCGCGAAAACCTGAGGCGCCAAGTTTCTCACAGGTGCGAGCGTTCGCGCTACTTCGGCGACATAGGCGGGCTCGTTTCGGCGTCCGCGAAAGGGCTGAGGGGCCAGAAATGGCGAGTCGGTTTCGATCAGCAGGGACTCGAGCGGCAGGGCGGCGGCCACATCGCGCAGGTTCTGGGCCTTGGGGTAGGTGAGTTTCCGGCGAAGGAGACCAGGAAGCCCATTTCGATTCCGCGGCAGGCTTCGTCGAGCGTGCCGGTGAAGCAGTGAAAGATCCCGCCCAAGCCGAAGGAGCGCCAGTGCTGGTCCAGAATATCGAGGCAATCGGGCCAGGCTTCGCGGCAATGAATAATGATGGGGCGGGCGGCATGGCGCGCCAACTCCAGCTGTTCGATGAAGACGCGCTGCTGAACGTCGCGCGGCGAATGGTCGTAGTGATAGTCGAGGCCGATCTCGCCCCAGGCCAGGAATCTCGGGTGCTTGGCCAGAGCGGCCAGCTCTTCGTAATGCGCCGGCGTGGCGAGCTTGGCTTCGTGAGGGTGAACTCCGGCGGCGGCGTAGATCCAGTCGTGGCGCTCGGCGAAGGGCATCGACGAAGCGAGCGCGCCGGGGGCTCCGCCGATGGCGAGAATGTTGCGCACGCCGGCCGCTTGGGCGCGCGCCAGCATGTCCAGTCGCGATCCGCGTCGAATTCGGACATGTCCAGATGGGCGTGCGAATCGACCAGTTCAAGTTGCTGGGAGGATGAAGGGACCGGTTCCATGGATGACCTGGTCGCGGAACCGATTCCTTAAGCCGCGTTACTTCAGGCGCGAGCCTACCGGCACGTCTTCGAGGAATCCGGCGAGCACGGGCGTTCCGTCCGGCGATGGACGCCGCGACGATCATGCCGTTGGACTCCACGCCGCGCAGCTTGCGCGGCTGCAGATTCACGACGACCACGACCTTGCGGCCGACCAGCTGTTCGGGCTGATACGCAGTGGCGATTCCGGCGACGATCTGGCGGACTTCGTCGCCGATGTCGACCATACTTTCAGCAGTTTGTCGGCGCCGGCCACGCGTTCGGCGGACTTCACCTGGCCGACGCGCATCTCCACTTTGGCGAAATCGTCGATGGTGATGCGGCGCAGCCTGCGCCGGGCCGCGGCGGCGGCCGCGTTGCAGCGGCGGGCGCCGCGGCCGGAACTGGCTGCCGGAGCGGACGGGGTTGCGCGGCGTGCGCTTGCGGTTTGCAGTGATTTCCTGTTCCATGGCTGCAATTTTCTCCAGTGTTTCGGATTTTTCCACGCGCGGAAATACGGCGCCGGCTCGCCGATAGCGCGTGCCGGGACGCAATCCGCCCCAAGCGAGCTGATCGATGCGCACCTCAGCCGAGCGCGCCAGACTGCCCGAGTTGCTGCCAAATCTTTTCCGTGGCTTTGGGCAAGGCGGGATGCGCCAGCGCCACCATGATGCGCAGCGACTCGGCGGCATGGTACAGGACGGTTTCGAGGCGAGCGCGCTCGGTGGGATCGTCGGCAAGCGTCCAGGGCTTCTGCGCCGTAAGGTAGCCATCGACCTGGGCGACGGCCGCCCAGACGACTTCGAGGGCGCGCGAGAAGGACTAGCTCCTCGTATTGCGCGAGCGACGGCGCGCGCGGCTTCGGTGACGGCGGCGGCGAGCGCGTTCTCGGCTTCGCCCGATGGCCGCAGGTTGCGCCGCGGGCACTTCGCCTTCGCAGTATCGCTCGATCATGGCCAGCGTGCGGCTGGCGAGATTGCCAAGGCCGTTGGCGAGGTCGCTGTTGTAGCGCGTGAGCAGCGCGTCGTGGCTGAAATTGCCGTCCTGGCCGAAGGGCACGTCGCGCAGCAGGTAGTAGCGCAGCGCATCGACGCCGACGGTGCGCGCGATGGGCTCGGCATAAGCGACGTTGCCCTTGGACTTGCTCATCTTCTGCTGATCGAAGAGCAGCCAGCCGTGGGCGAAAATGCCCTTCGGCAGCGGCTCCTCGCGCGGCCATCAGGAACGCCGGCCAGTAGACGCAATGGAAGCGAATGATCTCCTTGCCGATCAGATGGAGCTGCGCGGGCCAGTATTTCTCGTATTGCAGCTCGTCGTCGCCGTAGCCGATGCCGCTCAGGTAGCTGGTGAGCGCGTCGTACCAGACGTAGACGACGTGCTCGGGATCGTCCGGCCAGGGCAAGCCCCACTTCACGGTCTTGCGGCTGACGGAGATATCGCGCAGCCCGGCTTCGACAAAGCGCAGGATCTCATTGCGGCGGAAGGCGGGGCGGATGAAATCGGGCTGGTCCTCGTAGAGCTTCAGGAGCCGGTCCTGAAAGGCGGAGAGCTTGAAGAAGTAGTTCTCCTCGGAAACGATTTCGGCGGGACGGCCGCAGAGCGGGCAATCGACCGGATCGGTGGTGTCGGTGACGTAGAGATTGTCGAAGACGCAGTAGCGGCCCTGGTAGAAGGCTCTTGTAGATGTATCCGGCATCGCGCGCGCGCAGCAGCAGGCGGCGCACGGCGCGCAGGTGTTCGAGCGAAGTGGTGCGGACGAAATGCGTGTAGCTGATGCCCAGCTCGTCCCACAGCTCGCGGAAAACGGCGGAATTGCGGTCCACGAGTTCGCGCGGCGTGATGCCCGCCTTGGCCGCGGCGCGGGCGATATTTTCGCCGTGCTCGTCGGTGCCGGTGAGAAAGGCCACGTCGTAGCCCTGCATGCGCTTGAAGCGGGCGACGGTATCGGCAACCAGCGTGGTGTAGGCCGAGCCGACGTGCGGGCGCGCGTTGGCGTAGTAGATCGGCGTGGTCAGATAGTAGCGAGGGCGGTCGTTGCCGTGAGTCACAGACGCTCCGAAGCGATGTGCTGAAACAAACGATACTATGGGCCGCGGCGGGGTTAGTCAAATTCCGGAGCGCCGAACACGATTTTCTGGCGGCGATTGGGTTCCAGGAGTGGCGCAAGCGGACTTACGGGCAACAGGGACGTTCGCGAACGGCTTGTACGCCTTCTCTAAGAATGATGGGAACCATGAGGAGACCGCCTAAGGGGTCCGCCCACCAGAGGCCGAAGGCGGCGTTCAACAGCAGACCAACGAGAAGGATTACGGAGAGATAGACGCAAAACTGGGTCTGCTTGGCGTCGGCATCCATCGCCGGGCTCTTCATGTCCGCGGCCAGCCTGCGTTTGGCGCGAGAGAGCACGGGCATGACGACGAGCGAGACGCAGGCGACGACGATTCCGAACAGGCTGTGCTGGGGCGGCTCTCGCCGGAGCAAATCGATGGTGGCCTGGTAGCCGACATACAGGGCCAGGGCAAAGAAGCAGACGGCCACAATCCTGAGCGCGATCCGTTCGACTTGCTCGCGGTGAGTTTCGTCGGCGTCGGAATAGATGCGCCAGAGCAGCGCGGCGCCGGAGGCGACTTCGATGAAGCTATCCACACCGAATGCGACCAGCGAAATGCTGCCGGCGAATACGCCGGCGAACACGGCAACGAGGCCTTCGAGGCTATTCCAGACGATGGTGAAATATTCGAGCTTCTTGCCGCGGCGAACGAGGTCCTCGCGGCTGAATGCCAGTTCGGCCATGTTGTGAGCGTATCAGATCGAGGTTGCAGTTCTGGAGCGCGCATTGTTGAATAGGGCGTCTATAAAGAAAGCGTCGGCGAAGGGTGTAATCTAAGTCGAGGAGATTTATGGTTCATTTCTTTGGCGTTTCCGTCCGGACCTCCCTGCTGGGATGGATCCTCATCGGGCTGCTGGCAGGGTGGATTGCGGGCGAGATCAGCCGAGGTTCAGGCTTCGGATGTTTGGGGAACATCGCCATCGGGCTGGTCGGTTCGATCCTGGGCGGCTGGATTTTCTTGAAGCTGGGCATCTTCGGCGGAGGATTCGTGTACAGCCTGGCGGCGGCGACCGTGGGCGCCGTGGTGCTGGTGGTGGGCGCACGCCTTCTCATGGGCGGTGGAAAGCGCGCCTGATGGAGAGCTTGGCGTGAAGGCGCGATGGTCTAAAGGGTGCTTTCTACTGATGGCATCGATCGCGGGCGCGTACTTCCGGCATTACTACCCTCTATTGCCCAACATTGTGGCTTCGCACTTCGATGCGCGGGGAATTCCTAACGGCTGGTCAACCAAGCAAGCATTGTTCGAGATTTTTGCCGGGATGACCGTGGTGGCGGCGGCGCTTGTATTCGGCATACGCCAGATCATTGCCGTAACGCCGCGGCAACTGATCAATCTTCCGAATAAAGAATACTGGCTCGGGCCGGAGCAACGGGCTGCCTCGATGGAGTTTCTGAGCGGGTGGTTTGCCTGGTTTGGATGCGCCGTGTATGCGGTGATCGTTGTGGCCTTCGATTACGCGGTCCAAAATAACTTGCATGGGCCCGATGGGGCGAATCCCGTGCGGCTTTGGTACACGCTGGCATTGCTCGGGGTGTTCATTCTTGTATGGACGATCCGGCTTTTCAGCCGGTTTGGCCGAGTGCCTGGCAGCGCTGCGAGGTAGAAGCGCGCAACGAGAAGAAACATCAGCGTGCGCCGAGGATAAAAGCAGATCCTCCGGTTACGGCGTCCACTGGACGCCACCGGAGTCCACAAAGCGGACCTCACCCCCATTCGCAAAAAGCGCGACTGGATTCCCACCCCAACGTGCGCAAGGGCCGCGCGCATTGGGGACCCCGGTTCGGGATGACAGCAAGAGTTGCCGCCCGAACACTCGTTAGATAGCTGCTTGCCCGCGGCGGTGGAATCCGCGGCGCGCTCTCGTGATGAGAACTTCAGATGGGCGCGGCGGGGAATGGGGCATCCGCACTCTTCGCGTGGTACGATGTTTCGACTAAAAAAGGAGCTGTGAGAAAGTTGAGCAAGCCTTCGCTGTGGGCTATTCCTCTCGGTGGTTTGGGCGAATTTGGCATGAACATGATGGCCCTGCGCACCGGGAACGACATCCTGGTGATCGACGCGGGCATGATGTTCCCGGAAGTCGAGTTGCTGGGCGTCGATATCGTCATTCCCGATACTACTTACCTCAAGCAAAACCGCGAACACGTGCGGGCGATCGTGCTGACGCACGGGCACGAAGATCACATCGGCGCGCTGCCCTATATCCTTCGCGACCTTAACGTTCCCATCTTTGGCACGCGTTTCACCCTGGCCCTGGTGCGCAAGCGCCTGGAGGAGCACGGGCTACTGGAGAAAGCGGATCTGCGGGAAGTGATTCCCGGACGCCGCGCGGAGATCGGGCCGTTTGACGTGGAGTTTATCCACGTTACGCACAGCACGATTGACTGCGTGGCGCTGGCCATCCGCACGCCCGTGGGCGTAGTGATCCACACGGGCGATTACAAGATAGACCCGACTCCGGTGGACGGCGCGCCCTTTGACCTGCACGCCTTTGCGCGCTACGGCCAGGAGGGAGTCCTGGCGCTCTTCAGCGACAGCACCAATGTGGAGCGGCCGGGGTATACGCAGTCGGAACGCGCGGTGTGGAACCGCATCGAGGAGCTATTCCGGGCCGCGCCGCGCAAAGTGCTGGTTTCGTGCTTCGCGAGTTCGATACACCGCATTCAGCAGATCATCGATATCGCCGGATCAGTGGGCCGCAAGGTCGGCTTCGTGGGACGCAGCATGGTGGATAACGTGGAGATCGCCCATGGCATGGGGCGGCTGCGGATTCCCGACGGCATGGTGGTGAGGCCGCAGGACCTGCGGTCGTTTGATCCCAAGAATATGGTGGTGCTGGTGAGCGGGAGCCAGGCCGAGCCAATGTCTTCGTTATCGCGGGTGGCCGTGGATAATCACCGGCTCATCAGCGTGGACCAGGACGACACGGTGATCCTCTCGGCGCGCATCATTCCGGGGAATGAGAAGGCAATTTTCCGCATGCTGGACCATATGTTCCGGCGGCGGGCGCTGGTCTATTACGACAACAACGGCGGCCTATTGCACGTTTCCGGGCACGCCAGCCAGGAAGAGCAGAAGCTGATCTTGAACCTGGTGCGCCCGAAGTACTTCATTCCCGTTCACGGCGAATACCGGCAGCTTTTTCGCCATGCGGCGCTGGCGCAGCAGGTGGGCTCGGTTTCGGGAGAAGTTCTACTGCTGGAGGACGGGCATCCCATCGAATTCACCGAAGATGGCGCCTACCGGCGAGAGCCGGTGCCCATGGGGCGGGTGTGCGTGGATTCCGGATCGCTCGAAGAGATCGAACAGGTGGTCATCCGCGACCGGCAGCATCTGGCCGAAGACGGCATCGTGGTGCCGATTATCGCCATCGACAAGCATACGGGGCGGATGGAGTCGCGGCCGGAAATGGTGACGCGCGGCTTTTTGCCTTCCGACAACGGGACCGAACTGCTGGCGGCGGCGCGCGACGTGGTTTTGCGTACGATCGAGCAATCCAATCCGGAAGAAAAGAAGGATTGGAGCGTGATCAAAGAGAAGATTCGCGCGGACCTGAAACGCTATTTGAACAAACAGACCTCGAAGCGCCCGCTGATCCTGCCGGTGATCCTCGAAGTATAAGGGGAAGCATAAAAGGGAAGTTTAGAGGCTACCTGGAGGAGAGCGTCGGAACGCTCCTGCCTTCGGAACGAGCCGATGGACTTCCCGTCTGCATCTTAAATCCCGGTGTCTTTATTTTGGTTACGTCGGGCCGAATAGCCATGCCATGCAAGCTGCGCGATTACTCCCCCGCCGATTTCGAGAGGTTATATGAGATCGACCAAGCGTGTTACGCGCGGGGAATTGCCTATTCGCGGGCGATGCTGCGGTGGTATCTGAAGCAGCGCGGATCGTTCTGCGTGGTTGCCGAGGCGGAGGCCGGGCCTGAATCGGGCGGCGCCGGCTTCGCCATCGCCGGCTTCATCATCGCTCAAGGCGCTGGCGATGCCGGGTACATCGTAACCATCGACGTGCTCGAAGGGCAGCGGCGCGGCGGCGTTGGAACCGCTTTGCTGGAGGAAGCCGAGCGGCGGCTGGCGTCGATGAGAGTGCGATACATCGAGCTGCAAACGGCAACAAACAATGAAGCCGGCATTGCCTTCTGGCAAAGGCATGGCTATCGTAGTTCGGGCATCTCTCCCGGCTATTATCTGGGCCGCATCGACGCTTATCTGATGAATAAGCGCTTAGCCACTTAAACCTGCGAATCAGCGACCACCCCTTGGAGGGGATTTGAACGACTATCTAATATCAACGCTGCTGGGAATCGTGGAGGGGCTGACGGAGTTTCTTCCCGTGAGTTCCACGGCGCATCTGCGGATTTCCGAAGCCCTCCTTCACGTGAGCCTCACCAGCGGTTATTGGAAAATGTATACGATCGTGATTCAACTGGGGGCCATTCTCTGCCTTCCCATCTACTTCCGGCATCGAATCGCAAAATTCATGAGCACTTTTCCAAAGGGAGAGGATGGGACGCGCACGATATTCACTCATCCGCTGGGCCTGGTGGCGATCGCCTTTGTGGTCACGGCAATCCCGTCCTTTCTGCTGACCAAGGTTATCGGCAAACATCTGGAGAGCTTGACGATCATGGGCAGCTCGTTGCTGATCGGCGGGATTGTGATGTGGGTGATCGACGCGGCCAACGCAAAATCGGAAGCGGCCGGGCCGGGATCGAAGGCCGGACGAATCCACACCTGGAAGATGGAGGCGATGAGCTTGGGGCAGGCGGTCTGGATTGGCGCATGCCAGATCCTCTCGGCCGTGTTCCCGGGGACGTCGCGTTCGATGTCCACCATCGCGGCGGGACAAGTGGCGGGAATGTCCCGGGCCTCGGCGCTGGAGTTTTCGTTTTTTCTGTCCATGCCGACGATGGTGGTGGCGACGGGATACGCCTTGCTGAAATCGATCTCCGGAAAAGGCGATAACGCCATAGGCGTATCGCAAATCGGCGCCCACGGATGGGCGCTTCTGGCGATTGGACTGGTGATGTCGTTCATCGTGGCCTACGGTTCGGTGGCCTGGTTCATGGCCTGGGTGAGACGGCGAGGGTTCGCACCTTTTGCGATCTACAGAATCATCGTGGGTGCAGCCGTGCTGTGGGCCTATTTTTCGGGCCGCTGGGTTGTTTAGAAGCTCGTTGTCCGGTTAGAAGCTCGGAGACCGGGAGATAACCGGTAGGTACTCGGACGAACATCCCCTATTTTTTTGGCTTAGGGCTTTGGTATAGTTACCGCCGTCCGATGTTCCTCCACAGGGGAACCGCGCGACCAGCGCCCGCGCGTCCTGTGCAAGCTCGCTATTGTCCTTCCCCAGAATGCAGGAGATTCCCGTGCGCTTGCTGACCCCGACGGAAAACCGCCGGTTCAATGAGCTAATTGGTTTTCTGGGCATCACGCTGGCCGTATTGATGGCGCTGGCGCTGCTTTCCTATAGCCCGCGAGACGCCTCGCTCAACGTGTCCGCGCAAGCGCCGCAGGCGCCATCCGGCGCGAAATTGGATGGGACCGGTGGGCGCGTATAGCGCCGATTTGATGTTTCAGGTGCTGGGCTATGCGGCATTTCTGCTGCCGATGGGAATCTTGGCGCTGGGCGTGCGCTGGTTTCGCAGCCAGCCGCTCGATTCGGCCGTTGGCAGCCTGATCGGTTACGCGCTGCTGGTCCTTTCCTTGCCCGCGCTGCTGAGCCTGTGGCGGATTCCCGATGTGCGCGGAGCGATCCCGCCGGGCGGCTTGCGTGGGCACGCTTGATGGCCGCGGGGCTGCGAACACGCGTTCAACTCGGTGGGAGCGCACGTCGTGGCCCTGGCTTCGCTCTTTGCGGCGCTTTTCCTGACCACGCCATTTTCCTTTACGGGAACGCACGCGCTGGTGCGCGGACCGGTGAAAAAGCTCGATCCGATCGGAAGGCTGAAGGCGCGCTGGTCGGCCTGGCAGGAGAAGCGGGAGCAGGAAAGGATGCGCAAGCGCGTGGAAGCGAACAAGCTGAGCGGGCGGCAGCCGGTGCCCACGCAAACGATGGGATCCAAGGAACGCAAGGCGGCGGCGGAAGCGGCGGAAGCGGCGGAGGAAGAAAGGTCCAAGGCGGCGGAGGACGACGATACGGCTGTGGCTCGCCCCGTGTTCATGCCTGAAATCGCCGAGGCTCCCGCGGCGGCAAAGAGATCTTCCGCGGAACCGAAGATCGCGCGCGGCGCGGCGAGTTTCCGGTTGCCCTCTCCGAGCTTGCTGCGCGTGGCCGAGCGCAGCGAAAAGATTTCAGGAAGACGAACTGAAGGAGTGCGCGCGGGCCATCGAGGAGAAGTGCCGCGAATTCGACGTAGGCGGGCACGTCACGCAGATCAACCCCGGCCCGGTGGTCACGACCTACGAGTTCAAGCCGGAAGCGGGCATCAAGTACAGCCGCATCACCGGGCTCTCCGACGATTTGTGCCTGGCGCTGCGGGCCGAATCGATTCTGATCGAGCGCATTCCGGGCAAATCGACGGTGGGCATCGAAGTGCCCAACCAGCAGCCGGCAGACGATTATGCTGCGCGAAGTGATCGAATCGGCGGACTTCGTCAACTCCACCTCGAGGCTGACGCTGGCGCTGGGGAAGGACCTGATCGGGCGCATGCGCGTCTCCGATCTGGCGCAAATGCCGCACCTGCTGATTGCCGGATCGACCGGAACGGGCAAGAGCGTTTTTCTGAATTCGCTGATCGTCTCCATGCTGTACAAAGCGACGCCCGACGAGCTGAAGCTGGTGATGGTCGATCCCAAGCGGCTGGAACTGGGACTGTACGAAGACATTCCGCACCTGCTGGCGCCGGTGGTGACGGACCCGAAGGTCGCCTCGAACGTGCTGCGCAACGCCACGCGGGAGATGGAGCGGCGGCTGAAGCTGCTGGCGCAGCGCGGCGTGCGCAATATCGAGCAGTACAACCGCACGTTTGCCAAGGGACAATCGCTTTCGCTGTTTGAGAACCTCGAGGAAGAGGAGCACAAGCCTCTGCCGCTGATCGTCATCATCATCGACGAATTGGCCGACCTGATGATGGTGGATACCAACAACGTGGAAGAGTCCATCACGCGGCTGGCGCAGATGGCGCGCGCGGTGGGCATTCACCTGATTCTGGCGACGCAGCGGCCGTCGGTGGACGTGATCACCGGGCTGATCAAGGCGAACTTCCCGGCGCGCATCTCGTTCCGCGTGGCCAGCAAAGTGGATTCGCGCACCATCCTGGACGCCAACGGAGCGGAATCGCTGCTGGGCCGCGGCGACATGCTCTATCTGCCGGCGGGATCGTCGCGGCTGCACCGCATTCACGGGCCGCTGGTCAGCGAGGAAGAGATCGCCGCGCTTTGCGACTTCTGGCGCTCGCAGGCCAAAGCCGTCTACAACCAGAAACTGCTGGAAGCTCCCAAGGACGAGACGGCTGGCGGCCGCGGCGGGCGAGGGTGGCGAGGAGGAAGTGGACGACGACCTCTACCAGGAGGCCGTGCGCGTGGTCTGCGAGATGGGACGCGCCTCCACTTCCACGCTGCAGCGGCGCCTGCGCATTGGCTACGGCCGCGCCGCGCGGCTGATCGACATCATGGAGAAAGACGGCATCGTCGGCCCGGCAGAAGGCACCAAGCCGCGCGAAGTGCTGAAGAAAAAAGACTGGATGCGCGAGTTCGACGAATCGGTGAAGTAGAACCGTCCGCTTGGAAACCGCAGAGAGACCAGCGCCGGGAGCGATTGCTTCTCGACATCTCCACTCCCCCCGCTACAATTTTTGGATTCCCACGGTGCCGGGGTAGCTCACCGGTAGAGCGCGGCCCTGAAAAGGCCGGCGTAGGCAGTTCAACTCTGCCCCCCGGCACCACTCTTTTGAGTAACATACAGAATCGCCTGTGTTTATGCGGCTTCCGTCATCACGGCTTATCACGGCATCTCACCGGAAATCACGGCTTATCACGGTTCGATTAGTGCAGTTCTTAGTGCAGTAGTGCAGTTTGGTCCGGCGAGGTAGCGGTCTTCAGCTTTGATTGTCACCGGCTCGCGGCGGCCTCCAGGGGCATCCGGGATTAAAAAAGAAACCGCGCCAATTAGTTTTTCCACAGGAGCCGCAATGAGGTTTTCCAGCCGGATCGTGCTCGCCAACGAAAACGCCACCAAGTTCAGGCTCATCGGGACGCCCGTAATCGAGCGACAGTCCCGACAGGCAAACACGTTGCCTTGATAAGGCGATTCAGGAGTAAACTACACCAAATATTGCCGCTGTGGGAGGGCTACGATGAGTGGATTATTACTTGTCCTTGCTCTGTTAACGTTCTCCTGGACGAGCCTTGTGCCCCAATCCAAAACACAGGAGACACCCCGTCCCGCCGTTACCAATGCTAAAGCACTCAGCATCACAGGCACGACTTTCGATGAAAAGCTGTTTGTGACCGAGCAGGATATGAAGATTTGGACCGTAACGAATCCCACGGCGCTTAAGGGCCATGCCGGTCAGCATGTGAGAATTACCGCGCAGGTTGACACCACAAAGAATACGCTCGTTGTGAAGTCGATTAAAGTGGTCCCCGCGATGCACAAGATGCCGTCCAACGACGACTTCAGAGACCCCAACCTCGATCCCCCTCGGGAGCCGTTTCCGGGGCGATAAAGCCTGTGGTTCGGCAAGCATTATTTACTATCCTGTATGGTGCATTTGTAGGAGTCGTGCTCGGTGCAGGTATCAGATGCGGATTCCGGTGAAGGCGATCAGGGTTCCTGAAGGAAGTCGATCAGCATTCCTGCGATTCCGATCAGGTGATCGGAGCGCAGCGACGCTGGCGGGGTGATTGTGGCGGAAGTGATCGGAATGGTCAAGCAGGGTGTGAGTGGAGCTGTCCGGAGCGCAGCGAAGGCTTGCGGTGGTTTCTTCGGCGATCTCGGGGGCGTTCTATTTTCCAGCGGGATGGAGTGCAGAGGAAGGGACGGCGCTTGAGGCCCTTCCTCTGCCCCACCCTGGAGAAGCCCGGCGTATCTTGGGGCTCAGGTTTCGGATTTCGCTTCCGGTTTCTTGGTGCGAGCCTTGCGCATCGATTCGCCGCGCAGTTCGATGCGATGGGCATTGTGCACGAGGCGGTCGAGGATACCATCGGCGATGGTGGCATCGCCGATCAACTCGTGCCAGCGGGCGACGGGAAGCTGGGAGGTGAGGATGGTCGAGCGAGTTTGATAGCGCTCGTCGCAGATTTCCCAGAAGTCCCGCCGTTCGGTTTCCTGCATCGGTGCCATGGCCCAGTCATCCACGATCAGGACATCCACGCGGCTGAGTCGTGCCAGCAGATTGCGCAGGCTGCCGTCCGCACGAGCGAGCGTAAGATCGCGGAACAGCGCAGCGGCGCGGGCGTAGAGAACTAAGTGTCCATCGCGGCAGGCTTTCTGTGCCAGAGCGCAAGCCAAGAAGCTCTTGCCCACGCCGGTGGGTCCGATGATGAACAGGTTTTCGTGTCGCTGGACCCAGCCGGAGTCATTGGCCAGTGAGCGCATTAGCGTGCGGTCAAGTCCACGGGAAGCGCGGTAATCGATGTCCTCGACGCAAGCGTTACCGCGCAGCTTGGCGTAGCGCAGTCGCCGCTCCAGCGCCAAATTCTGACGCCAGGTCCACAGCCGATCCACCATCAGCGAGAGCTTTTCCTCGAAGGTGAGCTGCCCAGCGTTTTCGTCCTGCTCGAAGCTGCGCCAGGTTTCCACCAGGGGTTCCATGCGCATGGCCAGGAGTTTTTCGATTGTCGGTTGGTGCAACATAGTCGTCGGCCTCCTCTCACTCGAAGTAGGCCGCGCCACGGATGTTGTCGTGGCTGGGCAGCGGACGTGCCGCTGGCGGGTTTAGCGGTTGTTGATCGAGGTGACGCCGCAGGATGGAATCGAGGCTCTTGTAGCTGATCGTGCCGGTGAGCAGAGCCCGTTCGGCAGCGGCTTCCATGCGCGTTGCGGGATAGCGGTGCCCCAAGCGGATGATGCCCAGGCACGAGCGGTAGCCCATCTCGGGATGCGGGAACGCTTCCAGGATTTTCTCCACCAGTTCGGCGGTATGCGGACCCACCGTGCGGGCCCACTGGATCATGCGCGAAGGCGGCCAGTCCAAATGCGCACGATGCGAGGCGGGCCGGTGTTCGGGGTTGGTCACCGCCGTGTAGGACTTGCGGGCGCGCACGTGGGAAGCCACGCGTTGTCCCTTGTGAAAGATCTCCACCGTGGTCGGCGTGGCGCGCACTTCCACGGTTTGCCGGGCCAGCGCATAGGGCACGCTGTAGAAGCTCCCATCGAACTGGATGTGATAGTCGATGTTCACCGTGGCCTTCGACCACTCGGACAGATCGAAACGATCGGCCGGCAAGGGCTTGAGCGCTGGCCGATCTACTTCTTGAAACAAGCTCTGGCGGGAGCCGTCGCGTTTCTGGAAGGGGCGCTGGTTGAGCTTCTCCACCAGTTCGCGAATCGCCTGGTTCAGTTCACCGAGGGTGAAGAACTGGCGGTGCCGAAGCGCCGCTACGATCCAACGCTCGGCGATTTGCACCCCGACTTCGACTTTGGCTTTGTCGCGGGGCTTGCGCGGGCGCGTGGGTAACACACCCACCCCGTAATGCATGGCCATCTCTTGATAGGTCGGATTTAAGTCCGGCTCGTAGCGGCACGGTTTGGAGACTCCGGTTCTAGTGTTGTCGGGCACCACCAGTGCTGGGCAGCCTCCCAGGAACTCGAAGGTGCGCACGTGGGCCCCGATCCAGGAGACCATCTGCTGATTTTCGTTGGCTTCGGCGTAGGTATAGTTGCTGGCGCCGAGCACCGCCACGAACAGAGAGGCGGGGTGGATTTCGCCGGTCTGAGGATGGTGAAGGGGGATGGTCGCGCCCGCCCAATCGACGAACAGCTTCTCGCCCGGACGATGTTCTTGGCGCAGGACCAGATCGCGTTCGCGTTTCCACCGCTGGTAGAGTTCGCAGAAGCGGCTGTAACCGTAGCCATCGGCATGTGCGGCCCGGTACTCCTCCCAGAGCAGTTGCCGAGTGGCATGCTTGTGCCGCTGCAACTCCTCGTGGATATAAGCAAAGTCGGGCAGCGGAGGCTCGGGTTCCGGTTCACGGACCTTACCCAGAGCTGCGGGAAACAGAGCTGTTTCCAACTGTGCCTCGGACATCTCCGCTGGCAGCGGCCAACTCAACCCCGCCGCCGTGAACCGTTCGAGGTAATCATGAACCGTGCTTTGGCTGATGTTGGCGCAGCGGGCGATCTGCCGCTGCCCCAGTTTCAAATCGAAATACAACCGAA
Source organism: uncultured Acidobacteriota bacterium (assembly GCA_963819235.1). Lineage (GTDB taxonomy): Bacteria > Acidobacteriota > Terriglobia > Acidiferrales > UBA7541 > Palsa-189. The sequence continues at coordinate 246,280 of CAWFVE010000005.1, read as the reverse complement.
GGACTTCTCGCGTCTTGCGCATGGACACTCGTTTTCCGGGCACCGTCACCTCCTCTTCGGAGGTCACGCTAGCCCTGGGTTGATGTCCAGCGCCGCCAAACTCTTTTCCACAGACAATTCCGGCCCATCCCGATCACCCTTCCGGCACAACCCGATCACTGATCGGATTGGCCTCGGAATAGTGATCGCTTTCGTCCCGGAATACTGATCGGAATCAGGCAGGAATGGTGATCGGAATCATCCCGGAATCGTGATCGGCTTCGCCCGGAATCCGCAATCAGACTCTCTATGTTCTTCTTCGATGGTCCTGGTGGTCGCGGATGGGGAGATTACTATCGCCGACTCAAAGGTCGGGTGAGCAAGCACTAACTGTAAACCCCAGTAATTCGTCAGCGGCGGTTTCGGCTGATGCGGAAGAGCCGGAAGTAGCTAGCAGCGTGTAGCGTCAGAAAGCCGTTGGATGGCTACTTCAATCCTGCTAAAAACGTGCGCATCTCGCGTAGCACGTCGGCTTCGTTCGACAGGAACACGTAGTGCTCTGCGTTTTGCAACCGAACAACTCGTGCAGATGGAACCCCTGTCTGAAACGCGCTAGCCTGTGCCATCGTCTCTGCGACCTCTCTGTCTCGAAGGGCACGGGCCGCCGGTTCATTCTGAGGACTATTGGGTGGGAGAGCATAGATAGCGAGGACGGGAACTCTGATGTCCGTATACTTTTGCAAGCCTGCCTTGATTGCTTGAGCCTCGGCATGAACGAAAGGTTTGCCAACACTGCCATCCGGGTTGGATTCAAAGTTTTGACGCAGCTCGCCCTCCGGAAAAGCCCATCCCGAAGCTTTCATTTGCCAAGAGTGATATGCCGAAAAGCTCGTGCGGTCCGCTCGGGTCGTTGGAGGAGGCGGCGGAGGTATGTTGCTTTCTGCTCGGACAAGCCCCTCTTCGTTTCGCAAGTCCTTCTCGAAAGAAGGAAGGTCTTGTTGCAATAACTCTTGCACCGTCTTCAGATCGGATGGCCTCACTTCCGGTTGTAACTGTTGTAGCTTTCTTATCAGCTCCAGGCGATCTATGGTGAAGTCTCCGCGTTTGGAGTCGTAGTAAGCATAGAAATAGGCAGCATCGAGATACACGACTCCGGCGACTCTTTCCGGATGTCGAGTTGCCACGGAACTCAACTCTTCGCCTCCGACGGAATGACCTACAAGCACAGGCTGATCGAGCCTGAGTGCGCCGAGTACCGCCAGGACATCATCACCAAGCCGATCAGCGGAGTATCCCGAAGAAGGAATACTTGAAGCGCCGAAGCCGCGCCTCGTGATTCCGTAGACGTGGTATGCGGAGGTAAGTTTGGGCGCGAAGTCGTCGAACACGTGCGCCGTGTTCCCAAATCCGGTGAGCAACACTACAGGGCGTCCGGTTCCGCCCCAATCCAGCACTTCCAACTTCACATCCTTATCTACGGTGACAAACTGCACTTTATGTGGAGATGGATCGTGCCATGGGGCGGCATCTTGCGCAGATAGGACCCCAACTAATGAAACGAGCAGAAGAGCAGAGAGGACCCACCGTGGATTCATCGCGGGTATACCCTCCTTCAGTGCTATAAGCACGACGCCTGAAACTCAGCCGACCATGCACGGTTTACTGCCGCGAATCTGAGTACTCTCCTGATGGATCGCGCTCTTTGAGTCCTGTCACTTGGTCGTTCGCCATTACAAACTCGTAGATTACGTCTGCAAATTGCGGCGTGCGGAATTGCAGCCCCTTGACGGGTATGAGATTTTGAGGAGGCGCACCGGGTAGCAAGAGCGAAAGACCCGCGCCAGGCTGATACTGCACTTCAAACTTGACCTTCGATTGGGTCAGATACACACCTGCCAATTTTTGCAACACTTTTGAGTCTAACGCCTCCGCCTTGCGCGTGAAAACGACTTCCGCTTGATCCAGCGACATTGTGGCGCTATCAATGTCGCCCTGCGGGTTCGTCTGAAAATTGACCGAGAACTTTCCGTACAGTTCATCATCCGGCGTATCAAACCGGTCATAATGGAAGTGGCTCAGCGGAAACTTAAATTCGTGAAAGCTGAACTGAAGCTGATCATTCTTCAGGGTAATGCTGAGATTCCCATAAGCCCGGTTCTCGTACTCACCGACATAATCTGTCAACGCATGCGACGGCTTCGTATTTGGAACGCGGTCAGCCCCAGCTTTTGCACGTGCTTCGGTCCCGGCTTTCTTGTTCGTCAACCGAAGTTGCAGAAGCCGCTGACTCCACGGGGTCTGGTCCATGCCTAGCAAACGCTCGTACACGTTGTAGCTGACGACGTTATACAAAGGGGCGCTGTGGTCCCCGATCACGAACACGATCACCCCGATTTTTTCGTTGGGCAGGAACGAAACTTGAGAGTGAAATCCAGGAAGGTCCCCGCCGTGGAATGTGAGTAAATGCCCCCGATAGGATGCAACGTCGCGCCCCATTCCGTAGTCGATGTTGAGTAATTCCCAGTACCCTAGTGCCTCTCCCATCACATTCGGCAAACCAATCGACGGTTGCATAGTGGCCTTGAGCACAGTCGTTGGCAGCACCTGCTTGCCGTCGTATTTACCATCGTTCATCAATGCGATCAGCCAGTGCGACATCTCGTCAATGTTGGAGATGATGCCGCCCGCAGGCGCAACTCCCTGGGTATCTTCGTAGTAAGGGATTTGATAAAGCTCGAAAGAATCGCGCTTTTCCTGGAACGGAACGCCGTGATCCGATTGCTTTAACATGTCGGCAATGGTGTATGTCGTTGCCTTCATGTCAAGCGGCGTGAGTTCTCTCCTCGAAGAAAATCCTCCCAACTCTTCCCGGACTTCAATTCGATAATGTGCCCGACGGCTGAGAACATCAGGTTGTTGTAAAGAAAAGACTGCCGCATCGGCTCCTGCGGCTCCAAGTACTTCAGCTTTTCAAATAACTCCTCCCTCGTAAACGGCGATTTGAACCAAATCAAATCGTGCCTGGTGACTCCCGTGCGATGAGACAACATGTCGCGGAGAGTTACGTCGTTGTTGAGTTGATCGTTGTAGAACTCAATCGTCGGAACAGACTGACGGATAGGCTTGTCCCAGTTGAGCTTTCCCTCTTCAACTAGCATACCGGCTGCAATAGCGGTGAACAGTTTCGAATTTGACGCGATCTGAAACAGTGTCTCCGGTGTGAAGGGCAACTTCTTGTCGTAGTCGCGATAGCCGTAGCCCTTGGCGAAGACCAACTTGTCGTTCACTACAATTCCGACGCCCATCCCGGGCGTGTTCCAGTCTTTCAGAACTTGCTGGATGTAAGAGTCGAAACCGTTGAGTTTGCTCGTCACGTCGAGGGTTTGGGCGCGAGCAATGCGTCCAGTACTCACAAGACCCAAAGCCAGGAGGAATGTTATTAAGCTGACGGCGAGATGCCGCCGATTGTTGTGGACGAGCACGAGCAAATCCCTCCACTCGTTGTCGAATGTGGGCCATTTTATGCTTCTAAACCCGAAAAGGCGACTTATGGAAGCGTTACCTGGGACTGACGGTTTTGGAACTGGTAGGCATCAATGGTCCCAGGAGTTGGCGAAAAGAATTGTCTTAAGCTTCTGGGCCAAGCTATCGTGCACGCTGTACTGTTATCAGCGCTGCCAGTAGTGACTCGACCAACAAAATACGGTCCTCAAACGTTATAGAGTTCTCGACGCTCGTAACGCGGCAGTGCTTACGAATCCTTTGCGGCCAGTTCCAAGAACCCGACCTGTGAGGAAAGCTTTAAGCGGGCGTAGTGCCGCGATTTGGAAAAGGACGCTTCCTAATGCTGATCCAGAGCGCGGCCAATATGACCAGCTGCGCAGTCATCAGCAAGAAGCTGATCCAATCGGCGCGGGTCACCGCTTTGACGTTCATCATCGCGCCTTTGTCAAACAATTCCTTGGTAAGGTCCACATAGGATTCCTTGGCAATTGTCACGCGAAATTGCTGTGCAGGCTGGCGGTATTGCCCTTCTACCTCGTAGCTGTTCGGTGAGAGGTAAAGCGTAACCTCTTTGACGTTGCCACGGTCCACCTGGGATATAAACTCGCTGTAGCTAGGCTCCAACTTGCGTGTGGCTTGCCCTCTGGCCGAAACGACGCGCCATAGCACCACGAAAAGCACGATGATGAACATCCCAAACAGAATGGTTCTTGCTTTTGAGTTTGAGTTCACGTCTTTCCTCCTAAAAATACGTTCTGAGAAACCTGGGAGATCGGTAGAGAAGAGAAGCTGAAGTTTCGGATGGCATGGCTGACGGAAGCTGACCATGATCGCCGCGAGCACTTGCTTCCAGTACCACGCTCGGGAACGACCCCGTTGGTACGCCTCCATCAGATCGCCAGTGATGTGATCATTTCGGGAACCAGACTGCAGATGCTCCAATAGCCAAGTTGCCACGGCTGGCGGCTTTGAGGATTTCATGCCCTCCTCCCTTCCAATTTCCGAACTCTATGCCCCAACTGCGTGAGCACGCGCTGCGTTTCGCGTACTTCCCGCGCTCCCTTTGCAGTGGCGCTGAAGTACTTTTTCGCTCTTCCGCCGCGTTCTGGTGTCGGCTCACCTAATTCCGAAAAGACGAAACCTTTCGCTTCGAGTCGCTCAAGGGTGGCATAGATGCTTCCGAGCGATACTTCTCGGCCACTCTTCGTTTCAATCTCGTGCGCGATGGGTATCCCATAGGCTTTCTCTCCCAGGGTAATCAAGACCAGCATCACCATGAGTTCAAGACTTCCCAGGTAGTCGCGCTTTGTCATATATTCGCTTATAGCGAATATATGCGGATTTGTAAACTGCGAATGGCAAGATTTTCGTAAGCGCATCAAAATAGGGCAAACGAATGCACGGCCCAAATGCCGATAATGGCATTCTCGGCGACTGGCCGGTTCCAGCCAAAAAGTACTATTCCAGATTAGCGTCTATTTCTGCTAGTCTGTTAAAAGCATCAAGACGGGCGCATTCAGCGCCCAGCAGCCGAGGTTGCTCCGTCCTGGAGTGATCCACGGTGCTTCCAGTTCCTCACTGGGATGCGGTCCTGCAAAGGACAAAATCTTTTCCCGGAGAACAATGAATGGCACACAAAGGCGAATTTGCGTCTAGCGGTAGCTCACCGACGCCGGATTTTCTTGTCGAAAATCACGGCTCGATTTTCCTTCTCCAACCTCTGACTCCCGCCGCCAACTCCTGGATTGACGAAAATCTTCCTGAAGACCACCTGAGCTTCGCCGGTGCCGCCGTGGTCGAGCATCGGTACATCGCCGATATCGTCCGTGGCGCAATTGCGGACGGTTTGGAGGTGCGGTGATGTATACCGTCGCGATTGAATCCGACGGCAAGCTCGTCAACGGGCGCAACAAGCAAACGTGGAAACAAGCCGAGTCTTACGCCATGGCGCTCCACAATCAGGTGACTACAAGTCAATTGGTGGGCGCTGCCGTCGTAATTCTTGATGACAAGGCCGTCGAGGTGAAGAGGTTCGGAACCGAGCGCAAGCGCAACACCGCTGAACAACTCAGCTGGGCTGAAGTTGAGCTAAGCCGTGTGCTCGATGCCATCACCCCGCAGAAAGCAGTCGAAATCATCCGCAAGCTTGCCAAGAGAGGAAACAATGGATAGCTATAAGACGAGTGGAAGTTCACCGAGCAAAAACCGTATCGAATATCCCGACAAAGATCACGTCTTACTCAGCGTCGAAACGATCCGGCTCTACGCCACTCAAGGCAAGAGTCCCTATGTCGGCATTCCAGTTGTCACGGATGGAAGCCGATCCCCCGCTGTATTCCCCCGTCAGATATTACGAGCAGCAGTTGAATCACCAGGGCACATCAAAGCCTATTACGACAATGAGAACAAAACTCTCACCCTAAACGGCAGGCGAAATCGCTACCGGCTGATAGACCAAACTTCCCGACTTGCCCTCTGGCAAATTATCGAACCCATCCGCAAGTGGGCGCACGGCCAACAACGCTCGAAGGCTGCAAGAGAGCGCAACAAACTCTATGGTCCGTTGGCTCCGCTGGCAAAACGAACGAGAGAGCAAATTCGGAAGCTTGAACGCCAGCGTGAAAAGCTCTACGTCCATCGGCCTGCGAATCCTCTGCTGAAACCCTCCGACGAACACGCTGACCGTTGGCGCGAGCACAATCTGGAGAACGGGCGCGGTTTCTGCGCGAGAAACCGATCCGCAAGGCTCTGAACCGGATTGCCAGCGGCGGTGCGGGTAAGTCTGCGAAGACTTGGGCCGAGTTCGAGGCGCTGTTGGCGAAGACCATTGGGCACGAGACACTGTCGCGGTCGCAACAGTATCAAGCGATTCGCTATTGGAGGAACGGGCCGACCTGGGAAGAGTATTGGCAGCATCTTCCCAAACACCTGGGACTCGCGTCCAAACCGTGGAACTCGGAACCGTGGGAGTTTGATCCACGGAGAGTCCAGCGAGCGCGACACGAGTATTGCGAAGCCCTTCGAGCCAAGCGTGAGATTGATGACCAGATCGAGCAACTCCAAGGTCTCCTCAAACAGTACGAACAAGGTCTTAGAGCGGTTCCAACTGACAGGCTGGTGCTTTCCACATGAGCGAACCGAAAATGCCGACTCTAGATGAAGTACTTCAGGCAGTCTCAGAAGTCAGAGCAAAATACTTGCCGCTGATTCAGGCGGCTCGCCGAGAAGCCAATCAAGATGCTGCTAAGCGTCGTGCCCACATCCGTGGACTCGCGGAAGCGGCAAAAAGAATTCGTGAAGAAGAAAGAGCCAGTACCAGGAGGAAAACGTGAAATCAGAAATCCAGCAATTAATTAGTGTCAAGCTGCGAACGGAGCTAGAGGATCGTCTCGCTCGCATCTTTAGGATTGATCCGGTGGAACTACCTAAGCTTTCGTTGTCGGACATCGTCAGCCTGATTTTCACGCTGCACGGCGACACAAATTCCCTAGCTTCGGCTGGAGGCACGTCGAGCGCGATTATCAAACTCATAGGACGCGAGAGGTTTTGGGAAGAGCCAAAGTCCGAAGCGACTGCGCCAACGGTGAACTAATGAAGACGGCATATCTCAAGACGACCGCGCAGACAAACGTTTCGATTCGTATCCCGGCGAAACGCCGAAAACCCTGTGCCTAGAACTGCCCGCCGGTTGCACGGTCAGCGTCTGCTACGAGGGTGAAGCCGAGAACATCGGATTCACGCAATTGGAGGTGCAAGGTGTCAGCAAAAACTAACGAGACGAATAGCACTGGAGTGCCCGATGAAATCGACTCCGTCAGCCGGTGGTTAATTGCCAACGGTTACAAGGTGACGAGGGCCAACTGGCTCAATGTCGCTTACATGGGTTGCCCACCGGATGAGTTGAGTGCCGAAGAGGAAGCGGAATTACCGGAGGAGTTACAAAGGTGGGACCAGCATAACGAAGACGAATAAGAGCGGGACCCGGCAGCGCGTCAACGCCGCCGAATCCCTAAATCCCAAATCGGAAAGGACCCGATATGGAACCTATCAAAGGTTGTAGCACTGCCCCTGCGCGCCATCAAGACAGTCAACTAGACCACGAAACCGAAGCTCGAATATTTCAAATCTGCGCAAGAGCCGGAGTTTGCTGCATCGGCATCCAGCATGGCTTCGGCGTATCCCCTGATTTCGTTTTGTTTCAACCCACGGTTACCACTTTAGCCGTTCCACTGGCCGCATTCTCAAATCCTGACGAAGCCATTGCCAGGATCAAGGCGAAACTGGCCCAATCGGGTTTGGCTGGCGGTGCCTTGTGACGCGGGCTCGACGGGCATTGGTGGCCGCGTTCGCGATTGCGCCGACCACGGTCGCTGGGCTTGCGCTTATACGCTGTGGCTGCGGAGAGGCCGCGTGGGTCATCGAAGGCTTTGCGGCGGTCGCGTTCGGCTTCTGGCTTTTGTCGAGCAAACGCTAGGCGAATCGAAAGAGAAAGTCAGGGCCTCAGAGCCATTTTCCGAGAAGGTGACTTCACAGGAGTTGGCAGACCTTTTGGTTCATCTGCGATAGTATCTACCTCTTCGAGATTCTCTTGTTCCGATGCATTGAAGAATCTTTGATCGCTTTCCCGAGCGAGTCGGACTATGGCTGACGCGATAGCACTACTGGTTCTCGGTGCACAGTATGCTTTGGCTGTCCTAGCCGTGAGCCACTACTTACGAACCGATTTGCCGCTTGAGGCTGTGGTAGCGGTTTTTTTGGCATATGGGGGAATAGGAATCGCTGTTTGGCACAAGAAGAAGGAGTGGGAGGCTGCTGTTTCCACATGGGCGCAACTGAGTCTCTTCTCAGTCATTGCATCGATTTTATGCGTCAGCGTGGATTCCATGTTGGGGTATCAGGAAGGAGCTAAGCCCGTTTTTACGGGAGGCGGACTCTTAGGCTTTCCCGCAACAGTTCTTTTTTGCCCACCGTTCGTAATGATTTCCGTGGCCGGTCTAGCGCGAGCCCTTTACGTCAACGGGACAGAAAGCCATCGTGAGCATCAGTAGAGCGGCTCGAAGCAAGTTACCGCCACAGTGTTCAGCGCTGAATCTCAACGCCTGATAAACGGCGTTCTCGTCAACTGGAACCGGCATCCGACTGCACTAATTTTCAGTCCGTCTTCGGTCGGCCTGCTTTAGGAGCAAGCGTGAAGTAATTGCTGCCGCAGCAACACACGCGATTGCCGGGAACAGCAAATCAGTGCCTTGCCAGACGCGATCCCGCATCGTTGGCGGCAAATAATAGTGCGTGCGTAGCCCCGGTCCGACCACATACAAAGCTGCAATTATGAGAGCCCAATACTCGGATTTTCGGCTGGTTACCGTAAGCGCCACGAGGACGCCAGCGCCGACGCCCGCAGCTGTCCGGCCCATGGAAGTCATCAGCCCTTCAGCAATCGCGTACAGCACGCCATCCCCGTAAATGATTCCGTCTGTAGCCCTGCTAAACAGCCAGTCCAACCATACTGCGGCCCAACGAGTAAACCAGTACACACCCAAACTGATGAGAATGTTTCGAGCCGTTGACATAAGATGGACTTGCACTCAAATGGTAACCAAGGCGTTCTCGACACGGAAAGGCGACCAAAGGCAAGCGGTGCCTATCGGATAACTCCCGAGAAACGGGGTTCTCGCTAAGTGGCCAGCCAGAGCGGGGGCGAAAAGCCACATGCCGAGAAGGTGACTTCAGAGGACTTGGCCCCTCTGGGGGAGCCTTATTGGACTTTCGGCCCCCAAAAGACCCAATGGACTTCCGGCACGTTATCGTCCTTGACTGCGACTGAGATATTTTGAAGCCGCGTCCCGACTATGCTTGCTTGATAGATTGTGTCGTCGACCCGGTAAAGAATTGTCTGGCCTCGGACCGCTAGGACCTCGCTGTCTTCCTGGCCCGTTTCGACCCTAATCTTCCGCCCGTCTTCCAGGTTTTGGAGAACCAGTATGCCCGGTCGGTACTGGTCGATTGGATACATGTCTCGGACACTCGGGAAGCGGGCCGATGAGTTATATTCTTCTGGTATTTCATTCCTATCGGTGATGTGTCGTTGGTTTCTTTTCCTGGACTCGGACGCCGGCTGGGATTATCCATTACTACCGTAGTTGCGAGCCACGGATCGAACAGCCTGCAGCGTGACAGGTCGCCCTCGACCGGTAGTTCACTCCAGCGATTAAGCACTCGGTCATGTAAAAGAATGTCGTGGTTCGGGTTGGGGATGACTGTTCCAGCCGGGATGGATATTCGGCTCCAAGAAGCAGGTATCGTTGGCTCGCGACGACGATCTGAAGCCGGTGGCCAGGCTGCCCTCTCGCTGTGCGGCCAGAACCCGATGGGAGCAGTTTGTCGATTATTGAAGGGAGAGGTGCGGAGTCAAGTTCGAAAGCGGGGTGACTCCAAACCTTTACCACCAAACTATTCCCCGCTGGCATCACGAAAAAGTCATTCGGAAACGGAAACGGACCTCCCGTGTCACCTTCCATTCTCAGCGCGGCATTTCGCCCCAGTTATTAAGCCTAACCTTTGGTCCCACACCGGCCCCCGAAATCGCCGCAAGGGTTTGTTGCCCGGCGTAAAATCGGCTTCGGGAACTAGTAGATCAACGGTTGACGCGTTTGGTTGAGCCGAGGCTATGAATAAGTAATCAATATCGGTGTGTTCGTTGGGAGCGGTGGCATACACAGCCACATCGTCTTCGCGTTCAGGATCGTCGGTATGAACGATAGCAACAGCGCGAGCTCGGGCGTTGTCGGCGTCTTGGTCCGCATGCAGTAGGAAAATCGCGTTCCCCCACGCTTTCACCGCACGGAGCCCCGCAGTCTGCGGAAGCACATCTCGCACGGGTAGCAATTTGTCCTCGGAGGCGCGAAACAGAGTCGACGGATACCCCATAGTGCCGTCGGGAGTGCCAGCAAGGAGGTAGAGTTGCTGGCCCGAGATCGCTGAGGGAGTCTGCCCCGAAACAAACGTAGAGAGAAAAAGGGCAACAAGAAACCCTGTGCGGAACGAGTGAACGGCACGCATCGGCAACCCCAAATCGCGCAGGATGTTACACCAAAATCGATACCAGGTCCCGAGAAACGGTGCCGGCTCAACCGGTCGTTGCAACACCACCAGCGCGTCAGAAGTTCTTCTTAAACAGGAGGTTTTGGTCTTTTCAGGGTTCTTATAGCCTAAGAGCTGATTCTTGGCCCGTTTTAGAAGCTTAGGCTGTCCGGATTGATGTTCTTGAAGAGTCTACGTTTTGAGGAGGCTTCACGGGGTGTTGCATCGACCACTTGAGATCACCGGCGTTCTCGGTAAGTGGAAATCAGCGCTTCCCACGTTCAGGGAATCCGACTTTCCCGACCCCATCCTCACCGCAGACACTTGAGCAGGAAGGAAGCGATGTTATAGAGTCCGGCCAGCGCGTCGGGAGGTACACTATGAGATGCTTCAATCATCCAGACTCCGAAGCAGTAGCAACGTGTAAACTTGCTTCAAGGGGCTTTGCAGAGAATGTGTGATCGACAGTGGCTGCGGTCTTGCCTGCAGTACCGCGTGCGAAGACGAAATTAAATCACTCCATGCAATGATCGACAGAAGTAAGAAGATGTATCTAATCGCGGCCAAGAATCAATCTCGTAACGCGGTTTGGCTCGTCCTTACAGCCGCTGTCTTCATCGCTCTTGGTCTATTGATAAGAGACGATTTTCGCTTCATGGCGTTCTTCATCGGGATGGGGGTAGTAATGCTTCTGGGTAGCGCCTTTGCGTTTCTAAGCAGTCGAAAGATCGCCCGACTATCGGATAAGACCCCGCTGGCTCGCCCCCAAAAGTGCAAGCATGAACAAGGAACTTCAGAACCTATGACGGATTCCGCCTGAGAAACGATGCCTCGACAATGCGCCACTCAACCATTCGGAAGAGCAATCTCGAAACGCTCAAGCTACAATCTCGGCATGCCGCATACAGTTCCTTGTAGGAAACGCGCTGCGTGGAGGTTCCCTCGTGCAAAAGCTGCCGAGCGGCTGTCTTCGTATTATGGACTGGACTGTGAGTACGGAACTTCACTGATGACGTGCTGGCAGGGCGGGGGAAGCGGTCCGCTTTACGTTTGCGAGGACCATGCAAAAACCTCGGGTCCGAAAGTGATTTCCTCGTCCCACAGCAATAACAACAAGTAGACCGAACAACTCCCCCAAAACGGTATTTTCAGAATCTGCCCGACGCTGGGATGCGAGAGCATTCTCGATGGACCCATGGAATAAGACGAAGAGGCCGCGACCCAGACCCGAGATTTAATCGGCGCTAAAATCTGCTGTCATGACACTCTGAAAGGTCAACTCTTCAAGAAGCGGCAATCACCTGTTACCGACACTGCAAACAGCGGAATGAGAGAGACGCCTTCGACGCGCTGGACCACATCACTTTCAGCCTGCAATCCGAATAGATTAAGAAAGGCTTCGTAATCTACCCAACCTGTGCGGTCTTCGCTAAACGAGTGGATGAGCACTATAGCCGCTACTGCGTGATACTGTCTGCCGTGATGATTGCCGAAGCAGCCCGATGAAGAAGCTGGTAGCGCATTTTGCCATCGATAGGCGCGGAGATACACAGTTTATCTAAGAGAAAGTCGAGCCGCTCGTCCTTGCCAGGAGAAGCATCGGTTCGCCAATCGTCAAGTGTAGGACCAAGGATTCGTTTACCTTTCCCTCGACCATAATGCCTACAGGCCCGGCAGATGACCTGGCTAGACAACCTCATTTTGTGAAGCTCGATTGCCTCTGGGAACGGCACCTTGAACTCTGGTACGGCAAGAGGGGTTGAAGTTCGGGCAGCAAAGGTTGGTTGTTTGCCTGAATACTTCAGCAATTTCAGCGGGAAATCCGTCTGAAGCCTCCGAACAATGCGCCAGCGTGCGTGCGGAATAGCCCGACCGCCAGTGCTTCTCCGAAGCCAGGAATGCCTTCCAGTCATCAGGCCCAGATGTGAAGGAAAGAATACGAGGCACTTGTGTTTACTCCTATCGGCACGGATTCTACTCCGAAAAGCAAAAGGCCGGAACTTGTGGCCCCGGCTTGGCATGCCATGTTCTATTGGTGGTCTGCTTCGAAACACAGAACGCGATACGTCAGGCCACGACTTACCGTCTACGTCCCTCTTGTGATTTTCACAAACCAGCTTGAAGTGTGTACGGCCACTTCGCTCGTTATCTCGCGGGATTCGCACACCGCTGCGCTTTACAATCGGCCTTGCGCCGGTTCAAGGGTCGGTACATCGGGGACGATTGCCTCCGTTGCGGCGATTCTACACCCGGAAATAATGCATTTCTCCTCAGCCGGGTGCGACCGTCAGCTCAGGTCCTCAACGAGTCCTCCTCCTTACTCCTCTTCTTCCGTCTCGTCTGGCAAGGCTGCTCTGCCACTTTATCCCATGAGGTCTTTGTGTAGTTTGTACTCTGGACCAGTCCGTTTGGGTGAACAACGGATATGCAATTGCTTAGGAGGGATGCTCCACGGTTCGTCAAGCATCTCTTCAAGCTGCTTTACTGTGAAGTTCATCAACGACAGTTTCCGGAATCACTGCTGCGAGGTCCGCCAAGTCATCGACTTTTACAAGTAGTTGCTTTTCTCCAAACTTGAAGGCTCTTGACGGTCGGAGGGTCCGTCAACTTTGCAGTTAATTCGAAAACTACATTTTCAGGGGTTGTAGATGGAAGGCAGCGGCAGTTGCGCTCTATAGGGTTGGAGAGCGCGCCGAATGAATGAAATTGACTGTTCGAACTTCTTGATTGTCTGAACTTTAAGTAACTCATCGAGGCACTGTCCTTTGACCAGGCCTCCCCGAAATTTCTCTTTTTTCTCTATCGAAATACACCTCAAAAAACATTCCATTTAGCAATGTGTTGGTGCCGCTTCTAGGAATTTCGGGGTGCCTGGCCGGGACATTCTAGCCACCGCCAATGCGTGGTGTTCAGAGCCACAGGCACACTGATAGATGTTCCTTCCAAGCACGAATATCTGATTTTTGTCGAGAGACTTCCATCTAGTTCGAAAATCGCGTTTATTGCCGGGGCCTGTTGATACCAGTCATGAGATTTTAATTTATTGAGTATTTGCCGACTTGGTGCTCTCTTGCTCGGTGGGAAGCGAACATCGGCCTTGGTTCGTCCGAAGATACAAACTGCGCAGATATTTCCACTCCTCTCGCTTGAAGTTTTTCCACGATGAGGGCAACAACGTCCTCGGGAAGTCGTATCCAAAGTGATATATCTTTTACTGTTTTTCGGAGACGAGGCACTTTTATCGATAGGTCGAAAAACGTGGGGAGAATGTATGCCTGCTTACTTTTAGTGCCCGAGCCTGTGCGCTTTGTTGCTCGTGATTCGGCCACGCCTTGTCCTCGTAATGCTTTGAGATAAACATAACAGTGAACAGAGCCTTGTTTTTGTACACGTCCTGCAAGTGGGAATAAAGGTCTTCTTTTTAAAGGTTAGCTTCCTCGAATTGTTGTAGAAGACCGAAACGCCCTCTGAAACCAACTGTCTCGCAACCTGTTCGACGAATTCGCAGTCTTCACCGGCAAACGAAGAGTGCCACATGATACTGCTGCTCTGTTAGGCCGTTCTTAGTGGGCGAGGACTTCGAATATGGCAACTCCTCAGAAGCGCTCGAAACTCGCGGCCCGGTGCGGGAAGGGATGAATTCATGTTTGGGATTAAGCACCTGAACGAGCTTCGAGCGCCGGGTCAAATCCAGTAGTTCAAGGAAATCCTCATTCGCTGGGGCTGGCCGGTTATCGACATGGGGCAGATAGCTCGACGAATCTGGCCCCCAATCGAAATACAAGCCAGAATCGGACCCGCGAAGCTGGGCAGAAGCCTTGGGCGATACCTCAACAGTCTGTGAAAAAGCAGTCTTGCCCCACGGTCCCCCAGCAACTTGGCGTATACGTCGATTCGGTAGCGACCTTCAGTGAAGCGAAAGGAACTTCCGTCCCTCAGAGTCAGAAAATGATGATTGGCCGCTACGCCTGTTTCGCCAACAAACAATCCACTTCCGCGAACCAGCCTGTCATCGCTGTAAACCCAAATGTTAAAGTTCTGTTTTGTCTCGCTTCGTGCTAGCGCGACGTGCATGCTTTCCACAACGCGCCCACGCTTGGACGTCGCGAAAAGCAGGGTACGCAGGAACACTTTGGGTAGAGCCGATATGTTCCACAGTGCGTGGACTGTCAGGTCCAAAGTATATGACCGTTGGCTGCGTCATCTTGACAGTCCCGCCCCGCAAAAGTGTTAACCACGCAATTAGCACGGAAACGAATAGAGACAATACTGAAACTATGACGGCGATGTACGCGGCCATTCAGTCGTCTGGCCTCCGTTCGGCGGATTCTACCACCGAGACACCTTTTTGACGTAAAATCGCGGCCCGTATCGAATGTGGCACATCCCTGCACTGGCTTGGAATATAGCAATCAAAGCTTCGGACTGGTCTCTGAGTCTCCGACCGAAACGTCCACGACTGCAATTCGAAATTCGACAGGTCTGTTTTGACAAGATACTGGCGTCCGTCGAGGCGGATTGGACCGATTATACGATTGACCTGTACGTGTTCGTTCGGGTGTGGGTTGTAAACAAAAAAGAGACACAAACCACTATCAAGCAGTGGAGCCTCGCCATAATTGGTAACCAAAAGGTTGGTTCAGAGCACGTCGAGGATATTTCTCGTTGGCACCAGCACACCAAGGTCCAAGAACAACAGCACGGCATGAGAGTTGTCCGTGACATTCGCAAGGAACTTGATGCATTTCCAAACGAAGCACTACGGCATGGAATTCCCACCGAAGGTTGGATTTGCTTTTCTGGTTCGCCACACTAGAGAAGCCGTGATTAAAAAGGGTTATATCATCCTGACCGTCACCGATTCCTTCGGACACAAGTATCACGTAACCAGTAAGGGACCGTGGCCGTGTAAAGGCGATATGGTGAATCCAGAAATGTTGTATTAAAACTGAGAAACACAGAATGCATTAGCCGAAGGGAAAGAATCATGGCGTACATCCGAGACAAAGCATTGGCGGAAAAAGAGGCCGCTCTAACGGCGGAGATTGAACGCTTGTTGCCGGACTTCGCCCGCTCCTGTCGCGAAAGCGCCGACGTGGTAATCATCCATCAAGATTCGTTCGCGGCAGACTACCAGGACGAAGAATATGCGCTCTTCGGGAAGGCTATGAAGTTCGCGGGTATCTACGGAAAGGAAATTCGTGTCATCGGAAAGAACAGAGAGACGCTCACCACGGTGAAGGCCGCGCTAGTGCAATAATCAGTCGGCTGGCGGGCCTACGCTTCTTGAAATCCGCGCTTAATCCAAGCGACAACAAAGAGCGTTAGATAAGCAAATCCCCGGCCTAGAGGGACTGGAATGAGCGCAACCGATATCGCGGCTATTGGAGAGTCATGAATATGGGCTGCCAGGTCTTCGTCGCGTTGCTTATCACACATCGCTTGCCAAGTGGTGCGTTGTTCGTCACTCCACCTACTGCGCGCTTGGGCATCGTCCGCATCCTTCTCGCATGTGAATGCTAGTGAAGCAGCATGCTGAGCGATGGATTCATCCACGGCATCGAGGGTGTAAATCCCAGCGCCAAGAATCCAAACTATCGAAACGACGATGCCTATCCTTTTCCAGCCGTTAAGTTTTCTTTTCATTCTGCCGGATTGTACGTGTAAAGCATGATTGGGTGGCGAATTCGGGTTCAGGAATTGACTCTTCGATAACTGCCACTAGCTTTTGGCTCTCACCGCGAGGGGTCTGGGGCCATCATTCGTTGGGTCGATAATGGTTACCGAGGAGAGGTGAACAGTGGCCAAGGCGGACATATTCGTACGCGAACTGATTGACAAGGTCCAGCACGGCGAACTGCTTTTGCCGGAAATGCAGCGCCGCTATGTCTGGCCAGCGACTCGCGTGCGCGACCTCCTCGATTCACTGTACCGGGGATACCCGTCCGGCACCATCTTGGTGTGGGAGACGGACGAGGACATCGAGACGAAGGAACTGGCTGTGAAGGCCACGAAGAATCCGACGACCTCGCACAGATTGCTACTCCTTGATGGTCAGCAACGCATTACGTCGCTCGCTGCGATTTTGCATGGGCAGCCGGTTCAGGTACGTCACCGGAAAAAGCCAATCGATATTCTTTTCAATCTAGAGCACCCTGATGGTCCTCCGGTCGAAGTGCTCGAAGTAGATGAAAACGACGTGTCTGGCGAAGATATTGAGAACGGAGACGAGGAAGAAGATGGACGCGACATTCAGCAAGAACTCAAAAATCGTGCCTTTGTAGTTTCGAGCCGCGCTCTACAGACCAACCCTGTTTGGGTACCAGTCTCATCCATTTTCGCGAAGTCTGACAGTGAGATTCTTCGGAGAATCGGCGTTTCATCTGACGACGCCCGATGGGACAAGTACGCCGAACGCCTCCAGCAGGTGAGAAAAATTCAAGACTATCCTTACGTAATGCAGGTCCTCGAAAAGAAATTGTCGTACCAGGAAGTTACTGAAATCTTCGTCCGCGTTAACTCGCTAGGGATTAAGTTGCGTGGCTCTGACTTGGCTTTGGCGCAAATCACTTCGCGGTGGAAGGGGTTCATGCGCCTTTGTGAGAAATTCGCGGCTGACTTTGAAGACGAAGATGCCTTCTTGCTCGAATCGGGATTGCTTGTGCGATTGTTAGTCGTTTTTGCGACACGTCAAAGCAGGTTTAAGACAGTCGGAAGAATCAGTCGAGAGACCCTCGAAGAAGCGTGGGATGATGCTCAAATCGGGCTAGAGTTCGCAATCAATTTTGTCAAAAGTAACGCGCATATAGAGAGCCTCGGGCTGCTTTCTTCTCCATTTATACTTATCCCCATCGCGGTATATGCCTATTTGAAGAAGGGCAAGCTTAGCGAAGCCGAGGACAAAACGCTTCTGCGATGGCTCTATTTGGCGCATATGCGTGGTCACTATTCGGGGTCCGCTGAAACGGTACTCGACGGCGACTTGGCGGTTCTGTTCAAAACAAAGAGCCTCGAAAACCTCACGAAGCAACTTCAGCAGAACGTAAAGCAGTTTGAGGTCGAATACATCGACATCGAGCATAGGGGGATAAGAAATCCAATGTTCTCGATGTTGTATTTCGTTTTGCGGCAGAACGGCGCGAAGGACTGGTTGTCAGGCATCAAGCTTTCCAACAAACTGGTTGGGAAGCCCCATAAACTCCAGTTCCACCACATCTTCCCAAAATCTCTCCTGAAGAACGCCGGGTTTGAGCGAAACGAAATCAATGAGATAGCCAATATGGCTTTCATCGGCGGAAAAGCGAACCGACATATCCTGAACAATCCGCCCTCGGAATACTTTCCCAACGAAATCATCCCAGCCAGGGGAAAGGATGCCTTGACATCGCAGTTAGTCCCGCTCGAACCAAGGCTTTGGCAGATGCAAAACTATCAAGACTTCTTGGACTATCGAAGGAAGGCCATCGTCAAGGCGATAAATGCTTTCATGGCCACGCTCGAATGATAGATATCTCGGTGGACGTACAATAAATGGATGGACATCCAATTAAGAGCCAAGCTTGTGCGGGATATTCGTGAAGAAGCGATTCAACTACTCTTCAACCGCTACGTGTTCCGAACCCATCAAGAAATCGTACGGCTCAACCCACGATTACAAGGACGGCCACGCAGTATCTTCAGCGAGTGGGGCTGGATTGTTTACGCCGTCACGAATGCGGTCGGAGTGCGGCGGCTTGCGAGCCAGGCATATCAGTCTGGAGACGTAAATCTCGTCAGACTTCTCGACTCATTTATCCGCGAACCCGGCCGGTTGTGGGAGTCGTTTCAACGCCATTATCCGCAAGACGGGGATAGAGCGCGGGCCGAAATCTTCACTAAAGCCGGGCAGCTTCCCCCTGATTGGGAGACCGCGGCCTGTAGGCGGCTTTTGGGCGAGGACCGCAAAGCCACAATAAGTGCAGCCGAAAAAGCCAACCAGTTTGCTAGCAAGAGGGCTGCTCACACTGTTCCTGATGTCGAAGTTCATACGACATTTTCAGATTTGGACGATGCAATCGACGTTGTGAAGGAAACGACGGAGAAATATACGCTTCTGCTTGCAGCGGAGGACCATCTATCCCTCGTCCAGAATAATCTTAATCTGCTCGAAGAGATGAAACGGCGCAAGCTGCCCCACGGATGGGATTCAATTTTCTTGGAGCCATGGGCAACTCCAGAGATTATTGCCCGCCCGCTTGGAGAGTCATTGCCGCCTCGCAGCGCCTCTGGAGATTGAAGTTCAAGCGGGAACGTGTGCGCTGCGCTCGCGGAACTTGTCGAACATTTCCTTGCGACCGCGTTTCTGCGTATAGGCGGGCTTCAAG
The DNA here is from genome assembly GCA_963819235.1 of uncultured Acidobacteriota bacterium. Lineage (GTDB taxonomy): Bacteria > Acidobacteriota > Terriglobia > Acidiferrales > UBA7541 > Palsa-189. The sequence continues at coordinate 227,354 of CAWFVE010000005.1, read as the reverse complement.
ACCTTGTACCACGTCACCGGCCTTGCTTCATACGGCCCGAGTCGATGCTTGCAAACTATTCCTTCAATGTTCCTCGCGCAGATGGTCTGGAATAGTTCAATGCCGCTGCCCTGGATTTGTTCGGCGAACAGCAGCCCGGCTCGGCCTTTTATCAGGCGTCGCAGTCTGCGCTTACGTTCAACTAGCGGCAGCCGCCGTAAATCTTCACCGTCGTGCCAGAGCAAGTCGAAGGCATAGAACGCGGCATCATGCCGTCGTCGCCGCATTAATTGTAGGAACTGACTTCGGCCATCTCCGTCGAGACAAACTATGTCTCCATCCAGAATCGCGCTGCCGACCGGAAGCGCAGCCAGGGCCGTACAAAGCCCCGCGAAGCTTTTGTAGACGATTTGCTTCCTTGAAATAAGTCGGCAGGCACCATTTTCGATGTATGCCAGCGCCCGGAAACCGTCATGCTTCAATTCGAAGAAAAAGTCATGATGGTCAAATGGTGCCGCTATTCGCGCTGGATTTATTGGTTGGATGTGCGGAAGCATCACCCTTCAAGTTTACGGGCGCCAGGTTCATCTTGCTTTGTAATGCCTAGCGAATATAAAGCGAATATGCTACCCTCCGCCTATGTCGGTCCGCTCATGCCGCGTCACCATCCGCGATACTCAGGGAATCGAGCAAACGGCTGAAGTGTCTGCCGAAAGCCTCTACGAAGCTGTCGCTCTCGGGCTGCGGGCCATCCGACAATGCAGTTGGGTCGAGGATGTCAGCCAGAATTTCAGCATTCGAGTGTTGGCGAGAGATACGCCGGTCGAGCACACTGTAGAATTCCGGGCGTTCCATAAATGGCTAGAACAACGAGGAAGGAGTCCGAGGGAAATCACGGCCAGGCTGCGTGTGCGGGAGATTTTGGCTTTTAAATAATGGCGACCATAACAGGTTCGGTGGGGTTCACAGCGGCGGTTTACCTCAGGTATCGAGAGGTCTTCGACCGGCCTCCTGAATACTCTGAATTGCCTCCACTCGTTGCTGACCTCGAAGTCGCCGAGACATCTAGCTTCCTTTGCCAACTCAACACCGAGCTTCGCTTGGCAGTTCGGGAACGGGAAGCTCTGGCCAAAGTACAAACAGAATGGGCGGCTGGCCTCCTTGATGACGAAACAATTCGACGATTAAAGGAGCGATTTGGACGTGAACACCTGGCCGACCGCCCCCTCTTCCATGCGCCACAAATCTTGAACGTTCTGAGACTGGTAATTGAACACAGTCGTGGCGCCATTACAAACCCCCGAACCGACGATGCAGCGCGATACAAGCTCGGTACTGCCTGTCTGATGATGAACGATCTATTTCTCACACAGGAAGAACACCTCAGCATTAGTTCGGGCACAAGAGATAGTAGGATGCTTGCGCTAATCACTCAGCTGTTGGAAATCCTCCGAAGTGATAAACAGCGGCGCAATCTCTCATATCGCCTATCGATCCCGAATTATGTTTGATGTCCTGCAGAGCCAAGACAAGGTAGTCCAAAGAATTAAGCACCAATGCCACGGCTTTGATTTCAGGCAACAGTTTGAACGCATCACAGGTATGCCAGTGTCGCATTGGCTCTTTCAGTTGATCGGCTTCTACTCATATCTAATGAACTATATCGGCCAAGATGGCACGCGCAACCTGGAATACCTAGCTATTGATCCATCGAAATATGCAACCAAGTCCCAAATTACTCCACGAGAATTAGAAATCGTATTAAGCACTGTCTCGGCGAGTTTTGCCGATTTCAAGAAGCTGCTGGCAGACAAAAGAGAAGCAGATTGGCGTTTCGATTTCATGCCGTTTAGAAGCAAACCCGTGATCGAGCTTGCTCCCAAGGCTTCTTTGTGCAGACATCGGGTTCTTAGTAGAGAAAATCTCCAGTGGCGCTTATTGGGCCATTAACGATGGCCTTAATCGAAAGGAACGTCCTAGGTTATTTAGTGCGTGGGGAATTTTATTCGAGGAGTACGTGAACTGGTTTCTCGGCGGATGTCATTTTAAGCAGGACTTGCTCTTCTGGCCTGCGCCCCCCTGGGCTGACGGCGTCGAGTGTTTCGATGGCGCATTTACAGCCGACACCCGCTTCATGCCGATGGAGTACAAGGGCGGATTCCTGCGGATTGATGCGAGATACGAAGCTGATCCGGTTGCATTTGAAGCGGACCTCGATCTCAAAATCACGAAGGGTTGCGAACAGTTGGCCCGAAAGATACAGCAACTCTTCAACAGGAAAGCAAGCAAACGGCGACAGCTTCGTGAGGTGCCTGTAGAACATGTCACCCGGATCATTCCCGTCTTGGTTGTACAGGACCATATACTGCGGAGCCCACTAGTCAACTGGCTGCTAAATCGGAAATTCAATCAGCTTCTCGACAGGAATCAGTTGCGCGATGGTGTGGCCGTGGATTCGTTAAATGTTGTCAATATTCACGAACTCGAAACGATGGCAGAACTCGCAGAGGGAGGAACCTTTGACCTCTTTCACGGACTTCAACTGCGATGCTTCAGGGACCCAGAAATGTTTTCTGACTTGCAGAACTTTCTGCTAACTATTCCCGGGTATGGGCAGGGGAAGTCAGAAAGGATTCAGGCGATCCTGGACGAACAGTGGAAGGACATTCACAGTTACATATTTGGATCGCGAGGAAAGGGAGAATCAGCAGCCGGGTAACACCCGTGCAAAAGAGATATGCGCGGTAGATGGTACAGAACAAACGAGCTTGAAAATGCAATCGAATCCTTGGAGCAAGCTGCCCGTTTCCACAGATCACACCTACGACATCGATGGAAATGGCTCATGATCGCTTTGCATGGCGCGATGTATGGGTTTGCCGTGTGCGCAGTGCGAGGCACCGATCCAGATCGGGTGATGAACGGTGAGAATCTGATAAGCCCTCGCGAAGCACTTATTCGGTGCCAGAGCGATGAGTACATGCTCCAATACGGTCATAGTACGCGGCTTCAGTTAAGTGATGAAGAAAAAGAAGCTGTCGCAAAACTGCTTATCTGGGGCTGCTATAACCTTCTCCACTTCAGGCCTCATTTATGGTCCATTGAAATTGAGTGGTTGGCCTACATCCTCAACCACTCAACTCTCGTGTCATCCGATTCTTAGCTTTGGAATCGGGTAACGTTCGGCTCGACGGGGCACAGCGGCGGCGAATTGCCCGAGCATTAAATACTTTATCGCGCTGATCTTTGTTTGAATGAATCGGAGGTACAGATGGACTACATCTAGACTTCTAGTGGGCAGGCGGTGGGATTTGTCAAAGGTTGGCATCTCTATAATATGCACGGTAACCCAGTTGAACAAATCAGGGACACCCACGTTCATAAGATGAGCGGCGGGTACGTTGGGGAATTGCACAACAAAATGATTGGCAATAAGGGAACGGGAAATCGAGGCAGCATCGGCAACGCGGGTAACCCTGGAAACGCTGGCAGTCCGGGTAATCCAGGTAGACGTGGATCAAGGAACCCAGGTTATCCTGACGTTTCGGATGAACTATTCGAAGATGATTAAGGAGCATCAAAGCCGGAGTGGTATCCATACCGAGTCGGTATTCCCTCCACCAACCCGAATTGGACAAACCCTGATTGTTGTCCTTTGGAGACCGTCTTCCACATCTGTCATGTCGGGGAGGCATTTCGTGTTTTTGAGGACGAGCGGATTCGATCATCGCTTGTCTGGGATGAAAGTAAACTGAGAAACACGAGGACTTGTGTGTCGTGGGTCTCACCTAATTCTTGGATAGACGGTTCGATATACGGCAATATCCGATTCGACTTCGATTGGAAGCGCCTCGTGGAAGGGAAACAGTTTTACTGGGTAGAGGCTATTGCCTACAGTCCGCACGCCTTTCGAATTCTGATCAGTGAGGAGGACCACAGTAAGAAAGGCTTGCAGGCCTATGATCCGAAGGAGCGAGGTGGCCCTCTTTTCTACGACGGCGATGAGACGTGGTACTGGAATGGGAAGTTCTCAGGGGAATTCTTGATTGACAAGGACCTTTGGCTCAAAGACTGCATTAAGGTGGGATTTGAAAAACACCATCCAACCAAGTGTCGAAGACTAAAAAGCCGGTGCAAGGAACGCGGCAAACCGGATTACAAGGCCGGAGCGGAATTGATCGCGAGGCTTGTAGGCCATAGCGCGCTAAATCCCAAAGCTCTTTTCCTCGAAGACTCAAAAAGCCGCGTACACGAGGAAACGGTTGAAGCCTTGGATTATCTAAGGAAGTCTCTCAAAGTTGCTAAGGACTCCATTGGAGATATCAGTCATGATCATTCTGCAGCGCTTTACCTCGTGACCGCGATTCTTGATCGCTTTGGGCGCACCAAGGGAACTACCAAACTTTGTGATCTATTTTTAAACACAGAAGAGTTGCGGACAACGCTGGAGAAACGTCTGCTCGACGCTTTCGGTCTAAAGTCGCCGCATGCTCTTCGGGACGAATCCGAAGAGTCATCTTAGCCTAGCCGCGAATCTCGGGAAGCCGCCGAGGGAGCCAGTTGTAATTCAGTCGAGGGAAGCGAGGGAGGAGTGGAAGAGACAGAGCGCCTCGCGGGCCTTCTGATTCAATATGACGCGAGCCTTTACGCCCGAGCGGAACGGGCAGTATCGCTTCCATATTCACGAAGCGCATTCAGCCAACTGCGTATCCATGCTCCATCATTTGGGCGCTCCTCCATCAATACCCTCGCCTGATCGAGCCTCGTCCAGTTCGCGTCCGCAGTTTCTAAGAGAACGGCGGGCGTTATGTCTCCCGAGTGATCCGCCCTTCCACATCACAAAACCAATACAGGAATTGTCGCCAGGCAAGTGCGAGCCATTTGGGTTTAACTCCCGTCGTCGCAGCTTGGTCAAGCAACGAGAGGATTTGCTGAGAGAATGGATTGGCTTGACTCGCTTCGCTGAGAAGTCCTTGTCTGCGTACCCTTCCTAAGTCTCCTTGGCGCAGGAAGGCTAAAAGACTCTCTTCAAACCAATACGGTAACTGGCCGCCGCCTGTTTCATCAGTTGGCTCCTCAAACCTCTGTCGCGTAAAGCGGCGAAGATTGAAAAACTTGCCAGATGCGCACGCAGTTGCGCCTGCGGCTTTCCATAGGATCATTTCGGATGAACAGAAGCCGACGACAACAGGGACGCCATTGCGCTCCAAGGCATTGATCAATCTCATGGCACCTTTGAGTTCATCTACGGCATTAAACTCCCGTCGTGGGAGCATGGAACCGACGAAGATGAGGTAAGCACGGTCTGCATCTGTTCCAGAGACAATAGAGGCGATTTCCAGCGGACGATTCTCCGCCGCAAGCTCGGCCATGTTGACGACGATAGTTTGTAACACCGAAATGCTGGTGCTCTTGAGCATAGCCGTCAACTCGCTGCCCACTCTTGCAAGCTGAGCATAGAACCTGTCGTCGAAAATCTTGGGGATAACCGCTGGAGAGCAGGCAGCATTTACTTCCAGCGTCTGACAGCTTTGAACGATATCCCGGTTCACGCCGGTCCACCACGGGATTGACGAGAGGTCAGCGGTATCTACATCCTGCCGGAAATAGCGCCAATTCTTGAGCTTTCCGCGATCAGTTGCAGGAACGTACAGTTGAGGGTCAAACACCATCTCCAATTGTGGTCGTTTCGCCCGAGCAACCTGAATGTCCTCCACCATTTCAGCCTCGCCATAGTTGATAGGGCTAAAGATGGCTCCGGCATATGCGGACATCTCTGGTAAATCGACGATATTATTTGAGTGGTGTCCCATCTGGTGAAAGACCGGCATCATAGTCTCCTAGCTCATTGTTGCCGCCAAGCAGCGGCTAATAGTTCTGGTTTTCGGTATCGATCCACGGGCCAAGCGGATATCATCTTTAATGCGACGGGCAATGCCTCATTTCTAACTCTTTCCGCAAACAGAGGCGCTGGGCCTTGCCTCGATGAAACCCGCCCAACAACGTCAGCATCCGAGCACCCATCACTGCGATACGGATGATCGCTGAACGCAGCGAACAACAAGGAGACCCCAAGCGCGAATTGGTCGGAGCGCCAGTCAATCAACATTTTCTCGTTATTGAGTTGTTCCGGTGAAGCGAAGAATGGAGTGCCAGGGCCGCGGGGCATCCATGAGGGGGTAAGCGACGAATCCGTAAGGTCTCTAACCACACCGAAGTCGGTAATTACAGGCGTAGTGCCATCCTCGCGGAAAATGATGTTGTCGGGTTTGATGTCTCGATGTACTAGGCGCAGGGACGCTATGTGGCCGACAGCATCAATCAGTTGGCTGCCGATGTCGAGATATGCCGCCCTCGAAATTTGGCTTTTGGAAGCTAGTGTCCCACCGGAAAGAAATTCCTCCGAAACGGTGACGAACTTAGCGTCGCCAACGACATCGGTATCAACTGAGATAAGGCGGGCGATGTTAGGATGGGTACACCTCAACATTGCGTCAATCTCACGCTGGTCGCGTGGAGTGGAAACGCTGGCTTTATATAACTTCAGAGCAATGGGCAGGCCGTCTACTTGCCTTACGTGGAAGGTTTGCTTGAAGGTTCCTTCTCCAACGCGACCGATGAACTCCATGCCCCGATTCCGACAAATTTGCTTCGCAAGCCCTTCGACATCGTCGCGCTGAATCATTCTGCTGAAAGACAGCAGCGCACGCACTCTTCATTAACCAAGGCTCCAGCGGCAGCTGCTTTTCTGCAGCGAAGGCTATCACTATTTGGTGATTCTCGATATAACAAATACCCACCTTACGGAGGGCAAATTCGCCGTCAAGGCGCTGGGCCTTGAACGCGATCTCTTGAGGCAGTACCACATACGAGCTGTGAGCGAAGCTAGTGTTTCTGTATGCTTGGTGCAACGCCTCGCGCCATCTTGTGAGCTTCACCTCGAATGCGATTAGATGGCCATCGTCAGTCACGGCCAGAATGTCAGGCCGCCCACGCTGGTAGTCAAACTCCAAAGAAACCTTTACAGTACCCCATGGGCTTTGCTTCCTGCGAAGACTTTGGACAAACCTGTTCACTAGCTGTTGTTCCGTCACGACATGATTCCTCTCTTACGATTCAAGAAGAATACGCGCATGGCCGCAATGTGCGGGCGCGAACCGTGGGCAGAAATTTCATCCGACGACAAACGGCTTCTGAGGCTGCGGACCATTACAATAACAATCATTTTGATTCGCGGTCAATAAAAGCATGTCGTGTTTTCACCGATTACACGGGATTCTGATCCGTCATCTTCCTCGCTCGCCACATGCAGAATCAGTTGCCGATCACCGTCCCGGCCCGGAAATGTGCGAACACCGCGTGGGAGCATATCTTGAAAGGGTACGCGATTTCGCGGGCAAGCTTCCAGCCAGGTACTGCTACCGCAACGTCTATGATTTCGTGCTGCGCGAGGGTCGGTTTTTCTAGCCGGAAACCTCGTCCAGACCCGGTCACGCTTCAACACATCGGAGAGATTGCACAGCTGATGGATTGGTTGCCGATTCGACGTGGGAGCCTGTCGGCTCAGCACATCTTTCCACTCTCAATTGTTCGGCGTGCGAAAATGGCGGTTTTGGACGATTGGAAAGCCGGTTGGCCTGTGCTGCGGGAATCCTGGACGGAGATAGTGCCGGAGGAATAGATGGCTTGGTATTACGAACTTTTGGGCAAGGACGATGAAGTGCTCGAAACATCTGAGCCGCTATACGCGAATCAACTCGAAGCCCAGTATGCCGGGTACCAGCGCATGAAGGCGAAGCTCAGTCCTCGTGGTCCGGTGCCGATAAGTGGGAAAGCGGAAAGCAGATTACTCAGTTTCCTAACCGGGGACCACCACATCAGAACGAAGCAGAAGGACGACGACTGAATCCAACAGCAAAAACCGCGAGCCTGGGGAAGTCGCCGAGAGAGCTTTTCCCAGTTCAATTATCACAACCTCGAAACTAGTTTCGATATCGTCAGTTCGAACGCGGTGGCAAGTACCTCCAGGTTCCGGAGGCAAACCTCCTTCTTTCCATTCTCCAAGTCGGAGATAAAACTGCGGTCGATCCCCACGTGTTCGGCCATATAGACCTGCGTCCACCCTCGCTTCTTACGAAGTGCACGTAACCGTTTGCCAAATCGGACAGCGATGTCGGTGGACACGCGCCCAATTATGGCCGTAGGCTTTAGACGATAAATCGGCTATAGACTACAACGATGCCATGAGCCTTTTATTACGAGCCTGTGCAATCGTAGCATCGCTGGGGCTTTTTCTCTGGATTTTCTGGCCTCCGAATCCGGCCCCAAAACATTCTGCTGATGCATTCTACGACCTCTACCTTAATGACATCGGCAAAGCAGAGGCAGGCGCAGTATTTGAAACAGCTTTTGCTCTCGATGACAGTTGCGACGGTTTGAGATTGTGGCGTTTTACAACGAGCACCGATAAAGAACGAACCGCTGTGTTCAAACACCCGCACTGGTTCATCGATTTTTCCGGTCTTCCACCTCATGACTTTGAGAGTCTTTACGGCATGTCGATGATGTTGAGCCCTGGTGACGAGATGAATGTTTCCCTGTCCAATGTTCCAGCTAAAGAGGCGGTCAACAAGGCGTGTTTCGTCGCAAAACACACCGTCACACGACAAGCGCATAAGTCAGAATCTCACCCAGACGGGAGGGCGTATGAACTGTCCGAATTGCAACCTCATTAACCCTCACACAGCACAACGTTGTGACTGTGGATACGATTTCAAGACAAAGGCAATCAAAGAGAGCTATCTGGCCGAGAAGCAAAAGCAGCTTAAGGAACCGACGACAGTCAAACGGATCAGCGCCATAGCATTTGGAGCCTTGCTCTTGCTCGCGCAATTGGTTGGGCTGCCAAAGCTTCCTGTGCCATCTTATCCAGAAGCTATAGGCTTCGACATCGCTTGGCTTGCACTCTTGGCGCTGTCGATCTGGTTACTGCGGTACGGATTACGCAGACACGTACCTTCGGCGGGACGTTCCGCCAGCCCAGATGATCCAAGGCCGCAGTTAGAGGAAGCGGAAGAGGGACACGCGACAAAGGTTCTTTCCAAGAGAAAGGCTCTCCTGATTGCAACTGCCACGATCTCCTTGGGAATATTGGTATTCGTCCTCCTGTTGGATCGGAATCACGCTACCGACCCGCCAGGTCTGTGGGTCTTGGAAAGCTACAAGGCGGACAACGGCTATGTGTTGCGTAAAGACGGTGTGCGCTACGTGGCACATTGCGGCGCTGTTATTTGGACTAATTTTAAGACCAATGATTTTGACATAACTGAAAAAGTGTCAGAAGGCGATTGCGCCACTGTACTGCCTTTTTTGCATAAAGTTGTGCCTCTCAAGCCAGGCGGTAAACCTGATGTTGTTCACTTTGATAAAGAAGAGTCAGGAATCAAGTGGACGTATGCCTTCAAGATTACCGAAGCGAAGTGAGCCTGAGAATGCAAAACTGCTCTCAGTAGCCGTTTCGTTCCGACTTCGCAAGATAGCTTTATTGACACGGCCCAGACGTGCAGTGCTGTTTGGCAGCTATGAGATATTGAGTCCAATTCGCTGCAATGTCTCTCTGCGCTTGGCTTAGATTCATTTCACCGCGCCTGACGCGCCAAGCCAAATAGTTCTCTACCTTATCCTTCTGTTTAAAGTAGCGTTGCGCCAGCGGAACGCCAGGAGGCCCGCACTGCGGCCAGATATTGTCGAGACTATCCGCGCCGCCCAGCTCCAGCGAAACCAAGTGATCCAGTTCGCACGACTGACTGCCGCCGGTGTTGTTCGCAGGATGCGGAATTGCGTACCAACGATAAGTCTGTGCCTTTTCCTGCGCAGTTGTGACTTGCTGTCGAATGCAAGCTGTCCGGAATGCGGGATCGCGGAGTATTGTGATCGTCACAGTCGGATTGATTGCGCCAGGGGTGCAGGCCGGATCAGGAACGGGGAACCCGTTTAGCTCTCGCGTGTGGCAGCCGTATGGAGGCAGAGTCACGGCCCGCAGCGGTTGAGAGGCGCGGATGTCGATGCTGAACTGGGCGCAATTTGGTGGCCGACGAGAACGCGCCTGCAGTTCGGCTGGGTGTCTCGTCACGAAAATCAAGCAGACTGCGACGACTCCGCACAACAGGGCCGTCGCGGCTTGAAGACTCTTCACGTAGCCGAGATTAACAGTGCTCGCGTTGCGTGCCGACGGTTTTTCTTTTTGGGCGTTGAGCAAACACCAACAGGAGCCAGATACTATCCGCCCGGCTTTTTAGAGGAGACGCGTATGGCAGAAGGTCCGAAAGTGAAGGCATCCGTCGAGACGATGGCCTACTACAACATGATCCTGACCGAAGCCATCTTTCAGTTGCTCGAAGAGAAGGGGCTGACACGGACAGAAGTTAAAGACCGGATTGAAAAGCTAAAAACTGAAACGAAGTTAAGCTTCCAAATGATTCAATAGCCCAGTGCGGCCTGTTTTGATCTTTTAGAATGGCTCTTCATCTTCCGGGAATCGCGGGTCCTCACCAAAATAATTCTGGCAGATTTGGCAACTTTGGAAGTGTCCATTATCAGTGGAAAACGGCGCGCCGCAGGGCATCTTGCCTACTTCTACTCGTAAAACCTTATGAAGCTGGAGCCGTCGATAGCGTCGGGTGGCATTGGAATCAAACTGCAACCAGGTTTGAACCAAAAGATACTGGGCAGGATGGTAGATGTAATCCGGGATGGGGATTGACCAATTGGAATACAGCGGCTTGATAATTTTGTCGTTCATGCGGTCTTCAGCGTCAACCATCGCCTCCCCATAATCTGGAATAGGCTGCACTGGGTGGAGTTTCCGATAGTGTCGATGCTTGGCCGCGTTTTTGCATATTCGGCATCGCCGATGTTCCCGGCCATCCTTGTCCATCAGGACAATCAAATTGGACCCCACCAGTTCATGACCTTGTCGGCATACGTTTTGGCGCTTCGGGGGCACAGGCCATTATAGCACGTTTGTGACCCCGTTTGTGACCCCATAAGACCCGCCACATGAGAGGGGCGGGAGCCAAAGCGGCGGGGACGACAGGAGAATCATCACAACAACAACAAGCATGACTCACACATTGAACGTGTGCCCCCTTTCCTCCCTCTCCCCCATGCGAAGCTAGGTGAGGGGTCACAATAGGGGTCACAAACGATTTTTGTGACTGTGACCTCAGCTAGATGTACCCCAGGGCGGAGCCGGTGCTGGGCGGGCCCCTTGCCCTGTTTTCTGCCAATCCGTGAGTCCATGTAAATTATTGCACGGATAGCACTTACGCCTGGCGGACCACCCTGGCCAGGAGACCCCTCGGGGGATAGGTCGCCCCCGGCCAAAGCCAAAAGCCTAACGTCCATAAGCACTTTATGTCCAGCATGTTATAGGTAAAGCAGATCACTCAGCGACCGCAGTTCGATTTTGGAATTTGGCCTGATCCCGGATCGCCTCGTGCGCCGATGCGCGTTGCTTGCGCCTGGTTTCCTACGGATGGTCATGGTTATGCGGCTAGCGCACCCTTGTTAGGGTAAAGCGCCACCATAACTGACACACTCTATTGTCTTTATGCAGACTGCACTAATCACTGCACTAGCACGATGGCGTGACCGGGCCATTCCCGCTCGATTTGCGACGGTTTCGCCCTGTTTCCAGGCGAAGAGAAGACGAATTTACCAATTTAGGCGATTTCGAACCTTGAAGGCGTGGGCCTGGCGGGTTCGACTGAGCAGACAGCCACTTAGCCGTTCGGCTGGCTGAGCCATTTACGCACCTCGACATCGCTTAAGGACTATCTTAATACTGGTATTTACGAGGTGAAGCGATGTTTGGAGACGCATGAAAACAACCCCGATTCCAAACAATATACGCTCGGTATTTCGGTCACCAAAGCGCAGTACGACTACATCACCAAAAGCGCCACGGACAAACATCTCAGCGTCAGCGAATACGGTCGCGGTTTGCTCGCACGTGCTCTCCGGGCGGAACTGGCCCTGGAGAAGACATCAGTGCCTGCAAACGCATCGACAACGTCAGAGGATTCCTTCTTCGATTCGTTGCTGTGATCTGGAGAGAAACCCTGCGCAAGGCCGTCGAATCATTAGTTGCGACAAAACGCCAGCGGCCCACGCTTCTTCTGGACGATTTCAAAGTGGAGTTGCTATTAGTATTTGCACCGTCTCGCAAGCAGACCGGAGGCTAAGGACAGGTCCACATCCGCGATTAGCAAACCTTCTTTTCCGTAGGGCTGATACGTGAGTAGCGTTCCATCGGGACGCACAATTGCAGACGTAGTTGGCGAGCCACTGCTCGCGCAGTTCACGCTCGCAAAGTAGCAAGTGTTCTCGGCGGCACGGCACAGGATTGCTTTCTCATGGAATGAATTCGCAGGGTCTGCGAAAGTTGATGCTGCGTAACCGCCGTGTTCGGCTTCGTGGAAATGAGGATGAAATACTATCTGTGCGCCTCTTTGCACTGGCCAACGCACCGTTTCAGGGTAACGCCAGCCTTCATGGCAGATTGCGATACCAAAGGTCACTGAATCCGTTTGGAAAGTACGCCTACCTGAGCCAAACGAGTAGGTAGCTTCCTCTGAAGGGTCGAGTTGAACTTTGTCTTGGAAACCCGCAATGGCTCCATCTGGGTTAATGACGAGCGCCGATATTAACAGTCCATTTTGAGCGATACGTTCGGTGCCGAGAATGACCGTGAGTTTTGCTTTCGCTGCCGCCGCTCCAATGTCGGACCATGCGCGCTCAAGAAATGCGGCATCGGGCGGTGGCACCCGCTTGTCCTTCGCTCGGTAGCCGGGGACGAAACATTCCGGGAAGCAGATAATAGTTGCATCCTTCGCCGATGCTTCGGCAATCGCTTGTTCGGCCAGTGTAACGGACTCAGCGCGAGTTGCGGGGAACCTCAGGTTCGCTAGCGCAATTCGCAACATCTTCACTCCGTAATATAGACTGCGAGAACTATGCCAAACCTACAGATTCGGCCCGCTACCGAAGATGATGTCTCGGTTATTCTTGAATTCATTCACGCGCTCGCGGAATACGAGAAACTTACACATACTTTCACCGCGACCGAAACACAGCTCAGAGACACTTTATTCGGGAAACATCCCGCAGCCGAAGTGTTGTTGGCGCATTCAGACGGGGAATGCGGAGGATATGCAGTTTTCTTCATGACGTATTCCACCTTCCTCGCTGCCCCAGGACTCTATCTGGAAGACCTATATGTTAAACCTCACCTGCGCGGCAAGGGAATTGGTTTGGCCTTGCTGAGGCACGTCGCAAGTATTGCAATCGAGCGCGGGTGCGCGAGGATGGAATGGGACGTACTCGACTGGAACGAGCCAGCAATTCGATTCTACAAAGGCTTGGGAGCAGTGCCGATGGACGAGTGGACAAAATACCGTCTGACCGGTGAGGCACTCAGAAACGTAGCCAGCAGTAAATAGGAGCAGAAGTTATAGGCTGCTTGGCCTTAGGCTGGCCGCAGACCCCGGCGCATCATAAATATGTGGAGGCTCTCATGTCTGATAAACGTAAAGCGAGTTCTGGCGGATGGTTCGCAGCTTTCTGCTGGACAATAGATCGCGGTGCGCGTTGGGTTCTCAAAGGCCTCGGACTCTATCGTGATGCGAAGGAAGTGGTCGAAGTCGTCGTTCCGGCTGCCGTGGTCGTCAAGAACGCCGTCGTTGCTACTACCAAGGGCGTAATCTGTAAGGTCTGTTCCACGCTGAAGGCAGTGGGAATCTCCTGGTCTTCGCTTTGTGCTTTGCAATCTGCCTATCTAACCGCTTTCGCTGTCGCTCTCACGACTGCTGGTGGCATATCACTGATCTTGGTAGTAGGAGTGATGAGCACTGCTCTCAGGATTTGAGCAGAACTGGAGCGGACCTGCATATTCATCTCACGCTCGGCACGGTTTATCCGGTGGATTAGCGCTGACTTTATTCAAAGTCCAACCCGGTACGAGCTGTAGCAGCCTTGATGCCTGCCCCAGCTTTGCACGCGGCGTATCCAGCTGAGCCAGTTAGCGAAAATCCCGTTTTTCAAGACTTGGGTTCTAGTTCGATTGAAGCACCCTGTCTATCGCTGAGGTTAGGTCTGGCCTCATCCAGTTTTGCGGGCCGACAACCTTGAGAGCGATTAGTCCGTCGCGGCTGATAAGATACGCCTCTGGAAGCTGAACGGTGCCATAACTGTAGGCAACTTTGCCTAGACCGGGAGAGGTGCTGGTCGCATCGAGAAAGGTCGGAAAGTTAACGCGTTGGGCGGATAAGAACCGTTGGTAGGCAGAAGTCTCATAGTCTTGGCTGATTCCAAGTACGACTCCTCCCTTCGGTTCGATGCGGTACTGGAGAGCATTTAGTGAAGGTGCCTCTTCAACACAAGGCTCGCACCATGAGGCCCAAAAGTCCAAGAGCACGACTTTGCCGCGAAAATCGGCCAGATGCATTTGGTGGCCGTTCTCGTCCAATGCGAAGTTCGGGGCCTTACGCCCAGCCGGGCTTGCCTCACACATTCGGCAGCTCGGAGCAACAAAGAAGTAAAGCACGGTCAGTGCGAAAATCAGCGCCAATCCGGTTAAGACCTGCTCTTTTTTCGTCATCGCCATTTCGGGTCTTATAGTACTCCTGTTCCACGTTGGTCCGTTAGAAGCCGAAATTTGCGAAAACGAAAGGCACTTGACGCTGGCAACTCCCGACAAGTCGTGCCGGTTCAACTGGTCGATGCAACACTTTCTGGATTAGGTGTTCCCGCGTAAAGCTTGGCGTTTTCTGATCGATGCGAGGCATGCACGCTTGCGACAGCACAGAGAGCCGGTTTAATGGCAATGGCGGCGCTCTGAATGCGCCTTCGATCTTTCGCAAAAACCGCTAACGCGGCGGCCTGATGTCTCCATTCTTAACCGCCGCTCTTCCAGCCTGTTTCGCTTCTTCAGCAATCGAATCCTCAACAGCTAGTTGGCTTGCGTTGCCGTTCGCTGTTTGCTGGCGGCGGAACCTGTCCAGCTCTTCCTTAGCGAAGAGATGCGCATGCGTGCCTGGTATGCGATTCAGCTTTCCGGTGCGCTGTAGGATTCGTAGCCGTGCCACGGGCAGATGGAGATATTTCGACGCCTGCCGGTAAGTGAAGAAGCCGGTCTCCGGCAGGGCCTGCTGGACCGGTGCGGCGGGTTTCCGTCGCACTTGATGGATGCCCATCAGCTTCCCGCCTTTGCTATCGAAACGACTTTGCCCTTCTTAAACTTACCCACTTTAATCAAAGCAGCCGCGACATCAGCCTTGTTTTGGATGGCGTAGCGGTCGAACATACTGCGCGTCTTGTGCCCGGTAATTTTCATAGCTACCCGCTCTGATACTCCGGCTTTGATGAGATTACGAGCGGCTGAGCGGCGGAAATCATGCGGATGTAGGCCAGAGTATCGCTGTGTTGGGGTGCCGTCTTCCTTCTCAGTGACGTAAACGCCGAGGTTCAGGCCATGGCATGTCTTGTTCCAGATTGTGCGAAAGCTCGTGAAATCGAACACAGGCGCATCGGCTGCCAGGATTCGGTTCTCTTTGGCGGCAGTTTTGCGAATTCTCAGCAGGCTTTCGGCAATCGGCGCGAGCGGGCCAACTAACGGAATCTCCCATGGTTCGTCATTCTTGATGATTTCTCCCGGCGCGGAAATTTCGGTGCAATCGTTGTTCACCATCGACCAAGTAATCTGCTCAGCCGCGCCCATCCGGCAGCCGGAGTAGTACAAGAACAGAACCGAAGGCCGGAGATTCTCTGGGAACGCGGCCAAGAATTTATCGAAGTCTTGAAGTTCCATGAATCCCTTTCGCGGCTTTGAATCCTCCGGCAGATTGAACGACGGGATGTGATTGTCGCTGAGCAAATCCTTGCTCTTGGCAACACTGAACGCGGCGCGTAGAGCGTTCAATTGCTTGCGTATCGTCGGGTCGCTATAGCCCTGCTTGCGTTGGGACTCGATGAATTTATCGATCTTGAGAGCAGTAATTTCCGTTACTGGCATGCGCTTGAAGAAAGCATCCATGGAATCCTTACCGCCGAAGGTTTCCTCAGTGGTGATGTTGCCGTCTTTGTCTTTGACTGTGCGGGTGTATAGCCCGACCTTACGGTCATGCCAGTCTTTGATGAGCAGCGCCATCAAATTCTCGTAACGAAGACGGCTGACTTCCTGAGGCAAGAGCCGATCACCGGCATCAGTACGGGTGCGGGCCGCCAGTAATTGCCGGTAGGCTTCCTCAACGTCATGGGTTCCGGTATTGATGAATTTCTTTGCTGCGCCGGGGTTCGGATAGAAAGCGATATATAAGAATTTGCAGCCGGAGCGGTAGCCGATCCAGCCGCGACCGCTGGAGCGTTCGTTTATCTCTTGAAGTTTTGTCGGTGATGCGGGTTCGGATGTGAGCTTGGTTGCGGTAGCCATCGGGCATCCTCCTGGCATAGCAGGCTTCGATGCTTATATGGTACCAGGACTGTTAGTGCAATGTCAATGTATTCTTAGTGCAGTATGATTGTAACAGATTGCAAACAGTAGACATCTCATTAGTAAGCGCGGCCCTGAAAAGGCCGGCGTAGGCAGTTCAACTCTGCCCCCCGGCACCATCCCAACGTCCGTTCTGCACCCAACGCATCACTGCCTAATAAATTCCAGCTTCCCGATGCCACATAAACTCCGCCCTCTGGGTCCATTTCGATATGCGGTGGCGATTCGTGCTGACGTAAGACCATCGTTCAGGCCGCTGAAACGGCGCGGCGAACAGGGGCATATAAATCGAGACGTACTTTCGGTAGTGGATTTTGTGGGTGCGCACCGTTTCTACGACGGACTCGCGATAAGATCACCAAGCCGAGATATCGGGGGAGACGTACTGCGAGGAGGAAGCATATGAAACAACGCCGATGGATAATTTTGTCGCTCATGGCGGCTCTTGTGATTCTAGCCAGCCTTTCCGCGAAAGCCGAGGTTCTCGACAAGACCAAGAATATCGGAGGGATTACAGTTCACTACAAGGTTGTCCTTCCGAAGATTTACGATGCCAGCAAGGTCTACCCCGGCGTTCTCGCTTTCGGCGGCGGACCGCAGACAATGAATGTAGTTGACAGCGTCATCGCCAGGAACTTCCGCGATGAGGCGGAGAAGCGCGGCTACATCGTCGTGGTCCCCGCAGCGCCGAACGACCAGTTGTTCTTTGAAGGAGGGGAGCGTATCTTCCCCGAGTTCCTCAAACAGATTCTGGCCGACTACAAAATCCAGGACAACAAGTTTCATATCGCCGGGCCTTCGAATGGGGGCATCGCCGCATTTTATGTGGCCTCGCTGAATCCCGAGTACTTCCTGTCTATCACTGCGTTCCCAGGATATCTGTGGGAGGAGACTCCAGCGCACGTCCAGGCCATCTCCAAAATGTGCATCAATATGTTCGTTGGCGAACTGGACCCGATGGGGTGGCAACCGCTGATGCAGAAACAGACGGCCGAGTTTCGTGCTAAAGGAATGACGGCGAACTATACCGTCGAAAAAGGACAGCCCCACCGTTTGGACACTCTCGCGGGCTCGAACGCCGGCCGACTGTTCGATCTGTTCGAACAGGCCAAGCACGGTTGCGGCAAATAAAACATTGACTCGTGCTCCCTTGGGCCGGACAAGTCGGTTCGTCCGAGCGATCCGCGAGTGCAGTCACGGTTCCGTGGGCGCCCGTCGCCTTCAAGGATGTGTGCGGTTCGTTTTCCGAATTACCCGATCTCGGGTGGGAGGGAGGCCACGTTTTGCTTCGAAGCGATTCTCACCTCTGAGCCATTCCGAGAGGGGGCGGGCACCGATTCGTATTTGTGCGCGCCTGAGCATCGAGCTGAGGAACCGAACCTCGGCCGCAAGGTTTCTCTCCGGATGCCCCTGCGCCTCGCGCTTTACGATTACTTCGCCCTTGGCGGTCCAGAGCAGACCCCACTTCGGAGGAAGGTCCTTCAGCTGAATCAAATCGGGTGGACACAGATAATAGCGACGGTGACCCATTCCAGCACGCGGATTACTTCGGACACTCTTCGTTCCGTCCCTTAAGAAATCCGAACGACTCAACTTGCATTCGATGAGGACAGAACCGGCTCCGGGAGCCCAGCCGATCACATCGGGGTTTTCATCCGCTTCCGTCGCAAACTCGTAGAGCACCACGGAGCACTGTCTGTTAAGCCACCGGACACCCATCGCAACTAAGGTCGAATGCTGCACGTGTTATCGGAATTCTCAAACATTGTAGCGCCTGAATGCTAGACGGTCTGGGGGAAAGATGGCGTGCCCCTTCTCGCTCTATGCCAGGGTAGAGGCCGACGCCAGCTGGCCTGCGCTTTTTCGAAGTTTTGCATCGGAGATTCATATGACGGCGTGCGATGGGTAGTACGGAGCGCGACGTTGGGTGTAGTTCGGTCCCCCGGCACCATCCCGCATAGCGGGAAACGCACCCACCCGACAGGCTCATTCGCCCGAAGCAATTAGCACTTTTCCCTTTTTGTCACGCTAGGGCGTCAATTCAAGCCTGTGGGAGCTCAATCAAAATGGAATCGTTTCCAGCGCAATGTTTCGGCCATCTGCTCACCATGGCACTTCACGTAAGCATCTGTGTCAGCCCGCTCTGGAGATTCCGGTTCGGATTCGTCTTCCTCTTTTTTCGGTTTCATTAGTAACAACTGCAAAGCAGTCCAGATAACGAACAAGATGACTGCGGCTAAAACTTCATTCCAGTGCAATTGAAGTGCTTGCATCTCGATTCCCCGCGCCTGGTTCCTTTTAACGTGACGGATGGGAATCCAACGATTCCCGGAGCCGCCGTTCCCGTAACCCCCCCAACCTCGAAGGCATCATTGCCGTGCGGGCGGTCCCGCCAAATGGGCCATTAGCGCCAGATTTGAAAGTACCCGGGTTGTAGTACGCGCTCACAACGAAGCTGAGCCGTGGCTTCGAGAAAAGCGCGGAAGCGGAAAACAAAGCCTCGAAAGTCCAATTCCAACTCCGCGCTTGACGCGCGCGCCAAGTGGTCCTTCGCCTCGCGTTTGCTACCGCCTAACACCTGCCGTTTAGGGTGATCCCTTCGATGGCCGCAGGGCCGAGGAGGGTTCATCGCACTTCTTGCAGATTAGCACCGTCCCGATATGGCCTTCCCTGCCGGCAGGAGTGATCACCCAGGGTCGTAGCTCCCATGGCGGCCGGTGTCTCACGTGCCGGGTATGACCACAAGAAAGGTCGGCAACCCAGTCGCCCGATTCGTCTTGATGAAAACCGATGATTTTTGCTTCCACGCCGGCATTTTAGCGCAGAGGAAGGGTGCCAGCTGTTATGGCCGGCGGGGTCGCCGAGATTTCGCTAAAGAAGAGATGAAGCTCGCGGCCTGCCGCCCGCCTGATTCATTCCTGCCAATAGACTGCGGCACTGTAATACCGGTAAATATCGGCTCTGCCGATGGGATCGGACAAGTCCGGCCAATTCTGCTTATCGAATCCGGGAGCTTTCTTCAGGAGTTCTTTATCGGCTTTGAGCGCAAACATGCCGCTTTCGGGGCTATAAAAAAGGCTCACCCAAGGCAGAGCGAAAAGCTTGTCGCCCATCCCCATGAAGCCGCCGAACGAAAGGATGGCGTAGCTCACCCGAGCGTTGGGCGCATCGATGATAATATCCTCGATCTTGCCAAGATCCTCACCTTGCAGGTTCACTACCCTTTTTCCGATGACATCTTCGCCTGCTCTGAAAACTCCGCGCTCGCGTGCTGCCTTGGGTTCCATATCGGGGCCTCCTTACTCAAAGTGTGATCATGCGCCTATTGGATGAGGATGCCGCTATTTGTGGCCCTCGATCCGGAGTGGATGCAATTCAACGCGCCGCACCGACGCATTGCACCTGCCGAGCGATTTTCAGATGGCTTCGGATGGCGATGATGGCTTACAGTGCGTTAAGATTCTGGCTTTGGCGGAGGCGATCATGAAGCGAAATGAAGGTAATAAGCCGAAAGCGAAGGACCAAGCCCGATTGTCGCGGCGCGATTTCCTGGGAGCCGGCTCCGGCGCCCTGGCCGTCGCCGGCATGGGTTCGGTGGCAAATCTCATGGGACAGGATCAATCCGCGAGGCCCGGCTCCGACCGCAGCAAGAGCGATCCCGGTCCGGCCAACCCCGCAGTCGACGCGCAGAATCCCTCCGGGAGCAACCCGCCGGCCACGGACGCGGGCGGAGTGCCGACGTTCAAAATCCATCCACCCCCCACCGCAGCAAGATCATCCCTTCCGGCCAACCCTGCATCACCGCAGATCCCTCCACCCCCCCACCCCTTGCTTCTCTTTCTCGCACAAACGCCTGCACGAGGGCGGGTGGTCGCGCGAAGTAACCGTGCGCGAACTGCCCATTTCTCAAACCATGGCCGGAGTGGACATGAGGCTCACGGCAGGCGGCGTTCGCGAACTGCACTGGCACACGGCGGCGGAGTGGGCCTATATGCTGTACGGCAGCGCGCGAATCACGGCCATCGATGCGGACGGCAAGAGCTTCGTGGCCGACGTCAAGGAGAGCGACCTCTGGTATTTCCCGACCGGGATTCCGCATTCCATTCAAGGATTGAACCCGGATGGCGCGGAGTTTTTGCTGGTCTTCGACGACGGCAGTTTTTCGGAGTTTGCCACGGTATTGCTCTCGGATTGGATGGCCCACACGCCGAAGGACGTTTTAGCCAAGAATTTCGGCGTTCCTCAGTCGGCTTTTCAGAAGCTGCCCGCGAAAGAGCTATTCATCTTTCAGGCCCAGGTTCCCGGGCCGCTGGAGGCCGACCAGAAGGCCGCTGCCGGGACGCGGGGACTTTCCTCGTCCGACTTTGCGTTTCGCACGACCCAACTTCCGGTCACCAAGCGCACCAAGGGCGGCGAGGTGCGCATCGTGGACTCCAGCCAATTTAAGGTATCGAAGAACGTCGCGGCGGCAATCGTGACCGTTCACCCGGGAGGGATACGCGAATTGCATTGGCACCAGAACGCGGACGAGTGGCAATACTACTTCGCCGGAAAGGGCCGAATGACCGTCTTCGCCACGGGGGGACGCGCGCGCACCATGGACTTCGAGACCGGAGACGTAGGCTACGTGCAGCAGACGTTGCCGCATTACATCGAGAACACCGGCGACACCGATCTGAAATTCCTGGAAATGTTCCGCAGCAGCTTCTACCAGGATCTTTCGCTTTCCGAATGGCTGACGCACACGCCGCCGGAACTGGTTATGGCGCACCTGAATATCGACAAGGCCACTCTCGACGCCTTCAAGCGCGACGAGATTGTGGTCGTGCCGGAGTGAGAGAGCCGTCTTAACTCTGCGGGCACGCGAAAGTATTTCTTCAAAGAAGCGGACCGGGACTCTTTAACCGATCGGCTTTGCTTTGAACGCGCATCAAACGCTTCTTCAGACGCTGTGATACCTGCGCGTGGCGTTCCGGTCCGATCAGGCCGAGGCGGGACGCCTTGCGAAGTTCGCCGAGCGCGGATCGTGTGATGCGCGCGGCCTCATCGTAATCTCGTTCTCTCCGTTCGTAGTGAAGGGCGAGCTGTTCGAGAGCTTCGAGGCTCGGTTCGATTGAGCCGGCGAGTTCATTCCAGAGTTCGATCGCGCGGCCGAAGTCTCGTTCTCGTTTGGCGAGCCTAGCCGCTTCGTGGCTGGCCTTGCGAGCAACGGGAGCAGGAAGCCCAGCGGCCAAGCCGAGTTCATACAGTTTACGGGCTTTGGAATATTGGCCGCGGCGAGCGACAAGCTGCGACATTCCATAAAATTCGAGCGGCGATGTTCGGGAGTCTTCCGGCTCCGCCAAAATCCTACAGATACGCGCGCCGAGCGCCGCCAGTCCCCTCAAGTCCATGCGGTTGTGCTGGAAAACGCCGCTGATCCCGTCGGCTACTCCCGTTCGTAAGAAGTCAAAATAGAATTCGGGAATACGCGATGAATCGATGTCGTCGCCGCGCGACCATCCTAGGCTTTCCGCGTTTAAAACGCTGCGCTCCAGGTCGCCCAGCCTGGTGGGGCCTATCTGCAATCGCCAGAGCTGCCGGGCGGGATGCAAGAAGTCGAGATGGGCGGCCAATTCAGGAACGTCGATCTGGCGGGTCATGCGAAATCGATTCTGGAGGAGCGGCCAATCGAAGGACTTGCCGTTAAAGGTGACCAGAACCGGGCGTTCGGCGAGGCGATGGGCAATTTCGAGAAGAATGGAATGCTCTTCGTCGTGATCGCGCATGAAAAGCTGTTCGATTCTAAGCCCTCCCGATTCCCACCAGGCGAGGCCGACGAGGAACGCATACGTTCCCGTGCCTCCGGCGAGCCCGGTTGTTTCTGTGTCCAGGAACAGCCATTTCTCCAGATCCATGGCGCATCGGAGTGTTTGCTCGCTCCCCTCGCATTTCGGCGGCAGCAAGAGCCGCAACACTTCTTCCGAGGGTTCGCACATTTCCGGTGTGGCATACCATTGGCGATAGACGAGGTGCTCGCCGTAGCGATTTTTGCCGACGTGCGCGCCAAGCCGCGCGAGCAATTCATCCTGACAATCCGCCTGATTGGGAAGAACGGGTTCGCGCGTCCTTACGGGTTTGAAGGCGGAGATTCGGGAGAATCGCTCTGGGAGAGAGCCGCTCATGCTGGAATGGCGCCGAAGCGATTCAGGATGGTCAGCGCGACCTGCTTGGCATGCTCGCTCGATTGATCGGCGGGGCCAACGCAAGAAGGGCACCCGCGTTCGCATGGGCAGGCTTCGATCAAGGCGCGGGTCCGCGCGATCAGCACATCCGCAACGTGAAAGAGCGGCTCCGAGAACCCGATTCCGCCGGGGTAAGCGTCGTAAATATATAGGTTAGGCTCGAAATACTCGCGCTCGTCGCTGTCCACTTCAGCGGGCTCATCCCAGTCCAAGCCTAAACCAGGGGAAGGCGGCCGTTCACCGATGGCGGTGCCAAGGTCGCGGCGGTCGCACATGAGCAGGAGCGTGGCCATGGAACTGAGGGCATGCAGGAGGCCGCGCATCCCGCTTTGGCGTTCACTCACTGAGAAGGGCAGCGCTTCGACTAATGATCTCTCCAGGGTTAGCCAGAACGCCGTGGTGTGCATTTCGTTTTCCGGCAACTCGAGATTGCCGGAGCCGACGTTCTCGTTGGTGAAGAACTTGATCTTCTTGAAACCGACCACCTGAGAGCGAACCAGCACGTCGCCATGATTGCGCGTCGTTCCTGGATCCGTATTCGCACTGCCCGCGCCGCGCGATTCGAGCCTCGAGCTTTCCGCCAGTTCCAGCACCCGCACTTGCGTATAACGGATTGCGTCGGTGTAATACTCCAGGTCCACCCGTTTGACGTAAGCCTTGCGCTTCTCAAAATCCAGCCGCTCGACCTGATATTGCTGTCCCTGGTGAAGGTAGATCGCTTTGGGATGGACGGTCGTGAGCGCGCTCGAGAAATCGACTTCGCCGATGGTCTGCGGGAGTCCGGTGGTGTCCACGATGACAAAATTGTCCGAGGTAACGGCACGAAGGCTGACCGTGTCGGCGGGATAAGCCTGCTCGGTCCAGTGCCAGTTGTCGCCCGTACGATGAAGATAGCCGGCTTCTTCGAGCCGTTCGCAGAGGGGAGCCACGTCGATGCCGCCGAACTGCTCGTCACTGCGGATAGGCAACTCGAATGCCGCGCATTTCAGATGATTGACCAGGATCTCGAGGTTATTCGGCTGGATATACGCGTGTTCGGGAGTTCGGCCAAAGAAATAGTCCGGATTCTGAACGATGAACTGATCGATGGGACTGGAGGAGGCAACGAATACGGCGCAGGAAGAGTCGCTTCTTCGTCCTGCACGGCCGGCGCGTTGCCAGGTGGATGCCAGCGTTCCGGGGTAGCCGGCCATCACCACGGCATCGAGCGAACCGATATCGATGCCGAGTTCGAGGGCGTTGGTGGAGACAATTCCGCCGATTCTTTCCTCGCGCAATCCGCGTTCGATCTCGCGGCGTTCGTTGGGAAGATAGCCGCCACGATATCCGCGGACGGAGTGTTCACGGCCGGGCGCGGGCGGATTGGCGCGCTGAAGATAGGTGAGCAGCAACTCGGTATGAAGGCGGCTGTTGGCGAAGACCAGCGTTTGTAAATCTCGTTTCAAGAACTCCTGGGCGATGCGCGCCGATTCATGGATATAGCTGCGGCGGATGCCGAGGTAGCGATTCACAACGGGCGGATTGTAGAAAAGGAAAAACTTCTCTCCCGAAGGCGCGCCATTTTCGGAGATGCATTCAAAATCCGCTTCCGTCAGGCGATGAGCCAACTCGGCCGGGTTGGCGATGGTGGCCGAACAGGCGATGAACTGGGGATCGGAGCCGTAGAAGTTCGCTACGCGGCGGAGTCTGCGCAGAACGTTAGCCAGATGGCTGCCGAACACGCCACGATAAGTGTGCAGCTCATCGAGGACGATATAGCGCAAGTTCTCAAAGAGGCGGGTCCAGCGAGTATGGTGCGGAAGGATTCCAGAATGGAGCATATCGGGATTGCTGAGCACGATGTGGCCGCGCTCGCGGATCGCCGCCCGAGCATCACTCGGGGTATCGCCATCGTACGTGAATACGCCGAAGCGATCTTCCAGGCGCTCGCCCAATTCGTGAAGCTCCGCAAGCTGATCCTGGGCGAGCGCTTTGGTGGGGAATAGGTAGAGCGCGCGTACATCTGGATTTTCGAGCACACTGTTCAGCACCGGCAGGTTGTAGCAGAGCGTCTTGCCGGAAGCTGTGGGCGTGACGATCACCGCGTTCCGCCCGGCATGGACGGCGGTTATGGCACGGGCTTGATGAGAATAAAGCTGCTCGACGTCCTTCTCTCGATACGCGGCAATCAGCTCCGGGCGGACCCATTCCGGCATGGGTGCCCATTGCGCCTGCCGCGCGGGGACTCTGTGGAGGGCGGTGATGAGTTCGGCATTGCGGTCGCGTGCGGCCAATTGATCGACGACAGTCTCAATTTGACTGCATGAGTTGGCGCGGCTTACAGCAAGCGATCCGGCCACAGGTCCCTCCCGAGCCTAGGCGAATAATAGGCGAATAACGTGCCATCATGCGCCAGGCCGGGGACGGACGCAAGAATATTGTGAGCTTCCGCTTCCAGCATGGATGAAGGTGCGAACGCTGCGTCGCCATAGGTCCCATTGCGATGGCGGCAGTTCACTTCAGAATCTCCAGCAAGGTTGCTGTAATCGTCGGTCCAGGGCCGCACTCGTCTTTTTTCGATTTGGACCTCGATTTGGGTCGACGTTCCGGGCGGTAGATCGATTTTGGATTCGACCAGATTGCTGACCGTTGGATTGGGCGTCGCGGCGAGGTCGACCAGCATCCAGGTCGACTCATAAACCGCGTTCGGTTCGTCCTCGGCATTGGTCACGGCGATGGCGCGGGCCTCCACCGTTCGTGCCTCGGCCTCGACCAGCGGCGGAAGGTCGAGCAGCCGATTGGTGACGTGAATGGCCAGAAGGCCGTGGGGCTTGAGGTGACGGAAATACAGCTCGAAGGCCTCGCGGGTGAGCAGGTGGATGGGAATGGCGTCGCCCGAAAAAGCGTCCACAACCAGCACGTCGAACTGCTGCGGTCTTTGTCGTTCGAGAGACAGGCGGCCATCGCCCGGAACGATGGACACCTCCGCGTCGGCGTGGCCGAGAAAATCGAAAAGGTTGGTGGCCAGCTCGGTATCCAGCGGATTGATCTCGTAGAAGTAGTAATGATCGCCCTTCTGTCCGTAGCGAGCCAAGGTGCCGACACCGAGCCCGATGACCCCGACGCGGATATTACCGGTCTGCCGCGCGAACAACAGAGCGATGCCGATGCCGGAGTTCTGTCCGTAATACGTGGTCGGCACGTCGCTGCGGGGGCCGATGATCTCCTCGCCGTGAACGACCGTTCCGTTGCGAAGCTGGGTGACCGCCGGCCGGACGCCCACCGCAGGCAAAATGCTGACGCGCAGGACGCCGTAAAAATTCCGAGCGGTTACGAGCGATTGCCGGGCCTGCAGGCGCGCGACGTAGAAAACCAACGCCAGCAACAGCAGGGTGAAGGCTTCGGCTGCCAAAACCGCCGGGCGGCGGAGCCGTTGACCCGATGGCCCCGGTGGTCGCAGCAGAGCAATCAAAACGGCGACCGCGCAGGCCGCAAGCGCCAGCGGCAGTTCGTAGAAGGCGCTAAAGATGTGTGGCGCCAGGAGTGCGACAAAGAGCCCGCCCCTGGCGCCGCCGGCGGAGACCAGCAGGTAAAACAAGGTCAGAAATTCAGGCTGGGGCTTCAGGGCCGCCATCTCTCCATGGCAAACCATGCAGCAAATGAAAAGACCGGCAAAATACAGGGGAATGAGCAATTGCGGACCCATGCCTTCAAATCGCGGTGAAAGCAAATAAGCCATGGCGGCAAGTGCTACCGGCAACAAAGGCAGGAAAATCCTCCGCCGATACCAGCGGCCGCCTTCGAAGCACAGGATGAGGCTGAGCAAATAGAGCGAGAGCGGCACGATCCAGAGCAGCGGAATGGCGGCTATGTTTTGTGAAACGTGCTGCGTGACCGAAAGCAGCAGGGCCGAAGCACAAGCAGCCAGCAACAGCCAGATCAGCTGTAGCTTCCAGTGTGGCCGGCCTTCAGCGCGCTGCGCCGGCGGCGGGAGGTTCACCGCGCGCATTCGGAAGACGAGCGTCGAACAGAGCAAGACGAAACCGCCATATGCCGCGGACCACAGCAAAGCTTGGCGGTGCGTGGACAGCAGGGGCTCAACGAGCAGCGGATAACTGAGCAGAGCCAACAGCGAGCCGGCATTGGAAAGCGCGTAGAAGCGGTAGGGGCGCAGGCCCTGGCGGCTGAGAGAGTACCAAGCCTGCAGAAGCGGGCTGGTGGCCGAAAGCAGGAGGAAGGGAAGACCCACGGTCACGGCCAGCGCACCCAAAATCCGCCAGGTGGGCTCTTCGCCGCCGCGCGGCTGCCAAAAAGCGCTGGGCAGGATGGGCAACAGCAGCAGGCTCGTTCCAAGAAGCAGGGCATGAGTACGCGTCGAAATGCGCGCCCTGGCGCGCTGGATCAGGGCATGGGCGTAGAGATTGCCGAGGAGATAGGTCAGTTGATAGAACGCCAGGCTGGCGATCCATACGGCCGCCGCCCCGCCAAACCAGGGAAGAATCAATTTGGCCAGAATCGGCTGGACCTGGAAAAGGAGAAAGGCGCTCAGGAAAATCGTTGCGGAGTACAAGACAACGGAGAGACCGGGCGCTTGTTTTACATCGGCGGCGAGCGCCTTTTCATTTGCAGCGGAGAACACGGGTTGGCGGTGCAGTGTACATCGCGAGGCGGGCGGAGACCACTCTTTGCCCGGTGGTCGGGGCGATGCCGGACACCCTTCCGGACGCTGGGCCGCCGGAATTATTCACGCCATCGAAGCGTGAGGAGTGGAAACGCTTCCGGAATGACAATCGAAGTGTCCGCAAGTTCCAGACGATAAGCAAGTTCGTTGAGAGTATTCTAACGACACATTGCGTCATATATTTTCTGCGGTTGTTTGACCCGCGCCGGAAAATGTGTTAAAAATCGCAGACAAAATAGGGGTTTCTCGTGTTCTTAGGGGTTTCTAGTGTTCGCAGATATCTTCTGTTCGCTTACCCAAAAACGAAACAAAAAGGTGGGGTTATGAATGATTTGGTCTACAAGGCGAAGAGTTCGAGCACTGTAAAGCAAGCAGCGGTGCTCCTGGCGCTCGTCATGGCTCTTGTGGCGGGCTCTCTTCCTCTTTTCTCCCAAGCTGCCGTTGGAACGATTCTGGGAGGCGTTTTTGATTCAGCCGGCGGCGCGATCGCCGGTGCGCAAGTGACGATCATCGACGTGGCTCGCGGTACCACGCGAACTTTGACGACCGACGCGGCGGGAGAGTTTTCGGCTCCCAGCCTGCTTTCCGGCACCTATACGGTGCGAGCGGCGGCCAAGGGATTCCAGACTACGGAACACAGCAACGTGCTGCTTGAGGTGGCCCAGGATGTGCGCGTCGACCTTACCCTCTCGCCTGGTGAGCAAACCCAGACCGTAACGGTGACTGCGGAAGCCCCGGCGATCGATACCACGAATGCTACCCTCGGAGGCACGGTAACCAATCAGGCGGTTGTCTCTCTTCCACTAGTGACCCGCAATTTCCTTCAATTGCTTCAATTGCGCCCGGGCGTTGTGGATACGCCAGGCGGCAACGGGAACGCCACGGCCACGAACGGCCGGCGCCAGGGAGCTGACGTTATCCTGGTCGAGGGTGTCACTCAATTCGATCTGGGGACCAGCAACGTCCTAATCAACGGAGCCCAAAAGGGCGGAGCGGTTGACCAATTGCCGCTGGATTCCGTGCAGGAATTCAGCACCCAGCAGAACCCGCCGGCGGAATATGGCTGGCGCGACGGCTCGGCGGTAAACCTTGCGGTCAAGTCGGGGACCAATAACATACACGGGTCGGCCTACGCCTTCGGCCGCGATGCAGCAGCGACGGACGCCAAGCAGTTCTCCGCAGTCCCAGGCACCATCGAAACTGTCGGCAACACGACGGTCGAGCAGCCCGGGTTCACGGTGGGCGGTCCCATACTCAAAGACAAGCTTTTCTGGTTTGTCTCCGGCGAATTTATCCGTCAGTCCAGTTTCGATCCAGCTTCGTACACGGTGCCATCGGACGTCGCCGGGGGAACTCTCAGCATGGTGGATGCGTGCGTGGCCCAATCCAAACTGGCGGGCGGAGTGAATCCACTGAGCGCGCAGATCGCGGGCATCGTGAACTTTACGAATCCCGCCGGTGCTAATTTCTGCGTGCCGCAAGCGGCTACGTCGACCATCGAGAATTTGTTCCCCTACAATCCAACCATTTCGAGCCAGATAACCCCTCATGCTCTCACCACGATACCGAGCAACAATGGCCTGGCCAAAGTGGATTATGACCTTAACCAGCACCACCATTTTGATGGGTTCTACTATATATCGAGGGAGACGACGAGCGCCGGCAGTCAATATCAGCCTTACTGGTCAACTTTGGGTGTTGGGAATACTAACGAGTATGCCGGCGCCTGGACCTGGACTCCGAATTCGCACTGGGTGAATGACCTGCGTGGAGGAGCGGCGCCGAACTCAGGCAATTCGGTTGCGTCCGATACCGGCGTTATACCTGCAACGGCATACAGTGGCGTGGGCAGCGGGTACGGCGTGAATTCGGGTGCCAGCGGGTACGGTTTTATGTGCACGGAGATCGGTGGCGTTTTCCCGACCAACAGTGGCCTGGGGAATTGCGGCAAAAATGGTATCCGCGGTCCGCAATACCAGCTCGATTTCACCGATAAAGTCTCCTACCTGCATGGGAACCATACCTTCAAATTCGGCGTCGAGCAGGTGTTCGTTCGTTTCGACGATTCCTCAACGGCGAGCCAGAACGGCATTGTCAACTTTACGAACCTGGCAAATTTCATGGCCGGCGTCCCGGCGAGCGGAAGCATCATCACCGGCGACAATACCGATCACTGGCGCGAGCAATGGCACGCCGCCTTCGCCCAGGATACTTGGCGCATAACGCCGAGGGTCACGCTGACCCCCGGCATCCGCTGGGAATATATCGGGGCTCCGCATTCGACGACCGACAAAATGGGCAATTTCGACCCCACTCAGACCGGAGGCGCGATCCAGGTGGGTCCCAACTTGTCCACTACCTCATGCCAGGCGAATAGCGTTGCGTGCGAGTCCGCGGTGACGCATGCCCAAAGGACGGATTTCAATCCTCGTTTTGGCGCGGCTTGGGACATCTTCGGCAATGGCAAGACGGTGCTGCGAGCCGGAGTTGGAGAGATGTCCAGCTTCCCAACGATAAATGCGGTCGCTGGGAATCAAATTCCGTACGGAGACACGCTGTGCAACGCCGTTAGCTTGGCCACCTGCACGGGCGCGGCTCTCGTCGCCAATCGGTACGGGACGACAAACAATGGGATCACTCCAAACACCTTTGCCCCGACTCCGGCCTGGTCGAGCTGTGCCATCGTTCCGCTGCCGGCAAGCTGCACCACCGGCGCCGCCCCGGTATTCTCGGGGAACCAGCTGATCAGCTCCACGTCGGGCCCGACGTGCGGGACTAGCCCGAAGAGTGGAGCCGGCTTGATCACTCAATGCTCGATGCTGGTAACGGATCCGAATCTGAAAAATCCAAGGTCCCTGCAGTGGAATTTGGACCTGCAGCGCGCGATTACCAACAACATAACCCTGGACGTGGCCTACGTGGGTGTCCATGGCTGGAACGAAATTCACTCGATTGATTTGAATGAGCCTGCCTTGGGTGCGGGGTGGGACACTGGGGCAATTTTCGCAGCGGGCTGCCTGGGGACGAATCAGGCCGCTCCGGTTGTGGCGACCCAGTTCAGCGCAGCGACCACTTGCACTGCCGACAAAGTCGCCGAGCAGGCTGCGAGGCCGTACGCGACCAAGTTCCCTTATTTCCAATACATCGCTCAAACGACGAACGGATTCGTTTCGAACTACGACGGGTTGCAGATGACCTTGGACTCCCGGAATTACCACGGCCTGAGCTTCCTGGGCTCGTACACCTTTGCCCACGCTCTCGACGATTGGACAAAGAGCTCGCAGGCGACGGCGGCGCTGGCCAACCCCGCCAACCCGCAATATCAGTACGGAACCAGCGACTACGACGTGCGGCATCGCCTCCGTTTTTCGCCGACCTATGCGATTCCGGGAATGAAGTCGCCAGGGCAGATGCTGGAAGGCTGGCAGGTGAGCTTGATCGAAGCCTGGCAGACCGGCCTTGCCTGGGGCCCGGACGATGCCACAACGGATGACTGGGGCGGAACCGGTGAAAACAGCGATCGCACCATTCCAAACCCGAATAGCGGCGTGTGGCAGAGCTGGAACTATACCGGCCCTCGTTCGGCCTTCAGCAATGCCGGCGACACGCCCATTCCCTGTTACGGGAATGCAACCGGGTGCACGTTGTGGAAGAACGCCCCGACGGCTATCTGGCAATCCTGTTCCGCGGCCGCAGTGGCCCCTTACGGGGACGCACTGCATCAAGACCTCGCCCTCGCAGCGCTTACGAGTGCCAACGGCGCCTGCTACATCCAGAAGGGAGGCATTTTGACGCCCCCCGCATACGGAACGCTGGGTGACGCAGGCCGCGGGCTGTTCCACGGGCCTCATTTCGAGGACGTGGACCTCGCGGTGGAAAAAATGTGGCATATCAGGGAACGGTACAGCGCCCAGTTGCGGGTTGAGATGTACAACGTGTTTAACCATGTGAACTACGCGCAAGTGAGCAACGGCGCTGGCGGCAGCACTGGCGCCTTAGTCGTTGACCCCAGCGCCGGTGGTGGATATGGCAGCCCGTTTGGCTTCTCCACGGGCGGTCAGCAATTGGCCGGAATATCGGCTAATCGGCAATTCCAGTTCGGCTTGAAGCTGATGTTCTAGAGACCTGGGTCTGCCGTTCCTTTGTGTTGCTGAATCCCGGCGGCTCCGTCGGGATTCAGCAGCACGCTTCACCTGGCCTCCCATCTGGTAGCGTCAATCCGAAACGAGCAATCCTGTCGATCGTATTCGGTAGCCGGATCGTGCTTCCCGATGTCACGGCGCTGCCCGAGTGCACAAACGGCGTTTCTCCCTACCGCAATGGCGAAAATCCGTCATACTAGGTCATATTGAAGTTGAGCCATCCTAATCAGTCTAGGGATGGACGTTCATAATGAAATCAAAGAGGGTAGTGCAAATGCGAAATTTGGTTGCTGAACGCATCCTTGTTTTGTTGGCTATGGCGGCGCTTGCTTCGGCCGCGGCCCAGGCTCAGGGCCGAGGGAGGCGATCTCTGCCGCCGGGTTATGCCTACGACGGAGTACCGGCGATGCCAGATCCGCCCGGGCCCGCTCCCAAGCACGATCTGACCGGTATCTGGGTAGGCCCACAGGATGTGGTGATGGGTCCTTTCCCGGCCATGACGCCCGCCGGCGAGGCGCTTTTCAAGCGCAACAAGCCAATCGCGCGTGCCTCAGACAGGGTGGTCCAGCTGGAGCCTAATAATGATCCCTTTGCGATCTGCGATCCGCTCGGATTTCCGCGCGACCTTTTGAACCACACGCTCAGCAGCCGAGGAGGAATCTGGTTCCAGCCGCTGCAAAATCGAATGCTCATGCTGTTCGAGCAGCAGCGCGTGTGGCGAGAAGTCTGGACGGACGGCCGACAGCTTCCCGCGAAGGTGGACGCGCCGGGCGCGCCGGATTCCAGATTCTACGGATATTCCGTGGGCCATTGGGACGGCGACAACGTGTTCGTGATCGATACGATGGGCCTGGATCCCAGGACTTGGATCGATGAGGCGGGGCACCCGCATAGCACCGCCATCAAACTCCAGGAACGCTGGACGCGGCTCGACCAGTACAACCTGGAGGTTACGGTCACGGCGGACGATCCGAAATTCTATACCCAGCCTTTCCAGCTGATAAAGGCGCACTATTACTGGAAGAAAGATCAGGATGTGCAAGAGGAGCTGTGCATACCGTCCGAGGCCATCGAGTATCGGGATAGACTAGCCAACCCCGCGGGTTGGGGCGCTGACAGCCCGCCCAAATAAGCTCGGAGTGACGCGGCCTCTGCCTGAAATCGCACGCTAAACGCATCTAAGGAATTCAGCCGCAGGGAAAGCCTTTCCCTGCGGCTGAATTCTTTCGACCGGTCTTATGCCGACTGGATGAGTTTACCGGGCGGGCAGGAATCTTTGGACCCGCTCGCCGGCGAAGACTTCGCCGGTATAAACGGCGCCTTTGGAATCCACCGCTTCCATGTGCAACCCGAAAAAATAGCCGCCATTTTGGCCCATGCTGCCTACGTGCCCGAGAACTTTGCCGTCCTCGCGATTGAGGAACCAGATACAGTTGTTGGTGATATCGGAGATATAGAGGAGCCGCTCGTCTTTATCCGGCGAGAACATCACCCCGCCGGCTGAACCGCCCGCGCCCGTCTGCGGAGCCAGGACAAATTCCTTCAGAAACTGGCCCTGCTTGGTGAACACCTGGATGCGATCCGCTCCGCGATCGGCGGCGTAAACCAAACCATCGCGGGAAATATTCAGGGTCAGGTGGTTGCGGAACTCCTTGGGTTCCGGCCCGCCGGGTTTATATTCGCGGTCCTTGGGATCGGTGCTGATCTCCGAAAGCTTGTGGCCATAGGCGCCCCAGCCGCGCTTGAACGCCAGCGTCTCCAGATCGAATACCATCACGCGCCCGCCCAGGTAGCTGTCGGTGGCGTAGAGTTCATGATCGGCGTCGTCAATGCGGACTTCTTCGATATTGCCAACGATCATGGGTGTGGTGGGCGGATACTTTTGCTGGAAAGCCTTTACGGCTGCTTGACGAGCCTCTGCAGCCTCCGGCGAAGGTTGCCGGCGCGCCGGCGCCGGGGCGCCGAGCGGATGAATGAAGTTCGCTACCGGCCCCGCGCTGCCGTGGCCGGGAACATGTTTATCCATGCCTTCATCCTGGTTCCGGCCGCCTCCTTCGGCTTCGGGGGCGCGAGGAACGGTCCCCAGGAGCTGGCCGGTCTTGGGATCGTACTTGTGCACGCTATCCAGGCCGTTGACCGTGTTTCCGGTATAGATGAATCCTTTGGCATCGACGGCCATGCCGTGTCCTTGCGGTGGGTCGATGTAGCCGATGACGTTGCCTTCTTTATCGAAATGAATCAACGAAGGAGGCAGCTTGCAGCAATCAGCGATGGGAGGAGTCAGTTCCGCTTCGAGTTCGATGTCGGTAAGATCGTTGGGCCGATCGTAGGCCCAGACGTTGTCGTCCTTATCGACGGCTAAGCCTGTGATGCCGCCGATCTTCCATTTGTTTGGCAAGGCCTTGGGCCACTCGGGATCAAACTTGAGCTTCGGGACGGCCCCCTCGGACGCACCCATTACCATTGAGAAATGATTCACGCGAAATATACCGGCGCTTAGAAAAACAGCACAAATCGCCAAGGCGATTGCGCCAGCCACTCTGTTCAAACTAACCGCCCGCATCCAACGCATTTACGGGATCCTCCTGGTGCGAACTTTCTGAAGCCTGACGAATCATACCCTCATTAGGCCGAGACGAATATCGCCGGCTGGGGCGCGCGTCAGTTGGTACAGGAGCGCTGAGTTAATTGCTTCCTGGGGCGCCAGGCCGCGGCAGGCCAACCGCCATCCATGCGGCCTCGCGCCATTTGCCCTGTTGCTTGGTCCAAACCGTCATCACGATATTATTCACGTCGGCGATTTTGCCGCTGTTGTCCGCGCGAAGGTGCATATGCTCCTCGACGATGGCGGTTGTGCCGTAGGAACGCACGTGCACGTCGGAAAGATCCAGCGCCAAGAATTTATGGGCGCCGCTTCCGACACCTTTTACAAATTCGGCTTTGTGCTCCACCATGCCGTTGGCGTGGATGTGCTCGAAATCGTCGGTTTCGCAACTCTCCATTTTCGGCACGTCGGCCTTCAGTTCGGCGGCATTGCACTCTTCGTTCATCTTGAGCACTTCCTGATCGGCGTCGGCAGGACGAGGAGCGGCGAGGAGGCGAGCCGCCGGCAGAGCGAAGAAAAATCCTGCCACGAGAAGCAGGGCAAAACCAAAAGCGCGCTTCAAAATCCGATTGTCAGGCATTGTTCTTCTCCTTAGGCCAGGATTATACGCTCTATCCCAGATCTCCTGAGATTTCTGCTAAGCTAAACACAGCGGCCAGCTAAAAGGTTTTTCATGTTCTCCGGCTTATCCCTCAACTCGCAGCGATCGCGATTCCGAGCCGCGCTGCTGGTGGCCATAATCGCCGATATCGTCCAGATCGTCGGCTTTCCCTTGTTCGCGGAGGGCGCGATTTCGCCCGTGGACGATATCCTGGATGGCGCGCTGGCGGTGGCCATGACGAGCTTGCTCGGCTGGCACTGGGAGTTCATGCCATCCTTCGCCGCGAAACTAATTCCCGGAGTCGATCTGGTTCCATTCTGGACGCTTGCGGTTGCCAACGTATACCGGAAATGGAAGCGAGTTCAGCCGCCTGGGGATGTGATCGATGTAGAGCCGGTGGAACCCAAAGCACTCAAGCATTAACTTCCTCCATGCACCGGGCCTCGGGCGGTCTCTAACCTAATTTCAGGCAGTCATCATCACGTTAGAGTCATCAGAGAGTTGCCGAGCGCGCCTATTTTTCTGTAGTGCCTTCCGCGTCCACTACGGTTACCGGGCCATACTTGGCGAGAGCTTCCTGAATTTGCCGCCGATCTCCGACAGCGATCCACTGCATGTGCGGCAGGTCGACGAACCGGCGCGCGGCGGCTTGCACCGCCGCGGCGTCCACGGCTGCAATACGATCGGGGTAGCGGTCCCAGTAGTCGGCGGGCAGGCCGTAATACTGCACCGTCATCCAATTGTCGAGCAGGCGAGCGGGCTGTTCGAGAGCGAGGGCGAAGCCGGCCACAATGGCGTGGCGTGCGTCGTCGAGCTCGCTTTGCGGCACCGGATCGCCACTCATATGCTCTGAATTCATACACGAACTGCGTCATGGAGCCATCGGTTACCGGCGCACGCACGGCCGCCGCGGCCAGCCACTCGCCGGGATAGATTTCCGCGTTGAAGTTGCTGTAGGCGCCGTAGGTGTAGCCGTGCTCTTCGCGGAGATCGAGAAATAATCGGGCTTGAGGGCCGCCGCCAAGTATCTGGTTCATCACTTCGAGAGAGTAGTACTCGGGATCGGTGCGGCGAATGGCGCGCGTGGCGGCCATGATGTAGGTTTGCACGGAGCCGGGGCGATCGACGAGCGTTATCTTGGCGGGCCGCGGCTCGGCTTTTGCCTCTAACGATAGCGCGGCTCGGCGGCTCCCGACCAAGGAGCGAAATATTTCTCGATGAGCGCGCGCATGTCGCCGGTCTTGAAATCGCCGATGGCGCCTAAGATTGCGTTTCCGGGACGATAGTGCTGGTCGTGGAAGCGCTTCAGATCTTCCGGCGTGACCTGGGCGATAGAATCCTTTGTCGCGGAGGCTACCGCCAGAGGTCCATCGCCGTAGAGGATTGGGCGAAGGGCGCGCTGGCCGAGAAACACAGGATTGGCCATGCGCTGCTCGAGAGCGGCCGCTTCGCGCTGCTTGTAGCTGGCGACTTCGTCGGGGCGGAACGCTGGATGCAAGACAATGTCGCTGAGCAGATCCAGAAGCTGCGGCGCGCTATCGGAGAGCCCGGAGGCATTCACCACGGTGTAGCTCGATCCAAATCGAGCGTTCGCTCCGAGAGTGGCTCCCAGCGAATCGGCTTCGGCGGCGATGGCCAGGCTGGAGCGACGATCGGTGCCTTCGCGAAGCATATCGGCGGTGAACGAAGCCAAACCAGGCAGATTGCCGGGATCGGCCAGTTGTCCGGGGCGAATCCACATGATGAATGTGGCTGTGGGAAGCTTGTGATCTTCGAGAAGAACCAGGGTCAGCCCATTCGCCAGCTTGGTGACCACAGGGCGGGGCAACTGCACGCGCAGGACTTCCTTATTGACAGGGGCGCGATTGAGGCGCTCCACCTGGCTGAGCGGCGTGGCCTTTTCCTGGGCGCGAAGAACGGATACCGCCAGTGCCGCGAATGTGAGCGCGGCGAGACTTAACGCCAACCCTTGAGCAAGATTGCGGCGGCGGGGTTGCGAGATAGATGGCGCGGCGACACGGCGATTCATCGCGGCTCCCGGCCGGCGCCTGACGCGGCCTGCGTGGGCATGGTTGTTATGACACTGCGCTGGTCGCGCACCAGATAAGCCTTGGCGGCGCGATTCACTTGATCGAGGGTCACCGCGTCTTGCTTCTCCACGATGGTGTTGATCAGTTCGGGATCATCGAACTTGATGGCATCTTCGCCGATCAATTGGGCGGTGCCCAGAACGGTTCGGCGGCGATCGATAAAGCGGCGCAGCAATTGCGTCTTGGCTCTAGCCAGTTCATCGGCGGTGATGCCGTCCTTTACGACGGCCGAGATTTCATCATCCAGGCCCTTTTCGAGATCGGCCAAAGTCACGCCGGGCCGGGGCGTGGCGACAATGTACATTTGGCTGGTGCCCACGCGCGCCTCGGTCTGAATCGCTAAGTTCGAGGCGAGCTGCTTATCCTTCACGAGGTGCTGATAAAAGCGCGAGCTCTGCCCCTGCGCGAGGGCCGTGCCCAATTCCAGCATGACGTAATTATCCGCGGTGTTCCCAGGCGGAACGTGATAGGCGATATCGAGGCGGGGAAGCCGCGCCAGGGGATCGGAGATAGACTCGCGGCGCTCGCCGTAGTGCGGCTCTTCGCGGAGATCGACCTTGGGAGGCGCGGCTTGAGCGGGAATCGACGCAAAATATTTTTTGACCTTGGCCATGGCCTCATCGAGATCGAAATCGCCCACCAGGGTTAGAACGGCGTTATTGGGGGCGTAGTACGTGTGGAAAAAAGCGGCCACGTCCGCGACGCTGGCAGCGTTGAGGTCGGCCATCGAGCCAATAGTGGGGTGCTTGTACGCGAAGTTATCGTAGGAAAGGCTGTCGAGATCCAGTTGTGCGCGTCCGTAGGGCTGATTATCCACGCTCTGGCGGCGTTCTTCCTCCACGGCATTGCGCTGATTGTCCAGATTCGCTTGTGTGACGTTGAGCGAGCGCATGCGGTCGGCTTCGAGATACATTCCCAGATCGAGCTGATTCTTGGGCAACTCCTCGAAATAGATGGTGCGGTCCTCGCTGGTGGTGCCGTTCATGTTTCCGCCGTTATTCAGCACCAGGATGAAATGCTCTCCTTTGCCCACGTTGGCGGAGCCCTGGAACATCATGTGCTCGAAAAGGTGCGCGAATCCGGTGTGGCCGGGCAGTTCGTTGCGGCTGCCCACGTTATAGGAAACATTAATGGCATAGACGGGGGCGCTATGATCCGGGAACAAGTATGACGCGAAGGCCGTTTTCGAGGCGCGTCTGGTGCAACTCGAGATTGGGAAGCTTGACCGCAGTATCGGCGAGGGCCAAAGCCGAACAGAGGAAAGGCATCAACCAGAATGCGATTCGGGTGCGGAGGCTGGTCTTGGCAAATTTCATCGGTACCTCGAGGCTGTCATTCTGCTCCTGTGGACCCTGCCACGGCAATCCTCGCAAAAAAGAGAGGGCCGGATTGCTCCGGCCCTCCGAGGATCAGATGCGCAGGGCGCTCTGGGATTGACGACCTAGAAGAGGAACTTCAATCCCAATTGCGCGGTACGCGGGCCGCCGCTGCCGAAGATGAAACTGAACGTGTTTGGCGTCGAACTGGAGGAGCCGAAGGTTGCCGGCGCCGCCAGGTTCGCGGTTGCCGTGGATTGGCCTGGGTTTGAGAACTCCACCGCATTGAAGATATTGAAGAATTCGGCGCGGAACTGAGCAGACATCCGCTCCTTGAACTTCCACGTCTTCGTTATCGAGAGATCGGTCTCGCGGAACGGCGTGCCTCTGAGGACGTCCCGGCCCATGTCGCCATAAGTTCCTTGTGCGGAGGGAACGATTGCCGTGCCGTTCTGGAAGTAGCAGCCGAAGTTACCCAGCGCGGCGATTCCAGTGGCGTTGGCGTCGCTTGATGGAACAGAAGGATTGGAAGGCTCCGCCGATGCCGCGGCGATGCACTGCGACGGCATATTGGAGACGAAACCCTGGGTTCCCTTGACTGCTCCCGTTGGGACTGTGGCGACCATGCAGGGATTACCCGCCGCGGTAGCAAACTTGCTACCCGTCACGCCAAAGCACGGTATGGGCGCGGCAGTTCCCGCCACGATGTTGCTGGGCGATCCCAGAATGCTCCAGCGATCCTGGTTGATGCCAGTTCCACTGAGATCGTCGGTGCTGTCCTGGGCGTTGAACGGCAGGGCGCTCAGCATCGACAGAGCCGACGTTCAGCTGCCAGCCTTCCAGCATCTGGCCTTTCATTTTATAGCCGGGTATATCGTAGGTGGCAGTCAGAGTGAAGTGATGCCGCGCGTCAAAGGCAGCGTTGCCGTAGTCCAGCAGCGGATTTTGTGTGTTCTCCAAATTGCTGTTGGCCGAATTGGAGACGCCGGAGGCCTCGTCCAATGCGTGGGCGTAGGTGTACCCGGCTGTGAACTGCAAGCCATGCGAAACCCGCTCGCTAAGGGTCATTTGCAATCCATTGTAATTGGAGATTTCATTGGGGAGATTCTCGAGCACTTGGCCAAGATATGGGAAACACTGGGCTGGATTCAGGCCCGCGCCGCCAAAAAACGCGGTCGGACAGTTCTGCGTGTAGATTCGCCGGCTCTGCTCGTTCTCCAGGGCGGTTCCCGAACTTCCGTTGCTTACTCCAAGCAGTGGCTGGTTGAGGTCCGTCGAGCCCCGGAGGTTCGAGCCGTGAGTTCCCACATATGCGACGTTCAAGGAAAGACTATTGGTGAACGCATGCTGCACGGAGAGGTTCCAGCCGGCAACGGCATCCGGCTTGAAACCCGTTTGCGGGGTGAGAGCCGCCAGGTTGCAAGGCGCCGGAGTGGTCCCGCTGAAGGCGGCAAGCCCGTTTCCGCAAGCGAAACCGAGACTATTGACCGGATTGGGACTCAGGGCAACCACGGGGCCCGTACCCGACCAGTTCACTCCGCCCGTAGAAAGAGCTAAAGTCCCCAAGAGATTATTGCCCGGCTGAGGCGCTAGAGTGCCATTCGGAAGAACCAGAGCAAATCCGGTTGGCACGGCCTGCAAATTGGGCAGCAGTTGCTGGAAGACCAGGAAGTCATACATGTACGTCCCGCCCACGCGCACGACTGTGGTGCCCTTACCGGTGACGTCCCAGGCTACGCCGAGGCGCGGGGAAAAGAGATGCTTGGGAAGCGCATAGACGGAGTTGCCGCCCGTTTCCTGGATAAGTCCCGTCGAGGCGCTGGGATTGAAATTGCCCAGGACGTTATTCGGAGTAGAGATGGGTTGCACATACTCCCATCGCACGCCGAGGTTCAGCGTGATCCTCGGCCTGATCCGCCAATCATCCTGAGCGAAAAGCGAATAGCGATTGTAGTTTAGAGCCTGTGAAAGCGTTGCATTCCCGACCAGGATGGTTCCCGACGAAGATACGCCTGCCAGGAAGTCTTCGAGCGGAGTGCCCGTGCCTGCCGCGAGGCCGTTGGTCTTGCCGAAATTGAATGTGCCGTTATCGTTGGTCAGCGATTTGCTGCCGCTGAAGAGCGTATCGTGGATCTCGCCGCCGAACTTGAAGAGGTGGGCGCCTTTTGTGTACGAGACGCTGTCGATTCCAGACCAGACGCTAAAATGATTGGCCTGCGGCCCGCCATTGGTGCTCTGGCTGCCGAGGTTGTTGAACCCGGTGATCACAACGTCGGCCATGCCGCATTGCGGCGCCGGTATGCTCAAGCCCAAGTTGTACCCGTAAGCCGTTGCATAGTTCGGCGCGCCATCGTTTCCATTGCAGTCGTCCGGGAATCCGAGCTGAGTGTATTCCAGCAGACCAAACCGCATCTCGTTCACCAATGATGATCTTGGCGTCCAGACCCAGACGACACGGCCCGTCTGCGTTCGGAAATGATTATCGGCCAGCCAATAAGGCGAAATAGACGAGGTGGCGTTGTCGACATTTCCGTTGCCGAAGAAATATTCACCGTTGAGCGTGCTCTTATCGTTCAAGTGGTAGTCAAGCTTTGCAAGGCCGTTATCCGATCCGCCCAAATTATTGAACTGCACCGCCTCGGTCTGTGATGCCGAGCTATTTCCGAAAAGATTGGGGGGAGCACCGCTTGCACCGGGTCCGCAGAAAGGCGCCACGGCAGCACCCGTTTTCAAGTTGGGGTTGATGGCGCCCGTCGTGCAACCCGCCATCAATACGCTCATCGCGCTGATCTTCTGGCCGGCGATGGCATTCATCGCCGCGATCGCATCCGGGATACTGTTCGAAGCGCCCAGCCCGGCCGCGTCCGTCGGCTCAGTGATGGTCTTAGGAGCGCCGAGCGTATAGCGGTTCCCCTCGTACGCTCCGAAGTAAAAGATCTTGTCCTTCTTGATCGGGCCGCCGATAGTGGCGCCATACTGCTTGAGATCATCGTTGGCTTTGGAGAGCGTGGACGAGAGGAAGGCGTTCCGCGCGTCAAGGTCGCCATTGCGGAAAAAGCCGAAAGCCGTGCCGTGAACATTATTGGTTCCAGACTTCAGACCGACGTTCACGACCGAGCCTGCCATCCAGCCGTATTCCGCCTTGGGGCTCTGGATGGTGTTGATTTCCTGAATTGAATCCAGCGACAAGATGGTCACGCCGTCAACGCCGCCGCCGTTTCCACCAACGGTGGGTCCGGCGCCGCCGGCCATATTAATTTCGTCCACGCCATCCAGCATCCAGGTGATGTTCGTGCCGCGCTGGCCATTCACGTTGTAAGCCGGCGTACCGCCCCCGGGAATCTGTTGCATGCCGGGGTTGAAATCGAGCAGCTTTTGGAAGGCGCGGCCATTCAGTGGCAGGTCCACGATGGTGGAGTTTTCGACGGTGTTGCCCAAAGTGGCGCTTGTGGTATTAACCATGGGGGCTTCGCCGGTCACCGTAACCGTCTGCGATTGCTCGCCTGGCTGCAGCGACAGATCGACTCGAACGTCCTGGCCGACTTGTACCGTCAGCCCGCTATGCTCGGCAACCTTGAAGCCCTTGAACTCGGCGCGAACCGAATAGTTGCCGGGAAGAAGGCTGGATGCCGAGTATTCCCCAGCGCCATCCGCGACCAACGCTCGCGAGATGCCTCGGTCCACATCGATGACCGTTACGGTAGCGCCTGCAACGGCTCCGCCGGATTGGTCGGTAATCGCGCCGTAAATGCGCCCGTAGTTGAGTTGTGCGGAGGCTGGTAGCGAGAAGAATGCGATTCCCAGGGCGATAGACAGAAGCCGAAGCCATTTCGTGACGTTTACCCACACAAATGCCGTGGATTCGAATTTGGCTGCAGTCATAGAAAACACCTCCCTAAAGCGATCAGCGGTGAGACCCTAGATGTGCGGAAAGTACCTCAAACGCCTTGCCAAGGTCAAGGAAGGCTTTTTTTCAGCAGCTCCGCATGCTCGACAATTCTCTCCTGGCCGATCGAATCCCCAGCGGGCATACCTCAGCCTCATTGTGGGAATGAGGCATTTCTCCTATAGAGCGTTATGCTGACAGCACTATGTTGGACGGAGTGCCGTGGAGAATCCTAGTGGTGGACGACGTGCAAGTTGTGCGAGAGGGCTTACGCCCGCTACTTGCCAGTGGCCACCTGGAAATTTGCGGTGAAGCCGAGGTGGCCAGCAGGCGGTCGATCAGGTCCGAATGTTACAGCCCGACCTGGTCTTGCTTGATATCAACATGCCGGTGATGGACGGGTTGCGGGCTACGATGGAGATTCGCCGCATCGCTCCCTTGACGAAGGTGGGGCTCTTCAGCATCAACGACAGTCCCGAAGCCAAAGCGGCGGCTCGAATGGTGGGCGCCGACGCGCTGGTGCTCAAGGCCAGCGCGGTTTTCGATCTGCTCCCCACGGTGCGACGCCTGGTTGCTACAGAGTTTACAAATTGACGGCGTTGAAGGGCCCGTTCGCAGGCGCATATTCTAGCCTCCTTCAAAGCCGCGGATATCCTAGGATCTGAAGCGGATCTGACCTCATCGAACAAGAGGCGGCGGCCATGTCCTGAAAGGGAGTGACTGCACACGGTGGCCCCTGCGGGACTTTGCAGTTTGACCGGCTCGGAAGCCACCCTTGGCCGCCACATCCACGCCTTCTGCTCCCGCGAGGTATCTGAGACCCCGTAACGAGCCGCGGTTCCGAAAGCCGTCTTTTACCTGCGGCGCGGCGTGGCCCTCTTGCGCTTCCGACTGACCGAATGCGAAGAGGAGGACGGCTTACGCCGGGTTCGATGCGGCCGCGATTTCGTCGCCTGGGCGCTCGATCGTTTGGCGCTCAATGGACGGACCACTTTATTGGTTTCGGCAACAATTACGCCTAATGTTGAGCCTATTTTCTTGGCCACACCCTCCAGTAGAGTTTCTTGGCGCTTCTCAGACATCGGATGGCTTCTTTTTCGGCTCGCCTGTGACGCCTCGATTTTGCGAGGAACACGCCCGGCGTCGGCCGTTTGCTGCTGGCATTAAATGCTCAGGAGCGAGATGGAGCTATAGGGAAGGGAATTCGAACCGGGAAAGATAATCATCTTATCCGGTCTGGGCGATTACTTAAAAGCCTTGCCAGCGTCTTTCAAGGCCCCGGATTGGGCGCCGCTGGTGGATTGCGCGGCTCGAACTGAGGCATTAGGGGGCAGGGACTAAGGTCCACGGTGCAAGCGGCCAAGCGATTAATCTGAGCGCGTTTACAGCATCTCCTATATGGGCTTCCCTGCGCATCGGTTGTAGCCTTCACTCCGAAGTCGAGCTTCATTCAAAAGGGGGAATGTTCACATGAAAAATCTCGCTGATGCCTTGCGTGTTTGGCAGACGGTCCCCAGCAACGCTCATGAAAATCCCTGGGCGATTCGCAATCCACTGGATGAAGCCCGCGATCTGTATCGGATGGTGCGTTCCGGTTCCTCTGGAATCGATGAGATCCGGGAACTGATCGCCGTTCCGGAAATTATCAAGGAAGCGCTGCTGGCTTACGCGGAGCGCTACCCGAAAGATGGCCAGCAGATCTATTGCGTTCTTCATTTTCGGGAGCGGGTTGCCGTTGAGTTCGAGCGCCTGGTCGAAAAGCAAGAGAGTTGCGCAGAAGTGCGGGAAGAGGCTGACGAGCCGGTCGAGAACGGAATGCTCGTGAATTGAGAGATGTGAGGAGGTCGACTCGATGAAGAGCGCGACACTTGCGGGAATCGTTTTAATCGTGCTTGGGATTTTGTCATTCGCGTACCAAG
Source organism: uncultured Acidobacteriota bacterium (assembly GCA_963819235.1). Taxonomy (GTDB): domain Bacteria; phylum Acidobacteriota; class Terriglobia; order Acidiferrales; family UBA7541; genus Palsa-189. The sequence goes on along the minus strand of CAWFVE010000005.1, from coordinate 183,383 downwards.
GGATTAGTGTTACTACACAAAAAAAGGTGGTCGACGTCGGACCGATTCACGCCACCAAAGACGAAAAACACACGCTTCCTCTCCCGCCAGTGCTGGGCGGATTGTTGTTGATCGGCGGCGTAGCGCTGCTTTTGGCAGGTCAACGATCAGGGGCTTGAGTCGGACCGAGACGCCGCCCAATCGTCTTCGGTTTCCCTGCCCGCACGGATATTGCTCCTCGATGTGTCATTACGGTGTCAACACTGCGTGAATACGGCCCGAGCTTACAGCCCTCTGCCGAGCCGCTTGCCGCGTTCCAGGTATTTCCGGCGAACACCGTTTGGGGTTCTCATAGGGCTGGATACCAAGGAGGAGCTATGAACTGGGATCAAGTGGAAGGGAAGTGGAAACAGTACAAAGGCGCGATGAAAGAGAAATGGGGAAAACTCACGGACAGCGATCTCGATGTAATCGCCGGGAAACGCGATCAGATGGTGGGGCGAATTCAGGAAGCCTACGGGATGACCAAGGAACAGGCCCAGCGAGAAGTCGAGGATTACATTCGCACGATGCCGGCGGCGGCTGACTTCGACGACCCAACAACGGCAGCGAGCAAGGCTCGCCGCGCCGGACAGCCCTGACATTCATCTCTCAACCGATTTCTCCAGAGGCGGGAAGGGCGCCACGTACGATTAGTTGCGCGCCTCTTCGCGCTCTGGTCAGTCTCCCACCGTGAACGGAATGGAAGCTTCAGTGGTCTCCCAGAGGAGCGCGAGTGTCCCTTTATTTCCCCCGTCGGATCTCAATTCGATCCGGAAAGTCTCCACGGGAGCCGGCAGCTTCTTCACGTTCATCTTGGTGCGGCCCAGGTCGCGCGAAGAGTCGTAGTTCAGATGAAATTGCCCCGTCTGGTTGTTGATGATGAGGGTCCATTCGTTCTCGTTGGGAATCGTCCAGATGCTATAACTTCCCTGCGCCAGCTTTAGGCCACCCATTTCGAGGCTGGCATCGCTGCTGATTTTTGTGGCCCAGTTCGCGCCGGTGCACCATACCTCGCCGAACGGCACCAAGCCACCCACGATTTTTCGTCCGTGCATGGAGGGGGCGTAGTAGTCGATGGCAATCCGTTTGCCGGCTATGGTGATGGCCACGTTTTTTGGAGGACTGGTATAACCTGAGCCGCCGAACTGGCCGTAAGACGCTCGGGCGATCATCCCTGCGACCGCCGCAACCGCCGCGGCGCCGACGATCAAAAGTTTGGCCTTGGTTTTCATGGCGAGGTCCTCCAGGGAATAGATCCTACACCCAGCGAGGTGGCCGTTCCCGCCGATCGGCTCCAAATCGGCGCTCCCGATTCCGCAATGTTCCGCACATTCTGTTGTGACAAGCGTCACCGAGGATCGGTCTCAGTTGCGAGAAACTGAGATGTTAGAGAATAGTTGGGAGGGAAAGATGGCCACGAAAACCGTTGTGCCTTGTATGGATACCACCGTACGTTGTATCGAAGCCTGCGAGCGTTGCGCCGCAGAGTGCGGTACGTCAGGCGATCGGGAGCGCGAAAAGTGCGCAGCATTGGCGCGTGACTGTGCCGATATCGCGTCACTCAGCTTGACGCTGATGTCGCGCCAAAGCCGCTATGCCGATGCCATCTGCGCCGCCCACGAGCAAGCCTGTCTGGCTTGCGCCGAGATGTGCGCGAAATTCAAGCACGCCTGCTGCGTGGAATGCATGAACGCCTGCCGGGCGTGCGCCAAGGAGTGCGGAACCTATCATGGATAAGCGCGAGGTGATGACGCCCCTGCAAAGCCTTGAGGGCGGGCTCGATCCGCTACGCGCCTGGTTTGAGCGCGAAGCCAGCCACGTGCGCATTCTGGTGATCCAGTCGGCCACTTGAGCGCTTTGCGTTCGGGGCGCCCGTGAGGCGCTTCAGCCGCTGTTCGCGCTCAAGGCCGACTTCCGGATGGCGTGGACGTTCATCGATATGATGAAGACCGACACGCTCGAGGCCGCGAGCGATGCGGCGTCGCGGATCAACGATCCTCGATTACTCGCATTTCACGATCCCGGTCATCAGCTCGGCCGAGCCATGGCCCGTCGCCTGGGCTGGCGTCAGCACATTGCGTGGGACACGTATTTCATCTACCCCGCGGGCCTTCGCTGGGTGCGCCAGGAGATGCCGGCTCCAGAATATTGGTTTCACCAACTTCGAGACAGGGAGGTCTGGGAGCGGACCGCCGACGCGGAGTTCGGAACGAGCGAATGGACGCGGGCGCTCGCCGAGAAATCCGAAGCAGACCCGGCGCATTTTGCTACCGGCGCCGATCTTCGAACCGCTCTCAGCGAGGCGGTGACGGCGGCAGGCTCGGCGCAGCGGCCAAGCGGGTTGCCTTCGGGCGGGTCGAACCTCGTGGGATCCTAAGCGCCGATGGCGCAATCTAGCGCCGATTTCTCTTCTGCCGTAAGCGGGCGAGACGCGCCCTTCGCGAGATCGCCCAACGCCAGCGGCCCGATGGCTACCCGCACCAGCCGCAGGACCTCGACTCCTAGGTGTTCGAGCATTCGGCGAATGTGGCGGTTTTTTCCTTCCTCCAAAGTGATCGCCAGCCAGGTATTGCGGTCTCCTTGCCGTAATACGCTCGCCTCTTTCACCTTGAGAAAGTCCGCGTCAGAAACGCGAAAGCCCTTTACCAGCGCATCCGTGAGCGCGGCATTTCGCAGCCCCGAAACTTGCACGTGATAGAGCTTCGCTAGATGGCTTTCCGGAGCCGTTACCGCCGCCGCCCACTCCGGGTCATTCGTCAGCAACAGCAATCCTTCGCTGGCCTTGTCCAAACGCCCTACCGGTGCAGCCCACGGCAGCGTGCTACTGAGGTTCGAGTAGATCGTCGCGCGCCCTTTTTCATCGGACGCTGTGGTTACCAGGCCGCGCGGCTTATTCAGCATCAAATAGACCTTTTCCGCCGGGCGAACTAACTGGCCCTGCACTTCAATTCGGTCGCGGTCGAGGAGAACCGGCGACTCAGGATCGCGCTTGGCTATTCCATTGAGTTGCACGTGTCCCGCCCGAATCAGGCCCTCCGCCTGCGAGCGCGAGCAATAACCGAGCTTCGACAACGCCCGTGCCAATCCCACTCTTCGCGATTTGCCGTTGCCCATCGCTTAATCCTATACAGCGTGGCCCGATCTTGGCGACGAGAACTCCTCGCGCCAAGTATCTAGACGTCGCTCAGCGTCACACAACGTTGCGGAGTTTTACTGTGTGATATCATCGATTGGCAAGCTCTCAAGATCGCTCCCCGGAGCAACGGTGACGGCGCGCATCCTCGACGGCAACGCCATCCGCAATCAAATCTACGCAGAGTTGCAACCAGAAATCGCGGAATTGCGGGCCTCCGGCATCCAGCCGGGCCTAGCCGCGGTTCTGGTGGGTCATAATCCCGCCTCTGAGGTTTACGTCAAAAGCAAAATCGCGGCCTGCGAAAAGCTTGGGCTGAAGAGCTGGCTTTTTACGCCTGACGAGAATGTTTCGACTGCGGAACTCTTGCGGCTGGTCGCTGAACTGAATGGGCGCGACGACGTCGACGGCATACTCGTGCAATTGCCCTTGCCACGCCGAGTGGATACACGCCGCGTTCTCGAATCCGTGGACCCGGCGAAAGATGTGGATGGGTTTCATCCTGTGAGCCTGGGGCGGCTGGTGCGCGGCGAGCCAGGTCTGGTGGCCTGCACGCCATCGGGAGTGATGGAAATTTTGCGGCGCAGCGGCATTCCTCTGGAGGGTGCCAATGCGGTGGTGCTGGGCAGAAGCGACATCGTGGGCAAGCCGATGGCACTCTTATTGATGCATGCCAATGCCACGGTCACAATTTGCCATTCAAAAACGCGCGAGTTGCCGCAAATCACCCGCCGCGCCGATCTCATCGTCGCGGCCATGGGCCGCCCTGCCATGGTCGCGCCGGATTGGATTCGCCCCGGCGCGACGGTCATCGACGTGGGAGTGAACCGCATCGACCGATCCCGCGGAAGCTGCGCGGCTCTTTGCAAAGTTGCCGCAGCGCTTGGAGCGGTTCAAGGAAAAGGGATCCGCTCTGGTTGGCGACGTTCATCCCGATGCCGCGGAAATTGCCGGTGCGATCACTCCTGTCCCGGGCGGCGTGGGACCACTCACCATTGCCATGCTCATGAGCAATACGATCAAAGCAGCGCGGCTCCGGCGTGCGCAGCGGCCCGCCCCGGCAGCGGCCGTCCGGCCCGCCGCCACGCATTGATGCTGCGCGTCGGCCTGACGGGCGGCATCGGCTGCGGAAAGAGCACCGTGGCCGCCACGATGCGGGAACTCGGCTGCCACATCATCAATGCGGACCAAATGGCCCATGCTGTGATTGCGCCCGGAACGCCTGCGTGCGAAGAGATACGACGGCAATTTGGCTCGGGAGTTTTTGCTTCGGATGGAAGCATCGATCGCGCGCGATTGGCCGCCGTGGTTTTTGCCGACGCGGGGAAACTGGCGGCCCTGAACGCCATCGTGCATCCGGCGGTGCTGCGCGATATCGACAAGGAGTTGGAGCGGCTCTCCGCGATCGATCCTCGCGGCGTGGCCGTGGTGGAAGCGGCGCTGCTGATCGAATCCGGTTACCACCTGCGGTTGGATCGCCTCATTCTGGTGAGCTGCACGCGCGAGCAGCAGATGGAACGGCTGACCAATCCCGCTTTTGGGCGCGCCATGTCGCCCGAGCAAGCCCAGCAGCGCATCGCCGCGCAGATGACGCTGGAAGAGAAGCGCAAGCTGGCCCACGAGGAGATCGACTGTTCGGGTTCGCTCGATTACACCAGGAAACAGGTGCAGATTTTGGTCGATCGACTCAAGCGCATGGCCGGCTCCCGCGCGAACTAACGTTTCACAGCTCTTCCAGAGTGGCGCTCAGGCGTTCCAGATTGTCCTTTGACGCTCCTGCTCCGCGCGTGAAAGCGTGAACCAGGATTCCGCAGTCTCCCGCACACGCTCGAGCGTCCCTTGCAAGTCCGCCTGCTTGCTGGCGATGGTGTGACGACCCGGTTCCGCAGGCACTTCGATGGGGCGGCCAATCACCAGCACCACCCGGGAGAAAGGATGGGGAAGCTGAAAGCGGTCCCAGGCTTTCTCAAAAATGTGCGCGTGCTCGGCAAAAAGATGAAAGGCCACGATCGGGCAGCGGCTCTTACGCGCCAGAATCACCGGGCCGGGCTTGGCGATATAACGCGGTCCCCGGGGCCCGTCGGCCGCGAACGCGGCGTCGTGGCCTTGCCCGAGCTGCCTGGCGAGAACGGAAAGGCCGCCCAATCCGCCGCGGGAGGAGCTGCCGTGCACGGTGCCAAAGCCCAGCCGCGCGAGCGCGCGCCCCAGGATTTGCCCATCGAAATTCGCGCTGGTCATGGCCACCACGCCGCGATGACGCCACCACCACATGGCTAGGAAAATCGTCTGGTGCCAGAAAGAATAAACGCAGCGGCGGTTCTGGCTGTGCACGCGATCGATGTGCCGCCATCCCAGGACTTCATAGCGCAAGGTCGGGCCGATGGTGCGAGCGAAGCCGTAGGCCGTGGCCGAAATAATCGGGACTTGGGCGCGACGGAAAGCGGAAAGCTGTTTGGGCCTGGAATCGTAGACGCCGGTGTGCTGGTCGGGGGCATCCGGCGGCGATTTGGCCAGCTCGGTCACGGGCTATAGTATAGGCGAGCGGACGCTTTCCCCAGCGGCAGATACGGCTTCGCTGCGCTCAATCCGACTGCTGATCAGCGAAGGAGTTATTTTGCGGATTCGGCCACGGATTCCAGCGCGTCGCCGATCAGCATGACCGCTCTCCACTCGTCCAGGAACTCGGCGCCAAGCCGTTTGTAAAACTCGATCGCCGGAGTGTTCCAGTCGAGCACTTCCCAGCGCACGCAGAAGTAGCCCTCCTGCCAGGCGATTCGCGCCACATGCGCCAGCAAGGCTCGTCCGATGCCTTTTTTGCGGAACTGCGGCCGGACGAAGATATCGTCGACAAAAAGTCCCGCGCGTGCCTGGAACGTGGAGTAGAACTCGAAAAAAACGGCATATCCGGCCACTTGCCCGTCCAGTTCGGCGATTACCGCCCGGAATTTTGGGCGGGGACCGAAGCCGTCGCGAGCAATGGCCTCGGCGTTGACGCCGACTTCCTGGGCAAGCTGGTCATATTCGGCAAGCTCCAGGATCAGGCTGGCAAGCAGGGCTGCGTCATCGATCGTCGCGGGGCGGATTTTGAGCATCGGCGGGCTAAATGGGCAAGGAGCCGGTGAAGGCGATGGGCGCTTTGCGCGAATCGGCGTTGCGGATTTCGCCGATGCGGTAATACTTCTCCCGCCTGCGCTTGAGTTCGGTTTCGACCGCGCGGAAATTGGCGGGCGGAACGATCAGGACCATGCCCACGCCGAGATTAAAGGTGCGCAGGAGTTCATCGCGCTCGATTTTGCCGAGCTTGGCAAGATAAGAAAAGATCGGCAGCACGGGCCAAGAGCCCAGCTCTACAACGGCCTGGGTGCTGCGCGGCAGCACGCGCGGCAGGTTGCCGGGAATCCCGCCGCCGGTGATGTGAGCCATGCCGGTGACGAGTCCCTGGGCCACGATATTTTTGAGCATCGGCCAATAGCAACGGTGCGGCATCAGCAGTTCCGCGCCGATTTTGTTGGCGATCTCCGCGACGTAGGCGTCGGCGGCCAGCCCGGCGGTTTCGAACACCAATTTGCGCGCCAGCGAATAACCGTTGGTATGCAATCCCAGCGAGGGCAAGGCCACCAGAATATCCCCGGCGTGGACGGCGCTGGTTTTCATGATCCGGCTGCGTTCGACGACGCCCACGATGAACCCGGCCAGATCGTATTCGTCGGCAGCGTAAGTGTCCGGCAGTTCGGCGGTTTCGCCCCCCACCAAGGCGCAGTCGGCTTGATGGCAGGCGCGGGTGATGCCGTCGACCAGTTGTTCGACGACGTCGGGATCCATGCGGCCCAGCGCCAGATAATCGAGAAAAAACAGCGGCTCGGCGCCCTGGGTGAGAATGTCGTTCACGCAATGATTCACGAGATCGCCGCCCACGGTGGAGTGAATGCCCATGGCCGCAGCAATTTTCAGCTTGGTGCCCACGCCGTCGGTGCTGGAAACGAGCACCGGCTCCCGCCAGCGCTTGACGTCCAGAGCGAAGAGGCCCCCGAAGGCGCCGATGCCGCCCACCACGCCGCGCGTAAACGTGCGCGTGGCCATGCGGCGGATTCGTTCTTTGGCTTGTTCGGCGCGAGAGATATCCACGCCGGCATCGGCATAGCGCATAACTTGTTCGGCCTATCTCCGGAAACGCGGGCGACAGTCTAACGCTTTATGTCTCGAAGGATACTGCAAAACTCACAGGCGAGCGAATGGCGCATTGCAAATTAGGAACCCCGGTTCCTGTAAGGGCGCGCGGCGCGGCCTGACGCACTTCGCTTTGGCACTTCGCTTTGGATCACGGCGCCGGTCAGAACGTCTTCAGGAGGCGCCGCCAACGGACCAGGCGCGGGTGCAGCAACGCATTGGTGTACGCGTAAATCCGTTCGCGTACCTGGCCCGGCTGCCAGGCATCTTCGTTGGCTTGCACGGACATGTAAATAAAAACGGGAGTGCCGATGATGTTGGATTCCGGGACAAAACCCCAGTCGCGGCTATCCCAGGAGTCTTCGCGATTATCTCCCATCACGAAGTAGTGGCGCTCGGGAATGGTCACCGGGCCGAAGTTATCGAGGGGATTTGGCGGATCGTGCCGATAAGGCTCGCTGAGGGCTTGTCCATTGACGAAGACTCGTCCCTGGCGGACTTCGACCGTATCACCTGGCATTCCAATCAGCCGCTTGATGAAATCTTCCTGGTGGCCGGGGATCGGCGCTTGAAAGATCACCACCTGCTGGCGGTGCGGCTCGCGCCACAGGCGGATGTGATAGCGCGTGAAAGGCAGGCCAATGTCGTAGCCGAAGCGGCTCATGAGCAGATGGTCGCCGATCAGCAGCGTGCCCTCCATGGAAGCCGAGGGGATCACGCGGGCTTGCACCATGGTGCCGGTGATCAGGAAAAATGCCAGCGCCACCCAGACCCAGGAGAGCAACTCGCGAACCAAGTGGTCGCGGAGCGTGGGCGAATTGCTTCCGCTCGGTGCGCTCGCGGACGGCGCAGTTCCGGAAGCGGGCAATGCCGATTCAGCGGCCGGATTGCTTACCGGTCCAATGCCGCTGGGACCGTCGCTCATGGTTCTTTCCTTCCGCTCGAGCTTGCCATCGGGGGCCCGTCGGATTCAGGGACGGAAGAGCCGGCCGGAACAGCTACTTCCAGCTGCACGTTTTCGCGTACATAGGAGCCGGTGTAGCAGGAAGTGCAGAAGCTCCCGTTCGTATCCCCGACGGCCCGGCGCAGGCTTTCCAGGGAAAGGTAGCCCACCGAATCGGCATCGAGGAAGAGGCGAATCTCCTCGAGCGTTCGCCCGGGGCCGGAAAGATCGGGGCGGCCGCCTTCGGGAAGGTGCGGCCGGATGACGGAGGCGTCCGCGGCGAGCAACTCCTCGCGCGTGGGCGTATCGACGCCGTAATAGCAGGGCGAGATCGTGGGCGGGCAACTGATGCGCATGTGCACTTCGGTGGCGCCAGCCTCGCGCATCATGCGCACAATCTTGCGGCTGGTGGTGCCGCGGACGATGGAGTCGTCCACCAGAACCACGCGCTTGCCTTCCAGCAGAGCACGCACGGGATTGAGCTTCAGCTTGACGCCAAAATCGCGGATGGCCTGCTCGGGCTCGATGAACGTGCGGCCGATATAGTGATTGCGGATCAGCCCCATGCGAAAGGGCAACCCCGATTCGAGCGCATAGCCGATGGCCGCGGGCACGCCGGAATCCGGCACCGGCACGACGAGATCGGCGTCGGCAGGCTTTTCGCGCGCCAGAAGCCGGCCCATCATCTCCCGGCTGCGGTCCACCGGGCGGCCGAACACCATACTGTCGGGACGCGAGAAATAGACGTGCTCGAAGACGCAAAACTGATGCTGCTTGGGAGAGGTGAAACACAGCGATTCCACGCCGCTGCGAGAGATGCGCACCAGTTCGCCGGGTTCGATTTCACGGACGTATTGAGCCCCGATCAGATCGAAAGCCGTGGTTTCGGAAGCCACCAGCCACGCGTCGCCCAGGCGGCCCAGGCTGAGCGGGCGAAAGCCGCGTGGATCGCGGATGGCGTAGAGTTCGTCGCGCGTCAGCACCAGCAGCGAGTAGGCGCCTTCCACTTGATTCAGGGCGTCGCCGAGCGCGCCCTGAAGATTATGGGCCGCGCTGCGAGCCACCAGGTGGACGATCACTTCGGTATCGCTGGTCGTCTGGAAAATGGAGCCGCGGTGTTCGAGAGAGCGGCGCAGCTTGCCGGCATTGGTGAGATTGCCGTTGTGCGCCAGGGCCAGCTTGCCCTTGTTGCAATCGATCACAATGGGCTGCGCGTTGGTCAGCGAAGTATCGCCGGCTGTGGAATAGCGCGTGTGCCCGACTGCCGCGGCGCCGGGCAGGCGCGACAGGACCTGCGGCTGGAAGATCTCCTGCACCAAGCCCATGCCCTTTTCAATATGAAGTTTGGCGCCATCGGAAGAGACGATACCGGCCGATTCCTGCCCTCGGTGCTGCAGGGCGTACAGCCCTAGATAGGCAAGCTTGGCGGCTTCGGCATGGCCGAAGATGCCGGCGACACCGCAGTAGTCGTGGAACCGATCGTCGTGAAGATGGTTCATGCTTGTTTGGATGCTGGTTCGCCGAGAATTGACTGCTCGATTGCGCCGCTCCAGATCGTGCCAAGTGCGGCGGAGTTGTCCCGTACTACCGTGGCGCCGTTGTGTGTGAGCTGAAACTGCCCGCGCGTGACGCGGCCCATCTGGGCCGCGCTAACACTATATTTTGCCGCAAGGGCCAGTAACCGGGCAAGTGAGGCTTGTGGCAAAGAGACAATGGCGCGGGCGCCGGTTTCGGCGAAAAGAGCCAGTTCGTCGGCCTCATCGCTTTGCCAGGAAGCTTCGGCGGCAAGGCCGTTCGAGGCAAAACCGCATTCGGCCAGCGCCACGGCGATTCCGCCGTCGCTGACATCGTGCGCCGAGGAGAGAATGCCCTCGGCGGCGAGCGCCACGAGCGCCTCGATCAAGCGCGATTCGGCGGCAAGGTCGATGGCGGGCGGAACGCCCCCGGCCTGCCCGGCGACGGTACGCGCATATTCGGAGGAAGAGAGTTCGCGCAGAGCCTCGCGCTCTCCGCCACGGGAACCCTGACTGGCCGCGGAAGGGGGCGCGCCGCGGCCATCGAGCAAAACAATGGCGTCTCCTTCGTTGCGGAAAGCCATGGTCAGTGCCGCGTCCGCATTTTCGAGAACGCCGAGCACGCCAACAATGGGCGTGGGATCGATGGACTTGCCGAGCGTGTCGTTATAGAAGCTCACGTTGCCGCCGGTGATGGGGATGGAGAGCGCGCGGCACGCTTCGGCCATTCCGTCCACGGCTTCGCTGAACTGCCACATGACCTCGGGTTTTTCGGGATTGCCAAAATTCAGGCAGTTGGTCGCCGCCGAGGGGCGAGCCCCGACTGTAGCCACATTGCGCGCCGCTTCGGCCACCGCATGCATGGCCCCGGCGCGAGGATCAAGCGAGCACCAGCGGCCCTTGCCGTCCGTCGCGAGTGCGAGAGCGCGATGCGTGCCCTTCAGGCGAACGACGGCCGCATCAGCGGCGCCGGGTACGACGGTCGTATTGGTGCGGACCATATGATCGTACTGCTCGAAGATCCAGCGCTTCGAGGCGATGGCGGGAGCGGCGAGCAATCTCCGCAAATTCGCCGTCAGATCGGCGCCGGCGGGGCTGAGCTTGAAGAAAACGTCGCGCGCGGGCGACGCCTTTGGCGCCGCGATCGGGCGCTGGTAGACGGGCGCCTGCTCGGCCAGAGCGTCGGCGGGAATCTCCGCGGCGATCTGCCCGTGTTGCAAAACGCGCAGCATGCCGCCGGAGGTGACCCGGCCAATCTCGATGGCGTCGAGCCCCCATTTGCGGAAGACGCCCAGGACTTCGGCTTCGCGGCCGCGCTCGGCGACGAGCAGCATGCGTTCCTGCGATTCGCTGAGCATGATTTCGTACGCGGTCATGCCCGTTTCGCGCTGCGGCACGCGATCCAGTTCGATTTCAAGTCCCACGCCGCCTCGCGATGCCATCTCGCAGGAGGAACTAGTGAGCCCGGCAGCACCCATATCTTGAATTCCGACGATCGCTCCAGTGGCCATCGCTTCGAGACAGGCCTCGAGCAGGAGCTTCTCGAGAAAGGGATCGCCCACTTGGACGTTAGGCCGCTTTCGCTGCGACTCCTCCGTGAACTCCGCGGAGGCCAGCAGAGAGGCGCCGTGAATGCCGTCGCGCCCGGTCTTGGCGCCGACGTAGATGACCGGATTGCCTTGGCCGCGAGCGCGGGCGAAGAACAGCTGATTTTTCGGAGCGATCCCCAGGGCCAGAACGTTCACCAGCGGATTCCCGGCATAGCCCGGTTCGAACTCCACTTCGCCTCCGACCGTAGGCACGCCGAAACAATTGCCATAAAAGGCGATGCCGCGAACCACGCCATCCACCAGGCGGCGATTGCGCGCGATGGCCTCAGGAGCTTCGCCATTCGCGGCCGTGATCGCGCCGAAGCGAAGCGAATCGAGGACGGCAATGGGCCGCGCTCCCATGGTAAACACGTCGCGCAGGATTCCGCCCACGCCCGTGGCCGCGCCCTGAAAAGGCTCCACGTAGCTGGGATGATTGTGCGATTCCATCTTGAAGACGGCGGCCAGGCCGTCGCCAACGTCGACGACGCCGGCATTTTCGCCCGGGCCTTGCAGGACCTGCGGGGCTTGCGTGGGCAGGCGCCGGAGATGAACGCGGCTCGATTTGTAGGAACAGTGCTCGCTCCACATCACGCTGAAGATGCCCAGCTCGGTGAAATTGGGTTCGCGGCCGAGAATTTTCTCGATGCGCGCGTACTCTTCGGGCGTGAGGCCATGCTCGGCGACGAGTTCCGGCGTCACCCTAATTTTCGTTGGCAGCGTGGAGGGCATGTGTGCCGCGTGCGACAAAGGTCTAACTCGCAGCAGCGGCGGGTTGCCGCGCAATGGATTGTACCAGCGAGCGAAAGACCACCAGGCCGTCTGTTGACCCGAGCGCCGCTTCCACGGCTCGCTCCGGATGCGGCATCATGCCCAGGATATTGCGTTCGCGATTGCAGATGCCGGCGATGGCGTCGAGCGAGCCGTTGGGGTTCGCGCCGGGCTCGATGCTGCCGTCGGGAGCGCAGTAGCGAAACACAATTTGGTTTTGCGCTTTGAGATGGGCGAGAGTGGCCGCATCGCAGAAGTAATTTCCCTCGGCATGGGCGATGGGAAGGCGCAGCACCTGGCCGGCGCGCCCGGCCGAAGTGAATGGCGTGGCCGTGGTTTCCACGCGAACGTGTACGTGGCGGCAGATGAAGCGCAGCCCTTTGTTGCGCATCAAAGCCCCGGGCAGAAGCCCTGCTTCACACAGAATCTGAAAGCCGTTGCAAATTCCCAGCACCAGGCCGCCCGAGCGCGCGAATCGCGCGATGGCATTCATTACCGGCGAAAAACGGGCGATGGCACCGGTGCGCAGATAGTCGCCGTAAGAGAATCCGCCGGGCAAAATGACGGCATCGAAGCCGGCGAGGTCCTGCGATTGGTGCCAGATGAATTCAGCGGGCTGGTGAAGCACTTCGGTGGCGGCATACAGGGCATCGTGATCGCAGTTTGATCCGGGGAATACGACAACACCAATTTTCATTACGCCGCAGCTCCTGGGGAGCAAATAGTATAGCAGTTCGTGCGCGAGCGCGAAGGGCTTTTGGCCGCGCCCGTGGAAAATTTCTCGATTGCGGGATGGGAGTAACGAGCGCGCACAATCCGCGGATGGCTCAGCGGTGTGAGCGCTTGCGGATGCGGCGGGCCCGCTTGGCCGCGGCGGCAACTTTGCCGCGCGATATGCGCGCCGAGCGGGTTTGGGAATGCTTCGCGGCAGGCTTGTGCTTCACGGTTGCGGCCGTCGCGCGGCGGCGCTTGGCCGCCCAGCCTAGCTTATTCACCTGGTGCCCCCGAGCAATCGCCAGGGCGTCTGCCGGGACGTTTTTGGTGATCACCGATCCCGCGGCGATGTAGGCGCCGTCCCCGACTTTCACGGGGGCGACAAGAGCGGTATCGGTTCCGATGAAGACGCGGCGGCCGATCGTCGTCGGGTTCTTTTTCACGCCATCGTAATTGCAGGTAATTGTCCCGGCGCCGACGTTGGTTCCCCCGCCGATGTGCGCGTCGCCCAGGTAGCTGAGATGCATGGCCTTGGCGCCTTCTCCCAGGACGGTGTTCTTGAGTTCGACGAAATTGCCCACATGCGCGCGATCGAGCATGCGCACGGCGGTGCGCAGGTGCGCGAAGGGCCCGATTTCCGTCTCGGCCGAGAGTTGGCTTGCATTGATTACGGAGTAAGGACGGACAAGGACTCGGTCTGCCATTGTGACATCGTTCAGGATACTGCCCGTGCGGATCGTGCAGCCCGCGCCGATGCGCGATTTGCCAAGCAACTGCACGCCGGGCTCGAGCAAAGTATCCGGGCCAACGGTGACATCGGCGTCGATCAAAATCGATTCCGGCATCAGCATGCTTACGCCGGCAGTCCATGAGTTCGGCGCGTTTGCGGCGGCGGAAAACCTCATCGACCGCGGCCAAATCCGCTCGCGTATTGCAGCCCAGGACCTCCTCGGCGTCGGCTGCAACCAGAGCGTCCAACGGATTCGCCCTGAGAGCGCAGCATGGCGATGGCGTCGGTGAGATACAGTTCGCGATGGATGTTGTCGGGCCGCAGCCGCGCGAGGCAGGGCCAGAGCTTGGCGAGCGTGAAGGCGTAGATGCTGGAGTTGATTTCGTTGATCGCGCGCTGATCGTCGGTAAGCGCGGAATCCTCGACGATCGCCTCGACCGTGCCCTCGTCGCGCCGAAGTATGCGGCCATACCCCTGCGGCCGTTCCAGGAAGGCCGAGAGGATAGTGGCGGCCGAGAGGCTCTGCCGATGCATGCGAGCCATTTCCGCCAGTGTTTCGGCACGGACCAGGGGCGCGTCGCCCGGCAGAACAAGAGCATATTTGGCGCGGCTGCCAAGCGCGCGGCGGGCCATCAGCATGGCGTGGCCGGTTCCGCGCTGCGGCTCCTGAATGACGATCTGCACACCCAAAGGTTTGAGAACGGCGGAAACGTCCTCGGCGTGGTGTCCCACTACGGCGACGATCGCGCGCGGCTTGAGGCGCTGGCAGGCGCGCACCACGTGTTCAATTAGAGAAAGGCCGCCGGCGCGATGCAAGACTTTGGCACGGGAAGACTTGAGGCGTGTTCCCTTGCCGGCGGCAAGAATGACAATGGCGCAATCGGGCAGAGGCATGGTTCGTCGAGTATGCTCCGTTGGTTGGATTCTTTTTAGCAGAAAATGTGACAGAAAAAAGAGAAAGATGTGTTCCTAGAACCGGGTGCAAGTCAATCGCCAGCCTAAGGGCTTTGGCTAGGCGGGAATGGCCGACAGGCCGTCGGACGACACAGGCTCTTGCTGCGGCATGGTAAGAGTCAGTTGGGTCCAAAGGGACTTATCCGCGAGAAGGCGGGCCACCAATTGGGTATGCAGGGCGTGACCGGCCTTGTGGGCCACCACGCGCGCCAGCAAGGGCCGTCCCAGCAAGGCCAGGTCGCCGATCAAGTCCAGGGTCTTGTGGCGGCCGAATTCGTCGGGGTAACGCAGTTCGCTGTTCATAATGCCCTCGCGCGTCAGGACAATGGCGTTTTCGAGCGAGCCTCCGCGGATCAGATCGACGGCGCGGAGCTTTTCCAGTTCGTCGACGAAGCCGAACGTGCGCGCCCGGGCCAGCCTCTCGCTGAAGGTTTCGCGATTGACCGCCATCTCGATCTCCTGCCGGCCGATCATGGGATGGGAATAGTCGACCAGGCAATGCACTCGGAATTCGTCGCAGGGATAGATGCCGATGTAACGATCGCCGTCGGAGATTTCGAGCTGGCGCAGGACTTTCAGGTAGCGCCGGCGGCGGCGCTGGCGGCGAACGCCGGCCTGCGCCAGCATCTCGATGAACGGCTGCGAAGAACCATCGAGTATGGGGACCTCGATGGCATCAATGTCGATGTAGATGTTGTCGATCCCGCAGGCATAAAGGGCCGCGAGAAGGTGCTCCGTGGTGGAGAGGAGCACGCCTTTTTTCATCAGGCTGGTAGCGTAGCTCACGCGGGCCACGTTGCGGCCATGAGCCTCGATTTCAAAGTTGTCGAGATCGACGCGGCGGAACACGATGCCAGTGTCCGGCGGCGCAGGCATCAGACGAACCCGGCCAGCGACGGCGGTATGAAGACCGATTCCGGAGGTTTCGACGGGGCGCTCTATGGTCGTCTGCGTTGCCATATAGGCTCTTGGAGCATTTCACAATCCTTTTGGTTGGATTGCAAGGCATTTATATTCATGCGATTACAAAGGCAATACGCCCTTGATGTGGTAAAGACACAACAAAGCTGCCGTTTCGCCGTGGCACGCCGGACGCGATTGGCCTGAAACATGCCCCCCTTGGTCATTCCCGGCCATTGCCGAGGGGGCGTGGCTTGTGACTACCGACGGTGACAGCGTAAAATCGACAGAGCTCAATCATGGCATCGCCCTTCCATATTCTTCCCGATCCGCAATTTCCCGAGCGCGAGGCGAACGCCCCGCAGTGCGGAGGCGGTTTTCCGGCGGCAGGGATGCATCCGCGCCCGGCCTGGCTAAAGGTGCGTTTCTTCGGCGGCGAAAATTTTCAAGAATTGAAACGCATCATGCGCGGCCTTGAGCTGCACACTGTGTGCGAAAGCGCGCGATGCCCGAATCAGGGGGAGTGCTGGGAACACCGCACCGCTACCTTCATGATTCTGGGTGATGTCTGTACCCGCGCGTGCGGATTTTGCGCGGTGACCTCGGGCAAGCCCGCAGGGCCGCCGGACGAAGCCGAGCCGGAGCGCGTGGCGAGGGCTGTGGACTTGATGAATCTGAAATACGCGGTCGTAACGTCCGTGAATCGCGACGACCAGCCGGACGGCGGGGCCGGCATTTTTGCGCGGACCATCGCGGCCATTCGTTCGCTCGTTCCGGAATGCAAGGTGGAAGTTCTGATTCCCGATTTTCGGGGAAGCCGCGAGGCCCTGGAAACCGTGGTCGCGGCAAGGCCCGACGTTCTCAATCACAACGTGGAGACGGTTCCGCGGCTCTACAGGCAAGTACGGCCGGGCGCCATTTACGGGCGCTCCCTCGAACTGCTGCGCCGAGCCAAGCAGCAGGCGCCGGAGATGCCGGTGAAGACCGGGATGATGCTAGGCCTTGGCGAGGAACGCGACGAAGTGCTGCAGGCGATGGGTGACCTTGCAACGCAAGGAACCGATATCCTGACGCTCGGCCAATATTTGCAGCCGACGAAGGAACATCTGCCTGTCGTGCGGTTTGTGCATCCGCAGGAATTTGCCGAGTACAAGCAACTGGGGCAGGAGATGGGTTTTCGTCACGTGGAATCCGGCCCGTTGGTGCGCTCTTCCTATCACGCGTTCGACCAGGAAAAGGCCGCGCGTCACTACAGCTAGATCAAACGAGGACATTTCTCAGGGAAGTAGCGAGGCGATTCCGGCCCGGCGCTCCTCTATTTCCGCGCAGCGGCTGCTGAAATTACGAGAGAAGTATTCGGCACGCACGCCGCGGCTGCCGCGAAACAAGTGTCTCGCAGGAACAGAGGAGGAGCGGCGCCTGCCGGAAGAGAGTTGGCGAGCTGCGGGACTAGATTAGCGGCCGACGAGGTGAAGGCCACAAAGCGCCCGTCGGGGCTGATGGCTGGAGATGAGCTAGGGCCATTGGCCTCGTCGCCGCCGGGATCGAGAGAGAGGCGGATGGTGGCGGGCACGCAGGTGGTTGCCGAGCCGATGCACGTATCGCGCAGAAAAATGTCGCTCCGGCCGTTGGTGTCGCCCTTCACCAAATTGTTGGCTTCGGAGGCGAACACGACAAACCGGCCATCGGCGCTAACCGAAGGCGCACTACTTGGGCCATTGGGATCGGCCCCATTCCATCCGACGGAAACCGGGAAGATCTGCGGGGCGCAATTGGCGGCGGCGCCGAGGCAAGTGTCGCGCAGGAAAATCTTGGCGATGCCGCCTCCGGTTTCATCGGACCCATCGGCGGAATCCGCCACCACGGCTTGATAGCGAGGACCAGCTTGGATCAACGCGGAAAGCCGAGCCAGCCTGGCAGATGCCGTGTTCTCGGCGCCGGTCACCACCGAAGGACAACCCGAGGCCCCGCTTCCGCACACAATGAAAGGCACGAAATTGGAGATATTGTTTCCGGCGTTGTTGCCGCTCGTGGGTCCGGGCGCGATCACGCCCACGAAAAAGGTTCCTGGGGTGGTAACCAGGGACCGCGGCAGATTGGCTTGCATTTCAGCGGCGCTGATGACAGTCGACACGAGTTGTATGCTGGCGCTGCCGGAACTGTTCCACGTTACGTTGGAGCCAGCGACAAATCCTGCGCCGTTAACGGTCAGGAGAATGTCCTGGCTCACCGGCGCCGTCGCGCCGCTGGGAGTGATCGACGTAATCTGTGAACTGACCGTGGGCGTGGCGCCGAGATAGGGATTGTACTGATCGCAGCCGAGCAAACCGGCTAGAACGCATAAGCAGGTAATGCCCAGGAAACCCGCAAACCCACGGGAATGGCGCTTGCTATGCCCCCAGCGGATAACTCCGGGAATGAATTTCGGGAGGCGCGGGTAAGGCCGTGCTCTCAGCGTGGTGCGGACTTTCAAGATACTTCGAGATCCCCCGGCAAGTGAGTTCTTTCTGATACCACTCAGGTTGTGCCAAGTCAAATGCGCATCCCCGAGACTTTCCGAATGCGGAATAGGATGCTCATGGCGACAGGCCTGTTGCTCAAGTCCTCTTGTCGAAGCCTGCGAAGACCATCTGCGTCTTCCCAGACCCCTAGCGATACAGACCGCCAAGACCGCCCCGAAGTATAGCAATCCAAGCCGTGGAAAGCTGCCGCGGGCTCAATGGTCGGTGCTGATTCCCGCAAAAGCGGTGGCCGATCGCCCGGCCAGGGCCCGCATGTGCCGGTCGCAAAGCGTCTGGCCCGTTGACAACTGCTCGGCCTGGCGAAAGCTGGCGGCTGCCTGCTCCCCGCGCCCGAGCTTCCCCAGAATGTCGCCTCGAATGAGCTGAAAGATAGGATTGCCGGGGAATTGGTCCGTAAGGGGGGTGAAGACTTCCAGCGATCGCGCATAATCCAGATCGAACGTGCGCAAATTCTTGCCCAGATAAAATCGTGCCTCCACGCGCAAGACATCGCCTTTATCGATGGCGATTTGGAGTTGGCGGATGCCTTCTTGTTTCGAGCCGCCGGGGATGCGCATCAGAAAGCGTAAGAGGCGCGCCATCGGCGAAAGCGTATCGGCGTAATAGTTGTAGAGGCCCAGGCCGGTATAGGCGTCCGCCATTTGCGGATCGAGTTGCAGGCAGCGCAGGGCATGCGCCCGAGCATTCACGCCGGCGCGAGCGGTGCCGAGGTGGTCGCCGCGTAATCCAAGGAATCTTGCCCGCAGCATCCAGCCCATTTCGGCGTAGAGCTGCATTTCGGCCGAATCGCCTTGCGCGATGCGCGATTCGGCGATGGCGATCGTTCTATCCGCGAGGTCGAGGTAATCCTTATCGGCGGCGATGCGCGGGCGGTCCCAGGCATCGATGGTGTTCCACTTGACCTCGCAGGCTTCGCAATAGATTTGCCACCAGCGCGCTTCGGCTTCCAGGAGATAGCCAAGCGGGGCCTCGGGATCAGCGGCTTGCACTTGGCGGAACAAAGCCGCGGCCTCCTCGGAACGTCCCGCATAGAGCAGATCAAGCCCGTGCCGCGCCGCCTCTGGCAAATTGAGCGATCCGGCATGAGCGAGTTGCGGGCAGAGCAAAGCGGCGAGCAGGATCCACGGAACGAGGGCAAAGGGCCGGGACGTCAGCCGGGCGCTCGGGGCTCGCATCTCTTCCCTTTGGGAAGCCGCTAGGGCTGGCAATGGCCTTTCCCATCCGAGAAGCCAAACCGCGAAGTAATACATCACCAGGCATTCCAGGGCAAAGGGCGGAAAACCGGCAAAGCCCAGCGCGGGCATCTCGAAGATCTTGCTCCCTTGCATGATCGGAAAAATATAATGCCATTTGGCGGCAGCCCAGAAGTTCCAAAACTCCCAAAGCCAGCCACACACCCACCCCGAAATGAGAAAGGAAAAAAAACGCCCCCATCGCCCCGAAGCTAGATCGCCTTCCAAGGAAGGCAGTCCCAGGCGGAGGTTGACGGGATCGAGAAGAAAAATGAACCCCGCCCACACTGCGCCGAAAAGGTAGGAGCCCACGCGAGCCGGCAGCAGCACTGGCACGATAAGCAACACCGCGCCGGCGGCCATGAAGACATTCTGAGCTGTGCGCGAGAAGGAGATCGGCCGCGAAGGACGATCCCACCAGCCGAAAGATTCCACCAGATCCGCGGTGAGAAAAATCCCCGGCCAGATGGTGGCAAAGGCCCAACCGTACGCAAACCAGCGCACCGGGAGCGGTAGCTGCCACCCTCCGACGTAAGTCCAGTTTGCCAGCCGCAGGTTATAAGCCTCGAAGATCAGCCAAAGGGGAATTGAAAGCAGCGCCAGGCGCGCGAATTGGCCGGGCGCGTCGCGCAGGCGAGAATGGCCGCGGATAGCAAAAACCGCGGCGTCGGCAATGAGCACATAGGCGGTCCAGGCGATCGGCGTGAAGAAGGTAGCCACGGGTTCTATGCCGCGGAACATCAGCGCCTCGGCGATCAATAAGGAGACCAGCCCGATCCAGCCGTAGGACGGGAAGGGGTGGGCGCGCCGCCGGAGAAATTCGGTGGCCAGTAGGGTAATCGTGCACGCCAGCAGGATTACTCCCAGGATCACCATAGTGCGATGGTATCGCAGGCTCGGCGTTTTGCCGATTGGAGTCTGCTATGCTCGTTATTCAGAACGAAATTTCCGTGAAGTTAAGCCGCAATCGCGAAAATAGGAATTGAACGATGCCTGAGGCAGGGCCCCAATTCGAGCCACGCGAGCCCGGGGCGCTTTCGCCGATCGGCGAACCCGCCATGGCGCTGATCCCCGAGGGGTGGTTCGCGATGGGTTTTGAAAGCGGGCGCGACGACGAAAAGCCCGAGCACCGGGTGTGGATCGATCGTTTCGAGCTGGGAATCTATCAAGTCACTCGAGCCGAGTACGCTCAATTTCTTTGCGAAACGCGGCGGGACGCGCCGCCCTTCTGGGACGACCCCAATTTTCAAGAGCCGCGGCAGCCGGTTGTGGGTCCGTCGTGGTTCGATGCGGCTGCCTTTTGCGACTGGCTGAGCGGAATCTCCGGCCGGAAATATCGCCTCCCTACCGAAGCGGAATGGGAGCGCGCCGCGCGCGGAGGCGTGGAAGGGCTGCCTTATAGTTGGGGGAATACGCCGCCCGAAGACCTGCCCGATTACGCGAGCCGTTGGAAGACAGGCCCGGAAATCGTCGGACTTTACGCGCCCAATCCGTACGGGCTATTCAACATGGGCGATAACGTGCACGAATGGTGCGCCGATTGGTACGACGCCAATTACTATGAGCGCAGTCCTGAGCGAAATCCGCAAGGGCCGGAACGAGGCAGCCGCCGCGCTTCGCGAGGGGGCGCCTGGCGTCACCACATTAAGGTATCCCGGTGCGCGGCGAGGTCCAGCATTCCTCCTGAATTCAAGTACGCGGACTACGGTTTCCGCGTGGCCCGATCTCTATGAAAAGACGCGGATGAACGATTAGTCAACTCCCCGACGCATGGGCCTCCCTGCCCGGTTCTCCTTCTGCTATCTTCGAAGTTCGAGAAGAGCGGAGGGCAGATGCGCGAATCATCACACCTTGAGAGTAACTCCAGCGAATGCCGCGCGGCGGGGCGACCCGAGCGGTGTTCACGCCGGGACTCGCCTAACTGGCGCAAGGCGCATAACGATCCTGATCATCGTAGCGATGCTGTGCGGCGGGGGCTTTGCACACGCCCAGAATCAAAAAAACAAAAAAGGCAAAGACCAGGGAAATGAGGTCACTGGCGGCTCCTTGTTGCCTGATAATGCCGCCATCGACCTGCAGGTCACGCAGATGCTCGGTGCATGGCAGGCCGGCGACGCCGATGGAATGCGAAAATTCTATGCCGACGACGTGGTCGTGATTAGCGGAGGTTGGGAGCCGCCGCTGATGGGCTGGGGGAATTACGCGCGCGCCTATCAGGCGCAGATTGCTCGCTCATCGGGGTCGCGTCTGGAGCGGACCAATTCGTACATCAAAGTGATGGGCGATACGGCTTGGGTCACCTATCAGTGGCAGTACGTTGGAATCGTGGATGGCACAACGGTCCAAGCCTATGGCCATACCTCATTGGTGCTGCAGAAGCGGGCCGGCGTCTGGCTGATCGTGCTCAATCACACTTCGGCGATACCCACCGATCAACCACCCGCCCAAACTTCTTCAGCGCCAAAAGCTGGTGATGCCACCAGTTCGGTGGCGACCGCCGGCAAATAGGGCCAGAGGCGGTTCGGCGCCCGATCGCGGAGCCGGCGAACGAGTTATTGGGTATTGAACCCTATCCACACCCACAGGCTCGCGCTCGCGAGCAGCAATATTCCGGAAAGTATTGCCAAAGCCCAGATCGGCTTGCCGAGACGATTTAACTTGGTAATAACCGCCGCCTGATCGCTGCCCATCATTTCCACTTCGGCTTTGTTCAGGTAAAGCCGATCGTCCTCTTTGTTCGATAGCGTAACCCGATAGACCAGCAGGACGACCAGCGCGGTGGTGATCAACCCCCAGGAAAGTAACAGGTAGGCCAATGGACCCGATATATCTCCCATGGTTTCCTCCCTGCGAGAATCGTTAAATGGTGCTGGATTTCCCTAGAGTGAACCCTAGATTGAAAACAGCTCGAAATCGCGGTGCCTTAGGCCGGTCCCCCGCGTTGGGCGGATTATAGCACCGCTTCGGGGCGAGGGCGTCAAGCGCTGAAGGGCTACAGCGAGTCTATTCGGCGGTGCTTGTCATGGCTCTTGCGGGCGCGCGTTGACAAAGGTGGAAGCGGCGCGCAAAATGATTTCGTTTCTTGCCTCGGTTGACCCCACGGAATGCCCAAGTGGCGGAACTGGCAGACGCGCTAGATTCAGGGTCTAGTACCGGCAACGGTGTGGAGGTTCGAATCCCTTCTTGGGCACCAATAACTTACGTATTTGTGACGGTTTAATGGCCAAGCGTGCTGCGGGAAGGCGCCGCGGCGTAGCGCCGCGGATTTGCCGCGCCAAATAAAAACAATCAAGCGCGCCCTGAAGCGTCTGTGGGCAACGTATCTGGGATGGAAAAGCGAAGACCGCAAGGCGGAACGGGCCTTGGTTAGAAGTTGCGAACGCTCCAAAAGTCGCTCTCCAACAAGAGAAAGACCAATAAGAGAAATAGAAGATGAGGGCCGCGCGTCAGCACGTTCGAAATGCCGCGTCCGTTCCTACGGGACTTACCGCTATGGCGCTTAGAACGCCCTGCACCATTTACTGCTTGACCACTAGCGGATTTACTCGTTTACTTTCTATTCAATCCTATGGTTCTCGATAGAGAGCAAGGTGTGCTGAAGTGCCAGAATTAGGGACCACTGCACCGATCGCGGAGCGCCCCGGTGACCGCCGTCGACTCCCCCGCATCCCCTTCAAGGCAACTTCCGTCGTGGCGGAAATAGGTTCCACGCAAGTCGTCGTGGCCCAGACTGCCGAACTGAGCCGCTACGGATGTTTTGTCAAAACCATCAAGCCATACCCCCAGGGGACCAGGGTTCGTATCGAGATGGCTGAGGCGGGAACCACGTTCTCTGCATTAGGCGTGGTCGCTTATGTCGCTGGCGATGGCATGGGCGTCATCTTCAGCATGGTTGACCCCGAGAATTATGAAATTCTTGCCAAGTGGTTGTCCCGCTCCCCCAGATTCTCGGAACGTTACAGCATCGGAGCGACTGCTGAAGTAAAGGAACTCGGCTCATGGAACGAACAGGTTTTGATCACCCGCGATCTGAGCGCTGGGGGCTGTTTTGTCGAAACCGCGACACCGTCCCCTAAGGGGAGCCGAATGCACGTGCGCATTACACACCGTGGCGAGGAGTTCACAGCGGTTGGAAGAGTGACCGATAATGTAAGGCCAGACGGGATGGGGGTCGAATTTGTCGAGATGGAACCGAAGGATCGAGCGATTCTGGAAAAATGGCTGGCAGATGAAAAAAGATATTGATCCTGACTCGCAGCTTCGGGTCTCAGTCTGACCAGTCCCGGCCTGACCGACCTCAGCCTAACCAACCCCAGACTGTCCAACGAAAGTTCCGTGCCCGAATAAGCGCTTCTTGACCTCCCGCCAAAATACGGACACGGCCCAAAGGACCATTCCAACTGCGATCAAAAACATCAACCTTTTCGAGCGGGCCATGCCTCTAGCATGCCGGCGAAGTACGCGGGCATCCATAGTCCATGCGTTTCAGGCGCTTGGTACTAATGATTCGGAGAACCTACGGTTGCAGGGAGCGGCGGTTAGCTTTATCGGCGGGCCCCGCAGCAGCAGCGGCAATCGGCGAGTTCGCTGACGCGCTTAGCAAACCAATGAAGGAACCGGTAGGCGCCTGAGGTGGCCGGCGGTCTGCATGTGGCCACTTGCCCCACATGGCCAGCAGAACGATCAGCATCAATATCAAGACGACAAGAGCGGCCCACGGCAACTCTTTCAATCTGTCTATTGCTTCGCGTCGCTGGCTTCCGGTGCCGGCGGCGCCTCTTGCGTGAGCCATGCATCCTCCGCACTTTTGATGAATAGAACAACAAACGAGGCTTGCTCGTTACCTCTCAAGAGGCTAAAGGTCTAATGAATTATCGTCTGATGATGCTTTTCACCCGCTGAAAGCGAGCGCTGGGGCGTTGTAGCGGAAACTGCCGAGAATGTTCATCCGGAGGAATAACCGGCTGAAACGCTTCTAAGTCTGACAATAAGTGAGCGCGTTACGAGTTAGAGGGATGCGGCGGTTCAACTATTTTGGATCTTGCCAGCCTCTAAGGAGCCCGGTAGCCGGGTTATATCCAAGGCGGGCGATCGGTGCGCCCGTCTTGGCAACTTGACTGGTGACCACGGTGACTTGGTCGCCGGGCTTGAAACTAGTCTTCGCGAAGCCAAAGTTGATCATGTTGGATGGCGCAACCAACTCGCAAGTCCAGTTGACGATCTTGCCGTCGTCGCCCTTCACGTCCATTTTCAGGAAGACATGGGGATTGATCCAGCTCCACTCCGTCACGGTGCCCTTCAAAACGATCTTTTCGTCTTTGTACTGCGCATTTCCGTGATGTGCGAGCAACGGAACGGAAAGCGCCAACAGGCCGGCAAGCACCAGGAAACTTCGGATAGCCTTGTCTCTCATGCTACTCCCCAATGTCGGGTCATATTTTCCAACCCGGAATTTCCAATTGCAAAAATTGCAACGATACAATACCGCGCATCATACGCTTCCGCAGGGCCTTGGCACAACCCATTTTGCGAGCTGATCTAGCTCCCCAGGGATCGCCAGGAATCCCCCCGGCGATGCGTATAGCGCGCCTGCGCCATGCCGGGAAGGCTCTCCGCCCGATTTCACTTGCCGAACTTTACCATCGTGCTGCGCGTCAGCGTGGAGTTCCTGGTCACCACGTTTGGCCCGCCCTTGAAGAAATGCCAGGCCGAATACTGCTCCATGTAGGGATCTTCGGATGACAGGCAATCGATGGGCACGATCACTTTATAGCCGCGCTGCGCCGCCTCCGTGCCGGTGCCGATGCCCACGCCCTGAAAAGAAGTGCCGCACAGGACCACCGTTTTGATTCCGTGCGATTTCAGCGTGTCCTCCAAATTCGAGCCCAGGAACTTGTCTGGTCCGTTCTGATGCACCCATTCGCCGTCGCGTGGAGCGAGTCCTGGGCCGATCATCTCCTCGGGGTTCTCGCCAACGGTGTACCACAACATCACTCCCGCCGCGCGCGCCGCATCGTGCAGGCGCTTGACGTTGGGAACCGAGGCCATGCAGCGCGGCCGCGTGCTGCAAGACCCATTTTTCGATAGATCCAGAATGAGCAGAGCCGTCGTGGAAGGATCCAGCGTCACGGCTTTAAGCTCGGGCCGTGGCGGCGGCTTCACCGTGTCCCAATCATCCTCGATATCGTTGGCCCAAGCCGATGCAGTGAACGCCGCAGTAAACAGAACGACGAGCGCCATGGCCGCAACAGCGGCGGTGCGCGTTAAAATTCGCCGGTTTGACATCGTGTCCTCCTCGCTTCGCGGGTTCCGTTCCTCGGAGTAGAACTCGGAGAGGCGGTCCGCTTACCTCACTCTCGCCGCCATCTTACACCAGTGCGCTGCCCGCGCCGTCGCGCGCCGGGCCGTCACCGATGCTTATTCCCAAAGGGCTAGGGGTGTATAAGTGATGGCTGCATGGGGGGCAAATCGCGCGCTCATGGGAATCGCAAGCACGGATGACGCATCGCCTGTGGGCCTCTGCGTCGATTGCTTATATGGCCGAGCCGTGGCGGGAAAGAACGAAGCGACTTATTACCTCTGCGAGCGCTCCTTTACTGATTCCAGCTTCCCCAAATATCCTCGTCTGCCTGTATTGCGCTGCTCCGGATACGCTCCTCCTAAGAAGTCCGTGACGCGCCCTGGGGCGCATAGCGCGCCCAAGAATCCGCGTCGCGTTACCATGAGAGCCGCGCCCAACTTCAAATGCAAATTCTTGCCGCCGCTGCCAATCCGGGTATCCTTAGCGTTCGTCGTATCTCCTCGGAAGACGCACGAGAGGATCGCGGATGGCACAGGCTAAAGACCACGCAAAGGCGGGGCCCCTCAACGATCTCACCGTAATCGAGCTTTCGCATATTCTCGCCGGCCCGGCATGCGCGATGCTGCTGGCGGATATGGGCGCCGACGTCATTAAGGTGGAACGCATGCCGGATGGCGACGACTCCCGTCGCATGATCCCGCCGACGATTGCCGACGAATCCGCCGCCTTCTTGATCATGAATCGCAACAAGCGCGGCATTGCCGTGGACCTTCGCACCGGCGCCGGCCGCGGCGTTCTTGCCCGCTTGCTGAAAAGCGCCGACGTGTTGATCGAGAACTATCGCCGAGGCACGATGGAACAGATGGGTTTCGGCTACGATGCCGTGCACGCCAGCAATCCAAGGCTCATCTATTGCTCGATCTCCGGCTTCGGTCGAACCGGGCCCTACGCCGATCGCGGCGGGTTCGATCTGGTCGCCCAAGGCATGAGCGGTCTGATGAGCATCACCGGCGAACCCCCAGGCCCCACGCACGTGAAAGCCCCCATGAAGATAGGCCCGCCGATTACGGACACTACGGCCGGCATTCTCGCCTGCGTCGGCATACTTGCGGCGCTGCATGCGCGCGAGTCCAGCGGCGAGGGGCAGATGCTGGACACCTCGCTATTCGAAGCCGGCATCATTCACACCTACTGGCATTCGGCCATGTGTTTCGCGACGGGCCGCGCGCCTGGACCGATGGGCACGGCGCATCCCTTGAACGCTCCTTATCAGGCATTTCCCACGTCCGATGGCTGGATCACCGTGGGCGCGGCGAATCAAGGCAATTGGTTGCGCCTTCTGGACGCACTCGAAGCGCCGCAACTGCGTGACGACCCTCGCTTCTCGACCAATGCCGACCGCATGCGCAATCTGGAGGCGCTCACCGCCGCGCTCACGCCGCTGTTCCAGTGCCGCAGCTCCGCAGACTGGCTGCGCCGCCTCGAGCGAGCCGGCGTTCCCGCGGGACCCGTGCTCGACGTCGCTCAGATGCACGCCGATCCGCAGGCATTGGCGCGCGAGATGATCGTGGAGACACAGCATCCCTCGGCTGGCCGCGTGAAGGCCATCGGCGTGCCCGTTAAATTCTCCGATACGCCGGGCGCTGTGCGCCGTGCGGCGCCCGTTTTTGGCCAGCACACGCGCGAAGTGCTCCGCGAGCACGGTTTCTCTGAGTCCGAAATCGACGAACTGGCGGCGCAAGGAGCGATTCACATTCCCGGCGTGATTCAGAAAGGCACAACACTGTGAGCCAAGATCTTCTCTACGTATTGCGCGACGGCATCGGCCGCATCACTTTCAACCGCCCGCAGGCCCGCAACGCCCTCACCTTCGAGATGTACGAACGGCTGGCCGAAGTGATACGCGATGCGCAGAAAGATTCCTCGGTCAAGGCGCTGATCCTCACGGGAGCGGGGAGCAAGCCTTCGCCGCGGGAACGGACATCTCCGAATTCCGCGCATTTTCCACTGCCGACGACGCGCTGAATTACGAAGAGCGCATGGACCGCATCCTGAACGCGCTGGAGTGCTGTCCCATTCCGACCATCGCGGCGATTGCGGGAGCCTGCACGGGAGGCGGCGCCGCGATTGCCTCCTGCTGCGATTTGCGCATCGGCGCGCGAAATGCCCGCTTTGGCATGCCCATCGGCCGCACGTTGGGCAACTGCCTCTCCGCATCGAACTATGCCAGGCTGGCGTCGCTCATTGGCGCGGCGCGCGTAAAAGAGATCATCTTCACCGCACGCCTGATCGAAGCGGAGGAGGCGCGCGCGATCGGATTGCTCAGCGAAGTGCTCGCCGATTACGTAAGCCTGCAAACCCGCGCCGATGAATTGGCACAGACAGTAGCCTCCCAGGCGCCGCTCACTTTGCGCGCTACAAAGGAGGCCTTGCGCCGCATCCGCGAGACGATCACTCCCAAAGAGGACCGCGATCTGATTGTGATGTGTTATATGAGCCGCGACTTTCGCGAAGGCATGGACGCCTTCCTGAATAAGCGCGCGCCGAAGTGGACGGGAACTTAAGCGGGGCGGTTCTGAGTAAGCCCTTAGACCCTTCCGCTCCACGACTTACTGGCCTACGACGAGGACCGAGAAGGTTCCCGGAAGAGTTCGCGGGCGAGGCCGCGGAGTTCCTGCCGAAGGCGCCGGCGCGGGTCCGAAATCCGCAACCGGCAGGTAGACGATTCCCGTTTTTCTGTCGAGTGCCATCGTCCGCGCCCCCTGCAGAGTCTGGACGTTCTGCACCAGCGAATACTTGTCTGGGCTGTCCTGATGGAAAATCGACAGGGTCCCCTGGCCCCCGCCCGTTGAAACATAGATCAACTTTGACGCAGGGTCGAATTCCAATGCGTCCACGCCCGGGCCGATTGGCTCCGTGTCCACAATTTTCCCGTTCGATCCATCCACCACAGCTAAGAGAGTCGGCGCAGGGGGCTGCGACGCGCCGCCGCGGCATCCGATGAAGATACGATTATGGGCCACGTCTATATCCATGCTGCTTGGCTGAGCGCAGGTGGGAAGGAGGTCCCACGTCTCGATGATCTTGAACGACTGGACATCAAGTTTGTGCAACTTGCCAATGTCTTGCATGTTGAGAAAAACGTGACCGGCGCCGTCCGAAGCCAGATGCTCGGTTCTGCCGGTGGGGAGGGTGATGCTCCCAGCGACCATTCCTGTTTCCGCGTCAATCGCGGTGAGCCGCTTGCTTCCGCGATCCGCCGTGAAGATGCGCTTGAGTTTCGAATCGTAGATGATGCCGTTAGGATCATCCCCAACTTTCACCTTCCCGATAGTAGCGAGCGTCTTGAGATCAAAAATAGTGACCGAACCAGGATCACTAGCGTCCGCAAATCCCCGACCGAACTCCGGCGCTACGGCGACGCCATGAGCGTCTTCAAGTCCACCGATCTTCCCGACGATAGAGCCAGAACCGAGATCGAGCACCACGACTTCGGTTCCATGAGGCACATAGAGCCGCCGGCCTGCGCTATCCGCCGTTATGTAATCCCATCCGGCATCTCCTGGGATGGGGATGCGCTTGATCACGTGGTAGTTCGCTGCCGCTAATGCCGCGCACGCCAGCACCAAGACGATTGCCAGACTTCGAATCGCGTCGCAGAAATTACTCTTTGTTCTTATACGGCGCATTTATATCCTCCCACCGTCGGAACGGGGGCATTGTCAGCCAGATCGCGATTCGGCGCCACTCTCCTCTTGAAAAAGGCGCGACCACGAACCGTTAGCTTTAGGAGCGCTGCGATCGGAGTTGTTTTCTTCGTACGACAAGAAAGAAAGGTATGGCCGCCAACTCCGCCGCCACGCTGAAGGCGATCACGGCGGTTATGGAACGCTCGTAAAGAATCCCAATCGCCGCGCTGCCCAGGAACCAGAACACGCCATAGGAGCCGGTAAACACCCCGTAAGCCGTCGCACGCCGGTTCGCCGGAACCATCGTCGCCACTGCCGCCGGAATGATCGATTCGTGCGCGCCCACCCCCAGGCCCCAAAGCGCCGCTCCCGCCAGCGCTGCCCAAAAATGTCCCAGAAATACGAGCGGGGCGGCCAATGCGCTCAGAATCGTGGCCGGAATCAGCACGGAGATTCCGCGCCGGTCGAAAATCCGCCCGAAGAGAAGCGACCCGGCGCCGCTCACTCCCATGGCAATCGAATAGAAAACGGGTATCCACGCGGCCGGCACGGTGCCTGCTTTCTGGAAGTGATAGGCGACGAGGGAAAAATCGGCGAATCCCGCCGCTACCAGCGCCGCTCCAGCCAGGTAGATCCAGAAGATCCTCGAAAAGCCTCTGCCCGTTTCGATATGCGGCTCGGTCCGCTCGAACTCCTCCGGACGCGGATAACGCCAGCGGGCCAACGCCAAAACGGCGAGTGTCACGAGCGCTGGCACCGCCAGAACCGCGAACGCCTGGTGGTAATCGTTGCCGCGGCGCACAAGCACCACGGCAATGAGCAACGGGCCAAGCAGCGCCCCGATCTGGTCCATCGCTTCGTGCAAGCCGAAGCCCCACCCGTAGCCCATCTGCTTCGCCGCGTGTGAAAGCATCACGTCCCGCGCGGGAGTCCGAATGGCCTTGGCGATTCGCTCGCTGAGGATCAGCGCCACCGCGACTCCCCACGTATTTGCATACGCCAGCGCCGGAACCGAGATCATTTGTATGGTGTATCCGGCAAACGTGAGAAACCAGAACTGCCGTGTCCGCTCGCTCAGCGGCCCGGAGACGAGCCGCAAGCCGTACCCCAGCAGCTCCCCAAGCCCGCCAACCACCCCGACCACCACCGCGCTCGCTCCCAGAACCGCAAGAAATGGGCCGTTGATGCTGCGCGCGCCTTCGTAGGTAACGTCCGCGAACAGGCTGACCACGCCCAGCAGCACCACGAATTGAAGTGCATTCCGGGCTGAAAGTTTTGGGTTGGTCGGCGTCGCGCTCATGGGAACTCCTGCCACGCTCTCGGGAAGAATGCCGGGCGAAATGCTGCCGCTCAGCTTATTGTGCACCGAGACGGATCGAACTTCGTAATAGCTACAAGAAGTCCCGTTGAACTTTCCCTAGCGACCACGTATGATCTGGCTTGGGCAAGGCGTCGCCCCTTAACCGCTGTCCTTTCTTTGCCGGGACAGATGATGACTCCTGACGGATCGGCGTCGCGGAGTCATGTATATCCCGGCACGATCCTAATAAATATGCGAAGTGAGCTTGGAATGAGCGTTCAGCTTTTAGCCCTGGAATAGCGGAATAGCTTGAGCAAATGAGGAGGCCATTTGGCGGTATTTTCAGACCGAAAATATGACTAAATACCTTATGGTCGGTTTAGGAGGCTGCCTGGGCGCCATTCTGCGGTTCTGGCTGGGAGGATTAATCAGCAATCGCATGGGATCGCGTTTCCCCTATGGCACTTTCGTCATCAATGTCACCGGGTCGTTCTTGATCGGCTTGGTGCTTACGCTTCTGGCCGAGAAAACGCATTGGAGCGCCAATTGGCGCTATCTGATTCCGATTGGATTCATCGGAGGCTATACGACGTTCTCCACGTTTGAATACGAGACGTTTCGTAGCTTTCAGGACGGCGAAATTCTCATGGCCTCGCTGAACGTCACTCTGAGCGTGGTCACGGGATTCATATCGGTTTGGTGCGGCGTCATTGCGGGAAAGCTGCTGGGATGAACGCGCCGCGAAGCCATCTTGCGTGCGCGTTGGTTTCATTGCTTCGCGTTGCGATTGCGCCATAGGAGGAGTCGCATGCTGAAGGCTGGTCCAGCGAAAAAGGTGATCGTCTACGTCGGTGAGGACCACCAGTATCACGGCCATACCGCTTATAGCGCCATCCTCGATTATCTGTTTTATCGCGGCGTTTCCGGAGCGAATGTCGTGCGCGGGATCGCCGGATTCGGCGCCGACCATCACCTGCACACCACGCGCATTCTCCGGCTCACCGAAAATCTCCCCATGAAGATCGAATTCATCGAGTCCCCCGACAAAGTGGAAGAGCTCCTGCCCAAATTGCGTGAGATGGCGGGAACGGGCCTGATCGAGATTCAGGATACGACGGTCATCAAGGCCACGGAGACAACGCTAAAGACCGCGCGGCAACCCGCGGGCCCTGCGCTGAAGCGCGAAGGAAAGGCCAAACTCATGCGCATCTATATCGGCGAGAACGACAAATGGCGCGATAAGCCGCTGCACCTCGCGCTCGTCGAGAGCATGCGCGCCAACGATATTGCCGGAGTCACCGTGTATCAGGGCATTCTCGGCTATGGCGCGAACCGCAGAATTCACAAGGAGAAGGTCCTGAGCCTTTCTCACGATCGCCCCATTGTCCTATCCGTCGTGGACACCGAAGAGAAGCTCCGCGCCTTCCTCCCGCTTCTGGATGGCATGGTATTGCAGGGACTCGTGGTGCTATCGGATGTCGATATCGTCAAGTACACGCACAACTATGACGCCGCCGAGCGGCGGGCGGAGGCACAGCAATGAAACTCGAAGGCAAAGCCCAGCTTTTGCGCATCCACTTTGGCGAAGACGACAAATGGCAGAATAAGCCGCTCTATCTGGCGATCGTGGAGAAATGCCGCGAGCTGGATATCGCCGGGGCCACGGTATTGCGCGGAATCGAGGGCTACGGCGCCAGCACCCGCGTCCGTCATAGCCATCATCTCTCCTTCTCCTCCGATGCGCCGGTCATGGTCACCGTGATCGATACCGAGGAAAAGATCCGCCGCCTTCTGCCTTTTCTCGACGAAGTCGTGGACGAAGGGCTCATTGCCATGTCCGAAGTGGAAGTCATCAAGTATGTCCACCAGGAAGGCGCCCGCGCCTGAGGCGTTGCACTACACTGACGTCTCGCGCCGGCCATCGCCGCTGCCCAACGACACGGGCGGAAGATATTCGCCGTCCAGCGTGCGTATCCACCACATCCCCGTTTCGCGCCGCTCTTTCGCCGTCGCAAATCGGTAGCGATAGAGCCGCGCGCGAATGATCCGAGGGCCTTCGGGAAAAGGGTTCCCGGAGATCAGCTTCAGAGTCGCGGCGTCGTTTTCCAGCAATTTCTGTATAAAAACGATAAGCCACGGATGCTCCAGATACTCATAGACCGGCGACATCGCCGCAAACCACATCAGCCAATCCAGCCGCAGGTGATACGGAGCGATTTGGCGCGGCCTGCGGCGCGGGTCGCCCGGCTTGGCCTTGAACTCATATTCCGTCCATTTCGTCCCTGGCCGCACCGTCCGCTCCTCCGTGCCCTCGATCACGATTTCGTAGCGGGCCTTGGTCACGCTTCCGAAAGCGCCGTACGTATTCACCAGATGAAAGCGATTGAAACTGGTGTTCATCATCTGGCGGCGCGAAAGCAGGTTATGCACCGGCCAGTAACTCAAGACGATCACGGCAGCGGTAAGCGCCAGAATCGCCCATTCGTACGCCGCGGGCGAGGCCAGGCTATCCGGTATTTGCATGCGCACGATCCCTTGAATCTGCGCATTCGTAAAGCTCGGAACGGCCAGCAGCATGGTCAGCACATTCAGCCAGGAATAGTTCCCGCTGATGAAAAGCCACATCTGCGTCAGGATGATCACCGCCCCCGCAATTCCCGCCACCGGCTGCGGAAAAAAGAGTCCCCAGGGAACCACCAGTTGCGCCGCAAAATTGCCCACCACTTCCAGCTTGTGAAACGATTCAGGCAGGTGGTGAAAGCGGGAGCTGAGCGGATTGGGAAGCGGCTGAGTCTCGTGATGGTAGTTGAGGCAGGTCAGGTTTCGCCAGCAAGGGTCGCCCCGCAGCTTGATGAGTCCGGCGCCGAACTCCACGCGAAACAGCATCCATCTCAGCAGAAAGATCAGCGGCACAGGAACGGCCATTCTGTTCGTGCCCAGGAAGATCGCCAGAAAGCCCGCTTCCAGCAGCATCGATTCCCAGCCGAAGCCGTAGAACACCTGCCCCACATTCATGATCGAGAGATACAGCAGGTAAAGCGAGGCCCACACCGCAATCGAAATCCAAAGCGGGCCCCGTTCTGAAAACGACGTGAGCGCGACGATCGAGAGCGCGACTCCCGCCCACGCCACGCCCCCGAAAAAACGGTCGGAATAGAAAAGATGAAAAATGCTGGGCGCCCTTCGGAAGCCGGCGTATCGAAGAAACTCCGGAACCGGCAACAGCCCTCGCTCGCCCACGAGCGGCCGAAATTGATTCACCGCTACGAGAAAGGCCAGCAGGTAAATCAGCGCCAGGCCGCGCTGGAACGCAAATCGCGCCAGCCAGTACTCCGAACTAAAAAGCCTTTGCCAAAGCGTATTCACGGTCGTCCACGTTCTGGGGAAGTTCTATCAGTATAGCGAGGGCATTACGAGGTCCTATTACGAATAATTCAAAGATGAATAATTCAAAGGGAAATTTGCCGCGCCGCCCGGCGCAAAAATGCCGCCCGCCCGATGCTCCGGGTGACGCTCTCGGCCGCGCAGCCGCCGCGAGGGCTGGCCGAAAACTTGACGCTGGTCAGCTCAGAGCTTGAGCAATCGCTCGGCGTTGCCGCCGCTGATCTTGCCCATCTCTTCCGGGCTGATCGGCAACGAGTTTAAGAAGTTGCGTCCGACTGTATTCGGGCTGTACGGATAGTCCACCGAGAACAGGATCCGATCGGCCCCGACCACTTCCATCGCGCACTGGAAAGGCGGCACGGTGAAGTATCCGCTGGTGGTGATATGGAAGTGCTGGTGGAAGTATTCGCCCACGCGCCGCTGCAGATGCTTTGTCACGCCCGAAAGTACGGCTTCGGCACGCGCGATGGAGAACGGCAAGTCCTCTCCCATATGTCCGATGATCAACTTTAGTTTGGGAAAGCGGTCGAAGAGTCCGCTGACAATCAGCCGCAGGGAGTGCATCCCGGCTTCCGCGTGCCATCCCCACGCCGCGGTGGCAAGAAAAAAACCCAGCTCCCCTGGCAGCCCGCCGAAATAAGCCTCCTGCACCGGTTTTGGTGGCGGCGCGGGATGCAGGTAAATCGGAACGTCCAGCGCCTGCGCCGTCTCGAATAGAGGCGTGAACTGCGGATCGTCCAGAAACACGCCCCGCGTCGTCCCGTGGACGAGCGCGCCTTTGAACCCCAATTGGCGCACGCAGCGCTCGAATTCGGCGGCAGCCTTTTCCGGCTCCTGCAAAGCTAAAGCCGCGAACCCGGCGAATCGCTTGGGATGTTCGCGCACCGCCGCGGCCAGCCGATCGTTGGCGTCATGTGCCAAGCCCGTGGCCGTGGCTCCTTCTAATCTGTCGAGGCCAGCCCACGTCAGCGACAGCACCTGCAGGTCGATCCCTGCGGCATCCATATCGGCAATACGCCCCTGCCCAAGGTCCAGTAGCTTGCTTTCTACCGGCCTCACGAAATCGGCCCGGGCTGCCGATAGCAGCTGAGCAGTCGCTTTCAAAAACTCGGGCGTCGCAAAGTGCTCTTCCAGTGTGATCGTTCGCATGGAGTCAGCGTTTCCGCTCGGGATCCTTTCATCAAATGGCCTTGCCTCTCAATGGCGCATTTACTGCGCCCCGAGCGCCCGCAATTGTAAGCCGTTCCGCGCGCCCCGGGACGATCTCGATGCGCGCCGTGCCCCTTGAACTACAAGTGTCCTCAGGCGTTCTCAGTCGTTATTGCTGAGCGGCCGGCGGATTCCCCGGCGCTCCCTTGATGGAGAGCAACTCCACTTCAAAGACAAGCGTGGTATTGGGCCCGATCACGTTGCCCGCGCCGCGCTCGCCGTAGGCCAACTGCGGAGGAATAAAGAATTGCCACGTGGACCCTACCGGCATCAGCTTTAGCCCTTCTTTGAAGCCGGGGATCACCGCGCCCACCTGAAAAGTCGCCGGCTGGCCTGGCTGATTCTTGTCAAACTCGGTTCCGTCGATCAGCGTCCCGCGATAGTTGCAGCTCACGGTGTCGGCGTCGGTCGGCTTTTTGCCGTCGGCGGCTTTCACGATCTTATATTGCAGTCCGCTGGGCAGGCTGACCACCCCATCTTTCTTCGCGTTGTCGGCCAGGAACGCATCTCCGGCCTTCTTGTTGTCCGTGGCTTCCTTGGCTTTGGCTTGCGCCTCTTTCTGCGCCAGTTCTTGCTGCAAAGCGGCCATGGTGTTGTTGAGCTCCTCATCGGTCATCAGCAGCTTCTGGCCGGCCAGCGCGTCTTTCAAGCCCTGCACCAGCAGGTCTGGATTGATATCGAGACCTTGGCTCTTCAGACTTCTCGCCACCTGAACTCCCACGCCATAACTCACTTTATCTTTTTGCGTGCTCGGCGCTGTTTGCCCTGGCTGCGTTGCCGGAGCGCCGGCATTCTGGGCTTGCGCCTGCATCGCCAGCAGTCCCAGCCCTGCAGCCACTATCCACTTTGCCTTAATTAACTTCATAATCTCTCCTCATTCGGATCGAATCTGTATTGAATGTTCCCATCGCTTTGCCGCATCCTTTGGGTCCTGCGAGTACGATTGGCCTGCTTTCTCCTGCCGCGCCCTAGAAGCGCGGCCTGCGGAACCTGGTTTTCTGGGAGATCATGGCTGATTCCCTAACGACCGCGAATTTGAACGTGCGATTTGCGGGCTGGACACCTTGCGGAACATTTTTCATCGATTTCGCCGCCCCACTCGATCGCCGGGCGACGGCCAACCGATCTTAACAGAGCCGCACTCCAATCCGAACTGCCGTTTTCTTCTCTTATCCCTTATCTCGATGTACCTTGCGGCGAATATCGGGCCAGAACTCCTTGACCATATCGCTCACCGCATCCCAGCCTATTTGGTTCATTATCGGCAACGCCGATTCAAAGGTAATCCCTGTTAAGTCGCTCCCAGTGAGCTATTAGCCGATAAGGTACAGCCCTGAGCCAATCCGCCGCTGTACCTGCGCCTGAACTCAACGCACCGCCTGCGTGTTCTTTTATTGCCCGCCTCACCAGTTCACCTCAGCTTCCGCCGGTCGTTACTCTCTCCCGGCCCACAAACTTCCCGGTTGAGGTCGATGTGCATTTTTTAAGCTCTTACACCCGAACAGATTGTAGACTCTCTATTCGCAAACCCGGTTGCTGCCAAAGTTCCCGTCCTCTTGCCCTTACTCTTCTCGTTCTCATTTCAGCGATCCTGCTATTGGCCGGTTTCTCAGGTTGCGGAGGGGCAACCCTGAACCCTAACAACGCTCCCCGCACTGCTACTGCTAGTTCATCCCCGTCCGCCAGTTCCACGAGTGCCAGTTCCACTGGCGCCGTCAACCCCGTCACCAGTGCTCCGCAGGTGAGTTTGCTCACATTTGGAAATGCAGGCTTCGGCGGCGACGACACGACCCTCTTTCAGAACGCCTTGAACAACACCGCCGCCAATGGTCAGGCCCTGCTCGTCCCTGCGGGTAGCTACAACATTAGTCCGATCTTCTTTCCCAATAATTCTCAGCTCGTCCTCGCCGCGGGCGTCACCGTAACCGCCAATCCCGGTTACGGACCGCTCGACAAAATGCTCAACATCGCCTCCCAGAACGTCTCCATCCAGGGCGTGGGAGCTGCCAGCGTCATCTTCCAGATGCGCAAATCCGAATACGTCGCCGAGCACTCCACCGACCACAGCGAGTGGCGCCATTGCCTGGATATCGAAGGCGCCAGCAACGTCGCCATCAGCGGGATCTCCTGCAATCAGTCCGGCGGCGACGGCATTTACGTCGCTGATGGCGCGGCAGGCCCCAGCCAGAACGTCACCATCGCCAACTCCGTATTCGACCAGAATTTCCGCCAGGGCTTCAGCCTCATCAGCGGCGTGCATATCTTTGTCTCCAATTGTTACTTCACGAACACCAGCGGCACCGCCCCCGAGGCCGGAATCGATATCGAGCCCAATACCCCCAACAACACCGTCGCCGATGTTCACATTACGAATAATTTCTCCACTGGGAACGCCGGTGCCGGGCTTTTGATTGCCCTGGGGCAGTTGAATGGATCCTCTCCCAGCGTGGAGATCACCGTATCGAACTATCAGTCTGCTTCCAATCAACTCTCCGGATATGAGCTCAGCAGCAACGATGTCAGCCCCAACGTCCAGGGCAACATCCTCATTCAAAACTCCTCCTCCACCAATGACGGCAGCTACGGCGCCGTGGGCCATGGTTTCGACGCCGACGGCCCCACCGTCGTCTTCCAAAATCTCGGCATCACCAATCCGCACAAGAATGGTCCTGACCCCACCTATGGCGATAGCGCCGCTGTAGGCTGCCTTCGGGGCGGCGGTGGCAGCTATCCCATCGGCAATATTCAGTTCCAGGCCGTCAGCATCGCGGTCACGAATGGCATGGTGAACCGGTACTTCAATTTTCAGGATTATTCCAACATCGGGGTGCAGAAGATGGTGTTCAATCCCACGGCCATGAGTGGCGCTTCGCTAGTTCCCCCCGCAGGGCTTATGCAAGCCGCCGGATTCAACAGCGTCGATTAGGAGTCCGGCTCGTGAGATCCGGCTGGCGAATCCCTTCTTTGTGACGCGCGTTCTGTTGAGCCGCACTTACGAATAGCCCGTGTTTACGGGTGGCAAAGTCCGGGGGGATCATCCACGCGCGGCGTGCCGCATTTCGCGGTTTCGCCGCCAGGGACGGCCGCCTGGGCCTGAGCCCGAAAGGCTTCTTCTTGGCGACGGCGGAGCCTGCGGTTTTTTAAGGTAAGAATCACGCTGCGGCTGATGTCAAAGGACTCGTAAATCGCGTTGGATTGCCAGAGGTCGTGAATCGAAAGCGCCTGAGTGCGCACGAAACGCGCCATCCTCGACTGTGGCCGCGACGGGATCTGATTTCCAGCCAACATCGCCGCGGTATCCGGTGGCTGGCAATCCTTTAGCTCTATAACCGCCATGGCGCCATCGGTCTGAAGCACGTCTCCGCTCGCCGCGCGCATCGATCCTGAAGCCTGCCCCCGTCTCAAGTAAGAGACATGCGCGACGCATCCCGTGAGCCGGAGTTCCCGCACGATCTTTTCGCGTTCCGCGTCCACGTCCGCATCGACGTGGTGGATAAATTTCCCCTTCCGCAGGGACCACTGCGCGCCCGTCTCGCGAATTGCGCCGCCCGCCCAGAGGCCGTCCTGGAGCGTGTTTTCATTCCAGATCCGTATGTGCTCGCGCTTTTGGTAGCTGTCAAAGCTTTTCTGGAGCCGGAATTCCGGCGGCGCGCCGTTGAGCCATTGCCTGGAGATGGGCAGATGGGAGTAGCTATTGAGCGAGGTCATCGCTCGCATCTCCCGCAATACGGACAAGGTCGACACCGAATCGCCATACGTCCACCCCGCCGCTTGAAAGGCCTCCTTGATTTGCTGCGGCGAACCGATAAAACCCAGATTCACTGGGTCGGAAGGTTTGGATGAGCCGGTCACGCTGCGGTTCGGCAGGTCCAGCAGCTTCGCCTGCAACTCCGCGTCAATTGCCCCTTCGTCGTCTGCGTCTTGCTCCTCTGCCGCGCTTTGAAAGCCGGCCGGGAGTTGCAGGGGCTCTTTCAATTCCAGTCGCAGGTCCGTTCCTGCCGGCAAGAAGGTCTCGGGCTCGGGCGAAAAGGGGAACACCGAGCGGCGCACCATAAAGATCCAATAAGTCTCGGGATTCCACTCAGGAAGATGAATCAGGCGCGTGCTCATCAGCCGTTGCGGCGTATCCTTGGCGGTGGCCCCCTCGATAACGCCGTCCTTCACCCGCTCCCGTCCGTTGGCCACCTCTTCAATCTCGGTTTTTACCGAAAGAGAATTCGGGCCGGCCATGAGCTGATCGAAATTGATTGCGATAGCGGAAGAGTCGTGCCGAAAGCCCAATCCCACTCTGCGCACATAGGTGATCCGCCCTTCCACCGGGGTCCCGGTCGAGAAGACGGAAGCGTCGCCGCATCGTGGCGAATCGATGAGGATGGCCGCGACGCGTGCGCCCGCCTTCGAGCTGTACGTCGAGACCGGCTCGGTCAGCCGGATCCAGAACTCCTGGCCCGAGGGGATCGATTGGCAAGCGAGGTCTTGGGCTTTCGCTCCCGCGCAAAAGGTGAAAGCAAAAACCAAAAGGAAAATTGCCTTGCTGAGCGAGATATTTATCGGAGGCTGGTGGTTTATACTGCGCGTTCGAATCATCAGGATGCCCGTCTCCGCGGGCCTGCCTTTCGAGCGGCTGGCGAACTATACACTACAGGCCGGAATTTTCCTCATCCGATTTTGCAACGTCGCTTTTTACACGCCTGGAAACGAAACGGCTTGTACGCAATCTCCGACGGTTTGCACATAGGATGCGAACTGCTTGCAGTGGGGATAGGGGTAAACGCCGACCCGGCGGCTCAGAACGAATGTACTTTGCGCCCGCGTGAAGCCTTATGCGCGTAAAGTTCCAGGTCTGCGGCCTCCAGCAGATGTTGCGTCGAAGTGCCGTTGCGCGGGTGCGTGGCCACTCCGACGCTCACGGTCAGTTTCGGTTGTTCCGTGCTCGCCTCGAGGTGGCCTTTGATTCGGGAGGCCACTTGCCGCGCCGCCGCCTCGCCCGTCTCCGGCAGCAAGAGGGCAAACTCATCGCCTCCGTAGCGCGCGGCCGTGTCGATGGCCCGGCAGTGCTGGCGAAGCACTTCAGCCACGCGGCAAATCGCTCGCGTGCCCGTCTGGTGTCCGTAGCGGTCGTTGATCTCCTTCAGCTTGTCCAGGTCCATCAGCAGAATCGAAAACGGCCGGTTGGTCCTGCCTGACCTTTCCAGTTCGCCTTGCAGCGCGTCGATGAAGCGGCGGTAGTTGGCCAGCCCGGTCAAGCTGTCGCTGGCTGCCCGATGTCGCACCTGTCCAAAAATCTGCACGTTATCCACCAGGGTCGCCCCCAGAAGAACCGTGTAGCTCAGCGAATTCAAAAGTTGCGCCGCGAAGGCGGGCGCATCCAGCAACTGCGCCGATTGTGTCGCGATCAGATGGCAGGCGGCGTTCATTGCCGCCACCAACGGCAGCGCGATTACGAACGCCGAGCGCGGCCGGGAGCTCCGATACAAAAGGATGGCCGCCGCTAGGAACATTCCGGCGGGCACAAACTCCCAGGGCCGTGGTATCCGGTTTGCCGAGTGGATCAGCGGCCCGTGCCCCAGCAGCAGGAAAATAAATCCGGTCAGCCCCGCGATCGCCCCGACCACGCTGAGCACCGCGAAAGCCGTTCTCTTGGGCTCCCTGGGCCACGGCAGCCATTTCTCCAGCCCAATCGCCGCTAACAAGAGCACGCCCAGCAGGGTTCGCCCCGCCATCCAGTAGAGCGGAACACGCATCGCCAGGCCCCGGCTGAGCAGTTCTCCGCGAAGGCCCAGAATGGCGGTCAGCTGGATCCAGCCGTCCAACCCGAAAGCCGTGCCTACCAGCAGAGCGAAGCGATCCCCCGTTCCGTCGAATCGCACCCAAATGTTTGCCGCGATCGTGAAACCGAGCAGCGCCGCGATGACCTCTCCGCTGGCCAGCAGCGCCGGATTGAAGCTAATCCCGAGTTGCCTGAGAAAGTGCGCCCCCACCATCACGCCGCAGGAGAGGGCCGCCGCCGCTGAGAAAATTCGCAGGCTTCCTTTTAAGCTTGTCGTGATCATGTCCTTCAAATGAGTCCACGCGATTAGATCCCACTTCTCAATTCTCGGACTTTTTCATCTCCAAGGCACCCTGTACGGAAGTACAGGTTGCGAACACTGAACGGTTTTACACACAACCTTTTCACAGCTTTTTCCACATGCTGAATCCTCCGCGCATCGACGCTTTCCGGCTCCCCCGAGACGCCTTTCGCTTGGCTACCCAGTTTGGCCCCTCCTATGGCCTCTTCCGGCCTTCATACCGCGCGGAAACCATTTTCTTTGCTCCTGCGTCTATTGTTAATGCAGTCGGAATGAACTCTGCCGTAAATGTGAGGAGCCAGCGCTCTTCACGGCATGACTTCCATTTTCGTTTTGCTTCTTTACAATATAAAGAAGTATCGCGGCATTAGGGAGCATCGCTCGGAAGCACTGCGCTTTTTAGTTCCGCGCATGTTTTCGCTCGGAGGTTACCGTTGATCGAAGTGAAGGATTTGACGAAATCGTTCGCGGAACGAACTGCGGTCGATCACGTGTCTTTCGTGGTCAACAAGGGCGAGATTCTCGGGTTCCTGGGCCCCAACGGCGCCGGCAAGACCACCACCATGCGGATCTTGACCGGCTTTCTGCCCGCTACCAGCGGCAGCGCGAAGGTCGCGGGCTTCGATGTCTTCAACGATTCGCTGGAGGTGCGCAAGCGCATCGGCTATCTGCCCGAAAATCCGCCGCTGTATCTCGATATGACGGTGGCCGCCTATCTCGATTTCGTGGCCCGCATCAAAAACGTCCCCGCGGAAAAGCGCCGCTCGAGCGTCCAAGACGCCATGGTCAAGACCAATATTCAGGATAAGCGCCACGAGCTGATCAAGCGCCTTTCGCGCGGTTATAAGCAGCGCGTCGGCCTGGCCCAGGCCCTGGTCCATGATCCCGAGGTCATTATCCTCGACGAGCCCACCGTCGGCCTCGATCCCAAGCAGATCATCGAGGTCCGCCATCTCATTAAGGGACTCGCCGGCAGCCATACCATCATTCTTTCCACTCACATCCTCCCGGAAGTCAGCATGACCTGCGACCGCGTCGTGATTATCAACCGCGGCCGCATCGCCGCCATCGATACCCCGGCCAATCTCACGACCCAGCTCAAGGGCGGCCAGCACGTCAGCGTGGAAGTCGCCGCGGACCAAAATGCCGTCAGCGCCGCCATCCGCGAAATGCCGGGAGTTCGCAAAGTGACTGTCGAACCGACCGGCAGCGGCCGGGTCTCCGCCCTGGTGGAAGTTTCGCCCGGACAGGAGATCCGCAGCCAGCTTGCCGCCAAGATCGTTGGCAAGGGCTGGCCGCTTTATGAATTGCGAGGGGTCAATCTGAGCCTCGAGGAGATCTTCCTCGAGCTCACCACCGACGAAGAGTCCGAGAACGCTTCGAAAAGCCCCAACTGAGGCCGAGAATTTAGGAGTTTAGGAGAAGGAAGCCATGAAAGGAATGTACGCCGTTTATCGCAAGGAGATGGGCCACTACTTCGTTTCCCCCGTGGCTTACATCATCGTGGCCGTTTTCCTCGTGCTGGCCGCCTATTTCTTCAATCAGCTGCTCCGAGTGATCGTTCAGCAGGCCTTCGAGGCCGGCCTGGAAGATCAGTTCGGCGGCGCGCCTATCGACGTGCCCTCGGCGGTCATGCGCAATTTCTTCGGCGTAATCTCCACGCTCCTGCTTTTCCTCACGCCCATGTTGACCATGAGCGTTTACTCGGAGGAGCGTCGGCGCGGCACCATGGAACTGCTGATGACCTCGCCCGTCACCGACCTCGGCATCGTCCTTGGCAAATTCTTCGCCTCGCTTACTTTGCTGGCCATCATGCTCTTGCCCACCGCGATTGGCTTCGCCTACATGCTGCACTATAGCGAGCCCACCGCGCCCTGGACCACGCTCGGCAGCGAATATCTTGGAGTCATGCTCTTGGGCGCCACGCTTCTGGCCCTCGGCTCCTTTTTCTC
Source organism: uncultured Acidobacteriota bacterium (assembly GCA_963819235.1). GTDB lineage: Bacteria > Acidobacteriota > Terriglobia > Acidiferrales > UBA7541 > Palsa-189. The sequence goes on along the minus strand of CAWFVE010000005.1, from coordinate 140,287 downwards.
TTCGGTCACGGAAAGCACGCTCATCGCTGCGATCCTGAGCTTCGGCGCGATTCTCCTGTTGTGGGTGCTGGACTTTGGCGGCAACGCCGGTTCCGGCGCTTGGGGCCAGGCCGTTCAGTATCTCTCGGTCTTTCGCCATTACGACGACTTCACCCACGGCGTGATCGACACCTCCAACGTCATCTTTTACTTGAGTTTCATCGTGCTGGGAATTTTTCTCACCGTGCGCAGCGTCGATTCCATGCGCTGGCGGCGCGCCTGATAGCGCTTCACCCCAGCCGCTGCGTCGAAGTTTTGTCTCGACACTGTGTAACGATGCATAAGGAGGAAAAATGCCTGTGAAGCTGGACTGGAAACGAGAGCGCCGCTGGCTCGCGTCCTTCGGTCTTGCCTTGGCTGCGGCCGGCTTGGTCCGTTACTCCACGCAGGGCGAGTGGACGCGCCTCAGCGAGGTTCTGCTGATCGGCGGCGGGGTCCTGTTCCTCGCCGGCATTGTCCTGAGTTACCGCGAGGTGGTGGCTTTTTTCAGCGTGCGTTCATCTCGACTCGGCGCCAACGCCATCACCATCACTTTGCTGGTGCTCGTGGTCCTGGGGTTCGTTAATTTTCTTGGCTTTCGCCATCATAAGCGCATCGATCTCACCAGCGAAAAACTCTACACGCTTTCCGACGAGTCCAAGCGCACCGTCGCCGGCCTCAAGAAGGATGTCGATATCATTCGCTTCGCACGCACGCCGGACACTGCCTTCAAGGATTTGGCCGACGAATACGCCAACGCCGGCACGCACGTGCACTACCGCGAAGTCGATCCCCAGGAAAAGCCCGATGTCGCGCGGCAATATAACGTTACCCACATGAATGACATCGTGGTCTCTGCCGGCGCGCATAACGAAACCCTCAGCGGCACCGGTGAACAGGACGTCACCAACGCAATCATCAAGGTCACCCGCGACACCGTGAAGAACATCTGCTTCGTCGAGGGCCACGGCGAGAAGGCCCTCACCGACACCCAGCAGGACGGCCTCGAGGGCGGCGACAAGGCCCTCAAGGGCGAGGGCTACGACACCAAATCCGTCAATCTCGTCACCTCCGGAAGCGTTTCCGCGGACTGCAATGTTCTCGTGGACGCCGGCCCCAAGCAGTCCCTGTTCCCCCAGGAGGTCGACTTCATTTCCAAGTATCTCGATGGCGGCGGCCGAGTTTTGCTGCTGCTCGATCCCGAGACCGATCCCAAAGTCGATCCCATTCTCCAGTCCTGGAATATCGCCCTGGGCAGCAACGTGGTCATCGACGCCAGCGGCGTGGGCCGCCTTTTTGGCACCGGCCCGGCCGTCCCTCTCGTCGTCGATTACGGCACGAGCCCCATCACGCAAAACTTCACCGGCACCATGACGTTTTTCAACTTGGCCCGCACGGTCTCCATCGCCGACAAGAACAAGAGCGAACCCGAGGGCATCGAGCTGCTCAAGACTTCGCCGCGCAGCTTCACCGTCCCGAATCTGAAGACCAATGAAGTCCGCTACGACCCCGCCAAGGATCAGGCTGGCCCGCTCTCCCTCGGCGTCGCCGCCGAACGCAAAAGCGGCACGGGCGACAATAGCAAGAGCGCCCGTTTGGTGGTCATCGGAAACTCCGCCTTTGCCACCAACCAGTGGGAAGGCTTGCAGCGCAATGGCGATCTCTTCCTGAACACCGTCAACTGGCTGGCCCAGGATGAAGACCTCATCTCGGTTCGGCCCAAGAACCCCACCAACCGCCGCGTCATCCTGACGGAAACGCAGCAGCGCGAACTCTTTTTCGCCAGCATGATCTTCTTGCCCGGCTTGGTGCTCATTTCCGGCGCGCTCATTTGGCTTCGGCGCCGGTGAGGTAGGGCCATGAAGCGAAGCACTGGAATCGTATTCCTGCTGGCCGCGGCACTTGCGGCCTTCGTCTATTTCTACGATTTGAAGCACACCCCTGCTGCGAGCGACGCCTCCACTCCGGCAGCCTCCAAGCCCGCCTTCACCTCGGTCACATCCGGCGATGTGCAGGAGATCAAGATTCAGCGCGCCGGCACCACCATGGATTTCGACCACAAGAGCGACGGCTGGTATATGACCCAGCCTCGCGCCCAGCGCGCAGACTCATCGGCGCTCGATGGCCTCGCCGGCGCGCTCTCCTATGCCAGCGTGGATCGCACTTTTCCGGCCACGCCGGACAACCTCGGCTCCTTTGGCCTGAAGGATCCCACCGTCACGGTGGATTTCAAGCTCAAGAACGGCACGAGCCACGAGCTGCGCTTCGGGGCCAAGGATTTCTCGTCCTCTTCCATTTATGCCTTGATCGACAACGGCAGCCAGGTTTCGCTCATGGCCGACGCGGTCTATAGCAGCAGCGACAAGGCGCCCGACGATTTCCGCGATAAATCTCTCACCACTGTCCCCGCATCCGACGCCAACTCTTTCGACTTGGTGAACTCCTCCGGCGAACTCGCGGGAACCAAGAAGGGCGACACCTGGACTCTCGACAAGCCCCGAGTCGCCCCCGGCGATCACGCTAAGATCGACGCGCTGCTCAGCTCCGTGGCTGGCGGACAAGTCACCCATTTCGTCACCGACTCAAACGCCGCGCTCGCCAAATACGGCCTCGATAAGCCGGCCATCCGTTTCCAGGCCAAGCTTGCCGATGGCAAATCCGTCTCGCTCGAAGTAGGGAAGCAGGAAGGCGCGGACTACTACGCGCGCAATCTGGCGCAGCCCGGCGTCTTTCAGATCAACGAAAATCTCTACTCAATTTTGAACGATAAATATATCGATCTGCGCGATAAGCAGATCGTCCATGTTACGCCCGCGGACGCCACGCGCCTCGATGTGCGCAATCTGAACGGCTCGTTTGCCTGCGTGAAGGGCGATTCCGGCTTCGTTCTCGAGCAACCTGCTGCAGCCGATAAGAAAGCCGCGCCGCCTTCTTGCCCCAATTTGGTCGATGAGCTTCAGGACGATCAGGCCGACGAGGTCTACGACACTCCTCCCGCGTCGGTTTCGTCGCAGCTGGCTAAGCCGCCCGTGCAGGTCACGATTACGGATAAAAACGGCAAGAAGACCGAGTTGGTCTTCTCCGGCATTACCGGCGACTCCATCTACGGCCGCAACAGCGGCAGCCCGGCCATCTACAAATTCGCCAAGCGCGTCTTCGACGAAGTCAATTTCCCGCAGCCGAAATAACCAGCGCCGCCTGCGACAAGCTGTCATCCCGAGGCCCGCAGGCCGAGGGATCTGCTGTTGCTTTAGGCCGCGTGTGGCTCTGTAGCCCAGGGCGCCCGCCGTCCGGCGCGAAAGCGCACGTCAAAAAAAGGAGCCGGCGGGGCCCTGGAGTCTTTCCTTGCAGACTCTTCCTTAGTGCTGGTGTCCCCCATCGTCGTGGTGATCGTCCCGGCGATCATCCGGGCCCGGCCGGAATCGCGGGAAGAAGCCGGGTAGCCGGCCGCGTATCTCACCTGATGGATGATCCACCGAATGCACGTTCGCGTAAGCCGAACCCGTCCGGATCGCCTTCACCATCTCCGCGAAACCCTCCGCTCCAGCGTCGACTCCCTGACCGCCGCCGGGCGCTGCTACGGACGAGACCACGTTGGCCTCGGTGAGCGTGCCGGTGACGGTCGCTGGGTTTCCCGTCGGACAAATCGGAGGTGTCGGCACCGTCGTCGGCGGAGTAATCGGCGGGACAAGCGTCTTATCGGGGTTATAGCACAGCCAAAGCACAACGCCCCCGGTGAGCCCTGGCCGCCCAAAATGAATGTGCGACTGGGTTACTTCGGAGGAGAGATTCTGCCAAGTCTCCTCATAGGTGATCAGGGTGCCGTCTTCGCTGATGGTGGCCTTGAATTCACCGCTCGCTTTCGTCTGGATCGTCGCCGTCGTCTCATTCAGCCCGCTAAGCTTGGTGGTAATCGTATTTCTGTCCTTGTCCGCGGCCACCAATCCCACCACCATCACTAAGAACGCCACACCGATGAGCCATCGAACCCCGGTTCGCGAATCCATCGTCGCCTCCCTTTGGCCGCTCGCTGCGATCAGCAAATGTGAGCTGGAACACCCACTCTGGTTTTCCCCCGGGACGCCAGTCCTGCCCACTCTCTCCCTCTTTGGCAGCCCAGGGGTACAGCGCGGCCATCTGGCTGGAGAGGCTGTTCCCAATCCGTCCCCAAGTCAAGTCACATTCCTGTCACTTTTAATGTGGCGAGGCCCAGGACTTGCCCCGGATTCCGGTTCTATCCACCAAGTTGATCGACTCAAGCGGCTCGCACATCGTCATCGCCCCACCTTGCGCACCCTTCCCCTCGCTGGCAGAATACCAAGACGCCTATTCTGAGTGCGCTAAACCGCATCCGCCCTGAGAGCCAAATTTGCGACTCTCGTGGCCGAATGTGCAAGAATGCCGCCGTGCCGAATCGGCTTAGCGCCAAGCGCATGGGGAGAAAAGCCATCGGAAAAGCCATCGACACCGGCAAAGCCCACGGGACCGAACTCTCGCCTCGAGCACAGGTTGCCGCTGCTGCCCGCATGGTCGTGAAGGTCGGCACCAACGTGCTCATGCGCGATGATGGCGGCGTCTCCATCGGCGTCCTTCTACGGCATCGCCGAGTCGCTCGCCAATCTCCGCCGCGCGGGGCGCGAAGTCCTGCTCGTCTCCTCCGGCGCCGTCGGTCTGGGCATGCAGCGCCTCGAGCTCCCTTCTCGTCCTTCCGAGCTCACGCTCGTGCAGGCCTGCGCCGCCGTCGGCCAGAGCCGCCTGATGAGCATGTACGACGATGCCTTCGATAAGCTGGGCTATCGCGTCGCCCAAGTGCTCCTCACCGAAGACGATTTTCTCGATCCGCGCCGGCACGAAAATCTTCGCGCCACGCTGGCCACGCTGCTTCAACTCGGCGTCATCCCGATCATCAACGAAAACGATACCGTCTCCACAGCAGAACTCGACCGCCCTGCCGGCGGCCCCGCCAGGACCAGAGCGTGTCCGCATCTTTGGCGACAACGACAAGCTCTCCGCCCTGGTAATGACGCACATCGACGCCGATCTGCTGATCCTGCTCTCCGACGTCGACGGCCTCTACACCGGCGATCCGCAAGCCCAGGGCGCCACCCTGATTCCTGAATCGACTCGGCGTCGACGAGCGTGTCCGCGGCTTACGCCCGCGGCGGCAATGGCCGCGGGCGCGGCGGCATGGAAACCAAGCTCGAAGCCGTGCGCATCGCCAACGAAGCCGGCCGGCCCGCCATAATCGCCAACGGCCGCACGCCCGGCGTTCTCGACGCATTCTGCGCCGGCAAAACCGGTCGGCACTCTCTTCTTCCCCGGGAAAGCGCACGTGAGCGAAGCCGTCCGCGCGCTCGCGAAGCCGCCAAGCAGGCTTCGCGCGATGCATCGCCTCCGCGCTCCATCGAGCAGCGCAACCACGCGCTCGAAGCCGTCGCGCGCGCGCTCGAACGCGCCGCGCCCGAAATCCTTGCCGCCAACGCCGAAGACACGCGGCGAAGCGCGAAGCGGCGCTGCGGCCGCGGCGAATCTGTCGCAAGCCCTTGTCGATCGCCTGAAGCTTTCCGCCGCACAAGCTTGCAGTCCATGATCGCCGGCGTGCGCGCCGTCGCCGCTTTGCCCGATCCCATCGGCCGCGTTCTCGACCGCACCGAACTCGACTACCGGCCTGGAGCTGGAAAAAGTAAGCTGCCCGCTGGGCCTGCTCGCGGTCATTTTTGAGGCGCGCCCCGAAGCCGTCACGCAGATCACCTCGCTGGCCATCAAATCCGCCAACGCCGTCATTCTGAAGCCCGGCCGCGAAGTCGAACGCACCGCGCGCGTCGTCGTGGACAACATTCGCGCCGCGCTGCGGATGCGCACGGCGCATCCCCGAAGCGCTGGTCACCAATATCCAGCAGCGCGCCGAGGTGGACGAACTCCTGCAAGCTCGACGATCTCGTCGATCTGGTGATCCCGCGCGGCTCCTACGACCTGGTGCGCCACGTGCAATCGACCACGCGCATCCCTGTGCTCGGCCATTCCGAAGGCGTCTGCCACATCTACGTTGACGCCGCCGCGAACTTCGACATGGCCCTCGACATCATCGACGACGCCAAGACCGATTATCCCGCCGCCTGCAATGCCGTCGAAACCGTCCTGGTCGCACCAGTCCATCGCGCACCAGTTTTCTGCCGCTGCTTGCCGCGCGCATGAAGGAACGCGGTGTTCGCCTGCGCGGCTGCCGCTCAGGCCGTCGCCGCGCATTCACGACGCCGCCGTCGAGCCGGTCGGCGACAACGAGTGGCACACCGAATACGGCGACCTGATCCTGGCGCGTGAAAGTCGTTCCCGGCGTGAACGAAGCCATCGAGCACATCGCAGCGCTTCGGCTCCGCCCACACCGACGCCATCGTTACCGACGACGCCGCAGCCGCGCGCATCTTTTTGCAGCAAGTGGATTCCGCCGGCGTGTACCATAACGCCTCCACGCGCTTTGCCGATGGCTATCGCTATGGCTTCGGCGCCGAAGTCGGCATCAGCACCAGCCGGCTTGCACGCCCGCGGCCCCGTCGGCCTGGAGGGCCTGACGAGCTACAAATATCATTCTGCGCGGCCACGGCCAACTGGCGCGCGATTATCAAGGGCCGCACGCTCGCCGCTTTTTGCACCGCCATGAACCAGGCTGCGATTCGCCGCAATCTCGCGACTCGCGTGGCAAGACGGCACGGGATTAAAAACGCGCATGAATAAGACCACGACGCTCGAGCTGCTCTCCATGATCCGCGAAGCCGCCGACCGCATTCGCGGTTCGATCTACCTACTCGCCGTGCCCGTATTCCGGCCAAGCTCTCCGCTGCCACCGGCCAGCAGGTCTACCTCAAGCTCGAAAATCTCCAGATGACCGGCGCCTACAAGGAACGCGGCGCGCTCAACAAAATCCTGCTGCTCAGCCCGGAGGAAACGAAGCGCGGCGTCATCTGCCGCCTCGGCGGGAAACCACGCGCAGGCCGTCGCCTATCACGCCACGCGGCGCGGCATCCGCAGCACCATCGTCATGCCCACCACCACGCCGCTGGTGAAAGTGACGGCCACGCAAAATTACGGCGCGCAACGTGATCCTCTACGGCGCCAATTACGACGAGGCCTGCGAGCACGCTCTGAAGCTTGGCCGCGAGCAGCGGCCATGACGTTTCTGCATGCCTTCGACGACATCGCCGTCATCGCCGGGCAGGGCACCATCGGCCTCGAGTTGCTCGAGCAGTGTCCGCAATTCGAAGCTGTCGTCGTGCCGGTCGGCGGCGGCGGATTGATCGCCGGCGTGGCCTGCGCCATCAAGGAGTTGCGTCCCGAGGTAAAGATCGTCGGCGTGGAGACGGCGCGCCTTGCCTTCCATGCTGCAGCGCTAGCAAGCAGCATCACGCCGGTCACCATTCCCAGCGGCTTCCACCGATCGCCGACGGCATCGCCGTCCGCCGCGCCGGCGACGTCACCTTTCCGCTGGTCGCGAAATATGTCGACGAGATCGTTACCGTCGAGGAAGAAGAGATCGCCAGCGCCATCCTCACGCTGCTCGAACGCGAAAAAATGCTCGCCGAAGGCGCCGGCGCCGCGGGCGTCGCGGCCCTGCTGCAGCACAAGACCTCGCTGAACGGCCAGCACACCGCCGTGATCGTCGGCGGCGGCAATATCGACGTCTCGCTTCTGAGCCGCATCATCGAACGCGGCTTGGTCAAGGACGGCCGCCTCGTGCGCATCCGCATCTATCTGCCGGATCGCCCCGGCGCGCTCGCCGAACTCTCCGTCCGTCATCGCCGGCGCAGCGCGCCAATATCGTCGAGCTGCTTTTCAACCGCGCCTACTACGGAGTCAGCCTCGGCGACACCGCCATCGACGTCACCCTCGAGACGCGCGGCGCCGACCATCTCGCCGGCCTGCTCGCCGCCATCAGCACCGCCGGCTACACCCACGAACGCATCCTCTAATAGCAAGCGCATTGCCGATGCGTACGCTGTGTCGGGGTGTTTTGTAGCTCATGTCGCGCCTGCGCATTTCGCTGGCGAGACCTGAGGCTCTTCGCCTTTTGCGGGGAACCTCTTCGTATATTGCCAATGAGTTGGGGGGGCGTCGCGTTTTTGTAGCCCAGGGCGCCCGCCGCAATTTGGCGGGGCCCTGGGGCTTTTTCTCTGCTTTTCCCGCTCGCTAGACCTTTACCGTCGCCTTCACCCGTGTTCGCGCCGGCCGGTCCAGCTCCTCCATCAGCTTCGCGAACCCCTTCAGGTCCAGCGACTGCGGCCCGTCGGAAAGCGCGCGCTCCGGGCACGGATGCACTTCGATGATCATTCCGTCCGCGCCCGCGGCGATCGCCGCGCGGCTCATCGCCGGAATCACGCTGCGCCGCCCCGTGCCGTGCGAAGGATCGGCCACCACCGGCAGGTGCGAAAGCTCCTTCGCCAGCGCCACCGCCGCCAGGTCGAAGGTGTTGCGCAGCTCCGACTCGAACGTCTTGATCCCGCGCTCGCAGAGCACCACGTTGGGATTTCCGCCGCTCAGCAGATACTCCGCCGCCAGCAGCCACTCCTTCACCGTCGCCGAAGGCCCGCGCTTCAGCAGGATCGGGCTTCTCCGCCTGCGCCAGCCGCCGCAGCAGCGGAAAGTTCTGCATGTTGCGCGCGCCCACCTGCAGCATGTCCGCGTACTCGGAGACCAGGTCCACGTCCTCCGTGCTCATCACTTCCGTCACGATCGGCAGCCCCGTCTCCTCGCGCGCTTCCTTCAGCAGCTCCAGCGCCTCCACGCCCAGCCCCTGAAAGTCGTACGGTGACGTGCGCGGCTTGTAGGCGCCGCCGCGCAGCAGCGACGCGCCCGCGTCGCGCACCGCGCGCGCCGTGTCCAGCAGTTGCTCGCGCGACTCCACCGAGCACGGCCCGGCCATCACCACGTAGCTGCTCGCCGCCGATCTTCACTCCGCCCACGTCCACCACCGTGCGCTCCTGGTAGCAGCTGCCGGCTCACCAGCTTGAACGGCTGCGAGATCGGGAACCAGTTCCTCCACGCCCGGCGCGGCCTGCAGCGCTTCCAGCTCCGCGCGCCGCCCGCCGCTGCCCACGGCGCCGATCACGGTGCGTTCCGCGCCGCGGATCACGTGCGGCTGGAACCCGCACTCCTTGATGCGTTCGATGACGTGCTCGATCTGTTCCTCGGTCGCGTTTCGGCTCATATTGACGATCATTCTAAGAATGCCTCCTGTTCGTGTCCCCTGCGTTTCGCCGTCTTTGCTTTTGTGGCACAGCCACTCCTGGCCGCGCCGCTTGCCTTCTTTGCTGCTCTTTCTTGGCCCGAATTTTTCCGCCGGTGCCGCTCGGATGCCAGCGCCAACCCGGTCGCTGTCATCCCGAGGAGCGTTTTTGCCGTTGGCGACGAGGGATCTGCTTTTCTCCTGCTTTCGCATTGCGCAGTCACGCCGCCCCGCAACAAAAAAGCCAGCTTACCCATTCGGGAAGCTGGCTCGGTAGAAACCTTTTGCGGCTTTGCTGGTCCTATCTCTTCAGGCGACCACCCGCAATCGCGCCTCTACTTTGCCGCTTCCCCACCAGAGGAAGCGGCCCGTAAAGGCGAATCTCGTATATCGGTTCACTTTCATCTGAGAAGTACTGCCCTCAAAACGGCCCCAAGCATATCCGCCGCCCGCCTCCCATGTCAAGCTCCGCGATTCACGACCATTGGCCGGGATGAGTGCGCCAGTTCTTAAGTCGATCTTGGTTCTTCTTCGCCAAGTACTCGAACCACTGAGGGCGAAATATCAGGATCAACGAAAGGACAAAAACGAAGGCATCACTGACTACTGCGGTGTCTTTGAATAACCAGTGACCCACGGCAACAACTTCCGCAAGCGAAAAAGCGGCAATGACAATACGCCACCTTCTCTTCAGTTGGGTGAGGCCACGGTACCTTCTCACCGGCTCACGCTCGGCTCCGGATTGGACTTCGTTAGGCCCCCAAATGCTCACGCAAAATCCCCAGCATCCGCCGCAACGGCTCTGCCGCGCCCCACAGCAGCTGATCCCCCACGGTGAACGCCCCCACGTACTCCGGCCCCATCTTCAGTTTATGTATGCGCCCGATCGGCACGTTCAGCGTCCCCGAAACAGCCGTCGGCGTGAGGCAGCGCGTGGTCGCTTCTTTCGTGTTGGGCACCACGCGCACCCACTCGTTGGCCCCGGCTAGCATCCGCTCGATCTCCGCCACCGGTACATCGCGCTTCAGCTTGATGCACAAGCCCTGGCTATGGCAGCGCATCGTCCCCACGCGCACGCAGATGCCGTCCACCGGCACCGCCGTCCCGTGGCCAGCGCCAATCCCCAGGATCTTGTTGGTCTCCGCCATGCCTTTCCACTCTTCCTTGGTCTGGCCTTCCGGCATCTCCTTATCGATCCACGGAATCAGGCTGCCCGCCAGCGGCACGCCAAACTCCTGCACCGGCAGCCGCGGCGACCGCTGCTCCGCAATCATCGCGCGGTCCACCTCCAGCGCGTTTTCCGAAGGACTCTTCCGCGTCGCGTCCGTAAGCACGCCCATCTGCTTCACCAGTTCCAGCATCTTCGCCGCGCCCGCCCCGGAAGCCGCCTGATACGTCATCGTGGTCATCCACTCCACCAGGCCAGCGCGGAAAAGCCCGCAAACGGCCATCAGCATCAGGCTCACCGTACAGTTTCCGCCGGCATATGCCCGCAGACCCTTGGCCAGGCCCTCGCGGATCAGTTCCGCGTTCACGGGATCGAGAATGATAACGGCCTCGTCGCTCATCCGCAGCGTCGAAGCCGCGTCGATCCAGTAGCCCTTCCAGCCGGCCTTGCGTAGCGGCGCGTAAACTTCCGTCGTGTATTCGCCGCCCTGGCAGCTGACGAGCACCTCGCAGCGCCCCAGTTCGCCCAGGTCGGACGCATCCTTCAGCGTGCCGCCGTCGCCCGCTTCCGCAGGGGCCGCCCCGCCCGCATTCGACGTCGAGAAGAACACTGGTTCGATTCCCGAGAAGTCCTTCTCCTCGCGCATCCTCTGCATCAGGACGCTGCCCACCATCCCTCTCCACCCAATCATTCCCACCCGTAGCATGCTTTCTCCCCGTTATCGTTCTAAGCTATGTCTTGAAATCGCGTCTCGAAAGTCTTTAATTCTATAACGCCGTCACGGCACTCGCATCCCGAAAGCCTGCTCTTTTGCTGTCTGTGCCAATTTCCCCCCATCGGGGATCTCCTGCGCGCCGCCGCCTCCCGGACCCACACCTGCCGCACGGTGTCATTCCGCGCGCGCCGCAATTCACTTTATGCATTCTCAGGGAATTCAAAACGACTACAGCGGGCCGACTTACGAAGGCTGATTGGTTGGGTCCAGAAGCTTCTTGATCGTGGGCACCAGCAACCGGACGACTTCCGTCTTCGGGACAAACGCTCCCGCGCCCAGCAAACGTGTGACTACGGAAGCCTCGCGTATATTGTAGTGAGTGCTGATGAAGATAATCTTGGTCGCCGGATGAGTTCGCTGTATCTCATAGGCCGCGGCGATCCCGCCTATGGGCTCCATCACGATATCCAGCACGGCCACGTCCGGTGCTATCTTGCGGAATAACTCAATCACTTCTTTTCCATTCGCAGCCTCGGAAAGCTCCCAGTGAGGCTGCTGTTCCTTCAGCACGGAGCGAAGGTTATCCCGGACCGCTTTGTGGTCATCGGCGATGAGAATATGCACGATTGGCGACCTGTTTTCAGTCGAACCATTGTAGACACCCGAAGCGCTGTCCAACATAGGGTAATCACCTGAGGCGTGCAACTTTGGACAGCTTTGTCCGACCTCATCAAATAATCAAGCGTATGGGTGTCGTTCTGGGCGAAACGCGGCGACATCGAATGATACGCCAGAATCACGGGGAGGTTAGTGCAATCACTACCTTACTGATTCGTCGGAGTTTTACGCGCGCTTCAGTGCGCTTTTCAGGGTCTCCCGCAAGACCGTATATTTCCGAATGAGCTCTGTTTTCCGGTTCGGGCCTGTGTTCAACCCTCAAATCGGCGAGGTAGTGCCCCGGAACCTGTAGAAAAGTGAATGGCGCATTTTGCCTGTGAAGTCATGGAATTCTTTTTTAAGCAGCAGCTCTTTCTCGTCCTCCGATGTCGCGGTAGCCGTTGATGCGGTGCAACTTCATCTGTCCGCTGATCCACAACCCGAAGAACACCCGCAGCACGGCGCTTTCGTTGGGCAGTGCCGCCTGGGTTTTGATTCGGCGGCGGAATTCCAGTTGCATCCGCTCAATGGCGTTCGTGGTGCGCAGCGACCGCCACTGGCTCTCCGGAAACTGATAGAAAATCAGCAGGTTCTCCCCTGCTTCTTGCAGAGAAGCCGCCACGCCGGGACACAGTTTCTTCCATTTTCCCAGGAATGCTTCGCGGGCTTTCTGCGCCGTGTCCAGCGTCTCGGCGTAAACGATGCGGTGATAGTCTTCCCGCACCGCTTCGTGCGCGTGCTTCGGTGCTTTGGCGATGAGGTTGCGTAGCTTGTGCACGGTGCAACGCTGGTGCGGTAGACCTGGCCACAGCCGATCCAGCGCGGCCGCCAAGCCCGTGTTGCCATCGCTGATCACCAGCCGGGGACGGCCCATCTTCCGCGCCGCCAGATCGTCCAGCAACATCTGCCAGCCGTCCGCCGATTCCGCTCCCGTCGTCATCAGGCTCAGCAGCACTTTCTCTCCGTCCTCCCGCACCCCCAGGGCCACCAGCACGGGCAGCGAAACCACTTTCCCGCCACTGCGCACCTTGGGATAAATCGCATCCAGGTACAGATAGACGATCTTTTCTTCTGCCAGATCGCGCCGCTGCCAGTTCCGATAGCTTTCTTCTAGCCGTAGCACCAACCGCGACACCGTGCTTTTCGATAATGCGGCGCCGGCCAGCAACGGTTCCAGCGCCCGGCGGATCCGCCGTGTATTCGATCCTGACAGATAAACTCCCAGCACGCTCTGCTCGACTTCCACGCTGCTGCGCCGATAGCGCGGCACCAATTGACTCCGCCACTCGCGCTCGCTGCCCTCCGCGTCCACCAACCGGGCTCGTGGCACTGCCACATGAACCGTACCCGTCCGCAGCGTCAGCCGTCGGCTTTTCCGGCCGTGCCGATAGCCACTCCGTTCGGCCACCCGCTGACTGCGCGGTGCACCCAGCGCCGCCTCCACTTCTTCCTCCAACACCAGCTCGATGATCTCCCTCACCCGCTCCCGGATCGCCCCCTCCAAACCTTCTCGCAGCGAACCTTCTTGGATCACTTCCTGGCCAATGCTAGTCTTCATCACGGCGTATTCCTCCTGTGCCCGAAACCTCCCGCTAAGAGATTCCGGGTTTTTATTCAAGCCTTCTCAGGAGAATACGCCTTCAGATTTTCTACAGGAATCGGGACGGAGCCATCGGCGATCTGCCGAATATCAATCACGGGCATTTTTATAACTGCGTTTTCATTCGGAAACTTCTTGGCCTGCTGTTTCGTCTCTTCAGCAGAAGCATAGCGGTCCCAGTTGACGGACATGCCGTCGTGGTCTCTGAATACGCCAGGCTGTAGTTCCCCATTCCGGAAATAAGTCCGGTGCGCCCGCATGAAGACAAAATCGGCGTCTGGTATTACCTCTATCGGCCACGCTAGTTCATCAGCCACGTGGCGATTCCAAGGTTGAAGTTTCTTGGGTCTATACTACCCCTAATTTTTTGAGTCCCGTAATTGTCTCCATAGAACACCGCCATTGCGTTGCGGTCTGCCGGTATGTTCACTAGCAATTCCCACGCTTTTTGTTTCCAGGAAAGATCAATGCTTCCATCCGGCCCGGGGCCAATTACTGGGATAGGAGCACACACATTGAACGAGTCCCATAGCCCTTGAACGTGTTTCGAGAGAAACGCAACCGCGCGCTCTAATGTATCTTTAGAATACGCAGCGGCTCCCTCGCCATCCCAATCGTCCTTCAATTCCAGAATGTTCTCTGCCCGCTTGATCTCCGCGTTGAGCATTTCATGCATTTCCGCTTCCGCGGACACTACCGCATTTTTCGGATCAGAAGAATCGGGCTGATCCTCACATTCTGCGGTGGGAACTTCAACTTCCCACTCTGCAAAAAGCTCTGCTGTCGACATTAAATTCTCCTTAAAAGAAAGGCTTGGGAGGGATTATCTTAACACCGGAACCCTCCATGAGGTCCTTTAACGTTCCTTCTTTTTTGAGGGCACGCTCTATGAGCGCCCTCAAATTCCTAATATCACTGCTGTCGAGAGCAAAATATTTATCCACTCGATTTCCGGAATTGTCACGCTGGGTCACTTGCAACATGTGGATAATTACCGCCGATTCTGGTTTCTCGGAAACATTCTGATGGAAAATTGGTCGAACATCAGTGAAGATACGCGCCCCACCCTCCGTGCCAACATCTCTGAGACCGTTTTAGTACTCTTAATTAATGAGCAGGGCGAGAAAGAAAAAGGGAGAGATGAACGGGAATTCTCTTGGTTTTGTTTCTTCTGCAAGTTGGGCTGCCACGGAACGGAGCGGAGGCGAGCCTGGCGAGCCGAAGCGGAGTGCAGTGGCAGCCCAAGCGGGCGCCGATTCGCTGCCGGCCTCGCGGCCTGATCCCGAAGTGGTCGCGAAACCCAAGCGGCGTACCTACACCGCGGAATATAAACTGGGCATCCTGCAGGAAGCCGAGGCCGCCGCTGCCACACGAGGCGGTATCGGCTCTCTCCTCCGCCGGGAAGGTTTGTACTCTTCGCTGCTGGCCACTTGGCGGCGCGAGCGGGCCAACGGCATCCTCGAAGCGCTGACTCCGCAGAGGCGCGGGCCGAAGTCCAAGCGCCATCCGATGGATGAGGAGAACCAGAAGCTGCGCCGCCAGAACGCACGTCTGACCGAAGATCTGCGTAAGGCGCACATCATCATCGATGTCCAAAAAAAAGTGGCTGCGCTGTTGGGTCATCCGATTCCGGAACAGGACCTGGAGGAAGAGTCCTGATGACCGCGGTCACTGAACTGGCGACCGATGTAGGCACGCGCGCCGCTTGCCGTGCGCTGTTTGCGCCGCGTGCTTCCTACTACCGGGATCGACGTGCAGCTTCTTTCCCCGCAGCGATCGCTTTGCGACCGAGACCAGCACGTGCCCTGAGTCCGACGGAACGCGAAACGGTCCTGGCGCATCTGCACGGAGAACGATTCCAGGATCGCTCCCCAGCCGCTGTGTATGCGACGTTGCTCGACGAAGGGCACTATTACTGCTCGATTCGCACCATGCATCGCTTCCTGAAACAAGAGGGCGAATCCCGCGAACGACGTGACCAGTTGACTCATCCGCCGTACACGAAGCCGGAACTACTGGCGACGGCTCCCAATCAACTCTGGAGCTGGGACATCACCAAGCTGCTGGGGCCCGCCAAGTGGACCTACTTCTACCTCTACGTCATCCTCGATGTCTTCAGCCGCTACGTCACCGGCTGGATGGTGGCGATGCGCGAAAGCGCGGAGCTGGCCAAGCGGCTGATCGGGGAGAGTTGTGCGAAACAAAACATCCAGCCCGGCCAGCTCACCCTACATGCTGATCGCGGCACCTCGATGAGTTCCAAGCCGGTAGCCTTCCTGTTGGCCGACTTGGGTGTCACGAAAACCCACAGCCGCCCGCACGTCTCCGATGACAATCCGTATTCGGAAAGCCAGTTTCGCACCCTGAAGTACCGGCCGGAGTTTCCGGACCGCTTCGGGTGCATTCAGGACAGCCGCGCTTTTTCGCAGGGATTTTTCCGCTGGTACAACCAGGAACACCGCCACTCCGGGTTGGGCTTGCTCACCCCGGCCATGGTCCACTACAACCAAACCGCGCACATCCTCGAACAGCGTCAAGCCGTTCTCGATGCCGCCTATCGCGTCCACCCCGAACGCTTCGTGCGCCAGGAGCCGAAACCACTCTCGGTTCCAACCGAGGTCTGGATCAACAAACCGCTCAACGCAGATGAAAATGCTCACTAAATTCCATGACCAGTGGTCTCAAACTCGTTGACACGCGCCGCCAACGAAGATGCGTTCATGCTGGGTCATCACATAACCGACCTTAGCCGTTGTGCCAACGGTTTTTTCAAGCGATAGGGCAGTCATGAGAAAGTTCCTAAGCCTCGCCCATTGAGCATCGGCGTTCGCTCCGGATAAAATGTCCGTTTCTTTCAGAGCACGAAAAACTTCCCGATCAACAAATTTCTCTATTGGAATGTTGCGCCTATCGCTCAAGCGATACAAACTTGCCAAGACGTCGATCATTCCTTCGACTACGCCCTCTGGCACTTCAAGGCCGACCATTACTTGTTTGGTTAGATCAGTGACATTGAACTCCGGTTTGGCATTGATGAGGGCCGTTTGGAAAGCCTCGATCATGCCATCTGGCAATCCCAAAAATCGCTTAATCTTGACGATATGCTCTTCCGGAACTCTGATGGCCATCCTAATTCAATCCTACCCGTTACGCTAACTAGCGTCAAGGTAATGTATTCATTCTATTGTGGTTGCGCTGTCGCCCGTCGCACTTCCAAGCCTAAACTACAGCGCAATCAATCCATCCAAAGCCGTTCGCAAGGTATAGCAACAAGGAAACTCCGTCAAGTTGCCGTTCGTGGCAGACCGAATTACAAAACACTCATCTCGCGGCTCAGGAAAGTGATAGCATGTCGCGAATTAGAAAGCCGGAGGCGCCTATGCGAACACGATTCGGTTTGGTGTTGGGTTTGGCCTGTGTGTTGATTGCCGGCGTGGTAATTGCGGCGACCGATGCGCCTCCCCCGTGGGCCTACGGATTCATCCTGCCGGTCACCGAGCAGCCCAAGGCGCCCCCAGGCCAGCCTGCCATAAAGGACGACGGCAGCGCGCGGCATATTCCCGGGGCCACGCTTTCGTTCACGCTCACTGAGATTCGCAACGGCTTTGGCCCGGCCGACTGGTTTCCCGAGGACCATCCTCCCATGCCGCCGATCGTGGCCCACGGCCGCCAGGAGGCCATGATTCAGGCCTGCAGCCTTTGCCATTATCCCAATGGCAAAGGGCGTCAGGAAAACGCGGGCATCGCCGGGCTTCCTTACGTTTACTTCATGCAGACCATGGCCGATTTCAAGAGCGGCATGAGGAAGAGCTCCGACTTGCGAAAGGCCAACACCAACAACATGATTCGCTTCGCCACCAATATGACCGAAGACGAAACCAAGGCCGCCGCTCTTTACTTCAGCTCCATGAAGTGGACGCCCTGGATTCGCGTGGTGGAGACCAACACGATTCCCAAGATGCGCGTGCAGAACGGCATGTTCCTGAAGCTCGAGGGCAATGAGACCGAGCCCCTCGGCAAGCGCGTCGTCGAATCGCCGGAAGATGCCGAGCGCACCGAACTGCTGCGCGACCCCCATTTCGGCTTCATCGCCTACGTGCCGCCGGGCAGCATCAAGCGCGGCGAAGCCCTGGTGATGCGTGGTGGCGGAGGCAAGACGATTGCCTGCGCCAATTGCCACGGCGCGGACCTCGAAGGACTGGGGCCGGTGCCCGGCATCGCGGGACGCTCGCCGAGTTATATCGCGCGGCAGCTTTATGACATGCAGGTGGGAAACCGGCACGGCATCTGGACCGAGTTGATGAAGCCGGTCGTCGCCAAGCTGACTCCCGATGACATCGTCGCCATCGTGGCCTACACGGCCTCGCGCCCGGTTGGCGCCGCTGCCGATAAGAAGGAGATCTCGCGCGCCGAGAAATAGCGTCACCCGCGCGGAGATCAACATCGACGGCGGAATAGGACAGAGCTAATGGAGTCGGTTCCGGTTGAGTCTGTTGCAGCTTTTGCTGAGTTACCGCATGAAGGCGGCCGTGTTCGCTTTTACTCGGGACGCCAAGGCCGCAGCTAAAAGAGAAGAACTGAAGAGAAGTGGTAGCCCTAACGGGAGTCGAACCCGTATTACCAGATTGAGAATCTGGCGTGCTAACCTTTGCACCATAGGGCCATTAAGGAGTTGAAGGTTCACCACCCCGCTACGGCGAAGATCGAGCAGCTGTCACAGTCGCAGTAGTGCGGGTTCTCCGGATCGCGCCAAACACCTAAGCCTACCTCAACCGCCTCGTATTCGAAAGCCTTCCACCATTCTTTCCTTATTCCTGAGTAATTTTCGATGCCTCCTGACCCTCATCCAATCGTCAAACCGCTGAACGTTCAAAAGTGGCGTCTTCCCGCGTAGTTGTTTTAGGAAAGCTTCTTGCCTGCTTCGCTCGCTGGCCCAATGTGGATGGTGCGCCAGCGCATTTCGAGGCTCTAGTCTGATACCGACATCCGCAGCCTGAACGCGAGCGCGTTCGGATAAGAAATCGCCGAATGCAACCGCATCCGCGACCTTGTACTCAGCCGATGAATCCTGATTCACGAGCTTGAGATGGTCCGCCAATGACGCGAGAGATTGCTCCACCGTTTCCCGGCTGTAGCGAGGCATTTTGGAACCCGAGACGCTTTCACCCGCCGCCGTCGTCATCCATTGGCCTTTCGATCCCGTTGGCTTTACGTAGCCCTGCATTTCCAACATCGCCAGCGCCTGCTTGGCAGCGGCCGGACTGATATGGAGAGCCTTGGCCATATCGCGCAGAGCCCACGTGGGCGCCCCTCGCGTCTCCTTCAGGAAACTGAATAGAGCCGCAACCGGGAGCGATAGCTTGTGGGCGGGTCCCGCGGACGAACTGGGTTTAGAGCGGTTGGCAATGTGTCGCATCAGCCGATGACCATGGACTGGATTTGGCGCGAATGATGCGATTAACGCGAACTCGCCCGGATTACCGAGATCAGATGTTCCGGTCTTATGGGCTTGGCTAGAATGTCAAAACGATGGCCCTGCTCACGCGCCCCTTCAAGCAAGTCGACCGTGGCGGCTTGCCCTGAAAATAGAATTACCCTGCAATTCGGCGCGATATCGCGGATGCGGATTCCGGTTTCGATTCCATTCAAGCCAGGCATGATTACGTCGCTGAGAACGACGTCAGGGTCGAAGGCTTTAGCCAGTTCAATAGTGGAAGCCCCGGTGGAGACCGCCATCGCTTCGAAGCCCTCCCCGTTCAGGATTTCAACCACGGTATCGGCGATCACAGGTTCGTCATCGATGACGATAACCCTGATCTTTCTAGTCCCATCGACACCCTCGCGCTGCTCTTGGTGGCCCTTCTTTTGAATCGATTTCCACTCCCCAAAGGAAAGTGGAATCGGAACACTTGTGGTTTGCCAGTCCGTTATCATGAGCACGTGCTTTCCGTTTCGCACAGGAGCGGACGGCGACGCAGTTCTGAACGATTTCAGCCGAAGAGAGCGAGTGGAGCGGTCTGATGTAGCGACTACGGCGCCTGCGGCTCGATATGGACAATGGTGCCGCCATGCTGGTCTCCCAGCCACATGCTGGAGAGAGGACCGGTCTTCTGCACCTCCACATGACGCACATTCGTTTCATGCGGAAGCAGATATTCGGTCACTTCGCCGGTCTGGATATTGACGCGAACAGCTCTGTCGCTATCCATTCCCGCGCCCCAGGCATAAGTCTTGTTGTCGAACTCGGCGTCGTAGGGACGCGTCCAAGGCGTGCTAGCCTTATAGTCCGTAATTTTCTTCGTTTTAGGATCGAACATCACGATGTCGTTGGCATTGTAGCCGCCGCACCAGACGCGGTCCTGCGAATCGATATGGCCTCGGCGGCAGCCGGTATCGCCCGCCGGCATGTCAAACCAAGCGGTCTTTAGAGTTTTGCCGTCGGTCATCCAAAGCCTGCGGTTGGTGAAGCTCATGCCGATCATGTCGTTCGTGGATGTTGCCACAACGTCATAGGCGTTGGCGGAAGGGCTGCCCTTCGGGTAAGTCATCTGCGTCCAGGTATCGCTCGCCAGGTCCACCCGCCACGTTCCGCCCGATTCGTCGGTGCCGTCGGCCACGTTGATCCAGATCTTGCCGTCCACTTGCTGGGACGACGGATCGATCATGGTCAAATGTCCGGAGCCAATTTTGTTGTCCGGCACCGGAGCCTTGAACGTTTCCATCTTCTCCGTCTTGGGATCGAACCGGACGATCTGCATCTGAGACATGTTGCCGAAGTAGACCCGCCCTTCCCGATCGAAAGCGATCTGCAAGCCGCCCTGAGCGTAGGGGCCAGTGCGCGCAAGCGGAACCGCATACTCCACCGCTTTTCCGGTACGCGGATCGAGCTTGCCAATGAACTGCGAGGTGAAATCGGAATACCAGATGTTGCCTTGCGCGTCGACCGCGGTGTCGTGCGGGGCGGCATCCGCGCGCGGCAGGTCGTACGTCGTATAGATCACCTGCGTGGCTTTGCCCTTGGGCCGCGGCAGCGTCTTGAGCGGGAATGAAAACGTGTCCACCGAACTCAGGTTGATCGAGCTGATGTATTTCGCCGTGGCAATCTGCCTCTCGTTGGGCGGCGCCGGCGCGCCATTCATGGGACGCATCCAGGGATGCATGGGCGAAGAGTTGTTCGTGTGCATGGCCATGCGCTCGACGACTGGCGCCATCTGGTCCGTATCCATGCGAGAGAAGAGGATTCGCTGCAGCGTGTGGCACGTCACGCAGTTGCCAATCAAGCTTTTCTCGTCGTCCGTTCCCGGCACGCTCGCGAACCACTCCGCGTTGGAAAGTTGCAGGGCCAGCTTGGAGCTCGTTTTTAGCTTGTTGAGCTGCAAATCCAATTGGGCGGGCTGCGACGTCACGTCCACGGAAGCGCCCGGCAGCTCGTATCCGACGGCGCGAATGCTCATCGCGTATTTGCCGTCGTCCATTCTGTCGCGCGGGAAGCTGTAGCGGCCCTGCGCGTCGCTGACCACCCAGGTGGTAATCGTGGAGCCGGCCTTTTTGGCGCCGACGATCACGCCTTCCATGGGGCCTTCCTCGCTCGAGGTTACTTTGCCCGTCAGTGCAGCCGAGTGCGACGGAGTTTCCGCTTTCAACAAGGCGACGAGCGCTGTTCCGAGTAAGGCCGTTCCTAGCAGGATCCCCGCAAGAAGTTTCGCCCTAGGCATGACAAACTCTCCTTCGGTTTGCTTTCAACCTGGGATTCCCTTTTTGAGTCAGCAGGCTTGGGCCATTCTACACCACTCCCGCCCTTGCAAGGTCCACGGCCACGCCATAACGATGCGGCCCGCCGGTGGAACGGGCGGGCCGCGGCTTTCCGCTGCGCTTTTTTACAGCCATACTTCTTCGCGGCAATGCTTTTTGCCGCCACTTTTCTTCACGGCAATACTTCTTCACAGCTAGAAGGCCAGCTTCAAGCCGAACTGGATGTGGCGCGGCCCGCCGGAGCCCAGCACCGGGTTGCCTGAATCGGGCGTAGTACAGGAGCACCCGAACTGTCCGTTAAATCCGCCATTGGGGTCGAGCTTGCCCGGAATGCCAAAATCGGCTCTGTTAAAGAGGTTGAAGAACTCCATGCGAAATTGCGCGCTATAGCGTTCCTTGAACTTCCACAGTTTCGCTATCGACATGTCCACGTTGTAATAGTTCGGGGAGCGGAAAAGGTTGCGGGGCGCGTTTCCAACGGTACCGTATGCTGGAGGTGTCAGGACGCCGCCATTCTGCACGTAGCAGTCGGTGTTCATCAGCGCGGCCACGGCCAGATCCTGGAGTTGCGCATTTCCGCTATACGCTGCCTCAGCTGCGTTAATGCAAGCAGCCGGCGGTTGCGGCACGCCGCTTAGGACTGGGCCACTGGGCATTGTGACCGTACCAGTCGTATACGCTGTGCATCCGGAAGCGCCGCCGAAGCATGGAATGGCCGTCGGACCCGATTTGAATGCGGACGTCGGCCCGCTGTAATTCCAAGGCTGCGCGGCGGCTCCGGCTACGCTGTTGCCGAACTCGTTGGTTCCGAGGAAATCGTTCGTCGTGTCGTTCGGCCACCACGGCAGGCCGTCTTGCAAAGTGAGGATGCCGCTCACCGACCAACCTTCCAGCATTTGGGCCGGCGACTTCATCCCCGGGATCAAATACGTCGGTGAAAATGTAAAACGATGCCGCAAGTCGTTATCGCTGGTTCCGTAGTTCAGCCGCAGGTCCGAATTATTGGAAGGAACAAGACTCCCGCCTCCAATGCCCGAGTTCAAGGTGTCCAGGCCATGGGCATAGGTGTAGCCGGTCAAGAACGACAGGCCGTATGACGTTCGCTTGTCCACGGTCACTTGCAGGCTGTTGTAATTGGAGAAATCGCCGTTCGAGGTCGCGGTGATGTAGCTCAGATAAGGGAATGAGTTGTGATAAGGCTCGGCCAGCATTTCGGCGTTTTGGCTCGGTTTGCAATTATTCGCGCTCGGTGCGGCAATGCACGTCGCAACGACTGCCGGAGTGAATCCTGCGCCCAGCGGAGGCTGATTGAGGTCCAGCAAGGTTTCTTCGTCGTAGCCATGATTGGCGACGTATGCCACGTCAATCGTCAGCGTATTCGTTATGGCCTGCTGAACGTCCAGATTCCACTCCATCACATGAGGCTGGCGGAAATCGGAGGCTACCGCACCGGTGGGGCAAGGCGAGGCGGCGGTGCACGTAATTCCGGTGTAATTAGTGCCGTTTACGTTGGTCACGTTGGCAGTCGGGAATACCGGCACTCCCGAGTTGTTCCAGGTGAAGCCGCTGGTGAGGCTTGCCTGGATCGTGCTGTGTTGGTTGATCGCCGAGCCGCTTGTATTGATGTTCAGGCCCGGAAAATTCGCTCCGAAAGGCGCATTCACTTCTAACGCCCCCATGACTGCGGGCGCAGTCAAGATGCTGAATCCCGCGCGGACTACGGTCCTCCCGTTGCCCCTCACGTCCCACGCCGCGCCCGCGCGTGGTGAAACGCCGCGCCAGTCGGTGTTATATTCCGACGATTCCGCCGCGCCCGGGCCGAACTGCTGAATGGCCGGCGTGGTTACAGGATTTACGTTGGGATAAAAATTGCCGTCATAGTTGTTCCGCTCGTACGGAGGCCTGCTGACTTCATACCGCAGCCCAAGATTCAATGTCACTCTGGGTGTGACGCGCCAGTCGTCCTGGAAAAATCCTGCGAACCAGTGGCTGCGAACGTTGATTGTGGCGTCGCCAAGCAAAATGCTTTCCGAGGAAGGTACGCCTTGCAGGAAGGTTTCCAAGCTCTTGAACTTCACAATGCCGGCCGAAGGCTGAAGCGTGTCGTTGCCGAAGATGATGTCCAAATATTCAGCGCCAAACTTCAGCGCGTGTTTGCCGATCAAATGCGACACGTTATCCGTGAACTGCAAATTGCCCTGCGGCCCGCGGCGGCCCAGACGCGTACTGACTCCTAAAAAACCACTGAAACTGCTGATGGCGATCTGCGGGAGTCCTCCGTACAGGGGGTTGGTTACGCCGGTGTTCATGCCGTAGCCATTCGGCCAGGGATTCGCAGGAAGCATATTCTGGTCGCCGTTCAGGGTGTTATTGAGAATGTAGATGAGACCCCCTCTGGCCTCATTCACCCAGTTGGAGTTTGGAGTCCAGGTCCAGTCCCCCTGGTAGATATAGTTTGTCACGCTGACGTTAGCTTCCCATTGAGCCGCCACCTCTCCGGTCGAGGTAACGTTGTATTGGGATGCCTTGGATGCATAGAACAATCCGCTGATATGGTGATGAGGCCCGGGAACGTAATCGCCCTTGAAGAATCCATTATTGAGCGGAATGGTGCTGGTTAAATTGGGAGCAAAAAGATCGTTTGTGGCGTTCGGCAGCAATGGCCACAGATTCTCGTTGGTCGCCGACGAGGGACTTACGGCGCATGTTGTGACGTTCAATCCCGAAAGTTGCGCGCTGAGCCCATTAACCCCGCCGTTCCCCTTAAGGAAATTACAAAGGTCAACCATATTGACGCTGGTCGGCGCTGTCGCTGCCGTCAGCGCGGCGCCCGTTCCCGCGTCCTCAGGTATGCTGTCTACTGCGACGTCTCCCAACGTAGCCCGCTGGCCGTCGAACCCCATGAACCAGAACAGTTTGTCCTTGACGATGCGGCCGCCGGCGGTCGCGCCAAACTGCTCCAAGGTCGCCGGCGTGATCGCTGATATGCCTGGAGTCGAGAAGTAGTTGCTGGCATCGGTGGCCTTGGCATCCCGGCCAAACGCATATGCCGTGCCGTGAATGCTGTTTGTGCCGGACTTCACCCCGATGTTTATCACCGAGCCTTCTTTCCAGCCGTATTCTGCCTTGGGGTTCTGCTCCTCGTTGAACTCCTGGATCGCGTCAATCGGAAGGATGGAAGCCGCGTCTCCACCCTTATAAACGTCATTGATCAGCGAGCCTCCTGTGGCTTGACCCATTGTCGAGAGCCCATCCAGTAAAATGAGGTCGTCTCCGGAGCGCCGGCCGTTCGTACTCGAAGACCCTGCACCGGCCCCGACTGTCGTGACAATTCCCGGGTGCAGTTGCAGCAAGCGTTGAAAGTTGCGGCCGTTCAAAGGCAGCGCGTTGATGGCCTCGTTCGTGACAGTGCCGCCCAAGGTAGCGTCGGTCGTATCGATGGCCGGAATTTCCCCGGTCACCGTAATCGCTTGGGTCTGCTCGCCCGGTTGCAGCAGCAGATCCACGCGGACGTTTCTACCGACCTCCACCAGCACGCCGCTGTGTTCCTCGGTGCGGAATCCTTTGGCCTCGGCCCGAACTGTATACGTGCCGGGATCCAGGGCCGGAGTCACGTACTGGCCGGCGCCGTCCGCCACCAAGTTTCGCGAGACCCCGCGGGCCACGTCAGTCACAGTCACCATCGCACCCGCAATGGCGCCGCCCGATTGGTCGAACACGCCGCCCTGAATCGTGCCTTGATTGGCTTGCGAAAACATCACAGGAGCGGAAAACAGAATCACGAGAATCGAGACTCCGAATATACGCAGCCAACCCGCCAATTTTTCGCCTTGCGATTTCCCGGTTGAGAAAGTAGCCGACATGGAACCCCCCTAGTCTCGGTGGCAGTCAGTTTTCAGGTGAGCCCGCGGTAAATTGGTCGTGTCTATATCACTTAGGGCAAAGGCAGTCAATTACCAAAAAATAAAGCCATAAGTTGAGACCGCGCGACGGAACAACTACGCAGCACGTTGAGCTTGACATTTTACGAGGCAGGCTGATAATCCGCTCACTTCGTCTGTAATCTATGTTTCTCCGCTTAACGCAGTTGCCGCCCAAGAAGGAGGACCTCATGGGAATTGCGACGATAGCCTTTCGCGAACGCCTGTCTTTCACGGCGAGCAAAGCGCTGCGCGGATTCGCCGCGCCGGCGATCCTGCTGAGCATCGTGTCCGCGCTGTTCTTCTGCGCTGGATGGGAACTTCTGAACGCGCAAAATTCGTCCGCCTCGGCGCTGGGGGGCCGCGTGAATTCTCAAGAGGAAGGCCCCATGGAGGGCGTCCTGGTGAGCGCAAAGCGCGCCGGATCGACAATCACGCTCACGGTGGTGAGCGACGCTCAAGGGCGGTACAGCTTCCCTCGCAGCCGGCTAGAGCCGGGGGAATATTCCGTGCGCATCAGGGCCGTTGGATATGAGGTGGACAATCCAGGACCAGTCGAAGTGACCGCCGAGAAGGCGGCGCAGCTCGATCTGAAGCTGCACAAGGCCCGAGACCTCTCGCGCCAACTCTCGAACGGGGAGTGGCTGATCAGCATGCCCGGGACAGTGGAACAGAAGCAGGTGTTTCTGAACTGCACCAGTTGCCACACGCTGGAGCGGATCGTGCGATCGCAGCACGACGCTGGCGAATTTGTGCAGGTGCTGCGGCGCATGACCACCTACGCCCAGGGCAGCATGCCCACCCATCCGCAAGTGCGGCCCAGCGGGCTGGCTGGTAACGGAGATGGGGAGGGTCCCATGGGTGGAGGGCCGCCGCCCCCATCCGCCGTGGTTCAAAAGCGGGCCGAATATATGGCCAGCGTGAATCTCAGCAGTAGCTCCCAGTGGGAATATTCCTTGAAGACCAATGCGCGGCCCAAAGGCAAAGCCACGAAGGTGATCATCACCGAGTACGATCTGCCGCGCCCGGAAGCCATGCCGCACGACGCCGTGGTGGATGCGCAAGGCATGGTGTGGTATTCGGATTTCGGCTCGCAATTCGTGGGCAAGCTGGATCCCAAGAGCGGCAAGGTGGTGGAATACCCGGTTCCGCTGATGGACCCCAAGGAGCCGCGGGGCGCGCTCGATTTGGAAGTTGACCCCAACGGCTATGTCTGGCTCGGCACCATGTATCAAGGCGTGATCGCCAGGTTCGATCCCAAGACGCAGGAGTTCAAAAACTGGAAGATCCCGACGTTCGGAAAGGGCGATGCGGCCCGGACCGCGATGGTGACCCCGGTGCGCGTCAATGTGGACGGCAAGGTTTGGGTGGGTGGCGACGACGAATACCAGGTGGACCTGGCGTCGGACAAGTGGAGCACCGTCGATTACGCGCAAGGTCTCCCGCCGGATTCGCCGCTGGCAAAGCTGAACCTCGGCTCCTACGGAGTGGCCGTGGACTCCAAGAACAACTTCTACGGGATGAACTTTGGCGGCACCTACATCACCCGCGTGGATGCCAAGACGATGAAAGTCACGCGCTGGGCGACGCCCACTCCCAATTCCGCTCCGCGCCGCGGTCACGTGGATTCGCAAGACCGGCTGTGGTTCGGCGAATATCGCGGCGACAGAATCGGGATGTTCGACACCAGGACGGAAAAGTTCACGGAGTATCCCACGCCTACTCCGTGGACGAACCCATACGATGCCGTCCTGGACAACGCGGGCTACGCTTGGACCGGCGGAATGACCAACGACCGCATCGTCCGCGTGAACACCAAAACCGGCGAAATGACCGATTATCTTCTGCCCCGCGCGACCAACGTGCGTCGCGTGAACGTCGACAACACAACCAACCCCCCGGCCTTCTGGGTTGGCAACAACCTCGGAGCGTCGATCGTTAAGCTCGAACCGCTCGAGTAGTGGAATCGGCGAGCATGTGCCCAGAGCGGTGTGAGCGATGTGCCCATGTGGCGCTGGACGCTCATTCGCGCGGCCTGGGGTTACGCCCGCGACTACACGGCTAGAAGATGAATTTGGCTCCCAAGCGGACTTTGCGAGGTCCCGCCCATATTGGGTGTGCCAATTCCACCAGACGCTTGATCAGCTACCGGCAGCGCCTTCCTTTTTTCCCTTGACAGCCCCCAAGGCCCTGGGATAAACGCTTTGGGAGTTTTTGGGGTCTCATTGGTAGTTTTGGGGTCTCTTACAGCATTTAGCGCTTAAGTTTGAAGACTGACGGGGGTGTTCTTTTGATCTGCTACACAGGTAGGCGGAGAAGTGTGAGGCGAGCCCTTGCGCTGCCGGGCTTCGCTATCGCTTTGCTTTTCATTTGTGCCAATCTCTTTTCGCAAACGAATCAAGGCTCCATTCAAGGCGCGGTGCTCGACCAGAGCGGCGGAGCCATCGCAGGCGCTACGGTAACCGTAACCGACGTGGCTCGCGGTATCTCGCGCGCCTTGACTACCGATGGCGCCGGGCAGTACATCGCCAACGATTTGAACCCGGGCACGTTCACAGTGCGGGCCGAGGCCAAAGGCTTTCAGGCTCTGGAGCACAGCGGCGTGCTGGTCGAAGTTGGGCAAACCGTTCGCGTGGACCTGGTGGTCCAGCCCGGCGAACAGACCCAGACGGTTACCGTCACGGGTGAAGTTCCCGCCATCGATACCGCCGATGCCACTTTGGGCGGAACCGTGAGCAACCAGTCGATCAATGCGCTGCCGCTCAATGGCCGCAACTTCGAGCGCTTGATCCAGTTGCGCCCGGGAGTGGTTACGGCTGTCGGAGCCGGCACAGGCACCGCGGTAACCAATGGCTTACGCGGAACGGCGAACATGTTCCGCATGGAAGGCATCGCCGGGATCGCCCATACCGTGGGTTCCAGCCTTTTGAATAACGCCTACCGCGGCGGCGATACCAGTTCTTTGGTGCCCATCGACGCCATCCAGGAGTTCAGCTCCGAGCAGAATCCGAAGGCGGAATACGGGTGGAAGGACGGCTCGGTCGTCAACGTCGGGATCAAGTCCGGAACCAACAGCATTCATGGGACAGCCTACGCGTTTGGGCGCGATGCCAGTGCGACGGATGCCAGCAACTTTTTCACCAACAGCGTCACTCCGGCGTCTCTGGAGCAGTTTGGCGCCACGGCAGGCGGCCCGGTATTAAAAGACAAGTTGTTCTGGTTCGCCGCTTTCGAAGGCCTGCGCTCGACCGTAGGCCAAACCGCGACCACGGTTATCCCTTCCGATGTGGCCATGCCTGCGGCAGTCGATCCCACCAACAACTTGAGCTTCGTGACGCGTGCAACGCGGTTGGGGCCGCAAAAGTCAACCCGCTGAGCGCGCGGTTAGTGGGACTGGTTCCGGGGACCTGCACGGTGGCGCCCGCTTCCTCCACGTTCGAGAACATTTTCCCATTCAACTCCTGCGGCTCGAATACGGCTTGCAACACTTTCGCGCCGGGGATCGACAGCACTCTGCCTCTGAATAATGGGCTCTTCAAGGGTGACTACGTTCTCGGCACTCACAATCACGTGAGCGGCACGTTTTATGAGTCCAAGTCTACCCAATATAGCGCTGGCAGCGCCGTCGTATTCAATTCCGGAACCACCGCTACTCAACTCGCCAAGCAAATCTCCGGCGACTGGACTTGGACTCCGACCTCCTCGATGGTGAACGATTTCAGGCTGGGCTACATCTATGTGATCAATAACACCATCGACCCGGATACGGCTATTCCCTCCAATCCGTGGCCGCAAGGCTATGGCATGCCCACCGGGGTAACAAACCCGCTCTACTCAGGGCTTCCGCTGATCACCATTGGCAGCTTCAGCCCATTGGGCTTCTTGAATGGCCGTCCGAGTCAAGGCGGCGCTCAAGGCGACGTCAATCTGGTGGAGTCCGTTTCGTATTTGCGTGGCAAGCACGCCTTCAAGGTTGGCTTTGAGTTCCTGGACATGGTGTTTGATCTCAACGTATATCCGGCGGCGGAAGGCACGGCGGTTTTCACCAGCACACAAACGTTCTTGCAGGGGCTGCCCAACAGCGGTTCGATTTACCTGGGCAATCCACTGGCGATTAACCGGTCCCATTGGTACTCGGGATTCGTCCAGGATGATTGGCGGCTAACTCCCAGGCTGACGTTGAACGCAGGCCTGCGTTACGAGTACTACACGCCCCCGATCGAGGTAAGCAACCACATCGGCACGTTCGACCCCAATGTAAACCCGACGACGACTTCCGCAGTGCAGCAGTTTGGCCCGGGTTTGCCGATTTCTCAATCCTATAACCCCGGTTGGGGATATTTTTCGCCACGTCTGGGTTTTGCCTGGGACATCACAGGAAACGGAAAAACCGTGGTGCGCGGCGCTGGAGGCTTGCTGAGGAACGGCCTCTTCATGGGAACGATGATTCCGACGGCTCCCTGGGGGGCGAATTTCCCGAGCCTCGGCGTTAACAATAGCGGCACGGTGGCGAACCAGTTCACTGCCGCGCGCATCGCTCTGGGCGCGTGCACAGCAGCGTCTTGTCCGGGTTGGAATTGGAACCTGACGGGGCCTGTGTTCCCCACCAGCAACACGCCTTTTGCGTTTGGCGGGCAGAATTACAGCGGCGTTTCTTGCGCCCCAGCGGGACTGATCACTGGAGTGCCGGCGTGCCAGACCGGAGGGATCGATCCCAATTTCAAGCAGGCTTACACGGCCGAGTGGAATGTGGATATTCAACGGGCCATCACCAATAACTTGACGGTGGATCTGGCCTACGTCGGCAACCACGGCGCTCAACAAGAGTACTTGTCCGACCTTAACCAGCCGGCTATTGGGACTGGATGGGACCAGGGCACAATTAACACTTGCCTTGCGAGCGGGCCGACTTTCGCCAACTGCAAGCCCAACACCGCGGCGGAACGCGCCGCCGGACAGTACTCGGCGCAATTCCCGTACCTCAGCAACATCGATATCGCCGGAACCGAGGGTGGCGGGCTCTGGTCCAATTACGACGCGCTGCAAGCCACGTTGCAGGCGCGGAACTATCATGGACTCGTGTTTCTGGCCGGTTACACCTACTCTCACGCTCTTTCCGTCACGGACGGAAATTCCACCAACAACGGATCGGCTCTGCTCGCGGATAGGAATAACCCGCGCCTCAACTACGGAAACAACGCCAACGATCAGCGCCATCGCTTTACGTTCGCGCCCACCTATCAGATTCCCGGCATGAAGGCTCCCGCGGAAATGCTGGAAGGCTGGACCGTCAATGGCATTCTGACCCTGCAAAGCGGCCTGGCCTGGAACCCCAGCGATCCAACGGTAAATGATTGGCTGGGAACCGGCGAAAACACCAACAGCGGCATCGGCGCGGGAACCACCCAGTTCTGGAATTACAGTGGGCCTCGCTCCGCTTTTAGTAATACCGGACCGACCGCCATCCCCTGCTACGGCAAACTGGCAGGCTGCACCGCTTTTGCGTCCGCGCCTGCAGCCGTGCAAGCGGAATGCAACAGCGCTGCGCAAGCCCCCTACGCCGGCAATGCCCAACTCCAACAGTTGGCGATTGCCGCGCTCGCAAATGAGGCTTGCTACGTGCAGGGTGGAGGCATCCTGACTCCACCGGCCTACGGAACCTTGGGGAACGCAAGCAGGGGCCTCTTCACCGGACCCAACTACTACAACGTCGATTTCTCGGTCTCGAAACTGTGGAAATTCAAGGAACGGTACAGCGCCCAGTTCCGGGTGGAGTTCTTTAATCTGTTCAACCGCGCAGATTTCACAAATCCCTCTGGGACGACTCTCACCGACCCGACCAAGCCCTCCACATTCGACCACTCCACCAGCACCCCGGATTCGGCCAATCCCGTCCTTGGATCGGGCGGTCCGCGGCACATTCAGTTCGGTTTGAAGCTGGCGTTCTAAAGCTGAGGGAGTGTCGGTTTTAGCGGGAGCTGCGGCAGGGGAAGCGATTGCTTCTCCTGCCGCAATCTTTTTACGGGCCTAACTGAGGCGCTCTAACCTAATTTGAATTCGAGCTCTGCTGTTGCGCTTGCGGGGGTATCGCGGTCAGGCGCGGAGCGGCCCACACCGTGGTGTGGTAGCTCTCCTCCATCCTCCACACGCCGTCCCGCAGAAAATGCACGCGGCTGGCCCAGTAGGGTCTGGCGCCATAATCGGCATGCAGCATCACGGAGACTTGGGCGTCGCCAAAGTCCCACACGCGTGAAAAAAGTGCCGGCGGCGCGCCCACCATCCGTGGCGCTGCCGGTCCTCTCCCACCCGCGCCTGCCCCTCGGCCTCCGCCACTGCCTTGCCCCCCGCCTCCACCGCCTCGAGCGCTGGACGTAACGGTGACGCCGCTGCCCAGGTACTTGGCGCGCAGCGCCGGATCGCCGGAGTCCATCAGCTCCCATGCGCGGATGGCGTCTTTCTCGTTTTGGGTTAGGGCCTTGTAGGGAATCTCGTTACACGGGTTGTCGCAGGCCACAGGGTAGTTCGGGCGCACGTCGCCGGGCTCAGCGGGCCGCTGCTCGATCTCGGCAATGTGCAGCAGCCGCCATCCCGCCGGACGCTGCACCCAGAAGTGCGCGGCGTATTTGTTGCCCTGATTATTCTGAATCCACACCACCTTGCCGTACTTGTGCTCGGTCACTTTCACATCGCTCGCGTTGGGTACCAGAGACTTGAGCCCCGCCTGGTAAGCATCCTCACGGAACCACATGATGCCTTCCTTATCGATCCACATCAGCTCTGGGTCCAGCATCTTGTCCAGGGCGCGGCGATCGCCCTTGTCGAGCGCCGCGACCAATGCCCGGTCGGCCTTGAGCACCGGATCGTCGCCGCCGGCGGGCTTCGTTGCTTGCGCGGCCGCCAGGCCCGCCGTTACAGCACACAGCGCGATTGCCATCACCACGTAACGCTTCATCTCCCTAGCCTCCTCAATACAACGTGCCGTCGCGCCGCATTGTACATGCAAAGAACCAAGCGGGCGAACTAACGGGCCCGTCGGCGCAGGCCGAAACCTTGTGTTTGCTTTTCGCTTGGAGTAACTTCCTGGCCCGCCGGGAAGTTTGCCTCTCAAACACCGGAGTTTCTCTCAGGACCGCAACTTGGAGAGGGAAGTGCACATGGCAAAAATTCTGAAGATTGGCCAGAAATTTGGCCTGAAGCGCGGCCGGCTCCTGCTGCCCGCAACCTGCCTCGCGCTTCTTTTCGCCGCAGGCGCCGCCGTATGGCCGCAGGCGCCCGCGCCCGCGTTCAACATCACCCTGGCCGGACAGTCGATGATTCGCTCCGATTTCCGCGTTCACACGCCCGCCGAGCTGGCCACCATATCGCCATTGCTCACCGGCGACGTGATCTTCACGAATTTCGAAGCCACAGTGGTGGAAAAAGGCCAGTCGCTCCACGACGGCAGATTCCTCTCCCCGCCCGAAGCGCTCGACGCGCTGAAGGCCCTCGGCTTCAATCTTCTCGCGCTATCCGATAACCATTCCTTCGATCTGAAGGTTTCCGGTGTTCAGAATACGTTGCGCGAGGTAAAGAGCCGCAACATCGCTCATGCCGGGATCGGCAACAACGTGGCGGAAGCCGTCGCGCCCGGTTATCTGCACACGCCCAAGGGCACGGTTGCGCTGGTGGCCATGGCCTCCGGCCTGATCGCGGAGGGTGGATCGGCCACCGCCACTCGCCCCGGCGTGAACGAGCTGCGCATCGAAGCCGGCGGCAAGCCCAACGAGTCCACCACGCTGCTTCCTCCCGAACCGGGGAACGAGCCGAACGCCGAGGACAAGCAGCGCATTCTCGGGAGCATCCGCGAGGCGCGCCAGCATGCCGACCTGGTGATCGTGTACGAGCACAATCACGTCTTTCTGAATCGCCCCTTTGGTGCGCTTCTCCTCGAAGAACTGCCGGAACGGCTCGCTCCCGCGGATTGGCTCAAAAAGTGGACCCACGAAGAGGTCGATGCCGGCGCGGATATCATCGTGATGCATGGCATGCCCCTGCTGCATGGCGTGGAGATCTATCGCGGCCGGCCGATCTTTTACGATATGGGCAACTTCATTTTTAACGCGCCCCCAACGGATATTCAGCTCGACGAACCCATCACCTGGGAAAGCGTGGTCGCCCATGTCCAGTTCGAGGGGAAAAATCTGCAATCGATCTCGTTCCAGCCCATCGCGCTGAATAAGATTGGCCAGGGCGAGCCCGATACCCAGGACGAGCACACCAATAATCTCTTCCTGCAAACGCGCGGCTTGCCCAAGCCGGCCACCGGCGATCAAGCCCGTTACATCCTGGAGCGGCTAGCGGACATCTCGCGCCCCTTCGGCACAACGGTAGCGATCAAAGGCGATACGGCGGAGATCAACCTGAAGCACGGAAATTAAGGTGAAGCAGCAGTATCGCTCGGGGTCGGCGGACCAATCGCGCTCGCGCTGATCGTTTATGTCGGATCGAAATGGAACTCATGTTGCTGCGATCAGAGATGTGTTCACTATGACCCGACCCACCAACATAACCCTGGTGGCGGTGATAGTCCTGCTCACTGGCGGGCTCGCTCTCATAACGGGCGCGTTCGCCTTGACGATTCCAAGAGAAGATCGCGCCGTTTCTGTAGTTGTCCTGGTGATGGGTGCTTGGGCGCTCGCGACTGGCGTGGGTATCCTCCGTTTCCAGCGTTGGGCGCGGCTCTCCGTTCTCATCTTTGTGGGATTGACTGCCTATCTAGGCGCTACTTTCGCCCCCTTGATAATCTCGCTTAGGATTCCGGTACAGCCCGGCGTCCCCGAACTAACAGACGAGGGCAGAGTAGCAATTCTCACAGCTTGCCTGTCGCTGACTATCGTCGGCCTATGGTGCGCACGTATCCTTGTCACGCGGCCAGCAATGGAATTGTTTGGACTACCTCCAGCTCAGCGATCCTTCGGCATCGCCGTCATCGCGTGGTATTTAGCGATGGCCGGGATAACAGGGGGCTTGGGGTTGTTTAGAATTCGACATGAGCCAATCCTGATGACGTTTGGATTTGTCCTGAGCGGATGGAGCGCTTTTGGTGCCTTGCTTTTCTATTCCGCTGCTGATTTATTCCTCGCAGTAGGGCTATTGCGGCGATTTGAGCAGAGTCGTAGGCTCGCCATCTATTACGGCATTTTCCGACTTTTGGATATCGCTGTTTTCCTCCTGCGCCCTGATCGCGAAGCGCGTCTAAAGACTTACTACAACGCACGCATATTCTATAATCCAGCGGCAGTGCAGTTTTCGCTCGCTGGGTTATCGCGCCTCATGCGGCTGGAAAGCATCGAGTGGTTCGTCTTCACGTTTATAGCGGTTTGGTTCTTAGCGACCGGCAAGGATGACTTTGCAGGGAGGGTTGAACCTGCGCAACTGTTATCTACTGAGTGACTCCAAAGCTTCAGGCATATGGCCTCGACCACCAATAGTGCCTCGCCTCAGCTCAGGCACCGTGCTTTAGCGCAGCTTCATCACGAATACGGCCAGCCGGCCGATCTCTTTTTTTACCTGCTCGTTCGAGAGGTGCAGTCTTTGCGGTGAGACGAGCTCGTCCGCGATTTCCATGAAGCTGTGCCGTTCGATCTGAAAGCCGAGATCCTCGAAGAATGCCCGGGCGGCATCCTCATTTTCAAAATAGTTCTTGGCCACGTCGATTCCCGTGATGCGCTCGATGCGCGCGAATTGCTCCCGCCTTCTTTCTCCGGATAGCCCAAAGGCGCTCTGGGGCCGAAGGGAGAGATCGGGCGTTATCCACGCGCCTCCGAAGAGGCGCAGCAATTCCTGCACATTTCTGGCCATGATCGTTTTTTCTTCAAACGTCAGATAGCGCAGCAATCCCTCGTTAACCACCGCGATGGGCTCTTTCCGAAACGGCTTCACCGCCGCCAGCAGGTCCCCCATCACCAGCGCATTCCCGGCGTTCAAATGCACGTTGGGGTAACGCGGGATTTTCGATTGCTTGATCAGCTCTTCGAATATGGAACGTTTTTCGCCCACCAGGCCCGGCAAATCCATCTCCGAGTACTCCACCGAAGGGTCCCGCGCCATGGCCAGGCTGCGCGGAGAAAACCCCGCGGCGATCTCCAGTATCTGCCGGGCGTTCTGTTCCTTCAGAAGACGGTTCACCAGCTTGAAGCGCGCCTCGAAAATGGGCGTAATGTCCGGCTGGACTATTTGGTCCAGCTCTTGAAGCTCCGCTGCGGACCTCGTCCGCCGCATGATTTTCTGCAGTTCGTCGAAAATTTCCACGGAAAAAGGAATGTCCGAGAGGGTGCGGCGATAAGCCACGCGCCAAGCGGTGACGCTCACCCTTTCGTGCGAACTTTTCTGCTTTTCGAGGTTGGGGTCGGAAGTGCGATCCATCGACTTCGACTATTGCATATTCCGAGCGGTTTACAAATGTGGCGGCGTGGAACCAGGGCGCCGCCGCGCAAGCCGCCGGGGCGGCTTGCTTAAATGCGCGGTAGCGCCTCAGTTCCGATAGAGCAGGCGTCTCGGGCCTAGAAGGGAATTAACCCTTGAGTTGTCCTTGAAGAACTTCGCCCCGCAACGGAATCATCGTGAACCGCGCCGCGGCTGGGCGCTGCTCGGCGCTCCGTTGCTCGACGCTACGTTGAAAGCGAGTCTCCCTTTCGGGCCGGATGTCTTCTGGCTGCGCGTCTTCGGGTTGAACGGGCCCGGAACGCGGGTTCTCGATGCGCACGCCAAGCGTCCGTTCCAGTTGCTGCAAGTCCGCCCGCTCGTTTCGCGTGAAGAGCGTGGAAGCGCAGCCGCGCTTGCCCAATCGCCCGGTGCGTCCCACGCGATGGATGAAGCTGTCGGCCGCCTCCGGCAGATCATAGTTGATGACGTGAGCGATGTCTTCGACGTGAATGCCCCGGGAAGCCACGTCGGTCGCGACCAGCACGCGATAGCGCCCTTGCTGGAATCCGGCCAGTGCCGTGTTCCGTTGCGACTGGGAGCGGTTGCCGTGGATCACGGCCGCCGCCAAGCCGTCATGGTTAAGCGCCTTGGCCAGCTTGTCCGCTCCGCGCTTGGTGCGCACGAAGACCAGGCAGCGCCCCGTCTCCTTGATCAACAGGCGGCGCAGCACTTCCAGTTTGTGTTCCGGGATCACCTCGAAGGCCTGCAGCCGCACATTCTCTGTGGGCTTGGTGGTGGACCCGAACGCCACCCGCACCGGGTTCTTCATGTAATCCGCCACCAGGCGAACGATCTCGCCTTCCAGCGTCGCCGAAAAACACATGGTCTGCCGCTGTTTGGGTAGAACCGCCGCAATGCGGCGAATAGCGGGAAGAAATCCGATGTCCAGCATGCGGTCCGCTTCGTCCAGCACCAGAATCCGCAGCGAGCGGAAATCGATGGCTTTGCGATCGAGGAAATCCTCCATGCGCCCCGGCGTCGCAACTACCAGACGAGCTCCCCGCCGCAGCGCCGCAAGTTGCGGGCCTTCCGACAAGCCTCCCACCACCACGGCCGCCGGCGAAAGTTGCCGCCCGCGCAACACCTCATACTGCTGCGCCACCTGCATCGCCAGTTCGCGCGTAGGTACCAGCACCAGCGCCGCCACTCCGGGCGTCTTGTCCCGCAGGAGCTGTTCCATCACGGGAATCAGGAAAGCCAGCGTCTTGCCGGTTCCCGTCTGCGCCGTGGCCAATACGTCCTCGCCCGCGATCGCGTGCGGGATCGCCGCCGCTTGCACCGGCGTCGGCGTCACGAAATTGGCGGCCGACAGTCGCCCTTTAACATACGAAGAAATCTGTGATTCTGAAAAACTCTGCACTCTATTGTCTTTTCTCTGGCCTCAACGATTGCAGCGCGCACATAGATTCGCAGGCGCGCAACGAAACGGCTATGGCCAGTTTCAATTGAATTTAAGTTAAGCCGAAGATTTACGGAAAGAACCGGAGGTGGGTATCGTCAGATCGACTCTTTAACCAACCGCACGAGACAACCGTCACATCGATGGCTGGATACATAGTAACAGATTCCGGCCGTATCGTTGAGGGAATACTGAGGATGTGCCCTGAAGCAAACGATAGAGGCGTAAGGTCTATTCAAAAACAACTCGCGCCGCTCTGCAGAAAACAAGATAAACTTTGCACCGGAATCTGGCAGCCCGGACGAATAAGCCTGCCTTCCTCGTTGATGATGATAAGGAGAGAAACCGCGATGAGACATTGGTTTCCCGTAATCGCTGTTCTGGCCCTTTTGGCCGTGAATGCCGCGAGCGCTCGCGCCCAGGACGAGATCACCTTCCTCGCCCCCGGCATCATGCAGGAGCCCATCGAGCAGCTCATTAAGTCATTCGAAGCCAAGACCGGGCACAAGGTCAAAGCCACCTTCGGCGGCGAGGATTCCACCAAGCAGCAGATCATCAAAGGCGAGGCCTTCGATGTGCCTGCTCTCGAATCCACCGGGAAAACGCCTTTGTCTGACGTAATCGCTTCCGGCAACGTGCTCGCCGGCAGCGCCACGCCCATCGCCAAGATTCCGGTTGGCGTCGCCGTGCGCAAGGGCGCGCCCAAACCGGACATCTCCACGCCCGAGGCCGTGAAGCAAATGTTCCTCAATGCCAAGTCGATTGCCTATCCGGACCTGGCCGCTCTCCCCGCTTCGGGAATCGCCGTGAACGACACGATCAAAAAGCTGGGCATCCTCGATCAGATGCAGCCGAAAACGAAGTTCGGACGCGGCGGCCCCGGTTCGATGACCATGGTGGCCAATGGCGAGGTGGAAATTGGCTTTACGTTTCTTCCCGGCATGACCAACCCTGGCATCGACATCGTCGGCACCCTGCCGGCTGAAATCTCTCCGCCGACGGTTGTAGTGGGGTTCGTCTCCGCGCACGCCAAGGACCCCGCGGCCGCCAAGGAATTCCTCATGTATCTCGCCTCGAGCGAAGCCGATCAGGCCTACACAGCGGACAAGATGCTCCCAGGCCGCTGAGATTTCGCGCTGAAGTGAGGGAAGCCCCGTCCTCGGAACCGGCCGGTGCTTGGAACCAACTCCGTCCATCCCGAGCTGGTGGCACAGCCACTCTTGGCTGTGCCTCGGAACCAACGAGGACCGGGAGCGTCTCCTTCAGCTTCCGGATGAAGCGATCAGTCCGGCGCTTTCAATCGCTCGATCGCCCGAGTTCGCGCCCGTGGCTGCTTCACCGTGCCGATTGGCGCGATGTAGGAAACCGTGAACCGGCGCGCGATCTCTTCCGGACTCATTTTTGCAATATGCCGATTAATGAGCAGACGCCTACGCGTCTCTTGGTTGGTCACTGGAACACCCCTCCACACCCGAACCTTGTGCCCACCATACGCGCACCGCTACGCGCCGTCAATGCGTTTTGTCAATGAATCCGGCGATTCGGGAGGAGGGTCAAGACGCGGGAAGGAAAGCGCCGTTAAAGCCCTGGTGTCGCGTCGATTGTATTGGGGCTTGCACCTGGTGGCACAGCCACTCCTGGCTGTGCGGCTGTGCCTAACTACTTGTTATTTGGGGATGCGGGAAGGCCGCCACGATTACCGATCTGGCTGTTGTAGTCCCCCATCTCCGATGGCGCGCAGAGATACTCCGGCATGTCGAAATCGTCGGATTGCAAGCGCAGCGGGTACCGATCGAGGGCCAGCCAGGGTTTTGTATACATTTTCGGATCATCGATGGTCATCGAGAGCTCCATGTTGTCATGGTCCACTCGGTGAAACCGCTCTTCCACCCGCAAACTGTCGCTGTGCGGACGGCCCACATTATCGAGCCAAGTCGCTTCCTTCATCCCCACCGTCTGGACCACGAACGTGTAATCATCCACCCATTTGCCAACGGAGTACCCGTTCCACCGCGGGTCCGGGTCCTTGGGGAGTTCTCGCCCATCCGTCCAGATGATGCGCCACTGGCCGTAATATTCGTTCAAGTAGATCACCTGCTTGGCCGTCTGAGCGATCTCGATGGTCCTCAGTTCGAAGAGCTCGAGGCGCGGGAAACCCATCGGATCGCACATGTATAAGGGGTCGTTGATCTCTCCCAGTTCGGATTGTCTGGGCCCATTGCTCGGCTTGGTGAGCTTGAATTTTTCCAGCCCCAACGGAGTGAAGGGTATCTGATGTTCCGGCTTACCGTCTTCCGGCATTGCCGGAGCGCCCTGGTCCTCCAGCCCGTTTCCAGCCGACGTTGCCCCGTCCCAGATCCCAGAGAGGTCCCGCCGCGGAGCGGGCTCGGACTTCTTCCCGGCGTACGTGGATTTGCGCGGCGGAACGTTATTCCACTTCTCCGGTTCCGCCTGGCCTCCTGCCGCCCGAGTCGGAGCGCTTTGAGCGCGCAGCATGGGTGAGAGCGCCCATCCCGCAAACAGTGCCACGGCCAAGAGCGCGAGGCGCCTGGACATCATTGAACTCCCTCCTGCAGCGTTGCCGCTCATTGTCCGGGGGCTGGCTGGGCGCCCGCCTTGAACACCGTGCCATTGATCACGATCCGGCCTTTGAAACGTCCGATGGGCGAGCCGTTCTTGATCGGTATGACGTCGAGAGTCACTTCATCCCCGGCTTTGAACGTAGTCCTGCTCCATCCCGCGGCGTTCTGTGTGACCGTGCTTTGCGCCTCGATCACCCAATGCGCTGTGTTGCCGCTGTCGTCCTTCGAGTCAACCTTCAGGAAAACATGCGGATTGGCCCAGGTATATTCCGTCACCGTTCCCTTCAACGTGACCGTCTTCGTTGTGTCGTACGCCGCGTTCCCGTGGTGCGCAAACAGCGGAACGCAAACCCCCGCCACAACAACCACCGCGAGGGAAATGATTGCCAACTTGCTTCTCACAGCCACCCTCCATATCCCCGCACGGAGCGGCGCTCAGCCGCGGCCGCCGGTCCCAGCGAAGAGCGATTCTAAATGGACTATCGGTCTGGTGTCAGAAGAATCTTTGTCGTTTCGGTCCAGAGTCCTGCGCCGAAGGTGACATCACAATTGAAGAGCCGTCACAATTGAGACTTCGGCAAAAAGAAGGGCAACGCTTGAGTCCGCCTTCTGGTCAGTCGGGAATCTCGGTTCCCACATGACGTCTATAACGACGTCGGCTCTGTCAAGAGACACTTCTCCGTGCACTTGCCTGGAAGTGTTTTTTCTTTAACCCGAAATCTTTTTCTGCGACCAAGGTTCGTGCCCGAATCGTTCGATGGAACCGCCGAGGTTCCACCAGCCATCTATTCGATCCCAACCCACGTCAGGACCATGATTACCTGTTCAAACTCCCCAACGCTTTGGGGAGGCAGGATGCCCAACCAATAAGCCGGTCTCAACTACGACCACATCATGTGCCGAGCTGTCCTGCATGCGAACCCTGGATCAGCTGCGCGTAGTCTACTTGCAAGCGCAACATCCAGTACAACCTCACCGCCAGCTTCCGTGCCATGGCTACTTTCGCTAGCCCACGACACTTCCGCTGGGCCAATCGTTGATAGGCGCGACGCATCTCCGGCTCATGCCGCACCGCACTCTGCGCCGCTTCCACCAGCAATCCGCGCAAAAACGGATTGCCTTGTTTGCTGATGTGCCCGAGCCGTTGCTGGCGACCGCCGCTGGAATGCTCGCTGGGAATCAGCCCCAGGTAGCTGGCCACTTGTTTGCCACGGCTAAAACGCTCCGCCGGCCCCATCGTCAGCGTGAACGCCAGCGCCGTGACCGGTCCTACGCCCGGATGCGTCATCAATCGCCGTGCCGCCGGCCGCGCCTGGGCCTGCTCGGCCACCGCACGGTCCAGTTCTGCGATCGACGCCTCCAGCTGATCGAGCAGCTGCAGCAACTCTGCCCTCCGCCGGCTGGCCCAGGGCAGCAGCGGCAGCAACTCCAGTTGTTTTCTTCCCGTCTTGCTCCACAGCTTCCACTTCCGTTGCACACCCTGGTTCAGCGCCAGCGCCTGCAACTGGTTTTTCACCTGCGTGCGCATGCGCACCAGCTTGTGACGATGCAAGAGCAACTGCCGCCCGTCCCGCTCGGCCGCCGTAGGCACCCAGATCCGCGGAAAGCGATCCTCGGCCAGAAGCCTCAGCAGCAGCTCGGCATCGCGCCGGTCGGTCTTCTGCTTCCGCTCGCAACTGGCGCGGATCTTCGCGGCATCCCCGATCCACACCTCGTGTCCCAACTCCGCCAGCGTCCGCTCGAACCACTGCGACTGCCCGCTGGCTTCGATCCCCACTCGTACAGACCCTTCCAGTCCCGCGTAAAAGGCCTGCACCTCCTCCTTTCTCTCGTGACTCAGCGCCTTCTCCACCATCTCTCCCGTCACTAGGTCCAACATTGCGATCTGCTGATAGCCCGGATGAAAATCACAGCCTATAATTTTCATGTTCGGCTCCTTTCTCCCGAGCCTTGGTCGCTGATCACGCCAAGTCTACTCGGGTCCAAGGAGCCGACGTCGTTATGAAATCAATAAGGTGGGTGGTCTCAAGGGGTCGACGCAACACTGGCCTGCAGTTTATCCGCCGGAGTTCGAAATCCCAAGGTTTGTCGTGGCCTGGTATTGAGTCGCAAAGCGATCTCGTCCAGCTCCGATTGCGAGAACCTGGACAGGTCGGCGTTCTTTGGCAGGTATTGCCGCAGTAGGCCGTTTGTGTTTTCGTTTGAGCCGCGCTGCCAGGGACTCTGCGGATCGCAGAAGTAAACCTGCATATCCGTCGCCATCGTGAAGGTTTTGTGTTGGGCCATCTCCAGTCCGCGGTCCCAGGTCAGCGAGCGACGCAACTCCGCCGGCAGTTGGCCCACGTGCTGGCTCAGAACGGCCACCACCGCAGACGAGTCCTTGCCCGGTGTCTTCATTAACATGCAGAAGCGCGAACGACGCTCCACCAGCGTGACCACGTGACTGTTGCCGGCCCCGCGCAACAGATCGCCTTCCCAGTGACCGGGAACGGCGCGATCTTCGACTTCGGCTGGCCGTTCGCGAATGGAAATCGCATCGACGATCTTGCCTTGCGAATGTCCGTGAACACTGGAATGGCGCGAGCGGCGGATCCGCCGCTTGGATCGCAGATGCCGCACCAGCTCCTGTTTCAGCGCTCCCCGCGCTTGTATGAACAGACTGCGATAGATGGTTTCGTGAGACACGCGCAGGCTCTCGTCGTTCGGGTACTCCATCTTCAGCCATCCGGAAACCTGTTGCGGCGACCAGTCCTGCATCAGTTTACTCGCAACCAGCTGTTGCAGCTCGCTGTGCGTGGCCAGCCGACACGGCTTGGGCCGCCGGGCCGACTCCCAGGCCTGGGAGTCGGCTTCACTGGCGCGATACTGCGGACGCCCGCTATTGCGGGCCACCTCCCGACTCACCGTTGACACGGCGCGCTGCAAACATTTGGCAATAGCCCGAAGCGACTGGCCGGAAGCAATCCCGCGCGAGATGTCTTCGCGTTCCGCCAACGTAAGCACTCGCGGCGAACGGCGACGAGCCGGTGGAGCGATCCCTCCGTGGCACGCCAACAGGAAATGGATGACCTGTTTATCCTTGCCGAGTGCTCGACCAATCGCATTTAACGACTGTCCAGCCTTCCAACGGTTCCACATATCGGCCCGTTGGGCCGAAGATAGCTTCCATCGTTTCTGCATCGCGAACACCACCTTTCAGGAAAAGATTTATACCAGGTGGTGTTGCATCGACCGGTTGAGCCGGCATGACTTCACAGGACTTATCCTTCACAGAACAGAGACGGAGGCCGGCAAGGGGCTGTAAAAATCCATTGCATGATTTCTCGCAGATTCATCGTGGCATTTGTCGTCATGAGTATCGCTACCAACAGGCCGCAAAACATCGTTTTTGACTTACCGACTCTTGGGGAAGCGTTAATTGACAAGGATACGGAAACGCGTTAAGTTCTCCGCGCTCGGAGAGTAGCCCCCACTAATTCCGAAATTCAACCACTGTTTCAAGCTCAAGGAGGCACCGATGCCCCAGCCCCGCAGAAACAATTTCTGTACGTATATCGACTCGAACCGCCTCCTGCTCACTTGTGGCGGGATGCTGATGCTCGTATTCCTGATTGTTCCACAGGCAGCCAAGGCACAGCGGACTTGGTATGCAAACGTCGGCGCCGAAACCAAAGATGAAGCTGAACAGGCCGACGCATTTCTGCCGAACGAGATTTGGATTAACGCAGGCGATCGCATCCAGTGGACCTGGCAGCCGAAGAACGAACCGCACACGGTTACTTTCTTGAAGGCCGGCCAGACCCGTCCGACGCCGCCGGCACCAATTGGACCGCCGTCCGGGCCACCGGTCGGGCCACCCTTCTATTTCGGGAGTGCGACCGAGTGTCCCAGCCCCGACCCTTACCATGGCGGCACAGCTAGCTATGACGGCAGCGCGTGTGTGTCCAGTGCTGTGTTGGATGGCGGCACAGCCCCCTCAACCTTTACGGTGACATTCCCTAATGCAGGCAATTACAAGCTTGTGTGTTTGATTCACACGAACATGAATGGAACGGTCCACGTTCTCGCTAAAACCGCGCCTCTTCCCTACCTTCAGTGGGACTATGACAGGCAAGCCAGAGATGAGGCGCAAGACATACTCGGAGACCCCGACAATCCAAACGAAGAGGTGAGGGATTTTCCCCGTTCCAAGAACGAAGTGCTCATGACCGGTGAACTCGTGGCAACGGGCGGAGGGCGACAGTATTTGGCCGTCGTCCGCTTTTTCCCGGAAACGATCTATATCCAGAAGGGGGAGACTGTTGAATTTACGAATGTCGACCCGGAAGAGCCTCACACGGTGACGTCGGGCACCGCCGATACCCTGACCAACGATATGGAGTTGGTCAACGCGAGCGCGGGTTCCGACGGGGCCCTTGCCAGCACGGTGAACACGGCCAGTGAGTTCGGAAATGCGACGAATACCACGGGTGTAACCTCCGGGTTCCTGGCGGCGTCGCCCGAAGACGCAGCCGGACGTGCGCAGGCAGCGCCGGGAGTGACGCGTATTCGCATAACGTTCAATGTTGCTGGCACCTTCTATTACCATTGCGCACTGCATGATGTGGACGGGATGCAGGGCAAGGTAGTGGTCGCGGGCGGCGAAAAAGAGTGGTAACCGAATAAGGTCGATGAAGCTGCGATGGTTCAAGACCCTGGCGATCCTGGCCATTCTGCCGGGGACTTCTCACGGTGCGTTGGCTCAGGGGTCCCCAAAACCTCCTGCGCCAACGCCACCGAGTCGCGTTGAAGTACCCTATCGGG
Organism: uncultured Acidobacteriota bacterium; assembly: GCA_963819235.1. Lineage (GTDB taxonomy): Bacteria > Acidobacteriota > Terriglobia > Acidiferrales > UBA7541 > Palsa-189. The sequence continues at coordinate 95,992 of CAWFVE010000005.1, read as the reverse complement.
GAGGCCTAGTAGACCCGCCGCAACCGAAGCCCAAATTCACTCTGACCGACACATCCGGGACTCCGTACGATCTGTCATCGAAAAGCCAGGGCTACGTGACGCTACTCTTCTTCGGCTACACCAATTGCCCTGATATGTGTCCACTGCAGATGCATGTGATGGCGCAAGCTCTTAAGAATGTGCCTGCGAGTGTTGCAGATCAATTCAAGGTGGTATTTGTCACAACCGACCCCGATCGGGATAACCCCCAGGTGCTTCGGGCGTGGCTGGATCACTTCGACAAACGCTTTATCGGCTTGACAGGAAGCCAGGCGGCAATCGATGCAGCACAAACTGCCGCGAACCTCCCTGTGGCCAAGAAATCAGCAGTGCGCCCCGGTGGAGCTTATGAAGTAGGTCACGCGGCATTTGTTCTGGCGTACACCAAGGACAATCTGGCCCATGTGATCTATCCCGTGGGAGTGAAGCAGGAAGATTGGGTGCACGATCTGCCGTATCTTGCCAACGAGACATGGGCGAACCACTAGAGTCACCGCGTGCCTGACCACTCTGTGTGGACCTATTGTGAATGCTGTTTTGGCTTGCCATCGTGATTTAGGCGCTCTGAATTTTGGATTGTCGCCCAGCTGGAAGTAATCCCTTTCATCCGTCAGGTAGGTCCGCTGGCGGCGATTCTTCGCTGTTGCCCGCGCCGCCTCCAACTTCAGATCCCGCTCGGCGTGAATCTCCCAAGTCCCGACAAACGCTGCCGGCTCAACCGGTCGATGCAACACCACCTGGTATAAATCTTTTCCTGAAAGGTGGTGTTCGCGATGCAGAAACGATGGAAGCTATCTTCGGCCCAACGGGCCGATATGTGGAACCGTTGGAAGGCTGGACAGTCGTTAAATGCGATTGGTCGAGCACTCGGCAAGGATAAACAGGTCATCCATTTCCTGTTGGCGTGCCACGGAGGGATCGCTCCACCGGCTCGTCGCCGTTCGCCGCGAGTGCTTACGTTGGCGGAACGCGAAGACATCTCGCGCGGGATTGCTTCCGGCCAGTCGCTTCGGGCTATTGCCAAATGTTTGCAGCGCGCCGTGTCAACGGTGAGTCGGGAGGTGGCCCGCAATAGCGGGCGTCCGCAGTATCGCGCCAGTGAAGCCGACTCCCAGGCCTGGGAGTCGGCCCGGCGGCCCAAGCCGTGTCGGCTGGCCACGCACAGCGAGCTGCAACAGCTGGTTGCGAGTAAACTGATGCAGGACTGGTCGCCGCAACAGGTTTCCGGATGGCTGAAGATGGAGTACCCGAACGACGAGAGCCTGCGCGTGTCTCACGAAACCATCTATCGCAGTCTGTTCATACAAGCGCGGGGAGCGCTGAAACAGGAGCTGGTGCGGCATCTGCGATCCAAGCGGCGGATCCGCCGCTCGCGCCATTCCAGTGTTCACGGACATTCGCAAGGCAAGATCGTCGATGCGATTTCCATTCGCGAACGGCCAGCCGAAGTCGAAGATCGCGCCGTTCCCGGTCACTGGGAAGGCGATCTGTTGCGCGGGGCCGGCAACAGTCACGTGGTCACGCTGGTGGAGCGTCGTTCGCGCTTCTGCATGTTAATGAAGACACCGGGCAAGGACTCGTCTGCGGTGGTGGCCGTTCTGAGCCAGCACGTGGGCCAACTGCCGGCGGAGTTGCGTCGCTCGCTGACCTGGGACCGCGGACTGGAGATGGCCCAACACAAAACCTTCACGATGGCGACGGATATGCAGGTTTACTTCTGCGATCCGCAGAGTCCCTGGCAGCGCGGCTCAAACGAAAACACAAACGGCCTACTGCGGCAATACCTGCCAAAGAACGCCGACCTGTCCAGGTTCTCGCAATCGGAGCTGGACGAGATCGCTTTGCGACTCAATACCAGGCCACGACAAACCTTGGGATTTCGAACTCCGGCGGATAAACTGCAGGCCAGTGTTGCGTCGACCCCTTGAGACCACCGCTGTTCTAGTCAACTGGGAATCGGGGTGTCCCACAGGAAAAACTTCAATTGCCAATTTCGGGAAGACTCTTGGAGTCCTACAGGTACTTTTGTCAAAGGGAGAAACTCGCAGTACCCCGTAGAAGTTCCTGCGAGGGTGTCCTAACTTCAGTTGAAGGTTGGTAGGCGGCGGTTGGCGCCGATATAGAATCCGGTTGCCAATCACGAATCCGAAAGGAGCCTACCGCCGTGAAGAAACCTTACCACATGGTGACCCGAGCTGCGCGTGAGTCAGCCGCTGTCATCGAGCAGTTCTGCCAGGCCAATGGGCAGATCCTGCTTCCCATCCTGAACCTGATCGAGAATGCCAGCCAGGTGGTGGAGACCGTGATCCACGAGATCGGACACCAAACGCTGGAACAGATCTTAATCCTGAGCGCCCAGCAAGTGGCCGGTCCGCGCACGCCGGGCAAGACTCGTGGTGATCTCCGGTACCACGGATCGCAGTTCGGTTGCGTCCAACTGGCGGACCGAAAATTGAAAGTGCAGCGGCCCCGTCTGCGACACAAAACCGAAGGCGAAGTGAAAATCCCCGCCTATGAACGGCTACGCCAAGACCGAGGTCTCGGGCAGCATTTGCTGGGCGCGCTGTTACGCGGCATCTCCACGCGGGAATATCAGGAAGTCTTGCCGCAAATGGCGGCGACGGTCGGAGTCTCGCGCAGCGCCATCAGCCGCAAGGCGATTGAGGCCAGCGTCGAACAGCTTAAAGAACTGCAGGAACGGCGCTGGGAAAACGTGGAAATATTGGTGATCTACATCGACGGCCAACGTTTCGCCGAACATCACATCATCAGCGCCGTGGGCGTCGATCGTGAGGGGAAGAAACACATCCTGGGGATCGAGCCGGGAGCGACCGAGAACGCCGCCTCGGTGAAGCGCCTGCTGACCCACCTGCGGGATCAAGGACTGCCGACCGACCGCAAGTACCTGTTCGTCATCGACGGGGCCAAAGCGTTGCGGGCGGGGATCGAGGAGGTGTTTGGAGGCGAACAGCCGGTGCAGCGCTGCCGCAATCACAAAATCCGTAACGTCCTCGCGGAACTGCCCAAAGAGCAGCACGGCCAAACGCGCAATCTCATGCGGGCGGCTTGGAAGGTGAAGACCGTCGAGGAAGGAGAGAAACGGCTGGAACAGTTGGCGCGCTTCCTGGAGCGGGAATATGAATCGGCTGCGCGCAGCCTGCGCGAGGGAATGCAGGAGATGTTCACCTTGCAGCGCTTGCAGATTCCAGAATCCTTGCACAAATGTTTGGCCACCACCAATGTCATTGAAAGTCCGCAGAGCGGAGTGGAGCGCCGTACAGATAACGTCACGCGATGGCGGGATGCCGGCATGGTGCAGCGCTGGGTGGCTTCGGCGTGGCTGCTTACCGAAAAGCATTTCCGACGGATCGACGGCCATACGAACCTCTGGGCACTGGCCGCCATTCTCGGACGAGAGGACAAGTCAACAACTCAATCTTCGAAGGAGAAAATAGCGTAAGATGCATCCGCCGCTGCTAACCTTCAACTACGGCTGGGACACCCTCGTTCCTGCAGCATCAGCACTTAATTTCTTGAGTAGCGGCTCTGTGCGAAGGTCCTGGAAGTGCTCTTTTCGTTATGTCTCTGAAAATCACCTTCCGACGTGTCCCCGCCGGAATCGGACTGAAGGCGCTATGAATCTTAAACCGCGACACGTATTGACGATTGGATTATTGGGCCTGTTCTGCCTGATGCAGGCTGCGCCGCCCGCTCACGCGGATACGTTCACCATGGAACTCACGGGCGTTGGCGACGGTGCCAATGCGGCTGGCGTCTACGTCAGCCCATATCAGGGAACCATCACAGACAATGTTACCCTTACCCAGATTTTCAACGGGTTCGTGATTTGCGACGATTTCAATACGGAGTCTTATTTGAACGATCCGTGGACCGCCGTGGCCACGAATGCGGGCGCGTTGAACGGAAATGAAAAGTTCCAAATCTCACTGTCAGGCTACACCGTTCAGCAGAATTACGACGCCGTCGCTTGGCTGGCCAATATGCTCCTTTTGCCCGGGAACGTCACAAATTCGACTGCCCAAACGAACTATTCCTTCGCCATCTGGGACATCATGGATGGTCAAACCACCGATCCCGATGGGGGCGCACAAGGCCTCATTGCGAACGCCTTCTATAACGTTGTGACGAACGGATATGTCGGAAGCGATGTAACCGTCTATACTCCCTCTCCGAACCTGAATGCCAGTCAGGAATTCCTTGTCGTGAACGCCCCTGAGCCGTCGACTCTGCTCCTGCTTGGCGTTGGACTATTTTGCCTTGGTTTGGCAACTTTGCGGAAGCAGTCTCTACGACCTAAGGGTTTAGCTGTCTGAATCTGATCAGAATCGATCACTGACGCGGTCAACTAAGGCCGAAACCGAGTGGGTTCGGCCTTTTCTTGTGGCAGAGGTCTTCATGCGGCTTATTGTGCCTTTGCGATTCGGCATCAGCCAGATCCTGAGAAACGGCCCCTCGGAGAGCGGGAAGCTATTCCGCCCTTTACTCGTGCGGTAAAATAGAAGGATGCTCGAATCATGTAGCGGGGCGTTGTGTGCGCTCAAAGCCCCTGAAGACTGGACCCGCTGTTCGCCTCGCCGCCAGGCGGAGCCGAATATCGAGGTCCGGCAACCAGTCACGCCGCCAGCTCGAAGTAAGTCCCTACATAGGGTCAAAGTTAAACCTCATGAAATGATACTCTTGCATAGTGTAAAAAAACAACTCCTTTGGAATGATATTCTTGTAAATTGCGGCCAGCAACTCCTGTGGAATGATACTCTTGTCAAAAAAAGTGGGGGGAGGGGGGTATGGCGCACTTTTCGTGCCATTCGTCTCCTTCCGGCAGTCGCCGCAGGCCAGAAGCCAATGAGGAACATATGCTAGGTCCCGCAAGCACAAACCTTATGCCCAAGGCACTCGGGCAAGGACTGCCCACACTATGAAAATTGCAGATTTCGAGCAGCGCATCGAAGCGGCCGTACTCGTCGCCGACGGCGCCATGGGCTCCATGCTGTTCGAGGCCGTGGGGCCACAGCGGAGCTTCGAGGAGCTGAACGCCACCCAACCCGAAGCGGTGTTTCGCGTTCATCAAGCGTACATTCAGGCCGGCGCGCAGATTATCGAGACCAATACCTTCGGCGCCAACCGCTCCAAGCTCGCGGCGCTGGGCCTCGCCGATCAAGTCACCAAGATCAACCATCGCGGCGTAAAGATTGCCCGCGAAGCGCGGGAAGCCGCGCCTCATGAGGTGTTGATCGCCGGTTCGATCGGGCCGCTGGCCATCGCTCCGGAGATGCGGGAGACGCCGCGCGAGGAGATGCTGGAAATCTATCGCGAGCAGGCCCAGGCGCTGGAGGAACGCGGCGTGGATCTCTTCGTATTGGAGACTTTTTCCAATATGGAGATGATGCTTGCCGCGATTGACGCGGTGCGCTCGTTTTCCGCGCTGCCCATCGTCGCGCAGCTGACGTTTTCCGAAGAGGGCACCACGCTGGAGGGCACGCGCCCATCCGACGCCGCGGCGCGCCTCGCGCAGAAGAATGTGCAAGTGATCGGCGTGAATTGCACGCTGGGGCCGCAGTCGCTGCTCTCCGTGCTGGAAGGATTCGCGGGAGGGAACCGCGCGCTTTCCGCCATGCCCAACGTGGGCTTTCCGCAGCGCGTGGGTGATCGCACCATCTATCCTCGTTCGTCGCCGGAATATTTCGCGCTCTTTGCGCGCGATGCGGCGGCCCTGGGCGCGCGTGTGGTGGGCGGCTGCTGCGGCACCACGCCGGAGCACGTTCGCGCCATGGCCGGCGCGGTTCGCGGCCTGAAGCCGGCGCAGGCGGTGCAAGCCGCTTCCGTATCCGTTGCCGCGCAGCCCGAGCGCGCGCGCGTGGTAACGCGAGATCCCGAGAGCGGTTTATGGCGCAAGCTGAAGGCCGGCGAGTTTTGCGTTTCGGTGGAGATTGATCCTCCCAAGGGTATTTCGCTCGAACGCATCTTCGAGCAGGTGGATAAGATCGTCGCCAGCGGCTGTGTGGATACCATCGACGTCAATAGCGGCACGCTGGCGCGCGTGGGCATGGACGCGCTCATGCTGGCGGGAGCCTTGCAAGGGCGCGGAGTGGAAACGGTTCCTCACGTCACCACGCGGGACCAGAATCTCATCGGTCTGCAGGCCGCGCTCCTCGGCGCCTGGAGCATCGGCGGGGTTCGCAACTTCCTGGCGATTACCGGCGATCCGCCTTCGGCGGGCGAGACGAGCGGGGTCTATGAAATCGACTCGATAGGACTCGTGAAAGTGGCCTCGCGCCTGAATCAGGGCACCGATTGGGCAGGGAAGGCGCTGGGCGGCGCCACGAACTACACCGTAGGTGTCGCCGTAAACCCCACCGCCGAGGACCTCGACTACGAAATCCAGCGCTTCTTCGCCAAGGTGGAGGCCGGGGCGCATTTCGCCATGACCCAGCCGCTCTTCGATCCCGAGCACTGGCACAATTTCCTGAAGCGCATCGGCGGGCGTTCCCCCATCCCGATTATTGCCGGCATCTGGCCCCTCACCAGCTATAAGCAGGCATTGAGGCTAAATAATGAGGTTCCCGGAATCTTTATTCCCGAGCCGGTATTGAAAGAGATGGAATCGGCGGGAACCGGGGCACGGGACCGGGGTTTCGCCCTTGCCCGGCGCATGCTTTCCTGGGCTCGCACCGAGCTGGCCGGGGCCTATTTGATCCCTCCCTTCAAGAGATACGAGGAAGTCCTGGAGCTATTTACATGATTTCCCCGATTACCGGCGTATGGTGAATTTAGCTCTAGTTTGATAGAGTGTGAAAGCCTAGCGCTCTCCTAAAGGTGGAAGCACAGATCCCGTTCTATAACGCTCCTGTGGAGGAACTTTCATGACGCACAAGTTTTTGTTGGTAATTGTCGGCGCCACCGCACTCATCACCGGCTGCGCCACAAAAGGGTATGTTCGCCAAAACGTGACACCCGTGCAGGACAAACTGAACAAAGTCAGCGACCAGGCCAATAAGACGGATGCTGATCTGCAGAAGACCCAGCAGGACGTGGCCAAGAACACGCAGGCGATTAGTGCTACAGACGAAAAGGCAACTACCGCCGACCGGCGCGCGGGCGATGCCATGAATCGCGCCAATCAAGCCAATGATGCGGCGCAGTCAGGGGCTCAGAAGGAGGATCGCGACATCACCGCGCTTCGCGGAGTCATCTCCAATCTGGACGATTACAAAGTCGCCAATCAGGCCACTGTGCTCTTCAAATTCAACAGCGCCGTGCTTTCCGACGACGATAAGCAGCAGCTCGATCAACTGGCTTCCAATGCCGGTTCGATGAAGCGCTACTTCATCGCTGTCGAGGGTTACACGGATACGATTGGGACCGCCGACTATAACCTGCAATTGAGCAAGCGCCGGGCTGACGCCGTCGTGCTTTACCTGTCGGCGCAGAAAAACGTGCCCTTCTATCAGATTCGCACCATCGGGCTGGGCGAAAACAATCCGGTGGATCCTGGCAAGACGGCTGCCGCACAAGCCAAGAACCGCCGAGTAGAAGTGAAGGTCTTCTCGGCCGATTCGGCTCTGACTGCAGCTGGCGGCCGTTAGAACCGCTAGTTCGCAAGGGCCAAGTGTGGGCTTGTTTGGCGAACGCGTACGGGAGCGCTAGAAGAAGATGAAACGCTTGCGGCGGGGGCGCGACTGCGCCACCCCGCCGTTAGCGGATTTGGGCCGCGGCTGGTAAGGAAGGTCACGCCCCTCGAACGCCGCGAGCGGATTATCCTGGAACAACGATTGCGCCAAACTTTCTCCCCAGCGCTCGGCAACGATGTCGCGGGCTTCCTTGAGGCGCAGCGGGCGCCGGTCCACGTTGTGAGCGTCGCTGGCAAAAAAATGCACCATCTGCTGGTCTAGCCACTCCTCCACTTTCCGCTTCGCGGCTTCTCCCCATTTTCCAAGCAGCGATTGCGCGGTCACCTGAACGTAACAGCCTTGCTCGATCCAGCGCAGCAACCGCTGCGGTTGCAAGCGAATCAGCGCATTGCGCTCCGGGTGAGTGACAATCAAGGAAAGTCCCAGGAGCTGTAGCTGGTGTAAAGCCTCCTCCGCGGTTGGGGGAATGGCGAAATCGGCAAACTCCACCAGCAAATAACGCTTCTGATTGAGCGAGTATTTCGAGGGATCGGGGCGAATATCCCGCAGGTTCTCCACGTTCAGGTGAAAGTCGCAACCCGTGGCCAGTTGGAGGCGGTTGCCCAGCCGCGCCTGCAATTCGGCGCGCCGCTTTTGGACCAGGTCGAAGTCAAAGCGGAAGTTGCCATCGGCGTGCGGCGTGGCCACCACATGCGTGATGCCTTCGGAGATGGCCATTTCGGCCATCTCCACGGATTCGTCGAGCGACCTCGCGCCGTCGTCGAGCGCGGGAAGAATGTGGCAATGGATATCGACCATGAGCCAAAAAGCATAGCCGAGCGTTCCGAACCCCACAACCACGCCGGCATGAATTCGCCAACCCCTGGCGGGCTTCTCCGTCATCCAACCAGATAAGAACCTTCCGCCCGGCCCGCGGAGGCGCCGGTGCATTCCGCCCGCGTTCAACTGGCATTCGCTTTGATCGCCCTCATCGCCGTGGATATGGCCGGCTATCGGCGCTACCGATCCGATATGTCGGCGTGGCGAGAGGTGCAGCGATCGCTGGCGCAGCTCCATGCCGAACTCGAGCGCGCACCCGCGGCGAGCCTGACCTCCGAGATTGCCGCCGTCCGCTCCGGCCTCGACCGCTACGCAGAGTCCATACATCGATTTCCGCGCGACCGAACGAGATTGCAGGCCGCCGAGCGCGGCCTGACCTATCTGGAAATTGCCGCGAGCGGCGCACGAGACATTCGCACCTGGAAATCCATGACAGCTTATTCCGAAGTCACCCGATTTCTGCCGCGCAGCTGCGAGGGAGGACGCTTGGCGTTTTCTCCCGACCTCATCGGCGAAGCGTTTGCCGTGGCGGGATCCTCGCTGATTAAAGGCGACGCCCTCACGACACCAACTGACGATGTCGATCATGTTCAGATGGGATTTTATGGCCCGCTGGACTTGCCCAAAGAGACGGCGGCGTGCCGCCAAGTGGAGCGAACCGCGCCGCGAGTGGCGCCGCAGGCGAACCAGACCGCCGATTCCGTTCATAACGCTCGGTGGAAATATCGCATCGAGGTATCGAACCCGACGGGCTGCTTGATGACACCCTATTCGGACGACCAGGCCCTGCCCCTTCCGCATTCGCAAATCTACGCCTTTCACCTGGACGCCACGCGGGAAGCGCGGCTGGACAAAGTGTTTTGCGATTCGGGCAAGCCGGAGGCGGCCATCGCGATCCGCGTCAATGGGCAGAGCTACGACCCTGTGTGGCTGCTCGACGAATCTGGAATCAATTACGCGACCCAACTTGTGCCCCGAGCCGCGCTGGTTATGTCCACCGAGGGCGCGCCCTGAGTCGCAGCGCTGGAGGAAGCTTTCCTGTCCCCGCTTGTCGATGACCGCAGTTTGCCGATGATCCCGGTTTCTTGATGATCCCCGTTTTCCGCCAACCAATTTGAGACCCGCCCGATTCCGCTATAATCTGATAGCGAGTTACCTCGCTCTTCCTATGGTCACCTGCCGCGAATGCGAATCTGAAATCAACCAGGCCACGGAAATCTGCCCGCATTGCGGAGCGGACCTAACCAGCCTTCCCGCGGAACTTTCCACGCCGGTGAAGAAGCCGACGCTGGGGAAGATCCTGCTGCGCTGGGGAATGCTGATGGGCGTGTTGCTGGCGGCGATGTGGAGCTTTCTGTGGTTCGTGGTGTCGCCGCGCACCGGCAACGTAACCGCGGAGGCGGAAGCGAGGGCCATGATCGCGCTCAACGACGTCAGCGCGGAATTGCGCTCCTATGCCGAGGCGCGGGGCGGCGCCTATCCTTCCAAGCTGGAGGAGCTGGGGCCGGACGTGCGACAGGCGGCGCAGATGGCGCAAAGCGACGGTTACCAGCTCGAATACACGCCGGGACCCGCCGAGGGCGATGGGAGCATCCACAACTACTCGCTCGAGGCGCGCGCCGGCAATTATGGATATCGCAACTTCTATGTGGACATCAGCGGGGTGCTGCGAGCCACAAAGGAAAATCGCGAGGCCACCAGCTCCGATCCTCCTGTGCGCTAAGGCAGTCGATAAGGCCGTTTGCTCGAGCAGTTCGCTTGGAAAGCTCACCCGGACAGTTCATCAGGCCTCAGTTGTATTTCGGGTCACTCGACCCGCCAGGGTGAGCGCTCGGGCCAATGGCGAAGGGCATGGGCGGCCCAGTCCGTAGTCGTCGCCAAGTTTGGTGAAACCTATAACTGCGATGTGTAATCGTGGCGCTCCTTCCAGATGCTGCCGTAGACGAGCCTGATATCATCCCGCGTGAATGGCTTGACCCTGTTGGTTGTCGGTGGCTTGTGTTCGAGTACGGGGGATGACTTCAGCCAGTTTTCAGGTTCTAGTTCCTAAGCTGAAGACAAACCCGGCGCAAATGCGGTTCCAGTCGACGCGATGGTGCTTAAGGACTGCTCGGCCATAATTCGTCAAATGTTAAAGAAGCCTTTTGGCGCAAGTACTTAGGCGGCCTTTTAGGATCGGCGCTGGGGCCGTTTTTTTTGTGCCTGAGTGGGGAATACTCTTTGTTTCGGCGCGTCGCGAGGGCGAGCAGAGCCCGGAGATACTTGTGTACGAGACAAGATGAACGAGGAGCCAGAGCCCGGCCTGTAAGCGGCAGCCCAACATGAATATATCGGCGCCATTCATTAACAGGCCCGTGGCGACGTCGCTGCTGAGCATGGGTTTGCTTCTGTTTGGGGGATTAGCCTACCCGTTTCTTCCTTTGGCACGCCTGCCTGAAGTCGAATACCCGACGATTACAGTGTTCGCAAACCTGCCAGGCGCCAGCCCTGAAACGATGGCCACGGCAGTTGCGACTCCACTCGAGCGCATGTTCGGCCGCATCGCCGGCATAACCCAGATGACTTCCACCAGCCAGCTGGGCAGCACGAACGTCACGATGCAGTTTGACCTCGATCGCAACGTGGACGCCGCGGGACGGGATGTGCAGGCAGCGATCAACTCGGCGCGCGGGCAATTGCCGGCGAACCTGCCGAGCAACCCGACCTGGCGGAAAACCAACCCCGCCGATTCCGATTTCATGAATCTGGCCGTAACTTCACCCACAGCTACCACGGCGCAACTCTACGATGCCGCCGAGTCCATCGTCGCGCAGAAGCTTTTACAGATTCCCGGCATGGGCCAGGTGAATATTGGCGGCAGTTCGCGCCCTGGCGTCCGCGCCGAAGTCAATCCGCTTTTGCTGAGCAAGCTCGGTATGGGCCTCGATCAGGTCCGCGTGGCCCTGAATGCCGCAAATGCAGACGTTCCCAAAGGCGCGCTCGCAGATGACAAAAGAATGGCCCTGCTCAACAGCAATGACCAGATTTTCGTTGCGCGAGAATATGCTTCGCTGATCGTTGCATATCGCAATGGAGCCCCAGTCAGATTGTCCGATGTCGCGACCGTCGTCGATAGCCAAGAGAACATTCGCAATGCCGGATACGTGAACGGCAACCCCGGGGTCACCCTCGATCTGTTCCGCCAACCGCAGGCCAACATCATTGAGGTCGCTGACCGTGTTCGCGCTGTTCTGCCGATGTTGGAAGCATCGATCCCGCCCTCCATGGAACTGCGCGTGACGGAGGATAGCACCAGGATGATCCGCGCCTCAGTCGGAGACGTCGAGGTGACTCTCGTTATATCCGTCCTTCTGGTCGTCCTGGTGGTCTTCTTTTTTCTGCGCAGCGTTTGGGCTACGTGCATCCCGAGCGCGGTGGTGCCGTTATCCCTGGTGGGCACTTTCGGGGCGATGTACCTGTTGAATTACTCGATCGATAACCTGTCGCTCATGGCGCTCACGATCTCGACGGGCTTCGTGGTGGACGATGCCATCGTGGTCATCGAGAACATCTCCCGGTATCTGGAGCAGGGACTTTCCCCCTACGAAGCTGCCTTGCGCGGCTCGCATGAGATTGGATTCACGGTTCTCTCCATGAGCACGTCGTTGATCGCGGTGTTCATTCCCATTTTGCTGATGGGCGGAATCCTTGGCCGCATATTCCGGGAGTTCGCGATTACCTTGAGCGTGGCCGTGGCCTTCTCCATGATCATCTCGTTGACAACGACGCCGGCCATGTGCGCAAGGCTCCTCAGACCGGAAAAAGACCGTACGCACAACTGGTTCAGCCGCGCCAGTGAAAAAGCGTTCAAGAAACTTTACGACGGATATGCGGGCAGTCTCCGCTGGGTATTGCAGCATCAGCCGTTGGTGCTCGGCATCACACTGGGAACGCTCTGCCTGGCGATCTACCTCTATGGCGTGATCCCCAAGGGCTTCTTTCCGCAGCAGGACACGGGCCGCCTCAATGCCAACGCCCGGGCCAGCGAGGACACCTCCTTTCAAACCATGCGCCAAAAGCTGCTCGATTACATGGACATTGTGAGAGCCGATCCTGCCGTCGAAGCGGTCTCCGGCTCCATCAACCGGGCCAATACTGCTGGATTCAGTATCCAGCTGAAGCCGTTATCCGAGCGGAAGGTGAGCGTCTTCGACGTCATCAATCGGCTCAGGCCAAAGGTCGCCCACGTTCCCGGCGCGAACTTCTTCATGCAGCCGCAGCAGGACGTTCAGATCGGGGGGCGCGCGGGCAATGCGCAATTTCAGTACACGCTGCAAGGCGACAACTTGAAAGACTTAATGGCGTGGGCTCCCATCGTGGAACAGAAGCTACGGGCGATCCCGGAGGTTCAGGACGTGAATAGCGATTTGCAGAGCCGCGCCTTGGAGGCCGACTTGGTGATCGACCGGGACACAGCAGCCCGCCTGGGGCTTACTCCACAGATGATCGACGACGCACTGTATGACGCGTTTGGCCAGCGGCAGGTCTCCACGATGTACAAGGGAATCAACCAATATCACGTGGTCATGGAGGTGGCGCAGCAGTTCCAGCAGAGTCCCGACGCGCTCCGGAACCTTTACATACGTTCCACGGCCGGACAAGAGATACCGCTCAGCGCGTTCACGCATTATGCAGTCATCGATGACCTCGCTGGCGGTGGCGCATCAAGGGCAATTCCCGGCGATCACTTTCTCGTTCAATCTTGCGCCGAACGTGCCGCTGGGAGATGCGGTGGCCGCCGTTCAGAAAGTGGTAAGCACGATGGTCGTACCGGCCGACGATTCATCCCGGCTTTCAAGGCACGGCCCAAGCTTTTCAGGACTCGCTGGCCACCGAGCCCTATCTGATCCTGGCGGCGCTGGTTACCGTTTATATCGTCTTAGGAATCTTGTATGAGAACTACGTTCACCCCATCACGATTCTCTCCACGCTTCCCTCGGCGGGCGTGGGCGCCTTGCTGGCGCTGCTGATCTTTCGGACGGAACTCAGTATCATCGCGCTGATCGGGATCATCCTGCTGATCGGCATTGTGAAGAAGAACGCCATCCTCATGATCGACTTCGCCATCGATGCGGAACGAAAACCGGGGAATAGTCCCGAGCATTCTATATATCAGGCGTGCCTGCTGCGGTTCAGGCCCATCATGATGACCACGATGGCGGCGATGTTTGGCGGCCTGCCCATCGCGCTGGGGCGAGGAAACGGATCGGAACTTCGCCGCCCGCTGGGCATCGCTATCGTAGGAGGGTTGATGGTGAGCCAGATGCTCACGCTTTATACGACTCCTGTGGTCTATCTCTATATGGATCGTTTCCGCGCGTGGGTGAGCGGCGGCAAGGCGCTGCGTCCGCTGGAAGACCGGCAAGCAGGAACGGGCACGGAGATTGACCTGCAAGGTGTGAGCGACGGAGCCATCCGCCTAACCCCTCCGCCAGCTGATTGACGAGCCTGATGCGGAGCCTCGGGGCGCATTCCGCGCAAGGGGGATTGGAAGCAGCTTCGGCGACGAATGGAAAATTGCGGACAAGTGACGTAAACTGAGGTCTCCTAACAACTGCGGAGAGGTGCTGGAGTGGCCGAACAGGGCTGCCTGCTAAGCAGTTTCACCCCAAAAGGGTGACGGGGGTTCGAATCCCCCCCTCTCCGCCAAATTTCTTTTTCCCAATAAAAAAGGGGGTAATCGTTTGGTGCTACTAGTGTGCTACTAGGATTGAGCCATTTCCCGGCGACCGTTAACCTGAAACGAAGGTTGCTATGAGAATCCCCAAAGTCTCCCTTTATCGCCGGGTGAAAAAGAAGGAAAAGAGAGGCCATCGATATATCCGCGTAAATCTTGGGCCAGGTAGGCGGCCAGACAACTTCGAAGGCTCTTTCTACCTGCGCCACACCGCTGAGGACGGCTCACAGAAATGGACGCCTGTATCCGGCGATTTGGAGCAGATGGTTGCGGCTCGCGACAAGCTGCAAGCCATGCTGGAAGCGAAAGCCAAGGGCCTGACCGTCCCCGAGCTTGACGCCGAGAAGAACGCGGACCGCATTTTGATCGTCACCGCCGTCAAGAAGTTTCTGGAATCAAAATCACGCAGAGCCAAGTCTACAGTCAAAGCGTATACCCTACATTTGAACGAGTTTTCGCAATTCATCCGGCAGAAAAAGAAGTACCTCGACGAGATTGGGGCGGACGATTTACGAAGCTATATGGATTTCATGCACAAGAAGGGGCACCAGGGTAAGACGCAATACAACAGAGTGCTCACAGTCCTATTCCTCCTCAAGAGAAATGGCATACCAAACCCCCTTCCTTGGGACGATATGCCGACTATCGAAGAAGACCCCGCGATTCCTTATACCGCGGAGCAATTGAAGGCTGTTTTTGCCGCAATGGACGAGGAAGAACGGGCACGGTACAGCTTCTTCCTGGGTACCGCAGCCCGAGACCGAGAGGTCAAATACGCGGCGTGGGGCGACATCGACTTTCATGCTCGCATCTTCAGGATAAGGAAAAAGGAAGATGTAGGATTTTACCCAAAAAATCATGAAGCACGTGACATCCCCCTACCTGCATCTTTGGTTGGTATTCTGCAAGAAAGCAAGAAGAGACCCTCTCATGATCGGTGGATCTTTGTGAATGCGGATGGGCGACCCGATGGTCACTTCTTGCGTAAGCTTAAAAGGATTGCCCTCAAGGCCGGACTCAACTGTGGACATTGCACGAGAAATATGAAGGCAGGAAAGAGACCTGCTTGGTGGATTAGTCGAACTGAAGAGTTTAAGAAGAACCAGGGCAAGAGATTGAAGCTGACCGACTCAGAAATCGAAACGTGGCTGGAGCGGGACAGAAAGTCAGACGAAGGACGTGACCCGAATCGGATACCCTCGGAATGGTTGATGCGGGAGATGGGAGTGCAAACTCCCGAGGAGTTTTTGCTCAAAATGCAAAGTAAGAAGAAGATTTCCTGCAAGACGCACGCGGTCTGCGAGCAGTGGATTCTTCACCGTTTCCGAAAGACATGTGCCACACGCTGGCACGAGAACGGGATTCCTGTCCGCACGATTCAAAAATGGCTTGGCCACAAGAAGTTGGAGACCACCGTGAAATATCTCGGTCTTGCTGACCTGAAAGACCCCAAGACGAGGGCACAAGTGGATGCCAGCTTCGCTGAGATTTTTGAACACGTGGCGGAACTGGCCACTAAATAAACATCAGAGTGATCGTTGGTCTTCTAAGCCTTTGGGAAGGACCATTTGAACAGCACCGCTCCTTACTTTTCGCCGGACTTCGCGACGGCTCAGCGCCGGTTCCGGCAGCCGTGGCGGCGCGTCAGGGCCGTCTCGATGTCTTGAAGTTGGCTGCGAGAGGACCGCGGGGAGGAATTGACCATCGACGGCGCTCGGCCGTGTCCGGCTTGGAAAAGGAAGCGGGGGCTAAAGGTTGTTTGGGTTCCGGGCCAGCTCTTTATCGAGCTTTCTTCTCTGATTAGCCTTGAGGAGGGTTTCTATCTGAGCGCCGCAATCCTTCATGATCTTAGCGGCAAGCCGATTCCTGTAATCCTGGGACAGGGACTCGAAATCAAGGAGCAGTTGAATCTCCCTGGCCCGCTCTTCAAGGATGCTGCCAACGCCGAGGCGCTGATCCTTTGTCAACTTGAGATTCTTGGACAGGCGCCGGAGCTCCTCGCGGGGATCGGGCAGACGCAGGTTGGGCGCGTCGGAAGCGGTTTCCGAGACCGAAGGCGTCACGGCGGGAGCCGCGTACAAGGGGGCGCCCAAGGTTAGGGCCGCCATGATTGCAGCGAGAAAGGCAGGGATTGCTTTCATTGTTCGTTTGCCCATATTAGATACTGAAACCCTCTAGCGGGGAAAAAGTTGCCACGGCGGTTTGACGTTTCACCGGACTTCCGTTTTGATCTCCCCGATGGGAACGAGAGTAGATTCGCCGCGGCCCACATCAATTGTGCTCGTTAACACAACTCCCTACTTTTGCCAGACTTCACAACGGCGCAGCGCCGGTTCCGGGCAGCCGTGACTGCGCGTAAGCGCTGGTTATTTGGAAAAGACGTTCTGATTGCTAACGAATAATTTGTCCTCCCCCAAATGTAGAATCATCATTTGAGATGAAGCCATTACATCAATTTCACACGGGCCTTCACGCTTCGGACTGGCACTTGTACCCACCCCCACCATACGGCGGGCGAGGTTGGGTCATAACGTTCGAGGAGCAAACAACGGAGTTTCCTCGCGGGGGCGAATACTCGGACGACAAATTCTATCCATTCAAGGAGGTAATCATTTCCGCCAGGGACCAGGTGACCGCCCAGCGGGCAGCTAACACAATTTACAACGTCAGAAACCTCCTACAAGGCTCCAATTTTTATGGAATGTTTTCTTCCGGCCCGCAGCCCGTCTCGCCAGTGATGTCTCAAGAGAACGGGAGTGTTCCACGCAGGCCAGGTGAAACGCCGCAATTCCATTCAAGCCCCAATATCCCGCTAGCCTGTCTCATCGCAACCCGTGCTTCGCTGAAGCTCAGATTTGTCTACGCGCTTGCTCGTTTAGCGATCAGCATGGAAATCATGTCTGTGCCGACCGTTGAACTTGACCCGAATCATAGCTTGAACATCCCGAAATCTGACTTTCCCGAAGACCACATCCGAATGGCTGCTGCGATAACCTCAGCTTACTCTTGCATCGAAGAGCTAGGGCTTGAGATACGTGCCACGAACAACAATCCGAGCCAAATCAATGGCGCATGGAATCCTCACGTTAAGAACGACCTGGAGCAAAGACTGGGGAAGGCGGGGGTGAACCTCACGGAGGAATTTTATTGGAATCTCCGAGGAAAGCGAACGCGCATCGAGATTAGGAAACGACCGGAAATCACAAAACTCGCACCGTGGGCTGTAAGGGATGTGCGCGATGGAGAAATACACATTAGTGATGCTATTGCTTACGCAAGCTTCATACGGAGCCAAATAGCTGCCCACAGTCACAAAGACAAACGCTACCTAAGGGTGCTGTCCGTATATGACGTAACTAACGTCCAGTTGTTGGCGAGACGGCTCTTGTTGGAGTCGTTGGGATATTGGCGGCACCTGGGAACTGACGAAAATCTCGCAGACTCAACGAAGCGGAAAAGCAAGCTTGCTTCGACAGCATCGCCGGAGTAAACGGCATAGGTAAGGTCGGTCAGATACTCAACCGCCATTTGCTTTCGGCCAGTTTTTCAGCCTGCCTAACTGTTTACTCCTCGTCGGTTTCGGCTTAACCACACGCCCAAAGCGGATCGTCAGCGCCTTGACGAGGAGGATTCGTGGACCTAGGCGATTTGGAAGACTTCATTTTCTGTTCTTGCTCTTCCGCTCGCCGTGCCCGTCGAAATTCCTCCAGCCTTGGCAATTCGGGCTTACACCCTCGCGTAGTTGGCGGTTTTCGACCATTTGGCGAGTTTCATTCCCTGTGTCCTTCTACGCATGCCCGCAGGCGGAACGTTATCTCTGCCGCTTTTTTCTAGGCCAAAAACGACGCCGGTTCCACCAAAAGCGAGACTGCCATAAGTTCTTGAACCCCGATTTTCAACTGAACCTCTGCATTTTCCTTCCTCTCTTGCAAATGCTCTGGTCGAGATTCCCCTGCCCTTCGCGATATTCAGGCGCGTTTCTTATCCCTATTTCGTCCTCTAGGCCATCTGGTTGCATGCCTAGGACGAAAGCTCCTCCACTTATTTCGGCTTGAGATTGAGGTTGACGCCCATGCAGCGGCAGCGGAGCACTTCGGGATCTCCCTTCCTCGGGGTGACATAAAGCCATGAATCACATACTGGCTTCGGGCAGCGGAATTGGAGGAGAAGAGTCTTCAAAGCCTTGACAACCTCCCTGAATTCAGCCTTCGTGAAAGTCTCCCACTCGTTATAGTGGACAGCTTTGTTGATGACCCAACTCTCACCACCGTAGGCTGCGACCGCGTCCGACCTTGCTGCCTTCATCGCTTCAACTTTGGTTTTCGCGTCGTCATCCTTCCAATCATTTGCCGCCTTGGCAGCGAGCCTTAGTATCTCGCCTTGCCGGCCAATCACCGCCGACAGCATGTCTCCGAGATCATAAGAGAAGTCGGCTCGATAAGTGGGCTTCGCTCCAAGATGATCAGCCAGTTCGGCGGAGATGTACTCCAGATGCCTGCGGAGTCGGCCAGCGGCCGCCGGAATGTCGTTCTTCGCAAGGTCTGCTTCTACTTGGTCCCACACTTCTGAGATTTGCTCAAAAATCGGTCCAGTCTGAACGTTCCAACTGTAAAAAGCTACACCGGCCTTGGATTCGACAAGGCCTTCCGTCTGCATCTGCTTGGCCCAGACCTTGTCGTGAGTTGTGATAATGAACTGCGTGTTGGGAAAGTGGGTCTTGAGCAGCTTGCAGAACTGCTTCCGATGGTCCTGATCGACGGACATTACCACATCGTCAAGCACAGCAAACCGGAAACTATCGCCGAGCAGCCGCTTCATGAGTGCAAAATATAGACAGACCCCCATTCCATCCTGGTGCCCTTCGCTGTGGTACGCCCCTGGCGGGAACATGCCTCGGTCGTAGAAATCGACTGCCAGGTCGAGCTTGCCTTCGGAAGGTTCGAGTTTTGCCTTGAACCCTCCCTCGTCATCCACATTGATTTCCCGGTAGTAAGCGCTGAAATCAGTCTCGACTGCTGCATACAGAGCGCCGAGATGCTCTTCCGACACGTCGCAGTAGGTCTTGTAGACGGTTTTGCCAGCCTCCTCCGCAGCCGCCGCCTGCTTCTTCGCACGCAGCGCACTCCGACAGGCCGTCAAACGATCCTCCGCGAGAGTCAGGAAGCTCTGCGCCGCCACGGAGGCACTTTGGTCCGGCTTTGCCTTTATGGTTTCCGTCAGCGTCTCAAGTTGTGCCTCCGATAATGGCGGCGCAGCAATCCAACCCTTTTCGAATTGCTCCTTTTTGGCCAGCACCTGCTCGACCGTGCCTAGCGACTTAGCAAACACGGTCAGGTGCTCAAACCAACTGGTGAGTACTGCGGCGAAACCTGCCGGACCGTCCGTGTTTGCGAGGGGCTGAACAGCGCCAACGAACGCCGCGACGCGGCGTGCCTGATTGCCAATTTCAGTACCATTGCCCAGCAACCGCCGCTGGAGTTTTTCGGCTTCCTGGGACTTTGTGAGTTTTGCCCTCAGATGTTCCTTCAGGTGTTCTTCGTCTTCCCAGTCCTTATCACATAGGGGGCAGCGCGCACCGTCAACCAACGCTAAGCCGCGCTCGACAAAGGAACGACGCGTGATGGTCTCCAGCAAGTTTGGATCGCTCCCGAGTGCTGCTAGATCCTCCAGGATGGCCGCTGCTTCCTTCTTCCCGAGCGTAGCGAAGCCAACCTGGGCGTTCTGTAGCGCAGCCAAATCGCGAAGCGCCGATTGTTTATTGAAAGTCTGCTGAGAGCCTCCTTCCAACACACCAACGTTCAGGCTGGTGTCCGCTTTTAATTCCTTGATTTCAGCCAGACCAAGGATCTTGCGACGCGCATTGACCGCCGCGAGGATCCCTTGTGCGGAGAGGGCCATCACATCGAGATGGCGGCGCAAGGCATCGTTGGCGTTGCTCACATCCCTTTCCGCGGTGGCAAAGGATGCGGAGAGCCTATTCTTGACTGTTCCGAGGACGCTGCGAATGTTTCCGATCTGATCAAGCTTCAGAAGCGCCTGAATCTCTCTCGAACGTTCGCCCGCCTCCACAATGATGTACTTGATGATCTCCCGACGCGAGAGGATCAACTCGGGGTGCTGGGCTGTCTCTTCGATGGCTGCTCTAATTTCAGGATCGTCAGGATTCAGACTGAAGCTCTTTGCGGTCTTGACGTTTCGCGTCAGAACAGCCGTTTTCTTGGTTTCTGGGATATAGAGGTTCAGCGAGACTTCTGCCACCGCCGGATCATCCCGGCGGTCCACATGCGGCCCATGACGCTGGACAGTCAGCCCGATCGTGCCTTTGCCTGCCAGTCTTGAGATTTCGCCTGTCAATCCGAACTCGATACCATCTACGACCCCGCTCTTGCCAGAGCCATTTGGACCTGAAATCACGAAGCTCTTGCGGTCCGGTTTGATCTCCAGATCACGAATGCCCCGAAATTCCCGGATGTGAATCGCTTCAATCTGGATCACAGAGTGCTCTCCTGCGTTTTCTTGGCAAGGATCGCAACAAAGTCATCCGCCTTCATCTTGCCCTCCGACTGAAAAAGGTTCCGAAGCGCATCGACCATCGCCGCGTCAACCGTTTCTGACTTTGAAAGCTTCGCGTAGAACGAATCAAGAATCTCTGCCTGAATCGTCGCCATCTCTCCCCTCCCTCAGGGCAGCGTCCACAGCTAGCGCAAATGCGCCCAGACGACTCAACATGACCCAGCGCCAAACTCTGGCTCCGCTCTTCTCGTTGCACCTTGCTCCCACAGCGGCAACACGTCAAGGGAGATTCGCCCTGCGCTTGCTGGATAACCCAGTCGATCTGTATGGCAACGACTTGATGAATCTCCCGATTAGCTTACCGGGCTATCATATTCTGCGGAGTTCGAGGACGGGCACCGAAACATGACTCACCAGAAAAAGGAATGGTAATGCCTAACGGCTGGGTTCACGCAGCACACGACTTGATCGCCTTCGGAATGCCCTACCTCAGTGTCCATCAAGCTAAGGACAATGCGGCGCGAACACTTGGTCCTCGTCACAGGATGGTTGACCACGAGTGGTACTGGCAGTTCGGAACAAGCTGGACTTTTTCAGACCCATTTCCCACTTGCGCCCGGAGCCGCATCGAGGAGTTGGCAAAGAGAGCCGGACCAGACGAAGCAGAGGTTCAGGAGGCGATCTTCTCCCACGACTACCTCGACCGTATCTGGGATGACCTGCCACCATTCCAACGGAAATATTGGGAAGGGTTCATGGTTTGGCTGATCCTGCATCCAGCAATCCTCAAGAGTTGGGCGGGTGTTGATGTCAAGCAGGGGACAATTCACCGGATCGTCGATGGGCAAGACATATGGGAAGCTTGCGCCGAGTTGAAGCCGCTGTACAGGCGACTGCGTCGCTACGTTGAATTCGTTAAGTGGAAAGACCCGGCGCTGCGAGAAATGGTCGCCCGTTGCGGTGAGTGCACAACGGACCTGTTAGGTAAAGTAGGTAAAAGGTCAACGACCTGAAGCGCGGAGAACACGACGAATTCATCCTTTGAGCGGACGCTTATGTAGTCTGGCGGCTGACCCTCGTCGAGAACGCTAGGCGGTCGAGCTAAAGACCGAGCGCTAACCCGCTCGGCGGCTGAAATACAATTTTCCGAATCGAGGCACTGTTGAATATCGCGGTAATCGGCTGGGGTTCGCTGATCTGGTGTCCCGGATCGCTTAGGATTAGAACCAAGTGGCGAACGGACGGACCAGTATTGCCCATTGAGTTCGCCAGGATATCCGACGACGGACGCCTAACCTTGGTTATCCACTCAGGTTCCACGCCGCAACCGACGTATTGGGCGCTCAGCGAGCTTACTGACTTAGAAGACGCCCGTAAAAATCTGAAGGAACGGGAAGGCTGCTCACTCAACGCCGTTCACTACTTCCCTAAGGATGACGCCAGTCCATCAATCCCTCCCGAGGTTGAAACGGAACTACAAAGCTGGCTGCCAAAGCACGAAAAGGTTGAAGCCGCGATCTGGACGGGCCTTACGACGAACTGGCGGGAGAAGCGAAACCGAGACTTTTCGCCTGAAGATGCAGTTCGTTATCTTGGCGAAGTCCACGCCGACCGGCGGCTCACGAAAACCTATGAACGGGCAAAAGAGTATGTTCAGAACGCGCCACCCTCAATGCAAACGGAAGTACGGAAACGGATGCGCGAGAAGGGTTGGGCAGACGCCAAGCTGTCGGACGTGCTATTCGAGAGCAACCAGGGGGATTGACCCATGCCTCAGGTTCAAATCTGTCGTGGTTTCGGGGACAAAGATTACGACGGGTGCGGAAAGAGTATGCATCCTATCTGAGAGTTTTGAGAAGCCAGCAAGGGATCACCCTTAGAACGACCTTCGTCAAGAGAATGAATCAGATAATCGAAAGGATAACGAAACTACCATAATTTCTTTTCGATGAGACCTCGTTCATCACATTGTTGAAGTGGCGAAAGCATCGCTAAAACCATGGTAAACGCAGCGCTGGGCGTCGTCCTAAGAGTTGGCCAGTTCCTGAACGCCTACGCCAACCTATTGCTGGTGTTAATTACGGCCGTCTACGCCTGGCTCACCTGGCGCTCTTTGAAAGCGTTTCGAGAATCAACCCTTCGAGACCGAGAGGCGCGCCACCTCCAGGACATCAAGGACTTCGTCATTCAGCCCATCATTTCCTGGATCAGTTGTACGCCCCTGGACAGATTTACAGGCGGCAAAAGCCCTCAGCTTCTTAGTATTTCAAGTGGCTCTGACGGAAGGCGGCAAGTCTGCCACACAGTTGACAACCCATTTGTTGGTAGGCAACGTCTCATGGTTCCGGGTGATCCTGACGTTCACGATCCGCTTACGACTTGGGATAGCACAGAAACTGGCCGTATTTCTCAGTTCCTATACGAACACGCAAAGCAGGACCATTTCCGACGCGAATTGGGCGAGTTTGACCGGCTCTTGGAAGACGTGAGGAAGCTCACTGGCGCGGTGGTATCGCTCGCCAATGAATGTGCCGAGGGCATTGCGGGTTTCGAAATTCCGCAAGCTCGAAATTCCGAAGAGGAGAATAAGATGTCCGAATGGACGAACCCGCACCTATTGGCAGCGGTTTGCATAGAGTCGCTTCTGTTGGGCAAATCACACCCGAGCACTGAGGTTCGAACTGTCTCAGGTTTTCACCTGCTTGTAACTACGCGCAACGAACCCCTTGCGAAATCAACACAGGCAGATAAGTTAAGCCGTTGGTCCGAACTCGAATTCGAGAAGGTCCAGCGTCGATGGGAAAGTCTGAAGCTGTCCGAGAGTGTGCGGAACCTCTTGAACGATGCCTCGGCTGTCCGGCAGAAAGTTGGCCAGCTTATGTTTACCCAAACTCTTGGTGTCGATTGTGAGCTAGTCAGTGGTGAGTCGCGTTGGTGGCGGAAGCCGAGGTTCCGACACTCACGATCCCAGTAGCCAACGAAACTCATTCCTTTTCGTCCTCGCTGTAATACGGTAATCCCCAAAATCATGCAATCGGGCCGAAACGGTGAAGAATAGCTCCATCCCTCAGAACCACAGGGAGCGGCCCATTGAAGTAGTAGTGGTAAACTCGCCCCACCCGGATGCAGCCGACCCATCCGATTATCGAATGGGTGAATGCAATCAGCGTGGTCGTGCTGGTGCTAGTCACAGCGTATTATGCGTGGACGACCAGAAGGATTCTCGCTGAGTCAGAGAAAATGCGGAAGGCATCCGAAAAGCAGGCAGCCGCAGCCGACCAGCAGGCATTAGCGGCGTTCGCTACGCTGGCACACCTGCGCCAACAGGTCGAAGAGCTTCAAGGTCTGGGCCGATCAATCGTACAAACGACGACCGATAGCATCATCAGGAGCATTGAGGAGTGGAAGAAGTTGGACATCAAGGGTAAATTTGCAATCGCTGAGACCTTCCCAGCGCCCAGGCTACTTCCTGAAAATGCTCAAACCGTACTGGATCATGCGCGTCGAATCTCTCCCGATTACGCCGCGCAACTAAGAGCGGCCTTCGACGACCTACGGTCTGCGGAAGATCAGATTGAAATCTTGAGACGAGGCGCGACCGCCTATCGCCGTGGATTTTTTGATCCGGGTGCCTATGATCCGAACCAATATCTGACGAGCGCATTTTCCAAATTGCAAGACGTTCGGAAACTTGCCTCCTAGCCCATTACAACAGCCGCTATGAGCATCGCAGAGATCATCACAGCAATCATCGCTGTTTACGGCGCTGTGCTCTCAACGATCGCTATCGTCTGGCAAATTATGGGCGACCGGGTCAAGGTTAGGCTGACCGTGCGCCGAAACATGGAGATTGTTGGCGATCCGCACTATCATGGAATGATTCTGACTCTTTTTACGGTGACCAACCTCGGTCGCCGACCCGTGACCATCACAACCTTTGGAGCGATCCGCCTCTATCCGCACACAAATTTTGTGGTCATCGACAGCCAACCACAATTGCCTTGCGAAATCACCGAAGGTAAATACATCACAAGCAAGTGGAATCAGGCGGACATAGACTTCTCGACTATCGATTATTGGGCAGCGTGGGATTCGCACGGAAGAATGTACAAGCTTCAAGAGGCTCCGTGGCTCAAGCACTGGAAGTCAATGATCCAGCTTAGGCGTTCGTTCCGCAAACAGAGGGTGAAATCGACAGCAGCAAAATAGGAATGTCACACGGAGCCGGTGCCGAGGCGCGGAATGCGAAATCCGAACCTCGGGGGTTTCCCCGCCAGATTCAGCATCACTGACCTGCTACGATGACGAACATGACGCCACAGGAAATCGAGCTAGCCGCTATTAAAGCTGGATTCAAAAGGATGGCGCTGAACGATTCCCTTCGCATTGTTTTCACTCGGGGAACCAACATGTTAAATGTCCACACGGATGGGAAATGGGCTTTCTACAGCGAAGTGGTTGGCGGTAAGACGCCTGACAGATGGGGCAAAGACTTCCAATCGCTCATTAATTTCTTCAACGAACAAACCAAGCCTTGAAAGCTGCCATTTCGGCATGAGACGGTCCTGCGAGTTGAATCATGAATTCCGGCCGGGGAAGCATGCAGTGTTCGAAATTCGTGCCGTGGCACCATGTCATTCTGCCACGGGGGTCGGGACCGCAATGGTTACAGTGATCGCTGGGGTATCCCGCAGTTTCCCGTCCTGCACAGGATAGCTGACTGGATTGTCTCGCAGGAGAGTGTCGGCCCCGATAACCACCGAGGGCAGCTTCGAGATGATGTCTTCCTCATGCACGATATGCTTCTTGTTTGTCCAGTGGGCTTGTTGTTCGGGGGAAGCATCATCCATATCTAGAATCCAGATTTGCCTTGCTCCGCGCCCAAGCAGGACAGCCGTGTTCAACACCAGCCCCCTGCATGTTTTCGGCCCGCCGCCTAAGTTCAGCTTGAATTCGACAAGATCGCCGCGTTTGTACCAAAGTGCATCTTCGTCGATCATGAAATCACCCCTCGCTGAATCCATCTTCCACATTGTCCAGAAGGTTTGCGGCCATATTACGAACACACTCGATGAAACGATTTGCTTCGCGGCTGTCTACGCGAATACGTTCACTCAACCGAACCTGAGTGTCCCCGCTAAGGTCAAGATAGGCTTGGTCAACTATGCCGCCGTTGTGGATTAAGATGTGCCGCTTTTGAATCATCTTTTTGATGAACGGCAAATCAGAATCTGGCACCTTCCGCTGGGGAGTTACTTTGTCTCCGACCCATCGCAGGACGCCGATATCGAACCACTGCACCAACGCCTCATCTGCTAGCAACGGCCTTTGGAAATTCAAGTCCTCCAAGCGTTTCCTTCTGTTTGGGGTCATTGGAAAGCGAAGCAGTTTGTTTCGTAGGTGCCTGGCCAGCGCTTCAAATTCCGATAGACTCGTTTTGGTCATATCTTCCCAAACTGCGCCTCGCTCCTTTCGGTCGGAAACGGTCTTCCTAATCTCTTCCAAGCGGGTCAACATCTTATCCATCCGTTCGGAGAACAGCTTACGGGCGTTTGTTCGACCGCACCGTGGGCAATAACCGTATTCGCCCAGAATGTCCGTTTCGGTGCTGCAATCCTTTGTGTCACATGTGAAGTGAAATTGCTGCTTTTCTTCCGAGTAATGCCACGCTGCGGCCCGGTCTGTAATATCCGCCATATCTAGAGATGTATTCTTCTTTCCGATGTATGCCCGTGCGAACGCATCGTAGAAGGCCGTCACATAACTGCGTTGTTCTTTGGATATGAAGGCAAGGCTCGGTGCTCCGTCTGAGCAGTATGGGCAGAAAGTAACACCCATGACGTGATTAGTGCGAAAGTACTTTTTGCAGAGCGGGCAGTTTCTCCCCCACATGCCCTGTTCATCGGATTGGATATACGTAAGGACTGATGGTTGGGGATACACCGGCGTCACGCCTATCCCGGTCGCAGGGACGGTAGCAAGTAAATGCCGCCCGTCCATGCTGACCGCTACCAAGTACAGCGCCATAAACCCGGTGCCAGAAATTTGAGTAGATATTCCTCCAGATGTGGGGTCGTAAAGAAATTCGACCTTGCCACCAGCCGCTGGAATTTTGTCCTTGAATTCGCTCATCAGGGGAAAGATGCCTGCCATTCTACCAGCGTGCCTTTGGAAGTTTTTAACCTCTGCCCTTCGCCGCCACGGCGGCATGAACGTGCTCGGCGTCCACGCCCGCTCTGACTCGCTCAGCCCAAGTCATTCGCGCCTTCGGTCCGTACACCCGGACATATAATTCCCTCGAATCAGAGTGAGCCTTGGATTCTTCCTTCGAACAAGCGCTCATCGAAGTTTGGCGACAAGCCCTGGTCGAAAACGCCAGGGCCGTTGAACTAAGCGAAAAGCGTTATACCGTTCGGCGGACTCCAAAACGCGGCTTGCGGCAGGTGGACTTTGTCTTCGACGGAAACGAAATTCGGGGGCTGGAGCAAAACCCAGGAACTAAATCGCGATGGCGCCCGGCAGACCGCCGCCGAGTTCCGCGTATTCCCTTCAAAGCAACTTCCGTTGTAGCTGAAACAGGTTCCACGCGAGCCGTCGTGGCCCAGACTACCGAATTGAGCCGCTTCGGCTGCTTCGTTCAAACGATCAAGCCATATCCGCAAGGGACCAGGGTTCATATCGAGTTGGCTGAGGCCGGGACCACGTTCGTGGCGTCCGGGGTCGTCGCTTACGTCACAGAAGACGGCATGGGCATAGTCTTCAGTATGGTCGAGCCCGAAAGCTACGAAATCCTTGCCAAGTGGTTATCCCGAACCCCTAGACAATCTGACCGCTATAGCTTTGGGGCAACGGCTGAAGTAAAAGAACTCGACTCACGGAAGGAACAAGTTCTAATTACCCGCGATCTGAGCGCGGGCGGGTGTTTCGTCAAGACCGCGGCTCCGCTTCCTAAAGGAAGTCGAATACGTGTGCGCATTGAACACGCGCGGGAAGAGTTCACGGCCATAGGAAGAGTGACTGATAACGTCAACGCAGAAGGCAGGGGCGTTGAGTTTATCGAGATGGAACCGAGAGATCGAGCAATTCTGCAAAAGTGGCTGGCTGGTGAGAAATCGAATCGATAATACCTCTACATACCTCTGGTCGGCGGCTCAGGATGTTCCTTCTTGACAGATATTGGAACTCCGCCGTTACGTGGAGATTCTTGGGGTGCTGCTACGAGCCGGTACAGCAGGATCATCTTGCATACGCGATGGTAGGCTGTAACGCCGACAGGCTTTGTCGTGGCTATCGAAGCGCCTTCACTTCGCAACCAGCAGCGCTATGGCGATGCCAAGCTGGCAGAGAACGGCAGCAAGAAAACCGTAGGCTCTGCCTCTTGCAGGAGCGACCAGTCTTTGAACCGGCCCTGGCCGTCCCGCCCAAACGTGCGCGTTTCTTAACAAGTTCAGGCCCACAAATAAATAGTAGATAGCGAAGAGGAATCCCACCGCAGCAGGCGCCTGTGTCGTTGCGTGACGCTCCAGCATCTGCCTCGGATAGTCTGGCTGGGTGGCGAGCGTGAACGCGATGATGCCGAAGATAATCATGGCCCGCGCGAAAGTCCTCAGGAATGACTCCCAGAACGACCGCTCGACCGAAGGCCCAAGACCTCGGACGTAAAGAACATGGCCGTTCGGGCAGTAGTGCCGTCGCGACCACCAGCGCTTCTGGGGTTGGTCAACCAGACTGTTACATTTGGGGCAGATGTACATGCGACTGGCCTTCAATTGCGTTTCGGGACCATGGAGCGACGGAAGGCGCGATACGTCGTCAGCGAAAACGCGATCGCCAACATGGCCACAAGGATGAAAAGCGAAACGGGAACCGAGGGAAGCCGCCTCAGTGCATCGAGATTGTCCAGCGAGTTCGTATAGGCAATGTAGAGGTAGAAGGCATTCATCCAAGCGAAGAAGAACCCAAATATGGTGAACAGGCCCAAGACGCGCCCGCGGAAAGTACGAGCGCGGCTTCCCATATGCGTCAGAAAATGGAGAAGCGAACGGGCTTGTTCAGGATAAATAGCCTCGCGTTGGCTCAAGTAGAAGGTGAACATCTGCACAGCCAGCACAGAGACAAAGATTTTTCCGGTCAACCCATACCACTTCGCGATCCTCAAGCCAAAGTGATCTACAACGTTGCGCCAGAGAGGATTGGCCTCGAAGGTCAAATCCGGGCTGCGCTGGAGAGTCACGAAATAATCCGCGAGATTTGCGGCCAGGGCTAGAAGTCCAACAACGGATGCGCGCAGCCAGATCGTAACCCTCTCGTTACGGAGCACATAAGCCATAGCGGCGGCTCCGAGCGCGACGGTGAGCCACGCTGCAACAGCCACCCAGATACCGAGGCGTTCCAGCAAAGTCAACAGCCGAAATAGCAAATCCTCCGCCATGTCCGTTGCCCGTTATGATGTCTGGAAGCTTTGCGTCATCAAGATCGCGGCTCTCAAGTGGCGACTAGAGATTCCGGCGCATTGCAGCTAGTTTACAAACCTGAAAGCATAGTTGGTGCTTTTAGAGCACGCTCTGTACGCAGTTTGCTACCGCCCGGAGCCCGCTACTGTGCGGGAGCGTGATCTTCGCGGAAATACGACTTCACACTCTTGCACTTGAAGTATTTCCACCAGCGGACTCCCCCGGCGAGCACCACGAGAAGAAGAGCTAATCCCACAGCCTTGAGGAGTATGGACTGCCACGTCCATAGGGCGGCCCATCCCACAAATTTTCCGTCCTCCAACGGCAGCATCATGACCACAGGCAGAAGGATTCCGCAGGTCACGAGAATGCCGCCGAAGACCAGCATGGAGATGCGAGACCAGCGCCACTTGCGCAAGAGTCCAATGCCGGTAGCCAGCCCCCAGACGCAAAAGCAAACCGTCACCCTCGTAAATACGTAGATGAAGTCTCCCATTTCCCCCATCGGCGGACTGCTGTTAATTGCGCCCATGATGCCCCCGAGAAGGGCAAACGCACTTATGCCGATGACCAGGCTGGCCGTGTCTTTCATTTTCTCGGACATGTTCTCGGAACGGGCTTGTGCGCCGTTCATTGGTGGTCCCAAGACGGTCGTAATGCCGATTTTACCGTGGGGGAAGTTGGGGGGGCGCGGTGCAAATCGGGTGGGTGCCTTCCAGGTAAAGTCGGAGAGCAGTGGAGAGTTTTCAGTCAGTTTGTAGTTTTCAGTGGAAGAGAAGAGGAATCATGTTGACTAGTGGTTCCCAAACTGGAGGAAGTGAACATCTGCGGCGCAAAAGGTTCGCGACGCTTTGCTTGCGGTAGTTCAGCCAATTGAGTGCGGCAAGTTGCCCCTATTACCGAAAACTTCCTAGCCGTACCCTTCAAAAAGTCACCGCCTTACCATCACCCAGGCTTGTGCCTTCTGTCACCGCGCCTCAGTCGCTCCTCTGGCACTCTTCGCGCATGGAAACCATCTTGGAGCGAACTTACAAAATTGTGCGCACGTTGCCAGACGGCCAACGAGTGCTGATCGGCACCTTTGAGGACGCAAGCGAAGCAAGAAAGCGAGTCGCTGCCTTCAGCGAATACTGGCCGGGCGATTACGTGATTGTGCCACCGAAATACGAGCAACGACGAGCCGGTAAGCTGCCACGTCGCGAAGGGAGTCGGCATGAGCAACTTGACTATTCAGCACAGCGCGATTCTCACGGCCCACGCACTCGTAGGGTGGGTCTTGTGCGCGGCCACCATGGGACTCGGGATCGCCGCCACAGGACTCCATAGCGCTCTGATTATCCACGCTGTGGCCGCGCCGATCATCTTCACCAACATCTCCGCGTTGTACTTCGCACGCTTCGGGTACACCCGTCCCTTGACGACTGCAATAGCATTCGTTGCCATCGTTCTCTTCCTCGACGCCACCGTCGTGGCTATGGTGATACAGCGGAGTTTTGAGATGTTCACGAGTTTTGCTGGTACGTGGCTGCCGTTCGCACTTATCTTTGGCTCGACGTACATTACTGGCATAGTCGCGCGCCCTACCGGTCATAGGGACCCGTCCGATAAACGTGAAATCTTCACTAGAAGAAACGCTCATCGAAGTCTGGCGACAAATCAGTGTATGGCGCTCCAGCGATTCTGCGAAGGCGTGAACTTTACCTGTTACATTTTGCGGAAACGCAATCCAAAAGGTGCAAGGTGAAAGAGCGAAACCACAGTGACCGAGACGATCTCCTGCCCTAAAGGCGCAATCCTTGAGCCTGTGCGTGCTAGAATCCGTGCTTCGGAGTGATCCCTCATGCCTGACGGCTCGGCCATCGGCGAAGCGATCCTGGAGGTTATTGCTCCCGATGCGCAGACTCGTTCCGTCCGCATCACTCAATCTCCTTTCCTTATCGGACGCAGCGGCGGAGCCAAGAACCACCTCCAGCTTTCCGACAGCCGTATCTCCCGCAGCTCTGCTGCAATCTTCTTCGATGACCGTTACTACCTCGAAGACCGTGGCCAGCGCGGCGGCGTGTTCCTTAATGGCGAGAAAATTGTTAAACATGCCGTGGAAAACGGCGACGTTATTACTTTTGGTCTCGATGGTTCATACCAGCTTGTCTTCCGCACGTCTGCCTCCGATGCCACTGTCGATGATCTCCTGTCGCGAATAGAGAACATTACCCACGGCGATTCGTCCCCAGGAGGCCTCAGCAAGATCAACCTCTTGCTTGAAGCGACGATGCTGCTGCATTCGCAGCTTCCTCTCGACGCTGTGCTCGGCACGATGCTCGATCATGCCATGGTCGTGACGGATGCCGAGCGAGGCCTTCTGCTCGAAGCCGATGAGAGCGGATCGGTTCGCATGCGGCTGGCCCGAGGCCAAAGGCGAGTACCTATTCCGCTCGAAAGCTTCTCTCCGAGTCAAACCGCCATCCGTCTCGCTATTCAGCGTCAATCCAGTGTTATCACCGAAGATCTAAATCGAGATGATCTGGACTTACAGGCGGCTCAGAGCATCGTTTCGCAACGACTTCGTTCCGTCATCGTGATTCCCCTGTACGCGATGTCTCGCGTTAGCTCCGCAGAATCTCTGATTAACGCCAAACACGGGCAGTTTCTTGGCGTTTTGTATCTCGATTCCCGACGGCCGGCAGCATTTTCCAAGCTCGACCGGCAAATCCTGGACGCCATCGCCATCGAAGCTGCCAGCATCTTGGATAACGCTAGGCTGGTCGAACGCGAGCGCCAGCGCCAACGCCTCGAACAGGAAATCAGCATCGCCCGCGACATTCAGCGAGCCCTCCTCCCGCAAAGTTTCCGCGATTTTCCGCATCTTGCCATCAGAGGCACAAGTACTCCTTGTCTGGCTGTCGGAGGCGACTATTTTGACGTTTTCCCCTTGAGCGAAAATCGCACGGCCTTCCTGATCGCTGACGTTTCAGGCAAGGGTTTGGGTGCCGCGCTTCTGACAACGATGCTGCAAGGTGCCCTTTCCGGGATGAACATGGGAGCTGATCCGGCAGGCGTCTTTAACCACATCAACAGATTTTTGTGCGAACACTCGGAGGTTGGTCGCTATGCCACAATGTTCTTCGGCATCGTTGATCGCGAAGGTCGGGTTGAGTTCATCAATGCCGGGCACCCTTCACCGCTTCTCCTTCGTGGCGGTGAAGTCTCCGAGCCTTTCACCGAAGGTGGGTTCCCGGTCGGCTTGATACCCGATGCAAGCTATGTCGCTGCCTGCGTTGCACTCAGACCTGGCGACACGCTTGTGCTGTACAGCGATGGCGTGACCGAAGCTACAGATCCCGACGATGAGATGTTCGGAGTATCTCGGCTGCGTGAACTTCTGTTTGGGCTGCACGACACGCCTTTAGAAGATCTCCAGAAGACCATTCTCGATGGAGTGCGCTCTTTCTCTCGGGGTGCCAATCAAGCCGACGACATCACGCTGCTCCTCGCCCGCTATCGAGGCGCCGCGAATGCCCCGACGCTAATCCCTCTCCAGGAGCCAGCCTAAGCGCATACCAGTGGTATAGAAAAAAGGAGACAAAACATATGGCCGCAGACCTACCAGATCTAAGCCGACGACAGTTCGTCTTTGGTCTCGGCGCCGGCCTAATCTTGGGTGGCGGTGGTGTAGCCGCCTACCAAACCCTGAAGCCGGTCGCTCCTGCGTCGTCTACTTCTATCACGATCGATCCGAACACGATAAGGCGCCGCGGCGTCGGGTTCCGTGGCTACGACCCGCAGCGTGCCTCTCCGGGCTTCACGCTGTTCGCGCCTCTGACCGGAGCAGGTATGGTGTACCTGATAGACATTCAAGGGAACGTGACGCACACGTGGAAGATGCCGTATCCGCGCCCGGCCTGTACGGCTACCTAACCGACAAGGGAACGCCGTTCTACAACGGCCAAATCCCGAACGACACTTTCATAGGCAAGTCGCCGTTCATGGGCGGCGCCGCGATGGAGGTGGACTGGAACGGCAAGATGCTGTGGGAGATCAAGCAGCCCGACCATCACCATGATGGGCGGCTGCTGCGCAATGGAAACGTGCTTCTGCTGTGCTCCACCGAGCTTCCGGCAGATATTGCCAAACGAGTGAAAGGCGGCTTGGCCGGTACCGAGCACGACGGCGGCAAGATCAACGGCGACTACCTGGTGGAGAGGACGACGGACGGCAAGACGGTCTGGGAATGGCGCGCCTGGGAGCATATGGAGCCGGCCGCGTACCCGATCACCGAGCCAAGCGATGGTCGCTCGGAATGGACACACGGCAATGGGATAGCCGAACTGCCGGACAGCAACATCTTGTTGAGCTTCCGCAATATCTCGACGGTTGTGCGGATTAACCGCCAGAGCGGGGCCATCGACTGGAAGTTGGGTGCGCGGCCGCTATCCGGCCAGCATGCACCCACACCGCTGCCAAACGGCAACATTCTACTGTTCGACAACGGGCCATTCCGCGTTGATACCGGCGGCGCCAAATTTTCTCGTGTCCTCGAAATCAACCCGAACACCAAGGAAATCGTATGGAGATATCAGGACGGCACAGGTCCCGGCAGTAATCACTTCTTCTTCAGCAGCCTGATCTCGAACGCGCAACGTCTGCCTAACGGCAACACGCTAATCAACGAAGGACTGTGCGGGAGGTTCTTCGAGGTAACCACCGACGGAGACGTAGTGTGGGAATACGTGAACCCAAACTTTGGCCCAGCTCCGGCTCCGCCCAAGGGCCAGACGAACAATGTTTTTCGCGCTTACCGATACAGCGCGGACGAAATCGCCGCAGCGCAGAAGACGGCGTGATCCATCGCGGGGCTGCCAAGCCGAGACTCTGAGGCTATGTGAGAACAAACTACAGAGCCCTGCGGTGAACATCAGGGCTATTTAGTTGACCAGATATTTCTGCGAGTCAGCAAGGTTGAGAAGGTCCTTTTTACCCACTCCGGTAATTTCACATATACTCCCGGCACCCTGGAAAGCCCAAAACGAGAAACCGGGCTGGACCCTGCAAGCGTACCCAGAAAAGTTTCTACAAGGAGATATGTAACTATGGCTCTCAAGCTAACGAACAGCGAAGTGGATGGCGTCACTGTCCTTACTCTCGATGGTCGTATCGTGCTCGGCGAAGAGACTAACAAGTTGCGTGAAACGGTGAAGAAACTGGTCTCCGAAGGCAAAAAGAATCTGGTTCTCGACATGAAGAAAGTCACGATGATCGACAGCTCAGGGCTCGGCGCGCTGATCGCAGCCTACTCCAGTGCGAAATCGGGAGGCGCGCAGCTACGGCTTTGCAACTTGGGAGTCCATTCCAAGCATCTATTGCAGACTACAAAACTGCTGACCGTCTTTGAGGTATCCAAAACCCGAGAGGAGGCAGTCCAAAGCTTCTCGAAAGCTCAGGGAACAGCGGTTTGAGCGCAGGGTGAATTCCCTCATCGCTGGCTGTCGTGCAGATGTTATCGTGGCGCTACGGCTGCAGATTCATGCGCCGCAGCAGGTCTGCGAAGCGCGGGTCGGAGCGCAGAGGATCCCATGGCATTTCTACCCTGATGTTGCCTGTGGAACGGTCCTCCAAGCCGTTCTCCAACCACTCGAAAGCCTTGTCCTTCTCTCCAAGCCCTGCATAGACTCTGGCTCTGTCCACCGCTGGAACGTACTCCTGCTTCGCCAGCTCGCTCAACTGCTTCAGTACCTTCTGTGCGTCCGCTC
Organism: uncultured Acidobacteriota bacterium; assembly: GCA_963819235.1. Taxonomy (GTDB): domain Bacteria; phylum Acidobacteriota; class Terriglobia; order Acidiferrales; family UBA7541; genus Palsa-189. The sequence goes on along the minus strand of CAWFVE010000005.1, from coordinate 61,056 downwards.
TTCTGCCTGCCAACGCATAGGCGTATCCGAGCCAGGACAACGGTATCGGGGCAGTTGGGGACGCCGACGATGCCTTCTCAAGCTCCCCGATGCCTTCCTTGTACATCGATTTTTGCACGTAGGCATTCCCGAGCCACTGACGACCCGAGGCGTAGTTCGGGTCCAACTCTAGAGTTTTCCGATCTTGCTCGATCGCTTGGTCATATTGCCGACTGTAGTAGAAGGCGGTTCCGAGACCTGCGTTATTCACGATCGAGACCGGATCAAGTTCTACCGCCTTTTCTTCCTCTGCAATAGCTTCTTCAAGCCGTCCAGCCCTCCATAGCGCCACTCCGTACATTTCGTGGGCCGTCGAATAGTTCGGGTTAAGCTCGATGGCTCGCTGGAATTCCTTTTCGCCTCCTGACCAGTCCCAATCATAGAATGATTTCACGTACGCTAACGAAGAATGAACCTCGGCGAGCGTGTCGTCCAGTTCTAGAGCCTTCTGCGCGGCTTCCTTGGCTTTCGGGAAGGCCTCTTTCGGACTGACAAAACCGCTGTTCGCCAACCCGCCATAGCCATCGGCCAAGCCCGCATAGGCCGGCGCGTACTTAGGGTCCCTGGCAATCGCCTGCTGAAAATAGTCGATCGCCTTGTTGAAACCCTCCTTGCTTCTCTTGTTCCACCAGAAGCGCCCTTTCAGATAGTCCTGATAGGCCTCGGGATTTGCGGTATAGCTTTTGGTCATGCGCTTCTCATCTTCGCCAGTCAAGCGCATGCGCAGCATGGAGGTCATGTCTTTGGCGAGATCGCCCTGCAGTGCGAATATATCCGCCGCCTTGCGGCTGTATTGCTGGCCCCAGATGTGACTATCGTCCCGGGCGTCCACCAACTCGGCGCTGATCTCCAAGTCATCGCCGCGTTGCATCACGTGGCCTTTGAGGACGGCGCGAACGCCAAGCGCCTGCCCCACGGCTCGGGCATCTGTATCTTTGCCCTTGTACATAAAGGCCGAGTCGCGTGACATCACTTTCAAGTGCGGCAATTGCGAGAGGCTATTGATGAGGCTCTCGGTAATTCCGTCGCTTAAATATTCGGCGTTGGGATCACCACCGGCATTCACGAAAGGAAGGACGGCCACCGAATCAATCGCCTCGCCGCCTCGTCCGCGGAACCCGTAGAACCAGCCCGCACCCGCCAACACCGCCACCACCAAGACCGCCACAATCGCCATGGCGGCTCTGCCGCGCCACCAGGGTCGCGGAGATGCTTCGGCCGCGGCTGCGCCAACGACTGAACGTCCCGAATCCGTATCGCGTTTGAGCCGAGCTAGGTCGGTTCGCAAATCCGCCGCGCTCTGGTAGCGCAGCTTGCGGTCCTTCTCCAACGCCTTGTTAATGATTTCTTCGAGCTTCGGAGGCAGTTCTGGATTCATTCGGGTCGGCGGCGTGGGTGCTTTGCTGAGAATCGCGTTGAAGATGACCGCCGAGGTATTGCCTTGAAACGGAAGCTTGCCGGTAGCCATCTCGTACAGAACGACACCAAAAGAGAACAGGTCCGTGCGAGCATCCAGTTCCTCCCCTCGCGCCTGCTCCGGCGACATATAAGCCACCGTACCCAGCGCCGTGCCCGGACTCGTCAGGTCCTCTTCGGAAGCTCCCTGTGTCGGTAATTGTGATGTCCTACCCCCAGCCGCTCTCTTCTCACGCCGGTCTACCTTGGCCAACCCAAAGTCCAGAATCTTCGCCTGCCCACGATCCGTAACGAAAATGTTCGCAGGCTTGATATCCCGATGCACGATGCCCTTCGCATGGGCCGCGTCCAGCGCATCGGCTATTTCTGCTCCCAACTCCAGCACGTGTTCGATAGCGAAAGGCTTCCCGCTTATCCGGTGCTTGAGCGTTTGTCCTTGCAGCAACTCCATGGCGATGAAGTGCTGGCCGTTCGCTTCGTCGATCTCATGAATCGTGCAGATGTTCGGATGATTCAGCGCGGAGGCAGCGAAAGCTTCTCGTTGGAATCGTTCACGGGCAGCCGGATCGTTCTCCATCTCCGCAGGCAGGAACTTCAGCGCGACATGCCGATGCAGCTTGAGGTCTTCAGCTTCGTACACCACACCCATGCCGCCGCCACCGAGCTTTTCCAGGATGCGGTAGTGGGAGATGGTTTGGTCGATCATGCGTTCATTTTCCGGACGGAACGCGGCGCTGGAGTTCGTCGAAGAAATTGAAGATGAAGCTGACGTTGTTCACCGCAGCGGCCTGTTCTGTGCCCGCGGCCTTCAGCACGGCGAAGCGTTTGCCGTCGGGGTGCAGGTCGAAATTGAAGTTGGCCCCGCGGTCTGTGAACTGGCCCGGCGACCAGAGCTGGGGCTTGTCGGCGTGGAAGGAGTCGCCGGAAGCGGTGTAGGTGACCACCATGATCTTGCTGTCTAGCGTACGATAGAAAAGTTCTTCGCCGTTGCGCGACCACTCTGGAGTGACGCCGCCGCCGATGGAAATCTGCCATTTGCCGCCCGGGCCAGGGAACGGCCGAACGTACACTTCGAATCTACCGGATTCAGTGGAGTGATAGGCGAGCCAACGACCATCCGGCGAAAAGGCAGGGACCTCTTCGCGGGTGCGACTGCTTAGGAAAGGCTTCGGCTCTCCGGACTTCCAGCCGGACTTCTCGTCCCCTTCGATGGGAAGCGTCATGATGTCACTGCCATTGCCGGGGTTTTGTTGGAAGAACGCCAGGACCTTGCCATCGGGCCGCCAGGAGCGTGCATACTGAGAGTTCTTGCCTTCCGCGAGGCGCTGGGCATCCCCGGCGCCGTCGGAGCGTATCCACCAGAGGTTATAAGTCCCGCCGTTCTCTTGCGACGAATAGACGATCCTCTGGCCGTCCGGAGTCCACACAGGGTTGGTGTTGTTCGCGCCCTCAAAAGTCAGGCGAGTGAGCGTGTCGCGTTCCCACTCGTACACCCAGATATCGCTCCTCTTGCCGTCAGAGATTTCCAGAGCCAAACGCTTCCCGTCAGGGGAGAAGGCGGGATTGAAGTAATTTCCAGGAGTTTCGCGGAGCGGCGTGAATTTCCCCTCGTGGTCCATCCAGTAGATGGAGACGTTCTGAGCCCCTTCACGGCCCGCAACATACACGAGGTTTCCGGTATTGGAAAGGGAGAACTGCGCCCCGCCATAATCGGGAGCGGTGACCACGCCTTCCAGGATCGGCGCCGGGTGCCCAGTCACCGAGAGCCGCTTCAGATCGAACGGCACGGCGAACAGCGTGCCTTCGTGCATATAGACCACGTGCCCGCTGGGCAGGTAGCGGGCGTGGAAGCCGCCGCGCTGCACCGTCTTTCGCTGTCCGGAGAACATCGAGTACACGACGATCTCCGAGTCCTCAAAATTGTTCGCATGGGTGTTGGAGGTGAACAGCACGGCCTTGCTCCCGGGCAGCACCTGGGGCCAGCGTTGCGTGAGTTCGCCCGCCTGCTTATCGAGCGTGGTCAGCGGTTGGGGCGTTCCTCCCGCCGAGGAGACTTTGGATAAAGCTACCTGAACGTCCGATGCGAACACGATCGTGCCGTCTTCGCCCCAGCTTCCGCCGCGGTCATTGGGAGCATCGCAGAGGGTGACCGCCGCGCCGCCTTGTACGGAAATCTTCTTTAGCTCGCCATCGGCGAAGAAGCCGATCCACTGGCCGTCGGGCGAAAAGAAAGCATCGCGGGCATTCTCCGTGCCGTGCAGTTCGATAGCCTGCAACTGGTCTATAGAACGGACGTAGATGCGCTGCTTCTGGTCGGAACCGGTAGCAACAAGAGCCAGCCGCGTGCCATCGGGTGAGAGGATCGTGGAAGGCCCGTACTTGATGTATAAGCTTGCATCCGCGCCGATCTCCGCGCTTAAGCGCACCGGCAGAGGTGGTTTCGGCGTGCGCAGCACGAAGCCAATGGCAAATGCCATGGTTGTCAGCGCAAGCACAGCTGTTACTACCAGCCAAGCTACTCGCTCGCGCCAACCTCTCGTTGCCGGGCCAGCGGTGCCGACATCTTGCGGCGCAGCCAGCGCCTCTTGAATCTCGATCTGTGCGTCACCGGCATCGCGCAAACGTAGCCTCTTGTCCTTTTGTAAGCAGTGTCGCAACAGATCGCGGACTTTCACGGGAGTTGTAGCAGGCAATGCTTGCCAGTCGGGTTCGGCCCTTACCACGGCGGCCAGAATGTCCGTTACGTCTTCGCCCTCGAACGCAGGGCGTCCGGAGAGCAGTTCATACAACAAGCAGCCGAAGGCCCAAATGTCTGTGCGCTTGTCTACTGTTTTGCCCCGAGCCTGCTCGGGACTCATGTATGCTGCTGTGCCTAGGAGCACGCCTTGCATCGTCGCCACCGCACTCAGCGTCGGCGATTGGGAAGGATTGCTATCCGCGGTGTCGCCCACGAACGCCTTTGCCAAACCGAAATCCAGCACCTTAACCTTACCTTCGGGCGTCACCTTCACATTCGCGGGCTTCAGGTCGCGGTGAATGATGCCTTTCTCGTGTGCAGCTTCGAGCGCCTCGGCGATCTGAACGCCGATCTTCAACGCTTCATCGATTGGAACCGCACCTTCTCGTTTCACTAGATCTGCGAGCGTCTCGCCCGACACCAACTCCATCACCAGATAGCTGGTGCCGCTGGACTGCTCCAGTCCGTGGATCGTGGCGATGTTGGGATGATTCAGCGCAGCCAGCATCTTCGCTTCGCGCTGAAAACGGGAAAGTCTCTCGGGATCGTGCGCGAACGCTTCAGGCAGGACCTTGATGGCTACGTCACGCCCAAGCTTGGTGTCGTGCGCTTGATAGACCTCGCCCATGCCGCCCGAACCGATTGGCGCGAGAATTTCGTAGGAACCAAGATGGGCGCCTGTCGAGATCGTCATTTCTTCAACCCGGCGGTCCAGTTGACGACAACGGTGATCGGCGCTGACGCCGCTTGTTCTGGGAATGTGTTGATCAGGAAGCGCTGGCCGTCGGCGGACACAGCATACTCATAACGTGCACCGGTCGTGCGCATTTGGAAAAGCGGCTTGACGGCACCGACCTCAAAGCTTGACCCCTTGCCGTTTACTGCCGCAGCCGTCAGCTTGTTGTCGGGAGCGACATAAAAAATCTCAGTACCGTCATGACGCCATCGGGGAAAACTTCCGCCGGCCGTCGAGATTTGCCACTTCCCACCAGGCCCAGAAAAGGGGGCAACATAAACTTCGTTCCTTCCAGACTCGTTTGAAACATACGTGACCCATTTGCCGTCGGGAGAGAATTGCCCCTCAGTTTCGTTGAACGGCGTTTGCAGAAACGGATGCGGCTTGCGATCTCCGGAAACCGGCAAGACAAACACAGAAGCGGTGCCTGCTGGACCACCGGGTTGGGAATAGAGAATAAACTGGCCGTCCGGGGACCAGCTCGTGGGATATTTGTCGAGATTATCCTCGACCAGCACCTCGTCCGCGCCGGCTCCGCTGGAGGCCTTCTGATACAGATCATAACGCCCCTTCCGGTTTGAGTTGAAAACAATCCGACTGCCGTCGGGTGACCAGATCGACGTTTGTGCCATGGTCGGGCCGAACGTATAACGAGTTCTGAGTCCGCGTGCCACGTCGTAAAGCCAGACGTCTCGCCTCCCCGTTTGATCTGGAATGCTGACGGAAGCCCGCTTCCCGTCGGGAGAGAGCTCCAGGTCGCTGTATGCGGCCGAATCTCCAAGTACGCCGATCTGCTTGCCGGTGCGATCAACCCACACGAGTGGCGAGCCCGCCGCCCCACTTCCCGTCAGATACGCCAGCACTCCATTCTCTGACGCTGAAAAGACGCCGATCGGCGGACTTCCCAATGTCTGAATCTGTTCGGCGATCGGAAATGCATCGCCGGTCAGCACGAGGCGCCGCCCGTCAAATGGCTGCGCCATCAGCGTCGTTTCGCGGAGGAAGATCAGATGGCCCGGCGTGTAGACGACGTTGTTTGAATCGGAATTGAACAAGAGCTTCCGTTCAGTCGAATCGAGCGAGGCCACATAAATTGGCCCGCCTCCCGAGTTTGTGACAGCGCGGTAAAGAAAGTGGCGGCCATCGGGCAGGAAGAAAGGCCGCCAGTGACTGATTTCGCCCTGACCGAGCGTAGTGGCCGCCGTGGGCACGCCGCCCGACGCGGATACTTTTTGGAGCGCCGTCGCGTATGCCGGCCCAAAGACGATCACTCCATCTCGACTCCACGTCCCGCCAGCAGGACGGACTGCGTCGCACAAAGTAATGGGTGGCCCGCCAGAAACCTCGATCTTCTTGAGCTTCCCGCCTGCGAAGAATCCCAGAGAGCTGCTGTCGGGCGACCAGAAGGGCGCCACGGCATCATCAGTCCCTGCCAGGGCCTGCGCGGCGAGCGTATCGAGCGAGCGGACCCAGACAAGATATTTGCCTTCCGCGTTCGCAGCTACGAAGGCGACGCGATGGCCGTCAGGCGAAACCGCCAGGGGAGCCCGGAGCGCCCCTGCCGAATCGGACAGCAGCGCCAAGTTCCAATTTTCCGGCGGGGAAACGAAGAAGCGCGTCGTCTGCGTGTCCTGAAGCACGCTGCGGAAATGCGCGAAAGCGCCCAGAGCCAGCGCTGCGACCAAGGCCACAAACAGAACCGCCGCGAGTGACCAGGCAAGCCGCTCGCGATTCCTGAGCTGGGCGACGATGGGCTCGGTTGTCGCCGGCGCTGTGAGCGCCTCGTGAATCTCGATGCGGGCGTCACCGGCGGCCTGAAGGCGCACCGTCTTGTCTTTTTGCAGGCAGCGGCGCAGCAGACCAAAAATTTGGGCGGGAGTCGCTAGTGGCAATGCCCGCCAATCTGGCTCACCCTTCAGCACCGAAGCCAGAATTTCCGTTACCGTTTCGCCTTCGAACGCCTGCTTCCCTGTGAGCAATTCGTACAGCACGCAGCCAAACGCCCAGATGTCCGTTCTCTTGTCTACAGATTTCCCTCGCGCCTGCTCAGGGCTCATGTACGCTGCTGTGCCCAGGAGAACGCCTTGCATAGTCGCCACGGCACTCAGCGTTGGCGATTGGGAAGGATTGCTATCGGCCACATCACCGGCGAAAGCCTTCGCCAAGCCAAAGTCCAGCACCTTCACCTTGCCTTCTGGCGTGACCTTCACATTGGCGGGCTTGAGGTCACGGTGAATGATGCCTTTGTCGTGCGCGGCTTCGAGAGCTTCAGCAATCTGCTTCGCAATCGTGAGAGCTTCCTCAACTGGAACCGCTCCGTCTCGCTTGATCCGCTCGGCCAGGGTCTCACCCGAGACCAACTCCATCACTAGGTAGTTTGTGCTGTTTGATTGCTCCAACCCGTAGATTGTGGCGATGTTGGGATGATTCAGAGCTGCCAGCATCTTCGCTTCACGCTGAAAGCGAGCAAGTCTATCGGCGTCGTGCGCGAACACTTCGGGCAAGACTTTGATAGCCACGTTACGGCCAAGCTTCCTGTCGTGCGCCTGGTAGACTTCGCCCATGCCGCCCGCACCAATGGCGCCTTTGATTTCGTACGATCCGAGTTCGGTGCCCGCGGCGATGCTCATCACTTTTTTCCCGTGGGAACTTTCTGCTTCAACTCTTCAAACCAGTTCTGCACGATGTTGATTTGCGGGGAAACCTGTTCTCGTTCGGGCGCCTTCACCATCAGAAACCGTTGGCCGTCCGGGGACACGTCGTAATTGGGAGAGTTCCCCGGGCTCGGCAGGTACGGTCCCTCGAAAAGCATCCTGGGTTTACCCGCAGAAAAGACCGTCTGCGTCGCGACGTCCACGGCAATCATCCTATTCTCTTCGCGGTAGAACAGCTCTCGACCGTTGCGATTCCAGACAGGCTCCGTGCCCCCATCCGTTGAAACTTGCCACTTCCCACCCGGCCCGGGATAGGGTTGGACGTAAATCTCGGAGCGGCCAGATTCATTCGACGAGTAGGCCAGCCAGTGCCCGTCGGGCGAGAATTGCGGCGCACTCTCGTTGAACGGAGTTCGCAGGAAGGGCTGAGCCTTCCGATCGCTTAGACGTAAGACCCACAGGTCGTTGGCGGTAGTAGGATTGCCGGTTTCATGGAAAGCCAACACCTGCCCGTCCGGCGACCAGGAACCTGGAATCTGTCTGTACTCGTTTGTTGTCAGCCGCTCTGCCTTGCCACTGCCGTCCGCTGGCTGCCAGAAGAGATTCCCGGGAACTCCAGAGATAAATGCCACCCGCTTGCCGTCCGGTGTCCAAACAGGGCCGCCGTTCCCAGTGCCTTCAAACGTCAACCGGGTCAACGTGTCGCGGCCAAGGTCGTAAGTCCAGACTTGATCCCCAACTTCTTCAATCCATACGGCTACGCGCCTCCCGTCGGGGGATATGCGCGGTGTCCGATAGGCGTGCGCGGGCGCCGCTATGGGTTGCTCTGCTCCCTTGCGATCTACCCAGACCAGCCTGCGCTGCGTCGCTGCTACGTTCCCCGGAATATAAGCGAGTGCTCCGTTGTTAGAGAAGCTGTACTGAGCGACTCCACTGCCTACGGATTGCATGACGCCTTCAACTATTGGGACGGCCGCGCCGACAGCTTGCAGCCGCACGAGATCGAAGGGCACGGCCATCAGCGTTCCCCCCTGCACATACACCAAGTGTCCAGTGGGCGAATAGCGTGGGCGCACGCCTCCGGAAATCAGATTCCGCCGCTCCCCCGTTTTGAGCGCATACAGTGCAACCTGCGCATTGGCCCAATTACCGGAAAAGTTGGTAACAGCGAAGAGCACGGCGTTCGCGCCGGGCAGGAACTCCGGCCAGCGGAGGGCGACCTCTCCTTTTTTAGAATCTACAGCAGTCAGTGGTTGCGGCGTTCCGCCCGCCGCTGCGACCACGGAAAGCTCGGCAATGGTTGGTCCGAAAACGATCGTGTCATTGGAACTCCAACTAGCCCCTGAAGGACCAACGGCATCGCAGATAGTCACTATCGCCCCACCGCTAAGGGAAACCTTCTTTAGAGTACCCTCTGCAAAAAATCCAACCCATTGGCTGTCGGGTGAAAAGAAGGGCGAAACAGCTCCTTCCGTGCCGGGCATGGGCTTGGCCTCGAAGCTATCCATGGAGCGTAGATAAAGCTGCGAAGTGCGAGCCTCCCCGCCGGCCGAATAGACAAGGTGCTTCCCGTCAGGCGAAAGAGCCACCTCCTGCGAATTCAAATTAGGGAGCCGTTCGTCAGGAGGTAGAGAGAATACTGAACGACTGACCAGCGCAGGAGGTGAGGGCCTCGGATGCCAAAGTGCCAGGCCGGTAACGCCCGCGACAATTAGACAAACGAGTCCTGCCATCAGCGCCCAACGGCGTATCGCTAGGGCGCGGCCCGCGGTTGCAGCCGCTGGCACAGTGGTCTGCGCACCGCTCTCCGCAATTGACTTCAACTCGAATTCTAGATCGCTCGTTGTCTGCCACCGATTGTCCGGCTCTTTCGCCAGGCATCTCTTGACAACACGGTCCAGCGCAGGAGGCGACAAGGGCTGCAGGGAAGAGATCGGCGGCGGCTCGCTCTCCAAAATCTTGGCCATAATGCTGGCTTGAGTCTTGCCCTGGAAGGCCTTCTTTCCCGTGGCCATCTCGTAGACCACTGCGCCGAAAGCGAAGATGTCCGTGCGAGCATCCACCTCCTTGGCTTCCACCTGTTCCGGGGCCATGTACTGATATGTGCCTAGGATCGTCCCTTCTTCCGTCAAGTTGTCTTGCGTGGGCAGGCGCGAAATGGAAGCCGCGGGTGTTGCCTCCTGCTTCAACTTCGCCAACCCAAAGTCCAGTAGCTTCGCACCGGACTTGGTCAGCATGATGTTGCCCGGCTTCAGATCGCGATGCGTAATGCCTTTGCGGTGGGCTTTGTCCAGGGCGTCGGCAATCTCGATCGCGTACTGCAACACTTGCTCAATCGGCAGCGGGCCTTTGCTGAGCCGCTGCGCGAGCGTCTCGCCCTCAAGATATTCCATCACCAGATAATCCACTCCGTCCTGATGGCCGATGTCGTAGAGCGTGCAGATGTGCGGATGGTTCAGACTGGCGACGGTGTGCGCTTCGCGCTCGAAACGCTCACGCAGTTCGGCTCTGTCGGAAAGGTGATCAGGAAGGATTTTGACGGCGACAATGCGGTTCAGACGGGTGTCCCGGGCGCGGTACACCTCACCCATCCCGCCAGCCCCGATCGCAGCAAGGATTTCGTAAGGGCCCAAACGTTGACCGACCGGAATGGCCATGGGCTCCTGCTAATTTGGAGTTGGCAGAGTATAACCCGGACTCGGCTGGATTCTTGATCTTTGCTGCTTACCGAAGCTTGCCGGATTGGCCGCCTGGCCCTGGGCAGGGCCCCGTTGGCCGGGCTGTAAGGTTCCGGCCTTGCCATTTTGAGAGTAGAATCCGCGCCACAGGAGTACCCCACAATGGCAAACAACTTCACTATGAAGAAGTGGATTTTCATGGTCGTCTTGGTCCTTCCGGCATTGTTCCCTGCAAGGATTGTTTACGCACAGTCAGTCCAAGAACAGCATCGGATAGTAAAAAATGGCACGGCCAGGCTTCAAGTGACGGTGCGGGGGCGAGGTACTCCTATCGTTTTCATTCCCTCGTTAGGTCGCAGCGTGCAAGACTTCGACGACCTCAGCCGACGTGTCGAAAAATCAGGTTATAAAGTCATTCTGCCTGAGCCTCGCGGTATCGGTTCCAGCACAGGCCCCTTAGAGGGCATCACACTGCACGATTTGGCTTCCGATGTCGCCGCTGTCATCCGAGCATTCAATGGTGGACCAGCGATAGTCGTCGGTCATGCACACGGCAACCGTGTGGCGAGAGCCGTAGCCACAGATTATCCACGTCTCGTGAAACAGGTAGTTCTTCTAGCAGCCGGGGGACTCGTGCCGATGTCCAAGCAAACCCAAGAGGCATTTGGCCGTGTATTTAATCCTACGCTGCCGAAAGAAGAACGCTTGGCTGCAATTAAATTGACGTTTTTCGCTTCCGGCCACGACGCCACAGTTTGGCAAGGCGGCTGGTACTTCGATGTTGCGAAGGCTCAGCAGGCTGCTACCGCTGCAGTCTCAATTAAGGAGTGGTGGGCCGGAGGCTCAGCACCAATTCTCGTGTTGCAGGGCACAGAAGATGTCATTGCCGTACCTGAAAACTCAGCGAAATTGGCAAGCGAGTTTCCAAACCGTGTCCGTGTCATCCAAATTCCTAACGCCGGACATGCGATGCTGCCTGAACAGCCGGACCTCATTGCGACGGCAATTCTTAGCAATCTCCGTTGAGCGTGTCATTAATATCGTGTGCTTACCGAAACCCAGAGCCCAAACACAATGGCCTTAAAGATCTCGATTATCCAGGCTACTTTTCCGCAGCCACATCGGATAAGAGCGATATCCCGGCTACCGTTGGCGGAGCGATGGCCCTCTGCGACTCGTGCACGCTGCCGGAGTGTCGAAGCAGTGTTTGAGAATCAGTTACGGAACGGCAGGGGGCTCATGAGATGGTGCAAAAACGAGCTGTAGGGCCCCCGTCGAGCCTCCACGTCTGGTAGCAAATTCGTTGTGTCCAGAGCAGGAAAAGCGTACGATTCGCCAAGCAGCGGTCCTAATCGCAAATTATGCGTCAGATCACACAGCGGATCGATGCAGGGAGCGCCCGATGGACGCCACGCGACGCGATTTCTTGACGGCTGCGCTGACGGCGGCTGGGACTGCGGCGGCCGGTGATCTCGCCCATGCGCAAGATCATGCGCACCAAGCGGTTCCTTCGGATTTAACCCTGCGGGTCAAGTCACTCGAATCTCTTCTTGTCGACAAGGGACTGATAGATCGAGCGGCGCTCGATGCCCTGGTTGATGCCTACGAACACAAACTGGGGCCGCGCAATGGGGCGCGGGTTATCGCGCGAGCTTGGGTCGATCCAGCCTATAAGAAGCGCCTATTGGCCGACGCCACGGCTGCCATTGCAGAATTTGGTTTCACGAGTCAGCAAGGCGAGCACATTGTGGCAGTCGAGAACACACCTAAGTTGCACAACCTGATTGTCTGCACACTATGCTCTTGTTATCCCTGGCCGGTTCTTGGGCTACCACCGGTCTGGTACAAGTCCGCAGCTTATCGCTCGCGGGCGGTGATCGACCCGCGCGGCGTGCTGGCTGAATTCGGGCTGGAGCTGCCCAAAGATGCTGAGGTGCGTGTTTGGGATAGCACTGCGGAGATACGCTACATCGTGCTTCCCGAGCGTCCGGCTGGCAGCGAGAACATCGGTGAGGAAGCACTCGCCGCACTCGTCACTCGTGATGCTATGGTCGGCGTTGGCAAAGTCAAACTTGCGCAGTCGGGAGGCGCAGCATGAATGGCGTGCATGACATGGGAGGGATGCAATGCATGGGCCCTATCGTGTATGAAAAAAACGAGCCCGTGTTTCAGGAGCGGTGGGAGGGGCGGGCGCAGGCCCTTAGTTTCGCCATGGGGCCCTGGCACAAGTGGAACCTCGACGCTTCCCGTTACACAAGTTCGATGATTGCTCCCGCTGAATATTTGCGTATGAGCTACCACGAGCGGCAGATTGCGGGGCTAGTGGAACTCCTGGTTAAAAGCGGCCTGGTCACGCGAGCGGAGATCGCGAGTGGGCAACTGGCTGCCGGGTCGGCCAAAGCTACTGCGCCTCTCAGGGCAGCCGGGGTTTTACCTTTGCTTGCCGTGGGCACAGTTGCGAGCCGGAGCGTAAAGGTAGACGCACTCTTTAAAGTGGGGCAGCGCATTCGTGCTCGGAATATCAATCCGGTCGGTCACACACGTCTGCCTCGTTATGCCCGTGGTAAATCAGGCATCATCGACCGCGACAGAGGCGTGTTCGTCTTCCCGGATACTAATGCCCAATTTCTGGGTGAGAAAGCGCAGCACGTCTATTCGGTGCGCTTCATGGCGCGTGAGCTGTGGGGTGAGCGGGCGATGCCGAGCGATTCCGTGTACGTCGACCTTTGGGATGACTATCTTGAGCCAGCCTGAACAACTGCCGCCCGAAAGACTAACAGCACTACCGCGCCTTCCCCGCGACGAGGGCGGACCGGTTTTTGCCGAGCCCTGGCAGGCGCAGGCGTTTGCTCTTGCCGTCAAGCTGTGCGACAGCGGATATTTCAGTTGGAAGGAGTGGGCCGACGCGCTCGCGGCGGAATTGAAAGCTGCCGCCGACCGCGGCGAGCCCGATGATGGTTCGCGTTACTACGAACATTGGCTCATGACCCTGGAGCGTCTGGTCACAGCCAAGGGCTTGACCGACTCCGCAGCGTTACTTTCGCGCAAAGAAGCCTGGGCTGACGCCTACCGGCATACCCCTCACGGTAAGCCTATCGAGCTGGGCTTCGGTTCCGGAGAATCTGAGCACCGCTGAAAGACAGCCAGTGCTTGGCAACTAATGTATGTTGGGCCGGAGCAGCTTGGAGGAGAAGCACGAATTCGGCCCTGCGCTCAATCCATAATCCGCTCAGCAAAGCTTGGGTTGCCGACCCTTCCGGCGACCTAATTTAGTGAGAAGACTCCAGGGCGGTACATCGGCGCTTCTGGGCTTTTCCTTCTTGTTTATCTTTGCCATGATGCGTCCCTCCTTAGACTGGCCGCTCACCAAACGCCTGTCGGGAGAGAAAGCTCGTGCTAATTTAGCGGGTACTGAACTTCAACGTCCCGCGATGCCCCACCCGCTGCCGCAATAACAAACGGGGCGGGCCGCCGCCCGCCTCGGAAAAAAATTGCTTTGTACCTATGCGTTTTTCGTTACTGGCGTTACTATTTTTCGGCGTCAAAGCGAGTGTTTACAGGCGTACAGCGGCGTGTTAAGGCGCACCGCCCTAACGGAAAGAAAGGGGATAGGTTAAAAAGCCAGTGTTTTAGAGGCTTGCGGAAGCCCGGTAAAGTTTCCCACCCTCTCCGCCATCTTCAAAGAAGCCGCACAAACTGAGGATTGTTACCAGTCAAAGACCTGATTGTAACCGACGAGATTTCGAAAACCTAACCGCCCGAAATAGTGCACCTGCCTTCTTAGCAGCGGAAAGCTGACACAGGCGGATACTCCATAGCCCCAATAGCCGGTTGACCTTGGCATGCAGGTCACACATGACAGCTCGGGGCGATTTTTAGAAGGAGAGGTTAACGCGACGAGATGCGAGTGCCTCGCCGGCGAAATTTCGGATAGCGGCCGAAAGGTCTAAGGTATCCGCACGCACAAAGTCCAGTGATAGCCGAAAACCGATGGCTTCGGTTCTTGTAGCGAGGACAGGGCGGGTATTTGCGCCGGGCTGCCTGAGCCTTCTCAAGATTCGCACGAACGGCGGCCAGCTTCGCGGCGGACTTCGAACGTCCGCCCCGGCGACCAATCCTTGCTAGGTATTTCGTAACCTCAGAGGTCACGGCTTCAACGTACATAAAGCCGCTTTGATCGTCAAGTCACGCTTACAGCCGGCGACATCTTCGCCTGGTATTCACCGCCTGTTCGCTGGCTCCAGATCAAAGGCGAACGTCGCATTACGCAACGTAGGTTGATTTTAAATACCTTAGCTGACACAACCTCTGAAACAAGAGACTTATCCTGTCCACACGAAGTCAAAATGTCGCTTTCTAAAGGATAATGCGACTTCCTGAAAGGAGGGGAATAGCTCTTTTGCGCTCGCCCACTCACTGCATGCTGGGTTGAGTCTTCCCGAGCAAGTCTCCGGGCGCCAAACGGCTGGCAGTCATTTTCCGCTGAGTGCGAGCGATATCGTTCTTTTCATCCACATGACCTCGTGCGGACCGCCGCTGGATTGGCCGCTCTCCGAATACACAAAGCGGCCTTGCGTATACTTGACATGCTAAGCAGCTTTGTGCTATTCTTGCAGCACTATGGGAAAGAAGGGACCTGAGAGTGGTCAGGCAAAGGCATCAAACTCCCTCCAGCATTTGAGTGAAGATGAATTGCTCGACGTTTTCGAAACGGCTCGACGACGGAACACTCGAGATCACGCCATGTTGATCGTCTGCTTCCAGCACGCTCTCAGGGCAAGCGAGGTGATTTCTCTGAGGCTGGGCGATGTCGATTGGCGCAATATGGAAATCACAATTCAGCGACTCAAGGGATCGTTGAAGACCACTCAGCCTCTCTTTCGGATGCGAGGGCGCCCCTGTATGGATGAAGTTTCCGCCTTACGAGCGTGGTTGAACGAGCGGCCACGCGACTCGGTTTCCGATTTGCTTTTTATTTCGCAGAAAGGTCGATTCAATCGCAATACGGTTAACCGTATTTTTGCGAAATACTGCCGGCTGGCGTCCGAGGGTCGTTTGGCCAAAGGTGAGCGACCCATCGCCCAATCGTGTTGGCATATTCACGCATTGAAGCACAGCCGCGTTACTTCAGTTGTGGGCAAGATGGATCTGTATCTAGTCAAACTGCTTGCCGGACACGCAGCCTTGACGAGCACGCTTCGATACGCCCACGGTTCACAAAAGTTGGCCTGCCAGGAAGCTCAGAGAGTTTCTATCGAAACGTTTTCATAGCGAAGTCTGAAGCGCCACACGCCAGCGGGACGCCGGACACCGAGACTGAAGCAACTTGATTAGGAGCTCCGATGGCTGTTCGCACGCTAACATCATCGCTATTCTTTCCCAAAGCTAGAATCTCGCGGTCCAAGACTTCCGGCCGGTACCTTCATCTGCTTGAGAAGCGAAACGGCAGAAATCTTCTTGTCTTCATTTGCTCGGCGCAGCCGAGCCTGACGGTCACGTCCTTCGGCGCGCCAAAGCGTTGCCCGCTCTGTAGCCAGCGATACCCAATCGGCACTGAAAAACCAATCATGAGTGGGGCAACAAGATGAATGACCACAACGATTGCGAGGCCGATGCCCTCCTCGGTTGCAATGAAATCGAGGCAGCCCTCAGCCGCCTCCGAGAGCTTCTCAGGGATGCTGAAAGCTACCGGAGGCAGACCTTCTACGAATCGCTCGAAGCTGTGTATGACGAAATCGCGATGGCCTTGGATCGCTCTTGGAATGCTTTCGAGGACATCTTAAAGAGGTTGCCTGAATGATTGAAATCGAGGACGCACGGACTGCCAAGCGGAACCCGAAACCTCGAAGCGGCATAAGGTCTCCCGCGCTACCGTTGTGCGGCTCGTCCGAGAGGCAGGCCAGAATCGGGCACGGTCGCCACATGAGCCAGGAGTCTTACTGATGCAGCGAATCCATCTTCCCAAGGACTGGCCGTACAGAGCCAAGCGTGCGCTGCGCAGGCTTGGAAGCCGACAGATCGTCGCAGCTTGCTTCTGGTGCGGGCATGCATACCGTCACGGTGAATACAGCCCGGACGCGGAAGACGCCCACCTGCTCCAGTGCCCGGAATTCCCCGAGGATGGCAAGCGGCAAATCCGCGGGCGCCGACGCTTGACGAGCACGAACTAGCGGCCTTTTGTCGAATGGAGATGAGCATGCCCACGTCCGCTCAGGTCATCGTTGAAAGTTCATCGCTGCGAATAGACGGGGTCTCGATTCGCAATCCCGATGTGGTGCAGTTTTTCCGCAACAAGCCGGAAAACGAGCGGTTGCACGTCCTTGTCCGGGCTGTCGAACTGGGCGTGTTCTGCTTGCAGCGGGCCGAAGTGGGGCAGAACCTCGAATTCGTCAGACTCGAAGTGGAAAGACTGATCCAGGCTTCCAGCAGTGCGGTCAAGGACTTGCCGGAAGCGATTCGGGGCAAGCTCTCCGGTCAAGACAGTCCGACCGCCCAGATTTCCGCCACCGTCAACTCTGTGCAGCATGTTGTGCGAGAGAAGCTGGACGAAGTCCGCAGCCTATTCGACACACACCTAGACCCCGGCAGGGGTGACGCAACGTTGGGCAAAGCGTTGACGGCAATGAACGGGCTGCTCGACCCCAGGCGCGAGGACTCAGTTCAAAAGAGGGTCGAGGCGACAATTCAATCGCTATCGGGAACCGATGGAGCGATTTCCCAAGCAGTGAAGACTGCGGTAGAGAGCGTTGTCGCCCCGCTGCGAACGGCGGTTGAGACACTTTCCCTGGCGATCGCAAAACAGGCGGGCACGCGGGAAGCGCTCGCCGCAAGCCCCGAGAAGGGATTCCAATTCGAGGAAGAACTGCTGCCCATGCTGCAAACTTGGGCGGCGTCCGTTGGTGCCGACCTCGAATACACGGCCCAGCAAAATCAGCCCGGCGACTTCACGCTCACGCTCGGGGACATGTCCGTGAGCGGCTTGCCTCTCAAGATCGTGATCGAAGCCAGGGATCGGGGACAGGCGTTCGGGCGGGTGCTCATCGGCAGGCAGATGACTGATGCGCTTTCACGCTGGAAGGGGAGCTACGGAATCTACGTTAGCAAGACCCGGAACGGGTTGGCGCAAGAGGTCGGCGAATGGTGTGAGTTCGGCTGTGAACATGGCCCCGTCGTTGCCTGCACGGCTGAACATCTGAAGACAGCGCTCCGCTTCGCCGTGGTGGAAACAAGGCTGCGGGCTGCTGCTAATGGGAATCATGAAATAGACACACGTACGGTCGCCGCAGAGTTGGGGCGTTTCAGGGACAGCCTGAACCACCTGACGCGGATCAAGCGTAAGGTCGGGGACATCCGGCAAATTCTGGATATCTTGCCTTCAATCGAGACCGAAGCCGATCAGATGCGGAACGAGATGCAGGATGCGCTCGGGAAGATCGAAGGACTCTTGCCCCGGTAGTCGGAGCAAAAGAGTCCGTAAGGACCAACCATGAAAATCGGACAGCCGGAACGCATTGTTATCGTGGAGCCGCTCCAAGTTCCCGTCGAAGCGCCAAACGAGGAACCAGCGCAGCCTCCCGTGGTCGAGCCAGAGCGGGAGCCGGTGGCAGTTCCAGGAACATGATGCTCGCACCAGACTACGTCGAGCCGCTCGTCGGCTACCGCACCTGGCATTGGACGGCTGCGGGAATCAAATCGCTGAACGGCACGTTCTGGCCTGTGGGCGAGCCTTTGTCGGCATGGTGCAGGAACGATCATGAACCGCCCGGCGACGGCTGCACCTGCGGGGTCTATGCTGCTCGCACACTGGACCACCTGACCGAAATCAACTATCGAGATTTCGGCATAAGCGGCGAGGTCCACCTTTGGGGCAAGGTCTGGCAGCACGAACTGGGCTATCGGGCAGAGTTCGCCTACCCAAGAAAGCTGGTCGTGCCGCCAGGTTTTCTGCCCGCAAATTTGTCGATCTTGGAAACGAAGGTCAAAGCGTTGACCGCATACGGCCAGCCCGTAATCGTTGAGGCTAGCAAAAGGACGCCATGGAAGCAGGACATCTGGCTATGGGACAAGGAGCAGGGCTACAACGGCACGGCCGTTGACTGGCTCCTGAGCCGTCCTCCCCTTGCCACGATACGGCCCGCCCTTTGTGTAGGCGATCGGGTAGCGATTCATAACGTTGGTATCGCAATTGTGAGCGAGATAGGCGGTGATGATTCCGTCGCACGCCATGTTCGGTTGCGGCTGTTGTATGCCCGCGACATTACGGTACCGCTCCCCAGCATCGCTTGGGACGAGCGCAACTGGCGATGGGAGGTGCCCGCCGCGGTCGGAATGAGGTCGAGCACTCGATAGTGAACAGCGATGGAAACCCTGAATGCCAAAATTTGTCGCTCAAAAAGCCCTAACGAGGGGTGGTCAAAAAGGTTTGCTGCACGAGGCGTCGTAAGTTCTTGAATCCGCAGCACGGCTTTTCCGAGCTTTAGATGGTCAGAAGACTAATGTCTGGGAACCAGCAGCGGAAATTCAGGAGCGGGAGACAGGGATGGGGCAAATGCCCAAAGTCTTGGTGGCGGAAGACGAGCCTCGGCTTGCCCACTATTACGCAATGCTCCTAAGCCAGTGGGATTGCGAGACCGTCGCAGAACATACAGGAACAGACGCGATTCGCCGGGCAGCCACGTTTCGACCCGACATCGCTCTCCTCGGTGTCCTAATGCCAGAGATGGGCGGTATCGCAACAGGGATCAAGTTGCTGGAAGTCTCTCCCGGAACGAAGATCGTCCTCGTTACAGAGTCGGTTCCTACCAAGACGCTGGAGCAATTGAGTGCGCAGGGCTATCGCTTCGAAAGGCTACCTGCGCCGTTCAGCCGTGAGGAGTTGCACGCAGTGGTGTTTGACCGTTCGTGCGCATAGCACTTGGTGCAGGCGGCGAACAGTGTGTCCGCCGTCTGCGTCATCGGTACGGATAGAAATTGAACCACTAGAGGAATTGCGATTGACCATCTTCTGGGATTGGAGGAACACAATGCCTGAGCCATTCGCGACCGCCGCTGTAGCCTTCATCGAATTCACAATTGTGAAGCACCCGTTTCTCATTCTCACGGTCGTCCTTGGGTTCACGCTTCTGTGCTTCATCGTCGATGCCGCACCAGACCTCAACAAAGATGATTTTGAGCGCAAGCACCCGTTCGTCGCCATTTTTGTGATGTGCCCCCTGATTCTTCTCTACGGCTGCTACCTCGTTGCCCTGGAATGCCTCGGCATCAAGAAGCCTCCCAGCAAGTCACGTCCACGGACTACAGCGTCACGGTGGGCGGCAGCCGTGTGTCGCATCTACGCGAAGAACGTGAGGCTGGGGTGGAAAGTGTTTTGGGCTGTCCTCCTCCTGCTTACCGTAATCGGTGGAGCAGTAGCGATTCTTGCCCCAAAGGGAACGCCAAAGCCTGACGGCGGCGGTCCCGAGTCAGAGAAGTTTTACCGATTCATGAACACAGTAACGGCACCATTCCAGTGGGTGACGAACACTATCCGGTTTGGACTCGCCATCCTCGCCATCATTTTCTTGGTGAGCTTGTATTTGACGTATCGAGCGTTCGCATTCAGCCCGGTCGTCCCGATCGCCACGGCGGTCGTCATCGCGCTGGTATACACGGTTTGGCTCTGGCGAATCACCCGCCGCGTGGTCGCGGAGGAATATGGTGACAAAGCGACGGTTGCTCACGCCTTGATGGCACTTATTCCTGCGCAGCTTGGAACCTGGATTCTTTTCATTCTTTCCATGGCTTCCACTTATGGCGCGGTCGTCTGGATTGGGCACCAAATCCCGGAGTGAAAATCCCCGTTCGAGAGGAGTCACCGTAGCAGTGTTTGAAGCCGATAAGCGGTAGCGGCCACGGCGAGTGCTTGAACACCCGCCGCAGCCTAACCAAGTCGCCTAACGAGGAGGCAACATGGCTGGATTCAGTTTATCCCGTACGCAAAAAGCTGTCGCATCCGCTGTCGGCATCATTCCACTGACAATCGCTGGCTTTGCGCTTTTGAGATGTGGCTGTGCCTTCGCAGCCTTCGCCATCGAGACGGGTGTGGGTCTGCTTTATTTCGTGTGGGTCTTGCTGTGAGGGTGTCAAGGGCGATTTTTGAACCAACGGAAGGACATGTATAGGACTTCGGAGACACGCGACTGATCGGGATGCCTTGGCGGCGTTATACTGCCGTGCCAAAGGGGGCAACTTCGATGTCTGATACCCAGCCTCAAACGTTCTGGAAAATTGCTCCAGGACACTCAGCTAACTTTTGGGAGGAATGTTATAAGGGCGGGTTCATCTGTCTGGGTTGGAACGAACTCGGTGATTTCGGTCAGTACAAGACGAAGTCAGAAGTCGAAGCTGCCATCCGAAAGGCATATCCCAAATACCATAAAAACGAGGTTGAGAAGGAGACAAATGAGGTCTGGAACTTCATGAATCTCCGTAACGGAGATCGAATCCTTGCTAACAAAGGGATAAACAGCATTATGGGCATTGGCGAAGTTATCGGCCCACGGGAATTCCGTTCCGAACGGCCCGAATACAGAAATTGCGTTCCTGTCCAGTGGGACCCCATCGAATCGCCAATTAACATCAAGGGCCGCGAAGACCTAAAAGATATCGTGGGCCGATGGCCTTTCTGTACAGTTCAGCAGCTTACGCCGGATAAGGTTCAGCGACTGATCGGTAGCCAAAATTCGCCACAAGTCTCTGGCGACGGTGCGGGCGTCGAGCACGTCGGCACTTCGTTACCCGACCGTTTCGCGGAGTTGTGCGCAGAGACGTTCCTTCCTGCTTCATTCTTTGCGGACTGCGACAAACTCCTGAAATCAAAACGGCAGATCATTCTTCAAGGCGCCCCAGGCACGGGAAAAACGTTTGTTGCGGAAAAACTCGCGCAATGGTGGGTGGGAGCACCGAGCCGGGTCCAGGTTGTTCAATTTCACGAATCTTATGGCTATGAAGATTTCATCCAAGGGATAAAGCCTATCTTCGATCCTGACACGAGGACAACCGCATTTCGACCACAACAAGGACTGTTTCTACGGGTTTGTGAAGCTGCCCGACAAATGCCGGACCATAAGTTTGTTCTGGTGATTGACGAAATCAATCGCGGTAAACCCTCGCGTATTTTTGGTGAACTCCTCTACGTGCTCGAATACCGCGCCAAGACAGTCGTTCTGCAATCTGGCGCCGAATTTTCGATGCCTCCGAACCTTTACATTATCGGGACCATGAACACAGTCGATAAGTCCATCTCGCTCGTGGACTATGCGCTACGACGCAGATTCGCTTTCTTAAACCTTATGCCGATAGAGGACGGCCACAGTACTGTTTTGCGGAAATGGATGGAGAAGTCGGGCATCGAAAATGCGACAGAAGTCGAACACTTGTTTGTCGCTCTTAATCAGAACACAACCGCGAAAGACGCGGCACTGATGATTGGTCACAGTTATTTCATGCTGGAGGAGGCCCGCCAGAAGGGGTGTTTCACATCGGACATGCTTGACACGATCTGGAAGTACCACATTTTGCCTCTGGTGTCGGAATATGAATACGATTTAAGTCCCGCTGAGATCGAAGAGAAGTATGGGCTACAAAATATCAGAAAGCAGACCCAGCGGTCCTGAGGCGTCTCGTGGCATCCCCTTCGTTTCGAAGCGAGCAGTCCCCGATTATCTTGGAGGAACAGAGCAGTTCCGAAATACATTTAGATCGCAACGACAGCGAATACCTAGCCAGGATCGGTTTCGACGTGATCCCCGCTGATGTAGCCTCTGAAGGACTGACCACGACTTCCAGAATATATAGAGTCAATCCCAAGCAGTTCGTCGGACACTTTCTCTTACCCTCAGACCAGATCGTTTGTATTCGCCCGAAGATACCGGAGGCGGGCGTATTCCGAATGCTGGCTTACGTCTATCCCGGTTTTGATCGGGAGGTATTTCGACCTGAAGAAGTATCTTACGAATCCGACAAACTTCTCTTTGAACCACTAGTCGAACGATTCAACGAACTGGTTTCGAATCGAGCCCGGCGAGGACTCTATCAGGACTACATTCGTCATGAGGAAAATCTTGGTGTACTCCGGGGTGCAGTAGAGACGCGTCGTCATCTGCTTGAGAACTGGTCCCGACCTGATCGAATTGTGTGTCGATTCTATGACAACACGGTCGATAACGAGGACAATCAGATCGCGAAGTGGACACTGTATTTCCTTCTTCGTTGTCAGCCGTGGTCCCCACGAACAATGCAGATACTCAGAGCGAATCTCCATCAATTCACAAACGTAACCCTGCGCCGTCCTGGCTCGACCGCTTTTGCCCGACGACACTACCACCGCCTCAATGATGATTACGAAGCAATTCATATACTGTGCAAACTATTCCTCGAAAGGGTCGCCTTCTGCGAACGAGTCGGTAACGTCGCTTTTCGTGGATTCCTGATGGATATGAATCAACTCTTTGAAGACTTCGTCACCCAGGCATTCTTGAAAATCTTCAAAACCAGTGGTCTCTCCGTGTTTGCCCAGAGATGGGATTACCTGTCAGCGTTTCCAATTCGAATCAAGCCTGATGTGATTGTTCAACGCGGAGCGAATGTTCTCGCCATTGCTGATGCAAAGTACAAGCGGGCCGTTGATGATCGTTATGAAAACCATGATGTTTATCAAATGCTCGCCTACGGGACTGCCCTGAAATGTCCCCGGACGTACCTGTTGTTCCCGTCAAGTGAGATTCAAGACGACGCATTCATTAAAATCAACAACAGTCCCGTAACGATTACAATTCGGCGCGTGGACCTTACCAACAGCCAATGTGTAGGGCAAGTGGAAGAGCACGTCCGACGCATTTTGGATATTGTTCGTGCCGGTATGAAGAGTCAGCCTGTTGAATACCGAGATGCTTTGCGGATGGGGTCAGGCTTGCCATCACTTCAGTAGTATTTTGGTTCCCGCCAACTATCTCCGCGAAAGAACATCCCACCACGGGGCTGCTGCCGACTTCGACCGATTGATCGTAAGCGCCACAATCGCTCACCCGCGTACGTCCAAGTCCCGAGAACGGCCTTCTCAGACACTGGGATTTCAGGCCGGGCCAAATTATTTCTAAACAACCTCGACCTCGTCACCCAATTGGAGCAAATCAAAGAGTTCGAGAATATCCTTGTTGCTTACGCGAATGCAGCCATGGGATACGGGTGTTCCCAAGAGCTTTTCATGATTCGTACCGTGCAGGTAGACGCAACGCTCCAGAGTATTCGCGTTATGGGATTCCTTACCACCAAGCCAAAGAATCCGAGTAAGGACCAGGTCTTCCTGAGTGGACGCCAGCGGATTCAGCGGGTCTGGAGTCCACACCTCCCCAGTTGCCTTTCGGCTTCTGAAGATTGAGCCCTCTCGAACGCCGTCACCGATCTTCTCCACAACCACTAGTTTGCCGTGAGGCGTGCAATTACTGCCTGGTGTGCACCCGAGCCCAGTAGCCCCCGTAGACACAACGTAGCGGCGAAACACACTGCCCTTTCTGTAGAGCAGAGCAATCTGTTTGCTGGAATCGACAACCAACCTGCGCTCACTCATTTCACATAATTATGTCTGGTTGTGTGCCGTTTGCGAGAACAATGCTACAAAGGCATGAGCGGAGCTTTCGACACGCCGGAATCCGGGCCGGGCTTCGGCAAAAACTCAGTTGCCGATAAAAGGGCATTAGGGGCTGCGGCGACCAAGACGAGGAGACACCCTTATGGGAAACACCTACCCCGAAATCGATGACGCGATCCGAACTTTCATCGAAAGTCAGCACGTTTTCTTTGTGGCGTCGGCTCCGCTCGACCGCAACGGCCATGTGAATTTGTCGCCTAAGGGACTTGATAGCCTCCGCATCCTTGGACCCACCACCGTTGCTTATATGGATTTACACGGCAGTGGGACTGAAACAATTGCGCACGCGAAGGAAAACGGGCGGATCACGCTGATGTTTTGTGCGTTCGAGGGTGCACCACAAATTCTCCGGCTCTATGGCTGTAGCAGGTATATCAATCCCCAAGACTCCGAATTCGAAACGCTCAGGTCGAATTTCCCGGCTTATGAGAGCCCTCGCGCTCTGATCGTAGTAGAAGTAAACCGCATCGCAGATTCCTGCGGCTATGGTGTGCCATTGCTTCGCTATGTGGGACAGCGCGAGCAGTTGTTGGCCTGGGCCCGAAGGCGTGGGCCGGAAGGGTTAAGAACCTACCGGAACGAGCGGAATCGATACAGTATTGACGGTCTGCGAGGGCTTGAAGAATAAGTCCGAAAGCCACTTACCGAGAAATCGTAATCGCATGCGGGGTTGGGGGCGACGCCGAAATGAGTGACAAATCCGAGATGCTACGGCATTTCCTAGCAACACTAGCATATCGAGTGAGCAAATGTTTGAGGGAAGCACCGGCGGGTTTCCCCACTTTCCGTATTGCGCCTCAAGTTCGCACTCCGCACGAATTGGTTTGTCACATGACCAATGTCCTGGGTTATGCGCGGACTCATTTCGTTGGCGGCTCGTGGACTTCAAGGGTGCCAACCGTGTTTGATTCGGACGCTGCGGGTTTTTACGAAATGCTGGCAGAATTGAGCGAGCGGCTCTGGGAAGGCTCACCACTTCTTGACACAACGGAGGAACGCCTTCTCCAGGGACCCTTCTCGGATGCCATGACTCACGCGGGCCAATTAGCAATGCTCCGAAGATTGGCAGGCTCACCGATACCACCAGAGGATTTTATAGTCGCAGCGATTCAAACGAACAATGTCGGGCCGAATCAACCTCCGGCTGTAAGTCCAGACAAAGAATGGCCTGAGCGTCCATCTCCTGGTTCCAAGGCCCGATAAACCGCGTTCTTGAGACTGGGATTTCAGGGGAGCCAGATTCCGACAGAACTTCCGGGGCATCCGCGTGATGCTGATATAGCATCTTGGTAAGAAGTTCGACGCCATAGTTGACCGTTCGGAGGAGCCTTATGAAGAAACTGAACTTGGGCCTCTCAATCGCCGCTGGTCTGCTCGGAGGAATTTTCTCGCATTACGTCTGGACTCAGCCGGTCCAGGCACAAAATCAGGCACCGGCACCCAAGGAACTGCAGGCACAAAGCTTTGTCGTAGTAAACGACAAGGGCGAGATTCAGGGAGTCCTGACTTTCGGTGAGCCGAAGGGTGACCGCACCAGCATCAAGCTCTATGACGGTAAAGGCCGTGAAATCTTCACTGCTGGCGGCGATCAGTTGCGCCCGTTGAGCAGTTCGCTGAGATGAAGTTTACGTCGATCTTTCTGGCCGCCGACCGGACCCGAGAGCTAGCGCAACCTGGATGCAAGTTGCCGGTTGGCGATTCTACTTCCCGATTCGGTGTCTCAATGAATTTGAATCCTTCTAGAAGTTAGGTAGTGGGTCAGTTTGAATTTCGCGGGTAATGAGGGCGAGAGGAACTCTTGCGGTAAGTCTGATGTTATCGCGGTCTCCAGACACGGCAACGACGCTCGGTAACACCTGCCTTTTCCGGCGATATTTACAAGCTCGATGGTCAGTTTGCTAGTTAACGACTCTGTGCAGACCCCGAGGAGCGTAGCGCTTCATCGTAAGCGGCGCGGCCAATCCGGGCGATGACGCTGTCGCGGGTAGCTTCGCTCGCGCGTGCGTCCGTGACGAAAACAGCTACGGCGAGACGGCGGCCGTCCGGTAAGGTGATTAGGCCGATGTCGTTGGTAGCTTCAGCCTTGCCATCGTGTTCACCCGATGTCCCTGTCTTGTGCGCCAAAACCGTGCCCGTGGGCAGGCCAGCCCGGAAACGATTGGGCCCACCAGTGGTCGAGGCGGTGAGAACCCGCACGAGAAAATCGTTCGCCTCAGAAGAAAGAGGCGGATTGGTGGTGAGGCGTTCAAGGAGTTGCACTGCGGCGGCGGGCTCGATCCAATTGCGATATTGCGCGGTCGGATCGCGGTAGAGACCCTGCTCGCCGTCCTCCAACTGAAACCCCGTGATGCCGAGCGAGCGGACGTAGCCTTGGACGACTGCGGGGCCGCCGACGATGCGTAGCAGCATATCGCTTGCGGCGTTGTCGCTCTGGCCGACAGCGAGTTCAATCAGTTCACGAAGAGAAACATCAACGTTCGCTTCAGGATAGCGGTCTTGCAGCGGGCTGTACGCGTGAGGGATAAGGTCTTCGGGCAGAAATCGGACAGTCCGGTCGAGCGTGTTGCTCATCGATTCGCCGGGACGCTGGCTGGGCAGAAGCTTGCCGGTGTCCGCGAGGTGAAGGACGGCGAGGGCAAGGGGCAACTTGAAAACCGACTGCATGGGTGAATGATTGTGCGGATGCAGATCACAATTCAGGGTGGTACCCGGAAGGAGGCATGAGATGGAGACGGTGCCTTTCGCATCGGCGGCTATGCTGGCAACTCTTTTTTGCAGGGCGGACTGTGCATTGGCGTCTAATGTGAAGGCAAACGAGCTGACGAGAACGAAAAGAATTGCGAATGGACGCATGGTTTTTCAGGTTAGCATTTGGGCGGTTGCGAGTACATTCCTCAGTCCGACAATTCAAACTGACCCACTACCGGAAGTTACTCTCGGTTGTATCCGCGCACTTTCTTTGCTATTGTAGGACAAATGGCTAAACATTGCCACCTCGGCACTTTCGAACTGGCTGTAATGCTGGCTTTGATGCGGCTTGGTGACAACGCCTATGGGATACCGATTTCACGCGAGATAGAAGAGAGAGGCGGTCGCGGGGTAACGCTTGGAAGCATCTATGCAACCCTCGAACGGCTCAAAACGAAAGGTTTGGTCTACTCGGAAGTAGGCGAGCCCACGCCCGAGCGCGGCGGGAGAGCAAAGAAATATTTTCGAGTTACTGAAAAGGGGTTGCGAGAAGTTCGTGAAACCCAACGGGTGCTAAAGCGCTTGTGGCAGGGACTCCGAGAACTTGAAGGGAGCCGAGCGTGAGAGTTTCAAAGCCACCGATCCCAGCAACTTGGCTACTAGAGCATTTTTTGCCGGGCTCTGAGAATGACCACATCATCGGTGACTTGATGGAGGCACTCCAGTCCGGTCGTTCTCGAATTTGGTACTGGAAAGAGGTTCTTGCAGCAATCGTGATTGGCGTCTCGAACGAAACAGTGAAGCAGCCGCTGTTGGCGCTCAGGGCAATTTCGTTTGGCTGGGGTAGTTGGTTGTTATTTTATTACGCTGTTGCCCCCGAAGTTTTGTATCCGGTTTTTCGACGGATATTCATTCCTTCAGGCTACCCATTTAGTCCAGGACAACTGATTTGGACGGTCACGTCATTGCTGGTGCTAGTAGGAAGCGGATGGATCGTTGCACGGTTTCATCGCGCCAATCGGATAACGACGGTGCTGCTATTCGCCTTATCCGTTTTCATCGTTCAACTTCGGACGTTCCCATGGCTTTGGTCCACTGCAGCCAATAGCCTAACCAACACAAGGTTCCTTCCTTACCTGATGTACGACTTGGAAATTCAGATTCTTTTCCCAGCAGCAACATTGTTCGGAGGGCTACTTACGCGGACTAACAATAGTGACGGAGTTGACCTGCAATATCCCTCGCACTTATAGGAGGACGCCTTGTTTCGCAACAAATTCTCCCTCCTGATACTAGTTCTCTTTTCCTTTGTTAGCTGCTGCTCGGTATCGTGGGCAGCAGATACTGAACTCCAAACCGGGAAAACGCGTGATGGCGCATTGATCGCGCCACACACTGATTCATACTCTCTCACTCTGAAGGCGGGTGATCTGGCCGAGACGAATATCGTGGCACATGGAACCAAACTCATCATCACCGTCTATGGTCCTTCCGGCAGCAAGGTGCGTGGTTTCCGATTCGATGGCCCAGGCCGGAAGATTCAGTTCATTGCGGATGATCCAGGTGGATACCGGCTCGAAGTGGCTCTTGACCCAACGATCAAAGAAGGACCGTACACAATCACGCTCACAAGGATCATCGCCCTTGCAGATCGAGTTGCCCCGGCGACTGCGGAGCGATATCAAAGCCCACGCATTAGGGCACTCCGAACCGCCCTCAAAAACGGCCAAGCGAACGCGGTTGAGGACTTCTGGGAAAAGATAAAGATGAAGGGCACGCCATTGATTGAGCCACTGCCCGGCAATGACAAGGACATGCTGGTAACTTTTCTATGGCGGGCGACCACTGATACGAGGAATGTCAGCGTAAGGTGGGATGCGAATGGCAACTACCTTGTCCTTACCTTCAGCCGACCAGATGATTATCGATTGACTCGATTGGGCGAAACGGATGTCTGGTACAAAACCTTGCCGGTAGATAAGCGAAAGAGGTTCATGTACCAGCTTATTGTAAACGGCCCTTTCCTCCGTCCGTCGGAGGACTTCCCCGACGAGAATGCCATGTTGCTATTTGCGGCTGCGGCCCAAGTGGACCCGCTTAATCCACACCACTGGCTTGTCGATTCTTTGAGTCCTGACGTTCCCGCGCACGTTGGTTTCTCAGCCGTGGAGATGCCCGACGCACCATCTCAGCCGTGGGTCGCACCACGAAACGTGCGCAAGGGCAAGATCGATAAATATCAGTTCAAGAGCGCCCTCCTGAAGAACGAACGTGAGGTGGCAGTCTATACACCAGCGGGCTATTCGAGGGATGCGAAGCCCTACGGTTTGATTGTTCTCTTTGATGAGAAACCTTACATAGACGAGAACATTATCCCTACACCGACAATCCTGGATAACCTGATTGCCGAAAATCGGATTCCGCGGATGGTCGCGGTCTTCATCGACAATCCACCTGGTGATGCGAGGGATCGTGAGCTTCCCTGTAATCCCAGGTTCGCAGATTTCTTGAACTTCGAACTAGTTCCTTGGGCGCGACGATTGTTTAATGTCACTACTGATCCGAAGCAAACGGTGGTCGGCGGATCAAGTTATGGAGGACTCGCCGCCGCTTATGCTGGTTTTCGTCATCCAGAAACATTCGGAAACATACTCTCGCAATCTGGGGCCTTTTGGTGGACCCCACCGCGAAGCGACGATCCCTATGTAGCAGGGACCTACGACGAAGCGTTACACCTCCGCGATTTTGATCCGAGTGCCGAACCAAACTGGCTGGCAAAGCAGTTCATCATGGGCCCACGGCTGTCGCTCCGATTTTACATGGACGCGGGTACAGACGAGATCGATTTTACAGGGCTGGGCCGGGACATCCTGGCGAGCAGTCGGCATATGCGCGATGTTCTTCTCGCAAAAGGGTATGAAGTTCACTACCAGGAATTCATCGGTGGGCACGATTATTTGAGTTGGCGGGGCACTCTCGCGGACGGATTGATCGCCCTGATGGGAGGCACTGCGGAGTCTCACGAGCAGGGCACGACAGCGAAGCATTAATCGCATGGTCAGTTACGCCCATTTCCGCAGTGTTGTTATTCTCGCAACAGCACTTGTCGTCACTAACCTCGCTTTTGCTGATCTCTCCGATGATTTTGTGCCCTTGCGCGACGATCCTGCGATTGCATACGCCACACGCCCGACTCACGATCCGATTTCGATCCTAAATGCTGAGATCGAGGCTACCAGGACCCAGCTAAAGTTCGATGGCGAGCAAGGCTACTTGCGATCAGTGCTAGAGACTCTGAAGATTCCAATCGAATCACAGATGGCAGTCTTTTCCAAGACGAGCGTGCAGGCAAGACTGATTAACCCACAGAATCCGCGCACGCTCTTTTTCAATGACTCAGTGGTCGTGGGCTGGGTTAGAGGAGGATTCATTGAGGTGGCCGCAGAATCGCCGCAGCAAGGAATCATTTTCTACACTCTGTCGCAGGAAAGGCAAGACAAGCCGAGATTTGAGCGCAAGAACGATTGCCTGACTTGCCACGATTCCTACGACGCGCTCGGAGTTCCAGGAATGTTGGTGCGAAGTAATTTTGTCGGGCCAAACGCGATGACGTTGCGTAGCCTGGGCAGCTACAACTCTGACCATCGCAGTCCGCTAGAGCAGCGGTGGGGCGGCTGGTACGTAACTGGGAATAGTGGCTCGATCCGGCATATGGGCAACGCAATTGTCACTGATGAAAATAGGCCGGAATCAGCAGTAGGACCGGAGACCCTGAATCTGGATTCTCTTCGGGGGAAGTTTGATACGGATGCGTATCTTTCTCCATACAGCGACATCGTCGCGCTCATGGTCTTCGAACATCAGATGCGCATGATGAATTTGTTCACACGTCTGGGCTGGCAGACTCGTTACGCCCTGTATCAGAAAAGCGCGGGCAAGCCTGCTCCGAATCAAGGACGAAGTCAGAACGGTATCGATTTCAATCGGAAAGATTTACGAGACGCAACAAACGATCTCGTGGACTACATGCTTTTCGTTGATGAGGCTCCGTTCGCAAATCGTATTCAGGGTACTTCAGGTTTCAGCGAAAAATTTTCCAGTGAAGGTCCGCACGATAGCAAGGGCCGCTCGCTGCGCCAACTTGATCTCGAACACCGCCTCATGCGCTACCCATGCAGCTACATGATCTACTCGGAAGCTTTCGATGCCTTGCCTGGCGAAGCACGAGACGCTGTATACCAGAAGATGTGGCAAGTCCTTTCGGGTAAAGATCAGAGCGCGAAATACGCTCGGCTTTCGCCCGCGGATCGACAAGCAGTCGTTGAAATATTGCGGGAGACGAAACAGGGCCTGCCGGGTTATTTCGAGCCAGTCATGCAGTAAACTCGGTTTTTGATGGATGGGTCATTGCCGTGCCGCCCAAATCCGTGCGAGTACGACTGCTCGTTTTGCCATTCATTAAATTCCTCTTCTTCGCGTGCGTGAGTTCGCACCAGTCAGTCCAATCCAACGGACGGAGCATTAACCCGTCCCTGCATATCACGAAGGCACCACACCAGCCGCAAACAGAGGCCTCGCCAGCTTTCGGCCT
Source organism: uncultured Acidobacteriota bacterium (assembly GCA_963819235.1). Taxonomy (GTDB): domain Bacteria; phylum Acidobacteriota; class Terriglobia; order Acidiferrales; family UBA7541; genus Palsa-189. The sequence continues at coordinate 29,830 of CAWFVE010000005.1, read as the reverse complement.
CGTCTTTAGGTTAAGTAACCATCGCAACGAGTGTCTACAGTTGGGACATTGACGTTTCGGCATATTCAGGGAAATCATCATAGGTAACGCGTATACACTCCGGTCGTGAGCAGACGCCGATGCAGAACCTAGAGAAGCAAGACGCAACACTTCATTTGACCTCACGTTTTACTCGTGCCGTCGATTACGCCCGGCAGGTGCACGTGGGTCGCCGCAAGGGAACCGACGTGCCCTACATGGCACATCTGCTCGGGGTCGCCTCGCTAGTCATGGGAGAAAGCGGTCACGTTCCGTTTCCGGTTACCGAAGACATGGTGGTTGCCGCGCTTCTCCACGATGCGGTGGAGGACGAAGGAGGTCGCCCCCGACTCCACGATATCGAGGCGAACTTCGGCAAGGACGTAGCGGCAGTCGTCGAGGGTTGCACCGACAGCTTAGAGGAGGACAGCGGCAAGAAGCAGGAATGGGAAGCAAGGAAGGCTTCGTATATCAAACGGCTGCCGAGGGAACCACCGGAAACCTTGCTGGTATCGGCGGCGGACAAGCTATACAACGCCCGCGCCATTCTTGAGGACTATCGGGACATCGGTCCTGAAGTTTGGGAGAGGTTCAAACGGGGACGAGACCAGCAGCTTTGGTATTTCGACAAGCTCCTGGAGATTTACGAGAAGAAGTTTCCGTATCGGATTATCGGGGAACTGAGACGAGTCGTGGAAGAACTCCGGCACGTATCTGAATGAGAGTCACCGACTAGCCCATGCTCAATTCCAATCAAGAAATGAACGCTCTCACAGCAGATGAATTGATAGGACGAAAGCAGGGAATGGTGTTAATTAGTCCCCGATAGCTAAAGGAAGGCTATGTTCACTGCAACCGACGTAGCAAATTTCCTCTCCTGCCATCATCTGCTGACCCTCGATCGAGCCGAGGCTAGGGGAAAGCTCAAAAAGCCTTTCTTTCCTGATCCGGGACTCGACCTCCTAAAGGAGTTGGGACTCCGACATGAGCAGTCGTATTTGGATCACCTTATCGGTGCCCAGGGGCTTGAGGTCGCACAGATTCCCACCGATGTGTCCTGGGCTGAAGCCGTCGCTCGCACAACCGCGGCGCTCCGCCGCGGTGTCAGCGCCATTTATCAAGCCACTTTCCTGCACGGTCCCTGGCACGGACGTTCCGATTTCCTCATTCGGGTAGACAAGCCCAGTGCCCTCGGAAACTGGTCCTACGAACCTTTGGAGACGAAGCTCGCACGGTCCACGAAAGCCGGGGCGCTGATCCAGCTTTGTTTCTATTCGGACCTCCTGTCGCAGATTCAAGAGGTTCAGCCCGAATGGATGCACATCGTGCTCGGTCGAACGAAGAGTCCAGAGAGCCATGCGGTCGGACAGTACATCGCATATTTCCGAAAGATCAAACGGGACTTCGACGCCTCCTTCAACGGTTCGCCAAACACGTATCCAGAACCCACGGAGCACTGCGACGTTTGCTCATGGTATCCGCTGTGCGACAAGCGCCGCCGGACCGACGACCATCTTTGCTTGGTGGCTGGCATAACTCGGAATCAGCGCAAAACGTTGGCAACCCGCAATGTAGTCACAGTCGCCGAACTGGCGAAACTGGATTTAACACCCAACCGAAGATCGACGGAATCGGCAGAGCAGCGTTGGTGCGAATCAACCAACAGGCACGTCTCCAAGTGGAAGGCAGGGAGGCGGGGCATCTCATCTACGAATTGCTGGAAGCATCCGATCCCACTGTCGGTCTTGCGGCGTTGCCCGCCCCATCAGAAGGCGACATTTTCCTCGATATGGAAGGTGATCCGTATGCATCCGAGCAGGGACTTGAGTACCTGATCGGCACCGTGACGGCAGCCGGATGGAGAAACGCAGCCTTCATACCAAGGATCGTGGTCGTTCGACCGGGCAGCGGAAAAGGCGGCTTTCGAGAAATTCATCGCGGATGTGATGGAGCGCTGGCGCAAATACCCCGACCTGCATATCTATCACTACGCCCCATACGAGCCGACTGCGATCAAGCGGCTGGTCGGACAGCATGGAACCTGCGTGGACGAAGTTGACCAACTGCTGAGGGCGGGTGTTTTTGTCGATCTCTACCGGCTCGTGAAGCAAGGCATCAGGGCCTCAGTCGAGAGCTATTCGATCAAGAGCCTGGAGCCGCTCTACGGCTTCACAAGGGCAGTGTCGCTGCATGACGCGGTCCTGGCGCTCCAGGCATTTGAAACCGCACTGGCGCTTGGAGACGCTCGGGAAGCCGGAGCCGAGCTTCGCGCCAGCCTCGAATCCTACAACCGAGACGACTGCCTCTCGGCATGGCAGCTTCGAAAATGGCTGGAGGAGCGCAGGAGCGAGCTAGAGGCAAAACGGGCACGATCCTGCCAAGGCCGGAATTGAGCCAGGGCGAGGCGGGCGAGGAACTAGCCGAGCACCTGCAACAGGTTCGAGCCGGTCATGGCTCGTCTCATCTGCCGATCTTCCAGCCGAAGAAGCCGAATGGACAAACGAACAGCGGGGTCGCTGGCTCCTCGCTCAAATGTTGGAATACCACCGGCGAGAGGACAAGTCGGCGTGGTGGGAATACTTCCGGCTCTGCGATCTCTCCGATGACGAATTGCTAGAGGACAAGAGACGCCCTGGGCGGACTGGTTTATCGTCGGTTGGGTGGATCAGATCAAAGAAGTCGATCGTCCACCGATATCGGTTCCCTCCCCAGGACCACGCCATTGATCGGGCAAACGCAGTTCACGATCCGAAGACGAGAAAGGGCGTGGCACAATCGTTTCCATAGACGAGCCAATGGGACCATCGACATCAAAAGGAGCATCTCCTCGCTGGTTCCGCATCCGTCTGCGCTCATCCCCCAGGAAATCGTTGCTACGCGAAGCGCAACGGGACAGCCTTCTGCGCCTCGGATCGTGGGTGGCGGATCACGGCATCAGCGGCTCCTGGTCCGTTCCAGGCTGCGAGAGACCTCCTGCTTCGGCAGCCGCCGAGAGTGTCTCTTGCCAATATCGATCTGCCCGTGAGTCGAACACCAACTCACCAACGCCGCCCGGCAAGTGGTGCTTGCTCTTCGCTCACAGGTTTCCGTGCTTCCTGTGCAAGGACCGCCCGGTTCGGGCAAGACCTTCACGGGTGCTCGGATGGTCGTGGAGTTGGTCAGGAGCGGCAACAGGGTCGGGATCACAGCAGTGAGCCACAAGGTCATCAGCAATCTGTTGCAGGAAATCTGCAAGGTTGCCCGGCGAGACGGGCGTTCGGTTGGCAGCGATCCAGAAGGCAAACGAGGACGATGGTTGTGATGATCCGATGATAACCCAAGCGGATGACAATGCCGACGTTCTGGACGCTCTTGACGAGCGGAGCCGCGCAAGTGGCTGGCAGGTACGGCTTGGCTTTGGGCACGGGAGGAGATGTCCAACTCGGTTGACGTGCTCGTCGTCGATGAGGCGGGACAAATGTGCCTTGCTGATGTCCTCGCCATCTCTCAAGCCGCCACGAGCATAATCCTGCTCGGCGACCCGCAGCAGTTAAACCAGCCACAGCGTGGCGTTCATCCTCCTGGCGTGGACGTGTCGTCGTTGGCTCACTTGCTCAATGGTCGGGCAACCATCGAACCCAGGCAAGGGTCTGTTTCTCAAAGAAACCTGGCGCTTGCACCCGGATATCTGCGCCTTTACCTCGGAGCTTTTTTATGACAGTCGGCTCGCTGCTCGTCCCGAAAACCAGAAGCAACGCCTCAACACGAAAGGTATTCTCGACGGCTCGGGGCTTCGCTTCGTGCCGGTACCGCACACCGGCAATCAAAATGAATCGCCCGAGGAAATCGAGAAGATCGCGGAATTGATCGGTGAACTCTTGGGATGTGGGGCATCTTGGACAAAGAAAACGGGCGAAACAGTCTCTCTGAAGCCGTCAGATATTCTTGTTGTGGCTCCGTACAATGCCCAAGTTTCGGCGCTTGGCTCGGAGGCTTCCTGTTGGCGTCAGGGTCGGTACGGTCGATAAATTCCAGGGCCAACAGGCTCCTCTTGTCTTCTACTCGATGGCAACCTCCACGCCCGAAGATGCCCCGAGGGGGATGGAATTCCTTTACAGCTTGAACCGGCTAAACGTCGCAACCTCCCGAGCACAATGCGTCGCTGTGATCGTTGCGAGTCCGGCACTGTTCCACGGCGCAGTGCAAGACGCCGCGACAGATGACGCTCGCCAATGCGCTCTGCCGCTACTTCGAGATGGCTGAGGTTATTTGATCCCCGATCACTTCGGGGTATCAGAGCCGCAGGGTTTAGTGTTTCGTTACTAACGCCAACGATCTCCTCGACTTTTGATTCGCCCTGAGATTACCTTGACACGCCGCCAGCCAGCGCCAGAGCGTGCGAGATGTATTGCTGCTTCTGCTTCTCCAATTCATGGAGGGGCGATGGCGAAGACTACTCTCTCTGGGAAAGCGAGACCTCAGGGCGCGAAAGACTATAAATACCCCGAGTCAACCAGCCTGATGCGACCCGACGTGGGCACACAAGCCCAATTCAAGAAACGTCGGCCAGCAAAGACATTTCGTTATGATAATTCGCTTTCTCCGTCCTTGCAGTGGGATGGCCAGAATGCTGCGCGGGAACAGGGCGAGGCGCTAATTCGGCAGGCGCTCGGAGCAAAGACCCTCGAAGAAGCAAAGTCGGCTGCGTCGAAGCTGAAAGCGATGTCCACGCCATTCTTGGACTGGGCGGGCAAAGCGGAGCGGCTCTCGTTCGAAGTTCCGACCCTGCCGCTGTTTGTCCACGAGCGGCTCTCGACGAAAGCCATCCTCGAAACACTGAAGGGCCACCGCTTCGACCGCAATCAGAAAACGATGCTGGACCTGTGGGGCGATCCGCAGCACTCGATTACTGACCAGGTATTGCGTGCCTACGAGCACAAGGACAAATGGGTCAACCGGATGATTCTGGGAGACTCGCTTGTCGTGATGAACTCACTCCTGCACTACGAGGGCCTCGGCGGTCAGGTGCAGATGGTTTATATTGACCCGCCCTATGGCGTAAAGTTCGGCTCCAACTTTCAGCCTTTTGTCCGCAAGCGCGACGTGTCTCACGGTGATGACGGAGACATGACCCGCGAGCCGGAGATGGTGCAGGCGTATCGGGATACTTGGGAACTCGGATTGCACTCTTACATGACCTACTTGCGTGACCGATTGCTGCTTGCTCGCGATTTGCTTTCACCCACTGGCAGTATTTTTGTACAGATTGGTGACGAGAACGTCCACCATGTGCGAGAAGCAATAGATGAGGTATTCGGCTCTGAGAATTGCCTAGGCCTCATTTTCGTGGCCAAAACCAGCGGATTTGGCGAGACCGTTTCTCTCGCGAGTGTCGGTGATTACCTTTTGTGGTACGCACGAGACGCGTCACGAACGAAATATAGGCAATTGTTCCTACCAAAGGACGCCCGCTCTCCATTTGCAAAGGACTACAAATGGCTCGAAAGCCCGGATGGAAAACGACGCCCAAGCACCTCGTCAGAGATGGCAAATCCTGACCTCGTCCCAGTAGGATGGAGACACTTCAGTTTGACCGCAACCACAAGCCAAGGTGCCACAGCGAATGGCAACTACTTCGTCGAGTTCAACGGGAAAGTCTTTCGCATCCCGCCAGACCAGCATTGGAAAACTTCCGAAGATGGCCTTAAGCGATTAATTGAGTCAAATCGCATCCACGCACGGGAGAACTCCTTGCGCTATATCCGCTATCTCGAAGATTTTCCGGTAACGCCCATCACGAACAATTGGACAGACTTGCGCTGGGGTTACGACGCCGGAGAAAAGAGATATGTAGTAGAGACGAATCCCGGAATACTGACGCGCTGTATTCTGATGACGACTGACCCCGGCGACCTTGTAGTTGACCCCACCTGCGGAAGCGGCACAACAGCATACTGCGCCGAGCAGTGGGGGCGGCGCTGGATAACGATTGACACCAGTCGCGTTCCGCTCGCCCTCGCTCGCCAGCGGCTTCTGACTGCAACCTTCCCTTGGTACGAACTGCAAGACGATTCGCGTGGTCCTGCGGGCGGCTTTATTTACAAACGGCGACAGAACAAGAAGGGTGAAGAAGTCGGCGGCGTTGTGCCACACGTTACGCTCAAATCCATCGCGAATAACGAACCGCCGGAACAGGAAGTGCTCGCGGATAGGCCAGAAGAGAGACTCTTCAATCACCCGAGTGACGGGGCCATTCTGTTTCGAAGCGACTATTCCCACGCCGCTCGATTTCGAAGAGCGAAAGCCCGCAAACGCTGCCCTTGAGGCCGAGGCAGAAGCGATCGTTTGTTGACCGAATGCTGGAAGTCCTGCGGAAGTCGCCGGTGCTACGGCTTGAAGGAAACAAGACTGTCACGCTGAAAAACGTGCGACAGCCAGCGAAGACGCTCTCCCTTATCCGCGGAAGCGATGGTTCCGAACGGAACCGAAAAACCTGTTGCCTTTGTTTTCGGCCCGGAGAACGGTGCTGTCAGCGAAAAACTCGTGTACGAAGCCGCCCGCGAAGCGCACGCCAAGAGCTACTCGCACCTTTACGTCATCGGCTTTGCCATCCAACCGAACGCCCGGATGCTCATTGACAAATCCTGCCGAGGTCGTCGGAATTCCCGCGACCTATGTGCAGGCAACGCCCGACCTGATGATGGGCGACCTGCTCAAGAACATGCGCTCCAGCCAAATTTTCAGCGTCTGCGGGTTGCCGGAAATCGAAGTGCGGAAGGTCAAGTCAAAAAACGGCGCACCAAAGCAGTATGAGGTCGAATTGCTCGGTCTCGATGTGTTCGACCCGGTCGAGATGGTAAATCACAAGAGCAAGGGCGACGACGTTCCCGCGTGGTTTTTGGACACCGACTATAACGACCTTTGCTTCCATGTCGGCCAAGCCTTCTTCCCTAGGACGGGCGCATGGGAAAGCTTGAAGAAGGCACTGCGGGGAGAATACGAAGAAAGCGTGTGGGAACATCTGGCAGGCAACGGTCAGCGCACCCTTCGAGGCGGGTGAACGCGGACAAATCGCTGTCAAGGTGATTGATGACCGTGGGAACGAATTGATGGTTGTGAAGAGCCTGAACGAGGCGAAATAAGCGCATGTCCGGCTATCCTGAAGTTGCAGAACCAATCCAGAACTCGCCCTTCGAGGAGCCGACTCGCTATTGGTACATCCGCGAAGGCGAGCAACCGCAACTTATCGAGGGGCAGCGACGACCTTCGATTGTTTTCCCGCCCCGCGAACAGAAGACACCATGGTCTAGTGGACGAACGGCTGCTGAGACCTTCGAAACAGTATCCCTCCGGATTTGAACTCGCTCTGGTGAATCTCATCCGCGAGCGCTGTGGCTGCTTGGCAAAGCCAAGGCTATCCGGGCGTGACGCGGACGACGCTCGAACTCATCGCAGTGGTGGACACGCGAGGGGCGGGAGAAGCGACTCTTTTTCGCGCAGCTTGAGGGCGTGCTGACTCAGTCATGCTTTCTGAAGGAAGCACGGGCCGATTTCCTGCAAGGCATTTCTAGTCCCGCGAGACGAACCGAGCGAGGACCGCAAAGAGAAGGATGGCTACGCAGGCTTTGAGCGGTACGCCTGCAAGATGGCGACTGGCTCCGGCAAGACGACCGTGATGGGGATGCTTGCGGCGTGGAGCATCCTGAACAAGCTGAACAACCGCAGCGATGCGCGATTCTCAGATGTAGTGTTGGTCGTTTGTCCCAACGTGACCATCCGGCAACGGTTGGCGGAACTCGACCCGCGCTGGCAGAGGCGAGTATCTACCGCACGCGAGACCTCGTGCCGCACGCACCTCATGCCGCTACTGACGTCAGGGAAAGGTCGTTGTCACGAACTGGCACGTGTTCGAGCCGCAGACCATGCAGACGGGCGGGGTTAGCTCGAAGGTGGTAAAGGCCGGGAAAGAAGTCCGACGTCAAGGAGACCATCAATATCGGCCCGAAGACGACGACCGCTCGCGGGAGTACGCTATCTCAGCCTGAAAGATTATGAATTGCAGGTCGCCAGCGGAATGCTGACCGTTCTGGAGGAGGATACCGATAAAGATGGCAGCCTAAAGCGGGTGAAGGTCGAGTCCACGCGATACGTTGAAAGCGACACGGCACTCATCAACCGAGTGATTGGCCGCGAGGTTGGCGGCAAGCAAAACATCCTTGTGCTGAACGACGAAGCCCACCACGCCTACCGCATCAAGCGTGACGAGCCTGACCCGGAGGAAGAAGACGAATTCGGCGAGCAGGAAGAGGCGGACGAATTCTTCCAAGAGGCCACGGTCTGGATAGATGGGCTGGACAAGCTCCAAAAGCAGCGAGGCATCAACTTCTGCGTTGACCTGTCGGCGACGCCATATTTTCTCGGCAGAGTCGGGCAGGAAACGAACAAGCCGTTTCCGTGGGTCGTGAGCGACTTCGGTTTGATTGATGCAATCGAATCGGGACTAGTAAAGATTCCGCAGTTGGCGGTGCGCGATACGACCGGCGAAGAGATTCCCGGTTACCTGAACATCTGGCAGTGGATTCTGGAAAAGAAGCTGACACCTGCCGAGCGGGGCGGCAAGAGAGGCAGTCCGAAGCCGGAAGCCATCTTGAAGTATGCCCACCACCCCATTGCGATGCTTGGCGGGCTGTGGGAGAAAGAAACTGCTGAATGGGCAAAAAACGAAGCTGACCCACGCCCCCCAGTGTTCATCCTCGTCTGCAAGAACACGAGGATTGCGAAGGCGATTTACGAATGGCTTGCCGAGGACAAAGCGCCGACTGGGATTCCTCCGGCGCGTGTCGAGGGCTTCCTGAACAAAAACGGGCGAGTGAACACCATTCGAGTAGACACCAAGGTGATACACGAGACTGATGTGGAGGGAGCTAAGGGAGACGAAGTTCGGTGGATGCGATTCACGCTGGACACTGTGGGTAAGACGAATTGGCCCACAGACCGTCAGGGGCGACCGCTCTATCCCGAAGGCTTCGAGGAATTGGCGAAGAAGCTGGAGCGACCGCTGCATCCTCCGGGGCGCGATGTGCGATGCATCGTGAGCGTCGGAATGCTCACCGAAGGATGGGACTGCAACACGGTGACTCACATCATCGGACTTCGTCCGTTCATGTCGCAGCTTCTATGCGAACAGGTAGTGGGTCGTGGACTGCGGCGTGTGAGCTACGAACTAGGCGAGAACGGGCGGTTCACGGAGGAGGTTGCCAAGGTCTTCGGCGTGCCGTTCGAGGTCATCCCGTTCAAGGCGAATCCGCAGGGGCCTGCGCCACCGCGAGTGAAGAAATATCACGTCCATGCCATCCCCGAGAAAGCACGGTACGAAATTCACTTTCCTAGAGTTGAGGGCTACACGCAGGGGATTCGAAACCGCATAACTGTGGACTGGGAGAATGTCCCGCGCATGGTGTTGCAGCCCGACCGGATTCCTCCAAAGGTGGACATGAAGGGGCTGAGCATCTCGGACACCGGGCGGTTGAGTTTGTCGGGGCCGAACCGTTTGGACGAAGTGACGCTGCAAGAGTATCGGGTACGGATGAGATTGCAGGAACTCGTGTTCGACTTGGCGAAGGGTTTGACTAAGGAATATGTTTCGCAGCCGCAGTGCCACGTGCCTGCACACGTCCTGTTTCCGCAACTCGTCAAAATCATCCAGAAGTACATGGCGGAGAAGGTGGAAGTGCGACCTCCCGCCGACCTCAAGGATTTGGGTCTTGCGCCGTATTACCCTTGGCTCGTTGAAATCTTGACGGAAAACATACGGCCTGACACAGCGGAAGGCGAAGCACCGGAGATTCCGCGCTATGAATCCAGCCGTGGACCCGGTTCGACCGCAGAAGTGGATTTCTGGACGAGCCGCGACCCGCGTGAAGTCGTGAAGTGCCACTTGAACTACGTCGTGCCGGACACGCAAAAGTGGGAGCAGGCTGCGGCTTACTACATTGACTCGCACGCCGCCGTGGACGCTTTCGTGAAGAACTCAGGACTCGGTTTCGCCATTCCGTACCTGCACAACGGACAGATGCATGATTACATCCCCGACTTCATCATTCGGTTGAAGACGGAACCGCCCGTCCATTTGATTTTGGAAACCAAAGGCTACGACCCGCTCGAAGAAGTGAAAAAGGCTGCGGCTGAGCGTTGGGTGGACGCTGTTAACGCTGATGGAACTTACGGGCGGTGGCGCTACGTCATTGCTAAAAAGACTACCGAAGTGGCAGAGAAAATAACTCTGGCTGCCGTGCCGTGAGGCAGGATTGTGGAAGTGGAGGGTGTCCATGAAGATTGCATTGAAATGGGAAAAGCCGCTGCGCCTGAGGGACGGCTCACGACTAAACCAAATTTATTTCTGCCGTGGTTTTGAACGTTTGTCGGGGAAGCCCGGTGTGTATGTATTTGCCCGAAAGTTTGGCAAGAATGTTGTTCCTCTCTACATAGGACAAGCTCGAAAGCTGGGAGGGCGTATCGAAGGGCAATTCAACAATCTGCGCCTCATGATGGGGATTAAAAACGCCCAAGCTGGCCGCCGTATCCTGCTTATCGCACGCCTATACCTGAAGCGTGGCCAGCAGAGGAGCAAAGTGCTAGACATCGTTGAATCTGCACTCATTAAGAACGCACTTGCACAAGGACATGATTTGCTCAATCAGCAAGGCACAAAAACAAAGGTGCATGTCATCAGGTCTCAAGGTAACAGTTCATCGCGGCAGGTAGCACCTCTTACGATGTTCGCGGAGAGAAAGTAGCGTAGCGAATCTTTGCTTGCAACCACTGAAACACTGCCCATGTCGCCTCAAGGTCTTCTTGGTTATAGGCGAGGATTTCGTCCATCAATTCTTGCCGTTTTGCCTCGTCGCTGGTTTCCGTTGCCTCGATGAACGTCGCCATTGCCCACTGCCCGTCGCATTCGTCCTGGTTACGCCTGTAGCCGACGTATTGCTCGATGACTTTCAAGCTGAAGCTCGGCACCGGCAGGACGACAGATTCCTTCGTCACCGTGAACAGGTCGAGCAGGTTCGCCAGCACGCGAGCAGCGACGCCATCCACGTCCCCATATCGCTGGATGTACTTCGAAAGATAGGTCTTCTCGTAGGAATGCCAGTGGACGAATGGTATGTCGCCGTACCGCTCGAAAATCCTCTTCGCATTTTTCAAGAAGGCAAGCCAGCCTTCGATGTCGCCGTTTGGTCCGAAGCCCGAGACCGCTGGCATGAACTCGCTCGGCTTCTCGCCCAAGACCTGCGCTCCCCACAGGTAGATTTTGTCCAGTTCGTCTAAGTGGGCTGGCATCCCCTCCAAGTCGAACATCACGAAGTTCGGAAGTTGGGGAATGCGGGGGACAGTCAGCACTTTCTCTTCTCGCCCTTCAAGCGCTTCGGCAAATTGGAGAATTCGTTCTGCCGTCTTTCCGACCCGCCGCTCGCTGTTTCCGAATGGGCGCTTCAACTCGCTCAGGCTCGCAACGTCGAATGTGCGGAGCAGTTCCTTCCGCGTGCGGACGCCCATGGCGTCCAGTGTTCTTGCAAGGTTCTGGTCAACATCAGGCACGAGGGCCGCATCGCCGTTTCTCTCTGCCCTGTTCCAGCAGCGTTCATTGAAGCCGCACGCGCCGCACTTCGTCCAGCCGACTGGCTCGTATGGCTCATCCTGCAACTGCTTGACTGCCAGCAGCCGCTCCAGAGCAGCCAAAGCAGCCACGCCGCCGTCGTAGGGGACGGCAACGATTTCCTTCATGCCGCTGAAGACTTGCAGTGCCTTGGGCGGGGCTCCGCAGCTTTTCTCGAAGAGCCAGCCGTAGAGTTGGACTTGAAGCAGAATCTCGGGGTGATTTTCCTCGTCAATGCGCCGGGCCATTTTCGCATCGCGCACGATGTAACCGTCGCCGTCGAAAATCAGGAAATCCGGCTGACCGACAATTTCGACCTCAGTTCCCGCAATTTGTTGGAGCACGCGAAAGGTGGGCTGATACAACACGGGGACTCTTGCAGCGACAGCGCCCGATGTCCGCTGGATGCGCTCCTCCTCGGACAAGGCGCTCAAATCTGTGTACGCCTCCAACGTGGCGAGATGTGCCTTTTCGTGCCGGTCGCCGAGCCGGTAAAGGACTTTTTCGAACTCGGTCGGGTCTCGTTCCGGCTCGCCACGATGCCTGAGCCAGACGCGCAGGTCGCACGGCGTGGGCCGATGGTGAGTGACGAAATCGGATGCAATCAGGCGCATTTGCAGTGCAGCCTATCACTCGACCCTGGGAAACGAAATCCATCGAAGGTACTGGGCAGAGTCCGCGGAAATCGCCGTGTAACTCAGCGGTCGTAGTAGAATCCCTATTCCCACCGAGCCATTCAAACCCGAGATGGAGGTTCGCATGAAGCGTGCCGGTCTCTCCCCAGTCAGGGCACTGATTGTCATTTCCCCAAGAAATTTTGTGGTCTTTCTCGCGGTTCTGGTGATGGCTGCTCTAACCGCGTCACCGGTTCTTGCCGCCCCCTGCGAAAGCCTTGCCTCTCTCAAATTGCCGAACACCACGATCACGTCGGCGAATACCGTGGCGGCTGGCGCTTTCACGCCGCCAACGCCGGGTGGCTCCGGGATGGCTGGACGGGCTGCCTTCACACAATTCGAAAGCCTGCCTTCCTTCTGTCGCGTCACGGCGACACTAGCTCCAACTAGCGACTCCGATATCAAAATTGAAGTCTGGATGCCGCTGTCCGGTTGGAATGGCAAGCTCGAATCTGTCGGCAACGGCGGATGGGCCGGTACGATCAGCTACCCTGCACTTGCTCCTGCTCTCACGGATGGTTATGCGACCGCGAGCACTGACACAGGGCACGTTGGTGCTAATGCAAGATTTGCTCTCGAACATCCCGAGAAGCTTATCGACTTCGGTTATCGTGCCGTCCACGAAATGACTGTGGCGGCAAAAGCGATCATCCAGGCTTTTTACGGCCAAGGACCGACACGATCTTATTGGAACGGCTGCTCAACTGGCGGTAGGCAAGGACTGGCTGAGGCTCAACTCTATCCTGCCGATTACGACGGCATCAGCGCGGGTGCGCCTGCAAACTACATGACCCATCTGCAAGTGTGGTCTCTATGGGTAGCGAAGGCAGTGCATAAAGATGAGGCAAGCTACATCCCGCCTGAAAAATATCCGGTGATCCATAAAGCTGTCCTGGATGCATGTGACGCACTCGACAGTCTCAAGGACGGACTGATTGGTGATCCAAGGCTCTGCCATTTCGATCCCAAGGTGCTCACTTGCAAGGGTGAGGACACATCGTCTTGTCTTACTGCCGCACAAGCGGAGGCAACTCAGAAGCTTTATTCACCACTTAAGAATCCTCGGACTGGCGAGCAAATCTTCCCCGGATTCGAGCCGGGGAGTGAACTGCTCTGGGGTGCTCTTGCGGGGCCGCAGCCGTTTGCTATCTCCCTCGATTTTTTCAGGGACGTTGTTTTCAAAAGCCCGGATTGGGATTTTCACGCACTGAATTTCGACAGCGACGTTGCCCTAGCCGATAAACAGGATCATCACGTACTCAACGATATCGAACCGAATTTAAAAGAGTTCTTCGGTCGCGGCGGAAAATTGCTGATGTATCACGGTTGGAGCGACCAACTTATTGCGCCGCTCAACACCGTCAATTACTACGAGAGCGTGCTGAAGTCGGTTGGTGCAGCAAAAAGCTTAAATTCGGTGCGTCTTTTTATGTTTCCAGGTATGGCACACTGCGGGGGTGGAGAAGGGCCGAACAGGTTCGATACAAGCGGCATGCTCGCTCAATGGGTAGAGCGCGGTGAAGTACCCGATAAGATGATGGCATCGCACTTCACGAACGGAACTGTGGACCGCACCCGTCCGCTTTGTCCGTACCCGCAGGTGGCCTCCTACAAGGGAAGCGGCAGCACGGATGATCCGGCGAACTTCGTCTGCAAAGCGCCGTAAGTCTAGAGCACTCATGCCGGTGATAGCTTTCGAGAGTTCGCAATTCTGAGGATTGCAGCCAGGCTTCGTTCGACATCTTCGTTCGTGGTCGCCCAACTCGAAACGCTGATCCTCATCGCCGTGCGCCCATGCCACTCTGTGCCACCGCACCAGCAGGTACCTTCGTTCTGCACGCCAGCGATGACACGTCGAGTCTCTTCGGCACTGCCAAACGACACGAGCACTTGATTGAGCACGACCTCATTCAGCACCTCGAAACCTGCCTCTTGAAGACGTTCAGCAAAGACTTTCGCCAAACGACAGTTTCGCTCGATCAGATCCCTGAATCCATCGCGCCCCAGTGACCTAATCGCAGCCCACAATTCGATCCCTCGCGCCCGCCGCGAGGCTTCGGGACTGTAGTGGCAAGGTTCACGTACGCCGCCAGTCTGTAGGTAAGCCGCACTTAGCGCTAACGCGCTGCGCAGATACTCAGGCTGCCGAACCAAGGCTATTCCTGAGTCGTAGGGCACATTTAGCCACTTGTGGCAGTCGATCGCCCAGGAATCGGCAGCGGTCATACCTTCCAGTAGATGCGCGTAACGCGAGGAAACCGCTGCCCATAGCCCGAAAGCACCATCCACATGCACCCACGCCCCAGCCTCATACGCACGCGAACAGACCTCCTTGGCCGGATCGAAAGCGCCCGTATTCACATTCCCAGCTTGGATACAAACCAACGTATGCTCATTGAGTTGAGGCAGCATGTCCGCCCTCATCCGGCCTTGGCTGTCAGTCGGCACCGAGATCACCCGCGAACGGCCTAGGCCCAGCAACGATAACGCCTTCAGCAGTGAGACGTGAGCTTCCTCACCCACCACTACCTGTATCGGCGGGGCCTCGAATAGCCCATCTTCCTCGACATCCCATCCGCTCCGCTTGAGCAGCGCTGTCCGCGCCGCCGCTAGCGCGGAGAAGTTTGCCATAGTGGTGCCCGTAACGAAGCCGACCCCGCAGGTCGGTGGCAGACCGAGCAGGTCTACAATCCAACCCTGCACAATTTCTTCGATCTTTGCCGCCACCGGTGACATGATGGAGAAAGCAGCGTTCTGGTCCCACGCTCCTGCCAGCCAGTTTGCTGCCAGCGTAGCAGGCAGAGTGCCGCCGATAACAAATCCGAAATAGCGCCCGCCCGTCGTCGCAACAGTGGCAGGTGATCCGATGTCATCGAGCAAAGCCAAAACTTCAGCGGGTTCTGAAGGGTTCTGCGGCAACACGCCGCCAAGCGCTTCCAGACGCGCTATCTCTTCGGGCCGTGGCGCTACGCGTCGGCTGCCGATGCCCGCGGCGTATCGTGCCGATCGAGCTGCCGTTTCTGCCAGCAATTCCTTCATGACACCTCCGATCCTCTAAGCTCACGCGGCTGGCATTGTCTCTTAGTTCAATATGGCGGCCAAAGAATACAATTGCCTGCCTCGAACCTTCAGTGAAACACCAAAGCCCGGAGGCTGGCGAGGTTTGAATTCGCGCCTTTACACGTTAACGGTATCCTCCACAGATGGTGCCGATCACCCGATCACACTGTTGCAACTAAAAAACGGCTACATGTACGGGTTGACCGATTATTGGGTGGAGGGCGACAATCTCCACCACGTCACGAACTACGGCGGGAAAAACTCTGTTCCGCTCGACCTGATCGATCTCCCCACGACCATTCGGCTGAATAGCGATCGCGGGGTCGAGTTCTCCCTTCATACGAAGCCCCAGTTCACCACGCAATAAGGAATCCAGGAAGTGTTTGGGTGAGTCCGCCATACGTACGAAAATCGTACCGAGGGTGATTCTTTTCACATTCGTGCCCAACGTATAATACGGCGGCGAAACGCACCGGCGGTCGATTGGCACTGACACCTGACGGCACGATAGGAGGAGGGAATGACCGAGGGAAAAGGGTTCTTTGAATCTTTGCTCGATTTCTCGTTCCGAGAATGCGTGACGGCTCGCAGCTTGGCATTTATTTATGGCTTGCATCTCTTGGCTGGCCTGATCGCCGCCGTGGTGCTGGTGGTGAACGGATTCCGCGAGTCCACATCCCAGGGACTTCTGATGTTGGTGGTAAGTGTTGTGGGGTTCTTTTTCTGGACTCTTTACGTGCGCATCATCCTCGAAACTCTGCTAGCCATCTTTAAGATCGCCGAGGCCGCCTCGCCCCCATCCGAACGGCGCTAATCCCTCCTGCCCACCACTCCGAATGCGCCGCGATCCTGAGTGCTGAGGATGGATCGACCGGCACACTAGGGCCGGGTCCAATTGTGCGGCGGGAAGGCCACGTGCCAGAATCTTGGATTAGCCAGAACAAAAGAGACACCGACTTCCATCCGATCAGCTTTCCCCCGACCGACGTAAGCGACAATACATTCCGCCTCATCTCCGGTGGCGAGGTTCACAAGCTTCAGCCGTTGTCCGTTTTTTACGGATGCAAAGAGCAGAATCGAGGCTCCGTGGGAATTGACGGCGAGCGTATGGGTTTGTTCGTCAAATTGTGAGGCGAGCGTGCTGCGACCCGAAACTCTTATAGGAACTCGCATCAGCACCCGTTGTGTTCTTCGTCGATTCAGGGTGAGCAAGTCCTTTTCACGTAGTGGCCCAAGCAAAGTTTCTAGGATTTGAACCTGACCCTGGACGATTTCGGAAAACAGTAGGCCCATTCCTTTAACTGAGGAATACACGACTCTGGCTTGGGTTTCAAAGCGATCCAGACCTTTGCTAATACTCACCCTTATTGCTGTCCCCAGAGCAAATGCGCTATCCGTTTCCACGTAACAGCCCCGTTGGCTGATATCCGCGACCCTTGCTTCGGTCTGGGTGCCGGAGTTTTCTTCGAGCAGTTCAGCGGCGGCCGCAAACCTGTAACGAGGCTCGGTGCGGCGTTCAGCGGCACGGCGGGGAGGTTGAGCGGTTACCGGCTCTTTCGTTTTGTCCACCATGAGTGAGGGCTGCTGCCACGGCGTTAATTCAGATGAGGCAGCATAGAACATCGGAGCACGCAGGGGCTACTCCTTTTGCGGACGCCCACTGTCCGGCCGCCCCGGCCCTGCCTCGGGCTACTCTGAATTACTCCACTCCCGCCTAGTTCGCTCGTGGGAAGTGAGCGGAGTCAGCACCTTTGGGGCTTTGCAACCCGCAGCGAAATGCGACAGAGCTTCTCAGTAGGCCAGAAACACTAGAATAGTTGGCGGAGTCGCAATCTGAATTAATATCAGGCGGGTGGGTGTGCCCAGCGGAGCGTGCAAATGCAACCGAGAATGCGAAGGACTTTCGCGATTTTCGCACCCAGCGTCTCGCTGCGCCGGAGGGTAGCGTTCAGCCTGGCCATTGTGAGACTGATCCTAGCACCGGTCATTTTGGTGGCAATCTACTATCTGTTTGAGATGGGTTGGATTGTTGATCGCATCGTGAGCGTGGATGCACCTGCGGCAACGCTCGCGCAGCAGGCTTCCATCCAGATGCTCGAAGCGCGCCGAGCCGAGCGTAACTTCTTCCTCCTGCACGACGCCCCAGACGCAAAAGAAAACCAGGATTCGCTCACGACCGTGACCGGCATCCTGAGCCAAATTCGCAGCCTACAACCAGAAGAGCAGACCACCATTCAGAATGCGCTGAACGCGGCCAACCTGTACCAGGAGCGATTTGCAGCCGCCGTTTCGTACCTTTCCCAGCCGGGTGAGGCTCCCGGAGACCGCATCCAAGCCGTGGTGCGGGATTACGAAAAGGATTTGAATGATTTGGTGCGGCGGAATAGCCGCAAGAGCAGGGCCACTCTCATCGACGAGCTTCGTGCCCAAGTGGACTCGTTCGATACTCAGATCACGTCCACCCTTCAGGCTAGCGATCCGAACTTGCGGCAAGTTTCCGGCGATCTGGATAGATCGAGCCAGGAGGTTTTCAGCCTGACGGCTAGCCTCGAAACGGGAAACTGGCAGCGCGTTCAGGACGACCACCAGAACGCACAAAAGCTTCTGCATCGCGCCGAGTGGGTATTGAGCATCGTTTCGGCTCTGACAATCTTCCTGAGCGTCTGGATGAGCTTCGTTCTGCCGCGCCAAGTTGTGAAACCACTGCTCAGCCTCAAAGAGGCAGTCGATCACGCGGTTTCGGGAAATTATCAGATCGAATTTGAACTGCAAGGAAAAGGCGAAGTTGTGGAGCTTGCGAAAAGCGTTCGCAACCTGATCGCGCACCTCACCGCCACGCGGCAACCGGCGTAAGCCGCCTGGCTGCCTCATCGGCGAATGGCCCCGCGCATGTATCGCGGACCTGTGACTAGCATCACGTAACACAGTGATCAGCTTCATAGCGATGTGCAGCTTCCCTGCGCTACAAAGAGGCGTATTGGAAAGGGGGAACGTCATGAAGCCAATAGATTCCACGAGGCGTCTGGAGCGGTCCGCCCTCAAACTCTTCTTTGCTCTGATGGTCACGGCTATGGTGGCGTTCGCTGGAAGCTCGATCATCGAGAAGCAGAAGCAGCCCGCTGTGGAGATGACCGGAGTTGTGACTGATGCGATTTGTGGCATCACACATGGTATGAACGGCAGCGATGCCGAATGCACACGTCTATGCGTAAACATGGGAGCTGATTTTGCTTTGGGCGTGGGTAAGAGGATTTACGTCCTGGAAGGTCATCGAGCCGACCTGGATAGATTCGCCGGGGATAGAGTG
Organism: uncultured Acidobacteriota bacterium; assembly: GCA_963819235.1. GTDB lineage: Bacteria > Acidobacteriota > Terriglobia > Acidiferrales > UBA7541 > Palsa-189. The sequence goes on along the minus strand of CAWFVE010000005.1, from coordinate 11,136 downwards.
TTGGTAAAAGGGAAGATAGTTAAGCCCGACACAATTGCCGTGGAATCGGTCGTCCCTGAGGTCCTTTCGACCTCTCGTGCCAGATAACCAGAACGAATCTGCTATCGGGTCACAAAACTGTGATCCGCGTGCAGGCAATAAACGTTGTCGCTAAAATACGCGAGCGGAAACGAGAAGCTGCTAGTCGATGCCGACAAGTGTCGGGGTGCCCGCTGAAAGCCGAACGCGAGCAAGGTCGCAGAACCCGCCGCGGGCAGCTAAGAAGCGGCGCCTGCCCTACAGATGCACGGCAAGGTGGTCCAAAAGCCCCGCATTGCCCCCGAACCACCGAACTGTATCCAGAGGGCAGGTGCCGCCGGTTGAGCGCTCCTGCGGGTCGCAGCAGGACTTGGTGGATGGAGGCTGAGAGTGTTTTGCGGATTACGTGGCAGAGCGCAGACTCAAGAGACCGATGACCCTGGGAGTTCAATATGGGACTGCCGAAGGAGATTCTGAGCACCGGAATTCCTATAGGGAAACTCACGTGCCGATGATTGAGATCGAGGGCTACGCAGGCAAGCCGATTCATTCACTGACCGATTGGGAGGAGCATGCAATGCCTCCCGACCGCAAGCGGAAGCACTGGTCACCGAGTCGAAGCGCATGCGAACTCGGGAGGGCTTTGACGGCCAACGGCGAACCAGCAGCCCCACTGGAGTTGATGGACTTGCTCGATTCGCACGGCGCGATGAGGGGAACCGCGATCAGGAAAGGGAAGACCGAATGCGAAACCCCGTTGCCCCCGGTTCCGAACGGCCCCCGCTGTCACGAATCTCGCATTGCTTGCCGAACAGGGAAATTCCACCGTCACGATCTGCATCGAGGCGAAGGCGGACGAGTCTTTCGGTCTCACGGTCGAAGAAGAACTCCTGAAGGCTAGAAAACGGCGCGTCACGAAGTTTCCTGAACGGCTTAGCTGGCTCACCTGCTCTTTGCTCGGGCTTCCAGCATTCACCGAAGAGGATCGCAAAACGTTGTCGGAGCCAATCCGGGGGTTGCCATACCAGCTTCTCACCGCAATTGCTGGCACTCTGCTTGAAACGGAGCGTCGGCGCAGCACGAAAGCGGTCCTTGTAATACACGAATTTCGGACGAAGAAGACGCAGGAGGAAAAGATTGAACATAATGCGAGGGAATTGGAAAGCTTCCTTAAGTTCCTACTTCGACAAAATGGAGCGACTGGCGAGAATTTCGAAGCTTCGTTACGGTCAACTGATCGGACCGCTGCCCTTGCTTGAACGGGCTGTTGAAGGACTCCGCAAGATGCCACAGACCATCCCGCTTTTTGTCGGGGAAATCAGGACTGACTGCACCGCCGTATAATCAGTCGAAGGTCGAGGATTCGTTTCCTATTTACACTAATTTTGTTGTCCCCCACTTCCGAACTGGGCAGCGATGGATACCAAACACCGACTCCGAACAGCCCTTAAGTGGACCGCTGGCGCGATCGAATTCGCATCCGCAGCTTATGCGACCTATGTTGCGGTGACGTGGGTTCGCTACGGAAATCCTCCGTTGCCGAAACCCGAGGAAGCCGATGCGCTCCTCGACCGCTTCATGCCCGACTACGAAGTCGCCGAGCGGCACCACATTCACGTCGCCGCGCCTGCCGAGATCACATTGGCTGCGGCCTGCGAGGCAGACCTGATGCAGTCGCCCGTCATCCGGGCGGTGTTCAGGACGCGGGAACTGATTCTTGGGAGCCAACCGGATTCAGCCGAACATCCGTGGCGTGCTGGCATTCACGACATCGCTCGGATGGCGCGTGCTCGCCAATGTGCCCGACCGAGAAATCGTTATGGGCGCGGTGACGCAGCCGTGGAACGCGAACGTCGTGTTTCGCCCACTGACGCCCGATCAATTCGTCGCGTTCAACGAGCCGGACTACGTGAAGATTGCGTGGACGTTGCGCGCCGATCCCGCTGGACCGGGAACACCTCGATCTTCGACACGAGACCCGGGTCACGACGACGGATCGCCGGGCTCGGGTGAAGTTCCGGCGGTATTGGTCGTGCTTTTCGCCCGGGATCAAGTTGATTCGCTGGCTGTTGCTCAAGACCGCTGCGAAGGGATGCGATATATCGTGCTGCTCAGGCGCGATAGAGGCGAGGCTAGAGATCAAAGATGGGGAAGCTCCCGAACCGCTACTTGCGCCCGCAAGCCCATGCTTCACGTTTCCGCCGTCAATGGTTCCGGTTCAACCTGAACCCAAACGACTGGTCGGATCGGACGACATGCCCATTGTTCTCACGCGGCGATTTGAGGCGTGCTGGGCAGAAAACGATACACGGGTTCCATTTTCAGGATCACGTCGATGAACTCATTCTGGCTTCCTTGACCTTTAGCATTCGTGCGTGCTTAATACCTGCCGGAGGTTTCATGGATATTATCGGAGCATTGAAGAGGAAGAATCGAAGCTGCAGCGACAGTTGACAGCAGTTCAGGGTGCCATCGCCGCCCTGAATGGTGGTAAAGACCTTGTACCGTCACGGGTCACACAAGCAGTCCGAATGGAAGAGCCGGCAAGAGAACTTTATCCGCCGCGGTCGGGCGAACATATTCGAGCCGCGAAGGCACGATGGGCGAACATCAAGGCGGAGAAGGCAAAGAAGGCGAAGTAGGGCGGCTGGGCGGAATCCTATTCGTATTTATTTGGAGTAAACAGATGGCGAAGATTTCGCGTCGCACGATGCTTCTCGCAGTGGCCGCCGGCGCAGCCGCGCCGTTCCTTAGTGCGGGTACAACAGCAAACGCTCAATCAATCGACGAATTCGGTTTCGTTCCGATCGGGAGCATTGATCAATGGATCGCTGTCGGAGGCCAGGATCATCGCAATCCATCATTCTGTTTCTGCATGCTGGTCCGGCCGAGGCGGAGTCACCGTTCCTTCGGGAGTTCGTTCCTTGGGAGCGAGATTTCACGGTGGTGAACTGGGATCAGCGTGGCTCCGGCAAAACCTACGGTAAGAACGGACCCGTTATATCGAGCTATTCGTTGAAGCCGAAAAAGCATTAGGAGATGACAGAGAGCTATGTCCTCAATCTCTTCCTTCACTCCTGACGTAGCTAAGAGAGAAATGGACCAGTTGGCGGAGTTATTGATAGACGCCGTGGACAGCGGGGCCTCAGTGGGCTTCATGCCGCCACTGAGCCGATCTACGGCGCTCGCGTATTGGAGCAGCGTCATCGAGACCATGCGAGATGGCACTCGGATTCTGCTCGTTGCGATGGATGGAAGTCTTATTCAAGGCTCGGTCCAGATTGCGCTGGAAATGCGCGAGAACGGGAATCATCGTGCTGAAGTCATGAAGCTGTTCGTGCATCGCCGCGCTGTCGTCGCGGATTGGCAAAGGCACTACTCGCGGAAGTAGAGACTAAATCACGTCAACTAGGGCGCTCACTACTTGTTATGGATACGCGCAAGGGCGGCGAAGCAGAAAGGCTCTGCGAATCACTCGGCTATGTTTGGCTTGGCGAAGTTCCGAATTATGCCAGGAGCGGAGATGGAAGCCTGCATCCAACAGTGTTCTTCTACCAAGAACTGAAGTGAAAGGGAGTGAGCATGAATCGGGTTAAACGATCTCTGAACCGCTATTTGGTCCCGCTGACGCAAAACATGGTCAACGCTGCAAGGAACTCTCCGATTCATCGGCATGTTTGAGTTCCTGAACCCAGGTCTTCGCTTCACTGGGAGTAACTGCCCCGGCGGTCTGAGCCTGTTCGGTCATTTCACGTAACTTAAAAACCCCATCAGTAAGCGTGAGATCGGTTATCGTCAATACGTCCGCTGATATGCTGGTCCGCTTCATACCTGCGGCAAAGAAGAGTCTCCGTAGCTGCCTGCCGATCCAGCAACTCTTTCCTATGTCGCAGAAACAGTGAAAGAGTTTTCGGGTGACATTTCGATTTCTTGAATCCACGATTAACGTCTCCCAATCCGCATCGAGCACAACCATCTGCGCTCCCGGTTTAGCGATACGAATCATCTCTGCGACCGCCAAAGCCGGATCGTCCAAATGAACAAAAACACGTTCGGCTCTGCAACCATCTAAGGAATTATTAGGAAACTCCCCGTACTGAACGTCTCCGAGAACAAATTCTACCGGGAGATTGAGGCCTTCAGATCGCCGACGTGCCTCCGCGATCATGATCTCGCTCGCATCAATTCCAATGACTCGGCCGTCGCGCCGACGCGCCCAGCCAGTGCCCGCACGTCATCGCCGAGGCCGCAGCCCACATCGAGCAGATGATCCCTTTCACGCGAACCAAGTAATTCGTAGATAACGCGCTTTTAGCCGCTTCATCGTTTCCAAAGAACTGACCCTGTCGAGATAGTGGATGAAAGCTTGAGGGTCAGCTGTCTCGTCAACGGAGCGCCAACGCGTAACGGTATATTCCTTGTTCATCGAAGAATACGATGGCCATCATAACGCTGTTCGACCCTATCGAAGGCTTGACCTGCTATGTGAGCAAGCTAGCTCGCCCTTGACTAAAAGGAGTGCATTATAGTAGCAGGAAGTCTACTATAGAGGATGACTAAATGAGGAAGTCCACGACACGCCGAGAACTCAGCTTATTGGAGTTGGGAAAGCGAGTCCGTGACGAACGGCATCGCCGTGGCTTGTCTCTGGACGAACTAACCGAACGCTCTCGGGTGAGCCGCAGCATGATCTCGGCGATAGAACGCGGAGCCAAGGCCGGGACAGTTCTGATCCTAGATCGAATTGCAACCGGTTTGGATACCAGCTTGGCACGTTTGCTGGCTCGTGAGACCAATTCTGGGTAATTGTGCTCCGCCATCAGCAGCAGCCAGTCGCAAGGGACGCCTCAGGATGGGAGCGCCGGATTCTGTCGCCTGTTCTTCCGGGCGTTGAATTGAACTGATGAGTACGATTCTCGGACCTAAAGTGGATGCGGCACATTCTTGCCTCACGCTCACGGCTCCCGCGAGTACGTTGCAGCCTGGAAAAAGGGAGGTTGTTGCTGACGCTGACGATAAGCCTTACGTCCTCTCAGCCGGTGACAGCATTTATTACGACGGCGATTGTATGCACTCTTTCGCTAATCCCGACCGGACGGCATGTGTCTATTACTTAGCGATGGACGTTTCCGGTGATCGGATTGGACCTAATCGATCGACTCGCCCAATCACCGAACAAAGTGCGAGTACGAAGTGCGTCGCGGAGAAACCGTGATGCGCGGATTGACTGAGTTGAACTTGATTCAGATCGGATGCCTTGAAAACGAAGAAGCTGTTAGAAAAGGAGCAGCAAGCAATGGTGATCGAGGACAAGTGGGAGTGGTCATCACAAGAGATCAAGGACATCGGTTATCGCGTGATTGATCTAATCGCAGAACATCTCACAACTCTGCCCGATAAGCCGGTTTTTGGCCCTACCCGAGTGAGCTTGCCGCGAGGCATCTGGAATCTCCGGTCCCCGAAGCAGGCGAAAGCGCGGAAACAATCTTGGATACATTTGCAAGTGAGATCGCTCCCTTTCCCTTTGGCAACGGTCACCCTCGATTCTATGGTTGAGTTAACTCGCCGCCAGTCATAATCGGGATTTTCGGGAAGCACTCGCGGCTGCGATGAATCCTAGTTGGCTGGCGGCAATCCATGCGGCCATTTATGTCGAGCGTGAAGTCATCAACTGGTTCAAACAGATCATTGGCTTTCCCCAGAGCAGCATGGGATTACTCGTCAGCGGCGGATCGATGGCTGCACTGACAGCACTTGCTGCGGCCCGGCACGCGAAGTGCGGCTTCAACGTCCGTGAAGTTGGAATTCAAGGAATTACCTCACGTCTTATTTTCTACAAAAGTGTTGAAGGACATGGTTGTTATCAAAAAGCGATCGAATTAATGGGCATTTGGCAGCCAGAATTTGAGAACCATTGCTGATGATTCGCAATGCGTATGGAACCGGCAGCCCTCGATGACGCTATAGCTAGAGACAAGGAAGAGCACCGAATTCCGGTCGCCGTAATAGCGAGTGCTGGCACCGTGAACACCGGAGCGATTGATCCTTTAGATGAAATCGCTGACATCTGTGCGAAGCACAATGTGTGGTTGCACGTCGATGGTGCTTATGGCGCTCCGGCAGTATTGAGCGCGAAGTACGGACATCAATTATCGTCGTTGGCGCGAGCCGACAGTGTTGCACTCGATCCCCATAAGTGGTTGTACGTCCCAGTGGAGGCGGGATTCGTCCTCGTACGCGATGGAGAGGCCCTGCGTTCGGCCTTGAGCTTGGTCCCTCCCTATCTGCGAACTGCTAGCAACGTCGGAGGATTACCGTGGTTCAGCGAATACGGCTTTCAGCAGACTCGTGCATTTCGTGCTCTCAAAGTGTGGATGGCTCTTCGGTATCACGGTGTTAATGGCTACAAGTTCGCAATTGAAAAGGACATCCAACTAGCTGAACAGTTGGCCGCCCTCCTCAGAAATGAAAAAGATTTGGAAGTTTGGGAGCCTCAGTCACTGAGTGTAGTCTGCTCCCGCTTCATCCGAGCAAACGTTGGAGAAGATGTGGAAGCCATTAATTGATTCAACAAAAACGTTTCGAAAAGGTGCAACTTGGAGGAGAGACATTTCTCTGAAGTGCGGTCATTAACGGAAAATTCTGGCTGAGAGCGTGTATCATCAATCCTCGCGCCCGAACGGAGGATATGCACAGGGTTCTCGAAGCTGTAAGAGCAGCGGCACTCTCAAGCAAAGCAGCCCGGCGCGAAATTCAAGCGGGTGCTTGAAAGATCGCCACACGGGACGTTTGACAACTTGATTTTCAGAGTATTGAAATCACCCGGGACTATCCACGAGCGCAGGACTTTGCTGCACGGAACGTCCTCCAAGCCTCCGTCAGAGGCAGAAATGCTCGAAGTGTTCAGCCGCGCCGAATTGACATAAGTGTCCAGCGATAAAGTGAGAGGCATCTGGTGCCTCAGAACCATTGCGGCGCCTATAATCCTCGCATGACTCGCGGCGATGCAAAGAAAGACCTGTTACGTCATTTCCTGGCCACGCTTGCCTATCGGCGAGAAAAGCGATCATGGCAACCTCCGAGGAGTTCGGCAGTTTTGATGCTGGTGATGGTGTTCGGAAACCCGTTGAAATAGTGTCCCATATGTCAGGAGTGCTGATGCACGCACAGTCCTTTCTCGTACCTGCCAAAACGACGGCGGGACCGATTGGAACTGGGAAGCAGAGGTCGAGCGGTTCTTCGGATTGTTTCAGAACTAGACCATCGTTCGAGTCACGCGTCGAGCTAAGAGGGCGCACCGAAGAACAGATTTTGCAAGGACCACTCGCTGATGCGATGACACATGTCGGACAACTGGCAATGCTCGAAACGTAATGGCTTCCTCGCCAATCCCGAAGGAGAATTTCGACGAAGCTGTTATCCGCATTGGTGATGTAGGGCTGGAGTCTATAAAATGATGTCGGAAACACCTACAGAGGCGGGGGACGTTTTCATATCTGAAGACCGCGATATTCCCGCCCATAAGATCATTGCGTTGTACGCCGCCAACGGCTGGTCTGCGGCGACAAAACCCCAAGAACTTTGGAATGCTCTTCAGAACCCCATTCACTGGTTTCCGCTTGGGTTGGCGAGGAGCTTGTCGGACTCGGAAACGCTCTGTCGGACGGATATCTTGTCGTTTACTACCCGCACCTGCCTGCTTCCTTCGTATCAAGGTCGCGGCATCGGGGGGAGGATACTGGAACGCCTGAAGCTAAAATATCAAGGGATTCATCAACATATCCTCGTGGCCGACGGACGTGCAATCGAGTTCTATAAGAAGCACGGCTTTGAAACCGCTGGAAAGACGCAATCCATGTGGATTTATAAAGGTGATGATCACTGATATATGGAGACTCTCCAAATAAGCAAGCTGGAGGACAGTGCTTCTGAAGGAATCCCGTGCAGGCTGTTCTCGGGCTGGCAGTTGTTTAGTGCCTCACGGCCCCATACACCGCAAGTTGTAGTGCTTCCAGATACATCGACATCGGAGAAGCCAATTTCTGTTAGCCACGCCAACTGGTAACCAATTTGCCGGATGATCTTCGGCATAATATTTGGGAATCCACTTATCCACGATTGTTCTCGGAGATGCTGCGACGCATGAATGCACGCCACTGGCGCATGTACATCTCTTGGAGAAAGCTATTGGAACCCGATACTACGTCGCCGTTGTAAAAAACACCGCCAGGGCCAGCCTATCATATATGCGCCTGTAGAAACCCCGTTTGGCTGCTTCCGTTGGAAGATGGTGTAGGGCAAGAGAAGACACGACCGCATCGTATGCCCCGGCGAAATCCCGAAATCGCCGACGACATAGTGGACTTGCTGATAATTTGCCAGCTTGGATTTGGCCATTACGATCATGTTTTCTGCCAAATCAAGGCAGGTCACGTGGGCGCGGGGAAAGGCACGGAGAACGGCAAGCGCAACAGTGCCTGTTCCGCAGCCGAGATCAATTACTCTGATCTCCGCTGCGCTGTCGAACGGCAACGCTGTGACGAGCGCCTCCACCATTTGGGGATATTCAGGAATCGAGTGCAAGGATGATCCGGTCGAACTCCTGCGCTTCTTCTTCGAAATGCTGCTTGACAATGTCCATCGCGGTGTTTCCTCCCAAATGCTCCGCAACCACCGGAGTAGGCAAGAACTCCGTTCGCTCAGAGAAGCTCTGGACCAAACGCGAACCCTTCCACGTCGAAATCGTGCGATAACTTTGAATACATCGAGTGCAGGTGTGGAGGCCATCACCAGTAACGCCACGTCGAACGAAGCCATCGACCGAACTATATTCTCCTGCATAGCCTTTTCTCGTTTTTCTTGAATCAGAATGGGACCATAGCGCTGAATATTTGCGCCATCTGGAAAATCTAATGCATCGCTTAATCCATACGTCCTGAATTCATCACTCGGCGGAGTTCCGATGCTCTCCCAAAACAGCCCTTTTGTTTTGCAAATGTGAGCGGCGGCTGATTCACGTTTTTGTGCTGCGGACCATTCTTCCAAAACAATCTGCGGGCGGCTCTCCTCGATAATAGCCTCTAATGCATTTCGAATTTCAGCGGGCACTTCTGTCGCTGCGTAGTGGCGAGTGCCAACAAAGTAAGCTTTTTCTTCATCGGGATTGTTGAGGACGCGGCGGGTGGTGTCATGGCTTCGAGGCTGGACTTACGCCGCAGCGCGGAGGCTTTCCGCCCCGTTAACTCCGCCTCCGCCTGCAACCAGTCATCCAAGGCATGGCCGTCACCCTTCCCGCGCTGTTCGTAAAGTTCGTAGGCACGGAGTCGAATTCGCTCTTCGATTTCGTCGAAACTGGCATCCAACCGGCGGAAGAGCGTCTTCCATTCCTCAAGGCTCAGGAGCGGAGGGAACTGCCCGCCACGCTGCGTGTTGCTTTGACCATGGGCCCAAAACGTGGGAAGAATTTGCTCCTTGCCAGTTTTGATTTCGCGGAGCACCAAGAGGAACGGGTCATAATTCTCGTCGTCCGCCAGCCGCGTTCCTAACCGAACCGCCCGCGTGACGATAAAGCTGTACTGTTTCCCGCTCGGATCGTTCGCGTAGACGTGGTCAATTCGGTACTGAAGTTCCTTCCCGCATTTCTTGCAGACGCCGACTGCTCGCCCTTCGGAGAGGGCGATGGCGGCTCGTGAATCGAAATCGCTTTGGTTGAATGGTTGTCCGGGCAGCATATCCGAGAGGGCATAGGGGTTAACCTCCTTGATGCCACCGAAGTTTACACCGAGTGATCTAGCTTAGGCGGGAGTGGACTCTCGCCGAATGTTGTGCCCAGTAACTCTGGCGTGATGCGCCATATCTGAAATCCCCGGGCCACGGCTTCGGTCAGAACGCAGAGTGCCGCCCAGACCGATTTCCTCAGTGCCCTCGTTTTTCCACAGCGAGACGCCCAGGTGCTGCTTTTTGGTGCACAGAAGGGCGTGCTAGGATACGGCATTGACAATTCGAAGATGAAGTGCTCAGGCAGCCGAAGGCTTCGAACCGGAGCAAATCCTGCCTGATGTCATTCATCCCCGAAAAAGTGAGGTCGCTGTGGTGCCGGATGTTGTCAAAACTCTCGCCTATCTCTTTGTAGAGCGAGCGGCAAAGCTCGCCCTGTCGTATTGCTTGGAGCAGGAGCGTCCTTCCGTTCGGGATTCCCCTGGCCGACGAATCCGTGCGAAGAATCGCCCGATCAGCATACGCGCGGCACAAATTGGGTCTATCTGTTTACGATCCCCGTATCGTTTTAAGCGACTGGTTGCCTTTTCTCCGAGGTCAGGAGTGGTTCATCAAAGAACCCCTTCGTTTTGCTGAGAATTTCCCGTTCGCTGTCGAGCATTTTCTAACACCGCGCGAAGTTCGACGCGCATTCTTCCAAGAATTGATCCAGTCGTCGCAAGGTCCGAGCGAAGGGTATAAATCTTTGGCGAGAATGATGGTGAGACGCCTCGTCGGGACCGTCCTCACAACGAATTTCGACAGCTTGATAGCCGAAGCCCTTCGTGAACAGAATCCGAAACCGCCGTCGAATAATGGAAATAAAGACGCCTGCTGACCTCGCCGTGTTTGGCTTGAACAATGATTTTCAGATTGCCTATCTTCACGGCTCCGTGGAGCACTACCTTGACCAGAATCTTCAAAAGGAGACCAAGCGGCTGAACGAGACATTGGTCCAAAAGATTCGCCCGCTCGTTGAACGACTCACCGCTCATAGTAATCGGCTATCGCGGTGCTGAGCCATCGATCATGCGGCATCTTTTTGAAGAAGGCATCCGAGGAAAGCCGGAAAGTTACAAATGTGGCTGTGTATTGGTGTATTCGAAAGGACGAGAAACCGCACGAAAATGTCAAACGCCTACACGACAAGTTGAAGACCAACTTTTCTCTCGTGGAAATTGGCGGTTTTGACGAATTGTTGACCGCTCTCGATAAGGAATTAGAGGAGCACTCGTGGTATACAGGCCTCACCAAGACACCACCGCCTCCATCACCCCTTGACCATAGATTTGATTTGCAGCCGCTGGAAGGCATTACTCTACAAGACCTCGATCACGACTTGATTCTTTCAACGTTCTCGCA
>CAWFVE010000004.1:0-206244 GCA_963819235.1 uncultured Acidobacteriota bacterium | reverse complement strand
TTGCGCGCGCGGAAGCGGACGCCACGAACCCTCAAGGTCGACCTGAGCCCATGCGGGAGTCCACAGCAAAGCTCCCAATACCACAACTTTCAGACAGAGTTTGCTCGGGAGGCGCCCTATTGGCTTGCACTTCATTGCGCACCTTCAACCGGAATTTACGACCCTTAAACTGTTTCTTGGACCGAAAGCATAAGTCTGTGGATATATTCGCGTCAACTCAGACCATATGCCGACGGCGGGTGTCTAGGACAACTAGACTGTCCTCATTTGGGGGGGCAGCCCCTCCTCCTCAGAAACTCAGAGAGACTCCTGCTGATTAAGGCCAGTTTCCGTCTATAACGGCGTCGGCGTCGTCAAGAACTTTTTCAAGCACACCCTTACTTTTGCGAGCCGGGAGCGGCGTCCAGGGCGGTCCGACCGTTTTTGTCGGACCGTTCATCGCCAGACCCTTGACGCTGCGGACGGCTCGCTACCATGGCGTCTGGACGAAGCGAAGCTTCGTCCTTACCCGGGATTCCTTTGCGGCGTCTGACCAAGACTCCTCTCTTTGAATCCTGCGGGGGAAGTCAGCTTCCCACCAACCATCTATGCGATCCTCAACCACGGACCATGATTCACCTGTTCGAACTCCTCCGTCTCTTTCCAGAGGAGGCAGGGCGCTCAATCAAAAACACGATAGGCTTTCGCCTACCACGGAAACTGCCGGGCTGCCCTGCATGGGAGCCGGCGGCACGGGCCGCGCTGCTTCACGCAGCTTCCCATACAGCCGCACCGCCAACTTTCGTGCGATGGCTACCTTGGCCACCTCACGGCCGCGGCGGAACTTCAATCGCTGATAGTCGCGCCGCAATTCCGGATCGTAGATCGAGGCCGTCTGGGCTGCTTCGACCAGCAAAAAACGCACCATGGAGTTGCCTTGCTTACTGATCGAACCCAACCGTTGCCTGCCGCCACTACTCTGTTCAGTAGGATTCAAACCCAGGTAACTCACCACCTGCTTGCTTCTCTGGAAACGGCTGACTGGCCCAATCGTCAGTACGAACGCCAGTGCCGTCACCGGCCCCACTCCTGGCTGTGTCAGTGCCTTTTCGTCACGGAGATAGAGCGAGAAGAGGCACCGTCGGAGAAAACGAATGGATACACCGGCGGAAAGACGAATATTATTCTGGAGCCTTACCCTTCTGGCCTTGCTTGCCATTGTGTCTTACCTGCCGATCCTGACGCAGCCGTTTATTAGTGACGACTTCATGATCATTCTGTCCGCGAGACGCTACGGCGGCTTCTCGGGCTGGGGAGCCATGATGGCCGACCCGATTTCCCGCGCTCGAGCGACTTCCTGGGTGCTGACTTACTGGATGGATCGCCTGTTCGGCTTGAGGACAGCCGCATTTTATGGGGTGAGCATTCTGCTCCACGTACTGAATACGTGGCTCGTGTTTGCAATGGGATCATGGCGGGTGATTGGCCGGCGCGTCGCTCCATTGGCCGCGGGCTTTTTTGCAGTGTTTGAAAGACATCAGGAAGCGGTGATGTGGTATTCGGCTGTAAACGAGTTGCTCTTATTTCTGTTCGGTATGTTGTGCGTGCTGGCCTGGATCAAATTTATTCAAGATCCAAAGCAGCGGTGGGCATGGCTCGGGATTTCATTTTTCTGTTTCCTATGTGTGCTCTCCACCAAAGAATCCGCAGTCATTATCGTTCCGCTGCTTGGGCTTGTTTGGCTGAGCGAGAGGCAAGCGCGAAGGCGAGTTCCAGCGCTCATGTTGTTTGCGATAGTTGGCGTGATTTATGCCTGGTCGATCTACCAAACGCGCTCCTACTCCTTTCGATTTCACGACGGGAGCTTCTCGCTGCACGCTCCCGTGTGGATGACTTTGCCAGATGCGTTGGGGCGGCTGCTCTGGCCGTGGGGACTAATCAGCCTAATTGCAATAGTTCTCTTGCATGCGTACGAGTGGCGGCGGGTGATCGCATTCAGCGCGGGATGGGCCGCAATTTCGCTGCTGCCCTATTCCTTTCTTACGTACATGACCCGGGCGCCCAGCCGCCTAACTTATCTGGCAAGCGTAGGTGCGGCATGGATCGTGGCGGCAGGGCTCGTTAGCGCTTGGGACCGCTTCAGCATTTCACATCGGCGCTGGGTGTACGCCCTTGCGGCGCTGATCATTGTCCACAACTGCGTCTATCTGTGGACGAAGAAGAGACAACAGTTTCTGGCGCGGGCAGCCTCGACCGAAGCTCTGATCATTCAGGCGCGAAACGCCAGCGGGCCAATCTATATTCCCTGTGCCCCCTCCACAGACTGGCGCGGCTGCCAATGCTTTCCTTATTCGCCGGCAGTGGCCGCAGCAGCGCTGGAACTCGAAACAACGAAGCCGTCTTCCGAGTTGATCTGGGGCGACGCTCCGCCAGGGGCGGTAGAATTCTGTTGGCGGGAACATTGAAGCCACGAGCTTGTGGCTGCTGCTCCCCGAAAAGTCATCATTTCGAAATGTGGGCGGGACATTGAGGCTCACGGCATTGAAACCCGAGCTGTAGAGGTATAGCCTGTTTCTAAGCCTTGAGAGGTGTAAATGCGAATCTCAGCCTGAAGCGCTCGCAATAATTCTGTTTTCTTCATGGTGTGCGTTTTCTTTGAACGTACTTCAAGGCGTCACCTATCGCTTCATCCGCTTTGGCGAGATCAACGGACGGATTGTTACCTCTGTAGAGTGGTGACATGCTCGGGCTCGAATCGGGAAGATGCGGTCCTTCCACGGGCTGGGCCTTCGGGAAAAAAGGCTGGGAGAGGTCCAACTCTATCGCGTACCACTCATACTCGAGGCTCTGATACCAGTCTCGTATAACGCCCAAATCAACAAAAGAACTATCAGAATGAAAAGTACTAAAGCCGGTATGTGAGGTGCAACAACTATTGCCCCCCACCCGAGTAGGCCAGTTACCACCAGGGCGATTATTATTATTGTGATGACCGCTGCGGTTGTTGACTTCATTGTGGCTCTCCAGTGTGTGCTACGAGATTTTGAAATTCTCGGCAAGCTGTTCTAGCCGGGATTTGCGATTTTGAATCTCCAGCTGGTGCATCGTATGCTTCTCCTGCCCAGGACACAATGAGTCTCGTATCATGTGGATGACGCCATCGATCACCGCAACCATATGCTTTGAGACATTGACAATCAATCTCCCAGGCGGAAGTTCTCTCCGTCCCGGAAATGCACTTTGCAACCGGACTCGATTGCCATGGTCGGCGTCCAGACCCAGCCCAGAGATTCCAGGACGCGGTGTGCCGTTGGAAAACTTCAGAGGCATCAGAGAAAATCGAGTTGGGCAGGGATGTCCTCGAACCTGTGGAGTAGCTCCGAGAGGTGCCAGGCCTAATCAACCGCTGAGCCGCTCCTCGCTTGAAGCGATCGCAAAGGCACTGGTGGATAATCCCGACCAGATCCGGGTCCGCGTGATCGAAGGCGAACAGATCGCCGTGCTTGAATTGCGCGTCGATCCAAGCGACCTGGGTAAGGTGATCGGCCGCGATGGGCGCATGGCCAATTCGATCCGCACTATCTTGGCTGCGGCGGGCATGAAACTCCGAAAGCGCGTCAGGTTGGAAATCCTGGAGTAAGAGAAGGCCTCGGGTTTCTTGCCCGCGTTCAAAATGCACAACGGCCGATGCTCCAGGATGCTAGCCGAAATTTGAGAACAACTTGAGAACAGAATGGTCCCGAGCAACCGGCTAAACCATCATGCACCACGCAGCAAGAGGGCTTACGATTCAGCTACATAGCGTTTCTAGAGTAATTAATTTCGGCGCACGGGACCGATGATTGGAGTAGCCAGGGCTTTCTCAAATTCCACGGATAGCTGGCCTCCCTTTCGAACGTTATTCACTAAGGCTGGCCGAAAACATGCGATACAGGTGCCGCCAGCATGTCGAACGCTCGGATACACAACGCCGGCCGATCCGTCAGCGACCAGTTCCCGCCCTGATTTTTGTGACGCCGAATAGCCATTCGGATCCAAACATCCGGCAAAACGAGAATCTTCTCGAATGTCGTGAAATTCTCCCCGAAAATCTGCCAAGAAGTCCGTATACGAAAAAGTCTCCTTCTCCTGCCAGCTAATCTCGCGCAGCTCTTGTGACTTGTGGAACGCGACTTCGACCCCCGCTGCCTCTAGCGAGAATCCCGCATACACGCTCCGCGTTCGGGCCCATTAAAGCGGCTTCCCAGCGGCTTGGCGTGGGTGAAAGCAGCGTTGACAATGTGGGCATACGACACTCCGAACACAAGTTCGCGCACGGTGATTCCAGGCAGAAGCCCTGCCTCGCCCTGGAGCCTTTCGTTGGTTGCGCCCTCGAGTTCGAACAGAGTGTTTAACTCGCCGGCCTCCCTGGTCAATCTATTAAGGACAGTTTCTTCGTTCTATGCAGAGGGGATCAGTCGTATAGAGTCCTATCGTAGTACGCTTTGCCGGTCCCATTAATGTATGTATCGGGCGTGCGATAGCCGTCGTAACGGACAACTCCATGATATACAAGGCCGTACTGTGAAGCGGACAGACATGACGACGGACGTGGGCATTCGCCGGGCGAAGGGAGTAGCACCAGTGCACGAGGGCCACGCTCCAAAATCCTCGATTGCATCACAATGAGTGAGCCCTAGCCTGCTTTATGCACAAAAGCTGACTATGCAGCGATGTTTTTGTGACTGCCTTGGGAGTGCGCGACGAGAGAGAATTTTGGGTGAACGGAAGGACTGATTCTGAGGGTGTTAGCGAGGTTCGGCAGTCGGATGTTGGCGCGAAAAGAGATACCCGAATGAAGCTTGACGAGTAAAATTTCCGGGGCAGCGCTGCGGGAGAACTCAGCCGGTTTGAGCGCCCAAGCTTAGGGCCAGACGATGAAAGCAATCGCGATACGGGAAACTGTGAGGTAAGTGCAGCACGATACGGCGCACGGAGGCGACCACTTGAACTCCCAGTTTCAAGAAGTGCTCGCGTAGAGTGGACACCTGTGCCCGAGCGAGATCCGTGCGAGCCAGACGCAACCGTAGTTCCTGGATCAGTACGTAGGCCGCGGCGGTCATCAGCACACGGAACTGGTTGGCCCAGAAACTCGAACAGCCGGTACGGCCAATCTCTATGCCGTAGTGCAGTTCTTTTATGCGATTTTCTAAATCCCCCCGTTGGCAATAGACCTGTTCGTAGAGCCACTGGGGACTCTGCTTCATATTGGTGAGGATTGTCTTTCGGATCGCGGTCGGGATGACGAGTGACTTCCGCTTTATAGATGAGACGGGCAGATAACAGTAGCCGTCGTAATGGCTGTTAAAAAAGCTGAACTCTTGCTGGCCGTGTGCAGGATCGTCGGTGGGATCCATATCCATGGTGATTCGGCAGGCGCACCCATGCAGCCGCTGGCGATGGCGCAGTCCGCCAGGGCCTCGCCCATGCGAAACAGTTGCTTGCGATCCGGAGCATTTTCAAAGCGCGAAAAAGTCGACTGCGAAGCCAAGTCCTCACCGTCGATCGGATCGCGGCCCACCAAAAGCTTGTGCAGCGGATCAGAAGCCAGGTGTGCCGCATCGTTGGCATCTTCAGCTTTCAGCAGCACCGCACCGCCATCGGAGCTCCCTTGCCGCTGATCAAACTTGGCAACAACTGGTCGATCAAAAATATCAGGAAACAGCAAACACTGTGTCGTGGTATGTTCGGTCAAGTGAAGGCCTCGTTTTTGGTCTCAAACCCGCGTAGACAACGGATTTGTACCATAGCGAGGCCTTCCGTGTTTCTAAAATCGTGCATTTTCCGGGCTAGACAAGATCGTCACTAGGGCCTCACAGTGGAGTCGACCCGTTAAGATTCGTCTTTACTGACTTTGAATAACGGCGGAGGTTCGGAGGATCGGAAGCGATCGCGGGGATACTGCCTTGTCAAAAGTTGCCGCATCCTTCTTCGAATTCCGATGAATCTCCACCCGCCACTCGCGAGGAAAGACCTTGAAGCAAGCGCCAAAAGATATGGCGGACGGACGTCATCGCGTTGTGATCGAGCGCGTTTCTCCGGCAATCGATTGCGGCCGATTTGCTATTAAGCGTGTCGTTGGAGAGAAGGTGATTGTGGAAGCCGATGTTTTCGCGGACGGTCATGTTCAAGTCGCATGTCAGATTCTCTACTGGCGAGCTAACGAGGAATCACACTCTTCACCGATGAGGTTGCTCGCGAACGACCGTTGGCGTGGTGAGTTTACTGTCGCCAAGTTAGGGAGGTATGAGTATACCGTAGAAGGCTGGATCGATCGTTTCCAAACGTGGCGCAGGGATCTAGAAAAGAGATCTCAGCAGGACAGGATGTCCATGTTGACTTGCTCACTGGAGCCGAGCTGATTGAGGGTGCGGCCGCCCGAGCGACGAGCAAAGATGCGGAACTCCTCAAGGAGTGGGCGCGGCGGCTTCGGGAAGGCAAAGATGCTTCGGGGGCTGTAATTGCTCTGGAAGGAGAACTGCTCGGTGTGATTCAGCGCTATCCCGAACGTGATCTCGTAAGCCGGTATGAGAGACAGTTCACGTCATAGTCGATCGTGAGAAAGGCGCGCTTCTCGACCTGGTACGAAGTCTTTCCCCGCTCCTGTTCGTCCCAAGCCGGACGGCACGGGACGTTTCGCGATTGCGAGGCGTGGCTTCCATACATTGCCTCGATGGGTTTCGACGTCGTCTATCTTCCTCCGATCCATCCGATCGGGCGCGCGTTTCGAAAAGGCAAGAACAATTCAGTGCCTGCGCAGCCAGATGATGTCGGCAGCCCCTGGGCCATCGGATCGGCGGAAGGCGGTCACAAGTCCATTCATCCCCAACTGGGAACTCTGGAGGATTTCAGGCGGTTTGTCTCCAAGGCCGAAGAACACGGACTTGAGGTCGCGCTTGATATCGCTTTCCAGTGCTCGCCCGACCACCCTTACGCGCGCAGCATCGGGAGTGGTTCCGGACCCGCCCGGACGGCACGATCCAGTATGCCGAGAACCCGCCGAAGAAATATCAAGACATTTATCCATTGGATTTCGAGAGCGCCGATTGGCAAGCGCTGTGGGAGGAACTGAAGAGCGTCTTTGCACTTCTGGATCGACCAGGGTGTTCGCATCTTTCGCGTCGATAATCCCCATACCAAACCCTTTTCTTTTTGGGAATGGGTGATCGGCGAAATCAAGAAGCAATATCCCGATGTGCTTTTCCTCGCGGAGGCGTTTACCAGGCCTCACGTGATGTATCGGCTGGCGAAGCTCGGCTTTTCCCAGTCCTATACCTATTTCACCTGGCGCAATACCAAACAGGAGCTGACGGATTATTTCACGGAACTGACGCAAACCGAAGTGCGAGAGTACTTCCGGCCGAACCTTTGGCCGAACACGCCGGATATCCTCCCGGAGTTTCTCCAGGTGGGCGGACGCCCCGCGTTCATGGTCCGCCTCATTCTGGCGGCGACGCTGGGGGCCAGTTATGGGATCTATGGCCCGGCGTTCGAGCTCTGCGAAAATGTCCCGCTGCAACCCGGCAGCGAAGAATATCTCAATTCCGAGAAATATGAACTGAAGCACCGCGATCTGCAATTCGCCCGAAGCTTGAAGGATCTCATTGCCAGGGTCAATCAGATCCGCAAAGAGAACCCCGCATTGCAAAGCAATCGCAACTTGCGATTTCATGAGACAGATAATCCGTCGCTGATCTGTTACAGCAAGGCGACCGACGATCTTTCAAGCGTGATTATGGTCATCGTCAATCTCGATTGTTTCCACCTCCAAACAGGTTGGATTGATCTCGATCTCGGCATCAATTGGACTCGACGCGAATCATGCGTTTCAGGTGCATGACTTGCTCGGCGAAGGCCGCTATTTATGGCAAGGGGCCGCGGAACTATGTGGAGCTTGCGCCGGAAAGTCTGCCAGCGCACATTTTTCGCGTGCGGCGATGGGTTCGTACGGAACGGGATTTCGATTATTACCTATAGATTGATCTGTGGTAACACGACGATTGACGAGAACGAGATCCCAGAATCGGGATAAGGAGAGTACCGCTCTTGCAATCGGCTCTGAGTGAATTCGATCTGTACCTGCTCGCAGAAGGCACGCATACCCGCGCCTACGAAAAGCTCGGAGCTCACCTCGCGGAGAGAGATGGCCGGCGCGGCGTGCATTTCGCCGTGTGGGCGCCTAATGCGAAGTTGCGTGTCAGTGATCGGAGACTTCAACCGTTGGAATCCGGAGGCGAACGTCATGCAGCCCACGCCCGCGGGGGTTTGGGAAAGCTTCGTACCCGATGTCGGTCAAGGGGCGATGTACAAATATCACCTCGAATCCCGCTATCGGGACTATCAGGTCGATAAGGCCGATCCCTATGGATTCGCCGCCGAGATTCGTCCGCACACTGCCTCGCGCGTGTGGAATCTCGAAGACTATCGTTGGCATGACGACGCCTGGATGGCCAGCCGGGCAAAGAACAACTCTCTCGACTCTCCGATTTCCATCTACGAAGTGCATCTCGGCTCCTGGAGACGCGTGCCCGAGGAAGGCAACCGGTGGCTGACCTACCGCGAGTGGCGCCTCTGTTGGCCGATTACGTCCATGACGCAGGTTTCACGCACGTCGAGTTTCTCCCGGTCATGGAGCATCCATTCGATGGCTCGTGGGGATATGAAATGATTGGCTACTTCGCTCCCACCAGCAGGTTCGGCACGCCGGCGGATTTCATGTATCTGGTCGATTATCTTCATCAGCACGGAATCGGCGTCATCCTGGATTGGGTGCCGGCGCATTTTCCCAAGGACGAGGCCGGGCTCGGCTATTTCGATGGTTCCCATCTTTATGAGCACGCGGATCCACGGCAAGGCAGAGCAGCCGGACTGGAACACTTTTGTGTTCAATTACGGCCGCAACGAAGTTCAGAATTTTCTGATCAGCAACGCCCTGTTCTGGTTCGACAAGTATCACGTGGACGGTCTTCGCGTCGATGCGGTCGCTTCGATGCTGTATCTCGATTACGGACGGCGCGAGGGCCAGTGGATACCCAACCGCTACGGGGGCAAGGAAAATATCGAAGCCATTCATTTCTTAAGGGCGCTCAACGAGCGCGTCTATGCAGCATTTCCCGATGTGATGATGATCTGCCGAAGAATCCACCGCCTGGCCGCAGGTATCGAGACCCACCTACGTCGGCGGCCTCGGATTCGGCCTCAAATGGAATATGGGCTGGATGCATGACGTGCTCGACTACATGTCGCAAGATCCGGTCTTTCGCAGCTATCATCACAATCAAATCACCTTTAGCCTGCTCTACGCGTTCACGGAAAATTTCGTCCTGCCCTTCTCCCATGATGAAGTGGTTTACGGCAAGGGTTCGATGCTGCGCAAAATGCCCGGCGACGAATGGCAGAAATTCGCGAATCTGCGGCTTCTTTACGGCTTCATGTTCGGCCATCCGGGAAAGAAGCTCTTGTTCATGGGCGATGAATTCGGCCAGTGGGCGGAGTGGAATCACGACGCCAGCCTCGATTGGCATCTGCTGGAGAATCCGTTGCATGCCGGTCTGAAGCGCTGGGTGCGCGATCTCAATACTCTCTATCGCGGTCAGCCTGCGCTGCACGAACTGGACTTTGAAGCTGCCGGCTTCGAATGGGTGGACTGCAAGGATTCGCAAAGGAGCGTTATCAGCTTCCTCCGCCGCGGCCGAAATCCGCGATGATCAATTGCTCTTCGTCTGCAATTTCACTCCGGTCGCTCGACAAAACTATCGTATCGGAGTTCCCGCAGGAAGGTTACTGGAGGGAAGTCCTGAACAGCGATGACCCTCTTTACGGCGGTAGCGGTCAGGGAAACCTCGGCGGCTTATCAGCTGTTCCGCTGCCCATTCATGGACGCCCTTTCTCGCTAAACATGACTACTTCCTCCTCTCGGAATGGTTGTCTTCCAGCATGAATCGCGCAGCGCTTCGTAAGGTGCGGAGAAACGGACATGCCGAAGCGCCCCGGAAGCGCTGCAGACCCGCTCTGGTACAAAGACGCAATCATCTACGAGGTGCACGTCCGTGCGTTCAAGGACAGTAACGGCGACGGAATCGGTGACTTTCCAGGTCTGATTAGCAAAATGGATTATCTTCAGGATCTCGGCGTCACTTGCTTGTGGCTGCTGCCCTTCTTTCCCTCTCCGCTCAAGGATGATGGCTACGACATCTCCGATTATCTGAACGTCCATTCGGTGTACGGCACCATGGAAGATTTCCGCACCTTCCTGGCTGCCGCTCACGACCGCGGCATGCAAGTGATGATCGAGCTTGTCGTGAATCACACGTCCGATCAGCATCCCTGGTTTCAAAGCAGCCCGCCAGGCGCCTCGCGACTCGCCGGAACGAAACTTCTACGTCTGGAGCGACACTGAAGAGAAATACAAACAGGCACGGATCATCTTCTCTGACACTGAACGGTCTAATTGGACCTGGGACCCGG
The DNA here is from genome assembly GCA_963819235.1 of uncultured Acidobacteriota bacterium. Lineage (GTDB taxonomy): Bacteria > Acidobacteriota > Terriglobia > Acidiferrales > UBA7541 > Palsa-189. The sequence goes on along the minus strand of CAWFVE010000004.1, from coordinate 195,759 downwards.
TCGCCAAACAATATTATTGGCACCGTTTTTTCTCTCACCAGCCGGATCTCAACTATGACAATCCCAGAGTGCTCGATGAAATTGTCAACGTAATGCGTTATTGGCTGGACATGGGAGTCGACGCATTACGAGTGGACGCTATCCCTTACTTAGTCGAGCGTGATGGCAACGAGTTGCGAAAATTTGCCAGAAACGCACGCCATTATCAAGGCACTCCGAAAGGCGATTGATGCGGACTATTTGAACCGCATGCTTCTGGCTGAAGCCAACCAATGGCCTACTGACGTGCGGCCCTATTTTGGCGATGGAGACGAGTGCCACATGGCGTTCCATTTTCCACTGATGCCGCGCATCTTTATGGCCTTGCGCCAGGAGGACCGGCTGCCGATTACCGATATCATTGCTCAAACCCCCGACATTCCAGAAACGTGTCAGTGGGGCCTTTTCCTGCGGAATCATGATGAACTGACGCTCGAGATGGTAACAAACGACGAACGGGATTATATGTATCTCGCTTATAGCGCTGATCCCCGAATGCGCATCAATCTTGGAATTCGGCGCCGCCTGGCCCCCCTAGTTGATAACAGTCGCCGCCGAATCGAGTTGCTCAATAGCCTGCTGCTTTCCTTCCCAGGCACCCCGATCCTCTACTACGGGGACGAGATCGGAATGGGAGACAATATTTACCTCGGAGACCGCAACGGTGTCCGCACGCCGATGCAATGGAACGCTGATCGCAACGCTGGGTTTTCAACGGCCACGCCCGCACGTTTGTATAGCCCGGTCATCATGGATCCGGTTTGGGGATATGAATCGATCAATGTCGACTCTCAGCAGCGCGATCCATCTTCACTCTTGAACTGGATGCGGAACATGATCGCTCTGCGAAAACTTTTCGCCGTATTCGGCCGGGGGGGAATCGAGTTTCTGCATCCGTCCAATCGCAAAGTATTGGCCTATCTTAGACAGTACCAAGACGAGCAGGTTTTGTGCGTTGCCAATCTTTCCCGCTTCGCACAGCCCGTCGATCTGGACTTGTCGAAGCTGGAGGGCATGACTCCCATGGAGATGCTCGGGTACGTCGAGTTCCCAGCCATCGAGCGGCAACCTTACCGGCTTACGCTGGCTCCCTATAGTTTCCTTTGGCTGGAACTCCAGCGCAGAGCCGAACCGATCGAGGTGAGTATGGATTTGACCGAACATGTGCCCTTGAGCGCAAGCAGGGGCTGGGAAGGCCTCTTCGACGGCGGGAACCGCGAACGCCTGGAGAAAGTAAATTTCCCCGAATATCTCCCGAAGCAGCGTTGGTTTGCAGGGAAGTCCCGCCACATCAGGTCGACGCGAATTATTGATTGGATAGCATTTAACGGATCGCCTTCAGCGCTGGCGTTGGTCGAAGTCCACTTCGACCAAGGATTACCCGACGTCTACCTCTTGCCCCTCGCGATGACTTTCGCGGAGGCTGCCGACGAATTGCAACGAGTCGCCCCGAATGCGATCGTCGCCTCAATCGTATCCGATCGAGCGTCGGGCTTGCTGCATGACGCAGTCTTCGACGACAAAACATGTCTGGAGCTACTCTCGCTGATCGAAGATGGGAGCGAGCTACATGCCCGCAACGGACGGATCCGAGGCGTCCGCGGCAAGGCGTTTGAATACGTCCTAGGGTCGGCAGACCGCCCGCTGCCAGTACGACGGAGCTCGGCCGAGCAAAGCAACACCTCGATTCTGTATGGCGACCGGTTTATCCTTAAACTTTTCCGCCGTCAACAGCCGGGGCTAAATCCAGATGCCGAGATCGGACGATACCTCACTGAAAACACAGGTTTCAATCGGATCCCTCCCTTCGCTGGCTCCATCGAGTACGAGCCCATCGCCGACTCCGAACCGGCGACCCTGGCAATGCTCCAAGGCCTGGTGGCAAATGAAGGCGATGGTTGGACATCGACTGTCGAGGAACTTGGCCGTTACTTCGAGGCTCGTGCCCCGGTGCCGTTTCCTCAGAACCTGAACGATGAGTTGGGCGATCCGCTGGAGCTTTCTGAGCACCCCGCATCGCAACTCGCTCGAGACCATCTGGGCATCTATCTGGATTCTGCTGCCACGCTCGGGCGTCGAACAGCTGAGTTGCATTCGGCGTTGGCTTTGCCTACCGACGATCCCGCGTTCGCGCCCGAACCGCTGACCGCAGCGAATCTTGAAGCCTTGCTTGAGGATCTTCGGCAGCATGCCACTCGCGTGTTCGAGGCGTTAAAAGAGCGTGTGTCGTATTTGCCGGATGAAGTAGTTGAGGTTGCAGCCTCTGTGCTCAGCCGGCGTCGTCGAATTCTGGATCATTTCAAGGAGGTCGAATCGGACAGCCTCCGAGCCCAGCGGATTCGAATTCACGGGGACTATCATCTTGGGCAAGTCCTCAAAGTGAAGACTGATTTCGTGATTCTAGATTTCGAAGGCGAACCAGCCCGACCGCTGCCTTATCGCCGCGCCAAGCAATGTCCGCTGAAGGATGTGGCAGGCATGTTACGCTCTTTCAGCTACGCCGCTTACGCTAGCTTGATCAACTATACGACTCGGCATCCTGAGCATGTCCCTCGTCTCGAGCCCTGGGCCCGACTCTGGGAGTGCTCTGCCGCAGCGGAATTCTTGCGTGCTTATCGAGAAACGACCCAGGGTGCCGAGTTTTTGCCCGCCGATCGCGGCGATTTTCGAAAGCTGCTTGATATCTTTCTCATCGATAAAGCGCTGTATGAAGTCCTTTATGAATTGGACGCCCGCCCTGCATGGGTGCGCATACCTTTGATGGGGATCATGTCTCTTCCGCTATGAATCATGCCAGATTCTATTTGCACCCAGAGACAGGTGGAAGGCAGGACCGGCACATCTTGAACTAACCAGAGGGCGGATCAGTGGAAACTCATTCCATCCCACGCCAGGCTCAGATAGAGGCCGAACAGGTAGGTAACGCTGATCTGGTGGTGGGCCTTCTTACGGAATTCGATCCGGATGGAATCGCGATCGTGTGTGACGCTCTCCGAACGCTCCCTGGCTCTCCGCGGATTGCTGTCCTGCAAAGCAACCACATAGGGAATCCAGGTCCAGCCCAACCAGATGCTGCGGAAAAATCACTCTTCTTTGTTCCTTCCCCGTTAGCAAAGCCTGACGGTATTGGCGGAACTGTGCCGAACATGTTCGCTGCGTATCGATCCATCTTCGCGGCCAGCGAAAGGCTCCGGGCTCGAGCCTGCTGTGTCGTGGCGTCTAAGCTCGAGGATGCCACGCCGCGATGGGCTTGCCAACTTGCTCAGCCTCTGCTCGAAGGCGATCTGGATCTGGTCGTACCGCACTACGCCGGCCACAAATTCAAAGGCTTGCTGAATAGCAGCGTCGTCTCTCCGCTGACGCGATGTCTATACGGAAAACGAATCCGCAACCCCATGGGGCCGGACTTAGGAGTCTCGCAGCGGCTCTTTCAGCAAATGCTCGGGACGGAACAAACTGCTAGAGGGGGAGGCGTGCATCCACTGGCTTCGCTCGCGCCAACTGCCCTCTGCCACAATCTGAAGGTTTGTGAAGTGCACCTTGCAGCCCGCATTTATCCGCAAATCGATTGGACCAATATCAGTTCGCTGATAGCTCAGGTTTTGAGCCCCATCTTCCTTGACATGGAGCGAAACGCCGCCTGCTGGCAGAGAATTCGCGGTTCCGCCCCTGTTCCGGCGGTCGGAGATCCTGTATTTGCGTCTCCAGACGCCGAAAAGGTGGATATCGCTCGGATGGTCGAATCGTTCCAACTGGGAAATCGAGAACTCCAGGAGATCTGGGCGTTGGTGCTGCCGCCTGCCACGCTGTTCGATCTCAGAAAGCTGTTGCGCTTGCCTCTGGAACAGTTTCATATGCCCGACGAACTTTGGGTGCGCATTATCTATGATTTTGCGCTGGCTCATCGCCTCCGCACGATCAATCGCGATCACCTGCTCAAGTCCATCACACCGCTGTATTTGGGGTGGGTGGCCTCCTACGCCAGAGATTTACAAGCTGTCGGAGTGTCGTCGTTAGAACAACGACTCGAACGCCTCTCTCTGGCATACGAAGCCGGCAAACCGTATCTCGTTTCCCGATGGCGCTGGCCAGACCGGTTCAGCCCCTAGTTCTGTGTGAACTCTGGAGGTAGCTATGTGGGATCAAGTCAAGCAAGCCTTGGCGCAGTCGACGGCGCGGTTCCTCACCAGGTTTGCAAGTCTGCTGCCGGGGTTGGCGGCGCTGATCGTCGCGTTGCTGGTCTCCATCTTTTTGGCTGCTATCCTGGCGATTGCGGTGCGACGATTGCTCATCAGCTTGCAGCTTGAGCAGTGGTTGGTCCGATGGGGATTCTCGTCTGAGGCGGAGTGGCCGGCGACGAAGAACCCGGCCCTGTTCGTGTCGCGAGTGATCGCCGGTTTGGTCATTTTTGTGGGGTTCCTGATCGGTATGGCAGCCTTCGATGCTGAATGGACATCTCTGTTTGCACGGAGCGTCTTCGCCTACATTCCGAACATAATTGGCGCTGTGCTCGTACTGTTGGTCGGCAGCATCATAGCTCGCTTTCTTGCCCGAAGCGTGCTCATCGGAGCGGTTAACATGAACCTTCAGTACGCCCGTCTGCTAAGCGTGGGCGTGAAATGGCTCCTGGTAGTGCTCGCCTCAGCTATGGCTCTGGACCAACTCAGAATCGCGACTCACATTGTCGAGCTTGCTTTCGCCATTCTTTTCGGCGGAATTGTATTCGCCTTGGCACTTGCCGTAGGACTTGGATCAAAGGAACTTGTCACAAAATCGCTCGAGCGAGACGCAAAAAAAGCGTCCAAGGAAGACATCGAGGACCCGCTTCGTCATTTATAACTCACAAGGCCTTCCGACCACAGACTTTCCAATAATAGCAGAGTTTGACGGATCGAACCCGGACGAGACCGGGGTGATTAAAGCAGTTGAGAAAGCTATGCTCGAAGGATGAGTCTCCCCGTAGGGGGTCAGTTCTTCCTGGCTGGTTGGCCCGTGCATCGCACACTGGGACCACGTGGGTTTCGTAATTGGCAATTAGTCGCTTAAAGGAGCCAAATTGCACCCTGTCCGGGGTGGGGAAAATCCAACTTATTTCTTTTGATGATGTGTAAAGTATCCAACGCCTCTTTAATCGCGTGCCTTTCCATCTCTAGTCCTGCAGTCCTCGACAGTTCTTCTAGTCGTACGAGAATGGCTCCCTCTGCATCATCAACACGTTCCCGTAAACGTTCCTGTGAATCCTCTGAAACAGCGGCCAAGTAAGGCAATTGCCAGCTTGGAAACATTAGGTCCATGAAACACCTCATAGCTAGGCTGAGCCCCGTCACGAAGCATATCCCATAAAAATTTGGACTGTATATTGCCATGGAAAACCGTCTATACCTACGCTTTTAGCGAGGCTGCCGGCTCGTCTCTGGGTGTCAGAACTCGTAACCACCCTGGCTGTACCCTGATGCTAATGTCGAGTCCGGGAAGGTCACAAAGTCGCTGCACCTCTTGAAGAATTGAATCCGCCGGAGCAAACCAGGAGAAGGGCGGGCTTGAGCGTTATGGTTGTCGATCTCTTGCAGGAAACGCAAAATACTCTGCCGGCGATGGTGGTGCCGGCACTGACTGATCACCGTGCCGGTCGCCAAGTTGAGTGCCACAAACAGAGCGGTGGTGCCCTGGCGAACGTAGTTGTGGGTCACGCCTTCGACATAGCCCAGGCCCTTGGGCAGCAGAGATTGGGTGCGTTCCAGGATTTGGATCTGGCTCTTTTCATCAACGCACAACGCCACCGCTTTGTCCCGCGGGTTGCTGGATCAACTGTCCGTAGAGGCGAATGGTCTGTTGCGCGATTCTAGTCCAGCTGAAGGTTTCCTCCGCGCGCCGGCGTCCAGCATCCCCGAAGCGCCTGCACTTCTCCGGGTCCTCAAGGAGTCGATGGAGGCCAGCAGCAAGGTCCCGCGCAAACCTTTCCGGATGAAGGGGAAAACCCGTGACAGGATCTTGGTCGAGGGGCACTAAGTAGCCTGTTTCTCCATCGACGACGACCTCTTTAATGCCTCCTGTGGCGCTGGCGAGCACCGGGGAATGGCACGCCATCGCCTCGAGGTTGACGATGCCGAAGGGCTCGTAGATCGAGGGGCAGCAGAAGACACGCGCATGGCTGTACAGCTGTATTGCCTCCTCTTTCGTGACCATCTTTTCGATCCAGACAATATGTGGGTGCTGGCGGCGTGCATCCTCAACCTTCTGGCGCAACTCTGCGGCCATATCTGCAGAATCCGGAGCTCCAGCGCAAAGTACTACCTGGGTTTCCCGCGGCAAGTAGCGAATCGCATCCACGAGATGACTCACGCCCTTCTGTCGGGTGATGCGACCTACGAACAAGACATAGGGTTTGGCCGGATCGACCCCGTAATCGATCAACGCGTCGGTCTCCGAAGTTTTCTGATATTCGATAACATCGATCCCGTTATAGATGACATGGATGCGGTCGGGCTTCACCTCCGGGTAGGCACGAAGGATGTCCGCCCGGGTCCCTTCGGAGACTGCGATGATGGCGTCCGCCTCAAGAATGGCTGTACGCTCCATCCAGGAGCTCATCGCATAACCGCCGCCGAGCTGCTCAGCCTTCCACGCCCGAAGCGGCTCGAGTGAGTGGGTGGTAAGAACAAAAGGGACGCTATACAGCTTTTTGGCGAAATACCCGGCCATCGACGCATACCAGGTGTGGGTGTGAACGATGTCGACGCCGGTGAGGGCCTTCACTTGCGTTAAGTTGAGGCTCAAAGCCTCGAGGGCGCCTTTGAATTTGCCTCTAGTCCCGTTCGTAATTTCTTCCCACGGTTCCGCACCGCGGACATGCAGATTCCCGTCATCAGAATTCTGCGGACCCCAGCAATGCACTTCCACCGCGATTTCCTTGGCCAGTTCGCGGCTCAGGTAATCGACATGGACTCCGGCACCTCCGTACACTTGGGGAGGAAACTCTTTTGTGAATAAACCAACTCGCATGGACTTACATCTCCTATAGCGATGGAGCTCCCGCGCCTTTTTCGCACGGGTTGGGCGGCTGCCCACACACTGCAAATGGAGTCGCGGTTTGAGGCAGAAGCCAGCTTGGACAAACGCGAGCGCGCGATTGGGTTCTGCCTTGATCAGCTTTGAAGATTTACCAGTGCGTGCGCATACTGCCCTCGCTTCCGTTCATGTTTTACAAGGAGAAGCCCACCCGTTGCTGAAGACCCCCGGAACAGTTCTCTAACGCCCTTCTCCTAAGCGCATCGGGAGAGCTTTGTCCTCTTGATACAAAGCCCAAACCAAAGTAGCAACAAAGTCGTGACGTGAGAAATCAGACCATAGTTGTGCCTGGGATGCTTGCCGCTCATGACGAGATCGAAATTTGAGCAAAGGCGACATCTCGCTCAGATGATCACTTCTTGAGCCATGAAAATCGCCCCAATTGCAAAGAGGCATGTTTTTCTACTCGCGCACACGGATGTAGTGAGGCACATCAGAGTGATTTGAAGCAATCTCTTTATTCGTGGGGCGGCAGTTCTCAGTTCCCGAGCGGGACTTTTCCGTCAAACCGCCACCCGAAGACTTGATTTGGATCACTACGCCACGGCCGGGGCCGACGCCACTGCGCCTGCGCTTTTTCGAGGCAAATCCTGGTCCGATTGTCACTTGGCATTCGCAGCGAAGTTGATCATGCTGGTGCGAGTGATCGTTGAATTGCGGACAACAACAGCGGGTCCGCCTTTGAAAAAATGCCAAGCCGAGTATTGCTCCATGTACGCGTCTTCGGACGAGAGGCAGTCAATTGGACGATCACTTTGTAGCCCCGTTGAGCAGCCTCGGTTCCGGTGCCGACGCCCACGCCCTGGAATGACGTGCCGCACACGATCACAGTCTGGATGCCGCCCGCTTTCAATTTTTCCTCCAGATTGGACCCGAGAAATTTAGCGGCAGCCCCACATTTAGAATCGCCGCAAAGGCCAGCTTCTTCTATAGCAATCGTGATTTGTTCAGATTCCGCGGGATCACGGGACCTGGAGTGAGGGCAGTTACGAACAGCGTATCGAATGAGATCGCCAGCAATGAACGTGGTCCCGCATCGGCAGGACGGCAATTCGATCCCAAAAGACTAGGTCCTGCTCTTCTCGGGGAAGATATCGTATCCAGAATATGTGTCGCTTAGGTCGCCTCATTCGCTTCTGAATCTGGCGTTAGAAGCCAGTGTTCCACGTCGTTCTCATCCCGCCTACTGCGAACTCCTTCGTTACCGCCATGAATGAGACGATAATTCGTAAACCGTTCCTTCCCAAAAATGTCTCTGTAAACGATTTTCCCGTAAACGTACATTGTGAATTTCGGAGTACCAAGAGCCGAGAGACATTGTGGGGGTAGGGGCGATTTTTTCGCTGCAATGAAGGTGCTTACCTGCCCTGGTGCCAGCGTTTCTGTCCCCTTCTGCATATCACCCGGAGCGTTTGGCAATTCCTCTTTGAGCGGATACTCAGCAAACCAGATACCTATCCATCCCCGAACGCCATAGGCTGGAGTTTGCCCACAGTTCTTGAACTTAATCTGCGCTTCAGGAACCGCAGGTTCGGGGAATATCAGAGCAGCGGACTCCAAGCAGACATAAGCTCGCAGTTGTCTCTGCGCCGTCTCGGCCATAAGGGTAACGCTTCGGTTCGAGGCCTCAGCGGCCTTCTCGGTGGCCGCTGTTTGACGCTCGATAATAGCAGTTTGCCGGTGAATGGCCTCGACGCTATCGGCGGCTGCCTTAGCAGCACGGGCGGACTCTCTCGCCTGGTACCAAATAGCAGCAAAAGTTATGCCACCTATTACAACCAGCAGGCCTGCAAGCACGATGGACGTTTTATCCCAAACGTCTTTGCTGGTGCCGACCGGCAGATTGTCAAGGATGACATGCTGCGGCTCAGTCGAGCTCGGATTCTGAGCATCTTGCCCATTCGATTTGGGAGCCGTCTGTTTTGGAGTGCTCGCCCTCCTTTGAGTGGCCTTCCCTTGGATACCCCGACTGGCCGTTGCCGCCAGAAGGATGAGCAAGATAACCGTGATTGCGAGCCTCATTTGCGGCCACTGTAACACATGCGGTTGTTGCCAAGCGGCGGGGCTGCTTTAGAAAATCCACAGATTCGCGACCTACGTTCGTGTCCCCGTAAAAGGGAACAAAGTCCGAGTTCTGCGCTGACCCTGTGTTCGAAGCCACCGGCGTTCCGGGGCCGAAGTATGGCGGAGGCGCGGGCGTCAAGCAGCAGGAGACGCCCCAAGCATTTTCAGGACGCAGTCTGAACCTTGAGAAGACAAAGAGGCCGCCGACCGGGACCCGAGATTCAATCGGCCTCGAGGACTAGCGTTTATTCGGATAGTGAGGCTTCCTACCGTCTCGCCAATTTGAATGCGCAATGTCGCTCTGTTGGCATGAAAACGTGCTGCCACATTTCTTGCACTGAAGTTCTGCCTGACGATGCACTATCCAGCGGAGTGGAAGTGGCTTCCACCGCGATTTCCTTGGCCAGTTCGCGGCACAGGTAATCGACATGGACGCCGGCACCTCCGTACACTTGGGGAGGAAACTCTTTTGTGAATAAACCAACTCGCATGGACTTACATCTCCTATAGCGATGGAGCTCCCGCGCCTTTTTCGCACGGGTTGGGCGGCTGCCCACACACTGCAAATGGAGTCGCGGTTTGAGGCAGAAGCCAGCTTGGACAAACGCGAGCGCGCGATTGGGTTCTGCCTTGATCAGCTTTGAAGATTTACCAGTGCGTGCGCATACTGCCCTCGCTTCCGTTCATGTTTTACAAGGAGAAGCCCACCCGTTGCCGAAGACCCCCGGAACAGTTCTCTAACGCCCTTTTAGCCGAGATGCCACCTGCGAGAGTTGCGACTTCTGGAAATTGACAGCGGCCCGGATTGCTCGCTCGGCGGTGCCAATTTTCTGGGGCACCCAAAGTTACTTGAGACTGTTGAAAAAATGAATGAGCACCAGCTCTGAGCAGGGCATTCTTCCTGCCGCGCTGATTAGCACAAGAGGGCATAGTCACTGCAAATAAATCTGCTCCCGAACCGATTTTTCAACAGCCTCATCTGTTTTTGGCCTATTTTGCAGCGGTCCCGGGATTTCGGCTCGGCCGGTGGCCCCACGCGGGATAAAAGTGACGGCGACAGGTTTCTGTCGCCGCCGTCTAAGCAACCCCAGTTCGCGAAGCGCTAGTTGCCCGATGCAGTTGCGGTGGTGGTGCTGGTTGGGTTCTTCGGCATGCTGATGTAGCCGCTGATATTGTCCTTGCCTACCGTGTTGACCACGAACTCGTCGGCCTGGTGCGTGCCGTGAGGGTAGAAAACGATTGGCTGATTCAGCGGACGATCCTTGTTTTCTGTTCGCACATCGTCAACGATCAGTGCAACGGTGAATTGGTTTCTCTTCGTGTTGACGGAGCGCAACTCGACCGAGATGTTGCCGACCTTCTGGGGCTTATTGCGACCTTGAACCGTAAATTCGACATAGTCGCGCTCGCCCATCCGGCGCAGCGTGTCGATCTCGTCGTGGTTGCGTGCAATGAGCGTTCCCAGCTCGCTGCGCGCCATCTTCAGATCGTTCTTGGTGCCTTCGAGGTCCGTCTTCACGCCGCTAACGTTACCGTTTACGGTGGTCAGATCGTTATTAAGTTCATCGGTGCTGGCCTTGGTAGCGAGCTGATTCTTCACGTCGCTATCCAACTGCGTCAGCTTTTGGGCATCGTCATCGCGAACCTGTGCTGCCAGCTGCGCTGCCTCGTCCCGAGCCTTCTTCAAGTCACCCTGCGTGAGGCGAAGCTTCTTCGTCACCACGTCAAGGTCGCTTTGTAGTTGCACATTGGTGGCATTGGATTGCGCCTGCTTCTGTTCCAGTGTCGCGACTTGCTGTGCGGTGTTCTGCTCCGCCGTCTTTAATTGGCCGTTAGCTTGCTCTGCCATCTGCACCTGGTTCGAGTCGTACCACGCAAACCCAAGGCCCGCGATGGAAACGATCGCCAAGATGACCCCGGCCACCACGAGCCAGCCCGGCACAGCGTTGTTAACTACTTCTCGATTCTCATCCATGGTCTCTGTTCTCTCCTATGACGAATGACATTTAGGGGTTCCCGGGTTCCTGCTAAGACTTGAGCATGTGAAGCGCCAAGAGGACGCGACAAGCCCGTTCTGATAACCTCCTTGAACACCTCGGAATATGGGGACCAAAGTCTCAGGGCCAGAAGTACTATAACCGGAAATCTTTACTCGGGCTCGTATGTTCTACGCTGGGCGAAAGGCTTTCGTGATGTCACGGCCAGTTTGTGGTAGCCCGCCACCTTGGGCGCCGCTGTACGGGAAATCCCTCTTCGCCGACATCCGCTACTGATTGAATCCAGCCGGAATTTGGGCTTCTTGGGGTTCGGGAAACAAAACTACAACTTGAGGAAAAACGAACGGCCGCATCTGCCGGCGCGGATCGCAGGACAGCGGTTCAGTGTCTATAATCCGGCCCGATAAAGCAGAGAAGAACCAGCACCGTCAGCTCCGCGGTCAGTAAACATGTGATCATCGTGGTCTCCCAGGCAGCAACCCTCCGAATGCACGGTCGCGATCAGGAGCCGCCATCTCTGGGCCCAACAATGCACCGCGGCTTCCAGTTTGCGCATCACGTATGTTATTGACTAATCATGTGTGACAACACTCCATAGGGCATTTGCCGTACGGAAAAGTTCTCCGAAATTAGGTAGTTGCTTCCGAAAAGGATCGAGTATCCGGCGGGGGCGCGCCCCCACCCAGCGTCTGCGGTTCCCACGCGGGCAATTATGATTTCACGACAGGTTTGGTAACCGGGGCTCATTGAAAGGAGACGAACCGGGTTCCCGCGCAATGAAACTCAGCGCCCGCCAAGTGCACAGGCGCGTAATCACGATCTTCCCTTCCACGACTCTCACTGCGCGCCGAATCAAGAAACAGGCCCTGATCCTGACCAGATTCAGGTCCGCGTGATCGAAGGCGAACAGGTCACCGTGCTTGAGTTGCGCGTCCATCCGATTACGCGTCGCAGTTATAAGTCATTGCGCTAAAACCAGTCGCGAAAATTCATTGTGTCGATGGCAGAAGAAAGCGTACGATGCGCAAGTCAGAGGTCCAGCGGCCCCCGTTTTGAACAGCTCGGAGGAATAGTAAACTAATTATCGCAAATCGATTGCCAACCTTCGCCGATAAAACCCCAATCGCCTGAATCCGCTCGTCTTACGTCTCAGGAATCAGGTTGGATGCGTCTGGCTGTGGCAGAGTTAATTTGCGAGGTCCCGCTCAAAGGAACGCAGCCATGACACCCAATCGCCAATCGCCGCGTACGGTCTTAGACAGAATCCTGTGCATCCAAATGGAGCCAGACAACCATGCGATCGTGAGGAATATTTCCGACGAAGGACTGGGTTTTCACGCGGTTTACCCGATGACAAAGTCGGGCATGATTCGTTTCTCGTTTCCACACCGGAACGTCATTTAGGGTTTTTCCTGACGGGCATAGGGACACTTTTCTGGATCTTTCGGAACACTTCACACTCTGAAAACCCAACTCACCGGGCTGAGAGAGAAGCCTAGTGTTGAGTTGCGGTCGCGATGTTGCGGTTATGCAGAACATTCCGCGAGCCACTTTACTTCAAATGCGGCGCCTCCGTGCGCGGATTCCACTCAGAACCTACCGGTGTAGAGCGTGGCGTCGACAGGCTTAATGCCAGCCTTCCAGCCTTTAGGGCAAAGAGAAAAATACGAGGCCGAGTAATGATTCCTGGTTATAGTACCTCGGGCTCCGAGACTTTGGTCTCATATGTCCCAGCTGTTCAAGGAAGTTATTGGAACGGGCTTATGGCGTTGGCTTGGTGCTTCACATGCTCATGTCCTAGCAGGAATGCCGGAACAACGTTCCTTCTGGGAGAGAATATCTGCCGTTCCCTGAAAATGAACCGCCTAGAGGACAGAAAGCGAGGTGCGTTGTGAATCCCGTGCCTGCCAATATGGGGAATGGCTTACCCAGCAGGCCTGCCGCGAGTTTTCGCTCCGCGCGCAAGGCGTGTTTTGGCTCGTCAAACAAGAAACGCGATGCACAGTTTGCTCAACTCGTCGAGCACTCGAAGGAACGCGTATACCGTCTGGCTCTTTGCATCACGCGCAACGCTGAGGACGCGGAGGACGCTCAGCAGGAAGCCATGCTGAAAGCGCATTGCAAGCTGGGGCAGTTCGAAGGGCGCTCCAGCTTCACTACGTGGATTTCCCGGATCGCCATCAACGAAGCCTTGATGTGCCTTCGCAAGAGGCGGAGAGCAGCGTATCTGCCTTTGGAAGAGGCAGTGCAGTCCACCGAGGAGGCCTTGGCGAGAGGTGATTTTCGACCTGCCGTCGATGGACCTGAAGCAGCGTACTCGCGCAAGGAACTCAGGGACCTGTTGACGCGCGCCATCGCGAATCTTCGCCCTGCCTACCGTGAAGTATTCCTGTTGCGGGGCATCGAAGAGCTCCCGGTCACCGAGACAGCGAGAATATTGCAGATTTCGCTCAGCACCGTAAAGGCTCGAACACGCCGGGCACACAGTGAACTCCGGGACTACCTGCGGAAAGCACGCACCGCTGCGACACATGGAGCACCCGAACGAGATGGCAAAGGCGGTCCTGATGGACAGCCGATTTATGAAGGGGGGCTGATTTGATCGGAGCCACGGGGAGGAGTTGGTAGCGCGTGTCCCAAGGCTAACGGGCTGACTGACATCTGGGCTGTATATCGAGGACTGCTCGCTGCCTATTTCGGGTTAGCATCCATTGCGAACTCGGCAATGAGAGACGCGAACGTTCTCATGCGTGACATTAACTACGTTGTTGAGTTGGCCAAGGCATACGGCAGCGCCCTCATTACCCGCGACGAGTTGCAAGACGAAATTCATAACTGCTCGTTGGATACCGTGATGTGCGGCGTCAACGCCTTCGCCGAAGAGTTCGGCGATGAGGTGCTGCCTTCGTGGTTGCGGCTGAGATTCCCATCATCTGGGAACGCGCCTTCACACCCGCCGAGTTAGCCGCTGATGAAGAGGCCACCGGGCTCCCTGAAGGTTCTTGGAGCATTGATCGGGGCGACGAGCGCGTGAAGGATTTTCCGCCCGAATGAGGGCACAGGGTTCGTGCAGATGTAAAATGTCGGGTCTGAGACACGCGGAGGGCAAATCGTGAATGCCACGGACTTCCAACGGTACAGACGGCTACTGCTTGCCAAGCGGGACGAATTGGCGGCGGCGCGAGAGGTGGCTACCGTTCTCGTGCCTCCCGCAAGGGAGTCAGAAGGCGATCTCATGGACTGCGCCAGCGCCGATGCCGAAGCGGAGCTTCAAGTCCGCTTACACCAAACCGACGGGCGGCTCGTCAAGGCAATTGAAGATGCGCTCATGCGGATACGGACAGGGACGTTTGGCGTCTGTGGAGCTTGCAAGCATCCCATTCCCAAGGCGCGGCTCGAAGCTGTGCCGTGGACTCGGCTTTGCCGAAACTGTAAGGAGCAGTCAGCTTGACGGTGGGGCAGCCTCGCTTAAGGGCGATCTGAACTTGACACGGGAGGGCGGCCAGCGTAGAGGTGGGCTTATCGCGTTGTCGGCCCAGACAGAAGCGCGGACGAAAGGAGATGTTTTATCGCTTCAGGTGAGCGCATCCGATTTCATGGGTGAAAACCTTGAATCCCTCGTATAGCCAGAAACGTGAACAACCTGAAATTTCTAAGAGCTTTAGGAAGCGGAGTGAGCTTGGGCCTGCGCCCGAGCGGATACCGAATGTCTAAACCGAAGAATTGCGAGACCTACGCCGAATAGGGCTACGCTGATCGCTGCTGCCGGAAACCACCGGGATTCTTTCATCTGTACAACCTTCTGCCAGAATGTTAAGGGGTCAACGAGACTAACCTCAGGATTTCCGCAATACTCGCAATTGCCGTGAAGGTCCAGATTCACAGGTTGCTTGCAGTCCCTACACCAGAGAGCTACGGTCATCTAGTGTGCTGTCCCGGAAATACCTTCACAAAGTCTCTGTAGCTTGGCGAAGATCGAGTCTGCCGTTGCGGTCCACACGAAGGGTCTTGCGTTGGCGTTGGAGCTTCGCACGAACGCATCGATTTTCGCTACCAGTTCTTTCACGCTGCGGAACGTTCCGCGGCGGATGGCCTGCTGCGTGATGCGGTTGAACCAAATCTCCACTTGGTTGAGCCAGGAGGCGTAGGTCGGCGTGTAGTGCACATGAAAGCGTGGCCGCGCCGCCAACCAGCGCTTCACCCGGGGATGTTTGTGCGTGGCGTAATTGTCCACGATGATGTGCACGTTCATCTTGGCCGGCACGTTCTCCTCGATCTGCCGCAGGAAATCGAGATACTCCTGGTGTCGATGACGCCGCCGACACCGGCCGATCACCGTCCCCTTGGCCGTGTCCAGGGCCAGGAACAGTGTGGTCGTGCCATGTCGGCGGTAATCGTGCGTGACCCCTTCGAGGTAGCCCAGTCCCATCGGCAGCATCGGCTGCGTGCGTTCGAGCGCCTGAATCTGGCTCTTTTCATCCACGCACAGAACCACGGCGTTTTCCGGCGGATGCAAGTAGAGACCTACGATGTCGCGTACCTTTTCAACAAAAAACGGATCGTTCGAGAGCTTGAAATACCGCTGGCGATGCGGCTGCAAGCCGAAGGCTTGCCAGATCCGATGCACGGTCGATTTCGACAGATGCGTCTGCCCTGCAATCTGCCGAATGCTCCAATGCGTGCCGTCTTTCGGCTTGGTCTCCACGGTTTTGCGAACTAACTGGGCCACCTGCTCGTCCCGGATGGGACGAGGTCGGCCCGGTCGTAATTCATCGTGAAGTCCGGTCACATCCCGTTCCAAAAATCGCCGCCGCCACTTGCCCACCGTAGCCTTCGTCGTTCTCAACCGATGGGCAATGTCCTGGTTGTTAATCCCCGCTGCGCTCATCAGGATGATCCGCGCCCGAGTCACCAGTCCCGCGGGAAGCGAGCGCGAACTCGCCAAGCTCTCCAGTTGCTCCCGTTGCTGCAGACTCAGCGCCAACACCGCTTTCGGTCGTCCCAAGGCCATAGGCACCTCCATTGTGCATCCGAGATGCCTATTTTCAGAGCAATACTAATGCCATTTATTTATGGGACACTACACTAGTCATCTCGGTCTTTACAGGTACGACAGCCACAGTTTAGCACCAGTATTCCCCAATCAGTACGTCAGTGGGCGCAAATAGGCCGATCCAACCGAGAAAGTTCTCCGCCTTTTTATGGTGTAGAATCCGCCCTACGGAGGACACAGATGCCGAAGAAACCGCCTGAGAGAAACGTCAAGAAGTCAAAGTCGAAAGCGTAGGCTCCGCTGCTCCGCCAGCACTGACGTGGTCATTGTATGGGTGCGGCCTTGGCCGGAGACTCGGTCCCAGGTCTAATCAACCGCTGAGCCGCTCCTCACATCTGCTTTATCGACAGTCTACGTAACGCAGAACACGTGAGAGCAACGTTTACTTGCAAAATCTATTGCGAAACGGTTGGCTCAATTCAAGTCGATCTGCCGGGTTCCCACGCGGGCAATTATGATCACGACAGGTTCGGTAACCGGGGCTCATTGAAAGGAGACAAACCGGGGTCCCGCGCAATGAAACTCAGCGTCCGCCAAGTGCCCAGGCGCGTAATCACGATCTTCCCTTCCACGACTCTCACTGCGCGCCGAATCAAGAAACAGGCCCTGATGCGCCGCAGGTTGTTGCGTATCTTGCGGGCCTCTTCGCTCGGGTCACCTTGACACTCGAGAACGATGCTCTTGCCGTCCTTGAGCTTCGCAATGCGCTCGCCAAGGCTTCTCCATTTCGAGATACGCTTCATGCTTAGGGATAAGGCGCCGCGTCAGGGCGATTGTCGTCGGAGACTACTGGCTCGAAAATATGGCCAGGAAATACGGCTCGAACCATACGCCACCGGCACGGCGTCCGAACGCAGGCGCGCCTTGACCTGCCAGTCTTGCCCTAGGGATCCGCCCAACCCTGTCGACTGCATCCGACCCGCAGGCGCTACACCGGCCGTGGATGTCCAACTCAATCTCCGCTAGACAGCTTATGCTTATCTGGTTGACTCAGCAAACCCCAATGGATAGTGTGAAGGGGTGCCCAAACCGCCATTTCCCAAGACCCTGCGGCAATTTCAAAGCGACTTCGCCACCGAGGAAGCCTGCAAACGGTACCTCGCGGTCTGCCGCTGGCCCGAGGGCTTCCTCTGTCCCCGCTGTGGAAACCGGCGGGCTTATGACTTGGTGAGTCAACGGCGGTGGCAGTGTGCCGGTTCCGTCACCAAGTCTCGCTGACAGCGGGAACGGTTCTTCACCGGACTAAGATCCCGCTGACCCACTGGTTTTGGGCCGCCTATCTGATGACGACGGACAAGCGCGGGATTTCTGCCTTGCTACTCCAGCGCCAACTCGGCCTGTCCTGTTACGAGACCGCCTGATGTTGCTTCACAAGCTCCGCCGGGTGATGGTGAATGTGGCTCGGGAACCGCTGTACGGCGAGGTCGAAGTTGATGAAACATGGATTGGCGGAGCAGGCCGGCCTCCGCGGCAGCCGACAGCTCAAGGGGCGACGGGCGGCGCTGGTTCTGGTCGCAGTAGAAAGGCGCGGCAGGGGCTCCGGCCGCGTCCGAATGAAAGTGATCCCGGATTTCAGGGGCAAGACCATCATCCCCTTCCTCCACCAGAACGTCTCTCCCGGTTCGACTATCTACACCGATGGCCTCCAGAGCTTTGAGGGTCTCACGGAAGCTGGCTTCAAACATGTCGCCCGCACTCAGCCGCTGCGATCCGCACTCCGGAAAGGCGCGAAGTCGGCTGTCCCACTTGCCGATCGCAGTATTGGGAACCTCCAGCAATGGCTGATCGGCACCTACCACGGCGTGAGCAAACCTCAACTCCAGGTTTACCTCGACGAATTCGTCTTCCGGCACAACCGCCGCAAGACACCCGCAGCTGGCTTTCAGACCCTCCTTGGTCTCGGAACCGGTCGGGAATCAGCTGAGTACGAGCAGATCCGCGGAGCGAAGGATCTCAAAACACAATCCATTGAGGCTTGCTGAGTTAACCAGATAAGCAGAAGACAGCTAACACAGCACCACCGCTTTTCCATCGCTCCCCCCGATTGCCTCCGGTACTTGAGTGAGTGATATAGGCTCTCGAAGAGAAGCAATGCCGCGGCCAGCAGTTTGCTGAAAGCGGATTTTCCTAGCGACGTGTGTTCTGTTGGTGATGGGCAAAACGCTGGACTTACTTCGTTGTTGGGCGAGAAATGTCTATTCAATTAGCGGTATCCGATTAACCACTTTCCGCCTTGTCCGCGAAACAGCTGTAAAAAGCGGGGGTAATTGGAAGGATTTACTAAATTCTCTGGGGCGTCACCACCCACGCACGAGCCGGCCTTGATCTCGAGGGAGACGGGCGCTTTACCCGCGTGATTATCGCAGGCGCACTCCGGCCCGGTACGCAGAGAGGATCCGAGGTGGCGTCGGCCAAGTTCCCACGCGCGTTATGACGATCTTCCCTGATCGCACATTTGACTAAGGCGCACGCCGCGAGGCCTTTCAGGCCATTCCGTGTCTTGTGGGCCTCTTTGGCCAGGTTGCCTTCAGAATTAGGGCCTAAGGGATTTCCGCTCTCACGACAACCAGTGTGTGGAGGTGCGTCCTATGAGGTCGAGTCTACCCGTCTGCGCGCGCTCCCGTACCCGTCTCGATAAGGCCGTCGGAGCGCTGCTTCTTGTTTTGACAGTATTTCTCTCCTGTTCCACAGCGTTTTCCCAAGGTAGCGCCGGTTGCATTCTGGGCGCGGTCACCGACCAGAGCGGCGGCGCAGTGGTTGGGGCCACGGTCACGATTCTCGATACAGCCAGGGGAACAACCCGCACTCTCACCACCGACCAGTCTGGCGAATACAACGCTCCGAACCTCCTGCCTAGCACCTATACTGTCACCGCTGCCTTACAGGGATTTAAGACCGCCGAGCGCTCGGGCGTTATCCTCGAAGTCAATCAGGAATTGCGCGTCGACCTAACCCTGCAACCCGGCGAGCAGGCCCAAAAGATCATCGTCACCGAAGCGCTGCCCATGGTGGAAACCACTAACGCCAGTTGGTCGAAGAGGCCAGGGAAGAGCGATTGGATCGCGTTTGCTCCACCTACTAGGACAACATGGACGTGGCCGCCCTGAGGAACTCCCTTTCGTACATTGCAGCCCTGTTCAAGCGGGTCTCGTTCGATAATTGTGACTCTCTCATAAAAATCTGATAGAACGCGGCCAACGAGCAAGCCCGCCATGCTGGCACCAATGACTATTGCATTTTTGCCATGTTGGATCCGCTGACTCTGGACGCTTCTTGTTTCCATCATCGCTGGTGCACCTTACACAAAAGCGTACCCCGGGCCTAAAAACCAAAACACGGGGTCCTAACGACGCCGTTCGCCAGCATCACAGTACACACTGGGCTACAATCCCATGAACGATAGCAACGGCGGATACCGAAAGATTCGTGT
The DNA here is from genome assembly GCA_963819235.1 of uncultured Acidobacteriota bacterium. Lineage (GTDB taxonomy): Bacteria > Acidobacteriota > Terriglobia > Acidiferrales > UBA7541 > Palsa-189. Next base: position 176,108 of record CAWFVE010000004.1, on the reverse strand, counting down.
GCATGTATCCTTACGTGGTCGCGGCAAGCTTTTGGTCCGAGCCCGCGTCGGTTATTCTCTGCCCTCAGCCCCGGCAGTGGAGACCGATTCAAAGCGGCGCTCCGGCCCCGCTCCAGCAGATAAATATCCAGAGAACTGAAATCTTGCTTATTTGTGCCGTGCTTTGTGGCATAACCTGGCCGAGCATACTGGGGACTCGACTCAACCTGAAGTTACTCCTCTGCTCTACTGTACGATCGCGTCCTCGATGCGTGTCTGATAGCTCGCGGCCTCCATCCAACGGCCGTCGCGCTTGATCCAAACCCGCGTAATATGCAGGGGCTTGCCGTTTTCCGGCTGATCCTTGGAGATCAGAATAGCGGCAGCGCCGAAATCCAGTATGCGCATGTCGACTATGGGCATGGGTCTGTATCCGGCCATTTTGCTGCGTTCGAGATCCTCCATGCGGCCGCGCTTGGTGAGCGTCTGATCGTTATTCGAGTTTGCCGACTCGAATTCATCCGCGACATACTTGACCCAATTCGCTGAGTCGTGCGCGAAAGTGTAGGTTTGTAGCGCCAGAAAATCGCTCACGACGTCGTGCTCATTCTGGGTTTTAGGCTCGTAGGGTATCGCTTTGCAAGGATTGTCGCAGGTGCCGCCGATGCCGCTGGTGCCCGGAGTGTTCGCAGGCAGCGTATCAAGCAGCCGCACTTCCTGATAGACCAGCAGCCGCCATCCGGCCGAGCGATTCACCCATATGTGCAAAGCATGATCTTTTCCGCTATGCACCTGAATACTTTCCAAGCTGCCGTAATTGTGTGCGGTGATTTGCGCGTTTGCATCGCTGATTGCAGGCGTTGGGGTTTGTTGCAGGGCTGCCTGGCGCGTCAGCGTTTTGCCATTGGTAGAGGTCCATGTAAACCGGACATCCAGCAGTTTATCAAGCGCCGCGGTATCCGATTTCGTGGCCGCTTCGACGAAGGCGTGATCTGCGGCCAAGGCGCGCTGCTCGAACTTCGCTTGTTGGAATTGGGAGCTCTCGGATTCTTGTGGTGAGGCTGCAGGTGAGGCTAGTAGACGCGGGGAACAAGGCGCAATCAAGATGCCCGCACAAAGCGTGGTGAGCAACGTTGCAGACTTGAACCGGCCGTTCACGCCTCTCTCCCTGCTGACGGCCCCATTGTAGTGCCGGCCTGAAATCCAACTGTTCGAGAATCCCGTTTTATCTGGACGACGCACCTTGAAACTTCAGAGAAGTCCAAGGAACATTTCTGGTAACGTGGCCTGTTCCATCAGTTGATTTCAAGTTGGCAGTTTGCATCAACATGTTGACGTCCACCACTTCAAATAGACCTGGACGTTCGGCCATTCTGACGCTGTCGCCTCTCTTGGGAATGGTGCCGGTGTATTCTGCGATCATGTGGTCCTCCTAAACATCCTAATCATCGGCTCCTAGATCCGTTGTTGGGTCGCCGGGCGGGTTCTTGCACCCCATACATACGTCTTCATCTCTGCAGAGGCCAGAGGGATGGTTGGCTCGTTTGCTCAAACAGAAAACAGACCGCGCTTGCAAGTACAACAAAATTCAACAAAATCCGTCAGCGTGAGACAGCTAATACCTGGCCCCTGATTTTACCGAAAAGAACCAAGCCAAAGCAGCGCAGATCACGGTCCGTCAAAACGAAACCGCAACTCTCGTTCCCCAGCGGTTTGCTCCCGAGCGCTAGCGCTTAGGTGTTTGCGGTAGCTTGACGAATCGGAGAGCGGTGGAATACCTCTTCCTGCACATGCAAGCATTCGAAAGACGTAATTGAAGAACGAGCCGGTGTAACGGTATCTCCGAATACATCCCTCATATCGACAGGCTGTCGGCCATTGAAGCCAGCCAGGATAAATTGGGTCCTGCTTGTCAAAAGATGGTGAAGCGGCTAAGGGGTTTCTGTTCGTCAGTCGCGGAATTCAGATGAATGGCGCTGTCTTGCCGCACAGCATTCATCCATAAAGTGCGGCTGCACGTTGCGCCCACAAACGGGTTTTAGGGATCCCGCAAGACGCCGTAACGAGCGATGGCATAACCCACTGCACCTCCGACGAACACATCGGACGGGAAATGAGCTAGCAAGGTGAGGCGCGAAAAAGCGATCGTTCCGGCTAAGCCATAGGCCGCCCAGGGGACCCAGCGATGTTTGCTGTAGCGACGTGCAATAACGGTGGCGATGGAAACAGCTGTGATCGTATGTGCCGACGGGAAGCTGCTGCCGCTGTGGATTGTGCTGCGGAAGAAAGTGTCGCTATAGATTTTTTGGCTGGCCACGTCGGAGGGCCTCAAACGGAAGGTCGAACTGTTCATCGCCTCACGGATGACCTCGGAGTCAAAGACAGCTTCCCCGGCGAACAGTGCCGTCTTCTGAATATACGAATCACGGCTGGCGAGGCCGACGACATAAAGCGCTGCCGGTACTGCGATTATTTCGTCACCGGTGACCTGACTGCTGAACACCTGATTAAAACCGTGGAAAACTGTCGTGCGATTGAAGGCAGGCTCGACATAAGGATCAGCCGCGATCAATCCAGCCGTTGTAGCGACGACGGCAACGGTAGGCAACCAATGCCGACCCTCTACTGGTCGACCCGGGAACAGCCAGATGTTTTTCTGATCGTGCAGGATGTTGATCGGCAGGAGGCGCACAAAGATGTCGCGGGGCGGCCGAGGAAGCGGTGAGAGCTCCACAGGTGCGGGAATGTGCGACGTAGGATATGGAGGCGACAGATCACTCTGTCCATAGACGCACGGTCCAATAAGGAACGCCAGAGCGTACACAAAAAGTACGACACGCCGTCGAAATGGCATTTTCACGTGCCGCCGTGACCGACAACCTGCCATGCTCGTATCAATCCCAAGATGTGGAATGTAGTCGGATCTGTTCGGCAAATGCCCCAGCGATGACGGCGTATCCAAAGTCATTTGCGTGAATATCCGGGCCGAAAGGCCGAGGCGCCTCCATCCACGTCCAGTTCAGCGCCAGAAACACGTTCAGGGGAAGATTCTCCAAAAAAGGAATCGGCGTGAAATTATTGATCTGGAACGCTTGCGCCACGTCCGCCACCGGCACACCCGCCGCGCCATAGATCGTTTCTAGCAAGGTGTTGAAGCCGTCGGCTGCGACTAGAGACTGTTGAGCGAACAATTGTCCTCCCACTGGAAGAAGCTCCAAGCGGCCAGGAACGGATCGTAATAGTTCATGGCGATGATGGGCGTGTCAGGGGCAGCCGCGCGCAGATCCTCAAGGATGGTGGTGAGATTCGTGGTCACGTCGGGAGCAATGCCCGAGGCGCACGAGAGATCGACACCGCCAACCAGGCTGACGCACTTGTCGATGTCATTCGCGCCGATATCCAGCGTGATGAGCGCGACTTTGTTCTTCGCCAGGAAAGCTTCCGCTGCCGCCAACTGATTTGCCACCCCAAAGTTCGTCTGTACTCGCTGGTGCATGGACCGGTGGTGATCATGCTTGACGTGGTTTCGCCGGGGCAGCCGAGTTTGGTTAGCTGAAGTCCGGAGATGCGGAAGCGGAGCAGCGCATAGAGATCGTCCGCATAGCCGTGGTTCGTCAGCACGTCCCCGGTCGGTGACCACTGCACTCCCTGCGCGAGCGAATCGCCGAGAGCCAGATAGTATGTTGGTGCGTCGCTTGCCTGTGCGAGCGCCGAACCACACAACATCACCAGGACCGCGAGACTAATGAATCGGATTCTTCTCATATCGGCCTCCTTAGTCACAACTGACGATTTACGGGGAGGACGACTAGTGTCCTGTAACGGTGGTTCGTGACATAAGTTGCGCATTCTGGGTGTCCGCCGTCCGTTGGGCAAAGCGCGCGATGCTCGCCAGAATCTGATCCGCACCTTTGGTCCAGATAAAGGGCTTGGGATCGACATTGTGCGCGTCGAGGAATTCACCGATGGCACGCTCCAACTCGCTGACAGTGCGATGCGCTCCACGCCGGATCTGTTTGGTCGTTAGTTCCGCGAACCATCGTTCTACCAGGTTTAGCCATGAGCCATAGGTGGGTGTGAAGTGCACGTGAAACCGGGAACGCTTGGCGAACCACGCCCGGATGAGCGGTGTTTTGTGCGTTCCATAATTGTCCATGATGATATGGACGTCTCGATCGGCTGGCACGCTGGCGTCGATGCCATCCAGGAACTTGCGGAACTCGATCGAACGATGGCGGCGATGCGTCTGGCCGATCACTTTGCCGCTTTGGGCGTCGAGCGCGGCAAACAGCGAGGTGGTGCCATGGCGTTTGTAGTCGTGCGTGCGCCGCTCGGCTTGGCCGGGCCGCATCGGTAGCAGCGGCGCAGTGCGATCCAGCGCCTGAATCTGCGACTTCTCGTCCACGCACAGCACCACGGCGTGCTCCGGCGGGTGGACGTACAACCCAACGATATCGCGCACTTTCGGCACGAGCAGCGGGTCGGGGGACAACTTGAAGGACTCACTGCGATGCGGCTGTAACCCGAACGCATGCCAGATGCGGCTGATGGTTGCGTGGCTGAGACCGGTCGCTTTGGCCATCCCTCGGGTGCTCCAATGCGTCGCGCCGCGCGGCGTGCTTTCCAGCGTGCGGACGACCACTTGCTCGATCTCGTCGTCGGTGATGCGGCGAGGCACCCCAGGCCGCGGCTCGTCATACAGCCCCGCGAGGCGCTCCCGCACAAACCGCGTTCGCCATTTGCCGATCGTGGCGGGCGTGGCGCGCAGCCGGCGAGCCACGGTTTTGTTGTCCTGTCCGGTGGCACAAGCCAACACGATACGTGCGCGGCGGGCCAGCGCCGGGACCGAGCGGGCCCGATGGGCCAGGGACTCCAATGCGCGTCGTTCCTCCATACTCAAGATCAGCGGGGCCTTGGGGCGTCCTGTACGCATGCTCCCTCCTTATAGAGGAAGACGTACAGGCTCGCCACTTGTTTCAGTTATTTCTGTTACAGGACACTAGTTTCGCGCAGCCTATAACTTTTCTATTCTGGACGCAACGAATTTGGAACGGGGGAGGCAGACTACTCAAGTGACCTTTGTGGTCCCTATATAATCGGACGTGGAAGGATGTAAATGGACCGCCCCGATTTCCCGACTATGGAGCAAGTCGAGAAGGGCGATCGCGAGCAACTCGCACGCTGGTATCGGTTCCTGCCCGCTGGCGATACACCTGGGCAGAAGAAAATCCGACACAGGTTAGCCGAATGATTCCAGAAAATGGATGGAATGACTTCGGAGCTCAGTCGGAAAATTGGGTTTGGCGGAGAGTGATTCGCTCCGTACGCCAAACGATCTACCGAGAGTTGGCCCACCTCGGAGGGCACTCTCCCGCGCTACAGGTTAACGTCGACGTCCACGGCTTCGATAGCAGCGTCAAGCTCCTGCTGCGCCTGCTTTTGTCTGGCTTGCAGATCGACGATCTCGGTTCGAATCGCTCCCAGCTGGCCTTCCTGACCGGCCAACTCATTCGTGTATTGTTGGGTGAGGGCTTTTTCCTCGTGGGTACCCAGCGAAGGCTCCCGTATTAGTGCTGACCTCGAGCGGGACGCCGCGCAACCCTTCGAGAAGGGAGGTCAGAGTCTGATTGCCAACAATGGGGATCGGAAGCGATTCGAGCTGGTGTCCACTCGGCTCCTGAGAGCTGTAACTGGCACCCACGATTCTTCCACCATTAAGATCGAGCGCTGTAAGGGACTTCAACACGTCATCCATCTGGCTGCTGGTGAGATCAATCTCGACGTCTTGGTTGTTGCGCACAAGCCCAGCATGCTCGAAGTAGCCGACGCCGGATTTATAGAGCACGATGCGGCGAAGCGGTAGCTTCTCGGACGCGGCGGGAGCCGGGGCCGACGTGGCTGCAGGCCTTGCCGGTGTTTGTGGGTTCCTTCCCTGTTGGGCGGAAGCGGTGATGCAAAAAACGCTGGAAATGAGCACGAACACGAACGAATTGCCGATGCGGCCGATGCTGGTTGCCGTCAACATAAGATCCTCCTCTGACCGCGCCACGGTGAACGCATAGGCTAATGGAATGGGAAGACCGATTGCGAACTAACGTTGCTTGCGGCCGCTAGGCGAAGGTCGCTCGCCTGAAGAGATCTCACGTTTTCGCCAGTCCGCGAGTACTTGCGATTGGACTGCTCCTGCTATAGAGACACCACAAGCCTCGTGCCAGTTCCCGATAAACCGAATATCGATCGTGAAGCAGGAGATATGAAAGAACGCCCGGTAGATTTGGAGCGAGCGGTCCTAGCGCACCACCAAGCGCCAGAGGTTGCCCAGTCACGGCTCCACGCTGCTAATTAATTCTGACGCGCCCACCATCCACTTCGTCCCCTCGCCCCGCTTGGTTTTCCCGACTTTTGCGCCCCCTTTTTCTCCGGTGCGAAACTGCCGTCCAGGAACGATTCGCCCCACTTCAACTGCTGGCAGCCGCTCGACCGCTCGGGAACGCGCGCCAGATGTTCAGCCAGACTCCCCCCTCGTCCCAGCCACGCAGCCCCCGCCAACACGGGAAGGATGCGGATACTTCTTCGGCAAGTCCTCGATCCGCGGACGGCCACCGTGGCGCTGCTAGTTTCGGGAACAAGGGTGCGATTTTCACCAGTTAGCCAAATTTCTCAGCTATTGAGATCTATGTTGAAGGTGGGTCGGATTTGACCCAATTTGGACGACGGGGTTTCTTCCAATGCCGACCTTCATATTTCAACTATGAGGTCTATCTATCTATATGTCCGATGACACAAATCTGTCCGCCGCACCAGAACCTAACCCAGGCTGCAAATCCGGGGACCTGGAACCACCCGCTGAGGTTTTCGACGGGAATATTCAACCAGAGACTCGGCAGACCAAGGAGGACGTTGAAGATGGCAAACCGAATACCGAGCCGCTTCAACCAACCAGCGATAAATACAACGAAGGAAGTGTGAAGCCGACCGTATCTGCACGCAAACTCGCTGCAAATCGTCAGAACGCCACACATTCCTGTGGTCCAAAGACTGAACATGGCAAAGCTAATAGTTCCAAAAACGCCATCAAACATGGCATATTTGCGGGAAAGCTGTTCAGCCAGACCGAGCAAGCAGAACGCCTCGAATATGACGAGATGGCGGCTCAGCTAGTTGACCACTACCAGCCAATTGGGTTTAAGGAACATCTGCTTGTCCAACAGATTTTTACCGAATTGGTTCGCAGCGGTCGGATCCTCAGATATGAGCAACTGGTTCTGAGTCAGGGTGCAGCATTCATGGGTGGTGCACTCGACAAGGTGCTTCGATATTCCACAAGTCATAGTCGACAACTGTCTCGGCTGCTGGAAGAACTTGAAAACGAGCAAGCGAAACGTCAATCCTGACAATCCGGCGCAAGCCGTCCTCAGCATCCGAGACTTCATGTGATCGATGAGCCACATCTTGTAACGGTACGGACGTCCATAGACTAGCCCAGCCCAATTTCTGGCTGCTCTCTAACCCGGAGCAAAATGGGCCGCGCGTCTCAGGCTGCGAGGCTGGGCTGGCCCAGACATCGGGTCCTGCGCAACCAAAAATGCAAAACGAACCCACCGAACATCGGACTGAAGTTCGTCGGACCGATTGTCGCACGTCGCGCTCCTCCGTGGACGGAATCCAGATCCGCGGAAACTTGTCTCTGAGCAGCAGGTCCAGAATATGGCAAGCATCACGCGAGTCACTCTTCTGCTTCCGCACCATGGCCGCACGGATCTCCGCCGCATCTCCTACCTACAACTGATGCCCTTGCTCGGCGAGCATCCGTTCGAACCACTGCGCGTATCCGGTGGCGTCCATTCCTACGCGCGCCGGAGTCGCAAGCCCGGCGTAAAACTTCCGAGCTTCACCGTTCTCGTGTTCTAACCGACGCTCGATGATTTCGCCGGTCCGTGGATCCAGCATCGCAATTTGCTGGAACCGCGAATGGAAATCGCATCCTATAATCAGCATGCTGGGCTCCTTTCGTTCCGAGTCTTGGTCAGTTGCCGCTACCAATTTTACTCGGCCGGGGGGAGCCGACGCCGTTATCTAATCAAAAAGCTGGGTGAATTCAATGGGTCATCGCAACACTCGGGTGTGCGTTACGATTCCACGTTAAACTACCGCCGTCATGGCCTCCGATCACATGCTGCGGCCGTCCGTGGCCGTTCTCTTATGGAGTGGCTTGAGCCTGTGCGCGGCACTATATGGCATCCGGCACAGCTTGGTAACGCCGGCATATTTCGCGCTGCTGATGGCGTTCCTGATACTACTCGCCGGGGAGATCTGGCTCGCGGCGCCGGTGATCCTGCAGTCGATGCAACGCGCAATCGGGCCACAGATGGGGGCTCTGGTGGCGCTCGGGCCGCTGGCGGCGTATTTCGTCTATGCGCTGGGGACGGGGACGTTCACGTGGTCGCGTGGAGGAATCGCCGCGGCATACGCCTTGGCGCCTACCGTGCTGGCGGCGTCAGCCTACGGAGGCAAGCCCGGCTCGTGGCAAGACTACGCAGTAATCCTCGTCATCGCCCTGCCGATCAAGCTGGGATGGCTGCGTGTGCTGTTTCCCTTTCCCGACTCCCGGTTGGTCTACGTGCTGACGGTGTTGATGGGCGTCAACGCGGCGCTGGCGGCGTTTCTCTTCGTGCGGCGGATCGAGGGGATTGGCTATGTGGCGGGATGGGGCCGCGGCTGGGGCCGGGCCTACGTCATACCGGTTGCGCTGATCTCGGCGATCGATATTCCGCTGGGGATCAAGCTGCGGTTCATCAGCTTTGGGCCACGGCACAGCGACTGGCGGCTCATGGCGCTCAACGTAGGGGCGATTTTCTTCTTCACCGCCGCTCCCGAAGAGTTGCTGTTCCGCGGGCTGCTGCAAAACGCACTGGGCAAGACGCTTGCGAGCGAGAGAGCCGGATGGATCGTGGCTTCGATCATCTTCGGATTTTCGCACATCGGGAATGGGCGCTTTCCCAACTGGAAGTACGTGCTGCTGGCTACGATTGCGGGATTCTTCTACGGCTATGCTTGGCGGAAGAGCCGGTCGCTGTCTCCGGGAGCGCTGGTGCACGCCACGGTGGACGGGCTGTGGTACCTGCTGTTTCACACGCTGTAGAAAAAGGAAAAGATCCGGCCCAAGCGGCGGAAACTCAACAGTCCGAGAATGCCTGGTCACCACGGACAAGGCCAAGGTGCATCCGGTCACTTCGGTAGCGCTCATCGGGTGTAGATGTAGGCAGCGTCGGTCGGACGGACGCCGGTTCGTGTCGACGCCGTCAAGGCGCCAGCCGCGTAGGTCCCGATCGTTTAGATATAGGTCGATTCGGGGGATACGCTTGGGCGCTTGCCGGAGATTAAAAGAGGCTCAGTTTGGCGCTCGATGCCGAGGCACCCCGCCACCTTCGTAAGCGTCTCGACGAGCCTCGCGATGTGCGCTTCGGTGCGTGCGGAAGTGCAGGAGATGCGCAGCAGATTCTGCGCCCCGGCCGGCTTCAGCACCGGGTTGACGTAGATACCTTCGGCCAGAAGCGCCTTGCACAAAAGAGTGGATACCGAGTTTCTAGTTGGGAAGATCTTCCGTGGAGGCCATTTCGACGGCCTGTGAGCGGTCGTTGGCTCCGATCCTACGCAGCATCCGGTGTATATGGTTCTTCACGGTTTGTTCGGACAGGTTGAGATGAGAGGCAATCTCTTTATTCGTGAGCCCTCGAGCAATCATCGGAACGAGTTCTTGCTGGCGGCGTGTCAACCGACCGGCCATTTTTCGGACGCTGGGCCTGAATTCGCACGCCCCTGCCAGCGCGTCAAATAAGAACTTGCAAAATTGGGATGGACAGACTGCCTCTTTTCGCGCTACTGCGCGAACTGCAGCTATCAACTCCGCTGCCGATGCCTCGTGCAACAAATATCCGCGCACGCCTGCCCGTACCGCCCTGAGGAAGGCTCCCTCGTCAGCGTCCATGCCAATCATGAGAACTTGCGCCTTGGGATTTAAATCTCGCATCCGGACAACACATTGGCGGTTCATCGCTGTTGCGCTGACCGAATCCAATAAGATGACGTCGCTTTCTAACCTTTTAATGAGCAGGCTAATGTCCGATAAGTCGGCGGACTGTCCCATAACCAAGATATCTCGTTTCTGTTGGATGATGCGGCTTAATGATTTGCAGAGAAGATGATTGCCGACGAGAAGAAAAACCTTGATCCGAAGGCTCGGATTCACTCGGCTCGCACCTCACCCATGTTAGAGCCCGGCACGGCGTCACTGTAATTCAAGGATCAGAGGAAATACAAGACTTAATGTATTAAATTATTGATAAGAGTTACTCAGATAGTACAAGGGTCGCCATGGGGAGTCGCGGGTCGGACACTAAGTGTCTATCCGATTTGGGAAATTCAGTCTCGCCTGTGGGCCTTGGCCCGCGCCGAACTGAACACCACTGGACATCTATTGCCCTTTGGGGCAATTGACTGCAACTGCGTTCGGGGCGAGAGTCAACCACTTATAACGCAAACTGCTGCGGAGGAGTATGTGATAGGATCCGCCCAACAGACGGACCAAGCAAGAACAACGAGATGGCATCCACAGCGTTCCGACCTTCGCTACGCTTTTGCTGAATCAATAGAACTCGTTGATGTGAAATCTGGCAAACAGATCGGAGCCGTCACGTCAAATCTCAGCCGCGGCGGCTGCCACGTGAGAACCAGCACGGTCCTTACTCCCGGAACGAGAGTCAAAGTGATGGTTAAGCATCACGGCACAATCTTCCAAAGCGAGGCAAAGGTGCTGTACATGGTTGAAAAGCATGGGATGGGCATTTCTTTTCAGGATGTTCAACCTGCAGAACGGGCAAGGATCAAACAATGGCTTTTAGAGTTGAGCAGGAAAGAGCGTGAGCAGCGCGCGAGGCAAAATGCAGATTCAATGAGGAACCAAAACATTCTTCTTGTCAGTTGTGTTGTTGCCATAGAGGCAAGCATCGCAGGCGCGTTGGCATGGTTCGGTGTGCCGCGATGAAGGTCTCTTGACCCATACAGGTCGGACCAAGAGATCAAGGACTTGGCGACGCGGGTCGCGCATTTTGGTGGGGAGGAAGAGGGCGCTTGCTGGTCGCGAGAGAGGATACTCTGCAAACGCGATTTATCCCGATGCGTGAATTAGTCGGACATTTGGAAACGGATGGGGATGATGACTTCGGATACGACCGGATCGCCATCGATCCTGGCCGGCTGATATCGCCAAAGCGAGATCGCGTCCATAGCGATCTGCGCGAGTATGGGATCTCCGCTGATGCGCGCGAGTTCGCTTGGGGAACCGTCACTGCCAATCAGAGCGCGGATGCGCACGGTGCCTTCCAATCGGCGCGCACGGGCATCGGCAGAATAACGCGGCTCAACGCGCTCGATGATGGCAGGAGCTTCGTAATTAGGAAGAGAAGCGTCCTCTAAGGTCGGCGAATTCAATTCCGTGTCGAAGGCGCGTTGATTGAAATCGCGTGCCTCGGGAGCAGCCCCAGTAGGAGGGGCGCTAGGACTACCGTCGCCGCTGGTTGGCGGCGATGTCGAGTCCCCCCGTATTCCCAGCGAATATCCCGCTGGCAACCCCGTGTCCTATCTCGACGACGATCGTGCGCACGGCCAGTAGGCCTACAAAGAAAATCACGCAGCCGAGCACGAAAGCAATTGCCAGGCGAGATGGTTGGCGGCTCCGACGGACCAAACGCGGGGACACGGCCGTTGTGCGTGCGAGCGATTTATGCCCTATCTGTTTTGTCGGCAGTTCGTCAATGTCAGGAGGGGGGGCGACACCTCGCAGGGAGCGAGTGGTCGGTTCTAAGGCCGCCTCATTGCCCTCTGTGTGCTCAATTCTATCGTGTGCCATTAAATCGATAACATGCTGATTTGCTTCCTCCTCCACGGCCTTCGACGGCTGGTCTTCCGTGAGACCGAGCCATTCTCTAATCGCGCTGCGCGCTGTTTCCGATAAGTCGTTGAAACGCAGTCCCGCAGTCCTCTTCGTTGACCAAACAATTCGAGCATTTGTTTGTAGCCATTTCTTTGACGAAAGTTGAAAACTCAACGCAAGGGCGTCGCCCTTTAACGACATAGCCGCCTGAACAGCCAAACCTCCCTCGCCGAGATTCAATATCACTCCGCCGTTATGCTCCCCCAACTTCACGTACATAATGGACGAAGCATGCTGGCGAGGACCGAGTCTCCGGTCACTGGAACGAAAGTTGTCAGAATATGTGTCGGAGTTCGATTATATGATTCGGCTCTTCTTTCATCAACGACGAACGGGAACCTTAGGGAATGTCACACAATCTGCGGGCTTAGCCGAGAGTAGACCAACGTCGCGGTTAACGCAAACGGCGCACCAATCCTGCTCTCCGCCCCGTTGAGAAAAGGGCAATTATTAAAGCTCATAAATAAACCAAGCGGAGACACTGCGGAGTGCCTTGTAGCCTATTTAGGCCAGCGTCGAGGTGGCCACTTTGAAGCCGGAGTTAGCTTCCGTCTGACGAATCCGAAATTCTGGCACGTAACGTTTCCGCCGGAGCCCGCCTAAAGCGTAGGAGGAATTCCGCGCTTACCACGACGTGCTACAGCTTGGAGAAGGCGCAGGGCTTGTTCTTAGGTACTAGCGGTGGGAAAGATCACATCAAGATGCCTCGCGTCAACGGACAAAAGCGGTGCAAAATTAGAAGGCGGCCCCTCAACAAAGAGCCGCCCAGGATCCCGCACTGCCGGAGTCAATCTTCGTTTGCCGGCAAAGGCTGCGTCAAGCGTACTATGCTAACTAGTAAACAGCTGAATGTGCGGAAAGTCCCCTCCGACCGAAGTGAGGACTACACAATTGAACAGTTTGATGGCGCATGCCCGCGATGCAGTAATCTCAGGAAACCGCCAGCCCCCACGGGACACAAGCGAGCCAAGCTCCCGGTGGAGGGCAGCTTCGGCGCAGCCGGGTTTGCTGACAGGTATCGCCCTCTTGGGTCTTGCATTACCACTGCTTGCACATGATGCCGAGGTCGGAAAGGAATACGACATCACCATCCAGACCGAGAATGTGGCTTCGGAAAACCTGTCTTCGTGCGCTGCTGCCACCGATTTACCGGAACTTGTTCCGGAAACAGTTGATCCTGGACCTCGCCGGAACCGATGTGAATGAGGTGTTTTCTTTGACATTTTGCGATGGCTCAGTTAGGTTATCCACGAAACCTCTACCCATCTTCCCTGCACCTGATGGTAGGTGGTTTCGGGGTCGTGAAGTCCCCGCTTGCCCCCCCTTTTTTTCTGACCTTCGCATCGAGCCTTAAAACCGGCCCAGCGTCCGCCGGGTCCCCACGCGCGTAATTACGATCTTTCCGCCCGCGATCTTCACCGAACGGCGAACCAAGGAGCAGGCCTCGATGCCGTTCAGGCACTTGCATATCTTACGGACCTCTTCGGTCAGGTCGCCTTCACATTCGAGAACGATGCTCTCGCCGTCTTTGAGCTCCGCCACGCGCTCCCCAAGGCTCTCCCATTTCGATGTACGTTTCAGAGTCATTTCGCAGCGTTGGAGTTTAACACCAGTTTCTGTGGGGAAGCCAAGCGGCGGAGACATGGGCCCCAGGGCGTGACGGAGGCCGAGACGGCCATCGGGCGCCTACCAATTCGTGCGGAAGTCCTCGCTCACTTCATTCCAAGCTTTGCCCTTGATAGCGTCTCGGTGATTACGGCATACAGCACGTTTGGTGGTCAACGTTACTCGGGTGATGGACATCATCCCGTCCCAGATTGCCCAGTATTTAGCCTCTTCAAAACAATAACCGAACCTGCAACAAGTGTCCTCGCCAACCAATTGGAACCTAGGCCCAGGAGTTTCAGACATTGCTATATAGCTCCCTTACTTGTGAACTTTGTGTGGGGAGCCGCAACGACTTCGATTTCTCGGAGCCGCCGTCCCCGCGAGATCCCCACAAGGGCCATCATTGCCTCTGTGGATAGTTCCGGCCAATGGGCTTTTGGGGCCAGGTTGAAAGGTACTCGAGTTTTAGTACGCGATCGCACTCGTAGGAAGCGAACCACGCAACCCTCACCCATCGTTCTGCTCTGCTCGAGTCTCCGATCCCAAAATCGAAGATTCCGTTTTCCCAGCGAACTGATCCAAAATGGTGTGTCTTTACACAAACCGGCGCATGCCTGTCCCCTCCATTCCATCCCGCCTCTTCAAAAAAGCCCTGGGGCTCATCTCCCTGGCGATAATTCTTGGCATGCTCGCGGTGGCCCTTTGGCCCTTGAACCCATTTCCGCGCAATCGCGTATCGTGGCTCTTCAACCAGGACGGTCTCCGTTTTGCCGATGGAATTGTCTTCAGTGCCGCAGACTTCCCCGGGCCTCCGCCCGCGCCCTCCGCGGCCGGTGCTTCGCAAGACATCGGGTGTACTCTCGAGATCTGGCTCCAACCGACTATCAGATCCTGGGATGAAGGCGTCATTCTCTCCTTCTATCAGCCCGGCGCTCCGCCACGAATCAAGCTTTTACGCTGGTATTCCCTGACGGTTCTTTACAGCGACGATGACAAGTCTATGCATCAAGAAATCGACTTCGACGGCGTGTTTCATCCGCAAACTTCCGTGCTCATCACCATTGCTTCCGGACCTGACGGCTCATCTGTCTTTATCGATGGTGTCCTCGCCGCAACCTCTCCCAGGTTGCGGCTTTCTCTCGTCGATCTGTCCGGTCAGCTCGTTCTCGGCAGCTCGCCGGTCGAAGAGGACACTTGGACCGGACAGATGCGAGGCTTGGCGCTCTACCGCCGCGAGCTCTCATCAACCGAAATCGCCCGCCATCCCAGCGCTTGGGCTCACGGCATCGACCCTGGCGCTGCAGCCCGCGAAGGCGCCTTCGCCGTCTACACTTTCGAGGAACGCTTCGGAAACCTCGTTCACGACCGCCTGGGCCGCAGCCCCGATCTTTATATCCCTCGCAGTTTCCAGCTTCCCCATAAGCCACTGCTGCGTGTTTGGCGCAGCGACTTCCGCTGGCGCGGCAACCGGAAAACTATCGTCATCAACGTCGTGGGATTCATGCCCTTCGGTTTTTTCCTCTGCGCGTATCTGTCGGCAGACCCATCCTGGCGCCGAGCGGGCTTGCTTGCCATACTCTTGGGAGCCCTTTTTAGCCTGATCATCGAATTGCTGCAATTCTACGTTCCGGTCCGCGTCTCTAACATATCCGACATCCTCACCAACTTCCTCGGAACCTTCCTGGGCGTTCTTCTCTACCGCTCGCGCATCGTCCAATCCCTCCTGACCCAAATCGCGCTCCCCGAGTAAGCGGGCCACAATCGTAGCAGGCACTGCACCACACCTCGCAAAAATCTTAGCAGCACAGGGACAGGCCCGTGTCGGTCCGCGCCTTGTCCAGCACGTGTTCCTATGCGACGAAAAACTCTTTGGGTGAGGCTGGATGGGCCTAACTTCGCGTGGACCATTCTTTTGGGCGTGGCAACCGCATACTTGTGTGAACCGGCACAGCGGTCACGTCTTATCCAAGCCGGGATTTTACTGACCTTTCCGCGGGATTCCAGAGAGCCGATTCAGCATGGGAATTAGTTCCGTACCCGCAGCGGATTTGGGCACGAATCCAGACGCCAACGGTCTTGTTCCGGCCACGAATCCCGGACCGTCGTATATCGTCAAGAACACGATTTTTGTCTCGGGCGAGAGTCACCTGATTTCGGAGGCAGCTCTAATGCCATTCATGACTGGCATGTTGATGTCGAGGAGAACGATCTCGGGCTTCAGTTCGATGACCTTCTCGATTGCGTGCCTGCCGTCTACTGCTTCAGCACACACTTGAAAGCCTTCCCATTCGAGCAGCTGCCGGATAGCGATCCGTGCGGTCGCGTGGTCATCCACGATAAGTACTCGGGCTGGCACTTAAAAACTCCGCCAGCACACGGAAGCGGGGAAATCCGTCCGTTGCGGTCGCTCATCATCTCGCTGCAGGATTGTCTGTACAATACAGTTGAGACCTGATGAAATTAAGTGCATAGTCGCAACGATAAGTCCGCTCTGCTTCCACTCTCCTGATCGCGGCGTTTGCGTATCCGATTCAGCTGTTGATACTGCTTAAGCCATGGCGGGGTGTGACAATGGCTCGACTGACATTTTGTTTTGGGATTCGCGCAAAACTCTTCGGTTTTGAAACGCGCATCGAACCAATCTTTGCAATGAAGGTATCGCTTTATTCGACTGAGTTGGCCGTGGAAGTTCGGCAATAAAATAGCTAAGACTGCAATCCCTTCTGGCACTCGGGGCCAGAGCACTATGCCTTCGTTTGAGACTCGCCACGTCAAGTCTTCCGAGTCTGTAAAATTTTCCATTTTCTCGTAGGCTGATTTCGGGCGTCGTAGCAGGTTCAGGATCTCTCGTTGCTTAGCTTTTGGGAGAGACTCGATGAAGGCCAGAAGATAGCCTGCTGCTACTTCCCTGGGGCAGTTGCGCTTCGCTTTTTGCAGCTCTCGAAGTCGCCACGAACGTCTACGGTTAACGAAGTAGCGGAACAATTCAGAATCAGTCCCGGAGCATTCGCAAAATGGGTGGCACGGATGGAGTAAGAGCTGTGCCGATTGGCCGGAGCTTGGGTCGCTCCGCTGCACATATGGATGTTTGCCCGTACTGCCGCGCCGCCGTTCCTGCGCATCGTGAAATCGTTATCGGGATTCTGGAATCATCTAATCTGAAAATACCTTTATAAGCACCTATCGAGTTTAGTGGCGTGCTCGCCGCCGGCCGGGGGTATGAAAATAGTATCAGGAACGAACCTATGCGGAGTTTACCTGGTATATCGCCGACGGCATTTCTCGTCACCGGATCATGCCTAATTCTGTATTTTCTTCCAGCAATCCTAGGTCGGAAAAAGGGAAACGCCAGAGAGATTTTTTGGCTTAACTTTGTAATCGGCTGGAGTGGTGTCGGTTGGATTATCACACTAATCTGCGCTCTGACGAAAGATCCGCCGACACAGGTTGTCAGAAACCAGCGTGCCGTACCTGGGCTTAGGCCCGTGCTTTGCAAAAATTGCGGAGGGCATTCCACAGCCGCGACGATCTGCGGCGTTTGCGGCCAAGCTCTTGCCGCCTAAAATTGCTCTCTACTTTCCCATTGGATGGCGCTATGCAAGATGAACGTGTCCAAGAAATTCAAAAGAAGCTTACTGAATTTAAAAAATTGCTCTCCCACGCGGGGAAGATAATTGAGGATAAAGACGCAGAGGAATTTCTTCTGCATTCTGCAAGGAATTCATTGAGTGACGTCGAAACCCATTTGTTACCACAGGGGCTTAAAGCGAAAACTGCCGATGACGCTTCCGTGTGGTTTAGGGCTGCGGAGATTCAGCTTCAATGGGCGGAAAAGGAGTTGAAGCACGCAAAGAATATAGTTACAGGTATGGGCCGACTGTCCCAGTGATTGGTTAGTAGGATTACTTGCGAGCCGTCCCGCGTTCGAATCAAGACGCGACCTTATTTCCCTTCGCCGCATGTAAGAACTTCCTGTGGCGCCACAAATACCACACACCCTTTCCGGTTGGCCGGGGCTCTTCTCGAGCCATAGCGGCGCAACAGCCACCAAATACCATTTCGGCCGCAATATTTTAAAGTCTTCGCGGCCGAGGTCGAAGAACAGCATCCCTAGTATTACTACGTTAAGTATTAAGGTGCGCGCGAGCGCTTGATTTTGCTTCCGCAGTAGACGCAGAAGCCGCTCCAGGTAATGAGCAGGTACTGAATCTCACGGCGCGTCTGTGGCAGGGTCCAGCCAGAAGTTTTTTTTTCGTCGCAGTGTTTCTAGAGTCAAAAACGCGTGTGCCATCATGACTAGCGTGGTGTGGTGGTGCCAACCGACCCAACTGCGCCCCTCGTAATGATCCAGCCCGAGTTCTTCCTTCAGTTGCTGATAGTCCTGCTCAATCTTCCAACGACACTTCGCCAAACGTACCAAGCGGCGGAGAGTGTAGGTCTCCGGCAAATCGCAGAGGAAGTATTTGGTAGGTTCTTTTTCCAACTCCGGCCATTCCACCAACAGCCATACTTCTTTATGCGGTGGTTCGCCACGCACGAAACCATGCGAGGGCTGTACCCGCAGACCCACAAAGCGCGATTCCAACCATCCCTTCGTACCTTGCCGCCAGCGAATCGACTTCCAACCTTTTGCTTTCACAGCCGCCTCTTGTGCCGAGAGGGGTCGCTGCTTGCCATAGTCGTAGCGCGTAGCTGGGGCGCCTCGGCCTGGATGGCGGGGTGGAACGGTCGCTTTCGGCGGAGCCGTCCATACTCCTAATGTGGGAGAGATCCCCACTACATAAGGAAGCTGGCGAGCTTCCAGTCCGTCACGAAACTCGGTGGTCTCCCCATATCCCCCATCGGTCACCACGATGCGATCGAGCAAGCCCCAGGAACGCGCTTGATCAATGATGTCTAGACCCAGTTGCCACTTGGTCTTGAAAACTACCTCCTTGGGAATCCCCGCTTCCTCCCGACGTTGACCGTCCTTCGCCCAGCTTTCCGGCAGATACAGGCGCCAGCCCAGAATGGTGTGTCCTTGTTCACCCACGTGGTGGACACTGACCGCAATCTGGCAGTTCCCCACTTTGCCTAACGTCCCGGAATACTGCCGCTCGACTCCCACAGAATGTTCGCCTTGTTTGGGAAAGCCAGTGTCATCGATGACCCAAGCCGAGTCCGGCTCTAATTCCGCGGTCATTCGTTTGGCCAGCCGTTCCCATACCGGCATCCAATCCCACGGACTCTGCCCCACCAATTGCTGCATGGCCTGTACGTTTCCCTCTCCCACGCGAGCGGCTAGCGGCTCGATCGACTTTCGCTCGCCATCCAGCAACAGCCCGCGGACGTAAACTTCGCTCCAGTGCTTTCGCTCACTTCGGCCCAGCGGTTCCAGCAGATCCGCCAGAAATTGTTGCAAGCGCTTTGCGCACCTCTCGACCTGGGCGTCGGTCACGTTCGCGACGGTAACACCCGCGAAACTCAGTGTCAATAACTTAACGTAGTAATACTAGGGCGATATTCTTCTTTTGACCGAGGTCTTCTTCGCGCGCTTTTTGGGGTATCAACAGTTGCAAAGCGCTCAATGCATCTCGCAGGGCCAATTGCTCCTCAAGATCAAGCTCTTCGCTCAGCCGTTGACATATGGCCCGTTCTGCCATGTTGACTCTACCTTCGAGGCGTTCGCGGCGGAATTCGAGGAATGCGTCAACAACAAACTGTTGCCACGGATATTTTATACGATAGTCCACGGTCCCCTCCATGGTCGGCCCGCGCAACATCAGAAATCAAGGTGAAATAATCTAAGTAGATGCGGTTTTCCACCGCTTTTTCACAACCGCGCCGCTAGTACGTGAAACCGGAATCCTGGCCCGGATCGCAGGCACCAACGAACATCCGCTCCAATCCTTGAATGTCGTATTCCCCGACCCTACGACGCCAGAAATACACCACGCAGTTGGGAACCGCCGCGTCAAGGCCTGGTTTTCGCTTGACGCCAACTTTCCTTTGCTACGTGGACCGTGAAGCCGTAAATCGCGGAAGTCCATTCACTTGACACTCCAATACCTGTCCTGTACAGTTTGGCGCATTCCCCGGAAGACCAGCGAAGTTGGAGGTTAAGGCATGTTGAAGCGCCCCCGGAACATTTTCATTGTCTTAGTGTTGTTCGCTGGAATGACTCTGGCACAGACGGTTCTCAACAACGACTCCATCATGAAGATGGCCAGTGCTGGTCTCGGCGATGATGTAATCGTGGCCACAATTAAGAGCCAAGCCGGAAACTATAAGATTGATCCCGACTCACTCATACAACTCAAAAAAGCTGGCATCTCTGAGAAGATCATCGGCGCGATGGTTGAGAAAAGTGCGGGTGGTTCGATAGCAAGCGCCGCACCGGCTGCCGCAGCCGCGCCTGGACCACTCGTTGACGAAGTTGGGGTATATTTTAGGGACAAGGATGGAAAGTGGGTTGAACTTTTGCCCGAGGTGGTCAATTGGAAAACGGGTGGTGTGTTGAAGCGATTTGCGACTGACGGGATCGTAAAAGGTGATGTAAATGGGCATCTTGAAGGCAAGGCCAGCAAGAACTCTTTGAATACTCCACTGGATTTTCTGATTTACGCGCAGGAAGGTGTGGCGATCACCGAGTACCAACTTCTACATTTGCGGGAGAGCGGTAATTCGCGTGAGTTCCGTTCCGTTACTGGCGGCGTGGTTCATTCATCAGGTGGGGCGCAGCGAGACGAAGTTGATTTTGAAGGCAAGAAAGTCGCGCCACGTATGTACGAAATTGTGCTGGGAAACGACGTTAAGGCAGGTGACTACGGTTTCCTGCCGCCCGGGGCTATAAGTTCTTCGAATCTAGCGAGTGCAGGAAAAATGTACACGTTTCACGTTATCGAATAGACTCGTTTCAGTGCAGGTAGTATGGCATTTGCGAGAAGCTCACAAACGACTCGGCGCGATTGCGCGGAAACGCTTGCAACTCAGCCTGAGACCCCTTCTTTCCGCAAATGCGAGGCCGTCTGGCTCCCGTCCCGCGCGGATTCGTTTGGTTGAAGCCGAGAGCTAGTGGGCGAGATTTGTGACGCCATCAAACGATATACCAGCCTGCCTGACAACTCGGCCTTGCTGGCGGCGCATGCGGTTCGGGCAAGCTGGTTTCCTGAAGCGCCAAATTCCCCAATCGGTCTTGCGATTTGGGGCCGATCTGAGAAAGTTTGCATCGGTCGCGATTTGGCTGAGGCTCTGGCTAAAACCGACTTGTCAACGAGTGAAGCAAGAGCCTGGCGTCGTGATCTCCGAACTTCTCGCAAAAACCTCAGGGCCCCTGACGATAAATGGCGATAATTCTCGATGCCGACATCATCATTCGGGGTGAGAAGAATACCTTCGACCTGAAAAAGTGGGTGGCTCCTCGTCCCAATGATCAATTTGAGGTTGCCGCGATCACGGTTGCCGAGCTCTGGCATGGAGTCGAACGGGCGAGCGGGAGTCGTAAGGTTACGCGCCGCCAGTACCTGAGAGCCGTTCTGGACGTGATACAGACTACCCCCTATACGGAGCAAACAGCGTACGAGCACGCGTGCATCTGGGCAGAATTGGAGGCTTCTGGGCGAATGATTGGCTTCTATGACCTAATCGTCGGCGCAACGGCTCTGGAGCGCGGCAGTGAAGTAGCCACGTTTAACAAACGCCACTTTGCTCAAATAAGGGGACTGAGCATCATCGAACCAACTTAGCTTCGTGGGAATACAGTGGAGACGGATTGAAGTATGCCGTCTCCGCATCGACAGTGCGCCTCTGCGCAAGTCACCAACTCTGAAACCGTCGCGTCGCTTACCGCATTTATCGTGAACATCAGATCCGTAGCCGCCCAGGTTAATCGACGCCATCTCCGACTGGATCTAGAAGAATACTTACCGGAGGTGTTTCTTGTCGGTGCATTCTGTTGCAGGTCCTCAGATTTGGCTCTCCATTTGTTCTAGCCAAATAGACTAACAGTCTCGGATAGTAGCTGTTGAGGTGCTCTCTTGTGTTCCACGGGCCAACTTGCGATGTATATACGTACTGTATATACTTAGGGTTCGTGAGCAAAGCCCGAATCTTTAAGTCTGGAAATAGCCAAGCGGTACGGCTGCCGAAACAATTCCGGTTCCACGTCGACCAGGTGGAAATTTCACGCCGCGGTGACGAAATTGTCCTGAGAGAGCCAAAGCGCAATTTGGGCCAAGCATTTGCGATGCTTGGGACCATGCCGGAAGACTTTATGGCTGAGGGTCGGCGAGACGACGCGGCTCAGAAACGGGACGCACTATGAAGGCACGCTACATGTTGGACACGAATATTTGTTCTGGGAAGTAGCTTATGCGATTCTTTCGACGAACACCATGTCCTCGCGAGCCTACGCCGCCCGTGATGCCGTTGGGACAGGATGGACCCTCCCAGGTTGTCCTTTTCTTTCCAGCCGTCCGTTCTACGATGACCTGACCGCTGGAAGCGTCGCCGGCACTGAGGAGAGCTACGGAGCTCTCGCGTTCACATCCACTTTTCAACCAGTTCGCAGATCACATGCCCGAGGAGAATGTGACATTCTTGAATTCGTGGCGTTTCGTCCGAGGGCACACGTATGCACTGCTCCGTAGCGTCAACCATTTTGCCGCCAGATCGTCCCGTCATACCGATTCTGACGATACCTTTTCTGCGCGCGACCTCGAGCGCACGGAGCACGTTTTCCGAGTTGCCACTCGTCGAAATTCCAATGGCCACGTCACCGGCTTTTCCCAGTGCTTCGAGCTGACGCGCAAAAACAAGATCATAACCGTAGTCATTGGCGATCGCTGTAAGGGCGGAGCTATTTCCGTGGAGGCACAACGCGGGCCAAGGTGTGCGCTCTAGCAAATAGCGACCCGTAAGTTCCGCGGCCAAATGTTGAGCATCGGCAGCACTGCCGCCATTGCCCATCAACACCAACTTCCCGCCCGAACGTATCGAATACACGATTTTCCAGGCAACATCTGAAAGCTGCTGGACGATTGTTTCATCTTCCAGCAAGGATGTTTTCACTGCAATGCTGGCTCGGATACTGGCGCGGATGATTTCGTCACCGCTGTGCACTCATTCACTCTCCAGGTCTGGATCCCATTGTGTTCAAAAGCGAATTCTGCGGGTTCTGCACCCATCCCGCGCGGCGCTTCTGTCACTTTGCGTTCAAACTGGCAGTAATATCGACACTCTTTTAACACTTCGCGTCGTGACATGCGCCAGTTGGGAGGTGAATCCCCGCCCTGAATGGTACTCTCTCCAAATCGGTTTCAGAAGGACGCGTTGCTCAAACTCGTAACATTTCGGACATATAGATTGGGGTGCGTTCGACCGATTAGGCACCAATGCGCGTTACCGAGGTGCCGCGCCGCCAGATGAAGCACGTAATCGGCGCCACGGCATGCCTTTTCTATCGTCCCCCGAACCGCGATGCTCCCCCGAATGAAGGTTTTCTGCTGCCGGATCCTTTCCAGGTTAGCCTCTTTGTCGGCGGAAAAGTCGTCGAACACGGTAACGACATGCCCTCGGCGCACCAATTCGCCCACCATATTTGAGCCAATGAAGCCTGCCCCGCCGGTGACCAAAGAACTCATCGGAAACATCCCGCCGAAATTGACGACCATTTTGGCTCAAATGAAATCAGGCATCCCAGTTAATAAGAGGCAACTACGGCCCGTCACGTAAGGCGTTCCGCAAAGGCCTTGTGCTACTCTGAATGGCCGGCGCAGTTCTCACCCGGTTTCATTTCAAGGAGATTCCATCGTGTGCGGCATAGTCGGCTACATCGGCCCTAAGAAGGTTGTACCCCTCATCCTGGATGGACTTCGGCGCCTCGAATATCGAGGCTACGATTCCGCGGGCGTGGCCGTGGTCAGCGAAAACGGGCATCTGGAGATTCGGCGCGCCTCGGGCAAGCTGCCCAATCTGGAGGAGTCCATCCGCCAGCACCCCATCGACGGCATCTATGGCCTGGGCCACACCCGCTGGGCCACGCATGGCCGGCCGACGGAGGAGAATGCGCATCCGCACCGAGACTGCAAGGGCGAGATCGTGGTCGTGCACAACGGCATCGTCGAAAACTACGTGGAACTGAAGGAAGAGCTCGAAAAAGAAGGACACAAGTTCGTCACGCAGACCGATACCGAGATCGTGGCTCATTTGGTTGAAAAATATATGGACGGCGGCCCGCTGGAAGACGCGGTGCGCAAGGCCGTCAAGCGGCTGAACGGCGTGTACGCCCTGGCGATTCTCTCGACCAAGGATCCGCGCAAAATCGTCGCTGCCCGCAATGGACCGCCGGTCGTCGTGGGCCTGGGCAAAGATGAATGCTTCGTGGCCAGCGACATCCCGGGCATCCTGGCGCACACGCGCGACATGTTTTTCCTGGGCAACGGGGACATCGCCGTACTCACTCCCAAGGGTGTGAAAGTAACCGATATCGAAGGCAAGCCGGTCGAGCCCAAGATTCATCACGTCACCTGGGACCCCATCACCGCCGAAAAGGGCGGCTTCAAGCATTTCATGCTCAAGGAGATTTGCGAGCAGCCTCGCGCCATTCGAGACACCATGCTGGGCCGCATCTCGCAGGAGACCGGCAAAGTCTTCCTCGACGAAATGTCCATCACCGAGGAGGAGTTCCGCAATTTCCGAAACATCAAGATCGTTGCCTGCGGCACCAGTTGGCACGCCGGTCTGGCCGGCAAATTCATGATCGAGCGGCTGGCCGGGGTTCCCGTGGAAGTGGACTACGGCAGCGAATTCCGCTATCGCGATCCCATTATTGACGGGCGCACGCTGGTGATCTGCATCAGCCAGTCGGGGGAAACGGCAGACACGCTGGCCGCTCAGCGCGAGGCCAAACAAAAGGGCGCCAAAACTCTGGCCATCTGCAATGTGGTGGGCTCGATGGTCACGCGCGAAGCCGCCGGCACGATTCTCACCCACGCCGGGCCCGAAATCGGCGTCGCCTCCACAAAAGCATTTACCGGCCAGCTCACCGCGCTGATGCTGATTTCGCTTTATCTCGGGCAGACACGCGGCAAGCTTTCCGACGACGCCGCCAAGAAGTTGATGCAGCAGTTCACGCGTCTCCCGCAGAAATTGGAGATGATTTTGCAAGGCGATCAGGAGGGCATCTACGAAGCGCTGGCGCGGCAATTCTTCCGCTATACCGATTTCCTCTATCTGGGTCGCGGCATCCACTATCCCATCGCTCTCGAAGGCGCGCTCAAGTTAAAGGAAATTTCCTACATCCACGCCGAAGGCTATCCCGCGGGGGAGATGAAGCACGGCCCCAATGCGCTGATCGACGAGAACCTGCCTGTGGTGGTGCTGGCCACGCGCGACGAATTCGATTCCGACTCCATGGTACGCTACGAAAAGAGCGTCTCCAACATTCAGGAAGTGAAAGCGCGCGACGGTATCGTTATATCCGTGGTCACCGAAGGCGATCATCTTGCGCGTAAAGCTTCCGACCACGCCATCGAAATCCCTACCGCGCCAGAGTTAATAGCGCCGATTCTCGAAATTGTGCCTTTGCAATTGCTCGCTTATCACATTGCGGTGCGGCGCGGCTGCGACGTCGACCAGCCCCGCAACCTCGCTAAATCCGTTACGGTCGAGTAGAAATAGCGAATATTGGGACCGATATAGTCGGAAATCTTGCTTTGCTGAAGACTCAATCAGGGAGGAGCGCCACCCTATCAATGCCGCAGGACCGCAAACCGGAGTACTTCAAAGGATCGCAACTAAAAGTGGGGGTGATCGGATGCGGCTACGTCGGGCTGCCATTGTGCCTGCGATTTGCGGAAGCCGGCCATCGCGTCATCGGCTTCGACACCGATCCCAATAAGATATCCAAGCTCAACGAAGGCCAGAGCTACATCGGCCATATCCCCGGCAATAAGATTCAGCAATATGTTCGCTCCAAGCACTTCTCCGCCACCAACGACTTCGCGCGCCTGGCGGAGATGGATGCAGTGGTGATTTGCGTGCCGACGCCGCTCGATCAGCGCCGCGAACCCGATCTTAGCTACGTGGAGCAGACGGCGTGCTCCATCCAGCCTCACTTGCAGCGCGGCCAGCTTATCGTGTTGGAGTCGACGACGTATCCGGGCACGACGGAGGAGTTGGTGCTGCCCATTCTGGAACAGTCCGGGCTGCGGTGCCCGATCGCGCAGGGCCCGGAAGCCGAACACATCAACACGGATTTCTTCCTGGCCTTCTCCCCCGAGCGGGAGGACCCCGGAAATAAGCAATACGGATTGGCGCAGATCCCTAAAGTGGTCGGAGGCATAAATCCGCCCAGCGGGCAGGCCGCGGTTTCGCTGTACGCCCAAATCGTGGCTCGCGTGGTGCCGGTGAGCTCTACGCGAGCGGCGGAAATGGCCAAGCTGCTGGAGAATATCTTTCGCTGCGTGAACATCGCTCTGGTCAACGAGCTAAAGCAGCTTTCGTTGCGCATGGGAATGGATATTTGGGAAGTGATCGACGCGGCGGCGACCAAGCCTTTCGGCTACATGCCCTTTTATCCCGGGCCTGGGCTGGGGGGCCACTGCATTCCCGTCGACCCCTATTATCTGTCATGGAAAGCGCGCGAGTATGACTTCTCCACGCGTTTTATCGAACTCGCGGGCGAGGTCAACACGGCGATGCCCTATCACGTGGTGGAGGCCGTGGCCAGCGCGCTCAACGACCGGCAGAAGGCGCTCAAAGGCGCACGAATTCTGGTGCTGGGCGTGGCGTACAAAAAGGACGTGGACGACCTGCGCGAGTCGCCCAGCTTGAAGATCATGCAACTGCTCATCGAGCGCGGCGCGCGTGTGGACTACAATGACCCCTATTTCCCGCAGCTGCACAAAATGCGGCATTACGACTACGCCAATATGCGCTCGATTGACCTGATTCCGGCGAACCTGGGCACGTATGACTGCGTGGTGATTGCCACCGATCACACTTCGTACGACTATCAGGCCATTGTGGAAGCGGCGCCGCTGGTGGTGGATACGCGCAACGCAACGCGGCGGATTGCCCGCAACCGGAACAAGGTCGTGCTGTGTTAGCACCGAGAAAGGCAGCTTTATCGCCACCAGCACATAGACCGTGATCGGATACGACATCTACGCCCAGCGTATCCGGCTGGCCATATACGCTGCCGGATTCATAAGTCATTTACAGTAACTCAGTACATGCCCGGGCATCCTGCAGCGGAGCGTGATGGATTGTTTTTCAACTCTTTGGTCCAGGACCCGGTCAGCCGCGACGCCGTGTGTGCGCTGACCGGCTCATCGAGCGCAGCCGGGGCCAACGGCGTGGAGTTTGCGTCGGTCGCGATTTGGCTGAGGCTCTGGCTAAAACTGATTTGTCGAAGAGTGAAGCAAGAGCCTGGCGTCGTGATCTCCGAACTTCTCGCAAAAACCTCAGGGCCCCTGACGACAAATGGCGATAATTCTCGACGCCGACGTCATCGGCCCCCTGGCGGCAAATTCGTTCAGAAAGTGACCATGAAACTCTAACCGAATTCGAGGCGATGCCCTCATCTAAATTTTTCCTAGAATCCAGGTTCTGGAGCACACTCTGGCGAGTAGTGGAACTTGGAGCGCCCGTTGCCTCGAGATTTCTCAAGTTTCACCCTTGAGGATCCGACAATGCAAAAATTGGCTTTCTTACAAGTAGTGTTTGGGAATTGGTGATTCTGGTGGAGCAGAAACGATGTTTTTGACAGTGAGCGTCTACGAATTGGGTTGCGCAGTCGACGGTGATAGCGCCGCTCGTCGGAACAGTCTGTGTCATCAGCCATGCTTGCGCTGAAATTCATGCATAAAGTCGGTCAGCGCGGTCACCGCTTCGACCGTCACCGCATTGTAGAGCGACACGCGCATTCCACCCACCGAGCGATGGCCTGCCGTGCCTGCCATCCCCGCCAACGCTGCCTCTTGGGCGAATCTCTTTTCGACGACCTCGTCGCCGCCGGCTTTGCCCACGCGAAACACCACGTTCATTTTCGACCGCGACTCACGCTCGACCGGGCAGTGATAAAAGCCGCCGCTCCCATCGATGGCTTCGTAAAGCAACTTTGCTTTGGCATCATTCCGTTGTTCGACCGCCGCGATGCCGCCTTCCGATTCCATCCACTCCATCATCAGCCCGATGATGTACACCACAAACGTTGGCGGCGTGCTGTAGAGCGATTTCGCCTTGATGTGAGTACGGTATTGCAGCAACGTCGGCACATTCTTGTCCGCACGTTCGGCAAGATCACGCCTTACGATCACTACGGTAACGCCGGCAGGCCCCAAGTTTTTCTGCGCCCCCGCAAAGATCAACCCGAATTTCTTTACATCTATCTTCCTCGACGCGATGTCCGAAGACATGTCGGCCACGAGCGGTACCGTGCCGGTTTCGGGAAATGTCGTCCACTGTGTGCCCTCGATGGTGTTGTTCGTGCATAGATAAACGTAGGAAGCGTCTGGCATGAGCGTAATTTCGGGAGGGCGTGGCACGCGCATGAACTTTGCCTCTTCCGTCGAACTGGCGATCCGATGTGGAATGCCGCCTTTTGTGAGTTCGCCGAGGGCCTTCGCCGTCCATGCGCCTGTATGAATCAGATCCACCGGCTTTTTCGGCAGGCACAAATTCATAGGTACCATCGAAAACTGCATGCTCCCGCCGCCCTGCACGAATATCACGGCGTAGTCTTCGGGAATTGCGAGCTGCTTGCGGAGACCCGCTTCGGCGCCGGCGTTGATGCCCTCATATTCGGGCGAGCGGTGGCTCATCTCCATCACGGACATGCCGCTGCCATGCCAGTCGAGCAACTCTTCGCGGACGCGCTCGAGCACCGGGAGCGGCAGCGCGCTTGGCCCCGCGTTGAAATTGAACACACGATTCACGCCAATGGTAGAAAAAGTCACGATGATGGAGTTCTCCCTCTCTAAGAATCACCAAAGCATTCATCCAGCGGAACACAAATGGACGCCCTTGTAAAGAAGGTAGGTTTTGTGTGTTGGCGTCAGTGCAAGAGCAACCTGAGGGCGCCATGCCGTCGCGACCCATCGCCCGTGGCATCGCGCCACCCTGATAGGCCGGATTCTCGGGGACGGTTTGGCCTGGATGATGCGGAGACTGCCTCGAAAAGATGGAGCGGGTGATGGGGGGTCGAACCCATATCAGAAGCATGGAGGGCGTCCGTTCTGACATTGAACTACACCCGCGTATCAAGAGCGGCAATCGAAGCGCCAGGCCGGCGAGCAAGTAAGTGTCCTATTTTCAGTGCCGAGCTGATAATCTGAGCTTTGCTAGTGGCAAGACCTTTAGCATTTGTGGACTTGAACTCCACACTCTGCACGAGGCACATCCCGTCAGGTCTTCGTCGCCTTGGCCGGCTGGTGGGTCATCACGTAGTGGACGGCTCGCGCCGAGCGGATCATAGTCATGGGCCCGCAAGCTCATCTGTGCTTCGTCGCCCTTCAACCATTCCACAAAAGCGGCCGCGCCTTGCCTGTTCGGAGCTCGTTTGGAACGGCTGCATAAAAGACCAGCGGCTCCGGAGCATAAATCCCTACCACCGAAACCGATGGTCAGGTCGGGATGTTTCTCACGGACATGCTCTCAGCTCAGGTTTACTTCTTTGGGCAAGGTGATGTAAAGAAGGTGGAAGAGACCGACTGTATTTTGTAGGTAACATCTTTTCACGCCGGCGGAACCTCAAGGCCGAGTCGCCGAGGCGGGTCGGCTCTTTTGTTCGACATGTTATATTCCTCTGCTAAATTACTAAATTGAGCCATCCGGCTACTCGGGGGGCAATCATGCGACTTCGGGTCACTTCGTTCCTGTTATTTTGCTGCTGCGTGTTCTCCGCCGCGAAACCGCTCTGGGCGCAGAACGGACAAATCCTCTACACGAAGTGGTGCGCCGTTTGTCACGAAAACAGCGCCGAATCACGGGCACCAGGCCGAGACGTCCTGGCAAAAATGACGCCGGAGCAGATTCTCGTTGCGCTCGAGAAAGGCCCCATGAAAGCACAAACGCTAGACGACATGATTAGTCGCGCCGAGCGGCAGGCGCTTGCTGAGTACTTGTCCGGAAAGGCTCTAGGAAGCGCCCCTGTTAATCCAATCCCTAAGTCGGCGTTCTGCAGCCCTTCGGAGGATTCGTTCCAGAACTCTCTAGCGGGACCGCTTTGGAATGGCTGGGGCGTCACCGTAACCAACACGCGGTTCCAACCGGCCACCGAGGCGGGACTGACGGCAGACGACGTTCCGCGACTCAAGCTGAAATGGGCTTTTGGCTTCCCCGGAGCGACTTCGGCAAGCTCCCAACCCGTAGTGCTGGAAGGTCGTGTCTTCGTTGGGAGTTGGGAAGGAGATTTCTATTCGCTCGATGCCAAGACGGGCTGCATTGAGTGGGCGTTTGCGGCAGAGTCCGGTATCAGGAGTGCCGCTAGCATAGACAAACGCGATGGCCGTCTCACGGTCTACTTCGGGGATCTGGCAGCTAATGTCTACGCGCTCGACGCAGCTACCGGAAGGCAATTGTGGAAGGTGAAGGTAGATGACTACCCCGCGGCTCGCATTACCGGATCGCCGACACTTCACAACGGACGGTTGTACGTTCCAGTCTCCTCTCGAGAAGAGTCGCGGGTGGAGGCAGAGAACTTTTCATGCTGCGGGTTTCGAGGAAGCGTAGTGGCCCTGAACGCCCAAAACGGCAAACAGCTATGGAAGACGTATACGGTCGCGCAAAAGCCACAACCCAGCCAGAGGAATCGAGCAGGAACGCAACTATACGGCTCTTCCGGCGTGGCAGTCTGGGATTCGCCGACGGTTGACGTGAAGCGCAGCACCCTCTACGTAGGAACCGGCAACGACTACTCCATCCCAGCGAGTAGCATGTCAGATTCCATCATCGCCTTGGATATTAAGTCCGGAAAGATCAGGTGGTCGCGCCAGTTCCAGCCAAATGACATCTGGAATCGTAACTGCGGCGCGAAGGACCGCGACCCGGCCTTTTGCCCCGATCAGAGCGCCCCGGACGTGGATTTCTCGGCATCGCCGATCCTGGTGCAACTGAAGGACGGAAGGCAAATACTTGCGGTACAGGGCAAGTCAGCCATCGTTTACGCTTTGGATCCCGATCAACAAGGAAGGACCATCTGGCAGCTACCGGTTGGGAAAGGCGGCGGTGCTGTGTGGGGACCAGCGGTGGAAAACGAAGACCTCTACGCCGCGGCCGAACCTACCGGGCTTGTGGCCGTCGATCTTCGCGGCGGAGAGAAGCTGTGGTCCGTTGCCTCGCCTCCGTGCGGACAGGACAAGTCTTGCAGCCCGGTGCAAAACGCCGCTATTACGGCGATTCCGGGAGTGGTTTTTGTGGGATCCATGGGCGGTCATCTGCGGGCTTATTCGACCCAAGACGGCAGGATTCTATGGGATCAGCTTACCGTGGGTGACTATAAGACGGTGAACGGAGTGCCGGCGAACGGAGGGTCGATCAGCAACGGAGGCGCGGCCGTCGTGGGGGGAATGGTATTCATCAATTCGGGCTACTCCCACCACGGCGCTAAGATGCCCGGGAACGTTCTACTGGCATTTTCCCCGGAGGGCGCTTCCTGAGGTTGTGGAGAGCGGCGCTGGCAGAGCGCATCCCGAAAAGCTGAGTTTCGCGACAAGCGCAAGGAGGAGCGGCGATGGCAGGGGGTTTGCACAGAAGAGGATTCGTAATCGTTGCTCTGTCGATCGGCATCTTCTTGCTGCCTCAGCCGGACCGATCTCAGGAGAGCCCCCAAGGCGCGTTGTTGGTTTTGAAGGGGGCGACAGCGATCGACGGATTGGGCCACCCGCCCATACGCAATGCTGTGATTGTGATTGAAGGAGACAAGATCAAGGCCTTCGGCGGGCCGCAAACATCGTATCCGGCTGGTGCCAACGTTGTGGATCTTTCCGGCAAGTACATCATTCCCGGGCTCGTCGATGATCATGTGCACTATCAGCCGTTCCTCGGGGAGTTATTTCTGAATGAGGGTATAACCTCCATATGCGTGCCCGGAGGGAATTACGAAGCGGGCGAACGGGAGGCTTCGAATCGAAGCGATACAAGATCCCCTC
This sequence comes from uncultured Acidobacteriota bacterium, assembly GCA_963819235.1. Lineage (GTDB taxonomy): Bacteria > Acidobacteriota > Terriglobia > Acidiferrales > UBA7541 > Palsa-189. The sequence goes on along the minus strand of CAWFVE010000004.1, from coordinate 144,398 downwards.
GGATATTTGCAAGCCAGGGCAGGCCGGCATTTAAGCCCGGCATGACTCGTGAGCAGGTGGAACAGGCAGTTCAGGACTGGCTCAAGCGAAAACCAGATTATGCGAACTTTGATGTCTATAACGAACGCAACAAGCAACAATACCAATGGGCTGCGGAGATGGCTCATCAGGCCGGATTGATGGTATTCGGCCACACGGAGAACGCGCCGGCCTCCATAGATGCGGGAGAAGATATCGTCGAACACCTCTGGGGTTTCGCGGAAGCCTTGATGATGCCAGAGGAGTTGGAGGGCTTCCGGGAGGGTAAATATTTGCATTGGGGCCTTTTCCTGAAAGAGTCGCCCCGAAGAGATCAACTGATCGCGGATGCAGTGAAGCGCGGAATTATTCTGAATCCGACGCTCGTGTACGAGCTTGGCTCACAGAGTCCTTCGGCGCACAAACATGAGATGGAGGTATACGACCTATTCCGGGATCGCAATCTGATGACCTATTTTCCCGAGGATCGCGCCGACGGCGCGCTATACAAATGGAGGTCGGTGAGGAACTTCTCCACGAAATACGAAAGTCCGGTGGCGTTTTCAAACCTCAGCACGAAGGACTTTGCGGACTTCCAGGAAGCTTACCGGCTCGTCGGGGAATTCGTGAAGAAATGGGTGCAAGACGGCGGAAGGATTATGGGAGGAACCGATGACCCGTCGTCAGGCATGGCCGGACTCACCTTGCATATCGAGATGGAGATGTTGACGGAAATAGGGTTGACCCCCATGCAGGCTTTGCAGGCACAAGAGTCCTGGGGAACCGCGATCCTGGCCGGGAGGAGCAAAACTCCGACGCAGCCGCCGGTGGGGATCATTGCGCCGGGCGCTTTCGCCGATTTTGACGTTCTGGCGGCGAATCCGCTGGAAGACATCACGAATACGCAAATGATCGAGCGGGTCATGAAGGGGGGACAATTTATTAAGTTGGGGTATACACCTTACTACGCGCAGCCTCGGCCTCAACCGTCAACAATTCCGCACAATCCAGAGCCAGAGATCAGTGCAATCACGCCCCACGTCGTGGTCGAGGGCAGTCCCGACGTGGAGATAACGGTTGAAGGCGTTGGGTTTACCGGAAACTCCCAGATCAGAATCGATGGTGTTCCGGCTCCTACAACGTTTGTCGATATACGAACGCTAAAGGCAAAGATCCCGGCGGCAGTCGTGGCAGCGGCTCTGCCAAATCGGTTCATAGAACCGGGACCCGAACAGCTCACAGGGGTCTATGGAGATCGCACGGTAAAGATTTCCGTCTTCAATCCTCCGCCTGACGGCGGGGCATCGGGCAGCATATCCGTGCGAGTCACGGCTAAAAGTGCGAAAAGGTAGCGGCAGTTTGAGTGGCACGTCTCGCCGACGGCTCCGCATCTGCGCTACTTGGATTCTTTTGAACATCCTTTACAATTCCCTCCAGGCGCCTACAGCTCAGCTGGATAGAACACCTGCCTTCGAATAACAATTGGAAAATACCAAGCCGTTGTTCGTCCGTCGCTTAGAGGGCAAAAAGGTAATCCGTTCTTCCTCAGTTGCCCCAAAGCTGTTCCAAGAATCCGGTAGGGTTTTCCGTGACCGACCCCGATGACAAGCCACCCTCTCGCTCCACCCACACTGGGCGAGTGAGCAAAACAGGCAAGAAGCCTTCTTAAAGCAACTACGAGGGAAGACGCCACTGCTGAACGTTCAGCCCTATGCCGAGTGGATGAGTGCGAGGACGCATCGGAAGTTGGTGGCGTCGAGGAATATCCTGGTTCCGTTCGTCACCGCAAAGAAGACGGCAGTCGTGCCGTGGGAGAAGGGCGATGAAAGCAGTTGTACTGCATGAGTATGGCGGCCCCGAGAAGTTGAAGTTTGAAGACAAGGTTCCCGATCCGCAGGTAGACAGAAACACGGTGTTGATCTGGGCGGCCGCCGCGAGTGTGAATCCGATTGACTGGAAGGTTCGTTCTGGCGCGAGACAGAAGGATTTTCCGCTGGTCTTCCCGGCTATTCTTGGCCGCGATGTGAGTGGTGTGGTGCGCGTCGTCGGCGCGACCGTGAAGAACTTCAAGCCGGGTGATCGCGTGCTCGCATTTTCTAATAGGACTTATGCCGAACTTGTGGCCGTGCCCGAGTCGGAGGTTACTCACCTACCGGACGGGGTTGACCTTGTGGAATCGGCGGCGATTCCGCTGATTGCTTTGACTGGAGACCAGTTGGTACGCCGTGCGGCGAATCTGCAGAATGGAAACAGTGTATTGGTAACCGGCGCGCTGGGCAGCGTGGGACGAGCTGCGGTGCATACGGCAAAGAAGATGGGTGCGCGGGTAATTGCCGGTGTTCGCAAAAGGCAACTAGAGGCCGCTCGCTCTCTCGGCGTTGCTGACGTCCTAGCAATTGATGACGAGGAAGCAGTTGCGAAGCTCGGCACTGTGGATGCGATTGCTGATACGGTTGGCGGAGAAGTTGGAGCGAAGTTAGTGGCAAAAGTGACGCCAGGAGGATCATTTGGGTACGCCTCTTTTTTGCCGAACGGCACGGCCGAGCTGCACCCTTCGGTGAAGATCTCGCGCGTATTCGCGCAGCCCGATCCGTCCAAGGTACGCGAATTTGCCGATGACGTTCGCGATGGCAAGTTCGTTCTCCCGATCGGTCGCCGCCTTCCTCTCCGGCAAGCGGCTGAGGCACACGTACTAGCCGAAACCGGAGGCGTTGGCAAAATCATTCTGCTGGTGTCTGAACCGCAAAATTGAACTTCCAAGCTTGCCGCAATCACGCGTCGGAAGTTGATCGCTTCGAGGTAATATCCCGGCTCATAGTTTGTTCGTAAGGAGACGCACATGGCATCAGAAGGTCCGAAGGTAAAAGCGTCCGTCGAGACGATGGCTTACTACAATATGATCCTAACTGAAGCCATCTTTCAGTTGCTCGAAGAGAAAGGGTTGCTAACACGGGCGGAAGTTAAAGACCGGATTGAAAAGCTGAAAACTGAAACGAAGTTAAGCTTCCAAATGATTCAATAACCCAGAGCGGCCTCGACGCCGGCATCAGGCCGGATCAGCACCCGCGATTCTTGTGCTCCTTCCTCGACTTTGACGATCTGTGCGCTCAAGGTTGAAGCACGGATTTTTTTGCCAACCCGCTGTTCGATCATGAAGTCATGAAATACGTCCGGCGACGACTTAAATGCCCTTAGGGAGGGAGACACATCCTCAGACCTGACGCGAAGCCAAAAGCCGCAATCGTCGCTACGATCGGGTTCGGCTTTATGCTGTTCTGAGTCAATCAGGCAAACGGTAATGTCGTGGGCGCGGTCCAAAGCGCTGTCCTAAAGGGGTCTGACTCAAAGATGGCAAACACAGAAGCGAAAAGCATTAAGGTGCTGACTATAGATGGCGGAGGTATTCGCGGAATTGTTCCTGCAGTTATTCTGAACGAACTCCAGAAGCGCCTTTCGCAGGATATATGGCAAGCATTTGACCTTATCGCCGGTACGTCAACCGGCGGCATCATCGCGCTGGGGATCGGTACGGGCTGCAACAATGGTCAGCCATCACCCTCAGAACTTCGAGCCGAAGCGCACCGCCTCATTGCCCTGGTGAGATGCCATCCCTGGCGGAAGTCTTATCGGTCGTCGCCGAAGTTCGAGAAAAGTATCGTCCGGCAATTTTAGCCGCTCGGAGAACTAAAGAGCCATAAGAAGCAAGTCGGGACGCCCGGCTGTTGAAGCAGGCGAGCGCCCCTAACCAAAACGAAAGGATGAGCTTTCGCAATGGGGCGCTATGCGAGCCGCCCCATCCCTTCAATGCAAATCGAACTCAAGGCAAGTGGACTGCCTGAGAGCTAGTCTTCGAAATCTCCCCGTGCCCACCTCGCCCGTTGAAGTTCATCTGAAAACTCTTTTGCCTTCTGCCTGGCTTCATCGAAGGCGACGTAGTCTGAGATCATCTGCGCCACGTTGGTTGTCAATTCGGCGTTCGCATCAACGTATTCCGGGAAGGAACTGAATACATAGCTATCCCGGCTCGCATCGAGATGATAAATCGCCATCGTTGTGTTCGCGGCCAGTTGCCCCACCATTGGGGTAATATCGCGAATCGCCTGTTCCTGGGAGGGTGAAGGCACTTCCACGTTCTGCATCCTGACGACGAACTCTCCCAGGTTATTGACGTGTGTCTTCAGTTCTTCGAGTTTGTCAGCTTGGGTTTGCCAGCCGATCTGTGGGAACTTGAACGTATTCATCTCTTCAGTGGTCTGCTGGAGCTGTACCGCTTCTGACTTAGCTTGCGCCAGCAACGCGGAGAATTCTGGTGAATCCCTGACCACCCTTGCCGATGCCACTGTTGGTGCCAAAGACAGCAATGCGACTGCTAAAAATATGAAGCCGGGTCGCAGGGCCTGCGTGTAGTTGTTCATTGACCCGATCCTCCTTTTCGCGTCTTCGACTCACGCTCTCCAGGGCACAAACGTGACCGAAAACGGGAGAGGCTGCAGTGATCGGAATCACAGGTGTTGGATTTATCGAGAAAGACCGCAACCCCTCACCTGACGGCTAGGCTGGCCTTCTTCGGCCCCCTCGCTCCGTGCCGCTCAAGACAGGGGAACAACGTTTCGTTCCAGTAAGGATTCAGGCAGACGTGCTCGTCTTCGTCCACTTGATAAAGTCCCACGAAAATGTAGGTCGCCAGACTGGCCAGCGAGCACGTCGCCAACCAGCGGAAAATCGCTAAGTTCCGTGCATCAAGATTAATCGCAAGAGCATTTTAGGGGCACCTGATTGCTCTCCGTAATAGAAATGTCGATTGCGCCATTCACGATCAGGTTGCGCGTGTTTCATGATTGCCCCGTAAATTCCAGATAATGCCTCACATTTATCGCCCGTGATGTACAACACCTGCCGATGTGACCTGACTCACAGACAGCATGCTTGATTATTGCTAAGAAACGGCTGCGCCACCGCTCCGTTCGGACCGAGGGCGAGGCGAGCGGAGGAAGATAGGATGAAGCTCAGGTTGAAAGCAGTCACGCTGAGCATGACGACAGCGATTCTCGTGACTTTGCTCGGAATTGCGCCTGCTAACGCGCAGTCCGCACCGAAGGGAGGCAGCGAGACAGGTGTTGAAGAAAAACCCCTGATGGCGGAACAGGTTTTCAAAAACGTCCAAGTGCTCCGTGGGATTCCCGTGAAGGAGTTCATGGAGACTATGGGCTTCTTTGCCGCTTCATTGGCTTTGACCTGCACGGATTGCCACGGCGAGGAAAGTGCGAGTGACTGGGTACAGTACGCGACGGAACCTCCGCTGAAGCAGACAGCACGCCGGATGGTCGTAATGGAGAACGCCATCAATAAGGCCAATTTTGCGGGTACGCGGGTGACTTGTTACACGTGCCATCGTGGCAACCTACAGCCGGAAATGACACCCAGTTTCGCTGTGCAGTACGGCGCGCCGCCTCCCGACGATCCGGACAAGGTGGAGATCGGGATGGGCGGTTCCCACAACCCGTCTGCCGATCAAATTCTAGACAAGTATATCGAGGCGCTCGGTGGGGCGCAGCAGCTTGCGAAGCTCACCAGTTACACCGCCAAGGGGACTTACACGGGTTTTGACACGGATTTTTTCAAGGTCCCAGTAGAGGTCTATGCCAAAGCTCCAAACCAGCACGCGACGGTAGTCCATTTGCCTGACGGAGATAGCACGAATGTCTACGATGGGCACCAGGCATGGTTCTCGGCGCCAGCGGTGCACACACCAGTGCCCGTGCTTCCGCTGACAGGAGGAGACCTGGAAGGAGCCTCGGTGGACGCGGCGTTGGCTTTTCCGGGACAACTCAAACAGGCGGTTAGGAAATGGCAGGTCGGTTTTCCGGCTACGACCATCGACGACAAGCCAGTCCAGGTCGTCGAGGGAATCACGGCAGGAGGTTCTCATGTGAAGTTCTTCTTTGACGACCAGTCCGGGCTTTTGGTACGGGAGGTGCGCTACTCCGCCACACCGGTCGGGATTAATCCGACACGCATCGAATACTCCGATTACCGCGTGGTCTCGGGAGTCAAAATACCATTCAAGTACACTGTCACCTGGACGGACGGTCAGTCGACCACTGAATTGACCGAAGTACAGCCGAACGCTCCGGTTAGCGCAGCGAGGTTCGCCAAACCGGCCCCGCCACGTTGAGGTCATGTTTTAGAAGAACCGCGTTCGTCCGCGCTCCCGAAACTGATGCACCTGCCGAGTGCGCTGAGGACCAAGAGAATGACTGCCAACTGCTAAACGGAGGAAAAAGATGAGGCTGGATTCGCGCAGGATTCTAGGTGCCATGGGGATGACCATGGCATCCCTTTTAAGTGTTGTATCGGCATGCGCCCAAATAGGTCCAACGCGGGTTACTGAGCCGAGTGCTAACGACAAACCATTGATGGCAGAAGACGTTTTCAAAAACGTGCAACTGCTCAAAGGCATGACCGTGAAGGAATTCATGGACACCATGGGATTCTTTTCCGCCGCCACCGGCATGAATTGCATCGATTGCCATGCTACAGAAAGCGCCGCCAACGTGGGCGGATATGCCGTAGACACGCCGCTGAAGCAGACTGCGCGCAAGATGCTGATCATGGTGAACGCTCTTAATCAGAGCAACTTCGGCGGGCACCGCAGGGTGACCTGCTACACCTGCCATCGCGCCACCGATCACCCCGAAGCCATTCCCAGCCTGTTAGATCAGTACAGCGTTGCTCCCGACGATCCGAACCAAGTGGAAATCGTAGGCAAGGGTGGCGTGCAGCCGGCGAACCAAGTATCGGCCGATAAAATACTGGACAAGTACTTCCAGGCGATTGGCGGAGCGACACAGCTCGCCAAGCTCACCAGCTTCACAGCCAAAGGGACTTACGAGGGGTTCGACAGCCTTCATGAAAAAGTTCCTTTCGAAATGTTTGCCAAGGCGCCCGATCAGCTCACTACCGTCATTCACGCGCAGCCGGGAGACAGCGTAAGTACTTATGACGGCACACACGGCTGGGTTGCCGCGGCAGACAAACTGATGCGCGTGCTGCCGCTTTCCGGAGGAGATTTGGTAGGCGCCAAAATTGACGGCACTCTCTCTTTCCCAGCGCAGATCAAGCAGGAGTTCAAGTGGCGCACGGGGTTCCCATCGGTCAGCATTGACGATCGACCGGTCGAAGTCATCCAGGAGGTCAGCGGCGGCGACATCGGCGCCAAGCTATATTTCGACAACCAATCAGGCCTTCTCGTGCGGCAGGTGCGCTATAGCGATACGGCTGTCGGCGTCATTCCCACGCAAGTAGACTACTCGGATTATCGTGCTGTCGCTGGAGTAAAGATACCTTTCCACGTGGTTTGGACCTGGACGGACGGCCGATCAATCATTCAACTGAGCGAGATGCAGCCGAATGTGCGTATCGATGCGGCAAAATTCGCCAGACCAGTCCCGCCAGCGCCGTTCAAAGCTGCAACCCAGTAATGGCGCGTGACTTTGCCGGCCTCCAACGCTTTGCCGTGGATACACGAAGACGAGTGCTCATCGTCGATAACCACGATGACGAGCTGAGCGCATTCGACGAGCTGTGGAGAGAGGCAGGTTTCGAAACGGTGACCACCTGGAGCGCGATCGAGGCACTTGGATTCCTACGGTCCTCGACATTCAGCGCCCTGGTAGTGGACGACTATGTTGCAGACATGCACGTTGGCGAATTTCTGAAGCGAGCTTCGCGACTGCTCAGCCGCACGCAGATCTTCGTGATGCAAACAATGCCGCCGGAGAAATGCATTCTTTTTGACGGCTCCACAGGCCAGTGGCCGGTTGTTGATAAAGCAAACATGGCGGAAGTAATCAGAGCTGTAGATTCAGGATCCGCGAATGCCCGAAATCACCTTTCAGGAACATAGCGCATGATAGACAAGCCGGTCGAAGGCACAACGTCCGTGTATGAGAAATGGTTGTTGCCGTTATTGATTTGGCTCCTTCCGGTCGTGACTGTGGCGTTGGGAGTCAGGACGTGGCTCCCGCCCCTCGCCTCCGAGCACGGAGCCGAAAACAAGTGCCAGCTCAACCGGTCGATACGACACCATCATATGAATCTTTGTCTCTAAAAGGTGGTGTTTCAAGGAAGACGGAGACTAGGTCCAGTGAATGGACTGGTTGCCGACGAGGTGGGATACTCTCCGCCATTACTTCGTTGGAGGAACACCATGGCTGTTACAGTGAAGAGCATATCGCTTTGGCGAAAAGAGGCCGAGAACAGGACAGGGTCCTTGCCCAAACGCTTGAGCCGCTTGCAAAGGCAGGGGCAGATCTCGGCGTGGTGATGGGATATCGCCTCCCTGGCAATGACGCCAAAGCAGCTATAGAGGTCTATCCGGTTTCAGGCAACAAGGTGACGGCGGCTGCCGCAACGACGGGGCTTACCGCTTCATCGATCCCTACGCTCCTCGTGGAAGGCGATAACCGGCCCGGTCTGGCGCACAAAATCGTACAGACAATCGCAGCAGCTGGAGCCGACCTGAGCTTTTTCGTCGCCCAAGCAATTGGCAGAAGGTATTCGGCGGTCATCGGCTTCGCAACTGAGGACGATGCGAAAAAGGCGGCGGCCCTGATCAAGAAGGCGGCCGGTCAGTGAGAGAGGGCACTTACATATTTGCAGGATTCATCCTGACAATTTCTACTGAACAGGGAGCGTGATGGATCACTGCCTCCGATACACTTCCCATGACGAAACGAGTTAAGCCCTTCAGCCCACGGGAACCCACGACGACGATGTCCGCCGACCACCGTTCGGCATAATCGAGGATGACGTCTCGTGGGTCACCCTCTTCCACCAAATAGGAGCACCTGAATCCTGCAGAACGAAGCTTTTCCGCGGTCTGACCAAGGTATTCGTTGGCAGCATCCCGAAGTGTTAGCCGCGCAAGATCGAACTCGGGGGTCTCTTTGCTTCCGACTTTTTCGGCCAGAGCTACAGGGAATGGCTCGAGCACATGCAACAATGTGACCTCGATATCATCCGCATTCATCTGCGCGATCACTTCGTTCGCCGCCGCCTCTGAGAATTTCGGGCCATCGACCGCGAGTACGATTCTCATCTTTCTTCCCCGTAGTCATTCTCGTTGAACTATCGCGCAGTCTCGGTGACGTAGCTCACATGCTGATGCGGTTCAAATAGGCGATGCTGGATGACCTCGGATCGGTCCATCCCTGATAGCTTCTAAGGGGCACCCGCAAGCCAGTTTGCCAGCTAAGAAAGGACCAAGCCGCTTCTGCTAAACCGCTTCAAAGACAGTCTTGAAATCTATGGAGTCCAGATAAGACGTAGGCGCCCACAGTGACCAGGAACAGCGCGCCGCCAACCAGGAGGAAAATTATTACGTTCCACGCACCATGACTAATCTCAGGAGCCTCGGCTGAGGGCAACTGCTCGCTTTGCCTCACGGGAAGCTCAAGCACAGCAGATTCCTTCTCATCCACGATCAGGGCTGGTGCGCTATTCATCATCTCCTCCTAAATCGCGACGCGACATGGTTGCAGGGTGTCAAAGCCGTCTTGTTGAGGCTGTGATCGGCGTCATTAATCGGTGTGATCGGCGTCACATGCAACCGTCCCCGACTACTGCTACAAAGCCCTCTACGCCCGGCGCTCTAACACCCTTTTCCAATCAAGCGCGAGGCAAACGTAGGAGGGCAAACCATGAAGCTCGCGTTGAGGCGAACAGCAATTCGTGTGATGGAAGCGGCGATCATCGGCCTGCTGGGCATGGCGTCTGCGTTGGGGCAGACGGGCCCTCAGCGGCTCGCCGATGTGGATCCGGAAGCGAAACCGCTCATGGCCGAACAGGTCTTCAAGAACGTGCAACTGCTCAAGGGAATTTCGGTGAAAGAGTTCATGGAAACGATGGGCTTCTTCGCCGCCTCCACGAACAAGACCTGCACCACGTGTCATGGGGACGAAAGCGCCGGGAGTTGGGAAAGGTATGCCGATGATCCTCCCCAGAAGCAAACCGCCCGCAAGATGATGATCATGGTGGACTCTCTTAATCGCAGCTACTTCGGCGGAAAGCGCGAGGTAACCTGCTACTCCTGCCATCGCAACGCGGAGCGTCCCAGAATCACGCCGATTTTGGCCGAACAGTACGGCATTCCGCCCGCCGAAGATCCCGAGGACATTGCTAGGCAGGCTCCCGGGCAGCCTTCTCCGGATCAGGTTCTGGACAAGTATGTCCAAGCGCTTGGCGGCGCGCAGAAACTCGCCACCTTCACGAGTTTCGTCGCCAAGGGAACTTACCTGGGATACGACGATCCAGCGAAGTTCCCTGTAGAGATCTATGCCCAGGCTCCCAGCCAATTTTCGCAAGTGGCGCATAACCCGTCCGGAACAAGCAGTTGGGTAGACGATGGCCGCTCGGTATGGGTCGCGCAATCGGCATTGGATACGCCCGTGCCATTGCTCGCTCTTAGCGCGGGCGATCTGGACGGCGCCCACGTGGAATCGGAACTGTATTTTCCGGCGCACATCAAGCAACTGCTCAGCAATCTGCGCGTCGGTTTCCCCGTCACTGGAGTCACGAGCATTCTGCCCAACGATGTGGGCGTCGGCGTCGACGAACGCGACTCTTACGGTTCTCGAAGGAACTACGGCCGCTGGAACTAAGGTGAAACTGTACTTCGATCCCACTTCCGGACTCTTGGTGAGGATGGTGCGCTTTACCAACTTGCCGGTCGGCTTCATTCCCACCGAGATCGATTACTCCGACTATCGCGTCGTCTCGGGAATCAAGGTGCCTTTTCGGATCACCAAGACGTGGGTAGACGGCCGATCCGCGACGGAACTGACTTCGATACAACTGAACGTACCGATTGACAGCGCGAAATTTGCCAAACCCGTCCCGCCGTCTCCACCCAAAAGCGCCGCGGCGAGATAACCCTGAAAGAGTTATGGCAGCGTCGTACGGGTCGAGCGCACTAGGACGGCATGGGTATTACCAATTTAGACGGCGATAGATATAACGAGATAGAGAGCCACTTGACAATTTCCATTGAACTAAACGAGCTATCAGACCTTGAAATTCGGCAAAGGACGGAAAGTTTGATCCGAGGTTGTATTGGTGATCGGCCAAAGGAGGAGGATTGGAAGGTCTGGATCCAGTCCTCCTCGGGCTACTGCCACGTTACCGTGAAAGGGCCAGGCCAAACGCGCGGAAGATTTTTCTTTGACCACAACCGCGCGCTGCCCGAGAAAGTGCGCGACTGGCTCGAATTATATCCGTTCCGATAAGCCTGGGTGGGGAGCCAACATGACGAAATGCAATCCCGATGCATTAGAGGTTCTCAAGTCCGAACTGCAGTTCCTCGAACGCGGCGGCTACAAGTGCTGTTTGCTTCGGCCATGGCGGCCGCAGTTGGCCTTCATAGAGTCGCGGACCTGCCAGAAAAATGCTGTGGGTGGACCCCAAAACTGCGACGGATGTGTGTTGATGCAGTTCGTGTCTTCGGAATGGCACGACGAGGAAACGCCCTGTTGGCATATACCACTGAATGAAATCGGACAGACCGTGGATTTATTTTATCGCTGGGGTACGGCGGATGAGCTGGAACACGCGCTGAGGACGTGGCTTTGGAGCACGATACTTTCAATTGAAGATGACCGGCGCGACAAACGGCGATAAAAAACTGTTGGCAAAGGGTGTGGCTCGTTATGTGAATCCGGCGGATAGCTTACCGTAAGATTGCTACCGCAATTCAGTCAGGTGCTTTACTTCCGAGTGACCTGTTGTTAAGGCGTATCTTACCCGGAAGTCACGGAATTGGGTCAAACCCTAATCTTTTTAGGATCATGTTGTTCCCGAGTGACGGGTCAGAGGCGATGATTTCCGGTTCGCCGCGATAAGACGGTATCCGCCCCGTGACGCAATACCCGTCTTTTGGTAGGTTTCTTCGGGGGGCACCGAACTTGGCGCGATTCTCTCCCCAGATCAACGCCGTGAACACTTGGCCAGGATGGGCTTTGTCGAGGTCGAGGAAAATCGGCTTGCCGCGTGCGGTTGCGGCGTAGCGCCCGCTCACTACTTTCCCGCAGACGGTAGGAGTGAGGGCCGGACGACATGAGGCACTCACGGACTAGGAACAGGCGGTAACTTTTGGGCTGCGGCCAACTCAGTAAGGCAGGCTTCAAGACGGTTCTTATCGTTTGCGTCAATCTCAGTAAACTCAATTCCGAGACCGCGGTTGCTTTGGTCTCTGACACAATTTACAACGCGACCCATCGCAGAAAAATGAGTTCCAGAATGGGTAATTTTGAGAGCGACTCTGGCAGCCTCCTTGACGGGCATCTCGGTTTTCACGAGGCATCCGTATAGGCTCAGTGCCCGAACCAACGCTACTTTCATTCGTCCAGAATCAAGATCAGTCAGTTCGACGACGCCACCAAGATGGTATCGAGGTGCCCGACGTTTGCCGTGAATTTGAGTTTCAAGCATCGCAACATTTTAGAGTGAGGTTTGTTTCGACGACGATGAAACACGATGGCCTCGCCCGAAACCACTAATATGGGATTCGGCACAGCTTTTCCTCGTGGAATATACTTGCAGCCTTTGCGCTTGGCTCTTCTCGGGCGTCAAGCAGCGGAATTTGCCCCGAGCATTTTCAGGAGCATCTGAACCTTGAGAAAGACGAAAAGGCCCGGCCCGGACCCGAGATTCAATAGCAGCCAATCACGTCGCCATAATGGACGAGTGAGTACAGTTTGGCCGAACGGGCCTCAGCGGTTGTGCGTTAGACCCCTTAACACTTCCGCCCGGTCCTGTTATCGTTGACGCGAGCGATGATTTCCGTTGTGCGGATATTCATCGCGAAGCACTCGTTGGTGGTTTGCTTTCCCCGAGCTTCTAAAACTGTGCGTACATGTAGAGTCCCGTGGACGCGAACTAAACAGCGCACCGAATTATCAGGCAATCTCTCAAAAATGTCATAGTCCCGTTCCATACCGCCTCAGCTTGTTTTTAGGGCTCCGAACCCGAAAATTCGGACCCCAATTGACCCCACGATGGACAGAACTGTGCGTCCCCGTATCCATACCTTGATTTAAATCTTGTTGTACGATTACCTCGTGTGTGCGGCGCTCCTCTTGCCGTTGTTCCTCTTCCGCGTCCACGTTGTCCAAATCTTGTAGTTGCTGTTCGATTAGCTCGTTTGCCTCAGGGGTCACCCAAATCCGGCCATAGAGGGTCAGCTGAAAACCGGCCATAGTAAAGCCCGGGACATTGACTCCGACGGGAGCGTTTATAGGCTCCCTCGGCATGAGCAATGTCTTGAGCGAGGAAAAGAAGCAACAAGTCGTCGCACTGGGGAAGCTCGGATGGCCTTTACGGCGTATCGAGCAAGCCACCGGTGTCCGTAGAGAAACCGCAAGCGCTTACCTGAAAGCAGCCGGGGTAGTGGTGTGCCTGCCCGGATGGGGACGTCGAGCACCAGCAAAACCGGCCATGTAAGACGGCAAAACGGCCATAGAGGTGACCACCGACCTTGGCGCGCCTCCTGGGAGCCAAAGACCTCCTGGAGACCCTCTCCGTCAGTCCGCCAGTGCCTGTGAACTGTATCGCGAGCTCATCGAGCAGGGGCTGAGTCGTGGCCGCAATGCTATGGCCATTTGGCAGGACTTAGTCTCCGCTCAGGGCTTTGCCGGCAGCTATCAAACCGTGAAGCGTTTTGTCCGCAAGCTTCGAGGTCCGCAACGGCCCGAAGCGGCGGGGGAAGTGGCTCGCGAACTCGGCACCAACTCCATCCTCATGATCAATGATTACGAGCAAGGCAGGCGCTTGGCTTTATATGCACCAAGCGGGGGAATTGTCTCGTTGAAAGAATTGCCCGACGCTATCAGGCTTGTTGCGGAAAGCGCGAAAGCACAGCCAAGTTGATTTGCCGCCGTCGCGCTTCCCTGAAGACCCTCTGAAGTCAGAAACGCCCCGGCGAAGCAGCGAGTTAGAAAAGCCCGGCAAACCCAGCGAAATTGCCGCTGTTGTCCGCTTAATTCGGTGTTGGGAATCAGTACGTACCCTCCGTCGAATCAACTTCCCTTTCCACATCGTCGGATGCGTCCTCACTTCGTTCATAATCACGAAAACAAGGGCTAACTCACTTGATGGCTTCATGAATCCTTCGGATCGTCGGAATCCAAAAGAATACTGATGGATTCCCTCAGGAAACCCAGTTTCTTATCTGGCCTTCTCCTTGGCCTCAGTTATTTTCTTGTATTCATCCGGTTCTTGATTCGACGTGCAGACCACGTCTCCCCATTGGTCATGAGGATCCTGCGTGAGAAGTACGTTGGCGAGGTCTGACGCAAACGAACAAATCAATCAGCTCCTGCAGAAGAATGCGCTGGAGGGTGTGTTGGCCTTCCAGCACGAGGGCAATCCATCGCTCGGGGTGTACAACGACAAGGACAGCCCGACCGAAGTGCCCCGGCAATTTGCCTACATGCTGAGCTATTACAATGCCTTTCCAGAACGGCCGCCTGATTTTTATCACTACCTCCTCGCATACCCTGATGCAGAGCCCGCAAACGTCGAGGACTTCTTCTGTTGGGCCAAGGTTAAATTTGGATTGAAGCCGACCCTGCGCTTGATTCATGTGGTGATCATGCACGCAGATAAAGCGAGCGGTACGGCCTGCGCGGTCGCTGAAAAACAACTCTATTCAAGCCACTACTTTGAGACCGCCCTGGACATTTTGTGTCGACACTAAAAATCCAAGACAACCTGGCTTCTATCTAGTCAAAGTCATGGGCTCCGAACAGGCGGGGTTGATGGGCTTCAAGGGCTCGATGCTGCTTCGGCCTCGGCGTTCGCTTGATCGGCAACATCCCCTTGCAAATCGCCCGCTCCGGGAGCCAACGAAGCTGCGGCGACGACGGCAGTCGAGCCTGAGCCAACGAGTGGATCGAGTACCGGCACATCTTGAACAACCCACCATCGAAATATTTCCCCGATGAAATCATCAAAACTCGGGGAAAGGACGCGTCGACCTCGCAATTGGTTCGCTAGAGCCACGCGAATGGAAAACTATCAGGATTCTTGGACTATTGGAGGAAGGCAATCATTTCTGCAATAAAATGAATTCATCGCGGCCCCCTCCGTGCCAACATCTCTGAGACCGTTTTAGTACTCTTAATTAATGAGCAGGGCGAGAAAGAAAAAGGGAGAGATGAACGGGAATTCTCTTGGTTTTGTTTCTTCTGCAAGTTGGGCTGCCACGGAACGGAGCGGAGGCGAGCCTGGCGAGCCGAAGCGGAGTGCAGTGGCAGCCCAAGCGGGCGCCGATTCGCTGCCGGCCTCGCGGCCTGATCCCGAAGTGGTCGCGAAACCCAAGCGGCGTACCTACACCGCGGAATATAAACTGGGCATCCTGCAGGAAGCCGAGGCCGCCGCTGCCACACGAGGCGGTATCGGCTCTCTCCTCCGCCGGGAAGGTTTGTACTCTTCGCTGCTGGCCACTTGGCGGCGCGAGCGGGCCAACGGCATCCTCGAAGCGCTGACTCCGCAGAGGCGCGGGCCGAAGTCCAAGCGCCATCCGATGGATGAGGAGAACCAGAAGCTGCGCCGCCAGAACGCACGTCTGACCGAAGATCTGCGTAAGGCGCACATCATCATCGATGTCCAAAAAAAAGTGGCTGCGCTGTTGGGTCATCCGATTCCGGAACAGGACCTGGAGGAAGAGTCCTGATGACCGCGGTCACTGAACTGGCGACCGATGTAGGCACGCGCGCCGCTTGCCGTGCGCTGTTTGCGCCGCGTGCTTCCTACTACCGGGATCGACGTGCAGCTTCTTTCCCCGCAGCGATCGCTTTGCGACCGAGACCAGCACGTGCCCTGAGTCCGACGGAACGCGAAACGGTCCTGGCGCATCTGCACGGAGAACGATTCCAGGATCGCTCCCCAGCCGCTGTGTATGCGACGTTGCTCGACGAAGGGCACTATTACTGCTCGATTCGCACCATGCATCGCTTCCTGAAACAAGAGGGCGAATCCCGCGAACGACGTGACCAGTTGACTCATCCGCCGTACACGAAGCCGGAACTACTGGCGACGGCTCCCAATCAACTCTGGAGCTGGGACATCACCAAGCTGCTGGGGCCCGCCAAGTGGACCTACTTCTACCTCTACGTCATCCTCGATGTCTTCAGCCGCTACGTCACCGGCTGGATGGTGGCGATGCGCGAAAGCGCGGAGCTGGCCAAGCGGCTGATCGGGGAGAGTTGTGCGAAACAAAACATCCAGCCCGGCCAGCTCACCCTACATGCTGATCGCGGCACCTCGATGAGTTCCAAGCCGGTAGCCTTCCTGTTGGCCGACTTGGGTGTCACGAAAACCCACAGCCGCCCGCACGTCTCCGATGACAATCCGTATTCGGAAAGCCAGTTTCGCACCCTGAAGTACCGGCCGGAGTTTCCGGACCGCTTCGGGTGCATTCAGGACAGCCGCGCTTTTTCGCAGGGATTTTTCCGCTGGTACAACCAGGAACACCGCCACTCCGGGTTGGGCTTGCTCACCCCGGCCATGGTCCACTACAACCAAACCGCGCACATCCTCGAACAGCGTCAAGCCGTTCTCGATGCCGCCTATCGCGTCCACCCCGAACGCTTCGTGCGCCAGGAGCCGAAACCACTCTCGGTTCCAACCGAGGTCTGGATCAACAAACCGCTCAACGCAGATGAAAATGCTCACTAAATTCCATGACCAGTGGTCTCAAACTCGTTGACACGCGCCGGCCCTTGAATAGCGTGGGCGCTTAGGCAATTGGAGGGTACAGAATGCCAACTGGCGCGTGCAAGCTGTGTCTCCAAACAAGGACACTACAGGATAGCCACTACCTTCCCAAGGGGGCATACAAACTCAATCGTGCTCTGGCACTCAAGAATGCAAGTCCTGTTGTTCTGTCGAATGAACAATTGTTGCAGTCGTCTGCTCAGCTAAGCGATTACCGACTCTGTTCGGACTGCGAACAAAGATTCAGCAAGAATGGCGAGGCATGGGTACTTGGGAACGTTCCCCGAAACTACGGCGACAAATTTCCGATTCTCGACGCACTGAATGCCGAAACACCGCTTCTGGTCGATGGTGGCACTAAGTTATATGCGGGCGCGAAAGTGAAGTCACTAAACATGGAGAAAATCGTTTACTTTGCTATGAGCGTGTTCTGGCGTGGTGCCGTCCACCAGTGGACTTCTTCTTTGCGGAGCCAAGCGCCGGATGTTCAACTGTGTGCCTATGAGGAACCTATTCGGCAATTTCTACTTGGCACATCGGCCCTCCGCGATGACGTGAGACTGTGGGTGTCGGTTTGTCCTAACGGAAGTGTGTTAAACGCTATGTGGGTGCCGTGGGATGCCCATCTGCCCGAATGCTCCAGATGCCTCTTTTATGTCTCTGGACTGTTTTTTGTGCTCCACTTCGCCTACAAGTTGCCGCAATCGTATCGGACGACGTGTGCCTACCATTCTCCCGACAAAATCATTTGGGTCAGCATGGAATTTGAAAACGTCATAAGACAGGTTCTTCGTGGCGGTACAAGGCATCCTCCCACCGCCAAAGAGTCAGAAACAGCCATGAACACTGATGCGCGGAAAGCGAAAAATGGATTCGACAGGCTTTCACCTCAGGTCGCCACAGGCGTATACTCGCGCCCGCGTCTCTCAGCGGGAGGTTCCAATGAACTACACTGGGCGGAGAACAAACCTCCATTTCTTTGCGCTCTGTAGCTGGAAGTCTCAATGACCCACCCCAAAATCTGGCTCTCCTGGAGCAGCGGCAAGGATAGCGCCTGGACTCTGCACAAGCTGCGGGCCTCTGGCGAATTTGAGGTCACCGCTCTACTGACTACGATCAACCAGGATGCCGCCCGCGTGGCCATGCATGCCGTTCGCGAAGAGCTACTCGAAAAGCAGGCTCGCGCCGCAGGAGTTCCTCTGGTAAAGGTCCCCATTCCGGCGCGATGTTCGAACCTGGTTTACGAAGCCGCGATGGCCGCGGCGGTAGCCCAGGCTCGCGCCGACGGCATTTCTCACATGGCTTTCGGCGACCTGTTCCTCGAGGATATTCGCCGCTATCGCGAAGAGAAACTACGCGCCGTTGGCATCACGCCGGTCTTTCCGATTTGGGGTTTGCCCACCGCCGCGCTGGCTCGTGAGATGGTCGCCGCCGGCCTGCGCGCCTATCTGACCTGCGTTGATCCCAAGAAGCTCGACCGCAGCTTCGCCGGCCGTCTTTTCGATCGCCAATTGCTTGACGACCTTCCCGCCGCGATTGACCCCTGCGGCGAAAACGGCGAATTCCACTCCTTTGCCTTTGCCGGACCGATGTTCTCTCATCCGGTGGCAGCCAAAAGCGGCCAAATCGTGGAACGCGATGGCTTCGTTTTTGCCGACGTGCTCAGCGAAAGCGCCGCCTCTTCCCTGCCCTAACTCCACCCCTCTCCTTCTTGTGCCGCATCGAATGCAGGACTAGACTTCCGCTACCATGCGCATTGTTTCCCTGCTTCCCGCCGCCACCGAAATCCTCTACGCCATCGGCGCGGGTGATTCGGTAGTCGGCGTCACGCATGAGTGCGATTTCCCCGCCGAAGCGGCCACCAAGCCCTCGCTCATTCGCCCGCGTATTGACGTGGCCGCGGTTCCCGCCGAAATCGATCGCCAGGTGCGGGAACTCATCGGCCGCCATGAAAGCATTTACAGCCTCGATGCGGAACTGCTCCTGCGGCTCGATCCCGATCTCATCGTCACCCAGGATCTCTGCCATGTGTGCGCCGCCTCCTCGGACGATCTCGCCGCCGCCGTCTCCCGCTTCCCTGCCGGCCGCCGGCCTCGGGTCGTTAGCTTCACGCCGCGCACGCTCCACGAAGTGTGGCAGGGAATTCGCGATATCGCGCAAGCCGCCGGTCGCGCTTCGGAAGGAGAAGCGCTCGCGGGATGGCTGGCCCTGGAAGTGTCTACCGTGACTGAGGCGGTGCAAGGATCCACGCCACGCCCGCGCGTTCTCTGCCTGGAATGGTTCGATCCGCCCTATGCCGGCGGACATTGGGTTCCGGAGATGGTGCGGCTCGCGGGTGGCATCGATGTGATCGGCCGCGAGGGCGAACCCTCCTTTTCCATGGACTGGCAAGACGTGCTCTCCGCTCGGCCCGAAATCGTCGTGCTGATGTCCTGCGGCTACAACCTCGAACGGAATATTGATGTCTGGCGCTCCACCAAACTGCCGGCCGGCTGGCATCAGATTCCCGCGGTCCAGAACGATCGTATTTACGCCGTCGACGCGAACTCATATTTCTCGCGTCCCGGCCCGCGGCTCAGCGAAGGCGTCGCTTTGCTTGCCACCATCTTGCATCCCACCCGCCTCGGCGCCACGAACGCGCGGCGAGGCGAATCCGTGCGGCACATCCAATCCCAAAGCCGCGGCGACAACCTGCCCGCGGCCGAATCTTCGCCTTCGCTGAATTTTGAGTCCTAAGCGTCCGCCTCGCAAACGGATCTCATTGACTCGAGTTCAGCTCCGTTTTCTTTCGCCGCATAAAAATGATATTCATTTGTCCTATAGGAGTACGGAATGAAAACGCTGTTGAGAATATTGGGAGCAATCGTTGTCTGCTTGATCCTGTTCCTGGCCATCGCGCGCATAACAGGTTTTGGACCTCACGACAGAACGCCGGGTTTATGGCTCAAGGGAAATCTCGTGACCACTCCTGTCGCCGATTGGTCGTTCACCGACCAGATCCCCACAATCACGATTCAAACTGAGTCTTGGTACCTGCTGCCTCATTCGGTACACGTCGATTGCATGTCTTATAACGGGCAGCTTTACCTCTCGTCGGTTTATCCCCAGGGCACTTCGAGAACCTGGAACGATAATGCGCTGCGCGATCCGCACGTGCGCATAAAGATTGGGAACGACTTGTATGATCGAACGCTCTCCCTGGTCACCGATCCGGATGAGCAGCAGCATGCGCTCGAAGCCAAGTCGAAAAAATACCCGGAGCTGAAGGTTCGGCCGAATTCGACGATTCACGTCTTTCGTGTCGTCGGCTAATCACCGTCGCGAGGAAGGAGGAAAAAGGATCGGCATGAAAGTAGTCGTCACCGGCGCCAATAGCGCCGTCGGCCAGGCCGTTCTGCGATGCGGCTCGCCGCAAGCGGCCGCGCCAGTTACGTTTGTGGCCGCTGTCCGCTCCCAGCGTGCCGCCGACCAGATCCGCTCGCAGCTAAGCAGTCCGAACGAAGTGATCCGGATCTCCTATGACGATCCCGGCATTCTCGATTCGGTATTTGACGGCGCCTTCGCAGTCATCCATCTTCCCGGAATTCTCTTCGAGCGGCCGGACTCCACCTATGAGCAAGCCAACGTGGCGTCCACTCGTAGCGTCGTTGAATCCGCGAAGCGGGTGGCCGTGCGGAAGATCGTTCTGGTCAGCGCGACCGGCGCCGACGAAGCCTCTCGCAACCGCTACTATCGCACCAAGGGCGAGGCTGAAGCCTTGGTGCGTGCATCGGGCCTGCCTTACACCGTGCTGCGCGCTCCGCTGCTGCTCGGGCCCAGCACGGCCGGCGCGGCCGCGCTCCAGCGCAACATCAGCGGAGCAAAGGCCAAGCTGATCGGTGGCGGCCGCCATCTTCAGCAGCCTTTGCACGTGGACGATCTGGCGCGGGCTGCGCTGGCGTCTGCCACGCAGGAACCGGTGGCCAAGAATCTCACTTTGGACCTCGTTGGTCCGGTCTCTTTGCCGGAGCGCGAACTCGTGGAGAGAGCCGCGCGCTTGCTCGGCCGGAACGTCCGCATCGGCTCGATTCCCAAGAATTTGCTCTCCTTGGTGCTGGCCATTCGCCAACGCATCGGCAAGCCGGGATTTTCCCGCGACGTACTCGAGGTGATCACCGCCGATACGCGCTTGGACCCCCAGCCCGCTGCGTGTAAGCTGGGTATCCAACTCACCGGAATTGACGAGATGATTCAAGCCAGTTTAGGTTCGGCTTAGGCCAAGGCTCACAGAGAAGGCTCACAGAAGGTTCACGAAATGAACGAGAGCATCCCGGCGGCCAGCATTCCCGCCACCGCAGCCCCCAGAAAAGCCAAGCTCTGGCAGCGGCTTTTGCCGTTCCTGATCACCGCGGGCTGCTTCGCCTACCTCTACGAACGCCTCAGCCGTGGCGCAGCTGCCGAGGGCAGCCGCCTGCTTCCTTATCTCCTCAAAAGTTTCGAGAACGTCAGCTGGCCTCGCTGGCTGGCCTTGATGATTCCCTATTGTTTCCTTTATCTCCTGCTCGATAGCGTGGTGGTTTGGAGCGTAATCAATTGGTTCAACGCCAAAATCCGCTACGCCGATATTTTGCCCATTCGCGCCAGCGCTTACATTCTTTCGCTGGTGAACGAGCAAGTCAGCAAAGGCGCCATCGCTCTCTATCTGAATCGCCGCGACGGCGTGCCCGGGTGGGAAGTCGGTTCGAGCATGCTCTTTCTGATGTTTTGCGAATATTACAGCCTGATCCTCTGGGGAACGATCGGCGTGAGCTTGCGCTGGAGCACCATCCAGCCCGTCTTTCACGCAATTCCCTGGATCGCCCTGGGCTCCCTCCTTTTCTTTGTGCTCTTTTATCTCTTCTTCCGCGGCGCAATCGGCTCGGGGATCGCCTTGCGCGACCGCCCCATCCTGCGCGCCTTCCGCTTAGCGAAGGTCTGGCACTACGGCGCCGTGATCTTGCTGCGCGCCCCGCTGGTGATCGCCGGCGTCATCGTCTATACGCTGGCCCTGCGGCTCTTTGGAGGCTCTGTAAGTTTCAGCGAGATGCTGGGCTATCTCCCCGTAATTTTCTTTGGAGCGGCGATGCCCGGACCCATGCACTCGGTGGCCATCCTTTTCTGGGTACTGCTCTTTCCGGACCGCCCCGGCCAAATGACCGCCTTCGGCTTCGTCATGCACAATTTCTTTGTCTTGTTTAACGCCGCTGTCGGCCTGCTATTTTTGCGGCGAGCGACTCGCGAGGTTTTCGGGTAGCTCCCTCCTGAACATCAGGGCGCGCTGTCCCATGGATACCAGCGTGCTCAGAACCAGCCCCCACACCAGAATCGTCAGCAATGGTTGCAAGAACCGCGCGCCCAGCCGGATCAGAATCTCCACCACCGGTGGAACGAAGTAAAGCATGCCATTGTAACGGCCCAGTTTGCTGCCGCGCAGCTTGCTCTGCCGGTGAATCCAGTAGGAGTCGATCACGTACTGCGCAAACGCTGCCGTGATGCAAACCGGCAGGACCCAGGGAAACACGCCGCGGTATGCGCCGGCAAAGATGCCGCTGGTGACGAAAAGAAAATCGCTGCTGTGATCGAACGTCCCACTCAATGCCGTGACCGTGCCTCGGCGCCGCGCAATCGGCCCATCCAGAAAATCCGTTGATAGCGCCACCACCCACGCGATCAAAGCGAATACTGCCGAACGCTCGTCTCCCCGCGCCATGAAGAACGCAAATGGAGCCACCAGGAGCAGTCGAATAGCAGTGAGTGCGTTAGCCATCGGCGATAATTCTAGGACCAATCACGCTGCGTTGACACGACTAGAGCGCAAGCATATGCTTTTTCGTTGGATTAGGTTGCAGTCAGGATTTCCGCCAAAAGGCTCCCTATGCCGGATATCGCGGTTCCTTACCATGTGGACGCCGCCCTCGACGCCGCTCTTGACGCTGGGTTAAACGGCCGCGGCGTATCCCGCCCCGTATCACGCCCCATATCACGCGAAGACGCGCTGTGCTTGATGAGCGACGCGCCGTTGCCTGCGTTGCTTCAGGCGGCCGCCACCGTTCGGGACCGCTTCAAAGGCCCTTCGGTTAGCTACTCCAGAAAAGTCTTCATTCCACTCACGCACCTTTGCCGCGATTATTGCGGCTATTGCACCTTCCGCGCCGATCCCCAGGCCGGCGTGCAGCCCTACATGACGCCGGATGAGGTGCTGGCTGTCGCCGAAGCGGGCCGCCGTGCCGGATGCAAGGAAGCGTTGTTCAGCCTGGGCGATCAGCCGGAACGGATCTTCCCCGAAGCAAAAGAGTTTCTGAAGACCCTGGGGTTCGTGAGCACGCTCGAATATCTTGCGGCCATGTGTGAGCTGGTGCTGGAAAAGACTGGCCTCCTTCCTCATTCCAATCCGGGGCTGATGGGCGCCGGCGATCTTCGCCGCCTCCGGGAGACCAATGTCAGCGTGGGGCTGATGCTCGAGAGCGCGAGTCCGCGGTTGGGCCGTTCCGGCGGCCCGCACTGGCGAGCGCCGGACAAAGTTCCTTCGCTTCGCCTGCGGACCATCGAGGACGCCGGCCGTTTATCCATGGCCTTCACCACGGGCATTTTGATCGGGATCGGCGAGACTCCCGGGGAACGCGTGGATGCCCTGCTGGCAATCCGCGCCGCGCATGAAAAGTACGGCCACGTTCAGGAAGTGATCGTCCAGCCGTTTCGAGCCAAGCCGGACATTCGCATGGCGCAGGCGCCGGAGCCTTCCAAAGAGGATTTGCAGCGCACCATTGCCGTGGCGCGCTTGATTCTCGGCGGGGAGATGAATCTTCAGTCCCCGCCCAACCTGCTCTCCGAGGACTATCCCGATTTGCTGAAAGCGGGCATCAATGATTGGGGCGGGATCTCCCCAGTCACCAAAGATTTCATCAATCCCGAAGCCGCCTGGCCCCAGATCTCTTCGCTCGCGGCGAGGACTGCGTCCGCCGGATTCGTTTTGCGCGAGCGCCTGGCGATCTATCCGGAATTTTCATCGCGTCCCGAGTTCGTGGCCGCGCGTCTCCAGCCGCATCTTTGCAAGCTCCGTGGCGAAGACGGTTTCGCTCGAGGGAGTCATGACCAATGCTGAAAGTAATCAGTCCTGAATGGAGAGAAATTCCCTGGGATCGCGCCCTTAAGGCGGCAACGCCGAACGTTGCCGGCCTCCTGGAGAATGCGCTTGCCGGGAAGGACCTCGATTTCGCGCAGGGGCTCACCCTGGCCAACGTCGAGGGGGCCGACCTCCTGGCGCTGGTAAAAGTCGCCGACGAACTGCGCCGGCGCGTGGTCGGCGACAAAATCACTTACGTGGTGAACAGAAATCTGAATTTCACCAACGTCTGTATCGTGGGCTGCGCTTTTTGCGGGTTCAGTCGCTCGCCCGATGCGCCGGATGCTTATTTTCATTCCACGGATACGCTGCTGGCCAAATCGCTCGAGGCCGTGGATTGCGGCGCCACCGAAGTGTGCATTCAAGGCGGCCTCCCGAAAGATTTGAACGGAAACTACTACGTCGAACTCCTTCGCGCCATCAAAGCCCGCCTGCCTGAACTTCATGTGCATGCTTTTTCGCCCATGGAAATCACTTATGGCGTCGAAAAGACGCGCCTGCCGCTGCGAGACTATCTGCTGATGTTGCGCGAAGCCGGCCTGGGCAGCATTCCGGGAACGGCCGCGGAAGTTCTCGACGATAAAGTTCGCCGCTCGCTGAGCCCCAATAAGTTGAAAGTACACCAATGGATCGATGTGATCCGCACGGCGCACAGCCTCGGCATTCCCTCCACCTCCACCATCATGTATGGCCATACCGAGCTTCCCGAACATTGGGTCAGGCATATTCTTTTGCTGCGCGAAATTCAAAAAGAAACTCGCGGATTCACCGAATTTGTCCCCTTGGGCTTCATCCATTCCCAGACCAAGCTGTTCCAGATTGGCGGCGCGCGTGCCGGCCGTTCGGAGCGCGAGGATCTGATTATTCATGCGCTCGCCCGCGTTCTTCTGCACGGCTATATCTCCAACATCCAAGTCTCCTGGGTCAAACTCGGCTTCCAGCAGTCCTTGGATTGTCTCGACGCGGGAGCCAACGATTTTGGCGGCACGTTGATGGAAGAGAGTATCTCCAAGGCAGCGGGAGCCAATTTCGGCGAGTATGTCTCGCCCGGCGAGTTCCGCGCCATGATCCGAAGCATCGGGCGCGTTCCCGCCGAGCGTTCCACCACGTATAAGATCCGCAAAGTCTTCGAGCATGCAGACGCCGAAGAGCGCCTGCCGCTCGAGCGCATGCCTGTATTCGCCGCCGGCATGGACCATGCGCCCGTGACCGCGACTGGCTACTAATGAATCGGATCGCGCTGAAACAGCTTGTTTGAGGGGCTCGACGTCGACACGATTATCTCTATATCTATCGATGCTTTGTACAGGCCATTTCAGGCTATAATACCGGCCAGTTTTAGGGAGCCCTCGGTACCCGATCATTCCAGGACTTATGGGCCAGGACTTATGGGCCAGGATCTGAAGGCCAAGACAACGGCTCTTGAGAAGGAGATACCACCCATGAAGAAATCCGATAAGAGAGTGGTTGATCGTCGCAAGTTTCTAAAAGGCGCGGCTGTCGGCGGTATGGCCACATTGGTTGCGAGCACCGGCACACTGCGCGCTCAGCAAACCGTAGCGGCGAAGGTTCCATCGATCCCGCCCGTGCCGCCCCGGGAAGCGGATCCCCCCAGCGAAGTCAGCATGTTGACGGTGGATCGCTCGGGCTCCGACTTCATGGTCGACGTCATCAAAACTCTCGGCTTCGAGTACGTGGCCTCCAATCCGGGCTCCAGTTTTCGCGGCATTCACGAGTCGCTGATCAACTACGGCGGCAACAAGAACCCCGAGTTCATCACCTGTTGCCACGAGGAATCCTCGGTTGCTTTGGCACAGGGCTACGCGATGGTCGAAGGCAAGCCGATGCTCGTCCTGGCGCATAGCACCGTGGGCTTGCAGCATGCGTCGATGGGTATCTACAACGCTTGGGCCGGCAGGGCGCCCATCTTCATCATGATCGGCAACACCCTCGACGCCGCCGAGCGGCGCCCCGGCGTAGAGTGGTATCACAGCGCCCAGGATGCGGCGGCCATGGTCCGCGAGTACACCAAATGGGACGACGCCCCCATCTCGCTGCCTCATTTCGCGGAGTCCACTGTGCGCGCCTACAGGATCGCCATGACTCCTCCCAGAGAGCCGGTGGTCATCGTAATCGATAGCGCCCTGCAAGAGGCGCCCATCGCCAATAACGCCTCGCTGCGCATACCCAAGCTCACGCTGGACGCGCCTCCGCAAGGAGATTCCGGCTCGGTCATGGAAGCTGCCAAGCTCTTGGTCGCGGCTCAGAATCCGGTGGTTGTTGCGGGACACGTGATTCACTCCGAGCAGGGCATGCGAGACCTCATCGCCTTCGCCGAAGCGCTTCAGGCGCCGGTGATCGATCAGGGCGGAAACTTGCCTTCTCGCCACCCGCTCGTTCAGTTGGGCGGCCGTGCGCTCATCGGGGACGCGGATGTAATCCTCGGTCTCGAGCTGGACGATTTCTGGGGCTTGGTTCACTCCTACCGCGACCAGCTCCATCGCAGTTCGCAAACTCTCACCCGCGGAAATGCCAAGCTGATCAGCATCAGCTCGCTCGATTTGTATACCAAGAGCAACTACCAGGATTTCGAGCGCTTCCAGGAAGTCGATATCGCCATGGCCGCGGACCCCGAGGCCACCCTTCCTGCTTTGACCGAAGCGATCAAGCAGTTGGCCACCGACGATCGCAAGCGCGCTTTCCAGGATCGCGCGGCGAAGATCACCGCGGCCAACCAAAAAGCTGTGGAGCGCGCCCGCGTCGACGCGACCTACGGTTGGGATGCCAGCCCCATCAGCACGGCGCGGCTTTCCGCAGAAGTTTGGAATGCCGTCAAAGGCGAGGACTGGGCTGGCGGTCTCGGCGGCCCGGAATGGAATTACGACAAATACTATCAGCGTACCCGTGGCGGCAGCGCAGCCGGCGTCGGTTTCGCCTCTCCCTCAGCCGTAGGCGCGGCGCTCGCTCATCGCAAAAATGGACGCCTGTACGTGCACCTGCAGACCGACGGCGATCTGATGTACGCCAACGGCGTGCTCTGGACCGCCGCGCACCATCGCATTCCTCTTCTCTCGGTCATGCGCAATAACCGCGCCTACCATCAGGAGGTCATGCATATTCAGCGCATGGCCAACCGGCATCAGCGCGGCATCCAGAATGCCGGCATCGGCACCACAATCGTCGATCCCAATATCGATTACGCGATGCTCGCGAAAAGCATGGGCTGGTATTCCGAGGGACCGATTACCGATCCCAAGGACCTGGGCCCCGCGCTGAAGCGGGCGGTTGCCGTAGTGAAGCGCGGTGAACCGGCCCTTCTCGATACCGTCACTCAGCCGCGTTAGAAAAGGAGCAGCCATGCACACAAAGCAAGCGAGCAACGCTTCCGTTCACCCGGCGCGCGGGTCGCATTCCGTGCGCCTGATCACGATATTGACAGCCATCTTCGCCATTGCGGGAATCTTGCTTCTGGCGCATTCAGACGTGGCGGCGCAATCCACCGGCGAAGCTCCCAAGACGGCCGCCGGCGCTCCCTCGGGAAACGCCCAGCATGGCAAGACGCTTTACGTTTCTGACGGCTGTTACGAATGCCATGGCTATGCGGCCCAAGGCGGAGCCGGTACGGGCCCCAAGCTCGGCCCCAATCCCATTCCCTACGCCGCGTTCAGCTTCCAGGTCCGTTCTCCGCGCGACGAGATGCCGCCCTACACGGCTAAAGTGCTGTCTGATGCCGATCTGGCGGATATCTTTGCGTTTGTGCAATCGCTCCCGCAGCCGCCCAAGCCGGATTCCATTGCGCTGCTAAAATAGCTCGCCCGGAGTCGGTCGCCCCTCATGAAACGAGATCGCCTCTAGTTCGGGATACCTCCGAACTAGAGGCTCGGGCGCTTTCACCTTGCGGTTCTCCAGCATCGCCACCAATTCCAAGGCGTTCGCGGCGGCTTTCCCCAAATTGTGATTGTTGGCCACCACGTAAGTAGCTTGGGCCTTCGAAGCGATCTCCACCGTCCGCTCTTTCCACTTCTCCAGTTCCCCAGCTGAGTAAAGATAATCGTACCGGTCCCGAACGTTTGTTTCCGCGAACCACTGCCGGTAGTTCCTTCCGTGCAGCCGGACATAGCCGATCGGCGAGGTAACCTCCGTGCCCGGCCGAATCGCCCGGCCCAGCAGGGGCTGATCGATGTTGCACAAGCCCACTTTGAGCTCCGCCAGCCAGGCCAGGATTTCAGGTTCGTTCCAGCTCGCATGCCGGATTTCCAGCACCAGCGGATAACTGCGAAATCGTTCTGCTAAGCTGCGCACGTACTCCCGATTCTCGTCCGTGCACTTGAACGAAATGGGAAACTGCGCCAGCACCGCGGCCAGCATCTCCTGCTCGGCTATGGAATCGAGCCCCGCCTTGGCATCCTCTTCGTCGGTTGGTCCGGGACGTATCGTCTTGGCCGAAGTCGGCTCGACGACCGCAATGGGAGAATGCGTGAAAGTGCGATTCAGTTTGGCGGTGAAAACGAACTCGCGATTCTCCTCGGACGCCATCCGGCACCACTGTTTTCCCACAGCCGGCTTGATGTGCCCGTAAAAGGAGTTGTTGATTTCAATCAGGCTGAAATACCGGGCGAGATACCCGATGCGGTTCTTGGAGTCGAGAGATTCGGGATAAACCACGCCTTGCCAGTCTTTGTAGGACCAGCCCGCCACGCCGACGATAATCTTTCCCCGCATCTGCCCCGCAAGGCCATTATGCAATTCCCCAAGGGGATCCAACTACCGGCGCGGTTTGTACTCCATCACGGTGACTCCGTCCGTGGTCCCCAGGTTCTGCGCCAGGTAGGCATCCTTGGTTCTCTGTGCGATCCAATCGAGGGTTTGGTTGGAGAAAACAAAGCCGAGAACCAAGAAACGCTGTTTCGCGGGCGTCGCCGTGGCGAGAAATTTGTTTATCTGCGTCACGGTTTCCCGGTTGAGCGCGCGCGGCAGCGGAACCACCCGGGAGTGGACCTTATAGTAGAAGATCGGTGCAAAATCCCCATCTGTCGCCGCATAGACGTCGGCAGGCATCGGTTCAAAGTTCGATTCCGGCAAATCGCTACAGATCAGCAAGGGAGCCTTATCCACCGCTGCGCTCTTGTCCGCGACCAGCAAGGCGTACTTCCAGGTATATCCGTGCGGGTCGTCAATCGTTAGCGTGGCAAAGGAAAAGCGGCTGAACGTGAAGACCACCAGGGCGACGCAAAATCCCGTGCGAATCGCTTTCGATCTTACACAGGTCACCAGAAATCCCCAGCACAGCGCGATTCCGGGCACCGCCACCAGTCGGTAGCGGTCCGTGAACACATGGATGCTCGTGAGCGTACTCACGTCATAAAGCACTCCCAGCGGAATGGTGGCCAGGAACAGGCATGCCAACCCCGCGCGCAGGATCTCCTGGTTTGGGTTTTCTAGTTTTCGGAGCATTGCGGCCACGAAGATTGTGCCGATGAATAGCAGTGCGAGCACGTGGCCCGGAGCCAGCGTGAACATCAAATCGCCGATTTGAGGAGCGCGATCGAACACGTGCGATTTCCCCGTCCGAAAAAGGCTGAGTAGCGGGGCAACTATTGGCACCATCATCACGCCACACGCCACGGTCGCGATTGTCAGCTTCGGCGCAAACCGTCTACACTCCTGTCCCTTCCAAGCGAAAAATACGAGTGTCAATGCCGGAAGGAGCAGTCCGAAAAGATAATGAAAGTAGAAGATGGACCCTGCGGAAGCCCCGAAGAGAATGGCGTTGCGCGTCGAATCGATTCTCATGAATCGCAGAAAACTCAGGATCGTGCAGTTGACCACGAGAACCGCGAAAGCGTAGGGACGCGCGTCAACCGCGGCGAACGACACCGTCGGATGCAGGCAAAAGATGACCGCGACAATAGCGGCAATATCGGAGCTGAAGAACTCCCGCGCGATGAGATACAGAACGTATGTGGCCGCCACCATGGCCAGCACTGACGGCATTCTTAAGACGATTTCGTTCGAGCCGAAAAGCCGGTTCGTCGCCCACAATATGTAGGCATAGGCAGGAGAGGATAGGCCTCGACGCGACCATATCCGCCAAAAGCCCCCGCTGATTTGCCAGTATGAAATCGTCTCATCCAGCCAGAGGGCGGACCGGATGCTCGAAAACCATGCGGCGATCGAGGCACATAAAGCTAATCCCAGGGCAATGCCCGCGAAGTCCACGGAACGGTCCGGAAGCGCCCGCCGACTGCGGCCGCGGTACACGTCTTCCACGGGCTCCACGGGGGAGTGGTTCAGCGCCCTTTCGCTCGATTCCGAAGTCAAACTAGCCAAATTCTGCCCTCTTGAGTCCTTCGGTTAAGTATCAACTGAGAAATGCGCGGCTGGCGCGGCAATGAGTCCGGCCGGTAGCGTGGAATATAGTAACAACCCGGTTACAGACCAAATCGCGAAATCCAGGCTTCTCCAGTCCCTGAAGTACACTGGTTTTCAGCAAGATGAGGGCGGAGTGTCATCCCGACCCCCGCGCCATGGTCTCATGAGCAACCGCGTCCAATACGCCCGCGAAGCGATCGGCCGCTTCATCGATTCTCCCGAGGATAAACCGGAGATTTCCATCGTTTTTCCCTGCCTGAACGAACGCGATACGGTAGCCGCCAGCGTCCGCGAGGCCCTGCGAACGCTCGAAGAAAACGGGATCGACGGCGAGGTAATCGTCGCAGACAACGGGTCCACGGACGGCTCCCAGGAGATTGCCCGCGCCGAAGGGGCTCGCGTCATCGAAGCGCCGGAAAAGGGATACGGAAGCGCCCTGCGGGGCGGAATTCGCGCGGCGCGCGGCGACTACGTTCTCATGGCCGACTGCGACGGTAGCTATGACGTCGGCCACCTTCCACGATTTTTGGAAAAGTTGCGAGCGGGCGCCGACCTGGTTATGGGCAATCGGTTCCATGGCGGCATCGGCTACCATGCCATGCCCTTTCTGCATCGTTATCTTGGCAATCCTCTGCTTACCGGGATCGGCAGGCTCTTCTTCCGCGCGCCCTGCGGCGATTTTCACTGTGGCATGCGCGCCTTCCGAAAGGGGAGCGTGGAGCGCATGGATCTTCGCTCCACGGGCATGGAATTCGCCAGCGAAATGGTGGTCAAGGCCAGCCTCATGGGCTTGCATGTCGCCGAAGTCCCCACCACCCTTTCGCCTGACGGCAGAACCCATCGATCTCATTTGCGAACCTGGCGCGACGGATGGCGCCACCTGCGCTTTCTCCTGATGTATAGCCCGCGCTGGCTCTTCCTCTACCCGGGAATGGCTCTCATCGCGATCGGCCTCGCCGGATGCGCTTTGCTTTTGCCGGGCCCTCGGGTGGTTCACGGCATCGGATTTGACGTACACACCCTTCTGTACGCGTTCGTTTCCGTGCTGCTTGGTTTCCAGCTGATAGCCTTTGCGGTTTTCACTAAAATTTTTGCCATTACGGAGGGCCTGCTGCCGGAGGACCTCCGTCTGCAGCGCGCCCTCCGTTGGCTCACCTTGGAAACCGGCCTGACCCTTGGCGCGTTGATGATCGTCGCCGGCCTCGCCGCATCGATGTGGGCGGTTTCTCACTGGGCCAGGGGCAGCTTCGGAGTCCTGGACGCTCGGCAGATGCTTCGCGTTGTCCTGCCCGCCGTTTTTTCTCTGACGTTGGGCGTTCAAGTCACCTGCAGCAGCTTTTTCCTGAGCATTCTCTGCCTCAGGCGACGCTGATGAGCGTAAAGCGCGCTCTCCAACTGGTTGCCTCTTTCGGACTCAGCGTCGCCCTCCTGGCCCTGTTAATCAAAATCGCCAAGATCGACGTTCGGCTCACCTTGCAGCAGCTCAGAGCAGTCAGATGGATCGCCTTCACCAAGATTGTTCTGCTGAGCTGCCTCTTCAACCTGCTTTCCACTGAAAAATGGCGAAGCATAGACGCTACCCTGCGTCGCCCTGCGGATTCCGTCCCCTCCAGGGCCGATTCCTTTGCGTTTACGAGCGCAGGGGTGGCATTGGGAATCTTCCTTCCAGTGCAGTTCGCCGTCGCCACTGCCCGGACCCTCGGAACATACTTTCACGGCGGAGCCTTGAGGCGCGGAACGGCCGGCACGCTCTATGAACAAAGCTTCGACGTTGCTACAGCTTGTTTGCTTGCCGTCGCCTCGGGGATCACCTGGTTTTATAAGGGCGGAGGCTGGATGTGGACCCTATCGGCCGTGAGCATGCTGTGCCTGGCGCTCCTGGTCGTCGGCCCTTCTGTCCGGCTGATTCGATGGCTCGCGGCTAAAAACCTTGTGAGAACAGAAGCCCAGCAAGGCCGCATCGCTGCCATCTTGCGCAGCCTCTCTGATCTTCTGCATTCGGATCTATTGAACACAGATCTGGTGCGCCGCCTGCTCGGGCTCTCGGTGGCCCGCTTTGCAGTCATTGTCTTAATGTCTACACTGACGGCGGAAGCGATCGGTTTATCTATTCCCATCTGGAGTATGGCTGCAGCCATACCGTTTGTCATGCTTATGTCCGTCGTTGCCTTGACGCCCGGGGGGCTTGGCATGAGCGAGTTCACCGCCGCGTCGGCGCTCAGCCTCTTTGGAACAGCATTCACGATCGGGGCATCCTGGACCCTCGCGAATCGGATCCTCGTGACCATCTCTTATTTTGTTGTCGCGCTGGGTGCGGCGGCAATTCTGGGGGTTCGCAAGGTGATGGCCACAAAATGGGGCAGCGCGATCGAGGAGCGCCCGCGATGTTCGTAACCTCCAAGCAACAAGAGGACAAGGAAACCCGCATTGGGAGAAAGAGTCCGATCGCCGATGACTGCAAGTCCCATGGCCTCACGCCTCGGGCCTTCATGCGCCCCGGCCCCCTGATCAGACGTTGCTTTGGCCCCTACGAGCGTGCCGTTTCAGAAGCATACCGCAGGATTTTTGTCGATCTCGACGAATTAGCCGGGATTATGAGCAGGTGGGTTCCTCGGGCGCAGAAAATCCTGGAAGTCGGCTGCGGCGAAGGCCTCATGACGCAGCGAATCGTGCAGACCTATCCGGGTGCCAGTGTGACGGCCATCGATATCAGCCCCTATACCGGCCGCCTCTTTCGTGGTGATACTTCCTCCGTGACTTTCTGTACGGAGCCTGTCGAGAGTGTCGCAATGGGATGTTGCGGCCAGGAGGTTTTGCGCTTATCACAACTCCCAATAAGTCTTCCGTCCGCAGGGCGGCTTATTGGATGACGGACAACCCGCCCGTACACCTATGGTGGTTTTCGGAAACCACTCTCCGCCGGCTGGCGCAAATGACCGGCTTCTTGGTTTCTTTTCACTCTCCGGAATCTCGCGCGGCAACTCCTCTCTGGCCCCCTTGCTTCGATGAAAAAGGGCGGCAGATATTTCCGGCGAGTTCGGTTCGCAGGCTGCTAAGAACGTTTCCTGGCCTCGCGCTTTCCGCCATTGCGCTGGCTCGTCATCGTCGTCAGCGCCGCGCCATACGTCAGGCCAGCGACGAACGTACTGCGACGATGTGCGTCATTTTGCGGAAACCGGACGCTTCTCTCAACGCGTCGCTCTCCGACTCGGCGCCAGCTTAGCTCTTCGCCTTTTGCGCTTCCTTGTACATCACTTCGGTCAAGGTGGCCGCGGCTGGCGTGCCATTCGCGTTGGGCGGCGTGGTCGTGGGTTCGCCCAGAGACGTCTTGATTTCGTCCAGCGACTTGCCCTGCGCGACCATCGTCTTGATCTTGGTGTACTTGTCCTGGACCAGCGCGAGCTTCTTCTGCACGTCCGCGCGAGTCATCATGTCGCCGTGCCCGGTCAGGTAAGTGTCGGCGTTCAAGCTCAGAATCCCCTTGACGTTTTCGATCCATCCGGCGGCCGAGCCGTTCTTTTCCGGATGAATCCCCGTGTCGGGGCGGTTGGTCACCAGCAGGTCGCCGCCAAAAACGATCTTTTGGTCGGGAAGATAGATCACGGTATCGCCGCTGGTGTGTCCTGGCGCCCAATGATAGAGGCGAATGTGAATGCCGTCGATCGTCAGCTTGTCAGTCTTGGCGTAGGTCTTGGTGGGCAAGCGGTCTTGCGGAGCCGGATTGCGGCTGCTCGCCGAAGCCTGCATTTCGCTCTTGCAGTTTTCCTGCGCGATGACGGTCACCCCGGCGGGCAAAGCGGCCAGCCCGTTCACGTGGTCGTTGTCGCTATGCGTGATGATCGCCGTATTCACGGCTTTCGGCGTCACCGCGGCGATTTCGGCGAGCACCCCTTTCTCCGAGTCCACCGTGCTTTTCGTGTCCACGACAACGACCCCGGTCGTGCCCACGATGAAGCCGTCGTTCGACCCCACGCCGCCCTGAACCCAGTAAACGTTGTCCTTCACGTGCGTCACCTTCAACGGCTGGGGCTGCTGTTGCGCCCTGGTCGGCGCGCCAAACGAGACCAACGGCGCAACCACCGCCAGCCCCACAGCCACTTTCATCAGTTTCGTCATGCGTGTCTCCTTCTCGCTTTTCCCGCACGAATACGCGACCAGCGCGCCTCGCGTCAGGCCATTTTCCCCGATAGGCAAACTTATACACCCAACCGCGCCACGCGTGGAATCCAATTATCGACGTAGGCTAGAAGAAAAATTTGCCGGCGAGCTGAATCAATCGGGGGGCGCGAGCCGACAACTCCTGGCCGAAAGTTGCGGAATTGATATCCGTGGAGATTCCATTGGGGTCGAATTGCGTATGGTTGAAGAAATTAAAAAACTCAAAGCGCAACTCGAGCCGCGTGTTCTCGCCGAGCGCCGTGTCTTTCATCATTGCGAAATCGAAGTTATTGATTCCCGGGCCGCGCAGAATGTCTCGCCCCGCGTTGCCCTGTGTGCCCAATGCCGCAGGCGCGAACGCGCTGGGATTGAACCAAAGGTTTGTCGCACTGGTTCGCGGATTCTCGTACTGCACCGCGTCCCGCCACATTGGGAACGTCCCAGCAGGCAATTCCGTAAGTGCAATAGAACTGGTAAGAACTGTCGGTCACCGAAGGAAGCGCGCTGTCTACCACATCCAGCGGGAACCCGCTTTGAAACGTAGTGATCCCGCTCATCTGCCATCCATCCGTCACCTTCGCGGGTAGAAATTGCAACGCATGGAAGCGCCGCACGCTGGGGATCTGATACACGTAGCTGATCACCAAGCGATTTCTGGCGTCGAAGATCGAATCTCCATAGTCCCAAAGCTTCTGATTGAATGGATTGACGGACCGGATGTTTCCGAAGCCTCCAAATCCCCCGCCGTTGAATGCGGTATTTTCAAAACCGGATCCGTCGTCCAAGGAGTGCGACCACGTGTAGGCCCCCAGGAACTGCAGGCCGTGAGAAAAGCGTTTGTCCCACGTCAGTTGAAGTGAATTGTAATTGGAATTGCCTACAGTCGAAATCTCGCCGATGGAAGCAATGATGTTCCCGGGATAGGCATAGTTCCCGGGAAAATAGTAAGGCTGATACGCCGCGGTGCTGACGCACGCGGGCGTAGCGGCGCAGCCCGCTGGATTGAGGCCAGGATTCAATTCGTTTGTGATGAGCAGGCGATGTCCCTCCGCTCCCACGTAGGCCACGGAAGCGACGGAGCTGGCGCCAATCTGGCGCTGAACGGTTAGGCTGTAGTTCTCGGCATAGGGAATCGAGACGTTCTGATCGTAGACGCTGATCGACATCGGTTCGAAAAAGCTGAAGTTCGGTTGTCCCGACAAGACGTACGGAAACTTATTCGGAATGGATACCGGCGTAACGGCGCCTCCCGCGCCCGATATGAACCCACTGAAAGGGGCCGCAAAGCTGGGCGCCGCGCCGATGTCTCCCGCCCCGTATGAGGTAACCGCGAAGGGCGGCAATCCCTGGCTCTCGTAGGTTGGCTCTCCGCTGAAACGGTTGTAGTAGATGCCATATCCAGCGCGAATGCTTGTTTTGCCGGGTCCGCCCGTTAATCGTCCCCAGTCCGGGCTGTAAGCAAAACCCAAACGAGGGGCGAAATCTTTGAATTGCGTTCCGCCGAATGCGTTCACTCCGGGATCGCCCTGAAAAACATAACCAGCAGGCGCTTCGGGAAATACGATGGACTGCTGGCCAGGCCGGAAGGCCACTCCCGCGTGATCATTGTGGTAGTTATCCACCAGCGGTGTATCGATCGACCACCCCAGTCCATAGGTAATCGTGAGATTGTTCCGCACCTTCCATTGATCCTGAGCGTAGGAGTAATACTCCTGTGCCCTTTCATTCAAGATATCGCCACTCGCCT
The DNA here is from genome assembly GCA_963819235.1 of uncultured Acidobacteriota bacterium. Lineage (GTDB taxonomy): Bacteria > Acidobacteriota > Terriglobia > Acidiferrales > UBA7541 > Palsa-189. Next base: position 108,189 of record CAWFVE010000004.1, on the reverse strand, counting down.
GTTTATAAAGATCGGGGACACCGAGAAGGAAATCCGCTCCCTCGTCTCCCGTAGTGAACGACCCGAACCCGGCGAAGCCGAAACCTCCGTTATTCAAATGCGAAATCTGATTATAAATCTCGAAGCGCCTCATATCGAACCCGAACTTCAAAGCGTGTTTTCCGACAATCTTCGACAAATTATCCGTGAGCTCATAGGTCTGATCGATGCGCGGCTGAGGACCGTTTGTGCTGAAGCCCAGGTCGAAATAGCCGGTTACGAAAATCCCGGGAAGTCCTTCGCTGCTACCGGTCGCTTGAGGCGCGATGCCCGTAAATCCCGCGCTGGCGGGCGACTGCTGGATTGGCCGGCATTACCGAGATCCAGTTGAGCCGCGTGTAGCCAACCCGCGCTTCATTCAGCGTCTCCCCGCTAAAGGTGTGGTTCCAGGCCGCCGTGTACTGCTGCCAATGAATAGAATCGAGTTCAGCGAAGCCTGGCAGGGTCGCTCCGGAGAATGGCAGGTCCTTATGATCGTGCTGGCGCTCCCAAAGGCCGTAAAACCAGACCGCGTCCCGCGCGCCGATGGTATGGTCGATCCGGCCCAGGTATTGATCGTCAACCAGCGCGACGATGGGATTGAACTCGTAGTTGCTTCCCACGTTGGGTAGCGGGACATACTTCAAAAGATTGGCCGCCACCGGATTCAAATCTGCCGCGGGTATATGCCCAGTCGGAAAGATCGTGGAGTAAGGAGTTCCCGCAGGATATGTGACGCCATTTTCGCCCACCAAGGGGAACGCCGATGTGCCCGTTGAAGTAGCCAGGTCCGGAAAATGTCCCGCCGCGCTGAGCTTGCGTGAATACGGGCGTATTGCCCGGCGAACTGCATCCGCAGTCGCTTCCGGTTTCCTCTTGGCGTACCCGCGTACCCTCATAGGAAAAAAAGAAAAAGGTGTGATCCTTCCAAATCGGTCCGCCGATCGTGCCGCCGAACTGATTCTGGTGGAAAACGTCCGGCTTCGGCTGAAAAAAGTTGCGCGTGTTTAGGCTCGTGTCCCGGAAGAAATCGAACCCGTCCCCGTGAAACTTGTTGGTTCCGGATTTAATGACCAAATTAAGGATGGCGCCCGGAATTCCGGCCGTACTCTGGATTGAAGGTGCCCGTCACCATTTTGAACTCGGCTATGGCGTCGGGGCTGGGCTCGACCTGAACTGAATTTAGGAGCAGGTCGTTATTATCGGTGCCATTCACCAGATAGCTGTTCTGGTCCGGCTGCGAACCATTCGTCGAATAGTTGCCTTTATTGCTATAGCCGGGGCCGAATCTCGCGTCGGAGGCGGCTACCACGCCCGGTTCCAGTTGCTGCAACTGGTCCCACTCCCGGCCATTCAGGGGCATATTCAAGATGGTTATGTCGTTGATCGTCACGCCGAGCTCGATGCTCGTCGCTTCCACCTGAGTCTGGCCCGCTTCCGATACGGTTAGCGTCTCGGTCAGAGTGCCCAGCTCCAGCTTTATTTGCTGCACGAACACCTGGTTCACGTTCAGCTGGATGCCTCGGGCCTCGAATTTGCGGAATCCCATTACTTCCGTCGTCAGCGTGTATACGGCTGGCGCGGCAAGTTGCAAAATCTCGTAACTGCCGTCACCCTCCGTGGTCACCTCTTTGATCAGCCCCGTCGCTATATTCGTGGCTGCGACTTTGGCTCCCGCTACCCCAGCGCCGCTCGGGTCCTTTACCGTGCCTCGAATTCGACCGTAAAGATTGTCGGCGCGAACCACATTCGCGGTAAGTAAAGTCCCGGCCACCGCCAGCGTCGCAACCCAACGCATGCGAAGACATTTCGTTCTGAAGAGCCTCTGGCATCTGCCGGGATTTGTATCGGAAGGGCTGATGGGACGCGCGGATGCAGCTCTAGGAAACGCCCGAAAGTGCCACATGAACACCCCCCTCCATGCCCGGCAAGCTGAACCAACTGAAGCCGCCACTCTTGCGCCAATCTGCCCGACATTATTATCCAAGCGTCAACACTGTTTCAATAATTGATACTACCTATCCGCAACCGATGTGCCCGATCAGTGCCCGATTAGGACGACCAGAACATTCGATCTTTGGTGGGAACTAAGCGGATGAATGCGAAATCGCGGGCGCGGCATGCCGCTTAGGCGTGGAAATAAGAGCTTCGATTTATCCGTTAGACCTGCGCCCGTTGCAGCTTCGACCGAGCCATAGCGGTGAGCCCAACATAGGCCCGCCGCCTTGTCGCTCAGTTCAAGTTAGAAGGTCAATTTCAAGCCGAACTGGATGTGCCGCGGACCGCCCGACCCGAGCACTGGATCGCCCGTATCCGGCGTCACAGTTGCGTACCCGAAGCCGCCCCCGACTCCTGAGTTCGGGCTGGAGCCGACGACGGCCGTCCCGCCGCCCGTCGACGCACCTGCGAAATCCGCGCGATTAAAGAGATTGAAGAATTCCATGCGGAACTGAGCGCTATATCGTTCTTTAATCTTCCAAAGTTTCGACACGGAAAAATCCACGTTGTAATAATTTTGCCCGCGGAAGATTCCCTTGTAGGCATCACCGTAGGTTCCATAAGCGGGTGGCGTCAGGATTCCACCACCCTGCATGTAGCAGCCGGTATTTGTCAGAGCCGCGAGAGCCAGTTGGCCGTCCGTGGTAGTCGGGCCGCCGTACGGCGCCGTCGCAGCGCTGACGCAGGCTGCCGGCGGTTGAGGAACGCCGCCCACCGTCGGGTAAGGCGTGCAGCCTGAGAAGGTGCCGAAGCACGGGATCGGATTCGCTGTGACAGTAAAGGCAGAGGGAGGTCCGCTGTAATTCCATGGGTCATTCGTTGGTCGCTTGGTGGAGCTGTTGCCCAGCCAATCGATTGTAGAATCCACCGGCTGCCACGGCTGTCCAGTCTGCAGAACTATGATGGAGCTGATCGACCAGCCTTCCAGCATCTGACCCGGACTCTTCATCCCGGGGATCGCATAGCTCGGCGAAAAGGTAAACCGGTGCCGGATGTCGCTGCCGCTAGCGCCGTAGTCGAGGCGCGGATTAGAAACCACATCCACAGTGACAGGAGTTCCGTTGTTCGAATTTCCATCCGATATGCTTAAAGCGTGAGAGTAGGTGTAGCCGGCCAGAAACGATACGCCGTGATAGTTCCGGGCCTGCAGTGTTGCCTGCAGGGAATTGTAGTTGGAGAATTCGTTGTTCGTCATCAGACTTATTTCGTTGAGATACGGAAACACGTTGCGGTATTGCCCCGCGGCGTACGCATTGGCAGAGACGGCGCCGGTGACGGTTTTGTTCCCGGAACAATTGTTATAGCCCGTATTGGCGCTTGCGACGCAGAATTGGGCCGGGCTAACCCCGCCAGTTGCCGCGGAAGGGGTATTCCAGCCCGTGCCAAGCGCAGGCTGGTTCAGGTCAATCCCGCCTTGCTCGCTATAGCCTTTGTTGCCGACGTAGGCCACATCGAGAGTCAACTTGCTGGTTATGGCGTGCTGAATGCCCAGGTTGTACTGGACAGAGTAGGGATCGAGAAAGTTCGGATCAACGCCGGGCATAGAGCAGGGCGCGGCAGGACTGCATATAGGGCCGGTGTAGTTCACGCCATTGATGGATGTAGTGGCCGTGCTGGGAAACATTTGTTGTCCGACGGCCCAATTAAGCAGACTGGGCCCGCATACGGATACTCCGCAACCGGCTAGGCTCGGCTGCGAGGGGCTGTGCACGTTGGCGTTTGTTCCACTCATGTTTGACCCGATTAATACCGGGTTCGTGGTGGTACCTCCGAAGAAGGTCGCCCCAAAGGGCACATTGTTGAAGAACGTCTTCAAAATGGAAGGATTTCTGTAGACCCCCGCTCCAGCGCGCACAACGGTCTTGCCGTTTCCGAAGATGTCCCACGCCGCCCCCAGTCGCGGTGAAAAATCGCGGCGTTCGGCATGATACATCGAAGAAATCGGCGCGCCGGGGCCGACCTGCTCCACGGCCGGAGTGGTGGTCGGGTTGACGTTGGCATTGAAGTTACCGAGGTAGTTGTTCTGTTCAGTTGGAGACGTGATGTACTCGTAGCGCAAACCCAGGTTCAGCGTTAGCCTGGACTTGACGCGCCAGTCGTCCTGAACGAAACCTGCAAACCAGTGGCTCCGGCCCACCTCCGTTGGATCACCCAAAAGAATCGTTCCGGTGCTCGGGAGACCTTGTAGGAAATTCTGCAAGGTCGTGAAAACCACGTTGCCCTGTGCCTGGCTGTAGGTGTCTCCATCCAGAAGAATGTCTAGATACTCAAAGCCAAACTTAAACGCGTGCTTGCCGTGCAAATACGAAACGCTTTCCACCAGATCGACATCGCCTTCCGGCCCGCGGATAGATGAGCGGTTGCCGGTACCAATGTATCCGGTGAACGTCGAGATCTGGATTTGAGGCGCGCCCCCATAGAGCGGATTCGTCACGCCAGTATCGAGGCCATAGCCCGCCGGCCAGGGAGCGGACGCCACTACGTTCTGGTCTCCCACAGGAGCCGCATTGTTCATAAAGACGTAGCCCATCCTGAAATCGTTCACCCAAGTGGAATTCGGAGCCCAGGTCCAGCTTCCGTCATACTGTTGGACATCATTAACAACGGGAGTTTGCCACTGAGGCAAAAGCTGCCCCGAGAATTGATTTCCGAGCATGTTCGACTTCGAGACAAAATACAGACCCGTCAAATGGTGGTGGGGACCGGGACTGTAATCGCCTTTGAAGAGGCCGTTATTGAGCGGCCCGTTGGTGCTTATGGGAGGAACATAGTTTCCTTGCGTGCTCGTGTTCGTATCGAACGGCCACAGGTTCTCGACCGTGGAGGACGAGGGAGTCACCACGCAAGTTTGCGGGTTCAGTCCGGAGATTTGCGCGCTGAGTCCATTAACCTTATTGGCTGCAGCGCCGAGTGCGGCGTGGGTTGGGTTTAAGGCGTTGCACGCGTCGACCATACTGAAATTCGCGTTCCCCATCGCAACATCCGCGGGAATCGTGTCGTTGTTTATGTCTCCCACGGTCTCGCGCAGCCCCTCATAGCTTGCGAACCAAAACAGCTTATCCTTTAGGATCGGACCGCCCGCCGTCGCGCCGAACTGCTCCAGGGTTGCTGGCGTGACGGCGCCTTGAAACCGATTGGCCGCGTCCGTTGCCTCAGCATCGCGGCCAAACGCGTAAGCTGTTCCGTGTATGCTGTTCGTGCCGGACCTCACGCCGACGTTGACCACGGCGCCGTCCCTGAAGCCATATTCCGCTTTGGGGTTCTCCTGGGTATTGAATTCCTGGATTGCGTCGATGGGCATCAGGGAGTCTGAATCCCCCGTGCGGTAAGTCGCATTGATAATGTCGGAGCCCTGGGCTTGCGACATTCCGGCGATTCCTTCCACGCGCAGCACGTTATCGGTGTTCCGGCGTCCGTTGGTTTGCGGGCCGTTGCCGCTGCCGCCGCCCACGTTGGTGACGACGCCGGGGCGCAGTTGCAGCAATCGGTCGAAGTTACGGCCGTTCAGGGGCAGCGCATTAATGGCTTCGTTGCTCACCGTGCCGCCCAGCGTGGCGTCCGTTGTATTGACCGCCGGAATTTCTCCCGTGACGGTGATGGTCTGGGTTTGTTCGCCCGGCTGGACGACGAGGTCTACGCGGATATTTTGTCCCACTTCGACGAGCACGCCGCTGTGCTCGATGGTTCGGAACCCTTTGGCTTCTGCCCTTACGGTGTACGTGCCAGGAGTCAGATCCGTCGCGATGTATTGCCCGGCGCCGTCAGTGGTGAGAGTCCGCGTGACGCCGCGAGCTACGTCCACCACGCTTACGATAGCGCCCGCAACGGCGCCCCCGGTCTGGTCAAAAACTCCCCCCTGGATGGTTCCTTGGCTGCTTTGAGAAAAAAGAGGAAGACACAAGAAGAGGGAGACTAGGCCCACTCCAAGCCACTGACCCGCCGTTCTGCCGCACATGTAGGAGAATGCTCGGCCCCTGCGAAAATAACTCATAAACTCCCCCTCAAGTTGATTAGGATCAGCAAGAAACGTGGGCGAAGTAGTGACACAGATTGAAAGAGGTGTCAACCAAAATCCCCCCATATGGCGGGGATTCCGAGACCAGCCTGAGCCTACTTGCCTTTCTCCTTCGTCTCGTATTCCTTCAGCTTCTTGTACTCGTCCGGCTCCTCGTTATTCGTACAGAACACTTCCCCCCACTCGTCGTGAGGATCTTGCGCCAGCGACCAGCGGCGGGGCGCAGACTTCCACGGCTTCGCCAGAACGATCGGGTCCTCGATCGTGATCTGGTAGGTGAGGTAGTTCTTGGAGGTCCGCGTGATGCGCTCCACCACATGCTCCTTCTCGCTGGGAAACCATGCCCCCACTCCCCCGCCTCCACTGTTCCTCATTCTCCCGTCGATCGCGATCACGTCGAGCACCAGCGTATCCCCCTCCCAATGCGCGGTGGTGTCTCCATTGAACGTGGGATCCGGATCGCTGGGATGTTGACGATTCATATAGACCATCCGAACGTCCAATGGATATTCGTACAGCATCACCAATCGCCCCGGTGATTCAATCAATTCCATCGGGGCGTGCTGACCCAGTTGCTCCAGCGTCGTGGTGGGAGTGCCGGCCTGATCGCATTCTCCGGGATCGGAGACTTGGTGTCTGTATTTTGCTTCCACGCCGGGGTTGAAGGAAGGCGGCGGCTCCGGCGTCACTTTGGGGTCGAAGTGAAAAAATGCTCCTGGGTCGACGGGATAAGCGACCTGCAGCATTCTGCCGGCGCTGTTTGGATACCATCGCCCCGTCAGGTCCACGTGCCCGTCCGCCATGCGTGGGGCCGGCCCCCCGATAGGCAACACATGAACTTTGTCAAAGTCCCCGGCCACGGGTCCGGAAATCTTTCCTCCGGTTACGGGCGCGCTCAGATTCTGCCCAAAGGCCGGCGTGAGAACCATGCACAAAGCGGCGGCCACGACGGCAACGCTCCCCGCGCAACAGCCGAACCGCCGGTTCATTTTTCTTGATGGCTCTCTCGATGGGTCTCTCATGATCCGATCTCTCCCTTTTTCAGGCTCGCTACACGCACACACAACGCTCGAGAGACGCCGTCAGAAGTGAATCTGCTCCGGCGGCAGAGCTTCCATATTCTGCCCCACGATGCGCAAAATGCCGTCCGACAGCTTGAGGAATTCCGCCGTGCCTCTGAACTGCGTCCCACCAGTTTTTCCGGGGCACGCTCTTACGGCCATGGGCTTGCCCATATTCGCGAGAAAGTCTTCCCTGCTGGTGCCGTTCCTTTTCATGGCCAGCGGGGTGATCATTTCCAAGCTCCAAGACTCCACTTTGCCGTCGGCATCCTTCACATCCAACCGAACGTAAGCGTGCGGGTTCTCCCAATCGATGCCGGTGAGAGTGCCGTGCATGTCCGTGCACTTCGTTTTGTCGAACTCGGCTGTGAACCCGTGGTGCGCAAAGGCGGGAACGGCCGCACCGAATAGAGTAAGTGCCATCAAAATACCGGGAAACCGCACTCTCATGGAGATGTCTCCTCGGATAAAAGGATTGCGAATAGGGATAGGCTCGAACGCGCTAGCTTAATACGCTGCCCGCGCTCTTGATGTCAAGCCGAAAAGATCACGCCTCGGCCCGCTCACCAGATTTTGCAAACCTGCCCGGCGGGTTTCACCATCGCGTCGCCGGCTTTGCAATCAAACGCCTGCGCGAAGGCCGGCGTGTTCATAAGCGCGCCGTTGGCGCGGAAGCGCGGCAGGGGATGCGGATCGACGGTTACGGACATGCGCTCGAATTCGGGCCGTGCCGTGGTGCCCCAAATTCGTGCGAAGGAGAGGAAGAATCGCTGCTCGGGCGTGAAGCCGTCGATTTTAGGCGGCGCAGGCTTTCCCTCGAGCGTGTGGTCAAAAGCCATGTGCGCCAGCGTGAGCCCGCCGAGGTCGGCGATGCTCTCGCCCAGCACGAGCTTGCCATTTTCGTGCAAGTCGTCGGCCACGACGAAGGAGTCAAACTGCTTTTCGATGCAGGCGGTGCGCTCCTTGAAGTTCTTCAAGTCGTCCGCGGTCCACCAGTTGTGCAGATTGCCTTGCGCGTCGTATTGCGCGCCCTGATCGTCGAAGCCGTGGGTCATCTCATGGCCGATCACCGCGCCGATGCCGCCGTAGTTGAGCGCGTCGTCTGCCGTGGCCTCGAAGAACGGCGGCTGCAAAATCCCCGCGGGAAACACAATTTCATTCATGTTGGGATCGTAGTAGGCGTTGACGGTGGGCGGGGTCATGTCCCATTCGCCGCGGTCCACGGGCTTATCGATCTTGGCCAGTTGGCGATGGAACTCGAAAGCATTGCCGCGCTCGAGATCGTCCACGTAGGAATCGCGCGCGACGCGGTAAGCGGAATAGTCCCGCCATTTGTCCGGATAGCCGATCTTGAGGTTCATGGCGGCCAGCTTGGCCAGCGCCTGCTTGCGCGTGGGATCGCTCATCCACGGAAGCGTTTCGATATCGGAACGCAACGCCGAGACCAGGTTCTCCACCATTTGATGGGCGCGCGCCTTAGCCTCCGGCGGAAAGGCCGTTTGTACGTATTTCTGGCCCAGCGCCTGCCCGAGCTCGCGATCGGTGGAGATGATGCAACGCTTCCAGCGCGGCTGAAGCTCCTTCGCGCCAGTAAGCGTGCGTCCGTAGAAATTGAAGTTTTCTTCCACGAAGTTCGAGGAAAGCGCGGGCGCGAAGGTGCGCAGCAGGTGCCAGCGCAGATAAATCTTCCAATCGGCAATCGGCGTGGCTTTCAATTGCTTGTCCAGCGCCTGAAAAAACTCCGGCTGCCCCACGTTCACGCCATGAATGTTAGGAAATCCGATCTCGCGTAAGTAACTCTCCCACGCAAAGTCGGGCGTGAGCGTGCGAAGCTGCGCCGCGTCCATCTTGTGATAATTCGACTGCGGATCGCGCCGCTCCACGCGCGTCTTGGAAGCCAGCGCCAGCTGCGTCTCGATGCTCATCACGGTCGCCGCTTCCGACGAGGCCTGCGCCGGGGCGTCGCCGGCCAGCTCCATCATCTTCGTGATGTGCTGGACGTACTGATCGCGCAGCTGCTTCGAGCGCGCATCGTCTTTGGTGTAGTAGTCGCGGTCGGGCAATCCCAAGCCGCCCTGGTTGGCCACGGCGATCATCTGCCGGCTGTTCTTATCGTCCTGCGCGGAGCTGAAGAAGAAAAGCACGCGCGCGCCCTGGGTATGCAAACGGGCCACTTCGTCCTCGAGTTGCGCCAGGGTGGCGATGGCCGCGATGCGATCAAGCTGCGGCTGAATGGGCGTAATGCCGGCGGCCTCGATCTGCTCGGTATTCATGCACGCGGAATAGAAATCGCCGGTCTTTTGTTCTACAGAACCCGCCGCCGCGCTTTTATCCCCAGCCGCCGTTTCCAGGATTGTGCGCAGAATCTCCTGGTTGTGGTTTTGCACTTCGTTGAAGCGGCCCCAGCTCGCATACTCCGGCGGAATAGGATTGCGCTTGATCCAGCCGCCATTGGCGTACTGGAAAAAGTCCTGGCAGGCATTGCAGGTGGTGTCCAGATCGGCGAGATCGAAGCCGTGGCTGTTCGTGTCCGCGGCGGCCACCGCGTTCGGAACTCGCCCCAAGCCGCCGGGAAAAGCCGAGAGTACCGCGGCCACAATCATCAGCCCGAAAAACATCACCAGCACTCGAGTCTTTTGCATGGCAGCCCCCAATGTAGGCGTGGAGACTCCCAGAATATTCGCCCGCCGGAGCAAGAGTCAAACCGTAACTTACCCTATCTCTTTCCCTAACTCACACCAAGCAGAACAAGGCGAGGCTCAGCGGAACGAGGCGAGGCTCGCCGCCGCACCGCTGGTTGTCATCCCAAACCCAGCGGTCCTTTTTGCCGCGTCTGCGCATCTCTTGACTCCCTCTACGCGCCCCATGGGGCAGGCTATACGGATGGGAAAAGTGCTACACCAGTGCTTCCTTTGGTCCAGCCCAGTTTACGATGAGGCAGGGATTCTCGGAATGTGGTGCGTTGCGCTCCGTGCGGATCGTGGCTCCACGCGCCCCACGCTATTAGGGCAGTGCCCTTCTTAGGCCGCGGGTTTGTTGACACGCATTTTCTCGAAGGCTAGACTCCGCGCATTCGGATTTGCGGCCAGCTGACTGGCCCGGCGGAGCAATTCGCATGCATAAAAATCGCGTGGATAGAAGTGCCGTGAAATATGTCGGCCGAACAGGGCCAATTGGGGCGTTTCCCGTGTGGGCCGGTTCCTGCACAGTGGCCTTGTGTCTGGTTCTAGGCGCGCAAGCACAAACCGCGCCAAAGTATAAGTACGATCCCAACTGGCCCAAGCCGCTGCCTAACAAATGGAAGATGGGCGGCGTCACCGGGCTGGCCGTGGACAAAGACGACAACGTCTGGGTGCTCGATCGTCCCAATGACTTGAGGGATATCGAGCTACATGCCATGAAAAACCCGCCCACTGCCGACTGCTGCACGCGACCTCCCTCGATGATCCACATCGACAAAGAGGGCAACGTCATCGGTTCCTTTACGCCCGACGAGCCGGAAGGCCACGGCATGGCCATAGACAACAAAGGATTCATCTACATCGGGCAGTTCACGGTGAACAAATACGATCCCAAGACCGGCAAGCTGATCGGTGCGGCCCCTCGCGCGCCGGAAATGCCGCCGGGCGGTGGCGGTGGCGAGGCGGGGGCCACTGCGCCCGCCGATCCGAGCCGCGGAGGCCCGGGCCCCAACGGGACGTTTCCGGCGCCTGCGGGTGGAGGCGGCGGGCGCGGCGGCGATCCGGCGGCTCGAGCGGCGGCGGTAGCGGCCTTTCGAGCCAAGTACCCTCCGACAACGCCAATGATCGTGCAAAATATCGAGGAGATCCGCATCGACGAACCCGCCCGTGAACTCTACGCCAGCGACGCGTATTTGGGCGGGCGCGTGATGGTGTTCGATCTGGACACCTTGGCTTTCAAGCGGGGTTGGGGTGCCTATGGGCACGCACTATCGGAAATCACTACCAATGACGCGGACCGTGCCTACACGCCCGGCGGCCCCATGCCCAAGGAGTTCAAGGGCCACGTCACCCTGAATATCTCGAGTGACGGGCTCGTCTACATCGCTGACCGGAATGCAAACCGCATTCAGGTCACCACGAAGCAAGGCAAGTTTCTGAAGGAGTTTGTCATGGCGCCCATGACGGGCGAGGGCGGTTCCACCGGCGGCGTAGCCTTTTCGCCCGACAAGGCGCAACGGTTTCTATTTATCTCCGATCTCACCAACAACCACATCTGGTTCCTCAATCGTGACGACGGCAAAGTCATCGGTCAAATGGGAAGCATGAGCCAAGCCGGGGGCCAGTTCTTCGGGCTGCATATGATCGCCGTCGATTCGAAAGGCAATATCTACACCGGCGAGGTTCAAAACGGCGAACGCGTGCAACGCTTCCTCCCCGTCAAGTAACCCAAGTCAACACATGAAAACCCGAAAACCCTGTGGCCGGAATTGAGGGCTATACTTGCCGTCAGCCCGGAAGTGCACCGGGACTCGAGGGAGAACATGCAAAGGCAAGATGTCATCCGGTTGATTAGTTGTGTCGTCCTAGCCGGGTCGCCCGTGATTTTTGCGAATATCGCGCAGGCACAAACAACCGCTCCCACTGCCGCAGCGCCCGCCGTGCCTCTGCCTCAGATGCCGCCGTCCCTGGTGCCCGCAAAATCGGTCGACCTGATGACGGCAGAAGGATCGGCGCTCTTCGGTGCGCAATGGAAGAGTATGGAGGCGAAAATCGTGGAAGGTCCCGCGATCGCGAATGCCATGCCTGGCTACAAAACCTCGTATGACATTCAGCCTCACGCCGGCGAGGCCGGCTTCGATGATTCGTCGTGGCCGGTGATCGGCGCCAAGGGATTGGCCGACCGGCGTGGCGGCGGCAAAGTGTCTTTCATCTGGTACCGCGCGAACCTGACCATACCGGCGAAAATCGGGGACTTCGACACGGCGGGCGCTACGGTGGTCTTGACGGCGTATGTCGATGACTACGCGGAAGTCTGGATCAATGGACAGATACCGCGCCGCACCGGCTACCCCAGCCCGGCAGCGATCTCCGGCTTCAACATGCCCAATCGCGTGGTGCTCGCCGATGCGGTCAAGCCGGGCGACAAATTCCAGATCGCCGTCTTCGGCGTCAACGGACCGATTTCAGTCGCGCCGATGAATTTCGTCTGGTTTCGCGAAGCCAAAATCGAATTTTTCCGCTAACCGTCCCGCTAATAGCATTCGCGACCCCGGGCGACGCTTGAACCGAGGGCAGAATGGCCATCCAGGCTGAGATGGTCAATCGATGGCAAAGCAATAAAAGAGTCCAGCCCCTCCCGTGCTTTCGAGCGCTGCCTGACTGCATCCTTTTGTGGCGTTCGACGAATTCCAGGAGGAGCCATTGCCGATTCGGTCTGAATGGCCCACCTGCGCGGAACCAGTCGTGCTGCTGGTCCAGTTGTTGCAAGTATGGTCGGCGTTATCCGTGTAAGCGCGGCCATCCCACTTCGATCCCGTAAGAATTTCGTGCTGAATCGGTGGCGTATCGCCGATGCCGTGAATCACCTCTCCATGCTCGTTGCGTGCGGACTGCTTGAACAAATTGCTGCCACGTTGCGCCTGAACGAGCGTGTCCCCATGAAGTTCGCCAAGGTTCGCCGAAATGATGGCGTTTTGCGGCGCCCCCAGTTGCGCGAACGAATAGTTGAACCAGGGCCCGGTGCCGATGCGGTCACGCGCGTTGACGGCAGGCTTTCCGGGACGAGCCTGGGTGCTGAGATAGGCGTGCCAGGTTTTGCCGCCCGCACCCACAGCCGCCGCCAGCGCGTGGCAGTGCGCATCGGCGCCGGCAAGTCCGCCAAGGTCTCCGCCTTTACCGATACCGACGCTGGTCACGAAAAAGGTCATTCGCGCCGGAGTCGCTGGCGGGCTCCCGGGAGGCGGCGTGACTCCCTGCGTATTCGGCGCAATCTGTTGTTGAGCCAGCAGCAGGCAAGAGGCCATCATCAAAGTACACAAGACGGGAACGTAAGCACGCGGCCTGGTCATAGTTTTCTCCGCCCTCCTAGTCAATCGCGAAACAGTAAAACAGGCCCTGGCCGTGGGTTTTCGGCAAATCCGCCTGGGCGCAGCCGCGCGTTCCGTGAGCGGAGTTCCAGGAACCGTTGCCGCCGCCATTGCGATCGGGGAAACCGATCTGGGCGTTGGGCCTGCCATCGGCGGCATTCAGGTCTCCGCTCGACGTTCCAGGAGCTGGGCTCTTGTTGCTGGTCCAGTTATCGCAGGTGTGATCGAGACCGTCGGTGAACGCCGTGCCATCGGTCTGGCTGCCGGTGAGCATTTCGTGCCGAGTCGAAAACCGGGTGGTTTTGGCGTAATCCCAGTCGTTATCGCGTGGATCGGAATAGTCGTACAAACCCGGCACGATCTGCCCTTTTTCCGTCAGCCCGGTGAGTTTGTTCAGATTATTTCCCTGATGCGCCAGTTCCATCGTATCGCCGTGCAGGTGCGCCAGATCCTGCGCGATCATTTCGCCTTTGAAGTTGTACCAAGGACCTTTGCCGATGCGGTCGCGCGCGTTCACTGCCGGCTGGCCGGGCCGCGCCTGCGTGCTCAAGTAAGCGTGCCAGGTGCGATTTCCGGCGCCTACGGCCCTTGCGAGCGTTTGGCAATGTGCGTCAGCGCCGGCCAGTCCGCCGAGATTGCCGCCGTCGCCGACGGGTTCGCTCGTCACGAAAAAATTCATCATCGGCGAAGGCTTCACGCCCCGCGGATACTCCCCAGGCCTTTGCACCTGCCCCAGCAACAGGCAGGACGCCAGCGAAACGGTGCAAAATAACACCACAGCCGATGATTTAATCTTCGTCATGTAACCTCCAACCTTTCGCCGTATCGCGCCGCCGCGCGGGGGTCCGATGGTTCCCGCTCTCGCCGCCTCTGCATCAAACTCGTCCGACACTAACCACAGCAACCGTTGTCATCCCGAGGCCCGAAGGCCGAGGGATCTGCTTTTGCTTTTGCGATCGAACTTCCGGGTGCCACTCGCACTCGCCGTGGTGGCTTTGCGCGTGCGTCCGATGATTCCCGCTCTCGCCGCCTCCGCGTCAAGCTCTTCCCGCACTAACTTACGCGCCCCCGCGCCGTTTGCCAACTCCCGCCTTACTTCGCCTCGTGCAGCGCAGTGGACTTAGTGCCAACGTCAAGAGAAGCCAAGTAGGCCGTGATCGCCACGATGTCGTCATTGTCCAATTTGGCGACCACCGGTTTCATGAGCTGCGTCCAAACTCCGTTGCGATCGCCCACCTTCATGTCGTAAAGCTGGCGTGCCATGTAGCTGGCGCTGCGGCCCGCGATCCCTGGCACGGGACCGAGTCCCAGCAAGTCCGCGCCGTGACAAGTGGCGCACGCCGTCGTCTTGCCTTCTCCTCCAGTAGTTACCAGCGCTTTACCCTTCTTCAGGCTGCCCGTGGGCACATAGGCTACGAATCCAGACCGCGGATCACGCAGCTGCAGGGTCGCGTCTGCATTCTCGGTGGCCTCGACGATGCGGTGGCCGATCGGCTCCTTTTCGTTCCCTTTCAGCAGGAGGAACATGCCGAACACAACGCGGGTCTTAGGAACCATGTCCGTCTCGACCACCCTGATCCAGGGAGTCCATTTCATCGAGCCGTAATATTCCGCGGCTGCCTTGATCTCCTCGTCCGTCATGGCCTTGGCGTAGTCGATCATGTTATTCGTATTGCCCTTCCGCGAGTCGGCGCTCTTTCGCGCGCCATTCTTGAAGTCATTCATGGTCTGCACAAAATAGACCACGGGAAGACCCGCGACACCCGCGTTTTCCGAACGGCCTTTGCCATTGGGGTAGTGGCAGCGGCCGCAGGCGCCCACATCGGGTTTCCGGCCGCGAGACACCACCTCCGGCATGGGCGGGTGATCGCCCGGATACCAGTCGGCCGGTCCAAAGGGGTCGCGAACCTGGGTGAGCGTGAAAGACAAAGTGCTGCCGGGAAGATGTCGAGGCGTGCCGTCGTCCGGTTCGAGCTGCGCAAGATCAGCCGCCGTGTTCGGAGCCCCTCCCGGCGCGCCAGCGGGTACCAGGAAGCCATACGCCCAAGGGGGAGGAGGTTCCGCCGCCCCCTTCTTCTCTTGCGGAGGCTTGGCTCCGATCACGGGTGCGAGAAACAATGCCAACATCGAAACCCAGATGTATTTTCTCATTCCTACCTCCTCGCGTCGGCGGGTGTGGGCTGCACTTGTTCACCCTTAGGTGCGAAGGGCAGCCCGGGGGAATCATCGGCATGCGAAAAATTTGAAATTCCCGATTTCGGATCTCCGAGGATCCTACGCTTCTCCTCCCAGCGACACAACGGCCTTGCCACAGAGAAGTACCGGAGAAGACGTAAGAGATTTCCAAAATATTCGCGCGCAGCAGCCGAAGTCAAACCAGAAGGTATGTCATCCAGAACCACGGGGTCCCCAGCACGCGCCGCTCTTGGGTGGGCTGGGGATGGGAACCCAGCGGCGCTCTTTGCCGATGTCGGTGAGGGATCTGCTGTTCGCCTATTAGCTTACCTTAGCCGCTGTGCGAGGGGGTTAGTCCCGGTCTGAACCCCACGAACCCCGAACCCTCCCCAAATCGGTTCTGCAGCCTATCCCCACTTCCTAAGTCCCTGCAACGAAAACCCTTAATCGGCCCCGGATTGGCGAAATCCGTGCATGTACTCAGGCGCCACCCAAAAGTCGCCACCCATTGAGCCACCTATTGAAAGGATCGAGGATGCGGAAACCCTTGCTGCTTGTTTGTGCGGTTGCTCTGGGCCTCCCCCCTGGGGTCCATGCAGGTCCAAAGCAAACGCTGAGTGCTTTTCCACGAGCAGTCGGCCGAACGGCAGGAAACATGTTCACTTTTAGAAACCGCAATCTCGCATTGCATCAGTGGGCCTTGTTCGCGGGTGCCCTTGCCAATGCCGGCAGTTCTGTCGATCTCTATCGGAGATGTCCGACCTGCACGGAACGTGACACGTTCTTCTATGGCTCTCGTCCGTCTGCGAGCCGGTTGATTGGGTTCGAGCTTCTGGGCGGAATGGCCTACTCAACCATACAGCAGGTCTCCTGGGAATCTTCCTACAGCGAACAACGATCCCGTGAATTGCGTGCCGTCCTGCGCTGGGCGCCCACCGCCGCGCCCTTGGTCGGATATACCTGGGCCACTTATCACAACATCAGGATCCCTTCGGATGGTTCGCGCAACTGATCTGGAATCTATACGTATCGCGCATATGTTCCTCCCGCCTCTTCATAGATTGACTTTGCTTTCAGTCGGACTTAGCATCCCTTTCAAATAGGCCCGAGGTAATCGACCATCAATCAATAGCCGCTACTGTCGGCTCTAAAATACAGGGTCCGAGAGCAAACAGGAGCAGCCAGCATTGCCGTGGGAGTTTGGGGGACTGCCCCAAACCGGCAAGGAGATCGGCTGTGATCGTCTCCGCACAGACGGCGATGGCTGGATCGTACGACTATCGTACGGTGGCGCTTTCGGCGTTGATGGCCCTAGCCGCCTCCTATGCTGCACTCGATCTTGCCGGGCGCGTAACAGCGGCGAGCGGTTGGGTGCGCTCGGCTTGGCTCATCGGCGGGGCCAGCGCTATGGGGCTTGGCATCTGGTCAATGCACTTCATTGCGATGCTGGCCTTCAGCTTGCCGGTCCCGATAAGCTACCACTTGCCTACCGTTCTACTGTCGCTGATAGCCGCTATTTTCGGCGCCGCCGTCGCGCTGCATGTAGTTAGTAAAGAAGAGAAGATGAGCTTCGCCGAGGCCGTGGTGGGCGGCAGCATCATGGGAATGGGTATTGCAGGCACGCACTACATCGGCATGGCGGCGATGCGTCTCGCTGCTGCAGTCCGCTTTGATCCTCTCATCGTGACTCTGTCTGTCGTGATTGCCATCGCTTCCTCTGTTATCGCCCTGTTGCTCGCATTTGATCTTCGAGACGAGACCAGGGAAGCCACTCCTCGAAAGGTTAGTGGCGCAATGGCGGTGGCCACCGGCATCTGCCTGATGCATTACACCGGTATGGCCGCGGCGAGGTTCGTGCCCGCCGCCATCATGGTCAATCTATCCGACGCTGTAAGCATCTCCGCACTTGGCACCACAGCAATAGGCACGGTCACCTTGGTCGTCCTCGGCCTGGCGATATTGACGTCTTCCGTGGATCGGCGATTCCACGCTGAGGCCGTGGGGCAGTTGGAAAGGAATTACCGCTCGCTGGTCGACCGTTCCCCGTATGGCATCTTTCGCTCCACACGGGAGGGAAAACTGCTGATGGTGAACCCTGCTCTCGTGCGCATGCTGGGGTATAACTCCGATGCCGAACTGCTGAGAACAAACTTGGCGAGGGATATCTATGTCGACCCGGCCGAGCGCGAGAGAAACATCGAGCAGTACTCAAAGACCGGACTGATTCTAGATGGTGAGGCACTGTGGAAAAGAAAAGACGGGCGACAAATCACCGTACGAGCAAATGGTCTGGGCATCCGGGACAAAGCAAACGAGGCGGTATGCTTTGAGGTGATCGTCGAGGACATAACGGAGCGGAAGTTGCTCGCGGATCAAACCCGCCAAGCACAAAAGATGGAGGTGATTGGACAGTTTGCGGGCGGAATCGCTCATGATTTTAATAACCTACTGGTGGTTGTTCTCGGTCAGTGTAGGGACCGAGCCAAGCGACAGCCGTTATACACGGCTGAGGGAAATTCAAAGCGCGGCGGAACGTGCCAAGTGGCTGACCGCGCAGCTCATGATCTTCGCCAGACGCGGGGAAGTCGAACTCCAGACCATAGATCTGAATAGTACCCTTGAAGAACTTCGCGAGCTTTTGGAACGCCTCATTGGGGAAGACATCATCTTGGTCACAGAATTGAGTCCAACACTGGGTCGGATACAGTCAGACCGCGGTCTGATCCAGCAAGTGATCATGAACCTTGCTGCTAACGCGCGAGACGCGATGCCTGGGGGAGGCACTCTCAAAATTGCAACTGAGAATGTCGAAATCAGGGACACATCTACGGCTGAATATCGCGGCGTTCCAGCCGGCCGTTACGTGAGGCTGACGGTGGAAGATTCCGGCACCGGAATGGACGCTGCGACACAGGCTCGCCTGTTCGAGCCATTCTTCACCACGAAAGAAGCGGGCAAGGGAACGGGATTGGGTTTGGCTGTGGTGCGGAGCGTCGTGGCGCAGATTGGGGGCCAGGTCACCGTGCAAAGTGAACTTGGTCATGGCTCAACCTTCAAAGTTTTCTTCCCTGTCGTCGAACAGGCCGAGCACACGCAACCAACGAAAAAGATGGAAGAGATCACTCCTCGTGGAACGGAAACGGTACTGCTGGTTGAGGACTCCAGGGGCGTCAAGATTGTACTGCGAGACTATTTGGAGAGCGCCGGCTACTCTGTTCTGGAGCCCGAGACCCTGGGGCAGGTCTTAGAACTCGCACAAAAGCACCCAGGGCCGATTCATCTACTGCTGACCGATGTGGTAATGCCCGGTATGGGCGGCGCGGAGTTGGCCAGACAAATCAAGTCTGTCCGGCCGGAAATTAAAGTCCTGTACATGTCCGGATACTTGACGAGGGCTGCTGGCGAAGGTTTGGAGGAGGGCGCCCGGTTTCTACAGAAACCCTTTACGGCAGAAGATTTGCTCCGGTTTGTCCGTCAGGAGTTGGACACGAGGTGATTGTAGGTAGAGCGCGAGAGCCAACGCCAACTCCCGATAGGTCTTTTTGGGAATTTGCCTGAAAGTTCGAAGCTTTTCAACAGGACCAGCTTACGCGCGCAGCTTTCTCCTGAATTCCTCGCGCACTTTTCCACAAGCGCCTCTTTACTCGTACGGTAAATAGTTATATGTGCGAATCAGCAAGCGACCTAATTAGGCTCCCGGGGCAGCGATTTCTGGCGCCTTCATTTGTCCTGATCCCGCCCGCTGTTCCAATTCGGTATTCACACCCTCGTTTACTTAACTCCTTTGGAATCACATCCTTGCACAAAACGCGAAGGTAACTCCCATGGAATCAAATCCTTGCGAAAAAAATGGGGGGTAGGGGGTCCTGGGCGCACTTATCATGCCAAATTAGCGCGCTAAGTGGCCTCCGGGGCGACGCGCCGGCGGGAGAACAGATACCAGCGGTGCCAGGCTTCCCAGATGTTGCCGACCAGCACCCCGGCCAGGAGGTAGTACGCCGCGCCGACCCACTGGAAGATGCCGAAACTCACCAGGGCCACCAGCACGGCGCAAACGATTTGATCCGGATACCGGACGGGCGAAGTGGGTGGGTCTGTAAGGATGAAGAACGCGAAAAAGAGCGTGGCATGAAGGTCCGGCGCCCGAAACACTTCGGCGACCCTGCCCGGCTCGCTCACATAAGTAGTGAGCGTAAACAGGCCGAAATAGACGCCCAGGAAAACCAGCGCCAGCGGAAATTTGTTCACCCGGTCCGTGATGAAGACGCCCGTGGCGGCCAGCAGCAGCAAAGCCCAGGGCGTGATCTCAGGCAGAGCGCCCCACCAACTCTGCCCGGTATTGAAAATGTAGAACGTGGCCACCAGCGCCAGCGCCGCCGGATTGAAGATGTTGGCCGAGCGAGTGCGGGCAATGTATTTGCTGGCAATGGCTATGGCCGCGGTGCACGCGCCCACGTACCAGGGCTCCTGCGGCGTCAAGATCATGGCCACGATCAGGCCGGTAAGCACCGCGCCGCTGGGAAACTCCCACTCCCCGTGCATCTTGCGCAGGATCAGCAGGTCCATCACTCCCGCGACGACAACCGCCGCGGCCAGGCCGGGAGCAATTCGGCGGATGCCCTCGTGCGGCGCGGTGACCGTAACCAGAATCGCCAGCACGATAATGAGCAGGCCTTTGGGCGTCTGGAAGAATCTCCACATCGCCGAACTAGAGGTACTCATGCATGGCCTGAGTGGCAAATCGCGTGAGCGCGGGCGAATCCGCCGCGACGCAATCGGTAGAAGAGTCCGGAGTGGACCCAGGAATAGACCCTGGAATAGAGAAGATCAAGCCATTCACTCCCAGGCGGTCAAACAGCCGGATCCCTTCCGCGGGACCCAAAACGAAAGCCGCCGTTGCCAGGGCATCCGCAAGCATGGCGGTCGTAGCGATCACGGTCACGCTCGCCACGCTATTCGCCGAAGCTCCGGTGCGCGGATCGAGAATGTGATGGCCGCCTTCGGCGCCGCGCTTTTCGTAATCGCCGGAGGTGCAGACGGCTCGATTCGATACGCGCACGACCTCGATCAGCTCGGCGTCGCTGCGAGGATGGCGGATTCCGATCGACCATGGTTCGCTTTCAGGATTGCGTCCGCCCAGATAAAGATCGCCGCCCGCATTGATGGCGAAATTCTCGAAGGAGAAAAGCTCGCGCGCCGCGAGATCGACCGCCAGCCCTTTGGCCACGGCCCCAAGATCGATCACCAGCGGGCGCAGCAGGGTGATCGTCTTGCGCTCGGGATCGAGGCGAACGTCGCGATAGCCGACCGAGCTGCCGCAATCAAGAGAAGTGCGGGTGCAGTCGAGCGAAGTGCGAATCTCCCGGCCGCTGCGATACTCGCGGTTGAAGCCGCGCGTTTCCATGGCGTGGCCGACAGTGGGATCGAAGGCGCCGCCGCTCTCTTCGGCCACGGCCAATGCAAATTGCACGGCCTCGTACAGAAGCGTGCTGACGGGAACCGGCACGCCAACCTGGGCGGCGAGCCGCATCACTTCGCTGCCGGACTCAAATCGCGTGCAGCACTCCTCCACGCGATCGAACCATGCGAATGCGCGCTCGACGGCCTCTTCGCGAAGCATCGCCGACTGCACTTCCGATTTTTGTGCGGCTGCCCCGACCACGTGAATGGTCACAAAGGTGCCCATGCGAACCGCGGTGCGGACGATATCGTCACTCGCTCGCTTTGGACAATGCTGCAGTGATGGCGTCGGCGAATGCATAGCTGCTCTCGGTGGCTCCGGACACGTAGTCGACCTTGGCGCTCTGCCGTTCCACAACCTCTCGAGGCAAGTCCGGCAAAACGGGACTAGGAACTCGGGGAGAGATCCAACTGCAAGAGTAGCGCGTCAAGCACTGCGTAATCGCGGCCGTGACGATCTTCCCGTCCTGAATCTGAACCGAGGCCTCGATATCGCCGTGGCGGCAACTGCCCCAGCCAAGAAATACGCCGTCCTTGTATTGGATTTGCGCGCTGGCGGCTGCCTTGGCCGCCGGATTCGCGCCGGTTCCGGAGGCCGACTCCGTCGACTCGCCCGAATCGGTGGAGGCAGCGCTCGACTTGCGATTCGCGGCAGCCGGCTTACGGACATTCTTCTTCACCGTAGGAGGAGTAGAGGTCGAACTGCCGAGTGGCTCCGCCGGGGTCGGCGGATTTTCCGGCGCGGGCGGCGGCGCCGGCACAGCCTCGGCGACGGTTCTTCCCTCCACGGTCTGAGAATCGAACTTATGCGCCGCCGCACTGGTGCGGTAGTAGCCGGCGGCATAGATGGCCACGATCGCCGTAGAGCTGAGCGTGACCAAGCTCCTGGAGATTCGCTGGCCCGCCCCGGCGCGCTCGTCGAAGTAATCGTCGGAGCGCATGGGTAGCGCTCCGGCCGCCAATCCGGCGGCCAATAGGATAATGGCGAGGCCGGTGAATATGCCCCAGGAAGGGCGCCCGGCAGCGACTGACGTTCCAAATACCGCCAGTACGATCGCCGATAATAGGAGCGTCGATTTATCCATGTAATCGATCTACTCGTCGAACTGTCTTGAATGCTTCCGAGCGACGAAGCACACCGGTCCGCGTGATTAGCGCCGGTGCTCCTCGCGTCCACGGCGTCCTTCGCGGGCGTCTTGCCGCTCTCGCGTGCTTCGTTCATGCAACGCATGCTGTTCCGCGGGCCTCGCGCCGGGCGCAAATCGCCGGACTCCAGGATAAGGATGAACGTATGCGCCGCGATTGACCCAAGTCCGTCCCCAGCGGGCGTTATTGATGAATAAGGCGTGCCCGCCCCAGT
The DNA here is from genome assembly GCA_963819235.1 of uncultured Acidobacteriota bacterium. Taxonomy (GTDB): domain Bacteria; phylum Acidobacteriota; class Terriglobia; order Acidiferrales; family UBA7541; genus Palsa-189. The sequence goes on along the minus strand of CAWFVE010000004.1, from coordinate 86,053 downwards.
CAAAGCGGCCATAAAAACCAGGAGCCCAGCCCCAAGGCCGGAAGAACCCGCCGAGCGTCACTCCAAAACCGAAGCGGATGGCGCCGCCCACGACGAAACCCGGCCGCGGCGCAAAGAAGACGATTCCCGGGTCATAAGCGGGGACGACGAGAAAAGCGGGATTGGCCGGTATAATCGTGATGTACGGTCCTCCGCCGACCACGATCTGGCCGTTGGTCCGGAGGTAACCGAAATCCCTGGCCTTGCGACGTTCCCGCTGCGTCGCGTCCATCACGTCCTGCGGCTGCGCCAGGAACGCGTTACCGAGGTCCGTGGTCCACCTCATGTCGGAAGCCATCATCTCCAGCACAGACGGAAACGGAAGCAGCGCCTGCACGCTGGGATCCCAGGGAACCTGGTCGCCCTGAATCGCATCGGCAAGGGCCTGGCCGGTGAGGTAATGGTGCTGATCGGCCCAATGGGCGGCGTCGGGTATTTGGTCTGGATATGTCGAGGCGGTGAGAATCTGCGCCAACAAGGGATCCGGATAGAGAGCGACTCGTGCCACCAATTGATCGAGTTGATCGAGCTGGTCGGGGGGAAAGGATGGCGGCGCTTGCGCGAATAGAGGCGCCCGAACGAGAGAAATGCCAGCGAGAACGAGCAGGAAGAAAGCGGCGTGTTTGATTCTCATTCCAATCTCCTCATCCGGTAGACGGCGCGAATTGTCAGTTCGTTGCTTGGCTTGTCTTGGCGAGTAGTGTATTTAGGCGCGCGGTCGCGGTCAACGCAATTGGCCCCGGGCTTTGCATGCTTATCTTAAATGTCTATACCAAGGCCAAGGAGCGAGACATCTCTTCGGCTTCCTCAATCAGCGAGCCTAAGCCGCCGGTGAGCCCCTCCCTCCAGAAAGCTTCGCTTCTGGCATCGAGATCGAAAGGCGCAAGGAGTTCCACGACGTTTTTCGTCGAGCCGGAGCGCAAAAGGTCGAGGTAAAGCGGTTCGAAGCGAGGGCCCAAGCGGCGGCGCTGCGCGAAGAGGCTTTGCGTGAGCAGTTCGCCGAAGGCGTATCCATATACGTAGAACGGGCTGTGGAAGTGAGGAATGTAAGCCCACAGGCGATCGCTATTCTCGTAGGTGAAGATTTCGCCTTCCGGGCCATAGAGTTCCCGCGCCGTGCGCAGCCAGATGGCGCTCAACTCCTCGACCGACAGCTTAGCGGGCTGCCTCCAGGTTTTGTAGGATTCGTCCATGCCGTGAAGCCGCCGTTCGAAATTGGAAAAGCCGATCTGCCGGACGATGGTGTTCAGCATCTTGTCGATCTTGCCCATGATCAATGCCAGCAGTGATTTCTTGTCTCCCCCGTGGGCGAGGCGGTCCTGGAGAAAAGTGAAGGTGGTCATTTCGCCGAATACCGATGCCGTCTCGCAGTAGGCAATGGGCGCGTGGAACATCAACGGCCCCTGCGCTTCTCCGGCAAGAATGCCATGGACGCCGTGGCCGAGTTCGTGCGCGAGAGTCATCACGTCCGTGTTGCTTCCGAGATAATTCAGAAGCGTGTAGGAGACTGGCTTCCCGCCGGGCAGAACTTGAGAGGAGTTGAACGCTCCCTGGCGCTTTTCCTTGGCCACCGGCGCGTCGATGCGGCGCTCGCGAAAAAAGCTTCTCACGATCTCCGCCAGTGCGGGGCTGAAGCTTTGATAAGCCGTGGTGACGATCTCCTCGGCTTCGCGGAAAGGAACTATCGTCGTATCGGCAAAGGGCATGGGCGCGTCGCGATCGCTCCAGCGGAGCACGGGAACTCCCAGATGGCGCGCTTTGAGCTTGTAATAGCGGCGCGCCAGCGGTCCGCCCAGCGAGGTGACGCTGCTGTGCAGAACGTCGACCACGGCGTCGGGAATGCGGTTGGCCTTGTTGCGGCGATCCATGGGGTGCGCGTAGCCGCGTTCCTTGTCCTCCACGGCTTTTGATCCGGCAACCATGTACAGAGTTTGCGCGGAGTATTTTGCAAACGGCCCGGTCAAGCCATTGTTGACGACTTTCAGTATCTCCGCGCGCTCCTGCGCGTCTTTGGATCTGGTGAGCGTGTGCAGCAGTTCGGTGAGGCTTTTGGTGGCGCCGCGAAAGCTGAACTCCAGGTCCGCCTCCAACTCATCGAAGAACTCACTCCAGGAGCCGGAGTCGAACGGGGAGCGCTTGGTGAGAGCGGACTCCACCGGCTCGGTGAGGAAATGAGGTTTGAAGAGCCGTACATGCTCGATCCAGGGACGATGCCTGGCAACGATCGGATCGCGTTCGTACCAGGCGGCGAGTGCCGCGTCGCTTATCTGAACAAGTTCCAATTCGAAGAAGGTGAGGTGCTCGCCCAGCAGGGCACTCAATTCCCGCTGAACCTGGGCGTGTTTGGCTTTGACCGCCGCGTTCGCCAGATCCGTGCTCTCGCGCAGGGATAGATACGATGCGATTTTGCCCTGCAGCATCTCGATTTCCGAATAGTCGCCGATGGCCGCGCTCAGGCGTTCCGCGAGCTTGCCCCGGTAGCTTTCCGCGAAGCATTTGGCCATGGCCTCGAGCGCCTTTAAGTCGGAATCGAGCCGGGGATCGTCAATGCCGGAATAAAGGATGCTGAGGTCCCAACGGACCTGTTCCGTGCCCTCGATGGCGCTGGGGGTCGCGGCTTTCATGGCGTCTGTGGCGTTGATCGCATTCATCGCGTTCATAAGAATCGTTCTCCCAAGGTCCTCGCAGACAAGCATAGCCCGAGATTGTTCCGAGCCCAACCAGCGATCTCGAAGCGCATGCGCGCCGGTTTGACGGTGCATAGCGATTTCGCTAAGATGAGTTCGCGGGGTGGAGCAGTCTGGTAGCTCGTCGGGCTCATAACCCGAAGGTCGCACGTTCAAATCGTGCCCCCGCAACCAATCGGTAACCGAGGCCGGACGCCAGAGTCCGGCCTTTTTATTTCCGCTACCGACGAACCGGCGGCTCGCCGGGCTGACTTCATTTTGTGTGCCCGCCAAGCGGACTGAGGCCGAAGGTCGCACCTTCAAATCGTGCCCCGCAGCCAGCTATCTTACGGGGATCAAAGGGCTTGCTCGGGGAGAGCAGACCCTTTCGTTTTGGATTTCAACAACGAATGGTCATCTTCTCAGTTTCAACCTTCTGAGCGACGGATCGTCATGATCGTTGAAAGACCGTCTGGAATCGATCAAGCCCCGATGTTTGTGCCTCGGGTACAAGATCGGTCATACATATAATCAGAATCCCGTGTTCGACTCCGGCCATTTAGTGATTTGGGGCGGTAGGTAACCATAGCCCTCAGGTTGATTCAGCTAAAGATGCTGAATAAATATGGACTCTTAGTGATTTCAGTTTGTGATGGTTACTTGGCGTGGCAACTGATGCGATATTCCGCCCGATCCAGAGGTGACCAGCATGATCGGCGCCTATCCAAGATGTCCTCACTCCTGGATTCGCTGAGGCGCAACCGTTAATCCGAATGCTCCCGAACGCGATCTGACGCAATAAGCTCCAAGTTCACGCGCGTCCACAAAATTACCTAAACTCGATTTGCTGAATGTCGTCAAGAAGCGGATGAAAATTAAAGACAACATCAGCTGCTCATGGTTTTGGACCAGCGGGCGGGCCCTCGCGCAAAGCCAGGCTGCGCAAGGCCGCGAGAGAGCTGCGCGGTCGGCCGTCATGTTGAAATCAACGCAGTCGTCGTGCTCTCAGCCGCGTACCAACTGCCGGTTGGATGGTGCAATCAAGAGCTCACAACGCGCTGCTTCCGCGATTCGATTTGGATCCGGCCACTTTTTACGAATCCGGCAAACCTTCGCGCCAACTCCGATATGCGTTCCGTCTGCCGGCGGCGAATCGCCTCGGAAGGAATCAATTCACCCCCGATACCGAGCGCGACCGCGCCTGCCAGAATGAAGTTTGTCGCGTTTTCCTGGTTTACGCCTCCGGCGGCAATCAGCGGAAGGCGCGGAAACATGCGATGCAGCGATCGAATGTAGGTCTCGCCGCCGATCTGAGCGCAGGGCACCACCTTGACGAAATCGCAACGTCCCTTCCACGCGGTAATGACTTCGGTAGGAGTGAGGGCGCCGGGAAGTACAACGACCTCGTGTCGTACGGCAAAGTCGAGCAGTTCCAGGTCCAGCCCGTCGGTGGTGAGAAACTGCGCACCGGCATCGAGACTTTGCTGCGCAGCCTCCACGTCCATCACTCCGCCGGCGCCAACCACCATATTGGGATTTTCTCTTCTCAATTGGGTGATGATCTTTGTCGCGTTGGGCACCGTCAGCGGTATCTCCGCCACCGGGATGCCGCCTTGAGCGATGGCTTCAACGGCGAATAGCGCATCCTCCGCTGAACGCACCCGAACTGCGGGAATGACGCCGATCTCCTCGATCCAAGCCCGTACCTCATATTTTTTCACTGAGCCGGCTCCTCGGCGCCCTCCGTTCCAGAGGGAGCGTTTGCCTCTTAGTTGCCCTTAATTGCCTATTAATTGTTGGCGCTGCGAACTCCGACAGTCACGGAGAGTACGGACTCTTGCGCGAGATACTTCATCGCGCCCTCCAGAACTTTCGGGCTGTCCGCCCGGGGCCACCAGAATGGATGGTCGTGCACGGGTACCCAGACGGGAGGCAGTTCCATCTTTCCGTCAAAGGAGATGGTCACCAGTGATACCTGGGCCATGCTATACCGGCCTTTGTAAAGCCAAGCTGTGGGAGCCGTCTTTTCAATCGTCTCCGGCCGTTGGCCGTAGACATTGGGGATCGTCCTCGATTCGAGCTGCTGGGTTGTCTTGGTCCCATCCGGCTTCGAGAGCTTGGCATCATCGCTCGACCCGGATTTTGACCAGATCACCAGATAACGAGGCTTGTCGTTCGACGAAACCGAGCCATCCCAGCAAAGGTCGGGGTATTTTTTGTGTCCTTTGTTGTCCCACCACTTCTTCTGTGCGACGTCCATACCGGCGCGAAGATTGCCCCCGTCTTGCTCCACCACCTGAAAGTAAGCTTTGCAGGACGGCTGACCTTCCGCGACTGCTGGAGTGGAGGCCAGCGTCGCCAAAACAAATAGAAGAGCAAACACAGCCGCGTATTTCATAACACCCTCGCTTTTCCCTCACCGTACGGCTTCACATGCCTCCGTTAAGGCAGCGCCCGTGTGCCCACGGCTTCGCGTAGCTGTTCCACCGCCACCAGCCAGGAGGCGAGCTGCTGGCGATAACCAAGCTCGATCGAGCGATAAGTGCGTTCCGCATCGAGAAAATCGAGCAGGGCCAGCCCGCCGCGCTGGTAGGCGTACTCGGTGATATCGCGATCCTTTTTGGCTTCTTCCAGGTAACCCGTTTCGTAGATCTGCATGATCTCCTGGTTTTGCAGCAGGCCCTGATAAGCGTCGTTGACGTCGGTCATCACCTGCTGGTTCGCCGCGCGCTGCTGCTCTTGCATCTGCGTGATCACGGAGCGCGTTCGGGCGATCTCTCCTTGGTTGCGGTTGAAAATGGCCAGCGGAACGCTCACCAAAAAACTGGCCCCGCTGATTCCATTGGAGTGCGAATAATTTCCGGAAACGGTGACGTCCTGTTTGCCATCGGCCTTGGCCAAGAGGTAGCCGCTGTCCGCTGCGGTCACATTTTGTTGTGCGGCCTGGAAATCGGGACGCAATTGCAGCGCCTTTAGCTGCAGGTCTTCCAGCGAGGCTCTGACCGGCCGATATTCGAAAGCCGACGCGACGTCATAGTTGGCGGGCACCGATTCATAACCGAGCTGATTCCGGAGGTCCGAGAGCGCCTGGACTCTGGCGAGCCTCGCCTGGGATTCGTCCTCCTGGAACTGCAAGAGCTGGAGCTGCATTTTCAGGTAATCGTCTTCGCTGATGCCGCCGGCGTCGTAGGCGACTTTGCTGATCTGAACGGTCTTCTGGAAACTCTGCAAATCGAGGTCGGCAAGTTCCAGCGCGGACTCCGCGAGCTCCGCGTTGACGAAGAGATTGGCCACCGCAAACGTGAGCTGGCGCTCGTTATCGAAAACGAGGGAGGTGGTGACAGCTGTCTGGTCCTTGGCAGCCTGGTAGCGGGCCTGACGTTTTTTGCCGCGCTCGATCAGGTAGCTGAGTCCGATATCCGCTTCGGTGTTGTTGTGCAAATAATCCGCAGTGGATACACCCGTATATACGTCGGGGTTTTGTCTGGATGGCGAACCGAATAGTGGCAAATACTCCCAATCGGCGAACAACACAGGATTGGGACGGAAATTGGCGGTGGTCTCGAGGTCCTTGCTTTGCTCGATGGCGGTGCGCGCGGCCAGCAAATTGTGGTTGTGTTGGAGCGCCAGTTGAATGGCCTCGTCCATGGTGATCCGGATCGGACCTTTCAAGATCAGGCTGGCCTGCTGGGAAGCGGACGCCGAGGACGCTGCGGATGCCGTGGGCGTCGGCGCGGAATTTTGCCCGAACGCCGGGCAAGTGATCCACGCGCAGGCCAGCGCGACGCCGCAGGCCATCACGCCTTTCCAGACGTAGCGGAGATGACGATAGTTATTAAACCTCATAATTACACCTCAAAGGACTCCTCCGGTTTCGGCAAAACGTCGTTGTTGCTGGCGAACCAGACGTAAAGCGTCGGCAGAATGAAGATGCTCATGGCCAAGTCGGCGATGAGACCGCCGACGATGACGATGGCGAAGGGCCGCTGCGAATCGGAGCCGATGGCGTGCGAGAAAGCCGCCGGCAGGAGCCCGAATGTCGCAACCAACATGGTCATCATGATGGGGCGCAGCCTCAGGACAGCGCCTTCGACCGCTGCATCCACGACGGCATGCCCCTTGGCGCGTAACTGATTGATGTACTCGAGCATGATGACGCCCGTTTGCACCGATACGCCGAAGAGCGCCAGGAAGCCCACGCCGGAGGCCACGCTGAAGAATGTGTGGGTAACCAACAGGGCCACCAGGCCGCCAACGCGGGCCATCGCGACAGTCATGAGAATCAGCACGGCCCACTTTGCGGAGCGGAACATGATGTAAAGAATGATGAAGATGAGCAGGATGGTGATCGGTACGATCACCAGCAGTCGGGCTTCGGCTCGTTGCTCGCTTTCATATTCACCCGCCCACTTGAGTTCATAGCCTCGCGGCAACTGCACGTTCTTGTTGATCTTGTCTATAGCTTCATGAACTGTGGAACCCAGATCGCGGTCGCGCACTTCGAAACGAATGGCCACGTAGCGCGAGCCATTTTCGCGATAGATGTCGTAGGCGCCGTCCTTGACCTCCACTTTGGCCAATTGCGCCAGGGCCACGCGCTCGCCCGAAGGCGTAAGAATGCGAATGTCCTGAATCGCTTCTTTCGTATCGCGATAGGGCTTCTGATAACGCACGGTCAGGTCGTATACCGCCTCTCCCTGCAGGACCTGGCCAACAGGAAATCCGCCCACGGCCGTTTGGATGGCGTCTTGCACGTCCGCCACATTCACGCCCCACCGGGCCGTCGCTTGGCGGTCCACCGTGACATTGAGATTCGGCTCTCCCGTGTCGCGCTGGAGCCCCAGATCCTTGATTCCGGGAATCCGGGACATTACCTCCTTGATCTCTTCGCCCTTTTGCTCAAGAACGCCCAAATCCGGACCGTAGAGCTTGGCCGCCAGTCCGCCTTTGGTGCCCGTCAGCGTCTCGTCCACGTTATCTTCGATGGGCTGGGAGAAATTCCAGAAAACGCCTGGGAATTTCGAAACCTCCCGGTTCATCGCGGCGATCAGTTCAGTTTTGTCTTGGTGAAAGACCGGACGCCATTGATCTTTCGGCTTCAGGTCCACGAAATATTCGGTATTGCCGAATCCTCCTGTGTCCGTTCCATCGTCCGGCGCCCCAACTTCCGAGACTACCGTGGTGACTTCCGGGAAGGAGGCAAAAACAAGGCGGCATTGATTGGTGAAGCGCTCCCCTTCGGTGAGACTCGTGCTAACGGCCAGCGAGCCGCGCGCCCAGATCGCGCCTTCGTCAAGATGAGGCAGGAATTCGGCGCCGATGATTCCGCTAAAGGTGAGAAACGTGGCCACGGCGAACCCGGCCAGGCCCACTCCGATCGTTACCCATCGGTATTCAATGGCCTTCCGCACTGCCGTGCGGTATCGCGTGATTAGGAACGTCATAACCGGGTTGTGCCATTCCTTGACGCCCTTGCTGAATAGCCAGGCGCTCAGAACCGGCGCAACCAGGATCGAATAGGTCATCGCGCCAAGGAGGGCGAACGCCACGGTCCACGCCATTGGCTTGAAAAGCCTGCCTTCCACGCGTTGGAGGGTGAAAATCGGCATGTAGGCAGTGATGATGATGGCGATGGCGTAGAAGACGGGCCGCTGAACCTCGTGGCAAGCTTCGCGAATCGCTTCGGCGGGAGACTTGACGATCACGGTAATGCGTCCGGAGTTCGCGGCGCCTTCACCAGAACCTCCGGGGCCGCTGCTGTTTCGGTGAGAGAGGTGCCGGACGATGTTTTCGACCATCACCACCGCGCCGTCCACAATCATCCCGAAATCCAATGCGCCCAACGAGAGAAGATTGGCGGGAATCTTGCTCAAATTGAGCCAAATCGAAGCGAACATCAGGGCGAACGGTATGGTTATGGCGACAATTATCGCGGCGCGAATATTGCCGACGAACAGAAGCAGGATGATGGTGACCAGTATCATCCCTTCGCCCAGATTGTGCAGAACGGTGTGAAGGGTGAAATGAAGCAGGTCGCTGCGGTCCAGCATGGGAATAATCTTCACGCCTTCGGGCAAGATGCGCTCGTTGAGCTCTTTCACCTTCGCGTGAATGGCGTCCAAGGTGGGCCCTTCCTCCGCCCCTTTTAGCATCAGCGCCATGCCCTGGATAATGTCCGGCTCATCCACGATCACGCCATCGGGACGATGAGTCGCTCGGGCCATGTGTCCCAGCCGAATTCTGGGACCCATCTCGACAATTCCGATGTCCTTGACGCGAATCGGGGTGCCATTTTTTGTGATCAGGACCGTATTCTCGATGTCCTGCAAGTTGCGGTAGAGACCGATGGCCCGGACGTTCATCTGCTGCAAGCCCGTCTCGATGAAGCTGCCGCCAGCGTTGACGTTGTTGATTTGGAGCTGTTGCTCCAGTTGAGCGATGCCCAATCCGTACGATATGAGCTTGGTAGGGTCGACGCGCACCTGATATTCGCGCGCGATCCCCCCGAAATCGCTTACGTCCACAACGTTGGGAACGGTCTTGAATTGCTTATACAGAGTCCAGTCTTCGATCGACCTCTGATCCATCAGGTCATACTGCGGATTTGTGCTTCGGATCGTGTACCAATAGATTTGCCCCGTGAGGCTCCAATCCGTCCCGATTTGAGGCTGAACGCCAGGAGGTACGCTGACCTGGGTGAGCCTTTCGAGCACCTTGGCGCGGTTCCAGTCATTGATGGACGCGTCGTCAAAGACCAGCGTCATTAACGAAAGGCCAAAAACGGACTCGGAGCGCAGCTCCGACAGGTGCGGGAGACCGCCCATCTGAATTTCGATGGGGATGCTGACCTGCTGCTCGACCTCCTCCGCGGAACGCCCCGGCCATTGGCTGATAATGTTCACGTAATTGTCGGAAATATCCGGATAAGCTTCCACGGGCATTTCGTGGAACTCCAGTGCCCCGGCGAACACGCAAAGGAGCGCCAGGGCAATCACGACAAATCGGTTATTCAGCGCGAAATCTACGAGTTTGCGAATCATGGTCTTTTCCTCACGCCTTTGTGCCCCTCGTCACTCGTTGTCGATCGCGTTTTGAAGGACGACCGCGTTGGACACGACCTGCTGGCCCGGCTGCAGTCCGCTGAGAATCTCTTGCATGTTGTTCGCTAGCTGCGCGCCGGAGACGACCTCGGTCCGGCGGAATTTTCCTTGCGTGGGAATGTAAACCCAGTCGCGATCGTGCAGATGCAGGATCGACGATGCCGGCACGGACGTGTAGGTGAACTTCTGACCGCTGAAGAGAGTGGCCGTGGCGAACATGCCCGGCCGCATGATCCCGCCGGGATTGGCAACTTCGACGCGAACCTTCGCGGTACGAATATTCGGATCGAGAATCGATCCGATATTGCTAACCTTTCCCCGGAATGCTCTGCCGGGGAAGGCGTTGAGCTTGATGTTGACGGGTTCGTCCAAACGCACGTTGGCCATGTCGTTCTCGTAGACGTCGCAAACCACCCACACACTGCTCAAATCCGAAATCGTGAATGGGTTCGGGGCCGAATAAGCCTGTACGCTAGACGCATTCGTCACTTCCTGGTCGGTGATCACGCCGGTGATGGGCGCCACGATATCCACAATGCCATTGGGCTTTTCGGGATCGTTGCCCAGGAGGCGCAGATGCTCCTTGGTCGTGTCGAGACTGGTCAGAGCGTCGTCTTCGGCGTTTTGCGCTACTTCCAAATCTTGCTGCGCGATGGCGCCGTGCTCGTACATGTCCTTAGCTCGATCCAATTGCTTTCGCGCGAGTAGCTCGTCGTGAATAGCCTTTTCGTAGGCGTCGAATCCCAACCCAACGTCGTCGCTGCGCACACGCAGCAAAACTTGATCCTTCTGCACCGTGTCGCCGAGTCGCGCGCGGAGGTCCACCACGCGCCCCGAGGCCAGCGTAATCACCGGCACGGTTCGCGAGATATCCGGAAGCACGCTACCGGTGACGTCCAATTGCGATGGCGCTTGGTATTGAGTCGCCGTTACGATCGGGTACTGCTCCGGATGATCCACGGCGAAGTTCGTAACATCCACGCCTTGAACTACCGTTGCCGGAGGCGGCGCTTCCTGCGCGGGATCGCCGTGCGCCGTTTCGCAACCCAGAAGTGCCAGGGGCAGCGAGGCGCTGGCGAAGAAGAGAGCGAATTTCATGATCTTGCCGTTCATAAACGGAGCCTCCAATTGGCCGCCAGGGTCACCCTAATCTGGTAATCGGCACGAGCGTGTCCTTCGCGGCCACGGGATACACGCCGCCTCGCCGACACCAGCTGCTTCTTGTCTCGCTGAACTGCTTCCCTAGATTTTTGCGGGAGGAGCCCGTCCCGAGACGGAGATACGGTCCGTCTGGTTCGTCGAACTTTGCGTGAACGAAGAGAGGAAGCCTTGCTGAAGCTTGGGGACTAGGAACTGTCTGCCGCTCGCCGAGCTGCCCGCCTTGGAAGCGAACGACACCAGCACTGCGCCATCCGGAACTTGCCGGGATCCCGACAGCTGGCTGCCGGAATCCATGGAGCTTGGCAAAGTGCCCGCAATGGCCACCGTGAAGTGATTGCGTCCGTCGTTCAGCAGCACGATCAGCGGCCAGTGCGTCAGGGCGGGTCTCACCACTAAATCGTTCTGTACGTTGTCGCCCGTCATATCCCGAACTTGGAGTTCGAGTCCGCCCGGCGGCGCGGTGATGGGGATGAGTTGTTCGCTGCCGTCGGCAAGGTGTACGTCGATGGTGTATCCCGTGGAAGGCGCTAAGTTCTCGCTGACCGCGGTCTCCGCGCCTAACGCGGAATCGGCGTCAAGCCCGTCTTGTCGGAGCGTATCGTTGGCGTGCGCTGCTACCGCTGGTGATCGGTGCAGGATTCCGGCGGGAGAAGAAGGCGGCGCCACTCTTTGCCTCGGATGTTTCAGCGCAGCCGCCGAATGTGCGGCGACAGCCCCGAACAAGAGCACGCCCAAGGCGCAAAAGACGAGAAGTGAAACCAGAAGATAGCGGATGGTCGTGCTGCACTCCGCGTCTCTTGCGGCTTCGTGACTCGTGCTCGTGTTCGTATCCATTTGCGCTTTAGCCTGCTTTAGTCTGCTTAGTCTAAAGATTCGCCGTGAAAAAGGCATGAATAGGACATTCGGAAACCATAAACGGCGCGAAGGATTGGGGCCGCCGAAGCGGCCCCTCGCTTTGTTCCATGCACATCAGAATCGGACCATTACCCCCGCGTTAACGACCCATTGGTCCTTGACCAGATCCGGGAACCAGGCGGTCCAGCCTGCGCCGTATTGAGCGGTACAGGAGGACGAAACGGCATTGCCTGTGTTATCCACGGCGAAGCCATTTCCCGAAGGACTGAAGCTGGAAGCGCTGGAAGTTGCCCCATTGGTGCAAACGTAACTGCCCGGAGAGCCCGTGTTGCCGCCGGGAGGCGTGATCCCGTTATGGCCAGTCCAATAGGGCTGATCGGAGTGGCGATACCCGGTTTCCGCCCACCAGGTAAGCCAGGTCTTGGGCATGTAGTTGTAAGTGATCGTGGTATCCCACATCTTGAAGGGCTGGCCGAAATTCTCCGTGAAATAAGGCGAACCGGAGACGGCGTTGGCCGCGTTGATTGGCGGGAGCAGAGTCAGATAACCGCTGGGATTGTCCATCCTGCCTCCGCCGATGGTGATCGCATGCTTGTCCTTATCAAACCAGAACCGGTTGTACGCCATCCAGCCGGCAAAGGACGACCTGAGCCCGTTAGCGGTATTCTTAAAGCAGGAAGCGCCGCCGCCATACTGGCAGCCGAGATCTCCCGTGAAGGACATGGCAATTTTCGAGAGACCGGGACTATCCGGTCGGTTGAAATAGCGGATCTCGATGCTGTCGTCGGTGTGAATACGCGAAACGTTGGGATTGTTTAGAGTATCCGTGCCCATGCCATAGTTGTTGAAGACCGCCGAAAACCATTCCGTGGGGCGCCACAAAATCTGGCCTCCCAGGCCCGGGCGGCTGTTGTACTTGGCATATGACTGCCATCCATTGATGAACCACGGTTCGATCTTGAGTTTGTTGGTGGGGAACCACTGGATTCGCAATCCATTGAAGAACCACGGCGTGTTGGACGATACGTAAGACGGTTGGTAGGTCCAGTTGTCAAAATTGTAGTAGCTGAACAGGCCGATATAGGAGACGAAGATTCCCGCATCGACGTTCAGCCCGTGATTTACGTTGAAGTGGTACCCGCCCCAGGCTTCGGAAACATACCGGTATGCATCGTTCAAGTCCCATTGGCCAACGCCTGCGCTGGCATCGTTTCTCGGTGTGGTGGTGGCAAACTCGCCGAACATCGTCAGGATTCGGCCGCGGACGTTATTCCAGTGGAAGTCGCCGCCGAAACTGGCTTGCTCGACCTGAATTTCGCCCGAGCGGAACGTCTCGGTCGAACCGCCCAGTGTATGGTCCACCGGATGATTCATGCTGTCCGCGTAGTTTGTGTCGAACCGAATCTCCGGCGTGAAGAACGAAGTGTCGAACGCGGGCGTTCCGCGGCCCGTGCCGTTCAGCCAGCCAAAATCGGCATATGCGAACGGAGTTTCATTGTCCGGTCCCTGAGAGGCCGGCGGCGGTTGAAGGCCCTGCGGAAGCGCCGGCGCGGGATCGGCGGCCGCGGCAGGTGCTGCCGCTGACGCGCTGGCTGTAGTTGCCGCAGCTTGAGAAGCAGGAGCGGCTTCCGGGCTGGGAACGTCGGCTGGATTCAGAGAAGCCGTCACAGACCCACTCGTTCCATCGGCCTTGGCCTCCGCCGATGGCTGAGCGGCATCCTTGATTTCCATGGCCGCAAGACGTGCTTCCAGGCGATCAATCTCGTCCTGGAGCTTCTTTTCGCGGTCGGAGGGCGGCTGGTTGTCCGGCTCCGTTGTTGTCGCTGCCGCGTCCGCGTCATCTTTCAACGGGAGGTCCACCCTAACGAGGTGTTTGCCCTCCACGTCGATCGTCGCCGATGCCGTTTCAAATCCGGTCTTTGTGGCCGCCACGTCATATCGGCCGGGTTCCAGATCTGTGAACTTATACATTCCGTCGGCATCGGTGACGGCCATGCGATCAGTGCCGCCGGCCAGGTTGTGAGCGATGATGCGAACCTGCGGCACAGGCTTGCCACTGGCCGAATCGCGCGCCATGCCGCCTATGAAGCCGTCCGCCACCTGCCCGAAGGCGGGAAGCGAGAGCAATCCCAGCAGAAGCGCGGCACTGACTCCCATCCTCACGGCGGCCGCCCGCATGCCGGGAACGTCGCCCCGCAAGTTTGTCGTTGAGTTGTGTTTTAGTAGACCGCTGAAAAAGTGCCCGATTATGGACAACACCCCCGTATTGCCGTTCATGGTTTTTCCTTCCTCCTGCGACTCTTTGGCCCTCTCGGCGAGATCGGCGAGATCGGCGTTACCCACTCGCTCAACGCCGCACGCAACCAACTGGCACATCCCCTGCGCTTTGGACCGAAGAGATTCGCGAGAACTAGGGTGTCTTCACAGGCCTAAAAAAGGCATGAAAGGAAAGGAACGATACTTTTAATGAGGTCGATCGGTTTTTTCGATTGCGGGAGGTATCAGTACAGATATTTGACGCCAACCAGACGGGGCATCCGGCCTTGCAGCGTATATTGGATCACGATCTTCTTGCTTTTAGTTTCGGCGGTGAAGAAGGGCTCACCTGTATCAGCGTCTTTCCCGCCGCTGAAATCAAATTGGTCGGCCTGCTGCATGAGCTCCGCTAGATCCAGAGTCTCCGCGCCGGCGGGCAGCACTTCGAAGCCGAGAATCTTGTTTTCGGGGCTCACCACCAGCTGCGCGCGCTTGCAGAAATCCGGCGCGTCGGCAGGGCCAATCGTGAAGCGATTCGCGGCATCGTTTTCACGCGCGGCTTCAGCCCCCGACTTCGTCAGCGCCTCTTCCGGCGTGAGATTCGCAAACGCGGTGTACGCCGCGCTGTCGGAACAGCGCAGGACGTCTTCCAGGCTCCAGCTCTTTATCTCTTGAGACACCGTCAGCCTGAAGTCGCGCACCAGCGCCCGGCTCGCATAACTCACCATCATGTATCCCCACCGCTTCCAATCAGTCCACAGAGCTTTGCCGGTATGCGCGTCAATTACGGTAAGGATCGTAAAGTCCACCACGCCCGGCCGCTTGTCTGGACCGTCGCGCGTCAGATAATCGCCCAAGTATGGATTCATCGAAAAGAAAAGAACCAGGTCCGCATGCTCGCGGTCGGGCACTAATTTGTAGCGCCCCCAGTCCAGCAGTTCAGGCAAAGCATTCGCCAACGAAACCGCCATCTCCTTTCGGCAGTCGCAATCCAGGTAAATGGACCTCGCCGCCAGGATTTTGGGGTTTAGCGGCGGATGCTCTTTCGTTTTCGTCTTGGCAAAAATCGGCGGGAAGAAGACCACCGGCGCGAGCAGCAGCAGGAAGAACTCTGGGGCCAACCTTCTCGTCTTCATCGCTGGCACCTGGCTAGCAGAAAGTGGCTGATTCTTGCACATTTTTCGGTTTAGGGGAATCGGTGTCCTCTTCGTAAAATTCCGAGCGCGGCATTTAGGACAGGCCCCCTTTGCGCCGCTCGCGATACGACCGAGCTTCCATGTGATGCGGGCTGGACCCGTCACAGGTTTTTCCCCAAGCTTTACAACCGCACGGCCCCGCAGTAGCGTTATCGTTGTTCGTCAGGCAACGGCATTGGGAACATTCGAGGAGCCTCATGCTTGGTCTATTGGACCCGGGAGGATTTCAGACGTGTCGACTTCAGAGAAGGCTCGCGGGCGCCACTCTCTGTGCGTTCCTGGCAGCTGTGAGCGCGTGCGCGCAACAGGAGCAAGCTTTCCGAGGTGTGATCGCGGATAGCACCTGCGCCACTGCGGCCGGGCACACCCCGATGTTGCGTCCCGGCGAAACAATGGCCGAATGCACCATCGACTGCGTGAAGAGGGGCGCCAAATACGTCCTCTTCAGCTCCGAAAACGGAATGGTCTACCAACTCGACGACCAGGCCAAGCCCAAGGCCTTTGCGGCTCGCATGGTGGCCGTAATCGGGAATTTGGATAGCGCTACGCGCACGATCCGCGTCTCCGACATCATCCCGGCGCTGCCGCCCAAGGTCATGCACGCGAAATCGGTCTATCTTGACTGCGGCGCTTGCGCCGGCGGTTTGGCCAAGGCCAGGCAAGCAGCTCTCTTGGAAGTCCAGGATTGGAAGCGCTTCGATGTCGTGCCGGACCGCCGCAAGGCTGACCTGATCTTCCAGTTTTCCGCCAACCGCCATCTCGGCGATTTCGACACGGGCAAGGGGTCGGTTGCCGTGGACGCCACGCAAATGACGGTCACGGACCCGGCCACGGGAGAAATTCTGTGGAGCGATTATGTGCGCTCCGGTTACATGCTCGAAAGCCCTGCGGCAATCACATTGATCGATAACTTCAGAGTGGAACTGCAGGCGCAGGAGGGAGACCTCGGCCCCCTGCTACGCCGCGACAAAAGTCGCGTCGTCAAACCTCCTGCCCAGCCAGGTAAATAAAGTCCGTAAGGCTCCCCGCCAACTTCCGAGAGATCACCCGCCCGGAAATCGAGCGCTCCCAACTGATTCGAAAAATAATCCAACGCGAAATCAATTCTGAGCGAAGCGGATCTTCTTATCGGGCGGACGATTTATCGCTACGATGGTTTATCGCGAGGGTGATCCGGAGTCCAGGTGAACTTGCGCTTCTACTGCCTTTCGGAGATCGCGCATCAACGCTCTGCTCGCCTTGGACACCAGCATGTAGCCCCAGCGCTTGGATTCGCTCCACAGCGCTTCGCCGGTGCGCCCATCGATCACTGTAAGAATCGTAAAATCCACGATGCCGGGGCGCCTGTCGGGACCGTCGCGAGTGAAGTAATCGCCCAAGTAAGGGTTCATCGAAAACAGAAAGATGAGGTCCGCGTGATTGCGGTCCGGAGCCAATTGGTAGCGCCCCCACTCGAAGAATTCGGGTAAGGCGTTCGGCACCGATGCCTTCATCTCTCTGCGGCAGTCGCAGTCCAGGTAAACGGTCTGTGCCTTCAGGATTTTTGGCGATATAGGAAGGGGCTGCTTTTTCGCAAAACTCGCCTGGCACAACATTGCCCATGCCAGCAGCAGACAGAAGAGCGATTGGATCGGCCCTGTGGTCTTGATCACTCGCGCCTGCCTCGCCCGAAACCAAACGAAGCGCGGTTTGGCGTTATTTGCCCGTGCTTGCGAACGTCCCGGCCGGCCACTTCAATTGTGACAGTTCCTGCGGGGTAAGCTCTCCGGTCTTCCCTGCATCGAGCCGGTCGAACATGGTTCCCATGAAACTTGTCCACTCTTGCTTGGATATCTTTCCATCCTTGTTCGTATCCATCAGCGAGAATATCAGCTTGACCTCTCCGCCGCTAAGGGTCTTTCCGCTTTGCGTCTCCGGCGCCGCCGCCTTATCGCCCACGAATGCTCCGGTCGCAAACAACAGCGCGATAAGCAAAATAGCCGTCCTGACTTTGTTTCTCCTTCCCATGACCCCCTCCATCGACCCCTTCAATTTCTTTCTCCGTGGGCCTGCTTTCGGCTCCTTCGGGCGGCTTAAGTGAATAGCCCGGCGCTCGCTCCGATTCGCTGTTCCTGCTCGGCTGAACCTCGGGGTACCTCGGAAAAAACGGAAGTGGAACAACCGGATGGAAAAACGCTAGAAGGCGATCTCGGTGGACCCGTCAGTTTGTCTCGATTGCGTCCAGCTTCGCGAGTCGTTCTCTGAGCTCCCGATTTTCACGCTCCAGCACGCGCGCCTCTTGCTGCCGCCTCCAGACCCGCACGGTACTTTCCGAGACGCCCGCTTCGTCGGCTATGTCGGCCACGGTTCGGCCGCGTTGGATATCGTCTAGGAGCTTGGCGATCTGTATCAAATCGCACTTTCTGCGCGGCCGGCCTATTTCCTGGCCGTTTCCGTTTGCCTTGCGGTGATTGCCCGGCTGCTGCGCTCCGAATCGTCTCACGGCCGGAAGAGCCGGAGCCGTCGAGCCGTTGGCGGGTGACAACGCCACCCGAATCGGAAGCCGCAGCGAAGACAGCGCGATCCGCGGGTCGGGCGGGATCGCTTGAATGTACCCCAGTTCTATGGCCCGATTCTTCCACGTGCTCAGGATTTGCTGGAACCTCTGTCCGCCCAAATGGTACCGCGCGCGGATTTGCGGAGCGCTCCAGCCGTTTACGAAATAGAGTTGCACCAGCTTCCGCTGCAAGTCCGGCCGCGTGTGCCGGGAGAACGTCGGAATCTGCGCGGGAAAGCTCGCTTGGTTGTTCCGGATCGCCTCGCGCAATTGGTCCACGCGCATCTCGTAAAGCTTCTTGTCGAGAACGGCCGCGTCCGGCGGCCTCTTCGACGGACGGCTGACCTGTGGCAGCGATACCGGGAACGCTGCGTTGTTTGCGGTGAATGCCGCGCCTGCATTTAAGCTGCCGAGTGCACGTGAATGAGCCATGGCGTTTATTCGGCGTCTGAAGAATCGCCGCCCTCGTCCTCGCTCGGATTCCGGAATCGGTAACCGACCCACGGATCCGTTTGTATGTATTCAGGCTTGGCCGGATCGTCCTCGATCTTCTTGCGCAGCATCCGTGACGTACGTCCGCAGATACTCCAATTCGTTCCCGTATTCCGGGCCCCAAACCGCCCGCAGAAGCTTGGTGTGCGTCAAAGGAGCGCCCTGGTTCTTCCACAGGAACGAAAGCAGGTCGAACTCCTTCGGCGAGAGACGAATCTCGGCGTCGTTTTTCCACACCAGCCGATGCTCGAGATCGATTTTCAAGTCGCCGGCCTGCAATACCTTCCGCTCCGCGCCCGTCTTCCGCCTGCAACCTTCGCAGCACCGCCCGCACCCGCGCGATCAGCTCCCGAAAGCGAAACGGCTTGGTAACGTAATCGTCGGCCCCCGCGTCCAGCGCGCGAATCTTGTCCTCTTCCGCATCGCGCACCGTCACCATCACGATTCCCGTGCGCGGCGCAATGCGCCCGTATTTGCCGGCAAACTTCCACCCCGCTCAGCCCCGGCATATTCACGTCCAGCAATACCAGGTCAAACGGCCGGCGCCGAACCGCTATCAGCGCTTCCTCTCCCGTCCCCGCTTCCTCCACGGCGAAGCCGCTCGTCGCCAGGGACGCTCTCACGTTCTCCGCAGCGCCGCTTCGTCGTCCACCACCAGCACGCTAGACAGCTGCGGCGACGCCGTCCCGCTCCCTTTGGGGAGCGGGTAATGCGAGGCGGAAACTGTCCCATTCGCTGCTCCTGGATTCTCTCCATCCAACTCAATGCTGCCTCCGAGGGCCAGCGCGATCTTGCGCGCCACAAACAATCCCAGCCCCGATCCCGGTCCCACGCGCAGCCCGTCCACGCCCCGATAGAATCGCTCGAAAATTCTGTTTCGCTCCGCCGCCGGAATGGGATTCCCGCTGCTCAGAACGCGCACCACCACTTGCGCCGTTCCTCGCGCGATATGCTCAGCGTTACCGTCGAGCCCGGACTGGAGTACTTGCAGGCGTTATCCAAAAGCTGGCTCACCGCCAGCCGCAAGAGCTCCCGATCGGCCATCACTTCGCTGGATTCGCAATCCCTCACCACGGAAATCCGCCGCCCGGCCGAAAGCCTGGTGTACTGGTTCGCGGACTCCGCCACCACCTCGGCCACGTCGATCAGCTCGATCCAAGGCCTGATCTCTTCCCGTTCCAGCCGCGCGGTGCGGATCAACCGCGTCGTCAACCGGCTCAGCCGCGCCGCCTCGGACTCCACGATTTCGGTCATCTCATGGTGCTGCGGCCCCAGTGACGCCACCTCGCGCAGCGCGCCGGCCGCCGTGAGAATGGTCGAAAGCGGCGTCTTGAACTCATGCGCCAGAGCATCCAGGATCACCGACCGGTAAGACTCGGTCTGCGCCGTTGCAGTGGCTTGGCTGGCATGTTGGAACGAGCGCGTCCGTTCCAGATGCGCCGCCACCAGCGCCGCTAGTGGCCCGGCCATCAGATCCGGATCGTCCAAGCCCTCGAAGCCGATCGCGCCGATCGTCCGCCCACTGATCCGCATGCAGCGCGCCGCCAGTCTTCTTGGAGAATCGTCGTAGTCCTTGCCGTGAATAAACGCCTGGCCAGTCTTCTTTTCCAGGTCGTCGCTTGGTTCCCCCGCCACGTACACTTCGTCATCGAGCGCGTCGAAAAGGCATGCCGCTTTGATGTCGAAGGTTCCGCAGAGCGATTCCAGCACTTGCGCGCCGCCCTTCAGCGTCGGTTCCAGCGCCAGAACTGTTTGCGAGAATTCGTACAGCCGCTGCAGCCGTTCGTGATGCATCCGCGACAATTCCGCCGCCGCTCGCGTCTTGGTCACCAGCCGGGTAATCACCAGTCCAGTCGCCAGAAAAGCCGTTAGCCCCACCCCGTAAACGGGGCTGTCCACTTGAAACGAAAACAGCGGTAACACAAAAAAGTAATCCAGGCACGCGACAGCCGCGACGGAAACCACCGCCGCCGAGGGGAAATCCCCAGCCAGAGATTGCGCCACCAGAAGGATCAGGTAACAAAAGCTGGCCGTCAGGAAACTGAAGTGCAGCCGGAAGGCAACCCAGGTCAGCAGGAAGACGCCCACGCTTCCCAAGGCGCACCATTGCACCGTCCGCCAAAATCGCCAGAATCCCTGCACTTTGGATCGCGTCTTCATCGCCACTCCACCTCATGGGTGCGCCTGGATCCGATCTTAGGGATCCAGGCGCTGACGCAGACTCTAGTTACCCGGCTTCTGTTTGGGACCCAGCGTGAATGCGTTTCGCTGCGGCCCGCTGCTGTTCTGAGTTGGGCTCAACTCGGTCACGGATGCGCCGTTTGCGTTGCCGCCATCCTTCAGGGCCCTCGCGGCAATCTCGTACTTCTCCGCAATCCACTGGTGATCGGCCGCCAGCCTCGAATACTTATCCACTTGTCCGCTGTATTCGGCCACCAGCCTGCGCGCGTGCGGGTACGGATCGGGTGTCTTCGTGGCCCGTTCCATCGGCGCCCACTGCCTCTCCAGTTCCTGCGCATTCACCAGGTTCTTCTCCGCTTGCTCGGCCTGCACCTGGTAGTACGCGGCCAGCCGCTGATGGTCCTGTTCGGTAGTCGCGGTCTTTTCCAGTTGCCGGACTTCCTTCGCCGTGAGCGGCTCCCCCGACGCATCCCGTGGCGCTTGCGCGGCCTCAGGCATGGCATGGAGTTGCAAAGCCAAGCTGGCGAGCAACAGACCCAGAGTTACTTTTGAGTATAGTTTCATGGTGGTGATCCTTTCCGTTCCTTCTACCACTCCTGCGCGACTCATGCGGCCAACTACGTCGCCGATGTCGTTGTACGTATCGGAGTCTGGACCCCCACCCGTGAAAAAGGCATAAAACGCCAAGCCCGATTTGCCCTTCTTTAGGCCGTTTTTTATGACTTTTTCACAACTTTCGCGGGATCGTGGCAGTAACGCTTTCGGTACCCTCGAGGGCCGTTCAACCCCGCCCGTGAATCCTTCCGGGCCGGGACGCCGCGTGCTAAAATGCTGACAAATCAGGATAAAAGCGTGTCATCAGCCGGATGGAAGACAAGAATTGTACGCGCGGGGGTCGGCACGCTTGCGCTGGCCGTGCTGACGTTCGCAGCTTTCAAACTTCGCATGGACCTGGCATCGGCCAGCTCTTTGTACATGCTTCTGGTCGTCGCACAGTCCATGACTGGAGATTTTTGGTCCGCCGCTGTCGTTTCGATCCTTTCCGCAGCGTGCCTGGATTTCTTCTTCACCCAACCCGTTTTTCGCTTTTACGTGAGCAATCCGCTCAATCTTCTGGCCCTGATCGCCTTCATCGTTACGGCTTTGGTCATCACCAGGCTAGTCTCGCGGGCGCGCACCGAAGCCAAATCCTCGAGGCTTCAGAAAGACCAACTCGATCGCCTGTACGCCCTTTCCCAGCAGCTTCTCGCCCTGGAGCCCGAAGGGATGATGACGGAGAAGTTTCTCGAGCCCTATCGCCGGCTTTTTGGAGTGACAGCCATCTGCGCCTTCGACGCGCAAACCGCGGAGGTCCACCTCATTGGCGCCTCCCGTGAACTGGCCCAGAAGACCCGTCAGGCTTACATCGCCGGGATCGACCTTAAAGACGCTAAGTCACATCTCTCGGTCCGCTGCCTTCGTGTGAGTGGCGGCGGAAAAATGACCGGAGCGATCGGTTTTGAGGGATTACAGGAGTCCGAGGAGGTCACGGGGTCGCTTGCCGCTCTTACTGCCGCCTTAGTCGAAAGGACCAAGGCTTTTCGCAACGCCTCGGCGGCGGCAGCTGCCACGCAAGCGGAGACGTATCGTTCCGCGGTGCTGGACGCTCTCGCCCACGAATTCAAAACGCCCTTGGCCACCATACTCGCGGCCGCGGGCGGCATCCAGGAGGTTGGTCCTCTCGGACCCGAGCAGCAGGACCTGGCCGAAACCGTTGAAAGCGAGGCGGTGCGCCTCAGTAGCTTGACCTCGCGGCTGCTTCGCACCGCCCGTCTGGATCGCGAGGAGATCAAGCCGCGCTTGGAGATGGTCGATCTTGTGCCTCTCGTGAGCCGGATTGTCAGTCAGTATTCCGAGCGTTCGCCCGATCGGGATATTCTCCAGACAATCTCGCCCGAACCCCTGGAGGTCTATGCCGACCCGCAGCTTCTCCGCATCGCCTTGAGTCAATTGGTCGAGAACGCCTGTAAGTATTCCGTGCCGGGTTCCACCGTGACCGTAGCCCTCGATCGCCAGGGCGATTCTATCGCCGTTCGCGTCACCAATACCGGCAGCGCTATACCCTATAATGAACGCGGCAAGATATTCGACCGCTTCTATCGCGGTGACGCCGGCCGCAGCACTTCCGGCTCGGGATTAGGGCTCTTTGTCGCGCGAAAAATCGCCATTGCCCACCAGGGTGCTCTCGAGCTCGAGGATCAAAGCCGGCCGGGCGGCGCGGTCACGTTTTGCCTGACCATACCGCTCAAGAAGGAAACGGCCAATCGTGTCCCGGCAGCCTAACAGCGTCCTGATCGTGGACGACGAAGCTTCCCTCCGCAAGACCCTGAGCGCTTCGCTCACCGCGAGTGGCTTCGCCGTCGAAGAAGCTCGTAGCGGCGAAGAAGCCGTGACCGCCATTCATAAGCACCCCTTTGATGTGGTCTTGCTGGATATCAATATGCCTGGCATTGGAGGAATCGAGGCTTGCCGCCGAATCCGAGGGGCCTCGCCTCATGCTGGAATTGTCATGATCACCGTCCGCGACTTCGATGACGATAAGGTGCGAGGTCTGGAAGCCGGTGCCGACGATTACATCACCAAGCCTTTCAAGCTCCGCGAGCTCATCGCCCGAGTCCGTGCCGTCCTCCGCCGCACCAGCCTCCAGGCTGCCTCCGAGCCCACGGTCATCGAAATCGCGCAGCTGAAGATCGATTTCGAACGGCGGCTCTTCTGGCGCAAGGGCGAGGAGATCCACCTTTCGCCCAAGGAGTTTGACCTCCTGGCATTCCTGATCAAGAATGCCGGCTTTCCGCTGACCCATGTCAAGCTGCTGCGCTCGATCTGGGGGCTCGAATACGGCGGTGAACTCGAGTACCTGCGTTCCTACGTCCGCATGCTTCGTAAGAAGATCGAGGACGATCCTGAGAATCCGAAATACATCCTCACCGAGCCGTGGTTAGGCTATCGCTTCCACAACCCTTCTGATTCCGAATAATGATTCGGGCAACGACGGCCTAAATAGGAACAGGCGAACTGAAGATGGCTAGTCGACTTATGCTTATCTGGTTGACTCAGCAAACCCCAATGGGTAGTGTGAAGGGGTGCCCAAACCACCATTTCCCAAGACCCTGCGGCAATTTCAAAGCGACTTCGCCACCGAGGAAGCCTGCAAACGGTACCTCGCGGTCTGCCGCTGGCCCGAGGGCTTCCTCTGTCCCCGCTGTGGAAACCGGCGGGCTTATGACTTGGTGAGTCAACGGCGGTGGCAGTGTGCCGGTTGCCGTCACCAAGTCTCGCTGACAGCGGGAACGGTTCTTCACGGGACTAAGATCCCGCTGACCCACTGGTTTTGGGCCGCCTATCTGATGACGACGGACAAGCGCGGGGTTTCTGCCTTGCTACTCCAGCGCCAACTCGGCCTGTCCTGTTACGAGACCGCCTGGATGTTGCTTCACAAGCTCCGCCGGGCGATGGTGAATGTGGCTCGGGAACCGCTGTACGGCGAGGTCGAAGTTGATGAAACATGGATTGGCGGGGAGCAGGCCGGCCTCCGCGGCAGCCGGCAGCTCAAGGGGCGACGGGCGGCGCTGGTTCTGGTCGCAGTAGAAAGGCGCGGCAGGGGCTCCGGCCGCGTCCGAATGAAAGTGATCCCGGATTTCAGGGGCAAGACCATCATCCCCTTCCTCCACCAGAACGTCTCTCCCGGTTCGACTATCTACACCGATGGCCTCCAGAGCTTTGAGGGTCTCACGGAAGCTGGCTTCAAACATGTCGCCCGCACTCAGCCGCTGCGATCCGCACTCCGGAAAGGCGCGAAGTCGGCTGTCCCACTTGCCGATCGCAGTATTGGAAACCTCCAGCAATGGCTGATCGGCACCTACCACGGCGTGAGCAAGCCTCAACTCCAGGTTTACCTCGACGAATTCGTCTTCCGGCACAACCGCCGCAAGACACCCGCAGCTGGCTTTCAGACCCTCCTTGGTCTCGGAACCGGTCGGGAATCAGCTGAGTACGAGCAGATCCGCGGAGCGAAGGATCTCAAAACACAATCCATTGGGGCTTGCTGAGTTAACCAGATAAGCAGAAGTCGACTTATGCTTATCTGGTTGACTCAGCAAACCCCAATGGGTAGTGTGAAGGGGTGCCCAAACCACCATTTCCCAAGACCCTGCGGCAATTTCAAAGCGACTTCGCCACCGAGGAAGCCTGCAAACGGTACCTCGCGGTCTGCCGCTGGCCCGAGGGCTTCCTCTGTCCCCGCTGTGGAAACCGGCGGGCTTATGACTTGGTGAGTCAACGGCGGTGGCAGTGTGCCGGTTGCCGTCACCAAGTCTCGCTGACAGCGGGAACGGTTCTTCACGGGACTAAGATCCCGCTGACCCACTGGTTTTGGGCCGCCTATCTGATGACGACGGACAAGCGCGGGGTTTCTGCCTTGCTACTCCAGCGCCAACTCGGCCTGTCCTGTTACGAGACCGCCTGGATGTTGCTTCACAAGCTCCGCCGGGCGATGGTGAATGTGGCTCGGGAACCGCTGTACGGCGAGGTCGAAGTTGATGAAACATGGATTGGCGGGGAGCAGGCCGGCCTCCGCGGCAGCCGGCAGCTCAAGGGGCGACGGGCGGCGCTGGTTCTGGTCGCAGTAGAAAGGCGCGGCAGGGGCTCCGGCCGCGTCCGAATGAAAGTGATCCCGGATTTCAGGGGCAAGACCATCATCCCCTTCCTCCACCAGAACGTCTCTCCCGGTTCGACTATCTACACCGATGGCCTCCAGAGCTTTGAGGGTCTCACGGAAGCTGGCTTCAAACATGTCGCCCGCACTCAGCCGCTGCGATCCGCACTCCGGAAAGGCGCGAAGTCGGCTGTCCCACTTGCCGATCGCAGTATTGGAAACCTCCAGCAATGGCTGATCGGCACCTACCACGGCGTGAGCAAGCCTCAACTCCAGGTTTACCTCGACGAATTCGTCTTCCGGCACAACCGCCGCAAGACACCCGCAGCTGGCTTTCAGACCCTCCTTGGTCTCGGAACCGGTCGGGAATCAGCTGAGTACGAGCAGATCCGCGGAGCGAAGGATCTCAAAACACAATCCATTGGGGCTTGCTGAGTTAACCAGATAAGCAGAAGTCGACTAGCCTAAGGCTAAACTCAAGCTCACGACCAAGGCGTCTCGGTTCCCTGGCGCGCTTCAATCGTGAGGCTTTGGGTACATAATTGGGTACAGCTAAAAGCGCAAAGCGGTGCGGGTACGTTCGGAAGGACACCAGACAAACGAGATATTATTTTTGACCTAACCTCTTATAACCCGAAGGGTCGCACGTTCAAATCGTGCCCCCGCAACCAATCGAGGTAACCACGGCCGGACGCCAGAGTCCGGCCTTTTTCGTTTGCGTTACCGACGAACTGGCGGCTCGTGGGGCCGACTTCTTTTTTTGTGCGCCGGCGAAGCGGGCTGAGGGGGAAGGTCGCACGTCCAATCGCGCCGCCACAACCAGCAATCGTACTGAACGTAGAAAGGGTCGCGGCCGAATTGACCAAGCCCCTTCTTTTACTGGTCGCTCCATCTAGAAACTTACAATTGACGCAAAGAATCAAAGGGTAGGAGAATAGGCGGTCCAAGGGGCACATCCGATGCGGGCAAAGTTAGGAATATTCGTTACGCTGGCTGCCGCACTTCTGGTTTTCTCCGTTTCGACGTTCGCGCATCACGGCAACGCCGCGTACGATACCGACACTTCGCTTACGGTCAAGGGCACGGTCACCGATTTCCGTTTCATCAATCCTCACTGCCAGATCTATTTCGATATGAAGAATGAGAAGGGCGAAGTGGAACACTGGCAGGGCGAACTCACCGCGCCCAACAAACTGGGCAGAGCGGGTTGGACCAAGCACAGCCTGAACCCAGGCGATCAGATCACCGTAACCGGATTTGCCGGGAAAAACGCCGCCCATTCGATTTGGATCCGGAAACTCATCGGCCCAGACGGCCAAACGATGCAGCTCTCGGAAGACTAGTCTCTCGCGCGGCGAGGTTAATCGCAGCACCTTAGGAAGTGAAAATGGGAAGGTATTTGAATTCGATATGGGTTGTGGCTGGGCTGCTGGCAATTCCCGGCGCCTTGCACGCTCAGTATGGCGCGGGCAAGGCGATTACACCGCAGAAGAATAACGCGCCGGCCGCAAAGTCCGATGTTGCGCCGGCCCCGGCACCGGTTCACGATTTGAGCGGCGTATGGATGATGCGCAATCCGCCGGGATCCAATCGCGGATACACGAACTTTACATACACCGATCCCAAAGCGAGTCCGCCCTCAATGACTGCCTGGGGCGAGGAGAAATTCAAGGAAGCCAAAGACTCCAATGGCGGCGCGTACACGCTGGATCAAACCAACGATCCGGTTCTCACCCGGTGCTATCCGCCAGGCACGCCGCGGGTCTACTTTCATCCCTACCCATTCGAATTCGTGCAGGCTCAGAAATTCATGCTCATGGTATTCGAATACGACCATACCATCCGCCGCATCTACACGGACGGACGGGCGCTACCCGACGATCCGGACCCCAGCTGGATGGGCTATTCGGTGGGCCATTGGGATGGAAACACCACGTTTGTCGTCGACACCGTGGGTTTTAACGAGAAAACCTGGCTGGATCGGCTGGGGCACGCTCACAGCGAACAGTTGCATGTAACCGAGCGATTTCGCCGGGTCGATCGCGATCATCTCGAGCTGGATATAACCATGACCGATCCCAAGGCGCTGGCGAAACCCTGGACCACCACGTTCTACTATCAAAACCGGTCGGATTGGGAACTTGGGGAGATCTCTTGCTCGGGAGACTACCTGGATTTCAGCAAGTTCGAAAGCTTCAGCTTCAAAGATAAAGACGGTAAAGACGCAACGGCGCCCAAATAAGACGGATCTATTGGCGCCGTGGGGTAAGTCGCTCAGAAACCGCAGCGGTCCCACCATCACGGTTCAGAGTGCCGATCCTCGAGATGGATCGCGGAGGGCTAGCCGCGAGTAGGGCTGTCTTGGTTAAATTCGGCCTAAAGGCTCGGTGTTTATGCTTGTTACCCACCGCAGCCAAGCTGTTTCGGGTTGACGCTGGAGCTCGGTAGACTTATGCTCTCGATTCAGGAAACGGTTCAACGTAGCAAATT
Source organism: uncultured Acidobacteriota bacterium (assembly GCA_963819235.1). Lineage (GTDB taxonomy): Bacteria > Acidobacteriota > Terriglobia > Acidiferrales > UBA7541 > Palsa-189. The sequence continues at coordinate 58,388 of CAWFVE010000004.1, read as the reverse complement.
CCGGTTTATAGGGTGCGCTATGAACTCCCAGCGGATCGGCCGGCCATCGAAGAGAACCTGTCTGTCAGTCGTGGCATTGATGGCTATGCTCTGGACTCTTCCGGCGCTGGCTCAAGTCGACCTCACCGGTTCGTGGCGTCCACTTCCACGCAATCAGGACGGCAGCGGCATGGTGAGCGATATCGCCGGCGTGCCCGTCGATGACGGCGACCGATTGAGAGTGCAAACCTGGTCTCCGGAAGATTTCGATATCACTGAGTGGAGTTGCCGTCCCCACCCCTGGGACTATTCGCTGGAGGGTGACCGCTCCCCAATCCGATTCTGGACCGACGCCGATCCACACACGCAAAAGATCATCGCTTACCATGGCCACATCAATATGGAGGAGCAGGAGGTGACCATCTGGATGGATGGCCGCCCGCATCCTCCCGAGAACAGCCTCTACACCTGGAGCGGATTTTCGACCGGGGAATGGGACGGCGACGTCCTGGTGGTGACCACGACGCACCTTAAAGAAGGATACGAGCGCCGCGATGGGCTCATGCGCAGCGATCGGTCCGTGATACGCACTCGCTGGCGCCGAATCGGCAATTACCTGCAGGCGACTACTATTCTTTACGATCCGGTCTACATGACCGAACCGTACATCCGAAGCAGCATGATGTGGGTCCTCGACCCCACGATGCAGATGCCTCCCTATCCGTGTGAAGAGGCGACAGATACTGCCGTCGCCCGCGGCGTAGTGCCGAGTTTCCTTCCCGGAAAGAGCCCCTTGCCAGCGCTGAACAAGGATTTGACGGATAAATTCGGAACGCCCTATGAGCCGAGGCTGGGCGGAGCGGAGACAATGTATCCCGAGTACATCAAGAAGATGAAAACCATGCCCCGGCCTCCGAAGCTTGTCGGAGCGGCGGCACCCGAAGGGCAGCGATGAGCCGATCAAGCGTAGTCGCCGCCGCGGCATCTCTCGTTTTGCTGGGAGCGACCTGCCTTTGCGCGCAGACGAAGCAGACCCGCGCACCGTGGCCGCCGAAACTCAGCGGGCCCGCGCCCGGCGAAATTCAGATTCTTCCGGTGCAAGGCAATGTGTGGGTGCTGATCGGGGCAGGCGCTAACATCACTGTGCAGGCGGGCAACGAAGGCATCCTGGTGGTGGACACGGGAACGGCCGCGATGAGCGACAAGGTGCTGGCAGCCATGGCGACGATCTCCAAGCGGCCGCTGCGCTATATCGTGAACACGACAGGGTCCGAAGATCACACCGGAGGCAACGAAAAAATTGCCGCGACCGGCGAAATCATTCCGTATGACGAGGGCGATGCCGCCAAGATTCAGAATACGCTCAACACCCACAAGGCTTCGGTGATCTCCTATCTCAGCGTGTTTGACAGGATGACGGGGGAGGACGGCAAATTCCCGGCGCGGCCGGAAAGCGCCTGGCCGGACAACACCTATTCCTCGCCGCAAAAAAGACTGTACTTCAATGATGAAGCCGTCATGATCATGCACCTGCCGGCGAATACGGACGGCAACAGCATCGTCTTTTTCCGCAAGTCGGATGTGGTGAGCGCGGGGGACCTGTTTGACCTTACCCAGTATCCGATCATCGATTCGAAAGCCGGCGGAAGTCTGCAAGCGATCGTGGAGAGCCTGAACAAACTCCTCGACGTCACCGTGCCCAGCTCGTACGCGCAAGGCGGCACCTTGGTTATCCCGGCGCATGGGCGTATCTCGGACCACGGCGACGTGGTGTACTACCGCAACATGCTGGCCATCATCCGCGACCGCATGCAGGACATGATCAAACGGGGCATGACGCTGGAGCAGGTAAAGGCGGCGCAGCCGACGCGCGATTACGATGCGCGATATGGCAAAAAGACTGGTTCGTGGACCACGGATATGTTTATAGAGGCGGCGTACCGCAGCCTCAGCAAATAGGTCGAAAGGAGAATCTCATGAATCGCAGGATTTTCATGCTCGCGGCCGTCGTTCTTCTGGTTGGAGCCGGCCGGGCTTGGGCGCACCACTCGTTTAATGCGGAGTACGACGGGACACAGAAGGTCCAGGTCGAGGGCAGCGTCACGGAGTTCGCCTGGCGGAATCCGCACTCCTTCATGAAGATCGATGTGGTGGGCAAAGACGGAACCACCGAGAGCTGGACCCTGGAGTGGGGCTCGGCGACCCAGTTGGCGAATTCGCAGATCACCAGGACCACGCTCAAGCCCGGCGACAAAGTCGTCGTGAATGGCCGAGCTTCTCGCGATCCCTCCGCCCATCGAATGCTGCTTACGGACGTGAAGCGGGCCAGCGACGGATGGGAGTGGCACGGGCAGGCTAGGTAAGGCGAGTAAAAGTTTCTATGGACCTCAGAGGCAATGTGAAGAGCCGGGATCGAATGGTGCACAAAAACGCACGGTGGATCCGTATGCCGAGGCGCCCGCTCCTCGTGGGTTTCGCCACGCTCGTGGGTTTCGCGACGCTGTTGAGTATCACAACATTTGACGCGCACGCTCAGGGAGGCGGAGCGGCGCAGGCGGCCGCGCCGCAAAAGACGGCTCGCGCGTCCGCGCAGAAAGACTTCACCGGCTACTGGGTCTCGGTGGTCACCGAGCAGTGGCATCTGCGAATGCTGATGCCGCCCAAGGGCGAATTCACGCTGCTGCCGCTGAATGCCGAGGCGCGGGCCGCCGCGAACATGTGGACCCCGGCGCAGGATGCCGGCAATGAGTGCCGCGCCTATGGCGCCCCGGTGATCATGCGCGTGCCCGGACGGCTACACATTCATTGGGCGGATGACAACACTCTGGAAGTGGATACGGATGCGGGCAAACAGACCCGCCTGTTTCATTTCGGAGCCTCGGCGCGGCCAACGGACTCGCAGCCAACTTGGCAGGGTTATTCCGTTGCCACATGGGCGGGCACTCCCATCAGTCGCACCGCAAAAGTGCCGGGGCCCGAGGGCGACATCAGGGTGGTAACCACACAGCTGAAAGCGGGGTACCTGCGGAAGAACGGAGCGCCCTACAGCGAAAAAACCACCGTCGACGAGTACTACGACACCTTTACCGAGCCCGACAATAACTCCTGGCTCGTGGTTACCTCCATCGTCACCGACCCGCAGTACCTGACCGATCCCTATACGTACACCGTTCACTTCAAGAAGATTCCCGATGGCCAGGGCTGGGATCCGGCGCCCTGCGTGGCCGACGAAGTCCGCTAAAGGTTACGCCCCGAGACAGATCCGCTGACAGGGCTGTTAAGCAGTGCGGCGTTCGGATGCCTTCCCTTCCCGCCAAAATCTAATTCACCTTGGGCTTGTTGAACTTCGACGCATCCGCAGGGAGATTCAACTGCACTTGGGTCAGATCGGCGGTCGACTTTCCGTCGGTCCAGGTCATCACCCAGTGGAAGGGCTCCTTCACGCCGGAAACGTCTCGATAATCCGAGTAATCCACTTGGGTGGGTATCAAGCCGACCGCTGTCGGCCTGTAGCGCACCTCGCGCACCAGCAGGCCGGATTGCGCATCGAAATATAGTTTTATGGGAGTCTTGCTGGCCGTCATTCCCTCAACGACTTGCACCGGGCGATCGTCGATCTCCGTGCTGGGGAAGGTGCTCCGCCAGTCAGTCAAGTCTTGCTTGATGCTCCCGGGAAAAAAGAGGCTGGCATCGAATTTTGCGCCGTCCAAATCGCCTCCGCTCAGCGGCAAGAGCGGGTAGAGGCCGTGAACCTGGGCGTTCCATCCGGAGCGGCCGTCGAAGGTCTTGATCACGTCTCCGAGTTTGGCATGAATGATGATCGTGCTCTGGCTGGGAGCTTTGGCATAAACTTCCAGCGGCACCTTCTCATCGCTGGTATCGAATCCCTCGTAACTCCCTTTCGCCGCATAGCTGGTGATCGTTGCTAATTTCTGCGCCCCGCCCAGCGCCTGGATGTATTTGTCGAAAATTTGATCCGGCGTCGGTAGTCCAGGGGTGGGATTGGTCTCGAGTTCCACCTCGTTGGGATCGTCGATCGGAGTGTTGTACTGCTCCACCAGGCTCACGATGTTCTTGGGCTTGGAGCTGGTGCGGTGGCAGGTATAGCAGGTCACCACGGGCTTTGCGCCGAAATAGTTCTGATTGATGGCCCTGACCATGAGGACCATTCTGCGCGCGGACTGTTTGAGCGGCGTGTCGGTGGCATACTGGCTCAGGTCGTCGATGGCGTCGGCGGTATGACACTCCGTGCAGTTCAAGCTCAGTGCGGCGGCAAAGAATCCCATCGTGCCCATGAATTCGTCTACCGGAATCCCTTTGAGCACCTGCACGTTCTTGAATACCTGGTCCGACATCAGCGGCTTTTCCTGAGTCGCGGCTTGGCTGCTGGCCAGCACCGCACAGAACAAGCACATTGCTGTAGCTGCGACGAACCGAGCGAGGGTAGGGCCGATTCCCAACTTCATGTTGTCTCCTTGGCGCTTTCTTTCGCGGCGCACGCCGCAAGTATTTTCACAAAACCGTTACGGCCTTGGACAAGCCCGCAAGCGCGGTCCGCCTACTTCTTTCGCATCATGACCTGAAAATCCACCAGTTCGGGATGATCTGGAACCCAACTGATGGACGTAAACGTTTCGCCATCGGCCGACGCGGTATAAATCGCCCATTCAGTAGCTTTGCCATTCGTGGTCGCCAGCCGCATGATCACATAAGGCGAGAGACGCCAATGGGTCAGCGTCCGTTTCTGATCGTTGCTCCGAGCGCGAGGATCCGGATACTCCTTACCATCCAATTTGGCGGTGTAGGAGTAATTCGGAGGCTTTGCGGGATCATTGATGAGAGTGTTTCGAACTCCGTCGTCGCCTTCCGGCGCCAATATCCGCATGTGCTGGGTCGTGAAAGTTGGCTGTTCGTCCAGGCGCTTGCTGTACGATTTGCTCATGTCCATCACCCAGGTTCCGAAAATGGGATCGCTGGGTTTGGCCTCTTGTCCGAAGGCCTGAAAATGCACGAACAAGAGCGGCATCGCCAGCGTTACAATGAGGCCCGCGCCGTAAGCGTATTTGCGCATATGTCTATCCCTCCGGACTGAGTGACTGTTTGGTGCACGGCATTATACGACGATTGAGAATTAGGGAAAATGAATTACAGGCATTGCCCGGCGTGGCCGGCGGTTCTAATATTCCACCCGCAGCGGACACTAAGGGCTGCGAGGGAGACTGGACCTAGGAAGCTAGTGCTTTAAGTTTTCGTCTTCTGGTATATTGGGGCGCACAAGGGAGACAAGATTATGGATCGAGTGCTCGCATATAGCGGCGTTAGAAGTGCAGGAACCCTGCTCGTGATTTTGGGAATGGCTTTGATGCCCGCCCTCGCTCAGAACAACAAGCGAGAGCTCCCGCAACGGATCCACGCCGAGCCGCCGGGCGGAGCTCCGCCCCGCGCAGCGGATGGGCATCCGGATCTCTCTGGAGTTTGGTTTCCCAATGGCGCCGGAATGGATTTAGAGGCCGTGGCGCCGAACGACACCGCCATACCGGGCGCTCCCACGGCCGACCCGGACGCACGCAGGCAATTCGATGCCAAAGTAACTCCCGAAGAAAGACCTCCCTTTCAGCCTTGGGCGGCCGCAAAAATCAAGGCCATGACGCCGGCCGAGCGTGAGCTAGGGAAGTCCTCGGTGAAGTGCGCGCCGCGCGGCGTTCCGGGCATGTTCATGGCCACGCCCTATCCCATCCAGTTGGTGCAAACGCCGGGACTAATGGTCCAGCTCATGGAGCTGAACAACAACTTTCGCGTGATACACACCGACGGCCGCGCCCATGCCAAAGACCCGGAACCCGGGTTCTACGGCGATGAGACCGCCCACTGGGACGGCGATACGCTGGTGATTGATACCATCGCGCTGGATGAAAACACCTGGAACGACCTCAATGCCTGGTTTCACAGCGATCAGGAACACGTGGTGGAGCGCCTCAGCCGCCCTTCGATGAATTACCTCATCTACCAAGTCACCATCGAGGATCCCAAGGTGCTGACGAAGCCCTGGACTTCCGCCCCTCGCCGTTGGACGCTGGGCCACGAAGACCTGGAAGAATACTTCTGCACGAATAACGAGGAGCAGGAGCAGTATCAGCTGTTGGAGGAAAAGGAAAAGCAGTCGAAAAATTGAACCGGGCAGCCTGCAAGACAGAATGGCAGTGCCTGGCCCGGCGAAGCGAGGCTACACGAGCTTGAAAAGTAAAAGGGACGTAGCGTAAGCTTCTACGGCTCGCTTCAAGCCGGGCTCATATTCCTGATCGGTTATTCGAGGAGAGATGCGATGAGGTTCAAACCCGCTGTCCTGACGGCAGGCTTGGCCGCGCTAATTGCGGCGGCACCTGCGTTTGCGCATCACGGATTCGCTGTCGAGTTCGACGGAAGTAAGTGCATGGACGTGTCGGGTACGCTGACGGCTATCGATTGGCAGAACCCCCACGCGTATTTCCACATGGATATCAAGAATGCCGACGGCAAAACGGAGTCCTGGACTTTTGAGATGTTGTCCGTGGTAGCCATGAGGCGAGCGGGAACCGATAAGCAGGATTTCGTCGATAACATCGGCAAGCCCATCAGCGCGCGGATCTGTCCCTCGAAGAATGGGTCGCTAAACAGAGGCGCCGCGGAGAGCCTGAAGTTACCCGATGGCCGAGTGCGTGTGGTTGGCCAATACGTTGAAGGCGGCAGGCCCGGCGGCGGCGCACCCCCCGCCCAATAAGGCTGGCTTTGCCGGCCCGCCGGTAAACATTCCCCTGCCGGCTATGCTGGAGCTGGCCTGCACGCTGAAACAGGCGTCTACTGGTTTCAGAAGAGGATAGATCCCCGCACGATTCGCGCAGGTTCCCTGCGCGAAATCTCGTTCCGTGACAATCGAATGACTGGAACCCTTCGCGTCTAGAAGAGGAATTTCAGTCCCAGTTGAATCTTGCGTGGCCCTCCCGTTCCAATCACCGGGCTGTTGTTACCGACGTCCGGCGTTGCCAGAGACTCACCCAAGCTGCTGGGCGAATTAAGGCTGGTTTGGGGAGCATTGTACTCAGTCGAGTTGATCACGTTGTAGATTTCGGCGCGGAACTGGGTACTCAAACGTTCCGTCAACTTCCAACCTTTGATTATGGAAAGATCCCACTCGGAGAAGCCCTTGCCGTAGAGCGCATAGCGGCTCATCGTTCCGAAAGTTCCCTGAGCGGGGGGAACCATCACCGAATTGCCCACCATGTAACAGCCTATGCTGTTGAGGGACGCCGTCCCAGTCTGTCCTTGCGGACCCACTTGTTCTGCGGCCGCTGCGTTGACGCACGCTTGAGGAAGTCCGACCGTGCATCCCGAACCCGCAAATTTGCCGGCTGCTGCGGAGTAGCACGGGATCGGGGTGGCTCCGCCGAAACCCCAAAGGTCCTGAGCGTTGCCCACCAGCGTCCAGCGGTCTTGTCCTTCACCGGTTCCGCTCAAATCATCACCCGCATCGATCACGTTATAGGGCCGGCCGGAAGATATCGTAAAGGCCGAGGCGAGCTCCCAACCTTCGAGCATTTGGGCGAAGGCCTTCTTTCCAGGAATCTGATATACGGGCGTAAACGTGAAACGATGGCGAAGATCGTCGAGGCTATTTCCGTACTCGGCAAACGGGTTAAGGTTGTTTTGCGGAACAACCATGTTTGTTTCCACCGAGCCATCGTCGAGAGAATGAGAATAGGTATATCCCGCATTAAAGCTGAGTCCGTGGGCGGCCCGGGCTGTCAGAACCGCCTGTAAGGCGTTGTAATTGGAGACAGCGCCAAAGGACCCTAGCCAGAGCACTTTCTGAAACCATGGGAATTGTCCTAGACCATTCGCCGAGAAGGGACGCCTTAACTGTTCCTGAGCGGGCGCATTCGTTCCAGGGGTGGGCGCGTTAAGATCGCTATAAGCAAACAGGTGCTGTCCGTGATTGCCAACGTAATTCACGTCCAAGGTAAGGTTACGCGTGAGCGCTCGCTGTATGCCGAAGTTCCAATTGAGAACCATGGGATATTCGAGGTGCTGCGCCACGCCACCGATCGAACAGGTGGTGACATTGGTGCAAGACGCTGAAGCGTTGAGGTAGTTGGAGAAGATCGGCGTGTTGAGAGCCCAGGGCAGAGGAGAAGTTGGCGGAGTGATCGCGTAACTTGCCAGATTGATCGTTCCACCAGGCGTTGTCGCCGTCCTGGTACACGTCGCGAGGGTCGTTGTACAGCCGGCCCCCATGGTCAATCCGGTGGGCATCGTTTGGATCTGCGAGCCGGGGGTAAAGAAGATCTGGGTAACGGGGTTTTGATACATGATGTTGAACCCAGCACGGACCACAGTTGTGCTCTTACCGGTCACGTCCCAAGCCAGTCCAATGCGTGGCCCTATAGCCCAGGGATCCAGCTTGTACAAAGGACTGTTGCCTTGCTGGACCATGCCAGAGGCGGAGGCGGGGGAGAAATCGCCAAATAGGCCGTTGGCTTCGTTGATCGTGGTCGTGAACTCGTATCGAAGGCCAAGGTTCAGAGTGAGCTGTGGAAGGATGCGCCAGTCATCCTGCGCATAGCCGGCGTATGATTTGTACGTAAAATTCCGGGGAACAGTCCCAACCTGCATGGTTCCTGAGGTGGGGAGCCCGTCCAGGAAATTTTCAAGAACGGTCGAGCCGGTGAATGCGTTCAGAGCTGCTGTCGACGTAGTGGTGAAACTAAGTGTGCCTGCGCTCTTATTCAGATTCAGGCCTACCAGCCCACGGTCAAAAGATATCTCGCCCCCGAACTTGAATATATGGTTGCCGTGGGTGTAGGAGACGCTATCCAGCCATCGGTAAATGCCGCTTCGGGCGGAACTGCCCGACTCTCCGGCGAGAACTGGATTGTTGTTGTTAAATCCGGTAATGGTGACGGCGGGGAATCCGCACATATTCGCGCCCGTCACAAAGCCCAAATTCGCATAATTGGGCGCGTTAGAAGCAGGATTGCAGTCATAAGCATTATAGACAGCCATCAAAGAGTGATCGAAGCCGAACCGGGCGTCGTTCACCCACGAGGAATTCGGTACCCACGTCCAGACGGCCCTGGCGACGTCGCTGTTTACGCCCAGCGGTGTCGACCAGTACGGCTGAGTTACGCTGCTGATCGCGTCAGTGACGAATCCACGACCCGTGAAGATCTCGGCGTTGAGGCTGTTATGATCATTCAGGTGGTAGTCGAATTTGGCCACACCGTTATTCGTGCCGCCCGTGAGTAAGTAGTCGATCGGAAGTTGGGTGGTCGGAAGATTATTGGAGAATAGACCCGCGTTGGGCGTGCATTTCACCGCTGGTGTCACCACACAGCCCGCCAAATTCAAGCTAAGTTGCTGTCCCGAAGTTACTGCTGCCGGATTGATCACGTGATTTTGGATCAACCCATTGATCGCATCCGGGAGGCTGTTCGTGGGCGACCCCAATGGATTCCCCGCCGTTGCCAGTGATATGGTCGTCGGAACGATTGTGTTCGTAGGATTGCCGATGACCTCGTTCTGCCCCTCGTAACTCAACAAGTAAAAGAGCTTGTCTTGCTTGATGGGGCCGCCAATCGTTGCCCCGTAATCCTCGAACTGTGTCGGCGTTTTGATTGGGAAGAACGGGTTTCGCGTCATCAGGGCAGTATCACGGCCGATCGCAAAAGCACTTCCGTGGATCGTGTTCGTCCCCGATTTCATCCCTACGCTGATCTGCGCTCCGGGCCTCCAGCCGTATTCAGCCTTGGGATTTTCCACGATGTTGAATTCCTGCACCGCATCCGGCGGAAGGATCACGGCTTGTTCGGGGGCAGCGGCCGGGTAGCCGACGGCGATGGGCTGCTGCGTGTAATAAGTCATCTGATCGGTCACGCCGTCGAACACATAGACGTTGAATTCAGAGCGCAGCCCGTTGGACCACTGCTGCGGTCCCGCGCCGGAGCCGGGCCTTGTCAACATCCCTGGGTTATAGGTGAGCGCCTGAAGAAAATTGTGCCCCGCGATGGGAAGGTCGGAGAGCGTGTTGCCGCTGATCGTACCGCCGAGCTGGGCGTTGGTGGTGGTAATGGTCGGGACGTCAGCCGTGACCGTCACCGCCTGGGTCTGCTCGCCAGGCTGCAAGGTGAGGTCGATGTGAACATCCTGGCCGACACCCACCGAAATGCCTTGGCGCTCCATCGCTTTGAAACCCGTAAATGCCCCGCGCACGCTGTAGGTGCTGGGAATCAGGTTGGGAGCGGAATATGCGCCGGCGGTGTCCGTGGTCAAAGTCCGGGTGATGCCCCTCTCCACGTCGGTGACGGTTACAGTGGCGCCCACGACTACGCCGCCACCTGAGTCGTTCACGTTGCCGCTAATCCTGCCCAGGTTTTGAGAGTAAAGAGGCGCGCACAAAAGGAACGGCAAACCCAGCAACAAAAGCCGTAGCACTCTTTTACAACCTGCGCACTTTATAACGCTATGGAACGTGAGAGCAGCGAGCCTCATGGAAGCACCTCCCGATAGTCGCCCAGAAGTCGTCTAAGGATTCCGCTTAAAATGCCCGGCACCCGTATGGGCGCAGATGGAAGCATAGAACCGATGCGGTTGTCAACGAGAGAACGCTCACGCCGGCGAGTTTTCGTGTCGAGATGACGGCCAGAGCGGCATCGAAATGGCGCGACTACTTGGCAGCGGGATCAGCCACCAAACTCCTGTATGCGGCCATCTCCGATGGCGAGCAACGCTGCTCGCCCATGGCGAAGTCGGCTCCCATCAATTTGAAAGTCAATTTGTCCAGGGCCACCCAAGGTTTGGTGTAAAACTTCGGATCGTCGAGCGTGACCGTCAATTCCAGCGTGTCGTGGTCGACGCGATGGAAACGTTCTTCCACGCGCAGCGCGTCGCTGTGCGGACGGCCGGCATTATCCACCCAACTCCTGTCATCCATCCCGACCGTTTGCACCACCAGGGTGGTATTGTCCACCCACTTCGCGGTGGAGTAGCCATCCCATGAGGCGTCGGGATTCTTGGGAAGTTCCCGGCCGTCGGTCCAGAGAATGCGCCAGGTCTTGTCGCGCGGATACAGGACGACAACTTGCAATGGCGTCTGAATGATTTGCACTGCCGATACTCGATGTAGATCCTGACGGGGCATTCCCAGCGGTTCGCATCCGTCCGCCGGATCATTTGTTTTCGCCGCGGGGACCGCCGTAACTCCAAATTCCGGCTTATTGGCGTGATAGGCCTTCAAACCCTCCGCGCTGTAAGGCGGTTCATGCTTGGGGTCCCCGTCCGACGGCATCGCCCCGGCCCCAAATACCTGGCCGCCGCCTCGATAACCAAACTCGTCGATCCCCACGGAATTCCAAGTTCCCGAAATGTCGTGCGGCGGAGCGGGAGCCGCCTTCTGCTTATCGGAAGGCCGGGCCACCGCGCGGCCCCAGAAGTCACCAGCGGCGTCACCCCCGCCTTGCGAGTCATCCTCCGCGCCGCCTGACGCGCAGTAATATTGGCCGGCTCCCTGGCAGATGGGAGGGAGCGCCGCTTTCGTTTTATTTCCGACTGGCTTTTCACCCGAGGCTGTTTGGGCGCTCGCAGCCGATGAACACAGCAAGACCGCAACACCGATCAAGGCGCCGGCCATGAAATGCTTCTGCATCGGTGAACTCCTTCGCTTGCAAAAATCGGGCCCTCTGCTTAATCCGGCAGAGGCCAGATGCTTTTGATCCGCCTATTCAGCGTGCGCATTTCCGATACTTTGGATGTTACGGCAGTTCCGTGTTTACGATTCGGCCATCGGGAAGCACGAGCCGGTGGATGCGTCCGACGGGCTGCTCGTTCTTGGCTGGGATCACTGTAACCGTGACTTTATCTCCGGGCTTCAGTGAGTCTTTGTTCAGGCGAATGCGCGCTTGGTTCGCGCTGGGAGCGCTGCTTTCGACAATCCAATGGACGACGTTTCCCTTATCGTCGGTTACGTCAAATCTCAGAACGGAATGCGGGTTGGCCACCAGCCATTGGGTCACCACCCCCGTCAACGTCACTTCCTTGGTCGTGTCGTATGCCGCGTTCCCGTGGTGCGCTAATAACGTGGCCTGACCGGCCAGCATGCTTGCAGCCAAAAGGAAGATCACCGCCGGCGTATTTCTCACCTCACGCCTCCTTCAACCCGTAGTAAGTGCGTGCAGAGTCAACAGGCATCCACCCAGAGTCGAGCTCCCGCACTGATGAAAATTGGCGCGATCATCGTATCCGCCGAGCCGAATAGTGTCAACACAGTCGCGCTCTGCGCGGCTTCTGCGCGGATATCGTTCCGTTACTCGACGAACATCCCGGCTCCCACGGATTGAATTCAGGGAGGCACTCGAGCGAATGGAACAAAACAAGATGTATTGACGGCGGAGACAACCGAAGCGTATATTCTGGCAGGTTCGTAGAGGATTCCTACCCCTCGCCAGATATTTGGAGAATAGCGATGAAGAATAGGCTTGCGCTGATGTTCCTGATGATCGGTGTTTTAGCGCCTTCCGCTCCGCTGTCTGCACATCACGGAAATGCGTCGTACGGCCATGCCAAACAAGTCACTTTGAAAGGAACTGTGACGGAATGGGATTGGGGCAATCCCCACACGTTCCTGAAGGTGGATATTAAGGACGACGGCGGCAATATCGTCAATTGGACGATCGAGTGGAGCGCACCCTCCAGTCTCGTCAACTTTGGCATCAATAGAAAAACCTTTAAGCCGGGCGATGAGGTCACGGTCGTCATGATCACGCCCGACAATGGCGCGGCAGTCGGGCGCCTCCAGCGCGTTCTCCTCGACGGCAAATGGCTACGGGGTAGCGGGGAGAGGCTTTTGATAGAACAGCCGCGCCTATTGCGCGGATGCCTGCTTGGCTCCAAAACTGAGATCGCATAGGAAGCAAAGGAGACCCGTATGTCAAAGCTCTTCTTGGTCGCCACAATTTTACTGGCCGCATCGATAGTCTCGCTTCCTGCGCACGCTCAGAATGCGACTCCGTTTCCCGCACCCGATCCAGGCGCGCCAGCGATAGATCGAGGCCTGGAGAAGCATATCGACGGTTGGTATAAGGACGTGCCCATACCCAAGAATCAGAACCCAGCGCCGGCCCCTCGCCATGATTTGTCGGGAATTTGGGAGCCGGCCAAGGGGTGGCGGGCCGGGGTCCAATTTCTTGGCGCGTTGGAATACCCTTCGGACGGAAAACATGAACTGCCCTTCACGCCTGAAGGAGAGAAAGCTTTTAAGGCCCATAAAGCGGGATTCGGAGCCAATGAGGTTCCCATTGCTCTGAACAACGATCCCTTCGATATCTGCGATCCCATCGGGTTTCCACGCATAGAACTCTTCAACCTGAGGGCCATCCAGGTCCTGCAAACGCCAAAGCAGGTGGTGATCTTCTATCAGAATGATCGCACCTTCCGGAGCATTTGGACCGACGGGCGAGATTTCCCCGACCTGGATATTGCCGAGCCTCGCTGGTACGGCTACTCCATTGGCAAGTGGGTGGACGATAACACCCTCGTGGTGGAAACGACGGGCATCGACGAAAGAACCTGGATCGATAATGTCGGCCGGCCTCATAGCGACCAACTGAAAGTGGAAGAGCGCTTTCACCGGGTGAACCATGACATCATGGAACTAACCCTGACGATCACCGACCCCAAGATGTATACCAAGCCGTGGAATGCCCTGGATAAGTTCCCCATGCAGTTGCAATCGGATGCGTTCGATCTGCGGGAGATGCTCTGCTCGCCCTCGGAGCAGGCCTCGTTTGACAAAGAAGTGAGCAAGCCCGCCATAGCGAATCCCAAGAAGTAGCCTGGCCGGCGTTGAGCCGCGTTTTGCCGAACGCCCCATCGCTCGGGATGAGGTTGCGAGACTCGCAGCGCACTTGACGCCGCACAACACTCTCGTTAGAATCGCGCTCAATTAAACCCTTTGGGCGAAACGCAATTGAAATCGGCTAGCTCATTACGAGCGGGAGGTAGCTCTTGAAACGCAAATTCCTGATCGTTCTTGCCTTTGCTTTTAGTCTCTCGGTTCTTAGCCTTCCGCTCGCCGCGCACCACGGCAATGCGGTCTACGATGTCACCAAGCAGATTAACCTCAAGGGAACGGTCACACAGTTCGTGTGGGCCAATCCCCATTGCATCCTTCTCTTCGACGTCAAAGATGACGCTGGCCAAGTGGTGCACTGGATGGCGGAAACCGAAAATCCCGCCAGCATGACGACCATGGGCTGGTCCAGGAGTTCTCTCCGGCCTGGCGATGAGATCACCATACGAGTGATCACCGTCAGGAATGCCAAGCCGATCGGGCGCATCGTGTACGTGCAGCCGGCCACCGGCCCCAAATTGCAGGGGCGCATTAACGACGATTCCAAATGAACAGCGTTTGACGGGCTTCGGAGTGAATCCCTACTGGGATTGAGGCCTGGAAAGGGGTCGCAGTATGCTCAAGAGTCTTGTTCTCCCTATGGCTGCATGCACTTTCCTCCTATTTGCGCCGCTTGCGCGCGCTCAGTCGACGCAGCCTCAATCGGAGCCTCAACAGGCTCCGGTGCGCCGTGGTTTTCCGGCGGATAAACGCGTCGACGGTTGGCTGCGGCCCGTTGCTCCGCCGCTGCAGGGCCAGAAGTCGGACCCTGCTCCGAAGCGCGATATTTCAGGAATTTGGGATCCCTGGGATGCGGGGATCCAAGCGCTGGGGCCGTCGGTAATGCCCGACGACGGTAAGCCGCAACACCAGCCGCCCTTCACTCCTTTGGGCCTGGAGATGCTAAAGGACACCAAGCCCAGCAACGGAGCGAGGGCCGGCATATCCACGGAATCGAATGATCCCGTCATCTTCGGCGATCCCCAGGGTATTCCTCGCGAAGACCTTTTTGAGATGAGGACCGTACAAATCCTGCAGACTCCCGTGCAGGTCTACATGCTTTACGAATTTGGCAGGGTGTGGCGGGTCGTCTGGACGGACGGCCGGGAACTACCGAAAACTCTCGAACCGCGTTGGTTCGGCTACTCCCTGGCCAAGTGGGTCGATGATTACACGTTCGTGGTGGAAACCACGGGATTAGACGAAAGAACCTGGATCGATCATGTGGGCCGTCCGCACAGCGACAAACTGCGCGTGGAAGAGCGATTCCATCGCGTGGACCACGACCATTTGGAGCTCTCGGTTACCATTGACGATCCCGTAATGTATACCAAGCCCTGGCTGGCTCTCGACAAGCTGGTTTTCAACCTCGAGCCGCAAACTTTCGACGTCCGGGAGATGTTTTGGTCCCCGACGGAATTTCAAGGATATAACAAGCTAATCGGGAACTCCGCAGCCGAGGGCCAAGAGGACAAGCACTAATCGCCCCTCAGTTCCTTTCGGATCGACTCTGCAAAGATGCCGCGCGGGTGCGCGAACTCATGCACTTGGCGGCTTGTGGTTGTTGCTGAAACTCGAGACTCCACTAGCCTCCGCCGCAGTTTTCAGCGAAGAGCCTTCCTCCGAGCACACCAATCACGGGACGGATTTGATCTAGTCCCTTATTGGTCTGCGCTCCTACCGCAACAATTAGAAGATCAGCTTCAATCCCAACTGAATGTCGCGGGCGCCGCCAGCCCCGAGCACGAAGTTGCCTGCCGCGGCATCGGGTGTAACACAGCCGCAGCCGAACCCTGAACCGCCTGAGGGGTCGTTGTTGTAGTAGGTGGTATACGACCCATACGGATTGGCGAAGTTGGGATGGTTGAGAACATTAAAGAATTCGGCTCGGAACTGGGTGGTGAGCCGTTCCTTGAACTTCCAGTCCTTGACTACCGAAAGATCCCAGTTTCTGAAGCCCCCGTCGCGGAAGATATTGCGGCCCATGTTCCCGACGCTCCCGTAAGCAGGAGGAGTGATTACTGAATTACCGGACACATAACAACCATTGTTATACAGGGACGCGACGGCCAGCGCGCCATTGGCCTGTGCAGCACTCAGACAGACCGCCGGTGGCGTTGGCACGCCGCCGACCATTTGGTAGGGAGTGCAATTTGCCATGGTGCTGGCTGGATTCGAGAAGCATGGGAAAGGAGTTCGGCCGGAAGTAAAGTCCGCCGGGTTCCCGGTGAAATCCCAGCGCTCCTGAGCGCTGTTCTTATACTCGAGGTTTCCGTAGAAATCGTTATTGGTGTCCATCGTGCCCCAGGGCATGCCGCTCTGTAGCGTCACCACGGAATTGACCACCCAGCCTTGCAGCATCTGCCCGGGTGCTTTTCTGCCCGGAAGGTTGTAGGTCAGCGAAAAAGTGAAGCGATTTCTCAGGTCATAGTCGCTGTTGCCATAATCCAACTGGGGCACTGCAGGATCCTGGAAGCCGCCCCTGCCTGGCGGCGCGGAGGAAAATTGGTCCAGGGCATGCGAGTAAGTGTAGCCAGCAAGGAAATATAGCCCGTGGAGAGGCCGCTCGGTCAGGGTCGCCTGCAGGCCGTCGTAGTTGGAGGGGTCTCTATTTCCAAGCTCGTTGATGAACTGCAGGTAGGGGAAAGCGGCGTTGTACGGCCGGGCCGCAATCTCAGCCGCCGAAGAGACGCTGCAGTTGTTGTACCCCGCAGCAACGCTGGCAGCGCTGAGGCAAGCGATAGAGCCTGTTGAGGCGGTTTGCGCCGCGGCACTGGTCCAGCCGGCGCCGAACGGCGGGGCGTTGACGTCCACATTGCCTGGGAGCCCGGAGCCGTGGTTGCCGACATAGGCGAGATCCAGGGTAAGGGTATTCGTCACCGCCCTCTGAACGTCCAGATTCCAGTTAAAGATGTGAGGGGTACGTATATTGGGATCCACGAAGGGAGCGTTGCATTGCGCTGGGTCTGAAAATGCTTTCACTGCGTCGCCGCAGGCGAGTCTGCCGGTGGCCGGGAAGACCGGCCCGGCAGTAGTCCAGGCAAGCTGCGCGGCAGTGTAGGAGACTGAGCCGCTGCCGGCTTGTGAACCAGGCGTGGTAACGCCTTTAACCACCTGGTCGAATCCAAAGGGGACACTGGTCGCTCCCGTCACAGTCGAGAATATCGCCGTCGGATACATCAGGCTGAAGGCGCTGCGAACGACGGTCTTCCCGTTGCCCTTGACGTCCCACGCCATGCCAATCCGAGGCGAGAAGTCTCTATAGTCTGGATTTATTGTGGGGCTCTCTACCAAGCCGGTCGTGGGATTGAAGCCGCCGAACAAGCCGTCGACGTCCGTGAGGGGCGAGGCGTATTCCCAGCGCAGGCCGAGGTTGATTGTTAGCCTCGTGGTCGCGCGCCAGTCGTCCTGAGCGAAGGCGGCAAAGTCCCAATCCCGCTTTCGATATTGAGTGTTCCCCTCCACGATACTCCCTCGGGAAGGCGTGCCTGTCAGATAGCTGCTAATGCTGGCGAATGTGATTTTGCCTTGCGCCCCGTTATAGCTGTTGTCATCCAAAATTGTTTGGAAGAGATTGACTCCGAACTTGAAGGCATGCTTGCCGCGCAAATAGGAGACGTTATCGATGAGTTGGTTCAAGCCGCCCGGCCCGCGTGTGTCGGAGAAATTGCCGTGGCCCAAGGCGAAATTGGTGAGACTCGAGATCTGCAGATAGGGCATCCCGTAGTAAAGGGGGTTCGTGATACCCGTGTTGATGCCGAAGCCCCCGGGATAGGGAGACGACTGGTTGATATTGCTGTCTGCGCCAATATTGGTTTCCGTGATTCGGTTGGCGCCGGCTCGGAGTTCATTCACCCAGTTGGAACCCGGTGTGTACGTCCAGCTTAGTCCAGCATCCCAATTGATTACCGAAACCAGGTTTTGCATTTGTGGTGTCAACTGGTCGGGCGAGGTAACCCAGACCGCGTTGTGAAGCTGTCCTCTAAAATACGAGGCGCTGAATGAGTTGCGGTCGTTGAGGTGGTAGTCGACCTTCGCTATCCCGTTGTCGCTGGGACTGCTGTTGGTTAGGGTTGGCGCAAAGACGTTTGCCCCGCCCGGATTGGTACCCGGGTTGAATGGAAACAGGTTTTCAACGGTGGAGGTGGGGCCGGAAACCGTACAGTTTGTGGTCAGTCCTGCCAATTGCGCGCTGAGCGCGCTAACTTTGTTTCCATTTGCCGGAGAACTAGTGCCCACGACGTAAGGCAAGTGTCCCGGGTTCAGCGCATTACACGCATCCACGATGCTTGCTGATGGGTTAGCTGCCTGACCCAATGCGGTCATCGAAACCGACACGGGCGCTGCGCCAATGTACTCGTCCCCTACGGTGTAGCGCTGCCCTTCGTAACCGACGAACCAGAAAACCTTATCTTTGATAACGGGGCCGCCCGCCGTGGCGCCGAACTGCTCCAGAGCCACGGGCGTCTTCGGGTTGGCTATCCCACCGGCCAGTGTCGCCGGGTTGAAGTAGTTGCGCGCATCCCAGGCATCGTCCCGGCCAAAAGCATATCCAGTGCCGTGAATCGTGTTGGTGCCGGCCTTCAGCCCAACGTTGGTGATCGCTCCGATCGCCCAGCCGTACTCTGCCTTGGGATTCTCCTGGACATTAAACTCCTGAATGGCATCGATGGGCAGGATGGTCGAAGAACCCCCAGCCTGGTATCGGTAATTTAGAGCGCCTCCGCCATTCATCGGGGTGTAGTTCAGCAGGCCATCCAGCAGGAACACACCCATGTTAGCGGTCTGGCCATTCGTGGAATCCGCATGATCCCCACCGCCGGGGTAACTCACCACGCCCGGCCGCAGTTGGATCAAGCGCGTGAAATCACGGCCGTTCAAAGGCAGATCGTTGATCGTCTGATTGCTGATCGCGCCACCCAAGGTGGCGTTGGTAGTTTCGACGTCCGGAACCTCTCCCGTTACGGTCACCGTCTGGGCCTGCGAACCCGCCTGTAGCGTAAGGTCTACCCGGATATCCTTGCCAACCTCCAACAGTACGTCGGTGTGCTGCGTCGCCTGGAAGCCGTTCGCCTCCGCTCGCACCGTATACGTGCCTGGCTGCAGGTTAGGAGCCGAATATGCTCCCACGCTATCCGCGGTCAATGGTCGCGAGACGCCTCTCGCCACGTCCGTAACCGTCACCATGGCGCCCGCGATGGCGCCGCCGCTCTGGTCAAATACGGTGCCGGAAATTCTGCCTTCGTTGCTCTGTGGCATCAGTGGAAGGCAAACGAAGAGGATCGCAACCGCCGCCGCCGCGAATTTCCAACCGCGGCTCAAGCGGGCACGCAACTGCACAAGAATGGTCCCTTTTGCCGAAATCATCGATGGTCACCCCTTGACCGAGAATCGTCGCAGGCCGAATCTGCGTCGTGATCGTGGGCCGAAATCTGCGCCGGGTAATATCACGGGGCCGCCGGGACCGTCAAGCACAATGTCTTGCGCAGTGGAATTCTCTTGCGCGGCGACCACAAACGGGAGACCGCATGGCGCGCTTGCCCTTCGCTTTCCAGCCGAAGATCTCAGCTTGACACTGGATGAGCGACAGCCGTAATGTGCGACCCAGGCATTTGCCGCCATAAGGGAGCATATATGATCCGCGAAAAAGCGAAGGACATCATGCAGGAGCTCGGCCTTCTCGACGCCTTCCGTGGGACCTCGCGCCGGAGCTTTTTGAAGTCCGCCGCGGCTGTAGG
Organism: uncultured Acidobacteriota bacterium; assembly: GCA_963819235.1. Taxonomy (GTDB): domain Bacteria; phylum Acidobacteriota; class Terriglobia; order Acidiferrales; family UBA7541; genus Palsa-189. The sequence continues at coordinate 38,756 of CAWFVE010000004.1, read as the reverse complement.
GGCCAGCACGCTCTTACCCGCCGGCGCCGCCACCATGCTGATGGGGCAGGCGACCTCGCCGATCAAATCCCCCACCGAGCTTCCCAAGCTGGCCCGGATCGACATCCACGGCCACTTTACCCCGCCGATTCTGATCGAGACGATGGGCGCGGAGGAGTTGGGCGGATTCGCCAAATGGACTCCCGAAAAAGCCCTGGAAGAGATGAATACTTATGGCGTCGCCGCGGCCATGACCTCGATTCCCCCGCATTACGATCCCGCCACGGTGGACAAGATTGCGCGGCCCTCCAACGAATTCGCCGCCAAGCTGGCTACCGACCATCCGGGCAAATTCGGCATCTTCGCATTTCTTCCCTTGCCGCACATTGACACTACTTTGAAAGAGATCGAGTACGCCTACGACACGCTCAAGCTCGAGGGCGTGGGCATGTACACGAATTATGGCGATAAGTGGCTGGGCGATCCCTATTTCGATCCTGTCTTCGAGGAACTCAATCGCCGCAACGCCATCGTCTTCACCCATCCCATTACCGCCAATTGCTGCAAAGACCTGATCAAAGGCGTTGGCGACGGCACCATCGAGTGGCAGACCGATACGACCCGCGCCATCGCCAACATGTTCTTCAATGGCGCCGCTACCCGCTATCCCAACGTGCGCATGATCTTCTCGCACGGCGGAGGCACCATGCCGTACCTGGTCGAACGCTTCCGCGCGGCGGCGCGCTCTCCCAAGCAGAAGGCCAATTTTCCCGATGGCTTTGATGCCGCGGCGGGCAAGTATTACTACGATACGGCCTGGACCTCGAATAACGTGGCCCAGTCGGCGCTCTCCAAGGTGATCCCGCTATCGCACATTGTTCTCGGAACCGACTATCCGGCGCGCGCCATTGGCGATCACGTGATGGGGCTGCAGAACTGCGGCATCTATTCGCAGGAGCAACTCCAGCAGATCGAGCGCGAAAACGCGCTCACTCTCTTCCCCAGGTTCAAGACGTCCACGTAGACGAGAGCGTCGCAGCTAGAAATCACGCGCCGCTTTCCTCACTGTTTTTCTTAAGAGGGAAGTTTGCGATGCGCGTGTGGTCCGCCAAAATTCGCGCAATCGGGGCTATTTGCCGACGGCGGGATCGGCAATATCTTTGTTGTATGCCTCGGTCTCCATGGGCGCGCATTCCATCTCGTGAATATCGAAACTCGGCTTCTGCAATCGCTCTCGAAGTCTGAGGGCTTCCCAAGGCTTGGTATACATCTTCGGATCGTCGATGGTAATTGTAATTTCCAGGTGATCGAGGTCGGTGCGGCGGTATCGCTCGATGACGTGTAAAAGATCGCTGTGCGGCCGGCCGGCATTGTCCAGCCAGGTTCGGTCGTCAAAACCATTGGACTCAGCAACAAAAGTATAATCGTCCGCCCATCTGCCTACTGAATACCCCCACCATCTCGATTCCGGAGGGTCGGGCGGGCCCCAGGTGGGATTTTGAGGATCTTTGGGCAGTGCGCGTCCGTCGGTCCAGATCACCCGCCATTTCTTATTAAATTCATAGAGAACAATCACGTTCTCCCCCGTCTGCACGATCCGGCTGGTCCTGAAGTTATGCAGGACGATGCGTGGGAATCCCTGCGGATTGCAGGCCGGCACGGGGTCATTTGTGACCGAGGCTTCCACTTGCGTCACGCCGAAAGTCGGCTTGTGGGACAGAAACGCCTTTCGTCCTTCAGGAGTGTAAGGCAGCTCATGCTCCGGCTTTCCGTCGGCAGGAATGGCCTTCGCTCCAGTCGCCGCGACTCCGTCGTTATATCCCGCGGCCGGTTCCCAGACGCCGGAAATATCGTGCTTGGGAGCCGGCTTCGGCGCCTCATTTTTCCTGTCAAAATCGTAGACGGCTCCCGGCAAACGCATTTCGTCCTGCTGAGCCACAGCGCAAAGCGCGAAAAGAGCTGCAACACTCAAGAGGATCGCGGAAGCCGGAACACGCTTTGGCATCGCCAGACTCCTTTCTCGGTCTTTTATGGCTCAGGGGTTTCGGACGATGGCGGGGCCGGGCTGTTCAACGATCGATTCGCCAAACCGCTCTCGTTGGTCAGTACCTTTCCATTGGGCAGGGTAACCTGTCTGACGCGCCCGATGGGGCGGCCGTTCTTGACGGTGAGCATGACCACGCTGATCCGATCTCCGGGCTTTAAGATGTTCTTGGACCACCCATGTCCGATCATGTCCGGCGGGTTGCTCGTCTCGGCGGCCCAATGCACGACGTTGCCCTTGTCATCCTTCACGTCGAATTTCAGGAAGCAGTGAGGATTGGCCCAAAGCCACTCTGTCACCGTCCCCTTGACGCTAACCAGCTTCGACTCGTCGTAAGCGGCGTTGCCGTGGTGTGCCGCGAGCGGCGCGGAAATGCACAGTAGACTAACGATCGCCAAAAACGCATCCAAACGCTTCGACATTCCAGACCTCCTCCGCAGGTTTGGGTTTACCCAGAACACGTCTTTGCCACTTCCGGTTATCGATTTTCAAACGGGCAGCGTCATGAGCACGCCGGCGCCACGAATGGGGAGTATTAGAGCACAAACGGCCCGCTGTGGACGAGCGCACCAACGCAAAAGCTCGCCGGGGGTATTAAAGACTGCTGACGCAGTTTCGGCGCACAGCGAAATTCAATTGTCCGGGGTCTTCAGGCCCAGCTGAATCCGCTATTTTTAAGCGGCAGCGAACGAACTCGTTTGCCCGTCGCCGCAAAAATCGCATTGGCTAATGCCGGCAAGACCGGCGGCAAGGCAGGTTCGCCCAAACCGGTCGGCGGGTTGTTGGTCTTCAGGAAGTGCACTTCGATTTCCGGCGGCGCCTGTATCAATCGCACCGGCGGATAGTGATCGAAGTTGCTCTGCATTGCCCGGCCGTGTTCAAACGTAATTTCATAGCCCATGGCATGGCTGAGCCCGTCGATAATCGAGCCTTGCGCCTGATTCTCGGCATTGCTGGGATTGATCACCTGGCTGCCGATATCGGCCGCCACCCAGACCTTGTGCACCTTTACTTTATTGTTCGCGTCCACGCTCGCGTCCACTACTTCGGCGAAGTAGCCGCGGTGGGCGAACTGAAATGCGACGCCCATGGCCCTACCATTGGCCGTCTTGCGAGCGGCCCAGCCCGATTTCTCGGCCACCAGTTGCAGCACGCCCCTCATGCGATCCGCGTCCACGTCGAGTTCGCCTGGCACCGGCTTCGCGGCCGGCACGCGCGGCAGCCCCAGAACGTTCAGCCGGAACTCCACCGGATCCTTGCCCGCCGCGTGGGCCAGTTCGTCCACGAACGATTGGAAGACGAAGGAAAAAGCATTGCTGCGCGGTGCGCGCATGGCCCCCGTGGGGATGCCAAACGGAATGATCGACGCCTGGAAATTGAAATTGGGCACGAAAGTTCCGGGGAACTCGTTCGACGGTATGTTGGCCGAATTGGCGAACTGCGTTCCCTGCCCGTAGCTGACGAAGTGATTCTGCCAGGCCACCAGATTGCCCGAGCCGTCCACTCCCGCCTTCAGGAAATGGAATCCGCCGGGCCGGTAGAAATCGTGAGTCATGTCGTCTTCGCGCGTCCAGAGCAGCTTCACCGGCACGCCCACGACCTTCGCGATCCACGCCGCCTCCACCATGTAGTCGTTGGTCAGCCGCCGGCCGAAGCCGCCGCCGGTGCGCATCAGGTGAATGGTGATGTCGCTCGCGGGGATGCCCAGCGTCCGGGCCACCAGCTGCCGGCCCGCTTCGGGCGTCTGGCTTGGCGCCCACAGCTCGAGCTTTCCGTCCTTGAAATGCGCGTTGCAGTTCTGCGGCTCGAGCGGCGAGTGGGAGATAAACGGATAGGTATATGCCGCTTCGATCACTTTTGCCGAGCCCTGGAACGCTGCGTCGGTATTCCCGTCGATGCGCAGCGGGATCATGGGCTTTTGTGTGGAGAGCTCCGTGGCCTGCCGCGCAAAGCCCTCGCTGCTCTGCTGCGCCGTTGGACCTTCGTCCCACATCACTTGCAACTTCTGGCGCGCCGTGCGCGCGTGCCACCAGGTGTCGGCGACGATGGCCACGCCCGGAAGCAGGCCGGTCAATTCGGAGCCGCCCTCCACCACGAACGCATTGCGCACTCCAGGCATGTTCTTGATTTCGTCGACATTGGCGCTGAGGACCTTGCCGCCAAAAACCGGGCACTTCTGGAAAACCGCAAACACCATGCCCGGGAAGCTTGAAGTCGATGCTGTAGATCTGCTTGGCCGTGACAATCGACGGAACGTCAACGCCATGGTTCGGCTGGCCGATGATCTTGTAATCCTTCGGCTCCTTCAGCTTCACGGACTTGAGTTCGGGCGCCTCGAGCGTGGCTGCCTTGGCCGCCAGCGCGCCGTAACCCAGCATGCGCCCGCTCGCCGGATGCATCACCTTGCCCGAAGAGGTCAGGCATTCGGATTCCGGCACGTTCCAGGTCTGCGCGGCCGCGGTCACAAACATCTGCCGGCAGGCGGCGCCCACTTGCCGCAGCGGATCCCAATTCACCGGCGTAGCCGTGCTGCCACCCGCGTTCTGCAGTCCGTATTTCGATTGATCCAGGTCGGCTTGCTGGATCTTCACGTCTTTCCAGTCCACGTCCAGCTCATCGGCAATAATCATCGGCAGATGGGTCTTCACGCCCTGCCCGATCTCCGGATTTTTCGCCGTAATCGTGATCGTGCCGTCCGCATCCACGCGCACAAACGCCGTGGCTACGAATGCGGGTCCCAGGCGCGGCCGGCCCCTGCGCGAATAAATTGGCAATCGGATCGACATACAATCCCAGCAGCATCCCGCCACCGGCCACGGCGGTGACGCGAAGAAATGAGCGACGCCCAATCATGGTATCCATGGTCCCTCCTCGCTATTTGCCCCGCTATTTACCCGACCCGCTGCTGGCCGCGGCCTCGGTGAGCCGTGTGCTGGCCAAAGCCGCAGCTTTGTGAATGGCTTCGCGGATTCGCAAGTAAGTTGCACAGCGGCAAAGGTTGCCGTTCATCGCGGCGTCGATATCCTGATCGCTTGGCTCCGGCTTCGTTGCCAGCAGCGCCGCCGCGGACATAATCTGTCCCGCCTGGCAGTAGCCGCACTGCGGAACGTCAATCTCCTGCCACGCGAGTTGCAGCGGGTGCGTCCCATCCGGCGAGAGGCCTTCCAGAGTGGTGATTTTCGCGCCGGCGGCTACAGACACCTGCGTTTGGCACGAGCGCACCGCTCGCCCGTTGAGGTGCACGGTGCAAGCGCCGCACTGGCCAATGCCGCAGCCATATTTCGTGCCATGAAGATTCAGCACGTCGCGGATCACCCACAGAAGGGGCATATCTGCTGGCACGTCCACGTTCGTGGACTGCCCATTCACTGTCAATTTGTAGGGCATAACACGGCTCCAAACGGAAGAGATGTCCTCATACAGGCTGGCAGCAAAACGATAGGAAAGCAGTGCATCGCAAGCACCCGCTTTCTGGATTCCTAGAGCCTAGCACCAGCCCTCAACCATCGTCAATCAAGGTTATTTGCTGGCAGGCCAATGCTCACTCGGCAAGGCTCAGCCGGACGGCCGAGACGAAACCGCCCGGCCGCCCATTTCATTTCCCAACTGCTGTTATTGGCCGAGCGAGGCCCGACTGGATGTGGTGCCCACCGGCATGAACTTCTGAATTCGTTTGGCCTCCTCCACCTCGCCCGTGTAGATGTTCCCCTTTGAGTCCATTCCGATGGCGTTGATCCAGTGGAACTGGCCCGCGTACTTCCCGTTTCCGCCGAACGAGCCCAGCGTCTTGCCCGTCTTGCGGTCGAGAATCCACACCACGTCGTCGGTCCCGTCGGCCACGTAGATGAACTTTTGCTGCGGGTCTCTCGAGAAGACCATCTTATAAGTCGTTCCGCACGGAGGCATCTTGGTGTTGGGAGGAAGCCCGCCGCAGTCCGGCCCGCGCGAAGGCGTGCTTGGCGATACGTAGAAGTCCTGCTTCCACTCGCCCTGCTTGGTGTAAACCGAGATGCGATCCTGCCCGCGCTCGCCGACGTACACCAGCCCGTCCTTGGAAATCTCCGCGAAGTGCAAGTCGGGCACGAAGTTCTTCTCTTCCGGCGGAGGAGCGCCGGTCCATTTGTAGGGTGGAATGGGATCGTTGGTGATTTCGCTCAGCGGCATGCCGTGGCCGCCCCAGCCTCGCTTGAACGCCCCCGTATCCATGTCATAGACGAGGACGCGCTTCCAGTTCACGAGGTAAATTTCGTGGGCGTCCTCGTCGAGTGTGAACCGGCCCTTGGACACTAGAACATCCGTCTGCTGGTTGTTTTCCTTGAGTGGCCCGGAATCTTTCGGAGGACGATGGCCGAAATCCCAAAGCAGCTTCCCGTCGCGCGAGAATTTCAGGATGCTGTCTTGCGCCGCCGTCCCGGCCACCCACACGTTCCCTTCCCGATCCACGAAAATGGTCTGCAATGCCGTCGGCCATTGGGGAATGTATCCCGGGCCTCCCCACGAGTTCACCACATTACCCTCGGGATCGAGTTCGATCACCTCGGGTCCGCGCACGCAGCACACAATCCGCGGCGGATCGCCGCCGCCGCCGATCTCGTCGCCGTCCGCCGCCGCACCGCGATTCAGGAACCACACGTGGTCGTTCTTCGCTTCCACGGTCAGGCCGGTCACTTGCTGCATGCTCCACCGATTCGGCAACCGCTTCGGCCAGAAGGGGTCCACGCGGTACACCGGTACCTTCTGCGCCTCCTCGGATTTCGCCGCGGCTCTTGCCTGGAAGTGCCCGTGCATCGTCGCGGCCAGCGCCACAAAACAGATCGCGGAAGCCGCCACCAGAGACCCTATGCTTCGCTTCGTATTCACAGGATTGCCCTCCTTGCCGATTCGTCGAAGCTTTTGAAGTTTCTGCGCCGCAGCAGCGGGCCGTACGCGCACCCCTGCCTCCTGCGAGGTTTACCGGCCGACGGCCGACATCGGGAGTCTGTCCCACACCACGTGTCCGCTGTCGCCGCCGGAATTGAACGTCGTCCAGACGAGAGTCTTCCCGTCCGGGCTTACGCGATAGAGTACCCGCTCGTCGGTCACCCCTTTGGTGGCACGTTCGCGAAACATGGTGTTGCGATCGACCAGCCACATGCCCACCGTTTGCCCCAAGCCGTTTGGTCCCTGCGGATTCTCATAGATATTCTTGCCGTCGAGCTTCCAGAAAAACTCCCGCCCGTCGTCCGTAAAAGTGGTTTTATAGCTGTCATTCTTCGGAGGGTAAAAAAGGAACACCTCCTGTTTAATGCCGCCGTTAACAGCCGAGTAGATGGCCGTTCCTGTCTCCTTGAAGCGACCCTGGGCTTTATTGGCTGGATCGGACCGATCGAAATTAATCCGCCAGGCCCCAATGATGGGAAGCTTCGATGGGTCTATTTTGTCGGCGGCAACTCGATAGCTGCCGAAGAAGCCGATCGCAGGCGCTTCGGGAAACTTCGGGCGCGCTTGTTTGCTTTGGCCGCCGCCTTCCCCGCCCTGGCCGAAAATGCGCAGCCCGGAGACGAACACTAAAATTAGCCCAGCCAAAACTACCGCGGAATTACGTCCCTTTTTACTCATGGGTTCACCTTCCGGCCTTGCTTGTGCACGGCCATGCCGTGGCATTGATGGGCTGATACACTACAACAATTCGTCAGGAAATCAATCGGTTGTGTGCTACCCGGGGGTGTCTTGACGTTGTGGCTTTGCGGCCGCGGAAGCCTCGCTACACTCGCTCGCTAAACGTCCTCGTGAATCGTCTTCAGCCGCACCAACTCGAACTCTTTCACCCCTGCCGGAGTCTGCACCTGCACCTCGTCGCCCTCGCGCCTGCCCAGCAGCGCGCGGCCGATCGGCGACGTCGTCGAAATCAGCCCCTGGGCCGCGTCCGCTTCCTCGCTGGTCACCAGTTTGTATTCGATCTCGGACGCCTTGGCCATATCCTTCAGCCATACGCGCGAGCCGTATCCGGCGCGATCGTGCGGAATATTATTCAAATTCAGCATCCCCAGATCGCCCATGCGTTTCTTGAGCTGCCCCAGCCGCGCCGAAACGAAACCCTGGCGTTCCTTGGCGTACTTGTATTCCGCGTTTTCAGAAAGGTCCCCGTGCGCCCGCGCCTTCATCAACTCCTTCGGCAACTCCAGGTTCAGCTCGTGCTCGAGCGCGTCGATCTCGGCCTGGAGTTTGTGTTTGATTTTCGAGAGTGCGTCCTCGTTCATGATCGTCCTGTTTTCGCCCACGCCTGGCGCGGGTTCCGTTTCCGTTTTTGTTTCTGTAATCAAATTGGAGAAAGGGTTCTGAATCTCTCGCAGTTCCCTGCAGCAGGCGCGCTCCAATTCTATTCCACGAATGCCTCGGCGCAAGAAGCGCGCCCTACAAAAGTCGATATAAAACCCGACGAACCCGGTAAAGAACGCTGGCTGAGAGCTGGATTCTATAATGCTGCGAGGGCTTGCCAAGTATTGCTAATGCGCGCCCTCTCCAAACAAGGTTACAGCGGCCTCCGCGTATTTCAAATTTTATTTTTGCAAGATCGGCACGCCCCCGGGAGCCTTGGCTTTCCCTCTTGCGGCAGCCTCGGCCTTGCGAGCCCTCGCGATCCCATGCGTCGTGTTCAATATTGAACATCGCCCGCCCGCCGCTTGCCATTCGTTTACCACGTGATTATATTAGCTCCCTGTATACTCGATCGGGCCATGGACAAGGCAGCGGCGCGCAGGCGCCGGAACTCTTTCTATCTGTTGTATCTCGGCTACGCGGCGGTCGTAACGCTGGGTTTGCTAGCCGCATTAGGCCTGCTGTGATCGACCAATTCCACCGGAGGCCAGCTCACCGTGAACGTTTTCAATGCGCGCATCGGCTACGAACCTCAGCGGGGCGATGGCGCCCTGTGTATCTCCTTCAAGGATAAGCAAGAGGCCATATTTTTCGCCGAGGCCATCTTGCACGAGGTGCAGAACATTGAAAATGACGGCTTGTCCGTCTCCGAATGCGCGCTCGTCACCATCAGTTTCGCCGCGGATGGAAAAGAAGAGCGCCTCCAATCCTTGCGCCAGGCCTTCCCCGGACAGGATCTTAACGTGCTCGTCACCGTTCCCGACCGCAATTGACGTCCCGGCCTTCCCGCCGCTACTCCGCCCTCCGGCCCTGATCTATTAACATTATGTTGACGTTCCTCATTAGATAACCTATAAACCTCCTGTCCCCACCGAGCGGCGCGGCCGGCCGCTCTTCCGTTTCTTTGTCCGGCGCGAACGTCAGGCGCTTCCGTTTCCATTTTGAGGGACCCTATGAAGCTCGAACGCCGTGGTGCCACGCGCTACAACTTCGGAGCGGTCGCTGAAGTCATTGACCTGGACCAGCCTGACGAACTGGTTTCGCTCACTCGCGACCTGAGCTCCTCCGGTTGTTTTGTGGTGACCACCACTCCTTTTCCCAAGGGAACGCGAGTTCGAGTGCGCATCATGCGCTCTGGCGGCGAGGTCACGGCGATAGGAAGCGTCACCTCCAACGTGACGCCGGCTGGGATGGGCATCGAGTTTTCACACCTCGATTCGAGCGATCGAGCGCTTCTCGAGAGATGGTTAGCCGAGGAGTCTGACCTGTGATCCCGCCTTCGCCCCGTGGCAGGCTAAATCGCCGGCGAAAAGGGGTCAATGGCCGCGATTTGCCTTGGAACCGCATTCGACGGACTGTACACCTCGACGGGCCTTACAAGACAAATTCGCAATCGCAATGCCGCGCTGCCAGGATGAGTAAGCTTGTAGAGGCCATGGAAGTGGCGGCAGCGATTTTGGCGGAGGCTGAGAATCGCTTCGACAGGATGGGTTTGATGATCGCAGTCCACATCGCGTACAACTTCGCGGTGGGGTGCAAGCCGTCTTCGACGAATAGATCGCGCGGCAGATTGCCGTGCGCGTCGAACATCGGCGTGGCCACGTCGATGTATTGCATGCGCTCCTGCTTGCTCGCAAAATCTTGAATCAGCGCATTGGCCTGCTTCATTCTCGGCCAGGCGTTCCACCGCAACACGGAGGGCTTGATGGAAATAACATAAATCCAGCTCTCCGGCAGCTTGGCGTGGACAATCTGCACGAATTTCTGCACGTCGCCCAGCACGCTCTCCGGCGTCTTGGGGCTACCCTCGGCGAGATCGTTGTCTCCGGCATATACCACGACAATCTTGGGGCGATAGGCTACAACGATGCGCTCCGCGTATTGATTGACGTCGGTATACTGCGAGCCGCCAAAGCCTCGATTGATCACCGGCAGCGGCTTCATGTCCTCCGCCAGCGAGGCCCAGCGCGCAATACTCGACGAACCGGTGAAGACAATCCCTCCCGGCGGCACCGGCTGCGCCTTATCGTGCTGTTCAAAGGCCCTGATGGTCGGTTCCCAATTCTGCGCGAACGCCGTTGACGAGCAGGCTCCGCCCAAGCCGGCAGCGAGAACCAACAAGCCGGTCACCAGCCAGTTCAACCGTCCTCGTCTCATGGAATCCATCTCAGGATTACTGCGCGGCCAGTTCCGAAGCAATCGACACGCTCAGCAGGTCCGGCGTAAAGCCAACGCCGGGTTCCACCGGGCGATCCTCGAGATACGTACGCACCGCGTCGGCATAGGCCAATACAGCCTTCATGTAGTACTTATCGCGGTCGGTTTCGTAATGGCCGCCGTAGTAGGCATACACCGCCCGCTTCTGATGATCCAGGTTGTTATCCCAGCCGTGCAGGACCAAATAATGCGCGACGCTCAGAATGGCGTCTTCGGGATCGAAAAGGTCAATCCTGCCGTCTCCGTTACCATCCACCGCGATATCAAATACGGACGGTTCGAACTGCACCAGGCCAATCGCGCCCGTGGATGAGCCGGGAATCTCGAATAGGTCCCAGCTATTTTCTTTTGCTGCCGTGAGCAAATCGACCAGCTGAGTTTCCGCGAAGTGCTGGCGCTGAATAAAGCGGGCGGACGAACGCAGGGCGGCAGGCCTCCGAACATAGAGCGAGAGGAGACGGTCGATTGCCGGGAAAGTCCCCAAAGGGTAAGGCGTAAGCGGCGTGACGATGCCGAAGTCGGTTTCGATGCGCAGATGCCCGCAGATCACCTCGCGAGGCACGCCGTAGAGTCTCTGCGCGGCGTCGAAGGCCAGCGCGTGGGCCGCGATGAACGAGCGGCAGCGCTCCAGCGATTCCGGCGAGAGCAAGCCGAAACGCGCGGTCAGGTATGGGTTCGGCTGGCGAACCCGCGATGGCGGCGGCTCGGTGCCGGGCGGCGGCGTAGGGGCCGGAGGCTGGTAGATGGTCAGGCGCGCATCCGTAAAGATGGAATCGACGTAGCTGCAACTCAGGCGCGTGGAGGTACAGAGACGCTTATGCAAAGCGTTCAGGCGTTGCACTTCCTGACGCGTCATCTCGGCCGGGGAGTTTGCCGCGGCTGCAAGCGCCACGACCTGGGTGGAAATTACGCACGCAATTACGCACGAACTTACGCGAAGGACTAGGCCGAGAATGCGCCTGGTGGCCGCGCGCAACCGCATTTCTTTCTGAGACATGGTCGCCCCGCGAACGAATTTGCGGGCAAGTATACTACCGATGTCAACGCATCCGCGAAGACCAAGATGGAGCCGCGTTCCTGGAACGCTACTGCCAATTTCGCTAAGAAAATGGGCATTCGCGCGGGCCGCGGTTGGGGTGGCAGCGAGAGTTTTTTTCACCGACGCCGTTCCTGCGATGGATGCCAGAATCTTCCCTATGCGGCGGCGCCTGTAACGAGAGTGATGTCATTTTGGACGTCGGATACGCCTGGCGCGCCCCAAGCCGCCCGCTCCGCTTCTTCTCGCTCAGCCCAAGTCCTCACGTTTCCACGGAGGATCACCTTGTCGCCACTCGCTTCCACAGAGATCTTTTCCGCGTCAACCTGTGCGGCTCGATGAAGCGCCTTCTTTATCGCATGTATGACATCGCCAGGCGAAACGTGAGACTTCACGATAATCAAATTGGAGACGCCTTTGATGCCCTTCAAATTGCGAACTGCTCCCTCTGCTGCATCCTTCTGGTAGCGGTATTCTACGCTCCCTTCGAGCGTAACCCAGCCGCTGTCGACCACTAGCTTGATCTGCTTGCGCGGTACGGAAGCGTTCCAGTCCAGGGCATTAACCGCCGCGCTAGCGATATCGGCATCAACGTATTGGCTATCTCCGGGGAGCTTCACGACGAGTTCGTCTGTGACCGCCCGAGTTCCATCGACTCTTTGGGCTACGCGCTCAGCCGTCCATTTTTGGGACAAGCTCCTCACTGTTCCGTTGAGTATCACGACGCCATTTTCGACGGATACACCAATTTCCGCGGCGTCCACGCTGGGCTCCCAAGCAAGTTCATCCAAAACATCTCGTTGCAATTGTTGGTCGGTCCTCATTTCATCTCCTTTTGGGACTTACCATTCGAATTTCGTGCGCCGGTTGATCTAGCCAGAACTGGCGCAGTCTCCTTCGCTTGCTTGTGAATATAACCGGTGTCTCTTACAGCGTAAGTGATCTGAATCACATCCTTGTGCTGCATGGGAGCTATAGAAATGATGTGACATTGAAAGCTGAATGACTTCGAGGAGGCGGAAGCAATGCCTGCCAAGCGCCTACTGTTCAAATCAGCGGCTCGCGACAAAGTTCTAAAGGGCGCGACTGCACTGGCCGATGCTGTCAGGGTTACGCTGGGCCCGAAATCGAAGTGCGTGCTCATTGAGAAGAAGTGGGGCCGCCCCATCGTCTGCAATGACGGCGTCACAATCGCGAAGGAAATCGAATTCGAAGACGCCGAAGAGAACCTCGGCGCCAGGATGATTCGTGAGGCCGCCGAACGCACGGGGGACTCAGTGGGTGACGGTACGAGCACTTCCGCCATCCTCGCGCAGGCGATCTTCGCCGAGGGATTGCACAACGTGGCGGCGGGCGCTAGTGCCGTTGAATTGAAGCGTGGACTCGATCGCGGTCTTCGGGTCGCCGTCCAGGCACTTCAGGGGCTTTCTCGTCCCGTTGCCAGCCGTCACGAGAAGGCTCAGATTGCAACCGTGTCAGCCCATAATGACTCCGCTATCGGCGAACTGGTTGCGGACGCGATGGAGAGAGTTGGCAAGGACGGCGTCGTCACCATCGAAGAGGCAAAAACCGCTGAAACAGCACTAGAAGTAGTCGAAGGTATGCAGTTTGATCGGGGATATCTATCGCCCTATTTTGTGACTGACCCGGAAAAAATGGAGGTTGTCCTCGAGGATCCTCTCATCCTCGTTCATGAGAAGAAGATCGCCAATCTCCAGGAATTCCTCCCTTTCCTCGAACAAGTTGCCAAATCCGGCCGGCCGCTTTTGGTGATCGCCGAGGATGTTGAAGGAGAAGCCCTGGCCACGCTGGTGGTCAATAAGGTTCGGGGTACACTGATGTCCGCAGCGGTAAAAGCACCAGGGTTTGGCGATCGGCGGAAGGAGATCCTTCAGGACATCGCCATACTGACAGGAGGTAAGGTACTGGCGGAGGAACTGGGGCTGAAGATCGAAAATCTCCAACTCGACGAACTGGGCAAGGCTAAGCGAGTCATTATCGACCGGGAAAAGACGACGATTGTTCAAGGCGCAGGAGCGAAAAAGGTAATCGATGGTCGCTGCAACGAAATTCGCAAGCAGATCGAGCAGACGACTTCTGACTACGACAAGGAGAAATTGCAGGAACGGCTCGCCAAGCTTTCCGGTGGAGTCGCCCTCATCCGTGTGGGAGCTCCTTCTGAAACGGAGATGAAGAATCACAAGGAGGCATTCGAGGATGCCATCAGCGCGACCAAGGCTGCAATGGCGGAGGGAATTGTGCCAGGGGGTGGATTGTGTCTGCTGCGCGCAATCGAGGCCGTCCAGCATGCAGAGAATCAATGCTCCGGAGATGAACGGACCGGACTGCTCATTCTCAAGAAAGCCCTCGAAGCGCCGACAAGGCAGATCGCAGAAAACTCAAATCTGGACGGCGGCGTAGTCGTGGACCGGATGCGTAATGGAACCGGCAATTTTGGGCTTGATGCCGCGAAGGGCGAATATGTGGACCTGGTCGCGGCCGGCATTATCGATCCGACCAAAGTCGTCCGGACGGCGCTTGAGAATGCTGTCTCTGTGGCCAGCGTACTCCTGCTGACCGAGGCAACGCTGACCGAAGTGCCTGAACCGAAGGCCGCTCGGACACCAGCTCACGAAATGCCCATGGAATAATGTCTGTTTGTCTGCAAAGCGGGCCGAGATCGAGGAATAGATGAAAATCCTGTTGGCAATTGACGACTCAAAGTTTTCCAAGCGGCGATAAGAGCGGTTATGATGCAAACCAGGCCGAAGGAGACAGAAGCCCGCGTCCTACATGTGATCGAACCCCTTCCTCTTTATCCTGACGGTCAAGCTTGGGGATATGGTTCGGAAGCCTCCCGGGTCCTGCAGGAGCAACGAGAAAAAGCCGAAGGATTGGTCGCGCGAGCTAGCCAAATACTGCGCGATGCAGGCTTCAGCGTGACAACAGCTATCGAGCAGGGAAATCCAAAGGTGTGATCATCGATTTAGCCACGCAATCGTCCACTGATTTGATCATCGTCAGCTCGCACGGGCGGGGAGGTCTCGACCGCTTCTTGATGGGTACCGTGTCAGAGGCGGTCGCGCGGCATGCTCGCTGTTCTGTGCAGATCGTGCGAGTCGGGAGCCAGTAAAACCTCGCTGGTCAAAAATTCGGACATCAGTCCGTTATTTTCCGCCGCCTTGCTCAGGAGCGAGGAAGTCCTGCGGAATGTCCTTTTTCACTAATTCGCCGCTTTCTGCGAATGAGCAGATCCGAGGCTTGACTACATACACGAAATCGGTATTGCCCATGCGAACGCCATCCGAGAGAGTTCCACCACTGAAGACGATCTCGGGAGTTTCGGCTAATGTTCGGTCCAAATAGACCGGCAGACCATAGAGCTCGCCAAAAGGGGGCACAACACCGGGCTGGCAGTCGGGAAATAACCGGTTGCATTCTTGCTCGTCAATAACATTTACTGGCTCGCCGACCACAGTCGCTAGTTTCTCCAGATTCACGTGATACGAAGCCGGGAGCACAGCTAGCAAAATCCGATTTCCGGCCCGCAGCGCCACGGTCTTGGCCACTCGTTTTCCGGGAATATGGAGCAACGAAGCCGCGTATTGCGAGCTCCGCGCAGGAACGTGGTGAATCGGAGTATAAGCTGCATGGGCTTGGTCAAGATGGGCTGTCAATCGTGCCGGCATCGTCATTGGTGCACCTCCTGAACTGCTATATAGAGTTCCTTCTTCCTCGTCTCTTTCTTTAGCAGCCCGTAACCAAACGGGCTGTGACCTGAATCACTTGTCAACTTGTTTTCGGCTTCGAAGGATTACCTTCATCTTCGCGGGTGATCTATGTCACAGCATTCCACGCGTACGAGGGGACACGATTGAGATCGAAGGTTTCGGAATCACAAGCCGAAAGGAAGGAGCTCTAAATGTCAAACCAGGTAGCGAAACACCATAGGAAAGCAGCGAGGCACGAGCGCGCGGCGCGGAACGTAAAGCGTGTGCGCGGCGGTAAGCCAAATCGGGCGAAGAAGCTGGTCACGCAGGACGATCGCGCTATTGGTGAAGCTCACGCAGCCCCAGATAGAGTTGCGGTAATGGAGATCGAGGTGGTGAGCTTCCCCGAAGACCGTCTGGAAGTGGACGAGGCCAAACCCTCATTGCCACAGGACAGCTTTTTTGAAGAAGAGGAGTAGGGTTGGGTGAGTCTAGTCGTTGGCTAGAGACAACAACCCGCCATCGGCGCTCATTGAAAGGTGAACATGAGATTTAGTGTGCTGGCGCTTGATTATGACGGTACCATCGCGCGTGATGGTCAGATGGATTCCGATGTGCGAAGCGCTATCAACGAAGTTCGATCGCGGGGGATTGTCGTGGTTGTAGTTACCGGTCGCATCCTATCAGAATTGAGGAGGGTAGCTGGAGATCTCGATTTTGCTGACGCTATAGTTGCCGAGAATGGCGCTACTGTGGCATTTCCCAATGGGAGTTCCAGATTGATCGGGCAGCCCCCGCCACCAATCTTCATCGAGGAGCTTAGGCATCAGGGAATTCAATTTACAGCAGGCCAATGCGTCGTGGAAACCGACGCCGCTTTGGCCACACCGGTGTTGGGCGTCATTCAGCAATTGGAGCTGCCGCTCGTGCTCATGTTTAACCATGGCCGCCTGATGGTGCTTCCTCAAGCGATCAGTAAGGGAATTGGCTTGCGAGAAGCGCTTATGATGCTCCGCCTTTCCCCACATAATGCAATTGCAATCGGGGATGCGGAAAATGATCATGATTTGCTCGCCGCGTGCGAGTTTGGCGTCGCGGTTAGCTGGGGCAGCAAGGCGCTTCAGGCAACCGCGGACGACGTGCTGCAGGGAGATGGTCCAAGTGCCGTAGCCGGATACATCCGGAAAGCGGCTAAGGAGATGCGGCTGCCTCCTGAACGCATTGATCGAACTCGCCTGGTTCTGGGCACGACACAAGATGGCTATCCTCTCGCACTCGCTATGCGGGGCCGAAATGTTTTGATCGCTGGCGACCCACGATCTGGAAAATCCTGGGTCGCGGGACTGATCTGCGAGCAGCTAATTCTTCAAGGCTATAGTCTATGCGTGATCGACGCGGAAGGTGATTACCGCACGCTCGAATCTTTGCCTGGGGTCGTAGTGTTCGGAGGCGATACTCCGCCGCCCGAATTACCGGACCTCGCTCGTGTGCTCCGCCACCCACATATGAGTGTTATCGTTGACCTGTCACACGCTGCATACCGAGAGAAAATCGATTACCTGAACATACTCTTACCTATGCTGGCTTCCCTCCGACGAAGCACAGGGTTACCGCATCGAATCGTCGTTGACGAAGCACATTACTTTCTGCACGAACCAAATGTTCGGGAACTGGTAGATCTTGATCTAGGGGCATACACGCTTGTCACCTATCGTCTATCAGACCTGCACCCCGACCTTCGCAAGGCTATTGAAGGAATTATCGTGAAACGTACGACCGACCTCCGCGAGGTTCGAACTTTGTTGGCGATGGCAGGTAACGAGAATGCCGAATCCGAATGGAAGGCAGTCTTCGCAGGACTAACTGTGGATGAGGCTGTTCTTCTGCCCGGGATTGAGGAAGCCGGCGGGGAACTCAGGCGATTTCAACTGTCGCCCCGATCGACGATTCACGTACGCCATAAAGCAAAGTATGTCGATCTCCAGTTGATCGAAGGGCAAGGTTTCGTATTCACGGATAACGGCAAACCTGTGGGTCCACCGGCACGGACGCTAGACGAGTTTGTCTCATCATTGAAAATCTTGCCTCTATCGATACTTGATGGACATGCCCGGCGCGGTGATTTCTCGCAGTGGATCGGGGAGGTCTTTCACGATCATGTGCTGGCATCCGGCATCCGAAAGGTAGAGCAGCGATACCGACTCGGCCATACCCGGGATCTCTATAACGCCGTGGCGGAATCAATCCAAGAGCGGTATGAATTGTCTACGGGCGTTGAACAGATACCGGACGACTCTCCGGTTGCTGTTGCGAACTGAAGAGTCAGACCCTTTCGACAACGCCTAGGTTTCGCTAACTTAACAAACGAAGAATCGGCATGAAGGTATCGACCACGGTATTCTGCACGCCTACGTGGGCTATCAACCATCGTGTGCCATAGAGCACTGTTCGCAGACCTATATGAGCTGACCATGGCGCAGGCGTACCACGCCGAGGGCATGGATCAGTTAGCGGTTTTCGAACTCGCCTTCCGGCAATTGCCGCGCACCCGCAACTTCGTTATTGCCGCAGGATTCGCAGACGTTCTCGATTACTTAATTTGCTTCCGTTTCAATGACGACGATCTCAACTATCTACGTGGGCGCCGGGAATTTACCGGGGAATTCCTGAAACGGCTGGCCTCGTTGAGATTCAGTGGGGATGTCTACGCAGCGCCGGAGGGGACCGTCGTCTTCCCAAATGAGCCTATGCTGCAGGTGATCGCGCCAATTATCGAAGCTCAACTGATTGAGACGTTCGTACTGAACCAAATCCATTTCCAGAGTATCGCCGCGACTAAAGCCGCACGGGTGGTCACAGCGGCTCAAGGACGGGCCGTAATCGATTTCGGCTCACGGCGCTCCCACGGAACCGACGCCGCCCTTAAGGTCGCTCGAGCAACCTATCTGGCCGGAGGACATGGAACCTCGAACGTGCTCGCTGGAAAGATCTACGGCATCCCCGTGTTCGGCACGATGGCGCACAGTTATATTCAGGCTCATGACGATGAGTCTAGTTCGTTCGAGTCGTTCGCGGCGCTCTATCCAGAAACAACGTTGCTCGTGGACACGTACGATACGCTTGATGGCGTGCGCAAGGTTGTGGAATTGAGCCGCAAGCTCGGGCAGCGGTTCCACGTACGAGCACTGCGGCTGGATTCAGGTGATCTAGGCAGCTTGGCTTTTCAAACTCGTAAGATACTCGACGAGGCAGGACTCCGAAACGTGCAGATTTTTGCCTCCAGCGGTCTTGATGAATACAAGATTCAGGAGCTGGTGCACTCTGGTGCGCCGATTGACGCCTTTGGTGTAGGGACAAAGCTGGCAGTTAGCGCGGACGCGCCAGAACTCGATATGGCCTACAAATTGGTCGAATATGCGGGCAAAGGACGGTTGAAGCTTTCAACAAAGAAACTCCTCTACCCTGGCCGCAAGCAGGTCTTCCGGCAAATTGAGAATGGCAGAATGGTCGCCGATGTGATCGGGCGGTTCGACGAATCACTAGCAGGCGAGAAATTATTGCGGCCGCTTATGATCGGTGGGCAGGCGACAGCGGAAATCAAATTGGCAGAATCTCGCAAGCACGTTCAATGCGAGTTGCAACTGGTGCCCAACTATCTTCGCAGGCTAGAACCTGCGTCACTGCAGTATCCGGTGGTTTTCAGCGAGCGGTTGAAGTCCGATCTCGACGGCATTCGACGCAGCCTGGGATTCGCCGAACGTAAAGGAAGCGGATAGCGTCCGGATAGGAGCCACTCGAATTCCCCGCGGCAGCCAGCCGAAGCCTAAACGGCGTCGAGTCCTGCCCATCCTTTCCCTTCAGTTTCGCCTTTATGCTGATCCTTATGCTTGCCTGGCGACCGGTGATCGGAATCACAGACCTCCTTGAGAACATTCTATACAAAGATCGTGAAGGCTGGGCTTACTGGGCAGCGAGAAAGCGATGGTGACGCACAAAACAGGCGAGTCTGCCGAAGTTGGCGTCCCAATCGGGCTGATCGAGAGGCTGCCCTTATGGCAATTCGATATCCTTGAACTTACCGGAACACAACCTCGAAGCCCGAGGCCGAGAGGAAGTCAACCCGCTGCTCGATACTGGATGGCGTTTGCTCCACATATGAAGTACGAACAGGACGGCGTGTGGTGCGAGCGACCAATGGGAATTCTCGAAAGGTTGAGAAATGAGCAACAACAGGATTGCACAGAGAGCAGACCGTTTCTGAAGCAATCATCCCTGAGATGAGGGGGGGATATTTATGCAATCGCAACTGCAGATTACGTTCCGAAACATGAAGCCCCTGAAAGAGACCGAGGTATGGATTCGTGAGGCGGTCGCCAAGCTCGAGAACCTTTATGGCCAAATTATGGGATGTCGGGTGGAGCTTCAGTTGCCGCACAACTACCATAAAAAAGGCGGCTTGTATCACGTGCGAATTGATCTGACGGTGCCAGGCGGCGAGATCGTGGTGAAGCGCGAACCAAGCTTGAGTTCTCGGGCGCGTCATTTAAAGGAGCCGGAGTTGAAGAAGCATGCAGAGGTGAATACTCCGCATAAGGATCTGCGACGAGCAATCGACGATGCGTTCAAGGCTACAGGCCGGCGTTTACAGGATTATGCTCGGCGGCAACGAGGCGCTGTCAAGAGTCGTGCACCACTTCCCGAGGCGCATGTCAGCAAGATTTTGGCAAAGGAGGGGTACGGATTCCTGACCTCTGATGATGGACGAGAGATCTACTTTCACAAGAACAGCGTCCTCGGCCAGGCTTTTCCGCGCTTGAAAGTCGGAATGATGGTCCGGTTTGCCGAAGAGGCTGGGGAGAAAGGACCGCAGGCCAGCACTGTCCACATTATTCCCAGACAACGAATTCGGCAAGCAACTAGAGAAACCTCGGCTTAAATTGACTGGTAGCAAGAATTCTCACTTACTATAAGCTGGGACCGAGCGATGGGTATGATCCTCTTTAGCTTCCCGACTTGCGAAAACATCTCGCGGCAATTGCAGACACTCGCTTCCATGCAAGTCGGTCGATTTACTGTGTCCCGCTACGCCAATCAGGAGTTACACGCCAATATCGAAGAGCCTGTTTCCGGTGAACACTGTCTGATATTGGGAACGATCGCTCCCCCGGACGAATGCTTGCTTTCCGTACTGCTACTGTCCGAAACGCTCGAAAAAGAAGGAGCGCACACAATTACCGCCGTACTTCCTTATCTCGCGTATAGCAGGCAAGACAAAGATAAATCAGGAGAAAGCTTGGGGACCGCGTGGGTTGGGGCGCTCCTGAAGAGTTCTGGAATTGATGACGTAGTGACGGTCGATGTCCATAGCGAACGCGATAAACAGCTATTTCCCATCCCGTTAACCTCTCTATCCACGAACAGTTTGTTCGCAGAAACCCTTCGGAACCATGGACTGTTGGATGCAACCATCGTGGCCCCCGATAACGGAGCCATTGGCCGTTGCGAGGCGGTCAAGAGAGCTGCAGGGCTGCCGGTTGGTGAGACGCCCTATTTTGAAAAGAAACGAACTGACCAAGGGATCACTCATTATGGTCCGATTGGTAGGGTCGAGAAAAAAGTGGTGATCGTGGACGACATGATCGACACGGGTGGAACTCTGGTCTCTGCTTGCGAAAAGCTGAAGGCAGTCGGCGTCGCAGAAATTTACATCCTGGTTACTCACGGTCTCTTCACGGGATCATCTTGGCCGCAGTTATGGTCCCTCGGGGTGAGGCGCATATTTTGTACCGATACAGTTCCTCTTCGTTCAGGGATGGACTCCCCAAACATCTGGGTGATCTCAGCGATACCACTTGTCAAAGAGCATCTTTCACAGATGGACAAAGCCAGACAAATAGCCGCGTCACATGACACATGATTTCCCAAACGCAATCTTTACTCTCGATAGACGGCTCTCTCGGTGAAGGCAGCGGTCACGTTCTGAGAACTTCGCTAACGCTTGCGCTAATAAGCGGCCGACCTTTTACTTTGATGAACATCCGTAGTCGGCGCTCGAAACCTGGTCTAATGTCGCAAGACCTGAAGGCAGTGGAAGCCGCTGGCGAAATAGGGAAGGCAAAAGTTGAAGGCGCAGTGCTCGGATCGCAGTCCTTGGTACGTATCTTCTTTTCGTCATCAGTTTTCACCAAATACTCCGATACTCTGTATTCATACCGATGATCGGCTGTGATGTGCATCACTGCTATGTTTCGAGACTCTCATAAACTGCTTTCAGGTCCTCCCAACTTGAGTTGGTGAATAGAATGGCCCTTTAGGGAGGCGTTTATGGTGTTTCGAGATCGAGAAGAAGCTGGCGGCAGACTGGCGGCGCAATTACATGCTTACGCGAATCGGAAGGATGTAATTGTCCTAGGTATTCCCCGAGGAGGCGTCCCCGTTGCCTATGAAGTGGCAAAGGCCCTAGATGCTCCGTTAGATATTTTTGTGTCGCGCAAGCTCGGCGTGCCTTGGCAAGAAGAACTCGCCTTTGGTGCCGTTGCAACGGGCGGCACGAGGGTGCTCGACCGTGAAATTATCGAAGCAATTGGTATTTCCGAGGAGGAAGTCGAACACGTTACCTCCAGAGCAAAAAAGGAGCTCGAGCGACGCGATAATCTCTACCGGGGTGACCGCCCTCCTCTGAAAGTCGACGGGCTAACCGTTATCCTCGTAGACGATGGGATAGCCACAGGCTCCAGCATGCGTGCAGCCATCAATGCATTGCGGCAGATGAGGCCCGCGCAGATTGTCGTCGCCGTTCCTGTAGCTCCTCAATCAACTTGTAGACAGCTCAGATCCAAAGTGGATCACCTCGTCTGCGTGCACATGCCGGAGGAATTTTATGCGATCGGCCAGTTCTATGAAGACTTCTCGCAAGTAGCGGACGAGGAGGTAACCAGACTGCTCCATCTAGCAGCGCAGCCGGTTCTTCAGAGCGTAGGACAAGATGATCCTCCGGATGCAGAAGGGAGAACGAGGATGATTCCTGGCCGTATGTCGGAGCATGACGGCATTAAATGCGAAGTTTCGATAGATCTGCAGGGGCTTACGCTGGATGGCACATTGTTTCTTCCCAAGCAGGCAAATGGCTTGGTTCTTTTCGCACATGGCAGTGGCAGCAGCCGCCATAGCCCGCGGAACCGTTATGTGGCGCAGGTCCTTAATTCTCAGCGAATCGGCACTTTGTTGTTCGACCTCTTGACTCGGCAAGAAGAAGCAAGGGATCAATACACAGGCGAACTCCGCTTCGACATCCCGTTCCTTGCAAAGCGCTTGATTGGCGCAACCAACTGGACAATGAGCAGTCCTGATTTAAGCGGCCTCAAACTTGGTTATTTCGGAGCCAGCACGGGAGCCGGAGCCGCGCTTATAGCTGCCAGTCAATTTCCTAATGTGATTTCCGCAGTGGTCTCCCGAGGAGGTCGGCCGGATCTCGCGGAAGAGGCATTGCGATCCGTGCATGCACCCACACTCTTAATTGTGGGAGGCGATGATGAACCTGTAATCAGCATGAACCGTCAAGCCTTGGCGAAGCTCTACTGTCCCGATAAAAAAATGGTCATAATTCCAGGTGCGACCCACCTGTTTGAAGAACCCGGGACATTGGAAGAAGTAGCACGACTTGCAGCGGAGTGGTTCAATCAGCATTTCAGAACAGCTAAGAAGCATCAGTCCCAGTCGGCGGGGAGCTGAGAGAGTGCTGGGACTGATGCCAGCCACTTCTCGCAAGATCAACCCGCCGGTAGGTTTTGCTGCTGCGATGCGGGTCCGATGCAGTAGGTATCCATCGGCTACCTCCCTCGCACGTTTGGGTCCGACCGAATCATCTGCGCGGTGATCTAGTTCACAAATATCCGTGATAATTGGTCCGCGCGTTTCCGATTTCGCTTTGTGATGTGCCTCACTCGGAGCCGTAGCCCTCCACACAGCCTCATTGAACCCGGGTGACCTGAAATTAAGGTGATCTAAAATTAAGGCAGGTAAAGTCCAATGACTAAGAAGGCAGCAAAAAAGAGAAATGTATACAAATCAGCGGTACGAAAGACAAGCAGGCGCGCGCCCAAGCGAAAAGTGCATCCGTTGCCAGGCGCCTTGGCCGGTAAAATCCCTGAATTGTATATCGCCGCTCTTGGCACCCTAAAACATCGTTGTGTCTTCTGTCCTCTTTTCTCAGCTTTTGGCCCTGAACCTATCCGGGCGCGGCTTACCATTGGGAAAGCGAATATTCTTGTCACAACTCAATCCTTCTACGAGCGAAAGATCAAGGCAATCCGCGCCTCTGTACCTTCTCTAGAACATGTTTTGTTAGTCGGAGACGACCACCAGCCCACAAATTTGCCTGGTACGACAGACTATCACCGCCTAATGGAGGCCGCCGAGGAATCTTATACGATTCAGCCGACGGCTTCGGAGGACATCGCACTTCTGCACTTCACTAGCGGCACAACGGGAACAGCAAAAGGAGCGGTACACGTTCACGGTGCGGTAGTCGCCCACCACATCACAGCCGAGCTTGCGCTCGATTTCCATTGCGACGACGTCTTCTAGTGTACCGCTGATCCGGGATGGGTAACCGGACATTCTTGCTACCTTGTGGCCAAAGAGTGCTCCCCAGAACTTTCAGCAAAATTCGTAGCAGCAATCAAACCACCGTACACTGCGGCTGTTGTGAAAGTATGGGTTCCATATCGTTCTTCCCACAGGTCGTAGGAAGGCTTCGGGAGCCCATTGTCCATTCGATACTTTGTAGTGAACAATCGCCTCCAGGCGCGGATCATACAGAGCGATCAGCAATGGCAGTGCCGTAGAAATGGAGATCGTGATGAAACAATATAACGATCTCGCGTGGTCGGCTCGACAGATTTTCGAGGATGATTTCCCGCGAGTAGATATTCTCGTGAAAATCGACGGCATCGCGGCATTCCAACCGAACTTTGCGGCGGCGATTGACGAGCTCAACCGCTGTGACCAGCGTATCCGGCGCGTAGGCAAAGCGCCGCTTCCAGTCTGACGAATCGGTCCAACTCAACTGACCGTCAGTAAAACAATCGACTATTACTCTCACAGAGCCATTCCCAATGCTGAGATCTCGCGGCATGACGCTTATTAAGCTCTCGAACTATTGCTGGCTAATCTGCCGCACCCGCAGCAAGCACTTTGCCGTGCGGATGGCGGCGTATGAGCCATTCGCGCAACTTCTCCCAAGGCCAGGTATTCACAACGTATTTCGGTTCCACCCACGCACGTCTTGCCTGCAGGACGCCGTAGCGCATAAACATAAGTTGCGTCGCGCTGTGTGCATCCGAACCAATGGCCAACAAACCGCCTACACGAGCGACCGATTGCGCCATGACGTCATTCAAGTCTAGGCGCCAAGGCGAGCCGTCGATTTCCAGAGCGACTCTGGCTGACTTGGCAGCATTAATGATGCGATCAAAATCAAACTGAATCGGCGGCCGCGAACCAATCTGGCGCGAGGTGGGATGAGCGATAATGTTCACATATGGATTCTCGATCGCGCGAAGTAATCGGGCGGTCATTTGCGCCGGAGTCTGCTTGAAATTGCTGTGCACTGCGGCGATGACCACATCGATTCTCGAAAGTACTTCATCCGGATAATCCAATCTTCCATCTTCGAGGATGTCCACCTCTGACCCTAGCAATATCCGGGGGCCCGCACTGCCTCGCTTGCGACGCACAGCTTCAAGTTCCTTGATCTTCTCTTGCAAGTGCCGGGCATCGAGCCCGCGCGCAACGCGCTCGGAAGGCGAGTGATCCGTCAAAGCAATATAGTCATAACCGAGGGCCGCCGCGCGTTCGATCATCTCTTCGACGCTGGAACGGCCATCGGAATAGGTGGTGTGAGCGTGAAGGTCGCCGAGGATCGCTTTTGCTTCGATAAGTGTTGGAAGGCAGCGCTCCATGGCAGCCTCAATTTCGCCGCGATCTTCGCGGAGTTCCGGAGGAATAGTGGGCATATTGAGGAGCCGGTAGACGTCATCTTCGTGCATGCCCCCCAACTTCTTCTCGCCGCGGAATACTCCATACTCATTTATCTTCAGGCCGCGCTGCCGAGCGAGCGCGCGCAGATGTGTATTGTGCGGCTTTGAACCGGTGAAATACTGTAGTGCCGCCCCGAACGACTCGGGAGCGACCGCACGGATATCAACTTGCATGTCGTCAATCAGGATAGTTGCTCGTGTGGGGCCAAGAGCCAATACACGGCTTACTTCTGGCAACTGCGTAATCTTGGCGAGGGCGGCAACACTATTTTTTGAGGTAACCAGCATATCTAGGTCACCGATCGTTTCACGTCCGCGGCGCAGCGATCCAGCCAGCTCCGCACGGCTTACGAGATCGAGTTTACGCACCACAGCCAGGAACTTCTCTGCTGCGGGCAGCGCATCCCCGAGAAGCATGCGCATATGGCTGCCCTGCCACGACTCAACAGCTTGTAGAAAAGCGGTAACTTTCTTGTCGCCGAATCCGGCGACGCGGGCCAGCTTGCCGGAATCGAGTACACGCTTCAGATCATCGACCGTGTTCACGCGGTACCGCCGATGTAGCAGCGCGATCGTTTTCGGGCCGAGGCCCCGGATTTCAAATAAGGTGAGTAGAGTCTCAGGGATGGCGCGACATTCCCTGTCGCACTGCTTCACGCAACCTGTCTTCAAAGCCTCTTCAATCTTTCCGGCAAGGTCCTTGCCGATTCCGGGGATTTCTTGCAGACGATTTTCTGCGGCGATTTCTGAGAGATCGCGGTCAAGGTCGCGCAATGCTCGCGCTGCGTTTTCGTAAGCGATGATGCGGAAGCGATCCCCACCTTTCAGCGCCAGAACGCGTGACATTCTTTCGAAAATGTGAGCGATATCCGCATTCGGTATGGGTCGTTTCATAGCCGAAGCGTGCTTCAATTGTTGGTGATCGTCTGTGATGTGCGTCACTACTGACCTGTAGAAATATGTTGCATTTTGACGAAACGCGTGCCGTTGAGCCTCTCGAACGAATGGCAGGATAGGAAGTTGGCGAGGTTCCCGAGACATTCCCCTCTCGGGTATCATAATTGATCTGAAAAATCGCGCTTGGGGAAGCTACGCGAATTCTCTACGGTTATCTTAGGCCCGAGCCGTCAGTACCGGACAATTTGCACCAGACACCACTTTGTGTGCCGTCGCCATAGGCAAGTGCGTCGCGGTGCCGGCCGAGCGGTGCACGCCCATGACGATGAGGTCTGCTTTGCGCAAGTTAGCAATATCCAGGATAGTTTCGGCGGCGGGACCTTGCTCGACTTCGAACCGCGGTTCGCACCAAAGTCGGGCCTCCGGTGGGACTAGATGGCGAAGACGTCTTTCAGCTGAAGCAATCAATTCAGGTGGCTGTACGAGATCGCCCGTGCTGGGATCGGCAATGACATGAAGCAACGTCAGACCTGCCTGATATTCCTGTGCCAACGAGACGGCGTACGGCGCCGCTACCTCCGCTTGAGCGCTGAAGTCGGTGGCGTAGAGAATCTGTTTGATCACGGTGTGCGGCAGATGCTCTGACAAGCGCGGCCCGACGGTCAAAACGGGACACGCAGCAAGGCGAAATATCTCCTCAGCGCGCGACCCTAGCACGAGTTTCGCGACTCCTGTCCGTCCTCGGGTTCCGGCGACGATGAGGTCGATTTCAACCTTCTCGATGACCGATTCGATGACCGACCAGACGTCCCCCTCCTCGATCAGGACTTCACGACCGAGATCGGCAAGCGGCTCCAGGAGCCCATCCAATTTATGTTTTGCCTGCGCTGCCGTAAGCCGCGGGGGAATCGAGCCTCCCTCCGGAAAAACCATGATGTATTCATCCGGGTTCTGGACGTGTAAAGCGTGAAGCTTGGAGCCAAAATGCCGTGCCAGATCGGCGGCGTAGGGAAATGCAGAGTCTGATGCAGGAGAGAAATCCGTGCAGAAAAGGATGTTCTTTAGTTGAACTCGGAGCCGGGCATCGAGCAGCATATGTCACCTCTGTCCTATTCAATTGGGCTTGAAAAGGTTTAAGCTGGGTCACACGTAAGCAATTCACCCAATTATGCGAGGAAATGGAATCGAGATCTCGGACAAGTTCTTCGTTCGGGGTCTTGCTTTTCTTAATCTTGATCCGTGCTTCGTATGCAGCGGTGCAGTTTTCGTTCTCTATTACTAGAAAATCTTTTTGCCGACGATCGACTTGACGGCAATACCAATCATGTTCACGGCGCCTTCCGATTGAGAACGGCTTTGCGCGTCTTGCTGAGCAGATCGGTAAGCACGTGGCGCGGGATGCTCTGGATCAGCGGATTCACCAGCCACGCGAAGACCACCGGCACCGTGCGGCTGAGTATGACGGATTCTACCTGTACATAGACCCCGCCGTCTTTTTCTTCAATGTGGGAGTAGTTGTAGTAACGCCAGACGTAGCCGTGATCGTTCCCAACTGGAAGCTCATGTTCGGTGGGTTGATTGAAGTCAGCGACTTCGGCGATGCGGGTGGAGCAAGACCGGATTGTGGCCTGCGACGCATTGAGCGTGTCGTAGACGTCGTCGAAGTCCACGTTGATGACGATGGTGACGAGCTGCTTGTGGTAGAGCTGTCGGTAATTCTTAAACTCGTTTCCCTTGTGCTCCAGGATTTTTGCCTGCCGAACGGTGGGCGCGTACTTGTCGGGTTGGTCAACGTAATCTTGCAGCTCAGCCAAGGTCTGGGCAAGCGTAACCTCAGGGACGAACACGATGCCCACCCAGTGGTGAATCAAACCATGTGGGATATCGATCGGTTTGTCCTCTTCTTCAGCGCGGAGGTGTCGGATGTAGATTTGGCCCTCGCGGAGCTGGGCATAGGCTTCGTAACGATCCCGATCTGCCAGGCCGTCGATAACCAGGAAGTGGCCGTCTTGCAAATCCCGCACGATGCGCGCTTCCGTGGCCTGAACGTACAGATTGAAAGCTGCCACCATCTCCGGCTTGAGTTCCGTCGCCCGAGCCGGAACCGCCAACAGGGCCGTAAACGTCAGCGCGGTCACAAGGCTGAGGCTACCTCGTTTCAATCGCACCAGCGGGAGGGCCCAGGGGCCGGACATTCCGTACTCCTCAAATCAATCCGCGAACACCTGGCTGAAGCTGCCTGAGTGTTAATGATCCAGCCAGAAATCCGGCGCAGGCTCCGTAAATTCGATGGCAACTTCCCTGCGGTGCCCGTAAATTCGACCGAGGCCAGCTACACGGCCAGCTCTTTCGGCCAAATTCGCAGGATTGCGAACAATGACCCTCTGACCTATTTCTACTTTGGTTCCCAAGGCTGCGAGTACCCCCTGGGCATTCAAAGATAGCCTGCAAGTCCGCTCTTGCCATGCCCCACCAGCTCCGCAAATGATAAGGTCCACGCAGATCGAGGTACGAGGGCTACGACGACGCACGTGAGATCTCGCTAAGGCAAGTGCATTGGACATCGTTTGCCTACGTCAACAGCTCAAAAATAACCGAATCTCGTTCCCTAGTCCGTGACATGCGTCACATCAGGCCAAATAGAGGTATGTTGGAGTTGGCTCAGATAGCGGCCAACGATTCGGCTAAACGATGATAGCCAGAACACTTAACAAGAGATGGGTCAGCTACCTCGCAGCCGGAGTGGGTATTGCTGCCGTCACAGCGATTTGTGCCGCACTTCGCAGCCACGTCAACGACACGACCGTGGCATTGGCAATGCTGTTGGTGGTGCTTTTCATCGCAGCCGCTTGGGGCGTCTGGCCGGCCTTCTTTGCATCCGTGGTCGGGATGCTGAGCTTCAATTTTTTCTTTCTTCCGCCGATTTATACACTCACGATCGCCGATCCTCGAAACTGGATCGCCCTAGCCGCTTTTTTCGTCACCGCGATTATTGCCGGACAGCTTTCAGAGCGAGCAAGACGGCGTGAAGAAGCGCTCCATGAAAGCGAGTCAAACCTCAACACAGCGCAGAGAATCGCCCACGTCGGAAGTTGGCACTTGGATGTTCGCCGGGACCGGCTCACTTGGACTGATGAAGTCTTTAACATTTTTGGAATGTCTAAAGGTACAGAGCTCACGTATGAGACGTTCCTCACGAAAGTTCACCCTGAGGACCGTGAACATGTTCAGCAAGCGTGGACCAGTGCTCTAAAAGGGAGCCGTTATGACATAGAGCACAGAATTATGGTGGACGGCGAACCGAGGTGGGTTCGCGAAATGGCTCAAGTGCAGTTCGATGATAAGGGAAACGCCGTCGAAGGGATCGGCACAGTCCAAGATATCACTGAGCGGAAGCGTACCGAGATGGCGCTGCAGAGGTCAGCGGACGAGATACGAGATCTTTATGCCCATGCGCCCTGCGGCTATCACTCCCTCGATAAGGACGGTGTTTTCGTGAGAATCAACGACACCGAGCTCGCATGGTTGCAGTACACAAGGGAGGAGGTGATCGGAAAGCGCCGCTTCGCCGACTTGCTCACTCCCGAGAGTTTGAAGACCTTCCAGAAAAATTTCCCGCAATTCAAAGCAAAAGGAGTGATCCAGGATCTCGAGTTCGACCTGGTGCGCAAGGATGGCACAACTTTTCCTGTGCTGCTCAGCGCCTCAGCCATCACAGACCCGGCCGGGAACTATCTGATGAGCCGATCGACGGTTTACGACATCACTGAGCGCAAGCGGGAGGAACAGGCCCGCGCCCAACTCGCCGCCATCGTCGAGTATTCCGATGATGCGATCATAAGCAAGACGTTAGACCAACAAATTCTCACTTGGAACAATGGTGCGGAAAAAATTTACGGCTACACAGCCCTGGAAATGATAGGGCGCCCCATTTCAATAACGGTCCCGCCCGAGAAGATCGACGAATTAAACGGCATCATGGCCAAATTGAGGCGCGGCGAGAACACCGAACATCTGGAAACGATCCGTATGAGGAAGGATGGGCAGCAGATTTGGGTTTCCTTGACCGTTTCGCCCATTAAAGATGCCGAGGGAGAGATTGTGGGCGCAGCCTCCATCGCCCGCGATGTTACCGAGCGCAAACGCGCGGAAAATGAGATCCGTCTGCTCGCGCTGCGGCAAGAGGCAGTGGCCGAGCTCGGGCAACAGGCGCTTCGTAGCGATCCCTTCGGAAAAATGTTGGATGAAGCAGTCGCGCGTGCCGCGCAGATTCTTGGAGTGGACTACGCCCGGGTGCTGGAGTTGCAGCCGGACGGCAAAACGCTCTTACTTCGGGCCGGCGTTGGCTGGAAAGAAGGCGTGGTCGGGCACGTTACGGTTGACGCGGGGATGCATACCCAGGCTGGCTTTACCCTGGTTTCCAGCGAGCCGGTGATACTGGAAGACCTGCGCACGGAGAGACGTTTCCAGTCAGTGCCGATGTTCGGTGATCCCCCTGTTGTAAGCGGGATGAGCGTGGTCATCTCCACTAGCGCGGGGCCATATGGCGTTTTCAGCGTCCACACGCGACAACCGAGGACGTTCACGGAGAACGAAGTCAACTTCCTGCAGTCCGTCGCAAACGTGCTGGGCATAACAGCCGAACGCCGGCGGGCTGAAGCGGAACTTTGGCGAATCAACCAAGCCCAGCGAGCTCTGAGCAAATGCAACGAAGCCCTGGTTCGGGCTACCGACGAGGCTGTCCTGCTTCAACGGATCTGCGATATTGTCGTGGAAGAAGCGGGATATCGGTTCTGCTGGGTTGGACGTGCTGAAAATGATGAGGCGAAGTCAATATTGCCGTTGGCCAAGGCAGGGTTCGAAGCGGGTTATCTGGATATCCTGAAGGTGACATGGGCAGACACCGAGCGGGGACGAGGACCCACAGGTACGTGCATTCGCACGCGGCAGACGGTGGTTGCGAGAAATATCGCAACAGATCCGAGAATGGCCCCCTGGAGTGGAGAGGCTCTGAAGCGTGGATACGCCTCGAGCGTATCCATCCCGCTGCTTCTCGAGTCGGCCATGTTTGGCGCGATTATGATTTATTCCTCGGAACCCGAAGCCTTTAGCGCCGAGGAAGTCGCGCTCTTGACTGAGCTTGCTTCTGACCTGGCATTCGGAATTTCGACTTTGCGCACGAGGACAGAGCGCATCAAAGGAGAAGCGGCTCTGCGGGAAAAGGAAGAGCGCGTCCGCCTCCTTCTGGACTCTACTGCCGAGGCGATCTGCGGCGTGGATCTGGAAGGCAACTGCACCTGGGTCAATCAAGCCTGTGTGCAAATGCTCGGTTATACCGACGCAAGTGCCCTGCTTGGAGAAAATCTTCATAGCCTTGCCCACTACGCGCGGCTCGACGGCACGCGAATGCCGCAGAATCAGTGTCGAGCCTATCGCGCGCTGAGGGAGGGCGAGTATGTGCATGTAGACGATGAGGTCATGTGGAGAGCGGATGGGACGCCGTTCTCTGCGGAATATTGGTCTCACCCGATGCGTCGCGATGGCGACATCATTGGTGCTGTGATTACTTTCCTAGACATAACCGAGCGCAAACGCGCTGAGTCGGAAGTGCGCACGCTCAATAGTGAATTGGAGCAGCGCGTCGTTCGCCGAACAGCCCAACTCCAAGCAGCCAACAAGGAACTGGAGCAAGCCCGCGAGCGGGAAATCGAAATCGGATTCAAAATCCAGCAGACACTTCTGCTCGACCAGCCACCCCAGGATGTTGCAGGACTCCGCGTGGCTGCGTTGACGGTCCCATCGCAAAGAATCGACGGCGATTTTTATATTTTCTTCAAACATCAAGACCAGTCTCTGGACGTGATCGTGGGCGACGTGATGGGCAAGGGAATACCCGCAGCTCTGCTCGGAGCAGCCACGAAGAGTCATTTTCTCAAAGCTCTAAGCACGCTCTTGGATATCTCCGAAGGCCAACGTATTCCAGAGCCTGAAGAAATCGTAATGCTGGCGCACGCGGGAGTGGTCCGTGATCTAATTAAGCTGGAAAGCTTCGTGACACTGTCTTACGTTCGTCTCGATATGAAAAGACACATGTTGCAGTTCGTAGATTGCGGACACACGGGGATTCTTCGCCTGCAGGGAAGAACCGGAATCTGCGAAATATTGCACGGAAATAATCTCCCCTTGGGGGTCCGTGAAGGCGAAATCTACGAGCAGATATCAGTTCCTCTCGAGTCAGGCGACGTCTTGCTTCTTTTTTCAGACGGAATCACCGAAGCTCGGAACTCGGCAAAGGAACTGTTCGGTGAGGAGAGGCTGGAGCATTGCGTGCTGACCAACGCGCTCCTGGACCCGGAGGCGCTCGTTGCGTCAATTCGTGACGCAGTCTTCGCATTTTCTGAATCCGCCCGCCCGATGGATGATTTGACGAGTGTCGCGATCCGAGTGGAGGAAGTTCAGCAACCGATAGCCCGAGCAGAGATCAAAATTCAGAGCGATCTGGCGCAGCTTCGCCGGGCGCGCGAATTTGTGCGCAACTTTTGTCGTAGTCGCCCTGGCTTGCTGGCTGATGAACAGACCGTGTATGCGCTTGAGCTGGCCGTGAATGAGGCCGCCAGCAATATCATGAAACACGCCTATCATGGACGCGCGGATCAAGTGATCGATCTTGAAGGTGAGGCATTCGCGGATCATATACTGATTCGGCTGTATCATCTGGGGGACCCGCTCGACCTGTCGAAAGCTCAGTCTCCGGTCCTAGACGGATCGCGCGAGTCCGGATTTGGCCTCTACCTGATCAACCAGAGTGTTGATAGCGTGCGCTATTATCGCGACCAGCGTGGGAGAAACTGCGTTGAATTGGCCAAAAACTACAAATCCTGAGTCAGTAAAATGAGAGCCGAATGGAAATTAACGCCAACAAGATAGGCAATGTCACCGTAGCCGTCGTCGCAGTGGAAGAACTTGACGCCAGTAACACCGCAGAATTCAAACGCGACGTCGCGCCTATCCTGGAGGCCAACACGCATCTGGTTATCGACTTGAATCACCTAAGATTCGTAGACAGTTCCGGACTGGGCGCCATGTTGTCTTGTCTGCGACAGTTGACTGCCAAGGGTGGAGATCTTAAATTGTGTGGAATGTCGAAGCAAGTTAAAGCCACCTTCGAACTCGTGCGGATGCATCGGATTTTCGACATATTCCCCACACAGCAAGAAGCCGTCCGAGCTTTCCAAGGTTAGAAAGCAAAGGTGCCGAACGAACCTGTAAGTACCGCAGCTGATCTCGTATGCGAAATCCAAAACTCCATCTGCCATCATGCAAAATACGCGCTGGGGAAAACATGGTCGCACCTTTCCCAGGACGAGCGTTTCAGGGCGGTTGCCTTGACAGTCAGAGATCGCCTCGTGGACGCGATGCTGGCGACGGAGGAGCGATATAAGCAAGCGGACCCGAAACGTCTCTATTATCTCTCCATCGAATACCTGCTCGGGCGATCGCTTGGAACCAATCTTCTGAACCTGGGCATTCTCGATCCCTGTAGACAAGCTCTGGCCAACCTAGGTGCAAATTTGGATGAACTGCAGAACGCTGAGCGAGATGCCGCCTTGGGCAATGGTGGCCTGGGTCGCTTGGCGGCGTGCTTCTTGGATTCCTTAGCGACCCTCGGCATGCCTGGATACGGATATGGGATCAATTACGAATATGGTCTTTTCAAACAGGAGATCGACGACGGTTATCAGCGCGAGAAACCGGACAACTGGCTTGCCGACGGCAGCCCCTGGCAAATTGCCCGGCCAGAGGAAGCTTGTCTGGTCCCTGTATACGGTCGAATTGAACATGGCACAGATCGGCACGGCGCCTACAATCCAATGTGGATGGATTGGAAGGTCCTGATTGGCGTGCCCTACGACATGCTGATTCCGGGATACGGCGGGCGCACAGTCCATTTCCTTCGGCTGTACTCAGCAAGATCGTCCCATGATTTCGACATGCAAATTTTCAATGATGGCGATTACTTCAAAGCTGTCGAGCAGAAGATCTCCTCTGAGACCGTTTCGAAAGTTCTCTATCCGTCCGATGCGATTGTGGCAGGACGAGAACTGCGGCTGGTGCAGGAGTATTTTCTCGCGGCCTGTGCTCTCCGAGACATAATTAGAAGATTTGAACAGGATCACATCAGTTTCCAAGAGTTTCCTGCCAAGGCAGCGATCCAACTAAATGAAACGCATCCCGCGCTGGCGGTCGCGGAATTGATGCGGATACTCGTCGACGAGAAAGATCTTCCCTGGGGCGACGCCTGGGTGATCACACAATCCGCGCTCGCTTACACCAACCACACGCTGGCGCCCGAGGCCTTGGAAAAATGGCCGGTGCCATTATTGGAGCGTACCCTTCCAAGACATCTCCAGATTATCTTTGAGATCAATCGGAGATTCCTACAGCAAGTCCGAGCAGCTTGCCCCGGGGATTCCAGCCGAATCGCACGGATGTCGCTGATTGAGGAGTCTACTCCCAAACAAGTGCGCATGATTAATCTGGCAATCGTCGGAGCCCATTCGGTTAACGGAGTTTCGGCAATTCATACCGAACTGGTAGAGAAAGAGCTTGTTCCAGACTTTTTTCAGCTGACACCGAACAAATTCAACAACAAGACGAACGGCATCACTCAACGACGGTGGCTTCTCGAAGCCAATCCTCTGCTCGCTCAATTCATATCTTCGAAACTGGGCAGCGGATGGATCACAGATCTGAGCCAGTTGCGGAGCCTGGAGAAATTCTCCGCGGATGCGGGTTTCTGCGCCCAAGTCCACACGATCAAGCGGGCGAATAAGGAAGGATTAGCCGCCATCATCAGGCAGAATGCCGGCATAAATGTGGACCCGGATTCGCTCTTCGACGTTCAGATCAAACGAATCCACGTTTACAAGCGGCAGCTACTGAATGTAATGCATATTGTTCATGAGTATCTAGCATTGATAGAGGACGGAAAGGCCCCCGCAGTGCCTAGGACATATATCTTTGCCGGAAAAGCCGCACCCGGCTATTGGCTCGCAAAACAAATCATAAAATTGATCCACAACGTTGGCCAAGTGATTAATCACGACGCACGGGCTGACTGCTGGATCAAAGTCGCATTCCTGCCGGACTATCGAGTGTCGCTGGCCGACAAAATAATTCCAGCGGCCGACCTCAGTGAGCAAATATCGACTGCCGGAATGGAAGCCTCGGGAACCAGTAATATGAAGCTGGCCCTGAACGGAGCTCTCACCATCGGCACACTCGATGGAGCCAATATCGAAATTCTCGAGGAGGTGGGCGAGGACAACATATTCATCTTTGGATTGAACGCCTCTGAAATAAAAGCGATCCGCGAGAAGAAATCTTACTCGCCCCAAGAATTTTACGACCGCGATTCCCGGGTGAAACGAGTAGCAGATGCATTTACCTCCAGCCTGTTTTGCCGGGAGGAGCCCCAGATCTTCGACTGGCTTACCAAGCTAATTTTTGACCCGGGCGACGAGCATTTCCACATAGCGGATCTTGCGGCGTATCTGGAAGCCCACGATAGAGCAGCCCAAGCATTCAAGGATCAGAAGAGATGGATGCGCATGTCGATTCTAAATGTCGCGCGAATCGGCAGATTCTCGAGCGATCGAACGGTCATGGACTACGCAAGCCATATCTGGGGGCTGAGCAGGGTCTAGCTGTTCTGGATCAACCCGCAATCAGGATGACGCTTGAACGCGCCCCGACACGGTAGGTCGCGGCATTCGCGAGGACGGGCTCTTCGCCCGCTCTGCAAATATCTTGGGGTGGAGGAAGTGCAGTATCGGCTGCAAGGCGCCACGAACCTAAGTCAGGAGGCACGGGCAGCACGAATGGAATCGGCTCGACATCCGCGTTGAACATCAAGTACAAATCGGGTCCGCTCTGGCCACGAATAAGGCACGCGAGACGCCTTTCGCCAGGATTCAACCAATCGGGATCCTTTCCATAAGTACTAAACCAGCGAATATCTTGGTCCGAGTAGAAGGCTTCGCGACGCAGCACCGGATGCGCGCGACGCAGCGCTAGGACCTCACGAGCAAATTGAAAGATACCGCTGTTCCGTTCGAGCAGTGACCAGTCGATCCAACTCGTATCGTTATCCTGGCAGTAGGCGTTATTGTTGCCAAGCTGCGTACGTCGGAACTCATCACCGGCGAGGAGCATCGGCACCCCGCGCGAAATAGCTAAGCTCAAAAGGAAATTCTTAATCTGTCGAGCGCGTATGGCCTTTACATCGGGATCGCTGCACTCACCTTCGGCGCCGTAGTTGGCGCTGTAATTCTCATACGCTCCGTCGCGATTTCCCTCCCCATTGGCCTCGTTATGTTTCCACGCATATGTCACCACATCGTTCAGGGTAAAGCCGTCGTGACAAGTAACGAAATTGATACTGCACTCCGGTCCCTTTCCTGATTCACCGTACAAATCTGAGCTCCCACAGATTCGGCTGGCGAAACGTCCGACCATACCTTCATCTCCTCGCCAGAACCGGCGCACGTCATCTCGAAAATGTCCATTCCATTCTGCCCAGCGGCGATAGGAAAAGCTGCCGACTTGGTATGCGCCGGCAGCATCCCACGCCTCAGCCACGAGTTTCGTATCTCGCAGGATCGGATCCTCGCCAATGCGCTCGAGCAAGGGAGCATCTGCTACCAGCCGCCCCTGGCGATCTCGGCCAAGCACTGAGGCGAGGTCGAAACGAAAACCATCGACGTGCATCTCGATAACCCAGTAGCGCAGCGCATCGAGGATCAAGTCACGTACAACTGGATGCGCCGCATTGACCGTCTGCCCTGTGCCGGTGAAGTCACGATAGAAGCGCTTGTCATCCGCCAGCCAGTAGTAGATTGAGTTGTCGATTCCCCGAAAGCAAACCGTAGGTCCTAGTTCGTTGCCCTCGACTGTGTGGTTGAATACAACGTCGAGGATCACTTCAAGGCCCGCCTGGTGGAAGGCTCTTACCATCTCCTTAAACTCAAGGACTTGCGCGCCATTTTGCGAAATACTGGCGTACGATGCCTTGGGGGCCAGAAAAGCGACCGGATCGTATCCCCAATAGTTTTTGAGCTGCTCGCCCGTTTGCGGATTAACCTTCAAGCAGTGATTCTCATTGAACTCCTGGACCGGCATCAGTTCCACTGCCGTTACGCCCAGGCCTTTCAAATAGGGTATTTTCTCGGTCAAGCCCCGATACGTGCCCGGGAAGGAGTTGACGGCACTTGGATGGAACGTGTAGCCGCGAACGTGAAGTTCATAAATGACCGTTGATTCCCAAGAGCGGCGCAAGGGCTGGTCGCCGCACCAGTCAAAATCCGCGTGGGTGAGGACACATTTCGCAGCGATGGCTGCGTCATCAACTTCAGAGAAAGAAAGATCCTTCTCGGAGGAGGAGGGATCGTATCCGAAGGCTGCACGAAAGTCGTAAGTCCCGACTGGAGTGATGGCCGATGCGTAAGGGTCTAGAACGAGCTTATTTGGATTAAAGCGATGACCTTCGTGTGGAGCGTATGGTCCCGTCATGCGAAGCCCGTACAATTGGCCGGGTTGTACTCCTTCCACCCACACGTGCCAAATATCACCAGTTTTGTTGCGCGCCGCGTTGAGAATGAAGACTCGAGCCGGATCAGCGTCCGCCGAGTTTTCGAAGAGATCTAGCCTTACACCTGTGGCGTGACGACTAAAAATCGCGAAGTTCACGCCATTTCCTCTGAGGCGCGCCCCCAGCGGAAAAGGCACGCCAGAGCGAACCGACTGAACCTGACACAGACTCAGCAACCGCTCCAGTTCGGCAAAATCGTTTGCGTCTAAGACATCCGGACGGTTCGCCGGTTGTGATGAAATGGGTTTGTTGGCCATCGGTTGCCAAGTCTACACTTTTTTTAGTGCCGTCTTATAGCGCGAGCATCCTGAGAAACACGCTTACTTGTTCCGGCGCTATTGAGTGAAAAATAGAGCGAGCGAATCTGCCAAAAGCAATTTGTGGCAAGTTACCTCAGCACAAACCGATTCGCCAAGTTTCACCGCAGAAACCAACTTGCCAAAGTAGTCTTCCTAGCAGTCCGCCTGATGAGCGTTCCCGTTTCGGCAGCTTGGACCTCGTAACAGCGCCATTTCTCGGCGCCGCGCGCTCGTTCTCGACTGCTTCCAAGTGGTACGAGAAAATCTCAGGCTGCCTTTGAAAGCGTCTGCTCCTCATTCTCTGGGTGATGCACCACCGCTACTGTGACTGCTGGGCGGCTTCTGGAGCGGTGCCGCCCCTCCTGCACGAAATGAAAGAGGGCGTAGAGCATGAAGCCTATGCCAGCGCCGGTTAAACCTATAAAGACCTTGGTACCCATTTCGGCCCCCGTACTCGGTTTATTTATACTTGTGTTTAGGTTTTAGGTCTGTGACTTAGCTCACAGCGTGATTCTGAGGGAGAAGTG
>CAWFVE010000003.1:0-1445631 GCA_963819235.1 uncultured Acidobacteriota bacterium | reverse complement strand
ATTCGACGAATCGAACAGCATGAGGCAAGTATATCGCGCGGACACAAGAGACGGCTGTCGAGGTGGCCACAACAGTTACAGTCAATTTCATAAACAAATTAAGTCCGCCAAGATTGGGCGGTCAAACCCCGGTGGGCGGCCCTGGTAAGCGGTGACACTCTTCCTTTCAAAAGGTGTTTGCAGGTGTACAATTCCGGCCTAGGGAAACCACCAGGAGGTGAATTCAAATATGAAGCGCTATTTAGCCGTACTTTTCGTTTTGTGCACGGTCTCGGCGGGTTTGGTGCTTGCGCAGACCAAATCCTCGGCGGCTGAAGATGCGGTGGTGAAAGCAGACAAGGCGCTGGGGATGGCCTGGACCAAGGGCGACAAAGCCGCAATGGAAAAGATGATGGATTCCGATTTCAGTTTGATCGATACGGAAGGAATCATGACGGAGCGTCCGGACGTGCTGCGAGAAGGACTGCAGCCGCTCGTTCCCATGACGCCCGATACAAAGGTCTGGGCCCACATGTACGGCGACAATAAAGTCGCGTGGGTCACGGATAACCTGGGCAAAAAATATGCCGCGCACATTTGGGTGGAACGTCCGCAGGGATGGCGCCTGCTGAACGCGAATGAGATCGAAATTGGCACCGCGGCTCCGGGTGGCGCCTGGCGCGCGCCTTACGACATCCCCTGCGATAACCCTTGCAAGGGCTTTCCGTATAGGGCCGTCACGGCCAACGAAAAGGCAGCCATAGCGGCCTGGCTGGATCAGGAAGGCGGCAACGGCCATCACGATATGCATATGGGCGACAACACGATCGTGATCAGCCAGGGCACGTTAACGCCGCGCAACTCCCCCACAGCTGCGGGGCCGACGCCGGTGCCACCGCGCCAGCCCGGAACGTTTACCGAAGGCGTAGCGCCTGCGCTCTGGGCACGCACCTGGGATTTTGGCGACGCGGTTGTGGCCATTATGCTGCAGCCGACTTACGGCGGGAAAGCGTACTGGTCCAGCCGCATTTTCGGCAATCACAATGGCTTCTGGAAGATGGAAGAGAGCTATCACAACACCATCGCAACCTCACCGGTGATGACCGTCGTGCCACCCAAGGACGTTTTGGCGCCGGCGCCTCCGAGAGGCCGGGCAGGGAACTAACGGCGGAGAAGGAAACTAAGAAGTGGTTCTGGTTCGACTTCGGGCGGCGGAGAAGCGTGGCTTCTCCGCCGTTTTGTTTAGCGAAGTTGTTAGAATGTGGGGTATGCGTTTGGGGATTTTACGAAGCAGCAGATGTGACCATAGCACTTAACCGCAGCAAAGTGCTGAAGAAATGCCACTCGAATACAAGAAAACGTTTAATCCCGGCGAGCATCTGTGGCCCGTGGCTGTGAAGCTAAGCCAGAGCGACGTGGCCCAACGACCGAATACGGAAATCGTTTCGTGTAAGGAATGTGGCGAACAATTTGGCATCCAAAACGCTATCGCTGCGATAAGACCCATGCAGCACTTGAAGGAACAACTGGAACAGTGGCTTGCAAGGGATCACAGTGATGAGAAGCGGCACCAAGACCGCTACGAATTTCGTTTTTGACCCCGCTGCTCTCCCGCCAAGTCCGAACGTCGAATTCTTATCTCGGCAGAGCAGCGGGCACAGGAGTGCCGATGAGCTTGACGAACTCGTCGTTTGACCCGACCCGCTGCCCCACGATCGAGACATGCTGTGCAACATCGAGATCCAGCTTCTTCATATTTAGATACAACGTTCGCATGCCGGCAGTTGGAGGAGTTGGTTTTGCACCCGGTTCCGGCGGTACATAGAGATCCGCGTTGATCAGGATCTTCTCTTTCGGGAGATAGACCATCAACATGTCGGCAGAGTGATTCCCTCTGGCCAACGATGGACCGGGGATCTTGAGGTAACTCTCTCCCACTTCGTACGCCATGTCCTGCACATGCCAGACCTGCATCTGGCGCTCGTCATCGCTGATGACGTACTTTCCCATCATCGTTGTGCCGCCCACCGTCTCAATCGGAGGAGGCCGGCGGCTGATCATGTACATCGGGTTAAAAATTGTCATCCGATCCGGGTCCAACGTTCTCGGAAACGGACTGAACAGGATTCCGACATAATAGTCTCTGTTCGACTGGTGGGTTACGACCGTGGTTCCCTGCGAGAAATACGTGCGGAGACCACCAGCATAAGCCATGTGGTGATTTGTATTGACCACGTACCGAATCATTTTACCCGGAACGAGTTTATGAACTTCGTCGATGACCGCCAGCGACCGCGCCTCGTTCTGCGGCGCTTCGACGACTGCAACGAAGTCCTTGAACTCGACGAGCACGCTGTTCATGGGCCCGCCGCCCAGCAGCCAGACATGGTCCGCAAGCTTCTGCGTTTCCACCTTGACCGGATCGAGTTTTGCCGTCCGCACCACTTCAGGAACCGGAATCTTGTTCACAACCACATTGGGCTGAACATCTTTTATGTAGACCTGAAAATAATTTTCCGCCGGGATTGATCCTGGGATCGCCCTGATGGACATGGATTAACCCGGGAAACATCACGCCGTTGTAATCCTTGTATTGCGTGTAGCGCATTTCATAGGGCATGTCGCCATAGACAGGGTTGGCAATCCACGTGCCAGTGAATTCGACGAGATTCTTATCGTTAATCGTGCCGTTGACTCTGTACTTTCCATAGTGGAAGGAGACGATCGTCACCCACTGGCCAAACATCGAGAGACCGAAGTCCGAGGGACCCACGATGGGTTGCGTGATGGCGATCGCATCGGTGGCGGCCAACGCCGCCTTTATGAATCCGTGCGGAGTGAGCACCATTTCGAGTTGCCGCAGATCGGCGTAGGGCATGCCATCGAGATACAGGCGCGTGTAGGGCACGGGCGTATCACCCTTCATGTCCCACGCGAAATTGCCGCTCAGGATGTTTGTGACGTGGTCCTCCGGCACTGGCGGATAGCCGTTCGTAGGGTAGTTTCCCTGCTTTTGGTTATAGTCCAGGCGCATATACTTGGCGTCGAAGTCGATCGTGCGCGTGTACTCGGAAACCTCAAAATGCGGCCAGTCCGTCGTCAGATCGTACTGCTCGCCCACTTTGGACAAAAAACCATCGGCGGTAAATTGAATCGACTTCAGGTTCGTGGTGCCCATGGCCTTGGCAGCAGCCTCTAAGGCCTTCCGGGCATCCACAGCCTGCGCGGACGTCGTTCTGGCGCCTAGTGTAATGAGCGCAACAAAAAGAACTGCAAGAAACCAAAGCTTTCGCGTCATTTGCCTCTCCTCATGGGGAGTAGAAAATCGATTTGCGTGCAAGCCGTTCGCGACCACTGAATCTTACATCCTTCGTTGGCAAGGTGAAGATATTTCAGGCCAAGTCCTGTGTAACGGTATTGTCGCCAACTGGCCCGGACCGAGAAGCGCGCATGGATGTAGCGCTTTCCCGGGTATAAGTAGCATTGTGGGGCCGCGCGGCGTGCATTAGAATGCCGCGGTGCGCACGGGGGCGGCGGCGTGAATTCCACTCCGGGAAAGAAGCCGAACGAGCCGAGGGCAAAGAAGCCGGATTTCGAGCAGTCGCTGGCGCGCCTGGAAGAGATCGTGCGCAAGCTGGAGAGCGCCAACCTGCCGCTCGACGACGCCATGAAGCTTTTCGAGGAAGGCATGCAGCTTTCGCGCGATTGCCAGAAGCAGCTCGAGCAGGCCGAGGCGCGCGTGGAAATCCTGCTGAAGAAGGCCGGCGGCGAGATGGCCGCCGAGCCGTTCGAGCCCGAAGGCGAAGAAGAAGCCTAGCCCTCCCGCCGAATGAAACTCCCCGCATTTTTCGAAGAAGACCGCCAGGCCGTGGACGCCGCGCTCGGAACGCCTGCTGCCGCCGAGGACGCGCGGCCCGCGTCCATCCATCAGCGCGCTGCGCTACAGCGTGTTTGCCGGCGGCAAGCGCGTGCGGCCGATCCTGTGCCTGGAATCGGCGCGCATTTTTTCGCGCGGACGTCGCGCCGGTGCTGCCGGTGGCCTGCGCGATGGAGTTCATTCACACCTATTCGCTGATTCACGACGACCTGCCGGCGCTGGACAACGACGATTTGCGGCGCGGGCAGCCCACTTGCCACAAGAAATTCGGCGAGGCCACGGCGATTCTGGCGGGCGACGCGCTGCTGACGCTGGCGTTTGAGACTCTGGCCGGCGCGCCGGTGCGAGCACGCGCGGCGCGTGGCGCTGATCGCCGAGATTGCCGCGGCGGCGGGCACGCGCGACGGCATGGTGGGCGGCCAGGTGGCCGACCTCGAAGCCGAAGGCAAGCCGGTCACGCGCGGAGATGCTGCGAATACATCCATCGCTCGAAGACGGCGGCGCTGATTCGCGCGTCGGTCGTTTCCGGCGCGATCGCCGGCGGCGCCGCCGAGGAGGACCTCGCGCGCCTGCGCCGCTTCGGCGACCAGATCGGCTGGGCGTTTCAGGTGACCGACGACATTCTGGACGTGGAGGAGTCGTCGGCGGCGCTCGGCAAGACCGCCGGAAAAGATCAGGCGCAGCAGAAGGCGACTTATCCGGCGCTGTTTGGCCTGGAGAAATCGCACCAGTTCGCGCGGGAATTGGCGACGCAGGCCATCGCCGAGCTCGAACCGTACGGCGCGCGCGCGGCGCATCTGCGCGAGCTCGGCGAATTCCTGGTTCTGCGCCGCGCTTGAGCTGACGCCTTGCAGCTCGCCGCGAACTGCTCATCGCCTAGCGAACTCCGCCGAAGCAGAAACAGCCCGAAAGAAGCGGCTCGACGTGCTGCTGGTGGAGCGCGGCCTGGCGGAATCGCGCGCAGAAGGCGCAGGCCATGATCCTGGCCGGGCAGGTGCGCGTCGACGGCCAGCGCGCCGATAAGGCCGGCGCGCTGATTCGCGGCTGATGCAGCCATCGAAATTGCCGGACGAGACGCTGCGCTACGCCAGCCGCGGCGGGGCTGAAGCTCGAAGGCGCGCTCGAGGATTTGGCGTCGATCCCGCGGGAAGATTTGCCTCGACGCGGGCAGCTCCACCGGCGGCTTCACCGATTGCCTGCTGCAGCACGGCGCGGCGCGCGTCTACGCCGTGGACGTCACCACGAGCCAGCTGGCCTGGAAGCTGCAGAGCGATGCGCGCGTGGTGCCATCGAGGTGAACGTGCGCTATCTGCACGCCCGAGGCGCTGCCGGAGCGGCCTGTCGCTGGTCACCGTGGACCTGTCGTTCATCTCCGTGGCCAAAGTGCTGCCGGCAGCTGGTGGCGGTGGCCGCGCCCGGGGCGGATTTCCTGATTCTGGTGAAGCCGCAGTTCGAGCTGGAGCGCGGCGACGTGGGCGCGCGGCGGCATCGTGCGCGACCCGGCGCTGCACGAGCGCGCCATCGAGCGCGTGCGCGCGGCGGCGGTGGCCGCGGGGCTGCGAAGTGCTGGGCGTGCAGCCCAGCCGCGTGCCGGGCGCCGAGGGCAATCAGGAGTTTTTTCTTTACGCGCGGCATGCCGCGAACGCCGAATTCGCCCGCGCGGCGAAGCGCGTGCGGTAAAATGCGTGATTCGACACTGGCGGCTGAGCGCTG
Organism: uncultured Acidobacteriota bacterium; assembly: GCA_963819235.1. GTDB lineage: Bacteria > Acidobacteriota > Terriglobia > Acidiferrales > UBA7541 > Palsa-189. The sequence goes on along the minus strand of CAWFVE010000003.1, from coordinate 1,440,062 downwards.
GTCCGGCAGAATGAGCCAATGCGAAGCGAGCGCCTGATTCCGCGTTCGGTCGGGCATCGTCTCGCGGCCGCGGCGCGCGGATATCGCCGCGGTTGTGCCGCCGCTGCTCGACTGGCTCGCGCGAGCGCGGCGTGACCGTTTACTGCGACGAGGAGACCGCCGAATGCGTCCCACCCGGCTGCCACGGGACAGTCCGCGCGAAGATCTGCCGTGGCTTGCCGACATGCTGATCGTGCTGGGCGGCGACGGCACGCTGCTGGCGGCGGCGCGGCTGATGGGCGAGCGCAACATTCCCATCCTGCCGGTGAATCTCGGCGGGCTGGGATTCCTCACCAGCGTCACGCTGGAGGATCTGTATCCGGTGCTGGAGCAGGCGCTGAAGGGCGAGGCGCGCTTCAGCGAGCGCGTGCTGCTCGATTCGCAGGTGATTCGCGACGGCCAGACGATTCATCGCGCGCGCGCGCTCAACGACGCGGTGCTGAACAAGGCGGCGCTGGCGCGCATCATCGATCTGCAACTGCGCGTGAACGGCGAATTTGTCTGCAACTACAAGGCGGACGGCCTGATCGTTTCCACGCCCACCGGCTCGACGGCTTATTCGCTGGCCGCCGGGCGGGCCCGATCGTCTATCCGATTGTTTCCGCGTTCGTGATTACGCCGATCTGCCCGCACACGCTGACGAACCGGCCGCTGGTGATTCCGGATACGCGCGCAAGATCGAAATCGGTTTCGCGGCGGAGAAGTCGCCGATCTATCTGACGCTCGACGGCCAAGTGGGCATCGAGCTTACGCCGGGCGACGTGGTCAGCGTTGCGCGCCGCGGCGCAGCGGCTGCGCCTGGTGCGGCCGCAGCAAGAAGAGCTATTTCAGCGTGCTGCGCGACAAATTGAAGTGGGGAGAGCGGTAGAGCGGACCATCGCCGCGGAGCATGCACCGGCGGCAGCTATTCGCCGCGAACGAGATCGGCGCGGGATTCGCGCCGGCGGATGACGCGGAAGCGGCGCCTTCGACCAGCACCTCCGCCGGGCGCGGGCGCGCATTGTAGTTCGACGCCTCGCAAAGCCGTAAGCGCCGGCGCCCCACAGCACCAGCAGATCGCCCGCGGCAACTTCGCCCAGCGGCCAATCCTGCAGAGAAACAGTCGCCGGTTTCGCAAACCGGCCCGACGATATCCACGCGCCGGACGTTCGCCGGCCGACGCGCCGTTCCGCCGCGCTGCGCCGGCGGTGATCGGATGCACGGCGTCATAGAGCGCCGGGCGGATGAAGTCGTTCATGGCGGCGTCCACGACCACGAACTTCTTGCCGCGATTCCGCTTGGTGTAGAGCACGCGCGTCAGCAACACGCCGGCGGGCGCGACGATGGAGCGGCCGGGCTCGAGCAGCAGGTGGCAGCCGAGCGGGCGCACCATGGCGGCGACCGCCCGCGCATATCGCGCGGAGCCAGCGGCTGCTCGTCCGAGTAGCGCACGCCGAGCCCGCCGCCGAAATCGAGGTAGCGCAGCGTAATGCCGGCGCGCGAGATCGCGAACGTAGCGCGCCAGGCGGGCCGAGGGCGCGGCGGAACGGCGCGAGACTGTCAGGATTTGCGAGCCGATGTGCGCGCTGATGCCCTGCCATTCGATCCAGCGCGAGTCCGCGATACGCCAGATACAGCCGCCGCGCGTCCGCCCAATCCAGGCCGAACTTGTGGTGGTGATGGCCGGTGGAGATGTGCGGGTGGCCGCCGGCGGCGACGTCGGGATTGACGCGGATGGCCGCCGGCGCGCGGCGTGCCAGCGCGCGACGGCTTCGCGGCGAGCAGTTCCAGTTCCGCCTCGGACTCCACGTTGATGAGGCGAATGCCGGCGCGCAGCGCTTCGCGAATCTCCTCGCGCGACTTGCCCACGCCGGAAAAAACCGCGCGATCGCCGGCGACGCCGGCGCGTTGCAGGCGGTAAAGTTCGCCGCCGGAGACGATGTCGAATCCGCTGCCCAGCGCGCCAGAAGCGCAGGATGGAGAGATTGGAGTTGGCCTTGACCGCGTAGCAGAGGGTGTGCGGCAGCCGCCCAAGCGCGCGGTCGAGCTCGCGATAGGCGCCGGTGATGCCCGCGGCGCTATAAACGTACGCGGGCGTGCCGACGCGCGCGGCGATCTCTCGCAGGGCCACGCCTTCGCAATACAGCGTCGTCGCCGCGCCAGGAAAATCCGGGGTGTAGCGCGCGGGATCCGGACTCGCGGCACAGCGCGTCGCGAGGGCGCGGCCCGAACGCGAGATGCGCGCTCACCGGACTTTCATCACCACGAGCGTACGGTCGTCGGTGATCGGCCCGCCGCGCGTGAACTCCTGCACCGCGCCAGCAACGGTCGGCAATTTCGCCGGCCGAAAGCGAGGCTTCTGCTCGATCAAGCGAGGCGAGGCGGGGAATGCCGAAGAAATTGCCTTCCGGATCGGTGGCTTCGGAAAGACCGTCGGAGTGGAACACCAGAATATCGCCGGGGTCCAGATTCAGCGTCCACTCCTCATAGGTCACGTCGTCGTAGAGGCCGAACGGAAAACCGACCAGCTTCAGCTGCTCGCAACGGCCGCCCTTGAGCAACAGCGGCTGCGTCTGGCCGGCGTTGGCGATGCGCAGCTTGCGCGTGGGCTTGCGCCAAGTGGCGAAGCAAAAGGTCATGAAGCGCCCCTCGATGCGGCGCTCGCAGATCAACTGGTTCAGCTGCCGCAGCAGTTCGGCGGGCAACAGTTTCTGCGGAGCGAGGCTGCGCAGGATGCCGATGGCCACGGCGCCGTAAAGCGCGGCGGCCGAGCCTTTGCCGCTGACGTCGCCCAGGCCGAAGCCCAGGCGCGTGGGGCCGTAGCGCAGGAAATCGTAGAGGTCGCCGCAGACTTCGCGCGCGGAAAGAATTCGCGCGGCGATATCCACGCCGTAATCGTCGGCGGGCACCGGCCGCAGCAAAGCGCCCTGCATGCGCTGCGCGGCTTGCAGCTCGCGCTCCATGCGGGCTTCGTCGCGCGCCACCTGCTCGTAGAGGCGCGCGTTTTCCAGCGACACGGCCAGTTGCGCGGCGAGGATGGAAAGCGCCTGCACGTGGTCCTCGGTGAAATAGTTCAGCTGCGGACTTTCCAGATCGAGCACGCCGATGACGCGGCCTTTGTGAATCATGGGAATCGCCAGCTCGGAGCGCGTCTCGGGATTCACCATGACGTAGCGCGGATCCTGCGCCACGTCGGGCACGCGCACCGGCAATGCGCTGGACGCGGCCGCGCCGATGATGCCTTCGGTGGCGCGACGCGCAGCTTGCCCTGCACGCTCTGGCCGTACTTCACCGCCAGACGCTGCAGAAAGAGCTTCGGTGGCCGCGTCGTAGAGCATGATGCTCATGATCTGGTAGTCGATCACGCGCTTGACCAGTTCGGCGGCGCGGCGCAGCAGCGCTTCGACGTCCAGGATGGAGCTGGCCTCGCGGCCCACTTCGTTGAGCAGCAGCAGCGTTTCGGCCTGGCTGCGGGCGCGCTCAAACAGGCGCGCATTTTCGATGGCCGTGGCCAGGCGGCTGGCCAGCAGCACCAGAATTTCCTGCTGCTCGTGCGTGAAGTAATCGACCTGCGGGCTCTGGATATCGAGCACGCCGATCACCTGGTTCTTGAAGAGCAGCGGCACGGCCAGCTCGGAGCGCACGCTATCGATGGCGTTGATGTAGCGCGGATCGTTGCGCACGTCGGCGACGCGAACCGGCTCGCGGGTGGCGGCGGCGCGCCGGCGATGCCCTGCCCCACGGGAATGCGCCAGTTGTTCAGAATCTCGCGGCTGTAGCCGATGGCGAAACGATAGGAGAGCGTCTGCGTTCGCTCGTCGAGCAGCATGACGGAGAAGATCTCGTAGTCGATCAGGCGCTTGACGAGCGCGGCCGTCTTGGACAGGACCTTGTCGAGGTTCAGCGAGGCGTTGATCTCCTCGCCGATCTCCGCCAGCGTGGCCAGGATGTTTTCCGGCAGCTCTTGGGGAACCTTGGTTTCGACGTTGGACATGGAGTAATTTCGCCGGCCCCAACAGTATAACTATTTGTGGCGCCAAAAGGCCCCCTCGCGGGCGAAAAACCGCCGTCTTCCAGGCATCGCATGCGCCCCTCGGCCTTCAGCGCGGCAAGGAAGGCGGGGTTGGAGGGCGGGGATCACGGCCTCCGGACAATTCGAGCACGCAGATATCGCGCAGATTGCGGTAGCGTTCGGCGTAATCCAGGCCATAACCGACCACGAACTCGTCCGGAATTTCAAAGCCGACGTAGTCCGGCCGGATCTGCTTGATGCGCGGCGCGGCCTTGACGAGGAAGGCGGCCAGGCGCAGCGAGCGCGGCTTGCGCTGGGAGAGCACGCGCTGCAGATAGTCCAGGGTGAGGCCGGTGTCTAGGACGTCTTCCACCAGAACGGTGTGCAGGCCCTCGATGGTGGTGTCCAGATCCTTGGTCAAACGAACTTGGCCGGTGCTGCGAGTGGATTGGCCATAGCTGGAGACGGCGATGAAATCGAGCGAGACTTCCAGGCCGATCTCGCGGATCAAATCGGCAAGAAAGATCGAGGCGCCCTTCAGCACGCCGATCAGGTGCACACGCTCGCCGCGAAAATCGCTGGTGATCTTCCGGGCGATCTGGCGCACACGCCGCTCGATGGACGCGCGCCGAATCAGAATGCGCAGATGCTCGTCTTCGCGTTCCGCCTTCAAGAGATCCTCCGCAAAAGTCCGGTACTGTATAGTAGGACCTCGGAAAGCTCAAGAATATGGCGGATGTCGAAAAACAAAACGATTGGCAGGGCCGCAGGGTGCTGGTGACCGGCGGGGGCGGGTTCATCGGCAGCGCGCTGGTGTGGGAACTGAACGGGCGCGGGTGCCGGGATGTGGTGATCGCGGATTCAGCGCCGGAAGCGGAGCGAAGGCGTTATCTGCGGCATCTGAGCTTCGTTGACTATATCGGACCGGAACAGACACTCGCCTGGCTGCAAGCGGGGAAGCTGGGGAAATTCGATTGCGTTTTTCATCTGGGCGCATGTTCGTCAACTACCGAGACCAACCGCGACTATCTCTACCGCAATAACTTCGAGTTTTCGCGCGATCTGGCGGGGTGGGCGCTCTCGACGGGCACGCGATTTGTATACGCCTCGTCGGCAGCGACCTACGGGGACGGCAGCGCGGGGATGGACGACTCGAGTCCCGAGGCTCTGGAGCGGCTGAAGCCGCTGAATCTGTACGGCGAGTCCAAGCAGTTGATGGATTTGCATGCCTGGCGGCAGGGTTGGCTCGAAAAGGTCGTGGCGCTGAAATACTTCAACGTTTTCGGACCGAACGAAGGGCACAAGGGCGACATGCGCAGCGTGGTGAACAAGAGTTTCGCGGAAGTGATGCAGACGGGCGTGATTCACCTCTTCAAGAGCTACCGGCCGGAGTACGCCGATGGCGAGCAGCGCCGCGATTTCCTTTACGTCAAGGACGCGGCGCGAATCACCCTGCACCTCGCCGCCAACCTCCGGGCCGCGCGGAATCTTTAACGTCGGCTCAGGCGAAGCGCACAGCTGGAACGAATTGGCCGGCGCGATTTTCAGCGCGTTGGGCCGGGAGCCGCGCATCGAGTACGTCGAAATGCCCGAAGCGATTCGCGATAAGTATCAATATTTTACGCAGGCCAACATCGCTAAGCTGCGCGCCGCAGGCTATACCCAGCCGATTACGCCGCTCGGCGAAGCCGTTCGCGACTACGTGCGGAACTATCTGGCGCCGGGGAAGGCGCTCGGCGAAGCGGCGTGCGAAGAAGGGCGCTTTTGCTGAGCAGGGAAAGCCGTTCGCACAGCGGAGTCTATCGCTCCATGCGCCGCGCTCGCCAATCCCGCGCAAACCGTCGTCATTAACCTCACGGAAGAAAAAGTGGAACGGCCTAGACAGCGACGCCCAGAATGGCCGCGAACCGCCGCGCTTCGGCTTCTCTGGATGCTGCAATCGCCGAATAGCTTTCGTTGAATGCTTGCAAAACCTCAGCGGGAGCTGTATCAGGCGTGCCACTATGAAACACAGGGTTTGGCGCATATTGAATGCTCAATTGAATTTCTTGGGCAATTGCGTCCCCACGCAACAACGACGCGACAACCAAAGCGGCATCGAGTCCTGCGGTAACCCCGCCGGCGGTGACCAGGTTGCCATCAACGACGACGCGCGATCTAACGGGTATGGCCCCGTAATATGGCAGCAGATTCCAGGCAGCCCAGTGCGTAGTGGCCTGGCGGCCGCGCAAAACCCCCGCCGCGCCGCATAGCAAAGCTCCCGTACAAACTGAGAACACCAGTCTGCCCGCAGTAAAGTGATTTCGAATTAGGGAAAGCACCTCTTCGTCATTCATAAGCTGCTGCTGCCCGAAGCCGCCGGGCACCAGCAGAACATCGAGCTCAGGCGCCTCGGCGATGCTCATTTCGGGCGTCAGAATCAGCCCCTGAATATCGCGGACCGGGGACTTCGTTTTCGCTATCACATGAATGGTTGAGTTTGGGATTCGCGACAGGACTTCGAATGGGCCGGTCAAGTCGATTTGGTCCAGCCGGGGAAAAATCAGACCACCGATGGTCAAATGGTCGCTTTGGCATGCGGGCTTGTTTCTGTCTGAGATCGTGATTGGCGTGTCCATATCGTAGCTATTCCTGTTTGCTTTCGGGTTCGAGTGGAAACATGCACTCGATCCGCAATTCTTGTGCGGTTATGGATTGCGGAGTACCAACCGTCGTGATGAACGAAAAATAAGGGAAACGCTCGCCGCCTTTTACGAACGTGATCGGCAGTACCGGACTATGAGTCCGTGGAGTGGTGCTCAGAGTCTTCACGCCTGGATACCTTCCGAGCTTGTTCAGTAGTTCCACTGTCTTTTGATCCACAACATGGCCGACCGATTCCCGAAAAACTCGCTGCAGGAGCCCAGCCGCGACTACCTCCCAGTGCTCGACGAATGGCCGCATTCCCGCGGGATCAAACATGAGATCGAGCAGGTTGCGCGGGCGTCGGCGCGCCTCCAGATCAATAAACGAGCCGAAGAAGCGTGGCGCTGCTTCATTCGTTCTGATCACATTCCAGTAACGGTCCAACACGAGTGCAGGGTGCGGCTCGTGCTGGAGCAACACTCGGTCCATTGCTTTCGTAACCGCCTTCATCTCCGGAGCTTCCCACGCGCATTCGTTGTAGATGGGAGCGTAGCCCGATGCGAGCAGCAGGACATTCCGCTCGCGCAGCGGAATGTCCAACTTCTCTGAAACGGTTGCCAGCAGGTCTCTGCTGGGTGTGCTGCGACCGCTCTCCACAAAGCTGAGATGCCGTTGCGAGATCCCAGTATCAAGAGACAAATCGAGTTGACTCTTGCCCCGCTGGCGTCGCCAATAGCGGAGCAGATTGCCGAGTTCATGTTCTTGGAGGTGTTCCTGCGTTTGCATAGTTGCCTCAGAACTGGACGGGGCCGACGGCACCAAACCACCGACGGACCTTGCTTGGGTCTTTTTCATCCATGTAGAAGAAATGCGTCATCACCGGCTTTACCACCGGTTTGGTTTTGTCATCCGGCGTCATCGTAACCGTACCGCGGAATACCTTCAGCGAGCCTCCGTCCCAGTATTCGACAACATCGTGCAGGGCGGTAAAGCCGGTATCGATGAAGGCGCGTAGATTCTCGCGAATTTGCTCGCGTCCATGCCAATCCGCGATGCCAAGGTTGCAGGTCGCGTCCTCAGTAAAACAGTCGAAGCCTTTTCCGAACGTTTTGTCATCAATTTCCTTCCAGAACGCGAGCAGCCATTTCGGCGGCTCCGTTTTCGTCATGGTGCGGGTTGTCACTTCCTTCTCGTCGTGTATTAGGGTCGTCATTTTGCTTCTCCTCATATCAGGCGTCTAGCGCCTTCACACCCAATATGGGCTCGATTCGACACGGCCGCAATTACGTCTGAAGTAATAAAAGTGCAGGGAGGCGGAAGGTAGCGTGCGGAGGACGTTAGCGGTAGTTTGCGGCGAAGGTGGCGGCGTCGGCTCCTGCTACGTCCGTCAAAAATTGCCTGTGAATGAGGCCTCCGTAGACCACCAGGTCGCGGGCCATCATGCGCAGACGCGCTTCCACTTTGGCGTTCTTCAGAGTGCCGTCGGAATCGAAGTCCTCTTTGCCGTTGAAGGAGACGCCGTACGGCATGCTCCAGCCGTAACACTGGCGGATGACGGTGCGCAGCTGATCCATCACCGTGAGGCCCTTTTCGTGGGAGGAACAAAGATAGGCGAAGACCTTTCCGGCGCACTCCTCCCAGTTGTAATCGAGGAAGTTCTTCATCGTACCGGACATGGAGCCGTGGTAGTCGGGCGAGGCCAGCACTACCGCGGAGGCCCAGGTCATATCGCCGCCCATCCTCAACTCGGCCGCCGAGTTGCCGGAGCGGTCCGGCCGAAATAGGGGCAATTCGAGTTCGCGCAAGTCCAGGATGCGGGTCTCCGCGCCGTGCTCTCCCGCAAAATCGAGCAAACGGCGAAGGGCCAGCGCGGTGCGGGACTTTTCGCGAAGGCTGCCGTTCACACCAAGGATATGAAATGGTTCGGGGGCCATGCACCTCACCTTACAACAAGGCACGACGGGAGACAAAACCGGTTTTCACGTTGGTGGCGGGTCAGTTTGAATCTTGCCTTCTTTGTGTCACGATCAAGAAAATTCAAACTGACCCACTGAGTTCACCTTGAATCGCCGGCCCATTTGAGCGCATCTGAACAGCATGGTATGTTGACTAGATATATAGGTGACAAAACTACTTAGGGGATTCGAGGCCAGGCATGCCCATAGCGACCATCAATCCGGCCACAGGCCAGACACTAAAGACATTTGAAGCTCTCTCGGACGCGCAGATCGAACAGAAGTTGGGGATCGCGGCGGAGGCATTTTCGAAGTTCCGCAAGCTCCTTCGCGGACCGGGCCAAATTATGAAGCGCGCCGCGGAGATCCTGGAGGCCGAAAAAGAGACCTTCGGGCGCATGATGACCACGGAATGGGCAAGACCTTCCGGTCCGCCGTGGATGAGGCCGTGAAATGCGCCTGGGCCTGCCGCTACTACGCCGAAAACGCGCGAGCGCTTCCTGGCCGACGAAGTGGTGGAAACCGGCGCAGCCGCAGCTACGTCCACTACCAGCCGCTGGGCGTGATCCTGGCGGTGATGCCCTGGAATTTCCCGTTCTGGCAGGTGTTTCGGTTCATCGCGCCGGGCCTGATGGCGGGCAACGTCGGACTGCTGAAGCACGCGTCCAACGTTCCGCAGTGCGCGCTAAAGATCGAAGAAATCTGCTGCGCGCCGGTTTCCCGGAAGGCGCGTTTCAGACGCTGCTGATCGGCGCCAACAAAGTGGAAGCCGTTCTGAACGACCCGCGCGTGGCGGCCGCGACGCTCACGGGAAGCGAAGGCGCGGGGATTCAAGTCGGCGTCAGCGCGCGGCGAAGAATATCAAGAAGGTGGTGCTGGAACTGGGCGGCAGCGATCCCTTCATCGTGATGCCCAGCGCGAATCTGGACGAGGCCGTCGCCACCGCGGTGAAGGCGCGCATCTCAACAACGGGCAATCCTGCATCGCCGCGAAGCGGTTCATCGTCGCCGAGCCGATCGCGGACGAATTCGAACGCGAATTTGTCGCGGCATGGAAGCGCTGAAAGTGGGCGATCCCATGGACGAGAAGACCGAACTCGGGCCGCTGGCGACGCCGAAGCGGCGTGGCAGACTCTCGACCGACGTGCAGAACGAGCGTCGAAGCGGGCGCGCGCGTTCTGACCGGCGGCAAGCCGCTCGACGGCCCCGGAATTTCTACGCGCCGACGGTGCTCACCAACATCCCCAAGGATTCCCCGGCCTACAGCGAGGAGTTCTTCGGCCCGGTGGCGTGCCTGTTCCGCGCGAAAGATCTCGACGAAGCCATCCGCATCGCCAACGACACGCGCTTCGGGCTGGGCGCCAGCGCCTGGACCAATACGAGCCGGAGCGCGAGCGCCTGATCAACGAGATCGAAGCCGGCATGGTGTTCATCAACAAAATGGTGGCGTCCGATCCGCGGCTGCCCTTCGGCGGCGTGAAATGGTCCGGCCATGGCCGCGAATTGGGCGTCTTCGGCATCCGCGAATTCACGAATATCAAGACGGTTTGGATCCAGTAACGGTCCCCTCACCCGTTCCTTCATTTCGGCGGCAGGCTCGCCAAGTCTGCGCCTCTCTGTAACGACCGGCGAAAGGCACCACGCGAAGTCACGAAGAAGCTTCGCGTCCGCGGAACTCCTGAGCCCGTCATGTAAGCTCCGCTCTCTGAACGACATGTCATGGTAGTTTCGTGCGTAAACTTCAGAATAGCCTGTCCCCAATGTGATATGTTCTGTCCTTGTGTCGAAAGCAAGCACCCTACCGTTCGCCGGCATGCTGCGGCGCCGATGCCGAAATTGTGCGATAGACCGATCACCGCTATCTCCTGCGAATTCAGCGTGTTCACGTTGGGTCCGAGAGCCGCCAGATTGGGTTACAACGTGCTCAATCAACGACGGGAATGCTGATGCGGCGCTGATCGACGCAACTCTTGCCTCTCCCGCAGGAAGCGAATTGGCGACGCCGGTAACATTGCCGGAGACCCGTCGGGCCCTCAGCCTGGTCATCGGGATTCTTCCGGCTGACGAGGAGTCATCCCCGTCGGTATCGGAACGGCTCCGATTTGTACCTTACGTGATTGTCCCGTGGCTTTTGCTTTATGCGGTCACGGCCAAACTAGCCTCGCACGGATTCGGTTTCGGCATGCCTTTCGAAGACCGCCTGCCCATCCTCTCCTGGACCGCTCCCATCTATCAGAGCATCTACATCGTCATCGCACTGGCGCCCTGGTGGGTACGAACGCGAGAGATCTGCGAAGGTTAATGATCTCGATCTGGCTCTCCACGGCGGTCGTGTTTCCCTTTTATTGGCTGGTTCCTTCCAGCGCTCCGCGGCGAGCGTTGTTGGGGCACGGCTGGATTACGGTTGTGCTGGGCGCAGAACGCACCGCCTTCCCTCCTATTGCGGCCTTTCCATCGTTTCACGTGCTGTGGGCGATCTTTCTTGGCCGGGCCTGGCGGTCCCGGTGGATGGGCTGGACCTACGCTGCGCTAATCGCAGTGAGCTGCATCACCACGGGGCAACACTACATTGCGGATGTCGTGTGTTCGGCGATGATCGCACCCGCTTTCCTTGAACCGGAACGAACGTGGAAGTGAGCTCACGATGGTTCGAGCAGTTCGCAAAATTGTGGCAGCTCTGAGCGCTGCAGACAGCGCCAGAGGTCCTAGAGAAATAGCGCGGACGTACTATGGCTACTTTCCGTAAGCGGCTTTCAAGCTTTGTGATGAGGAAAGAGCAGCGTCGTCCCGTGACCCGGCAGGGCAAGAAGGTCTAGACAGCCGCTGGTGCGATACTGTGACGACCTTTGAGCGATGGATGACAAGAGGTGAATCCGGCAGTCTCGTCTTTATTCATCCCTTTTAGATTCCATCGCCTGTTCTGGCGCTCCGATGGCATATGGGACGTCAGTTATCTCCGGAAGCTGTCTTTCGCTGCTTATCTCTGGCTGCCGGTTTGGCATTGGCACTCCTAGTCGCCTCGATCGAACGGCAGTTGCGAAAACGGTAAGTTGGAAGCGTTCTCATCTTTTTGATTGCACAGGCTTACGCCTTCGGCGTCATCGCCAGTGCGACATATTGTCGGTCCGGTCGCGACACAAAGGTTCGCGATCGTGCTTATCAGCACTCCCTATCGTGAACTGGAGAGCGCGAAGCTTGCCACTGCATGTCGCTCCGGGCGGATCCCGTAATCGCAAACACGGTCTGGTAGGCGGCAAGCTTTTATCGGTCTCTCCAACCAAATCAGACTTTCCGCATTTACCTCCGGCCAGGTGCCCTGATAGATCCCTTGGTATGTCGTTCGTCGATGTAACTGAACGCGCATCGATCTCAAGATCGTGATCGCGCATTACCAGCAAGTCGCTAGAAGTTCGCCTTTCCCGGGAAGTGGCCTGATCCAAAAATCCTCGCGTAGAATCCCCCATGGGCCACCCGATAAGCGCAATGGCCGCGACGCTCCTTGCTCCGCCCCGGCGAAACCCGCGCTTCCGCTGCCCGCCGATTCCTGAGAAAATTAACGCCTGGTGCGGTAGAGTTATACCTTCGCAGTTTGACCTTAATAGTTTAGTCTTAGGGGTTTGATCTCAGGCGTATTTCACTAACGAGGAGGCTCGATCAGGTGGCCAATCTGGGATTTGTAGGGCTCGGCGTGATGGGCAGCAGGATGGCCGAGAGATTGATCCAAAAGGGACATAGCCTTACCGGTTATAACCGCACGCGGGCGAAAGCTCAGTTCCTGATCGACAAAGGCATGAAGTGGGCGGATTCGCCGCGCGCCGTGGCGGCGGCCTCCGAAGTGACCTTCTCTTCGGTGGCCAATTCGGCCGCGCTGCTGGCCATTACCGAGGGCCCCGACGGGATTTTGGCGGGATTGAGCAAGGGTAAAACTTATGTGGATATGAGCACGGTGAGCGTCTCCACCAGCCGCGGCATCGCGGCCAAGGTCCGGGAAAAAGGCGCGGACATGATGGATTCGCCGGTGTCGGGAACCGTGGCTACGTTGATGCAGGGGAAGCTCTCGCTGATGGTGGGGGGCAAGAAGGAGACCTTCGAGCGGCTCAAACCGCTGTTCGAGGATTTCTCGCGATCATCCGGTCACCGGCCAAGGGCACAAGGTCACCTACGTGGGCGAGAATGGGCTGGCGCTGGTAATGAAGATTGCCACCAACTCCAACCTGGCGGTGCAGATGCTGGCGTTTTCGGAAGCGGTTTTGCTGGCGGAAAAGAGCGGGATCGCGCGCCAAACCGCCGTCGACGTGCTGACGCATAGCGCGATTGCGTCGCCCATGGTGCAGTACCGCGGGCCCTTCGTTTTGAAGCTTCCGGAGACGGCCTGGTTCGACGTAAACATGATGCAAAAAGACATGCTGCTCGCTTTAGAATTAGGGAGGCAGGTGGACGTGCCTCTGCCCTCGGCGGCGGCAGCGAACGAGATGCTGACCAGCGCGCGAGCGATTGGGCTGGTGCACGAGGATTTTGCGGTGATGTTTGACGCGCTGGCCAAAATGTCTGGAGTAAAGCGATGAGCACTGCAACCCAACGACCCGCAGCCAATGCGGCGACCGGTCCGCAGTTGAGCAAGGAACAGTTGCTGGGCATCTACCGGCGGATGTATTCCATTCGCGCAGTTCGAGGAGCACGCCAACGACCTCTATCTGCGCGCGCTCATGCCCGGCCTCACCCACTTGTACGAAGGCGAGGAGGCCGTCGCGGTGGGCATCTGCGAGGCGCTGCGGCCCGACGACTACGTCACCAGCACGCATCGCGGGCACGGGCATTGCCTAGCAAAAGGCGCGAAGCCGGACCGCATGTTCGCGGAACTGCTGGGCAAAGAAGCGGGCTACTGCCGGGGCAAGGGCGGATCGATGCACATCGCCGATCCTGCCACCGGGAATCTGGGCGCCAACGCCATCGTGGGCGGCAGCGCGGGGATCGCCACGGGAGCGGCGTTCGCGGCGAAGCAGCTTGGCAATGGACGCGTTTGCGTCTGCTTCTTTGGCGAGGGGGCGCTGGGCCAGGGTGTGCTCTACGAAGTGATGAACATGGCGCAACTCTGGAAGCTGCCGGTGATCTATACCTGCGAGAACAATATGTACAACGAGTACACGCACTACTCGGAGACCACGGCTGGCGAAGTCCTGGGGCGGCCGGCGGCCTTCGGCATACCGGGAGAAAGCGTGGACGGGCAGGACGTGCGCGCCGTGAATGCCGTGGCGACGCGGATGGTTGCCCGGGCGCGGGCGGGCGAAGGACCATCGTTTCTGCTGTGCAACACCTACCGCTATCGCGGGCACCACGTGGGCGACATCAATCGCGAATATTATCGGGCCAAGCAGGAAGAGCAGCGCTGGTCGACGGAGCGCGATCCCATCAAACTGCTCGCGGATTGGCTGATCCAGCAGAAGCTTGCCGCTACTCCGGAGCTGGAGCGAATTCAGTCCGAGGTGAATGCGGAGATGAAGGCGGCCGTGGAGTTCGCCATCGCCGCGCCGTATCCTCCAATCAATCAGGTGGACCAGGACGTTTATGCCTAACACAGCGACACAGACTGAAGTGCGAGAACTAACCTTCGCGGAGGCCATCCGCGAGGCCTTGGCCGAGGAGATGCGCCGCGACTCGCGCGTGTGCATTTTGGGCGAGGACGTGGCCGAGGCGGGGACGCCGTTCAAGGTGCTCTCGGGGCTGGTGGAGGAGTTTGGCAAGCAACGGGTGATGGATACGCCGATCTCCGAGCCGGGATTTACGGGAATCGGCGTGGGCGCGGCGATGACCGGGCTGCGGCCAGTTGTGGACATCATGTTCGGGGACTTTCTCACCCTGATCATGGACCAGATCGTCAATCAGGCCGCCAAGATTCACTACATGTCCGGGGGGACGTGGAAGGTGCCCATGGTATTGCGCACGACGATGGGGGCATCGCGGCGTTCCGCGGCGCAACATTCGCAATCGTTGCACGCCTGGCCCAGCCATATTCCGGGGCTGAAGGTGGTGTTGCCTTCGACTCCCTATGATGCCAAGGGCCTGCTGAAATCGGCCATCCGCGACGACAATCCGGTGATCTTCTTCGAAGACAAGATGATGTATCGGCTGAAGGGGCCGGTGCCTACCGAGGAGTATACGATTCCGCTCGGATTGGCGGATATCAAGCGCGAGGGAACCGATATCACGCTGGTAGCCACCAGCAGCATGGTGCAAGTGGCGCTGGGCGCGGCGAAAATGCTCGAGGAGAGCGGCATCAGCGCGGAAGTGATCGACCCGCGGACCATGTGGCCGCTGGACGAAAAAACACTCATCGAATCCGCCAAGAAGACCTCGCACGTGATCGTCATCGACGAAGGCTACTACCGCTATGGGGTGACGGCGGAAATCGCCTCGGTGATCGCCGAGGGCGCGTTTTACAATCTGGATGGACCGGTGAAGCGGATCGGAGCCATGCACGTGCCCATTCCCTTCTCGCCTCCGCTCGAGGACGCCACCATTCCCAGCGAGCAGCAGGTGTTCGAGGCCGCGCGGGAACTCTGCGGAAAATGATTGGGCGCCGCGAGTGGCGCTGTCATTGAAGTTGAAGTGCCTTAAAATTCTTGCGGAATAATAAATTCGGAGGGGTGCCATGGCACTGAAGACTTACGGAACGATGGCGGTGGATTGGGAAAACCGCGTGGACTTCGACCGGCTGCGGCGCGAGCGGCTGGCGCGGGCCAAAGCGCTGCTGCAGAAATCGGAGATGGGCGCCCTGCTCTGCTTCGATATGAATAACGTGCGCTACATCACGGCCACGCATATCGGCTCCTGGGCGCAGGATAAGAACAGCCGCTTCACGCTTCTGCCACAGAACGACGAGCCGATCCTTTGGGATTTCGGCTCGGCCGCCAAGCACCACCAGCTCAACTGTCCCTGGCTCGGCGAGCGTTCCCGCGCGGGAATTCCGCTGTTGCGCGGGGCCATGTCGCCGGAGATGGGGCGCGCCGAAAACGTAGCCAAGAAGATCAAGGTCGAACTGGAAAAGCGCAAGCTGCAACATGAGCCGCTGGGGGTGGATATCATCGAGCCTCCCATACTTTTCGCATTGCAGAAGGAAGGAATCAAAGTCGTCGACGGCCAGCAGATCATGTCCGACGCGCGCGTGATCAAGACGCAGGACGAGATCACGCTGCTGAATATGTCCGCGAGCATGGTGGACGCCGCTTACGACGAGCTGTACCGCGCCATGAAGCCGGGATTGAGCGAGAACCAGGCGGTGGGCTTGGTCAGCAAATGTCTTTACGACATGGGCTCGGAGTACGTGGAAGCGGTGAACGCGATTTCCGGCGAGCGCTGCAATCCGCACCCGCACGTTTTTTCCGACCGCATCCTCCGCCCCGGCGACCCTGTCTACTACGACATCCTGCACTCCTACATGGGCTATCGCACCTGTTACTACCGCTGCTTCAGCATCGGGTACGCGCCGCACGCCATGGTGGACGCCTACAAGCGCTGCCGCGAATACCTGGACGCGGCCATCGAACTGATTCGACCCGGGCGGACGACGGCGCAGGTGGCTTCCGTCTGGCCCAAAGCGCAGGAGTTTGGCTTCCCCGACGAAGAGGCGGCCTTCGCGCTGCAGTTCGGGCACGGCATAGGATTAGCGATTTGGGAAAAGCCGGTGATCAGCCGGCTGGTCTCGCTGGAACACGAGCACGAACTGAAGCCGGGAATGGTGTTCGCGCTGGAGACTTTCTGGCCTTCCACGGACGGCTGGAGCGCGGCGCGAATCGAAGAAGAGATCGTGGTCACCGAAACCGGCCACGAAGTGATCACGCGCTTCCCTGCCGAGCAGCTCATGGTGGCGGGCGCGCACTACTTCACCGTGAACGGGCCGCTGCCCACCACGCGCGAAACCGAAGCGACTCCGAGCCAGCGCGTGATCGAGATGGTGGAAGCGGGAGCGAAAACGGAAGGAGTAGGAGTGCGCTAGAGCGCTCCGCGAACCCATCCTATGGCCGTCAGCGTCGTAATGCCTGCGCTCGAAATGGCGCAGGAGAGCGGTAAAGTCATCTCCTGGCGCAAGCGCGAGGGCGAAAAAGTATCCAAAGGCGAGCCGCTGCTGGAAGTGGAAACGGACAAAGCCGTCGTGGAGGTCGAGTCGCCGGGCGACGGAATCCTCTCCGCAATATCGGCGCACGAAGGCGCCGTGATTCCCGTGGGACAGACGATTGCGTGGCTGCTCGCTCCCGGCGAGGCGGCGCCCATTGTGACGGCGCCGACGCAAACCGGCCGGCGAACCGATAGCGCCGCTGCGGGATCGTCCGCGGCAAGCACGGCGGCTTCCAGTGCAAGTGCGCCGGCGTCAGGGGAAGTGAGGATGTCGCCGAAGGCGCGGCGGCTGGCGCGCGAGCATGGCGTGGACGTCACGCGCCTGCGCGGCTCGGGCCCCGGCGGCGAGGTATTGGCGGAAGACATCTTGAAGGCGGCGCAGGGCGCGGGCACTGCGAGCGCCGCTGGCGGCGTGCCGGCGGCGGTTGGTTCGACAGCCGCGAAACCGCAGTCGAGCGGAAAGAGCGAGCCGCTGGGAACGATCGGGCGGCTGATGGCTGCACGGACGACTCAAAGCTGGACTTCGGTGCCGCACTTTTTCGTGACGCGCGAGGTGGATGCCAGCGGCCTGGTCGAAGCGCACAAGCGAATCGCCGCGGAGACGGAAAAGTCGCGCGGCATCAAAGTGACGCTCACCGACCTGCTCGTTGCGCTGGTGGCTCGGGCGCTGGCCAAGCATCCACGGATGAATGCGAGCTGGGTCGAGGATGGTATTCGGCATAATCCCGAGATCAACGTGGCGCTGGCCGTCGCGGTGGAAGAGGGCGTGGTCGCGCCCGTATTGCATGGGGCGGACCGCAGCAGCATCGGCGAGCTGGCCTCCAAGCGGAGGGAGCTGGCTGAGCGCGCCAAAGCCGGCCGCTTGCAGCCGGCGGACATCGCTGGCGGCACGTTCACCATCAGCAATTTGGGCATGTACGGCGTGGACGCCTTCACGGCGATCATCGTGCCCCCGCAAGCGGCGATACTTGCGGTGGGCCGCGTGGGAGATCGCGTGGTGGCCTTAAACGGAAATGCGGTGGTGCGGCCGATGATCACGCTCACGCTTTCCACCGACCATCGCGTGGCTGACGGAGCGCGCGCCGCTCTGTTTCTGAACGATTTGACGGAAGCGATTGGCGACCCGAAGAAGTGGCTGGAGTAATTCGGCGCTGGCGCCACTTGTGGCCGTACCGGCAAAACGGGGCTTCGCTTTGTCGAGTTTTGTTTCTAAGGCTTTCGGTTCTACCCCCAATTCATCTCTAGCGCAGAGCTTCGGCCATTCCCTTCTAGAAGGTCATCCATAGCACCAAAGCGGATACGGCCCACGTTAACACGGGGCTAGGCGCTGCGCAGCGAGGCAATCGCGGAGTGAAGCGCTCGCAGGGTCTGGTCGATTTCGTCCGCGTCCTTATAGGCGCGGCGGGGCCAGAAGAATCCTTTCAGGCCGTCGCCCTTGCGGCGCGGAACGATGTGCACATGGAAATGCGGGACACTCTGGCTGACGCGATTATTGACGGCCACGAAGGAGCCCTCGGCGTTCATGCCTAGCGTGACGGCGCGGGAAAGAAGCTGAACGTTCAGAAAGAGCGGGCCCACCAGCTCAGCGGGCAGGTCCGAGAGCGTCTCGAGGTGGCTCTTTACGATGAAGAGGCAATGGCCGGCGAAAAGCGGCCGATGATCCAGAAATGCGAGCGAGATATCGTCTTCACAAACTTTGTGGCTGGGAATGCTGCCGCGGATGATCTTGCAGAACGTACAGTTCTCGTCCAGCTTGGGAATAAATTTCATCTGGGAACCGGCGCGCCGCCGGCCGGGCGAGGATCGCGCGAGCGAAAGGCCGCGGATTGGAAGCGCAGCGAATCGGGAAGGTGCGCGGCGAAATAGGACCAATTGTGGCCGCCGGGATAGAGATGGAACTCATGGGGAATGCGCCGGGAATCGAGAACGTGATCAAGCGCCTGAGCGCCGGCATTGAAGCCGTAGTCATCCTGGGAGCCGCAGTCGAAGTAGATTTTCATTCCCGCAAGATTAGCGGTTCGGGCGATGGTGAGCGGGTTATTGCGGTCCCAAAACAGGCGATCGGGGGGCGAGCCGAAAACGTCTCCCAGCAGCCGCAGGCGTCCCAATTCGAGGGAGTCGCTCACGGAGACCGCGGGCAGGCGTTCCATCAGCGCGGCGCTTTGGGCGCTTACCGATGTGAACATTTGGGGATGGAGAAAGGCCATGCGCAAGGCGCCATAGCCGCCCATGGAGATTCCGCCGATGCCGCGCGAGTCGCGACCGGCGGCAATGCGGTAGTGGCTCTCCATCCAGGGCATGAACTCCTGCAGGAAAAAATCGTCGTAGCGAAAGCGGCCGTCATGCGAGTTCATGAAGAAGCTGGCGTAACCGGCCGGGGTGACCAGGACGAAGTCGCCAATTTCGTGGCGATCCCAAAGGTCCTGGATGAGATCGAAGCCTCCGGAATGCAGGAACATTTGCTCGTTGTCGCCCAGCCCGTGAAGGTAATAGAGCACCGGGTAGCGGCGGGCGGAGTTTTGCCGATAGCCCGGCGGCAAGATCACGCAGTAAGGAACGGAACGCCCCAGAATGCGGCTGGGCACGGAAAGACACTCGCCCTGAGCGTCGTCGTTTTGACGGGCTTGGGGGCCTTGACCGCGGGGTGGCGCGGCGAGGGACGGCAGAGCGAGTGCGCCGCAGATGCCCACGGCGATTAACGCGGCGGCGAGCGGGCTAAGCTTTTTGGCAGCTTTTGTGGCCATTTGGCATTCGCCTCCGTAAGTCATGCACAGCCCAGGAGCGGCTGTGCCACGGGGCGCGGCGGCATCTCTGCTTCCCGAACAAGTGTAACTTCTTGATGGGCGAAAAGCGCAGCTGTTGGCGTCACGTTTGCGGAAACTTCGCGGCAGCGGCCTATCGGGACTTGGCACAGTCGTCGTCACCGCATCTTTTCCCAAACCGAATCGCCGATCGCCCAACCGGCGGCGAACGGGTGTATAAGGGTGGCTATTCCGGGCGGTCACAAATGGAAATTTCGTTGATAGCCCAGTTTAATTGCCGCAATTTAATTGCGAAGAGGAGGTCCAATGAACAAGATTCGGGGCGCGCGTGCAGTTGCCCTATGGCTTGGTTTGGCTGTATCGGTCTTGTGTGTCGCTTTGGGCGCGCAGACGCCGGCCGCGCCGAAGTATAAGTTCGATCCGGACTGGCCCAAGCCTCTGCCCAACAAGTGGAAGATGGGAGGCGTCACGGGGCTGGCCGTGGATAAGGACGACAACGTGTGGGTGCTCGATCGTCCCAACGACTTGCGCGAAATCGAGCTCAATGCGGAAGTGAAGCTGGCCGACTGCTGCGCGAGGCCTCCCTCGATGATCCACATCGACAAAGAGGGCAACGTGATCGGCTACTTCGATCCGCCCCAGGGGCACGGCATGGCCGTGGATAGCAAAGGATTCGTTTACATCGGAAACGTTGTGGACGGCGAGGGCAACGTTCGCAAATACGATCCGAAGACCGGCAAGATGCTGGCTGAATTGCCGCGCGCGCCGGAAATGCCTCCGGGCGGCGGTGCAGAAGGCGGAGCCGGGCCGCGAGATCGCGCGCCGGGCCAAGGAAGCAACGGTCCCGGCGGAACATTTCCGTCGAAGCCGCCCAAGCCGCCCGATCCGGCGGCCGTAGCGGCCTTCCGCGCCAAGTATCCTCCGACCACGCCGATGATCGTCGGCGGCATCGAAGAGGTTCGGCTGGACGAGCCCGCCCACGAGCTTTACACCGCCGACAATTACCTGGGCGGACGAGTGATGGTGTTTGACCTGGACACGTTTGCATTCAAGCGCGGCTGGGGCGCTTACGGACACAAACTTTCGGAAATCACCACCGACGACAAGGATCGCGATTACGTCCCCAACGGTCCGCAGCCAAAAGAGTTCAGGAACCACCTCACGCTGAACATCTCCAAAGATGGGTTCGTCTACGCAGCAGACCGGGGAGCAAACCGCATCGACGTCACCACGAAGGAGGGCAAGTTCGTGAAGTCGTTTATCCTGAACCCATCGACGGGCGTGCCTCCGCCGCCGAGCCATCCGCTCCCCAATACCGGAAAAGAAGGTTCGCCCGGGGGCGTGGGCTTCTCTGTCGATCCGCAGCAGCGGTTCCTGTATATCTCCGATCTCTCGAACAACACCGTCTGGTTCCTCAACCGCGACGATGGCAAAGTTGTCGGCAGGCTCGGTAGCATGGGGCAAAACGGCGGACAGTTCTTCGGCCTGCACATGATTGCCGTCGATTCCAAGGGCGTGATCTATACGGGCGAAGTTTTTAACGGCGAGCGGGTGCAGAGGTTCAATCCGGTTAAGTAGGAATAACCGACTGTCGCACCACGCCTGCTCAGGGGGTGCCGGACAAACGGGGTGGTGTCAATTTGATTGAGTACAGCCTTAGCGACCGGTTCGCTCTGAGGAAGTAGCGTCGAAGTGTCGGGGCGACGGACGCGGAAGAAGAGAAGCATAGCCAGTGACATTGACGGTTCTTCTGCCCCCTTCTACGGGCTTACGGGTATCGATGGCCACCCTACAGAGACGTACAGTAGAAGCTCTTTCAGCAAATCTGCTGCCGCGCCCTTGACGACCGCGCTGGTGCTAAACGGAGCACTGGGGCGCGGCCCAACGGCTAGAGTTTCGAGAAAACTAGAGGTCATCCGATGGCGAGGTGTCTCATGGATGTAACGTTCCCGACCTGGCAATTGCCTTACTTAGATGCGGTTTCAGAGATGCCGTTGGGAAATTTACGCGAACGCCTTGGGATTGCGGAAAGAGCCATTCTTATACGATTAGAAGTATTATCCAGAATCTCGGGACGAGCGGAGGAAAAGCTGGCGATTAGAGAAGCGTTGGACGCTCTGCAGGCCATAAAGAAAGACAAGCTCGATTTCCCCCGCTTGAGCACTCCCAATTCAGCCACGCCGACGAAATAATATCTCGACACAGCATCCTCAAAACCTCTGCTCGCCGGGACGCAACTAGCGGGATCAGCGACGAAACACTCTTGCGCATTGGCACGGAAGGTGAGGCCGCTCCGGCGGCGAACCGGCACCTCACATCGATCTCATGCTGCTGTGGATGCTTTTCGATTCCCGGGTAAGCCGATTAAAGCAACGCCGGATTCGGGGTCGACATACTTTTGAAGATGGGCCGGGCTTTCCGTGAGCACCACCTCGCACGTTGGCCGGATGCGCGCTTCGAGAAGGTGGCCGCCGTAAGCAGTGCCGTCTTTCTTGCCCACCACGGCATGGGCGTGGACAACCGGCTTACCTTCATATAACGCGACATCGCCGATGAGGAGAGGAGCTCCACTTGCTCGTCGAGCGTGACCGAAGGTTCGTATTTTTTGCTCTCCCAGTTAAACCAACCCAGGCGCACAGAGTTCAGAGCGCCGACAGCCTTAAAGCTCGCGGCCGACAGTTTCTGTTCTTCGGCGAACTGTGACAAACCTTTGGCCAGTTCGTCACCCGTCTTGAACACCAAAATGAATGTTTTAGGCGATTTGTCGATTTGCTCGAAGTTCACGATCTTCTCCTTTCACGAAAACCCGCAGCATCACGCCGGACCCGGCACATTCCACAACCTTCCATACCAACTGGCCAATTCCACAACTGGCCGACCGCGCTTTTACCGTCTTATCTGATGCAGTGAAAAGGAGATTGCGGCCACGCGGTGCGCACATCTTAGGCAATCTTAGCGGGGGAATCTCAGGCGAGTCCTCCTAGGCTCTATGCTAAACTCGTCTACGGTCTGGGAGTGAGTTGATGCGGGCCAAGCAATACGCTCTCCACGGCGCCCTATCGTGCTGCCTGTTGCTTTTGGGACAGGCTGCGGCCCAGACTCCACAGGAAAATCCGCCTCACGATTCGGGAGCGACCCTGCGCGTGGAAACGACGCTGGTGCAGATTCCCGTTTCCATCACAGATTCGGTGAACCGCTTCGTCCTGGGCCTTCAAAAGCAAGATTTTCACTTATTTGAAGACGGCGTCGAGCAAGAGATCGCCCATTTTTCGGACGAAGAGGCTCCGCTTTCCGTCGGGCTGGCTTTCGATGAGAGCGGCAGCATGGATTACAAGCTGCAGACGGCTCAGGTGGCCGCCAATCAGCTCATCAAAACAATGAACAAAGATGACGAGGCGCTGCTGGTGGTGTTCAGCGACGGCGCCAAGCTTGCCGTCGGATTCACCTCCAACCCCGGCGAGATAGCGGATGCGTTGAACACGGCGCAGGCCGGCGGCCTTACTGCCATGCTGGATGCCGTTAACCTGACCCTGAGCGAAATGAAGAAGGCCAAAAATTCGCGCAAAGCGATCGTGATTATTTCCGACGGCGGGGATAACCACAGCCATTACCGGTCGCCACAAATCGAAGCCCTGGTGCGCGAGGCGGACGTGCAAATCTATGCCATGGGCGTTTTCGATCCGCTGGCTTCCCTGGGATTGGCTCCGGAGTTGATCTCGGGACCACGACTGCTGTCCGAAATTGCCACGCAAACCGGGGGCCGGGCGTTCGCCGCATCAGCCGCGGGCGATCTGCCCAGTATCGCGGCGCGGATCGCAGTCGAGTTGCGCAATGAGTATGTTCTGGGTTACTACCCGAAAAATTCGGCGCACGACGGCAAGTATCGCAAAGTGGAAGTAAAGGTTACGCAGCCGACCGGCGTTTCGCCCCTCAAGGCCCACTGGCGCCAGGGTTATTACGCTCCCGGCGAGTGAACCCTAGTGAGCAGGCGCGTGATGCGGGAGCGGACGCAGAGGCGCCGGGGCCGGGTGCACCACCGGAACCGTCGGACGCGACGGTACGATGGGACCTACGGGCGCGCGGCCTGGGACGGTAGCTCCTGAAAACGGCGGCCTATAAACCCCGCCCAATTGTCTGATCGACGGCAACACGATGATCCGCGGAGCATACGTATAGCCCGGCAAATACATCGAATAGAAGCCCGGCTGGGCGGGATATACGGAACTGTAGGGGCTGGAGTAAACGCTGCCCACACCCATAACGGGAACGCCGAGGAACGGAAAATAACTGAAGCCACCTTCGAGATCAGATGTTTGCGTAGCAGGATCGGCGTCAATCTGCTCTGTGATCGAGTTGTCCGCGACGATCGAGTCGCTGCGGCCGTTGTTCCAATCGCTCAAATTGTCGGCCGGTCCGGCGGTCGATGGCTCCGGTCTCGATGCCGCCGTGAGCGGCATGTCCATTCCCTCTTCCACTCTCCTGGAACTCTCTGCCGCTCTCGCCGGCTGCCCCTTGGCACCAGTTACCTCGGCTTCGCCTTTAAGAACCCACACGCGCGGAGGATCGGAATCGAGGCGATAGACGCCTGTCAGGGCGGCGTGGACTTGCCAGTCCCTGAAAACTAATGTCACTGCCGTGCCGGAACCCTGCTCGGACGCCGACGAATCCACAATCGCGGAGCCCGTTTCCAACTCCACACGCGTGTTGGCCAGATCGTTCGAAAGCATGCGAATGGAGCTATTGTCGCCCATCCGCAGGAAGACGCCCGGCGTAAGCTCCACTTCCGCATGGCCTTGCGCGGTGCGCAATTCGGCCCCCTGCGGCACGCTTGGGAATTTCCCCATATGCGATTCGAGCGGCTGATTTTCGAGGTAAACCGAACCGTCGAAATAGTAGATGACGCCCGAGCGGGTGGAGATCACGGATTGGCCGACAGCGGGAAGCGCCAGCACTACTGCGGCCAGCAAGGTCAGGCAGGCAACAAGGGTCCGCATAACGATACCCCCAGCGGCGAGTATGTCCCTTTTCCATGTGCCGATCAAGTGGGTGGCGGGGTAGCAGGTCGGTTTGAATTTCACTGCTTGTGTCACTGGAGCTCGTCGCGGTACTGCTCCAGGGCAATACGCACCAACTGGCTGCGAGTTCTTACGCCGGCTTTGGCGAAGAGCTGCTGCAAACAGGCTTTGACCGCGCTCTCGGAAATCTTCAGCCGGTCCGCGATCTGTTTGTTGGCCAAGCCGTCGAGAATGAAGGAGAGCACGTGCCGCTCGCGCTCGGTGAGACGCGTGCCGGCCTGCCGCGCGCCGGGATGTTCGGCTCCTTGGAGCGCCCGCTGAAGCATGTCCTGTTCAAAAATAGCCTTCCCCTGCATGGCCTCGCGAATCGTTTGAGTCAACCGTGCGGGAGAACCGTGCTTCATGAATATGCCGGAGATGCCCATGCGAATCAGGGCGGGGACCTCGCTTTGATTCACGCCGGCAGTTACAAGAAGAACCTTTCCCTCGAACGATTCCGACCGCAGCTGTTCCAGCAAATCCCCGCCGCGC
The DNA here is from genome assembly GCA_963819235.1 of uncultured Acidobacteriota bacterium. GTDB lineage: Bacteria > Acidobacteriota > Terriglobia > Acidiferrales > UBA7541 > Palsa-189. The sequence continues at coordinate 1,415,033 of CAWFVE010000003.1, read as the reverse complement.
TCGAGGCCGAGATCGACATCCAAGAGGATCAGATCGACTTCCCGCGACTTCAGAACTCGCGCCGCCTCCGCGCCGGAACCGCAGTCGGCAACCACTTCGAATCCCTGCTCGGCGTTCAGCAATCGAGCGACGCTCTCGCGAAATAGCGCATGGTCGTCGATGATCAGAATGCGGACGGTCTTGGAGGGGGCCCTAGCCATCGGACGATCCCTTGCCATTCGAGAGCGTGGCCAGACTCACGGCAAAGCAGCAGCCTTGGCCGCGCGGCTCGAATTTCAGCTCTCCTCCGAAACTGCGGAGGATGGCCCGAGAGACGTAGAGACCCAGGCCCGTGGAATTTGCTCCAGGCTGGAAGGGCTTGAACAGTTCGTAGGGTGAAGCGATTCCCACTCCGGTGTCCTCGAAGCGAATGGTTACCCGGTCCCGCTGCAGGTTCGTGCTGACGGTGAGCCGCTTCTGTCCCGCCGGTTCCATGGCGTGCTGGCTATTGCGCGCCAGATTGAGGAACACCTGCTGGAGTCCGTAATGGTCGCCGACCACCAGGGGCAAGTGGTCTTGTAAACGCCAGATGATCTCGCATCCGGTTTCACGATAAGCGGGCTCGATAAGGACCCGTAATTCATCGAGCACGCTGGTAAGGTCGATGGAGCCGATTTGACTCGAGGAAGGCAGGAGTTCCATCTCCGAAAGCTTTTCCAAGCCCGCGATCAAGCTGCCGAGAGCGCGAAAGTCCTCGCTATTCTGCAACTCCGGCATGCGCGACAGATTTTTGTAAACGGCCAGGGTGGCCCCGCAGATGTTGCGAATTTCGTGCGCGACCGCGCCCATCAGAATGTTCGTATTCTTAAGCAGATGATCCAGGCTCAAATCCTCGCGGTCTCGCAGGTCCTCGGAAAGATCGACAATAATCGCCGCCAAGCGGGTGCCCCGATCGGTGGCGTAGGTGGAAAACCAAACCGCCGCGAGGAAGGCTTCTCCGTTGGTGCGCCGCCCGCGGCATCGCAACTCGGTGCGGAATTGGGTGGGGCGCGGAGTTTGAACGGCGCTCTGCAGAGCGGGGACAAACTCTTGAATCGACCGGCCGACGAGGGCGGCGTCTTCGGAGGCGAAGAGGTTGCGCGCGGCCTCGTTGGCCAGCAAGATGCGTCCCGAATCGTCGATGGTCACAATGGCCGCGGGGCTGCTGTCCACCAGGATGCGCAGCTGCTCTTCGGCCTCCTGTCGCTTTTTCGTGTGGGTTTCCACCTCGTCCAGGTGCGCGAGGGCCATCTGGCGGCCGCGAATAATCTCGGAAACGAAGAGTCCGGTGCCCACAAATCCAGCGGAAGCCATCAGCAATCTGGCTATGGCCTCGCCCGAGGGAAGTTCGCTGAAAAGCTCCTGCAAAACGGCGCAGACAAGGGCGATCGCCACCGTCTGCCATCGGGGAAGGAATCCCGCGATTAATAGAATGGGGAAAAGATAAAGAAAGCCGATGGAGATATAAGGCTTGGTGAGCGAATCGATCGCGGCGATCGAGGCAATCAGCAGCGCCGCGAGAATCAGGAAGGGCAGCCGGTTCTTAGGCGAATAGATTGAGGAGAACTCCATCTTCGTAAGGGCGCAGTTTGACGCAATTCCGCGCCGCAAACCATCCCCCACGACCCAGATGGTCCAAAGATAGGCAAATTCAGCCGAAAGATAGATTCCCTACCCGAAAGATACACGCAGAACCGATACGCAAGAGGCTACGATTTTCCCGTCTGCGTTTGCGCCCGAAAATAGCGAACGCAGCAATAGGGCATTGTCCAGGAACCCGCCAATGAGAAGCGCAAGCCCTGCCGGCCGGCGATAAAGGCATAGGGAACACGGAAATGCAAAAGAAGATAGGGACCTGCACGGGAGGCGCCGTGAGAACTTCGCTTTTGAAGCTTTGGCTGCTTGCGTTTGCCGTGCCGCTATGGACCGGCGGATGCGGCTCCGCTCACGGCGACACAGCGGCCGACAAGCCGCCCGCTGCGGCCGCCGCTGCAAAAGACGCAGCGCCGACCGTGGAGCTATCGGCGAGCCAATTGGAAACGATCAAAATCGAGACGGTGGGAACGTACCTGTTTCCGGTGGAGAACGACACCGTGGGCAGCATCGATTTCGACGAAGATTTGTCCGTGCAAGTGTTTCCGCCTTACCAGGGGACGATCATCGATACCTTCTCGGAGGTTGGAAACAACGTCGAGAAGGGCCAGCCTCTTTACACGATCAAAAGCCCCGATCTCATCCAGGCCGAATCGACTCTGATCGGCGCCGCGGCGACGTTCGATCTGAACGGCAAGGAACTGACGCGGGCGAAAACTCTCAGCGGGACGAACGGAGTTTCCGTGCGCGAACTGGAACAGGCCACCTCCGACCAGCAAACCGCCGAGGGGGCGCTCAAAGCCGCACGGGACGCGGTCCTGGTATTCGGCAAGACCGATAGCGAAATCGATCAGATGATTGCCTCGCGGAAGATCGATCCCGCCATGATCGTACGCAGCCCGATTTCCGGAAAGATCACGGCGAGAAACGCGCAGCCGGGATTTTTTGCGCAGCCGGGCAGCGGGACGGCGCCTTATTCCGTGGCGGACGTTTCGAGAAAATGGATGCTGGCGAGCATTGTCGAGGCGGACATCGGCCGGATTCGATTGGGACAGCCGGTCGAAGCCCAGGTGCCGGCATATCCGGACCGCGTGTTCAAAGGCACAGTCTCGAAAATCTATTCGACATCCGATCCCGCCACCCATCGCGTGACGATTCGATCCGAACTCGCCGATCCACATGACGAGCTTTTGTCCGGGATGCTGGCGAGCTTCGTGATCCGCGTGCAGCCTCCGGCGGCGGCCACCGCTATACCGGCGAACGGCGTAGTCCGCGAAGGCGACGGCACCATGACGGCCTGGGTAACAACAGACCGGCGTCGATTTACGCAACGCATCGTCAAGACCGGGCTGCGCAGAGACGGGCGGGTGCAGATTTTGGCGGGCCTGCAAAAGGGGGAACTGGTGGTAAGCGACGGCGCCATATTCCTGAGCAATATGCTCGAGGCGCCCCCGACGGAGTAAGACCGAACCCCCGGCCGAGTTAAGGACAGAAGATGTTCAAGCCTATCGTCGTATTTTGCCTCAGCCGCCGTGCCGTGGTGGTCGCGGGATTACTGCTGTTTGTGGGCGCCGGCTTCGTGGCTTTCAAGATGCTCAATATCGAGGCGTATCCGAATCCCACGCCGGTGATTCTCGAAATCACCGCGCAGGCGCCGGGGCTTTCCGCCGAAGAGATGGAGCGGTACTACACCCTGCCCATGGAGATCGGGCTCTATTCCACGCCGGGCATCGACATCATCCGATCTACTTCCTTTTACGGCCTGTCGTTTGTGCGCGTTACTTTCAAATATGGCGTGGATTACTACTTCGCCGTCGAGCAGGCATCGGTCGCGATGCAACAGAACGTGAACTTGCCGGGCGGCCTCGTTCCTACGATCCAAGCGAACAGCTCCACCGGCGAAATCTATCGCTATCAGGTGGTGGGGCCGCAACATTTTGGAATCACCAATCTACGCACGGTGCAGGATTGGATCGTGGCGCGCCGGCTCTTGACCATTCCCGGCATCGCCGGGGTGAATAGCTGGGGCGGCCCGACCAAGGAGTTCGAAGTCGCGGTCGATCCGCACAAGCTCGAAGCCTACAACGTTACCGTGCCGCAAATCCTGACGGCGCTCGGCAACTCGAACATCAATGTCGGCGGGCGCGAAATCTCCGTCGGCCAGCAGTCCATCAACATCCGCGGCGTCGGCCTGATTGACGACGGCGGAAACGACGATCTGACCCAGGGCTACAAAGTCGGGGACATCGAAAACGTGGTCCTGGCCCAAAGCAATGGCGTTCCCGTTCTGGTGAAGGACGTTGGCAACGTATCGGTCGGCTACAGGCCAAGGCTCGGCATTCTGGGCCGCGATCACCAGGACGACGTGGTCGGGGCCATCGTGGTGCAGCGGAGAACCGAAAAAACCGCCGAGATGATTCCCAAGGTCCAAGCGGCAATTAACGATCTCAATCACGACGGAAGCCTGCCGCCGGGCGTCAAAGTAGTTCCCTTCTACGACCGGTCGTCGTTGATTGCCGTTACGACGCACACGGTGCTGCACAACCTGATCTTCGGGTTCATTCTGGTTTTTCTCATCCAGTGGATTTTCCTTGGCAATCTTCGCAGCGCCATCATCGTGGGATTGAATATTCCCTTCGCGCTCTTTTTCGCCACGATTCTGCTGGTGATCCGCGGCGAGAGCGCGAACTTGCTATCGGTGGGCGCGGTGGATTTCGGCATCATCGTGGATTCCGCCGTCATCCTGGTCGAGAACGTCTTTCGCAACCTGCAAAGAGATTCGGTGGAGAAAGATTCCCTGCTGGAGCGGCTCTCCACAGGCGCCTGGGGCCCGGACCCCACAAGATCGCACGAGAATTCGGCGCAAGCTCCGGTGTGGACCGACCGCGTGCGGCTGATTCTGATCAGCGCGATGCAGGTGGACAAGGCCGTCCTCTTCTCCACGCTGATCACGGTGGCGGGCTTCGTGCCGCTCTTTACCATGCAGGGGGTGGAGGGTCAGATCTTCGGACCCATGGCGCGAACCTACGGATACGCGCTGGCCGGAGCCTTGATCGCCACGTTCACGATTACGCCGCCGCTGGCCTCTGTATTGCTTCCCGCGAGCGTCAAGGAGGCCGAAACGATCTTCGTACGCCTCTTGCACCGGGCTTACAATCCCGCGCTGCGTTTCGCGCTCAACCACCGATATCTTGTGGTAGGAATCGAAATCGTCCTCACGCTGGTAACTTTTGTGGTGATCGCACCTCGGCTGGGAAGCGAATTTCTTCCCCATCTGGAGGAAGGCAATTTCTGGATTCGCGCCTCCATGCCGATCACGATTTCGCTGCAAGACGGCGAAGCGGCCGCAAGAAAAATGCGCGAAGTTCTTCTTCGCCATCCCGAGGTCGTCACCGTGGTCTCTCAGCACGGCCGGCCCGACGACGGCAGCGATGCCTCGCCGTTTTCCAATGTGGAACTGTTCGCGCCCCTGAAATCCTTGGACGAGTGGCCACGGGGCATGACGAAAGAGAAGCTGACCGAGCAGATACAAAAGGAGTTCGATAACGAATTGCCCGGCGTGGCCTTCAATTTTTCGCAATATATCGAGGACAACGTCGAGGAAGGGATCTCCGGCGTCAAAGGCTCCAATTCGGTGAAGATTGTGGGGCCCAATCTCGAGACCATGACGAAAATCGCCGAGCAGGTTCGCGATCAAATGAACCAGGTTCGCGGTGTGGCTGACCTGGGCATTTTCCCCGTGCTTGGACAGCCGAACCTGAACATCAAGATCGATCGCGCGAAAGCCGCGCGTTACGGACTCAATTCGGGCGATGTGAACTCGGTGATTCAGGCGGCGATGGGCGGCGCGACGGCAACGTCGGTCCTGGAGGGCGACCGGCAGTTCGAACTGGTGGTCCGCTACACGCCGGAATACCGCGACAGCATCGAGAAGATCGGCGATATCCGAGTGGCCTACCAAACCGCCGGCGGCGCCAACGCCTACGTACCCCTACGCGAACTGGCCACCATCAGCCTGGATACGGGCGCCTCCTGGATCTATCACGAAGGCTTGCAGCGCTTCATCCCGGTGAAATTCAGCGTTCGCGGACGCGACCTGGGCAGCACCGTCGAAGAGGCGCAGCAGCGAATCGCCAAGAACATCAAGCTGCCTTCGGGCTACCGGCTGGTTTGGGCCGGCGAGTTCGGGGATTTGCAGGAGGCCAAGCAGCGCCTGGAAATCATCGTGCCGATCAGCCTGGTTTTGATCGCCGGACTGCTCTATAGCTTGTTCAACGACGTGCGCGACAGCCTCCTGGCGCTCGCGGGGATTCCGGTGGCGATCGTTGGCGGCATACTCGCTCTCTACGTTACCGGCCTCAATTTCAGCATCTCCGCGGCCATCGGCTTCATCTCGCTTTTCGGCGTCTCGGTGATGAACGGCATCCTCATGATTACCTTTTACAACCAGGAAAGAGCCAGCGGCTATCCGCCTGCCGACGCCATGTACCGGGCAGCCTCCACGCGCATGCGCGCTCTATTGATGACGGCGCTCTCCGCCTGCCTTGGTCTCCTTCCCGCGGCAATCTCCACGGGCATTGGAAGCCAAGTGCAGCGCCCTCTGGCAACCGTAATTGTCGGAGGCATGCTGATCGGTCCGGTGATGCTCCTGCTGGCCGTCCCGCCGACGATGATGATTTTCCTGGGGGGCGACAGCACGCCGAGCGCCGGAGAGCCAAGATGAAAATGATTCTTCTGCTGACGGCGCTGAACGCCGCCCTGGCGGCCGGAATCGGCCATGCCGCCTCGCTCTCTCCAAATCCAAGCCAGGCAGGTTCGGATGACGCTCCGGCAACAACGAGCAGTTCCGCTCGCTCCGCCGAGACAGAGGCCTCGCCCGGAGGCGGCCATCCGAACGGCTCCAAGGCGCGAAGTGAACAACCGACCGCCCGCGGCGCGGAGAAAACTCAGCCGCGCAATCCTGCGGCAGCCGCCAAACCTGCTCGCCTGGGGCAGGCTCCCGACCACCGTGGGCAAACTCCGCCGGCAACTCCCACCGCCGTTCGCTCACTGGCTCGCGCCCAATCCAGTGTCGCGTCAAACCACGGCTCGATGCAAAATGAAGCGATCTACCGCGCCCTTCCTGTTCGCTCGGGCAGCGTGGTCCGGCCTGCCACCTCTTCCGCAAGCCCTGTGCGCCATCGCGACCCCAACGCAGCCGTTATCGCGGGAACTGCGAGCCCGAATGGTCGAAGCACGGCGTCGCTCGATGGCTCGCGGGCGAACCTCAAAAGCCCAAGGAATTGATACCGTGCCACTCTTTCACAAATCGCGCTTCACGCCCTTCGTCGCGCTTTTCTCCTCGCTCCTCTTTGCGGGCTGCACGGCGGGGCCGAATTTCAAAGCCCCTGCTCCTCCGAACGTGCCCGGCTATACGCCTGCTCCGCTTTCCTCCACCAGCAGCACCCCCGATCTCTCCGGCGGAGAAGCACAGCGATTTGTCCCGGGCCAGGACATCCCCGGAGATTGGTGGACACTCTTTCATTCAACCCCGCTAAACAATTTGATCGAGCGCTCGCTCGCGGCCAATCCCGATCTCAAAGCGGCGCAGGCGGCCCTGGTGGTGGCTAGAGAGGACGTCCTGGCGCAGCGTGGCGCTTACTATCCGAACGCTTCCGCTGGTTTCTCGGCCAGCAGGCAGCAGACATCCACGCTGCTCGCTCCCGTGCCGAACGCGAACCTATTCAACTTCAGCCTGTACACGCCGCAGGTCAGCGTGTCGTTCGTGCCGGACGTCTTTGGCCTCAACCGGCGCACCGTCGAATCGCTGAAGGCGCAGGAGCAGCAAGCGCGCTTCGTCCTGGCGGCGACGCACATTACGCTCAGCTCGAACGTGGCTTCCGCGGCGATTCAGGAGGCATCCTTGCGCGGCCAAATCGCCGCCGTGCGGCAGCTCGTCGATATCAATACTGCAATGCTGCAGATCTTGCGCAACCAGTTCGCGCAGGGTTATGTGGCCCGCCTGGAGGTCGCGGCGCAGGAATCGCAGCTGGCCCAAGTCGAATCCACATTGCCGCCGCTCGTGAAGCAATTGGCGCAACAGCGCGACCTGCTGGCGGAACTGTCGGGCGGATTCCCGAGCCAGGAGCTCGCCGAGGAGTTCGACTTCTCGAGCCTCCAGTTGCCCCAGGAGTTGCCAGTGAGCCTTCCCTCGCGACTGGTGGCCCAGCGGCCGGACGTGCAACAAGCCGTGGAGAATCTGCATGCCGCCAGCGCGCAAGTCGGGGTGGCCATCGCAAACCGGCTTCCGAATTTGAACCTCACCGCCGACGCCGGCAGTATGGCGCTGGCCTTCAGCCAGATCTTCGCGCCGGGCACGGGCTTCTGGGATTTGGCCGCGGGCGTTACGCAGCCCATCTTCGACGGCAAGACGCTGCTGCACCGTGAGCGCGCGGCCCAGGCAGCGCTTACCGAGGCCGAGGAGCAATATCGCGGCGTCGTCCTCACCGCTTTTCAAAACGTCGCCGATACATTGAACGCGCTGCAACAGGATGCCGAGTCCCTGCGCGCGGCAGCCGCGGCTCAAGAAGCTGCCGGCACTACACTGAGCCAAACCAAGAGCCAGGTTCAGGCCGGCTATGCCGGCTATCTAACGCTGCTCAGCGCGGAGCAGGCCTATCAGCAAGCCGAGATCAATCTGATCCAGGCGCAGGCCAATCGTTACGCGGATACGGCCGCGCTGTTTCAGGCTCTCGGCGGCGGGTGGTGGAATCGCCCCGATATCCCTAAATCGTAAACATCATCAAAATTTGGTCACTTCGGTGAAGTGGAAGTTGCGGACCTTCATGGCCGGAACGACCATCTCGAAGGACTCTTCGCCGGCGGCGCGCACGGCGGGACCCATCTGCTCGACGTTCGACAGCATCTCGAGAATACTCTGGTTGAAGCGGAAATTGCGGATGCCGGCGGACGATGCGGCCGTTTTCGACCAGGAAGCTGCCGTCGCGGGTCATGCCGGTGAGAACCTTTTCGTAAGGATCGACTTCGCGGATGTACCACAGGCGCGTGAGCAGGATGCCGCGATCGGTGGAGGCGACCATCTCGTCCAACGGAGGTATTGCCGCCGTCGAAAACCAGATTGAACGGGCGCTTCGCCGTCTTGCGTTGGGCAGCGGGAGGCCGTGGCCGGTGGGCTTGGCTTTCATTTTCTTGGCGGTGGAGCGGGCGTAAACCAGATTTCGCGGCACGCCGCGATCGACCAGCAAAACTTTCTGCCGCGGCATGCCTTCGCCATCGAACGGCGGCCCCGATTGCAGCGGATGCGTGACGTCGTCGTGAATGGTGATGTTCTCGCCCATCACTTTCTTGCCCATGCGCTTATTGAAGCAGGAGCGCTGGTCGAGAACGGCGGTTCCCGCGAAATCGTAGAAGAGAAAGCCGACCAGATCGAGCACGGCGGAGGGCTCGAGAATCACGGTCCAGCGGCCGGGCTCGACTTCGCGCGGATGGCGCGAGGCCGCGGCCTTTTGGCTGGCGCGCTGCGGCCAGCGCCTCGGGATCGATGCTGCGGAGATCGGGTGAGTTGGCCTTGGCCCAGCCGGAGGAGTCGCTGCTCCATCATGGTGACGGAAAATTCGGCGCGCGTCTGGCGATAGCTGGCGAACAGGCCGCTTGGAATTCGCCAGGGCCATGGCGGAGGCGCCGGTGGAAAAGATGCCGGCGGCGGTCTGCCGATTTTGCTCGGCGAGTGCGCGTGACTCGCGCGACGGCGCGGGCGCGGTCGCTGCGGCGTGGCGCCGGCGGTCGCCGGCGAAGTAGCGCTCGACCTTGGCATATTTCTGCGGGCCGGGCATCGGCAGCAGGTCGGGATTTTTCGGCTGGCTGCGCGCCAGCGCAGCCAGACGCGGCCACGACGCGGCGCAGCGATTCGTCGTCGGTCTTGTTGGTGGTGGCGCGCGCGGTGCGGCCGTCGAAGACGGTGCGCACGGAAACGCTCAGCGCCTGCTCGGCGACGTTCTGGTGGATGGTGTTGTTGGCGAAGCGCGTGAGCGCGTCCGCGCCGGCATCGATTTCACTTCGGTTTCGTCGGCGTCGGAGAGCCGCAGGACGCGCTCGGCCAGGCGGCGCAGTTCGCGCTTCCGGACGGCAGATGCGCTTCGGCGACCGCTGGGCCGGCGGCCGGACGGCGCGCGGCGCGCGCCTGCGCGATTTCGGCGGATGTTGCGCGCGGGGCTCATCACTTTGCGAAAGCGCCACGCCCACGCGAATGTTGCGGAAGCGCGCGGGCGCGGCGCCGTGGCCGGTGCCCATGGTCTGCATGGGCTGGCCCTTTGCCGCAATTGGGCGTGCCCCAAAGCGTCCAGTAGTCGCGCGAGCAGATGGCGTCGCAGCTGTTCCAGAACTCCGTGGTGATGCCGCTGTAGCTGGGATTCTTGAGCATGCGCGTTTTCTTGCCGCCCTTGATCTCCCAGCCGATCTCGGTGGAGAACTGAAAGTGATAGCGGCGGTCGTCGATGGACCAGGAGCGATTGGTCTCCATGAGAATGGCGTCGTCGGTGTCGGCGATCAGGTCCTCGTAGTCGCCAGGTGCCGGGCAGCAGGCTGACGTTGGTCATGCGGATGATGGGCAGGCGGTTCCAGCTTTCGGCGCGCATGGTGCCGCCGGATCGCGTGAGGCCGATGGCCGCGGCCGTCTCGCGATTGGAGAGATAGCCGGTGAAGAGGCCGTCCTTGATGATGTCGGTGCACTTGCGCGGGCACGCCTTCGTCGTCGTAGCCGAAGGTGCCCAGGCCCGGGCCGTGTTCGAGGCGCGCGTCGGCCACCACGTTGACGATATCCGAGGCGTAGCGCAGCTTGCCGAGCTTATCGAGCGTGAGGAAGCTCATGCCCGCGAAATTCGCTTCCATGCCCAGCACGCGGTCGAGTTCGATGGGATGGCCGATGGATTCGTGAATCTGCAGGCCGAGCTGCGAGCTTTCGAGAATGATGGTGCGCTCGCCCTCGGGACACTGCGCCGCCTTGTGCAGCGCCACGGCCTCTTCGGCCACGCGCGGCGCGTTGCCCACCAGATCGAGCGATTCGACCAGTTCGTAGCCGGCGAGCTGGTGCTGGCCGCCGAAGCTATCGGGATAGGAGCGCTTCTGGATTTCGTCGCCGGCAAAACTCGTGGCCACGATGCCCGCGCCGGATTGCATCTTGAGCTGATGAATGCGCGAGCCGAGCGTGGAGGCGTACCACTGCTCGATGCGGCGAAACTGCATGGAGGTTTCCGCCAGCGTGACGCCCTTGACGCGGCGCATCTCGCGGTCGGCGGCCAGCAGCAGATCCAGCTGGCGCTCGAGCGGAATGGCAAACGGGTCCTTGACGAAGGGATTCTGCCAGGTGTCGACGTAGGCCTGCTTCGGGCACCATGACCACGTCATGCGCGCTTGGCCAGGGCGGAGGCGCGCGCGATGGCTACGGCCTGCGCGGCGCAGGCCTGCACGCCTTCGCGCGTGAGCCGGTCGCGTGGAAGCGAAGCCCCAGCAGCCGTCGGCCATGACGCGCACGCCGAGGCCCAGCGATTCCTGTTCGGAAAGCGTGCCGACTTGGCCGTTTTTTGTGGAGAGATCGCGCAGGCGGATGTCCATCACGCGCGCGTCGGCAAAGGTGGCGCCGCGCACGCGCGCCGTTTCGAGCGCCAGATTGGCCCATTCCTGCATTCGCGACGGGTCGGACGTGAGGACGCGGTCTGCCGAGCGAGCACAGAATGCGCGCTACGTGCCTTCGGACCAGGAGGCCAGATAGTGCTCCTGCTCGGGAGTGAGCTTATCGACCTGAACGCCCATCGATTCCAGCTTGAGCTTGGCGATCTGCCGGTCGATCGGCTTCGGGCACGGCGATAGACCTGCGGCTTCAGCTCGGTGGCATGCTTGCACCAGATATTCGGCGGAAAGCGCCTGATTGGCGAAGCTCATATCCATCACCGCGGCCGGATGGCCCTCGGCCGGCTGCCAGATTGATCAGCCGGCCTTCGCCGAGCAGATAGATCCTGCGGCCATCCTTCATGGTGTACTCGTCCACGAAAGGCCGCGCCGGCTTCTTGCCGCTGGACAGCTTCTCCAGCGCCGGGATATCGATCTCCACGTTGAAGTGGCCGGAATTGCAGAGCACCGCGCCGTCCTTCATGCGCTCGAAATGCTCGCGCGGCCAGGACGGATTTGTCGCCGGTGACGGTGACGAAGATGTCGCCGATCTTGGCGGCCTCGGCCATGGGCATGACGCGGAATCCATCCATCACCGCTTCGAGCGCGCGCACCGGATTCACTTCGGTGACGATCACGTCGGCGCCCAGTCCCTTGGCGCGCATGGCCACGCCGCGGCCGCACCAGCCGTAACCGGCGACCACGAACTTCAGGCCGGCGAGCAGCAGATTGGTGGCGCGCAGGATGCCGTCGATCGTCGATTGGCCCGTGCCGTAGCGATTGTCGAACAGGTGCTTGGTCAGCGCGTCGTTGACGGCGATGACCGGATACTTGAGCGTGCCGTCCTTGGCCATGGCGCGCAGGCGGATGACGCCGGTGGTGGTCTCCTCGGTGCCGCCGATGACGCCGGGCACCAGATCGGTGCGCTTGGTGACCAGCGCGGTCACCAGGTCGGCGCCGTCGTCCATGGTGATCTGCGGCTTGTGATCGAGCGCGGCGTCGAGATGCGAGTAGTAGGTGTCGTTGTCCTCGCCCTTGATGGCAAACGTGGGAATGCCGTAGTCCTTCACCAGGCAGGCGGCCACTTCGTCCTGCGTCGATAGCGGATTGGAGGCGCACAGCACCACTTCGGCGCCGCCGTCGCGCAGCGTGATGGCCAGGTTGGCGGTCTCGCTGGTGACGTGCAGGCAGGCCGACACGCGCACGCCCTTGAGCGGCTGCTCCTTGATGAAGCGCTTGCGGATCAACTGCAGAACGGGCATCTGCTGATTGGCCCATTCGATCTTGCGCTTGCCGTGCTCGGCCAAGGCCGAGGTCTTTGACGTCGCCGCCGACGGCGAATGCTGTGAGTTGCCACGAGGAATTCCTCCCAGTCGTTTCGGTATTTTGAAGAGCGTGTAGTCCGATCTTAGCGACGACGCGCGCCGACTTCCGCGCCGCGCAGGCCCGGCTTCCTTGCGGAGAGCTTCCGCCTTGTCCGAGCGCTCCCAGGTGAACGTCGGCTCGCTGCGGCCGAAATGGCCGTAGGCCGCCGTCGGACGGTAGATCGGCCGGCGCAGGTCCAGGCTTTCGATGATGCCGCGCGGCGTCAGCGAAAAGACGGCGCGAATCAGATCGGTCATCTGCTCGTCGGGAATCGTGCCCGTGCCAAAGCTATCGACCATCACCGAAACCGGCTCGGCCACGCCGATGGCGTAGGCCAGCTGCACTTCGACGCGTGCGCGCCAGGCCCGCAGCCACCAGGTTCTTCGCAACGTAGCGAGCCATGTAGCAGGCCGAGCGGTCCACCTTGGTCGGATCCTTGCCCGAAAACGCGCCGCCGCCATGCCGGCTGTAGCCGCCGTAGGTGTCCACGATGATTTTGCGCCCGGTCAGCCCGGCGTCGCCCATCGGGCCGCCGACCACGAAGCGGCCCGTGGGATTGATGTGGAACTTGGTGCGCGAATCCATCAGCGAGGCGGCACCACGTGCTGGATCACTTCCTTCAGGATCACGTCGTGCAGTCTCGCGATTCGAGACCGAGTCGCTGTGCTGCGTCGAAATCACCACGCAATCCACGCGCGCCGGCTGGCCGTCCACATATTCGACGGTGACCTGCGATTTGCCGTCCGGCCGCAGGAAATCCACATGTCCCGCCTTGCGCACTTCCGAAAGCCGCCGCACCAGCTTGTGCGCCAGCATGATCGGCAGCGGCATCAGTTCGTCGGTTTCGTCGCAGGCATAGCCGAACATCAGGCCCTGGTCCCCCGCGCCGCCGGTATCCACGCCCATGGCGATGTCCGGCGACTGGCGCTTGATGGAGGAAATGACGGCGCAGGTGTCGGCGTCGAAGCCGTATTTCGGCGCGCGTATAGCCGACGTCGCGAATCACCCCGCGCACGATTTCGCTGTAGTCCAGGATCGCCGAGGTGGTGATCTCCCCGGCGACCATCGCCAGGCCGGTGGTCACCAGCGTTTCGCAGGCCACGCGGCCCATGGCGTCCTGGGACAGCACGGCGTCCAGGACGGCGTCGGAGATCTGGTCGGCGATCTTGTCCGGATGACCTTCGGTGACCGATTCGGAAGTGAACAGGAAACTGCGCTTCTTCTGGCTCAAACTATTGCTCCTTCAGGATGTTAGCGCGCGACGCAAACTTCGGTGGCACGGGGACGTAATTCGTGCAAATAGCGAAGCTAACATAGGGCTGCGAGACAGTCAACGCAACGGATCCAAATGGAATTGGGCCACTGCGAAAGGAACAACTGCCGGTCCGAATGGCGATTCCAGCCATCCTTTTCCCCGCAAAAGCTTCCCCACAAAAAGCCTTATTCCTGCTCGCGCTCGTCGCCATCCGCCCCCGCCTTTACCGCGACGGCCCTGCCTGTGCGCGCCAGGAGAAAGGCGCGAATGAATGGATCGAGATCGCCGTCCAGCACCCGCTCCACGTCGCCCATCTCGAATTTCGTGCGATGGTCCTTCACCAAGCTGGTAGGGCTGCAACGTGTAGGTGCGAATCTGACTTCCGAAACTGATGTCCAGCTTGGTTTCGTCCAGCTTTCGCGTGGCCTGCTGGCGCTTCTCGATCTCCAGTTCGTAAAGCCGCGAGCGCAAGAGCTTCATGGCGATTTCGCGGTTCTTGTGCTGGCTGCGCTCGGCCTGGCACTGCACCACGATGCCCGTCGGCAAGTGCGTGAAGCGCACTGCCGTCTCCACTTTATTGACGTTTTGCCCGCCGTGCCCGCCGGCCCGAAACGTGTCGACCCTCAGATCCTCGGGGCGAATGTCGATTTCGATGCGGTCGTCCACTTCGGGAATCACGAAGATCGAGGCAAACGATGTGTGCCGACGGGCGGCCTGATCGAAAGGCGAAATGCGGATCAGCCGATGCACGCCGGTTTCGGTGGAAAGCAATCCGTAGGCGTTTTCGCCTTCCACGCGCACCGTGGCCGATTTGATGCCCGCGCCTTCGCCGGGCTGCGAATCGATCACCGTGGTGCTATAGCCCTTGCGCTCAGCCCAGCGCAGGTACATGCGCAGCAGCATCTCCGCCCAATCCTGCGATTCCGTGCCGCCCGCGCCTGGCTTGATGGTGAGAATGGCGTTGAGGCGATCGCTCTCGCCGGAAAGCAGCGTCTCCGTTTCGAGCTTCGCCGACGTAGTCATCGGCTTCGTTAAGCTCGCGCTCAGTGTCGCGCAGAATAGCATCGCGTTGCGCGACGTCGTGCTCCTCTTTAGCCAGGTGGAGATAGGTTTCGATGTCGCTGGAGATGCGCAAGAGCTTTTCCTCGGCGCCCACGCGGCTTTCGGCACTCTTGCGCTGCTGCAAGATCTGCTGGGCCTTCTCCTGATCCTGCCAAAAATTGGGCTGCGAAGTTTGCGTTTCGAGATCGGCTAGAATGCCGCGGTTGCGAGGAACGTCAAAGATAGCTCCGCACGAGTTCGATTCGTTGCCCAAGCTCCTCAAAGCGATGTTCGAGATCTTCGATAATCATTGATTCCCCTTTTTTATCTTACCTTGATCTGGCTGGCCTCGACCTGGCTCGCATTGGCCCGCCCACCCTTGATGTCACAGGCTTTAATCCGTCTGCTATTGGCCCGAACGGCCTGCGGCGCAGCGCCGCCATGAGCAGCAAAATCAGGCCGATTGCGGCGCATAACTCCGGCAGCCAATCGCCCCAGCGGGCGTAAATCGTTTTGTCGCTGCGAAACGCATACGGCGCATCGAGCTCTCCCCTCACGTCCACGCCCATCCGCGCGACGATGCGCCCGTAAGGATCGACGGAGGCGGTGTAGCCGTTGTTCGTATCGCGCAACAGCCAGCGGCGCTTTTCCACGGCCCGCACGCGCGCCATCTGAAGATGCTGCGCGGCAGCGGCGGAACGGCCGAACCAGCCGTCGTTCGACAGATTGATCAGCAGGCCGGCGCCGTTCAGGACAAACTGCCGCACTTCACCCGGAAAAACCGCTTCGTAGCAGATGAAGATGCTGAACCGGCCCCCGGGCAACTCCCCCACCGCATAGCGAGTGCCACTGCGAAAATCGCCCGCGAGGCCCGTGAGATTCTTGGCGAACCAAAAGAAGTCGCGCCAGGGAACGTATTCGCTGAAAGGAACGAGATGAATTTTATCATACTGAAATTCCACGCGCCCCGCGGGATCGAGCATCGCCGCGCTGTTGTATGGGGCGAGACGGCCGCTTTCGCCGGGCCCCCAGCCGATCACGCCGAGCAGGAAATCGCTCCCCGACTCGTGCGCGATCGCTTGCGCACGCCGGGCAAATTCGGGCATCCGTCAGCGAAAACGGCGCCGGAACCTCCGGCCAGACCACCAGGCCGTGGTCCTTCTGCCCCGCCGCAATGCTGAGGCCGTCGAGTTCGGCCATATCCCCGGCGTGGATTACACCCCAATTGGCCGGATACTCCATCGACTGCGGCAGATCCGGTTGCACCAGATGCGCGACCTGCGAAGCCCGCGCGGCGGGGACGAATCGCGGTCCGATCAGCGCCACGCACACAATGAGCGCCGTGAAGGCGGCCAGCACGGCGCCGGGCGCATGCGAAAGCGCGTGGCCTTTCGGCCGCTTCAGCCAACCCATCGCGCAGCCGATCAGCCAAACCACAATCGCGTTATATGCGGCCACAATGAGCGACAAGCCGTAGATTCCCGTAACGGAAGTGAGCTGCACGAGCGCCAGATTGCCCGAAGCCGCATAGCCGGTGAGATTCCAAGGGAAGGCAATATCGGGCATGCGCGCGCGCCCGAGTTCGAGCGCCACCCATAGAAACGGCGAGGCTAAGACGGCCAGGCCCTTGCCACGCCGCGCGATCCAGGCCATAAGCAGGGTGAACGCCACGAAGTAAGGGGATGCGGCCAGGATCATCAGCGCCATCACTCCGGCCGCTTCCCATGACGGCAGCGGTCCATACTGGTGCATCACGGTGTAGATCCAGGGCGTAGAGAAAAGGAAAAACGAGGCGCCGAAAAGCAGGCCGCGCAGCGCCGCTTCGCCCAGGCCCCCATCGAGGGACGCAACGATGAGCGGAGCAATCGCCACCCAAGCTAGAAGGGGCAGATTGAAGTTGGGAAAGGCGAGCGCGAGCAGCACTCCGGAGGCCACTGACAGCAAGATGCGCCACCGGCGCGACATGATTTCGCCGGCCAGGCTGTTTTCTTGGATGCGAGCGCTGAACTCCGCTACCCCCGCAGCGCGGCGCGCCTTAACGGCGGGCGATGGCTTTGAAGCCTTGGCTTTCAAGCTTCTGCCGGGCGAGATTGGCGGATTTTGCGTCTGAGTAGGGGCCCACTTGGACGCGGTAATAGTGGTCGGAGCCGGGCGGCAGCACGAAGGCGGGGAATCTCTTCTGCTGCAAGGCCTGCGCCAACGCCACGGCGTCCGAGGGGCGCGCCATGGCCGCGATTTGCAGGACGGTGGAGCCCTGCGGAATCGGGGGCGGGCTCACGGATTTCAAATTCGATCGCATGGTATCGACGCTGGGGCTCGGACTGGCGTTCACCGGCGCGGCCGCGTTCGTGCGGCTGGGTACCAACGACTTCAGCGATTTCGGCGTCTCCAAAGCGGGTTCGGCGGGATTGGCTGGTTCGGTGGGCCGGAAGAAATCCCAGTCCGAAACCGGCGACGACGGAGTGGTACTCGTTGTCTTGTCCGCCGATTCGCGGCCAGGCTTCCCTGGTTTATTGCCGGCGCCCTCCGGCTTCAACGGCAGGCTGCTGGCGTCGGCGCGCAGCGATTCGTACTGGCTGCGGCCCAGCAGATATCCCAGCGTAAAAACCACGCCAAAGATCACGACCAGCAAAACAAATATGCCGAACAGGTGGCGCCCTCCGAGCACCATATCGCCGCCGCGCCCTTTGCCTTTGCCTGCCGCCATTAGCGCCCCGGCCCAGTGACTTCTTCACCCAGGCATTGATGATGTCAATCGGCAGGGGAAAGACGATGGTGGTGTTCTTCTCCGCGCCGATTTCCGTCAGCGTCTGCAGGTAACGGAGCTGGATGGCGGCGGGCTGCGTTTCGAGCACGCCGGCAGCTTCGGCCAGCTTGGCCGAGGCTTCGAATTCGCCGTCGGCGTGAATCACTTTGGCGCGGCGCTCGCGCTCGGCTTCCGCCTGGCGCGCGATGGCGCGCTGCATCTGCTCGGGAATGTCGACCTGCTTCACTTCCACCTTGGTTACTTTAATACCCCAGGGCTCGGTATCCTGGTCAAGGATGATTTGCAGCTTGCTGTTAACCTTTTCGCGCTCGGCGAGAATTTCGTCCAGTTCAAACTGGCCGACGATGCTGCGCAAGGTGGTCTGCGCCTTCTGCGAAGTGGCGTAGAGATAGTTCTGCACCTGCGACACCGCCAGGTTGGCGTCCACCACGCGGAAATAGCAGACCGCGTTTACCTTCACCGAGACGTTGTCGCGCGTGATGATGTCCTGCGAAGGAACGTCCAGCGTCTCGATGCGCAGCGAGATGCGATAGAGCGTCTCGATCGGCCAGAAGACCAGCCGCAGCCCGGCCGGCTTGGCCTCCGGCAGCATGCGCCCCAGGCGCAAGACCACGCCGCGTTCCCATTCCTTGATGACGTACAGCGAATTCCAGAACCAGATCAGGAAGATTACCACGGCGATCAGCGGACCGGTAAAGCTGAAGTCCATCGTCGTCTCCTTCCGCAGGCCTCGAAACCGACAAGCGATGCTTCGCCCAGTCCTGCGCACGTTTCCGCTCAGCGCGGCCCGCCGATTCCGCCGGCGCGACGTGCACGGTCAGCCCCGTGACGCGCACGACGCGCACCTGCGCTCCCGCCGGAATGGCCTCCGGCGCCACCGCGCGCCACAGCTCGCCGTGCATGCGCACCATGCCCTGAAACGCCGCCAGGCGCCCGCCGGGGCTGCCGCGGCCGTGATCGGCGCTCGGTGACTTCAGCCTCCGCGCCGAGCAACTGCTCGCGCCCCCGTGGTCTGCTTCCAGGAGCGCGAGCGCAGCACCAGGCGCATCAGAAAAATCGTACCAGCGCGCAGGGCAGCGTCACGCCCAGCGCCACGCCCAGGCTGACGCCCGCGCCGGTGAGCGGCGAGCGAATCAGCATCAGCGCGCCCAGCAGCATGGCCATGACGCCGCCGACGGCCAGAACGCCGTGGCTGGTGTACTTGGCCTCCAGAATGAACAAGCCCAGCGCCACGACAATCAGCAGCAGGCCCGCAAAGTTTACCGGAAGAATGTGCATGGCGAACAGGGCCAAGACCAGCGCGATTGCGCCAACCACGCCCGGCGCGACCATGCCCGGATGCGTGAACTCGACGTAGAGCCCCAGCACGCCCGCGATCAGCAGAATGAAAAAAGACGTCGGGCTGCACGATGCGCGCCAGAAAGCGCTCGCGCGCGGACATCTCCACGCTGACGATTTGCGGATGTCGCAGATCGAGCTGCGTCGTCGAGCCGTCGAAGCGCGTGATGCTCCGGCCGTCCAGCTTGGCCAGCAGATCCTCGGGCGAATTGGCGATCAGGTCGATCAGCTTGCCGTTGAGCGCTTCGGTGTCGGTGAACGCCTTGCCGTCGGTCACCGCGGTCTCCGCCAGTTGAACGTTGCGGCCGCGCTTCTCCGCGTAGCTGCGCAGAAAGGCCGTGGCGTCGTTCAGGATTTTCTTCTTCAGCGTCTGATCCACATTCAGCGGAAAGCCGCCGACCGCCAGCAGCGGCGAAGCCGCGCCGGCGTGCGTGCCCGGAGCCATGGCCGCGATGTCCGCGGAAAGCAGAATGAAGAATCCCGCCGAGGCGCCGCGCGAGCCGGTGGGCGAGACGTAGACGGCCACGGGCACCGGCGAAGCCAGAATGTGCTGGATGATGTCTTGCATGGACGTTCCAGGCCGCCCGGCGTGTCCATGGTGATGAGCACCAGACTGGCGTGCTGCCTGGCCGCCTGGTCGATGCCGCCGTCGATGTATTCGGCCATGATCGGCTCGACTTCGTCGCCGATGCGCAATTCGATCACGCGCGATCCGTGCGCGGAATTGGCTGCGCTGGCTTGCGCTCTTGCGCGCGCGGCCGAAACTCCGAACAGCAACAAAAGCAGCGTCAGAGCGCAAACCACGTAGTGCAGCGATCTCGCGCTCGCCGGGCCTGACTTGAAGCGAAACTCAGCGCCGAGCATGGCGTCCTCCACAACCCTCGCACGACCGCGAACGCAGACTGCGAATTCGCGGAAGCGGCTGGAAGCACCCGTAAGTGAGCGCCCATCGTAATCGCAATGTAAAAAGAATAGCCTTGCCTAACTCGCGGAACCGCAAGCACATCGGCCCGAACGCTGCGCCGCAACATTCTGGCGTTCATTGTATCAAAGCCGCTTGGAACGAGGCCGTGCTTCGGGCCACGCGCGCGCAAACGTAAACGGCGTCAGGTGTGCGGAGCAGGAGGAGGGGGCGGCGGCTCGGGGGCGACCTCATCGAGCAACGCTTTCACGTCCGGATCCGCGATCACTTTGGCGAAAGACGGATCTTTGCGGGCCTTGCCGATCTCTTTATAGCCCTCATCCGCCGCGCGGCGCAGATAGACGACGCAGTTCGCGGCATCGCCGCTCTCCGCATAGTTCTTGGCCAATATGAAGTTGAAAAGGCCGCGATCGACCACGGAGCGGAAACTCATAATCGACCCCACGCGGCTGGTCTCGTCGAAAACCTTGGGATCGAGTTCCAAGGCCTTATGAAATGCTTCCATGGCCTTCGGAATCTGCTTCTCCGCGAAATAGGCGTATCCGATGTTGGTATAGATGCTGGCGCTATTCGGTTCCAGTCCCAACGAATGCCGGTACTGCGCGATGGCCTTCTTATAACTCTTCTCGGCGTAATAAGTCGCCCCGAGATTGTTGTAAGCGTCGGGAAAGCGCCTATTGACCTTGGTGGCTTGCTCGAACGATTTGCGCGCGTCGTTCAGTTTGCCTTGCTGCAGGAGGGCGATTCCGATGAAGTTCGGATAGGACGCCTCCTTCGGGTATTCCCGCCAAAGCTTGGCATACAAGTCGGCAGCCTGGGCGTATTCCTTGCGGGCCATATAGATGCGCGCTTGAAGTTCGTCTTTCTCGCGCGGACTGCTTGGGGCGTTTTGAAGCGCGGTGCTTTGAGGGGCGGAATGATCTCTCTGACCATGAAGCGCCGGCAGAAAAATGGCGCTAAGAACGATGGCGGTCAGGATGAAGATGAAGCTCTTCATGACTTCCCCCGCGGAGACTGGCCCCGGGGAATTAGTGCGGTGAATCGGGAGTATTCTCCTTCAGATTCTGGTCGTCCTGCTTCTTGCCCCCAAAGATACCAAAAATCTTATGCAGCAGGCCGGATTTCTTATCGTCTTCATCCGAGGCAGCGGGCGGCCCGCCCGGTGGCGCGGGGCTGGCGGTGGATATCGCAGGCAGTGTTCCGGGCACGACGGTGCCTCCCGGGCTGCCCGGCGGCGGCGCTTCGTCCGACTTTTTGTCGCCGAAAATGCGCGACAGCCAGGAAGCCGGCGGTGTTTGCGTCAACATGCGCCCGCCGTGCAATTCGCAGAATTCGGTCGGCTCGGTGCCGGCGATGTAGACCTCTTTCCGCGTTACCGGACACGCCGGGGTCGCCAGCTGCAGCGAGGTCGGATCGATCTCCACCACCGAAATACCAGGAGGCGCCACGAAATCGTTCAACTCCCGATAGGCAGGCATGGCGGTGGCCCGCTTCATGAATTCGGTCCAAATGGGAGCGGCCGCTACCGCGCCCGGCAGACCCAACTCGCGATAGTCGTCAAATCCCACCCAAACCACGCACAGAAGATTGGAGGTATAACCCGCGAACCAGCCGTCGCGCGAGGTTCCCGTCTTCCCCGCCGCCGGCCCCATGAATCCGCGCGCGCGAACCGATGCGCCGGTTCCATGATCGATCACGTCCTCGAGCACCGTGGTCACCTGATAGGCCACGCGCGGGTCCAGCACTTGCCTGGTCTGGATGGGACTGCGCTCGATCACGCCGCCTTGCGAATCGATCACGCGGTCGATGAGCACGGGCTCGGCTCGCGTGCCGTTATTGGCGAAGACCGTATACCCGGCGGCAACCTCCAGCGGCGTCATGTCGTAAGCGCCCAAAGCCACGGCGGGCGTGGGCTGGATATCGTCGTTGAGGCCCAGTTGGCGCGCCATATCCACCACCCGGCCATAACCGATCATCTCCGCCACTTTCACCGTGGCCACGTTCAGCGACTCGGTCAGCGCCTCGCGCAGCGTTACCGTTCCGTGGAAGCTCTCGCCGTAATTATTGGGCGTGTACTCCTTGCCTTCGAAATCGAATGTCGTGGGCTCATCCGCAACCGTGGTCGCCGGAGTCACCACCGGCGAAAGTCCCTTCAGCACATCGTCGAAAGCCGCGGCGTAAACGAAAGGCTTGAACACCGAGCCGGGCTGTCTTCTGGCCGTGATGTGATTGAGCTGGCTCTCGCCGTAATTGCGTCCGCCGACCGTCGCCAGAATCTTTCCCGTGTGCGGGTCAAGCACCAGCAGGGCCACTTGCGCCTGGGCCGGCTTGTCCTGCTTTTTCCAGAGCGCATACTTCCGCGCCAGCAGCTGATCCACATTGGCTACGCCCAGCGAAACCGCCTGCACCGCGGCGCGCTCCAGTTGCGGGTCCAGAGTCGTGTAGATGCGGATAACTTTGCGACAGCAGCTCCGCTTCCGAGAAGCGGTCCAGCAGATGGTCCTTGACCATATCCACGAAGTACGGCGCGTCGTTATTGTTTTGCCCCTCCGGTGGCCAGGGTGCAGCGGCGCGCTTCTTGGCTTGCTGCACTTGCTCCGCGGTGATGAACCCGTTTTCCATCATCTGCGTCAGCACGCGGTCCCGCGCTTCCGCGGCGCGCTCCGGGCGGCGGTCCGCGCTCGAGTAGCGATTGGGCGCGCGAATAATGCCCGCCAGAAAGGCGGCTTCGTTCACCGAGATGTCGCGGATGTCCTTGTTGAAATAGGCCAGCGAGCCTTCCGCGAATCCATGAATGGCGAAGCTGCCGCGATTGCCGAGGTAGATCTCATTGGCGTAAAGCTCGAAGATCTGCCTGCTTGTTGAAGCGATGCTCCAGTTCCAGAGCCACGATGGTTTCCGCCACCTTGCGGCGCCAGGTGCGCTCCGTGGTAAAGAAAAAGCTCCGCGACAGCTGCATGGTCAGCGTGCTGGCGCCCTGCGCGATCCCTTCGCGGCGCACGTCGGCCCAGGCCGCGCCGAAGATGCGCACAAAATCCAAGCCGGGGTGCTCGAAAAAGCGCTTGTCTTCCGCGGAGAGCACCGCGTTCACCAGCACCTTGGGAATATCGTCGAAGCGAATCCTGCGCCGCTTTTCCCGGGAGGTATCGAAGAGATTGGTCAGCAGTTCCGGCTCGATTTCGGCGCTCTCCACCACGTCGCCGCTATCCAGCAGCTTGATGCTGCTCACGCCGCCCCCGGCGAAATTGACGTGCAGCGCGTTCTTGCCCTGGAAGTATGAATCCGCAAGAGGATGGATCTCCACGACGCCGCCGTCGATGCTGTACCACCCGGGCGCGCCGTCAACTTTTCTCTCGTTATAGCCGTCGTGCTGCAATTGGCGGACAAGTTCGGCGGGCGACAGCGTCTCGCCGTCGAAAACGCGGTCGGGCGCGCTAAAGACGCGAGCGCTGGTCTGGTACATGTGCCCGGCCATGCGCTGATCGATCATGCGGCCGTACACGATCCAGTAATACGTAAACATTCCCGCGGCGATCAGAAACACGCCCAGGAAAGCCGCCAGCAGCGCCAGGCCTAAGCCCGAGAGAAAAAAACCGCGGTGGATTCGCAGGCGCATGCCTTCTCCCGATGGTCTCTTCGAACCCTTCGATACCATTGCTTCCTACAGTTTACACGCGAGCGACGGGATGGCCGCTGGGAAGCCGCCCTATTCTCCCCGGCTGGGAGGAAACGTTGGCTGAAACCTCAGCAATCAGCTTAACAAAATTCGCGACGGAACGGCACAGAACCAGGGCGCGGCCGCGCTAAATTGGATTGTTCTGGGCGTTGGGATGGAAGTTGAGCGTCCATTGATACACGCGCAAATCCACGGTGACGCTGTAGTCGGCGCTGATCTCCACGTGCCCTCCGTCGTCCTTTACATGGATGTCTTCCGCCGCGATGGGGATTTCTTCGCTCTGCGCTTCCTTGAGAACGGCGGTGCGGATATCCTCGGCGGATTGCCGATTCACAGTGGCCAACCGGGCGGTGCTTTGCAGGGCGTCCTGGAACTCGTAATTGCTTATGAGGATGGGAATTACCTTCACGCCGACGTAAATCATCCCGGCGAAGATGGCCAACACAACGATGGCTTTCAGCCTTCCCGCGCCACGCTGGCGATCTCTCAGGGCCATCGGGCCCGGACCCGCAGGCTGCGCGGCTCCTTCGCTCTGCTTTGGAGCCCGCCAGGCTTCGGCCTTCGGCCCAATTTTCGGCCCAATTTTCGGCATTGACCGGAGCGATTCATGCGTCAACCCTCTGCAGAACGGCCGCCGCAGGCTCCGCCTGTGGCCCGATCTGTGGATTCGTAACTTACGCCCGATGCTAACATTCGCATCCGGGGGTGTCGATATAAACGGCGCCTGGACGTTCCTCCAAGTAACGCCCGAAGGACATAAGTAATTTGTTAGGAGGGCGTTGCCGGCGCTAAGGGAGGGTACCGTGTCCGGCGAGTTTCCGGCGAAGTCATCGCATTCAGGAAACTCTGACGGTTGTATACTCATCTGTAAGAAGTTCAGGAGGACAGTCCGAGCAGCGACCCAGGCTTGGACCGTTCCGGCACAGCCCTTGCCGGAGAGATTGAACTTATGGCTGCAGAATTACCGCAGTCCGAGAGTACGGCACTTTTCGCGCCGGAGCTTTTCTTAGCGAACCAGCCGGTCGCACGGGTGAAGTCCTAAGATCCCTGTAAAAGCAAAGAGGCGTCGTATCCTCCTGGTTAGCAAACACAACAAAGGCCCCGTTGGAAGCGGGGCCAGGAGGAAAACAACGCCATGAAGAAAGTACCACCGAGTGTGCGGGTGAAGGAAGAGGTCGAACGGGTGCTTCGCGGGGGAGCGGTCGAGGAGGCCCCGGCTGAGGCGCCGATGCAAGGCTTTGTGCGTGCCCTGGCACGTTACATCCTGCAAGTCTCCATCGAGGAGGAAGCCACAACATTTCTCGGGCGCGGGCATTATCGTCGGGGCGAGCGAGTGCGTCCGGGATGGCGGAACGGCTACGAAGCGAAGCGGCTGCAAACCGAGGCTGGGCTTCTGGAGTTGGCGGTGCCGCAGCTGCGCGCCACCCCGGAACCGTTCCGGCCCGCCCTGGTGGAGCGGCTAGGAACCCGAACCGCTGATTTGGAAGCGCTGGTCCGCGGGATGTACGTGCGCGGGCTGTCCACGCAGGACGTGAGTGATCTCTATGGCGAGGCGTTTGGTGCGAGCCGGTTGAGTAAGAGCACGGTGAGTCGCATCAGCCAGCAGCTCACGCGGGACTTCGACACCTGGCGGAAGCGCGATCTCAGCCAGTTGCCGGTGGTCTATTTGTTCCTGGATGGGCAGTACCACGCCGCGCGGCAAGGCAGCGATGAGAAAGAAGGGGTGCTCTCGGCCTACGCCCTACTGGAGGATGGACAACCGGTTTTGCTGCACCTCGACCTGGGGCCGCGGGAGTCTTATGACGCCTGGCTCAGTTTTTTGCAAGACATGACGGCCCGCGGACTGAAGGACCCGCTGCTCGTGATCCTGGATGGGGCACCGGGACTGCTCAAGGCAGTCAAGCGGATGTGGCCACGAGCGTGGCGGCAACGCTGTCAAGTACACAAGATGCGCAACATTTTGGCGAAGCTGCCACGATTGATGCAGGCCTCGATGAAGCGTTTGCTCCAACAGGTCTTTCTGGCGCCAAGCTATGAGATGGCGATGAAGCGCGGCCGTGCTTTGATCGCCCGCTTCCACGATCGTTATCCTGCGGCTATGGAGTGCCTGGAACGGGACCTGGAGGAATGCGTGACCTATCTGCGGTTTCCGGAGGCACACCATCGCCGCATTCGAACGACCAATCGTTTGGAGCGGCTGAACGGGGAGAGCCGCCGGCGTACCAAAGTGATTCCACGCTTTCCCACCGAGCGGTCTTGTCTCACTTTGCTCTATGCGAGCCTGTTGACGGCATCGAAGCGGTGGCGAGGCATTCCCATGACCGCGAAGATCGTACGGCAGCTTCAGGAACTGCGTTCGCTCAACTCAGCGAATAACGAGGAGGCGGTTGCGTGAAGGAATTGCGAGGATGCCCAGCGCTTCTCTCTTTTACAGGAAGATTGGCACTTGACCGTCGCACGCTATGCCCTCGCGCTGGGGGTTACCGTACTGGCTCTTCTGGTCCGCTGGCTCATTAACCCAGTCCTTGGCGACCTCGGCCCTTTCCTATTGGTTTATGCCGCGGTGACGCTTGCCGCCGTTTATCTGGGAGCCGGGCCTGCAACCCTTACTGCCTTGATCGGTCTCCTCGGCAGCAGTCGCTGGTTTCTTCTGCAGGGCCAGTTGAAGTTCGAAAGGTCCGACCTCGCTTATTCCGCCGGATTCCTTCTCGTGTCGGGCATCATCATCTTGCTGGCGGAAAGGAGCCGCAGCGCGCTGCTGCAAGTGGAAGCCGCCCGTCAAACGCTGGAAGAAAAAGTCGACGAGCGCACCCGGGAGCTTCAGGCGGCCTTAGCCAACTTGCAGGCCGAGATCAAGGTGCGCGCCGAGGCGGAAGAGGCCCGGCGCAGAATTTCCGCGCGCATGCTGAGCATTCAGGATGAAGAGCGGCGGCGAATCGCGCGCGAGTTGCACGACAGCATCGGACAGACTCTGGCCGCCCTGAAAATGACCATAAGTGCCCTATCCAAGATGACCTCGGCAACGGCTCAGCCCAGCCCTGCCATCTCCAAATGCTGGGATGACGTGAACGCGCTGATCGACGAGGCCATCCGCGAGACGCGCACCATCTCGCACCTGCTGCATCCGCCGATGCTCGATGAACTCGGCTTCGCCGCGTCAGCCAGTTGGTATATAACCGGCTTCGCTCGCCGCAGCGGCATCGAAGTCAACGTGGAATTACCCGATGAGCAGCCGCGGTTCACGGAATCAATGGACCTGACGCTGTTCCGCGTATTGCAAGAGTGCCTGACCAATATTTTGCGGCACTCCGGAAGCAAGAAAGCGGAGGTTCGCCTGGAGATTGCCGGCCAGGAGGTCGTTCTTTCCATAAGGGATTACGGCAAAGGCATGTCCCGCGACCAGATCGAGAAATTCATGACCTCCGGCACCGAGGTAGGAGTCGGTCTAGGCGGCATGAGGGAACGCGTGCGGGACTTGGGAGGCAAAATCGAATTGCAAACCCCGGGGACCGGCACCACCGTAAAGGTGACCTTGCCGCTTGTCGTGGCAACTTCGAAAGCGCCCGACGGATTCAAGGTGTCCACTACGGGTTGGCCGCTCAGGCGTAGTTCCCTTCTCCGAAGACTGGTCTCCCAAACATGGTTATCGATCGACAAGGAGCGAATATGCGTCTACAACCCGTGGAGCGCCCGCGCGGTCTCATGATGAAGCTGGCCTATTGGATGACGCGCCGCAGATTCGGCAAGGTCATCACGCCGCTGAAAGTGGTGAACGCGCGCGTGCCCAAATCCATGCGCGTGAGTTACGAAATTTCCAAGATGATGGAGCACGGCTTTTCCCTCGACCAAGAGCTGCAATGCCTGCTTCATACCCACATCTCGCAGGTGAACCAATGCCAGTTCTGCGTCGATATCTCCCAGGCCTGGGTGGTGAGCCAGGGCGGATCGCTTGAAAAATTAAGCAAGCTTCCGCGCTACCGCGAGGATCCCGCCTTCACCTCCGCCGAGCGCGCCGCTCTCGCTTACGTCGAGGAGGTTTCGCGAACCAAGACGGCCAGCGACGCCACGTTTGAAGAGCTGCGCCGTCATTTTTCCGACCAGCAGATTGCCGAGATCACCCTGCTCAATGCCTTCGAGAATTACTACAACCTGATCAATCGGCCTTTGGGAATCGAATCCGACGGGCTCTGCGCGTTGGTAACGAAAAATAAGGTGAATCGGGCCGCGGCGTAAGCGGGGAAGGCGGAACGGCCGCCGTCATAATGGCGGCTGTCCCGATGATATCATCACGAGATCTGGTGTTCAGGCCGAGGGAGCTGAGTTTGACCGTAAGTTCGCTCCGCTAATAAGCGCGGCCGAAGATGCCCTTTTCCGTCGAGCGCTGGCCGCAAAGGATGCAGGTCCCTGGACTATCGCTTTGCGCCAAAGGTATGCAGCGCATCGTGGCTTTGGTCTCTTCCTTGATCTTGGCCTCGCACTCCTCGCGGCCGCACCAGAACGCCGACGCAAAACCTGTTTCCACCGCGGCCTTGAATTCGTCGTAAGTTCTTGGGCTCTTTGGTATGCGCGTCGCGAAAATCGCGGGCGCGGTTCAGCAGCGCATGCTTGGATTTCGACCAGCGTGCTGGACACCACGGCGGGCAAGCCCTCCTGCGGGTGAAAGGACTTCCCTTCCCTGCCGGGCCGGTCGCGCCGCGCCAAGACCACGCTCCCTTTGGCCACGTCCTTCGGCCCGATCTCGATGCGCAGCGGCACGCCGCGCATCTCCCAATCGTTGAACTTGAAGCCCGGACTGGTGCCTTCCCGTTCGTCCATGCGCACGCGGATTCCGGCGGCCGCCAGGCCATCGCGAATGTTGCGCGCCGCCCCGGACACCTGCGCCTTCTCTTCGTCGGTCTTGTAGATCGGCACGATCACCACCTGCGTCGGCGCCAGCCGCGGCGGCAGGATCAATCCCTGGTCGTCGCCATGCACCATGATGATCGCGCCGATGAAGCGCGTCGAAAGCCCCCACGATGTCGTCCAGCAATATTGCAGCACGCCCTCGCGGTCGAGATAGCGAATCTGAAAAGCCTTGGCGAAATTTTGCCCCAGATTGTGCGAGGTCCCGGCCTGCAGCGCTTTGCCGTCTCCCATCATCGCTTCGATGGAGTACGTTTGGTCCGCGCCGGCGAAGCGCTCGGAGGCCGATTTGCGCCCGGGAATCACCGGAATCGGCGGCTTCGTTGATGGCGAAATCCGTGTAAATCTCCAGCATCTGCCGCGTTTCCGCTTCCGCCTCGTCGAACGTGGCGTGCGCGGTGTGCCCCTCCTGCCAGAAAAATTCCAGCGTGCGCAGGAAGAGTTTGGTGCGCAGTTCCCAGCGCACCACGCTGTTCCATTGATTGATCAGCACCGGCAGATCGCGGTAAGACTGAATCCATTTCGCGTAGGCGTGGCCGATGATCGTTTCCGAGGTCGGCCGGATCACCAGCGGCTCTTCCAGCTTTTCGCCGCCGCCGATGGTGACCACCGCCAATTCGGGCGAAAATCCCGCCACGTGCGATTGTTCTTTTTCGATGAAGCTGCGCGGAATCAACAGCGGAAACGCGGCGTTGACGTGGCCCGTGGCCTTGAACCGGCGATCCAGCGCCTGCTGGATATTTTCCCAAAGCGCCCAGCCGTACGGCCGCACAATCATGCATCCGCGCACGGGCGCATAGTCCGCTAATTCGGCGCGGAGAACGAGCTGGTTATACCATTCGGAAAAGTCTTCGGCGCGGGTCGGGCAGCTTCTGATCGGCCATGGTCGCTTTCTGGCGCGAATCTCGCGCCGGCAGAGGGCGCGGGTTACTCAGGAATTTGCCGGCGCCTGGGAGAAACCGAAAAGGCTACTGAACGCTCCCAGTGTTGTCAACCGAAGAGGGCGTTTCTCTATTTCTCCGGGGGCGCCACGACCTCATCGCCGATCACCTTGTTGTATTCCGCGATGTCTGACGGCGAGCAGTACATCTCCCGAATATCGAAGCCGCGCGGCTGCAACCGCAGAGGAAATTTGTTCAGGGCCAGCCAGGGCTGCGTATACATCTTCGGATCGTTGATGGTCACCGTGAGTTCCAGATGGTCGTGGTCCACCCGGTGAAACCGTTCTTCCACCTTCAATTCGCTGCTGTGCGGGCGGCCCGCATTGTCGATCCAGGTCTTTTCACTCATTCCCACCGTCTGAACCACAAGCGTATAGTCGTCCACCCATTGGCCCACCGAGTAGCCGGTAAACCTTGGCTCGGGATTGGTGGGAAGTTCGCGCCCATCGGTCCATATGGTGCGCCAAGTCCGAAAAAATTGATTCATCACGATCACATGGTCGGCCGCCTGGGTGATTTCGATGGTCCTGAATTCAGAAAGGTCCATGCGCGGAAATCCTGGCGGGTCGCAGATATCGACCGGATCGTTTCCAAGCACGGCGGGAACCGATCTCACACCGAGTCCTGTAGGTTTGTGGGCCTCGAGCGTCTTTTCGCCGAGCGGCGTGTACGGCAGCGGATTGGGGATATTTCGCTCGTCGGGTTCGCCCCCCGGCGGATTGTTGTTTCCGCGCAACACCGCGCGGTGCTCGTTGTTACCGGTCGGTTGAATTCCGGGTGGTGGACCGCCTATGGGATCCCCGGTTGCATCCCAAACTCCGGAGAGATCGTGCCGCGGAGCGGGAGCCGACTTCACACCCACATACGCGCTGCCGGGAACGGGCGCGCTATTCCAAATGTCGATCTTAATGTCGTCGACCGATTTTGGCGGAGCAGTCTGAGCGCCCAAAACCGGCAGAACCACAACAGCTGCAATCAGCGCCATCGGCGAGATCGTCCCTATCAATCGTCTTTTCGTCTTGTCCCGGCATTGAGGCAATCGAGGCTCCCTCCGCAGCTTGGATTCAATTCCCGATACAGCCCAGTCAGGGCTTGAACACCTGGCCATTGATCTCGATGTGCCCTTTGAACCGGCCGATCGGCCGCCCGTTCTTTGCCGGCGTCACATCAACAGTCACCTGATCGCCGCTTTTGAACGTGGCATTGGTCCAGCCGGCGGTCGCTTGGGTAACCGCATTCTGCCCTTCAATCACCCAATGCAACGTGTTGCCGCTCTCGTCCTTGGCGTCGACTTTCAGAAAGACGTGGGGATTGGCCCAAATGTAGTCGGTCACTGTTCCCTTGACCGTCACCGTTTTTGCCGTATCGTACGCCGCGTTTCCGTGATGCGCTAACAGAGGTAATGAGACGGCCGTAAAGCACACAACCAGCAACGAAATCGCCTTGAGTTTGCTTCTCAATGCATTCCTCCAATGGCCCAAAGTGTACGCGCCCTCGAGAGATATTGATAAGAAAAAAACGCGAGTAGCGGCTCCGCCAGACTCTCTCGCCCCGAGCCTTAGGTCTTGGGCTTCAGCTGCTCGTAGAGCTGCTTGATGAAGGCATCGCCATTGCGGTATCGCACGATCGTGCCGTCATCGTAAAACTGCGCGATATTGTTGAGGAAGATGGGATCGTAACTTGCCGTGGGGTGCGCTGCGACAGCTTCGTCTTCGCTCTTGCCCTGCTTGATGAGTTCCGATACACGGTCGCGGACACCCTCGAGCATGTCCTTGTGCGCAATGATGTCGGCTCGGTTCATCAGAGGACCATGGCCGGGGACCACCTTGGTGTTGGGTCCGCAAACAGCGATGGCCATCCCCAGCGCTCGAACCATGCCATCGACCGTGCCGCCTATATTGGGATATCCGGCGCGGAAGAAATCGCCAATCATGAGCACATCATCCTTGCGGAAATAGACCATGGAGTCGGCGTCGGTGTGCGCGGGAGGCACGGGGATTACTTGCACTTCCTCGCCGTCCATGTAGAGCGTCATCGGCCCATTGAAAATAACCGTCGGAAGCCCCGCCGGATCGAAGCCCTTCTGCGCGATCAAATCCGCACGCATCTGGGAGAGTCCCAAAATCGTCACGCCCATTTTGGCCAGGTTGGGATTGCCGCCCGTGTGGTCGCCGTGGGGGTGCGTATTGACGAGATACTTTACCGGCTCGTTCGAGAACGTCTTTATGGCCGCGGTGATCTTGCCCGTCAAAGGCGCGAACGACGCATCGACCATGAAAATCCCATCCGGGCCCGTCAAAACTCCGATCGCTCCCCCTGTGCGTCCCGTTCCGTTTATCCCCGTGACCGTATAGAAATTGTCGGCTAGCTTATCGACTTTC
The DNA here is from genome assembly GCA_963819235.1 of uncultured Acidobacteriota bacterium. Lineage (GTDB taxonomy): Bacteria > Acidobacteriota > Terriglobia > Acidiferrales > UBA7541 > Palsa-189. The sequence continues at coordinate 1,383,171 of CAWFVE010000003.1, read as the reverse complement.
ATCGTCATGGCGGCGTAATTGGTCTGCTGAGCCTGCGCAAACGCTCCGACCGCTGCGAGGACTACCCACGCCAAGACCGTACAGCACCACCGCATCGTCATGGCTTTCATTTCATCCTCCGAAGAGTTGCACTCTGAAAATCGCATCGCCAAAACTCCGATCTCAGTTTCAGGCCAAGGAAGGGCGCCTCGGCTGGTCCCCTCTACTTGCTCGGCTCCGCCTTGCGCACCGCTGGAACGCTGATGATATTCACGTAAGCGATGCTTTGCGATGGCACGCAAATCTGCTCTTCCGATTGCTGATTGGGAACCCAGGCGAACTTGCTGGTGCCCAGTACAAAAGGCTTGGTATAGATCGCCGGATCGTTCACCGTAACCGTCATCTCCAGATGATTGTGGTCCACGCGCGTGTAGCGCTCCTCAAACACGCCTTGGGCGCTGTGCGGATAGCCGCGCGGATCGAGCCACTCCGAGCCGTCCGATCCAGTGGTATCGATCACGAGCGTGTAGTCTCCGTCCCAATGGCCCACCGAATATCCGTACCACGTGGAATCCGGCCCTCCCTTTTGATCCACGTTTTTCGGGAGCTGCCGTCCATCCATCCACACGTCGCGCCAGATCCTGTTGTACTGGTGCAGAACGATGATCTTGTCAGGCATCTCCGCAAACGAGATGCCTCGGATCTCATTCACCGCGCTTCGTGGCATGCCAAATGGATCGCACGTTTTCCAGGGATCATTCACGTCCGCCCAACTGCCCGTATTCGCCTCCGTCTTACTGGCGCTGAATAGCTTCTGCCCCAGCGGCGTCATCGGCGGCACGTCGGGTCTTATCGCCTCCAGAGCTCCGGTCCACACGCCGGTCACGCTGCGTTTAGGAGCGGGTCCGCCGGCGCCGCCATTCTTTAGCTGGTTGTACATATTATTCTCTCCAGCGGCGCCCGCCTGAGCCATGGCCATGGAGACGAAGAGCGGCGCTGCCATCAGCCCAATGACGAGCCTGGCGAAAAGAGTTCGCATGCCTGCCTCCTGCGCTGTTGGCGAAATTCGGGTCAGAACGCCGGCATTATAGCCCCAAAATGGAGGCGCTAAAATCCGTATAGCCGCGCGGGGTTATCCACCAGGATCGTCTTTCGCACAGCCGCGTCCGGCGCCCACACCGGAAGCTGATTGAGCAGGCGCCCGTCGTCGATCTGCAAGAGTGGAGCGAGATCGGTCGCAGTGTGTCCCGGCAACGGCCCGCCGCTGGGATGCGGCCAGTCGCTGCCCCAAATCACGCGCTCCGCATTCGCCGCGATGAGCGCCTTGGCCAGGGGAGCGGCGTCGGGATAATCGGGCGCCTTGTTGGAGATGCGATAAGCACCGGAAATTTTCACGTAAGCTTTGCCGGCGCGCAGCAGATCGATCATCTCGTCAAAACCGGGCTGTGCAGTTCCCTGCGCGGCCTGCGCTCCCCCGAAGTGGTCGAAAACGGAGACCACCGGCGCCGCCATGATCTCCTTGTGCAATCCTGCGATCACCGCCAGGTGCGTGTAGATCTGAATGTGCCACTTTCGTCCCGCGACGCGCTCCACGGCCTGATTGAACGCTTTCCGCGTCGCATCCGGATTGGCCTCTCCGAAAGTTTCGAAATTCAGGCGAATGCCACGCACGCCGCCGTGAGCCATCTCATCGAGCCGCGCGTCGGACGTTTTTTCGTCGATCACAGCGATGGCCCGCGCGCCCGCTCCAAGCTGTTTGACGGCATCCAGCGTGCAAGAATTGTCGGTCCCATAGATGCTCGGGTTCACGATCACCACGCGCTCGGTATGCAGCGCACGGTGCAATGCGCGCATTTCCGCTACAGACGCGATCTCCGGCGTATAGGTGCGGCCGGACCATAATGGGAACCGGCCTGGATCGCCGAAAATGTGCGTGTGGCAATCGCAGGCTCCCGCAGGCACGGCAAAATTGACGGGAGTCGAAGGCTGTGATGCGCTGGCCCACAGGGACTTCGGCAGCAGCGCGGCTGCCCCCACGGCCCCCATCGCCATCGACCCAAGCAGGACCTCTCTGCGCGTGATCATGGTGCCCTCCTGAAGTGGGCTTCCGCTCCCCGGGTTGAGTTCCCGTAGCATATCAACTTCGAGCCACCCTTTCAGCCTGCGGTGGGGGGTTCGCAACCACGACGGCGAGCCAGACCGATTGGGCCTTGGCTGAGCTTGATTTGCACAGTGCAGTTGCCCTTTTTCTGTCCCTCCGTACAGGTTTCCAAGTACCTGGCATCCTTGTATTTATGGCCTCGTACCGAAATAGACACGTTTTCGAGCGGCGAGGCTGGCCCTTTTTTCCGCCACAGAGTCAAATCGGTTGTGAGGGAAGCGCCCAACGGCCCGAACCTAGGAGAGAGCATGCGGAGAAAGAAGACCCTGTTGATCGTAGCTGCCATGATCCTGACCATCGCCACGCTGGCGGTGCTGAGTTTTGTGCGCTCCAAGATGGAAGCGAACGATCAGGCCGCCAAGTCGGCTTCCGTGCACGTATTGGCTCGCGGCGTTCGCGCGGCTTAACGTCCTTTTATCTTCCGCTTACTTTCCCCCGCTTATCGGGTGCCAAGACTCCCGCCGCTTCCGCATCTCCAGTAAATCTCTCGCAAATCGAGCACGCAGCTTTGCGGCGCTTTTGAACCAGCTCGGCAGCTTATACAATGCTCCGGCCGTCGCTTGAGTGCGGCGCTCAAATCGAAGTCCGGAATTGACCGCTATTTCCGCAGACCCGAGGAGAAAATCTCTTGAACAAAAAAACTTATGACGAAGGCATGGCCGTGCGCCGCGAAGTCCTGGGCGCCGATTACGTGGATCGCACCACGGCTTCGGCCGACCCGTTCACGCGTGTGCTCTACGATTTCGCCACCGAATGGTGCTGGGGCGCCGTCTGGACGCGTCCCGGCCTCACCCGCAAAACGCGAAGCCTCCTCAACCTGGCCATGCTTACGGCCTTGAACCGGCCGCATGAGATCAAGCTGCACGTCCGCGGCGCGCTGAATAACGGCGTCACGCGCGAGGAGATCGCCGAAGTCTTTCTTCAAGCCGCCGTCTATGCCGGCGTGCCCGCGGCCGTCGATGCCTTTCGCGCCGCCAAGGAAGTGTTCGATAGCCTGGACCAAAAATAAACTGACCATTTCCGTTATCGTTGCAGATCGCCGCATCCCGAAAGCGGCGGGTTTGCTCTCCCGGAAATTCCTTGCTAACGTCCTGCGCAGCGCTCTTTGCAACGATTTGGAAGCCGGCAACGGGCGCAATTTGGCAAACGTGAGGAACCGGTGGCGCCACGCTCGAACTCAAAACTCCAGGACGAAATGTCTGCGGCGCAAGGCGCGCCCGCAGCCAGGAAGCTCAAGGTCGCTCTCGTGGGCTTCGGAACCGTGGGGCGCTCGGTAGCCAAGCTGCTGACGCAGGATCGGCACAGCCCGTTCGTGCTGACGCAGATCTGCAACCGCAATATCCAGCGGAAAAAAGTGGACTGGATTCCACGGAGCGTGCGCTGGACCGAAGATATTAACGACGTGCTAGCCTCGGACACGGATATCGTGGTCGAAGTCGTGGGCGGCCTCGAGCCCGCGGGCGAATGGGTGAGCAAGGCCTTGCGCGCGGGTAAATCCGTGGTCACGGCGAACAAACTGCTGATCGCGGACCGCGGCCCGGAACTTCTGCGCCTGGCGCGGCAGACGGGACGGCAACTTCAGTTCGGCGCTTCGGTGGCTGGAGGAATCCCCGCGATCATCGCCATTCAGGAAGGGCTGGCGGGTGACCGCCTTTATCGCATCTCGGGAATTCTGAACGGCACCTGCAACTATATCCTCACGAAAATGGAGGCGACCGGCGCGGGATTCGCGGCCGCGCTCAAGGAGGCGCAAGAACTGGGTTTCGCCGAAGCCGATCCCTCGAGCGACGTCGAAGGATACGACGCTCGCGCCAAGCTCGTGATCCTGACGCAGGCCGGGCTGCGCGTGAACGTGCGCAGCGAACAGATTCCTTGTGCGCCGATTTCGCCGGTCGATGCCGTCGATTTCGGCTACGCACGCGAACTGAACTGCACCATCCGGCAAATTTCCATCGCGCAGAAAGATTCCTCCAAGGGATTGCATCTGCTGGCCGCGGTGCGCCCGACGCTCGTTCCGCTTGCTTCCCTCACGGCACACGTGCAACGCAACCAGAACCTGGTGATCGCCACGGGAGAATTCGCCGGGCCCATCGTGCTTTCCGGCTTTGGCGCGGGCGGCGATCCCACGGCCGTCGCGGTGGTTTCCGACCTTTACGTCATCGCCCGGCAGTCCAATGCCGCTCCCGTGGACACGGGCGAGATAGCCGAAGACCCGGATTCCGTGAGCGGCGATTTCGTGCTTCCCCATTACGTTCGTTTCGTGGTCAAAGATAGGCCTGGAATTGTGGCGGAAGTGGCCACGGTATTCGCCAAGTTCGGAATCAGCATAGATGCGCTGCTGCAAAAGCCCGGCTACCCGCATTCCGCCCTGCCCTTCATCATGACGCTGGAATCGTGCAGCAGTGCTTTGCTCGATAGCGCGCTCGAGGAGATCGGCGCTTTGGATTTCCACGTCGCGCCGCCGCTTTGCCTGCCGATCCTGCTTTCGTGAGTTTTCGCTAGGCCTTCCGAACGGCCGTCATGATCTCCCCGATCACAAGCAAATGAGAGGGCCATGAGAAACGTCAAGGATCTGTCCGTACAAGAACTGCTGGCCTTGGCCATTGCGCTGGAAGAAGAAGACGAGCGCATCTACGCCGATTTCGCACAGGGCCTGCGGCCGAACTTCCCCGAATCCGCCCAAGTGTTCGACGAGATGCGCGCGGAGGAGTCCGGCCACCGCCGGCGCCTCCAGGAGATGTTCCAGCAAAAATTCGGCGAACACATTCCTCTGATCCGGCGCCAGGACATCAAAGGCTTCGTCGCGCGGCGGCCGGTGTGGCTGGCGCGTCCGCTGCGCCCCAAAACGGCCCGCAGCGAAGCCAGTTCCATGGAGCAAGAGACGCGGCGCTTCTATGAAGCCGCCGCGCAGCGCACCAGCGACGCCAGCATTCGCCGCTTGCTGGACGACCTGGCCCAGGAAGAGCGTTCCCACCAGGACCGCGCCGAGCAATTGAGCGAAGCGGCAGCCAAGCAGGGCGCCGCTTCGCGCGAAAAAGAGGCCCAGAACAGGCTCTTTTTGCTCCAGATCATCCAGCCGGGACTGGCGGGGCTGATGGATGGATCGGTATCCACGCTGGCTCCCGTCTTCGCCGCCGCCTTCGCCACGCACGCCACGCACGATGCTTTTCTGGTGGGCTTGGCGGCCTCGCTCGGCGCCGGAATCAGCATGGGTTTCGCCGAAGCTCTTTCCGACGACGGCACGCTGACCGGGCGCGGACATCCGCTCTTGCGTGGAGTGGTCTGCGGATGCATGACGGCTCTGGGCGGCATCGGGCACACGCTGCCGTTTCTCACCAGCCGGTTCACACTGGCCGTAGCGATTGCCGTCGGCGTGGTGATCGTGGAGCTGGGCGTGATCACCTGGGTGCGACACCGGTTCATGGAAACGCCGACTTTTTCGGCGGCGGTGCAGGTGGCCCTGGGAGGCGCCATCGTTTTCGGCACCGGCATTCTCATCGGCACGTGGTGAGGCGTTTCAGTCGTGCGGCTTCTCGCGGGTGCCGTACCCTTCATTTGTAAGGGTGCGGATTTTTCTTGCGCGGGGTCGTTTCCGCCGGGCGGAAATCGCCAATCAGCCGCGGGCCACTTCTCAATCGCCCTGCTATTTGGCTCTTAGACTCATCACGTAGGCGACCAGAGGTTTGTGGTCGGGGCTGTCGAGAGGAATGTCCGGCATGCCTTTGTTTTGCGCGTCGGTGCTGGGCTTCACCAGGAATTTGGACACCTGTTCCGCCGTCAGCTTCGAGTGGATAAGATTCGGAGCATCGTCGGTTCCTTCGCCATTTTGTCCGTGGCAGTCATAACACTTGTACGCTTGATACCGCTTTTTGCCTTCCGCCGCCAGATCGTTCTGCTTCGCGTCCCCGGAAGTATTAGGCGACTGTGCAAACACAATGGCAGCGCTCACCAACGCAAGAACGCAACCGAACCAGATCGCTCCGACTTTCGAGCGACGCTCCAAGTGGACGAAGAACCGCAAGCTCGCTTTCGTCATGGGTATGCCTCGTACGACGGGCGGCAGCTTATCCCAAAATCCCGATGAATGCATCTGTGTCCCCTCGTGAAGCGCCCGTTTCCGAACCGAGACGAAACCTTCCGCCCCCGCGCCCACTTGACATCGAAAGAACCACAAGCGTATAGGATAGCCAGTCTTAGGCCACTTTCTAATCTGCATCCCGGGGAGACATTTAGATGACACCTCGCCTCGGCCGCATGGTGACTTCGGTTTGCGGCCTGCTCATGGCCGCGATACCCGCCTCCGCGCATCACGGCTTTTCCGTAGAATTCGACCCCAAGAAGTGCGCCGATATGACCGGCACGCTCACCGGCGTCAGTTGGGAGAATCCTCACGTGCACTTCACCATGGACGTGAAGAATGCCGATGGCAAGGTAGCCTCGTGGACCATTGAAGTGAACTCCATCCCCGCGATGCGAAGGTCCGCCGGAATCCAGCGGCAGGATTTTCTCGATAACGTCGGTAAAACCGTGGTCGTAAGAGGCTGCCCCACCAAACTTGGGGGCACCCTGTACAGAGCCGCCGCGGAAACGATCAAGTTGTCCGATGGCCGGCTGCACATCGTCGGCCAGGATGTCGAAGGCTTGGGTTTGAATAAAGGTTCAGTGCCGCAATGACAATGAAACCACGGCTTCGCTTCGATCTCGCCTGCGCCGGAGCCGCGCTGGTGGTTTTGTGCCTGGCGTGTACTACGGGATTCACCCAGCAGGGCAACTCTTCCGAACAGCTCCACTCCGGATTTGGAGATGTGCATAAGCTGCCTCCCGGCGGTACCCGCGCCCCGCACAGCGGATGGCCATCCCGATCTATCGGGAGTCTGGTTTCCCAATAGCGCCGGCATCGGAATCATGTCCGCCGATCCTGTCGACGTCGATGCTCGGCAGCAGTTTGATCCCAAGGTCACCCCGGAGGAGAAGCCTTCCTTCCAGCCCTGGGCTCTCGCCAAACTCAAGTCCATGGGGCCCACGGAAGCTTCGCTGGCGGATGAAGGCGTTAACTGCGATCCGGAGGGCGTGCCGGGCATGTTTCTAATGTCCACTCACCCTTACCCCATACAGTTAATTCAAACCCCGGGACAGTTGGCCCAGCTGAATGAATTTCGCAATAACTTTCGCGTCGTGCCCCTCGATGGACGCCCGCACGAAAAAAATCCCGATCCCACCTACACCGGGGATGCCGTCGGGCATTGGGAAGGCGACACTCTGGTCATTGACGTGATCGGCCTCGATGAGAGGAGTCACGCCATGCGGGGAGCGCAGTTCTTTCATAGCGACCAGGAGCACGTGATCGAACACCTCAGCCGCCCCTCCATGAATTACCTCGTCTACCAGGTCACCATTGAGGATCCCAAAGTCTTGACCAAACCCTGGAACTCCGCTCCTCATCGTTGGTCGCTCTCCCGATACCACGAGCGCATGGAGGAGTTTTACTGCACCAACGAGCAGGATACGAAAGAATTTCGCTCCGTAGGCGAAACCGCCGAAGGAAAGAAACCGAAGTAACCCCGAGCCCGGGCCCAGGCGCGCTCTTTTTGTAGCTCCTCGCCGCGAACGTCTACCAAGAGGATGAGCTTCGCGGCGCCAACAAAGTCGCGCCTGCGTCTTTAGCAGGCGAGACCTGAGGCCTTTTCCGGGGTTGATGCCGCACCCTTCGTTTGTAAGGGTGCGGATTTTTCCTGCGTGGGGTAGTTTCCGCCGGTAGAAAACGAACCCTCGCCGTCGCCGACGGCGCCTGCTCTCCGCCGCGAACGTCATGGAAATCAGGAGCTTCGCGGCGCACAAAAAGTTGTCATTCTGAACGGAGCGGCGCGCCGATTTTCCTCATCCCGTTTCCGGGATCCCCGACGCGCAGTGAAGAATCCCTCCGCCGCTTTTGTTTGTAGCTCCTCGCCTCGAACGTCGGTGCTTTCCGGCTCTCTACCGAGAGTGCTAGACTCGCAGCGTGAAGGCCGGAAGATTCCATTGTGGAAGCCAGGTAGAATGCAGAGGGAAGCCATCACAATCCATGAAGCCACCACCGACGATGACATACTGGCCACCCGTGAGGTCATGCTCCAATTGCGGTCCAGTTTCCCTTCACAGGATTATTTGCCAACTGTTAAGCGCATGATTAAGACGGATGGTTACCGGCTGGTTGCACTTCGCGAGCACGACGCTGTGCGAGCCGTCGCAGGTTATCGTTACATGGAGATGCTTTACTGCAGCAAGATCATGTACATCGATGACCTCAACACTGATGAAACGCATCGATCGCGAGGCTATGGAAAGACTCTACTCGATTGGCTAAAAGCCGAAGCTAAATCTAATGGCTGTGCTCAACTGCACTTGGATTCGGGCGTGCAGCGAGAACGAACGCATCGTTTTTATTTTCGCGAGGGACTGACGATAAGTGCATACCAGTTTCGCCGTCCTCTGTGAGTGACCCATCGGCAAGTATCCGAACAAGCCCACCCCTGCATGCGTCAGTGAAGGTGCCGAGAGGTGTGGCGGCGCTGCGTGACCTTGCCGCCGAAGACGTCGATGCCCTCGTTAGCTACTGGTTTACCAGCGGCGATGAGTTTCTCGATGTCATGGGAGTCGACCGGAAGCGTTTGGGAACGACGGAGGACACCCGCCAACGCTTCCTTCGTTCGATTCGGACTGGCGATCCGAACCAGAAGACTTTCACCTTGGCGATTACGCTCGACGGCGAACTGGTTGGCTACACGCTGCTCAACCGGTACACGCCGGAGACGAACTACGGGCACTGGCACATCACCGTTCCCCACTCTGCGAGCGTCCGGTATTTCGACGGCCCTGTATCCGCACCGCGTCAAGGCCTACTTCGACCTTGTTCCGATCATGCGCTTGATCCATCAAACTCGCACCCGGAATATCGCTGTCAACCGAATGCTCGACAAGTTCGTGCCGGCTGCCGAAACCTGCCATGTCGAGCAGCCCGACGGGGTCGCGTTGCCGGCGAGTTTCATCTGCGCTACGTTGTGCGGTCAGACGTACCGAAACTTTTCGCGAGAGCTGCGGAACTTCGCGGGGATGTCAAGAGATAGTTACCGGGTGTTCGAATATTCCCGTGCTTTGGAATGACAACGTTTACAAAAAAGGTGGGGGGTACCCCCTCGGGGCGCACTTCCTGTGCCAAACTCCTGAACGCCTCGCATCTGCTCTGCACTGGGGGATCTTGCAATGAAGCTGCGTAAACTCGGTAATGCCGGACCGGACGTCTCCGTCGTGGGCATCGGCTGCAATAACTTCGGCCTGCGCATCGATCTGGAGGCTTCCCGCACCGTCATTCACCAGGCCATCGAGCTGGGCATCACCCTTTTCGATACCGCCGACATCTACGGCCAGCGCGGCGGTTCGGAAACCATTCTCGGCCAGGTGCTCGGCGAGAACCGCAAGCGCATCGTCCTGGCTACGAAATTCGGCGGCGCCATGGACGAAGCCGGAACCATGAAGGGCGCCGGGCGCCGCTACGTCGTCTCCGCAGCCGAAGCCAGCCTCAAGCGCCTCCGCACGGATTGGATCGATCTCTACCAGATCCATTTTCCCGATCCCGCCACGCCCATCGAGGAGACCCTGCGCGCCCTCGACGATCTCGTTCGCTCGGGCAAAGTCCGTTACATCGGCTGCTCGAATTTTGCCGCCTGGCAGGTCGCCGACGCGCAATGGACCGCGCGCCATTTCAACCTGCACGGTTTCGTCTCCTGCCAGAACGAATACAGTCTCCTCGTCCGCGGCGTGGAGCGCGAACTCCTCCCGGCCATGCAAGCTTTTGGCCTCGGCATGTTGCCGTACTTTCCGCTCGCCAGCGGCCTCCTCACCGGCAAATACGCGCCGAATCAGCCCATTCCCGAAAATACGCGTTTCCAGGCGCTCAAGGGCCTTGCCGACCGCTACCTCACCGAATCGAATTGGAAAATTGTGCAGAGGCTGGAAGAGTTCTGCGCCCGGCGCGGCCACACGCTGCTCGAACTGGCCTTTGCTTGGCTCCTGGCGCGCCCCACCGTCGCCAGCGTCATCGCCGGCGCCACCAAGCCCGAGCAGTTGGAGCAAAACGTGAAGGCCGCCGAAGCCCCGCTCACTCCCGAAGAGATCGCCGAAATCGATACGATCACCGCCGAAGCGCTAAACAGGGTCAAGACTTTGTAACGGCTTTTGACGGCCTACTTCGAGGCGGGGTGGGAGGCGAGAGCGCCGGAATCGTAGACGATTTTTCCGCCGAGGATGGTCATCACGGACGACAAATGCTTGATGGCGTCGTCCGGGACGCGCGCGGGATCGAGGAAATCATCGCTGAGGATGGCGAGATCGCCGAGTTTGCCGACCTCGATGGAGCCGAGCTTATCTTCGTCGCCGGTGAACCAGGCATTGTCGATGGTGAAGGCGCGGAGAGCTTGCAAGCGCGTGAGCGTCTGCCCGGGATTCACGACCATGCCGGCGGCATTTTTTCCCGTGACCATGTAATACATGTGCAGCCAAGGCGCCAGAGGCGCGACGCTCCCGCCATCGCTGCCGTATCCAAAATGGACTCCGCTCTCGAGGATAGCGCGCAAAGGCGCGACGCGTCCGGGGACCTCCACGAAGTAGCCTCCGGAAGCGGATACGCCGGCGCCCAGGGCCTTCAGGCGGCGCAAAGTGTCGGCATCAATTTGCACGGCGTGGTCCATATCCCAGCGGAACCCGGCGATGGGCGTGGCCGCGTTCACCTTTTCCCAGTCGCCGGCGATGGCGCGCTGATCTTCGGGGCCGTTGGTGTGCTGGTTGTAGCGCCAGCCGCGCTGGGCAATCAAGCGAACGGCGTTTTCGTAGATGGGCGGCGGATTCCGCAAATCGCCGGTGGAGACCCATTCGCCCATGCCGGAGACGCGCATGCCGTCGTCGCCGAAATCGAGGAATTGGTTATTGAGCCGCTGGGTGAGGAAAGGCAGGTCGGGCTGCAAATCCCGGGAGTAGAAAAAGAGCCTGAGGCGAGCGTTGAGCTTGCCTTCGCGATGGAGCGCAAGGAGATGATCGTAGCCGGTGAAGGGGTCCAGCGCGCTGGAGTTGGCGGCGATCTCGAGCAGGCCGCGCCAGATGGGCGCGGAACCGAATTGCGGGCCGGGCGCGTAGTTGAAGGGAGGAGCGCCGCCGGCCTGGTCATCGTGAGTGGTGACGCCGAAGCTCAAGGCGTAGTTGGTGACTTCGAGCGCGGTGCGCCGCAAATCGTCGGGAGTTTCGAGGGCGCGGATGGCGTCGAGGGCCGCGAGGCTGGGATTGGACGCGCCGCCGGTGCCGGCAATGGTGCCGTCGGCGGAAACGGCGTTGCCCTTAGCTTCGAGGAAGGCCTTGCCGGGAGTGTTCGTCACGCTGGGGCCGTTGAGCCCGGGAAAGAGCAGGACGGGATTGTTCGGCGCGGCCGCATCCAGTTCGGCCAAAGTGGGCAGGCGCTTCTCGGTAAACTGCACCGGATTCCATCCGCCGACGGCGGTGATCCAGGCGCCGGGCTTGGCGGTTTTCGCGCGGCGGCGAATGGCCTCCTGAACCTCGGCGACGGAGGCGGTGGTATCGAGACGCGTGTCGAAGCCGGGCCGCTGGCTGAGGGTGACAAAATGCTCGTGGCTATCGACGAGGCCGGGAATCGCGGTGTGTCCGCGCAGATCGACAAGCCTGGCGCAAGCGTCGTGCCTGGGAATGCCGCGGGCCGCGCCGACGGCAGTAATTTGGCCACCCTGGATGACGATGGAGGAGGCGACCGTGTTGCGCGCGTCGAGCGTGACGATCTTGCCGTTGTACAGCACCAATTCGTCGCAAGCGCGGTCTTGGGCGCGCGCCGGCAACGCGAGCGCGGCGGCCGCGGCGAGGAGTGCGCAAATGAGGAGCGACTGCTTCAAACAGCGGCGCGGGCGCGGCTCGCTCCGGCGCCAGTCCCTTGCTTCTCGAACGGGGCCCATATTTTCGCCTCCACCTCGTGCGCGATTTGTAAGCGCCGGGACTTTAAGTCGAAATGCGGCCGGGCGCGCGAGCAAACATATACACCACAAAACGCTGGGGAGCGAACTCATCGTGATCGTAGCGCTTCGCACAGTGAGGAATTGCGTGCACAATAGGCGGGCATGGCCGGGGCCCAGAACGTCTCCAATCTGAATGCGAACGATGCCAGCGGCGGCAATGGCGGCGCAGGACGGGCGGTATTCGGGTACCCGAGCTTTGTACGCTATCTAGGGGCGCGATCGCTTACGGTGGTCGCGCTGCAGATGCAATCGGTGGCGGTGGGCTGGCAAGTATATGAAATCACGCACAGCCCGCTGGCGCTGGGACTGACGGGCCTGGCGCAATTCCTTCCCGGCATACTTCTGTTTTTGGTTTCCGGACACGCGGCGGACCGCATCGCGCGGCGCAAACTGATGATGGCCTGCTTCGGGGCGTTCGCGATCTGTTCGGGATCGCTGCTGTATGTTTCGCGCGGCGAACTCAATTCGGTGCGGCCAATCTACGCGATTCTGGTGGCGCTGGGCGTGGCGCGCGCCTTCAGCGGACCGGCAACGCGGGCGCTGGTGCCGCTGCTGGTCCCCACCGATCAGTTTGCGAGCGCGGTGGCGTGGGAAGCTTCGCTGGTACAAACCGGGACAGTGATGGGGCCGGCAGCGGGAGGGTTGCTGTACGCGCTGTTTCGCGGGCCCGCCGTGGTGTATGCGACGGCGATGGCGACGGCCATCGTGGCGATTGCGTTCGCCGCGGGGATCAAGGCGCGCGGGCCGCTGGCTTCGCGCGACGTGAATATGCGCAGCGTGCTGACGGGACTGCGCTATATCTGGCGGCAGAAGGTGATCCTGGGATCGGTTTCGCTGGACTTGTTTGCGGTGCTGCTGGGCGGAGCGGTGGCGCTGCTACCCGTCTTCGCCAGCGATATTCTGCGGACCGGGCCGTGGGGACTGGGCCTGCTGCGCGCCGCTCCGGGAGCGGGCGCTGCGACGATGGCGGTTCTTTTGGCGCACCGGCCGCTGCGGCGCAGGGCGGGCGCGGCGATGCTGTGGTGCGTGGCGGGATTTGGCGCGTTCACCGTGGTATTCGGGGTCTCGCGGAGCTTTACGCTTTCGCTGATGGCGCTGCTGCTGGTGGGAGCGAGCGACATGGTGAGCGTGGTAACGCGCGGCACGCTGGTGCAACTGAGCACGCCGGACGAGATGCGCGGGCGCGTGAACGCGGTGGAGATGATGTTCATCGGCGCTTCAAACGAATTGGGCGGATTCGAATCGGGAATTACGGCGCAATGGTTCGGAACGGTACCCGCGGTGGTGCTGGGCGGGCTGGGGGCCTTGGTGGTGACGGCGCTGTGGGCGTGGAAATTTCCCGAATTGAGAAGCGCGGCGACGCCGAGCGGGCTACCACAACACACACAACAGCGGGGCGCGCTGGGGGCTTCGGACGACGGCGATACCGAGATGGCGGAGCGCTAATGGCGGTGTGTGCGAGATTCCGTTGCGTAAACAATTCATAAACAGAGACGAAAAAAATTGATGGAAGCCATCCAAATTATGAACTTGCCGCGGAGCGCGCATGACCTTACAGTCGGCTCAACTCCATTTGCGGTCACCTCTGGAAACAACGGCCCGCCGGTCCTCCCTAGCCGGCGGGCGCACCTTTTATAAGCACAAAATTTCGCGGCCCAACGCTCATGAGAGTAAAGGGCATGAGGTAAAAGCGGCGTGAGGGTTCGTTCCCCGCCGGTGGAAACTACGGGAGCGACAACGCGTACCCTCGAGAAAATTCCGCACCCTTACAAACGAAGGGTACGGCACCCAAGAAAGGCCTCAGGGGTTCTCGCGGCCTCGCGAGCGCGCCCTGAGCTGCAAAGCAAAGCACCTCACCAATAGGCACATGCGATTTCGTTTCGTGCGACATTCGCTCGCGCCGGGGGCGCGAGTTTTATAGACTGGCAGACCTTGGTAACGCAGACACAGCCGGCAGCCGAACTGCACAGCGCGCGAACGCTTAAATTGTGGCTCGCGTGGACCACGGTGCTGCTCTTCGCGCTCTTCGCGTGGATCACGCTCTTCCGCGCGGGGCCGTACGGCCCGCCAGGACATCAGTGGGGTTCGCCGGCACACCGCACCGACTTCACCGTATATCGCGATGCCGCAGCGGCGGTGCTGCACGGGCAAGACCCGTACGTCATCCGCAACGTGCGCGGGTGGGCGTACGTCTATCCGCCGCCCTATTCGATTGCGATGATTCCGTTTGCGCTGCTGCCACTGCCGGTGAGCGTGCTGGCGTGGTACCTGGTGTGCGCGGGGCTGACGATTTCGGCGGTGAGCATGGCGGGACAACTGGCCGGAATCGGTTTCGGCAGCGAGCGCGCGCGGCTGGCGATCACGTTCATTCCGGCGCTGATCGTGTCCGTGTGGTTCACGGTGGGGCTGACGCGCGGGCAGGCGTCTGTGCTGATGACCTGGCTGGTGATCGCGGCGATTTTCTGGGAACACAAAGGAAAAACCTGGGCAGCAGCGGCGTGCCTGGGGGGCGCGGTACTGCTCAAGGCATTTGCGCTGACGCTGCTGTGTTACTACGTGTGGCGCGGGCGGCAAAAAATGGCGGCGGCGAGCCTGGTGGCGATTTTTCTGGGCGGGCTGGTGCTGCCGAGCGCGGTGTTTGGATTCCGCGGAAACGTGCACTACATCGGCGAATGGACGCGGGAAGTGGCGGCGCCGGCGCTGGGATCGGAATCGACGCGCACGCATTCCGAGCTCTACGACCAACTGCTGAGCATGGAACGGCCGCGGAACCAGGATTTGGGATCGGTGATGCAACGGCTGTTCAAAGGCAATCAAACGCGGCTGATGGTGATGGCCGTGGCGCTGGCACTGGCGCTGCCAATCTGGCTGCTGGGGCGAAAAGCGGATGAGGAGACCGAGCCTCTGATATTGGGCGCGGTGGTGGTGTGGATGCTGCTGGTCTCGCCGGTGGCGGAGGACCACTACTTTTCGCTCTACGTTTTGCCGGCGGGATATGCGCTGGCCGCGGCGATGCGCGCGCAAGGGCTGCACCGGCGATTGGGATATGCCGGCCTCGCGATCGTGGGCCTGCTGAACGTGGGCGCGGTGCTCGACCTGGGGCGCGGATTTGAGATTTACGGCGCGGTATTTTGGGGAGGGCTGGTCCTGCTGATGCTGCTTCTGCATTTAGCCTATTACGCGCCGAGGCAGCGGCAGGATGCAACGCGAGTGGCTCCCGCGTAACGGCGAACGAAAAACCTCAAGTCTCTTACTCAACACCGGCGTCCGCTGAGTTACAAGCTAGTGGTGACGAATCGGTTCCAAATCAAGAGCGCCCCGCGAGTGCGGGGCGCTCTTTGGTATTTTACGGCGTTTATGTTCGCGGGCCTCAGCGGCGGGCGGCGGCGGCTGCCTTGGTCATGAACTCCTGCTGGCGGCGTGGCAAATCCTCCGGCGCGACGTCCTCCACGTGCGTGGCGATACCCCACTGCTGACCAAATGGATCGGTGATCTTGCCGTAACGATCGCCCCAGAACATGTTTTGAATCGGCGCGTCCACGCGAGCGCCAGCGGTTACGGCGCGGTTGAAAATCGCGTCCGCATCGGGGACATAAAGGTGCAGGTAGGTGGGATTGGTCGCTCCCGGAAGCGCCGCGGGGGCCAACTGGCCCATCACCAGGTCACTCAAGAAAACGATCGAATCGCCGATCTTTAATTCGGCGTGCATGATTTTGCCATCGGGGCTGGAAAAGCGCTCCACTTCGGTGGCGCCGAAGACCTTCTTGTAAAAATCGATGGCCGCGACCGCATTGCGGCAAACGAGGTTTGGAGTTAGCGAATGGTACCGCTCGGGAATGGGTCTCACTGCGTTGGGCATATCTGAACCTCCTCAGGATTTGGCGGGCCGGACAAGCTGGGGAACTACAAAAAACAGCGGTGACGCCAGTTTCCAACTCGCGTGGTTCCATGTCAAGGGCAATGTCGAGAGAGATGCGGTGAAAATATTTTATTATGGCTGCTGTTTTACACAGCCTTAGGCAGATATTACAGCGATATGACAAGGCGATCGGCTCGCGTTATTCACGCAAATGTGCGCGTCATCGCACTGCGCGGGCGGCTGCCGTGAAAGGCCGCGGCGCTACGGTTCAATGCTAGAATGCACGTCCCTCACTAACGAACCATGTTCAAGAAGCTACTGATTGCCAACCGCGGCGAGATTGCAGTGCGCATTCTGCGGGCCTGCCGCGAAATGCAAATTACCGGCGTTGCCGTTTATAGCGAAGTGGATCGCGCCAGCCTGCATGTGCGCATGGCCGACGAAGCCTATCCGATCGGGCCGGCGCCCGCGCGAGAGAGCTACCTGCGGATCGATAAGCTGATGGAGATCGCGCGGCGGGCGGGGTGCGACGCGCTTCATCCCGGCTACGGCTTCCTGGCGGAAAATCCCGAACTGCCGCGGGCCTGCGCCGAAGCGGGAATCACTTTTGTGGGCCCTTCGGCCGACGCGATGGAGCAGCTCGGCTCGAAAACGGCTGCACGCCAACTGGCTCACCGAGCCGGCGTGCCGATGGTTCCGGGAGTTCGCGAACCGATCCCGCAGCTTTCAGACAGCGAGCCGCATCGCGGAAGAGATCGGCTACCCCGTATTGCTGAAAGCGGTGGCGGGAGGCGGCGGAAAAGGCATGCGGGTGGTAGGGAGCGCGAATGAACTGCCGGCGGCATGGCGCGACGCGGCTTCCGAGGCTCTCAATGCCTTCGGCGACGAGCGCGTTTACATCGAGAAATATTTGGACCGGCCCCGGCATATCGAGATACAGATCTTCGGCGACGGACGCGGAAACGTGATCTACCTTGGCGAACGAGAATGCTCGATACAGCGGCGCCATCAGAAAGTGATCGAGGAAGCGCCATCGCCTTTTATGACTCCGGAATTGCGACGGAGCATGGGCGAGGCAGCAGTTCGGCTGGCGCGAGAGGCCGGCTACAGCAATGCCGGGACGGTGGAGTTTCTCGTGGATGCCGACCGGAATTTTTATTTCCTGGAGGTAAACACCCGCCTCCAGGTGGAGCATCCGGTTACCGAACTGGTGACCGGGCTCGATCTCGTCAAGCTCCAACTGCAAGTGGCCGCGGGCGAAGCTTTGCCTTTGCGGCAGGAGGACGTCCGCTGGCGCGGCCACGCCATGGAATGCCGCATCTACGCCGAAGATCCCGCCAATCATTTCTTCCCTTCCCCGGGACAGATAATCGCCTGGCGTCCGCCGCAGGGTCCCGGCATACGCCTGGATGAGGGAGTCTATGCGGGATGGACGGTGCCCAGCGATTACGATCCTCTGCTCGCAAAGCTGATCGCGTACGGCGCCGATCGCGCGGAAACACTGGCGCGGCTCAAGAGGGCCCTGGACGAACTGCAGGTGACGGGAATTCGGACCAATGCGGGGCTGTTCTTGAAGATCCTCGCAGAAAGCGATTTCCGGAACAGCGCGATGCACACTCGGTGGCTCGATGAACGCCTGGCGTCGCTCCTCGCTTCACGCGCCCAACAGAGCTCAGGCGGCGAGTTGGAGATTGCGGCCGCCATGATTGCCGCCGCACTGTGGCATGCCAGCCAGTCCAGCCAATCGGGCCCTGCCAATCCTCCCGCAGAGCCCGTCTCGCGATGGCGGGACGAGGCCAGGCGCGAACAACTCTCGCGAACTCCCGAACGCGAATGATGAGCCGGCCTCTCCACCCTCTTTTGCACAGCGGTTGGTCTAGGTTCTCTTGTTCTGGGCGCTCGCGGTGAGGTCCAGGACATGAAAGTGCAGGTTCGCATCCTGGGCTTCGAGAGATCGATCGAAATCGAGCGGACAGACTCCGACAAATTCAGCGTCCGCGGTAATGAGGGCGAGCAGATCGACGCCTTGGAAGTGGCTCCGCAGACATACTCGGTGATCATAAACGGGCACGCATTCGAGGCCGTGGTGATCCCGGCTGCCGAGGGGGTGCTGGTCCGCTGCGGGGGACGGGAATTTGCGGCCACGATTTCGGATCCCCGGGCGTGGCGGCGGAGGGATGCGGCGGTATTCGGAGCTGAAGGGCAGCAGAAGGTGACGGCTCCGATGCCGGGGAAGGTGGTCCGCATTCTCGTCTCGGAAGGCGCGACGGTGGAAGCCGATCAGGGGCTTATGGTGGTGGAAGCGATGAAGATGCAGAACGAAATCCGAGCCTCGATAAGCGGCAAGGTCGAGCGCATCTTCGTTCGTGAAGGGCAAGCCGTAGCCGCGGGCGAACCGCTGGCCGTCATTCTTTAAGAGGACGGGCTTTAAGAGAGCCGGGAAACTTCCCGCGATTCAAGGTTGGGACTGAACCGGGGGAGTGAGAGGCGCGAGCGCGCTATTTCCGAATTTGGGGATTTCCGGCAATTTGCCGTTGGATTCGATCACCTGCTCGGCCAAGAAATTCGTTACCTTCGCACCTTCGCGCGCCTCGGCCATATAGGCGGCTCGCAGAAGCTGCTCTTTGCGATTGCGCAAGGTGTCTCGGATCGATTGCTGAACCTGGGGATCGGAAATCTCGCGCTGGCCCGGCGCTTCCTTGGCCATCAATTTCAGGATGTGATAGCCGTCGTGAAGCTGAATGACGGGGCTGACCTCCCCGACTTTGAGCACGACCACGGCGTGCTTCAATTCCGGGTCGCTCTGATTGAGGGACGACTCGGGAACAAAACCGAGGTCGCCGCCGGATGAAGCGGTGGCGGGATCTTCGGAGTAATCCATGGCCAACTGCGTAAAGTCGGCGCCGTTGGCAAGTTGCTGCAGGAGCGCCGCGGCCTTGCGGCGAGCTTCGACATCGGTGGTGGCGTCGTCATTCTTGCGATTGTGAAGCTGGGGGTCCTTGCGAGGAGTGACCAGAATTTGCGCGATGCGATATTGGGTTTCGGCTACGTTGAATTGAGCGCGATTCTGATTATAAAAATCGGAAATATCCTGATCGGTGATGGCGATCTTGGATAGTACCTCGCGGTTCAGCAGCTTTTGCACCGAAAGCTGCTGGCGGATATCGTTCTTGAGATCGTTGATGGTGACTTCGCGCTCTTTGAGCTGGCGCTGGAATTCATCCTCGGTGTAAGGACTTTTTACTTCCGTAAACTTATCCTCGACCTCGCCGTCGGTGGCTTCCAGGCCTAATTTCTTCGCGCGCTGGATCAGGATATTGTTATTGATCAGCTCATCGAGGACGTTGAGCGTGAGAGAAAGGGCTTCTTCCTGGGAGGGAGTGGGCGCCTGCGGATTCAGGCGGCTCTTGTAATACTTCACCGCTTCGTCCCGATGGATTTGCTGGCCATTGACGACAGCCCAAACGTCGGGAGCGGGCGGCGCATCGTGTTTACAACCCGCGGCCACCGCGGCCAACAGCAACAGCACAACCAGCGATTTTCTTACCACGCGCGCTCCCCAGGCCGCAGAAGGGCCGAACGAATCAAGCGGCCTTCTTTACCCGGCCGGATCTCAAGCATACGGTGCACACGCGCATCTGCTTGCGGGCGCCATTCACGAGGGCGCGGACCCGCCGCAGATTGGGATTCCAACGCCGGCGGCGCGTATTGTTGGCGTGGCTGACCACATTTCCATACTGCGGGCCTTTCCCGCAAATCTCACATCGTTGGGCCATAGGAACTCCTGCTCTCCTGGATTGGAGGACGCATTTTAGCAGAGATTTTGGGGCTGAACAAAAACGGATTGTGGGAGGATGCCCGATTTGACGATGCGTCGGAGATACGTTGGCAGCGCGTCGGCGGCGCGGCAGGGGAAGTTCCCAATCTGAGGTTCACGTAACGCATGGCTCGCGGGCTGCGCCGAAGGTGCATCGATAACGTCAAAAAAAGGGGCGCATTCGGTTCGCGCCTTTGGCCACGAAGTTGGATGCGTGAAGCAAGTGACACCGAGCGCAAGGTGATGTAGATTTCGGAGCGATTTCACTTTCTAGAACGGCCCAAACGAGCCTCGCAAAATAGGGACTTCGTAGCGACAGATTGCAACGCTTTCGGAGGATGGATATGCGAAAACTTGGCTTGATGATTTTGCTGTTAGCTGTGGGCGTAGGCATCGGTCTGCTGGTGTCAAACAGAAAGACGCCTGCCGAAGCTGAACCAAAACCGGGAGCGGGATTCGCCGCGATTCCGGGGACGCTGGGCTCAGAGGACTTGACCGGACCTTATCAGGTGGTGAAGGGCTGGCCAAAGGACATCAGCACGTTGCCCGGAAATGCAAGCTGGACCTACGGCGCGGGCGAGAGCGTATTCGCGGAGAGCCCGAATCGCGTTTATATGCTCTTCCGAGGTGAATTGCCCAAGATGGCGCCGCCAAAGGCGGTTTTGCTGCCGCAGGTGGGGCCCAGCCTGAGCTTCCCTGTCGCGGGTTTCTGGCGAGACGCCACGACGGCCTCTCTGCCCGGAACGGGCGGAACCGACGACAATACGGCCGAATGGCTGACTGCCTGGGAAGGCAAAGCTCCCGATCTGGGCATCAAGGGTCCGCCGTATCGCAAGCTCGGCGTGGACGCGAAATGGGAAAACTGCCTGGTGGTGGTCGATGGCGACGGCAATATCATCGAAACCTGGAAGCAGTGGGACAAGCTCTTCCGGCGGCCGCATTCGGTCTACATCAGCCCCTACGATCCGGACAAGAACGTGTGGGTGGTCGATGACAACATGCAGGTCATCTATCGCTTCACCCACGACGGCAAGCAACTCTTGCAGACGATTGGCACGCCGGAACACGAGGGCGCCGACGCTACCCACTTCAATCGGCCGACGTATCTCGATTGGCTGCCGGACGGCACTTTCTTCGTTTCGGATGGATATACCGGCACGCGCGTGGCGAAGTTCGATAAGGATGGCAAGTTCCTCATGGATTGGGGAATCAAAGGCGGACCGCGGGGCGGCGGCGACAAGACTCCGCCGGATGAGCGCCCCGGCTACTTCAGCAATGTGCATGGGATCGCCGTCGATCCGAAGACGCATTACGTATTCGTGAACGATCGAAACAATCACCGCATCCAGGTGTTCGACGAAAACGGCAAGTTCCAATACCAATGGAAGGTTGACGCCGATCCATCGAGCCTGCATCTGCTGTACATCGGATCGGGCAGCACGATTTGGACGTTCGATCGCACCACCAACAAGATGGTCGAGTGGGACCTGCAAGGGCATCTTCTGTACGCCTGGGGAGCCATGGAGATGTTCCCAGGAGGACTCTGGGGCGTACATGGGATCAGCGTGGACCAGGACGGCAACTTGTATACAGCAGAGGTCGATAACGGGCGGGTGCAGAAGTTCGCCCCGAAACCGGGGGCGAACCCTGACTTCCTGGTGGCTAAGCCAATCTATTCAGCCTGGAAATAACGCCGGCAGCCTGGACGTGGACGGCTGCCAGGCTACTAACTAAACGTCCGCTACTAAAGCTCGGGGCCGGAAAGAAGGCAGAATCTAGAGACCGGCAGCGCGGCTGCGAACATTGCCGCCGGCGAAGGTAGCTTCCTGAACGGGAAGCATCTCGCTGGCGGCATACGGCGCCTCTTTGTGACAGACGTGGCAGCGCACAAGCGAGATAGCGGCGGCCGATTCGGCTTCGGCTATATCGCGAGACGGAGAGGCCGGGACGAAGGTGCGGGTCCCGCAAAAGAGGCAAACGACAGCGCGACCTTTTTCATTTTGTGACTTTTGGGTCATGCGACCCTCCACACGAGAATTGGTCTCCAGGGGGAGGCGATAATACAACCTCTCCACTATCCTGTCTATAAGGTAGGCGCGGCACTCAGGGCGCGCAGTGATGCCGCTCACAGGATAGCTATATGCTTATAAATCAGTAGCTTGCACTGAGCACGCCCCGCGTCAGTTGGCTTTCCACAGGCCAGCGGGGAATTTTCAGGACGCTTCCAGCCGAAAATCCGAAATCTAAATGAAAACCAATACGGACAGATAGCCGAGGATAGCGCCGAGTAACGCGCCGACGATGACGTCGGTGAGGAAGTGCATCCCCACAATAATGCGCGAGATGGCGATGAGAGCGGCAATGGCTAACAAGCAGGGCTGACACTGAGGATAAAAGCTGCCGACGGCGACGGCGATAGCGAAAGAAGTCATGGCGTGGCCGGAGGGAAAGGAAAAGCGGTCCGGCGGCGTGATCACCGCCCAACAATGCGGTTCGATTTCGCAAGGGCGGCGGCGGCGGCTGAAGGGCTTTATGCGCTGAAAGATCAGGATGGCCACCAGGGCGGAAAGAGCGCCGGCAAAGAATGCGCGGTAACGATCGTGCCCGCCGCAGATGAGTATAAAGATACCCAGCGAATACCAGAGCCAGCCATTGCCCAAGCGGGTCATCATCAGCATGAGGATTCTTATGGGACGCGGCGCCCGCCAGCGCTGCAGGCGGCGCATCAATCGCAGATCGCGCTGTTCGATAAAGCCCCAGAGCACCCTAGCTACGGCCATGCGCACACCTCCGTGGGACGGCTCATCAGGGATTCCATGGATTCTGCGCGGCGCCGCGAGGAGCCGACTCGAGCGCTCCAGCGGCGAGCGAACAAGCTTTCATCGACCAAGGTGGCCAGAGTGGCCAGCGGCACGAGCAGCGCGAGCGGACTGAACACCAAAGTCCAGGGCCGCTCCTGAAACATCTTTGAAGTGATGCAGAGAACGTCGCGGGTCAAGCGGAAATAGCCGCCGCTGGTGCCGTGAAGCAGCGCCGCCTTGGCTCGCAGTCCGGCGAGATATTCGTCCTTGTTACGCGCTCCGGGGACTTCGGTGTAAGCGGAGCCCAGAGAGGGCAGTACGTGAGAGTCGCTTCCGGCCAAACTGCACTTACCCAAGCGCCGCGCCAGATGCGCGGCCTGGCGGTTATGGAACGCGGGCATCTGGCCGCTGAGAGATTCCATGGCGGGAACGTGGGCTTCGAGCCACGCGAAATCGTCGGCGCTGCGGCGTCCGGTAAGGCTGGAAAAAATGTGGTTGAAGCTGAAGAGCAAGCGGCGCTCGGTAAGATAGACGAGCAACCGAACAAAGTCGTCGCGGCGACGCTGAATCTCGACGTGCTGGCGCTCGGTGACGTCGTAGACGCCGATGTGCACGGTGGTGCCGCTGGGCATGCGGCAGGTGACTTCTTCGCTGACGAAGAAATCCGGATGGCCGCGCAGAGCTTCGGCGGCCCCTATGGAATCATGGTCGGTGAGCGTGACCAGATCCATGCCCTTCCGTTTTAGGATTGCGTAGACTTCACGCGGATCGTTGTAGGACTCGCGGCAAATACGGTTCAGCAAGGGGACAGTGCACATCCCCGAGTGAATGGAGTGGACGTGCAGGTCGCATTTCATCGCATACCAGCATGGAACGCTATTGTTACAGAAATGATACTGCCCCAATAAAGTGCAGTTACATAAACCTATCCGGTAATAGTTATTTGCATGTACTTTCTAGTGATTCATAGGCGCATTCGCTCGATTCGCGTGGGAGAATCGGCAACCGATGAAGCGTATCGCGCTGGTCTACTTCGATGCGGGAGGCGGGCATCGAAACGCCGCCATGGCCCTGCAAGCGGCAATCCAGCAGTCGGACCGGCCCCTGGAAGTACAACTCGTAAACCTGCAAGAGATACTGGATCCCATCGACATCGTTCGGCGCGCCACGGGACTGCGCATCCAGGACGTCTATAACCGCATGCTGCAGAATGGCTGGACTCTGGGCAGCCCGCAATTGATGCGCGTGCTGCAAGGGGTCATTTGGATGTATCACGGAAAGACGGTGCGACTGCTGGAGAAATATTGGCGGGAGTCCACGCCCGACCTGGTGGCTTCACTCGTGCCGCATTTCAATCGCGCTCTTTGCGAGAGCCTGCGCAAGGCCTCGCCTTCAAAGCCATTCGTGACCATTCTGACGGACATCGCGGATTACCCGCCGCATTTCTGGATCGAAAGGCAGGAGCAATTCCTGGTTTGCGGCTCGGAACGCGCCGTGGAACAGGCGCGTCAATTGGGGCATGCCGAGGAGCGGATATTTCAAACCTCGGGGATGATCTTGAATCCTCGCTTTTACAACTACTCTCCCATCGATCGCCCGGCCGAAAGAGTCAAGCTGGGACTCTCCGCTTCGCGAATGACCGGGCTGGTTCTTTTCGGAGGCCAGGGGGCTCGCAAAAAGATGCTGGAAATCGACCGGCTCCTGAGCCAATCCGGGCTTCCAATTCAACTGATTTTGATCTGCGGAAAAAATGAGCGGCTGGTCGAGGAGTTGCGCGCGCGGCAGCGGCCGATGCCAAGATTCATCGAGGGCTTCACCACCAATGTGCCCTATTATATGCAGCTCGCCGATTTCTTTATCGGCAAACCGGGGCCGGGAAGCATATCCGAAGCGCTGACCATGGGCTTGCCCGTGATGGTGGAAAGGAATGCCTGGACCCTGCCCCAGGAACGCTACAATGCGGAGTGGGTGCGGGAAAAACAGGTGGGCTTGGTGGTGTCTAATTTCGACAGCGTTGTGGGCGCCGTCGCTGACATGCTCGAGGGGGAAACCTTCCAACGGTTTCGCTGCAATGCCAAGAAGATGCACAATCGCGCATTGTTCGAAATTCCTGAAATCCTCAGCCGAATTCTGGAGAGCTCCCAGAATTAGGATGCCCACGCTCGTCACCCGCGCCCTGCCAAAATGGTGCTTGCATGCTCGATGAAATTCGCGAGGCGCTGCTGATTTTCAATCCGGCGGCGGGGCGGGCGCGGGGCATTCGAGACGGGGCGCTGGAACGCGCTCGCCGAGTGCTGGCGCGGCAGAGCATCGATTCGGACCTGGCGCCCACCGACGGTCCCGGTTCGGCCCAGGAACTGGCGCGGGAGGCGGTGCGCTTACGCAGGCAGATGGTGATCGTCTGCGGAGGCGACGGCACGCTGAACGAAGTGGTGAATGGGCTCGCGGGAAGCGCGATTCCTTTGGCGTTGCTGCCGGCGGGAACAGCGAACGTCTTTGCCAAAGAGATCGGCGTTCCCTGGAACATCGAGCGAGCGGCCTCACTGATTCGATCCAGCCACCTTCGCCGAATCGCCTTGGGCCACGTAACCGCGGCAGAAGCCGAGACGGGCCGCTATTTTCTCTCGCTTGCAGGCGCCGGGCCCGACGGGGCCATCGTGCGCGCCGTAAGCCAAACCCTGAAAACTCATACCGGGACAGGCGCGTTTTGGGTGGAGGGATTCCGGCAGTTGGCGGTTTACCGCTTCCCGCGATTCCGCGTGATTCTCGAAAACGAAAGCTCCGAAGTTACGCTGCTGATCGTGGGCCGGACCAAACATTATGGCGGCCCGCTGCAAATCACCACGCGCGCCGATCTTTATGGGAACGACTTCGAGCTAATGCTGTGTTCGGCCGGCAACCGCTGGAAATATCTCACTTATATTCCGCTGCTGCTGATGGGGCGGCTTGGGCGCGCGCGCGAGGTGCGATTTCTGAGGTCCGCGGCGATGCGCTGCGAGCCCCTGGACGCGAATCCGATCTGGGTACAGGTGGACGGCGAGGCGGCCGGGCGGCTGCCGGCCGAATTCCGGATTATTCCAGATGCTTTGAGCCTGGCCATCCCCGACAAGCCCCACAGGTAAATTCAGGCGTTTTCCGTTCCTCCCCCATACATCTTTTGGAGGCTTCCCACGTTCCAACGCACCAGCCCTTTTTTGGGGCGTAGTCCACACGTAAGCGAACGGAGTCGGAGCAAATTCCCCGCCGTCCAGGGCAAGGAGTTCCGGCTGCCGCTTGCCTACTTACTTAGGGGAGGTCAGCTCATGCGTCGCATGTGGGTCGTTACAATGTTCGCGCTGGTGCTGTTCTTTCGGGGTCGAACAAAGCGTCAGAGCCCAGGAAGTCCTTGTGCCGGCGGGCACCCTGCTCCGCTGCACCGTGGACGAACCGAACTTCTCACCCTCTACCGCCGATGTAGGCGATCCGATTCTCTGCCACCTGAGCGGCGTGCAGGAGTTTGGACGCGTGGCCTTTCCGCGCGGCAGCTATCTGGAAGGGCACTTGGAAGCGGCTCGCGAGCCGGGCCATTTTTGGGGTAAAGGATATTTGAAGCTGGAGTTCGATCGAATCGGGCTGCCAAACACAGATGTGCCGGTACCCAGCAAAGTGGTGGCGTTGCGGAGCTACCATATCGATAAAGAGGGCGCCATCGACGGCAAAGGGCATGCCAGGCGCGATGTGGCTGAATGGCTATTGCCCCCGCTCTGGCCGTGGAAGGTGTTGACTTTGCCTCTGCGGGGTCCGCAGCCAGCGCTCAAGGGCGAATCGCAACTCACCCTTCGCGTGATGGAGGATATCGTTATCCCGAAATCGGCAATGCTCCAGCCCGGATGGCACTATTTCGGCGAATCGTCGGCCTTGCAACCATCGAGGGAGGCCGCTCCTGCTTCTTCCAGAGATGCCAGCCCCAGTTCCGCAACCTGCCGCGGCTCAGCCGATACAGCGTCCCATGCCAGCAGCGGCGCGCGCGCAAACGGTTAGCGACGTGGCGCCGGAACGAACAGATGGCTCGTCCCGGATCACATTCATCGCGCTCAAGTCCGACCAGACTTATGCCGTTGCGCGCTATCGGATCGACGGCAAGCAGGTGAATTACGTGCTCGCCAGCGGAGCGGCCGGAGCGATTGGCGTGAGCGACGTCGATTGGATAAAGACTTCTCAGCTCAACGCCCAGCGCACACAAGCGGCGGCAGGCGTGGCGATGGCACAGGCGCGTTAGGCTATACGAAGGATTGCTTAGTTCTGCGGCGGGGGGCTGGGCTGAGTCTGAGGCTCGCCCCCGGGCATGGACGGATTTGTGTTTTGAGGCCCGGTGGGACTACTGCCGAACGGTCCACCCGGGACATTGGTTAATCCATTGGCACCGGGCGGCACGGCGTTGCCGTTCGGCGCCACGCCTGGCTGTAACGGAGCATTCAGCCCCGGAATGGCAAGCTGCTGTCCAGGCGCGCCGCCATTCGCATTCATCAGCGGGTTCCAGATAAACTCCCACTCGAAGTATGTCTTGCCGCCCTGATAGACGGCGATCGAAGACTGCTTGACCTTGCTGGCCACACCGATGACCGACCCGCCAAAGACGGGCGAATCCACGGCCTCGAGTGGCGCGGGCTGCGTGGAGCTGAATAACGAGTCTTGTGAACCATTGGGCGAATTCTGGCCATTGGTGCCTGTACCGGCCTGCGGCGCGCCGGGAACCTGATTCGGCTGCGTAGCGCCTTGCTGGCCGGGCGTCGCGCCCGGTTGGCCGGTGGCGCCGGGCTGCGCGCCTGCCGCTTGATTTTGATTAATCCCCCCGAAAAGCTGGCTGGCGAACCCGGCAGCGCCTCCCGGCAACTGTCCCGCGAATGCCGCGGCGACAGCCATCTCCTGCAAAGTGTGATAATGGACGCTGCCGACGAGCTGTCCGCTGCCGGTCACATAGATGAGCCGCCAGCTTCCGTCCGCCTTGTTCATCGGCTCCTTATAGGCCTTGCGGAGGTAATGAACGCCTGCGGCATTGGCTTTGGTGAGGTCTTCGAGACTCGAGGGGTACTTGCCGTTCTTCTGGTAGTAAAGGCGAATGGCTCGAACATACTGATTGCCGCGCCAAATCGCCTCCTGCTCGCGCAACCGGCGGCCCTCGGTAAGCACATTGGGGGCGGCGACGGCTGCGAATAACAACAGAGACGCGACCAGAAAAATCGCGAGCAAGATCGCGTAGCCCGCTTCCCCGCCGCCAGCGAAAATCGAGCGCCTGGTTTTCACGACGGGTTGGGCTCCTCCATCGTCAGGGTCGCGCGGCGTCCCGAACTGATCTCTTCCAACTCGGCGCTGCTATTGCCAATCTGCACTAACCGGTAACGTCCCATCAAAACCTCGCCGACCGCCGAGAATATCCACATTCTCGCCTTCCATAAAGAAAGCGCGGCGCATGCCGGTGAGGGAATCGGTGACATAGCCGTAAAAAGTAGCCGGTATCACCAGAGGCGGCGGGCCAGCGGGAGCCGCTGGAGTAGATGGCATTGGAGCGATTATGGGAGTCGCGGCGGCGGCGGTCACGGGCGGCGGAGCGGAAGAGGTGAAGATATTCCTGTGCGACCCGCTGTATTGCAGCTTCTTCAAGCGGTCCAGCAGGTCGAGCCTCAAGGCCGGATTGTCTACCGAGATGGGGCGAAAGTCATAGGCGCTCGATACTACCGGAGCGATCTCGGTCGTGCGGTTCCCCCAGTAAAGGGCGAACAAAAACACTACCCCGAGTCCGATCAGAAGCGTGATTTTGCGGCGGTTGGACATGATTCAGGCGCGGAAATAGGTGCGAAGCTGGAGATTCAACTTCAATTGCCCTCCCGAACCGGATGCCAGCGACAGCCCATCGAGAACATAAAATGTATCCGAGTGTTGTAAATCGTTGATGAATCGAACCACGCTGGAATAATCTCCGTCGATGATCCCGGAGATATCCACCTCCGTAACCCCTCTTTTATCCGCATCGTGCTGGTGAAAATTCAGGTTTTCCGTTTGGATTCCGGCGTTGCGCGAAAGAGAGCCCAGATCGGAGACGACCGAGGAGTACCCGGATCCGATGGGCCTGAAATTCTGCTTGAAGAAACTGTCGCACTGCTGCTCCACTTGAGGCATCTGCTTGCGAATCGTCTCCGCGCGCGCGATATCGGCGGCCACCAAGGCATGCTGCCGCTTCAGTGTGTACAACTCCGCTTGCGGAGCGCGCCTGGCATCGGCCATCTGCCAGCTGATTCCGGCCAAGGCAATATCAATCGCTACGACAAGGCCGAGGATCACGCGAATGATCGTTTTTGTCGTCTTGGACATAGTCTATGAGTTCGAATAACGCGCATTGAGCGCCATGACCACTTGGTCGGTATCTCCGGCTCTCCCTGTGCGCGCTTCGCCCAAAACCTGGATGTCGGAAAACGCGCGAGAATCCTCAAGGGACTTCAGGAACTTCAACTTACCCTCGTCCGTTCTCGCTCCGATGGTCAATTTCAATTCCAAGTGATCGCTTGCAAGCCTCGGCTCAATGCTGACGATCCTCACGCCGTCCGGCAAGTTGCGTTCCAGATCCATGAAGATTTGCGTCCAGGGGAAGGCGCGTTGTGCGATCAAGCCATTCAGGAAGGCGGAAAGCTCGCGGCGCTGAATGGTTTCCGGACGATTGAAGAATGTCTCCAGATCGGTGCGCCGCCGCCGCAGCGCTTGCATATCGCTTTCCGTCCTGGCCTCCTCCGCTCGTATGGCGGTATTGGAGCGCCGCACGCTGTACACATTCCAGGAGAGAAAGGCCATGGCGATCAAAGCGACGCTGCCGATCAGGCTGGAAAAGACGACGAATCGCCGATTGCTCTCCAGCGGAGAGGTAGCCAAATTGAGCCGCACTTTCATATCGCCCGCGCCCCTGCCCTTTCCGTAGCGTTCTTATCGCCGAGTCTGTAATTGCAATCGCTCATGACCCGCGATAAAGGCTCCAACCAACCAAAGCATCGAGTTCCCTTTCCACCAGCGGACGCAAGGAGCTGCCGACGTGGCCTTCGCTTGCCGCGGCGCTCAATAGACCGCCCACGGGACAGTGCAACTCCCGCTCCAGCGGCTCGCGAAACTCCTCGATGCGTCCAGCGAGGCCGGCCAGGCCAATCATGGTAATGCCTTCGCGCCAGGAGTCCTGATAATAGGCGGCGAGGGGATAAATTTCGTCGAGCAACGCTTGCGCGGTGATCTCCGATTCATCGGCAGGGAGATCCACGCAGCGGTAGCCGCAAAGTATTCCGTCGCGGACGATCGCCGCGGTCATGGCCCTCCCAGAAACCCTGGCCAGCAGCGCGGGCGTGCGATCGCCGAGCAGCGGAAGGGCGGCCAGCGTGGAGCTCATGACCACGCCCGGAGACATGCCTAACGGTTCCAGAAGCTGCTCATATTCCCGGACGATGCGCAAGCGCGCCAGCGCCGTGACGACGTCCACGCCCTGCTCGCGGGGCGCCTGGCGCATGAAGGAGACTACCGTCTCATCCGTTTCGAAGGGAACACTCTTCTTCAGGCGCCAGCGCAATAAAGGCAAGGCCTCGCTGGCCGACCGGGGAAAGGCGTCGAAATGCAGAACAAAAACGCGAATCACGGGGTCGGGCAAAAAGAGGGCCACCTCACGGGTTTTAGCCTGCAGCCGCGCGAACACTTTCTCCATCGCGGAGCGCACTTCGGCGGGATTGGCCAGATTGGTTTCCACGGCGTTGGGCTTGATCGCCCCGGGTGGAAGAGGCTCTACAGCCAGGCAGTCCATGCTGTTGCCGCCGCGGCTCCAGCGAGCCGCGGCAATGTATCCCGCGGCAATTTCGCAAGCGATCAGCGGATGAGGCGCCACATTCAGCCACTGCGCAAAGCGCCGAATCGCCGCGCTGCGGTAAAAACCCTGCCGAATTTGTTCCGTAGCCGTCATTGCAGATTATTGTTCTCTCAGCTTCCGCCGGCGACGAATGCCCGGCCCGCCCGCCTGCGGCGTCATTCAATGAAGGTGACTTTATTAATCTCTTTCAGCGTGGTGACCCCGGCGCGCACCTTCTCCAGCCCCGAGTCGCGCAAGAACGTCATTCCTTCCTCGCGCGCGGCGCGCTTGATCTCCGAAGTGGGGCGCCGGTCAATGATCATTTCACGGATGTGGTCCGACAAATCCAGCAGTTCGGTGATCGCCGTCCGGCCGTGATACCCCGTCCCGGAACATTCCAGGCATCCGGCCCCCTCGGCGAACGTGACCGCACGCCAAATTTCCGGCGGGAGGCCCGCAGAGGTCAGAACTTCGTCCGAGTAACGCACGGGCTTCTTGCAATTGTCGCAGACCACGCGGACCAACCGCTGGGCCATGATGCAGTTCAGCGCGGAAACGAAATTGTAGGGCTCGACGCCCATATTGATGAACCGGCCGATCACGTCGGTGACGTTATTGGCATGGACCGTAGTAAAGACCAGGTGGCCGGTGAGCGCCGATTGAATGGCGATCTGGGCGGTCTCCTGGTCGCGAATCTCGCCGACCATGATCTTGTCGGGATCGTGCCGCAAGATGGACCGCAGGCCGCGGGCAAAGGTGAGGCCTTTTTTCTCGTTGACGGGAATCTGGGTAATGCCCCGGACCTGATACTCCACCGGATCTTCGATGGTGATGATCTTATCTTCGTCTGTCTTGATCTCGTTGATAGCGGCGTAGAGAGTCGTGGTCTTGCCCGAACCGGTGGGGCCGGTAACCAAAACCATGCCGTATGGCTCACGGATGTAGCGGCGAAATTTGTGCAACTCTTCGCCGGAGAAGCCGACCACTTCGAGGCTGAGGTCGTGAAATTTCTCCGAGAGGGTCTCTTTGTCCAGCACGCGGAGGACGGCATCCTCACCGTGGATAGAGGGCATAATGGAGACGCGAAAATCGATGAAGCGCCCCTTGTAGCGCACTCGAAAGCGGCCGTCCTGCGGCACGCGGCGTTCGGCAATGTCCAGTTCGCTCATGACTTTGATGCGGGAGAGGATGGTGGAATGCCATTCCTTGGAGATCGGCGGCATGGCGTTGACGAGGATGCCGTCGATGCGGTACTTCACCACGACCTCCAGATCGCGCGCCTCGATATGGATGTCACTGGCGCGCCGCTCGAGCGCCGTGAAGATCACGGTATCCACGAGCCGCACGACCGGGCTGACGCCGCCGTCCTGGGTGAGCCGTTCGGCAAAGAGCGCCTCTTCGCCCTCTTCTTCATCCTGGACGACCTGCAGCGTAAAAGCCTCGGTGGCCTGTTCCAGGACGCGCTGGGATTGCTCGGTGCGCTTGAGCAGGTCGCTGATTTGGGTGTGCGTGGCGACCTTCAACACCAGTTTCTTTCCCAGCAGCAACGGCAATTCGTCGCTCAACAACACCTGGCTCGGATCGGCCACGGCCACGACCAACTGATTTTCCCGCGCCTCGAGGGGAACAAAATTGAAGCGGAACATCAGCTCGGCGGGGATGCTTCGAAACAACTCCGGATCGATGCGCACTTCATTCAGATCCACAAACGGGCAGCGGTAGCGCTCCGCCGTCGTACGGCTGCGCTCCTTTTCCGCTTGCACGTCCTGAAGCGCCGACGAGGATGTTACGTTGTAGTCGCTGGCTTCCATGACCTGATTCCGCGGCGCTAGCCGGGCCCAGCGCCCACCGAGAAGGAGAAAATCGGGAGGTAGAGCGAAATCAATATGAAAGCTATCACCACCGCCATAAAGACCAAAATGGCGGGTTCCACTATTGCGATGAGAGTGCCAATGCGCTGGTTGGTTTCGTCCTCATAAAATTCGGCCACGCTGGCAAGCATGGGCGAAAGGGCTCCGCTGGCTTCCCCAACCTCGATCATTTCAATTCCCATCGCCGGCATCAACCCCGTGCTACTCAAGGCTTTATGCAGCGATTGGCCGTCGCGCACCATGTGGGAAGCATTCTCGATAGCCGACGAAATCAGGCGGCTGCGCACCGACTCCGCCGAGGTGGATAGCGCGCCCACCAGGGGCGTGCCCCCCGCCAGCAGGGTCGACAGAGTACGGCAGAACTGCGCCACCTGAAATTTGATCCACACTTCGCCCACGACGGGCAATTTGAGCTTGACGCGGTCAAGAGCCGTGCCGCCGTTTTCCGTTCTCGACCACAAAAACATGCCCACGGCCGCGCAAACCAGACCGGCGACCCCGGCAAGCACATAAAACCGATAGCTTACCGTGAGAGCCAAGAGCACACGCGTCACGCTGGGCAATTGAACGTTCATGTCGGCATAAAGCTTGGCAAATTGCGGCACGACATAGGTGACCAGATAGGTGACGATAACGGTAGCTAGAGTCACCAAAATTGCCGGATAAATCAGCGTGGCGATGAGCTTCTTTTTGACGCCGCTGGCAACCTTCTGATAAGCAATGTAGTAGTCCAACACGCCAGTCAGGTTGCCGCTCTTTTCCCCAGCCAGCATCGAGGTTACGTACACCTTGGGAAAAAGTCCTTCCTGCTCAAGAGCTTCCGATAGCGCCGCACCTTCACGTACCTTGTCGCGGACGTTCTTAAGCAACGGCCGTAAGCTCGGCGAAGCGGCGCGCTCGGCCAGCAGATCGAGCGCCTTCAGGATGGGCAGGCCGGCCTTGACGAGCGTATTGAATTGCTGATTAAATATCAAAAAATCGGAACTCTTGAGAACGCGGTCCTTACGGCGAGAACCCGTGCCTCCCAGCAAGCCGCCGCGCGGCTGCACCGAGTAGACATATAAGCCTCGGTCGCCCAGCTTCTGGCGAACCTCGGAAACCGACTGCGCAGCTTCCACGTGTGAGAACACACGTCCGGCCGGATCGGCGACTTTGCATACGAATTCCGCCATGGCCCCTCAGTTTACCTTATCCCTTGGGAGACCGAAACCGAGACCTTGGCGGATGTTCTTTGGGTTAAATAGCGGAACGCAGACTCATTGGTCCGCAGACTCACTGCTCGGAGGAGTCGGTTTGTTTAGGCTGGTCCACAATGGCTACTCCGGGAGGGGCCTGGAATCGAAACAGAGAGTCCGGCAGGGGCAGGTTCTCCTGCCAGTTTCCAAACCGGTATTCCAGCTGGATCCCTCCGGGCTGGAGAATGCGGACATCCGCCAATTCGCCGGTCTCGGGGTCGACTTCCAGCAAGACCTGGTCGAATTGCTGGTCCAGAGGAGCCAAAGAAGCCTCGGAGTCGGGGCCGCCCGGGCTCTTGCCCTGGGCCTTTTCGCCCCGAGGACGGCAGAGCAAGATGACGTTTCCCTTCACGCCCGGAGTCTCCGAGCTGATATCAAGGGTCTGGCAAAGTTGAGAAAGCTTGGCCTTGCCCGTCAACAAGGCCAGGGGCGTACGCCAGTCTGTGCTTTGTTTGATCGGAGCGCGAGTTACGGTGTGGTCGGAGGGAACGTAAAACCAGACCGTCTTGCCATCGGAGACGAAGAGCTTTTGTTCGGGCGCTTCATATTCCCAGCGCATTCGGCCCGGCCGGCTGAAATACACAATTCCCGATTCGGCCTGCATACCCTCCTGGCTATCGCTGTATCGCTCGAGAAAGATGGCTTGAAGGGTGCGCGCATTGTGATAGTGCTCTTCGAGAGCGTGCGCGGCGGCGGTGGCGCGGGGACTTACGTCACCTTGAACGGGCAGTGCGGAAGCGATAAACGCAAGCGCGCCAGTTAAGAAGAAAAAGGCGGTCAGCTTCACAGCTACAGTCTAGCAAAGTCCGTATGGAAAGCTCCTGGGCCAGTGTCGCCGGGCTTCGGAGTTTACTGAATAGGCAGATCCGTCGGGCCGGCAGCTGTGGTCGTGTTGTAGCGAATGACGGCGGTCTGGTCGGTGTAGAAATGCTTGTCACCGGTGGTGCCGGGTATGGTCGGATCGGCGTTAATGGAATATGCCTGCGCATAACCGTTGGAGTCGGTGGCCGTTACAACGTAGGTGTACTGGAACCCACTCTTGATATACGGAGCGGTGCTCAAGACGGAATCGATCAAAGCAGCTGACGAGGAGCTGGGGGTGGCGGGATTGCCGCCCAGAGCGTCGAGTGAACCCGCAAAGTTGATTCCGTACGTGGTGCTATAAACAACGTCCGCAGTGCAAATGTTGCGAAGGTTCGCAACGGCGGACGATTCGTTGGCTCGCTCCTTTGCGCGAACGTAATTGGGAATCGCGATGGCCGCAATAATCAGGATGACGGCGACGACCACCAGCAGTTCGATCAAAGAGAACCCAGCAACGTTCTGTTCAGTAGCGCAACCTTCGGATTTGCTTTTCGAGGCTTTCATTGTGTCCTCGTAACCTTCCCCGTTCGCATTAAGCTGCGGAACGGAAGGAATCGGGGGAGGGAACTTGGTCCCTCCCCCAACTCTGATCTTTACCCGATCGGGGTGCTATTCACGCTCGCACCTGAACCGGAAGCGTCTGCGCGGATCACGCCGGACTGGTCAGTGAAGAACATGCGCTGACCGGTTGTGCCCGCGACGACAGGCGTAGCCGTAATCGTATACGTGTCGATGGCGCCGGCTGTGTCAGGGCCACCCGCCGTATAAACGAAGGTGTAGCCGCTCTTGACGCCGCCCGCCAATACCGAGTCAATCAGGCCTGCAGAAGCCGAGGTCGCGGTGCCGGTCCCGCCAAGAGCGGGTAAGGATGCGGGAAAGCCGACGCCGTACGTGGTCGAGTATTCAACGCAAGACGTGTTGATCGTCCGCAGAGAACCTACCGCGGAGGACTCGTTGGCAGCCATCTTGGCCCTCAAGAGGTTCGGAATGGCTATGGCGGCGATAATCAGAATAATTGCCACCACGATCAAGAGCTCAATTAGCGAGAAACCCTTTTGTTTGTTGCGCATAACGTCTCCTTAAGTTTTCTAAGATTCGCACCGGGGCACGCCCGTATAATTGCAAGCCCGGGGCCATGAGGGGCCGGGAGGGATTATCAACGCGACACAAGAGTCCGTAGGCTGCTAAATCAAAGTGGGTTACAGCCGACGAAAAATACCCCGATGGTATTCAACCCAAGATGGAACTCAAGAATTCGAAGGTCAAAACGCCAAAAAGTGTCATAGCAATGAGGCGCAAAACGTCTAACTGTCAACGCTACGGCCAACATAGGGTCGGCTGACACGGTGGCTGCATGAGGCTGATCCGTTGCCGCGGATCCGAGTCTTGATCGTTTATAACTGACTGAACAAGCCGCCTCCAGGGCTCGTCCCCGCAGCTCACGTGTCTCGGCTAGTCTTGTTGAGTTAGCGTTCAGCGCCTGCACCGGGCAGTGCTGAGGCAATCTTTTGTAAGGTGGGTTTGCTTTGGCTCAAAGACTAAAGAGCATCTTGCTCTCCGCGGGCTTCATTGTCGTGGCCGCATTCGTTTTCCGAGTGGCCTATTGCTGGTACATCCTGGGAATTCGCGAGATCGCCATCCCGGATAAACACCCGTTTGGAGCCGAAACGGGCGCGATAGCGGCGTCGATTGCCGCCGGCCGGGGATTCAGTTCGCCCGTGCTGGGCCTCGCCTCGGGACCGACTGCGTGGCTTGTTCCGATTTATCCCTACCTTCTCGCTGGGATTTTCAAGCTCTTTGGAATTTTCACCTTCAAATCCAGCGTGATGATTCGCTTCCTGGACATGGCCTTTTCCGCATTCGTCTGCTGGCCGGTCTATGCCATCGGAAAGAAGGTTTTCGGAACCACTGTAGGCGCGGCATCGGCATGGCTCTGGGCCCTGCTGCCGGCCGGAATCTACTACTCGGTCATCTGGGTGTGGGATACAGCGCTCGCGGCTCTCTGTATGACCCTGCTCTTCGCCGCCACACTGCACATTCGCGGCCGAAGCAAATTGTCATGGTGGCTGGGATATGGCGCGCTGTGGGCGTTCAGCGCCATGGTCAATCCCTCTGTGTTATCGCTCCTCCCCTTCCTGGCACTTTGGGC
This sequence comes from uncultured Acidobacteriota bacterium, assembly GCA_963819235.1. Taxonomy (GTDB): domain Bacteria; phylum Acidobacteriota; class Terriglobia; order Acidiferrales; family UBA7541; genus Palsa-189. Next base: position 1,346,540 of record CAWFVE010000003.1, on the reverse strand, counting down.
GCTTTGGCCTTTGCGGAAGGAATGGCATCGGGCTGCGCAGCTTGCTGTGGCCTCAGCGGTGATCTTTCTCGCCGGTATAACGCCCTGGACTGTTCGCAATTACGTTGTCTTCCACAAATTGGTTCCTTTGCGATCGAATTTTGGCCTTGAATTGTGGCTGGGCAATAGTGCTGAAGTGCCCGATACCTGGGCTGGCTTCCTGCACCCGACGAATGACCGCGCGGAAGCGGCTAAATACTTACGCATGACCGAGATTCCCTACATGGCGGAAAAACAAAGCGAGGCATTTGCCTTCATGCGTTCCCATCCGCTGGATACCACGCCGCTTCTTCTTTCGCCGCTTCGAGGATAACTGGATGGGATCCTGGGACGCGCCTGCCGATGAGTGGCAATACTTGCACCTTGTCGATAAATTAGCGCTCGTTTGGAATTGCCTCTTCTCGCTGCTGGCCTTGGCCGGAACGCTTCTGGTGAACCGCGTGAAGAATGAGGCCGCGTTTCCTTTTACTGTCGCTTTGCTCGTTTTTCCTTTGCTGTTTTATGCCACGCACACCGACGAGCGTTACCGCCAACCCATCGATCCCATCATGTGTTTGCTCGCGGTGTTTGCCGTAGACTACGTCCTCGCCTATCTGACCAAGCGTGCGTCCGCGCTGCATCGTGCAGCCCAATCGGCGCCCGGGCTGGGCTAGAGAAGGGGCATTCTCCTTGAAAGTGGTTGCTTCTAGCTGATGTTGTATTTCTTGGCGTAATGCCGGTAAGAGCGATAGGTGATCTTCAGCAATTCGGCCGCGCGGGTGCCCACGCCGCCCGACGCCTCTAAAGCAGCTAACAGGTAAGCGCGCTCGGTATTCTGAATGTACTGTTCCAGATCAAGCCCTCCTTCTGGAATTACCGGCCGCCCGTTTTTGGGACTCTCCGCGCCGGCGCCGGCGACTTGAGCGCCATAACGAATCTTCTCGGGTAACACCGCCAATGAGATCAGACGGCCCGTCTCCAGCGCCACCGACCTCTCCATGGTGTTCTCGAGTTCACGAACGTTGCCGGGCCAATCGTAGGCTTCCATCTGGGCCATCGCGGCGGGTTCAATCCCCTCGAGCGTCTTCTCCATGATCTTGCGAAAGCGTTCGAAGAACGTGCGGGCCAGCAGCGGAATGTCGTCCCGGCGTTCGCGCAGCGACGGCAGTTGGATGGGGATGACGCTCAATCGATAATACAGATCCTCTCGAAACTCGCCCGCCGCGATCGCCTTTTCCAAGTCCCGATTGGTTGCGGCGATCACGCGCACATCGATATCCGTCTCCTCGGTGCTGCCCAGCGGCCGTATCTTCCCTTCCTGGAGCACGCGATAGAGCTTCACCTGCATGGTCGGGCTCATGTTCCCGATTTCATCCAGAAAAAGCGTTCCGCCGCTGGCGGCCTGAAATAGCCCCTGCCGATTTTCGTTTGCCCCCGTAAACGCCCCTTTCAAATAGCCGAACAATTCCGATTCGAGAAGCGTCTCCGGGAAGGCGCCGCAGTTCACGGTGATGAAGGGCGCCTTACTGCGGGCGCTGTTTTCGTGCACCGCTCGTGCCACCAATTCTTTGCCGGTTCCGCTCTCCCCGGTGATCAGGATGCGGCTGGCCTGCGGCGCCACGGCCGAAATCAGGTCGAAAATCGCGCGCATCTTGGGACTGCGGCCAATAATATTGTCCTGGCCGGTAAGCCTCCGCAGTTCGCGGCGCAGATAACCGGCTTCGTTTTTGAGCCGGAGATTCTCATCCACCTGGCTCACCGCGCGGCGCAATTGGTCCACTAATTCGTGGTCCTTGATCACATAGCGATCCGCTCCGGCGTTTACGGCCGCAATGGCCGTTTCCACCGTGGGCACGCCGGTGATCAGAAGAAAAATAGTTGAGGGTGAGACTTCCTTGGCGTATTGGAGCAGATCGACCCCGCTCATATCCGGCATGCGGATGTCGGAAATAATGATGTCGAAGATCTTGGATTCCAGGCTCCGGCGCGCCGCTTCACCGCCCGTGGCGATCTCCACCCGGTGCCCATCTTTTCGAAAAGTGATCTCCAGAAGCTCACAGATGGAGCGCTCGTCATCGACGATAAGTATGTTGGCCACGATCAGGCCACCCGCGGCAGTTCGACGGTGAATTCAGCGCCGTGGGCCTTTTCCGAAGTCACTGTGATGCGTCCGCTGTGGGCGTGAACGATCTGATAAACGATGGCCAGCCCCAACCCAGTTCCGCCCACAAAGCCCGATTGCAGCGGCTCGAAAATCTTTACCTGCTGCGCGGGATCGATGCCCATGCCCGTATCGCGAAAGCGAATCCGCGCCCAAAACGGCGCGGTTTCCAGCCCCACCGTTAAGGTGCCGCCTTCGGGCATGGCGCGAAGCGCATTCTCGCAAAGGTTCCAGAACACCTGCTTGATGCGGTTGCAGTCGACTCGAACCCGCACCGGACTCGACGTAAAGACACGTTCGATGCGGTACTTGCCTTGCCACTGGGGATGCTTCTCCAGCAGCGTCAGGGTCTCTTCCAGCAATTCGGAAACATCGGCCTCCGAGAATTCGTAACTCTTCTCGCGGGAGTAATTCAAAAAGTCGCTGATGATCCGGTTCAGCCGCTCCGATTCGCGGCCCACGATTTCCACCAGATGTTTTTCGTCCTCCTGCAAAGGAACCATGCGCCCCAACTCCTTCACGGCTCCGGCGATGGCCGTCAGGGGCTGGCGAATCTCGTGCGCGATTGCCGCGGAAAGCCGTCCCAGTGCGGCCATGCGATCTTTCGTGGCCACCTCTTGCTCCAGCCGCTTCAGATCGGTGAGGTCCTGAAAATTAACGACGTAGCCGGTTCCCTGGCGCTCCGCGGTCCGCAAAACGGATACCGAAAGACCCAGATAGCGCTGCTGTCCGGAGGGAGTTCGAAAGTCGATTTCGCGCCTTTGGGGCAAGGCTCCGTCCTCGCAACCGTCGGTCATTTGCCAGATCTCCGGAGCAATTTCGCCCAGTGCGTGCCCTCGCACCTGATCGAATCGCAGCCCAAGAATCTCCTCGCCGGTGCGGTTGAGCAACCGCAATCGTCCGTCCAGGTCGGTGGTGATCAAGCCTCCGCGCATGGAGTGAATGATGTCCTCGTTGAACGCCTGGAGATCCTGCAGTTCTCCGCGCTTCATCTCCAGTTCGGCGCTCTGGCGGCGAAGGCTGGCCGTCAGCAAGCTCGAGAGATAGCCCACTGCCAGAAAAGCAAACAGGTTGCTTAGGATCCAAGTCTGCAGCGTCTTGCCGCGCGGGCATGGACGAGGCGGTGCGCGGCAGGATATTGTAGAAAACCAACTCAACCATCCCGCCCAGAAGGACAAATGCAAACCCGGCCACCATAAACGCGGTCCGGCGGGAAAAAAGAATGCTGGCGACGATGATCAAAAGCAAGTAGAGGGAGATGAAGTAGCTCTCGTGCCCGCCGGTGACGTAAACCAGGCCGGTGACCAGCAGCAGATCGCTGACGATCTCCAGCGGGGCGTGCCAGCGCCCCACCGGCACCCAGTGCAGAAGGATCAGGTAAAACAGCCCCAGCGTGTACCACAGAATGATTAGCGGGACGAAATAGCGGAGCGGAACCGCAAATTCCGTATACTGCTCGAGGACCAGAACAATTCCCAGCAGCAGCGTGACGACGAGAAATCGAATGCGGTTGAGCCAGCGGAGCCAGTCGCCTAAGTTCTGATTCAACTCCATCTCAGCACCAGAGATTCGGGCGCAAAGCTCTTGCGGGAAGAGCCTCACGCCCGCTTCTTTGGGCGTTCGCCCCGGCTCGCCCGAGGCGCCGCGCGGAATCCATCAGGGAATGGGAAAGCGTGTTAATGAGAGCTGCTCAACTTGCCAATCAAGGAGAACAGCGGGAGGTACATCGAAATCACGATGCCGCCCACCACGACGCCCAGGAAAACAATCATGGCCGGCTCCAAGGCCGCGAGTAAATCCTTGACCGCCGCGTCCACTTCCTCCTCATAGAAATCGGCGATCTTCTGCAGCATGGCGTCCATCGCGCCGGTCTGTTCGCCGACGCCGATCATCTGCGTCACCATTCCCGGAAACACATTCGTTTCCTTCAAGGGATCGGCCAGGTTTTTGCCTTGCTCCAGTGCGGTTCGGACCTGATTCAGAGCTTTCTCAATCACCGCATTGCCGGCGGTTCGCGCGGTGATGTCCAACCCCTCCAAAATGGGCACGCCCGAGGAGATCAAAGTGCCCAAGGTGCGCGTGAACCGGGCCACGGCTATTTTGCGGAGAAGAATACCGACGAGGGGCAGCTTCAACAAAATACCGTCAAGTATGAAGCGGCCCTTTTCCGTTCCGTACCACACTTTAATCGCAAACCCTGCGCCGACAAGAAGGACCACAATCATCAACCCGAAGATGCTGCCCACAAAATTGCTCAGCCCGATGACGATCCGGGTGGGCAGAGGCAGATCCACACCCAACCCAAGAAACAACGTGCCGAAGATGGGCACGACCTTCCACAGCAGCAGGGTGATCACGCCAGCGGCTACGCCCAAGACAGCAATCGGATAAACCAAGGCCGATTTCACGGCGCGCTTTAGCTTTACGTTCTTTTCAATGTAACTGGCCAGCCGCTGCAGAATGGTGTCCAGGATACCGCCCGCTTCTCCCGCTTCCACCAGGTTGACATATAAGGCGTCAAAAACCTTCTCGTGGTGCCGCATCGCGCCGGAAAGCGTTTGGCCGCCCTCCACCGACGCCCGCGTAGCCGTCAGCACGGATTCGAAGGTCTTGTTCTCTTGTTGTCCCGCGAGAATTTCGAGGCATTGCACGAGAGGCAAGCCGGCATCGATCATCACGGAGAATTGGCGCGTGAACACAGCCAAGTCCTTGGGCGTGACACCCTTCTTGAAGGTCGGGAAGTTGAACTCCTTGCCCTTCTCCGACAGCCTGCTTACTTTGATCTGCTGCCGCTTGAGCAGATTGAGCAGTTCATTCTTATTATTGGCCGCTTGCTCGCCGCTGACGGCACTCCCGGTGCGGTTTGTTCCGCGATAAACGTAGACCGGCATCGCCTTTCCTCCTCAGTCAACTCTTAATTGAAATTCCGTTCAGGATCCGCTGAACCTCAGCGCCGCATCGGTACGGCTCCACGCGAACCGTCCGCGGTGGCCACGCCTCGATTGATCATATCTTGCAATTCGTCCGGATTGGACGAACGCGAAAGCGCTGTTTCCAGAGTGATTAACTTGGACGTATAGGCACTGGCCAGGCTTTGATTGAACGTCTGCATGCCCGTTTGGCCAGTGCCGGTTTGCATCGCCGAATAGATCTGATGGATCTTATCCTCGCGAACGAGGTTGCGAATCGCGGCGTTGGGAATCAGGATCTCCATGACCATGACCCGGCCACGCCCGTCGGCGCGCGGCAGAAGCGCCTGGCAGAGCACCCCTTCCAGAACCAGCGATAATTGCGCGCGAATCTGGGGCTGCTGGTGAGCTGGAAAAACGTCCACAATACGAGTGATGGTGGAGATGGCCGAGTTGGTGTGCAGTGTTGCGAACGTCAAGTGGCCGGTTTCGGCGATTCGCAGGGCGGATTCGATGGTTTCCAGGTCGCGCATTTCGCCGATCAGCACCACGTCGGGATCTTCGCGCAACGCGGCGCGCAGTGAATTGGCAAAAGAGTGCGTGTCGGAATGCACTTCGCGCTGATTCACCAGGCATTTCTTGTGGTTGTGCAGGAATTCGATGGGGTCCTCGATCGTGATCATGTGCTCTTCGCGCTCGTTATTGATCTTGTCGAGCATGGCTGCCAAGGTGGTCGATTTACCGGAGCCGGTAGGACCGGTGACCAGCACCAAGCCGCGAGGTTTTTCGCAGAGACTCTTCACCACCGCAGGCAGGCCCAGCGCGTCAAAACCTTTGAGTTCCCAGGGAATGGTCCGAAAGACGGCCCCTACCGCGCCGCGCTGATTGAAAAGATTGCCTCGAAACCGAGCCAGATTCTTCAGTCCGAAGGAAAAATCCAGTTCCAGATTTTCCTCGAACCGATGCTTCTGCGCGTCGGTCAAGACGCTGTAGGCCAACGCCTTGGTATCCGCAGCGGTCAGGGGCGGCATGTCCAGAGGCCTCAATTTGCCATGCACGCGGACTCGCGGCGGGCTATTGGTGGAGATATGCAGATCGCTTCCGCCCATTTCGATCATCTTCTTGAACAGCTCGCTTAGGGTGATACCCGCCATATCAACATTCTCCTCAGAGCACGGTTTCGCGCAGAACCTCTTCCAAAGTCGTCTGGCCGGAAGCGGCCTTGATCAAGCCGCTCCGCCGCAACGTGATCATCCCGAGATCCAGCGCTTTTTTCCTCAACTCCAGAGCAGAGGCGCCTACCAGAATCAGTTCTCGCAATTCGTCGGTAATTTCCATAACTTCGTAAAGACCAACGCGCCCCTTGTAACCATTCTTGTTACATGTGGCGCAACCCTTGCCATGGTAGACCGTGGTGCTTTTGATCTCTTCCGGCTTGTAACCGGCATCGACGAGCGCTTGCTCCGGAATCTCCAGCGGTTCCTTGCAGCCCGCGCAAATCCGGCGCACCAATCGCTGGGCGCAGATCAAATTGACGGACGTCGCTACCAGGAAGGGCTCTATACCCATATTCATTAGCCGGCTGATTGTGGAGGGGGCGTCGTTGGTATGCAGCGTGGAGAGGACCAAGTGGCCCGTGAGCGCCGCCTTGACTCCAATTTCGGCGGTTTCAAAGTCTCGGATTTCGCCGACCAGGATGATGTTGGGGTCTTGCCGCAAGAAAGCTCTTAAAGCGGAGGCGAAATTCAGCCCGATCTGGTCCTTCATCTGCACCTGGTTGATGCCGGCCAATTGAAATTCGACCGGGTCTTCCGCGGTCATGATGTTCGTGTCAGGGGTATTCAGCCGGGCCACCGACGAATAGAGGGTGTTGGTTTTGCCCGATCCCGTCGGGCCGGTGACCAGAACCATTCCGTACGGACGCAAGATCGCTTTCTCAAATTTGGTCAGCGATTCCTGCTCGAACCCCAGCTTGGTCATGTCCAGCCGCAGATTCTCCTTGTCCAACAAGCGCATGACGATCTTTTCGCCAAAGAGGGTGGGCACGGTGGAAACGCGGAAATCGAGCTCCTTGATCCGGCCTTCCCGGCGGTACTTGATCATGATGCGGCCGTCTTGAGGGAGCCGCTTTTCGCTGATGTCCAGCTTGGACATGATCTTGATGCGGCTGGTGATGGCATCTTTCAATTTCAACGGCGGCGTCATCACGCTTTGCAGAAGACCGTCCACGCGAAACCGCACGCGCAGCTCGCGCTCGTAAGGTTCCACGTGAATATCGCTGGCGCCTCGTTTCACGGCGTCTGTAAGGATCAAATTCACGAGCTTGATGATGGGGGCTTCGTCCGCGGCCTTTTCCAGCGCCGCCAGGTCCATCTCCTGCTCTTCCCCCGCCAATTCCAGGTCGCCGCCATCGTCGGCGCCCAGGTCCTTCATCACCTTGGAGAGCTCTTCCCCGCTCTCCACCTCACCGTAGAATTTCACGATGGCTTCATTGACCGAGGTTTCCGACGCCACCACAGGCTCGACGTTAAAGCCGGTCATGAACTTGATATCGTCCATCGCGAAGACGTTGGTGGGATCGATCATCGCGATGGTCAGCGTTGATCCCACGCGTGAAAGCGGGACGATCTGGTATCGCACGGCGGTATCTTGGGGGATAAGCTTTATGACGGCGGGATCAACTTCGTAGTATTTCAAATTGATCGAGGGGACACCATATTGACGGGAAAGGACTTCCGTTATTTCATCGTCGCTGACGAATCCCAGCTTCATCAGGGCAGTCCCCAGCCGACCCCCATTCTGCCGCTGATGAGCCATGGCCTGCTTCAGCTGATCGGCAGTAATCAGGTTTTCTTTGACTAGGATTTCGCCAAGCCGGGACGACATAGCACGACCCTCAGGGCCCCAAACGCTGCAAATTTGAAATTAACAGAACGTACTGGGACTAGCAGGGAGCGTTTTCTTTTTCGTATTGAAAGCGCTAATAGCGATAACCCTGCCCGAGACAGCTGTGGCAATTCAGACACAGGGACCGCTTGACTTACCTGCTCCTCGATAGATATCTTGCTGAGGGCGGCCATTCCGAGTTTCCCGGACCGGCTGCGCCACCAAGACTTCAGCAGTCTCTTGCGATGACCGAATCCCCTCGAAATTCGCGGCTATTTCTGGTCTTAAGCGGCGTTGCCATAAGCCTCCTCCTTGCCGCTGTCTTCACCCTGGGTTCCCTGCGGGTCCCGTTTGAACCGCATGGATGGGACGAACTCATTGCTCTTTACGCCTTGAATACCTTTATCGTCGCGGCTCTCTTGGTCTTCGGACTCATCCTCGGCCGCACGCTGATACGCCTTTGGGCTGAGCGCCGTGCCGAAGAACTTGGTTCTCGATTCAAAACCAAGATGGTGTTAGGAGCGTTGGCTGTGTCGGTTCTGCCCTTAGTCTTCTATTTCTTCATCAGCTATGCCCTGATGAACCGAACGCTGAACCGCTGGTTCCCGCAAGAGCTGGAGTCCGCCAATTCACAGGCTATTGCTCTGCTTGGGGAGGTCAATCGCCTGGAATATTCGCGTCTTCAGGCGCTGGCAAACCGTGCTGCGACCTCGGTTCCGGTTGCAGACTCAGCCAGCCTCTCATCGGCCCTGGACCCAGCAGCTCGTTTTGCCGCCAATCAGGGGGCGGAAGGTATCTGGGCACTCGATTCCTCTGGAGTTCCGCTGCGGATCGGCGATCCCTTGAACCTGCCGTTCGTTGTCGATCCTACGCTCAGGTTCGAGATGGTGCTGCCGAACGGTGGTGAAGTCTGGAATTCGCGCTCCGGTTCTTTCCTCGCCGCCCGTGCGCCGCTCGGTTCAGGCTATCTGTTTGTGGCACGCCGCCTGCCCGCCGACTTTCTCGGCAGATACAACAATGTTCAGGCCCAAACAGCCGCCTACTCCATCGAAAATCAGCGCATTCGCACCTTCAAACGGCAAATCCTTCTGACGCTTTCGCTTTTCACCGTACTGCTGCTCTTCGCCGCCACATGGGCGGCCCTCTATTTGGCGAAGCAAGTTACGGTGCCTATCCAAGCCCTGGCCGAGGCCACCGGTGAAATCGCGGCCGGCCACTTGGGGACGCAGGTAAATGTGAGGGCCCAGGACGAGTTGGGAACCCTGGTTCGGTCCTTCAACCGGATGTCTGCGCAGTTGGCCGATAGCCATCGGCGCATCGACGAATTCACTCAAAACCTCCAGCAAGCAGTACAGGAACTCGACAGCCGCCGTACCCTTATCGAAACCGTCCTCGAAAACATTCCTACCGGCGTTCTGGCCCTCGACCCAAACGGCCACATCACCCGTATGAATCGGGCCGCCCGGGAGATCTTTGGCGAGGATGCGCACGAAGCGCCCCATTTGATCGCACTGGCAGGAAATGATGCGGCTCGTGACGTGCAGCTGCTCATCCGCCGCTCCTTGCGGATGGGCGCGGCGTCGAAGGAACTGGAGTTCCGCAGGAAAGGCCGTGTGGTCCATGCGGCCGTCACCGTAAGCCCGCTTGGCGGCCGGCGCAGTAGCGCGGGATATCTAGTTGTGGTCGACGACCTTACGGAGCTCTTGAGGGCGCAAAAAGCGGCCGCATGGCAGGAGGTTGCTCAGCGTATCGCCCACGAGATTAAAAATCCTCTGACGCCGATTCAGCTGTCCGCTGAGCGCCTGTCTCGCTACATCAACCGGCACGGTGATTGTGGAGCGCCCGAGCTTGCTCGTCTCGTCAGCGAATGCGCCGCCCTGATCGGGCGGGAGGTCGGAACGCTGGAGGCCTTGGTCAACGAGTTTTCGAGGTTTGTCCGCTTCCCCGTCGCCCGCCTCGTCCCCACCGACCCCAATGCTGTCGTCCTCGGCGCGCTGGACGTATTTCGCGGCAGGCTGGAAGATGTGAAGATTCTCACGAGTCTTGGCGAGCGAGTGCCTCTGGTGAGAGCCGATTCGGAAATGCTGCGCCGGGTGATCGTAAACCTCATCGACAACGCGGCGGAGGCCATGGAAGGCTCGACAGTCCGCAACCTGGTTCTTACCACGGGCTTCCAGGCCGCCCATGACTCCGTCGAAATCACGATCACGGATACCGGTTGCGGAATCTCTCCGGAGGACAAGGACAAACTTTTCCTGCCGCATTTTTCGACGAAGGACCGCGGCACGGGTCTGGGTTTGGCGATCGCCAGCCGAGTCATTGCCGAGCATCACGGGATTATTCGCGCCGAAGACAACGTGCCTACGGGGGCGCGATTCGTAATCGAATTGCCCGCCGTCGATGGCACGCCCGTAACCCTCGCCGCGGACGCCTAGGTAAATGTCTCGACAGCCCGTTTTTGCCGCCTGCCGGCCGTAGCATCAACCTATGTCACAGTCCATTCTAATCGTCGACGACGAAGAAGGAATACGCGACTCCCTCTCCTCTATCCTTCGTGAAGAGGGGTACCTGGTCGACGCGGTGAGTTCCGGAGAGGAGTGTCTGGAGCACTTGGCCAGCCAGCAGATGGACCTGGTGCTCCTCGACGTCTGGTTGCCAAAAATGGATGGGCTCGAAACACTGGAGCGCATGCGCCAGGTGGGACATTTTCCCATGGTCGTCATGATCTCGGGACACGGGAATATCGAGACGGCGGTTCGGGCCACCAAACTGGGGGCCTTCGACTTCGTCGAAAAGCCGCTCTCGCTCGAAAAAACCACCCAGTCCGTAAAAAGGGCGTTCGACTTTCTGCGCTTGGAGTCGGAAAATCGGCGGCTTCGCGAGGAACTCGGCCATCGTTATCAGGTGCTTGGCGAAAGCGTTCCGATGAAGGCTTTGCGCCAGCAGATTGCGCTCGCCGCTCCCACCAACGGCCGCGTTCTGATTTACGGCGAAAGCGGCACGGGCAAGGAACTTGTCGCCCGCGCGCTGCATGCCGCCAGCCTTCGCAGCCGTGAACCCTTTGTGGAGGTCAATTGCGCGGCCATTCCCGAGGAACTGATCGAGTCGGAGTTATTTGGGCACGTCAAGGGCAGCTTCACCGGCGCCAGCGACGACAAGATCGGCAAATTTCAAAAAGCCGATAACGGCACGCTTTTCCTGGATGAAATCGGCGACATGAGTTTGCGCACCCAGGCCAAGGTGCTTCGCGTACTCGAGGAGCAGCGCCTCGAACGCGTGGGCTCCAATCACCCCACCGTGGTCAATGTCCGCGTGATCGCCGCGACCAATAAAAAGCTCGAGGAGCAAATCGCCAAAGGCCTGTTTCGCGAGGATCTTTTTTATCGCCTCAACGTGATTCCCTTCACGGTGCCCGCCTTGCGCGAGCGCATCGAAGACGTTCCCAGCCTGGCGCGCCATTTTCTAGCCGAATTCGCCGCGGCTTATGGCCGCAAACCAAAAGATATCAGCGACGCCGCTCTGGCGGTGCTGGCCCGATACACCTGGCCTGGCAATGTCCGCGAGCTTCGCAACCTGATCGAGCGGCTCATGATCACCTGCCCTCATTCCCGCATCGAGCCGCTGCATCTTCCTCCGGAGTTGTTCCGCGATCTTCCGGCGATCTCCTCCCGGCCGAACGCAACCTTACAGGAGGCGCGCAGCGCCTACGAACGTGAATTCATTTTGCGCAAGCTCAGCGAGAATCAGTGGAATATGACCAGAACCGCGCACAGCCCTGGGCCTCGAGCGCAGCCATCTCTATCGCAAGATGAAGTCTCTCGGAATTTCCGCTGAGGAGTAGCTATTCGCTTCCCAGCCGCTCGAGTTGGCGCCGCCAGTCGAGTTGCTGCACCCTGCGCGCATCTTGGCGCCAGTCCGGATCGACCTTCACACGCAATTCCAGGAAAACCTTTGTCCCGAGAATTTCTTCGAGTTCCTGGCGCGCCGCCGTGCCGATTGCCTTTAGCATTTCGCCGCCGCTGCCGATGAGTATTCCCTTCTGCCCCTCTCGCTCGACGGAAATAATCGCGCTGAATGCGCACCAGTTTTGGGCTTTCCTCGAAGGCCTCGATGCGCACCGCTACCGCGTGTGGAACCTCTTGCTTGGTGCAGCTCATCGCTTTTTCGCGAACGATTTCGGCGGCCAGAAACCGCTCCGGCTGATCGGTGACCTGATCCTTGGGAAAATAGGGTTCGCCTTCGGGCAGATGAGCAATCAGCCTCTCCAGCGCGAGGTCGACTCCGTCGCCCGTGAGAGCGGAAACAGGAATGATTTCGGTAAACGACAGCTCCTTGGAGCACGCCTCGATCAGCGGCAGCAGCGCCGGTTTCGCGATCCGGTCGATCTTGTTCAGCAAGAGAAACACGGGCCTGCGAAATTGTCGCGCGCGCTCAAAGGCCAGGCGGTCCTCCCTCGTCAAGCCAGCGCTGGCATCGACCATCACGGCCAGCAGGTCAATTCCTTCGAGCGCCTGGTTCACCTCCGCCATCATCTGCCGGCCGAGCACGGTAGTCGGCCCGATGGATCCCAGGCGTGTCGATCAGCACCACCTGCGCCTTGGGCCGGTTCACAATTCCCAGGATGCGATTTCGCGTGGTCTGCGGCCGCGAAGTAACGATCGCGACCTTTTGCCCCACGAGACGGTTTACGAGCGTTGATTTCCCCGCATTCGGCTTGCCTGACCACCGCAACAAAACCGGAACGAAATGCCTTTTGCACAATACGTCCTCGATGAACATGTTACCTCGCCGGCCATCGCGCTGCGCACGCCGCTGCACGGCGACCTCGCTCAGAGCGTGATAAACTCAGCGCTTTTATGCAAGTAAAAGGAGAATTCATGCCCGCAGCTCCGCATGTGGAGTCGCATTTCACCGCGAGCGCCACGCGTCCGCGACGTCGTGATCGGTATGGCCGACGGCCTGACCGTTCCCTTTGCCCTGGCCGCCGGCATTTCGGGCGCCCTCGCCGCGAGCGCCAACGCCACACGTCTCGTCGTTACCGCGGGACTCGCGGAAATTGCGGCCGGGTCGATTGCCATGGGACTGGGCGGCTACCTGGCGGCCAAGACGGATTCCGAACACTACGCCTCCGAACGGGAGCGCGAAATCCGCGAAACGGTGGAACTCCCGGACGTCGAAACGGAAGAGGTGGCGAAGGTTTTTCGCGAATATGGATTAAGCGAAACCCAGATGGCGCCGGTGGTGCAAGCGATCTGCGGAAACCAGAACCACTGGGTGGACTTCATGATGCGCTTCGAACTAGGTCTCGAGGCTCCGGATCCAGGACGCGCCAATCGCAGCGCGGTGACCATCGCCGCGTCCTATGTGGTCGGCGGCTTGATTCCGCTGGCCCCTTACATGGCCCTCTCCGATGTGATCTCCGCTCTGAGGTTCTCCGTGGTGATTACCACTAATTGCGCTGGGAGTTTTTGGATTTGTGAAGAGCCAGCTTCACGGGAATTTCGCCCTGGAAGGGTGCATTTCAGACCGTAGTGACCGGCGGAATTGCCGCCGCGGCCGCGTTCGGACTGGCTCGGCTGGTGAGCTGAACGATCTACGGTCAGCGGTGCGGCCAAAATCCGCGGGCGCACGCGCAACCGCAAAACCTTTCGCTGATTCGCTTCCACCACCTCGAAGCGCAGCCCTTCGTAATCCAGTTGCTCGCCGGCGCGCGGCACGTGGCCCGCGATGTGATTGAGCAGTCCCGCCACCGTGGTGGCCGGCTTGATCGGATTCGTCCGCGAATTCGATCCCGAATAGCTCCTGTAGCTTTCGCTACCGAGACGCTTCCCCGCAGCACCACGCTTCCGTCCGCCCTCGCGCACGATATCCGGCGCCACGCGGGTCGTCTTCGTTGCCCATCTCCCCGACGATCTCCTCCACCAAATCCTCGACCGTCACCACGCCGGCCACCAGCCCGTGTTCATCGATGGCGATGGCCATCTGCTGATTGCGCCGGCGCATCTCTCTGAGCAGGTCGGAACCAAGCTTTGTCTCGGGCACAAAGAGCGCCGGGCGCGCCAATTCCCGCACCGTGCGATGCTTCGCTTCGCTCTCCGGAATCTGCAGCAGATCCTGCACGTGCGCGATGCCCACCACGTCGTCGAGCGTCTGCTGGTAAACCACCAGGCGCGAGAATTTCGTCTCCACCAGCAGCCTTCTCATCTGTTCGATCGTGGCGTTGGCGGGAATCGCCACGATGTCCGGCCGCGGCGTCATCACTTCCAGCACTCGTTTGTCGCTGAACTCCACCACCTGCTCGATCAGCTGCGCCTTATCTCCCCCAAGAATGCCGTCTTCCTGAGCCGCCTCCACCAGCGCTTCGAGACCGTCTTGTTGCGCCTGCGTTCCCGGCGGCAGCTCTTCCTCGGAAATGCGCGCCACGGAAATCGCCAATTCCAGCGAGGCTCGCAACGGCCAGATGATCAGCAACGCCGCCTGCAGAGCGGGAACCAGCGGCTTCAGCCAGCGCGTGCTGGTCCGCACGATCAATAGTTCCGGAATGAAATGCACGCATACCAGCACTTCAACCACGAGATAGACGATTAACTGCACCACGGCCTGCCACACCGTGGGAACCAGCAACAGCACGCCACGCGCGGTTTCTACGGCCACGACAACCAGCGCCAGGTTGCGCCAGGATCGCGAAACCCAGGCTGCGCCCGCCGCGCGATCCAATCTGAATCGCGGCTCAACCTCGGACTCAAAGATCTCGATGTGCTCGCGCAGGGTCCCTGTGGAGACGCGTCCGAGTTGCCGGTAGATCCGGTCCAGGAAGGAAAATATCGCCAGAATGACGCAGAGTCCGAATACACCGAGCGTGTAGCCAAAGACTGGCATGATCAGCGCAGGCCCAGCCGGCGCCGCAGCCGCCGCTCCAAGCGCATCATTTCGCCGTCATCGGCTTCGTGGTCGTAACCAGCCAGGTGAATCATCCCGTGCAGGATCAGCACGCGCAGTTCGGCCGCCAGCCGTCGCGAATGCTTCCGCGCGTTTCGCCGCGCCGTTTCCGGTGAAATCACGATGTCGCCGATATAGCTCGTTCGCGCTCCGTTGTTTCGCGCTGCCGAGCGAGGGCCGCCCGGCGAACGCGCCTTCGCCGCACGGGAAACGACAGCACATCGGTGGGTCCCGCTTTTCTGCGGAATTTGCGATTCATGCGGGCCATGGCCGGATCGCTGACGAAACAGACGGTGACACCCTGTTCAGGGAAGCCCAGTTCGCGCCGCACACGCTCGGCGAATTCTGACAACGGCTGCAAGGCCAATCGCATGCGGCGCTGATGATTCAAAATCATTCGCTGCCGAACCGCGGCTATCGCGGGTACGTCGGAAGTCGCCGGCTTAGGCTTGCCGCGCCGGACCGTTGGCTGCTTGCCTGGCGCGGCCGCTTGCGGCGTGGCCGCGAATTCGTCATAGGCCTTGATGATCTGCTGCACCAGATTATGCCGCACCACGTCGCGTTCGTTGAAGTAGACGAAGGCGATGCCTTCGATCTTTCCCACCACGTCGATGGCCTCGATCAGCCCGGAGCGCCGTCCGGCGGGCAAGTCGATCTGCGTGATGTCGCCGGTGATCACGGCCTTGGAGTTGAATCCCAGGCGCGTCAGAAACATCTTCATCTGCTCGCTGGTGGTGTTCTGGGCTTCGTCCAGAATGACGAACGAATCGTTCAGCGTCCGCCCGCGCATGAAGGCCAGAGGCGCGACTTCGATGATGCCCTTGTCCAGAAACCGTTCGAGCTTGTCGGTGTCCAGCAGGTCGTAGAGAGCGTCGTAGAGCGGGCGCATGTAGGGATCGATCTTTTGCTGCAGCGTGCCGGGAAGAAAACCAAGGCGTTCGCCGGCTTCCACCGCCGGCCGCGCCAGAATGATGCGGTTCACCTGCTTCGCCAGCAGAGCGGAAACGGCCATGGCCACGGCCAGGTAGGTCTTGCCGGTGCCTCCCGGGCCCACGGCAAAAACCATGTCGTGATGCTCGATATCCTCCATGTAGCGCCGCTGGTTCGCGCTCTTGGGCGTAATGGATTTCTTGCCGAACACCCGCGGCCGCGCCGGCTGCGCCCGGCTCGAGGATATGGCGCAAGCTGAGTCTTGGGGTCTTCCGCGGCGACGCGGAGCAGGGCTTTCACCGCGCCGTTATCCATGCGACGGCCTTCGCGGACTAAATCGTTATATTGTTCGAGGATATGCACAGCGCGATCTACTTGCGCGGAGTCGCCTTCTACCGTAAGGCGGTCGTTGTGGAAGAAGGTCGTGACGTGGAGCGCCGACTCAAGCAGCTTCAGATTCTCGTCCAGAGTGCCAAAGAGGTTCTCTACTTGCCCGGCAATCTGGACTGTGCGTCGCATATTCTTTGCGGCCATCTACACTTCAGATGCTCCGCAGCTCTAAGTTCTCCTCCGGGTCGATAGGCGCCTCTTTCTCGCTTTTAGCCTAGCTGAACGGCTATGAAGGGTCAAGACGGGCGCGCGAGGCCAGAAAGCTCTCGCCTAAGTCGTGTATTTACAATATTGACCTTGCAAGCCGAGTCCGTCACTCATTTCGTTGCCGGCCCCGGGAACTCCACTTTGGGCACTTCCCGGCCCGCCTCGGTGGCCACGAAATAGGCATTGTTCGGCTGGAACCCCGCCCATCGAGCGAAAATATCGTTCGGAAATAGTCCGATGTACGTGTTGTAGTCCTGCAATGTTTCGTTGTACCGGCGCCGCTCCACCGCGATCCGATTTTCGCTGCCCGCCAGTTCGTCCTGCAAACGCAGGAAATTCTCATTGGACTTGAGCTGCGGATAATTCTCGGCGATGGCCAGCAGGCGCCCCAGCGATCCCTCGAGCTGCGCGTTCGCGGCGATTCGCTCGGCAGGAGTTTGCGCGCTGAGCAGTGTGGAGCGCGCTTTGGCAATGTCCCCGAAGACGGTCTGTTCCTGCGCCGCGTATCCCTTCACCGTCTCCACCAGATTG
Source organism: uncultured Acidobacteriota bacterium (assembly GCA_963819235.1). GTDB lineage: Bacteria > Acidobacteriota > Terriglobia > Acidiferrales > UBA7541 > Palsa-189. Next base: position 1,329,569 of record CAWFVE010000003.1, on the reverse strand, counting down.
GGGATCAAATCGGCGCGACGCTGCAGCACCACGTCCACTTGCGCCCACTGCTGCCGAAACAGCCTGGCTCTTCACCACCATCTGATTGCGCCGGCCTACGTACATCACTCCAATTGCCAGCGCCACAACTCCCAGCAAAACTAACGCGGTCCATGCTCTCTTCATTCACGCCTCTTCCGATGCAGACGAACCAGCTTACCTGCAACCTTCGATTTCAGGATATGCGAGTGCCACGAAATCACAAGGCCGCCAGGCCATTCGCTCACGAACCGGCCCAGCGGCGGTCGATCTCTTCCGCTATCTTCATAACCAAATCTAGATAAGCCCCAAAGATTTTCTCCAGCGCCATCTCACCGACGGCGCTTTTTCCTTCGCGAAGATCCATGACGCGATGGAATGCCGCTGTGTCCAGGGCCAGCAGCGTCCCCAGTTGATCGGCTGCGGCACGATAGGACTTCGGCGCGTCCTGGCCCATGGCGATCAACGCATGCCGAAAGAGCGTACCAAAAGACGAAGCCGACGCCATCATCAGATCGGCAAGCTCGGAACGCTGGCCCCGGCAGCGCAAAAACGATTGCCGCAGGCGAATGACGTTCGTGCGCAGTTCCGGCTCCACCTGCAATCTATGGAGGGCCGTGGGCACTTCCAGAGCTGGCCAGAAAATCCGATCCCTCCAGCATCCTATGGCTCGCCTTCATATCCAGCAGCTCGATCGAGAATACATCCGCCGAATTTCGCAGCTCCTCCAGCGTAAAAACGAGGGGCGCCGGATGACCTTTGCGCCACCACCACAAAGCCGTAGGGCGAATACTCTCGAGAGCCTCGCCTGTGAGCCGCTGAAGAAGGCACAAAATGTTGAGCCGCGAATGTTCCCGAAAGTCATCGTCCACGCCGGAGCCGTACAAGACCACCGCGCGCAGGTTCTCGCCCGCCGCTTCTTTCAGGCGCTTTACGAACTCGCTGAGTTCTTTCTCTCTGTCCATCGCTCTAGCTCTACCAACCCCCTCCCGCTCCACCGCCTCCGGAGGCTCCTCCGCCGAAGCCTCCGAAGCCCCCTCCCGAACCGCCTCCCCCGTACCCACCCCACCCTCCCGTAGGCCCCATCCACCAGCCGCCGCCCCGGTAGCCTCCTCCGCTTCGATGCCGGGTTAATCCTGCCCACGCCAGAACGAAAGCCAAAAACCTCCACCCGCCAAAAAGCAGCAGCAGAATGAGCAAATTCAGCGCTGCCGGGGGAATGCCATGGAAATCAGGTTCCGGTGACTCGGGCTGTTGCGATGTCCCCGGTGCGCTCTGGTTCAGCGTGACGCCGCGATCTGCGGCAATCGTCGAAGCAATTTGTGACGAGATCTGGAAGAGCGCCGCGCCGTATTGGCTCTGGCGCAAAAGCGGCAGCATGTCGCGCCCGAAGCCGCCGACTTTTCCGTCGGGCAGAATCGGTTCGAGCCCGTACCCGACTTCGGTCCAGTATTGATGATCGTCCACCGCCAGCAGCACCATCACGCCGCGGTCCTTGCCCTTCGGCCCCACACCCCACTTTTGGAAGAGCTGGTTGGCAAAATCCTGAACGCTGTCGCCTTCGAGGGTGTGGATGGTTACGATGGCGAGCTGCGCGTCTGCCTTTTGGTCCAACTCCTCGCCAAGAGCCACGATCTTCTGCTGCGAATCCGCATCGATTACACGGGCGAAATCGTTGACGTAACCTTGCGGCGAGAGTTGCTGGACCTTTTCCGCGGCCGCGGCATTCGCCGGAAGGCCGGCGCCGCCAAGGAAAAGCAGCGCCAAAAGCGGAAGCGCCAGCGGAGCAAGAACACTCCTCCGTGTTTGACAAAGCTTCGGTGGTCGGATACCGTAAACGCTTCGCATATCGAAAAGGAGCGGTGGATGGCTCAGGGAACAGCTACAAAGATTAAGAAGCGCAAGAAGTCGGTTCTGAAGCGCGCCGCGCAGTCGATTACGCGTTCGGCGGTGAACCGCTCGAACCGCACTCGCGTTCGCTCCGTGATTAAATCCTTGCGCGGTGCCATCAATGCCGCCGATGGGACGGCAGCGACCAAGCTGCTCTCGACTACCGTTGCCTCGATTGACCGTGCGGTCAGCAAAGGTGTCCTGGCCAAGAATACCGCCAATCGCTATAAATCCCGTCTCGCGCTGGCCTGCAACGCGCTGCAAGCGAAACCGCGCGCCTAGAAAAGTCCGAAAAGTCGATCACCGTCTCGAAGCTTCTCGCTGTTCTCTGGGTTCGGCCCCGGGTGCCGCTCCCTGAGGCGCTGTAAGTTGCGCGACCACGAACTCCATCACTGCCCGGTCGTCTGTTGCGCCTCCTTTTAACCAGCTGTCCGCATCGTAAAGTATTCGCAAGCCTTGCACCAGCTGCCGCCGCGGTATTTTCCTGGCGTGCTGCATCGCCATTCCGGCCGTCGCCGCCCGCATTGCCAGCCGTCCCGCGGCCTCGTATGGCGGCGTGTGCGGGCTCAGGCCTTGCGCCTCGATCAGCTTTCGAAACATCCAGGCCATCGTCCCGATAAGCGCCGGGGCCGCTTCTCCTTGGTCCAACACGTTCGTCAGGAAATGGAACGCGCGCGAGCGCTGCCGCATCGCCAATACTTCCGCAAGTTCCCAGACCGAGTACTTCCGCTCCGAAACCACTAACGCCTCGATATCCGCCCTCTGGATGGGCCGGCCCGCGCCCGCATACGTGGCCAGTTTATCGATTTCGTTTCGCATGGCGCCGAGATCGCAATTGCAAAGCTCCGCCAACTCTTCCGCCGCATCGTTATCCATCGAGGCGTTCAGCTCGCGTGCCATCTGGATGGCCAGCCCAGCGGACACTCGTGACCGCTCCCGGGGATCCTCCGGAAGCTCGGCCGCCAGAACCAGTGCGTGTTCCAAAAGCATCTTCGCGAACTTTGTTCGTTGATCCAGATGCCCGGCTTCGAGAACCAACACGGTAAATGGGGCCGGGTTCGCCAAGTATTCCGCCAGGTCCTTGGTCTCCGTGTCTCGCTTGTCCTCGGGCATCTCTTCGAGGGCTTCGACTTCGCTCACGATCACTACTTGCCGCTGGGCCAGCATAGGAACGGTGCGAGCCTGCGCCAGCGCATTCCCGAATTCGCCGTCGTTCGCTGAATAACGAGACAACGCCCAGTCCCGGGTGGCCGGATCGATCGATGCTTCGATCACCTGTTTCCGAAAAGCGTCGCGCAAATAGGTGTCCTTGCCCAGGATCAGCAGGCACAGCCCCGCCTTGCGTTTCCTTAACTCGGAGGCCAGCGATTCGGCGGTGATCGTGGGCATCAGAAATTCTCGAGAACGTCCGAAACAACCTGGTCTGCAAAGTCTTTCGACATGCGCCCCAGGGCCGGACCTTCTTCCTGGAAAAATTCGTTGGGATTCTCGGATATCTGGTAAGGCTCGCGAAAAACGAGATTATTATTCTGGTACAGGGTTTTTCCCGCGCGGTCCTGCAATTGCACCCTGACCGTCACCGTGACCAGAACGGTCGTCGTGACGCCCGAGACGGGATCGAATCCCACACCGCCGGCGCCGAGCCCTGTCACCTGGCCGTGCAGCACGAGATCGGCGCCGTCTGGCTGGGGAACCACTCGATACTTCGTGCGAGCGATAAACTCATGCACCACCGACTCCGTCAGTATCTGCTCGATTCGATAGGTCGTGGTTTGGTTGGTAAATGCCGGGATGGCGATCGTTTGCGCGTCCGCGGGAAGAGTATTGGTGCGCCCAACGACGCGATAGCCGCAGCCGCTTGCAGCCAAGGCAAAAACCAGCGCCGCTACAATCGATGCCCCGCGATAGCTCCTCTCAGGACGCAAGGAGTCTCTCCGCGATTCGCGTGGCATTGACGTTGGCCAGCCGAAAATTGTCCGCGGCGCCCCACATCCAATATCCGCCTGCAACAGTGTCGTCGCGCTCAGGCCGGCTGATGGTTGGTTGCGCCTCTCCCGCGGCCGCCAGGTTCGACGGGCTCGGCTCATCCGCTTCTATCACTTTGAATCCCGCACCTTTGAGCCTGTCGGTCAGTACCTCTTCCGTTTGGCGGTCCTTGAATTCAGCCCAGGCGGAAAATGCATGACCGTAAAAAACAGGCGCCTGCACCAGCGTCATCGCAGGTAATGAGATGCGGCCTCCCAGATAGCGTTGCACCTCGCGCGCGATCGCCACTCTCGCATCCGGCAGCCGTTCAGCGCTGTCTGCGCCCCACCGCGCGGTAAGGTTGAAGGCCACCTGCGTGTCAAATACTTGCTGCGGAATCGGTTGGAACAAAAGCAGCTTCACCGCCTGCCCTTCGAGTTCGGATATTCCCGCTTCGCCGCGCTCGGAGGCCGGCTGAAAGAACGTGATCGCCAGCCGAACCGGCGAGAGTTCGGCAAAAGCGGCGGCCAGCGAACAGGCAGTGATCGCCGGGGTCGAGGGCGCCACCCAGGTGTGATAATGATCGTTTGGCAAGCTTACGCCTGCCGGCGGCGAAATCAACGCGTCCAAAGCAGGTATCCAAGGTCGTGCGCGCACGCCGGCCCAGGAGCCTCCCGTCAGGTCGATCACCGAGGCGCCGGCGCGATCGGCGGCGGGACCATATTTCGCCGCAAACGCCGCGGAGCCCGTAAAGAAAACGAATCGCAATCCCTCAAAACTAGTCGCGTCGATGGCTTGAACGACGGCGGGCTCTCCGCCCACTTCGGTGAGCGTGCCTGCCGCCAGCTCTTCGTCTACCAGTTTGATTTCACCGGCGGGAAAGCCACCCTCTTCCAGCCAATATTTCAGGTCTTTGCCGCGCAGGGATGTAGCTCCGGCGATAGCTACGCGCAACGAATGCTCTGGAAAGGGCATCGATCAGGCAGTGCGGGAGACGAGCCGGTGACGCACAACCCTGACCAGGTAAATGGCCAGGCCGGCGACTGTGTAACTAGCGGCGATCAGCAACAGTACGATCTCCGAGTAGACCACAATCGACCACACCAATAAGCCTACCGCAACGATGATCAGTGAATGCTGTCTCTTTCCCCAGGGAATTGCTTTGAAGCTGAAGAAGCGGATCGTGCTCACCATGAGCGCGGCCAGCAGCAGCACGAGCATCAACCATGCGGCCGACCAGCGCCAATCCCCGATGGGCACCTTCCAGGCGTGTACCACCGCCGCGATCATTCCGGCCGCCGCCGGGCACGGCATTCCCACAAAATACTTCAGCCCGCCGCCCGGCGCCATGCCCTGCACGTTGAAGCGCGCCAGCCGCCAGGCACAACAGAGGGCAAAAGCTAAACTGACCAGCCAGGCCAGGTCGTAGATATGCCGCGCTTCCGGAATATCGCTCTGCGCGATCGTGCGCACTCCCCAGGTGTAGGCCAAAATCGCGGGCGCGATCCCAAAACTCACCATGTCGGCCAGGGAATCGAGTTGCTTGCCGAACTCGGTGTTCGTGCTGGTGGCGCGCGCCACAAACCCATCGAATGCGTCAAAGACGATGGCAAATCCGATTGCCCGCGCCGCATAGTCCAGGTCTACGATTTCGCCCTTCACCGTGGCCAGCACGGCGTAGAACCCGCACAGCAGATTGCCGACGGTAAACGCGCTGGGAAGAAGATAAACGCCGCGCCTCAAGCGGTGGTTGCGCGGCTCGACGAATCCGAACTCCTGCTGGTCTGGCTCTTTCATCGCCATCGCGCCAGCACGCTCACTCCACCCGCTACATGCTGGCCAGGGCGCGCCACAATCTCCGCATCCTCCGGAAGCCATACATCCATGCGCGATCCGAAGCGAATCAGCCCAATCCGCTCCCCTAGCTTTACTTCGTCGCCCGGGCGCTTCCAGCAGACCACGCGTCGCGCAATGGCGCCTGCAATCTGTTTGAACACGATCTCACCTCGCTCGGTTTGCAAATGTATGACGTTTTGCTCGTTGTCCACCGACGCACGCGAACGCATGGCATTGTAAAAGCGCCCCCGCCGATATTCCACTTTTCCAACCCGCCCGGCCATGGGCGACCGGTTTACGTGAACGTTCATGATCGATAAGAAGATGCTGATCCGCCGCCCGGCGCGGCCTTCCACTGTCTCCTCGGTAACCTCCATAACCCGGCCATCCGCCGGCGAAACCACCACTCCCGCGTCAGTGGGAGGAGTTCGCTCGGGATCCCGAAAAAAGAGAGCTGTTCCGGCGCAGAGCGCCAAGAGAATGACCGCGGCGATTTTCCAGCCTACCGCCGCCGCCACAATCCCCGCGCAAAGAAGCGGAAGGACAAACCTGTAACCGTCTTTGACCATTCCTCGCCATAAGCTTGTGCGCTATTCGCGCACAACAATACTCTTCAATTCTACGACAGATTATCGCCGTGAACTATTAGTGGGAGTGTGCGGTCTTGCTTCGCTGCGCTACCAGCCTTTCCATCTCGTCCTTAACGCGCAGCTTCTGCTTCTTCAGTTCAGCTTCCAGGAGGATATCTTCGGCACTCAGGTAGGGGCTTTCGGTGATCTGCTCGAGCTGAGATTCGTAGCGGGAATGCTCTTCAGCGAGGTGTCGGAATTCGGCGTCGCCTGCCAGCAGTTGTTCGCGAACTTCCCGAAGCATGGACATCGTTCGGCCTCCTGAATGTGCGTAGTCTTACATTTGTTCAGAAATTAACATAGCGCCCGACGCGTCACAAGAGCTTTTCCATACCTATTCGATGGTATGTTGCAGGATCAGAGCGTCTTCGGTGGGCTCTCGATAATATTCGGCGCGCCGTCCGCCTTCCTGGAATCCCGCTCTGGCATAAAGCTTTAGAGCCCCCTCGTTCGACTCTCGAACTTCCAGAAAGATTGTCCTCACGCCTGCCGCTTTGCACTCGGCTATGGCCTTCTGGACCAAGAGCCAGCCGATCCCCTGCCTCCGCTGGCTTGCCTCCACCGCCAGATTGAGAATCTCCGCCTCGTCCGCCATGCTTCGAAAAACGATCAGGCCGGATATTTGTCCATTGCATTCGGCCACCCGGCAAAGGAGTCCGTCTCCCGATACGCCCCCCTGGCCGACGCTCCATCGTGCCGCCTCAGGAGTGTCCGATAACAACTCTCGAATCCGTTCGGTATCGCCGGATTCCAGGTCCCGGATCGTCACTGGCCTCTTCGTAAGCAAAGCGCTCGGCCCGCTTCAGCCGGTTCTCCAATTCATTTCCGCATCCGACCGCCGGATGTAATTTGCATCCAGGTGCAACGCGTCTACAGCTTCACCTCGCAGCGCCTTCGCGTATCCAAGCTTGCCGATTGCCGGCGCCAAGGCACTCGAGACCACCGCAACGGCGCAGCCCTCAAGGCCCTGCCGGTCCATTGCTGGCCCGATTGCCAACTCGATCAGCTCTGGCGAGGCGCAGGCGATAACCAGCCCCCTGCCGGCCAGCTTCACCTGAACAAACTCGAAAAACTCGTCCGCCGTTGCCACGACCTCCTCGCCAATTCGTTCGAGAAGCCCCCAGCCATTCCCTGCCAGGAATAGACTGCCGTAGATCTGGCCACGCCGCGCATCCATTACCGCTGCGACCAGTGAACCCTCCTCGAGTAACGGCCAAGCCTGTGCCGCAAGAGCCTCCAGTCCGCTCACGGCCACACCAGGCTTTCCGAACACCTCCGCCCAACCCTTCACAGTCGCCAGGCCCACTCGAAGGCCGGTGAAGGTACCTGGTCCTGCGTCCACTGCGAATAAGTCAATCTGTTCGAGCGAGATGTGCGCTCCATCCAACAATTCTCTGGTCTCTCGCAGGACGCTCGCGGAATAAAGTTCCTGGTCTGTGCTCACCCGTTCCGACAAAACATTTGCGTCTCGGAGCAGCGCAAAACTTCCGGCAGGAGAACTGGTATCTAAGGACAATATGAGCATGCTCTAAACGCCTCGACCGAGCGTCGCAAGCTCAAGAGGCGCGTTCGGCATGCGGCTGTTCCCGAGCAATTTTAGCTCCATCCCAAAAAGAAATTGCTCCATAAACACCTGATTCTACGAGAAATATATTGACTTTCCCTACAAAACTGCCTAATATCTGTGCATCGTGCTTCTCCTTAGGGGGACCTCCTGCCATGGAATTTAAAATCGGCGACAAGGTAGTGTATCCGAATCACGGCGTTGGCATCATTGAGCAGATCAGCTATGGAGTGCTTGACGGACGTACCGAAACCTACTACATGCTGCGCATCACTTCGAACTCCCTCAAAGTGATGGTTCCGCGTTCGAACGCGGAGGCCGTGGGACTGCGCCCGGTCATTCGAAACGGAGACGCTTGCAAAGTTCTCGGCTACATCGAAAAGGGCAAGTTCAATTCCCACCACGACTGGAAGCATCGATTCAAGGAAAATTCCGAGCGCATGCGAACGGGATCGCTCATCGAAGTCGCGGCCGTTCTGAAGAGCCTGGTCGCGCTGAGCCGCACCAAGCCGCTCTCTTTCCGCGAAAAGAAAATGCTCGAACGTGCAAAATACCTCCTCGTAACCGAACTCGCCACCGCACGCAATTCCACTCCTGAGAACATGGAAACCGCCCTCGTCAAATCATTGGCCAAGGCGCGCTTGCGCATGCCTCCTACAGGCGACGAAGCCAGCGCCGCAGACTGAATTTAGCGCCAAAGTTATACAACAGAAGTTAGTCAATCCATTCCCCCACACGGCTCCATCATTGCCGCGGCCCGGTGCGTCTTTTTCATTTTTAGTTCGGGATTACAACAGGCCAGAAGCGATTTCAGCTACTTCCCTGCCCTAAGCCAACGGCAACACCGCCTCGGCATTCAGGTCCCAGCCGGCAAGCTGGCCGGCCATCACTTTGGGGTAGGCCGCGGCAGCAATCATGGCCGCATTGTCGGTAGAGAGCTCGCGGCTGGGGAAGAATACCTCGAAGCCCTCGCGCCCGCCTTCCTCTTCAAACGTACGACGCAACTCGCTATTCGCCGCCACGCCGCCGGAGACGAGAATGCTTCGAGCCCTGGTCTCCTCCGCCGCCCGCAAAGTGCGCTTCACTAATTCCGCCACCACTCGTTTCTGAAAGCTGGCCACCAGCTCTAACGTCTGCGGGCTGCAAAGCGGAAGCAACTCATTCGCTCTGCGCTTGCCCCGCTCCAGAGCGTCCCGCCGCGCTTCAATCTCCGGCTGTAACTCCTGGTGCGCGCGAATGTAATACAGCACCGCCGTCTTGATGCCGCTGAAGCTGAAGTCAAACGGATTGCCTTTGATCTTGGTCGCCCCGAAATCGATATGCTCCGCATGGCTCCCCGTTTCTGCTCTATGGGCCGCCAGGCCATCGATCACCGGCCCTCCGGGATATCCCAAAGCCAGAAGCTTCGCGACTTTGTCATACGCCTCGCCTGCCGCGTCGTCGCGCGTTTGTCCCATTCTTCGATATCGCAGCAGCGTGGCCGAAAATGGCTCCGCCGGGCCCGCCGGCGAGACTTCGTACAACACCGTGTGCCCGCCCGAAACGATCAGGCAAACCGCCGGCAAACCGGGCTTCTCGCCGGCCATAAATGCCTCTAGGAAAACGGCTCGAACGTGTCCTTCCAGGTGATTGACTCCTACCAGTGGCTTGCCCAAAGCGCTTGCCAGCACTTTGCCGTACGTCAATCCCACCAGCAAAGAACCCACCAGCCCCGGCCCTTGCGTCACGCCAATGGCGTCGATGTCGCTCAGCTTCAGCCCTGCTCGCGCCAGCGCCTCCCGCACCACCGGGACGATGCTTCGCAAATGCTCGCGCGACGCTAATTCAGGAACCACACCCCCGTATTTGCGGTGGATGTCCACCTGGGAGGCAACCACGCTCGACAGGATTTCGCATCCGTCGGCCACTACCGCAGCCGCGGTTTCGTCGCAGGATGATTCGATGCCCAGGATACGCGTCGACATGCGATTTCGGAGCTTCGCCCTTTCGTATGGTAGCATACGGCTTCGGACCACCCGCTGGCGCCGGGCGCTGACCTAAGTGGGTTTTCGCTTCATCGAAGAAGCGGGTCGTTCCGGGCCTGCCGGGCAAGTACGCTTTTGAATCTCTCTTACAGGAGTTGATGCGGACCGCCACATGACACAAAAGAGCCGACGCGTGCGCAAAGCCGTCCTCCCAGCCGCTGGCCTAGGCACTCGGTTTCTCCCCGCCACCAAAGCCCAGCCCAAGGAAATGCTTCCCGTTGTGGACAAGCCCTTGATTCAATACGTCGTCGAGGAGTGCCTCGCCTCGGGCATCGAGAACATCATCATCGTTACCGGCCGCGGCAAAAACGCCATCGAAGATCACTTTGACAATTCGCCCGAGCTCGAACGATTTCTGGAAATCAAGGGCAAGACCGAGCAACTCGAAATGGTGCGCTCCATCAGCAACATGGTTCACTTCAGCTATACGCGCCAAAAGGAACCCTTGGGCCTCGGCCATGCCGTGCTGACCGCGCGAGAACTGGTGGGCGACGAGCCTTTCGCCGTGCTGCTCGGTGACGTCATCATCCCCGGCCCGTCTCCCGCCACCCTTCAGTGCGTGGAGGTCTATGAGCAAACCGGCATCGGCACCATCGCCGTCGAACCGGTTCCCATGGAACGCACTCACCTTTATGGAATTATCGACGCGCAGCCGGCTGAGGAATCCAAATGGGGCAAGCGCTTGCTCCGCATTCGCGACCTGGTGGAAAAGCCCCGTCCCGCAAACGCCCCCTCGAATCTGGCGGTCACCGGACGCTATGTTCTCCCGCCCGAAATATTCGAGTGCCTGGAGCGCACCCCTCCAGGGAGCGGAGGCGAGATTCAACTCACCGACGCGTTGCGGCTGCTGGCTCAGGAGCAGGGTCTGAACGCGCTGGAATATGTCGGCCAATCTTACGATGCCGGCGACAAGCTCGGTTTCCTCAAAGCTACGGTGGAAATTGCGCTACAAAACGGCGAGTTCGGCGAGGAGTTTCGCAGCTACTTGCGCGGGCTGAAGCTGTAAGGCGGCTCCTTACTTTTCCTTTCCGGATCTCTTCTTTTCTTTGTTTTCGGACGCGGGCTTCGTTTCCGCCCTCGATTCGGTCTTGGTTTCGCTCTTGTTCTCGCCCTTGTTCTCGCTTTTCTCAGACGCGCTGCCGCCGTCCCGCTTTTCGCCCCCTCCGGTCCCGCCGCGAGCGTAATCGGTCACGTACCACCCGCTGCCTTTGAATTGGATGGCCGGCGGCGACATCAAGCGTTCCACTCCGCCGCCGCAACTGGGACACTTTTTCAGATAGGGCCCTTGGTATTTCTCTATCTTTTCAAAGTGTTTGCCACACTTTTTGCATTCGTACTCGTATAGGGGCACGTCCGTCTGTCTCCGTAATCCTTTAGTCTAACATGACCTCAGCGCGCGCTCCGGCCGCAGGTCGCAAGCGAGGAGCCATCGGCCGGTCCTGGCTCGACTGCCCCCAAAACAGGCCATGCCCGCATGCTAGACTTGCGGACGCATGGAAGACTCCGTCCCCCAGCCGCCAGAACGTATGACCCGCCCGACCGGACGCCTCTTCGTGCTCGCCACCCCCATCGGCAATTTGGAAGATATTACCGTTCGTGCGCTGCGGGTCCTAGGTCAGGCGGACTTGATTGCCTGCGAAGATACCCGTCACACCGCCAAACTCCTGAATCACTATGGTATTCACAAGCCTACCGTCAGCTACCACCAGCATAACGAAGCCTCCCGGGCGAACGAACTGCTCGAACGCCTGCAGTCTGGCGGTCAAATCGCCTTGGTGAGCGACGCCGGAACGCCTGTAATCTCCGATCCCGGGCATCGCCTGGTCTCCCTGTGCCTCGAACACCAGATTCCCGTTATCCCCATTCCCGGCCCATCGGCCGTAATCGCCGCCCTGGCGGCCTCCGGGCTTCCCACGGAGGAGTTCTTGTTCGTCGGCTTTCTCCCTTCTCGTCCGGCCGCCCGTCGCAAGGCGCTTCAGAATCTAGCCAAGGAGAACCGCACCGTCGCGCTTTATGAAGCGCCCCACCGCCTCCTGAGTACTCTCTCCGACGCGCTCGAATATCTCGGCCGCCGCCAGGCCGTCATCGCCCGCGAACTCACCAAGATTCACGAGGAGTTCCTGCGCGGCGATCTGGCGGAATTGCTCGTCCGCATGCAACAGCAACCTTTGCGCGGCGAGATCACTCTTCTCATTGGCCCCCCGTCCAGCGAAAAGGAAGCTCTCAGCGAACTTCGCGCGGCGCCCCTGAGCGAGCGCGTCGAGCAGATCATGCGGGAGCGCGCCATCGATCGCAAAGCAGCGCTAAAACTAGCCGCACGCGAGCGAGGGCTCACCAAACGCGAAGCTTACAAGCAGTTGCTGAACGGCGCCTGACCACAGCATCTTATAGAAGCCGATGTCATCACGAGGCTCGATGTGTGAGCCGAGGGATCTGCAATTGATTTGCTGCAGTTGATTTGCAAAGACGCGCTATGCAAATGCCGAGGGGCAAGTCTGAAGGGAGATCCCGCTGGGCTAGCAATTCCCGCTGGCCGCGAGCTCGCCCGCGAAGAATGCGTCCACGCGCTGGAGGATTTCCGCAGGCGACTGCGCCGTGGTCACTTGCCGCCGCATTTCGGCGCCATTGCGAACGCCATGCGTAAACCAGCACGCGAACTGCTTCATCTTTCCGATCGCATCGGGCCATCCCGCATCGTTCAAATGGCGGAAATATTTGGAAAGCAGGTGATACCGGTCGCTATCGGTCGGCTCTGCATATCGCCCCGTCGCGGCAAACTCCTCGATCTGGCGAAAGATCCAGGGATTGGTGCTGGCCCCGCGTCCGATCATGACCGCATCGCATCCGGTTTCGGCCTTCATTCGAAATGCATCCTCGGGCGTGCGGATATCGCCATTGCCGATTACGGGGATGGTCACCGCCTCCTTGACCGCGCGAATCAGGTTCCAGTCCGCCAGCCCGCTATAAGCCTGGGCCCGCGTCCTCGGATGTACGGCAATGGCCTCCACCCCGATCCCTTCGGCCATGCGCGCCACCTCCACCGCGACGATGCTCTTTTCGTCCCAGCCCGCGCGCGTCTTGATCGTCAGCGGAATCCGAACCGCGCGGCGGACCATAAGCAGCAGCTCCTTCAACTCCTGAAGGTCGCGCAACAGGCCGGAGCCGCCGCACTTCACCACCTTTTTCGCCGGGCATCCTAGATTGATGTCCACAATGTCGAATCCCAGGTCTTCCACAAGCTTCGCCGCATCGGCCATCACTCGTGCATTCGCGCCAAAAAGCTGCGCCGTAATCGGACGCTCGTCCGGCTCAAAATAAAGATAGTGGAGCGTTCGCGCCGCATTGCGCGTCACGCCCTCGGCGCTGGTAAACTCCGTCATGATCAGCCCGCAGCCGCCCAGGCTGCGGATCATGCGCCGGAAAATAGTGTCCGTGACTCCGGCCATGGGCGCCAGCACGGTAGCCGGCGCGACCTCAATGCCGCGAATCCGAAAATTCCGCAGTGTCTTCATATTCAGAACGATTCCCAACTCCCTGCCATCAATCCACAGCGGGTCAGTTCGAATTTTCTCGATCGTGACATGAAGAGGACAAAATCAAACCGGCCCACTACCCATCAATCCGTCATTTTTGGCCTTGGTCCTGTGCTTGCCTGGCTCGAAATCTCCGCTCGAGTGCGGCTTAGATTCATTACATGCGAGGCCAACGCGTCCGTCGAGCCTTGAAAGAATCCTTCCACCAACCGCGCCACGGCATGAGTCCGCGCCTGCTCGGCGGAGAGATTGGGCGGTATAAAGCCACGCGCGGCCGGCCTTTTTCCGCCCGACGACTCCCTTCTGAGCCAACCGGTCGAGAATCGTCATGATTGTGGTATATGCGCGAGGACGCGTGATCGCCATGGCCCCGTGAACGTCTCTCACCGTCGCCTGGCCCAGCCGCCATAACACATTCATGCAATCCAGTTCCAGCGGAGCCAGCTCCAATATCGAGCGCCGAATCCCTCGAACAGCCGGTGTCGAAGTGCCCATCGCTTCCCTTAATTGAAGAGCTTCGTTTTGACTTCCGCTTCCGCGCCGGGTTTCCGGTCCTTCTCCGGAAGCGCCGCAGCAGCCGCTTCGGGCCCCGCGTGAAACTGATCGAGGCGCAAGCAGTCTTCGATTCAGCGCGGGGCTGAATGCAGTCCAGCCGGCCTCGCCTCCAACCGCCCCGAGAACGGCGCGCGCGGCGCCCATCTTTGAGTCCAGGTCGTCGAGATAGTGCAGCACCAGCGCTTCGCGAAACATCGGCAGCTTGGGCGAACCAAATTCATATTCGCCGTGATGGCTGATCAGCAGGTGCTTGATCAGGGTCTTATACGCCGGCGGGAAACCCTCGATCGCATTCATTCTCTCGGTCACCTGTTCGAGCCCCATAATGATGTGCCCGAGCAACTGTCCTTCGTCGGTGTAATGAATGGCGCGCTCGTAACACAGCTCATCGAGCTTGCCGATATCGTGCAGAATCGCCCCGGTCATCAGAAGGTCCGCGTCGAGTTCGACGTAGTGTTGAGCGGCCAGGCGGCACAAATCGCACAAGCTGACGACTGTTCGAGCAGACCGCCCAGAAAGCATGGTGCATGGCCTTGGCCGCCGGAGCGCGCTTCAGGCGCGGCGCAATCGCCGGGTCCTCGATCACGCCGGACGCCAGGCGGTTGAGCCAGGGATTCTTGATTCCCGCCGCGTATTCGCGAAGCCGGCTGTAGAGCTTCTCGACGTCCTCGGCCGTGTGCGGAAAATAGTCCGCCAGGTCCACTTCGGCGGGCTCCGCCCGGCGCAGTTTTTCCACGCGAAAGCTGCATGCGGGTCTTGTAGCTTTCCACTCGCGCCTGGACCTTGACGATGTCGTCGCGGTCGAACGTAGCCGCCACGCCTTCCACGTTGTCCCACACCCGCGCTTCGATCGAGCCGCTGCGATCGCTTAACTCGATGCGCAGAAAGGACTTCCCCTCGCGAGTGGAGCGCAGCTCTTTTTCAGCAACGAGGAAAAAGGACGTGATGGTGGTGTCGGGCGTCAGATCGGAAACGTAGGCTGCTTTCATTCACCATTCTTCGCGCCAGGGGTCGTTGCTGGCTGCTGGTTCTTCTTTTTCTTGCCTTTGGCGTCGTCGTCGGGCGTGGCGGGCAACCTCGTCGATTGTGCTGGAGGCCACGGCTGCCGAGTCCGCGTATCCAGGCTTCACCTGCACGTAACTGTCTTCCCGCAGCATCTCCAGGTACGTCGCGCAGCGCCGGCCTCATCTTATCGTTGTACAGGCGGTCCTGAATCTCATTGTCGACCTTCTCCTCCGGCTGCTGGCCTGCGGAGTAATGCTCCCCCACCTGCAGAATCAAGAAGCCGGTCTTGGTGGGCATCACGTTGGTCGTTTGCAGCCGCTGCAAGCTTAAAAACCTCCTGCTCGATATTGGCTGCGAGCTGGCCGCGCTCGAATTGGCCCAGGTCTCCGCCTTGCTTGGCCGTGCTGCCGTCGGAGAAATGCTTCGCCAGCTCCCCGAAATCCTCGCCGTTCTTCACCCGCTGCAAGAGTCCTCCGCCTTCTTGCTGCAGCGCAGGCATATCCGAATCCGGTTTCCCTTCGGTGCTCACGAAAATCTCCCGCAGGATTACCTGCTCGGGACGCACGAACTCGTCCTTATGATCCTCGTAATACTTCTGCACCTCTGCGTGATCCACAGGATGATCTTCGATCCCACTTCGTGCCGGATCACTTCCTGCTGCAGGAGCTGGTTCCGGATGTTGTTCTTGAAATCCTCGAAGTCCAGATGCCGCTCTTGGTCGACCTGCTCCTCGAGCTCTTCCATCGTGGCGATGTTGTTTTGGATGCGGATCTCGTCCAGCCGCTTGACGACGTCGGCGTCGACGCTGATGCCTATCTCCTTGCCTCGCTGCACCAGCAACGAATTGTCGATCAGGTCGCGCAGAAGGTCCTTTTGTCTCCGTCCGCCACCTTGGCGTTGATCTCATCCGGCGTGCACTTGGGGCAATCCTGCTGCGCTTCCTGCCGCAACTGGCTGCGCGCATGCTCCAGGTCGCCGCGCGTAGATCGCGTCGTTATTGACGCGCGCGATCACCTCTTCGATGACCACCGGCTTGCTCTGCGCCAGGCAAGAAAGCGCCGGCACGGCAGCCATCATGCCCGCCACAAGGAAGAGTTTCTTCAACATGGTCCCGCTTTGCTCCTTCGGCATTCTAGCTCCCCGTTTCCAGCGGAAGCAATACGTTTCGGATGGCCTCCGCGATGGTCTTGTCGCTGCGTTCCAGGCGCCACCGTCAGCACGCCGCTGGGGTCCAGCCGGGTGCCTTTTTGCTTTCGCACCAGAGCAACCAGCCTTTCAGGACGCACCGGCGTTGTCGGGTGGAACTTTATGACCACATCGCTCGCGCGCCGCTCCACCGAAGCGATCTGCAGCCTCTCGCATAGCGATTTCAAGACCGCGTAATCCAGCAGATTATCGACCTGCGGCGGCGGCGGGCCGAAGCGATCTTCCAGTTCCCGCCGCAGCGTTTCTCGCTCCTGCTCGTTGCGCGTCTCCGCGATCCGCTTATAAGTGCGCAATCGCAAGCTCTCGCTGGGCATGTATTCCGGCGGAATGCGAATGTCCATTCCCAGATTGAGCGTGGCGCGCAGCTCCGGCTGCTCCCCTTCGCCCTTCTTCGCGGCCACCGCGCGCTCCAGCATCTGGCAATAGAGATCGAACCCGATCGCGACGATGTGGCCGTGCTGCTCGCGCCCCAGCAGGTTGCCCGCTCCGCGCAGTTCGAGATCCAAGCGCCGCGATGCGAAAACCCGCCCCGAGCTCGCTGAATTCGCGCAGCGCCGCCAGCCTGCGCCGCGCCAGCGGGGTCAAGGTAACCTCCGGGGGTACCAGGAGATACGCATAGGCGCGCTGGTTCGAGCGGCCCACCCGCCCGCGAAGCTGATAAAGCTCCGAGAGGCCAAAGCGGTCGGCGCGATTCACGATGATCGTGTTGGCCCGGGGGATGTCCAGGCCGTTTTCGATGATGGTCGTCGAGACCAGCACGTCCGCCTCGTCGCGAACGAACTTGAGCATCACCTTTTCCAGTTCGCGTTCGCCCATCTGCCCGTGTCCCACCACCACCCGCGCCTTCGGCACCAGCTTCTGAATCAGCGCCGCCACCGAGTAGATCGACTCCACGCGGTTGTGCACAAAAAACACCTGCCCGCCGCGCTCCATCTCCTCCACGATGGCCCGCCGGATGACCGACTCGGAAAACGGCGCGACCACCGTCTGAATCGCCAGCCGGTCCTTTGGCGGCGTCTCGATCACGGACATATCCCGCAGCCCCACCAGCGACATGTTCAAGGTGCGCGGAATCGGAGTCGCCGTCATCGTGAGGACGTCTACGTTGCGGCTCATCTCTTTCAGCCGTTCCTTATGCGTCACGCCGAAGCGCTGCTCCTCATCCACGATCAGCAGTCCCAGGTCGTGAAAATGCACGTCGCGCGAAAGCAGCCGGTGCGTGCCGATGAGAATGTCCACCTTCCCTTCTTCCAGCGCCGCCAATGATCTTCGCTTGCTCCCGCGCGCTGCGAAACCGGCTCAGCATCTCGATCCGCACGGGAAACGCCGCCATGCGCCGCCGGAACGTCTCGTAATGCTGGAACACCAGGACGGTCGTGGGCGCGAGCACGGCCACCTGCTTGGAGTTGGCCACGGCCTTGAACGCCGCGCGCATGGCCACCTCCGTCTTCCCGTATCCCACGTCGCCGCAAAGCAAGCGGTCCATCGGCGTGGGCGCTTCCATGTCGCGCTTGATGTCCGCGATGGCCGTCGCCTGGTCGGGCGTCTCCGAAAATTCGAAGGCATCCTCGAACTCGTGCTGCCAGGGCGTGTCGGGCGGAAACGCCAAGCCCGGCGTCGTTTTACGCTCGGCGTAAAGTTCCAACAGTTTGTCCGCCAGGTCGGTGAGCGATTTCCGCACCTTCGTTTTGCGCGCCACCCAGGCCGTGCCGCCCAGCCGATCCAGTTGCGGCTTGGCGTCTTCGAGCGAGCGATAGCTCTGCACCAGGTCCATGCGCTCGAGCGGAACGTACAGCCGCGCCTCGTCCGCGTATTGCAGGCGCATGAACTCGCCGCGCCGCCCATCGGTCTCGATGGTCTGCAAACCCTCGAATTGCCCGATCCCGTGGTCCACGTGCACCACGTAATCGCCGGCTTCAGCTCGCAGAAGTCGCTGAAAAAGCCCGCGGTCTTGGGACGCGCGCGCGGACGCTCGTGTGCCGGCGCGGTCTCGAAAAGATCGCCCGTGCCGTAGAACGCCAGCTTGCGCTTCGGGAATCACAAATCCTTCCGCCACCGGCGCGCGCAGCAAAACCGCCGCCGGCGCGCTCCCTGCCGTGACTTCCTCCATAAGCCGCGCGCCTGTGACGCTCTGCTCCAACTCCCCCAGCCGGTAAGGAACGTCGTACTCGCGGCAAAGGTCCGCCAGCCGCTCGAGTTCGCCCGAACTGGCCGCCGAGATCAGCACCTCTTCGCGCGCGCTCAACCGCCCCCTAACCTCGGTCAAAAATGCCTGAATTTGTCCGTGATACCGCGATGTCGGCTGCACTTTAAGCGTGCGTGGCTCCTCGTCGCCGCGGCGCAGCGCCAATTCCTCCAGGTTCAAGCGCTGCCGCCGTTCCAGAGCCCTTTTCCACTGTTCCTCGGGCAAAACGAAAGGGTTCGCGCCATCTTCTCCACCGAGTGCCTCGGAGTCGGCCATCAGTCGATCGCGCGAAGCCTCCGCTTTCTTCGCCAGCTCCTCCGGCTCATCGAGCACGACCAAGGTGTCCTCGCGCAGGTCGAATAGAGGCGCTCCCGCTGCCGCTTCTCTTCCCGCCGGACTCGACCCGTTATGGCCGTCGCCATCCACGCCGCCGCCGAATGGAAACTCCGTGAGCGGCGGCAGGATCACCCGGCTTACCGGCCCTGTCGAGCGCTGCGTCTCGGGATCGAATTCGCGCAGTGACTCCACCGTGTCGCCCAGCAGCTCGATGCGCACAGGCTTGGTCCCTTCCGCCGGAAACACGTCGAGAATTCCGCCCCGCACGCTGAACTGCCCTTCCATCTCTACCAATTCCGTCCGTATGTATCCTGTTTTCGTGAGGTGCCCAACGACCTCTTCCAGCGAAATCTCGCCGTCGCGCTCGAGCGCCAGCGACAACGATTCGTAGAACTGCGGCGGGGCGAAGCGCAGCAGCGTGGCTTCGATCGGCGCCACAACCACCGAGCATTGCCCGCTGACGAAACGGGAAAGCGTCCAGGCCCGCGCTTCGAGAATTTCCGGGTGTGGCCCCGCGCCCAAGCCCGGCAATGTATCCAGAGCGGGGAGCAGCAGAGCAGGGGCGGCGGAACGGCCATTCACGGTGCGATAGAAAAAGTCGCAGCGCTTCGAGCAACGACGCCCCTTTGCGCTCGTCTTCCACCAAAACCAAAGTCGGCGTGCGCAACTCTGTCGCCGCCAGCGCCGCCACCAGCGCCTTGGCGGGTTGCGTCAATCCCGCCACTTCCTCCGTGAGCGAGCCTTGCCGCAGGGCCTCGAACGCCTCGTCCAGAGCGGGAAGGCGTGCCAGATGGCCAAGAAGTTCGGTAACTGCCGGGAAAAGCATTAGCGCGTCGCCGGGTGAGGGAGTTCCTGCGGGAGCTTGCGAATCTTTTCCAGAATTCCGCTCGTGGAATGCCCCGGTTCGAGCGCTATGGAGACCACGCGTCCGCCGGCCGCCTCCACCTCTTCGCGGCCTACGATCTCGGTCGAGCCCCAATCGGCGCCCTTGACCAGTACGTCGGGCAGCAAACCTGCGATCAGTTCACGCGGGGTCGGTTCGCTGAATAGAACCACAAAATCCACAGCTTCCAACGCCGCCAGCACTTCCGCCCGCTCCTCTTCGCCAATCACCGGACGAGCGTCGCCCTTAGCCTTGCGCACGCTCGCATCGCGGTTCAATCCCACCACCAGCACGTCGCCGAGCGACCTTGCCTCTTCCAGCGTTCGGATGTGCCCGGGATGCAGCAGGTCGAAGCAGCCATTTGTGAACACCACGCGCCGGGTGCCGCGCTGGGCGCGGCCCAGCAACGCCGTCAGTTCCTCTCGCGAAACAATGCGGCCCATTCTCCTCCCACGCAATCGGAAACAGTTACAAAATATTAACATGCGCATCTGTTCCGCGCTGGACCGCTCTCCGCTTATCGTATTCCGCGCGTTCGTTCCCCCGCGCCCGCCGGTGATATACTTCGTGGCAGTCGCTCACATCCTTATCCGTGATTCGCTTACAGGGGGATCGCTCGGAGGCCGGTTCCAAATCGTGTTCATTTCCATCGATTTCATCGCTCGTCCAACGCCTTTCGGGCCAAAAGAAACGCGGCCGAATCCATGAGCGGGAAGCGTGTCGCCATTGTGGGCGGCGGTCCTTCCGGCGCCCTCTGCGCGGAGCGGCTCGCCTCAGCTGGCTTTGAGGTCGCCCTTTTTGATGAGCATCTCGCCTGGGAGAAGCCCTGCGGCGGCGGCCTCACCCATAAGGCCGTGCGCGGCTATCCCTTCTTGCTCGACGGTCCTCACCCCAAAAAATCGATTCACCGCGTCGAGCTGATTTCGAGCCATGGCGATCGCGCTCTGCTGCCGCTCGATAACCCCATCGTCATCTACTCTCGCGCCGTACTCAACGGCCTTCTGCTCGACCGTGCCGCAAGCGCGGGATGTCGCGTCGTCCGCTCTCATGTCACTTCGGTGGATATCGGCGGAAAGTCGCCATCCCTCATCGCCGAAGGCGCCGCGCACGAGGCCGATTTCCTGATTTTGGCGGCTGGCGCGCGCAACGTTTTCTTCCCCAACACGCGCCCCTTTGCGCCCGAGGACCTGGAAATCACCCTGGGCTACTTCGTTCCCTGCTGTGCGGACTCCATTCAGGTGAAATTTGTGCGCGGCTTGCAGGGATACATCTGGTCTTTTCCCCGTGCCGACCATCTCTCCGTCGGAATTTGCGGCGGCATGTCCCAGCACACCAGCCGCGAATTGCAAGCTCACCTGGCGGAGTTCCTTCGCGAGGAGCGCATCTCTCTCCGCGACGCGCGCTTCTACAGCCACGTTCTCCCTTCGCCTCGCGCTCATACTCTCGCGTCTCGCCGCATCGCTGGCCCTAATTGGGCGCTGATCGGAGATGCCGCCGGCTTGGTGGACCCCATTACGGGCGAAGGCCTGTATTATGCTTTGCGCTCCGGCGAACTGCTGGCCCAGTCCCTGATTTCAGGCCAGCCCGAGTCTTACGCCTGCCGGGTGCGCGACGATTTTTCCGCCGATCTCCAAATTGCCGCCCGAATCGCCCGCCGCTTCTATCACGGCCGCTTCTTGGGCGGCGCGGTCACCACGCGCATGATTCAATTCATCGACCGCAGCGCCACCTTTCGCGCGCTCATGGGCGAGCTCTTCAGCGGCGCCCAGAGCTACGCTTCTCTTAAGCGGCGTCTCTGGCGCCAGTTTGACGATAGCGTTGCCGAATTCCTCGAAAGCATCTTTCGTCCTGCCAAGTCCGGCCGCGCGCGCCCCAGTCCCGAAGACGCCTGACGGTCGCGCCAAAGGCCTCACCCATGCCAATAGACACGCATGGCATTCCTGCTCGTTCTTAGCTTCGCGAAAAAGAGTTGGGATTAAAACGCGGTACGGCGTGCGACGGGTTTGCGCGTGGGGGGAGGAATCAGGCTGGCCATCTTCCGAATCATGGCCAGCACAAGGCGCTTATCTCCGTCCGATAAGCTCGTGCTGTAGCGCTTGATCTCTGACAGGAACCGAATCTCGTCTTCCGAGAGCTCGCCCAGCATCTTCTGCGTGTCTCGATCGTGCGCCGTTTCTGTTCCGGGGAAAAAATCGGCCAGGCTGATATCCATCGCTTCGGCTATTTTCGCCAGGGTTTCGAGCGAGGGTACCGTGTGCCCGTTTTCAACGCGTGAGAGATAGCATCGCAGAAGCCCGGTGCGGCGCTCGATGTCGCCTTGCGACAGCCCTCGCTGCCCCCGGTAGCTCCGGATCACCTCGCCAATATTAACTTTCGGCTTCTCCTTCGGCATTCTCTCTTCCTTATGAAATTTGCGGTATCTTACGCACGCGTGGATAGGCGCGCAAGAAAATTTTGCCGGCCCGTGCGCATCAGTACACTCGCAATCCACAGGTTCGATTTCAAAGAACGCAAATCTCTGTCAAAGGCTGATCGGAGAGAAGGCTATCTGGGCTGCACAGGTCCCGCTCCGAGCCAACGATAAGGAGCCGGAAGGAATTCCTAAGCTGGCAAAACGTCAATTCGCTTGGGAAGCCATGCGAACCGCGCGCCCGCAAATGAGATATTTGAGATCGATTCGCAATCTGCCGCCCGCATCCAAGTCGTTCGCAGCGGTCTGTTCCCCTGATCCATTCCCCCGCCGCTGGTGCTAGGTTTTCCCGCGACCCGCGAGCCATTCTGCGTGCTCTGCATTTTGGCGGATTTCAGCTGGCTCTTGGCCGTGGAGCCAGCCGCCGAACTCTTTGCCGCCACGCAGCCCTCCGCATTTCTGCCGTGGCCTGCCTCGGCGCTGTTTGAGGGCATGCCCCCGTCAACGGATGCCGCGGCGAAGCTGATGGAAAGAATCTGTTCTACGTCGTACATCCGCATCTTGCCGTTCACCTCAAACTGCACGGCCCGCTCCGTCCCGCCCATATACTTGCCCTGAATGAAATTGCCATTTTTCAATTGCAGGCTGTCGGCGCGAACTCCCGGGGCAAGGCTTAGCAACACCCCCACCATTATTAATAACGCTCCCCGTATGTGCCCCATGGTGTCCTCCTGACGCTGCTTCGGTGAATCTGTGCGGGCCGCAAAAACCGCCCGCCAGAATCTCACCTGGAGCTGAACAGGCTCAGGATACACCCGGACATGCTGGGAAGTGCTTGATTTCTAGCCGGATACAGCAAAGTTGGTAAATGCAGGATGACGATGCGGTATGTCGGTTCGGCTCCCGCAGGCTCTAGCTTGGCTGGCCTGCGGGAGCCGAATCGAATCGTCTTTATTCTAATTGTGTTTCGCGACTCTGTTCAGGAGCGCCTACTGCGGCCCGAACTCCAAAATCACGAACGAGTTTGGAATTGCCTGTGGTCGCGGTCGCGGATTGTCCGGAGTAGGCGCCGCCGCGGGTTTGAAGTCCGCCGTCTCCGTGAAAACGTGATGTGTCTTGGGATCGAGCGTCATCGTGCGCGCGCCAAATTGTGTATTGACGTTGCCGATGATCGTGTACTTGTCGGGCGTGTCCTCGTGGATCACCGTCAGCAAACCTTCGCGGCTCGTCGCAAAAATCAACCCTGTACCCGGATCGAAGCCGTTGCCGTCTGGATCACCACCGATCGCCGGCGTCGCCACCACTTTGCCCGTGTCCATATTCATCACGGCGATCATCTTGTCGCAAGCCGCAAAGAGGCGCCGGTTCTTAGTATCTGCCGCGAGAGCGGAAGGCCCATCGCAAGGTGCCAGAGACCAAGGACCTTTCTTCGCGAGCGTTTTCGTATCGAAACTCATAATCATGCTCGAATCCGTTAGATTCACGAACATGTTGCCCCGGCCGTCCAAGGCTGGCTCCTCCGGTTTTCCGCCCAGATCCACGGTTCCCACAACCTTGTCCGTCGTAGCGTCGATTACGGTGGAATTGTTGCTCCTGGCGTTCATCGTGAATACCCGCTTGGTCTCCGGATCATAAATAATCGAGTCCGGATTGTCTCCGGTGGTCTTGATGTCCGTAATCGGCTTGAGCGTCTTCAGATCGAAAACGGTTACCGTGCCCGCCTGCCCGTTGCTGGTGTAGCCCTTCCCCAGAGCACTCGCTATGGCTGTGCCATGAATGCCCTTGGTGTTCGGTATGTCGCCGAGAACTTTTCCGCTACCCTCATCGACAATCATCATATGGTCGCCTCGCGCGACGTACAGCCGCTGCGCATCCGCGTCCACCTTTATGTAATCCCAACCTCCCTCGGCGCCCACGGGAATTCTCCGTATCAGTTTGTAATTCTGACCGGATGCCGTTCCCGTAAAAATGAGAAGCACCGATGCTGCAAAAAAACCGGCCCACCACCCTAGCGTGCGCCCATGTGACATATCGCTCTCCTCCCTATCTTTAAATTCGCATCCTGAATTCGGATCCGGAGAATGAAATCCCGTAATCTTTACGATCTTCCCTTTCCAGCGCAAAGCCGATTCCGCCTATGCCCCGCTCGCTTCCTGGCTCTTCCGCGTCATGAAGAATTGCATCGCCGGAGTAATCACCAGAGACAAGATCATCGAAATCAAAATCCCTCCGATCACCGCGATCGCCAGCGGCTGAAGCATCTGCGAGCCCGCTCCGATCGCCAGCGACAGCGGCAGCATGCCAGCCACCGCCGCCATGGCCGTCATCACGATCGGGCGCAGCCGGCGCCGTCCCGCCTGCACCAGCGCCTCCTCTGGCGAGAAGCCCACCGACCGGAACTTCTGGTTTGCGTCGAGCAAAAGGATGCCGTTCTTCGCCACGATACCGATCACCATGATCAATCCCATGAACGACGACACATCGAACGTTGTTCGCGTAATCAGCAACGCAAAAAACACGCCCGACGTGGAGAGCACCGCGGAAGAAAGAATCGCCACCGGAGCGGAAAAGGCCCGGAACTCCAGCAGCAACACGATAAAAACAAGAACCATGGCCAGCAGCAGCACCGTGAGTAACTCGCCGAAGGATTTCTGCTGCTCTTTATAGGTTCCTGCGTACTCCACGCGAATCGACGGCGGCAGCTTGAGGTCGTTTACCGCTTTCTGCACCGCCGTAATACCCGTCTTGAGATCGATTGCTTCCAATCGTGCCGACACGACCACGGCTCGCTGCAGATTATCGCGAGTGACTTCGATCTGACCTGGCAGTTCGGTTACATCGGACACAGCGCCGAGCGTTGTGGTCCCGCCGTTCGAGTTCACCAGCACGGTGTTGCGCATCGCTTCCACAGACGCCCGCGCTCCCTTCGAATAACGCACGCGCACGGTGTATGGCCGGTCATTAATCACCACCGGCGTGGTGGCCGGCTCGCCATCCACGATTGCCGACGCCACCGTGGTGAGCTGATCGGTCGTAAAGCCCGCCTTCGCCGCGCGCACCGGATCGACCGTGAATACTACCGCCGGGCCGCTCATGCTGCTGTCTATGCCGTCGTCAACATCCACAATGGGTTTCTTCCCGTTGATATAAATTCCTCCGATGGCATCGCCCACGCGTGGCGCCCATTGCGTCAGCGCATCTACATCGTCGGAGTAGAGCCGGATCATCACGGGCTTCGGATCGCCGGTCAAATCGCCGATCATATCCTCCAGCATCTGGTGGAAGTCGACGTCCACAGCCGGCTCAGCAGCCGTCGCTTTCGCCCGTACATCCTCGATGATTTGCTCGACGTTGCGGCTGCGCTTGTCCTTCAGCTTGACCGAGATGTCGCCCGTGTTCGCTTCTGTTACCGCCGCCAGCCCCAGTTGCAATCCCGTGCGCCGCGACGTGCTTTCCACCTCCGGCACGCTCCGCGCGATCTGCTCCAGGTGCGAAACCATGCGGTTGGTCTCCTGCAGCGAACTGCCGGGCGGCGTCACATAATCCAGAATGAAGCCGCCCTCATCCATCGCCGGAAGCAAACCCGTGCCGAGCGCCTTATAACTGAAGTACGAAATGACGATCAGAATGGCGCAGAGCCCGCCCAGCGCCAACGGATGTGCGAAGGCCCGGCGCAGCCAGCGTTCGTAGAAATTGATGATGCGCTCGAACCAGCCGCCTCTCAGCGAGGCCTCTTCCGCCGCCATCATGCGCCGGATCTGTTCCATCTCCGCGGATTCGCCGCCGTCTTCCTGGCCTGATGTCGCGCCGTGGGGTCCGTTGTTGCCGCCTCCGAATTCGTTGGACCCGCCGTTTCCACCGTTGATTTCGCTTGCTCCGTTCGTTGCCGGGATCTCCGCTTCAGCGCCGTGCTTGCCCCGGCGAATCAAAAATGTTCCCAGGTTCGTGGTCCAGGAAAGCGCCAGCACCAGCGAGGTCAATAGCGAAACGCTCATCGCCACGGCCAAAGCGCGGAAAAACGTTCCCGTTACGCCGGTAATCGAAATCAGCGGCAGGAATACGACAATCGGCGTCAGGGTGGAACCGATCAGCGGAATGGTCAGTTCCTTCAGGGCGCTTGCTGTCGCCCGCAAAGGCCCTTCGCCGCCGTCTCGGTGCAAAACGATGTTCTCCACCACCACGATGGCATCGTCAATCACCAATCCGCCCGCCGCGGCCAGCCCGCCGAGCGTCATCATGTTAAAGCTCTGCCCCATGATCTTCATCACGATGAAGGTCACCACGATCGTGACCGGCACAACCAGGCCGGTCATGATGGCCGTGCCAAAATCTCTCAAGAAAAGCCAGATAATGAGGCCCGCGAGGAAAAGCCCGATAATGATCGCGTCGCGCACGCTCCCGATCGATGCTTCCACGATATTCGACTGATCGTAAAAAACGCCCAGGTTCACGCCGGAAGGAAGGCTCGGAAGAAGATCCTGAATCTCCTGGTGAACTTCGTTGGCCACCTCTACCGTGTTGCTGTCCGGCTGCCGGTTGATGCTCAACAGCACCGCCGGCTTTCCATTCGCGGTCACGATCGTATAGGCGGGCGCCGCGGAAGGCGTCACAGTCCCTACGTCCCGAATCCGCACGGGAACGTCGCCGTTCGTCTTGATCACAATGTCCGCCGAGTTGCTCGGGGTTTTGTGCCTGCGCCGTAATCAGCCCCAGGTACAACTGATGGTTTTGGCTGAGCAAGCCCGGAGAATCGATGAGATTGGTGTGGTTCACCGCGTCCAGAATGTCCTGCACTCCCACGTGCGCTCGCAGCATTCGCGCCGGGTCGGGCGTGATTTGAAACTCCGGCTGCTGCCCGCCTTGCACCAATACGCTCGCGACTCCGTTTAACCGGTTCAGCCGCGGCTTGAGCTCATAGGTGGCCAGCTCCCAAAGCTGCGTCTGCGGAACTTTGTCCGAGGTCAGGCTGTAGCCCAGGATCGGGAAGCTCGCAAAATCCAGCCGGTGGGCGTCGATTTGAGCTGTCGAAGGCAGCGTGCTTTGGATTCGTGAAATTGCTGCTTCCACTTGCTGCAGCGTCAGCACCATGTTGACGCCCCAGTCGAAGTCCAAATCGATTTCCGCGGAGCCGCGACTGGTAATCGAGTACACCTCTTGCAACCCGGGAACGACTATTGACCGCTTCCTCGATCGGCCGTGTGATCGTCACTTCCATCTGGTTGATGGGCATCACGCCGTTGTCCACGCCGACGATGATTCGCGGAAAGTTCGTGGTGGGAAACACGGCGATCGGAAGGGTAAAAGCCTCGTAGATTCCCACCACCGCCAGCGTGAGAATCATGAAGATGATCGATTTCGAGTGGCGCGCGAACCAGTAGCGATTCGGATCGTCAACCGGCGCGATCCGTCGCGGAGGCGGCGGCGCTTGGGTCGGCGCTTGTGTTAGCGCATCGATCGAATGTGTCGCTGTGGTTGTCTTGTTGTCCATGATCTACCGTAAAACCGCTGCGATCCCCCAGACTGCTGAAGCGCTCGCGAGTTCTCCCCCGCCATCGCGCTTACTGATCGTCATCGTCATCGTCCTCGTCCGGCATTTTCGGAGCCTGCACCTGCACCGTCGTCTTCGCCAGAATCGGATCGTCCTCTTGC
Source organism: uncultured Acidobacteriota bacterium (assembly GCA_963819235.1). GTDB lineage: Bacteria > Acidobacteriota > Terriglobia > Acidiferrales > UBA7541 > Palsa-189. Next base: position 1,301,881 of record CAWFVE010000003.1, on the reverse strand, counting down.
GAAAGCGCAAACGCTCCCACCGTCACCACGCGCTCGCCCCCCTGCAAGCCTTCCGTGATTTGCACTTCGTCGCCGTCGCGAATGCCGGCCTTCACTTTCTTCTTATGTGGCTTATTGTCGTTATCCAGGATGATCACGGAATTGTCGCCGGTCGAACCCAGCAGCGCCTCCGCCGGAATGGCGATGGCATGCGGAATCGACTGCGCCACCATCTGCACCTGCACGTCGCTCCCCGGTTTCAGCCGCTCTCCCGGATTCGGCGCCTGCACCCAAACTTCTACCGTCGTGCTGTTGGGATCGAGCGCTGGGCTCACCAGGCTCACCTTGCCGTTAACGGAGCCCGGCTGGCCCGGCACAGAAATGCTGGCCGCGTCGCCCACTTTCAATGTCGCCGCCTCCTGCTGATCGATGTGCGTCTTGGCGATCACTTGCGACACGTTCATCACCGTGACGATCGGAGCCGAACTCGACGCCATCTCTCCCGGGTTCGCCGGCCGGTCCGTGACCACTCCGTCGATGGGGCTTACGATCTGCGAATAACTCAAGCCCGCTTCCACTTCCGCGTTTTTCCCTTTCGCCGCCGCCAATTGCGCTTCCGCCACCTTCACATCAAGCTGTTTTTGCGCCAGTTCATAGGCACTACGTGCCTGGGCTAGCGCCACGCCGGCGTCGTCCGCATCCTTGGCGGACGCCGCGCCTTCCTTGTAAAGCGCCTGCCGGTTGTCATAAAGCTTCTGCGCGGAATCCAACTCCTGCTTGGCCAATTTCAAGTCTTGTTCGGCCTTTGCAGTGGCTTGCTGATAACTCGCTTCCGCCTGCGCGTAGTTCCCTTCGTTCTCCTGTTTTGTCGCCAGCAGGTCCTGGTTCTCCAGTTCCGCCAGCACGTCTCCCGCATGCACCCGGCTTCCGCGATTCACATTGAATTTCTTGATCGGCGCGCTGATCTTGGGAACGATGGAGGCCTGCTCCAGGGGATACAGCGTCGCCTCCGCGATCACTTTGCGCTCGATGGTCTGGTTCTCCGCCGAGCCCACTTGTACGGTTACGGTAGGCGCCGCCTCGGCCGTCTCGCTTTTGTTGCATCCCCATGAAAGAAGGCTCGCCGTCAGCGCCAAACCCAGCAAACCGCCAAAGGCCCATCGGCCCCCCGGCCCGCGCTCAGAATTTATTGGAAGCTTCGATATTGGCATCGTGTTCTAGTCCCCATTCATCCTGCTGCTTCGTTAAGTCTTAAAAACTCCCCGTAAACGTCTGTAGGGTCGCCAGCGCCGTCCGATAGCGCACTTCGGCGTCGTCGTAAGCGTTGCGCGCCGCGATCAGAGTTGTCTGCGCGTCCACCAACTCCAGTGCGGGCGACTCTCCGGCCTGATACCGCAGCGTCACCAGCCGCAAACTCTCCGCCGCCAGATCCGCCGCCTGCCGCAGCTTGTCTACCTGGTCCCGCGCCACCAACGCTTCATTGTAAGCGCCATAGAGTTCTCCCAGCACATGTCGCTGGGCCGCGCTCAGCTCCACCTGGGCCTGTTGCTGCTTGAATTCGGCCTGACGCAGCTTACTCCGTAGCGTTCCCCAGTCCCATACCGGCATCGTCAAAGAAGCCGAAATAAAGTAGCCCAATGTCGGCGTGGCCCCGGCCTCGGGAAGGGCCGTGTATACGCAATTCAGCGCCAGACAATTCGCTTCCAGACCCCACTCCGGATCAAACGATATCGCCGGCAGAAAGGCGGTCTTCGAAGCCGTCACCTCCTGCGTTGCGGACCGCAGTGCTTGCATCGCGACGCCTATATCCGGATTCATCCGCGAAGCCAAATTTTGTACCTCACCGATCATGGGTAAGGGCTGGGGCTGATTGAGGTCGTCGACGGCCGTAAAATTCTCATCGAGCGTCGGAAAAATGAGAACGGCCAGATCCAGCCGCGCTGTCTCCATCGCCAGATTTGCGTCCGAATAGGCCGCCTCCTGCTGTTCTTCTTGGATCTGCGCCTTGATCACGTCGCTATGCGCCGCCTGGCCCGCCTTTTCCAACTGCTGCGCGATCTGCAGAAAACGCCGCGCTTGCTCCAGCGCCTGCTGCGCGGTTGCGTACTTCCGCTGCGCCACCACCAGCGCGTAGTAAGTCTTGTTAACGGTTACTGTCAGCCCCCGGCGGGCGATCTCCGCCTTGGCGGCGGCGATCGCCTCTGCCGCCTGCGCCCGCTTGTAATCCGTCCCCATGATCGAATTGGCGGAAATATCCTGATGCAGCATCACCCATTCGCGATAGACGTGAACACCATCTTCGGTGACGTATCTTCCATTCGGAGTTTTTCCGTTCCCCTGCGTGCCGAGATATTCGCTTCTGATCCCCACCTGCGGCAGCCGCGCATTCCGCGCCTGTAACCGATCTTCTTGCGCCGACTTTTGGTCCGTCACGGCCGACAAGTATTCCGCACTGTATTTCTGGGCTCTCTGCAGCGCGTCGGCCAAGGTTAGCGTCAGCGGCGGTCCGGTTTGCTCCGCCGGCTTCGGCGGATAGACCAGTTGTATCGCCGGCTCCGGAGCGCCCTGAGAAGCGTCTTGACGCGCCGCCTGCGCCGGATCGCCGGCACGTGCCGGTGTTGCACTGGTCGGCTCGGTAGTGCCGGGTTGTACGCCGCGCGCCACGATCGTGCGTGTGGGAGCGAGATTCTGCGCATGGGCCGCGGGTGCCGCTGCGCACATCGTGAGCAATCCAACGCCATAGCCAAGAGCCGCAAACAGCTTTGCCGCGCGGACTCTCGCGCCGCGAACTCCTCTCGCCGATCGAAGACCCAGTAACCGCAGCAGTCACGTTCTTCCTCCCATGGACGGATTTCTCTCCACTCCTTCTCGAATCAGCACGCGCCACTCCCCATCTCCGTGGCCGCTCCTCGCGAAACGCGGACCTCGCGTGTGCAACACGCTTCCCCACACCTTACCGAATGGATTTGCCAAAATCCGACGGAGTGCCTGTCCGACTAGCATTTCTATGGATTCTAGACGAAACCCTGGACGTTTTCGTTTCCAGCGATCCTAATTTTCCGGTTTCTCCCCGTTGAAAACCCCCGGCACCCGCCTCTTGCCTACTCCATAATAAGAGAAATTATTCTTTTGAAAATGAAGCCAAGCTTAAGACCCATCCGAAACAACCCCGCCCCCGACTCGCCCCATTATGCAGACGCCCCACCCGGCACAGGGTCCGGGCAGGGCGTCATTTACCGGGGTCTCAGTGCGCCTATCCTGGCTGGCCTGACATTAAGTTGAGCTTAACTGGAAATGAAATAGGGCTTAACCCAAAAGGGCTTAGCTCGCCGCGTCGGGAGGCCTTATCGGCAATTGAACTCGTATCTCGGTGCCTTGTCCCTGCCGGCTGATGGCTCCGATCTGGCCGCCATACGCCATCACGATAGCTTTGCAGATCGCCAGCCCCAGCCCGAATCCGCCGGTTGACCGGGACCGCGAAGGATCGCCCCGGTAGAATCGCTGAAACACGTGCGGCAGTTGTTCCTCGGGAATCCCCGGTCCCGAGTCATGCACCGACACGCATGCCAGGTCGCTGCTCTCGCGTCCCACGCGAATGACCACGTTCGCTCCCGCCGCGCTATATTGCACCGCGTTCTCCAGCAGATTCACCCAGATCACTTCCAAATCTTCAGGGTCGCCTTGCAGGTGAATCTCTTGCGGGGCGACCAATTCAATATGGATATTGCGCGTCTCGGCCAAGGATTGCATTCGGGAAACCGCAGCTTCACAGGTTGAGGTGATCTCGGTCACCCCAAGTTCGCGTGTTACGCCGTTCTCCGGCCCCTGCTCGATCCGCGCCAATCTCAATAGGCTGCCCAGCAAATCCTCCAGTCTTCCGCAATCCTCCAGCAGTCCCTCTAAGCCGGCCCGGTACTCGCTTTCCGGCCGCGGTCGATGCAGCAAGGACTGCAATGTCGATTTCACGATCGCCACCGACGTCTTCAACTCATGAGCAGCATCGCTCGTGAAGTCGCGCTGCTGCCGGAACGACTCCTGCAGCCGCTCCAGCACGGTTTCGATCGCGGCGGTCAGCGGAACCAGCTCTTTCGCCAGAGAAGCCTCGGCCGGCGGCTGAAACTCCCAGTTGAGCACGGATATCGTCCCCGCCTGAGCCGCTAGCTCCCTCAGGGGCTCCAGCCCGCGCCTCACCCCCCACACAGCCACGGCACTGACGATAAGAAGCAAAACCAGGCCGATGCCTCCCACCGACATTGCCAAGTCCCAAAGCTGATCGCTCATGCGCAGGACGGAAGCGGCGAAAATCACGGTCACCCTCATGGGAACTTTGACGCTCTCTTCATCGTCGAGCACCGGAACATTCCGCAGCACGATGGCTCGATAGGGCACTCGGTTCAGCCGGAAATCGCTGAACTCGCCGTCCGCCTCGAACTCGGCGGGGAGTGATGTTGACGATCGCGCCAGAAGTGATCCGTCGCTGCGCCGAATCTCGAAAAGATCCGGATGCATGCGAGAAGAAGGAGCAGGCAGCAGGGAGGGATCGAAAAGCAGATCGGGAGGGTTTGTTTCCGTGTAACGCACCGCCGCCAGCGTATTGATTGCGCGGCCGTTCAGCGCGGCGTCGAAACCGAGGGCCACTTCGCGGCGCGCATAAACCAGCGCAACCGTCGTCAACGCCGCGGTCAGCACAAGTTGGCAGATGATCACCCGCGCGATGATGCGGCCCGCCAGGGAAAACGGCTTGCGCAAAGCTTTCGCATCGCTTGGTGCCGGCCGCTCGATCGGGCGCGGCGCCGCTCTATCGCCTTCCGCGGACGTTACTGCGGGCTTGCTTTGTGTCCAGCTTCCCGATGCCACTTGAAATTCCTTTGTTTGGAGTACCGCTTGCGCGAACTAATTGTGCTCCGGGCGCAGCACGTAGCCATGCCCGCGCACCGTATGAATCAGTTTCACCGCATGATTGCTGTCGATCTTGCGCCGCAGTCCCGAGATATACACCTCAATGACGTTGCTGAACTTCTCCCAGTTGTAGTCGTACAAGTGCTCCAGCAACTCGCTCTTGGAAATCACCGCGCGCGGCCGGTGCGCCAGGTACTCCAGCACCCGATATTCCATCGGAACCAGCGCGATCTCTTTGTGGCCTCGCCGCACCGTGCGCTCCACCGTATTCAACTGCAGATCGCCTACCGAGAGCACCGGCGATCGTTGTCCTTTTCCTCGCCGTACCAGCGCCTTCGCTCGCGCCAGAAATTCGCCCAAATCGAAGGGCTTGGAAACGTAATCGTCGGCGCCGGCATTCAGCAGCCGCACCACGTTGTCCTTCTCGTCTCGCGCCGTCAACACCAATACTGGCGTCGCATGGCCCTTCTTCCGGTAGTGCGTCAGCAGAGTCGGGCCGTCCATTTTGGGCAGCATGAGGTCCAGCACCATCAGGTCGTAGGCCGTCGATTCGGCCAGGTACAACCCCTCCTCGCCATCGCCGGCAATATCCACCGCATAGCCCGCGCTTTCTCGCAACGCGCGCGCCACGTTCTCCGCCAGCCGTTTCTCGTCCTCGACCACCAGCACTCGCAACGGAACCCCGCTTACTTCTTCGCGGTCAGTGGCGCCGTAACTTCAAACACTCGCCCCGGCCCCAGCACCACTACGCCCTTCAACGCGGCAATGGGTTGCTTCAATTGATCGGACTTCTTGAGCTTGATTTGCACCCCTCGCGCACTTGGCGTCAGGCCCTGCATCGCGTCGTTATCGATCTGGTCCTGCTCGAGAGGAAAAAAAACGGCCTTGCTCTCGCTCGTGCCGGTTTCTAACGAAAGCACGAACGATCCCCCATTTTCGCTCGCTTGCGCCTTCCACCCCGCAGGCCAGGCTTTCGGCGCGTTATCGAACGCGGCATGAAAGAGTTCGCGATCCGCGGCACCGCCCGCGCTCGCGGACGGAATCGACAGCTTGGCCAGCGCCGCCGCCGGTATGCACACGTCCCGGCAAATCACGTAACGCACATCGGCCGTTAATGCCACTGGACTCGCGGGACGATAACCGGCCGGCACGCGAAGAGAGACGGGCAACAGCACCTTTCCCTCGTAGCCGTAGTCAATCACGGTGCTCGCAGGCAGCCGCTCCGGCGCCGGCCAGCGAATCTCTCCCGCTTGAAACCCCGCGGGAAGGTGCCACTGTATCCGGGGAGCTTCGCCGGCATCTCCGGGGTTCACCCAATAGATGTGCCAGCCCTTTTCGATATCGAAGAGCACCCCCACCCACGCGCTCTGCCCGGCCTGCAGAGAATTGTTCTCCGCCACCAGGCTGACCTTGGCATGGCTTGCCGTGAACGATTGCGCCGCCCCGCCTTTGGCCACCGCCAATACCAGAAGGAGTGTTGCTGCCGAGAATAAAAGACGCCGGAAATAAACTCTCATGGTGATCTTCCTTCCACGAATTCTATAAGCCGCCAAAAACTGCCCGATACCGCCCGTAAATCGCCGGAGAAACACTTGCCTAGCCATTCCCCGCCAGTAAATGCTGGACGAGTTCTCGTATCTCGCCCTCCAGTCGCGCATGCTCCGCGCCGGTGGCCGCGCTGGCAAATCCCGCATGCACGCTCCTCACCCGGCCGTCGCGCCCCAAATAAATCGTCGTCGGATAAGCACCGAAGTTCACCAGTTGCGGCATCCTTTGGTTGATGTTGTCCGGCGTTCCGGCCAGAAGCATCGGATACGTAATTCCGAAACGTCTCATGAAAGTCTCCACCCGCGGGCGGGCCAGCGCCGCGTCGTCATCCAACTCGAACATCAGTCCCACAATCTCCAATCCCTGTGCGTGGAACTCTTTGTAGAGTTGGACCAAAAACGGAGCTTCATCCATGCAGTTCGAGCACCAACTCCCGCCGATGGCCACAATGACCACTTTCCCTTTGAATCGCGGATCGCTGCTCGATACCGTCCGTCCATCCAATCCCGGAAAGCTGAATTGGAAGGGAACGCTGGGGTCCTTCACGTTGGTATAGCGCGAGGGGTCGGGCGGATCGGGAACGCCTTTCGCTCGCGCCTCGCTCGTCCGTACTGCCAGATAATCCGCCTGCCGGTTAAGGGCAATTGCCATTGTTCCGTCCGCGTTCAGTTTGGCCTCGAAGAGTAACGGCCCGTCGCCGGAAAAGTGGCTCAGCACCAGGCGCCCGTTCTGCCAGCGCCCGATCAGGTACCCGGTATCGCCGTCGACTCGCAGAATCGAGCCGGAAACCTCCGCCCCCGATTGCCGCAAGAATAATTTCCAGGTCCGCGTGTCGCTGGCAGTCCTCACCTCCTGAGGAACGCGCCGCATCTCCCAACTTCCCGAAACTTGCGGCCCCCCCGAAGCTTCCGCGGGCGCCGGCACAAAACGTTTGGCGCGGATTTCCATCGACGGGGCGTTCGGCCGATTCAGCCGGTAAAGGCCATGAAGCTGGTCGCCTTCCACATAGAGTTCCAGCGTCGTATCGAGATAGTCGTATCCAAATTTTAAGTGCCCGTCGGCAAAGCTGCCTGAAGTCGAACCCAGCTTGCGATCCCCCTCGAAGAAGAAGCCCTGCACCTGAGTGCCGCTTTGGGCGATCTCAAAACGAAACGGAATCTCCAGTTGGCCCGCCACGATCTTCGCGTCCCACAAACCACTCAGGTTGGGCGCGGAAACAGCGGGCCGGACCAATGCCACGCAGATCGACAGGACGGTGACACAGAAGAACGGCAGGAGCCTTCTCACAATGCGGAAATTATAGCACCAGCCCGCGCGCCCCAGCCAAGCTCAGAGCGCCCTCGGACCGCCGGCTTAGTGCGTCATCGAATACATGATGTAGTTAATGCCCATGCGGTAGGCAAAAGACGAGAAGCGCTCCGGATATCGCGGATCGTCCGCATGTTCCCAGGCATCGCCGATGTGCATGTTGAAGCAGATGGCCACCATGATGCGGCCGTTCTCATCGCGGATGGCCTTCCACTCCGGATAGATACCGTCGTTTTCGTACGTTCGTCCCGTATAAATGTACTGATAACCGGGAACCTGAGGTTTGTCGTCAAGATCGTAGAGAATATGGAAAATGATGTCGTCTTTGGGCAAATCCTCGACGGGCCGGTCGGGCAGAATCTTGCGCATGCCCAGCATGAAACTCTCCCATGCCGCCGTTCCGTGGATGCTGTCGACCATCAAGAAGCCGCCGCGCTGCAAATAATCGCGCATGCGCTTGGCCTGCGTGTCGTTGAAGTCCCAATCGGGCACATTCACCGCATATAGCCAAGGCCAATTGAAAATCGCGTCGTCGTCGGGATCGATCACTTCCTGGTAGGGCCGCGCGTCCAAGCGCGTCAAGCGCAGAACGCCCTGCACAAATTGGCGGTCAGCGCGCGGATAATCTTCGGACCAGCCGCCATTGCGAAACGCGCCGAATCCGCCGAATCCGCCGTAGCTGGCCATGCGCACGGGATACCGCAAGCGGGCGAAGGCAAACTCGTCCTTCTGCTCATCGTTCGGCGAACCGCGGTAACCGTAGCGTTGATAGCCGTAGCCTTGGCCGGGCTGCGGCGCCGCCGGCACCGCCAGCAAACCGGCGCCCGCGCCCGCCAACAGCACAGCCAATAGAACGAACCGCAGCGACCTCATCATGGCAGCTCTCCCGCAGGCTATCAGACTTCCGCTCTGGACTTCAACCGCGGGTAGTGGGTCAGTTTGAATTTTCTTGATCGTGACACTAAGAGGTCAAAATTCAAACTGACCCGCTGCCAACTTCGGCGCCTCGCCGGAACCCTGGCCAGCGAACCGGCTCCCATTGGATTCAGCCGTTACGAATATCGGAACAGCGCCTTGAAGCCAAAATCCATGTGCATCTGGTTGTGGCAGTGGAAGAGCGTCAACCCGGGCTGGTCGGCCATCAAGTCCACGGCCACGCGCCCGAACTGCGGCACCACCACCGTATCCTTCACCACTCCGCTCGTCGGCTTACCGTTGATCTCCACTATCTCAAAAAGATGCCGGTGGATGTGCAGAGGATGGTCGTCATCGGTGCGGTTCCGAAAGAAAATTCGGTACTTCGTGCCTGGCCGCAGCACGAATTCGTCCTCGTGCGGATACTCCTTGCCATTGATCGTCCAGTGATTGAAACCGTGCACGCCTCCGGGAATCTTCCCGACGATCATGTCGATCGTTTCCTCCGGCGCCGGCGGCGCTGTGGGGCGGCCAAAAACCGTGTAGTCCCAGACGCGATTGGCCGGCCGCAAAAACTGCGGCTGCCCCTTCTGATTTTCGTATTCGACGATGATGCCCAACCCCGCGTTCCGGTCGGCATCGGCGGTCGCGCCCAGAGCCCAAACGCCGGGCCGGTTCATCTCCACGAAGGCGTCCACGCGCTCGCCCGGCCCCATGGCGATGACGTCCACCGCTTGCGGATTGGCCACCGGATTGCCATCCAGCGCAAAAACCTGAAACTTGTGCCCGGTCATCGCAATTTTGCGGTTGGAAGTGGCGCAGGCGTTCAGGAAATGAAACAGGACGCGCTGCCCCGCCTTCACCTGAATCGGCGGGCCGCCGCCCATCAGCTTGTCGTTGATGGAGACCACGCGATAAACCGCCTCGTAACCATTCGCGCCGCGAGGCATGCGGTCCGGCTTCTCCGGCTTCGGCGCGTTGGGATCTTCGTCCTCGTCGTCCTCGTCTTCGTTGGCCAGAAAAGGCTCCCAGTCCCGAAGCGCCAGAAAATGTTCTTGATCGTATTTGCCGGGATCTTTTCCCGAATCGATATAAAAGAATCCGTACTGCCCGGTGTAGGTGCTGCGATGCAAGTCCGCGCCGGCCATCGTATGCGTGTGATACCAGCGAGAGCCTGCCGGGCCGGGCGTAAATTGGTAACGATAGCGCCCATGTGGAGGCACCATGGGCGTGCCCTCTTCCTCCGAGCCATCCACTTCGGATGGAATCAGCAAGCCGTGCCAATGGACCAGTTCCGGCGTATCCGTATCATTAATCACGTCGATGGTGACGGGCTTGCCTTCGCGAAGGCGGATCAGCGGGCCGGGCGAAGTTCCGTTGTATCCGATGGTGCTGAGCGAGCGGTAAGGCGCAAGCTCCACCAGGACCGTCCCGATTTTTACGGTGAAGTCGGCCGGCGTAGTCGGCGCGCCGGAATTTTGGGCTTGCCCCTGCTGCATGGCCGGCATTTGCTGGGCGTGCAGCAGATTCCCTAATCCCAAGCCGCCGGCGAATGCGCCCCCAATTTTTATGAAATTGCGTCGGTCCATACTTCCCTCTCTTCCTGCCCCCGGAATACGAACCTGGACCACGGACTTGACCCTTAGCTAACGACTTTTAACAGACCTCAGCGGCCTCGGCAAGCTCAGGGATGACAATCGAGCGGGTTTATGCTTGGCTATAGCGGCTCGGGCTTGCGTGCACTGGACCATGGGTTAAGATTGCGTTTGCAGGCCGGCCTGATGCGATCACTCGGCTGGTAGGATCGATCGACTTCAAGGTGGCGGAATGAAATCTCGGCTGGTGTTATGCCTCAGCGTCTTGGCGTCGCTTCTATTCGCTTGCGCCTCACTCCAGGCGCATCACGGCAATACCGCTTACGACCCCGACCACCCCATCACCATCAAGGGCAGCGTCACGGAATTCGTGTGGTCCAATCCGCACTGCCAGATTTACCTCGATGTGAAAGACGCCAAGGGGAAAGTAGTCGGCTGGTCCGTCGAATCGCAAAGTCCGGGCATTCTTCGCCGCAACGGCTGGTCCCGCGACTCCATTAAGCCCGGAGATTTGATTGCCGTCACTCTGCTCCCCGCCAAGAGCGGAGCGCCGGTGGGATTTTCCGGAGAGAAGACAGGGAAGATCGTCTTCCCCGACGGCCACATATTGAAAATGGACCAGAGATAGTCTTCTCCGCGCACCTGCAACATGCATAGGAGGCTTGCATGCCGCGTCGGCCAATATTCCTAGCCAAACTCTTGCTGCCCGCACTGGCGTTGCTGCCCCTCGCCTTCGCCACCCCGGCGCGCTCAGCCCCGCAGCAAAAACCCGCGAACTCAACGTCCGCGCCCGCGCCCAAGCGCGATCTCTCCGGCATGTGGCAATACCAGGGCAGCGGCGGCGCGGAAGGCATAGCGCCGGAAAAAACCATTCCGCCGATGACGCCTTGGGCGCAAGCCAAATTCAACCAGGAACGCCCCGGCTACGGATCGAGGGCCGTGCCCGACGGTAACGATCCCATCTTGCAGTGCGATCCCTCCGGCTTCCCCCGCGTCATGCTCTTTCCGCTGCCCTTCGAGTTCGATCCAGCGCCCGGCCGGATTTTGCAGTTCTTCGAGCGCGAACATGAGTGGCGCGCCATCTGGACCGACGGCCGCTCGCTTCCCAAGGACGCCGATCCCACCTGGTTCGGATACGCCATCGGCCACTGGGAGGGCGACTACACGCTGGTGGTCGAATCCTCGGGGTTCAACGACAAGACTTGGCTGGGCGCCACCGGCTATCCGCACAGCGAAGAGATGCGCGTCACCGAGCGCTATCAGCGCGTCGATCGCGACACCATCCGCTACAACATCACCGTCGACGATCCCAAAGCGTATGTGAAGCCGATCGTGGCTCCCGAACGAATCATGAAGCTCAAGCCGGGCGCCGAGATGGAAGAACTTCCCTGCGTTTGGTCGGAAGAAAACTCGTTTACCAAGCGAATCCGCCAGCCCGCCGTCGGCAAGCCCAACCATTAGCGAGCCGAGCCGGCATCCATGAGCCTCTGGCCTGAAATTTCCGACCGCGCCGTCGTGGTCTACGGCGTCGGCCTGAGAGACTATGTCCGTTCGCTCGCCAGCGAATCTTTAGGAGGCGCGCCGGCGCAGGAAGCCTCGCTTGCCGCCAACTCCGTTTTTTCCCCGCTGCCCCTCGACGTGCAGGTCGCGATTATCGTCGCGTCGATGAAGGCGGCGGTCCTGGTGAACGACGCCATCCATCGCCGCCCAGCGTGAACTCAGCCCCATTCGCCGGTGCTGCGCTTCCGAAAAGTTTCCTGTCGATGGAAGAGTTTGGTGCCGGAGGAGGGAGTCGAACCCACACGGCCTTGCGACCAACGGATTTTGAGTCCGCCGCGTCTGCCATTCCGCCACTCCGGCGTCTTGCTTGCAAATCTATCCGATTAAGCACTTTGCCGCAAGACAACCACTTCGGCCCTGTTAGAGGAAGATTCAGTTGTCCGACGTGGTCCCGTCGCAAGCCCGCGATGCGGACGAAATATGATGGGCTGCCTGAGCGGGAGGATACTCACCGGGCTAATTCAGTTGACACCGATCCCTACCCTATGTAGAGTATCTACCATGGGTAAGGTTGAACCACGCATCACGTCGCAAGTGCTTCGGGTGCTCGGCGCTTTGATGTTGAACCCGAGAGCAGATATGTCGGGCGCTGATATCGCCCGGGCGACCAAATTGCAATCCGGCACACTGTATCCAATTCTTCTGCGCCTCGAACAAGCGAAGTGGGTTCAGAGCTCGTGGGAGGACGGTGATCCACGTGAACTTGGACGGCCTCGTCGGCGGTTCTACAGCGTGACTGCTCTAGGGGCGAAGAGCGCTCGCGCGGAACTTAGAAGTTTCGCGTCTGCAGTTGGGAGGCCAGCGTGGGATTTCTCATAGCGGCTGTCGCGTTGGTAGGATCCGTTCTGCTTGCCGCGCTGGTCACGGTGTTGGCCGATGAATTCAAGGCTTGGCTACCGTGGATCGCAGGACGAATGACTCGTCGTGCGGTCAGCGGTCTGCCTAAACATCTCCAGTCGCGGTACAGCGAAGAATGGCACAGCCATCTCGCCGAAGTACCAGGAGTAATCGGAAAGCTCGTTGCGGCCGTGGGTTTTCTCCGGGCGAGCCCGAAAATGGTCGATATTGCGAGCGATCAATCATCTCAAGTTGTGAAACCCGCCCCAGCGGCTTTGACAGCGAAAGTTGGAGACGTGACAATCTCAATGGGTTGGTTGGTTGACGATGCGGCTAGCATGATTGCAATCGGAAGTCAGCAACATGCGTGGCTATCAATGATGGCAAAGGCTGCGTTGCAGGCGCAAAAGAATTCAGAAGAGGTGATCGGGCCGCTCTCCCCTCCCAAGCAAGATTGACCTCAGATGCTCCCATGCTCTGGCAGCATCACCAGAAACCGTTCGGCCATCGCATTAAAGTGAGACAATGAGCGAATTAGGCGGGACACTCCTCGGCACTCCGCGTCTAATGGGGAGAACAATCATGGCGTCAGTCAAACGACGTTCTTTCGCGACAGCCGTTGCCTTCCTTCTTTTTTCTGTTCTCGCCTCCCCCATAGGCCCGCGACGGGCCGAACTCCGCGCTCAGGAGCCCCCGGCGCAAACGCCGCCCCCGGAAGCAGCACAACCCCGGCCCGCCCAAACGAGAGCGCCCGCCGAAGCCCTAGCGCCGCCAAAGGAAGAGTCCTCCTCCACCGAGCACAGCATTCGCATCGGCACGGAGACGGTTCCCTACAAAGCCACCGCTTCGACCATCCTTCTAAAGGACGACAAGGGCGAACCCGTCGCCAGCATCTTTTCCGTCGCCTACACGCGAACCGACGTCAAGGACCCGTCGCAGCGTCCCATCGCCTTTCTCTATAACGGCGGGCCCGGCGCGGCTGCGGTCTGGCTGCACATTGGCGGATTCGGGCCGCGTCGCGTGCTCACGCAAAACGCCGCGCCCACCGGTCCCGGCCCTTATCAGCTCGTCGACAACGCCGATTCCCTGCTCGACAAAGCCGATCTGGTTTTCATCGATCCGGTGGGCACCGGCTTCAGCCGCGTCGTCGGCAAGGGCGATACGAAGACGTTCTGGAACATCGATGGCGACGTCAAGGAGTTTGCCGACTTCATCGGCACCTACATCAGCCGCAACAATCGATGGAATTCGCCGAAATTCCTGATCGGCGAAAGTTACGGAACCTTTCGCTCCGTGGCGCTCTCCAGGTACTTGCAGTCGGAGCGAGGGATCTATATCAATGGCATCGCCCTGCTCTCGTCCGTCCTCGACCTCAGCACCCTGCAATTTAATCTCACCGACGACCGCTCCTACATTTTCTACGTCCCCAGCTATGCCGCGGCAGCCTGGTACTACAAGACGCTGAAGAACCGCCCCGCCGATCTCGTTCCCTTCCTGAAACAAGCCCGCCAATTCGCCTCTACCGAATACGCCGCGGCGCTGATCAAGGGCGATGCCCTCGGCGAGCCGGAAAAATCCCAGACCGCCAGGAGGCTCTCGGATTTCACCGGCCTCGACGTCGACTACATTCTCAAAGCCAATCTTCGCGTGAGCCTTCCGCAATTTGCCGCCGAGCTCGAGCGCAGCCGCGGGCTCACGGTCGGCCGCTACGATTCGCGCTACTCCGGGCCCACCGACGATCGCCTCAGCGAATACGCGCGGCACGATCCCTCATTTGACGCCATCAACGGAGCGTTCAACGCGGCCATCAATAGCTATCTTCGCCAAGACCTGAAATTCACCCCCGATTTGACTTATGAAACCTTGAATATGGAAGTCGAGCCCCGGTGGGACTGGAAACGCAGAGGCAACCAGCCCGGCGCGGTGGGCGTGGAAAGGGATTTGGTCCAGGCGCTCGTCACCAATCCCGCCCTGCGCGTGCAAACCGAAAACGGCTGGTTCGATATGGCCACGCCCTTCTTCGCCACCGAATTCACCGTCGATCATTTGCAGTTGCCGCCCGCGCTCCGCGCCCACATCGATTTCAAGTATTACGATTCGGGCCACATGATCTATTTGAACGAACAGGATCTGCCCAAGCTCAAGCAGAACATCGCGGATCTGATCGACGCCGCCATCAAGCCGCAGCCCACCGCAAAAGAATCCGATGCCAATCCCGCCGCCCACTCCCCGGCGCCCTGAATCCCATTCAATTGCAAGCCGCCTCTATAATCCTTTCCTGACCCGCTATACTACTCGGGAGCGATTCCGATTCGCCCACGGAGCGCGGCACAAACTCGACACTCATGCGCATTCTGATTGGAATTTTCGGACTTCTCCTCCTCCTGGCCATTCTCTGGGACGCCTTCGAGAGCGTCATTTTGCCTCGCCACGTGAAGCGCTCTTTCCGCATCGCCAGATTTTTCTACCGCACTGCCTGGAGGTTCTGGTCTTTCACCGCCAGGCACACTCGCAATCCTAAGTTTCGCGAAAACTACCTGAGTTATTTTGGCCCGCTCTCTTTGCTCCTGCTGATCGCCTTTTGGGCCCTGGCCTTGGTCCTGGCCTATGCCATGCTCCAGTGGGCTGCCGGATCGGCACTCGCTGGGCCGGGAGCTCCGGGGACATTCCGAACCGATCTCTATTTCAGCGGCACCACTTTCTTCACTCTCGGACTGGGAGATATCACGCCGCAAACGTCCATCGCTCGAATCCTGTCCGTGGCCGAAGCAGGAACAGGTTTCGGCTTCCTCGCCGTCATCATCGCCTATCTGCCCACGCTCTACGGCGGCTTTTCGCAGCGCGAAGTGAACATCTCTTTGCTCGATGCCCGCGCCGGCTCCCCGCCCACCGCCGGCGAACTTCTGCGCCGCCACGGCGCCGATCGAATCCAGAATGACGGCCTCGCCGATTACCTTCGCAATTGGGAAACATGGTCGGGGCAATTGATGGAGACCCACCTCAGCTATCCCTTTCTGTGCTTCTTCCGCTCCCAGCACGATAATCAATCCTGGGTTGCCGCTTTCACCGCCATCTTGGACACCTGCGCTCTTCTGATTGCCTATGGCGAAGGGGAGACCAAATGGCAGGCCCAGCTCACCTTTGCCATCGCTCGCCATGCCGTCTCCGACCTGGCTCAGATTTTTAGCTTGGAATCTCGCGCCCCGGCGGTGGACCGCCTGCCCGAACACGATCTGGCAAAAATGCGCCAGCTCTTGCTGGACTCTGGAGTGCGCTGTGGCGGCGACTCCTCCGATGAAAAACTGAAAGAGCTGCGCCTGCTCTACGAACCCTCACCTCAATGTGCTCTCGAAGATGCTGCTCATGCCGCTGCCAACCTGGGGCCTCGAAACGCGCCCGGGCCAGGAAAACACCGTTTGGGGAAGAATCACCTCACGCGCGCCCGGCAAACCAGAACAGGTAGAGACCGATCACTTCTGACGCTGGCGCACTCATACCAGTGCACGATCGCTTGTAGTTGTTGAATTTCCTCACCAAGGATCGGCTGGCGCAGCCGTGGCGCTCAAAGAGGTTCTGCGGGTGCCGCACCCTTCGTTTTTCAAGGGTGCGGTTTTTAACTTTGCTTCTTCATTTCCTTCGTCGCTGGGTTGTTTCTGACTTTGTTTCTTTATCTCTTTCGCGACGTCTATTCGCGCGGGTGGCCCTAACTTTGTAACCGAGAAGCCTTTTCGGGTGCCCTGTCCTCGCTTTTTGAGGGCAGGGCTTCCTCTTATCTCTCGCAGGGGACAAATCTATTCCCTAGTTGTCCGAATCGGCTTTTTCCTGCCTGATCGGGGTCAGGCAGTTCGCCACGCATTTTGACGCCTCAACTTCCACTTCCGCTTTCTCCCTCGACCCAAGTTTGCTCCCGCCCTCGGGCGCAGCCACCAGCGAAAGCGGCCCGTCGGACACGTCGAACGTGCATTCAAACGTACCGGACTGCGCACCTCGCTGCGTGCAATTACCAGTGCCCACGGCGCCGTCGATATCGCTCCCTTTGGCGCGCGCTCGTTCCGCCATGCGCGTCGGCACGATCGCCACAGTCATCGGAACCGGCGAACTGACCTTCACGCTGAAGGGCTCGCCATCCCGGTCCGCTGCAATCCCGTCATAAACTTTCATGGCCCGCGTCAGTTCATACCGCTCTTTGAGTTCCGAGGTCCATTGATACCGGGGCGGACTGCAATTCTCCACGCAGGCCCAGCGGTAGTAGTTGATGTGAATGTCGTTGGGGGCCACGAAGTCGCGTACCGTGCCATGATCGTCCCCACCCGAGCCAAAACCGATATTCGAGGTCCGGCCGCCATCGCGTTCGTCTCGTACTACCAGCGTCATGGGGCGCCCCGCGGGTACCTCGCACGCATAGGTCATCTTCATCACGTGTTCGCGAATGCAGCGAAAGCTAATTCGCGGCAGAAGTTCGGGGTGCCGCAGTGCTTCGCTCCACTCCCCCGTCGGCGCCATCTCCACCGTTATCGGCTCTTGCGCCTCGATATCGACGTGCACGTTCCCAACCCGATTATCTCCAAACTGATCGCTTGACTTGAACACTTGCCCGGTATGGTAGCCGGACGGGTCCAGGCGAACGCTCTGGTCATTCGTAGCCTGCCAATCGAAGGTCTGTTCTTGGGCGGCTCGCCCGGAGGCGCATATGGCCAGCCCCGAGATGAATGCGACGGCTAGTAAGCCGCTTTTTTGCAGTAGCTTGCAGTCAATCATGGGATACTCCCCATTCCTTTGATTCCCATCTTGAAGACATCGTTAAAGACATCTTGAAGACTTCAAGAGAAGAGCCGCAAGACCGGAAACCTTCCAACCTCAACAAAGAATCGAACTCAGGGTATTGTACTAGTACCGCATTACGGGGTCCCCTACCTCGAAGGACAGGTGTGTGGTTTGCATCAATTGGGGCAGGCTGCCCCAAAAAGGAACATTTTCGCGGGACATACTGACTGAGGCGGAAGCGGAACGCATGTTGCGGAAGCCAATTTCTCGCACCAAAAAAGCGAGCGCCGTGCCCTCAGCCCCGGCGCTCGCCTCTCAGCAGACCTCGCTGAATTCGTCTACTGCGCTACTGCGCCGCTCCGCCACGGCCGCCACGGCCGCCGCCTCCGCCCGCTCCTCCGCCTGCGCCTCCGCGGCCGCCGCCAGCTGGCGGGGTCGGCTGCGCAACCTCAGGCTGCGGCCCCAGCACTTTCACCAGTGCTTGGTACGCGCACTGCTCGTCCGCGTTTCCGCCGCCTACGCCAATCGCCCCGATCAGCTGATGGTCCACCACAATCGGAAGCCCCCCCGCGACGAAGTAGTAAGAGAGGCCCTGTTCCTTGCCCAGGTCCAATCGGATCAGCCGGCCATCGACGTCGGCGAACCGCCGCGCCACGGCCCCTGAAGATGACCGCGCGTACAACACGGTTTTCGCCTTCATCAAACCAGTCTCCGCGCCGATGGGAAGCACCCCGTCCATCTGGTGCGAGTCGATGATCTGGCCCGTGGGCGACAAGACAAAAACAACTACGGTTTGGTTCCCCGGCTGTGCCTTCTGCCACTCCACGCACGCATCCACCAGGGCCCGCGCCGTGTCGGCATTGATCACCGCCTTCATCAACGTGCGGTCCGCCACCTGATTCGAGACCGTCACCTTATCAAACGATGCGGGCGTCGATCCTTGCGCCCAAACCTTGCCTGAAACGAATGCCAGCAGCGCTACCTGCAAAACGATGAGCACTGCACCTCGAAATCGCGCTCTCCTGTTCATTCTTACTCTCCCATCTGGCAGCCAGGAGTCTCCTGGCGCCGAAGAATCTATTCGCCACGAAATTCTTAGCTCGACCCTGGACAGCCCCGGAATCTACACCTCAACGCCTGCCTTTCGCAATACTCCGTTAGCTGTGGTTCTGGTCTCGAATCTTTGGAAGGACGAAATGCGCCAGAAACGCGCCAGAAACGCGCCAGAAACGCGGAGGATACTACGCTGGTTTATTCGCCCACCACATGCGCAGAACCACCGCCGTCACGCAAGAAATTGCTCCCCTCCTGTGTAACTTCGACACCCGCGACCGCGGAAACCGCTAATATTGGCGCGGCAGGAGTAGACTTAGGTAACAACCACCTCGATGCGGAACATTGAAAAAGCCCCCGCCGAACGCCGTAATGACGACGAAGCTCATCCAATTGCCAGGAATGGGCCCGCCAGAATGGATCTGATCGACAAGCGCACTGTTTCCGTCCTAACCACGATTCTTCTGTTCATCGCCGCCGGCGCCTTCATCTACGGTGCCAGCCGCGTCATTGTCGTTTTCCTCCTGGCCATTTTGTTTGCTTATTTGTTGGAGCCGCTGGTGTCCGCCGCGCAACGCTGGACCCGCGTCTCGAGAGGTTCTCGCACTCTCGCGATCCTCGAAGTCTATGCGGTTCTCTGCGCGGCCCTTGCTGTCCTTTTCTTTCTTACCGGCCCCCGCATCGCCGAAGAGGCCAAAATGCTGGCCGAGGCGCTCCCCAGCCTCTTCGAGAAACTCAGTTCAGGACGAATCGCCCTGCAAATTGGATCCAAGCGGGGATGGAGTGCCGCCACCCAATTCCGCCTGCAGCAGTTTCTCGCCGGCCATAGCAATGAGATTTTGTCCTGGGTGGGTGCGCTGGGTTCCCGCGTCGCCGCCACCGCTTCCAACGCCATATGGGTCGTGCTGATCCCCATTCTGGCCGTCTTCTTTCTAAAGGACGGCCGCACCTTCAGCGAACACATTCTCAAAATGGTCGAGCGCCGCCAGCAACGCCAATTCCTCACCGGAATCACCGACGATCTGAACGAGATGCTGGCCCACTACATACGCATGCAGCTCATCCTTTCCGGGCTATCGATTGTGGCCTACATGGCCGTACTGTCCCTTC
This sequence comes from uncultured Acidobacteriota bacterium, assembly GCA_963819235.1. Lineage (GTDB taxonomy): Bacteria > Acidobacteriota > Terriglobia > Acidiferrales > UBA7541 > Palsa-189. The sequence continues at coordinate 1,282,313 of CAWFVE010000003.1, read as the reverse complement.
TCCGCGTGCCCTATGCTTTGGCCATCGGCCTGTTCGCCGGGTTGCTCGAATTCATTCCCGTGGTTGGGCCGTTCCTCGGCGCCGTGATGATCGTAGGAGTCGCCTTTCTGGCCAATTACCACCACGTTCTCATCATCGTTTTGTTCCTGGCAGTCTGGCGTATTCTTCAGGACTACGTCACCACGCCACACCTGATGGGCGTGAAGCTTCAGCTTCATCCCCTCACGGTCATCTTCGCCGTCCTCGTGGGCGCCGAAATCGGGGGGGTTATCGGCGTCTATCTATCGATTCCCATCGCCGCGGCCCTGCGAATCGTTTGGAAGCGCTGGCAGCGCGTATACTCCGGCCACCCCAACATCAAAGCGGCCTGACATCTCCCATACGCCGTCCTACCTCCGGGTGGTCTTTGTAGCCCACGGACGCGCTTACGACCGTTCCGCATCGCTCGTCATCCTGAGCGAAGCACTAATCGAGGTGGACGCGTGCCTTTTTTGCACCAGACCGCATTTAGATCCGCGCGGCCACGCAGCCGATGGATCTCTCATTCGTTTCATCTCGGTGCAATCCTCAAATTCAAGGACGGTGTCATTCCGAGGGCCGCAGTTGCCCGAGGAATCTGCTTTTCACTCTGGCACCGCCGAACGTCGGATGTCTCCCCTCCTGCGCGTGCACGCGCGCCGATCCATAAATTACACACATCACCTTTAGAATCAGCCTCGTATAACCGTTATTAACGGAAACGAGCAGCCTGTACCACAAACTCTTCGGGCCCGTTCCACCCCCCGCTTAGAATCGATTCGAAGATTTAAGGTCGCCCCAAACCCAGAAAATCTATTTGGAGGAAGCTCCGGATGCGCTATCTGAAGATCGCCTCGACAGCTATTCTCATGTCGCTTCTGCTCGTCGGCTTAACCTCAATTTCGGCATCGGCCCAGGATCCCAAGTATTACCCGCCCCAGGGACTCGAACACCTCGTTTCCCGGGTCGCGCTCTATCCCGACCCCCTGCTCGCCCAGGTTCTGGCCGGTGCAAGCTTTTCGGACCAGATACCCGATGCGGCCCGCTGGGCGGACCAGCACCGCAATGTCACCGGCGACGCCCTTTCCAGGTCCATCTCCGACGACAACCTGCCGTGGGACCCCTCCGTGCAGGCCCTGCTTCCGTTCCCCTCGGTCCTCGGAATGATGGCCTCGGACATGCCTTGGACCGAAAATCTCGGCAACGCCTTCCTGTCCCAGCACGATGACGTAATGGACGCCGTCCAGAGGATGCGCCATCACGCCTACGAATACGGCTACCTCCGCACCAATCCCCAAATCGTCGTCACCGGCGGGCCTTATATCGAGATCCGCCCCGTACGTCCGGAGTTCCTCGTGGTGCCGGCCTACGATCCTGCAGTGGTCTTTGTCCGGCCCCGGTTCGGTTTCGCGGTCGGCGGCGCCATTCGTTTCGGATTCGGCGTCACCGTGGGAGCTGCCTTTCGCCCCTGGGGATGGGGATTGAACCGCATCGCCTGGGATAGCCACGCCATCTTCATCAACAACGCTCGCTGGGACCGCAACTGGCACAACCGCGCGGTTTATGTCCACCCTTACGAAGTCCGCCATGTCGTCGCCCCGCGCGTCGAAGAGCGTCATGAAGTCGTACATGAACAGGTCGTCAGAGAGCGCGTAGACGACCGGGCAGACCACGCTCGCGTCGAAGAACATCGCGTCGACGAGCACAAGGCCGAAGAACATCACGCCGACGAGCACAAGAAAGTCGAAGAACACAAGGACAAACGCGAAGACGATCACAGGTAGCCGAAGAAGAGAGGAGCGCTGATTAGGCTCTCTTGCCTTCATCGTTAGCCCAGGCCGCGGCGTTTTCAATAAAACGCCGCGGCCTTCTTCTTTTCTCCGCTGAACTCCGCTTGGCCCGCTCGCCAGCCATGTGTGGGTCGCGGCTTTAGCTCCGGTTTATGGAGTCCGGCGGACTCCACCGGAAAGTCCTGAAGCCGGACCGCGACATTGCGCCGCCAGAACCAAAGGGGCTTCAGCCTCTGCGCCCCTCCACCTGTATCCTCCAAAAGCAGTCCCATTTTACGGATTCGAATGGATTGACCCAGTCCCCGAGTTGATCTACCCTCGGTGTCCACAAACGGGCCGAGTGTGGGCCCGCGAGGGCTAGCCTCCACCTGAACAATCCGTTCGCGGGCGCGGTTCACCCAGGATTCTTTCAGGCCGGCGGTTGGACCTCAATTCACAGGCAACTTGCTCGGGCTTCTTGCCTCTAAGGAAGAGTTTTTCCGAGCGGTTATGCGGCGGTTCCCCGGAGGTTCAAGGCCATGCAATCTTCCACTGGCCGATCTGCTTTTGCTTCCAAGCTCTTGTTGTGTGCCTGTCTCTGTTTCGCTTCGGGGCTGTTGATTTCCGCCGCCCACGCTCAGCAGAAGCAAACGCCAGCGGCAGCCTCGCCTGCCGCGCCGCTCGTGAACGACGGCGAGATCGTCATCCCCGGCCCGCTCAAGCCCTTCATGCGCATGGCGGCGATCAGCCAAGAGGCGGCGCCGGATGAAATCGTGCCCTTCATGGCCAGGAATATCGAGATTAATGGCTATCACGGCGCCCTCGAGAAGAACCCCAAGGCGACTGAGTTTCTCGTCCTTCTCAAACGTTATCTGCATATCGCCAAAGAGTTGCAGATGCTCGCAGGCTCCCAGGAGACCCTACAAGTCGCCAACTGCCGCGAAGCGGACCAACTGCTCGCCGTCATCGGCTATCGCCTGAAGCAGGGCTGCGGTCCCAATGCCGAACTCGAAGCCGAAGATGCCGATCGCGCCTTTATCACCAATGACTCTGGCTTCCCGATTTCGGACCTGGAACAGGCCTTGCGGCAGAATAAGCCTTTCGTCTACCGCTACCCGTCCTCTCACGTGCCCTTGATCTTCAAGCCCGAGGATTGGAAGGCGCTGCAACGGGGCGACGCTGCCAATGCCGATTTCATCGATGGGCTTCTCGCGGACCCGCTGGAAGCGCGGCTGTATTGGGCCTTCGCTCGTATGGATAGCGAGACTCGCGACTCGCTGCGGCGAGCGCCGGGATTGCCAAGGCTCGTTCAATCCGAAGCGCTGCTGGACTTCTATGGAGCCAGCCTCCTGGTTCGCTCCGGACGCGTTGTCGTTCCGGGAGGCCCGGCGGCCGAACCGGCCTGGAAACAATTAGTCGGTGCCGGACCGGAAGCTCCCGAGGAGTTCCTTTCCAAACTGCTGGCGCGCGATGAAGGCTGGCTGGCCGCGTATTTCGATGCGCTCTCTCGCCTGAATCGGAAGCAGCTCGCGTATTTCACCGATGCGCGCAGGCTGCCCCGCTTCTATCAGGCCCTTCGCGGATCAGACCCTCATCCCGGCCCCGCCCGGTTCCTCGTCTTTCGTCCCAATGCCGGTCTTTCGCTGCTCACCACGCGCCTGCAATTCGACGCGGATGACCACCCCCTCATTCCCGGCAATGTCCAAGTATGGAAAGAGATCGTGCGCCGCAAGCCCAAATCCAAAATCGGCGCGGAGTGGGCTCGCAAGGCGGGAGCTTGGAACAGTCCCGAGCAGGTTGTAGAAGGTATGTTTGGCCTCTCCCGTGCCGATAGCGAAGGCCCGCTGCAGATATTTCTGACAGTTTCGGAAATCGATCGGGAACGGACGCCCGATCGCAGGCTCAGCCCGCAAACCGTGCGCTTGCTCGCCGATAAATTTGCCGATTTCGACGACCAGTATCTGATCTTTTCCGAGTTTCACGACCTCAACGACAATTCCATTGCCCGCTTTCTGTCCGTGGCCGAAGGGCTCGATCGCATCGCCGACCACTCCTCCCGAGCCAGTGCCATCGGCGTATTCCAAGCCGACATCGGGTTTTGGGAGATTCTGGCGCGTCAAGGGCAGATCCCCAGCGCCAGTCTGAACGACTCCTGGCAAAGCCTGCTGGCTCCTTTTTCGCATGTGGCCACCTCGCCGCAAGTCTTCGACGCAGGGCGCGCAGCGCTTTCCCAAATCGTTAGCGCTTCGACGGGCGAAACCAGCTTCTCGGAAAATGCGCTCATCTCCCTGCTCGCCGGACCCGACCAGTCCACCTCGGACGGGCGCCAGGTGCGGCAATTGCTGGCCAACCGCATGCGCGCCGTCATGGAGTCGCAGCGGCTCGCCTCCTTGGATACGCTCTTCCAGCTCGCCGACGGTTTGCGCCAATTGTCGCAAGGCAAGACCACGGCGGAAACGCTCGTCCCCCTTGCCGGCGAGCTTCGCGAGTTCGAAATGCCCCAGCCGATCTTCACCAGTAGCGAAAGAAACTCCTGGGCCGGTGGCATGTACGATAATCGCCACACCGAACTGAAAACCGGACGAAACCTGGTTCAGATCATCCAGTCACCACGCTCCGCGCAGGAGGCCTTGGAGGCCCGCGGCCAGCTCGCTCCTTTTCTTCGCGATACTTTGGTGGGATTGAACTACGCCTACTACGAGCCGCCCGGCGCTCAGATGCTTCACAACAATCCCCTCTTCGTCCGCTATCACGATTTCGTCGGTCTGGGCGTCGTTTCCGGCGACCCTGCCTGGCACACTCCGCTCGTTTTGGGCCGCGGATGGGCCGCCGGCGGCGGTGCGCACTTGGTGGGTTCGCTCGCCGATCTTCCCTACGTCCTGGCGGAAACCGAGCAGGATTTCATCGTCCCGGAAAATGTACAGGCCCTCGTGTGGGAAGATCTGGTGCCCAGCCTGCTCACCAGCGCCGTGATCCCGCGTTGGTGGCGCGTGACGCCTGCCGAACTGCACGCCGTGACGCTTTACCAGCGCGCCGGCGAAGAGCTCATTGCCACCTCGGCCAAGAATGCCGAACTCCGCGTCCGCGTTCTGGCCATACTTTCCGATCGAATGCTGCCTCAAAAACGCGAACTGCTGGAGAACGCCCTGCTGAGTGGCGCTACCGAAGGCGCGCTGGCCCAGGTAACCCCCGCCGAGACTTCCTACCTCACGGCCGAGTTCCGCAGGCAGTTCCCTGCCGAAAATACGTCTTGGGGCCCGTCGGGTAAGGAGTTGCAATCTCTGTCCAGCCGCAATCCCAACGAAGTCAATTGGGAGCGTATCTCGCAGGACTTTGGGGTCCCGCATCCTGCTCTGGCGCAAACCTACTCTCTTGAATTGCTGAACGTGAAGCCATTTCCCGCCGTCATGGGCTATTCCAGCCGGCTTATGGCCGAATCGTGGGAATCCAATAACTTGTATTGGGCTCGCCTTGCGGACGAGTTGGGCTATTCCTCAGTCATGCTGAATCGCCTGGTTCCCGAATTGACACATCGAATGATCGAGAAGATCTTCGCCACGCATTTTGAAGATTGGCAGGCAGTGCTTCGCGCCATGAGGGAAACGGGAGAAGAGTTCAAGCAGGGAAAGATTGCTCCGTTGCCCAAGAGCGCGGTGGCGGCAAGTTTCTAGCGCCAAGTTTCTGATCGTCGGTAAGCGGGGGGCTGTAAAGAAATGGGTCATGGCCGGGGCGGACTGTTTGTGGCATAGCCACTCCCGGCTGTGCGCTACGCATTGTTCGGAGGGATGATGAAACGACATCACGGAATCGTCGCGTGCGCTGCAGTCGTGTTGCTCCTCGGGCTCGCATCGGCGCCACACGCGCAGCAGAGTACCCCGCCCCCGCCGCCTCCGGACAACTCTGCCGCGGGCAACGCCGACAACGATACGGTGTTCCGCGTCAACGTCGATATGGTGCAGTTGAACGTCGCCGTGATCGACAAAAAGGGAAATTATGTCACCGGCCTGCGTCCCTCCGATTTTGAAATCCTAGAGGATAAGACGCCTCAGAAAATGGCCACCTTTGAAGAAGGAAACCAGGAACCTCTGGCGCTGCTCTCCCCCCAAACTGCTCCGACCGCTGCGGATACCTCCGGCGCCAAGCCCGGGGCCGCGCCGGCGCAACTCGGCGCCACGGGTCCCACGGGCGCCAACGTCTTCATCCTGTTCGATACCAGCAATTATATGTATCGCGGCTTCGTATTTGCCCAGGACGCCATTTCCGATTTCGTCCGCTCCCTCGATGGCACTGCAAAAATCGCCCTCTACTCTTACAGCCGCGATGTCTCCCGTGCCGCGCTGCTTACTTCGGACCGCGATCTAGTTCTCCGCGGCGTGCGTTCGACCGTCGCTGGCGCCGATGCCGCGCTCTACAACGCCCTCCTGATGGTCCTCAAGGATGCGGGACGGTACAGCGGGCGCAAAATAATCGTGGCCTTCTCCAACGGCCCGGATAACGCCAGCATGGTCCCGCCCGAGGGCGTGGGGGAATTGGCTCAGTCGGAGGGCGTTCCGATCTATATGATCAGCACGCGCGAGGCCAACAAAGACCCCGTGAGCACGGCTGTATTCGAGCGCATGAGCACGGCCACCGGAGGCCAGGCCTACTTTGCCAAGAACTGGGAGGAGCAGCAGCAGGCCTTTGCTTCCGTCCGTGAGGATCTCGCGCACCTCTACGCGCTGAGCTACTATCCCCAGCCCAATCCCAACCGAGGCTGGCGCACCATCACGGTGAAGCTGGTCGGCGAAAAGCTGAAGAATTTCCACGTGCGCACCAGAGATGGCTATCGGCCGCGGCCCACTGGCTTCTCGACCGACACGCAGGATGATACGGCCCTGGCGCGTTAGGCCACTCCATTTGATCGTCCGTTCGTAAGGCGACCTGCCAGGCGATACGGCAAAACATACCGGGAAAATCCGATCGTGCAGGGCCCTCCCGGCGGTGCGCGGTGCCCAACAATGCATGTAACCAAGTATCGACTCACCGCCTTTCCGGGCCTCACTCTGTACCAACTCTCCGCCGGAGGCTGAAGATGACTCGTAAGATCATTTACATCGTTGGGGGCCTCATTGTCCTTCTCCTGATCGTGGCCGCGCTGCTGCCCTTCGTGATCGATGCCAATCGATTCCGTCCGGAGATCGAATCGTCGCTGAACACGGCCCTGAACCGTACAGTAGATATCGGCGATATCCGGCTGTCGATCCTCTCGGGCGGAGTCACCGTCGAAAATATCGCCATCTCCGACGATCCCGCTTTCAATAACGGGCCATTCCTGAAAGCCAAATCCCTGACCGTAAATGTGGAAATGCTTCCGCTGATCTTCTCGCGTGCCATCCATATCACCGGTTTGACCATCGACGAACCGAATGCCACGCTGCTGCGCTCGCCGGCCGGGACCTGGAATTTCTCCACCTTGGGAGCCAAGGACTCGGGCAATAGCGGCGCCCAGGAGGGCTCCGCGGCACCGACGAGCAGTTCGAGTAACTCCAGCCCCGATCTTTCGGTCAACAGTTTCGCCCTCAAGAATGGAACGATCGTTGTCGGCAACACGGGCGCCGCCGCGCGAACGCACACTTACAGCCAGGTGAATCTCAAAGCATCCGACCTGTCCTATGCCACCCAATTTCCTTTCCAGCTCACAGCGAACACGCCCGGCAACGGCAGCATAAAACTGGACGGCAAAGCGGGACCGCTGAACTCCCAGAACACCGCCGCGACGCCGTTGAACACCAATCTGGACGTAAAGAATCTGGATCTGAAATCGACCGGCTTCATCGATCCCTCGGCCGGAATCTCCGGCGTTGTCGATTTCAGCGGTACGTTGAATTCGGATGGAACAACGGCAACCTCGAACGGCAAACTTACCGCCAACCACCTGCAACTGGTTCCCGCGGGCGCTCCGGCCGCTCAGCCCGTTCAAGTCGATTACGACACCTCTTACGAACTCAAGCCGCAGACCGGGCAATTGAAGAGCGGCGCGGTGCACATCGGCAAAGCCACCGCAAATCTCACCGGCGGCTTCAACAACTCCGGAGCCGTTGCCTCGGTGGAGATGAAACTCGTGGGACAGAATATGCCAGCGGGGGATTTGCAGACGGTTCTGCCAGCGATCGGTGTGACGCTTCCGTCGGGCGCTTCGCTCACGCAAGGTACTCTCAACGCGAATCTGGCCATCAACGGTCCCGTGGATAAATTAGTGATCACCGGTCCTGTGGATCTCAGCAATGCGAAGCTGACCGGATTCGACCTGGGCTCGAAGCTGGGCTCGATCTCGGCGTTGAGCGGCCTCGGCAAAGTGGGCGATACGGAGATTCAAACGTTCAGCACCACGGTTCGCGTCGCGCCGGAAGGCATCCAAAGCGACGATCTGGACGTCGTGCTGCCATCGATGGGCGCGATGACCGGGAAAGGGACGATCTCCCCGGACCATAAGCTGGATTTCAACATGATATTGCACTTGGGCAAGCAGAGCGCTCCGTCCGGCCAAACAGCCGTTGCAGCTAACCTCGCCGGCGGAGGCATTCCGGTGAAGATCGAGGGAACGACTTCCGATCCGCAGTTTCGGCCCGACATGAAAGCCGCGGTCGGAAGTCTCGCGAATGGCCTCAAAGGCGCCAATCCCGTGAACGGCCAAAATGTGGGCGAGCAAATCAACAGGCTCAGCGGGCTCTTCGGAAAAAAGAAAAATTAGCGGCCGAAAATCTTTCACTAAACTTTCGATTTAACTTTTGGCGAATTGTATGGGTCGCGGCCGCAGCGGGAGCCGGTCGCGCTACGACGCTCTGGCCTTGCCTTTGCGATGCGACGCGGCCAATTGGAAGGAACGTTCCAGCAACTGAATAGCTCGGTCCACGTCGTCACTCGCGCGCAGGAAGACGCTCACCCAACCGGAATCCGGAATGATGTGGTGCGGCTCGGCCTGGCGCGCTTCGACAATCTCATCGCGCACAGCCCGGGGAAAGGGAATATCCACCAGCGCGTCGCCATGAATGTGTCCCAGTTCGCGCTTGCCTAAGCGAAATTCCAGCCCACCGTAGCGGTGCGGACCGATCTCCACCTCATCCCAACCGCCGACCACCGAGACAATTCGCTTCTGCGCGCCGCGCACGGCCATTGCTTTACTCCCGAGTACGCTTATTCTACCTCTTTATGGGTACCACGCCCCCGTCCCTCAATTCCCAGGCCCCGCTGCCGACACCGGTGGTCCAAAAGCCGACCCCGGAAAGTTTCCCGCGATTCCGGTGGCGACGTTTCCGGCGTCTGGTCCTTACAGTCCAATCGATCTTGCTGGTCGCGAATCTTTTCTTGTACGCGACGTGGATCGTTTTTCATCCTTCGCTCGGCACGACGGCGCTCATCGTTCTTGGGATCGTGGCCCTTGTGGCTGGGGTGAGCTTCGTGGCCGCTTCCCTGCTCACCTGGAGCTACTTCAATTGGATCGTGCGGGTTTTCTACATCATTGCCGCGGTTTGGGTGGGGCTGATGACTTTCTGCATTTTCGCCGCGTGCGCTTCGTGGATCGCGCTGGGCGTGGCGCGGGTCGCGGGGCTGGAAATCGCGCCCGAGATCATTGCCGACGGATTCTTTTCGGCCGCGCTGCTCGTCGGCGTGTACGGCGTGATCAACGCGGCGACGGTCCGCGTAAATCGAATCACCGTGAAGTTGCCGAATTTGCCCGACGCCTGGCGCGGACGCGTGGCCGCGCTGGTGAGCGACCTGCACCTGGGGCACATTCGCAATGTCGGATTCATGCGCCGCGTGGTGGCCCGGCTGAACCAAGCGCGCCCGGATATTGTGTTCATCGCCGGCGACATGTACGACGGAACCGTGGTGGATGCGGACGCCGTGGCGCAACCCTGGTCGGCGCTCTCGGTGCGCTTCGGCGCGCTCTTCGTCACCGGCAATCACGAGGAGTTCTCGAATCGCGCCGGGCATTTGCACGCAGTGGCCAGCGCGGGCGTTCGCGTGCTGAACGACGAAAAGATCGAGCTCGATGGACTGCAAATTATCGGCATTCACTACGGCGAAACCGTCGATCCCGAGGTTTATCGCGCGGTGCTGCGAAAAGCCGCGATTTCGCCGGAGCGCGCCAGCGTTCTGATCGTGCATGCGCCGCATCGGCTGCCGATCGCCGAGGAGGCGGGAATCTCGCTTCAGGTTTCCGGACATACTCACGGCGGCCAGTTCCCTCCCGGGTCCTGGGTGGCGAAGCGCGTTTACGGCGAATTTGTTCACGGCTTGCATCGGCTAGGCAAACTCCTCGTTTTCACCAACTGGGGCGCGGGGACCTGGGGCCCTCCGCTGCGCGTGGGCACGAATGCCGAGATCGTGCTGATCACGTTCGAGTCGCCTGATCCCTAACCCAACAGAAGGCGCTCGGTAAGCGAAATTCAATGGCTACTGTGCCGTATATCCGCCATCGATGACTAACTCGCTGCCGGTAACGAATTTCGATTCGTCGGATGCCAGAAAGACGATCCCCCAGGCCACATCTTCCGGCTCGCCAACGTGACCGAGTGGGTGCTTTGCAGCCATGGCCTTGCGAGCTTCCTCGATCCCAACGGGCATTGCTGCGGCGAAATTTTCTACCATGGGCGTCCAAATGAACCCCGGATGTATCGAGTTGACCCGAATCTTATCGGGCGCATAAATGAGGGCGTCATTCTTCGTCATCAAGCGCACGGCACCCTTGGAGGCATGGTACGGAGGCACGTCCCCCGCCCCGACAATGCCGTAAATGGAAGACAAATTAATAATGCTTCCGCCTCCGCCTGCTTTCAGGTATGGGATGGCGTGCTTGGTGCAGAAGAAAACTCCTTTGACATTGACCGCCATCACTGCGTCCCACTCCGCTTCGGTAACTTCGTGAGTGGGTTTGTTTGCTCCTGAAATCCCGGCATTATTCACCAGGACATCTAGGCGACCGAACTTCGCCTTGATCTCCGCGAACACCCTTTTGACGTTCGCTTCCTGAGCCACATCCAGGTGCCAAAACTCTGCCTTGCCGCCAGCGCGTTGGATCTCCTGAGCTGTGTTGCGGCCGCGTTCATCAAGAACATCCGTCACAGCAACGGTTGCTCCTTCACGCGCTAGCAGCAAGCACGCCGAACGCCCAATTCCTAGTGCGCCGCCGGTGACAACAGCGACTTTTCCCGTCATTCGGTCCATGAAAAAACCTGCCTCCCTCTGACAATGCTATCCGCTGATTTGAGCCGCTTTTACGATTCCCCTCGCTCCACGGCACGGGGCGCGGGCACGTGAGGCTCTCCGCTGCGCGTGGGCGCGAGTGCCGAGATCGTGCTGATCAACGCCGAGGTCAAAGGCTGCCCGGTGGGAGCGGAAACTGCTTCAGAGACTCCGGGGCGAACTGCGCCCAAACGTCCTCCAAGCGCTTGCCCTGGCTGGCTAGTTCTCCTTCTAGATGGAGGTCCACAAAGTCGTCGCTGGCTTCCTTCTTGCCGAGCGCTTCTTGGAAGTATCCCGCGCGCGCGTCATATATTTCCTTGGCTCTCTGGAATGCGGGCGACTTCATTAGCTCGGGGTTGTCGGTGAGATTGGCTCGCCGGGCAATCTCGTAGAAGGCCAAGAGTTCAAGATCTGGATTTGGGCTGTGCATGGTGACCTTCAGGTCTTTGTCAGCGCCGCGAAGCTCCTGATGTCCATGACGTTCGCGGCGGGACGTTCGCGGCGGGGACGTTCGCGACGGAAACGGGTTTGGCATGAGAAGTGCGCCACTACCCCCTTCCCCCCACCTTTTTTTGCAAGAGTGTGATTCCAGGCGTCTTATTATTTGAATTTTGCAACGATATCATTCTAAGGCGCTTAGCACCGACCGCTCCTCGGGCGCGTTTATCTTTCAACATTAAGATTCTAAAAGAGTTGAGCCGAATCGACCGCAATCGCGCTCGGAAGTGGCCCTGCGCATCTTGCAAGAGTATCATTCCAGGGTACTTACTCTGTAGGTCGCGCAAGAGTATCATTATAGGGTGTTTAGAGCTCTACGGATTTCGGCCGGCACAGGCGTTCGACCTGGCACGCGATCTGGCGGGGAGAGAATGTTTGCCGGGTATGAGACTAGAGAACATGACTTGTGCCAGCCTCTCCGCTTGGTCGCCCTCGGTCCGAGTGTATGCGCAACTGCAAAGACCGCGCAGACCTCTGATCCAGACGTATATCTATTATATCGCGCGAGTAAAGCTGTCAGTGAGAAGCGACTTATATGAATGTGCCAAACGCGTTGAGCGCCGCTCTGGGCTACGAAACCGGCCCACAAAAGCAACTGCAGATTCCTCGGGCAAAGCCCTCGGAATGACACCCGCATTTAGTTTATCGGTGGCGAGCAAGCGCGGGGCTGCAAGCCGCCACAGCCGGGAGTCTTTTGCGTTGGCGACTCGGAATCGCGTCTTCAGGGGCTGAAGCCCCTTCTTGTTCTGGCGGCCTAATGTCGCGGCTAAAGTCGCGACCAACAAGGCCTACTTAGACCGGGAGGAATAGCAGGGCGGCGGAAATGAAAAGCATGAGAGATCCTTCGGCTGCGTGGCCGTGCGGACCCGAATACGGTCCGGTGAAAAAGGCGCGCGGCCACTTCGCTCAGGATGACAGGCGATACCAGACCGTCGTGAGGGCCGCCTCGGGCTAAAAGGCAACCCACGCGTAAAACCGACGCGTGGGGCACCCACAAAACAACTGCAGATTCCTCGGCACTTTGTTAACGCGCGAAAGCTCCTGATGTCCATGACGTTTCGCGCGACGAGCGGCCCTCGGAATGACACCCGCATTTAGTTCGTAGGTGGCGGGCAAGACCTGGGGTGCGAGCCGACACGGTGGCGACTGATTCGCACGGCAACTCAGAATCGTGCCTTCAGGGGCTGAAGCCCCTCTCATTGTGGCACGCAATGTCGCGGCTAAAGCCGCGACCCACAAGGCTCTCGATCTGCGATTTGGGCCAGGCAAACTGGCTGTGCTACTGGACCCGAGCTAACGCGGCAAGAGCATAGCCAGGAGTGGCTGTGCCACGGGGCCCTTCGCTCAGGATGACAAGCGATGACGGACGCTCCTGAAGACCCGAGCTAACGCGGCAAGAGCACAGCCAGGAGTGGCTGTGCCACGGAGGAAAGGAATGGGCGGGCGGGGCGGAGAGGAGTAGACTGCGGCGAGCGGCAAGAGACCGCGCCGTAACCGAGTGGACTGCGGGCGGGAGCCGAAAGAGAACGATCCGCAAGGAAGCGCTGAAACCGCGACGGAAGGAGAGACACACTTGAAACGACTCATCGTTGCGCCGACAGAGACGGCGCTGGCAAACATGGCGCCGACAAACGTTGTGCTAACAAAGACGGCGCTGGCTACCGTGGCGATTGTGCTTGCGTTTGTTTTGGGCCTTTCGCCGGCGGCATGGGCGCAGAGCGAGATCACGCTGCTCGCGCCGATGCCGGTGCAGGAGAGCATGGACAAGCTGGTGGCGGGGTTCGAGGCGAAGACGGGCATGCACGTGAAGGTGACTTACGGCAGCGGGCTGGGCACGCGGAAACAGGTGGCCAGCGGGCAAGCGCTGGATGTGTCCGTGCTATTCGCGCCGTTTCCGGATGCGCTCGCGACGGGCAACATTGTGCCGACGAGCGCGACGGTGATCGCGCGGCTGCGGCTGGGCATCGCGGTGAAGAAGGGCGCGCCCAAGCCGGACATCTCCACGCCGGAAGCGGTGAAGAAGATGCTGCTCGATGCGAAGTCCGTGGTGGCCGTAGACCCGGCGCAGGGCAGCGCGGGCGCGGTTACTCTGGCGACGCTCGACAAGCTGGGGATCACGGATCAACTGAAACCGAAGATCACCTGGGTGCGCGGAGCGGCGGCGGTACAAACCGCAGTGGCCAAAGGCGAGGCTGAGATTGCGCTGTGTCCTTACCTGAGCGAAATGGATAATCCGGGACTGGACATCGTGGGCGCGCTTTCGCCGGAAGCTTCGCCGCCGGTGGACATTACGGGCTTCATCGCCACCAATGCCAAGGACCCCAAAGCGGCCAAGCAGCTTCTGGACTATCTGGCTTCGCCGGGAGTCGCGGAGATTTACAAAGAAGGACGGATATTTCCGGTGCGCTAAAGGTTGCAGCGGTTCCAGGAACGATTCTGGCTGTGGTTCTTATCTGGCCGGAAATCTCGGAAAAGCAGTCAAAAGCAGATCCCTCACCCCCGTTCGCAAAAAGGCTGCGACCGGGTTCGGGATGACAGACGCGAGGCGCGACTCGGTAGCATCTCGCCCCTTTCGGAGACTCACTCCCAAAATCCCCACGCGTAAAACCGACGCGTGGGGCACCCACCACAACGCCGCTCGCATATATTTTTATCGCCATGGTCAACGAGGCCCTGGTTCTCACCCGCTCGAAACACGGATCGAAGTTGAAAGGCCGAACGCGCGGAGGCGTGTTTCGCGTGGCGGATGTGTTACTCTCCATGGCTCGCGCCAAATCTCCCTGAATGGATCGCGCTGCGATGGATCATTCTTCAAACGAGCAAGCTTCAGATCGGGCTTCAAACGACCGGGCTCCAGTTAATGCACCCATAACCGATCGGCCGAAGATATTGGTGACGCACCGGCTGTTCGAACAGCCGCGGGCCAAGCTGGGCGAATATTTCGACGCGGAGTCCTGGAGCGACTCGGACCGGCCGCAGCGGTCGGAGGTGCTGCGGCGCGTGGCGGACAAAGACGGGCTCATCTGCCTGCTCACCGAAAAGATCGACGAGGAACTGCTGGCCGCGGCGCCGCGCTTACGCATTGTGGCCAACGTGGCCGTGGGCTTCGACAACATCGACGTGGCGGCTTGCACGCGGCGCAAGGTGGCGGTGACGAACACGCCGGGCGTGCTGGACGAGACCACCGCCGACTTCGCGTGGACTTTGCTGATGGCCGTGGCGCGGCGGCTGATCGAAGGCGACGCGCTGGCACGGTCCGGCGGCTGGAGGGGCTGGAACCTCGATCAACTGTGCGGAGCGGACGTGTGGGGCAAGACGCTGGGCCTCGTCGGCTTTGGGCGCATCGGGCGGGCGGTGGCGCGGCGGGCCAGCGGATTTGGCATGCGGGTGCTCTACAGCGATCGAGCTCGCGCGCCGCGCGAGATCGAAGACCAGTTTCGGGCCGAGTACGCGGAGCGCGACGAGCTGCTGCGGCAAGCTGATTTCGTCAGCCTACACGTTCCGCTGCTTGCGGACACGCAGGGCCTCGTCGGCGCGCGGGAACTAGCGCTGATGAAGCCGACGGCGTTCCTCATCAACACTTCGCGGGGGCCGGTGGTGCAGGAGGCGGCGCTGGTGACGGCGCTCGAGAAAAAGCAGATTGCCGGGGCGGCGCTGGACGTCTTCGAGCGCGAACCGCAAATCAGCCACGGGTTGCTGCGGCCGAACGTGGTGCTGGCGCCGCATCTGGCGTCGGCGACGGTGGAGACGCGAACGCGAATGGCGATGATGGCGGTGGAGAACATGATGGCGTTCTTCGCCGGGCGGCGGCCGGCGAATCTGGTGAATCCCGAAGTATGGCCTCAGGTCTCGGACGCAACACCGGCGTCCGCGACCTGAGCTAGAACCCCTCTCAATCTGGTGAATGCGGAGAGATAAAAAGCAGATCCCTCACCCCCGTTCGCAAAAGACTGCGACCGGGTTCGGGATGACAGTGGCTGGGGCGGGCAAACGACCGCGCTGGGTTGGCGGCCCGGGGCGTGATTGGCGCTCCGCCGTAGTGAGGAGACCTCCTGGCTGACCTGAAGCAAATCGCGCGCGAAATCTTTTCCGAAACTCTGGCCGGCATCGATATCCCCGCAACCATGAGCCAAAAGCTGGTGCGGGCCGGCTCGCGGATCGCGTTCGACGACGACGTGATCGACATGGCGGCCTACGGCGGCATCGCCGCGATCGCCATCGGCAAGGCTGCGGTGGCCATGGCGCGCGGCTTCGCGGAACTTTTTGCCGACGACTTTGCGTTCGAAGGCATCCTGGTGGCGCCGCACGAAAGCGTCGCGGAAGTGAGGGGATTTCGGTCCATCGGCGCGGCGCATCCCGTTCCGGATCAAGGGAGCGTCCTGGCGGCGCGGGCCATCATCGATCTGCTCTCGCGATGCGATGCGGGCACGCTGGTGTTTTTTCTGCTTTCCGGCGGCGGCTCGCCGCTGGTGGAATTGCCTCTGGACGCTGCCGTCACGCTCGAAGAGATGCGGGAACTGTACCGGCTGCTGGTTGGCTGCGGCGCCCCGATCAACGAGATCAACGCGGTGCGCAAGCATGTTTCGGCCGTGAAAGGGGGGCGGCTGGCGGCGCTCGCGGCGGCGTCGACCAAGCTTTCCCTGGGCATCACGGACGTGCCTCTGGGCTGCGAATCGGCGCTGGCCTCGGGTCCCACGTTGCCCGATCCGACGACCGTGGCGGACGCGTGCCGCGTGATCGAAAGCTACGGCTTGGCGGCGAAGCTGCCTCGTTCACTGCACGCCAGATTCGCGGACCCGGGATCGATTCAGGAAACGCCGAAACCGGGCGATCCTGCGTTCGAGCGGGCGCGCTTCTGGCTGCTGCTCACGATGCACGATCTGTTTCACCACGCGCATCGGGCGGCGGAGGCGCGCGGGTTTGTGGCTTGCTGCGACAATTCTACGGACGACTGGCCGCTCGAGCGCGCCGCGGAATATCTGCTGGATCAGCTCCAGCAGCTCTCGCGGGCAAATCCCGGCAAGCGCGTGGCGCTGATCGCCGATGGCGAGCTGAGTTCGCCGGTGCGCGGAGATGGGCTGGGCGGACGGAATTCCGCGTTCGTGCTGGAGTGCGCGGAGAGAATCGCGGGGAGAAAAATAGCCGTGTTCAGCGCGGGCACGGATGGAAAAGACGGATCGAGTCCCGCGGCGGGCGCCGCGGCCGATGGCATCACGCTGGAACGCGCGCTCGCGGCAGGGCTTAATCCGCGGGAGTTTGCCGCTCGCAGCGATTCGTACAGCTTCTTTCGCAAACTCGGAGACGCGGTGGAAACGGGGCCGACCGGGAACAATCTGCGCGATCTGAGAATTCTTCTGGCGGAAGCGGAATAAGCGGCGGAAGGGGAAGCGGGTTAGCCGAGGGTTAATTGCCGATCAGGGCGTGGCGCGGCTTTGCTGCAGCTCGATTTTCTTCAGCCTTTCATTCATCTCCGCGAGATTCTGCTCGATCTTGTCCAGCCGCTCTACAATCTGCTGGTTCACCTGAAAGGCCCCGGCGGCGCGGCCATTTCCGGGCGGGGCGTTTGCCGAATTTTGATTCGTTGACGGGCTCGTCGATGTGCTAGCTGCGGCGCCACTCGGTGTGCTAGATGCCGCACTGGACGCGGTCTCCGATGCCGCGGCGCCGTCGCGCTGTTGCGCGGCGCCGGGATTTTTGATGCGGGCGATCTGGCGTTCGATTATCGGGCCCTCACCCGAAGGAATGTCGCCGGTCTTGCGCAAATTTTCGAGCGGCTCGACCGCGGCCGGATCGCCGCGGTCGCCGAGGGCGAAAATCGCGGCGAAGCGGACGTCAAAGTCCGGATCATCCAACTGGGCGATCAGGCGCGACTCGACCGACTCGTCCTTCTTGGCGATCTGCCCGAGGCTAGCGATGGCAGCGGCGCGCAAACGCACGGGCTTGCCCTGCTCGGTCCAGTCCAAGAGGCGCGGGACGGCCTGATCGTTGCCCAGCGCGCCCAGGGCACGCAGGGCGGCGCGGCGGATGACGTCGTCCGGCGAATCGGTCTTGGACGCGGCCTCGAGCGTATTCATCGCGCCTGCAGGCTTGCGCTGCCCGAGTCCCAGCAGGGCGGCGGCGCGCACGCGGTAAGCGGCGTCGTGGGCGGCGATTTCGGTGAGCTTGGCGCCGACGGTGGGTTCATCGGAGAATTTGCTGAACTGCTCCACGGAGACCTCGCGCACCCAGGGCTGGGGATCCTGGAGTTCGGGCACAACGCCCTTCTCGGCCTGCGCGCCGCCGATCTTGCCCAGCGCGTCCAGCGCCTGAACGCGCACGCCCCAGAAGCGATCGTGCGACGCCGCATCGCTTAATGCGGCGATGACCGCGTCGCTGCCCTTTATGTCGCCGAGGGCTTGCGCGGCGTCGGCGCGGTCCGGCACTTCGGCGGCGTGCTGCAACTGGTAGATCCACTCCGCGGGCGATTTGCGAAATTCCACGGACTTGAGAATTTTGTCGCCCTGGTCGAAGAGGACCATGAGCGGCTCCGAATCGACGGGGAACGAGAAGGTCTCGTCGGCTTTGGTTACCGTGATGGGGAAGGTCTTCGAGTCCGAGGCGGTGGCGATCTCAACGTCCACGGGGACATCGAAGAGGCCGACGTGGTCGCGCACGTCTTGCGTCTGCTTCACCTGCATGCGCAACTGCCTGGCGGCCGAGTCGTACGTGGTGCTGACAGCAAATTGCGGCGCGCCCGCGCCGTAGACCCATTGGTCGAAGAAGCGCTCCACGCTCGTGTGCGAGGAGTCCTCGATGGCCTTGATCAGCTCCGCGGTGACCACGTTTTGCAGCCGGTTCGCTTCCAGATAATGCTGGAGGGCGTGGAAAAAGGTGTCGTCGCCGAGCTGTTCGCGGAGCATCTCCAGCACCAGGCCGGCTTTGCCGTAGACATTTCCCGCGAAGTCCATCGAATCGCGGAATTCGTGGGTCACGATGGGGACGTTGAACAGGCGCCGTTGCCGCACCCAGGCCGCCTGCGAGCGCCAGCGGGAGTACGCGGCATTATCCGGGCCATACTGGTGCTCTTCCCAGAGCGAGGCCATGAAGGTGGCGAATCCTTCGTTGAGCCAAAGATTCGCCCAATCCTTGCAGGTGACCAGATCGCCGAACCACTGATGGCTCATTTCGTGGGAGATCAATCCGTCCGCGCCTTCCAGGCTTTCGCGCGCCAGGGCCGGATGAAGCAGGCCGCGCGCGGTGAGCGTGGTGGCGCTGACGTTTTCCATTCCGCCCAGCGAGAATTGGTCGACGGCGGTCTGGTCGTACTTGTCCCAGGGGTAAGGGCACGCCAAGCCGGTCGGCGAAGAAACTCAGCATGTCGGGGGTGCGAACGAAGGTGGGCTCGATGCGGTCGGCGTCGCCGCGAGGCACGCGATAGTCGACGGGAATATTGCGCCAGGTGGTCTTGCGTTCGTCGAACTCGCCGGCCACCAGGGAAATCAAATACGTGGAGACGGGCTGGGATTGCCGCCAAGTCCAGGTCTTCAAGCCCTGGCCCGCATCCACCACACTTTCGAGCTTGCCGTTGGAGACGGTCACCCAATTGGCGGGCACAGTCGCGATCATCTCGGTGGTGGCACGGTTGTTGGGGTAATCGTAAATGGGGATGTAGTAGCGAGTCTCTTCGGCCTCGCCCTGAGTCCAAATCTCCTTGGGCTGCGAGGAGTAGCTCTTGTTCGGCAGCACGAAGTAAACGCCCTTCTTGGGATTGCCCTGATAGCGAATGACCACCTCGTGCTTTTCGCCGGCTTTGGCGACGCGATCGAGGTCCACGTGCAGCTTGGCGTCGTCGGTGGAAAAGCGCACATCCTTGCCATCCAGGCTGGCGCTCAGGATGGTCAGCCCAACCGAATCGAAGTCGAGCGTGCGCAGGCCGTCTTTGAGCGTGGTCAGGGTATGGGTGACCTGGCCGACAATCTGGCGCTGATCCAAATTGAAGCGCAACTCCACGCGGACATTCTGGAGATCGTAATCGCGGCTGGGGGCAAAGGGCTGGTCGGCGCGAGCGGCGGGAACGATCAGCGCGAGCAGGAAGAGAACGAATGAAATGGCCGCGATGCCTCTCCGCGTCTTTGGCCGCAAAAACGCAAACGGCCGGACATTCATTCGTGTGGTCATCTTCTCGTCTCCTAAAGCGGGGGCTCAGTGAGATTATTGTCGCAAAACGATGGGCGTTGCGCTCGCCAGCCGCCTCGGTTCGCCGGCGCGTCAGGCGCGCTGCTCGCGCAAATAGGCGTCTTCCTTGCGAATCCAATCCTCGCGGCGCGGAGCGAAGAAATCGACGTCCACCGTATCTTCCAAGGCGACCGCCGAATGCGGCACATTGGCAGGAATGTACAACACTTCTCCGCCCCGAACGACCACCTCGCGATCGTCGAAGATGAATTTCAGCGCGCCGGACAGAATCAGCGAGAATTGCTCGCTTACGTGCAAATGCCGCGGCACCACGGCGCCCTTGGTCATGAGCAGCCGCGCGACCGTAGCGCTCTCGCCACTCAGCATTTGACGCGAAATCAACGCGTTCAGCTGCTCGCTTTCCATCTTTTCCCAAGAAGTCTTTTGCATGTCTCTCCCTTCGGAGCACCGGTAAGCCACTGAGTGTCTTTAGTGAGTTCGCAACAGCAGATCAGTTTCATTTCGACAAAAATGCCCTGTGTTGTCAAGGGAGTACGAATTTCTGAGTTCAACGGAGGAGGCCTGAGGGAATACCGACGGTGGGAATTGAGGTTTCCGAAATCCCGTCTAACAGGAGTTAGCTCCGAGGACCTCAACTTCCCGGCCCGATGATTGTTACGGAAACTTCACAAAGCACACATGAGGAATACGCTCGGATGAACCATTCGGAACACAGGGACCGCTCACGCTATACGCCAGCATCCCGTTCTTAGCGCGATCGAGGAACTGCAACTGAAAATCGTACGGCAGCGCAAGAGTCTGCCTCTGTCCGGTCTTCAGGTCAAAAGCAACGATGGCTCCTGCGGACAATTCCTCCGGATTTCGGTAGAGGACCAGTGAACTCTCTGCATCGAAGAAAACGCCATCGAACGCCCAATAGTCGATGTCAGTGATATTTTGGACATGGGTGCCGTCACTCCAAGCCGCCATCAGTTGAGCAGCCCCGCGGCAGTTTGGCGCTGTCGGCGATCCCTCCAGAGTGACAACAAACTGATCGTTGCGGCCTGCGAGAGAAGTGCATGGTTTCGTCGGGGGAGTTAGAAAATGGTGCTCCTGCAGGAACGCACGGAACGCAGAGGTAACTTCGGAGGGGTATTCGTCGATCTCCTTTGCCCCCGCCATTGTCGCGACAACTTTAGTGTTGCTCGCATCACCGAGGGCTTGGCTTCCCGCTTCTACATAGAGCGTGTTGTCAGAGGCCCAGGTCAAACGGAAGCCAAAATAATCATTTGGCACGATAACCACGGCATCTCGCAGTCCATGAGCCGAGATGTAACTGGGGGTATCTTCTGAAATCCTGGTGTTAAGGAGCCCGGGGAGTATAGCGGGTACACTCTGATGCGAGCGCATATCATAGAGCCATACCTCGCAAGGGCAATCGGGAGAAGTGATTGAGTCGTTCGTGACGATCGCTAGGATTTGTCCGTCCGGCGAGAAGCGAGCTTGCTCAAAGCTGATTTTATGATCCGGCAACGTAGCAGCGGCGATGGCTTCAGTTGGCAACGTGGAAACGCTAGGATTTGCAGCCTGCGATTGGACTGGCGCTTGGGATCGGTTATTTGAGGCACCATTCGTCACAACAATTAGCGCCAGAAGAAAGATGGAAAATGTTGAGACGCGAGTCATTCGCAGAGGCTTCGGAAACTATTTGATGCCTCATCGTATGCTTCCGCTGCTTCCTGTACAAGTGTCGACAACGCATTATCTCCACTCCCTCGAAATCAAATTTCCGAAACTGGCTGCTCTGTGCAGCTTCGAATGGCATTCGCCGTTTATGGTAAACTGCCGCCGCTTCGCGGCCATCGACCCGCTTCCCTGTGAGATTCATTCGCTTTCTCGCCATCGCCATACTGGCCTTCGAAATTGCCGTGCCGGTCTACTGGCTCATTTTGCACGCGCCTGTGGGGTTCTGGCGCAGGCACGTCCGCTTGGCCTTCCTGGTGGCCGTGGCCGCCGCCTGGGGCATCACCGATTCTCTGCTCTATCGCTTCCGGTTCGATTTATTTCGCGCCCATCGCTCTTTGTGGCTGGCGCCGGTCGGCCTGGCCATGATCGCTTTTGACGTCTTCACGTTCTCCCAGTCTGAAGGCACGCTGGGCGGCATGCGTATCGTGGGCCATGCGGAACTGGCGGGCAGCCGCGAACTGATCGTACGCGGGCTCTACGCGCGCGTGCGCCACCCGCGCTATCTCGGTATGATGGCGGGCGTGTTCGGAGCATGTCTCATTGTCGCTTCACCCCTTTTATGGCGAGCCAGCGTTGTCTGGCTGGCCCTGGCGCTTTTCACGATTCGCGCCGAGGAGCGCGAACTGCGAACGCGCTTGGGCCCGGCATATGCCGCGTACGCCGAGCGGGTTCCCGCGCTGGTGCCTTTGCGCCTGGGACGCGGCGCGAAACGGTCCGGAAGTCCGCCTGCCCGGGCTGGCCGGGAGCGATAACCTTGGCCCAAGCCCCTCACAAAAAGCGGATCGCCTTCCAGGGCGAGCCGGGCGCATTCAGCGAAGAGGCCGCCGTGAAACTGCTGGGCGGCGGAATCGAAACCGTTCCGCGCCCCACGTTCGAAGCGATGTTTGCAGCCATCGGCGATGGCTCGGCCGACCTGATTCTGGCGCCGGTGGAGAATAGCCTGGCCGGCTCGGTGTATCGCTGCTACGACCTGCTTCTGGAGAGCAAGCTGCACATCATCGCGGAAGTGATTCTGCCCATCGCGCATAATTTGATTGGGCCGCCGGGCGCGACTCTGAGCGGGGTCCGCTTCGTGCAATCGCATCCCGTGGCGCTGGCGCAGTGCACGCGCTTCTTCGAAGCGCATCCAGAGATCACGCGCGTGGCCGCCGAAGACACCGGCGGAAGCGTGCGCGAAGTGGTGCGCGCGGGAGACCCGCAGCGCGCCGCCATCGCCAGCCGCCGCGCGGCGGAAATTTACGGCGGCACGATCCTGCAGGAGCATCTCGAGGACCATCGCGAGAACTACACGCGCTTCTTCCTGCTCTCGAGCGAACCGGGCACGCCCGACGGCGCCAACAAGATTTCGCTGGTGGTTTTGTTGCTGCACCAGCCTGGGGCGCTCTATCAGGCCCTGGAGCCGATCGCGCGGCAGAACATCAATTTGATCAAGATCGAGAGCCGCCCCATCGTGGGCCATCCTTTCGAATACTCCTTTTATCTGGACGTGATGGCCCCGCCGCAAGCCCCGGAAACGCAGGCGGCCCTGGCGGAATTGCGCAAGCGGACGCGGGAAGTGCGGATACTGGGGTGTTACGTGGCCGCCCCGCCACCCACGATGTAGGGCGCCTTCGGCGCGGTATCGTTTGGGCTTGCTTCCGGCCTTCGCCGTTTGTCCTTTGCCGTTGGCCCTTTGTCCTGCGCCGCGTATAATCTTCAGACCGCTGGGCATCTTTTCGCGAGATGCAGCGAAGAAGACCACAGCCGCCAAATCCGATGACCTCGGCCTTTCTCCAATGTATCGAACAGCGCTGCGCGCGCCGCTACCCGCTGGACGCTAAAGAGCATCAATGCCCGGCGTGCGGCGCCTTGCTGGACGTGCAATACGATTTTCCAAGCATTCTCGGGCGCGTCGATCCCCCCGCGCTGCGGCAGCTTTGGCAGCAACGCAAAGCCGGCACGGCCATTACGGACCAGAGCGGCGTTTGGCGGTTCCGCGAGCTTCTGCCCTTTGTTCCCGCCGGCGCCGAGGTGGTGAGCCTTTCGGAAGGACGCACGCCGCTGGTGGAAGTGAGCCGCACGGGCGAATGGGCGGGCGGCGTTCGCCTGGCCATCAAGCATCAGGGCAATAACCCGACGGGTTCGTTCAAGGATTTGGGGATGACGGCGTGCATCACGCAAGCCGCCGTGCTGGGCAGCCGCGTGACGGCTTGCGCATCGACTGGGAATACCTCCGCTTCCATGGCCGCCTACGCGGCGCGCGCGGGGATCAAAGCGGTGGTCTTCGTTCCCTACGGAAAAATCTCGACGGCCAAGCTGGCCCAGGCCCTGGAATTTGGCGCCGTGGTCATCGAGATGGGCGACAATTTCGACCAGGCTTTCCAAATGCTGCGCGAGCTGACCGAGGAGCTCGGGCTGTATCTGGTGAATTCGTTGAACCCGTTCCGGCTGGAAGGCCAGAAAACCATCGTGTTCGAAATCCTGGAGCAGCGCGATTGGCGTATTCCCGACTATCTGGTGGTTCCCGGCGGGAATCTGGGGAACGTCTCTTCGATCGGCAAGGGGCTGCGCGAACTGCAGCAGCTGGGCTTTATCGATAAGCTGCCGCGGCTGGTGGTGGTGCAAGCCGAGGGCGCCAGCCCGTTTTACACCATGATCGCCACGGGCGCGGCGGAGATCGTGCCGGTGCAGCCGCGCACGGAAGCTTCTGCGATTCGCATCGGCAATCCGGTAAACTGGAAGAAAGCGCTGCGCGCGCTGCAGATGACGGACGGACTTTGCGAATCCGTTACCGACGACCAGATCTTCGAAGCCAAAGCCGCACTGGCCAAGGATGGCGTGGGCTGCGAACCGGCCTCGGCCGCTTCGATCGCGGGCATTCAGAAGCTGGTGCGGGCCGGCAAAATCGAGGACGGCGCCGACGTGGTGGCGGTGCTCACCGGGCACCAGCTCAAAGACCCCGAGATCGGCATCAAGCGCCGCGGCGAGCGAGAGCTGGCGCAGCAGCGGCTGCACGTCGAGCCGGACATCCGCAAATTGCGGGCGGCGCTCGAAAGCGTGATGCTGCAATCGGCCTGAGCATCCGAGCATCGTTGCCCAGCGCGCCTATGGCGCGCCCCATCGCGCAGACAAAATCGTGCACGCAGAGAAGCTATTTTCGCCGCGCGAAGCCGCCCAGGTGCTGGGCATCAGCTATCCCACGCTCAAGCAGTGGATCTATAAAGGGAAGATTCGCACCGTAAAAACCGCGGGCGGGCATCATCGCATTCCGGAACAGCAGATCGATAAGTTCCTCTATCGCGCGTCGGAAGTGGGCGAGGTGCGCGACCGCCGCACGTTTTTCCGCAGGATCAGCGGCCGGAATCAACTCATCGGCCGGGTGACCGATATCAAGACCATGGGCTTGATGGCGCAGATCACGCTGTCCATCGGCGGCCAGCACATTACTTCGATTATTACCGCCGACGCCGTGAGGGAAATGCGGCTGCAAAAAGGGCAGACGGTGGCCGCGCTGATCAAGTCCACGGAAGTGATGATCCTGCGGCTGTGACGACTACCGCTTCCACTGGCAACTGACGAAAGGCCCCAGGGCCACTCACAAACAACGTGAGCGCGCCCTGGGCTACAAAGGGAATCCGCGAAAGCGCAAGGACGTAACGATTCGTAGCCGCATCGGCGGAAACCTACCCGTTTGGAAAAGCTGAAACCCCTACTCTGAAGCATCAGGCGGCCTACCTGTCGCGAGGGCTTACCCTTTTCAGCCGAT
The DNA here is from genome assembly GCA_963819235.1 of uncultured Acidobacteriota bacterium. Classification (GTDB taxonomy): domain Bacteria; phylum Acidobacteriota; class Terriglobia; order Acidiferrales; family UBA7541; genus Palsa-189. Next base: position 1,257,158 of record CAWFVE010000003.1, on the reverse strand, counting down.
AGCCTCACCGGCATTTTCGGAGCAGCATAGGGGCAAGTAGTCGAAAGAGAGGACAAAATGCCAGGTGAAGCCGCAAAAAAACAAAAACAGACCGACGTGGGAAATCAGCAAGAGGAAAGGCGCCATGACGAGCGCCGTCAGACGGAGCAGAATCCACAGGAGGAACGAAGGCGAGATGAAAGGCGGCAAGGCCCCGGTAACGCAAACACAACCATGAGGGCCGAGGAGCAGAGTGAATACGGACAAGAGCCCAGCAGACAGAAATGGCAGGGGGAGAACGCTCAGAGCGGCGCCAGTCAGGCCCAAAAGGGAGAAGGCCGAACGCCAGACCAACAGACTGGCGGTCAGCAAGGCGGCGCTCACACTGGCGGCCAGCAGACTGTCCCAGCCGAGCGTCACGAGCAGGGACAGCGAGAACGCTCCACGCAGGATTTCGGCGAGAGCCACGACCCCGCATTCGGCGGAGGCGGAAGAGGCGCCGGCGGGAAGATCGACAGCACACAACGGGACATGGGCCAGACGGGACAAAACATGAGAACCGGGACAAAGCCAGGCGAACAACACCAGGGATCCCAACAGCAAGGGCCGTATGGTCCAAGCGAGAAACATCGCGGGCCCGAAGCCAGCGGGAAGCCGCTGATGGACGACTGGGGCAAAAGCGATAAACACTAGGCGGCCGGCATTCATCCGGATCCTGCTTAGATCGCGAATGCCAGAGCGGAGTCCCCAGGGCTCCGCTCTTTTTGTGCGCAGCACTTTTTTAGCACCTACTTTTTTCACAGAACACTTTTTTGCGAAACGCCTTTGTCCAATGCTTTTTGTCGGCCGATCCCTCGCTCGTTCCGGTCATCTTTCCTACGCGAAACGCGCCCACGCGAAACGCGGATGTGGTAGGATGCCGCTGCCCATCCTCAAACTCCCTCGAGGAAAGCATGCCGGACGAGCACGCCTCCGATCGCCTTCTGAGCTTGCCGCCGCTTCAAGGAAACTATCTCCAACGCTACGGAATCGCCCTTCTGGCGATGGCTTGCGCCCTGGCGCTGCGCGCCGTGTTCCAGCCCGTCCTGGGCGGGTCGATGCACTTCGTGAGCATTTCGGCGGCGACGGTCTTCGCGGCATGGTATTGCGGGCTTTGGCCGGCGACGCTAGCAACTGTGGCGGGGACTCTGGCGGCGAACGCATTTTCGTTCCTCCGTACCACTTGCTGGGGCCGATCACGCAAAAAGCGATCATTGGCGAGATCCTGTTCCTGGCTTTTTGCGGAGCAATCATCGCGCTGGGGGAGAGCGGCCGAAGGGCCGTCTTGCGGCTGGGACACGTGCATGAAGTGCTGCTGCGCTCGCGCACACACCTGAAGTTTCGGGTGCGCGAAAGAACCGCCGAGCTTCGGCAAATGAACGAAAGCTTGCGCGACCTCTCGGCGCGTTTGCTGCGGGTGCAGGACGACGAGCGGCGGCGCATCGCGCGCGACCTGCACGACAGCACCGGCCAGGCGCTTACCGCGCTGAAGATGGAGCTGGCTGGAATCGAACGCGAGCTGGCCGCGCGGAATCCGCAGCTGGCGCTGCGGCTGGGAGCGTGCATCGCGGACGCGCGGCAGATTTCCGACGAACTGCGCACCATATCGTATCTGCTGCATCCGCCTTTGCTGGACGAGCTGGGGCTGGGCTCGGCGCTGCGCTGGTACGCGGAGGGATTCGAAAAGCGCAGCGGAATCAAAGTTCATCTGGAGCTGGACAATCCAACGCGCCTGGCTCCGGAGATGGAAGTGACGCTGTTCCGCGTGGCGCAGGAGAGCCTCATCAACGTTCACCGGCACTCCGGAAGCACCACCGCTATCATCCGGCTGTCCACGACGAAGGATCGGATCGTTTTACAGGTAGAAGACCAAGGCCGGGGTATCCCGCGCGAACTGCTGGCAGCGATTCCCTCGGGCGTCACGCTGGGCGTGGGATTGCGCGGGATGCGCGAGCGCGTTCAAGACTTCGGCGGCGAACTGGAGATCTCTTCGTCGGAGCGAGGCACGAACGTGAAAGCGGCGATCCCGGTCGGGGCGCAGCAATCGGGCGGCGTGGCCATCGGGGACGAAGCAGGCACGCTGGGAACCATACCTCTTCAGAAGGCCTCCGGCGACCTTATGGCCAAACGGGCCGGCGTAAACTAAACCCTCGGAAGCTCCAGGCCGCTGTCCACGTATCAAGGGGCACGTCCTATCGCCTACGAATTTCCACGAATCAGGCGCATTTAGAACGACTTTCAGGGCGGGTGCCCCAGGGAAGGCACCGGGGCATAGCCCCAATTGGGTATTACCTCCTGGGCCAAGACGCGGTACTATAGACGTAGCCCCCGCGTCTAAATTATCAGTAATAGCGTATCAGTGTGACTGGCTGATGATGGCAGTGCCCTGCTTGGAGGCGACCTCAACATGCGTGGGAATTTGACTGGGAAATCAATACAGGCGATCGCGGCGGCAGCATTCTTATTTGGGGCAGGTGTATGGCTTAGCGCGACGGGCGCTTCGCCGAGTGGAGGCGGAGCGGCGCAGGCGGTTGGCCAGAACTCAGGGCAAAGCCCAAGCCAGGCCCCCGGAGCGAATTCCGCGGCCCGCCAGACGAATCGGCCTCAACAAAGTCCGACCTTGCCAACTCCCAGCCAAAACGGCGCCCGCGACAGCATGTATCAGCCGGCCAAAGCGGTTGCCGCGGCCGACGCGCAGTATCCCTTCCAAACCAGTGCCGAGGGCATCGTGGTGTTCGATGTGTCCATCGGGGAGCGCGGCGAGGTGAAAAAGATAAGCGCGCTGGTGAACGTCCCACCCTTCACCGCCGCGGCGGAACAATCGCTGAAGAGCTGGAAATTTGCTTCTGCCACGCAGAATGGCCGGGCCGAGGATTCGGAGATGCTGGTCGCTTTCGCGTTTCGCCATGCGGTGTACCTGGCGAATCCGCCCGCTTTGAACGGAGTGTTTCCGACCAAGGGGTCGGAAGGCGGGCGCAGCGACTTTATCGCTCCGTCCATTCTGTACGCCACCTACGCCGGCTATCCGGCGAGCACGGTGGCCTACGGCGCCGTTGTCGTTCAGGCCAGCGTCAAAGCCGATGGCTCTACAGGCGACGTAACCGTCCTGCGGGACCTTCCCGGAGGCTTTGCCGCGATGGCCATCGAGGCTGCGAAACAGTGGCGATTCCAATCGGCGCTGCGCGATGGTCAAGGCGTGCCAAGCAAAGTGGCCATTGCTTTTGTCTACTCTTCCCGAGCTTTAAATCCGTTCTAGTGGAAAGACGTCGAAGGTAAGCTTCGCTTCGCGCCGGAATTCCCATTCGGGCCATTTGTGTCTCTACCTAGGGGTGCATCGTGCCTGGGGCAAAGTCGTCTCCGGATATGCAAATCTTAGGCACGATGATTGCTCCTAGGTAGTCATCAGAGGCCCCAAAAGACGGCTACTTCGCGATGAGCGACTTCAAGAAAAGACTTGTAACTCACAGGTAGATAGGCAGATGCTGCGTTCGGCGAGGCAACGTGAGAGGAAATAAATTACCACTATTAGGCTTTTTCCTGGCATTGACCCTTACCGCGCTGATTCTCTATCTCCGCAGCGGCTCAGGAGGGTCGGCGCCGAAACCGTGGAACTCCAGCGCGATCACGGCGAGCTATGTGGGCGCGCAGTTACGACAACTCGATTCGGGGAACGCGGCTTTGTACCTGGCCTACGAAGTCACCAATCACACCGATTCCGACTACCGGCTGGCGGACGGCCCAGGAGCGCTGGTGATGGGCCGGCTGCGGGCGGATGGGAGCTTGAGCTCACAGCAACCGGTGCGGCTGAGCTATCCAACGTTCCTCCCGGCGCGGCAACGAGCGCGCGTGGCGCTGGAAGTACCTTCGGCTTTCGGCTGGCCGGACGAGAGCGACACGGCGTACCAGGACAAGCTCAGGGATTTCGTCAACCAAAAACTCACGGACGTGCAGGCCTTTGTGCTTTTCGATCAGGCGGACCGGTTTGAAATTGAATTCCCCAGCGGATGGCAGGAGTTAAAACTGGCCTCGGCATTGCCGAGGTAGGCGCGCGGAGAGACTAACGATGTCATCAAGAAGCACAGTGTCGTCGCCGCTCGAAACCGAGCGAAGGGTTCATGCCCGCCGAAGAATGGAAGGCCTGGCGTACGTGGATCTGGGGCCCGATAACGGAGCGATTCTGATCGATCTGGGCGAAGGCGGACTGAGCTTCCACAGCGTCGCTCCGGTGACCCTGGATCAGGCGGTGCTCTTGAAGTTCAAGCTGCCTGGGGCAGCCGACTTCATCGAAAGCTATGCCGAAGTGGCGTGGCTGAACGAAACAGGAAAAGGCGGCGGCCTGCGTTTCGTCGAATTGAGATCGGAATTACGCGAGCAGATTGGCGCGTGGGCCGGCACGGTTAGTGCGGCCGACGCTGGCGCGGCAGAGGTTAGCAAGACCGAGGTTGGCAGGACCGAGAGCAGCGCGGCTCAGGTTAGCAGCGAAGCGCAGCGCGGCATTGAGGCTACCCGCGTTAACGAAGCCGAAGCGGGAATGCTCCCCCTAAAGGCGAAACAACCGCGGAGGCTGAACTGGCCCGAACTCCGGTGGAACTGGCGCCAGAACCCGCTTTGGTGGAAGTCTCGACAGGAATTTCCGAAGATTATGCGGACGGTGATCCTGAGCGTCGCCGCAATCGAAGAAAATGCGATCGAGGATGTTCTTCCCTCTGTTGAACTCAGCGAGAGCAAGCCATCGCCGCAGCAAGCGCCGCGGCGTTAGCAGATAATTCCGAGCCGGTGGCCCCTCCGCACGTCGGATCCGATAACGAAGAAACCGGCGGAACACAATTCGGCTCCACCTCCTGTCGAAGAAGCGGACGCCGTGAAAAAAGCCGGCGAGCCATGCCGCAGGCAAGCCTTTTCGATCGCCGGCAATGCACCGGCGAAAGCGCAACCGCTGGCCGCTATGCAGTCGGAAGGAGTTTCCAGCCGCGTGCATTCCGGCATTATGGCGGCGGCCTCGGAATCTTCGGTTTGCTGCACATGACGCCATCACCGAGCCAGCCGCAGGTCACACGGGAACACGCGCTAGAAGCACGGGAACGCAGCCGCGAAACCCGGTTGCCGCTACGAGCGGCGAAGGCGCGCATCGCATTGCCTCCTTGGGCGCGTCGGTCACCCCGGGCGCATCGGGCGCTCGCCACAGTCAATTACTCGCGCGCAGGAGCGACGAGTGGGAAGCGCAGGGCAAAGAACTACTACCGAACATCGAGGAGACCCCCGCGTCCCAAGCGCTCAAGATCGGCATCGGCGCGGCTGCCGGTGCAATCCTGGTGCTGGCGATCGTCGCCGGCGTGCCTTCACTCCGAACGCGGGTGCTGGCAACCACCAACGCAAAATCAACCGCGGCGCCCTTGGAAGCGGGCATGCGCGAATTTCAGGTGGAAGTGGCGGATGTGAATAATCGGCGCTGGATCCTGAAGGGCGGCGGCGAGGCGGGTTCGCCTTTTGTCGATACGTCCTCGCGCCGCAACGCGCAACCTCCCGCGGCGCCGGCTAAAAAGAACGCCGTGAAATCGAGAGCCCGCTAACGAATCCGACGATGCCAGCGAGGCACCTGCCCCGGAAATACCGCAGCCTAAGGCCGCGACGCCGGACGAACTCGTTCTGGCTCGTCCTCTTAAGAGTGCGTCTGTGGCATCCCAAGTAGAGAACTTGCCTCCCGTCGATTTTCGACGGCATCACTCCGCCGATCGGGTCATTGGCCAACAGTTTGCCAGTGACAGGGCCGAATGCTCCCGGACCTGCTCCGGTTCAGGCGGGCGCTCGAGGCGGGGATCTCCAGGCGGCGGTTCTCTTGACGCGCGTTGCTCCCATTTATCCTTCGGACGCGCTGAAGGACGGCCTGAGGGGCGAAGTGCGCGTCAGGGCGACCATCGGCAAGGATGGAGTCCCCACAAAGCTCACGGCCATCAGCGGCGATCCGCGGCTGATCCAGGCGGCGCTGCAGGCGATCCGCCAGTGGCGCTATCGTTCCGCGACGCTCGAAGGCCAACCCATCGAGACCACCACAATCGTCAGTGTGGCGTTCGGACTGAACTAGTTCCTGACGCGCCAGCCAACGCCTCATAGACCGGCTTAAACCGGGCTATTTACCTTCTTGCCTTGGCCGCGAAGTAAAACACGCGCGCCGTATTTTCGCCAATAACCCCGCGAGTAACCGCGTTTTCCCCCGCTCCGCGTAATTCCCGGCAGAGAAGCGTAATCGCCGCAACGGCAAAGAGGGTTCGACAACCCACCGGTTAAAGCGAGCAATGTATGGCGGTATTTTGCCTTTCCCTCAGACTGGGAATGGAATGGGTGGGAGGCCGGAAGATGAAAAGCCTGATGTCGCAGCGGCACTGCTCGTGGGTAGCGCCGTAATGTAATACCGATGCACGCGGCGGATGAAAGCAAGACGGAGGTGCAGGAACGATTGCAGTCGGCATCCGCAACCCTGCACGAACTTTCCGCGACGCCGGACAAGGGGATTCCGGAAGAAGTCTACAACGGCGCCAAGTGCATTGCCGTAGTGCCCAAGATGCTCAAGGGAGGCTTCATTCTCGGAGGCAAACATGGCCGAGGCGTGGCCACTTGCCGGCTTGCGAATGGCACGTGGAGCGCACCGGCATTTTTTGCCATCAGCGGCGGAAGTTGGGGATTACAAGCAGGCGTGGAGGACGTGGACCTGGTGATGATGTTCATGACTCCCGAAGGCGCGCAGCACTTGATGCAAAACAAATTTCAAATCGGCGGTTCGATATCCGGGGCGGCGGGGCCGGTGGGACGGCATGCTTCGGCCGGGGTTGACTGGAAATTAGACACGCAGATCCTGACCTATTCGCGGGCCAAGGGACTCTTTGCGGGCATCGACCTGGAGGGTTCTTGGATCGAGCACGATAGCGATTCCACCAACGCTTTGTACAGTAAGGACGTCAGCACGACCGCGGCGCTGACGGGCGAAGTTCCCGTGCCGATGGAGGCCAGGGGATTCATCGCCGAAGTGGCGCGCCTCAGGACCGAAGCCGAGGCGCGGTGATTTCGTAGTTGCTTCTTCCCCCAAGGAAGCCGGTTGCCGGGAGGTGCTGCAATTTAGGGCGCCTTCCGGCACACTGTTTTCCGATTCAACCGAACCTTTCCTATTGCGCCGAACAACTTCGACCGAACAACGCGTGACCAAAGAGGCGCGGCGGCGCCAAGCTTTTGGCATTGTGAAAGCAGTAAAAAATACGGGGTCGAGCAGAAATTTCGCTTATTTTCTTGACCCACCGACCAGTATTCCGCATCAGTACAGTTAGAGTGTGTCTTGCATTCCTTGGCGGAACATCCGCCATACGGGCCTCAGGGTTCCATACGGTAAAAGCCCTATGGAAAATATTTTCCAAAGGCGGGATGCTGTAAGCAAGGCTGGGGATAAGAGTTGTAGGCAGATAGATGCAGCGGCACTCTCCTCAGGTTCGCCAGTCCGGCCCACTACCGCCCCTGCTCGAGAAGTCAGTGTGAGGTTCTCGCAGTACACAAAATAGGCCACGCACCCAATCAGTTGGAGGGGATGATGGGCATACTCCGTTTGTTGGTGGCGGACGATCATGATGTAGTCCGCAAAGGCGTGCGCACGCTGCTCGAGGAGCAACCTGGCTGGGAAGTTGCGGCGGAAGCGTCCGACGGACGCGAAGCGGTGGAAAAAGCCAAGCTGGTGCAACCCGACGTAACCATTCTGGACCTGAGCATGCCGGAACTGAACGGCCTCGAAGCAGCGCGTGAAATTCTGAAAACCGTATCGACGAAGGTGCTGATCCTGACCATGTACGATTCCGACCCGCTGATCCGGCAAACGCTGGAAGCCGGGGCGCGGGGCTATTTGCTGAAATCGGATGCGGGGCGAGATCTGGTTGCGGCGGTCGATGCGCTGCGGCGCAACAAGACGTTCTTCACGCCTAAGGTGGCGCAGATGGTGCTCGAGGGCTACCTCGGGCGTCCCACGAAAGAAAATGAAGACGACAACGGCCGCAAAAATGGATTGCGCCTGACGGCACGGCAGAAACAGATTCTGCAACTGCTGGCCGAAGGGAAAAGCTCCAAGGAAGTAGCGGTGGCGCTGAATATCAGCGTGAAAACAGCGGAAACGCATCGCGCCAATATCATGAGGCGCCTCGATTGCCACTCGGTGACCGAACTGGTGCGTTACGCTATTCGTAACCACATCATCGAGGCGTAAAGCCTGGCGCGCTCGTTCCTTCTGCAGGGTGACTTTTTATCTGGAGCTAGCCCGGGCCATTTGGCTGGAGGCCGCGTCCGCGGCTTGCAAGGGGATCTCGGCGCGGACCAGCGTCTGCCCGTCACTCGAGTGAATCTCGAAGTTTCCGCCTAATTGCCGCACTCTCTCCCGCATTCCCTGAATACCCACGCCCGGCAGGGTGGGAGCGGAAGCCGCCTTCCCATCGGCGGCGAGGCCGCGGCCCTGGTCGCGAATCTCCAAGATCACCTTTTGCGCGACGCGGGCGACGCGCACCTCCGCGGTCTTGCTGCCGGAGTGCCGGTGCACATTGGCGAGAGACTCCTGCACGATGCGGAAGACGGCGATCTCCATCTCTTTGGGAAGCCGCCCGAACTCGGGGGCGAGATCGAGGCTGACTTCGATGCCGCTGCGCTGCGCGAAACCCTCCACGAACCAGCGCAGAGCCGACTCCAGGCCGGCCTCGTCGAGCAAAGGAGGATGAAGCAGGTGAGACATGGTGCGCAGTTCCTGAGATAGCTCGCGCACCAGCCGCGCGGAATCGGAGAGATTGCGGGAGGCACGCTCGGTCAGTTTGGCTTTGTCGCGCTCCACCATGGAAATGCACATGCTCAGCGCGGCCAGAGCCTGGCCGGAACTGTCGTGCAGTTCGCGGGCGATGCGCCGGCGCTCCTCGTCCTGCAACTGCATCAGGCGGCCGGAGAGCATGCGCAGGCCCGCTTCGGCGGCGCGCAGCTCGGCAGTTCGCTGATTGACGCGAGCCTCGAGCTCGTCGTGCACGAGTTTCAGTTCGGCTTCCGCGCGCTTGCGGTCGGTGATGTCCGTGCAGGCTCCCACGACGCAGGTAGCACCGCTGACGGGATCGGGCATCGCCTGGCCGCGGTCATAAAGCCAGCGCACACGGCCGTCCGGCAAGAGCACCCGATACTCGAGTTGGAATTCGCCCTTGACGCGAGAGCGCGCGATTTCCGCACGCACGGCGGCCACGTCGTCCGGATGCACATGCTTCAGAAAATCCTCGCTGGAGTTCACGGCTTCGTCCGGGGGAACCGCGAGCAGATCTCTCAAATTCGGAGCCGAGGTGCAGGAATGAGTTGGTTTGCGGATCGCGGCGATAAGTGCCGGTGCGCGAGGCGGCGAGCGCAATCATCAAACGCTGCTGGCTGAGGGAGAGGGCCTCCTCGGCCTTTTTTCGCTCGGTAATATCCAGCACCACGCCATAGGCTTTTTTCCCGTCGCCAGCCTGACCAGCCGAAGTCTCGGCCTTGGCGTCGGCGCGCAACTGGCCCTTGGTGTAGAGCCAGCGCAAACCCTGCTGCGGATGGTGATAGCGATATTCGAAATCCATGGAGCCGGAGGATTCGCTCTGACGCATACGCTCCAGCACCATGGCGCGATCATCCTCGTGCACGTTGGCGAGCCATTTTTGCAAGTACGCGCCTCGCGTGGTCTCGGCGGGCTCAAAACCGAATATTTCCTGAAGTTCCGGCGTCAGTTCAGACTCGCCGCTGGCAGGGTCCCAGACAAATCCGCCTACATGGGCCGCGGAAAAGGCCATAACCCGGCGGTGGTCACGGACCTTGAGCTCCTGCTCGACGCGCTTGCGAGCGGTGATATCGACGTTGGCGCCGATCCATTCGCGCACACCGCCATCGGGGTTGCGGACGGGCACGCCGCGAGACTCGAAATAGCGCCAATCGCCGTCGCGCGTGCGCATGCGGCACTCGCAGCGGAATTCCCCGCCCCCACGCATCGATTCTTGCCAAATTTGTTCCACACGGGCGCGGTCATCGGGATGCACGAAATTCAGCCAGCCACTCCCCTTGGTCTTTTCGCTTTCCCATCCCGTGATCCGCTCCCAATTCTCGGAAACCCAAATGCTATTCCCTGCCGCATCGCAGCGCCACACGGTTTGGTCCGTTGCAGTAGCCAGCGCGCGATAGCGCTCTTCGCTCTCGCGAAGCGCCTGCTCGAGTTCGGCCTCACGCTCAAGAATGGTCTTGGCATCCGCCGGGGTCTCGGCGGGAACCCGGGGAACAACCGCCGAGTCAAAAAACGACTCTCCGCGCTGAGCTGCTTCCACCGCGTTCAGCAGATCGTGCGCAACCGAGGACTTGACCACAAACCCGCGGGCGCCGGCATTGAACGCCTGGCGCATCATCTCCTGCGAATCGTGCTGGGTGAGAATCAGGATTTGGGTGCTGGGGAGGCTTCTGCGGATCACGCGGGTAGCTTCCAAACCATTCAGGTTTGGCATGCTGACGTCCATGATGATGAGGTCGGGACGGAGCTTGTGAGCCTTATCGACGGCGTCCTGCCCATCCACGGCTTCGCCGCAGACTTCGCAGTCCCGCTCGGAAGCCAGCAAGGCGCGGATGCCGCGCCGGATCACTTCGTGATCGTCGGCGACTAGAATTCTCAAACGTTCAGCCCCTCTCGTTTTGGCACGGGCAAAGTGCTCCTCTCCTCATCGTAACCATCAGCAGGTCTATGCGGGGCGCTCGTCCGATGGCGCGAAAAGCGCGCCTGGGCCAGACACGTCTTTTCGTGGAGGTACGTTAGCTAATGGTCTAGCTCGAAGCAAGTACAGGAAATGCTGTACAAAGAGATATATGCGACGAAACGGTTGAAAAGCTGGCGAAATCGTGTGGAAACCTGAACAGGTTCAGGCGACGAGGTTCTCACCTCGCGATGGCTAGCGCACTTGGGTCTGCTGGCTGAAGATGAGCTGCCAGCCGGCATCGCGCTTGGCCCAGATCCCCGTGGTGCGCAGCAATTGACCGAACCAGGACTCCTGGTCGGCGGACATCACTGCCGCCCCGCCGAATACCCACAGGGCCATGGAGTCAACGGCCGGCGGCGGATCGGATTGGTCGGCCTGGCGGAGGCTACGGATACGGGCGACGCGCTGCGTTTTGCCGATGGGCTGGTAGCCGTCCGGCATGATGAACGTGGCGTCATCGCCGAGGACGCGGCCGGCCGAATCGGCATCGCCTTCAAAGAGCGCTTTTTCGCCGGCCATGAAAGAGGTGACGATCTCCTGGGCGTCGGGCGAGAGGGGCTTGTAGGGCAGCGAACTGCAAGGATTGTCGCATGTGGCCGGCCGCAGGGTGGACACTCCGTTGCGTGCGTCCCTGGCCGTAAAATCGCCGGGGGCGGTTTCCTGGTACAGCAGCAGCCGCCAGTCAAACCCCTGGCGAACCCAGACGCGGGTGAAAAAGGCTTCGGCGCCATCGGGAATCAGCGCGTGCGTGCCGGTCACCAAAGCCACACGGCCATAAACGCTCACGGCGAGGTTTGTGTCCGGCCCGGCGGAGAGCAAAACGATGCGATCCAGTAGATCGGACTTGGTTCGGCTGCGGCCATCGCGATCGATCCAGGTGAATTCGGAAGCGAAGAGGTTCGTCGCCACCGTCCCGTCATTCACAGCGATGGCTTTCATCAGAACACGATCGGCCAGACGCGCTTGCTCGCTTGCGGCGGTGAGCGCGCCCGGATCGACGCGAGCTTCCACGATATTCGTTTCGCCGGAGGCCTTGGCGCTGAAGATCAAGTCCTGTGACTTCTGTTGAGCGTGTGAAGCCGCAGGGGCAATCGCAGCCAGAAGGGCGGCAATGAAGAGAACGGCAAAGTTTCGCATGGGTTCGGCCTTCTTCTAATCCTGTTCCAATCCTGCAAATTGGATGATCGCTGCGCCATTTGCAGCCGGAGCTGCGCCAGGCGCGGCAATCAGAAGACCGGGTGCGCGGGGAGTACCGGGGTCTACTGCGCCAGTGCGTCGATTTGGCGGCAAGATTCTAACGCACCGGCCACGCATACATCCAGCCCAATCCGACGAGGCGATCGTTCTGAGGGCGGGCAAAGGGTGCGGGACTACCAGTACTGAATTTGAGTCGTGGTAGGATTTCGTATGAAAACAGTCCTGCTTTTGATCTGCTCCAACATCTTCATGACCATCGCCTGGTACGGGCACCTGAAATACCGGCGCGCTCCGCTCATCGCCGTGATCGTGGTGAGCTGGATGATCGCTTTTCTCGAATACTGCTTTCAGGTTCCCGCGAATCGCATCGGATACGGCGAGTTCACCGCATTCCAACTGAAGATTATTCAGGAAGTGATCACCCTCTCCGTCTTCAGCGTGTTCGCCTGGATCTATTTCGGCGAGGAGATCACCTGGAATTATGGGGCGGCTTTTCTCTGCATCATCGGCGCCGTGGCGTTTGCCTTCTGGGGTAAGACGTAGTTCCACTTGGCGGCAAGCGCTCCTCGCGGAGCGTGCGCGCCGGCCATGGGGCCGCATGCAGGAGGCGCTGGATTGGCATGGCGGCAACAATTCGCTATGCTAGGTGCGGTTCAGGGGTGCGGGGGAACGATAGCTAGGGCGGAAGCGCGGTGATCCGTGCAACCTGCGCGACAAGATTTTGCTCTAAACCAGAGGTTGATTTAGTACATAGGTAGATACGAAATTCTCAAAAAGGAGAGTTTCTTGTCCAAACTCACGATCCGCACAATTCTACTGCTGGCTTTGCTGGTGATGGGAAGCACGATTCTGGTACGGGCGCAAGGCGTCAGTCCGTATTTTGGTCATGGGTACCGCTCTGGACTCCGCAGGAACAACCACGAACCAGTTCGATCCGAATTTGGGCACGAATATCACTTGCCCGAAAGGCCAACTCTTCGACGACTTTTCGATTAATGGTCCCGAATGCGAAGCCGGACCTACGATGGGCGGCGTTTTTGGCGTATTCGGCGCAGATTTCATGTGGAAGCAACACCTCGGCTTCAACGGCGAATACTCGTTCCGCTTCGCGCAAGCCTCCTACTTGCCACTCGGCGAATTAAACTACCGACCCGGGTTCTATGACTTCAATGTTGTTTGGGAGCCAACGGCGGGGGCCGACAAGCGCATCGTTCCCGTAATTGAAGGCGGCATCGGCGGCGCCAGAATTGCGCTCTACGAAGTTCAGAGCGTTTCGGTGACCGGCATTACCAGCAATTTCAGCTACCCCGCAGGGATAAACGCCAATCACTTTCAGCTCCATGGAGCTGTTGGCGCGAAGCTCTACGTAAAAGGGAATATTTTCATCAAGCCGCAATTCGACATCCGCTGGGTGACACACCTGACGGACCAATTCGGCCGCGATTGGGTGCCAGAGATCACTGCTGCCGTCGGCTATACTTTCGGCCAGCGCTAAACACGCGGCCTTGCCAGTCACAAAAGCACCGTTTCTTCCTCGTTCCCGGAACGGCCGGGGTCAGGGCAGGTGTCTGTCTCAACCACATCCAGGCGGAGCGCTCCGATAAGAACCCAGATAAGAAGCCTCAAGGAGAGTTGCTTGTTCAAATTCACGGTGCGTATCGCTCCGCTGCTCGCACTGCTCGTGCTGGCGGGCGCGAGTTCCGCGCATGCGCAAAGGATGATCAGTCCGTTTTTCGGCTTGGGGAGCGAACGGGATCGGGTAGGAACAGATAACGCGGCAGTTTGCACCAGCGGACAGATTTTCGACAACTTCACCGGCGTGTGCGAGTCCGGGCCCACGATGGGCGGCTTGTTTGGCATGGTTGGCGTAGATTACATGCTCAAACCCAAGATTGGGCTCAACGGCGAATACACCTTCCATGTCCGCCCGAGCCCTTACCTGCCCGACGAGGGACTGAAGATGCGTCCCTCGTTTTATGACATCAACGGATTTTGGCAGCCGTTTGGAACACGCGTCGCTCCCTTCCTGGAGGGCGGTTTCGGCGGAGCCAGAGTGTCGCTGCTGTTCAATTCCAACAGCTGTCTGACCGGCAGCCCCTGCGGCACCTTCACACCTCCCGCGTCACTCAACTATTATCAATTGCATTTCGCCGCGGGCGGGAAGATCTACATCCATGGACCGATCTTCGTTAAACCGGAGTTTGATCTTCACTATGTGTTCAACTTCCAACAATTCGGGCGCAATGCGGTGATCGGATACATGATTTCCGGCGGCTACACTTTTGGCAGACACTGATCGCGGCCTCAGGCCGTGCCCGAGCGCGTTTTCACATTTTTCTCCGCAGCCATCCCTAGATCTACTCCGCTCATTTAGACTTGCGGCCAGGATATTTGGCACTACCGTGCGGCAATGATCATCACTAGAATTGAAGCGAATGGCGATGGAGCGTTCTTCGCTACATAGGGAAACATTGACGAAGCGGATGATGAGAGGAAGCCATGGCTCCCAGACCGATTCCTGAGGGATACCACAGCGTCACGCCCTATCTGATCGTTACCGGGGCAGCCAGCGCGATCGAGTTCTACAAGCACGCCTTCGGCGCCAAGGAAGTGATGCGCATACCGCATCCCGACGGCCGCGTGGGCCACGCGGAACTGCAGATCGGCGATTCGCGCATTATGCTGGCCGACGAGTTCCCCGAGATCGGGGCGCGCAGCCCGATGTCTCTTGGCGGTACACCCGTGGGCATTCAGCTTTATGTAGACGACGTGGATGCGGTGACCGCGCGCGCGCTGGCCGCCGGGGCCAAGATGCTGCGCCCGCTGAAGGACCAATTCTACGGGGATCGCAGCGGCACGTTAAACGACCCGTTCGGCCACCAGTGGACGATTTCCACGCATAAGGAAGACGTCTCGCCGGAGGAGATGCAGAGGCGCGCCGCGGTCGCCGCTGGCAGCCAGCCGTAAAGCGGCACGGCCCTCAGGAAGCGCAGCCCTCAGGGTTTGCCGCCGGCACTTCGGCTCTTGACCGCAACGCGGCGATAGGCCTGACCGCGCTCATAGCCGTGCTGGAAAGGTTCGCGGTCGTACATTTGCGGATACCGGCCGCGCAAACTTTCGCGGGCCTGGTCGTAGGATTTGTCGCGGTTGCTGGGAAGCAGGGCGGCCTCGAACCCGGCGCGCACGTAATCTTCGTCCTCATCGAAACTTCTGCCCTTGGCCTCGTAATGTTCCTTCTCGACGTCGCGCAGGCCGATCCACCACATCTCCCGAGCGCGATCCACGCTTTCGGCTCCGTTATGATCGAAGGCGCCGCGAACGGCCTCGGCGAGTCCATCCTCGCTCAAAGTTGCAATCACGACGGTTCGGCCGTGGCGCAGGGCGTCTTCGTAAACAAAAAGCTCCTCTTCGGGCAGCGAGGCAAAAATCGTGTTTTCGGCTGCCCGTCCGATCTCCTCGCCACCGATGGCGCCCAGGAGCGCGCCGCCGGCCAAACCGAGAGCGATTACCAATCCCGCGCCCGGCAGAATCATCGTCGCAACCATCTCTCCTATGCCCGCGCCTAGCGCCCCGCCGGTGAGCGCGCCCAGCGTCTTGACCATACCGGGCTGCTCGCCTTGCGATTGGGGCACAGCGGCCAACTCCTTTTCGCCCGCCTCAGGCGTCAGAAGATTGATCCGGTCCTTGGAAACACCGATCTCTTGCAGTTCCGCAACGGCGTGCTCGGCATCGGTACGCGCCTTGAAAACACCTACGACAGCTGCCATGGGCTTCCCCTTTCTGGCTTTACCTAGCGGCTCACGGATTCCGAGCCGGAGGCTCAGCTCTTCCGCTTATCAGATGGTTTTGGCCGGCAAACAGGCAGCCCTCCGTCTCAACGCGAGACCAGCGTGAACGGATGAGCGCGAAACTCGCCCGCTTAGAGCGGCGCGGCGTCGATTTCGATTGCCGCCTCACGAATCGTTTTGGGCGCGGCTGCCGGCTGCGGAAGCCGAATGTCGGCCAGTTCGCTGATCAGGTTTGCGGCCCAGCGATAGATATTGTGCTCGCGCACCGTGCGGCGGAGCGATTGCATGCGGCGCTCGATCTCCGCCGCGGGCATTTCCAGGGCGGAGTGAATGGCGTCGGCAACCAACTCGGTATCGTAAGGATTCACGATCAAGGCGTCGTGCAATTCGCGGCTCGCGCCCGCGAAGCGGCTCAGGATGAGCACACCGCGGTCGTCGTCTCGCGCCGCGACGTACTCCTTGGCGACAAGATTCATGCCGTCGTGGAGGGAGGTGACCAGACAGAGGTCCGAGGCACGATAAAAGCGCTCGATCTCCTGGTGGCTGTGGTGGCGCTTGAGCAGTACGATCGGCTTCCACAGGTTGGTCATGAACCGGCGGCAGATGCGGTTGGCTTCCGATTCGACGTCGGCATAGAGCTCCAGATAGCGCTTGATTTGCATGCGGCTGGGCGCGCCGATTTGCACGAACGTGAACTTGCCCTGATAGTGCGGGTACTTCTCCAGGAAGCGTTCGATCCCGCGAAAGCGTTCCAGAATCCCCTTGGTGTAATCCACCCGGTCCACGCCCACGCCCATGAACTGGGCCTGCACGCCGACTCCGGCCAGCAGCGCGGCGCGATCGATGTAAGGAGATTCGCGAGTGTCGTTCTCGGCGCGGGCGTCGGCGAAATCGATGCTGATGGGAAAGGGGCGAACGCGCGTGAGATGGCCGGCGCGATTGACGCTGAAGCCCTCCCACTCGATGCGGCACTCCACGGCATGGTCCACGGTCTCGAGGAAATTGTTGCAGTGGTTCTGAATGTGGAAGCCGACGAGATCGGCGCCGAGCAGGCCATCCACCAGTTCGCGTTCCCAAGGGCAGATTCCAAAAGCCTCCGCGTTAGGCCAGGGAATGTGCCAGAAGATCGCCACGCGCGCGTCGGGCCGCTCTTTTTTGATCATGCGCGGCAGCAAAGCGAAATGATAATCCTGGACCAGAATGAAGGGCCTCTGGGTATCGGCGATCTCTTCGAGCACGGCGTCGGCGAACTTGCGGTTGACTTGCCGGTAATGCTCCCAATTCTCGGAGCGAAAGATCGGGCGTGTATGGGCGATGTGACAAAGCGGCCACAGGCCCTCGTTCGCGAAGCCAAAGTAGTAGCCGTTTTCCTCCTCACGCTCGAGCCATACGCGGCGAAGCGTGTATTGCGGTTCGGCCGGCGGCACGCGCAGCCGATCGTGTTCGTCCACGGTTTCGCGGTCCGCGTCGCCGCTGGCCTGCGCGATCCAGGTGCCGTCGCAGGACCGCAAAATAGGCTCGAGGGCGGTCACCAGGCCGCTGGCAGGAATCATGATTTCGAGATTGCCGCTCTGGCGGGTGTGAATGTAAGGCTCGCGATTGGAAACCACGACGAGGCGCCTATTTTGCAACCGCTTGCGGACGTGTATGGAAAGCCGGTCGGAGGTCCACAGCGACTCCGAGGCCTCCCGCAGGCGGGCTTCGCGCACCGCCGCGGCGCGGGCTTCCTGCAGCGACTTCACCACGTTCTCCATCTCTCTGGCCAGTGGACCAAGCAGTTCGCTTCGCGGGGCGGCCATTTCCGACTTTCCGCTGCGGAGAGCCTTCAGCCATTGCGCCGCCTTGCTGATCGGACTCATGAGGCTCCAGCGAATGATCAGAAAGGTGATCAGCACGATCAGCAAAACTTCCAGAGAGACGTGAATCAGCGTCTGGCGCCAAATTACGGCGCTTTGTTCGCGGATGAAGCCCGCATCGTGAAAGACCGCCAGGCCCATGGCTTTCCCGTCGGCACGGCGCATGGAGAGCATCTGCGCGTGGTAGAACCTGGGGCCGAGCGTGAGAAAGACCCCTTGCCCATCGGGATTTTGGGGATCGATCTTGGGCGTCAAGACGGAAAATGCGTCTTCCAGGGCAATAGGAAGGCGCTCGGTGACCGCGATGTTTTTGCCGGCATCGTCGAAGATTGCCGCTCCCACGATGCGCTCGCGGGTGCTGAAACGGTTCAGCGCCCGGCGCAACTCCAGCGCGGAGGAGTTCTTATCGAGCAAGGGCTGCAGGTTGTCGGCCAGGCTCTGCGCGGTGAGACTGGCGCGCTGATTGAGCTCCGCGTGGAGCGCGCGTTCCTGGTCCTGTTCCTGGTAATAGGCGAATAGGCCGGAAACAGCGGCGATACAAACGATGACCGGAAGCATTAGCCGCAGACTAAATCTCATGCGATGTCCCTCTTGAGCACGGGCTTGGGCGCGGGCTTCGGCCCGGTTCGCCGGAATCTCGAACGCGGGATAGCCGAGTTGAAAGGCAATCGCGTCATAGCTTGCTTCGTATTTGGCGCTCGTGCCGCGATCTAGATCGGGTCCAAATTGTGGCTTGCCGGCTTCCTCGGGAGTTTCAGGCTGGGATCGCGAGTGGGAACTTTCGCCGGGCTGGTGAGCGATTCGGCTAACGTTGGTTTTGACTCAGATCGATTCTCCTCATTCCCTGAGTCTCGGAAGGCGACGGCAGGCCTCGTTCGGGGGCTCAAGGCCCACTGGAGGCAAGGTCCGCAACCCTCGCGTTCATAAGCAGTTGAGCTTAGTCACGCGCTTCATAAATTGAATACCTCATCGGCCGTGCCAAAGCCATACCCTGAACGATGTAAGAAAAGGACTTCCTTAGTTGCCCCAGGACTCGTCCCGGTACCCGTCCCAAGGACACTGTCCTCGCTTCGACGGACAGTGGGCGATTGGTCACAAGAACAGGTCAGAAAGTCTGTCCTTCGTCGCGCCACTCGACCAGTAGTGGCAAGTCGTGCGGAGTTCCTACACTTCTCGCGTCATGATCACCCAAGCCCAAAGTTCAAGCACATGTTACGTTTCGCGCCAAACCTCTGCGCGCCCCATCCCGCGCGTTCTTATCCTGTTTCTTTCCGGGACGCTCTTGTTCTCAGCCGCGATTCTCTCCGGCTGCGCCGGCGTGACCAGCGCGAAGGGCAGCTCCACAACCACAACCGCGAGCGAAACCAGCACGACGAATCAGTCAGCGGTGGCGCCGGCTGCGCTCAGCGCCAGCCCCGCGACCGTCGCTTTTGGGAATGTCTCGGTTGGCTCAAGCTCCAATCAAAGCCTCACGATCACGAATAGCGGCGGCACAGCCGCGACGATTTCCCAGGCCAGCGCGTCCGGGACAGGGTTCAGCCTCAGTGGCGTCACGCTTCCCGCTACCCTAAATCCCGGAACGAGCGCCACGTTTACCGCTACCTTCGCGCCCGGAGCCACGGGCAGCGCGTCAGGTACAGCTTCTTTCACGAGCGCACAGCTGAGCTCAGCCTATTCCGTTTCCATGAGCGGCACGGGTGTGGGCGTTGCGCCTTCCATCGTCGCGCAGCCGGTGAGCATATCGATTCTTGTCGGACAGACGGCCACTTTCTCGGTGACCGCTACCGGCACGGCCCCGCTTGCGTATCAATGGAAAATGAACGGAACGGCCATCGCGGGCGCGACGGGATCGAGTTATACAACGCCCAGCGAGACGACCTCGAACAACGGCGCACAGTTCACCGTCGCGGTCAGCAACGCGGCCGGCACCGTGATCAGCAACGCCGCCACGCTCACCGTGACGACCACTCCTGTGGCGCCTTCCATAACTACGCAGCCAAGCAATCAGACCATCTTCGCGGGCCAGACCGCGACTTTCTCCGTGGTTGCCAACGGGACTTCGCCGCTCAGCTATCAGTGGAGCAAGAACGGCACGGCCATAGGCGGCGCCACTTCGTCCAGTTACACCACGCCGACTGAAACTACATCCGATAACGGCGCAACTTTCTCCGTCATGGTCAGCAATTCGGCGGGCAACGCAACCAGCAACAACGCGACTTTGACGGTCAATCCGGATCCCGTGGCTCCAACGATCACCAGCCAACCCGCCAGCCAAACCATCAATGCGGGCCAGACGGCGACGTTTTCGGTGACGGCTTCGGGCACGGCGCCGCTTAGCTACCAGTGGCTCCAGAACGGCACGGCAATCGGCGGCGCGACATCATCGAGTTATACGACGCCGGTGGAAAGCGTTTCCAATAGCGGGACGCATTTCAGCGTGACGGTCAGCAATTCGGCGGGCAGCGCCACCAGCAACACGGCCACGCTGACAGTCAACGGCGTGATTGGCGCGCTCAACCCGAGCACGAACACTCTGAACTTCAACAGCGTGACGGTAACCACGAATAGCGTGCTGAGCGTGAGTTTCACGAACGCCGGCACCGCCAGCATCACGATCTCGAGCGCGACGGTTTCCGGAGTGGAGTTCACCGGCTCAGGCATCTCCACTAACCAAGTGGTCCCGGCCGGACAGTCCGCCACGCTGAACGTTACCTTTGCTCCGACCGCGGCCGGCAGCGCGTCCGGCAGCGTTACGGTGACCAGCAACGCCACCGATCCTTCGATCACGGTCAACCTCTTGGGAACTGGCGTAGTTCATTCAGCGACGCTGAACTGGACCGCCAGCGTAACCAGCGGAGTAACGGGATATAACGTGTATCGCGGAACTGTGTTGGGCACTTACACTCAAATAAACCCGTCGCTGGTCACTAGCGACACCTACGTCGACACGCAAGTGGCGGTAGGGGCGACTTATTACTACGTTGTGACCGCGGTTTCCTCCGCCGGACAGAGCGGATATTCGACTCCGGCAACGGCCAATATTCCGTGAGCAAAAGGATCGCGAAGCCCGCTCCAAGAACGGCTTTCGCGGGGCAAACAAGAGCAAGCTTCGATACTTTCTGAATTCGGGAGCGGCTGCTTGAATCCAGGCCGCTCCCCGCAATTCTGGCGGCATAACAAAGGAGCAAATCCCCATGAGCTCCGCGGCTGCTTCCCTGAATGACTCGCTTTTCTGCGAACGCTGTGGCGAAGAGTTCGCGCCCAAGAAGCCGGTTTGCACCGGCTGCGGCGCGGCGCCTGCCCGCCACTGGCTTCAACTCACGAGCCTCCTGGTACTCTCCGTGGCGATGCTCTGCAATTCTCTGGTGGGCTGGCTTGTGCTGCCGCGCCTGCTGGGCGGCCATCGCGGGCGCCTGTTTCGCAGTTGGCTCTGGCTGGACCAGAAAGCTTCGCTTTACGGCTGGGCGCCCCTGATTCTAGGCATTCTGGCCTGGGATTACTTCGTTTGGCGCCGTTCCCGGCCCGCGCGGCAAACCGATCTCAAGATCAAGAGCTGGATTACGCGCAAAGTCCTGACGTTCGTGCTGGTCACCGCCGTTGCCCCGATTCTTCCCTGGTGGATACCGGCGGGCCAGCCGCCCGATAGTTTTTTGGCCAAACTCGGCCGGTATCCGGGGCTTCCCATAGGCCTGGCATGGCTCTCGGTCACCGCGGCCCTCGTTCTCCTTTGCTGGAATCCTTCCACGCGCGATTCCCTGCTGGGGCATGGCAGAATCCTGAGCCTTATCGGCATCGCTACGCTCCTGCTCGTCCTTACGCTGACCCTGCTCGGCTGGTCTCTGACATCCTGAAATAATTTTGGCTCTCGGCGGAAGGGGCGCGCTAAACTCTCGCCGCTCGCTCCTCCTCGTTCGACCTCGCTCCTCGGGGGCGGAAGCGGCGCTCATGTCTCGCGGCGCACAATTCAAGAGAGCGCTCATCTTCGTCCATCGCTGGATGGGCGTGCTCTTCTGCCTTCTCTTCCTGAGTTGGTTCGCTTCCGGAATTGTCATGATGTACTGGCAATATCCGGAGGTGACTCCCGACGATCGCCTGAGCCGCGCGCCCGCGCTGGACGCTTCGCGCATTACTCTCTCGCCGCAGGCGGCCTACATGCGGCTCGGCAGCGGGGGCGAGCCATCAGAGGCCCGACTGATCGGCTTCGACGGGCGGCCGGCATATCGGTTTGGGTTCGGCGATAGCAGCGCGATCGTCTATGCCGACGACGGCCAAGCGCCGGAGGAATTCGCGGCCGAGATGACCCTGCGCATCGCCTCGGCATGGTCCGGCCAGTCCGCTGACGCGGCAAAGGAAGAGGACCTCGCGGAAGAGGACCAGTGGACGGTTTCCGAAGAGTTCGCGGACCTTCGTCCGCTTCGCAAATATAGCTGGGCCGATGGCCGGCAAGTTTACGTCTCCGCCGTAACCGGCGACGTGGTGCAATACACCACGCGCGGCTCGCGCCTCGCAGCATGGTTCGGCGCGATTCCCCACTGGCTCTATTTCACGCAATTGCGCAAACATTCTCAGCAATGGGCTCGGATCGTCATCTGGGCCTCGGGACTCGGAACGGCAGCGGCGATCCTGGGCATCACCGTGGGACTTTGGATGTACTCGCCGGGGAAGAGTTACCGTTCTGGCGGCGCTCCCGCGAGCTTTCCCTATCATGGGCAGAAGCGTTGGCACGCGATTTTGGGGCTGCTGTTCGGGGTCTTCGCCTGCACGTGGGCGTTCAGCGGCATGCTCTCCATGGATCCTTTTCCACGATTGCAGTCAGGCAGGTCGAGCGGCGCCGGCGCCCGGATCGGCGCTGCGTTGCGTCAAGCGCCGCCGCTCGACGCGTTTTCGGCCAAGCCTCCGCAGGAGGCGCTGGCGGAGGCGAAAGCCAGCTTTAGTGCCACGGTGAAAGAATTAGAGATGACGTCGTTCGCGGGAGAGCCGGCCTATCTGGCGAGCCTCGCGCCGAATCAGACGCGCGTGATTCCGGTCCATGGCGAGCCTGCCGCCGAATTCGATCGCGCGCAAATCGTCTCCATTGCGCGGCAGGCGGCGCGGCCGTTCACGGTGACGCAAACGCGGCTGGTGACGCAATACGAGGCCTACTACCTGGACCGCGAAAATCAATTGCCGCTGCCGGCGATCTTTGTGCAGCTCGACGACCCGGGCCGCTCGATGTATTACATCGATCCGAAAAGCGCGCGGATCGTGCAGGGCTATAACTCGCATTCGCGCTGGAATCGCTGGCTCTACCACGGCTTGCACTCCCTGAATCTGCCCTGGCTCTACAAATATCGCCCCGCTTGGGACATCGTGGTGATCCTGCTTCTGCTGGGAGGCGGATCGCTTTCGGTGACGGCGCTGCTGATGGCCTGGAACGTCTTGTGGCGCAAGCTGGCCCCCTGGGCCGCTCAAGCCGATGCGAGCGGCGTGATGAAGGGTTGACGATCAGGTTCGCTCGAAGCTCTGGCCGTCCACGGAAAACGCGCCCGCGCCCACCGCCGCCAAGACAAACGATCCCACGCCCAGCAACAACACCAGCCCGGCGGTATGCGGATCGCTCCAATCGTGCCGCATATGGACTTTCGCGAAGGCCACGCCCATCTCGATGGCGAAAATCAGGCCCACGAAACGCGTGGCCACTCCCAAAATCACGAGGATGCCACCGAAGAGCTCCAGCACGCCGATCAGGTAGGCGACATACGCAGGAAAACCCCAGGAAGGAAATAGCTTGAGGAACAGAGCGCGGCTGACAAACAGCTTTATATATCCCTGCTGAACAAAGATCGCCCCGATAACCACGCGGAGCAGCAAGAGCGCCAGCGGCTTGAGCTTTTCGAGAAATCGCATGTACCTTTTCCTTTCGGCCCGAGCATGGTAGCAGTATCGGCTTTCGCGGCCAACGGCTGGACGATTTCCGCCTTCGGGCTGCCGGCAATGGCATCATCTCTTTTCGGGCGGATGCGCAGGCACGGCGCTTATGTTATTGTTTTCGACTTGCCCTGAGCCTCCGAGAGCGGCGAGGGGCTGGCCTAAGCTCCACAGCTGCTTCAGGGATCAAAACACACGAGGTGCGGTTCATGAAATCGTCGTACAACTCGCAGCCTGTTCCGCGCGATGGCGAGGCGATCGAATACTCCGGCGGGAAGTTCCGCATTCCCGACCGTCCCATCATTCCTTACATCGAAGGCGACGGCACCGGCCGCGATATCTGGAAGGCGTCGCAGCGCGTATTCGACGCCGCCGTCGAGCACGCCTATGGCGGCAAGCGCAAGGTGGCATGGTTCGAAGTGTTCGCGGGGGAAAAGGCTTACAACAAATTCCAGGAATGGCTGCCGCAAGATACCGTGGACGCGGCGCGCGACTTTCGGATCTCCATCAAGGGCCCGCTCACCACTCCGGTAGGCGGCGGTATCCGTTCGCTCAACGTGGCTCTTCGGCAGATTCTGGACCTCTACGCCTGCGTGCGCCCGGTGCGCCACTTCCCCGGCGTGCCGACTCCGGTGCTGCATCCCGAGCGCATGAATCTGGTCATCTACCGCGAGAATACTGAAGACGTTTACATCGGCATCGAGTGGAAATCGGGCACGCCGGAAGTGAAAAAGCTGATCGATTTTCTGAATAAAGAGATGCTGGGCGGCGGGCCGAAGCAGATTCGCACCGATTCCGGCGATCAGCATCAAGCCCATCTCTCCTTTCGGCACCAAGCGCCTGGTGCGGCGGGCGATTCAGTACGCCATCGAGAGCAAGCGCACGGTGGTGACCCTGATGCACAAGGGCAACATCCAAAAATTCACCGAGGGCGGCTTTCGCGACTGGGGCTACGAAGTGGCTCGCGACGAGTTCCGCCAGGAGATCGTCACCGAGCGGGAGAGCTGGATCCTCGACAACCAGGACAAGAATCCGGGGCTAAGCGTAGAGCAGAACGCCGCCATGATCGAGCCGGGCATGGAGCGCGGCACGGACGCATTTCGCAAAGAGGTGTATGCCGAGGTGAAGCGGGTGCTGGATTCCATCGGCGCGACACACGGCAAAGGCCAATGGAAGCAAAAAATCATGGTCAACGACCGCATCGCGGACTCCATCTTCCAGCAGATTCTCACGCGCCCCGAGGAGTATCAGGTGCTGGCCACGCCGAATCTGAACGGCGACTACATCTCCGACGCGGCCGCTGCCGAGGTGGGCGGGCTGGGGATGGCGCCGGGCGCCAATATCGGCGACGGCTACGGCGTGTTTGAAGCCACGCACGGCACCGCGCCGAAATACGCCGATAAAGACGTCATCAATCCGAGTTCGGTGATGCTGTCTGGCGTCATGATGTTCGACTTCATGGGCTGGAAGGAAGCCGCGCGCCTGATCGAAGACGGGATCGAGCGCACCATCACACAGAAGCGCGTGACCTACGATCTCGAACGCCTGATGGAAGGCGCCAAGAAGCTGAGCACCTCCGAATTCGCGACGGCGATTATCGAGAATATGCAGGCGGGCGTCGCGGCGGATTAGCGACCCCACTGACGCAAGTTCAACGCGAGGCCTGGCAGAGAATCGCCCGCGGCGAGAAACTCATTCCAATTCACGAAGGAGCTGGTTCATGCGCAAGAAAGTGACGGTTGTGGGCGGTGGATTCGTGGGCTCGACGACGGCGCAACGCATCGTCGATTCCGGGCTGGCCGATGTGGTGATGACCGATATTCTGGAAGGCGTGCCGGCGGGCAAAGCTCTGGACATGCTACGAATCCACGCCGATCACCGGCTCCGACGCCGTGGTGCAAGGCATCTCCACCGCGTCCGGCGATTATCAGGCCACGGCCAATAGCGACATCGTGGTGGTCACCGCGGGTTTTCCGCGCAAGCCGGGGATGAGCCGCGACGATCTGCTGCGCGCCAATTACGAAGTGGTGAAAGGCGTGGTCGAAGGCGTGGTGAAGTTTTCGCCCAACGCCATTCTCATCATGGTCACCAATCCGATGGACGCGATGGCGCAAGCCGCGTTCAAAGTGAGCGGCTTTCCCAAGAATCGCGTGATCGGCATGGCTGGCGTGCTCGACTCCGCGCGAATGAGCACCTTCGTGGCGCAGGAACTCAACGTGTCGGTCGAAAACGTGCACTCGTTCGTGCTGGGAAGCCATGGCGACGATATGGTTCCGCTTCCCCGCTACTCGACCGTCGCCGGAATCCCGCTGCCCGATTTGCTGTCCAAGGAGCGCATCGACGCGATCGTCGACCGCACCCGCAAAGGCGGCGCGGAGATCGTCAATTTGCTGAAGACCGGCTCGGCCTACTACGCGCCATCCGCCGCCGTAATGGAGATGGTCGAGGCGATTCTGAAGGACAAGAAGAAGATTCTGCCGTGCGCCGTTTATCTGCAGGGCGAGTACGGCATTAATGACCTTTTCGCGGGCGTTCCGGTGAAGCTTGGAGAGCGCGGCGCGGAACAGATCATTCAGATTAAGCTCACGCCGGAAGAAGATGCGGCGCTGCAGAAGTCTACCGCGAACGTGCGTGAGCTCGTCACGGTCCTGGGCGTCTAGCGCCCAGGCCAGAGAAGGGCCGCGAAGCCGGGAGCACGGGACGGGCCGCTCGCGGAGCCGTCGTCAAGCCTGTTCGGGGCCTGTTCGGTTTACTGCTTGGCCGCCGGTTTTCCCGGAGCCGGTGCTGTCCCCGCCGATGCGCCGGACATGGCTTCCGGAGCATTCGCCGGCGCCGGTCCCACGCGTTCCACCACCACGCGTACCATGTGCACGGGCATGAGCGGCTTATCCTGGCTATCGCGCTGTACGGCGGCGATGGCCTTCACCACGTCGACATTCTGGCACTGCCCCCAAATGGTATAGCCGCCGTTCAGCGAAGGTTGCGGCGCCTCGGTAATAAAAAATTGGCTGGCATTCGTATTTGGTCCGGCATTGGCCATGGCCAGCCGCCCCGCCACGTTGAACGTCAACCCGGGCGAATTTTCATTCTGGTAAGGGAACCCCGGGCCCTCGGGACCGCCTGTTCCAGTGCCGAGCGGATCGCCGCCCTGGATCATGAAACCGGGGATTACGCGATGAAACGTAAGCCCGTCGAAAAATCGCTTTTTGGTGGTCTGCTTGGTTCGCGGATCCACGTATGAGATCTTGCCAATGGCCAAGCCGACCATCTTCCCGACAGTAATGGGCGACTCCTTCTCGAAGAGCTTGCAAGCGATATTTCCTTTATCGGTTTGGAACGTCATGTAGAGCCCGGGGTCGCGCTGTTCCGTTGTGGTGCTCTGAGCAGGCGCCGGCGCGGGCGCGGTTCGCGCCTGCGTGGCGAAGGTTAAAAAGAGAAGCAGTGAAACCGTCCAGCCACAAACTTTCGGCAATCGCATCCATAGCCTCCTTCAAAGAGTGCAAAATGGAAATTCTACTCCGGGTTGGCTTCGCGGGCACAGGCTTAACAATAGTTCCGCGTCCGCCAAATCAACCCTCCCTTATAATCGCGGCAGGCTCGGAGGCAAAAATGGCCGCGCGCGTTGCCGTTGAACTGGAAGAACTGCTGGACCGTATGGAAAAGGGAGCCGTTCCGTCCGATTCCAGCTCGAGGTCGGACGTGATTGGCCGCGTCGCCAAGCTTTTCGGGGTGAAGGAAGACGAAGTCGCCGTCATGGAACTTGCTCCATCCGGCCGCACCCTGCGCTTTGTCATGCCCGAAAAATTGCGCCAAGTGGGATCGATCCCGCTTTCCAGCAACACGGCTCTGGCGGCCCGCACGGCGCGCGAGCGGCGCTCGGACATTATCAACAACTTCTCCGCCGCCCGCCATGCCAGCGTTTTCGAGGGCGTGCCGCTGGGACGCAATCCCGACGAGGCCATCCAGAAGATCATGAGCGCGCCGATCCTCCGCGAGGACGCGGTCATTGGAGTCGCGCAAATCTGCCGCAAGGGCCCATCCCCCTTGAGCGCAGGCCCGGACTTTAGCGCCCGGGATCTCACCGAACTGAACGGGATCAATCAAGCGCTCAGCCGATTCCTGGCCCTGTGCCGCGACGCCGAGGCGGCGGATTGATGGGCGGCGAGAAATCAAAATTGGCGGCCGAGTTGGCGATTTTGTCCCCGTCAGGCGATTGCGCGGACGTCACGAAATTCCGGCGGGAAGGCAGATTTGTTACAAATGGGTTAAAGTTATTGACACTGCTCGATCTTCTTGCTACTTTTCGGCTCCGTATTTTTTTCGCTCGCGGCACTTACTAAGGCAGGAGGCACCGCAGCCCGGCACTATACATGGCGTTCGTCGCGAAGCGAATTTTCCTCACTAAAGGCGTTGGTAAACACCGCGAACGCCTTTCCAGCTTTGAATTGGCCTTGCGCAATGCGGGCATCGCTGCCTGTAATATCGTGCGCGTATCCTCCATTTTTCCGCCCAATTGCCGGCTGATCTCCCGCAGCGAAGGATTGAAGCATATCCGGCCGGGGCAAGTGGCCTTCACCGTAATCAGCGAGAACTCCACGCGCGAGGCGCACCGGCTGATTGCCGCGAGCATCGGGCTGGCCCTTCCCGCGGATAAATCGATGTACGGCTATTTGTCCGAGCATCACTCCTTCGGAGAAACCGAAGAGGTGGCCGGCGAATACGCCGAGGAACTGGCCGCCGAAATGCTCGCTACCACGCTGAACGTGGAGTTCGATCCGGACCTTTCGTGGGACGAGAAAAAAGAGGTCTACCGCATCTCCAACAAGATCGTCCGCACCATGAACATCACGCAGTCCGCCGTGGGCGATAAACGGGGCTTGTGGACCACCGTTCTCGGCGCCGCCATTCTTCTCGGAACCGAAGACGACTAAACTCGCCGGCAGGGTCTGTGGGTATTTTGGGCTTTAGGCACGCCCGTTCGCTCCCGCTTTTGACGGATACCGCCAGAGTTCCTATAATCGCTCCCTCACTTCTCTCGATGAAAATTCGCAGACGAAACTCCCACCGATGAGTTGCCGTGTATCACGTCGTTGAAGCGCGCATCCGCGCGGCGCTGGGCGAATTTCTGAGCCGGCGCGGGATCCAGGACATTGCCGCGGTCACGCAGCGGTCGCCGAACTGTGGCCCTGGGCGAAGTGGCTACCCCGATTGCCTTCGAACTGGCCAAGCGCCTGCGCCGCGCGCCGCGCCAGATCGCGCAGGAGATTGCCGCCGAACTTGCGGGGATACCCGGAGTAGCGCGCGTGGAACTGGCTGGCGCGGGCTACGTCAATTTCTTCTTCGACCGCGCGGCATTTTTTCAGGCGGCTTTCTCGGAAGCGACGAACACCGGACTCGGACGCGGTTCGGAAGCTGGCGGAGCCCGCGAGAAGGCCGGCGAGCCCAAGAACGTCGTCGAGCACACCAACATCAATCCCAATAAGGCCGCGCACATCGGGCACCTGCGCAATGCTGCTCTGGGCGATACCTTCGTGCGCCTGTTGCGGCGCGCGGGCCGGCGAGTGGAAGTGCAAAACTACATCGACAACACCGGCGTGCAGGTCGCGGACGTGGTGGTCGGCTTCCAGCACATCGGAGAAGAAATCCGCCGACGAAGTTCGCGCGCTGGCCGCGGCGCCGCGCTTCGATTACCTCTGCTGGGACCTCTACGCGCGGGTCACGCAATTTTTCGAGGAGGATAAGAGCGCGCCTGGCGCTGCGCGGCCAGACGCTGGCGGCGATCGAAGAAGGGCATGGCGCCGCTGCCGAACTGGCCGAAATCATTTCCGTGGCGATCGTCCGCTGCCACCTGCGCACCATGGAGCGGCTGGGCGTGCGAATACGACGTGCTGCCGCGCGAGAGCGAAATCCTGCACCTGAAGTTCTGGGAGGCGGCCTTTCAGCAGCTGAAGAAGCGCGGAGCGATTCACCTGGCGGCCGCCGGGAAAAATGCCGGCTGCTGGGTGATGAATCTCGAGGGAAAAGAAGAGGCCGGGGACAATGGAGCCGAAGGCGGCGGGGCGGAAGGCGATTCGGCCGAGACCGACGACAGCCAAAGTGATCGTGCGCTCGAACGGCACGGTCACTTATGTGGGCAAGGACATCGCCTACCAGCTTTGGAAGTTCGGCCTGCTGGGCCGCGATTTCGCCTACCGTGCGATTCCACACGCTATCCCGAACGGCCATACGTTGTGGACCAGCGCGGCCGAGGAGGGCGAACCGGGCGCGCCGGCGTTCGGGCACGCCGACGACGTCTTCAACGTGATCGACACGCGGCAAGCCTATCTGCAAAACGTCGTGGTGGCCGGGCTGCGGGCGCTGGGCTTTGAGGAGCAGGCCGCGCGCTCGATCCATTTTTCGTATGAGGTGGTGGCGCTTTCGCCGCGCTGCGCCGCGGAGATGGGATACACGCTCTCGGAAGAAGAGGCGCGCAAGCCTTACGTGGAAGTGAGCGGGCGCAAGGGACAAGGCGTCAAGGCCGACGACCTGCTCGACCGCCTGGAAGCGGCAGCGCGCGCGGAAGTGGACCCGCGGCACGCCGAGGCGCCCGAAGCCGAACGCGCTCGCATCGCGCACGCGATCGCCATCGGCGCGCTGCGCTACTTCCTGCTGAAGTACACGCGCACGGCCATCATCGCTTTCGATTTTCGCGACGCGCTCAGCTTCGAAGGCGAAACCGGGCCCTATTGCCAGTATGCCGTGGTGCGGGCGCGCAATATTTTCCGCAAAGCAGCCGAGCAGCAGCCGGATTTTCGCGTCGGACAGCTTGGATGAGCCGGCGACCGACGAGACTGCCGTCGAGGAGTTGCTGAAATCGGCGCGAAGGCGACGATCTCTGGGAGTTGGTGCTGCTGGCCGGATCGCTGGATGCGCAGGTGGCTGCGGCGCTGAGCGCGCAGGAGCCGGCGTTCGTCGCCAAGTACGCCTTCGAGCTGGCGCAGGCGTTCAATCTCTTCTATCACCGGCACCACATCCTGTCGGAAACCGATGCGGCGCAAGAAAATGTTTCTGCTGCGGCTGAGCCGCTTGGTCGAGCGGCAGTTGGTGGCCGCGCTCGATCTGCTCGGCATCGAAGCGCCGGAAAAGATGTAGCGCGAATGCGCTTACTTCGCAGCGGCGAGCGCGGCCGTCGAAGTTCATGGCCAGTTCCACCAGCGTGCGCACGGCCGACGCCGGTGCCGCCCTTGCCGCCCCACGGCTTGGCGTCGTCGAGCCAGGCGGTGCCGGCGATATCGAGATGCACCCACGGGGTGTCGCCGGTGAATTCGCGCAGGAACCATGCCGCGGTCGATAGCGCCCGCCCCGCCGGCCGCCGACGTTCTGAATGTCGGCGATGGTGCTCTTGATCAGGTCGCGGTACTCGTCGTCGAGCGGCATGTGCCACATCTTCTCGCCCGCGCGCTTTGCGCGCTGGCCAGCACGCGCTCGGTGAAGGCCTCGTCGGTGCCGAAAACGCCGGTATTCACGTCGCCGAGCGCGACGACGATGGCGCCCGTCAGCGTGGCGGCATCCACCAGGTGCGTGGCGCCGAGTTGCTTGGCATAGGCGATGCCGTCGGCCAGGATCAGGCGGCCTTCGGCGTCGGTATTGATCACTTCGATGGATTTGCCGGACATGGCGATTTGCACGTCGCCCGGCTTCTGCGCGCGCCCGCCGGGCATATTTTCGGTGGACGGAATCACGGCGATCACCTTGACCGCGCGGCTTCAGGCGCGCGAGCGCGCGCATCGCGCCGAGCATGGCCGCGCCGCCGGCCATGTCGAATTTCATCTTCTCCATATCGTTGGCCGGCTTGATGGAGATGCCGCCGGTGTCGAAGGTGATGGCCTTGCCGACCAAGCCCAGCACCGGCGCGCCCGGCATCAGCTTCTCCGGCGTGTAGGTCAGCACCATCATGCGCGGCGGCTCGGCGCTGCCGCGCGCCACGCCGAGCAGCGCGCCCATCTTCAGTTCCTCGATGCGCTTTTCGTCGAGGACATCGATCGCCAAGTCCGGCCTCGCGCGCCATGGCCTCGGCGCGCTCGGCCAGCAGGCGTCGGCGTCAGCAGATTCGAAGGCTCGTTGCCCAGTTCGCGGGTGAAGTTCTGCGATTCGCGCGATGATGCGCCCGCGATCGACGCCGGCTTGCGCGGCGGCGTCAAAGCCCGAGCAGCGCCGCCGATTCCACCGGGCCGTTCTTCTTGTCCGTTCGGTACTTGTCGCCGTCGAAATTGCCGAGCAGCAGGCCCTTCGGTGACGGCTTGCGCCGCTGCCGCGTCGCGTTCGCCTTCGCGCGCCAGGAAAGCCATGCGCTTCACGCGAGCGAGCCTTCAGATAGCGCACCGCGGCGGCGGCCAGTCGCCGCAACTCGGCCGTGCCGAATTTCTCGCGCTTGCCCGCGCCGACCAGCAGCAGCGCGCTGCGCGGCCAGGCCCGGCGCGAAATGCAGCAGCGTCATCTCCAGCTTCTTGCCGGTCAGTTCTCCGGCTCGCGGCCAGCGTGCCGAGTGCGCCGCCGGCGGCTTGATCGAGTTCGGCGATCGACGCCTTCGACGGCTTGCCCTGCTCTTTCTCCGGCTCGAACACATAACTCACCAGCGCCTCGGCTTCGACCTTTGCCGCCGGCCGTGGTCTCGCAGTGATCTGCATTGCTGGATCCCATGTGTGTGGTTCAACGCCTCCGGTATTTGTACATCGCGTCATTCACTTCGCGCCGCGTTTCCTTTTCGCGCTCGGACTGGCGGCGATCCCACTCCTTCTTGCCGCGCGCCAGGGCCAACTCGCACTTGGCGATGCCCTCTGCGGAAATAGATGCGCAGGGGAACGAGCGTCAAGCCCTTTCTGCTGCGTTTTGCCGATCAGCCGCTCGATCTCCTGCTTGTGCAGCAACAGCCGGCGGCGCGAAAGCGGCTCGTGGTTGAAGGGCCCGCCGGGCCAGTATTGAGGAATATGGCAATTCACCAGCCACACGCTGTGTCCCGCGGACCTCGGCGTAGGCGTCTCGCAGATTGGCCTTGCCTTCGCGCAGCGATTTCACCTCGGTGCCGGCCAAGGCCATGCCCGCTTCCATCTTTTCGAGCAGGTGGTAGTTGTAGGAGGCGGCGCGATTCTGGGCAACGACTTCCACGCCCGGATGCATCTGTTTTACTGGTTTTCTTTGCAGATTTGGCCACGAATGGTTATCTTAACGAGCCGGTTGCAAGTAGGGCAAGTCGCCTTGCTGGCCCTCTGATCCGGGTGCTAAGATCACATCCCGGTTCGAGCCCAACCGATCGGCACTACGATAGATTTGCAGCGGGCGATGACGAAGCAAAACGGCTGGAGTTGTCCCCACCGGAATGAGGAAACCTTGTTTTTCTTCTACAAAATTGGGCGAGCTGCCAACCTCTTCGCGCTGTGGCTTCGCCGTGAAGGCAGCATAAAGTGACCGGCAACGAACGACAAAATTGGCGCCCCTTGCGACGTGGCCGATCGCGGGCGTTTGCGTCCCATCCGGCTTTTGTCCCGGTCCGCTGGCATTCTCGCGATTTCCGCAGCCATGCTCTTCTGACCGGCTGTCCGCAAAGGAAATCAGGAGTTCAACCAAGGCAAAAAGGCCGAGGCCACTCGAGGATTACGACACCGCCGT
Source organism: uncultured Acidobacteriota bacterium (assembly GCA_963819235.1). GTDB lineage: Bacteria > Acidobacteriota > Terriglobia > Acidiferrales > UBA7541 > Palsa-189. The sequence continues at coordinate 1,223,990 of CAWFVE010000003.1, read as the reverse complement.
GGTGCATTACGAGCGCGCGCTCAAAGCCGATCCTACGAACGTCGAGTACAAGCTTAAGCTCGACCGCATGCGTTTCGAGGCCGGACAGATATCACGTGGACCAAGGCCAGAAACTCGCCGAGCAGGGCGATCTGCAGATGGCGCTGGCCGAGTTCCAAAAGGCCATGATGATCGATCCCGCCAGTCCGATCGCCCAGCAGGAGACTCAAGAACACGCTGGACGCCATTGCGGCCAAAAACGCGGCGGCAGCAGCAGCCCCCACGGCCGCTCCCGGCAATGAAGAGCCCAAGTTGATGGCGGGCCCGCCGGAACTGAAGCCGCTGTCGCGCGCGCCCATCAATCTGAAGATGACCAACGACTCGAAGATCATCTTCGACACCGTGGCCAAGCTGGCCGGGCTGACGGTGGTCTTCGATCCGGACTTCACCTCGCGGCGAATCGCGGCCGAACTGACCAACGTCACCCTCGAGCAGGCGCTGGACATTGTGTCGCTCGAAGCCAAGGCGTTCTGGAAGCCGGTCACCAACGACATCATTTTCGTGGCGCCCGACCAGGCGCAGAAGCGCCGCGATTACGAAGAAGAGATCGTCCGCACGATTTATCTGAAGAACACGCATTCTGCCGCAGGATCTGACGGAAATCGTCAACGGCCTGCGCCAATTGCTGGACCTGCGCCGCGTGCAGCAATTCAACGCGCAGAACGCCATCATCGTGCGCGACACGCCGGATAAAGTGATGCTGGCGGAAAAGATCATCAGGACATCGACAAGCCGAAAGCGGAAGTGGTGATGCAGTTCGCGGTGCTGCAGGCGCGACGCGACCGCATGCGCGACTTGGGGATCAATCCCGGGACGAGCGTCGGCAGCGTCGCTTCGGTCACGTTCACTCCGCCTCGAACGACTACAACGACTCCCTCAACTACGGGCACTACGACGACCCCCACGACCACTGCCGGCATTCCGCTCAATCAGCTTCAAGGTCTTCGGGACCGGCGACTACAGCGTCACGCTTCCCAGCGCGACGGCCACGGCGCTGTTGACCGACAGCACAGACCAGAATCATCGACGACCCGCAGATTCGCATGGTGGACGGGCAGGACGCCAAGCTGCGCATCGGCGAGCGCGTGCCGGTGGCCACCGGCAGCTTCCAGGCCGGCGTCGGCGTGGGAGCGACGGGAACGGCGGGGCGTGGTCAATCCATTGGTGAACACGCAATTCCAATATCTGGACGTCGGCGTCATCGTGGACGTGACGCCGCGCATTCACCCCGAAGACCACGAAGTCAGCCTGAAGCTCTCGATCGAAGTCTCGTCGGTGACCGGAACCCAAAGTATCGGCGGCATCAATCAGCCGGTCATCAGCACCAAGAAGATCGAGCATGACGTTCGCCTGCAGGATGGCGAAGTCAACATCCTCGGCGGTTTGATCGAGAGGACGCAATACACAAGTCGCTAGCGGGCTGGCCCGGGCTTTCGTCAGATTCCCTTCCTGAAATATTTCACCTCCGACAACAGACATCGCAGACGAGGACGAGGAAGTGCTGATCGTCGTCACGCCGCACATCGTTCGCATGCCCGAATATCACGGCGGAAAATCTGCGCAGCATCGCTTCGGGCACGGACACCAATCCCGAGATTCGGCTGGAATCCGTGGTCATGACGCCACCGTCTTCCCGCTCGGCAAGCCGGAGCCGATGCCGCGGCCAGCCGCCGCTGCGCCCGCGCTCAGCAGCGCCTGGAGCGGCAGCTCCCCAGGCCTCAACCGGCCGCGACGGCGCGCAATTGGGTTTCGAGCCGGCTGCGGCTTCCCTCAAGCTCAGGCGAAACGACCACCATCGGCGTCGCCGTGCAAAACGCGCAAGACCTTTACTCGGTTCCCCTGCTGCTCCAGTACGACCCCAAAGTCGTCTCCATCGAAGACGTGCGCCAGGGAGGATTCCTCTCCGGAGGCGGGCAGCAGCCCATTGCCGTCGTGCAGCGAGTGGACAAGGAGCGCGGCCAGGCCATCGTTTCGGCAACGCGCATGCCGAATACGCCGGGCGTGAGCGGCAGCGGAACAATTGTTGGGACTGATCGTGCGCGGCGTGGCGGCCGGCAATTCCACGATCTCCATTCTGCAGGTGAACGCGCGAGATTCGCAGCAGCGGCCGCTGCAATTTACAACCAGTGAAGCGACAGTAAAGGTGCAGTAAGCCAACTTCGGAAAAGTCCATGCGCAAGGCAGCTCTTGCAGTTCCCGAAACGCTTCCGCCAAGCAGGCATGACCCTGCTCGAATTGATCATCGCTTGCGCGATTCTGATGATCCTGGCATCGGCGGCCATGCCTGTGGCGCGTTATACCGTGCAACGGCAAAAAGAGGCGGAGTTGCACAGCGATTTGCGGGAGATGCGCGATGCCATCGATCGTTACAAAGACGCCGCGGACCGCAATCTGATCCGCGTCGAGGTAGGCACGGAAGGCTATCCGCCCGACCTCGATACGCTGGTCAAGGGCGTCGATATGGTCTCGCAGCCCAACGCGGCCGGCATTGCGGGAGCGACGAATCCGGGACAACCGATCGCACCGTCGACGGGTGCAGGGGGAACGTCCAGCGGATTCGGCGCTTCTGGATTCGGCAATTCCGGATCCGGATTCGGCAGTTCTGGATCGGGGCTCGGCGGCTCCGGGTTCAGCGGCTCGAGCGGATTGGGCAACGCTTTCGGGCAAACCAACAGCTCCGGCAGCTCCAGTCAGGGGCAGGATCTGGTCCGGCACGTTCGTTTTCTGCGGCGCATCCCCGTCGATCCCATGACCGGAAAAGCCGAGTGGGGAATGCGTTCGGTGCAGGACGATCCGGATTCGACCAGCTGGGGCGGCAAGAACGTGTTCGACGTTTTTTCGAAGTCCACCAGCACATCCCTCGACGGCACGACGAAGTACTCGGACTGGTAGCAATGAACGCTACTGTTGCGTCAAGCAAAGCTGCGTCGCGCAGCTGCCCATGGCAGCCGCGGATTCACCATGATCGAAATGATCGTGGTGATCGCCATCATCCTGGTGCTGATCGGCATGGCCGCGGGGCGCTACGAAAAATCGATCGTTCGCTCGCGAGAGGCCGTGCTGAAGCAGGATCTGGCCACCATGCGCAACGCCATCCAGCAATATACCCTCGACAAAGAAGCCGGGCCCCAGTCGCTGGACGACCTGGTTTCCGCCGGCTACTTGCGCGAAGTGCCCACCGACCCGATCACCCGCGAGCGCGATTGGCATACCAATTTTGATAACGTCCTCCTCAGCACCGACCAGACCGCTCCGGGCATCGACGACGTGCACTCATCCTCCGACGCGATCTCGCCCTTCGAGAACAGTGCCTACAGTTCGTGGTAATTCGCTTGGCGCTGTACCTCTTCCAGTAAAACAATTTTCTGCTCTTGAATGGCTAGGAAGTTGTGCGCTCACACCGAGGATCGTCCCGGCGATATCTTCGTCCCACAAATCCGGGTGTTCATCGATAAAGCGTTTCATGAGGGCGATGCATTCGGCATCGTCCATCAAGCGCACCTCGACTCCATGTGCGCGCAGAAACTCCATATTGCCGGGAAAATTGCGATTTTCGCCGACGACCACGCTCCGAATTCCAAACTGGACCGCGGCGCCCGCGCACATCATGCACGGGCTTAAGGTCGTATACAGCGTCACGCCCTCGTAGCGCGGCCGGCGCCCGGCGTTTCGCAAGCAATCCATCTCGGCATGCGCGATGGGATCGCGCTGCTGGACGCGGCGATTGTGCCCGGTGGCCACAATCAAGCCGTTTTCCACCATCACGGCGCCGATCGGCAGGCCGCCCTGGTTAAACGATTCGACCGCCTGCTGATAGGCGGCCCGGAGAAATTGGAGATCGTCGTTGGTCGCTGGCATGCAATTCATGCTAGAGCTTTGCTACACTTTCTTGCAAACGGGCGTGCAAACGGGCGCGACGAGCCGAGCGACCGCGCGAGCGACGAGGCGAGATGATTCCCACCAGGCGCGATGTTCTCAAACTCTCCGCCCTTGCGGCGCTGGCGCTCTTGGCCCTGTGGCTCTCCACCGGGCGAACGCGAGGAACGCAAGCCCCAAACGCAAGCCTCTCGGCGGCCGCATCGCCGGAATCGGTCACTTACTTCATTGCGGATGGGAAGAGCGGCAACGGCTATCGTTCCGCTGACCGCGAGCTGGCCCTCTGGGCTTTGCAGGCCTGGCAGCGAAGCGCCGGAGCGGGGCTTCGCTTCGAGTCCGCGCCCGAAAGCGCCGCGCTCGTTCGCCTCTACTGGGCTGAGCCGGATGGCGGAGAGTTCGGCGAAACGCAGCCTTTAATGGTTCATGGCAGGCGCGGAGCCGCGGTTTTCATCCGGCCTGACGTATCGGCGCTGGGTCCCGATCTCGCGCAACGCGCCGCGGCCGATGACCTTCTGCGCGACACCGTCGTCTACCTCACCTGTCTGCACGAACTCGGGCACGCCCTGGGCCTCGATCACACCCGCGATTTTCGCGACATCATGTATTTCTTTGGATATGGCGGAGACATCCCCGCGTATTTCGCGCGGTATCGCGCGCAGGTTCAAACCCGAAGCGACATTGCCAGGGTCTCCGGCCTTTCCGATGGAGACGTAGCCCGCATTCGCGCGATCTACGCGCAAGACGTGCACGCGCTGCCGTCCGCTCGCTGAGCGGATTAAAAACCCGTTTCGCGCCAGCCTACCGCTGGCTCACCGTCGTCTTGGAATATTTGTGCAGCACCTCTCCGCCCGTCTGCCCGCCGTACACGTTGCCCGCGGGATCGGCGGCCACGCCTTCGATGCCGTTATTGTTAGTGGCGTCGGGATCGGGCTCGTTGAACGGAATCATGGCCGTGACTTTTCCGTCCTTTACGCTCCCGATGCGGATGCCTCGCTTGAATCCGGGATTCTGTTTGGCATTGGACTGCGAATCGGCCACGTAAATCATGTCGTTCTTGTCGATGAATAGCCCGCTGGGGCGCCCGAACTGCTTCCACTCCGCGATGAACTTGCCATTCTGATCGAAAATCTGGACGCGGCTGTTGGAGCGATCGGCCACGTACAAGCGTCCCCGGGAGTCCATGGCGATGCTGTGCGGAGCGCTGAACTCGCCGGGGCCGGACCCGTGCTTGCCCCAGGCCTTGATAAATTTGCCGTCTTTGGAAAACTTCACCACGCGCCCATTGCTATCGGGATCGTGCCCGTCGGCAACAAAGATATCGCCGTTCTTCGCCACCACCACGTCCGTGGGACCATTGAACGTGTCCGGCCCTTCGCCCGCAACACCGGCCTTGCCCAACGTCATCAAGACCTTGCCGTCGCGGCTGAACTTGAAAACCTGCTGGCCCTTGCCGTCTTTCCCCTGGGCATCGGTAACCCAGATATTTCCCTGCGAATCGATGGCCAGGCCGTGAGCCTGCACGAACATGTCGTTGCCAAAGCTCGTCAGCAGCTTGCCCGAGGGATCGAACTCCATGATGGGCGGATTGCTTCGATGGAAGACCCAAATATTTCCTTGCGCGTCGCAATCCACCCCGATCACCTGGCTCCATTTGATATTCGACGGAAGATCGGGCCAGCCCTCGACCATATGGTAGGGAGTGCTCTGCGCGAAGGCCGCCAGCGCGGAGAGAACCATCGCCGCTGCCAGACCGGCATAACGCGCCGCTTTTCCTTTCAGTGTGGGTGACATCGATTACCTCCTTCATGCTCGACTGCGCACGCTCTGCCGTTCGCCGTTCAACTGGCTATTCAACCGGCGTGCCCGAGCCCGAAGCATACGCCCATCCCGCGGCCATTGCCAAAAGAACGCAAGCAGCCGTTTGACCGCGCCCTGCTGGAATCAACCACTCGTGAAAACGGGGTAACGGCGGGAAATGCACAAGGGTTCCAGGGCCTACAGGTTTCCCTGTAGGCCTCTTTCGGCAATTACATTGTTTCCTGTAACGCCTAAAGGCTACCCGCGTGATATGAAAGAGTTTCCCATTTTCGAATGGGATTCCCCGAATGCACAGGCCTAATTTTTGCAGAGGCAGTTTTGCGGCCAATCTGGAGAGGGAACGAGGCCGGTCTGAAGACCCGAACGAGGAGAGTCTAGATGAAAAGAAACAACCAACCTGAAACAGCCACGGCGGCCACGGCCACCGCCCAAGAAATCGAGAGCAACGGGCACGTCAATGGTGAGCTCGCGTCCGCGGACCTGAGCCTCATTCTCGCCAGTCTTCAGACCATGCGCGATGGCGACTTTTCCGTTCGCCTCCCGGGGGCCTGGACCGGCTTGGCCGGCAAGATCGCCGATACGTTCAATGAAATTGTCTCCGCGAATCAACAGATGGCGGAGGAACTGAAGCGCGTCGGGCAGGTGGTTGGCAAGGAGGGCCGGACGCGCGAGCGCACCCGGTTCCACCATTCCAAAGGCGCTTGGGGCGAGATGGAAGTTTCGGTGAATACGCTGGTCGAGGACTTGCTGCGCCCCACCACGGAAGTCACGCGCGCCATCGCCGCCGTCGCTCAAGGTAACTTGACCCAAACGGTGCGCCTGGACGTCGACGGCCGCCCGCTGGAAGGCGAATTCCTCCGTTCCGCGACGATCGTCAACACCATGATTCAGCAGCTCAGCGTCTTCACCTCGGAAGTAACCCGCGTGGCCCGCGAAGTCGGCACAGACGGAAAGCTGGGCGGCCAGGCCCAAGTCCCTGGCGTTGCCGGCACCTGGAAAGACCTCACCGATTCCGTCAACTCCATGGCCAGCAACTTGACCGGGCAGGTTCGCAACATTGCCGAAGTCGCCACCGCGGTAGCGAGCGGCGACCTTTCCCGCAAGATCACCGTCGACGTGCGCGGCGAAATCTTGCAATTAAAAGAAGCCATCAACACCATGGTCGATCAGTTGCGCTCCTTCGCCTCGGAAGTCACGCGCGTGGCCCGCGAAGTCGGCACGGACGGCAAGCTCGGCGGCCAGGCCATCGTGCCCGGCGTGGCGGGAACCTGGAAAGACCTCACCGACTCCGTAAACGCCATGGCCGGCAACCTCACCGCGCAGGTCCGCAACATCGCTGAAGTCACCACCGCTGTGGCCCGCGGCGACCTCTCGCGCAAGATCACCGTCGACGTGAAGGGCGAAATTCTCGAACTCAAAGACACCATTAACACCATGGTCGACCAGCTCAACGCATTCGCCGGCGAAGTCACGCGCGTGGCCCGCGAAGTCGGCACCGAAGGCAAGCTCGGCGGCCAGGCCCAAGTCCCCGGCGTCGGCGGAACATGGAAGGACCTCACCGACAACGTCAACTTCATGGCCTCGAACCTCACCGGCCAGGTGCGAAACATCGCGGAAGTAGCCACGGCTATCGCCAGCGGCGACCTCTCCCGCAAGATCACCGTCGACGTGCGCGGCGAAATCTTGCAGCTCAAAGAGACGCTGAACACCATGGTCGATCAACTCAACCGTTTCGCCGGTGAAGTCACCCGCGTGGCTCGCGAGGTCGGCAGCGAAGGCCGTCTTGGCGGCCAGGCCAACGTGCCCGGCGTGGCAGGAACCTGGAAGGATCTCACCGACTCCGTCAACTCCATGGCCGGCAACCTCACCGCGCAGGTCCGCAACATCGCCGAAGTTACCACCGCCGTCGCGCGCGGCGACCTCTCGCGCAAGATCACCGTCGACGTGAAGGGCGAAATTCTCGAGTTGAAGAACACGATCAACACCATGGTCGACCAGCTCAACGCCTTCGCCGGTGAAGTCACCCGCGTGGCCCGCGAAGTCGGCACCGAAGGCAAACTCGGCGGCCAAGCCGAAGTGCCCGGTGTTGCCGGCACCTGGAAGGACCTCACCGACAACGTCAACTTCATGGCCAGCAACCTCACCGCACAAGTCAGAAACATCGCCGAGGTGGCCACGGCCGTGGCCCGCGGCGACCTCTCGCGCAAGATCACCGTGGACGTGAAGGGCGAAATTCTCGAGCTCAAAGACACCATCAACACCATGGTCGATCAGTTGCGCTCCTTCGCCTCGGAAGTCACCCGCGTGGCCCGCGAAGTCGGTACCGACGGCAAGCTCGGCGGCCAGGCGCAGGTCCCTGGCGTCGGCGGCACCTGGAAGGACCTTACCGACTCCGTCAACTCGATGGCCAGCAATCTGACCAACCAGGTCCGCAACATCGCGGACGTTTCCACTGCCATTGCCAGCGGCGACCTTTCCAAGAAGATCACGGTCAACGTCAGCGGCGAAATTCTTCTGCTGAAAGAGACCATCAACACCATGGTCGACCAGCTCAACGCTTTCGCCGGTGAAGTCACCCGCGTGGCCCGCGAGGTTGGCAGCGAAGGCCGTCTTGGCGGCCAGGCCAACGTGCCCGGCGTGGCGGGAACCTGGAAGGACCTCACCGACTCCGTAAACTCCATGGCCGGCAACCTCACCGCCCAGGTCCGCAACATCGCAGAAGTCACCACCGCAGTGGCCCGCGGCGACCTCTCGCGCAAGATCACCGTGGACGTAAAAGGCGAAATTCTCGAGTTGAAGAACACCATTAACACCATGGTGGACCAGCTCAACGCCTTCGCCGGCGAAGTCACCCGCGTGGCCCGCGAAGTCGGCACCGAAGGCAAGCTCGGTGGCCAGGCCAACGTCCCTGGAGTCGGCGGAACCTGGAAGGACCTCACCGACAACGTTAACTTCATGGCCAGCAACTTGACCGGTCAGGTGCGAAACATCGCCGAAGTCGCCACGGCTATTGCCAGCGGCGACCTTTCGCGCAAAATCACCGTCGATGTGCGCGGGGAAATCTTGCAGCTCAAAGAGACGCTGAACACCATGGTGGAGCAGTTGCGCTCCTTCGCCGCCGAAGTCACTCGCGTGGCCCGCGAGGTCGGCAGCGAAGGCCGCCTTGGCGGCCAGGCCAACGTGCCCGGCGTGGCCGGAACCTGGAAGGACCTCACCGACTCCGTAAACGCCATGGCCGGCAACCTCACCGCGCAGGTCCGAAACATCGCCGAGGTCACCACCGCCGTGGCTCGCGGCGACCTCTCGCGCAAGATCACCGTGGACGTGAAGGGCGAAATTCTCGAGTTGAAGAACACCATCAACACCATGGTGGACCAATTGAACGCCTTCGCCGCCGAAGTCACCCGCGTGGCCCGCGAAGTCGGCACCGAAGGCAAGCTCGGCGGCCAAGCCAAAGTGCCGGGCGTGGCGGGCATTTGGAAGGACCTCACCGACAACGTGAACGTCATGGCCGCCAACCTCACCGAGCAGGTCCGCGGCATCGTCAAAGTCGTCACCGCCGTCGCCAACGGGGATCTCACCAAGGAGCTCACGGTAAACGCCAAGGGCGAAGTCGCCGCGCTGGCCGAGACGATCAACAACATGACCGACACGCTGGCGACCTTCGCCGATCAGGTGACCTCGGTGGCCCGCGAAGTGGGAGTCGAAGGGCGCCTCGGCGGCCAGGCCAACGTGCCGGGCGCTGCGGGCACCTGGAAGGACCTCACCGGAAACGTCAACCTGCTCGCCGATAACCTCACCAACCAAGTCCGCGCCATCGCCGAAGTCGCCACGGCCGTTACCAAGGGCGACCTCACCCGATCGATCCAGGTGGAGGCCAGCGGCGAAGTCGCCGAGTTGAAAGACAACATCAACACCATGATCGATAACTTGCGTCTCACTACCGAGCGCAATACGGAACAGGACTGGCTGAAGACCAACCTCGCTCGCTTCACCGGCATGTTACAGGGCCAGCGCGACCTGGCCACCGTCGGTCGAATGCTTCTTTCGGAATTGGCTCCCCTGGTGGCCGCTCAGCAGGGCGTGATCTATCAGGTCGAGACGGAAGAGTCCGCCGGCATGAGGCTGCTCTCGGCGTTCGCCGATGATGGCCAGGATGGACACCCCCAGGCTCTCGCTCTCGGACAAGGCCTCGTTGGCCAATGCGCCCTCGAGAAGCGCCGCATGCTGATCGCGGAACTGCCCGAGGACGCCATTCCCATTCGCTCCGGCCTCTTCAGGGCCGTTCCGCGAAACGTCATCGTGCTTCCTGTGCTCTTCGAGGGCCGCGTGAAAGCCGTGATCGAATTGGCCTCGCTCAGCGCCTTCACCACCTCGCATCTGGCCTTCCTCGATCAACTCACCTCCAGCATCGGCATCGTGCTCAACAGCATTGAAGCCACCATGCAAACCGAGGCGCTGCTGAAGCAGTCTCAGCAGCTCGCCACCGAGCTGCAAACCCAGCAGAAGGAGTTGCAGCAGACCAACGAGCAGCTGGCGCAAAAAGCCCAGCAGCTCGCCGAGCAGAACGTGGAAGTCGAACGCAAGAACCAGGAGATCGAGCAGGCCCGCCGCGCCTTGGAGGAGAAAGCCAAGGAGCTGGCGCTCACCTCCAAGTACAAGTCCGAATTCCTCGCCAACATGTCGCACGAGCTGCGCACGCCGCTCAACAGCATACTGGTGCTCGGCCAGCAGCTCAGCGACAACCCCGATGGTAATCTCACGCCGCGGCAAGTCGAGTTCGCTCGCACCATTCACGGCGCCGGAACGGACTTGCTGAACCTGATCAGCGACATCCTCGATCTCTCCAAGATCGAGTCCGGCACGGTATCGGTCGAAGCGGAAGACGTGTTCTTCTCCAGCTTGCTCGAGATGGTCGCCCGGCCTTTCCGTCACGAGGCGGAAAACCGGCGTCTCAGTTTCGAGGTCCACCCCGACGCGCACCTTGGCCGCAGCTTGGTCACCGACTCCAAGCGCTTGCAGCAAGTTCTCAAGAACCTGCTCTCCAACGCGTTCAAGTTCACCGAGCACGGCGGCGTGCGGCTCTCCGTTTCGCTCGCCGAAACCGGCTGGAGCGCCGATCATCCGATCCTCAGTTCGGCTGCCTCGGTCGTGGCCTTTGAGGTCGCCGACACAGGCATCGGTATTCCGTTTGAGAAGCAGCGGATCATCTTCGAGGCCTTTCAGCAAGCCGACGCGGGCACCAGCCGCAAGTACGGCGGAACCGGTTTGGGACTGGCCATCAGCCGCGAATTGGCCAGCCTCCTGGGCGGCGAAATTCAATTGCGCAGCGCTCCCGGAGCGGGCAGCACCTTCACCTTGTATCTGCCGCTCACCTATGTCGGCCCATCCGCGGGAACCCTCGCTGTAGAGAGCCGTATCTCGTCTTCCAGGCCGGCCGTGCAGATGGTTGCTCCGGTGGTCGAACACCCCGTGGAGCAAATCGCCGACGATCGCGGCAACCTACAGCCCGGCGACGCGGTTTTGCTCATCGTGGAGGACGATCCTCACTATGCCCGCATCTTGTGCGACCTCTCGCACGATAGGGGCTTCAAGGTTCTCGTCGCGCTTCGCGGAACCGACGCTCTCGCGTTGGCCCGCGAATATCAGCCCACGGCGGTCTCCTTGGACGTGTTTTTGCCCGACATGCTGGGCTGGACCGTGCTGAACCATTTGAAGCAGGATCCCGCCACGCGCCACATTCCCGTCCAAATGCTCACCCTCGATGAGGATCGCAGTCACGGATTGGCTCGCGGGGCGTTTTCCTTCGTCACCAAACCCACGTCCAAGGAAGCGCTCGAAGCTGCCCTGACGCGCATCAAGGAGTACGCCACGCCGCGCCGCAAGCGCTTGCTGATCGTCGAAGATAATCCCGCCGAGCAGATGAGTATTCAGGAACTGCTCGGATATGACGATATCGACGTCTGCACTGCCGGCACGGGTGAGGAAGCCCTCAACGCCATCAGAGAGCAGCAGATCGATTGCGTGGTGCTCGATTTGCGGCTTCCGGATATGTCCGGGTTCGACGTGCTGGACCAGTTGGGCCAGAGCCCGGAGTTCAGCGAATTGCCCATCGTCGTTTTCACCGGCAAGGAACTTTCACCCGAGGAGGATGCCCGCCTGCGCACTTTGGCCCGCAGCGTGGTGGTCAAGGGCGTCGAATCCCCGGAACGCCTGCTCGACGAAACATCCTTGTTCTTGCATCGAGTCATCTCCACCCTGCCGCCCGAAAAGCAGAAGATGCTCGATCGCCTGCATCGCTCCGACGAAGCGCTGGTCGGCAAGAAGGTCCTCGTCGTCGACGACGACGTGCGCAATATCTTCGCGCTGAGCAGCGTGCTGGAACGCCGTGGAATGAGCGTGCTCACCGCCGGAACCGGCCGCGAGGCGATTCAGACCTTGGAATCGACTCCCGATTTGGCCATCGTCTTGATGGACATCATGATGCCGGAAATGGACGGCTACGCGACCATGCAGGTGATCCGGCAGAATCCATCGTTCCGGCGCCTGCCCATCATCGCCTTGACCGCCAAAGCCATGAAAGGCGATCGGGAAAAGTGTCTCGAAGCCGGCGCCTCCGAATATCTGGCCAAACCCGTGAACACCGATCAATTACTCGCGGCCCTGCGCATGTGGCTGCATCGCTAAGGTGCCTATATCCATGACAAACACACCGATCAGCAACCAATCTTTCGACGCCACGGACGGGAGAACCTCTGTGAACGACAAAGTCAACATCCTGATGGTGGATGATCAGCCCGCCAAGCTGCTCAGCTACGAGGCCATCCTGGACGAACTCGGCGAGAACCTCATCAAAGCCAATTCGGGCCGAGAGGCCATGGAAGTGCTCCTCAAGAACGACGTGGCCGTCGTTCTCATGGACGTGAGCATGCCCGAGCTCGATGGCTTTGAACTGGCGGACATCATCCGCCAGCACCCCCGCTTCGAGAAAACCGCCATCCTTTTCATCTCCGCCGTGCACTTGACCGATATCGACCGCCTCAAGGGGTATCAGCGCGGCGCCGTCGATTACATCTCCGTTCCCGTCGTTCCAGAATTGCTCCGGGCCAAGGTCAGCGTTTTTGCCGAACTGCATCGCAAGACCCGCGATCTCGAAATGCTGAATTTCGAGCTCCGCTGCCTTTCGGGCCGCTTGATTGCCACGCAGGACGACGAACGGCGCCGGCTGGCGCGGGAAATGCACGACGGCTTTGGCCAGGATCTGGTGGCTGCCAAGATGGTGCTGGATCGAATCAATCTAGCCGAGGACTGCCCGGAATGGTCCAGGGAAGCCTCGGCCGATGCCAGCCGCCTGCTCGATAGCGCCATACAGCAGGTTCGCAGCATGTCTCATCTGCTCCATCCGCCGATGCTGGACGAAGTCGGCTTGAAATCGGCGCTGGAGTGGTATTTGGACGGCCTCGCCAAGCGCAGCGGTATCGACATTTCCATCGACATTACTCCCGCCAATTTCCCTCGGCTCACGCCCGAGCTGGAAACCACCGTCTTCCGCATCATTCAAGAAGCCCTGACCAATGTGTTCCGGCATTCGGGCGCCAGTGCCACGTGGGTTACGCTGGCCGAAACCCAGGGCCAGCTCATCTTTTCCATACGTGACAACGGAAAGGGCATTTCCGAAAAGGTTATGGAGTTCCGCCCCGATCGGATCGGCGTCGGAATTGGCGGGATGAGGCAGCGGGTAAAAGAAGTCGGCGGAGAATTGCACATCAGCAACGCGAATCCCGGCACGGCCGTTCAGGTCACCATCCCCGCCGGTGTTACGCGAAAAGAGGTTACGGCGACAGCCTGAATGTCGCCGGGGTAGCAGTAAAGTCGCGGTACATGCGCGTACGGGCTCGCACAGCTAGACGATCGGTTACTGTGGCGGGGGGTTACTTCCGTCGTCTTGAGTACGTCTTTTCAGCGTGGGTCGGCCAGGGTCGGAGTCTTCCGGATTCTGGATGTGGGCATCCGCATCCGATGTGGGAATGTCGTAAACGTATTTGATCGTAATCGGCGTTCCCGAACGGCCGTTGTCGATGTGCAAGGTTTCATAAAGCTGCCGGCCGTCCCCCGAAAGTTCGTACACTCGGCTCATCTTCCCGCCCAGGGGGCTCTTTTCGTCCGACACCAGGTGGTTTCCGTCCCAATGCGCTGCGATCTCTTCACGGTTATTGTCTGTCTGCTTTGGAACCTGCCGCCCATCTGTGTACAGAAGCAACTTGCGATATTGGTCCTCGGTCACGTCGATCTCTTGATCCTTCAGATCGACATTCAGCAACCCTGCGGGACGAAGCAGCGGCTGAATTTTCGGATTGTTCTCGATATCCTGCCCGCCATAGCCAGGTCCCCCCGGCCTTCCGCCCGGATAGCCACTGCCTGGATAGCCTCCCCCTCTTGGATAGCCGCCCCCCGGGTAACCTCCTCCGGGATAGCCTCCACCAGGATAACCTCCACCCGGGTAGCCGCCGCCCGGATAGCCGCCACCAGAATTGCCAATGTTCGGAGTACCTTCGGCCACGCGGACCTTCTCCCGCGGATCGTCGCTCTGGTCTTTATTCATTTTCCAGAGGCCGGCGAGAGTCGTTCTCGGCGCCGGTGCGGGCGGTCTGGGCCTGGGCGCGGGCGCGGCCCGGCGCTCGGAAGGCTCCGGCTGTGATTGCGATTGTGAGCCTGAGGGCGGCGGAAGCGGCCCCGGCGCTGCCTGGGCTCGAGCGCGGTTCGGCAACAGAAGGAAGGCTGCGCTGAGCAATCCGAAAAGTACGTACGTGTCGACTTTTCCGGCCTTCATTTCATTCCGCTCCGGCGCAGGTCGTGCAGTTGGCAACCGCCTGGCGCTTGTTCGACCCGGACTTACTTTCTTCGAAGATACTCCTTACAGAGGTGGACGCAAGTGGCAATTGCCGGCTGTGACGGCCTGCCGGCACAATGAGGTTCGTGCCCGCCCTTCAATATTCTTCCAGGTTCCGAATATGGCGGAGGTCCCTTCCCAAGGGCTAAAGCGCCTTTCTAAAAAAGTGTGCAACCTTATGCCCGCCCTCCTCCGTATAGTAGACCGTCACCTTGGCGGTTTTTTCGGTCCCCGCCGCGACATCCTGTCCCGCATCCTTGGCGGCGCTGTCCGTCAGGCGATAAACCTGATCCGTTCCATCGGCGGTTTTCACGGTGAGCGTTTTGGCGCCTCGATCGATGTGGGTTACGGTGCCTTCCGTAGATTTCAGTCCATCCCTGCCGATGTTGTCGAACTCGTCGGCGGTTTCGTCGGCTCCTTTGGCCGTGTAATGCACCGCCACCTGGCTGCCTTCCTTCAGTCCATGGAAGGCATCCTTGGCGGCAGCGGCGCTGTCTTCCGCGCCGTGCACCGTGGTTCGCTTGACGAAGTGGAACGTATGCTCGGTTCCATCGGCTAGCTTGACGCTCACCGTCTTTGCCCCGGCATCCAACTTCATCACAGTTCCAACGAAAATACCGTGGTGTTCTTCGATGGCGGGCGCGGCTAGGGAGCAAACCATGACCATCGTCAGCAGCAATAGGATCGTCGAGCAGAAGCGTGTCAGCATGATTGTCTCCAACGACTGAGTGGAATCTGGCCTCGGAAATCTGATGACGGGTGCAACCGATCCGTTGCTTGGATTAGAACGAAGGAATTACGATTTGCCCATCGAGAGGATCAACGCGTCCAGCCCCTTCCAGGCGATCTGCACTCCGATGCACAGCAGAATGAAGGCGATCACCCGTAAGACGCCGTGAACGGTTTGCCGCGGGAATTTGGTGGTGAGTTTCTGGGCGTAGGCGTAGCTCAGATACACCACGATGCAGTTCAAGAGAATGCCTCCGAAAATTCCCAGGTGGGCGAAGGCTTCGTCGATCGGATTCTTCTGCGAGGCATGAGCGCTCAAGGTCAAAGTAACCACGATGCAGCCCGGCCCCGCGGTTATCGGGAAGGTGAAGGGATAAAAAATCCTGTCGCGCAGTGAGCTCCCATCGGCAGGTGAGGCCGGCACACTCGTTTCCGTGCTCACATCCTTCTGATTCAGCAGATTCCAGCCCATCGCCGCCAGAACGAACCCGCCCGCGAATTGGACAACCGGCAGCGAGATCCCAAAGAACGCCAGAATGGCCGCCCCGCCGAGATCGATGGCCAGAAGAAAAACCAAGGTGTTGATGGCAATTCTGCGCGCCAGGATCCGAAAAACTTCGGGTTTTTCGGGACCTACCAACCCCAACAGCAACAGGGCCGACCCGAGCGGATTGATTACCGGCAAAAGGGCGCTGAACGCCAGCGGCAGAAATTTCAGAGCGAGCATGATCGCCGATTCCTCGCGAACCTCAAGTTGTGCATGCTATCAGAAACGAATCCCACCGCGTCGCGCCGGGCCGAAGACGGGGACCGCTTCGCGAAGGACGGTCCCCTGCCGGCGCTCTCACGCACGCTTGCAAACGGGATGAGGCCTCCTCAGCCTTCGCTTAATGGGAATTTGATGGCGCGGAATTCGCGGAGGGACCGAGTGACGGGCGTCAGGGCGCGTTCTTGGCGCTGGCCCGAGGATTCACCTTTACGTCCACATCGTAGGTCGAGAAGGTCGCCCCATCGGTAGCAATCGCGCGAATCCGGTAGTCGCCCGGCTCGCTGAAGCTCACCTTGGTCTCCGATGTGAGCGGCTTCCCGTAGACGGCTGGGCTCAGCTCCGGATCGAATTGAACTTTGCCCGGACCGCGGTAAAGTATCCATCGAACCTTCACGCCTTCCACGCGCCCGCCCCGGTCTCCGGGACCCGGCTTGGGAAGCCCGTCATCTGTCGCCGTCACGCTCAATGTGGCGGCAGCGGGCAGGGTGATGTTGGTTTGGCTGGCGCCTCCCGTAATGATGGGAGGTTTGTTGTCGGCAGTGGGGTTGGAGTTGGCGGTACTCAGGAAAGGATCGGAAGGGGCATTTTTGGCGATGAGCAGGTCGTCGATCTCCCATTCCGGCTGCAGCCAACCCTTGGAGATATTCGTCCTGCCCCTGTTCGTGAGCGTCCATACCAGCCGCTTGGTCTTGGCGCCAGTCCTTAGGCACAACCACCTTGAACACACACCATCTTCTTCCGGGGTAGAAGTGCGTCGGCTGGCCTTGATCGCCGTTTCCAAGATCGAAGCTATTCTCGGGGCCGATGCGGGATGTCGATCTCCTCTTCGGAATTTCTGTTGAGTAGCCGAAATACATCGAGAAAGAACCGTCGGCATTGCTCTCCCACCCGTCAAATGTGGGACTTACATCCTGCCCCCTGGCGGTATTGGGCTCCCGGATAGGAGATCTGCGCGTTCAAGCGGAAGCCGCCCGCAGCGAGGCAAAGCAGGGCGGCAAAAACAGCCACCCCGCATCGATGCCGATTCCAACCCTGAGGCAAATTCCTCTTTTCCATTAGCGGGTACTGGTGAGCGTGCGCTGTTCGGCCTTGCGCTCTTCGGTTTCTTTTTTGAAGTCTTCGTCGGACATGTAGTAGTAGCTCAGCCACGCCGAGCCCATCTCGTCTATGGTTCGTTCTCCCCACGTCACCTGCGCGTCCGGATCGGGGTTGAATCTGCTCTGGTCGCTGTTGTCGTGCCACATGATGCGTATGAAGAACAGTCCCCGCCGGCAGCAGCGGAGCCGCATCGTCCGCGTAAACGTAGTTGCGCATCCAGTTAAATTCGAACCGGGCGCAACTCAGCATCTCCGTTTTCCCGCTCGGATAGATCGCCTCCAGGCATTCGGCCTTCCCGCGGTTGTGCATGTGCGGCTGAAACGAGAGCAGCCGGGTCGGCTTGATGAGCCCCATGTAAGCATCGGACCGCACGTTCGCTTCGTGGGGCCGGATGTCGATCGTATTCACGCCCACGGTGAGCGAAGTGATCACGTGCTTGGGCACGTAACCCTTGGGATATAACTTCAAGCCCAGGGCCACGTTGGTGGGAGTCTCCGTGCCGCTGGCGTGCAGATGGAACTGGAAGTTGATTTTGGTTCCCGCCTTGATCAGACGGCCCGAACCTTCCGTGAACACGTCCGCACCTTTGCCGATCGCATACTCATTGAGGAAGACGCCCTGCTCGCCCACCTCGAGTGAAACGTTCCCATCGAGTTGCCCGCTGTGGCGGGTGCCGGCTTCCGCTTCGACGAGCGAAGTCCGGATGTGGTGGATGACGCTTATAGCCCTTGGTGGGGATGATCTGGATCGCTTGAATGTAGCGGTCTTCCGTGAGGCCGGGATCGACCAGGATGTCCGGCCACCAGTCGGGCCCGTGGGCCTTGACCAGCACGTCTTTCGGCAGCGTGATGATCATGTCCGGCTTGCCGATCTGCCAGTCTTGATCGTCCGCGAACTTGCGCGCCGGCGGCATCTCCGCCGGATTTCCCTCCACCGCCCCGCCGTCCACCCACTTCACGATCGTGGCGATCTCTTCATCGCTCAGCGACTCGTCATTCGCGAAATGCTGAACTCCCACGTTCCGATCGATCAGCCACGGCGGCATCTCCCGTGCCTCCACCTTCTGCTTGATGTCCTTCGCCCATGGACGCGCCTCTCCGTAAGTCACCAGCGACATCGGAGCGACCGTGCCCACGTGGTGGCAAATCTGGCAATGCTGCTGAAGGATTGGCGCCACGTTTTTCGCGAAGGTGACCTGGTCCTGCGCCTGGGCCGCGGCGGACGCCAGCATCAATGCGCCGATCGCCATCGTTAAGGTGATCGACAAGGTGAAGGTGGTCTTCATGATTTCGCTCCTCGCTTAAAAATTCGATCCGCCCCTGACAACTGCCGGCAACCGCCGGCCTAGGCCTTTGAAATCTCCGACGTTTCGCTGGCCGCGTTCTTCCCCGCGATGCGGCCTTGGACGACGCAGCGCGCCAGACCGTGCAGGCTGAAGCCGCCGGCGCTCTCTCCCGCGCAGTAGAGGCCCGGAATTACGCTGCCGGAAAAATCCATCACCTGGCACTTGGCGTTGATGCGCAGCCCCGCGCGGGTGTCGTGGATCACGGGCATGGCCCAGGCCGCATAGAAGGGCGGCGTCTGAACTTTATACTTGGGAGCGGGCTTCCCAAAGTCGGCGTCGTTCCCCGAATCCACGAAAGAGTTGTAACGCCTGACCGTGCTTTCGAGTGTAGCGCCGGATATCGGCTTGCGTTGATGTTGATTCACAATGGCGGCCGCCAATTCACCCAGCGTGTTTCCCGAGAAAAAATACCCGTCGGGATCCACGTGCGGCGGAGTAACCGTCCACTGCTCGCGTTTCGCGGCATCGGCATCGAAGATCGCCCAAATGGGACCGCCGCCGTTGACCGTCTCTCCGGTGCCGGCGAGTGCGGCGTCCAGAAAATTAGCGGGGTCGTACTTGATATTTTTGGCATTGAGATAACTGCCGGGCTTATAGGAAGCGAGCCCATGGTAATTGTTGGCCGTATACTGGCCGGCGGTCTCGTCATAGAAGCGCGCCCCGGCCTGGTTCACGAGAATCACGTTCTGGTAGTCGCGTACGGTAAGGCCGCTCGCTCGCACCAGGTGGAAGACGGGGCTCCCCGGCTGCCACTCCAGATTTCGATAGCCGTACCGGGTGCCGATCCTGCCCGCCTTGGTAAGCCGGTCGCCGAACTCCCCCACTTGGTTGTACGCGCCCCAGAGCGAAGCGCCTATGGCGATTCCCGCCAGCTCTCCGCTGGCATCCTGGAAAGAGTAAGGCTCGCCGGCCACGCCGTTGTACTCCTCCGTCAATCTGACGTCGAAGACTCTCCGGAAGTTCACGTTGTTGCTGGAACCGCCGGTAGCCAGGATCACCGCCTTGTGCGCGCCAATGTTCAGGGTCTTACGCTCGCTGGTGGCCTTGATACCCAGAATTTTTCCGGACGTGCTCCCCTGCCGGACGAGGCTGGCCATCTTGTGCTTCAAGAGAATTTGCACGCTGGCTTTCCGTGCCGCCGCTTCCAGCGGCCGCACCAGCCCGACTCCGGACGATGTGGTCGCCGCCACGCTGGGGTCCGCCGGCTTTCCGGTCTGCATCATCGTCCACCCCAAGGGAGCGGAGTGGTTCTCCCGCAGGGCGGAGTTTCCGGTGCGAGTTCGCACCTTGATTGTCGGGAGCTTTTTCGACGAACGTCACGCCATGAGCCACCAGCCACTCGAACGTCGGCGCGCTATTATCCGCAAACGCGCGAATGATCTCCTTGTCGTTGTACCGGTAGTCGGGGAAGCCGTTGGATTCGACCACGGACCAGTCGGTAAGGTCCGCGTACAAGAGGTCCGCTGAATCCTCGATGCCATACTTCTTCTGCCGGCTCGTCCCGCCGCCCAGCGCAACGTTGCCGCCGCTCACCATGGCGTGGCCGCCAATGTCGAAGTTCGCGTCGATCAAGATGACCGATGCTCCTTGTTCGGCGGCTTCAATAGCGGCGGGCAGCCCTGCGGCTCCGGCTCCGACAACCACAATATCCGCTTGTTTATCCCAATGCGGCGGACGGCCTTGTGCCTCCGCCTGTGGCGCACCCAAGCCGCTCAAAGCCGCCGCGCCCACGCCCACCCCGGCGGTCTTTACAAAATCCCGTCGCGACAGTCTCTTCTTGCTGTGATTATTCTGAGGATCGCGTGCCACGAAGGGTCTCCCGATTGCGGCCGAGGCTTGTGTCTTTAGGCGCCTTAGGGCCTGCCAACGATGTCGTTTTGATTTCTTGCCTAGCCAGTATTCTGAATTCCCACTTCCGGCTTGCGAACTTCCCTGGATCGGAGTGTAGCCCTGCCCCGCTTGGCCTGTCAACGGAACCCCTTTGCAGCCGGGCGAAACTCGTTACATCGAGCGCGAGGGAAAGCCTAAGTCTCTACAAAGGAACGTAATCGAGAACCACCTGGAACGGGAACTGCCTGGTTACCTTGGGTTGGTCAGAATCGTCCGGCAACGGCGTCACGTGCACCGTGATTTTGCTGCCCGCCGGTATCTCCAGCGATTTCTGCAGCCAATAACGCCGGAACCACTGCGGCTGCGGCCCGCGTAGCCGCAACAGCGGGAGATCCTCGCCGGATGGTGTGATCGCGTCAACATTCACAGACTGATAGGCACGGTCCAGCATCGGCCGGAGCGCGACGATGCGTGCCGCCCTGGGGAGCGCGCCCCCAAAACCGGCGGGTCCGCGGGGATCGCCGCCAGCTTTCGGCGGGTCAATGGTGAATGATTGCAGTTCCTGAACCTCGGCCGGCGGATCGGCGAAATACAAGCCGACGGAGCTCCTGTCGGACACCGCATTCCGCTCCTGGTCAAAATGCTTTTTGTAGTGGATCTGCAGATGAATTTTCGAGCCCGGCGCGAGCCGGAAGCCGGCGTTATCCGGCGCAGGCGTGACATCGTTTCCAGGCTGCCAAAGCGCCAGCACTGGACCGTTCTCGATACTGATGATGGCATCGCGCACGATTGCGGCGTTTCCCGGCATCAGGTCGGCTGCTTTGATCCATTTGGTGCCGGCAAAATTGGTCGGCAGAATAAAATCGCGGACCTCCTCGACAGCGGGCGGAGCCACCGTATGCTCGGCGTCCATCTGAATTTTGAGATCGGGCGGCCCAAGCTTCCACTCCGGATGGAAGGTCACCTCGGGCAGCTTGGCGTCGGGATCGCCCTGAGGCGTACCTCCGGACGCCCACACCACGATCACGTCGAGGTCATGCGAACTGATCGCGTGCCCGCCCCTGATCGGCGGGATGATCGCCGGACTCGTCGGATCCACCGGCCACGGTGGCATCCGGCCCGCCGTCAGTTCCTCGCGGATGGATTCCGCCCAGGGCATCGCGGCGCCGTATGTCACGAGCGACATGGGCGCCGGCCCGCCCGGGACGTGGCAACCGCCGCAGTGTTCCCTCAACAGCGGAAACACATCCTTGTTGTAGTCGTATTTCGACGTCACCGGCGTGTGCGCATCCGTATGCGGCGTCGCAAAAATGAGGAAGAGGCCGGTCGCCAGAAAGACGGCAACGCACGCTGCCGTCGTGCGGCCAAGTTTTCTACCGGCTTCCATAAGCCTGCTCGACATCACCGATCGCCATCGAGAATTCGCGATAGAGAGGCAGCAAACGCTCCTTGTTCCCAAGATCGCCGGCAGCGTCGATCTGCCAGGCCGCCATGGTCAATCGCCTCACCGCGCTCATCATCTCCGGGCGCTGAGCTTCCGGAATCTCGTTCGCGTGGCTTTGCTCGAGCGCGAGCGCCACGTCTTTGGCGCGGATCGCGGGATACCAAAGCGCGCCCAGATTGCCTGCGTCGAGCAGCATCTTCACCGAGTCCGCGCGCTCGGCCAACTCCTGGAGCAGTCCCTGCGTGGTCGTGGGCAGCGGCGCTTCCGGTCGGAACGTGCCGGGCGTGAACGTCACGCTGTCGCTCGTCTGAGGCGAGGGCGCGCCGGGACTGCCGGCGGTCGCCGCCTGCGAGCTTGGCTGCGCGGCTGTTCTGCCCTGCGCCGGCGCGTTGGTAGCAGGCACAGCCGGGCCCAGCTCCTTCGAGTAATCGGCAAACGTGAAGTCGAAAACCCGCTCCTTATCGTCCGCCTTGAACTTCACGCGCAGCGTGAATTTCGCCGGCAGGTCCGCGGTCGGCATAGGCGCTTCGAGAACGTTGCGATCTTTAGTCTGTACGGTGGTTGGCAGAGGCTTGAGCGAAACAAACGGCCCGGCGTCATTCCCCTGTGCGTCGCTTTTCGCCGCTTGGGCCGAAAAGCCAGTCACGGCAAGCGGCTGAGTCATGTCGTTGTAGAAATACACGCGCAACGTATGCGGTTGCACCCAGGTGCCCTCGAGATGGTGCCAGTTGTCGTCGGCCATAAAGAATTGTCCGCCGTGGCGCGGATTGTGATCTCCGTGCGCCCGCCGTTCATAGCTCTTGATCCGCGCGCTGCCATCGCCGCATGCCCCCGGGTCGAGCTCGTGGGTCTTGGAATCGTCCTTGCACGTGAAATACAGCGCCGCCGTGATGGGCACCAGTTCGCTCTTGTCCACGGGACAAATGCCCGGCTTTTCCTGAATGAACGATTCGAACTTGAGGCACGAGTACACCGTGGCGATACGAATCGGCAAAAGGGGCTTCCCTGACTGCGGGCAGTTCCCCGGCTGGTCCTCGAGAACTCCCTCCTCGCCCGCCGTGGGGCAAACGTAGGACACGGGCGGCAGCTCATTTGCTTCCGCCGGCTTGGCGGCGACAACGCGAACCTCATGCAGCGTGGAAAAGTCGCCGTCGTAAACCGTCGCCGTAATGTGATCCCCGGCTTTCAGCGTCAAGTCGCCGGGCTGATCGATGCGGTAGTTCATGGTCATCGGGCCCATCCAGCCCGGTACATTGTCGCCGCTGACCGTCAAAATGCCGGCGCTCACGTCGATCTTCTCCACCGTGCCGCGAAACGCATGGGCCTTCTTGCTATTGGGCTGAGCGGCAGAGGATTTCGACGGAGAGCTTGAATTGGGCCCCGATGTCTGAGCGGAAAGCGCGGAAAGCGAAACCCCAAAGCCGAGCATGGCCGAAAACACAAGGACCACCGCTATGCTCGGGCGCATGTTCACGAGTCTAACCTATCTGGACACGATACGACTGCGGCTCCGCGACCGCCAAGCCCCAGCAACATTGCCAACGGCCGGCGCTCAACGGCCACCGTTTGACGCGGATTCCGCTTTGAAGGCGCCGGTGGCCAAGCCCGCCTGCTGCAGGCGCGTCACATTGGACTCTCTGTCTTCCTGAAGCATCAAACCGCGTGCGATCAGATCGTCCACGGCCTTTTGCACCGCCGCGGAATACGCCGCGAAGGACGCGTAGCGCTCCTCGATCGAGAGGCGCGGATCGCCCGAGGCCATGCGTTCCGCCTTGGTGTTTGCAAACGGGATGTATTGTCCGGCCGCTTCGCATCCATCGTTCCGTTGCGGCCCAGCCCGAAGCGCCCATCCTGTAAAAGTGGCCAAGGGCACGGCCACGTCCGGCAGGCGAATTCCGGCCATGTCGTTTCCGTCAGCGTCGGTCTTTGGCACGAAGCTGGGGTAGATCGGACCATTCTCGCGATTATCGAAGACGGGCGGCTTTATCATCGGCGGATTCACGGTCATGATTCCGGTGCTGTAAAACTGGGGACCGTAGTCAAACAAGTAGCGCGTCGTCTTCAGCCCGGTGTACGTGACCCCGGGAATTTTAGGAAAGCCTACGCCGCTTTGCGGCAAGGGTGGGACGAGCGTCGCATTGGACAGCCGCGGAATCTGGCTGGGCGGAGGCTCGATGCCTTCGGTGGACCATTTGTCCAGCGCCACCCACAAAGCGCGCAGGACCGGCGCCGAATCCAGAGGGTTCTGAAACTGCTGGCAGTTCCCTTTCGTCGTCTGCCTTCCGGTGCCGTGCTGATGGCTGGAGATAAAATAGTCCCGAACCATCGGGTGATCGGGAAGATCCCTCGTGCCGGTTGGGTCGGTGGTAAAAAGAGACGCCGCCTTCACGCAGTATTCATTCGCCGAGTAGACTTCCATGGCTAGCGGGCACGTCTTCGTCAACGTGCACTTGTCGTACCGCCCCGCCGTTTTTCCCGTGATCGGATCGGTGGTGCGCTGGTTGGCAAACGGGAACACGCCTTCCGCATAGAGTTGATCCTGGCGATTACGCTCGGTTCTCCCCGGTTGAGAGAACCGATAATTCATGTTGATTCCGTCCCCGGCGGCGATCCACTGCAACATGCCGTCGAAAACGATTTTACCCGTTTCGTCCTCGTTGAATCCCAGATTGCGGAAGTCGTTCAGCATGCGTGCCGGCTGCGAGAACGCGAAGGTGTAAATTCGCGTCACGTCGCCGGCCAAAGGATTACTCGTGCCGCTGCTATCGGCCGCAGCATAACGGAGAAACGAGTTGAAATCGCGCACAGCGGCGAAGCCGATGCCATTGACGCTCGGATCTTTGGCCGTGTACGAGAGTTCGTAAATGTCGTTGGGCGCCAGCCTTTCCCCCGCGGGAAGCAAGCGAATGGCCCTGCCGTTGTCCGTGTACTCCCACCCGGACGCCGGGATCGCCTGTGGCGCGTCGTCCAAGTGCACGCGATGAGTGAGCGTCGCCTCGGCCGTGTCGAGGATCGCGGCGGGGTAGGTCAGCGGATACAAATCGGCGGGACGGGGAGCCACGATGTACTCGTACGCCGGACCGGTAATGGAAGAGCCGTCCGGATTTTTCGCCATGGGCAGCGCGATGGTCAGGGTTAAATCGGAATTGTCGCTTCCGGCGGCAAAGTCCCAGCCGCTCCACACCATCGTGTATCCGCGAGGCGCAAGGAACGTGCCCTCGGGAGCGCTCGACGCCGAGGGGTCGTCGCCGCCGTTCGATCGGTCGAAGTCGCCGAAGAACTTCGCGCCGCGGTTCGGCGCTTCGTAGAAAACTTTATGGTTGCCCCGGCTGAGATCGACCGGCTTCAAGATGTAAAAATCGACGGAGTATTCGACCTTCCCTGCCGCATTTCGCGGCGCAAGGCCGATATCGACAATCATATTATTGTGACGGTCGGTTGGACTGATCTCGCCGAATCCCTTGCCGATAATCCGCTCATAAGGACCGACGCCCGGAAACGAAAAGCCCCCAAACGCCGGACTGCGCGAAATGATCTGAATTTTCGTGATACGCGCATCGGCCGTCGTCGCGGCCGACAGAGCAGCAGCGATCATCAACGCAGCGGGAGCGCTCGCGCGCACGAGCTTGCGCCAGCGAATTCTCGCCGTCTTGCAGAAATTTGCCTGCCCGATCCGTGTAGCCATTGGGGACCACATTCGCGACAGCTCAACTATGCCGGTCATGCTAGAACCCTTGCATTCCAAAAACAAGCGTTCCACAGTCTTCCCCTTCCCGCCGCTCCTGTCGAATTGACACCGCCCCCGCGCGGTAGCAAACTTGGCCCCAATCGGACCGGCCCGGCGAGACTCTGGCGAAAACTACGGAGGCAGAACATGCACCGGCTACTTAGGCTCGCAGTTCAGGCAGCGCTCCTGGTGTCGATCGTTCCCGTGTTCGCAAACGCGGAAGTATCGCGCGTGGAGATCGTTTCGCGCCGGGACGTGGCCGGTGGCCGTTCATTTGGCTCGGTTGGCCCCTACGAACGAATCAGCGGCAAGCTCTACTTCCTGATTGATCCGGCGAACAAGCGTAACCAGGTGATCGCCGATCTCGATAAAGCGCCTCGCAACGCTGCCGGAAAGATCGAGCTCTCCGCCGATCTCGTAATTTTCAAACCGCGCGATCCATCCAAGGGAAATGGCATCGCGCTCTTCGACATCGTGAATCGCGGCGCAGGTGTGGCCTTGCCCGCTTTTGACGGCCCGGCCGGGAAGACGCCCGATGGCGAGGCGGGAACTGGGTTCCTGCTCGACCGCGGTTATACCATCGTGCAGGTCGGCTGGGAGTTTGACGCCCGAAGAGAAGGCGCGGTCCGCATCGACGCTCCCGCCGCCGTTGGCGTCACCGGCCTCGTTCGTGCCACCTTCATCCCAGACAAGCGAAGCAATCAAGCCACCGTCGGCGATCTCGTCGGTTACACACCCAGCGATCCGGCATCTTCGGAGAACACCCTGCGCGTGCGCGAAAAGTTGGGCGCCGATTGGGTGGCCATTCCCCGCGCAAAGTGGCAACTGGCTGGCAATACCGTCACTCTGGAGGATGGGTTCGAACCCGGCCACACCTACGAACTTGCCTACGTCGCCGTCAATCCGCCGGTGGCCGGCCTAGGATTCGCCGCCGTGCGCGATGCCGCGGCCTGGGTCAAATATGTGCCCGACGCAACCGTCTCCGCGAAATACACTCTGGCCTTCGGCGTATCCCAAACCGGCCGCTGGCTGCGCGAATTTCTCTACGAAGGCTTCAACACCGACGAAAACAACCGCCAGGTGTTCGACGCGGTGTGGCCGCATCGCGCCGGCGCGGCGGGCATCGAACTGGACCAGCGATGGTCCACTCCGACGTCGTTATTGATGGAATCGGCTACCCATTTTCCCTTCTCGGATCGGAAGCAGCGCGATCCGGTAACCGGTCTCGAGGACGGTAACCTCGAGAATCCTCGCGCCGTCGAGCACCAGCCCAAGATCTTCTACACCTTTTCGGACACCGAGTATTGGGAGCGCAGCTTCGCTCTCGAAACTATGACGCCCGATGGATCGAAGGATATCGACCTGCCTTCGAATATGCGCCTCTATCTTTTCTCCGGAACGCCGCACAACGTAGGCGCCTTCCCTCCCGTGGTGACCACCGGCCAACTGCCGGCGAATCCCTTCGACTCCCGGTTGCCGCTGCCGGCTTTGCTCGTCGCCATGGAGAAATGGGTACTGCAGGGCGCCGCGCCTCCGCCGAGCCGCTATCCCCGTTTGCGGGACCACAACCTTGTGCGCGCTAGCGACGTGGCCTTCCCCAAAATTCCGGGCGTCGCTTCCCCGCAAACGGCTTTCGCGGGCGTGCGCGGAGCGAATCGCCTGTTGGCCAAAGACGGCGCAGGCGCGCCACTTCCCTATCTGATTCCGCAGGTGGATCGCGACGGCAACGATGTGGGCGGCCTTCGGCTTCCCGACCTGTCCGTGCCCCTGGCAACCTACACCGGGTGGAACTTCAGAAACACCGCCATCGGCGGGACCGAACAGCTCTTTCCCCTGCTGGGCGGCTACATTCCCTTCGCGCGCACCAAAGCCGAACGTGAGCAGTCGGGCGATCCGCGCCTCTCCGTGGAAGAGCGCTATCACTCGCGCGATGAGTATCTGAAGCGTGTGCAGGATGCGGCGTCCGCGCTCGTAAAGGACGGCTACCTCCTTTCCGACGACGTGCCTGCGATGGAAAAACGTGCAGGCGAGCATTGGGACTTGATAGTGGGAGGCGCTGCCAGCACGAGTGTGCGCTGACGCTGTCCACGCAACGGGGCTCGATCACATTGACAATTTTCCGACGCGGGTGCTATTTTTCAGGCACTCGCGCTTGGCAGCTCACCGGACGCAAAGTGAAGGCACTTGTTGGGAGGAAGACCAATGGCACACAGGACCTCTGGTGTTATGGCCATTTTTTTCGGCCTCATTTTGGCGGCGATCCCTGCATTTGCCCACCACTCGCTCAATGCCGAGTTTCAGATGGGCAAGCCCACCGAGTTGAAGGGCACGCTCACCAAGGTCGAGTGGGACAATCCGCATGTCTACTGGGACGTCGACGCAAAAGACGCGAGCGGCAACGTGGCCCATTGGTCTGTCGAGGGACTGCCTCCGAGCTACCTGCACCGAAGCGGCGTCAACCGGTCGGACATGGTCGCCCTGGTCGGTAAAGAGGTCACGATACATGGCCGCCTCGCCAAGGACGGTTCCAAGCTGATGTTCGGCCTCGACTTCGTAATGCCGGACGGTCGAGTCATACCCGTCGGCCCTAAGGCGGGCGACGACAATCCGTAACGATTTGCGATTGTAGAGAGGAGAAACCCATGAAGCGTCATTCCTATCTCCTCGGTTTTCTGGTGTTCGCTGCGGCCGCGGTTTTTGCCGTTTCCGCTTCCGCGCAGTCGAATCAAAATGGCGCGGCCCCGCAGGGCAAGAAGTACACTCCTCCTAAGCTTTCCAAGGATCGTTCCAAACCCGCTCCTCGCGCGGCCGATGGGCATCCCGATCTCTCCGGAATGTGGATTGAGAGGTACGGAGCCTTAGGCGCCGACCCCGCCGCCGGAAAACCCGCGCAATCGAGAGCTGGTGGATCTGCCGAGACCTCTTTTTATCCTACCGATGCGTTGCCGTATCAGCCGTGGGCCGCCGAGAAGGCCAAGCAGCTGCACGACGCCGAGAATACCGATCCGCTGCTGCACTGCGAGCCCTATGGCATGCCCCGCATCTGGGGCGGCCCGCACC
The DNA here is from genome assembly GCA_963819235.1 of uncultured Acidobacteriota bacterium. GTDB lineage: Bacteria > Acidobacteriota > Terriglobia > Acidiferrales > UBA7541 > Palsa-189. The sequence goes on along the minus strand of CAWFVE010000003.1, from coordinate 1,195,365 downwards.
CGGCGCGATTGGTTCAATTGCCCGGCGAGTTGATTATCCTCTACGAGCGCGACACATCTTTTCGCATCGTCCCCACGGATGGAAGACCTCATCCCGATCCCGCCGATATAGACCCGTCCTGGATGGGAAATTCCGTTGCCAAATGGGACGGCGACACTTTGGTCATCGACACGATTGGCTTGACGGATAAATCCTGGCTGGGCACGGGAAAGAATGCCGGCGAAGGAAGCGCCACATTTCACAGCGATGCGCTGCACGTCACCGAACGTATCCGCCGCCCGGATTTTGACCACCTCGCCGTCGAGATCACCAACGACGACCCCAAGGTCTTCACGCATCCCTGGGTCTTCACCTGGAACATGACTCTCGCGCCCAACGAACAGATGTACGAGGACGTGACCTGCTCCAACGAAAAAGATTACCAACACCAGATGCCCGATAAGCCGGCCGCAAGAGACGCAGGCAAGTCGGCCAAGAACTAAGCTTCCGATAACGTGACGCCGGCTGTGCCAGGAGAAGAGTTTGGCCGTACCCGAATTTTTTAACACGCTCGAACAAAGCGGCTTGAGTACCTGGCTCCGCGAATCGGATTCCGTTTTCTCCTTCTACTTCATTCTCCTCTGCCACACGATTGGCTTGGCTCTCCTCGTGGGTACGAATGCGATTCTCGATCTGCGCCTTCTCGGCTTTGCCTCCGACCTGCCTCTAAAATCGTTCAAGCCGTTCTTCTCGGTGATGTGGCTCGGTTTTGGGATCAACGCGATTTCCGGCGTGTTCCTTCTGATCGCCTATCCCACCAAAGCCTTCACCAATCCCGTCTTCTATCTCAAGCTGCTGCTGATCGCATCAGCCGTCATCATCATGCAGCGAATGAAGAACCGCCTTTTCGGCGATGCCGCTCTCACCGAATCAGCCATGATGGCGCGGGGCCGGTCCCTGGCCACGTGGTCGCTGGTATTGTGGATTGGCGCGATAACCTCGGGCCGCTTGCTCGCCTACACGTTCATCTATCGAATGTACGGCGAGCGATAAGCCGCAGCATCGCGGAAGATTTATCGGTGCACTTCGATTGTAGCTGTGAACGCCTGGATATAGCGCCCCAGCACAATCACCGCCAGCCACAGCCCGAATGAAGTCGCCGCGATAAATTTGGCGAAGGGCGTGGCGTTTTCGCCGGCCTTCAACCCCTCCACGCTCTGGAAGACGCCGGTCAGGTAGAATGCCGCCGCGTTCAATCCCAGAAGTAAAATCGCCATTATCTTGAGCCAAAACGCGATGTCGTAAGTGTAGGTATTGGGCATGCCAATAAAGGCCAGAACGCCGGTAAGAACGTTCAGCCCGAATCCCGCGAGCCCCCAAGGGACCAGCCGCAGCAGCGGCCGCGCCGGAACTTGCTTTGCAAATCCCAGAATACGCAAGTCCACCACCGCCACCACGCCCATGAGCAGAGCCAAGCCGATGAAGTGCACGTCCATCATGAACGCCCACCAATATTTATTGATGAGCATAAGACTCGCGAATTTTTGCGGCGATGGTTCAAAGGCATGCACAAACGCCGAAATTCCGGTCTCTTTGATCGACGCCGCGTCCTGGAAGGACCACATCTCTGTATGACGGATCACGGAGCCCGTGTTTTCTACCCTGGCGATCAGCCCCACCGTAATCGCGGAGAAAAGCAGCACGGATGCCAAAGTCCAGCCTCGCTCCTTTGCGGCCGATTGCCGTTGCCACAGCGCCACAATCGCCAGCGCGCCGGTAACCTCGATGAAGAAAAACGCGAGAATCGCCGCGCCCTCGTGCCTGTCGATCAGAGCCCCGGAAATTCCCGGCTCGTCCTTGATTGCGCCCTTCGCCCCCACGCCGCTGAAAAATGTCGGCAGAGCGATCAGGGCCATGGCAGCCAAAATAATCAGGCCGGCTCTCTTCAAATCGTCGTCTTTTCGAGGTAACGACCCAACCAATAAAGCGACGCCTATAGTCGTGCCGATGATTGGAAAATGGTTCAGCAGGAGATGAAGATGCGCCAGATTCATAGCGCTGCTTTAGGACGCCTGGCGTTAAGTACGTTAAGCAACCGCCGAGCCGCGCCAACATAGCTGAAATCCGCAGAGGATGCAATTCCGTGCGCCAAAGTTTGCGCGCCGCCGAAAAACCGTTGCTTACTTGGAATCGCCTCGGTGTATAACTGTGCCATTCCGACGGACGTAATTCCGGGCTCACGAGGATTGGGGAGAAACGCATGCACAAGAAGCTCCATTGGTTGCTGTCGTTATCGGGCCTCGCAATCGGCGCGCTCTTCTCCTTGCCCGCTCGCGCCCAACAGCAACCGCCAGCCTCTAAGCCCGATTCGGCCGAGGCTCTGGCGCACATCGAAAAAGCAAAAAAGATCGCCGGCGCCTATTGGGCCACGGAAGAGCACTTCCTCTGCGAAGCGCCGCGAGCCGATCCGGCCAAGGATCCCGGTCCCGTCAAGCTCTTCGATAATCTTTACGCCATTCCCGGGCCGTACTCCGTCGGCAACGCCGTCGTTTACGTAATTCCTACGTCGGCCGGAATCATGTTGATCGACGCCGGCCACGCCAAGGATGTCGAGTCCGTTGTTCTCCCCGGATTAAAAACCCTCGGCCTCGACCCCGCCAACATCAAGATCGTTATCCTGGCGCATGGCCACGAAGACCATTACGGCGGGGCGGCATATCTGCAACAGCATTACGGCGCGCATATCGCCATGGCAGCCGCCGACTGGGATTTCATCAACATTCCTCGTCCGCCCGCGGCCGGCGGCAATGCAACCACGCCCGCGCCGCTGCCAAAGCGCGACATGATGGCCTTCGAAGGGGTGCCCATCACTCTTGGCGAAGAAAGCGTAACTCCCGTCTTCATTCCCGGACATACGCCCGGCTCGCTGGGCCTGATCTTCCCGGTCAAAGACGGCGGCAAAACCCACGTTGTAGGCATGGTTGGCGGTGGCTTCATCGCCCAGGGGACCGGCAGCCAAGTCCAGGAGTTCATCGACTCCCTTCAGCATTTCGAGGACTGGACCAAAATGATGAAGGTGGACGTCGAAATTCAGAACCATCCGGTTTTTGACGGATTCGCGGATAAGCTGGCGGCCGTTCGCGCCCGAAAACCGGGAGAGCCAAACCCCTTCGTCGTCGGGCAGGCAAATTACACCCGGTTTGTCGAGGTCATGAGTGAGTGCGCGAAGGCCACTCTCGCCCGGCTCAAAGAGTAGCAACCGTGCAACATCGAAAATCTCAGAGCTTCTTAAGAAGAGGTAAGCAATGAAGACGAATCTAGCAGTAAGAATTGGCGCAACGCTCCTCGCCGCCGCAGCGATTTTATTCGCTGCTAACGCTCGCTTAGCTGTCGGGACGCCATGCTGCTGCAATCGCCATGGCCGCAGAGAAGCCGGCAAGAGTCTCCGCCATCGCCAGCGCGTTTCCGCCCAGCGCCATGCCCCTGGGCTTGCCCTCCGACGACGCCGCCAAGTCCGTATTGGATTCCTCGATCGCCTATCACCACCCGCAGTGGATCGATGTGCCGCTGGGCGCGACCAAGATTCACACGTTTGTTATCTATCCGACGCTCGCGGGCACCGCGCCGGTAGTCGTGGTCACCGCCAACCGCCAGGGGCTCAGCGACTGGGTTCGCGCGGTAGGCACCGAAGTTGTGAGCCAAGGCTACATCGCTGTTGTTCCCGACCTGTTGTCTGGTCACGGCCCCAACGGCGCCGGCAGCTTCGCTTTCGCGAGCGACGAAGCCGTGGCGGCGGCGCTCGATCAATTGGGCGCTTCCGAGGTGCAGCGCCGCACCCAAGCCGTGCGCGACTACTTTGTCAGCCAGCCCGGCTCGAACGGCAAGAGCGCGATCCTCGACTTCAATTGGCCGCAAAGCCAGCTCGATATCGCGATAAACACGCCCGCGCAACATCGCCTCGTCCAGTTTGATCTCAGCGAACACGCTTGGCACAACACTCTGGCGCTCCTGACTTCTCTCGCGGAGCCCGGGGCCATGCCGCAGCAAGACTCGGCGATGCCGAAGCCGCCCAACCCCAAGGACGACGCCACCGAGGCGGCGTCCTTCGCGCGCGTGCGCGCCGCCACACAGGAGATCGCCAAGCGCAAGGACATCGTCCCCGGCCACTTCGGCGGCCCGCTAAAAGCCGTCGAGCAATCGCCTCGCCACGGCCAGTGGATCAGCATCCCGGTGAAGCTCTCCACCGGCACAGTGAAGATGCGTACCTGGCTGGTTCAGCCGCTCGGCAACGACAAGGCCGCGGTTGTTGTCGTCGTTCAGCCCGCTCCCGGCATGGATATCGGCGAAGCGCCCAAAAAAGGTGCCGGAGCGGACTGGCTGCGCGCCGTCGCCGATCAAGTCGCCCTCCAGGGCTTCATCGCCATACTGCCCGATCTCTCCTCGGGCCTGGGTCCGAACGGCGGCGACTTTGACTCCTTCCACTTCGCCGACGATGTAGCCAAAGCACTGCAAATGCGTTCCGGCGCCGATAAAATGGAGATGATCCGTGCAGCGCGGGATTACGCCTCGAAGTTACCTCGAGCGAACGGCAAGAGCGGAGTCACTGGCTTCTGTAGTGGTGGCGGCCAGTCGTGGGCAAGTACCGCCGACATACCCGGCGTGAACGCCGCCGTCAGCTTCTATGGAGCGCCGCCCGACGCCGCCACGATGGCAAAAATACAAGCTCCGGTCCTCGCCTTTGCCGGCGATGACGACCCCGGATTAGCGCCCAGAGTAGCCGCTGCCGCACCCGAAATGCAGAAGCTGGGAAAAACTTTCGAGTTCAAAATCTACCCGAACGTCACGCATGCCTTCCTGGAACATCAGACCTTGGGAGAAAATGCGGTGGCAACCCTGGACGCCTGGCCCAGGGCGATGGCATTCTTCAAAAAATACTTGAGCACTCAGACCAGCAGCGCGAATGCTCCGGCTAAATAGAGCGACGAGCTAGCGGCTTACTGTTTTGCGATTCTGGGCTAGTGAACTTAGCTATGCGGCTCGTACCCCGCATCCTTCCAGATGGCTTCCGCCTCTGGCGATGCGAGGAACTGCAGGAGCGCCTTGGCCGCCGCGGGATCGCTGGCGTGCTTGGAGATGAACCCCACCACCGCAATCGGCGTGGAGATTTTTCGCGGCAATGCCCCGACGATATCGTATTTGTCTTTCTCGGGCACCATGTCGCTCAGCATGAGCAGGCCAATATCGATATTCCCGTCTTCCAGCCTCTTGGAGGTTTTGATGACGTTATTGGTGGCGTCGGGCGAAATCCCTCGCGAAGCCGGGCCCAGCTCCACCTGACTCTTCGTGGCCACTTGCTCGGTGACGCCGAGTTTCGTAAGCGCCTCCCACGCGCCTTGTCCCGCCACCGTGAAATCGGGATCCTCATAACCGATGGTCTTGGCCGACAGCAGCGCCTTTTTCACAGCCGCGGGCGTGGAGATATCCGGTTTCGGCCGGCCTTTTGGAACCGCCAGACCCGTGACAATGCTGGTAACCAGCGTCGCGCTGCTGGGAATGATGGTTCCCGACGCCATCGCTCCCGGGTAAGGCGCGATGAGTAGCGAGACATCGGCAGGCTGGCCCTTGGCCACCATCTGCCTGGTTTCCACGCCATTGCCGTAGGTCACTTTCACCTTGTTGCCCGTTTTGGCCTGGAAGTTATCGACAATCTTCTGCGTCGGCGCGCGCATCGGCCCCACAGCCAGAAGAGTAATCTCAGTCTGCGCACGCGCGCCGGCCCCGCCGCCAAACACCAGCGCTAACATAAACATCGCCGCGAATACATGCCTTGTGCGTTTCATCGATTGCTCCTTCCGAACTGCTCATCCAATGCGTCTTCGTAGCCAAGGCCTTCACTGCGCGCGCTTGTAGTGCACGGTCGTCGTGCGCGGCGCCACCTTCATGGTCTTGAGTTTCTTGATGAAGTCGGGCGAAGTCTCTTCCGCGCCGCCCAGCGCCGCCTCCAGCGGTATGCCGTACTCCACCGCAAAATCGCTGAGAAAATCGTTCTGCCCCGGCAGATAACTCGGCACCTTCCCCGCCGGCACGATGGTCCCTTCGGGGCTCGTCTCGCATGGGTACGGAGGAATCACCTGGTCGGGCATGGAAACCCAGCTGTATTCGCGAATGTACGGTTCGGTCAGATAAGCCGGATCGTTGATGATGAAAATAATGTTCAGATAATTTCCGTAACGGTGAATCCGCGTCGTCACCGTCGAGAAGGAGCTGCGCGGCACCCCGGTGCGCGTCAGATACGCTTCCTTCAGGTGGTCGGTCGTGTACACCAGCGTGTTGCCTTCCCAATGCCCGGTGGAAAATCCCGACCATTTGTGCGGCGCGTTTGCGGAAGGATGCGGCCGGCCATCCGTATAGATCACTTGCTCCCCGGCCTGCCAGGCCACGTGCAGGTGATACCCAACGTCCTGCCCCGTCTCCTTGTCGAACTCTTTGGTGATGTAAAGCTGCGAAACCGAAACGCGCAGTCCGATGTCCACCGGATGCGGCCGGCACAAATTCTCCGGCAGGTCGGGCAGGTCGGGGTGCCAGCTCTCGGCCCTCAGCCGTCCCGCTTGGTTGATGGGAATCCCGGTATAGTCGCCCACGTCCATCCCGTCGTTGTACACCCTCGGCGACCACTCGCCGGTAATGTCCGCCTGGGCCTTTGCCGGCCGGCTCGGCAACATCATGAAGAGCAGCAGAAGCGACAAAACCGTCATCGCTTTGCACTTCATCTTTGTGAATCTCATCCGCTCATCCTTTCCCCAAACGCTCGCCGACCTGCTTGCCGTCCACTCGGCGCCCAATCAGCGCGGCTCGTCCGCGCGGCATTGCGTAGGATCCCACCCCGAAGCGTCCGCGACTTTCTTGAAGTGCGCGTGCGTAAAGAGCGGTTCCCACAGGTATTGCGGATCGGTGGTCACCGTCGTCACCGTCAGCCAGGTGTTATTCGTGTACGGATCCGTAAACGTGTCGTAGAACTCCTCCAGCTTCGCGTTGGCGCTGTATGGAACTCCGTTCTTTTGCAGGTAGCCGGGACGCATCTTGCTGGTAACTACCTTGAGATAATCTGCCGGCCTCAATTGCCTTCTCGGCAGCAGATTGCCTTTGGAATCCAGCACCGGCCCGCCCTGCCCGTCGCGCGTGTCCACGAACTCCTGCCCCTCCCACGACGCCGCCGAATATCCCTGCCAGCTGGGCGCTTCGCTTTCCGGCGCTGTGCCGCCGAAATGGAAGAGGCGAGTCTGCGTGCCGGAGTCCGTATCGATGCGCAGCGTGTTGTCGTCTTGCCAATAGACATGTATCCGTCCCGGAACTTGCATGATCGCCGGAGCGGCGTAGGACTTGCACGCCACGCCTGCCGCCTGATCTTTGGCCGGGTCCCAGGTGTCGGCCACCCTGCGTCCCTCGGGGTTCAGCGGAACGAATTGAAAATCGTTTTTGTCCGGAACCATCATCCGGTAGCGCCACAATTCCGTGACCACCGATACCCAGTAGCCCGTGTAATCCTTCGGCGCCGCCGCCCGGGGCGTTTTCGTGGGCAGCTGTTGCACGCCGATCTGGTCCCGTGGAATCTGCGCCGCGAGCTTAGCCGCCCCCAGCCCGCCTAACAGCAGCAGCATTGCCGCCGCGCCGATTACCTTTGCGCCCGCTCGTCGCGGAGTTTTTCCCCAGCGCATCTCCACTCTCATCGCTCGCTAACCCCGCTTGCTTGAGTCTGCTGCTTGCTGGTGAGGCTCTTGTATGCCGCCTCGATAAACATGTCCGTCGTCCAGTCGCCCTTGCTCTTGCCGTAAATCGGATCGAAATCCTCGGTCGGCCGGGCCGCCTTGATCTGCTCCAGCGTCATGCCCTTCTTGATCATGTCTTGCAGCCGGTCTCGAACAATCGTAACCATCTGCTGGTAGAGCGCCAGATCCGCTTCGTCGCAAATCCTTCCATGTCCGGGGACGAGCAGCGTGCCCCCTTCCTGATGGTCTCCCGGAACGGCCATAATCTTCAGCCGATTCAGCGCCTCGATCACCGCTTGCAGGCTCCCTCCGCTCTTCAAGTCGATGATCGGGTATTCCGTGATGTCGAAAATATCGCCCGTGCTGATGACGTCCGAGTGCCGGAAAACCACGATGCTGTTCCCGTCCGTGGTTCCCGGCTGGTGATAGATCTCCACCGCTTCGCCGTTGAAATAGAGGCTCTTCGCGGGACTCGAATACGGGTCGTTGGGCCAGGCCTTCTCAGGCACCGCCGTGGTCTTCCCCGTCGGCGCGCTCATCCGGTCCAGAATCGTGTCGAACGCCACGATCATCACGCTCGCTTGCGCGGCCCGCCCGATGGCTAAGGCGTGCCCGGTCTCCGCGAACACCTCGTTGCCTCCAATATGGTCGCTTCGATCGTCGGTGTTGATGATGTACGTCACCTGGCCCTTCGATAACCGCCGCAGCGCCTCCTCCACCTTCTCGCTCATCGCCGCCGAGCCCGTGTCCACCAGCAGGGTTCCGTCGTTGCCCGTCTGCACGGTGATGTTCCCGCCCGCGCCCGCCAGCATGCTCACATTCCCCTGCACGTGCAGAACTTCGATCTCGCCGCTATCGGCGCCGCGGCCCGGAGCGCCGTTTTGGCCGCCCGCCTGCGCGCCCACTTGGGCGCCCGCCCCGGCATTGCCGCCGCGATTCTGCCCCGCCTGCGCGGCCCCGGACTGCGCCCATCCCGCCGCCGCAAGAAACGCCACGCCGACCAACATCCCCAAACCCATGCCAAGAGCCCTAATATGTGCGGACTTCAGCCGCGCCCGTAAGGCCCGTGGCAAAACAAAACCAGGCACAAAGGACGAGAAAAGATGCGACACCAAAGACCAGAGAAACTCCATATTCTCCTCAACCCTGCCAATGCGCAGCGATGTCATTCCCCGATAGAAGTGGATTTCTGACGCATGATCTACTCCGCCCCATTCGAAGTCAAGCCGTTAGATACTTGTCCCTAGCTGTCATCACGAGGTCGTCCGTCAGTCGCGCCATCGCCGCGTTGTAGCCCAGGGCGCGCCGACTTGTGGCGGCCCTGGGGCTTTTGCTCCGCCGCGCCTCACCCCCGCCGCGGCCTTCAGCGCGGTATCTTACCTTGGACCCCTGAGTTCACCGTGGGACCCAAAGTTTATTTAGGATAATATGGCCCGCCTATGAAACTCGAATCGAGACCAACCCGTCTTTCGCGCCACGGCGCTCGCGCTCGCATGCCTGCTCGGCGCCATAGTGGCAATCGCCCAGGCGCCGCCCGACTAGCCAGTCCCCGGCACCAAAGCCGCCCATGGCGGAGCAAGTCTTCAAGAATGTCCAGGTGCTCAAAGGCATTCCCATGGACGAATTCATGGGCACGATGGGCTTCTTTGCCGCCGCCCTCAGCCTGAACTGCACCGATTGCCACGTCAAAGCGGCCAACGACGACTGGGCGCGGTACGCCGACGACACCCCCCTCAAGCAGACCGCCCGCAAAATGGTCCTCATGGTGAGGACCATCAACCAGGCCAACTTCGGCGGCAAGACCGAGGTCACCTGCTACACCTGCCATCGCAGCAGCAATCACCCGAAAATTGTTCCCAGCCTCGCGGAACAGTACGGCTCCCCGCCGGAAGATCCCGACGATGTGGAAAGCCACGGCGCGGCGCTCACGCGGAACGCGCCCTCGGTCGATCAGGTCCTGGATAAATACATCCAGGCGCTCGGCGGCGCGCAGCGGCTCGCCAAGCTCTCGAGCTTTATCGCCAAGGGAACTTACTCCGGCTACGACACCTCCGACGACAAGGTTCCCGTCGAGGTCTACGCCAAAGCTCCCAACCAACGCACCACCATCCTTCACGCGCCCGTGGGAGATGGCGTCACCAAAGACGGCACCACCACTTTCGACGGCCGCGACGGCTGGATCTACGCCGCGAACACCCTGGTGCCGATGCTCACGTTGACCGGCGGAAATCTCGATGGCGCCAGAGTGGACGCCGCTTTGTCTTTTCCCGGCGGGATCAAGCAAGCCCTCACCGACTGGCGCGACGGCTTCCCCGCCACCAGCATCGATGGCCGCGACGTCGAAGTCGTTCAGGGAACCAGCGGCAAATCCACCGTGAAGTTATATTTCGACAAACAGTCCGGCCTTCTGGTGCGCCAGGTGCGCTATGCGCAGACCATCGTCGGCCCCAATCCCACGCAAATCGATTACTCCGACTATCGCGAAGTCGCGGGGGTGAAATTGCCGTTCAACTGGGTGGTAACGTGGACGGACGGGCAGTCGAAGTTTGAGATGAATCAGGTGCAGCCGAACGTAGCGATTGATGCGGCGAAGTTTGCCAAGCCGGGACCGTAAGCGCCGGCCCTGTCACCAGCGATCCCCGGTGACCAGAAATCCAAGACTAGTCGGACTTCCCTTCCCACTTGAAGCCGTCCGAAGGCCGCTCGATCTTCTGCAGCAGCATGCGATGGTCCTCGGTAACGCGGCCGGGCATGCCCGTAACGATCACGTGATCGCCGGGGCGCAGCGAATTCCTGGTCACGCCGCCTTCCGCCAATTGCGTAGGCGCGGCGCCCTCGATCAGCCAAAGCTGCGTCACGCCCTTATCGTCCGGAGCCTCCACTTTCATGAACGAATGCGGATTGCGCCACAGGAATTCCTTCAGCGTTCCTTCGATCGTTTGGCTTTTGCCGTGCAAGTAAGTTGCCGTGGCAGCGTGATGCGCGAAGGCCTGAACGCCGCCCAGCGTCAGGACAATCCCAACGCCCAACGAAGCAAGCACCATACGTTTCATGGATATCTCCTGTGATTCATCCGGACCAGCCTACTTGCGAATATCCCTACCGCCCCTACCGCAGAGGATCTGTGGCGATGGTGCACCGGATGCGAATGGAATGTCAAGAGTTGCGGTCTCTCATTACTCCCCTACCGTCGGCCGCACGCCTCTCGCCGGCAACATTGACATCGATCCCGCGCAATCGTAGTATGCACCCCAATCTGCCTCACTTATGTGCGGGAATCTGATGAGCATTTTCTCGCGGCGAGGCTAGCTGACGAGCTGTCAGACTCACTGCCGAGCGGTAAGCTGCAAGACCCCGCTCCCGGCACTCGTCGTTGAGGGGAGGTAAGAACAATGCGAAATTGGCGCACGCCGATGCTGATTGTGGCCGCTGGTCTTCTGATCGCGGCAGCGGCAAATCCTCTCTTCGCCCACCACGCCAACGCGGTATTCGACATCACCAAAACCGTCACGGTGAAGGGCACGGTGACAGACTGGTTTTGGGCCAATCCGCATTGCCTGCTCAGGTTCGACGTGACCGACGAGAATGGGCAAGTGTCGCATTGGGTCGGCGAGACGCAAGCCCCCATCAACATGATCGGCAAGGGCTGGCGGCGGGACTCCTTCAAACCCGGCGACGAGCTTACCGTCAGCCTGCGGCCGCTCAAGAATGGCAAACCGGGAGGCAGCGTTCTGAACGTCACTCTTGCCAACGGCAAGGTGCTTGGAAACAGCGTCTGAAAACATTTACAAGCCGGGCGCGTCCCCAAATCAAGATGCCCCCAAACCCGAACCCGACGATGCTCCCAAACAGTAAAAGACGTTTAGCGTCCTTCACGGTAGCGCGAGTTGCGGCATTGATGATCGCAGCATTGGCCTTGCCGCCGCTGGCGCACGCGCAATTCTCACAGCTGCCCATGAACAAGGAGCCCGGCGCCGTATACGATTCCGACGTCCCCAACGAGAAGCCCGGCCCCGCCCCGCGCCGCGATATCTCCGGAATTTGGGAGCCCGCCCATTCCTTGGCCGACGATGTTGGCGCGGATGGCGCAAGATCGGCGCCCGCGGACGGCAAGCCCGAGCACGAGCCTCCTTATACGCCTGAGGGAAGAAAAGCCTACGAGGCTCATAAGCCCACCTACGGCTACAGGCAGGTTCCTCCCACGCTGAGCAACGATCCCATGCCCGGCTGCGATCCTCAAGGATTCCCGCGCATCGCTCTGCATAATTTCAGAACCAGTTGGATCATGCAGAATGAGAAGAACGTCGTGATCCTCTACGAGTTCAACAAGAAATGGCGCGTCATCTGGACCGACGGCCGCAAGCTCCCCGCCAACGCCGAAGACCCCAGCTGGGCCTATCTGCCCGATCTTTCCGAGCCCAGGTGGTGGGGATATTCGGTGGGCAAATGGATCGACGATTACACCTTCGAAGCCGAATCGAACGGGTTCAACGAGCGCACCTGGCTCGACAACGCCGGCCGTCCCCACAGTGGCGCCCTGCACGTGATCGAACGCTATCACCGCGTAGACGCCAAGCACCTGGAGATGTCCATCATCATCGACGACCCCAAGTACTACACCAAGCCTTGGGTCGCCCTCGACCGCTTGTCCTTGAGGTTGCAATCGCCCAGCTTCGATTTCTTCGAGCAGGAGTGCTCCCCGTCCCAGAGCAAGGAATACAATGACCTTTACGGCGAGCCCGCCTCCGAAGACTTAGGCAAAGCGCCCGACAAGTCGAAGTAAAGTCCAAGTACCCCCCCGCCTAACAGCGACTAGCTTACGAGTAGCTGCGAGGACCAAGACGGCCCGCCATTCCGCAGCTCGCTATTTGATGTTGTTCTTTTTGCCCTCCTTCACGTAAGCAATCGACTCAGCGATATGGTTTCTGCTGTGGATGGACTTCTTCTTGGCCAGATGCGCAAACATCTGGATGCCAAAGCCGCCGTCCAGATCGTCGGTAATCCTCTTCTTCCACGGACGCCGTATGATCTGCGTAGTCAGCCGTCGCGTGATGCGCGGCTGCGTCATGATGTGGTCCGCGATCTTCCAGGCCCGCTCCAGAAGTTTCTCCCGCGGCACCACTTCATTCACCATGCCGTACTCCAGCGCCTTTTGCGCGTCGATGGCCTGGCCCGGTGAGCAACGCATAAGCTCCCCGCTTCACGCCCAGCAGCTCCAGGAAGCAGCTGTGAATGCCATCTCCGGGAACCGAGCCGATGTCGTAGTGCAAATCGAAAATGATGGCGTCTTCGCTGCAAATGGTGATGTCGCACATCAGGCAGATTTCGGTATGAAAGCCGGGGCCATTGAGAACGCCAATCGTCGGAATCTCCAGGTCGTTCACCAGCGAGCTGACGTTGATCCGCCCGTCCTTGTAGGCATACTCGTAAGCCCAATGTTGCAGGTCCTCTTGCTCCAGTTTGAAGCCCTCGGGGTCCGCATCCATCATGAAATCCTTGCCCGAGCCCGTGAAGATCATCACTTCGTTTTGGGGATCGGCGCCGATGGTCTTGAAAAGCTGGCCCACCGAGCGATGATTCTCCACGCTCAATTGGATCGGCCCTCCCGCGGTATGCGCTTGCGCGAGAATCACGCCGTCCTCGCGGCGTTCCAGCTTGTAATGCTGCTTGAATCGCTCCTTGTACTCCTCGAATTTGGGTGTAGCGACAAAATCCACGAGTGACATGACGATGCTCCTTTCAATATTGCGATCGACGATCGAGTGCGTCTATGCCGGCGCGCGAGGCAGCGGCGGCCAAGACGGCGTGCATAGCGGATAGCGGCCTCGACTTCGGGGCACGTTACGCGACTGGCCGCTTTCAGTCAAACGAGTATCCGGCCAAGATGCTCGTCCCGAGCGAGAAACCCGAGCGAGGGATCTCTCTGCCAGTCAAGCAAACTGACCCTCTGCCAAATTCCGCGTAGTAGGTCAGTTTGAATTTTCTTTGATCGTGACACAACCCGCTGTCATTCCGAGGCTCGCGACGCAACTCCGTTGTCATTCTGAGGAGCGAAGCGACGAGGAATCTCTCCGTCGGTTTTGAATTTTGCGTCGCCCTCAGATATCCAGGTCAGCTTGAATTTTATGGATCGTGACAATAAGAAGACAAAATTCAAACTGACCTGTTCAAATTGCGCTCCTCGTCGGCCGTCAAGACCTCCATTGAGTTCCAGGGCGTCTTGAGAGCATAATCCGCGAAACATAGCGGAAAGCGGCAGTGAGTCAGTTTGAATTTTATGGATCGTTGGGCAGAGGTCAAAATTCAACTGGTATTGGGGGCAGTTTGAATTTTCTTGTTCGTGACACAAAGAGGCCAAAACGAACATCCGGCCAGGATGCTCGTCCCGAGCGAGAACTCGAGCGAAGGATCTCTCTGCCGACCCAAAGCGTGGAATCGAGGAGGGCTGAGGAAATGCGCAAGGCGTTCACCAGCGCGATCGCCTGTCTGGCGGCTCTGCTGATTTTGTCCTCGGCGTCAAAGGCCCAAACCGCCCCGCCCCAGCAGCCCAATCCGCCCAATCCCCAAGGCCCTCTTTGGAAATACGACGGCCACAACAGAGTCGCCGGCACTGGAGGACCTGCGCCGGTCCACGATCTGAGCGGATCTTGGGCCGGACCGCGCTCCGGCGCCGGCGTTCAGGATTCCAAGCCCGCCGACAAGCCTTCCATGACTCCCCTGGGCGAAAAGCTGTTCAGCGAGCATAAGACCCTGCAGAAGTACGAGCCGGCCGGGACCAACGATCCCGTAGTCAGGACCTGCGATCCCCTGGGATTTCCGCGGGCCGACAACTACTCCATCATGGAAATGGCCTTCGCCACCATGGCCGACCGCATCGTCGTGCTCTACCCCTTCCAGCAGCAATGGCGCGAAATCTGGATAGACGGCCGACCCCTTCCCCAAAATATAGGGTCGCCCGAAAAGAGCGCTCCTGGGGAGAAAATAGAAGACCCGCGTTACTACGGCGTCTCAGTAGGCCATTGGGAAGCAGACAACGTACTCGTAGTGGATACCACGGGCTTGGACGAAAATACCTGGCTCAACGAGTTGGGCTATCCCCACAGCACAGACGCCCACGTGCAGGAGCGCTTCACCCGCACCGATCACAACGATCTGGAGTTGACCCTAACAATTGACGACCCGAAGCTCTATACCAAGCCTTTTTCCCTAGGCACCGAATACTTCAAATGGGTCCCCAATCAAATCCTGGAAGAACGCCTCTGCGTCCCCTCCGAAGTAATCGAATACCTAAAAGCCGTAGGCGACCCAGCCGGCTCCGCCTCTCCCAGATAGGGTTGGAACTAGTCGGAGCCAGTCGCAGCGGGACGCGTGCAAGGTAGATTCGGGAGAGGACAAAAATGGCAGATGATGAGACGTCAAGAAGCGACCAAGCCGATTCTACAGAGTCAGGTCGTGGACTATCCCAATCTGAGGAACTGGCCATTCGGCGTGAATATGAAAGTCGTCGTAGGGACTATGAGGCCCTCGCAGCTGGTATCGCACTCGTTTGCCAATCGATCCTTGCAGATGCTGAAGTGCCGTATCACTCCGTTAAGTCAAGAGTTAAGTCTCTCTCTTCTACTGTCGAAAAAATAAATCGAAAGCGATACGAACCACAACTGAGCGCCGTAACGGACATCGTTGGCATTCGCATAATTTTGCTATACACAGGGCATATCGATACTGTAATTCCCATTCTGAGGGGCGCTTTCCGGGTTATCGAAATGATTGATAAGCGGCCCCAAGCCGACTCGGGACAGTTTGGCTATAACTCCGTGCACCTGCTTTGCGATGTTCAGGAGACGTCCCGAGCAACCCTTCCAGAGTATGTGAACTTTCGTAGAATGCCCTTCGAGATACAAGTGCGTACCATTCTTCAAGAAGCGTGGGCGGAGATTGAGCATCAGCTGGTTTACAAAAGCAATGTAGCCGCGCCCACAGACATCCGTAGGTTGATAGCACGACTAAGCGGCGCATTAGAAATTGCCGATGAACAATTCCAAGCTATCTATTCCAGGCGGCAAGAATATCTCAAGAAGTTGCAAGCGTCTGACATCAGCGGGTTGCGCGATGAACCTCTGAACGTCGATTCGCTCCAAGAGGTGATAAGGCGGCGATACCCATGGGCAGCAGGCTGGGAAACTCAAGCCGCCGAGGATCCCGGTGCTTCCGACACCCTAGACCAAGAATTCGAGGAGCTGCTAGCGGAAATCCACGCAACGGGAATAACGACTGTTCGGCAACTCATGCCGCTAATCGACAAATGGTACGAGACGGAATATCAGGAAAGCGCAGCGAAGTATCGCTCTAGCGTGGAGGAACACGATTGGATCGTCGACAATCCTTGGTGCCACCGCACGCGTCAGTACTTTTATCCGATCGGACAAATCCGTGGAATGCTTAAAAAAGAATTTACGAAATCCGAGGGCTAACGTAGTGTGAAAATATCTGGCGGGTGGCCGGGCCTATTCGGACGAGCAGGTTTTGCGGGTGCCCTGTCCCCGGCTCGGCGGGGGCAGGGCCTTTCGGCCTACCGGACAACGCAGCCAGTTACGCTGTCACCAGCGCTCGCGGATTCTTCTATGCAATCGTCAAGAGCTTTAAGTCCCCGCCTTGCGGTTTCCGCGTGCCTTGCTCCCAACTCTGAACCGTGCTCGTGCTGACGTTCAAATAAGTGGCGAAGAGCGACTGGCTCGCGTTCAGCGCCTGCCGAATCTCGCGAATTTGTCGCGGGCGGAATCTCCCAGGACGGGGAGGGACTTCGGTAACGCGCAGGTGCACATTTTCGCCGCGCTCGAAGGCCAGCGCGTCCTGGCGGGTGGCCGGACCTTTTCGGACAAGGAGGTTTTGCGGGTGCCCTGTCCCCGGCTCGGCGGGGGCAGGCTTTTCGGCTCACCCGGAACTCTCCCCGATTACATTTCTTCGCGCCACTAATCCATAGCCGCAATGCGTCCAACTGGCAGGCGCGTTATCGTCGAGAGCGTGAGCGCACGGTGCCAGTGCGCGAGTCGCGAGACTTTCGACGAACGAGGACGCGCTTGCCGGAGCCGGTATCGAGTGCAGGGCCGGAAGCTTCAAAAAACGCTGCCGGAGAAATGTGGAAGCGCTTGCTCAGCTTCTCAATGTGGTCCTTATTCAGTTTTCGCTTGCCGTTCAAGACTTCGGAAACCACGCTCTCCGTACCAAACTCGCGAGTGAGGTCCTTCTGCCGAAGATCGTTGGCCTCCATCAATTCGCGCAAAACCTCCACCGGAGAGGCCGAAGCAATCTGGTGATGCTCTTCTTCGTATTTCTCCACCAGCACAGCCAAAAGCTCAGCCAACGATCGTCCCGCCGCGCTCAACTGCCCCCGGCGCTCCCGGCGTTCCAATTCCAGGAGGGCGGAGACATATCGTTCGTGCTGCGCGTCCGAGGCGATCACCTTCGGCGCGCCGCCAATTTCCGCAATCAGGTCTCCGCGCTCAATCGCAGTCACAATCATCTTTCCACCTTCCGCTGTCGTACTCCGCATGATCCAGCACGTGCAACGTGTAAATCAGCCGGCGTTTGTAGTTTATGTAGGTAATCAGCCTGCACTTGTTGCCGCCAATATTGAACACGACGCAGGTCCCCACGCTATCGGCGCTGCCCAGGGTTTGTCTTACGTCGGCAAAGTGTCCCCAGTCGGCGGCCCTTGCGATCCTGTACCATGCTTCTAGCGAACTCTTCCACTCGCTGTGCTGCTCTCCAGCCTCTCTGAGCTTCTTGCGGCTGATAATCCGCACGACAAATCTTCGCATATTGCGAAGTTGCTGTCAATCCTACAGCCGCCGAGCAGGGCGTTCGCGTTGACCACCATAGTAAAACGACCACCCGGCCAGGAAGGTCGTCCCCGAGCGAGCATCGTGAGCGAGGGATCTCTCTGGAGTTTCGGCGGGGCTCGCGTTGACCGCCATAGTAGAATAGATATTAACTCCAGACGTTGGAGCTTCGACGTCCTGCGCGCTGGGCTGAACGGTGAGGGCTATCGATGATCGCGAGAAAACGGCGGAGAGCGACGCACCCTTCGTGCTCCGATCATTCGGCGGAACAGCGGTCTTTGTAACTCCCTTAAAATGACACTCTTGTGCAAAGAAAAAATAACATCCCTGGAATGATACTCTTGCAAAAAAAGACGGGCAAACAAAGCAACCTTTTCGAGTTCAGGACATTATTTTTTAGTAACTCATTTATAATCTGTCAATTATGGAGATACGACTCCCGAAATGCGGCGCCCATTAAGTGCCCTAGAATGATATCGTTGCAAAATCGGCGAAATAAACGGCCTGGAATGATACTCTTGCAAAAAAAGTGGGGGGATACCAGCCAGGCGGACAACGAAGCTGACGGTCTCTCTTAACTCTGGTATATTCCGTCGCAACCAACGGCTAGTTCCCCGCCGAGGAGGAATGAGTCTCATGCGACCAATTTCCCTGGCAGTGATCGTCGTGGCAGTGATGATGTTGGCGTCCATAGGAATCGCCCAACCCGCGCCCGGCTCCGGCCCATATAAGATCCTGAAAACAGCGAAAGTCGGCGGCGAGGGCGGATTCGATTACATCTCTTCCGATGTGGAAAACCGCCGCTTGTACCTGCCCCGCAGCGGCGCGATGGGGCATCTCACGGTTTTCAATCTCGATACGCTCGAACCGGTCGGCTCGATTGACGGCGTCCATTCCGGCGGCGCGGTGGTCGATCCCAAATCCCACCACGGCTTTTCCACCACCAAGCCTCTCACCATGTGGGACGCCAACACCTTGCAAGTGATCAAGACCATTGATGTGGACGGCCGCCCCGACGGGATCATGTTCGATCCGTACAACGCAAGGGTTTGGGTGCTCAGCCACCAGCCGCCCTATGCCACCGTGATCGACGCTAAGGAAGGCACTGTCGTTGGCACCGTCGACCTGGTGGGAACAGCGGAGCAAGCGGTAAGCGATGGCAAGGGCACCGTATACATAAATATTTCGGACAAAGGCGGCGTCGCCGTCGTCAACGCCAAAGATCTAAAAGTGACGGCGAACTACGACCTCAGCGCGAAGGGCGTGCACGGCAGCGGAATGTCGGTGGATGCCAAGAATCACGTTCTGTTTGCGTATTACCGCGATCCCAAACCGGTGGTGGCGATTTTGAATGCCGAGAATGGCAACGTCATTACCACGTTTCCAACGGGAGAGGGTGTGGATACGGTAGCGTTCAATCCCGCCACCATGGAAGCGATCAGCGCCTCAAACGGCGGCGAGATGACTTTCATCAAGGAAAATAGCCCCACCAACTTCGTCGTGGAGCAGACGCTCGAAACCCCGCCGGGCGCAAAGACCATGACGCTCGATGCCAAGACGGGCCACATCTTCACGATGACGGCCGAGTGGGAGCCGGCTGCGCCCAACGCGCCGTCAGGACCGGCAGGACGCCCGGCGCGCGGCCCCATGGTGCCCGGTTCATTTTCAATTTTGATGATTGGCAAATAGCGGAAATGAGTCGGTATTGATAGCAGCCAGCGCGAGCGAGGAGTTCGGTGAAATTCCGGCGTAAAAGAAACCGGGCGAAAAGTAAATTGTCATTCTGAGGCCGCTCTGGCGGCCGAAGAATCTCTCAGCCGTCTTTAGCTTTGGCGTCGTATAGCCTGATGCTTATTTGGCTTTCTTGTCGAGCCCGGCGCCAACAGGATCGGCGAACTCCTTGTCGTACGCTGCCGTCTCTGAAGGCACGCACTCCATCTCGGGAATATCAAAGCCGGGCGGTTGCAATCGCACGGAAAACTTGTCCATGGCCACCCAGGGCTTCGTATACATCTTGGGATCGTCAATCGTGACGCTGATCTGCAAATGATCGCGATCGGCGCGATGGTACTGCTCGATCGTATGCAGATCGCCACTGTGAGGACGCCCCACATTATCGATCCAGCTCCGCTCGTCGAATCCGTTGGACTCGACAACGAAGGTGTAGTCGTCCGCCCACTTGCCGACGGAATACCCCCACCAGCGGGATTCCGGAGGATCGGTCGGCGTCCAGCGCGGGTTTGCAGGATCCTTCGGAAGCTGCCGCCCGTCGGTCCAGATCACGCGCCACTTGCGGTTGAATTCATAAAGGATCAGCACCTGGTTCGCAGTCTGCACGATTTCGCTGGTGCGGAAGTTATGAAGCAGGATGCGCGGAAATCCCTGCGGATCGCAGCCGGGCACAGGATCGTTTGTAAAAGCCGCGGGAACTTCCGTAACGCCGAAGGTCGGCTTATTGGCCAGAAAAGCTTTCCGTCCCACCGGGGTGTAGGGCAACTCATGCTGCGGCTTGCCGTCCGAGGGCATGGCTTTGGGGCCGGTCGCCTGCACGCCGTCACTCGCCGTCTTGGCGGGTTCCCAGATGCCGGCTATGTCGTGGCGCGGAGCGGGCATCGGCGTCTCGCCCTTTTTATCGGAGTCGTACACGGCTCCGGGCTGCCGCGCGAATTCGCCTTGCTGGGGGCGCACGAAAAGCGAGAACAGAAATATGCCGGCAACCAACGTAAATGGGATCAGAAAACGCTTTGGCATTATGGGGATTCCTCTCCGAAATGTTCGCATGCGAGTGCGGAACTCTGGGGCTTACGATTCCCTTCTACTGGCCCGCTCCGCCTTCTCCGAAGTAGCGCAGCACTTTACCATTGGCGAGGATCACTCGGTCTACGCGCCCCATCGGCTGGCCATTTTTGGTCGGGATCAAAACCACCGTCACGTTGTCCCCGACCTTCAGCGAATCTTTGTACCAGCCGCTGTTGATCAACCCGGGCGGATTGGTTTCCTCGGCCAGCCAGTGAGTTGCTTCGCCCTTATCGTTCTTAACGTCGAATTTGAGCCAGCAGTGAGGATTTGCCCACACCCACTCCGTCACCACGCCCTTCAAAGTAAGCCTTTTGCTCGTGTCGAACGCCGCGTTTCCGTGGTGTGCGAACAAAGGAGCCGCCGAGGCCAGGAGCGCGACGGCCAGAGCGAATCCCGCGGCGTTCCTTCTTGCTATTTTCGTCCTTCTTGCCATTGCAATTATTGCGGCGATTCCCATTGCGATTGCCTCCGGTGCAAATATCGCGTTGGCCGCCTCACTCGACATAAAGAGCGAAGGCGTGCCCTGCGCGAGCGCGGCTTATTATATTTATTTGCTGCTCCCCGCGTCTTTGTCTTTGAGAGACCCATACTGCTGCAGTTCCTGATTGTCCGTGCAGTAGTACTCTTCCAGATCTTCGTGGCCAAGCGACCACATCCGCGGAGCGGAAGTCCACGGCTTCGCGAGCACCTTGGGATCTTCGACGGTAACCTGATAGATCAGGTAGTTTTTGCTGGTGCGCGTGAGGCGCTCGATCACGTGTTCCTGATCGCTATGGAACCAGCCAACGAAGTTGTTCCAGGTGCGTTCGTCGATGGCAATCACGTCGATCACCAGAGTGTCGCCTTCCCAATGGGCGGTTGCGTCTCCGGCAAAAGTAGGATCGGGATTTTTGGTGTGCGGACGGCCGTCGGTGTGGATCACGCGAAAATTGGTATTCAATTCGTTCAGCTGGATCAGTTCGTCGCGAGTTTGCACCAATTGTGTGGGGTACGGATTCAGGAGCAGCATGCCGGGAGTGCCGCGGGGCTGGCAATTCACCGAGGGCCTCGCGAGTTCGAGGTCCACAGCAGTCATGGATTTGATCTTGGCTGCCGCCCACGGCTGGAAAGCGGGCCTTTCTTCGGGCGTTACCTTGGGATCAAATTGGCTTTGCGCCGCGGGATGATCCGTCGAGTAGCCTCCGGTGAAACCGGGAAACCACACGCCGGAAAGGTCCGGATGGCCGTCGGCGGCACGCGGAGCCGGTCCACCCTTCGGCAACGCATCCGCTTCATCCTGGGCTGCGGTCATGGAGACGCACCCCGCCGCCACGGTTGCGAGGACCAAAAACAGGCGAGCAAAACGAACCGTCGTTCGCAGCCGTTCAGTTCTGCCCATGCTCGTAATCGCTGCCGACTTTCAGTTTTCGGCCATCGGGCATCGTGATGTATTCGGCGGCGGCTCTTTTTATGCTGGCGTTTTTCCCCAGGCAGGCACGGGCGGTGACCGTCTTCCCCATATTGTCGATGAAATCTTGCCTCTGGATCCCGCTCCGCTTCAGATAGGCTACCGACACTGCCTCGAAGCTCCACGAGCTGACCTGATTATTCGCATCCTTGAGGTCGATATAGAAATAAACGTGCGGATTCTCCCAGTCAACTTTCGTGAGGGTACCAACCATGTCGCTGCACTTGTCCTTATCGTATTCAACGGAAAAGGTGTGATGTGCGAAGGCGGGTGCAGCCAAGAACCCCAAGATGAGCGGCAAGCCCAATAGAACTCTGTGCCTCATAATCATAGCCTCCTCAGGTAGATGGAGCCCCAGTGTTCGATACAAGCGCGATAGTGCCGCGTCGATAACTCATTGTCAGGGAACGCGGCATTCAGATCGTGGCGGTAGTCTAGCATCGAACGGGCCAAGCGGGCACAGGATTCCCAGCCCGGCGGCCCACTCTCCCTCGGCCGCGTCTCGTCCCGTGTAGGCGAGGGTTCTCGACCCATCACCCTTGCCGCGCTTGCGCCACCATCTCCACCAGGACGGTTCTGGCCTCGGCCGCGCTCGTCACCTCGCGCGAGAAGGCGATGCGCGCGCCGCGCATGCCTTCCTGGGTTTTCAAGCGCACATGAAAGCCGAGCCGGTCAACCGCAGTCATCGCCGCCTCCTGCGACTCCAGGCCGGCGAATGCCTTGGCAAGCAAGATAAGCGCATCGGCATGGTCGGTGTTCATATGCTGGATGATACCGGCGGCCACATCCGCAAGCGTGTCGGGTTTGGCGTGTTCATAGTCCGAGGCGGAGACCCAACCCATCACCCCGAAACCGCCCACGTAGTAAACGTCCACCACGTCCATGCGGTAGAAGGAAAAGTCTTCAAAGTCCACCCAATGTTTGCTGTTCGGGTAGCGGGCGAGGTAAAGCGGCCGTACTTCGGCCGCATCCTTTTCAGCCATGGGCGCCGCATTCCCGAGCAACGTGACTCTGGACGCCCCCAGAGGATCGCCGCCGGCGTCAGGCTGAGCCACCAACAGGCTGGCGTGCGGGTTGGCCTGCAAGTTTTGAGTATGCATGGCCATCGTGCTGATCAGGAAGATCGGACGCCCAGCATTGTCTAAGCCGTACGGCATCACCGATCCGAAGGGGAAACCCGGCTGCTTGCGTGAAAGCGATGAGAGGCTGCCGATGCGGCCCAAGTGCATCAGTGTGCGAGCCCGCTCGGCATACGAGGGCTCGGCGGGGGCGGGCTGGTCACTTGCCGCGCCCGGCCCCGCGTGTTTTCCTACGAAGGAAGAGGCCATGATTGATCTCCAGGACTACTTCTTATGCAACTTCTTATGCAATTGGCGGACGTTTCTTACCGAAGCCAGTTGCCTGTTCAAACGCGTGCGCCACTTGCATGACGCTGAAGTCTTGTTTGTCACGGCCGACGATCTGCACGCCAACCGGAAGTCCCTCAGGCGTAAAACCGCCCGGCACCGAGGCCGCTGGATTGCCCGTGGCCGAGATATACCAGCAGGATTTCATCCAGTCGATGTAGTTATCGAACTTCACCCCGGCAATCTCCGTGGGATAAGGCGTGTTCACATCGAATGGCGGCAACTGCGTGGTGGGCAGAACGAAGTATTCATACCTTTCGAGGAAGGCCTGAAAGCGGCGCCAAATCTGGCCGTGTGCGGTCTCGGCGCGCGCTAGGTCCATGCCTGTCAGTCGCAGCCCTTCCTCGATCTCACCCTTGAGCGTGTCTTTGAACGCCGCGGGGTGCTCTTTGAGCCGGTCGCCGTAGGTGGCCGCCGAATTCCAGGCGCGCAGCACGCGAAAAGAGATCTCCCCAGGGGCGAAATCGGGCTCGGCCGGTTCGACGATGCAGCCCAGCGACTCAAATGTTTTGCGATGTTGATCCACCACGGCGCGCACTCGCGCGTCAAAGGGCACGCCGCCCAAGTCCTTGAACCAGGCGATGCGCGTGCCTTTGAAGCTGCGATCGAGCGGCCGCCTGAAAAGTTTTCCCGGTTCGTTGATGGAGAGCGGCGCGCGGGAATCCGGCCCCGCGATTGTGCTCAGCACAAAGGCAAGGTCGGCCACCGAACGCCCCAGGCATCCCGAGGTGCTGAGAGTCGACCAGGCGAATGCAGCCTTAGGATTCGGCACGCGGCCGATCGAAGGGCGGAAGCCAACCACATTGCAGAATGCGGCGGGATTGCGCAGCGAGCCTCCGGTGTCGGAGCCGCTGACGACGGGCGCGAGCCCGCAGGCCAACGAGACGGCGGCGCCGCCCGACGAACCGCCGCACGTCTTGGTCAAATCGTAGGGATTGTGCGTCGCGCCGAAAACCGTGTTGAACGTCTGCGAACCCGCGCCAAATTCCGGTGTGTTCGTCTTGCCGATGATGATCGCGCCCGCGCGCCGCATCCGTTCGACAACGATATCGTCTTCGGCGGGAATGTAGTCCTTGTAGAGCGGCGATCCAAAAGTGGTGCGGATGCCCTTGGTTTCCAGCAAATCCTTGTGCGCGACGGGAAGGCCATGCAGCGGCCCCAAAGTTTCTCCGTGGGCCTGCGTCTCATCGGCTTTGGCCGCGGCGGCGGCGGCCATTTCCGGCACCAGAGTCATGATGGCATTCACCTTGGGGTTTACGCGCTCGATCTGTTGCAGATGCGCGGCGAGCGCTTCGCGGGCGGAGAGTTTCTTGGAGCGGATCAGGCGGGCCATCTCTATCGCGCTCAGAAAACAAATGTCGGGAACGGAGGCCTGAGTCCCGACAGGGACTTCAGCCCCGACAGTGCCGTTGAGGAGAACCGCGCCGGCCATTCCCAGGAGGAGTTCGCGGCGAGTTGGATCGTTGTCAGTCATCGTTCTCGCTCTTTGGCTCACTCATCGAGTGTGAAGTTTATCATCCTCGCGCGTGCGCGGCGGACAGGAACTATGTTTTGGAGGAAGCAAGGGAGTCGCCGCGGGTTTCGGACGTCCGGCTCAATTGGGGCGCGGCCTGGCCCGACGCGACATTGACCGGTTGCGCCGTCTAAGCTTATCCTGCCCTCGCGGCGACACGTTACCTCAGCACGCATGCGACGCCTTGTTCCTTGCGGCGCGGCTTGCCCGTGCCGTTTACAGGAGAAAAGATCCGAACACGCCCCACGATCGATATCCACGCTCACGTGATCAGCACCGATACGGCGCGCTATCCCAATTCGCCGCTCGGCGGTCACAAATCGGACTGGTCTCGCGAACGGCCCGTGAGCGCGGAGCAGATGATCGCGGCCATGGATCGGGCCGGCATTGCGAAAGCGGCGTTGGTGCAAGCCTCCACCTGTTACGGCCACGATAATTCGTATGTTGCAGACGCCGTGGCCACCTACCCAGACCGGTTCACCGGCGTTTTTTCGGCGGATGTCCTCGCGCCTGACGCCACGAAAAAGATGCGCTATTGGGCGGGCCGGAAGCTGACCGGAATGCGTTTATTCACGGCAGGCAGCACGATGCCGAATCAGGCGGACTGGGTGGACGATCCACGAAGCTTTCCGGCCTGGGAGTGCGCGAGCGAACTGAAACTCCCGATCTGCATGCAGATGACCGTGAAAGCGATTCCGCAGCTCAGGCACATGCTGGAGCGCTTTCCGAACGTCCCCGTGGTTCTCGATCACCTGGCAAAGCCAACTCTCTCGGACGGCCCTCCTTATATGAGTGCAGCCGAGCTCTTTCGACTTGCGGATTACAAAAACCTCTACTTGAAGGTTACGCCGCGCACCGTCGCGGAGGCCCAGGGCGGAAAGGCCACTCACGCGACCTTCTTCCCGCTGCTGGTATCCAAATTCGGAGCTTCGCGAATCGCCTGGGGATCAAACTATCCGACGTCCGAAGGCCAGCTCGAGGAGTTGCTGAGATTTTCCGAAGCGGGTTTGTCCGTCTTGAGCGCGGAAGACCGCGATTGGATCTTCGCCCGGACGGCTGTGACTCTTTATCCCGCGCTGGCCGGGAATGAGAAACAGGAAGCCGGTGCCTGAAACGCAGACGCAGCTGACTCTGCAGACTCTTTTGGCGGCGAACCCGCACACCAGCGCCCTGAGAAGTGGGCAGCTGCGATCGCCGCTTGTAAATTTTGCTTTTGCGGACGTAAAAACAGTCAACAAGGCGTTCAAACCGCTGGTGCGGGAGCAGAAATTCGATCTGGGCGAGCTCGCGATCGTCACATTTTTACAAGCCAAAGCATATGGCAAGCCCTACGTTCTGATGCCGGCCGTGGTGGTGGCGCGCGGCCAGCATCACACCATCTTCTACAATCCGGAACACGGTCATCTCAAGCCCGGCGATCTGAACGGCCGCAAGGTGGGCGTGCGCGCCTATACGCAGACGACCGGCACGTGGGTTCGAGGGTTCCTCGAAGAAGACTACGGCGTCGACTTCCAACGCGTTCAGTGGATCACCTTTGAAGATCCGCACGTGGCCGAATTTACCGATCCACCGTGGGTGCGGCGCGCGCCCGAGGGCAGGCAGCTCTTGCAAATGTTGCTCGACGGTGAAATCGATGCCGCCATTTTCGGAAGGGAAAATCCCGAGGGCACGCCGCTCCTGCCGCTGATCCCGGATGCGGCGGGAGCGTCGGCGCGCTGGGCTGGAAAACACGGCGGCACTCCGATCAATCATATGATGGTGATCAAGGAATCGATCGCGAAGGAGCACCCGGAAGTCGTGCGCGAAATCTATCGCATGCTCAAGGAGAGCGCGGCCGCCGGCCCCTCGAAAAGCGCGGGAGCGCCGCGATTCGGCGTTGAGGCGGTGCGCAAGTCGCTCGAAACCATCATCCGATATTCGGAACGGCAACGCTTGATTCCGCGCCGCTTCTCGGTGGACGAGCTATTCAGCGACGTTACGCGCGCGCTCGACTAGACCCACATGCCCACACCAGCCGCAAAACTGGACGTCGCAGAAGTGAGCCGAACCGGCGCGTCGCCGCGTCCACGCCCGCGCCCCTGGTACACACATCTCTCCGTGCTGGTTTTGCTGGCGATGGCGCTAGGCGTCATGGTCGGCTATGTGTGGCCGGGAAGTGCCGACGCGCTGAAGCCCCTCGGCGACCTCTTCATCAAGCTGGTGCGAATGCTGGTGGCGCCGATCATCTTCTGCACGGTGGTGCACGGGATCGCCAGCGCCGGCGAAGCGAGGAAGGTCGGCCGGGTTGCGGTGAAAGCGCTCGTTTACTTTGAGGTGGTGACGACGATCGCTTTGGTGCTGGCCTTGCTCCTCGTTAACGTCTGGGCGCCCGGCGCGAAGATGCACGTGGATTTGAAGACGCTGGCGGGAACAGCGGTGAAGGCGCCTGCAAAGCCGATCACGTTCGGGCAATTTCTGCTGAACCTGGTGCCAGAAAGCGCAGTGGGGGCCTTTGCCGAGGGTGACGTCATCCCGGTGCTGCTGTTTTCCGTGATGTTCGCCTTCGGATTGCTGGCGTTGGGATCGAAGGGCAAGCCGCTTGTCGAGAGCATTCACTCGATCGAGCAGGTTTTGTTCAAGATGATCGGCTTCGTGATGTGGATCGCTCCCCTTGGCGCGTTCGGAGCGATCGCGTTTACGGTGGGCAAATTCGGCCCGTCCTCGATGATCGCCCTGGGCAAACTGGTTGGGGAGTTCTACGTTTGCTGCCTGCTGTTTGTCGTGATCGTACTCACCCCGATTGCATGGGCGGCCGGCGTGAACATTCTGCAATTGATTCGCTATCTGGCGGCCGAACTGATGATTGTGGTGGGCACGAGTTCGGGCGAAACCGTATTCCCGAATGTCTACGCCAAACTGCGGCGGCTGGGCGTGGAGGAGTCCGTCGTCGCTCTGGTGCTCCCCGCGGGTTACTCGTTCAATCACGACGGCACGTGCCTGTACTGGGCCACGGTTTCGGTGTTCCTCGCGCAGGCTGTGGGCATTCATCTATCCATTGGGCAGCAGTTAGGGCTGCTGGCGATCATGCTGTTTACGTCCAAGGGAGGAGCAGGCGTGGCCGGGTCGGCCATCGTGATTCTCGCAACCACGCTTTCGGCCACCAACGTGATTCCCGTGGCCGCCGTGGGAATCATTCTCGGCGTTCATAGCCTGTTGTCGTCGGCATTTGTGCCCGTGAACGTATTGGGCAACTCCCTGGCGACGATCGTGATGGCTCGCACGGAACGAGCGGTCGATTTGCCAACGCTGCGGGCTGAGCTGCGAAGCGGTCCGGAAGAGACCGTGCAAACGTCGGCAATTTAGGCGCGTTTCGTCGCCACTCCATGCCAAAGCTGAGGAATATCGGCGCCGCTTATCTCCAGAGCGGCAAACGAGGCAAGGTAGGGCGTGGATTCAAGCAGCGAGGACGTAGTAAGATGAACGTCAAGCCGAGATAGCTCAGCTGGTAGAGCGACGGTTTCGTAAACCGTAGGTCCCCGGTTCAATCCCGGGTCTCGGCTCCAACTTCTCAATCACTTGCGGGGTAGTGAAGGCGGGAATGGTACGCAAATGGTGCACAACGGGGTTGAGCACCGGTTTTTGGCTCATTGTGTGACCGTCTGCGCAGCGAACAAAGCATCTATTTTCGCCACGGCGCGCAGCGTGTCCTCGGGAACGCTCTTGATGTAATGGGCCTCTGTCGTTGCGATATTGCCGTGCCTGAGTATGCCCTTGGCTGCGAGCGGAGTCTCGAGCGAAGTCGCCAGAGTCGCACACCCGCGCCGCCCGGCATAGAAACCATGCCATACGCCGGCCGGCTTGTATTCATGCCCGTTCGCCGCGTGCTTTTCCTTGCGGCAGACAGAGCACTTGGCCAGCGCTGGCCGGATGGTCCGGGCAGCGAGGTTGTGCAAATCCGCGGGTAAGCCCGTCGCCGACGTGAGCACGTACTCGGAGACCTGTGGAGCTGCGTCGAGCAGATCGGCGAGCCATTGCGGGACCGGAATCGGTGCCTTCGACGATGCTGTTTTGGTTTCGCCGTCTGCACCGCGCCAGCGAGACCGCGTTACCCGTATGGTTTTTGTTTTGGCGTCGTAATCGGTCCACTGCAAACCGGACGCTTCGCTCGGCCGCAGCCCCGTAAAGAACATCAAAGCGACCGCCAGTTTTGCCGTGCCATCGAGAGCGGCGAGCATGTCTGATATTTCCTGTACCGAGTACGCATGTGTGGGTTTGGGAGCGCGAACCTTGCGCGAAATGCCGGCGTCTGTGACGGGGTTTACTCCGTCGATCGCGCCGAGCTGTTTCGCGTAGGTGAAGATCCCCGAGAGCAGGGCTTTCAGGTGCTTCATCGTTGTCATGTTCAAATCGTGGGCCCGGTGAATATCAGCCAAAAGTCGCGTGGCGTCCACGCACCGGAAGTCCCGCACCGTGATTTTTTGCAGCCGTGGCCGCAAGTAGCGCAGCCAGTTTGAACGATAACCGTGCGCCGTCGACGGGCGCGTTTCTTTGTCGGCATGCGGCAGGAAAACTTCGTCGCCGAATTTGGCGACGCTCATCGTGGATTCGACCGTCTGTTTGCCGTCGTTCAATGGTTTTAGTTTTTCTTGCAGTATGGTCTCTACGTCCGATGCTACGCGATAGCGGTCACACACCGGAGCCAGCTTTTCGGCGTGCTGGCGACGTTCGATGTGCCGCGTTGGATTGACCGGCGTGCACCTGCAATCCGCCACGCCCTCTACCATCACATCCTCGCGCCATCTGCCGAGCCAGTAGCGTCCCCTTCGAAAAATATTACCTCTCTGCATTCTTTTTTCTCCTCGTGCGAGGCCTTTTCGCGAGTGCCGTGCGCAATCGCGCCACGTCTTTGTCGCTCCAAAGGCGGACGCTGATTCCTCCCACTTTCGTCAGCGGCGGAAACGGGACGGCCCGCTTCGCGATGAGCCGCTGCAAGTAGGCTTGGTCGAATCCGCACTTCTTAGCAACTTGGACCGTGGAATAAAGCCTTCGCATAGGTCATAGGTATATGATGCTAGGAGCGTTTTGTCAAATCGCTCTGACGCGCAAGCCAGGTTTCCACGTCGGCCCACCGGAAACGGATGTACTTTCCGAGCCTCACGCACGGCAACGGGTCTCGATCGCGCACACGGGCCCGCGTTCTGGTTTTCTCTTTGATCCACGACGGCGGCACGCTCAGCTTTTCGGCGAGCTGCGCCGGTGTCAGTAGAACTGCGCCGCTCGCTCCGTTCGCTTTCGTCTCCATCGCTTTCACCTCTGCGGACTACCAGCGCACTGCCTTGTTTTCAGCCCTGACTGCTCAATGACTTCTGGCGAGCGTCGGTTCTGGCAACCGTCGTTCTGCCTGTGAAGCGTACAACGAGCACCCGCATGCCAAGCGCTTTGGGGGTGCGTGCCTTAAAGCTAAGCACCCCAGCTTGGCGGGTGTGCAGCCACTCTCTTACTTAGGGTGGTTGCACGCTTACCGGCAAACGTGCAGCCACCGTTCACCGCTCGCTGCACGCTTCTAAGTCCCTTCTGTATCTACGAATTGACGAATCGCTTACTGTTATTCCGATTTTTGCGAACCGCTTTACGATTTCCGGGCTCGTTAAGAGGGGTCCGTTAGCTAGCAATCGTCGCAGTAATTCGAGATTTGCTGCCTTAGCTTCCTGTTGCTCTTCCGGCGCGCCGCCGCCTCGGTGATTCCTGTCGGCGAGGTACTTATCGAGCTTTCCGCAAAAACCGGGCTCTAGATGCATTTTGAAACTGCCGGTCTGGTCAATGTAGGGACGGCCGATAAGTTGCAACGGGCCGCAGGCTTGGAAGTCCCTAGCCTTTAAGTTTTCGATGTGGATGGTGTTGGTGCTTTCGTCGATTTGCCGCAGCCCCCATGCGGTCGAGAGCATTGCGCCGAATTCGCCGGTGCCGCGAATCATATTTTCGAGTGTCATGATTCGTTCTTTCGCAAAACTCTTCGGCGAGTGAAATAGAGCTGTGATGCTTTTCGCTTCGGCTCGCTGCATCGCAAAAAAATCATCGCTAAGCCCGGTCGCCGCTTCATTGGCGCTGTTCTCGTCCGTGCATTGCATGAAGCGGATGGCAGTGTCGCAGAACACGTGTGCGCCTTGGATGGTGCTCAGAAAATCGAGATTGGTCAGCTCTAGCACGGGCCCTTTCGATAGGGTTCTCACAAAGAGCCGCACACCGATTTCGTCATAGAGCTGCATCGCTTTGAGTCTGGGTTTGAATGAGACGCGGCTGCATTCCGGGATCAGATACACGATTTTCGCGGCGCGCTCGGTGACGTTGAATGTCTCCCAAAGTTTGCCCGGGCCGCGCAGCATGGCTGCGGCAAGATTTAGCGATAGCCAGGTTTTGCCTTCGCCGGAGAGGCCGCAGATTGCATTGACGCTGTAATCCTGCAGAAAATTCGCAACCGAAAACGTCGGGTTGGGCGTCGAATCGAATTCTTCGCGCGTGTCGTATATCGTGCGCCAGTCAACCGCATGCGCCTTCTCGTTCAGTACCTTTTGCGCTTCTGCAGCGATGCGCACCACTTCCGCAGCCAACACTTTTCTGGGATCCCGCGTATCACGCGGCATCGGCATCCTCATCTTCGTAGGCTTCGTCAAACGCGGCCCGGAGCTTTTCTTTCGTCATCGGCCGTTCGAGCCAGCGGGGGCACGGGTCGCAACTGAGCAACTCGAATGCCCCGAGGAAAAACCGCTCGCTGTCGTAAAAAACGGCGAGCACGCTCCATGCTTCTTCACAGTCCGGATCCACGCGCACGAGCACAAACCGGGCGATGCCCGCCTCGCGCCGCATGTGTTCGTATTCATGCAAAAGTAGTGCGTGCGCGGCATTGCGCCACGCGGCGAATTCCTTCGCGAGTGCGCGTGCTCGAATTTCGTCGGGAGTTAGCTGAGGGATCTTGCGGCCGAGCTGGCGGCTGAGTGTGCGGATATTTCCGCCTTTTCCGCAGCGATGGCAAAAGTAGAGTTCGTCGGTGAAAGAGACAGTTAGGCGAGAATGTCCTTCGCAGTGGATGCACTCAGCGCGGCGGCCGCGAACGTGGAAGCCCGCAGCCTCCAGTAGATCGGCTAGGCCGACTTGCGCTGCGGGTCGAGTTGATGTAACTTTCGTCACGGTCGATGGTGGTCGATCGCTTTCTTTCCCGCGGTGCCCTGCTCAGGTATCGCGGGATTTTTTTTGCCTGACTCTCGTTATCTAAAACGGACGCTCAGCCGAAATCCCGCTAAAAGTCAGGGTCCCGGGGCCGCCGTGCACGCCAAGTGCACAGAATTCGCGGCCAGGGGCGGACGGCTGGCCGCCCCCAGCCCGAGCGCGGCGAGGTATCCGCGCTTTTTTGCCGCAGCGCGGATGCTTCTCCAACTTTTCGGTTTCGTGCGGCAGAGTAACCAGGCTCAGATAGTTGGCTTCTTGCTCTACCTTACTCATAACCCTTGGGAGTTCATGCGGGCTGTCTTCGGCTCCGGCGAACACGTTGCTGATTCCACTGCTCTAGGCTCTGTACGTCGATAAGCCAACGACCATTCGCGTCCTTCCGTGCCTTCAGTCTGCCCATGAGGATCAAGCGATTCAGGGCATTCGGGTGTACGTCGTAAGTTCGAGTTGCCTGTGACATTCCGATCTCTTTGGTTGTGGTCATAACCTCACCGTAATTCTTAGATCACCTCTTCGAGGTAACCAAACGACAAACCGGGCATGGACGCCGTAAAGATGGAATATCGCGGAAAACTACGGAAAAAAGCAGACGGGGAGCGCGAAAGCGCAGAACTATTTGGGTGCCGAATGGCTGAGATGATACTCGGACAAGAAGGCAGAATCGACGGCAACTCTCTTTTTGGGCGTCAGTCTCAGCTTTCCCTTTTTGACCAAATTCCTGATCGTCCGGTCGCTGTCGTACCCCAGAGAATATGCGGCGTGTTTCTGACTAAGTGATTTTTGTTTCTTCAACCACTCTTCGTCGCGAAGATTTGCCCTTAATTCGTCACTCAGAGGCATGCGCTTTGGGCTAAGGCCCTTTCGATGAACTGACGTTGGTGGTTCTCTAACTTCGAATCGTAAGGCGCCATCTTCAATCTCCCAGTACAGCTTTTCATAATTCGCAGTGATCTGGTCCAGAACATCTGCCGCAGAACCGAATATAGTGCGGCCACGCACGAGCACGTGGCGTGTAAGCATCTCTGGAAGTGGATCAACGCGTAGATTAAGCTCTTCTGCAATTCTCTGGACAATATCGGCGTGGGTACAGGGCGCCGGCACGCTGACATTCAGGTGGTCACGGACGATTGGGGGATCCAAAGCGCGCCGCCATTTCGCTTTGCCCGTTTTCGAGGTGTCCATGCTATTAAGGCCTCTACGCATTTCCTTGCCCTATATTCTTCGTAACGATCGCAATGCATCCCTTGGCCCGAGTCGCGAACCGGAGCTTCTTCCTTCGCCGCGGGGTAGCTTACTAAAATACATTGACATATGTCTAATCTGCGGTAACTTGAGGAATTCGATGAGCCCAGCACTATTAACAACCAGTGAGGCCGCACGACAAGCCGGAATATCACGTGCGACACTTCAGGCTTGGTTGGTAACGGGAAGGATCGATGGTCCACCACTTAGGGTGAAAAACGGCAGAACTGTAAGGTTGTGGACGGCTGGGAGCATCAAGCGTATGAGGCAACTCAAGGGAAAGGTCCTTACTAAAGGCCGCGGCCGAAAATCAAAGTCCAAGCGGTAAAAGCAAGAGCGCGCCGCGCCGGTGTAACGAGCACCGACGCGACGCTAACCACCAAAGGAGGGTTAGCTCCCATAGCAGCTGCGACGAAAGTTATCCCACTCGCTTTACCTACACAAGCAATCCCCCGCAAGACGAACCGCTCGACGATGACGTATCTCACGCCGGAGGAGATCCTGGCGGTACTTAAGGCGGCCCGTGGACGCGCTATCCGCGATTGGGCCATGGTGCTTCTGGCATACCGTCACGGGCTGCGCGCGAGCGAAGTCTGCGGTCTAAAGCTCGCCGACATCGATCTGAAAGCAGGTTCGGTTTCAATTCGCCGGCTCAAGGGCTCGCTCAGCCAAGTCCAGCCGCTCTACCAACACCGCGGTCAGCCACTGCTCGATGAGATGGCTGCGCTCCGAGCTTGGCTTAAAATACGCCCTGCCGATGGCTCTGATCTTCTGTTCACATCACAGAAAGGTGGAAAGCTCGATCGCACGCAATTCTTCCGCGTTTTCCAATCCGTTGCCGAATCTGCCGGCCTTCCACCGGAGAAGCGACATCCGCACGTTTTGAAGCATTCCCTCGCATCTCACCTTGTCGCGGGAAACGTCAACCTGGCACTCGTTCGCCAGGCTCTTGGGCATCGGTCGATCACAAGCACGATGCAGTATGTTGACACGAGCGACGGGCAGGCAGCTGAGGCGGCGCAGGCTGCTTTGATGAGGCTCTATTAGATCCAAAACGACGGGACTACTCCTCATACGTCGCGTGGCGGCCGCCAATGTCGCTCGCGCCAATCGTCACGTTGCGTGCCAGCCAAGTTTCAGACATGCCAACTTATGCGCCCGTGTGCCCGCCGGGCAAATCAGGTCCGACGATTACTACGAGTAGCCGACCATCCGTCCAGAATCAGAGCATTCGCAGCGGGAGAGTAACTTCCCAGATCCCCGTTTGTCGGGAGCGTCAGGCGACGACACCTCTACGGAACAAAGCAGCCAAGCGGATTCGTAAAGGCCGGCCAGGCGTCGGGAGCGTGTGGTCGGCATCAATGACCGGCAAAAAACGAGCCGTCGGAACCGCACAGTCTCGCAGCGGCCCACTCTGGTGGCACATTCGTTGCGTCGAGGGCAGAAGAAGCGTACGATGCGCGAGTCAGGACCCGAATCGGAAATCCCGGTTGATAATCTGCGCCGCCCCCAACTCAGCGCGTCTCAATCCTCTGGACAGTAACCGGCTCCTTGATGATAATGACGCCATCTGATGGTTGTAGAGCCGAGTTACTAATCGGGATCTAGCCTCCGTTAGGGTGTTGGCAGGCAGCGGGAGGTCTCAGATGCGCACTCGACTTCTGAAGTCCATCGCAGTGGTGGCCGTGATCCTGTCGGCGCTTGTATTGTTGAAACCGGCGCCGGTGACCATCGCGCAGCAGGTCCCTGCCGCCTCCGTGAACGCGCCGCCGGCAGCCCCAGCGCTGAAAGCAGCCTGGGGCGAGCCAGACCTGCAGGGCATCTGGACCGACGAATCGGACACGCCCTTGCAGCGCCCCGCCAAGTATGCCAACCAGGAGTTTTTCACCGAGGCGCAGCGGGCCGAATTGGATAAAGAGCGAGCGGCGCTGCTCGGCCGGGACAAGCGTGTCGAGCGCGGTACCGAACTCGACGTCGCCGGCGCGTATAACGCGGAGTTTATGTCCCTCAAGCACACCGGCGCGCGCACCTCGCTGATTGTAGATCCGCCCAATGGCCGGATTCCGCCGCTGACGCCGGAGGCCCAGAAGAATGCCGCCGCGGACCGGGAGTTTCGCCTCGCCCTGTTGCAATCCACCGAGACTTGCAAGAACAAGTCGGTAGCATGTAACGGTGGTAAGTACGATCCGACGCCCTCGCCGCGCCGCGCTGAGCTTCCTCCTCGATACAACACGGCGCGCATGAATCGCCATGATGGTCCGGAGGATGGCGCCTTGCCGGACCGCTGCCTGACCGGCGGGCTGCCCGAATTTGGATCCGCCTACGGCGGCAGCTTCCGTCGAATTGTGCAGACGCCCGGCGGCGTCTCCATGTTTTACGACGTGGGTCAGGGGCAAGGCTGGCAGCGGAACATCGTCATGAACGGAAGTCCGCACTTGCCCGCCAGCATCCGCCAGTGGTATGGCGATTCGCGTGGCCACTGGGAGGGGAATACGCTGGTGATCGACGTGACCAACTTCAGTCCGAAAACCGATTTTCAGGGCTCGCGCGAGAACTTGCACCTGGTCGAGCGCTGGACGCGGACCGGGGCCAACACGCTCGAATACTCCGTCACCATCGAAGATCCCACCGTGTGGACACGGCCATGGACCGTGAAACAGGAGTTCACCAGGCAAAGCGAGCAGGAGAACAAGATTTATTACGAGCCTCGCTGCGCCGAAGGAAACTATGCCCTCCCCTCGCTGATAAAGGCAGCGCGCATCGAAGATCTCGCCTTTGCCGAAGGACGCGGTCCTAATCCCGCTACGAAAGACAACGCCACGGACTTTGTGGGCGTCGAGCAAGATCCCTTGCAGTAGCGGAAGCACATGGAGGACATCATGCGCGGCCGATTCTCACGTTCGATGATAACGGTCGCCATCGCCGCGGCCGCTGTTGGTGCTCTCATTTCGCTGTCCATTACGCGAACCTCAGGCCAGGCTCCGGCTGCCCGGCCCGCCCGCGTCGCCGGTAAGCCCAACTTCAGCGGCATCTGGCAAGCCAATAACGAGGCCAACTGGGACTTGCAGGCGCATGCCGCGCTTCCCGCCGCCGTCACACAGCCGGGCGTTTATCCTTATGACTTCGCGCGGGTGCCGGCAGCGCCGGTTCTCGCGCTCGGCGCTGCGGGTGCCGTACCCGGATCGCTCGGCGTCGTGCAAGGCGACGGCCAGATCCCCTACCAGCCTGAAGCCTTGCTGATCAAAAAGGAGAATGCGGAACACTGGATTGACCGCGACCCCGAGCTGAAATGTTACTTGCCCGGCATTCCGCGCGCGATGTACATGCCTTATCCTTTCCAGATCACGCAAAGCACCAACAAGATTCATATGGCCTACGAATTCTCGAATACGGCGCGCACGATCCATTTGGACAAGGTTGAGGGGCCGCCGGACGACACCTGGATGGGCCATTCCGTCGGTCGTTGGGACGGCGACACGCTCGTCGTCGACGTCGCGAATTTCAACGACCGCAGCTGGTTCGACCGCGCCGGCAATTTCCATAGCGACGCCTTGCACCTGGTCGAACGCTTCACGCTCATGTCGCCGGACATCATTCGTTACGAAGTGACCATTGAAGATCCCAAGGTTTTTACGCGGCCCTGGCGGATCGCCATGCCCCTCTATCGCCGTGTGGAACCGAATATGCAGCTTCTCGAGTTTCGCTGCAACGAATTCGTCGAGGAGTTCATGTACGGCGGTCTTCGAAAGCAGCAGTTGGTGAAGCACTGGGAAGGCGAGACCATGGCCGTCGATATCACTCGTAAGGTTCCCGCCGGCGACCGCTTTTATGACTGGTACGGTGGTAAGTAGTATGGGCGCCGCATATCCTAAGTCGGGATAGTCGAGCCGCCGCCACGCCACGGCGTCCATCTTGGTTCTACACGCGGCAGGAGGCTGAAGTCGATGCGAACGAAGCTTGCCACAGTTGTCCTCATCGCGGGTCTCGCAATGTGCGCAGGGCCGGCGTCGGTGTGGGCGCACCACGCCTTTGCAGCGGAGTTCGACGCCAACAAACCGGTGAGTTTCAAGGGAACCATCACGAAAATGGAATGGGTCAACCCCCACACTTGGTTGCACATCGACGTGAAGAAGCCCGATGGCACCGTGGAAAACTGGGCCATCGAAGCGGGCACCCCGAATGTCCTCTTCCGCCGCGGGTTCACCAAGGAATCCTTGCTGCCGGGCACCGAGATCGTGGTCGATGGGTACCAGGCCAAAGACGGGTCGCACCGGGCCAATGGCAGGGATCTTACTCTCCCTGACGGACGCAAGTTGTTTCTCGGCTCGTCCGGAACCGGTGCTCCCTATGAGCTGACGCCCGACAGCCAGACTAAAAAATAACCTGAAGCGGCAATCGATCTTACGCGCTCGCCCGCGATCGTGCCAAATTCTCCATGCTGAATAGATACAAAAATGGCGGACGACGCATGTGCGCCTCCGCCGACTGGAAGCTTCGATAAACTTAGCTACGTTGTTAGCTACGTTGAGTTGTGCTTGCCCCTATTTGCCTCCCTACCCTATAGGCTTCGTGCGCCATAGGTCGGCCACCTTTGGGACAGACTACCCCTCTAGCCAACCAGGGACCCGTACTCCCGCTGCCTCTCTTTACATACCTCCGAGACACACTTCTACCCTATGGGCCAATGTCCCTTGCACCTCATCCTGCCGCAAACCGTGTCCCTCGGTGAACCCTGACCGAGAGTGGATTCCACGATTGCTTGTTCGGCGATCTGCCCTAAGAAGTCCGGTTGGAGGAAATGTTGTTCGCGCCCCGATCTCCTCGAACCCCGTTTCTCGGTACCCATCTAGGAAATTGCTGTTCGAAGCTGATGCGACGAGGGAAAATTGTGTTCACTTGGCAAGGCATCGGGTATAAAAGCCATCCTGGAAGTCAAAAATGTAAATCCCTATCAGTGAGAAAAGTCCAACTAGTAGGAATATCGCCAGCGGAGGGTTTATGAATCGCGATCCGTATCGGGGCGCATTACTGGTAATGGCGGCAGTCTGGGTTCTGAGCATTACTGGCTGCGCTCGACGCACCGATGTGGACGATGCCACCCTTCGAGATGCCGATTCCGATTCCGCGAACTGGATCACTTATGGCCGCACATACTCCGAGCAGCGTTTCAGTCCTCTGAAGCAGGTTGATGAGCAGAGCGTCAGCCATTTGGGGCTGGCATGGTCCATGGATTTTCCGATCCGTGCGCGCCTATGAAGCGACTCCCCTGGTAAAAGACGGCGTGATGTATACGACCGGCGCCTGGAGCGTCGTCTACGCGCTGGACGCGCGAACCGGCGCGCAGCTGTGGACCTACGATCCCCAGGTAGCGAAGGACCACTCGAAATTCGTCTGCTGCGATGTAGTGAATCGGGGAGTGGCGCTCTATAAGGGACGCGTCTATCTCGGCGCGCTGGACGGGCGCCTGATCGCGCTGGACGCCAAGACAGGCGCGGTAGCGTGGCAAGCGCAAACCACGCCCAAGGACGGCCCATATGCCATCACTGGCGCGCCACGCATCGCCAAGGGCCGGGTCTTGATCGGCAACGCGGGCTCGGAGTACGCGGTGCGCGGTTACGTCTCCGCTTATGACGCGGACACGGGAAAGCTGGCGTGGAGAACCTATACCGTGCCGGGTGATCCGTCACAGCCTGGCGAATCCGAGGCCTTGCGCCGGGCGGCGAGCACATGGTCGGGCGAGTGGTGGAAGGCCGGCGGCGGCGGAAGCCCGTGGGACTCGCATCGTGTACGATCCCGATCTCGATCTGGTCTACGTTGGCACGGGCAACGGTTCTCCCTGGTACGACAAGATGCGCGGCAAGGGAGACGATCTCTACGTCGCTTCCATCATCGCCTTGCGCGCCGCCACCGGCGAGCAGGTTTGGCACTATCAGACGACGCCGGGGGACAACTGGGATTACGACGCTACTCAGCCCCTCCTGCTCGCGACCCTCACCATCGACGGACAGCCGCGCCGCGTCCTGATGCAGCCCAATAAGAATGGCTTCTTCTATGTCCTGGATCGCGAGAAGGGCTCGCTCATTTCCGCTACTCCGTTCACGGACATCAATTGGGCGACCGGTGTGGATTCGAATGGGCGTCCGGTGGAAAACGCAGCGATTCGGGCGATGAAAGACGCCACGATCGTGAGGCCCTCCACCGAAGGCGGACATAATTGGAACCCCATTTCATTCAATCCGGTGACGGGGCTTGTGTATTTCAGCGTGCTAGACAGCACTTCGATCCACGCCGCTCAGCCAGGCTGGAAGATTGACCTTCACGACCAGACCACTGGCGTGGACCGCGGTTATCACGGGCCGGTGCGGGCCCAGTGGCTCAAGACAATATCGACCGGACGCCTGGTCGCCTGGGATCCCGTCGCGCAACGCGAAGTGTGGCACGCAGACCAACCGTTTCCGCGGAGCGGCGGAACGCTGGCTACGGCGGGGAATCTGGTCTTTCACGGCAGGGCCGACGGGCACTTTGTCGCCTATCGAGCTACCGACGGCAAGCCATTATGGGAGTTTGACACTGGCGTCGGGATCATGGCCGGACCGATGACCTATTCGGTGAACGGAACTCAGTACGTTGCTGTGATGGCCGGATGGGGCGGACCTACAACGCTCGGCCAATCGGCCCATCGGCAAAGGAAAGATCGGGCGGGGCAGGCTGGCGGTTTTTTCGATCGGAGGAACCGCGACGCTTCAGCGAAGCGAGGAAAGCGCGTTCGCCCGTTCCCATGCCAACCTTCAAGCTTGCCATCTCCCGCAGTGAAATCGATCAAGGATCCAATCTGTATGCCACTTTCTGTGCGCGCTGCCACGGAGGCGACGTCGTCAGCAGCGGCCTTGTGCCTGACCTGCGCTATGCCAATGACTCCATGCACCAAAAGTTCGAGCAGGTCGTTCTTGGAGGCGCTTTGCGCGAATTCGGAATGCCCTCCTTTTCCGACGACCTTACTTCTGCCCAGGTCCGGTCCATCGAGGGCTACGTTCTGACGCGAGCGCGTCAATCGGCGCAGACAGATGCGGCGGCAAAGCATTGACCCGCTTCCGAGTCCCGAGAAGCCATAACTGCGTCTTCGACGCGTCGCTAGTCCCCAGAAACTTGGCAAGATTGGTTTGTTGATTCGAAAGGAGTTACGAGTCAAGTTCCTGGAGAGTCCGCTTGTGGAAAGTTGGACTTTCCGCTGGGAGCTTGCTGCCGATTGTGGTCGGATCACGTTAGTGCTTTATCGGACGCGCGTGTTCGCCGAGAAGCGAAGTTGCACGAGGTGCTCTGCGCGCGTTCGATAAAGCCGTTTGAACGAAGCCGGCCGTGGTTGCGGTGGACGCGGGCCCTATGCAAATTCAATGGAGGGAAGGTGCAGTGTGGAGATCCGCCGGAGCTGCGGGACAGAGCACAGCAGGCATCCCTGGGAGAGGAAAAAGTGATGTAAGCGGAAAACTCTCGCGAAGAGAAGACGGAAGAAGGTGGGAATACGCGTTTTGTAGAGCAGCAAGGCACACAGAGACCGAGCGTGCCAAGACACGCACAAATTTCGTTTTGTGGAGAGTGGTTTCATGCGGCAGCAGGGACCAGGGCTGGGGGAGAACGAAGTTGGATCTCGGCAGCGGTAAGCCTTTCGATGACCATCATCGGTCCACCACATTGGGGACAGAGTCGAAGATCGTGCGCGTCATTGAGATTGGCGGTGGATCGCGCTGGCTCGGTGTTCGGTGCCGGGCCGAGCAGGTGAAAGCAAAGCGGCAGCAGAGAGGCGCGTCGGCGGTTGGCCAGGAAGCCGAAGTTCCGAATGCGCACGAAGCCTTTGGGAAGCACGTGCAACAGGAAACGGCGCAGGAACTCATCCAGCGATAGGGTCATCCATTTCTGTTCGTTGTGGTGAGCGGAGTCGCGCCAACGGAAAGTGACCTGGCCGTCTACCAACGAGATCAGGCGATGGTTGGAGATAGCCACGCGGTGCGTGTAGCGGCCCAGATACTGGAGCACATAATCCGGGCCACCGAAGGGCGGTTTGGCGTAGACCACCCAGTCCTTTCGGAACAGTGGCCGTAGCCACGCGGCGAAGGTCTTCGGCTGGGCGAGCCGTGCCAGGTTTCCGTGCAAGTGGAATTCGGCGTCCTGGAACGCTCGTTTGAGACCGGCAACGAACTTGCCGCGAAAGACACGGCTGAGCACCTGGACGGGAAGAAAGAAAGCATAGCGTGGCCGGATCCAGCGCGTGCCATCAGGAGACAGGCCGCCGGAGGGAATGACGCAATGGACATGCGGGTGAAGGCTCAGTTTCTGGTTCCAGGTGTGGAGAACGCTGAAGAAGCCGATCTGCGCGCCGAGATGTTTGGGATCGCGGGCGAGTTCGAGAAGGGTTTCCGCACTGGCGCGAAACAAAAGATCGTAAACGATCTTCTGGTTCTGCAGAGCGAGGGGTGCTAACCCACCAGGCAGCGTGAAGACCACATGGACGTAGGGAGTCGGGAGAAGCTCCCGCTGACGTGTGGCGATCCAGCGTTCCCGAGCGGCGGTCTGGCACTTCGGGCAATGCCGGTTTCGGCAGGAGTTGTAAGAGATCGTGGCACGATGCCCGCAGCGAGTGCATTGATCCAGATGCCCGCCCAGTGCGGCGGTGCGACACCGCGCGATGGCTAGCAGCACTTTGACATGCTTCCAGCTGATCCACTGGCGGCTTCGTTGGATGAAGGCAGTTCCTGCGGCGCGGATGAGATCGGCCACCTCCAGGGGCGGCCGGCTCATCTACTCCTCCTGTACGGACCAGTCTTTCAGCTGCAACGAGTCCAAGGGACTCGCGGTCGCGTGAAGGTGGCGCTGCGAAAGATGCAGGTAGATGGTGGTCTCTTTCAGATCGCCATGGCCTAACAGGATCTGAATGGTGCGCAGATCCGCGCCTGCTTCGAGCAGATGCGTGGCGAAGCAGTGGCGCAGGGTGTGGGGGTGGACTCTTTTCCTGAGGCCCGCTTGCGCGGCGGCTTTCTGACAGGCGTGCCAGACGGTTTTGGTGTCGATGGGCTGATCGCCGCTATGGTGGCGGTTGCCCGGAAACAGCCATACGCTGGGTTTTCGCCGCAACCGATGCCAATGTGCACGGAGTTCTTCCAGTAGCTTTGGACTGAGCAGCACATCGCGATCCCTGCGCCCTTTGCCGCCTTGGACATGAATCACCATGCGCTGGCTGTCGATGTCGCTGACTTTCAGGCGAGTCAACTCTGCGTTCCGCACGCCGGTGGCGTAAAGCGTCATCAGCAGGATGCGTTGGTGGGGAGAACCGGCCGCGTCGATCAGTTGCGCGACTTCTTGCTGACTGAGGATCGCCGGGATGCGATATGCCTTTTTCGGGTAGGGTGTTTCGGCGATGCTCCAGGCCCTGTTGAGAGTCTTGGTGTAGAAAAAACGCAGAGCCGCCAAGCGGGTCGCGACCGTCCCCGGAGACAAGTTCCGTTTCTGAAACAACTCAGCTTGATATTCGCGAATCTGCCGTGGCCCCAAGTGGTCGGGCGGGCGGTGGAAGCGCCGAGCAAAATCCTCGACTGTGCGGATGTAAGAACGTGTGGTATTTTCCGAGTAATTACGGCGCTGGAGTTCCTCCAGCATTATTTTTCGTAGATGGGTCACAGGGACCTCCTTGTGACCCAAAACTTATCTCAACCGACAAGCAACCAACGTCCGGTCGCCGCACGCGTAGCGTCCGCCGCCGGGCGGCTTTGTTCAAACGGGCCACTCGGAAGTAATGAGCTCGGGAGCTCCGGCCTGTCTCCCCACCCGCCAGTCCGAATACACGCAACAGAGTACCCCTTCTGTTGCGTTATTCGATATTCCGGCTTGGATCCAAGCGATTTAGCTACTCTTTGGTTACGTCTGCTTCAAGCGTAATGTTGCATTCAGTTGGTGCGCACTCGCGTACCAAAGGGTACTTTCTAGCCTCTCCACAACTCATTGATTCTTCGACCCGCGGCAAGGCCGTTCTCCGCTGTTCCAAACCACTTCTTTTGGAACAACCGGTAGCGGATTCCTCGCTGCCATAGCTCGACGAGCGGTCGTCTCTGACAAAAAGGTCTGGAATTGAGGTATTACACGGCAAAATCTTACATTTAGAAGAGACATCGGCGCGCCAGTCACTTTTCTGGGCGATGTCTTCGTGACATCCGC
Organism: uncultured Acidobacteriota bacterium; assembly: GCA_963819235.1. Classification (GTDB taxonomy): domain Bacteria; phylum Acidobacteriota; class Terriglobia; order Acidiferrales; family UBA7541; genus Palsa-189. Next base: position 1,151,968 of record CAWFVE010000003.1, on the reverse strand, counting down.
CAGAAACATCATAAGAACCGGCTAAGTGCTTTGCACGCTTGCTTCTGGATCAGATCAGAGGATCGTGCGCCAAAATCAAGCTGTTTATGGACGAAGAGTAGAGGAAGGCGCCCCGCTTTTGCAGAAGCGCCCGACGACGCCTATTCGGCTGCCTCCAGATTGAGGGCGATCCGAACACCGTTCACGAGCACCACACTCTGATCAATCAACTGCTGGCCGGTGATCTGGGCGTTCACAAATTGACGAAGAGCCTCTCGGGGCGAGATATATTCGACGGCTTCGGAAGAAGCCTGAGAGTCTGACCCGAACCGGTTCAGGACGGTGATGTCGTAGCCATCGAAGGCGGCGTCGGCGGGAGCCCTCTCAAGGATCTCTTTCAGCTCACGGGCCAAAAAGAGGTCGAAACTTTGTGCGGCACGCTTGTAGATCGAACCGGAATCGGGGAGGAACCGCAAGCTGTTTTGCAAGGTGAGCTGCAGAACGATTTTATCCTGGTAAAGGCCGAAGGACGGCGGAGCATAGTCGACAAAATGCAAATTGGCTTTTCCGAAGCTGGCAAGGGTATCGAGCTGCGCCTGAAACTGTGATTGCAATCGTTCGGCATTTTCGGTACTTGCTGTGGAAGGACTTTCTGCTCCTACGGGCTGCGTGGCCGGAGCGCCTGGAATCGCATGCTCGGCCGCCGAAACGCCGGGCGCTGAATTAACTGGCTTGCTTCCTAGATGCTTTCCGCTAGTCAATACAGCCGGACTCGATGCGGGCTGCTTGCCTGTGCTGGTCGCAGGCCGCATTGAGGCAACCGGGCGATCGGAAGCAGCAGGAGGCTCTTTCCCGATTGCTTCAAGGTCTAAAGGACTCTGCTGATTCAGGGCCAAGCCGAACTCTTTTCCGTTCACATAAATGTCGGATCGATTCAGGATTCCCTGGCGGCCGGCATCGTCGGTCGCGGCAGCGAAGGCGAACGCATCGGCTCGATCGAAAACGACGACGAGGATTTCCTTTGCTTCGTAATCAAAATTCCGATGGATGCGGACATGGTAAGAGATCTCGAATCCGATGCCATCGCAGGCTATGTCCGGCGGAAACTCCTTGGCTACGAGCGCAACGATTGGAGTGATGACTTCGGAGAAGACGTGCGCGGCGCGCTCATTTTGCGTAAGGAGTTCGGCATTGTAAGCGGCGTTATAATTTCCGGAGATTTTGAGCAGCATGCGATTACGGAAACTCACGAACTCGATGCCGCGTGAATCAGTCGTCGGTTCCTGTTTTGGATCGAGGCCCACGTAGCGGCTGAGCTCAAAGGAGAGAGGTGTGCGGATGCCCGGCACCGCGCGGTAGAGTGTCAGAATCTGGGGGAAGTAGGCAGTCTCGGCGTCCTTCAGACGAGGATTCTTTATTTCCGCCGGGCTGACTTGCGCCTGGGCGTTTCCCTGGCCAAAGCCAAACAGCAAACTCGCGAGGAACAGAACGAACCACATCGAACGTCGGTTAGACATTATCGGAATCACCTTGGAGTGTATTTTGGCTGGGGCCTACTGGCGGGTTGGTACACCGGCTGCGCGATGGCGCGCGTGTATGCGACCAGTTGGTAGATTTCCTGCTGCGTGAGCACCTGGCCGTAAGGCGGCATCATAGCGGACTTGGATACGGCGCTGCCGCCCAAAGCGATGATGTTTTCCAAATAGTCGTCGCTCTCGCCGTTCAAAACCGTTCCATCGTTCATTAACACAGGCATGGGTTTCAAATTTGACCGGTTCGAAGGGCCGGCCGGCGTGGCGTCGGCATGACACCAGACGCACTGCACGTAGAAGATTCGTTTGCCCTGAGCTTGATCGTAGGTCAAGGAAATCACGCGCTGGGGGTCGTTCCAATCGGCCTCGGAATCATAAGCTTGACCCAGCGGACCGGCAGGACTCGACGGCCGCTTGGTCTTGCAGCCCGACGAAAATCCTGCCGCGAGGAAAGCGAGCACCAGCAAAACACGACGTCTCACGGCAGGCTCTCCCCTGGGGAAGATTTTCCTACGATGCGAGCCACCTGCGCAGAACCTTGAGGTTTGCTTGCCGCGCGCAGCGTCAGCAGATACGCCGTCAGGGCCTGTATCTCGTCGTCGCTGAAAGCGCGCCGAGGTTCGATTGTATCCGGCACCAATTTTTGCGGATTTCGCAACCATGCCTCGATCCACGCCGGAGTAAGCCAGTTTCCGGCGTTATTCAAATTTGGGCCGACGTATCCGCCGGTGGCGCCAATCGTGTGGCAGGACTGGCATTCATATTTGACTTCATACAGTTGTTTGCCGAGGGCCGCCTTTTCAGCGGTGAACTGATTGGTATCAATCGCGGAGGGATTTACGTCCGGACTGTTCAATGCCGTGCCGATGTAGGCAGCCAAGGTCGCGGCCTCCTGGTCCGTCATATTGAACTTTGGCATGCGCAGGACCAGGGTGGGCCGCACAGTCTTTGGATCCTTGAGAAACTCAATCAGCCACTGTCGCTGCGCCCGGCTTCCTTCATAGGAGAGGTCGGGCGCCAACGTGCCTCCGAACCCGTCGAATTGATGGCAGACGTAACACTTATAACGTTCGTAGACACGGCCAAATTCACCGGCAGGGTGAAAGGTCGTTTCGCTTCTCAAAAGAACTAACTTTTGTAGTCCCGGGGTGGCGGGAGTGCCAGTCATGCTCAGGAGAGCCGCCGTTAGCGCATCGAGGTCGTCCGAAGACAGGTGGTAAACAGGCATGCGCGCCGCCGGATTCACGGAGAGAGGATCGGTTATCTTCGCTTGGAGATAAGCGATCAGATTCCGCGGAACGTGGGACTCGCCGAAAGAGAGCTGCGAAACGTCCTTCGCACCCACGGCGGATAGGTCGGGACCCAAATCCCGTTGACTCGGCATTCCCTCTATCACATGGCAGCTCGCGCATCCCTTATCAACGAAGAGACGACGTCCCCGTTGAATCTCGTCGGCGGTTGGAGTTCCCAAAGACGGCACGCCTGCGAGCAGATCAGGATCGGTCAGCCGTTTGCTTATGTATTGCGTAACGTCGTAAAGATCAGAATCGGACCATTCGTAGCGTGGCATCTTGCTGTGCCGCAGGTAGGCTTGCGGATCTCGCAACCAAGTGATCAGCCAGTCCGGATTTACCTTGCTGCCAACTTTTGTCAGCTCCGGTCCGATATCGCCTCCGATCAGACTCGTCGTTCCGGCGCGCGTGACCGAGAGGGAATGGCACGTGGAACAAAACATCTGCCGAAATCGCAGCTCGCCTTGATCGGCAGGATCGGTTTTGCTGGCGGCCATGACACGCGGATCGAAATGATAGGGTTGCGCCGGCTTGCTTTGCAGCGTGCTCAGATAGCCGGAGAGGTCACGCAACTCCTGCTCATTCAGCCGGAATTGCGGCATCCGCGGAGCTTCCTCGGTCTCATAGCCATTCACGGTGACGTTGCCGTTCGCATCCGTGACGGTGCGCGGTTCCTTCAGCCACTTATAAATCCACGGACGGCTGACTTTTGTGCCGATGTTGGTCAAATCGGGGCCGAGCATCTCCGGGCGTTCCACGTCGCGCAGTCGGTGGCAGCCCACACAGTTCAGCTGGACCAACAGGGCACGGCCGCGATCGAGTTGCGGCGTCTCGCGCAGGTCGGCGCGATGACAGGTCCCGCAGGATGCCTGGATGAAATGCACGGGCAGCAGAGGTTGTTCCCATGCAAGAGTCGTTTCATGCGCTTCCGTCACTTCGGTGGCGGCTCCCTGGCCGAGGTGGCAGGTTGTACACCCCCATTGCAAAACAGGATGCGGAATCGGCGGATGGGAGCGGAAGGGTTGTGGCACCGCGGGGTCGAGCAAGCTCGCTTGAGTGATGCCTTGATGGCAGGTGGTGCAGCGGTCAACAACTCCCAGATCGGGAATCCATATTTGATCGATCTGCGGACGATAATCAGCGAGCAGACGTTTGGTATCCGGCCGCGTCTGCGCAAAGCGCACATATGCGCGTTTGTAGTGTTTCCATTCGCTCAAAAGATCTCTGACTGGCGAGATGGCCAAGGCTAAAAGAAACACGATCGACGTTACGGCAAAGGCTAGGCGTAAGCGCTGTGAAATCTGCCCCATCTGCTCAGCCGGCATGGAAGCTCCACGGCCAGACCCACGACCATCCAGGACCTCGGAAAAACGTGCCAACCACAGTTAGGACGACCGCAACGGAGATGAACCAGGTCATCACCCACCAGGAAAGCGGGCGTTCGCGACTCCACCAAGAGACCGCGCCGCGATTTGGTAATGGAGTGCTGCGATAAGAGCCGAGCGCCAGCAAGGCGATGATCTCTGTGGGCACGAGTACAGTCCAGGCGCGAAACAGTGCCAGTAGGCAAGTCAACGCGACCATCACAGCAAGGAAAATCCACAGCGTACGTTTCCGATTCCCCGACCAGAGCGGCGCACCTTGGATATTGACGTTGAAATACGGAACGATCACGAGCGCGACCACAACGAGCGTAGGAATGATGATCCCAGCCACGAGCGGCGGGAAATAATGCAGCAGCTCTTGCAAACCGAGGAAGTACCATGGCGCCTTGGCGGGATTCGGCGTCAGGAGCGGGTTAGCAATCTGTTCCAGAGGAGCGTCCCAAAATAGCGCAACGCCGACCAGGGCGATGACCAACACCATAAACGCAATGGCCTCTCGGATCAGCAGATGGGGATAAGTCATCACCCGCGGGCCGACGTCTCCAGTTACTTTGGCCGAAGTCTTCTTGGTGATGAAGACGACGCGGACGGGCTCCTTCTTGGCGTCGGAGCTGAAGCCGGCCTCGTATTTGTTTTCTCTAGTTTCCTTTTCCGCCATCTTCCTCCGGTACCGTCAACCCGCCATCCTTCTGCACACGCCAGAAATGCACGGCCACCAACACAACGGCAATCACCGGCAAGACCACGCAATGCAGAACGTAAAATCGCAGCAGCGCGTTTTCGCCGACGAGGTTCCCGCCCAGCGAAATAAATCGGACCCGGCGTCCGATGAAAGGCATCGCCGAGACGATGTTCGTTCCCACCGTAATTGCCCAAAACGCAAGTTGATCCCAAGGCAACAGATAACCCGTGTAACTCAAGAAAAGAGTCACTAACAGAAGCACGACGCCCACGACCCAGTTGAACTCGTGCGGCGGCCTGTAACCGCCGCGATAAAAGACGTGGAACATGTGCCAGAAAACCGCTAGCACCATCAGTTGCGCTGCCAGGCGGTGAAGATTGCGGAGAAATACTCCGTTGGAGACAACAAATCGCAAATCCTTCATATCGCGGTAGGCCTGGGGAACGGCCGGGTGGTAGTAAAACATCAACAGCACGCCTGTCACACCGAGCACAACAAACAGAAGGAAGGAAATGGAGCCGAGATAATAGGAGGCCCGCACCCGCAGAGATTCTTCTCGCACCTTGACCGGCAACAGATGCAGAAATAAATTGCCAAACACCGCCAGGCTGCGGGAGCGGTTTGTAAGCGCCGGTCCGCGACGAAAAATGGATTTCCAAACGCGCGTGCCGCGCAAGCGCTCAAGCGCCATCTCCATGGTGAACGAATGCGCCATTACGCACTCACGCTTTCAGAGCTTGTCCCGGGCTGACGATCTCAAGCTTATCCACCTGCAGCTCTCCATCCTGTGTCAGGGAAATCGCGAAGTGGGGCAGCGGTCGCGGCGCCGGGCCTTCGATCTTTGTTCCATCGGTCCGGAACTTGCTGCCGTGACACGGACAGGCGATCAATTGGAGATCGGGCTTCCATTGGGTGATGCAACCAAGATGCGTGCAAACCGCTGATACGGCATAGAAGCCATTTTCCGTACGCACGACATACACCTGTTGATCTTCGAGAAAAGTGACCGAGTCGAGCGGATACAAATCCGGGTTCCCGGCACGAAATGTTGTAGGAGGCTCAAAGAGCACGTTGGGTGAGAGATAGCCGTAAGTCACAATCATGGAACCAACCGCCGCGATGCCCAGCGCGCCGGCGGACGCTTCGTTCAAGAATTCGCGTCGCGTGATAACAATCTTCGTCTGGGCGTCCGATGGCGCCTGTGGAGCTCCTGTTTCTTGTCGCTCAGTCATGGCTTATCGCAAGCTCTCAATCTGGACCAGTTCGGGATCAAGATCAAATCTTTCGTAAGCCTCCATGGTGATGGTATGCACGGGACAGCGCTCCGCGCAGAGCCCGCAGCGGATACAGATTGTTTCGTCTTTTACCATCACGGAACCATCACCTTTGGAGAGCTCGAAAGCTTCCAAGTGTTGCAAATCAAGCTCCCGAACAGGACCCTCGGCCTGGAGACGCTCCACTGTGGAATCCGAAAACGTAATTTGGCGAAGCGGCACGAGCTGCAAGCAGTTCTCGGGGCAAACATCCACGCATCCGCCGCAAAGAATGCACTCCGTGCCGTGCTCCTCGTCACCTTCAAAGATCGTATTGATCCAGCATTGCAGGCAACGCGAGGCTTCGCGGCGCGCTTCTGCCTCTGTGAACCCGGTCTCCACCTCCGCGATTCCGGTACGCCGCTCAATGGGCAGGATGGGAACGGCCAGGCGCGAGTACTCGTCATAGTGCTCGGCCATTTGGTGATGGTCCAAAATCGTGATCTGGACGTATTGGGGCTTCGGTGACCAGGCCGCTCCCCTGAGATGGCGGTCAATCTGCTCCGCTGCTTTCTTACCGTCAGCCACGGCGTTGATGATCAGCCGGGGGCCGAACGCGATATCGCCCGCCGCGAAGATTCCCGGCGCTGTTGTCATCAAAGTTGCCGGATCGATTTTGACCGTTCCTTGTCGCGTGGTTTCAATGCCGTCCGCAGGAGTGAGAAACGAAAGATCGGAGGCTTGGCCAATGGCCAGAATCACGGTATCGCATGGAATGACCACCTCGGTGCCGGGATCGAATTGCGGATTGAAGCGACGCTGTGCGTCAAACACCGACCGGCAGTGGATCGTTTGCAAACCGATCACCCTTCCGTCTTGACCCAGAAACTGTTTGGGGCCGAGTGACGAATGCAGCTTCAGGCCTTCTTCTATGCCTTCTTCGATCTCTTCCCCAAACGCCGGCATCTCCTCGCGTGATTCCAGACAAACCAGATGCACCTGACGCGCGCCCATTCGTAGCGCGGCGAGCGAAACGTCCATCATCTCCTTCATGGCGACATCCATCTCGCTCGATGACAGGCTGTTAGGAAGGCCGCCTCCCACGGCGTCGCCGGCGCTCCTTTGCTGTTCACGAAGAGCGGAGCGTGCCACATCAATGGCCACGTTTCCGCCTCCAATCACCACCACTTGCTTGCCAATGGAGAATCGATATCCGAGATTCACATTGAGAAGAAAATCGATGCCCTTGATCACGCCGTCGAGGTCATTGCCTGGAACCTGCAGGTCGCGGCTGCGATGCAGTCCAAACGCCAAAAGAACGGCTTGGTAGCCCTCGTCGCGAAGATCCGACAGTGAGAAATCCCGGCCTAGCTTGCTGTTGACGCGGAGTTCGGGGCCGAGATCGATAATTTCGCGGATTTGCGCCTGTAACACATCACGCGGCAGGCGGTACTCGGGTATGCCCAGATGCATCATGCCGCCCGGGACCGGGGAGGCTTCGAAAACCGTGACCGGGTAGCCCAGCAGCGCCAGATCATGCGCCGCGGAAAGTCCTGCCGGGCCTGATCCGATGACCGCCACCTTTTCCTTATGCAGAACCGCAGGTTTTTCGGGAAAAACATCAATCGGGTGGCGCGACTCCGGACCGTATCGCTCGGTTAGAAATCGCTTGAGGGCGCGAATGGAAATCGGCGCGTCGAGCACACCCCGTCTGCAGGCGGGCTCACAGGGATGGCCGCATACACGGCCGCACACAGAGGCAAATGGATTGGGCTGGCGGGCATAGCGATACGCTTCCTCATAGCGCCCTTGTGCAATCAAGGCGACGTACCGCCCAGCCTGCGTGTGCACCGGACAGGCCTGCATGCAGGGAAAGTTAGACTCCAGCCAATCCAAATCCACCAGCTTGCTGCGGGGCTTCATAGGTCAATCACTGCTGTCTGGGTCCTCGGCAAGGCTATTTTTTCACTGTGAGCGTCACCGTAACTGCTTCGCCGGCAACATCCACAGCTTGGGTTGTTGCCTTTCCTTCCTCGCTCCAGGTTGTCAGCGTGTAGTGACCGGGCGGGACATTCTTGATGTCGAAAGTTCCATCCTTGTCGCTCACGGCGAAGTACGGAGTGGGCGCTACAACGATGTAACCGGACATCTCCGGATGGACATTGCACAACAAGGCAGCCGCGCCAAGATCGTTGAACTGGAATGATTTCGTTTGCCCCTGCGGCCACGTTCCAAGGTTATGGGCCAGCTTCTTGTTGCCGCTGATTGAGGGCCAATAGACGTTGTGCCCGGTGGCATCGCTGTTTAGAAAATCAACTGTCGTCCCTTTCACAACTGCGAGAACATGGGGAACAAACTTCAGCCCTTTCTGGTCCATGACCACGTGCTGGGCAGGCGCGGGAAAGTCTTTGCCCGGAATCGCATCCACGTAAACCGCGATATTCTCGGGCGAACGCAAGCCCTGAACGGCCACGTGGCCTTTGATATCCGACGCATGGCCCACACCGGCCAACGCGACCGAAATGCAAATCGCTCCCGCGAGCGTTATCCTAATCTTGTTCATTGCAGCTTTTGCTCCCTTCCTTTGTCGGCCATCTGCCTACGTAAGAACCGCGAATCTAAAACGCGAAGTCCATACCCAAGAGTGCACTGTTGGGGTGAAAGAAAGTGGGAATGACTGTCCCAGGGACGGGCACGCCCCAGCGATGCTCGTATTCGAAATTTACCTTGATATTCGCGCGCACCAAGACCTGCAGACCAGGACTGAAGCGGTTCCGCGAGGATCCTTGAGAAAGGCCGGCGGCGAAATCAAATGGCGAATTCACGATGTCATAACGCATCATAGGTATCAGCCAGGGAAATAGCCAATACTGTGCCTGCGCAAATCCGCCACTGTAGTTGATCGAAGGGCCGGCCAGCACAACGCTATTCCCGGCGGCATCCGTTGCGGGAATCACGTTGGAGTCGTGGGCGAACATCCCCATGCCATAAAGTTCAAATCTGTTTTGGTATCGGAACCGAAAGTATCCGCCCACCCGATAATAGGGCTCATTCATCACCGGGAACCCGGGGAAGTCCATAAGGTTCACGTTGAGCCGGTTCGTGCCGTAATCGTAGAAGGCGCCCAAGCGGATCGAGGTGTGGTCGTGCGGACCAGTCGGTCCGGCGGCTTGTACCTCTTTGCGGACCGCAGGGTCACGCTCCAAATTGAATTGCTGAAAAACATTCACATATATATTCTTGCCGTTGCTTATTTGGGCCGTACCGGTCCCATTGGCGACGCTCTGAACGCAGCAGGGCGTATTGTTGTTGCTGCCGTCGGTTATGGCGACGGACCAGTTGAAGTTCCCATCATTAGGATAGCCACCAAGTTCGATTCCCCGCTGCATGGCCGCGAATGAGAAGGGGTTGTTCGTCGTTCCCAGAGCACCTGCCACCGCAACTTCATCATAAATGTCGTAGTCAGTGGGATTAATTGTATAGGCTTGGCTGAAAGGCAAATCGAGCTCAAATTGTCCGAAGCGGACGTTCAAAGTGTCCTTCGGCAAATGCAGGTAATGGCCGATGTCGTTCGCTTTCAGGTAGCCGAAACCCATGCCCCCTGCAGCATTCTGGCCACCGACGGAAATGTCGTCGTCGACCCACCACGAAAGGGTGGGGCCGAAGCTCCCGGCGGTCAGGATCGTGAAGGTGTTTGGCGCGAAAAGATCGACGCGCGGCAGAACACCGAGGGTCGCCGGCTGTTTGCTGTTGAACTGGGCGTAGCCTTCGTAGCGGAGCCCCACGGGCACTGTCCCCGGGATCTCCCCGGGGAAAATCGCGTTGCCCGGAAAGGCCTCCTTTTGTGCTTTGGCGCCGAGCAAAACAGGCGGCTCCTTCACGAACGTCTCGTCATCTTTGGGAAATTTGAAGCCGTTCTTGTAGAACGCCCACCCAAAATCGTTCAATTCGGGGAAATTGTTGTGGCAGGTCGAGCACGACGTGCTGTATTTGCGCGCAAAGACCGGAATTGCCGATGCAGAAGGCGTTATTGACACCAAGCAGAAGAAAGTGCCAAGAAAAACGAACGCCGTCCGCCCAAGAAGTCTGACACAGAGGCTCTTCGTCATGATTTTCGTGCGTCCCCCTTTTGTCGCCCCATGCTGCCGATTGGCGATTTGTTCCGCCCAGACAATAGCAGGAAGCACCCACGGAAAGGATGTAACGGCGATCATAAGTGATCTAACTGATACGAAGGCTAGCGCGATTCCCATAGCGGCAGCGCCAAGCCGTGAGTGCTGCCTATGACAGCAAATAGCACGTTAAGAAGCGCGCCCAATGGAGCCTTCGCCTTGGTCTCGACAGCTGCTACTCGCCCGCGAATGATGCTGCGTTGTGCACTAGATCGACAGGAACAATCGACTCCACTTTGACAAGATTGCCACTGACAGCACCAGTGATTATCACCTTCTCGCCGGCATATTCGTCCAGTTCAACCTCGTGGCCCTTCAAGATAAACAGGCTTTTGCTCGCGACTAACGCGTAATTCGCCCCCAACTTCACGCACATCCGCGTGCATTCGCGATCACCATGTCCGTTAACTGAGTGGCCGTTGCCACACAGGGAATCGCTCACGATTCCGCTCAGGATGAGCTTCGTCCCCCAAGGAACCTTCTCTCTATTAATGGTTGCGGTTCGACCTGAAGACCCAATGCCCATAATTACCGCCGACAGCGCCAGAGCGAAAGCGACTGCGCGGATGTAGCCCTGCCGTGAAAAGAGTCTCCAAATTCCGATAGACTTCATTGCAGCCCTCCCTTCCAGCTTGTTGGTTTCAGAATGCTTTGCTATTCATTCCAACCGCCCTGCAGTTTCATTGATGCCCCCCGCGCCTCGCTGAACCCGCCGCGACCGGCATATAGAATGAGTGCATTAGCTGTGCAAGCCGATCCAAGCCCACAGCCCAGCACTCGCTGCGAGCAGGACTCCGGCAACTACCGCGACCCCCAAGATCACACGCGCCAATCTGCGCATCCTTCCTATCAGCATCTGCTGCTCCGAAGCCATCATCGTTTGTTCAGCTTTATTGAGATACAGCTCGTCGTCCTCTCTTATAGACAATGCATTTCCGTAAATCACCAGCAACATCATGATTCCCGCCGTGAGAATGCCGGCCCCCAGAAAGTACCGCATCAGCATCGTTAACCCGAACATGATCTCCTCCCGTGATGGCGTTCGACGATCACGGCATGAATTTCTCTCAACGGAAAGTAAGTATCTGTGATCTGGAACACATCCGCGTGTATTGACCAACCTTTCCCGGCCGAGCGAATGGAGTGGGGTCGCTCAGTCCGGAATCGGCGCACTTGGGATGTGGCTTCAAAATGAGGCTATCCCTTAGCTCTGTTGGGCACTGACGGTTTCTTACCAGAGTCAGTGGGGGTTCGCTGCTTTTCAAGACTGGCAATTGTGGTCCGGAGCCACTCCCCGCACGTTTTCTCGATGGCGCCTCCATAACGATAGAGCGAGTCCAGCGTCTGACCCTTGGCATTCAAGGGGATGTGTCGGCACGGGATTCTGTTCCCGTGAAACTCAGGCGGCACCAGCCGTATCAAGACGCACTCGGAGCAAGGGGCGAAATTACTGAATTTGTAATTCATGCAAGCCCGCGAATCTTCGAAGATATGCTGGAATCTCTGCGCCGGACGTGGCCAGCTTGCGTAGCCGCCCCTCTCTAGGAATACCAGCTCGGACTTGAGGACATCGAGAATATCGCGCTGATCTTTATTCATAGATTGCACCATAGAGTGCCTCATTCATGTCTAGCGCCTCACTGATTGATACGCCTCGCACAGAACTTACTTGCTCCAACTCGGGAAAGATGCGCTGTGATCCTGGTCACCCTTCGAGGTGAGGAGGGCCAGGCAGTCCAGCTAGGGGAGTGGCACTCTCAACTCTTAAATCTCCACTTCTCGAGGAGTCTCTCTCCTGGCGAGGCGCGCAGACCAGTAATTTCGTGGATGTGAATACAGTAAAAAATTGGGGCGGCTGATGATTATCGGCAGTGCAAAACCGAGACATGGAGAGTGCGGTTGCAATTACTGAAATTGTTCAAAAAACATCTCATTGTGGCGTGGGAAGACTCGCCCGATCCTTGGGTCTCTTTTCACCCTTACCGCCCATCCTACACGAGGGTTTTTGGCGGTTGACTGCGCCCGCTACGACTGATTCGTCTGTATTGAAATCTGATGAGTGACGCGAAGCGCGTATCAAAAGGTGGGGAATGAGACCTAAGAACCTGAAAACGGATCGCTTCAGCGTTTCTGTCTGTCGTGAACCAAAACATCTGTTTTGGTACAGCGAGGAGCCGGAACTTTCGGATACACAGCGCGGGATATAGTTTCCGAGCGGCCGACAATCCGTCCGGCTTTTCAGTCCACGGCGCAGAGATGAACCGACTGCAATTCCTGTGATCGACTTGGCTTGACATCGCCCGCCAGCGACGGCTCTCTCCCTGCAGCGGCAATTGTGGGCCCCAGGTTGCCGGGCAAACTCGTGATCGCCGGCACACAAGCCCGTGGCGCTGGTTACAGCAGCCGTCCTGGATGTCGTGTAGACATTGCGTGTTCCTGTTCCTGGCGTCTCCCGCAGGAACGAAGGCAAACAAGTGATGTGGCGCACTTCCGATCCAGGCGGCAGGATTTCAGCCCCGACGAACGAGGCGCGGCATTACCTCGCCGGGTCTGGCGCTATGGGCCTTTGCCCGGTAGCTGTCTTCCGACCGCCACGCCGTACCTGCGACCGCCCAGCTTTCCTTTCGCTACCTTTCGCACGGGTTGATTCCTGCGCCGGCCCTGAGAGCACTCATGGACGGGTGTCGCGATGAACAGGTTCAAGGATGTCGAGCATCTGCTGCGTGTCGCCGCGGTCTTCGCGGTCGCGATTTTCGCCTTTGTCCTCTTGCGGGCGGCCTTGGTACCCCGAAGCTTTGGCGAATATGGCCACTATCGCGGAAATGCCATCACGGAAATTGCCGCCCAGCCAGTTGTGTTTGCCGGACAGCAAGCCTGCGAGATCTGCCACTCTGATGTCGTCGCCATGAAGAACCAAGGAAAACACGCAGGCGTGAACTGCGAAGCCTGCCACGGTGCTCTGGCAAAACACGCCGAGGATCCCGGTACGGTCCTGCCGCCACAACTAGATACCGCCGTACTCTGCGTCCGCTGCCATGAGGCGAACAGCGCCAAGCCCAAAGGCTTTCCCCAGATCGTCGCCGCGGAACATAGCGCAGGATTGCCATGCGAAACCTGCCATCAGCAGCCCCACAGCCCGCTGATTGGCACGGGAGCCAAGCCATGAACATCACGCACCGGCAAATGCTCATCCTACTGCCCGCCGGTGCGGTCGCGTGGGAGGCCGTGCTTGCCGGAATGCCGGAAGCCTCGCCCAATTACACGATGACCGAGCACTGGTGGGGCATGCTGGTGGACATCTCCAAGTGCATCGGCTGCGGAAACTGCGTGCGCGCCTGCGCCACGGAAAACGATGTGCCGGAGGGCTATTTTCGCACCTGGGTCGAGCGCTACCACGTTTCCGATTACGACCTGGCCGATCCCGTGGTGGACTCGCCCAACGGCGGCAAGAATGGCTTTCCGCCGATTCCGGAAACCGGAGGAAAGGATTTCTTCGTTCCCAAAATGTGCAATCACTGCGCCGATTCTCCGTGCACGCAGGTCTGCCCGGTCGGCGCCACTTTTATCGCCCCAGATGGCGTCGTGCTCATAGACAAGAACTATTGCATCGGCTGCCGCTACTGCATCCAGGCCTGCCCCTACGGCTGCCGATTCCTGAATCCCAAGACGCAAACGGCGGAGAAGTGCACGCTGTGCTATCACCGCATTACCAAGGGCCTCACGACGGCCTGTTGCGAAGCCTGCCCCACAGGCGCCAGGCAGCTCGTCGACCTCAAGAACCCCAAGGATCCGATTCATGAGTTCTTGAAAACCCATGACGTGCAAGTGCTCAAGCCTTACATGGCTACCGGGGCAAAACTTTTCTACAACGATCTCGACGGTTCGGTGCACTAGGGAGGCGCGAGAAGGCTATGCCGGTTCAAGGTTACATGTACCCCAACGAAGTCGAACTCGCCTGGGGCATCCTCATCGTTCTGTACCCGTTTATCACCGGCCTGGTCGCAGGCGCTTTCATCCTGGCGTCGCTCGAGCGTGTCTTCCATGTTGAAACCGTCAAGCCGACCTATCGGCTGGCACTTCTGACGGCGCTCGCGTTCCTGCTGGTTGCGCCGCTTCCGCTGCAACTCCACCTCGGTCACCCCGAGCGTTCTCTCGAGATGTATCTGACGCCGCACCGCACTTCCGCAATGGCCATGTTCGGCTTCGTGTACCTGTGGTACCTGATGGCCGTACTGGTGCTGGAAATCTGGCTGGATTACCGGCGGGACATTGTTCTCCTCTCGCAGCGTACCAAGGGCCTGAAGCGGGTCTTCTACCGCGTGCTCACGCTAGGCTCAGCGAACATCAGTGAAGGGGCGCTCCGCCTTGATGAGCGTGTGGGCTACGTGATCACTGTGGTGGGGATTCCCTCCGCCTTTCTGCTGCATGGCTATGTCGGATTCATCTTCGGCTCGATCAAGGCGAATCCATGGTGGTCATCCCCGATGATGCCGGTAGTGTTTCTTTTCTCCGCCATGGTGTCGGGCATTGCCGCGGTTCTGCTGCTTTATATGTTCTCCGCGTGGTACCGCGGACAAACCATTGACATGCGTTGCGTGGACACCGTCACCCGCTACTTGTTCTACACCTTCCTCATCGATTTCAGCCTGGAAATGCTCGACCTCGTTCACCGCGTCTATGAGGCGGATGAATCCTTTCGCAGTCTCGATTTCATGGTGCATACGCGGCTCTATCTCTCGCAGGTGGTCATCCAGATATGTATCGGCACCTTGGTTCCGATCGGCCTGCTTGCGCTGACTCAGTTGTTCAAGCTTGGCGAAAAGGCCCGCAAGCGCATTTATGCGGTGGCGGGAAGCCTGGTCCTCATCGGGGTTTTCGCCATGCGCTGGAACGTAGTCATTGGTGGCCAGCTCTTTTCCAAGAGTTTTCTGGGGTATACGACCTACAAGATTGGTTTTGTAGCCAAGGAAGGGTTGTTGACTGCCATCGTCCTGACCCTCTTGCCCTTTGCCATTCTGTGGGTCCTGGTGAAACTGTTTCCGCCGTGGCCGGACCAGGAATCTCTTTCTCACGGCGGCGTGGCTCCGGTCCACGGCGACGATTAGCTGCGGACCGCGGCTGGAAACGAGTGGAGGTGGGTGCTCATGCCTCGCGAGGACGTTTCATACGACGTGGAAGAGCTTAGTGCGCGGCTGAAGGAACTCGAGCGCCGCGTTTCCGCACTGGAACATCCGGGGCAAATGCACCCTGCTCATCAGGAGGCGCAACCCGTTCCGGCCGTTGCTAATTCCGTTCCAGGCGAGACACGGCCTTCTCAGTCGAAGCCGAGCGTGTTTCCAGTTTTCGGCAGGGCCATACTCGGAATTGCCGGAGCCTATCTTCTCCGCGCCGCCGCGGAGTCTGGGATTTTTCCCCGATGGATTGCAGTGACGCTCGCCCTGACTTATGGCGCCGCTTGGCTGGTATGGGCGGC
Organism: uncultured Acidobacteriota bacterium; assembly: GCA_963819235.1. GTDB lineage: Bacteria > Acidobacteriota > Terriglobia > Acidiferrales > UBA7541 > Palsa-189. Next base: position 1,136,200 of record CAWFVE010000003.1, on the reverse strand, counting down.
GTGGCCGCAAGCCCAAGCCCGGCTCGCGAGCTATTCCTACGCCATTACGTCGGCGCTGATTCTGTCTCCCCTGCTCTGGGAAGTCACCGTGCGTTTTCGAATGATCGAGCCGGGCGTGGCCGCGGCGGTCTTGGCCGCATTCGCCCTTCTGGCAATGATCCTGGCTTGGCACCGGAATCTTTCCCTAGTCATTTGGGTAGGAATGCTCACCGCGGTAGTCACCGCCTTAATCCTCATGGCGGCTACGCGCGCTCCCGTGCCCTTCACTTTGGCGCTTCTCGTTATGGCGTTGCTGAGCGAATTTGCGGCTGGCAGCGGCCGCTGGCCCGCGCTGCGTCCGGTCGTTGCTGCGGCTGCTGACTTCGCAACCGTAACCCTGATCATCATCCTTGGGAATTCTGGGGCGATTCCCTCGGAGTACCAACCTGTGGCTGCGGGCGTCATGATTGCTCTCGTTGCAGCTCTCTTCGCCATTTATGCCGTCAGCCTAACGATCCGTTCCCTGGTTTTTCGGCTGAAGATCAACGGTTTTGAGGCCGCGCAACTCGCTGCCACAGCTCTGCTGGCGGGTTGGGCCATGCTCCGAATCGAACACGAGGCCGGCGTACTCGCGCTGGGACTTTCCTGCCTCATTGCCGGAGCCGCGTGTTATTTCGCCTCGTTCGGACTGCTCGGACGACACCGCGAGCGCCCCAACTTCCGCTTCTACGCGGCCTGGGGAGTTGCCTTCGTGATGGCGGGCAGTTTCCTTGCCCTTCCCTCCCTGCCGCGGGTGATTTGGCTGTGCTTGGCGGCGGTGGTCGCAACGGGACTTGGTGTCCGCATGCGCAGTCCCGAGCTCGATTTGCACGGAGTGGTCTACCTGTGCGGGGCGCTCTCCGCGTCGGGTTTACTCGAGTACGCCGGTCGTGCCCTGGCCGGATCGTATCCTGCTGCGCCCGGAGCGCTGCCAATCCTAGCTGTCGTGGCAGCCTTACTCTGCACCACTTTGATCTCCCGCTATCCCGGCGAGCACCAAGGCGAGCGGCTCTTGCGGCTGCTACCTGCGATTTTGGCGGTCTGTGCGACGGCCGCTTTCGCCGTTGCGGCGTTGGTCTGGCTCATCGCACGAGGAGGCGCGCCGTCACTGCCGCAGTTGGCCGTCATTCGTACCGTTGTGACGTGCGCGGCGGCTCTTCTACTTGCCTTCGTTGGCGCCCGGTGGAAGCGGCTTGAGCTCGTGTGGATGGCCTACGCGGCTGCCGTTCTGGGAAGTCTGAAGCTTGTTTTCGAGGATCTGCGGTTTGGCACCACTCAGTCGCTAGCCGCATCCCTTCTCGTTTATGGCGCGGTCCTCATTCTGATTCCCCACTTGGTGCGTGCGGGAAGGCGGTGGGCCTGAAGATACTTTGCTTCCCGTTTCTTCCGGGAATCGCTCCTGAATCACGCTAGTGCTTAATCGGACGCGCGTTTTGGCGAGGCAGTGAATATTGGGCGTGGAGCTCTGCGCGCGTTCGATTAAGCCGTTAGAAGGAAGCCGCCCGTGTTTGCGGCGGACGCGGGCCCTATGGAGATTGAATGGGAGGAGACAGCGGTGTGGAACGTTGCCGAGACTGTGCGGTACAGCACGGCACAAGACTTAGGGAGCTGACTAGTGCGAGCGAGTATCGCGGAGACAACGCTGAGGAGATTGGAAGAAGAGATTTGTTCCGGGGGAAGGCGCAAGGGCACGGAGCAAGCCGAAGCATGCGAAGGATTCGAGCTGGAAAGAGTCGTCTCATGCGGCAGCGGTGACTAGCGGTGGAGAACGAAGCTGGACTTCGGCGGGGGTGAGCCTCTCGATAACCACCATCGGAGCACCACACTTAGGGCAGCGCCAAAGGCCATGTGAGTCACACGCGGATGGAAGATCTTGTTGGGCCTGTGGTTCGCGTGCTGCGCCGAGCAATTGAAAGCAAAGAGGCAGGAGCGTGGCGCGTCGGCGGTTGGCCAGAAAGCCAAAGTTCCTGATCCGCACGAACCCTTTGGGGAGTAGGTGCAACAGGAAGCGGCGCAGGAACTCGTCGATCGGTAAGGTCATTAGCTTCTGTTCGTTGTTGTGAGCAGAGTCTCGCCAGCGGAAGGTGACCTTCCCGTCAGTAAACGAGACCAGGCGATGGTTGGAGATGGCCACGCGATGAGTGTATCGGCCCAGATATTGCAGCACGTATTCGGGGCCGCCGAAGGGGCGTTTGGCGTAGACCACCCAGTCCTTGCGGAACAGCAATCGCAGCCACGCAGCGAAAGGTTTCGGCTGGGCGAGTGGAGCGAGGTTTCCAGGGAAGTTCAGTGGGCCATTTTGGAGCGCCTGCTTGAGACCAGCGACGAACTTGCCGCGAAAGACTCTCGAGAGCACCTTGAGGGGAAGAAAGAACCGGTTTTGGGATTTCACCCAATGGGTGTGATCGGGACTCAACCCACCGGCGGGAATGACGCAATGCACATGGGGATGCAGGGTGAGCTTCTGACTCCAGGTGTGCAGCACGCTGAAGAAACCGATTTCTGCACCGAGATGTTTGGGATCGCGCGCGACTTCGAGAAGAGTTTCCGCACTGGCGCGAAGCAGCAGGCCATAGAGGAGTTTCTTATTCTGCAGCACCAAGGGTGCTAGCTGCGCCGGAAGCGTGAAGACCACGTGAACGTAGCGTGTTGGGAGAAGTTCCTTTTGACGCGCGGCGATCCAACGGTCGCGGGCCGCGGTCTGACACTTCGGGCAGTGGCGGTTTCGGCAGGAGTTGTAAGAGATGGCGCGATGCCCGCAGCGAGTGCACTGATCGAGATGCCCACCGAGTGCGGCGGTACGGCAGCGCGCAATGGCCAGCAGCACTTTGACGTGCTTCCAGCGGAGCCACTGGCGATTTCGCTCGAGAAATGCAGTTCCCGCGCTGCGGATAAGATCGGCCACCTCGAAGGGCGGCCGATTCATCTACTCTTCCCGCGGCAACTCGCTTTTCAGTTGGAGCGAGTCCAGAGGACTCGCCGTCGCTTTCAAGTGACGTTCGGAGACATGCAGGTAGACGGTAGTTTCTTTCAGATCGTGATGGCCTAACAGGATCTGAATGGTGTGGAGATCGGCGCCGGCCTCGAGCAGATGAGTGGCGAAGCAATGGCGCAGCGTATGGGGATGGACGGCTTTTTTCAGGCCCGCGCGCTGAGCGGCTTGCTGGCAAGCGTGACGCGGCGTTTTCGTATCGATGGGGTGATCACCGGTATGCCACCGGTTGCCTGGGAAGAGCCAAGCACTGGGTTTTCGCCGCAAGCGGTGCCAGTGTTTGCGCAGTTCCTCGAGTAGCTTGGGGCTGAGCATCACATCCCGGTCTTTGCCCCACTTGCCGCCTCGGACGTGAATCACCATGCGCTGGCTGTCGATATCGCTGACCTTCAGGTGCGTCAGCTCTGCGCACCGCAAGCCGGTCGCGTAGAGTGCGATCAGCAGAGTTCGATGAAAAGCAGTGCCGGCGGCATCGATCAGTCGTGCGACTTCTTCCTGACTGAGGATCGTTGGGATGCGACGTTGCTTTTTGGGGTAGGGAGTCTCCGCGACGCTCCAGGCCTTTTTGAGAGTCTTGGTGTAGAAGAACCGCAAAGCCGAGAGGCGGTTGGTCACTGTACCCGGTGACAACTTCCGCTTTTGAAACAGCTCGGCCTGGTATTCGCGAATGTGCCGAGGACCCAAACGGTCCGGCGGGCAGTGGAATCGCCGAGCAAAATCTTCGACGGTGCGGATGTAGTGGCGTGTGGTATCTTGCGAGTAATTACGGCGCTGGAGTTCTTCCAGCATCATTTTGCGAAGTCGGGTCATGAGGACCTCCTTATGACCCGACAACTTACTTTAGCCGTTAGCTATAAACTGCTCCGTTCGCCTCACGCGTAGCGTCCGCCGCCGGGCGGCTTCGTTCTGACGGGATACTCGGAAACAATCAGCCTGAGCGCATAGCACGATTGTCGTGGAATAGTCGCATCGGAGGTCCGTATCAAAGCATATGGTTTGATACAGACTAAATTGAACAGAATCGCCGTCGCCTATTCTGTATGTTACGGAGGTATGCCCGAAGACCCTTTGATACACCGTGCTACCCCACATGCGCCAGGTGAAAACCACGTCGGTCATAACCGGCGTGTGAAATGCAACATTACGTAGTCGACGGCGCCTTCGTCTGCGAGCGTAACTCGTTTCAAACGGACGCGGCCATCGCCAAAATGCAACAGAACCGACACTCTGTTGCATGTGACAAAAGTTCAGAATCCGCTGAAGGGCGGTAGGTGAAAGGCCCATAGCCAACTCTCGCAAATTTGTGACTGCACGAAACTTGGCCTTTTAGCTGGGAACATCCAGGGAACATACCAGTCACGACGGGTTCAGGCACGGGGAATATTCGGTCCGATTAGCGCACCGTGGCACCGCCGTCAGAGAATACTTGGTTACAAGCTGACGGCACCACGCGGAAACCGGACTCGCCCGGCTGAGCGTCCGCCAAACTCCCGTCGCCTGCGACTCGTGCCTTTGGTGGGAGGTAGGTTAGAGGGATGCGCCTGCCTCGTGAGCAGGAGTGCTGCGTTCGGAACACTTGATCGAGGAAGACTGGCATCTGTTTGGATTACATGCCGACGATGTGGCCGTGTTTTTGCAGAACATCCAAACCGCACTGCTAGGTGCCGTGCTATTGCGCATCATTTCTCTTCTACGCTCAGCGCTTCGAAGCCGGAGATGACGTCGAAGAGTTCCTCGTCGATACTATCCTGACGCAGACGATGAAATGTCCGGTTAAGATCCTCCAGTAATTCGTCGATGTTTTTGTCGGCGCGCTGCATCGCCGCTAGGCGGCTCGCGTTCTCGCTAGCGAGGGATTCGGCACACGCCCGGAAGAGCGAGACGAAAAGGTATTCGCGGATGAGCGCCCGCAAGGTCACGGTGCCGCCACCCATGACCTCGGGCAAAGTTTCCGGTCGGCCAGGGTAATTCGGACAGCTTGCGTCGCCAGGTTTCGTCCAGCGGGAGCAGTCGCTGACCGACAGGCGCATAAGCCGCCCCGGAAGTGGGGCGGTTGTAGAAGAGGTGAAGTTCGGTGACTTCACCCTGACCGTGGTGCGCCTCGGTCTCCACGAGAATCTGTCCGACGAGCGGGGTGATAGCCTTGACAGAGTTGGGCACGCTGAAGAGTCCGATCAGTGGCAGGCGCGCGTCAGTCAGGCGTGCTTGAACGCGCTCACCGACGGCCCAGACCTGCGGTTTGCCTGGCAGGGCCGCCAGCGTCTTGACCGCGAAATCGGCCACCACATCATTGAACTGGCCCACTAGTCCCTGATCTGAACCGAACACGACCGCTCTGATTACACCCGCAACTGTTTTTCCCTTCCTTTCTGCAATATGTGGCGCCGCCCCGCTTTCTCGGAAGCATGCGCCCAACCCCAGTTCAACTGTGCGGTAGTAGTCGGCCAATGCGCTCACCGATTTTTCATATTGCCCTATGCTCGAGGCAGCCGCAGCCTTCATCGTGCGGACAACGGATTGGAGATCCCCGGCTCCGGCGATCTTTCGACGAAGACTGACCGTGGTCTTGCTCATGACTTGCCCTCAACCTCCGGCTCGGGTGCGCCCTTCGTGTGGACTTCCGGCTTTGCTTTGGCTTCAGGCTTGGGCTCGCCTTTGGGTTTGGGCTTCACCTTCGTTTGGAGATCCGGCTTGGTTTCAGGCTTGGGCTGGAAGCGAGCAAGCGATTTGCGGGCGATTTGGACAATCGTTTCACGATCCGAGTCGCTCAATTTTTCAGCGGTATCCAATCGCTCGCGCACATCCGCCGGGATATCCGCCGTCACCTCGCATAGGCAGTGTTCGGCCTCCGTCATCCGGTCAAGCGGCACTAGATCGAAGAGTTCCGCGGTCAAGGCCAGCAGCACAACGATTTGCGCGGGCACGGGAACGGGAGCGAATTCCGGCTGTTTGAGACAGGCGCGGATTCGCCGTCCGTGTTCGATGGACTTGCGGGTATTTTCATCGAGGCGGGCTCCAAACCGGGAAAAGGTTTCTAGTTCCTCAAACTGCGCGTAGGCGAGCTTCAGGTCGCCCGCGACGGCGCGGTAGGCGGCACGTTGCGCTTGACCGCCAACGCGCGAAACGGATTTGCCGACATCGACGGCGGGCAGCACGCCCAACTCAAATAGCGACGGCGAGAGGTAGATCTGCCCATCCGTGATGGAAATCAAGTTGGTCGGAATATAGGCGGAAATGTCCTGCGCTTCGGTTTCGATGATGGGCAGTGCGGTGAGGGAGCCGCCGCCGAGTTCCTTGCACAAATGCGTCGCGCGTTCGAGCAGCCGAGAGTGGATATAAAAGATGTCGCCGGGAAACGCTTCGCGACCGGGAGGACGGCGCAGCAAGAGTGAGAGTTCGCGGTAGCAGCGCGCATGATGAGTGAGGTCGTCGTAGACGATCAGCACATCTCGGCCCGCTTCCATGAAGGATTCCGCGATACTGGTCGCGGCATAAGGAGCGATATAGGCCAGGCCCGGCGGGTCGTTGCCTTCAGTGACGACGACAACGGTGTAATCCATCGCGCCATTTTCCCGCAAAGTTGCCACAGCCTTTGCGACGGCGGACGCGCGCTGACCAATGGCACAGTAGATGCACAAGACATTTTGGCCGCGCTGATTGAGGATAGTGTCAATCGCAATGGCGGTCTTACCCGTCTGGCGATCGCCGAGGATCAACTCGCGTTGGCCGCGCCCAACGGGAATGAGTGCATCGATGACTTTGAGGCCCGTCTGGAGAGGCACGGTGACGGGTGCGCGGTCCATGATGGGTGGGGCGGGGCGTTCGACGGGCAGGCGCTTGCTGGAGGCCAGTGGGCCGTTGCCATCGAGAGGCCGACCGAGCGGGTTGATGACGCGCCCGAGCAATCCATCGCCCACGGCCACGTCCATGACCCGGCCCGTGCGCTGGACCTCATCTCCGGCGTGGAGGTGCCAGTATTCGCCGAGCAGAACGACGCCAATTTCATCCGCGTCCACATTGAATGCAATGCCGAGCACATCGCCGGGAAACGTCACCAGTTCATCAAAGCCAACGCCAGGGAGACCTGACACTTTGGCAATGCCGGTGGCGACACTGGTGATCGTGCCCACCTCCCGTGGCGTCAGTTGCGGTGTGAATGTTTCCCGCACCTGGCTTATTTCAGCAAACGCACCGTCGAAAACGTTTTTGAGACTCTCGGGGTCCATGTTTATTTGCTCTTTGTTTCGGCCTTAGGCTTTTCAAGTTTAGGTTCGTTCTTGGCCTCAGGTTTAGGCTCTGTTTTTATTTCAGGCTTGGGTTCAGTTGTGACTTCCGATTGGGGTTTGAATTCGGGCTTAGGTTCGGGTTTGTGTTCGGTCTTGGCTATAGGTTTGTCGTTCTCTTTCAGGAGTTCATCGACGCTTTTCTCCATCGACATCAGATAATCCGCGATGCTCCACGCAACCTTTTGTCCATTTGTAGCGAGTTCAATGCCGCTGATCAGTTCTGGCGCGGTCTCGAAACGGACGTGGATATCGGCCGAGAAGGTTTCGTTCAGCGCATTTTGTATCGCTGCGCGTTGCTGCGCGGGCAAGTCAAACGCGCTGCGCACGAGTGCGGGGTCAGACGCTGTTTTAAGGGCTTGGGCGAGACCCGCTTTCGCCTGAGCGTCCATCTCTCGAAGACGCCGAGTGAAGACTTCGCCCAGGCGCTCTTCCAGACTCACCGTGGCGAGATCCGTCAGCGTTTTTCGTGTGATAGCAAATACTTCCTGTTGCGTTCGTCGGCTGATCGCTTGATGTAACGTATGCTCTTGGTCTCTCAGCGCCTCCTGCAATTTTGAACTCAAAGCCGCAGCGTCCTTCCGCGCTTCGTCGAGGAGCCGCTGACGTTCGGCCTTCGCCTCGTCTGTTGCTTTGCTCAAGAGCGCAGCGCGTTGCTTGTCAAACTCCTCGTTTTTGTGCTTGAAGTCGTCGCTCTCCTTTTGGGCTTCGGCCTTTTTTTTGTCGGCATTCGCCAGTTCCGTGGCGATCCGCTTCTCCCTCTCATCGATGGCATGGAGGATAGGCTTATAAAGGAAGCGCTTCATCAGCCACACCAGGATGAGGAAGTTGACCACCTGCGCGGCGACCGTGAACCAATCAATTAACATAGGTCTACTTTCCTGTTGCTTGGGCGATGACGTGGTTCCAGAAAGGATTAGCGAAGATCAGAATCATCGAGACCACAAAGCAATAGATGGCCAGGGACTCGATCATCGCCAGGCCGACGAATAAGGTTCGCGTGATAGTCGCGGAGGCATCGGGCTGCTGCGCCAGAGAACTTAGCGCATTCGCAACAGCCCGCCCTTCCGCCAGCGCGGGAATCATAGTCCCGATACCGATGGTGAAGCCGGCAATAACAATTGATGCCACCGCGATAATCGTCATGCTGTCCATGGGGTCTCCTTCTGTTGTCGTAGTTCACGTTTCAATGTATCGCCTCGGGTTCCAGCTTGGGCTTACGGACTCGCGTGGCGGCCGCGATGTACACCGCTGCTAGGATGCTGAAAATGTAAGCCTGCACCATTCCGGTGAGGAGGCCGAGCGTCGTCATAAAAATCGGAAAGATGAAGGGCGTAATCGTGAGCAGGATGGCGACAATCATCGCCCCGCTCATCATGTTGCCGAACAGACGGACGGCCAGGGCCAGTGTGCGCGAAAGTTCACTAATAATGTTAAACGGCAGCATGATGAATGTCGGCTTCGTATAGGACTTGAGGTACTCGCCCAGCCCTTGTTCTTCTATGCCGAAGAACGGCACCGCCACAAATACGGACAGTGCGAGCGCCGCCGTGGTCGAAAGCGAGGCAGTTGGCGGCTGGAAGCCAGGAATGACGGTGCAAAGGCCGGCTGTCGCCACAAACAGAAAGAGTGTTCCCAGAAAGCCGAGATATTTCTGCGGCTGACTCAGGCCTACCTCTTGAATCTGTTTCTCGATGCCAGTGACAACGATTTCCAGAAGGTTCTGCCAGCGGGAACGCTCAAGACCTGTGGAAAGCTTGCGTGTAATGAGTCTTGAACCAACGGCGAGCAGGAGCATCAGCGCCCATGTGAACACAATGGTGCCGTTGAGTTTCAGAAACCCGTGTTGCCAGAAGATAATCTGATCGGGACTAAGGTGCATGGCTCACCTTCTGTTCCAAGTAAGTCGGCTTTTCCCCCGATTGGGTGAGCCGCGTCACGATAAGGCGCGCGACGACAAATCCAATAAGGCACACGATCAGCCTCTGCCAATGACCGCGCGCGATAAAATAGAAACCGGCTAGGGCAATACTGGTTCGCACCAAGAGGCTGCCGACAAACCAAAGCGCGGGCCGTTTGGATGAAACGCCCCTCCGAACCGTCCACCAAAGGCCGCCGAAGAACATCGCGCCGAGCAAGAGGCCCGTCACCAAAGCCACCATCAGACGGAAAGTGTCATTCATCTTTATCCTCCGGTTCCTCTCCTATTTCCTTGTTTTCCTTGGTGACCCAATGCCACGCATTCAAACAGCCGATGGCCAGGCCGATAACCAGCAACATCAGTGTCCAGGAATGGCTTCCTGGGTGGTGTTTATCCAGCCAGATGCCAAGCGCCACGCCGGCCAGCGTCGGAACGACCACCGACCAGCCGATAAGTCCCGTCATGCCCAAGCCAAACCAAACGCCCTGCTTCGAGTTACGCGCCCTGAGCTTGCGTGCCGCCTTCTCGCCGATCTCCCTGCTGAACGCGGTCGAGTCCTTCGCGCTCCTGATTTCCGGTGTCTTACTCATGATGAAACTCCGCTAAGCGGCGTATGAGATCGCTCTCCATTTTCGCCATTACCGAGCGGACGCTCTGCTCCCCTTCGTTCAGGTTCAGAAACTCCCGCTCCACCGCCTCATGGAGTTTGCCAAGATCCGTTCCGCCAATTGCGTTGCGCACGGAGACGAGCACTTCCAAGCCAGTCTTTACCAGCACGCCTTCATCAACGGCGACGTAAACCTCGCCTTCCACTTCGTTCTCGTAAATCAGAATCCCTGGCGCAAGCGCCGCGACGCAATCTAACCGGTGCGGCAAGAGTCCGACCGAGCCCTCGCGGCTCTGCGCAACGATACGCGAAACGCCAGTTTTGTCGGCGAAAATTCGGAACGGCAGGAGAACCTTAAGATTCATGAGCGTCGGCTGCTGCATGTTCGGCCTCCGGTTTGGATTTCGGCGCGAGCATCGGTTGCGGTTCGGACTTAGCTTTGGAATCGACGGCAGGCTTTGTGGCGACCCTCGCCACCGGTTTGATTTCGGGTTCGGCTCCGGATTCGGGCTTGGCTTCTACTTTGTCGGGCGGGGACTTTTTCTTTGCCTCGTCGATCGCACCGATCATGTAGAGCGCGCTTTCCGGGTAGTCTTTGAATTCATCGCGCAGGATTCGTTCACAGCCATCGAGTGAGTCTTTGAGACTGACTAGTTTTCCCTTGATGCCACTGAACTGTTCGGTGGCGAAAAACGGTTGGGTGAGGAACCTCTCCAGCCGCCGGGCGCGCGCGACTATTTTGCGATCCTCCGGTGCCAGTTGTTCCAGGCCGAGCATGGCGATGATGTCCTTGAGATCTTCGTACTGCGCCAGCGTCCGCCTGATTTCTTGCGCCAGCAGATAATGCCGTTCACCGACGATGCCTGGCGTGGCCATCTTCGAGTTGGATTGCAGCAAATCAATAGCCGGGTAGAGTCCTTCGCTCGCCCGCTTGCGCGAAAGCACGATGGATGTCGAGAGGTGCGAAAACGTGTGCACAGCCGCCGGGTCGGTCAAATCGTCTGCCGGTACGTATACAGCCTGAATGGACGTGATGGCTCCGGTGTCCGTATTGGCGATGCGCTCCTCCAACCTCGATAGCTCGGTGCCCATCGTAGGCTGATAGCCCAGGCGCGACGGCATCTGGCCCATCAACCCGGACACTTCCATGCCGGCCTGGAGGAATCGGAAAATATTATCGATCAGTAGCAGAACGTCGCGATGTTCGTCGTCCCTGAAATATTCAGCCATCGTCAGAGCCGCGAGTCCCACGCGAAAACGACTGCCAGGTGGTTCGTTCATCTGCCCGAACACCATCACCATGTTCGGCAGTACGCCCGCCGCCTTCATGTCACGGTAGAGTTCCTCGCCTTCCCGACATCTCTCCCCGATCCCGCAAAAAATGCTCACGCCCTTCTGGTGCTCGATCATGTTGTGAATCATTTCGGTAAGTAAAACCGTCTTGCCCACGCCCGCCCCGCCGAAGAGTCCCGCCTTGCCGCCGCGTTCGAGCGGCACGAGCACATCGATGACTTTAATCCCCGTCTCAAAGATCTCGGATTTAGTAGATCGCCGCGCTAACGATGGCGGGGCTCGATGAACTGTGCGCCATTGGACATCTGTCAGCGCTGGTTGGCGGTCGATGGCGTTCCCGAAAACATCGAACATTCGCGAGAGGATTTCTTTGCCGACCGGCGCTTTCAACGGCCCCCCCGTGTCTTCCACGGTTGTGCCGCGGGCGAGGCCCTGGGTGGGGGTCAGTGCGATTCCACGCACGCAATGCGCGTCGAGTTGAGCTAACACCTCGATAGCAATTTTCCCGGCCTTCGCGTGCAGCAAGGAGTAGATCGGCGGCAAATGGGAATCGAATTGTATATCCACGACACTGCCGCGCACCGAGACCACCTTGCCGAGATTCGAAGGATTGGCTTTGTTCGTCATGTTTGGTCTCGCGCATCCATTGTGTCGACTCTTGCTACGTCGCGTCCTGACTCCACGCTGAACAACATCAACGATGACGGAACCGCAGCGGATTATCCGATGTATGAGCCTATTTCGCCGGCAATACATCCGACAGTTGTCGCGTGTCCGCAAGCGGCTGACTCCCCGAGGGCAGCCTATTTTGTTGCAGCAGGTAGGACAAAGTGTCTAGCGACTGCTGCGTCGTGTAGGTCGCGCCAGCGTCTCGCGCCATCGGGCCCTTGATTTCTCCCCACACCGTCAGCAGTTGTGCGCCTCCATACATCTGGTGCCACGACGCGCCGTTCAGCGAAGGCCCGGCGCCGCCTTCCAGTTTCGGACCGTGGCAGGTCCCACACTGTGCCTGGTAAAGTTTTTCTCCTGCCGCTGCCTGCTCGGTCGTGTACCAGCCGCCTACTTTCGCCACCGGCTGCTCATACACATGGCCGATATTCTGGTGACACTGGAGGCAATCCACATCATTGGCTTTGATGACGTCTTTGTGGATCAGCGCCTTCATCTGACTCCGCGGTCCGCCAAACGCTTCGAGCGAATGACATCCGCGACACGTAATGTAGTTGTGGGGCCTGCAGATAGCTTTCGAACTCTGATCCCAATTGGGAGCGTCGCCTTTCCCATTCTTCCTTCGTCGCAATGGTCTTGCGCGACTCATTCCAGAAATCTTGTGCTCCGCGGTCCGCCTTAAACAGCAACAGCTGCACGTATTCCGTCGCCGTCGCATGACTGGAGTCGTAGGGGATATGGCATTCCCCGCAGCTTGCGCTCACCCCGGACGCATTGATGAAGTGCGGCCCTTTTTGATACCCCGCTGAAGCCCATGTCATCGAGTGGCAGAACTTCCCGCAAAACGCATCCGAACTCGACCAGATCACCGCCTTGTTTGTCACCGCGACCAGCGCCACTCCGCTGAGCCCAAAAATGGTGCCCCACAGCAAGATCCACCCCATCACGCCCCAAAATCCGCGTTTCTGTCCATCTCGTGGCGCTTTGCTTGGTTGCGATTCCATGCGCACGCGCTCCTTCAGGTCCTCCAATCAATCCGATCATCATCCGTGGTTGTTGGTCAATCTCTCTTTCAACTCAGACGGCAATTACAACCGCCGAACCCGCCAGGACCATAGCATTCGCGATTGATCTTCAAGTCCGCATCGAGCAGCTTTGCCTGAAATTCGACAATGACGACTGGGTCATCGACGCGTTCCTTGCCGGCAAAATTCCATAGACCGATTACAATGTTTAAGATCCTGATGAGCGCGGCAGGTCTCGCCGCCGCGTACTGTGCTGACGTCGGGCTGGTCAAGACTATTGTATAAGACGCATCATGACTGAAGTCGAATGGCGTATCTATCGGCTTCGGCACACACCCGCTGAATTTTGCTGCTCAGGGGGTTTGCAAAAAAGGAGGAGCCTCTACCGCCGAGCTAAGTGACCTAATCGCAAAGCTGTTGCCGCTTTGGTAGACGGCCGGATAGAGGACGACTCTCAGAGGCAACTACCGGCGAACGGGAAGCCGATGACAGTCTGGGCGAACCATAATTGTTGGAAACCTGCATTTCAGCGCAGGAAATGGCGGGATAGGACTATGGCGCAGAACGTGGCGAAGCCAAGGAGGATAAGTCCAAGAACGCCGTTGACGAGGCGGAAAAAGGTTGGGCCGACGCGGTGGGGGATGAAGCGAACGACGACCGTCAGCCCGGTGAACCAGGTCATCATGCCGGCAGCAGCCATGAGGATTCCCCAACCGGGGGCGCCATAGCCCAGGACAGCATGGGCAATGGGGAGCCAGTTGGAGGTGCGCCAACCCAATAAGCTATGGTTAAAGGGTTGAGGGTAGCCATGGCGGCACCGTCGGCGACTTCTACGGCCAGATGCGCGGGGACGGCGCCTTCATGCCTGTGTTGGCGAGCGCTGGCGTAGGGGCGCAGGGGATCCTTGACGGCGCGCACAAGGAAGTACACCCCCAGTGGAAGCAGGACGATCACGCCGATGATCTCAAGGACGGTCTGGAGTATCGGGTTCGATAGGTCGGGAAGCAGGTAGTGACCCCCGAGAAGAACAAGAGATAAGAGGATAAGGTCGCCTGTGACGGAGCCAATTCCGCAGGCGAGCGTGTGGCGCCAACCGCCGATCATGCCGCGGCGGATGGCCAGCATGTTGACAGGGCCCATCGGCGCGGCCGCCGCCAATCCCATCAAAAATGCGGCCGAAAGGACGTGAATGTAGGAGATGAACGCCATGCTACGGCAGGAAGAATATCATTCGCGACCACTTCGACGCCCTCCCGCACGGTTCGCCACCAACGCTCGTGCGGTCACTTGTGTGTGGACTTTGTATATTTGATTCTCCGGCCTCCAAGCGGAGATCTTGCGACAAATCAAACAAAACGTTCTCCCCACCGAATCTAACGATGGAAGTAACTAGCGTCGGTAGGTTTGCCCAACTCGTGGAATGCGTGCGGCTCACTGCTGCACCAACTGTGCACGAATCCACGTTTTCATACTGCAGAGGATAGCTTTGAGCGAAAAGCAGATTCCCCGATTTGTTGGAAACGTTAGCAGTTAGAAGTAAGAGAAGGAGCTGTTAGAGTCGAGTTCGGTGCGCCCAAGGCAGGCGCGCTACCTGACCGCTCAGTCGCGCATAGGGAGCGTCTAGGATTGACAATCCGGTACCTTCTGTTGAAACGATCACCAGGCTTGCCATCTGTGCCGCGAGATTTGAGCCCGAAGCCGACGCTCGCTTGATACCGAGCGCATTGTCAATGAGTGCCGAGGAGAGTCTCTTGGTGATTCGATTTGCAACAAGATGGCTGTTCTGTTGCATTCCGCGCCCCGCCACATAGCAGAGAAGGCACTTGTGGAGACCTTCTGGTACGCAGCTCGCTACGTAATGTTGCATTTGAGCGGTTCCCGCGGTGAGACACCTGGCCACATTCCGATTACCAGACTTGTCAAGACCTGGCTAACTCGCAGGCGCTTAAGCCGAAAAGGCTGACACGGAAGTAAGGCGTGTCATAAATGCGCTTTGCGGATTCGGTCGCTCTTGGGCGCCACAGGTTTCCAAGTCGATCCTTTTTTGCCTTTGTTGGACAGTTGAAAAATCGGTGAGGTCGAGAAGAATAATTCGGTTGACTCGGAAGGGGTTCGGGTATACGTGTGCACACCATTGTGCGGTCGAGCACGAGAATCGGAAGGCACTCAGGAGGTCCGTGGACATATGCCCCTGCATAGCGTTCCACCAACGGAAGCGGCCACGGCAGAATTCAGTTCGGCCCGAGGCGATCCTGTCCCGGGCGCGCTGCGCAGTTCGGTATCTGAGCTCTCGCACCGGAAGATGTGGATCTACTGGACTGATTTCCTGGCCTCCCTCTCTACAGGATATTTGGCTTTTATACTCTTTCCGCTGGCGCGGCCTTTCTCGTTGCGGGCGGTACTGGCATTAACGGTTGCCGTCTGCGCGCTCTACCGGGCCGCAGTATTTACACACGAAATCGCTCACATGCCGACGCATTGCTTCCGAACGTTCCGGTTTACGTGGAATCTCATTTGCGGGATACCCCTCCTGGTACCCTCGTTCTTATACGAGATGCATTGTCTACACCATGCTCGCCAAACGTATGGGTCCGCGGAGGATGGGGAATACCTATCGTTCGCGCGTCTACCCCGCCGGACAGTCGTGTGCTTTGTCCTCGCGTCATTTTTGGCGGCTCCTATGCTGGTGGCCCGGTTTCTGGTTTTGGCGCCTCTTCGCTGGCTCTATCCTCCACTAAATCGGTTTGTTTTGACGCGGGCTTCTGCACTGGCAATCGATGGCGAATATGTGCGGCCGCTGAAACCCGGCAGGACACCTTGGCCATGGGTATTGCAGGAAGCAACCTGTTTCGCGTGGTGCGCGCTGATTGGCGGGCTGGCATTAGGCGGGTATGTCCCCGTTGGCAGACTGGCGGAGGCGGGTGCAGTCATCACGGCAGTGGTGCTTGTCAATTCTCTGAGGACGCTCGGGGCACATCGATACCATGGGACAGGTGAACCAATGTCATTTGCGGAACAGATTCGTGACACGAATGACTTTCCGAGCATTCTAGCCGAGCTGTGGGCGCCGGTCGGCCTACGCTATCACGCTATGCATCACTTGTTTCCGCAATTGCCTTATCACGCACTGCCGGAAGCCCGCAGGCGGGTAATTGCCTGGTCTGGATCTCAAAATCCGATTCGGGAGTCCGCTCGCGGCTCGTTATTCAGCGTACTACTGCAGCTGCTGCGAAAGCGCAGGGAGGCTGCCTAGATTCTCTGGGATCCTTGGCCGGGACGGTCGTCCTGACTTCACTAATTCCGGTCATCCTTCGCCATTGTTGGGCCGGCTTCGTGCTAAAGTGCCCGGGTGCGCATTGACCTCGTTTTCCGTAATACAGCGCAGTAATGATTCTGATCACTGGGGGAACCGGCTTCATCGGAAGCCATTTGGTGGAGGCGGTGTGCGCTCGTGGCGAGCCGCTGCGCTGCCTGATCCGCCGCGACAGCTCCAAGCGGCATCCCTTCGCGTTGCCTGCCGAAGCCGAGATTGTATTCGGCGACCTCGTTTCCGGCGAGGGTCTGAGTGATGCGCTCGAAGGCGTCGGCACCGTGATCCACCTTGCGGGTGTGACGAAGGCGCTTTCGACAAGCGAATTCTACTCGGGCAATGCGGGAGCAACGGAGAATCTCGCGCGCGCGGTCGCCGGACGCGCCGTTCGATTCGTGTACGTCAGCTCTCTCGCTGCCATCGGTCCCAGCACCGATGGTACGCCGGTCTCCGAGGACGCCGAACCACATCCCATCACACACTATGGAAGATCCAAGCTGGAAGGGGAGCGGATTGCAAGGGCGCTAGTTCCCGACGCGGTAATCGTGCGGCCGGCCGTGGTCTACGGGCCGCGCGATAGAGACGTGCTGGAACTGGTCAGGCCGATTAGCAAGGGCTTTGCGCTGGAGATCTCGGGCGGCGAACGCTGGTTCCAGACGATCTATGTGAAGGATCTGGCCGCGGCGTTGCTGGCAGCGGCATGCGCCCCTCAAGCCGGCGGCCGCGCGTACTTTCTTGCCCACGCGAAAGCGGTTTCGTGGAGCGAGCTGAGGTCCGTGGCGGCTCGCATCATGCGGAAGCGAGCGCGAATCCTACGGATTCCTTCGCCGCTCGCATACGCCGTGGGCGGCTTCTCGGAAATTTGCTCCCGCCTTACCGGGAAACCGGGGATCATCTCACGCGAGAAGGTGAAAGAAGCGCAATGCCGCCATTGGACCTGCGAGACGCGCCGCGCGGCGGTAGAACTGGGCTTCGAAGCGCAGACGCCTCTGGACCTTGGACTCGCCCAAACGCTTGCCTGGTACAAGGAGGCGGGTTGGCTGAAGTATTGAACTCGGATGGGCGCTCTTGGGCCACTGACAAATTGATCTTGGCTTACCTTGCCGGCACAGGTGCGTTGGTCGTGGTGTACTGGAATCGGCTTCCCGAAGCCCCGGAAATGCTGTCCTTGCACGTTGGGGCTGCCATCGCCATCGTGTTGGCTTCGACTGGCGGCGGTCGCGCGGTCTGGTACTTCCGGAATTGGTATCCGGTTCCGCTGGTGGTTTACTGCTATAAGGAGATGGCGATCCTGATTCCAGCGGTGCGAGGCGCCACCGCCGACCAATGGCTCGCGGATCTGGACTTTTCGATCTGGCATGCGAATCCGACGGTCTGGATGGAGCGCGTCCAAACGCCGGCGCTCACCGACCTTCTGCAAGTTGTATATACCCTGTTTGTTCCCGCGGTCCTGCTGGTCCCCTGGCTGTTGTGGCGGAAACGGTGCTTCGCGGACTTTCGGTATAGCGCTTTCCTGATCTCGCTGGGCTTTCTGGCGTCTTATATCGGGTACATCTTTGTGCCTGCGCGCGGGCCCCGCTTCTTGCTCGATCACTTACAGCATTCGCCTTTGCAAGGAGGATGGGTGGTACATGCGATGCGGACGACGCTTGATCGCCTCGAGTCAGTCCATTACGATTGCTTTCCGAGCGGCCACGGCGAGCTGACGATCATCGCCTGGTGGAGCAGCCGGCAAACCTCGAAGTGGCTTTCCTGGGTATATTTCGCGTACACGCTATGCATTATTTTTGCTACAGTCTACCTTCGCTACCATTACACGGTTGACTTGATGGCGGGCGCGCTACTCGCCGCGGTCTTGATTGCGGCGGGGCCCATGATGTACCGGAAGCTCTCAGGAAGAGCGGATTCGATTGGCGCTTGAGATCGTAACGGCGGATAGCAAGCAGGCGTTGAAAGAGTTCATTGAGTTTCCCTATTCCCTGTACCGCGGCGACCCCTTTTGG
This sequence comes from uncultured Acidobacteriota bacterium, assembly GCA_963819235.1. GTDB lineage: Bacteria > Acidobacteriota > Terriglobia > Acidiferrales > UBA7541 > Palsa-189. The sequence goes on along the minus strand of CAWFVE010000003.1, from coordinate 1,118,079 downwards.
GTGCCTCCGTTGCGAATCGCGGTCAAGGAATTGCTCGATCGGGCCAAGCATCCCTTCTACGCCAACGCGGAGGCCGAGTTCTTCCTGGCGCGGCGCGACGGCAGCGTAGTGGGCCGGATCGCCGCTATCCTCGACCGCAATCACAACAAATTTCACGCGGAGAACGCTGGGTTCTTCGGATTCTTCGAATCGACGGACGACCCGGAAGTGGCGGCGGCTCTGCTGGGCGCCGCGCGAACGTGGGTGTTCGGCCGCGGCGCGGTGCTGCTTCGGGGGCCGGTGAACCCCTCCACCAACTACGAATGTGGCATGTTGGTCGACGGCTTCGATTCCAATCCTATGATCATGATGACCTACAACCCGCCGTATTACCCGGCGTTGATGGAAAAAGTAGGGCTGCGCAAGGCAAAGGATCTCAACGCCTACGTGAATACGGCGGCGGCAGTCGAGCTGGAGAAGATCGGGCGGGTCGCGGACCGCAAGCTCGCCAGGAGCGGAGTCACGATCCGGCCCATCAACATGAAGGATTTCGACGCCGAAGTGGGGCGCATCTGGGATGTGTACAACTCGGCTTGGAAGCGCAACTGGGGATTTGTACCCATGACTCGCGAAGAGTTCTTCCTGATGGGCAAAGAGATGAAGCAGATTCTCAAGCCTGAGCTGGTGCTGGTGGGGGAAGCGGCCGGGAAGCCGATTGGGTTCGCACTGGCGTTGCCCGATGTCAATTTCGCGCTCAAGCCCGCGGGCGGCAGGCTGTTCCCCATGGGCCTGCTCAAGATTCTGTATTATCAGCGCTTGATAAAAAGTCTGCGTGTTCTTGCTCTGGGGGTCGTGGAGGAGTATAGAACCTCCGGTGTAGCGGCGGCCTTCTATGTTACCCTCGTGCGGGCTGCCGGGAAGTTGGGATACAGCGGCGACTGTGAAATGTCGTGGATCCTGGAAGATAACGTTCTGATGACACGCTCTCTCGAAGTGATGGGCGCAAAACACTACAAGACTTATCGAATCTACGAATGGCGCTGAACACGAGCCTGACGGCCGCCGCGAAAAAGAAGGGCACCCGAGCGAACGACATTTTCCAGAAATGCCGCGCGTTCACTCGTCCGGCGGAGCTTCAGCAAGCCGGTCTGTACATGTACTTCGAGACCTTCGGAGACCGGGAAAGCTGCCAGCCGGGAGAAGCGCGGCTGGGCTCGTCGAAGGTGCTCATGTTCGGGTCCAACGATTACCTGGACCTGATCACCCACCCGCAGGTCAAAGAAGCCGCCGTGCAGGCGCTCCGGAAGTACGGCAGCGGATGCAGCGGCTCGCGCCTGCTGAACGGCACCTTGGATCTGCACGTGAAGCTGGAAGCGGAACTGGCCGCCTTCGTGCGCAAGGAAGCCGCCATGATCTTCGGCACCGGGTTTCAGGCCAACTACGCGACGCTTTCGGCGCTAACTGAAAAGGGCGACGCGATGATCTGCGATCACGACATACACGCCAGCCTGGTGGAAGGAGCGTTGCGGTCGGCAGCACGGGTGATGCGCTTCCGGCATAACGATCTGGATCATTTCGAGCGGTGCCTGAACAGCTGTTCTTCCGAAGAGAAGATCCTGGTGGTCTCCGAAGGCGTGTTCAGTATGGAAGGGGATCTGGCCGAGTTGCGCGGGTTGGTGAAGCTTTCAAAGTCCCGTGCCGCGCGCACCTATGTGGATGAAGCACACGGACTGGGAGTGCTGGGACCGACCGGAGCGGGCGCGGCCGAACACCTGGGCGTGCTGGACGACGTCGACATCGTGATGGGCACGTTCAGCAAGGCTCTGGCGTCGGTGGGCGGGTTTATCGCGAGCTCGTGCGAGGTGGTGGATTATCTGAAGCACACGGCGCGGCCATTCGTGTTTTCGGCGAGCCTACCGGCGGCGGCGGTGGCGGCGGCGGGCGCGGCGTTGGAGATCATCCACAAGGAGCCGGAGCGGCGCTTGCGGCTGCTGCAGATGGCCCACACGCTGCGTGCGGAACTGCGCGCGCGGGGCTTTTTGGTGCTGGATGGGGAGACGGCGATCGTGCCAGTGGTGATCCGGGAGGAAGTGGATTTGTGCCGGCTGTGCAAGGCGCTTCTGGCCGAGGGCATCTACATCAACCCGGTGCTGAAGCCGGCCGGCACGCAGAATCTGCTACGCATCTCCTGCACCTCCGGGCACACCGAAGAGCACATCGCCAGGCTAGTCACGACGCTTACGAAGGTGGCGGGGCGCCTCGGCATCGAGCGCTAAACTGAGCCTCCGTTAATCCTGCAAGCGCCCAAGCGCATCCCCGCCTCAACCTATACTAAACCACCGCCTTGCCGGTTGAATCCAGTCCCACCAGGTGAAAAACCGTTTTACCCAAATCGATACCGAGCACGTGTAGTTTCATGGGATGCCTCCTAGCCTCGTACTCTATACATCCGAGAGTCTCTGCGGCGGACCATCATGTGAGTTTCCGCCGCTTGGGCCGGATCTTTTCCTTTTTCTACAGCGTGCGAAACAGCAGGTACCACAGCCCGTCCACCGTGGTGTGCACCAGCGCTCCCGGAAACAGCGACTGGCTCTTCCGCCAGGCGTAGCCGTAGAAGAATCCCGCGATCGTCGCCAGCAGCACGTACTTCCAGTTGGGAAAGTGCCCATTCCCGATATGCGAAAATCCGAAGATGATCGAAGCCACGATCCATCCGGCTCTCTCGCTCGCAAGCGTCTTGCCCAGCGCGTTTTGCAGCAGCCCGCGGAACAGCAACTCTTCGGGAGCGGCGGTGAAGAAGAAAATCGCCCCTACGTTGAGCGCCATGAGCCGCCAGTCGCTGTGCCGCGGCCCAAAGCTGATGAACCGCAGCTTGATCCCCAGCGGAATATCGATCGCCGTGATCAGCGCAACCGGTATGACGTAGGCCCGGCCCCAGCCGCGGCTCCATCCCGCCACATAGCCGATCCCCTCGATCCGCCGCACGAAGAGAAACGCCGCCAGCGCAGCGTTGACGCCCATCAACACCGTCAGCACGTAGACCAACCGGGAGTCGGGAAAGGGAAACAGCACACGCAGCCATCCCAGCTTGATCGGCAGGGCGATGACGAGGATTGCTGCGTAGTCTTGCCACGCTCCGGGCTTGCCTCCAGAGGCCGACGCCGCCAGCACGGTCGGGGCCAAGGCGTATGCCGCGGCGATTCCTCCACGCCACCAGGTGAACGTCCCCGTCCCCAGCGCGTAGACGAAATACGCCGCCAGCGGCCCGAGCGCCACCAGCGCCCCCATCTGCGGCCCAATTGCGCGTTGCATCGACTGCAGGATCACCGGCGCCGCGAGCCAGATCTCCCCGGCGAGTAGCATCAGGAACGCCATGAGCAGCGCGAAATATGCCGGCGTTCCCAAGCTGTGCCGGATGTCATACAGTGCCGCGCACAGGCTCAAGCCACTCCATAAGAGAACGGCCACGGACGGCCGCAGCATGTGATCGGAGGCCATGACGGCGGTAGTTTAACGCGGAATTGTAACGCACACCCGATGACCGATCGAACGCAGCAGCGCCTTCATTTTATCGATTGGATTGGCAGAGTCGCTTGCGTCTCGATGTTCCGGGGCCCACGGAATTTCCGATTAGAACATCGAATCTAATCTCAGCAGGGTGGGTTCGGTCTTTCGTGTCACGTTCGTCGACTCAGCTCCTTATCGGAAGGTGTCTTTGGGGGCCGGCGTGTCGGCTAAGTTGCCGTCTGCGGGAAACGGCAAGCCACAGAAAGCGATCTCGGGCCACTAGGGCGGTCTCTCCCACTAAAATGCAACATTACGTCACCCGGTGCTTACTATCGACCGGTATTAACCCCAGAAGAATAAGAGCCGAAGCCTGCTGAAACGCAACAGAACGACACCTTTGTTGCGTCTCGTGTACGGCGCCACAGGCAGGTCTCCAATCCTTCGGCTAACTACTCACCCGAAGCCGGCCCTCGAAGTCCCTTTACGTCAATGTAAATTGTGCATACCCTCTGCAATCCATTCATGAGCTGCCAGCTTTTGACCTGTGGCTTCGGTGTTGAGTATCCAGTCGGCATCCTCTAGCCAATCGATTTCTGTGCTGTGCTTTGCGTGCTCGTCGGTACGTCCGTCACCAGCCAAAAGCTTGGATTCAGGTTCACGAATGTCCTCGTCTCGCCTGTATTCAACGGTGTTCCAGAGGGAGACAAACAATAACGAGTCGTCACCAAATTCCTCTCGGAGAGCCTGATGAATTTGCGATCTCACTTCGTCCATAAGTTTTATCAGCGCCGCTTCCAAAAGGCATTCATCGTCTCGGTCTTCATCGGCATCGAATTGCGCCCCCACGCATTGCACCACCCGAAAAGTGCTGAGACACAGTTCGTCGGCCCAGAGCGAGTAATCGGGATCATGCACTTCATCAAATGCAAGCTCGCGATACATCCCGAGTGGAGTTGTGCCTGTAGCAAGGCCAAGCCGCAAATCCGGCCCCTTGCGCATAGCTTCGGAGACAATTCCGGCGGCTCGGTGGCTTAGGTCCGCATCTCCATCGCTCAGAATGACGAACATGTAGGTTTCCCGATGTGTTTCACTGCTCCGGGGCCGTCCACGTAACTTAGCCACCTCGAGCGACTCGGCGGCAGAGCTTCTATGACCATTTCTCAACCTTGGAGGGACCCTTCTGAAGCCAGGTCCCGCGAAGCCGGGAGTTGCCTTGGAGCTTCAGGCACGTCGCCGCTTTCGCCGCAACGCCGGATATGCTGGAATCCAAGAGTTTGCGGTCAATTCGACCTCGAGCGCCTCTGGGGAAACGCGGTCGGCGACTCCGTCCGAGTGCGCCCGCAATGCCACGGCTCGGGCAATGGCGCGGGTCACGACTCGGATGTTTCGCACTGGCGGAAGCAGCGGCTCCTGCGGATTGCCAATCGCTGGAGAGGCCTCGGCAAGGGCTTCCGCGGCCGCCATCAGCATTCCATCGGTCACGCGCCCTGCGCGCGCGGCGAGAACACCCAGCCCGATCGCGGGGAAGACGTAGCTGTTGTTGCATTGCGCGATGGCAATGGGGCCGCCCCGAAAGCGCACCTCCGCAAAGGAACTGCCCGTAGCAACTATGGCGCACCCCTCGGTCCATTCCAGCAAATCCTGCGGTTGAGCCTCGCTGTGAGAAGTCGGATTGGACAATGGAAGGATGACCGGCCGTGGTGTGTGCCGCGCCATTTCCCGAACAATGGCTTCGGTGAACGCTCCTGGCTGGCCGCAAAGCCCGATAAGGATGCCGACTTGCGCGTTCGCGACTACGTCGGCGAGCCCAACGGCGTCGGCCTGAGCGAGCTTCCAGTCGGCGATGCTAGCACGGTGCTGCGCCCATCGTTGCTGGAACGGCAGCAGCCCTCCCATATCGTCGAGCAAGAGACCCTGCCGGTCGACCAGATAGAATCGTGAGCGCGCCTCGGCCTCGGACAGCCCTTGCCGCACCATCGCGCCGAGCAGTTGCTGGCCGATGCCACATCCAGCTGAGCCTGCGCCGAGAACCGCTACGCGTTGGTCGCGTAAATTGGCCCCCGAGACGCGCATCGCGGCGAGCAGTGTCCCTGTAACCGTGGCGGCAGTACCCTGGATGTCGTCGTTGAACGTGCACAGCTTGTCTCGATAGCGATCAAGGAGCCGCCAGGCATTCTCCTGTCCAAAGTCCTCCCATTGCAGAAGAACGTTGGGGAACTTTCGAATGACAGCTTGCACGAAAGCGTCGACCAGTTCGTCATAGGCAGCACCCTTCATCCGCTCGTGCCGCCAGCCGATATACAAAGGATCGTTGAGGCGTGCTGGGTTATTCGTGCCCACATCGAGTAACACAGGAAGCGTGCGGCCGGGGTGAATGCCGCCGCAAGCGGTATAGAGCGAGAGCTTCCCGATGGGGATCACCATGCCGCCAGCGCCCTGGTCGCCTAGGCCGAGGATGCGTCCTCCGTCGGTCACGACGATCACGTCCACGCGAGGAACCGGGGCGCGGTCGAGGATCGCGTCGATCTGATGGCGATCGTGGAACGTAACAAAAAGTCCGCGAGGACGCCGGTAGATGTGGCTGAACTGCTCGCTGGCCAATCCCACTACCGGGGTGTAGACGATGGGCATCATCTCGGTCAGGTGCCGCTGCAACAACGCATAGAACAGCACTTCATTGCGGTCCTGCAAACTGCGTAGGTAGATGTGGCGTTCGAGGTCGTCGGTCTTCCTGCAGTAAGCGTCGTACGCGCGTGCCAGTTGCTGCTCGAGCGTAGAAACGGTGGCGGGCAGCAGTCCTTCGAGCTCGAACTCTTCGCGCTGTTCGGTGGTGAAAGCGCTGCCAGCGTTCAGCAACGGTTCGGTCAGTAAGCGATGGCCATACAGTTCAGTTTCGATGATGCCGCCAGGATCATAACCTTGACTGATGCTTCGTGCGTTCGTCATGTCGTCGGAGCCGTGAGCATGATCGGCTTCAGAAGAATGGTCAAAGCAAGTTAGAGGAGCGTGTTCACAGTTTGTTTCTACCTGTCTAACTCGGATGCTCTAAGAAGGAGGGCGGGATTCAGCCTCACGTCGCCCGGGGCACGCCACAATCCCTCCGCGAGAGTTTTGGAGGACTATCTGCAGGTTAGCACGCCGATCGCATCACGGACAAAGCTCGCTCAAACAAGAACACAGGGACTGAGTTAAAAAAGGCCACCATTTCACGGGCGTATGCCGGCGATCTTCAGGCGGATGCGATATAGTCCTGTGCGAGCCGTCAGGTAGAGGGTCTTGCCATCGCTGTCACCCCAGGCGAGGTTCGCGGGGAGCTCCGGCATCTTGACTGTGCCCAGGTGCTTGCCCTCGGGCGACATGATCCAGAAGCCGCCCGGGCCAGTGCAATAGACGTTTCCTTTCTGGTCGACTTTCATTCCGTCGGGAACGCCAGCGGCCTTATCCGCGCTCATGTCGATGAAGACCTTCCCATTGGCAATCGTATCGTCGGGCCGAACCTCGTAGCGCATGATAAGTTTGCGGGTGGTATCGTTGACGTACAAGTATTTCTCACCAGGCGAAAACGCGATACCGTTTGGAGTTGCAAAGGTCTTCTCCAGCACTTGAAGCCTGCCGTCCTTGAGCAGATACACGCCATTGAAAGGCAATTCCTTCTTAGGATCCTCATCTCTCTTCCGCAGGCCGGCGGTAGGATCGGTGAAATAAAGCGCACCGTCTGACTTGAAGACTAGATCATTGGGGCTATTCAAGCGTTTACCTTCAAACCGATCCGCCAGCACAGTGCGCTTTCCGTCTTTTTCTATCCGCACCACGTCCCGATCACCATGCGTACAAAACACGACCCGCCTCTGCCGATCTAGCGTCACACCGTTCGAGCCGATGAGCGTGACCACCGCCTGCCCGTTGTTGTTCTGCGATTCTACGTCCGAAGGATCGCTCCCCGTGAATCCGCTGGGCTTGAGGAAAACGGAAACCTTTCCGTCCGACGTCCACTTGTTGATGGCGTTAGCCGGAATATCGCTGAAGAGCAGGTAACCGCCCTGTCGAACCCATACGGGCCCCTCGACGAACCCAAAATCGCCTGCCAGTTTCTCCACTTTCGTGTCGACGGAAATAATCTCATCGAGCGCGGGATCGAGTCTCACAACTTCATTGGCGCCTTGTGCTCGGACCTGAAGTGCCGCTAAGAGGAACGCGGCGGCGAGCCATAGGGCCTTTCTGGTGTCCTTCATGACTGTATCCCTCCTGCGGATTAGGCGGTCATATATAGTCTATATCCCGATGATGCTCAAACAGCTTCACCGATGAACGAGCGCTTCGATGACCAACCACCGGGCGAGGGCATAACGAGCGTGGAGTCGAGTTCTCTCTTCAAACAATCTGAGTCGAAAACCGGCCGGAAGGTATTCGGGAGAACATATGCACACTGCGCACTCTCTCGAAGTTCAATCGGTACCAGAGGATCGGGACACGAAATCACAAACTCGTAGGAGGAGAAATGTCAGGAAAGCATAGAGTCACATTTTTTGCCGCCGCAGCGATCGTGCTGGGAGTTTTCGGATCTTCGCTGCGCGGACAGGCACGGCCGGCGCCGATGCAGACGCATGCACTAAGCGGAGGGGTGTACTGGATCGAGGGAGGCGTGGGGTCAAACTCCGGGGTGGTCATCGGTAAAGACGGAGTGATCGTCATTGACGCCAAGCAGACGCCGGAGTCCGGAAGAGGCGTCATCGCGGAAGTGGCTAAACTGACACCTAAGCCGATCACGCATGTCCTTCTGACGCACAGCAATCTGGACCACGTCGACGGGCTGCCTGGCTTTCCCAGGGGCTTGACCATCATTGCCCAGGAGAATTGCAAAGAGCAGATGGAGCACGCGGCCGCGAACCCGCGAAACATCGATCTGCGCGATTACATTCCCACGAAAACGATAGCCGAGAAAGAATCGATGATTATTGACGGTGTGCATCTCGTGCTGGTGCACTTCGCGCCGGCGCACACTAGCGGCGATTTGATCATCTATCTGCCGGAACAGAAAATCGCGTTTACCGGCGACATTACCGTCACCCGGCTGCCATTTCCACTGATTCACCTCGAAGACCAAGGATCATCGGCAGGCTGGATTGAAAGCATGAAGGGAATTGTTGCGCTGAATGCCAATGTTTTCGTCCCAGGACACGGCGGCACGCAGACGAAACCTGAGCTCGAACAACGCCTGACCAATACCGCGGCAAGAAGAGAGAAAATCAAACAACTGGTCGCTCAGGGCAAATCCCTGGAGGAAATCAAGAAGGAGCTTGGAGAGCCGCTGACGCCGGCCGCGGGAGCGCCAACCTTCCCCACGTTTACGGAGGTTGTCTATAAGGAGCTTTCCAAGACCTAGCGGAGAAGAGGATGCGCAAGTTAAAGAGTTGCCCGCCGAAGGTGGGTACTTACTCGACAGCAAGACTAACCACGTGTTTACCATCGTACAATGCTGTCACCCGTTTCGAGGACTACAAGCAACCGCAACACACGATGGCATAACGCATTCCCACAAAAGCTCGGGAGCACCTACTGATTTGCCAGCATTAGTCATCTGCAGCCACACAGCCTTGCCAAGCATATCTGTCTAAGCTCCAATTGCTTACAGGGACTTTAGTCTAACATTAGACCAAAATTCCCGATGTGTTTCACCTCCCCTGGGACCGTCCACGTAACTTAGCCACCTCGAGCGACTCCGCTGAAATCACCGCTCTGGCACCGGCACTGCGTTCCTAGTAATTCTCCTCAGCCAACTCGGAGCGGCTGTGGATACCAGCACGACTTCCGGCACTCTCGATACCAAGGCCACGTCAAACGTCTCGCCGCCACGTTCGATGAAACACGCCTCGCCATCAGAAGGAGCGATGGATGTTCCGACCCGATCACGTCCGGATCTTGTCACGCCGGCGGAACCTCAAGGCCGAGTCGCCGAGGCGGGTCGGCTCTTTTGTTCGACATGTTATATTCTTCTGCTAAATTGCTAAATTGAGCCATCCGGCTACTCGGGGGGGGCAATCATGCGACTTCGGGTCGCTTCGTTCCTGTTATTTTGCTGCTGCATGTTCTCCGCCGCGAAAACGCTCCGGGCGCAGAACGGACAAGTCCTCTACACGAAGTGGTGCGCCGTTTGTCACGAAAACAGCGCCGAATCACAGGCACCAGGCCGAGACGTCCTGGCAAAAATGACGCCGGAGCAGATTCTCGTTGCGCTCGAGAAAGGCCCCATGAAAGCACAAACGCTAGACGACATGATTAGTCGCGCCGAGCGGCAGGCGCTTGCTGAGTACCTGTCCGGAAGAGCTCTAGGAAGCGCCCCTGTTAATCCAATCCCTAAATCGGCGTTCTGCAGCCCTTCGGAGGATTCGTTCCAGAACTCTCTAGCGGGACCGCTTTGGAATGGCTGGGGCGTCACCGTAACCAACACGCGGTTCCAACCGGCCACTGAGGCGGGACTGACGGCAGACGACGTTCCGCGACTCAAGCTGAAATGGGCTTTTGGCTTCCCCGGAGCGACTTCGGCGAGCTCCCAACCCGTGGTGCTGGAAGGTCGTGTCTTCGTTGGGAGTTGGGAAGGAGATTTCTATTCGCTCGATGCCAAGACGGGCTGCATTGAGTGGGCGTTTGCGGCAGAGTCCGGTATCAGGAGTGCCGCTAGCATAGACAAACGCGATGGCCGTCTCACGGTCTACTTCGGGGATCTGGCAGCTAATGTCTACGCGCTCGACGCAGCTACCGGAAGGCAATTGTGGAAGGTGAAGGTAGATGACTACCCCGCGGCTCGCATTACCGGATCGCCGACACTTCACAACGGACGGTTGTACGTTCCAGTCTCCTCTCGAGAAGAGTCGCGGGTGGAGGCAGAGAACTTTTCATGCTGCGGGTTTCGAGGAAGCGTGGTGGCCCTGAACGCCCAAGACGGCAAACAACTATGGAAGACGTATACTGTCGCACAAAAGCCACAACCCAGCCAGAGGAATCGAGCAGGAACGCAACTATACGGCCCTTCCGGCGTGGCAGTCTGGGATTCGCCGACGGTCGACGTGAAGCGCAGCACCCTCTACGTAGGAACCGGCAACGACTACTCCATCCCAGCGAGTAGCATGTCAGATTCCATCATTGCCTTGGATATGAAGTCCGGAAAGATCAGGTGGTCGCGCCAGTTCCAGCCAAATGACATCTGGAATCGCAACTGCGGCGCGAAGGACCGCGACGCGGCTTTTTGCCCCGATCAGAGCGCCCCGGACGTGGATTTCTCGGCATCGCCGATCCTGGTGCAACTGAAGGACGGAAGGCAAATACTTGCGGTACAGGGCAAGTCAGCCATCGTTTACGCTTTGGATCCAGATCAACAGGGAAGGACCATCTGGCAGCTACCGGTTGGGAAAGGCGGCGGTGCTGTGTGGGGACCAGCGGTGGAAAACGAAGACCTCTACGCTGCGGCCGAACCTACCGGGCTTGTGGCCGTCGATCTTCGCAGCGGAGAGAAGCTGTGGTCCGTTGCCTCGCCTCCGTGCGGAGAGGACAAGTCTTGCAGCCCGGTGCAAAACGCCGCTATTACGGCGATTCCGGGAGTGGTTTTTGTGGGATCCATGGGCGGTCATCTGCGGGCTTATTCGACCCAAGACGGCAGGATTCTATGGGATCAGCTTACGGTGGGTGACTATAAGACGGTGAACGGAGTGCCGGCGAACGGAGGGTCGATCAGCAACGGAGGCGCGGCCGTCGTGGGGGGAATGGTATTCATCAATTCGGGTTACTCCCACCACGGCGCTAAGATGCCCGGGAACGTTCTACTGGCATTTTCCCGGGAGGGCGCTTCCTGAGGTTGTGGAGAGCGGCGCTGGCAGAGGCATCCCGAAAAGCTGAGTTTCGCGACAAGCGCAAGGAGGAGCGGCGATGGCAGGGCGTTTGCGCAGAAGCGGATTCGTAATCGTTGCTTTGTTGATTGGCATCTTCTTGCTGCCTCAGCCGGGCCGATCTCAGGAGAGCCCCCAAGGCGCGTTGTTGGTTTTGAAGGGAGCGACAGCGATCGACGGATTGGGCCACCCGCCCATACGCAATGCTGTGATTGTGATTGAAGGAGACAAGATCAAGGCCTTCGGCGGGCCGCAAACATCGTATCCGGCTGGTGCCAACGTTGTGGATCTTTCCGGCAAGTACATCATTCCCGGGCTCGTCGATGATCATGTGCACTATCAGCCGTTCCTCGGGGAGTTATTTCTGAATGAGGGTATAACCTCCATATGCGTGCCCGGAGGGAATTACGAAGCGGGCGAACGGGAGGCTTCGAATCGAAGCGATACAAGATCCCCTCGGATATTTGCAAGCCAGGGCAGGCCGGCATTTAAGCCCGGCATGACTCGTGAGCAGGTGGAACAGGCAGTTCAGGACTGGCTCAAGCGAAAACCAGATTATGCGAACTTTGATGTCTATAACGAACGCAACAAGCAACAATACCAATGGGCTGCGGAGATGGCTCATCAGGCCGGATTGATGGTATTCGGCCACACGGAGAACGCGCCGGCCTCCATAGATGCGGGAGAAGATATCGTCGAACACCTCTGGGGTTTCGCGGAAGCCTTGATGATGCCAGAGGAGTTGGAGGGCTTCCGGGAGGGTAAATATTTGCATTGGGGCCTTTTCCTGAAAGAGTCGCCCCGAAGAGATCAACTGATCGCGGATGCAGTGAAGCGCGGAATTATTCTGAATCCGACGCTCGTGTACGAGCTTGGCTCACAGAGTCCTTCGGCGCACAAACATGAGATGGAGGTATACGACCTATTCCGGGATCGCAATCTGATGACCTATTTTCCCGAGGATCGCGCCGACGGCGCGCTATACAAATGGAGGTCGGTGAGGAACTTCTCCACGAAATACGAAAGTCCGGTGGCGTTTTCAAACCTCAGCACGAAGGACTTTGCGGACTTCCAGGAAGCTTACCGGCTCGTCGGGGAATTCGTGAAGAAATGGGTGCAAGACGGCGGAAGGATTATGGGAGGAACCGATGACCCGTCGTCAGGCATGGCCGGACTCACCTTGCATATCGAGATGGAGATGTTGACGGAAATAGGGTTGACCCCCATGCAGGCTTTGCAGGCACAAGAGTCCTGGGGAACCGCGATCCTGGCCGGGAGGAGCAAAACTCCGACGCAGCCGCCGGTGGGGATCATTGCGCCGGGCGCTTTCGCCGATTTTGACGTTCTGGCGGCGAATCCGCTGGAAGACATCACGAATACGCAAATGATCGAGCGGGTCATGAAGGGGGGACAATTTATTAAGTTGGGGTATACACCTTACTACGCGCAGCCTCGGCCTCAACCGTCAACAATTCCGCACAATCCAGAGCCAGAGATCAGTGCAATCACGCCCCACGTCGTGGTCGAGGGCAGTCCCGACGTGGAGATAACGGTCGAAGGCGTTGGGTTTACCGGAAACTCCCAGATCAGAATCGATGGTGTTCCGGCTCCAACAACGTTTGTCGATATACGAACGCTAAAGGCAAAGATCCCGGCGGCCGTCGTGGCAGCGGCTCTGCCAAATCGGTTCATAGAACCGGGACCTGAACAGCTCACAGGGGTCTATGGAGATCGCACGGTAAAGATTACCGTCTTCAATCCTCCGCCTGACGGCGGGTTATCGGGCAGCATATCCGTGCGAGTCACGGCTAAAGGTGCGAAAAGGTAGCAGCAGTTTGAGTGGCGCGTCTCGCCGACGGGCTCCGCATCTGCGCTACTTGGATTCTTTTGAACATCCTACGGCCGGTCACCAGGACGGCAACTCTCCAGTTTGAGCATAGCGCAACATTTCCTCACGATTCATCCGACCGAATAGTCCCCTTGTAGTAGTCAGATTCACGTTCTCGTTTTTATCGATCCACTCGCCAGCAGCGTTGATTGTCGCGTAGGCCTGAATCGCAGAGATAACGGCAGCGGCGGTTATTCATCTTGAAGGGAGGTTTAGTATCACGCGTTACAGGCGAAAGGCAATGCGATTTGTTCGAAGGTTGGCCTGAATTAGCGAATTAGCGTCCAATAGACCTTAATCGTGCAACTCACGTGCAACGAGGCGCGGATCGCCTGGATTTGACGGGGGTTCAAAGCGAACTGCGGTGAGCCAGTGCGAGGGTCAATCTGGACACGCTACGGGTGAATGCCTTGCTCAGTGAGGAATTGCCGCACGGGGTCATCAAATAAGTCCCAGTGTGATTTCACAACCTCATCGAGAGCGGCGATCCGCTGTGACCAAATTGGTTTTGTGCGCTCTCCCTCGGCAAGGTTTTTGCGGAAAATAAGGGCGAGGGCCGTGCTTGCCTTTCCAAGATTCACTGCGCACTGCGCGCGATTATTCGGGTGCCAGTAGAAAACCACGCGACCCTGTCCACACGCCAACGGGGGCAGGCCTGTCTCGTACTGAAGAGGCCCAAGCACCCAATATTGGCCAGTGTATCGATTAACTATGTTGGTGCGGTCAAGTGCCAGCCACTCGCGAAGCACCGTTGAGATTTGTTCCATACGGCCGTCATTGAAAATGTCGTCGCTTCTTACCTTTCCAAGCCGAATCTCCTGTGACCCATCATCCCTATTTACAATTCCGGGCCATTCGCCCCCGAAATCCGTGCCTGGTAACAGTGTAATTCGGTTTGCCTGCTTCACACCTCTCCATCCACCATTCACAGCGCAGACTAGGTTCCAAGTGGAATACACATCCATCGCCAGCTCTGCGCGGTCGGCGACACATAACAGCAAGGGATTTTCTTGGTTCGTTATCCATTCAACCTCGTAATCCTTTTCGTATATCACTGGATCGTTTGAACTCTTCGCTTGGACAGTAAACGAAGGCCCCGCCTTGAGGAGTTGTCGAGGGCCCGCTGAAATCAAGCTGCAGAAAAAGTCGATTCCGAAATCTTCCGGGCGCGGAACCCGCGTCGTGAAAGCCAGACCGGCCAACAGATGCTCAACGAGAAGTTCAGAACGATTACCTAAGCGCAGATTTCTTGGCTGAACGCCAGGCATTTGTCTTTCCCCCTTTTGCGTAAAGCGCGATAATTTTACGTGTTTTTTCTGACCGTTGTGCAATCGGCGAGCAACCGTGAGCGGATCCCTATTACTGATCGACGCTTCAAGACGACCTTCGGTCTTCTGGTGCGAGGGTCGGCTCAAACGCTATCGCCCGTCGCGGCTTGAGGTGGGAGGAACAAATGCTCCTTGTTCATACGTCCGGCTATCGTCAGACGGAGGATATAGATTTCGAAGGCACCAAGAACGCGAGTCAATGGGAACGCCTCGCCACGGTCTGCGTATCACGAGCGCGAGATGTGCTTGCGCGGCCAACCGGCACGTACACCAAGGTCCATCGCGACACCATATCGGATCTGTTGCGAGCCCTATTGGTGACGCAAGGGTCGATCGGAAAACTTCTCGAAGGCGGTAGCCAAAGCCCACAGGCGGTGGACGCCCTAGCGCTCGCAAGACTTCAGCTCGAAGGCCTTTTTGCGATGTGCCTGCTCACGGAGAATTCGAGATGGGTGGACGTGTACCTGGGCGATGCCTGGAAAAAGGATTTTATCCGCTACTTGCTCGCTCACTACGAGACACAGTTCCTCCCTAGATTCCCGCCGGATACCTTCACTCCTGAACTCTCGCGCCTAGTAAAATTTATGGAGGTGTGCGGCGTCTCAGTGGCTCAAATGCAGACAACACAGCATGAGCAGACTGGGATACCGATGCCTCCGGGAGTAGCTCCCGCGAAAATCCCCTCGTTTCCAACTCCAGGTAGAGTGATCCGACATCTCCCCGCCGGAGCGAAACGCCGAATGCTTGAGCGGCTTCACCTGGATTACGAGTATCTCTGCTCGTTCGCACACGTTCTTCAAGTGGCAAACATGGCCAAAACCGTCTATGACGACCGGTCGACGGAGCGCCTGCACTTCAGTGAAGGCGACGTGGAAAGGCACTTCCAGTTCGAGGTGAACACGCCCGCTCGTACGTACAGCTTCCTCGCGATCGCTCAAAGCGTCGCCGAGTTGATGGTGCTTTATCTTGATGACATGGAACTTGCTGCAGCCGTCTCAGATGCGTGGCAGGACCTGCACGGTTCGACGCTCTTCGTAAATGCAGTCTGGAACCTGAGGACGAAGGGACTGCTCGGCGTAATCGGTTAAGCCGAAAGGCGGGCCCACGCTGGTCCGTGGTCGGCGAGTGTGGTTCGCGCCGCGCGACTCTCGCGGTACCAATACGCGCGAGAGGGCAAAAAGTGTGGTCGAGACTACGCAGTGAAGGGCGGCGCTGCAAGTATTTTCCGGGCGTCGCAGTGCACTTTGCGTGTACTGTGGCGCTACTCCCTAGGTTTCATGCGGTCGCGAGCGTGAGCGTCGGTTTGCCGGACCTGCGGTCACCGCAACTCAATCGGGGCCATCTGTCGGAAGTGGAAGAGATTGTGGCGTTCTTGAAACGAGACTTTGCTATAGTTTATGGACGCATTATGCATCTCACTCCCCAAAATCTCGGTTTCATGCTTGGTTCTTTTGTGGTGCCAAGTCGGTTCCGTCCCGATTCCTGTAGAAAATCTGAAGGCGTATTCTCCTGAGAAGGCTTGAATAAAAACCCGGAATCTCTTAGCGGGAGGTTTCGGGCACAGGAGGAATACGCCGTGATGAAGACTAGCATTGGCCAGGAAGTGATCCAAGAAGGTTCGCTGCGAGAAGGTTTGGAGGGGGCGATCCGGGAGCGGGTGAGGGAGATCATCGAGCTGGTGTTGGAGGAAGAAGTGGAGGCGGCGCTGGGTGCACCGCGCAGTCAGCGGGTGGCCGAACGGAGTGGCTATCGGCACGGCCGGAAAAGCCGACGGCTGACGCTGCGGACGGGTACGGTTCATGTGGCAGTGCCACGAGCCCGGTTGGTGGACGCGGAGGGCAGCGAGCGCGAGTGGCGGAGTCAATTGGTGCCGCGCTATCGGCGCAGCAGCGTGGAAGTCGAGCAGAGCGTGCTGGGAGTTTATCTGTCAGGATCGAATACACGGCGGATCCGCCGGGCGCTGGAACCGTTGCTGGCCGGCGCCGCATTATCGAAAAGCACGGTGTCGCGGTTGGTGCTACGGCTAGAAGAAAGCTATCGGAACTGGCAGCGGCGCGATCTGGCAGAAGAAAAGATCGTCTATCTGTACCTGGATGCGATTTATCCCAAGGTGCGCAGTGGCGGGAAAGTGGTTTCGCTGCCCGTGCTGGTGGCCCTGGGGGTGCGGGAGGACGGAGAGAAAGTGCTGCTGAGCCTGATGACGACGGGAGCGGAATCGGCGGACGGCTGGCAGATGTTGCTGGACGATCTGGCGGCGCGGAAGATGGGCCGTCCCCGGCTGGTGATCAGCGATGGCAACACGGGCTTGGCGGCCGCGCTGGATCGGCTGTGGCCAGGTCTACCGCACCAGCGTTGCACCGTGCACAAGCTACGCAACCTCATCGCCAAAGCACCGAAGCACGCGCACGAAGCGGTGCGGGAAGACTATCACCGCATCGTTTACGCCGAGACGCTGGACACGGCGCAGAAAGCCCGCGAAGCATTCCTGGGAAAATGGAAGAAACTGTGTCCCGGCGTGGCGGCTTCTCTGCAAGAAGCAGGGGAGAACCTGCTGATTTTCTATCAGTTTCCGGAGAGCCAGTGGCGGTCGCTGCGCACCACGAACGCCATTGAGCGGATGCAACTGGAATTCCGCCGCCGAATCAAAACCCAGGCGGCACTGCCCAACGAAAGCGCCGTGCTGCGGGTGTTCTTCGGGTTGTGGATCAGCGGACAGATGAAGTTGCACCGCATCAACGGCTACCGCGACATCGGAGGACGAGAAAGAGCTGCTGCTTAAAAAAGAATTCCATGACTTCACAGGCAAAATGCGCCATTCACTTTTCTACAGGTTCCGGGGCACTACCATTTCTCCATGTTGCGAGAAAAGAACAATATCAGGAAGCAGTGCCGGACATCGCGCCCTTAAAAATTGGGTTGGAGGGACAAGCGGGAACAACAGTGATGCGTATTCGTCTCTATGAAGGTTTTTCGGAGATGAATGCGGCTCTGAACATGGGAAACACGGATAATCTTCATGCCTCTTCCAGATCTTAAACACTGTCTTATTTGCGAAGATATTCGTTTGGAACGACGCAATCTGAACAGTTTTATGGGTGTTTTTGGTGCAGTTCCCCACGTCAGTATCAGAATCAAAAATTTTAAAATCCCCGCGATTTTTTCTTTCGTTTTCATGGGTGGGCCAGCGCAAGGCAAATTCGTCATTGAGGCAGAACTTTATACTCCTGATGGAACACGGATTGAAGCAGAGGTTCAACCTGAACACTTTGAGTTTAATTTTTCCCCAGAATGGGGATCAAGCATTCTCGCATTCAGGCTAAAGGCTATTTTTCCGAGGGTGTCCCAGCCGTAGTTGAAGGTTAGCAGCGGCGGATGCATCTTACGCTATTTTCTCCTTCGAAGATTGAGTTGTTGACTTGTCCTCTCGTCCGAGAATGGCGGCCAGTGCCCAGAGGTTCGTATGGCCGTCGATCCGTCGGAAATGCTTTTCGGTAAGCAGCCACGCCGAAGCCACCCAGCGCTGCACCATGCCGGCATCCCGCCATCGCGTGACGTTATCTGTACGGCGCTCCACTCCGCTCTGCGGACTTTCAATGACATTGGTGGTGGCCAAACATTTGTGCAAGGATTCTGGAATCTGCAAGCGCTGCAAGGTGAACATCTCCTGCATTCCCTCGCGCAGGCTGCGCGCAGCCGATTCATATTCCCGCTCCAGGAAGCGCGCCAACTGTTCCAGCCGTTTCTCTCCTTCCTCGACGGTCTTCACCTTCCAAGCCGCCCGCATGAGATTGCGCGTTTGGCCGTGCTGCTCTTTGGGCAGTTCCGCGAGGACGTTACGGATTTTGTGATTGCGGCAGCGCTGCACCGGCTGT
Organism: uncultured Acidobacteriota bacterium; assembly: GCA_963819235.1. GTDB lineage: Bacteria > Acidobacteriota > Terriglobia > Acidiferrales > UBA7541 > Palsa-189. The sequence goes on along the minus strand of CAWFVE010000003.1, from coordinate 1,099,625 downwards.
TCGCCTCCAAACACCTCCTCGATCCCCGCCCGCAACGCTTTGGCCCCGTCGATGACGAACAGGTACTTGCGGTCGGTCGGCAGTCCTTGATCCCGCAGGTGGGTCAGCAGGCGCTTCACCGAGGCGGCGTTCTCGGTCGCTCCCGGCTCGATCCCCAGGATGTGTTTCTTCCCCTCACGATCGACGCCCACGGCGCTGATGATGTGATGTTCGGCGAAACGTTGGCCGTCGATGTAGATCACCAATATTTCCACGTTTTCCCAGCGCCGTTCCTGCAGTTCTTTAAGCTGTTCGACGCTGGCCTCAATCGCCTTGCGGCTGATGGCGCTGCGCGAGACTCCGACCGTCGCCGCCATTTGCGGCAAGACTTCCTGATATTCCCGCGTGGAGATGCCGCGTAACAGCGCGCCCAGCAAATGCTGCCCGAGACCTCGGTCTTGGCGTAGCCGTTCATAGGCGGGGATTTTCACTTCGCCTTCGGTTTTGTGTCGCAGACGGGGCCGCTGCACTTTCAATTTTCGGTCCGCCAGTTGGACGCAACCGAACTGCGATCCGTGGTACCGGAGATCACCACGAGTCTTGCCCGGCGTGCGCGGACCGGCCACTTGCTGGGCGCTCAGGATTAAGATCTGTTCCAGCGTTTGGTGTCCGATCTCGTGGATCACGGTCTCCACCACCTGGCTGGCATTCTCGATCAGGTTCAGGATGGGAAGCAGGATCTGCCCATTGGCCTGGCAGAACTGCTCGATGACAGCGGCTGACTCACGCGCAGCTCGGGTCACCATGTGGTAAGGTTTCTTCACGGCGGTAGGCTCCTTTCGGATTCGTGATTGGCAACCGGATTCTATATCGGCGCCAACCGCCGCCTACCAACCTTCAACTGAAGTTAGGACACCCTCAATTTTTCCTGGTCCAGACACCTATACGATCAGTTTGGTGAATGATGGAGTTGCGTTCTTCACGGATACTTTCAGACTGGAACAAGGAAAAGACGCCGATTTCGTTTGAAATAAAGCAAAGGCTCGTACCCCGCGAATAATCCTTCCTTATCGGGCGACCGGACCGGCCCTCGCGCGCGTATTGCTGAGTTTTATCGGGCGAAGATTCTCTCGCGCGTACTCGTAGCTTTATCGCAGGCTAAACCGTCTAAATTTAGACTATTAGCCTTTGGCTTTACCGACTTTCTGGTGTCGGGCCCTCGCGCGTAACAGTTGGGCGAATCGCGTCGCCGCCGGGCCCGGGAAGCCGTAGCCGCGAAGAATGAGCCTCAACTCAGCGACGCCGCGTAGAACGGCCGTCTTTGCGCATTAGCGCCGCGCAGGAGCGATGTTTCCCCACGGCACAGCTAGGACGGTCGTTTTTTGCGCGCCTGAGGTTGGAGTTGTTTTGCGAGTTCCAGTTCTACGGCACCCTTAACGCGAGCAGCAGGCCCATCATCAGCCGTGACTTCGTAACTTCCCTTCGGTTCTCGAACGAACCAATCCACTGCGCAATTCAACGCGCGTCCACTTACCCCTGGCGGCGCATAGACACGATATTCCTGTGCTAGAAGGTAAGCGACAGCGATGAGCTGCGGAGACTGATTGCCGGGCAAGACTGCCTGCTTGATTTCAACCGTGGGCCGATGGGTTTGTCGTGCTGCCTTCGGGTTCTCCGGCTTCATCAGATTTCCTTCCGGGCGGCCGTAGGCGGCCCGTACCAGACGGGCGATTCGCGCCGCGCCGCTAACATCTTAGAAAAAAAACCGTGGGTCATGGTGCACAAACTGGTGCGCAACCATGACCCACTCTAGCCCACTTACTACCGCTTGTTACGCTCGCCACCCTCCTATCCACTTGAAAGTACGTGATACCCGCGTTGCGCCCCGCCTTCGTAAACCGTAGGTCCCCGGTTCAATCCCGGGTCTCGGCTCCAGCTTAATGCCGCCAAGGATCTTCGGGCGACTCTCGCCGCAATCTTCGCAGATTCCGTTTTGATGTAGTCGATTCAGACTATTTTCCGCCGGCCATGTAGCATTTCCAACGGAAGAGGAATTCAGGATATAGTTCCCCGTCATCGTTCCTTATGTTAGTTCCGCACGAGTGGGGGGCAGATGCAAATTCTCGAAAGGCTGAAGCCGGTATCGATTTTGCTGTTACGGCTGGGAATCGCGGTGGTCTTTCTGGGTACCGGCTACGACAAGCTTTTTCGGTCGCCGGCAAAATGGCTGGTTTGGTTTCCCCACCAGGGTTACCCGTCGTATTTCGCATACATTGCCGGGACGATTGAGTTTTTCGGGGCGATTTTGCTGCTGGTCGGACTGCTCACTCGCGGCGTTGCGCTGCTGTTTGCGCTTCAGATGGGCATCGCGGAGGCGACCGTGACCGCGTGGCATGCAAACATCTACGCGGCGACCTCTTACGCGGTTCCGCTGCTGCTGTGCCTATCGTGTTTCGCGATTGCTACGATGGGGCCGGGGATGCTTTCGCTGGACTGATGTGTTAGAAGCCCAAGTGGCCGGCAAATAAGCGAAAATACGCGCCGGAAGTTCCCTAAAAGCTTTCACATGATCCGCGGCACGCAGCCCGCCGCTGTTGCCGCGATGGCCAGACTTACCGGTTGCGTCTCTGGATTTGCGTTGGCATCCGGACGGCCCTCGCTCTGCCATTCCTGGGGCTCTTCGTTGGTGGTGCAGAAGAACTCCTCCAAATCGTCATCGGGAACGACCGAGAGCGACCATTTCCGCGGCGCGGAAACCCACGGCTTCTGCAGCACCACCGGATCCTCGATGGTGACCTGGTACACGAGATAGTTCTTCGAGGGACGGCTGATGCGCTCGATCACGTGCTCCTGGTCGCTATGAAACCACCCGCCCCAATCGGGCGCTCGCTCGTCGAGGGCGATGGTGTCAATCACCAGCGTATCTTTGTCCCAGTGAGCCACGGAATTGCCGTTGAAGGTGGGATCGGGATCTTTGGGGTGCGGGCGGCCGTCGGTGTGAATAATGCGAAAGTCCATCGGATACTCGATCATCATCACGATGCGTCCCTGGCCCTCGACCAGCTGGATGGGCCAAGTGAGACTATTTTCCTGCAGCAAAGTGCCCGGCGTGCTGGGGATGACGCATTGACCGTAAGGAACCGGTCGCTTGAGCTTTGCTTCCGCCTCGGGAATCAAGGCGGGCTTTTCTTCCGGCGTGACCTCAGGATCGAATTGCCGGCGTGCCGCGCGGTCAATGGGGTAGGCGGATTGGATCTGCCTGCCCGCGCTGTTTGGGAACCACACCCCGGCAAGGTCCGGATGCCCATCCGCCGTGCGAGGCGCAGGTCCGCCAGGCGGCAGGGCGTGCCAAGTCTCGGAGCCTGCGGAGGTTCTTTCCGGTACTTTTATGTCTTGTTGAGCGAAAGCGGGCGCGATCAAGATGCACAGCGCCGCGAGCGCAGCCGCGGCTGCGCCCCAAAAAGTGCCGAACAACGGCTTAATTGCTCTCATGTTGAGCTTGTCCTTTGTAAGAGCTCGGCGACGAGACCTTATACCATGGTCGGCGCTGGCGAATAAAGCTGCGATGCATTGCATGGCGAGCCGATCGAGGCCCCCGGCATCGCCGCGGGCGTGCGCTTTTGACTCACACCCACGGGCACGCCACCCAGCGGCCCTCTTTGAATTCCAGCGGCGGCACCGCATCGGCGCACGAAGGTTTCGCGATAGGACAGCGGGTGCGAAACGCGCAGCCCGACGGTTTGCGAATGGGGTTGGGGACATCGCCAGTAAGCTGAATCCGCCGTTCCCGTTTACCAAAGGGATCGGGCCGCGGCACCGCGGAAAGCAGCGCACGCGAGTAGGGATGCATCGGGTTTTTGTAGATCAGCTCGCCCGGACCGATCTCTACCAGGTGCCCCAGATACATCACGGCGATGCGATCGGAAATGTGGCGCACCACGGAGAGATCGTGGGCGATAAAAATATAGGACAGGCCAAACTCATTTTGCAGGTCGCGCATGAGATTGATGACCTGGGCCTGAATGGAGACGTCGAGGGCGCTCACGGGCTCGTCCGCGATCACAATCTTAGGATTCGTGGCTAATGCGCGGGCGATGCCGATTCGCTGGCGCTGGCCGCCCGAGAATTCGTGCGGATAGCGGTTGCCCTGCTCCCCCGCGAACCCCACCTTTTCGAGCAGCAGGTTGACGCGATCTTTTCGCTCCCGCGAGGTCAATCGCGTGTGAATCTTCAGCGGCTCTTCGACGATCTGGCCGACCGTCATGCGCGGATTAAGCGAGGAGTACGGATCCTGAAAGATCATCTGAATGTCGGGGCGATAGGGGCGCATCTTCTCGCGGCTGAGTTGGGCCAAATCTACGGAATTTGATCCGTGGCGATACAAAATGCTCCCGGAGATCTCCACGCCGTAAACCATGGCGCGGAGAATATTGACGATGGCCCGTCCCACGGTGCTCTTGCCGCAACCCGATTCCCCAACCAGGCCCAACGTTTCGCCCTGTTCCAGCGCGAAGGTGACGCCGTCGACCGCCTTCACCTCCGCCGTCTTCCGCCTGAGGACGCCGCCAACGACGGGAAAGCTGACCCGCAGCTGGTCGATCTCTAAAATCTTCACGGGTTCACCATCTTCACGGGTTCACCAGATGGCAGCGCACCCAATGTCCGGGCGATACCTCGAGGATGGGCGGCTCGATTTGGGCGCATCGTTCGAGCCGCTCTTTGCAGCGAGTCTCGAATTTGCATCCGACGGGCAGATCGAAAATGCTGGGAACATTTCCGGGAATTGCCGGGAGCCGCTCGCGCCGGTCGCCATCCACCGCCGGAACCGAGGCCAGCAGGCCGCGGGTGTAGGGATGCAGCGGGTTTCGGAACAACTCCTGCACCGGCGCAATCTCCTGAATTCGCCCTCCGTACATGACGATCACGCGATGGCAAGTCTCGGCCACCACGGCGAGATTGTGGGTGATGAGCAGGATGGCGGCGTCCTTCCGCTGATCCTTGATGCGCAGCATGAGTTCCAGAATCTGCGCCTGTATGGTGACGTCCAGCGCGGTGGTGGGCTCGTCGGCGATGAGCACGGAAGGATTGCACGACAACGCCATGGCAATCATCACCCGCTGCCGCATTCCCCCGGAGAATTGATGCGGATAGTCGTTCATTCGCGAGGGCGGGTCCGGAATACCGACCAGCTCCAGCATCTCGACGGACCGGTCGAAGGCAGCCTTTCGCGAAACGCGTTCGTGCGCCAGGACCGACTCCGTCATTTGCATGCCGATGGTGAAGACCGGATTCAGCGAAGTCATGGGTTCCTGGAAGATCATGCTGATCTCTTTTCCGCGTATGGCGCGGATTTCGGGCCACGACAGTTCCAGCAGATTCCGGCCCTGAAACAGAATCGAGCCATCCGCGATCTTTCCGGGCGGACTGGGAATCAGGCGAAGGATGCTGAGCGCGGTGACGCTCTTCCCCGAGCCCGATTCGCCAACCAGGCCGACGACTTCGCCCGGAAAGACGTCGAAGTCCACTCCGTCGACGGCCTTGGCGATGCCCGCCTCGGTCTGGAAGTAGGTCTTCAGATTCCGGATTTGGAGAATGGGAGTGGGCGACGCGTTCACCGCAGCCTCGAATATTCCTTGGGATCGAATGCTTCGCGAACCGCCTCGCCGACGAACACAATCAGCAGCAGCGTGACGAACATGGCCGCCAGCGGAAAAAATACCAGCCACCATTTCGTCAGATTTTCCACGCCTTGCCCGATCAGTTCGCCCCAGCTGGGCGTGGGCGCGGGAAGTCCAAAGCCGAGAAAGTCCAGCGCGACGAGCGCGCCGATATTGGCGACCACCATAAATGGCGCGAAGGAGACGATGGGCGTGAGCGCGTTGGGCAAAATGTGCTTGAAGATGATGGAGCGGTCGGAAGCGCCCATGGAAATCGCCGCGCCGACGTAGTCCTTGGATTTCTCGCGGTAGAATTCGCCGCGCACATAGTAGGTAATCCCCATCCAATCGAAGGCCGTCAAAATAAAAATCAGGAGCCAAAAAGACGGCTGCAGGACCAGGTTCCTTCCGGGAATATAAATCGGCACCACAATCGAACTCACGATAATGATGGTGTAAAGGAACGGCAGCGAAGACCAAATCTCAATCAAGCGAACGCCCAGAATATCCAGCTTGCCGCCAAAGTATCCGAGCAGAGCCCCCGCCGTTACGCCGATGCCCAGGCTGACCGTGAGCACCAGCAGCGCGAAAGAGAGGGATACGTTGAAGCCGTATGCCAGCCGCGCAAAGATGTCCCGGCCGCGATCGTCGGTGCCGAAAATGTGCTGCCGCGAGGGCTGATTGGGAGGACTGCCGGGAAGATCCAGCAGGGATTCGGTGGGGCTGTAGGGGTAAGGAGGCAGAAGCACCCAGTTTCCCGGGCCCTCGCGGCGAAGCGTCTCTGCCAACGCGCGATAATCCGGCTCGCCGATCGCTTGCTGGCCGAACGTGGACGCCGGGTAGTATTTCGCCACTGGAAAATACCAATGCCCATGGTAGCCAACGGCCAGGGCTTCGTTGTTCACCAGCAGCGGAAGGAAGAAGGAGAGCGCATACGCGGCGACGATGATCAGAAATGAGTAGTAGCCGCGCTTGATGGTTCTGAACTTGCGCAACCGTTTGCGAAAGAGGGAAAGTGAACGGCCGGGCGCCGTCGTGCCGTTTTGTAATCCACGCGGGAGCTCTTCGATATTCGCGATCTGCTCCGCGGAACTCATTGGAATCGAATCCGCGGGTCGACGATCACGTAGATCATGTCCGAGAGGATATTTCCGACCAGCAGCAACAGGCTAGCAACGACGAGAATGCCCAGGGCCACGGGGTAGTCGCGCTGCAGGATCGAGGTATAGCCGAGGTAACCCATGCCGTCGATGTTGAACACCTTCTCGATCAGAAACGAGCCCGCCAGAATCAGGCCGATCTCATTCCCCAGGCCGGTGGCGATGGGAATCAGCGAATTGCGCAGCGCATGCACGAAAATGACGCGCCGTTCGGTCAGCCCCTTGGCAAACGCTGTGCGCACGTAGTCCTGCCCCAGATTTTCCATCAGCGAATTTTTCATCAGGATGGTAAGCGTGGCGAACGATTCGATCGTGTAGCACAGCACGGGAAGGAACATGTAGTGGATCTGCGCGCCGACCTTCTGGAAGAAGTTCAGGTACTCCCAGTTCGTGGGACGGAATCCGCCCAGCGGAAAGACGTTCCAGAAACTGCCTCCTCCGAACAGCACCAGTAGCGCTGTTCCCAGCGCCCAACCCGGAATCGAGTAACCCAAAAACACCGTGAGGCTGCTGAGCAGATCGAACCGCGAACCGTGCCGGATGGCCTTGAATACGCCCAGCGGAATGCACACCAGGTAGCTGAGGAAAAATCCCGTCAGACCCAAAAACATGGACACTGGAAACCGCGCCTTGATGACGTCCCAAACCGGGTCCTGATAGACGTACGACCGGCCCAAGTTCAGATGCACGACATTCCATAGCCACAAGCCGTATCGGGTGTAGACCGGCTTATCGAAGCCGTAGTAGTGCTTCATCTCCTCCATGGCGGCCTCGGGAATTTCCGTGCTCCCCGCGCCGCCACCGCTTACGCCGCCTTCGGTGGCGACCGCCATCCGATATCGCATGATTTGCCGTTCGATGGGTCCGCCCGGCACGAAATTCATCACCACAAACGCGGCCAGCGTGATGCCGATGAACGTTGGGATGATCAACAGGAAACGGCGGGCGAAATAGCCAGTCATAGACCCTTACGCGGGCGCGTCGTCCTCACCGCTGCGACTCTTGCGCAGCCTTTCCATAGTTGAGCCAATAGCGATCGTCGGTTGGCCCTACCTCTAATTTGGCGGATGAATCCCGTAAAGCTCTCTGCAGCTGTGCATTTTTGTCGGGATCAACCCACCACATCTGATGCGCCATGTAGTAGTCGCCTGTTCGCGTCAGATAGCCCGGCGGGGTTCCGAACTTATTCCAGTAAAGCACTCGGGTGAACGGAGCGTCCCAAAGCAAAACGTATTGATACGAGTTCGCCAGAATTCCGTCGATTTCGCGCAGAATCGGAAGGCGGGCGTCAACGTCGAAGGTGCGGTCATATTGCTTGAGAAGGTCATCCACATGCGGGTCCTTGAACCCAGTGATATTGTTGGTGTTCTCCACATCCGCGAGCGTCGATTGAAAATTTCCTTCGAAATCCGGGAATATCGACCCGCCCCAGGCAAAAATAGCCATTTGGAAATGCCGCTGATTCGCCAACTGGAACTCCGTCTCCGGGGTGATGAGGCGAAGATTCAGGGCGATCCCGACCTTGCGCAGGTCTTCCTGATAGATCGTCAAGTGCGGCTCGAAGGTCTTCGATGTATAGAGAATCTCAACTTCCAAGGGGACATTGTTCTTGACGAGTCTGCCTTGGCTATCGCGGCTGGTATAACCAGCTTGCGCGAGCAACTTCAGCGCCCCTTCGGGATCGTACTCGTTCTTGGGATCGTTGGGATTTTCGTAAGGGGTGCTCGAATTATAAGAATTTTCAGGCTCATATTCGTTGTGCATGATCTTTTCGAGCAATAATTTGCGATCCAGAAGCAAGGCCAGAGCTTTCCGCACACGAATATCGTTCAACGGCGCTTGGCGGGTGTTCAGCGCAAATCCTTCAAAGCTTTCCGCGGGATTATTGTATATCTTCCGCTTTTGAACGAGTCCTCGTTGGACGCTGTCGAAATCCGTTTGTTCCGCCCACTGCCGGGCGATATTGATATAGGAAATATCCAACTCGCCCTTCTTAAACTTCTCGAGAATCAAATTCTCGTCGCGCACCACGGTAAAGTTCAATTCGTCAAAATTATTGAGGCCCACATTGGCCCTGGCCTTGGCAGCCCAATAGTCCTTGCGCCGCCGCACCGAGATCGCTTGACCTTTGTGAATATCGCTCTCTTGAATCGTGTATGGGCCAGTGCCCGGCAAAAGCTTGTAATTGTAATTCTTGAGATAGGCGTCCCCATTGACGTCCTTTAGGGCATGCGCAGGCAAAATTGGCATTCCGGAGAAATACAAAAACGCGCGCCAGTTGACCTCCTTAGCCTGTACGCGGACGACATATTTGCTTTCCGCTACGGGCCGGTTGATCTTCCCAAAGACAATCTGGACCATCGGGTCCTGCAGTGTCGGGTCCATGCGAAAGTCGTAGGATGCCACCACGTCATCGCCTGTGACCGGCGCACCGTCTGAAAATCGCGCGTTGGGATTGATTCGAAAACGATAGGTGAGCTTATCGGGAGAAATCTGCCAGTGGGTCGCAACGGACGGAATGTACCTTAAGGTCGTAGGATGCACCGACAGAAGGCTTTCGTAAGCGAGCCCGCCGATTTCCGCATTAAATTGGGAATTCGATTCAGGTCCCGCCAGCCGCAAGGTTCCGGGAAAATCGGGGAGGCTATCGCGCAGCATTCCGCCCTTCACCGCTCGCGGATCGCCGATCAAATCGAAATCCGTGTTTGTCTCCCAGCCCTTGCCGGTGAATCCTTTGCCGCCTTGCTCGGCTGGTACAGAAGGATCGGCGCCTGCGTCGGCATCGGGGAAGACGGGGTAGTCGGCCTTGTTCAAGGAGACGGGAGCGGAAGGCGCGGATGGAGCGGACGCCTCGTTACTTGACGCCGGAGCGGAACCATGGCCGCAGCCCGTAGCCACTGTCAGAGCAAATCCGGCGGCCAAAGCAAGCAAACCCTTCCACTTCATCGTTGCCTCCTAGAGGGTGAATCGTACCTTATTTTGGCCGCGGCAGCCGGGCGCGTGGCAAAACTTCTGCGTCCAGCGTTCGGCCCGCGCACATCCATCAGGCGCCTGCGGGGAACGCTCCGCGACCCGCTCGGCGCCGGCCAGGTTCGCGTGAAAATCCGGCGACATACGCCCCGCCGCGTTGTATTCTTGCCCCATTCGGAAGCAAATCGAGGGCAAAATGGCCGTCCAGGATCCGGCTATCCTATCGGCCCCACACATCACAGTACAACCCGGAGGAATAGACCGCGCGGAGCAATCGGCCGCGAGAGCGAGCTGAACTGAGGAGCTTTTTCCAGATGGCCAGGAGCGAAGGCAAATCGTAAGCGGCGGCAAACGGTGAATATTTCAGCGCCATTTATCAAGCGGCCTGTGGCGACTTCCCTGCTGAGCATGGGTTTGTTCCTGTTTGGCGCCCTGGCCTTCCCCTTCCTTCCGGTCGCCACGCTGCCCGAGGTTGAATATCCCACGATTACCGTCTCCGCGGCCCTTCCCGGTGCAAGCCCCGAAACGATGGCCACCGCGGTGGCCACGCCGCTCGAGCGCATGTTCGGCCGCATCGCGGGCATCACGCAGATGACCTCCCTCAGCCAGCTCGGCAGCACAAGCATCACCATGCAGTTCGATCTGGATCGCAACGTGGATGCCGCGGGACGCGACGTTCAGGCGGCCATCAATGCGGCGCGCGGCCAGCTACCCGTCAACCTGCCGACGAATCCCAGCTGGCGCAAAGTGAATCCCGCCGAAATCGACATCGTGACCATCGCTCTGACTTCCGACACCGCGACGACGCCGCAGCTCTACGACGTTGCGGACTCCATCCTGGCCCAGAAGATCTCCCAGATACCCGGCGTCGCCCAAGTGACCGTGGGCGGCAGTTCGCGTCCGGGGGTTCGGGTGGAATTCAATCCGTTTCTGCTGAGCAAGCTCGGACTGGGGCTGGAGCAAGTGCGCAAGGCGCTGGCCGATGCCAATGCGGATGTTCCCAAGGGCGCCCTTTCGGGTGCGAATCGCATGTTCTTGCTGAACAGCAACGATCAGCTATTCCTGGCCAAGAACTATGCCCGGTTGATCGTAGCCTATCGCAACGGAGCGCCCGTGAGGCTCTCCGACGTGGCCACGGTGATCGATAGCCAAGAGGACATCCGCAATGCCGGATTCGTGAACGGAAAGCCGGCCGTGCTCGTACAGCTCTACCGCCAGCCGCAAGCCAACATCATCGACGTTACCCAGCGCGCGGAAGCTCTTATGCCGCTGCTGCAGGCTTCCATTCCGCCTTCCATTCATCTGGACATCACCGAGGAGCGGGTGATGATGATTCGCGGCTCGGTGAGGGACGTCGAATTGACTCTCATCGTATCCGTCATTCTGGTGATACTGGTGGTCTTCGTGTTTCTCGGCAACGTCTGGGCGACTGCCATCCCCAGCATGGTGGTGCCGCTCTCCCTGGTGGGCACCTTCGGCGTGATGTACCTGTTGGGCTACTCCGTCGATAACCTCTCCCTGATGGCGCTGGCGATTTCGACCGGCTTCGTGGTGGACGACGCCATCGTGGTGATCGAAAACATCTCGCGCTATCTCGAGCAGGGACTCTCCTCCTACGAAGCGGCGTTTCGCGGAGCGCGCGAGATTGGATTCACGGTTGTTTCCATGAGCACGTCGTTGATCGCGGTGTTCATCCCCATACTTTTGATGGGAGGCATCGTTGGGCGCATTTTTCGCGAGTTTGCCGTCACCTTGAGCGTGGCGGTCACCCTCTCGCTGATCATATCGCTCACCGTCACTCCGGCGATGTGCGCGAAGTTCCTGAAGGCGGAAAGGGACGCAGAAGCAAAACCGGCTGGCCCGCGCGAGCGGCCGAGGATTCCAATGGCTTTGCGACGGATATGCCCGCAGCCTGCGCTGGGTATTGCGGCATCAACCGCTGGTGCTGGCCATGACGCTGGGAACGGTGTGCCTGGCGGTTTTTCTCTACGTGGCGATCCCCAAAGGCTTCTTCCCGCAGCAGGACACCGGGCGCATCAATGGGAACGCGCGGGCCAGCGAAGACACTTCGTTCCAGACCATGCAGGAAAAACTGCGGGAATACCTGCTGATCATCAAGGCCGATCCAGCCGTGCGGATTGTGGAGGGCACGATCAGCCGGGCCAATGCCGCCTACATCAGCATTTCGCTGAAGCCGCTAGCAGAGCGCAAAGCGAGCGTGTTCGAGGTGATCAACCGCCTGCGGCCCAGGCTGGCCAGGGTTCCCGGAGCAACGCTCTTCATGACGCCCCAGCAGGACGTGCAGATCGGCGGGCGCTCCGGCAATGCGCAATTTCAGTACACCTTGCAAGGCGACAATCTGCGCGACCTGCTGGCGTTTGCGCCCCTGGTGGAAGAGAGGTTGCGAAAGGTCCGGGAGCTCCAGGATGTGAACAGCGATTTGCAAAACCGCGCGCTGCAAGCCGGCTTAGTGATCGATCGCGACACCGCCGGCCGCCTGGGCCTGACTCCTCAGACGATCGATAACGCGCTGTACGACGCGTTTGGACAGCGGCAGGTCTCCACCATGTACAAGGGACTCAACCAGTACCACGTGGTGATGGAGGTGGCTCAGCAATTCCAGCAAAGTCCCGATGCCCTCAAGGATATCTACGTTCAGTCCGCTAGCGGCCAGGAGATTCCCCTCAGCGCATTCACGCATTACGAGTCCTCGATCACGTCGCTGGCCGTGGCCCACCAGGGGCAGTTTCCGGCCATAACCCTGACGTTCAATCTTGCCCCGAACGTGACGCTGGGGCAGGCCGTCATAGCGGTCCAAAATGTGGTGCGCACCATGGTGGTGCCGGCCACCATCCATCCGTCTTTTCAGGGCACGGCGCAAGTATTCGAGGCCTCCCTGGCCACGATGCCCTATCTGATCCTGGCCGCCCTGGTTACGGTCTACATTGTGCTGGGAATTCTCTACGAGGATTACGTCCATCCGATCACGATTCTCTCCACGCTTCCTTCGGCAGGCGTCGGCGCCCTGCTGGCGCTGCTGATCTTCCGCACCGAACTGAGCATCATCGCGGTCATCGGAATCATCCTGCTGATCGGGATCGTGAAGAAGAACGCCATCCTTATGATCGACGTGGCCATCGAGACCGAACGCACCGAAGGGCACAGCCCCGAGCAGGCCATTTATCAGGCGTGCCTGCTGCGCTTCAGGCCCATCATGATGACCACCATGGCCGCGATGTTTGGCGGCTTGCCCATCGCGCTGGGCGGAGGAAATGGTTCGGAATTTCGCCGCCCGCTGGGCATCGCCATCGTGGGAGGCTTGATCGTGAGTCAAATGCTGACGCTCTACACCACTCCCGTGGTCTATCTCTATATGGATCGCCTGCGTGCGTGGCTGAGCGGCAACAAGGTTCTCCGGCCGTTGGGAGATCGACGAGGAGAAAAGCGCTCCGAAGTCGGCTTACAAGGAGCGAAGCAGGGGGCGATTTAGAAGACCATCGCGGAGTAGAGGGGCTCGTCGCAAACCGACCATGCACGCCAATCTCTTCACGCCGTGCGAAGAATAAGAAGGAAGCCGAGAACGGCGTGCACCCGGGGCCACAAGCTCAGTAGCCGGCCGCATAGTGAGCCGGCAGCATCCCTTCCCTTTTATAGACCGCCTCTGCATCAGGCGACGAGAGATAATTCATAAGAATCTTGGCAGCTTCGGAGTCCTTCGCGTGCGAAGAGAGAATTTCCACCATGGGAGTTGGATTGGGCAAGATCGAACGAGGTACGAGCCCGACCACGTCGAGGCCAGGCTGGCGCCGCGCATCGTCCACCAAATCGCTGAGATAGGCGAGCGAGACTTCAGCCTCGCCCTTGGCGACCATCAATTGTGCGACGCCGCCGTTTGGGGAAACCTTGCTCTTGGGCTTCATTTGTTCAGCAATGCCTAGTTTCTCGAAAACGGCCATGGCCGCGATCCCCGAGGTCGTGGCCGCCGGATCCGAAAAGGAGACGGACTTCGCCTCCAGGAGCATGCGTTTGATCGCTGCTGGCGTCGAGATGTCCGGCTTGGGCGCGCCCATGCGCACGGCGATCGCTTCGGTAAGGTTCGCAAGCCGTATCGCGCTGTCCGCGACGGCATTACCCGACGCGAGCATCTCCGGGTAAGGGGGCAGCACGATGGCCACGTCAAACGCTTCGCCGCGCGCCATCTGCTGCTTGGTATAGAGCAGGTTGTTAATGGTCATTTTGACTTTGTAGCTTTTCTTCCCTTCGAACGTGGTCGCTTCGAAGATTGGGAGCAGCTTCGCCATCGCTGCCCGCATGGGGGTTGGCGCCAGAAGAGTAATCTCACTCTGGGCGCGGACTATTCGCGCACTGCCCAGCACAAGGGCGATGAACACAATTGGCGAAAGCAGATATTTCACTGGTTCCTCCTCAATCGCTAGAGATCGAGTTCGGCGCTTGCTCGTCTCTTCTTCCGCTCCATCCGAAAGCCATCCTTATACCTCAATTACGTCGAACGGCAGACGACATTCGCATTTCTGGCTCCCGGAAGGCGGCCATCCCCGTCACAGCTACATCAGGATCTAAGCGCAGGACAAGCGGTTCATTCCGACTTAAGGACGATGTCTCGCACTCTCGTCAGACGAAACGCGTGAGACTCGTTCTCTGGGTAGCGCTGAATTAAACTACCCTGTCCTCGAAGCCTATCGTGCCACCGTCGAGGTATAACATCGTGCTGCGCCCTTGCGTTCGATTTGGCCGCGGGATTCTGGCATGATCGAGTGGCAGAGAAGACGTCCGAAAGGTGAAGCGCCATGAAGCAATCCCGTAAATTCCTTTTATTGCTGCTCGGTCTGGGAATCATTTTTTCCGTCTGCGAAACGGTAGCTCAAGACAAGCCGCTTCGGACGCTGGTCGTCAATGGAAGGACCGTCGATACAGCTGTGGTCGAGGTGGAAGGCCGCTCGTATGTGGACATTGAGGGCTTGGCACAAATCATTGGCGGCTCGGTGAATTTTGAGCCCAACCAAATCACGCTTACCCTACCCGAGCCAGCTCCGGCAGCCACTCCCGCCGATGCTTCGGCGGCGGCACCGCAAGCCGCCGACAACATGTCCAAGCAGTTTCAGCAACTCGCTGTGTTCACGCTAGCGGAGATGAGGGAATGGAGAGGCGCGGTCAGCGCCGTCGTCACGGCAGGAATACCCGTGGTAGGAACGTGGCCCGAGGATTACCACGACCGCGTCGGTAATGATTTGCTTCAAGCGACACTCGGCGCATCCACGGTGCAAGATAATCAGGCGGTTCAGCTTCTCCAACAGGAATACGCGCTCCTCACCGACTGGGCAAACCAGGTTCTCGGTGAACGCAAGGCTCTGGACGCCGCTAGAAGCATCGACCCCAACTCCCTTCAGAACGACCAAGCATTGGCAAAGATCTCCAAGTGCGGCCAATTTTTGAGTTCGATGATCGTTGGCGGCAATTTCTACGACGATTCGAGTTGCCAGTAAGTTTGCGCCCACTGCTTAGCCTCTAAACGTTCCGGTGGGCACCCGCGTTTGAAAGCGGCGGCGCATAAGCGTTATGATTTGCCGACGCGCCGGTCCGGCCAATCTCTTAGCAGAGATCGAAATAAAACAGATGAGCAGGCGGCTGAAATTCAATTCGCTGCTGATGGGCATGTTGCTTCTGGCGATATGCGCTGCCGCGAATACGCCAAAAAGCGAGAGCTATAAGGCGCGGCTCTCCACCGTTCCCGTGGACGCAACCATGCTGTCCCGGGTTGCCGGCTCGGGCTCGCTGACCGCGGTGCTGAACGGCGACAGGCTCACCTTCAGCGGAACCTTTCAAGGGTTGCGGTCGCCGGCCACACACGCCAGCATCCACCTTGGACCGAAAGGCATTCCGGGTCCGCCTATCGTCGATCTGGCGGTGTCCAATGCCACGAGCGGGAATGTCACCGGCGCCGTCGAACTTACCGCGTCGCAAATCGAAGACCTGAGAAGCGCAAAGCTCTACGTTCAGATTGATTCTGAGAAAGCTCCGGAAGGCAACCTCTGGGGCTGGCTGCTGCGCTAAAGGAGCTCACCGTGGTCCTGTCGGAAACGCCGTCAACGGCTAAATCGAGAATTCGTTTCGCCCTGGCGCTAGGCTGCGCTGCCACGCTGGGCATCGCGAGCGCGAGGGCGCAGCAGCCCGCAAGGGCTGGCGTATATACCGCGGCGCAGGCCGATGCCGGACGCGCCGTCTACCAGGCGAATTGCGCCGCCTGCCATCTGCCCGACCTCAAAGGCAGCAACGAGGCCCTGCCTCTGGCGGGCGGTAATTTCATGAGCACTTGGCGCAGCCGCACCACCAGCGACTTATTCAACAAAATTTTGACCAGCATGCCGCCAGGCAAAACAGGCTCGCTGGGCGAGACCGAGATTGTCACCATCGTGGCGTTCATTCTCCAGTCGAACGGCGCCCCGGCGGGAAATCAGGCGCTCAGCGCCACCTCCGCTGTGCCTATCGCGGACGTTGCTACCGGACAAGCCGCCGCGCAGCCTCGTTCCGAGGACGAGGGCGGAGCGGCCACCGCATCGAAGCGCGCGGGTCCCCCGGCCGGCCTTACGGCTACCGGCGAGGTGAAGAACTACTTGCCGGTGACCGACGAAATGCTGCTGCACCCCGATCCGGGTGACTGGCTGATGGTCCGCGGCAACTATCAGGCGTGGAACCACAGCCCCCTGACGCAGATCAATCGTGACAACGTCCGCGACCTGCGGCTGGCCTGGGTATGGTCGATGAATGATGACGGCGGAGCCAACGAGCCCACGCCGCTGGTGCACAACGGCATCATCTACCTGACCAACGTCGACAATATCGTTCAGGCGCTCGACGCCAGAACGGGCGAGCTGATCTGGGAGAACCGCATCCGGCCGGGAGGATCGCAGGGCGGCGGCACCGGCGCCATGCGCAATCTGGCCATCTATCAGGACAAGATTTTTGCCGCGTCCACCGACGCGCATCTGCTGGCTCTCGACGCACGGACCGGCAAGACCGTCTGGGACATTGCCATAGCCGACTCATCCAAGGGCTACGGCAATTCCAGCGGACCCATCATCATTGGCGGGAAGGTGATTCAGGGGCTGGGCGGCTGCGACCGCTACAAAGCCCAGGACAAAGAACAGGGCTGCTTCATCAGCGCATTTGATCCCAACACGGGCAAGGTGCTGTGGAGGTTCAATACCGAGGCGCGAACCGGCACACTCGGCGGCGACACCTGGGGCAAGCTTTCCAACATGCTGCGCGTGGGAGGCGAAACGTGGATCACCGGCAGCTACGACCCCGAGCTGAACCTGACGTATTGGGGCGTGGCTCAGGCCAAGCCGTGGGTACAGGCCAGCCGCGGCACCGGCCCCGACGACAAGGCGCTCTTCACCAGTTCGACGCTGGCTCTGCGGCCCAATGACGGAACGCTCGCCTGGTATTTCCAGCATGTCCCCGGCGAGACTCTCGATCTTGACGAGGTCTACGAACGCGTCCTCGTGGATATCGGCGCCAGCAAACTGGCGTTCACCATCGGCAAAGCGGGCATCCTCTGGAAGCTGGACCGCAAGACGGGCGAGTTCCTGGACGCCAAGGAGACCGTCTTCCAGAACGTCTTCACCTGGCTCGATCGCCAAAAGGGTTTGCTGGCCTACCGGCCTGATATCGTCGCGCACAAGAACACTGGCGAATGGATTCCGGTCTGCCCCAGCACCGAGGGCGGCCACAACTGGCAGGCCATGAGCTACAGCCCGGAAACAAAATCCTTGATCATTCCCCTCAGCCAAAGCTGCATGGAGATGTCCGGGAGGAAAGTGGAGTTCGTGGAAGGCTCGGGCGGCACGTCGGGCGACCGGCGCTTCTACGAGATGCCCGGCAGCGATGGCAACGTCGGGAAGCTCGCCGCGTTTGACGTCAGGACCATGAAGCAGATTTGGACCCGCGACCAGCGCGCCGCCTATCTCACCGCCGTGCTTTCCACGGCTGCCGGCGTGGCCTTTGCCGGCGACCTGGACCGCTACTTCCGCGCCGTGGACGTGAATACTGGCGAGGTCCTGTGGCAGGCGCGGCTCGGCACCAGCGTCCAGGGATTCCCCGTGACGTTCACCGCGGGAGGAAAGCAATACGTCGCGGTGACCACCGGCCTGGGCGGCGGAAGCCCGCGGAACGTTCCCCGAATGATCGAGCCGGACGTTCGTCACCCACAAAACGGCAACGCACTCTACGTCTTCGCCTTGCCGGACAAGAGCGAGAAGAAGAGCATCAGCAAAATTTCCACGCCGAAGGATTCGCCGGTGGAAGCTGCCCAGCGCTAGAAGCTCTTCCCTGCTTGGGAGCGGCTTCTTCTGATTGGCCTGAATTGAAAAAAGCCGGCGCTTATGCCGGCCTCGCCAATGTAGTATGTCCCGGCGGCCAACGGCCCCCAGGATGCCCGAAAATAAACATAAAATCGCGTCGCCGGCGGTGGTGAACGTCGAAGACCTGCGCTCCCTCGCACGCCGCAGATTACCTAAGGCAGTTTTCGACTATCTGGATGGCGGAGCGGAAGACGAAATCACCCTGCGCGAAAATCGGCGCGCATTCGAGGAGGTGGCCTTCCGGCCACGAAACGCCGTGGCCATCGCTGAATGCGATTTGCGCACACGAGTTTTGGGGCACGAGTTTGCGATTCCCGCGCTGCTGGCTCCCGTCGGTTATAGCCGCCTCATGCACGCGCGCGGCGAGGCGGCGGCAGCTCGGGCCGCAGGGCAAGCGGGAACGGGATACATACTTTCAACCATGTCGGGCTATTCGCTGGAAGAAGTAAAGGCTGCTTCCATCGGTCCTGTTTTCTATCAGCTCTACCTGCTTGGCGGGCGCGAGGTTGCCGAAGGCGCCCTGGAACGCGCGCGCAAAGCCGGCTACGCCGGTCTGTTTGTCACCATCGACACCGCCGTGGCAGGCATGCGCGAGCGGGATGTCCGCAACGGTACGAAAGAACTGCTGGGCGAAAAGCTGATCGAAAAGATTCGGTTTTCGCCGCAAATACTGGCGCGCCCCGGATGGCTCGTGCGGTTTCTGCTCGACGGTGGCGTGCCGCCATTGGTCAACGTGGTCATCCCCGGCAAAGGTCCGATGCCGCTGATCGATGTGGTCGAGTCTTTAGCTTACTCCGCGATCACCTGGGAGGATTTGCGCTGGATCAGGGACGTCTGGGGAGGACCGGTGATCCTCAAGGGCGTGCTCACGGGAGACGATGCCCGGCGCGCGGTGGATGCGGGAGCGGCGGCCATCGTGGTGTCCAACCACGGCGGGAGACAACTCGACGGCGTGCAAGCGACGTTCCGCGCGCTGCCGGAAATCGTAGCGGCGGTGAATGGCCAAATCGAAGTGCTGATGGACGGAGGGATTCGCCGCGGCGCGGACATCGTGAAGGCCATCTGCCTGGGAGCTCGCGCCGTCCTTTGTGGACGGGCCTACGCCTATGGCTTGGCGGCGGCGGGCGAAGCGGGAGTTTCGCGAGCGATCGAAATCCTCACTGCCGATCTGCAGCGGACGTTGCGGCTGCTGGGCTGCCCGTCGATCGCGGCCCTTGATGGCACCTACGTTCGTTATCACCATTCGCATTAAACGTTGCGCGCCTCTGCCCGGCCGATCCTCGAACCTTTCGGTTGTTTCCTCGGAGAGAAATAGAAGATATAAGGGTCGCTGGAATTAGGGATTGGCATCCTCTCGCGCGCACATTTTGGCTCCGATTCCGGTGATTGGAGGAGCAACATGTTTCAGCAAACGCTCAATCCTGCGGGCTCTTTGTGGCTGAGCGTGCTTATCTCCATGGTCCCTCTGATCGCCCTGCTGTATATGCTGGCCGTTCTGCGCTTGACCGCCTGGCTCGCTACCATCGCCGGCGGGCTCATCACCTTCCTTCTCGGCATCCTGGTGTGGCACGCGCCTGCAGGCGACACGCTGAAATCTTACTTGTACGGCGGCTTCACCGGCTTCTGGGCCATCGACTGGATCACGTTCTGGGGCTTGATCATCTTCAACACCCTGGAACAAACGGGCAGGTTTGAGAGGTTCAAGAAATGGATGATTCACCACGCTACCGCCGACATCCGGATCCAAACGATCATGCTGGCCTGGGCGTTCGGGGCGCTGCTGGAAGGACTGGTGGGATTCGGATATCCGTGGGCGGTGGTAGTGCCGATTCTGGTGGGATTGGGAATCGCCGACCTGGACGCGATCCGCGTGGCCGCCTTGGCCAACAACGCGCCGGTCTCCTACGGCGCGCTGGGAGCGCCGGTGCTGGGATTGGCCGCCGTGACCGGTCTTCCCTTGATGGCGCTTTCCGCTTCCATCGGAAGCATCGTTGCGATTCTGGCGCTGCTGCCTCCCTGGGTGCTGATCTACCTGGTGAGCGGCTGGGACGGAATGATCGAAGCGTGGCCGCTGGCGATCGTGGGATCGCTCTCTTATATCGCCGGGCAGTGGCCGGTGGCGCACTATCTGGGTCCCTACCTGCCGGATTTGAGCGGGGCGCTGGTTTCGTTCTGGATTCTTTTCCTGTTCGTCAAGGTTTGGCGGCCCAAAACGGTTCGAAGTTTCCACCGCACGCCTGCATCGGCGGAAAAGTGGGTGGATGGCCAACTCCGCGCGCGCCTCGTCCAGGGCAAACCGACAGGCGTCGTGCAGCAATCGGCGTCTGTCGCCGAAGCGTTCTCCGTCTGGTTTCCTTACATCGTGCTGATCGCGGTGGTGGTCGCTTGGACCGGCCCGTGGTCCCATCTGCCGGGAGTCAGCTGGTTCCGCTGGTCGGTGGCGGCCAACTCGTCGGTCACGCAAAAGCCGATTCTCTCGGTATTCAACTTCAATCCGTTAGCCGGCGGCACTTCGATTTTGGCCTCCTGGCTGGTGCTCCTGCTGATCTGGCGGCCGCGGGCGGGGATCATCCGGCGGATTTTCGCGAAGACGTTCCAGCAGATGTGGGGCGCGCTGCTGGTGGCTTTTTTTATTTTCGCGCTGGCTTATATTTTCGTGTTCACGGGAATGGCCAACTCGCTGGCCTATGGCCTTTCCAAGATCGGCCTGTTTTTCGTGGTCCTGGCGCCGATTCTGGGATGGATTGGCGTCGCGCTATCGGGCAGCAACACCGCCACCAACGCGATGTTCGGACCGGTGCAGGCGCTTACCGGCAGGCTGCTGAACCTGCCGATCCTGCTGCTGCCTTCCTTCAACTCGGTGGGGGCGGAAGTGGGCAAGCCCATCGCGCCGCAGACGGCCAGCGTTGGCGTCTCCACCAGCAAACTGGTGCGCAGCGAGGGCCAAGTGATCCGCCACAACATGGGCTGGACCCTGGCGGTCCTGGTCTATCTGATCGTGATCTCGGCGGTCTTCTTCTTTTTCTTTCCGAAGTGGATGTCGCTCTAGTGCGCGACACGAATTGCGGAGGTTTTACCTAGCCGATCGCCGCTCAGGCAGATGCGGCCCGAGTGATGGCCTTATCGGCTTTATCGGCTCTTGAATCGGTTTGCTTACTATCCCCGATGTCGATGGTCCCCTTGAATTGGGCGCCGTCCTCGATCACGATGTGCCGCGTCGTCAGGTGCCCAACCACCGAAGCGTCCTTTTTGATCTCGATGCTCTCGGTTCCTACGCTGCGATCTCCGTCAACTTTGCCATAGATGACGAGTTGGCTGGCCGTAAGCCCGCCGGTGACTTGGCCGTCGCGTCCTACGACTAGCCTGTGTGGCCCGACCGAGATCGGTCCTTCGACGTTGCCATCGACGAGGAGGTCTTCGTTGCCGGAGATCTCTCCTTTCACCTTCATCTTCGCGGGCAACCACGAGTTGGAATCTGTCCTGTTGACGCCGGCGCCGCCATGGGCAACTTTGGGAGCGCTGGAAGGTTCAACGGCAGGCCGCGAAGGCGAATTCGGTGGGGTCGATTGCGATTCTCCGTTCCGCCACATTTGCCCTCCTTTGTATGGAGCCTGGCCCCACTGCCTCGAAAGGGCTTTCAGCAGAATTGAGGGTGAGGCCTTTAGGGGTTCTCAGTGGATGAGATGCGCCAGCATGGCGGAGCGGCTAGGGAGCGAGGATTCGCGCTCGCGCGAGTCCGTGCAGCGAGGGAGTAATTTGTTATTCACTCTGTCACATTTCACGACACGAGCCTCGTATTTCACAAACACTAGATTCCCGAGACGACGATTTTGTCCTATCATGAGCGGCGCTTCCCAGAGTTCTAGCGGATTGGCTTTTTTCGGCAGGCGCTCTTCGCCGTCGGCTTTAGGGCTTAGCGTTTTAAGACTGCCAACCTGCGGACGCTGCGAAGGAACTACACGGACCCGGTGCTACATGATCTTTCGGTATTGCCTGATTTCGTTGCTCGCTGCTTCCCTTTTCGCCAGGACGCCATCGACTAGCCACTCCAAGAATTCGGAAAGCGTGCAGGCGCAGCCCGCTCCCGAGCGCATCGCCGAAATCCAGGCTGCGCTTAAGGCTCACGGCTACGAGCCCGGCGACACTTGGGAGGAGACGCGGGAAGTTTGCAGGAAAATCGCCGACGAGCACATGTGGCAGACCGACCATGCGCCGGACGCCCGAGTACTGATCCTTATCGGCTTGGGGGGACCGCATTCCGACCCGGCCGTGACGGAGATGCAGGGTGATCGTCTAGATAACGACCAGCGGACCGATGCGGGGCATAAGAGTGAAAGCGCCGAAGCCTATGCGGCGGCCCCTGTTCCACCCTCTGTTCCATCACCTGTTCCGCCGGCTAGGCGCTCCAGCATCCCGGCCGTGAGTTCAAGGACGCTTGCAGCGCCGTCAACCCCTGTCGCCAGTGTCAGAGCGAATGTGAAAGCGTCAAACAAGAGACACGCGAGAAAGACCACTCTTGTCAGGTCAAAGAGCGCGCCCAAAAAGAAATTGAGCACCAGGAATACGACGTTCTCCCGAAATCGCTCGAAAGCCCGGGTGAGTTAAATTGCCCCGCGTTCGGCGTGGCGATTTATTGCCTCCGGACGGAAAACGCCACCCCGATTAGCTCTTCTTGGCGAGCTCTTTATAAGCCACTTCCGTGAAGGTTGGGAAAACCGGCCCGCCATTCGGATTGGGCGCGGGCGCGGCGGTGGGCTCCCCAAACGAAGTTTTGATTTCGTCCAGCGACTTGCCTTGCGCGACCATGACCTTGATCTTGTTGTACTTGTCCTGAATCAGTTCGAGCTTTTTCTGCACTTGGGCTTTGGTCATCATGTTGCCGTGGCCGGTCAAGTAGGTGTCGGCATCCAGGCCGAGCATCCCTTTGACGTTTTCGATCCAGCCGGCGGTGGAACCGTGCTTTTCCAAGTGAATTAGAGTCTGGGGCTGGTCAGGGGCGCCGGCCAGCAGGTCGCCGCCGAACACGATTTTCTCCTGCGGAAGATATACGACGGTATCGCCGCTGGTGTGTCCGGGCGCCCAATGGTAGAGGCGGATCTGAATGCCATCGACGGTCAGCTTATCGGTCTTGGCGTAGGTCTTAGTGGGCAGCCGGTCTTGCGGCGCCGGGTTGCGAGTTCCCACGGACTCTTCCATCTCTTTCTTGCAGTTCTCCTGGGCAATGATCGTCAAGCCTGCGGGAAAAGCGGCCAGGCCATTGACGTGGTCGACATCGCTATGGGTGAGGATGACCGTATCCACGGCTTTGGGAGTGACTTTGGCAATTTCGGCGATCACTCCTTTCTCGGAATCCACCGTAGTTTTCGTGTCTACAAGAACGACGCCCGTTGTGCCCACGATGAAGCCGTCGTTCGAGCCCACGCCACCCTGAACCCAGTAGACGTTGTCCCGTACCTGCGTCGTCTTTAGAGGCTGGGCTTGCTGTTGGGCCCGAGCCAGCGTGGCAAACGAAACGAACGAAGCAATCGTCGCCAGCCCCAGAGCTACTTTTCTCAAATCTTTCATGGTTACTCCCCCTATCTCCCTTTGATGCGCGAATATGCGGCAGCCAAGCGCATCGCCAGATACGCACGCTTATACACCCAAGATCGCTCCCGATGAACCAAATTGTTCACGTCGACTCTGGGGCCGCAGCCGGCCACAGCTTGACGATTGACTGTGGCGCGGGCCGCCGCCGACCCTATTTAGCAGCGTTCACAGGGCCCCAACCAGACGGATTGGCCAGTTTGTCGCGATACTCAAGGGCCTCTGAAGGTACACACAGCGTTTCTTCGAACTCCTGGCTCTTCATCCAGTAGTATTCCGTCTTCATCAATTGGAAGGGCTGAGTGTAGAACTTCGGGTCGTCAGCGGTTACGGTGGCCTCCAGGTGATATTGGTCCAGCCGCGTCCAGCGCTCTTGTACTTTCGCGGCGTTGGTATGCGGATGCCCTTGCTCGTCGAGCCAGGTTCTGGGATCCAGGCCCGTCGTATCGATAACAAACACGTTGTCGCCTTCCCAATGGCCCACCGAATATCCGTAGAATCTGGAATCGGGCGCCGCCGGAGCGTCCACCTTGGCGGGAAGTTGCCTGCCGTCGGTCCAGACCTCCCGGTACACTCGCTGCTGCTCAAAAAGAATCAGCATACGAGTCGGCAACGACTCGAACACGATTCCTCCTCTGCTGCTGATCGCGCTGTTCAGAAGATCGCGTGGGAATCCCAGCGGATCGCAAATCATAAATGGATCGTTGGCGGCTCTCAGCGGACCATCGCTCGCTTGCCGCTGCCCTGCTGACGGGACCGGCCTATTGAGAGCGAACGCCGCCTTTCCGGCCGGGGTCATTTCGGGATAAGGGCCGATCGTTCGCTTAAACGGCCCTATCCATGCGCCGTTCAAGTCGCGTTTGGGAGCGGGGCCGGGAGGATTGGGCATCTCGGGGATTCCCGCGGCGACAAAACCCGGCGGCACGACTCCTCGAGGCGCCTGAGTTTGAGCCACGGCTGCCGAAGATAGGGCCAGTACGGCCAGCAAAGTAACGATTGGCTTGGCGACCCACTTTCGCATTTGCGATGCCTCCTTGAAACTATGGAGCCTCGTGAAACCGTCCCTTGAAGAGCGGCCCTTTCCCTGGCTGCATTCGCTGAGCACTACTTCGTCCCCGTGACGCAGAAGAGCGCCCGAGAAGCATTCATCCGGACCGGACCGTTGGCTGGCAGCGCGCCAATCCCCACTGGATTTGGCGAAGTATAACGCCGAAAGCGGCATCAAAGACACGCTTCCTGCGCGATGCGGCGCGCCGTGAGCCATGTCATATCTGAGTGTATGCAGGGGCACAGCATCAATTGTAACGATGACTTCATGATGCAAGAGAATCTAGTGTTCTGTGCGAGGAAGCTCGGAGATGACTCACGCGCCGGTGGAGTACACGGTGGAAAGCCGAAAACGCTTCGACGAAGCGGTGAAGGCAGTCGAGGAGCAATCCGCCGCGAAAGGATTCGGCGTGCTGCATACGCATGACGTTGCCGGCACGCTAGCGGCAAAAGGCTTCCGGCGGGAGCCGCTGAAGATTGTCGAAATCTGCAACGCGCGTTTGGCGAACGAGGCGCTGGCGAAAGATCCGCGGCTCTCGCTGATGCTGCCGTGCCCGATTTCGGTTTACACGAGGGATGGCAAGACCTTTATCAGCACGCTCCTGCCGTCCGCAATTCCCAGCTTCTTTCCGGATGCCGGGGCCGAATCGATCGCGGCTGAAGTGGAAAAAGCGGTGCTCGAAATTGTGAACGAAGCGAAATAGCGTTACATTCGCGGGAGAAAGAGATGAGCAAATACGTAAGCAAGGCGATTTGGACGAAGGGCCGAAATGGAACCGCGGGGGCGCAGGGTGCCGAGCAGACGATCGACTTCTCAGCGCCGGTGGAATTTCAGGGACGAGCCGGAGAGTGGACGCCGGAACATTTTCTGATGGCGGCAGTAGCAGGTTGTTTTGTAACGACGTTCGCAGCCATAGCCGAGTTCTCGAAATTCGACTTCATGTCGCTGGAGGTTGCGGCGACCGGAACGCTCGAGAAGGTCGAGCGCGGGTTCCAGTTCACAAAGATAACCTTGCGTCCGGTCCTGGCGGTCACACGAGAAGAAGATCGCGAGCGCGCTCTTCGCCTGATCGAAAAGACCGAGCGCTCCTGCCTGGTATCGCGGTCCCTGCGGAGCGAAGTCACGATCGAGCCGGCAGTGGACGTACGGGGAGTTGCCGGGGACACTCAAGCCGCGGCATAGCATCGAGCGATTTGAGGACCTCGAGTGCGCGCCGTCGATGCGGGGCAACGGAATGACACACAATGCGAGATGCATAAGAGATGTGTAGAGGCCAAATTACGGTAACTTTTCGTTTGTGACGGCATCATAAAAAGGAAAGCATATGGCACGCCAAGGCGGCCCGGAAGCCAAAGAAGCCAAGCGCCTGGATAGGCGCTTCGACAGGCGCGCGTTCCTGCGCGTGTGCGGCATGGCCTCTGCCGTGGGCGCCGGCATGTGGTCGGGCGGCATTTTCGGCGCAACGGCTGCCCGGGGCGCCGCAGATGCCGGGAATCCAAACCCGCTGCTGGCCGGGAGGCCGCTGGTGCGCTATCCCGGGAAAACCGATTTAATCCTGCTGACCTCTCGGCCTCCGCAGCTCGAGACGCCGATGAACTATTTCGAAAATGCGATCACGCCGAATGAGGCATTTTACGTTCGCTATCACATCCCGCCTCCGAAAGAGGTGGATCTTTCGAAATGGCGGCTCAAGGTGGCGGGCTCGGTCGATCAGCCTCTCGAACTCTCTTTGGACGATCTGCAAAGCAAATTCCCGCGGACGAGTATCGTCGCCGTGAACCAGTGTTCGGGAAACAGCCGCGGCTATTTCTCGCCGCGCGTTTTCGGCGGGCAATGGGCGAACGGCGCGATGGGCAATGCCGAGTGGACAGGCGTGCGGCTGCGTGACATCTTGTCCGCCGCGGGGGTCCGGCAAACCGGCGTCGAGGTGAGCTTCAACGGGTTGGATCAGCCGCCGCTGCCCGGCGTTCCCGATTTCGTGAAAAGCCTCTCCGTCTCGCGAATCATGGAGGACCCGATGGTGATGGTAGCCTACCAGATGAACGGGCAGCCGCTGCCGATGCTCAACGGCTTTCCCGCGAGGCTGATCGTGCCGGGCTGGTACGCGACGTATTGGGTGAAGCATCTGTCGGAAGTCACCGTTCTGGACAAGGAATTCGACGGCTTCTGGATGCGCAAGGCTTACCTGATCCCGGATAACGCTTGCGGGTGTGTGGAACCGGGAAGCACTCCCGGGCACATGGTTCCGATCAATCGCATGGACGTTCGTTCGCTGATTGTTTCTCCCGGCGATGGGACGCATTTGTCCGCCGGTCAGCGGACGGCGATCCGAGGCGTGGCACTCGACGGAGGATATGGAGTCGACAGCGTTCTTCTCTCGACTGATGGCGGCGACACTTGGCGCGCGGCGCAACTGGGGAAGGATCTCGGTGATTATTCGTTCCGCCAATGGAGTTTCGAATGGACTCCGCCACGCGCGGGTTCCTACCGGCTGATGGCGCGGGCCACGAACCGAATCGGGCAATCGCAACCTGCCAAGCCGCTCTGGAATCCGGCGGGATACCTGCGCAACGTAATCGAAGAGGTGAATGTAAATGTGGGCTAAGCGCAACGGGAAGGAGCGCGGAGCCCTTGACGCAGCCGCTGGCTTCGGGCGAAATGCAGCCGTTTTCGCCGCGCTTCTTGCGTTCGCCATCACGGTGGCGGCGCCAGCCGCGCAGAGAACGTCCATCCAACTGCCGCCGGATAACTCGCATACACTGCTCAAGCCCGGTCCCGGCGAGGAGGCCACGAGCCGGGCCTGCTCCATTTGCCATTCCACCGATTACATCGTCGTGCAGCCGCATCTCGACGCGCAGCACTGGGACGCCGAAGTGCAGAAAATGATCAAGGTTTTCGGCGCTCCCATTACTCCATCCGACGCGACAATTATCTCTGATTATCTTGCGCGGAACTACGGCAGCGAGGGCGGGAAACCGACCAACGGACCAACTGCAAAGAACTAGTCCGCCGGGTGGAGGATGTTCGGGGCGCGGAGAACCCACGCTGGCGAGCGTGCCGTCGCTTCTTCTCGCCGATCTGGTGAATCCGGTTGGCCCATCGTTAAAAGCCGTCTTCCCCAAAACCGGGAAACGTCCCGTCGCCACCAAAAGGCATCAGGCCGCTCTCCCAATCGTACATCCCTGGGGGCGGAACGTTGTATGCCGCCAAACTCGCCTGCCGATCCCTCATTTGGACCCACCGATCCCAGTCATCCATTTGAATGCTGCCGGTCACCTGGAAATCCGCGCCCACGCTGTAATCGCAAGCCAGCACCTGATTCCTTCGCAATGGCTGGGATTGGCTGGAATCCGCCGCCTGCACGCGACCCTTAAAAACCTCCACGCGCAGCTGGCCGCGGCTCAAATCCGCTCGGAATTCAGACTTTCCATGGGGCACCAGGCTGGCGCGCGATGCGGCGAGAACATACTCATCGTGCCGTTGGGGGATGATGTTAACGGTGGTGATGCCCACGGCAAGTTTCAGATGGTTGATGTAGCCGCCGTCCGGACCGATGCCCATTTGCACGAAATCAACGCGAGAAAGCTCGGCGAGGCGGAGCGTGGACCCGTTTTCAAACTGGATCTCGACGATACTGTTCCTGGCCGTGGCAATGGAAACTCCCTGCTCGATGGGCATGTTCAAAGCGGCTCGGGCCCACTTCCGGGATCCGGGCGTTCGCGCGATGACCGTGCCCTCAACGAAACTCAGGCGCACGGCGCGCGCCTGTGAACGTGCATTCGCTAAAGCGGAGGAGGCAAAGGAAAGCGTCACAAGCAACAAGATGGCTAGAGAGACTGAAGTTCGATTGCGCATATACATATCCCTCGCGGCGCTCATTCATCCGGGTTCTGAATTGGGCCTCTCATGGCATCGTATACCTGTTTTGGCCGTCCGCTACAAAGTTGCCGCATGCCTGTTCGATGTGCTATCGCTCCGCTGGGCTCGTTGCCCAGGCGAGCTGAGCTTCCGCACATTCGATATGCACGGTCATAAAACGGTCGACGTCGTCTTTGCTGACAAACGGATTCGGTTCGCCCGGCTTTCGGGACCTCACGGCGTCGAGCTTTAAAAGCGAATTATCGTCCTCGGAGTGGATGTGAATAATCGCGTCGACCCCGGCCTTATCTTCGATCTCCTTGAAGCGTTTGACCGCTGGGATGTAGGCTTTGGCCTCGGTCTGCATATCGGGGTACAACTGCACGCCTTCCTGCACCAGTCTCATGAGGTCCCCGCCCAGCATGCCCGCAACGTGGCGTTGGTTTCCCTCCTTTAATGGGAAGATGAGGGAAATGCTGCCAGGGGTGGACGTGGGCGTGGAGTAAATCGCGACGGTGGTATCCCCCAGAGTGATCTTCTCGCCGTCTTTCGCCACCATATCCTTCGCGGGCTTGAGGTCGGCGGGCGTATTGTCTTTCGCCAGAAGATCCCAGTCCTTCTCGGACATGACGACTCGCGCGGACGGCACCATCTTTTTGAGGGCATTGATTCCCCAAGACTGGTCGGAGTGCGAACGCACGATGATGGCGTATTTGATGTCGGCCGGATCCAGACCAAATGTCTTCAGTTCGTTCAGCAGATCCGGGGTAGCCCAGGGGAAGTTTGTATTGAGCAGAATGATTCCCGCCGACGTGGTCAGCGCCCAGGTGGATTCCGATTGCGTGCCGATAAAGTAGAGATTGTCGAATACCTTGACGGGCGGCACGTACCACTTTTCGCGCGGTGTGGGAACTAATTTCCCCTTCTCGTCGGGCTCGCCGGGACCGACTTTAAGCGGCCGCGCATCTTTTCTCGGCGGAGTGCACACCGTCCGGAACAAAGAATTGAAGGTCTGCCAAGGCTTGGGGTTCTCAGCGGTGG
Organism: uncultured Acidobacteriota bacterium; assembly: GCA_963819235.1. Classification (GTDB taxonomy): domain Bacteria; phylum Acidobacteriota; class Terriglobia; order Acidiferrales; family UBA7541; genus Palsa-189. The sequence continues at coordinate 1,069,945 of CAWFVE010000003.1, read as the reverse complement.
GCGATAACGCGGCCTTGGCCGCCGCGACATGGGCCTCGGCGTCTTGCGCCTGGGCGCGCGCTTCCATGGTGATCCAACCCAGCATCGAGAAAGCACAGAGTATGGCCGGCCAATAGCGCTTCATCGCAGAGCTCTCCTTGCGTTTGCGGCGGAATTCGTTAGGACACTTCGGTGTATCACGTCTTTGGAACTGATTGAGATTTGGCTCCCCGGAGAGGACTCGAACCTCTAACATTTCGGTTAACAGCCGAACGCTCTACCATTGAGCTACCGGGGAGTAGGTTTCAGATAAATCAGGGGCCAAGCAGCCTACTGTTCCTCCTTGAGTGTCACCGCGACGACCTGTTTCGCCAACCGGCGCCTAATGTTATGTGGCTCAGCGATGCACCTTACCGCAGAGGAACTTACTGCTGCTCTTGCTCCAAACGATTACGTCCCAACTTCGTGCCGTCCGCAGTTACGGCCTCGAGGATACGCCCGATGGGCTTGCCATTCTTGGCTGCGCTCACGGTGACCGAGACTTCGTCCCCGGGTTTGAAAGAGTCCTTACGATAGCCGCTGGGGTACATGACCGTGGGAGATTGCGACTCCACGACCCAGTGCGCTATTTCGCCGTTGTCCCCCTTGACGTCAAGCATCAGCAAAAGATGGGGGCTGGCGTAAATCCATCTGGTGACCGTCCCCTTCAAGGTAAGCGTTTTATCCGTGGCGAATGAAGCGTTGCCGTGATGTGCGAACAGAGGAACCGAAATCAAAAACCCCAGGGCCATAGCCAACCCGATGACAAGCCTCTTTCTCATTGTGCATCCTCCGCTTTGCTCGCTGGCTGAATCGTCCTCGATGGTCACTTCTCGGCGTCTTTGCCAATCGTGTCCAGATAGATCTGGTAGTTTACCGGCGAGCATATGTTTTCGTTTTCCTCGGTGTCGTTATCTTGCAGCCTGAATGACATTTTCAAGGCGTCCCACGGCTTAGTATACATTTTGGGATCGTTGATCGTCTCCGACCATTCCAGAGTGTCAAAATCCACCCGCCGGAAGGTCTCCGTTACGCGAACCTGATCGCTGACGGGCCGGCCGGCATTGTCGAGCCAGACCCGGTCCTCCGGCATGGTTCCGACGGTTTGGACCTCGAGCGTGTTGTCGTCCAGCCACCTGCCCACGGAGTAGCCCATCCAGCGCTGTTCCCTGAACTGGCCGTCTATTTCCACGCCGCCATCCAGTACCTTGGGAAGGGGACGGCCGTCGATCCAAATGACGCGCCACCGGCTGTCGTAGTGATACAAAATCGCCACCTTCGAGTCGTCTTGAAATATTTGGCTGAATCGGAGGCTGTAATGATTCCAGCGCGGGAATCCTAAGGGTTCGCAGATATTCCTGGGATCATTCTGTTCCTTCGGGGCGACCGCGGCGACCCCCTCGGTTGGCTTATGGGTCTTGTACACCTCCAGCCCATGGGGCGTGTAGGGTACGGCGTTCTCCGGTTTCCCGTTGTTTGGCTTTAACTGCACGCCGGGTGCCTGAGTTCCCGCGTCCGGTCCCCCGGCCGTGCTCCATGAACCGGCAATGTTGCGCCGCGGAGCTGGTTTCCGATTCTCTGCGGTTATGGGTGGTTTATGCCAATCCACATCAGGCCAGGTCGGCTTGGAATTATTCTGACCGGATGTGGCAATGGAAACTGTCAGCGCAGCAGCCGACAGGCCAACCATCGAAACCCAAAAGCGACTTAGCATTTCGGTCCTCCGGAATCCAGCGAAAGCGGCTTAGCTCGTAGGAACGAATCTCTGAACTCGCTCACCGTTCCAGACTTCGCCGGTATAAATATTTTCTCTCGAATCGACAGCGCTGGATCGAACTTGAACTTTAACGTGCCTCCCTGCACACCGGAAATAATCGAAAGGGAAAACAGGCACAGGGCGCCCCATTTGGCGAATGCCCGCAGCTTTCCGCGTTTGCTCATTGGAATTTCTGTCATATCGGCAGCCTGGATTTTGTGAAGTCCGTGCAGACTCTAGTCTTCCCGGCAGCGGCGTGTCAATAAATCGGCATCTCTTCAGGCCGAAGCTAGAACGCCTACTTCGATACCGTGGCCGTCAATGTCCCGCCGCTGGTGGATAGATAGAGATTCGATCCGTCGCCGAACTGCAGGCGGAAAGGCCCGCCACCATCATCCAGCGCCTTCTCCACCATTTCACTGAGCTTCTCCGCGGGAATCACACGTTGTTCGACGTTTATCTGCGTCGCCTCTTGGGCCGCGGCGGCAATGGCTTCGCTCTCGGTCTCCTCTTCCACCGCGGCCATAATCGCTTCTTTGTGGCTTTCAGCTTTTGATTTGGGCATTGGGCCTCGTTGCCGTCATTCTCCGCCGCGGCTGCGTCCCGCTCTCTTCTCCGACGCGATGCTACCGGGAGGCAGTTAGTTTACGATGTGTTCTCGCGCGATTCAAAGCTCCACGGTCAAGACGGCGAGCGATGCGGATTCACGAAAGCGTAGGGACGTTTGCGGAGTCGCAAAACGAAATCGCCGAAGCGGGCGCCCTGCCTTGCCTCAGTTTTCAGGATGCCCCTAATTTAGGGCTGCTCTTGAGGTGCTTCGGGGCCTCGATCGTCGTAGGATCGAATCTGCTCAGCCTGCGTGCGCAGAGCCATAACCGTCGCGTCCTTCGCGCCGCCGGGATCGAGTTTCAAATACGCGTCGAGATCTTGTTCGACTGCGTCTGGTTTGCTCTCCCGCAGATGGACCTGCGCAAGAAGAACGTACGCCGCAGCCATGCTCGGCTCGCGCAAGAGCGCTTCGCGCGCCGAACTCTCCGCAGCCGGCAAACGATCCGTCGTGTATCGAATCCACGCCAGCGCATAATACCCGCCGCCGTCCTTTGGATCGATCGCCAGGCCGCTCTGTACCACGCTTTCCGCTTCGGTGTATTCCTTCTCTGTTGCGAGCATCAGGCCCAGACCGAAGTGCGCGGGCGCGTAACGGTTGCTGCTCAATTCGAGCGACTTGCGAAACGCCGATTCGGCTTCCGTCGCGTTCCCCAGTCTCTGCTCGGCAATGCCCATGTTGTAAAAGGCTTCATAGAATGTCGGGAACGCCTTGATCGCCTTGCGAAACTCGGAGATGCTGCCGGCCCAGACCTTGGCCGCCAGCAGTTGCGTTCCTCGGTCGAACGCTCTGCCGGCCTCTATCGGAATGCTTAACTCGCGCACCGAAACCGTGAGGGGAAGCTTCGTGGGGACGGACGCCGCGCGATTGGCCTGCGCGGAGCAAAACGGCGCACAGAGGCCGATGGTGAGAAAGCAAAACGGAACCAGCCGAAGTAAGCTCATGCGCGCGCCTCTTATAAGCGCTATTGCATCGACGGGCGAGTGTACATCTCTTCCTGCTCGCGCCCAAACATCCGCCCGTACATCCGATGGTCCCATTCTGGGACAGAGTCATGTCAGGAAGACCCTAAATCTTGCCCGGTAGTGCTGGAGTTGCACTAACTCCTCCGCGCCAGTTCCCTGCCGCAACTCTTTGCGCGCCTCGCGCACAATCGTTGAGCGAGTGACCGGCAGGGTGTCGTTCGTTGGTCCTTCTTTTACGTCAGAGAGATCACCGCATTCGAATTACAGTGGGTAACTAGTTCGCTTGCTATCCGCTTACCTTGTAATGAACTCGCACCATTTTCTGAGGGGTGTAGGTGTGCGAACGCGTCGACGAGATCAGCAGGCCTGTCGACGAAAAGTCAGAGTCAAAGGAACTCGCAACCCCTTTAGAATGCGCAGTTACGGATCATTAGACTTAAAGTCGATTAGAATGCGCAGTTACAAACGACAAGGGGGTGCGTGCGACAGGCAGGGGGCACAGCCAAGAGAGACTACCCACAAGGTCCGTGTGACCGTAGTGAAAGCCGCGGGGCTACGGAAAAGCGCAGAGGGATTCTTCGACTGCACGTCCCGACGGAAATCGGAAAGCAGATTTCCGTAAGAAAACCGTCGGGACGCTTCGCTCAGAATGACAACGGCCTAGAGTAGCGGTTAGACGCGGGCGACGCTCTTTTGCACGATGCGGTCGGCGATGGCCTTGAACTCGTCCGCGGTGAGCAGGTCCTTCTTCTCGAAGGACTTGGCCTTGACGGCTTGCAGCATGGCCATGCGCTCTTCGTCGCTGGCCTTGATGCCCAGCTTTTCGCACCACTCTTCGATGGACGGCGGCCCGCTATTTTTGCCCAGCACAATACTGACGGGCTTCTGGCCGACGAGATCGGCGGAGAAAGGAACGAACTCCAGCGGATTGTCTTTGCGCGCCAAGCGGATCCAGCCGGCGATGATGCCGGATTCGACTTCGTAGAGCTTGTCACCGACGATGGGGCGGTTGGGCGGTTGCGTGACCCCGGCCTTTTCCATCACGAACTTGGACACTTCGCAGAACTTCTGAGTGCGGATGCCGATGTCGATGCCGTGCAGGCAAAGCAGGGACATGACCACGTCTTCCATGGGCACGTTGCCGGCACGCTCGCCAAGGCCGGTGATGGTGGTCTGCGCAACCGAGGCGCCAGCTTGTAGCGCGGCCAGCGTATTGGCGACGCCGAGGCCGAAGTCCTGGTGGCAGTGGATCTCCAACGGCTTTTTCAGGCGCTCGATAGCTTTCTTGACGACGTAGTAGATCGCGTCGGGAGTGCAGCCGCCCATGGTGTCGGCCAGAGTGAAGGCGTCCATGTGGCCTTCGGTGGCGACCCGCTCGACGATGTCGAGGAGGCGATCGACTTCGGTGCGCGTGGCGTCGATCGTGAAGAAGACGGTGTACAAGCCGGCTTCCTTGGCAGCGCGAGTGGCGTCGATGGAGGACTTCATGGCGCGATCGAAGGTCCAGCCGTAGGCGTTCTTGATCATGTGGTCGCTGGCGGGAATTTCGATGACCACGCCGGTGCAGCCGCAGGCCTTGACGACTTTGATCTCCTCGGGGATGCAGCGGGCGAAGGCGAAGATTTCGGACTTCAGGCCCAGCGCGGCGATATCCTGAATGGCCGCTTTGTCCTGCTCGGAGACGGCTGGCATTCCGGATTCGATGCGGTGAACGCCGAGGGCATCGAGCTGCTTGGCGATGGCCACTTTTTCCTCACGGCGGAAGACGACGGCGGTCTGCTGCTCGCCATCGCGCAAGGTGACATCGTGGATTTTGATCTTGGGGGCGAAGTTATATTTCTTGGTGACTTCGGGAAGATAAGGCCAGGGGCTGATAAACCATTTATCCGTTTTCCAGGGCGTCTGCATTTAGCCTCCGTAGATTGTTCGCGCCAGATATCGATCGTGCCAGCCGCCGCAACCACCGAACGAGCCAACTTCGTTTCAATCCGTTGCTCCGTTGGGCCTGCGCTCACCGGGCACGCGCGCTTCGTGGCGCGTGCACACTGGTTTCGGTTGGATGCAGGCATCATACACGAGCGACTTTCGGCGTTCAAGGAACGTGCAGGGGCGAACAGGCCGTTATCCGCTATCGTCATTGCCTGTTTTCGTCTTTATCTGTTACCAGAGGCCACATCAGGAATCGAATGCGATCCCGGTGCAGCATGCCTTTAGGCCGCAGATGCTAGAACTATTGCGGCTCGGGCGGGAAAATGATATTTTAGCGATACCGCTGTTCGACCTGTAACGCGCAGAGGAGCCGGGCTTCGTGCGCGGAAGGTCCGCAACCGGCGCAGGGAGAAGGACATACATGAAGGCATTCGATTTCTACGCGGCGAAAGATACCAACGACGCGGTAGCCCTCCTCGCCCAGCACGCCGCCAATTCCAAAGTGAAAATCATCGCCGGTGGCACCGATCTTTTGGCGGATTGGAAGTTTTCGCCGCATGGGCCGGAAGTTGTCGTGGACATATCTCGGGTCGATGACCTGAAAAATATCACGCTGACCGAGCAAGGGCTGGTGATCGGCTCCCTGGTGACCCACACACAAATTATGCGCTCGCCGCTGATTCAACAGATGTTTCCGGCGCTGGTGCATGCGGCGCACACGATCGGAGCAGTGCAGACGCGTAATCGCGGCACGCTCGGGGGGAATCTGGTGACGGCGGTGCCGTCGATGGATAGCGGGCCGACGCTGATGGCGCTGGAGGCGATCGTCACAGTCGCAGGCTGGGGCGGACGGCGGCAAGTGCCGCTGAGCGACTTTTTTCTGGGGCCGCGGAAGACGGTTCTGAAGCCGGATGAACTGCTCGCGGAAATCATCATTCCCAAAGCAAACCTGGGAAAGCCCACGCATTTCTACAAGTTCGGGTTGCGCAAGGGACAAGCGCTGGCTCTGGTGAACGCGGCGGCGAGCTTCTGGGTGGATTGGGAGAAGAATACCTTTGTGGCGGCGCGAATCGCGCTGGGAGCGGTAGCGCCGAAAGTGATCCGCGCGACGCAAGCGGAGGCCTATCTCGAGGGCCGCACAATCACGCCGGAGGCCATGGCGGAAGCGGGGCGCATCGCCGTGAACGACGCCAGGCCGATCAGCGATTTTCGCGCTTCCGCGGAGTATCGAAAGAACCTCGTCGCCGTACTCACCAAGCGATGCGTGGAAGGCGCCTACGAACTGGCGCAGAACAAGCGACTGGAGGGATCGAATGGTAAACGTAACGCTTAAGGTGAACGGCAAGACGCGGAGTGCCAGCGTTCCTCCAGAGACCACGCTGCTGCGCATGCTGCGCGAGCAGTTTGACCTGACCGGGGCGAAACTGGGCTGCGACGTGGGCGACTGCGGCGCGTGCACGGTGATCGTGGACGGCAAGCCTGTAAACTCCTGCCTGATGCTGGCGGGCCAGGCGGATGGGCGCGACGTGCTGACCATCGAAGGACTGGCCGATGCGGAGCACCTGCATCCGCTGCAGAAATTGTTCGAGCACTTTGGTTCGCTGCAGTGCGGGTTCTGCGGGCCGGGAGTGATCATGTCCGCCAAGGCTTTGCTGGACGAAAATTCCGATCCCTCCACACAAGAGATTCGCGATGCGCTGGGCGGCAATCTGTGCCGGTGCACCGGGTACGCGAAAATGATCGAAGCGATTAAAGGCGCCGGGTGCATCATGCGCGGCGAGCAAGTACCGGCGGTGAAGTGAAAAAGCCAAGGCGGCCGTAGCCACGAGATAAGGAGCCCGAACATGGCAGACGAGCGTTCAAAAGTAGCCGATAAGCCCGATATATTGGAAAAACCGGATATTTTGCGGGTGCCGGCGCCGGCGCCGCTGGTCACGTTTCCCGTCGACGTGGTGGTGCCAGAGGGACGCCAGCAGACGCCGGCCGTGGGCCAGCGGGCCTCGCGCGCCGATGGACGCCTGCATGGGCTGGGACAAACGAAATACATCGACGACATGTATTTCCCCAACATGCTCTTCGCCAAGATCAAGCGGGCGGGCGTGGCTTCCGCGATCATCAAGAGCGTCGATACGAAAGAAGCCGCGGCCATGCCGGGCGTGGTGGCGATCATTACCGGCCGCGATATTCCTTGCAACTCGTTCGGGCCTTCGCTGAAGGACCAACCGGTGCTGGCCGATACGCGCGTGTTTCACGCCGGAGACGGCGTGGCGGCGGTGGCGGCGGAGACCGAGCAGATCGCTACCGAGGCCCTGGAAAAAATCAAAGTCGAATATGAAGTGCTGAAGCCGGTGTTGGATCCTCTGGAATCGCTAAAGCTGGAAACGCCGGGCATACACGCGCCGAGCGCCAATATCTACGGGCACAAGATCATCAAAAAGGGCGACGTCGAAAAGGCGTTCAAGGAGTCCGATCACATCTTTGAGGGCACCTTCCGCACCCAGATGGTGGAGCACGTGCCGCTGGAGCCGCACGCCACCATCGCGCAGTGGGACGCCAATGGGCGGGTAACCATCTATTCCACCCTGGGACGCATTACTCTGGGCCGCGCCGACGTGGGGCGGACGCTGGGTATCCCCATGAGCCGGGTGCGCATTGTGGCTACGGTGGTGGGCGGAAATTTCGGCGGAAAGAACGAGATCACCACGGAACCTGCGCTGGCATTGCTCTCGAAGATGACCGGGCGTCCGGTGAAGTGCACCTTCACGCGACCCGAAGAGTTCTATGCCTCCACTACGCGCCATCCGCTGATCATGGAGTACAAGACCGGCGTGACCAAGCAGGGCAAGATTCTGGGCCGCAAGATTCGCCTGATACTCGATGGGGGCGCGTACTGCTCCTGGAGCGAGACGACACTGGGCAAGGCCTGCATCCTTTCGGCCGGACCCTACAACATCGATAACCTGGAGGCGGAAGCGTTCGTGGTCTACACCAACAAGACCATGACCGGCGCGATGCGAGGATTTGGCGCGCCGCAAGTCTGCTTCGCTTACGAATCGCACATGGACGATATCGCCCACGCTCTGGGCATCGATCCCATCGATATTCGCCTGCTCAACGCTTTCGAGGAAGGCTCGATCAGCCCCACGGGGCAGAAGTTGCATAGCGTGGTGGCCAAAGAGTCGATACTGCGCGCGGCCAAGCGCTTCGGGTGGAACGGCATGGATAACGGCAATGGCACGGGAGTGAAAGCATGAAGCGGCGCGGACGCGGCATGGCCACAATGTGGTACCCGATCGGGTTTACGGTGGCCGCAAATCCGAGCGCGGCGGTGGTGAAGGTGAACGAAGACGGCACGGCGACGCTGCTCACGGGTACCGTAGAGACGGGCCAAGGCTCGCTGACGATTCTGGCGCAGATCGTGGCGCAGGAGCTGGGAATTGCCACAGACGACGTGCACGTGGTTTCCGCGGACACGGACTCGACGCCCATGGATACGGGCGCGATTGCCAGCCGCACCACGTACGTCACCGGCAACGCCGCGCGGCTTGCGGCGGAAAAGGCCAAGATGACGCTTTTCGAGGTGGCGGCGCCACTGCTGGGCGTGAGAACGACCCAACTGGAAGCCCTGGACCACAAGATTGTGGTGAAAGGCTTCCCGCAGCGGAATATGCACGTGGGCGACGTAGCCAATCATGCGCGGATGGTTTCGGGGCAGCCGCCGATCGGCGCCGCTTCGTTCAATCCGGAGACGGTGGCGCTCGATCCGGAAACCGGGCAGGGCAAGCCCTTCGGAACTTACGTTTACGCCACCCAGATCGCCGAAGTTGACGTGGATGACGAAACCGGCGAAACGGAAGTGCTGCGCATCGTGGCGTCGCACGATTGCGGCACGGCGATCAATCCGATGCTGGTGGAGGGGCAAGTGGAGGGCGGCATCTCCATGGGCGTGGGGTTCGCGCTGGAAGAAGAGATCCTGTTCGACGCCAATGGCCGGCAGATCAATCCCAACCTTACGAATTACATCATGCCGACGTCGCTGGACATGCCCGAGGTGGAAGTCGATATCGTGGATAACTACGACCCGACGGGGCCTTTTGGCGCGAAGGGCGTGGGCGAGCCGACTCTGGTGCCCACAGCGGCGGCCATTGCCAATGCGATTTTCGATGCGGTGGGCGTGCGCGTCACTTCCCTGCCGGCGACCTCCGAGAAAGTCTTCAAATTGCTCCAGGCAAAACGGGAGCAGCAGCCCAAGCAGCTTGGAAGCAGCCCGGCATCGCTGCCCAGCGGGGGCAACGGCGCGCCCGCGCACTAAGCGCCGGTCCGAAAAATTCGCGGATTCTACCTGCTTTGCCAGATTTGAAGCTCGCCCAAATGTTCTGCGCATATCGCGCCGCCAATTCAGAATCGGAATCAATTGAGATGCGATCGCTCGCAGCGCGGAGTTTCGGCATGTAGTGGACTGGCGAGCGGACGGCAGTGTATATTTACGTGCCCTTTTTGATTCGATGTTTGGTTAGATAGAAGGTCTCTTAGGGAAACCAAGTTTACGGGTTTGGCGCCGATCCCCCGGGAGAATCGCTCGTCATCGCTCGTCTGGGAGCCATTCACATTCCAGGAGAATCTTAGCCTGCCTGAATTCATATGGAGGATGGTGGAAGTTACATGGCAAAAACGGAACAGGTGACAAAAACAACGAAGAAGGGGTCACAGATAGCGGTATCGTCAAACGGATCGCGGCTGGACACCAGCTTTATCGGGCAACCGCATGAATGGGATCCGCGGCGGCTGTACAGCCAGACGGGCGCGGATTGGCAATACCGGGTGGATTTCGACCGACTGCGCAAAGAGCGCCTGCAGAAACTGCAAGCGGAGATGGCCAAGCAGGATTTGGGCGCGCTGGTGCTGTTCGCGGGCGCGAACATTCGCTACGCGACCGCGTTCGTATCAGGGAAACTGGAAATACAACATCAACATTCGCTACGCGGTGGTGCCGACCGAGGGCGAGCCCGTTCTCTTTGAGACGGCGGGCTCGGATCTGCACGTGCGCCAAAATCGACCTGCCGTGGATGGACGGACGCATTCGTCCGGCGATCACCTGGCAGTGGGCCGAGGGCGCGGTACCGTACATGGCCGGGCGCATGGCGGATAGCGTGGTGGAAGCGCTGAAGGAGAGCGGCGTCGCGAAAGAGCGCATCGGCATCGACAATCTGGATATGCCGGCGCTCGAAGCGTTCCAGAAGCTGGGCTTGAAGATCGTGAATGGCTGGCCGGCTGTTTCCAAAGCGCGCGACGGTGAAGACCCGCGACGAGATCGAGTTGCTGAAGCAGGCTTCGAGCATCGGCGACGCGGCCATGTGGAAGATCAAGTACGAATGGCTGAAGCCGGGCGTGCGCGAGCGCGAGATCGAAGCCAAGGTGCACGAGTTCATGCTGGAGCGCGGCTGCGAGATCATCTACGACATCATCGTGGCCTCGGGCGGAAACACCAGCCCGTATCGCCGCTGGGCCACCGACAAGCTGATCCGGCAAGGCGACCTGGTGATCGTGGACATCAACGCCGTAGGGCCTTCCGGCTACTTCATCGACTTCGTGCGCTGCTTCAAGTGCGGCGGGGCGCAGGGCATGAAGATGACGCAGAAGGAGATCGATCTTTACCGCGAAGTGTACGATTCGATGTACGCGGGTCTCGAAAAGCTGCGGCCGGGAAACACCACCGCGGACGTGGCAGCGGCCTTCCCGGAATACGACGACGACAAATACGGCACGGTGACGCTGCAGCAGTTCGCGCACAGCATCGGCATCACGCTGTACGAGGGCATGTGGATTTCCCGCGCGTATTCGCTGAAGTATCCGGCGGAGATCAAAGAGAACATGTACTTCGCGATCGAAACCTTCGCGGGCCATCCCAAGCTGGAGCAGACCGCGCGCCTGGAAGAGAACGTGCTGGTTACGGCGAACGGGCCGGTGGTCTTCACGCGGATGGAACACATGGAAGAGGCCATGAAGCGTTAAATGGCGCAACTACAGGTAGGCGTTTCCGATTCCGTATTTCCTAACTTGGACCCGGCGCGCGCCGTTTTGTCCAAAATCGGCGCGGAGCTGCATCTGGCGGAGGAAGCCAAACCCGAGGCGATCATGCGGGTGGCCAGGACGCGGACGCGCTGCTTGCCACCTACGCCAAAATCACCGCGGACATGATCCGGCAGATGAAGCGCTGCCGGATCATTTCGCGCTTTGGAATCGGGGTCGACAACGTCGATATTCCCGCGGCCACCGAACGCGGCATCGTGGTCACCAAGGTGCCGGACTATTGCATCGACGAGGTTTCCGACCACGCCATGGCGCTGTTGCTGGCGGCGGTGCGCAAGATTCCGCTCGCCAATTCGCATGGTGCATGCCGGGCGTTGGGAGATGCCGGCGGTGGTACCGATTCATCGCCTGCGTGGAACCGTGCTGGGGCTGATGGGCTTCGGGCGAATACCGCAACTGGTAGCGCCCAAGGCGCAATCTTTCGGCATGCAGGTGGTGAGCTACGATCCGTACGTTCCGAAAAGCGTTTTCGAGAACGCGAAGGTGCGGAGCGTCGAGTTCGGCGAACTGCTGAAGATATCCGATTACATTTCGATCCATAGCCCGCTGCTGCCCGAGACGACAGGCTTGTTCAACGCGGAGGCCTTTCGGCAGATGAAGCCGCACGCGTATTTGATCAATACGGCGCGCGGCCCTATCGTGGATGAAGCGGCACTGGCAGCGGCGCTGGACGCGGGACAATTGGCCGGCGCGGCTTTGGACGTGATGACCAAGGAGCCTCCACAAAACTCTCCACTTCTGGGAAGGCCCAATGTGATCATCACGCCGCACACAAGCTTTTACTCCGAGGAGTCGCTGGTGGATTTGCAGACCAAGGCGGCGGAGGAAGTGGTGCGCGTGCTGCAAGGACAGGCGCCGCGGAATCCGGTAAATCCCGAGGCGCTGAAAGCCCGGCCGGAAGCGAGCCGGGCTTAGGCGGACTCGGTGTCAGAAGGGCTTAGAGGGCCCGAGAAAAATCCATGAAGGCAATGGTTCTGAGCGGGCCGAACGAGCTGGCGCTGGGCGAGGTGGCGCGCCCGGCAATCGGCGAGGGGCAAGTGCTGGTCCGCGTGACGTACAGCGGGATCTGCGGCACCGACTACAAGATCTACAGCGGCGCCATTCCCGTGCGCTATCCGCGGATCATGGGCCACGAGATGATCGGCGAAGTGGTGGAAGCCGGCGCCAACGCCAACGTAAAGCCGGGAGACCGCGTGATCGTCGATCCCGAGCTTTATTGCGGCGTGTGCTTCCACTGCCGCATCGGGCAGACGCACCTTTGTCCCAACGGCATGCTGCTGGGGCGCGACGCCAACGGCGGCTTCGCCGAATACGTGACTGCGCCGGCCAGCCATGTCTTTCCGCTTCCCGAATCGATCGACAATCAAACCGCGCCGTTGATCCAGGTGTTGACCACCTGCATGCACGCGCAGCGGCAGATCGATATTTTCCCCGGCGAAACGGTGGCGGTTTTGGGTTTAGGCGTGACGGGCCAATTGCACGTGCAGCTGGCCAAAGCGCGAGGCGCGACGGTGATCGGCATTACGCGCAGCGCAGAAAAGCGCGAACTGGCGCAACGGCTGGGCGCCGATCTGGCGTTCCCGGGAGGCGCGGAGGCGATCCGCCAGGTGCGGGAAGCCACCGAAGGACGCGGCGCCGACGTGGTGATCGAATGCACGGGCATGCTGCCGGTGCTGGCGGACGCCATTCACATGGCGCGGTCCGGCGGGCGGCTGCTGCTCTTCGGGATTATTACCGCAAAACAAGGCGAACTGCCGTTCTACGACCTCTACTTCAAGGAACTGGCGCTGATCAACGCGCGGGTGGCCAAGAGCGAGGATTATCCCAATTCGATCGCGCTGGTGCAGCGCGGGACGGTGCGGCTGGAGCCGCTGGTGAGCCACGTCATGCCGCTGGGCGAATTGAAGAACGCCATCAACATGCTGGGCTCCGACAACGGCCAGCGCATGAAGATCATCCTCGAACACGCCTGAACGCACGATCACCTGCACCCTTTCAAACGAATCGCCGCTTCAAACAACTCGCACCGTAAGCTCCGCGACATTTTCGATTTTGCCATGCAGCAGGTCTCCGCGATGCACCGGCCCCACTCCGGCGGGCGTTCCGGTGAAAATCAAGTCGCCCGGGGTAAGAGCGAAGAAGCGGGAAAGTTCGGCGATGATTTCAGGAACACTCCAAATCAGCGCCGAGAGATCCGATGTCTGTACGCGCTTGCCATTCAGCTCCAGCCAAATAGCGCCTTTGCCGGGATGGCCGATGCGGCTTGCCGGCACCACCGGAGAGCAGGGCGCGGAACGATCGAAGGCCTTGCCGACTTCCCAGGGACGCGAACTTTTAGCGGCCTGCTGCTGCAGGTCGCGGCGGGTCATATCGAGACCGGCGGCGTAGCCAAAGACATGGCTGAGGGCCGCATCCTTGGGGATATCGGCGCCGCCCGTGCCGATGGCCACGGCCAACTCGAATTCGTAGTGCACGTTTTCGGACTGCGAGGGGTAGGGAAAATCCCGGCCCTCGGGGAGCAGCGCATTCGCCGGTTTCATGAAGAAGAAGGGCGGCTCGCGGTCGGGATTACCGCCCATTTCGCGGGCGTGGTCGGCGTAATTGCGGCCCAGACAAAAAATGCGGGTAACCGGAAAAAGGCCGTTTTCGCCCAGAACAGGCAATGCGGGCACGGACGGGGGCGGGATCACGTAAGCCAGGCTGTCTTTAGTCAATTTTTCTCCTCGGATCGAAGTACACCTCTTAACTATACTGGCGCCGGGGCAGGCGCAACTGGAATCAGCGCGCGGGGAGGGCAATTCCCTACCCTGGAATCCTGCGGAGCTTCGCTAGCCCCGACGCGTGAACTTGCGGTTGCGCCAACTGGGTTACCAGTCCTACCATCGCATCATCTCATCAGCGCACCAACCGTCGGAGAGGAGGCCCCCATGAACGTTGCCGAGGTGATCCACGCAAGACGGGACGTCTTTGCGATCTCCGAGGAGACGAGCGTGCACGACGCGGCTCGGTACCTGCGCGAGCGAAAGGTACGGGCGGTGGGGGTGTTGGATGGCGCGGGGAAATTGGTGGGCGTAGTTTCGCAGAGCGACATTTCCGATAAAGTGGCCGCGGAAAACAAGGCGTCCGGGTCGATGAAGGTTGCCGAAATCATGACCCGCGAATTGGTAACCGTGTCGCCGGAGATGGTGCTGGAAGAATGCCTGCTGCGCATGGAGAAGCACGGCATCTTTCACCTGCTGGTGGTGGATTCCCAAGACGTGTATCGCGGGATGATTTCGGTTACCGACCTGCTGCAGGTGATCGCTTCGGACCAGAAAGCGCGCGCCGATATGCTGGAATCGCTGCTCTTCCCACAAAGGTAGGAGCTTCGGAGGCGCAGCCCCGCGGAGAGATCCAGTCGATTTCTTCAGGCCTTTCCTATGACTCCCAGAAGTTTGCTCAGCAGTTGATGCAGACGGGCGCGGTCTTCCGGTCCCATAGCCGTAAATTCAACGCCCATGCCCTTGCCAGGATGCGAATCGCGCACCATGGCGCGCGCGCGGACTTCGCCGCTGGGAACCTTGAAAAAGAGCTTCAGGACTTCACCGGAAGGGGCGGGCTCAGGCGCTTCGATGAAGAGCCCTCCCAGGCTCAGGGTGGCCACGCGAGAGACGATGCGGTTTCCGGTGCTTTGCCAGACCACCAGCAGGCCCTTGGGCAAACCGATGCGATCGTAGCGCCGGGATTTGGCGGAAGCTTCCATAGGCGAATGCCCAGCCTAGCATGAGAAAGAGGACGGGCAATTTGCGCTTGTCGAATGACATAATTGACCGGGCGAACAGGCCCGCTAGAACAGGCAAAGTACAGCAGGCTTACCCTTTTTGGCTGCACAGCCGGACTTTGTGTCCGAATTCACACGTTGTCTAAATGGGCAGCGACCGCTGGTGCCAAGGCTTGCTGCATCCCCTGCAGTCGTATAGGCTGCCAATGTGAAGAGCAAGCAAGGAAAAACCGCGCTGCGGGTCTGCATTTTGTCGCCACATCCGCTGGTGCTGGCCGAGTTTTCACGAGCCCTCGCACCGCCCAACTTTCAAACAGTGACGCGGCAACTGGATTCGCTGCTGGGGCCTGAACTGCGGAAGCTGGCGGTTCCACGAGCGCCCGTGTACGTGGTGGACGCGCATGCCTCGACGAACGCCACGGCGGCCCTGATGTCCAACCTGCTGGAGAAATCGCCCTCAGCGCGGGTTCTGATCGTGGCCGAGAAGTTCAGCGGAAACGAAAGCCACGACCTGCTGCGGCTGGGCGCCAAGGGATTGCTGACCTACGGCGAGGCTCGCGAGCAACTGCCGCGGGCGCTGCCGCTGGTGGCCACCGGCGGCTTTTGGGTGCCGCGGTCGATGCTCTCGGAGTTCGTGGACGCCATTATCAACAGTTCGCGGGGGCGGCGGTTGAAGGTGGAAGGCTCCGCGGAATTGAGCCGCCGCGAGCAGGAAGTGCTCGATTCGCTGCTGGAAAATCTGGCTAACAAAGAGATCGGCAGCAAGCTGAATATTTCGGAGCGCACCGTAAAATTCCACGTGTCCAACCTGCTGAGCAAGTTCGGTGTGCGACGCCGGGCGGACCTGATTCTGCTTTGTTACCAGCGGCGCAAGACCACCCCCTAAAGTCCCTAGTCCCGAAAAGCACCCCGGACGCTTCTGTTCCCCCCGGCATCCTGATATAGTCGAAAATCTTGCTTTGCTGACGACTTAATCAGGGAGGAGCGCCACCTATCCATGCCGCAGGACCGCAAACCGGAGTACTTCAAAGGATCGCAACTCAAAGTGGGTGTGATCGGATGCGGCTACGTCGGGCTGCCGTTGTGCCTGCGATTTGCGGAAGCCGGCCATCGCGTCATCGGCTTCGACACCGATCCCAATAAGATATCCAAACTCAACGAAGGCCAGAGCTATATCGGCCATATCCCCAGCAACAAGATTCAGCAGTACGTTCGTTCCAAGCACTTCTCGGCCAGCAACGACTTCGCGCGCCTAGCGGAGATGGATGCGGTGGTGATTTGCGTGCCGACGCCGCTCGACCAGCGGCGCGAACCCGATCTTAGCTACGTGGAGCAGACGGCGCGCTCCATCCAGCCGCATTTGCAGCGCGGCCAGCTCATCGTGCTGGAGTCGACGACGTATCCGGGCACGACGGAGGAACTGGTGCTGCCCATTCTGGAACAGTCCGGGCTGCGCTGCCCGATCGCGCAAGGGCCGGAAGCCGAACACCTCAACACGGATTTCTTCCTGGCCTTCTCCCCCGAGCGGGAGGACCCCGGGAATAAGCAATACGGATTGGCGCAGATCCCTAAAGTGGTCGGGGGAATAAATCCGCCCAGCGGGCGGGCCGCGGTTTCGCTGTACGCCCAAATCGTGGCTCGAGTGGTGCCGGTGAGCTCGACGCGAGCGGCGGAAATGGCCAAGCTGCTGGAGAACATCTTCCGCTGCGTGAATATCGCCCTGGTGAACGAGCTAAAGCAGCTTTCGTTGCGCATGGGAATGGATATCTGGGAAGTGATCGACGCGGCGGCGACCAAGCCTTTCGGGTACATGCCCTTTTATCCCGGCCCTGGGCTGGGGGGCCACTGCATTCCCGTCGACCCCTACTATCTGTCATGGAAAGCGCGCGAGTATGACTTCTCCACGCGTTTTATCGAGCTCGCGGGCGAGGTCAATACGGCGATGCCCTATCACATGGTGGAGGCGATCGCCAACGCGCTCAACGACCGGCAGAAGGCCCTCAAAGGCGCGCGAGTTCTGGTGCTGGGCGTGGCGTACAAAAAGGACGTGGACGACCTGCGCGAATCGCCCAGCTTGAAGATCATGCAACTGCTCATCGAGCGCGGCGCGCGCGTGGACTACAACGATCCCTATTTCCCGCAACTGCATAAAATGCGGCATTACGACTACGCCAATATGCGCTCGATTGACCTGATACCGGCGAACCTGTCCGGGTATGACTGCGTGGTGATTGCCACCGATCACACGTCGTACGACTATCAGGCCATTGTGGAGGCGGCGCCGCTGGTGGTGGATACGCGCAATGCCACGCGGCGGATCACCCGTAACCGGAATAAGATTGTGCTGTGCTAGCGGCGGAAGCCAAGGAGCGGCGGCATTCACGGGCCTGAATAAGAGCCACCCGGGCAAACCGGGCGAGCTTGGCGTAGCCCTCCGTTAGTCATAGGAAATTACCGGGCGGAGTACCCTTGCGCCCAGGCTGCGGCTCGCCTAGCTTGGGACTTCGTGAACACCTGGGCTACATCGGGTCCTGATTCCAATCGGCGCCGCAGCCAGCGCGTGATCCTGAACGTCCCGATAACTGTTTCTGGAGAAAATCCGAGCGGGAGCTTTCAAGAGCAGACCAAGACGATGGTGGTGAACGCGCACGGGGCGCTGATTATGCTGGCGGCGAAGGTTTCCCAAGGGCAAACTCTGGAGTTGAAAAGCCCAACGAACCCCGAAAGTCAAACTTGCAAAGTGGTCTACATCGGTCCGACCGTGCAGGGGCAAACGCAAGTCGGCGTCGAATTCAGCAAGCCCGCCCCTCATTTCTGGCACGTCGCCTTTCCCCCTGAAAATTGGACACCCTCGATGGGAGACGTCGCGGAACGCCCCACCGAAAAGGCCGGCGCCAAGGTCCCCGTTAAAACTTCTAAGCCATAAAGGACGGCCGATCAGTTCCTGGCCGTTAACTCCAAGCGCGCAGTGCCTATGGGCAGCTCGGACGACACCAACACGGGCGTCCGCGATGCATCCTGGGCCAGCCAGATGGTGAAGTGCGTGCCGGTGACTTCCTGGCCATGCTCGTAGACGCTTACGCCGATTTTGGAGGCGGTGAATTGGCCGGCGGGGACGATGGCTTGATCGGAAGGCGCTTCTAGTTGGGCCACGACGTCGTACAGATTGTGTCCGTCGAAGACGGGGACGCGCAATTCCGGGGCGCTCTTCCAATCCGCGGCGCGAATGGCATAGAGCAGCCCGATGGGATCGCGGGTGCCGGGAGAGACGCGGGCGGCGGCCATGTTCGCAGGGGCAGGGGAACCGTCGCTGATCAGTCGCCAGGAGTTGGTCTGCTGCTTTCCCTGTTCGTGGAGGTACATCTCGTACTGGATTGAATTCAGCTGCGCGGCATCGGTGTAAGAGTCCAGCTGATCGTCCAGCGGAAAGACAATGTGCATGGTATCGATCGTCTGAGCCAAGGCGCGGAAGTGCCAGGCCACGCGGCCGAAAAAATCCCGCCGTTCGACAACGGAAAGCTGAATGGTGGCGGCATTCACGGAGAATTTCGACCAGATCACGCGAAAGAACAGGCGCTCGCCGGCGTTGAAAGGAACAACGGCAGCGGGCGCCGGCTTAGCCAATTTGGGGGGCGCCGGCTTTGCATGCTTGGTTTGGCCGGCCAAAGCCCAAACCGCGCCCAGAAAAAAGACCCAGGTAACGGCCAGCATCACAAACTTTGGGATTCGTTTTCGACTGGAAGCGGCCCGATCCATCGTTTCCTTAGATGCTGTTCCCTTAGATGCGCCCTTGCACGCGCTGCGCAGCCTACAGTTAAGGCGCCACAAATATCGCGGGGCACATCAAACCGCGCACAAAAAGACTATCGGAAAAGTTCTGGCTCTGCCAGGGATTCTCGCCGGGGCAGACGTATTCGGAACCATCTGTCCCCGAGTTGCCATCAGGTACAGTTTTGGCGGCCACCCGCCTCGGTCCATAGCTGGGCTGCCCTGCTGCCCTTAATTTGTCCTTTCCGCCAGTAGAGCGTTCCCCACCCGAACCGTAAGCTCAGCTCAGTTCGGACGGCCCTCTCCGACGTGTGGCACTGGGAGTCGGCGCCTTCTCGGAAGCCCGATTACGAGACAGGCCCGAAAGGGAACCATGAAAGCCAAACGGCCGGCAGGGGTTAATTTTCTATTTTCCGCAGCTCTTTTCAGCTCGCTTCTGTTCCTTTCAGGATTAAACGCCAAAGGCCAGTCCCAGCAGCGCCGCGGTCCTCACCGTGCAGTTGCACCGACAATCACGACGCAACCGAAGAGCCAAACCATCACCGCCGGACAAACCGCTACGTTCTCCGTGAGGGCCAGCGGGACCGCGCCGCTGGGCTATCAGTGGGCCAAGAACGGGGCCGCCATAAGCGGGGCAACGGGGGCCAGCTATACCACGCCGGCCACGACCGCTACGGACAACGGATCGAAATTCGTGGTGACTGTTTCCAATTCCGCGGGAAGCGTTACCAGCATCGCCGCCATCCTCACCGTGAACGCGCCCACAGTGGCGCCGACGATCACCACCCAACCGAACAGCCAAACCATCACCGCCGGACAAACAGCTACCTTCTCCGTAAGTGCCAGCGGGACCGCGCCGCTGGGGTATCAGTGGGCCAAGAACGGCGCCGCCATAAGCGGAGCGACCGGGGCCAGCTACACCACGCCGGCAACAACCAGCACAGACAACGGATCGCAATTCGTGGTGACCGTCTCGAACTCGGCCGGAAGCGCAACGAGCACAGCCGCGACTCTGACGGTAACGTCCACTCCCGGCACGTTGAGCCTGAGTTCCTCGAATCTGAGTTTCGGTAGCGTCAACATCGGCAGCAGTAAAACGCTTTCAACTACCCTGACCAATTCCGGAGGGTCGAGCGTCACCGTTTCAAGCGTCAGCATCGCCGGAGCAGGCTTCAATCCTGGTGGCATTTCCACGGGGCAAATCATCACTGCGGGTCAGGCCGTCACCGTGAGCGTCACGCTTGCACCGGCGGCGACTGGCGGCGTGACGGGCAGCCTCACGATCACCAGCAATGCCTCGAATTCGCCGACGAAGATATCCCTTTCCGGCACGGGGGCCGCGGCGTCGTATTCGACATCGTTGTCGTGGACCGCGAGCACTTCGAGCGTAATCGGCTATAACGTGTACCGTGGGACGACGTCGGGCGGTCCTTATGCGAAGTTGACGGCAAGCGTCGATTCCAATACGGCCTACGCGGACGACAGCGTGCAGGCTGGATTGACTTACTACTATGTGGTCACGTCCGTGAATTCGAGCGGCGCCGAAAGCGCTTATTCAAATCAAGTGTCCGCGGCGATTCCGTAGTATCGCCGACAACTCGGAGCACGTCCTCTACGGCGCCAGCGCAGCCCAAGACTAGCGACGGCTGTGCTGCATCAGCTTGGCCACGTTTGACGCGCTTACTCCTGGAAAACGACTCGCGGCGTTTGCTTGAATCGGCCCGGCGATTCAAGCAAACTCACGCCTTCGGCCACTGATTGCGGTGGGGATGCACCGACGGGAGCCGAAATTCACGTTCAGAAGGCAACTCTCAATCCATGCGAATAACAGGCGGGCCATGCGAATCCTGGTAACAGGCGGGGCCGGCTATATCGGAAGTGTCGTGGTGGAGGAGTTGCTCGCCCAAGGCGAAACGGCGGTGGTCTACGACAATTTGAGCAAAGGGCACCGCGAAAGCGTGGCTCCGGGGGCGGAATTCATACAGGGCGAACTCCTGGACAGCGGGAAGCTCGAGCGCGTTCTGGCGGAGCATCAGGTCGACGCGGTGATGCACATGGCGGCGGATTCTCTGGTGGGAGAGTCCTTCCAGAATCCCGCGAAATATTATGCCAACAACCTGGTGGCCAGCCTTTCGTTGCTCAAAGCTATGCGGGCGGCGCGAGTTTCGCGAATCGTGCTCTCTTCAACGGCTGCGGTTTACGGCGAGCCGGAAAAACAGCCGATCTCGGAGAGCGATGCGACGTGCCCGACAAATCCTTACGGCGAGACCAAGCTCGCTCTGGAACGGGCGCTGCATTGGAGCGAGAAGGCCTACGGACTGCGCTACGTGAGCCTGCGCTATTTCAACGCCGCCGGGGCCACCGCGCGCTGCGGGGAACTGCACGATCCTGAGACGCACTTGATTCCCATCGTTTTGCAAGTTGCTTCCGGACAGCGGCCGTACCTGGAAATTTTCGGGAACGACTATGCGACGCGCGACGGAACATGCGTGCGCGACTACATTCACGTCAGCGACTTGGCCCGCGCTCATGTGCTGGCGCTTGGGCTGCTGGGGGAAAGAAGCGCGGTCTTCAATCTAGGGTGCGGCGGCGGGTACACGGTTCTGGAAGTGGTGGAGGCGGCGCGCAAAGTGACGGGCCATGCCATTCCAGTTCGATTTGGGCCGCGGCGCGCGGGGGATCCGGCGGTGCTGGTGGCCAGTTCAGAAAAGATTCAAAGGGAACTTGGCTGGAAAGCGCGGCAGCAGGATTTGCAGGCGATCATTGAATCGGCCTGGACGTGGATGCAAACGCTGGTGAAATGAGACGTTTATTTAGCGGCGGCGGGGCTGGCTGGCTTGGCGGTCGAGCTGGTCGGCAAGCTCGGTAAGGCTATCGACCATCAGATCGGGCGGGAAATCCGCGAGGCGCGCGCTGCCGAGGCCGTAGCTGACGCAACAGCACCAGGTGCCGGCGTTGCGCGCGGTTTGCACGTCGATTTCGGAATCGCCGACGAGCATGACTTGGCCGGGCGCGGCGCCGAAATCGCGCATGAGAACACCCATTCCGGCTGGATTGGGTTTCTTGGTTTCAAAGCTATTGCCGCCGTAGATGTAGCGGAAGTACGAGGCAAGACCCAATCCCTCCAGAATCTGCCTGCTGAAGCGGACCGGCTTATTCGTCAACACAGCCATCGGCATGCCGTCGAAGGCAGCCAAGCCCTCGCGCACGCCAGGGTAAGTGACGGTATTGTCGAGCATGTGCTGGCGGTAGTAGGAGAGGAAAAAACCTAAACCCTGCTCGCATTCCTCCGGGGTGCAGCCTGCGCCGAGGGCCTGCTCGATGAGCCGCGCCGCGCCCTGGCCGACATAGCTAAAAATCTGGTCGTGCGGCAGCGGCTGGCGGCCGAGCTCCTTGAGCGTCGCGTTCACGGAAAGGGCCAGGTCTATGCCGGAATCGATGAGCGTGCCGTCGAGATCGAAAATGAGCACGCGAACGTCCGCGAAGGGGGCCGTGTCGGGAGTTGAATTGGTGTGCATAAGATCGCCGAAGAAATATTTTAGCGAAAAGCGGGCGGCGGCGCGCTTTGAAAAACAGTGGGAATTTCCTGGTCGAAAAGTTGGGCGTTTTGAAGATCGGATGGGGGCTGATAATATGACACCCTTTCTTAGCACGATGGTTTTCGGCATAGGAGGCACTCCTAGTTCATGGCAGAGATTTTTCCCTTTCGCGCATATCGCTATAACCTCGAGCGAGTGAAGCTCGCCGACGTGGTGACACAGCCGTACGACAAAATCACGCCGGCAATGCAAGCGCATTACGCGGCGGCAAGCCCCTACAACCTGATCGTCGTGGAAAAAGGCAAATCCTCGCCGACGGATACGCCGGCAGATAACGTCTATACGCGAGCGGAAGGGGCGCTGGAGGGGTGGATTCGCGACGGCGTGCTGGCGCGGGATACGCGGCCGGGCATTTACGTCTATTTCCAGGAGTATGCGGCGCCGGGAACGACGGAACGGCGCACGCGCAAGGGCTTCATCGCGCTGGGCCGCGTGGAGGACTATGCGGCGCGGGTCATTTTTCGACACGAGCAAACGCTATCCGGGCCCAAGGCCGACCGGCTCGAACTCCTGCGCCACACGCGCACCCACACGGGGCAGCTTTTCATGCTTTATGCCGACCGGCAGCGCCGGATCGACGCCGTGCTGGACGACGTTGCCCGGCATGCTCCTCCGTCCGAGGCCCGGGACGAATATGGCGTGGTGCACCGGCTGTGGCCGGTTTTCGATCGTCGAAAGATCGAGGAAATTGTGGACGCGATGACCTCCCAAAAACTGGTGATCGCCGACGGGCATCATCGCTACGAGACGTCGCTCGCCTACCGCGACGAGTGCAGGAAGAAAACCGGCGGCGATCGCGATGCCGCTTACGAAAAGTCGATGATGACGTTTTTCAATACGCACGGCGACGGGCTGCTGATCCTGCCCACTCACCGCCTGGTGGGGAATTTGGCTTCGTTGGACATCAGCTCCTTCCGCCGAAAAATATCTTCCGCTTTCCAGGAGGAGGATTACGCGTTTGGCAGCGATGCGGCTCGCGGCGTGGCTTATGAGCGGTTTCGCCGCGATCTGGAGGAGAGCGGGAAAGACGGCCGGGCTCTGGGAATGTACGCCGGCGGCGCGTTTACCTTGCTGCGCCTGCGCGAGGATGCGGACCTGGCAAAGCTGATGCCGAACGTCGCGGCGGCGCAACGGCAACTCGACGTGGTTCTGCTGCACCGGCTATTGCTGGAGGAGGGCCTGGGCATCACGCCAGCCGCCGTTACGGCCGAACAAAACATCACCTATGAACGCGAGATGGGCGCGGCGTTGGATGCCGTGGACCGCAACCGCGCGCAAATCTGCTTCCTGCTGAATCCCGTCGGGGTCGATCAAGTGATGGAGATTGCTTTGGCCGGCGAGGTGTTGCCCCAGAAATCGACGGACTTTTATCCCAAGCTGCTGAGCGGCCTGACGCTATACCGGCTGGACTAAGCCCGGCGGCCGCTCGTGGGCGCAAATGTGTTGGAGTTCTACTGGCTGAAGCTCTTGATGGCTGCCGCCTCCGACGGGTAGACATCGAAAACGGTGAGCAACTTAGTCACCTGCAAAATTTCCTGGAACTTCTGACCGAGGTTGGATAGCTTGAGCGTGGCGCCTTGCGTCCGGGCGCTATGGTGCGCGGCGACGAGTGCGCCGAGCCCTGCGCTATCGATATAAGTAACGTTACTCATATCCAGCACGATTTTCTTCTTACCGTCGGCCAGCATTTTTTTCACTTGTTCTCGCAAAGCGTTGCTCTCGTCGCCGAGAACAACCCGGCCGTCCAGCCCTACCACACCGATGCCGTCCACTTCGCGCACGTTTATTTTGAGTGCCATCGATCGATCTCCTTTGTTGGTTTGCTGGCGCTCGAGGCGATCAAAAGCTCGAGGACCATCGGGCCGGAAAGCTCAAACAGCTTATACAGAGTAATACAAACAGCTCAATAGTAGTCCGAACAGGACATATAGTACCCGCACGCAGGGCAACGCAACTTGCATTTATGCGCTTCCAAACGTGCCGAACACACCGGGCAAAAATTTGATGGATCTTCGTTGGCCTTTGCCGCTGGCCTGGATTCGCCGTCAAACTCCGAACCTGGGCCGTCAGGGCCGATTTCCCGGTTTCGCACGAGGGATACGTATAACATAAGAACGGGCTTAATGGGGAGTCGTGCCGCGGATTAGGGTCGCATAGATAGATTGCAACCAGGGGGCTGGCCAGAACATCCTTACTGTAGAGGGCTTTTAGGTCGCGGCGATGGCTAAGGACATTCTCAAGGTCGGATTCGCGGTGGTTCTAAGCTTCGCTCTCGGTACGTGTGCCTCAGCGCAGATGCGTGGCGGTTTCGGAGCGCGGGGAACGGGAGGCTTGGCCCGCGCGTCGTCAGGGGCCAGCCGAGGTTTCGCGGCGGGACGCAGAATCATAGGTACGGCACCGGGTATATTCCGGCCGGGATTGAACCATCCGCTGGTGGGCACTCCACTCAATCCAAACTTCGCTCCGATCTGGGGATGGCCGGGACTCGGGTTCAATGCTCAGCATCCAGGGGCTATTGGACATCCGTTCCTGAACCGGTTCGGCCGTGGACGCGGACTAGTTCCCTTTTATCCGTATTTCGCTCCGCTTTTTGATACCTTGCCGCTCGATTACGACTCGGATTATGGCGGCGATGAATATCCCTATGGATACGATAACCAATATCCTGCTTCCAGCTCTGCTGTACCCGATTACTACACGCAGCAGCCGCAATTCATGATCCCGCAGCCGGGCAGGGCGCCAGCGGAGAGCGAGCCGAGTGCGGCGCTATCGGCGCGGGTTCCGCCGCCTGAGTTGGGCCAATTGATTTTGGTCCGCCGCGACGGCAAAGTTCTGCTGGCCGTGGCCTTCACCGTCCGCAACGGAGATCTCACCTACGTCACGACGGAAGGCGCCAGGCGGTCTTTCCCTGTGAGCGAGCTAGACAAAGAGGCCACGCGGCAGATGAACGATGCCAATGGCACGTCGGTCTCGCTTCCGGATTAATTTTTTCCCTTTTTTTTTGCGAAGAGAGACTTTGGTCTCGACCTCAGTCTCAACTCTTGCTGGAACGGTAGGGTTCGGGCATGTAAACGCCCGTGTCTGGCAGGCCCGCGCGCTCAAACTGCACGGTGGTGTGTTGTATGCCGAAGCTATCGGCGAGACGTCCGCGAATCGCGGTCAAAATTTTTTCGCTCTCCTCCATGTGCATATCGGGAATGCGGACGTGGCAGGAAAGCGCGTGATGGTCTGCGCCGATCGTCCAGATGTGGATATCGTGCACTTCCTGCACGCCGGAAATTTCCAAGATAGATCTGGCCACTTCGGGAAGCCTCATCTGCCGGGGCAATCCCTCGAGCAAGATGTGTCCGGATTCGTGCAAGATGCCGAGGCTGGACCAGAGAACAAAACCCGCGATGAGAACTCCAAGGGCGGGATCGAGCCATACCGCCCCGGTTGACCGGATGATCAACGCGCCCGCGAGAATTCCAACATTGGAGAGAGCGTCGCCAAAGTTATGCACCAGCAGCGCGCGCAGATTCAAATCCCGGCGGCCGCGGACCAAGCCCAGGGTAATGCCGCCATTAATGGCCAGAGCCAGGAGCGACAAGGCGATCATCCATTGCTCGCCAACCACGACAGGATGCCGGAAGCGATTAACAGCTCCCCAAAGAAGGGCCAGGGCCACGAGCAGCAGCAGGATGGAGTTGGTAAACGCGGCGAGAATGCCGGCACGGCGATAGCCGAAGGTCCTCTCGTCATCGGCGGGGCGCGCCGCCAAGCGAACTGCAATCCAGGAGATTAGAATCGTGGGAACGTCGGAAAGGTTATGAACCGCGTCGCTGAGAAGAGCAATGGAATGTCCGAGATAGCCGCCCAGGAATTCGGCGGCCACCAGGACGAGCGTGGCCAAAAGCGCAGCAGAGAGAAATCCGTGAGTGGGGCTATGCGAATGGCCGTCGGAGCCGTGGTGCACGTGCATCGATAGTATTCTACTGCACAGTTGCGGGCGTCGAGGAGACACGCGAGAGCCCAGCGTAAGTTACTGTTCAGACAATAGGTTAACCGCATCGCCTTCCAAGCAACCGCCTCCTGAAAGATAATTGACTTGCCCGTTAACGCGCGCCTACCATGGGCGCTAACCTTGAGTTTCCGACGTTTTTCTCCGGCCAAGGAGTTGATGGACACGGATCCTGCTGGCTCTCGGTCCGAAGCTGTTCCGCGACAATGGCGAACGAAGTAGCCAAAATCAGCTTCTGGGGCGTGCGTGGATCCACTCCGACGGTGGACCGGGCCACGTGGCGCTACGGCGGAAACACGCCTTGCCTCGAATTAACCACTCCCGACGGCGGACGGCTTATTCTGGATTGCGGCACCGGCTTGCGCATTCTCGGGAACCGCTTGGCGGCGGCCACAGACAAGACGGTGGACGCGCATATCCTGGTAACCCATTACCACTGGGACCACATTCAGGGCATTCCGTTCTTTGCGCCGCTTTACTCGGCACAAAATAGATTTCACTTTTACAGCTTCCGATCGGAATTCCTGGGCCGCGACAGCCTGAAGCGCGTCTTCGAAGCCCAGATGGCCCATCCCTACTTCCCTGTCGACCTTCACGCCATGTCCGCGGCGCGCGATTTCACCGACGTAGCCGGGGGGGATCGTTTTACGATCGGCGAAACGCACGTGATCACCTCCTGGCTGAATCATCCGCAGGGCTGCCTGGGATATCGCATCGAGACTCCCGTGGGCACGATCGTCTACGCCACGGACAACGAACCGGGCAATCCCGAGTACGATCGCAATCTCAGGAAGCTGGCCGAAGGCGCGGATATCTTCATCAACGACGCGCAGTACACGCCGGAGCAACTGGAGAAGCACAGAGGATGGGGCCATTCCAGCTGGCGCGAAGGCGTGCGCGTCGCGGAAGCAGCGGGCGTGCGGAATCTGGTCCTGTTTCATCACGACCCGGACTCTTCGGATAAGAGCGTGGACGGCATCCTGCGCGATGCGCGCGCCGAATTTGAAAATACCTGGGCCGCGGCGGAGGGCATGGTGATGACGCTGGGAGAAGACCACACCGACGTAGTGATCCCGGCGGCACGCGAGGGACTCCGGCGCGAAGCGCATTTCCGGGCCCGGGTGCTGGGCTTCACGCAGGAAGGAAAAGCTTTCGAGGAAGAGACGGTGATCCGCGACCTGAGCCTGCATGGCGCGCTGATCTATCTCGATCACAGCCCCAAATTGCAGTCGGAGCTGCAAGTCATGATGGAAAATCCCGGTAACGGCCAGCGCGGCAGAGCGGCTGGCGCTGCGGGGCTACGTGGTACGAATCGAGCCGGGACCCGAGAAGGACCAAGTGGGCGTAGGGATTGTTTTTACCGAATAGATAGCTCAAACTCGATGGCGCCATCCATGGACGCCAACCGCGGCATTTCCACTCGCAAGCTGATCGCCGGCCTGATTGCCCAGGCCCCCTTCGCGCTGAAGACCTTCGATCTGTATTTCCGAAATCTTTACCGGCGCAAAATTCTGCGCAGCAAAATCGTGGCGCCTTACGCGCTGATTTTTTATGCCACGCACAAATGCAACCTGGCTTGCACCTATTGCACGCAGAAGGAGCCGGACGTTTTCAGCGACGAATTGCCGACCAGCGAAACGCTGCGCCTTCTGAAGCTGATTCGCCGCGAGACCGACTCCATTGTATTTACCGGCGGCGAGCCGACTCTGCGCACGGATATCGAGGAGCTGATTGCAGCGGCGAGCCGGCAGTTGCGTTTTCGTTCCGTGATGCTCATCACTAACGGGACGCTTCTCGACAGGCGCGCGGGCGTCTTCGAAAATCTCACCGGCCTGGTGATCAGCCTGGACGCGCTGACCATGGACCCGGCCAATCCATTATCGAAGCCCGCGGCGCTGCCCAAGGTGATGGAGAACATCGCGCTGGCCAGGTCGCGCATGCCCCATCCGCGGACGATCACGATCAGCACGGTGATCGAAGAGTGGAATATCGCGGAGATCGAACGCATTCTGGACTGGGCCGGAGAGCAAGGCTTCGTCTTCGCCACCCAGAGCGCGCTGAAGGAAAAACTGCCCAACCTGCGCTTGATCGAAAATCAGCGCTATCTGGACCTGGTCCGGAAAATTATCGATCGCCGCAAGCAAAACGTTCAGCCCATCAATGGAACGCCGCGCACGATCGAAACGCTGTTGCGTTTCGGCGATTTTCAATGCTTCCCCACGATGTTTCCGCGTGTTTATCCGAACGGCGACGTTTTTTATCCCTGCGAGCCGCTGCGGAAAATCGGAGGCAATCTCCTAAGGGAAGGTTCGCTGGCCAAGGTTTTCTCGCGGGGGAAGAAGCTTTATGGCGAGATCCCCGAGTGCCAGGGAATCTGCCACCTCTTCGGAAACGTGGTCTCGCACTACTACACTAACGACTTCTGGCGGCTGGCGGGCGAATACATCCGCTGACTCGAGTTTTCAGACCGGCGCGAAATCCGCGTGCTTGAATTCCCTTCCAATTCCCTATTGGGGAGCGACCGCGTATGGCGCGAGGCTAAGGGCGCGCCGCTAGAGACAAGGACACCCCGAACGATCCCGTGAGCGGATTATACAGAGGCTCGAGCTGAAGAGATTTTGCTTTGGGAACATAGAAGGCTGAGCGGCGATGATAAAGGTATCCGCCAATTTCATAGCCGATCACCGAGCCTACCAGAGCGTCTGAGGGGAAGTGATTATCGCCGGTGACGCGTGCGATAGCCACGCCCGTGGCCAAGCCGTAAATCGCAACGTGCAGCCAAGGGTAGCCCGGAGTCTCTTCAACGATCACACGCGCGACGGCGAAGCTCGCGGTCGAGTGGCCCGACGGAAAAGAACCGCTGGTGGTGTAGATGTCCGTGTCGTCGGGCCAGAACTTGCCCGTTCCATCACCCGCATAGGGACGCTGCCGGTTGGCGGCGAGCTTTATCCCTTCGGCGACAAGGCCCGCATCGGCAAGAGCTTCGAGCGACAGCATGCCGGTTTCGCGGTACCGCTCCTTGTGGCCGATCTTTCCCAGTAAATAGGTTAGTCCCGCGGCGGGAACCAACGTATAGCCAGAGCCGAGGTAGGTGTAGTCGTTGCTCACGCGTATACGCGTTGGGCCCGGGCCGAGCGCGCTCATGGCCCGCGCGTCATATTCGAGAGCCAAAGTCGTGGCGACTCCAAACGGCACGAGCCAGAGCAATTTCCGGCCGCGAAGCCGCGTGGGAGCGGTCCAGATTCCCGCTTGATCCCGGAACACGTCCGCTAAGCAGGTGAGAGTGGAAGAGACCAGATCGCAGGTGCTGCCGGCCCTGGGGGTGGTCGATGGGGGCGGCGGAGCTTGTGCTCGTACTATGGGACAAAGAGCAACGAACAGCACGGCGAGCGCAAGCGTCACGATGCCAGCAGGTAAGCGAGACGAGCCCATTATTTTATTCGGTTCACGGCTTGGTTGCTGCCGACAAGTGACCTGTGCCTCGGGGCGCGGCCGCCTGGGGAGAGTTTGCGATGATTGGCGGGCAGTCACAATAAGCGATCGCGTGACGAGACGATAGCATAAAGCCCCGGTAAACGCTTCTGAATGCGAGAAGTCAGCGCAAAACGGGCAACTCGCGATGCAACCGGCTGCGGAGAGTTTCGTCCGCCACGCGGGCCATATGTTCTGCAAAATTGCCTTGATAGAGAAATTCCGCCGCCGACTGGCCACAATCGAGGCGCAGCTTCCAGTCCGTGCCCGATGGTTCCAAGATCAGTTCCCGAAGCTGCTGCAGGGGAATTTCGGACAGCATGGCAAGAGCGGAATTCAACACCCACAGCCGATCCGAACCGATGAAGAGCATCGCGCGATGCGGCGCTTGGGCATCGCTGCTGTAAACTCCACCATCGATAACGACCAGCGCGCCCAATTCCCTGGCGCGCGCATCCACGGATCGTTTGGGGCGTTCGGGAGCCAAAAGCAGCGCCAGAAGGAGCGCCAGAGCGCCGAGCGCGATCATCGTGAACTTATGCTGCCCCGCCGCGCCAATGGCGATCATCGCCACGCCTGCCGAGCCCGCCAAGGAGCGGCCGAAGTTCCAGGCCCGCCTGTGCCGCCGGAGCCGGTTTATTTTGGGGATCATCAGAATCGATCCAAAAATCAGCCACAGCAGGGCGCGGCGCAAACGTACCGCTCCCGCGCGAAAACCATGAGTTGGCGATTCGGCGCTCATTGCAGCAATCATCTTTAATTCCACACGGTTGTGTCAAACGGGGGACAAAAGATCGTCCCCATCTGCTCTTTTCGCCAATCTCTCCGGATTCCACCGGGAAAGGGTTCCGCGCCTACGCTACAATATCAGTGCATCAAAAAGAATGTCATGGCAGAAACGGCGACCTCTTCGGAATCGCAGGATACGCGTAACGAGGAAAACTCCAAAAGGCGTCTAGGCCTGCGCAGCGCCGTCCGAGCGCTTCGCCATCGAAATTTTCAGCTCTTCTTTAGCGGCCAGCTTATCTCGCTGGTGGGCACCTGGATGCAGAACATCGCCCAGGACTGGCTGGTGTACCGGCTTACGGGCTCCTCCCTGCTGCTCGGCGTGGTGGCATTCGTCAGCCAAATTCCTATTTTCCTGCTGGCTCCCGTGGCTGGAATCGTGGCCGATCGCTACAACCGCCACCGCATCGTCATCGCCACGCAATCAACTTCCATGGTACTGGCGCTCACGCTGGCGACCCTCACCCTGACCGGCAGGATTCGTATTTGGGAGATCATGATTCTGGCGTCGCTGCTGGGCGTGGTGAATGCATTCGATGTTCCCGCGCGGCAAGCTTTCCTGATCGACATGGTGGGGCGAGAAGATCTGCTGAACGCAATTGGGCTGAATTCATCGATGTTCAATAGCGCGCGTATCGTGGGACCGGCAATCGCCGGCATCGTGGTGGCCTCCGTAGGCGAGGGCTGGTGCTTTTTTGCCAACGGCATCAGCTATATCGCCGTGATCGCCGGACTGCTGATGATGCGGCTTACCCGGCGGGCATCGCTGCAACACCACGGATCCGCCTTAGAAAATATGATCGAGGGATTCCGTTTCGCGCGCCATACCACTCCCGTGCGCGCTTTGCTAATGCTGATCGGCTTCGTCAGCCTGGCGGCGATGCCGTATACGGTGTTGATGCCCATTTTCGCGGGGAGCATCCTGCACGGCGGGGCGCGTGAATTAGGAATGCTCATGGGCGCGACCGGCGTGGGCGCGCTGCTGGGAGCTTTGACACTGGCATCCAAGAGCGGTGTGGAGGGACTGGGAAAGTGGGTTTGGAGGGCCGCTGTCGTGTTTGGCGCGAGCCTCATCTTTTTTGCCTGGTCGCGCCATCTTTGGCTTTCCATGGCCTTTCTGATTCCGGTCGGGTTCGGCATGATGCTTCAGATGGCCTGCACGAACACGCTCCTGCAGGTCATGGTTCCGGATCGATTGCGCGGGCGGGTGATGTCGCTTTACTCCATGATGTTCATCGGCATGGGCCCCATTGGCGGCCTGTTAGGGGGCGCCTTGGCGGCTAGAATCGGCGCGCCGTGGACCGTCTCCATCGGCGGCATGATTTGCCTTATCGGCGGCGCGATCTTCGCGCGACGCCTGCCAGCGATGCGCGGCGTGGCGCGGCAGTTGATTCTCGCCCAGGGAATGGGGACGGGCGAACCTCCCGCCTCTTTGCCAGTATCGCGGTCCTAAAACCGAATTCTCCCTCCCAAGCCTCCGCGAAATCGCTGAAAATTGCGGGAACAGTCCCAGCGATGTTAGGATCATCGGCCTCAACCGTGCGACCAGTGGCTCTCTTTGGCGGCTAATGGCTTCGATCTTCGACAGGTCATCCCCATGTCGCTTCGGGGCAAGGAAAATGTGTTGAGTACTTGATGCATTCGTTTTCCGATATTTCGCTAAGCACGCTCGCTCGCAGTTGCAGGAACTCGGTACTCGCGGGCTTGCAGATCACTCCGTACACAGAAACAAGGCATAAGCCGAAGTTAGACGTTCCAATTTTCGATACGCATCAACTGGTCTTAGGGGTAGGTAATGACCTGCTCTGGGACTGTTCTACCGGCCAGTAGTTTCTTCCGGGAGAGATTTCTATTCTGAGGGGCATGAATCGAAGGGGTTCACCCAGCGCACGGCCCTTTCGCGCCCAGCGAAACCTCGCCAATCTAATCCTGCTCATGGCAGTTGGAATCGGCGCGACCTGCCAAACAGGCTGTTCGGGGACGACGACCGCGGCATCGAAGGATGCCATAACCAACCCGGGACAATTCGGCCCGAGCACCTCTAGTCTTAACCTGGGCAGTGTAGCCCTCGGCGACAGCAAGACCGTCTCGGTGAGCTTCACAAACAGCACGAGTTCCGCAGTGACCATCATGACCATCAGCATCTCGGGGCCCGGTTTCACTGCCGGCGGCATCCCCACCGGCACGATTCTGAATCCTGGCGACATGGCCACGTTGAACGTGACCTTTACTCCTGCCAGCACCGGCAGTCAGACGGGTGGCGTTACGGTGACGAGCAATGCTTCGCCCTCAACCATAACCGTGGCCTTACAGGCTTCGGGCGTGCCCGCGGGAGATCATTTGGCAACGTTGTCCTGGAATGCCAGTCCTTCTGGAGTAGCCGGATACTTCGTTTACCGCTCTACGAACGGCGGGCCATATACGAAGCTGAATGCAACCGAGGATCCAGGCCTCACCTACACCGATTCGTCGGTGGTAGCGGGCCAAACCTATTCTTGGGTGGTTACGGCGGTCACTTCGAACAACATCGAGAGCGGCTACTCAAACCAAGCCACCGCAACGATTCCCTCACCGTAGTTTCTATTCGGCGCTAATTCTGACTTTTACAGTGCTGGTGATTGTCGCGCGAGGCGCTGCAAGCTAGGACTTTTTGTCTCCCGCAGCCTTGCCCAGCGGCACCGAGGACGGCCTCACAGCCTGAGGCAAGCCGTGGTCCATGAGGATGGGATGGGCGGAGGGAGCCGGCTTAGGAGCGGGCTCGACGTCCATGTCCTGGAGATCGAAATCGCGGGCGACTTCTTCCACGATCTTTTCCGATACGGTTGGGGAGTGTTCGACGAACGCGCTGATCAAGGCGTGTTCGCAAAGCAGATTGATGAGCCGCGGAATGCCGCGCGCGTGGCGATGTACGATTTCAATGGCCGCCGCGCTAAAAATCTCTTCTCCCCCACCGCCTGCGATACGGAGCCGCTCCTTGATGTAGCCATGCGTCTCGAGCAAGGTCAGCGGCCGAGTCTTGGCCCAAAGAGTGATTCGCTGGCGAAGCTGGCGTAGTTGCGGGTCGGTGAGTTTCTCCTCGAGTTCGGGCTGGCCGGCGAGGACGATTTGCAGCAGCTTTTCCGTGGACGTCTCCAGATTGGTCAAGAGCCGGATTTCTTCGAGCATCTCCGCGGACAAGTTCTGGGCTTCGTCGACAATGAGAACCGCACGCGTTCCTTTTCGATGTTGTTCGAGCAGCCAATTGTTCAGGTTGATGAGCGCCCGGCTCTTCAGGGTGGAATCGCAGGGAATGCCAAAATCCGCCATCATGAAATCGAAAAATTCGGCCTCGCTGAGCCGCGGATTGAACATAAAGGCGGTGGCGATTTTTTCCTGGCGCGACCAATCGAGAAGTTTATTCAGGACGGTAGTCTTGCCGGTACCCACCTCGCCCGTAAGCAGGACAAAGCCTTTGCGCGTTTGGATTCCGTAAATCAAACACGCCAGCGCCTCCTGGATATGCCGCGTGAGATAAAGATAGCGCGGATCGGGATTGACGTTGAACGGGCTCTCTCGAAGTCGAAAGAATTTCTTGTACATGCTCAAGCCTCGCGAATTCTGAGTCCGGCTCCGGTTCTTCAGGGCGTCCTGGTGCGGGCCGCAGCCGGAATTCTACTCCCTTCGGTACGGGTCTAGCCGGTATTTCCGCCGTCGTCCAGGCCCAGTTGCTTCAGCTTATATAGCAACGCCTTATAGCTTATTTGCAGCTCCCGCGCGGAACGCTTCCGGTTCCAGTGCGTGCGGTCGAGAGATTCCAGGATCAACTGCCGTTCCGCCTTGCGCGAGGCTTCGCGAGCCGCTTGCTTCAGAGGACGGGGGCTCCCACCTGAGCCGCTGGAGATCGAGCTTTCCAGCGACTCTGCCAACTGCACTCACCGCGAGATCGCTGACCGCTAAACTATCGTCTCCGAGGGCCACGATCTTGCGCGCTATATTTTCCAGTTCCCGAACGTTCCCGGGCCATGAATGTTGTATCAGCAAATCGAGCGTTGCACTCTTGATGGGGGGCTGTTGCCTGCCGAGCAAATTGGCGTATTTGGTCAGAAACACTGCGAGCAGCTCCGGGATGTCTTCCTTTCGCTGACGTAAGGAAGGTACGCGCAGACAAATGCCGTTCAATCGAAAATAAAGCTCCTCGCGGAAGCTTCCGGCCGCCATCTCCTCAGTGAGATCACGAGTACTGGTCGAAATGATGCGCGCCGTCAGACAGCCTGGTGAGACCGCCCTCTCGCCGTCAGGCAAGAGATTCAGCAGGAGCCCCTGCTTGTCAAGATCGAGCTGACCGACTTCGTCGAACAGCACCGTGCCTTCCAGCCGGGCGGGCGAGCCATTTCCTCCATTTTCGACCCCGGCGCCGAGCAGCCAATCGAAGCTGGATGTGGAACAGCTAAATTTGACAAAGGGCTTCGTGTTTCGGGCCGACAGGCGGTGGATCTCCGATGCGATGACTTCCTTACCACTGCCACTTTCGCCCAGGATAAGGACCGGGATATCGGTTGTCGCAATCTCGGCAATAACCCGCTGCAACAGGCTAATCGATGCGCTCGTCCCCGGAATCATTATGCTCGCCGGCTCCGCAGGGCGCTTTTCGGCTACGAAAATGGCATCTCCGTTCAATGAGAGAATCCTCAGCGTGGGGAGAGCAACAAATGGGCCAAGCTCTTTGGGATCCTCGAAAGGCTCGAAGGCGCCCGTATTCCATTAATTTATCAAAACTTAACCTTATTCTAAGGATAGAGTAAACAGCGGGAGCGCGCCTTCGGCACGCCCGATAACTACCACAATGTGGTATTCGTTTTCCCCCAACGGAAGCAGAGAGGGGCGGTATCAGGCCAAGGGGGTCAACCCCGACAGTAGGGTAAGTACAGGGCTCACAATTAGTTAGTGTGTAATGGCCGCTCTGCGGATTCTATCTCTTGTGGCATTTGCATTGCTTCGTATCCAAAGCGGCTAAGGCTAAACCATTGCTCGGGATTGGGTCAGAGCGAAACGAATCCTTTATTAGCTCCGTGGATGGTCAAGAACGATCGCACCCTGCCTTAAAGCATCCGTATCGCTATATGAGGGCAAATACCAGCCCCTTGACGAACTGAAGAAAGGATTTATGAGTCGCATCCACGAAGCCCTGAGAAAAGCCGAACTGGAAGCCGGCGCTATCACCGCGACGGACGTGCATCCGGTAGATCAAGAGCCAGCCGCCCGACCGAGGCACGAAAACACGGCGCAGTTCGCTGAAAGCGTTAAGAGCGAAATTCAATCGCCCCTGGTTGCCGACCTTCTCCAGGCCAAGCGCTCCTGGGGCCTCGAAGATATTAAGCGGCGCTGCTCCCAGGTAAAGTGGGAACCGGATCCGCTGAATGATGTGTTCGGGCAAGAGAGTCAAAACCTGGAGGCTGCCGAACAATTTCGCACACTACGCTCCCGACTTTACCAATTGCGCGCGGAGAAAAAGCTGCGGTTGGTTTTGGTCACGAGCGCTATCGCGAACGATGGCAAGACATTCGTCGCCAGCAATCTGGCCCAGGTGATCGTGCGGCAGCCAGACCGGCACGTTCTATTGATCGACGCCGATTTGCGGTCTTCCAACATGCACGCGGTAATGGGAGCGCCTCTGGGGCCGGGATTGAGCGATTATTTGAGTGGCACCGCCGACGAGGCGGCCGTGATTCAACACGGACGGGAAGGCGGCTTGTACTTTATCGCCGGCGGCAAATCGGCCGGCAATGCCAGTGAATTGCTTTCCAACGGGCGCCTGAAGACCTTGATCGAAAACGCGGCTTCTTGCTTTGATTGGGTGATCATCGATTCGCCGCCCTGTTTGCCGGTAGCCGATGCGAGCTTGATGGCCGGGCTCTGCGACGGCGTTCTGCTGGTGATCCGCGCGTCCGCTACGCCGGTGAGCGCTGCGAATAAGGTTGCTCGGGAACTGCAGAAAAGGAATCTTCTTGGAGTCGTGCTGAACGCGGTGGATGAGAAAACATTGACCTACGGTTCTTACTACGGACGACCTTACGGGAGCGGCGCGAAGGACGAGTCCGCGAAATCGATCACCTAGGTGGAGAAAGAGAATTGAAACATGGGAATGTATAAAAGCAGTTCGAGATTCCGCCACGCTGCGGTATTGGTGTTTCTCGGTCTTTTGCCGGCGCCGCTGCTTTTGGGGCAGCAGGGTCCAAGCCAGAAGGGTCCTGCACAGCTTCAGGACTCGAGCAAAGGCGCGTCCCAGAGCGGAGCAACGGTGGATCCCAACTACGTAATTGGGCCGCAAGATATCATCGACGTTAGCGTGTGGAAAGAGCCGGAACTATCTCGATCCGTTCCGGTCCGCCCGGACGGTAAGATCTCATTACCGCTCCTCAACGATGTCCAGGCGTCCGGTTTGACGCCGGGGCAGTTGGGCGTGAAAATTACCTCGGATCTCGCCAAGTACGTGACCAACCCTCAAGTCACGGTCATCGTCTCCCAAATCAATAGCCAGCGCATTTACATTCTTGGGGAAGTCGCTCGGGCGGGAAGCTTTACGCTTCTTCCGGATATGACCGTTTTACAGGCGCTCTCCGACGCGGGCGGGTTCACAGCTTTTGCCAATTCAAAAAAGATCTACGTTCTTCGTCAAGAGAACGGCAAACAGCAAAAGATTCTCTTCAATTATAAAGACGTGATTAGCGGGAAAGACCCCAGCCAAAATGTCGCACTGAAGTCGGGTGACACGATCATCGTGCCTTAAGGCTCGCTCTTAGAGTACTCCTCCACTATTTCGCCGTTTTTGAACAGCAAGCGGGTCGCGCCCATGCGACTCACGTATGCTTTTGTGTGCGTCATCATACAGCGCCGGGCAACTCGTGTAGAACAAGCTCAAATGTCTGGGATATACTTCCGTCCGAGGTCGGATGGCGTGTACTAACTAGAGGCTGTGGAAGCTGGTGCGTGAAAAGGCGCAGTCAAAATAAGGCATTAGGCGATAGGCTTATGGAGCTGAAATGAAAGGTGTGGTGCTTGCAGGTGGAACGGGCAGCCGGCTGAATCCCCTCACTCGCGTTACGAATAAACACTTGCTGCCGATCTATGACAAGCCCATGGTGTATTACCCGATTCAAACCCTGGTGAACGCCGGAATCCATGAAATCCTCTTGGTTACCGGCGGGAAGAACGCGGGCGACTTCTTGCGCCTCTTGGGGAATGGCCGCGATTTTGGGCTGAAGCACCTGAATTACACGTACCAGGACGGAGAGGGTGGAATCGCGGACGCTTTGGCATTGGCCGAGCATTTCGCGGATGGCGACTCCATTTGCGTCATTCTGGGCGACAACATCATTGAGAACAACGTCTGCCAAGCCGTCGCCAATTTCCGGAAGCAGGGAGAAGGCGCCAAGATACTCCTGAAGGAAGTTACGGATGCGCAGCGGTTTGGGGTCGCTGAGGTTCGCGGCGATCACGTGGTAGGCATCGAGGAAAAACCCAAGCATCCCAAATCAAACTATGCGGTGATCGGAATTTATCTATACGACCAGACTGTATTCCGAAAGATTCGCCGCTTGAAGCCGTCCGGCCGGGGCGAATTGGAGATCACCGACGTGAACAACTTCTACCTCGAAGAAGGCAAGCTCACCTACGAGATCCTCGACGGATGGTGGACCGATGCCGGCACTTTCGAATCGCTGCTTCGAGCGAACACGCTGGTAGCGGAAACCGGCGCAAACAAACTGTCACGGTCCGGCCAGGAGCAACTCGTCGCCGATCGGGAAGGTCTGCGATGAAACTTCTGGTTACCGGCGGGGCGGGATTCATTGGCTCCAACTTCATTCGGTATGTGTTGAAGACACGCAAGGACTGCGAGATCGTCAATTACGACAAGCTAACCTACGCAGGGAACCTGGCGAATCTCGAAGAGGTGGCGGATCGCCCGGACTACACGTTCATCAGGGGCGATATCTGCGACGGCAGCGCCGTGGAAGCGGCGATGCGCGGATGCCACGCGGTGGTACATTTCGCCGCGGAATCTCACGTGGACCGCAGCATCTACGCACCCGCCCCCGTCATCGAGACGAACATAAAGGGAACCTTCACCTTGCTGGAAGTGGCGCGCGCCCTGCGCATCGGCCGCTTTCTGCATGTTTCCACCGACGAAGTCTACGGGGACATGCCGCCGGGCGAGTTCGCCGATGAGAGTTCGCCGTTGCAGCCCAGCAGCCCCTACTCGGCCTCCAAGGCCGGTTCGGATCTTTTGGTCCTCTCATACGTGCGCACGTACGGCCTCTCGGCGTTGATCACTCGCTCGTCGAACAATTACGGGCCGTACCAGTTCCCGGAGAAGTTCCTCCCCCTAATGATCACGAATGCGCTCGATCATAAGCCGCTGCCGATCTACGGCGATGGAAAACAACAGCGCGATTGGCTACACGTGGAAGATAACTGCCGCGGAATTCTGACCGTGCTCGATAAGGGACGCGTGGGCGAAGCCTATAATATCGGTGGACTGGATATCGAAGAGAACATCACCGTGGCTCGGCGAGTGCTTGAACTGACCGAGCGGCCGGAATCGTTGCTCAGCTATGTGAAAGACCGGCCGGGCCACGACCGCCGCTACGCGTTGCGCTGCAACAAAATGGAAGAGCACCTCAGCTGGAAACCGCAAATCTCGCTCGAAGAGGGGTTGCGGCAAACAATCGATTGGTACAAGAGCAACTCCTCATGGCTGGCGGGAGTGCGCGGCGGCGAATACAGGTCCTACTACGAGAAATATTACGAAAACCGCGACTCCTCGCTTCACGCCATCGGCCCTTCCTCTTCCCGGTAAACGAGAGCGCAGTCTTCTAAAAACGAATCTGCCCAGAACTGCTGCTGCTATTAATGACGTGTGGCGACGCATCCAGAAATCGGAAAACGCCGTGTGCAATCGCTCCTACGCTCCGAACTGGTCGACTTCCCACGGCGCGGCGCCACGTAGCTCCAGTCGACTCCGTAACAAGCGGGAGCGCCATTTAGATTGGGGATCGACTGCCATCGCCCGCTGCAGAAATCCCGCTTGTTCCAATCACCTTAACTTTTCCTATTCAAATAAAAATCTGGCGCCGACCAGAGGCCTCATATCTACAT
Organism: uncultured Acidobacteriota bacterium; assembly: GCA_963819235.1. Classification (GTDB taxonomy): domain Bacteria; phylum Acidobacteriota; class Terriglobia; order Acidiferrales; family UBA7541; genus Palsa-189. Next base: position 1,030,061 of record CAWFVE010000003.1, on the reverse strand, counting down.
TACGTACACACGTGAACTGCCGCAGATTAGCCTTCCGGACCTCTTTGCAAACCTTTAGGGGACTACCCTACCTTCTTAAGTAGGGTTTCGCTGACTGGGACGTGTACGCACTGGCACGAGTAAGGTCGTATGCCACACATTCAAGCTCTACTGCAGGCGCTCCTATTCTGTAAGGGTTCAGCTCTCGCAGGCTATAGCCTCTTCTATTCTCCTTTCGTCCGCTCAGTTAACAACGTTGAAAAAGACCAGGAACGGGGTTGTTAATCGGCTATCGAAGGACCTAAAGAGTCGCTAAGTTCTAGTTTCGGCATTGCGTGAAATACATTCCAGCGATCCTCCAAATCGGTCCCGTTGAGTTTCAAAACATCCCAGGTCGCCAACATTCGGGCCTCTTTCTGTAACTGTGCGATATCAATCGCTCCAAATCTCTTTTGGACTACTATCTTGGGGGTCCTCATCAGTCGCCTCTGTTTTTCTCGCAGCGAATGCAGGTCCGGGATTCCCATTTGACATCCCCGGATAGCCACCCCTACCCGCTTAAACTCTGGAATGCTCGTGGCTGGCTCAGGCCGTGGCGGCCATTCATTTCTGTGAGGCGGCCGGCTCCCTCACTTCGTCTTTGTACCTCAATTCGTCCGAGGGAGCGCAGAGGTCCTCGCGCATGGTCCTGTTGGGAGTCAGCTTCCAGGTGGTTACGCTGCTGACCAAGGGCGCCGTATAAGCTTTCGGGTCGGTAAGGGTCATACGGGCCTCAATCGTGTCGTGATCCCTGCGCTGGAAACGCTCTTCCAGCCGCATCTGATCGCTATGCGGGTGGCCGTCGCTATCGACCCACGATTCGTCGTTAAATCCGATCGTGTCGACGACCAATGTATTTCCCTCCCAATGCCCCACCGAGTAGCCGTACCACGTTGGTTCCGGATCGTCTGGGAGCTTTCGTCCGTCGAGGTAGATCGTCCGGTGCACATAGAAGTAATCGAAGAATTCGATCAGGCGATCTTTGGTCTGCACAAACTCCATGGGATAAGCCCCGGTCACAGCTCGCTCCGGCGCTTCCTGCACGGCTTTGCCTGCAGCTTGGCTCCGCGGTTTTGACTCCGCTTGCGGCTGGCTTGGCACCGGGCCCAGTTCGTATTGCGCGATGCGCGGGTAACCCACCGGATCGCAGACCATTATCGGATCGTTACCGAGGGGCCGTCCTCGTGGCCCTAGACCCGGCTTGGCGGCGTCGTACTTGGCCTGAGCCCAAGGCGTCATCGGCCAGGGGGTGTTCGCACGGTTGCGGATGCCACCGCCCCCGGTACGCACCGTCATCCAAACTCCCGAAAAATCGTGCGGATCGAACGGCAAGTTAGGATTGGCCGATGGGACATTCGTTCCAACATGTCCGGGGCCTTGATTGGCTCCTGCCGCGCCGCCCTGGCCAGTCTGGGCGCTCCCAACGGGAGAGAAGGCCAGCACGGCCGCTACCACAACGATCGAGCCCGCTAAGTAATTTTGCATGTTGCAGCTCCCTTCGTGGTTCGCCGGCGCGATTCTGATTCCGTTCTCTGGAATCCACTCACGGTCGCGCCGTACGGCCTTCGGTTTACTGGCCTGCGTCCCGCCCTCGCTGGGTATCATGCGTATCGTCGATGATCACTTTTCCGTTGAGCACAATTTTCGCCAGCAAGCCGCGCGGGGTGCTGATCTTGGAGGGATAGACGGTAATAGTGATCTTGTCACCCGGCTTGAGTGTCGACTTCGTCCAGCCGTCCTCATCTTCGCAAACGATGGGAGAGTGGGTTTCGGCGCCCCAGGTTACGACGTTGCCCTGCGCGTCTTTGACGTCGTACATGATGTATACATGGGGATTCTGCCATCGGAACTCCGTTACAGTTCCCTCCATGGTTACACCCTTGTTTAGGATGTAGGAAACCCCCGACCCATGATGTGCCAACAACGGGCTACATACCACCAGAACGGCTGTAAGCAAAAAGCAAGCAGCAAGCAGCTTCGACCTCATGCAACACCTCCAATCTCATCTGGGGATCGACGCAGTCTATGGCGCGGAATTTCCAATTTCAACCTTATCTTTCCGTCGGTTGCGCTTCCGTGCGAAAGCCGGCGGTTTACCCCGGAGCTGGTTCCAGGCAGGCGCTCGATCGCAGCACAGCAAGCTCGCAGGCCACAATTACTAGAAGATGAACTTCAAAGCCAACTGGATCGCACGCGGACTTCCGCTTGAAGTTAGGGCGCTTCCTGCCAATGACTGTGCTTGGCCGAACGTCGACGGCGTATTGGGCGCCGCCGAAGGGGCCGCATAATTCACTTGGTTGAGTACGTTGAAGAACTCCGCGCGGAACTGGACGTTGTATCGTTCCGTAAACTTCCAATTCTTCACCGCTGAAAAGTCCCATTGCCGGTTCGGAATGCCGCGAAGCATGCCATTCACCATGTTTCCGAACGTTCCCTGAGCGGGAGGAACGATGACCGCATTGCCCTCTGCGTAACAGCCGAAACTGGTCAGCGAAGCCGTACCACTTGATGAACCCGGCGTGGCCAGGTTCATCGCAGCGTTTACGGGTTCACTGCTGGCGGCAGACTGGCACAATGCAGGCATTTGCGCCACGGTAGCCTCCATCGTGCAATTGGACTTCGCAAAAGTGCTGCCGGCCACTCCGTAACAGGGAACCGTTCCGGTACCGCCAACCTTAAAGGAACTGGGATCCCCGGCCAGCGTCCAAGAAAAGCCGGCCGCAGTGGCACCTCCGGCCGCGCTTTCGCCAGTTCCGGGGAGGTCGGTTGACTTGTCCGAAACGTTAACTGGCGTCGCGCCTATCCAGGACACCGCTGAATTCAGCTCCCACCCTTCCAGCATCTGCCCGGGTGACTTCTTCCCAGGGATGAGGTATGTCGCCGTCAGAGTTATGCGATTGCGGGCATCGTAGCTGGAATTCCCGTATAGCTGGTTCGGGTTGCTGGAATTCATGACCCAATTATTATTCTGAGTATCAAAACTGGACTGGGTGTGAGACAGAGTGTAGCCGGCCGTAAAGAACAGACCGTGGGAAGGCCTCTCGGTCAGAGTCATTTGCAACCCGTTATACCTGGCATCCGCCATGCCCGAATAATATTGGATTTCGCCGAGGTACGGAAATTGGCTGTTATAGGGCCGCCTTTGTTGTTCGATTTCAGTCGCAGCGCTGCCGGCAGCGCCCTTCCCGTTGGCAGCGCCAAGAGACGGCTCGTTCAGGTCGACCACCGCGCCCAAGTCCACTCCTTTGGTACCCACATAAGCGGCGTTCAAGACGAGGTTATTCGTGAAGGCGTGTTGGACACCGAAGGTCCAGGTGTAAACCCGGCCCAAACGGAAATTGGGGTCAACCCCCGCAACGGTACAGGGGCTCGGGAATAGCGTGACGCCTCCAACGGCCACTGGGGTTAGCCCGTTGCCGCATGCCGTCGCGCCCACGCTGGTGTTAAAGACGGGCGTGTTCACGGCCCAGGGAATTTGACCGCTAACGAGGTTGACGTTGGCCAGCGTGATGTTACCGGGACTAGGGATCGTTGTGCCATTCGGTTTATAGAGGGTGTACCCGGTGGGGACGGCGTTTAGCTGTCCGCCGTTGTTCGCGCAACAGAACTCTACCGTGGGAACCGTGGTGGAAATGATGCTGCCTCCCGCTCGAACCACCGTGGTGCCTTTTCCGGTGACGTCCCACGCCACGCCCAGCCGGGGCTCGAAATTATAGGGATAGGAGTGATAGACCGCATTGCCGCCAGTCTGTTGCACCATCCCCGTGGGGGCGGACGGATCAAAATTGCCAAACTGGTTGTTCGCTTCCGTGAGGGGCGGATTGAACTCCCAACGAAGTCCGAGATTCACCGACACTCTCGGAGTGAGCCGCCAATCATCTTGAACAAAGGCGGCGTACTGTCCCAAGTTAACCTGTCGTGCGGGGTTCCCAACAAAAACTACCCCTGTCGCCGGCACCCCAGCCAGGAAGTCTTCCAAGGGCGTGGCGTTGGCGAATGCGGCGATGGACCCGAAATTGACGCTACCTGAAAGATTTCCTGCCGTGCCGAGTCCGCCGATGCGAGTGTCGTGGATCTCGCCGCCGAACTTGAACAGATGCTTGCCGCGCGTGTACGAAACGCTATCCACACCATGCCAGGTGTGGTACAGGTGATTTTGGCCAGAGGCGACACCCAGGGCCGCAAACCCGGTAATGGTAAGTGTCGGAAAGTTGCCGCACGAGTTGGGTGGATACAACGACGTGCCCGGAACAAATCCGAGTGCCGCATAGTTCGGCTGCCCAGCATTCTGCACGCACTCCTCGGGAGCCGCGATGTTCTTGTACCGGTCATAACCAAACCTGGCTTCATTCACCCAGATGGAATTGGGAGTCCAGACCCACACTGCTCTAACCGCTTGCATAAAGGTCGAGTTGTACGCGTCCCAGTATTGCGTTATCCCGCTGGCGGTGAGGTTGTCGCCGCCGCCGACGAAATATTCGCCATTCAGCGCGTTGTGATCGTTCAGGTGGTAATCGATTTTCCCTATCGCGTTGTTGGAACCGCCGACCGTAGGGAAAGACTGAGTAACGGTGGTCGAGCTCGAGGAATTTCCAAATAGGCCGCTAGAAGCGTTGCAGACCGCGGCCGCGGTGCAGCCCGCCAAATTCAAACTGAGGGGACTGAGTGGTACTGGCGTGGCTGGATGAGCAGAATTAAAACTATTGATGCCGGCGATGGCATCCGGAAGGCTGTTTAAGGCATTGTTCCCCAGTGGAGCCGAAGTCGGGATTTGAACGGTGGCTGGGCTTGCCACATCGAAGTGATACCTCTCGTAATACGCCAAAAAGAACAGCTTATCCTTAACTATGGGCCCACCGATACCGGCGCCAGTCTGCTCCAAGTCATTCAGCCCCTTCGATGTCAAAAATGGGTTCCGCGCATCCAGGGCTCCGGAACTACCGTAGCCGTAAACGCTCCCGTGGAGACTGTTGGTGCCCGACTTGATCCCCACGTTGACTTGGGCGCCTGCCTTCCAGCCGTATTCTGCCTTCGGGTTCTCAATGACGTTGATTTCCTGAACGGCGTCGAGAGGCAGAACGTCGTTTACAGTGGTGCCGGGCCGCCCGCCGACCAGCGGACCATCGGTGCCTTGGAAAAGGTTATAGTCGATTATGCCGTCGAAACTGAAAACCGTGTCGCTGTTACGGCTGCCGTTGCTTGACCAGAGGGAAGTCCCGGCTCCCGATCCCATCACTCCTGGCTGGTACTGAAGCAACAACGCGTAGCCACGGCCACTGACGGGCAGTTCATTGATCGTCTGGTTTTCCAGAGTCCCGCCCAACTGGGCGCTTGTGGTGTTCACCAGCGGTATTGCTTCGGTAACTGTGATGGTCTGGGTTTGCTCGCCGGGCTGCAACGTGAGGTCCACGCGGATATCCTGACCGACCCCCACGACCACGTTCTCGCGCTCGACTGTTTTGAAGCCCGTGGCCCCGGCGCGGACCGAATAGGTGCCGGGAAGCAGGCTGGAAGCCGAGAACTCTCCAGCTCCGTCCGCGGTTAAAGGCCGCGTAACGCCCCTTTGCACATCCGTCACCGTCACGGTGGCGCTCGCGATAGCGCCGCCACTTTGGTCCGTCACTCCTCCGAAGATACGACCGTAATTCAGTTGCGCGAAAGCCGGCGCACAAAGCAGGAGCAGCCCTAAAGTTGCCCCTGAAATCTGCATTGGTTTGCTATTGATATACGCAGAGCTCTTGGAGACCAATCGAAGGAAACCCATGCCGCCCCCTCAGACCTGATTGGATCTGCTTGCACGTGCCCCAACTTGACTCGGCCCCTAGATCCACGACCCGACTGCATACTCCGACCGGCTGTTAACGATTCATTGGACAACTTTCCCGGCCATTAACGCGCCAGGAAGGGCTTCATTTCTTTTCAGCGGCGGGCTCTCTCATCTCTACTCTGTACTTCGCTTCGTCCGAGGGAGCGCATATGTCCTCACGCATTTTCTGATTAGGAGTCAGCTTCCAGGTTACCCCGGTGACCCAGGGAGTTTTATAGGCCATTGGATCGGTAAGGGTCATCGTGGTCTGAATCGTGTCGTGGTCCACGCGCTGGAAACGCTCTTCGATCCTCATCTGATCGCTGTGCGGATGGCCATCGGTGTCCAGCCAGGATTCGTCATTAAATCCAGTCACCTGGACCACTAACGTATTCCCCTCCCAGTGGCCCACCGAGTAGCCGTACCACGTCGGTTCTGGATCGGCGGGTAGAGATCGGCCATCAAGCCAGATCGTTCGATAAGTGTAAAAATAATCGAAGAACTCGAGCAGTCGGTCCTTCGTCTGCACGAACTCCATGGGATAGGCGCCGCCATGCGCAATGCGGGGGTAACCCACCGGATCACAGCCCATCATCGGGTCGTTACCCAGTGGCTGCGCTCTGGGGCCAAGGCCAGGTTTCGCGGCGTCATATCTGGCCTGGGCCCACGGCGTCATCGCCGGAGGTTTGGCGCTCAAAAGTCCGATGGGCCCCTCACCTCTGCCCATCCAAACGCCCGAAAAATCGCGCGGGTCGAAAGGCAAGTTAGCGGTAGCCGATGGGGCGCTCGCTCGATTACGTCCCCGACTTTGACTGGCTGTCGCTGGCTGCCCACCTTGCTCCTGGGCAGCCTGGCCGAGCGCCACGGTCGAGAAGGCCAGCAACAGAATGATCGAGCCCGCTAGATAATTCCGCATCTTGCAGCTCCCTTCGTCAGTCCTTGCGCGACGCTGATTTGCCCACGTCCCGGATTTCGAACGAATTCGTGAACGCGCGTCGGGTGCCCCAGCTTACTGGCCTGCCTGAGTCCCTCGTCCTGTGTCGTCAATAATCGTTTTGCCGTTGAGCACAATTTTTGCCAACAGGCCGCGCGGCGTGTCGATCTTGGAGGGATAGACGGAAATGGTGATCTTATCGCCCGGCTTGAGCGTCGACTTTGTCCAGCCGTCTTGATTTTCGCAAACGATGGGAGAGTGTGTCTCGGCGCCCCAGGTCACAACCTTGCCTTGCGCGTCCTTCACGTCGTACAGGATATACACGTGAGGATTCCGCCATTGATATTCCGTAACGGTTCCTTCCATAGTCATCATTTTCTTCATGTCGTAAGAGACAATGGACCCATGGTGTGCGAACGTGAGACCAGGAAACGTCAGAAGCCCTGTAACCAATGGGAAAAACACCAACAATGTTTTTTTCATGCTGCCCCCCGGACGGTTGATGTAGAGATCCCTCGGTTTTACTTTGTTGTGGGCAGCTTATACACCCGAGACTCTTGGGAGTCAATCTTTGCGAGTCAACGGCCCCGCCAGCCTTCGTTTTTGTTCGGCTGGTGCGTTTGCTTCTCTGCAGGTGCACCAAGCTGGCGAGTTCCAATGCGAGTTGGCTTGGCTGTTCTCGCGTTCTTGGCGACAGACGCGCTTGCAGCGCCAGGTCGGCTGCTCCGCGCCAAGTTCAAGGCGTACACCATCGCTGTGTCCGGGGAAGGTCTGACACAACCAAATCCTACCGTGAACTACAACATCAAATTGACACAGCCTTCGGGCGAATCGATGGCGATCGTCGATTTGTTTCCGGTGACGCCGGAGAAAGACGGCAGGTTTCACAAGGCCATCGCAGGAACCTGGAAAACATTTGAGTTCACGCTCACGGATAAATACACCTTGTCTGGATCCGCACTCTTGACCAGCGACCTGAACCTGCTACACACCATACGTCTTGAATTCTCTCCGAAAAACCTGAACTGCGCCGCCCATGCAGCCCGAGCACCGGTTCTTGAAGGGCTGCCAGTAACGATGGCGCGACCTTGATGGATGTGGTAACCCGGTTTGGATGATTGCGCCAAGTCCCTTGAAGTCTTGCCAGCTCAACCGGTCGATGCAACACCGCCTGGTATAAATCTTTTCCTAAAAGGTGGTGTTCGCGATGCAGAGACGATGGAAGCTGTCTTCGGCCCAACGGGCCGATATGTGGAGCCGTTGGAAGGCTGGACAGTCGTTAAATGCGATTGGTCGAGTACTCGGCAAGGATAAACAGGTCATCCATTTCCTGTTGGCGCGCCACGGGGGGATTGCTCCACCGGTCCGTCGCCGCTCGCCGCGGGTACTCACCCTGGCCGAACGCGAAGACATCTCCCGCGGCATCGCCAGCGGCTGCTCGCTGCGGGTCATCGCCCAACATCTGAGTCGCACGGCATCTACGATCAGCCGAGAACTGGCCCGCCATGGCGGGCGCGCGCAGTATCGAGCCAACCAAGCCGACCAGCAGGCCTGGGAATCGGCTTTGCGGCCCAAGGCTTGCCGCCTGGCCCTCCACGAGAAGCTGCGCACTCTCGTTGCCAGTAAACTGATGCAGGACTGGTCGCCGGAGCAAATTTCCGGATGGCTGAAACCGTCCTATCCGGACGACGAGAGCCTGCGCGTGTCTCACGAAACGAGTTCTCTCATCAATCAAAAATGCCGCAGGAGAAGCCCTAGGTCTTATTAGAAGGTGATCATGTCCGTGCGGCTCAGCGTTGGGGCGCTTGGCTTTAAAGGCTGGTTCGTCATGTTGCCGTTGCGCTGATTCAATATGTTGTAGAAACCGATAATCTGCTCGTAGTCCGTGGGGGCTGCGGTCGTATCCACCGGGACGACCACGGTGTAACCGCGCACCGCGGCTCCGACCGATGAGTAGGCCACCGAGCCACTGACCTTCCAGCCGACCAGAATGGTCGTCTTGATACCCTTCGCCTTCAGATCCTTATCGAGATCCGTGTTGTAGAACCTGTCCTGGGCAGTGCAAATGATCTTGATGTCGCCTGGTTGTGGCGCCACCTCCGGCATCCACTTGGACATGTTGTCCTCGAGGGTGCCATATGCCACGACCATGCCGGCCGTGCGTGCCCGCGCCAGGAATGCGGTCATGACCGGCAGCATCTCAGCTTTGCATTTCGGCTGGGAGTTGCAGATGGGCTCGACGTAGTCGAACACCAGTAGAGCGGTGGTCTTAGGATTAAGGGTGACGGGGACCGGGCCAGGCAGCGCCGGCATTTGCAAGGTCACCATTGGCTTGCTGGCGGCGCGACCGGCCGTCGTGTCTTGCGCGCTCAGTTGCGCTTGAGCCGCTCCATTTGAGAGCGCGAGGACGAGACCGCTCGTAAGCAGGACAGTGCGAAACAGCGTCATGTTGGAATCTCCTCTCAAGGGCTTCCGGTTCCCACGTTCCTAATCGCTGGCAGCACGCTCTCATGCTCAGCTCTAAATCACCCGCTCATTTAACATTTCTGTTCTGACTTGCGCGAAGTCCGATCTAAGCTTCTGAAGCTCAGCGTGAACTTTTTCAAATAGATTGAAACAAGGCCATGTCCACGGTGATTCGAGAGATGGTGCCTTAGGGAAAGTCGGAACCCATCCGAGCATTGCGCCTTCGGTGAGGGTTGTCAACACCTGAAGAGAAACTCCGAGGAAATGGCCACAACGTGAGAGCCAAGTCCTGGAAAGCACGGAATTTCGTAAACTGGCCGCGAAACCCGCGATTGACCTGGCAGGACTGCTGGCATTTGGTGCTAGAATTCGCGACACGGAACGTCACGCTCCGCGTTCGCTGGAAACAAAGCGTCAGACGGTGTATATGACCGCATTCGTGCTCTACCGCGTCCACGTGTTATCTCAGGGATATGCTGGGCGAGCAACGTAACCCGCTTGGAGGAGCCCGATGAAGCACACAATCGATACCCTGGTGAGGCAATTCGAGCGTGGCAGTCTGACTAGGCGACAACTAGTCCAGGCCCTCCTCATGATTGCGGCTTCGCCTGTGCTGGCACAAGAACGTCCACTGGGTGCATTCCGTGCAACGGGCATCGACCATGTTCAGATTACGGTCACCGACCTGAAAGCAACGCAGCAGTTTTACGAAAAGCTGTTCGGGGTGACAACGACCTCTCCCAGTCCAACACAATTGAGCCTTAGACTCGGGTCGTCGGGCAATACCATCAGCGTGCACAGTGAAAGCGGCCCAGTTAAACCAATTGACCACTTCGGGATTGGAGTCGAAGACTTTTCGGCGGAGGCAGCCCTTGCGACCGTCAAGCGACTGGTGCCGGGTTTTAAGAGCGAGATAAACGGCACCTCTGTGTTCGTTACAGGACCGGACGGTGTTCGCGTCCAGCTTGTGGCTGCAAAGAAGTAGTAGGATTAGGTCTGCCGGTTGCGACTCCCGCACGCAGTGACCGAGTCACCGTGCATTTTTCTCGGCCCCCCAACGCTCATGGTGCTAGATGTTCTTCGCCTTTATGACGTGGACTCCATCAAGCGCTGCTTTCCCCTCGACCAGCATCCTCATCGCTAAAGTATCGGTGTCCGTAATCAGGGATTTTCGAGTTCGAGTCGGAAGGAGAGGCGAAAGCGGAACAATTGTCTTCCGGGCGATCGTTTCCGCTAAACGCAATTCGTGGCGCGGGCCAACCAGAAGAGCAGGTTCGAAGATAATCAGGCAGCGAAGTCCCAGAGCTTTTAGATCATTCTCAGTGCGGCCTTTGACTCGATTGTAAAAGAACATCGATCTCGCGTTTGCGCCCATGGCGGAAACGAGCGTGAATGATTTCGCATTCTGCGCCTTCGCTATTTTCGCAAAGGCTACAATCGCGTCGTGATCCACCTCCTGAAAAGCCCTGGATTTTCGGAAACTGACTTTCTGACCCTCACAGCGGTTTGTTCACTGCCGCAATGGGCCTTCCTATTTCAACGATAGTTTGTTATCAGGATCGGGCCGCACAATCAGATAGGTAACGTCGCCCTCGGTACTCGCCCATCCATGTGGAACGCCGCCCGGAATGATGATTACATCGCCCTTAGTTACCCGGCGTGAGGTGCCGCCCTCGATTCCGTCGCTGGCAACATCAGTCCAATTTCCGAGAGTCGACGGCCGCGGCGTGGCCGGCTTCTTTAGAGTGCCGCCGGTGACCAACATCCCGGCGCCGTCCAACACGTAGTAGACCTCGGCGACGTTGGTCTGGTGCACGGTCGCGTTAGGTGGAGTGCCCTTAGGTCGAAAAACGCCAAAGACACCGACACGGTACCCTCCTGCGTCGATCACGCGAATAGGTCGATCGCTATTGCGATCACGGGGCGCATCTTTGAGAAACGCTTGCACCTGCGCGGCGGTGATGTCCGTAGCAACCATCGACGCCTGTGCCCTCGCCGAAGATGCGATAAGCATCAGAAAGATTCCCAGAACTATTTTGCGCATTCAGAGCTCCTCCTTTTTTGCGATTAGAGGCTTACGTTTTCTCTAAGGGTGCTTTGGCATCCTCCGCTTACCATCGACCACGGGCGGAAAGTCCGTTACCTCGTCGTACACTTCTGTGATAAAGCGATCCTTGCTCTGCTGCGTATCACCGAGGGTGATCTTGTCATACGGCGTCGTCAGATTCGCGGCTAGAACCTCGTTAAGCGATTTGCCCTGATCGCGCAGACTTGTAACCTTGGCCAGGATATCTACCAGCATGGCACGATAAGCCAGAAGGTCTTTCTTGTTCACCAACGTACCATGTCCGGGAATGAGCGTCGTATCAGCGTCAGCCAACTTCTCAATCAGGTCCACTGCTTCGAGCATTCCCTTGATCGAGCCGCCGTTGGCCTGATCAGCGAATGGATAGCCAAAGTTGCGGTAGAAGTCCTCGATGTATATCGCGTTGGCCTTGCGGAAACGTATCACCGTATCACCTGCGGTGTGAGATGGCATCATGGGTATGAAATCCACGATTTCGCCGTTCATGTTGACAGTCACCGCCGGCGCACCCGGCGCGGTGGCGCTATACCTGTAGGTCACTGTTGGTACACCAGCGATATCCGGCGCCGACGCCGGCTGGGCGTTACCAAGCAGCGGCGGACGGAGCATCTCATTGCGCAGATTCTCTTGCGAGAAGATCAGTGCCCCTTGGCTGGCAAAGAAGGCGTTGGCTCCGGTGTGATCGGAATGAATGTGCGAGTTGACAAGCACTTTGATGGGTGCGTCTGTGAACGAGCGGACTGCTTTTAGCGTTTTCTCGGCAACCTGTCGGTTCTCGGTGTCCACCATCAGAACGCCATCTGGCCCGAAAAGCACCATGACCCTCCCACCCGAGGCGTCAGGATGTGCAGGATCCATGCCTTGAGAACCATGCAGAACGAACAGATTGGGCGAGAGCTTCTCCGTCACCATGATTTCGATCTTGTCCCAGGGGGTTTGATAGCCGGGCGGGAAAGTGTACGGGCCCTTTCCCGGTGGGATGATTGTGACGGGATATTGCGTTTGCCGCGCCTGCGTCACCGCAGAAAGGGCTGTGATCGTGGCTACAACGAATAACAACACCCTGCAGTTTTTCATCATCCCTTCCTTGCCTCGTTGAGAGCTAGATCAATGCAGGTCCACGCCATAGCGATGGCTCCATCCTCCAGTGCTTTGTCTGCCTCCGCAGTTATACAGTGAGCGGCAAACTCCGGCTGATGGTTCACGGCTGGCAGAGAATTGATGCCGATCATGGGATGGATTGAAGGCACCACCAGAGACACATTCCCCATATCCGTTGAACCCGTAGGCCGCGTTTCCCATTCGCCCAGATTAGGAAATGTCCGACCAAGCGCTTCGGCGTTCTTGCGATATAAGGCCGCCATTTTCTCATCGTGCCGCATCTCAGCATATGGCTTGTCTCCACCGCTGATCTCAAGCTTTGAGCCTGTGGCGAGTGCTCCGGCCTCAAAGCAGCGGTAAACCTTTGGTCGCAGGTCGCCGAGCTGTTCGACAGTCTCTGAGCGGATCATGTATTTGGCCGACGTATGTGCAGGAACAACGTTCGGAGCGGCACCGCCGTTGGTCACAACGCCGTGGATTCGATCTGTGGGACGGATATGCTGGCGCAGCAGGCCCAGAGATGTCTGGGCGATCGTCAGTGCATCCGCAGCATTCACGCCTAGTTCAGGAAAAGCTGATGCATGCGATTCCTTCCCCGTGTAGTGAACGTCAAAGGTCGCGGCGGCGATGGCCTTCGCACGAAGCATATCCAACGGTGCCGGATGCACCATCATCGCTGCATGGATATCGTCAAACGCCCCGCGCTCAAGCAGCAGAATCTTTCCGCTGGCGTTGCCTACCTCTCCGGCGGGCGTTCCGATTACAGTGACCGTGAGACCGACCTCGTCAGCCACTTTGGCTGCCGCAAGCGCCGCGCCAACGGCTGAAGCTGCAATCACATTGTGGCCGCAAGCGTGACCGATGCTGGGGAGACAGTCGTATTCGGCGCAGATGCCGATGTGCAAAGGACCGGACCCGGCGCGCGCGCGGAACGCTGTGGGAAGGTCACATATACCCCTTTCCACGGCGAACCCAGCATCGTCCAGCGACTCACACAACCAGGAGCATGCCTGTTCTTCCTCAAAGCCCAACTCGGGGTGGGCATGGATGCGGTGACTGAGAGCGATCAGATCTTCGCGGGCGGATTCAAAACGTTCGCGGGCAGCGGATTTTGCGTCCATGCGAGCCTCCCGGGTTGGCTAGGGGGCAGAAGAATAACACGCGCGCTTGAATTACCTGCTGCTCGTTTGGAATGAGGAAGTGCCGCGTGGCGCGTCCTTGATGAACACGTAGGGGCGCCGAATCACTCCCGCTGGTTTATGAACGGAACACACGGTCGGCTGAGTCCTTACTTAATCAGAAGGAATCTTTGCACCCGCTCGCCATTGAAAACCTCGCCGGTGTAGAGGTTGCCCTTCGAGTCCGTAGCCTCCATGTGGAGTCCGAAAAACTGCCCGCCGTTTTGGCCCATGCCGCCCAGATTGCCTAGCACTGTGCCATCCGCGCGGTTTAGGAACCAAACGGTGTTGTTATTGATGTCGGAGACATACAGAATACGTTGTTGCTTGTCGGGCGAGAACATCACGCCTCCCGCGGAACCGCCGGCGGTATGTTCGGCGACCTTGATCTCCTTCACATACGTGCCGTCCTTCTTTGTGACGATGATGCGATTCGCAGCCCGGTCGGCGGCGTAGACCAGCCCGTCGTCGGAAATGTTCAAGGTGAGGTGCCCTTTGAACTCCTTGGGAGTAGGCCCGCCCGGGGTGTAGTCGCGGTCCTTGGGATCGGTAGATATCTCAGACAACTTGTGCCCATAGGCGCCCCAACCGCGCTTGAACTGAAAGGTGTCCAGGTCAAACACCATCACTCGCCCGCCCAGATAACTGTCCGAGCAGTAGAGCTCGTGAGCGTCGTCGTCGATCCGAACCTCTTCGATCTGACCCACGATCATCGGTGTGGTCGGCGGATACTTGGCTATGAAGGCAGCTGCAGCGGCGGCCTGAGCCGCCGCATTGGCGCCACCGCGGCCGCCGCCTCCGCCACCACCGCGACCCGCCGGATATGTTCCTACTGGACCAGGGCCGCCGCGGCCCGGAACGTGGGGCGCTTGGTCAGCGTCATCGCCACCACCTCCACCCTGTGCCTCGGGTGCGCGCGGGACTTCGGCGAGAAGCTTGCCGGTCTTTGGATCATACTTACGGACGGTGTTCAGTCCCTTAACGGCGTTGCCGATGTAGACGAACCCCTGTTTGTCCACCGCCATGCCATGCCCTTGCGGCGGGTCGAAGGAGCCAATGACATTGCCGTTTTTATCGATGTGGATCATGGCCGGAGGGCGGGTGCAGCAGGCAGCAGTGGGAGGGTCCAGTTCTGCCTTCAATTCCATATCTCTCAGGTCATTGGGACGATCGAGCACCCACACGTTATCGTCCTTATCGACGGCCAAACCCGTGACGCCGCCTATCTTCCATTTGTTGGGCATGGGTTTTGGCCAGTCCGGATCGAACTTATACTTTGGCGCGGCCGGCGTCTGCGCCCCCAAAGCAACACACAAGGCCAGCACGCCCAGACCAGCCCATAGGGCGAATGTCCGTACTCTCCTATCTTTATTCATGGCTCTCCTCCGCCCCGTTAACCGGAATTCCCATTTTTGGCCGCCCGGAATAGGCACTCTTATACACCCGTTCGCCATCGACTGTGCGATCTGGGAGATCTCGATTCAGATGAGAATTGCGCCCGGCCTGAAATCCCAGTCTCCGAATACCCTGTTTGAACAAAGCCGCCCGGCGGCGGACGCTACGCGTGCGGCGACCGGACGTTGGTTGCTTGTCGGTTGAGATAAGTTTTGGGTCACAAGGAGGTCCCTGTGACCCATCTACGAAAAATAATGCTGGAGGAACTCCAGCGCCGTAATTACTCGGAAAATACCACACGTTCTTACATCCGCACAGTCGAGGATTTTGCTCGGCGCTTCCACCGCCCGCCCGACCACTTGGGGCCACGGCAGATTCGCGAATATCAAGCTGAGTTGTTTCAGAAACGGAACTTGTCTCCGGGGACGGTCGCGACCCGCTTGGCGGCTCTGCGTTTTTTCTACACCAAGACTCTCAACAGGGCCTGGAGCATCGCCGAAACACCCTACCCGAAAAAGGCATATCGCATCCCGGCGATCCTCAGTCAGCAAGAAGTCGCGCAACTGATCGACGCGGCCGGTTCTCCCCACCAACGCATCCTGCTGATGACGCTTTACGCCACCGGCGTGCGGAACGCAGAGTTGACTCGCCTGAAAGTCAGCGACATCGACAGCCAGCGCATGGTGATTCATGTCCAAGGCGGCAAAGGGCGCAGGGATCGCGATGTGCTGCTCAGTCCAAAGCTACTGGAAGAACTCCGTGCACATTGGCATCGGTTGCGGCGAAAACCCAGCGTATGGCTGTTTCCGGGCAACCGCCACCATAGCGGCGATCAGCCCATCGACACCAAAACCGTCTGGCACGCCTGTCAGAAAGCCGCCGCGCAAGCGGGCCTCAGGAAAAGAGTCCACCCCCACACCCTGCGCCACTGCTTCGCCACGCATCTGCTCGAAGCAGGCGCGGATCTGCGCACCATTCAGATCCTGTTAGGCCATGGCGATCTGAAAGAGACCACCATCTACCTGCATCTTTCGCAGCGCCACCTTCACGCGACCGCGAGTCCCTTGGACTCGTTGCAGCTGAAAGACTGGTCCGTACAGGAGGAGTAGATGAGCCGGCCGCCCCTGGAGGTGGCCGATCTCATCCGCGCCGCAGGAACTGCCTTCATCCAACGAAGCCGCCAGTGGATCAGCTGGAAGCATGTCAAAGTGCTGCTAGCCATCGCGCGGTGTCGCACCGCCGCACTGGGCGGGCATCTGGATCAATGCACTCGCTGCGGGCATCGTGCCACGATCTCTTACAACTCCTGCCGAAACCGGCATTGCCCGAAGTGCCAGACCGCCGCTCGGGAACGCTGGATCGCCACACGTCAGCGGGAGCTTCTCCCGACTCCCTACGTCCATGTGGTCTTCACGCTGCCTGGTGGGTTAGCACCCCTCGCTCTGCAGAACCAGAAGATCGTTTACGATCTTTTGTTTCGCGCCAGTGCGGAAACCCTTCTCGAACTCGCCCGCGATCCCAAACATCTCGGCGCGCAGATCGGCTTCTTCAGCGTTCTCCACACCTGGAACCAGAAACTGAGCCTTCACCCGCATGTCCATTGCGTCATTCCCTCCGGCGGCCTGTCTCCTGATGGCACGCGCTGGATCCGGCCACGCTATGCTTTCTTTCTTCCCGTCCAGGTGCTCAGCCGTGTCTTTCGCGGCAAGTTCGTTGCCGGTCTCAAACGAGCGTTCCAGGACGCCGAATTCCACTTGCACGGAAACCTGGCACGGCTCGCCCAGCCGAAGACCTTCGCCGCGTGGCTACGGCCACTGTTCCGAAAGGACTGGGTGGTCTACGCCAAACCGCCCTTCGGTGGCCCGGATTATGTGCTCCAGTATCTGGGCCGCTACACGCACCGCGTGGCTATCTCCAACCATCGCCTGATCTCGTTGGTAGACGGCCAGGTCACTTTCCGTTGGCGCGACTCCGCTCACCACAACGAACAGAAATGGATGACCCTATCGCTGGATGAGTTCCTGCGCCGTTTCCTGTTGCACGTGCTTCCCAAAGGCTTCGTGCGCATTCGGAACTTCGGCTTCCTGGCCAACCGCCGACGCGCCTCTCTGCTGCCGCTTTGCTTTCACCTGCTCGGCCCGGCACCGAACACCGAGCCAGCGCGATCCACCGCCAATCTCAATGACGCGCACGATCTTCGACTCTGTCCCCAATGTGGTGGACCGATGATGGTCATCGAAAGGCTTACCGCTGCCGAGATCCAACTTCGTTCTCCCCCAGCCCTGGTCCCTGCTGCCGCATGAAACCACTCTCCACAAAACGAAATTTGTGCGTGTCGTGGCACGCTCGGTCTCTGTGTGCCTTGCTGCTCTACAAAACGCGTATTCCCACCTTCTTCCGTCTTCTCTTCGCGAGAGTTTTCCGCTTACATCACTTTTTCCTCTCCCAGGGACGCCTGCTGTGCTCTGTCCCGCAGCTCCGGCGGATCTCCACACTGCACCTTCCCTCCATTGAATTTGCATAGGGCCCGCGTCCACCGCAACCACGGCCGGCTTCGTTCAAACGGCTTTATCGAACGCGCGCAGAGCACCTCGTGCAACTTTGCTTCTCGGCGAACACGCGCGTCCGATAAAGCACTAACGTTTATCGGGAGTTGCGCATCAAGCTTCGGCACGTGAAGCATGCCGGATCGGATGACCAATTTTAGTCCTCTCCCAGTCAAACAACCAACTCCGATTGAGCTGCTAACAGGGAGATATACAGGGAATTTTGTCTTCCTTTGACCCGGAATTCCTAGGCAAAACAAAGCCAAACGAATCAATTAACCTTAAAGCTGTAAAAATTGAGCAGGGATCCATATCAGGCAATTATCTGGGAAATACTATTCGAAGCACGTCTGCGGCTTTGTTAGCGACCAGCTATTCGAGCGCTGTTACCACCGCCATCCGAGTGTAGATCGGATAGCAACCTAGCGACGGATTGGCTGATCTCGTCCTCCATGCCGATCAGGTCTAACGGCGTCCGGTCGAATTCGCGCGTCCAGACGTGTTCCTGCTGAGGAAATCGGATTAGCTGCGCCGTGAATCGAAAACGCCCCGCCGACTCACGCAAGCTGCCTTCGACCAAATAATCCACGTTTAACTCCCTAGCGATTTGTCGAGCGGTTTTGGCAGTCGTTTTGTAAGCCATAGACGAAGTTCGTGGCACTATTCCCAACTCGCTCGGATTCATCGTCCCCAGCTGGGCGATCAACTCCTCAGTCAAGCCGTCACAAATGTATTCTTTGGACGCGTCGCCCGTAAGGTTCTGAACCGGGAGGACCTGACGCCAGAAGCCCCATTTGATAGATACGCCGTCTATCGGGCACCGTGAGGGCCCTTTACTCTAACAGGTGAAGGTCCAAGCTCTCCGACCTCACGGCGCCCTTACCTCGTTCCCCACGGCCTATCCCCTTGGCAATGACATTCGGTGCCTTTTCTACGAAACAAGCGACCTACGCGGGGTGACCTAGATCACAGCATCCTTTGGGAGATTGGGCGAGCATGAGGTTACAAGGAGGACGCCATGCCGCCCCTCACTATGCCAGTAACAGCGGTTCTCTTTATGATTTCTTTTTTCGTCGTGATGATGGGCGTTCCGCTCTTGATCCTGCGGGTGGCCCATCGCCGGTCACTACACCTTGTGGGTTCGCACAGACCACACAAGTTGATTCTTCCGGAGTGAAGTTTATCTAGGAGGACTCCATGGAGACCGCCGAGCGAAGCACCACAAAAGCCTTTCCTATCGATCACGGGCTCCATGCAAAGTGCGCCAATCCGATCTGTCCAGTGGCTTTTGATTGGTTTGGAGGCGGAAGGTTCTTCCGTTTCAAAAACGATTTCGCCGCTAACCACCACGGCGTGCAACATTACTGGCTCTGCGAGAATTGCTCTCATGCCTTCACTCTAGCCAGTCAGGGGCAAGAGGTAGTTCTCGAACCCCGAGCCAAAGTTTCAGTCCCCTGAGCACCAAGGCCCAAAGGAGGTACTTCTCAAGCCACAGTGCGAGGAGCCGAGGCCAGCAAAGGCTTCTTATCATGTCGGGCCGACAAGCTGTGACAGGGCCGGGCCGCATTGGTTGCGGCTTTTGTTTCGCTGATAGAATCCGCCGAAAGGAGAAGGACGCAATGTAGTGGAGATATTGATGTGTTCGATCGATGAGGGACACGACGGCCCCAATCTTCGACGTTTGGCAGGGCGTCCGAAGCCCACGAAAAAAACATTGAACCAATTGTTGACGGCGCTTGGCGGGATTAGGCGTGTTGGCGCCGCTAAGTAAGGAGGCAGGGGCCTTCTGGACCGGGACGGTTACATACTTCCGTTTTATGAATCCGCATTGCCAGATTTATTTTGACATCAAAATTGCAAAGGCGAGGATAGAGACTGGCCATTGCGAACCGCGTGAGACACGCCACAGTCGTACGTGCGCTCGCCTCATCAGCGCGCCGAACTGCTATCGGCAAGCTTCGGAGGTCGCGGCATGGCTTTCATCTTCTTGATGTACTCGGGATACATCGTTTCAGCCCCGCCAAGTCTAGGCTCATAAGGCGTTCCGAACTTATCCGTCAGATCCTTGTTGAACGCGGGCAAGGGACTCTTGCCTGGAAGAAAGTGCGGCACCACGCCTCTAGGAACCGCCGTATCGGTCGCCTCCTCGCACGGATAAGGCGGCATCTGCATCGTGGGGTCATTGACCCAAATCAAGTTGCTTCGGATGTAGGGTTCGGTCATATAGACCGGATCATAAAGAATCGAAGTCGCCTGCAGGTAATTGCCCATGCGTCGCCAGCGCGTACGCACCACTGCCTGATCACTGCGCATGAGTCCGTTGCGACGCTCGTAGGATTCTTTGAGGTGCGTCGTTGTCACGACCAGGACATCGCCATCCCACTCGCCGGTCGAAAATCCGCTCCAGGTATGCAGAGTATTTTCGGAAGGACGCGGGCGGCCATCCATCCAGATGGTCACTTCCTGCTCTTCCATATTAATGTGGCCATGATAAGCGATGATCTTCTGCGTGGCGGGATCGGCGTCGGCCCAGAATCGTATCGGAGACCGCTCACTTTCAAGTGAATAGTCCCACGGGTGCGGGCGGCAGCTCCACTCTGTGATATCGAAGTCTTCCGGAGACCAGGTTTCGACTCTCAAGCGGTCGCCGTCAGTGACAGGCACGCCGGCGATGTCGCCGATCATCCCGCTGCCGTCTTGCGCGCGCGGAAGCGGACGCCACGAACCCTCAAGGTCGACCTGAGCCCATGCGGGAGTCCACAGCAGAGCTCCCAATACCACAACTTTGAGACAGAGTTTACTCGGGAGGCGCCCTATTGGCTTGCACTTCATTGCGCACCTTCAACCGGAATTTACGACCTTTAAACTGTTTCTTGGACCGAAAGCATAAGTCTGTGGATGCATTCGCGTCAACTCAGACCACATGCCGACGGCGCGTGTTTAGGACAACTAGACTATCCTCGTTCGGGGGTTAGCCCTCCTCCTTAGAAACTCAGAGAGACTTCTGCTGATTAGCGCCAATTTCCGAAAACAAGGGTGTTCTCAAGGGGTCGACGCAATACTGGCTTGCAGTCTATCCGCCGGAGTTTGAAATCCCAACGTTTTTCGTGGCCTTTGATTGAGACGCAGAGCGATCTCGTCCAGGTCTGACTGCGAGTCGCAGGGACAGATCCGCCTTCTTCGGCAGGTATTGCCGCAGTAGAGTCAAACTGGGAGCAGAACTCGCAAGACGACAGACGACAGTTGGGATTAGACGGGGCAACGCAAGGGCGGGCAGACGGGTGTTCCAGCATAGGTCGGTCTCCAGCGTAGTCAGCTTGGGGGTTCGCCTCTGGCCATTCAAGCGCGATGCTGGAAGAGATTCGCGCCTACTGCTCTTCTTCCAGCTTTCGTATCTCCTCCTGGTAAGCTGCGATGTCCTCGTCATTATGACTGGCAACGCCGCAATACCACTCCAACAGAGACTCGCGGCTGAGGGAGTAATGATGAACGACGGAATGCCACGGCTTTGTCAGTACTTTGGGGTCCTCGACCGTGACTTGGTAATTCAGGTAATTCAATGAGGGGCGGCTGATGCGTTCGATAACGTGTTCCTGATCACTATGTAATGTCCATCGCTGGGTAACACCGGCCCTCTCATCGATTGCGATGGTGTCGATCACGAGCGTATCTTCGTCCCAATGCGCCACACCTTCGCCGTTGAATGCAGGATCTGGATCCTTGGTATGCGCCCGTCCATCCGTAGGTATCAGTCGAAAGTCATGATTTAACTCGGTCAATTGCACCAACAATCCAGTCGATTGCACCAACTGCATGCCGTGGCCAGCACCTAGGAACATGGCTGGAACACCATGAGGCATGCAATCCATCGATAAGTGAAGTATCTCGTTCTTGAGAATGGCTATCTTTTGAGCCTTAGGTAAATTCTGAAAATTCCTAAGGTTTGTCCCTCCCCTGCCTGTGTCATCCGCATCGGCTCCGCCGCCGGTTGCCGTCTCTTTCATCTTTTCGATTGCCCAAGGCTGAAAGGAAGGCTTTTCCTCGGGCGTCACCTTAGGATCGAAGGGCTTAAGCAACGGTTCACCCTGAGTTGCGGCGGAACTTACGAGCGTGGCATCCTCTTTTCCCAAGAACCCCGGGTACCAATGTCCGGTTAGGTCGGGATGGCCGTCCGCCAAGCGGGGCGCAGGCCCGCCTTCAGGCAGTGGCTTGGAGGGCACCTTCTGGACCCCGCCCGGCGTGGCGCCGCTTCCCTTCTTATCCTGGGCACTCGCGTGTATATAGAAGATGGATACCAACGCCAGCGCGCCTGTCGTGATCGCCAGGTACGCACTAGAGCGAAGTTTCATGTGTTATTCCCTCCTTCTCTGCTATTGCGCCTTCTCTGTCAAATGTTGGGTCATGGCAACGCGTCGGTACTTCACGTCCGACTGCCATTGAGCGCGGGCTCCAGCCCGGATTGAAAGCGGCCACATATCGTAAGTACAACCCATGGTGACCGTGGCGTTTCGGTGCCTTGAAAGCCTTTATGTCAAGAGCGAAGGAAGTCTAGTTTTCGCCTTTGTCGTCCGCTGGCTTGCTGCCATCGCCGAAATATCTCTTCCTGGCAACGGTGATTTCTCGACCGTCAGGCAGCTTGACCGTTTCGGCTGCGACTCTAGGCTGGCCGCCCAAGGCTGGACAGCCACTTACACTGATCGTTTTACCGATATTGTCCGCGAAATCCGACCGAGTGACTCCCGTCCTTTTGACTAGCGTGACGGATGAGCCTTCAAAACGCCACGAGGTCACCTTCCCATCTGCATCCTTCACGTCGGCATTGAAATAGATGTGAGGGTTTTCCCATTCGATTTTCGTCAACACACCTGAGACGGTGATGTATTTGTTCCCGTCGTACTCATACTGAAATCCATGGTGTGCAAAAGCCGGAAGGACTAATAAGACAGAACTCAAAACCAATAAGCCTAAGCCAGTCAAAGGAAGGTGCCGTTTCATCAGGCCTCCTTTTTGTGTTGAGGGAAGGAACGTTGTCGCGACTCTACAAGAGCAACTGAATTAATGTCAAGCGGGAGGACGATAGGGGCCGGGCGTGACCCAATTGCGTCCTGATGCGATCCGACTGATCCTGGAGGACTTCTCCTTCCCAGTATTCGCCACGGACCTGAGTTCGGCGGAGGAGGTCCCGCACAAACGCGCAGCTCGAAATAAAGTTCCGTCGGTCGCGACGAGAAAGCGACACAGGCCATTGCATGCTGTTTGTTTCGAGCGCTAGTTCGTTCGTGGATTCAGGGTGTGCGCTATCGTTTCGCCGGCAGTGCCTTTGGCCCTGCCGCAGTCACGAATATTCTTCTCAAGCAATGATCAGAGCTGGCGCAAGATCATGATCAATCGAGAGTCTCTGAAAGAACCCAGTACCGGCTTCGCGGCAATTAAGCGCTTGACAATTGTCGGAAATCAGAATAAACGGCCTCTCTAGCAAAAGACGTCGCACGGCTAGTTTAAGCGGTGAAGCGGCTCCTGTATCAGGACAGACCGATCGCGGAGGCAGTGTTCTATGTTGAATGACGTGTGTTCCAGGGTGGGCCGGACTGTACTGGTTGTGTTTCTTGTGGGAGTTTCTCTGGCGGCGCAGGTCGTGCCGACGGGGACGATCTCGGGGGTCGTGAAGGACGCGAGCGGCGCCTCAGTTCCAAAAGCGAGCGTAAGCGTGCGGAATGTGGAGTCGGGTGTGTCGCGGATGGCTATGACGGGCGATGACGGGGCGTATCGTTTTCCGGCCCTGCCGGTCGGCCGTTACGACGTAAAGGCCGAGTCGACCGGGTTCGAGACCGTGACCCAAACGGGACTCACGCTCGATGTCGCTCAGGAAGCCGTCGTGAATTTCGCGCTTCAGGTCGGTACAACAGCGCAGCAGGTCACCGTTACCGGCGAAGCGCCGGCGATCGACACGACGTCAAGTTCTTTAGGCCAACTCGTGAACGAGACCGAGATTTCCGATCTTCCTCTAAATGGGCGGAATTTCGTGGACCTTACGCTCATGCAAACAGGCGTAACCCCGTTCGCAAACAATAATTTCGGCACCAATGGCCTCTTTGGAGTTTTTTATAGCGCCAATGGAGCCCCGCTCCGCTCGAACATGTACACGCTCGATGGCGCGATCATGGGAAACATTCAGGGCGCCAGTGCCGCATCGATCACAGGAGAGTCGCTCGGACTAGACGGCATTCAAGAGTACAAGGTCATGACCAATACGTTCAGCGCCGAGTACGGGCTCAACATGGGCAGCCAGATGACCATTGTCACCAAGAGCGGGACGAATTCGCTTCATGGCGACCTCTACGAGTATGTGCGGAATGACGCGTTCGACGCGCGCAATCTCTTCGACGAGCTATTCTCGCTTCCGCCCACCGTTCCGGGCGGAGGGTTGCGCATCGCTCCCTTCCGCAGAAATCAGTTCGGCGGCAGCGTAGGCGGACCGATCAAGAAGGACAAGACGTTTTTCTTCACTACATATGAAGGATTTCGGCAAGTTTATGCAAACCCGCCAAATGTTGGCATAACGCCTACGATCCCAGCAGCGTGCCATACGCCGATCATCAATACTCCAGGTGGTCCGGTGGAGACGGTGACGAGCGCATGTGATCCCTCACTGAAAGGCGGCGCAACGGAAAACGTAGCGCCCGTCATACAACCGATCCTCGCGCTTTGGCCGTTGCCGAACATTGAGCCCGGCGACGAGTTTACTTATCTGGCCACTTCGAGAACCCGGGAAGACTACGGGCAAGCAAGGATCGACCACAATTTCTCCAGTGCGGATTCGACTTTCGTCCGTTACACGATTGACGATGCCAATGAGAGCTATCCGAAAATTTTTCCGCAGTTCGATTTCGGTCTCGTGGAGCGGCAGCAGTACGTGACCATCTCTGAGAACCACATTTTTACTCCGATCCTGTTGAACTCGGCACGTTTCTCATTCAGCCGGTCGAATGTCCTAGACGCGACGCCATCTTCTTCGAACCCGTTCACCAGCTCAGTATCCGGCCAGCAGTACTCGTGCGTGACTGGCGAGCCGATCTGCCCCATGAACATCACTCCCATCGCGAATTTCAGTGATACAGCCAGCAGCGCCTTGAACGACAGGCAGAACATCTTCAGTTTCGGCGACGACGTTTTCTGGACCAAAGGCAAGCACGCGCTGAAATTTGGAACTTTAATCAATCACTATCAGCAGTACGCCAACAATAACGAGGGACCAAAAGGCTCGGTTACCTTCGGCTCGCTCCAGTCATTTTTGCTGGGCCAATACCGGAGCTATTCCGTTCCCTCTCCGGGAAATAACAATCTGAAGTATATGCTCTACAATACGGTGGGATTTTACGCGGAGGACGAATATCGCGTGCTGCCGCGATTCACTCTGAATCTTGGCTTGCGATACGAATTCAATACACAGCCGAATGAAGCGCAAGGGCACCAATCGTTTTTCGCAGATCCGCCGTACAGCGACACCGTCTCAATCGGCCATATCGTTAACGACCCGACGCATGGCGATGTGAGCCCTCGAATCGGATTTGCTTGGGACGTATTCGGCAATGGCAAAACGTCCGTAAGAGGCGGCTTCGCCATCCTCTACGATATCAGTGATCTTGGCGCGCTGTTTGCGATGCTGGGCGGGATGCCGCCTTACAGTTCCAGTTTCACAGTCACGAACTCAACAAAGACTCCTGGTGTACTTCCGCTTCCCCTGACTGTTCCACCCGGCACCGTCTTCGGCGCTCTCCAAGGATCATCGCCCACGGCCGTAGTTACGAACTTCACATCGCCGCACATGCAGGATTTCAATTTGACCGTCGAGCGGCAGCTTCCGTTCGGAATGGCTTTGAGCGTAGCCTATGCCGGCTCGCGGGGACTGAACCTATGGCAACCTGCAAACGAATCGAATCCGTTTTGTCCCAATTCTAATACCTTCGTGCCCCAAGGATGCGCGGGGTTCACAACAGTGGTTCCGAATGCTAGCCCGGTCTGGGGCTGCCAAGCAACCCAAGGCCCTGCTTGTCCACCGGGCTTCACCGCAGCGCCCCGGCTCAATCCCTTTTATACGAACTTCGGATTGTTCAACACGATCGGCATATCCAATTACAACGCCTTGGAAGTGAATCTGACGAAGAGGCTGGGCCACGGGTTGCAATTCCAAAGCGCCTACACATTCAGTAAGTTGCTCGACGATACGGAAGGCCTCTCGAATTCCGATACCAGCGGCAGCCAAACGGGTTTGATCGAAGATCCGTTTAATCCCATGCTCGATTATGGCCCAGGCAACTTTGATATAAAACAGAACTGGCATTTCAACGTTTTGTACAATTTGCCGAATGCCCCGGTGCGGGGATTCCTGGGCAAGGTTCTGAGCGGATGGTGGACGGGAAGCATCGTCACCGTGCAGACGGGCCAGCCATTCACGCCACTGCTGGGCGCCGACCGCGAACAGGCCGGCCTGGCAGGCACAAACGGAGGGCTTGAACGACCCGATTACGTCACAAGCTCCAATCTCGCGACGGTAACGGCCGCGGCGCAAGCTGCGGGTGTGACTTCCTGTCCCGCAAACTCGACGGGCTGCATTCCTTACAATCCCGTGGTTTTTAACCCCAACACCGTGATCACTGGCACGGTCGGGCAGTGGTTTAATCCCAATATGTTTACGCTGCCCGCTGTCGGGACCATCGGCGATGTGCCGAGGAACACTCTGAGAGGGCCGGGCTTGTCCACCTGGGACTTCTCCATAAACAAGGACACTTCACTGCGCTGGCTGGGCGAGGCTGGCAAAGTGCAGTTCCGTGCGGAACTCTTTAATATCTTGAACCACCCGAATTTAGGACCGGCGCAAAATGGCGGATTTCTTTCGGGAAGTGTGAAAGACCTTGCGGAAAACCCGGCCTTCACAGGGATTATTTCAACGTCGACCTCCAGTCGGCAAATTCAATTCTCTTTGAAACTTCTATTCTGAGAGAACCTAGCTCGGCAACGGGTGTCCGATTCACAGTTGGTCTTTAGCGGAGAGGCGGCACTCTATTGCGAGAGGCCATGAGTCTCCTGGATCACAAACACAACCACGATTCCCGCACATTGCGAAGCGGAGCCGCGGCGGACTCAAGTTCTTCCTCCATGCCTCGACGGCAATTCCTCACTCGAGTCGCCGCCTTGGCTGGGAGTGCGATTTTTCCTTGGAGCGTATCAGCACCACAAGAACGGTTGACGTCGCCTCCAACGAAGGGTTGGATTGATGTCCACCACCATTTTGCGCCGACAGCTTACATGCAGGTCTTGAAAGATCACAGGAACTTTCCCGCAGCCCTGGTCGGTTGGTCGGCCCAGAAGACCATAGAGGATATGGATCAGGCGGGCGTCACTACCTCCATGAATTCCATTGTCACGCCGGGCGTCTCGTTTGGAGACGAAAACCAGGGACGGCATCTGGCCCGCGACTGTAATGAATATGCTGCGAAGCTTGCTTCGGATTATCCGGGCAGGTTCGGCAGTTTTGCTACGCTGACGTTGCCCGATATCGACGGCAGCCTGCAGGAGGCCGAGTACGCCCTCGATAACCTGAAGTTGGACGGTATCCAGCTGTTTTCAAGCTACGGCAACAAATGGTTGGGAGATCCGTTTTTCGCGCCGCTCTTCGAGGAACTCAATCGACGTAAGGCAGTCGTCTTCGTTCACCCAACTTTCAACGATTGTTGCAAGAACCTCCTCTCTGGCGTGGCGTCCGCCGCAATCGAGTATGGGACGGACACGACACGTGCGATCGTCCGAATGGTCTATAGCGGCGCGTCCAAACGCTATCCGGACGTTCGTATGATTTTCTCTCACGCCGGCGGCACCATGCCATTCTTGATAGGGCGCTTCGCTGATCGCCTCCCTCCCAAAGGAACTAACCCCGGTACTTGGCGATCGGATTTCCAAGTCGAGGTCGGCAAATTCTATTACGATACGGCGCAAGCATTTCACCCGGTGCCAATGACCGCCCTGCGGCACGTCGTGCCCATGTCGCAGATCGTATTCGGGACAGATTACCCATATCGTTCTTCTCTCGAAAATACCAATGGTTTAACGGCTTCAGGGGTATTTGACTCTCAGGAGCTTCAGGCCATTAAGAGCGAGAACGCTCTTAGGTTGTTGCCGCGGATGAGACCAGCCGCGTAGTTAGGTCCGGCGCACACCGAATTGCTTGGCAACGGACGAAATGCGCTTCAAAACTGACATGGACAAGGTCAAGAGTGAAACGGGTGCTAAGCCTGCTAAATAGCTGCCGTTGGATCCAGGTCTTTGAGTCGGATCTGAGATAGACTTGCCGAGGCGGATTCCTCAACCTCGAAAAACAGATTGCCTGGCAGTCACCCAAAGCGTATATTCGGCCCAGCCCGTAGAAGAATCGCACTTTTCACGCTGAAATTCGGAGGGACGGAATGAAAAATAAGCTCAGGAGTTCCCTCGTGATCATCGGCCTTTTCGCTGCTTCCCTTCCGCTCTTCGCGCACCACGGAAACGCATCCTATGGCCATGCCAAACAGATGACTCTGAAGGGAACCGTGACAGAGTGGGTTTGGCTTAATCCGCACGCCTTTCTGAAGATGGATGTAAAAGGCGACGACGAGAAGGTTGTCAATTGGGTCGTTGAGTGGAACGCTCCGTCAAGTCTCATCAATTCCGGCATAACCCGCGCGACTTTCAAGCCTGGGGATGAAGTGACGGTGGTCGCTTTGACACCTGACAATGGCGCGGCTGTCGGGCGTGTCCAGCGGGCACAACTCGCCAATGGCAAGTGGGTACGCCAGCAGACCGAAGATCGCGGTCCTGACCGGTAGTGGAGGAAGAGGAATCTCCCATGTTAAATCGGTTAGCGGTCCCAATCGTACTTGCTGCGTCGATGTTTTCACTTCCGGCCCGCGCTCAAAATGCTGCGACGCTGGAGCCGGGAACTGCGGAACATGTCGACGGTTGGTACAGGGACGTCCCTGTTCCGCCCAAAGACCAGAAGTCACTCGCGGCGCCTCGCCACGACCTTTCTGGGATTTGGGAACCAGCCGCGGGGTGGCGGGCCGGAGTCCAGCAATATGGCGCTATGCAATACCCGTCAGATAACAAACCCGAGCATCAGTTGCCTTTTACCCCTCTTGGGGAAAAAACATGGAAGTCTCATAGGCCTGGATTTGGAACCACCGAAGTCGCCATTGGGACCAATAATGATCCGTTTGACGTCTGCGATCCAATCGGGTTTCCGCGGTTAGAACTCTTCGGCTTTAGGTCGATACAGATTACGCAGACGGAAAAGCAGGTGCTGATCTTGTATCAAAATGATCGGACTTTTCGCAACATCTGGACCGATGGCCGAGACTTCCCGCCTCAAAAGGATATTATGGAGCCTCGATGGTTCGGCTACTCGGTCGGCAAGTGGGTGGACGATACCACGTTGGTCGTCGAGACGATTGGCCTCGACGAAAGAACCTGGCTGGATAATGCCGGTCGTCCTCATAGCGGCGACTTGCGAGTGGAAGAGCGGTTCCACCGAGTGAATCATGACATTTTTGAACTCACGGTGACGATCATTGATCCTCAAATGTATACGAAACCCTGGAATGCCCTCGATAAATTCCCTATGCGGCTGCAATCAGCCGATTTCGACATTCGCGAGATGCTCTGCTCACCGTCAGAACAAGCCGAATATGACAAGCAGGTGAGCAAGCCCGTGCTACCAGACTCACAAAAGAAATAGCTTATCGGCTGCTGATTTTGGCAGGCAATCGTGAAACTCCGCTTCGACTTCCTTGAAAACAGAGGTTAGCTGACTCACCGGTTGAAAGGCGTGCTCGTTGCGCCAAGAGGCTCGGCCTGATTACTTGCTGCTCGCGTCTTTGTCTTTGATGGACCCGTATTGTTGCACTTCCTGGTTATCCGTGCAGTAGTACTCCTCCAGATCTTCGTGGCCAAGCGACCACATCCGTGGCGCCGAGGTCCACGGCTTCGTGAGCACTTTGGGATCCTCGATCGTAACTTGATAGGTGAGATAGTTTTTGCTTGTACGCGTAAGGCGCTCGATCACGTGCTCCTGATCGCTATGGAACCAGCCGACGAAGTTGTTCCAGGTGCGTTCGTCGATGGCAATCACATCGATCACCAACGTCTCTCCCTCCCAATGCGCGGTTGCATCTCCAACGAAAGTCGGATCGGGATTTTTGGTGTGCGGCCTGCCATCAGTGTGGATCACGCGAAAATTGGTGTTCAATTCGTTCAGTTGGATCAGTTCGTCGCGCGTTTGCACCAATTGTGTGGGGTACGGATTCAGGAGCAGCATGCCGGGCGTGCCGCGCGGCAAACAATTCACTGAGGGCCTCGCGAGTTCGAGATCGACAGCAGTCATGGATTTGATCTTGGCTGCCGCCCACGGTTGGAAGGCGGGCCTTTCTTCGGGCGTCGCCTTAGGATCAAATGGGCGTTGCGCTGCAGGATGATCCGTAGAGTAGGTGCCCGTGTAGCCCGGAAACCACACGCCGGAAAGGTCGGGATGACCGTCGGCGGCACGCGGAGCCGGTCCACCCTTCGGCAACGCACCCCCGTTGTCCTGGGCTGCAGCCATGCAGACACAGGCCGCCACGGTTGCGAGGACTAAAACAAGGCGAGCAAGACAAACCGTTGTTCGCAGCCGTTCAGTTCTGCCCATGCTCGTAATCGCTGCCGACTTTCAGTTTTCGGCCATCGGGCATCGTGATGTATTCAGCAGCGGCTCTTTTTATGCTGGCGTTTTTCCCCAGGCAGGCACGGGCAGTGACGGTCTTGCCCATATTATCGATGAAATCTTGCCTCTGTATCCCGCTCCGCTTCAGATAGGCTACCGACACTGCCTCAAAGCTCCAGGAGGTAACCTGATTATCGGCGTCCTTTAGGTCGATATAGAAGTAAACGTGCGGATTTTCCCAGTCAACTTTCGTGAGGGTACCAACCATGTCGCTGCACTTGTCCTTGTCGTATTCAACGGAAAAGGTGTGGTGCGCGAAGGCGGGTGCAGCCAAGAACCCCAAGACGAGCGGCAAGCCCAGTAGAACCCTGTGCCTCATCATCGTAGCCTCCTCAAGTAGATGGAGTCCCAGTGTGCGACAGAAAGGTTACCCGTAGCACAACGACAGCTGTTTATCAGGGGAAGCAGTAATTCACATCGTCGCGATAGTGTAGCACCGAATGGGCTAAGCCGGCACAAGTTTCCTGGCTCGGCCTCTCCTGTCTCCCATCTGCGAACATCGCCAGAGTAGTGCGATCGGCACGATTACTTTATAGCGATAGGCTGTTAGCTGCATCAGCAGGTGTGCTCAGGGAAGATGTCCGTCGCTGACGCACAGCGCTCGATTTTTACCGATTGGTATACGGCGTAGGTGTCCATGAAAAAGGATTGGATCTGCTTCTCAGCAACCTTTTTCGTTTTAGCCGCCAACGCCGCATCCAAGGTGGCCCGAACATTGCATTCTGAGGTGGTCGGTTGTATGTTGCCGTTCGTTCCAGAGATCACTTGGACATCCCGGATTGGGAGGAGCCATGAGGTTCATCGGTAAACTCGTTTCTCTCGCCTTGACGGCATCGCTGGCGTCAACGGCCTTCGCGGCTTCGATTGCAGGTAACGTCACAGGACCCGACGGCAAGCCCATCATGGGCATCTTCGTGGTCGCCGAGAATTCGCAAAACAAAATGACGGTCACGGTGCTGTCGGACGCGCAGGGCCGCTACCACATCAATAACCTGCCGGCTGCCACCTATTCCGTACAAATCTCGGCCGTGGGCTACAGGAGCGATCCCCACGACAACGTCCAGTTGACTGCCGACCAAAAATTGGCTTGCGATTTCGCGCTGCAGGCGGCCTCTGTGCGCTGGACCGACCTGACCACCTACCAGATAACGCAACTGCTGCCCAAAACTGCCAAGCACGACCTTTCGAAGAGATATCAGGAACCCTACTTCACGACTTGCATGACTTCCTGCCATTCGCTCCAGCATCGAGTGGCATCGCAAAGCCATGATGCACAAGGCTGGAAGACTCTGATCCAGTACATGAGCAATACGATCATGGGCGGCGAGGGCGGCGGCCGGATGACCGACGAAAAAGCCCAGGACTTTGCGGAATTCCTGGCAGCCATGTTCGGTCCTGACTCGAAGAAGCCCGCTTCTCCCGCCGCCCTACCGGAATATAAGAAGCTGGTACGCACGTTCAGCCCGGAGGCGATGAATATCGCCTACGTGGAATACGATTTCCCGCCAATCAAGGGACAGGGTCCGTGGAGCGCCGTCGAAGACAAAGACGGTATGTTCTGGATTCCTTATTACGGGCGCGGCAACGAAGTCGTGCGGCTGAACCCAAAAACAGCCGAGTTGGCGCGATTCCCGTTGCCGTTCACAAAAACGGCGGGTATTCACTCGGCAATTCCGGCTCCCGACGGCACCGTCTGGTTCACCGAAGCAGCACTGGGGAAGTTCGGGCATTTGAACCCGTTTACCAAGGAGATCGTGGAATATCAGAACACGCCACTGCTGGACGGCACGCCAACCGGCACGCACACAATTCGAGTCGATGAGCGGGGACGCGTGTGGACCAGCGGCGGTCCCGCCATCACGATGTTTGACCCGATCGCCAATAAGTTCTCTCATTTCGACGTCGGCAACACCTATGGCAACATCGTCGGACACAATGGAGACGAGTGGTTCACATCGTTTGTTTTTCCTGGACCTATCGCCAGAGTCACCAAGGATGGGAAACTTTCGAAGTTCTACCCGCCCACCAAGGGCAAGCCGCAACGCTTGCTGGTGGACGAGAATAATATTGTGTGGTTCAGCGAGCGAGGCGGAAACAAGTTAGGCCGATTCGATCCCCAAACCGAAAGCTTTAAAGAATTCGATTTGCCCGGACCTGCCGCTAGCCCTTACGCCATAGGCATGGATCGCAACAAGATGATCTGGTATGCCTCACACGAGCAGGACACGATCGGCCGCTTCGATCCCAAAACGGGCGAGGTGATCGAATATCCGTATCCGCACTCCGAGATTTCCATGCGCGAATTCTTCATGGATTCGCAGGGGCGCATGTGGTATGCGAGTTCGGTGAATAACAAGGTTGGCTACTGGTACATCAACCGGTAGGGACGGATAGAAACAACATTAAACGTTCCCCATCGGACTGCGCAACGCGTCGGGACTTCAGTAGTCGCCGTACGACATTCCCCAAATCCCTGCCAGCTCAATCGGTCGATGCAACACCATCGGAGATAAACTTGTTCTCTATAAAGTGGTGTTCATGACGCAACCCAAACGAGTGAAGCTTTCTTGCAGCGCAGAGAACGTTGACGCAACGCCGGATGGCGGAAGCGCTCCACGGCAGCGCGCGAACGAATCAAGGCAATCCGCGCTCAGTTTGCCACCATACCGACGAAGGCGCGCTCAAGCGCAGTCCTCCGAAACTGAGTTCAGGGCAGCGAGCCGAGAGTTGCAGAAAATATCATTTCGTCTTGGGGTCAAGGACTACGTCGCCCACGTTGTCGTTGTACTTGTCCATCTCCGAGGGGGCGCAGCGCAGCTCCTGGATGTCGAAATCGGCTGGTTGCAAGTGCATAGGAAACTTGTCGAGAGCCAGCCACGGTTCGCTGTAGTACTTGGGGTCGATAATCTTCAGCGTGAGTTGCATATTGTCGCGGTCCACGCGGTGCCAGGTCTCCTCGACGCGCAGGGCATCGCTATGCGGACGGCCGGCGTGGTCGATCCAGCTCCCGGGCATCATTCCGTTGGTCTCGATGAAAAAGTCGGAATCGTTCAGCCATTTGCCTACAGAGTAGCCGTTCCAGCGAGCCTCTTCATTCTTGGGAAGCTCGCGGCCGTCGGTCCAGATGATACGGTAATTGCCATAAAACGGGCTGATGATAAGCACCTGGTTTTTCGCTTGGACGACATCCAAGGTCCTTAGCTCGAAAAGTTCCATGTAGGGGAATCCGAGCGGATCACACTTATTAATCGGATCATTTGAAGATGCGGAGGGGACTTGCCTGACACCGTTCGAAGGCCGATTGGCCTTCAGCGCCGCGAGCCCCGCGGGCGTATAAGGCAAAGGATGAACAATACCGGTTTCGTCGGGGTGCCCCCCTCCTTCGGCAAAATTTCTTCCTGGGTAGACCGACGGGTGCTCTTTCGCACCACTCGTTTGGCGTCCTCCATCTTCGTAAGCTGCGTCCCAGATCCCCGAAATGTCGCGGACGGGAGCCGGGCCCGACTTTTTCCCCTCGTACGTCGATCGCAGAGGCGAGACGCCATTCCATTTGTCTTGGGAAGCGTTGCCCGCCGCGGTTTGAGCGCGTACGGCAGGCGAAAACGCCAAAAAGATCAGAGCAACGGCCGAACCGAGCAGGCGCTTAAACATTTTCGCAATCCCTCATGCAGCTAAAGCTGCGATTTTAGAAGTGGCCCGTGACCGGGGCAGGCGCAATAGCACCGACGATCACCCAAGCATTCTCATTGGAACTGTTTGCCATTGATGATGATGCGGCGCTTGGCCGAGGTGGGGCTGGAGCCACCGGTCGATCCGATGGGGCGGCCATTCTTGGCTTGGTTGACGTCAACGCTGACGACGTCCCCAGGCTTGAATGTATCTGGCCTCCAGCCTATGGCTCTCATGGACACGGTGTTCTGAGCTTCGACAATCCAATGCTGGACATTGCCGTTGGCGTCCTTGGCGTCCATTTTTAGCCAAACATGAGGATTGGACCAAATAAACTCGGTCACCGTTCCCGTCACCGTGGTTAGTTTGGTGTCGAACGAGGCGTTCCCGTGGTGCGCAAACAGCGGAACGGAAACCGCCAATAAGCCAAACACCACAAGCGGAACAATTCCGGCCCTCTGTCTCATCGTGCTCGCCGTATCTCGGCGCGACCATAGCGCCGCACATTTGTCGGTGTCAACGCGCATAGGTTGGGCAGTAACGGCTCCACCCTAATTCGGGATCATCCGAGAGGCCACGCCAGGGACTCGGGCAATTTGAGTATACACCGGAGGGTTAAGAAATCGTCAGGTCCTGACAAGTTCTATAGAGCCTACGTCCTCAACGCGGCATCTCTGATAAAGCTTGGTTTTCTGATTCCAGTGGCGCTCTTGCTACACATCGTGATTCAGCAAAAAGTGAGGAAATGGGGTCAACACTCAGAGGTGCCACGCGTCGCCGTGATTGCATTGTAGGCAGTGGAACATTACCTACAGGTCGCGGCAGCGGAAGGCAAGCGTGACGCCGTTCGGGCAATGCGCCTCGGAGCCCGATATTGTTCGGTTTCGGTCTATCGCTGAAGCGCGGCCGCTTGGCTGTTCGCCTCGCTGACGTTGCGAAAAATGGGAGGGCCTGGAATTCTCGTAAATAAGGGCCTGGGACGATCTAAAGGATTGTCCGGCACCACGTCATTGC
Organism: uncultured Acidobacteriota bacterium; assembly: GCA_963819235.1. Classification (GTDB taxonomy): domain Bacteria; phylum Acidobacteriota; class Terriglobia; order Acidiferrales; family UBA7541; genus Palsa-189. The sequence continues at coordinate 995,061 of CAWFVE010000003.1, read as the reverse complement.
GGCCCATATCCACCGCGTGCGTCACCAAATCCTGGCCGAAATCGAAAACGTCCAGATCCGGATCGGGTGTCGGGTCGCAAGAGTGATGAGCTTCCATCCGATCGCACTGACTCGAAGGGCGCAGCTCGTATATCTCCACACTGCCCGCAGAAAGGGTATCCATGCGCTGAGCCTGTGCGAATAAGAAGCTGAGCGCCTGCATGGCGCTCTCCAGGAAATTTGTCGGCTCGGTCTCGGGGGCTTGCGGAGAGGCCTCAATCAACAAAATATGGGTAGCGCCCCAGAGATACGCCGCCTGGATCGGACTGTCATGGATAAAACCCCCATCGACCAAATCGATCTGCTTTACCTTGCGATTTCGCCCCAGGTCGATATTCTGCAAAGTTTCGGGGGCAAAGACGGGATAGATGGTGCTCGAGCCGATCACCACTGGAAGCAGCTTTGTGGGATTCTGCCGCAGGGGAATAAACCTCGGCTCCTGCACCGGCGGCTGCACGTGTTTCCCGGAATTGCCGTCGTAATAAAAATACAAATCCTCCGGCATGAGGTTGGCTTCGACGAACCGGGGTGAACCATCCCGAGCGCTTTTAAGCGTCGGTTGCGGGCCTTCGGCGCCTGGAAGCCGCGATGCGGTGATGATGAGGTCTCGCTTGATCAATTCAGGGTGGCTGATGATTTGCTCGGAAATATCTTCCAGGCGCGCGTTGACGTCTGCGTGCGGATCGGATTGCAGCATGACATGCTGATTCGCCACCATCTTGGGAACCGCGGACGCCAAGGCCTGCTTCACGCCCATCGTGGTGGAAAGGGAGCCGCCGATCCAGAAGACATACCAGACGAACACTACCGACGTCGCCCCCAAGATCCATACCATCGAGCGGATGTGTCTGGCTTGCCACCGCAGCTCGGGAATGGGTCTTCTTCCGGAAGCCAACATGGCCAGCCCCAGCACGAGTGGCCACGGAAAAGACCACAGGCCGGCCACCGCCAAAATCGGCCAAAGGTGCTGCACCGGGTTATTTTGGGGAAACACAGTCTGCAAGAGCAGTGGCTCTCGCGTTCGAGCGGCCACCAATTGCGCCGTCGCGAAAATCACCATCGCCCAGCCGGCCACGCGCCACCAATCCTTGGATATCTTTCGCAGCAGCCGCATCACCCCGAGCACGAGCAACAGAAAGCCGGTCTCCCACGCCACCAGTTTCAACACGGACGACGCGGGCACTTTTGCGAGCGGTCCCAGGACCGCTTCAAAAACGGCCGCGCCTGCCAGGATCGCGATTGCGGCTCTCCACTTGACCTTCTCCTGAGCGAATAACACACTGGCGCTCGTGAAAAACAACGCTTGCAATACTCCGAGCGCAAATCCAAAGATGAAGTTGAACCCCGGCGACGGCGAAAGAAAATCCTCCTGCCGAAACGACGCCCAGGTCTGACTCAAAGCCTTGCGCCCGGCATCATCCCGCGTCACGCCCAACGCCACAAGCAATGCGTTGATCGAGCCGCCCGAAGTGCCCACCACCAGGTCGATATCTAAATTATCTTTGCCGCCCGACTTTTCGCGCTCCTGACCGAGGCGAGTCTCAATGGCATTAATGGCGCCCACCTGATAGGAGCATTTCGCTCCGCCTCCCGAAAGAACCAGGGCCAGCCGTGGGGTCTTGCCCGCGCTCTTATACGCCTCGAGGTCGGCGATGAGTTCATCGAGCGTGGACTTGGATTGAAAGTTCTGGGGCAGGTCCGCGTGCTCCAGCCAAGACTGCACACCTGTGTACTGTGCGACCCATTCGTTCGCCGGGGAGACTTTAATCCGGAACTCCGATTCTTTTGTCTCCGTGGGCCGCCGGCGCTCGAACAACATCGATAATTCGTCCTTGATCCTCTGGCGTGTCGCTTGGTCGAGGAACTGGTTCACGATAACCGTGTTGCGCGGGACGCGCGCTTCTTCGAGCATGGTCGCGCCCTCTAACCGTCGGAACGTGACGTTTTGACCGCGGTCTTCGTAGCTCGCCGTGTCCGTTGAAAACGCCACCAGGAGTTTGCCGTCGTCCTCGCCTGGCAGCGGCTCGGCAATCCTTCGCAGCGAATACTGTGGCTGATAGGCGAAATCGTACTTTATGACCGCCGGGTCAATCCCTTGATCCCGTAGGAATTGCGTGGGCAATATGTATCCCGGGATGGAGAAGGGCTGAAGGAAAATGTATTTGATCCTCCGCGCGAACCGCTTATCCGAGAGGTCGGCCACGCTTCGCAGCGGTGAGGGCGCTCCGGGACGATCCGCCACAACCAGCGTGACTCGATCAAAGACATCGGCGCCGTAAGCTGCTCGCGATCGGGCCATCTCATCGTCGTTGGGAAAGAGCTGCCACAGGACCTGCTGTCCCGATTTAGGAATAGAGAGACGCTCGGCGAGCGTAGCCACATAGCTTTCTTCGAGTTTGGGCAAATCAGAATCGGGCGTGTTGGCGATCAGTTGCGCTATCGGCATCGCCGGCAAGACGGCGACATCAACGATTCTTCTCAGGTACCAACCCATGACTTCGCTGAAATCACCGACGGCCACGCTGAAGCTGACCGGTTGGTCCGGAGTAGCCAGGTCTGTCAATTCGCGGAACAGCGCAACGTATCTTTCATAATTTCGTTCGACGTTTCCGTAGTCGGCGACGCCAACGCGAATGACCAAAGTAGCTTTGGCACTGGCCGTGGCGCACGATGAAAGCAAAGCGGCGACAACGAATGCCAAGAGCCGGATTCTAATCGAGCGGTAACAAAACCATCGTGAACTTGCCATCATTATTCTCGTGGTGCATCAGTAGTCTGCGGGCGAAGTGTGCTGGGCATCTTGTTACGACCGGCTCCGGGCAGGGTGAATTGCCGCAGATGCTAGCCGCAAAGAGCGCGGAAGTAAAGAGCTGATCCCTGGTGAAGGCGTATCTGGACCAACCATTCGAGCAGCGCCGTAAGGCGGCCCACGCTGTCAGACGCCGGCGTACCACGCGTAAGCTACAGATCAAGCTAGCTTTCGCATTTAATTTCAATCGCTCACCGTCGCAATCATCTTGACTTCACCAATACGCGCATCAAAGCTCGCATCTTGCAGAAAATACATTTGAACCTCACTCTTACGACGATCTGGCTGGCGCGCTCGAAGACGCAAATCCCAACCTCTTCGAAAGCGTCCCGCTAAGCCAATACCGACAAGGCGTCGATTTCTAAAGCAGATCGGTTAACAACGCTGGGATAGTTTCGAACATGCTTAGCTGTTGGGGACTGCTTACAATGAAGCAGGATCCTGGATGGAATCTTGAGAGTAGCATAATTGCGCTACTAGCTGACTTCGCCTAACAAAGGAGGCGAACCATGTCCCAACGCAGAGACTTCCTGAAACAGGCATTCGCGGTAGGTACGCTTCCCGGGTTGCTCGCCCGACCCGGAGCCTTCGCAGCGCTACTCGATCCGCAGACGGCGCAACAGGTAAACCCGGACTTTGATGCCGAAGCCTATAACTTCTGGGCGCGATTTACGGACAAGAACGGACAGTCGGCCATTGTGAGCGCCGGGCAAACGCGAGGCTCCCAGAACGTTCCCACCCAGCCGGTGTTTCTGCATCATGGAGACGAGGGACCACCTGCCTCACCCCTCGCGAGCCAAATACTGCTCGTAAATCCAACGATAGGTTTTTTCAAGACCAGACCTCAAAGAGGTATTGGGCTCCCAATTGAGATGCCTCTTGATCAGAGTATTGTCACTGTTTCGGCCGTTGACACCCTTCGGCGCAGTGAGGTCATATTTACGCTTGAGCTTGACCCCGCCAATTTCCTCCACAAGGTCAACCAGTTGATTGATCGTGACGGATTCGCTTGACCCCAAGTTGACCGGCTCCACGACCTCGGACTGCATAATCAAATCGATTCCTTTGAGGCAGTCATCGATGAACATGAAGCTGCGGGTTTGCTGGCCAGAACCCCAGATCTCGATTTCGTCCTTGCCGGAAACTTTCGCTTCAATCACTTTTCTGCAGATCGCAGCCGGAGCCTTTTCACGGCCGCCATACCACGTCCCCCAGGGCCCGTAGACGTTGTGCAAGCGAGCGACGCGCGTGTACAATCCAAAATCTTCTCGGAAATGCCGACACATCCGTTCGGAGAACAACTTTTCCCAGCCATATCCGTCCTCAGCCAGTGCCGGATATGCTTCCTCTTCCTTCAGCGGAGGCGCCTCGAAGGTCTTCTGCTTGTCTCTGTTGTACACACATGCGGACGATGAGTAGAAATATCTCTTTACCCCGTGCTTTACCGCCGCCTGCAACATGTGCGTGTTGATCAGCACTGACAGCATGCAGAGCGCTTTGTTGTGCTCGATGAAACCCATTCCGCCCATATTCGCGGCAAGGTTATAAACGTCGCTCGCGCCCTCCGCCACCATCTCGCAGTTTTCCTTCAGATTCAGATCTAGGCAGATGGATTCCACGTCATTGAACTGCCCGTACCACTCTTCGAAGGGCTTGACGTCTACGGCGCGGATCCTCTTGTGTCCCTGACTGCGCAACTTCGCCACAAGATTCCCACCGATGAATCCTCCTGCCCCAGTTACCACAACAAGCGCAACCTGATCAGAAATCACGATTCCCCCATGTCCTGCGAAGGTCAGGAACATTGCACCTTCGGCAAAAGTCAGATTACCCCTCAATGCTTACAGAAGTAACTCACCTAAGCGGAGGGAATGCAGATTATAAGTTCTCGTACCGGGGCGATGCGCTTCTATGGGCCATTGTAAAGAGCGTGACGTTGCGAAACTCGTTACGATTGACAACACGTCCGTCTAAAGGGTTCTATAACTCAACGGAAAGGGCTCGATTCAGAGACGGGTCCTTAGCACGGACAGGGAATACTCACATTGCGGGGTCTCAATGCTTTTTAGGGAATACCGTTACCTAGTTCAGATCGGAAGTCACACGCAATTTCTGAATATCCATGAACTCATATCCGGAACGGCTGGCTGGGGCGGCCCGTTTAGGCTGTTAATTCCTGCCGATTCTTACGGAGAAGAACAAGCCATCTACGGAGCGAGCCATCAGGAAGTGGCTGAAAAGGGTCGTGAGCTCTTAGCTCGGCGGAGGCTTCAAACATAGCCGTGTGACCGTCACGAGTGTGCGAGCCCAACGTTATGCACATTCGCGCCAGCGCCGTATTCCCTAAGCTTTCGGTATAACGTCGTCTTGCCCATATGCAGAAGGCGAGCTGCCGCAACCTTGTCACCGTGCGTCTCGGTCAGAGCACGAAAGATGGCCCGACGTTGAATTTCTGTCAATAAAAACGTGTCGTCTGCCTCTGCCCCAGCCTCTAATGCTCTCTGCTGTGCGACTTGTAAGTTGGAGGGCAGATCGCCTACTTGTACCGACGCCTCTTCGCCCGATGCGAGGGCATGCTCGATTGCGTTTTCTAATTCTCGAACGTTCCCGGGCCAGTTATAGGACATCAGGCATCGCATAGCGTCTTCCGAGATGGAACGGATCGAGGGCCGCAAATCTCGATACTTCGATAAGAACAAGTCCACCAGGAGATGAATATCGCTCTTCCGCTCTCGAAGCGCCGGAAGCGTGATTTGCAGTACGTTCAGTCGGAAGAAAAGGTCCTGCCGAAACCGGCCCGACTTGACCTCCGATTCCAAGTTCCGATTGGTTGCTGCGATAACTCGCACGTTAAGACAAACTCGCGCCGTAGCGCCCACGGGTCGAATTTCACGCTCCTGCAAAGCTCTGAGCAACTTAGTTTGGCAATGGAGTGACATTTCGCCGATTTCGTCGAGGAAAACGGTTCCCCCACTTGCCGCTTCTAATAATCCGATCCGCGAATGCTGGGCATCGGTGAATGCCCCTTTTACATAACCGAAGAGCTCTGACTCGATCAGGGTTGGGACCAACGCCGCGCAATCAATAGGGACGAAGGGGCACCGCCCCCTCTGACTCTGGCTGTGAATTGCGCGGGCAACCAATTCTTTCCCCGTCCCACTTTCTCCCAGAACCAGTACGGGAAACTCAAATTGGCTGGCCCGGTTGATTAGCGTGTATACCTTATGCATAGCTGGGCAGGCACCGATCAGGTCACTCAAGTATGCTTCGCGAAATGGGCTTTCTGAAGCCAACTTCATCGGCAATGCACCAACTTGGCGCATGGCATGAGGCCATGCGCACGTACTGTAACGGTACGGTTGCCTTCCACTATAGAACTGTTAACAGATATGGAAAGTCAGGAAATCCCCTAGGGGATTTCCTGACAGGATCGCCCTTAAATTTTATATTCCAGATAAAGCAGACGGTCGTGGAAGTCATGGTTCCCTCCCCTAGATCCCTAGCTGGGTGTGCTTCATAGGCCAAGCACTGGCTTTCTATCCCGTTTCGGAGTTTCTCGGAAGAAGGCCGTTCCCGAAATGACCTGATTTCTTAGCTATTTCTGCGCAGAGAGTCCTGCAAGCCGCTACTGCTCTGGAGGTTAGCTTGCGAGCACAGTCTGGCTCTATTCGTGCGATCTCTGACCAATGTCCCCACGCTATTTGAAAAATGGCGAGGCGAATTCATGCGACGCCTGATGTTGTATTGTCTTCTTGTATCGATGGCTGTCGAAGTTAAAGCAGGCCCGAAGCACTTCCTAACCGCGGTTCCACGAGCATTCGGCCGGACGGCTGAAAATATGTTCACGCTCAAAGACCGGCGATTGGCCCTGAATCAGTGGATTTTGATGGGAGCCGTGTTAGCAGACGCTAAGACGAGCTTCGATCTTACGCGCCGATGCTCGCAGCCGTGCGAGAACTATTCTTTCATGTGGGGAGCGCATCCCCCGGCAGCCCGGGTATACGGGTTACTCGGCCTCACCGGATTCTATTACTCCACAATTAATCAAGTGTCCTGGGAGATCTCCTACACGGAGACCGATCCCACCGCGCATTTGTTTGAGCGCTATTTCTTTCTCTTCCCGGCCGTCCTGCACGGATGGTTTGCCTTCCGCAATGCGCAAATCCAACCTGCAAGTTCCCCAGCGCCCCAAGGACAAAACACCCTGGCGCCCGAGCTAAGAGCAGATCATGCAATTCCGCAGTAGTCCGGCCAATGTGCTGTTAGCGTCGGCAGCTTTACTGGCAAAGATGGCATTGGTCTCCTCACGTCTACTTGCGCAGGCACCTGCTACGCTGGCGCCGATGCCATTTGATCGTCTGGTAATCGATACGCATATTGGCAACGAGTCACAACTAGGGTTCAAATTACCTGACATCGGTGTCGGTTTCACTATCGAGAAGCCGATTGGTGCCCACATCGAGCTGCAAACATCCGCTGATTACTCGCCAGACAAAAAGTACCTAACTAATGACGGGAATAGTTTTGTCTGGGATGTGAAGGGCATTTGGTTTCCACGTTGGCACGTAGGCATCTCAGGCGAGCTTCGGCAAAGCCATCTTTGGACCTCCCAATTCAACAAGAGTGGCTGGATGCCTACAGCAGGAATGATGATCCGCGATAACTTGCTCGGCTTGGCCGGTAGATTTTCGGCTGATTATGTGATCCCGACGGGCTGTGTTTGGGCGACTGAATGCACATTGTCTTCGGATGGCATCCAGTCAAATCGCACCCAAGGCCCGGAGTTCTATCAGGAGTTTCGCGCTATATCGCTTTCCAAATACAGTTTACGTCTCGGCGGTGCGCTCGCGTTCTACCACTTTTGCGACCAAGCAAATCCATGGGTTCCTGCGCCTCGAACATGCCAACTGGCGGATACGATGGCTCTGACCGTGCGTTGGGAATTTGGCGGCAAAGATCAATGGTATTGAGAGCGCGCCGAACTCCCTTGAGCCGTTAACTGCATGAAAGCTGTCTGTGGCATCTTTTGCGCTCTAGGCGTTCTAGGCTTTCTGGCTCCGTTGCACGCTCAGCAGGCCCAGGCTCCGACAGAAGGACAAGAAGAAGCGGCTATTCTCAAATCAGGCTTTTTTCGCAGGGCTGCAAACATCTCGATCTTCATCTACGGACCTCAAGCAACCCCTTGCGTAACGCAACCCGCGCACCGAAACATTCCGCCCCTTGGAAGTGGCTTTGTAGTTCACCTGGAAAGCAAAACAGCCGCATCCTCGTCACAGCAGGGCGCGTGGAATGTTCTCGTTACCGCGAAGCATTTGATTGCCAACCAGACTGAATTCATCATGCGCGTGCCCTCTAAAACGGCATCGCATTTCGTCTGTTATAGCCTGGACCTGCGAAATGCAGTCTTCGCCACTTCGGGAGTTGACCTCGTCGCCTTGAGCCTGCCTGAAATTCCTGGCGCTGATCTGACGGTAATTCCTTCTTCATTGTTGATCGATGCCAAGGGGATGATGGAGCAAACCATCGGAATCGGCACAGATGTCTTGACTGTAGGCTACCTTCTCGACTTCGACGGGCAAATGCCCAACACTCCTGCTGCGAAGTTTGCCCGCATATCGCTGCTTACAGAAAAATGGTGGTATCACAACCCTCAGAGTCATCGTCTTGAACGTGGATATGCGTTGGACTTATCCGGTGCGCTGGAGCTTAGCGGTGCACCTGTTTTCGCGTCTGGTCTTGAGGTGGCAACATACCCGTTCACGTACAGGGAATTGCAGCCATTCGTCCTAGGAGTCGTAAAGGGCCTGATTCTTACGCCAGTAAGAGACCAGTTCCTTTGGGCGCGAGCTGCCGTGATCGAACCTGGGGAAAACCTGAAAACGCTGATCCAGCAAATAGCCAAAACCCTCGAGGACGCCAATATTGAACCCGACATCTCCCAAAACACACCAATGCCTGAGCTTCCATAATTTCCGAACTCCTCTCTTGGTGCGAAGGGCCAGGTCAAACGCTACCCGCTAGTCCGGGACACGGTTGCTCACGAATGGTCGGCCACCCGGAAACTGCCATTAGGACTTGGGGAATAGTCAGTTAAATCCCGTAAGGCTTCCTGACAGGCTTGCCTTACTAGGGTTCAACCATTTTATTGCGGATGGCGTACCTCACTAAGCTGGCAAACGAATCCAGGTGGAGCTTCAAAAAGATTCTTGCGCGATGCCCTCCGTGCCAACATCTCTGAGACCGTTTTAGTACTCTTAATTAATGAGCAGGGCGAGAAAGAAAAAGGGAGAGATGAACGGGAATTCTCTTGGTTTTGTTTCTTCTGCAAGTTGGGCTGCCACGGAACGGAGCGGAGGCGAGCCTGGCGAGCCGAAGCGGAGTGCAGTGGCAGCCCAAGCGGGCGCCGATTCGCTGCCGGCCTCGCGGCCTGATCCCGAAGTGGTCGCGAAACCCAAGCGGCGTACCTACACCGCGGAATATAAACTGGGCATCCTGCAGGAAGCCGAGGCCGCCGCTGCCACACGAGGCGGTATCGGCTCTCTCCTCCGCCGGGAAGGTTTGTACTCTTCGCTGCTGGCCACTTGGCGGCGCGAGCGGGCCAACGGCATCCTCGAAGCGCTGACTCCGCAGAGGCGCGGGCCGAAGTCCAAGCGCCATCCGATGGATGAGGAGAACCAGAAGCTGCGCCGCCAGAACGCACGTCTGACCGAAGATCTGCGTAAGGCGCACATCATCATCGATGTCCAAAAAAAAGTGGCTGCGCTGTTGGGTCATCCGATTCCGGAACAGGACCTGGAGGAAGAGTCCTGATGACCGCGGTCACTGAACTGGCGACCGATGTAGGCACGCGCGCCGCTTGCCGTGCGCTGTTTGCGCCGCGTGCTTCCTACTACCGGGATCGACGTGCAGCTTCTTTCCCCGCAGCGATCGCTTTGCGACCGAGACCAGCACGTGCCCTGAGTCCGACGGAACGCGAAACGGTCCTGGCGCATCTGCACGGAGAACGATTCCAGGATCGCTCCCCAGCCGCTGTGTATGCGACGTTGCTCGACGAAGGGCACTATTACTGCTCGATTCGCACCATGCATCGCTTCCTGAAACAAGAGGGCGAATCCCGCGAACGACGTGACCAGTTGACTCATCCGCCGTACACGAAGCCGGAACTACTGGCGACGGCTCCCAATCAACTCTGGAGCTGGGACATCACCAAGCTGCTGGGGCCCGCCAAGTGGACCTACTTCTACCTCTACGTCATCCTCGATGTCTTCAGCCGCTACGTCACCGGCTGGATGGTGGCGATGCGCGAAAGCGCGGAGCTGGCCAAGCGGCTGATCGGGGAGAGTTGTGCGAAACAAAACATCCAGCCCGGCCAGCTCACCCTACATGCTGATCGCGGCACCTCGATGAGTTCCAAGCCGGTAGCCTTCCTGTTGGCCGACTTGGGTGTCACGAAAACCCACAGCCGCCCGCACGTCTCCGATGACAATCCGTATTCGGAAAGCCAGTTTCGCACCCTGAAGTACCGGCCGGAGTTTCCGGACCGCTTCGGGTGCATTCAGGACAGCCGCGCTTTTTCGCAGGGATTTTTCCGCTGGTACAACCAGGAACACCGCCACTCCGGGTTGGGCTTGCTCACCCCGGCCATGGTCCACTACAACCAAACCGCGCACATCCTCGAACAGCGTCAAGCCGTTCTCGATGCCGCCTATCGCGTCCACCCCGAACGCTTCGTGCGCCAGGAGCCGAAACCACTCTCGGTTCCAACCGAGGTCTGGATCAACAAACCGCTCAACGCAGATGAAAATGCTCACTAAATTCCATGACCAGTGGTCTCAAACTCGTTGACACGCGCCGATGGGTCTCCACCGTCTTCACGCTGATATTCAGGGTGGAGGCAATCTCCTTGTTCGACCTTCCCTTTGCGAGAAAGGTTACTATTTCTCCTTCTCGTTCCGAAAGGCTTGCAGGGCCATGCGCTTGAGCCGGTCCGCGCTCGCTAGCCGGTTTTCCTATTTCAGCGATAATTCGTTCCGAATCGGCTCGGAGAGGACCGTACTTACCGCGTAGCCGCCGAAGTTCTAGCAACAACTCTTGGGTCCGATCCATATTGAGGGTCAATCTTTCGAGCAGCTGCTGATCTAGTTCCTTAACCTCCTTGCGTGTGCCGAAACTGACCTCGATCATAAGTACGGCCACGTATGTGACCATTTCTCCGGCCCTTCGGATTGGAAGGTAGGTCTCAATCCAGTGACCCACATCTGACCTCTTTGGGAGTTTCCCTGTGATCTCGAGGCCAGAAATGACTTTCCCGCTGGAGAAGACAGCCCGGAATGCAGGCTCGGCCTTCACTTCGCCCGCAATTTTGCGAACACTTTCGCCGATATGATCTTGGACAGGAATGCCGTTTATCCTCGCGAGCGCGTCGTTAACGAAACGGTAGCGAAGCCATTGGTCAAAGACAGCAATGCCGATGTTCGATGCAATCAGGCTCGCTAACACTTGCCCTGAGATATCGGGCACTCGGAGAGCGTCAATATCCATACGTCTAACACCAAGAATGTCGAGTCCGTTTAAGACATTGGCAACCGGGTGGTTTTTCGGGCAGTCCTAGGCTGGGACTGTTTCCCGACCGGATTACGTTCGACTGTTATGGCCGTTTCGCATCCCGTCAAAAGCCAGACGGTTGCCAGCTACGGCGTGCGGGGTTAAACAACTTCTTAACAACTTATCAGCAACCGGGAAAGTCCGGTGAATTACTAGGTATTCCTACGTCCCAGTCCTAACCTCAGGCATCGATTAACTCCTCCCGAATCGCATACTGGACCAACTCTGCAAATGACCTTAGGTTGAGTTTCAGCATGATTCGAGCCCGGTGTGTCTCGACCGTCCTCACATTGATCCCCAGTTCGCTTGCGGTCTCTTTGTTGCTAAGGCCTTCCGCTAGACGGTGGGTAATTTCACGTTCTCTAGGCGAAAGCACGGTCCGTTCTGTTCGTTCTGCCGCTATAGGGCCACGCTTCGCCACTGCTTGCGTGGATTTCAGTCGAAGTGTCGTTTGCGAGAAGTTCTGTCTGTGACCTTGACTGCCGTTGCTCTGATTTCGTCTTCGAGCAGAGTTTTTAAACAATCCCTCTAAGAGAGCCTCCACCTGACGCGTTCTCCGCCGGATTGCTCGAATCACTTGGTCTGGACCGGAGCCGTTGTGTTGCGCTCGGCAACCACAGAGAGGGCAGATGACTTGGTGTTTTTTAGAATGATGATTCATACCCTCTCTGTATTGCAGGTCGGCAGCCTTTTAGATCCATGCAATCGATTGATTGCAAGCCACTTAAGTTAGGTAAAAACAACCCTCGGATGACCGGGTGTTCAATCCGCGGTCTGGTGTCCACGGGAGCTACATCCTGCTGATGCCCGGCGAGCATGCCGCCAATTCCCGAAAAACGGCGCCGGCTCAACCGGTCGATGCAACACCATCTGATATGAATCTTCACTTAAAAGGTGGTGTTTATGACCCAAACGAGACGGGTGAAGCTTTCCGGCGGTGTAAAGAAGCGAGCTGTGTACCTGTTGGAGGGCAGGACAGTCATCGCATGAAATAGGGCGGCCTCTGGGCAAGGACCATGTAGTCATTCACTTTTTGTTGGCGCGTCATGGTGGGGATTGCTCCGGCCGCCTGTCGGCGTTCGCTGCGAACACTTACCCTGGCAGCGCGAGAGGACATCTCCCGCGGGGATAGCTGGCGGATGGTCGATTCGTCAAATCGCCCAGGGTCTGCAGCGAGCGGTGTCGACGGTGAGCCGGGAGGTGGCCCGCCATGGCGGGCGGCCGCAGTATCGAGCCAATACGGCGACTTTGAAGCCGTGAACTTCCTCGGCTTCTTTAAGTGTACGTTGAGCTGGGCATCCATGTGCAGACGGTTGAAAGTCACCGCGCTAGAATTATGCTCAAGCTCAACCTTGTTAGATCGCGTTGGCCCTAGCGCAGTATGCAATTCGCACTAGAGCTGACGGAGAGTAATAGCATTTGGCCCTATTGCTCAGCCCCGAATTTACTGAATTATTTGGAAGCCGAGCTTGGTTTCTGCTTTTATGCGCTCAATACGCTCCTTAACTTGCTGCCGCGTAAGCAATCCCTTCTCTTCGAGTATCTGAAAAATGGCCTCAGTCAAAATCATGTTGTAATACGCCATTTTGGCGACGGACGCCTTCGACTTCTTGTCGCTCGATTTCATGTTGCTCCTTCATCATAGACCGTTGATCAATTTGCCCCGATCCAAATAGGAATTGCAAATTGTCCTGATTCGAAACGCCCCAACTGGGAATCAAGAACCAAAATGGGTCTCCCTGAGCTTAGGACAATCAAGCAAGTTACGAAGTTAACGTTAGTTAACTGCCCGAGCAATGTGGCGATGCTCGTGCAGATGGTCGAGCCGTTCGCTTTCGGGATCAAGAAAGAGGTCGACTAGAATGCGGCAACCCACAATCTTTTCGTTACTGGTGACGTTCATTCTTTTCGCGAGTGCTGCAAGCCGTGGCCAAGAAACGACCTTGACTTGGCATGATCGGCTTTCTTTTGGGACCGGATGCGGCTCATACCGAGTTCCGGGTTTCGTGTTGGGCCTCGACCGCTCCATCATTCAGCACCCGAATAGTTTCAATGGGTTCAGTTGCAACGTTCGGGCGGGTTATGATCTAAATGGGCGATGGTATCTTGAGATTCAGGGATTTCAAGCCATGGGCGCGGGAAATGGATTGTGGGCCACACAAGACGGTAATGCTCAACTCGCTGCGCAAGGCCTTTCTGGTTCGACTGCCGGAAGAACCAATTGGAGCACGGCAGGCGCGATTTTTGACTGAGGTAACATTTCGAGGATCTTTTAACGGCTATTCGATACAAGATGTCGAAGGCCTCTTCCCGATAATGGAGCCCGCAGTGGATAACGTGACAAAGATCATCCCTGTTGTGGGCGGGGAAGGTGGCTTCAGGTCGATCTTTCTCGAACTTTTCGATTGAGTTTCGGTCCGTACTGGAATACTGGTTTCGGCGGAAACATTTCAGCACAATACAGATTTTAGGGAAGACAGGGTGATCACTGTTTCGCTTACGGGCCCAGTTTTTGCGCTTCTAGGTCGGGAGACTGTCAGCGAGGGCGATTTCGACCGCTTCTGAACGGTCGTTTGCACCCATCCTGCGGAGCATTCTATGTATATGGTTTTTAATGGTTTGTTCGGACAAGTTCAAGTGCGAAGCGATCTCTTTATTGGTAAGCCCGCGCGCAACCATTGGGAGGAGTTCCTGCTGGCGGCGCGTGAGCCGCGGTGCCGCTCTACGGATGCCAGGAGTGAACCCTCGCACGCCCGCAACAACTTCGAATAGGGCCTTACAAAATTGCGGAGGACAGACAGCCTCACGCCGCGCGACGGCACGAATTGCGGTGACTACGTCTGTCGCCGAGGCTTCGTGTAACAAATATCCACTCACACCAGCCCGAACCGCTCGCAGGAATGCGCTCTCGTCGGCATCCATGCCAATCATGAGTATCTGCGTATTGGGATTCAAATCCTTCATCCGGCCAACACATTGACGGTTCAAGGCATTTGCGCCGACCGAATCCAGCAGGACGACGTCACTTGACAACTTGGCGATTAGCAGCGCTATATCCGACAAATCCACGGATTGCCGGATGACGAGAATGTCTGTTTTTTGTTGGATGATGCGAACTAACGACTTGCAAAGAAGATGATTACCGACCAGAAGCAGAACCTTGATCCGAGAGCTCGGATTCACTCGGAACGTACCCCACCCTTGATCGCGGTGCGCACGAGGGGGAGTTTAATCCCGGGGATTCGGGCAATACAAGGTTTAGTGTATTAAAGCTAAAGGGACGACACCGATTGGTTAACAACATGTCCTCGCGAGCAGGGCCTTTGCTTCATGATTCCGTGCCGGGATCGCGTTCATGTGCGGCGCCCGGTGAACGCGGCAGGGTGACTTGCTTGGCGTAGAGTTGAGCCACCCGGTCGAGGGTATCGATCTGCTCCGGCGTCTTATCCGGACGCAGGCGCAGGATTCGGGGAAAGCGAAGAGCGAAGCCGCTCTCATGCCGGCTGGAGCGCTGTATGTTGTTGAAGGCTACCTCCAGCACGACTTTGGGCTCGACGATGCGCCGGAAACCACGGTCCTCGAGGGTATGGGTGAGGAAATAGTCTGTGAATTCGCGGATCTCAGCGTCGGTGAGGCCCGAATAAGCCTTGCCGATGTTGAGCAGGCGATCACCGTCGCGCACTGCAAACGTGTAGTCCGAGAGAACGCCGTGCCGTTTGCCATGGCCATACTCGACCGCCGTGACGACCACGTCGAGCGCGGCGAATGGCTCTTTAAGCTTGAACCAAAACCTGCCGCGGCGTCCCGGCGTATAGAGCGAATCGGGCGCTTTGGCCACGATTCCTTCGTGTCCGGCGGATAAGGCGGCTTGAAAGGCGTCTTCAAGCGCCTCGCGCGTCTGGCACAATCGCTCCGGCGCCAGTTGAAGGTCTTTTGTTTGTGCGGAATCGAGAATCTGCTTCAGCCGCCGGCGTCTTTCCGACAGCGGCGCGTCCAAGAGCAGTTCGCCATTGTGGTAAAGCAGATCGAAGAGCACGAACTTGACCGGAATCTCCTGGACCAGTGCGAGATTCGGCCTCTTGCGGCCCAGCCGCTTTTGAAGCTGCGTGAAAGGCAGAGGCTGATTGCCATGCCAGGCCAGGACTTCGCCGTCGACGATGTACTCGCCGGGAAGGGCAGCCAGTGGTTCGCTTAGTTCCGGAAATTCGACCACTTCGTCCAAGGTCCTCGAAAAAATCTTCACGCGGCTGCCGCTCTTGTGAGCCTGGGTGCGAATGCCATCGTACTTTTCTTCGACCGCCATGGCTTCGGGCGCGTTCTTGAAAATCTCGGCGGCATTTTCCGCCGGAGTCGCGAGCATGAAGTCGATGGGATGAAACAGGCGGAAACGGACCGTCTCCAGCTCATTGCGAAAACCGTATCGCAGCGTCTCGCCAATATCCCCGAGCAGCATATTGGCGCGCCGCACCGCGGCGATCGGGCGCTCGTAAGCCTTGGCGACGGCCTCTTCGACCAGGCTCTCCCGTAAACCAATTCGCAGATCGCCGGTCATGATCTTGACGATGTACTTCACTTCCGCCGGCTGGGCCCGCACCAGGAGCTTGCGGACCAATTCGCTTTTTCCGCTCTGGCCGCGAAGGGCCGCCAATTCGTTAAAGCATTCCGCGACTTCACCCAGCGACACGCCGGGCGCGCTGCGCCCGGCCAAAAGCTCTTCGGCCATGTCTCCGAGATCACCGTGCTGGCGATAAGCGCCGCTCATCGCTTCACCGCTCTTCCCGGACATTTCGCCAACCAAGCGAGCGAGCAGCATGCCGCCAATGCCAAGGACGCGTTCGTCCCATCGGGGGAAAGGGCGACCGGTGAGAAAAATCGCGGCGCGCACGGCATCTTCGACGGGAAGGGTTTGGAAGAGGCCGCTCACCAGCCGGATTTTTTCCGTCTTCTTAGCGGTTGCGGCAACGGCGTTGCATGTTTGAGTGAATCGGTGCATCAACGTGGGAAGGACACCGCCAGGACCAGCGCGCTAGAGCGCCGCGGAGAGTTCCGTTATCGGAAGCGGATCCTCCGCCACCGCGCCGTCACGGAAGGTGACAAACGTGCCGGAATTGGCGGCGACGCGGTCGCCCGGCACGATAATCCCGGCCAGATTGAGCGGATCGGCGGCTGCGATGGTCACTCTCTCGCCTATCGTAGGTTCGCGGCGCATAGCCCGGAGAGACTCCACGGCGATCGGCAACGCGAATTGCTCGCCCAGAAAATCGCTGACGAATCTGCCGCCGCGGACTTCGCCGCGCCCCTCCAGGCGCCGCAGCATGCCCAGGAGTTCGCGCCAGGGCGGCAGAATACTCTCGCGGGCCAGCACCTCGCGAAAAACCACGCCATAGCGCCGCAAGAGCACGTTGCAAATGGCTTCGAGGGCGCAGTCCCGGTCGGCAGCCTGAGTGGCGGGCGGCTCGGTGTAGAGCAAAGACCATCGCCCACTGCTATGACGCGGGCGGGCGGCGCGTCCAGAACCGTGTCCGGCGCGCCGTTTGGGATCGATCAGGGCGCGCAGATTATCGAAACCATCCGCAGTAATCAGGCCGGCGGTGACCAGTTCCCAGAGGCCGGTTTCGACTTCGGCCTTGAGCCGCCGCGTGCCGCGCACAATGTCGGGGAAAAACGAAGCTCCACGTTCGCGCAAAAATGCGTGTACCTCGCGCGCCGCAGCACTTAGGCCAAGACCCTGGTGCCCAGCATTATCGTGACGGCGGGCAGCCATCCAATCGGCGTCGTCGCGCACGAAAAAGGCGATAGGGGCGACGCTGGTGGGAATCACGCGGCGTCCGCCAGAAGTGACCGCTTCCAGAGTCGCGGGATGCGGCGACAAACGCGCCCACCCAGCGGAGCCCGTAAGGCAAAGCTGGTCGAGAACCTGCGGTGAATAATCGGCGACGCGCTGCCGGAGAATCTGCCGCTCCCAGGAGTTCGCGGGCGCCTCGAAGCCCTGCAACTGGCGCAGGGTCTCCAGCAGACCACGTTCGCCGATGAGTTGCGTGCCGGGCGCGGCGTGCTGCCAGCGCAGAAGCCAGCGCATGAATTGCGCCGGAGTAACGGGCTGCACCTGCTTTCGCAATTCGCCCACGGTGAGCCGGTGGATGCGGGCGAGCAAGCGACGATCGCACCACTCGGTAACCTGTGCAGAGGCGCCAGTGAAATTTCCTCTGAGAATCGAGCCGCTCGGCTTCCAGCCGCAACAGGGCCTTGTCTATTTCCGAGGCGGAAACGCCGAGGAGTTCGCACAATTCGGCGGCGGTGGCGGGGCCGGCGTGGGACATCCAACCCGTGACCATCGCCGCTACGGCATCCTCTTTCGACGCCACCCCAGCGCCGATATCGGGCAGAGCTTGACAAAAGGAAGCCGCGCCAAAAATCTGCCGGAATACGGGCGCTGTCTCCGCGCATACCCAATACGTGCGGCCATCTTGCGTGGCGCGGGTGGCACGATTCTGCCGAGCCAGTTCATCGAAATGGTTTTGCCATCGAGGAAGCGATTCGGCCAATCGTTCACGCAGTGGACGCAAAGGAAGAGCGTCCGGCGGCGCCACCTCCGGCAAAGCCACAAAAGTGAGGAGCGCATCGTGCAATTCATCGGCATCGCGCACGTCCGGCCAGGCGTCGCGCCTTACCTCATCGATGGCAGCGGGATCGAGCCGCCCCAACTCCGAGGCCAGCGCCTCGGGGAGAGCGCGGCGCATATCCACGGCGCGCGCTCTGCGCTCCTCGAGCGGCGCGTCGTCGAGATAAGCGTAGGGATTAGCGTTGAGTATCTCGTGCGAGAAGGCGGAAGGCACCGGCGTATCCACAGCCAGGCATTTGATCCGGCCCTCCACCAAGCCGGACAGGACGCGCTTCAAGCCATCCACATCGAGGGCTTCGGTGAGCACGTCCTTCATCGTTTCGCGCACGAGGGGATGATCGGGAATGGCGATATCGCCGACGATATTCTCCTGACAGGCGAGCGCTTGCGGAAAGACGGCGCCGAGCAAATCCTCAGCGCGCATGCGCTGAATCTGCGGAGCGACCTTCTTCCCGCCCTGAAAACGCAAGAGAGCCAGGGCGCGCCCCGCGGCCCAGCGCCAGCGCACGCCAAAAAGCGGCGCGGCCAGCACGGCCTGCTCCAAAATCTGCTGCACCGTAGCCGGAAGCAGATAACGGAAGACGTCGGCGAGCGGAAAACTATGCTGTTCGCTGAGCGAAATGTTCAAGCCGTTGTCCGTCGCCGCGGCTTGCAACTCAAAATTGAACGAGCGGCAGAACTTTTTCCTGAGCGCCAGGCCCCAGGCTTTATTGATCCGCGCGCCGAAGGGCGCATGGATCACAAGCTGCATGCCGCCGCCTTCGTCAAAAAAGCGCTCGGCGATAATCAATTCCTGCGAGGGCACGGCGCCGAGCACGGAGATTCCGGCGGCGATGTACTTGATGATTTGCTCGGCGCCGCCATCGTCAAGACCGCATTCCTGCTTGAGCCAATCCCGGGTTGCGGCACTGTCTGCCGTTTCGCGAAGGCCGTTTTGTGCGGCTGTACGCGAGGCGATCTCCTCGCGCAGCCAGGAGACCTGCGCGGAGAGCTCAGCCGTGCGCGCCGGCGCTTCGCCGCGCCAAAACGGGACGTTGGGCGCCGCGCCTTGCGCGTCTTCGACCAGCACGCGGCCCAGCTGCACGCGCCGAATGCGCCAAGACGAATTGCCCAGCAGCATGATGTCGCCGGCCAGGCTCTCCACGGCGAAGTCCTCGTCCACGGTGCCGACCGGCGTGTCGTCCGGCGCAGCGACAACGGTATAGAGCGAATTTTCGGGAATGGCTCCGCCGCTGGTGATGGCGGCGAGCCGGCTTCCCCGGCGGCCCTTGAGGCGATGATTGACGCGGTCGCGGAAAAGATAGGCGCTATAGCGGCCGCGGCGGGCGGCGATGCCTTCGGAAAGCATCTCCAGGATGGCATCGAAATCCGCGCGGGGCAGATCGCGGTAGGGATACGCGTGGCGAACCAGTTCGTAGAGATCGTCCTCGCGCCATTCCTCGGCGGCGCAAGCGGCCACGATCTGCTGAGCCAGAACGTCGAGGGGATTGGCGGGAATTTCCAACTTGTCGAGCTCGCCCGAGCGCACGCAGCGCACCAGCGCAGCACATTCCACCAATTCGTCGAGGGTAGTGGCGAAGATGCGGCCCTTGGGAATCGCGCCACGCCAATGGCCGGCGCGGCCGATGCGCTGCAGGGCTACGGCAATCGCACGGGGCGAGCCGATCTGGCAGACCAAATCCACGAAGCCGATATCGATGCCCAATTCGAGCGACGCGGTAGCCACGAGCACGCGCACTTCGCCAGCTTTCAGCTTGCGTTCCGCTGCGAGGCGGAGCTTGCGCGAGAGGCTGCCGTGGTGCGCCGCCACGGCTTCTTTGCCAAGCCGCTCGGCCAGATGATGCGCCACGCGCTCGGAAAGCCGCCGCGTATTGACGAACACCAGCGTGGAACGGTGCTGCAGTACGAGGGCCGCGATGCGGTCGTAAATCTCGCCCCACATTTCGTTGGAGGCCACCGGGCCGAGTTCGCTGGGAGGCACCTCGATGGCGATATCCATGCGGCGGCCGTGGCCGGTATCAACGATCACGGGCGCAGGCCGGTTGTTCCCGGCAAGGAATTGCGCGATCGAATCGATCGGCTTCTGCGTGGCGGAAAGGCCGATGCGCACCGGCGGGCGCGGGAGCAAAGCTTCGAGCCGTTCGAGTGAAAGGGCCAGATGCGCGCCGCGCTTATCGTCGGCGACGGCGTGGATCTCGTCCACGATCACCGTTTCGATATTGCGCAGGATTGCCCGGCTCTTTTCGGCCGTAAGCAAAATGTAGAGCGATTCGGGCGTGGTCACCAGAATGTGCGGCGGCCGCACCAGCATCTTGCGGCGCTCGTGCATCAGCGTATCGCCAGTGCGAACGCCAACGCGGATTTCGGGCATCAGCAGCCCGCGCTGGGCGGCTTTCTGAAGAATTTCGCCGAGCGGGACCTCGAGATTCTTCTGGATATCGTTGCCCAGGGCCTTAAGCGGCGAGACGTAAAGCACTTCGGTGGCGTCTTGCAGTTCTCCGGCAAGCGCTTTGCGCACCAGCCGATCGATGCAAGCGAGAAAGGCGGCCAGGGTCTTGCCCGAGCCGGTGGGCGCTGAAATTACCGTGGTGCGGCGAGCGAGGATGTGCGGCCAGCCCAGTTCCTGCGGCTCGGTAGGCGAGGCGAAGCGCTCCAGGAACCACTCGCGGACGATAGGATGCGCCCAGTCGAGTGCCTGACTGGGCGGTCCATCGGGCGCGCCGTTCGAGCCCTCAACGAAAGAAAGTTTTTCGGAGGCGTTCGCGGCCATTTGCTAATTGTAACGCGCTCGGCGAAGAAAGCACGAACCCACGCGCTTGGAATAAGGAGTCAAGAAAAAGAAAGTGATTCCCGGCCCGGTCCGGCTTACGGTCTCGCGAGTACCGCTTAATTGGGTTTAGACACGGACAACAGATCTTCGGCGTATAGAGCGCCTTCCGGCGTGTCTTCGTGCTTGAAATAGGTGAAGACGTCGCCCGATCGCGCAAGTTCATGAACCCTTTTGGCCAGCTCGGAGCGTTCTTTCGCGGAATAGCTCTGCTTGCGCAGCCGAAAATAAGTGAAGTCGGCGGTACGGACATGCGGAGTCTCTAATTTTTCGCTCTCCGCCTCGCAGAGAGCGGCGTTGGCCTCGCGCAGAAGGGCGAAGACTTCATCGGTGAACCAGGAGTCGTGGCGGAATTCAAACGCCGCGCGGGTATCGCGCGGAAGTTGAGCGAGAAAATCCTTGAGCCGCGGCAAATCGCAGCGCAAGAACGGCGGCAACTGAAAGAGCACCGGTCCCAGCTTGCCAGCTTCGCGCAAATCGTTGAGCGAGGCGAGGAAGCGGGAAGTTACGTCTTCAGCGTCCTTCAACCGCTTGATATGTGTGATAGCCTGGTTGGCTTTCACCGCGAATTTGAAATCCTCGGGTGTAGCGGCAATCCATCCTGAGAGCAATTTGCCCGTGGGGAAGCGGCGAAATGTGTAGTTCAGCTCGACCGAATTCAAGCGGCTGCCGTAATAGCCGAGGAATTTTGCGGCGGCAAGCTTGGCGGGATAAAAATCGGGCTTCCACTGCGGGTAGGCCCAGCCAGACGTGCCTGCATACAGCTTACCCGTCATCTCTCAGCGTCATTCCTCGCTGCTTGAACTCGCCCGTGCGACGTGAGCAGCAAAAACTCCGTGCTTCGGCACGAGTTCATGGCGATTATCCAAGGCAACTTCCACACATATTACCTCGGACCCGAACGCGTCGCGCCATTCGAACCATGCCTTCAGCAGACCGGCAGCCAATATGCAGGTAGCCCAGAAATCCACGCCAAGGATCTGGTAAAGCCGCTGCATCCTTGCGCCGGGCGTCAATACTTCGATCGCTTCGATCGTTGCGGCCGCGTAGATAAACGCCTTCGACCAAGCAGATGGAATTCCCTTGCGCGCGAGGAGAGCCGCCGCAACCATCGCCGGCCAGAGCAATACGACAAAAGCAATGCGATGGGCAAAGGGTTCGAGCACCGGAAGTGCGCAAAACGCGAGGCTATCCATGACGAGGACCTGCATCGGATTGCCAGCGTCTTCCATGGTCTGGCGCGCCATCCACAGAAGGCCCGAGGTAAACGGTCCCCACGAGGACGGCCCAAATCCAGGGAATGTAAACGGGATTGAGATTCAGGAGATGAAGCTGGACGTAATTTCGATCCGTCCAGCCGGAGTAGTCCATACGCGTCAGATACCTTTCCAGAATGCCGCTGAGGGACTGATGGGGAAACCACATGCCAACCTGCAGGCTGCCCGTGGCCCACTCCTTGCGCAGCCCACTCTCGAAGGAGATGGAGATTGCCGCTCCATCCAATGTCGCCGGCAAGAGCTCAATCCGCCGATCAGACCGAGGGTCGCAGGACCATGGGTGTGCGCTCGGCGAGAGCAGTAGGGCACAAAAAACAGGGGATATCCTTGAGGAAATGATGCGGCCAGCGTGCAAGGAAAAGACGCTTCGGAGGATACGCAGTCAGCCAGCAGAAGACCCCGACTGAGACCGTGCAAAGACAACAGCGGCACCTTCAAAGCTGGCCGTCAACCGCCAGGCGCAGGGCGAGGACGCAGTGAAAGACCGCCGCATGGCGGTGCTGATCGAGCCAGAGCAGGCTTGCCGCGACCATAGCAAAGATCAAGAAACTGCACATTCCCAGGCTGAGTTCCTGCACTACAAACCCGCCGCACAAGAGCATGAGAAGGACCACCAGTAGCCGGTCCTGGCAAGACCCAACGGCGCACGCGCGAATCAAAATATATGGCCGCGCACTTGAGCAAGCAGCAAAGCCAGACCGCGACGGCTGCTTTATAGGGCAGCAATGCAAAAGGCAAGAAAACGAGCAAAAACAGGGGCGTATAGCGGAAATATTGGGGCCAGCCGATACCGCTCAGCGGGCCATACAAATGGCCATGGCCTTCGACCAATACACGCGATGCGCGGTAATAAACGATAAAATCGCTGGAACGCGTAGCGCGAACATAAAGAAAGAAGACGGCTAGCGGCGCCAGTACAATAAAAAACGCCTGTAGCACACGATTAGCACGCATGCACCACTCCCCCGACGAATTGTCAGAACGCTTGAGCTATGTTGTCTATACCCGTGCCTCCGACAGCACGAGTGAAGAACTCGAAGGCTGGAACGAGTAATATCACAGAAGGTGGCGGATGAGAAGTTCCATCGCGAAGGCGAAGGCCGATTGACTCAGGACTCCTGAGGAGTAAACTGCGCTCGCGATTTCGCTAAATGGCGCCTCCGATGCCACCAGCACAGCAAGAATTTCCAAGCACCGTGCATTCAATTTTGTCACACGTCAGCAAGTTCGGGCGCGACCTCTGGCGCCGCCTCAATCTTGTGGATCGGCTGGCCTCAGCGGCCGTGCTGATCTATGCCCTGCTGGCGCTTTTCGGGCTGGCCGAGAGGCGCGTTCCGGGCATCGCGATTTTGCGCATAGTCGTCATCGCTCGCGGCGGGTTATCTCGTCGTTCGCGGGCTGCTCTGGACGCGCGCTCAGTGGCTCTGGAGCATGCGCAACCAATTGATCGACTTGTATGTTTTCCTGGCCGTCGTTCCTCTGGTGCTGCTACTGGCCATGGGCGCGCTTTCGCTTTACCTCCTCTATTGGCATTTCGGGGCTTATCTTCTGTATGCGGACCTGGAGAAACGCATCGATCAGGTCGAGTCCACGGCCGACACGCTGATCACGGCCTATGCCCTGGAGAGCGCCGCGAGCGGCGCGGGAGCCCCGGTCGGTCCGGTTACGGCGCCCGCCTCCCCGTCGTCGAGGCGTTTTTCGCCGCAGCCCAGGAAAGCTTCCCCGGGTTGAAGATTGAATTGGGCGCCGGCCAGGAATTGCTGGCGCGAGGGAGCGGGGGGCGGCGGCCGCGCTTCGAAGGATTGGTGGAGGATCACGGCACGCTGAAACTGCGCGCCGTGACCGCGCGGCGCTTGCTGAACGGCCAGGAGATCATCCTGTCGGCCGAGGTGCCGGTAACGCCGGAATTCGTGGCCACGCTCGGGCCGCAGCTTGGTCCCCGTCGAAGTGGTTATCGCACGCGCAGCACAGCAGGCGCGCCCGCCCCGCATTCTTTTATCGAAGCCGCGGCAGCATCCTCGTTCCTGTGCGGCAGGTGCAGGCTGCAGGCCGCGCACTGCCTCCTCGGCGGCACTGGTTCGACTTCAGAGTGACCGGCTTCGTGCGGCTCGATGCCGTGAATCTGGCCGATGTCTCGAATCCGCGAGCCGGCCGTGCCGGTGATCGTGCGATACACGGCGTGGGCTTCGCAGATCAATGGGCTGCTGCTCGCGCTGGTCGGCGAATGGGGCGGCATAGCTGTGACGGCGTTGCTCGTGGCCGGGGCGATTTTTCTGGTTATCGAATTTGCCGCCTTCGCCGGCAGCATCTCCCTGACGCGTTCGATGACGCGCGCCGTAGACGACCTTTATCAGGCCACGCGCTACGTCGAATCCGGCGATTTCAGCCATCGCATAGAAATCCGGCGGCGCGATCAGCTCGGCGCTCTGGCGAGCTCGTTCAACTCCATGACCGCATCCGTGGCGACATTGATTGACGAGCAGCGCCAGCTCCAACGGCTGGAACACGAGCTGGCCATTGCTCGCGAAGTGCAAGCACAGCTTTTCCCGACGGAGAAACCCGCTGTGCAGGGTGTGGAGATCGAGGCGGTCTGCCGCCCGGCGCGGGTGGTGAGCGGGGATTATTACGATTTCCTGCCGCTGGGCCCGGGACGCTTGGGTTTGGCCCTGGCCGATATCAGCGGCAAAGGTATCTCGGCCGCGCTGATTATGGCCAGCCTGCAGGCAGCGCTGCGCAGCCAGGCGCTATTCAACGGTCGGGGTCCCGGCAGCACCGCGGAAATTGTGGCCCGCCTGAACCAGCACCTGTTTCGCAGCACGTCAGCGGATCGCTACGCGACGTTCTTTTATGGCGTCTACGATGCGCAAACGCGCCGTCTGGAGTACACCAATGCCGGCCATCCCGCGCCGTTTTGCATCACCGGCGAAAAAGTGCAGCGGCTGAGCGTGGGCGGCACGGTGCTCGGCCTTTTCGACGATCGCCGCTATGAATCGCAAGTTATCGAAGTGCCGCCCGGAAGCTTGCTGATTGCTTACAGCGACGGCCTAACCGAGGCGGAAGATCCGGACGGCCGCGAACTCGGCGAGCAGCGCCTGCTCGACGTGGCTTTGCGCTTGCGGCAGGAGACAGCCCGGGTCAGTGCTAAAGAATGTGCTCGAGGTGGTCGATCGATGGACCGGGCCCGTCGAGCAGATGGACGACATCACGATTATCGTGGCGCGTTTTTGACCAACCAGCACAGCGTGCGATAACAACGGATTGTTTGTGCGGGCCACGACCGAGCTCATAATCCGAACGACTTGCCCGAGATTCTCAGACTACCTCTTCACTCCAGTTTTCCAAGCGCTCCTTCACGCGGCGCATGAACTGATGCGCCATGGCGCCATCCACGACCCGGTGATCGTAACTCAAGGTGAGATAGACCATGGAACGGATGGCGATGGCATCATCGATGACGACTGGGCGCTTCTGGATCGCCCCGATACCTAGAATGGCTACGTTGGGCTGATTGATCACCGGCAGACCCATCAACCCGCCGAAGGTGCCCGGGTTGGTGATGGAGAAAGTGCTCTCCTGAACTTCCTCGGGCTTCAGTTTTTTCGCGCGGGCCCGCTCAGCCAGATCATTGATTCCCCGCTGCAAGCCGAGGAAATTCTTCTCCTCGGCATTCTTGAGCACGGGAACGATCAATCCCCAATCGAGCGCCACGGCAATACCGATATTGATCTCGCCGTGCAAAACGACGTTGATGCCGTCCACGGAAGCGTTCACCATCGGGAAATCACGAAGAGCGTCCACGCAGGCGCGCACGAAAAAGGGCATGAAGGTGAGCTTCATCTGGTGCCTTCGCTCGAATTCGGCGCGAGCCTGCTCACGCACGTGCGCGATGCGAGTCATGTCCGCCTCATCGATGGAGTAGACGTGGGGCGAAACACGTTTGGAAAGGACCATATGCTCGGCAATGCGCTGGCGCATCACGCTCATCGGCCGAACTTCGTAGTGGCCGAAATAGATCCGCTCGCGGGGCACCGCCGTCTCCAGCAGCGGAGAGGGCGAGGTCGCGGTCCGGGAATTGACGGCGGGGCCGAAAGCGGAGGCGCAGCTTGGGGGCGGGAGTGGCAGGCCGCTCCGCGGCGGAAATAGCCGCGAGCACGTCTTTCTTGCTGATGCGTCCTCCGACGCCGCTGCCTTGAATGGTAGCCTAGATCGATCTGGTTTTCACGCGCGAGGCGACGCACCAGCGGAGAGCTGCGAATGCGTTTGCCGTCCGGGGAAACGCTCTCTTCCTCTTCTTCCTCGGAGGCCAGAGCTTCTTGAGGCGCCGTAATATCCGGCATCGGCTTTTGTTGCGGAGGCGGGGCGGCTCGCCGGTCAGCGCGCACTTCGGGCTCTTGCCGAGGTGACGATGGGGCCTGCGCGGGAGGAGCCTGCGCCTTGGCCGATGCGGCTGGTATGGCTGGCGCTTCAGCCGGGCGAGCGGCCACGGGCTTCGCTGCGGACTGAGATCCTGCGGAATCGATGACGGCTACCACGGTCTGGATGGGAACCGTCTTGCCCTCTTCGACGCGAATCTCCTTGAGGACGCCGGCGGCGGGTGATGGGATTTCGGCATCGACCTTGTCGGTGGAGATTTCAAAAAGCGGCTCATCGCGTTCTATCGAATCTCCAGGCTTTTTCAGCCATTTCGTGATGGTGCCTTCGAAGATGCTTTCCCCCATCTGGGGCATGATAACTTCGACGGCCATGGCTCTCTCCTATACCTCGCGTGTGGAACTCGCTGCGCCGTAAACCGCGAGAGCGCAGCCGGACACCATCTAAAGCATGCACTCGGCGGTTCGATAAGTTCAATAGCGGGCCAGATCGCGCGCGGCTGCCGCAATGCGCTCCGCGTTGGGCAGAAAATGCTCCTCGAGCGGCGGCGAAAACGGCACCGGCGTATCGAGCGAGGTCACCCTCCGAACAGGCCCGTCCAAATCCTCGAAAGCGGAGTCGGTGACCACCGCGGCAATCTCGCCGGCGATGCCGCCCGTGCGCGTATCTTCGTGCACCACGAGCAGCTTGCTCGTGCGCCTGACGGATTCGATGATGGTCTCGCGATCGAGCGGCAGCAGCGTGCGAAGGTCGACGACTTCGGCTTCTATGCCTTCTCGCGCCAGTTGCGCGGCTGCGTCGAGCGAAGCGTGCACCATGGCAGCGTACGTGACGATAGTCAAGTCGCGCCCCGGCCGCCGCACGATGGCTTGGCCAATGGGTACGGTGTAATCCCCTTCCGGCACTTCCTCCTTGATGCGCCGGTAGAGAAATTTGTGTTCAAAGAAGAGCACGGGATTGTTATCGCGTATCGCCGATTTGAGCAGCCCCTTGGCATCGTAAGGCGTGGCGGGATAGACCACCTTCAGGCCAGGCGTATGGACAAAGTACATCTCCGGATTCGCGGAATGGAACGCGCTGCCGTGCACGCCGCCGCCGGCAGGTCCTCGAATGACGATGGGCACAGGAGCGCCCCAGCGATAGTGCGATTTGGCCGCGAAGTTGGTTATCTGGTTGAAGGCGCAGGCAATGAAGTCGATGAACTGCATCTCCGCTACGGGGCGCAGGCCAAGATAGCTCATACCCACCGCGGCGCCCACAATGGCGGTCTCGCTGATGGGAGTATCGATCACGCGCTCCCAGCCGAAGCGCTCGAGAAGGCCCGCAGTGGCCTTGAATGCGCCGCCGTAAACGCCAATATCTTCCCCAATCAACAAGACCGCCGGGTCGCGGTCCATCTCTTCGAGCAGGGCCTGCCGAATGGCATCGAGATAGGTCACCTGGGCCATGGCTATCTCCGCGCCCTGCGAGGCGCACGGGCCGGCATTTTGTTCTTGCCATCCGTTTGCGCCGGCTGCGCAGGTTTTGGCTCGATGGCCGAATCCCGCTGCTCGGCCTGATCGTTGGACGATCACGGCGGGGACGATCATGGGGACCATCGCCCGCAGCCTGCATGGCGTCATAACTGGAGATGGTCCATTCCGGCTTCACGCTGGACTTCGGCGGCATCAGTTCTTCTTTAGCGCGATGCCATTCCGCTTCCACGGTGTGGCAGCCCTGACAATAGACTCCTTCTTCGGCGAGTTCCGGTGGCGGAAAAGGAGAATTCTCGGCGAACTCGAGATCGGCAGCCAACTCGCTTTCGATACGCTCGTGTATCGCGGTTTTATCTTTTTCGTTCCAGAGCTCATGCTGGCTAAGATATTTCTCATACCGGCTTAGGGGATCGCGCGCTTTCCAATACTCCAGCATTTCGCGTGGGACGTACTCAGCGGCGTCGTGCTGCGCATGTCCGGTCATGCGCATGGTTTTGGATTCGATCAACACGGGGCCTTCGCCCCGGCGCGCTTGTTCGACCGCTTCGCGCGCCGTGCGCCAGACAGCCACGACGTCATTGCCATCCACTATGTAGCTGGCGATCCCGTAAGCACGGGCTCGGTCGGCAAAGTCGCGCAAGGGAGCTTGCCGGCTGACAGGAGTGGAGTAAGCCCATTGATTATTCTCGACAATCAGGACGAATGGCGCGCGCTGCACGGCGGCCAGGTTCATGCCTTCGTGAAACGCACCCGTGGACGTGCCGCCGTCGCCGATCCAGGTCATGGACACGATTTTCTGGCCCAAGTAGCGGCCGCCCATGGCCACTCCGGTCATCACCGGGATCAGATCGCCCAACATGGAGATGGGAGAAACGACATGCCGGCCCTTCAGATCGCCGAAGTGGCTCGTGCCGTCCTTGCCCTGGGTGGGCGAGGTAACCCGCGCCATATATTGGGTGAGAATGTCGCGCGGCTTGTAGCCGCGGACCAGAAGCGCGCCCACGTTGCGGATCATAGGCGCGATCCAATCGCCCTCGGCCAAGGCGTAGGCCGTGCCTACGGACGTGGCTTCCTGCCCCAGGCTTCCGTACAGGCCACCGACGACTTTATTTTGCCGGAATAGGCGCACCAGCAGTTCCTCGAGCGAGCGGTTGAGCCGCATGTAGTAGTAGAGCTCGAGCGACTGTTCCCTGGTCAGATCGCGGCGCGTTCCGTCCGACTTCATGCGTTCTCCTTCACGCCGTGCCCACCGGGATCGATTCCCGCAGCCAATCGTCGAGGTCGCCGGATGTTGCCGAAGTCAACTCCAAACCAAAAGCTTCACTAAATCCATCGCTCAAACGCGCCATCGCCTCTGCGCGCGAAACGGAATGGCCGAGCAACTTCTCGAGCGAAGTGACGCGGCAATCGGCGATGCCGCAAGGCGTGATGAGATCGAAAAAGCGCAGATCCGTGGAGACATTGTAGGCAAATCCGTGAGACGTGACCCAGCGGCTGATGTGCACGCCGATGGAGGCGAGCTTTTCTTTGGGCGCAAATGATCGCCGCCCCGAACCCACACCCCCGTGCATCCCGGAATACGGAACGCATCGATCCCGAAGGAGGAGGTTGCCTGGATCATGCACTGCTCGAGCTGCCGCACGTACCAGACCACGTCGCGGCGAATTCCGTTCAAGTCCAAAATAGGGTATCCGACAATCTGGCCCGGGCCGTGATAGGTGATATCGCCGCCGCGATTGGTGTGATGAAATTCGACGCCTTGACGGCTGAGGAGATCTTCGGTAACGCGCAGGTTTTCGCGCTTGCCATTGCGGCCGAGGGTAATGACGTGGGGATGTTCGCAAAAGAGCAAAAGGTCGGGTACGGCGGCAAGCTTGCGCGCGGCAACCAGCCGCTGCTGCAAGGCGGCGGCTTCTCCGTAGCCGATGAGCCCGAGGTCAATCGTCTTGCAGTTCTGTCATGGCGGGAGTTCCTTACGGACCTCTTCTGCCACCTCAGCGGCAGCCCTCGACGTGAGGCATTCGCGAGGCAAGCGCTTAGATATTTATGGCCAAGCCTCGCACAGAAGCAAAGGCGTCTCCCATGGCCTCCCACAACGTGGGATGGGCATGCACCGTGAAGAGCATATCGTCAATCGTGGCTTCGAGCTGCAACGCCGTCACGGACTCGGACAAAATTTCCGTCGCCAGTGGCCCGATGATATGCACGCCCAAAATTTCAGACGTCTTGTTGTCCGCCACTACTTTGATGAAGCCTTCGTGATGATTGATTATGGAAGCTTTGCTATTGGCCAGGAAGGGGAATTTTCCCGTCTTCACGTCATATCCCGCTTCGCGAGCCTGCTTCTCGGTGAGGCCGATGGACCCGATTTGCGGCTCGCAGTAGGTCGCGTTGGGGATGCGGCTCCTTTCTAGCGTCGGCACCTGGATACCGGCGATCCGCCCGACGGCGATGATGCCTTCCATGGATGCGGCGTGCGCCAGTTGGGGCATCCCAGCCACGATATCCCCGATCGCATACACCTGCGGCTCGGCAGTCTCCATATAGCGTCCCACATGCACAAAGCCGCGCTCGAGCTTCGCCTGCGTCTTCTCCAGGCCGACGTTTTGCGTCAGCGGAGACCGCCCCACAGCGATGAGGACGACATCGGCGGCAAGATTTTGCGAGGCGCCCGATTTATCTTTAAACGCGACGGCGGCTCCGGCCCCGTCCCTTTTTACGGATTCCACTGTCGCTTCCGTGAAGATACGAATCCCGCGCTTGCGAAAGGCCTTCTCCAACTCCGCGGAAATTTCCTCGTCCTCGAGAGGCGCCACGCGCGGCAGCATCTCAAGAATCGTCACTTCCGCACCAAAGGAGCGATAAATGGAGGCGAACTCAACTCCAACAGCGCCCGCGCCTACCACGACGAGGCGCCCGGGAATTTGCGGCAGCTTCAAGATATCGCGGTTGCCAACAATCACCTGGCCGTCGAATGCGACGCCGGGAATGGAACGCGCTTCGGAGCCCGTGGCAAACATGATGTGTTTGGCTTCCACGTCAGTGATATTGCCGGCGTTCTCCACCTGGACATGATGCGGCGCCGCCCAGCGCCCCCAGCCTTTCATGGATTCCACTTTATTCTTCCGAAAAAGGAACTCGATGCCTTTGGCGTGTTTATTGACGATGCGCTCCTTGCGGGCCAGCATCGCGGGCCAATTGACCTTGACCTCGGAAACCTCAATACCGAATTCGCTGGCGTGCTGGAAAGCTTCGTAGAGTTCGGCGTGGTAAAGCAGGACCTTGGTTGGAATGCATCCGACGTGAAGGCACGTGCCGCCCAGAAAGCCGTCTTTCTCGATGACCAGCGTCTTTAATCCCCATTGGGATGCGCGAATGGCGGTAACATAGCCGCCCGGTCCGCTGCCGATGATTGCTAAATCGTATGCAGCCAAGGTAACCTCCGACACTTCGCCGCCGCGAGAGTACTTGCTCCGGAGGCCATTTTCGCCGAACGCGGATCCAGACGGGAAAGATGAGGATCGCACCGGAATTGCCGGATCGAGCCGGGCGAGCACCCGCGAGTGACACCCCGCGAAGACGCGAAAATCAGATTCTAGCAACGCGTATCCAGGGTCGCAACTTTCGGTGAGGGTTGGCAAAGCGTGGCGTGCGAGTAGCAAAGCCGAAGATAGGCGTAGAACTGTAGCGTTCGCAAATTAATTACGGATAGGGGAATCCAAATCAGTTTTTTGGAATCTTAGTAACGGAGCCGAAGCCCGCGAGGGGCTTCCTTGACACTAGGAAAGGCGGTACGTACAATGACCGTTTTGAATACTGCCGATAAAGCCCACAGTGGGGCTGCAAGTATGGATAAAAAGCGTCTCGAATACTATAAAAAGAAGCTGCAGAGTAAGCGCGAGGAGTTGGTGCGGAGCATTGCGCGCACCGAAGAGGAAGGCCGCTCGGCCGACGACGATCCGACGGTAGACCTGGCGGATAAGGCCGCGAATTCGTATACCAAAGAGTTCCTGTTCGGACAGAACAATACGGATCGAACGACCTTGCAGCAGATCGACGAAGCGCTCACCCGCATCCGCAACAATACTTTTGGGACCTGCATGAACTGCGAAACCGAACTGCAGCAAAAACGGCTGGAAGCTGTGCCTTGGGCCAGTCATTGCACAACCTGCCAGGAAAAGCACGAGCAAGGCCTTCTGTAGCCCATTCCCATAAGGTTTTAACGGCGCCCGGGGCTGGGACTTTGGCATCCTAGCCCCGTTTGCGGCTGACGTTGCGCTCACGAGGACCGCTTGCCGCTTCTCTTATGACGCTCGGTGGTTTAGCGTGGCGCGTAGAAAGCCTCGTTGATTATTAGACGGTGATTGAAACCGAGCTCGAAAAGTAGTATCGGACGCCCCTCCTCACAGGTGAGAATAGCAAACTGAGCAGGACCGCTTCTGTTTCAGGCCCCCGGCTAGGCGCCGCATTGGCCAGTTCGGGCCGTCTCTATCGAAGCAAGCAACATGCAGGTTGGAAGCTTTCACGCTGTCTGTTTAGCCCAAATCTCTCCCCTTGTCCTTTGGCTTCCAATTCCAAATGTCACCTCTGGCATCTTCCAGCGTTGAGGACTCGACGATCCTCTTGAGTTCTTCGAACTTGGATCCATCCTGTCGCAACCCGTCACGTATATATCTGTTTATGGCAGATGCGGAAACTTGGAGGCGCTTCGCTTGCTCTGTCACCCATAGCCATTCGGGCACACGGCGGATCTCGTCGCCCCGCTGAATTCTTGTCTTTAACATCTCGTGCGCAATATCATCCATGATTCCCCGAGCCCAGGGTTTGTCGCGGTACTCGCGAAAGATGCTGAGTCTCACTACTTGCTCGCCATCGGCAGGCGGCTCAAGGAACTTAAAGCCAATCGCCTCGCCGCCACAATCCCTAGCTTCCTCAAGTAGCCGGACGCGGTTTGGATCGTCGGCTTCAATGACGACTCCCTGATCATCAAAAGCGACAAAAATTGCAGCCCCCGGACAGTCTTTGCTGTACTCCTTCACTTCCGCGAACAGTTCCTCCGCCGTCCGCTTCTGTAATACGGATTGGCAGCTCTCGTATTCAGCTGCGGTCATCGTGACATCCGCTGTTTCGAGAAGTGCGGATAGGTCCTCACGTGCGTCGATTCTGCGCTGAAGTATGGACACAAACCGTCTGCACAGGCGGTCCTCTTCTTTCTCAGGCAAGCGCCATTTTGCAAGTATTTGACAACCTATTACACGCAGTCGGTCCGCTGAGATGTGCATTCTGCCAAACATTTGGTATCCGTCAGGATAAGGACGGCCGAGGCAGTAGCGAGGCTTCCCTTTCTCCTGCGTCGTGCTGATGCGCATTACGAGCTGGTCTTTCAGTGTGACTTTCCTTCGATTTGCCATTGATGAGCACTCCTTCACTTGCTAATACTGACTTTTACGAGAATGCTTCGCGATTTCGGCGGGCTAGTTGTTGCTCTTTTAGTGGCTGCTGTGGTCGTGCCGGTTGTTGATGCCCGGGGGCCGCGGACCTAGGGACGGACGGTATTTCGGGTAGTGCCATCTAACTTCGTCAACTTCCCGTACGATACGCTCCTTAAGCGGCTGAATGAAGTGCCCCGCGTGTTGCGGCGGGTCACTTCCGGCGCCTTCAAGTACAGCTCGACCAACTCGCGCGCGGCGGAGCGCCTTACCATTCGGCACCACGTCGGCAGCCACTCCCCATTCGCGTGCGGTACGCGCCGCCAGTGGCTGCGGGTTCAGCAGGAAGGCCTCCGCCCGGCCCGCTCCGGCGCGATGACTCCAAGTAGTAAAGATTCCGTCGCCGGGCGCAACGCCGGCGGCGAAATGGTCCACGTCCTGGAAGGTCGCGCCAGCCGCCGCCACAATCATGCTGGCAAGTGGCGCGTAGTCTGAGTGCACATGGGCGCGTCCCTCGCTGGGCACGATGACCGGCACGCGTATGTTGGCTATGTTTTCTGTACCCCTTCGGCGTGAACTTGACTCCAAACGCCAGGATCGGCGATATCGCCGAACGAGGACCAATCGACATCAGTATTCCCCGCCTGCCCGCCGGGTGCGGCCACACGATGGACCCGTCGCGGTGGCCGGCGCGAAAACGTTGTCCCGGAGTTGCTTGAATGACGCCGTGTGCTGAATCCTCCCAGATCGCTGTCGCGAAGGAATTTCTCCACCGCGCCTGCGATCTTCTTGAATATTGGCGCGCCGGCCTCTCCACGTCACTCCTCCTCATTGAAGAACATGTTAAGCGACCTGCCGATCGGCTCCCAGAAACAAAGCTGTGGGCAATGTTCGTGGATACATTGCAGGTGCGGCATGATCAAATCCTGCGCTTGTGCCTGTGCGATCTTCACCGAGCGATCCTTGCCGTCGCACAGCGTAAGAATCTTGTTCGCGAGCCGCCTTTTCTGGCGAGACGTTGCGTCCGGCACCAAGATGTCGAGACAGCTCAACACGGCGACGACGCGCTCGTGGGCTATCCGGGAGATCGCTTCGAACTCCGGGTGTTTGCGCTTATTCATGTCGTCGCCTCCAGACGGGTTCATCCTTTAAAGTGTCGCTAACCGGCGGCGTACTTGTTCCGGCGAGTCCACTGGCTTATCAGCACCGCGATCACAGGTGAGAACGCCACAAACAGCATCAGCGACCAGAAAATGGTCAGATCGGCTGGTGTTAGGTCAGTCGGGTATGTCGGCATGAAAAATATCCCGCGCCCGTGATGTACGGATGCAAAGCAACAGCCGACATCGATTGGCCTACACGGCGGCAGTGCTGAATATGGCCACCTGATCGCTCATTCCCCATCGCCTGCTCCGCCCCTTCGTCCTCGATTAGCCTGTCTTTCGCAGGCAAACCGGGCAGCGGTAGTGGTCGTCGGTGCTGGTCTCTGTGCTCTTGAAAGACAAGTTCATCTGCGCAATGATTCGCGACACGAGCTTCTTATTCTTGAGGATGCAGCGGTCCAGGAATAGCGTATATTTGGCGGCCCTCGTGTCGTAGACTGTCCGCCCTCGGGGCACCTCGTGGTACTCCAAATCCTTAGGCACTGCCTTCACTCTATGCAACTGGCCCCAATACTGATGGTGGTCGCGGCTGTGAATCTTGAAATGCGCGTAACCTTCGGCTTCGGTTGCGGACGTAGGGTCGATGAACAGTTTTCCTTTCACCAGGAAAATAATGCCCACCTGTGGCCTGCCTGGTTCGCTGGTCGGCGGCGCTGCGCAACTTGGTATATTTCCTCTAGGAAGCTTTTCTCATCTTCTCGGCTGGAACGCACCATCGTTTCACCTGGCTTTCGGGTGAACTGTCGCACCCTCTGGCACGGGGATTTCCTGCGCTAAGGAAACTTGGACAGGCACGGGGCAGCTTCGGCGGATCCCTATCCGGCGCGAAGGCGCCGGGAGAACCAGCGGCTCAACGTCGAGGATTTCGCGTTGCTTACTGATTTGGCACACTCATTTTTCTGCGGAAGTTCTGACGGCGCCGCTTCGGGTTGTTTTGCCTATCGCTTTTTTCAACATGTGGTGTACTCCCATCCGAAGTATACGGACGACACTCGTAAATTGGCCAATTGGTCCGGCACCGAAAGAAATCCAAGCCTAGGGTCCTTAATTCTGAACGCAACGTCCGTAAGGCTTCTGCAGCTCGAGCCGATTTGCTCCTCACCGTCCCGTTTTGTATCTCCGTCAGCCGGACCGCGGTGGCTTGTTGTGCAATCTCCACCTTCGACTGTACACATCGCTAGCGCATTTCATGCGGCAGCAGTTGCTGGCCCCACTGGCAGGACCGGTATCGCAGAGCGGCTCCCGGGATTCGGCGAAGCCTGCTAATTCCCTTCCTCGCCCACCGCATCCAGCCCGCTTGATTTGTTTCTCCCCGCTTAAAAGCTTGAATACGACAGTTACTGAAAAGTTTTAACTATTCAAACCCTTGGTTGAGAGGGTCTCGGGATTGACCTGTTTTGATCGCACAGGAGCTCTTCCATTTGAACCTCTACACTCCAAATCGATAAGAGGTGCAGTTATATGCCACAAGAGGATGAAGAAGAAGCCGACGGCGGTAAAGGCGATGCTACCTTGTCAGCAAGAGACGTGTCAGACCGCAAACTCGCTGCGAATCGAGAGAATGCTAAACGCTCGACTGGCCCGAAGACGACTGAAGGCAAAGCAACCAGCGCTCGGAATTCATACAAGCACGGAATCTTCTCTGCGACCCTGATCCGCCAAGGCGAATCGGAGAAACACGATCGAGCTGTGTTTGAAGAGATTGTGGACGCCATCGCCAGCTATTACAAACCCGTGGGTTTCATAGAAGAACTCCTAGTCGAGAAAATCACCACCGAAACCATGCGATTTCGTCGTCTGTTGTCCTTCGAACAACAGGAACTTGGTCGCAAAAATGCTTTTTGGTTTCAGGGTGTTGACCGCATTCTCCGTTATCAAGCGACCATCAACAGGCAACTTTTCCAAGCAATGGAACAATTGGAGCATCTACAAGCTGAACGCAAAGAACAATCGATCTCGAATGACAAACCGACGAATGTAGAAGCTAGCGAGAATGGCACTGGTGAAGATCGCCCTGACCGTGAAGAGGAGAAGAGATAAGCAAAACCGCCATGGCGCCCTGTCAATGTTAAGTTCGCGCCTGGCAATAGGCAGCCCTACAAAACGAACCCACGGGTGCCTTCCAGGCTAGACGTGGTCTCGCCGGAACGAGGGGCTTTCTACGGAACGAACCCAAAAGGCTACCCCGGCATGTGGCGCGGCTGTGGGAGCGCGGTTACAATCATTCTGAGCTCATCGCCAAGCCGCTGGCGCGATCCCTCGGGCTGCCTTGCCGGTCCTATCTGCTGGTACGAAGCAGACCTCGTCCGGATAAGCTGCGGCTCAGTCTAAGGGAGCGCTGGCGGAGCGTTCGCGGCGCGTATACGATGCGTAACGGCATGCGAGTTGACAAGCTTCGCGTTTTACTGGTAGATGATGTACTGACCACCGGTGCAACGCTCGATGCCTGTTCAAGAGCCTTGCGAAAGGCCGGAGCATCTAAGGTGGTAGCTCTGACGGTGGCTCGCGCAATCCCGCGCTGGGAGATTCCGGCGTAGAGTCGCCGAGCAGGGGGCCGGACGGATGAACTCGGGCTCATCAGATGAAGGTGTAAGTACCAAGGACAAGCCTGTCCTGCCGGTAGCTAACCGCGAAAGCCATCCTCCTCGTTCTATTCCGCCTCACGCCAGCCGCAAGCCAGCGGTCATGCAGGAGCCAGTATTAGTCCTGAACGCAACGTTTGAACCCATCAACGTGACGGCGGTCCGCAGGGCCATGGTGCTGTTGCTGAAGGGCGTAGCCCAGGCCGAGGAGTTGAACCACCACGAAGTGCATTCCACTTCGCGGGCCATGAAGGTGCCGTCGGTGATCCGTTTGCTTGCCTATCGGCACATTCCGCAACAGACGCGCGCCCTTTCGCGGAAGAATATTCTGCTGCGGGACCGCAACACGTGCCAATTCTGCGGCGCGGTTTTCCCCGCTTCGGAGCTGACCCTGGACCACGTCGTTCCGCGTTCGCGGGGCGGGCGCTCCTCATGGGACAACCTCGTGGCCTGCTGCTACCAGTGTAATAATCGCAAGGGCGATCGTACGCCGGAGGAAGCGGGCATTAAGCTGGCTCGGCGACCGCGCCCTTTTACGCTCTACACCTCTCGGCAGCTTATGCGCTTGATTGGCCACCGAGACGAGAAGTGGCGGAAGTACCTTTTTTACTGAAGGTTACAAAGCGGGAGTCAGAGAATCGAGCCTGCCTGAAAGATACAACGCCCTCGAGTTAGTCGGCATCTAATTCCTAAGACCACTTCTAGGACACACCCCGGGAAGCAGCTACGGCGAAAGCCAAGGCTGCTTCCATTTTTTTACGGCAGACTCCGCCGAAGAACCACGCGCAGGCCTCGGCGCCATCCCTCATTCAGCCCCACCCGACAGATTTCCATCTTCGGGATCAGATAACGAGCCAAGACATCGGCGGCCGGATGAAATTGGAGTGCGGGCGCTATCAAGAAAAGCAAAGGCGGTTGTGAGCTTATGTTCAGCCCTGGGAAATAGCCGTAGCGGGGGAAATCCTCCTGCTCCTGATGATGGCGAACCCGCAACCAGTAATCGACCGCCTGCATAACCAACTGCACATCTTCGGCGGCCTTGAGCTCCATAATTACCAGCCGGCCGTCCAGCGTAATGCACAAGAGATCCATGATGCCGCGGTCCGCGGAGGAGGAGACGGGGATCTGGGTATAAA
This sequence comes from uncultured Acidobacteriota bacterium, assembly GCA_963819235.1. GTDB lineage: Bacteria > Acidobacteriota > Terriglobia > Acidiferrales > UBA7541 > Palsa-189. The sequence continues at coordinate 956,727 of CAWFVE010000003.1, read as the reverse complement.
TAAAGCGCGAATCGATGTGCGGATCGATGCGCACAGCGTCCGCGACCACGAGCGACTGCAGCCAGCGTTCGGGCTGCGCCCTATATAAAGGATGCCGAGGCGAACCGGAGACTGGCGATCGGTACGTGTCGAGTTCGCGAATGAGGCGATCGAGCTGTTGGCGGTTAGACGGAGAGAGTGGCTGCTCGGACCCGATGCCGAAGAATACAGTTCCCTGCGACCAGCGGGCAAAGAGAAGACCGCGAAATCGCAGAGCAACTTCAGATGTGCCGGAGATCGGCTGTGCGGTAATGGCGGTGGGATTTAGCCGGCAAATGGGCTCGATTGCCGGTCTCGCCTGATTCATCACGGCTTCGACTTCCCGGCGCGGCACGAGCCAGGTTTTGAGGTTGCCGCTGTCTTTCGGGTCGACTTGGCGTACCCGCCCCGACCGGGCGTCATAGGCATGGATCTCCACACTCGTGGAAGACGAAACCGCTTTCAAGCGGTGCGCTATAACGCTGCCCGTCTCTTCGGGAAAGAACAGGCGAAGGACGCCTACAGGTTTCCGTGATTGTCGATGCCGGGCACGGTCGAGCCAAAGCAGACCGAAGGTAAGGAGGGCGTCGTAGGTGGCAGGGGTCTCGCCTGGCGCCGCGGCCATGATGGCCGCGCCATGATTTCCCACGAAGGTTAGGCCGCGAACATAATTACCGGAGAGAGAATGTTCGAGGTCGGGTGCTGAGGTTAAAGAGGAGACCGTCTCGTCTGGATAGTGCTGGGCGAGCATTTCCCTGAAACGGGAACGAAATTGCTCTCGCCGCATCTGTCCTCGATGTGGCTCGCGCTCGCAGGATAAGAATTCAAGGCGAGCTGGCCGCGCGCGGCCGAAGCGGGTAACCTTGAGCGCCAGACCTCCAGAAGCATCGCTATCGATGCCCACCACGCGCCGCACGAGCGTACTTTCCGCGGACCACAAATGCAGCACGACCGCTCCGGCCTTCTCGCGCAATTCGTACTGGAAGTTTTCGAGCGACGCTACCCAAGAGCCGTTCTCCTGAACCTTTACGCGGCCGCTTGCGATCAAGCGCTGAAGCGCCTCGTTCACCGCCTCCCTCAAATCCATGGTGGCCGAGTATAGGCCAAAAGGGGCAGGCAGTAAGCGAAATCGCAGCGCCTAGGGCGCTTACTGAAGCTGCAAACCGGTGATGCGAATCGTCGGGTAGGCCTGGTTCCACTGCGCGGGAAGCGTTTCATAGCCAAGTTGAAAATCGCGGCGATCGTTGGGAGCGAGGGGCACAGCCGTCGGGCCGAACAAGCGCTGCTTATCTCGCAAAACCACCTGGTTGAAGACGTCATGGAACTCGAGCGTAATCTCGATCTGCCGAATCGCCCCAGGGCCATTGTTCAACACCGTTCCGAATACGAAGGTCACCTCTTGATTGAGGAAGTTCGCCGCACGAGCGACCTTGGGTTCTAAAAACTGAATATTCTGGGCGTAAGCTTGTTCCGCAGCCCCCATAGGTAAGGGCTGCTCGACGACTTTTGCCGGCGCCGGCGTAAGCCGGCCCGCAAGATAGATCACACCGATCAGCACCAAGGCCGCGGCAATGCCGACGAGTAAAACCATCGGCGCTCTGCTCTTTTCGTCGTCCATCAAGGGCTTTGGAGTATTGCTCATCGTCCGAAGGCTAGCCTCAAGATCAGCGTTTGCGGAGCGCCGGCACGCTCCATGCGCTCCTGTACGGAGGAAATGTCGTAAGGCGTCCGCCAGAATTCCACTTCCCGGTGGCGGAGATCGATGATGGCAAAAGCAGCTCGCGAATCACCATCACGCGGCTGCCCAATTGACCCCGGATTCAACAAGTAACGTGTTCCCGGCTGCAGGCGAATTACGCTTCGATTCATCTTTGGATCCGGGTGCGGATCGATAGACTGGATGCTTTCTCCGTCAAACGAAAAGCCACCCTGAATGTGGGTGTGCCCGAAGAACGTGACCGCCCGAGGCGAAGTGAGTATACCGTCCAGCGCTCGATCGGGAGTAAAAACATACTCGTCCTCGTCTTCTACCGCGCCGTGCACCAGCGCGACCCCTTCAGCCTCTAGCGGCCCGCCAGGCAGGTTCCGCAGGTACTCGAGATTCTCGGGAAGAAGCTGTGCGCGGGTCCATTCAATGGCAGCCCGAGCGGCCGGATTGAAATCCTCGAGATCCGCAGCGCCCCCGACGGCTTTATCATGATTGCCGCGAACAGCCGCGCTCACCAGGGAACGCACGCGCCGCACAACCTCATTCGGGTCGGGTCCATAGCCCACGACGTCCCCAAGGCATACTGCCTTCTCCCAATGCCCGGCGCAGGCTACGAGCGCCGCTTCGAGCGCGGTCGCGTTCGCGTGCACATCGCTAAACACCAGCAAGCGCATGGGAAGACCGCCGAAAACGGCAGCGGAAGAGTATAGATTATAGAGGAGGCCTGAAGCTTTTGCGACGCCAACTGCGAGCCGAGCTCGTCAGACCGCAACTACTGCAAGCGGAAATTGACGTCGACCCTGATGTGAATGGGAATAGGCTCACCATTCAGCCGCGCGGGCTCGTACTTCCAAAAGCGGAGCGAATCGACGGCCGCTTGCTGCAGAAGTGGAGAGCCGCTGATGACCTTTGTAGTCGCAACCTTTCCCGTGCTATCGATGAGCGCGTCAATAAGAACATCGCCTTCCGCATGGGCGGCTCTGGCGGCGGCGGGATATGACGAGGCGACGGAAGAGATGAGCTTCGGCTGCACGAGTTGTCCGCCTTTTATGGCTTCCGGCGGCGCCCCAGGAGAGGCAATGGAACTGCTGGCGCCGAAGGTGTTCGCAACGTTGATTCCCTTGGGCAGTGCGGCAGGGTCAGACGTTAGCACTGGCGGAGGTTCCACGGCATTGATTCTTGCCGCCGTTCTCATGTTTGGCGCTGAGATCTTGCCCACGTTTATATTCGCACGTACGGCGGGCTGCGATTCAGGTTCGGAGCGCACCTCGACCTTAGGCTGCGGTTGAGGTTCGGAACGCACCTCGACTTTGGGCGTCTCGATGCTTAGGCGGACGGGCGTCGATTGAGGCACCGTCGAACTCCCTGACCCAGCGTTACCCGGTAAGGTCGAAATACTCGAGGCGGGTGCGACCGGGTTGGACTTGACGGATGTGTTGGCGACCGGCAGAGCCTCTGCCGTTGCTGGACCTGACGTAGACATCGTCGCAACCGGCTCGGACGTTGCGGTTGAGACCGGCGCGGTTGAAGCCTGCTGTGTGATCGCAAGAGCCCGGTTCCAACGCAGAAAGAGGGCGCCGCCGACGGCGCCAATAGCCAGCAGCACGATTGCTGCAGTCAGGATCAAAACGATCCTGTTGTTCGAGTTGTTTGGGCCCTTGTTTTCCTGGTCCTTGGCTTCCTCGAAGCCCGCCGAGTCGAACGATTCCAGTCGTGGGACACGAGACGGAACGATACGCGGCTGGCTGGTGGATAGGGCCGGTGCGGACGGAATCTCTGAAATCGGGGGCGCAGCAATGGGGATTTGCTGAACAGCGTCTCGCAACCTTCCGGCGGGCGCATCCGCCAACGAAGTCACCTTTAGGGGTTGCGTGAAAACCGGCTTCGCTTCGGCAGACGGCGCCAAAACTCGTGCGGTAGATTCCGGCTGTACCGCCGGCATACTCACTTTGGGAACCGCGGTTATCGGCGTTGGCACCTGCGCTGGCGCGGCGGACGAAACGACGCCAAGGGGGGCTTTGTCTTTCGCAAGGGGATGCTCGGCCTGCCGCGGTTCTTCCCAAAAACCGAGGGCTCGCTGCGTAAATTCCAGGTTCACGTAGTTTTGAATTCCGGGCTGCGTTTTCACGCTCGTGACGCGGCAAATTACGTCCGCTCCCGTCCGGTTATTCGTGACTACGACCAACTCGCCAGGGGTCACCATCGCCGACAAGCGCACCACAGCGCCCTGCGGAAAAATGATCACGGTGCGCGTCTCTTCATGCACCGGCGGAAGTTTGCCCGCGCCCTTTGACGCCGCTGAATATCGCGACGCGTGAATCGTTACAGGCACTTCTGCACCGATGGCATCGCTAGGCTGGGAACCTTGTATTTCGCTCTTGGCCAGGCCTTCAGCCGTGGTGGCTTCGAAGAGGGAGTCCTTCGCAGTGCTTGGCATTATAGGGTCCTTTACAGCGCCCACGGGCGCTCCGTCTTGACCTAAGGCTTTTGCCTTGGCGCTAATTCTGTGGTGGTCTTAAAACTTGCGTAATAGTACTTCCGTACTGCCAGATACCAATCCGGCACCCTATGGCCCTTGGAGCGTTTTCCGGGACAGATGCATTGAACGCAGCGATGTGGCGCTGCAGGTCTTAGCGGATGAGCATGCAATCGCCGTAACTGTAAAAGCGGTAGCCGGAGGCGACAGCATGGCGGTAGGCGGATAACACCGTTTCGCGGCCCGCAAACGCGCAAACCAGCGCGAGTAAAGTGGAGCGAGGCAGGTGAAAATTCGTCAGAAGCTGATCGATTGCCAGGAAGCGATGCCCGGGACGAATAAAAATATCCGCGACAGTACGTCCGGCGGCAATCGCCTCGGGAGCGCGGCCAGCCGCCATCGATTTCTGAGCGGCATCCTCGAGCGCGCGAACAACCGTGGTACCTATAGCCAAAATGGGCCTGTTCTGGTGGCGCGCGGACGCGATCGCCGCCGCTGCGCCGGGCGAAATCTCGTAGGCCTCGGAATGCATAACGTGATCGTCTAAACTCTCCGAGCGAATGGGCTGAAAGGTGCCGAGACCGACTTCGAGCGTGATCTCCGCTATCTCGATTCCCTTCTGGCGCAATTCGGAGAGAATCCCTGGGGTGAAATGAAGACCCGCCGTTGGTGCAGCGACTGCGGCCGGATGCTTTGCAAATACCGTCTGATAGCGCTCTCGATCTAAGCCTTCGTCCGATCTGCGGATATATGGCGGCAAAGGCACATGACCGGCCCGGTTGATGGCTTCAGATACATCGGCCCCGTTCTCGGCGCGGAATCGGAGCTGTCGAAGACCGTAGCCTCCGCGCCAGATCACTTCGGCTTCGAGTGCCGCCCCCTCGAAAAATAGCTTCTCCCCAGTTCCGACTTTCCTTCCCGGGCGGACGAGGGCTTCCCACACATCGGGGTCTATGCGGCGAGTAAGTAGCACCTCGATGCGAGAGGAGAGGTGCCCCCTCGCGCCATGCTTTCCCGACGGCTCGGCAAGGATCCCGGCCCGATGAGCAAAAAGTCTCGCCGGGATGACCCGCGCATTGTTTACCACCATCAACTCGTTGCCCGTAAGTCGCGAGGGCAGTTCCTTGAAATAGGCATCCTCAACCCGGCCAGAATTTCGATCCAGCAGAAGCATACGGGACGCAGAGCGATCTTCGGCAGGCTTCTGCGCGATGCGATCAGTCGGAAGGGCGTAATCGAACTCTGAAATCTGCACGAGGAAATGATAGCATGATTGCTATCTAACATACTGAAATAGAAGGAGGTTACTAATATACAGAGACCTCGTTTTTATCATTGACATCCACGCACTAATATTATATGCTCTGTCGTGCAATAAGTATAACTCGCAGGCAGGATTGGCATTCGCGCGGAATATCAGAATGGCGTCCTGAGCGTGCATCTGCCGAAGCGAGAGGAGTCTAAGCCAAAGCAAGTCAAGATCAGTGTTTTGGGAAACGGCAAGAAATAACCAAAAGGCCGTTACTCGAAATGGGGCCGGGCCATCCGGCCTTTTTCGGTCTAAGATGAAGCTGAATTAACGGCTAGGGTCGAGAAGGAACAAACCATGCTGCGATACGACAAACTGACGGTAAAAGCTCAAGAGGCGCTGCAAGAGGCGCAGGACATTGCCGGAAAAGCTGGCCAGCAGCAACTGGAGCCACTGCATCTGCTGGCTGCTCTGGTGGCGCAGCCGGACGGAGTTGTGCCTCCGCTCTTGAACCGCCTCGGTGTGCGCCCGCAGACCCTGGAAGCGGAGATCGCGGCGCAAATCGAGCGGCTGCCCAAAGTGAGCGGCGTTTCGCAGCAATATCTGAGCAAGGAGACAAACGAAGTTCTCGAAGCGGCATTTGACGAAGCGGAAAAGTTCAAGGACGAATACGTTTCAGCCGAACATATCCTGCTGGCCATCGCGGCGAGAACCAAAGACCCGGCGGGACAGCTGCTGGCGCGCCATGGCGCTTCGCGCGATGCCATTCTGCAGGCACTCGCGGCGGTGCGTGGAAGCCATCGGGTAACGTCGCAGACGCCCGAATCGACGTTTCGCGCGCTCGAGCAGTACGCGCGCGATCTGACGGAGCTGGCGCGCCGAGGCAAGCTCGATCCCGTCATCGGGCGCGATGTGGAGATTCGCCGCGTGATGCAGATCCTGGCGCGGCGCACCAAGAACAATCCGGTGTTAATTGGAGAGCCGGGCGTCGGCAAAACCGCCGTGGTGGAGGGCTTGGCCCAGAGAATCGTGGCCGGCGACGTGCCCGAGGTCCTCAAGCCCAAACGCATCGTGGCGCTTGACCTGGCCGCGCTCGTGGCAGGCACAAAATATCGAGGGGAATTCGAGGACCGGCTGAAGGCCGTACTCAAAGAGATCACAGAAGCGGAAGGCCAAGTCATTTTGTTTATCGACGAACTGCACACCCTGGTAGGTGCGGGCGCTGCGGAAGGCTCGATGGACGCTTCGAACATGCTCAAGCCGGCGCTGGCCCGGGGCGAGCTTCGCGCCATCGGCGCCACCACCATAAACGAATACCGCAAGCACATCGAGAAGGATCCGGCGCTGGAACGGCGCTTCCAGCCGGTAGTGATCGCCGAGCCGTCCGTTGAAGATACGATTGCCATTCTGCGGGGCCTGAAAGACCGCTATGAACTGCACCACGGCGTCCGAATTAAAGACGCTGCCATTATCGCGGCGGCCACGCTATCAAACCGCTACATTACGGACCGATTTTTGCCCGACAAAGCCATCGATTTGATAGATGAATCGGCGGCGGCTTTGCGCATGCAGCTCGATTCCCTGCCCGTGGAGATTGATGAGATCGAACGGCGCATTATGCAGCTGGAGATCGAGCGCCAGGCGCTGCTCAAGGAAAACGACGCGCATTCGCGCGAGCGACTCGGGCAGCTCGATCAACAACTCGCCGAACTGCGCGAGCAATCGAACGCCCGCAAGGCCCGCTGGCAGGTGGAGAAGGATGCCATCGCGGGCATCGGCAAACTGAAAGAGCAGATTGACGCCCTAAAAGCGGAGGAGCAACGCTACGAGCGGTCCGGCGACTTGGCGAAAGTCGCGGAGATTCGTTACAGCAAGCTGGCTCAGGCCGAACGCGCACAGCAGGACGCGCAGAAGCGGCTGGAAGAGTTGCAGAAAAGCGGCCGCATGCTCAAAGAAGAGGTCGACGAAGAAGATATCGCCGCGCTGGTCAGCAAGTGGACCGGCATTCCCGTCGGCCGGCTGCTCGAAGGCGAGGCCAGGAAACTGGTCACCATGGAAGACCGGTTACGCCAACGCGTAGTCGGACAGGAAGACGCTCTGGAGCGGGTTTCAAACGCCATACGGCGCAACCGCGCTGGGCTCTCCGACCCCAATCGACCGATTGGTTCGTTCATCTTTCTCGGCCCAACAGGCGTCGGAAAAACGGAACTGGCCCGGGCATTGGCGGAATTCCTGTTCGACGACGAGCGCGCGATGATCCGGCTAGACATGTCGGAATACATGGAGAAGCATTCCGTCTCACGGATGATCGGCGCGCCTCCAGGTTATGTGGGCTACGAGGAAGGGGGTCAGCTGACCGAACAAGTTCGCCGGCGGCCTTATTCCGTAGTGTTATTCGACGAGATCGAGAAGGCCCATCCGGACGTTTTCAATGTGCTTCTGCAGATTCTGGAAGACGGCCGTCTAACCGATGGGAAAGGGCGCAAGGTGGACTTCCGCAACACGGTGCTGGTAATGACCAGCAACGTGGGTTCTGCGGCGCTGTTCGAGCTGGCGGACAAGGATCCTGAGCGCGCTCGCAAAGAGGCCACTGAAGCTTTGCGCGCGACGTTTCGTCCCGAATTCCTGAACCGGATCGACGATATTGTGCTCTTTAATCCTCTGGGGCGGGAGCAACTGGAGAAGATCGTGGACTTGCAGCTCGCATCCGTGTCGAAGTTGCTTGCCGAGCGCCAGGTTCGTATCGAATTAACGCCCGCTGCACGCGACTTAGTACTCGCCGAAGGCTACGACCCGGCATATGGCGCGCGGCCCTTGCGGCGCACGGTGCAACGGCTGGTGCAGGATCCGCTGGCTAAGGAGATCCTGGAGGGCAAGGTTCTCCCAGGCGACGTGATTCGGATCGACGCATCGGGAGGAAAAATGAAGTTCGAGCGAGCACCGGCCGATAAGTCGAGAGGGAAAGAACCAGCAGCCGCAGCGGCTCGGACCGCGTCGCGCAAGGGCTAAGTGGAAGGCTGATTGACGCAAGGTTTTTGCGCATCTAGACTGATTTTGCGGGCGGATCGGCGGAATTGCAGAGGTATAGCTTATGAGGGCACTTAAAACTGGACTTCTACTGACGGCGCTTACGCTCATCCTGCTGTTCGGAGGAGAAGCAATCGCTGGACGCCAAGGCATGACCTTCGGGCTGGTCATCGCCATATTTATGAATGGGATAGCCTATTTCTTCTCCGACAAGATCGCCTTGTCCTCCAGCGGTGCGCGCCCCGTAACGCGCGAGCAGGCCCCACGGCTCTATCAGGTGATGGAACGGCTGGCTTCTAAGGGCAACCTGCCGATGCCTAAGCTCTATGTAATCCCGCAGGCGGCGCCAAATGCCTTCGCTACCGGGCGAAACCCCTCACACGCCTCCGTGGCGGCGACGGAAGGGCTCCTCGAGCTCATGAATGACGACGAACTCGAAGGCGTCATCGCTCATGAACTATCTCACGTTCGTAATTACGACATACTGACCACCTCAATCGCCGCCACGCTGGCCGGCGCGATCACCTGGATTGCGTCTATGGGCCGCTGGACCCTTCTGTTCGGAGGATTCGGAGGCGATCGCGACCGGCGCGGGGGCGGGCTGGAAGCTCTTTTGATGTTGATCGTAGCGCCACTTGCCGCGCTACTCGTGCAGTTGGGCATTTCAAGGCAACGAGAATACGCCGCTGACGCAGCGGGGGCTCGCCTGGTCGGTCACCCTTACGGGCTGATCAGCGCCCTTGAGAAGCTGGGCGCCTATAATCAGCGGATACCCATGACCAACGTCACGCCAGCTACGTCGTCCCTGTACATCGTTACGCCTCTAAGCCCAGGACAGGTCTTCAAGGGCCTGTTCGGCACGCACCCCCCTCTTCCTGACCGCATCGAGGCGCTGCGGCGGATGACCATCACTCGCTAAGCGCCAAATCGCCGACTCCGTGCGCCGGCATGGTACTTAACCTTAACCGTGCCGGAATGAACGAGTCGGGAAAAAAGTTCCCACTCGAATAGAGTCCTTAAGACTCTCAATGTCTGGTCACTCATTCGTAAATAGCTGATTTTGAGAGGCCGACGGCGGAAGCCCAGCCGTCCGCTCAATTGGAGCACTGCGTGCACAGCATTTCAGTGGGGGCAAGGTTTTCAGGGGGAAGCACGATGACCTGCAGAGAGACCGTCCGCTTGATTTGCGAGTACTTAGAGGGCAGACTTTCGCCAAGTGTGGCTGAGGTTGTTAAGCGTCACATTGGGCACTGCCAGAATTGCCACTTGGTGCTAGAGGCCGCGCAGCAAACACTCGAAGCATACTTCGATGGGCACCCGGAAGTACCAAAAGTAGCATAAGATCCTTACGCATTATCCTGGCTCCGGGTATAGACGCGTAAATATTACAGGGTATTGACGGCAAGATCGAACGCCCTGGACTGCCCGAAACAAACTAATCCACACAGATTCAATAAGATAGGTTTTGGCTCGGGACGTGCACCATTCTGGCGTTGAAGACAAGGAGAGCCTCGATGAGCGAAGCGTCCGAATACAGCAGTCGAGAGGAACGGCACGCGGAAGAATCCCCCGTAGGCGGGACACCTCGTTGGGTGTGGATGGCGGTAGGGGTGCTCGCGGCCGTTTCGATCTTAGGTTTGGCTGTTGGCTGGAATGCCACCACGCAGGCGAGGAAAACAGAGCAGGCCCTCGCGAGCCAAAATAGCCAGAGCAAGGAGTTGGGACAGAACGTGGAGGCCTTAAATCAGCGCTTGGCGCAGGCTGAGGACGTCAACACGCACCTTCAAAATGAACTGCTGGCAGTGACGGACAAGCTGAAGATGACGCAGGGCGAGATCGTTACGGAACGCCGGCAGAGCAGCCAGCTTGGCAATGATTACGCCCAGAAGCTGACCAGCGTTCAATCGGCGCTGGCCGGCAAAGCCAGTGCCGACGATCTGAAGTCTCTGGGGGGCGACGTCACGGGCGTGAGGACGGATCTGGAAGCTGCGAAAAACAACCTGGACATGACCCGCACCGAATTTGGGACCTTGATCGCCCGCAATCACGATGAGATCGACCAACTCCGCCGGTTAGGAGAGCGCGACTACTTCGAGTTCACGCTCAGCGGCAAAGGCAATCGGTCCAAAGTCGGCGACCTCATGGTTGAGCTGCGCGGCACGAACATAAAGAAGAATCAGTTCACAGTTGCGCTCTATGTGGACGACATGCGACTCGAGAAGAAGAATCGCGCGATCGATGAGCCGATCTACTTCTACACTCGGGGAACCCGAGTGCCTCTCGAATTCGTGGTCAACCAAATCGGGAAGGACAAAGTGGTGGGATATATGAGCGTCCCCAAGGCGCAGCCCACGCAAGCCTCCGCAGTCAGAATAGATAACTGAACTTTTGGCGGGAGAGCCAAGCGCACAGATTGGCTCGAACTACAAAGTAAGAGGAGGGCCGGGTGAGGCTCTCCTCTTCTTTTTTTGGGCACGGTTTGATGGCTGTGGGGGATGCTTCAACGACTCGCCGCCAGTGCTTCTATACCCCTTTCGCCGATTCCGAATCCGATTCGGGCGCTATCCTCGTTGCTAGCGCGCCGCGCACCAATTCCAGTACGATCACTTAGTCATGAGTGTGGAAGCCATTTTTGCAAGCCGCGCGCTTACGCCGCACGATGAAATTGCCAATCCTGTTGTCCTGGTGGACGAACAGAAGATCGTCGCCATAGGCCGCCAAGACGAGATTTCGGTCCCGGCTTCCGCGAACCGTATTCACAAACGCGACCTCACCATTGTTCCTGGGTTTATCGACGTCCATATTCATGGCGCCGCCGGGCATGACGTGATGGAGGGAACGCGATGAGGCCCTGGCGGCCATCACCGCAAGCGTTGTAAGAAGAGGCACGACCGCGCTCGTGGCAACAACCGTTAGTGCAAGCGAGGAAGCCACGTGTACAGCCATTGAGGCCGTCGCTGGTTGGATGGAGCGGCGAAAGAACCAATCCGCGGCGGGGCCAGCTTCGGCCCAAATTCTAGGCATTCACTTGGAGGGGCCCTTCATTAACCCCGCTCGGCGGGGCGCACATTCGGCCAAATGGATCGCGGTACCTTCGCTTGCGATCTTCCAGCGCTACCTCGAGGCGGCCAAAGGCTGCATGCGCATTCTGACGTTGGCTCCGGAACTGCCCGGAGCGGCCGACCTGATTGCCAAGGCTCGCAAAGCAGGCGTGGTCGTTTCGCTCGGACACACCGACGCGAGCTACGCCGAGGCTATGGCGGCAATAGCGGGCGGTGCGAGGCACGCGACCCACGTCTTTAACGCCATGCGCCCGTTCACCCATCGCGACACTGGCGTAGTGGGCGCAGTCCTCACTTCCCCCAACGTCACGGCTGAATTGATAGCAGACGGCGTACACGTGGACGATGCGGCGATTCGCGTTCTGTTGGCGACGAAAGGCGCGCGAGAAGTCATCCTCGTGAGCGACGGAATAGCCGCTACAGGCATGCCTGACGGCAAATATAAGCTGGGCACATCGGAGGTGCGCGTCGCTGAGGGTATCGCGCGCACTAACGAGGGAAAGCTGGCCGGCAGTACCCTTACACTTGACCGAGCGTTGCGTCATGTGCTCGGGCTCGACGTTCCACTGTGCGAAGTTCTGCCGATGCTTACTTCCAATCCCGCTCGTCTGCTCGGCCTCGAGCACCGAAAAGGATCGCTGCAAGCAGGCTCCGACGCCGATCTGCTTCTGCTCGACGATCACTTCGCAGTGGCGGGAGTGATGGCGCGCGGGGCCTGGCTCAAATCCGTTTCGAGCTAAGGATTTAGCGGAATTTTGAGCTCTTCGGCTAGCTGTTCGGGGTCGAAAGGGCTGCAAGCAAAATAACGACCCTCGACCTCGATGGTGGGGATTTTCCGCCGGCCCTCATTTACGCGAAGAATAAGTTCCTCGGCTTCGACGTCCTCGTCCACGTCGACTTCGTCGTACGAAACGCCGCGCTCTTTCAAGAATTGTTTGGCCCGCCAACAATCGGCGCACCAGCGCGTCGTGTAGAGACGAATGGATCCCACCTTGACCCTAAATCTCCCTCGTAGCGGTTCTCTCGCCATGCGCCGCAGCCTCGAGGCGGGCTCGAGCGCTCGCCACGGACTTCAGCACGGCATCCCAATCCGTCTTTGGATCGGCGCTCCCGAAGGCGAGTCTCTTTTCGGCTTCGGCAAGGTCGGCGCGGGCGCGTGCGGCGTCAATATCTTCGGACCGTTCCGCCGCTTCCGCCAAAACGGTGACGCGCTCGGGCAGAATTTCGGCAAGGCCCCCGATAATGGCGACGTAGCTGGTTGTGGAACCTTTCTTGTAAGTGAGCGGGCCGATCCCCAATTCAGTAAGCAAGGGCGTATGGCCCGGAAGGATTCCGAGGTAGCCGGAGAGCCCCGGCACCTGAACTTCCGTGACGGATTCGCGAACGACTTCGCGTTCCGGCGTAACCACTTCGAGAGTGAGAGCGTCAGCCACGGAATCGGATTCGGCCGGCCGCGTTAAGCGGTCGCCGCCATCTTCTCCGCCTTTTGCAGAGCTTCTTCGATTGTGCCCACCATGTAGAAGGCTTGCTCGGAAACCTCGTCGTGTTTGCCTTCGACGATCTCCTTGAAGCCGCGAATGCTGTCCTCGATTTTCACATACTTGCCTTCGAGGCCGGTGAATTGCGCCGCAACGAACATCGGTTGTGAAAAGAACTTTTCGATCTTGCGGGCGCGCGCCACCGTGAGCTTGTCTTCATCGGAAAGCTCTTCGATGCCTAGGATGGCGATGATGTCTTGCAGATCTTTGTAGCGTTGCAGCACGCCTTTCACCGAACGAGCGACGTCGTAATGTTCCTGCCCGACGATGCGCGGATCGAGAATGCGCGAGAAGCTGGCCAGCGGATCGACGGCGGGATAAATTCCCCGCTCCACGATCTGGCGGCTCAAGTTGGTGGTCGCGTCGAGATGCGCGAACGTGGCCGCCGGTGCGGGATCGGTATAATCATCGGCCGGCACATAGATGGCTTGTACGGAGGTGATCGAGCCTTTCTTGGTGGAGGTGATGCGCTCCTGCAATTCGCCGATTTCCGTATTCAGGTTCGGCTGATAACCCACCGCGGAAGGCATGCGCCCCAGCAGGGCCGACACTTCCGATCCCGCCTGCACGAAGCGGAAGATATTGTCGATGAAGAGCAGCACGTCCAGGCCTTCTTCGTCGCGGAAGTATTCCGCCACAGTCAACCCGGTGAGGCCCACGCGCAGGCGCGCTCCCGGCGGCTCCGTCATTTGGCCATAGATCAGGGCTGCACGTGACTTCTCCGAGTCGCCCGCGACAACGACCTTGGATTCCTGCATTTCAAGCCACAGGTCGTTGCCTTCACGGGTTCGCTCGCCCACGCCCGCAAAAACGGAGACGCCACCGTGTTTCATGGCGACGTTGTGAATGAGTTCCTGAATCAGCACCGTCTTTCCTACGCCGGCGCCTCCGAAAAGCCCGATCTTTCCTCCCTTGAGGTATGGCTCCATCAGATCCACGACTTTGATGCCTGTCTCGAACATCTCGAGTTGCGTGGATTGGTCTTCGAGCGAGGGCGCCGCGCGGTGGATGGGATAACGCATCTTGGCATGCACTGGGCCGAGATTATCAACGGGCTCGCCGAGCACGTTGAGCACGCGCCCAAGGGTTGCGCGGCCCACAGGAACGGTAATGGGCCCTTCGGAATCGATCGCTTTCATGCCGCGCACGATTCCTTCCGTCGGCTTCATGGCCACGGTGCGAACCCGTCCCTCGCCGAGATGCTGTTGCACTTCGGCGACTACATCGATTGGCTCGGGGACATCGAAGCCCTCGCTGGTAATGCGCACGGCGTTGTAAATTTCAGGGAGATGGTGTTCCTGAAATTCCACGTCCACCACCGGACCGATTACTTGCACGACGTGGCCGATGTTTTTGCCCTGTTCAGAGTCGACAGACATAAGATTCGCTCCTTGCGAAATCCTTCTTGCCGGAAGCTACCCGGCCGACGCCGCGCCGCTGACAACCTCGATGATCTCCTTGGTAATCGCGGCTTGGCGGACTTTGTTCATATATAGCGTGAGCTTATCGATCAGCTCGCCGGCATTGTTGGTCGCCGAATCCATGGCCGTCATGCGCGCGGCATGTTCCGCGGCCGCGGATTCAGCCAAGGCTCGGAAAAGCTGTACTTGAACGTAACGAGGCAGCAAACGGCCCAAAATGTCGGCTGGCGGCTGCTCGTAAAGATAATCAGTTCCCGCGTCACTCTTCGGCTCAGTCTTGTCGCCCGCGCTTGGGGATTCGCTCTCGACCGGCAGGAGCCGCTCCAGCTTCAAATTTTGCGCCAGCACCGATTTGAATTCGTTAAACACGATATAAACCGCGTCCACTTCTCCACTTTCGTAAAGCGAGATAACTTCTTTCGCAATCTCCCCCGCCCTGGAGAGATCCGGGCGCATCGTGACGTCCACGTGTTCGGCCACAATCTTCCAGCGCTGTTTGCGCATGGCATCGCGAATTTTGCGGCCCAGGACGATCAGTGAAGGGTTTTGCTGCGCATGCTCGCGCGCGAATTCCAGCGTGCGGCGAATTACGTTGGCATTGAATGCGCCGCAAAGCCCGCGTTCGCCGCTCACGGCCAGCAGCAGAATGCGCTTCTCCGGACGCCGCTGCAGAAGCGGATGAGTGCTTTCCGGCGCGCGGGCGGCAACGGAATGAACCAGGCGGGTGATGGCGCGCGCGAAGGGGCGCGCCGCAACGGCCCTCTCCTGGGCCCGCCGAAGCCGGGCGGCGGCCACAAACTTCATCGCTCGCGTAATCTGCTGCGTATTCTTCACAGAGCGAATGCGGCGCTTGATATCGAGCTGGGTTGCCATCGGAAATGTTCTGCCGGTGAATTGCCGCTAACGCGCGGCGGCCGCTCCCGCCGTGAATCGCTCCTTGAATTCGGAAAGAATCTTCTTCAACTTTTCGCGAATCTCGTCATCGATGGCTTTCTTGGTGGCGATCTGGTTGAGCAGCGCGCCCCCATGAGCGTCGGCAAACGCGACCAGGTCGCGCTGGAACCGCTCCACTTCGAGAACGTCGATGTCGTCCAGGTAGCCGTTGGTGCCCGCAAAGATCACCAGCACCTGCTTTTCGACGGGCAATGGCGAAAACTGGTCTTGCTTGAGCAATAGGGTAAGGCGCTGGCCGCGCGCGAGCTGCGCCTGTGTGGCTTTATCCAGCTCGGAACCGAATTGCGCGAATGCGGCCAGTTCGCGATATTGCGCCAAGTCCAAGCGCAAGGTCCCGGCCACCTGCCGCATAGCCTTGATCTGCGCGTTGCCGCCTACACGGCTTACAGAGAGTCCCACGTTGATGGCCGGCCGAATGCCGCTATTGAAGAGGTCGGCCTCCAGATAGATCTGGCCGTCTGTAATGGAGATGACGTTTGTGGGAATGTAGGCGGAAACGTCGCCGGCCTGGGTCTCAATCACCGGCAGGGCCGTAAGCGAACCGCCGCCCTTTTTTGTCGTTCAGCTTGGCGGCTCTCTCCAGCAGGCGTGAATGCAAGTAGAAAACGTCCCCGGGGAACGCTTCCCGTCCCGGCGGGCGCCGCAGAAGCAGCGAAATCTCGCGGTAGGCCTGCGCGTGCTTGGAGAGATCGTCATAGAAACAGACGGCATGGCGGCTGGAGTCCCGGAAGAATTCGCCCATGGCGCAGGCCGCATAAGGCGCGATGTATTGCAGGGTGGCAGGCTCGGTCGCTGAAGCGGCGACAACAATCGTGTAATCCATCGCGCCAGCGTCCGTCAGGACCTTCACTACTTGCGCGATGGTCGAGCGCTTTTGCCCGATCGCGCAGTAGATGCAGATCATGTCGCCGCCCTTTTGGTTGATGATGGTGTCCAGAATGATGGCGGTTTTCCCGGTTTGCCTGATCGCCGATGATCAGCTCGCGCTGCCCGCGGCCGATCGGGATCATGGAGTCGATCGCCTTGATTCCTGTTTGCAATGGCTCACGAACCGGCTGGCGGTCGATAACGCCGGGAGCAATGCGTTCGATCTGGTTGCGAAATTCGGTGACGATCGGGCCCTTCCCGTCGAGAGGCACTCCCAGAGGATTGACCACGCGGCCGACCAACGCCTCTCCCACTGGCGCGGACATGATCGAGCGGGAGCGCTTGACCGTATCGCCCTCTTCAATGAGGGTGTATTCGCCAAGCAGAACCGCGCCCACCTGGTCTTCTTCCAAGTTGAGGGCGATGCCGAAGACGTCGTGCGGGAACTCCAACATCTCGCCGGCCATAACTTTTTCGAGGCCGTAGATGCGCGCGATTCCGTCGCCGACGGAGATGACCGTGCCCACCTCATCAACGGCTACGGATTGATCGTAATTGGCAATTTGTGCGCGAAGAATCTTGGTTATTTCGTCCGCTCTAATGGATGCCATGCTTGCTTTGCTCCTGACTGCCTATTGGGACTCGAGACGCATTCGCAGCCGCTCGAGCTGCGTGCGCACCGAGCCGTCGTAGATGGTTGAACCAAGGCGCACTACTGCGCCGGCAATGAGCGCGGGATCGAGACGGTACTCCGTTTCCACGCGCCTTCCGCTCAGTCGCTCCAGCACCTTCCCAAGCTGTTTCTTTTCGCCTTCGTCCAACGGATGCGCGGAAGTGACGTTGGCGCGAGCAATGCCTTCCCGCTCGTCGAGTTGTCCTTCGAAGGCTCGATAGATCTCCGGGAGCAGCGCGACGCGGCGTTGATCGATTACCACGAACAAGAAATTGCGCATCGTGCGGCCGGCCTTCATGCGTTCGACAAGCGCCTGCGCCACCGCGTGCTTGTTGGCGCGGGAAACCGCCGGACTGGCGAGCAAAATTGCCAGTTGCTCCGATTCCCCCAGCAGAGCAAGAAAATCGCCGAATTCTCGCCTCACCTTGTCGGGTTTCTCTTGCGCGACGGCAACCTCAGCGAGGGCATCCGCGTAGTGTTCCGCGATCGTTCTCATGTGCCGGCTCTTTCCAGTTCGCCCACGAACGCATCGAAGAGCGCCTCTTCCGCCGCATCATTCATCTGTTCCCGAATGAAGGCCGCCGCTCGCTCCGTGGCCAGTCTTGCAGCTATGGCGCGAAGTTCCTGCGCTCCGGCACGCTCGGCAGCGGCAATTTCAGCGCGCGCGGCCTGCTTGATTTTTTCGATCTCGGTAAGGGTGAGCGCTTTGATGCGTTCGCGATCCGCGGCGGATTCACGCACTGCGTTACGCCGCTCTTCTTCGATTGCGCTCTCGATCGTGGCCAACTTATGGACGGCCTGTTGGAACTCTCGCTCCGCGGCTGCACGGCTTTGGCTTGCTTCATCTATGGACTTGGCGGTCTCCTCGGCACGGGCTCGAAAGTAAGGCGCCCCAAATTTTACGACCACGTAAGCGATGCCGCCGAAGACCAGGAGAAAATTCAGCCACCGAAAGACCGTGTCCAAGGTCATGCTGGTCGAATCGGCGGAACCTTCTTGAGCCAGCGCAGGAAGGGAGAAGGCGACGAAAAGCGCCGCCGTAACAATCAGCCCACCGAAGCGACTAGGGGATAACCTGCCGGAAAAAACCTTCATCGAACCTCGCCTGCCGGGCGGGGACGCATCTGCCGTTGGGGCTCCAGAATGACGCGAGCGATCTCCTCGGCCAATCGAGTGCTACTGGTTTCCAGTTCCGCGCGGGCCGCTTCGATTTCAGCCTGGATGCGCCGCTTCGCGCCGTGTATCTCTTCATTAGCGTTCTGGCGAGCTTGCTGGAGCGCGGCGCCGCGTTCATCCAATGCCTCGCGCCGCAGCGCTTCCTGTTCGCGAAAAATCTCTCCGCGGGCCTTGCGCAATGCCTCCTGATAGGCGCGAGCCTTTTCGTTGGCGTTCCGCCGCAGCTCTTCAGCCTCGCTCCGGGCGCCTTCAATGCGCTTTCCGCGCTCCCGAACGACCTGCTCAATGGGTCCGAAAAAGGACCAGCGCAGGAAGAGATAGAACAAAAAGACAATAATGGCCGTGGGTATCGCTGCGAGAAAAAGATCGCCCAGCTGTCTCAGAATTTCCATGAAAGCCGCAGACCGTCCACCAAATCCTTGTTGGCAAAGTTACCGCACTCGATAGGCGGGGCGGAAGCCCGCCCGGTCAACCTGGACACACGCGAACAAGGAGAAAATTTATAGCATCCGAACCGGATTCCGTCAACGCCCAGGCTCCCTCTACGTCAAATCTCTCCGCGCGGGGATCGGGCTCACGGCTTCAGAGTCGCTCGCTATGTTACCTGTTTCCATTACTTTGAAAGTCAAGTTGGGTTGATCGATAGCAGGGTACAGCGGAAGGATGCAAAATAGCTCAGTTCGAACAGGAAAATTTACAACGGCTCGCTAGATGATTTCCACGCGAGGCCCCGCGCCCGCCGCGCTTACTTCCTTCACCCTTGCGGAGACGGCGTGAGCCATAGCATACAGGCTTCGGGCCTTGGGCGCCTCTTCACCTTGCGCGGCAACCGGCTTGCCCATATCGCCCCCGGCGCGAATGTCAGGATCGATTTCGATTTCGCCAAGCAGCGGCACGCCATAGGCCTCCGCGATTCGGCGGCCTTCTCCATGTCCGAAGACGTCCACACGGTTATGGCAATGCGGACAAGCGAAGTAGCTCATGTTCTCGACGATTCCGAGCACCTCCACATTCACCTGGCGGAACATCTCAATCGCTTTTCGCACATCCGCCAAAGCCACCGCCGATGGCGTCGTAACCACCACCGCGCCGGTGACCGGAACATTTTGGATCAGGCTGAGCTGTACGTCTCCGGTACCCGGCGGCAGATCCACAATCAGGTAATCCAGCTCGCCCCACTGCACGCTGCGCAAGAATTGCTGCACCACGCTGTGAAGCATCGGCCCGCGCCAGATCATCGGCTTATCGGCAGGAGTCAGCAGGCCCATGGAAATCATCTTCAACCCGTAGGCCTCGACGGGCAGGATCTGCCGCTCGCTGAGGGCCCGCGGCTGCTCCTCGGTTCCCAGCATCAATGGCACATTGGGGCCATAGACGTCGGCATCCATCAGCCCGACTGCGGCGCCCATGCGAGCCAGCGCGATGGCCAAATTTACGGCGACGGTCGTCTTCCCGACGCCGCCTTTTCCGCTGGCAACGGCTATTAAAGTCTTTACGCCAGGGATGGGCATCTTGTCGGGCGGTCCCATGGTTCTTTGTTGCGCTGTTGGTGGGGTTGGAGGCATAGAGCGATCATAGGCGGCTGGTCGTGAGAGAGCAAGCCTGCGCTTGCGGCGCTTCTTAGCCTCTCCTAAGCGGATTGGAGTCAACGGATGCTTCGAACGCAATCTTCGGGTTCCTTTGCGCCGAATAAACCCAGAAGTTATAATCATTTTTGGCTTAGGGCTTATTCGGCGGAAAAACACTTCTCACGAGGAAGGCCAGAAGCAATCTGGCTGCACGCGCATTTGGGGGTAGCGGCGCCTGCTGAAGCGCCATTCCCTATCGGAGCATCCAACCAGGAACGACATGCGAATCGAAGATATGGTCGACCGGGTTGTTTCCCGGTTCATCGGCACCAAACATGAGCGCGACATCAAGAAGCTGGCCCCGCATATTGCTGCTATAAACGATCTGGCCAGCGACTACGAACGTCTAAGCGATTCCGAGATCACCGAAAAGTCCGCCCAGCTCAAAACCCAGGTGTCCGAACGATTGGTGGGCGCCGACCCTTCCGAACCCGACTATAAGCAGCGCCTGGCCGATGCCCTCGAGCCCGCAATCGCACCGGCGTTTGCCCTGGCGCGCGAGGTGGGCCGCCGCACACTGGCCATGCGCCATTTCGATGTGCAGTTGATCGGCGGTCTGGTGCTGCACGAGGGCAAGATCGCCGAGATGAAAACCGGCGAAGGAAAAACGCTCGTCGCCACGCTCCCCGCTTACCTGAATTCGCTCACCGGCGGCGGCGTTCACATCGTCACCGTAAACGATTATCTCGCCCGCCGCGACGCCGAATGGATGGGTCCGCTTTATCGCGCCCTGGGGCTCACGGTCGGCGTGATCGTTCACGATCTCGATGACGCGCAGCGTCGCGCCGCCTACGGCGCCGATATCACCTACGGCACCAACAACGAGTTCGGCTTCGATTATCTGCGCGACAACATGAAATATGACCTGGGCGATTGCGTGCAGCGCGGCCATCACTTCGCCATCGTTGATGAAGTCGACTCCATCCTGATCGACGAAGCCCGCACGCCCTTGATCATTTCCGGTCCCGCCGAGGAATCGACCGACAAGTATTACCGCATCGACAAGATCGTTCCCAAACTCATCCAGGAGATCGACTACACCATCGACGAAAAGCACCGCACGGCCACGCTCACCGAGGACGGGGTTACCAAGGTGGAGCGCTTGCTGGGCCTCGGCAATCTATACGATCCAGGCCACATGGAGACGATTCACCACGTCTACCAAGGCCTCCGCGCCCATACGCTGTACAAACGCGATGTCGATTATGTAGTCAAAAATGGTGAGGTCATCATCGTCGATGAGTTTACCGGCCGCGAAATGCCCGGCCGCCGCTGGTCGGATGGCTTACACCAGGCGGTGGAAGCCAAGGAAGCCGTAAAGATCGAGCGGGAAAACCAAACGCTGGCAACCGTCACGTTTCAAAACTATTTCCGCATGTACAAGAAGCTCTCGGGCATGACCGGCACGGCCGAGACCGAAGCGGCCGAATTCGGCAAAATTTATAATCTGGATGTCGTCGCTATTCCCACCAACCGTCCCCTGCGGCGCCACGAATATTCGGACGTCGTTTACCGCACAGGCGGCGAAAAATACGAAGCTGTCGTCAACGGAATGATTCTGGAAGATGGCTCGCAGGCCAACGGAATCCGCCAACTGCATGAGAGCGGACAGCCGGTGCTGGTCGGCACGATCTCCATCGAAAAATCCGAGCATCTTTCAGAGTTGCTCAAAAAGGCCGGCATCCAGCACCAGGTGCTCAATGCCAAGCAGCACGAGCGCGAAGCCCACATCATCGCGCAGGCGGGCCGCAAAGGGGCCGTGACGGTCTCCACCAATATGGCCGGCCGCGGAACCGACATCCTGCTCGGCGGCAATCCCGAAGCGATGACCCGCGATTATTGCCTGAAGAATCGCCTGGCCATGCCCTATGCAGCCGCTTCCGCGGTAATCGGGGATGGCGCGGGAGCCACTGCCACAACCATGGTTCTCTTCCAGATCGAGGGCAAGATTTTCCAGGTTCCTCGCGAGCAGTGGCTGCCAATCTACAACCAATTCGTTGAGCAGTGCCGCACCGAGCGTGAAGAAGTGATCGCTCTGGGCGGCTTACACATTCTCGGCACCGAGCGCCACGAGTCCCGCCGCATCGATAACCAGCTTCGCGGGCGCGCCGGCAGGCAGGGCGATCCCGGCTCTTCGCGCTTCTTTCTCTCCTTGGAGGACGACCTGCTCCGCGTCTTTGGCGGAGAACGCGTCAAGGCGCTGATGTACCGCCTGGGCATGACCGAAGGCGTGCCTATCGAGTCGAAACTCATTTCGCGCCGAATCGAAAACGCCCAAAAGGCTGTCGAAGCGCAGAACTTCGAGGCCCGCAAGCACCTGCTCGAGTATGACGATGTAATGAACAAGCAGCGCGAAACCATTTACTCCATCCGTCGGTCGGCTCTCGAAGGGAAAGACCAAAAAGAGTACGCCCTCGGAATGGCCGAAGATCTCGCTCGCGACTTGGTCAATAAGTTCTGTCCGCGA
The DNA here is from genome assembly GCA_963819235.1 of uncultured Acidobacteriota bacterium. GTDB lineage: Bacteria > Acidobacteriota > Terriglobia > Acidiferrales > UBA7541 > Palsa-189. Next base: position 934,463 of record CAWFVE010000003.1, on the reverse strand, counting down.
GAAGAACACCCGCAGAAATGGAACCTCCCACAATTTTCCGGAGAAGCTCTGGGGCAATTTGGCCTGGACCTGAAGGCAGTGGACCTCGATCCCCTGGCGCTGAATCACGACCAGTTAAGTGACGCTCTGGTCGAAAAAGTGCGCAAGCGTTACGAAGAAAAAGAAGCCCTTTTTGGCCCTGCCATGATGCGCTGGCTCGAGCGCCGCATCATTCTTGACATTGTCGACACGCAGTGGAAAGACCACCTGCTCAGTCTCGATCACCTCAAGGAAGGAATCGGGCTCCGCGGCTACGGACAGAAGGATCCCCTGGTCGAGTTCAAGAAGGAAGCCTTCACTCTTTTCGAAGAGATGATGGACCGCATCGATAGCGAGACCATTCGCTATCTGTTCCTGATCCAGCCTGCCAAGCCCGAAGACGAAGCGCGCGAGATCGAACGGCGGCAGCGTCGCCAGCAACAACAGTTGCAGTATCAAACCGGTCCCGCACAAGCCGAAGCTCCCAAGCCCGTGCGAGCCGGCGCCAAGATCGGCCGCAATGATCCCTGCCCCTGTGGCAGCGGCAAGAAATACAAGAAGTGTTGCGGAACCGCAGCCTGATCTACGCTAGCGGATATAGGTATCCGAAGTCGCTGCGTTCGACACTCAGCCTCGCTATTCCCAGAACGGATAGTTTCTATCCGTCTCTTCGTCCCGGAGTGCTGTTCCGGCACTCAGCCGCACCTCAACTCGATCTTTTTCATACAAATCCGTACCGGCTGAACTGGCTACGGGCGTGCTCTCTCCAAAGCTGCCATTCCGCTACTGAGGGGTACGTGTGGCTGTCGTGACACAAATTCGCGTGTGCCGCATCGGTGCTTGCTCGGGACCCATCCCCACTGCGCTCAACCGCCAGGGTGTGTGCCTCACGCACCACTTGGATGAGATCTTTACGCGCGTTTCCGCCGTTCAGGAACGCTGCCAGCAGGGAGAGGCGCCCGATACGCGCACGGTCAATTGGCTCAGCCAGCAAGGGGACCTCGCCGTGACATTGCTTTCCGGAGATGGAGCATCCTCCTCCGAGGAGCGTACGCGTTTGCTTGAGTTGCTGCTCTGCCTGGCGAATCTTCACGAATGCTTGCGGCGGCGGACGGACAACACCGCAAACTCAAAGCCGCAATCGCTATGACACCCCCGCCGGCGCAACAAGCGACAGCTCCGCCTGCTTCCGCGCAGCGAAAACTCGCGCCCGCGATGCCGCATATTCCCGGCGTCGGTGATGCGCCCAAAGGCCCTCGGTTCGACCCCAAGCCACTCATAGGCGCAGCCCTCTTCCTAGGCGTTTGCGTCGCTGTATTGTCGGTTTGGTTTTGGCACCAGCATCACGCAAAACCAGAGGCAGCGGTTCCGGCCCAGGCCGTTCTCGAACCAACAATCCAAACCCCGCCCCCCATCGATAAAAGCGTCAACACTGACTCCGACGCGATCGGTACGCTCGAGGAACTCGCCAAGCCATGGGCGTACAAAAAGTTCGGTTTCGTCGATCCCAAGACGCACGAAAGCGTCCCGGCAATGGTGATTCACATCCCTTCTACGGCGGGCCCCGAACTGTTCTGGGCATTTTCGATGAACACACCGTTTTCCCAATGCGAATTGCAATACGTAACCGATGTGGCTGCACTGTCGCGGCGCTACGCCTATCCAGTCGCGCACCCCATGCTCGTCAGCGATTGCGACGGCACACTCTACGACCCTTTGAAAATGGCTACTCTGCCGGATGGTTCCTGGGTTCGCGGAGAAATCGTGCGAGGCGGTGGAATTCGCCCTCCTATCGCCATCCAAGTGCACGTACGCGGCCGCGTCCTGGTCGCCGATCGCATCGAATAACCTCGCCATTTCGCTCTCTCGCAAAAACTGGCTAGAGGTAGGGATACTTGCCTCAACCCGGTCTTACAGTGACACTTTGTCTCCCGCGCGTTAACGCCACGCAGCATTTCCCTGCTCTGCGGCATCGAATCCGGAAAACAGGAGAAGCCGGCTAATGAGTTTGCGTGTGAATCTGTGCTATCTTTTGTGCACGCAATACGTTAGCCCACGGATTTCAGGCTCCTGAGGAACACGAGAGGCTGAAAAAATGCGCAATGTTTTACTCGCAGTGGTGGCGGTGGGCCTTGTGGGATCGATTTCGAGCTGCTCGAAAGTTCATACGGACGACTCCATTTCCAACGACATCAAGGCCAGTATGTTTTCGGATCCCCAGACAAAATCCGCCAGCCTCAGCGTGGTCGTCAAGAATGGCGCCGTTACCTTGACCGGCGAAGTTCCTGACGAGAACGCACGCTACGAAGCCTTTAAAATCGCTAAGGAAACGCCGGGCGTGGTGGACGTCGAAGATCAAATGTCCTTGCCGCAAACCCCGGCGGCCACGCCAGCGCGAACCGCCCAGAACAGTGAGTCCGCCGCTACTTCCTCGCCCCTTTCGAAGCGCGAACGCAAGCCTGAAGAGCAATTGCTTGTTCGGCGACCGCTGGCCGGTGCGGCGGACGACTCCCCGTACGACCCGGGCGCCAGTAGCCAGAACCGTGCGCAACAGCAACCGGCCGAATCGCAGCCAGCTCCAACATCACCTCCGGCAGCGGTCCAGCCTCCTGTCCCCGCCTCCCCTACTCCGAAGCAGCCGGCCGTCCGGCAGGTCAGCATCCCAAGTGGAACGTCTGTGCATATCCAAATGATTGACAGCGTTGACTCCGCAACGAATCATGCGGGCGATATGTTCCACGCTTCCCTTGCTTCGCCGATTGTCGTCAATGGCGAGACCATCGTGCCCAGCGGCACGGACGTTTACGTGAAGCTCGTCAACTCAAGCTCGGCGGGCCACATGACCGGCCGCAGCGAGCTGACCCTCCAGCTTGCGCGCCTCGACCTCCAAGGCGCGTCTTACAGCCTTTCCAGCGACGATTATCACGATGTCGGCAAATCGCGGACTACCCGCACCGCCGAAACGGTTGGCGGAGGCGCTGCGATCGGTGCGGTTATCGGCGGAATTCTGGGTCATGGCAAGGGTGCGGCAATTGGCGCAGGCGTAGGAGGCGCTGGAGGCGCCGCCACTGAGGAGGCCACCAAGAGCCCCCAGGTGCATATCGCCTCCGAAACCAAGCTCACTTTCATTCTCCAGCAGCCGGTCGCGGTAACTTATACGCCGGCACCCTAACACCTTGCTGTTTCTATCCTCTAGATACGATTGCATTACCTCCCGGCCGAAGCGCAAAACGGCTGCCGCCCTGGAGACCTGCGGGCCTGTTGGCGAACATCGGGAGAAAACCGTAGCACTCCTACGCATTACGGGTATTTTCCTGATGCAACGGTACAGAAAGTACTTGACAACGGGTGGGCCACACCCGCAATATCCCTGACGCGCCAGCTTCTGCCTTCCCCCTGAAGACGTACGATCGTCCTCCAATCCGATTGCCGGAATTGCGCAATGAGGAGCCGCCGGTGTCGGACAACAACAATAATGGCCACGCTAAGGAAGTAGATATGGATCGCGAAGTAATCCGCTGCAAGAGTTGCGGGCTGGTTCAATACCGCACCAGTTCGGGTAATTGCCGACGTTGCGTGCGCCTGCTGCCGCCAAAGGTGGAGTTTCTGATTCCGCCGCCGGTGACTCAGGAGCTTCCAGGCGACGACCGTCAACTATTCGAGAAATGGCCGAACCGGGAGACCGTGGAGAATATCGGTCACCGAATTCGCCAGTTGCGGGAGTCCCGCGGGATGACGCAGAGCCAGCTTCAGGCCAGGTCACGAGTCTCGCGTTCCTATCTCTCCCGCATCGAGAGCGGACAGATGACGCCGAGCCTGGGGACCCTGGAGAAGATCTCGGAAGCGCTCAGCGTAGGTCTGAACCGCTTCTTCATCCCAGAATCGAATGGCGAGGCGCTGCTCGAGGATCCCTTCATTCAGGGACTCCGTCCATTCCTGCGCCAACTCGATTGGGAACAGTGGCAGGGAATTCTGAAGAGGCTGCAGGCCATCAGCGATCACGTTTCCACAAGTGGTCAGATGCGCACCATGCCTCCGGTTACGCCGAAGCCGATGTTGCCGCTGGCCCGACGACCGCAGTCGGCGGTGATGGGCCGTCGTTAGGCGCCCTTTCGCAAGAAGTGTTCGCAAAAAAGCCGGCTCGCACGCGCGAAGGTGACCGACGGCACGCTTTGGCTGCGGGTCAAGCTGGATTCAGTGTTCTGGCTAGGTCCGACATCTCGAGTTGCAAGGCGCCGGCTCCGCACGACTGCGGGGTCGGCGCTTTTTTGTCCCGCTGAAGATTGCACGGCTTCGCTACCGCGCCGGCACCATCGGCGATGTGCACACCGCTAAGGCTACTTCCAGGATTCGATCGCTTTTCTCATCATCGAGCCGGAAGGCTGCTCGACAATCTCTAATCGGATTCCATTGGGATCCTTGAGGTTGGAGAGTCGCGACCCGGTTGCACCGCCCGAACGAGCGTCGGGCAGCGTCGCGCCAGCTTCACGCAGTCGCGCTATGACGGCGCTGGCGTCATCGGCTAGAAGCCCGATATGGGTGAGCCCCGCGGGAAGGTTCGCGCTGGCCGGCGCCATTTCGATGAATGTGTCGCGATTGATTTGAAGAAAAGTTGTGGTTGGCTTGCCATCGGGGCTGGGCATGGTGTAGGCCACCCGAAATCCCATGACTTTGGTATAGAAATTCAAGGACTCCTGGAAATCGCTAACCGCGATTCCTACATGGTTGAGCCTAAGTCCCGCATTGCTGTTTTCCTGGGCAGCCGTCCGCTGCATCATCAACGTCCCAACGATAATTCCCGCCACGAAGAGCGTTAATCCGCGAAGGCAAACGATCCATGGACGCATCTCAACCTCCTAAAGATTCTTGCCGGATGCTATGGCAACGCCTCTCTGGGGTCAAGGAGATAGGAAATGACGCCCCAACGTAGAACGATTCCGTACCTCATCCAGAAGCAAAGACGGAGAGAGCGGTCGCGATTTTTAACCTTCTGCTAAGACCAATTGCGTGGGTGTAGCGTAGAGCGTATGCTGTTCAGCCAATCCCGGTGTGGCGGCGTGTTCGCACTCTACTGGGCCCTGCAATTCACTGATGAGCGACGTAATCACAGTGCAGGATCTCGTCAAGAACTATGGAGATTTCTGTGCGGTGAACCATATCTCGTTCTCGGTGCCCGAAGGCCAAATTTTTGGTTTCCTGGGGCCGAATGGGGCGGGTAAGACCACTACGATAAAGATGCTGACCACGGTACTGAATCCGACCAGCGGCACGATTCGGGTAAATGGCTATGATCCGGTGCGCGAGCGGAAGCAGGTGCGCCGTTCGTTTGGAATCGTCTTTCAGGACGCCAGCCTGGACGACGAACTGACCGCCGCCGAGAATATGGACCTGCATGGCGGCCTTTACGGCATACCCCGCCGCGAGCGCGCAAAACGCTCGCAGACCCTGCTCCAATTGGTCGAACTGTGGGACCGCAGAAACGATTTCGTTAAGCGCTACTCCGGCGGGATGAAGCGGCGTCTCGAAGTGGCCCGCGCCTTGCTCCACCAACCACACATTCTCTTTCTCGACGAGCCTACCATCGGCCTGGACCCCCAGACCCGCAACCACATCTGGAGTCATATCCAGACTTTGAGCAAGGAACAGAACGTCACCGTCTTTTTTACCACCCACTATATGGACGAGGCCGATCGCGTGGCCGCGGAAGTTGCGGTGATCGATCAGGGGAAAATCGTCGCCCAGGGGACGCCTGCGGCGCTCAAGGAACAAACCGAGTCTTCTTCGCTGGAGGACGCATTCATCGCCTTAACCGGTCACGGCATCCGCGAGGAGGAAGGCTCTTCCGCCGATCGCATGCGAAGAATGGCGAGAGTATGGGGGCGCAGGCGATGAGAGCCATTTACATTCTTTGCGTACGTCAGCTCAAGCGCTACACCCGTTCGCCCGCGCGCATCGTTGGATCGCTTGGCCAGCCGATCGTTTTCCTCTTGGCGCTGGGCTTCGGATTCGGGGCCACCTTTGCCAAGGCCGGCGCCGGCAACTATTTCAATTTTGTGACGCCCGGAATTGTGGCTATGGGCATCCTCTTCACCGCGGTCTTTTCTGGCATAGAAATTATCTGGGATCGGCAATTCGGTTTTTTGAAGGAAACGCTGGTGGCGCCTGTATCGCGGCTGGAGATCGTGCTTGGGCGCGTGCTGGGCGGCGCTATCGTGGCCATGATTCAGGGCGCCGTGGTCTTTCTGGTGTGCCTGGCGTTAGGCTTCCGATTTGCGAGTTGGCTGCTGCTGCCCGTGGCCGTCGTTTTCATGTTTTTGATTTCGCTGTTGTTCACGTCCATTGGGACCGCGATTGGCTCCGTGCTGCAAGACATGCAGGGCTTCCCGCTGGTTATGAATTTCCTGGTGATGCCGCTTTTTTTCTTTTCCGATGCGCTCTTCCCCATAAAGGGATTGCCGGGCATCTTGACGTTCGCGCTGCGCCTGAATCCGCTTACCTATGGCATTGATGGCCTGCGCGGCGCTTTGGGTCACGCCTATGTTTTTAGCGTGACGACGGATTTGGCCGTGCTTTGTGTCGCCTCCTTTATTCTGCTTTCAATCGGCAGTTATCTCTTCTCTAGAATCCAGTTGTAGAGAAGTTGTGTGTAGGTTGCCGGCCGGTGAGGGTATCGCTTCCTTGCGCGCCGCGCTGCAGCCGCTACAACGCGGAAATCAGGGGATGAAGTAGCCGCTCTTCGCCAGGATGGCGTAGTTGCGCCCTTTCGTTCCAAAGGACCGCGCCAGACGGACGTCCAGCTTGTGCGGTTTGCCCTCGGCGCCGTTGGCCGAGGTGTAGTATCCCAGGGTATAGCGCGTCTTGATTCGCTCGATCAGTGCCTGAAAGACCGCACCTAGAGTCGACATGCTTTGGACGTCGAAGATCTCCCCTCCTGTTTGTTCCGTCACTTTATTAATGTCCACCAACCCAGGAATCATTCCCGCCGCGAAACGCAGCGCGGGCGGGTTGTTCCCGGGCACCTTCAGGTTATAGACGGCCGCATCCGCGGCGGTCGTCTCCGTGATGATGTCCTTCGTGCCTTCTCCGCCCGCATCCGTCCCCACATCGTCGCTGATCAGGATGATCACCCGGCGGCCCTTTGGCGCCGTCTCCAGCAGATACTTGGCGGCCACGAAGATGCCGTCGTTAATGTTCGTGGCTCCGCCCGTATGGAACGAGCGGAACTGTTCTGCAATTTGGTTCTTGTCTGTCGTTAGCGGCGCGCTCAATTGCGCTTCAGTGGAAAAGGTAAACAGCGCCACCTCGTCTTCGGGTTTCAGAGCCGCAAGAGTCGTGGTCGCGGCTTCGCGCAGTGGACCGAGGAATGGACCGATGGAGTCGCTTAGATCCAACACCAGAGCGACGTTGAGAGGCAACTGGTCGCGGCTGAACACGGTAATTTTCTTGGCGACGCCGTCTTCCCGAACCTCGAAGTCATCCTTCTTCAAATCATTCATGATTTGCCCGGCCTTGGTTTTTACCGTGGCGTCCAGCATCACCAGGTTGACGTCGACGCGGATGGGGTCTTGAGCTTGCGCGGGAATTCGCGGTAAGCACACAGCAAAGCCAAAGGCCAAAGCCATCAGGCTCGCGGAACGTACCGTGCTTCGCTGCAAATTAAGCATCTCCACCTTCGTTCAGTGAATTCCGCCAATGCTTAGCCAGTCGGTCCTCCGGGGCATGTAGCTTTGTTGCCTCGGCAATCGTTGGCAATATGCTCTGAAAATTCGGGTGCGGAAACGTCGATCTGATAGCCGTCCGGATCGGCAATCGTCCATGACAACTTGGAATCCGGTTTAGGTTCAAGGCCACGATGCCTCAGTTCAATCTCCACGGTATCCTGTTTGAAATTTTCGATGATTAAGCCAAATTGGTTACAGGAGGGCTTCGCGTACGGATCAGCCGTTTGCCGCAGTTGGAGCGTATTTTGGCCGAACCTCAAAAAGCATTCGCCGTTCCGCGCTTTCGAGTTGTCGTAAATCACCTTCATTCCCAGCAAATCTCTATAAAAGTCCCGTTCCTTGGAGACGTCGGGCACATTCAAGACGATAAAACTGTATGAGGTAGCCTTGAAACCTTTGCCGTTTGCCTTCGCGGAAGCGCCGAGATTTTTCTGCCCGGCTTGCCATCCCGCCACGCAGCTCGGTGACGCCGCGATTTTGCAGGGTCCAGCCGCACCAGGAAACATTGCTTTGTCCTTCTCTGGCACCCAGATATCCAGCATGAAGCCGGCTGGATCGGAGCAACTCCATCCCATTTCGCCGTCCGGCCGAATACCCTTCAGGCCGCGGCGCTCGATTTCGGCTTTCATGGCCGCTTTTTGGGACAGAAAATTCGGAATGCCAAAAGCAATGTGGCCAATCGTAGGTTTGGCGCCGCGGGCCGCAGGCCTGATATAGATGCCGTTGGGCGATGCGAGGCTGCCGAATTCCAGAGCGCATCCCCTGCCGTCATCCCATGCGACGCGCATTCCAAATAAGTCCACATAGAAGTCACGGCTCCTCGCGTAATTGTTCGAACTCAACGCCAGGTGATTTACCGTCGTGACGGGGAAGGCCTTGCCGCCGCCGGTAGAAACTTGCGCCAGCGTCGCCCCAAATTCGGCAGCGGCTTTCATCGCCGGCGCTCCGAAAACGAAATCCCCTGTGATCAGTCCGAGCGCCTTGAGCAACTGGCGGCGATCGATCCTGCCACGATCGGCATCGGTAAACCAATGCGCCATGAATTTCCCCCTGTTCTGGGACGATGCATGATGTCCTTTCTCTGATGCGTCTCAGTTTAGAACGGAATTACCGGCTGTGCTTCCCGCCAGAGCTATAACGGTATTTCATGCGTCACGCCTTCGAGCCGCCTTTCGGGGTTTCCGGCATCGTCCCGTCCCTGCCCACCGCAAGCGTGACGTAAATTTGCGATTCGCGTAACATACTTCGCCGAGGGGCTTGGCACATCGAAAAACGCGACATTGCGCCGCCCGCCATTTACTGCTAAAAACGACAGACGAATCGAGGAGAAAACCATGAGTTCAATAAATACAATACGCTCGCTCGCAGTCCTTTCGGCTTTCGTTTTAGTAGGGATTGGCAGCGCTTCGGCGCAGCAAGGCGCGGCGCCCCCTCCGTCGAAGTTCAAAATAATGAGTCCCGCATTCAGCGATGGCGGCAAAGTCCCCACGGAGTTTTCGTGTGCGGACCCCAAGGCCACCTCGCCGGCACTGGAGTGGAGCAATCCTCCGGCGGGTACCGCGAGCATCGCCCTGATCATGCACGATCCGGAAGGCGCGCCAATGAAGTCCTCGGGCGACGTCACGCACTGGATCCTCTGGAATATCCCGGCGAGTTCGACTTCGTTGATGGCGGACATAAAGCCGGACGCCTCTCCGGATGGAATCGCTCAGGGCAAAAACGTCCGCGGCGTAAACGGGTATCAGCCGATGTGCCCCCCTCCGGGCGCCGTGCCTCATCACTACACTTTTGAGGTCTACGCGCTCGATACGAAGCTCGACCTGCCCGCCGGGTCGACGCGCGCCGACCTCCTAAAAGCGATGGACGGCCACGTCATCGGAAAAGCCGCCTATATTGGGCTTTTTGGCCGGTAAGAAAATTTAGCCAAAGCACAGGCCGCCGCACCGGCATGGCAAGCACGCCCTGCTTACGGTATTACGCGCGCTTTGGAATCGCTCCTCAGTCCGCGGAGACAACATGCCTGGCTTTCCCGGAGTCGATTTCCTGGAAATCGACTCCCTTCTAAACGACGACGAGCGCCTCGTTCGCCAAACTGCGCGCGAGTTCGTGGACCGCGAAGTCCTTCCGATCATCGAAAAACATAATCGCGAGGGTACTTTCCCCTCGCAACTTGTGGGGCCAATGGCCGAACTGGGATTCTTTGGCGCGAATCTCGCCGGCTACGACTGCGCCGGGATGTCCAATGTCGCCTATGGCCAGGTCATGCAGGAACTTGAGCGCGGCGACTCCGGTTTGCGCAGCTTCGTCTCCGTGCAAAGCGCGCTCGTCATGTATCCCATCCATGCGTTTGGCTCTCCCGAGCAGAAGCAGAAATGGCTGCCCGCGCTGCACAGCGCCCGCGCCATCGGCTGTTTCGGATTGACGGAGCCGCAGTTCGGCTCCAACCCCGCCGGCATGCTCACGCGCGCCGTGCGCCGCGGGCACAGTTACGTCCTCAATGGCGAGAAGATGTGGATCACCAACGGCTCGCTTGCCGATGTCGCCCTCGTGTGGGCAAAGGCCGAGGACGGCCGTATTCGCGGCTTCCTCGTCGAAAAGGGCACGCCCGGATTCAAATCCTGGGATATACATAACAAGTTATCGCTGCGCGCCTCGATCACTTCCGGCCTTTCGTTCACCGATTGCGAGATTCCCGAGCAAAATATGTTGCCGGGCGTGGAAGGCTTGCGCGGACCGCTCTCCTGCCTTAGCCAGGCTCGCTATGGGATCGGCTGGGGCGCGATTGGCGCGGCGATGGCCTGTTACCAGACCGCCCTCGACTATGCCAAGACGCGCCGGCAATTTGAAAACAAGCCGATCGCCGCACATCAACTCGTTCAGGACAAGCTCGTCTGGATGGTTACCGAAATCAGTAAAGCGCAATTGCTCGCCCTGCACGCAGGCCGGCTAAAGGACCGGGATCGCCTTGCGCCGGAGCATGTCTCCATGCTGAAGATGAATAATGTTTGGATGGCGCTCGAAACCGCCCGCAAGGCTCGCGATATCCTCGGCGCGAGTGGCATCGTGGATGACTATTGCGTCATGCGCCATATGAACAACCTGGAGTCCGTGTCCACCTATGAGGGCACGCACGACATTCATCGCCTCATCATCGGCGAGCGCATCACTGGTATCTCCGCTTTTGTATAAAGGCATAATACTCGGAGAGACACCCACGATCAGCCGGCTCCAGCGAATCTCTTTGTCGCGGCGCTGAACTTGTTTATCATTTAGGCCCTTTGTCTACGCAAACTAAACGGGAGCTCTCATGCAAATTCAGTTGAGTCTCGAACTGCTGCGCGTCGTCGAACAGGCGGCCATTGCCTCGGCCCGCACCATGGGCACCGGCGACCGCCATCAAGCCGATCAAGCCGCCACGGAAGCCATGCGGCAAGTGATGGACAACGTTCCCATGGACGGCACGATCGTGATCGGCGAAGGCGAGCGTGATGAAGCGCCCATGCTGTTCATCGGCGAAAAGGTAGGCGCCGCCGCCCACAATCAGGGTTTCGAATATCCGGCGGTGGATATCGCCGTCGATCCCTTGGAAGGCACCAACCTCTGCGCCACCGGCGCCCCGAACGCGATCACGGTTCTCGCGGCCAGCGAAAAAGGCGGTCTGCTCCACGCCCCCGATCTGTACATGGAAAAAATCGTGGTCGGCCCAAGTTGTAAGGGCGCCATCGACCTGGATGCGCCCGTCGTGGACAACATTCGCGCCATCGCGCGCCGCCTAAACCGGGACAAAGAGGACCTCGTGATCATTGTCCTCGACCGGCCTCGGCATCAGAAACTCATCGAAGATATCCGCGCCACGGGCGCCCGCATCCGCCTGATCGGCGATGGCGATCTCTCCGCGGGAATTTCCGCCGCTGTCTTGGGCACTGGCGTTCACGCCGTCATGGGCACAGGAGGCGCCCCGGAAGGCGTCATCACCGCGGCCGCGCTTCGCTGCTTGAATGGCGAGATGCAAGCTCGGCTGGTGGTCTCGAAGCCGGAACATCAGGAGCGTCTCGCCAAGATGGGCATCTCCGATCCCAAGCGGATCTACCAAACCGAAGACCTCGCCCCCGGCCGCCAAATTATCTTCGCCTGTACCGGAGTAACGGACGGCAACCTCCTCCGCGGCGTGCGCTTTTTCGGCGACGGCATCCGCACCCATTCGCTGGTCATGAATCTGGAAGAGCGCCAGGTGCGCTTCATCGATTCCGTCCATCTCGAGAGGCGCCCCGACGTGAAAGTGCGTTTTGCCTGAGGAACGCTTGCTTTGCCGAAACGCGCGCCCGGGGCGCTTTTATTGGTGTTTCTGCTGCGAAGATGACGGCGGCTGAAGAGATTGTGTGAGCTCTCCCGGGTTGGTTTTCTCTTGACAATCGAAGGGCGCACGTCCATCTTAAGGGGCTTTGCTGTCGCTAATTCTTCAGCTTTTTTTCCACGTGCGAGGAGCTTTTGCCCGAACCGACGAAGGTTCGTCTCTGTTTTCACGACCGCTGCTTTGACGGTGCCGCCTCCGCGGCCATCTTCTCGCGCTTTTACCGGGAACGAGTCAACGCGCAGGCGGTCTTTTGCTACACGGGGATGACCCACCGGGCGGTCCCTCCTTTTGAGGAGGAGACGTTTGATGGGGATGAGAACGTCATCGTCGATTTCAAGTACTCGAGTTCACCCCGCGTTACCTGGTGGTTCGATCATCATCAGAGCGCCTTTTTGACGGCCTCGGATGCCGCTCACTTTCGCGCCGACCACTCCGGCCAAAAATTTTACGATCCCGAATACAAATCCTGCACCAAGCTGCTCGCCGATATCACCAGCGCGAAATTCGGATTCAATATTCAACCTCTGTCGGAACTGATCCGCTGGGGCGACATCATCGACGGAGCTCAGTTCCCCACTCCGGAATCGGCCGTGGCGCTCACCGAGCCCGCTACACAACTGGCGCTGGTGATTGAAGCGGCTCCGGAATCGGGCCTGGTGCCGCGATTGATTCCCTACCTGACGGAACACTCCATCGCTGACGTGGTCAAGTCGCCGCTTGTCGCCCGTCATCTCGGTCCTTTGCTCGAACGGCACCGGCGGACCATCGAAGTCATGAAGCAGCGTGCGGAGGCCCTCGGTCCGGTGGTCTTCTTTGACGTAAGCGACCTGGATCTGGAAGGTTACAATAAGTTCATTCCCTACCTTCTGTTTCCGCAGTGCCGCTATTCGGTGGGCATTAGCGCTTCCCCCACCCGCGCGAAGATCTCCATAGGCTCCAATCCTTGGAATCCAGGCTCGGCCGAGAAAAATCTTGCCTCCATTGCCGAACGCTTCGGTGGCGGCGGCCATCCTCGGGTCGCCGCGATCTCGCTTGATCCGTCGGAGATTGCCCGTGCCCGCGTCGTAGCGCGCGAGATCGCCGCTCAACTGCGCGATTAGCTTCGCCTCAAGTCTTTACCTTGCGATCTCTTTAGTTTCTCTCGCCCTCCTTCGCGTCTACAGGGAATCCCTCACCCCAAAATACGGGAAAAGAGCATTGTCCTCTCACGCCAGGCTGTTATGCTCGGGGTCTAGAAAATGCCATCCTCGATAACATTTGGAGAGGAAATGATGATGATAAGATCGAGTCAGATCAACGAAACAGAGCGCCTTCCCAAGAATTTCCCCGCGCTTCAGGAGAGAATGGAAGTCGTCAAACGCGCCAGTGTCGAAAAGCCACAGCTTACGTCCCACTCCCCGCTTGAGAATCTGAGTGCCGTCGAAAAAGACGACACTTTCTTCCTTCTGTAACGGTTCACGATTAGCAGTCCATTGAGAGATTGATGCAGAGGCCGGGCATAGGCTCCACGACGGCTAAGCATCGCTCGCCCCACCCCTGATTTCGCCGCGAGGTGGGGCCCGGCTGATAATCGAGTTAGTCGGCTGCATTCCTATTAACGTCGGTACTCCGACGATTGCCAGCAGCGACCGATCTCTCGCGGAAAGCGAAAGACCAAAATGATCCGTGGGGTAGCGCAGCGGGGCGGATTAGTGCAAAAATAGCTGAATCTGGTTGTCGCACTAGTCGGCGTGGGTGACTAACTCAACTGGTAGAGTAGCGGACTCTTAATCCGCAAGTTCAGGGTTCGAGCCCCTGGTCACCCACCAGCTCCTCGTTCCTGTTGTGTTCTCCGCTCCAAGTTGACCCTCCGCGAACCGGAGTGTATGCTGCCGCTATCCGGGCAACGAACTAGCGGGTTCCACCGCTAGACCCCAAGAGGGAGGATCAAAACGATATGAGACACAGGCTCGTGACTATTTTCGTCGCTGTTTTTGCTCTTCTGATAATCGCGGCGCCGGTGTTTGCCCATCACGGAAATGCGTCGTACGACGGAAAGGGCGTCACCATTAAGGGAGTCGTAACGGCATGGCTTTGGACCAATCCCCATACGTTTTTGAAAGTCGATGTGACCGATGATAAGGGCACCGTCACACATTGGGTTTGCGAGAACCAGGCGCCCTCCACGCTCATCAACTTTGGCTTTAACGCGAAAACCTTCAAGCCCGGGGATATGGTTACGGTTGTAATGGCCGCGACATCCGGGAACTTGCCCGTCGGTCGTATCAGCAAGATCATCCTTGCCAACGGCTACGTGATGAATTCAGAAGTAAGATAGGCAAAGGCTGCAGCTTAGGCAGCGCGGCAACCGATGAGGCAATTCGGATCCGGTTCTACTCTAACGATGGAAAGGATTGCGAAGATGCTAAAGCATTTTGTGGCCCCCACAGTGTTACTTGCAGCCCTGACATTTTCCCCTGTTACACGCGCTCAAGGCGGTCAGCCGGCACAGCAAGGAGCGGGAAATAACCAGCAGGGGGCCGCCTCTGCCGCGGGGCAAAATCAGAATATACATCTCGACGGCTGGGACCGGCCGGCGGTGTCTTTGGAGGCGACGGGCAAGAAGCCGGGGCCCGCTCCCGTCCATGACCTGTCTGGAATTTGGGAGCCGGTCCCAAGATATCGAGATGGAGTGTTTGCTAGCGGCCCGAGGGATATGCCTAGCGATGCGAAGCATGAGGCCGTGATGCCTTACACGCCGTTGGGCAAGCAAACAATGGCTTCCCATAAGGCTGGTTTTGGAGTCAACATTGCTCCCATTTCGCAGATCAATGATCCATTTGACAACTGCGATCCGATTGGGTTTCCGCGCATAGAACTTTTCAACCTGCGGGGGTTGCAGATCGTCCAAACCAAAGACCAAGTGCTGCTGCTGTATCAAAATACCAGGACATGGCGGAACATCTGGACGGACGGGCGGCCACTGCCCAAGCTCGACGAGCTATCCGAGCCACGATGGTTCGGATACTCGGTTGGCAAGTGGGTCGACGATACTACGCTCGTGGTTGAAACCAACGGGCTGAACGACACAACGTGGATTGATAATACCGGCCGGCCACATAGCGACGAGTTGGTCGTCGAGGAAACTTTCCACCGCGTGGACGACCTCACCTTCGAGCTCACGATCAAGATTACGGACCCGAAGATGTATACGCAACCCTGGTATCCCCTGAAAAATTTCCGTATGGGGATGAATTCCCCGAGTTTCGATATTCGGGAGATGATTTGCGCAGTCTCCGAGCAGGCGAATTTCAACACCCTGCTTCACGACGTTGTTCCCACAACTCCAGCAAAATAATTCTCGCAATCCGCAGCCCGTTAGGGCCTGCGTTGCATTCGTAGCGGCGAACGCGGCGCCTGCTCTCGCGCGGCTCTTTCGTTCTTGAAAACCTGTTGCGCTCGCGAAAACTGTTGCATGCGCCGGGAAGTTTTCCTACTCTCGTGGTGACAATCTGCCGACAAGAGCGGACCTTAAGACTCGGATTTGGTGGTTGGGCATGAAACGCGCCTTCAAACTCATTTCACTTTTGGGCCTGGGATTTCTATCTTCCGGGCTGCTGTTCGCACACCATGGCTCGTCGGCGTCTGATACAGGGAAAAAACTCACTTTGGCCGGAACAGTCACGGAATGGTTCTGGGCCAATCCTCACTGCTTCCTGAAATTCGATGCCAAGAACGACCAAGGCGAAGTCGTACATTGGGTAGCCGAAACGAGCAATCCGCCGGACATGGCCAATCTCGGCTGGACTAAGCAATCCTTCAAACCTGGCGATGAAGTTACGGTCGTTGTCGAGCCGGTCAAAAATGGCCGCCCTGCCGGCCGCGTCCTGCAGGTCACATTCTCGGACGGCAGGACCTTGCATGCCACGGGGAGACCTCCGGACGCGACGGGTAACTCTGGCGGCCAGCCCAAAACCGGCCCCGATAAAAACTGAGTGGTTGCTCCATAACGAAAGAAAGCAATGACGAAACGTCTCGCGCTCTCAATGGCCCTGGTAGCGGCACTGGCCTTTTCTCTTCGAGCGCATGCGCAAGACCAGGGAGAACAAGATCGAGGAGGCGTGGACGTCGCGCGCCAGCCTGGAGCCGTCTACGACTTCGACCAAAAAGGAGAAAAGCCCGCTCCCGCTCCGAAGCACGATATCTCCGGAGTCTGGGAACCGGCCGGAGGTCCCGGCGCGGGAATCCACGCCAACGGCGCCGGACAAATACCGTCGGACGGTAAGCCCGAACACGAACTGCCCTTCACGCCGCTCGGGCGCCAAACCTTCATGGCCCACAAGCCGACTTTTGGCGTCACCCAAGTTCCTTCCGCATTAACAAACGATCCCATGCCCGGCTGCAATCCCCAGGGATTTCCCCGCATTGTCCTTCACAATTTCAGGACCAGCCAGGTCATCCAGACGCCGGAAAACGTGGTGATCCTCTACGAATTCAACAAGAAATGGCGTGTAATCTGGACCGATGGGCGGCAACTGCCCAAGGACGCCGAGAGCCCCACCTGGGGGTCTCCCGATGCGCCTGAATCGAGATGGTGGGGCTATTCGGTGGGCAAGTGGGCCGACGACTACACATTCGTCGCTGAATCGAATGGGTTTGACGATCGAACGTGGCTGGACAACGCCGGCCGTCCCCACAGCGATGCTTTGCACGTCATCGAGCAATATCACCGTGCCGACCAACAGCACATGGATATGACGATCACGATTGACGATCCCAAGATGTATACAAAACCTTGGGTGGCCGTCAAACTACGGTTGCGCTTGCAATCGCCTCATTTTGATATTCGCGAGATGGAATGCGCGCCGATCGAGACCGAGGAATATAACAAGGAGTTTGCCGATCCTGCTGCTGGCCTCGACGCACCCAAATAACGCTTGCCTGCTGCCGCACGATCGAGGCCGATCCCAAAACAGCCCTTACTTCAGTTCGAGAATTTCCCTCTCTTTGGCGGCCGAGAGATCCTCGATTTTTCTGGTTTCACTCTGTGTGAGTTTGTCCAGCTCCTCGATGGCCCGCTTGCGTTCGTCTTCGCTCACTTTTTTTTCTTTTTCTAAATGCTCTACGGCTTCCTTGATGTCGCGGCGCACGTTACGCATCGCAGTGCGATGATTTTCGAGCACTTTGTGAATGTGTTTCACCAAGTCCTTGCGGCGGTCTTCCGTGAGCGCCGGAATCGGCAAGCGAACGACCTTCCCATCGTTCGTGGGGTTTAGGCCGAGATCGGAGCTACGAATGGCTTTGTCGATCAGCGCCACGGCGCCGGGATCCCAGGGCGAAATCACCAGCATCATCGCATCGGGAACCGTGACCGTGCCAAGCTGATTGATGGGCATCTGCGTTCCGTGATAATCCACGCGCACATGGTCCAGCAGGCTTACATTCGCGCGCCCCGTGCGCACCCCTGCCAGTTCGCGGCGAAAATCCTCCACCGCCTTTTCCATCCGCGCCCTGGCCTGGGCCAGCGCATCCTTGCTCGTGGCTACGGTGCTCATTCTTTCGGTCCTCTTTCCATCGGCTTCGTGGCGCGGTTCGCGTCTGCCCCGGTCTAACTGGCCGTAACCAGCGAACCCACTTTCTCGCCGAGAACGACTCGCTTGAGGTTTCCAACCTCGTTTAAATCAAACACGATGATCGGCATTTTATTATCCATGCACAGCGAAATGGCCGTCGAATCCATCACCGCCAGCCCCCGCTGCAGCACGTCCAGATACGTGATGCGCTCAAAACGGTTCGCTCCCTGAACTTTCTCGGGGTCGGCGTCGTAAATTCCATCCACTCGAGTGGCTTTGATAATTACTTCGGCCTTGATCTCCATGGCGCGCAAAGCCGCGGCCGTATCGGTGGAGAAATAGGGATTGCCGGTGCCCGCCGCGAAAATGACGATGCGACCTTTCTCCAGGTGCCGCGTGGCCCGGCGGCGAATAAAAGGTTCAGCCACCTGGCGCATATCGATCGCGCTCAGCAGGCGCGTATGCGCTCCTTGCTTTTCCAGGGCGTCCTGAAGTGCCAGCCCATTGATCACCGTTGCCAGCATGCCCATGTAATCGGCCGTGGCGCGGTCGATCGAAAGCGCTTTCTGGCGGGTGCCTCGGAAGATATTTCCACCGCCAACCATGATGGCCACTTGCACGCCGATGTCGCTGATCTCCTTCAGTTCGGCGGCCACGCGCGCCACCGTCTCCGCGTCGATACCGGAACCCTGCGGCCCCTGAAGGGACTCCCCGGATAGCTTCAGCACAATCCTTGTATAAGCGGGACGCGCAACCGTAAGCGGTGGACTCGCTGTGGTCATCTGGTGTGGAAGTTTTTGAACCGCGTCTGAGCCGCAGTTTCGCTCAGTGTTTCGATCGGTATTTTAGCAGAGTTTCACGCTGGCTTGCTATGGATACGGGTCCTCAAAAAGCAACACCAACCGCCTGCAAACGTCAGCTCACTGGCTCCATGGCCGCGGCCCCGGGCGTCGCGGAGGGCGCGTTTGTCGTTTCGCCCACCTTGAGGCGCACGAAACGCCGCACGGAAATGTTCTCGCCGAGCTTTGAAATCATCTGATTGATCAGCTCGCCCACGGTGAGATGGCCGCTCTCATCCTTGATGAAGTGCTGCTCGTAAAGGCAATTCTCCTCGTAAAACTTCTCCATCTTGCCGTTCACGATTTTCTCGATCACCGGCTCCGGCTTGCCCGTGGCGCGCGCTTGCTCCTGATAGATCTCCCGTTCATGATCGAGGATCTCCTGCGTCACTTCTTCCCGGCGCACGTAGCGCGGATCGATCGCCGCGATATGCATGGCCACGTCATGGCAAAGGCGTTGGAAGTCCTCGGTGCGCGCCACGAAATCGGACTCGCAGTTCACTTCCACGATGACCCCGATTTTCCCGCCGGCGTGAATGTAATGGCCGATCAGCCCTTCGCTGGCCTCGCGCTGTGCTTTCTTCTGCGCCGCGGCTTGTCCCTTGCGCCGCAAGACGTCGATGGCCTGCTCCACATCGCCCTTGGCTTCCACCAGGGCATTGCGGCAATCGCTAAAACCGGCGCCGGTGCGTTCGCGCAGCTCCTTCACCAGTTGCGCGGGCACATTGAAATCGGACTTTGTCGCCATTTTGGCAAATCCTCAGAAAATGAATGGGAGTATCGTTCGATACACTGCACCCGGCAGAAGTTTCGCCGGGCATGGTTTAGGATTCGGGTTCGCCCTCGGCCTGGACGGCGGTCTGTTCGGCATCGGTTACTTCCGAGGGTTCCACGAAGTCGCCTTCCTGCTTCTCGTAAGCTTCGTAAGCGCTGGTATCTACGTATTCGACGTTTTCCCCCTCCGCGCCTTCCGGAGCTCCCGCTTTTTCGCCCGCCAGCTGCGTCTGCTCAAAGGCGGTGCGGCCTTCCACCACGGCATCGGCAATCTTCGTGGTAAAAAGGCGAATCGCGCGCAGCGCGTCGTCATTGCCGGGAATTACCCAATCCACCTGGTCGGGATCGGAATTCGTGTCCACCACAGCGACCACCGGCACGCCCATGCGGCGCGCCTCACGCACCGCAATCGCCTCGGTATGCGAGTCGACCACGAACATGGCGTCCGGCGGCGTGGTCATATTCTCCACGCCTTCCAAATTCTGTTGCAGGTGCTTCAACTCGCGCTCCAGCCTCGCCGCTTCCTTTTTCGATAGCTGCGCCATGCGTCCATCCTCGATCATGGCCTTCAGCGTCTTCAGCCGCTTGATGGATTTCTGCAGCGTGGCCCAATTGGTCAGAGTTCCGCCCAGCCATCGGTGGTTGACGAAAAACATGCCGCAGCGCCGCCCTTCCTCGGAGATGGCTTCCTGCGCCTGGCGCTTGGTGCCTACAAAGAGAATGACGCGTCCCTGGCTGGCGAGCTCGCTCACGAAGCGGCTCGCTTCGCGGAACATTTTGAGCGTCTTTTGCAAATCGATGATGTGAATCCCATTGCGTTCGCCGAAGATGTACTCCTTCATCTTCGGGTTCCAACGGCGGGTCTGGTGGCCGAAATGAACGCCGGCCTCCAGCAACTCCTTCATGGTTATTTCAACTGCCAATGGACCTCCTTGATTGTTTGGATGCTTGCGGCTTGCCCGCGGCGTTGCCGCGGAAAGCAGAGCATCCTCTTGCCGGCATCTCGCCGGCCATGTATTCAGCCCGGCAGGCCGGGCTGGAGTTTTAGGGTTACCGCTTGCTGAACTGGAAGCGCTTGCGAGCGCCCTTTTGGCCGTACTTCTTGCGTTCGCGCATGCGCGAATCGCGCGTCAGGAAACCGTTGTTTCGCAGCCCATGACGCAAGTCGGGATTGAAAATCGAAAGCGCGCGCGAAAGCCCCATGCGCACCGCGCCCGACTGCCCGCCCACGCCCCCGCCGTTTACCGTGGCCCAAACGTCCAGCTCATTGGCGGTATTGGTGAACTTCAGAGGTTCCATGGCGCGCATCAGCCAAGCCACGTTCTTGAAATAAGCATCCACCGGCCGCCGATTGACTTCAAATTTGCCGCTGCCGGGCTTAATGAAAACCCGAGCTATGGCGTTCTTGCGCCGGCCCGTGCCGTATGTTTGCGTCTTTACGGCGCCTTCGGTTGGTTGTGGCGTTGAACCCAACGCTCCTCCTCAAAACTCAGATAACGGCAGCTCTCTTGAAAGTCGCCCGGTGTGTTCGCGAAGCTACAGACTTAGGGGTTGCGGCTTCTGGCCTGCGTGGCGCGCCAAACCTTTTTCGTCCAAGTAGACGCGCAGTTTTCGGGCACGGCTGGCACGAAGCCTGTTCTTCGGCAACATCCCGAGAACCGCCTCGCGCAGCATCCAGTCGGCCCGCTCGCCACGAATGCGCTTTGCGGGAACTTCCTTGAGACCGCCGGGATAACCGCTGTGGGAACGGTACACTTTCTGGTCGAGCTTGTTTCCCGTGAGACGAATCTTTTGCGCGTTGATGACGACCACGTGATCGCCGCAATCCAGGTAGGGAGTGAACTCCGGTTTATCTTTCCCAATCAGTACGCGCGCCACAGTCGCGGCGACGCGGCCCAACACCTGTCCGGCGGCATCCACAACAACCCACTTTGGACCTTGCGACAGCGCTTCCGCTTCGCGGCCCTCTGGAACGTATGTCCGCATCTCGATAAACACCCTGCCCTATAGGGACAAACGGGAACAATAGTGGATGATCGAGACTTTGTCAACGCACTTCGACATGAGGCAGTGAGTCAGTTGAATTTTCCCGATCATGACCTCGAGTTGATGGTGACACGAGAGATCAAAATTCAAACGGAGCTACCACGCGACATCAAGAACTGCCATAATCAACGCTCGCCTGCGCCCCCCAAACTTGGTCTTTTTTCTAGTCTTTTTTTATTGATTGTTTTTTATTTTGACACATTCGACTTTTTTACCTATACTTCCCCCTTTGTCAGGGGAATTTTTGCCCTGTCGTAGAAGGGGTAGGTCTCCTGCTCCGGAAGAGTGGTTAAGGGAACGGGGCTAGGAGAGCGGCCGGAATGGGGCGCCAGCCCCGCAAAGCCGAGTGAGCATCTCCGCGTGACCCGCTGCCGTGTAAATCGGCGCAGCGGATTTTGTGCGTGAGAATCTTGTCGGTCCGCCGGGGTCGCTACTGACCCTCTTCTGTTGATAAACCCGCAGACTCCGTGTGTCGGCGAAAGCCGGCCCGGAATAGAACCGAAGTTTTTGCTCGAATTGAGGGAGAGCCGTGCCGACGTTTGCGCAACTTGTCCGTAATGGACGCGAGAAAGTACGCACCAAAACAAAGTCGCCCGCGCTACAGGGATGCCCTGAAAAGCGCGGCGTGTGCATCCGCGTGTACACCCAGACTCCCAAGAAGCCCAATTCCGCGCTGCGCAAGGTGGCCCGAGCGCGCTTGACCAATAGCGTCGAAGTCACCACCTACATCCCGGGAATCGGCCACAACTTGCAAGAGCACTCCATTGTGCTCGTGCGCGGCGGCCGCGTTAAGGATCTGCCGGGCGTGCGCTACCACGTCATTCGCGGCACCCTCGATGCCGCCGGCGTCGACAATCGCAAGCAAGGGCGCTCCAAGTATGGAGCCAAGCGGCCCAAGGCTGCGCAGAAATAGGAACGGAGAGGCGTCATGCCACGCAAGGGATTCATTTCGCGCCGCACGGTCATGCCGGATTCAGTCTACGGCAGCGATCTGGTGCAAAAGTTCATCAGTTCCATGATGTGGGACGGCAAGCGCTCCACCGCCCAGCGCATTTTCTACGAGGCGATGGAACAGATGGGGCAAAAGGCCAATGACGAGCCGCTGAAGGTGTTCAAGAAAGCGGTGGAAAACGTCAAGCCCGTCCTCGAAGTGAAGTCGCGCCGCGTGGGCGGCGCCAACTACCAGGTTCCTGTAGAGGTCAGTCAGTTCCGCAGGCAATCCCTGGCTATCCGCTGGCTCTTGCTCCACGCTCGCACCCGGCCTGGCAAGCGCATGGTCGATAAGCTTGCCGACGAGCTCCTGGATGCCGCAAACGGACGCGGCGGCGCCATCAAACGCAAGGAAGATGTTCATCGCATGGCCGAGGCTAACAAGGCCTTCGCCCACTACCGCTGGTAAAAGCCAAAGAAACGAAAGAGTTTAGTAGAATTATGGAAACAAGGTCATCACAACTCGAGCACACGCGCAACATCGGCATCATGGCGCATATCGACGCCGGTAAAACCACGTCCACCGAGCGCATCCTCTTCTATACCGGTGTCACGTACAAGATCGGCGAAGTCGACGAAGGCACCGCCACGATGGATTGGATGGAGCAGGAGCGCGAGCGCGGCATTACCATCACCTCCGCCGCCACTACGGCCAGCTGGAAGCGTTTTGGCCAGTCCTACCTTATCAACATCATCGATACGCCGGGCCACGTGGACTTTACCGTCGAAGTGGAACGCTCGTTGCGCGTGCTGGATGGCTGCGTGGCCATTTTTGACGCTGTGGCCGGTGTGCAGCCGCAATCGGAAACGGTATGGCGCCAGGCCGATAAGTATCGCGTCCCGCGCATCGCTTTTGTAAACAAGATGGACCGCGTGGGCGCCGATTTCGACCACTGTATCCGCTCCATGCGCCAGCGCCTCGGAGCTCATCCCTGCCCGCTGCAATTTCCCATCGGCAAGGAAGATAACTTCGTCGGAGTCATCGATTTCATCGAGCAGAAAGCCATCATTTGGCTGGAAGACACCCTCGGCGCGAAATTCGAGGTGCTGCCTGTCGAGAAGCTTTGGGACCAGGCCTTCTTGAAAGAACGCCCCGAGGTTGCCGTCGCGGTTAAGGCTTCGGCCATCAGCCCGGAGTTCTATAAGGAACATCGCGAAAAAGTGGTCGAGTACATTGCCGAGCATGATGACGCCATTTTGACCAAGTATCTCGCCGAGCATGAATTGACGCCGGAAGAGCTGCGGGTCTCCATTCGGCGTTCGACCATTGCGCTGAAGCTCGTCCCGGTCGTGGCCGGTTCCGCGTTCAAGAACAAAGGCGTTCAGCCTTTGCTCGATGCGGTCATCGATTATCTGCCTTCTCCGCTGGACGTTCCGCCGGTCGAAGGCGCCTCGCTCGATGGCACTGAGGCTCTGCTGCGCCGCGCCGCGGACGATCAGCCCTTCTCGGCCCTGGCTTTCAAAATCATGTCCGATCCGTTCGTCGGCCACGTTACTTATATCCGTGTCTATTCGGGTGTGTTGAAATCCGGCAGCTACGTCTACAACTCTTCGAAGCGCACCCGCGAGCGCATTGGACGCCTTCTGCGCATGCACGCCAACAAGCGCGAGGAGATTGAAGCCATCTACGCGGGCGATATCGCCGCCTGCGTTGGATTGAAGAGTGTCACCACCGGCGACACGCTGTGCGACGAGCAGAAGCCCATCGTTCTTGAGTCCATCGAATTTCCTGCGCCGGTTATCTCCGTCGCCATCGAGCCTAAAACCAAGGCGGACCAGGACAAGCTCGGCAACGCTATGGCCAAGCTCTCCCAGGAGGACCCCACTTTCCGCGTCCACACCGATCCGGATACGGGACAGACCCTCATCTCCGGCATGGGCGAATTGCACCTGGAGATTATCGTGGACCGCATGCTGCGCGAATTTGGCGTGCAGGCCAGTGTGGGCCGCCCGCAGGTGGCCTATCGCGAAACCATCCGCCGCCACGCGGGAGGCGAAGGCAAATACATCCGCCAGACCGGCGGCCGTGGCCAGTACGGCCATTGCAAAGTGGAAATTCATCCTCTGCCCAGCTCTGGCCACGAAGACATGCACGAGATGTCTACCGACGAACTCGATGCTCTTGCCAAGCAAGTGGCTGGCTCGGGCGGAAAATTCCGCTTCGATAAAGAGCATCGCCTGCTCTTCATCGACAAGATCATTGGAGGGAGCATTCCCCGGGAGTTTATCGCTCCCATTGAAGCCGGTATTCGCGAGGCCATGGAAAATGGCGTGCTCGCTGGCTATGAAATGGTGGATATCGCCGTGGTCTTAACCGACGGCAGCTACCACGACGTGGACAGTTCCGAAATGGCCTTTAAGATTGCCGGATCGATGGCTTTTAAGGAAGCTTGCAGCAAGGCCCAGCCCATTCTCCTTGAGCCGGTCATGAGCGTCGAGGTGGTGGTCCCCGAAGAATACATGGGCGATGTTTTTGGCGACCTGAACTCCCGCCGCGGGCATCCGCAGGGGATGGAGTCGCGCGCCGGAGCGCAGATCATTCGCTGCGAAGTGCCTCTGGCGGAAATGTTTGGCTATGCCACCGATTTGCGCAGCCGCACCCAGGGCCGCGGAAGCTTTACCATGCACTTCTCGCATTATGCCGAGGCGCCCGCATCCATCGCGGAAGAGGTCGTCGCCAAGGCTACGGGCCGGGTAACACGATAAGTTTGTTTTATGTATTGATTGCAGCGGAGGAACGAGACAGCCGATGGCGAAGGAAAAGTTCGAGCGCAGCAAGCCGCACGTGAATATCGGGACGATCGGGCACATCGATCACGGCAAGACCACCTTGACGGCGGCGATCACCAAGGTGCTGTCGAAGCACAACCCCAAGGTGCAGTTCCGGGCGTTTGATTCGATCGATAACGCGCCGGAAGAGCGCGAGCGGGGCATCACCATCGCGGTGGCGCACGTGGAGTACGAGACGGCCAACCGGCACTACGCGCACATCGATTGCCCGGGGCACGCCGACTACATCAAGAACATGATCACCGGGGCGGCGCAGATGGATGGAGCGATCCTGGTGGTGGCGGCGACCGATGGGCCGATGCCGCAGACGCGGGAGCACATTTTGCTGGCGCGGCAGGTGGGCGTGCCGTACATCGTGGTGTTTTTGAACAAGTGCGATGCGGTGGAAGATCCCGAGCTGCTGGAGCTGGTGGAGCTGGAAGTGCGCGAGTTGCTGAAGACCTATCAGTTCCCGGGCGACTCGGTTCCGGTGATTCGCGGCTCGGCGCTGGGCGCGCTGAACGGCGAGGAGAAGTGGGAGAAGACGATTCTGGAGTTGATGGAAGCGGTGGATAAGAACGTGCCCTTGCCGCAGCGGGATGTGGACAAGCCGTTTGCCATGCCGATCGAGGATATCTTCTCGATCTCCGGACGCGGCACGGTGGTGACCGGGCGAATCGAGCGGGGCAAGGTGAAGGTGGGCGAGGAGATGGAGATTGTGGGATTCCGTCCGACGATGAAGCGGGTGGTGACGGGCGTGGAGATGTTCCGCAAGCTGCTGGACGAAGGGATGGCGGGAGACAACGTGGGGTTGCTGCTGCGGGGCACGGAAAAAGAAGAGGTGGAGCGGGGCCAGGTGGTGGCCAAGCCGGGATCGATCACGCCGCACACCAAGTTCAAGGCCGAAGCGTATGTGCTGACCAAGGAAGAGGGCGGGCGGCACACGCCGTTTTTCACCGGATACCGGCCGCAGTTTTATTTTCGGACCACGGACGTGACCGGCGACGTGAAGCTGCCGGCGGGAGTGGAGATGGTCATGCCGGGAGACAACGTCTCGGCGGAGATTTCGCTGATCACGCCGGTGGCGCTGGAGCGCGGGCTGCGCTTCGCCATCCGCGAAGGCGGCCACACCGTCGGCGCCGGCGCGGTCACCGAGATCATCGAGTAACCTATGCCAGCCGGAGAAAGAATTCGAATTCGGTTGAAGGCGTACGACCACCGCATTCTGGACCAGTCCACGCGGGAGATTGTGGACACAGCCAAGCGCACCGGCGCGGATGTGGCCGGGCCGATTCCGCTGCCCACCACCATCAACCGCTGGACAGTGTTG
Source organism: uncultured Acidobacteriota bacterium (assembly GCA_963819235.1). Lineage (GTDB taxonomy): Bacteria > Acidobacteriota > Terriglobia > Acidiferrales > UBA7541 > Palsa-189. The sequence continues at coordinate 908,070 of CAWFVE010000003.1, read as the reverse complement.
CGCTCGCCGCACGTGGACAAGAAGTCGCGCGAGCAGTTCGAAATGCGCACGCACAAGCGGCTCATCGATATTCTCGAGCCCACGCCGGATACGGTGGACGCGCTGATGAAGCTCGATCTGCCGCCGGGCGTGGATGTGGAGATCAAGGCTTTTGGCCGCGAACACGCGGTCAAGTAACGCTCGACGAGGATAGTCATCCCGAACGAGCATCGCGAGCGAGGTATCTCTCGGCAAGTAAGGGGTAAGGGAAGGTAAGGACAATTCGCATGGCTGTGAACGGAATTCTCGGAATCAAGCTGGGCATGACTCGGGTCTTTGCCGAAGATGGCGCGGCTGTGCCTTGCACGGTGGTGCAGGCGGGCCCTTGCGTGGTGGTGCAGCGGCGCACCAAGCAAACCGACGGCTACGATGCCGTGCAGCTGGGCTTGGTCGAATTCGTCAAGCCCCAGCGCATCTCCAAGCCCATGACGGGCCACTTCAAGAAGGCCGATGTCGCGCCTATGCGCATGCTGCGCGAGATTCGTCTGGATGAGTCGGCTGACGATACCAAGGCCGGCGACCGCGTGCTGGTGGACCGCTTCGCTCCCGGCGAATTTGTGGACGTCACCGGCGTCAGCAAAGGCAAGGGATTTCAGGGCGGCGTCAAGCGCTGGCATTTCGCGGGCGGCGACGCCACCCACGGCTCGATGTTTCACCGCGCGCCGGGAGGCATTGGCGCCAGTTCGTTCCCTTCGCGAGTCTGGAAGGGACAGCATTTCCCCGGGCACATGGGCCACGAGCGCGTGACGGTCAAGAATCTGCGCGTGGTCAAGGTCGATAACGAAGAAAATCTCTTGCTGGTGCGCGGAGCGGTGCCTGGTCCTACGGGCTGTTATCTGCTGATCCGCAAATCCCAGCAAGCAAAGTAAGCCATAAGGAGCACGCGCGTTCCATGGCAGTCGTTGACGTCAGGAATTTGGAAGGCAAGACGGTAGGCCAAGTGGACTTGGCCGACGCGGTGTTTGCCGCCAGCGTGAATCCGCATCTGCTGCATGAAGCGGTGCGCTGGTATCTGGCTGGCCAACGCGCCGGCACGCACAAGACCAAGGGCCGCGGCGAAGTTTCCGGCTCCGGCCGCAAGCTCTGGAGGCAGAAGGGCACCGGCCGCGCGCGTGTTGGCTCGATTCGCTCGTCGATCTGGCGCAAGGGCGGCACGGTGCACGGCCCGCAGCCGCGCAGCTACGCATACCGGCTTCCCAAGAAGATGGTTTTGGGCGCGTTGCGCTCGGCGCTTTCGGCCAAGTTGTCCGGTCAGCAGCTGACCGTTGTGGATGGCTGGACGCTCGGCTCGCACAAGACCAAGGATTTTCGGGCCGCGCTGACGCGGCTCGATGGCGATACGCGCACGATGCTGGTGGTGGAAGGGCCCGGCAACCACAATCTGGAGCTGGCCAGCCGCAATCTGGAAGGCGTGAAAGTGGTGGCCCCGTCGGCCCTGCAAGCCTATGACGTGCTGCGGCACGACCGCGTGCTGCTGTCGAAGGATGCCGCCCTGCACCTGGGCCGGTCGCTCGGTTCGCAAGGGGGCGCCACGGAAGCCGCAGCTGGCGACGGCGCTGCCGAAGCGGTTCGCCCGGCGAAGGCGCCTGCGGAATCGCCAAAGCCTCGGCAATCGAAGGCCGCTGCCTCGGGCGCGAAGTCAAAAGCCAGCACCGCTTCGAAATCGCCGAAAGCCAAATCGAAATCCAAGCCCAAGGGCAAGGCTAAGGAAAAGGAATAAAGGCGCCGGACAAACACCATGGACATCAGCGTTTACAGAATTATTCGCCGCCCCATCATCACGGAAAAGGGCTTGGCCGTGAAAGAGACCCAGCACACCGTGGTTTTTGAAGTGGCCTCGAACGCCACCAAGACCCAGATCAAGGAGGCGGTGCAGCAGATTTTCAAGGTGAAGGTCGATGACGTGCGCACGGCAATCTATCATGGAAAGTTCCGGCGCCGGGGGCGCTCGGAGGGCCATCGGCGGGACTGGAAAAAGGCCTATGTGAAGCTCGCCGAGAAGGAAAAGATGATCGAGTACGCCGAGAATCTCTGACGAGAATCTCGGATCGCAGGCTGTAGAACACCAGAAGCAAGGGCGTCGCTCGAGGTTGGGCGCGCCGCGGGAAGGTAGCTCCAAATGGCGCTAAAAAGCTTTAATCCTTATACAGCGTCCCGGCGGTTCATCACCATGCTCGATAAGAGCGAAGTGACCAAGCAGACGCCGGAAAAGTCTCTGCTCGAGCCCAAGAAGCGCACCGGCGGGCGCAACTCGCACGGCGAGCTGACCATCTGGCATCGCGGCGGCGGCCATAAGAAGCAATACCGCATCGTCGATTTTCGGCGCGAGAAAAAAGGCATTCCCGCGCGTGTGGCGGCCATCGAGTACGATCCCAATCGCTCGGCGCGCCTGGCGCTTCTGCACTATGCCGACGGAGAGAAGCGCTACATCCTGCATCCGATCGGGCTCGAAGTGGGCATGACCGTGCAAACCGGCGAAGGCGCCGACATTCTGCCCGGCAATGCGCTGCCGTTGCGGTTCATTCCGCCCGGCACGCAGGTGCATAACCTGGAGCTTTCCCCGGGCAAGGGCGCGCAAGTAGTGCGCGCCGCCGGCGGATCGGCGCAATTGCTCAGCAAGGAAGGCGATCTCGCGCTGGTGAAGCTGCCCTCGGGCGAAGTGCGCCGGTTCGTGATGGATTGCATGGCCACCGTCGGCCAGGTCGGCAATCTCGATCACGAAAACGTCACCTACGGCAAGGCCGGCCGCACGCGCTGGCATGGCAAGCGGCCGACGGTTCGCGGCGTGGCCATGAACCCGGTGGACCACCCGCACGGCGGCGGTGAGGGCCGCGTGAAGGGCAATCATCCCCAGACGCCGTGGGGCTTCCCGACGCTGGGCGCCAAGACGCGGCATAACCGGCGCACCGACTCGCATGATCGCCGAGCGCCGCAAGCCCTGATATTGCAATAGTTTGAAGCAATGGAAGTACAGATTAGTAAAATAGAGTACGAACTAGTAAAATAGAAGGTGTAATTGACAACGATCCCGGCGCGGCGGGTGATGGAGAGGCCCACGATGAGAGCATCGCGAAGCATAACGCAGGCGCGGCGCGCCTCGAGCGCGCGCAAGCCGGCTGCACGGCCGCGAGTTGCCAAGGCCGTGCAGCAAGACGACTGCGTAAATCGCATGCCGTTCCGCTCGAGCCGGTGCCGTACCGCTTTTGCAAGCCCGGATGGGCGGTGCTGGTCGAGCAGCAGCCCAGCCAGCAGGGGACGCGGTTTGTCTGTCCCTTCTGCACCCATTCGCACCGCGTTTCGGGGCCGGTGCGCGGTTTCCGCAAGCTGCGGCGCGCGCAGTGGATCAAGCTGCGCCGCGTGGACGAGTAAGCCGCCGTTTGGCCGGGCTTTTAGACCAGGAAGTTAGTAAGGAGTCTCATGGCTCGCTCGCTGAAAAAAGGGCCGTTCGTGGACACCCCTCTGCATATGAAGGTGGAGGCGCTCAACGAGCGGAACGAGAAAAAAGTGGTGAAGACGTGGTCGCGCCGCTCCACCATCGTGCCGGACATGATCGGCCACACCATCGCCGTGCATAACGGCAAGAAATTCATCCCGGTGTATATCACCGAGCAGATGATCGGGCACAAGCTCGGCGAGTTTGCCCCCACGCGCACCTTCAAAGGCCACGCCGTGAAAGCCGCCCTGGAAAGGGCTGCGGGCGTGGCCGGCGCGTCCGGGAGGTCCCGGCGGCGCTGGTGCGCCGCGGGCGGCTCTGCGCCTGCGGCCCCGGCCCCAAGGCGTAAGGGAAAGAAAAGGTCTAAAGGACAATGGCCACAAACGTCACACTTCCGTCGGCGCCGGTCATCGAAGCGCACGCCATGGCGCGGCATGTGCGCATGTCGCCGCAGAAGGTCCGCCTGGTGGTGGACTTGATCCGCGGCCAGCGCGCCGAGGATGCCTTGCAGATTCTGCGCTACACCAAGAAGCGCGCCGCGCGCGACATCGAAAAGGTGTTGCGCAGCGCCATCGCCAATGCCGAACGCAAGGCCGAAGATGCCGGCGCGTCGCTGGATGTGGATGAGCTGTACGTTTCGCGCTGTTTCGTGAACGAAGGCTCGCGCTGGAAGCGTCTGCGGCCCGCGCCGATGGGCCGCGCGTTCCATTACCAGAAGCGCACCGCGCACATCGTCGTGGCGGTGGCCGAGCATCATCGCGCCGCTGCCGAGCGCACCGCGGCCGCGGTAGCCGCCGCTGCCTCCGAAAAGGGCGTGCGCGGCGCGGTGAAGAAGGCGCGCAAGGCGCTCGGCGGAGGCAAGCAGGCGCCGGGCGCAGCAAAGCCGAAGAAACAAGAGTAAGAGGCGTTTGGAGGGAGGAGTCGCTTTGGGGCAGAAGACACATCCATATGGGTTCCGGCTGGGCTACAACAAGCCCTGGCGTTCGCGCTGGTTTGCCGGAAAGGACTACGCCGACCTGTTGCACGAAGACGTGGTGCTGCGCCGCCAGCTGAAGGAGCGCCTGCGCTCGGCGGGCATCAGCGCCATCGATATCGAGCGCGCCGCCAACAAGCTGGTGATCCGCCTCTATACCGCGCGTCCCGGCATCATCATCGGCCGCAAGGGCGCGGAAATCGACAAGCTCAAGAACGAAGTGCAGAAGCGCACCAAGCGCGAAGTGCACATCGACATTCAGGAAGTGCACCGGCCGGAGCTGGACGCGCAACTGGTGGCCGAATCGATCGCCCTGCAGCTGGAAAAGCGCGTGGCCTTCCGCCGCGCCATGCGCAAGGCCGTGGATTCGGCGCTGCGTTTCGGCTGCAAGGGCATCAAGGTGCGCGTGGCCGGGCCGGCTGAACGGCGCGGAAATCGCGCGCAAGGAATGGTATCTGCAAGGCCGCTTGCCGCTGCAGACGCTGCGCGCGGACATCGATTTTGGTTTTGCGCAGGCCTACACCACCTACGGCGTGATTGGCGTGAAGTGCTGGGTCTACCAGGGCGAAAACGTGCCGGAGCGCGGCCCGAAACGCCGCGGCGTCAGCCGCCGCCGCGGCAGCCGATTAAGAGGAAATTCGCCATGTTGATGCCGAAGAAAGTGAAGTACCGCAAGCAGCAGCGCGGCCGGCGCCGCGGCAAGGCCTGGCGCGGAGGCGAACTGTCTTTCGGCGAATACGGCCTGAAGGCGCTCGAGCCGGCCTGGATCACCGACCGCCAGATCGAAGCCTCGCGCGTGGCCATCACGCGCTTCATCAAGCGCGGCGGCAAGCTGTGGATCCGCATCTTTCCGGACAAGCCCTTCACCAAGAAGCCCGCGGAAACGCGCATGGGCAAAGGCAAGGGCGCGCCGGAACGCTGGGTCGCGGTGGTCAAGCCGGGCCGGGTGATGTTTGAGATGGCCGGCGTCGATCTGGCCACGGCCACCGCAGGCCATGGAGCTGGCGGCGCACAAGCTGCCGATCCAGACCAAATTTGTCAGCCCGCGCGGGGAGTCTGTAATGCCGCGCGCAATCGAAAAATTGCGGGACCTGGGCACGCCGGAACTGGAAGCCCGCGAACGCGAGCTGGCCGAGCAGGTCTTCCGCCTGCGCTTTCAGCTCACCACCGGCCAGGCCGAAGCGGTGGCGCGGCTGCGCTTGGCCAGGCGCGATTTGGCGCGCGTGAAAACGCTGCTTGCGCGAGCGCGAATTGAGGAAGAGCTGATGGAAACGGAAGCACGCAAGCGCCGGCGCTGCCGAACAGCGCCGGCGCAAGGAACTGGTCGGCGTGGTGACCAGCGCCAAGATGCAGAAGACCATCGTGGTGCGCGTGACGCGGCGGGTCCAGCACCGCCTGTACGACCGCTATGTGCGCGTGTCCAAGAAATTTTACGCCCACGACGAGCAGGGCGAGGCGCGGCAGGGCGATACGGTGCGCATCGTGGAGTCCCGGCCGATGTCGAAACTGAAGCGCTGGCGGCTGGCGGAAGTGGTTTCCCGCCGCACCAGCGTCGATTAGCGCTCGCGAGGAGAATGCGGCAATGATTCAGATGCGAAGTTGGCTGACGGTGGCCGATAATTCCGGCGCGCGCCGCCTGATGTGCATTCTTCCCGTGGGCGGCGATACCGGCAGCCGCGCGGGCCTGGGCGACATCATCACCGCCTCGGTGAAAGAAGCGACGCCGGAGAGCCCCATCAAGAAGGGCAAGGTGGTGCGCGCCGTGGTGGTGCGCACCCGCAAGGAGCACCGGCGCAAGGACGGCACCTACATCCGCTTCGACGACAATGCCGCGGTGCTGATCAACGACGCCAACGAGCCGGTGGGCACGCGCGTGTTCGGTCCGGTGGCGCGCGAGTTGCGCGAAAAGAAGTTCGCCAAGATCGTCTCGCTGGCGCCGGAAGTCTGGTAGGACGGCGGCCATTGCGAGATTGAGGAGTGAAGATTCATGGAACCAGCACCGACAAACGCCAGCATTCGCAAGGGCGATCAGGTGCGCGTGATGACCGGGCGCGACCGGGGCAAGACCGGCCGCGTGCTGGCGGTCAATCCCGAGCAAGCGCACGGTGACCGTCGAGCACGCCAATATCATCAAGCGCCACACGCGCGCCAACCCCTCGAAGAACATCAAGGGCGGCATCGTGGAAAAGGAAGGGCCGATCCAGATTTCCAACGTCCTGCTGGTCTGCCCGGCCTGCAACAAGCACGCGCGCGTCGGGCACAAGTCCTGCCCGACGGCACCAAGGTGCGCGTCTGCCGCCGTTGCGGCACGACGCTGGAGAAATAGGCGGAGAGCAGTACGATGAGCCGATTGCAAGAAAAATACCGCAGCGAAGTGGTTCCGGCGCTGATGAAGCGCTTCGGGTACAAGAACCCCATGGCCGTGCCCAAGGTGGCCAAAGTGGTCGTCAATATCGGCCTGGGCGAGGCCAGCCAGAACGTCAAGCTGCTGGACGTGGCGGCCATCGAGCTGGGCCAGATCGCCGGCCAGCGCGCCGGTGATCACCCGGGCCAAGAAGTCCATCGCCAATTTCAAGATTCGCAAGGGCATGCCCATCGGCTGCTGCGTGACGCTGCGCGGCGACCGCATGTACGAGTTCCTGGACCGCCTGTGCAACGTGGTGCTGCCGCGCGTGCGCGACTTCAAGGGCCTGCCGCCGAACGCCTTTGACGGCCGCGGCAATTACACCATGGGACTGCGCGACCAGTTGGTGTTTCCGGAAATCGATTACACGCGCGTGGACAAGATCAAGGGCATGAACATCACCCTGACCACCACGGCGCGCAACGACGAAGAAGGCCGCGAGCTGCTGAAACTGATCGGCGTGCCGCTGCGCGCCTAAACGCAAGGAGAGCTATGGCTCGAACCTGTCACAATTTGCGAAGATGCGCAGGAAGCTGAAGTTCAAGATCCGCCAGCGCAACCGCTGCCGCATCTGCGGCCGGCCGCGCGGCTTTATCCGCAAGTTCGAGATGTGCCGCATCTGTTTCCGCGGCTTCGCCCTGCGCGGCGAAATTCCCGGCGTGGTGAAGGCGAGCTGGTAACGACCATGCAGACCGATCCCATTTCCGACATGCTCACGCGCATCCGCAACGCCGCGCGCGCGCGCCACGCGCGCGTGGAGTTGCCGGCCTCGAAGCTGAAGATCGAAATCGCCCGCGTGCTCAAGGAAGAGGGCTTCATCTCCACCTACAAAGTCGTGGACGAATCCAAGACCCGCAAGGCCCTGCGCGTGTTCCTGAAATACACGCCGGACAAGCGCTCGGTGATCACCGACCTGCAGCGCGTTTCGCGTCCCGGGCAGCCGCCGCTATCGTCGGCTCCGAGCGAGATTCGCGGCGTCGTGGGCGGCCTGGGCATCAACATCCTCACCACGCCGCGCGGCGTGATGACCGGCCGCGTCGGCGCGCAAGGAGCGCCTGGGCGGCGAAGTGCTCTGCGAAGTTTGGTAAGAGGCCTGGTAAAGGCGAGGAAAAACGTTATGTCGCGAATTGGACGCAAACCGATTCCGGTGCCCGCGGGCGTGAAGATTCAGCTCAGCGCCGCGGCCGTCGAAGTGCAAGGCCCCAAGGGCAAGCTGAACGATGCCCGTGCCGCGGGCATCCGCTTCGAACAGAAAGACGGCGTGCTCATCGCGCTGCGCGAGACCGAGGAGCATCGCGCCCTGCACGGATTGGCGCGGGCCCTGGTGGCCAACGCCGTTCGCGGCGTCACCGAGGGCTTCAAGAAGGACCTGGACATCGTCGGCGTCGGCTATCGCGCCGAAGTGAAGGGCAAAAACGTCGTTTTCGCTCTGGGCTATTCGCATCCGGTCGAGTTCCCGATTCCCGAAGGCATTCAGATCACGGTGGAAAAGCAGACCCGTCTGACCGTGACCGGCGCGGACCGCGCGCGGTGGGCCAAGTGGCGGCGAACATCCGCGGCTTGCGCCCGCCGGATCCGTACAAGCAGAAGGGCATCCGCCTGTCTGGCGAGCGCCTGAAGAAGAAGGCCGGCAAGGCTGGCGCCGCCAAGACCGCCGCATAAACCAGCGGTCGCGGCATCCGGCATCGACCGCAACAAAAGGCTTAAAGAAAGGCACAAAGAGAAAGAATGGCTAAGAAATCGGTTCGCAAGCTTTCGCGCAACGCGCATCGCCAGCGGGTGCATCGACCGCGTGCGCCAGCGCGTCGCTGGGCACGCCCGAGCGTCCGCGGCTGTGCGTTTATCGCTCGCTCGACCACATTTATGCGCAGGTGATCGACGATCACACCGGCCGCACGCTGGCCTCGGCCAGTTCGCTCGATAAGCAGACGCGCGCGCAGATCAAGGGCGGCGGCAACGTCGCCGCCGCCAAGATCGTGGGCAAGACGATCGCCGAGCGGGCGCTCGCGGCAGGAATCCAGCAGGTCGTGTTCGATCGCGGCGGCTATATGTATCACGGCCGCGTGGAGGCCCTGGCCGACGCGGCCCGAGAGGCGGGATTGAAGTTCTAACTCTATGTCCAAACATATTCTGCGCGAAACTCTGGCGGTGCGCCGGCCCATCGAGGTCAGCGCCAATAATTTGAAGGACCAGGTGGTGTCCATCCAGCGCGTCACCAAGGTCGTCAAGGGCGGCAAGAACCTGAGCTTCTCCGCGCTGGTCGTGGTGGGCGATCAGCACGGCCACGCCGGATTCGGCATGGGCAAGGCCCGCGAAGTTCCCATGGCCATTCGCAAGGCCATCGAGCAGGCCAAGAAAAATCTGATCCGCCTGAACTTGAAGGGCACTTCGATTCCCGCATCAGGTCGTCGGCTTCTACGGTTCGGGACAGGTGCTGCTCAAGCCGGCGTCGGAAGGCACCGGAATCATCGCCGGCGGGCCGGTGCGCGCGGTGATGGAAGTGGCCGGCATCTCACAACGTGCTGACGAAATCGATCGGCACCTCGAATCCGCATAACGTCATCAAGGCCACCTTTGACGCGCTCTTGCGCCTCAAAGACGAAGCCCGCGTCGCCGAGTTGCGGTCCAAACCGGTGGAAGAGTTGCGCTAGCTGATCGGAGAAGCGCTCATGGCCAAAAACAAAACGGCAACGCTCAAGATCAAGTGGGTGGTCAGCGTCATCGGCTGCACCCGGGATATGCGCGCAGACGGTGCGCGGGCTCGGCTTGCGCCGCCTGCACCAGGTTGTCGAGCGCGAAGACACGCCCGCCATCCGCGGCATGGTGGACAAGGTGCGCCACCTGGTCGTCGTCGTGCAATGAGCGCAAATTTTCGTAGCCAGGAATTGAGGCCAGCATGGCGGTAACATCTATCGAATCTGCATCCGCCCGCGCGGCTCGCGCCACCGCAAGGTGCGCGTTGGCCGGGGCATCGGCTCGAAGCTGGGCAAGACCTCCGGAGCCGGCAACAAGGGTCAGAAATCGCGCAAGGGATTTTCGCGCCGCCCCGGTTTTGAGGGCGGCCAGATGCCGTTGCACCGGCGCATTCCCAAGCGCGGCTTTCACAACCCGTTTCGGCAAGGATTTCGCCATCCTGAACGTCGAGATGCTCAACGCTTTCGCCGCCGGCGAAGTGGTCACGCCGGAACTCCTTGCGCGACGCGCGGCCTGGTCCGCAGCGCTACCCGTCCGGTCAAGATTCTGGGTGATGGCGAATTGAAGGCGGCGCTCACGGTGCGCGCGCACGCCTTCAGCAAATCCGCCGAAGAAAAGATCACGCGCGCCGGAGGCAAAGTCGAGCGGCTGTCATGAACCAATTTTTCGAAGCCTTCGCCAATATGTTTCGCATTCCGGATCTGCGCAAGCGGATCCTGTTTACGCTGGCGATACTGGCCGTCTACCGCCTGGGCGCTTTCCTGCCCACGCCCGGGATCAATACGGACGTGCTCACCCAGCTCTTCCAGCAGAACCAGGGATCGGTGCTGGGCATCATCGACCTGTTCAGCGGCGGCAATTTCCGCCGGCTGACGATCTTCGCCCTGGGCATCATGCCCTACATCACCGCCTCGATCATCTTGCAGTTGATGACCGTGGCCTGGCCTTACCTCGAGCGCCTGCAGAAAGAAGGCGAGCTGGGCCGCCGCAAGATCACGCAATACACGCGCTACCTGACGATCCTGCTCAGCATCCTGCAGTCGCTCTCGATCGCCTTCACCTTGCAGCATCAGAACGGCCCCAACGGCCAGTCCCTGGTTTATAACCCCGGCATCGCCTTCACCTTGATGACCATCCTGACCCTGACCACCGGCTCGGCCTTCATCATGTGGCTCGGCGAGCAGATCAGCGAGCGCGGCGTGGGCAACGGCATGTCCCTGATCATCTTTGCCGGCATCGTGGTGGGCCTGCCGCGCGGCATCGCCGATCTGTGGACCAAAGCGACCACCCAGCAGTGGGGACCCTTCACCGGCCTGGCCTTGCTCGTCCTGGTCGGCCTTGATGCTGGCCGTGATCGGCTTCATCGTTTTCGTCGAAGGCGGCCAGCGGCGCATCCCCGTGCAATATGCCAAGCGCGTGGTCGGCCGCCGCGTCATGGGCGGGCAGATGACCTATCTGCCGCTGCGCGTGAATGCCGGCGGCGTGATTCCGCCGATTTTTGCCAGTTCCCTGCTGACGTTTCCCGGCACCATCGCCCTCGTCGTGCAGAAGCGCTTCCCTTCGTTTGACCGCTTGGCCAGGCGCTTGGCCTGGGGCGAGCCGCTCTACACGCTGATCTACGTGTTGCTGATCATTCTGTTCGCGTTTTTCTACGTGGGCATCGTTTTCAACCCCACCGAGCTGGCCGACAATATGCGCAAGTATGGCGGCTTCGTCCCCGGCATTCGTCCCGGCCGCAACACCTCCGAGCACATCAATCGCATCCTGCGCCGGCTGACGTTTGTCGGTGGCGTCTATCTGGCCGCTGTTTGCCTGCTTGCCGGAATGGATGATCGCGGGTATCCACCTGCAGCATTTGCCCGGAGCTGTTGGGCGCCTGGTTCGATAACCATATGTGGCGGTTCGTGCTCGAAGGGTTGAACATCTACTTTCTATTTCGGCGGCACGTCGCTGCTGATCGTGGTCGGCGTGGCCATGGATACGGTGCAGCAGATCGAAGCCCAGCTGGTCATGCGCAATTACGAGGGCTTCGTCAAGAAAGGAAAGCTGCGGAGCCGGCGATATGCCTGAGGTCCGGCGGCCCGCGAGACCAAGTGGCCGCTAAGGGTCTGGGCCGCGCGGTAATCTTTCTTGGGCCGCCGGGAGCCGGTAAGGGCACGCAGGCCAAGCAGATCGCTCAGGAATACTGGCGTGCCGCATATCTCCACCGGCGATATGTTTCGCGAGCATGTCGGCCGCGGCACGCCGCTCGGTGTGCGCGCCAAGGCCATCATGGAACGCGGCGAATTGGTTCCCGACGACTTGGTCCTGAGCATGGTCGAGGAGCGCATCTCGCGGCCCGATTGCGCCAATGGGTTCGTGCTGGATGGCTTTCCGCGCACGCTGCCGCAGGCCGAAAGGCTGGACGAGATTCTGCGAGCGCTGCAAGGTGCGAAGCCGCTGGTGGTCCACTTCGTCGTGGACCAGATCAGTTGCTGCGGCGGCTTGACCGGACGGCGCACCTGCGCGGTGGGCGGGGAGATTTATAATATTTACGATCACCCGCCCAAGGTGCCCGGCCGCTGCGACCACGACGGCGGCGAGCTGATGCAGCGGCCCGACGACCGCGAAGAGGTGATCGCCGAGCGGCTGGCGGCCTACGAGCGCCAAACGCGCCCGCTGGTCGATTATTACCGCGGGCGAGGCGTGCTCGATGGATGTGGACGGCATGGCGCGCTCCGGAAGCGGTGACGAACGACGTTGCTCGAGGTTGCTGGTGCGCCGGAAAGCAGAGATGATTGTCTGCAAATCAGCCGCGGAGCTGGAGACGATGCACCGCGCCGGCTTGGTCGTCTGGGATGTGCTGAATGACTTTGCGGCAGGCGGTGCGGCCGGGCGTCACCACGCTGGACCTGGAGAAGTTTGCCGCCGAGGGCGCCGCCGAAGCATGGCGCTCGCCCGGCGTTCAAGGGCTACCGCGGGCTATCCCTGCGTGCTGTGCGCCTCGGTGAATCAGGAAGTCGTGCACGGGATTCCGTCGGCGTCGCGGCAGCTTGAAAGAAGGCGACATTATCTCGCTCGATTTCGGAGTCGAGTTGAACGGCTACTATGGCGACGCGGCCGTCACGGTTCCCGTGGGCAAGATCAAGCCCGAAGCCGCAGAAGCTTGTTGCGGGTGACGCGGGAGTCGCTGGACCGGGCCATCGAGAAGGTTCGGCTCGGGCAATCGCCTGAGCGACATTTCCGCCGCCGTGCAGCAGTGGGTCGAGCAGCACGGCTTTTCGGTGGTGCGCGAGTTCGTCGGTCACGGCATCGGAACCAAGATGCACGAAGAGCCCAACGTGCCCAATTACGGCGAGCCCGGACACGGCCCGCGCCTCGAAGAGGGCATGGTCTTCGCCATCGAGCCGATGGTCAACGCCGGCGGGCCGGGAGTGAAGGTGCTCGACGATAATTGGACCGCGGTCACCACCGACGGCAGCTGTTCCGCGCATTTCGAGCACACCGTCGCGGTGACCTCGAATGGTCCCTGGATTTTGACCCGGCCGCGCGAGACCGTACCGGAGCGTCCTGGTAGTTTTTGGAGCTTATGGCAAAATCGCCTCAGACCGATAAGAAAAAAACGGCGGATTCCGGCAATTCCAAGGAAGACGCCATCGAAGTGATGGCCACGGTGATCGAGCCGCTGCCCAACGCCATGTTTCGGGTGCAGCTGGAGAATAAGCATCAGGTGCTGGCGCATATTTCCGGCAAGATGCGCAAGAATTTTATCCGTATTCTGGCAGGCGATCGGGTGGCCGTGGAGCTTTCGCCCTACGATCTGACGCGCGGCCGGATCGTCTATCGCTACAAGTGAGCGCCCGGCAGGGTGCTCATCCCGAGCGAGCATCGCGAGCGAGGGATCTGCTTTGGCCTTTCGAGGCTTGAGCAAGTAGTAGCCCAGGGCGCGCCGTTTGTGGAGGCCCTGGGGATTTCCGAATTCGCGAAGAAGGGAATGGAGTCTTATGAAAGTTCGAGCTTCAGTTAAAAAGATTTGCGATAAATGCAAAGTCATTCACCGGCGCGGCGTGGTTCGGGTGATTTGCAGCAACCCGAAGCACAAGCAGCGCCAGGGATAGGGAGGGATCACGTATGGCACGTATTGCAGGAGTTGATTTGCCGCCCAGAAGCGGCTGTGGGTCGGGCTGACGTCCATCTACGGCATCGGGCAGCCGCGCGCTCGCTCCATCTGCGCCAAGGCCAAGGTCGACGAGACCAAGAAGATCAAGGACCTGACCGAAGAAGAAGTCAACCAGCTTCGGCAGGTCATCGAGTCCGAAGGCCGCGTGGAAGGCGATCTCCGCAAGGAGATCCAGATGAATATCCGCCGGCTGATTGAAATTCAGTGCTATCGCGGCTTGCGCCATCGGCGCAATCTGCCGGTGCACGGCCAGCGCACGCACACCAACGCCCGCACCCGCAAGGGTCCGCGCAAGGGTGCCGTGGCGGCCAAGAAGAAAGTGATGGCCCGCAAGTAACCGAGGATGGTCATCGAGTCGAACGGAACGAGGGGAGCAATGCGGTTGGCGAAAGGAACCGCAGGACAGACAGGAGCAGCCGCGCCGGCAGCAGCCGGTAAACCCGCCGCGCGAGCGCAAGAAAGAGTTCAAGAAGAAGCGCGAGCGCCGCATGGTGCCGCACGGCCTGGCCTGCATTCAGGCCACGTTCAACAACACCATCGTCACCATCACCGCGCCCGACGGCCGCGCCGTCTGCTGGTCTTCGGCGGGCTCCATCGGCTTCAAGGGCTCCCGCAAGGGCACGCCCTACGCCGCGCAGCAGGCTTCCATGACCGCCGCCGGCGTGGCGCGCGATCAGTACGGCATGAAGAGCATTGAAGTGCGCGTCAAGGGGCCGGGCTCGGGACGCGAATCCGCCGTCCGCGCGCTGGCCTCCGCGGGCCTGCACATCGTGCATATCAAGGACGTCACGCCGGTTCCGCATAACGGCTGCCGGCCGCCGAAGCGCCGCCGCGTCTGATAGCGTGAGGGAGCGCTAAAGCTCGTTCGGTACAGGCATTACACAACGGTTGGCTTTTCGAGGTAGCAAAGGAGAAAACGAAGTGGCAAGACACCGCGAAGCGGTTTGCCGGCTGTGCCGCAGGGAAGGCCAGAAGCTCTTCCTGAAGGGCCTGCGGTGCTTCACCGAAAAGTGCGCCATCGAGAAGCGCAATTTCGTGCCCGGGCCAGCACGGCCAGGCGCGGCGGCCCAAGACCGCCGGCTACGGCCTGCAGTTGCGCGAAAAGCAGAAGGTCAAGCGCACCTACGGGCTGCTCGAGCGCCAGTTCCGCGACTATTTTCACAAGGCCGAGCGCGCCAAGGGGCCCACGGGCGAAAACCTGATCGTCATGCTCGAGCGGCGCCTCGATAACGTCGTCTGGCGCATCGGCCTGGCCAGTTCGCGTGCCCAGGCGCGCCAGTTCGTGCTGCACGGCCACGTCACCGTCAACGGCCGCAAGGTCAATATCCCCTCCTACCTGGTCATCGTCGGCGAGGAGATTGTGCTCAAGGACAAGATGCACCAGAACACCATGGTGCTCGAAGCCCGCAACGTCGCCCAGAGCCAGAACGTCGTGCCCTGGCTGGAGATCGACCGCGAAAATTTCAAGGCGCGCGTCGTGGCTCTGCCCAAGCGCGAAAACGTGCAGACGCCGCCGATCAACGAGCAGCTCATCGTCGAGCTCTACTCGAAGTAATCCGGCGGCGAATTGCAAAATTTCGTATCCCGGTTCGCCGGGAGGAAGGATAGTAACAATCATGTGGAAGGGTTTTCAGAAACCAAAGCGGCTGGCGGCGGAACTCGATTCGCTGACCGACAAGTACGGAAAATTTTCGGCGCAGCCTTTTGAGCGCGGCTGGGGCACCACGGTGGGCAATTCCCTGCGGCGCGCGCTGCTCAGCTCCATCGAGGGCGCGGCCATCACCGCCGTCAAGATCGAGGGCGTGCTGCACGAGTTCAGCTCCATTCCCGGCGTGGTCGAGGACGCCACCGACATCATCCTCAACCTGAAGCAGGTTCCGCTGAAGCTGAATACCGATCAGCCCAAGACCATCATGCTCAATGCCGAGGCTGCCGGCGTGGTCACCTCCGCCATGATCGAAGAGGACGCCGATTTCGCCGTCCTCGATAAGAACGTCTATATCGCCACCGTCAGCGAAGGCGGCAAGCTGCAGCTCGAAATGCGCGTCAAGAACGGCCGCGGCTACGTGGGCGCCGACCGCAACTTCGACGAGGATCTGCCCATCGGCTACATCCCGGTGGACTCGGTCCACTCGCCGGTGCGCAAGGTGAACTACTCCGTGGAAGCCGCCCGGCTTGGCCAGATGACCGATTACGAAAAGCTGATGCTCGAAGTCTGGACCAACGGCGCCATCACTCCGCAGGACGCCATCGGCCTCGCCGCCAAGCTGATCAAGGACCACATGAGCATCTTCATCAATTTCGAGGAGCAGACCGAGCTGCCCGAGGAAGCCGTCGAGTCCTACAACGATCCGCGCCTCGAGCACCTGGATCGTTCCGTCGAAGAGCTCGAGCTTTCCGTGCGCTCCTACAACTGCCTGAAGAACGCCAACATCCAGACCATTCGCGAGCTGGTGCAGAAGACCGAAAACGAAATGCTCAAGACCAAGAACTTCGGCCGCAAGTCCCTGAACGAGATCAAGGAAATCCTCACCGGATGGGCCTGGGCCTGGGCATGAAATTCGACGAGCACGGCCGCATCATCTGGCCGCCGCTGCCCAGCCAGACCGCGCCGCCGACGCCGGAGGAGACCGCCGGCCTGTAGTCCGCCGCCCGCTTAGAGGCCAACCGATATGCGACACCTGAACTCAGGATCGAAACTCGGCCGCAACCCGGCGCATCGCCGCGCCACGCTGCGCAATCTGGTCACCAACGTCATCGAGAAGGAGCGCATCACCACCACCGTCACGCGCGCCAAGGCCGCTCGGCCGCTGGTCGAGCGCATGATCACCCTCGGCAAGCGGGATTCGCTGCACACCCGGCGTCAAGCGGCTGCGTATCTGATGACGCCCGGCGCCACCAAGAAACTGTTCGACGATATCGCCCCGCGCTTTGCCGATCGTCCCGGCGGCTATACGCGCATCATCCATGCCGGCTTCCGCATCGGCGACGGCGCGCAGCTCGCCATCCTCGAATTGTTCGGTTCCAAGCTGAAGAAGAAGGAAAAGAAAGAGAAGAAAAAAGTAGAAGCCGAAACCGAGGAGCCGCCGAAAAGCAGGCCTCTAAGGCCTAACCAACAAGCAAGCTTTCCGTACGGAAAGGCCCGCTTTCACATCCGCGGGCCTTTTTCACTTCCGCTTTCCGCCGCGTTCCTCGGAAAAACCTTTCTGCAGCCGGCGATTCCCTGCCTGAAATCGCTTTCACCCCGGAACGCGCGGGCTCACTTCCTCGACGCCTGGAGAACTTTGGTGCCGTGTCGCCAGCCACGCCACCCACTGCGCGACTGCCGCCGAGCCCGTGTCGAGCAGCGCGTCCCAGATCGACGCTTCCCGGCTGGGCACGAACATCTGGTGAATCTCGTCCGATGAGGCGTAAAGCGCCGCGATCAGCACGGCCAGAAAGGCCCAGCGCCAGGCCCAGCCTTTTTCCGGCATGCGGATGGCGCGAAACAGCAGCAGCCCAAAGACGAAGTAGTTGCCGAAATGGGCGCACTTGCGAACGAAGTCGTGCAGCGTAAGCAGCGTGGGCGCCGGCGCATGCGGCAGCAGCACGTGCAGGATTTCGACGACCACGGTCTGCGTGTGATCGCTCGAAAAGGTGTCGGTCGAAAATCCGAAAATGACTGCCGCCCAGAGCAGCACCAGCAGCCATGCCCGAAACCGTGAGAAGCCGGGGTTATTCCACCTGATAGTTGGGTGCCTCGCGCGTGATGATGACGTCGTGAACGTGGCTCTCGCGCAGGCCGGCCGAGGTGATGCGCACGAACCGGCTGTGTTCCTGCAGTTCCCGAAGATTGGCCGCCCCGCAATATCCCATGCCGCTGCGCAACCCGCCGACGAGCTGGTCCACCAGGCCCCCCAGCGGCCCCTTGTACGGCACGCGCCCTTCCACGCCTTCCGGCACCGATTTCCCGCGGTCCGCGGTCTCCTGCGCGTAGCGGTCGGCCGAGCCCGCTTCCATCGCCCCCAGCGAACCCATGCCGCGGTAAGACTTGAACGTGCGCCCTTGATACAGAATCGTCTCGCCGGGCGCCTCTTCCGTCCCGGCAAAGAGTCCTCCGATCATCACCACGGACGCGCCGGCGGCAATCGCTTTGGAGATGTCTCCCGAATATTTCATGCCGCCATCGGCGATGATCGGCACGCCCGTGCCTTTCGCGGCCCGCGAAGCTTCCATGATCGCCGTCATCTGCGGCACGCCCGCCCCGGTCACCACCCGCGTCGTGCAGATCGATCCCGGCCCGATGCCCACTTTCAGCCCGTCGATCCCCAGCGCGATCAGGTCTCGCGCTCCTTCGTAAGTAGCCACGTTCCCGGCCACCAGTTGCATGTTCGGCAGGCGCTTCTTCACCGCGCCGATCGCCTCCATCACCCGCGTGGAGTGCCCGTGCGCCGTATCCAGCCCCAGCACGTCCACGCCGGCCCGCGCCAGTTCCACCGCGCGCTCCAGGAAATCGCCGGTGGCGCCGATCGCCGCGCCCACGCGCAGCCGTCCCTGCTCGTCCTTTGTGGCCCGCGGATACTCCATCTTCTTCTGGATGTCCTTCACCGTGATCAGCCCCTTCAAGTTGAAGTGCTGATCCACCACCAGCAGCTTTTCGATGCGGTGCTGCTGCAGCAGGCGCTCGGCCTCCTCCAGCGTCGTTCCCACCGGCACGGTGATCAGATTGTCCTTGGTCATCACCGCGCTCACGTGCTGTTCCAGATTCTTCTCGAAGCGCAGATCGCGGTTGGTCAGAATCCCCACCAGCTTGGTGCCCCGCGTCACCGGCAGCCCGGACACGTGATATTTGTTCATCAGCTCCAGCGCGTGCCGCACCGTGTACTCCGGCGAAATCGTCACCGGATCCACGATCATGCCGCTTTCCGAGCGCTTTACCCGGTCCACCTCCTCCGCCTGCCGCTCCACGCTCATGTTGCGGTGGATGAACCCCAGCCCGCCCTGCCGCGCCATGGCGATGGCCAGGTGCGCTTCGGTGACCGTATCCATCGCCGCCGACACCATGGGGATATTGAGCGAGATTCCCCGGCTCAGGCAGGTGCGGGTGTCCGCCTCGGCCGGCAGCACCGAGGACTTCCCAGGCAGCAGCAGAACATCGTCAAACGTCAGGCCTTCTAAAATAGCGCCTTCCATGTCTCTCCTATGTCTTTTGAAAAAGGCCTCGGCGCAAAAACCCTGGAAAGAGGCCAAAAACTTCGCAGCCCAGCGGCAAGCCACTGGGCTGAGGAAAACTCGTTTCGATTTGCCGTTGGAGGATCAAAATCGCCCGTCGAATTCGCCCGCCAAAATCGATTGTAGGGGGCGCCCCTGGCATTGGTCAAGATCACCGCGGCTGAAGGTAGTGGGGCAGTTTGAGTTTTCTCGTTCGTGACACGGAGTAATCTGCATTTCGCTTTCACCCACCGCGCCGTGCCATCGCGCGCGTCGCCCGGCCTCCCCACTGTCATCCCGAACCCGGCCCGATTTTGGGGACGGCGGTGAGGGATCTGCTTTTCTCCTTCGCCTCTACGTTGTCATCCCGAGGAGGTCAAAATTGGAACTGCCCCCCCCCGCAGCTCGCTAATCTGTACCCTTAGGGCGTCCCGTCCGTGCCCGTCCATCCGACCTTCCTCTTCGTGTTACTGTACCAAGCGCCTCGCCAAGGCCTCTGCGTGGACCAGTTTCAGCCCCATCGCTTGCTTCGCAATGCTCACCTCATGACGCTCGCGGGCGCATTGCTCCCCCGCCGCGCCCCTTCGCTGCCTCGCGCCTCCGACCGCCTCTTCGAGGTCGAACCCGGAACGCAGCTGCTGGCGCGCTGCCATTGGCAGCGCCAGCCGCGCCACTTCCCCGCTCTGGTCGTTGTGCACGGCCTCGAGGGCTCCAGCGAATCCGGCTACATGCGCGGCTTGGCGGCCGCCGCCTTCGCCGCCGGCTTCAGCGTGCTGCGCATCAACCAGCGCAATTGCGGCGGCACCGAACGGCTCACGCCCACGCTCTACAATTCCGGCCTGAGCGCCGACTTCCGCGCCGTTCTCTACCAGCTCATCGAGCAAGACGCGCTGCCGCAAATCTTCTTCGCCGGCTACTCCATGGGAGGCAATCTCGTCTTGAAAATGGCCGGTGAATTTGGCGACGCCGCCCCGCCGCAGCTTCGCGGCGTCTGCGCTGTCTGTCCCACGCTCGATCTCGCCGCCTGCGTCGACGCCATCGCCCGCCCGGAGAATCGCCTTTACCAGCGGCATTTCGTTCGCGCCCTGAAGTCCCGCATGCGCCTCAAGGCCCAGCTCTTTCCTGGCCGGTTCGAACTCAATGGCCTCGCCCGCGTGCGCACCGTGCGCGAATTTGACGACGCCATCACGGCGCCCTGCTGCGGCTATGCCAATGCCGCCGAGTATTACCAGCGCGCCAGCGCACTGCGCGTAATCGATCGCGTTGCCGTCCCGGCTCTCATCATCACTTCCAAAGACGATCCCGTCGTGCCCTTCGAAGCCTTTCATTCTCCCCAAATCGCCCGGAACCCTCACGTTCAACTCTTCACTCCGGAATTCGGCGGCCATTGCGCCTTCATCTCCCGTTCCCGCGGTGGGGAGCGCTATTGGGCCGAAGCGCGCATCGCCGAATTCTGCAGCCGTCTTTCCGCGCTGGCGGGCGAGCCTCCGCGCTGATTTTGTAGCCCAGGGCGCCCGCATGCCCGGCGCGAAGCGCACGCGAAAATCGAAGTCTAGCGGCTCTGGGGAATTGATGCACAACTGATACCTATTTGCCGATTCGATACATCCGGAGAAAGCGCCGCAATATCGCCGAACAACTATCGTAATCTGACACGAGCAGTCTGCGGCAGCCGGATTTCGGCTTTCGCGACGAAGAGCTCCAGTCACACGGCCGAAAGTCGCCGGCACGTTTGTTACCTCAGGGTTGAAGGGGCACCGGTCATCCTCATTGGCTAAGCGGCTCATCGATGTCTTGGCAAAAGACGCTGCGCTGTTCGCGCTTCTGACTCTCGCCTTCTTCGTTTCCACCAGAGTCGGGCTGAGATTGGCATTGGTGCAGCCCTTTGCGACGCCCATTTGGCTCCCCGCCGGCGGCGTGATTGCCGCATTTATCGTTTTCGGCTATCGCGTGTGGCCCGCGGTGTTACTTGGGTCCTTTCTTGGCCACATCACCTCTCTAGGTTTCGTAGGCGCTTCTTTCATCGTCCCCTTCGGAGCCACCTTGGAAGGCCTCGCCGGCGCTTACCTCGTCAACACATTTGCCCACGGCGTAAAGGCTTTTGATACCGCCAAAGACGTCTTCCGCTTCGCTTTTTTCACCTGTATTTGCGCGCCAGCGATCAATGCCGCCATCGGCATCGCAGTAAATTACTTCGGCGGGCATGGCAGCTTGGCGAACTCTGCGCTCTTGGTGCTCTCCTGGTGGCTGTCGCATGGCATCGGCGCCCTCGTGCTGGCGCCTTTCTTTATACTGTTGTTCGGCGCTCCTCACCACCGCCTAGACCTGCCGGAGCTCAGCGAACTGGTCGTCTTGCTCCTCGGCCTGTTTTTCGTCTGTTTGCTCGTATTCGGCCCTCTTTCCGTCTCGCTCAACAAGCATCAGGTTGTGCGGGTCTGGCTTTGCGTGCCATTCTTATTGTGGGCGGCGTTTAGATTTTGTCGCCTGGAGGCCGCCGGAACCACGCTGATCCTGTTCGGAAGCGCGATTTGGGGCACATTGCACGGACACGGCTCGTTTGTCTCCAAGAACCTGATGGTCTCTTTGGCCGTTCTGGACACCTTCATTGGCGTGATCGGCACGACGACCCTTGTCGTTGCCGCCATGGTCGTGGAACGCAGGCGCATGGAAGAGCAACTGCTCGCCGTACAAAGCCTCTTGCAAGCCAAGGTTGCCAACACCATTCAGGCCCTCGATACCGAGATTGCCGTTCACGCCCGAACCAAAAAGTCCTTGCAAGACAACCAGGAGCAGTTCCGCCTGCTCGCGGCCAGAACCGCTGAAAAAGCGCGGGAAGTTCAATCTCCCACATAGAGGTTGTAATGGTTATTGGAGAACGATTAAGGCAAATCAGAGCGCAGAAAAAGCTTTCCCAGGCTGACGTGGAGCGTGAGACGGGTCTGCTTCGCTGCTACATCTCTCGTGTCGAGAACGGCCACACCGTGCCTAGCGTCGAGACGCTGGAGAAGTTCGCCCACGCTCTTCAGGTCCCGATGTACCAGCTGTTTTATGACAGCGAGGAGCCGCCCGAAATCCCGAATCTGCCGATGCGCGAGCCTGCCGACGATACCCTGTGGGGCAGCTCGGGCCAGGACGCCCGCATTCTTGCCAAGTTCCGCCGTCTTTTCAGCTGCCTCGAACAAGATGATCTCGGCTTGGTCTTTCTTATGGCCCAGAAAATGCATCGCCGGAAACTCTCTTCAAAATAACGCGTCGGCCGAACGTCTCCGTCACCAGTTGTCATTCCGAGCGAAGCGAGGACCCTCTGCGCTTTTCCGTACATCCGCTGTGACAGGGAGATGCCTCAGTCGCCGAATGTCGCCGCTGTTCCCATCCCGAACCCACTACTAGGGTCCCCAACACACGCCGGTCTTGCGTGTGTTGGGGGTGGTAGTCGCGCCTTTTGCGAATGGTGGTAAGGTCCGTCTTGTGGACTCCGGTGGCGTCCAGCGGATGCCGTAACCGGAGGATCTGCTTTTTCCCTGTGTCGCCCGCCTTGTTCCGTCGCGAGACTTCGCCCCGAACACCCGCTCCGCCAGATAGTATTTCGTGCTGCCCGCCCTCTTTGCTCCTCCCCGCATCCCATGTATTCTTTCCCCCGAAAGGAACCTCCACATTGGGACCTGCCGTGATGCCCACCCGCGACGACGCCTGGAATCTCCTCTGCGAGTTCACCCAAAACGAAAATCTGCGCAAACACGCCCTGGCCGTCGAGGCTTGCGTCCGCGCTTACGCCCGCAAATCCGCGGCCGATGAAGAGTTTTGGGGTGTGGCCGCCCTGCTGCACGATTTCGATTACGAGCGCTGGCCCAATCAGGAGCACCACCCCAGCGAAGGCCATCCCTCTGCCGGAACAAAAATCCTGCGCGAGCGCGGCTATCCAGAGGAGATGCTTCACGCCATCCTGGCCCACGCCGATTACACCGGCGTTGAGCGCGAAACCCCGCTTGATCGCGCCCTTTTCGCCTGTGACGAGATGGCCGGCTTTCTCACAGCCTGTTCCCTGGTCAAGCCCGGCAAGACCATCTTCGAAGTCGAGACAGACTCCGTGAAGCGCAAGATGAAAGACAAGGCCTTCGCCCGCGGCGTCAGCCGCGACGACCTCGTCCAAGGCGCTCGAGAACTCGGCGTCTCCCTCGAAGATCACATTAGCTACCTGCATCGCCGCCCTGCGTTCGGTCGCTCCCTCCCTCGGCCTGGCCCCCAAACACTAACGCCGGAATCGAACTTCCTTTCGCAATCGAGTTAGAGACGACTGTAGATCCCTCGGTCATCTGCCGCGGGGGTTGCCGCGGCGACCTCCATTTGCGAGAATCCCACCATGCCTGCTGACGTCGGCCTGCAAATCCGGCCTGCCAAGGAGTCCGACGCGCCTGTCGTACTCGACTTCATTCGCAAACTCGCGGAGTACGGAGATATCTCCAGCGAGACAACCGTCACCGAAGCGGACGTGCGCGATGCCCTTTTTGGCCCGCGTCCTGTGGCCCAGGCGCTCCTCGCTTATGTCGGACACGAGCCCGCCGGCTTTGCCGTCTTCTCCTTTACGTTTTCCAGCTTTATGGGCAAACCCGGCATCTATGTGGAGGACCTCTTCGTCGAGCATCGCTTTCGCGGCCATGGAGTGGGCAAGGCTCTGCTCGTCACCCTCGCGCAACGCGGTCGCGAGCGCGGCTGTGGCCGCCTGGAATGGTCGGTATTGAATTGGAACGAGCAAGCCATGGAGTTTTACCAGGATATCGGCGCCGTGCCGATGGAGGAATGGACCACTTTTCGTCTCACCGGCGAGGCCCTCGAGCGCCTGGCATCGGGAGCACCGACGATCCGCATCGGATCGTCCTCCCGCGCGAAAACCTGAACGAGTGCAACGAATGCCGCGTGCCCCCGGTGCTTGTGCTAAAGGATCTCTCTAAAGTTTTGGCGGTCCGCAAAGGTCGTGAGCGGAAAGATGCCTGAGTCCAGCCAGCTTCGCCGCGAAAATTCGAGCGCTTCTTTGTGCCGCAGTCGCGCTCTTGGCGATGAGTGCTCCGCTCGCCGCGCCCGCTGCCGCACGCGAACGGGAGCCCAACAGCGTCTACGCCGAACGCCGCGCCCGCCTCGTCGCGCAGCTCAACGCTCCCGTCGTGCTCTTCGGCTTCACCGGCAAGGAAGACTCTTCGCCCTCCTACGTCTTTTTGCAGGAACCCAATTTCTACTATCTCACCGGCCACAATGAAGAAGGCGCCGCGCTTTTGCTGGTTCCAGCCGGCGCGGCCGAGAAAGCCTGGAAGGGACCGAAGGAGATTCTGTTTCTTCCGCCGCGCGATCCCGAACAGGAGAAATGGGATGGGCCGCGCATGGGCCCCGCCGATCCAGGCATTCAAGAGAAGACCGGTTTTGCCGCGGTGGAAGCGTTCCCCAATTTGAAGGGCCGCATTGCTGATCTGGCGCAAAGCTATCACGAAGTTTGGACTTTACTGCCGCACTCGGACGACACCGGCTATCCCCACGCGCGCGAATGGTCTTCCTGGATCGCGCAGGCCGCGCCGGAACTCGAGCAGCGCGATGTCGCGCCCGCGCTCGGCGCCATGCGCCAGATCAAATCCCCCGGCGAAATCGCCCTGCTCACAAAAGCGATCGATCTTTCCGTGGACGCGCAGCTTGCCGCCATGCGCATGGTTCGGCCCGGCTTGTACGAATACCAGGTTGCCGCGCGCATGGTGGAGATTCATTCCAACGGCGGGTGCGAGACCGAAGCCTATGCGCCCATCGTGGGCACCGGCTTGCACTCCACGATTTTGCATTTCAACGAACTGGATGGCTTGATCCAGGACGGCGATGTTGTCCTGATGGATGTCGGCGGCCAATATTCCGGCTACACCGCGGACATTACCCGCACCATTCCCGCGAACGGCCATTTCACGCCCCGGCAGCGGGAAATTTACGAAGTTGTTCTGGGCGCGCAAAATGCCGTACTCGCGGCCATGAAGCCGGGAATGACGCTCGGCCGCGGCTCCAATAGCCTTTTCAAAATTGCCTACGACTACATCAATACCCACGGCGCGGATCGCCAAGGACGCAGCCTGGGCCGCTACTTCATTCACGGCCTGGGCCACCATATCGGCCTCGAGGTTCACGATGCCGGCGATCCCAACCGTCCGCTCGAACCGGGCATGGTCGTTACCGATGAGCCCGGGATCTATATTCCTGAAGAAAAAATCGGAGTGCGCATCGAGGACGACGTGCTGATCACTCCCACGGGTTACAAATTACTGACGGCGCGGCTGCCGCGAACCGTGGACGAGATCGAAAAGATCATGAGCCAGGCCAAAGTTTCGCGCGCGCAATAATCGCGCTGCCCTCTTGCTTTTTTTTCGGCTGACGATTTCGGGGATTTTGAAATTCAGGCCAGAGCCGCCGTGAGTGCCCCTGTGAGTGCCTCGATGAGCGCGGCTTCCTGCGACGGGAACACGGTTCGCAGATCGATCACTAGGCAATCCTCGGAAATACGCGCCAGCACCGGAACGCGCTCTGCATTTTGCATTTCGCCTGGTCCGGGAGCGGGGTTTCGGAGCCGCGCTTCGAGTTGCGCAGCGGAATATTTCGCGCTGGTAATGCGCAGCAAGCGCGTGGGCAGATATTCTCCGGGAGTCGATCCTCCGCCGATCACGGATTGCCCTTCCGTGATTTCGATCTCGGCTTGCGTCGAAGGCAGCTTCGGCTTCAGCTCTTGGGCAATTCGCCGCGCGCGCTCGCCGATCTCCTCGGCCCCGGCCCGAATCATTCGCAGCGCCGGCAGTTCATCAAGATCGTTGCGCAAGTAGGCGAGCAAGGTCGCTTCCAATGCGGCGATCACCAGCTTATCCAGCCGCAGCGCCCGGAACAGCGGATGTTTGCGAATTCGCCCGATGAGTTCGCGCCGCCCGGCGAGAATGCCGGCTTGAGGACCGCCCATGAGTTTGTCGCCGCTGAACGAGACTAGATCGACTCCGGCTTTTAAGCTCGCGCTCACCACCGGTTCCGCAACGCCTTGCGCGCCAAGATCGGTCAGGCAGCCCGAACCCAGATCTTCGTACAACGGAATGCGGGTGCGCCGGCTGAGGTCGGCCAGTTCGTCGAGCGTGGGCCGATCGGTGAACCCCACGATGGCGAAATTCGAGCGATGCACGCGCAGCAGCAGCCGCGTGCGTTCGTTGATGGCGCCTTCGTAATCCGCTATGGAAGTGCGGTTTGTCGTGCCCACTTCGCGCAGCAAAGCGCCGCTCTCGGCCATGATGTCCGGGATGCGAAAGGACTCTCCGATCTCGATCAATTCGCCGCGGGAGACGATCACTTCCCCGCCTCGCGCCAGGGCGGCCAACGCCAGGAAGACCGCGGCCGCATTGTTGTTGACCGCGCAGGCTGCCTCCGCGCCGGTGAGGCGCGCCAGCAGCGCGCCGGTGTGAACGTCGCGCCGTCCTCGGGCGCCGGCGGCGATGTCGTATTCGAGATTTGTATATTGACCGGCTGTTTTGCGGATGTGTTCGATGGCGGATTCGGCCAGCGGCGCGCGGCCCAGATTCGTGTGCAAAATCACGCCGGTCGCGTTGATTACAGGCCGCAACGACGGCGTCAGCAGCAGGGCCACATGTGCGGCGATCGCCGCGGCGAGGGCATCGCGCTCCACAGCTTGCGTGGAGAGGCCCAGCCGGATCTCTTCGCGCAGCCGCTCCAGCACGCTTCTGGCCGCGTCGACGACGAGTTCGCGGCCCACGCGACTCGCAAGCCCGCCCAGCGCGGGCAGAACGAGCAGTTCATCCACCGAAGGAATCTTGCGGAGCAGTTCGGCGCGGGAATCGCGAGCGGGATCCGCTACGGAGCTCATGATTCATGCATTTCAGCACACGGGCCGCGGCAGGGCAATATGGGAGAGGTCCATGCGGTGCTTGATTGGGCGCAGCCGCCCAGCGGCCAATTGACGCAGGTTTCGCCGTTCTCTAGCATTAAATTTATCTCTGCGCCATGCCCATGAATCAAACCGACGACGATATGGGTCGGCTCGAGCGCGACATTCGCCAGCTCAAGATTGAATATGAGCAATACTTCGGCGGAGGCCGAAAGCGCCCTCCGGCGGAGATCGAATGGCGGATCGAGCAAACCATAAAACGCTATGGCGACCGCTCCGCGGAAATGAACTACGCGCAGCGTTTCCGCTACGGCAATCTGGCCCAAACCTACGTCAAATACCGGGAGATCTTTCACAAGCGAATGCAGCGGCGCGAAGAAGGCTCCGTGGAACGCCATTTCGGCGCGGCGGCACGGGCGATTGCGGCCGAGCGCGCACGCACCCAGCCAGCGGAATCCCCGGCTCCGGCAGCCGTCATTGGTTCCGACTCGTCAGGGGAATCCAGCGAAGTGGACCACCTGTATCGCGCTTTTTGCGAGGCTTTGCAGAGTTCAGGCGAAGCAACCGACAAGCTTTCCCGCGAGAAATTCGAGAAATTCCTGACGCGAGAAATCGGAGCAAATCCGCAAGCGCGGGCAGCAGGTGGAGTTCGTGGTGAGCGTTGAAGGCGGAAAAGCGCGCCTGAAAGCGCGCGTGAAAAGCTAATCCTTCCGGCAAGCTGCACTATTCCCGCAAAACATCCTGAGCCTCTCTACCCAAGTCAATCGCCTTTCGCGGAATTCGTCGCGGGCCTGAACGAGATGACTTTCGCGCCCAGCGCGTTACAATTCGACTGCGCTAATTTTAGTTCATTCAACGGGGTGCGGCCGGTGGCTATCGAGCGGGCTCTTGTCAGCGTTTACGAGAAAACGGGAATCGTGGAGTTCGCGCGCGCGTTGGCGCAGGCCGGCGTGGAAGTGGTCTCGACGGGCGGCACGGCCAAGTTGCTGCGCGAATCGGGCGTCAAGGTTCGTGAAGTCTCCGAATTGACGGGCTGGCCGGAAATGCTCGGCGGCCGGGTGAAGACTTTGCACCCGAAAGTGCATGGCGGCATCCTGTTTCGCCGCAATCGGCCCGACGACCGCGACGAGACGCACAAGCAAGGGATCGCCGCGATTGATCTGGTGGTGGTGAA
The DNA here is from genome assembly GCA_963819235.1 of uncultured Acidobacteriota bacterium. Classification (GTDB taxonomy): domain Bacteria; phylum Acidobacteriota; class Terriglobia; order Acidiferrales; family UBA7541; genus Palsa-189. The sequence goes on along the minus strand of CAWFVE010000003.1, from coordinate 880,104 downwards.
TCTTTATCCGTTTGAAGCCACCGCTGCGCGAACCGATATTTCGGCCGAAGACCTCATCGAAAACATCGATATCGGCGGACCCGCCATGGTGCGCTCGGCAGCGAAGAATTTCGAGAGCGTGGCCGTGGTCACCGATCCCGGCGACTATACGAGCCTGCTGGCGGAATTTGGAGAACGGCGCGATTGGTCTTTGAAGACCCGCCTATCGCTGGCGCGCAAGGCATTTGCCATGACCGCGCGCTACGATAGCTTGATTGCGACCGAACTCGAGCGGCTCCAGGCGTCGGACGGTTCCGTGATTTTGGCCGCAGCGTCCCGAGTTCCCGGCGCAGTTGCATTTGGAACTTTCGCGGCACGCTGCGCTGCGTTACGGCGAGAATCCGCATCAGAAATCGGCCGTGTATATTCCCAGCGGCGCGCCCGCATCGGGCTTGGCCGGGGCGCGGCAACTGCAAGGCAAGGAGCTTTCTTACAATAATCTGGTGGACCTGGACGCCGCTTGGTCGATGGCACAGGAATTTGCCGAACCGGCGTGCGCCATCGTGAAGCACAACAATCCCTGCGGCACGGCCGAACAGAACACGCTGGCCGAAGCCTACCGGCAGGCGCTGGCGTGCGATCCCGTCTCGGCATTTGGCGGCGTGATGGCTTTCAATCGAGAGATGGATCGCGAGACGGCCGAGGAAGTGGCCAAGCTATTCGTGGAGTGTATCGTCGCGCCCGGATACGATCCCGCGGCGCGCGAGACGCTGGCGGCCAAAAAGAATCTCCGGCTGATGGAGATGGAGTCAGGGTCCGAAGGAAGGGCGCTCCCTTGGGACCTCAAGCGCATTTCCGGAGGCGTTTTGGTACAAGACCCCGATACGCGAACCATCTCCGAATCCGAACTCAAGGTGGTTACCACAGCGGCAGCCGAGCCAGGATGAACTGCGGGACCTGCTCTTTGGATGGAAAGTGGCGAAGCACGTGAAATCCAACGCCATTGTATTCGCGCGCGGCGGCCGCACCCTGGGTATCGGCGCGGGACAGATGAGCCGCGTGGATTCGGTGAAAATCGCGGTGATGAAAGCGCAACAATCGCTCAGCGGCAGCGCGGTGGCGTCGGACGCATTTTTCCCGTTTCCCGATGGAGTCGAGGAAGCCGCGCGCGCGGGCGCTGCCACGGTGATCCAGCCGGGCGGCTCGGTGCGCGATGCGGACGTCATAGCGGCGGCGGATCGGCTGGGGCTGTCCATGGTCTTCACGGGCGTGCGGCATTTCCGTCATTAGCCAGGAGCGAAAAGGCCGGGCGATCCCAGGAGACCTTCCGTTGCGGAAACGCATCAATTAAAAGAAGCCAGACAGATCGGCAGAAAAGGGTGGAAAGGCTTAACGTTCCAGCCCTTTGAGCATCCCCCGACTCGTGGGATAATCGGGTTCTCCGAGGTCAAAATGACTATGCGGCGAATTGCGACGGTGGCGCTTACGATCCTCGGCGTCACAGGCCCGCTCGTTTGGGCTCAGGCTCGTGGGCAAAATCCTCCGCCGGCATCGCCCGCTCCGGGTGCTCCCGCGGCGTCCCGCGCGGACGCCTATTACAACGTCACCATGGGCCATCTGTACCAGCAGGAGTTTGAAAACGCAGGCCACGCCGAGGATGCCGCCAAAGCCATCGACTTTTACAAGAAGGCCTACGCCCTCGATCCGAACAGCCCCGAAATCGGAGAGGACCTCGCGGAAATCTATTTTCTGTCGCATCGCTCCGGGGATGCGATCAACGAAGCGCAAGAGCTCATTCGCCGCAATCCCAACGATCTTTCCGCGCGGCGTTTGCTGGCGCGTATCTACATCCGTTCGCTGGGCGATTTGACCAATCCTACCGAACAACAGCAGACCATCACCGCCGCGATCGCCCAGTTGCAGGAGATCGTCAAGCTGGACTCTTCCGACAATGAAGCGGCGCTTTGGCTGGCGCGGCTTTTGCGACTCAACAACCACGACGATCAGGCCGAGCAGGTGCTTCGCGGAATCCTGGCCAAGGATGCGGATAACAAGGGAGCGATCGATCAACTATCGCTTCTTCTGCTGGACCACAATGAGTCGGACGCGGCCATATCCTTGCTCGAATCCTTCCTGCAGCAGGCGCCGAGCGCGGACCTCTACGATCGCCTGGGCGACGCCTACGAGCAGGTGCAGCAAACCAGCAAGGCCGAGGAGGCCTATCGCCGGGCGGTGTCCATGGAGCCGGATCAGACCGATCCCCGCCGGCATCTGGCCCAATCGCTTTACGATCAAGGCAGGTATGCGGATGCTCTCGCCGAATACCAGCACTTGGCCGCCCTGGAACCGGACAGCGTGAGCGATCATTTGCGCATGTCCGAGATTTATCGCCGCTTGCAGCAGTTCGACAAGGCGCAGGAACAAGTGCTGCTGGCCAAGAAGCTGGCCCCTGGAAATTTAGAGGTGATCTATAACGAGGCGGCCATATACGAAGCCGAAGAGCACTACGACGACGCCATACAGGTGCTCTCCGACGCCGTAACCCAAGTGAAAGGCGAATCCGAGTTCGCGCCGGCGCGCCGCCGTTCCCTGGGGATTCTCTATCAGTTGCTGGGGCAGCTCTATCGCGACGAGCAAAACGATTCCGCGGCCATCAATACCTTCGAGGAGATGGTGCGATTGGGCCCCGAAGAGGACCTTCGCGGCCGCATGCTGATTATCGAGACCTATCGCGCCGACCACGATCTCACCCACGCCTTCGCGGAGACCACGCCAGGCGCTGAGCGAGCATCCCAAGGACCGCGGCCTTCTGATCACCCAGGCCATCCTTTACGGCGAGAACAATCAGCCGGAGCTGGCGACGCAGACTTTGCAGCCTCTGCTGGAGAATTCGCCGAGCGATCTGGAGATCTATCCCAATCTGGCGCAGGTGTATACCGAGAGCCGGCGTTTCGGCGATGCCGAGAAAGCCGTGCACTCCGCGGAAAAGCTGGCCCAGAGTCCTTCCGACAAGGAGACGCTGGGATTTCTGCTGGGCGGCATGTACGAACGGCAGAAGAAATACGACCAGGCCGAACAAGCGTTCAAGGGCGTGCTGGCGATCAATCCGCACAATGCGCCCGACGCTCAACTATTACGGCTATATGCTGGCGGAGCGCGGCGTGCGGCTGGATGAAGCCGTGAATATGCTGCAAGCGGGCGCTTGGACCGAGGATCCCGCCAACGCCGCTTATCTCGATAGCATGGGCTGGGCTCTCTACAAGCAGAACAAATTGCCCGAGGCGGAAAGCTATATCCGCAAAGCCGTCGAACACGATCCGCACGATCCCACGATGCTCAGCCACCTGGGCGATATCCTCGCCAAGAGCGGCCATGCCGATCATGGCCGCGGCGGAATGGGAAAAATCGCTGGCCGAATGGCATCGCGCGCTGCCGGCCGAGTTCGAGGACAGACAAGGTGGCGGAACTCGAGCAAAAGATCTCCGCGGTGAAGCGCCACCTGGCGCAGCAGAAGCCTCCCGCCGCTGAAACCCGCTGATCCGCGGCATGCCATCCATCCGCGTCCCGGCTTTTGCCAAGGTCAATCTGCGCCTCGATGTGCTGGGCCGCCGCGCCGACGGCTATCACGAGCTGCGCACCATCTTCCAATCGCTCACCCTGCACGACACGCTGCATCTGGAACGCACCCGGAAACCAGGCATCGAACTCGAGAGTTGCGGGCAACGCGTCGCTGGCTGCCGCCGCGACGCGCGAAAACCTGGTTTGGCGCGCCGCTGGACGCTCTGCGGCGCGAGCTGAAATTATCGGCGGGCGTCCGCATCGAGCTGCGAGAAACGCATTCCCGTGGGCCGCGGGCTGGGCGGAGGATCGAGCGACGCGGCCGCGGCGCTGGCGGGCTTGCTGCGCCTCACCGGACGGCAGATCGCGCATGGAGCGGCTGCTGGAAATCGCCGCAGGTCTTGGGCGCGGACGTGCCTTTCTTCCTGTTCGGCGGGCGAGCGCTGGGAACCAGCCGCGGCGATGAGATCTACCCGCTTCCCGATCTGCCGCGACGCAACGGTTCTGGTGGTCTCGCCGCGGGAGATCGCCGTGAGCACGCGCGACGCCTATGGCTGGCTGGATCGCACGATTGACAAAGGATGCTCAGATCTCTAGACTATGGAGTTTCTGCGCTCTGTGCTGGAGCCCGCAGGGAGGCCGCCTCTCCAACGATTTCGAGGCGGCTGTTTTCCGGCGGCACCCCCGGCTCGGCTCGTATTCGCGCGGGCTTTGCTCCAGCGAGGAGCTGCGGAAGCGGCGCTGGCGGGTAGCGGTTCGGCGGTGTTTGGAATATTCCGAAACCCAGCGCAGGCGCGCCGAGCCGCCCGGTAGTTTCCGGAAGACCAGGTCTTCCTTTGCAAGACGCTTTCGCGCAGGGCGTATGCCCGCGCTTTGTGGGGTCGCGGAGAGCGACCGCGAGTTGAGCGCGCGCGAGAAGCGCTTCCGGAGCTGCGATCGCGGCAATCGAGCGGTGGACAGACTTGATCGACGAAAAATTCAAGATTTTTACGGGCAGCGCGTCCCCGCAGCTCGCGCAGCGCATTTGCGGCTATCTGGGCGTGGAGCTGGGCGGCGCCAAGCTGGGCCGCTTCAGCGACGGCGAGATCTATTTCCAGATTCTGGAAAACGTCCGCGGCGCGGACGTTTTCGTGGTGCAGCCGTGCTGCCGATCCGGTGGACCGGCACCTGCTGGAACTGCTGCTGATGATCGACGCGTTCAAGCGCGCTTCGGCCTGGCGCGTGACGGCGGTGGTGCCCTACTACGCGTATGCGCGGCAGGACCGCAAGGACAAGCCGCGCGTGCCGATTTCCGCGAAGCTGGTGGCGGATCTGCTGGAAACGGCGGGAGCCAGCCGGGCGCTGACGCTGGACCTGCACGCGCCGCAGATTCAAGGCTATTTCAACGTGCCGGTGGATCACCTGTATGCGTCGCCGGTGCTGGTGGAGTATTTCAAGCAGCGGAAGCTGCAGAATGTGACTGTGGTTTCGCCGGACGCGGGCGGCGTGGAGCGCGCGCGGGCCTTTGCCAAAAAGCTGGATGCGCCGCTGGCCATCGTGGACAAGCGGCGCGTGGACGTGGACGTCAGCGAAGTGATGCACCTGATCGGCGACGTGCGCGGAAGGCCGGCGCTGATCATCGACGACATCATCGATACGGCGGGAACGCTGGTGAAGACGGCCGAGGCGCTGCTGAAGGAAGGCGCCACGGAGGTCTTCGCGGCCTGCACGCATCCGGTGCTTTCCGGCCCGGCGGTGGAGCGTTTGTGCCAGTTCGCCGATTTCGGAAGTGGTGGTGACGGACTCGGTGCCGCTTTCGCGAGGCGGCGCGCAAGATCGGCCAAGATCAAAGTGCTGAGCGTGGCGGAGCTGCTGGCGCGCGGCATCCGTTCGATTCACGAAGAGACCTCGATCAGCGAGCTGTTTATCTAGACGGCGCTCGAGCGCGCCGAAGGCGCCAGAAGTTACGGAGAGGAGAGAAGAACATGGAACAGATTATCGTGGAAGCCAAGCCGCGCGACGATCGCGGCAAGAATGCCGCGCGGCGCATGCGCCGCAGCGGGCCAAGTGCCCGCCGTGCTGTACGGCGGCAAGGGCGGCGCCCTCGCGCTTTCGGTGAACACCAAGCAGCTGGGCGCGATTCTGCGCTCGGAGTCCGGGCACAACACGATCTTCAAGGTGAAGCTGCCGACCGGCGAGCAGCCGGCGATGGTGAAGGATTGGCAGGTGGATCCGGTGATGGGCTCGCTGCTGCACGTGGACCTGCTGCGCGTGGCCATGGATGTGCGCATGCGCGTGAAGCGTGCCGGTGCACACGTTTGGCGAGCCGCAAGGCGTGAAGCTGCAAGGCGGCATCTTTGAGATGGTCACGCGCGAAGTGGAGATCGAGTGCTTGCCGTCGGATATTCCCGGCGAATTTCGCGTGGACATAAGCGAATTGATGATCGGCAAGCAGTTGCGCGCGGGCGATTTGCCGCTGGACACGGCGAAAGATGAAGCTGGTGACCGACCCGCAGCGCGTGATCGCGCACGTGGTGGCCCTGCGCGCCGAAGAAGAGAAGCCGGCGGAAGCCGTGGCAGCCGAAGCCGCCGCGCCGGCCGAGCCCGAAGTCATCAAGAAGGGCAAGAAGGAAGCCGAAGAGGGCGAAGAAGGCGCCGGCAGCCGAGGAGAAGGCCGAGAAGTCGAAGAAGTAGCCGGCGCCGGGAGCGGCCGATGCGCTCGGCGTGGCGTTGCGTGATTGCGGCTGCGGCATGGCGCGATGCGCCTGAAATGCGCCTGATCGTGGGCCTCGGCAATCCCGGCGTGGAGTACGCGTGGACGCCGCATAACCTGGGCTTTCTGGCCGTGGACGCGATCGCCGAGCGCGCCGGGATTCGCGTGGAGCGGCCGGAGGCGAAGTCGCTGGTCGGGCTTGGGCCAGTTCGCGGGGCAGGACGTGGCCCTGGCCAAGCCGCAGACGATGATGAATCTGAGCGGCCTGGCGGTGCGGGATCTGCTGCAGCGCCTGGAGTGCGGCCCGGAAGATTTGATCGTGCTGTACGACGACGTGGCGCTGCCCTGGGGCATGCTGCGCATTCGGGAACGGGGCACGGCCGGCGGCCATAACGGGCTGAAGTCGATGATCGGCGCCATCGGCAGCAATCGAATTTCCGCGGGTGCGCATGGGCGTTCAGCCGGAGCATCCGGTGCGGCGACCTGGCGGATTATGTGCTTCGGCCGATGCGCAAGGCGGAACTGGAAATCGCCGCGGAGATGGCCGAGCAGGCGGCGGAGGCAGTGGAACTGATTCTGACGCACGGGCGCCGCGCAGGCGATGAACCGGTTCAACCGGCGCGTCGCCCAGCCCGGCGAGACCGACGGAGGAGAGCGATATCTAGCGTGTTACGGCGCTGCAACGAGGCCGGACATCGAATCGAGGAACCATGGAAGAACGGTTGTACGACCTGATTTTTATCTGCATGCCGACGACGCCGGAAGAAGAAATCGCGAAGATCATCGAGCACGCTCGAGCAGACCGCTTGCCGAGCACGGCGGCAAGGTGGAGAAAGTGGAGAAGTGGGGCACGCGGAAGATGGCTTATCGCGTGGCCAAGCAGCGCGAAGGGCTCTACGTCTATATGGCGCTGCGCAGCACGCAGGGCGAGCTGATCAAGGAACTCGAGCGCCGCCTGAAGGTTTCCGACGCCGTGATCAAGTACATGACCGTGCGCCTGGACGAAGAGATCAAGCGGCAGCAGAAGCTCGTGTCGGCACGGCGCGAACATCGCGCCAGGCGGCGTCCGCGCAAGCCAATGGCGGCGGCTCCGGCAGCTCCGCCAGCCAGCGCCACCGGCTGCGCCGCCCGCGGCTCCAGCCGCGGCTGCGCCGCCCGAACAGCCGCCGGCCAGCTAGGCCAAGAATTCAATTCGAGAGAAAGTCGAGATCGAACTAAATGAGCGAGCAACAGCACCAGCACCAGACCCATCGCGGACCACCACGCGAAGGGCGCTCCGGACCTCCGGGCGGAGGACCGGGCGGACCGCGGCGCGGCAAGCGGCAATATTTCCGCAAGAAGAAGGTGTGCCGCTTCTGCGTGGAGAAAGTGGACTTCATCGACTATAAGAAAGTCGAGATGCTGCAGCCGTTCGTGCAGGATCGCGGCAAGATCATGCCGCGGCGCATGACCGGCACATGCTCGAAGCACCAGCGCTGGCTGGGCGTGGCCATCAAGCGGGCGCGCAACATCGCCCTGCTGCCGTTTGCCACCGAACTCTAGACGCGGATCGACTTACGAGGAGAAGACGATGCAAATCATTCTGCAGGAAGACGTCGAAAAACTGGGCACGCGCGGCGAAGTGGTCGACGGTGAAGGAGGGCTACGCGCGCAACTATCTGCTGCCGCGCAAGCTGGCGCTGGAGGCTTCGCCGGGCAATCTGAAGCGCCTGGAGAAGATCCGCGCAACGCTTGGCCAAGCGCACCGCCACCGAACGCGATCAGGCGCAGAAGCAGGCGGAACTGCTGAAGGCAGTGACCGTCACGCTGGCGCGCAAAGCCGGCGAAAACGATCAGCTGTTCGGCTCGGTTACCGCAGCCGATCTCGCCGAAGCGCTGACGACGCAAGGGCTTCGAAGTCGACAAGCGGCGCATTGAGCTGGCCGAGCCCATCAAGGTCGTCGGCGAATACGAAGTGACCGCCAAGCTGGTTCATGGCGTCACCGCGAATTTCAAGGTCACCGTTTCCCGCGAAGGTTAAGAATTAGCGGTCAGAATCGGCGCCACCTGGCGCGGAGTTTCGTCCGCTGAGCGGGGCGCTCCTCTCCGACCGCTGCAAAACTCGGGCAGTTTTCCGCAGCGTGCACAGCTTTTGCACGCGGATTCCTCAGTTGCGAAGCGCTGCGCCGATCTTTCCACAATTCAAAAATAATCCACACCGCGGCTCGTCGTGATTTCCTTGACGTCTTCGCCGCGCCTCCGCAAAATCAATCCCCCCAATACAGCTCGCGCAATCTGATTTTTTTTGTGAAGGCGCCGCGCGGTTCTCTTGCAGGCACGCGCGGGAATCGGAATTGCTTGCGTCAGAAGCAGCTTTGGGCGAAGATAGGGCGAACTAGACTTCATGGCCGAGGCAACTCTCGAACGACCGTTGCCGCAAAACCTCGAAGCCGAGCGCAGCGTGCTCGGCGCCATCCTGCTCGATAACCACGCGCTGAACACGGCGATTGAAAAGCTCAAGCCCGAAGATTTCTTTTCTCGATCAGCACCGGCGCATCTTCAACCACATGATCGAGCTGGGCGAGGCGCAGCAGGCCATCGACCTGGTTACGCTCTCGCGACCAGCTTCGCCGCAAGGGCGAGCTCGAGGCCGCGGGCGGAGCGGCTTATCTTTGCGCAACTGGTGGACGGCGTGCCGCGCGTCTCGCATCTGGAGCACTACGCCCGGATCATCAAAGAGAAGTCGCTGCTGCGCAGCCTGATCCACGCCACGCACGCCATCCAGCAGACGGCGCTGGAAGCGGAAGAAGACGCCGACGCGATTCTGGACCGCGCCGAGTCGTCCATCTTCCAGATCGCCGAAGACCGCATTCGCACCGGCCTCGTCTCCATGAAGGACGTGGTCCAGGACAACATGGAGCGGCTGGAGCGCGTCATCACCGAGGGCAAGCGGATCACCGGGCTGGCCACCGGATTACGCGCAGCTCGATAACCTGACTTCGGGCCTGCAGCCTTCCGAGTTGATCATCCTGGCGGCGCGGCCTTCGGTGGGAAAGACGGCGCTGGCGCTGAACATCGCGGAAAACGTGGCGCTGCACCAGCGCGCCCCGGTGGCCATCTTCAGCCTGGAAATGTCCAAGGAATCGCTGCTGATGCGCCTGCTGGCGTCGCAGGCGCGCGTGGACGCGCATCAAGCTTCCGCACCGGCCATCTGTCGCGCGAGGACTGGCGGCAGATGACCAGATCGCTGGCGCAATTGGCCGACGCGCCGCTGTGGATCGACGATTCGGGTTCGGCGACGGTCACGGAAATCGGCGCCAAGGCGCGGCGGCTCAAGCGCGACCGCGGACTTTCGCTGGTGATTGTGGATTATCTGCAGCTGATCGCGGCGCGCGGGCGGTTTTCGAATCGCAACGAAGAAGTTTCCAGCATCACGCGCGGACTGAAAGCTCTGGCCAAGGAGCTCAAGGTTCCCGTGCTGGTCTTGAGCCAGCTCACGCGCGCGCCCGAGCGCGAGGAACGCAGCCCGCAACTTGCCGACCTTGCGCGAATCGGGCGCCATCGAGCAGGACGCCGACGTGGTGCTGTTCATTCACCGGCCGAATCTTTTCAAGAAGAAGGGCGAAGTCACCGACGAAGAGCGCGCCGCAGACCGAACTGATCATCGCCAAGCAACGCAACGGCCCGGTGGACAGCATTCCCTTTGTTTTCCTGGGCAAATTCACGCGCTTTGAAGAGGCCGCCGGCGGAGGCTGGGTCGGCGGCGAAGAGTGAGAACATTTCGAACGGGAGTTCACCGATGGAGCGCTTCGCGCGCGGATCTTTGGACTCCCGGCTGCTGCCATCCTACTTTCCCTGGCGCGACATGATGTAAGCGGTCAAATTTGCAATCCGCTCTTTCACTTGCCTCTGATCCAGATGTTCTCCCAATCGGAAAGCCGTTCCCCATACGGGCATCTCAGCCGGGCCATGCGCTGGAATCACCGCCCCATTTTGCAGCACGCTGGAGATATACGCGTCGAGGGATTCGCCCTTGAGGCGCCGGGTTAGCCTGGTCAATTCGGGCGGTGTTCGGTAAGGAGAAGGAGCAGGGGTGCCGCCTTCCAAATCGCTTCCGTGGCAGACGGCGCAGTTTTGCTGGTAAAGCTCCGCCCCCGATGGCGAAGACGTTGAATTGGGCGGCCCCAACGACTGAATCGACCCCAGGTACTTGGTCAGATTTTCCAGGCGAACGGCGCCGAAATCCCGATCTTCCTCCACTTGATGGAAGATCGGCCCCCAAATGGGCATCTCTCGCGAACCGTGCGAAGCCAAAACTTCGTCACCGGAAATAATCTTGCGTACTCGGGCAGAGGGGAACATGCCTCCATTGCTCCTGGCCAATAGAGTCACATCGGGAATCTTGGCCTTGAGGGCCGGAGCTGCGGGGCCGTCGCCTCTGCCGGTTACGCCGTGACACGAAGCGCAATAGGCACGGTACAGATCCGGGCCTTTGATCGAATAGATCAAGCTTTGCGGAGCCTGCGTCACGGTGGGTTTTGTCTGCGCATGAGCGGCCATGGCGCCGAAAGCAAGAAACAAAACGACCGCGAGAATTGCCGGTAGCCGTGGTCCTGGCTTCCCTGTTTCGGGCTTCCGGTACAACACATAGCTGAACTGGCCATGCAGCCAGCTTTGGCCGGTGCGCTCATCGTGCTTGCTGGCAATCGATTCGTTCAGGACGTGCGCCCAATCGCCTCCGAGGCGCAGAACTTCCTGCACTAAACGCTGGTCAGCTTGGGCCATCAAGTCCGCATAGCACCCTTCCCACAGTTCATCACGATGGCCCAGATTGCCGGGGATCCGTGGGCTGTCGGCTTCCAGAATATGTTCACCCATGGTTTCGGCGCCGACGGGAGGAAGTTCGCGGTGCCAGTAGACGACTTTCGGCTGCGCGGCGGTAAGAGCACGTGCGCTCGCGTTTCGATCTGAGCTTTCGATTCTCATCGGGTCACCAATAGTTTCGTTTCGAAACTCTTCGTCTCACCTTTCAGTCTATCAGTCTATCCGGAATGGATTCGCGCGTATGTGACTGAGGTCACTCGCGGCAGTTTTGGGGTCCGTCAAGGATCAGGAGACTAAACTCAGTCTCAGAGACGAGTAATCGTCTCCGTCACTTCGTCTCCTCCCAAAATGGTTCCGCCAGAGATCCCCTCGTTTACCAGTAAGTGCTGTGTTATGCATAAGATAGATGATCCGATGTGTCCACGCTCACTTTGGTTCTGCGATTGCCACATAGTATGGCGTGCTGAGAATCACAATCAACGACGAAGCAAACCCAGTCAGGCTGAAACTCGAGGGCCGGGTCGCAGGGCCCTGGGTAGCTGAACTGGATCGAACCTGGCAGTCGCTCGGTCCTTCCCTAGGGGAAAGAAAGCTCTGCGTCGATCTTTGCAGTGTCTCCTATATCGATCGCGAAGGCAGGCGAGTTCTGGCCGAGATGTACCGGCAAACGCAGGCGCAGTTCAAGACCGATACGCCGCTGGCGGAATATTTCGCTGAAGAAGCACGGGCCAGTTCCAAGAACGGAAACAGCAAATTGAGAGGAGAATCAAAATGAAAGGTCCTTACGGTTTTGAACTGACGGAAAGCTGCGAGAATTGCAAGCTGCGGAGCAATGGCTTCTTCTGCCAGCTGTCGGCCGGCGCCGTGAAGGACCTTGATGCCATCAAGTTCTCTTCAGCCTATCCTGAAGGCGCAGTGCTCTTCATGGAGAGGCAGACGACGCGAGGCGTGTACATTCTGTGCGAGGGTCAGGTGAAGCTCTCGATCAGCTCGAGCGAGGGCAAGACCATGATTCTGCGGATCGCCAAGGCCGGCGAAGTTCTGGGGCTGGTCTCCGCGCTCGCGGGAACCCCGCACGAAGTTACCGCGGAGACGCTGCGGCCCGCACAGGTGGCCTTCATTCCACGAGACGCTTTCTTGCGCTTTATCGCCAAGCATCCCGAGGCCTACCCGATCATTGCCACCCAACTGGGCGTGCAATACAGCGTGGCCTGCGAACAAGTGCGGAACCTGGGCCTGTCTGCTTCGGCTCCCGAAAAACTGGCCAAGTTCCTTTTGGATTTCGCGGTGGGCGGACAGCAAACCAAGGAAGGCACGCGAGTGAAATTGCCCCTCACGCACGAGGAGATCGCCGAATTCATCGGCACCACGCGGGAGACGGTCACCCGCACGCTGAGCGAATTCAAAAGCCAGCACCTGGTGGAACTGCACGGCTCGACTCTGCTGATCGAAAACCGCGCAGCGCTCGAGGACTTCGTAACGGTCTAGCTTGGCGGCAAGCGATCCAGAGGCGCCCACGAGGTTTTCTTCGCGCCGGGTCGCGAGCAGTCGGAACTACCAAGGGCAGTGGCAAGCAGGTTTCGTGAGCCGCTGCCCTCTCTATTTGCTCTCAACTCCTAACCCTTCGCGGCCACCCCCCCGCCTCGATTTTTTCAGAGAGAGTGAAGTAGAAAGTGGCGCCCTGCTCTACGCCGCCTTCCGCCCATATGCGGCCGCCGTGCCGGCGAATAATCCGCTCCACAGTTGCCAGTCCTACTCCCGTCCCGGGAAAGTCGCTGGCGTTGTGAAGGCGCTGAAAGGCGCCGAAGAGATGATCCTTGTAGGCTGGATCAAAACCCGCGCCGTTGTCGCGCACAAAATAAGCCGGCGTTCCGTTCCCCTCGGCTTTGCCTAATTCAATCAGGGCCCGCTCGCGCTTGGAGGTGAATTTCCAGGCATTGCCGAGGAGGTTCTCGAAAGCGATGCGCATCAGATGGGGATCGGCCACGGCTTGGAGACCGTCTTCAATGCGGAACTCCGTCAGGCGCTCGGGCTGGGTCTTCTGCAGCTCGAGGGCGATCAGTTTGGCGACGTTGCTCAGGTCCACCGGCCCCACGGTCATTTTGGTGCGGGCCAATCGGGATAGATTGAGCAGGTCGTCAATCAAAATTCCCATGCGTTCGGTGGCCAACCGCACGCGCCGTAAGTAATCTCTCCCTTCTGCATTGAGGCTGTCGCCGAAGTCTTCGAGTAGAGCGGTACTGAACCCGGAGATGCTTCGCAGCGGCGCGCGTAAATCGTGCGACACCGAATAGCTGAAGGATTCGAGTTCCCGATTCGCGACGGTCAACTCCGCGTTTGATCTCGCCAATTCGTCTCGCTGGCGTTGCACGGCTTCTTCGGCCTGCTTGCGTTCGGTGATATCGCGAATGGCGCTAGAGACCAGAAGGCCCTCCTCGGTCTGCAGCGGGCTGAGGCTGATCTCTACCGGAAATTCCGTGCCGTCTTTGCGGGCGGCATAAAGCGCCAGCCCCGCACCCATGGGTCGGAGCTTGGGGCTGCCGAAGAACTGATCGCGGTGTCCCCCGTGGTTTCCCCGATACCGTTCTGGGAGAAGGGTCTCGACCTTCTTTCCCAAAAGCTCTGCTCGCGAGTAGCCGAACAGATTTTCGGTTTGCGAGTTGGTGAGAACGATCTCGCCCTCCGCGTTCACAATGACCATGGCATCGGGAGCCGATTCCAAAAGGCCGCGGAATTTGTCCTCGGCCCTCTTGCGCGCGGTGATATCGGTGGCCACATCCAGGCGGGCTGCTCTGCCGTTCAAAATGAGAGGGACGGAAGTGATTTCGGCATCGATCGGGGTACCGTCCCGCTTGCGATGCTTTCGTATGGCAATCGTTTCTCGGTCCGCGCCAGGGCTGGAGGGATCTCCCGAGGAAGTCGAATGGTCCTCCTCGATTCGGATATCCCGAAGCGTCATGGCCAGGAACTCCTCGCGCGAATAGCCATACTTCCGGACGGCGGATTGATTCACTTCGAGAAACTGGAGAGTCTTGGCGTCGTAGACCCACACAGGCAGGGGATTGCTCTCGAAGAGCAAACGATAATGCTTCTCGGAATGGCGCAGGAACTTGTGGCCTGCCCCATCTGGAAGATCTCGGTGACTCAGCCGTTCCGTCGGCTTGGTCGGATCCATGGATTTACCTCCTTCGGCTACAAAACGAGCGCAGCGATAACCAATAACGGCGCATGCAGTGGCGTGTTACGAAGGGGTCTGCCATGGTAGCCCAGGGCCGGCAGGTGTCAACGCGCGCGGAACAGAGTGTGTCGCAACCAGGCAATTCCAACGCGGCGACGGTTTGGTCTGAGGCGGAAGGAGGAATCCGCCAGGACACGGCGGCTGGTGCGCGGCGTCACTGCCTTGCGACTCGCTCCGGCAGCAAAGTCTAGCCATGGAAACTTCAATAGAAGGAACTCACACAGCTTACGAGATCGTGCGCATCTTGGAAGATGGGCAACGGGTGCAGGTGGCAACTTTCCAAGATATTAACAAAGCCAGGGGATTGGTCGCGTCGTTGAACGAATACTGGCCCGGCGCTTATGCAATCGTCCCATCCAGTTCACAGAAGCGTTCGGCCTGCGAGAACTGCTGATTGAGCCGATTCAGCCCTCGCCCTGGCACTTCCACTTCCTCGCGCCACTTCCCTCACGATCGACGAACTGTGCCGCTTTAGGCGCTGGCGCGAGTTCGTCGCCCGGCCCAACGGCTCGTATCTAAGTCGCGTCCAAGCATAAAGGTTCGCCCTTGCCTGATTCCGCGAACTCGGTATTCTTTGACTGCATAAAGGTTCGAGCGACACATCGAGGCCCAAAAATTGAAAACTTACTGCTTTAGACGTGGTTATGCGCGGACTCGTTCGCGTTTGATTTTGCTATCGATTGTTCTGGCGACGCTATCCACTTCCCTGCCCGCCCTCGCTCAGCAGGAATATGTAAATCGGTGGGATTTCTTTACCGCCTACTCTCACCTGAGTTCCCCCAGCGTGAGTCTGGAGCAGACCGGATTCAACACTTCGTTCGGGGCCAACCTGATGCGCTGGCTGGCCGTGGGCGCGGACTTCAGCGTGTTCAAAGGAGATGGCTCGATCGGCTTGGCAAACACTACGGTCGCGCCAATTCTCGCTCCTTACCTTGGCGGCCAGAATCCCCTGATTCCCTTTAGCGCCACGACCTACACTTTCGCCGCCGGCCCGCAGTTCAATCTTCGTAAATTCAAATGGGTGACTTTGTTCGCGCGCCCCGGCCTCGGCGCCTTGCATGAGTCGGCTTCGCTGCAGATCCCCGCGACTCTAGCGCCGCTTGCCTCGCTCGTTCCGGGCCTGAGTCCAAACCTCACGAATACCGTGGTCTTCTACGGGGCCGGAGGCGGCTTCGATTACAATTTGAGCAAGCACGTGGCTATTCGAGTGTCGGCCGATTTCATACACACGCATCTCTTCTCGGATCTTTTGGAACCACGCAACGGGGTTCGTGTCTCGGTCGGGCCGGTATGGCGTTGGGGAGAAGTAAAATAGCTCGGTGAACGAACTCTCGCCGACCTAAGCCGACGGAGCTTAAATCCAGGGAGCCCGGCTGATCAACACCCGATCCGCGGCTCAACCAGGCTCCCTTATTGCAATTCCCAAGCAGGCCCTACAACGCGGCGCAGACCGACTTTACTTCCGTATACTGCTCCAGCACCTCGTGGCCCATTTCGCGGCCCCAGCCCGACTGCTTGTATCCGCCAAAGGGCAAAGCGGCGTCGAAAACGTTATAGCAATTGATCCACACCGTACCGGCGCGGAGTTTCGCAGCTATGGAGTGTGCTTTCTTGATGTCTTTGGTCCAGACGCCCGCCGCTAATCCGTAAATGGAATCATTGGCGCGAGGAACAATCTCGTTAGGGTCGCTGAACGGAATGGCGGCCACGACGGGACCGAAGATCTCCTCGCGCTCCACCTTCATCTCGTTACTGGTGTTCACCAAGACGGTGGGTTTCACGAAATATCCCTTGTCGCCCAGACGCGAGCCGCCCACGACAGGTTTGGCTCCTTGCTTGATGCCGGACTCGAGATATCCGCACACGCGGTTCAATTGCTCCTCGGAGACAAGCGGGCCCATCTCGCTATCGGGATCGAAGCCCGGCTTGACGCGGATTTTCCCGGCTTGCTGGGCGATGCCATCGACGACCTTGTCGAAGACTTTCTTCTCCACGTACAAACGCGAGCCCGCGCAGCAGCATTGCCCGTGATTGAAGAAGATGGCGCTGGCGGCGCCCGGAATGGCTGCGTCGATATCGGCGTCGTCCAGAATGACGTTGGGCGACTTGCCTCCCAGTTCGAGCGAGACCTTCTTCAAATTGCCGGCCGCGGCTTGCACGATCAGCTTGCCCACTTCGGTCGAGCCGGTGAACGCGACCTTATCGACGTCCTGATGAGCGGCCAGCGCGGCGCCGGCGGTCTCGCCGAATCCAGGGACAATATTCACCACGCCATCCGGGAAGCCGGCTTCCTGAATGAGTTCGCCCAGCAGCAAAGCGGAAAGCGGCGTCTGCTCCGCGGGCTTCAGCACCACCGTGCAACCTGCCGCCAGCGCCGGGCCCAGTTTCCAGGCGGCCATGAGCAGCGGGAAATTCCAAGGAATAATCTGGCCGACCACGCCCACCGGTTCGCGCAGCGTGTAGGCCAGATATTTCAATGGCTCCGCGCCGGTGATGGGAATGGTGTTGCCTTCGATCTTGGTGGCCCATCCGGCATAGTAGCGAAAATGCGCGGCCGCAAGCGGAACGTCGGCGACGCGCGCAACCTTCAGGGGCTTGCCGTTATCCAGCGATTCGAGTTGCGCGAACTCTTCCAGGCGCTCCTCGATCAGATCGCCGAGTTTCCAGATCAATCTGCCGCGCTCTGCCGGCGATATGCGAGACCATGGACCGGTCTCGAAGGCGGCCCGCGCGGCGCTCACCGCCCGGTTGATGTCTTCGCGGTCGCCTTCGGCCACATTCGCCAACACCTCGCCGGTAGCGGGGTTGAAGGTGGCAAAGGTCTTGCCGGAAGCGGCCGCCACCCACTTGCCGTTGATGAGCATCTTTCGCGTTTGGGCCACGAATTTAGAAACGTTGGAATCCACGGACGGAATCGATACTGCAGTCGCCATATTCTGACTCCTTTCCTCGGCTGAGATGGAAATGTTGGTAACGCTGAAAAACTGGGCTGAAAGTCGCTAGAGCCCGGCCGCCCCTTAGTGGCTGCCTTTGTAGTCCACAAATAGCTCGGGAAACTGCGCCTTCAAAGCATCGATCTTCGGCAAGTCGCAAATCTGAATATAGGCGTTGCCGGGATTTTTCAGCGCAAAATCCTGGTGATAATCTTCCGCGCGGTAGAAGGCCTTCAGCGGCGTGACCTCTGTGACGATAGGCCCCGGGAAAACCTTGGCTGCGTTCAGCTGCGCGATGTACGCCGTGGCAATGCGCTTCTGTTCGTCATTTGCGTAGAAAATCGCCGACCGATAGGACGTTCCCACGTCCGGCCCCTGCCGGTTGAGCTGCGTGGGATCGTGGGCCACGGAAAAGAAGATGCGCAGAAGTTGGCCGTAGGTGATGCGTGCCGGATCGTAGACTACCTCCACCGATTCCGCGTGCCCGGTCGTTTCCGTGATCACCTGCCTGTAAGTCGCGGTATCGGCCGAGCCGCCGGAATACCCAGCGGCGGTCTGAACTACGCCCTTGACGCGCTCAAAAACGGCCTGAGTGCCCCAAAAGCAGCCACCGGCAAAAACGGCCGTCTCTTTTCCGGCAGCGCCAGCCACCGGCGCGTCCACCTTCGCCGCGGGGATCGGCGAAGTCGGCGCGGCGTTGCCCGAAAGAGCCAGCAAGAAGATCGCAAATCCGGCGAGTAGAAACGAGTCCAAGGGACGGACAGACATTGCGGCACCTCATCAAGGGGATCTATCTCGATCCCCAGCGTTCATTTGCGGTTGCCACGAATATAGTTGAAAGCGCATCTCGGGTACAAGGCCACATTTGGCGCCGCCAGGGGCGCCGGAAATCCGCCGGGTAACCCCGAAGGAAGATAGGGGTATTGGAGGCCAAATCCCAGCGCTCCCTGTACTTCCAGCCAGTGCTCTCCTGGTAACCAACCCTATACTTCACGCTTTGAACATCTCGGGCAATCGTTCACACACGAAGCGGC
The DNA here is from genome assembly GCA_963819235.1 of uncultured Acidobacteriota bacterium. Taxonomy (GTDB): domain Bacteria; phylum Acidobacteriota; class Terriglobia; order Acidiferrales; family UBA7541; genus Palsa-189. Next base: position 861,867 of record CAWFVE010000003.1, on the reverse strand, counting down.
CCCAAAGGGCATATTCTTGAACGAGGGAAACCACCGTCGGGCTAGGCCCGATGGAACTGAAGCGCCGAGGGCAAGGTTATGTCACTCAAGATTATGGTAGCGGACGAAGAACCGCGGACCGTGCAACTCATGAGGGCGCTGGCTACGCCCCTCGGCCACACCGTTCTGCACTTTGAGAATTATCAAACCGCGGGCGAGCGGGGCGAGGCCCAGCCATTCGATGTGGCCTTTGTAGGCCTGCGCCTGCCCGAATCCGGCGGGCTGGAACTGGCTCACCGCATTCGAAAGTCGCAGGCCAACCATGGCACCCCGATCGTGATGTTAAGTTCGACCGACGACATTCCCAGTTTGCGGAAGGCTTTCGGCGAGGGTGCGGATATGGTGATCGCAAAACCCGTTCACGCGGATCGCCTTCGCCGCATGCTGGCGGCAATGGATTCTCCGGATTGGAAGCACAAAAGGGCCGCGGCGCGTTTGCCGCTGCATACCGAAGTGATTTGCACGTGCGACAACCAGCCTCATGCATTGCACAGCTTGAACATCAGCGAAAGCGGCATGCTATTGCAGCCTTCGCTTGACGCGGCGATCGGTTCGGAAGCTTCGCTGGCCTTCAAGATCGGGGAGGTTCGCGCCTCGCTCAATTTACGCGCGCGAATTACTCGCAAAGAAGGAAACGAGCGCGTGGCCCTCGAGTTCATCGACCTCGAGCCCGAAGACCGTAATGCAATCGAAGTCTACGTTACCGGCCACCTGACGGACCTCGAGGTGCACCGAGAGTCGACGGAATTCGGCCCGCGAAGGGTGTTTCGTCCCTAAAGCCGAGCCTATCGCTTGCCACCGCCCGGCGCGCCGCCACCTCCAATTCCGCACAGGGCCGCGGCTGCCCAACGCCCCGCGCTTTCACCCCGTCGAATCGCTGACTTTGGGATTCCGCACGTCCCCTCCCATAACGTCCTCCGCGATTGAAAAGACAAAGGCGCAATTTGGCTGAGGAAATCCTCGCTTGCTCTCGACGACAAATCCCTTGACTTGCCGCAACGAGGGTGATACAGACGCCCACAAGTTCTCGAACAGGTCAAGTTCGAAATAACAATTCGGAGAGGTGAACGATGAGTTCTCTCTTAGTCGGCCTTTGGGGACACGTGTGCAACAAAGCCAAGAGCACGGCGCTGTTGTTCGCTGCGTTTCTAGCCGTACTCCTTCTTTGCCTGCCTCTGTTTTCGCAAACCACGCAGGGGATCATACAAGGCGGCGTGTTCGACCAGACCGGCGGCGCCGTGGCCGGCGCGACGGTGAGCGTGATCGACACCGCTCGCGGCATTACGCGGACCTTGACCACCGATGGCGCCGGACAATACATCGCCAACGCGCTGACTCCCGGCACGTATACGGTACGCACCGAGGCCAAAGGCTTCCGGACTGAGGAGCACAGCGGCGTGCTAGTCGAGGTTGGCCAAAGCGTTCGCGTCGACCTGGTCGTGCAGCCCGGCGAGCAAACCCAGACCATCACGGTCACCAGCGAAGTTCCCGCCATCGACAGCACCGATTCCACTCTGGGGGGAGCGGTCAGCAATCAGTCGATCAATTCGCTGCCTTTGAACGGCCGCAACTTCGCGCGATTGCTGCAACTGCGTCCGGGAACAGTGACTGCCGTGGGAACTGGCACAGGCAGCACCAGCACCAACGGCCTGCCGGTGGACAAAGACATGCAGCGGGTGGAGGGCATTGCCAACATAAACTGCTGCCAGGGCTCCAGTCTGTTGAATTCGAGTTATGGTGGCGGAGACAGCGGCTCCCTGATACCCATCGACGCCATCCAGGAGTTCAGCGCTCAGCAGAATCCCAAGGCGGAAAACGGCTTCAGGCAAGGCGGCGTCGTAAACGTGGGGATCAAGTCGGGCACGAACAGCATTCATGGCACGGCCTACGCATTTGGCCGCGATGCCAGCGCGACGGATTCAGCCAACTACTTCACCGGGGCGGTTACGCCGGCAACCATGGAGCAGTTCGGCGCGACGGCGGGCGGACGCATCATCAAGGACAAGCTCTTCTGGTTCGCGAGCTTCGAGGGGCTGCGCGTGGACGTTGGAGACGTTGCCACGGTCACGATCCCATCGGCGGTGGCCATGACGAACGACCCAACCAACCAATTAAGTTTGGTGGACGCGTGCAAGGCGTTAGGACCCGCAAAGGTCAATGGACTGAGCGCGCAGCTGTCGGGCCTGAATCCAACGACGTGCGTGGTCACACCCGCGTCTTCCGCGGTTGAGAACCTTTTCCCAACCTTGACGAGTGCCACGTCGAATACCTTTGCCCCTGGCATCCCCAGCAACTTGCCCCTGAACAATGGGCTTTTCAAAGGCGACTATGTCCTCAGCCCCCACCAGCATCTGAATGGATTTTTGTTCATATCCAAGGCGTATCAAACATCGCCAGGCAATAACAACATATTGCCTCAATGGTCGCACACCACCATCGATGATGCCTGGCAGTACTCCGGAGACTGGACCTGGGCTCCGAATTCCACCTGGCTGAACGACTTCAGGCTGGGCTTCGTCTACTACAGAAATTCACAGGGCGTTGTGGACGACAACCTGATTCCCTCCAATCCGTGGCCCAACGGCTATAGCATGAATACCGGCGTCACCAATCCGGTGTATGGCAGTTTCCCGGTGATCAAATTCAGCAGCTTCAGTGGAATTTTGGGGGGCGGCGGCCGGACGTCGCGCCGCGGTCCAACCGGCGGCCTCGATCTCGTCCGAAAGTGTCTCCTATTTGCGCGGCAAGCATGCCTTCAAGTTTGGCTTTGAATATTTGGACCAGATTTTTGACGGAATCGCCTATAGCGGGGCACAAGGCGCGGCGACTTTCACGACGCTGCAAAATTTCTTGCAGGGCATACCGTCAAGCGGATCGATTCTTTTGGGCGATCCCACGGACAATACGCCGGAGCCACTGGTTCGGAGTGTACGCTCAGGACGATTGGCGGCTCAGCTCCAGAGTCACCTTGAACGTAGGTTTGCGCTACGAGTACTACACGCCCGAGGTCGAGCGCAACAACTACATTGGCAACTTCAATCCCAATGTGAATCCGCTGACATGCAACAGCGATTCAACAATTTGGGCCGGGCGCGCCGCTTTCGTCGGAATTCGATGCCGGTTTGGGCCATGTTTGGCCGCGCCTCGGCGTGGCTTGGGACGTCCGGGGCAACGGGAAGACCGTGGTCCGCGCCGGGTTCGGCGTGCTGGAAGGCGGCACGAGCATGGCAGCGTTGAATATCATCTCTCCGTTCGGGGCGAACTTCCCCAGCGTCGGCGTCAACAATAGCGGCACCGACATAAACCAGCACTCCCCGGCGAACTTTAGTTTTACGTGCGCCACATCCTCGTGCCCAGGTACGTGGAATTGGAACCTCACGGGCCCGCCCGTATTCCCAAGTGCTCAGCCGACGACGATCGGTGGCACGACCTATACAGGCCATACTTGCCTTCCCGCGGCTCCCCCTTTTAACGGAACACCGTGCAGCACCGGTGCAATGGACCCGAACTTACGTCAACCTTTCGCAGCGGAGTGGAATCTGGACATCCAGCGGGCCATCACCAACAAGTTGACCGTCGATGTGGCCTACGTCGGCGATCATGGGTACGACATCGAAAACATGATCGACCTGAATCAGCCGGCGTTGGGTACTGGCTGGCCCGCGCCCGTGGCCTCGCCTGCCAATAACACGTACACTTGCATCACCACCAACGTATGCAAGCCCAATACCGCAGCTGAGCTTGCCGCTGGGAAGTACACCAGCATCTTCCCGTACCTCAGCTCGATCAATGAATCAACCAATGGCGACTTTAGCAACTACAACGCCCTGCAGATGACGTTGCAAGCGCGGGATTACCATGGGCTGTCGTTCCTCTCCGGCTATACCTTTGGGCATGCGCTCAGCGAGAAGCCCAACGACGCCGATCCTACCGACACCAGCGGGGCCACGATTCTTCAAAGCGATAAGAATAACCTGCGCCTGAACTACGGCAGCAGCCCCAACGATATCCGGCATCGCTTCACATTTTCGCCTACCTACACGATTCCCGGGATGAAGTCTCCCGCCCAGATGCTCGAAGGCTGGTCGGTTAACGCCATCGTGACGGTGCAGACGGGACTGCGCTGGAGCCCGAGCGATACGACTTCCGTGGACTGGCTGGGAACCGGCGAGAAAAGTAATACTTCGATTCCTGTCGGCGTCGTCCAGTACTGGAATTACACCGGGCCGACCTCCGCGTTCAGCAATACCAGCCAACATCCCATCCCCTGCTACGGCGTCCTGGGCGGCTGCACACCCTATACGAGCAGCAGTTATGTGGGTACAGCGATACAGACAGCCTGCCAGAATTCCGCGCAGGCTCCCTACGCTGGCAACGCGCAACTTCAAGGCCTGGCCCTCGCGGCGCTCGCCAATGCCGCTTGCTACATTCAAAACGGAGGCGTTCTGACTCCTCCGGCCTACGGAACTCTGGGTGACGCGGGTGCGGGTTACTTTGCCGGCCCAACCTATAAGAACGTGGATTTCTCAGTCCTAAAACTCTGGAAGTTCAAGGAACGCTATAGCGCGCAGTTCCGGTTGGAGTTTTTCAATCTCCTCAACCGCACCGATTTCTCGGCTCCTGGCAGCAATCCGTCCTCTGGCTTGAGCGGGGGGTTCGGCTACGCTACGAGTACGCCAGATTCGACCAACGCTGTGCTGGGGTCAGGCGGCCCACGCCACATCCAGTTTGGCTTGAAGCTAAGCTTCTAACGCCGTTAAATCGCTCGCTAGTCCGCGAAGCGGGCTCCGGAATCCATACGCGCCGCCACGCCCCTTGACGCCCCGGCTCGAAAAGATAGAACATGCCCGGAAGGATTACGTGGAGGTCTTATGAAATCGCGAACGTCTCGCCTCGTGGCCGTTGTGTGCTTAGCGATTTGCTTAGCGGCCTCGCTCTTCTTCGTGGCGCCTCGGGCAGGTGCGAAACCCGCGAAGGCGCCTAAACCTTCGAGCGATTCCTCTACGGGTGCAATCAAGACATTTTCTACCGAAGACATCGCGCGAGAAGGAATCTATTACGCCGGCGGCCAGTACGTTGGGGAAAAGGGCAAGGAGACCATGGGCGGCGACGCCTACGTCGTGGTGTGGGTGCCCAAGCAGATCAAGCATCCCTATCCCATCGTATACGTGCATGGCGCGGGACAGACGGCCACCGACTGGGAGCAGACGCCCGACGGGCGCCCCGGCTGGGCCTACTACTTCGCGAAGCTGGGCTACGTGCAGTACATGGTGGATTCGCCCGCGCGCGGCCGCTCGCCCTACGTCCCGGGACACGACGGCGAGCTGACCATCCGCACCGCGCCCAATCTGGAGGAGATCTTCACGGCGTCGGCGAAGAAGGGCAATTTCCCCCGCGCGCATCTGCACAATCAATTTCCCGGCACCGGGATGATGGGCGACCCTGTCTTTGATACGTTCGCGAAGACCCAGGTGCAGTTTCTGGGCGGCGGCGTGCCGGTAAGCCAGGATGAGCTCACGCACCGGGCGCTCGTCGCCTTGCTGGACGCCATCGGCTCCCCCGTGATCTTGCTCACCCACTCCCAGGGCGGAACGCCCGGATGGCTCACGGCGGATTCGCGCCCCAACCTGGTGAAGGCCATCGTCACGATCGAGCCTGCCTCGCCCCCAATTCATTCCGTGGATACGGCCACACTGCAGTACAACACCGGCGGCGGCCTAACCTGGGGAGTGGCCGGGCAGCCGGTTGCTTACGATCCGCCGGTCAAGGACCCCGCCGAGCTGAAGCCGGTGCTCGAAGCCAAATCCGACGCGCCCGGCGACGTGGTGCCCTGTTACATGCAGACGGAGCCCGCGCATAAGCTGATCAATCTCGAGAAAATTCCCGTCGTTTATCTCTCGGCTGAGGGCGGCTATCACCGCGAATACGATCCCTGCCTCGCAAAATGGCTCAACCAGGCCGGCGTGCACACGCAGTTCGTGCCGCTCGAATCCGTAGGCATCCACGGCAACGGCCACGAGATGATGCTGGAGAAAAACAGCGACGAGATCGCCAAATTCATCGCCGATTGGATGGCCAAGAATGTTCCCGAGGAGAAGGTAAATCCCCGCGCGGCCATGCCGCCTTCTTCGATTCCCACTTTCTCCACCGAAAACATCGCCCGCCAGGCCTTCTACTACGCAGGCGGGCAGTATGTGGGCCCGAAGGGCAAAGAAGTGATGGGCGACGCCATGTACACCGAAGTTTGGGTGCCCAAGCAGCCCAAGCATCCCTATCCCATCGTTTTCTTCCACGGCAACGGACAGACCGGCGCGGTTTGGCGGCAGACGCCCGACGGACGCGCGGGTTGGGCTTACTATCTGATGGCCCAGGGCTACACCGTTTACATGGTCGATTATCCCGCGCGCGGGCGCTCCGCTTACGTCCCGGATGGCGTGGGCCCGGATGGGCGCCTGAACATCCGCACCGCGCTCGATCTCGAACAGATCTGGACCGCGCCTGTGCCGTCGGGCGGCAATTTCCCGCGCATGAAGCTCTACACGCAATGGCCCAGCGACTCGCCCATGAAGGGCATGCGCGGCGATCCCGTCTTCGATAATTTCATCCGCGGCCAGGTGCAGTTTGTGAATAACCAGGAAGAGTTAGTGCTTCCCGCCAGCGAAGCCTTGCTCGACGCCATCGGCAAACCGGTGATTCTGATCACCCACTCGCAGGGCGGCGATATGGGCTTCGACGCTACCGACAAGCGCCCCAAGCTCGTCGCCGGAATGGTAGCCATCGAGCCGGGCGGCCCGCCGATGCGCGCCGTCGACACGGCCAAAGTTGCCTACACCGATCAGGCCCGGAGCACCTGGGGCCTCACCTCGATGCCCTTCCACTTCGATCCGCCGATCAGCAGCCCTTCGGAATTGAAAGTACATTTGAAGCCCTCCGACCCGCCCCGATGAAGTGGGCTGCTACGTGCAAGATGAGCCGGCGCACAAGCTGGTCAGTTACGAAGGCCTGCGCATCCTCTCGATCTCCGCCGAGGGAACCTATCACCGCGTGTTTGACGCCTGCATGCCGGAGTGGCTGAATCAAGCCGGCGCGAAAGACGACTTCATCCGGCTCGAGGACGTGGGCATTCACGGCAACATGCACGAAATGTTCCTCGACCGCAATAGCGACGTCATCATCAAGTTGATCGACGACTGGCTGAACAAGAACATCAACCATTCGCTCGGCCAATGGCCGATTGGTGAGCGAAAAATAAAGAAAAAAGATAAAGAAAATCGGCCATTGGAAAATCGTCATCAAAATATAGGTGATAGGAGATCGTCGAATGAGACTCGCCATACCTTTGCTCTCTTGCGTACTTTTGCTGAGCACGGTGCTCGCCGCCCAAACCGCCAACGATTACGCTGAATATCAGGGCTGGATGAAGTCCAACGCCGCGACAGTCGCCGACCTGAACCAGCGCCTGACTGCCAAGGACGGCGCCGCAGCCCACACCGACGTGCGCAAACTCCAGGAGAATCTGGCCATGGTGATGGCCTATTGGCAATCGCGGAACATCGCGGATGGGGCGAGATTCTCTCTCGACGGCACCTACGGCCTCGCTCAAGTCGACGTCCTGATCTCGCAAAATAAATTCGATGAAGCGGCAGCCGCCTTGAAGACCGCTCAGAACTCCTGCGCCAGCTGTCATAAAGTGCACCGCGACAAAGCCGCTGACGGATCGTTCACCATCAAGTAGCCAGCCTGAATGGTTCGGTCGACGCCGGTGCAGTCAGCGCAAAAGAAAGGCCACGGCCACAAGTAACGCCAAGTGCAAGGAATGGGCCGGCCTGTTACCATCGCCCTATGTCGAAGGCGCGTTCACCCGTTTCGCCCCTCCCGATTGCGAAGCTGGCGTTCCTCGCCCTCCTTTGCGCCGGCGCAACCCTTTGCCACGCTCAAACCGATTCCGTTGTATGCGACCGAGGCACCGGCAGCTTCGGAATCACGTTTCGAACCGGCATCACGGTCGAGGTCGGAGCCGCGCGGAGGGACGGGCTTGCCACACGAATGTGCCAAGCCACGATGGGGTGGGACAAGCGCAGCCTCCTTGTCACCGACGCCGCCGTTCAGGTGGACGTCGATGCGCTGGGCATCGATCTGCGCCTGGGAACGCCGGTTGTCGCCTTCCAGGTAAGGCGCGCCGACGTCGACTGCTGCCGCACCTTCCTGATCTATTCGCTCCAAAAGCCCCCGAAGTTGCTGCGAACCATAACCGGAGGAAGCTTCTTCAGCGCCGCCGATGCCGAACTCGACGGCCGAATCGAAATTTGGACCAACGACGCGGCCGCGGCGCACGAGTTTTACGACCCCGATGTCGAGAGGCAAGAGCTTGCGCCCGCCGTCGTCCTTCGCTTTGTCCAAGGCCGATTGCTGGACGTAACTCCCCAATTTCAGGCCTATTTCGATAACCAGATTGCCGGCTTGCGCGCCCAGCTCAATTCCGAAGATCTCCGCGAGTTTAAAAACAGCACATGGCCGATTGCCTCCCACCGCGCATTTCTCGGCGGAAGATTTGCGCAGAAGCGAAAACTTGCAGCGCACAAAAATCGGAGTCCTGCGGATCGTCTCTTCTTATCTTTATAGCGGCCGCGAACAGATCGCCTGGAATTCCTTGCAAGAGATGTGGCCGGCGGAGGACTTCAACCGCATTCGCGCCGGCGATCGCCAACGCGCGATCGAAGGGAATCCTCGCCCAAGTGGATGGTGTTTCGCCTCCGGGCCCGTCCCGAGTAGGTTTGACAAAAATTTTCGACATCAGAAGCCAGTCGGTGGAGCAGCCGGACACCAGATTGACCAGGCGGATCGGCCAACGGAGCGAGCCGCCCATCCTGCCGCCTGTGCCCATCCTGATCGATCGCCAGGCCCCCGCGGGCCAGTCCGAGGCGAACATCTCCGGCTCTGAAATCCTCTTGGACTTGACGATCGATTCGGCTGGCAAGGTTCGATCGGCGCAGTCCAATGATCCGTTGTTTGACGCCTCGCTGAAAGAAGCGACCACCCGGTGGAAGTTCATCCCCGCGTACAACGGGCGCGATCCCATCGCCAGCCGCATCTATCTCTTCGTCTCTCCAAAACGCTAGATTCCACGCCAGCGCCGCGCCCGCGCAGTTGACCGGCGAACTCGTTGTGTGTTACTAGCAACCTAGGCGTTCACCTGTCGGCAGTTATATAATCGCGACTGTTCCTGAGGAGATCGTATGAGGTTGGCGGTCTGCTTGGCCCTCGTCGTAACTGGCGTGCTCTTCGCTGGCCCATCGTTCGCACACCACGGCACCGGGGTTGCCTACGATACCGAGAAAACAGTCACGCTCAAAGGCACCGTCACGGAATGGATCTGGGCCAACCCCCATTGCGGCATTCTCTTCGATGTGACCGACGACAAGGGTAACGTGCAGCATTGGGGCGCCGAGCTTGGAAATCCGCACACGCTTTCCCTGGGCGGCTTGAACAAAGACATTCTGAAGCCAGGCGACAAAATTACGGTTCTCGGCCACCCTGCCAAGTCCGGCGCGCCTCGAATCTCTTTTCAGCGGTTTATCACCGCCGATGGCCGCACGCTGCCGGAGCGGCACAGGGGCGACGACGCCAACCTGACCGACGAGCCGGCGCAGTAATCGAAAGCTTGAGCAACGGGTATTAGGATCGGACCTGAGCAATTTCTGAGCCCTTCAAAGTTGAATCGGGAGTCCCAAATGCGAAATCGATGGAATGATTCTCTTGCAGTCATCGCCGCCATACTGGCGTTCTCAGCCGTAAGTTTTGCCCAAACGTATGGCACGCCCGGATACGCGCCGGGCACCTGGAAGCCGCAGGAAGTGCCGAAAGATCTTTCCAAGCCCAAGCCCTATAACCCTCGCGACTTCTCCGGGGTTTGGTCCTCGCCGACCAAGGCGGGCTATTTCGAAAGGCATGCCCTGAACGATAAGTGGTTGCCGATCCAGGATAAGAGCATTCCCGATCAGATGAGGTCTCAAACCTATCCGCCTCCCCTCACCGATTGGGGCAAAGCCAAATTCGAGGCCACCAAGCCCAGCTATGGCCCTCGTTCTGTTCCTCCCGGATTGGGCAACGATACGGTCTCCACGTGTGACCCCATGGGTTACCCGCGCGACTTGTACGAAGCCAATCTGCGGCCTTTCGAGATCATCCAGACTCCAGACAGAATGCTGATCCACATGCAGTACCACGAGATTTGGCGGCAAGTCTGGACCGACGGCCGGGAGCTCCCCAAGGATCCCGATCCGGCTTGGATGGGTTATTCCATCGGCAAATGGGACGGAGACACTTTCGTCATCACCTCCACCGGATACGACGAACGCACCTGGCTCGATCACCTTGGCAATCCCCATAGCGATCAGATGGTTCTCGTCGAACGCTGGAAGCATCCGGACGCCAACACCCTGACGCTGGACATGACCATCACCGATCCGAAAACGTACACCGCGCCCTGGATCGGCGAGACCATCACGTTCGTTCGCGCCAAAGCAGCCATCTTCGAGGAGCTCTGCGTTCCTTCCGAAGAAGAGCATTTCAACGATCGCATAAGGGATGCCGCCGTCGGCTCGGCCAAACCATGACCCTGACCGAATCGCGAAGCTCCCCACAAGCAAATCAGGAGCTAACGCAGGAAGCGATCTCTTCGCCTGTTTGAATACCGCCAGAGCTGATTTTGCCAAAGACCGCGGCGCCCATGCCCTGCCCAAGTCTAAGCACCCTGCCTAAATGGAACGTGCATCAAAGGAAGTAGGTCTAACTGTGGGCGCAATCGGACCCCAAATTGTGGACTTTGCGAAGAACGAAAGGTCGGCGTCGCCATCGTATCGCTCCATGGAAGCTGCGCTAGCCCTCTGTCCAAATCGATTGCAAACAGGCACAAGTTGGTGATTCACACGCGAGGCGCAATCGCCTTCTAGGAACTCTGGTAGAACGGACCAAGCGGCCCTTGACTTGCCAGGCCGGTCCTCTGCCAAACACCAGCAAGTCACAGCGAGAGAGGCCGCCGATGCCCGAGAAAAGTGGGATCTCCGCAACCTCCGCAACCACCGAAAGGTCGGAACCGGCACCCGCTCCGCCGCACACCCAAAAGCATTCCAAGCGCTGGGTATGGGTTGCCGCCGCCATCGTTTTGCTGATCGCGGGTGCAATCGCCATCGCCATCACGCGAAAGGCCGCCCAGACTTCAGCTCAAGCGAAGGCCGCAGCGGCGCCTCCTCCCGCTGTAGCCATCCACACCGCTACGGCCAGCAAGGGCGATATCGACGTCTATGTCAGCGCTCTTGGCACCGTCACGCCGGTCTATACCGTCAATGTCACCAGCCGGGTGACGGGGGCCATCGACAACGTCGCCTATAGCGAGGGACAGCTCGTTCACAAAGGCGACCTGCTGCTCGAAATCGATCCACGGCCCTTCCAGGCGGCGCTCACCCAGGTTCAAGGTCAGCTCGCGCACGATCAAGCCTCCCTCCAGGAAGCGCAAATCGATCTCGACCGCTACCAAAGCGCTTATCAGCGCAACGCCATCGCCAAGCAGCAGCTCGACGATCAGCAGCAGGTAGTTCACCAATTCCAAGGCACCGTCGAAAACGATCAGGGCCAGGTGGAAAACGCCAAGCTCAATCTCGTGTACTGCCGCCTCACTTCTCCCATTGACGGCCGCGTGGGTCTCCGCTTGGTCGATCCCGGAAACATCGTGCAGGCCAACGGCACCACGCCCCTGCTGGTGATCACGCAGCTCCAGCCCATCACCGTTATTTTCAGCGTTTCGGAGGATTATCTTCCGGAAATTCAGGCCCATTTCCGCCAAAAGCGGCAGATGGAAGTCATCGCTCTCGACCGCGCCCAGCAAACCAAGCTGGCCACCGGCTATCTCTTGACTCTGGATAATCAGATCGACCCCACCACCGGAACCATCAAACTGCGCGCCCAGTTCGCCAATCAGAACGACGCGCTCTTCCCCAACCAGTTCGTGAATGCCAGCCTCCTGGTGGATACGCAGCACGGAGCCACTCTGCTCCCCACTGCCGCGATTCAGCGCAATGCCCAGGGCGCTTACGTGTACGTGATCAAGCCGGACCAGACTGTCGCCATGCAAACGATCATGGTTGGTACAACGCAAAGCGACAAGGCGGCCGTAACCGGCATTAACCCGGGACAAGTCGTCGCCGCCGACAATTTTGACAAGCTCCAGGACGGCATCAAGGTAGAGGTTAGCTCGGCCTCTCAGGACACCACGGTATCCAGGAGCAACACCCAGGGTGGCGGCCCGTGAGCCCCTCACGCCAGTTCATCCTTCGCCCGGTAGCTACCTCGCTTCTTATGGCCGCGATTCTGCTCGCGGGCATTGTGGCCTTCCTGCAGCTGCCGGTCTCCGCTCTCCCTGAAGTCGACTATCCCATCATTCAGGTTTTGACGTTCTACCCCGGGGCCAGTCCGGACGTCATGGCCTCGGCCGTCACCGCCCCTCTCGAAAGGCAATTCGGCGAAGTGCCCGGGCTGAATCAGATGACCTCCACGAGCTCGGATGGCTCCTCTCTGATCATCCTGGAGTTTGCGCTCAGCCTGGATATCGATGTGGCCGAGCAGGAGGTGCAGGCTGCCATCAACGCCGCCCAGACGTATCTTCCCGCGGACCTGCCCACGCCTCCCATCTACAGCAAAACCAATCCCGCCGACGCTCCCATTCTCACGCTGGGTCTCACATCGAATGCCTTGCCGCTGACCAAGGTGGAAGATCTCGCGGATACGCGGCTGGCCCAGAAAATATCCCAGTTGACGGGCGTAGGCCTGGTGAGCATCAGCGGGGGCCAAAAACCCGCCGTTCGCATCCAGGCCAATCCCACGGCGCTCTCCTCTTACAACATCAATCTCGAAGATGTGCGCTCCGCCATCCAGCAGACCACCGTCGATTTGGCCAAGGGCAGCTTCGATGGGCCGGCGCAGTCTTACCAGATCGACGCCAACGATCAGCTTCTCACCAGCAAAGATTACCGCCCGGTCATCGTCGCCTATCGCAACGGCGCCCCGGTGATGCTTTCGGATGTGGCCCGCGTCGTGGACAGCTCTGAAAACGTGAAGCAGGCCGCCTGGATGAACTCGGTTCCGGCGGTGATCATGAATATCCAGCGGCAGCCCGGCGCGAACATCATCGAAGTAGTTGACCGCATCAAGGAGCTGCTGCCGCATCTGACCAGCACCTTGCCCTCCTCCGTGCAAGTGTCGGTTTTAACCGACCGCACCACCACGATTCGCGCTTCGGTGAAAGACGTCGAATTCGAGTTGATGCTCACCGTGGCGCTTGTCGTCATGGTCATTTTCCTGTTTCTCCGCAGCGTGGCCGCCACCGTGATTCCCAGTGTGGCCGTGCCGCTCTCGCTGGTGGGAACCTTCGCCGCGATGTATCTGCTTGGCTATAGCCTGAACAATCTCACCCTGATGGCTTTGACCATCTCCACCGGCTTCGTCGTGGACGATGCCATTGTGATGATCGAAAACATCGACCGTTATATCGAAGCCGGAGAGAAACCCCTCGATGCCGCCCTAAAAGGCGCGGAGCAAATCGGATTCACGATTCTCTCCCTGACCATCTCGCTGATTGCCGTGCTCATTCCGCTGTTGTTCATGGGAGACATCGTCGGGCGTCTGTTCCGCGAATTTGCCATCACCCTGGCCGTCACCATCGTTGTTTCCGCCGTCGTTTCGCTCACCCTCACGCCGATGATGAGCGCCCGCCTGCTGCGCCACAGACCCGAGTCCGAAAAGGGCCGCTTTTATCGCGCCTCCGAGCGCATGTTCGAGGAAGTGATCGCGTTTTACGGAAAAACTCTGAAGTGGGTTTTACAGCACGAGTACTCCACCTTGCTGGTGGCCGCCGCTACCCTGGTCCTCACCATCTTTCTGTACATCGTCGCCCCCAAAGGCTTTTTCCCCGTGCAAGACACGGGAGTGATCCAGGGCATCTCGGAAGGGCCGCAGGACGTCTCCTTCCCGGCGATGGCCCAGCGGCAGCAAGATCTCGCCGCCGTGATCTTGAAGGATCCCGCAGTCGAGAGCCTGTCTTCGTTTATCGGCGTGGATGGGATCAATACCACTCTGAACAGCGGCCGCATGATGATCAATCTCAAGCCCCTCGAGCAACGCAAGATCGATGCCGCGGGCGTCATGAGCCGCTTGCAGCCCCAACTGAACAAAGTGGAGGGGATACGTCTTTACATGCAGTCGGTGCAGGACTTGACGGTAAACGATCGCACCACGCGCACCCAGTTCCAGTACACCTTGGAGGATCCCGACGCCGATGAGCTGAGCCTGTGGACTTCCCGCCTGATGGCCAAGCTGAATGCTCTCCCCCAACTGCAAGACGTGGCCACCGATCAGCTCCTTGGCGGATTGCGAACTTCCCTGGTGATCGACCGCGTAACCGCTTCGCGGCTGGGAATTACCCCGCAGCAGATCGACGCCACGCTTTATGACGCCTTCGGCCAGCGGCAGATCACGACGCTTTTCACTCAGCTCAATCAATATCACGTCGTTCTGGAAACGCAGCCGGACTTCCAGAAAAACCCCGCGAAATTGGACGACATTTACGTTCGCGTCGCCGCGCCGTCCTCCACGTCGACGGGCACTGGCGCGGCCGCGACTGCCGCTCTGACTTCGAGCACCAGCGGGGCGCCAGGTCCCGGCATCCAGACCGCGGCAACGAGCGCTGCCGCGGGACCGACTTCGATTCCCACCGGCGGCGAAGTGCCGCTGAGCACCTTTGCTCACTTTGAATCCGGAGTCGGGCCGCTGGCGGTGAATCATCAAGGCCAATTTCCGGTGGTGACCATCTCCTTCAACCTGGCTCCCGGCGTATCGCTGGGCGAAGCCACCGACGCAATTGCCCAAGCCCAGCGGCAAATCGGCATGCCCCAGGCATCGTCGCCTCCTTCCAAGGCACGGCGGAGGCCTTTCAAGCCTCGCTCAAAAATGAGCCGCTCCTCATTTTGGCGGCCGTGGTTACGGTTTATATCGTCCTGGGCGTTCTCTACGAGAGTTACATCCACCCCATCACGATTCTTTCCACATTACCCTCCGCGGGAGTCGGAGCAATCTTGGCCCTGATGATCTTCCATCAGGAGCTTGGCGTCGTCGCCCTGATTGGCATCATTCTGCTGATCGGCATCGTGAAAAAGAACGCCATCATGATGATCGATTTCGCTCTCGAGGCTGAGCGCAAGCACGGCAGGAATTCCGTCGATGCCATCTACGAAGCCTCGCTCCTGCGCTTTCGTCCCATCATGATGACCACCATGGCCGCTCTGCTCGGCGGCTTGCCATTGGCGCTCGGCTCGGGAATGGGCTCGGAGTTGCGCCGCCCGCTGGGCATCGCCATCGTGGGCGGCTTGATCGTCAGCCAATTGCTCACCCTGTACACCACCCCGGTGATCTACGTCTTCTTCGACCGCCTGGCCCTGAAACTTACTGGTTCGCGCCACAATCTGGGAACGGTCGATACCGAACTCGATACCGACCCGCACGGCGGCGAAAGCGAACCCGCATGAATCTCTCCGCGCCTTTCATTCGCCGGCCCGTCGCCACCACTCTGCTCACGGTGGCCATCGCTCTGGCTGGCGCGGTCGCCTTCACGCTGTTGCCAATTGCCAGGCTGCCGGAGATCGACTTCCCCACCATCTCCGTCGCCGCTGCCTTGCCGGGAGCCAGTCCCGAAATCATGGCTTCCTCGGTAGCCACGCCGCTCGAACGCCAGTTCGGCCACATTGCCGGCGTCACGCAGATGACCTCGACCAGCTATCTGGGCACCACCGGCATCGTTTTGCAATTCGATCTGAACCGGGATATCGACGCTGCAGCCAGAGACGTTGAGTCTGCCATCAACGCCGCTCGCGGCTATCTGCCTACGAATCTGCCCGGCAATCCCACCTACCGCAAGGTGAATCCGGCCGACGCGCCCGTCCTGATTCTCTCCTTGACCTCCAGTGTCTACGATCAAGGACAGCTCTACGACGCCGCTTCCACCATCATGCAGCAGAAGCTTTCTCAGATCCCCGGTGTCGGCCAGATCGTCGTCGGAGGAAGTTCCTTGCCCGCTGTGCGCGTGGAAGTGAATCCCACGCAACTCAACGCTTACGGTCTAAGCCTCGAGACGCTCCGCAACATTTTGGCCCTGCAAAATGCCAACAGCCCCAAAGGCCAGATCGCCAACGACGCTACCACCCAGGACATCGCCGACAACGATCAGCTTCTCAAAGCCCAATACTACCAGCCGCTGATTGTGGGCTATCACAATGGCGCCGCGGTCGTCCTGAGCGATATCGCCGAGGTGGACGACTCCGTCGAGGATATCCGCGCTACCGGATTAATGAACGGCAAGCCTGCCATTCTGCTCATCGTCTTTCGCCAGCCCGGCGCAAACATCATCGATACGGTGGATAGCGTGCAAAACGCCATCCCTCAACTCAAGGCCTCTCTGCCGGCGGGCATCGACGTCACCACGGTCCTGGATCAGACCGTCACCATCCGGGCCTCGGTTCACGAGGTCGAGGTCACCCTGATGATCGCCATCTTCCTGGTCGTTCTGGTGGTGTTTGCATTCTTGCGCAGCCTGCGCGCCACCTTCATCCCCAGTGTGGTCGTACCCGTCTCCTTGATTGGCACCTTCGGCGTGATGTACCTGGTCGGCTTCAGCTTGGACAATTTATCTCTCATGGCCCTCACCATCTCCACCGGTTTCGTGGTGGACGACGCCATCGTGGTGATCGAAAACATATCGCGGTACATCGAGCAAGGCATGGGCCCCATGCAGGCCGCATTGCAAGGAGCCCAGGAGATCGGCTTCACGGTTCTCTCCATCAGCGTCTCTTTGGTGGCCGTATTCATTCCTCTCTTGCTCATGGGCGGCATCGTGGGCCGTCTGTTTCGCGAATTTTCTGTCACCTTATCCGTGGCCATACTTGTTTCCCTGGCCGTCTCTCTCACCACCACGCCGATGATGTGTTCTCGCCTTCTAAAGCGCGTACGAGAGGAAGACCACGGCCGCATGTATCAGGCCAGCGAGCGATTTTTTCAGGGCATCATAAAAATTTATGGGCGCACCCTCTCCGTCGTACTGGAATACGCGCCGATCACTCTAGCCGTTCTTCTGATCACCATCGCCCTGAACGTGTATCTGCTCGAAGTTGTCCCTAAGGGTTTTGTCCCCGAGGAAGACACCGGCCGCATCTCCGGCACCATCATTGGAGACCAGGACAGCTCCTTCCAAGCCATGAAAGAGCGCATCGCCCGCTTCGTGAACATCATTAAATCCGATCCCGCTGTCGATGCCGTGCTGGGTTTCAGCGGCAGTGGCGCGGGCACCACCGTGAACACGGGAAGGGTTTTCATATCCCTCAAGCCGCTCGAGGAGCGCAAGATCAACGCCACCCAGCTCATCGACCGCCTCCGTCCGCAGCTTGCCGAGGTGCAAGGCGCGACGCTGTACTTGCAAGCCGTGCAGGACATAACCGTCGGCGGAAGGATCGGAGCGGGCGAATACCAATACACTATCCAGAGCGACAATCTGGATGATCTAAACCAATGGGGGCCCGTGCTACTCCAGAAAATGCGCCAGCTCCCGCAGCTCACCGACGTCAGCACCGATCAGCAAAACAGCGGTTTGGACGCCGGCCTGGATTACGACCGCGACACTGCCGCCCGCCTGGGAATCACGCCCGAGTTGATCGACAACACGCTGTACGACGCCTTTGGCCAGCGCCAAGTCTCCACCATGTACACGCAGTTGAATCAATACCACGTGGTGATGGAGGTCGCGCCGCAATTCTGGCAAGGCCCGCAGGGCTTGGACGACGTCTATGTCGCCGCCGCCAACGGCGCCCAGGTTCCCCTGAGCACCTTCGCAAAATATCGGGCAAAATCCGCGCCGCTGGCCGTGAACCACCAGGGCCAGTTCCCTTCCGTAACCATCTCCTTCAATCTCGCCTCCGGCATCGCCCTCGGCGATGCGGCGCAAGCCATCGGAGATATGGAACGCGGCATCTCCTTGCCCTCGTCGATACAAGGCATGTTTGCGGGGACGGCCCAGGCCTTTCAGTCGTCTCTGTCCACCGAACCGATGCTCATCGTTTTGGCGTTAATGGCCGTCTACATCGTGCTGGGCATTCTGTACGAGAGCTATATTCATCCCATCACCATCTTGTCCACGCTGCCATCGGCCGGCGTCGGCGCGGTTCTGGCCCTTCTGATCACGCGCACCGAACTCAGCATCATCGCGCTGATCGGCATTATCCTGTTGATTGGAATCGTCAAAAAGAATGCCATCCTCATGATCGATTTCGCCCTGGCCGCGGAACGAACCGAAGGCAAGAACCCCAGGGACGCGATCTACGAAGCCTGCCTGCTGCGTTTTCGTCCCATCATTATGACCACCATGGCCGCCATGCTCGGAGCCGTGCCCCTGGCGGTCAGCACCGGAACGGGCTCGGAGCTGCGCCGACCGCTGGGCATCGCCATCATCGGGGGTCTCATCGTGAGCCAGATGCTGACGCTTTACACCACGCCCGTCGTGTATCTCTATATGGATCGCCTGCGTCTCCGGTCCGGCCATCATCGTCTCGTGCACCATGAACCGGAGCAAGCCCCAGGAGCTCCAGCGGATTGACATGCAAAGACGGACCGCTCTCCAGGCGGAGGAGAATATGGACGCCATACCCAATCGATTTCCAGGACGATTTTCCGAGCGATATTCCGAGCGAAGTCCCAAGCCATTGTCGAACAATCTGATCCCGCTTGCCGCTTTAGCTCTGCTGTCTTTGAGCGGATGCACCGTCGGCCCGAAATACGTTCGGCCTTCGGTCGCCACTCCGCCCGCTTACAAAGAGCTCACTCCCGAAACCTCTCAGGCCCTGGGCTGGAAAACGGCGCAGCCCGCCGACGCCGCTCTCCACGGAAAATGGTGGGAGATTTTCAACGATCCGAACCTGAACTCCCTCGAAGAACAGGTGAACGTCTCCAACCAGAATGTCGCCGCGTCCACCGCCGCCTTCATGTCCGCGCAAGCCTTGATCCGCGAGGCCCGCGCGCAGTATTACCCCACGGTTACCGCCAATCCTTCGATTACCCAATCGCGGCAATCGGCCAACGCATTTGGAGGAGCGCTGGGAAATACCACGGCCGCCGGCCGATCCTTTACCAATTACGATCTGCCCTTCGACCTTACCTGGCAGGCCGACCTCTGGGGCCGCGTCCGCAATACGGTGCGGGCCAATATCAACGCGGCGCAAGCCAGTGCCGCCGATCTGGAAAACGTGCGGCTCACCGAGCAGGCCCAGGTCGCGGTGAATTACTACGAACTGCGCAACGAAGACTCCCTGAAGCAGCTGCTGGACTCCACCGTGGCCGCCTACCAGCAGTCCCTCGATTTGACGCAAGTCCTTTACGAAACGGGAATCGATTCCGAAGAGTCCGTCGCCCAGGCAATGACGCAACTCGACGCCACCCAGGCGCAAGCTACAGCTGTCGGAATTCTGCGCGCCCAATACGAACACGCCATCGCTCTTTTAGTTGGCCAGCCGGCCTCCACCTTTTCCGTACCCGTGGGACAGCTCCGGGCCATCCCGCCGGAGATCCCCTATGGCGTGCCATCGCAGCTTCTAGAACGCCGCCCCGATATTGCCGCCGCGGAACGCAGCATGGCCCAGGCTAACGCCCAAATTGGCGTTGCCACCGCGGCTTTCTATCCCACCGTCTCCCTCAGCGCCTCCGCAGGCCTCGAAGGCACCACGATCGCCAATTGGTTCACTTGGCCCAGCCGCTTCTGGTCCGTCGGTCCCGCTCTGGCGGAAACGCTCTTCGATGCCGGACTGCGCAAGGCCACCGTCCAGCAATTCCGTTCCGCTTACGATCAGCAGGTGGCCAACTATCGCGAAACCGTGCTCACCGCCTTCCAGCAGGTCGAAGACAATCTGGCCTCTCTACGCATCATCTCCATCGAAATCCAGCAGCAAGACACAGCCGTGAAAGCCGCGGAACAAAATCTCGCCGTCGCGACGGATCGCTATCGGCTAGGCATCGATCCCTATCTCAACGTCATCACGGCTCAAACCGCATTGCTCAGTAACCAGCAGACCGCCGAAACCATTCGCATGCAGGAGATGGTCGCCGCCGTCCAATTAATCGAAGCCCTGGGCGGAAGCTGGAACAATTCCCAACTCCCCTCCCCCAATGACCTAGCCTCCACGCAGCCCTCTAAACCGAGTGGAAACCCGTAACGCCTCCCGTGCCATCGCACCCCGCTGTCATCCCGAATCCAGTCGCGGTTTTTGCGAATGGCGGTGAGGGATCTGCTTTTGTTTTCAGGAAAAAAATCCTCAGACCCATTCGGATTATGATTGGCAGAGGCATACGTCTCAAGCATATTTGGCTTATGCTCCTTGAGGAAACGGCAAAGCTTGGCAGCCGGAAGTCCCACTGAGATGGCAAACACAGAAGCGAAAAGTATTAAGGTTCTCACGATAGATGGCGGGGGCATTCGCGGAATTATTCCTGCAATCATTCTGGACGAACTCCAGAAGCGCCTCTCTCAGCATTTATGGCAGGCATTTGACCTTATCGCCGGTACGTCAACCGGAGGAATTATTGCGCTCGGGATCGGTACAGGCTGCAACAAAGGTCAGCCGTACTCGCCTGATGAATTGGTCGATCTATACGTTCAAAACGGGTCTTCGATTTTCAAGAAGAGCTTTGTGACACCGGAAAAAGAAATAATTCTGCCAAAATATTCACCCGACACTCTTGAAACAGTACTGGCGGAATTTTTTGGAGATACGCAGTTCGATATGGCCCTGACCCCGCTCCTCATATCCAGCTATGACCTTCAAGGACAGCTTCCCTTCTTCTTCAAAAGCCACAAGATTGCCGCCGATCCGAACTATAACTGGAACCTGACAGACATTGCCCGAGCAACGTCTGCCGCGCCAACGTTTTTCCCACCGTTGCATCTTGTGAGAGGGAATGAAGACTATGCCCTTATCGACGGTGGAGTCTTCGTTAACAACCCCGCTATGGCAGCTTATGCCGAAGCCCGATCACTCTATCCAGGTGCAGAACAAATCATAGTGGTTTCCGTGGGTACCGGTGATCGGCAAGACCAGATTACCTATGCATCTGCAAAGGAGTGGGGCCTGCTCGGTTGGGCAAGGCAGATCGTGCCCGTATTGATGGATAGCGTGTCCGAGGCCGTCGATTACGAGCTGAATGCTTTGCCAGGATGCACATATTATCGCCTGCAAGTTCCACATCTACAGGAAGCTTCAAGCGACATGGACGATGTCACGCCTGAGAACTTAGCGAACCTCCAAACAGTCGCCTCGGATTACGTGTCACTTTCCTCCGACCTCCTCGACACAATATGCACGAAACTCAAGCAAGGCCGTGGAGCTAATATGCCGGGCACCGGTCCACAAAACTGAGAGCGGCGGTTTCCGCTGATGTCTCAGGTCTTTTCAAAGGCGATCGCTACACTCACGCTGTGTCGCTTTACTCGCGCGATATAATAGATATAAATGCGGCGGAGATGAGTTCCTGGTTTTGGGTCTACGGACGCAGCGGAGGGGATGATTCCGTCAACGGTCGCGCCAATAGGTCATTGAGTTTTCGGACGCCGGCGGTGTCCCCTTAAGGAATCCTCAACGAACCGAAGGGCGTGCCTCATCCTCGCTTCCCACTAGATTAGTGGCACAGCCACTCTTGGCTGTGCGGCGGCGGGCATTGTTGGGGGAACTTTTGAATCACGGGTCGCTCCGCATTCGCTCTTAGCTGGTTTATCCCATAACCGATTTAGAATGAAAACGTTTAGCGAATGAAGAGATAAGTCACTTAGAATGATACTCTTGACAATAAAGTGCGACTGGAAACCATCGTCGTCCAGACTCGGCTCTCCCAATCACGCGAAACTCGCAGAAAATAATAGGGATATTGCGATTTCGCTTCCACAAAACGTCGTCACATTAAACCCTTTAGAATCACATCCTTGTCGAAAGCTTAAATATAACTGCCCTGGAATGATATTCTTGCATAAAAAAGGGGGGGGGTGGGGCCGCAGCGCACTTTCCGTGCCAGTCTCATCGAGGCAAGCCTCACGGACGAGCCGGCCGAACGCTCGGTTGGGAGAGAACGCGAATAAAGGATATACTTCCGCCCGATCAGCCCTTGGGAAATCGACTAGCGGATCCTTCCGAAGAGGAGCACTCCTGAAATGATGAATTCACTCAAGAAGTCCGTGGCCTTCGTGCTGCTCGCGGCCGTGGCGGCCTGGGCCGCGCCCTCCGCGCCTCCGCAAGACGCCAAGACTCTTCTCCTTAATGCGTCCAAAGCGATGGGCGCCGATAATCTGAAGACCATCCAGTATTCCGGCACGGGAACGGAGTTCGCCTACGGCCAAGCCTACAACCCGGATTCGCCCTGGCCGCCGTTCGCCGATAAGTCCTACACCCGAACCATCAACTACGAAACACCCGCATGGCGCGTCGATCGTGTTCTCGCCGATATCCCTCCGGATCGCCGTGGTGGCGGGCTGCCTCCCGGTCCCACCCAGAACGTAGTCGTTGGCGCCAATACGCCGTGGGCCACGCAGGTGGACCTGTGGATGACTCCTTACGGTTTCTTGCACGAAGCCATGAAGAATGACGTCACAGTCTCGTCCAAATCCATGGGCAGCAAGAAATATTCCGTCGTGACTTTCATCGCGCCCAATAAAGCGAAGTTCAATGGCTACTTCGACGCGCAGAATATGCTCGATCGCGTCGAAACCTGGATTGACGATCCCATGCTCGGCGACCTGCTGCTCGAGGCCAACTACAGCGGCTATCAGAATTTCGGCGGCGTCCAGTTCCCTACCAAGATGGTGCTGAAGCGCGGCGGCTATCCCGTCCTCGACCTCACGGTTACGGACGTAAAGCCCAACGCGCCTGCCAGCATCCAGGCCAATGGTGGAGGTGGTCAGCAAAATCCTCCGACTACGTCGATGAAGCTTGCCGATGGCGTCTTCGCCATCCTGCCCGCGTATGCGTCGCTGGCCGTCGAGTTCAAGGACTACATCGTGATGATCGAGGGGCCGCAGAGCGATGAACGCGCCGGCGCCATCATCGCCGAAGCGAAAAAAGATATTCCCAATAAGCCCATCAAGTATGTCGTCAATACGCACAACCATTTCGATCATTCCGGCGGCCTGCGGACCTTCATCGCCGAAGGGGCCACCATCATCACCTACCAGGGCAATAAAGGTTATTTCGAGAAGATTTTCAGCCTGCCGCACACGCTCAATCCCGACCGCCAGTCGGAAGCCAGGAAAAAGATCTCCATCGAAACCATGGGCGACAAGAAGGTGCTCACCGACGGCAATCGCGAGATCGATCTGTACCGTATGCAGGGCAGCAACCACAATTACGGGCTGCTCGTCGCCTATCTGCCCAAGGAGAAGATTCTGGTCGAAGCCGACGGGTTCAACCCGCCGGCCCAGGCCAATGCTCCGCCGCCCGCCGTCATCAATCCGAACAACACCAATCTTCTCGACAACCTTAGCCGGCTGAATCTGGACGTCGAGACCATCATTCCCATCCACTACCCGCCCGATGGCCGCAAGGTCACCATGGCGGAGCTGATGAGAGCCGTCCACAAAGGGAGCTAGCTAAATCTGCTGCGTTAAGAAGATCGAGTTTATTGAGGGGCCTGGGTCGCCATCGGACTTCTGTAACTGAAAAGTTTGTGGCATTCCTTTCGTAGAAAGCCGCCGACAACGGGAATGGGGTGATTGCCCTTCTCAAAAACGAATTGGCAGGAGATCAGGCACGCTCGCCATTTGTAGTAATCCGTGCCGTGCTTGCGGCCGTAAGCGGCAATGTCTTCCTGCGAGACGCCATAGACCACCGCGCCGATTCGAGACCACACGCAGGCGCCTGCGCACATGGCGCACGGTTCATGAGTGGAGTAAAGGACGAACTCCTGCAAGTAGCGGCCATAGCCGCTGGAAACGTACTTGAGCGTTTCCAGTTCCACGTGCTTGATGCTCGATCCCGAAGTTTTCACTCGATTGCCTGCGTTGGCGATCACCACCTCTCGCTTGCCCATGAGGCGTGTAATCACCGCGCCGATCGGATAATCGCCGCGGTCGGCGGCGCGCTTGGCCTCCGCGATGGCCAGTTCCATGAACCTCTTGCGTGGTTTGTAAGATTCGGGAATCAGGGTCGAGTTGTCGCGAACGTTTCTTTGCGTGGCCACTCTGCTCATCCCTCCTCGCCTATTTTTTCCGTAGTCCATTGCGCGCAGAAGAAGAGTAACGCCATCACCGCGTATCCTGCGGCAAAAGGCCAAGCTGGCGTCAACTTCAGCACTGTGTCATCCGGAGTCCACTGGTACGAGTGCATCAGGCCCATCGCGGATAGTATTGCCGCCACGGCGCACCACGCCGCCGCCGTCATCCATCTCCGCTCGATCACGCCGACGGTTGCCGCCGAAAGCAGCATCGCGGTGAATAAGAAGCCTTGCTCCAAAGAGAACGCGCCGTGGATCCACACGTCGCTCTTGGCGAATTCGGCGATCAGCGCATCGCTGAACGGCCCGGCGGTGCCGCCAAGTCCGGCTGCGTGCAGACCGCTCTTGGCCATGAATGCTCCCCACGCGCCAATTCCCGGGAGCAAACCCATAATCACCGCGGGCGCGTGGGCGCGCGGCGTGGTCTGGAAAGCTTGCGCGCTGATCACGATTCCAATCCACAGGACGATGGCCATGCCTGCGTCGATCGGGATCGCCCACGCGATCCACGCGAGCGTTCCCGTCAGGCAGATGATCGTCACGAACGCCCCGTTCAGCACGGAGTAGCCGGCGCGCGCGCCCAGCGCCTTCCATCCGGGATGGCCGATGTAGATGGTCGTTGGGAACGCCGATCCGAACAGCGCCGCTACGATGCTCCCCGCGCCGTTGACCATCAGCGACGATCGCGTGTCATACGAATCGCCGGCCGCTTCGGCAGACTCGATATTCTGCAGCGAACCGAGGACGTTGAAGAGGCCCATGGCGATAATCACGGACAGATACGGCAAAAGATGCCCGCCGCCGATGGCGGCAATCAGATCGCCAATCACCGGAACGGGGAGATGCAAAGATGCCGCGGACGGATGTGCGCCAACCGGTGCGATGCCAATGATCCAGGAGAGCAAGGTCCCCAGGCCGACGGCCACCATGCCGCCAGGAATTCGGCCCTTGAATCTCACGCGGCCGAAATACGTGAGCATGACAATGCCGAACGTGGTCAGGCCGACGATTGGGTGCGCGAACGTTCGATAGAGAAAGCCCAGCGAGATATATCCCAGAGCGATGCCGGCAAGCGTTGAGAGCAATGCCGCGCGCGGGGTGACCTTGCGGACGCGCTCCGCGACGAACGCCAGGACCAGTTCAATGATGCCGGAGCAGAATGTTGCCAGGAGCCCCGCCTGCCAGGCGACGCGCGCAGGATCAAGCGCGCCGGCCCTGGTTGCGAGCACCTTCGCAGGCAGCATCACCAAAAACACATGGGCAATGAGGGAGACGGTATTGATCCCGTAGGGCAGCGCGCAGACATCGGTGCGGCCCGTGCGCTCGGCGAGCTTCTTGGCCTGGAAGGAGTAGAAAAGGTTGCCAACGAGGATGGAAACCGCGGCCCCCGGGAGCACCCGGCCGTAAATCAGCTCAGGCGGAAATCCGAGGACAAATTGACAGAGTGTTTCGATGAGGAGAAGTTGGACGAGATTGTCGAGCGCCAACCCGAAGAAGCCGTCGACGTCGCCACGAACGATCCATCGCATGAGCAGAGAATGATACCCGATGAACCGTAATTTCAGGTCTCGAACCGGCGCCAGGTTTATTGTGCGGCCGGGGAAACCTACTTTACTTTCACCTTGGGCTCCACGGACATGCCGACCCGCAAGAGGTGCTGCGGGTCCTGGCCTTTCTCGAACACGATTTTCACCGGGATTCGCTGCACCACTTTGACGTAGTTCCCGGTGGCATTCTCGGGCGGCAACAAACTGTAGCGAGAGCCGGTGGCGCCTCCGATGTTCAAGACATGTCCGTCGTAGGACCGGCCGTAGGTGTCCACGGAAATCTTTACGGGCTGGCCGGGCTGCATGTAAGTCAACTGCGTCTCTTTAAAATTAGCGGTGACCCAGATGTTGTCGCTGTCGAGCGGCACGATGGTCATGAGCTGCTGGCCCGGCGCGAGATTTTGCCCCGGCTGCGCGGTTCGTTGACCCACGATTCCACTTACGGGCGCAACGATGGTGGTGTATTGCAGATTGAGCTGAGCTTGCTGCAGGGCAGCCTGCGCTTGCTCCGCCTCCGCATCGGCAGCCTGAGCGCGAGATTGCTGCAAGGAGATTTGCTGGGGACGCGTCTCAGCGTAGTTCAGTTGAGCCTCGGCTTGGGCCACGCGAGTGCGAGCCCCCGTCACGGCCTGTTCCGCTGCCGCCGCCGAAGCGCGGGCGGCTTCGATGGCCGCGGCCGTAGCCTTCTGGCTGTCCACCGCCTGAATATATTGCTGCTGCGGAATTTCGTCCTTTTCCGCGAGCGGCTTGTAGCGAGTGACGTCGTCCTGGGCCTTCAAGTCGTTCGCTTCCGCCTGCCGCAACGTGGCTTGGGCCGCGTCAAACTGCCGCTCCGCAGCGGTCAAGCCGGACTGCGCATTCTCCACGTCCGATTGGGCGGACGAAAGTTGGCTGGAGGTATTTACCGAGGTGAGCGGCACGTTGATCCGCGCGGCCTCGGATGCGGATCGGACATTGGCCAAGGTGGCCTTGGCATTGGCGACGGCCACGTCATAGTCTTTGGGATCGAGTTCCGCCAGCACAGTGCCGGCCGGGACATACTGGTTATTGTCTACCGTGACGCGAACGACGTAGCCGGGAACGCGGGAGCTGACCGGGTAAATATAGCCATCGATCTCCGCATCGTCCGTGGATTCGTACGAAGCAAAGTAGCGATAGAGCAGGACGCCAGCCACGGCCAGCACGATGCCGATTACCAGGAACAAAAGGATCGTGCGCATTCTTTTGCGCCGCGGCGTATAGCGTCCAGTGCCTACTGTGGTCGGCCCGGTGCCCAATGGTGCTGCGTGCTCGACGGTTGTGGGTGCTGTGTTGGCCATTTTAATTTACTCCCAAGTATTGCAGCGACGACTGCTCGGCAATGCCGACGGCTTGAGCCAGCGAAACCTTGGCCAGATTGTAGGAGTACACACTGGCGATGTAAGACTGTTCGGCCGAGGCGACCGACTCCTGGGCCTGGACAACCTCGAGGTTGTCGGCAACCCCGGAGAGGAAGCGGTCCTGGGCCTGCTTCAGCGTCTGGCCGGCGAGATCGACGTTGCTCTTGGCCACTGCGACCAATTCGGATGAGGAGGTCAAATTCAAGAATGCCGTGCGGACTTGATCGTCAATCTTTCCACGCAAATCCTCAAGTTCGGCCTGGCGCTCCCGCAGAGCGCTATTGGTCTGCAGCTTATCCGCTCGCACGCGGGTACCCTGAAAAATCGGGACCATCAGGCTGGCTTGAAAGGTGAAGACGCCATGGGAGGTGCCAAAATTGGGACTGCCGGCGTCGCCGAAGTCGGTGTAAAGGGAGAGCGTCGGGTAGTTCTCCGCGGCCGCTGCTTGCTCCTCAAGCTCGCCGGAACGCACCTGTTCCTTGGCGCTGAGATAGTCCGGCCGGGTGGCGTAGGCCTGCTGCAAGGCCCGGTCGAGAGTCATTTCGGCGAGGGGGGCGTAAGGCACCGAGTCCATTAGCTGGAACTCCTGGCCGTTGGGAAGCCCGATCACCCTGGCAAGAGTGAGCTTATCGATCGCCAACTGATTCTCCGCCGCGATCAGGCGCTGCCGCTGGTTCTGCAATTCCACCTGGGAGCGAAGCACATCGATGCTGGCGACCACGCCGGATGTGTGCTGGTCCGAGGTCTTCTGGAAGAGAGTCTGGGCGGTAAGAACCTGGGCGCGAATCGAATCCACCAAAGCCGCATCCGCAATGACGATGAGGTAGGAATCGACTGTGGTAAGAACGACCAAGTCGCGGTCGCTCTTGTAGGCGTACTGGGTGGCCTTTTCGGACTCGCTGGACGCTCTGAGGCTCTTGAAGGCGGCCCAGTTGAAAAGCTCCTGGGAAAAGATGAAACGAGCATCGGCGACCCCGAACGGCCCCACGACCGAGCGAATATTGACACCGGGAATGCTCACGAAAAAGCCGACAGTTCTCAGGTTGATCTCCTCCACGGTGCTGGTTACGCGGGCCGAGAGATTGGGCAACAACGCATTCAGATTGCGCAGGCGCGCGGCGTGCGCGGCGCGCGTATCCTCATCGGCCTCGATCGCGCCGAGGTTGTACTGGAGGGCGCGGCCGAGCGCGTCCTTGAGGGACAGAGCCATGGGCGTGGGAGAAGCTTGGCCGGTGGGCACGCTGCCGAGAAGCGGATTCTGCGACGCAGGCGGAGGCGAGGCGGCCGGCTGGGCGATTTGCGCCGCGCTTTGCCGCGGAGCGCCGAGCAGAATCAACAGAGCGATGGCCAAGGAGCTTTCGACGCGGCAAACTTTCCCGTGACGAACCATTGTGCCTCCCGTTAGTGGGACGAAGATGCAGATGAACGCTGGGGGTTATCAAACGAGGCGGCGGCATTCAGAATGGCCTGCACCACCCACTCGTCACCCAAGCTGGAATTGATCATGAGATGGAAACGATGACGGTCCGGCCATTCGACGCCGAAATACTGCTTGATGAAATCGGCGCGGTCGCGGTCCACGGTCTCGGCAAGCTGGACGGCTTCACTCTCGCTCGTGCCACCGGCTTGCAAACGGCGAACCTTTTTCTCGAACGGAGCGTAGATAAAGACGTGAAACGCGCCGGTGTGAGCTTGCAGGTAATAAGCGGCGCCGCGCCCCACAATCACGGAGTTGCCTTCCTCGGCCGCTTCTTTTACCACTCGCTCGGTAACCTCACGGATGCAATCGGCATCCACCATTTTTAACCTGGGAGCGTTCAAACTTCCCTCGTAGCTGCCGCGCATGAATGCGCGGAAGAGCCTATAGACAATGGGGTCGCGCTTCTCCTCGCGCTTCTCGACCGTGCGGCTGTCGCAGTCGAGCAGCCGGGCGATCTGGTTGGTCAACAACTGGTCCCACAGCTTCCAGCCTAAGCGCTCCGCCACGATTTTCGCGATATCGGCAGCGCCGCTACCGTATTCCCGTTCAATGGTAATCACTCGAATCATGGCTTCTCCCTCATTGCAATTGCCTAGATTGCCCGGAGATGAAAACCAAACTGCCGCTCAGATGGACGGGGCCTACTCCGCGACCACGCGGCCACCGCCCAGCTGATTCCTCCTCAATGCAAAGGAAAGCAGAAACATGATGGCCGCTCCGCCTGCCAGGACCGCGTAAGTATCGATGTAAGCCAGAGTGGTGGCCTGCCCGGCCAAACTCTGATAAAGCAAACCGTAGGCCTTCCTGGCAGCGAGCTCGGCGTCAAATCCCGAAGCGGTAAGACGGGCAGTCAAAGCTGCCATGGCTTGGGTGAAGACGGGCTGCCCGGGCCCCGCGTGCGCGATCAAGTACGTTTGGTGAACCTGCGAGCGGCGAGCGATCAGAGTGGTCACCATGGACGTTCCGACACTGCTTCCCATAT
Source organism: uncultured Acidobacteriota bacterium (assembly GCA_963819235.1). GTDB lineage: Bacteria > Acidobacteriota > Terriglobia > Acidiferrales > UBA7541 > Palsa-189. The sequence continues at coordinate 832,104 of CAWFVE010000003.1, read as the reverse complement.
TGCGCATGAAGTTGACCAAGCCGGCCACGCTGCTGCTCTTTTCCAAGGGCATGCCCACATAGCTGACGAGGTTGATGGGCACAAATAAGAAGGCCAGACCGAACACCTGGGCCACACGCAAAAGGCTGGCAAATCCAAAGCTGATCTCGAGATCAAGCCGCCTGGTGGAATAGAACATCGCGACGGAAAGCGCCAGCCAGCCGAAGGCGATGAGGTAGCGCGCCTGAACCTTGCTGCTCAGCGACCCGACCACGGGCATTAAAAAGAGAAGCAAAACGCCGCCGCCGGAGAGTACCAAGCCCGCCAATTCGGAGGTGTAGCCCAGAAGCGTTTGCAGGAACAGAGGCATCATGACGAGGCTGGAGAACAGCATGATCCCCAGGATGAACATCATGGCGTTGGCGCCCAGGAAGTTCAAATTCTTGAACAGCCGAACTTCAATAATCGGGGCTTTGTGAAACCACTCCCAGATCACCAGGGAAACAAGGCACACGCCGGCAACGATAGCCAGGGTGAGAATGAAATGCGACCCGAACCAATCGTCCTCCTGGCCCTTGTCGAGCATGATTTGGAGCGCGCCGACGCCGAGGGCAAGAAAACCCACGCCGATGTAGTCGATCTTGATTCCCGCGCCGCTGAGGCGTTTGAGCCAGGGGGGATCTTCGACCAGGCGATAGACGAGAAATAAGGTGAGAATACCTACCGGCAGGTTAATAAAAAAAATCCAGCGCCAAGTGTAGTTATCGGTGATCCAACCGCCGAGAGTGGGCCCAATGGTGGGGGCGACAATCGTGGTCACGCCGTAAAGGGCGAACGCCAAGCCTCGCTTCTCAGGGGGAAAGGAGTCGGCCAGGATCGACTGCGCCAAGGGTTGCAGTCCACCGCCGCCCGCGCCCTGCAATACGCGAAAGAAAATAATCGCGGAGAGGCTAGGGGCGATTCCGCAGAGCAAAGAGCTCACGGTGAAAATGGTGAGGCAAATCATGAAGAAACGCTTGCGGCCCAGGACGCTCGAAAACCATCCGCTGATGGGCAATACGATGGCGTTGGAGACGAGATAGGAGGTGAGCACCCAGGTGCTCTGGTCGTTGCTGGCCCCCAGGCTGCCTGCCATGTAAGGCAGAGCGACGTTGGCGATGCTGGTATCCAGCACCTCCATGAAGGCTGCCAAGGCGACGACCACGGCAATCAGCCATGGGTTGAACTTCGGCCGCCAGGGTTCAGCCGGCGGCGGGAGTGCAGCTTGACTGGCACCCGAATCGGCACTCGAATCGGGCGCTCGCGAATTGGAAGGGGCCCCAGCGTCGTCTGGCATCGGCGTCGTGTGTTTTTCTTTCGACGAATCACGAAATCGTCTTCTGACTTCTGTACCGGCGGATCAGATTGTTGGTGGAACTATCGTGGCCAACGGACGGCTCCGTGGCGTTTTCGAGCTCGGGGATGATGCGTTGAGCCAGCACTTTGCCAAGTTCCACGCCCCACTGGTCGAAGGAGTTGATCTGCCAGATAGCGCCCTGGGTGAAAACGGAATGTTCGTAAAGAGCCACAAGTTTGCCAAGAGTCTCCGGCGTGAGCCGGTCCGCGAGAATTGTATTCGAGGGCCGGTTGCCCTGGAAGACGCGGTGAGGGACAAGCCAATCCGGAGTGCCCTCGGCTTTGACTTGCTCGGGCGTTTTACCGAAGGCCAGCGCTTCGGTTTGGGCGAAAACATTTGCCAGGAGCATGTCGTGCTGGCGGCCAAGCGGATTGAGCGGCCGCTCGAAGTCGATGAAGTCGCAAGGGATGAGCCTGGTTCCCTGGTGAATCAGCTGATAGAAGGAGTGCTGGCCGTTGGTTCCCGGCTCGCCCCAGTAAATCGGGCCGGTGGGATAGGTAACGTCAGTGCCGTCGATGGTGACGTGTTTGCCGTTGCTCTCCATGGTCAACTGCTGCAAGTAGGCCGGGAATCGCTTCAAGTACTGCTCGTAGGGGAGCACCGCGACGGTCTGGGCGCCGAAGAAGTCGTTGTACCAGAGACTGAGAAGGCCCAGGAGCACCGGCAGATTGCGCTCGAAGGGCGTGGTACGGAAATGCTCGTCCATCTGGTGAAAGCCGGCAAGCATGGCTCGGAAATTGTCCGGGCCGACGGCCAGCATGGTTGAGAGACCGATGGCCGAATCCATGGAGTAGCGCCCGCCCACCCAATCCCAAAAGCCGAACATGTTGGCGGTATCGATGCCGAATTTGGCCACGTCCGCCGCGTTGGTGGAGACCGCAACAAAGTGCCGGGCCACCGACTTTTCGTCGCCGCCCAGGCCCGCCATGGACCAGGCGCGAGCGGCATGGGCGTTGGTCATGGTCTCGAGCGTGGTGAAAGTCTTGGAAGAGACAATGAAGAGCGTCTCGGCCGCGTCGAGGTCGCGTACCGCTTCCACGAAGTCGGTGCCATCCACGTTGGAAACAAAACGGAAGGCCATGTTGCGGTCGCTGTAATATCGCAGCGCCTCGTAAGCCATCACCGGACCGAGATCCGAGCCGCCGATCCCGATGTTAATGACGTTGCGAATGCGCTTGCCGGTGTGTCCCTTCCACTCGCCGGCGCGGATACGGCGCGAAAATTCCGTCATCTTGTCGAGGACTGCGTGGACCTGGGGCACGACGTTTTGGCCGTCCAGCACAATGGATGCGTCTTTGGGCGCGCGAAGGGCGACATGCAGCACGGCGCGATGCTCGGTGAAGTTAATTTTGTCTCCGCGAAACATGGCGTCGATGTGCGAGCGCAGGCCGGACTCTTCGGCAAGCTGGAGGAGGAGCTCGAGGGTTTGTTGGGTGATGCGATTCTTCGAGTAGTCGAGGAAGATGCCAACGGCTTCCGCGGTCATGCGCTCGCCGCGCTTGGCGTCTTCCGCGAACAGGCCTCGGAGGTCTAATTCGCGCACCTTTTCGTAGTGGGCCTGGAGCGACTTCCAGGCCTCGCGCTTGGTGAGCGGTTCAATACCCTGGGGTTTCGCGCCTGCCGTCGAACGCGTCGCCATTTTCGTGCTCCTTTCTATTTCTGGTTACTGCCCCGCGGCCCGCTTCAGTGCGGCGCTTTTGGCCTCGATTACCGACATCAGGTCAGTCCAGGAGTTAACGAACGACTTGGCGCCTTCGTCCTGCAGCTGCGCTGCCAGCGCGTCAACGTCAATGCCCGCGTGGGCGAACTTTTCCAGCACTTGCTCGCAGTCGCCACCGTCAGGCGGCAAGATTTCGCCGATTTCGCCGTGATCGGCGAGGGCCTTCAGGGTAGCGTCCGGCATGGTGTTCACAGTGAGCGGCGCGGCGAGGGCCTTGATGTAGAGGATATCGGATGCCTTGGGATCTTTGGTGCCGGTGCTGGCAAAAAGGAACCGCTGGGGGCGCGCGCCGGCATTCGCAGCGCGCTGCCAACGAGGGGAATCGAGAAAGGCGCGATACGCTTTGTAAGCGCGGCTGGCGATCGCGATGCCGAGCTGGGCGCGCAGGGAGTCTGGCACTTTATCCGCGACGGCCACATCCCAACGACTTACAAATAGCGAGGCGACAGATCCAACGCAGGGGTTCAGTCCCGCATCGATCCGGCGCTCGACGCCGCGCAAGAACGCGTTGGCAGCCGCGAGATACTGCTCGCGGGAGAACAAGAGCGTGACATTGATGGGGACGCCCGCGAAGATGGCCTCTTCGATGGCCGGCAAGCCCTCCTTTGTGCCGGGAATCTTGATGAATACATTTGGCTGCGCCGCGCGAGTGTATAAATCCTTGGCCGCCGCCAGGGTGGCGGCTGTGTCGTACGCCAGCAAGGGCGAAACCTCCAGGGAGACCCAACCGTCCACGCCGTCGGTTCGATCATGCACTCCGCTGAATAGCGCGGCAGCACGGGCAATATCTTCAAGGGCCAACTCGAAGAACAGCGCCTCGGTGGATTTAGATTTGCTCAGCTTTTCGCGAATCGCCGCGTCGTAAGCATCGCCATTCTTGATGGCGTGATCGAAGATGGTCGGATTCGAGGTGAGCCCGGTTACGGACAATTCAACGATGTAGCGCTCGAGCGTGCCGCTATCGAGAAGAGGCCGCGTGATGTTGTCGAGCCAGATGCTCTGGCCCAAGTTGTGGAGCAGTTGCGTTGCTTTCATTTTTTCACCCTGCCTTTCATCGCCATGACGGCGAGTCGTGCCATAAGATCAAAGGGGCCTCCAGTGGTATCGATGCGCCATCATGACTGGGGACCAGCCGCGGCGTGTAGTCCGCCGGGGAACGAACCGCTGGAATATGCGCGGTGTACAGGAAAGCGTTGGTCGAACCGACGAGAAGCTGGCCGCGATTCATGGTCGACAGCGAGGGCGCGTTACCGTTCTGCCCTTCCGCGTAGAGCTCCACACTGACGGCGTCGGGATCGAGATCGTCCAGAAAAACCTGGACTTGAAAGAGGTGCTGCCCATCTTTTTGTTCCACCGTGGCGGATCCGAAGCGCAAGGCCGGCCAGTGCTTGGCGAGTTGCATCTGCCAATGGAGCAAATCCGTCGCCCTGGCGGATTGGTTCGAGGAGCGCTCCTTGAAGGCCAAGGCAGCCGACAAGTAATGTTCCTCGGTGTACTGGCGGACTGCACGGTTGGTGGAAAAAATAGGAGTCAACTTGGCCATGCTCTCGCGCATCCGAGCAACCCAGCCACCAGGGATTCCTCGGGCGTCACGGGAATAGAATTCCGGGACAATCTCCCGTTCCAGTAGTCCGTAAAGAGTCTCGGCTTCCGACGCGTCCCATGCCGGATCACTATCGTGTTCACGCCTGTCACCGATAGCCCAGCCGACCGCCGGAGAGTATGCCTCTGCCCACCAGCCGTCTAACTCGGAAAGATTCAGCCCTCCATTCACGAGCACTTTCATGCCACTGGTGCCGCTGGCTTCCCAAGGCCGTCGCGGCGTATTCACCCAGAGATCGACGCCTTGAACCAGATGCTCGGCCATGAGCAGATCGTAATCGCTGAGGAAGACTACCCGCGAGGAGACCTCTGGACGATGGGAAAACTCAACCCATTCCCGGATCATCTCCTGGCCCTCGAGATCCTGCGGATGCGCCTTACCGGCGAGCACGATCTGGACGGGGCGTTGCCGGTTGGTGAGGATGCGCAGAAGCCTCTGGGGATCGCGCAAAAGAAGATTGGGGCGCTTGTAGGTGGCAAAGCGTCGAGCAAAACCCAAGGTTAACGTGTCCGTGTCGAGCACCTCGGCGGCACGAGAGAGATCGCCATCGGAAAGCCCCTGGCCTGCCAGCTGGCGGGCGTAGCGTTTGCGGACGTACTCAACGAGAGACCTGCGGCTATCCGCGCGAAGCTTCCAAAGATCGGAGTCGCTGGCTTTGCGGAGACACATCTCCAGGCCGGCCGTGCTTTCGCGCCAGCGCTCTTTTCCGCAGGTGGCTTCCCAAAGCCGGTCCGCTTCGGCGGAATCCCAGGTGGGCGTGTTGACCCCGTTGGTCACGTGCGTCACCGGCACTTCACTTTCCGGCCATCTCGGAAACAGGGGCTGGAAGATTCGCCGGCTGACCTGGCCGTGCAGTCGACTGACACCGTTTACCGCGCCACTCCCCCGGATAGCCAAGTAGGCCATATTAAATGGTTCGGAGGAATCGGCGGGGTTGCGCCTTCCCAGCGCCAAAAAATCATGGAGCGATATGGAAAGTGCCTGCTCAGCATACTGTTTGAGGTACCACTCGATGAGTCCGGGAGCAAAACGATCGAAGCCTGCCGCGACGGGAGTGTGGGTGGTAAAAAGGTTTCCGATACGCGTGGCGGTGAGCGCTAAATCAAATGGCTGCTTGTTATTCGCCATGTGCGTGCGGGCTCGTTCCAGCACCGCGAAGGCAGCGTGGCCTTCATTGAGGTGGCACACCTCGGGCTGCAGGCCCAGGGCCATCAGGAGCCGCCAGCCAGCAATCCCCAGGATCACCTCTTGCTTCAAGCGCAACTCCGGACCACCTCCGTAGAGTTCGGCGGTGATGCAACGGTACGACGGGATATTCGCGGGATCGTTCGTGTCCAGGAGATACAAGGTCGCTTTGCCGACCTGGACCTGCCAAGTGCGGATCCAAAGCTTGCCGGCGGGAAAATCGATTGTCAGGCGCAGCCATTCGCCATTGGGGTCTCGCAAAGGCCGGATGGGGAGTTGGCCTGGATCGTTGAACGGATAGAGCGCCTGCTGCCGGCCCTGCGTATCGATTTCTTGCCGAAAATAGCCTTCCTGATAAAGGAGCCCTATGCCAACCACGGGGACGCCCAGGTTGCTGGCTGTCTTGAGTTGATCCCCGGCCACGTTGCCCAGGCCGCCGGAATAAATTGGCAGCGCCTCACTCAACATAAATTCCATCGAGAAATAGGCGACCGCCGAAAGGCCGGAACGCGGATGCGCTTTTTGAAACCACCCTTCAGACTGCTCCGCGATTTTCCTCTGCTGCTGAAGGTCGGCCAGCAGCTTTTGGAAACCCGGGTCAGAGGTAACCGTGTGCAATCTTTGCCGCGATACGGTTTGCAAGACGACCCATGGGTTGTGGGTGAGATCCCAAAGTTCGGCGTCGAGCCTTTCCCAAAGCTGATCGGCCGCGTGGTTGAAAGACCATCTGAGGTCGAGGGCCAAATCGGTGAGAGCTTCCGAAACAGCCTCATCGGGAGGCCGATTGGTGTGCGCAGGGCTGCTCATGACGACTCCTCCCGCCGCTTAGATGTTCGCCGCCGCCGCGGCACCACGCGCGAGCGTCTCCGCCACAATTGTCTGCGCTTCCTCTTGGACGCGTCGCAAGTGGTCCTGGCCGAGAAAGCTTTCGGCGTAGACTTTGTAAATCTCTTCGGTACCGGAAGGCCGCGCGGCAAACCAGCCATTTTTGGCGATTACCTTGATTCCGCCGATCAAGTTGCCATCTCCAGGAGCCGCGGTGAGAATCTGCTGGACCTTTTCGCCAGCAAGCTCAGCGATTTGGACATTCGATGGGGACAGCGATCCAAGGGCAGCCTTTTGTTCCGGCGTGGCAGGAGCGTCGATGCGCTCGTAAACGGGATCTCCCAGGTCATGAGTGAGGTCGCGGTAGATCTGGCCGGGATCTTTTCCTGTACGTGCAGTGATTTCCGCCGAGAGCAGGCAGGGGATGATGCCGTCTTTGTCCGTAGACCATGCGCTGCCATCGCGCCTGAGAAACGAAGCTCCGGCGCTCTCTTCGCCGGCGAAACCCAGTTGTCCAGCAAGCAGGCCCTCCACAAACCACTTGAACCCGACAGGGACTTCGTACAGCCGGCGTTTCAGCCGTTCGCAAACACGATCGATCATGGTGCTGCTTACCACGGTTTTCCCGACGGCCAGGTCCTGCTTCCATCCCGGCCGGTTTGCAAACAGGTAGTGGATGCAAACGGAAAGATAGTGGTTGGGGGGAAGCAAGCCAGTGCTCTTGGTGACGATGCCGTGGCGGTCGTGATCGGTATCGCTGGCAAAGGCAATGTCGAATTTGTCTTTGAGGCCGATCAGCCTTTGCATGGCGTAAGGAGAAGAAGGGTCCATGCGAATTTTGCCGTCCCAATCCACGGTCATGAATCGAAACGTGGGATCGACCGATTTGTTCACAACCGTCAGATTCAGCCTGTAGCGCTCGGCAATCAACGGCCAATAATCGATGCCGGCGCCTCCGAGCGGGTCCACGCCCAGAGCAATTTTGGAGTCGCGAATGGCGGCCAAATCGATCACGTTTTCGAGATCGGCGACGTAGGAGTGAAGATAATCGTGCCGGTGCGTGGTGGGGGCCTTCAGCGCTTGCTCGAACAAGGTTCGCTTGACCCCATTGAGATTGTCGCGGAGAAATTCGTTGGCCTTCGCTTGGATCCATGAGGTTACGCGCGAGTCGGCGGGGCCGCCGTGCGGCGGATTGTACTTGAAGCCGCCATCGTCGGGGGGATTGTGGGACGGCGTGATTACGATGCCGTCGGCAAGAGCTGTCTGCCTCGTGCGGTTGTAGCACAGAATTGCATGGGAAATGGCCGGCGTGGGAGTGTACGCAGTTGCCTCGGAAAGCAACACCTCGACATTGTTGGCGGCAAGCACCTCCAATGCACTCGCGAACGCGGGCTCAGACAAGGCGTGCGTATCGATTCCCAGGAAGAGCGGCCCATCGATCTTCTGCGTTTTGCGGTAATCGCAGATGGCCTGAGTGATTGCGAGTATGTGCCACTCGTTGAAAGCCGAATCGAAGGCAGACCCGCGATGACCAGAGGTCCCAAAGACGACGCGCTGGCCCGGGTTGCTCGGATCGGGCCGTAAGGTGTAGTAGGCGGTGACGAGCTTGGGGATATTCACCAGCATCGAGGGATCTGCTGGCTTTCCGGCGGCGGCGTTCACTTTCAACTTGTCACCTCGAGGAGAAGCGGTCCCGGAAGACCGGGTTAATTAATGTCCACTATATGAGCAAAGATTTGATGCTCGGACCTCGGAACTCTGTACATCTTTCGCCAGGTCTTTTGCGATCGCCCTAGACCCGCTGGTCTGAACCAGTTCGTTCGGGATGGATCAGTTTCCCCTTATGGGCCTCGGCTGCGGGCGTTGTCCAATCACGTCTTGTAATTTGGCCCACTTCAGTTGTGGATAGCGCTGATTATCAAGCGACTGGTGATGAGTGCTGAACATGCTCTGCATGTATTGACCCCGCTGCCATTGAGGATAGAGCTCGTTTTCTCCTTCGGGATGTGCAGCACGCTCCCGATGATTGTATGCCCGCAGGTCCTCCAGGCTGCCCAATCGCACCAGCTTGAATGGAGTTTTCAGCACCTCGGTGGCGAAAGCCACAAGATCGTTGGGGGAAGGGCTAAAGCTTGCGATATGCAGGGCTTCCGGAGTGGTGGGATCGAGAGCGGCGGCCGCAGTGAATGCGGCGGTATCGTTCATGGTGGTGAAGTCGATGTGCCAATCGGGATCTTGCCAGTAGCCGACCATCTTCTTTTCAAAATCCAGCAGAGGGATGTTGTACGTGAGAATTTCGGCGAAGGCTCCGTTGAAGATGGCGGTGGATTTGACCGGAGCGTCATCGAGATGCCGGTGAAACTCGCGCCGCAGATCGAAGCTGCGATTTTCGCCGGGAGGTTCGTTTGTGAAATCGACGGAATAGTCCGAGGGAATGAAGCGCGGGACTCCCACGGCGATAGCGGCATCGAGCAGGACAGATTGGGTATCGACGATGACGTCGCGCAGACCCTGGAGGGCCGAAACGACACAAGCTGCTCCAGCACATGCTTTGCCGATCTCAGAAGCGCTGGACATATCGACAATCGCGACTTTGGCGCCGAGGGATTGCAACTCGCTCACCTTATCGTTTGCGACGCCCTTGCGTGCCAGCGCCAGAACATCGGCGCCTTGAGCGTGCAAGGCTCGTACTATGCGTTTCCCCAGATTGCCTGTTGCTCCTGCGACCGCGATTTTCGCCGCCATTTTCGTCGCCTTTCCGACCAGGGCCGCCGAGATTCATCGGGGATGCCGAGCATTACCTTATCTGGTGGCGCCGCAGGCCGCAACCAAGCGCTGCGCTCGTTCCAGTTGATCTTCAATCCGCCTCTTATCGGGTTATTTACGGGGGCTACTTATCGGGGCCGGCGTCGAGGGAATCGCCGACTTCTTTGTTGTATTGATCGAGATCGGACGGCGCGCAGTAGAGTTCCCGTATGTCGAAGCCTCGCGGTTGCAACCGCAGCGGAAACTTGTTCAACGCGAGCCATGGCGCCGTATACATTTTGGGATCGTCGATGCTTACGGTGAGTTCCAGGTGGTCATGATCGACGCGGTGAAAGCGTTCCTCGACTTTTAGGTCGGTGCTCTGCGGGCGGCCAGCCTTGTCCAGCCAGGTCTTTTCGCTCATGCCGGTCGTCTGCACCACAAAGGTATAGTCGTCCACCCAGTTGCCAACCGAGTAGCCGTTCCACCTGGGCTCGGGATTTTTGGGAAGCTCTCGCCCGTCGGTCCAAATCGTGCGCCAGGTCCGATAATATTGATTCAAAATAATCATCTGGTCTGCCGTCTGCGTGATTTCGATGGCCCTGAATTCAGCGAGATCCAAACGGGGGAACCCAGGCGGGTCGCAGATATCGACGGGATCGTTTCCAAGCGCGTCGGGAACCGCGCGCACACTCACTCCAGTCGGCATGTGAGCCTCGAGCGTCTTCTCGCCGAGCGCGGTGTAAGGGAGAGGGTTCGCGATATGACTCTCGTCGGGCTCCCCGCCGGGAGGAACATTATTTCCGGGCAGCACGGAACGGCGCTCGTTCGCGCCGGATGCCTGAATCCTTGGCGGCGCGCCACCGGCGGTGTCTCCGGTGGCATCCCAAACTCCGGAGAGGTCGCGGCGCGGAGCGGGGGCGGACTTCAGCGCGGCGTACGCGCTTCCGGGAAGAGGCACGCTATTCCACTTGTCGATCTTGACGTCATCGACCGACTTGACGTCAACGACCGACTTCGGCGCCGCAGCGGTCTGAGCGCTCACAACCGGCAGGCTGACGAAGCCCGCAATCAGCGCGATTGGTAGGATCGTCCACGTCAGATGTTTGCGCATAGGCGATTTCAATCGGACTTTGGCGGAGGCGTATGGGCATCGAATTGGGAAACCAATCTACAAATCCCGCGTCTCAACAGCGGTGCCTCCACACGAGTAGTCCAATCGATACAAATAGTACAACATACGGTTGGAATGTAGTATTTGGCGTTTCCGCAGACAGTACCGCGCAGGCGCGCGCATCCCGCATATCACACATCGCCGAGGTAATCCCTGCGCGAGAACGACCGCGCAGAGGCGAATCGTGCACTCGGCACGAAATTTCGACGAGCGGAACTTGTCTAAGCGCCTCGCTTCATCTGGTGCGCTTTGGCGGTCTGATATGTGCCGGGCACAGTTCTGGCGGCGATGTTAAGGCGGTTCCAACTGTTAATGGCAGCGATCGCCAGGGTCAGGTCCGCCAATTCTTTCTCGGAGAAACACTTTCGAACCTTTTCGTATGCTTCATCCGGCACGTGGCCATCCTGGACATTGGTCACTGCCTCCGTCCAAGCCAGGGCGGCCTGCTCGCGGTCCGAGTAATACGGAGACTCCTCCCAGGCATCCAGCCCATAAAGCTTTTGATCCGGCTCTCCGGCGGCCTTCAAGTCTTTCCAGTGCATATCGATGCAATACGCGCAGCCGTTCATCTGCGAAGCTCGCAGGTGCACAAGATTCATGAGAGATTCTTCGAGACCGCAGGTCCTCAGGTAATTCGACAGGTGAAGCATTGCCTCAAAAATACCCGGAGCGGCTTTTGGATTGATTCTCGGTTCCATGATTGTTCCTCCTTGGATTTGGTGGTCGTAATTCAGGCGACCTCACAAGGCATACCTTCGAGCGGGCCTGGCAGGAGACCGATACACATTTAGAGTTAGCGACGAGGGCTGGAGTTATAGGAAATTTGCACAATCAACTGGGAATACAGATCGTGCCGAAGAGAGTAAGCAAGGTTCCCGAAAGATACCCCTCAGTGCTATAAGAGGTCACCGGAAGGTTGCCGCCAAGCCTTTTTGATGGAGAGTTATGACCAAGATCGCAATTGTGACCAGCGGAGGAGACGCTCCGGGCATCAACGCCGCGGTCCGAGCGGCCGTTCGTACCGCGATCGATGAAGGCTGGGAAGCCTTCGGCGTTCGCCACGGCTATTCCGGGCTGGCCAACGATGACTTCCTTCCGCTGGGTCTTCGGGACGTTGGCGGAATTATCCAACACGGAGGAACGATCCTGGGCAGCAAGCGATATCCAGAATTCAAAGCCGAGGAGACGCAACTGAAGGCCATACGAATTCTCCGCCAGCGCGATATCGGCGCGCTCATCGTTATCGGCGGCGACGGCTCGCAAGCCGGCGCTTTTGCTCTAGCGCAAAAAGGATTTCCCGTGGTCGGGATTGCCTCAACCATTGACAACGATCTATCCGGTTCTGAAATCACCATCGGAGTGGACACGGCGCTGAACGTGGCCTTAGAGGCGATTGATCGCATCAAGGTCACCGCTTCGTCTCACGAACGGGCATTTTTGGTCGAGGTCATGGGCCGCAATTGCGGGTACCTTGCGCTCATCTCGGGTATCGCTGGCGGAGCCGAATGCATCGTCCTTCCGGAGACGCCGGTTGATCCGGAGTCCGTGGCCTGCGATTTGCGTGCCGCGTACGAGCGAGGAAAAGCGCACGCCATCGTTGTGGTTGCCGAAGGGGCTTGTTACAACGCAGAAGGGCTCACACGCTATTTCCAGGAGCACCGCCAGCGACTTGGGTTTGAACTGCGGGTGGTGAAACTGGGGCACGTGCAGCGAGGCGGAACGCCGGGAGTATTCGACCGGTTGCTGGCCACCCGGATGGGCGCGGCCGCTACCGAATGCATCGCGCAGAACGAGCTAGGCGTGCTGGTGGGGCTAATCCGGGGCGAAATTACGAGAACGCCACTGGCAGAAGTGGTTGGGAAGCGAAAGTGCCTTGACCCGAACCTGCTGAGCCTGGCCACTGTCCTAGCGAAATAGACTCTGCTGCTGACGAGCCACACGCGACGTCAATCTGTCGCGTGTGGCATACGCAGGGCCAACCTATCCATTGGCCCTTAATCTTACTGCTGCTAACGGTGGCCTCTTAAAACAGGGCCGTGAAAGCCGCCGCCATTGAATCCACCACGAGGCTCGAAGCCGTGTCCGTAGGGATAGTGAAAGTCCTCGAAGCGGTGAGGCCCAGGGCCGGAACCCCAGTAGAAGAAAGGCGACCGGTAAACGATGATCGGCGAGTAGAAGCCCCAGCCAAACGGGCTATAAAAGATTCCATTCGCGGGAAGGAAAGTGTAAACGAAGAAATTAGGATCCCAATACCAGCCGGGGCCATACCAGTAAGGTCCATACCAGCCTGGGCCCATACCCACATAGACACGCGCCTCATCGACGCTGGCTTCGGACAGGTATCCGGATCGCAGAGCGGACCAGCGGAAGAATTCGTCTTCATACTTGCGGGTGTCAAAGTTTTGAGCCTTGAGTTTGCCGCTGGCGTTAACGCCTAGTTCACGTTCAGAGGTGAGCGTAATCCTCTGGTCCCCGACGTACACGTCCGCTTTGCCCTTGAACACGCGAATCTGGTCTTGAGCGGCATCAAAATCATATAGGCCCTTGCTCAGCAGTTTTGTGCTGGTATCGTCCAGGCTGATTCTGATGTCATTTTCGTTGCGAATATCCAGGACTTCTATGGCCCCGCGACCCTTGTCGATGGCAACGGCCGTATTGGCCAGGCTGGGTGAAACCATTCTGACCGAGCTATTGTCGGCGACCCGCAGGAAAACTCCGGGCGTCAATAGAATCTCCACTTTGCCCGCTTCGGTCGTCAGCGTCTGACCTTTCTCCAGCTCAATCGTGCCTGCAGAATTTGGTCCCAGTTCCTGCGTGCCGATCGAAGCCTTGCCTTCGACATAGTTAATGCTGCCGGGCCGCGCCGGCTGTGCTTCATGTGTATCATGGGCCCAGGCGCCGAAGGGACCGATCGCCGCAAAGCCCAAGGCCGCTGTAAGAATAAATAACGATCGCCTCATCATCTCCTCCTACTTTTCGCGATTCTGCGCTCGCACGCGAACCAGGCGAGCTTCAAGATGTGTGATTCCCGTTAAGATCGATTCCTCGATTGCCACCATCACCAGAAGAGCCGTACCTGCGGCGCTGAACAACACGGCAAACATCACCAACGCGGCCGCTAGCTCCCGTACAACGTAAAATTCCATCGTCGCTATAACCAAGCCGACTGCGATCGTAGCGGCGAGAATCTTGTTGAAACGATCTGTGTTCATGTGACCGGCCTCTCTTCGCTTGCGTTTGATTCCGCCGCAACAGTAACCTTCGCGCCGAACCGGATATGTGACCGTAGTCACATTCAAGGGCGACCAAATACACATATGCTGTGCGAGCGCGCTAATACGATGGGTGCAGTTCAAGTTGAATCGCGGCAGTGATCTAAAGCGGCAGCGGTTCTTAAAAGGAGTGCCCATGAAACTTCTGGCCGCAATCGATTCTTCGGCGTACTCGCAGCAAATGCTGGAGGAAATCGCGAGAAGACCATGGCCGTCGGAAACGACCGTACGCATTCTGCACGTCATCGATTGGCCGCAGTTGCCGAACAGTGCTTCGCTGATCCAGACGATCAAGGAGTCAGCAAATCTTTTAGTGGAATCGGCCGCCAAGCGGCTCTGCGGGGCTGGATTACGCGCCACCACCAAGATCATGGAAGGGCACCCTCGAACGGCAGTTCCCGATTACGCCAGGAAATGGCGCGCCGATTTCGTTCTGGTGGGTTCGCATGGAGCCAGCGGCTTGGCCCGGTTTCTTCTTGGCAGCGTTGCGCAGGCGGCCCTCCGCCGATCGCACTGCTCCGTTGAAATCGTGCGCAGGGCTGCCCAGAAGCCGGCAGCGATTTTGGGCGGCGTGAAGATCTTGCTTGCCACCGACGGCTCGGAATGTTCCATGGCGGCGGTGAGATCCGTTGCGTCGCGCCCCTGGCCTAGCGGAAGTCAGATCCGTCTGATCAGCGTAATCCCGGTTATTCTCGCGCTCGGCGCTTCTCATCCCGTACCTCCCGTGTACCTGCCGAGCGACGCTTTCGAAACACTTCAGACCCAAGCACGAAGCCGGGCCGAAGAGGCCGTCGAGCGTGCCCATCAGATTTTGAGGGAAGCGCATATAGAGCCCATCAAGACGGGGTTTCTACCAATCGGCGATGCGAGACAAGTGATCCTGGAAGAAGCCAAGGATTGGGGCGCGGACCTGATCGTCGTGGGTTCACACGGCTACCACGGCGTTAACAGGTTCATGCTGGGCAGCGTTTCCGAGGCGGTGGCGATGCATGCGCACTGTTCCGTGGAAGTGATTCGAGAGACCGAAGCCGAGGCGGAGAAGGAGTTGTCATGAGATCGACCTATACCGTGGATTTTTCCGAGATTCGCATGGGAGACGTGGCGCGAGTGGGGGGCAAGAATGCCTCGCTTGGGGAGATGTTCAGCGCGCTCAAGTCGGAAGGTGTCGGCGTGCTGGACGGATTCGCCATTACGACGGATGCATACTGGCGCCTGCTCGACGAACAAGAGTTACGTGCGAAACTTGAGAATATTTTTGCGAGCCTCGATCCAGAGAACTTGGAACAACTCGCAGCCAAAGGCCATGAAGCTCGCACAAGGATCCTGGAGACCCCCTTGCCCGAGGTTCTCCAATCCGCAATCCGCGATTCTTACCGTGCGCTCGTGGCACGAATGGGGCGTGAGACCGAACTGGCCGTTCGATCGTCGGCGAGTGCAGAGGACCTGCCGGAAGCGTCGTTTGCCGGCGCCGCGGAGACGTTTCTTAATGTGCGCGGCGAAGAAGCGCTGCTTCGTGCCGTGCACCAATGTTTTGCTTCCCTATTTACGGACCGGGCCATCAGCTATCGCGCGCGCCAAGGCTACTCGCAACTGAAAGTCGCGCTGTCGGTGGGCGTCATGCCGATGGTGCGGTCGGATATGGCCTCGTCAGGGGTGATTTTTACCCTCGATACCGAATCCGGATTCCGCGATGTGGTTACAATCACCGGCTCCTATGGTTTGGGCGAATTGGTTGTGCAGGGCGTGGTCACTCCGGACGAGTGGCGCGTATTCAAACCTACGTTGCGCGCGGGATTCGACTCCATTGTGGGGCGAGCTGTGGGCTCCAAAGAGATGAAGCTGGTTTACGCGACGGGCACCCGATCGACTCGGAGCGAAGCGACTCCGCCGCAGGAGCGCGCGCGTTATTGCCTTTCTGATTCCGAGGTTCTCCAGCTGGCGCGCTGGGCCTGCCTGATTGAGGAACATTACTCCGGGCTGGCCAAGCATTCCCAGCCCATGGACATCGAATGGGCCAAGGACGGCATCACCGGGGAGCTGTTCATCGTGCAAGCGCGGCCGGAGACAGTGCATTCGGCCAAGCGAATCGAGGCTACCGCCGAGGTTTATCACCTCACGGTACAGCCCGGGAGACCACGGATCACGGGCCAGGCTGTGGGGGAGAAGATCGGTGCGGGACGCGCGCACGTTGTGACCGATGTGAGTAGGTTGCAGGAGGTTCAACCAGGGGAAGTGCTCGTGGCGCAGAATACGGACCCCGATTGGGAGCCGGTGATGAGGCGCGTCGCGGCGATTGTCACCGATCAGGGCGGACGGACGGCGCACGCGGCGATTGTCTCGCGCGAATTTGGGATTCCCTGCATCGTCGGAACCGGGAACGCAACGCGTGTCCTGGCCACAGGAAATGATGTAACGATCTGCTGCGCGGAAGGAAGCGAAGGCCACGTCTACGAGGGCCGCCTGCCATTCGAAGTGGAACACGTGGAAGCAAGCAAGCTCCCCCAGACTCGCACCAAGATGATGTTGATCGTCGGCGATCCGGCCCAGGCATTTCATCTGGCGGCCATCCCGAACGAAGGGGTCGGTCTGGCACGCCTTGAATTCATCGTCACAAATCATATCGGTGTCCACCCCATGGCGCTGGCGCAGTTTCCGAATCTGAAGGATCTGAAAGCGATCAATGAGATCCGGGATAGGATCGCCGGGGAAGATCCTCGCGAATTCTTTATTCGGCGGCTGAGCGAAGGGGTAGCAAGGATCGCGGCGGCCTTTTATCCCAAGGCGGTGATCGTTCGGACCAGTGATTTCAAAACCAATGAGTACGCCCGCCTACTGGGCGGCGCCGAATTTGAGCCCAAAGAAGAAAACCCCATGATCGGTTTTCGCGGCGCGTCCCGCTATTATGACGCGCGCTACGCGCCGGGATTCGCGCTCGAGTGCGCTGCGCTCGTGCGTGTGCGAAACAATATGGGGCTGACCAACGTAAAGGTGATGATTCCCTTCTGCCGGACCGTGGATGAGGCTAAGAAGGTGATCGATGAAATGGCCCGCAATGGCTTAAGGCAGGGCGAAAACGGACTCGAAGTGTACGCCATGTGCGAAATCCCCGCGAACGTGATCCTTGCGGATGAATTCCTGAAAATCTTCGACGGTTACTCCATCGGCTCGAACGATCTGACACAGCTTACGCTAGGCCTCGATCGCGACTCGGCAACCGTGGCTCACTTGTTCGATGAAAACAATGCCGCGGTTCGCAGGATGATCGCCCAGGCGATTCGCGCGGCGCATGAGGCGAACAAGCCCATTGGAATTTGCGGGCAAGCGCCTTCGGACTTTCCCGAATTTGCGGAATGGCTGGTGACACAGGGAATCGACTCGATCTCACTCAATCCCGATACGGCCATCAAGACGGCTGTCCGTGTGGCTGCCGCCGAAGAGCGCAGCGGCGCGCTGGCGCATGCCGGCGCGGTGTGATGCAGCAATAGCGGTTCTGAAGACGCTGCAAGGCTTCTGATGATCCTACCAGGCACGCGAAATCTCTTTTTGTCGATGGTGGCGCGATCTTTGACAAGCTCCATCGGCAAGGCTGGAAAAGGTAAGACTCTTCCGAGACGACCGTGAGCGGGCCGACTCCACAACTCCGAAACGGCATGTCACTCCAACGGTTGGAGGAGATCACCGCACGGCTCCCCACGAAGCTAAAAAGGCCTTATTGACATAAGGTTGGTGCCGGAACAGACTCTTCCGACCAAACGCGGGAGGAGGATAAATGAAAATGCGAGCTTGGGGATTGCTGTCGGGATTCGGGCTGGCTGTAGCGGGATTGCTGGCGTTGGGTGTGGCGCAGGCGCAGAGCGTACCGGAACAATATGTGGTAACTGGAAAAGCGGCAGAAAAAATTCAGGACTACAGCACGATCAACGCGGCCACCGCGGAACGAATTGCAGAGTCGTGCGAGAAGGCCGCCACCGCGCAGGGCGTTCAGATCAGCATCATCGTGCTCGATAAAGACGGCAACCACGTTTATTTCGATCGCATGGATGGCCAGGGATATCTAAATATCATCACGGCGGAGATGAAGGCGCGTACGGCTCTGGCGCTCCGGGCGCCGAGCAAAACCTTGATGAATCGGGTAATCCAGGACCCCATGTCGGAACTGCAGTTCATTCAACTCGGCGAATTTGCCAATTCGGGCGGGTTGCCCATCGCGGTGAACAATCAAATGATTGGCTTCGTCGGTGTGGGCGGGTCGGCGCCGAAACCGCCGGTGTGGAGCGACGAAATTTGCGGGCACAAGGCGCTCGAGGAAGTGTTCGGCAGTTCGGTGCCGCCGCTCCTTCAAGATATTCCTCCAGTTCCAAATCCCAATGCTGGCAAGACGCCGGTTCCCAAATTCGCCCCCTCTGCTGCGCCGAAGTCGACGTTGCCGGCGGATTATGTCGTCACCGGCAAGGCGGCCAGCACCGTTTTCGACGGCATCCAGATTTCGCTGGCGGCGGCGAAAAAGATCGCCAAGGGCTGCCGTGACTGGGCGGCATCGAAGGGCGGCTCGGCCTCGATCTATGTTCTCGATAATGCCGGCGAATTCGTGCACATGGAGCGGATGGATGGCCAGGCCTACAACAACATCCGCACCTCGCTGCTGAAGGCGCAAACGTCGCTCAAGACGCGGCAGCCCACATCCATCATCGGCGCGAACCTCAAGAACAATCCAGGGGGGACTCCGCGGCAAACCACGTACTTTAATCTCTTCTCGAACGCGGGCGGCGTGCCCATCGTGGTCGATGGGCAGATGATCGGCGCGGTAGGCGTTGGAGGAGGCGGAGACCAGATTGGCGGAGACGAGAAGTGCGCGGTGGAGGGGCTGAAGGCAGCGTTTGGCGAACACGCTACGCTGCCCGTTTATCCAGACGCAGCCAAGTAGCGGCGGAGATTCGATCCGGCCCGCGCGACTCTCTAAACGTATCTAAAGGGCGCGAATTTTCCCGGCGACTCGGAATGCGCCCGGAGCGTTCCGCGCGATCGGCGCTTCGTGCACGCCGGGCCGCGGGCCGGAAAGAGTTAAGAAGAGCTTAATTACCGAAACCGTAGCACTTCCGGCCGTCCTGAGGGCAGGGCGGAAGCGGTGGAGGCGGTACCGCATAGGCAGGCCCGCCGGTTTTTTCCTTCGCCAACTGGTCTTCAAACTCTTTTTGGTACTGGTCGATATAAGCCTTATATCCCGCGGGGTCCATGAACGGGTTGGTCTGGGGATCCTTCTGCCAGCGCGCCAGTCGCGCATCCATGTCAAACTGATTGGAGTGGGAAACGAAAAACATGTCGGCCTTCAGGCTCCTGAGGGTTTTGAAACCTCTTTCCCAGTCTTCGGGCATGTTGGGATATTTCGCGTTTCCCAGTAAGGGGATCCCGGTGTTCATCCTCATGCTGCAGATGAAGACGGCATTGTACTTTTTGCCGCCTTCTTCCAGCAGCGCGCTCCAAGTGGTGCATCCTTTGGTATGGGCCGGCGTCAAGTGCGCCACCAGGGTGAGTCCGCCCAGTTTCACCTTTTCTCCATCGTGCAGAAGCTGATCGGGATGAACCGGTGTCCAGCTCTGGACACCTCGCTTGTTGTTGTAGGAGCTTTTGCCTCCGTCTTCGATAGCCGGAGCATCTTCCGCCATCACCAGGACCCTGGCC
Source organism: uncultured Acidobacteriota bacterium (assembly GCA_963819235.1). Classification (GTDB taxonomy): domain Bacteria; phylum Acidobacteriota; class Terriglobia; order Acidiferrales; family UBA7541; genus Palsa-189. The sequence goes on along the minus strand of CAWFVE010000003.1, from coordinate 812,526 downwards.
CCCGTCCACTCCTTGAATTTCGCCAGTCCGCCGATGTGGTCGGTATGCGCGTGAGACTGAAGGATGATTTTTACGTCGGACATCTTGAATCCCAGCGCCTCGATGTTGCGGCGGACTTCATCGGCTGGTCCTTCGGCGAGCGGATCGAGCAGAATATCGCCTTGGGCCGTGTGGAACAGAAAGGAGGTGTTATCGGACAGGCCGACATAGTAGAGGTCACCAAAGATGTGGAACGGCTTGATGCTCCACTGGCCGCGCTTGACTCCGCCCGCCGCGCTTTGCTGGACCGGCGCCGGGCCTTTTGACCAATCACGTTCGGCTAAAAACGATAGAAGAATCACCGGCAACATCGCCCCAAGCAGATAATGACGAATGCAATTCGTTCGTGGCATGTGCGTCTCCTGGCCTCGGATTAGCAGCTTCTCGATACGAACTCTGGTCCGGCTTGCTGGCGGTCGCTCAAAACGTTGTCGTCCGAGCTACTTCTTTTTGTGTTTGCAATGGCCCGCCGTTTGACTTTTTGTCCAATGCCGCCCGCCCCGAGGATGCGGTAGATCGAAAAAGCTGGAAGTGCTAACAGCCCTCTTCTGCCCACTCATTCAAGACCTGATTCACACTCGGCACTATATGGCGGAAGCGTGTGGGAGTCGAACCCATGCTGTAAAGCCCCTAACTCATTGAATCACTTGAGGCGCGAGCCTCAGGTTGGGAACATTCGGGAACAAAATCCGGGTCGCCACTTTGTCCACAGCCTCTCGATGCAAGTCGCCAATTACATGCGCGTAGACGCCCAGCGTCATCCTGGGATCTGCGTGCCGCAATTGCTTCTGTGCCACTTGCGGCGCTGCTCCGGTTGAGAGCAACAGGGATGCATGGAGATGCCGAAAGGCATGGAATCCGCAGCGTGGGATTTTGAGTCTGTCGAGGATGGGCGTGAGCGCCTGCCGCACCACGTTCTCGGCGATGAATAGATGGCCGCGACGGTTTAGAAAGAGCCACGGCCCTTTCAGTACGCCTGTTACGAAATGCAACAGAACCGACTTTCTGTTGCAGCCAAAAGCCAGCGCCAGGATCGGACCCCCGCAGGGATGGTCATGAACCGTTCGATACGTTCCAGGGCATAGCGTCACGCTGGAGTGACCGCACCAAAGCGCTCTCCGTCTTTCGGCCGCCATGACACACGGGGACTCCAGATGGAGAGAGTTCCTATTCGATTTGTCTGCTGCAGGAACGCTCCAATTCGGGGTAGAGGCGGCTTTCACGGGATTAGCACGATAGGAGCTTGCCAGAATGATGCCTTCTGCCCAGTGGGATCCAACACGGTGACTTGGCAATCATATCGGCCGGGCGGAAGCTTGTCGAGCGATAGGCTGAATCGGAGCGGCACAGCTTTAGATTTGGCGTCCAGTCCTTGGGTCACCGCCAGAGGTGCGGTCTCGAAGGACTTCGCCTGCCCCTGGTAGAAGCTCACGAAAGCAACCATGGGCAGCGTGCTTGTGGCTCCTCGTTCGTAGGCCTGAAGAAATACATACAAGTCTCGGCTCTTGCTGAACACCCGCGTCACGCTGGGAATTAGCTTTTGCCCATCCAGAACCAGAGGATTAGCGGCCTCGGCGTCAATCTTCTGCTTCACGTTATAGATGGAATCGCCGAGAGCCACGCGCTGGCTGCTCAGGACGACCGAACTGATGGGCACGCGCTTGTCCTCTTTGTTCAAGTTCGGTATGGCAAACGACATCTGATACGTGCCGATTCTGCCGGTCTCGGCATCTCGGGCGAGATACTTGATGACATACTTGCCTGGCAGCAGTGTGAATCCGGTCTCATACTGGATCGGATGCGTGGCGAGTTGGCTGGCCGTGCTGTCGCTCAGCTTGATGTCCAACTTGTCCCTCAGATTCTGGATGGTGTTGCCGAAGTCGTCTTTCACCTCGCCGATAAAGTCGATCAGTGTTTCGTTGGCGCCTCCCCGTCGCGCCAAAGCCAACTCGCTGCCCGGAATTTTCACTGCGACCGGCACGAAGTACTCAGCACTGTTGAGCTGAAAATAGTTCACTTCCATCGCGATGTTGATGTCCGTGACCGGATTTTCCAGCATCAAGGCGTCTTCGAGCTGGCGCTCCTTATCGGCCGCGGTGAACTTGCTGAATTCCTTGTCCGCGAAATACCCCTGGCGGTATGACACATCCGCCGAAAGACCCTCCCGCAGGGAAATCTTGATTCGCCGGAAGCGTCCGTCTAACGCCGTGTGCGTTGGGTAATAGCCGATCTCGTAGTAGCTGGACATCGCGTCGGCGGCCTGCTTAATGCCTAATGTCAGGTCGTTGAAGTCAAACATGGCCTTGCCGCCCGTGTCCTTAGCAAGAGCGTACAGCGTGTCTTGCGATCGCTGGAAATTCGTTGTGATGGCTTGCGCGGAACTGCCGGAGAACATGCCAATGCCGCCATTCGATCCGGTTGTTGCGTCACCGAGCGGCGCTTGCGCGACCAGCCCTCGGGCGTCGATGGGGTAGAGCAGGACATTTGCTTTGAGTGCCGCGTTCGCCGTGGCGACTAGTTGAGCTTGATTATCGACACCGTTGAGTCGAAGGCCGCTGGCAAAATAGATCAGCGCTTTCTGCTCGTTAAGCGTTCCGAGCATCCTCACCGCCGTCTGCAGCGCCGCCAGTTGCCGATCGGTGTTGAAGATATTGAACTCGCTGTCATCTTGCCCGAAGGCCGCGCCCGTATCGGCCGAGCTGTCGTCACTGGTTGTCTCGTCGAATCCCTGGCTCAGGCCGACTACAAGCTTGTTCATCGCGGCCTCAACGCGCGCACGGTCGTCTGTGAAATCCTGCGTAACGCGAACGGCGCCTCCTTCGAAGGTGATGACCGCCATCATGTCAGAGGAATCCATTTGGGTATCGACAAACTTCAGCGCGGCGTCGAATGACCGCAACTGATCCGCTGGCTGCATGGTCGACATATCGAAGTAGAGAGCCAACAGGCGGCGGTCACGGTAACGTGCGTCACCCGGCTGTTCCGGCGCAATCTGCACTCTTGTCGCCGGCAGTGCAGTGGGAATGATCGGTTCTGACGGCGAAGGAGTAGCAACGGCACCCTGGCGTTGCAGCCGCTGAAATTCAACAAAGCTGATCGTCTGCGGCACGCCATCCTCGGTCAGAACGAAATCATTGGGCGTGAGTCCCTCGACCGGCTTGCCGCTCTTGTCTTTGACGGCGACTTCTTCAACGATGAGCTGCGTTGTGACTCGAATCGGGGGCGGAGTCTGTGTCTGCGGCGATGCAGCGGTGGGCGTCGCACCCCGCTGCGGTTGTTGAGCGGCTGAAACCAAAACGAACAGGCTCATGAAACATAAAGCTCGCAGGATTCTGCGCATGACCTAAAACCTCACCCGAAGCGTCATCTGCAGCTTGCGCATCGTGTTCGCCTGATTGGGCAATCCGAATAAAGGGCTCGTGACAGTTGTATTGTACGAGGTATAGGTGACGAGATTCAGCAGATTCGTTGCGTCCATCCTCCAGTCTGCATTCAGACGAGAGGTCATTCGAAACGTGCGACCGATCGAGGCATTCAAGAAAACTTCAGTTGGGCCGGTAAGCGAATCTCGTCCTGCATCGCCCCACTGTCCCGGCAACGGCGCGCTATAGGCTGCAGGATTCAGAAAAAGACCCGCGGGTGCGGCAGTGATCGAAGCGCCAGCGTAGTTCGGGCGAATCGTCCCGATTATTCCGGTGCCGACAACGTTGGTCAGGTAGGTCGGTGTTTCTGGGAAGCCGGTTCCCACCAGTAGCGTAGGGGTGAAAGTCCACTCTTTCAAGACCGTTCCGCGCCAGCCTCTCAGCAGAGCTCCGCCGCGAAGTCCTTCCCCGGATGTGTATTGCATTTGGAGGCTAAGCAGGTGCCGTTGATCGAATGTCGAAGGGCCGCGTTCGGCTCCGAGATTGAGCCAGTTCTGGGCGATGGATGGCGCCGTAGGAGGGGCCGTACTGATCGGCGCGAAGATCGTGCTACCCGTCGGCTGGTTTGTTCCCGTGCCAGCAGTCGGCGCCGACCCGACTGTGCCAAGGCTCGTGGCAGCGAGTGCGCTTGCATCATCTACGGCTTTCGAATACGTATATTGCAGCGTGGCCGCGAGGCCATTGCTGAGACGACGGCGAAGCTGGATCTGAGCAGCCTCGCGACTCGAATTTGCATTCGAACCTAGGTACACAAACCCGGCCGGGCACGTCGGACACGGATTCGTCGCCCCGAGGGGGAAGGTATTCGGGAGGAATTCCTGCATGAGCCTTGTACCTTTAATGCCCAGGTAGCTGGCTGTGAGCACCATTGAGCCGGGCAGATCCTCTTGCACCGACGCTTGCCAGTTCTGCGCATAACCCACGCGAAAGTCGGGGTCAACAGCGAAGGTGTTGTTGGTGCCGTTTGGAACTGTATTGAACGCAGTGGCGAGAGTGAGGGGATTGGCTGCACTGTTCTGAATGTTGAGCGTTTTTGTGAAGGGCGGTTGCTGCGCTAACTGTGCCGCAATCACCTGATACACCGACGTGTTGTCGTAGATCCCGTAACCGAAACGAATCACCAGTGGCGAAGCCGGTTTTGGCCTCCAGGCGACTCCGAGGCGAGGCTCGATGCCACGGTAGTCCGGCCTCAGAAGCGAATCCGAGTATGTCTGGCCAGTCATGGTACCGCTCGGATCGCTTGCCAGGATTGGCGCGGCTGCGGTGAAGCCGGGCGAAATGTCGAGGTTTGCGAGGCGATCCTGAAGTTCTGTCAGCGGCTCGGCAAACTCCCAGCGTACGCCCACGTTCAAACTGAGCCCGGAATTGACCCTCCAGTCGTCGTTAATGAATGCATCGTAGCTCCATCCGCGAAGGTATTTGTCCGCATTGCCAAATGAGATCTGAACGGCGTCGGGAATGCCGAGCATGAAGTCGGCCAGATCAGAGCCGGTGCCAGCTACGAGGACACCACCAGACATGGCTTGCGTGGCGGCGCCTGTGAAGTCGAAAGTACCTCGCGCGTCCTGCTGCGAAAAAATATTGAACTCCTGCCGCCGCACGTCGCCGCCGAACTGAATCGTGTGGCGGCCGCGATACCACAAAGTGTCGTACGAAAACGCGTGGGTGAGATTGGCGTTCCGCGTGTACTCGGGTGACGAGAAGCCAGCCACACCGCTCGAGAAGATCAGGTTGGGCGGACCCCAATTGATTGAAGACTGGTCGTTCCCGGAGATTCCTGCCGATCCTGAGACGTTCGTGCGATTCGCGAAAAACGGCGTCACGTCCGTTCCCAATCGACTGAATTCGTATTTGAAATGGATCGTCATATAGCTCGTGCCGACGCGGTGCCAGCGCGACCAGTTGGCGGTTGCATCCACACCCGATGCGTTTGTCGTATTTTCAAAACCGAAAAGATCGGTTGCCTGCGCTGTCGCACCTTGGTATGCAAAATTCCCGAAAAATTGATTTGGTCCGGAGTTTTTTGAAACACGCGCCTGCACACTGTTTTGGCCGGTGAAGCTGAGGACCGGCGCCTGATAGTTGTAGGTGCCCGTTCCAGAGACATTCGGCATGGGGAAATAGTTCAAAAGTGCCTGTGCCTGGGCGCTAACGGGAACCGTATCCCCGGTAAACATCTTGCCGGTGGCAGGATTGATCACTTGGACGGGGTCGCCTGCCGCATCGGGCGTCTGAGAAAAATCGCCGTTGCGTTCGAGCATCGTGGGAACGCGACCTGGAAGAACCGTCGCGTTGTCATTCGCCTGGTGCTGATAAGCGACGAAGAAGTTGGAGTTGTTAATCAAATGATGCGGAAGTCCGAGTGGTCCTCCGAGCGCGCTTACGATCTGCACGTTGTTGTAGCTTGGCTTAGGGGTGGCGATCCCGCTTACCGAGAACGGCGCGGCATCCCACGACGAGGTATCGAAAATGATTCCAGCGCCGCCGTTGTAAAGCGACCCGGGTCCTCTGCGATTGTTGCCGAAGGCCGCGGCCTGCGCGAGTGCCGAAGCCCCGCCATTATTTACGCTGCCGTTAACCAGAAGGCCGGTCGCGGCGCTTTGCGATTGATCGCCCGAATTCTCGTTCGGGGCTGAATTCGTGTCGCTCGGAGGCGGCGCAGGAGGCGCGCTAGTGGTGGAATTGACGACAGCGCGCTCAAAATCTTTTGGCTTGGCGGCCGGTTGAGCCGGGGTCGGAGGCGCTTTTCCGTTTGGCGCCGTGGGCGGGCTCGCCGCTGCCGGACTTTCAGGCGGGGTGGGAGCTACGGTTGCGATCTGATCGATCGGTAGCAGTTTCAATTCCCACAGTCCGCTTGGGGCGTCGGCACCAATCATGATCTCCCGAGTCTGGGTTTCAAAACCTTGCATTTGGACTTGAAACTTCCAAACGCCGTCATCGAGGGCGGCAAACACGTACGAACCTTGCTGATCTGTTATTGCTACGAATCGTTTGTCATCTTGCGTAGCAGTCACCGTCACACCGGGAACCGGCAATCCGCCGAAGGTGACCTGCCCATGATGCTGCGACGCTGCGAACGCAAGCAGCTCGAAGAGAGAAAGCGCCAGTGCTAGCAGAAAGACAACCTTGCCTTGGCTAAGCCACTTGCCGGCTCCGCGCCTATGATCTTGGCAACGCCATCGGGGCACCGAAGGTCTCATTCTCAGTTCTCAGACGGATGATCTACATGGTCGACAACGATGACCTCTACCGAACCCGTTTTCGAATCAAGCTTCAATCCGAGTTGCTCCTTCAACGCCTCCAAAAACGTCGGTCCTGTCGGATCGGGCTGGAAATTGACGCCAGGTGGCAAGGGGCCGTTGATTTGGGGTGTGAACTCGAGCGTGAAATCGAACGTTCCGCTCAGTCCTGTCTTGTCCAATATAGGACGGTCCACACCGGTCATCTGCGGAACGCTGAACGAGGTCGCAAGCATCGCCATAGGCACATTCCGGGCGCCAACGCGGATGCGACCGGGTGTGCCTGCCGACGGGCCGCCTACCAGGGCGCCGCACATTTCTGGGAATCCGCCCGCAATCAGCGCGGGAGGGCCCGGTGCTGTGCCTGGAGCTGGAGGTGCGGTTGAGCACGGCGCGTCGCCAGGATGCGGCTGTAGGTGGGACCCCAACTTCCCCGGCTTGTCCAGAACCATCTCCAGGACCGGAACTTGCTTGGTCTCAAAATGAAGCGCCAGTTTGAAGCGATCGGCAAGTAAGGCCTGCATCATCACGCGAAATTGATCCTTGGTAGGATTGCCGCTTACCCGTGCTTGTATGTCGAATCGATCGCTACTCGCCCACTTCGGCAGTTGAGACTGAACGTCTCGCACCTGATTAGGCGTGAGCTTATAAGCGAAGATCACGTACTGGAACAAGGGCCAATTCGTTGCCGACAACAGTCCTCCCGTGGGACTGAAAAGATCCTGAGGACCCAAGGGAATGTTGGAGCTGATTGTAGTGGGGGACGGCGCGGTTGTGTTCTGCTTTACCGAAGCGACATCGAACGCCATCTTGCCGCCTGCCGCTGTCTGCCAGTCAAGTGTCGGCGGTCGAGTTGCGGACGATTGCGCTGCGGTTGGTTGGGCGGTCGGCTCCTGAGGCCACAGCGGTGCCGAGATCGTACCAATCAACGTTGCCGCCAAGACCATTTTCAGAAGCGGTTTTCGCCTATGTCCCGTGCCCTCGAGGTGGTTTCCCATAGTCCACTTCAGCTCCCGCTTGAACTTGAACCGATGGGCCGGTCAGACACGTAGCCAACAGAAAAGATCTGGATGATGCCCTCAATTCTCGGAAGGCTGCTCCACATGATCGAGGACAAAGACCTCGCTCGGACCCGTCTGCGACTCCAGTTTGAACCCAAGTTGCTCCTTGAGGGCTTGCTGAAACGTCGGTCCTGACGGGTCAGGTGTGAAATCATCACCCGGTGCCGGGGTGAACTGAGGCGTAAACTCCATGACGAAATCGAATGTCCCCTCGAGTCCGGTCTTATCCAATACAGTTTTGTCTACACCGGTAAACCCCGGGATGACTATGTGCGTTGTCAACGTTGCCAGGGGTACATTTCGTGCTCCCATACGAAAGCGGCCGCCTACCGGCCACTGGGTGACCGCACCGCAACGCTCGGGGAAACCGCCGGCAATAGTTACCGGCGTACCCCCCGTTGTGGAACTCTGGCCGCCGGGCGCTATCGCGACGGAACAAGGTGCGTCGCTGGAATGCGGTTGGATTTTAGGCCCCAACTTTCCGGGCTTATCCAGAACCAGCGCGAACACAGGAATCTGCTTGATCTCGTAGTGGACCGCCAGCTTGAAGCGATCCGCCAGCAGAGCCTGCACCATCAGCCGATATTGGTCCTTGGTAGGGTTGCCGGATCCCCGCGCCTGGATGTCATAGCGATTGTCGAGCGCCCATTTTGGCTCTTGCTTTACGAAGGCCGCATCTTGTTCAGCCCCCAGCTTGTAGGCAAAAATCACGTATGCTTCCAGCGTCCTATTGTTTATGGAGAACAACCCTCCCGTGGGAGTGAAAGCATCCTGCGGACCTAGCGGCATATTCGCGGTTCTCGTCGCAGGGGACTCGGGACGTGTATCCCGCTTGATCGAAGCGACATCGAACTCCATCTTGCCACCGGCGTCTATCTGCCACTGTGGTGTCGGAGGCTGAACCGCCGGCGCCTGGCCTTTGGGCGATTGAGCGCGTAGTGAAATCGCGATGAGTGTCGCTGCAAGCACCAGTGCTGAAGTTAAAGCCAGAAGTTTCCTTGTTTCGTTCTGTTTCCCTGCGGCATGATTTCCCATATGCGCTCCAATCTCAACCCAGGATTCGCACAACGGGCCCAAATGAGTGCGATTATACGCACTTCTGTCAGTTAGTCTCTTAGATAAGGTATCGTCAGTTGCTTCGGTATTCTTCCAATCTCCATCGCATTCGCCTGGCATTCAGGATTTCCCGAACAGGTTCTTAAGCGCGTCACCCATCATCGTCAGTTCTCGGAGGGCCGCTCTACATGATCTATAACGAGGACGTCGACCGGGCCTGTTTGCGGGTCCAATTTGAGTCCGAGTTGGTCTTGGAGAGCCTCAAAGAATGTTGGTCCCGTGTCGTCAGGCGTGAAGCCCGGCGGCGCGGCTCCGTTGGGTCTTGGCGCCCACTCGAAGCTCATATCAAAAGTCCCGCTGAGCCCAGTTTGATCAAATACCGGGCGGTCTAAGCCGCTTGCGGGGCTGTACGCCATCATCGCAAGCAGCGCAACCGTAACCTTTCGTCCCGCGATGTGAATCCGACCGGGCGCGCTTGGCGGAACCGGCATTAGGACGCCGCAAGGAATCGCCGGAATCCGCGAGGCAGCTGACGGCGATGGCGCAGCCGCTGGAAGTTGGGGCGCCGCACGGGCAGCTTTAATGTCGTCCGCCGTGGTGACGCACGGTCCATCATCCGGTTGAAGCTGTGGCCCGTTTTTCCCCGGCTTAGCCATGACGAGCGCATATATGGGGCTTTGCCTGGTCTCCGTATGCATGACCAGCTTAAAACGGTCCGCCAGCAGGGACTGCATCATGAGGCGAAACTGGTCCTTGGTGGGATTGCCTGAGGCTCTGGCCTCGATGTCAAAGCGATCGGTCCTGCCCCAAGCTGGCAATCCAGGGGTAGAAAGGGTGCTCTTGTAAGCGAATCGCAGTAGCACAAACAGTGGCGTGTTCGTGGCCGAAAGCAGGCCTCCTGTGGGAGCAAAAGTGTCATCAACTTCTAGGGAAACGTTAGAGGTAGGGCGCAGCCCTTCGGTCTTGTTCAGCTTTATCGAAGCGACCTCGAAGGACATCTTCTCGGCCTTCGCCCCGAATATCTGGTTCAAGCGTGGCCCGGGAAAGATCAAGACGCCGGCGACGATCGGCATGGCCAACGCGGCAATTCCAGCAGTTATCAGGAGCAGCCTCTTACACGTGCCCATGACTTCTCCGAACTGGCTCCTGATGACGCGCCGTATCCTTTTCTTGAGATCGGAGCCTGTCACTCCGGAGAGGCACGTCGATGGCGATTCCAGGTAGAACTCGCACACCTTGAGGATGCTTTCGGCATAGGTTTTCGCCTGGATGCCGGTTTTCCAGCACCTCTTCGTCACAAGCGTATTCGCGCTCGTCAATCAATCGTGCGCCCAACCACCAAACCAAGGGATGAAACCAGAATAGGGCTTCGACAACCATGTGAACCGCAGCCGCAAGGTTGTCGCGGCGGCGAACACGGCACAGTTCGTGGGCGAAAAGCGAACCGTTCGTGCCGTGCATATCTTTTCGTCATGGCGGGACATTACACCAGGCGGCCCCGGCTTGACCAGCTTCCCGCCACCGAGGCACCGTCTTGGGCTTTCGAAAGCGAGTGGGGCGGCATTCGCTCCCAACGTGTTAACTGTTGCAGGTATCCTGACGACCGCTTCGTTTGAAGATTCGGGTTTCTGGCCCGGGTCTCGAATCGCGGACAGAGCGGGTGTGAATGCTTACTGCAGGAGCCCAGTCAAAAACATCTGATTTTGGCGTGACGTTCCGGCTAATCCACGCTCCAATTCTTCAAACACTTACGGTTTTCGCCTCGGGACGAAATACGATAGATTCAACGTTAACTGGATTTTAGCGGTGGCCTTTTTCATGGACCCCGGAGGGAAGATATGAAGCTTAGATTTTTGGTCGCGGCGATTATGCTGGTCTTTGCCGGAGCAGTTTTTGTGCTTACCGGAGGGCCCCTGGCCGAAGGAGCGGCGGCGCAGGCCCCAGCGGTTCACGTGCTCGCTTCCAATGGTGTGCAAGGATCTCTGAACGAACTGATTCCGCAGTGCGAACGCGCGATCGGACATCCCATGACAGTGGAATTTGACACGACCGCCACCATCAAGCCAAAGATCGAAGGCGGCGAGGCCTTCGATTTCACAGTTCTCACCGCTGACGCGGTTGACGCGCTGATCAAAGAAGGGAAAGTAGTCGCAAGCTCGCGGACCGGCGTGGCACGCGTGGGAATCGGCGTAGGCATCCGGGCTGGCGCGGCGAAACCCGATGTGAGCACGCCCGAAGCACTGAAGAAAACTTTGCTCAATGCCAAGTCGATTACTTACGCAGCGGCCGGCGCCAGCAGACCGGCGATTGACAAGATGCTGCGGCAGATGGGCATTTCCGACGCGCTTCAGTCCAAGACTCTGCTACTGCCGGGCGCCGCAGAAACGGCGGCGGCCGTCGCGAACGGCAAAGCCGATATTTTGCTAACGCTGATCAGCGAAATCGTATCGGCAAAAGGGCTGGCGCTGGCGGGCCCGTTGCCGGGAGCCTTTCAAACTTACATCGCATTCGCCGCGGGCGTCAGCGCGAACGCCAAAAACGCGGACGCGGCGACAGCAGCGATTCAGTTTCTGACCGGTCCGAAAACGGTCTTGGTGTATAAGGCGAAGGGCATGGGACCCCTGCGGTAGTCACCGACTGACGGGCACCTGGCTTAACTTTAAGGTTACGGACTGCTCGCTTAATTCTAGTCGTCCGCGGGATTATCCGCCCTCAGCGAGATTAGGCCCGAAAAACGGGATTTCGGAAACTGGAAATGAACCACATGCCGGCCTGGCCTGACCGCGCTTAAGCCCCCGAAATATGTTGCAGGCAAGATCGTCTACATACCTAAGGAGCAATGAACATGAACGGAAAGAATTGTTTTCAGGATTTTCTTTGGGTTGGTAGTAATAGCGCTCCTGGCTGTTGCGGGTATGAGGCTGTACAACCTCGGCGTGACCCGCGGCTTGGCACTGGCGCCGCAAATAGCTAATCAGCTACCTCAGGGTGCGCCAATAATTCCGTACATGCCCTACGGTCCGTGGGGTTTCCGTCCATTTGGTTGGGGCTTTGGCTTTTTGGGTTTCTTCTCCCCCTGTTGTTCTTCTTCGGCATCTGGTGCCTCATCAGCCGGTTCTTCTTATGGGGCCGTTGGGGTGGCCGTGGGAACTGGGAACAGCGTCGGCAGATGTTCGAAGAATGGCACCGCCGCGCCCATGGCTGGGGCCCTAATGAGGGATCGCAGCAGCAATCACCCTCCACTCAGGGCTGACGCGTCTGCCAAGAAGGGAACGCGCAGCAAGCGCCGACACTCGCCGCTCACGAGGGGATCTGCCAGGCGGTGGGGAAAGCTCTACTTGGCGTCGGGCTTGAGCAGGTCGATGGTCTTCGCGTCCGGCGACGGCGCTATGGACCGCACCCACGTGTAGATGTCCTGAAACTCCTGCGCAGTGATATTGGCCCCGGACGGCGGCATCACGCCCTTGGGCTGGCGAACGTAGGCGATGAAAGAGTCCAGCGTGTTGGGATAGCCGACCAGGCGCAGGCCAACCCCGCCCTCCGCCTCGTAGCCGTGGCAGGTGTAGCAAGTGTGCGCGATGAAGGCCTTTCTTCCGTTTTGGGCATTACCGCTGGGCGCCGTGGCAGCTCGCGCAGTATTCGAAGTCGTTTGCCGGGGCCGCGCCGGCGCCGAGCTTGGCGTGAGAGCCAAGCCCAGCAAAGCCGATGCGAAAAGAGAACCGCCACGAGAGTATTTCATCGTTGTCCCCTTTTTATTTTCTTATGTCGGCTGCGTGACGGTGTCGAGCAATGCCGGCTGGCCCTTCTCGACCACGGCGAGCGCACGCTTGATGGCCGGGCCCACCTCACTGGGATTTTCGATCGGCCCTTCGGCGTACCATCCCATGGACTGCGCGAGCTTGGCGAAATCAATCGGCGGGTTGTCGATCTTCGTAGGGATTGCCGCCGCGCTGATGTCGCGGTGTTCCCTGCCGGCGCATCTTTGGATCTCCATAAACTCGGTGTTGTACGAACGGTTGTTGTGCATGATCGTTAGCATAGGAACCTGGTAGTGCGCGGCGGTCCATAGGACCTGGGGACAGAACATCAGATCGCCGTCGTTCTGCAGGTTGATGGAGAGCCGGCCATACTTCTTATTGGCCAGCGCAGCGCCCACCGCGGCCGGAGAGTTATAGCCGATGCCCACCGATCCGGACTGCCCGATGTGGTGGTAGAACTTCTCGAAACTCCACAGCCGCTGCGCCCATCCGGCCATGCCGTCGCTGCGAGAGATCAGCGACCAGTCTTTGTCCTTGATTTGCGCCCACAGCTCAGCGGCAACGCGCGCGGTACTAATGGGAGACTCGTTCCAACCTAAGGCCGCTTGCGTGCGTGCCTGCGCGTCAGCTCTGGTATGGGCCGCAGCCAGCTTGCCGCCGCGAGCCTCGATGGCCGCTTTGCGGTTCGAGGTCACCTGGCGTTTGATTTGCTCGATCAGTGCAGGAAGGGTTTCCTCCGCATCGGCGCCGATCGAGAGATCGACTGCTTGGTACCGCCCGAGATCCTGGTAATTGCTGCGGCTGAAGAGGTCGAGGGAGCTGATCGTAATCAGTTTCGCTCCTGGCTGCAGCCGGGAAGGGCTCGATGCGGGCGCGCCGAAATCGTCGTTTTCCGGCGCATGCACGGCGCTCCAGAGCAGCGGATTCTCCAGCGACAAAATGACATCCGCTTGCGAGACGACACCGGGCGTTTGCCGCAAGGGATGGCGAGAAGGGAAATTCATCCGCTGGATTGTGTCCACTACGCCGGCCTGCAGCAATTCCGCTAGTTCAACCATGTACTTCAACCCCGCTTCAGTGCGGGCGGCGCGCTCGGCGATGATCACCGGGTACTCCGCGTTCACCAGCATCCGGGCGGCTTCAGCAAGTGACTCCTCGTCGCCCTGCGGGGCCTTGGTGGGGGAGTATTTCGGAATGACTAGCTTCGAGCCTTCGGGAATCGGGCCCTCCTGGAGGTATTTGTCAATGGCGATGACCACCGGCCCATAAGGCGGCGTCATGGCGATCTTGTAGCCGCGCATCGCGGCTTCGGCAAAACCATTTAGTGAAACCGGCGCGTCGTCCCATTTCGTCATGCTGCGGACCAAAGCGCCCACGTCTTGCGCGCTGTGCATCATGTCCACGCGGTTGCTGCGGTCGGCCATGTCGATGTCGTTCCCCACAAACATGACCACCGGGACGCGGTCGCACCAGGCGCTGTAAATGGCCATGACTGCGTGCTGGATGCCGACGGTGCCGTACATGAAAACGCCCATCGGCTTGCCTTCGATCTTGAAATATCCGTGAGCCATGGCTACGGCTACTTCCTCGTGCAGCGCAGTGATCAGCTGCGGATTCTTGTTCCCGCCGTAATTGACCGCCGATTCCATAAGGCCGCGGAAATTCGCGCCCGGATTGACGCTCGCGTACTCGAAGCCCAGCTGCTTGATGACGTCGATCATGAAATCGGAACCCGGCCGAACAGGAGGCAACGACGCGGGGTCGGTGGCCGACACATCCACAGCCGGTTTCGCTGCCGGCGATTCTGCAGTCTGCGCTTGCGCCTTCGCACTACTAGCCATCAATGCGCCGACTCCGCCTGCAGCAACTTTCAGGAAATCACGCCGGTCAAATGGACTCTTTACTGGCTCGTTCATGTTTACCTGACACCTCCACTTCCGCTGGTAGGCTACCGTGCCGAATAATAACTCCAAATCGCCTATCTCGCCCTTATCTTGATTCGATTCTTGGCCACACGGCCCTTGCCTTGAGTGGATTCAGAGACCCCACACCGCGATCATGGGTGGTGGTAGACCTGGATTCGGAATGAGGCGATAAACTGCTCGCCTGGTGCGATCACGCGCAGCCCCTCGCCGGAGCATAGTGCGTTCGTGGCCGCAGTCATCGGTTCAACGGCGATAAACTCCTTATCCTTCGGAGCAAAGATCTGGGCGAAGGGGAAACCGCTTTTGAAGTCGATGGCGATGGAGTAGCCGTTACCAGCGACCGAGAACGTGGCCTGCTCACCCGAAAGGGCAAAGCCATCGTCGTAACCGCTGTTTCCGAGTTGCGCAGCGAGAGGCGTCGACAGAGTTTCCTGGCCGGTGGGAATCCCTTGCGCATCGAGAGCCAGCTTTCGCATGGCAGGAGCGTTCAGTGTCCACTCTGCCCGCGGGATCGCCGGAAGACCAAGATAGGGATGGAAGCCGAAACTGATCGGAACCGGTGAACCTGAATCTGCAAAGACTGCAGTTTGAATCGCCAAATCAACAGACCGCAGATGCACCGCCATCTCGACGTGATGGGGAAATGGAAAAATCGCGAGCAGTTCCTGGCTCAACCAATCCAAACGCGCGGTTAGTGCATCCGCATGGCTCGAAACAACGTTCCACTGCAGTTGGGACCAGGGGACGCCGTGCATAGGGAGTTTGTGATCATCGAAATGCAAAAGCGGCGAGGAAGAATCCAGCGAGACCTGACGTCCAGCCGCGCGATATTGCAAGCTGCCAAGGCGATTTGCCCAAGGATACAGGAGTGGAATGCCGGCAGTGCTTCCTTTGATGCGGGCGGTATCGAGGTCGTCCACGCGGCGCAGAAGCTCAATTCCACAGAAGCGAAGAGAAGCGCCGAGCATTCCAGCCGAGGGCCAGAATGTTGCTTGCAAGTCCCCAGCAGTAAGGATATGCGTGGAAGCGCTGCTCATAACGCTCCGCGGGACGTTTTTGTCACGCGCTAGTCTACGGCAAACAGGTCTTTTCCTAGAATCTGTTTTGCCATTCTTACCAGATGATCCGGCTCGTCAGTCCGGTGCTTGGCCAAGAAGAGGTGCTTTGGTGCATGTCTTGCAGAAGAATCCCTAAAGAGCGAGCTAAAACGTTCGACCGGAAGCCGCCGAATACCAGCTACTCCGCTTGCTTCGGTCCAGGTTCGTCGGGACTGTTCGGCCTGATTCTCCTTTGGTGGCGCTTTGGCCGAGACAGCGACTGGGGAATCGGAGGCGAGAGCGTTGGAATGATCGTAGGCGTGGTAACCGCAGTAATTGCAATTTTTACAGTGGTGCAACACTGAAGGCCAAATCCAAATCTGCCCACTGCTTCGTCCGGGTAAGTCCCAGGATCCTTAAGACACGCTCAGCGTCCGCCTGGCGCACGTTTGCCGCCGGCGCACCCGGGTTCACGCTTTTACTGTTTCTGGGGCCACCGGTTTCTTCAGCTTCTCTTGCTGCCAGTCAACCGGCGTCACTTCTATCGCTACAAGAGTCCTGTCGCCGTCATCGATCACAACGTAGACCGTACCCTGCAATTTCTCCACTCCAGCATTCTTATATTTCAGCTTTAGGCGGGCCACGTGTTCATTTTTGCTGCCGACGCCATTCAGCCATGCAAATACGTCTTTTACGGTTCCCGCTGAATATTTGTATGTTGCCATCGTTATCTCCAATCCTATTTTCCGCGCGCGGGCGGTACATGGCCAGCGGCGTGCGAACGCCACGTGCCTTACCCGGCTATGATGATTTGGAACTGCGGGGATCAGTCACACACTCATGCCAGACTTCCGACTGATGCGAGTACTGTACCCTGAGGTGGAACGATGAAGGAGTTGCTTGAGGCGATCGCAAAGGCGCTGGTGGATAATCCCGACCAGATTCGGGCCTGCGTGGTCAACATTGGAGAGGGACCCTCAGGCAAGGAGGGATAATGAAACACCTTCGGCTGTTGTTAATTGCTGTGTCCGCGATGACAGCTTTTTCTGCGACTGCATGGACGCAGGAAACGCATTACCCCATAACAATCATCCCGCCGGGAAAAGGCCCTTACACGTTCGCGGAGGGCTACCAGACGCCTTGGGACAAGATCGAGATCATGGTGACGGAGAAGATCTCGCCGAATCTTTTCGTTCTGCATGGTTCGCAAGGCCTTGATCCCGCGCATCCCGATGCGTCGGGCGGCAGGGTCATGGCGCTTTTCGGGCCAGACGGCGTTCTGCTGGTGGATACGGAGAACAAACAGGTAGCCGAGAAGACCCTGAAAGCGATCCGATCATTCACCGACGCGCCCCTCAAGGTGCTGGTCAACTCGCATATTCATTCCGACCATACGGGAGCCAACGCATTCTTTGCCAAGCAAGGGGCGCTCATTTTCTCGCAGGAGAATCTGCGCAATGAGATGCTGCGTCCGCCGCTGCTCGCCAACGGCCAACCGGCTCCGGCTCCAGATACCGTCGGCGTACCAGTGGTGACCTACAGCTATAACGCCTCTGCGCCGGGAACGCCGGCAGCGACTCTCAACATGAACGGCGAGACCGTGGACTTTATTCCGATGATGCCGTCCCACACTGCCGGCGACACCGTCGTGCGTTTTCGCAAAGCCAACGCTATCTATATCGAGGATTTCTACCGCAACTTCGGCTATCCGTTCGCCGATCAGTCCAACGGCGGGTCGATTAAGGGCATGCTCGAGGCGATCGACCTCATTGAGAAGCTCGCCGGCGCCAATACGACGCTTATTCCAGGGCACGGCACGTTGGTGAAGAAGGACGATCTTCTGGCCTATCGCGCCATGCTGGTAGATGTCCTCGCCCAGGTGACGAGGCTCCGCGAGCAAGGCATGTCGCTTCAGGGCGTCCTGGCGGCAAATCTGACGGCGCCGTATGACAAGGTCACGCTAGGCGACACGCAACAGAGCAAGGATCGCTTTATCACAGAAGTTTATGACGAGGTGAGGGACTTTCCGCCCGTAGTCGACGGTAAGCGGACTATGCCGAGACATCCCTAGAGAACGCTGCTTTGCGATCAGTCCAGAATGGCAAGTCCAGCTCTGCTCACTCGCTTCTGGGGGGCTGTGGCTCTGATCGTTGGCTCGTCATGAGCGAGCCTCTCACGGTCGCACAGGCAGAGCCTTTGCCAAGTCGCGCCTCGCGCTGCAGGGGATAATCCCACCGACGAGCGTTTGGGTCTAGACTGGACCCCAAACAATCCTGGTAAACAGGAGCCTTCCATGAAAATGATGCTCGGGTTTTCCATCGCTGTTGTGACTGTCGGGATGTGTTTTCTTATCTTTTGCGAACAGACGCGCAATAATGCAGTTGCCGCTCAAGGACGCAAGCCGGTGATGATATACCGATTCTATACGGGTAAAGATGTGCTGTCGCACGTGGAGTGAAGTGAAGAATTTCGACCAAATAACATCGCCGACTCACGGCTTGACGGAAACTCTTACTTGAGCGTTTGTCCAGCAGCACTGGTATCCGTGGCCGCCGTTCCCTGACCAATCGTTGGCGACGACGAGCAATACATACTCTCCCGGCTCAGCGAAGGTGGCCGTCGTTTTCGCAACACCGCTCACGCCAGCCGACGTGACCTGGCCGCCGTTTGCCAGTTCGACGGTGGGCTTGGGGTTGGCGAATGTCACCGTCCCGGGTCCGCGAAACTTACTCCACGTCACGGTCACCGGCGGAGTTTTCGGTTGTTGCGCCCCTGGGCTCCCAACAAAGCCGAAGAGAGGCATCTTAGCGTCGTCAGAAACTGACACGTTGAGCATGAGTGGATTCGGCAAAGTCGTCGAAAGCTCGGTGCTGACAGGGCGCGGACCTTGTACCGAGGCGCCTCCTGGAAACTTGATAACGGGCGGCTCGTTTCCGGTGGCATCATCGTGGAGCGGAGAAACCTCCCACAGGGGATTGAGAGTTGCCGGGATGACCGTCGTCTGCCCATTGTTGGTCAAGGTCCAACTGAGTTTGTTCGTTCCAAAATCCGCCCGCACAGTCACGGTAAAGACGCCCCACTGGCGGCCACGCAGGAAGTGGGTGGGCTGACCTTGGTCGGGACCACCGGGCTCAATCCGGTTATTCGGCCCTACCGGGATCTCCACGTCTTCTTTCAGATTGCGATTGTAATAGCCGAATAATAGGCTGAAGGTACCATCCTGATTGCGGAACCACCCTTCAAAGGCGCCCGTAACGCTCTGCCCCGTATCGTGCAGAGGCTCCAACGGCAAGTTCTGCGCTCGCACGAATGCAGCGCTTCCCAGCGCGATTCCCAAACAAAGAGCCAGAACTTTCCAACTCGGTTGCATGGCCGGCCTGAAAGATGCGCCCGCTAAGGCGCTGGGATAGCGGAGAACGCGACTTGCTTTCCCTTGTTCGCGACATAGGACTGATAGTCGTCCTCCGTAATGTAGGTCACGTTAACCCAGGCGTGCGACATTTCGTCCACCGTGCGCTCGCCCCATCCCACCCACTGGTTAGGATCGGGATTATTCGGGTTGGCGGCCGTATTGTCGTGCCAGGCAGTGACGTGTAGCACGGTGCCTGCTGGCAAAACCGGGGCTGCATCGTCCGCATAGATGTAATTGATCATCCAGTTAAACGTGAAGCGGTTGACGTAACTGAGCATCTCCCTGCGGCCGTCCGGTAGGATTGCTTCCATAGACATGGCCTTGCCGCGCAGGTGCATGTGCGGCTGGAAGTTCTCCAGTATGGCAGGCTGCTTCAGCACGTGGAAGTTTTCGGTCTCTGTGACGGTGTTCGGGGGGATATCCAGAAGAAGCTGTCCATTCAACTTACTGTTTGCCGTATAAGCCATCAAGTAAGTGCGATATTTCGGCGTTTGGCCCTTCGGATAGAGATAGATCGCCAACTGGGCATGGTCGGTAATTTGCTCACCAACCGCGTGAAGATGAAGTTCCCACCAAATGCGTGAACCGGGGAGGAGCAATTTGCCCGTGTTCGGACGATAGATATCGTAGTTCTTGCCGATCGCCCATTCCATCAACATTCCCGGGCCGTCGCCGTCGGCATCGTCGCCGTTGAAGAGGGCCTTTCGTAAATCTGGTTCATCCTGCTGAAGCCGCGCGAGCACGTGATGCATGATCCTGCGGCCTGCCGCAGTTGACGGCCGAATCTCCACCGCCCGCACCCACCGCGGTTCGGTCACAGGCACATCGGAAACCGGCTTCCACCACACATCCTGTCCGTGGGCGGGCATGGTGTAGGGCGCTGAGTCAATCACGATATCCGGCTGTCCGAATTGCTTCGCGAGTTGCCAATCATTGTCATTCGGCCACTCTTTGGGAGACGGCATGTCTTTGGGGTCGCCGAGCGGTGCACCTGCGTTCACCCAGCGCATGATCGTGTCGATTTGTTCGTCGGTCAAGGAAGGATCATTCTGGTAATGCTGGATGCCAACCGTCCTGTCGAGTTGCCATGGAGGCATGCTTCGCGTCTCTACCTGCCGCTCGATCGCCTTCGCCCAAGGACGCACCTCTTCGAATGTAACCAAAGACATCGGGGCCATGGCCCCGCTCCTATGGCAAACCTGACAATGCTCTTGAATGATTGGAGCGACATCTTTCGCAAACGTGACCGGTCGGCTGGCAGTGCCGTTAGCCTCTGCCTGAGCTCGCGCGATGGCGGGAATCGCCAGCACTGCTATCAACAACGCAAGAATGGCTCCAACGAGGCCAAAGTATTTGGGCTTCAGAATGGCCTTCATCTCAGCACCCCCGCGGCGAAGCTTTCGAAATTTACGGCGCCGATTTCCTCAGGAAAGGATTTGCCGACAGTTCAGCACCAACCCCTGTCCATGTCAAGTGGTTTGACTGCGTCCGCTGAGGGTGTAGAGGACACGCCGCCAGTTTGCCTAAGCGGGGGTACTGGACCGGTATATGTCCGAGAAGCGGTGCCGGCTCAACCGGTCGTTGCAACACCACCAGCGCGTCAGAAGTTCTTCTTAAACAGGAGGTTTTGGTCTTTTCAGGGTTCTTATAGCCTAAGAGCTGATTCTTGGCCCGTTTTAGAAGCTTAGGCTGTCCGGATTGATGTTCTTGAAGAGTCTACGTTTTGAGGAGGCTTCACGGGGTGTTGCATCGACCACTTGAGATCGCCGGGATTTTCGGAACGTGGCTTTTGCGCCGGCCACAGCCCTTCAGTCTCCAATTGTGGCGCCCCCCGTACCTTGAGATCAATCTTCGGTGGGAATGTGCGGCCTCCTTCCAAATTCCCTTGTTTGCAGCCGAAAGTGGGAACAGAATACGCACAATTCCGATTGCCTCACTGCGATGCGGAGAACCCGCATAGGAGGACCGCAATGCTGAGACCTTCTCGCCTGGCTCTGGGGTGCCTGCTTTGTATCGGCCTGATTTGCGTCGCCCCGCCTTTCCTCGAAATGAACGCGCGCGCACAATCGGGCGCAAAGAATGGAGAGTGGCGCACCTATGGAGGCGACTTGGCCAGCACGCGCTACGCGCCCCTCGATCAGATCAACGCGGGGAATTTCGGCAAGTTGGAATTGGCGTGGCGCTTCAAGACGGATTCGCTCGGTCCTCGGCCGGAATTCAAGTTCGAGTCGACTCCCCTCATGGTTCACGGCGTGTTGTACTCCACCGCCGGTTCGCGCCGCTCAGTCGTGGCGCTGGATGCCGCCACCGGCGAGCTTCTCTGGGTTCACCGGGAGGATGAAGGTATGCGCGGCACCTACGCGCCCCGGCAGCTTTCCGGGCACGGCGTGGCCTATTGGACCGACGGCAAGGACGAGCGCATCCTTTACGTCACGCCGGGCTACCGCCTGATCGCGCTCAACGCCAAGACCGGCTCACCCATTCCCGGCTTTGGCACTAACGGCGTGGTTGACCTGAAGCAAGACGACGATCAGGAGATCGACCTGGTCACCGGCGAGGTGGGTCTGCATTCAACCCCCGTGGTCGCCAGGAATGTCGTCATCGTCGGCGCGGCACACTTAACCGGAAGTGATCCCAAGAGCCGCAAAAATGTCAGGGGCTATGTTCGCGGGTTCGACGTGCGCACCGGCAAGCGCCTTTGGATTTTTCACACCATCCCGCGCCCCGGTGAGTATGGAGCCGACACGTGGGAGAAGGACTCGCTTTCTTACACCGGCAATACGGGCGTTTGGGCCCAAATCTCCATTGACGAAGAGTTAGGGCTTGTCTATCTGCCCGTGGAGTTGCCCACGGGCGATTACTACGGCGGTGATCGCCCCGGCAAGGGGCTCTTCGGTGAGAGTCTCGTCGCCGTCGATCTGCAAACCGGGAAGCGCAAGTGGCACTACCAACTGGTTCATCACGGTTTGTGGGACATGGATATCCCCTGCGCGCCGATCCTCGCCGACATGAGCATCGACGGGCACACTGTGAAGGCCGTCGCGCAGCCCACCAAGCAGGGCTTCCTTTACGTCTTCAACCGCGAATCCGGCGCGCCTATCTGGCCCATCGAGGAGCGTCCCGTGCCCAAAGGCGACGTGCCCGGCGAGTGGTACTCCCCCACACAGCCATTTCCCACCAAGCCGCCGGCTTTCGACAATCAGGGCGTCGCCATCGACAATCTGATCGACTTCACCCCGGACCTGCGCGCCGAAGCCGTTAAGCTCGTCTCGAAATATCGCATCGGGCCCATCTTCACTCCGCCCTCAGTGAGCAAGGGGAACGCAACGCTCGCCACGATTACCTCGCCGGGTTCCACCGGCGGGGCTAACTGGCCCGGCGGCTCCTACGATCCCGAGACGCACAAGCTATTTGTCTACTCGCAGACGGCCATCGCGCTGCTCGGATTGGTTCCCACGCCAGGGCCTCAGTTTTCAGACATGGAATATGTTCAGGGCACGGACGGCAAAGAGCCTCGGCTGAGCACGCCGATGGGTGCGCCGCCCGCTCCGGCCCCTCCTGGGGCGGCAGCCCGTGGCGGAGACGAGGGCGGACCTGGCCTGACCGTGAACGGCTTGCCGTTGTTGAAGCCTCCCTACGGGCGCATTACGGCCTACGATATGGACAAAGGCGGAATTGCCTGGCAGGTGGCGCATGGCGAAACGCCGGACAACATCCGAAATAATCCCGCGCTCAAAGGTCTTTCCATTCCCCGCACCGGCCAGCCCGGGATCATAGGCGTGCTTACCACAAAATCGCTGGTGATCGCCGGCGAGCCCATGTTTACAACCACCGCATCCGGCGCTCGCGGCGCAATGCTGCGCGCCTACGATAAAACGACCGGAAGGGAAGTGGGCGCCGTGTATATGCCCGCGCCGCAGAGCGGTTCGCCGATGACCTATATGATGAATGGGCGGCAGTACATCATCGTCGCGATTAGCGGCCAGAGCTTCCCCGGCGAACTCGTGGCCTTCCGGCTTCCCGCGGTCAGCTACTCCAAGCGTGAGTAACTCAACGGCTACCTCAACGGGCCAGTGTCCCTAGCCTGTGTCGCTTGGCCACTCGAAGACGGAAGGAGAACGCAGATGCCTAAGACATGGTTTGTGACGGGTGCCGCAAGGGGTATTGGAGCAGAGATTGTAAAGGCTGCGCTCGGCGCAGGAGATCGGGTTGTAGCGACTGGCCGTACCCCTCGTAATCTTGAGCAAGCCTTTAGATCGGAATCAGATCGGCTTCTTGTGCTGCCGCTCGATGTCACCAAGGAAGATCAGGTAAAGGCTGCGGTGGACGCAGCGGTCACGAAATTCATCTCCATCGACGTGCTCGTGAATAATGCAGGGTACGGACAACTCGGAGTCTTTGAGGAGACCTCGCCGGAACAGATTCGCACCCAATTCGAAACGAATGTATTTGGGTTGATGGCGGTGACGCGGGCCGTGATCCCGATCATGCGCAGGCAGCGCCGGGGTCGCGTCTTCAACATCTCCTCCGTTGCCGGGCTCAGGGGCGTATTCGGGGCCTCAGCCTATAACGCCAGCAAGTTTGCGGTCGAAGGCTTCTCTCAAGCCATTGCCCAGGAACTCTCTCCGTTTGGAGTGTATGTGACCTCGATCTCACCGGGCTTCATCCGTACCGATTTCCTCGATCAGAGTTCAATCAAGTATTCCGAGGGCCAGTCCATCAGCGACTACGCCAAGCCGGTCGCTGACTTCCGCAACTTCATGGCCAATCGTAGCCATCAGCAGGCGGGTGATCCGGCGAAGCTGGCGGCTGCGATCGTGCACTTATCGCAGGTCGAGAATCCGCCCGTATCTTTCGTCGCGGGCTCGGACGCTGTGGAGGTGGCTACGAATGTCATCAAGGCACGGCAGGAGCAGATTGATCAGTGGTGGGAGCTTTCGGTCAGCACCGATGGGAATTGGGCTTCAGCAACCGCTCACTAATTAGCGAAGCAGTGGTCGAACCTCGAAAACGCCGAGACGGACAGGCCGTGGATTTACAGG
Source organism: uncultured Acidobacteriota bacterium (assembly GCA_963819235.1). Taxonomy (GTDB): domain Bacteria; phylum Acidobacteriota; class Terriglobia; order Acidiferrales; family UBA7541; genus Palsa-189. The sequence continues at coordinate 788,535 of CAWFVE010000003.1, read as the reverse complement.
GATTATCGAACCAGGAAACCGTGAATTCCGAGAGCGTAGACGAATTGCTAGAGGAAGGAAACGCCTTGGAAGCCGAGGCGGTGCAGGGCGTCGAAGATGCTCTTGACGCAGATCAGGGTGAGGTTCGGAAAATTATTTCGATCTCGGCATACCTGGGCTCGCTGCCGCCTCGCTGACAACGCGGGTCGAACGTGGGTCGAAGCGCCGCGCGTGAAGCGTGAAGGAGGGGGACGGCATGTGGCCTGCACACCAAATTCGCTATGCACTCGGGCTCGCGATCCTTGCGGCCATCGCCATGCTGCCGGGAGGGCCGTCGGCTGGAGCGGCGGACAGCGCCGACCCCAATGCCGCGCCCAATCCTTATCACGTCGATGAAGGCTGGGCCAAGCTGCCCCGGGGACGCAAATGGGGCGCGGCCATTGGCGTCGACATCGATCGCGACGGAAAGAGCGTATGGGTCTTCGACCGCTGCGGCACGCCCGACGATTGCTCCGGCTCGAATCTGGCGCCCCTTATGAAGTTCGACGCTTCCGGCAACCTCGTGACCAGCTTCGGTGCCGGCACCTTCAATTATCCTCACGGAATCTTCGTAGATCGCGAAGATAACGTCTGGGTCTGCGACGGCAGAATCAAGAACGGCAGGGGCGAGACCGTCATGAAATTCAGCCCGCAGGGCAAGCTCCTCATGACGCTGGGAAAGCCCGGCGTAGCGGGCGATGGGCCCGACACCTTCAATGGCCCGTCCGACGTTTTGGTCGCGCCCAATGGCGATATCTTCGTCGCCGATGGACATGGTGGCGACACTAACGCCCGGATCGTGAAGCTAACCAAGGACGGCAAATTCATCAAGGCTTGGGGCCACAAGGGCTCAGGCCCGGGCGAATTCGATACGCCGCACGGCTTGGCCATGGACGCCGCCGGCCGCCTCTTCGTCGCCGATCGTGGCAACAGTCGCATACAGATCTTCGACCAGAATGGCAAATTCCTCGCGGAGTGGCGGCAATTCGGCCGGCCCAGCGGCGTCTTCATCAGCAAGAAAGATGTGATTTACGTCTCAGACTCAACCTCGACCGACAAAACTAATCCCGGCTTCAAAGAAGGCATCCGCATCGGAAACGTGAAGGACGGAAAGGTCCGGGAATTTATCCCTTGGCCGGAAGGCAATACCATCGAGGCCGTCGCGGCAGACGATAGCGGCAATGTCTATGCCGGCTTCACTAACACCATGAATTTCCGCCGCTTCGTGAAATAGCAGCGAATTACAGATCGTCCACAGATGCAAGGATCATCCGCTACTAGCCGAAAATGCAACATTACGTTGCCATCCGCCCCTCAATGTGAACTGCATAACCCCTGACAAACGAGGTGCCGTGCGATTCCCGTCATTTCGTTAGAATGAATTTCTGAACCCTTTTGCCCGTTTCCACCTCGCCCGTGTACAGATTCCCGCTTGAATCAGCGACAACTTCGTGGACATGATGGAACTGCCCTGCGTTCCGACCCGCATGACCGGTGCTGCCCAAGGTGGCACCGTCACTTCGACGGAGGGTCCATATCACATTGTTCTCGCCGTCGGCTACGAGCAGGTAGCCCTGATTTCGATCGCGCGAAAATGCCAGGTCATAGGCAGAGCCGTTGCCAAGAGTCTGCTTTCGCAGGAAAAACTCCTTCAAAAACTTGCCTTCCTTTGTAAAAACCTGAATTCTGTCATTGACGCGATCACAGACGTAGACAAGTCCATCGTTTGATAGATGGACGCAATGAACTGGTGTCCTGAACTGTTTGCCAGGGGCGGCACCGGGATCATAGGCTCCCGGATCCGCATCAGACGGCGCATTCCCGTATGCGCCCCACATCCGTTTGAATTTTCCACTGTCGGAATCGAATACGATCACCCGCCGATTCCCGTATCCGTCGGCGATATACAATTCGCGGGCCTTCTCATCTACCTCGATACCGGCCGGCCGACCCAGGAGTGTCGTGTCCAAGCTATTAATTTCTGCCTTGGATGAATGGCCAATCTGCATGACGAATTTTCCATCATTGGTGAATTTGAGGGCCTGCCGGTCCGTGGTGCCATTTCCGGTGATCCATATATTTCCGCTCGCGTCGACGAAGATGCTGTGCTCCGAAGTCGGCCAGTCGTAGCCAGGACCGGGACCGCCCCACGACTTCAATAAGTTACCTGCCCCATCGAATTCCAAAACCGGCGGCGCCGCGAAGCAGCATTGCGACACCGGCGGAGATTGTGCGGCTCCGAGATCATCCTTCGCGTTGGAAGCAGGACGCTGTAGAACCCAAACATGATCCTCATGATCGACAGCAATCCCACTGACCTGTCCCATGATCCAGTTGTTTGGCAATTGCTTTGGCCAATTGGCGTCGACCTTGTAAGAAGGCTGCTCTTGTGCCATCGCAGATCTGCACACGCCAATCGCAACGATACAGAGCACAAATAGTTTCACATTCTTGCTCAAGCTGATCATGGCAAACCCGCCGTCAAGGATACGCCACGCCATCGGTCATATATAGCCAATTCCGCCCGCGCCCGCTAGGTGCGCGCCACGCGTTTGCCGCCCAGCACGGTCGCGTTCGGGAAGAGCCGCTGGTGGCCGGTGATTTTATTCTTGTAGTTGTCGAGGAACTCGAAATTCCCTTTCCGCAGCTCGAGCACCGCCACGTCGGCGGGCGCGCCCACATTCAACGTGCCGCGGTCGTTGAAAAGCGGGAAAATGCGCGCAGGATTGAGAGTGGCGCGCTGAGATCGCTTCGTCGACCGTCATGCCGTAACCGAAGAGTTTGGACATGCAGTTGGGCAGGTCGATGATCCCGGTCTCACGGCTGATTCGGCGTAGTTGTTTGGAGCCCACTCTTTGGATTTGGCGGAAGCGTGTGGGAGTCGAACCCACCATCCACCCCGCGAAGGGACGGATCGCCGGCTTTGAAGACCGGGAGGATCACCGGACCCCTTGCGCCTCCGTTTATATGAAGCCGACCCTTGACGCGGGATCATACCATGGGGCCCAGCATGCGACTGCTGTGCCGGCACAGCGAGGCATGCTGCAGCTCCAACCCCGTGTTGATTTTGCTTGGGGTCGACTGAAAGATCGGAAACGGCTTATCTGGCTTTCAATTTTTTGCGGTGTTTCGACCAGCGGCCGAGCCGGTATTCGTTGGTCTGCTGCGTGACCTTGTCGCGGATCTTTACCTCTACATCGCCATTGGCATCGCAGATGTACTCCTCTTCGATCAATAATTCCTGCGGTGCGGCAAAGCGAAGGACTGGTTGAGCGGCAAGATCGGATGAATCGCGCAGATCGGGATCAAAGGCTACTCGAATCTCGTCCCAATTGCTGATCTCGCCTTCGGGCTGATTGTTGGTTCCGAGATGCACACATTCCAGATAGCGGAAGTAGCCGATATTGTGCACCGGATGATAGGAGCGGACCGTTCGCAGCGGCTGCTCGCCTCTCGAGGGAAGCTTTACACCGCGTGGGAAGATCACATCGAAAATAGCGTTGCGGCCGTTGTCCGCTTCCCGCCAAACGCCAAAATTTTTTGTGAAGCGATCGCGGAGCGGGCGGTCTTCGTGGCCTTCAGCGCGGATGGCCAGTCCAATGGCCGTGGCCGAACGCATGTAGGCAGACCGCTGCACCCTGCGTCCAAACGTCTCGCGCAACACGCGTGCGACGGGAGGCAACTCCGAACCGCCTCCAGTGACGTATAAGGTATCGATCGGGTGGCCGGGATGAGCGGCGAGAAGAGTTTCCACGATTGCGCGAGTCGACTCCACCAAAGGACGGCAGCGTTCGTAGAATGCGTCCGCGCCGATGGATACTTCGCCCCAACCTTTTCGAACCCGCTCCAAATCGATGGTGAGCTTACGGCTATTGGGATTGAGCGACTCCTTCTTTTCGCGGCATTCGTCAAACAACAAGTACCACTCCGCCCCGGTAAGCGACTCCTCGGTTTGCCGGGCTTTCCGGCTTCCGACAAGGCCAGCAGCGCCAGAATTTCGTCAAAGTCATCGCCGCCTAAATCGGGAATGCCGTCCGAGGCGATAACGGAGCGCTCATTTTCGCCGAGATCGACGAGCGACACGTCGAAGGTTCCGCCGCCCAAGTCGTATACCAGGAGCCCGCCTTTGCGTGCATTCTTGCGGTCGGTGTTGTTGCGGCACGCAAACTCCACCGCGGCGGCCGAGGGCTCGTTCAACAGACCAAGCACCTCGAAGCCCGCGGCCCGGGCCGCCTCTTGGGTGAGAAATCGCTGATTGCTGTTGGCGTTGGCCGGCACACCAAGCATCGCCTGGAGCCGGTCGTACTTTCGGGCGCCCAAGGTGGATTTCTCCATGAGTTCGCGTCTCAAGGCCGCCAGCATTTCGGTCATCAGCAGCGACACATTGAGCCGCTGGCCGGCAATTTCGACCGCGGTGGCCAGACCAGCGTTCTTGAGCCGGCGCTTGAGAGAACGCAGGATCGTCCAGCCGGATTTGCCTTGCTGCTGGAGCGCCTCCCATCCGTAAAGCCGTTTGTCTCCTGAAACAGCAAGCAGCGAGGGAAACCAGTCCCGCACTCGCCCATCGGGCGCCTCGAAATTCACAAGCGGATAATTTCCGCGATCCGCCGCAGCGACGACGATTCGAGTGGTTCCAAAATCGATTCCGATTCTCATGACGAGATCATTGTAAGTTGGCGCATTGCTCAGGCCAAGCCTGAGATTGAAACAACATTTGCGTGCCTACGTCTTAAGCTGAGGAAATCGTCGATCTAGCTCCCGGCATGGGTCGCACGGCGAAGCCGCAAAATGCCGTGCCCGCATCACAAGCGGCTGACGTCGCCATGGTCCGGAACGATTAGCGGCTAAGGATGGCGATCAGCCCGGCATGATCGGGGTATCGAGCGCTTAGCTCGTCGCGCATGCCTATTTCGAAATCGGCAGGGTCAAACCCTGGCGACATGGTCGTACCCATGAGCGCAAATTTTCCACCGGGAGCCAAGCGCGAACCCTGCCAGATTCCCGCCGGGACGACCTGCTGCAAGCGCATGCCCGAAACGATATCTTGACCCAGGAGCACCGTCTCGCCTTTGCCGTCCGGCTTTAGGAGCAGCATTTCCGCAGGGTCGCCTAAGTAGAAGTGATACACCTCATCGCCCTTGAGCCGATGAATGATGGAAAACGTGTCCGGGGTGAGCATGTAGTAGATGGCGGTGGAGAGTGCACGGTCGCCGGAATATCCCGAGGGGAGAGACCGCCGGTTCAGTGTGAATTTCGAGCGATATATCTCCGAGAAATATCCACCTTCGGTGCGGAGAGGCTGCAAATTCAAAAGTTCCCGGACCTGTTCGGCGCTCAGCATGCATTACCTCAAGCAAGACCAAGATGCGGGTCAAATTGTTGCATAGACGTGTTCCGTGCGGTTAACGCTCCTTTATTCGGAAATGTTCTTTCGCAAGGCTGCCGGGACCAGCGTGACCATGAATTCACTTCGCAAATCTCCTGTGACCTCGGGCTCGGCGGTTCATCCCATTTAATGTAAGCCTTGCGAAACGCCCAACCGGCAGGCAGCACGAAGCGATGGGCATGACTCATGAAGATGTCGCACAACACGATTTTAATTACAGGCGGGACCAGCGGCATTGGACTGGAACTTGCCACTCAATTTGTGAGCCTTGGAAACACCGTCATCGTGACGGGGCGCGATCGGGATAAGTTGGAGCGAGTGAAAGCAAAGATCGAGGGCATCCACGTCTTTCAAAGCGATGTATGCGATCCAAAAGCGATCCAGACGTTGTTTCGCGCGGTCACCGAGGGATTCCCCACGCTGAACGTGCTGATCAACAATGCCGGAATTATGCGCAGAATCGACCTCCTGGACCGGTGCGAAGAAACTGGGGACATCGAGCGCGAAATTGAAACGAATCTTTTGGGGCCGGTGCGCATGACCGAGCAATTCCTGCCGCACTTGAGGCTTCAAGGAACCGCCGCGATCGTGAACGTCTCATCCGGCCTTGCGTTCGTTCCCTTCCCGGCGTTCCCCATCTATTGTGCGGCCAAAGCAGGTTTGCATTCATTCACGCAATCGCTGCGCGTCCAGCTGAGAGGCACGAAAGTAAGAGTGTTTGAACTGGCCCCGCCGATGACTTGCACGCCATTACTGGCCGCGGATTTCCACCTAGCGGACATGCCAGCCATGCACGCGATGGATGTAAGAGTGATGGTTCGCCAGGCGATGGATGGCCTAAGGAAGGACCGGCTGGAAATACGTCCGGGCCGCAGCAATCTCCTGAAGCTCATGAGCCGGATCGCGCCGCAGTTCATTTTGAATCGGCTGAGCAAGCCCGCGGAGAAGGTGCTCGCGGGCGCGGCTTCACCGTAATGAAGGAGCCCGATTGACTGGCAGGCCAGGCGGACATGGCGGAACGGAAGGAGGAGAAATGAGCGAAAAAAGTGTAGTGATTACGGGAGCATCGAGCGGCATCGGCAAAGCGTCCGCTTTGCTGCTGACGCACGGGGGATTCCAGGTTTTTGCAGGAGTGCGCAAACCGCAGGACGGCGAAAATCTGAAGCGAGAAGGCGGAGATCGCGTGACGCCGCTGATCTTGGATGTTACCGATGCGGCCACGATCAAAAGCGCGGCCGCGGAAGTGGCGAGCCGGCTGAATGGAGACGGTTTAACGGGCCTGGTCAACGTTGCGGGAATTGGAATGTCGGGACCGCTCGAGTACGTCACGCCCGAGGACCTGCGCAGGATGTTCGAGGTGGACGTATTCGGGCAGCTGGCGGTGACACAAGCGTTTCTGCCGATGCTCTACAGCTCGCACGGGCGAATCGTGAACATCAGCTCGGTGGGCGCGCACATTGCGATACCGTTCGGCGGGGTACTGAGCGCGTGCAAGAGCGCATTCGGATCGTTGAGCGATGCGCTGCGCCTGGAGCTTGCTCCGTTTGGCATTCGTGTGTGCACGATCGAGCCGGGCGCCATTCACACGCCGGCCGTCGACAAGACGCTGGGCGACGTGGAAGGAGTGATTCGCCGGCTCCCGCCCGAAGGCGCAACCCGTTACGCGCAGACGCTGCGAATCTTTACTCAGCGCGCTTACGCGAGGGAGATGAAAGGCAGCCCACCCGAGGTGGTGGCGGTGGCGGTGCGAGACGCGGTCACTTCGCGCCATCCGAAAATACGCTACGTTGTGGGGAAAGATGCGAGACAGCTCGCGATCCTGCCTCGATTGCTGCCTGACCGTTGGCTGGACGCGCTGCGGGTTCGGATGCTGGGCTTACCCGCACCCGTTGGGGATCGCTAGCTGGGACAGTAACTACCGCAAGGCCACACAAGGCCGAAACCTCGGCGAAGGCAATCGGTCAGAAAGCCCGCACGGTTCGCGCCTCTTGAGTCTTTATGCGCGTTCGCACAATCCCGCGCTGTGGACGTGCGCGATTGGGGCGTGTTACAAGAACTCCGTAGCGATAACCCGAATGTCGCCGACTTGCCTTGGTTGAGCCGGCGTCGGAATTGCGGAGTAATGCCTGGCCTATTCGCCATCGTTCTGCTGGGATTGTTCCTGGGGATGCGCCATGCAACCGATCCCGATCACGTCGTGGCCATCACCACGATCGTCAGCCGCGAGCGGACGACGTGGCACGCGGCCATCATCGGCGCACTGTGGGGGCTGGGGCACACCATCACCATTCTCGTCGTCGGCTCCGCAATCATTTTGCTCAAGCTGACAATCCCGCCAGCGCTTGGCCTGACCATGGAATTGTCGGTGGCGTGCATGCTGATCCTATTGGGAATATTGAACCTGAGCGGTGTGCTGCGCCGGATGATGGACTGGCTGGCGATGCGCGGCTACGGTTTCGGCGGGCATGTGCATGTCGTTTCCGGACGCGTGATGCTTCACACCCACGATGCCGGCCGCGGATTTGAGTTTCGCAGCGAACGGCCGGCATTTGCCTGGACTCCCCAATGGTGCCAACGGCTCGGAATCTTTCATGTTCTGCGGCCGCTGGCGATCGGAATCGTGCACGGCCTTGCCGGATCGGCCGCCGTGGCCTTACTCGTTCTCACCACCATCAGCCGTCCCGGGTGGGCCATCGGCTACCTGCTTGTTTTCGGGACCGGCACCATTGTCGGGATGATGCTGATTACCACAGCGATCGCTCTTCCCTTTACCTATACGCTGAGGCATTTTGCGCGTTTGAATCAAGCGCTGGCGATAGCGTCCGGAGCGATCAGCCTTAGCTTTGGACTGTTTCTGTGCTACCAGGTTGGGATTTCCGAGGGGTTGTTCACAGGGCATCCGAACTGGGTGCCTCGCTAAAACACATCTGCTGCAAACTCCAGACTGATCTTGCCTTCGGAACCTCAATACTTTCGGAGATCAATCGCAGGAGATCCCAATATGATCTCGCGCGCGCGGCCCCAAAGCGATGCCTGCGCACACGCCAGGTCTGACGCCGAGCGGGCCAGCAGCTTGACAACGCATCCGGCGCTCGAGAGGGCGCTCGCGCCACCGTAAACGTGAGGAATCTTTCTAAGCTCCGCGTCCATCGCCGCGACTGTCTCTTTCCAGTTTTCCGATCCATCGGCGACGATCACAAGCGTTGCCAGATAGTTGAATCCCTCGGCGAAGCCCAAGCGATCGGGGTCAAGAGCCGCAGGGCGAATTCTAGTGCGGTTGAGGAAGGCGGCTTTCCCGCACAGGGAAATCTCGATGTGGGAATCGACTTCATGGAAATTCCAACGTTCGCCGTGCGCTACGCGTCCCGCGGCGAGAGCATCCCAAAAGATGCCGCGGCTGCCCCGGCCCATCTCCACGCGCAGCGATTGCCGGAATCGCGCATCCCTATAGGGAATGACGTGATCGGGGAGATATTCGAGTGACGCGCCTTCTTCTATCCGAATCTGGGTTTCCTGCACAGCCGGCTGGCCCCGAGTGCGATAAACGCGCGTCGCTGAGGGGGTCGTCAAGCAGACCCGCGTATGGGGTTCCTGGACGATCTGCGTAAATAAGAGATCGCTGCCGACGAGCCCGCCCGTTGGGTTCAACAACATCAAATAGGCCGTGCCGTCTGCAAGCTCAACTGGCGTGAGCGCCTGCAAAGGGAGCCTGAAGCGGCATTGCGCGAGCGTCGTCCTTCCGAGCCGCCGCTCGAATCGCAAGCCCAGGAAGCCGTCGCGCCCTACCCGTTCAGGATTCGAACAAGAGGGTTCGCCGAATCCAATCGGTGACGGCATCCACTCCAGTGCCATCTTTGAGGTTGGTGAAGACGTGAGGTTTTCCCCGGCGAATATTTGTGGTATCTCGTTCCATGATTTCCAGGCTTGCGCCTACATAAGGGGCCAGGTCGATCTTGTTGATGACCAGAAGCCCGGAGTTGGTAATTCCCGGTCCGCCTTTTCGCGGAATTTTGTCGCCCTCGGCCACATCGATGACGTAGATCGTAGCGTCCACGAGTTCCGGACTGAACGTGGCAGCCAAGTTGTCGCCGCCGCTCTCGATCAGAAGCAAGTCAAGATCCGGAAACCGCCGCTGCAGCACCGCGCAAGCTTCGAGGTTGACCGAAGCATCCTCGCGGATCGCGGTATGAGGACATCCGCCCGTCTCCACGCCGATGATCCGGTCCGGAGAAAGCGCTTGGCGGCGCACCAGGAATTCGGCGTCCTCTCGGGTGTAAATATCATTGGTGATCACGGCGATATTTTTGCTTTGCCGAAAACGCGTGCACAGCGCCTCGACCAGGGCCGTCTTGCCCGACCCCACCGGCCCCCCAATCCCAATTTTGAGGGGTTTGGGAATCACGATCGGAACAACCTCGCATCGAGAGTCGCGTGGCGCATGGCGGCAATTTCAAGTCCCGGGGCGAAACTCCAAATGTCAGTCATATCCTTGCCTTGAACTTCCTCGGCCAGCCGCGCGATAGATGGCGACAAGGCCCAGAGAATTCGCTGCCCGGCTAACTGCCCCAGTGACAGCAGCCGCAATGAGGCCGCAACCAATCCAGCGCAGCTGGAATAAAGATAAGCACGCGCCATTTCGGTTTCAGGCCATCCAAGCGCGGCGCCAACCACGCCGAAAGTCATTGCGTGGTGCCCAGGCGTTTGCCCTTTCTCAACCGCGTCAAACAGGCCAGCCGTGAATCCCTGCGAGGCGAACGGCCCGCCCATGTGCGCCGCGATGCGCAATACCTGTCTCCCCATCTGGCGGCTGGCATCGCGCAGTTCACTTGCCGGCTTCATCGCATCGAGGTGCTGGTCGATGACTAGACACTGTTCCATTCTCGCGGCCCGATGGGAGAGAGCCGCCGCTTTCCGCGAAGCGAGAGCGGCGACGGCATCGGTGGGCGCGAGAGAACCCTGAAGGTAAGAAAGCAGGAACCGCTCGACGCCCTCCGCGTCGCGAATTGTTCCCTCCGCGGCGTAGGTTTCGAGCCCGAAGGAGTGTGCGTACGAGCCCGCGGGGAACAAGCCGTCGGTGAATTGCAGAAGGCTGAGGAAAGCCTCACCGCTCATGCGGGCTGCCCTTTCCAATCGGTTGGAAGGCCAAGCTGCATTTTTCCCAGCGCGCGCCGATTCGGCCCAGCAATTGGGTCATTGCGGAATCATCCGGCACGAGCAGCCTTTCTCCGGCGACTGCCAGAGGAAAGTGTAAGTTTCCAATTTCGAAGGCGATCCAGATCGCCTCTTGCTGGTCGCGGGCATGAATAGCTAAAAGGGGTTCGTTCGCCGCCGCCATAGTCAAATACCAGTCTGGTCCGATCCACATGATTTGACCGGGTTCGATCTGCATTCCGGTCGGCAGCGCGACGCCGATTTCGCGCCCTCTTTCCGTAGTGAAACGGCCACGCATCCAGCGACGCTGCTCCCAGGTGAGCAAAAGCCGGTCAATCTCTTTGCCGTCTAAATCCTCACGCCCAACATTTATAGGCAACGTATCTACAACGATCGCCGGCCGAGCTGGGAAAAGTCTCAAAGGTCTTGCCGCTCAAAACAGGAAATAGCGCTGCGCCATCGGTAGAATCGTCGCCGGCTCGCACGTCAGGAGTTCGCCGTCCGCGCGCACCTCGTATGTTTCCGGGTCCACTTCCATGCGAGGCAAAGCGTCGTTGTTGACCATATCCCGCTTGGAAATCCTGCGGCAGTTCTTCACTGCAACTGGAAGCTTTTTTAAGCCCAGGCTTGCAGGGACGTTCGCATTCATCGCGGCCGCGGACAAAAATATCAGGGACGTGCGATGCAACGCGCCGCCGTAGCTGCCGAACATCGGCCGGAAGAGGACCGGCTGCGGCGTGGGGATCGAGGCGTTGGCATCGCCCATGGCGGACCACGCAATCATTCCGCCCTTGATTACGAGTTCGGGCTTCACCCCGAAGAATGCCGGTTGCCAAAGGACCAAATCGGCGAACTTGCCCGTTTCGATGGAACCGATTTCATGAGCGACGCCGTGCGCGATGGCGGGGTTGATGGTGAATTTGGCCACGTAGCGCCGCACCCGCAGGTTATCGCTGCCCGCTTTCTCTCCAGGCAGCGGTCCTCTTTGCCGCTTCATTTTGTCGGCCGTCTGCCAAGTCCGGATAATCACCTCTCCGATCCGACCCATGGCCTGAGAATCCGAAGACATCATGCTGATTGCGCCCAAATCATGTAGGACATCTTCCGCGGCGATGGTTTCGGCGCGTATGCGCGATTCGGCGAACGCCACGTCTTCCGGGATGGAAGGACTGAGATGATGGCAGACCATCAGCATGTCCAGGTGCTCGTCGAGAGTGTTCACCGTGAACGGCATGGTCGGATTCGTCGATGACGGAAGGCAGTTTGGCTCGCCGCACACGCGAATGATGTCGGGCGCATGTCCGCCGCCCGCGCCCTCGGTGTGATAGGTATGAATGGTGCGGCCCTTAAACGCGCGAATCGAATCTTGAACGAAACCGGCTTCGTTCAGCGTGTCCGTGTGAATCGCTACCTGAACGTCGAGTTCATCGGCGACAGACAGCGCGCAATCGATAGCAGCAGGGGTCGTTCCCCAATCTTCGTGGAGTTTCAGACCTATCGCGCCGGCCAGGATCTGCTCGCGCAACGGTTCGGGAAACGAAGCATTCCCCTTGCCGAGAAAACCGAGATTGATCGGAAAACCCTCGCTGGACTCCAGCATGCGATGAATGTTCCACGGTCCGGGTGTACAGGTTGTGGCATTGGTTCCCGTCGCCGGCCCCGTGCCGCCGCCGATCAGCGTAGTCAAACCTGCCGACAGCGCGGTCCAGACAAGTTGCGGGCAAATAAAGTGAACGTGCGCATCGATGCCGCCCGCGGTGACGATTTTTCCTTCCCCGGCAATGGCTTCAGTGCCTGCGCCGACAATCATTCCTGGAGTGACACCGTTCATGATGTCCGGATTTCCCGCCTTGCCGATGCCTACGATCCGTCCGCCGCGAATTCCGATGTCCGCTTTCACAATTCCCCAATGGTCCACGATCACCGCATTGGTGATCACCACATCGAGGGCGCCGGCCTGCGAGGTCGCTGAGGCAGACTGGCCCATGCCGTCGCGCAGCACCTTGCCGCCGCCAAATTTAGCTTCGTCGCCCGGGGTGGTGAGGTCGCGTTCGATTTCGATCAGGAGTTCGGTGTCCGCGAGCCGAATGCGATCGCCCGTGGTGGGTCCATAAAGGCTGGCGTATTGCCTGCGAGGGATCTCGAGTGCCACGCCGGTCAGCTCCCCTCAAAGCCTTGCGACTTGGCAGCTTCGCATGCCGCCTTCCTTCGCGGGCTTTGTTCCATGGACTGACCCGCTGGACCGTTGGTGAGTCCGTTCAGGCCAAACACCTTCGCTTCGCCGCCCAACTCCACCAGCGTCACTTTCTTGTCGTCGCCAGGCTCGAAGCGCACAGCGGTTCCCGCGGGGATATTGAGGCGCATTCCGAAAGCTCGCGCTCGATCGAAACGCAAGCTCCGATTCACCTCGAAGAAATGAAAGTGCGAACCGACCTGGATGGGGCGATCGCCGACGTTGGCAACCTCGAGTTCTGTGGTGCGGCGGCCGGCATTGGCTACCACGGGATTGGCCGCGAGAAAGTACTCACCTGGAATCATCGGTTGTCACCTGCCTTCCGCCATAAGCTAGCGAATCGGATGATGCACGGTCACGAGCTTGGTGCCGTCGGGAAAAGTTCCCTCTACTTGAACGTCCGCGATCATCTCCGGCACGCCTTCCATCACATCCTCGCGGCGCAGAATGGTAGCGCCGTACTCCATGAGTTCCGAGACGGATTTGCCATCTCGAATGCCTTCCAAAATCTCCGCGGTGATCAAGGCCACCGACTCCGGATGATTCAGCTTCAGGCCGCGGGCGCGGCGCTTGCGCGCCAAATCCGCCGCGGCGGCGATCATGAGCTTCTCAATTTCTCTGGGCGTTAAATGCATGATGATGTGCGTGCGGCGCACCGCAGTTTAGCGAATGCCTAGTCAATACTCCACAGAGTTTTTGGTCGCTTCAGGGAACTCGCCGGCGCCACGCCACGTTTATGACTTTCTAAGGCCGCGTTTATGCGCGGTTTATGGCCATGACCTACAGTGATTCCGCGAACATCGATAAAGTTGATCCGGCCCATCGCAACTTTGCGTTTTGCCTCGACAGCCGTTCGCGCTACTTTGCTTCGTGTCATTTGAGAGCAGCGAATTGTTAATGGAATATTCACAAAGACGCGTAAAGCGCTTCCGCCCAGCGGCGATCGGATTGCCGGCAATATCGGCGGGCTACCTTTCGATCAGGCCTCAGGTGAATTTGTCTCACGCTATTCCCCTTTCCGTAGAACCGGTCTGGAGTTGCTTCGGCGGCTAAGTTTCGCAGGCCGGTGCTGTGCCGCAGCTCAGTTGCAGTAGGTAGAAGTGACAAATTCACATCGAAATGAGGACTGCTATGTCCGCCAGAGCAATAGAGGTGTCGCTAGAAGTTAAGGCGCTTTGCCTTCGAGCTTTGCGAACTCTCGCGCCAGGACGATGTTCGCCCAGTTGGCTGGCTGCGTTCCTGATACTCGTCGCATCACCGCTATGGGCGCAGACGTTTACGCCCTCCGCCAACGTCGGGGTCGGAATACAAACCAGCTATCAGAACGTCGATCCCACTGGCGGAAATGATCTCAATCAGTTCGCGCTCGGCCACGCTCGTATTTATTTGAGCGGAACGATCACTCCCAATATCAGCGTCATGTTCAACACCGACTACAACTCCACAACCAACAGCATGGGCATATTGGACGCGGTGGGGCAGTTCCATATATCGCCCGGGTTCAACGTCTGGTTCGGCCGTTTTCTTCCACCGAGCGATCGCGACAACTTCACTGGTCCGTTCTACTCCAACGAGTGGGCCGTATATACGGATGGCATCCAGGACGGCTATGCAGCTGTCTTTCAGGGCCGCGACAATGGCGCAGCGTATTGGGGCGACTTCAAGGCGGGAATAGCCAAAATAAAAGTCTCCGCGGGCGCATTCGACGGAGGTTCCGTAGACGGGAATTCGGATGTCATCTTTGCCGGCCGCGTTCAGCTTGATTTCTGGGATCCGGAGGGCGGCTATTACCTCAACAGTACTTACTATGGGGACAAAAACCTCCTCGCTCTAGGCGTGGCAACTCAGGTGCAAACCAATAAGACGGCCACTACTGGCGACTTCCTCATGGAGAGGAAGGTGATGGGCGGCGGGGCCTTCACGATCGAGAGCGAGTTCTCCCGTTACAACGGGTTCGGCGGATATAACGCGAACTACATCAAGAGCGAAGGGGCCTATTTGCTTGCATCCTTCCTCATTCCAAAACAAGTCGGCGTGGGCAAGTTCGAACTTCTCGGCAAGTACGCGGGGGCCGAGTTCACCGATGGGCTCATAACTCCGCTGGTACGGCACCCGAGCTATCAGCAGAAAACCACGGAAGTGGACTTCGACTACATCATCAAGCAGTTCGACGCGCGCTTGATGAGCTTCTTCAAGGATACCCGCTTCAACGCCGTGAACAGCGATTTCTTTGAGGCCGGCATCGGCCTGCAGTTCCAGATTTCCAAGGATATTCGCTAGCAAACCTAAGGAGGAACCGATGAAACGCATCGCCAGGCTTATCGCTGTGAATTCATCAGGAGGACCACGGGCATATAACCGCATGCTGATCGCAGTTTTGCTGGTTGCCACGGGAATGGCCTTCGCCGGGAGGGCCAAGGCGCAGGACACCATCAAGGTGGGCATCCTGCACTCTCTTTCGGGCACGATGGCCATCAGCGAGACCACGCTGAAGGACACCGTCTTGATGATGGTCGATGAACAAAACAAGAAGGGCGGATTGCTGGGCAAGAAACTCGAGGCCGTCGTCGTCGATCCGGCATCCGATTGGCCGCTGTTCGCCGAGAAGGCCGCGGAACTACTGGAAAAGGACAAAGTCGCGGTGGTCTTCGGATGCTGGACCTCGGTCTCCCGGAAATCGGTGCTGCCTGTTTTTGAAAAGGACGACGGCTTGCTCTTTTACCCTGTTCAATACGAAGGCGAAGAGTCATCCAAGAACGTCATCTACACCGGCGCCGCCCCCAACCAGCAAGCCATCCCCGCTGTAGATTATTTGATGAACGAAGTCGGCGTGAAGCGCTGGGTGCTTGAGGGAACGGACTACGTCTATCCCCGAACAACCAACAAAATTCTCGAGGCCTATCTGCATTCCAAAGGCGTTAAGCCCGAGGACATTTCCATTAACTACACGCCATTCGGATACTCCGACTGGCAGGCGCGCGTCGCGGCAATCAAGAAGTTCGGCTCAGCCGGAAAGAAGACCGCGGTCGTATCGACGATCAATGGCGATGCCAACGTTCCGTTCTACAAGGAACTGGGCAACGAGAAGATTTCCGCGGAGGACATTCCCGTTGTTGCTTTCTCCGTAGGTGAAGAAGAGCTTTCAGGCTTGGATGCCAAACCGCTGGTTGGCCACCTGGCAGCCTGGAACTACTTTGAAAGCATCAACACACCTGAGAACAAGGCGTTCATCCAAAGGTGGCATACGTTTATCAAGAACCCCAAGCGGACCACCAACGATCCCATGGAAGCGCACTACATCGGCTTTAATCTATGGGTGAAGGCGGTCCAGAAGGCCGGAACCACAGACGTTGACAAGGTAATTGCCGCGCTGCCAGGCCTTGAAACGCCAAACCTAACCGGTGGCATCGCCAAGGTATTGCCGAACCACCACATCACCAAACCTGTCTACATCGGTGAGGTTCGCGCTGATGGACAGTTCGACGTAGTCTGGAAAACCAACGGCACCGTGCCGGGCGAGGCGTGGTCGCGTTATCTCCCGGAGGATGCCAATGTTGTGGCAGACTGGGTAACGCTCAAGTGCGGTAACTACAACAAAGTAACCAAGCAGTGTTCGGGACAGAACTACAAGTGAAGAGACGTCTTCTCCGGGCTGGCGCGCAGTGGCTCTTTTTGGTGCTGCTGCTCGCCAGCCGGAGTGCCGCTCCGGGGTATGCGCAGTCGCCGAGCGATACGACATTCCTGGCGACGCTCGGAGAGCTGCGCGACGCCACGTTCGACGATAAAGACAAAATCGTTGAGCGGCTGGCCGAGAGCGGTCATCCGAGTGCCGCAGCCGTTCTCACTGCCCTCATGGAGGATCGCCTCTATTTCCGTAACCAGGATCAGAAGATTTTCCTGATCAAACCGGGTGAAGAGGATTCGTCCACGCTGGACCTGATCGATCCGCTTACTCTGAAAGGCGCGGGCTCGGCCTCTTCCGATGACTTAAGCAAAATTGTCACCAATAACCATTTGCGGCGCATCTTGCAGACCACGCTTGCTCGCTTCAGGCTGTCGAGCACGGATGCATCCGTCCGTTTGGACGCCGTGCGAGACATCGAGCGAGACTTGGACCAAGGCAACGTTCAGCTATTGCGTGAGCGGAGCGGCGTCGAGACGAACTCGGGAGTTAAAAAGGAAATCGGCATAGGCCTGGCCCTCGCCGCGTTGGACGGTTCGGATACGGGGGCCCGTCTCGCCGCTATTTCGACGCTCCGCTACAGCCTTCGCCAGGACGTGCTGAACAAGCTGGAGGCTTTGCTCGAGAAATCCTCGGACGGCAGCTTCGTCGAAAGCGATGAGCACGTCCGGCAGGCCGCCGCGACTGCGGTGAAGTCCATCAATCGGCAGCGCACATTCTATTCCGGCATCCAAACCTTGTTTTTCGGACTGAGTCTTGGATCCGTGCTCGTCCTGATTGCCATCGGCCTCGCGATTACGTTTGGCGTCATGGGAGTCATCAACATGGCGCACGGCGAGTTGATGATGCTCGGCGCCTACACGACTTACGTTGTCCAGGTGGCTATGCCCGGGCGCACCGGAATCTCTATCCTCGTGGCCATCCCGGCTGCGTTCCTGGTTGCAGCATTGGTTGGCGTGCTGATCGAGCGAACGATCATCCGTTTTCTTTACGGCCGGCCTTTGGAGACCCTGCTCGCCACCTTTGGCGTCAGCCTCATCCTGCAGCAGTTGGTTCGTTCCATATTTACGGCGCTCAATCGATCTGTCGAGACGCCCGCCTGGATGAGCGGCACACTGCAATTGAACGATGCGCTCTCGATCACTTACAACCGTCTCTATATCGTGATCTTCACTCTCCTCGTTTTCGCGGCGCTTCTCGTCGTTCTGAAGTACACGCGGATCGGTCTCGAAATCAGGGCCGTTTCGCAGAACCGTGCCATGGCTAAGGCCATGGGCATCCGCAGCGAGTGGGTTGACGCGATAACTTTCGGGCTCGGTTCGGGAATTGCCGGCATCGCCGGCGTCGCCCTGAGTCAATTGACCAACGTAGGTCCCAACCTCGGGCAGAATTACATCATCGACTCGTTCTTGGTGGTGGTCTTCGGCGGAGTCGGGAATCTCTGGGGCTCGTTGACGGGCGGCATGTCCATGGGGGTCGTTAACGAACTCCTCGAGCCCTATTATGGAGCTGTGCTGGCCAAGATTTTTGTGCTTGTAGCGCTGATTCTGTTCATTCAGATCCGCCCACGCGGCCTGTTCCCGCCAACCGGCCGCGCCTCGGAAAACCAGTAGTCACATGCGCCGATACACCATATGGGTCAGCGCAGGGAAAGATTCCGGCACCCGGTGGTTTCTGGGCGCGCTCGCCCTCATTGCTGTCGTAGTACCGATCCTCAATCTGGCTGTCTCCCCGTCCTCGCCACTTCACGTTTCTACGTATGGGCTCACTTTGATTGGAAAATACCTCTGCTATGCGCTGCTGGCGCTTTCAGTGGATTTGATCTGGGGGTACTGCGGGATCTTGAGCCTTGGGCACGCGGCCTTCTTTTCGCTGGGGGGCTACGCGATAGGCATGTATCTGATGCGTGAGATCGGCCCCAGAGGCGTGTACGGCAATCCCGTGCTGCCCGACTTCATGGTCTTCCTCAACTGGAAGTCCCTGCCATGGTTTTGGCATGGCTTCAACCATTTCTGGTTTGCTCTCATCATGATTGTGCTCGCGCCGGGTTTGCTGGCGCTGGCGTTCGGATGGTTTGCCTTCCGGTCGCGCGTCACCGGCGTCTATTTGTCGATCATAACCCAAGCGCTCACCTACGCCCTGATGCTTGCATTCTTCCGCAACAACATGGGCTTTGGCGGCAATAATGGCTTCACCGATTTCAAGGACATTTTGGGTTTTAATCTCAGCTCCGACCGCGTGCACGTTGTCTTGGTGGTGATTACCGCGATAATGCTCGCGGTCAGCTACCTGGTGTGCCGCATGATTGTCTCGTCCCGTGCAGGACGAGTGATCCGGGCGATCCGCGACGCGGAGAGCCGGACGCGCTTTCTCGGTTATCGCGTGGAATCGTACAAACTATGGATTTTTGTGTTTTCCGCCGTTCTTGCCGGCATCGCTGGCGCCCTTTACGTTCCGCAGATTGGCATCATCAATCCCAGTGAGTTTTCGCCTATCAATTCAATTGAAGTCGTCATCTGGGTGGCCGTGGGAGGACGGGGGACGCTTTATGGCGCGGCCGCCGGGGCCATGCTGGTGAACTATGCCAAAACTTACTTCACGACCGCGCTTCCCGAAGCCTGGTACTACGCACTTGGCGCGCTGTTCATCCTAGTGACGCTGTTTCTGCCCCGCGGGATCATTGGCCTGCTGCCAGACCAGGCACGGTCGCATAGAAAACGAATGGAGCGGCTGCGAATTCAAGTGGATCGGGCGCAGCCATCAAGAAAATGAGCGTTCGCGGCAAGGTCCTTCGTATCGAGCAGCTCACCGTGAGCTTTGACGGTTTCAAGGCGCTCAATGGGCTCACGCTACAGGTCGAGCCCGGAGAGTTGCGCTGCGTCATCGGACCGAACGGCGCGGGCAAAACCACCATGATGGACGTCATCACCGGAAAAACGCGTCCGGATTCGGGAGAGGCATGGTTTGGCGACAAAGTGAACTTGCTGACGCTTTCCGAGCCGGAAATCGCTAACGCAGGAATCGGGCGGAAATTTCAAAAACCGACCGTATTCGAACAGCTGACGGTGGTCGAAAATCTTGAACTTGCCCTGGCCGGCGATAAGTCTTTCTTGAAGATGTTGTTTGCCCGTAGAACGGCCGCGCAACAAGACAGAATCGACGAGGTCCTTGAGGTCATCGGTCTTGCCGAGCAACACCATCTGCCGGCAAGCGTACTCTCCCATGGCCAGAAGCAATGGCTGGAGATCGGCATGCTGCTGATGCAAGATCCTGAATTGCTCCTGGTTGACGAGCCGGTTGCGGGCATGACCCCGCAAGAGATCGAGCGCACGGCCAGGCTTCTTCAGTCCCTTGAGGGCGAGCACTCGGTAGTGGTGGTCGAGCACGATATGGATTTCGTCCGTTCCATCGCCAAGCGCGTCACGGTGCTGCACGAAGGGCGCGTCCTGGCCGAAGGCGATATGAATCAGGTCCAGAAGGATCCCCGCGTCATAGACGTTTACCTCGGAGCGTAAGGGTGCTGTCGATCAAAGCGTTCAATCAGTTCTATGGCGGCAGTCACACTCTATGGGACGTCGATCTTTGCGTGCCTGCCGGTTCGCTCATGTGCCTGATGGGCCGAAATGGCATGGGCAAGACGACGCTTCTCAAGTGCATCATGGGCCTGCTGCCGCCAACTTCGGGAAGCATTACTTTCGAGGAGATTGACCTGCTGAAACGTCCACCTGAGGAGAGAGCCAGGATTGGTATTGGGTACGTGCCACAAGGACGTGAGATTTTTTCGCATCTGACGGTAGAGGAAAACCTGAGTGTTGGTCTGGGCGTCCGCAAGAACGGCGCCCGGGCCATTCCGCCGCATATCTTCGATTTATTCCCCGCGCTGAAACAGATGCTGAAGCGGCGTGGAGGCGATCTTTCCGGCGGGATGCAACAACAACTCGCGATCGGGCGTGCGCTCGTCCTCGAGCCGAAGCTACTGATTCTCGATGAGCCTACCGAAGGGATTCAGCCAAATATCGTCCACGAAATTGGCAGCATCATCCTTAAGCTGAATAAGGAACTGGGATTGACCGTGCTTCTCGTCGAACAGAAGCTGCCGTTCGCGCGTCGCGTGGCAAGCGAGTTCTGCATACTCTCCAACGGGCGACGAGTCGCTTCGGGAGCGATTACCGAATTGACGGATGAAGTCGTGCGCGCGCATCTGAGCGTATAAACGCACCCTCATTCAGCACACGGTAGGTAGAGACCAGAGAAACTCCGGCCCATGGCTCGGCTTGCCAGATGACTGGAGAGAAAAGGTGTGATCTCGGAGGCGCAAATTCCGACATTTGGCGCGGCAAAGCTGCTGTTTCTAGGCTAAGGGAGTATAGAGAATGACGAGTGACGACTGGTTGGCGGAGAGGGTGGGATTCGAACCCACGGTTGAGTTTCCCCAACACCCGCTTTCGAGGCGGGCTCTTTCGACCACTCAGACACCTCTCCGGCGAAGGAAGTTTAGCGGACGCTCCGCAATTCATCAATCATTAGGCACGGCATGAGGCGCGAAATGAGGCGCGACACGAATCGCGAGATCCGATCGGCGCACATCACCGGCGCGCGGCGAAAAAATTCTGCATCGCTTCGGCGCACTCCTCCGCTAGAACGCCGCCGAGAACGTCGACTCGATGATTGAGAGCAGGGTGATCGAAAATATTAAAGCAGGTACGCACGGCGCCGCCCTTCGGATCGTCGCAGCCGTAAACAACGCGCGCGATCCGCGCTTGGATCATGGCTCCCGCGCACATGGCGCAGGGCTCGACCGTGACGTACGCCGCGGCGCCATTCAGCCGGTAATTTCCCAACTCCTTGGCGGCCGCGCGCAAGGCCACAATCTCCGCGTGCGCGGTGGGATCGCAATCTGCGATGGTGCGATTTCCCGCTCGGGCGACGATACGGTTCCCGAGCACGATGACGCATCCGACAGGCACCTCGCCATCCGCGGCCGCCGCGCGCGCTTCGGCCAGCGCCGCCTGCATGCACGCGGTATCGTCGAGCAAAGCGGAGCCGGAATTATTCATTCCAGTTTTTCCCGAGCCGCCGGGCCGTCATTCGGCCTGGGAACGGCCGGCAGAAGGTATTCGACAAGGGCGACATCCCGCAGGCGGCTGCCGTGCCGCGCGTGCTGTTCGTGGAAGCCAACCACGCGCCAGCCCGTGGCCTTACAAAGTTGCAGGCTCTCCTCGTTATCTGCCAGAACGCGCCCGACAAGCTTGCGATATCCAAGCCTGGCCGCTTCGGTCTGGGCCATGCGCATCAACTGCCTGCCGACGCCGTAGCTGCGAAACGAGCGCCGGACAAACACGGTCACTTCGCCGACTTCGCCGTTATGGAGTTCCCGCTCATGCGGCTCGATGGAAACCACGCCGCAAACCCAATTGCGCAATTCCGCGACGAGCAAGGGGCGGCGGGAATCCTCGTTGGCCGCGGCGATCAGGTCTTTTTGCTCGTCGATCGAACGCAGTTTGCTGTCGAACGTGGCCAGCCCATCCTCGACCGCGTCGTTAAAAATCTCGCGCAGGGCGGGCGCGTCTTCGGGCCGCGCGGGACGAATGGTCAGACGCGGCGGCTGCTCTGCCGTAGCCATCGCGTGATTCTAACACCGCGGCCGCAAATTCCCTTTCGCGCCGCGAAGAGGCATTGCCAAACCGGCAGCGGCACAGCGCCGGCGGGAATGGTTGCAATGAACGCCGCCCGGCTGTACGCTTTACAGCCGCGTTGCCTTGACAAACCTAGAGTGGGGCCAGAGACTGAAGGGTTATGAACGAGATACTGCGCCGGATGTTCATGGTCGACTTCTGGAAGGGCTTGCTGCTCACCTTCCGGTCGCAAAATCCGAAGTACATCTATACCGAGCAGTATCCGCTGGAACGGCCCATGGTTGCCGAGCGCTATCGCGGCGCTCCGCGCCTGAACATTAATCCCGAGACGGGCGAAACCCTGTGCATCGCCTGCAATCTGTGCTCGCTGGCGTGCCCGGAGAACCTGATCGTGGTTGGCTGGCAGCGCGATGACGCCACTCGGCGCAAGGTCCTCACCACGTTTACCTACGACACTTCCCGCTGCATGTTTTGCGGCCTTTGCGAGGATGCCTGCCCCACCGATTGCCTGGAGCTGACGCAGGATTTCGAAATGGCCACGTATACGCGCGAGGGCGCAATCTGGGACCGTCATCGCCTCGAGGAAGGACCCACGCCGGCGCGTTACGTCCGCTGATCGATTGATTAGGCGAACACGCTTCCGCCTTGATCCTTGCGTCATGCCGACCCCTGGGCTATAAAAAATAAGGGGCGCGGCGCCATTCGACCCATCCTGTATGGAACTCCGTAAAGACCCGATCACTCGCAGCTGGGTACGCGTGGGGTTCAGCGAAGATCAGGCCCTGCCCGAGGGCTGTCCGCTCTGCCCCAGCCAAACCGCAAATATAAAGCCTCTGCTGGAATTGCCCGCCAATGGCGCCGCGCAGGTTCGCGTGATCCCCCATTTCCATCCGCTGTATCGCATCGAAGGCGAGCCCGGGCGCATGCCCGAAGGCATCTACGATCGCATGCGTCCCGTAGGGGCGCACGAAATCATCATCGAGTCGCCCGATCACCAGCTGCCCCTGGCGCGAATGACGGACGAGCAGATCGAGCGCGTGCTGGAAGCCTACGCTCTGCGCATCACGGATTTGAAGGGCGATTTGCGCTTCAAGTACGTCACGGTATTCGAGAATCGGGGCAAACTATCCGGCGGAGAGTGGGAGCATCCGCATTCCCAAGTGACCGCGACGACCTTCGTGCCCCGGCGCGTTCTCTACGAACTGCGTTCGGCCATGGCCTGGTTTGAGGAAAAAGAGCGATGCGTTTTTTGCGACATTCTCCGCCAGGAAGAAAAGCAAGCCCGGCGCATCGTCGATTCCCAGGGCGACTACGTGGCTTTTTGCCCTTACGCTTCGCGCGTGCCCTTTGAAACCTGGCTGATCGGGCGCAAACATAGCCATTTGTTTGAAGAGGCGCGCCCCGGCGGCTACAAGCATCTGGCCGCGCTGCTGGGCCGCACGCTGCGCCGATTGACGCAAATCTCGCCGTCCTACCACATGGTCGTCCATACGGCTCCCAACACCATCCATCCGAAAGGCGAGCTGGCGTCCTATTGGGGCACTTTGGCCGACGATTTTCATTGGCATATCGAAATCCTGCCCATCGTCGAGCACGTCAGCAGGTCTTACAGCATCAAGGAAGTCTATTTCAACGCGCTGATGCCCGAGCAGGCCGCCGAGCGGCTGCGCCAGCTCGATCCAAACGCATGACCGCGAGCCAGCGCGGCGGCATCATCTTCCGCCTGCTGGCCCTGATGGCGCTGTGCCTCTTTGCCGGAATCCTCTATCTCGCCCGGCATCCTTTGATGCAACTGGCCGCGAGTTTTTGGATCGTGCAAGACCGCGTCACTCCGGCGGACGTGATTATCGTAATTGGAGACGATAATTTCTCCGCCGATCGGGCCACCGAGGCCGCCACGCTTTTCAAGGCGGGATGGGCTCCCGTGGTGGTGGCCAGCGGCCGAATGCTTCGGCCCTACGCATCTTTGGCCGATCTCATGGCCAAGGACTTGGAATCCCGGGGGGTGCCCGCCTCAGCCGTTGTGCTCTTCTCTCATCGCGCTACGGACACGCGTGAAGAGGCCGAGGCTTTGCGAGTTCTCGTCGTGCAAAAAGGATGGCGCCGAGTTCTTCTGGTCACTTCCAATTACCACACGCGCCGCGCGCGCTACATCTTTCGGAAGGTCTTGCCGGAGAATGTCAGCCTGGCGGTGGCCGGCGCTGCCGATTCGCAGTTCAATCCCTCAAACTGGTGGGAATCGCGGCAGGCGACGAAGGCGTTTTTCCTGGAAACTGTGGGTTACCTGGAAGCGGTGTGGGAGCTGCACAACCGCCCCGCCGGGGCCTCTCCGGCTGGCCTGGGGAGCTTCAGCCCCTTTTCGGGAGCATATTGACCGGCTGGTCACTTTATACTGCGAATCCCCGGCGCTTTTCAGTTTACATCCATAAAATCCTGTAATATAGTCGCCGCCCCGGCCGATGAAGTGCAATCCGCGGTGAACTAAGTCTTTTAGGTTCTTTGAGCCTGTAAGGAGGCGCTTATGTGGCGAAAGCAAGATGAGCCCAAAGCTCCTTCTCCGTCCGCACAAGCAACGCCAAAACCCGTTTCGTCTGAGTCACAAAGCCCCGCGACCAATCCGGCCGTGTCCGTAGTAGCGCCTCCGCTGAGCGCTCCTCCGGCAGGCCATTTGACCCGGCTCCTTGTCGTGAAAGGCGAAATCACCGGCAAAGACGACCTTTTTGTCGATGGCGAGGTGCAGGGGAAGATTCGGCTGGACTCCGGAAAACTGACCATCGGGCCCGAGGGGCGTGTTCTGGCCGATGTGGAAGCCCAGGAAGTCGTCGTGCGCGGAGAGGTGCGAGGAAAGATCCACGGCCATGACCGGGTGCAAATCGCGGCTACCGGCCGCGTTTCCGGCGAGATCGTGGCGCGCTTGATTTCCATCGAGGAAGGGGCGGAGTTGCACGCCAGAGTGAACCTGGAGCCAGGCAAAGAACAGCCCCGCTCCGAAAGCGCTCTCAGCGTGACGCCAAAGCCCGTCAACCCCGCCGCCGTTCCGCCAACTGAGCAGTTGGCTCGGGTGAACGCATGAGCTTCATGAGTAAGTTTCGGACAGTAAGTACCGTCGCCGGCGGCGGCGCGGCAGCGGTGCGGCCCGCCTACAGCCGTAACGTGCGTACTCCCGCGGCTCCTCTGCATGCTCCGGGCGCTTCCACGCAAACGGCCGAGAAGGGATCCGGCCGCTTCTCCAATGGGCTAAAGGAATTCCTATGGCAGATCGAGGACATCAGCAGAGGAAGCGTGCTCGATCTGGGCGCCGTATCCCAAGCCACGATTACCTATTTCATCGAGCATAATTTCAAGGTGTATACGGAAGATCTGCTCGCTGCCTGGGGAGCGTTTTTGGAATATGAGGCAGGGCGCGCCCGTTCGCTTCCGGCCGGCGCCGAGCAACCCGATTTTTCGCCGTCAGCCCGGGCCAGCCGCTTTCTAGCCGCAAACCTTCGCTACCCCGAAGACAGTTTCGACGCCGTCCTACTGTGGGATGTGCTGGACTACATGGACCGGGAGATGGCGCAGCTTTTCTTGCCGCGCATCTGCTCCCTGATCCGTGAAGGCGGCGCGGTTCTCGCTATTTTCCATACTCGGCCGCCGGAGCAATTTCAGCGCTATCGCGTTCTGGACGCGCATAACCTGGAATTGGTGCCTGCGCCCGCTTTGGTTCAGCCCAAGCACGTCTATCAGAACCGCGAGATCCAGGAACTCTTCGAACGGTTTCGCACCTCCAAAACCTTTGTGGGTCGCGACCAATTACGTGAAGGCGTCTTCGTCAAATAGGCGCGAAGGCCGACGTCGGCCTGTAAGGTGTAATCCCCTCTTGCGTCCGGGTGCGGATGGAGTTAGAAAGGGGTTAGCTCTAGAGCGGGAGGGAAAATGAGTCCACCGGCTTTAGAACACAAGCAAGATTAAAGAGCACCGCTGCTGCGGTGCCTGACTCGGCAGCCCTGAAAAGTCTGCCGAAGGATAACAAAAGTGAAACAACGGGAGCCGCCAGGCTCCCGTTGCCGTCTTCAGCAAGCCTTTTTTGTTGCCCGAAGAGCGCCCTATCACGCTGTCCAGATCGTCAGCCCGTCAACCAGCCCGTCGATTAGCCGCGGTATCTTCCCGCCCAGAGCTCCCGGATGAGCTCTTGCTGGAACTTAATGACGCTGCCTTGCCAAAGCAAGCAGAGCAGCAGCGCGGCCATCATCACCAGAGAAATGGTCAGGGTTAGAGCCAATTGTGACTCCGAAGCCGGCACGGTGAAGCGGCGGATGAGAGATTTCAACGTAGGATTCCTCGCTCGGCTGAGGGTAATTTCTGTGCCGCAGATACGGACCCTCACGGCCCCATAAGTCTTTAAATGTAGAAGCCCTCTATCACGTCGGATGAGCTAAACGGCCAAAGCGTACTCTTCCCTCTTCCGATTTTGTGAAAAAAGCTGCCGTCTTCGTTTGGAAAGCGCGGAGATTGCTTAGTACGGGCTAGACGACGGGCCCAAGTCGGTCGCCTGGGGAAAGAGCGCCCAATGGCCGGAACTGAGGGGCTATTCAAGCGCCCTGGCGGCAAAGCCGGCGAGCGCGCCATCCTCGATGGTGTAGGTGATTTCGATGGGACGGCAGCAAACTTCGCAATCCTCGACGTACGATTGGCGGCGAACGGAAGTGTCGAGGACCATGGAGATCTCTTCTCCGCAGTACGGGCACATGAATTGGTGTTCCACAGCCACAGAATACGACAGGTAATGGCGCTGTAGAACTGCCCGCAGGGCGCTGCTCCATTTTGCGGCGATCTTGTGTATCCTTGACGGCTTATGGCGAAACGACCGAAACCAATCATCTTGACCGTGCTGGACGGCTGGGGTTATCGCGCCGAGACCAAAGGCAACGCCATCGCTCTCGCGCGAAAACCAAATTACGACAAGTTGCTGGCGGAATTTCCCAACACTCTGATTCACACTTCGGGACCGTCGGTGGGATTGCCCGAGGGGCAAATGGGCAACAGCGAAGTGGGTCACCTGAATATGGGAGCCGGACGCGTGGTGCTGATGGATATCACGCGCATCGACCAGGCGTTCAGCACCGGCGCGCTCTTTCACCACGAGCTTCTGCTCGGAGCGATGAAGCGCGGCCGCGAGCGCCAACTGCACTTGATGGGCCTGGTGAGCGACGGCGGGGTGCATTCGCACATCGATCATCTGTTTCACCTGCTGCTCATGGCCCAGCAGAACAAGGTCGAGCGGGTGTTCGTGCACTGCTTCCTCGACGGACGGGACACGCCGCCGCACAGCGGCATCGATTACCTGCGGCAACTGCAGCAGAAAATGCGCGAGCTGGGCGTGGGCAAGATTGCGTCTCTTGTGGGCCGCTATTACGCGATGGACCGCGACAATCGCTGGGAACGCGTGGAGCGCGCCTATCGTGCGGTGGTGCACGGGGAAGCGGAACGGCGCTCGGCCGATCCCATCGACGCCCTGCGCAAAAGCTACGAACAGGGCACCACGGACGAGTTCGTCGAGCCGGTGGTGATCACCACAGGCAGCGAGGCCACGGCCAAGCCTCTCACCGAGATTCGCGACGAGGATGCCGTGATCTTCTTCAACTTCCGCGCGGATCGCGCGCGCCAGATGACCCGGGCCATCGCCGAGCCCGGCTTCGACAAATTCGCAGACCCGGCCAGACCGAAGGATCTCTTCTTCCTGGCCATGTCCCTGTACGACAAGACCTTCTCCTGGCTGCGATTTCTTTTTGGCCCGGAAAAACTGGAGCACATTCTCGCGCAAGTGTTCGCGGAGATCGATTTTCGCAACCTGCGCGTGGCCGAGACGGAGAAGTACGCGCACGTGACCTATTTTTTCAATGGCGGCGTGGAGAAGCCCTTCACCGGCGAGGAGCGCATCCTGGTGCCCTCGCCCAAAGTGGCCACCTATGACCTGAAACCCGAGATGTCTGCCGAGGGTATTGCCGACAGCGTGGTTCAGGCCATCGAGAAAGGCTCGTTCGACGCGGTGATCATGAATTTCGCGAACGCGGACATGGTCGGACACTCGGGCAAGCTGGAGGCGGCGATTCGCGCGGTCGAGGCCGTGGACTCTTGCCTGGGGCGCATCTATCAGGCGCTGCGCCCGCGCGGCGGCGCCTGGATCATCACTGCCGATCACGGCAATGCGGAGACCATGATCGATCCGGTGACGGGCGGCCCGCATACCTATCACACCACGAATCCTGTGCCGTTTATTCTGCTCGATCAGGACGGCCCGACTAAGCTGAAATCAGGCGGCGCCCTCCGTGATATCGCCCCGACGATGCTGGGAATTTTGGGGATTCCGCAGCCCAAAGAGATGACCGGCAGCGACCTGCGCGAACCGAAGAAATGAGCCCGCCGACTCCCGCAGAGACCAAGCTCGTCATCTCCTCCTACCATCGCTTCACGCTCTGGCGTTCGCCGCCGGAAATGGCCGAAGCGGTGCGAAAAATGTGGCCCGAGATGCGCGTGCTGGATCTGCCGCATTACGACCGAATCGCGTCCGAGCTTCCCGATGCCGATATTTTCGTGGGCCTGCTGCTGCGGCCCGAGCAACTGCGGCAAGCGGCCAAGTTGAAGTGGGTGCACACGACCTCCGCTGGCGTGGGCCAGCTGATGTATCCCGAATTTCGCGCCTCGGGGATCACTCTCACCAACGCCAGCGGCGTGCATGCTCCGGCGATGGCCGAGCACATCGCCGGGATGCTGGTGGCCATGGCGCGTGATTTCCCCGGGGCGATGCGCTTCCAGGCGCAGCGAAAATGGGGCCAGCAGGAGATCTGGGACGGACGTTCGCGGCCCAGGGAACTCAGCGGCGCGGTGGCCTTACTGGTGGGCTTCGGCGCGGTGGGGCGCGCGGCAGCCGAGCGGCTACGCGCCTTCGGCATGCGCATCTGGGCGGTGACGCGCTCGGGCCAGGCCGAGGGATCGCTTGCGGAACGCGTTTTTTCGACGGCGGAGTTGAAGCCGGCGCTCGAGGAAGCGGACTACGTGATTTTGGCCGCGCCGGAGACGCCCGAGACGCACCACCTGATAGGCGCTGAACAGCTGGCGGCCATGAAGCCCAGCTCGATCCTGGTGAACGTGGCCCGAGGGTCGCTGGTGGACCAGGAGGCCTTGATCGCGGCGCTTGAGAAGCGCGCGATCGCCGGGGCCGCGCTGGACGTGGCCTCGCCCGAGCCGCTGCCGCCGGAAAGCCCGCTGTGGGGTCTCGACAACGTGATGATCACGCCGCACACCAGTGGAATCAGCGATCGGATTTGGCAGAGGCAAACGGAGCTGCTGATCGATAATCTGGGACGCTGGTTCAGGGGCGAGCCGCTGCGGAATCAGGTGGACTTAGCACGCGGCTATTAGCGAATCAGAGCGCGTAAGAGCGTTCAGTTGCCGGTGATGGCGCTGGCGTTGGTGGGGGCCACGTAGCCCTGGCGGGCGTAAACCTGGAACTTCCGCTTCTTGCCCTTGGGATCGATCACGACGTAGGGCCCGCCGTCGGCGGCGACGAGTTCGACCTTGATCTTGCGATATTTGCCGTCGTGATTCTGGTTGGTGGAGATGTAGCCGAGACTGTATTCATTCCGCAGGCTGCCGGCCACGTCCGCCATAATCCCCGGAATTTCGCCGTCGAAGCGCGGGAACCAGCTGCGGCCTCCGGTCATTTCGGCGAAGGTACGGAGCTGATTCTGAGCCTGGAGGTAAGTAAGTCCGCCGCCCGAGACGGTGCGTACGAAGAGCTCTTCGGCGACGCCCACGCAGTAGATGGTTACGTCGGTTTCCTTCAATCTGGATAGGGTCTTATCCAAGGTCAGCTTGCTGAAGGTATCCATACCCGAGGCCAAGACCAGGATCGCTTTCTTGCCTTTCACGTCCTGCAGGCGGCCCGTCACGTCCACCACCGCATCGAACAGATTCGCCTCGTGAAATGGCGGAAGGATCAGCGAAATGAGGCCCTGCTCGATTTCCCGGGGATTATGGGTGAAATCCACCTCCACGTTTTCGCGCATGTTGAACGATTCCAGGGCCACCCAATCGTTGGGATGCAATTGATGCAGGAATGCGTCGGCCCAATTGCGCGCGTTATAGAGAAACCACCCGTAGCCCAGCTGGCTGAACTCGAGGAGCAGGACCACCGTTATGGGCGCGTCGGTAGTTCCGAAATTGGTGATCACCTGCGGAGCGCCGTCTTCGGTAACGCGGAAATTCTCCTTGGTGAGGCCGTTCAAATAATTGCCGTCGTTGTCGGTGACGACGACGTCGACGTTGACCAGAGGAACCGTCGCCGTGATGGCAAAATTTGGCTGAGCGGTGGGTTGCTGCTGGCCCTGAGCGGGCTGCTGCGCTCCCTGGGCCTGCGAATGAGGATCCCCGGCCAAAACCACAGGCGGCCCCAAGGTTAAGATTGCCATCAATGCATAGGCCAGAACGAGTTGTACCGGGCGAAGCTGCGTCATAAACGTCCTACCAAGCGCAAGGTGGTACGGCCACCAGGTAGCTTTGATGGTGCCACGAAACCCAGGGATGTTCAAATTATCAAATGCAAATTTCAAGGGTATCCAAACGGAATTGCCGTTGGAACCCGCCGGGAGGGGTGGGCCCGGCCATGTTAGTATCGTTGGCTCGCGTCCGAGGCAGGCGCATCGTAGTTTTTAGCGCCGTTTTTAGCGCCAAATAAGGAGAAGGAAAAGGAATGGGCAGGCGATTTGCACATGTTCTCAGCCTACTGGCTGGTCTCACCCTGATGGCGGGCTTCGCGGCGGCGGCGTTGTATTCCCAAACTCCCGCCACGGCTGCGGCACAGCCGGACATGATGCAGTTAACCGCGGAAGCGCAAACCTGGCTGACCGACCTGATCCGCATCAACACCACCAATCCTCCAGGCAACGAGCAAGCCGCGGCGAAATATATCCAGGACGTATTGCAGAAAGAGAACATACCGGCGGAAGTCCTGGAGATGACGCCCGGGCGCGGATATCGTGGTCGCGCACCTGCAGGCCGGGCCTTTGCCGGACTCCTCGAAGGCCCTTCTGTTGCTAGGACATTTGGACGTGGTGGGCGTGGACAAAGCCAAGTGGAGCGTGGACCCCTTCGCCGCCACGCAAAAGGACGACTACCATCTACGGCCGGGGCGCGATCGACGATAAGGGCATGGTCGCGGCAAATCTGGCGGCGTTTATCGAGCTGAAGCGTTCCGGCAGCGCGGTTAACGCGCGACGTCGTCTTCCTGGCGGACACCGATGAGGAACAGGGCGGCGATGCCAGCATTCGCGTGGTCATCGAAAAATACTGGGACAAAATCGCCTGCGCGTTCGCTCTGAACGAAGGCGGGCGCGTCATCCTGCAAAACGGCAAGGCGCAATACGTGGCCATCCAGACCAGCGAGAAAGTGTCTTACAACGTGAACGTGACGGCGACGGGAACCTCCGGTCATGCCTCCATTCCGCTGCCCGATAATTCGGTGGTGCATCTGGCGGCGGCGGTGCAGAAGCTCGGGACGATGGAGACGCCGTTTCAGCTACTGACCATTACCCGGCGCTTCTTCGAGCAGCTTGCGCCCGTGGAGGACGAAGACACGGCCAAGTGGATTCGCGCGCTGGACACCTCCGAGCGCGCCGATCTGGCCGCCCGGCGGCTGGCGGGCATGAATCCGGTGTGGAACGCCATGCTCCGCGACACGATCACGCCGACCGAATTGAACGCGGGCGTGCGCGCCAACGTGATTCCCTCGCAGGCTTCCGCCAACCTGAACATCAGGCTGCTGCCGGGCAATTCCATACAGGACACCATCCTGCAAATGCAAAAGGCGGTGAACGATCCGCAGGTGAAATTTTCGGTGCAGCCGGATGGAGGGCCAAACGCCCCCGCCTCTTCGATCACATCGGAGTTTTATCAGACGATCGAGCGCGTGGCCATGCAACAATTTCCCGGCGCGGCGGTAGTTCCCTACCTGTCCACCGGCGCGACCGACTCCGCTTACCTGCGGCTTCATAACGTGCAGGCTTACGGCCTGCTGCCCTTCCCTTTGACCGAAGCCGATCTCGCGCGCATGCACGGCGACGACGAACGGATTCCGATCGCCAGTTTTCGCACGGGTGTGGATCTGCTCTACAAGATCGTGCATGATTTCGTCACCAAATAATTGGGCCGCGGGAGTCCGCCGCGCGAAGATCGTCTGCACGCTGGGCCCCGCCAGCCACTCGCCCGCGATGATCGATCATTTAATGCGCGCGGGAATGGACGTCGCGCGGCTGAATTTTTCCCACGGCACGCACGAGGAGCATGCCGCCACCGTCACGCTTCTCCGCGCGGCCTCCGGAAAGCCAGCAGAAACCCATCGGCATACTCGCCGACCTGCAGGGGCCAAAGATACGCACGGGGCTGCTGGAGGGCGGGCGCAGCGTGACTCTGCGAGCGGACGCCAAGTTCACCATCACCATCGCCGATACGCCGGGCAATAGCGAGGGCGTCTCCACCACCTACAAGCGGCTGCCGTCCGAAGTGCACAAGGGCGACCGCATCCTGCTGGCGGATGGATTGATCGAGCTGCGCGTGCTTTCGACCACCAGGCAGCGCATCGTTTGCCACGTGGTGAACGGCGGCGAACTGGGCGAGCACCAGGGCATCAATCTTCCCGGCGTGAAACTGCGCATCCCCGCGCTCACGCGAGAAAGACCTGGAGGACCTGCGCTTTCGCGCTGGAATGCGGCGTCAATTACATCGGCGTGAGCTTCGTGCGCACCGCGGCCGACGTGCTAGCGGCCAAGGCCGAAATCGAGAAAACCGGCCGGAAGACGCCGGTTATCGCCAAGCTGGAAAAGCCGGAAGCCATCGAGAATCTCGACGCCATTCTCGAAGTGGCCGACGGCGTCATGGTGGCGCGAGGCGATCTGGGCGTGGAGATGAGCCCCGAACGCGTGCCCGTTGTGCAAAAGATGGTGATCGCCAGGGCCAGCGATGCGCGCGTGCCCGTGATCACCGCGACGCAGATGCTGGAGTCGATGACCGAGAACCCAAGGCCGACGCGCGCCGAAGCCTCCGACGTGGCCAACGCCATTTTCGACGGCAGCGACGCGCTTGATGCTCAGCGCGGAAACCGCTACAGGGCGCTACCCGGTGGAATCCGTGAAGATGATGGACCGCATCATCCGCGAGGCCGAAGCCAGCGTGACGGAATACGTGCGGCCGCACCGCAGGGCTCTCTAAGCCTCCCGGAAACCACCGCGGAGCTGATTTGCCACGCTTCGGAAGAGCTGTCCATGAAAGTGATCGCCGTGTTTACAGAAAGCGGCTCGACCGCGCGGCTGATCTCCAAGCACCGGCCTCGCCCTCCGATCATCGCCTTCTCGCGCAGCCAGGAGACTCGCCGCCAGATGACGCTGCTCTGGGGCGTGCTCCCGCGAAAGACCGAACAGCTGCGGGATATCGACGATATGGCCGATATCACGGAGCGCCGGCTGCTCGAAGAGGGCCTGGTGCGTCAGGGCGACCTGGTGGGCATGGTGGCGGGAACTCCGCTAGGCGTAGGCGGCACCACGAACTTCATGAAGTTCCACATCATCGGTGGCGGGGAGCACATCTGGCGCTAATTCTGAGGCTCGCGCCAACTTGCGGTTGCTCGTTATTCTAATTGACCGAGCGGCCCTAATTGACCCAGTGATCGGGGCGCGAGGGCGGCTCCTCGCGGTGCTTGCGCATGTAGACCTCGAACTTGCGGCGGGCCCGGCGCCGCTGCCAATCGGAGAGGCCATTGCGCGCGCGAAAAAACCACGAGCCGCGGCGCAGGTAGAGATAGCCCACCAGCATGCCGCCGAGATGGGTCACGTGGCTGACGTTATCGCCTCCGCCGGCGCCCAGCGTCATGAAAAATTCGATGGCGCCGGCGGCGATCACGTACACCTTCATGGGAATCGTTATCGGAAACGGAATCAGCCAAATCTTGCGGTCCGGAAACATGACGGCATTGGCCAGCAGGATGCCGTAGATCGCGCCGGAGGCGCCAATGGTGGGCACAAAGGAGGCCCCGCTGCCGCCGGGATGGACCACCACTTCGGCCAGCACGTTGATGCAAGCCGCGCCGATGCCGGTGAGGAAAAAGTACACGTAGAAGCGGCGCGAGCCCCAGGCGCGTTCCAAATCCACGCCAAACATCCACAGAAAAAGCATGTTCAGGAGGATGTGCCACAGGCCGCCGTGCAGGAAGAGGTAGGTGACCGGCTGCCAGATGTGGAGTTTGAAGAGGAAATCGAAGGGAACGAATCCGAATTCGCGGTTGAACTCGTAGTACGCGCGAGGGCTGAAGAGCTGCAGCAGCGTCTGAATCAGGAAGACGCCCACGCAAGCGAGCACGATATTGCGGACAGCGGGAGTAATGTACTCACGCCATCGCGAGCGAACCCGATAACGCGGGAAGGAACTCATAATCGGCCGGCGAAGGTACAGTCTACGGTCAGCGCCGCCCCGGAGTCAAAGGCGCCCTGGGATAGCGGATACGGATCGCAAACACCGGCCAGCCCAGGCTGGACCAGCCACGCATCCCAACCGAAGAGTCCCTGCTTTCGTCAATGGCAAAATGGGCTTCTCCTATCAATTTTTGGAATACGTTCGATGCAAACAATCCATCGATGGACGGCTTGAATGAAAGCTCCCGTCCCTGGACAATAGAGCGCTCGATTTCATGAACCAGAACCACACTCTTAAACAGAAGGCCGGGGTCTTATCGCGCGGCAGACGAAGCATGGAACTCGCTTGCAGCGAGCCGTCGATCTTCCGGACCAAAGGAGCAGAATGACAAAATACAAATTGGAATACATCTGGCTAGACGGCAAGCGTCCTACTCCCGAACTGCGCGGAAAGACTACACTCAAGGCATTCGATAAACCGCCCACTCTCGCTGAACTGCCAATGTGGGGCTTTGATGGCAGCTCCACCATGCAGGCCGAAGGGAAAAGCTCGGACTGTCTTCTCAAACCGGTGGCGCTCTATCCCGATGCCAGCCGCAAGGACGCGTTTATCGTTCTGAGCGAGGTCATGCACCCTGACGGCAGCGCTCATCCCTCCAACATGCGCGCCACCATCGAGAACGATCCGGAATTTTGGATTGGTTTCGAGCAGGAGTATTTCCTCTACAAGGACGGCCGTCCTCTCGGCTTTCCCGCCGAGGGCTATCCAGGTCCGCAGGGCCCCTATTATTGCGGCGTTGGCTACAAATACATGGGCAACATTGCGCGTCAAATCGTCGATGAACACTTGGACCTGTGCCTGGCCGCGGGTATCAATCATGAAGGGATCAACGCGGAAGTGGCCAAGGGTCAATGGGAGTTCCAGATCTTCGGCAAAGGCTCCGCCAAAGCCGCTGACGACACCTGGACCGCGCGCTACTTGATGATGCGCCTCTGCGAAAAGTACGAAGTGGACGTGGTGCTGCATTGCAAACCCGTCAAGGGCGATTGGAATGGATCCGGCATGCACACCAACTTCTCCACCAAATACATGCGCGAAGTGGGCGGCAAGGACTATTTCGACGATCTCATGGCGGCGTTCTCTAAAAACGTTGCCGAGCACATCGCGGTGTATGGCCCGGATAACCATTTGCGTTTGACCGGCCTGCACGAAACGCAAGCCATCGACAAGTTCACCTATGGCCTCTCCGATCGCGGCGCTTCCATCCGCATGCCCGTTAACTTCATCAAGAACGGCTACAAGGGCTATCTGGAAGATCGGCGCCCGAACTCCGAAGGCGATCCCTACCAGATCGTTTCGCGCATTTTGAAGACGATCAATAGCGTCCCCAAGCCGATGGTGGCCAAGGCATAGATGTTTTAGCGGATAACAAGATCGCACAAAATCAAAAGGGCCCGTTCGCGTTTCGAACGGGCCCTTTGGTTTTCCCCGGAGATTCAGCGAAAAGAAGTTTCAGTTCTTCCCGCCTGCTGTTCCCTAAAACATCAGCTTCAGGCCCAGTTGAAGGTTACGGGCGCCTCCGAGTCCGAGCACGGGGTTGGTCTGGGCCTGATCGGGCGTCTCGCAAGCGCAGCCGAACGAGGAGGTGGTGGCTGGGTTGGTGGTGCCTTGGTAAAGGATCTTGTGATTCAGGATGTTGAAGGCCTCCGCGCGGAACTGAGCGGTGAGCCGTTCCGTGAACTTTATATTCTTGAATAGGGAGAAGTCCCAATCGATATAGTCCGGTCCACGAAACTCGTTGCGGGTCGCGGTGCCGAACGTGTTGGTTGGCGGTGCGATCATCACCGAACTTCCCTGCAGATAGCAGCCGTACTTCGCCAGATTGCCTGCGGTTGGAGCCGTCGTGCCTGTAAGTTCCAATTGCGGCGCCCTCTGCAGACACATGCGCTGGCATAGTCGCGACGTTGCTATAGAACGGGATCACGTTGGAGGTCTGTGTGAAGTCGCTGGGGTTGCCAAAGAAATCCCAACGGTCTTTCTTTTCGTTACTTCCACTTAGGTTTTTGGTAGTCGACGCGTTCCATGGGAGTCCCGAGGTAGCCAAAATGGCCGACTGCACACTCCATCCTTCCAGCAACTGCAAGGGCGCCTTCCTGCCCGGAATGGTGTACGAGGGAGTGAAGCTGAAGTGGTGACGGATGTCGAACATGGTGGGGCCGTAGTCCGCCATCGGGTTCAGATTATTTTGTGGGGATGCCAGCCCGTAGCCCGTGCCTGGTTCCTCGGTCAATGCATGGCTATACGAGTAACCGGCGAGAAAAGACAAATGGTGGAAATTCCGCGCGGTCAGCGTGGCCTCCAGGCCGTCGTAGTTGGACACTTCGTTATCCTGCATGTAGTCGACGTATGCCAGGTAGGGATACTGGGCGGCTAAGGGGAGAACCCCAGCCCCACCCCCAAGCCCAGCCCCAGTGGCCTGATTCAAGTCGGTAACACCCGGCAGCCTGCCGCCGTGATTCCCGATGTAGTTAACGTCCAAAGAGACGGTGGATGTTAGAGCGTGCTGAACGCCCAGATTCCAACTGATGATCTCAGGCGAAGGCAGGTTCGGACTGGTCGCAAAGATGCTGCACCCGCTAGGATTCGTGAACCCCGCCGGAACACCGGGACCCGCACCACCTGGGGCTGCACTCGCTTTTAGCCCGTTACCGCATGCCAACGATGTCGGCGAGAAGGCCGGGAAAATGGGAGTTGCCCCGTTCAAGACCCAGTTGAGGTTCTGCCCTGGAATATTGACCGTCTGCGTACTCATGCCCGAGCCATTGGGTGCGACTGGCCCCGAGGGGACGCCATTCGCCGCGTACAGTATCGATCCCGTAGGAATCGCGTCGATACCAATCTGTCCACCCGGCAAAGTGCCTTGCAGTGCGATAAACTGCGCGGAGGCCGGGTTGTCGTAGTAGACGCCGAAGCCGGCGCGGACCACAGTGGTGCCCTTTCCGCTGATGTCCCAGGCTACACCGAGGCGGGGCGAGATGTCTTTGGCATAGGCGTTATAGGCACTCTTGAGTCCGTTCAGCCCCACCTGCTCGAATCCGATGGTCGGATCCCAATTGCCGATCAAATTGTGGATTTCCTGAATAGGCGTGAAGTATTCATAACGAACGCCCATCGTTGCGGTCACTTTCGACGTCACGCGCCAGGAATCCTCGAAGAAACCCGAATAGTCCCACTGCGTGTAGGTGCGAGCGGGGCTGCCTTCGAGAAGAGATCCACCTGAACTGGCATCGGGCAGGCCGGCAAGATAAGCCTCCAAGTCGGTTATATTGGTGCCAAGCGGGTTATTCACGGTGCCGTTGTAATAAGCGGTACCGTTAGGAATGACATTGGTGCCGCCAGTGAAGGTAAACGTCCCCCGGCCGTTTGGAATCTGGTCGAAGAAGGTACGTAGGTAAAGCATCTCGCCGCCGAATTTAAAGGCGTGTTTGCCATGCAGACAGGAAACGTGATCCACGACATCGTAATCGTTCCCTGGGCCGAAGTTTCTCGGCGACTTGGCACCGCCACCGGCCGAGGCGTTGAAATTGGCGATGGTGATGAGGGGAAATCCTTGCAATTGTGGATCCGTTATGCCCGTGTTCATGCCGTAAGTGCTGGCGGGCGTCGTGTAGTCGCCGGTCTGCGTATTGCGAAGGTAGTGATTCCAGCCGAAGCGCACATCGTTCACCCAGGTGGAGTTCGGGGTCCAGGTCCAACTGGTGGTGAGGAACTCGGCGCGCATCTTGCCGATGCTATCAAACTGCGCCAACGTGTAATTCCCGTCATAGCCGCCGGTCGTGTCGCCGCCACCGTAGAAGTAGCCAGCAGTGAACGTGTGGTGGTCGGTGGGGTGATAATCCATTTTGCCGACCCCATTATTGATCGTAAACGATGTGGGTTGGCCGGGACCGAGGATTATGTTGGAATTCGGGTTATTATTTGGGCCGAAGTACTGTAGCAGGTGTGCCGATGAGCGGATTCACACTCGTGGCCGGGACGCCGTCGATGGTGCCGAGGCGCTTCCTTGCCCGCACCAACTGGCTCCAGGGCATTGGGCGTTCAAGGCGGCAATGGCAGCCGGAACGCTCTGGGTCGGATCTCCGTCGTTAAACGAGGTGGGCGTCGATGACGCGGCTGCGTTGCCCACGCTGTAAGTCTCCCGCTCGAAGGCGGCGAAATAGAAAAGCTTGTTCTTGATGACGGGCCCGCCGAACGTGCCTCCCCATTGCTCCAAATTCATCGGCTGCTTGGTCGACGGAGGGCCTCCTAGAGAGTTTACAAAGTCGTTGGCGTTCAACGCGCTGTCGCGGCCGTAGGCGAAGGCCGAGCCGTGAATCGCGTTCCCTCCCGTCTTTAAGCCCACGTTGATCACGGCGCCGGGCCGGCGGCCGAATTCGGCGGGAGCATTGGTCTCGACGTTGAGCTCCTGGATCGCATCGACCGGAAGAATGGTGGCGGCATCGCCCCAAGGCAGTGTGGTGTTGGTAATGTTCTGCCCCGTGAGCGGATCGTTACTATCAAGCCCCTCGATGAAGTTGTTGTTTTGTGAGGGGGCCAGTCCGTGCACGGCGGTGGTCAGCGTACCGCCGCCTGGTGTTTGTACGACGCCGGGACGGAGCGACAATAAGTCCTGGAAATTGCGCGCTTTCATAGGGAGGTCGGCGATGGTCTCTGTGCCCAAGGTTCCGCTGACCACCGCGCTGGTGGTGTCCAGCTCGAGCGCGTTCGCCGTCACTTCCACGGTCTGCGTTACCTGGCCGGGAGCCAACTGCGCGTCGACTCGCGCATCTTGCCCCAGTCCCAGCGTGACGTTCTGCCGTTCGAAAGTCTGGAACCCGCTCGCCGACGCGCGGACGGTATATGTGCCGGGATTCAAGTTCGGCGCGACGTATTCGCCGGCCTGGTCCGCGACCAAGTTTCGCGCCACGCCGGTCGCCGAGTTAGTGACGGTCACCATGGCCCCGGCGATCACGCCGCCCGTTTGGTCGGTGACGGTTCCCAGAATACGGCCGGTATTGACCTGCGCAAACGACGGCGATCCAAGCAGAAAACAGACACAACTAGAAAACAGAACTGCGCGTAACATTTTTCTCATAGCCACCCTCCGGTCAGCAACGATCCGCAAATGAACTTCGCCGCAAATCTCGAATAGCGACCTAGGACGCAGAACAGGGAAACAAACTGGCAGCGGTCTTATAACGGTCAACCTTAAAAGAAGCTTAACGTGTCCAGCGGGGCCCGTGCCGCTTCCCTAGTGCTTAGGCGCCCCGCCGCGCAGGCAGGTTCGGGATACAGCAAACGGCCTACCATAAATCTTGCATCCCGCCGGGGAAAAGGGGTAGTATCGTGCCACGATACACTTACGAGACTAGGTGCCCGATTCGCCAGCAAAGATTCCTGAAGCCGAGAAAAGAGAGGGAGGAAGGAATGAGAATTCGCCGGTTTGGAAATGCAACTCTGTACAGTTTGCTCGGGTTCATCGTTGTCCTCGCGGGGTGCAGCCACAAAGTAGCGGTCAAGCCGCCCGCGGCCCCGCCCGCGGCTAACCCGCCCGCGCAGCCCACCATAACGCTGGACGCCTCGCGAACGAATATCGACCAAGGCCAGTCCGTGAACTTGCGCTGGTCGGCGACCAATGCGACTTCCGTCAGCGTGACGCCAGAGCTCGGCAGCGTGGCGGCGCAAGGCACCTCAACCGTCGCGCCGCGCCAATCCACTACGTACACCGCGACGGCGACCGGCCCGGGCGGTTCCGCCACCGCCAGCACTCATGTGACGGTCACGGTTGCCTCGGCGGCCGCGCCCGCTCCCGCCGGCCCCACGGTCGAGGAGATGTTCACGAGAGAAGTTCAAGACGCATTCTTCGACTATGACAAGGCCGATATACGCGGCGATGCGCGCCAGGCTCTATCCAAGACGGCCGATTTCCTGCGCTCCTATCCGCAGGTGGCCATCGTCATCGAAGGCCATTGCGACGAGCGCGGCTCGACCGAATACAACGTGGCCTTAGGAGACCGCCGCTCGGACTCAGCCAAGGATTTCCTGGTGGCCCAAGGGATCGCGGGCGATCGGATTCAGACGGTGAGTTACGGTAAAGAGCGGCCCTTCTGCACCGAAGGCAACGAATCCTGCTGGCAGCAAAACCGGCGCGCGCACTTCCGCATGGGCGGAACAAGTTCCTCGCAGCTCAGCGGTAACTAGGTCTGCTCGGGTCACGGCGGGCCGTTGAGGCCCGCCTTTTCACGCGGCGATTGGGCCAACCAGCAAGGAGATGTACCTCGCGCGGACTGCCTCCTTCGGCAGTCCGCGCGGGACGCAAAATCCGTTACTTACTCGGCGACGACGAGCGCGATGGTGAAGCCGTCGTAACCCTTGCTGCCGACGGTTTGCATGGCCGTAGCCGTCACGCGAGGCTCAGCGGCGACGGCTTCATTGAAACGGCGCACGCCCTGGACCATCTCATCTTCGCTCGATGCATCGGCAACCGCGCCCCTGCGTACTACGTTGTCGCCGATGATGACAGTGCCGCGCCGGGATAGCTTCAGCGCCCAGGCAAAATAGTCCACATAACTGGGCTTGTCCGCGTCGATGAAGATGAGGTCGAAGGGACCGCGGCCCTCGGCCGCGAGCTGCGGCAAGCTCTCCACGGCTCGTCCCAGGCGTAGCTCCACGATCCCGCCAAGCCCCGCCCGCGCGATGTTCGCTCGCGCCACCTCCGCGTGCTTCGGCTCCGCTTCCAGAGTGATCAGGCGGCCTCCGGCGGGCAGCGCTCGCGCCAGCCAGATCGTGCTGTAACCTCCCAGCGTGCCGATTTCCAGAATGTTGCGCGCGCCCAGCGCCCGCGCCAGCAATTGCAGAAAATGGCCTTGGTTCGGCGAAACGTTAATGGGCCGCAGGCCGGCCGCGGAACTGGCCTGCAGCGCCGCCGTGAGCGCCGCGTCCGGCGGCTCGAAGAGGTCGTTGATGTACCGGTCAACCGTGCTCCAAAGTTCCTGAGTCATGGATCTCCCTGGTTCGCAACTCGCGGGCGCCAAATTTCACGCCCTCGAAGCGTCACAACAATAAATTTAGCAAAGTGGAATCGGGCCAAGCGCAAGAACTTGGCGCCAGCGGCCTATTTTGCGGGCGCCGAGGGGACCGTGCGATCCATGATGCTCTTTTGAAACTCCTGGTCCTCGGAAAGAGAGCACATCGTCTCGCCCATGGGAAAAGAGCTCAGTTTGAAGTTGCGCTTGGATGTGAAGGAGTGTGTGTAGGCCTTGGGGTCCTGGAAGGTGGCCTCCAGCTCGAGGGTGTCGTGGTTCACGCGGCGAAAGCGCTCGATGGTATGCAACTCTTCGCTATGCGGATGTCCGACCATGTCCAGCCAGGTCTTGTCGTTGAAGCCGACGGTGTCGATCACCAGAGTATCGCCTTCATAGTGCCCCACCGAATCTCCGAGCCACGTTGTGTCCACGTCCTTGGGGTGCGCCTGATTCATTTGGACAATGCGCCACACGTGCAAATATTCGAACAGCAGGTAGACCTGCTTGGGCGTCTGCACGATCGTGAATTGCCAGGGGTAAGAGTACATACGGAACGGACCCGGCGGATCGCAATACTTCTGCACCGGATCGTTGGGCTGGAATGTCTGGTTGGCCCCGAAGGGTGGTTTGGCGGCTCTGAGGTGTTGAAGCCCCCACGGCGTGAGGGGAAGCTCCTCCGGCTTCGAGCCGCTGGGATCCGCGGGATCCCAACTGGTACCCCCGGGCGAAATCGTCCAATTTCCGGAGAGGTCTGGCATCCGCGAGGCGCTCTGGGCCGCGGGCGAAGTGCCGGCCTTTGGCGGCGCCGATGTTTGCGCGAGCGCACCAGGCGAGCAGCAAAAACATGCCGCCGCCATCAGTACAGTTGCCAGCGGGCTAATTCGGCGATTCCCCATCGTGGAACTCCTCACGCCAGGTCTTTCATCGCGCGGTTGCGGCGTCCTCATGGTTGGTGAGGCAGCGGCGTGCCGTTCACTACGAACTTCAATAGAAAGCTCGCGGTGCCGCTGATGCCCACGGGTGACCCGCTTCTAGCTGGATGCGTTTCAGCCGACACCTGGTCGCCGGGCTTAAGCGACTCCTTGTTCCAGCCAAACCGGTTCATCAGCAACGGCGGAGAAACCTCCAGGGACCAATGCTGGATCTCGCCCCCGTCCTTTGAGTCAATGTGAAAAATAACGTGCGGATTATTCCAATCCACCTTCGTCACCGTTCCCTTGACCGTGACCACCTTGACCATGTCATATCCGGCGGTCCCGTGATGCGCAAAGGCAGGGCCGGCGGCGAGAAGCGCGGCCGCGACCGCAAAAGTAAGAAGAAATTTTCCTGGCACAGAACACCTCGCTCCGTATTTCGGAAACTACGCCATTCCGCGCTGTCGCGCAAGCACCGGCACGACTCAGTTCGCACCCGCCGGATCACTCCGACGAGACACAATCCATCGCCGATCGAAGCCGCTAATCCATCTTTTTGCGCGCAAAGTAAAACTGCGATGCCGCCAGCGCCAGGAACATAATGATCGCGAAGAGGTCGCTATTACTCCAGGCGCCCATGATCTTCGGACCAAACTGAAACAGGCCCGGGCGGAAGATATGGTAGCGGAACTCCTGGTCTTCCAGCAGAGCGACCACGATGCCCAGCAGGCCGAAAACTCCGCCGCCGGCAATCAGTCCGCTGGCGTAGAGCGGGCCGGGACCCACGTCGCTGCCTGCTTCGGCTCCGCGGCTGCGTTCCACGAGCCAGCGCACCGCGCCGCCCGCAAAAATGGCCATGGTGGTGGCGATCGAGAGATAGGCGCCGGTGGCGAAGGGCAAGCGAACGAATGCCCAGAAGCTCCACGGTGATCACCAGGAAGACTCCCAGCAGCACCAGGCGCCAGGGCAGCCGCCGATTGAGGATGCCGCTGATCACCGTGGCCATCAGGCGGGCCTGAGGCGCGGCGGCTTTATCGCTGCCGATCCCTTGCACCCATTGAATCTCCATGCGCCGCGTATCGGGATCGTAGAGATATTTCCCGTCGGGCACGACGTCCGAGCCGAGCGCGTTGACTAGCATGTAGGTGCGGCCCTGGTAGGCGTAAGCGGGATTTTCCACCTGCACGCCGGAGGGCAGATTCGCTATGTCGATGCTGATTTGCACCGGCTTGTATTCCGCCAAGCCCAGATTCATCAGCTTGAGCGTGCCGCCGATCACGAAAACCGAAGCCATCGCGCCGATGATCAAGGCGATCTGCTGTTTCGACGGCGTCGCGCCCACCAGGAAGCCGGTCTTCAGGTCCTGCGACGTGCCGCCGGCATTGGCGGCGGCGACGCACACCACCCCGCCAATCGTGAGCGCCAGCGCCGAATACGTGCCGCCGGTCCAGCCCGCCAGCAGGAACACGGCGCAAGTGGCCATCAGCGTCGCAATCGCCATGCCGCTGATGGGATTCGAGGAGGTGCCGATCAATCCGGTAATGCGCGAAGAGACCGTGGTAAACAAAAAACCAAAGACCACCACGAAAATCGCGGCCAGAAAATTGGCGAAGAGGCCGGTCTTGGCGCCGGGAATGGGCCGGAACGTCAGCAAAACCCAGATCATGGCCACCACGGCCAGCGGCGCCAATCACCACGAACTTCATGGGCAGGTCGTGTTCGAGCCGGCTGGCCACCGCCGTGCGCCCTTCGCGATCCGCCTTCATCTCCTTGAGCCCGGTGGTGAGCGCGGCCCAGATCGTGGGCATCGTCTTGGCCAGCGTGATCACGCCCGCCGCGGCCACGGCCCCCGCGCCCATC
The DNA here is from genome assembly GCA_963819235.1 of uncultured Acidobacteriota bacterium. Taxonomy (GTDB): domain Bacteria; phylum Acidobacteriota; class Terriglobia; order Acidiferrales; family UBA7541; genus Palsa-189. The sequence continues at coordinate 744,150 of CAWFVE010000003.1, read as the reverse complement.
GGCCGGATATAACTCGACCACAGTTGGTCGGAGTTCATCAGCGGAATGGGAATCGTGCTGGGATAGAGCGCCTGATTCGGCGCCAGCGAACCGAAAAAGCGAATCGCCGGCATCAGCACCAGCCAGGAGAAAACGCCGCCCGAAAGCAGAATGCCGGCGATGCGCGGGCCGATGATATAGCCCACGCCGAGATACTCCGGCGTGATGTTGGCGCGAAACGATGCGCCGGGGAGCCATTTGGGATCGTACGTGGGCGTATCGCGCCAAACGCCGATCGTATTCATCAGCACCGAATACAATCCGCCCAGGCCCAGCCCCCAGAAAACGCGGCTGGCGAAGGAGCCGCCGCGATCGCCCGCCACCAGAACGTCGGCGCACGCCGTGCCTTCGGGATAGAGCAGGTTGCCGTGCTCTTTGACGATGAGCTGGCGGCGCAGCGGAATCATGAAAAGCACGCCCAGCCATCCGCCGATCAGCGCCAGGAAGAAGACGCCCCAGTACTCCAGCGGAAATCCCAGGAAGATCAGCGCGGGCAGAGTGAAGATCACTCCGCCGGCAATCGATTCGCCGGCCGAGCCGGTGGTCTGCACGATGTTGTTTTCGAGGATGCTGACCTTGCCGAAGGCGCGCAGGATGCTGATGGAGAGCACGGCGATGGGAATCGAGGCCGAGACGGTGAGTCCGGCGCGCAGACCGACGTACACGGTGACCGCGCCGAAGAAAAGGCCCGCGACGATGCCGGCCAGGATGGCCCGCAAGGTGAATTCGGCAACGCCTTTTTCCGAATCGATGTACGGCTGAACTCTTCAGGAGGCGCGGTCGAGCTCCATGTCTTGGTCGCCAAACGTCACCTCAGCCAGGCATTGCCGCGAAAGCTCGTCGCAACAAGCGCCGCATCATAGCTGCGGCAAAAATGCCTGTCCATGTCATTCTGAGGTCGCATAAGAGAAGAGTCGCAGAAGGAATGAGATTTGTAGCTCAGGTCGCCCGATGGCCTGCATCGGGAGACCTGAGGATCTTCCCATCGCTGTCGGACGTTACCAGACGTGGTAGAAGCCGTCGCGGCGGGCCATGGTCACGGCCACGCCGAAAAGCTTCTGCAGCCGCTCCTCGGTAAGCAGCTCGGTCTTGGGGCCGTCGGCGAAAATCCGGCCTTCCCGCATCATCACCACGCGATCGATTTCCGGCAGGATGTCCGCCAGATGATGCGTGATCAGAACGATGCCCACGCCGTGCTGCGCCAGGCGGCGCAAGCTCTGGCGCAATTCGCTCTGCGCGGCCAGATCCAGCGCGTTGCTGGGCTCATCGATCAGCAGCATCTCGGGTTCGTGCACCAGGGCGCGGCCGATCAGAACGCGGCGCATCTCTCCCGCGGACATTTCGCCTACCGGCTTGTCCGCCAAGTGCCCGGCTTCCAGCTGATCGAGCGCCGCGGCCGCGCGGCGGCGCATCTCCTCGCTGACGTGCATCTCCGGCCAGATCGTGGAGCTGGCGAAGAAGCCGGAAATCACCGCGTCGCGGCCCAGCGTGTGCAAGGTGCGTTCGCTGGGCAATTCGGCGGCCACCACGCCCAGCCGCTTGCGCAGCTCGAACACCTCCCAGCGCTCCTGCCCGAAGATGCGCGCCCGCATCCCTTCGCGCGCGATGGGATAGCACTCGCAATTCATGGTCTTGATCAGCGTGGATTTCCCGCAGCCATTGGGACCCAGGATGGCGACGTGCTCGCCGCTGGCAATGCGCAGGGAGATATCGTGCAGCACGATCTTTTCGCCGCGCGCCACCGAGGCGTGTTCCAAATCGACAAAACTGCCGGGATCGGCCGTCATTTTCCTCGTTTCTCCACTCTTCTGGCGTCCGCTTCAGTGCGCGTTCTTTCGCCCGATCCCCCGCGCGACTTTGGCCGCAGTGCCATCGGCGCTGTCATTCCGAACCACGGGGTCCCCATCACACGCCGCTCTTGCGTGTGGTGGGGATGGGAACCCAGCGGCGTTCCTTGCCGATGCGGGTCGAGGAATCTGCTTTTCTCTCGGCGTTAGGCCCTTCTTCAACGCGCTCCGCGATGCCGCGACGAAATCACTGACGTTAGCGGAAATCGCGAAGATTGTCACATGCGATTTGGAGCCTCGGACATGCGGCGAGGCCCCTCTATGCGGAGGTTCGCGGGCAAACAAACACGACGCGGGCTGCGTTGTTTATCGCTTGCAGCTCCTTCCGCATCTCCCGAGGAGCGGCCGGCGTCGCGCCAACGAGCCGCGCCCGGGATTCCGGCGTGAGCTCCAGCCGGTAAATATCGGCGTGGTAACCGAAGGAATAGCCCTGGTAAGCGACCGGGGCGGAGGCAACCTCGGCGAGCAGCGCGTCCCAAAAAGTTCGGCGGCGAAAGAATCCCCCGCCGCGAAATGGCCTCCCGCTGAATTTCGACCGCGGGACGCGGAGGCATCTGGCCGGACTCTATGGCGATGAGCGTGCAATCGGCAGCGCGAAATTCGCGCGACGGGTCGGGATCCGGAAAGCGCGCCAGCAGTCCCGCCAAGTTCCCCGTCTTCGATATCGAAGCCCGTCCACCAATAGCGATAAAAGTGAAAAACCACCGTGCCGGAGCGGAAGATTTGCCGGATGCGCCTCGCGTCCTTGCCCGTGACGCTCAGCACCATATCCAGAAGTTGATCCGGACGGAAGCTCTGCCGCACCACCGGCCGGGTCGTGATGTATCCAGCCTCTTCTTCCGTATAGCGCACCGGGATCGCTTCGGGCAGCGGCATAACCGCATCGTAGCGCAGCTGCCCGCTCGGCGCGAACCGCGCCGCGCGGGCTGGCACGGATTGGCAGACGCGGATGGTAAGAATGGCTGGCCTTCAATCACCCCAGCAAACCGAGCCCGTTGGTGTAGAATCACCGGCACCGAAAGCCAAAAGGAGATTCCGGATGAGTAAAACGAAGATCGAATCCGCCCCGGAATCCGTGATCCAGCTCAAGCAGCCAATGGTGCGCGACTTCTCCACCGGCGGCGGCCATCTGCCCGGCGATACGCTGGTGGAGGGCGACGACAAAATCGTAACCAAAAAGTGGCAGGGCTACCCGCCCGAGAATCTCAACGTAGTGGGAAAGCCGATGCCGGCGATGCCTGAGGTCGCCATTCCGCGATACACAGGCAAGGCCCTGTATGCCACGCGTGTGCTGTTGCCCAATCTGCTGCATGCCAAGCTGCTCACCTGCCCCCATCCCCACGCCCGGATAAAGAGCCTGGATACTTCCAAAGCCGAGCGGATGCCAGGTGTGGCCTGCATACTCACGTACAAAAACGGCCCCAAGACCTTTCCGCTCTCTCAAGAGCTCAACTTCCAGGGTGACACGGTCGCCTTCGTGGCTGCGGAGACCGAGGATTTGGCCGAGGACGCGGTCGCCGCGATCGAGGTCGACTACGAGGTTCTTCCGTTTGCCTCCACGCTCGCTCAGGCCACTGTGCCCGACGCGCCGGACCTTCGCGTGCGCCGGGGAAGAGGCAATCTCATTCTCATGCCGGAAAACGATCCGCACTACGATCCCGACGCCACCTGGGTGAGCAAGCACGGCGACGTCGACAAGGGATTCCAGCAAGCCGACGTCATCAAGGAGTTCACCTACAGTTTTGCCGGCGCGACGGCCGTTCCCATGCAGCCGCTCAGCTGCGTGGCCAAATGGGATGGCGACAGGCTCACGTTCTGGGGCATGGGGCAAGGAATCTACCCGCTGCGCGCCGAGATTGCCCGCGCGCTGGCTATCGATCCAACCACGATCCGCTACATCAACAAATGGAACGGCTGCACCTTCGGGTCGATTCAGTCGGCCTCGCGAATACAGCCGTTTATCGCTTACCTCGCAAAAATGGCCGGCAGGCCGGTGAAGGTGGCGCTGACAAAAAACCAGGAACTGGCCTACATCAGCATCAAGCCGGAGACGATTACGAAATTCAAAGTGGGCGCCACGAAAGACGGCCAAATCGTCGCCCTGCTGCACGAGATTCACATCAGCGTGGGCGCGGAGGACGCCGACGGCCATTCCTCGTCGGAGCTTTCGAAAAACCAGCAAGAGCTCTACACCGCCAAGGTGCCGAACTGGAAATCCGTCTGGTGCAGCTATAAGACCAACGCCATGGTCATCCGCTCGGTGCGCAGCTATACCCAGCAAGAGGTGAAGTGGGCCTGGGAGAGCATGATCGACGAAATGGCCGAGGCCGTGGGGAAAGATCCGCTCCAGTTCCGGCTGATGCATATTTCCAGGCCGGGAACCAAGCTCTCTCCCGCAAAAGACTGGCATGCCGGCGACCTGGGACGAAGGTATGAGCTCGAGAATGGCGCGCTCACCTACGATTCGTTTGCCTCCGTGGAAGTGCTGCAGGAAGGGGCCAAGGCCATCGGATGGGAGAAACGGAATCCCGTACCCGGAGGCACGCCGGGAAGGATCAAGCGAGGCATCGGGCTGGGAATGTCCCAGCACCACTGCGGCATCATGGGTTATCACGACGGCGAGGTTGGCTACCAGAGGGCGGCGCCAGCCGATGCCGGAGGCCCCACGGGCAGCACTTTCGGCGCCGAGGTGGAGTTAGACGCCGATGGCTACGTGATCATGAAGAACGCTCTCCCCGATAGCGGAACCAATCACGATACCGGGCTCGCTCAAGTGGTCGCGGAGATCCTGGGATTCACCACCCGGGATCGCATGCGCGTGGTCTGGGGCGACACCGATCTCGCGCCCTCGAGTAACACCTGGTACGGCGGCAGAACCATCACCCTGCAAGGAGCGGCGGTCTTTAGCGCCGCCGATAAGCTGCGCAAGGATCTTCTTCGGCGCGCGGCAGCGGACCTGAAGGTGGACGTTGCCAAGCTGGTTATCAAAGACGGAGCCATCTCCTCGACGGAAGATCCCAAAAAGAAGACAACCTTCGCCGCCCTGGCCAAAGCCAACGGCGGCTCGATACGCACCACCGGCGCCGGTGTGGCCCAGGGTCAAGGCAGGGCCATGACCAAAGGAGCTGCCGCCTGCTTCGTGGAAGTAGAGGTGGATACGTGGACCGCCGACTGGAGAGTTACACGGTCGGTCTATTGTCATGACGCCGGCCTCGTCATCAATCCCCTGGTCGCGGAAGCCGATTTGCATGGATCGCTCGTCGAATCCGTTCAGATGACCACCGATCCCGTTCCCTGGGACCGCGAATTTCCCGGAACCACCCACTATAGCGTGGGCTACTTGTCTTTCCGCCTGCCCACAATCATGGACGTGCCCCAGGACCAGACCAACATATTTGTGGATAGCCTGGAGCCTCGTTGGTTTTACGGGATCAAGAGTTTCAGCGAGACGGGGATCGGATCGGTGCCGGGCGCGATATCCAACGCTCTCTATAATGCGGTCGGCGTCCGCATTCGCGACCATGCCATCACCCGGGAAAAGATCATGGCCGGCCTACGCGCTAAAGGCCTAAGCGTCTGAAAAAGATTCAACCCCGAGTCGCCGAGGCCACTGAGGGGTCTTTATGAATACCGGATTCGCCCTCTTGCTCGCTCTGAGTATCGGTATCGTGGCAGGGCTTCGTTCTCTAACTGCACCCGCCGTCGTAGCCTGGGCGGCTCATCTCGGACGGATCGCTCTCCACGGCTCTCCCTTGGCTTTCATGGGAACAAAGTGGGCCGTGGGCCTCTTCACGCTTTTGGCGCTGGTGGAACTGGTCGTCGACCAGCTCCCCGGTACGCCCCCTCGCACGGCTGCGCCCGGCCTGTCCGCACGAATCGTCACGAGCGCCTTGTGCGGTGCATGTCTCGCGGTGGCTGGCCGGGCAACGCCGTGGCTCGGAGCGCTGGCCGGAGTGGTTGGCGGAATCGGAGGCGCATTCGGCGGCTATCGTGCTCGGGTGGGTTTGGATCGTGCTCTGCACGTTCCAGATTTCGTTATCGCAATTGCGGAAGATCTGGTCGCTATCGGACTCGGAGTATTCTTAGTTTCTCGATTCTGAAAGTGGATCCTCCCCGGTGGCTGCCGAAGCGCTTTAGCCCACGCGGGACAGCCGGTCGCGCACCCGATCGGAAAGCATCTTGCCGTCCACCGTTTTGCCTTCCAAATGCACGCGCGCCGCTTTGATTACCGCGCCCATCTGCTTCGGCGAATTCGCGGACGTCTCCGCAATGGCCGCCTCGATGGCTCGATCCACGTCCGCTTCGTTCGCGGCCGCCGGCAAATACGTTTCGATGATGGCGATTTCGCGGGTCTCCTTGTCGGCCAGGTCGGCGCGCCCGCCGCGAGTGAACTGCTCCACAGACTCCTTGCGCTGCTTCACCAGAGTCTGCAAAACCTGCATCGATTCTGCGTCGTCCAGCGGCCGGATCTTCTCGATCTCCTTATTCTTGAGCGCGCTCTTTACCATCCGCAGCACGCTCAAGCGCAACTCCTCCTTCGATTTCATGGCCTCGGTGAGGTCTTTCTGGATGCGGTCGATGAACGGCATACGTGTCTTCGCGCCTCGTTTCTGTCAGCGCGAAACTATAGCATACGGGCTCAGGGTGTTTGCCCTGGATGGGCTTGCTCGCTGCGAAAAGCATGCGCGAGGCCCAAGCAGTATGTTCCATCGTTGCTCAATTGACAGAGCCAATTGTGGCCGCTAGTCTCTTTGGGCCATGAAAATTATCGTTGCGGATCGCATCAGTGAACACGGTGTAAAACTCCTGGCCGACGCCGGCTGGCAAATCGTGCAGCCCGCCGCCGCGGCGCTCGCCGCCGAGATGGCGGACGCGGATGCGCTCGTGGTGCGCAGCGCCACGCGCGTCACAGACGAGCTCCTGAGCCACGCCCGCAATCTGCGCGTCGTGGGACGCGCGGGAGTCGGCGTGGACAATATCGATCTCGAAGCGGCCACTCGCCGTGGCGTTCTGGTGATGAACACGCCCGGCGGCAATGCGCCGAGTGTGGCCGAACACACGCTGGCGCTGATGCTCTCCATGGCTCGCTCCATTCCACAACTGAACGCCAGTATGCACGCCGGAAAATGGGAGAAGTCCGGCACCGCCGGCGCCGAACTTCGCGGCAAGACGCTCGGCCTGATCGGGCTGGGCCGCGTGGGAGCGGAAGTGGCGCGCCGCGCCCGCGCGCTGGAGATGCGCGTGGTCGCTTACGATCCCTATGTCAGCGCGGAGCGCGCCGCGGAATGGGGCGCGGAGCTGCTTGCGCTGCCGGAAGTTCTGGCCCAGTCGGATTACGTCTCGCTGCACACCGCACTCTCGCCGTCCACCGAGCGCCTGATCAATGCCCAGACGCTGGCGCAAATGAAAAAGGGCGCGCGTCTCGTAAACGCCGCTCGCGGCGAACTCGTGGACGAAGCCGCTCTGGCCGAAGCCCTGCAGTCGAAGCACCTCGCCGGCGCCGCACTGGACGTTTTCGCGGAGGAGCCCCCGCGCAACTCCCCCCTGCTGCAAATGCCCAACGTGATTGCCACCCCGCACGTGGGCGGCTCCACGGCCGAGGCGCAGGAGGAAGTCGGCGTGCAAATCGCCCAGCAGGTTCGCGACTACCTGCTGGACGGCACCATGCGCAACTCCGTCAATCTGCCGCCGATCCCGCCGGAGCAGTACCGGCGCCTGCGGCCCTATCTCGATCTGGCCGAGCGCCTGGCTTCGCTCGTCGCCCAAGCCGCGCCCTTTCCGGCCCGCCGCCTGCGCATTGCCTACGCCGGCGAGCCCGCCGAGATCGGCACCCGCGTGCTCGGCAGCGCCGCCCTGGCCGGCGTTTTGAATGCCGTGCTCGACGAGCACGTCAATCTCGTGAACGCCTCGGCCCGCGCCGTCGAACGCGGATTGGAGATCCAGGAGAGCAGGCGCCCGCGCGAACGCGGCATCGCCGATGTGCTGGAGATCGCCACGTACTCGGCGGGAGACGGCAAGCGGCGTGAATTCTCCGCGCTGGGGACGATTCTCTACGGCGCTACGCCGCGCCTGCTGCAGATCAACGGAATCGCCTGTGAAGCCCCGCTCGAAGGCAATCTGCTGATCATGACCAACCGCGACGTCCCCGGCGTAATCGGGCAGGTGGGAACGTTGCTGGGTACCCAGGGCCTGAACATCGCCACATTCGCTCTCGGCCGGCGCGCCGCCCAGCTCGGCGCGGAAGCTCTGGCCATCGTGCAGCTCGATGGCGACGTTCCCGAGTCCATTCTGCCCCGCCTGCGTTCCATTCCCAACGTCGTGGAGGCGCGCATCGTGCGGCTGCCGCGCGCGGCTGAGGCCGCCACTTCGTCCGCAGGCTGAGCCCCGGAGCGAGCCCCAAAAAACAAGACGAGGCGAAGCCGCAAAAGCGGCCACGCAAAAAGCAAAAGGCCCGGCGCCAAGCGCCGGGCCTTTTTATTGCCGCCTGATTTGTGGTGTTGGGTTGCGCCTTACTTCGGCGAAATCACTACATACCTGGTCGAGCCTTGCTGATTCACCAGCAACAGCAAGGGTTCGTTCCCCGCACTGCGGACCGCGTCGCGGAACTGCTGTACGTTGTTCACCGGCTTACGGTTCACTTCCTGAATGATATCGCCGCGCGTCAGTCCCGATTCCGCGGCGGTGCTATTCGGATCGACGTTGGTAATCACCACCCCGCGAGTTCCCGCCGGCATGTTCAACTGCTGCGCGACCTCCGGGCTGAGGTTTTCCACCTGCACGCCTTCCATCTCCTGCGCTTGGCCCTCTTCCTTATTCTCAGCCGTTTGGGCCTTCTCCGGAACCTCTCCCAGCGTGGCGGTGATCTGCTGCTTCTGCCCGTTGCGCAGCACGTCCATCTTCACCACTGTGCCGGGCGCCGACTGCGAGACGCGCAAACGCAAGTCGGAGTAGTCGGCGATCGGCTGGCCGTTGAGAGCAGTGATCACGTCGCCTTTCTGCAGCCCCGCCTTGCCCCCCGGGCTATCCGCGGTGACGTCACCCACCAGCGCTCCTTGCGCCCCAGGCAGGTTAAACGCCTTGGCTAGATCCGGCGTCACTTCCTGGATCATGATGCCCAGGTATCCGCGGCTCACTTTGCCGGTCTTGAGGATTTGCTCCATGACTTCCCGCGCCATGTTCACCGGGATGGCGAAGCCGATACCCTGATTGCCTCCGCCGCCGTTGCTGATGATGGCGGTATTGATGCCAATCAGCTCGCCGCGCGTATTCACCAAAGCGCCGCCCGAATTTCCGGGATTGATCGAAGCGTCCGTCTGGATGAAGTCTTCATAGCCTTCCGGTCCCTCGATGCCCAGGCCCCGGCGGCCCTTGGCGCTGACGATGCCCATGGTCACGGTTTCGCCGATGCCGAAGGGATCGCCCACCGCCAGCACGATGTCTCCCACTTTGGCTTTAGTGGAGTCCCCCAGCGTCACGGAAGCCAGGCTCGAGGCGCCGATCTTCAGGACGGCCAGGTCGCTGCGCGCATCCGTGCCCACGATCTTGGCCTTGAAATTGCGCTTGTCGCTCAGCGTCACTTGCACGTCGCTCGCGCCGTCCACCACGTGGTTATTGGTCAGAATGTACCCGTCGGGGTTTACAATCACGCCCGATCCCAGGCTGTGTTCCTTCTGCTCCCGAGGCTGCTGTTGTTGGTCTTCTCCCTTGCCCCCGTCGCCAAAGGGATTCCCGAAAAATTGGCGAAAGAACGGATCGTTGAAAAATGGGGAGTCGCCGTTCTGCGAGCTTTTCACCATCTTGGATGTCGAGATATTCACCACCGCCGGAAGCAGCGGTTCCACCACCGCGGAAAAGCCTTCGTTGAAATTGCCCGTCGCGCCCACCGCCGCATTGCCGGCGATCCGCAGCGTCACCGGGCTGGTGGCGCCGAATACCGTATTGTGACCGTTCGAGCCCACCATCCAGGCGAGTCCTCCGCCAATCACCAAACACGCGGCCAAAGAGACCAGCGCTACGGAACGTCGAACTTGGACGAATCTAGTGTTCATGATTCATGGCCTCCTGCCACTGAATGAATGAGCCCTCCCGGCCTGCTTGGCCGGGGCTTGCGTGTAATCGGTGCGAAATCTATTGCGGGAAACGCGCCGAACTCCGCGCCGCCATCTCGAGGCCGAATCCTTTACCACTTCTCTCGGCACGCCGCACCACACAGTTTAGATGCCACCTTCTCCTACAAAGAAACAATCTGTAAGACGATGGCCGAGCCAGTTTGGCCGTACCGTCCCCGGATTATACAACGCACCCGCCCGCCTAGTGTGGCACAGTTTTTCGCGCGTTTACGATTGGTTAGACGGTGCCAGCCCCAAAACGGGTTGTTACCTCCCGTGGCACAGCCACTCCCGGCGGTGCAGCAAGCTGAACTGCCTGAGCCAAGTGGCACCGCCACTCTTGGCTGTGCGGCGGCACGCACCGCTGTTGCACCCTACTCATTGCCCCCCAGATGGCCCCAGATTTTTCGATTTCGGGGCATTTCCGGCTTGACGATTTGAACCAAGACGCTAGAATAGATATTGGACTAAGTTAGTCAAGATTCACTTGTTACCTGTTAGACTAACTTGGTCAAGATTCGGGGCAGCCGCAGGGAAGTTCGTGGAAAGAAGTTTCGGGGAAAAACAATGTTTCGGCTCAACAAACTGACCGATTACGCCATCGTTCTGATGACGCATATCGCTCATTGCCCCGCGCCTTCCCTGCATTCGGCGCGTGAACTGGCCGAGGGCACGCAACTGCCACTCACCACCGTCGGAAAGGTTCTCCGGGAGTTGCTGGATCATCGCCTGGTAACCTCGCACCGCGGCACAAAAGGCGGCTACGCCCTGGCGCGCTCCGCCGCGGATATATCGGTGGCCGAGATCATCGGAGCGTTCGAAGGACCCATCGGCTTCACCGAATGCAACACCACGCCCGGCTGTTGCGATCTGGAACAGTCCTGCACGGTTCGCTACAACTCGGGCGTGATTGGCAAGGCCTTGCAGCACGCACTTGAGGGCATCCGGCTGTCCGATTTGACCAAGCCGATGCATGAAGGGGGCACGGGCGGGAGCCGCACCGTGTCGATTACTTTTGGCTCAGGAGAGAACGATGAGCACGACGATCAACACCATTCAGGACCTTACCAACCAAGAATATAAGTGGGGCTTTGTCACCGCCGTCGAGGAAGACACGATCCCCAAAGGTCTGAATGAAGACGTGGTTCGCCTGATCTCGGTAAAAAAGGGCGAGCCGGAGTTCATGCTGGACTGGCGCCTGAAGGCCTATCGCCATTGGGTTGCGCTCGAAAAGGCTCAGGGCGAGCCCAAGTGGGCCAATGTGAAGTTCGGCCCCATCAACTACCAGAACATGGTCTATTACTCGGCGCCCAAGAAGAAGCCCAGCTTGAAGAGTTTGGATGAAGTCGATCCTGAGGTTCTGCGAACCTACGAGAAGCTCGGCATTCCGCTGCTCGAACAGCAGAAGCTCGCGGGCGTGGCCGTCGACGCCGTGTTTGACAGCGTCTCGGTGGCCACCACCTTCAAGGAGAAGCTGGCCGAAGCCGGGGTGATTTTCTGCTCCTTTTCCGAAGCCGTGCGCAACCATCCCGAATTGGTGAAGAAGTATCTCGGCTCGGTGGTTCCCTACACGGACAACTTCTTCGCTTCGCTCAATGCGGCCGTCTTCAGCGACGGCTCGTTCGTCTACGTGCCCAAGGGCGTGCGCTGCCCCATGGAGCTTTCCACCTATTTCCGCATCAACGCCGCGGAAACCGGGCAGTTCGAACGCACCCTAATCGTCGCCGATGAAGGCGCTTACGTCAGCTATCTCGAGGGATGCACCGCTCCGATCCGCGATGAAAATCAGCTCCACGCCGCGGTCGTCGAACTGGTGGCCATGGAAAACGCCACGATCAAATATTCCACCGTGCAGAACTGGTATCCCGGCGATAAGGAAGGGCGCGGCGGAATCTACAATTTCGTCACCAAGCGCGGCAAGTGCGCGGGGCGAAATTCGAAAATATCCTGGACCCAGGTGGAAACCGGCTCCGCCATTACCTGGAAATATCCCAGCTGCATCCTGGTGGGCGATAACTCCGTGGGCGAGTTTTATTCCGTGGCCCTCACCAATAACTATCAGCAGGCCGATACCGGCACCAAGATGATCCACATCGGCAAGAACACCACCAGCACCGTGGTCTCCAAGGGCATCTCCGCCGGCCATGGCCAGAATACCTATCGCGGGCAGGTGAAGATCCAAAAGGGCGCCACCGGAGCGCGCAACTATACGCAGTGCGACTCCTTGCTGGTCGGCGATAAATGTGGCGCGCACACCTTCCCGTACATCGAAGTACAGAACTCCAGCGCGCGCATGGAGCATGAAGCCTCGACTTCCAAGATCGGCGAGGATCAGATCTTCTATTTGCGGCAGCGCGGGCTCTCCAGCGAAGAAGCCGTTTCCATGATCATTAACGGTTTCTGCCGGCAGGTGTTCCGCGAATTGCCCATGGAGTTCGCCGTGGAAGCGCAAAAACTCTTGAGCATCAGCCTGGAAGGAAGTGTCGGATAAATATGAGCCTACTGGAAGTCAAGGACCTGCACGCGAACATTCATAATCACGAGATCCTCAAGGGCGTGAACCTTACGGTTAACGCCGGCGAGGTGCACTCCATCATGGGGCCGAACGGGTCGGGCAAGAGCACGCTGGCGCAAGTGCTGGCGCGGCGCGAAGCCTACGAAGTTACCAAGGGCCAGGTGTCGCTCAACGGTAAGGACTTGCTGGCCATGAAGCCGGAGGAGGCCGCCTGCGAAGGCTTGTTCATGGCCTTCCAGTATCCCGTGGAAATTCCCGGCATCAGCAACGCCTATTTCCTGCGGGCCGCTCTGAACGCGGTGCGCAAATATCGCGGAGAAGAAGAGCTCGACGCCATGGATTTTCTCCCGCTGTTGAAAGAAAAAATGCGCCTGCTGGAGATGGATGAACGCTTTTTGAATCGCCCCGTCAACGAGGGCTTTTCCGGCGGTGAGAAGAAGCGCAACGAGATCGTGCAGATGGCCGTGCTGGAGCCCAAGATGGCCATCCTGGATGAAACCGACTCCGGCCTGGATATCGACGCGCTCAAGATTGTGGCCAAAGGCGTGAACACCATGCGCGGCAAGGATCGCGCCATTCTCCTGGTCACCCATTATCAGCGCCTCTTGGACTACATCGTCCCCGATTTCGTTCACGTTCTCGTAGAGGGCAGAATCGTCAAGTCCGGCGGACCCGAACTGGCGCTCGAACTGGAAGAGAAGGGCTACAGCTGGACCGAGCCCGCCTCCGCCGCGGCGCGCTAGCGCATACAGGAAACCAGATGGCTATCGCTACCACAGAACGACTTCGGAATTACCTTCAGCATTATCTGGACGCCTTCAGCGCCTTCGGCACGCGCGCACAGCGGCAGCCGGAATGGCTGCGCGGCATGCGCGAGCGCGCCTTTGCTCGCTTCTGCGAGGTCGGCTTCCCCACCACCAAGGACGAGGACTGGCGCTTCACCAACGTCAACGCCATCGCGCAAGCCTCCTTCAAGCTGGCTCGCGAACCGCAGCAATCCGCCGGCGCTTATTCCGACGCGCTCAAGCCCTATCGCATTCCCGGCGCGGCCTGCCAGCTTGTCTTCGTGAATGGACGCTTCGCCCCGGCGCTATCGGAATTGGGACGCTTGCCGGAAGGCGTGCGGGTCGCGAGCCTGGCTCAGGCCCTCGCGGACGGTGGTGACGCATTAAAAGCGCACCTCGGCCGCTACGTCAATATTGAGCGCGACGCCTTTTGCGCCTTGAATCAGGCTTTCATCGAAGACGGCGCCTATGTTTACGTTCCCCGCCGCACCGCGCTGGAAGCTCCGGTCTGCCTGCTCTTCGTTTCCATACCCAGCGAAGAGCCGCAGATGACCCACCCGCGCAATCTGATCGTGGCCGAAGACGAAACGGAAGTAAACGTCGTCGAGGACTACGTCTCCATCGGCAGCGGCGTTTTCTTTTCCAACGTGGTCACCGAATTGGTCGCCGGGCAAAGCGCTGTCGTGGCCCATCATCTGATCGAACGCGAAGACCGCCAGGCCTTCAACGTCTCCACGCTGCGCACCCAGCAGGAGCGCAGCGCCAATGTGAGTTCGCATTCGGTGCTGCTTGGCGGCGGATTGGTCCGCAATAACGTGCATCCGGTGCTGGCCGGCGAAGGTGGCGAGTGCCTGATCAACGGCCTGTTCATCGCCGGCGGCAGGCAGCATATGGATAACTACATGCTCGTCGAGCACGCCAGCCCGCATTGCAGCAGCCGGCAGTTCTACAACGGCATCCTCGACGGCCACGCCCACGGCGTCTTTCACGGACGCATCATCGTCCACAAGGATGCGCAAAAGACGGACGCCAAGCAAACCAACCGCAACTTGCTGCTTTCCGACGATGCCCAGATCGATACCAAGCCGCAGCTCGAGATCTACGCCGACGACGTGAAGTGCACCCACGGCGCCACCATCGGCCAGGTCGAGGAGAACGCGCTCTTCTACATGCGCTCGCGAGGCATCGATGAGACCACCGCGCGCAACCTGCTGCTGATGGCTTTCGCCAACGAGTGCTTGGATCGCATGAAGTGCAAACCGGTGCGCGACTATCTCGATCTGGTCGTGCAGGGTTGGCTGCCCGAAGCTTCCAAATCGGCGGGCGCCGGCGCTGGATCAGGCGCGGAAACCGCCAGACGGTGGGAGGAGGTTGGATGACAACCGCGACCAATATCGCTCAATCGCTGCCCTCATCCGGGAAAACCGGCTACGACGTCTACAGCCTGCGCAAGGATTTCCCGATTCTGGCGGCAAAGGTTCACGGCAAGCCTCTCGTCTATCTGGATAACGCCGCCACTACCCAGAAGCCCCGGTCCGTGATCGACGCCATCGTAAATTACTACAACTCCGAGAACGCCAATATTCATCGCGGCGTGCACACTCTCTCCGAACTGGCCACGGAAAGCTACGAGCAGGCTCGCAAGATGGTGGGACGATTCCTCAACTCCGCCGATGCCCGCGAAATCGTCTTCGTTCGCGGGGCCACCGAAGGCATTAATCTCGTGGCCCAGACCTGGGGACGAGCCAATGTCGGTCGCGGAGACGAGATCGTGGTTTCCGCCATGGAGCACCACTCCAATATCGTGCCATGGCAAATTCTCTGCGAACAAAACGGAGCGCGCTTGCGCGTCGTCCCCGTGAACGACGCCGGCGAGCTGATGATGGACGAGTTTGAGAAGCTCCTCGGGGCCAAAACGAAGCTCGTCGCCATCGCCCACGTCTCCAACGCCCTCGGCACGGTGAATCCGGTGCGCAGGATCGTGGAAGCGGCGCAGCAGGTGAACGCCCGCGTGCTGCTCGATGGCGCCCAGGCCGTCCCGCACATGTCCGTGGACGTCTGCGCCCTGGATTGCGACTTTTACGTCTTCTCCGGGCACAAGGTGTACGGGCCCACCGGAATCGGCGTGTTGTACGGCAAAGCCGAACTGCTCGACTCCATGCCTCCCTATCAGGGCGGCGGAGACATGATAAGTTCGGTCACCTTCGAGAAGACGCTGTACAACCGCGCGCCGCAAAAATTCGAAGCCGGCACGCCGCACGTCTCCGGCACCATCGGACTGGCCGCGGCGCTCCAATACGTGAACGCCATCGGCATCGACCGCATCGCCCGCCACGAGCAGGAAGTTCTCGCTTACGGCACCAAGCGCCTGCTGGAGATTCCTGGCCTGCGCCTGATTGGCACGGCCAGGGAAAAGGAAGGCATCCTGTCGTTCGTCCTCGAAGGCATCCATCCCCACGACATCGGCACCATTCTCGATCGCGAAGGGATCGCCATTCGCACCGGACATCACTGTGCGCAGCCGCTCATGCTGCGCTTCGGCATCCCGGCCACGGCGCGCGCTTCTCTCGGGCTCTATAACACCGTGGAGGAGGTGGACGCGCTGGCCGACGGGCTGCGGAAAGTTAGGGAGGTTTTCGCCTGATGGCGGATTTGCGCGATCTTTATCAAGACATTATCCTCGAACACAGCAAGAACCCGAGGAACTACCGCACCATCGAAGCGGCCAATCGCAGTGCCGAAGGTTTTAATCCCCTCTGCGGCGACCACTTTACGGTTTACCTCCAGATTGGCGACGGCCAGATCCGCGACATCTCCTTCCAGGGCTCCGGCTGCGCCATCTCCAAAGCCTCGGCATCCATGATGACCCAAGCCCTCAAGGGCAAGAGCATGGAGCAAGCCGAGGAGCTGTTTCAGAAATTCCATCACGTCGTAACCGGGAAGGACGGCGCGTCATCGGAAGAGCTCGGCAAGCTGGCGGCGTTTGCGGGAGTCTCCGAATATCCCGTGCGCGTGAAGTGCGCCACGCTGGCCTGGCACGCGCTGCGCGCGGCGCTCGAAGGCGAGCAGCACGCCGTCTCCACGGAATAATGGAAGCGGAGTAAGGGAATATGCCCAGCGGTATGATCGAGCTGAAACGCGATTGTGAGGCCACTCAGGTGCCTTATGGCGGCGTGCAGGTGCTGCCCGCCGGAAGTCGCGTGCGAATCACCCAGTCGCTCGGCGGCAGCTATACCGTGACCACCGAACAGGGCGCGATGATGCGCATCGAGGCCAATAATGCGGACGCGCTGGGTCTCGCTCCAGACGCCAAGCAAGCGCAGGCCGCCGAAGCCGGGCCGGTTCCCTTCAGCGAAAAGCTGGTTTGGGATCGCTTGAAGACGGTTTTCGATCCCGAAATCCCGGTCAACATCGTCGATCTCGGCCTCGTCTACTCCTGCGAGATCACGCCCGCCGAAACCGGCGGCCACAAGATCGAGATCAAAATGTCCATGACCGCGCCGGGCTGCGGCATGGGAGACGTGCTTCGCGCGGATATCGAGCGCAAGCTATCGCAGCTTCCCGAGGTCAGGCAAGTTCACGCCGAAATCGTCTTCGATCCGCCCTGGACTCCCACCCGCATGTCGGACGCCGCCAAATTGCAGCTGGGACTCGATCTCGACCCCGGCTCGCCTTTTCCCGTCTACCGCTAAGCAAATCTGCCGGAGAGTCTACGGCGAGCCGCTCAACGAGCCGCCCGTGAACGTGAGTATCTTCGCCGTCGATGCGTTTTGGTATACCGCTATCCCAGGCTGCCCCGTGGCGTAGACCGGCGCGCTCTCCGTGTAGTTGATCAGTTCCACTCCGTTGAAATACACCCGGTGGCTGGCCCCCTGCGATTCCAGCCGCAGATCTCTGGGCGCCGCCGTGATATCCACGCTTGCGCCGGCCAACTGCGTCCAACTCAACGTCCCGGTGTCATCGGTGCGAAACAGCAATACCCCTCCGTTATAGGCGATGGCCAGATAGCAACTCCCATTGTTGGCTCCTTGAACCCGCGTGGTCACTCCCACCCAGCTCGTCGAGCCCAGGTTTTGATCGAAGGTGATTTCCGAAAACTGATCGGCGCTCACCATCGGCGTGGCCAGGCCAGCCATGTTCGCCGCCGTTCCGTAGGCCCCGTTGTTCTTGGCCATGCTGGCCCAAGCCCCAGGCTTGTTCCACATGCCTCCCTCGGAGAGAGGACTCTCCATGCCCACAAAGCTGCTCGATGCCGGATCCGAACTCGCCGCCCCGATTGTGAAGGTGATCGCAAAATCGTTGGGATTGGTGTTGCCCAGGCTGTCCTGGCACCGCACGTAGTAGCTGTAGGTCCCTCCGCTCGCGAGGCCGCTGACCGCGGTCGAGTGGGCCGTTCCACCCGTCGTGCTGAAGGTGTTCGTCATCGACGCGTACGCCGTGCCGGCCACCGTCGTATACCGGCAGGTCGCATTCTCGTCGGTAGCCAGAGTCAGATTCGTCTGCGTCGTTCCCGCTGCGAGCACACCACTGGGCTGCCCGTTAGACCGTACCGGTGGCGTGACGCGCGGGCCGGAGCCGGAGCCGCTCAACGAGCCGCCCGTGAACGTCAGGATCTTGGCCGTCGAATTTTGGTATACCGCTACCCCAGGCTGTCCCGTGGTGTAGACCGGCGCGCTCTCCGTGTAGTCGATCAGTTGCACTCCGTTGAAATACACCCGGTGGCTGGCCCCCTGCGATTCCAACCGCAGATCTCTCGGCGCCGCCGTGATGTCCACATTCGCCCCGGCCAATTGCGTCCAACTCAACGTCCCGGTGTCATCCGTGCGAAATAGCCATACCCCGCCGTTATAGGCGATGGCCAGATAGCAACTGCCGTTGTTGGCTCCTTGGACTCGCGTGGTCACTCCCACCCAACTCGCCGAGCCCAGATTTTGATCGAAGGTGATTTCCGAAAACTGATCGGCGCTTACCATCGGCGTGGCCAGGCCAGCCATGTTTGCCGCCGTTCCGTAGGCCCCGTTGTTCTTGGCCATGCTGGCCCAAGCCCCGGGCTTGTTCCACATGCCTCCCTCGGAGAGAGGACTCTCCACGCCCACAAAGCTGCTCGATGCCGGGTCGGACCCGATTAGCCCGACCATGAAGGTGATCGCAAAATCGTCGGGATTGGTGTTGCCCAGGCTGTCCTGGCACCGCACGTAGTAGCTGTAGGTTCCTCCGCTCACCAGGCCGCCGACCGCAGTCGAGTGAGCCGTTCCCCCCGTCGCCGTGAAGGTATTCGTCATCGACGCGTACGCCGTGCCTGCCACCGTGGCATACCGGCAGGTGGCATTCTCATCCGTAGCCAAAGTCAGATTCGTCTGCGTCGTTCCCCCTGCCAGCACGCCACTCGGCTGTCCGTTAGACCGTACCGGGGGCATGGTGCGCGGGGAACCAGAGCCGGAGCCGGAGCCGCTCAACGAGCCGCCCGTGAACGTCAGAATCTTAGCCGTCGATGCGTTTTGGTGTGCCGCTACCCCGGGCTGCCCCGTGGTGTAGACCGCGACGCTCTCCGTGTAGTTGATCAGCTCCACTCCGTTGAAATACACCCGGTGGTTCGCTATCTGCGATTCCAGCCGCAGGTCCCTCGGCGCCGCCGTGATGTCCACATTCGCCCCGGCCAACTGCGTCCAACTCAGTGTTCCGGTGTCATCCGTGCGATACAGCCATACCCCTCCGTTATAGGCGATGGCCAGATAGCAACTGCCGTTGCCGGCTCCTTGAACCCGCGTGGTCACTCCTACCCAACTCGTCGAGCCCAGATTTTGATCGAAGGTGATTTCCGAAAACTGATCGGAACTCACCATCGGCGAGGCCAGACCAGCCATGTTCGCCCCGGTTCCATAGGCCCCGTTGTTCTTGGCCATGCTGGCCCAAGCCCCAGGCTTGTTCCACATGCCTCCCTCGGAGAGAGGATTTTCTACGCCAGCAAAGCTGCTGGACGCCGGGTCGGAGACCACCGTAGAGAAGGTGATCGCAAAGTCGTCCGCGTTGGCGTTGCCGGAGGCGTCCTGGCACCGCACGTAGTAGCTGTAGGTCCCTGCGTTCGCGAGCCCGCTGAGCGCGGTCGAGTGGGAAGTTCCCCCCGTCGCCGTGAAAGTATTCACCATCGACGCATACGCAGTGCCTGCCACCGTGGCATACCGGCAGGTGGCATTCTCATCCGTAGCCAGACTCAGATTCGTCTGCGTCGTTCCCGCTGCCAGCACACCACTGGGCTGTCCGTTGGAGCGCACCGGTGGGGTCGTATCGCCGGGTTTGGCCACGGAGAAAACAATGGAGAAATCTTCGGGGTTCGAATTGCCAAGAGAGTCCTCGCAGCGGACGAAGAAGCTGAATATGGCGCCGTTGGTCAGTCCGGTAACAACCGTTGAATGGGAGGTACCACCAGTGGTCGAGAAAAGGTTGGGCATGGAAGCGTAGGGAATGCCGGCGGTGGTCGCAAAACGGCAGGTGGCCTTCTGATCCGTACTGAGGCTGATGGTGGTTTGCGTAATTCCCGGAGCAAGCACGCCCGATGGCTGGCCATTGCTGCGGACGATGGATACGGCATCGAGCGCAGTGACCGCTCCCTGCAACCATCCGCTGTGCCAACTATGCGCCCGGGTGCCGCCGGCCAAAAAAGTGTGCGGGATGGAAGCTGCGGTCAGCTGGCTATCTAACTGCGCCATCTGCGAGGTATACAAGCCTTGGTCTCCGCTGACCCACAAACGATTCTGCTGGGTAAAAGGCGCTCCTCCGGACGCAACCAGAGAAGGAATGTTGTAGAGATTGAAGTTCGCTTGGGTGCCGAAGTTCGTTTGGAGGTCGGGAGCGTAAGTGTTCAAGTTGTTCAACTGAGCGGGAGAATCCCAAGCGGCGACGGCGCTAAAAACGTCAGGGTGCCGGAGAATCAGGAACAGGACGCCGTTGCCGGACTTGCTGAAGCCGATGGCCAAGCGCGGCGGGATTTCGGTGCCTTTCGCAAAAGTGTCGCCGAACGGGATCAGATCGTTGAGGATGAAGCTCTCCATCCGGTCCTGCGAATTGGTGACGTTGTCGCCATACCAGGGCATGTAATTGAACGAGGGCGCAATCAGTGTCATGTTGAACTGGTTGGGAATACCCAGCAGGCGCAACTCCTCCAATCCGTCGCTATAAGTGGACGACAAACTCGTGACGCCGATCTCGACCGGGAGCACGTAAAGCAGTCGGTGCGGCTGTCCGGGGGCCGGGCTGGTGGGCTCGAGAACCCGAACGGTCATCGATTGCGGGCCCTGGAAGACCGAAGTTACGGGATAGCTTTCGACGCCGTTGGCGTCCACCGTGGGCGTGCCCACGGTCATCGAGCCGGTGGAAAACGACCAGATCAGAGAGCCAGTCATGGCGTTGCCGGCCGGATCGGTTGCGCCACTTAGGGTCGCCGTATAGGTTTGCGACGTTGATAGGTATGCCTTGGGCGTGAGCGTCGCGGTGTAGGACGCGGGATCGTAACTTACCGTGGCGGGCACGGCAGAGTTCGAGGAATCGACCAACACGAACGTGATTGAAGACGGCTGAATGGCCTCGCTGAATGTGGCGGCGACACGGGAATTTAATGCCTGCCCAGTCGCGCCGGGCGAAGGCGTCTGGGAAACGATGGTAGGTGGCTGGCCGCTGGATTGTCCGTGCGCAGGAGCCACATCCAGGCCACAGACCGAGAGAACCAGGAGAAGGAAGAGGCCAAGCGCGCACGGCCGGCGGCAAGCAGGAGAATCCCCGCGGACATTGCCGTCCACGAAATGGCCAAAGGCTTTGTTTTCAATCATCGAAGGCCGCTAGGCCGGCCACCCAATCGGCTGGTTGATCTCCAGCTCGATCATAAGTAACAAAAGGTATCCGTAAATTGGAATCGACTCTCACTCGGGCACAGTTTCACAAACGGGCGAATACGCACGCTGATTTCCAAACCTTGATTTTCACTAAGCGTTTTATTGTGTGTGGCTTACAACAGAATGGAGTGCCGGCAACTCGCCGTATTGAGAAGCTCGCTACAGAATAGGCAAAATTTTTTCCTCAGCAAGTGAGTAGAGAAACCGAGGCCTAAAAGGCCTCTTCCGCGACCGACCGCAGCGAATCTTCATGCGGGAGGACGTTCAGAACCGCTTCCTGAAGCTCATGCGCGCTTGAGCTCGTTGCGGGGCAGTTCACCACGTTGATCTTGTAGGAGAATCGATTGGTCGCTCCCGCCGCATCGGATAGTCCCTCCGCGACACGTTCGGAGATGCGCTCGGCGATGGCGCGGGTAACGTTGGGCAGGATCGTGCCGAAGCAGGAGGGACGCAGAACATAAACCGAGTCTTGCTCTCGCAATCTGCGGGAGATCGCCTTGGCGGCATCGCTGAGGCGGGATATGGCCGTCGGCGTGGAGGCCACATCTTCCGGCAATTTCACCGTGATCACCAGCACGGACAAAACCTGCGTCGCGGCCGCCGCCCGGCGGTATTCCATGGCCAGGCGATCCTTGAACGAGGTCAGATTGGGAATGGCGTTCAAGAGTTCGGCGCTGGCTTCGATTCTAGATTCCGCGGCTCGCCTGCGCTGCTCGGCGATTTGGCGCCGCAGGCGCAGTATGGTCATCTGGCGATCCACGAGGTACATGGCCAGCAGGGCCGATAGCGCGCAGAATCCGTAGAACGCGTTCCTGAGCATCAGGCTGGTGGGCGCGCTCGGCCGGGAGAACACTACCGGGTACATCAGCAGCGCCAGGCCCGCGCCCAAGATCAGAATGGTGCTGCAAGCCAGCAGCGTAAGCTGCAGTTCGCGCCGGTCTAACTCCTCGGGACGGATTTTGTCGTATACGAGCACCGATTATCCTCGCCAGATTCTGGCTTTATTTCAGGCAGATTCTCGCCATCTCTTTTTTATGCCGTCGAGGTGAGAGCACATGGCCTACCATGCGCGAACGCAGAGTGGCGTGAGAAATCAGGGGTTTAGGAAAATGTTTGGGAGTTTCAGAATGCGATTCGTCTCAATCTAGGCCGGCCTGTTCCAAAACGGATACAGACCGGAAGGCCTAGTGGTGCGTGCCGCTCAGTTCGCGAACGATATCTCCCACAAAGGCTTTGGCATCGCCGAAGAGCATGAGCGTCTTATCGAGGTAATAGAGAGGGTTATCGATGCCCGCAAATCCCGGGCTCATGCCCCGCTTGATGACCATAACGGTGCGCGCTTTGTCGACGTCAATTATGGGCATTCCGTAAATGGGACTGCCGGGTTCGTTGCGCGCGGCCGGATTGGTGACGTCGTTCGCGCCGATTACCAGGGCCACATCGGTGAGGGGCAACTCCGAATTGATGTCGTCCATGTCGAACAGGCGGTCGTAGGGAATGTCGGCTTCGGCCAGCAATACGTTCATGTGGCCGGGCATTCTGCCGGCGACGGGGTGGATGCCGAATTTGACATCTACGCCGCGCTTGGTGAGCGCGTCGTAAAGCTCGCGGACCTTGTGTTGCGCCTGGGCCACGGCCATGCCGTATCCCGGAACGATGACCACCTTGGTGGCGCCGGACAAAATCGAGGCGGCCTCTTCCGCGCTGGCGCTGCGGACGACTTTCTCTTCCACGGCAGCCTTGGCCGAGACTTGCAATTGGCCGAAGGCGCCAAACATTACGTTGGTGAAGGAGCGGTTCATGGCTTTGGACATGATCACGGAGAGGATGAAGCCCGAGGAACCGTCGAGAGCGCCCGCCACCACCAGCACCTTGCTATTGAGGACGAATCCGAGAAGCGCCGCGGAGAGGCCGGCATAGGAGTTCAGCAGCGAAATGACCGTGGGCATATCCGCGCCGCCGATCGGGGTGACCAGCAGTACGCCGAAGAGAAGCGCGACGCCAACCATCACCGGAAAAAGCACCATGTATTCGGGGTGGACCACCAGAACCAGGGCCAGCACAAGGGCCGCGCCCAGCACCGAAAGACTGACGATATTCTGGCCGCGGTAAGTGATGGGCCGCTGCGGCAGAATCTCCTGGAGCTTGCCGGCAGCGATCACGCTGCCTGTAAAGGTGAGCGAGCCGATGATCACCTCGAGGGCGATCTCCACCATGCCGAACTTGGTGACCTGCGGGGCGCGCACGTAGTATTCGGCGATTCCGATCATGCTGGCCGACAACGCGCCAAAGGCGTGGCTCAGCGCCGTCCGCTGCGGCACAGCCGTCATATGCACCATGCCGAGGGGAATGCCGATGCCCGCGCCGACAATCAGCGCCACTATAATCCACTTGAACTGGACCAGTTCAGGATTGAAGAGCGTGGCGCCGACGGCCAGGGCGGCTCCAATCTCTCCGGCCAGGACGCCGTGCGGCGCGGAGACCGGCGAACTGAGCCACTTCAGCGACAGGACGAAGAGAACGGCCGCGACGAGATAGGTGAGATCGATGAGTTGCTGAACGTCAGCGGCGGTCATGATTTTTTCGTTTTGCCCGATTTGAACATGCGCAGCATGCGGTCTGTAATCAGGAATCCGCCCACCATGTTGCTGAACGAGGCGGCCACGGCGATCACTCCCAGCACGGTGGAGAGCGTGGTTTCGTGCCGCCCGGCGATGATGATGGCCGCGACCACCACGATGGCGTCCAGCGCGTTGGTGAGCGACATCAGCGGCGTATGCAGCAGCGGCGAGACGCGCTTGATCACTTCAAATCCGACGAAGCCGGCGAGAATGAATACAAGAAGATTGGAGATGAAGTCCGAAGGCATTCCTCCTCCTAGGAGTGCGCCGCCAGAACCGGCAGCGAATAGAACTCGCGCACGCGCGGATTCACGATATCGCCGTTACGAGTGACCAGCGTGCTGGCGACGATTTCGTCGTTCAGGTCGAGACTAAGCTTCCCGCTTTTGAATAAGTGCAGAAGGAAAGCGGTGACGTTGCGGGCATACATCTGGCTGGCGTGATAGGGCACGGTGCTGGCCAGATTGAACCAGCCGATGATGGTGACGCCATTCACCACAATTTTCTCGCCGGGGCGGGTGAGCTCGCAATTTCCGCCGCGCTCGGCTGCTAAATCGAGGATTACCGAACCGGGCGCCATGCCTTTGACCATGTCGGCAGTCACGAGCAGAGGAGATTTTTTGCCGGGAACGACCGCGGCGGTGATGACCACATCGCTTTCGGCTACCACCTTGCCCAGCAGTTCACGCTGGCGCTGGTAAAAGGATTCATCCTGGGCCTTGGCGTATCCGCGGGTGTCCTCGGCGTCCTTGGCCTCGATGGGCAACTCAACGAAACGGCCGCCCAGGCTTTGCACCTGTTCTTTTGCCGCAGGGCGCAAGTCATACGCGGAAGTGACCGCGCCGAGGCGGCGCGCCGTGGCGATGGCCTGAAGGCCGGCTACGCCCGCGCCAATCACCAATACGCGGCCGGGAGTAATCGTGCCGGCCGCAGTGGTGAGCATAGGGAATATTTTCGGCAACGTATCGGCAGCGATGAGGACGGCTTTGTATCCGCAGATGGTGCCCATGGAGGAGAGCGCGTCCATGCTCTGGGCGCGCGTGGAGCGCGGCATCAATTCGATGGAAAACGAAATCACGCCTTTGGCGGCAATCTCCTGCAAAGGGCCGAGCGCGCCAAGGGGACGCAGGAATCCGATGAGCACCTGGCCCTCATGGAAGAGAGGGACATCGGCCTGGCCGGTCTTGTCGTTCGAGCCATAACAGAGCACCTGCACGAGGATGTCGGCTTGGGCGAAGAGTTCGCGGCGGTCGGCGACAATCTTCGCTCCTTTGGCGGCGTACTCGGCGTCGGGATAACCGGCATCGACGCCGGCGCCGGCCTCGACGTGCACTTCGAGTCCGCTCTTCGTCAGCGTGGGAATCACAAGCGGCACCATGGCGACGCGCCGTTCCCCAGGAAAAGTCTCGCGCGGGACTCCTACGATCATGCAGTCTCTCCGCTATTGTTCAAGTGAATTTACAACCGAGCAGGATAGCGCCCGGGCCGGATCTACTTCGCCGACATCAAACTAACGCCGCGAAGCTCCTGATCACCATGACGTTCGCGGCTACTGAACTAACGCCGCGAAGCTCCTGATGACTTTGTCAACGCGCGAAAGCACCTGATCGCCATGACTTTCGCGCAAGAGACGTTCGCGGCTACTGATTGACGCGCGGCTGAATGCGAGGTGCGCCGCGGCGGCCGAGTCAAGCACAACTCAAGCACGAAGTTGCAAGCATACACTTAGGGACCCAATTCTCGACTCGTTTCGTTACCAAAGGACGTCGGAAAGGAAACGGTTCGGACAGGAACGTCTGCCTCTCTGGAGTTCGCGCCGCTACAGATTGGGACGGTTTGGCACGATAAGTGCGCCACCCCACCCCTCCCCCCACCTTTTTTTACAAGGATATCATTCCAAAGGAGTTGTTCGGTGCTTTCATGCAAGGATGTCATTCTATGGCGCTTAGCGGCAATTACGGCAAAGGCGCTATTCGACGCAACGAGCGTGACCGCCGCACGAAGACAACACTGCTCTGCGCTAGTTTCGAGCATGTTCTATTTTACCGCACGAGTAAAGCTGGCACGTACCTAACAGAGAGATCCCTCGCTCGCGTTTCTCGCTCGGGACGAGCATCCTGGCCGGATGCTCGTTTCACCGCACGAGTAAAGCCAGGTCCCTCGCAGATACGTCCGGAACGCAGAACGCCCGCCTCGCTCCAGTTTGACTTTTCTAACCGGCGAAAGCTCAGTGCCCGCTTTGTGTCTGCACAGCCAGAAGTGGCTGTGCCACTTGGCGCTGCCGATCGCGCTGTGCTGAGGCCGGCGACGCGAAGTGCGGGCCTTTTTCTTCTTGGAGTAGAATGCGGCGCACGGAGGCTCGGCGATGAAATGCATGCGTTGCGGCAAGTCAGACCGTATGAGCAGGGTGAATGGGTTGTCGTTTCAATTTCAGGAAGAGGACGTGCTTAACAACTCTGTGAGCGTCACGGGATTCCACTGCGGTCACTGCCAGTTCTTGATGCTTACCATGGATGCCGATGCAGTGCCCGCGGTAGCACTTGAGCCTGTGAAGGAATAATCGGCGCGCTGGGTTTTGCGGGATGCAAGGCGTTCAGACCAAGGAGGGCCGGCCGGAAAAAACAAACCACAGCCGCAACGAAAAGCAGATCCCTCACCGCCGTCCAAAATGCGGCCGGGGTTCCCACCCCAAAACGCGCAGAACCGGCGTGTTTTGGGGACCCCGGTTCGGGATGACAACGCAGGATGCGGGTCGGTGATTCGACGCGATTGCATTTCGCGGGTGGGCGCGGGTATAACTGTGGCGAACGACAAGGGGGATGGCGATGCGATTTCGAAGTTTACTACTACTAGCGGGCGCAATACTGATGGGGGTATCGGCATACGCGCAGACTGCGACGACCAAGGCGCATGCGAATTTCATCGACGCCAAGGGGAATAAAGTGGGCACGGCGACGCTGACGCAAACGGCCAAGGGCGTGCGCATCAACGTGAGCGTGACGGGACTGCTGGCGGGCGTGCATGGGATCCATATTCACACCGTGGGCATGTGCCAGGGGCCGAATTTTGCTTCAGCGGGCGGGCACTTCAATCCCATGATGAAGAAACATGGCAAGGATAATCCCGACGGTCCGCATGCCGGCGACCTGCCGAACTTCAACGTGGGTGCAAACGGCAAGGGCAAAGCGACCATGACCGCGGCCATGGTTACGCTGGGCGACGGAATGAATTCGCTCTTTCATGCGGGCGGAACGGCGCTCGTGATTCACGCCGGGCCCGACGATTACAAGACCGATCCTGCGGGAAATTCCGGGGACCGGATCGCCTGCGGCGTGGTGGAGAAGTAGCCAGGTAGGAAACGCCGAAAGGCCCCAGGGCCCCGCAAGTGTAGCGGGCGCCCTGGGCTACAAAAGACTAGACCCGGGCGCGGGACCGCGCATGGACACCCACAAAAGCGAACCCGCAAAGGCTGCCGCGCTGAAGGCCGCGGCGCTACGTTTAAACCTACGAAGAAACCCAAACGAACAGCAGATCCCTCGGCCTTCGGGCCTCGGGATGACAGCGCGGATCAGTGCGGCACCGTTCGGCGCGAGTTGCCTACGCTACGCTCAGAATGACAACGTAGATTAGTAGGGCGTTAGGCGGCGTGGGGGTGGCGGAAGGATTGCTCGATCTCTTCGAGGGTGCGGCCTTTGGTTTCGGGAACTAGATAGTAGGAGAAGAACCAGGAGGCTATGGCCAGGGCCGCGTACATCCAGAACGTGGAGCTGGCGCCCAGAAGCTGAATCAGGGTTAGGAAAGTAAGCGAAACGACAAAGTTGAAGGCCCAGTTCACGCCCGCCGCCGTGCCTTCGGCGATGCCGCGAACCTTGAGCGGATAGATCTCCGCAATCAGCAGCCAGAAGATGGGGCCGAGGCTGATGGCGAACGAGGCCACGTAAACCATCAGCGTGATCACCGCCAGCCAGGCCAGCGCGCCGCCGGTGGGCATGCGGAAGACCAAACCCAGCACGGCCAGGCTGAGGATCATCCCGGCGATTCCTGTAAGCAGTAGAGGGCGGCGGCCCACATGGTCGATCAGCCACATGGCCACGATGGTCATGATCACGTTCACCAAACCGATGCCGGCGGTCGCGAGGATGGCTCCCGAGGCCGAAGAAATTCCCGCCGACTGCACGATTACGGGCGCGTAATAGATGACCGTATTGATCCCGGTGACCTGCTGAAAGATCGCCAGGCCGACGCCGATGATGAGCGCGGGACGCACGTGCGGCGCCAAGAGATCGGCGAAGCGGTTGCGCTCGTCGGCTTGCGCCAGCGTCTCCTGAATCTCGCGCCATTCGGCGTCGATATTGTTCCCGCCGCGGATGCGCCGGAGGACTTCGCGCGCGCGTTGCGTTTCGCCGTGTTCGGCGAGCCAGCGCGGGCTTTCGGGCATGCGGATCATTCCCAGGCCGAGAATTGCACCGGGCACGAACGCGAGGCCCAGCATCCAGCGCCAGGCGCCGCTGCCGGAGAAGGCGTAGTCCACCAGGTAAGCGGCGAGGATGCCGATGGTGATGGCCAACTGGAAAAGCGACACTTGCCAGCCGCGCGTCTGCGGCGGCGAAACTTCGGAGATGTAGACGGGCACGGTTGTGGAGGCGAGGCCGATGCCCAGGCCAACGATCAGCCTGCCGATCAGCAGCACGTTCAACGAGGGCGCCGCTGCACACACCATAGCTCCAGCGACAAAGATTATCGCCGTAACCACGAGCATGGTGCGGCGGCCGAAGGTATCCGCCAGGCGGCCGCCACTGAGGGCCGCTATGGCGGCGCCAACTAACACCACGCTGACGACGAGTCCCTGCTCGCGTGGGGAGAGCGCAAATTGCGTGCGAATGAAAAGCAGGGCGCCGGAGATGACACCGGTGTCGTAGCCGAAGAGAAGTCCACCCAGCGCGGCGAAGCCGGCGGCGGCGAAAACAAATCCCGTCTCTTTAGCTTCCGCCGCTTCCGCAGCGGTGCTAACCGCTGGCCTTGCGGACGTCTTCGTTTTCGTCATATCGCCACATAAAGTGAGATGTGCCGCCGGTGCGGGAAGGCTCGGGATCGTGCCAGCCGCCAACGTCGGCGGCCAAAGTGTCGGCTTCGGACGGACCCCAGCTTCCGCGAGGATAAAAGTAAAGCGGCGTCTTATCCGTTCCCAGGATGGGATCGACGATGGCCCAGGCGGCTTCGACGGCGTCCTGGCGCACGAAGAGAAGCGGATCGCCGCGCATTGCGTCCGTGAGCAGGCGCTCGTAGGGCATGAGCTCGGCGCTGAGATCGAGTTGCACGGCGGAGAGCTCGACGGGCATGGAGACCATGTCCGGGCCCGGACGCTTGATTCGCGCGCCCACATTTATGGAGAGATCGGGGCCAAGGCGCAGGCGGAAATAATTATTGCTATTTCCCGTGCGGCGGAGCGGAGGCGGCTTTAACTTGACCAGCACTTCCGTGGCGGTGACCGGCAGGCACTTGCCGGAGCGAAGCAAGATCGGGACGCCGTCCCAGCGCCAGGAATCGATTTCGAGGCGCACGGCGGCGAAAGTCTCTACCTTGGAATCGGGAGCGACATCGGTGACTTGGCGATAGCCTTCGAACTGGCCGCGCACCACGTCTTTTGGCTCGAGTGGGGGGATGGTGCGAAAGACGCGGACCTGCTCATCGCGCAGAGATTCGGCGTAGAGGCTGGTGGCCGGGTCCATGGTGAGAAATCCGACGACTTGCAGCAGATGGTTCTGCACCACATCGCGAATAGCGCCGGCTTCCTCATAGAATTTGCCGCGGCCGGCGACGCCGAAAGATTCGGCCATGGTGACCTGGATACTTTGGACGTAGTTGCGATTCCAGATGGGCTCGAGAAAGGTGTTGGCAAAACGGAAGAAGAGCAGATTCTCGACTTCTTCTTTGCCGAGGTAATGGTCGATGCGAAAGATGGAGGACTCGGGAAAGGCGGCGTGCAAAGTGGCGTCGAGCGCTTGAGCCGAGGCCAGATCGCGGCCGAAAGGCTTTTCGAGAATGACGCGGGCATTTTTGGCGCAGCCCGAAGCGCGAAGTCCTTCCACGACGGTGGGAAAAAGGCTGGGAGGAATGGCCAGGTAATGCGTGGGAAGCTGGGCCTGGCCCAGGAGTTCGCGAAGCTTCTTGAAGGTGGCCGGATCCTGGTAGTCGCCGTCGATATAATTCAGCAACTGCATCAATTTGGCGAACGCGACGGGATCGACGCCGCCGTGCTTGGCGAGGCTGTCTTTGGCGCGATTGCAAAACTGCTCGAGATTCCAGCCGGCCTTGGCGACGCCGATGACGGGCACGTCCAGATTGCCGCGGCGGATCATTTGCTGGAGCGACGGGAAAATTTGTTTGTAGGCGAGATCGCCGGTGGCGCCGAAAAAGACCAGGGCGTCGGAGAGCGCCGCGGGCTTTTGCGAAGTGCGCGCGTCCGAAGGGATCGCCGACAGGGTGGCACTCATGAGCAACTCCTTTGCGCGTCAAGGGCGCTTATTGTGGCGCTTATTGGATGCTCTCAACTAGTCGGATGAGCGGTAACGCGTTGGCTAGCCGGCTGCTTTCTTTTCGAGGTGGCCGCCGAATTCAAAGCGCATGGCCGAGAGAAGCTTGTTGGCGAAATCGCTTTCGCCGCGGGAAGTGAATCGCTCGTAAAGAGCGGAGCTCAAAACGGGCGCGGGAGCGCCTTCTTCCACGGCGGCCAGAATCGTCCAGCGCCCTTCGCCGGAATCGGAGACGCGACCGGAAAAGTCCGCGAGATCGGGCTGCCTCATCAGAGCGCTGGCCGTCAGATCGAGGAGCCAGGAGGCAATCACGCTGCCTCGCCGCCAGACTTCGGCGACGTCAGGGAGATTGAAGTCGTACTGATAATGCTCCGGATCGCGCAAGGGCGCGGTCTCCGCGTCGGTCTTAGCTTTAGTTTTGCCTACGTTGGCGTGCTTCAGGATATTGATTCCCTCGGCGTAGGCGGCCATCAGGCCATACTCGATGCCGTTGTGCACCATCTTCACGAAATGCCCCGCGCCTGCGGGGCCGCAATGGAGGTAACCGTCTTCGGCTGTGCCGTCGACCTTCTCGCGGCCGGGAGTTCGCGGTATATCGCCGCGGCCGGGAGCCAGAGCCTTGAAGATGGGGTCGAGGTGTTGGACAACGTCGCGCGGGCCGCCGATCATCTGGCAATAGCCGCGATCGAGACCCCAGACGCCTCCGCTGGTGCCGACGTCGACATATTGGATTCCCTGCTGCTGGAGTTGCTTGGAGCGGCGGATATCGTCGATGTAATAGGAATTGCCGCCATCGATCAGGATATCGCCGCGCTGCAATTTGGGGGCGAGCTCGACGATGGTGGAATCGACGGCTGCCGCCGGAACCATCATCCAGATGGCGCGAGGCGGCGCCAGTTTTTTGACCATGTCGTCCAACGAGGATGCGCCCTGCGCTCCTTCGCTCGCCAATCGATTGATATTTTCCTGATGGTGATCCGAGACGACGCATTGGTGTTTGGCTCGCAAGAGGCGGCGGGTCATATTCGCGCCCATTCTCCCGAGTCCGATCATTCCGAGCTGCATGTGTGGTTGCTCCTGGTGGGGATAAAATCACGGCATTTGCGCCGCTGCTGGCATTCCTTTTATTAGGCCCTTTAATTTAGCCCTTTAATTTAGCCCTTTAACCGTCCTTCACTTCGGGCCCAACCATCCGAGGTTCGTCGATCACGCTGCGATCGCTCGTCAGGCGGTCGCCGGGCACTCTTCAATCAAAGGTTTGAGTGAACAGTACCTTTGTTCCATTCCTGAAATGCAGAATCAACTCCTATCCTAACCCTCTCGACGGCATGGCCCCAAGCGGGGGAGCGGCTTCCGTCCGAAGTTTGCCCGCTGCCGTTAGATGCCGAGGTCCGCGACAGGTTCGATCGGGCGAGGAGTAGATCTTCAGAGAGGAAGTGGCGATGCCCAAGATTCTCGTGGTGGAAGATAACGAGATCAACCGAGATATGCTTTCCCGCCGCTTGGAGCGCCATGGCTACTCCGTTGTGACCGCTCGAGATGGCGAGGAGGGACACTCGCGCGCCGGGCTGGAAAAGCCCGATTTGATCCTGATGGACATCAGTTTGCCGGCGATGGATGGCTGGGAAGTGAGCCGCCTGCTGAAAGCCGAAGACGCCACCCGCGGGATACCGATCATTGCTTTAACGGCTCACGCCCTGATCGGCGATCGCGCCAAAGCCCTGGAAGCGGGTTGCGACGAGTACGAAACCAAGCCCGTGGAATTTGCCCGGCTGAGCCAAAAAATCGAAAAGCTGCTCCTGGAGAAGAAATAAAGAGCCAGGCGACGGACCGGATGCGCCCTGATGGACCCGGCCAAGCCTGCGCTTGAGTGAGGCGAGCAACTCTCTTTCATAGCGAAAAATCGTGTCCCCAGACCCCAGCCCCGGCTGCAACGCCCTCAACGCCAAACTGAAAATGGCGGAGGAGGTGCTTCAGTATTCCGACCGTAACATTCAGCTCACCACGGCCATTTTGATACCCGCGCAGGATGAAACGGCTCCACTGGCGCTGGAGCGCGTGGAGAACAGCGAGAAAATCTCCACCCTCATCCTGAAGATTCGCGAACAGGCGGCCAGCGATCAGGAAAGAGAGCTGCTCGATGCGGCCGCCGCGCGGTGCTCCTGCGCCCAGGTATACACGCATTCGCTGCAAGCGGTGGTCGATCCGGCAAAACCGTTCGACGCTCAGAGCGCCGTGGCCAGAGTGATGCTACCCCTTTTGATGGACAACCACTCCTGGCGCGCGTTCGTGCAGTTTTTGCGGGCGCAGGCGGAATTCGCCGGGGGCACGCAACGCGAGAAGCGGCTGGCGCAACGGGCGCGCGACCTGGTGGGCGCGTATGAAGAGATGAAGAGCGCGGTGGCGGAACGCAAGCGCATTGCCGAGAGGCTCTCGCAACTGGCCTCGATCATTGAATTTTCGAGCGATGCCATCGTGCTCCACGCGCTGGACGGCACAATCGTCAGCTGGAATGCCGGCGCCGAAGCGGTTTACGGCTATACCGCGAGCGAGGTGCTGGGGCGGCCGAGAGATTTTCTCATCCCGGCGGACCAGGCCGATGAACTGCCGGCCAGCCTCGAAAAGCTGAAACGCGGCGAGAACGTTCAGCTGTGCGAGAGCATTCACGTCCGCAAGAACGGCCAGCGGATCGACGTTTCCATTACCACGTCGCCGGTCAAGGATGCCAACAACCAGATCGTCGGCGCGGTATCCATCACCCGTGACGTCAGCGACCGCAAGCGAGCGGAAGAACGATTCCAGAAGGCGTTCAACGCCAGCCCCGAGCCGATCACGATCACGACGGTCTCCGACGGGCGCTTCCTGGATGTGAACGACAGCTTCCTTCGCGTGACCGGTTATCGGCGAGAAGAGGTGGTGGGCCACACCTCCTCGGAACTGAATCTCTGGCAAACGCCGGAGGACCGCCTGAGATTCGTGGAGGCGCTCGAAACGCGACGCTCGGTGCGCGATCTGGAGATTGCCTTTCGCACCAAATGCGGGGAGAAGCGCATCGGCTTCGATTCGGCGGAAATCATCGAGGTGGCAGGACAGAAGTGCGTCATCGCGCTGATGAAGGACGTGACCGAACAAAAAATTCTGGAGAAGCAGCTGCGGCAAGCTCAAAAAATGGAAGCGATTGGGCAACTGGCCGGGGGCATTGCGCACGACTTCAATAATCTGCTGACCGTGATCACCGGCTATTGCGACCTGGTGGATCGCGAACTGCCCCCCAACGGAACGCTGCACAGGAATTGCGAACAGATCAAGAAGGCGGGAGACCGGGCCACCGCTCTCACCCGCCAACTGCTGGCTTTTAGCCGCCAGCAACTGCTGGAGCCCAAGGTTCTGGACCTCAACGCCGTGGTTCTGGAGCTGGAAAAAATGTTGCGCCGCCTGATTGGCGAAGATATCGAGTTGAAAACGCAGCTCGATTCCCGCTTGGGATCGGTGAAAGTGGATCGGGGACAGATCGAACAGGTGATCATGAACCTGGTGGTGAATGCCCGCGACGCCATGCCCAGCGGCGGCAGATTATCCATCGAGACGAAAAACGTGTTGCTGGACGAAGAACAGGTGCGGCATCGCCAGCCTCAGCGCCCCGGATCCTATGTTTTGCTGGCCATCGCGGACACCGGCATGGGTATCGATGCGGAGACTCAGGCGCGCATTTTCGAGCCCTTCTTCACCACCAAGCAAGCCGGCCACGGCACCGGCCTGGGCCTCTCCATGGTTTACGGCATCGTCCGGCAAAGCGGAGGGCACATCTGGGTGGATAGCCAGCCCGGCCAAGGCGCCACCTTCCAGATCTATTTGCCGGTGGTGAACGAACCCGCTCGCGCACAGCAAGCGGCTGCCCAGCCGACCGCATCCCGGGGAGGAACGGAAACCATTCTGCTGGTGGAGGACGAAGAGGCGCTGCGCGGCCTGACGCGCGATTTGCTGGCCGCCGGCGGATATAAAGTTCTGGAAGCGAACTCGCCGAACGAGGCGATTGCCATCGCGCAGCGATACCGGGAGCCGATCCACCTACTGCTGACCGACGTCATCATGCCGGAGATGAATGGCCGCGCTCTGGCGGGAAAATTGGCCCCCATGCGGCCGGAGATGCGCGTGGTGTATATGTCCGGCTACACCGGATTCAGGGATGCCACACTGCTGGAGCCGCACGTCAAGCTTCTGCCGAAACCCTTCAAGCGCGACGACCTGCTGGCCAAGCTCCGCGAAACCATGAGCCTGCAAGCGGACCCGCAAACGGTGTCGTAAGCGCTGCCGAACAGGCGATTCCACCGCCTAATTCCCCTGCAGGATGTGAGCAAACGGTTCGTTCGGTCTCCCATAAAATTACATACCGGTAAACAGTGGCGGGCACGACACCTGTCCTACCGGGGATGCTGTAGGGTAGTCACCCTAGCTGTACCCTAATTACCCTATTCGCCGGTGTTTATTCACAAGCCGGAACCAGTAAGGTTGGGTCCGCCCGGGGATTCCACAGGGGGTGGAGATGCTACAGTGGTCCCGAAGTGGTTTTGAGACATGGCTCCAAGCTTCCTATCCCGCTCATTTTCGGCCACATAATTCGCCATTTTTCCTACTCTTCTTTGTGCTCATGACTCTTGCTCTTTGCGGCTGGGGATGCGGCGGAGTAACCAGTGCAGGTTCCAAAGCGATCAATTCACCCGTTTCTGAGGCTTCCACGAGTTCCAGTGGTTCTTCATTAAACTCGGCAGGAACGTCGGCCGTAATGTCGGTCAGCCTGACGCCTTTGCTCGCTTCGACGCCTGCGTGGAAAACAGTTCAGTTCACGGCGAATGTCCAGGGAACTTCGGCGGATAAATCAGTGACCTGGAGCGCAATGCTGGGAACGATCAGTTCGTCGGGCCTTTATACGGCGCCCTCGGCTGCCGGCACCGACACGGTGACCGCGGTAAGCAATGCCAATAACGCGATGTCCGCCTCCACGACCGTCACCATCACGGCCGCGGCGCCGCCCAATGCCGTCAGCCTGCTGCATTTTGGAAACGCCGGCTTTGGCGGAGACGACACCAATGTCTTTCAAACGGCGCTGAACCAGACGGCGGCAAATGGCCAGGCACTGGAAATACCCGCCGGCAACTACAACATCAATCCAATCACGTTTCCCAGCAACTCGAACATGTTCGTGGATCCCGGCGCGACCGTGACGGCAAATCCGGGCTATGGGGCAGACGCCGTTATGCTGACGATCGGCTCTTCGAATGTAACCATTACCGGGACGGGCGCCGCTACTGCGATCTTTCACATGCTCAAGGCCCAATATACCAGCGGCGAGCAGCGGCACTGCTTGTACGTGGTGGGCGCCACGAATGTAACCATCAGCGGGATCTCCTGCAACGATTCCGGCGGAGACGGCCTGTATCTGGGCAACAGCACCAACGTAACGGTGGAAGACTGCATCTTCAACAATAACCGGCGCCAGGGTTCCAGCATCACCGGCGGCGTGAATCACGTCTACTATTTGCGCGACTACTTCACCAATACGAGCGGCACCGCGCCGCAGAGCGGCATCGATATCGAGCCAAACGCGCCCAGCGGCTTCCTGCTGGACATCCATATCACCGATTGCTACACGAACGACAATGCCGGCGACGGCTTGATGATTAGCCCCTGGATGATGAACTCCACCTCCCAACCGATCAGCATCACGGTGGTGGGCCATCATTCGACGGGCAATCAAGGCTACGGCTACGTGGGCATTAACGGAGATGCGGGCCGCGGTTCCCCACTGAGCTCATCCGATAACACCAACGCGCCGGGCTCCATTCTGATTCAGGATTCCTTCAGCGATGAGAGCGGGAGCTACGGCGCTTGCGCGCGATTCTATGCGGCGAATGGCGCTAACTTGACATTCCAGAACCTCACCATCACCAACCCCAACGTCAACGGTCCGGATCCTTCCTACGGAGACAGCGGGGCGGTGGAGATCGTTCGCGGGGGCGGGGGAACCGTCACACAAGGGAACGTCTACTTTGTGAACGTCAACATCGCCAGCACCGACGGCAACACGACTTACTACTTCAACTTCAACGACGGCTCGGGCGTAGGAACGACGAATGTGGAGTTCGAGCCGGGCACGCTGAGCGGCGCAACGAAGGCTCCTCCGTATGGGCTCGTGCAGGGCGTGGCAACCAGCGTAATCGATTGACGGCCAGCTTCCGGTCGTTCTGGTTTCTCCCGTCCCGGGGCGGCCTAGTTTCCGCCTGGACCGGAGGCAGCCGGCGCGGGCGGGGCCGCGGGGCCGGCATTGGGACGCAGCGCGAAGTAGTTGCGGCCGAATGCGGCCTGAGCGCCGCCCGCCTGCACCACCACGGCTTCCACGGTGTAACGGCCGGTCATAATTTCATTCAGCGGCAAACTGATACGGAA
Source organism: uncultured Acidobacteriota bacterium (assembly GCA_963819235.1). Lineage (GTDB taxonomy): Bacteria > Acidobacteriota > Terriglobia > Acidiferrales > UBA7541 > Palsa-189. The sequence continues at coordinate 707,372 of CAWFVE010000003.1, read as the reverse complement.
GGAAGCGGTGCGCGTTTTATCGTCCACTTGCGCGGGCGCGACCATGGGCGTCTGGCTGAGGCGCGCGCCGTTGCGGAAAAATTCAAGGCCGGCGCGCAATTGATTGGGGTCGTCTTTCTCCGGAACGTAGGCCTGGAAGAAAATATAGAGCATCTGCTGATTGGTGAAGACGCGGGTGACGCTGGGAATGATGCGCTCCCCGGCAACGTCCAGCGGCGACTGCTTGAGCTTGGCATCCGGCGCGAAGCCCTTGGTCTGCACCTCGGAAGTTTTCTGCGCTTCCACCAGCTGGCTCGATAGGACCACGGAACTCAACTGCATGCGATCGGTCTGCACGGGCGGCAGCTTCAGATCGTCCTCGAAGGTGCCGATGCGGCCGGATTCATTTTCCCGCGCGAGAAACTTCAGCTTGTAATTTCCCGGAGGCAAAATAATCCCGCCCTGGTAGACCAGGGCGTTCTGCTGCAGTTCTTCGTAACGCTCGGAATCAAGGCGCACGGTAATGGTGTCGCGCAAGGCGCCGGCGATGCGGTTGGACTGCGTGTCGCGAATCTCCGCGGCGAAGTCGAACTCCACCTGCCGCCTTCCGCTCTTTTGCGCCCATTGCAAGGCGCTGGCCGCGACTTTGGCGGAGATGGGAACGAAGATCTGTTCATTGTTGAGGCGGAAGTAAGCCGATTCGACGGCGATGGGCAGCTCCACCACAGGAGTCTCGGAGCGCATGGCGTCTTCGAGCTGGCGCTCGCGATCTTCGGTGGTGTAGACGCCGAAATCCTTGGGCGCGTAATAACCCTGGCGGTAGCGAATGCGCGCTCCGGGCACGCCGGCAAGCTTCACGCGAATGCTGCGCCATAGGCCGTCGTGCTGGGCGTCGGTGCTGTAGTAGCCGACGAGGTAGTAGCCGTCGGTATCGGCCTGCACCGAATGGAAGGCCTGGCCCAGGTCTCCGAGGTCGAAGAAGCTGCGCCCGCCGGTATCGGCGGCGAGCGTGGCCAGAGTCTCGCGGGAATCCTGCCGCGACTGGCTTTGCTGGAAGACGGCCGCTCCGGTGAACATGGCGTTGCCGGCCGAAGCGCCGACGCTGGCGTCGCCGCCGGGAATTTCCGCGAGCAGCCCGCGAGAGTCCACGGTGTAAATGGACATGTTGGCGCGATTGGAGGCGTCTGTGGTGGCGCGAAGCTGGGAACGATTGTCCTCGCCGGTCTGGGTGATGCCGCTGGTGAACTGCATCACCGACTTTTTGCCGGGGATGTCTTTGAGCAAATCGGCCAGCGACTCGATCGCGATCAGCTTGCGGTCGGTATTGAAGGCGTTGAACTCGGTATCGTCGGCGGTGAAGGCGGCGTCTGTGTCTTCGGTGGTCGCGGCGTCAATACCGGTGGAGGTAGCCGCGGCCAGGGCCGCGAGCTGGGACTCCTTGCCGGGAAGCAGCGCGTCGACGGCGCTATTGAGCAGATCGCGATCGTTGGTGAAATCGGCGACCACTTTGAGCTGATTGCCGAAGGCCACCACGCCCACCAGATCGGCGGGCGTCATCTGCTTGGCGAGGAATTGCTTGGCGGCCAGAGTCGAGCGGGTGAGATCGTTGGGCTGCAAGGAAGTGAGGTCGAAAAACAGAACGATCAAGCGCCGGTCGCGAATCTGCTGCCGCACTTGCTCGGGCTGGCTTACCGAGCCGATGGGGATGGTAATCGGCGCGACGTCCTCGGCGGCGGCCTTCTCGAGCCTCTCCACGTCGTAATAATCGAAGGTGGAGATCTTCTGATCCTTGCCATTTTCGGCGACGCTGAACTGGTCCTGCTTCAGCCCTTTGATGGGGTTGCCATTGCGATCGGTGACCTCGACGTCGACCTCGACTAAGTTGACCGTCGCGCGGATCGTTCCTTTCTGGTTGGGCGAGACTTGCGGCGCCAGCGGCGCGGGCGGAGGCGGGGCCGCTTGCTGGGGATTCTGGGCCCACCCCGCGGGGGCCAGCAAAGCTGCGGCGGCGATGATGGCGAGGAAGCGGCGGATTTGGTCTCTCATATTCACGGCTCTCAGAACGTAAAGCGCGTAACGATTTGCATCATGCGCATGTTTCCGGCGCCAGCGACCTCTCCAAAGGTGGTGGAGTTCACCAGCGTGGAGAGCCCCGTAAAATGGGGCGTGTTGGTCAAGTTTGTGACTTCCCAGCGCAGATCCAGGCGATGCTGGCGATCCCGGCCCAGCGTGAACGTCTTCGCGAATTGCGCATTCCACACGAACATGCCCGGGCCTTCGATGGTGTTGCGCGAGGCATCGCCCAGCTGGCCCGCCGGCGGCACAACAAAGCAGGAAGTATTGAAGAAATCCAGGGGCGCGCCGCTGCCGCCGGCATTGGGATTGCAAATCTGGTCGGCGCGAGTGGCGAAGACGCCGCCGCTGCCGGTATTCCCCGCCGAAGTGCCCAGCACTTCGGCCGTAAAGGGCGTGCCGGTCTGGGCGCCGATATTCCCGCTGAAGCGCCAATCGCCAAAGAGGCCGCCGACCCATCCTTTTTGGGCGAAGCGATGGCCCTGCCCGAAAGGCAATTCGTAAAGATAGTTGATGCGCGCCTGCTGGCGAATATCGAAAGATGAAAGGCCGTACTCGGCCTGCAAATTGTTGGCGTCCTGCACCACGATGGGCGTGCCGCCGCCAATCGAACTGGCATCGTCCATCGACTTCGCGTACGTGTAGGTGCCGTTGATCATGATTCCGTGAGTCAGGCGCTTCTGCAGCCGGACTTGCAGGGAGTTATAGATCGAATTCGCTCCCGAAGTGTCGTAGATGAAGTCGGCGGCATTGGGGATGGGCCCGGCGGGCGTGAGGCTTCCGGGCGCCGGACGGTTTGGCGCGAACAGCATATCGAGATCGCTGCCTTTGGTTCCCGTGTAGGTAAGCACGAGAGCCGTGTTGGGAGCGATGTTGGTCTCGACCGATAGATTCCAGATCTGCGCGTATCCCACTTTGTAGTTGGGATTCACGGCATAGGTATTTTGCACGGTGTTCTGGGCCGCAACGGTGGAGGGAAAGCCGTCTTGCAGCGTGAGGAGATCGCCGGGGCTGGTGATGCGCAATTGGGAGTTGGACCAGGGCGGCTGATTGGCCAACTCGGAAAGCAGTTGCGTGTAGATCGACTCGTTGTAGAAGAGGCCATATCCCGCGCGCACCACCATGCTGTGGTTGGCCTGCAGCGATTTGATCGGCGGCCTCCAAGCCAGTCCGATACGCGGCGACCAGTGATTGTACGCGGGCCGGATGAGCCCGCTGGGAAGCGCGCCGCTAAAGGGTCCGGCCTGGCCCGGAATCACCAGCGCCACCTGCTGAGCAGCCGGGTCGTAGTCCAGATTCGATAGATGGCCGTAAAGCTCGGTGGGCGGGGTGAAGAATTCATACCGCGCGCCGAACTGCAGCGTGAAATCGGAACGCGCCCGCCAATCGTCGCTGACGTAGCCAACGGTACCCCAGCTGCGGAAATAGGAGCTGGGAGTTCCAAAGCGCTCGTTGGTGGAGTAAGGATCGCCGAGCAGAAAATCCGCGAAATCCAGGCCGGTGCCGGAAACGGCCTGGCCATTGGCGCCGACGAGAGCAGTCTCGAGGCCGCTGAAGGTGAACAGGCCTTCGGGCGTCTGGTCGGAGTCGGTATTGTTCTCGATGCGGCGAACTTCGGCCCCAAACGTCCGCGTGTGCTTGGGGAGCATGTAGGTAACCGCATCGACGAAGCGATAGGACTGATTGCGCACCAGGGAAGGCGCAGCCGGGCTCACACGCGTGAAGTTGTTAAAGCTAAGCGACGGGAGTTCCCAGTCGATGGGCGCCGCAGAAACTCCGGTAATTCCCAGCGCGCCGGCGACGTTCTGCGAATAGGCGAAGTTGTCCAGGGTCTGCACGCGGTTGCGCGAGAAAATCAGTTGCGAATCGTTGATCCATTGACGCGATAGATTTTCGGTGAGGCCGGCGGTCACGGACTGGCCGAGCGTGGAGACGTCGCTCGCCAGATCCGGAAAAGATTGAAAGGCGTGATTGCTGGAATCGCTGAGGGCGTAGATCAAGCGAGCGTTCAATTTCGGCGAGATGGTCTGCAGGAGGCGGGCGTTGAAGCGATCCTGCTGGGTGGGAACGCTGGTTTGCAGATGGAAGTTATCCACCAGGCCAGGAACGTTCGGCAGGGGAATATATTGCAGCAGCCCCAGGGAGGCGGAATTGAGCATGGAAGAAGGAATCTGGCACGCGGCAACGCCCCCGGAATTGGGAAGGTAGAGCTGCGGCTGGGGACTGAGGCCGCAGAAATTTCCCCCGCGTTCCGCCGCCGTGGGCACCGTCGAAAATTGATCCACCGCATTGCGCGCCCAGGTGCTGTCGAAATTGATGAAGAAAAATGTTTTGTCGCGGCCATCGTAAACGTGAGGAATTACCAGCGGGCCGCCCAGGTTGCCGCCGATCTGTTCGGTCCAGGCTCCGATCTTGGGCGGATTCGCCTGGGTAATGGAATAGGGCTTGGCGTCAAATGCGGAGTTGCCGTACTGATTGTAGAAGCTGGCGCGCACCCGGTTGATCCTCTGCCGGACGACGCGCTGCATGCCCCAAAGCGCCGCCACGCCTTGCGGCCCGGGGCGTGCTGCCTGGCCCTGCCGCCCTCCACCCCCGCCTCCTCGAAACGCTGCCGCGGGCGCGCCGCCGCGTCCGCCTCCGCCGCCTCCACCTCCGCCTCCGCCGAACCCGCCTGGTCCCCCAAACCCGCCGCCGGGAAGGCCGGGCGTAGCTGCGCCTCCGGGCTGCGCGCTGGGAGCTCCGCCCTGAAAGTTACCACCCGTGCCTCCAAAGCCGTTCTGGCCCGCCTGGCCGGGACCTTGCAACTGGATTCCGCCGGGCGGCGGCGCTCCCGCGAAACCGGCGTTCTGATCTCCCTGGCCTACGGTGCCGTTCAGCAAAAATGCGTCGGACGAGGCAGCCTGCCCCAGCGCTCCTTCATTTGGTGCTCCGCCTTCCGCTCCCAGCCCGGGCTCTTCCTCGCCCGCCGCGGCGTTCTGATTATTGAGAATCACTTGCTGAAAGGCCCCGCCCTGCCCGGCTGGCGCGCCTGCTGGTCCAGTTGTCGATCCGGCGGTCGATCCGGCCTGCGCCGCCGCGCCATTCTGGCCTGCGCCGGGTGCGGCGCCGCCGCCGGGAAATTGCCTGCGCCCGAATCCGCCCCCGCCCGCGCCTGCGCCTGCGCCGTAACCCTGTCCTCGACCTCGCCGGGGATTTTGACTCGCAGCTTGATTGGGAGCCGGAGTGTTTGAATTGGGCGCCGCGGAGTTCTGGCTGGCGTTGCCGGAAGCTGCGGCGCCGGCGGCAGGGGCGGCATTCGGCGCAGTCGCGGGCGCCGGCGGCGGCGTTGTCTCCAGGCTTTGCAGGGATGCCACCTTGAGCGGCACATTGACGGCGGCCGGCGTGCCGCCCAGATCAAACTCCTGAGTGGCGTTATCGAATCCTAGTTGGCTGACCTCAATGCGGTAGTGGCCCTGCGGCAAGGCCGGCAGATCGAAGTGGCCGTTTTCGTCCGTCCAGGTGACCCAGGCGCGTCCAGTGGCCGTTTCCACCAGGCGCAAAGTCGCGCCGGGAACGCCCACGCCTTCGGAAGTCCGCACGGCTCCGGTGGCCGTCCCGGTGGGAGGGGCTTGCGGCGACGCAGGCGCGTCTTGCGCGCCTAGGCGAAATGCGGATGAGAGAAAAAGGAAAAGAAGGAGAAGCGACGCCGCGAAGCCCAGCCGGACAGTCATATTTTTCCGCAAGTGACCAGAACCCTCTGACCTGGCGATTAGGACTTAAGGCGTCTATTTTACAACCACCCACTTTTGTAACAGCCGGCGGGCCCGATTTTCCGGGCGGCAGCAGAGGCACCGGCTCCCTATGCCGTGTCTTTCCCGAGTGCCTCGCCGCCCGATGCCGCGCCCAAAAATCGGCGCGATTTGCGCTTCCCACTCAACGCGTAGCTTTAGACGCGAGGTTCCGGAGAATAGTTACCCTGGCCCGGCGCGCAGGTGCGTGCGACAATGCGCGGACGCCCGAATGGCCCTGATGAACGCAACGAACGGCTGGTCCATTTTGCTCTCGGCCGCAGCCGCCGCCGGCGCGGGCGTGGCCGCCTGGGCCGCGGTGTATCCCACCTCCGAAATTTTTGGCCCCGCAGTGCACCACACACGCGACGCCTCCACCATCGCTCTTACCTTTGACGACGGCCCCAATCCCGCCTGTACGCCACAGCTTCTTACCCTGCTGGAGCGCTACGGCGCGCCGGCAACTTTTTTCCTGGTGGGCCGCTTCGCGCGGGCCTGCCCGGAATTAGTGCGGGAGATTTCCGACCGCGGCCACACGTTAGGCAATCACACCGAAACGCATCCCAACCTGGCCTGGATGCCGGCGTGGCGGATCGCCGAGGAGCTGCAGGCCTGCCAGGACAGTATTTTCCGAGGTTTGCGTTCCGGTCCGGAGGCCATGCCCTTCTGCATGCGCCCTCCCTTTGGTTATCGCGGCCCCCAGCTTTGGAGCGCGGTGCGCTCGGCGGGCCTAAGCTCGGTGGCCATGTGGTCGCTCGGTTCTTACGACTGGCGGCACCATTCCGCGCCGCGGCTCATCGAACGGCTGGGCGCGGTGAGCAAGCGAAGCGGCGCAAAACCAAAGTACGAGACCGAAGGCCGGCGTCCCAACTCGAACGCAGGCTCGAACGAGCCGAGGGAGAAACGCGGCGGCGAAATCGTTCTGCTGCACGACGGCAATTTCCGCCAGCAGGGAGCCCCGCGTGAACACGTGCTGGCCGCCCTCGAACACTGGCTGCCCCGCTGGCGCGACGCCGGTTTCGAGTTTGTTACAATGAGCCAGCTCACCGAGCCGCGCGAGAGCGCCCGGAGCTAATCGCGATAGGAAACGCGCGGCAGGAATTTCGAGCGTGCCGGGCGGGAGCCAGGACGAAATGGACGAGCGACAGTTTTACATCGAGCGCCAGGAGACGAAAAACCTGACACTGGTGTGCCCGCATTGCCGCCAGGAAGGTTCCTATCCCATTCGCTGGATGGTGCGCACCAAGAAGAAGGAGCTGCCGCGCGGCGTGGGCGAAGAAGACCGCCGGCGCTTCGCCAATGCGCGCTCCTATATGGTGCGCGTCGACGAGATGGTCGCCTGCCGCAATATCCGCTGCCGCAAGCGCTTCGAACTCACCGGCCAGAGCGTGGTGCTAACCTCGGACGCCGGCGGAACGCAGCCCGGTCCCGATTTCGACCCCGAAAATTTCGGCAACCGCTGAACGTTTTTTTCTGATCCCTTCTTATTCCATGGTCTCTTCTTATTACTGGCGTACACTAGACGACGCCATGAAAAAACACTCGCACGCTCGACGGCATCGCGACTCAAGGCACGGCGCGAAACAACCTGAAGTCTTCAACCCGGCCCGCGCGGCGCTCCTCGATAGCCCAGACCGATTCGATTATCTGCCGCCGGAGCGCATCTTCGCGCATCTCGATCCGCCGCAAGGCGGGCTGGTGGTCGATTTCGGCGCGGGCACGGGAAGGTTTTCGATCGAGCTGGCTCAACGCCGGCCGGACCTGAAGGTAATCGCCCTCGATGAGCAGCCGGAGATGCTCGAGCTGCTGGAAGCCAAGCCGGCCGCGCAACAGTTCCCCAATGTTCAGCCCATGCTCGCGGACGAAATCGATTCCTTGGAAGGCGCCGCGGATCGAATTTTGGCCATGAACGTCTTGCATGAACTGGGAGACGCGACGCTGCGCGGGATGTCGCGCTTGCTCAAGCCGCAAGGATGGCTTTTGATCGTCGATTGGAATAGCGCCGTCGATCGCCCCATCGGCCCGCCAAAGGACCACACCCATACTCCGGAGGAAGCGCTCGCGCGTCTCGGCAAGTCAGGGTTCGAGGCTATCTCCCTCGAGCCGCTGCGCTACCACTTCGTACTGCGCGCGGGGCGCAAGAGAGCCAAGCGCCAGGCAGGGCAAAAGAAGTCCCGGCCTAGGAAAGGGCAACCCAAGAAGCGAAAGCGGCAGGGTCGCAGGAAGTAACGGCGCACGGCATCGCAAATCGAACCCGCAACGCACTGCCGCGGCCTCATCAGGACCGCGAGTTGACACACTTCACTCTAATGGGCTCTCGTTCACACGCTTCGCTCTAGTTGACAACACTTCGCTGCAGGTGGTAGTTTCCCGCCACCTCTTAGAGGGCTATTAATCGGCGGGTTACGAACCGGGTCGTTACGAGGTTCGTATGGCGGCAGCGAGGAACTCCGTCCGGGCCCCAGCTAGGACACCTGCCTATCCCCTGGTACGCAGGCGTTTCCCGCGGGCGCGGGTCCGCGCCATGGCGAGATGGCTCGCGCTGATCGCCATCACGCAGCAGCTGGCCTGCAGCGGAAAAACCACAACAAGCGCCGCTCTTGCGGATCCCCCACCAGTCGCCAGCGTCACGATCTCTCCCTCCTCGGCCCAACTTTCGGCGGGAGGAAACGTCCAGTTCGTTGTGACGGTGCAAAATGCCTCGAATCCGGCGGTCGCCTGGCAGGTGAACGGGATCCCCGGCGGCAACTCCGCCGTCGGTACCATCGCGCCCGCGGGCGCGGCCACGGCGTCCTATCTGGCTCCCGCAAGCGTGGCGGCTACGGTGACGTTTACGGTTTCCGCCGTTCTGCAAGCGGATGGCGCGACCAATGGTTCAGCCACGGTCACGGTCAGCCCGCCATCCTCCGCACAGATCAGCATTACTCCAACAAACGCGAATGTCGTTGAGGGAACATCGCTGCAGTTCAGCGCCGCCGTTCAAAATGGACCGCAGGCCGTGATCTGGCAGGTGAACAACATCGATGGCGGAAACTCTACCTTCGGGACGGTGAGCTCATCGGGTTTCTATACCGCGCCGAGCCGCATTCCCAATCCTTCCGTGGTAACACTCACGGCGCTGCTGGCAACTAATTCGGCGATATCGGGAAGCACCAGCCTAACGATCGTCGCTCCTTCGGTGAGCATAAGCATCTCTCCCAGCACGGCTAATTTGGCGACGAACCAAGTGCTGCAATTTGCCGCCACGGTGCAGAACTCGAACGCGGGCGTGGTCTGGCAGGTGAGCGCTCCGCCCGACGACGGGAATGAGGCCATTGGCACCATCACTTCTTCGGGAAGCTATACCGCGCCGGGAAATGTTCCCAGCGACGCAAATATAACCGTCACCGCCGTGCTCCAAACCAACCCTCCCGTAACGGCGTCGGCGGGCGTGACGATCGTCGCGCCAGGCTCCTTTACCGGCGTGTATTCCTGGAGGAACGACAACAGCCTCACGGGGCAGAACACGCAGGAAGCCACTCTTACGTTATCGAACGTGAGTAGCGGGCAATTTGGGAAATTGTACGGCTGCCCTGTTGACGGACAGATCTATGCCCAGCCTCTGTATGTCTCCAGCGTGGCGATTCCCAATCAGGGAACTTTCGATGTGGCCTACGTCGCTACCGAAAACGACAGCGTGTATGCGTTCGACGCGGACGCGGGCTCATGCGACGTGCTGTGGCAGGCGAGCTTTATCGATCCGGCCGCGGGCGTGACCGCGGTGCCGGCCTCCGATCTCGGCCAGCAGCAAGACATTGTCCCGGAGATCGGGATTACCGGGACGCCTGTGATCGACCCGCACGGCGACGCTCTACGTGGTGGCCAAGACGGAGGAAAACGGCGCCTACGTGCAGAGGGTGCACGCGCTCGATCTGGCCACGGGCGCGGAGAAGTTCGGCGCGCCGGTGGTGATCCAAGCGAAAGTAAGCGGCAGCGGAGACGGCACGCAATCCGGCCAAGTCTCTTTCGATGCGCTGCACGAAAATCAACGCTCGGCGCTGCTGCTGGCGGGCGGGAAGGTTTACGCGGCCTTTGATTCTTACGAGGACACCGACCCGGTTCACGGCTGGCTATTGGCCTACAATGCCGCGAATCTGGCCGAGGCTCCTGCGGCTGTTTTCAATAGCACGCCCAATGGCTCCCGCGGCGGAATCGGGGAGAGCGGCGCGGCGCCCTCGTACGACGGCAACGGAAATGTTTTTGTGGCCACGTCGGATGGCACGTTTGACGCGGGAACGGGCGGCAGCGACTACGCCGAAAGCCTGCTTCGCCTGAACGTGAACTCCGGCTTAACGGCGGCGGATCGCTTCACGCCGCCGGCTCCCGGCATACAGCTTCTCGGGACCGATGGCGTGCTGCTTTTGCCGGCCGCGGCCGGCAGCGCGGCGCATCCGAATCTGGCCATCGCCGGAAGCCAGGCAGGCAGCCTCTATTTGTTCGATCGAGATAATTTGGCTAAAGACGGCGCCCTGGGGACGATTTGTTTCGGCGCATCGGCTTCGCTTACGGGCACGCCTGCGTATTGGAATAGCAACGGCACACCGACCATCTATGTGGCAGCCGCGGGTGGCACGCTGGCGGCATTTCCCGTGGTGAACGGCAGCTTTAGCTCGCCGTCATGCCCAGGGCCAAGCTCGCAATCGTCCGAGGTATTCAACACCTATGGCGCCTCGCCGGCGATCTCGTCGATGGGAACCTCGAATGGCATCGTCTGGGCGCTCGACAATAGCGGATATGCCGGCGCGGCGGGCGCATCCTCGCCCGCGATTTTGCACGCTTACGACGCCACGAATTTAGGCAACGAGCTGTTCGCGAGTCCCGCGAGCGGGAGCGGCGCGGCTGGGCTGGCGGTGAAGTTTGCAGTGCCCACGGTGGCCAACGGGATGGTGTTCGTGGGAACGCAAAACGAGCTTTCGGTTTTCGGGATGCTTCCCTGACGGAGCAAGCGGCAGGGATTTACCGCGCTACATGCCTTCGTAGTTGGGCCCACCGCCGCCCTCGGGCGGCACCCAATCGATGATCTGATACGGGTCGGCGATGTCGCAGGTCTTGCAGTGAACGCAATTCGAGAAATTGATCTTCAGCCGCCGCCCGCCTTTGTCTTCCACCATTTCGTAAACGGCCGCGGGGCAAAAATATTGGCAGGGATTGCCGTACTCGGTGACGCAGCGGCCCACGCAGATGCTGGGATCGAGGACGTGCAGATGGCAGGGCTGATCCTCTTCATGGCGAGTGCCGGAATGATAGACGTCGGTCAGGCGGTCGAAGGTGAGCACGCCGTCGCCCTGAAAACGCGGGGGCGCCGGACTGCGCCGTCAGCGCCGTCGAGCTTGTGATATTCCGTGTAACCGGCCGGCATGCGCATGGGATCGATCAAGCCGCGCCCGCCGGTGACAAATTGCACGGCGGCGTGCGCGAGACCAATCCAAAGGCCGTGCTGAAACGATTGATGGAAATTGCGCACGGCGCGCAGTTCGCTCGCGATCCAGCTCTCGTCCAGTTTGCGGCGAAAAGCGGATAGCTTGGCGGCGGAAGTATCTCCCGCGCGCAGCGGCGTCCAGAATCGTCTCGGCGGCCAGCATGCCGCTCTTGATGGCCATGTGAATGCCCTTCAGGCGCTGGGCATTGAGCAGGCTGGCGGAATCGCCAACGATCAGACAGCCGTCCAAATACGTCTTCGGATGGAGTACCAGCCGCCCACGGGCACGGTCTTCGCGCCATAGCGCACCAGCTTGCCGCCCTCGAGAATGCGGCGCACGAAGGGATGCGTCTTGAAGAGCTGGAAGGCTTCGTGGGGATCGAATCGCGGATTGTGGTATTCGAGGCCGGTGACCAAGCCGAGCGAGACGCGGTTCTCGCGCATGCCGTAAACCCAGCCGCCGCCGTACATGCTGGAATCGAGCGGCCAGCCCAGCGTGTGGGCGACCCAGCCCGGCGCTGATGCGGCCCGGCGGAACTTCCCACAACTCCTTCACGCCGATGCTGTAAACCTGCGGATTCAGGCCGTCGAGATTTTTCTCAGCAACAAGCTTTTTGGTTAGCGACCCGCGCGGCCCTTCCGCGAGCACGGTGACCTTGGCGCGCAGTTCGTATCCCGGCGTGAAATTGTCTTTGGGCTTGCCGTCTTTGTCGCGGCCTTTGTCTTCGGTGATCACTCCGGCGACCGCATCGCCCTCGTAGATCAGCTCGGCGCCGGCGAACTGCGTGAAGACGTTGACGCCGGCCTGCTCGACAAGCCCGCCGAGCCACTTCACCAGCTTATTCAGCGAAATGACGTAGTTGCCGTGGTTGCGCAAAGGCGGCGGCGTGATGGGCAGCTTCCAGGCGCGGCTCGCGGTGAGAAAGTAAGCCGCGTCGTCTGTGACCGGCGTATCCAGCGGCGCGCTCGTGGCGAAGTCCGGAACCAGTTCCGCCAGCGCGCGCGGATCGAGCACGGCGCCGGAAAGCTGGTGCGCGCCGATTTCGCGGGCCTTTTCGAGGACGTAGATGCCTTCGGCGGAAAGCTCGGGTTTGGCGCCCGATTCGTTATGCTGGCGGATCAATCGAGCCAGATGCAGGGCGCAAGCAAGTCCGGCGGGCCCGGCGCCGACGATCAGCACGTCCGCGTCGAGCCGCTCGCGTTCGGGGCTCACGGTTCGATTCTAGCAGAACTGTGCGGCAGAATGGTGCCTGGATGGGGTTTCGAAGTCTAGCGGTTGCGCTGAATCGCTTTGTATTCGAGAAATCGAGGAGCCTGCGTGACAACCACGGTTATGTATTTGACTTCGTGAAAACTCCACCTTTATCCCGATCTTTAACGATTTGTAGCTACCGGGCTTAGTATGTCGTAGAGTGAGGTAACAACAAAGACTTGGAAACGACTTTGCCCGTTTCACGTGGAACTCGAAACGGCCCCCTCGTCCCCATGAGTTCTTCCGGGGTGAATCCCAAGCGATCCCAATCTAGGGTCAGCGCCGTCCGGAGCCAAACCTGGTATCGGGTGAAGATTGTTCTTTTCACGCACTTTGACCCGATCGGTGCCCTCGGCTCCCACTGGGATAGCCAACGTCAATCGGTCCAGCCGGTTCGTCAGAGTACACGAGCTTCGCAGGGGAGCCGGATTTAACCGTGTTCGCACTGCATTGATGACGAGCGATATTCCGGCGTTGGACTGGGAATATTCGCGGGACAACTGTTTACGCTAGTGCTCACGAATGATGAAAGTATCGTAAGCAGCACCACGGCGAATGAGAGCACATTTTCCTCCTCATAGCGTCAGCTAATCGGCGAGCACGCACGATTTCGGTGCTTTTAGCCGGAACGCAGACCTTTTCCTTATTCGGCGGCGATCATTTCAAGAAACCTTCGGCTCGTTCGGCGAGGGCGCCCTCTCAGTTTGCATCAAAGCATAGCAGCCGGGAAGCGAGTATCAGGCGGCCCATGACCCGTCGTCCTGGCGATATAACACGATTTTGTTGTCCTCGAATCCATTCGTTGGTTGTCAGTTTAGCGCGGGAAATAGGAGCAGGCAGCGGGCGTTGGCGGCTACTTCTTTTCGAGGATTTCGGTGAGGGCGGGGATCAGCTCGAAGATGTCGCCGACGATGCCGTAGTCGGCGACTTCAAATATCGGCGCGTTGGCGTCTTTATTGATGGCGACGATGGTGCGCGAGCCCTTCATGCCTACGACGTGCTGGATGGCGCCGCTGATGCCCAGCGCGAGATAGAGCTTTGGCGCAACGGTCTGGCCGGAACTGCCGATCTGGCGGTCCATGGGCAGCCAGCCTTCGTCGCAGATGGGGCGCGACGCGGCCAGTTCGCCGCCCATCAGCTTGGCCAATTTCTCCGCCATGGGGATATTTTCCGGGCGCTTTGATGCCGCGGCCCACGGCGACGATAATGGGCGCTTGCGTGAGGTCCACGGCCTGCTTGGCTTCGCGGAAAAGTTCCAGCGGCTTGGTGCGAATCTGCTCCGGCTTAAGGTCTACCGCTACCGGCGTGACGGGCGCGGGTGCCGCGCCGCGCGCGACCTGATCGCCACGAAATGCGCCGGCCTGGAAAGATGCGAACCACGGCGACGCGCCGGCAAACGTCACGTCCGCGGCGGTTTTTCCCTGGAACATCTGGCGGACAAAGATCAGTTCGTTCGTTCTCGTCACGGTAGCCGATGCAATCGCCGATCATGCCCTTTCCAAGCGACGCAGCCAGCTTCGGCGCGAAGTCGCGCACCTGGTAGGTATGCGGGAAGAACACCAGATCGGGCTTGGTCTGCGCGAGGCCTGGCGCAGCGCGATGGTGAATCCGTCGGGCGTGTATTTTTCGAGCAGGTCGTGTTCGACGAGCAGAACTTCCGCAATTTGGTAGGCGGCCAATTCTTCGGCGAGCGCGCGCACGCCCTTGCCGATGACCACCGCGGCGAGACGACTTCCTGTGTGCGCCGCGGCATCTGCTGCGCGGCGGCCAACGTTTCGAAGCTGACGGGATTCCACTTGCCTTCCCGCTGTTCGGTGATGACCAGAATATTCATGTTTTTCGCGTCGCGCTAAGCACGCGCGCTTCGTGGCGCAGTTTCTCGATCAGCTTGGCAGCGGCTTCCTTGGGCGTCCGTGATGAACTCGGTCTTCTTGGTCTTTTGCGGAACGTAGATGCGCTCGATGTGTTCGGTGGGCTCGTGCGGCACGGCCAGCGATTCGCGGGAGATGGTGACAATCTCTTTTTTCTTTGCCGCCATGATGCCCTTGAGCGACGCGTAGCGCACCTTATTGATGCCCGACTGGATGGTGAGCACGGCCGGCAGCGGCAACTCGACCCACTGGAACCAGCCCGCTTCCAGTTCGCGCTTGAGCCTCAGCCGCCGCACCTCGCACTTCGATCTGCATGATGATGGTGGCGTGCGGCAGGCCCAGCAGCTCCGCCAGCAGGACGCCGGTTTGGCCGAAGCCCTGATCGTCGCTCTGCAGTCCGGTGAGGACCAGGTCGAATTTTTCCTTCTGAGAGCCGCGGCCAGCGACTTGGCCGAGCCCAGCGGATCGAGCAGGAAAAATTTGTCGTCGGCTACATGGATGGCGCGGTCGGCGCCCTTGGCCAGGCTTCCTTGATGGTTTGCTTGGCGCGCTCCGGTCCCATGGAGAGCCCACCACTTCGCCGCCATGCTTTTCCTTGAGGCGCAGAGCCTCTTCGAGCGCGAAGGTGTCCGGCTCATTCATCTCAAAACCGATGTCGGTTTCACGGATCCATGTGCCGCTTTCGGCGATGTGCAGAGGCGCATCCTTGGCAGGAACCTGCTTGATGCAAACGGCGATTTTCATCGTCCGCGAGATCCACTACAGAATGGCACGCTGGGCGGAAATCTTCAGATGGCCGCGCCGGCCGCGCGCTGCTAGGCTCGTTTCCGATTAGCCAGCGCTTGAAGAGCAGCGCGGCGTTGGTGCCGCCGAAGCCGAACGAGTTGGACAGCGCATACTCGACATCCGCTTTGCGCGCGCTGGTTGGGCATGTAGTCGAGATCGCAAGCCGGGTCGGGATGCTCGTGGTTGATGGTCGGCGGCAGCATTTGGTCGCGCAACGCCAGCACGCTGATGCCAGCCTCCAAGCCCCCCGGCGCCACCCAGCAGATGT
Organism: uncultured Acidobacteriota bacterium; assembly: GCA_963819235.1. Lineage (GTDB taxonomy): Bacteria > Acidobacteriota > Terriglobia > Acidiferrales > UBA7541 > Palsa-189. The sequence continues at coordinate 691,918 of CAWFVE010000003.1, read as the reverse complement.
CCGGTCATGGACTTGGTGGAGCTGACCGCGCACCTTCTTGGCGTGCTCGCCGAACACCGCTTGATCGCGAGGGTCTCAATGGCGTCGCCGATCTGCGTGGAGGTGCCGTGCGCGTTGATGTAGCCCACCTGCTCGGGTTCGATCCCGGCATCGCGCAGGCCGCTTGCATCACGCGGTAGGCGCCGTCACCATCCTCAGCCGGCGGGGTGATGTGGTGGGCGTCGCCGGACATGCCGTAGCCGACGATTCGGCGAGGATGGGGGCGCCGCGCTTCTGGGCGTGGTCGAGCGACTCAGGATCAAGATGCCCGAGCCTTCGCCCACCACGAAGCCGTCGCGCTCGGCGTCGAACGGCCGGCTGGCGCGGGCGGGCTCCTCGTTGCGCGTGGAGAGCGCCTTCATGGCGGCGAAGCCGCCGATGCCCATTGGCGTGATCGCCGCTTCGGTGCCGCCGCAGATCATCACTTCGGCGTCGCCGCGCTCGATGAGGCGGAAAGAGTCGCCGACCGCGTGCGCCGAGCCGAACACGCCGTAGCCGTGGCCGAATTGGGGCCCCGAGCGCCGTAGCGGATGGAAACCACGCCCGAGGCCAGGTTGATGATGGCGGCCGGAATGAAGAACGGCGAGATGCGCCCGGGCCGCCCTCGAGCAGCTTCGGTGCTCGCGCTCGATGACGTCGAATCCGCCGATGCCCGAAGCGATGTAAACGCCCGTGGCTCGGCGATGTAAGGCGTGATTTGGAGCGCCGCCATGCGCATGGCAAAATCGGCGGCCGGCCATGGCGAGCTGGATGAACCGGCCCATCTTCTTCAGTTCCTTTTTGGGGATCCACAGGAGCGGGTCGAAATTGCGGACTTCGGCGGCGATGCGGCAATCGAAGCGGTGGAGTCGAATTGGGTGATGGGACCGACGCCGGCCGGCCGGCCAGGAGATTCTGCCAGACCTGTTCGGTGCCGATCCCCAGCGCGCAGACCAAACCTACGCCCGTTACCACAACCCGGCGCCTCAAGTACGACTCTCCTTGAATGGACTCTGGCGAGAGGAACTATTTCTTCGCCTGGGCGTGCTTGTCGATGTAGGTGATCGCGTCCTTCACGGTGGCGATTTTTTCGGCGTCTTCGTCGGGGATTTCGATGCCAAAAGCCTCTTCGAATGCCATCACCAACTCGACGGTATCGAGCGAGTCGGCGCCCAGATCGTCCACGAACGACGCAGTCGGCGTGACCTCGGCCTCGTCCACGCCCAACTGTTCGACAATGATCTGCTTGACGCGTTCTTCCACACTTGCCATTCTGTTTGCCTCCGCTGTAGGCCGCGCCGCTTCGCGCGTTCGTCATTTGCGCCCGAGCAACCCGCCCATTCTATTTGCAGCGCCGAATCAGGTCAACCGCCGGCATCTACTCATGCGCATGCCGCCGTTGACGTCCAGCACGTGACCGGTGATGTAGGCGGCTTCGTCGCTGGCCAGAAAGACGATGGCCGCGGCAACCTCAGCGTCCTGCCCATGCGCCCAAGGGGGATGCGCGAGAGCAACTCGTGCTTCACCTTTTCGGCAGCGGGTCGGTCATGGGCGAAACAATGAATCCCGGCGCGACCGCGTTGACGGTGATGTTCCGCGAGGCCACTTCGTTGGCGATGGCGCGCGTCAGGCCGATCAGGCCGGCCTTGGCGGCAACGTAATTCGCCTGGCCCGCGTTGCCGGTTTCCGCCACCACCGAAGTCACGTTGATGATTCGCCCGGAGCGCTGCCGCATCATGGTGGCCAGCGCTTGCTGAATGCAAAGTGCGCGCCGGTCAGATTGGTGCGGAGCACCGCATCCCAATCCTCGGCTTTCATGCGCACGGCCAGCCCATCGCGGGCACGGCCGCATTGTTCACCAGTATGTCCAGCCGGCCGAACCGTTCGATGCCTGCCGGAAGCCGGCCTTGACCTGCTCCGGATCGGCCACGTCCATTTGTACGGCCAGCGCTTCGCCGCCGCGGCGCGGATCTCTTCCGCGACACCCGCGAGCTTTTCCGCGTTACGCGCTGCGACGATGACTCGCGCACCGGCTCTGGAGCGCCAGGGCGACGTCGCGCCCGATTCCCTGCGAAGCTCCGGTCACCAGCGCCACGCGATCTTTTAGGCTGAACATGGGTTGATTCGTTCCACCCTTCAGGAAGCTTCCGCGGATTCGCTGCGCAGCTGCGCCAATCGTTCTTGCGTGGCGTCGAGGGACTTGAGGTCCTCGACGTTGGCGCAGGGAACCCAGCGCTCAATTTGCCGCATCAGGCCGCAAAGGACGCGCCCGGGGCCGACTTCGACGAACGTCACGCCCTCTTCGATCAGCTCACGCATGGAGTCTTCCCAGAGCACAGGAAGCGTGACTTGGCGTATCAGGGCTTCGCGGGCATCGTCGCCGCCGCGAATGACGGTCGTCCACGTTGGTGACCAGCGGCACCTGGAGCGCCGAGAAGGCGTGGCCCGCAGGTCTTTCTCCAGGCGCTCTGCGCCGGCTGCATCAATTCGCTGTGGAACGGAGCGGAAACCGGTAACATCACCGCGCGCTTGGCGCCTTCGGCGGTGGCTTGCTCGACGGCCCGCTTCACCGCAGCGGCATCGCCAGAAATGACGGTTTGCTCGGGGGAATTTAGATTGGCGGGAGCAACTCCTGGCCCTGCGCTGCCTTGCGGCAGATTTCAGCGACCTGGCCCGATCGCAGACCGAGGATTGCGGCCATGGCGCCCTCTCCTTGAGGCACGGCCTCTTGCATATACTGACCTCGGCCAGCACCAAGCGCACGGCATCGGAGAATGAGAGCGCGCCTGCGGCTACCAGCGCCGAATATTCGCCCAGACTATGACCAGCGACGAAACTCGGCCGGATCCCTTTTTCTTCAAGCACGCGATAGGCTGCCAACGAGGCCGTCAAAATGGCGGGCTGGGTGTTGGCAGTGAGCTTTAGCGCTTCCTCGGGACCCGGGAAGCAGATTTCGAAAGCGGGAAATCCCAGGGCGCGGTCGGCCTCTTCGAACACGGCGCGAGCCGGAAAGAATCAGCAAGCTCCCGGCCCATGCCGGCATATTGCGACCCCTGGCCAGGAAACAGAAATGCAAGTCCATCCATAGTGGCTTTCGCGACTCTCAGCCTGGCGGGCTACCCAGCCCCAACGGTCACAGGTAAAGCGGAAAGCTCCTGCTCGATCCGGTCATTCAAATGCGCCTGGGCCAGTTCGGAGGCCACGCGCACGGCATTCTTGATGGCGTTGGCGTTAGACCGGCCATGGCCGATCACGACAACTCCGCGGACGCCCAACAAGGGTGCGCCGCCATATTCGGAATAGTCGATGGTCTTGCGAAATTCCCGATAGGCGCTGCGCGAGAGCACATAACCTACTTGCGAAGCGATGGTGCTCTTCAGAGCTTTTTTCAGGAACAGGGCAATATGTTGCGCCACGCCCTCGCTGATTTTCAAGGCGATATTGCCGATGAAGCCGTCGCAGACCATCACGTCCACGGCGCCACTGAAAAGGTCACGTCCCTCGACGTTGCCCACGAAGTTGAGCGACATATGCTTCATTTGATTGTGCGCTTCGCGAGTCAGCTCGTTGCCCTTCATTTCTTCCTCGCCGATGGAGAGCAGGCCGACCTTGGGACGGCGAGCGCCAAAAATCACGCGGTAGTAAATCTCTCCCATCACGGCGAATTGCAGCAGGTGCGCGACCTTGGAATCGACGTTGGCTCCTGCGTCGATCAGACCGAAACGCCGCCCCGGCTGGTGGGAAAGGGCGCGGCCAGCGCAGGCCGCTTGACCGAGGGAAGCGTGCCCAGGGTGAACCGAGCCACGGCCATTACGGCGCCGGTGTTTCCGCTACTGACCATGCCGTCGGCCTGACCCTCGCGCACCAGGCGCGCCGCAACGTGCACGGAACTGTCTTCCCTGCGGAAAGCCTGCACGGGCGAGTCGCTCATCACGATGACTTCGCTGGCCGGCACCACTTCGATGGAGATGCCGCGCTGCGAGTGACGCGCCAGTTCGCGTTTGACCTCGGCGGGCTGCCCGACCAGGAGAATTTTTACGCCATACTCGCGCGCGGCCAGGACCGAGCCTTCGACATCCGGCCGGGGAGCCTCGTCGCTTCCCATGGCATCCACTGCGATGGTGATCATTGGCGCTTTCCCGCGGTCCTTTCTCCGCGGACCAATCCAGCGCGCTCGTGACGCCGCCGGATTCCAGAGCCGGCTAAGCCGTCGTGTTCATTACTTCCCGCCCCTTGTAGAAGCCGCAGTGGGGACAGGCCCGGTGGGGCTGTTTCATCTCATGACAGTTGGGACATGCGGTGAAAACCGGGGGAGTCAAATGGTCGTGGGCGCGGCGGTTGTTCTTGCGGCGCTTGGAATGACGGCGTTTTGGATTAGGCATACAAACTCCTCTAAAAAGATCCGCAGGTCGCGGGGTTTGCCACGAGTAGCGCTATTGTTTCTTGAACCAGTCTTGCTTGAGACGCGCCAAAGGCGCCATACGCGAGCCCCCCACATGGGATTCGCAGCGGCACTCGTCGGTGTTCAGGTTGGCGCCGCAGTGCGGGCACAGGCCGCGGCAATCGCTGCGGCAGATGACCTTCATGGGAATCGCCAGGAGCACCTGTTCGGCCAGGACATCGGCCAGGAACAGCCCGTCACCCTCGAAGAAAGCGATCTCAGTATCATCAAATTTCAGGCGGAGATCTTCATCGCGGGTAATCGATTGCATGGGGCGGTAGAACAGGTCGAATTCGCGGGTGACTTCCTCGACTACCGGCTCGAGGCATCGGGCACACACAAGCTCAAGGCGCGTGTGCAGCTCACCGGCAACGCGGATTTGCCCCTCCACCAGCTCTGCAGTGGCCTGGACCTCCAAGGGCTCCATCTGGCGGAAATCTCCCGTATGGTAATCCACCGAGCCGGGCGCGTAGTGCTGGTGAACACGCAGCTTACGCCCCGCCAATTCTTTGACATCGAGGAACATGCGTGAAACCTTCGAACGAGAGAGTAATTATACGAGGCACGAAAACGATGTCAAGAAAACAGCACTCATCTTCGAAATTATGTTTCGAATCCTGACATACCCTTGAGGCAACCCACAGCGGAGCCCAAAAGGGCCGCCCCGTGTGGTAAATTTCGGCGCCGTGGCCGCGACCAGGCGGCCCTATCGTCCGTTACGTGGTTACCGCAACGTGCTCTTTGGGAATAAAGTAGACCTGGATTTTACGCTGTCTTTGTGCCACCCGGCGCGCGCCAGGATTCCTGTGGCATTCTCGATCATTTTCGGATGGCCGCAGGCATAGGCCGAAGTGGTCTCCGGCGTGAGCCCCCAAAGGCGCGCGTATTCGCGAATGAGGTCGTCGACACGGCCCACTTCCCCGCTCGAGCCCGGATCTTCCCAAGGGCGGCTGACGGTGGGAACAGATTCAGCCAGGAAACTTCGGAGGCGATGCGCTTGAGCTCGTCGATATATCCAAACTCCGAGGAGCGGCTGGCGCCTTCCAGAAGGAAGAGCCTGCGGCCATCGGGCGATTTGCTTTGCCGGCCCTCGGCCGCGAGCGTGCGGATGTAACTTACGAAGGGAGCCACTCCGGTAACCGTGCCGAGGAGCAGATGACTTTCTATGCGCTCCGCGGCGTCCGGCGCCAATGTAAAGCGGCCCTTGGCCGCTTTACGGATGGTGATCTCATCGCCCACTTGTAGGGCATGCAGCGCCGGAGTCAACTCCCCGCGCGGCACCAGTTCCAGGAAAAATTCCAGATCCGGTTCATGCGGCGAGGAGACGATCGAGTAGGGCCGCTCGATATGTTTGTGCGGCGCCAAAACTCCCAGCGTGGCATATTGGCCGGCCACAAAGCGGAACTCCGAATCGCGCTCGACGCGAATGGACCACAGATCGTCGGTCAGCTTCCTGCGTTGCAGGATTCGCGCACGGTAAAACCTCTCTTTATCGAGATCCATCGGTTCGTTTTCTCCGGGAGCTTTCTTCCGCGAGGTCTCGCGAAATTATTCATAAGCGAGGCTATCGACGGGATCGTTTTGCGACCCTCGAAGCGCCGGATAGGCGGCGCCGGCAAGCGCGCCGACAACGGCGACCAGGATGGAGCGAAGAATCCAGTCGGGGGGAATGGCGATCTGCAAAGTCGGCGAGGTGCGGTGCAGGAGGGCGGTGGTCGCGTAAGTGCCGGATAGCCCGAAGATTACGCCCAGTCCGACTAACATGAGAGCCTCCGCCAGAATCAGCCAGCAAATCTCCAGCCGCGACGACCCGATGGCCTTCAGGATGCCGATCTCACGGCGCCGCTCGAGCACCATCGTATACATCGTCAGCAACACCACCAGAAAGCTGATCACAATTCCCAGGCCGATGAAGGAGCGCAGAAAGGGCCTGAGCTCCGGCAGATTCGAAGAGGTCATCAGCGACATATATTCTGCCATGGAACGAATGCGATAGCCCGGGAGAAGCTTGTTCAGCTCGGCCAGTACCGCCTCGGTATTCCCCATGCAGCGCACGTAGATCAAGGAGACGCGCTGCTCGGCGCCGGCGATCTCCTGGGCCTTCTGGATGGGCAGAAAAAAGCGGGCGCCTTTGCCGTGAACCACGATCCCGCACACGCGGAAGTTCCGGTTCATCAGGGAAACGGTGCTGCCGACTTTGAGCTTCCGAGCCTTGGCCGCCAGATCGTCGGCAATCGCGTCGTCGGGACCGCTGAAGGCTCCGCCGGAGAGAAAAGTGAATCCCGAGCTCAGCCCATTAAACCGGTCGTAATCGATTCCGTAAATGACGCCGAGCGTCGTCGTATCCACGATTACGAATACCGGAGCGACCTCATCGACACCTGGAAGTTTTTCGATTCGCGCCACTTGCGATTCCGGGATCACCGCGCTCGAGAAGGAGAAAAATATCGAGGAGTTCGGCGGCTGTACGATGATATCCGCTCCCACTCCTTCGGCGCGTGTGCGCCAATCGCTCAAGATCCCCGAGGTCAAGCCGACAATCAGAAGAATCAAAAACACTTGCAGGCCAATGGCCGCGGCGCTGAACGCCGAGCGCAAAGGATGCACACCAAGGTTCCGCCACAGCAAATGCAGAAAGATGAATCTCGGAGGGTGGATTTGCGTTGCGCTTCGATCAGCGGTCAAGTGTGGCTACCATGGTTCGTGCGCGCCTGAATGTCTCGTAAGTTTGTGATTCCGTGGAAAACTTACTCTAACACCGTGCTCGCTGCGCGGTCAAAAACAGTCGGCGTGGTTCGCTATACCGATTAAGTACAAAAAAATCAGTGATGAGAAATTCTGTTCCAATGATTTTTGGCCACGACGCGGCAAGTTTTCAACAAATATGTTGAAAAGGATGTGGAAAAGGCTTCGCGGCGGCGCGTAACCGCACGTACAGAAAATACTTGATACTCGTTGCACTAGACTAGGGCATTCACCTGACCGAGGACTTTACCGAATGGCATCGCAATTGCCTTTCGAGGACGATCCGGTCGAAATTTGTGAGATTAAATCCTTCCCGCCAACTTTTGGCCGCTCACCAAGCAACCGTATCCGTTTCACAACGAACCGGACTCCCTTCAGAGCCGAACCAAACAATGATCCAACCAATTTCGCCAACAAAAGTGCGCCCAAGCCCTCTCGTTGCCAGTGCGGAGCAAACAGTTATGATGAAGAGTTCGCCATGCACGGCAATCCAACCTTTGAGTAGTGACGTTCTTTCGGCAGATCTAATCCATGCATGCCAATCCACAAACTTTTATCGGCACGGCCTGGATCGTAACCGTGATCGTATGGCTCATCGGCGCTTTCGCCACCAAGCCAACGGCGCGGCGCCAGCCTGCCGAGTCGCGATGGCTCGATATCGGCGAGGCCTGGATGGCAGCGCTGCTTCTTTTTCGAAATCGGTTGCGGTTCGGCCCGCTGGCGGCGCTTCGTGCCTAACGCTCGGAGTCTCGTATGGCTTGGGGTGGCCCTGACGATTGCCGGGCTGAGTTGGCGATCGCCGCGCGCCTCTTCCTCGGCGGCAACTGGGTCGAACCGTCACCATCAAGAAGGGACACACACTGGTGCGCCGAGGTCCATACGCGCTGGCGCGCCACCCCATCTATTCCGGAATTTTGCTGGCGATACTGGGAACAGCGCTGGCGATCGGAGAGATCCGCGCGCTGATGGGGGCGAATTAGTCTTTCTCATACTGGCGCACAAGATGAATTTGGAGGCCTGGTTCATGACCGAACAGTTCGGCGCCAGCTATGTGGAATATCGCCACCGGGTGAAGGCGCTCATTCCCTTCGTCTGGTGACGGCTAGCCGTGAGAAGCGCCGCGAAGAACTTCCACGGCGTGAGGCAGAAGCTCGGCCACGGCATCGAGCGATTCCACCGCGCCGCGCGGTCTTCCCGGCAGATCGACAATCAGCGCGTTTTTGCAAACGCCCGCCACCGCGCGCGAAAGCACGGCGCGAGGATTTTTCTGGCTTCCCTTTTCCCGCACGGCTCGCCTAGCCCGGGCAGAAGCTTCGGCAGACCGCCGCGGTGGCCTCCGGAGTGGTGTCGCGCGGCCCAATCCCGGTGCCTCCCGTGGTTAGCACGAGGTCAATGGAATCCAGATCGGCGAGAGAGGCGAGACGTTTCTCGAGCGCTTCGCGATCGTCGGAAAGAGCTTCGTAGGAGAGGACTTGCCAACCGAGTGCGCGGCAGCGCTCGGATACCGCCGGTCCCGAACGATCCTGCCGTTCGCCGCGCGCCACCGAATCGCTTACCGTAACCACCGCCGCGCGCATCCGCGTCAGCTTTCCACGCTGTTGCTGGCTTCATCCATCAGGCGCATGGCTTCCATCAACAGGCCGGTGGTGGACGGGTGGTGTTGGTGCGGTCGGAAGCCGCGGCGAAATCGATCTCGAATTCGCCATCGCTCCAGCCGATGGCTTCAAAAACGGCCGGATCGCCCTCGAGTTTGCCCAGGCGCGCGTCCTTGCATTGGCCGGCGGCGAAGTATAATTCGCAACTCTGCGTGCCGTGGTGCAGGCTCAAGCGGCAAGACTTCTGCCCCATCTCGAGAGACTGCATCAGCTCCACCACGCCCATCTCCTCCAGGCGCCCCTGGATCACGCCCGGCCGCGCGGCGCGCTGCTGCAGCTTTTCCAGGTGCAAGCGGTCCACGAATTTCCCGGCCACGCGCACCAGGTCCGGAACGAAAAACGGCTTGGGCAGAAACTCCCCGGCGGCCACCAGGGGCCGCAGTTTTTCCTCGATGTCTCCCTGGCTGGCCACGAAAATAAAGGGCGTATTGCGGGTGGCTTCGCGGTGGCGCAATTTTTCGTAAAGCTGGCGCCCGTCGAGGCCCGGCATTTTGAAATCGGTGATGATCAGATCGGGCGGCGCATCCACGGCTTTCAGCAGCGCGTCGGCGCCGTCGGCGGCGATAATCACGCGGCACAGCGGATCGAGCGCCTGGGCCATCAGTTCGCGGATCAGGGGATTATCGTCCACGATCAGGACGCTTACCGTTTTGGCGGCGGGGTTCATTTGGCTGCTGCCGGCTTGCGGCGATAATCGCCGCTCTTTCCGCCGGTCTTTTCGACCAGGTAGATATCCGTGATCTCGATCGACTTATCGAGAGCCTTGCACATGTCGTAGACGGTGAGCGCCGCGGCTGCTACGGCGACCAGCGCTTCCATCTCCACGCCGGTTTGCGCCGTGGCGGCGACGCGCGAGGTGATTTCCACGCCATTCTGGCATAGCGTCGCGGTCACATCAATGTGCGTGAGGGACAGGGGATGACAAAGAGGTATCCACCGAAGCGCGCTTGGCGGCGGCAATTCCAGCGATCCTGGGCGATCTCCAGAGGATCGCCTTTGGGCGTCTTGCGGCGGCGCACCGCGCCCAACGCGGCCCGGCCGATGCGCATGAATCCGCGCGCGGACGCCTGCCGCACAGTGGCGGCCTTGGCGCTGACGTTGACCATGGCCACCTTGGCGCCTTTGCCAAAATGGCTGAGCTTTTTCATAGAAGCCCGCGGCGCGGCAGAACCAGCGCCATTTCACCAGCCTCCCAGTCCACCTTCTCCGGCGAAACGATCAGGAAAGCATTCGATTGCGCCATCGCTACCACGTCCCCCGAACCCTGCCACGGCAACACCGTAACTTCCGGCTCGCCGCGCGAGGTTTCCACGCGCGCGGGGCAGAAAATGGGTGAGGCCGCCGCGTTCGTGAACCGCGTGCGTCAGCCGGGCGCGAAAGATCGGCAGCGGACGCGGCTCCGCGCCGCCGAGAATATCCGCCGCCGGCGTCACAAACAGCTCGAAGGTGACCATCGTGGATACGGGATTGCCGGGCAATCCGAATACCGGCTTGCCGCGCACACCCCAAAATCTGCGCCCCCCCTGGCCCGACGGCCACCGAATCGAACAGGAACTCCGTGCCCAGTTCGCTGAGGACCATCTCCACCAGATCGTACTTCCCCATGGATACGCCGCCCGAAATGATGAGCACATCGGCTTCCAAGCCGCGTTCCAGGTACCGGCGAAGTTCCTTTTTTTCGTCGGGCGCGTTGCCGATGGGTTCGCTCTCCGCGCCTGCAAGCCCCGCCAAGGTTCCCAGCGCGACGCTATTGCCATTGCGCACCTGCAAGGGGCCGGGAGTGGCCGAGATATCCACAACTTCGTCGCCCGTGGAAAGAATGGACGCTCGCGGGCGGCGATAAACCTCGATGCGGTGCTTGCCTACCTGGCCGGCCAAGCCCATTTCGGCGTAGCCCAGGCGCATGCCGGGCGCGAGCAGTTGCTGTCCCGCGCGCGCTTCGTTGCCGCGAGGAACGATGCTTTGGCCGCGCGTGGTGGCGCGGCTGAACATCACCCGGTCGCCATCGACGGAAACGTGCTCGATCATCACCACGGCGTCCGCGCCGGCCGGCACGGCCGCGCCGGTCATACGGTACCGCACGCACTCGCCGGCGCCCACGGCGCCGTCGAAACCGCTGCCAGCGCGAATTTCGCCAATGCAGCGCAGCGTCGCGCCCGGACGAGCGTCATCGGCGCGCACAGCGAAGCCGTCGCGAATGGAGCGATCGAAGGGCGGATAGTCGCGATCCGCCTGCACCGCCTCGGCCAGCACGCGCCCGCAGGCGCGCGTAAGCTCGATTGTTTCCGTGACTAGAGGAGGGCGCAGCGCGCGTACGGTGGCGATGATTTTCTTGCGCGCTTCCTGGAAGGAAAGCATTCCGCCGCTCAAAGCCAGGAGGCGAATTGCGTTCCGGAAGCGACGATGGTGGCGTCGCGCTCCGGGCTGGTCGAAATCATCCCGATTTCGACCTCCAGTTGGTCGGAGATGAACTTCAGGTAGTTGACCGCATTGCGAGGCAGATCCTTGGCCTCGCGAATGCCTTCGGTGGAGGCTTGCCAGCCCGGCAGGGTGCGGGATCCGGGGTGAATATGCTCGAAATCCTCGGCTGCGGCGCTCATCTCCTGGATCGGCGTCCCTTTGTAGCAGTAGCCCACGCACACCTGGATTTCGCGCTGGGTATCGAAGATGTCGGAGTCCGGATGCGCTACCACGAACGTAGTGATTCCGTTCACCATCATGGCGTAGCGCAGGATGGGCAGATCGAGCCACCCGCAGCGGCGGGGGCGCCCGGTGACGGCGCCATACTCTTTCCCGCGGTCGCGCACTTCGCGCGCCTCCAGATCGGGCATTTCCTAGGAAATGGCCCTGGTGCCACGTGCGTGGTGTAAGCCTTGGTCACGCCCGCGACGCCCGAAATTCGCGTGGGCGCCACGCCCAGGCCAGTGCAGGCGCCGCCGGCTGTGGCATTGGAGGAGGTCACGAAGGGATAGGTGCCGTAGTCGATATCCAGCATGGTTCCCTGCGCGCCCTCGAAAAGCACCGAACGCCCTTCGTCGAGCACGCGATTCACAAGCGCGGAGGCGTCCACCACCAGCGGCCGAAGCCGCTCGGCATATTCCAGGTACTTCTCAGCAAGACCCTCGACTTCCAGCGGCGCACCGAACGCCGCCCGGCACATGGCGTCTTTTTCCAGCACCACGCGCTTGAGCTTTTCGCGGAAGCGCGCCGGCTCCATCAAGTCGCAAACGCGCAGCCCGCTGCGCGACATCTTGTCCTCGTAAGCGGGACCGATGCCGCGTGAAGTGGTGCCAATTTTGGCCGCGCCTCGCGCCGCCTCGGCGGCCTTTTCCATCTGCCGGTGGTAGGGAAAGATCAGGTGCGCGCGCGAACTGAGGCCCTAGCCTCCCGCGCACGTCGATGTCCGCGCTGCCCAGGCTATCGAGCTAGCCCACCAGAGCCGCGGGATCGACCACCACGTCCGCCCGAATGATCGCATGCTTGCCGGGACGCAGGATGCCGCAGGGAATCAGTTGCAGGACAAAACGGCTGCCGTTGAAAATGACGGTGTGGCCGGCATTGTGGCCGCCGGCGCAGCGCGCGATGTACTCGAAGGAAGCCGCCATGTAATCGACGACCTTGCCCTTGCCTTCATCTCCCCATTGCGCGCCCACCACTACGATCGATTTCATCCTCGCTGCCGTTCCCTTTCGATAAGTCATTCTGGCCGCACTCTGCCGGAGAAATCCTTCATCCCGGATCATTCAGGAAGGTTTCTCGAGGCTTGCGGCGGAATGAATATCGTACTCGGGGCACGCGCCTAAACGCAAGGCGCGGCATACGATCGCTCGCGGCCGAGCTTCCGAAAAGAGGAACTGTAGGAGTGGGATCTTGCGGCTGTATCGCCAGCGCCGCCTAGCGGGCCCGCCGACTTGTCCGGCGCGGTCGTGGGCTTTTTCCCGTCCATCATTTCACGAGGCCAGCTGCCGCGACTTCGATATCCTGATGCTTGTACTGGCCCGCCCTGCTCTCCACGGCAAGCACTCCGCAGCGATGGACATCGAAGAAATCGCCGTAGGGAAATTCGTACCTCTTCTTGGTGTCTTCAGGCTGCTCTTCGTCGATACCCAGATGCCATTTGGCATATTCGCGAAATCCATGTTGTGCGATGAACTCGTTCTCCTCCTGAGCGGACGGCTGATCTTCGCTCCATGCGTCCCTCTCATCCCACACGAAGTACTCCTCTTCCACCAGCTTCTTAGCATGCTCGAATGCCGCGCTGTTCAGCTTGACTGCCATCTCTCCTCCAATCGCATCACAAGCTCACTTCGAAAATAATGCGCCATCCGGCAATTGAATGTCCGGGCTTGTTTGACGCAGTAATACTCTCATTGTAGCTGGGTTGGCGCGCACCGGGGAATTTGGCTGCTCATCAGGTAGATGCGCCCCGATTGCTGCCGGATCGCCTAAGTTTTCCATGCTTTTTGGCCAGACCGCCGAAACGGAATCTCCCCCACCCCTGGAAAACAGGCGTGACGCAGGTCACTGACTTTAGAACGCCACTGGCAATAATATAAATTGGACTGCACGCGTCCCCGTTGCGGCCTAGAAGGTATCAGCAGCTTGGAAACCGCTGTTCGGCTTTGGCAGCGCGCTCTGTATAGAACCTTGCTACCGTCGTTGTGTTCATTGTTTTTTCCCCCCTGCCAGCGCGGCTAGGGACTATGTTAGAAAAAAACTGAAGAGTTGAAAGCGAGCGAGAGCCTCTGTTCCAGCGGCTATCGAGCAATCCAGACGAGACCCATTTGGCAATCGAAATCAAGCTGATCGACGATCAGATCGCGGAATGTAATCACCTCATCAAGCAGAAGGTCAAGGCCCTCACTTAGCGCCGTCCCGGATCTCTGTCCCGTTTAAAATCGCAAAAAAAGATGTTTCTTCCGCTCCGCGTTTGCGAGCACCTTCGACTCAAGGGTTCGCCAGCAGCGGAATACTCTTGGCATCGGGAGAGGGCGGAATCGATTTGATAAAGGCATAGATGTCTGCCAGTTCTTGATCCGATACTTGGATGCCATAGGGAGGCATGCTGCGCCTGGGCCGCCGGACGTACTGCACAAAAGCCTGGAACGGGATGGGGTTCTGGGCCAAGCGAGTGCCGGGTCCGCCTTCAGCCGAGAATCCGTGGCATGAAAAGCAACCGTGCTGAATGAAGGCTTTTTTGCCGTTGTACATTTCCCGCGGGAGCCGCGCCGGCCTGCGCGGCAGGCTTCTGCGATTGCGCAAAAACCGCCGCAATATCCAGGCTCGATAGAGCAAGAAGGCCGAGCGCAACGAAACCGAGAGCGACGATCGGTATCGAAAAGCCCCGCATACAAGACGATAGACAAGATTGCTTCACGGCGCTCCTCAGACGGGCTGCGTGACGGTATCGAGCAGAGCCGGCTGGCCGCGTTCGACGGCGGCGAGAGCGCGGCGGATGGCTGGACCCAACTCCGTCGGATCGGTGATGGGGCCTTCCGCATACCATCCCAGGCCTTGCGCGACTTTTGCGAAGTCGATGGCCGGATCGTCGATGGCCGTGCCGATGAGACACCGGCCGACATCGCGATGGTGCAAGCCGGCGATGTGCTCCACCTCCATCACTTCAGTGTTGTAGGCCCGGTTGTTGTGCATCACGGTGAGCATGGGAATGCCGTGGTGCGCGGCGGTCCACAGCACTCCAGGCTGGTACATCAGGTCGCCATCGTTCTGGAGATTCACGGAAAGCCGGCCATGCTTGCGATTGGCGAGGGCCGCGCCCACGGACGCGGGGGCGTTATAGCCGATGCCCACCGATCCGGACTGCCCCACGTGCCGGTAGTACTTATCGAAATTCCAAAGCCTCAACGCCCAGTTGCTCATGCTGTTGCTCTGCGAGACCAGGGACCAGTCTTTGTCTTTGATCTGCGCCCATACTTCAGCGGCGATGCGCGCGGTGCTGAGCGGGCTCTCGTCCCACCCATAAGCTGCGCGCACGCGATTTTGTTCTTGCGTCCGCTGATGTGCGGCGGCGAGCTTGGCCCCGCGCGCCGCGAATGCGGTTTTACGGTCTGGCGTGATCAGGCGCTTGACCTGCTCGATCAACTCGGGAAGCGTCTCCTCGGCATCGGCGCCGATGGAGAGGTCAGCCTCCTGGTAACGGCCTAAATCCTGGTAGTTGCTGCGGCTGAAGAGGTCGAGCGAGCTGATGGTGACGATCTTCGCGCCCGGCTTCAGCCTCGATCGCCCAGGTGAACGTCCGGGCGCGGGGCTATCTGGATCGCCTCCATTTACGGCGCCCCAGAGCAGCGGATACTCCAACGCTAGAATCACATCGGCGTCGGGCACCACCCGCGCGTCTTGATTCAGCGGATGGCGCGTCGGGAAATTCATGCGCTGGATGCTGTCGACCACGGCTGCTTGCAGGAGATCGGCCAGCTCAACCATGTACTTCAAGCCCGCTTCCGTGCGAGCTGCGCGCTCGGCCAGGATCACGGGAAATTCCGCGTTCACCAGAAGCTTCGCGGTTTCGGCTACCGCCTCGGAATCGCCCTGAGGCGGCGTGGTGGGAGCAAGTTTCGGGATGCGCAGCTTCATCCCCTCGGGAATCGCCCGCTCTTGCAGGTACTTATCCACGGCCAGCACCACCGGTCCGTAGGGAGGCGTCATGGCGATCTTATAAGCTCGCACCGCGGACTCGGCGAAGCCGTTCAGGGAGAGGGGCGCGTCGTCCCATTTGGTGAAATCGCGGACCAGGTGGGCCACATCCTGCGCGCTGTGGTTCAGGTCCGTGCGGGCGCTGCGGTTGGTCATATCCGCGTCGTTACCCACAAAGATGACCACGGGCACGCGGTCGCAGTAGGCGCTGTAGATGGCCATGGCCGCGTGCTGCAGCCCCACCGTGCCGTACATGTAGGCGGCCATGGGCTTGCCTTCGATCTTGGCGTAACCGTGGCCTATGGCGACGGAAGCCTCTTCGTGAAGGCAGGTCAAAAGCTCCGGATTGCGGTTTCCACCGTAATTGATGGTGGATTCGTGCAGGCTGCGGTAGCTGGACCCGGGATTGGCGGCCACATATTCGAAGCCGAGCGACTTGATCACGTCGAGCATGAAGTCGGAACCCGCCCGCACGGGGCTCAGAGGCCCGGCCTCGTTCGTAGAAGCTGCCGGGACATTGGCTTCCGGACCTTCGTCTTGCGCGGCGGCGGCGTTCCCCGAAACAAGAGCCGCGGCGCTGGTGGCCGCCAGCTTCAGAAACTCACGGCGGTCAGAGATCAGGCGAGGTTTTTGCATGGCGATCGCACCTTTACAGTAAAAGAACGTACTTGTTTATGGTTCCGGATTCTAGCCACAGCCACTCTCGAAAAACAACGTAATTGTGCCTGCGCCACACCGCAAACGACTGGCCCGGGAAAAGGTTTTCTCAGAGAAGGAGAGTCGGATTTAAGCCGCGGTCTGCGAACAAGCTCAACTCCTAAATCACCGCTCCGTAGGCAATCACCGCTCGATGCGTACGGACGCTTTTCTTGAAAACGCAGGGTCCTTCGGCGAAGCGGCGCCCGGCTGCGGCGGCGGACCATAAAACGCGTCGTTGACCCGGACTTGAGTGTTCAGCCGCAAGCCGGCGCGCTTTTCGATCTGGGAAACGATCCACCGCGCTTCCTGGCGGCTCTGGATTTCGTCGACCAGGGTGTGGTTCTTGCCGGTGTTGGTTTGCAGGCGCAGCGAATAAAGCGTGCTGCCTGAGGAACTCGCCTGCTGAATGCTGGTGACGGCCAGGATCGAGGCCACGTCGGCAATCTGCATTTGGCGGGTACGGCCGATTCCCAAGACGGAGTGGCGCCAGGAGATGACGCCGTTTCCCACAACGATGCGAGTGGAAGTGAAGGCGGTATGGATGGAGGCCAGGGTCAAGACGAAAGTCAGCAGGCCGACGATAACCAACGCAAAGATCGGCGGCCGCTGCGGCATGTGAAGCATGGCATAGAGAAGCGCCCCGCAACCCGCGGCAAGAGCCACAAAGAGCACAGCCCGGAAGAGGTTGCGTCCCGCGCGGAAATAGAATTCCAGGCCCTGAGGGGAGTCGGTTACGGCCACGCGGTGCCGCTCTGGCTCGGGGACTTCGGCGCCCGTTTCGCGCTCGACGCGGGGGTCGCGGTTTGGCTGCCGCTCGGGATTTCAAATGACGAATTCGCTTGCCAGGCGGGGGCGGGAGCCGGAGCCTCTGCTGATTGCGCTGTGCGAAAAACGGGCAGCTCAAACTCGTCGGAGTAGTCCACTCCGGGGACGTCTGCATTCACCTTGAGCGACCATTGGATTTGGTCGTCTGGATTGTCATGGTCGGTCTGGAGAGCATCCGATGGAATCGTAAATTCCACCGGAATGATGGTGTCGAGCGGCCCGTGGACAAGGGAGGTTGGGGGAATGTTTTTCGACTCTTCCCAGAGCGGCATCTTGTGCGTGGAACGGTCCTTGCCGGAGCCGGTCACCACGATGCGGGCGCACCATAACTTCAGGTCGACTCCGCGACGGACATCCGTATCGAGGTGAATATGAATGGCGCCGGCCAGGCGGCTTCCCGGCGAAAAAGGCAACGAGGCCATCTCGAAATAGGTTTTACCAAAGCGCTCAAAACGGATGGTTGCGCGAATGGCCCCGAAAAGCACGAGGAGGCCCAGGAGCCCAAATGCGGACGGGATGATGTACGTGGGGTCCTGCGTTGAGAGACCCTTGGAGATGCTCCCCAGGGATACGGGCAGCGAAAACATGTTCGCCAGGACCGCAGCGACCCACCAGCCGATGGCGCTCGATTTGTTTTTGCTTTCGACGCGACGGGCAGCCCAATCCTGACGCCAGAGCCAGGGAGACGCAGGATTCGCCGACTCCCGCCGGGCTTTCTCTTTTTGCATCGAATAGCCGTACAGCGATCCGAAAATCAGGCCGCCGCCGATCATGGCGAATACGGACGCAAAAATGGCGGCTCCGATCCTGGCCGGCAGAGGCTGATTCGGCGCATTCAGGAAGGTGTAAGCGGCGAAAAGGCCCATGCCCAGGAAAGGGAGCCCAAAGAGCTCAGGACCACGGGACCCAGCTTGGATGGCTTGGTCACAAGCCATTTTCGCCTGGAATTGCGCCCGGCGGGATTTGGCATTCAGTCGGGCATCGGAAAAGTAAACTGCGGAGCGAGTTCTCAACTCCCGGCACACGGTCTCCTGGGAAGCCGGTTCCCACATGCCGAGAACGAGACTTGCCAGGGCTTGGCTTCTGACAGGAGGCGTCCACACTTTGCTTTTGGCGCCCCGTTGTCGGGCGGCGTCATGCCGGCGGCGCGCGGCGCGGGGACACCGAGGTTGATAAGAGTTATGGACGCACGGGCGCCTGCCGCAGGAGCGCGGCATCGAAGCAACGTGAATTCGCTTCGCAGCGTTCCTCGTTCTAATTGCCGCCGATATGAATATAGCCGCGTGTCTGCAAGTTGATGAGGGTGGTCAAGGCCCACAGGTTGAGCTTCAATATCGGGATTGATGGTCTTGGGATCGATTTTGTGCGCCAAGACCGCCTGGCCGCAAACGCGGAAATCGACTCCCGCCTTTTTCATTTCGTGAATCAGGGCGATATCGGGATTGTCGTGGCCCTCGTAACGCGCCTTGAAGGCGTCGTTATTCATGACGATATCGGTTCCGTCCTGATGGAAAACGACGGCAATTTTTCTGTGATCCGCAGGCACGCCATTGGCGGCGAGCGTATTCAGGTAACGAACCACTCCCGTCAGGCCGGGATTCACTTCATCGACTTTAGGAGCGGCTTTGGCGATGTCGAAGACCACTTTATAAGCGATCTTTGGGTCAGGCCGCTCTTTCGCTCCGGGAATGTCCGTGGCAACGGGACCCCCGGGTATGGGTAACTCCTGCTTCGACTGCGCAAACAACGGACCGCAGAACGCGATCAAGAGAGCGAATGCAAAGGCAAGCGGCGAAAATCTCTTCATTTTTGCCTCCCTAACCATTTCAGCTTCAGGATTGGCCGTAAGGCCAGAAATATTGTATCCCGGCGCCCTTGCGAGAGCGATTTCGAGCGATCGTGGACACATCGATGCCGGTGACGATCAAGGACGGGCCTGACGCTCCCCCAGTTGCGCCCAGCTTAGGACAGGCATAGGATTCTTTAGTAAAATTGGGAATTGTCGGCCGAGGGAACGACCTATCGGACTGATGCGAGGCCGTGAAAGGACCCATAGATGAAAACGTGGCTAAGAGGTTGTTTACTGATTGCAGGAATGGCGATGGTTTGCCTGCCGATGTCCGCGCATCATGGAAATGCTGCGTTCTCGGACAAGGTAACGGAATTCAAAAACGTAACGGTAACGAAGTTTGCCTGGGCCAATCCTCATTGCCTCGTTGAATTCGACGCCAAGGATGACAAAGGCAAGGTCGTCAATTGGTCCGCCGAAAGCGGCAGTCCCGAGGCGCTGCGGCTTACGGGCTGGAATAAATTTTCGCTCAAGCCGGGTGACGTGGTCACCATCTATGTACATACCGCCAAAACGGGCGCGCCCGCGGGCCGTTTGACCAAGGTCGTGCTTGCCGATGGCACCGTGTTGGGCGATACCCAGGGTAATGCCGTGCCGCCCACCAGCGGCGGCAATGGCCGTGGCGGAGACGGCGGCAGCCAATACTAGAAGTAAAGGGCAATCCTGGCTGCGGCCCGTTTGGTCGGAGAACGATCGGTTCACGGACTTTGCGATGGAGAGGAACGAGGGAGCATTCGAATGCGCAATCCTTCTGCTTCAATGGCTGCTAAGTTAATCATTGCATCGTTGGCTGTGCTGGCCCTCTGCTCGACGATGGCCCGAGGCTCAGGCTCAGGGTGGCCGGGGTGGCCGGGGTGGACGAGGCGGCGGCCGGGGCCTGCCTCCCGGTTTTGTTGCTTCCGGGGTTCCCGCGATGCCCGATCCCGTCGGGCCCGCTCCGGTGCACGATTTTACGGGTACCTGGGTGGGGCCTCTCAGCGTGGCCATGGGTCCTTACCCAGCCATGACCCCAGCAGGCGAGGCGGCGTTCAAGCTGAATAAGCCCATCAAGCGCGCTTCAGACAACGCCACCGAGGTAACTCCCAACAACGATCCTTACGCCATTTGCGATCCGCTCGGTTTTCCGCGCGACCTGCTGAACCATTGGCTCAGCAGCCGCGGAGGAATCGAGTTCGTGCCCCAGTCCAATCGCATGGTCATGTTGTTTGAGCAACAGCGCGTGTGGCGCGAAGTCTGGATGGACGGCAGGCAAAACCCGGCGAAGGTGGATGGGCCGGGAGTGCCCGATTCGCGGTTTTACGGATATTCCGTGGGTCATTGGGATGGGGACAACTCTTCGTAATCGATACGGTAGGCCTCGATCCAAGAAGCTGGCTCGACGAAGCCGGCCTCCCGCATACCAGCGCCGCGAAACTCCAGGAGCGCTGGACGCGAACCGACCAGTACCACATGGAAGCAACGGTCACCGTAGATGACCCGCAGTACTTCACGAAGCCGTTCCAGTTAATGAAGACGGCTTATTACTGGAAGAAGACAGAACGTGCAAGAGGAGCTGTGTTTGGCGTCCGACGCGCTCGAGTATCGCGACAGACAGGCCGGCCCCTCTGGTTATGGTTTTGGCACCAAACCGTAGAGTAAGACAGGAAGCTGTGGCGCGGCCTTAGCCCTCAGGATCGCGGCGCGTTGCTTTCCGATCCGCTAAATCTGCTATGAAGACCGGAGCTGCGTCCTGCGCCCACGCGTCCTCGCATTGCAAGGGGATCGCGGGGGCCGCAGGAATCCGCGCATGCCATGTAGCAAGCTACGTAGAAGAGCGCCGTGATCGTCCAGTCCAAGCAGCCACTTTCACGCCGGCAGCCCCACCCGAAGGTGATGCGATGCCGGCAGGTGTTCTCGGAGCCTGCTTTCCGCGGGCCTGTTTCCGTAAACTTACTTCAGCTCACAGGACGAAGAGGTAGTCATGACGCGAACGTTTCGCAGCCCACTGACGGTGACATTTGCCTCGCTACTCACCTTGCTTGCCGGCGCGCAGCTCCGGGCGCAATCGGCGGCCGACCTATCCGCGTGGAAGTGGACGAGACTCGCGCCCCGCAAAAAATTCTTCACGCCCATATGCAGATGCCGGTTCAGCCCGGCCCGCTTTCTTTCTTACCCGAAGTGGATTCCCGGCGAGCACATGCCCAGACGGCCCGATCATCAACGTGGCGGGATTGAAATTCACAGCCAGTGGGAAACCGATTCCTGGCGCAGAGTCTGTCGGATATGTTCGCGTTCATCTCAACATCCCGCAGGGCGCGAAGTTCGCTGGACGTCGACTTGGATTTTCTGCTGTCCGCGCCGGCCTCCGGTTTCTCCGCGGGAGCTTCCGCCACGGCTTTTCTGGACGTCCTGAGCTGGAATCAGGTTCTGCTTTACCCACAGGGCTATCGCCGCCGTAATTCACTTTTATTCCAGCCTGCGCCTTCCCGCGGGATGGAAATTCGGCACCGCCCTGCCCGGCCCGAAACAAACCGGCGACACAATCGGTTTCAGCCCGTCTCGCTGGAAACGCTGGTGGATTCACCAGTAATCGCAGGGCGCTTCTTCCGCGCCGTCGATTCACCCCGGTGAGACCCAGGCACGAAATGGACATGCGGCGGACAACGCGGCCGCGCTTGAGATGACGCCGGAGATGAGACGCATCTCATCAGCTCGTAGCCGAAGCGGATGCGCTTTTCGGTTCGCGGCACTATCGCGACTATCACTTCCTGCTCACGCTGAGCGATGACGCGGCGCACTTCGGCCTGGAGCACCACGAATCGAGCGACGGCCGCACCTCCGAGAGCAGCCTGACGGATCGGGCCAAACGCATCGCTTGGCGATCTGCTTCCGCACGAATTCACCCACTCCTGGAACGGCAAATACCGCCGTCCGCCGGTCTCTCCACGCCCGATTACGAACAGCCGATGAAGGGCGATCTGCTTTGGGTCTACGAGGGCCTGACCGATATTTGGGCGAGGTGCTCACGGCGCGCAGCGGGCTGCGGACGGAAGAGAAGTCGCGCGAGCAGCTTGCGCGCGTCGCCGGCCTACTCGAAACCGGACCCGGCGGGATGGCGGCCCTTGCAGGACACGGCGGACGCGGCGCAATTTCTCTACGGTGCGGACGGATGGGCGAACTGGCGGCGCGGCGTGGATTTCTACGACGAAGGGCGCTCCTCTGGCTGGATGTGGACGCCACCATTCGCCGGCTGACGAACGATCGGAAATCCATCAACGATTTCTGCCGGCTGTTTTACGGAGGCCCGAGCGGCGAGCCCGCGCTCAAGACCCTACACTTTTGAAGACATAGTCGCCGGGCTCAACGGTGTGCGCCCTTTGATTGGGGGGCCTTTCTGCGCAACCGCCTCGATTCGCTCGCGCCGGATACGACGGTCGAATCGCTCAATAACAGCGGCTGGAAGCTGGTTTACGACGACCGGCCCAACGAGCTTCAGACGGACCGTGAAGCCGTGGCAAAATCAATCGATCTGAGCCTATCGCTGGGACTAAGGCTTTCGCAGGACGGAACCATCGCGGACGTGATTTACAACGGGCCGTCGTATAAAGCGGGACTCGGACCGGGAATGAAAATTATCGCCGTCGGCGGCCGCCAATTTTCCCCCGAAAGCCTCAATGCAGCGATCAAGGACGCCGAGGCCGGCGCCGCACCCATTCAACTGATCGCCGCCAACGGAACGGATGTTCAGACCTACGCGGTGGACTACCACGGCGGTTTTCGGTATCCGCATCTGGTGCGCAATGAGAGCCAATCCGATTACCTGAGCGAAATCCTGACTCCGCTCGCCGCCCCACGATAATTTTTTTTTTTTTTTTTTTTTTTTTTTTTTTTTTTTTTTTTTTTTTTTTTTTTTTTTTTTTTTTTTTTTTTTTTTTTTTTTTTTTTTTTTTTTTTTTTTTTTTTTTTTTTTTTTTTTTTTTTTTTTTTTTTTTTTTTTTTTTTTTTTTTTTTTTTTTTTTTTTTTTTTTTTTTTTTTTTTTTTTTTTTTTTTTTTTTTTTTTTTTTTTTTTTTTTTTTTTTTTTTTTTTTTTTTTTTTTTTTTTTTTTTTTTTTTTTTTTTTTTTTTTTTTTTTTTTTTTTTTTTTTTTTTTTTTTTTTTTTTTTTTTTTTTTTTTTTTTTTTTTTTTTTTTTTTTTTTTTTTTTTTTTTTTTTTTTTTTTTTTTTTTTTTTTTTTTTTTTTTTTTTTTTTTTTTTTTTTTTTTTTTTTTTTTTTTTTTTTTTTTTTTTTTTTTTTTTTTTTTTTTTTTTTTTTTTTTTTTTTTTTTTTTTTTTTTTTTTTTTTTAAAAAAAAAAAAAAAAAAAAAAAAAAAAAAAAAAAAAAAAAAAAAAAAAAAAAAAAAAAAAAAAAAAAAAAAAAAAAAAAAAAAAAAAAAAAAAAAAAAAAAAAAAAAAAAAAAAAAAAAAAAAAAAAAAAAAAAAAAAAAAAAAAAAAAAAAAAAAAAAAAAAAAAAAAAAAAAAAAAAAAAAAAAAAAAAAAAAAAAAAAAAAAAAAAAAAAAAAAAAAAAAAAAAAAAAAAAAAAAAAAAAAAAAAAAAAAAAAAAAAAAAAAAAAAAAAAAAAAAAAAAAAAAAAAAAAAAAAAAAAAAAAAAAAAAAAAAAAAAAAAAAAAAAAAAAAAAAAAAAAAAAAAAAAAAAAAAAAAAAAAAAAAAAAAAAAAAAAAAAAAAAAAAAAAAAAAAAAAAAAAAAAAAAAAAAAAAAAAAAAAAAAAAAAAAAAAAAAAAAAAAAAAAAAAAAAAAAAAAAAAAAAAAAAAAAAAAAAAAAAAAAAAAAAAAAAAAAAAAAAAAAAAAAAAAAAAAAAAAAAAAAAAAAAAAAAAAAAAAAAAAAAAAAAAAAAAAAAAAAAAAAAAAAAAAAAAAAAAAAAAAAAAAAAAAAAAAAAAAAAAAAAAAAAAAAAAAAAAAAAAAAAAAAAAAAAAAAAAAAAAAAAAAAAAAAAAAAAAAAAAAAAAAAAAAAAAAAAAAAAAAAAAAAAAAAAAAAAAAAAAAAAAAAAAAAAAAAAAAAAAAAAAAAAAAAAAAAAAAAAAAAAAAAAAAAAAAAAAAAAAAAAAAAAAAAAAAAAAAAAAAAAAAAAAAAAAAAAAAAAAAAAAAAAAAAAAAAAAAAAAAAAAAAAAAAAAGTGGTAAGCTCCCCCAGGATTTCGCTCGACATGCAACCGCCCACCCAAACGCGTCGTGTACGCTTCGGCCCGTTCGAGGCTGATCTGCGGTCATGCGAACTTCGCAAGGATGGTCTGAAAGTTAAGCTGCAAGATCAACCCTTCCAGGTTCTGGCCATGTTGATCGGGCGGCCTGGCGAAATGATTTCGCGCCAAGAATTTCGCCAAAAACTTTGGCCCGCGGATATATTTGTCGACTTCGATACTGGTCTGAATACGCAATCAAGAAGCTGCGGGACGCGTTGAGCGATTCATCCGACGAACCGCGCTACATTGAGACTCTGCCCCGGCGAGGATATCGTCTGATTGTTCCGGTTGAAAACGCAGAGGCACACCAGGGTACAGATGTAGCAAACGCAGCGCAATGTCCCCTCCGCCAACGGGTCAGCAGATCGCAGAACTCGGTTCTTCCGGCCGACGTTCCTCGGCCGACCGTGCTAAAACCGCACTTTCTGTATTGGCGCAATGTCGCTATGGCACTGATTGTTCTAGCGGTCTTAGCCACGGGTTCGTGGTGGTTGTTTCGGCAGAATGCCCGCCCCTATACGATCGCTGTGCTTCCGTTCAAGAACCTGAGCGCGGAACCGGATAGCGACTACTTCAGCGACGGCCTTACGGATGAAATAATCAGCGATCTCTCGATCATCGATGGGTTGCAGGTTAAGTCACGAACTTCCTCTTTTTTCTTCAAAGACAAGCCGAGCAATATACATGATGTGGGCGCTCAACTCGGAGCGACACTCGTGTTGGAAGGGTCTGTCCTGCGCTCCGGCGACAAGCTGCGTATCAACGCCCGGTTGGTGCGCATCTCTGACGACGTCACGCTCTGGTCGAATAGCTTCGATCGTCAACTCAAGGACGTTTTTGCCATTCAGGACGAGATCTCTCGTTCCATCGTGAACCAGTTGCGGTTGAAGCTCGGACAAGGACAGCGTCGCTACAACACCAATCTTGAAGCTTACGACCTCTACCTCAAGGCTCAAACGTTGAGCCAATAATTCAAGTTTTTCCCGAAGGCCGCGACAAGTTGCTGGCGGGTATAGGTTTGTTCGAACAAGTAATTGCGCAACGACTCCGCGTTTGCCCCGGCGTATGCTGGGCTCGCCACTGCTTACGGGCGGTTGTCGATAACCCCGCGTTCTTTTTCACCCGATGAAGCCTATGCGAAGATGCGTGCCGCAGCCGAAAAGGCACTGCAGCTTGATCCGCTACTCGCGGAGGCTTACGCCAGCATGGGACTGGTTTATGCCCGCGACCACAACTGGCAAGATTCCGAAAGAGCCTTCCGCCGTTCCATCGAACTAAACGCGAGCCTCTCGGAATCGCGTGAGGACTTCGCATTTTCGGTGCTCTTCCCGCTCGGAAGACTGGATGAGGCGGTTCGGGAATTGCGCAAAGCGGTCGCATTGGATCCATTGTCAGAGCAAGTCCATGATTCCTTGGATCATGTGCTCGTCAGTGCGGGCCGCTATGATGAGGTGATCGAGAACTGCCGTCACATCCTCCTTGCTCACCCCAATGATAATGCTGCGGAACAGCTCTACGCACGTGCCTTGCTGCAGAAGGGCAGATTGAACGAAGCTACTGCGATCTTCGAGAAACAGGATCAGGCCGGGACAGGTTCACCAGGCTTTCTCGGCTACGCGTATGCCATGGCCGGCCGGCCTGCCGAGGCGAAAAAAGTGGCAGCAAAGTACCCGGAGTGGCCCTGGGTCCATGTGTTTGTGTGTGCAGGTCTCAGCGACAAAGACGGTATTTTCCAAGCCCTCGAGAAATGGCTGCCATCCACGACCCGCGAGTGGCGCTATCTGACCTACCCGGAACTCGCTCTATTACGTGGGGACCAGCGGTTGACCGAGTTTCGTCAAAGCCTGGGTATGCCCGCAAACTCCCAATAAACGGGAGAACTCCGCTGAGGTAATACAGAGCGTGGCTTCGGGCCCCGATGTCCTGTCTTAAGGATTCGCCTTGCCTTAAGACGCCGATAGCTCCTTGAGCAAACCCTGCCCTTTTCGGAACCACGGACGCTCCAGCCGCCGCCAATAGCGCGGCAGCGTACGTTCTTTCTGCAAGAGCTGCCGCAGCCATTCGCGAGCTTCCTCGCTTCGGTTTTGAGATTTCAAGAACGCCGCGTAGGTATAGAGCGTCTCGGGAGTGTTGGAATGCTGCACCACATCGGCGAAAAGCGGCGCGGCTTCCTGTTCGTGTCCGGTCTCCGCGCAAGCCTCCGCCAGCATCAGCTTGGCACGATAAGAGTCGTACTTGGCATCGCCGCTGACGACGCGTTCCAAATCCGGCAAAGCCGCCGCCGGCTGCCCCAGCGCCATCAGGCAAAGCCCGCGCCGGTAAAAGCAATCGGGTGAATCGCTGCGGGTGGCAATGGCGCGGTCGAATGCTTCCTTCGCTTTGGCATACTGCTTTTCGTCCCAATAGAGCGCGCCGAGCTCCTCGAAATTCGCGGCGGAAGGATTATCGAGAATCGCCGTTTCCACCGTCGATATGCGCGACTTGCGGCCATATCCCCGATAGGCGTTGCGCAGCAAACCGGCGTCCGGCAGCATCTCCGCCACGAGGTATACCAACGCGCCCAGGAATCCCCCCAGAAAGATGACCCACAGCCAGAACCCTTGCGGCCTGCGCCGGAAGAAATGCACCAGCGCCCACCACTTGCAAAATCATTCCCCAGGGATAAAAAAGATAGCTCAGGCGGAAAAGTCCAAACATTACGCGGCATCACCTCGCGGGTTCCCTTGCAGCTCTCTCACACCCGCATCGCAACGACGTTGTAATTGTAGTGGAGAAATAGCGCGTTCGGCATTACGCGGCGGCCCAGCCCCCCCCCCCTCCCCCATCCCGCTGTTGCCCCGATACGGCGTGCGGAAAAGACCAAAAGGAATATAATGCCGGCCATGGCATCCAGCTCGCCTCGTTCTGGCCTGTCGGAGCAGGCCCCGGACCTGCGGCTTGTCATCGACTCCGCCCCCGCGTTGATTCACACCGCTCTGCCTGACGGCTACCTCGACTTCTTCAACGAAGCCTGGCTCAAGTACGTGGGGCTCTCGCTACAGGACGTGGAGGGCTGGGCTTGGACAGCGACGATTCATCCTGAGGACCTCGAAGGAATTCTGGAGAAGTGGCGCGCGTCGCTGTCCAGTGGCGATCCCTTCCTCCATGAAGCGCGCGTGCGGCGAGCCGACGGAAACTATCGCTGGATGCTACACCACAAAGTGCCCCTGCGAGACCAGCAAGGCCGCATCGTCAAATGGTATGGATCCAGTATAGATATTGAAGACCGTAAGAAGACCGAACTCGAGTTGCAAAAGGCCTTTGACCAGATCAAGTCTCTGAAAGACCAGCTCTACAAAGAGAACTTAGTCCTCAGGGAAGAGATCGACCGATCCTCGATGTTCGAGGAAATTGTGGGGGCCTCTCCCGCCTTGCGGACGGTGCTTTCTCGTGTGGCTAAAGTGGCGCCGACAAACTCCACGGTTCTCTTGACCGGCGAAACCGGTACTGGCAAGGAACTCATCGCCCGGGCCATCCACAAGCGATCGCAACGGTCCTCGCGAGCCTTCGTGAGTGTGAATTGTGCCGCCATTCCCGCAGCGTTAATCGCTTCGGACCTGTTCGGGCACGAGAAAGGTGCTTTCACCGGAGCGCTGCAACGCCGGTTCGGCCGATTCGAGCTCGCGGAAGGCGGCACCATCTTCCTCGATGAGGTCGGTGAACTTCCCGCGGAAACCCAGATCGCTCTGTTGCGCGTTCTGCAAGAGCGGGAATTCGAGCGTGTTGGTGGGAGCCAATTGATTCACGCGGACGTGCGCGTGATTACCGCGACCAATCGAGACTTGCAGGCGGCGATCGCTGCCGGCGCCTTTCGCAAGGACCTGTTTTACCGC
Organism: uncultured Acidobacteriota bacterium; assembly: GCA_963819235.1. Taxonomy (GTDB): domain Bacteria; phylum Acidobacteriota; class Terriglobia; order Acidiferrales; family UBA7541; genus Palsa-189. The sequence goes on along the minus strand of CAWFVE010000003.1, from coordinate 663,937 downwards.
CTCAACGTATTCCCGATCGAGATTCCTCCTCTGCGCCAGCGAAAAGAAGACATTCCAATGCTGGTGGAGTACTTCATCGATCGCTATGCAAGAAACGCGGGGAAAAAGATACGGACCATCGAGAAGAGCACGATGGAACTGCTAAAATCGTATTCCTGGCCCGGAAACATTCAGGGAATTACAGAACGTCATCGAACGATCGATGATCGTTTGTGAAGCGGAAACCTTCTCGGTGGATCCAAGCTGGCTCTCCGGAGAATCCGGCCCGGCTCATACGGGAAACCAGCTATCCGCTGATAGGTCTGCGGCTCCAGAGAAGGAAAAGATCGAGGCCGCTCTTAGCCGAGACTCGGAGGAAGAGTCTCCGGGCCCTTGGGTGCAGCGACCGTCCTCGGCATTCCCCCTTCTACTCTGGAGTCGAGGATCCGGTCGCTGAAGATCAACAAGTTTCGCTTCAGAACCGCCTAGTTTGCTTCAGCCTCCCTTCCGAGAGATACGAGCAGTTTCGCATCAGATTTTGCGAGAGGTCGCGCATTCCTCAAGTCTCAATTTGACCTATAACGTCTCTGATGAGCCTTTTCGCGCTGATTGTAGAAATGGTCGGTCAGATTGCTCTATTTGTGGCGGAGGATTCGCACGGAAAAACGTCATGCTGAGAATTCAGAGGTCGGCTAACGGCCGGATCGTCTTTACCCTCAGCGGCCGGGTCGAGGCAGAACACGTGCGAAGAGTTGCAACGCCTCTTCTCTTTGGAAACAACCGATCGCCACTTAGTTCTGGATCTGCAGGACGTTACGCTTGTCGATCGAGATGTGGTGAAGTATCTCTCGAGGTGCGAAATCAACAGTATCAGCCTACAGAACTGCCCGGCCTACATCCGCGAATGGATCGAGCGCGAAAGAGCCAATGAGCGGCCTCGAGATATCGCGCAAGCAGCCTCCGTAGGCGCTCCAGACACATCCTCAGGACACTAGAGATAAAAACCCAGTAGACCTCGGCAAGCGGTTCCAACAGTTCCTGCGATCTCAATCACGCTCCCGCCAAACCTCCGGCCTACGCTTTCGTGAACTTCTCGCGAACGTCGCGAATTCGCGAAGAAGCCGTGACTCCGTGAACGAGGGCGTCTCCAGCAGTTTTCAAGAGCTTACCAATTGGTGCTCGTCTTGCATCGATCGAGAAGCCGCAGCAAGTCCGGAGAACAGAAGACCAAATGGAAAGGAGCAAAACCATCATGGACAGAATGTTGGTAGTTGTCTTCGACACCGAAAGCAAAGCCTACGAAGGCAAGAAGGCGCTTCTTCAATTGGAAGATGAAGGCAGCATCGTCGTCTATGCCTACGCAGTGGTCGCCAAGAATGCCGACGGCACCGCATCGGTGAAGCAGAGCGACGATCCGGGTCCGCTCGGGTCTCTCGTTGGAACCTCTCTGGGAAGTCTCATTGGCCTTCTCGGAGGGCCCGCCGGGCTGGCGATTGGCGCGACTGTCGGGATTGCTAGCCGGCAGCACCATGGATCTCAGCAACGCCAGGGTCGGCGGCGATTTCATTGACGACGTGAGCGCACAACTCCTGCCGAGCAGGTTCGCGGTGGTCGCGGAGGTTCAGGAAGACTGGACGACTCCGGTGGATACACGCATGGAAGCCATCGGCGGGATCGTATTCCGGCGGGCGCTGTCCGACGTGAAGCACACGCTTGACGAGGAAGACACAGCGGCCATGAAGGCTGACATTGCGCAGATGAAAGCCGAGCATGCACAAGCCCGCGCCGACCGCAAGGCCAAACTCCAGGAAAAGATCAACCAACTCGACTCCAAAATTCAAACTTGGCTGGAGAAAGCCAAGGAGCAACGCCAGGCCGCAGAACAACGGGCCAAGGTCAAGGTCGACATCCTCAAAACCAAAGCTGCCGCGCTGAAGGCCAAGGCGGCACAAGCAGGAGATTTCGACCACCGACTAAGACAAGCCGCGGCTCACGGACTCTGAGGAGCCGACCAAAGGAAATCGGATCAAAGCTAACGAGCCCGGGGAGCGGTAAATCCCGCGCGGATGTTGGGAGCTGCACTCCTTCCATTTCGCCGGACGTTTGAAGAGGAGAAGAAAATGAGCACGGACAGAGCATTACCGGCACAATCAAGGAAGCTACCGGGATGTCCATGGGGATGGCTGCCGTCATGATCGCACTCGGATTCCTCGCTGTAGTTGCTGCCCTTTGCGACCGGTATCGGCATCTCTATTGTGGTCGGTTGGATTATCGTCTTCGGCGGGTTCGCGTATTTGGCCTATGCCTTTGCCGCTCACGGCGCTGGAGCATTTCTGTGGCGAATCCTAGTCGGCGTCGCTCTACATCATTGGGGCGCCTACCTGGCATTCCATCCGGGCTCGCATTGGCGTCTCTCACGCTAGCCGTGGCGGCGGTTTTCTTCGCGGAAGGCGTGCTGGGATCATCGTGTTCTTCCAGTTCTCGCGCCCTTCTAGGTGCCGGATGGATACTCTTTGACGGCATCGTGACGCTTCTTCTCGCATACCTGATCTGGCGCCCTTGGCCAGCCAGCTCAACGTGGGCCATTGGAACTCTCGTAGGTATCAACCTCATCATGAGCGGTTTCACCCGGCTTATGTACTCCGTAACTGCCCACAAAACCATAAAGGCAATCGCTTGATGGGGTAAATGACCGCGGCCTCAAAGTGCAGCGTAAATCGGCCAGGCCGCCGCTCGGTCCTGGCCGTTTCGCGACAACGCCGCTTCTCTTCACTTCGGAATGCCGCGTTGTCTTCCGGAAGACAGAAGGCTCCCACAAGCTGCCAATCCGAAAGAAGTAAAAAATGGACGCGATCGGAACGATTTGCCGGGTCCGGACCCGCGCCCGTGCGAACTTGGCATTAGCGCATAGGACCTCGCTAGCGGGCGCGAGGTAAGTCCAGCGTTTTCGGCAAGCCTGCTCATCACCAAGAAGGCACACGTCTCTAGAAAACTCAGCTTTTCACAAACTGCTGGCCGCGCCATTGCTTCTCCTCGAACGCATATGTCAAAGTACGGAGCAACTCGGGGGAGCGATGGAAAAACAGTGGTGGTGTGTCAGTTGTCTCGCGGAAATTGACTTGGACAATCACGGCCGCTGCGGGGCGTGCGGGTCGGATGCCGTCGACAGGATCGAGCGCGGCACCTTTTCGATGAATGCCGAAACTGCGGCAACCGCCCTTGCGGATGCGTCGCGGTGAAAACCACGTCGAAGTGGGGCAGCCTTAGCGAGCGCGTGGTGAAACTGAAAGACGGAGAGAGCATCATTCTCGAGTGCGACGGCGATCCTAGCGAGGAGGCCCGCAAGATACGCAGCGGGCTGAACGGCATCAGGGCCTGTAGCGTGGTGCGGCGCTCGGTGAAGGTCGTAGACGGAAGGATCGTGATTACGCACGTGGGAACTTGGCCGATGCTAGGCGCGTTCAGGAACTCGTAATCGCTCGCGCTTTATCGGGTTGAGGAGGTCTTCGGGGCTCCGCGTTCTTCCAGCAGCAAACGGCGCAGGGTCCTCAAATCCTTCAGAATATGGCGGCTCGCGCCGATGTGCGACTCGAGCTGTGGCCAATTTGTAGCTCACCAGCTGCAGGGCCTGCTTGCGGCGCGCCAGTTCGAGGTCGCCGGTGCGCTCGATCTCCGTCTCGATCTGCTTGTGAGCTTCCTCTGTTGCCTCGAGGAGATGAGTCACGTACTCGAGAGCGCTCTCGATATTGTCAAACGGCGTTTCCGGCTGATAGCTCATGCAGGCCTCAAAGGCGCACTCCCGGCTGTAACTGCAAGTAAACTCCCTTGCAGAAAAGCATAACCTTTCCGGAAAGCGAATAGCTTTTCGCTATCGGAAATTCAGCGAAAAAGTAATCTTTTTGCGGGGCAGGTGGACAGGGCGGACAGGGATGTAGTGCAAGCCTGCGTCCAACAATCGGAATTTTTCCGGCGAGCGAAGAGCCGCGGAAAACTTGCGGCTCTTCGCTTTATTTAGTTTCGGCGCTCTACTTCGCTTCGGCCTTCGCTACTGGCGTAGCGGGTGTGGCGAACTTCGCCGCGGGGATCTGGACATTCGGCTGCACATCGCTCAATTGAATGATCGAGCGGCCATCGGTCCAGGTCCAGACCACGTGGAACGGAATCTTGACTCCCGCGACCACGCGATAGTCCGAGTAATCGACCTGCGCGGGAATGACGCCCACGGCTGTGTCGCTGTAGCGCACCTGCCGCAGGAGAATCCCCGACTGCTTGTCGAAATATAATTTGGCGCCGGTGTCGCCGCCCGCGGCGTCCTGAATCACTTCGACCGGTTTGTCGTCGATGGAGACCGAGGGGAAGCCGGTGCGCCACTTGAACTCTTGCTTGATCTGCACGGGAAAAGAGAGAGCCCCATCCATCTTGGCGCCCGCCAAGTCTCCACCGGCGAGCGGAAGGACGCGCATCAATTTGTCCGAGGCAGCGGTCCAGGCGTGAGTTCCGTCGTAAGTGGCGACGCTGTCTCCGTGCTGGGTATGGATGACGGTGGTGAGCTGGTCGGGGGCCTTGGCGAAAATTTCAAAGGGAACCTTTTCCGAATAGGTGTCGAACCCCTCGTAAGTCCCCTTGCCGACAAAACTGGCGAGCTTGGCGACCTGCGCGGCTCCGCCGATGGCCTGGATATATTTGTCGATTATTTTATCGGCCGAGAGCTGGTTCGGCGGCGGCGCCCCGCCTTTGCCTATGACTTCCACTCTGTCCGGATCGTCGGGTTCGACGCTGTATTGATCCACGAGGCTGGGAATAGCTTCGGGATGGTCGGTGGCGCGATGGCAGGTGTAGCACGTGACCTTGCGCTGTCCGCCGAAATTGCTCTTATCGAGCATGTTCACCATGATGATCATCTTGCGCGCGGTCTGCTTCAGCGGCGTGTCGATGGCATAGGCGGCCAAGCTATCCGCGGCGTCCGGAGAATGGCAATCGATGCAGTTCAATCCGGTGGACGCGGAAAAGAAGCCCATGGTGTCCATGAACTCCTTGACGGGAATACCTTTGAGCAATTGGACGTTCTTGAAAACGTCTTCCGCCATCTGGGGCTTCGGCCCCGTCGCGGGCGCGGCCTGGCCCTGCGCCAGCGGAATACAGATGAAAAATGCGAGTGCTATTGCCAGGATGCAATGAAGTGCTCGTTTCGATCCGACATTCATTTCGGCTATTCTCCTTGCGACACGCAATATACCCACGACGCCGCCACCACGCCCTACTTACTCGAGCCGAGCGTCTTCTTCTGGTAATCGTCGAAATTCAACTGCTGATCCAGGCAGACAAACTCCATGATATTCCATTTGGGCTTGAGCGCGAACGTGCGCTTGGCGGTCCAGGGCTGGGTGTAAGCCTTGGGATCGTCGATGGTCATGTCGTCGACGAGCGTATTGTGATCGGCTCGGTGAAGACGCTCGGTCAAGTGCAGGGCGTCCGAATGCGGGAGGCCGGAGCGGTCCAGCCACGTCTTTTCATTGAAACCGGTCGTATCCACAACCAGCGTGTCGCCCTCCCAGTGGCCAATGGCATCTCCCATCCACGTGGGGCTCAGGTCGGCGGGGTGCTGCCTGCCGTCGGTATAGATATACCGCACAAAATGGTCGTATTCAAAAACCATCATGACCCGGCCGGGAACCTGCAAGATCTCCATCGGGAAGGGATGATAGTAAAGGCGCGGAATGCCGGGTGGGAAACATTTATCGACCGGGTCGGTAGAAACCGTTGTGGAACCGTCGCCGTGAGCGGGCTTATTGATCTTCATCTGAGCCAGGCCCCAGGCGGAGAGCGGCGGTTGCGTTCCTTTCGCAGCCAAGTTATTGCTCAAGACGCCCGACCATACTCCGGAAAGATCGGGCACGGATGGCGAGGAGGCTGTGCTGGCAGGGGTTGTGCTCTGCGCCGACACGCGCGGCGAGAAGGCCACGAGTGCGACAAGCGCCAGAAGCGAAAGCATGGGTCGACTCTTCATCTCAAACTCTCCTCGAACGTGCGCGCCTCCAGATGTTTACGTCAGGACGGCCCCAGGATTTTAGTCTCTTTCGATGGCGGGGCATTCTAGCACCACGCTCTTTCGGGGGACAATGGAATCGCGTCGCCCGCCGACGCTTAGGACGCAGACCGGAGTGAGGCAGTTCCGCCCGGAGCGTGCGCCGCTTCCCCACTCGCGGCGGCGCGGAAGGTGTTTGTCTGGCCGCGCGGAGGAAGTGGTGTAAGCGCACATTCCAGGCGACTTTAAGTCTAATGACCCCCTCCCCCCTATTTTTTCGCAAGAGTATGATTCGAAGCAGGTTATTTTGCTCTTTATGCAAGAGTCTCATTCTAAGCTGTTTACAGCGCGCCCGCCTGGGGAAGCCATATTCCCGGCATGTACAAGATTCTAAGAGAAATCTCTCACTCAACACGTTCGCCTCGCGACAATCCATCGTGGCCGGATGATCGCTTCTTGCAAGAGTATCATTTCAGGCCACTTACTCAGAACACACGCAAGAATATCATTCTAAGTGGCTTGCGTCTGCACCGCAATGCCGTCGCCCGAGGCACGAAGAGATGTACGTCCTTCCCGAGCATTCGGGCAACGCCACTGAATCCATGCGACGGAACTGGGTCCGGCCTGCCCGCACACGACGCGCGCCCGTCGACGCACGGCGGTGCAGTGGGCGTTGCAATGCCGGCCTGCTGAACGGGCCCGGTGATGACAGCATCGGGACGCTACGCGCGTCCGCTCGCGGCACCGTTAGGTCGCCGAAAACAGGCTTATATCTATTTTATCGCGGAGGTCAAACCATCCCTGGCCAGCGAGTTGGGCGCGCAGCCAAGAGTGGCTGTGCCACCGGCTACAAGCCTAGAGGCTCGACGCGGTCCTCATGAGGATAAGAGAACCCACCAGCATAGCGCCGTGCGCTTTCGCGCCGGGCGACAAACATCGTCGGGTGACCTGAGTTTCGGGATGGGAGCCAGCACGGGAAAGCGCGGAGAAATTCCGCGAAAAGGCTCCGGGGCGCAAAGGGCTCGCTTCGACTGCGTGGCGCGGCATCCAGCGGGGTATGCAGGAGGTAGGCTCGCGCCACTCCGCTCAGAACCGTAGGTAAATCGGAGGCGGGGGGAACTTCAACTTTCGCTCGGAAAATCCCCAGGGCCGCCAAGAGGCGGCGCGCCCCGGGCTACAAACTGGTGACGACGGCGGCGATGGAGGGATAATGGAGGCGCGAGGAAAACCCGTGCCGCGCTAAAGGCTGCGGCGCTACGTTTAAACCTGAACCTGACCGTGCCGCGTTCCGCAAGGAGATTAGAGAGAACCCAGCAGTAGATTCGAAGGGTGGGGCAGCCACGGAACGAACAGCAGATCCCTCACCGCCATCCGCAAACGACGCGGCTGGGTTCGGGATGACAACGGCGCCACGATATGCGAGGTCGGGCACCCCGGTGCTGGTTTCGGATTACGTGGGGCGACGGAATGGTAAGGCACACAGCCAGGAGTGGCTGTGCCACAGGTACAAGCCTCGAAACACGATGCGTTCCGATGGGATTAGAGAACCCAGCAATAGACACAAGGGGTTGACGGTTTGGCTGACGCTTCGAAAAGTGCGCGGGCTTTCACCAAGGGATGGGGGGAATCTCCCTGGTCGATCGATTTTCGCCCGCTGCCGCGCCTGCTTCCCGAACAAGTGGATTTCGCGGTGGTGGGCGGAGGCTTCACGGGATTGGCGGCCGCGGCTTGGTTGCGCAAGCTGGCTCCGGACAAAAGCGTGGGCGTGTTCGAGACGGAACAGATTGGCGCGGGCGCGAGCGGAAACACGGGAGGGATGGTTCTGGGCGAGAGTTCCGCAGGCGACCTTCCCGGACTTGGCGACGTGTTGGGCGGATTCCGAGGGACGCTGGATGAGCTGGGAATTGAGTGCGACCTGCAGCTTCCGGGCGCGTGGGAGATTGGGCGCAAGGGAGGCTGGAGGGATTCGCCGATCTCATGGTCCGATTCGGGGAGGCTGCGCGTCCTCAATGAGGTGGGGGGAGGCACGGCGGATGCGGGGAAACTGGTCAGCGGATTGGCGCGAGCGGCGGACCGTTCTGGAGCGTCCATCCATGAAGGCGCCGCGATTGACGACCTTCAATTCGACGAAGGTCGAGGGCAGAATCCTCTGGTCCTCAAGATGGGATCGAAGGAGATTCGCGCCGGGAGCGCGCTGATTGCTACGAACGCGCAATCGCTGGAACTCGGCGGACTTGAAAAGCGCGCCACGCCGAAGCTTACGCTGGCGGTGGCGACGGAGCCTCTGACAGCGGCGCAGATCGAGGTCCTGGGACTGGATTCCGGCAAGCCGTTTTACACCGTGGACTTTCCGTATCTTTGGGGACGGACACTGCCGACACAAGGCGTCATTTTCGGAAGCGGCTTGGTGGACGTGGACGATTGGAGGGAGCTGAAGCAGATCGATATCGGCTCGGGCCAAGCGGCCGAGCTCATGGCGCGACTCGAGTTGCGCGTCCGCAACCTCGACCCGGTGCTCCAATCCGTGGGATTTACACATTGGTGGGGCGGTCCAATTCTTATTGCGCGAGATTGGAAGCCGATATTCAGGCATCACGTTCGCAGCGAACGCGTGATCGTGCTGGGAGCTTATGCCGGACAGGGCGTGGCGCTTTCCGTTTACTTGGCCCGTTGGGCCGCGGAGGCGATGCTGGGAGTGCGCCCGTTGCCAGATTGGAAATGAAATCCCCCGCGAAGATGTAGAATCTTTTCTCGAACAAAATGGCTCGAACGAAATGGCCTCGGCAAAACCGCAGCTTCAAAGATTAGCTACTGTGCCGGACGTGAGGGCGTGAGCACGCCCATCGTGGTTCATTTTGGTCCGGAAATTTGCGGGGCCTACGGCAGCGCAACGGAACGCGAGTGGCTGGTAACGAACGGGCTGGGCGGGTTCGCTTGCGGAACCGTGGCGGGGATACAGACGCGGCGCTATCACGGGATGTTGATTGCTTCGCTTCCGGAAATTGGCCGGATGCTGCTGGTCTCCAGGGTTGAGGAAACGCTGCGCTATGCGGGAAGCGAGTACGCGCTGAGCGCTAACCGCTGGGGGAGCGGCACTGTCGAACCCGAGGGATTTCGATACATCGAGAAGTTTTACCTGGCGGGCTCCATACCGGTGTGGAGGTTTCGTTGCGCGGACGCGGTGCTTGAGAAACGCGTATGGATGCAGGACAACGCCAACACTACGTTCATTCGCTACGATTTGATCCATGGTTCGGCGCCGGCCGAACTGGAAGTGAAGATCCTCGTAAATTATCGCGACATCCACGGGACCACACGAGGCGCTGCATGGAAGACTTCGATCACAGCGGTTCCGCGAGGCCTGTGCGTGGTGGCGCGCGAAGGAGCGACTCCGGTTTATCTGCTGAGCGATGCCTGTGAGCCGGAGGCGCGGCAGGAATGGTACCGCGACTACGATTTGCCCGCGGAACGCGAGCGCGGACTGGACGATCGCGAGGACCATCTGCTGGCGGGAGTTTTTCGAGCGCACCTCTCGCCCGGCGGCTCGGCCACGTTTGCGCTGAGCACCGAGGCTGCTCCTGCTCTTGCAGGCCGCGCCGGTCTCGCGGCGCGAGAAGCTCTGGACCAGAGGCTGCTCGAAAACTGGATCGCCGCGCATCCGCGGGCTTCGCTCGAAGCTCCGCACTGGATCTGGCAATTCGTGCTGGCGGCCGGGCAATTTCCGGTGCGGCGGCGCGGCGCCGATGGACACGAGAAGTGGTCGATCATCGCCGGTTACCCTTGGTTCGGCAAATGGGGACGCGATGCGATGATCGCATTGCCCGGGCTGGCCTTGGAGACCGGAAGGATCGATTTCGCGCGATCGATACTCTCCGAATTTCCGGGATTCATTCAGCAAGGATTGCTGCCCAACACGTTTTCCGAGAGCGGCGAGCCGGGATCCTACAACAGCGTGGACGCGATGCTCTGGTACATCCACGGGCTGCAGCAGTATGCGCTGCAAACGGCGGACCTGAGCGTGGTGCGGGAGGTCTTTGACTTGCTGGCGTCGGCGGTGGATTGCTATGCGCGCGGAACCCGCTACGGCATTCACGCCGATCCTGCCGACGGCTTGCTTTACGCCGGCGAGCCTGGAACGCAAGTGACCTGGATGGATGCAAAGTTGGGCGATCGCGTGTTTACGCCGAGAATCGGCAAACCTGTGGAGGTGAACGCGCTGTGGTTCAACGCGCTGCAGGCGATGGCGCGATTCGCGGCGGAACTGGGAAAGCCGGCGAACGAGTACGCGCGACTGGCCGAGCGGGTGAAGGCAAGTTTTGCGCGCTTTTGGAATGCGGAGAAGGATTGCTGCTTCGACGTGATCGATTGCCCCACAGGAGATGACGCTTCGTTGCGGCCGAACCAAATCTTTGCCGTTTCCCTTCCGGAGAGCCCGCTGAGCGTGGCTCAAACCAAGAGTGTGGTGGATATTTGCGCGCTGCGATTGCTGACGCCGCACGGATTACGTAGCCTGGACGCGGCCGATGCAAATTATTGCGGCCATTATCGAGGTTCGCCGGCGGAGCGCGATGGCGCTTACCACCAGGGCACCGTTTGGGGTTGGCTGCTCGGGCCTTTTGTGCTGGCGCACTTGCGCGTCTACGGCGACGCGGGGAGGGCCTTCGCGTTTCTGGAACCGATGGCGCACCACCTCTCCGCCGCCGGGCTGGGCAGCGTCAGCGAAATTTTCGACGGCGAAGCTCCCTTTGTTCCTCGCGGAGCCTTCGCGCAGGCCTGGAGCGTGGCGGAGATTCTACGGGCGTGGCGGGCTTGTTACGATGCGGGCTTGAGGATCGAGGGCTCGGGCAAGCGCGAGTAAAAGCGTTCAGCTGGCGCTCGACTGGCGTTCAACTGGACTTGGGCTTCTTCGTTGACTTGGGCGCTTCCACCAGCTCGATGAGAAGCTTGCGATTTTCTGCGACCGGGACGAGAAAGAAGTTCACTCGCGTTTGGTTGGCACCCGCGCGAACTTCGGGATAAAGAGGCTCGAGCGCGAATCGGCGCTGGATAATTTCCGCCGCTCGCTGGGCGTCGCGGACATCGCATTCGACCTGCTGGATGCCCTCGCCAAAGCGGGCAAGAAATTTGGCGATGGGCCCTTCCCCAGCGGATGTTCTTGCGGTGAGGATGTCCAGGCGGACGCCATGAGCGAAGACCAATTCAAATTCGAGCACATCGTGATCCGCGGGCACGTCGGCTAACTTCGGCTGACCGAAGCGGGCGCGAACGGCCTCGAACGTCCGCGGATGAACGGCGATGCCGACGGTGAGCAGTCCTCCTTTGCCCGCCGCCAGGGAGCGAAATTCAGGATCGGCAAACCACTGCCGCAGCACGGGTTCGGCGGCAGCGCCGCCCAGGCGAAACAGCTCGTAAGCGGCGGCTTCGCGCTCCTTGGCATCGGGAGCAGCTAATTTTGAAATGTAAGCCGGGATGTTCTCCGAAGGGAGCAATTGGGCACACCGGAAATGTTTACGGAATTAGTGAGCGAGCTGCTCGGCGGTTTCGACGGTATTCAGGTTCGATAGCTCGATACGAGCCGTTTTTGCCGGAGAGACGTTTACGCCGACGTCCCAGACCATCCGGAGGTCGCCGCTCAGCGCGGGAGTATCGAGATTGGAGATCCAGTATTGTCCGGCGTTGAGGCCCTCAAAGGCGCCCTTGCCATTGAGACTCGATACAGCGGTAGCGACGAGGTAGCGGGTCTGAGCAAGCTGCATGACTTGCTGTTCGAGGTGGTGCTGCTGCTGCGCTTGTATCTTCATCCATCGGGGATAAGGATTCAGGTCGCTGAATTCGGCGTCGAGTCCCTGCATGAGATCGGGATGCGCTTCAATATAGCGGCGAAGCGCCTGCTGGTATTGCTCATGCTGGCGCTTATATTTTTCAGGATCCTTTTCTTTTTCGCCGTTTTTGTATTTGGGTTCGGGTACGCCGGAATGAACAGCCGCCCCGTTTTGGTCGTTATAGGCGGTAAGAAACTCGGGGACATTGATGACATCATCCGGGGTAACTTCCTTGATGAAATCAACTCCGGCCAGATCCACCTGATGGTGCTTGGTCATCCAGGTCTTCAGCTCGGGTGATACTCCCAATTGCGAGATGAAGCGATCGAGATCGGTGAACGGTTCGGCGGCTTCGGCTTCTTTGCGAATATCGGAGAGGCTCTTGGACATCAAATAGAACGTCATTTCGCGCACGGGTTCCGCCTGGCCTCCCGAAGCCCTGACGTAAGTGGTGAACTCAATGGATCCATTGCCGGCCGCCTGCGCACGGGAGGGCGGGCAGGAAACACAGATCAGAGCGCCAAGCAGGCACCCAACAACCAAGAAGTTTGGGATTCTCACGTCCGCGATGCTAACAGATCAAGCGGGCGCCAAGGCAACTTCGCGCAGGCCAGGTGGCGTAAAGATAATCGCCGGTTTGGGCGAGCGAGACTCAACCGGTCGATGTGGCAATGCGGAGCGACGCGGAAATTTATAGGAGCCGGAAGTTGACTTCGATGGGTGTGATGGTGGCCACCGGGGTACCGTTGGGGCCCACCGCCGGTTTGAAGCGCCAGGTGCGCACCGCCTCGATGGCTTTCTCATCCAGTCCGAGGCCAGCGCCCTTCACCACTTGAATGTTGGTGGCATGGCCATCCGGCTGAATGATCACCTGCAACACGACGATGCCCTGAAATTTGGCCTTGCGGGCATCTTCGGAATATTGAGGCTCCGGGCAAAAGAGGCAGCTGGGATAGCCCACGCCGCCCGTGCCGGGACGGAAAGCGCCGCCGCCCGTGCCGCCGCCGGTGCCCGGCCCTAGGCCGCCGCCGCTGCCGCTGCCAATTCCGCCGCCATCGCCGCTACCCATTCCGCCACTGGCGCCAGGTCCTGCGGAGGCGCTCATCATGGCAGCGAGCGGATCGCCATAATTCGGATCGTTCGGGCTCGGAATCTTCAGCTCCGGCGGTCCCAAAAGAGTCGGCTCGGCCTCCATTTTCGGATTCGGATGAGGCGTGAGCAATGGGGGAGTAATTTGAGTCATACTCCACTTGGGCAGCTTGCCCTGAGTGGCGGGCTGTGGCTTGTGTTCCCCGCCTCCACCTCCGCCTCCCGCACGATCCTTCGAAGCCGGCAGCTTCGAAAGATAGGGAGAGATGTCGATCACCTGCATGCTGGCCTGCACAGGCGGCTGCACCATGTGACGGAAGATGGGCACGAGAATCAACAGGGCGATCAGTACGTGCACGCCGGCCGAGATCATCTGCGCCATGCTGTATTCGCGGCGCTTGGCCCAAAGCGGCCGCACGGGAACCGGCTTACTGGTAACCTTGAGCGGCGGCAACTTGGGCGGTGAAATGAGATCGTGGAGATTCCGCCAGAAGACCCGATAGGTGGGCTCCAGATCGATCACCATATTGGAATTGGCGGCGCCTTTTAATCGCGGAGAAGGACGAAAAAACGCTTTGAGGTTATCGGTAAAGCTGTCTTCTATGCCTTCGGTGTAGAAGACCTCCTGGGGGGCGTTCCGGGGCACACGCACGGATCGCTCGGTGAGAAAATCCTTGAGATTGGTCCAGAAGCTGGGTGCCTGGAGGCGGCGGCTACGTCCAAAAGAAGGCGCGGTGGTGCCAGGAGCGAGATTCAAATGCGCCGCATTCGGATCGCGAAGAGTGGAGTTGAGGTTCAGTCCTTGCATATGTGAGGCCCCTGGCGTCGGAGTCTACTCCTAGAGCTCACCCACCGAGTTAGATTCATCGGCAGCCAAAAAGATGCCCTGGCCGGAAGGCTGACTTGATCGAGGATAAATTGTACCATATGACTTTTCGCCTTGCGCGACGCTCTTTTGCAGTCGAACATAGAAAATCAATAGCAAAGAGCTGGCCGGCCGGGACGGTTTCAAACCCTTGTAGGCAGACGGAGTTCTCAGACAGATGTCAAAGCCTGTAAACCTAAAGAGCACGCTGAATCTCCCCAAGACCGATTTCCCGATGAAGGCCAACCTTCCGCAGAATGAGCCGCGAATTCTGGCCAAGTGGGAGCAGGACCGGCTTTACCACCGCATTCAGCAAGCACGCGCGGACGGACCTTCCTACGTCCTGCACGATGGCCCACCCTATCCCACAGGGACAATTCACCTGGGAACCGCCTTGAACAAGATTCTCAAGGACATGGTGGTCAAGTCCAAGACCATGGCCGGCTTCCGAGCGCCCTACGTCCCCGGATGGGATTGCCACGGTTTGCCCATCGAGACGCAGGTGGAAAAGGAGCTCGGCGGGAAGAAGGGCCGCGTGGCCCCGGTGGAATTTCGGCGGATTTGCCGCGAATTCGCGCTGCGCTATGTGGATCAGCATCGCCGCGATTTCAAAAGACTGGGTGTTTTGGGCCGCTGGGAAGATCCATATCTTACGATGAGCAATAGCTATGAGGCGTGCATCGCGGATGCATTTTTGTCGTTCTTGGAGAAGGGATATGTGTTCCGCGGGCTGAAGCCGGTCTATTGGTGCCTGCATGACCGCACCGCGCTGGCGGAAGCTGAGGTGGAGTACGAAGACCACGTAAGCCCTTCTATTTGGATACGATACCGCATACTGGAGTCAGGGAAGTGGCCGCCGGACAGCGTCCATGACGGGGTTTACGCTCTGGTGTGGACGACCACGCCATGGACGCTGCCGGCAAGCATGGCTTTGTCTTTCCATCCCCAGCATAAATACGTATTCGCCAAGGACGAGCGGGGCGACACCTATCTTCTGGCGCAGGAGCTGCTGGAAAGCGTTTCCAAAGAGACAGGCCTGCGCTTTGGGTCCGTATCGCAGCCCTTCCCGGGCAGCGATTTTGCGGGCGCCAAATTCCAGCATCCTTTTCTCGATCGCGTGGTTCCGGGCGTACTGGGCGAGCACGTCACCCTCGAGCAAGGCTCGGGAATCGTGCACACCGCGCCGGGCCACGGCGCCGAGGACTTTGCCGTAGGTCAGGAGTACGGCCTGGAAACTTACGCGCCGCTCGACGATAACGGCCGCTTCACCGAAGGGCTGCCGGAGTACAACGGCAAGACCGTATTCGAGGCCAACCCGGCGATCGTCGAATTGCTGAAATCGCGCGGAGCGCTTGTGGCCGAGGGCAAACTGCAGCATAGCTATCCGCACTGCTGGCGCTGCCACAATCCGGTGATCTTCAGGGCCACCGAACAGTGGTTCATTCAGCTCGATAATGGAAGCGCCACGGTTCCCGCTCCGAAGGCCAAGCCGCTGCGGCAGCTTGCGCTGGACGAAATCCCGAAAGTGAAATGGACGCCGGAATGGGGCCGCGAACGCATTCACGAAATGATCGCGCACCGTCCGGACTGGTGTATTTCGCGGCAGCGCGTGTGGGGCGTGCCGCTGGTGATCTTCTACTGCGACAAATGCGGCACGCGGCTGGAGGATTTTGGGGCGCTGCGCCAAGTGGTTCGCTGGTTCGAGCGCGAAGGAGCGGATGCGTGGTACACGCACTCCGCCGAGGAACTGCTTCCCAAGGGCACGGTTTGCGCTTGCGGCTGCGAAAAATGGCGCAAGGAGAACGACATCCTCGACGTCTGGTTCGATTCGGGCTCGTCGCATCTTGCGGTTCTCGACCCGCCCGGCAAACCGAATGCGGAGATGCCTTGGCCTGCCGATATGTATCTGGAAGGCCCAGACCAATACCGCGGCTGGTTCCATAGTTCCCTGCTGATCGCGGTGGGGACTCGAGGGCACGCGCCCTATCGGCAAGTGCTGACGCATGGCTGGACGCTGGACGAGCAAGGCAGGCCCATGTCGAAATCCCTGGGCAACGTGATCCTGCCGACGGAGATCTGCGAAAAATGGGGCGCCGACCTGCTGAGGCTGTGGGTGGCTTCGCAGGACTACCACAGCGATCTGCGCATGTCCAAAAACGGCATGACCCAGCTTTCGGAGGCCTACTTCAAGATTCGCAACACGTTCCGGTTCGCGCTGGGCAATCTCTCGGACTTCGATCCGGCGCGAGATTCCGTAGCGGAAAATTCGCTGGTGGAGATCGACCGCTGGATGCTGGGCAGGACCAGCCGGCTGCTGGCGAATTGCCTGGAGTTTTACGAAAAGTTCGATTTCCACCGCGTGTATCACGCGGTGTACGACTTTTGCGTGGTCGATCTGAGCGCCTTCTATTTCGATATTCTCAAGGACCGGCTTTACACTTTTGCGCCCAAGGGATGCCCGCGGCGTTCCGCGCAGACGGCCATGTATCGCATTGCCAGCACGCTGGCGCGATTGCTGGCGCCGATTCTGGCGTTTACCGCCGACGAGATCTGGCAATATTTGCCGCGAGAAGAGGGCGCGCCCGCCGATATTCATCTCAGTTTATTCCCGCCGGGCCAATTTTGCAGCTTCCCCGACGAAGCGCTGGACGCTCGCTGGGGGCACTTGCTCGAAGTACGGGCCGCCGTGCTGAAATCGCTGGAGCAGGCGCGCAACGCCAAGCAGATCAATAGCGGACTCGAAGCGCGAGTGGAACTCTCCGCGGACAGCGCGCTGGAACCGCTGCTTCGGGATTACGCGGATTGGCTGCCGACTTTGTTTATCGTCTCTCAAGTGGAACTCGCGAACGGGAGCTCTCCGGCAGGCGCGGCATCGGAGACGCTGCCGGGCCTGGGCGTGACCGTGCATCGGGCGCTGGGCAAAAAGTGCGAGCGCTGCTGGAACTATTCGCTGCGCGTCGGCGAGAGCACGGATTATCCGACGGTGTGCGAGCGGTGCGTGGCCGCGCTGGAGGAGATCGAAAGCTACACGGGGCCGTCAGGAACTGCGGGCACCTCGGGCACCGGGGGATCCCCGGGTTCCTCGGGCACGGCGGGTGCGAACTCCTGATGGCCGCACGGAGCGCGCGCTGGCTCTGGCTGACCTTCGCGGTGGTGGCGGCCGACCGCGCCAGCAAATATGGCGTGGAGCAGCTCACCTCGCAGGGCTACCGGCGGACACTGATTCCGCATTTCGCCGACCTGGTTCACAGCGTGAACGCGGGCATCGCTTTCGGCCTCTTCTCCGAATCGGACTTCAAGTGGGTCTCCTTTCTGCTGGTCACCGCTTCGACGGTGGTCATTTTGCTGCTGGTATGGCTGCTGGCAGCGGGGCTCGCGGGGGGAACGGCAAGCCAGGCCGGTATTGCATTGATTGCCGGCGGCGCGGCGGGAAATCTTTTAGACCGCCTGCTTTACGGCGGCGTCACGGATTTTTTGGAGCTGTATGCGGGAAATTTTCGCTGGCCCGCTTTTAATGTGGCCGATGCGGCGATCACCATCGGAGCGGTTTTGATCATTCTGGATTTATTCAGTGGCGAGAAGGATGCACGCAGAGCCCACGCTTAGCTCGGAAAGAGATCCCCGCGAAGCAGCAAGCCGTTGTGCGCCGCTTTACCGCGTCGGCGGAAGATGCCGGCCGGCGCCTGGACCTCTATCTCTCCTCGCGCCTTCCCGACGTCAGCCGCACGCGCATTCAGGAACTGATCGACGAAGGGCGGGTCCGGCTGGGCGGCCGGCTGGTACGGCGCGCGCAGCGGGTGATGTCCGGCGACGTGATCGACATCGAGGTGCTGCCGCGACCTCCGCTGCGAGCCGCTCCGGAGGAGATCGCCCTGGACGTGCTGTACGAGGATGAAGACGTTGCGGTGGTGAATAAGCCGGCAGGCATGGTGGTGCACGCGGGCGCGGGAGCCGCGAAAGGCACGCTGGTGAACGCGCTGCTGCATTATTTTGGCGCGCTTTCCACGGTGGGCGGAGGCCTTCGTCCCGGTATCGTCCATCGCCTGGACCGAGGCACATCGGGAGCGATCGTCATCGCGCGCAATGACGCCGCGCATCGCATTCTGGGCGAGCAGTTCCGATCTCGCGCCGTAAGCAAGAGGTATATCGCCCTGATTCACGGCAGGCTGAGCCGGGACGAGGGGAAGATCGATCGTCCGATTTCGCGCGATCCGCAGCGCCGAACGCGCATGACCGCGCGCCTCGCGTCCGGGCGCGCCGCGCAGACGAATTGGCGGGCGCTCGCGCGCATGGGGAATTTCACGCTGGTCGAAGCCGAGCCGCGCACCGGGCGCACCCACCAGATTCGAGCGCACTTTGCGGCCGCCGGGCATCCGCTGGTTGGCGACACGCTTTATGGCGCGCCGGCGCAAGTCCGCGCCGGAGGACGGCTTCTCAAGCCGCTGGGGCGCGTGTTTCTGCACGCCGCTCGCCTGGGCTTCGCGCATCCACGAACCGGCGCGACGATCGAGTTGCGTGCTCCGCTGGCTCCCGAATTGGCCGGTTACCTGAACGAGCTGGCGCGAGCGCTCGATTTTGAACCGGCCAGGGTTGACGCGGCTTTGCGCGGCTACCTATAATTTCGGCAGTGCGCGTTCGTACTCATCCTCGCAGTCCTTGCCGCAGCCGTAGTGTTTTCCGCAGGACTGTCCGCGCAGCAGCCGCAACAGCCGCAGCAACCTCCGGCGCCGCCTCCCGCGCCCGAAACCAATGGAACGCCGCCCATTCGCCAGAATGTGAGCCTGGTGGACATCCTGTTTACCGTTCTCAACAAGCAGAACAAGATTGTGGCGGATTTGAATCAGGAGAATTTTCGGGTTTTCGACGACAACGCGGAGCAGGAGATACGCTTTTTCAACCGGCAGACGGATTTGCCGCTGCGAGTCGGCTTGCTGCTGGACACGTCCAACAGCATCCGCGACCGGCTGCAGTTCGAGCAGCAGGCGGCCATCGACTTCCTCTATAACGTGATCCGGCGGGAGAAGGACCAGGCCTTTCTGATGACCATAGACGATGAGCCGGAAATGATTCAGTCATTCACGGGCGATCTCGACAAACTCCGGGACATCATATCGAAGCAACGCGCGGGCGGCGGGACGGCGCTTTACGACGCGATCTATGAGGGCTGCGACCGGCTGCTGAAGCTTGCTCCGGCCGTTGGCAATCCCGAAACGGACTTGCGCCGGGTGCTGGTGGTGATCAGCGACGGCGACGACAACTTGAGCCGCCATTCGCGCGGAGAGGCCCTGGAGGCGGCGCAGCGGGCCGGCATCGTGATCTATACCATCAGCACCAGCACCAACTGGATTCTCACCGATCAGGAAGCTGCCCAGGCCGATCCTTCGAATCGCAAATACCTGAAAGACGAAGGGGACAAGGTGCTGCAGCAGTTTTCAGATGAAAGCGGCGGCCGGGCTTTTTTCCCCTACCACGTGGACGACCTGGCGCAATCCTTCGCCTATATCGGAAACGAACTGCGCAGCCAGTATTCGCTGGCTTACGTCCCTAGCCGGGCGCCCGACGGGAAGTTCCACAAGATTCGCATCGAGGTGAACACCAAAGGGCTGCAGGTGCGGGCGCGTAAAGGATATTTCGCTACCCCTGTGGAAGCTTCCGCGGCGGAGGCGCATTGAGTTTAACGGCTCAATTTCGGGTAGTGGGTCAGTTTGAATTTTGCCTTCTTTGTGTCACGATCAAGAAAATTCAAACTGACCCTCTGTCTAATTTCGCGGCGCGTAGTAACCCTGGCGCGTGAGCACATCCAAATCCTTGCGATTGGTCTCCACTTTGACCTTGCGATAGCCGCCGTCCCGCGCCGGGTTGGAGGAGTAATATCCCAGCGTATACTGGCTGCGAAGTTCCTCGCTGATCTGATCGAAGGCTGCCTCGAGATTCTTTTCGCTGCGAACGATGATGGTGCGGCCGCCCGTTTCGTCGGTCAGATCCTTGGCCACCGAATAGTTTCCGCCGCCAAACCGGGGATCCGCCACCAGCAGGATGTGCACGACGGTATCGGTGCGCTGCGCCGCTTCGATGGCGTCCTGAACCCTCAAGGTGCTGCCCTCATCCTGGGCATCGGTGAGAACGACGATGGCCTTGCGCCCGGCTTCGCCGGCCAGCTTATCGTGGCAGGCGGCATAAACCGCGTCGTAGAAGACCGTGCCGGGAACCGATTGACTGAGCGGCCCCTGCGCGCCCGGCGAATTGATGCGGGTCGCGATTGATGGCCCGGTCGAGCATGCCTTGATCGTCGGTGAGGTCGGCGAGCAAGTCTGAATCCGTATCGAAGCTCACCACCATGGTGAGATCGCCTTTGCGCAGCACGCGGGAGAGGAAGCGCACCGCGGCGGCCTGTTCGGCGCCCAGCATATTCGTTTCGCTGCCGCTGGTATCGATTAAAAGGCCCAGGGTGATGGGCAGGGTGGATTCGCGGGAGAAGAAGGAGACTTTCTGCTCGATTCCGTCTTCGGTGACCTTGAAATCGTTCTGCTCGAGAGTGGAGATAATCTGCTTGGTTTTCTTATCGCGCACGGTGGCGAATAGATTGACCAGATTGACCTGCACGCGAATTCCCTGCTGCGACGGATCCGAATTCTGGCCGGCTCCCAGCGGAACCGCGGGCCACAGCAGCGGGATCGCCAAGGCTGCGACTGCCACGAAGAGCTTGAGACGTTCCGACCTCATCGTATAATCTCCATGAATCTTGCGTTGCCCTTACGATGCGCGATAACCATTCAGAGGATGCGCGTGCCGGAGCTTACCTCGTTAGGAGCATGAGATCAGCCGCATAATTGTCTGTCGATGACCCGCTTGCGTCAACCGCCGGCTTTGGGCTTACTCGTACAGGGATCCATACTGGCCCTGGCTATGTCGCTGGCGATGCCCGCGCAGGTGGCCCCCCAGGGAGCACAGCAGCAGCCACCGGCGCAAGAGCAGCGGCAGAATTCGCGCGGCACGATTCGCAGCACCGCGGAACTGGTGGTCGTCCCGGTGACCGTCAAGGATGCGCGCGGCAATCTGGTGGACGACCTTCGGCAGGATGAGTTCACCATTTTTGAAGACGACGTGGAGCAGCGCATCTCCACTTTTTCGACCGACGCAGCCCCTCTCTCGGCTCTAGTTGTCCTGGATGACGACCTCAAACCGAAGGCCACCGAGCAGGTGCGCCGGAGCCTGATCTCCCTGGCAGGGGCCTTCAGCGAATCCGACGAAGTGGCGCTGGGCAGATTCGCATCGTTCTTCACGCTGCTGATGGATTTCACCACGGACAACGATCGCTTGATGGCGCAGCTTAAAGACCGAGCTTCGGGCGACGACTCCGCGCCCGATCCGGCGTCGACGGCGCCCAATCCGGCGGGCGGTGGCCAGCCCATTCCGGGCGACGCCCACGACCCAGCAGCAAGGGGCCGCCGACAAGAGCACCAAGCACCTGGACGACGCGCTCCACGGCGCGGCTGAGGTCTTGCGCGCGCGCCCGCACGAACGGCGGAAGGTGATCATTCTTGTTTCCGACGGCGTGGACGCGAAAAACAACACCTACAGCTACGATCAAACGCTGATCGCGCTGCTTTCGTCCGACGCTTCCGTTTACGCCATCGGCACCGACGCGGCTTTGCTGCGCCGCGGCGCAAGCCCGCTCTCGCGTTACGCTCACGCCACCGGCGGCGACACCTATTTCGTGAACAATGAGGCGGCGCTTTCGCAGGCCTACGCTCAAGTGGCCGAAGAGGCGCGGCATCAGTACACGCTGGCCTACTCGCCGGCGGGCACGGACCGGACCAAAAATTATCACTCGGTCGAAGTTCGCGTGAAGCGCGCCGGGCTCAACGTACTGGCGCGCGACGGCTATTATCTGGTGCATCTTCCCTGAGCGTCTGGCGTGAGCGGCTTCCGTGAGCCGCCGCGGCGAACTTTCGCTTGACATCACGGTTTACGGACCGTTAGAAATAGTTGCGCGAGTTTTTGGCGGATAAAAAACGCAAACGCTCGCCGATTTTGCAGGGGAGAAGCCTCCAGGGCAGAGGCAATGCGCGGCAAGGCGGAAGGGATGGCCCGAAGCGGATCCCTTCCTCTCAGTTCGAGCGGGACGCTTTTTCCGAGCGTCCCGCTCTTTTATTTCGAATTACTTCGGCACGGCGGCCGCGGGCATCGCTTCCGCACTTTGCGCCGGATCGCGCAGCGCAGCAGCCGATTCTTGAGTGGGACACAAGGACCGATATTCGCAATTTTTACAAATGAAGCCGGGATGTGCGGGAAAGTCGCGCGCCCGGATATCGGCAGCCACTTCCTGAATCGTGTCGCGCACCTCTTTCAGCTGTTTCTCTTCGCGTGATGCGGAGACGCACTCATTATTCTGCAAGTTGTAATAGATCAGGCGCACGGGATTCACGTCCAGAACTTCGCGCGCCGCCAAGGCATAGATACTCAGCTGGACATCTTTATCGGCATGGCTTTCCGATTTCGGCTTGCCCGTCTTGTAGTCGATGATCTCGACTTCGCCTGCCGCGACACGGTTGATCTGGTCCATCCGTCCGATCAACTCCACGCCATTGTCGCAGTGCAGCGTGAAACGCTTCTCCAGCCCGATCACGTGGGGCGGGGCGGCCAACGTGCTGGCGTGAAAAGCGCGCAATTGCTCGATGCCGTCGTGCAGATATAAATCTTCCTGATGGCGATCCTCGAAGCCCGCGGAGGTCCATTCGCGCCGGAAAATCGCCGCTACCTCATCGAACCCTAGACGCACACCCTTGCGCAGCGCGGCGATGAACTGCCTTATGGTGACGTGCATGACGTTGCCGAAGGTGGTGGCCGCGCTGGGCCCGCTCCTGATTCCCCATACCTGGCCGAAGAGATATTTTTGCGGGCACTTCTGATAGGTCTCGATGGCCGAGACGCTCAACTGCAGCGGTTCGAAAACAGGCGGACGGTAGCGTTCGGCCCAGGGGCCAATGCGCGAATAGACGCGCGGCTGGATGGCGGCTTCCGGGAAGAGAACGGGCTCGACGGGCAGAGGCGCGCGCGGGGTCGCAGCGGGAGACGAAGCCGGCGAACTCTGTTCCACGCTTTGTCTGGCCACCTTACCGGCGCTCAAAATGTCTTCGATAAAAACCGAAGGCCGCGAGCGCTTGTGCAGCACCGTAGTCAGGGTGAGCCGCTCGCGCGCCCGGGTGATGGCCACATAGAACAGGCGCCGCTCTTCCTGAATATGAAAATCGCCCCGGGGCAACTCCTCTTTCATGAGCGCCGGGGGAAATTCCAGCACGGTCGCTCGTGGCGCCATGGGGAAACCGCGGTGCGTGAGCCGCAGCACGAAAACGTGATCGAACTCCAATCCTTTGGCGGCATGCACGGTCATGAGCTGAACGGCGTCCCGGGAGTCCTGTTCCAGGTTGATTTGTCCGCCGGCCTGCGCGAAATAATCGAGATACTCGACGAATTCGCGGAGGCGGCAGGTTTCGCTCTTGGACTGCCACTCTCGGACGAATTGCGCGAAGCGGCGCAGGTAGGGCTGATCCGAGCTGCGCAGATTGAGCGGAAGTTCGAGCCACTCCGTCAACGCGGCGAATAGATCGGCGGCGTCCATCGTCTCCGCGCGAGCGCGCAACCCATTCAAACCGGAGACGAGATTCTGAGTGACCGCGGGAGGGCCACTGAACGGCAGCCGGCCTTGGCGCGGCTGTAGCTCATCCCAAAGCGAACTCTTGGCCTTCTTGGAGCGCTCGCAGAGCCGCACGAGATCGGCTGCGTCGAGACCCCACGCCGGAGCGGCAAGAACTCGCGCGCAGGCGACGTTGTCGGCGGGGTTCACGATCAGGCGCAGATAAGCCGTCAAGTCGCGCACCAGCGGATGGTCCAGGATCGAGAGATTGCGGATCACCACCGGAATGCCGCGTTCTTCGAGCGCGCGAACCAATTCATTGCGATGGCTATGGATGCGATAGAGGGCGGCGAACTTTCGCCAGCTCAGGCCGGCCGCGTGCAGGCGCTCGATTTCCGCGGCGATCCAACGCGCTTCCTCCTGCGGCGACGGGAATTCGACGATGCGAACTTTTTCGCCGTCGGGCTTGTGCGGCAGCAACTCCTTCTTGGGAACGAGCGGCGAGTGGTCGATGAAGCCGGCGATCTGCGTGGCCGTGCGCAGAATGCGCGCGGTGGAGCGGTAATTATCCACCAGCGGCTGGACAAAACGCGCCGCCCCGGCGCTATCGCCGCGGGGAACGCCGGCGAAGCGCTGGAGGAAGATCGTGAAGCTTCCGAACGAAGCGCCGCGGAACCGGTAGATGGCCTGGGCGCTATCGCCTACGGCGACCACGTTGCGATGGTCCGCGGCCAATTCCCAGAGAAGCTCGATTTGCGCGATGTTGGTGTCCTGAAATTCGTCCACCAGAATATATTGGTAGCGCGCGCGCAGCGCGTCGCGAAAAGCGGGGTCGCTCTTGAGTAAGCGAACCGCCTCCGACAATTGCATCCCGAACGTCAGCATGTTGCGCTCGCGGAGCAAGTTGTCGCTCGCTCGATAGGCGCGCGCGACCTCCCGCTGCTCGGCAATGGCTTCCTCGCGGATAGCCCGTTCGTCTTCGGCAAGCCCATTTTTTTCGCGCGCGTACGCTTCGGCCAGGGATGCGGTGTGGCGTTCGTAATCCTCCGGCGTGACCAGCTCATCCTGGCAGCGCGAGAAAAATTTCACGAAATCGCCCAGGAACTGCCCCGGCTCGGCGAGCCGGCGATAACGATCGAGCGCCAGAACCGCGAGATTGCGGCGCAAAAGAATCCAGTGGTCGATGTCGTCCAGAGCTTGCAGCTTGGGATTGCGTTCGATGAGCAGCGCGTTGCAGAAGGCGTGAAAGGTTCCCACGAACACGGCGCGTCCGCGCTCGCCGGCGGCGCGGGCGATGCGGTGCTTCATCTCTCCCGCCGCTCGATCGGTGAACGTCAGCGCCAGGATGGATTCGCCCGGCAGGCCGGGATCCGAATTCAGCAGATGGCGGACGCGCTCGGTGATGACGCGCGTCTTGCCGGTGCCCGCGCCGGCGACCACCAGGAGCGGCCCTTGGCCGTGGCGGACAGCGGCGCGCTGTTGATCGTTGAGCTCTGGGAGCTCTGGGAGCTCTTCGCCAACCTCGGCGGTGGGCCTGGTTAATTCGAAAAGATCGGCCACGCGGTCATCCTAGCCGATTTGCCGCGGAAGCGCACGGGCAGTAGCGCTGTCCTGGACGACGACGCTCGCGTGGGAGAGAACTCGACGCCGTTCCGAGTTCCTGCTTTAGGCTATGATGACCGACGATGCGAAACAAGCGCGTCGTCCTCACCGCTCTCGGTGGGCCTGAAGTCCTTAAGGTAATCGAAGATGACATCCGCGATCCGGGTGCGAATGAGGTGCGCATCCGGATTCTTGCATGCGGAGTCGCCTTCGCCGACGTGCTCATGCGCCGTGGGCTGTATTCCGGCGTCCCTCCTCTGCCTTATTCACCCGGCTACGATATCGTCGGCGTCGTTGATGCTTGTGGAGCCGCTGTTACCGGATGGAAATCCGGTGATTTGGCCGCGGCGATAACGAAGACCGGCGGGTACTCGCGCTATATCGTATTGCCAAAGTCCGAACTGGTGCGAGTTCCCGTCGCGCTCGACCCCGCCGAAGCGGTCAGCCTGGTTTTGAACTACACCACCGCGTATCAACTGATCCATCGCATCGCGAAGCTGCGCCAGGGCCAGAGCTTGCTGATTCACGGAGCCGCCGGCGGAGTAGGAACGGCCGCGCTGCAACTCGGTTCGCTCGCCGGCTTGAAGATGTTCGGGACCGCCTCGAAGCCCAAGCACGGCCTGGTGGCTGCACTTGGCGGCCAACCCATCGATTATCGGACGGAGGATTTTGTTCAGCGCGCCGCCGGGGTGGATGCGGTATTCGATCCGATCGGCGGCCGCAACTGGTTGCGATCGTATCGCGCCCTTGGCAAGGGCGGACGGTTTATCGGTTATGGAATGTCGGCCGCAATCGAAGGTGGGCGCCGAAACATGATGCTCGCCGCTGCGAGCTTCGCATGGCTCGGCGCAGCGAGTCTTATTCCCGGAAAATCCGCGCGATGGTACAACATCATGACCGAGAAGAAGAAACATCCCGAATGGTTTCGCGAGGACCTCTTCCGATTGCTGGCCATGCTTCAGGAGAATTCCATTAGGCCGGTGGTCGCAGAGCGGCTGCCGTTAGCAGAAGCGGGCCGCGCGCACGGGCTTTTGGAGCAGGCTTCGGTCAGCGGAAAAATCGTGCTGATGTGTCAGGAATGATCTGACCACCGAACAGCTCCCGAGAAACGGGGTGTTCTCGGAAGCAGGCCGTTTATGCGACGACCTCCGGCATGAGGACTTCTCGGATCCTCCCCTCGCCGCTGTCCCGCCCGCAAATTGACCGCACTTCGAGCGCTGCTATACTGGGCCTGTTCGTCCGCCCGAGAGCTATTCACCCGCAAGGAGCGCCGCTATGCTTGAGCGAATCCACCGCCAGCCTGTGATTCTGAGCGCGGTCCGAACTCCCGTGGGAAAATTTCAGGGCGCTCTCTCGTCATTTTCGGCCACGGAACTGGGAGCCCGGATCGTGGCCGAAGCCGTACATCGCGCGGGCATCCAGCCCGACACGGTGGATGAAGCGATTATGGGCAACGTGGTGCAAGCGGGATTGGGCCAGAATCCGGCGCGCCAGGCAGCGCTGCGCGGCGGGCTGAGCCCGCGCGTTGCGGCCATGACCATCAACAAAGTCTGCGGGTCGGGGCTGAAGGCCGTCGCCCTCGCGGCGCAGGGCATCCTGCTGGAAGAGATCGAGATTGCCGTGGCCGGGGGCATGGAATCGATGTCCAACTGCCCTTACCTGCTGCCCGAGGCGCGCAATGGCTATCGCATCGGGAATCGCCAGGTGGTCGATTCCATGATTCACGATGGGCTGTGGGACGTCTACGAAGACGTGCACATGGGCATCACCGCGGAGCTGGTGGCCGAGAAATATAAGATCTCGCGCGAAGAACAAGACAAATTCGCCCTGGAAAGCCACCTGCGCGCCGTGCGGGCCATGAATTCGTGCTTCATCGAATCGCAGATTCTGCCCATCGAGGTGCCGCAGAAAAAGGGCGATCCGATTTTGATCAAACGCGATGAATCGCCGCGCGCGGACGCTTCGCTCGAAGCGCTCGGCAAGCTGCGGCCCGCGTTCAAGAAAGACGGGACGGTCACGGCCGGCAACGCTCCGGGGACGAACGACGGCGCCGCCGCCGTGGTCGTGGCCAGCGAGGAAACGGCTTTGCGCTTGGGAAAGACTCCCATGGCGCAAGTGGTGGCGCAGGCCGTCTCGGGGGTCGAGCCGAAATGGGTGATGATGGCACCGGTGGAGGCGGTGGAGAAGCTTCTGCGCAAGACGGGATGGGACCGCGACCGAGACGTCGATCTTTACGAATTGAACGAAGCGTTTGCCGTGCAGGCCATCGCCGTGATGCGCGAATTGCGTCTCGATCCGGAAAAAGTGAACGTAAATGGCGGCGCCGTGGCCATCGGGCATCCCATTGGGGCTTCCGGCGCGCGCATCCTGGTGACGCTGCTCTACGAAATGCAGCGGCGCAATGTGCACCGCGGAATCGCGGCGCTTTGCCTGGGCGGAGGCAATGCGGTAGCGCTGGCCGTGGAACGCTGAGCGGGCAAACGCGGGAAACCCGTTTGCCACGATCGAGAAAATTCAAACTGACCACTACCCCGCTGCAACCTCGCTTGATTTTTCCGGGTCTTCGGTCATTCTAGTGGGCCGTCATCCTAGTGGGCTTTTCCTTTCCCGATCGGAGAATACTTTGAATCCCGAGGGCATTCGCACCATAGCCGTCCTGGGCGGCGGCTCCATGGGTAACGGGATTGCGCACGTCTTCGCGCGCTACGGATATAGCGTGATCCTGCGCGATGTCGAGCGGCAGTTTCTCGACCGGGCCATCGAGAATATTTCCAAAAACCTCGATCGCGAGATCAGGAAAGGCAAACTAGCGGAGGGCGAAAAGGCCGCGATTTTGAGGCGCATCGATGCGGTGACCGATCTCGACTCGATCTCACGCGCCGATTTGGCCATCGAGGCGGTGCCGGAGCAGTTGGAGCTGAAGCGCCGGGTCCTTGGCGACGCGGACCGGCTGTTGCGTCCCCAGGCCATTCTGGCCACCAATACCTCTTCGATCTCCGTGACCGCGCTTGCCGCCGCCACGCACAGAGCGGACCGCTTCATCGGCATGCATTTCATGAACCCCGTTCCGGTGATGCCGCTGGTGGAAGTGATTCGGGGATTGCAAACCAGCGACGAGACCTTTGAAGCGGTGATGAATTTATGCAAGAAGCTGGAGAAGAAGCCGGTGGCCGTTTCCGATTCGCCGGGCTTCGTTTCCAATCGTGTGCTCATGCCGCTCATCAACGAAGCGGCATTTTGCGTGATGGAAGGCGTGGCTAGCGCGGAGGCCGTCGATAGCGTGATGAAATTGGGCATGAACCACCCCATGGGACCGCTGGAGCTTGCCGATTTCATCGGCCTGGATGTTTGCCTCGATATCATGGAAGTGATGCTGGAAGGCTTTGGCGACCCGAAATTCCGGCCCTGCCCGCTGCTGAAGAAGATGGTCGCGGCGGGATGGCTGGGGAAAAAGTCCGGGCGCGGATTTTATGTTTATGGAGGCAAGTAGCGGCTCGTAGTTCGTATGCCTTCACAGCCTGAATATGACGCGATCGTGATCGGCTCCGGCATGGGCGGGCTGGCCTTCGCGAGCATCATGGCGAAGATGCGCAAATGGCGCGTGCTGGTGCTGGAACGCCATTTCAAGATCGGGGGGTTCACCCATACATTCACCCGGCCCGGCGGCTGGTCCTGGGACGTGGGACTTCATTACGTGGGCGAGATGGGCGAGGGCATGATGGGGCGCAGGCTTTTCGATTTCATCACGGAAAGCCGCGTGAAATGGAACCCGCTGCCCGATGTTTACGACGTATTTGTTTACCCGGGCCTCGAAGTGAAGGCCTGCAAAGGCGAAGCAAATTTCCGGCGCGCTTTGATCGATGCCTTTCCCAACGAGCGCTCCAATATCGAACGGTATTCCCGCGACCTGAAGTCGGCCGCGGGCTGGACCACCCGAAACATCATGAGGATGGCGGCGCCCGCGCCGCTGAACTGGCTGGTGGCGGCGGTGAATCGCTTCACTTCGGGTCTGGCCCTGGAGATTACGCAGCATTATCTCCAAAGGCGTTTCCGCGACCCGCGCCTGCGCGCCGTGGTCACATCTCAGTGGGCCGACTACGGAATGCCTCCCGGCCGCAGCGCGTTTGCCACCCATGCGGTGATCGCGTCTCACTACCTGAACGGGGCGTGGTATCCGGCCGGGGGCGCGGGCGAAATCGCTAAAGCCACGAGCGCGGTGATTCGCTCGGCGGGCGGCGAACTCCTGCCCGACCACGAAGTGAGCCGCATTCTGCTGGAAGGCGGCCGCGCCGTGGGCGTCGCGGTAAATATAAGGAAAGGCAAAGCAGGGAGCAGCGCGGAATTTCGCGCCCCGGTGGTCGTCTCCGACGCCGGGGCATGGAACACCTTCACGCGCATGCTGCCTGCATCCGCTGCACCTTTCCGCGAGCAACTCAAATCTCCGCCGGAAGGCTTCGAGGTGGTGGAACTCTTTCTAGGTTTGCGGCGAGATCCGCGGGAGCTGGGTTTCCGGGGTGAAAATTATTGGCTTTTCGACTCCTTCGACCACGATGAGATTTATGCCCGGCGGAACGATCTGCTCGAGGGCCGCGCGGCGATGGCCTATGTCTCCTTCCCTTCCCTGAAAGATCCTCGCGCCGAACGGCACACCGCTGAAATTATCGCCCCGCTCTCCTATGGCTCGCTCGAAGCGCATCGTGGCGAACCCTGGCGCAGGCGCAGCGAAGAATATAAATCCGCCAAGGACCGTATCACGCAGGCGTTGCTGGATATTGTGGAGCGCCACCATCCGGGATTTGGAGAGTTGGTGGAATATGCGGAACTTGGCACGCCGCTTACGTTCGAATATTTCACCGCGGCGCCATCCGGCGCGATCTATGGCTATCCGGGCACGCCGGAGAAATATTCCCAGGAGTGGCTCAGCCCGCGTACCCCGATCGGGAATCTGTACCTCACGGGCAGTGATGTGGTGTTGCTCGGCATCATGGGAGCGTTGATGGGCGGGGTGGTGACGGCGAGCTGCGTTCTGGGGCCGCTGGGCTTCCCGAAGGTGATGCGCGCCGCGCTCTCGCATTGATAACCCGGCGTGCGGAGGGAGGTGTTATTTTCTATTTGCCTTTTCTTCGCCTTTACATTAGGATGGCGGCGCTCGGAACGAAACAGCGTGTTAGCAGCCAGAAGAACGATCTGATACACTCCCGCCAACCGCGGCGGCAAAATCTTCGAGGTGCACCATGACAACAGAGGATCGCAGCAAAGTCCTGGAATCGGCGATTGCGCAGATCGAGAAGCAATACGGAAAAGGCGCGATCATGCGCCTGGGCAACCGCGATGTCCTGGTACCGGTGAGCGTAATCCCCAGCGGCGCGGTGAGCCTGGATGCCGCTCTGGGGGTCGGCGGTTTTCCGCGCGGGCGGGTGGTGGAAATCTTCGGGCCGGAATCCGGCGGCAAGACGACGATGACGCTGCACGTGATCGCGCAGGCGCAAAAGATGGGCGGCCAGGCGGCGTTCATCGATGCGGAACACGCTCTGGATCCCGCCTATGCGCGCAAGCTCGGCGTGGACGTGGACAACCTGCTGGTTTCGCAGCCGGACAATGGCGAGCAGGCGCTGGAAATCGCCGAGACGCTGATCCGTTCGGGCGGGCTGGATGTGGTGGTCGTGGACTCCGTGGCAGCGCTCGTTCCCCGAGCGGAACTCGAAGGCGAAATGGGGGAGCCGCAAATGGGCTTGCAGGCGCGACTGATGTCTCAGGCGCTCCGCAAACTCACCGGCATCGTTTCCAAATCGCGCACCTGCCTGATCTTTATTAACCAGATCCGCGAGAAAATAGGAGTGATGTTCGGCAATCCGGAAACCACCACCGGCGGGCGCGCTCTGAAATTTTATGCCTCCATTCGACTGGACATCCGGCGCATCCAGTCGATCAAGGAGGGCGACCGGGTGGTGGGCTCTCGGACGCGAGGAAAAGTGGTGAAGAACAAAGTTGCCGCGCCTTTCCGCGAAGCCGAATTCGACATTCTTTATGGCGAAGGCATATCGCTCGAAGGCGACCTTCTCGATCTGGGTGTGACCCACAATGTGGTGGAAAAGAGCGGCACCTGGCTGAGCTTTGGCGGCGAGAGGTTGGGCCAAGGCCGCGAGAACGCGCGGCTCTTTCTGAAAGAACACGTGGACGTTCGCGCGAAGCTCGAATCGGCTCTGCGCAAGAAGCTCGGGCTCGCGCATCCGGCCGCTCCGGCAGAGGCGCCCGTGGCCACGGCTGAAAGGCAGCCCGAAAAGGCCGCCACCGTGGCGGCTTCGGCGGCCGCCGCAGTTGCACGTGCCAAAAATGGGCGTTAGCGCCAAGCGCTAAGGCCGTATAGGCTCTCCGAAGGTTCCTAAAGCGCAGTGTGCCAGGAAGGCGCAGTATCTCTTTAGCGTCAATTGCTTACGGGCCGCGTACTATGGGCAAAATAGTGCCAACTGCCTATTGCGCTGGATAGGTGAGTTCTCCTAAAATCTGACTTGCCAGAAGCTGGAATCCCCTGTGATTCCTGGCCTGACCACATTTAACATTCGGACGTCTAATCGTCAGATGCTATCCAGTCCCATGCGTCTCAAACTGCTGTTTTTTGCCGGCTTATTTTCCAGCCTAATTCTCGTGCCGCAAGCGCCGGCTGCCACGACCAAAGCTGTCGCACGGGCTGCCACGCGCAGACCCGTGGTGCGAGGGGTTCCTACCTTCGCTGATTCCACGTCGGGCGATATCGCTACCTTTGACGATCCGGTGGTGCGACAGGCTGCTATCGCCGGCTTGGGGCACTACAACGGTTCGGTGGTGGCCATTGACCCGAATACGGGCCGTATTCTCACGATCGTCAATCAGAAGCTGGCATTCTCCTCCGGCTTTATTCCCTGCTCCACCATCAAGCCGGTAATCGCGGTGGCTGCGCTCGAGGAGAGCGTGATTACCCGCGACACCATGATCAAGGTCGCCCCGCGGCTTTACCTCAACCTGGTGGAAGCTCTGGCCCATTCCAATAACGCTTTCTTCGAGGAGCTCGGCCGGCGGATGGGCTTCGATACGGTTTCGCGTTATGCGCGCCTGCTGGGGCTGGGGGAGTTGACCGGCTATAACCTTCCGGAAGAGCAACCCGGAGCGCTGCCCTCGGAGCCGCCCAAGAATGGCGGCGTAGCGCGCATGTCCAGCTTTGGCGAAGGCATTCAGATCACCCCTCTGCAACTGGCCTCGCTGGTCTCCACCTTGGCGAATGGCGGCACGATTTACTACCTGCAGTATCCCCGCTCCGAAGCGGAGATTGCCAATTTCCAGCCACGCGTCAAGCGGAAGCTGGACATCGAACCGCTCTTGCCGGATATTCGCGACGGCATGCTTGCCGCCGTCCTTTATGGGACCGCGCGTCTTAGCTACGTGAACGATGAACAGGCGCTGGGAAAGACGGGAACCTGCTCGGATTCAGCGTCGCGTGTCGGCTGGTTCGTTTCCTATGCCGATCAAGTCCATCCCAAGATCGTGATCGCGGTGCTCATGCGCGGGCAGAACAGAGTGGTTACCGGACCGATGGCGGCGGGGCTTGCCGGACGAATCTACCGGCGGCTGGACGAAGAAAACTACTTCGAAAACTCCGCCACACCAAAACCGAACCTCAGCGCAAAGACCACCGCCTCGCGCTAAGCCGCAACGGCGCAGCAAAATTCAGCAACAAAAGAACCTAAGGGTGATGAATGTAAGAGTTTGCGGAAGTGCGCCCTTTTAGCGCACTTCCCAGGTGTCGCCGGAACGAAGCAGCTTATCGATATCGCCCGCGCCGCGCTTGGCAATCACGTCTTTAACTTGGTTGGCCATGATGTCTTCGTACCGCGGAACATCGTTCCAGGAGCGAAGCACGCCAATGGGCGTAGGGAACCCGGGCATCTCCTCCATCTTAGCCAGTAAGAACGCGTATGCCGGGTTGCGGTATTGTTCGTCGTGGATGAGCAAATCGTGTTCGGAGACGCCATTGCCCAGCTGCACGACCTCAAGGTCAAGCCCGTTCAGGCGGATGCCCTTGTCTCGATTCTTGCCAAAGATAAGCGGCTTGCCGTGCTCTAGATGCACCATGTGCTCGGTGCGGGCATCTTTTTCGGTCAAGTATTGCCAGGCGCCATCATTGAAGATGTTGCAGTTCTGAAGGATCTCGATGTAGGCCGCGCCCTGGTGCGCCGCGGCTTTTTTCAGAGTGTCCTTCAGGTGACCTTGCATGACATCGACGGAACGCGCCACGAACGTGGTTTCCGCACCCAACGCCAGAGCCAGCGGATTAAATGGCCGGGCATCCGAGCCGAATGGAGTGGACTTGGTCTTTTTCCCGAACTCCGAGGTGGGCGAATATTGCCCCTTGGTAAGGCCGTAGATGCGGTTATTGAACATCAGAACCTTGATGCCCACATTGCGGCGGAGCATGTGAATGGTGTGATTGCCGCCGATGGAGAGCGAATCGCCGTCGCCGGTGGCCACCCATACTTCGAGTTCAGGATGGGCAACCTTGATCCCCGTGGCCACCGCAGGGGCACGCCCATGGATGGAGTGGAAACCATAGGTGTTCATGTAATAAGGGAAGCGGCTGGAGCAGCCGATGCCCGAAACCACTACGAACTTCTCGCGAGGAATCCCCAGTTCGGGGAAGACGGCCTGGACGGCGGATAGAATGGCATAGTCTCCGCAGCCGGGACACCAGCGAACTTCCTGGTCGGTTTGAAAATCCTTCTTGGTCAAAACTGGCACTGTGGCGCTCATGTGTCCCCTTATCTCCCGTTTCTCCCGGCCCCTACCGCTCCGTAGCTGAGAACCTCTTCGATTTTTGCCTCGAGCTCGGCCTGCTTGAAGGGCTGGCCCTGAATTTTGTTGTAGCCCTCCACATCGACCAGATACTTGGCCCGAAGGATCAGAGAAAGCTGCCCCATATTCATCTCCGGGACCAGCACCTTGCTGTAGCGATCCATCACCTGCCCCAAGTTGCGGGGAAGCGGGTTGAGATACCGCAGATGAACGTGTCCGATGCGGTGTCCGGCCGCGCGCTGCGCTTTCAGGGCGGCCGTGATGGAACCGTAAGTAGATCCCCAGCCGATGATCAACAGATCGCCATCCGGGTCTCCGGCCGGCACGACGTCCGGGACATCCTGGCCGATGGCCTCGACCTTGGCTGCGCGCAAACGAACCATCTTTTCATGGTTGAGCGGTTCGTAGTTCACGTTTCCGGTTACGTCCTGTTTTTCCAGTCCGCCGACCCTATGCTCGAGGCCCGGCGTACCCGGAATGGCCCAAGGACGCGACAGCGTTTGCGGATCGCGCTTGTAAGGCAGAAATCCCTGGGGATCGGTGGCGAAATGAACAGGAATTTTCGGAATTTCGCTTGCTTGAGGAATGCGCCAAGGCTCGGCTCCATTGGCCAGATAGCCGTCCGAGAGAATAATTACCGGAATCATGTACTTCAGCGCAATCCGGCTGGCCTCCAGAGCGATCCAGAAGCAGTCGCCAGGAGTGGACGCGGCCAACACGGGTATGGGCGCCTCTGAGTTCCGGCCGTACATGGCTTGCAGCAAATCGGCCTGCTCGGTCTTGGTGGGCAGACCGGTGGAAGGGCCACCCCGTTGGATATCGCAGATCACGATGGGCAGCTCCACCGCTACCGCTAAGCCCATAGCCTCCGTCTTGAGCGCCATACCTGGACCGGAAGTTGTGGTGATGGCCAGCGTGCCGGCATAAGAAGCCCCGATGGTCGAGGTTATGGCCGCAATTTCGTCTTCGGCCTGAAAAGTGAGCACGCCGAAGTTCTTGTACATGGAGAGTTCGTGCAGGATATCCGAGGCGGGGGTAATCGGATACGAGCCTAGAAACAGCTGAAGCCCGGCCTGCTGGGCGGCCACGACGAAACCCATGGCGAGGGCCTGATTTCCGCTCAAATTTCTATACACGCCAGGCGTCAACTTCGCCGGCGGGATCTCATAGCTTACCTGGAAGGCCTCGGTGGCCTCGCAATAGCTATAGCCGGCCTTCATGGCGCGCTTATTGGCTTCGGCCAAAAGCGGCTTGTTCTTGAACTTGTCGTCCAGCCAGCGGTAGGTGTGGTCCATCGAACGGTTGTAGAGCCAATAACACATGCCCAGCGCAAAGAAGTTCTTGCAGCGGTTCATGCTCTTGGCGTCCAGACCGAGTTCCTCGAGGGCCGCGTGGGTCAGCTTTTCCAATGGGACGGCAAAAAGGCGGTAAGCATCGAGGGAGTGGTCCTCCAACGGATTGCTCGTCTGATGGGCCTTGCGAAGATCGTTGTCGGTAAAGCTGTCACTATTGACGATCAGGATTCCGCTCTTCTTCAAGTCCTTAACATTCATCTTGAGCGCGGCCGGATTCATGGCCACCAGCACATCCACGGCGTCGCCGGGCGTGTACACATCACTCGAAGAGAACTGTACCTGAAAGCCGCTGACACCCGGCAGGGTTCCCGCAGGGGCGCGGATTTCTGCCGGATAGTCGGGGAAGGTCGCTAGATCATTGCCATAGAGAGCGGCGGTATTGGTGAACTGACTGCCTGAGATTTGCATGCCGTCGCCGGAATCACCGCAAAAGCGCACAACCGCGCGGTCAATCACTTTTCGCTGGGGCTTACTCTCGACAGCATCCGTAATGGTGGCCATTATTGCTTGGAGTCCTTCTATAAATTAGGAGCTAGCGTCCAGTCGAGGACCTCCCTCCCGAAAGCGTCCGAGCCTTCCAGTAGAGGGGGATTCGCGGGGGTCGCCGCACTACGAAATATAGCACAATTTGAGGGTCGCCGACTACGTACTCGCAGGTTCAGTAAACAGAATGAGAATGCTTTCGACACGCGGGTGCCCCTCATTGCCAATGGCGACATTTGCGCCCGTAGAGGGAATTTTCGATGGAGAGCCGGGAATCGACCCGCGTCCGGTTCGTCGCTGCCATGGGTCGCGGCTTTATCCTACAGCCCTTCCACTTGAAAGCCGATCTGCCAGATATGGCCTGGAACGCAGTTTGGGTTCGTTTCCGCATTTCCTCTTGGGTCCGACAAAGCCTAATGCCTCCGAGGCCAACATTCGATTTGCCGTGATCATTGTGCGGGCCATATGGGCTATAACCAAGCGGTCTCAAGCCGCCCTGCGCTGATGGCTGCCCGATGACATGGGTTCGTTCCGCCGCTTTTCGCAAAGCGACTTGAGGACTCGGCCAGTTCATCCATGACCCGACACTTGGCCCACCACCCGGGTTCCAGCAGTTCACCGTGTTTGACCGCATATCGCGCACTTGAGGCTTTCGGCCGCAAGCTAGTTAGGTGGCTAAGAACTTGAGACTTGAGCTGCCGGTCCAGCCGTTCATAGGGACGAGCGCGGGCCAGCTTCGACGGACTCCGGCCGTCGCAAGATCAACTACGGACCTGCCGAGATCCCCCAATTTTCTGACTTAGACGACAATTGAGAGGCTGTTAATTGACCTTTCTTGAAGAGCTGTGAGGTGAAGCCTCATTACTCTCCGAGTATGAAGTAATCCCACGCTCGATCTTTGTCGGACTTCACCCAATGCTCCGACTGCTCGTCTATGTCTCTTCCAGTGAGCAGCCGTTTGCGAAGTTCTTCGTCTTCTTTCGTTTCGATCCACCGAGATGAGCCTATTGGTTCATCTCCCCCATCCCCCACCGCTCCATCAGTTGGCTTATTCATGGCGCTCTGTTCGTCCCCTAGTTTGAGATTGGTTTCGACAGCCTGCGATACTATCGTTGAGGTATTGCTCGTTTGTGATTGTTCGGCGGTGCGCTCTTTAACAGTTTCGCAGGTCTCTGTTATGGGATTGCTCACCGTGGTCTCACTGGACGCATTCGAGGGCGCCGCTTCGTCAGGTGCGACTGGTTGTTCGGTGGTCTGGACAGGCTGCATTGTCGTCGCGGACTGCTCAGAGGCGGGACTGCTTTCGTCGGCTTCATCGCTTATAACGTCTGGTTCGGCTTCGCAGGAATCGCATTCAGCCAATTCTGCCAAACGTCGTGCCTGTAAGCCTTCCAATCGCACGGTCAGCTTTTCGAGTTGTCGGTTGACGCTCGTTGCGTAGCGTACGATTCTATCCATGGACTTCGCTTCGAAGGGGGCTGACCAGCCAAGCACTTTCTGCTCGTACCCGTACAGCCGTGAAAGGCGGAGCGACTCCACCGCCATTTTTTCGATACATGAGATCTCCAAGTACCCAACTGGGTGGTAATGGTCTAAATGAGCGTTGAAGATTTGGCAATAGCGTCTCCAGTCCTCATCGATAAGCTCCTGGGTTGGGAACAGACGGTTGGCGAAAAAACCGTGTTCGTAGGCGTTCTGGGCAGACCGATGCTTGCCCGCCGCTGTCTTTGGACCAGAGGAACGCTGAGCGTTCTTTCGGTTTGCAGCTAGTTTTCTTGGTGATACAGGTTTGTTTTGCTGGTTGTCGTCAGCCATGTTCTTTTCCTTAGAAAATGGGCACATGCCGTTCGCCTATTCCGTTGGCGGCGAGAGGGAATGAGCCTAATATTTGCGGGAGCTAAGCCAGGGAAGGCTGCCAACTGCCGTTCCTACCTAGTTAGGGTTTGGACTCAGCCCCGCCTATAAGTGGGTTAGGTAGTTCAAAGACGCTAACTTGATCGCGTGGACACATGAGGAAGAACTGCTGCTGGCCAACGGCCATATCCGCCATTGGCTGTACGAATCCACTCGGTTATGCGGGCCGCGGCGCCGAGATGGGCTGTAAGCTCATTGTGGCGCTCCTACTAAGAGTGGACAGTCTACCCAGGCGGAATCTGGGCCTCAAACCAGGATCCATGGGCAAGGGAGAACGCGTTAATCGAACCCGGAAGAGAAGTGGCAGATCGTGCAGCAAGGCATCAAGAGCGGGAACATTGCCGAGACTTGCCGGCGCAAGGCATTTCACTGTTCTATCGGCGGAAGGGAGCTGTGGTGAGGTTCACTCCCAGAGCGTGAGCCGATGACGCAGGGTTACATGGCCACGCTCGTGGGTACGACCCTGCTCATCAGCCGATCAGGCCTGTACTACTCCAAGAACGCCCAAGGCAGCCGGGCCGATCGGCCGACGAGTGGTGGTTACAGCGGAAGAAAGGTCTTCCGGTGAATCGCAAGCATCTGCCGCGGGTGACGCGCGTACTGCGTTGCTGGTTCGGCCGTGCCCGTCTGCGCCTGGTCTCAGGAAAGAATGGGCCCGCGTGGAAGCGGGGCCCGAATGAGATCTGGCACTCGGATGAGTAAAGTCTCAGCCGCTCAGTCGGCGGGGTGGACCTACCTTGTCAGCGTATAACAGCCTAATACCGTCCGAAGGGGACCGCTGGGTCGGAGCCGCACTTGCTCTACGAACTATGTGATGCTAGAATGTATCACATGAAAAACGCCACGGTGCGCGATTTAAGGTATCGTTTTCGGGAGGTTGAAGACCTGCTCCGTGAAGGCGAGGAAATCGAAATCACCAAGCGCAAGCGAGTGATTGCTAGGTTGGTTCCGCTCAAGTCAACAACTCCTTCCCTGCGGCCAGATTTCCTGGCGCGTCTGAAGAAGATCTACAGGAACAAGCCTCAGAGAGTGAGCGGAGCGGAACTGATCTCCCGCGAGCGAGCCCGCTATTGAGCCCCTACGCCGATACGAGCTTTCTCGTATCGCTCTACGTGCTGGACTCGAACTCTGCGCTCGCCGCAGAGCAGATGAAGCATATCAAGCTACCTGTGTGGCTCACTCCCTTCGGCGAAGTTGAGCTCGTCAATGCCTTGTATCTTCGGCTTTTTCGAAGAGAGCTCCTCCGCTCCCAAGTCAACACAGCTCATTCTCTGCTCACAAGAGATATCCAGGATGGAGTCTTTGAGACGAAACCGTTGATGTCGGCTGTGTACGCAAGAGCGAAACTGATCTCGCGAAAGCAGACGCCCCACCTGGGTACGCGTGCCCTTGACGTCCTGCACGTGGCCTCAGCGTTAGTGCTTCAGGCAGACCCTTTCTTTACATTTGACCGCAACCAGGGAAAACTAGCTAAGACCGTGGGATTGGTGGTGCCAGACTTTTCTCGAGCGCATGCACGTCCCTGGTGATCTGTGGCTTGCAAGGCATAGCGATACTCCACGCGGCGGCCGAAAGCGCGTCGTCTCTAGGATCAATCCCAGCGTATTTGACTACCGCTCGCCGACAAAAACATCAAGAATCTGGACAAAGGCGTGGAGAAAATGTTTAAGAGCTTGCCTCCAGGCGACTCGAATAAATAATGGAGGGGCCGCCGAGGACTGTCGGTAGAAACGGCAACCATTATCCTGCGATGGTTTGATCCTCCCGAATGAGCCGACGATTTTTCTGCCCTTTCGACGTACAGCATCGCCCATAGCAGCAACGGTGAGAAGCAAATCTATGTGCGGCGGCATCACCAGGGAATTTAGTTCACCCGAGCGGGCAGTCGGGCGACCATCTAAAATAGCGGTCAAAGGTTCTCTCTTAAGGTCCTGACAGCCGCAGCGGTTTTGCATTGTAAAGTGTTAGGTTACAGGCTACACTAGGTCTTGAGTGAAAATACGGAACTTCGTCCACAAGGGCCTCAAGAGGTTCTACACGGAAGACAGCGCCAAAGGCGTTCCGCCCGATACGGTGGACAAGCTCCGCAAGATGCTGGCGTTTCTCGATGACATGCAAGACCCGGAGGAATTGCGCGCGCTCGCCGCGTGGAAGGTACACGCGCTGAGTGGGGACCGCAAGGGTACATGGAGCCTTAGCGTCACCCGAAATCGCCGTTTAGCGTTTCGTGTCGACGTTGCAGAGCGAGAAATCTACGACGTGAACCTGGAAGACTATCACTAGGACAGAAGGAGTAACCGCGTGCCAATAAAGAACCCACCCCATCCGGGGCATTTCGTTCGGACCGAAATTATTGAGCCTGCTGGCCTCTCGATAACGGCTGCCGCTGCCGCGCTTGAAGTTTCTCGGCCAGCCCTGTCCTGCCTGCTTAGCGGCAAGGCAGCCCTTTCCGGGGACATGGCGCTCCGCATTGAGAAAGCCTTTGGAGTGAAGATGGACACACTCATGCGGATGCAGGCCTCCTACGATATCGCCCAAACCCGCAAGCGTGAGAAGCAAATTCATGTGCGGCGAATAATCCGGGGCGCCCGAGCCGCACTGCTGAAAAGACTGCGCTCCGAGCCCGTGGTCACAGTCGGCCCTTGGAGCCGGGATGAGCTTTACGAGGACAAACCTTGAGAGTAGCCCTTGACACCAACATTCTGGCATATGCCGAGGGCGTGAATGGCGCCGGCATGAAGCGAGCCGCGCTCGGTTGGTTAAGAAATTGTCGAATGGTGCCGTGCTATTACCCGTGCAGACGTTGGGTGAGCTATTTAATTTGCTGGTGCGCAAGGCGGGCCGGAAGCCAACAAAGGCGCGAAAGGCAATACTTGGCTGGCAAGACGCGTTTTCTCTCATCGAAACTTCCGCCGAGGTAATGTTCGCAGCGGCAGATCTTGCTACTGATCACCAGCTTGGAATCTGGGACGCCGTTATTCTGTCTGCGACCGCAGAAGCAGGATGCCGTCTTCTTTTGAAGACTTGCAGGAGGGCTTCACGTGGAAGGGAGTCACAGTCACGAACCCATTTTCGGCTCGCAAGCACGAGTTACTCACAGCCCTCCTTGCTTCCAACCCTCGATTCTGAGCCGCGATCCTCACAGTTGTTTGATGGCTGTCTGTTGTACCCGACGCCCCTAACCAAGCAACCTAATCAGGAGGCTGCATGGCTGTTGGCAAGCTATCATCATCGTTGTTCTTTCCCAAAACCAGAATTTCGCGCTCGAGGTCATCAGGCCGATACCTTCATTTGCTTGAGAAGCGGAACGGTGGAAATCTGTATGTCTTTCTTTGCGAATCCCAGCCAGTTACGAGCCTGACCAGTTGGGGCGTCCCTAAACGTTGCCCGCTTTGTAGCCAGAACTACCCAATCAGCACTGAAAATCAGGCCTGGAGACCTAAATGAACGAAATCATGCGGCAGCGGGGACGAGCGCTCGAAGAACTCGCGAAGACCGCGAGTATCTTGGCAAGGCTTCGAACACTGCTGCGAGACCAAGACAGCTATGAGCCTGCGGCGCTCGAGCAGAGTGCAAATGCCCTGCTGAAAGAACTCAGGTGCAGTAGCGGCAACTTTGCGGCGCAAATGTCCATATTCATCGCTTTGCGGTGGGGGAGAGTTAACGGATTCCAACCCGAGTCTGAATGAGTCGGGCAAACGGTCCTTTTTTGATCGGGCTTCGCAGTCGGCTCTTGCACTTCTTTCGATGTTATGGCGCCGCCGTTATTCACGTGGGTTGCCGCGCCGAAACTTCCCGTTTCCGGTCACATTGTTGTCTGTGTCCGCTAACGCTTTCCGGTTTCTTTCTCCATGTATGTCGCCTCCTTCATCGTCCAGATGTTGACTATGGTCAGTGACTATGGTACAAATCTACGCATGGATGAAATAGCGATTTCCAAATTCAAGGCAACCTGCCTCGCGGTCATCGAGCGCGTCCGCAAGACGCGTAAGCCAATACGAGTCACCAAATTTGGCGAGCCCGTCGCCGAGGTTGTGCCACCTTCTCCGAAAGCAAAAAAAAAGCCCTGGCTCGGTTCCATGGCAGGGACCGCCCATATTGTAGGAGACATTGTCTCCCCTGCAAGTGATGAGAAGGATTGGGAAGTTCTCAACTCGTGAAACTCCTTCTCGACACTCACATTTGGATTTGGAG
This sequence comes from uncultured Acidobacteriota bacterium, assembly GCA_963819235.1. Taxonomy (GTDB): domain Bacteria; phylum Acidobacteriota; class Terriglobia; order Acidiferrales; family UBA7541; genus Palsa-189. The sequence continues at coordinate 622,149 of CAWFVE010000003.1, read as the reverse complement.
TTTGCTCCAGCCAGAGAAATTGGTGCCCCGCGTCAGGAGAGCACTTGAGGATCCGACAAATGAAAAATGGCTTTCTCCAATTAGTATTTGGGAATTGCTGATTCTGGTCGAGAAGAAACGCGTGTTCCTGACAGTGAGCGTCGACGAATGGGTTGCGCAGTCGATGGCGATAGCCCCGCTCAAGGAAGCGCCCCTCACCACGGAGGTAGCGCTCGCAACCACTGAGACGCGCCTGTCCCACCGAGATCCGGCAGATGCACTTCTCGCGGCCACGGCCAAAGTGTTCGATCTAACTCTGGTTACCGCCGACGTACGCATGCTCACCGCAAAGGGAATTTCGCTGCTTCCAAATCGATGAAATTTGATAAATCTGGAGATAACGGGAGGTTCCAATAGCGCAGATGTCAGCGGAGCGAGGGGTGAACCGTCTGTCACGATGAATGCATCACCACGACTAACCCCACCAGTGCCCGACTTAAAGGCAAAACGAAGGGCGATAGCGGCAGGTAATGCCGCGTCTATTTCGTTCTATTTCGCCCAATTCTCCACGGATAGCCTAGCTATCCTCTTGAACTCGCGCTCGTTGTTTGTGGCGAGTGTTACGTCCAAAGCCATCGCGTGCGCGCCAATCCAGAGGTCATTATTTCCAATCAGGCGCCCGCGTTCCTCCAACCTAGCGCGAATCTCCCCGTACGCTTGTGCTACAGCGAGGGCGAGGTTCTCTACCGGGATGTCCTGAACCAGTTCCTGAAGGTTCGTTAAGGCTTTCGCTCGCTGGCTACTTTTGCAGGCACCATAATACAGTTCACCATACGTAATCGCCGACATAACCAGTTGTCCGGGCTTCAATCTCTCGAAACGAGCTTTCACCTCCGGCGGTTGGTGTTTGGCGATGTAGATACAAATATTCGTGTCCAACATGTAGCGTGCCTTCATAGTGCGTCCCGTTTCTGAGCCGCGTCGTCTCGCCGACCCTCAGCCATAAAGTCTTCCGGCATGGTCCCAAGCATCGCAAATGCTTGTCCCAAATTGCGCTTTGGCTCTCTCAGGACAATTTCGTCACCGCGGCGTAAGATTTCCACTTGATCAACGTGGAACCGAAATTGTTTCGGCAGCCGTACCGCTTGGCTATTTCCAGACTTAAAGATTCGGGCTTTGCTCACGACATCCTCCGAACCTAAGTATATACAGTACGTATATACATAGCAATTGGAAACAGCAGCAGCAGCTCCGACGCATTCGTAAGCCCACATGCTACCTTGACAATGTAGCTTCATCTGAAGCTACATTCTAGAAATGAAAACCGTAGGGCTCCGTGAGTTGAAAAATCGCTTGAGCGAGTATGTTCGCCGGGTTCGTTCTAGCGAAGGTGTTTTGGTGACCGATCGAGGCGAAGTCGTTGCGGAACTTGTCCTGCCCGGCCGAGGGGTCGATAAGCGTAGCGCACCTTCGGCAGTGGTCGTATTGGCGAGGAGGGGCGAGCTGACCCTGGGTGCTCCAAACACTGCTGGGTTGTACCCAAAACTTGCAGCTCTGATGAAGCGACATCGAGGCACTGAACTTCTAGACGAGGAACGTGGTGCGCATTGAACATTTACGCAGAGTCTAGCGCCGTACTTGCTTGGCTTCTCGGAGAGGAGGCCGGAGACCGCGTGCGAGATGTGCTCCGTCGCGCGGCAGTGGTGACCGCCTCCGATCTTGCACTCGTTGAATGTGATCGTGTACTGATTCGCGCAGTCAGACTTGGAGAGATCGATGAAGCCACAGCCGCTGACCGCCGGAGGTTCTTGAATGCCGCAGCGGCATTGTGCTCCAGCGTAGAGGTCAGCGTCATCGGGGTTTCGTCACCCCTGCTGGCAAAGACTTCATCGGGCAGACGGCGCGTGGCGTTGAAGTTGACTCCATGTTCAACCCACAACTCAGGACAGGACAACCGCCTGATTCACTTTGCTGCTGGTAGGCATAATTCCATTTAAAGTGGAGATGCCGTCCCAGCGGACGCCTCGCTTGCGTCACAAACACCACCTTTTAGAAAGGATTTATATCAGATGGTGTTGCATCGACCGGTTGACCCGGCACGAACTATCAGGAATGGCGCGATGCCACGGGCGATGGGTAGCGACGGAATGGCGTACAAGGGCTCTTGCATTGACGCCAACACTCAAAACCTATCTTCTTTACAAGGGCGTCTATTTATGTTCCGCTGAATGAGCGCTTTGGTGATTCTTAGAGGGGGAACTCCATCATCGTGACTTCTTCTACCATTGACGTGAATCGTGTGTTCAATTTCAACGCGGGACCAAGCGCGCTGCCGCTCCCGGTGCTCCAGCGCGTCCGCGAAGAGTTGCTCGACTGGCATGGCAGCGGCATGTCCGTGATGGAGATGAGCCACCGCTCGCCCGAATATGAGGGCATCAACGCCGGCGCCGAAGCGGGGCTCCGCAAGCATCTCGCAATTCCCGAAGACTATGCCCTGATATTCGTGCAGGGCGGTGCGAGTATGCAGTTTTCGATGGTGCCTATGAATCTATGTCTGCCGGGAAAGCAGGTGGATTTGATTCACACAGGCACGTGGACGGCGAAAGCCCTCGACGAACTCAGAAAAGGCGGCATTCCACATCGGATCGCCAGTTCAACGGAAGAGGCAAAGTTCATGCGCTTGCCACGCCCTCCCGAAATTACACTCACGCCAGACGCTTCCTACGTTTATCTATGCACGAACAACACCATCGAGGGCACACAGTGGACGACATTCCCCGAAACCGGCACCGTACTCCTCGTGGCCGACATGTCTTCGGACATCGCGTCGAGGAGGATGGATGTAAAGAAATTCGGGTTGATCTTTGCGGGCGCGCAGAAAAACTTGGGGCCTGCTGGCGTCGCCGTAGTGATCGTGCGGCGTGATCTTGCCGAACGTGCGCACAAGAATGTGCCGACGTTGCTGCAATATCGTACTCACATCAAGGCGAAATCGCTCTACAGCACGCCGCCAACGTTTGCGGTGTACATCATCGGGCTGATGATGGAGTGGATGGAATCGGAAGGCGGCATCGCGGCGGTCGAGCAACGGAATGATGCCAAAGCAAAGTTGCTTTACGAAGCCATCGATGGGAGCGGCGGCTTTTATCACTGCCCGGTCGAGCGTGAGTCGCGGTCGAAAATGAACGTGGTGTTTCGCGTAGGCAAAGCCGGCGGCGACGAGTTCGTCGAAAAGAGATTCACGCAAGAGGCAGCGTTGGCCGGAATGGCGGGCACGGCAGGCCATCGCTCGGTGGGTGGAATGCGCGTTTCGCTCTACAATGCGGTGACGGTCGAAGCGGTGACCGCGCTGACCGACTTTATGCATGAGTTCCAGCGCAAGCATGGCTGATGACACAAACTGTTCTGACTGCGACGGTGCGGCGCAGCAATCCTGACGCATTTCTCGCGGCGACCGCCAAGGCAATTCGATCTAACTCTGGTTACCGAAGAGCGGCGCTATCGCCGTCGACTGCGCAACTCATTCGCAGACGCTCACTGTCAAAAACACCGTTTCTTCTCCACCAGAATCACCAATTCCCAAACACTACTTGAAGAAAGCCAATTTTTGCATTGTCGGATCCTCAAGGGTGAAACTTGAGAAATCTCGAGGCAACGGGCGCTCCAAGTTCCACTACTCGCCAGAGTGTGCTCCAGAACCTGGATTCTAGGAAACATTTAGATGAGGGCATCGCCTCGAATTCGGTTAGAGTTTCATGGTCACTTTCTGAACGAATTTGCCGCCAGGGGGCCATTCGCTTGCAAAAAATCGCCACAGCACTGCCGGAAGTGTGGGAGCTTCGGCCCGACATTTTTCGCGACGCCCGCGGTTTTTTTATGGAGAGTTACAATCAGGCGAAATTCGCCGCGGCCGGAGTGACCGATCAGTTCGTGCAAGACAACCACTCCTGCTCGGCCAAAGGAACGCTGCGCGGGCTGCATTACCAACTGCATCGTGCTCAAGCCAAGCTTTGCCGAGTGGTGGAGGGAGAGGCGTTGGACGTGGCCGTGGATATTCGCGCGGGTTCGCCGACGTTTGGGAGATGGACGAGCGTTGTGCTCTCAGCCGAAGCGCAGAACCAGATCTATATTCCGCGCGGCTTCGCTCACGGATTTCTGGCTCTGACGGAGCGCGTGCAGTTTTTGTACAAGTGCAGCGAGTTTTACGACGCGCGCGACGAGCACACTATTCTTTGGAGCGACCCCGAAATCGGCATCGCCTGGAACGTTGCCGCCCCGCTAGTGTCCGATAAGGACCGCAAAGCGCCAACCCTTGCAGCCGTAGGCCGCGAACTGCTGCCGGTGTTTGACCGAAAATGAGCCAGGAAAATTCGAGACCGAAGATTCTTCTGACGGGCAAAACCGGGCAGGTGGGCCGGGAATTGGCTGGGCTGCTCGACCGAGTGGGGGAAGTGACTGCGCTCGACCGGCAACAACTTGATCTCACGAAACCAGACGAAATCCGGCGGGCGGTTCGCGGCGTGCGACCGGACTTGATCGTGAACGCGGCGGCATATACAGCAGTGGATCGCGCCGAGTCGGAGGAGGCGGTTGCGCAGGCCATCAATGCCGTTGCGCCGCGAGTCCTGGCCGAGGAGGCCAAGAAGCTGGGCGCGCTGCTGGTGCACTATTCGACCGATTACATATTCGACGGGACGAAGGGACGGCCTTACGAGGAAGACGATCCTACCAATCCATTGAGTGCGTATGGGCGGACAAAGCTCGAAGGAGAGAGGGCAATTCAACAAGCCGAACCGGCGTATCTGATCTTTCGCACGGCTTGGGTCTATGCGAGAGAAGGGGGCAATTTTCTACTGACGATCCTTCGCCTGGCCACCGAAAAAGAGGAGCTCAGGATTGTCCAGGACCAAATCGGCGCGCCAACGTCGAGCCGGGAGATTGCCGCCGCCACGGTGAAGGTACTGGAGCAGATTCGCACGCCGGGAGCCAACGGCCGGCAGTGGCCGGAAACCAAGGGCATCTACCATATGACCGCCGGCGGCGAAACCAATTGGTACGAGTTTGCGAAATCGATTCTGGAACTGGCGGGGAGCCAATCGCGGCCCGAAGCTTGGCTTGCCACCGCGACGCGAGGCCGGCCGCTGATGACGCGGCGCATCATTCCCATCGCAACGAAGGAGTATCCCACGCCGGCGCGCCGGCCGCTCTACTCGGTGCTTTCGAACAAGCGCCTGAACCGCGAGTTTGGGCTAAAACTGCCGGATTGGGAGGCGCAACTGCGCCTCATTTTCAGAGGCATCGATGCTGGCGTCCAATTGAGTAGCCGGAATCCATGAAATCCTTCTGGTTACAGGCGGGAAGAACGCGGGTGACTTCTTGCGGCTGATGAATAGCGAACCCGAAGTCTCGGTTGTGCCCAGCACGAGGCCGGGTGTCCGCTCCTACCGCGATCCGCGCCACAGGATCAAAGAAGGAGTGCGGCGGCCTGCCCCTTTGGGGACGATATCTCTAGCAAAAGCGGTCCGGGCAATCAGAACGCCTAGGAGCTTATCAGTTCAGCGCCGCCGCTTGGCGCTTTTATTGTAGGCCAAGCAAGCGCAGCGATATACTTTTGCTCGGACGCGAAAGTTTCCGCTGAGATGGCTCATAACTTTCGCCGCAATCCACGCATGCCACAAACAAAATCGGCCGTTCACCTTAGAACTTCTCTATTTCGGCTTTTCCGCTGATGTTGCGCTCTCGCCGACTGTTAAAGCCGCGTTCCGGCACCCGTAAAGCTTCTACTCGCCGATCCGAAGCAGAGCGATGGGTCCAGCGTACGATGGCAACGATGAGCCTCGAGGAAAAGCTTGGCCAACTCGTGATGCTGCCGTTCCACGGAGACTTCATCTCCTCCGAAGGCGCTGAGTATCGGGAGTTGCAGGGCGCCATCGAGAAAAATCACGCCGGCGGATTCATGCTGGGCACACGCTTGGGAGCCTTCGGAATCGAGCGCGGACAGCCTTATGCAACGGCGGCAATGATCAATATTCTCCAGAAGAGCGCGCGGACTCCGTTGCTATTCGCGGCTGATTTCGAGCGCGGCACGGCGATGCGGCTCGAGGAGGGCACATCCTTTCCGCACGCGATGGCCGTGGCCGCGGCGGGGCGTCCCCAGGATGCGTATACGGTTGGACGCATTACCGCGAACGAGGCGCGGGCCGTGGGCGTGCACTGGATTTTCGCGCCCGTGGCGGACGTCAACAGCAACCCCGATAACCCCATCATCAATGTGCGATCGTTTGGCGAAGATCCGCAGCGCGTGGGCGCATTCGTAGCAGCTTACGTGCGCGGCGTGGAAGAGAATGGCGGACTCTCGACCGCCAAACATTTTCCAGGGCATGGCGACACCGTAATTGACTCGCATCTCGACCTTCCTATTGTGACTGGCGATCGTGCGCAACTCGATAAGGTAGAGCTCGTGCCCTTCCGAGCGGCATTCGCCGCTGGAGCAAGCACGGTGATGACCGGGCATCTCGCCGTTCCGGCGTTCGAGGACGATCCCCAAAAGCCAGCGACGCTCTCGCAATCGATTCTTTCCGGCCTGCTGCGCGGCGAAATGGGGTTTGAGGGCTTAGTGGTCACCGACTCGCTCGACATGGGAGGCGTCGCGAGGCACTACGCGCTCGGCGAAGCTTCCGTGGAGGCGATTCTCGCCGGCGCGGATTTGCTCTTGCAGGCGGGCGCGCCCGACGCGGCGCTCGCAGCTCTGAGGGACGCCGCTAAGTCGGGACGCCTGCCGATCGAGCGAATCGATCAATCGGTGGCGCGGGTGCTTCGAGCGAAGGCCCGCATGGGACTGCATCGAAATCGATTTGTCGATCTCGAGGCTTTGCCGAGATTGCTGGCTCGCGCGGAATTCGAGCGAGCTGCCGACGAGATCGCCAGTCGCGGTGTCACGCTTTTGCGCGATACGCGGCGTATTCTGCCGTTGGATGCGGCACGCCCGCTGAAGCTATTGCTCCTGAGTATCGCCGGCGATCCCGATCCCTATCCCGGACGGGCGCTCGAAGCTGAACTTCGCCGGCACGTGGATTCGCTCGAGAATTTGCGGTTCGACACAAAATTCGCACCGATCGGCAATTTCGACGTGGCTTCGCTGCGATCGTACGATGCCGTGATTCTGGCGCTTTTCGTTCGGGTGGCCGACCGCAAAGGAAGCGTAGCCTTGCCAGAGGCACAGGCAGCGGCGGTGCACCGCGCATTGGCAATGGAGAAGCCCGCAATCGTAGTGTGCTTCGGCAGCCCGTACGTGATCAAGCATTTTCCCGAGGCCAAAACGTGGGTAGGCGTTTTCAGCAGTGCAGACGTCGCGCAAAAGGCCGCGGGGCGGGCGATCTTCGGCCAGACGCCCATCGGGGGCCGTATTCCCGCCAGCGTGCCCGGCGCGGCGCGCATTGGCGAAGGAATCGATGTCGCGGCTAATCCGATGAAGCTCGAGGCAGCAAACGCGGAGACCCAGGCCAAAATCGGACCCGCCGTGAAATTGCTGGAGCAAGGCGTCGCGGAACGCGCATTCCCGGGCGGAGTGCTCGCGGTGGGCCATCGAGGGCGGCTGCTCGTTCATGCCTGCGGAAAACTCAGTCACGCCGCAGGTGCCCCGAAGGTGAATGCGGATACGATTTATGATACGGCTTCGCTGACCAAGCCCGTGGTTACCACGACGCTCGCGGCGATGCTTTACGAACAAGGGCAACTCGACATCAGTGCGCCGGTCGGCCGTTACTTGCCGGAATGGACGCGCGGGGCAAATACTGAACAGCGGGCGCGCGTGACCGTGGCGCATCTGCTCGCTCATGCCTCGGGACTTCCTGCCCATGAGGACTATTTCCTGAAGTCGAAAGGCCGGGCGGAGATTCTTGCACGGGCGGTGGCGCAACCGCTGACCTACGAGCCCGGCTCAAAAACGATCTACTCCGATATTGGATTTATGCTGCTCGGCGCGATCATCGAGAGCCTCACGGGCCGTGGCCTGGATGAATTGGCTAAGGAGCGCATTTTTGCGCCGCTGGGCATGACGAACACAATGTTTCGTCCGCCCAAATCTCTCCGCGCAAGGATTGCGTCCACCGAACGAGCTGCGCCACGCGAGCAGCTCGCGCACGGCGAGGTGCACGACGAAAACGCATGGGCAATGGGTGGAGTCGCGGGACACGCGGGAATGTTTTCCACCGGCCCCGATTTGGCCATCTTCTGCCAGATGCTGCTGAACGGCGGCATCTATGCGCATGAGCGTATCCTGTGGCGCAAGACCGTGGCGGAGTTCACGTCGGCGAACCCGCTGGCGGCAAATACGCGCACGCTGGGCTGGAATGTGCCCACGGAGCGCTCTTCGAGCGGGAAATATTTTTCGAAGCAAAGCATCGGGCACACCGGATTCACCGGCACGTCGATATGGATCGATCCAACGAAGGAGCTCTTCGTGGTCTTGCTGACCAACGCAGCTCGCGTGCATGTCAGTCTCGAAGAGGATCTGATCCGCCGCGTGCAACCAACGGTTCATGACGCCATTGTCGAGCGCCTAGCGTTGGCGCCGGCCGGCCACCAAGAATCCGCGCGGTGAAACCTTCCTCTCACAACGTGGCAGCCACGGAGCGGCGCAATCCGCGCTCGCAAAGGCTCGATCAACTGACGACGCGTGAATTGTTACAAACGATCAATCGCGAAGATCAGATCGTGGCTCGGGCGGTAACAAAAGAGATCGGGGCTATCGCGCGGGCAGTCACAGTTATTGTGCAAGCGATCGAACGGGGCGGACGGCTCATTTACGTTGGCGCGGGCACCAGCGGCCGGTTGGCCGCGCTCGATGCGGCCGAATGTCCGCCGACGTTCGGCGTTCCTTCGTCGCTCGTACAGGCCGTAATTGCGGGGGGACGGCGGGCCATGACTCGCGCATCGGAAGATCAGGAAGATTCGCCCTTGCAAGGCGGCAGGGACCTGGCCGGCCGAAAAGTTAGCGCGCGAGACGTGGTCGTCGGGGTGACGGCCAGCGGCGGCACACCCTACGTGCTGGGCGCATTGCGATACGCGCGCAAGCGCGGCGCCGTGACCGTGGCAGTGACATCGAATCGAACATCGCCCGCCGCGCGAATCGCGAAGATCACGATTGCGCCGCGGACCGGCCCGGAAGTGATTGCCGGCTCGACGCGCATGAAGGCTGGAACAGCGCAGAAACTGATACTGAACATGCTCAGCACGGCGGCGATGATCCGGCTCGGGCGCGTTTACAATAACTGGATGGTGGACCTCAGCATGAGTAACGAGAAGCTGCGAAGGCGCGGCCTGCGCATCCTTGAGGAGGCGACCGGCGCAAACTCGGCGGACGCAAAGCGTGCGCTGGCGCGATCCCGCAATCTTCGCGTGGCGCTGCTCATGCTGGAAACCGGCGAATTCGCGGCGGAAGCGCGCCGCCGGCTGAAGCGGAGCGCGGGCAACTTGCGCCTCGCGCTGGCGACGCATTTTGCCAAGGAAAGCGCACGAAGCAGCGGCGCCAAGACTAACGCGAGGCGGCGGAAAGAATAATGGACCGCTTCCGCATCGAAGGCGGAAATCGCCTGCAAGGCACGGTGCGCATCAGCGGCGCGAAGAATTCAGCTCTTCCTGCCATGGCCGCGGCGCTGCTCACCTCCGAGCCCGTGCACCTGCAAAATATTCCTCGCGTGCGCGACATCATCACCATGGCGCGGCTTTTGGCGCACATGAATGCGCTCGTGGAAATGCCCGACGTGCCGCCTACCGATCTGACGATTCAGGCGCGAAACATTTCGGATGCCGAAGCGCCGTATGAGCTGGTGCGCACCATGCGTGCGTCCATTCTGACGCTGGGGCCGCTTGTGGGCCGGCTGGGTTACGCGCGGGTCTCGCTTCCGGGAGGGTGCGCCATCGGCGCGCGGCCGGTCGATTTGCACCTGAAGGCGCTCGAACAGATGGGCGCGGAGATTGCAACCGAGCACGGCTACGTTGCGGCGAGAGCGCCTCGCGGCGGCCGATTGCCCGGCGGGCACGTTATCTTTGAAAAAATAACGGTCACCGGCACGGAGAACATACTCATGGCCGCGGCTCTGGCGTCGGGCGAAACCCTCATCGAAAACGCGGCGCGCGAGCCGGAGGTGGGCGACCTGATTGACCTGCTCACGAAAATGGGCGCGCGAATCGAAGGCTGCGGAACATCGTCGCTACGCGTGCAAGGCGTTGCCGAACTCGGCGGAGGGAGCCACAGTATCATTCCCGATCGCATCGAGGCGGGTACATTCCTGGTGGCAGGGGCGATAACCGGAGGAGATGTCGAGGTCACGGCCTGCGCGCCGCAGCACCTTGCGTCCATTATCGCCAAGCTGCGCGAAACAGGAGTCGATATCCAGCCGGCGGGCGAGCAAACGCTGCGGGTTTGCGGCGCCCGGAAATTGATTGCCGCGGACGTGAGGACGGAGGAGTATCCCGGCTTCCCCACGGACATGCAGGCTCAGTTCATGGCCCTGGCGACGCAAGCCGACGGCGCTTCCGTGATTACCGAGACGATCTTCGAGAACCGCTTCATGCACGCCAGCGAAATGATACGCATGGGCGCGAATATTTCGATCGACGGCCGCAAGGCCATCGTGCGCGGGCCGACGGCGCTGCAGGGCAGCTCGGTGATCGCCTCCGATTTGCGCGCGAGCGCTTCCTTGGTGCTCGCGGCTTTGGTGGCGCAAGGGGAAAGTTACGTGGACCGCGTCTACCACATCGACCGGGGCTACGAACGGATTGAAGAGAAATTGACCGGGCTGGGCGCGAGTATCGAGCGGGTTCGCTAGCCCTCAGCGAATTTGCCACAAAAAAAAGGGGAGGCAATTTGCCTCCCCTTTTTTACATCTTTTTTAACAACCTGGATCGTCGTGAGGGCTACTAGGCGCCGGCTTCGCGCTTCTGCTTGTCGCGTTGTTCGCGGAGGATAGCTTTGCGCGAGAGACGAATCTTGTTCCCCTCGATTGCCAGGACCTTCACGAGCACCTGATCGCCGAGTTTCAGCTCGTCGCGCACGTCGCGGATGCGTTGCTCCGCGATTTCGCTGATGTGCAGCAGGCCATCGGTGCCCGGAAAGATCTCCACGAAGGCGCCGAAATCCGCCAAGCGGACGACCTTCCCGAGATACGTTTTGCCGACCTCGGCGGTGGCCGTCACTTCGCGGATCATTTTCAGGGCCGATTCCGCGGATTCTCCATCAGAAGCGAAGACGTGCACTTTGCCGTCGTCCATGACGTCGATCTTCACGCCGGTGGCCTCGATGATGGAACGGATCTTCTTCCCGCCGGGACCGATGAGGTCTCGAATCTTGTCGGTAGGAATGGTCAACTGGAAGAGACGGGGCGCGTAGGGCGACATCGTTCCGCGATGTTCGGTGAGCGTGCGATCCATAACGTCGAGGATCTCGAAACGCGCTTTGCGGGCTTGCTCGAGGGCTTGCCGCATCAACGCTACGCTCACGCCTCCGACCTTAATATCCATCTGCAGGGCGGTAACGCCGGCTCGCGTCCCCGCGACTTTGAAATCCATATCGCCGTAGTGGTCCTCCGCTCCGGCAATATCGGTCAGCACGGCCGCTTTTTCGCCCTCGATGACGAGCCCCATAGCGATTCCCGCGCATGCCGATCGCAGGGGCACGCCCGCATCCATCAGCGCGAGCGAACCGCCGCAGACAGTGGCCATGGAGGAGGATCCGTTGGACTCCAAAATGTCCGAAACGAGCCGCATGGCGTAAGGGAAATCGTCTTCCGGAGGGAGCAGATTCATGAGCGCCCGCTCGGCCAGAGCTCCGTGGCCAATTTCGCGCCGGCCCGGCCCGCGGAGGAACTTGACTTCTCCAACGGAGAAAGGCGGGAAGTTGTAGTGCAGCATGAAGCGCTTGAAAGCTTCGTCCTCGAAAAGCAGATCGAGACGCTGCATGTCTTCCTTGGTTCCGAGGGTAAGGGTGGCTAAGGCCTGGGTCTCACCGCGCGTGAAGAGGGCCGACCCGTGAACGCGCGGCAGCAATCCCACTTCGCAGGAGATCGCTCGAATCTGGTCGAATGCCCGCCCATCGGGGCGGCGGTGGTGCCGAAGGACGTCTTCGCGGAAGATCTTTTCGCGCAGGCGTTCGAAGGCCTGCTTCGCCTGCTTCTGTAACTCCTCGTCCTCTTCCGGAATGCCGGCAAGGATCTCCGCCAGCACTTCCTCCACGCGGCGGTAACTCTCCTTCTTGGGATACTTCGCAGTGTCCAGGGCATCGTGCAGCCGCGCGCCATAGCGGCGTTCGATATCCTTGGCGAGCTCTTCGTTGAAGACGGGTGGCGGCACAACAACTTTGTTTGGCCGGACGAGATCGTGCAACTGGCGTATGGCCGCAATGATGCGTTTGATTTGATCGTGGCCGAAGCTGAGGGCGTCGGCGATGGTGTCTTCCGATACTTCGAGGCCGCCGGCTTCGATCATCACAATGGCTTCTTCACTTCCGGTGACGACGATATTCAGGAGGCTTTTTTTCTGCTCGGCCGTGGTGGGATTGGCGACGAACTGCCCCTCGAGCAACCCCACGCGCACGGCGGCAATCGGCTTCGCAAAGGGCAGGTCGGAAATAAACGCCGCGGCGGAGGCGCCGGTAACAGCGATCACGTCGGGATCGTTTTCACTATCGGCGGACAAGACCAGAGCGACGATTTGCGTTTCATTGCGCCAACCCTCGGGAAAGAGGGGGCGGAGGGGACGATCGATCAGCCGGGAAATGAGGATTTCGCGCTCGGAGGGACGGCCTTCGCGCTTGAAGAAGCCCCCGGGAATTTTACCGGCGGAGTAGGTGTACTCGCGGTAGTCGACCGTCAGAGGCAAAAAATCGCGGTCGTTGGGATGCGAATCCATGCAGGCGGTGACAAGAAGCTGGGTGTCTCCATATTTGACGAGAACGGCGCCGTTGGCCTGTTTGGCCAGTTTCCCCGTTTCAAAGGTCAGCGGGCGGCCACCAACTTCAACTTGTACCTGATGCGGAGCGGGTTGCGACATAACTTCGATTCCTTTCGCCGCATTCATGCGGCTTGCAATGCAGATGTTAAATAGATTTCAAATGCCGGAGAGAAACGGAAGAGGTTGCGAGGGGCGCGAACGCGGCGGATTTGAAACAACCCTCAGAGCTACCGAAACGGACTGGCTTTGAGCGCCGACTTCGCAGCAGGGAACCAAAACATCCGAGAAAGCAGATCTCGCTACTTTCGCAGACTCAATCGTTCGACAATCTCGCGATACCGATCGGGATCACGACGATTCAAATAATCCAGCAAACGCCTGCGCTTGTTCACCATCATAATCAAGCCGCGGCGTGAAGCATGGTCTTTCGCGTGCGACCTTAGATGCGATGTCAGGTAGTTGATTCTTTCGCTGAGCAATGCGATCTGAACCTCGGGTGACCCGGTGTCCTTTGGATGGCTGCGATATTGCTCAATCAACGCTGACTTTGCTTCTCTCAAGTCGTCTCTCCGTCGTGCCCTACACTCTCGTTTTCTGTTCTCTTCGACCTTGGTAGCCTATCACACGCTTTCGCCGATGCCTAAGGGGATTTTGGGATAAAACGATACGCCCGGAGGGGAAAACCCCTAGGCTGTCAGTCAAATTCAAGGTGCCACAGTTCTCTTTGGCGGCGGGCACATGGCAGGGCCGCAGGTGCGTCTGTTCGTTTCGCAATTTTAGTGCTTCCCAGGCGGGTAATATCGCGATTTCGCTCACACTAGTTCACGGCGGTGGGGTTCGTTCCGGCACTTTCGATCGCTGCGCAATCGCGCGGACCTTGTGGCCAAGCCAGCTCGGATGGCCGTGGCCGGACGCCACTCGGGGTCCGGCCATCGGACAAAAAGGATGTGCAGGATGGCTAGAGCTCCCGATAGCGAATCTTCGGCGCTAGGAGGTCGGAAAGCTGAGTTTGTTCCGGCACTTCCCACCTGTTGCGTAGAATGGACCTGGCTCAACCAGGTCCATTGCTATTCGGATCGACTGAGAGCTGCTCAGGGAAGCCCCTTTGCGGCGCCGTTTCGATATTTCGAACGACCGGCGTGACCTATATTCAATACAGTTCAAGTTCATCCTTTATGCTCGTCAGAGCATAACCCTCTTGGAGTGTCGGAGCTTGGATCGCGACGCCCGTAACCCAAACACTGGATTGACCTCCTGCCGCTTTCGCGTTACTTTCGCCGTATGTACATGCTCCGGCTCTAGTCTGTAACCGACTGATGCACAAATAATTAGCCCCGACTGAGATTAACGGGATCTCGGTGGTATAATACGGATGAAATTAAGTGTCGATGAGATTTGGAAGCTCTCTGCTTAGTTTTCATCCCCCCTCCGGCAACCCAAGGCGAATATAGGGCGAACGACTCTACGATCGGCGGGTCCATGCACGGCAAGGATAAGGCGCAAGTATCGGAATGCGCAATTCGAAGGAACTGATCGGGAGGGTTGACGAAGCCCGCGAAGGCGTGACGAAGCCGCAAAACCGTGAGGAGGAAATCTTTTTGAGCCACCAGAGCCAGGGGCCCGAAGACGACCATGGCAAGTCGAGGTTTGGACCCAAGAGGAAGCACTCTGGTTGTTGGCTTCATTTCGTCACCGCCCTTAACCACCAAAGGGGAATGGTTAGCTTCTGTTGTGCGAGCCAACCGCTAGCGACGGTGCGCAGCTTTGGTCCTCCCGTTCGCTGCCCATTTTGTCAGCAACCGCGTCCCGTAGGGGTTCCAGGGATCGACGACTAGATTTCGCAGAGCTACATCTTCTGCGTTGCCAGGCTGCTAATCACGGTCTAAATCCATGGGGCGAGATGCGTGATCACGAGGACGCAAAACAGGAATTGAAGAGTGAAAAAGGATGGCGGCAGGAGCCGCCCAAAGCGAGGGCTGCCGAAGATCCGTCCGTACACAGGATGGATGGCTACTTCGTGTGCGACGAATTGGCTGTCCTCGTACATCGGATGCGTGAGCTTATCTGCCACTCGCAGGCACACACCGATTTCGCTTTCCTGTTTTCAGCGGATGACATTTTCTGCGAGTTGCTGGAAACCGTTGAGCGTGCATGGACGACCATAGAAGAGATAGCCCGAGGACTGAAGAGATAAAAACGAGAGGGACGAATGAAAGTTCGACTCAAGGTTCCGCCGCGCCACAGGTTCCTGCATGCATTGCGGTGTGCATTCCGCCCTGGCATCGTCGGCGCTTGTGTTTGGTGCGGGCACGGCTACCGGCGGTTCAGCCGGAAGATCGAAGCGGCACACCTGAAGGACTGTGCAGAGTATCAGAGAGCAAGCAGTCGCCGCCCAAACATCCTAAAGGCAAAAACTGAGGGAGATCGATGTCCGCAACGACAGCAAAAAGGCAACGACCGGAGGAACAAAGCGAGCGGTCACGGCGCATGAAGCTTACTAGGCAGTAGCGGCCGCGGCGAGTGCTTCAACACCCGCCGCAGCCTAAATCCCAAATCGGAGACACCGAAATGGAATCTATCAAAACTTGTAACATCGCCCCTGCAACACAGCAAGACAATCAACTAGGTCGCGATACAGAAGCCCGGATATTTTCGATCTGCGCCAAAGCAGGCGTCTCCTGCATAGGAATTCAGCGTGGCTTCGGCATCGCACCTGACTTGGTTTTATTCCAGCCGACCGTCACAACATTAGCAGTGCCATTGGCTGAATTCGATAATCCTGGCAAAGCTATCGAGGCGATCAAGGCGAAGCTAGCGCAATCGAGCTTTCCTGGTGAATCGAAATGAATCGCCAGCAACGAGCGGTAGCCTGTACCATGGCGATTATTCCGGTCACCATCGCCGGAATAGCACTATTGCGCTGCGGCTGTACCGTGGCAGCTTGGACCGTCGAACTTCTTACGGCCGCTGCTTATTTTGTGTGGATGTTCTTGGCAGGGCATGTGCGATGAAAAGCCTTTACGCTTTCCTTAGAATTCTTGCATGTGAAAGTCGCAACTATACTCGTGATATCTCCTTTGGGCTGCTAGAGGCCCGACCTTGTTGATTACTTTCTTATAATACTGTTGACGGTGATTTTTACTTTCGGAATCTTCTCGTGGTTGGAACCGGATGACCTCGGGACGGTAGCTACCCCGTCAGCGTAGGTAGGTGCCATTGGTCGATCCGGCGGTACTCATTGCCGCGCAATTCCGCACATCCTAGATTTGCATCTATTTGGAACATTTGCCACAATGACCATTTCTAGTCATAATATGGTCATGAAGAGAGTGGGAATCGCTGATCTCAAGTCGCGGCTGAGCGAGTATCTCCGCGCGGTCCGGCGCGGCGAGACCATTGCCGTTCTGGATCGCCAGACCCCTGTCGCACAGATCGTGCCGGTACACCAGGGCCTCGCGTTGCGCGTGCAAGAACCATTGCCTGACGCTCCTGCCCCCAACAGAATTCCTATACCCAAGCCTCTGAAGCTGAAAATAGACATCGTGCAGCTGCTGCTGGAAGAGAGGCAGGGACTCCGATGATTGCTTATGTGGACGCGTCGGTGCTACTCCGTTTTGCGCTTGGCCAGCCGGACGCTCTACCCGAATGGCGGCAGATCGAACGGGGGGTGTCGAGCGCGCTGGTCAGGGCCGAAAGTCTGCGCAGCCTGGACCGCCTGCGACTGTGTGCGAACCTCGCGAACGCGGAGGTCGCAAAGCGGAGAGCAACTATCCTGGCGGTTATCGCCTCGCTCGAGGTGGTGGACATCGAAGCCGCTGTGCTTGATCGGGCAGCGCAGCCGATGCCCACCGAACTCGGGACCCTCGATGCTATTCACCTTGCGACAGCCCTGCTTTGGAAGGAGATGAGGCGCGTAGATCTCGTAATGGCAACCCACGATGAGGCTCTTGCATTGGGCGCGCAGGCGCACGGCTTGCCCGTTGTGGGTGTGATGCTGCGATGACCACGGATTGGGCTTGTAACTAGGTGCCGGTATCAGAAGAATCGCGACGACACTCAGGCCAAGGCACATTTCGGGCGGGCACTCCAACTGAATCCGCCTCAAACGCAAGCGGATGAAATTCGCAAAGCACTCAGCTCGAATGGAGGGGCATAATCCCTTCGATGACCTGAGCGCTCAAACTTGATTGGCATCGTAAATTGTGGTTGTCCATACTAGCGAGTTGAATCTGACGCAAGGCGTCGTCGAGCGAAAGACGACCATTCCCATCCTTTCGCACCTGCTCTGCGAGGCCAAGGGCAATCGCGTCACGCTGATGGCCACGGACCTCGAGCTCAGACGATCGGGCGTTCCGGCGGGGCAAGCAGATCGCCAGTTGCCTGGGGCTGATTCGACTGATTTCGGCTCGCGACCTACCCTGCCAACGAGTGTGCATATCATTCGGGAGTCGCACAAGGCACTACCTGGCGGCTGTGCCGACGGTAGACTCGAAAATCTTGGTCGGTCGTTAGAATGATGGGATAGGCAAGCGTTTCGGTCATGCGAACGAGGCAAGCATTGGCGAAGCCCATCGGAACGTTGGAATACTTCTCGATCAGTTTGACGACTGGTTCCAGGTTCTCGGCAAGTGTAAAGGCAACGAGCAAGGCTCGGCGGCGAAGCAGTGCGCCGAGATTCGGGGCACCACGTTCCCCGAGAAGGTGAAAAGCTTCCGATAGAACGGCTTCGCACGTGGACCAAGGCGGGGGCATTTCAGACGCCTGCGTCACGGCCCAGTTGTGGTAAGTGTCTCGGCTACTAAGCAACGCAACAACAAATCCAGCATCAACGAGGACGTTTCTGGCCATAACCTGTGGCGTGCAAATATTCCTTCTTTCGCGTAGTTAGATCGTTCGGTAAGCCATCTACCGATCCGATGAGGTCGGCGATCGCATTGAGGGAGGCTGTGCGGCGGCGCTGCCGGGGTGAACGCTGGAGCCGTTCGCGAACTACATCCGACTTCGAGATCTTGCGCCCGCGCGATTCCGCCTCTATATCCGCCACCAGTGGCTCGGGCAGTCGTACAGTGAGAGTTTTCATGAAGCGAGTGTATTACATCTCCGGCAGGTGTGCAAGACAAGCTCGTTGCAGCTGCGGGCGAACCTTGCGAACGCGGAGGTCGCGAAGCGGCGAGCGACGATCCTGGCGGTCATCGCCTCGCTCGAGGTGGTGGGCATCGAAGCCGCTGTGCTGGATCGAGCAGCGCAGCCGATGCCCAGAGATGACGCGCGTAGATCTCGAAATGGCAACCCACGACGAGACTCTTGCATTGGGCGCGCAGGCGCGCGGCTTGCGCGTAGTGGGCGTGGCGCTAGGCTGAGATGCGTAAGCCGGCACCTAATGGACTCCGCCGCTGTGGCGCTAAAGCAATTACTCCCGCAATCGAAGCACTGGCAATGGAACTCCCGCGCGACGCTGGAGACCGCGCAATTGAGGCTGCTGCTCCCCGAGGTGGCGCGGACGTTTGAGATCAACCCCAATGTCCTGCATCACCCGGGCTAGAAACCTCGTCCGTTCAGTTCACCGAGCAATCTACGTTACGGATGAAGCATTATAGAACCGGCATTAGTTCAGGCCGAGATAACCGAGAGCGCACCATGTTCCTTACGCGTTGGCCGAACGGTGATTTCAACATCTTGACGCAGAGCCGTGAGGAACTCCATGAGGCGTCCGACCGAGAAATTACCCGCGCGGTTCCGCATCAGCAAGGAGACCTGAGGTTGTTGCACGCCGAGGATTTTGGCGATCTCGACTTGCGTCATGCCGTTGTCCTTGAGGATAGTATAGATTTGCAGGGTGAGCTGCGCCTTGAGCAGCTCCTGCTCAGGGTTGGGAAGTCCAAGGTCAGCAAAGACGTTCCCGCTGCCTTCGGTCACGCGGGGAACTCGACTGTGTGCCTTTTTGGTTTTGCTTTTCATTTTGGTTTTGCTTTTCATTTTAGTTCTGCCTTTCTCGATAGTCACGCTCGGCCTCTGCGAGTCTCTGTTTAATTAGATCGATCACTCTTGGCGGTGTCGCGATACCTTGTGTAGATTTCTTCTGAAATACGTGCAAAACATAGATGGCATCCAGAAAACGCACCGTATAAACGGCCCGCCATGCATTGCCGTGATGCGAAGCGATGATTTCGAGCACGCTAGCACCGCCAAAACCTTTGAGGGGTTTGGCGGCAGGATCGATCTTCCCCTCCTGGGCTGCAAAGAGCGCGCGCCCGATGTCGAGCCTGACCTCGCTAGGGAAAGACCGCAAATCCCTGAGCGACGCTCCAATCCATCTGACAGGCTTCAGTTCGCTTGCCATGCGTATACTAGTATACATATGTCTATATATCAGAACTAGTAGGAACAGACCTTTGTGCCGTGACGGTATAAGCGCGGGGAGGCCCATGCCTCCATAAGGCGGATCGCTCCCGCAGCGAAGCCAGGGTGACCATCGGGAGCCGCGCCAGCGGGCCGTGCCCCTTGACGGCGGCGGAAGCGAAAGGAATTTAATCGGCGAGGGAGTAAATACCTCTGGGTATTCGCGAACCCGGAAACAGGAAAGCCGTATTGGCCAGGTCGAATTCAGGAGAACTGGCTAGTCCCCGCAGCAGAAAAAGCGGGGATAGGCCGGATCGGCTGGCATACGTTCCGACACAGTCATTCAACGTTACTTCATGCGCTTGGTGTCGATCTCAAGGTGCAGCAGGAACTCTTGCGACAGGCAGATGTTCGAACGACCATGAACATTTACACGCAGGCCGTTCCTTCCGCTCTGCGAGAAGCGAACAGCAAAGTCGTTCGCCTAGTGCTCCCGGTAGGGGCGGTGGGGTCGAAGCCGCTGTGCTTGATCGGGCAGCGCAGCCGATGCCCACCGAACTCGGGACCCAATGGGCGCCCCTCCTAGGTTAGTGGATGTTTGCGAGCGGTACCGCTGCTTTCGATAAAAGGTCGGGTAGCGCTTTGTGGCAAGTGCGGCTATTTAAGGCGTTTGCGACTGCACCCTCGAACTCGTCCGCTATGGGATCTCTCTTGACTAATACAGAAAGTCTTCACTAAGCGTACCCGCCCATGGTTCAGGGCTCGACAGCCGGTTGCCCGAAGAGAAACTATTGGTTTTCGATGCGCACGTCGGCGAATTTTCGAAAGTCCTGATCGAAGGTGGCCACTGGTATGTCTTCGGCCGCAGCGGTCGCGGCGATCAGGCAGTCCACGAAATGGACCTTCGTTTTTCGATAGCGGTCCAATGCGTCCAGGTGAATCGCCACCCCGTTGATCTCAACACCGGGGCTGGAGATGAGCCCGCCGAGCGCCGCAACAATCTCTCCACGTGGATGCTCATAGAAAGATTCCAGTACAAACACGCACTCGGCTAGAACAACTGGCAACACCACAATCAGCACCTCGCCGCGGTCGCACGCATCGAACAGCCTTCCAGCGGCCTTAACATGCTTTTCATGATCCTGAACCAGATAGCGAACGATCAGATTGGTGTCGACAAGCCTTCGCTTCACCGGATGCCCCCACGACCACGGGCGGCTTTCGCTGCTGCCTCGCGGATTTGGGCGAAGGACATCCCCTTACCCTTCTTGCTAGCGAGCACACCTTTGAGTGACCGCGTACCCGGATGCACGCGAATGGTGGCATAGTCCCCTTCCACCAGGTACTCCAGTTTGTCGCCCGGCTTGATTCGTAAGGCCTTTCGAACCTTCCCTGGAATGGTCGTTTGTCCCTTGCGCGTTACCGTGGAATGCGGCATCGTCTATTCCTTACACTTAATAATCCCCTTACGTTATGATTTTACCTTACTTTAGATCGGGTGGCAAGCAGGACACCGGTCTCCAGACGCGCGAGCTTCAAGACTTCTGTCAACATCGCGGCTGGACGACGGCTGAAGAATACGTGGACACTGGCATTTCCGGCGCCAAAGAGCGACGCCCTGCGCTTGATCGGCTGATGATCGACGCCAAGCGACGCCGATTTGATGTGGTCGTCGTCTATCGGTATGACCGCTTCGCCCGGAGTCTTCGGCACCTGGTCAATGCTCTCGAAGAGTTCCGCGCGCTCGGAATTCAATTCGTCTCGATCCATGAAGGCGTGGACACGAGTACGCCCAATGGTCGGCTCATCTTTGGAATCTTCGCCAGCATTGCTAACGTGAGCTAATCTGCGATCGCGTGCGGTCCGGCCTAAGGAAATGCTCGAGCCAAAGGCAAGCGCCTGGGACGCCCGAAGGTAGTCGTGAGTGCATCCAGGATAGCCGTCCTGCGCGAGGAAGGACTATCCTGGGCGAACGTTGCTGAGAAGTTGGGCGTTGGCGAAGGCACCGTTCGGCGGGCCGCTCAGACGTCCTCCAAAAACCTAGGGTAGCTCAGTGGTAGAGCGTTCGGCAGGCCAACGTGAACTATATTTTGCCCGATCGAAAGTGACGCGCCGACAGCGTGAGGGAGTCGCAGCCGGCAAACCTCACTACTGCCTCTTTGCAGCCACAAGCTGGACGCGAACACCGTCCGGTCCTGTAACGAACACAGAGGTGCCGTTTACCTCGCTCTTGAAACCCGGCACCACGCGCTTGACGGTCGCAAGGGCTGTCTCCGCCGAAAAGTCTTCGACTCCCATCCCGAAGTGGTCAATTGGTTTAATTGGGCCGCTTTCACTATGCACGCTGATGGTATTGCCCGATGACCCGAGTCTAAGGCTCAATTGTGTTGGACTGGGAGAGGTCGTTGTTACCCCGAACAGCTTTTCGTAAAACTGCTGCGTTGCTTTCAGGTCGGTGACCGTAATCTGAACATGGTCGATGCCCGTTGCACGGAATGCACCCACTGGACGTTCTTGTGCCAGCAAAGGCGAAGCCGCAATCATGACGAAGGCCTGGACTAGTTGTCGCCTAGTCAGACTGCCACGCTCGAATTGCCTCACCAGAGTATCGATTGTGTGCTTCATCGGGTTCCTCCAAGAGGGTTACCTTGCTCGCCCAGCATATCCCTGAGATAACACGTGGACGCGGTAGAGCTACATAAATGCGGTCATATACACCGTCTGACGCTTGGTTCCAGCGAACGCGGAGCGTGACGTTCCGTGTCGCGAATTCTAGCACCAAATGCCAGCAGTCCTGCCAGGTCAATCGCAGGTTTCGCGGCCAGTTTACGAAATTCCAGGACTTGGCTCTCACGTTGTGGCCATTTCCTCGGAGTTTCTCTTCAGGTGTTGACAACCCTCCCCGAAGGCGCAATGCTCGAATGGGTTCCGACTTTCCGTAAGGCACCATCTCTCGAATCACCGTGGATGTGGCCTTGCTTCAATCTATTTGAAAAAGTTCACGCCGAGCTTGAGAAGCTTAGATCGGACTTCGGGCAAGTCAGAACAGAAATGTTAAATGAGCTGGTGATTAGAGCTGAGCATCACTTTGGATTTAATGTAGCCTTATTCCCTGCTTGCGAAGCTCGCATGAGAGCGTGCTGCCAGCGATTAGGAACGTGGGAACCGGAAGCCCCAGAGAGGAGATTCCAACATGACGCTGTTTCGCACTGTCCTGCTTACGAGCGGTCTCGTCCTCGCGCTCTCAAATGGAGCGGCTCAAGGGCAACTGAGCGCGCAAGACACACCGGCCGGTCGCGCCGCCAGCAAGCCAATGGTGACCTTGCAAATGCCCGCGCTGCCGGGCCCGGTCCCCGTCACCCTTAATCCTAAGACCACCGCTCTACTGGTGTTCGACTACGTCGAGCCCATCTGCAACTCCCAGCCGAAATGCAAAGCCGAGATGCTGCCGGTCATGACCGCATTCCTGGCGCGGGCACGCAAGGCCGGCATGGTCGTGGCATATGGCACCCTTGAGGACAACATGTCCAAGTGGATGCCGGAGGTGGCGCCGCAGCCGGGCGACATCAAGATCATTTGCACTGCCCAGGACAGGTTTTACAACACGGATCTCGATAAGGATTTGAAGGCGAAGGGTATCAAGACGACCATTCTGGTCGGCTGGAAGGTCAGTGGCTCGGTGGCCTACTCATCGGTCGGAGCCGCGGTGCGCGGTTACACCGTGGTCGTCCCGGTGGATACGACCGCAGCCCCCACGGACTACGAGCAGATTATCGGTTTCTACAACATATTGAATCAGCGCAATGGCAACATGACGAACCAGCCTTTAAAGCCAGGCGCCCCAACGCTGAGCCGCACGGACATGGTCACCTTCGAATAAGACAGGGGGCTTCTCCTGTAGCATTTTTGATTGATGAGAGAACTGAACTTGTCAAAAAGTGCTTTGAAGAAAACTACAGATCGGTCCGCGAGTTCCTGAATCAACAGCCCCGATGTTCGGAGCTTTAACTGCCCAGAAACACATGTTGTGGGCAGCGGGCCAGTTTCCGTCTGTAACGGCGTCGGCGTCGTCAAGAACTTTTTCAAGCACACCCTTACTTTTGCGAGCCGGGAGCGGCGTCCAGGGCGGTCCGACCGCTTTTGTCGGACCGTTCATCGCCAGACCCTTGACGCTGCGGACGGCTCGCTACCATGGCGTCTGGACGAAGCGAAGCTTCGTCCTTACCCGGGATTCCTTTGCGGCGTCTGACCAAGACTCCTCTCTTTGAATCCTGCCGGGGAAGTCAGCTTCCCACCAACCATCTATGCGATCCTCAACCACGGACCATGATTCACCTGTTCGAATTCCTCCGTCTCTTTCCAGAGGAGGCAGGGCGCTCAATCAAAAACACGGATAGGCTTTCGCCTACCACGGAAACTGCCGGGCTGCCCTGCATGGGAGCCGGCGGCACGGGCTGCGCTGCTTCATGCAGCTTCCCATACAGCCGCACCGCCAACTTTCGTGCGATGGCTACCTTCGCCACCCCACTACCGCGGCGGAACTTCAATCGCTGATAGTCCCGCCGCAATTCCGGATCGTCGATCGAGGCCGTCTGGGCTGCTTCGACCAGCAAAAATCGCAGCATGGAGTTGCCTTGCTTGCTGATCGAACCTAAGCGTTGCCTGCCGCCACAGGATTCAAACCCAGGTAACTCATCACCTGCTTGCTTCTCTGGAAACGGCTGACGGGCCCAATGGTCAGTACGAATGCCAGTGCCGTCACTGGCCCCACTCCTGGCTGTGTCATCAAGCGCACGGCCGCGGGACGCTTCTCTGCTTCCTGGATCACCGCTCGATCCAATTCATCGATTACAGGCTCGAACTGGTCCAGCATCTCTAACAGTTGCTGTCTGCGACGACTGGCCCAGGGACCCAGGGACAGAGCCTCTAGTTCCTTGCGCCCCACGGCCGTCCACGCTTCTTTTTTCGGCAGATGCCCTGGCCCATGGCCATGGCATGCAATTGGTTCTTCAAGGAAGTTCGCATGCAGACCAATTTATATCGGTGCCGCAGCAGTTGTCGCACGTCCCGCTCCTCCGTGAACGGAATCCAGATCCGCGGAAACTTGTCTCTGAGCAGCAGGTCCAGAATATGGCAAGCATCACGCGAGTCCGTCTTCTGCTTCCGCACCATCGCCGCACGGATCTCCGCCGCATCTCCTACCCACAACTGATGCCCCTGCTCGGCGAGCATCCGTTCGAACCACTGCGCATATCCGGTGGCCTCCATTCCTACGCGTGCCGGAGTCGGCCCGGCGTAAAACTTCCGAGCTTCACCGTTCTCATGTTCTAACATTTCGCCGGTCTGTGGATCCAGCATCGCAATTTGCTGGAACCGCGAATGGAAATCGCATCCTATAATCAGCATGCTCGGCTCCTTTCCCTCCGAGTCTTGGTCAGTTACCGCTACCAACTTTACTCGGTCGGGGGGAGCCGACGCCGTTATCTAATCAAAAAGGTGACGCATCAAGACTTGGGATTTGTGAGTCCGCAGGCCCGGAAGTGCAAGAGCGAAATTTCAAATTGCCTTCTCCCTTCTCTCGGACCTATAGTGCGCCCATCAATCGAGGCCGATAAATATGTCTCCCCCACGTCGGCTTGGGTGCTCGCATTTCCGCTCGTTACATACCCGCAATGCAGCTCGACAGAGCTCCTCGAATCGTCGCATGGGCCAAATTCGGATGGTTGGGCTGGTTGAAGAGATTAGGTCCGCACAGCCCGTGAAAGGAGAAATTGAAAATGAAAGGAATGGAACCACACTTCCGCTATGGTATCGAGAGTGCCGGAGTATTAATTGCGGTCCTGTGCCTGGCGTTTGCGCCCGCCTTCGCACAGGGAAACAACGACAGGACCCAAAATCCGAAATCTCCGGACGACACGTGCACCGGGTATGGTGAATGTGGGAAAGCTCCCTCAAACATCGTCGGTGATTTTAAGAACGTGCATCGACTGCCGCCGGGCGGACCGGCGCCACGCATGTCTGATGGGCATGTGGACCTGACCGGACGCTGGTATCCAAACGCTGGCGGAAAGATGCTCCAAGTCGCCTATCCGCTCGATCCCGGCATCTTTAGGCAATTCGATCCCAAGAAAACTCCGGAGGTCGCTCCGGTCTTCAAGCCGGGCATGGCGGCAAAATACAAGCGGCCCGTCCCGTATGGCGAATGCGATCAACCTGGCACTCCGAGCACGACTTTGGAGCAAGAAGGCCAGCACGCTCCTATGGAGTTGATTGCGACTCCGCAACGGCTGGTCATGCTTTACGAATACCCTCTTGACGTCCGCATGGTCTACATGAACCGTCAGCATCCTAAGGATCCCGATCCTACGTTCAATGGGGACACGACCGCGCGTTGGGAGGGAGACACGCTGGTTCTCGATGTTATCGCCATCGATGAGAGGATGAGGAATTTCGGCGGAGGGGCTGGCGGTGGTTGGTATCCTAGTGCCCAGGAGCACGTCGTCGAGCGCATTACGCGCACGTCCAAGAACTATCTGACTTACCAAATCACCATCGAGGACCCGGTAGTTCTGGCGCAGCCCTGGAAGTCGGCGCCTCGAATATGGTCGCTCGCTGAAGATCCGCATGATGAATGGGGAGAAGTCTTCTGCACCTTGAATCAAGAGCCGGAGGAATACCAAAAAATAACGGAAGCCCAGAAGAAGGCCAAATAAAAGCTGTTCATTCCTGAGGGAAATCGATCCGCATTCCGACGCTCCGAATGATTCACGAAGTCATGAATCGAGTTGGCCTTTGTCTTTTCGAACTCATTCCATGGACGGCGATTGATCGCGCGACAGTGAAGGAGATCCCTGAGCCTGAACATCCGGTGAATGAAGGCGCCGATTTTGTAGCCTGGACGAGTCGCAGCCAGTTGCCGATAAGGATGGCTTCCCGGGACTTGGGACCGATGGGAAAGCAGCCCGATTCATGTCTCCTGGACCGATCTGCTTCCCGTGCGTGGCTTTTCTTGTTAGTAGACGTCTGGATAGCGGGATTGGCCAAGACCACGACGGGCTAAGCTTGCGCCAAAGTTTGAGGCTAAATCCCTTTCTCCTGGCTTTCTGTCCCCAAGAACCGGCCCGAGGGCCAGTTTTAGGTTCGGCTACAGAAAATCACGGCCAGGGAATTTGGGTTATGGGGTTCGCTAGAATTGCCATGTAGTGAAACCCCCTTGCGCAAACCGAGCGGAATGGCGCCTCGTCCTACATGGGAAGGCCGCCGAGCGTCTGTCGTCATACTACCAACTCGGATGCGATCATGGAACCACAATTATGATGTCCTGGGAAAATGGTGGGGTCGCTCCTATTTACCTATGTCAAAGTCACGCTACTCAATTAGGCATGAATTGTGAGGCCGTCCTGGCGATGACGCCTCAGGCGGTGTCTACTAACCCGATAGAACCGCCGAAAACCGTTCCTTCTAGAAGTTCCATCGATGCGCAAGTTGAATTGGGAGAAGACTATTTAGCCAGAGCCCCGGTCCCCAACCTTACGGCTGGCGATTCCGTAAACGCATCGGTGGATAGGGCTATCGGGGATATGGCACGTGAAGATTTCGAAGCGTATGGAACCGTGTTGCGGCGCGCGCCCTCCACGTCAACAGAAGAAACACAAGCCGAGAGTACGGAGTTGGAGCGCTTATGTGCGTCAGGGCATGGTGAGCGGTGTGCTTCTGAGGCGACGGTGCGCTGCTCAAAATGTAGGATGTGGTTCTGCGATGCTCACGCCGAGGATGAGAAGTGGCATTTTTGTGCCCTCACTACTTAGAGAATACCCGCATGCGGCTAACGGCCTCGCAATCATGATTCTCGGGGTATCCCTTACTTTCGGGTGGTTAGCCGGTCGCCGGATGGCAGGGTCGAATCGATAATTCCGATCTCCACTCGACGATTCGCTGCTCGAGCTTTGGGATTGCTACTGGCAACGAGCGGCTTCGACTTGCCAAAACCCTTTGTGCTGATAAGACTCGGATCGATTCCTGCCTGTACCAGGGCATCCCGAACGGCTCGGGCGCGGCGCGCTGAGAGTTGCAGGTTGTAATCCTTTGTCCCGATGTCATCCGTATATGCGTACACGTAGATCGAATAACGCTTGAGAGGCATGACAACTCGTGCGACGCGGTTCAAGATGCCTCGGTATTGAGGCGAAAGATTCGAGTTGCCAGAGTCGAACCGAATGGACTTCTCTCCGAACGTCATTACCACTCCATCTGCGGTGCGGCGCGTTTCGGCAATTTGCCCGAGCGACTGTCTCAACGCCTGAAGGTCGGCGGCGCGCTGCTGGCGAGATTCTTCAGTTTTCTGCGTGGCTTGACGGGGCGGTTGCGCAGCTGCCTTCGACGGAAGCGGCAACTGCGTTTGCGTCGCCAAGGTCGCTTGCGAATCTTTTATTTCATGGGGCACTTGATCAGACACTCGATCGGGTGCCTGATCGGGCCGGACCGTGGCGACTTGAGCGGCGGAGGCTTGGGAAGCCTTCTGATCGAGACTTTTGACGTGCTGCTCTGCGCCTTGGAGGCGCTGGTTAAGCTGCTCGGTCTGACGGTTGAGGTGCGCTACTTGCCAGTTCAATCGCCTAACCGACCTCAGGAGCCAAAGGCCAAAAATTGAAGCAAGAATCAGGGCAAGCCCCACGACGGTCGCTCCAAGAACCCACCCTGCCCTGCTTGGCGTTTTGACAAACCCGTCGTAAGCGTGTTGCGCCATGGGGTTGGACGGTCCGCCGGCCAACCCTCTTTCCTGGGTCGCCTGCTCCTCTACTTCCGATATTGTGGTCGGCATGGATTCAGCCCTCCATACACAAGTTGGCACGCGTTCGATCCATTCTACGAGGCGGTTCGACAGAACATCGGACGGCGAAGGGCAAATTGCTCATGAATTATCTGTCCGTGGGTACAGGCCGAGATTCACGTCGGGGCGGGTCATTAACGATCAAGGGAAACGTGCTTAGGCAGGCGTAACGCATGTAAGTCCCGATAAACGGTGCCAGCTCATCAAAACCAGATTCGAGGAGTAATTCACTGGTGGCCAACCTTAACGGTCGCGCCCTTTCGATTACGAAGGAGTGTTAGGCTGAGAAAATCATTCCCGGGGCAAGGTGGCGGGCGAATTGACGCAGAACAGCATACCTGATCTCGCGACGGCCTCAAGAGCGCGGCGCAGCACGCGCATCCTCGAGCCCGTGCGCCTGAAAATCCTTGGAGTAAACATGGTCGGGATCCCTCAAGTGGAGTTGACCTCAGCGGTAACGGTCAACTGTCATGGCTGCCTCTATCTATCACGGCACGAGCACCGCCGGGACTCTTGGATGACCCTGGAAGTTTCAAACCAGCAGACCGGAGCGAGATCCGCTCCCGTGCGGGCAAAGGTCAGGTTTGTTCGCTTGCCTAGGAATCCGCGCGAGCTTTACCGCGTCGGCGTCGAACTGGAGGCGCCGGCCAACATTTGGGGGATCAAGCCAGTCCCGGGGGATTGGCTTCCGTATTCCGACTCCAGGGTCGCAGCGGACGCCGCCCAGGCGGCCGGTCCAGTGCTTGCGATCCAAACTGCGCCGCTGATCGATCAAAAGAAGCGCATTCCGCCCAACGAGTTCGAGGTGTCCGCATTGCTCTTGTCCACGCCCGACCCAAGTCCCTCCCAGCCCAGCTTGGGCAAGATCGAGAATGCGGCAACCCCGTCCAACGAACGGATTCGTGCCGGGGAAAGGAACCTTCGAGAGGCCGCTGAGGAGCCCGTAGCATCGGCTGTCGCTTCTCACGTCCAGGCTGGCAAAGAAGCCGTTAAAGCTACTGAGAACGCCAATCAAGAGCGCATGAAGATCGCAGACAGGGTGCGGCACTGCGACACATTGTTGATTCCTGCACCCGTGGGATTCCTCAGCCGACTCAACAGCGAGCTCGCGAATGCCGGTGAACGCCTGTTCGAACGGGCCGCAGCGTTCGTTGCAAGGACTCAGACGGCCTCGGATGATCTCGGTATCGAGAATGGAGCCGACGAGATTCAACCCGCCCGGTTGGAAGTGGGCAGCTTTTCAAAGAGGCTGGTATCGGGCCAAGTCAATGTACGGGCGGGGAAAGACGTTCGATATTGGATCAAAATAGACACGAGCACGATGCTTGAGGCGGCCGTGACTGGTTGGTTCCGGGCTTCGGGCGGGTCAGAAAATGACATTGCGTTGGTGATTGCGACCGAGTACGAGTTTGAAAACTTAGTTCACGGTCACGAGGCAAGAGTGCTCTTCGCTACAGACAGCATCACAGCAGGAGAGTTCCACGTTTCCATCACTCAGTCAGGCGCCTACGTCCTGGCATTGAATAATCGGTTCTCGATCTTCATGCCCAGGACCTTTATCGCAAACATCGATCTGTGTTACTCGACTCCGCGGCAAGTGTCGTCGGCCAGCGAAGCAGGCCATAAATAGCAGTTTATCGGTGGGGATGCTCAAGCCGACTTGGAAAGAGTCCGGGCAGCGCAGTTATCTAGATTTGAGTCAACTTGCTTGCTGCTCTCCTCTATTTCGATGCTGCCCTTAAAGCTGGCACCGTCTTCGACCACGATTCGTCGCGTCTTCACGTTGCCAATCATCGAAGCGTCCTTCTTGATCTCGATGCTTTCACTGACCAGGTTGTGATTGCCGTCAACTTTGCCATAGAATATGGTTTCGCGTGCCGCAAGCCCGCCAGTAACGTGACCGTCGTGCCCCACGGTGAGCCTGTGTTGCCCTACCGAGATCGGCCCCTCGACCTTACCATCGACTAGCAGGTCTTCGTTGCCGGAGATTTCTCCCTTCACTCTCATGGTCGGGCTCAGCCACGAGTCATGCGCTGTCGTGCCTGTTGGACCGCTGCTATTGGGTGGGACCTTTGGGCTGCTCGTGTTCGACGCGGTTGATTCTGACTCCTTATTCCGCCACATTTGTCCTCCATCCAACCTGACGAGCAGGGCGGGGTTGCTCGTCCACGGATTTCGTATGTCAGTATACGATAGGGCTCCGCGTAAGACATGATCCGCTTATTGGAAACAGCCGAAAGGAAAAGCGATGATTACTTGCGACCTGTGTGGCGAAGCCAAGGACTGTTTGCAGAAAGAAATCGAAGGCAAGGAACACGATATCTGTTCAGAATGCTGGAAGCCACTGGGACAGAAGCTGAAGGGAAAAGGCAGAGTGAAGAAAGAGATGGTGTTCCTGCTCCCGCCCGCAGAGAGGGAACGAGAAGATGAAGATAAGCCGGGGCCGGGAGAGCCGCCAAAAATCTGGGGTGAGGTTCAGTCGAATTAACGGCCCGCACCGGCTCCTCTATCGCTTTTTCAGGAGGAACTCTAACTCGTGGAATTCTTTATCCCCTTAAAGGCACGGACACCAGCATCAACGGCATCCTGGACACGCTGAACTTGATCTTTCGCCTCATCAGCGACCCGAATTGCTTGGCTGGTAATCTCATGAATTTTCGCCTGTCCACGCTCGATGCCGCCAGTAACCTTGTCGGCTAGGGGCTTCCGTATTTGTTCGTCGATTTTGGGCGCGAACAATATGGCAACGCCTGCCCCAATGATCGCTCCGACACCAAATGCAATCGTCGATCTCATTTTGACCTCCACACTTTCAGAGTAATCGGCGGTAAAGAGTGGGTCAAGCGCCTGCATATGAGGGTAAGATTTAGCATCATGGAGACGAAGGAGTAGCTTGTGACTACAGCTTATCCTTCGCCGCCATCTTCTTTTTCACTATCCGGCTGCACGTACTGTTCCGAGGGGTTCGGTTGCTCGTTACAGATTCCGCCTATTTCGCCTCGCTCCTGCATTATGAATGACGTAGGGCAGCCTTCTTGGCTAGGCTTGACCTCAAGTTGACTGTTGTCCTTTTCTCCTGTCGTCACGTTCCAGGATGGAGTATCACTAGCGGGAAACGACTCCTGGGAGGTTTCATTCACGAGGTCACTGCCGGCATCCATCGGTGCAGGCTCTTCTCGTTTCGTGCTTGGGTTCGATGCCATTGGTTCTGTCCTCTCTACTTGGAGTGCTTTGGGGTTCGATTCGTTGATCTCCGTCACCTTACAACTGAGTAACAATGGTCATTAGTCCTCGACCGCGATCTCACAGTCTCCCAACCCTCCGTGCCAACATCTCTGAGACCGTTTTAGTACTCTTAATTAATGAGCAGGGCGAGAAAGAAAAAGGGAGAGATGAACGGGAATTCTCTTGGTTTTGTTTCTTCTGCAAGTTGGGCTGCCACGGAACGGAGCGGAGGCGAGCCTGGCGAGCCGAAGCGGAGTGCAGTGGCAGCCCAAGCGGGCGCCGATTCGCTGCCGGCCTCGCGGCCTGATCCCGAAGTGGTCGCGAAACCCAAGCGGCGTACCTACACCGCGGAATATAAACTGGGCATCCTGCAGGAAGCCGAGGCCGCCGCTGCCACACGAGGCGGTATCGGCTCTCTCCTCCGCCGGGAAGGTTTGTACTCTTCGCTGCTGGCCACTTGGCGGCGCGAGCGGGCCAACGGCATCCTCGAAGCGCTGACTCCGCAGAGGCGCGGGCCGAAGTCCAAGCGCCATCCGATGGATGAGGAGAACCAGAAGCTGCGCCGCCAGAACGCACGTCTGACCGAAGATCTGCGTAAGGCGCACATCATCATCGATGTCCAAAAAAAAGTGGCTGCGCTGTTGGGTCATCCGATTCCGGAACAGGACCTGGAGGAAGAGTCCTGATGACCGCGGTCACTGAACTGGCGACCGATGTAGGCACGCGCGCCGCTTGCCGTGCGCTGTTTGCGCCGCGTGCTTCCTACTACCGGGATCGACGTGCAGCTTCTTTCCCCGCAGCGATCGCTTTGCGACCGAGACCAGCACGTGCCCTGAGTCCGACGGAACGCGAAACGGTCCTGGCGCATCTGCACGGAGAACGATTCCAGGATCGCTCCCCAGCCGCTGTGTATGCGACGTTGCTCGACGAAGGGCACTATTACTGCTCGATTCGCACCATGCATCGCTTCCTGAAACAAGAGGGCGAATCCCGCGAACGACGTGACCAGTTGACTCATCCGCCGTACACGAAGCCGGAACTACTGGCGACGGCTCCCAATCAACTCTGGAGCTGGGACATCACCAAGCTGCTGGGGCCCGCCAAGTGGACCTACTTCTACCTCTACGTCATCCTCGATGTCTTCAGCCGCTACGTCACCGGCTGGATGGTGGCGATGCGCGAAAGCGCGGAGCTGGCCAAGCGGCTGATCGGGGAGAGTTGTGCGAAACAAAACATCCAGCCCGGCCAGCTCACCCTACATGCTGATCGCGGCACCTCGATGAGTTCCAAGCCGGTAGCCTTCCTGTTGGCCGACTTGGGTGTCACGAAAACCCACAGCCGCCCGCACGTCTCCGATGACAATCCGTATTCGGAAAGCCAGTTTCGCACCCTGAAGTACCGGCCGGAGTTTCCGGACCGCTTCGGGTGCATTCAGGACAGCCGCGCTTTTTCGCAGGGATTTTTCCGCTGGTACAACCAGGAACACCGCCACTCCGGGTTGGGCTTGCTCACCCCGGCCATGGTCCACTACAACCAAACCGCGCACATCCTCGAACAGCGTCAAGCCGTTCTCGATGCCGCCTATCGCGTCCACCCCGAACGCTTCGTGCGCCAGGAGCCGAAACCACTCTCGGTTCCAACCGAGGTCTGGATCAACAAACCGCTCAACGCAGATGAAAATGCTCACTAAATTCCATGACCAGTGGTCTCAAACTCGTTGACACGCGCCGCAATTGAGCCACAGTTTTGCCTAGTTCGCGGCAAGGATCGTCTGGATTCGAGAAGCAATCTTTTCGGTCGAAGCTTTGTAATGATACGAGTGCGGGTGGCCCTTATACTCGCCTTTAAATGTGATCCTTCGGTTCTGCAAGGGGAACAACTCATTGACAATGGCCTCGCCCGCAATGGGAAATTGCGAGAGTGAATCAAATGCTCCTCCGGGTTGCGGAGGCCACTCCGGCACTTCTCTCAATCTGATCGTTCGCATGCTGTCCTCCTACGCATAGTCAGTTAGGTTAATGCGTCGGCGTAGTTGTCATTGGGCCGTTTGAGCCCGGATTGCTGCCCGCCTCG
Organism: uncultured Acidobacteriota bacterium; assembly: GCA_963819235.1. GTDB lineage: Bacteria > Acidobacteriota > Terriglobia > Acidiferrales > UBA7541 > Palsa-189. Next base: position 588,752 of record CAWFVE010000003.1, on the reverse strand, counting down.
AGTTTTCGTGCGGCGTTTTCATGTTTGGCAGCAAGCTTTGAGTACTTTTCCACTTGCTCGCTATATTCTGACACGAGCCTCCGCGCGTGCGGATATGGGTCGGGCGTCTTTGATGCCTTTTCGATGGGACCCCATTTCTTCAGCAGCTCTTCGGCGTCGTCCAGGTTCTCCTGCGCGATCTGAGCCTGATTCCGATAGTAGGCCGCGAGTCTCTCATAATCAGCTGCTGACTTAGCCGACTTTTCGAGCTTGCGAAGTGCGTTTGGGGTAAGCACCTGGCCCGATGCGGCTTGAGCGTTTGCTTTCAAGTGCAACGGCACGCTGGCAACGAATATCAAAGCCAAAGTCAGTCCAAAGTGTCTGCACATTGTCATGACCCGTCCGCGGTCCTTTTTTGTGGATGACACAGTAGAGCTGGGGCCGTGAAAAAGGCATAAGCGTCGAGTCTCGATTTGAGGGATGGGGCGGGAGAGCTTTTTCGAGGAGGGTGCGGCAAACGAAAACGCCGTAAACCCCACGGGGCATTCCAGGTCTTCAATTGGAATGGGGCCAGATACGGGGACAGCGATTTGGGACTCCTCGCCGACGAGTCGAAGCCCTTTGGCACCCGAGTTGAAGTAAAGGGCGAAGTGGGGGAAATCAAGCTGAAAGCCGGAACCTAACGCCCCCCTACGGGATTTCCGAAAACTGGCTTGGGCGAACGTCGCGGCGGTTTTGAGTATTGGGCGAACGCACCGTCCGACGCCCCACTTCGGCATCCGCCAAAAACCCCTCCCGCGTAAATGCTCGCGGCTCAACCGCGGGGTTCGTGAAATCGATCAAGGTCGACCGTGGCTCAATCGTGAAGCAAGGGGAACTCATTGCCAAACTGGAGGCTCCGGAACTGTTGGCGCAGCGCGCTCAAGCCGGCGCCACTTACCAAAGCGCTGAAGCTCAGCTGGCGGCAGGCCAAGCCAAGCTCGCAGCCGACCAAGCGACCTATCAGCACATGAGCGCGGCGGCGAAGACGCCTGGCGTTGTAGCGGCTAACGACCTGGATATCGTTCAAAAGACTGCCCAATCCGATGAGGCCAATGTAGGCGCCTTGCAGATGACCGCGGAAGCTGCCCAGGAAAACTTGAAAGCAGTTACGCAGCTGGAATCCTATTTGAATATCACCGTTCCCTTCGACGGCCAGGTAACAACTCGATATGTTCATCCCGGTGCACTGGTAGGCCCTGCGGGCGGAGCAGGAGCGATGACGCCGATCGTCAGCGTCGAAACAACAACCCGGCACCGCCTGGTTGTTCCCGTGTCCGAGAAGGATGTGGAGGGTGTTTCAAAAGGTACGATTGTCACTTTCACGGTGGCCTCGTTTCCCGGCAGAACCTTTCATGCTCCGATCGCCCGAGTTTCACACGACGTAAACACCAAGACCCGAACGATGCCTGTAGAGTTGGACGTCAGCGATCCCCGGGCGGAACTCGTTCCGGGAACCTTCTGCGAAATCGACTGGCCGATACGCCGTAACTATCCGACGCTTTTCGTTCCAAACTCTGCCGTGGCCAGCGACCTGCAACGCACCTTCGTAATCCGTGTGCGCCAAAATCGTACCGAATGGGTAGATGTCACTACAGGGGCGCGATCCGGTAACTTGATAGAAGTTTTTGGCGATCTGCACGAAGGAGATGAGGTGGCGCTTCGCGGCACCGACCAACTTCGGGCCGGTATTGAGGTCTCCTCTCGACTCGTCACCTCAAACTAGTAGGATAAAAGCACCCAACAGTGAAGTTGAAACTCGGGCTAAATTCTTAGCCGTGCGAGCCTTCCCCAATTCCGCGCATGCTGGGGGGGGCGGCCTCTACGAGTATCCGTGAGTGACACGAACATGGTCGCGTATCAAAAGGTCGGGAATGAAGACCTAAGAACCTGAAAAGAGGTCGCTTCAGCGTTTCTGTCTGTGGTGAACCAAAACATCTAACCTTTTGGTGCATGATTGGCGATACAACTTGGGACACATGAGTACTTGCTGCCACTTCACAAACCGTTACGGAGGACCCTAGGCTTTACAAGTAAGCTAACAGTCCGTTCGGCCTCACCGTCCTGCACCGGACTGGGCTCATGCGATGCGACATGACGAAATCCTGGGCCTGCTGCCGCGTCTGAACTACACTTTGGACGGCAGGCCCGATTTGCAGTTGCTCCTTCTGGAGTTGCTGTTCTGGGCCGTCGTAATTGTTCTCACGATCGTATTGGTGCGGTTCCGGCCCGTGGTCCTTGAAAAGGCCGAGAACTGCATCCGCGCCATCAGCCAGCACACGCGATTTTGGCTGGCGGCCTTCCCGCTTCTCGTAATCGTGTTTCGTCTGGCCATGCTGCCCTGGATACCCGCGCCTATCCCGTCGATACACGACGAGTTCAGCTATCTTCTGGCCGCGGATACTTTTGCGCATGGGCGCCTGACCAATCCCCCCAGCCCTCTGTGGGTGCATTTCGAATCGTTTCATATCAATGTTCGGCCCACTTACCAATCCATGTATCCCCCCGCGCCGGGTTTGGTGCTCGCTCTTGCTCAGAAGTTAACCGGGGTTCCCTGGCTCGGAGTTTTGCTCAGCGTGGCGCTGATGTGTGCCGCGATATATTGGATGCTGCTGGGGTGGCTGCCCGCGCCTTGGGCTTGGTTGGGCGGGGCCTTTGCTTGCCTGCGCTTCGGAGTCTTTTCCTATTGGGTAAATTCTTATTTCGGCGGGGCTGTCGCGGCTCTCGGCGGAGCGCTCGTTCTCGGCGCGTTGCCGCGCCTGCGGCGGGAGTTAAAGGCGCCGGTCGCGCTGGTCTTTGCGGCGGGGCTGCTGATTCTCGCCAACAGTCGGCCGTTGGAAGGATTCTTGTTCAGCCTGCCCTTGCTTATTTCCGTCGCTGTCATGCTGGTAAAAAGCCTAAGAGTGAATTGGAGCGCAACAGTTACAGCCGTGTTGCCCGCGATTACGCTACTGGTCCTCGGCGCGGGATGGATGCTCTATTACAACTGGCGCGGAACCGGAAATCCGTTGCTCATGCCCTATATCGCCAACCTCGATACTTATCATATCAGCAAGCCATTCTTCTTTCAGAAACCCAATCCCATTCCGCAGTACCGCCATATCGAGATGCGGGCCTTTTACGTCTTTCATGAGATGCCCGCCACGCTAATGTGGAAGTATTACGCGGGTCACTTTGCGTCCATAAAAGCCGGCATCTACTATGGGTTTTACTTTTGGCCTTTTCTGCTCATAGTTCTTGTTTGCATTTATGCGATGTGGCGGAGCGAACTTCGCGTCGTTTTATTTTCTTTAGCCTTCTTGGCTGCGGATCTCTTTGCACAAGTTTACCCGCCAGAAGCACACTATGCAGCTCCTGCAACAGGCGCGGTCTTTCTGAGTATCCTTTTCAGCGGGCACTATCTCCGGAAATGGCACTCCGAATATGCGATCTGGGGGTCGCGAGCTGCCGCAATTGTGCTGGCGATATGGATGATCTCTCCGGCCGCAGAGTTGATGCGCGATCCCTTTATGATCGCACCCAGGCTGGGCGGCGAGGAAGGCATCCTCTGGGCAGGGCACGCAAGGCCCATGTCGTTGCCGATTCAGCGCGCAAGGATTCAATCAGTATTGGAAGCTCGCGGAGGAAAGCACCTGGTTATTGTGGCCTATCCGTTTCACGACGTACCTTCGCAGGAGTGGGTCTACAATGAAGCGGATATCGATAACTCCAAGATCGTTTGGGCCCGCGATATGGGATATCTGCGCAATCTGGACCTGCTGGAGCACTACCCCGACCGGCAGGTTTGGTTCGTGGACCGAGACGTGGTGGCAAGCCTCGTTCCCTACGATCGCGTGAGCGCTCCTTTCAAGCTGGCCTTCGATCGCGCCACCTTCAAAAACGATTCCCAGGCTAATCCGAGCCTGAATCAACAGTCTGCCTCCGGGACGCCCAAGGCGCCGGAGCGCCAGGCTGCTGCAGCGCTCTGCGTGGACACCCGATGCCACTGAGATTCGTCCAAATCGCTCACTCTCAGGACGAGCCAACGTCATTTTTGCGGTCCGCGAAGGCGGCGACGCTTGCGGCTGAGCGGCGCACGTTCATCGATCTATTTTGAAGGGCTTGCGCTGAGATTTCGATGCCGGAATATGTGACGACTTGGAAGTTGAGAACTGCTCGGCCGCTGTGCGTCACGTCCAGATGCGAGGGGGTTTGCCCATCACATCCGTCAGATTTATTGTCCCCTCGTGTTGGCTAGTTGTCCAAGATATAGGGTCGGGGAGACGGTCCCGCACAAGAACACCTCAGTGGGAGATTGTGAAGCATCGCTGCGCTTACAGAGGGACACGGTTAACATTTCGGAGAGTGCCAAATAAGGAGGGTGTCCCAGCCGTAGTTGAAGGTTAGCAGCGGCGGATGCATCTTACGCTATTTTCTCCTTCGAAGATTGAGTTGTTGACTTGTCCTCTCGTCCGAGAATGGCGGCCAGTGCCCAGAGGTTCGTATGGCCGTCGATCCGTCGGAAATGCTTTTCGGTAAGCAGCCACGCCGAAGCCACCCAGCGCTGCACCATGCCGGCATCCCGCCATCGCGTGACGTTATCTGTACGGCGCTCCACTCCGCTCTGCGGACTTTCAATGACATTGGTGGTGGCCAAACATTTGTGCAAGGATTCTGGAATCTGCAAGCGCTGCAAGGTGAACATCTCCTGCATTCCCTCGCGCAGGCTGCGCGCAGCCGATTCATATTCCCGCTCCAGGAAGCGCGCCAACTGTTCCAGCCGTTTCTCTCCTTCCTCGACGGTCTTCACCTTCCAAGCCGCCCGCATGAGATTGCGCGTTTGGCCGTGCTGCTCTTTGGGCAGTTCCGCGAGGACGTTACGGATTTTGTGATTGCGGCAGCGCTGCACCGGCTGTTCGCCTCCAAACACCTCCTCGATCCCCGCCCGCAACGCTTTGGCCCCGTCGATGACGAACAGGTACTTGCGGTCGGTCGGCAGTCCTTGATCCCGCAGGTGGGTCAGCAGGCGCTTCACCGAGGCGGCGTTCTCGGTCGCTCCCGGCTCGATCCCCAGGATGTGTTTCTTCCCCTCACGATCGACGCCCACGGCGCTGATGATGTGATGTTCGGCGAAACGTTGGCCGTCGATGTAGATCACCAATATTTCCACGTTTTCCCAGCGCCGTTCCTGCAGTTCTTTAAGCTGTTCGACGCTGGCCTCAATCGCCTTGCGGCTGATGGCGCTGCGCGAGACTCCGACCGTCGCCGCCATTTGCGGCAAGACTTCCTGATATTCCCGCGTGGAGATGCCGCGTAACAGCGCGCCCAGCAAATGCTGCCCGAGACCTCGGTCTTGGCGTAGCCGTTCATAGGCGGGGATTTTCACTTCGCCTTCGGTTTTGTGTCGCAGACGGGGCCGCTGCACTTTCAATTTTCGGTCCGCCAGTTGGACGCAACCGAACTGCGATCCGTGGTACCGGAGATCACCACGAGTCTTGCCCGGCGTGCGCGGACCGGCCACTTGCTGGGCGCTCAGGATTAAGATCTGTTCCAGCGTTTGGTGTCCGATCTCGTGGATCACGGTCTCCACCACCTGGCTGGCATTCTCGATCAGGTTCAGGATGGGAAGCAGGATCTGCCCATTGGCCTGGCAGAACTGCTCGATGACAGCGGCTGACTCACGCGCAGCTCGGGTCACCATGTGGTAAGGTTTCTTCACGGCGGTAGGCTCCTTTCGGATTCGTGATTGGCAACCGGATTCTATATCGGCGCCAACCGCCGCCTACCAACCTTCAACTGAAGTTAGGACACCCTCCAAATAAGGCAAATGCACCCAGTATGATCGCGACCAAACCCACCACCACGCGATTAGGACGATTATTCCCTCGTGGGATAAAGGTATCTTCTTGAACTCTTTCGTAACCCATACGCAAGTTCTTCCGTGCCGACTTGCACAAGGCATTTCTTGAGAATCACTCGCTCCGCAATTCCAGTGGCACTAGTGACGTACAAAGTACCTGTGGCGGGTGATCTTAGCAGCTCGGTTTGGACGAGCGAAAAGGATGTTGGCCGAGACGCCCAAGTCGCTGGACCTGATGCAGCAGCGCGTCTATCAGGTGGTCGTCCGGGGCGGGCGTGGTCCTCGATGCTTCGTCGGGCTGTTGTCCCGAGGGTCCAGGGTTTCGTCTAGCCCGCTTAATTCAGTGCGAGCGCAGGCCCTAACGTGAGTGAACTCCCAGCAGGCCTCGAAAAAGGTGACGCAGGAGCTGACCCGCCTGAATTTCGGGGACGGCTGATACTAATGGGACAGAACGAGCGAACGGTTTCCATCGGTCCTGCTGGGGTAAGGCGGCGGCATGCACTCACAAGGGATCAGACGCAACACGGGAAGCCCGAGCGGTGATTGGTTAGAGAAGGCAACTCGCGAGAGGGGCGGTATGGGGCGACGAAGAGGATCGTAGTACCGACGAAGCCGGGTAATGCCGGGTAGCGGGAAGGAGCGATGAGCCTAACGACTCCACCAAGCGTTCAGAAGCTCCGTGTTAGGTATTACGCCAGTAACAGATTCGGAACTGCTGGCTCCTCCGCTAGTGGTCGTGGTGTTCACCGTCATGCTGCTGTTGGAGTAAGTCGGAGCAGAAGTCTGCGTGGTCGTGCTGTTACTAAACTGGATTTGGGTGACAGAACCATTCCTTGGATTAATTGTCTCAGACATCAAATGGAGTACGGCGTCCAAGCCGCTGTCATTCGCGACGAATCTGCTGGAGATCAGATTCATCTGGGAGCCGCTGGGAGTGCCGGATGTGACGCGAACTCCTGCATTGTTCAGCCATAACTGCATAACCTGAATCAGGGTATCGGTGATGGCTTGCACGGCCAAAGGGTTCGGTGGCGGGTTCGTGATCGGATTGGCGAACGCCGTGTCCGGGTTAACGCCTTGAGCGCTGAACCAGGAGCGGACGATCACATCCGTGAGCACATGAATGTTGATGGTCGTGGTGCTCTGCGCATCGGCACTGACGCTGTACAGCGTAGGTCCGGAAGTAGTCACGACCCGAATGAAAAATGGTGGCGTCATCCCACTAGTATCGAGGATATAGGTGCCATCGGATGCGGTTGTAGCGGTGCTAGATTTTCCAGTAGTGTCCTTGAGCGTAACCGCAGCGCCAACTATGGGCAGTCCCATGGACGCCGTGCCCCTCACGTCGGACGTCGTGCCGGAGCGGAAACTTGAAGTGGAGCTACCGTTCGACCCCGAGTTGCCAGAGCTTGCAGGATTGGAGCCGCAGCCCGTAAGAACAACGAGAACGGATACGCCGGCGATGACAAGCATTCCACACCAGCAACCACAAATCCGAATCTCACGCAATGGCACGTCCATGGAGGGGGCTCCGCTGTTGTAGATTTACGGAAAAGAGGGATCGAAATGCCTGAGTCGAAGACTTCAATAAATCAACAGATCCCGAATTGGGGCGAAACTGGGGCACGACAATCGGAAAGCGTAGCGGAGCGCTATGAGGCAGGCAACCAACCAGGGCACTACTGTTGCGAAAAACATATTGTTAGATCGATCATAAATGCGGACTCGAGGCCGCTTCAAACAACGAGACTTCCGCTCAGTTCGCCCGTGCTCATCGGGCGCGCTCTGTAGCTAGAATGTTGCTAAATGAGATCGTATTTGGAAGGCTTTATCGCGCTCGCACGAAAGACGGATATTTTCGAAAACCTGTAAGTCTTGTATCTAGCTAACTTGCGCCCGAGTAACGGGCTGGGGGTTTCTCCGCTTGCGTGTATACCCTGATCGTTACTATAAGCCACGTCACCTGGTGCCCCATTTTCCCGCAAAATCTCCGGGCTTCAATCATACTCATTCTAAGGAAAGAGGGAGCCCATGACCCAGCTGACATCGGAAGCGATCGAGGAAAAGCTCTACCACGACGCGTCGCCGCCGGCACGGAATTCCTCTAAGGATCGCAGTACGCCTCAGGCTCGATCCTTCGATGTTGCGAATTTCGTTTTCGCATTCGCTCTGTGCGGGTCCATTGCGATGTGGTTTTTGACGATCCGGTCCGCTTTCTGGCTCGATGAGACGATCTCCTACTGGGAAAGCAGCGGGGACTTTTGGCAAATATGGGCGCGTCAGAGCCTCTCGTTTCCTACCTACTCCTACATACTGTGGGCGACGAAGTCCCTCTTCGGATCAAGCGAAGTCGTCCTAAGAATGCCCTCCGTTTTTGCCATGCTGGCGGCAGCCTACGTTGCTTATCGGATCGCGCGCGAGCTCTTCAGCCCCGACGTGGCCGCCATTGTTACAGTGGTCTTTTGTCTCCATCCGATCGTGGCATTCGAAGCCGTTGACGCGCGCCCTTATGCCTTTGCTGTTCTCGTCGTCAACTCCGCGATCCTAAGCTTTTTGCGATGGATGAAGACGAATTCAACTCGTGACGCCATCCTTTTCGGGGCTTCCGCTGCGGGCATCTTTTACTTTCACTATCTTTTCGCGGTTCTGCTTCCTGCCTTCGCGCTGGGATTCATCGCCTTGAGGGGTTCGCAGTGGAGATCGTACGTACCGAAGTTGGGAGCCGCCGGCGTGCCGTTTCTCCTGATGATATTCCCAGTGATCGCTCCGCTATTGTTTCTCTTTCGTACGAGCCAATCCCACGTTTCTGAGCCTGCCCCTAAACTCAGCGATCTGCTTTCCACGGTCGCTCCGGGCCATGTGATCGCCCTGCTCTTCATAGGCGTAATTTTCACGGCCATGATGCTCCGAAAATTACAGAACCCAAACGAAGCGTTCCTGCGCACCGGGCTGATATGCCTTTTCCTTGCTGCCGTACCATTGATCTTTCTTTATGACGTGAGCGCGCTCACGAGCGTGCATGTGTTCGCGGATCGTTACAGACTCGTTGCTGTCCCCGGAATTGCGCTGTGCTGGGGATTCCTCGTGAGCTGCGTTGAGTCGAAAAGGATACGTGTGGGTTTTTCCTTAGCCCTGGTGGTGCTCACGCTCAGCGGACTTCCCTTAGCCACCTTGTCAATGGATAATCCCCATAGATATAGCTGGAAGTACGCATTAGAAGTCGCGGACAAGAGCGCGCGCGCAGATAACGCTCCGTTGCTGATATGCAGCGATTTGCCAGAATCGAACTTTGAGCCTATGCCCGCTGACGTCTATGCGGCGACGAATACAGCCTTTGCGCCAATCTTCTATTACAAGGTCCATTCCCGGGTTGTTCCGTTGCCGCGCGCGCTCAACGAAGAAGCGGTGGCGCAGATAAACAAATTTCTCGCCACCGCCGCGCCAGCAAAGCAACGTTTCTTGGTTCTCGGGTACCTGGCCTCCGAGGAGACTTTCTCCTGGATCACGGAAAGAACGAAAGACTCCTACGTCGCACACAATTTGGGGACTACGGACGGAGTGACGATAATGGAGTACAGGCCGCTTTTGTAGACGGGCTGATCCTAATACGATTGGTAAGGCGTCGTTTGTCCCGAATTCTCTCCATTCCAGGGATCGCATCGCGTATCTGGTGAAGTCCTAAGATCCCTGTAAAAGCAAAGAGGCGTCGTATCCTCCTGGTTAGCAAACACAACAAAGGCCCCGTTGGAAGCGGGGCCAGGAGGAAAACAACGCCATGAAGAAAGTACCACCGAGTGTGCGGGTGAAGGAAGAGGTCGAACGGGTGCTTCGCGGGGGAGCGGTCGAGGAGGCCCCGGCTGAGGCGCCGATGCAAGGCTTTGTGCGTGCCCTGGCACGTTACATCCTGCAAGTCTCCATCGAGGAGGAAGCCACAACATTTCTCGGGCGCGGGCATTATCGTCGGGGCGAGCGAGTGCGTCCGGGATGGCGGAACGGCTACGAAGCGAAGCGGCTGCAAACCGAGGCTGGGCTTCTGGAGTTGGCGGTGCCGCAGCTGCGCGCCACCCCGGAACCGTTCCGGCCCGCCCTGGTGGAGCGGCTAGGAACCCGAACCGCTGATTTGGAAGCGCTGGTCCGCGGGATGTACGTGCGCGGGCTGTCCACGCAGGACGTGAGTGATCTCTATGGCGAGGCGTTTGGTGCGAGCCGGTTGAGTAAGAGCACGGTGAGTCGCATCAGCCAGCAGCTCACGCGGGACTTCGACACCTGGCGGAAGCGCGATCTCAGCCAGTTGCCGGTGGTCTATTTGTTCCTGGATGGGCAGTACCACGCCGCGCGGCAAGGCAGCGATGAGAAAGAAGGGGTGCTCTCGGCCTACGCCCTACTGGAGGATGGACAACCGGTTTTGCTGCACCTCGACCTGGGGCCGCGGGAGTCTTATGACGCCTGGCTCAGTTTTTTGCAAGACATGACGGCCCGCGGACTGAAGGACCCGCTGCTCGTGATCCTGGATGGGGCACCGGGACTGCTCAAGGCAGTCAAGCGGATGTGGCCACGAGCGTGGCGGCAACGCTGTCAAGTACACAAGATGCGCAACATTTTGGCGAAGCTGCCACGATTGATGCAGGCCTCGATGAAGCGTTTGCTCCAACAGGTCTTTCTGGCGCCAAGCTATGAGATGGCGATGAAGCGCGGCCGTGCTTTGATCGCCCGCTTCCACGATCGTTATCCTGCGGCTATGGAGTGCCTGGAACGGGACCTGGAGGAATGCGTGACCTATCTGCGGTTTCCGGAGGCACACCATCGCCGCATTCGAACGACCAATCGTTTGGAGCGGCTGAACGGGGAGAGCCGCCGGCGTACCAAAGTGATTCCACGCTTTCCCACCGAGCGGTCTTGTCTCACTTTGCTCTATGCGAGCCTGTTGACGGCATCGAAGCGGTGGCGAGGCATTCCCATGACCGCGAAGATCGTACGGCAGCTTCAGGAACTGCGTTCGCTCAACTCAGCGAATAACGAGGAGGCGGTTGCGTGAAGGAATTGCGAGGATGCCCAGCGCTTCTCTCTTTTACAGGAAGATTGGCACTTGACCGCGTATCTTGCACGCTACTTCAGCCTGATTGAATCAACAACTTCTTCCCATAGGCATAAGTCTGAAGCCAACTGCGTAGGGCTTGGCCATGTCTAAACGTGAAAGTAACCACTTGAAGACGCCAGATCGGCCTTTCCCTTCATATCGCCACTTACGTGCGACACACTGATCGGAGTAATAACCATTCATATTGCGAACCCGAGCCCCAGTGGATGCTTCGGAATTTTACAGCCCTTGACATTGCCGGCAGTATCGAAGCGGCGCTCCTGCTGACGCTATTCCTATTCATCCCCGGCTATGTAATTGGCTGGATTTCAAATGCTTTCGAGTTCCGGACGAGGCGGCTTGCAACGCAAATATTGCTCAGTTCACCGCTCGCCGTCGCTATAGTTCCAATTTTTACGTACTTTGCCGGGCGCTTCCCAAAAGTGCTCTGGGTTCTTTTTGCATCCAGTTGGCTTGTATTTTTCGTGCTGGCGACGCGCACCGTACAGCGGTGGCGCGATCGTAGGGCAGCCGTTCCAAAAGCGGCATGGATCGGAATTGCGTTCACCGCCGTATGGGCAGCGACCGCAATCGGCACTCTCGTAGATCTGCAGTTCGGAAAGATACTTTACTTCAGTTCAACAGCGTACGACTACTCGACGCGAACTGCATTTACTGCAGCCGCGGTCAGAGCAATCCCTCCTTATAACCCATTTTTCGCGTCTAATCCGCCAATCGCGTTGCGCTACCACTACTTCTGGATGCTGATTTGCAGCTTGCCTGTGCGATTGGGCCATATGGAGCCTCAACAAGCAATGTACGGCGCGACGATATGGGCCGGCATTGTGCTGATGTCGTTGATTGCAATCTCGCTAAAGTTTTTTATGGGGGTTCGCGAACGCCTTGAACGTAAGGTGACGATTGCTTGCGCACTGCTGCTGGTAACCGGACTGGACATTCTGCCGACCCTATATATTTACCTCCATTCACACCAGGTGAACGCGGACATGGAGTGGTGGACAGACGAGCAAATCACTTCCTGGATCGATTCGCTGCTCTGGGTGCCACATCACGTCATGAGCCTGGTCGCATGCATGGTCGGCTTGCTCGTATTGCGACAACCTGCGGCAACAAAGCGCCGGCGCGCTGTTGCCATTGTGATTGCGGGATTGGCATTCGCAAGCGCCGCGGGTTTATCCATTTTAGTGGCGTTCACCTTTGCAGTATTCGCGGGCCTGTGGCTGATTGTTGCCGCACAACGAAAGTGGTGGGACGACGTTAAGGGATTGCTTGCGGCCGGAGGGGTCGCATTCGTGGCAACATTTCCGTACTTGTACACCCTTATGGGACCCGGGTTAGATGGTTCGGCCCGGGGCGGCCGTTTTTTTGCATTATCCGTACGGAGTTTTTCATTTGGCACCTGGGTGCTGTATTCAAATTTGCACCTATTTCCGCAGTCGATGCTCGATTTGGATCTCATTTTATTGGCACTCCTGCCCGTGAGCTATTTTCTGGAACTTGGATTCTTCTTCGTGGTGGGCGTGCAGCGAATTACTCAAGTGCGGCGGCGCGTTCTCCCGATAAGCCGCGACGAAGAAACCGCTTTGCTCCTCGTCGCAATCAGCTTTTTGATCGGGAGTTTTGTCCGCTCGACGACGATCGCCTCCAATGACCTTGGATGGCGCTGTTTCCTTCCTGCGCAACTGATTTTGCTCCTTTGGGCGGCTGTACTGATCGATGAGTGGTGGAGCAAAGGGTGCTTCGGCGCAGGAAAGAAGATGGTGCCAATGTTTGCCGCCGTTCTTTTGATAATCGGCGTACTCGGCACGACGTACCAAGTCGCAATGCTTCGCATGTATCCGATTCTGCACGATGAAGGAAAAGTACGATCGGACACCCTGGTGTGGCTTGAGCGTGACCACGAAGTCGGCCAGCGCACCTACGCATTGCGTTCGGCGTACAACACGCTTCGTGCAACGCTTCCGGTCGATGCCATCGTTCAGTACAACCCAAATGCGAATGACTTTATTCCCCATGAGCTTTACTCAGGGCGCAGCGCGGCGATGGGCTTGCCGCACTGCGGCGCCAACTTCGGTGGAGCTGACTCCCAATGCGAAGGGCGCGTGCAATCCGTCGCACCCTTATTCGACAAGCCCTCGCAGAGCGCCAGCGCGGATCTCGACAGCGTCTGCCGCCAATACGGAATAGACGTGATGCTAGTGGATGACAGCGACCCGGTATGGAAACAGAGCGACAGTTGGGCATGGAGCCGGAAACCGCTTCTGGCCAACAATCACGTGCGCGCGTTTACCTGCGGTGATGCGGGAAAGCCCTCGCACTTCGCGCCGGCTTCTTCGAGCGGAAAGTCTCCTGGTCACCTGGACGTCGGGAATTGAGATGAGCGGAAACTCTGGAGACCTTGTGTGAAAGTAGTCGTTCTATGCGGCGGCTTGGGAACCCGGTTGCGGGAAGAAACCGAGTTTCGTCCGAAACCCATGGTGGAGATCGGCGGACGCCCCATTTTATGGCACATCATGAAAATTTACGCGCACTGCGGTTTTCGTGAGTTCGTCCTTTGCCTCGGGTACCGCGGCAACATGATCAAGGAATATTTCTTGAATTACGAGGCCATGAATAACGATTTCACGATCTGCCTGGGTCGTGAGTCGCACATCCATTACAACGGAAACCACTCTGAACAGGGGTTTCAAGTGACACTGGCCGAAACTGGCCTGAACACCATGACGGGAGGCCGCGTGCGGCGTGTCCGCAAATACATTGACGAAGAGACATTTCTGCTGAGCTATGGAGACGGACTGGCGGATATCGATGTCAAGAAGTTACTGGCATTTCACAAGGAGCACGGCAAGATCGCAACCGTCACAACAGTTACGCCAATCTCGCGCTTCGGCATAGTGGAACTGAGCGACAGCAGGCAGGTGCTGAAATTTCGCGAAAAGCCCCGCACTGATACGTTCGCGAGCGCGGGGTTTTTTGTTTTTCAGCGCGAGGTCTTGGATTATCTGAGCGGCGACGAATGCATTCTGGAACGCGAACCTCTGCAACGGCTCGCGGCCGAAGGCCAGCTCATGGCTTATCAGCACAATGGATTCTTCCATATGATGGATACCTATCGCGAGTACGAACAGTTAAATCATCTATGGAGTTTGGGCAATGCTCCGTGGAGAGTCTGGCGCGCATCCGACGGTCCCGTGGCGGAACGGCGAGGCGCCTCCCGGGAAGAGAAGCCAAGATGAGCACCCTTCTCGCGCCGAATGGCGTCGTCCAAGATGACGTGCGGTCTATCGCGGAAGAACTCGGCGGAACACTTGCCCCCCTTTCGGGAAGCACCATCTTCATCACGGGAGGAAGCGGATTCCTATGCAGCTACTTCCTGGAAACGATCGCCTGGCTGAACGAGAATGCCTGGCGCTCTCCCTGCCGTGTGATCACCGCGGATAATTTGCGCAGCGGCGTCGCAGAACGCGTTGCGCATCTGGCAGGCAGGCCCGATTTTCGCTTCATTGCTCACGATGTGTCCCAACCTTTCAGCATCGATGAACCAGTCGAGTGGATCATCCATGGCGCGGGAATTGCGTCGCCTACGTTCTATCGAAAATATCCCCTCGAAACGATCGACGTGAACGTCATGGGAACTCGGCACATTCTGGAATTAGCGAAACGCCAGAATGCCCGAAGCGTTCTCTATCTCAGCTCGAGCGAGATCTATGGCGACCCGGACCGGCGGAATATTCCGACCGCCGAAGATTACAGAGGCTACGTCTCCTGCACCGGGCCGCGCGCATGCTATGACGAGTCCAAGCGCATGGCCGAAACCCTTTGCGGAGTTTATCGAAACTTGCAAAACGTTCGCGTAAAGGTGGTACGGCCGTTCAATGTCTATGGCCCCGGCCAGCGGCTCGACGATGGCAGGGTGGTGCCCGATCTGATCTCGGCTGCGTTGCAACGCAGGCCCATCGTTTTGCGTAGCGACGGACGCACCACTCGCTCGTTCTGCTATATCCGCGACGCCATCCGTGCCATGTGCCTAATTTTGATGTCGGATGCGGACGGCGAAACATTCAACGTAGGAAGCGACGAAAAGGAAATTAGCGTCGCGGAGTTGGCTTCTGAGGTCTCTCGAGTCGCCGGTCCGCCGACACTTGAGGTCATTTATCGAAAGAGTGACGACGCGCAATACCTTACTGACAATCCACAGCGCCGTTGTCCCGACCTGACGAAATTGCGAGAGCGATTTTCCTGGAATCCTACCGTGAACCTCACGGAAGGTTTGCGCAGGACGCTGGATTCATACAGGGAGTCCCAATGCGCATCGCTGTAATAGGCACGGGTTATGTCGGTCTGGTGACTGGCGCATGCTTGGCTCATCTCGGCCACGATGTCACTTGCGTCGATAAGGCTCCGGAGCGCGTTGCCGCCGTAAATCGCGCAGAAGCACCATTTCATGAGCCCGGATTGGCGGAAATGCTATCCGAGTGTGTCGCGGCGGGACGGCTGCGCGCGTCGAATGACGGCGTCGGCGTAGTTGCAAACAATGATCTGATCTTTCTCGCTGTAGGAACCCCCAGCCAGAACAACCGAATTGATCTGTCTTATCTGTCCGCCGCAGCGGAAGAGGTTGGTAAAGGCCTGCGTGACGGCAAACATCAGACTGTTATTGTGAAAAGCACCGTAATTCCCGGCACAACCGACACGCTGATCCGCGGGATTCTGGAGCGAGCTTCGGGCCTTCGGATCGGATCGTTTGGGTTGTGCGCGAATCCCGAGTTCCTCCGCGAGGGCTCTGCCGTTTCGGACTTCATGGGCGCCGATCGCATCGTAGTCGGCGAGTGGGACAAGCAGAGCGGAGCCGCGCTGGCTGAACTTTATGGCTCATTCGAGTGCCCCAAATTATTCACCACGTTACGAAACGCGGAAATGATCAAGTACGCGTCGAATGCATTCCTCGCGACGCTGGTCTCCTTCAGCAATGAATTTGCAGCTATTTGCGAGGCTACTCCTGGCACGGACGTGGAGGAAGTTTTGAATGCGGTTCATCTCGATCGGCGCCTTTCGTACCGAGGCAATAGCGCCAGGCGGCTGGGAATCCTGACGTATCTGCGCGCGGGTTGCGGCTATGGCGGCAGCTGCCTGCCGAAGGATGTGTCAGCCTTGCGTCATTACGCGCGCGAACAGAACGTCACGCCTCACCTCCTGGACGCGGTCGCCGCAGTCAACGCGGCGCGCCCACAGCAATTGATCGCGCTGGCCGAAAAAGCAATCGGATCCCTGCGCGGAGCGACAGTGGCAGTCCTGGGACTGGTTTTCAAGCCCGACACGGATGATCTGCGGGATTCGCAAGCCCTGGTTGTTGCGAAGTTGCTCACGGAAAACGGCGCCACGGTTCGCGCTTACGATCCAATGGTTTCAGTGCTGGACGACCCCGCAGGGGCAAAACTTTGTGCCACCGCAGAAGAGGCGTTGACGGGCGCCGATGCCGCCATCATTACGACCGCTTGGCCCGAGTTTACTTCGTGGAACTGGACGAAACTCTGCTCCATGATGCGCCGGCAGGTTGTGGTTGATGGGCGCAATGCCTTGATCGATACAAGATTTCCGGAAGACGCGACCTACGTCCCGATTGGCAAATACTTTGAACTACAGCGGATCAAAGAAGGAGCGATCGTTGGCTGCTAAGACTCAGCAGGAGTTGCGCGCTTCCATCCTGGAGATGGTTCGCGAATATTATTCTGTCGCGCACCAGGGCAAACGGTTCGTTCCAGGCAAGAGCCGCGTAAATTACTCGGGGCGCGTGTATGACCACGAGGAAATGACGAATCTTGTAGATGCCGCGCTCGATTTCTGGCTGACTCTCGGTCCATACGGTGAACGGCTCGAAGCCAAAATGCAGGCGTTTTTCGGGTCGCGTGATTTTGTCCTTGTAAATTCCGGCTCTTCGGCAAATTTACTGATGGTGTCGACGATCTGCTCGCCTGAGTTGGATCAACTGCTTGGCGGGACCGACAAACCGCGTTTGCGTCCCGGCGACGAAGTCATCACGCCGGCCGTGACGTTTCCGACAACGTTAACGCCTATCGTGCAGAACCGCATGGTTCCGGTGTTTGTGGATTGTGAGATCGGAACGTACAACATAGACCCGCGGCTAATTGAAGGAGCGATCGGCCCTCGCACGCGCGCAATCGTGCTTCCGCATACGCTGGGAATTCCGGCAGCAATGGATTCCGTGATGGACATTGCTGAGAGGCATGGCCTTTGGGTGCTGGAGGACAGTTGCGATGCTCTCGGCGCAACGTTCGACGGCAAGATCGTGGGGACCTTCGGCGATTTGGCATCACTCAGTTTCTATCCTGCCCACCAGATGACCACTGGCGAGGGCGGCGGAATCGTGATCAATCATCCTCGGCTGAAGAAGACAGTGCGCTCTCTGCGGGATTGGGGACGGGATTGCTGGTGCGATCCCGGCAAATCCGACACGTGCGGAAAGCGCTTCTGCTGGGAACTTGGCGAACTGCCCGCTGGTTACGATCACAAATATATCTATTCCAATCTCGGATACAACCTCAAGCCTACAGACTTACAGGCCGCCATCGGCCTTGCCCAAACAAGCAAAATTCCCGCCTTCGTCGAAGCAAGACGCCGTAACTTCCGCAGGCTCCGCGAAGGACTTCGTCCGCTAGAGGATTACCTGATCCTTCCCACGATCGATCCACGCGCGAATCCGTCGCCATTTGGATTTCCAATCACCGTTCGGGAGGGAATCGATCGGCGCATGGTGGTACAAAAGTTGGAGGCCGCAAACATCGAAACCCGCCTGGTATTTGGCGGCAATATTCTGCGTCAACCGGGCTTCACAGACATTGAGCACCGGGTGCATGGAACGCTGGACCGGTCCGATACGATCATGAGAAGCACATTTTTCGTAGGCGTTTACCCGGGTTTGACTGGCCAAATGATCGACTACGTCATCGAAGTGATGACCAACATTTTTCAAGCGTCGAATATCCGCCGAGAACCGGCCGGCGCTATCCGCTAAATCCCATGTCTCATCCACTCGCCAGTGATCTAGACGAGGTTCTCGAAAATATTCGTGATCTGTGGAATGACGTGCGCGGTCAGCGCATTTTTATCACCGGAGCAACTGGATTTTTCGGGTGCTGGCTTCTAGAGACGTTTGCCTGGACCAACCAGCGGCTGACGTTGGGCGCAAAGGCCACGATCCTCACCAGGAACCCGCGCCGGCTCAAAGAGCGAATTCCTCACTTAGCCGGCGAGTGCGACATTGTGGTTGGCGACGTGCGCACATTTGCATTTCCGAAAGGACATTTTTCTCACGTCATTCATGGCGCTACCGAATCGAGCGCCATTCTGTGCGCTAACGAGCCCGAAACCATGTTCGACACGATTGTTTCAGGAACCCGGCACTGCCTCGAATTCGCGGCGCAGGCAGGTGTGCGGAAGTTTCTGCTCACAAGTTCCGGCACTGTCTATGGCAGGCAGCCCGCGAACATTACTCATATTCCGGAAGATTTTATGGGCGGGCCGGACACACTGGACCCCAATTCCGTCTACGCGGAGGGCAAGCGTGCTGCGGAATTTCTATGCGCGATTGCCGCTCAAAACACGCGGGTCGAAGTAAAGATCGCGCGTGGTTTCGCGTTCGTCGGCCCTTATATGAAGTTCGACGCACATTTCGCGATCGGCAATTTCATCAATGAGCACATGAGAGGCGACCCTGTCGTCGTCTGCGGAGACGGGAGTCCGCTTCGCTCGTATATGTACGCCAGCGACCTGATGATCTGGCTGTGGACGATCCTATTTAAGGGTAGATCGTGCCGCGCCTACAACGTCGGTTCGGAAGAAACGATCAGTATCGCCGAAGTTGCTCAGGAAGTAGCGCAAACCGGATCTCCTCGCAGCGCGGTTCGTATCATGGGGGCACCGATACCGGGCCTGCCGCCGGCGCGATATGTTCCCAGCACTGCACGAGCGCGCGGGGAACTTGGGCTGCGCTGCATAGTTCCACTTCGTGAAGCCATCGAGCGGACGCTACAGTGGAGCCGCTTGGTTCTGCCCAGGGAGTTACAACTTCGATGAAGAATCTTTCCTCAAGGCCACTATTTATTTTCGAGATGGCGAACAACCACATGGGATCCGTGGAGCACGGACTACGCATTGTGGAAGAAATGCGGGAAGCATCCAGGGGATTCTCTTTTTCATTCGCGGTGAAACTCCAGTACCGCGATCTTGACACATTTATTCATCCCGAATACCGGGATCGCCACGATCTTAAGTTTGTAAAGCGTTTCTCTGAAACCCGTCTCTCCTGGGATGAGTACAAGCAAATCAAGCAAGCAATCGACGACTCTGGTTTTGTCTCCATCTGCACTCCCTGCGACGAGGTTGCGGTAGGCCGCGTTGAAGAGCATGGATTCGACTTCATCAAAATCCCGAGCTGTTACCTGACGGATTGGCCTCTTCTGGAGCGCATCGCAAAATCAGACAAGCCTGTTATCGCCTCGACCGCCGGTGTGGCGTTTGAGGATATCGACCGCGTGGTGAGTTTCTTCCGGCATCGCGAGAAGCCATTCTCAATCATGCATTGCGTGGGCGAATACCCTACCCGGGATGAAAACCTTCAGCTCGGCCAGATCCAGCTGCTAAAACAACGCTACTCAGATCTCGAGGTTGGCTATTCGACGCACGAGTCTCCCGACAACTTCGAGCCCATAAAGATCGCAATCGGCTTGGGCGCCACGATCTTCGAGAAGCACGTCGGCGTGCCAACGGAGAGCATACAACTCAATGCTTATTCAGCAACTCCGGAGCAGGTCCGCCGCTGGCTGCGATCGGCCGCTGACGCTTACCGCATGTATGGCAGCGACACCGAGCGTTACTCGTTTACTGATCTTGAGATCCAAACCTTGCGCGACTTGCAGCGCGGTGTGTTCGCAAAACGCCGGTTAAACCAAGGCGATCGGCTGGCAGGCGCGAACGTTTTCTATGCGATCCCCAATATCCAATCGCAAGTGATTGCCAATGACATGTCGAAATATACAGACTTCGTGGTTACCGAGCCGGTGGCGGAGGGTTCACCACTGCTGCTTGGCGGACTGGGAAAAACCGACCGCATGAGCCATGTGCTTCAGATCGTCGGCGAAGTTAAAAAAATGTTAAAGCGCAGCAAGGTGGTTGTGCCGGGCCAATGCGAGCTGGAGATTTCTCATCACTACGGAATAGACCAGTTCGATAAATTTGGACTGACGATGATTACGGTCGTCAATCGCGAGTATTGTAAGAAAATAATCGTAATGCTCCCGGGACAAGCGCACCCTGAGCAGCACCATAGGCAGAAGGACGAAACCTTTCACATCCTTTACGGCAAGGTTTCGCTGAGTTTGGACGGCGTCGCAAGCGATCGCAAGTCGAATGACGTGGTGGTAATTCCCCGAGGAGTAAAACATCAGTTCACGACGCGCACCGGCGCTGTGATTGAAGAAGTCTCCTCGAACCATAATAGCGACGATTGCTTTTACACAGATCCCACCATCAATGCGAACAAAAACCGCAAAACATTCGTGACCTACTGGATGAACGGATGCTGACGATCGCGTGGGACATTGATGACGTGCTGAACAATTTGATGGAAGCCTGGCTAGAGGAAGCCTGGAAGCCGAGTTACCCGCAATGCGCGTTGTCCTATTCGGAGATTAGCGAGAATCCCCCGCATCATCTCCTCGGAGTTCCGGAATCCGATTACCATTCGTCGCTCGATGCCTTCCGGCTGTCCGATGGAGCGCGAGTCCTGAAACCCAATACCGTTGTAGCCGAATGGCTTCGGTCCTTCGGTTCGGAACATCATCACATTGCGCTGACGGCTCGCCCTCTGGAAAGCGCTCCACAGGCCGCCGAATGGACATTTCGTCACTTCCGCACGCATATCCGCACTTTCGCTGTTGTACCGGCGCGTCTTTTCTCGGACGCACCTTGCTATCACCGGAACAAGTCAGATTTCATCCGATGGCTTGGGAAGGTGGACATTCTTGTAGACGATAGCGAAGAAAATATCCTCGCGGCACGGAAGGTCGGTATCCATGGGGTTCTCTACCCACAGCCGTGGAATCGCGCGACGGGCCCCATTCAAACGATTTTGGAATCGCTGAACCAGCTTGTGGAAGCGAATTGAAAAAGCTCTCCGATTACGTCATGGAATTCGTCGCCAGTCAGGGCGTCCGCCACATTTTTATGCTGACGGGCGGTGGATGCATGCACCTGACGGATTCCTTAGGCCGTAATCCGAATATCGATTACGTCTGCTGCCTTCACGAACAAGCGTGTGCGTTTGCCGCCGAAGCATATGCCGAATACACCAATCAACTCGGCGTTGCCCTCGTTACAACCGGCCCTGGCGGCACCAACGCTGTGACGGGCGTAGCCGACGCATGGCTTGAATCCGCCAGTTGCCTGTTCATCTCCGGTCAGGCTAAGCGCGCGGACCTGATTGGATCGAGTGGAGTTCGCTCAATGGGCACGCAGGAAGTCAACATCGTCTCGATTGTGCGGCCTATCGTAAAATACGCGAAAACGATCCTTGATCCGGCAACGATCCGCTACGAACTGGAAAAAGCCGTCTATCTTGCCACACACGGCCGCCGCGGCCCCGTCTGGATCGATATCCCACTGGATGTACAGGCGGCAAGGATTGATGAGGATCGACTTGAAGGATTCGATGCGGCCGCCACCGCCTCAGATTACTTCAGCGCTACCCGTTCATCGAAGTCGGTAGATTCTTCGCCATACGAATCGCACGTTCCGTCGCGGAATGCCGGTACGGACCGACTCGCCGATCAAGTATCGCAAGCCATCGACTTGTTGAATGCTTCGGAGCGCCCGGTGCTGCTTGTGGGCAATGGCACACGCTTCGCTCATGTGCGCGGGCTTCTCTCAAAGCTGATCGATACTCTACGCATTCCGGTGCTGGTGACGTGGAAAATGATCGATGCCATTCCGGAAGACTGCGAATTGTATGCCGGACGGCCGGGCGCTGTCGGACAGCGCGGAGCGAATTTCACGCAGCAGAACTCCGATTGCATGTTGATTCTCGGCGCACGTCTTGACCGTCCGCAGACGGCCTTCAGCCATGCGAACTTTGCCCGCTGCGCCGCCAAAATTCTACTCGATATCGATCCGGCCGAGATTGCAAAGTTCGATATGCGCATTGATCTGCCGGTCTGTGCTGATGCGCTCGATTTCATCACCGAGTTCCTGCGCCAATCGCACAAGCTGGCAAACAAGGACCGGCATTGCTGGCTCAAGCGTGCCAAAGAATGGCAGCGACAATATCCAGTCGTGCTGCCCGAGTATTGGCAGGCGAAGCGCGTCGTCAGCACTTATGTTCTTATCGATGTACTCTCCGACGAGCTTACATGTGAAGACGTGATTGCACCGGGTAGTTCCGGGCCGTGCAGCGAAATTTCGATGCAGGCTTTTCGCGTGAAGCATGGCCAGAGGGTCGTAAACTCAAATAGCCTCGGCGCGATGGGAACCGGATTACCTGCAGCAATCGGCGCCTGCCTAGCCAGCGGGCGCAAGCGCACGGTCTGCGTGAACGGCGATGGCGGGTTTCAGTTGAATATCCAAGAGCTGGAAACCGTACGCAGGCTGAATCTTCCTATCAAATTTTTTATCCTGTGCAATGGCGCGTACAGCTCCATCATCTCCACGCAGCGAACCTATTTTCAGGGGTGCCTGACAGGCAGCGATCCATCTAGTGGCCTCACCCTTCCCGACATTACTCGCGTGGCTGCTGCATATGGTCTGCTTACACATCGCATCCACGACCATACCGATATTCGCAATCAGGTACGCGCAGTGCTTGAGATGCCGGGCCCCGTCGTTTGTGCAGTGGACGTTGCGCCGGACGAACGAACCGCTCCCAGGGTTACATCCATGGTGCAAGCGGATGGCACTATTATCTCAAAGCCGATGGAAGACATGTGGCCGTTCCTGGATCGGGACGAGTTCCACTCAAATATGATCGTGCCGCCTTTGGCGGAGGAATAGATGCTTGCAGGGATGCTATTTCAGCCTCACCCGCTCAGCGATTGTCTGAGCTGCCGCCGTTCCGCTAGGGAGGCAAGCTAACGTGTACACCTTCCAAAATACTGCCCTCGAGCCACGGCCGTGCCCCATCTGCAAAAGTACGTCAAGTGAGCTGCTTTTCCGACCCACCTTCCGGGCCCCGGAAACGATCGGGTTGCTCGAAGGCTATGATCTGGTTGCCTGTCAAAGCTGCGGAATGACATTTGCCGACCATATTCCTCTCCAGCAGAAATTTGACGAATATTATCAGTACCTTTCCAAATACGCGTACGAGCATCGAGGGGGCAAGGAATCGGAAGATGACGAGTGGCGCTTAAAACAGGTAGCGATCGTACTGCGGCAATTTCTCTCCGATCCCGGAACTCGCATATTGGAGATTGGCTGCGCATCCGGCAGGCTGTTGAAGTTTTTAAAGGATGATGGCTATCCATACGCCTTTGGCCTGGATCCCTCACCAGCTTGTTCGAAGGCGGCCCGCGATCTCTATGGCGTGACAGCGTTCACGGGCACCATTTTCTCTTCAAACCTGCCGGACGCATCGTACGACTTCGCGATCCTGCTCGGCGTTCTCGAGCACATCCGTGACGTGGATATTGCCGTTCGTGCACTTGCAAAACTTCTGTCCAGCTCGGGACGTGTTTACATCGAAGTGCCAGATGCGACGAACTTTATCGCGGAACAAGACGCGCCTTTCCAGGAATTCAGCACCGAGCACATTAACTTCTTCTCGACTGCTACGCTGCAATACATGATGGAGGAAGGTGGCTTCCGGACAATCGAATGCTGCTCAGCCGTGCGGCAGGATCGTCATGGCAAATCGCTTTCTACGCTCTATGGAATATTTGAGTGCTCGCGGCAGCGGAGATCAGAATTTCCGCACACCCTGGAAGCTGAGGCCGGCCTGCGTCGATATATCGAGCGGTGCCGGGGGATGGACGCCGAGCTCCGGCTACGAATCAACAAAGCAATCAAAAGATCTCGCGTGATTGTTTGGGGAGCGGGCACGCACACACAACGCCTGCTCGCGACTGGAGCCTTGAACCCCGTCAACGTTTCGGTATTTGTAGATTCGAACCCGCAATACCAGAATCACCAGCTTGCGGGAACTCCCGTCGTACGGCCAGAAGCGCTGAAACACCATCGGGAGCCGATCCTGATCTCCTCGTATGCGTTTCAGCATGAGATCGAGGATCAAATACGCTCCATGAACCTGCCGAACGAAATTGTTCTCTTGTATGGCAATTCCGCCGACGTTCCAAAGAAGGCTGATCGATGACGGGCAACAAACTAAGGACGCTCTCCGTAATCACGCCCTGCTACAACGAACAAGGGAACGTCCGCGAATTATATGGGCGCGTGCGCGCAGCGATCGCGGCAGCAGGCAGCTACCGGTACGAGCACATTTTTATCGACAATGCCTCGCGCGATAACACGCTGCGCGAACTAAAAGCGATTGCAGCTCTGGATAAGAACGTAAAGGTCATCCGCAATACGCGCAACTTCGGACACGTGCGCTCGCCCATGCACGCTCTCTACCAGGCTTGCGGCGAGGGGGTAGTCACAATCGTTGCTGATTTACAGGATCCTCCCGAGATGATCGTGGACCTCATTAGAAAATGGGAGGAGGGTTATCCAGTTGTCATCGCTGTGAAAGCGGCGAGCGATGAAAATGGACTTATGTTTTGGGTGCGCAAGCGGTATTACGAGATGGTGAATCGATTATCTCGCGTGGAGACATATGAGAACTTCACCGGATTCGGCCTTTTTGACCGCCGCGTGGTGGACATCATCAAGCAGTTTGACGATCCCTACCCTTATTTCCGCGGAATGATCGCGGAGATCGGTATGCCGCACTTTGAAATTCCTTACCATCAGCCGGTAAGGAAGCGCGGCATCACGAAAAATAATTTATATTCGCTATACGATCTCGCGATGCTTGGCATCACGAGCCTTTCGAAAGTGCCCTTGCGCCTCGTGACCTTTTCAGGCTTCGCATGTTCTCTGCTATGCGTCATGGTGTCGTTTGGATATTTCATTTACAAGCTGGTCTATTGGAATAGATTTTCCGCCGGAATGGCTCCGCTCGTGATCGGCGGCTTTTTCTTTATGTCCCTGCAAATGATGTTTATCGGCATCCTTGGCGAATACATCGGAACAATTCACAGTATTGTTCAGAAGCGGCCACTCGTGATCGAGCAGGAACGAATTAATTTCGAACATGGCCCCGACCTTCCGCTGCAGCACGACGTGCGGGACGAAACCACCATCTCCGCCCGATAAGCCATGCAATCGGCCACGCAAGTTTCGCCTGCCCCGCCGATTCGGTCTCCAAAGTCTACAACGTCATTTGTGAAATGGCCGCTGGCTTTTGCGCTGGCCGGCATCCTTCTCTATGTGGCTCTGCGCGGCGTCGAGTGGCGCCGGGCAGAAGCAATCATCGCGCACTGCCGGTGGGAATTTTTAGCGCTCGCGTGCGGCTGCGCTGCATTCTCCTATATCGTGCGCGCCATGCGCTGGAGGTTGCTCCTAACGGCGCAAGAGAACATTGCCGCTGCGACGGTCCTATGGGCTAGCTCGGTTGGCTATCTTGCGAACTGCTATCTCCCCGCACGAGCGGGCGAATTGGTACGGACAGAGATGATCAGCTCGCAAACACGACTTCCCCGGATCTATGTGTTCACCACTGCGATGGCTGAGCGTGTAATCGAACTGATCATTCTCGTTTTCATGGCATGGCTCGGTGCGCTCACTCTCCCCTATCAGCCGGCATGGCTGTTGCATCTGATGCTCGCAGTTATGTTGTGCACGGCTATCGGGACTGCGTTTCTACTGACATTGTCCGGAATCGACCGCGCCCGGTCCGGATTCATCGCCCATTTTCCCGCGAGCGAAAAGACCAGACACAAATTGCACAACATCGCTAAAAACGTGACGTTCGCACTCGCGGCTCTTCGCAGCCCCTCGCGACTACTGCAAGTCTGCGCCCTGACGAGTATTGTGTGGCTGCTGGATGCTGCGGCTGGTGTCGTCCTGGCCCACGCCCTCGGAATGCGTCTGTTGTTGGCCGTCGCCCTGCTACTGTCCACTGGGCTTGCTCTCGGCAACGCCTTGCCTTCCACCCCGGGAGCGATTGGGATTGTTCAATTTGCCGCGGTCACCGTGTTGACGCCCTTCCATTTCGTACGAACGGATGCGATCGCCTACATTTTGGTCGCGCAGGCGGCAAGTTATTTTGTAATCACCACATTGGGATTAATTGGACTATGGCAGTATCGGTTTGCATCGCCAAAAAGTGAACGGTTTTCCCCAAATTATAGAGACAAGATTAGAGACTGTGCTCAGGAATAGCGGATTGCAAACTGGCTCGCTCTACGAATTTAGATCGTGGGCTGTTGTGAATTCCAAAGGTTCTTGCCACAAACAGCCCACGACCCGACTTTACATCACTCTGCCGATAGCCGGTACGGCTACGCGACAGAGCTGCCTATTGTGTTTGCCTGAAGTATTCGTAAGTTCCATTCACGACGCTATTGGAGCCGTTTGAGCCGATCAAGAGTCCGACCCCAGTTGGGCCGGAACTCAGGAATGCCGTTCGGCTCACGCTACCCACCGGGAAATAGAGGGCTCCGGTTCTGGAGAACGAGCACGTAATGTTTGTGCCATCGTCCTGCACCTTGAACCAAAGTGGGAAGGTAACGCTAGGCATTGTGCCGACTATACCGGCTGAGGAGGCGAAACTGTTCCAAGCGGATCCGCTACTCCAGTTGCTGAATTCAAAGCCAAATGTCGGATTCGTCGATCTGACCGACAGATCACAAGTGATTGCTTTGCCGCTGCCATCAATAAGAACGATTCCCACCTGCGCCCAGTTGGCATAGGAAACCATGTCCATAGCGACAACTTTTGTAACCACTGCCCACGGTGACGATGGGACATTTTGGTAAATCGCTCGCACATCGTTCCCGGGGCTGGGAGGGTCTTGCAGAGTTAGCAGGCTATTGCCGAGTGTGGCGCTAGCACCACCCGCATTGAACCATCTCCAACGGGACGTATCGAGCGAATTTCCGTTGAATTCATCGTCCATCTGGCCTGTCATTACGGGCTGCGCATCCGTGCCGAAATATGCTGTCGGATTGGCGGCGAAGTTAGGATTGTTCGGATCTCGCATCCCTAAGACGTAAGTGTCGTTCGGGCTCGCTCCAGCTGGCCCTTGCGGTCCGGCAGGCCCCGAGGGCCCTTGCGCACCCGTAGCTCCGGTTGGTCCCTGCTGGCCGATGGGCCCTGCGGGGCCCTGCGCACCGGGAGCTCCAGTCAGCCCTGCGGGTCCCGCAGGGCCCTGGGGACCGGTGAGTCCGGTGAGACCTTGCTGGCCCTTCGGACCGACGGGTCCCGGTGCCCCAGGCAGTCCTGCTGGGCCTTGTGGCCCCGTAGTAAGTATAGGAAGCAATGTCACATCAAGCTCGTTCGTCCCTGAAGCAATCTCGACCGTACGAGTCTCGGAACTCCATCCCGTGTCTGCCACGAAAACAAGGACCTGATGCTTCCCGATTCGTAGATCGGTGCGCAGAGGCGTAGTTTCCCTCATCTCGGCCCCATCGATTGAAACATGCGCCCCGGAAGGGAAAGACGTTACCTTCAATTCTGCATACAGGCCACGGTCGTGCTCACGCAGATCACGGCCCTGGGCGTACAAGTCTAAGCTTCCCGCGAAAACTGTGAGAAACAAAAGAGTTAATGTCCAAGTTCGCTCTGTTTTTCGCATATAGGCTGGATTTCCTCCGTCTCAATGCGCAAACTGCAAACTATCGTCATAGCCTGTAGGGACTACGCGGTGGGGGCAATGGTACTTCTTGGCTACTCATCTAGACAGAGCGAATCGCCTGGTCTATCGGTAGCGTTATGTGTCAAGGCTATGCCAAGTTCCGCTATATCAATAATGTGCGGAACGAAAAATCGTCGCCGCATGCAGCCTGAACGTTATTCATTCAATTGAGCAAATCTGCCAGACAAGTGACGTATATATAGGCGATCCTGTGTTGGCTGGGCTCTTGGTCGCAAGGGGGATAGGAGCCGCGATCTCAGCTAAGCTCTCGCGAACAAGGGCGTTAGGTGTAATTCCTTTGGCAACTGCCACGATGGCCATCATGATGTGGCTTGGCTTCACCCATTTCGTGCGTTAGCCCAACATGCAACTCCCATTCGTGCCGCCATCGTATTGGCTGGTCTGCCGCCAGTTGGAATCCTACTCGGAATGCCCTGTCAAAAGGGCGGTGAGAGATTTCCACAAACTTTACCCGAGATTCGTAGCCTGGGATGGGGGTGTCAACTGGGTCACGAAGGTGCTCGGCTCGACTCTTGCTATTCTCGCGGCCATGAGAATGGGCTTTACCATCGCAGTATATATCGTCGCTGCGACGTAACTGCTAGCGATGCTTTCGTGCCGCTGGGATGGGCGTTTGCTAAGGCTGTGCTGAAGTCTGCTCATTTGGAATAATGACGTCCACTTTTGCTTGACATGCGTAACTGGGCGGCTACAGAGTGTTAGCATCCATGGCGAGGGATAAACTCAAGAAAAGCAACGCAATCTTCCGGGCGATTGCCGATCCGACCCGCAGAGAGATCTTAAGGATGTTGCTCGAACGTCGGCACACTGTCGGGGAGATCGCTGCCAATTTTCGTACAAGCCGTCCAGGAATTTCAAGGCATCTTCGTGTGCTCCGCACCGTTGGGTTGGTGACAACTCACAACGGCGGCGGCGCCCGCATTCTTTGTGATCTGAATGTGGAACCTCTGCGTGTGGTGTACGCCTGGGTCCGCGAGTATGCCCCAGTGTGGGGCCATAGAATGCGGACTCCAGACCTTATATCGAGGAGAACCACAAAGGAGAAGGAAAAGAAATCAACGAATCCGACGCGCGCGAACCCCCGGGGCGCTCGCATCCGGAATGCTGCTGTCGGCATCAAAGGAAAACGCCGAAGCTCATGATCCGAAATCGGCGACTGAACGAACCAGGGCAGGAAGCGTTCTAAAGCAGCAGCTACTAGCTTTCATCTTTTAGAGTCCGCTTGATAGTTCGGGGCAAACAACCGGGCTGGCGAAATTGATTTTCCAAGGTTTATAACCCCAATTTCATAATTGGCCCAGCCGTTGCACATTGGCCACCTCCGGAGCACGGAAACGACTAAGCAGTCGCGCGACGGTAGGATAACAACCAGGATTGACCGCTATAATGGACTGAGCTTGACATGGAGTCTGAGCCTCTGTGTTGAGTTAGGAAGCCGTTTCGGTTTGCTCCGAACGGCTTCCGTTGCTACTTCCTTTGCTGGTTTGTATCCCTCCACGAATATTTCATTATGAAAGAATTCCTGACGCGCTCAAACCCGCTCCCCATCCGTCAAATAGATTTCGTTTTTCAGGGTGTGGCAGGCGATGGCACGCGCCCCGATAGGTCGATAGGAGGACACCGCTCCCCTGACTGATCTCGTGCGCCCAATTGGGGTGGTTTCCATCTTTGTCGTGTTTCAGCTCCCAGGTTTCCTTAAAACCGCAGCGCGTGCACAAAGTTTGCTCGGCGCGGCTACGGCAGTTAAACAAAAGATCGGCCTCCGCGTAGCCGCACTGGGGACATGGCACAAAATCTTGCACACCTGACATGTAGATCTCTCCTTAATGCCCTTGAAATACCGAGGCTCTTTGATCTAATCGAAGATCGAGGGAAGGAATTTATCTTGGCGACCGAAAGCGGCTGGCTGCGGTGGAGATGCCGATGGTCACCTCACGCGGAATGAGTTACTTACAGGAGGGTTTTCCGTTACTCTGAGACGTTGGCGAAAAGCCTGCTGCGGCATCGCGTTTTGCCGACGTTCCGCGATACGACGTTCGGCAACTGGCGCCCCGTCATAGTACAGCCGGGAGCACCATTCACCCGCTTCGCCGTAGCGTGTGAATCGGACATGACCGAGAATCTTTCCACATTTGTCGCAGGCTTCAGTGATGTACACGCCGTGCTTATATAACAACGCGCGGCTCTGGGCTTCAGTGAGCCTCATTTAATACCTCCAAAGTTATTGGGAATGGTGCTGAAGTTGGGAACAACTTGGAAACGTTTACTGCCGAATGCGGTGCTAAACCATGAAGAACGACGCAGAGAAAGGCTAGACGATTCAGCTACATAGCATTTTGAGATTTGTGTTGCTAGACGAATACACGCGGGAGTGCCTAGCGATCTGCGTGGCCCGGCGGCTCGGGGGTCTGGAAGTGATCGAAACGGTCGCAGAGGTGATGCTGTGCCTCGGTGGTCACTTCAAAACCGGCCAACGGTGGTCAGCGCAAAACCGGCCAACGGGATGGCCCAGGACTTGGTTCTTTTATCCCGTTTTCTCCTGATCGGGCAAGCCTGTTTTGGTCCTCCAGCTCCGCGGCCCACATTTGAGGATATGGCCGTGGTGGAGAAGGCGGTCGAGCATAGCGGTGACCGCGGCGCTGTCGCCAAGCAGTTTGCCCCAGTCTTCCACAGGGCGGTTGGAAGTTAACAGCGTGCTGGTGCGTTCATAACGGCGCATGATGATTTCCAGCAGCTCTTCTCCCGCTGCGGGCCCTAACGTACGCATGCCCAAGTCATCGATGATCAGCAAGGGCACCGTGGCCAGCAGTTCCATGTGCTCTTTGCGTTTTCCGTCCAGGGCCGCTTCGGCGATTTCCTCCAGCAGGATGTGGGCCTCGCGGTAGATCACTCGATAGCCCTGACCGATGACCGCCTGTCCGATAGCCTGGGCGAGGTGGCTTTTGCCGGTGCCCGGTGGACCTAAAAAGAGTGCGTCCTCATGGCGAGTGACGAAGGTGGCCGTGGCCAGATCGAAGACCAGGCTGCGATTCATCTTCTGGTTGAAGTGGAAATCGACGTTGTTGAGCGTCTTCTGCGGATCACGAAATTGCGCTTGTTTCCGTCGGCGTTCCAGCAACCGCTCGCCGCGACGAGTCAGTTCATCGGATACCAGACAAGAGAGGAAATCGATGGGTGCCATCGGTTCCACTTGGGCTTGCTGCAGACGCGTTTCCAGCACCGCAGCGATGCCGCCGAGGCGCAGTTGTCGCAAGGCACGATTTAACTCGATCAGATTCATTCTGGCTGCTCCTTCGTTTTGAAGTCGATGAAATCCCGATACTCGGTGAGTTGGCGAATCAGGGGATCGATCTGGCGTAGGAACATTTGCGGGTGCGGGCGGCGCTCCAGGTAACGGCGCACGAAGCGGTATTCGTGCACGCCGATGTCGAGCGCCATGGTGCAGGCATCTTCGACCGCCGCCGCCCCGTATTTCTTGATCAGAGAAAGCACTCCCAGGATGCGGCGGAGGCCGGTCACGCCTTGCCGGTGATAGATCAACTGGCCGAGCTTGCCGATCTGAGTTCCCGCGTGTTCAGCGCGCCGCAACAGTTGCACCGTGCTCAGCGGCATTTTCTTGGGGTGGTCTTCTTCCTGAATGCGGTACCCAACGCGTTTCTGGCGCAGGTGCTCGCGGAGAAGTTGGTTGGTGTGGGGATGGAGGATACGCACGTGTAGCGCGTCCCACTGCACCTTCACGGGCCGTCCGATCCACCCCGGAGGCAAGCTGTAATAGGAGGCCTCGACTTCGACGCAACCATCCAGATGCACCACGCGCTCTCCTTATTGGTAGTAGCGGAAGGGTTCGAGAGGCAGAGGAAGTAAGTGCGGTTTTTCTTCAGCGAACATGGCCGCGACCTGGCGTTTGGTCGTGCCATGGATGCGCGTGTCGGCCCAGCGCTGTTCCCAGCGATCCAGATACGTCTGCGCTTCTTCCAGGCTCTCGAAGCGCATCCCTTTGAGCGGGGTTTTCTTCGTGTGTCCGATCCCCGATTCGACTTTCCCCTTGCGATCGGGATCTTTAATCCGGCAAGGCATCGCCACCACGCCGTAGTGAGCCAGCACATCTCGAAACAGGGGATTGACGGTGGGATCGTAGAGATCGGGAACCAGCACTCCTTCTTTCAAATTGTCGAGGACCACCACCCTGGGGCAACCACCGAGTCGGCGAAACGCTTGCTCATGGAGTTCCGCCCAGATGCGTGCACTCGAACGCCAGGCCAACAAGCGTACGGATTTGCGGCTGTAGCCGAGGGTGAGAACGAACAGTCGCGTCCGGCGATATTGGCCACTCTGCGGGTGGCGTACCATCGGGCCACTGCCGTAATCGACCTGCGCTTCTTCTCCTGCTACGGTGAGGATGATGCCCGCCGCTTCTGGCCGCTGCGGTCCTCGAAGCTTGCGAGCAAAACGCTTCACGGTCTGATAGCTGCCCGCAAATCCGTGATCGGAAACGAGGTCCTGCCAGATGGCCATGGCATTCCGGCCACGAACCAGTCCCTGCTCGATCAGCTCGCGATATGGTTCACAGGCACTGGCGGAGCGATCGGGATGGTCGACAGGAGGTCTTTGGCTCCCAGAAGGCGCGCCAGGGTCGGTGGTCACCTCGTTGGCCGGTTTTGCTGGCGACCGCCGTCCCCACGCGCCCGGCGGACGCACCGCGATCCCAGCTGCTTTCAGGTAAGCACCGGCGGTTTCTCGACGGACACCGGTGGCTTGCTCGATGCGCCGCAAGGGCCATCCGAGCTTCCCCAGTGCGATGACTTGTTGTTTCTTTTCTTCGCTCAAGACATTGCTCATGCCGACGGAGCGTATGAAGGCTCCTGTCGGAGTCAATGTCCTGGGCTTTTATCGTTGGCCGGTTTTCAGTTGACCTTCATTGGCCGGTTTTGGGTGACCCCTGAGGATGCTGTGGCGCGGAATCCCGGAGCACATTCGCTCGGACAACGGCCCGGAATTCATCGCCCAGGAGCTGCGGACGTGGCTGGCGAAAGTGGGCACCGGAGTGCTTTATATCGAGCCAGGAAGTCCCTGGGAGAACGGCTACTGTGAGAGCTTCAATGGGAAGCTGCGGGTAACGTTCCAGCAGAAGAAGTCAACGGTTCACTCTGAGCAGATGCCAGAACGGCTGAACACAGAATCAAGAAAACTGCCCGCTCGACGCCGGAGCGAAAAGAACGGATTGCTCGCAATGGAACATTGGTTGGATGCGAGGGCGCATCGTTATCCAACCGAAAACGCGGTTTAGCTCGTTCCCTTGCCGATCATCAGAATTGTGAATGAACCTGGTATTGCCGGACCTCGACCCCCGCGTCCGCCAGGTTGTGGCGCGGAAGCTGCTCCGCGCTCATCGCTCATTGTAAAGATGTGGTTTGTCTTACTGTCGAACGCGATTGTTCGGGCGCCATTCATTGTCGGAAGTTTCTGCACCACCTCAAAACTTGTGGGGCCGTTCTCCTTGACGATCGTTAGAGTGCCACTGCCCTGCGTACTGTAGGCTTCCATTGTAGCCGCGTTGAAAATTGCGCCGTCAGACCCGCCGGGCAGCGGCAGGTTGGCAAGAATTTTTCCTGTATCCGCATTCAAGATCACCATCATTGGTTGAGGCGGATCAGCTGGAGGGTTACCGGAATTACCGCAGGCGGCGAAGAGGATGTGGTTTTTCGCATCGAGCGCGAGCCCGTTGCATCGTCCTTTATCTCCTAACGGATAATGCGCGGTTGTCTTCATGGTTTTCACGTCTACGACGGCCACGCTGCCCTGCGCGTCCTGCATGACATCGTAGAGCTTACCTCGGCCGTCCGCGATACCCTCTTCCGGCACCCCGCCCAGGTCAATCCTGCCGAGCACGGTGCCATCCTTTGCATCAATGACTGTCGCATCCTTAGTGGGATGGCTAAAGATGTAGACTCTTTCGTTGAACGCGTCGAAGGTGATGCCGTCTGGCCGGGCATCGCCCGCGTCGATGGTCTTGATCAACTTCATGGTTTTGGTGTCGAACATCGAAATCGGCGTGCTGCTGGTGAAGCCGTGGCCTGATCTCGGATCCACAACCGTGCCCTGCCCGCCGACGCCCTCGATTTCACTGACCAGCTCAAGCGTGTCTAGATTGTAGATGGAGAGGCGCGTCTTGACCTCAGCCGCGGACGGTGCGGCGGCCCCTCCCGCAGGTGGCGCTGGTGCGCGGCGCGGAATGTACAGCCGGCGCCCCGCGGAATCTGCGTAGATGTAGTCCCAATTGCCTTCACCAACAACTCGGGCGGTCTTGAGCACCCTATACGGCCCGGTCGAAAGCTGTTGAGCCGAGCTATGGACCACAGCGAAAGCTAGCGCACCTATCAGGGCGACACTAAGGACGATAGCAAAGCGACGCATCGCAAACCCCCTCCCCCGGTTGCGATATGTATACACCCGAGGCTCCCTGTGGCTGAAAGGAATTGTTTTGCGCGCTTCCGCGCATTACGGCGCTATCAACGTTCCCGGTCGCGAATCTAAGTCGTCTCTATCGCATCCCTTGACATCTCTCAACGATCAATCTAGACTTTCAATCTAGGCGAATATGGAGACCTTTCATGCACACAGTGGGGCTGTTTGAGGCCAAGCAGAAACTCTCGGAACTCGTCGAGCGTGCCCGGGAAGGCGAACAGATTGGCATCACCCGGCGTGGGAAACTGGCAGCCGTCCTTACGTCGGCCCCTCCCGAAACCAGCTTGAAAGATGTTTTCGCGGACATCGAAAGTATTCGTAAACGTGCCAAGCTTCCCCGCGGCGTCAACGTCAAAGACCTTGTCGAGGAGGGTCGCATTTGAAGCGTTTTGTCCTCGATGCTTCCGTAGCCCTTCGCTGGTTTCTCGATGATTCTGTCTCGCCCTATG
Source organism: uncultured Acidobacteriota bacterium (assembly GCA_963819235.1). Classification (GTDB taxonomy): domain Bacteria; phylum Acidobacteriota; class Terriglobia; order Acidiferrales; family UBA7541; genus Palsa-189. The sequence continues at coordinate 553,941 of CAWFVE010000003.1, read as the reverse complement.
CCAACCGCGTGAAGCAACTCCTCATCAAAGGGGGACGAGCGGTCGTCCCCGCACTGTGGCACCTTGAGATGAGCAACGGTCTGGCTGTCGCAGAGCGGCGCACTATTTTGAGCAGCGCAGATATCGATCAAGCGCTGCTAGACATTGAACGAATCGTGGCCCAAGGAGTGGACACAAGCAGTATCTTCGTTTCAATTCGTCAAGCCTTGGTAACGGCACGCGTGTTCCAATTATCCGCATATGATGCGGTTTACTTGGACTTGGCGCGGTACGAGAGGCTGCCGCTCGCCTCGCTTGATGAGCGACTTCGTGCCGCCGCTGGGCAGGCGGGAGTGGAACTTCTTCGCTGACGCTTGCCAACCTCTCCAATTTATCCCCGGCTTCCGGCCACATGGAGATCGCGGTGGCCGCTCAATCCCCTAATCTCTTGTCGAGCAGGCGCTCCACGCATCTCCGGGTCTGGACGAACTCGGGAAGATTGACAGGCAGTCCAGAAACTATCAATCGCTGCCACGCAGTCGCACCGAACGTAAGAGCGATGTCAATGGTCACGCTCGGAGTTGAACATTGGGAGCAACGATCGTCGGAGCCAAGGGTGATGAAGGCGAAGGCGACTCCTGGCGGATCTGAACTGCAACCCGAGTCCGCCGGGAACTTCAAAATCACAAGACATCTATGATAGCGGTCACTGCACAGCCAAGGCTTAGGTTTTTACGCTTCGTTAGTTAGGACGCAACCGCTGCGCGGCCACGTTCGAATACCGAAAAGGACGCCTTTTTCGTTTCGAGCGAGCCCACCTAGTGTCCTGTAACGGTGGTTCGTGACATAAGTTGCGCATTCTGGGTGTCCGCCGTCCGTTGGGCAAAGCGCGCGATGCTCGCCAGAATCTGATCCGCACCTTTGGTCCAGATAAAGGGCTTGGGATCGACATTGTGCGCGTCGAGGAATTCACCGATGGCACGCTCCAACTCGCTGACAGTGCGATGCGCTCCACGCCGGATCTGTTTGGTCGTTAGTTCCGCGAACCATCGTTCTACCAGGTTTAGCCATGAGCCATAGGTGGGTGTGAAGTGCACGTGAAACCGGGAACGCTTGGCGAACCACGCCCGGATGAGCGGTGTTTTGTGCGTTCCATAATTGTCCATGATGATATGGACATCTCGATCGGCTGGCACGCTGGCGTCGATGCCATCCAGGAACTTGCGGAACTCGATCGAACGATGGCGGCGATGCGTCTGGCCGATCACTTTGCCGCTTTGGGCGTCGAGCGCGGCAAACAGCGAGGTGGTGCCATGGCGTTTGTAGTCGTGCGTGCGCCGCTCGGCTTGGCCGGGCCGCATCGGTAGCAGCGGCGCAGTGCGATCCAGCGCCTGAATCTGCGACTTCTCGTCCACGCACAGCACCACGGCGTGCTCCGGCGGGTGGACGTACAACCCAACGATATCGCGCACTTTCGGCACGAGCAGCGGGTCGGGGGACAACTTGAAGGACTCACTGCGATGCGGCTGTAACCCGAACGCATGCCAGATGCGGCTGATGGTTGCGTGGCTGAGACCGGTCGCTTTGGCCATCCCTCGGGTGCTCCAATGCGTCGCGCCGCGCGGCGTGCTTTCCAGCGTGCGGACGACCACTTGCTCGATCTCGTCGTCGGTGATGCGGCGAGGCACCCCAGGCCGCGGCTCGTCATACAGCCCCGCGAGGCGCTCCCGCACAAACCGCGTTCGCCATTTGCCGATCGTGGCGGGCGTGGCGCGCAGCCGGCGAGCCACGGTTTTGTTGTCCTGTCCGGTGGCACAAGCCAACACGATACGTGCGCGGCGGGCCAGCGCCGGGACCGAGCGGGCCCGATGGGCCAGGGACTCCAATGCGCGTCGTTCCTCCATACTCAAGATCAGCGGGGCCTTGGGGCGTCCTGTACGCATGCTCCCTCCTTATAGAGGAAGACGTACAGGCTCGCCACTTGTTTCAGTTATTTCTGTTACAGGACACTAGTAAAGACTGCCACTGAAAAGTCCCATGGCTTGCGACATTTCTGGTGTGCCATCGATGCGCCGAGAAATACACTCTCGCTTGCCGCAATGATCGGGCGATCCTCAAAGAAAAGCACGCGGGCCAAAAGACGACGGCCGAATAGCTCGCATCCCATTCACCATCGAACAGAGGACCAGGAATCTACTCGGCAGCGGGACTGGCAGTTCCAACCTGGCACTCGTTCTCGCGTCGGAATTGGCTTAAGCCATATCTGTGTGCCATCTCTGAAATCCCAGTTTCCGTCAAACATTCCTGTGTTCTCGGAGACTGGGAATCGGGGACACGGGAACAAGCTCTTCCACACACCGTGGAGTCAACTGGGGGCCGGGATACCACATCCGGAGCACTGCGAGTCGCAAACCCCAGAAGAAGGACGAACCAAACAAACCATAAATAATCGACGCCGGAATGGGTGAAGGTGGGTGGCTATCCTTGCGGCGCAAGGGTGGATTCCCGTCCTTCGAATTGCCTCCGTACCGCCCTCGCCCCGGAACGCCAATCTCCCGATTGGCTGTCCCCTAAAATCTAGGACTTTGTGCGCCCGCTTGAACGGGCATACTTATACCGCCGAGGCTCTGTTGGTGAACCTTTTGGGCACGGTGCATCCAAGATCCACACTCCGGTCAGATTCCGAACACGAGACCGAGATTGAGGGTGTCCTAACTTCAGTTGAAGGTTGGTAGGCGGCGGTTGGCGCCGATATAGAATCCGGTTGCCAATCACGAATCCGAAAGGAGCCTACCGCCGTGAAGAAACCTTACCACATGGTGACCCGAGCTGCGCGTGAGTCAGCCGCTGTCATCGAGCAGTTCTGCCAGGCCAATGGGCAGATCCTGCTTCCCATCCTGAACCTGATCGAGAATGCCAGCCAGGTGGTGGAGACCGTGATCCACGAGATCGGACACCAAACGCTGGAACAGATCTTAATCCTGAGCGCCCAGCAAGTGGCCGGTCCGCGCACGCCGGGCAAGACTCGTGGTGATCTCCGGTACCACGGATCGCAGTTCGGTTGCGTCCAACTGGCGGACCGAAAATTGAAAGTGCAGCGGCCCCGTCTGCGACACAAAACCGAAGGCGAAGTGAAAATCCCCGCCTATGAACGGCTACGCCAAGACCGAGGTCTCGGGCAGCATTTGCTGGGCGCGCTGTTACGCGGCATCTCCACGCGGGAATATCAGGAAGTCTTGCCGCAAATGGCGGCGACGGTCGGAGTCTCGCGCAGCGCCATCAGCCGCAAGGCGATTGAGGCCAGCGTCGAACAGCTTAAAGAACTGCAGGAACGGCGCTGGGAAAACGTGGAAATATTGGTGATCTACATCGACGGCCAACGTTTCGCCGAACATCACATCATCAGCGCCGTGGGCGTCGATCGTGAGGGGAAGAAACACATCCTGGGGATCGAGCCGGGAGCGACCGAGAACGCCGCCTCGGTGAAGCGCCTGCTGACCCACCTGCGGGATCAAGGACTGCCGACCGACCGCAAGTACCTGTTCGTCATCGACGGGGCCAAAGCGTTGCGGGCGGGGATCGAGGAGGTGTTTGGAGGCGAACAGCCGGTGCAGCGCTGCCGCAATCACAAAATCCGTAACGTCCTCGCGGAACTGCCCAAAGAGCAGCACGGCCAAACGCGCAATCTCATGCGGGCGGCTTGGAAGGTGAAGACCGTCGAGGAAGGAGAGAAACGGCTGGAACAGTTGGCGCGCTTCCTGGAGCGGGAATATGAATCGGCTGCGCGCAGCCTGCGCGAGGGAATGCAGGAGATGTTCACCTTGCAGCGCTTGCAGATTCCAGAATCCTTGCACAAATGTTTGGCCACCACCAATGTCATTGAAAGTCCGCAGAGCGGAGTGGAGCGCCGTACAGATAACGTCACGCGATGGCGGGATGCCGGCATGGTGCAGCGCTGGGTGGCTTCGGCGTGGCTGCTTACCGAAAAGCATTTCCGACGGATCGACGGCCATACGAACCTCTGGGCACTGGCCGCCATTCTCGGACGAGAGGACAAGTCAACAACTCAATCTTCGAAGGAGAAAATAGCGTAAGATGCATCCGCCGCTGCTAACCTTCAACTACGGCTGGGACACCCTCCCGAGATTTCTAACGCGCTGCCTTAGCGATAGCTTCTTGTTCGCGCTTCTTGGAATCTTCTAAAATCATTTTCATTTCACGGGCTATTTCACTTATGCGCGCTAGTTGTAGGTTAGTGAAATTGGAATGCAATCCGCACATGTCCTTGAATACGCTTAGGTCCTTGCTATTGATAGGAGCCATAAAAATTCCCCCTTCTCTTTAGTCATTCTATCATCCGGCGCGCCCCTGGGATTTCACGTTGACCTCTCACCCACGCATTGAGAAGGTCGATTGGCAGCGGGAATACGATGGTCGTGCGGCGCAGAGGATCACAACGCAAAGGGTGACAGAAACTTCCTTCGTCAGCTTTGGCATGAATACGTCTCCGCAGGTTCAAGAATTGATTGTAATCCCCATTTCAGAAACCTGACTGAACAAGTGTATTAGGTCGCTATATCTCAGCCGTCAGCCAGGAATACTCGACAGATTGGCATGCGCTGCGGGGTGGTCACATCTACTTCCGTCATCACGGTGTGTACCTTCCAGGATTTCCCGGCGTGTTCGATTACATCACCCTTTTGGGGGATGGGAGTTCCCTCAAACAACTCCATTTCGATGTAGGGTTTTCTCTGGTCGTTGAAGTAGTAGAGGAACTGTCTGACTTTGAGCATCAGCCTCCTGTCTGTTGATGGCCACGATACTCCGTTTGCCGTCTGCTTTGGAAGATTTCGCGGCGGCGGCCCTCGCTCCGGCAACGGTCGCCGGGCTTGCGCTTATTCGATGTGGTTGCTCACAAGCCGCTTGGACGACTGAAATTGCTGCGGCCCGTTATCTTTTCGTTGTGAATTGTGGCGAGCAGAAGATAATTGTCAGCGGCAAAAGCTACTTTGCGAGAACCAGGACGACCCCATCACTCAAAAGCGAGCAGGATACGGGGTCCGTTCGCGCTGGATGGCGGGACAAGGTTTGCCGTCATGTCCTTTCGCCCTATGGCGCTTGATTTCAACGTAAAGCCTCTCTCGTTGTTCTTGTACCTCCGCTCGCGCCTGGTCACTGCGTAATAGAGCAGGACTCAGAGTATTCAACTTGCTGTTCAAGGCGACGAGTTGATTCACAAGGTCGTCTTTCACTTTGCACTTGTTTCCCGTTGTCATGTAATTAGTTGTCATATTTATTAGATGCGTAGATGCGTAATGCTGTTGTGTCGATATTTCGGCAGGCCGAAGCATTGATTAACATCGACGCCCTGAGACACGGCCCCGTGTACATCTGCGCGAGAATCCGGCCAACTGCCCAGCCGTTATAATGCCCGTGTAGGGGTCGCGTCGGCGGCAATCTCCGGCAACGGTCGCGCGCATTGCCCTCATCCGATGTGGTTGCTCCACAAGTCGCGTGGACGACAACTTCAACTCGCAGGGTTTCTCGGCGGACCATCCCATTAACTGGGAATCTCGCCAAAAGCCAGGTTCCGGAAACACCCCGTGCTGGCATCACAATCACCCGCTGCGTTGCCACCGTGCACTAACGCTGCCGTTTGGGGTTTGGCTGGGCTTCGTTTTTTCCATCGTCCTTATGCGTTATTTGAATTGGAATCGTCCTCGTTTGGTGTGTCAACGTAAACAATAGGAATGGCGGTGCACGATCTTCACCCCTTCAAGGATGATGGCAATGGAACGAGAGGGCGCAGTTGAGATTTTACGGTCGGGAGAAAAGTTCGCTGTGATGTTCGTCCGTTACGATTTGCCAAGCGTGCTGTTGGATTCATACAGGATATATCCACGCGAGTCGCTGATCGAATTGCTGACCAGGCGGTTACCCATTGCGCAAAAGGTCCTTGCGGACGCAATACGCCAGCTTGAGGAGCGCGGCTTCGCTTCGATAGCGCACGTACGATTGACCGACGAAGAACGCCTCGATATTGGATTCACAGGTGTTGGTGATAAGTTCAGGCTTCATGAGAATTAATGAGCCGACGTGGCCGTTCCTATGTTTTGTAAGTTCGCTCCAACATGGTTTCCATGTGCGAAGAGTGCCAGAGGAGCGACTGAGGCGCGGTGACAGAAGCCACAAGGCTAGGTGATCGTGAGGCGTGACTTTTTGAAGGTCACCCCTACAATAGCAACCTCCTCCGACTCGCCCAGCATCGTTCATCCCGAACGCTGAGAAGCAACGATCACTTCCGATGGTACGCCGAAAGAGACCACCTTACGGCGATAGTCAATTGACCATTGCTTGGGCATGAGCAACGTGCTCAAATCGCTGGGACGACAGCCACCCACCCACTCGGGTTTGTACCTCCACACAGCCTCCCAGAGCGCGGTCACGAGTTTGGACAGACTAGATGTGCCGCATCCCAGACTGACCAGACACAGTTTGCCATTCGCGGATAGGACACGGTGAGCTTCCGCGAGAACGGCGGCTGCGTATTCAGGCGAGAGCAGGTCGAATACATAGTTCGAGACAAAATGGTCGAACGCACTATCGGCTTCATGCAAAGATGGCGACCCATCGCTGAGTTTGACCGTTGCCCGACCTGCCCACCCCTTCAATCGTGCGGTCGCGAGCCGGATCATCTTCGGACTCACGTCGACGCCGACATACTGACAGTCCGCAGGCACAGCCTTCATGAGCTTGGCGGCGAAGGCACCTGTGCCGCAGCCGAATTCCAATATCGATTTCGCAGAAGCGAATTCCCCGGCCTGGAGCAGTTCCCGGATCGCGGGTGACTCGTAAACGGCTTGCCAGTCCTGAAATCGGCCAATCCGGTCGTACACGCTGCGGGCTTCTTGAGGCGTCAGGAAACGTCCAGCGGATTGAGTGGCGGGCACGATACGAGCTTAATGTGCCGTGACGGTCTTCACCAAGCCTACACACGCGGACCTCTCGCCGCTGACTTCAACACATCGAGGCTACCCTGACGCGCCGCCACGCCTGCCCGGAACCGGCGTTGAGCCGTGGTGAAGTCTGGCGAAAAGTAGGGAGCGGTGCTGCTCGTATGTACTTTCCGAGGTCAGAACTCCTGATCTACCGCTTGTAACCGATCTTGCGCAAAAGATCGTGTCGCCAGTCTATGTCGGATTGACCCTCTACACCTTTGGGCGAACTGCCATCGATGACGCCGAGAACACCTCGGCCTTGCTCGCTTTCAGCAACGATGATTTCAACTGGGTTGGCGGTTGCACAGAATATGGAACAGACTTCGGGCACGTTGCGAATCGCGTTTAACAAATTTATGGGATAAGCATTCTGGAGCATCAGGACAAACGTGTGACCGCAAGCCAACGCTTGGGCATTGCGGATAGCCGTGTCCCGAAGTGTTGGATCGTTTCCTTCTGACCGCGTCAGGCAGGCTCCTGAACTTTCGTTGAATGCCAAGCCAAACTTGGCCTGCGGCACGGTCGTAGCGACCGCCTCGTAAAGGTCTTCCACCGTTTTGATGAAGTGGGCCTGACCGACGATGATATTGGCATCTGCCGAAACTTCCATCCGAACCGATTTTATCTCAAGCATAGTCGTCCTCCCGGTATGACTGTAGCCCAAGCGTTGCGGCATGGTGGCATTGGTTGTCTAGGCATATTTAATCCTCCTTGTTATGATCGCGCCGGTCACTCCGGTGCTGTCTTCCCAGTTCGTCAGACAAGGAGGGAGCTATGCCCTGGTATGACTATGTTGCTTGGTTTTTTGGCGGAGCTTTCCTGGTCAATTCCGTTCCGCATTTTACCAACGGTGTCTCCGGCCGTCCGTTCCCAACGCCCTTTGCTTCTCCGCCCGGTCGTGGGCTTTCGCCGTCGTGGGTCAATGTTCTTTGGGGCCTATTCAACGTGCTAATCGGCTATCTGCTGGTGTACCGGGTCGGAAGTTTCAGTCTGCGCAGCACCCCGGATGTGGTCGTTCTGGGAATTGGGGCGCTGTTGATGGCGGTCATGCTGGCTCGCACCTTCGCACCTCTCTCTGACGGAGTTAAAAAGTAGGGTCAGCGGTAAGAGGCCCATCGGCCTTGATGCGGCGGCACGCACGAATTTGCGCAAAAATTTCGAAATCTAGAAATTTCAGATGAAGCATTCGATCGAGCCAACTCCTCACGCCACGACGCTCATCCCGATGGTGGTCGAAGAGACCAATCGTGGTGAGCGAGCGTACGACATCTATTCGCGGCTGCTGAAAGACCATATCCTCTTCATCGGCACGCCCATTGACGACCACGTCGCCAATCTAGTGACGGCGCAGCTGCTGTTTCTGGAAAGCGAAGACCCCGACCGCGATATCCAGCTCTATATCAACTCTCCTGGCGGCTCAATTACTGGCGGCATGGCGATTTACGATACGATGCAGTATGTCCGCCCCGATGTGGTGACGATTTGCGTTGGGGAGGCCGCCTCGATGGCCGCCTTGCTCCTGGCCGCGGGCACTCCCACGAAGCGCTTCTCGCTGCCCAACTCGCGCATCCTCATCCACCAGCCCCCCATGTCGGGGCTGTCGGGCCAGGCGACCGATATTGAAATCCACGCGAAGGAAATTCTGCGCATGCGGTCGGTGATCAACCAGCTCTTGGCTCACCACAGCGGGCAGTCGATCGAAAAGATCGAGCAGGACGTAGAGCGCGACTTCATTATGTCGGCTCAACAGGCCAAGGAGTATGGCTTGATCGACGAGATCATTCACAAGCACCGTTAGCGCCTGCCTCATTAGTACTGCCTCGATCGGCGCGTGGCGATCGTCTAATTCTCTTTTCTCGTAGCAATTGTTCTTGACGGCAAGCAACCATCGGAACTGGTCTCACTCCTCACTGTTACACAATCTGGGGAGTCATCAGCTTTCGACCGATGCTGGAAGACGAGGGTCCTTTGAAATCCGCAACAGACAAGGAAACCGCGGGCGCGGTCCCAGGCTGGTTGCGTGTAGATGCCGAGTTAGATGGAACGGCTATTTCGACTTCGACGGCGCGACCGAGATTAAAGAGGCGATAATCGTGCTGCCCGGAATGGTCCCCTGCGAAGTGACCATTTGAGCGCTGTCGCCGAGGGTTCCGGTTACGATGACCATTTTAGCGGCGTATTTGGCGGCCTCGTCCTGGGGATTCAATACATACAGCTTGTTATTTACCACGTCGTAGAGCGCGTATTTCGCGCCCTTATTTTGCAGGCAGAGGTTGGTGCACGCGACGGTTGGCGCTTCGGTCTCGCGATGCAAGCCGCACCAAGTGTCGGTTACATAGCCTTTCCAGGTTTCCGTCTTGCCATTTGCCGCCGCCAGAAAACTCAACGCACCGGCAAAGAGGATCACTGCGACTGTTGCCAAAAAACGTTTGCTCATGCCTGTTGTCCTCACGAGGTCACAGAATCATCGCTGCGACCAGCAGCTTCGAGGAACCTTCCAGAGTCTAGCACTGCATCCACGCACTGTGAAGCTATCAAACCGGAAGAGAGCAAGAGTGAGCGTGCTTAGGACTGAGCCAAAATATGCGGCACTTTTTTGCCGGAGCGTGCCAACTACGCCCATCGCGATTTAGTTCCTGGGTTTTGCTCCAGCCCCCCAATTTCGCTTCTGTCGAAGACAAAGTCCACTTCCCGAAGTCCGCGCTTGGGAGTCCGCCGAACCGGGTAACGCTCTATGCCTAGCTCGACCGACCACGTTTTCGCCACCCTATTTTTAGCAATTCCGTACCGCTCTCCGTACCGTTGAAACTCTGGCGCTGATGATCGAATTCAAGGAACTCAGCTTTTGCTGCGAGGCCGGGAAGTGCCCGAAGCGAAGACTTGCACCCTGTCGGTTTCCTAGAAATTTGTCACTCAGATCCGGTCTTGAATTGGACCGAGCGCCGCTCATGACCAAGAATCCATGGTCTGAGCAGGGCTATGCGACCTCATGTTTGGCGACTAAGGTCCACATGACGGCAAATCAGTTAGAATTTACACGGTATGGTTGCGAGAAAAAACGGGTCACCTTGTCATTGGTTGCAACTTTCAGGTCAAGCTCATAGGCATGATCCCCACCCGGCGACCCAGGATCGTCGTATACCTCATCGACCCAGCCGCCAGGAGGCATCTCAACCCAAGCGACGTCGCCTTCGACACTCGACAGGGCCAGAGGAGGAGATATGGGTTTTTCAGGCCACGAAAGCGCGATCCATTCAGATCCCTGAGCGACTCGGTAGAAAATATGGCCTATGGGGCGATTTGTGCCGGGGTATACAGGATAGAAAACTGATTGGTTTCCTCTGTTCGTGAGCCGGAAGCGAATGACGTAAGTTGCCTTGTCGGTTGGATCGTTGCTCGCACGAATTGGCGTTGACCCGCGATCTACGGACAGATCTACACCGATGTTCAAGACGGCACCGGACCGGTGCCCGTTAGCTCGTGAATGCTTTGCAAGTTGGTTGGCAAGAAAGAGAAGAACCGCAACCGCCAGGTAGAAAATGGCATACTTCAAATTCTGCTTCCGCTCTTGCTGATTTCCAGGGTGGCGGCCAAGCACGCCCCGCGGACCCGTGCCATTGCCGGACGTTAGCTGCCCTCTGAACTCGTCATTTATCATCCTTGGCTCCGACGATCGTTGCTCCCAATACTCAACTCCCAGCGTGATCATTGAAATCGCGCTTACGTTCAGTGACAGGACTTGGCAACGATTGATATTTTCCGGATTGCCTGTCAACCTTCCCGAGTTGGTCCAGGCCCGGAGATGCGTGGAGCGCCTGCTCGACAATGTTAACCTGCGCCGAGCGCTGAACCACGATCGCATTCGGGAACAACCCTCCTAAGACGACGAACAATACACCAGCAGCAAGGATCCAACGCTCGCGCGGTAATGCGTCCGCCATCACTGTAAACCCGGTTCGACGCTCACCCAGGAAGAGGCGAGTGAATAAACGAAAGATGCTTACGGCATTCATCGCTGTGGCGATGGGCAGCAGCAAGCCGATGAGCGGATGTAAGGTGAGCGTTCCGTGGATCAACAAGTCTTGAGAACAAAAACCCAATGTGCCCGGCAATCCAACCAATGCCAGCCCGAAGATCGCAAACGACACGGCGAGCCGCGGCGCGTGCTCAGCCAAACCGAGGTGCTTGGTCGCTGTCAGGTTCTCACCAAAACGAACCTCCAACAGCCGCAAGATTCCGAAAAGGCCCACGGTGGAAACCGCGACCACGAACCAATGCACCAGCGCTCCGGCGATTCCTTCTGCAGTCCGGCTCTCCAGCCCGCTCAAAATACACGCGGACTGGCTAAGAGCAAGAAAGGCGAGCAGACGGCGGGGTGAATTCTCCCCAAGCGCTCGGATCGCAACATAAAGCGCCGTGGCAATGGCAAGATAAGAAAGAATCGGGAACACACGGTCCGTCTGCGGAAACAAGGGCACAATCAACTTGGCAACCAGCAAAGCTCCGAAATGACCGTTCAGGAGAAGAGCGGTTGGGATCGCCGGACCACCCTCAGCCGCGTCCGCTACCCAGGCGTGCGCGGGGCAAATTCCTTTGCGAAAGATCACTGCAATTACGAGAAGCCCGAACGCTACCGCCCCGCCGGGGCTTTGGCCCTTCAGGTTATTGATCGAAATGACGCCTCTGCTGGCCGAGATTAGCCCGATGGCTAGCGCAAGGGCGAGACTTGAGAGCAGGAGGCCAACCAGAGGACGACTAGAGCGGGCACGGAACCACCCAGACCACAAGAAGGGGATGATGGACAAAATCCACGCGGCGAGCAGAACCAGCAAATTTCCGGTCGAATACGCGAGCAGCGTGGAGCCGAGTAGGAAAAGAATTCCACCGATCGTCCCTATCGTGCAGTCCCGGCGCGGAAGCACCAAGGTCGCGCCGAAAGTCAGGCACGAGAATAGCAGCATCAGCGCCTGGTACAGAGACTCACCCTTCGGGGCCTGCGCCAGGAGCACTGCGCTTGCAACGCTCGATAGGAACGCCGCTATACAACCGACCATGCGCGTATGTCGCCGATAGCCCGTTACCAAGACCGCGGCGAACCACGGAACGGCAATGGAAACGACGGTTAGACACGGAGTACGGAGAACCCACGCAGGCACGGACACTAGTCGCTCCTCTGTCTCGCCGCACCCTGCAACAAAATCGGCGCAACATTGCGGGACTGGTTCGTCGCCTGAGGCACTCCGGTACGATCAACCTTCGCAAGATATGAGGAGACGTGCAGCAGCGGATCAATAACCCAACGGTCCAGAATCGTATCGAGATGACCGCGGTCGAAAGCCCAGCGATATAGCCATAACTTGACCCGCTCCGGCAGCAACTCTTCGATTTGCTTACCAGTCGGCGAAAGCTCACCTCCAATGGCGGAATGCATCTGGTGATAGTCATGAAGCATGGACGGCGCGCGCAGGTACTGCATGGTGCGTACCGTGGCGTTTCCCAGGATATGTGCTACCGCGATCCATCTCCACCCGAGCCCGATCTCGATAAACACCAGGCCGACTTGCGTTAAAGTGGCATAGGCGAGCGAAGTTTTTGCATCGGCGCTGGCACGGCCGACGATCGTGCCGTGGATGGCTGTAGCCGCGCCAATCAAGATCACCAAAGCGGACGCGAGCACGGATCGCGCGAGCAGAGGTTGCGCCCGAATCAGAAGGTATGCGCCGGCATGAATGGAGATCGCCCCGTAGAAGATGGCACTCGACGGAGTCGGACCCTCCATGGCGCGCGGAAGCCATCCCGAGAATGGGACCTGCGCGGCTTTCCCGCAGGCAGCAAGCAGCAGGAGAAGACAGACGATCACCGCCCGGGTTCCTGTCAGCATGGGAAAGCCGTCCTGAAACGATGCTGTTCCGGCCCAGTGATGCATGAGGAAGATACCCACGAGCAACCCAATGTCGCACGCGCGATATACTCCGAACACGCGAAGTCCATTTTCGACGGGAGCCGGTCGAAGTTGGAAAAACCCGATCAATAAGACCGAAGTGATCCCCACTATTTCCCATCCCGCGGCCAGCAAGTCGAATGAACCTGCAGCGAAGGCGAGCAAGGATCCGAACGCGAACAGGTGCAGCAAAAGGAAAAATCGCAGGAATCCGGGCTCTCGGTGGAGGTAGGTTGCCGAGAACTGCCCGATCAATCCTGATAACGCGGCCGCCAGCGCCAGAAAAGGCAATGAAAGCCGATCCGCCATTAATACCAGCGGGAAATGGTAGTCCCCCACAGCAAACCAGTTGCCGAAGGTGACTGCAACGACTGAAGCATTGTTTGGGGCTGTGGCGACTCTCCAAACAAGCGCTGCCACGCCGAGCACACATGAGGAAAACGTCAGGCCAGTAACCCGCGATAGCATGCGCTCGCTGGGAGCCCAACCAAGCAGCCACAGCGACGCCAATATGCCAAAGACGAAGCCCGGCGCGAGCACCACAAACACCAACGTGGCTTGGGAGAGACTCATCTTACGCGATCTCCTATCCCTGTTTCAGGCGTTTGAATCCAGGCCATAGGAAGATGTTGGAACTTGCCGGCGTACCATTCATGGGACGAAAGCGCGACCGGAAGGCGTTCTAAAGCCTCATGGAACTCTTCAAATTCGCCATCCCTCAGCACATGAACGCGGCCCGAGTCCGGGGCTATCGTCGCAAGTCGAATCCAGCGATTCTTGACGAGTTGTTTCAAAGAAGTGCTGGCGTTGATTATCTTGTCCAGCCTGTCGGGCGTCGTCTCGATTACAAAAAGAATTCGAACGGGCTCGTGGATTTCAACCATCTGCCAGGGCAACCCGGTGCGTAGGTCGCTTGCGTGACCGTCCATCACTCCCATCAAGCTTGTGACATTGTGCGGAAGTTTCGTGCCGCAGCCATATCGGTCGTTGTCAACGAACGAAAAGTAGTATTCCAGACTGATCCCTGCGCAGACAGGAACTACCGCCGTCAGCAAGGCAGAAAGGTCATGATCGCCGGGATCTTGGTAGGCATCATAAGAAACCAGAAAGGCCCGCCGGTCGAGAAATAGTCCCCGGGTCAGGCTGCGCCGCCCGACAATGCAAATGGAATTCGTGCAATGTCCATACTCGGGTCGCGGCTGGGCGAGATGTTCACTGCGTTCCTCCACGTGGCGAAGCGCTTGGACTGCATCCGCATCCGGGGCGCACGATTCAAATCGCCGGGTGCGCTCCCGTGCGTTTTGTGCTCTCGCTTGATCCAAGGAGGTGCGAATCAACTCCAAATCCGATTGATGCGTGGGGGGGACCGAATCGAGATCGAAGAGTTCCACGTCGTCGCTGCACGTATCGTGATAGCCGCCGACGAACCACGTATCCGCGGGAATGTCGATGCCTTGCTCCCGCAAGCGCTCGCGTACTTCCGGCCGGTTGGCCATTGCGGCAAAAAGTCGCGCATTAGGACCGCCGCGGCGCCCCCCACAGGCCCCACAGTCGTGCGCCGACTCGTGGGGATTGTTGAGGCTGGTCGATCCGTGGCCCAGGATTACCACTAGGCGGGCGAAACCGCGCACTAGTCCAGCCGGTCGCAATACGCTGGCTACTCGTTCTGTTTTTTCTTCCGGAGCGAACCCCGTCAGCAGACCCACCACTGCACTTTGGGACTGTGCGGTGTTTCGCATCAAGGTGAGTTCGGTCCGAGGCTCCGGGAGAAACTCACTGTTTAGCCAATCGCGCAGAAGTGCGTAACGTCGAGGCGCCAGGAGGTGACCTATGAGGGGAACCGCCGAGAGCAAGCCGAGCGCTGAAGTCGAAAGCCAGCCCCGCACCAACGTCTTTGAAGAGACTAACGAATTCCGCATGAGCAGTCCCAGAACGCGCCTGCGCCAGCGGCGGCTTTCAAGTAGCGCGGTGTCTTCGGGTTTCGGCTGTTCCAGGACGGCGTGTTCGGGTTTGACCACTACGGGGCAGAACGCCGCACCATGCGGATCGTCGATCCCCTTGTAATCCACGGCGAGTCCGAAATAACCGGCGGCGCTATAAGTTTCCACCCGCGGGTCCGCCTCTTCGAGGGCTCGCCGCATGGACTCCTCTCGCTCGTCGATGCAGAAGAATACTTGCGCAGGAGGTCTTCCGTATTGGTCAAACAAGCCGCGGTATTTCCTGTGACTGGCCAGCCCTCGGAGGATTTCGCGTTCGTGCGCGCGCTCATAGGCAAGGTGGAGGATTCGTCGGCGCTCCAGCCCATTAAACGCTCTGACTTCGCTCACAAACGCCGCCCATTCAGACTCGGCGAGCCGGTTTACTTCATGGGCGGAAAGTCTTAACACGCGGGCCGCGTCATAGATACGTGCGGTCCGGCTCAGACGCCGTCTCTCCTGCGTCTTGAGAGGGCTCTCCTCTGGAATTGCCTCTGCTGCGCCCCTACGCGATGCCACCCGGGACATGGTCAGCCGCACAGCTAGAAAGTCCATCAGCGAACAGGGGAGGATTTTATGCGGCGCCAGTGCCGCGTCTTCCTCAAGCCTGTGCATCAAGCCCGCCCAGCCAGGCAGCGCCAAAAGTTCGGCTTGAAGAATTTCAGGCCATTCAGCTTCTGGGAGGGATTCGCTTTCCAGATAATCCAGGACTGCGTCCGTTGCTGAAAAGCAAAGGCGCTCTTGTCTTTGAAATTCGTCGTCCAGCCCAACCAGATACCTGGGAAACATTCCACCGTGCCTGAAAAACAGCATGCGGACGCTTTCATAAAACCCCTTCTCGCGGTTCGGCATGGGCCAGTAGGCAGTCCCTTGATCCAAGAACACAGAGCAAAGCCGGATCAACCACGGGTGGATCACGTCGTCCACAGGCCGAGGAAGAGCCAGTTCTTCCTCGTGAGCCACGGTGCGGGCAAAGCAGGCCTCGAACAGTGCGCGTAGCGCCGCGCGCCGAAAGTCTTTGGCCAAATCGCCCTGTTCGGTGCGCCAAACAATCGTTGCAGCGTCGAACTCCCTTACCCCGGGCGTAATCATTGCTCTGCGTAGCGAACTCCGGTTTAGGCGCGCGAAGATGAAGGAATCAGGTTCACTATCCAGGACAGCATCGACATCTACGAGCTGTATCCGTCCGCGGGCCAACTCAGCTCGATAGGTCGCTTCGCTCATGTACGGTTCGGCGCCGAATAGTTGCGCCGCTTGTATTACCGCCTCTTCGAATGGCAGGTGTTCAAAGGCGTGCAGCGTGTTGTGATGAACGAAAACCCCAATTGGGCCCTGCATCGGGAGTAGGTTCGCAGCGCGTTCAACTGCGCAACCCAATCTATCCAGACGGGACGGGTTAGCGTAACTGCGGTCGGTCATCGACGCGTGCTGAGACGTGATTTCGACTCCTCGCTGGCCACTTCCTTCAGCATGGTTACAGTGCTATTGAGCTGAGCGTAAAAATAGCGGCGCAGGATATTGAGAACCTCGATCAGTGCGCGATCGCGGATCGAATAAAAGACCTGATTGCCTACTTTGCGGCTGACAACGATCTTCTTGGCCCGAAGAACTGCCAGATGTTGCGAGGCATTGGCTTGTTCGATACCGAGCTTCTCGATCAATTTTCCCGCAGGCAGCTCTCCCTCGCGTAACAGCTCGACAATCGCAACCCGGGTTGGATTTGCGAGCCCCTGAAAAATCTCACTCTTGAACCGCCGCAGTTCATCGCTCATACTCCAAGTATATGCGACAATGCGAATATATCTGAAATGCTCGTGCTCAAAACAGCCATCCAGGGGCGCGGCATCGGTCTTGTAGAGTTGGTTGGGCTTCGTGGCATGGAACCGACGTAGTCAGAGCGAATTGTGTTATATCCACTCACCTTGGATAGATCGGCCAACCGGTTCGCAGGAAAGCGTCAGCCCCGCATGTCGGCGATTCGAAAATCTCCGCCGAAAGCGTGAGGTAAGGAGACAGGGCTCTTTTATTCTACAGACGTTCCGCACAGCACTTGGCGGACTGGACTACATCTCTTGAGGAGCTATGAACGTTTCCACGCTTGATCTAGGCCTTCGCGGTATGCATCTTCTTGATACACCTATCTTCAACAAAGGCACCGCTTTCACCGATGAAGAGCGGACGGCGTTCGGTCTTCATGGCCTTTTGCCACCGCAGATTGAATCGCTGGACGAGCAGGCGTCACGCGCTTACGAAGCTTATCGGCGCAAAACGGACGATCTCGAACGTCACATCTACCTGCGCGCGCTCCAGGATACGAACGAAATCCTGTTTTACAGACTACTGAACGACCATATCGAAGAAATGACGCCCGTGATCTACACGCCGGTGGTTGCTCTGGGCTGCCAGCAATTCAGCAAGATTTACCGCCGTCCACGTGGCCTTTTCGTCTCTTATCCACTCCGCGACTCTATTCCTACCCTCTTGCGGAACCGGCCTCACCGGGATGTCGACGTCATTGTGGTGACGGACGGCGAGCGAATCCTGGGAATCGGCGATCAAGGCGTCGGAGGCATGGGGATACCGATTGGCAAGCTTTCTCTCTATTCGCTGATTGGCGGTATTCACCCGGCTCGGACCTTGCCGGTCGTGCTTGACGTGGGAACGAACAACGAGGACCGATTGAGAGCCCCAGAATACCTAGGTTGGCGGCACGAGCGTATCGCGGGCGATGCCTACTACGAATTTGTAGACCTTTTCGTCCAGGCCGTGAAAAACGAGATGCCTCAAACCTGCGTACAGTGGGAGGACTTCGCCAATCCCCACGCCCGCCCCCTCCTCGACCGGTACCGCGATCAATTGCTGACCTTCAATGACGACATTCAGGGAACAGCGGCGGTTGTTTTCGGCGCACTCACAGGGGCGATCAAAGCATCTGGCAGAAGCTTGAAGGATCAGCAGATTATCTTTTACGGAGCGGGTGCTGCAGCCATTGGCGTGGCGGATTACTTGCGCATGGCGCTTGTGGACAGCGGCCTTTCTGACAAAGAGGCTACGGGCCGCTTCTGGGTTGTCAACCGGGGCGGTATCCTGCACGCGGACCGAAACGACCTGGCTCCCGAGCAACGCGTTTTCGCGCAGCCAGTGGCGCGCTTCGCGGCATGGCGCCGGCCTTCGTCCGGCGTCATTGATCTCGATACCGTCATCCACGATGTCGACGCGACAATTTTGATCGGCCTATCAACCCTTGGCGGTGCCTTTACGGAAACTATCGTGCGAGAAATGGCGCGCAAGGTTGACCGGCCGATCATTTTCCCGCTGTCGAATCCAACGGACCGGTGCGAAGCTGTCCCAGAAGACTTGATGCGGTGGACCGACGGTCGTGCGATTGTCGCCACAGGTTCTCCATTCGCGCCGGTAGACTTTGCGGGCCGGAAGATTCCAATCGCACAGTGCAATAACGTCTATGTTTTTCCGGCAGTTGGTCTCGGTTTGATTGCCTCCAGAGCGCGGAGAGTGACTGATCGAATGATGATGGCGGGTGGGCGCGCATTGGGCGAGAATTCGCCCGCGCTGTGTGATTCTTCGGCTACCTTACTTCCTTCGTTGAAGGATCTCCGTAGAGTCGCGAGAGAGATCGCTTTTGCGGTAGCCATCGAAGCGCAGCACGCAGGCGTTGCGCAGCCCACAACACCCGAGGAGTTGCGCGATCGCATCGCCGCCACGCAATGGACTCCTGAATACCAGAACCTAGTTAGAGCCATGCTCTAACCCGCGTGACGCTAGTGCTTAATCGGACGCGCGTTTTGGCGAGGCGGAAGCCGCCCGTGTTTGCGGCGGACGCGGGCCCTATGGAGACCGGGTTTTCGCCGCAAGCGGTGCCAGTGTTTGCGCAGTTCCTCGAGTAGCTTGGGGCTGAGCATCACATCCCGGTCTTTGCCCCACTTGCCGCCTCGGACGTGAATCACCATGCGCTGGCTGTCGATATCGCTGACCTTCAGGTGCGTCAGCTCTGCGCACCGCAAGCCGGTCGCGTAGAGTGCGATCAGCAGAGTTCGATGAAAAGCAGTGCCGGCGGCATCGATCAGTCGTGCGACTTCTTCCTGACTGAGGATCGTTGGGATGCGACGTTGCTTTTTGGGGTAGGGAGTCTCCGCGACGCTCCAGGCCTTTTTGAGAGTCTTGGTGTAGAAGAACCGCAAAGCCGAGAGGCGGTTGGTCACTGTACCCGGTGACAACTTCCGCTTTTGAAACAGCTCGGCCTGGTATTCGCGAATGTGCCGAGGACCCAAACGGTCCGGCGGGCAGTGGAATCGCCGAGCAAAATCTTCGACGGTGCGGATGTAGTGGCGTGTGGTATCTTGCGAGTAATTACGGCGCTGGAGTTCTTCCAGCATCATTTTGCGAAGTCGGGTCATGAGGACCTCCTTATGACCCGACAACTTACTTTAGCCGTTAGCTATAGCTATAAACTGCTCCGTTCGCCTCACGCGTAGCGTCCGCCGCCGGGCGGCTTCGTTCTCACGGCGTTGTCGGAGACTGGGAATCGGGCTCAACGCCACTCACCAGCAACGGACTCGGTGCGCATATCTCGATTCACGCGATGTCCCCGAATGTGGTGTATATTCGGGCGCAACCGGGGGCTTCACAGCAAAGCCGCAAGAGGAGAAGGTTTATGCGACGATTGTGCCTGGGAGTTGTAGTTGCAGCAGCGATCGCGATGCTGGCGTCGGTAGGATCGGCTCAGCATGACCCGAGCGCAGGGCCTTATAAGGTACTGAAGACGGCCAAAGTTGGAGGCGAGGGCGGCTTCGACTATATTTCGGCCGACGTCGAAGGCCGTCGTTTGTATATGCCTCGCAATGGTGCGATGGGGCAACTGACGGTTTTCAATCTGGATACGCTCGAACCGGTGGGCTCGATCGCAAGCATTCATTCCGGCGGCGCTGCCGTCGACCCGAAATCCCATCACGGCTTTTCCACCACGAAGCCCATCAACATGTGGGATTCGAAGACGCTCCAGGTCATTAAAATGATCGACGTCGATGGGCGCCCCGACGGCATCATGTTTGACCCATTCAACGAACATGTGTGGGTGTTTAGCCATATGCCGCCGTACGCGACGGTCATCGATGCCAAGGAAGGCACCGTCGTGGGCACGGTCGACCTGGGCGGACAGCCCGAGCAGGGCGCGAGCGACGGCAGAGGCACGGTCTACGTGAACATTCTAGACATGGGCAACATCGCCGTGGTGGATGCGAAGACCTTGAAGGTGACCAGGCACATTGACCTCAGCTCAAAAGGCGTGATGAACGGCAGCGGCTTATCGCTGGATACGAAAAATCACATTCTCTTTTCGTATTGGCGCATACCTTCACCGATGGTCCTGATTGTGAACGCCGAGAGCGGCAACATCATTACGACTTTCCCGACCGACTTGAATGTGGATACCGTCGGGTTCAATCCCAACACCATGGAAGCGATAGCCACCGCAGGCGCGGGGACGATGATCTTCATCAAGGAAAACAATCCCACCAGCTTCGAGGTGGAGCAGAGGCTGAAAACGATGGTCGGCGCCAGGAACATGGTCCTCGACACAAAGACGAATCACGTGATCAGCATGGCATTCGAGTACGGGCCGCTTCCGGCGAACGCTCCTGCGCCAGTGCCAGGCCGGATGCAGCTCGGTCCGCCACTGCCGGGTTCGTTTACTCTAGTCATGGTGGGCAAGTAGCCGAAAGATCTACCTCACTTCCCAAAGAAACAGCATTATCGGACACTGACATTTCATGGCGGGCCAGTGTACGAGAAGGTGACTTCACGAGCCTTGGCGAAAGCAAGTATCTGACGCAGCGGGCTATCGGTTATCTAGTTGTGCACAATTGTGAAAGCCACGTGACGGGCATCACATGGCCAGACGGAGTTGAGCAGTATTGTGGGTTCACAAAGTCACTTGTCGGACAAAGGAAAGGGGGCACGCCATGCGGCTGAGAGCGCAACGCCAACAAGCAAATAGCAAGATCAGCGCCCGTTCCAGTTTCGAATCAAAAGCCTCTGACCAGGCTCGTATTCTGATTGTCTGTGACGATGAGTCTATTACGGAACGGCTGAACCTTGCCCTCCGGGCAGCGGGTTTCGTATCGAAGTGCGCCACGAGTATGACAGCAGGTTGTGAATCTGCAACGTCCGGTCAGTTTCAGGTGATTTTTACAATCCCCGTTTTGCGCGACGGATCGTGGCGACGCCTGGCCGACATTGCGAGTCAGTATGATCCAAGCTTTGTGATCGTTCTCGTAGCCAGCAACTTTGACTTCAACCAATGCGCCAAAGCGCTCGACGAAGGGGCCTTTGACGTCCTAGATCCGCTGCATGAGCTGCCAAAAGCTACCGAAGCCGCCAGATGCGCCTTGTGGGCTGCTTACCTAAAGGGTGCAGGGCCCTGCCCCGAAGTGGCCAGTCACCCGATAGCCGCGTGATCAGTGATCGCGCCGTTCACGGCACCAGTTTCGGGATAAAAGGGGAGCCCGGGTTAAGTGAAGATAATCTATATCGCAGGGCTGTATCTAGTTGCGTGCGTTCTTCTCTTCAAGTAGGCGCTGCCCTCGCCGTATTGGGTTCACCCGCGCGCTAGGCCGATATACACCCAAATCGTCGCACTAGTCAGCAGCAGGATTCCGGAAACTATTGCCAGCGAAAAGATCAGCTTCTTCAGCCGCTCCATCTTGGCGACCAGGACTTTCTGTTCGCCGCCCATCAATTCTTCTTCTTTCTTGTTGATGTAGATCTCTTCGTCTTCGTGGCTGTCCAGTGTGTTTCCGTAAATCACCAATATAATGAGCACCGCGGTAACTGCGCCCCACAACATCAGCAGAATTGCTAGCGAACTTGGCATAACGCCCATCATGTCCTCCTACTCTGACTCACCAACTGCAAATCGCCCAGTCGATAGGTTGCGCCCAGACCGAAAAGAGAGGCTGTGACTCACGTCACGCCTTTTTGTGACTCTTCTCGGAATGGGATTCACGTTCCCACGCGAGCGCGGCGACGCGGTGCTTTACGGGTGCACCTTCGGGTATGCCAGCTCCCGAGAAACGGTGTTATCGCTAAGTGGACAGCCCGTAACGGGTCGAAAAAGCCACATTCCGTGAAGGTGACTTACCAGGCGTTGGGAAGTCCAGTATAAAAGAATCAACGGTTCTGTTGCGTGTTTATAGCCCTGGCGAATTAGAGAGGCATCGACCCTTTATTGCTAGGTTCGCGGCGGGTTAGAGTCCTGGTTCAAAGGAGAGCTAGTCACGATCCCGTTTTGCGACAGCCAGGCCGAAATGGTCGCGAAAACACCGGGGGTAAGATGCAGCACAGGCCGCCGTCTTCGTTTCCGCCCAAGCGTCAGCGAAGCCAGCCGATGCGGACAGCGCTCGTCGGTCACGCCGACGCGCCGGGCAGTATCGCGGAAAACGACGAGGCGTTTTCCCAGAAGCTTCACGCGGACGGGCGCTCCGTCCGGCTCAGCCACTTCCGTCGACAAATACACCGGAATCCAATAACGCCGGATCATCTGCCCAATCGGCGCCTCGCCAACGATGCGCGTCAGCAGCTCATTGTCTTTTGTGGAAAGCATCTCCGTCGCTGCCTCAACTTTCGCGCTGTTAAATCCGCGATCTCTTTCACTCCAAGTGCAATCAGCGCAGGCCCGTCAGTGACAGCCGCTTTCTTGCACCTGTCCTCCGTTCGGGCCCGGATACCAACAGTAGCCCGCGCGTGGCACATATTTTGTGCCGTCGAACCACCAAACTTCAAACGGGTATTCCGCCACGCTGAGATGGTTCATCAGGATCATCTCAAAAAAGCCATTGTGCTTCGGCGGCACAAACGCAAACATAGCGACAAAGACGCCGGTGCTCTCCCCGAGCCCCGGGGAATCCGGCGCCGCCAATTGCCACTGCCCACCTGCTTTCCGGAAAAACCACGAGGCGCAATTGCCCGTCGCCCCGCAGAGATCGAGGCCATTCCCCTGCACCGCCAGGCCATTATCGGCGCCCTCGCCCATGTCCACGTGCCGCGCCAGCACCGCGCTGGCATCAACGCCCGAGATCTCAGTGATGCGCGCTATCTCCCCTTCGCTCAAGCCCATGCTCGCCAGTGTCTGTCCTGAGTGCGAGCTGTACGAATTCTGTCGAAAGGCCGTGAGATCGTAGGCCTGCGCGGACGGCCCAGCCTCCCTGCCGTCGGCAAAAACCTGGTGATCGCTCGCTGGGATTTGAAAAAGGGCGGGGTCCTGCGCCGCCTCCTTCACGTCATGCAACTCGTAGACTCTGTCCGCAAACTGCGCACGCAACGAAAAATGCAATTTCGGGTCGATGCACCGCCATGTCTCCGTGGTTCCTTGGGGCGGCGGCTCGGTTTCGGTCACGATGGAGGTATCGCAGGCGCGGCCGTCCACCGTCTCGGCGGCCGCCGTTTCGCATTTCGCGTTGGGCAATTGAGAGCACGGCTGCCGCGCATCGAGCGGGCGAATCAGTGCGTTCATTCCGCCCAGGTAAAGGAGCGCATCTGGAAATCCGAATGCATTCCAGTGAACCGAACTGCCGCCTTCTTCCGTTGCCCAGGCGCGCTCCGGGAAAATCGTCCATACGCTCCGGCCAGCCAAATCGATGATCGCCGTCTGGCGCGGCAGACCTTGCTCTTCATCGACGCGCAGGACGTTCTTGCCCACGTAGATCGCGCCGACTTCACGATTTTGGCTGAATGCGTCGGTCAGAACAATTTTCGCCGAGAACTCCACGGGAAGGGTAACGGAAGGCGGCGGATTCGCGGTCGCCACAGGACTGGCCGCCGGGCTGACCGCCTTCCTTAGCCCGTCGACTCCCCCGAAGCGGTAGCGCATCATGAGATTCTGCGCTACTTCTCCGCGGTACTGTGCGCAGATATCCTCGCGTTGCGTTGCGTGATAAATGCTGGGATTCATCAGCGGGGCGGTGTCCTTCGTAAGACGCAGCACGACGTCGCCTTCGGGCGCGTTCCCTTCCAGCAGCCCGCGGATCGAGGCGGGCTCGTCGACCTCCGCGGCGAGCACGCAATCGTATCTCGCCGACAGCTGAAAATTACTTGGCCCGGCTCGCGTGCCGTCCTCGAAGATGGCTTCGTCGAGCGTAGCGGTCACCGACTGAACCTGATCGGGCGAGAATTCCGCGCCATAAGCTGCGGGCGAGATGTGCGTGAAATTCAAGCCGCGGCCGCTCATGGCCGGGGGCGCATAGAGGAACGGAGAAACCAGGCATACCTTTCCCGACGCCAAAGGGATGTCTTGGTCCGGCGAAAGGTAGTTCTTGCGCACGAAAAAGGTCTGCATCCGATAGGTCATCCCGCCCGAGGCCTGAATCTCCCAGGCGACCAGGTAGGCATTGGCCGCAACCGGCGAATCGTTCCGCAGCAGAACCATGAATCGGCGCTGCATCTGGAAATCGTCCATCTTCTCGATACCGGGATAGGCACTGCTCAGCACTGAATCGAAGGATGGGTCGTCCGGGTGAATCAGCGTCAGCGACTGCGCGGCCGCGCCGCGCGGGAAAGCGGCAATGCTGAGCATCGCCACTAGCGCAAAGGTCCACCCACGGAGGAGCATCGGGCGCATTTCCTAGCGGCGGGGCGTGTCGACACACGCCTTGGAAAGCACGGGGCGCGGAAAATTTGCCCACTGCATGGCTCGGCTCGTAACCGTCGCTAAGCCTCCCGTCCTATATGCGGAACTCAAAGTTTGTGCCGCTTCCCCGCGGTAATAGGGATACAAAACATCGCGCGCGACGCCGCGGCTGGTGTTCACGATCCCACTGCGCGCGTCTTTTTCCAGAAACACAAGCAGATCGCCTACGGACGAGTTCGTTTCCAGGAACTGCAGCACAGCAGCGCCTTCGTCATGCTCAGCATCCCGGGAAAACTCATACCGCAGGCACGTGAGGCTCTGGTCCGGACCGAAATACGAGCCGTCATCGTAGATCACGGCATCCGCTGACGCAGTAGACCCCGACTCCTGCCCAGATGGCATCGGCCGGCGCACGACCATTTCGAGCAGCCTGACTTTGTCGTAGTTGTCGCCGGGATTCAGCTCGATCACAGGCGAAAGCAATCGAACCTTTCCAGGACCGAGCGCAATGGCGTCATCGGGCGTCCAATAATGCTTCAAGATGAACTGGCTTTGGCCCGTTTGGCGTGAATTCCCGTCCGGGCCCTGACCTTGCCAGCGCACTGCATACGCCACAGCCGTGTGCTGCGTATCATTGCGCAGCAGCAGGAGCAGCGGCCGCATCGCCGAAAAACCTTCCCGGTCACGGAAGCCGGGGAAAGTGGCGTCCAGAACGGCGTCGAAATTCGGATCGCTCGGACGAATCAGTGTCAGTTGGCCCGGCTCGGCGGGCCCGGCAGAAGCAACCGGAGCAGCTGCCGGCGCACTCGGGACGGGTGGAATGCCCGGAGCCGGCGGAACAGGCGGCCTCGGCGGATTGGGCGGCGTGGGAGCCGCAGCAAACGCCTGCGCGCCCGCAGGATTAAACTCCAAATCCAGGTAGGCCTCACGCTGGTAGCTCGATGCTCCCGGCGGGAGCGAATTGGGCAGGACCGCTTTGGCCCGTTCGATTGCCGCTTGAACCAAAGCCGCATCGGGAGCTTGCAAGGTCTCCGCTTCGACTACGGTCTCGTTCGCTCCCAGCATGGCATGCACGAACACTGGCTGAATCATGCGGTTGGAAGCGCCGCCCGGCGCAGCGGCAAACAACCTCACCCGAAACGGCTCTTCGTTGATGGCTCTGGGCCCGTTGGCCTTCATCGGATCTGTCAGAGCGAGAAGACTCGAATCGTTGGGATTCGCATTGCGAATGCGATCCAGGTGGATATGCAGGACGTCGCTACCGTTTTGATAGAAGACGATCTCCTTGGCCAGGGTATGTCCATGGAATTTCGAGCCGCCTTCATAGTCGTACACCGCGTACAGACCGGTCGCCGGAGAGAAAATTTGCAGCAGTTCGGATTGCGGATCGATGCACCACTCCGATTCCACCCAGCGGCGGCCAGGCGTAGGCTGCGTCGAACCTCCGGCGGAGACCAGCACGCAAGTGACCTTTTTGCCGTTCCAGGCAGCTGGCGTGCTGCGCACCAGAGAGTTCGCGACGGTTGGCAGCGTCCAAAAGATCGCATCGAGCACCATCTTCACCCGCAGCGGCATGGCTGCTTCGGGATTTTGGTCGTACGCGCTGCCGCCGAGAAAGACGCGGTCCTGCGTGTAGCTCCCGAACTGTGCCGACCAGCGCCAGCGCTGCGGATCGAGCCAGCTCTCCTCGATTTTTCCCGTGCCGGTCTCCGAAGGCGGCCCGCTGGCCTCGAATGAAACGTCAAGCGTAAACGCATCGCTGCCGGACGCCATCAAGTCGCTCTTGTCATATGCTTCCTGAACCAGCGCCAGCATGGACTGCCGTTCCGTCGGAGCGAGCGCAACTTGCGTCGCTCCGGTGGCGAGTTCGTGAGGGTCTGCTGGAATCGGCGCCGTGGGGCCGGGGTTGAGCGGAGCGCTGGGACTTCCTCCGCCGCGTTGGGCTTGGCACAGGGACGGCGAGCTCACGGCGAGGGCGAGCAAAAAACAGTAGAAGAGGCGATTCGAGCGCATAGGCTATCTACTCGAGTTAGGTTGCGGGGTTCCGGCGGATTCTACACCCGTGACGCCGAGCTTGAAAAGTGAGCGCTTGGAGCGAGGGCATGCGGATGTCGCTTCAAATTAGGGCAAAAAAGCCAGTTAATGGGATGGTCCGCCGCAGAACTCTAGCAGTAGTAAAGTGCGGGGACAGGAGGCATCTCATGAAAATCTACGCGCTGGGCATTGATTTGGGTAAGAACGTGTTTCATCTGGTGGGGTTGGACGCAAGCGGGCAGGTCGTCGTACGGAAGCGTTGTTCGCGCACGCAACTGCTGACCTTCACCGCCAATCTACAAGCAGGGATCATCGGCATGGAGGCATGCAGTGGGTCGCATTTTCTGGGGAAGGCTCTGCGAGCACAAGGGCATGAAGTGCGGTTGATGCCGGCTCAGTATGTTAAGCCATATGTGAAAACTAATAAGAGTGATTACATCGATGCGGAAGCGATTGCCGAAGCGGTGCAACGGCCGAGGATGCGTTTTGTTCCGATCAAGACGGAGGAGCAGCTCGATCTGCAAGCGTTGCATCGAGTGCGCGAGCGTTGGGTCATGCGACGCACGGCGGTGGTGAACCAGATTCGCAGCCTGCTGCTGGAACGTGGACTGACCCTGCCCAAAGGTCGTAGTCATCTGGAGCAGACGCTACCGAGGATTTTGGAAGATGCGGAGTTGAATCTGTGAGGATCGTTTCGTGTGCTGCTGGCACAACTCAAGCTCGAACTGGAACAGTTGGCGGCACGCATCGAGCCGCTCGATACGGTCATTCAGCGAGAGGCTCGCGAGAACGAAGCCTGTCAACGGCTGACGACGATTCCCGGAGTCGGGCCAGTGACGGCGACGGCGTTGATCGGCGCGATTGGCAACGGTAGCGCGTTTGGGAAAGGACGGGATCTATCGGCCTGGATGGGAATCGTTCCGGGTGAATACTCAACCGGTGGCAAACAGAAGCTGCTGGGGATCAGCAAACGGGGCAATAAATATTTACGCAGACTTTTTGTTCAAGGCGCACGCAGCGTGCTGCAATACCGCGAAAAACAGGCTCCCGGACTGAGCCACTGGTTAGCGCAACTGCTGGCGCGTGCTCATCAAAATGTGGTTGTCGTGGCTCTGGCCAACAAATTGGTGCGCACCGCCTGGGCGGTGTTGTGCAAGAACGAATGCTATCGTGCACCGGCTCTTGCCGCCGCCCCCTAAAATCCCTGCTTAGGGAATAAGTTTCCCGTCCGGTTTGCTGGCGAAAAACACAGATGGCAATGGGTCTCTCCCACGCTCTCGAAACCTGATCTCGGCAAAGGTCGCTTCCAGACCGCCCAGTTTATAGGGACGCGAGCGAGCGGATATCCATCATGGCCCGGAGTCGCTGACTCCACTCAAGGCCGAATACATTGGCGCAGACCACCTGCCATCGCTCGTTTTTCGCTTGCATCTCTGCGGCGGACCATACATGCCGAGAAGGTGACTTCACAGGAGTGATGCTTTACGAGCGAAATAAAACCCCGTCCAGCACAGGGTACTGAACGGGGTCCATTTTCCGGGGTCTCATACGGGCACTCTGGCTGTTAGCGGATTAAATCAACCTTAAGGCCATATTCCGGGAAGGTGACTCCTCGGGCCTTGGCGAACTCGTCAGTCCGGATGCTTTTTCCTTGACTCTTTTGCTGGTGAGGTCAGGGAGTGTTTGAAGGCTTGCCGTTACCGGGCACGTTCGTCGTGTATTGCTTTGAGGCGAACTCCCGGAGCACGGCTACACCTGCGCGCGCGGCAACAGCGATACCAAAGTTAATGAAGACCAGCCGGGCTCCCCGATTGTCATGAGGGTAATAGAGGTTGGACAGCAAACCTGAACCAAGGCTGCCGAGGAAGAAAGAATAGTTGGGCATATTGCTGCCGCCATCTCCACGCAACGCAACCGTATAGCCGAGCGCGTGCAGAAGGCGGGAGCCGGTGGATCCCGAGCCCTGATAGAAGTAGCGCGGATCTTGATGGAAGAGAGAGGGAAATACCGCATAGCTCAGGTAGTCTCTGGTAACGGCATCGCCGAACGCGGCGGCGTAGCGCTTGCCGTAGCCTTCGAGGCCCTGCCCGTATCCGGGAAACCTGTTGGTCGCCTGCTCAATGCCGGCAGTGACGCCAACACCAAGGAACTGAAGGGGATCGAAGACGTCGTGAGCAACGAGCGAGTACTTTTGCTTTGTGTTGAGCGGAGCGGCGTAGTAGATGTAGCTCGTATAGAAATTCGGAACAATCCCAACAATCCGCTGCTGCTCCTGCGCCTTTATCTGCTGAGCGGCGACCACGTCGATGGGACGCACCGTCAAGTGGGTATTTTCCGCCGCCACCTTCAGAAAGATTGCAGGCATTTCGTAAAGTTGCCGGGCTGCGAGGACAATCGCCGCCGATTGGAAGGGCCCCAGGTCCTTAGCCTCGACCACGACGCGATAGGAACCAGGAGGAATGGGGCTGAACGTGAATTCGCCATTTGCCGCGGAGAGCACCGTGCTACGCGGTGATCCCTTCTCGTCGGTCAGGGTGGCTTCTGCTGCGGCAATGGCTACTCCGGTCTCATCTTGCACCACGCCGGAAATGCTGGCTGAGGCGTCCGGGGTCGTGGCCTGGGCGCTTGCAGTGTTCGGTCCGGATTGAGGCGGAAGCTTTTCCGGAAAGCCGCCGCTGAGGGAAGGAGCAACTCCTAATGAAGACGCGCCGTTTGAACCGTCCGCCGGCGACGTGTCGCCCTGGTTCTGTGCGAAGACGTTACGCGATTGTACCGAAAGCAGAACAGCCACAAGCAGGATCGTGCCGGACAACCACGGAAGCGTGGCACGCTTGCAGGTCATGTTTATCGGATGCAGGAAGGCATCTCCGACCGGTGAGCCTCAACTTACCCCCTCTCACCGGTAAAGACCAGCGTTTTTGTTGCGGATGTGGGTGGCGCGATGGCGGGTACACCGAAAACATGAACGTGTGGCGCAGCCAAGTCCTTCCATGAGAAACGGCCTTCTCGCCAAGTGGCGTCCGACTTCCCTACGGCACGAAGTAAACAAGAGCGCCAACCAAAAGCAAGATGACGATTATAGCGACAAAAATAAGGCGTCTTTGATTCGCTGTCATCCGCTTCTCTGCCGCCTGTGGACTGGCTGCTCTGATGAACCCCATCCTAACTCAATCCGTTTGTAACTCCCGAGAAACGGCCTTCTCGTCATATGGGAATCGAGCGAAAGCCAGATGGCGAGAAGGTGACTTGAACGAAGCCGCCCGCGCGGCGGACGCTACGCGTGAGGCGCCCGGAGCAGTGGCTGTCTAGCGGTTGAGATAAGTTTGGGTCACAAGGAGGCATCCCTGTGACCCATCTACGAAAAATGATGCTGGAAGAACTCCAGCGTCGCCATTACGCTGAAACTACCATAGGCAGTTACATCCGGATAGTGGAAGATTTTTCGCGACGCTTCCAACGTCCTCCTGATCGCCTAGGCCCTAAGCACATTCGCGAATACCAAGCCGAACTGTTCACGAAGCGAAAATTCGCAGCGAGCACCGTCACGGTATATCTTGCAGCTCTGCGATTTTTCTACACCAAGACGCTCAAGAGGGTCTGGAGCACAGCCGAAACTCCCTATCCGAAAAGGGTATCTGCGCTGCCCACCGTCTTGAGCCCGGAAGAAGTTGCGCAACTCATCGATGCGGCGCTTACTCCCTACCATCGCACGTTGCTGATGACCCTCTACGCCACTGGACTCCGGCGGGCCGAACTCGCGCATCTAAAAGTCACCGACATCGACAGCCAGCGCATGGTCATTCGCGTTCAGGGCGGCAAGGGTCGCAAAGATCGCGATGTTATGCTGAGCCCAAAACTGCTCGACGAGTTCCGCAAGCACTGGCGTCGGCTAAAGCGAAAGCCAAGTGTTTGGCTGTTTCCAGGCAACCGGCACCATAGCAGCGATCGGCCGATTACTACGAAAGTGGTTTGGCATGCGTGCCGCAATGCCGCCCAGCGAGCGGGCATCAAAAAACAAGTGCACCCGCATACCCTTCGTCATTGCTTCGCAACCCATCTCCTGGAACGTGGTACGGACCTGCGCAGCATCCAGATGCTGTTAGGCCACAACGATCTGGAACAGACCACCATCTACCTCCACATTTCCCAACGTCACCTGCAGGCGACAGCGAGTCCACTGGACTCCTTGTCACTGAAAAGCGAGTCACCGCAGGAGGAGTAGATGGATCGGCCGCCGCTCGAGGTGGCCGATCTGGTCCGCGCTGCGGGACAGGCATTCATCGAACGAAGCCGTCCATGGATCACCTGGAAGCACGTCAAAGTGCTACTGGCTATCGTGCGCTGTCGTACCGCCGTGCTCGGCGGACATCTCGATGAGTGCACGCGCTGCGGACATCGCGCCGTCTCCTACAACTCTTGCCGGAACCGGCATTGCCCGAAGTGTCAGGCCAGTGCGCGCGATCGTTGGCTCGAAAAGCGCCGCCGGGAACTTCTTCCGACACCCTACGTGCATGTGGTCTTCACCCTACCCCATCAGTTGGCCCCGTTGACGTTGCAGAACAAGAAGGTCGTCTACGATCTTTTGTTTCGCACCAGTGCCCAAACACTCCTCGAAGTCGCCCGCGACCGGAAACATCTCGGTGCCGAGATCGGCTTCTTCAGCGTACTGCACACCTGGAGTCAGAAACTCGAACTTCATCCGCATGTGCATTGTGTAGTGCCGGCCGGGGGACTCTCTGCTGATGGCACCCACTGGATCAAACCACGTTACGCCTTCTTTCTTCCCGTCAAGGTGCTCAGCCGTGTTTTTCGCGGCAAGTTCGTCGCAGCACTCCGGCGCGCTTTTCAGGACGGCCAACTCAGCTTCTACGGAGACGTGCGACTCCTCGCTCAGCCGAAAACCTTTGCTGCATGGCTCAGGCCATTATTTAGAAAGGACTGGGTGGTGTACGCGAAACGGCCCTTCGGAGGCCCGGAGTATGTGCTCCGCTATCTGGGCCGCTACACTCATCGCGTGGCCATCTCCAACCATCGTCTGGTTTCCTTCGCGGATGGTAAAGTCACTTTCCGTTGCCGCGATTCTGCCAACAACAACGAACAGAAGTTGATGACCCTGGGGCTCGATGAGTTCTTACGCCGATTCCTGTTGCATCTGCTCCCGCAGGGCTTCGTGCGCATCCGAAACTTTGGGTTCTTGGCCAACCGGCGCCGTGCCACTTTCTTGCCTCTTTGCTTTCAGTTGCTCGGCTGGGCGCCGCAGGCAGAGCAAGACACGCATGGCACGCAGGACTCCCATGATCTTGGGCTCTGCCCCAGGTGCGCTGCCCCGATGATGGTCGTAGAGAGATTTTCGGCTGCCGAGATCCTGCTCCGTTCTCCACCGCGGGTCACCGCTGCCGCATGAAACCACTCTTCGCTTCCAGAAAACTCCGCGTGCTTCGTCACGGTCCATCTTTGTTCGCCTTATCGCCGGACAAATCTCTTCTTCCGGCTGCTTCAGTGGTTCGTTTTGCAACGTTTTCTCGCACAAGCCAGCTTCCCGACGCGCTGCGTGACCTGCTGTGCTCCGCTGCACAGTTCCGGAGCATCGCGACGCCAACCCCTCCCTCCATTCAATTTCCATAGGGCCCGCATCCGCCGCGCGGGCGTCTTCCTTCAAGTCGCTTTATCGAAAGCGCGCCAGAGCACCCCGCCCCGGTAATCCCATCCTGAGCAAGCGCGCTTCCGATAAAGTACTAAGACTTCAAGGGACTTGGATCTATAATCCTGCGCGGTCGGGGGCGCTTGAGTGACAGCAAAGGAGCATCGTATTTGGTTACCAGCTGCAACTGTCGCTTTCATATCGCTTTCATTGACAAGGACTCAGCCGCGTAGTATATCCGTGCCACAATCGGGGCATCCAGCACATCGCTAGCATTCTGGGTCGAATTGCCGGGCATGCCCTGTGCTAGCCATTCCAAAAACGGGGGTGTCGCCATGGGGAATACGCCTCGCCCGCTCTTCACACTTCTGCTCGTTCTGGTATTCGCGTCGGGTATCGCAACGCGCGTCACCGCACAGACTGCTACCGCGACAATTTTAGGGACGGTGACCGATTCGTCGGGGGCCGCCGTGCCGGATGCTGCCATCGACGCAAAGAATACAGAGACTGGCGTGGCGCAACAAATAACCAGCGATAGCCAGGGCCGCTATCACGTCGCCGATCTGGCTATCGGGACGTATGACGTTCAGGCGAAGAAGATGGGATTTGAAACCGTGCTCCATAAGGGCGTGGTGCTGAGCGTGGGCGCTCAAGTGGTGGTGGATTTTTCTCTCCCTGTAGGAGCATTAGCCCAATCGGTGACGGTGGAGAGCGCGGTGCCGATGGTGGAGACGACGTCAGCGCAAATTTCAACGCTCGTGGACCAGCAGCAGATACGAGAATTGCCGCTGAACGGCCGCAACTTCGAACAGCTGGTTTTGCTGGCGCCGGGCGTGACGGTGATGCAGGCGCAGACGCTTTCTCCGTACCTGGGGTTTGGGAATGAATTCTCGATCTCGGGAGCGCGGCCAAACGGGCAGGGCGAATACATGGACGGCACGGATATCCAGGATTTCCAGCAGCACGGCTCCGGCTCCGGCGTGCTGGGTACCACGCTGGGCGTGGATGCGATCGCCGAGTTCGAAGTACTGACGAATACGTATGGCGCGCAGTTTGGCGGCAACGGCGGAGTGGTCAATTCCGTGACACGGTCGGGGACGAACAGCTTCCACGGCTCGGCGTACGAGTTCATCCGCAATAGCGCTCTCGACGCGCGGAACTTCTTTGATCCCGCGCAGATTCCTCCGTTCCGGAAGAATCAGTTCGGCGGCACTGCCGGCGGACCGATCAAGCGGGACAAAATGTTTTTCTTCGTGAA
The DNA here is from genome assembly GCA_963819235.1 of uncultured Acidobacteriota bacterium. Lineage (GTDB taxonomy): Bacteria > Acidobacteriota > Terriglobia > Acidiferrales > UBA7541 > Palsa-189. The sequence goes on along the minus strand of CAWFVE010000003.1, from coordinate 520,474 downwards.
TTACGAAGGTATCCGGCAAACGACCGGCATAACCAAGGTTGGGGTGGTGCCCGATGCGGCGGCGCACAGCGGGTTTGTGCCTAACAACGCCGGCGTCGAAACCTGCGTGAACAAAAATACGGTCGCCTATAACGGAGGCTCGCCCGCGGCTCTGGCTTCCTGTGCGGCGACCATTCCGGCAACGATTCAGCCGTATATCGACTTTTACAATAACTACCCTCTGCCCACGAACGAGCTGCTCAATCAGAGCGGCCTGCCTTCGGGCACCGGATCCATCACTCAGGTGGCCAATTCACCGGGGACGGAGAACTACGCGATGGCCCGCTATGACTGGGTGATATCGTCGAAGGATTCCGTCTTTGCCCGATATCTTTTTGATGGCGGCCAACTGGTGGATCCCTTCTACGGCGGAGGAACGGCACTGACGGGCTGGCCGGCGGACGACCGCACGCGAAATCAATTCATCACGCTGGAAGAGAAGCGCATCTGGAGCAATAACGTCATCGGGACGACGCGGTTTGGGGTTACGCGAACCCTGGTGAACAGCTTTACCACGCAGTCGTACCCGCTGATGCAGTTCTCCGGAGCGAATCTGTATGCGGCGCAAGGTTATCCGCCGATGGATGGATCGCTGAGCATCAGCGGCATCTCCGGACTCGGCGCGGGCCAGATTGATCCTTTCCTCTTTATCCAAAATAAGTACAGCTATGGCGAAGACATCTTCTGGACCAAGGGAGCGCACAGCATTCGCTTTGGCGGGGAGATCAAACGAGTTCAGAGCGATGCGAATCATCCCTTCCCAGGCGGCGGAACGTGGACTTTCCAGAGTCTTACGAATTTTCTTAGCGATACGGTGACTCAATACCAGGGGCCAGCGCTCGCGGTGAACACAATTACGCAGAATAATTTCGATCCTTTCCCGAACCAGCCCTTCAGCGCGTATCACAAGTTCCGCGAGAACGATTACGCGCTTTACCTCCAGGATGACTGGAAGGTGTCGCCCACTCTCACGCTGAACCTCGGCGTGCGCTATGAGCCCACGACGAATCCGTTCGATTTGAATCCCGCGAGCGCCCTTCTGAATCCGCCGTTTGCGGAAGGCACGAATCCGAATATCCCGTTATCGACGGGCTTCTCGGCCGTGAAGACGGCTTTCGCAAAGAATATCTCGCTGTGCAACATCGACCCGCGCATCGGATTGGCGTGGGATCCATTCAAGGATCACAAGACTTCGGTGCGTGCCGGGTACGGCATCTTTCACATGATCTACGAGCCGCGCGACTACATTCTCGGCTATTTCTTTGCGCCGCCAGCACAGATTCTCACGCAAAGCACTGGTTTCACGAACGGAACGCAAGTTCTGAACCCCGGACCATTCACAAACTCCATCACATGTTTCAATCAGGCAAACCCGACCCTAAGCAATTGCAAACCTACCCTGGGAACGGCGTTCAATACGCTGGTCGGCCATACGCCTTACCTGCAACAGTGGAATCTCACCGTGCAGCGGGAGGTGATGAGAAACACGATCGCGTCGATCTCCTACGTCGGGTCGCACGGCGTGCACCTGATCAACATGCTGGACGAAAACCCGCCGCTCTACAGCATCGATCCGGCGAACGGGCGGCCGGTGTTTTCGACTTTGCAGGGCGGAAGGATTGTCTCGAATCCGCTCATCAGTCAGTATTTTGGCTTCCTCGATGCGCAACAGACGCAGGGTTTCTCGAAATACAACGCGCTGCAAGCGGGGCTGGTGCGCCGGCTGACCAACAATTGGCAGATGCAGCTCTCGTATACGTATTCGGAGTGCACGGACATCGGGTCCGCCGCCGGCAGCCTGGACGGCGGCAATGTCAGCGAGAACCCATACGACCTGAGCTACGACAAGGGCTGGTGCATTTTCATGATCCGGCACAACGTGGTCTTCAACACGCTTTACATGTTGCCATTCAAGAAAAACCGGCTGGTGCAAGGGTGGCAGGTCGGCGCGGTCGAGACCTATCACACGGGCACTCCGATCATCGTGACCGACGGGATCATCTGGGCCTTCCAGAATGGAACGACCGCCAACAGGCCCGACCTCAACGCGGGTTGCAACCAGGTGAACTCTACCCCTGTGGAGCCCGGCGGTGTCTTCTGGTTGAATACCAACTGCTATTCGCTGCCGCCAATAGGAGAGCTTGGTAATCTCGGGAGGAATTCTGTTATGGGGCCCGATTCACAGGAACTCGATACGAGCCTGCAGAAGGACACGAGGATCAACGAGCGGTTCAATATTCAGTTCCGGGCGGAATTCTTTAACATCCTGAATCGCGCCAATTTCCGCAATCCGAGCGGCGCGATTTTCCAGTCAACGACGGTGAACGGCCTGCCCTCCGGCGTGCCGACGGCCAACGCGGGACAGATCACGCTGACCAACACGAGTGCGCGGCAAATTCAGTTTGGGTTGAAACTGCTGTTTTAGGAGCGAGCGGCAGATCGCATTTACGGGGACTCTCTGGCGCTTGCTCAGGCGCGACTGCAACCAAGATCGATTTTAGGAAAGCAGATCCCTCACCAACTCGGTGCTAAAGGTCTCCCCACATTTCCGACAGCACGACACTGCCGGCCTAACAGCGGGATCAGATTCGTCGTCCCGCGATCGGGCCTTTCTCAGCCTTCGGCCGGAATCCTTTTCACTTCCGACTCATACTCACTCGGTGTTTTCCCGGGTTACCGCCGCTGCTCTTTGGCGTGGCCGGGTTCTCTTTGTTTCAGCTGCACCGTGGGAGAAAACCTCATTCAGGAACGCAGTGCACCGCCTAAGAATGGCGCTTGTCGCAAGAACCGCCAAAGCCTGAAAAACGGCCTTCTTGATTTCATAACGACGTCGGCTCCTTGGACCCGAGTAGACTTGGCGTGATCAGCGACCAAGGCTCGGGAGAAAGGAGCCGAACATGAAAATTATAGGCTGTGATTTTCATCCGGGCTATCAGCAGATCGCGATGTTGGACCTAGTGACGGGAGAGATGGTGGAGAAGGCGCTGAGTCACGAGAGAAAGGAGGAGGTGCGGGCCTTTTACGCGGGACTGGAAGGGTCTGTACGAGTGGGGATCGAAGCCAGCGGGCAGTCGCAGTGGTTCGAGCGGACGCTGGCGGAGTTGGGACACGAGGTGTGGATCGGGGATGCCGCGAAGATCCGCGCCAGTTGCGAGCGGAAGCAGAAGACCGACCGGCGCGATGCCGAGCTGCTGCTGAGGCTTCTGGCCGAGGATCGCTTTCCGCGGATCTGGGTGCCTACGGCGGCCGAGCGGGACGGGCGGCAGTTGCTCTTGCATCGTCACAAGCTGGTGCGCATGCGCACGCAGGTGAAAAACCAGTTGCAGGCGCTGGCGCTGAACCAGGGTGTGCAACGGAAGTGGAAGCTGTGGAGCAAGACGGGAAGAAAACAACTGGAGTTGCTGCCGCTGCTGCCCTGGGCCAGCCGGCGGAGGGCAGAGTTGCTGCAGCTGCTCGATCAGCTGGAGGCGTCGATCGCAGAACTGGACCGTGCGGTGGCCGAGCAGGCCCAGGCGCGGCCGGCGGCACGGCGATTGATGACGCATCCGGGCGTAGGACCGGTCACGGCGCTGGCGTTCACGCTGACGATGGGACCGGCGGAGCGTTTTAGCCGTGGCAAACAAGTGGCCAGCTACCTGGGGCTGATTCCCAGCGAGCATTCCAGCGGCGGTCGCCAGCAACGGCTCGGGCACATCAGCAAACAAGGCAATCCGTTTTTGCGCGGATTGCTGGTGGAAGCGGCGCAGAGTGCGGTGCGGCATGAGCCGGAGATGCGTCGCGCCTATCAACGATTGGCCCAGCGGAAGTGTCGTGGGCTAGCGAAAGTAGCCATGGCACGGAAGCTGGCGGTGAGGTTGTACTGGATGTTGCGCTTGCAAGTGGACTACGCGCAGCTGATCCAGGGTTCGCATGCAGGACAGCTCGGCACATGATGTGGTCGTAGTTGAGACCGGCTTATTGGTTGGGCATCCTGCCTCCCCAAAGCGTTGGGGAGTTTGAACAGGTAATCATGGTCCTGACGTGGGTTGGGATCGAATAGATGGCTGGTGGAACCTCGGCGGTTCCATCGAACGATTCGGGCACGAACCTTGGTCGCAGAAAAAGATTTCGGGTTAAAGAAAAAACACTTCCAGGCAAGTGCACGGAGAAGTGTCTCTTGACAGAGCCGACGTCGTTATAGACGTCATGTGGGAATCGAGCGAAAGCCAGATGACGAGAAGAGGACTTCAGGACTTGGCCCGTTTCAAAACTGCGTCGGTGGGATGGTAACGACTCGGGTGGTTCTAATCGACCTCGGCGAAGGCAGGTGGGTATCTCGCCGTTCCGAGAACTCCCTTGAGGGTGTGGGGTACAAGTTCCAGAGCCATGAAGTGGGGTCCCGAATATCGACTGCGCAGACATTCGGCTTTTTCCGCTGAGAATCCGAAGCGCGGGTAATAGTCCAGGTGGCCGAGGACTACGACAACAGCCACACCGTACCTGCGGCACTCATCCAATCCTTCGCGCACGAGAGACGAACCGATTCCTTGCCTCTGGCGCGAGGGTATGACCGACATCGGGGCCAAAGCCGCTCCACGGATAACTGCGGAATTCGTTTCAATCGGCAGTTCGCTAAACAATAAATGACCGATCACTCGGGGTCCCTCAGCGGCGACTAGGGAAGCCACGACCAAACCATCCGCACGCAGCCGATCAACCAGACGTGACTCGGCATCTTGCCCAAAAGCCAGCCGATTCACTTCTCGAATGCTCTCCAAATCCTCAGGGCGCTCTGCGCGGATAGCGAAGGCGGTCATGCGTGGAGGATACACCCAAGTCCAGAGAAACGGTGTTCTCGCCAACTGAGAATCGGGCCGAAAACTCACTTTCGGGGAAGTTGGCCGTCGGGAGTTGAGTTCGTGCACTAAAGGTAATAGCCGAGACCAGAAAAGAGCGTTTTCGGAGGCCCACTGCTCAAGCTGACAGCTTCAAGCCAGTGGTTCTCGTAAGCATCTCCTTGCAACACGATTTCTACGTTGCCGTCAGCGTCTACATCTGCGAGGTCGAGCGGAAACCATTGCGTCACATCGGGCACGTCGATATTGGTCGAGGGTGTCCTAACTTCAGTTGAAGGTTGGTAGGCGGCGGTTGGCGCCGATTGATAGAATCCGGTTGCCAATCACAGAATCCGAAAGGAGCCTACCGCCGTGAAGAAACCTTACCACATGGTGACCCGCGCTGCGCGTGAGTCAGCCGCTGTCATCGAGCAGTTCTGCCAGGCCAATGGGCAGATCCTGCTTCCCATCCTGAACCTGATCGAGAATGCCAGCCAGGTGGTGGAGACCGTGATCCACGAGATCGGACACCAAACGCTGGAACAGATCCTGGTCCTGAGCGCCGAGCAAGTGGCCGGCCCGCGCACGCCGGGCAAGACCAGTGGCGATCTCCGGTACCACGGATCGCAGTCCGGCTGCGTCCAACTGGCGGACCGAAAATTGAAAGTGCAGCGGCCCCGTCTGCGACACAAAACCGAAGGCGAAGTGAAAATCCCCGCCTATGAACGGCTACGCCAAGACCGAGGTCTCGGCCAGCATATGCTGGGCGCGCTGTTACGCGGCATCTCCACGCGGGAATATCAGGAAGTCTTGCCGCAAATGGCGGCGACGGTCGGAGTCTCGCGCAGCGCCATCAGCCGCAAGGCGATCGAAGCCAGCGTCGAACAGCTCAAAGAACTGCAGGAACGGCGCTGGGAAAACGTGGAGATTCTGGTGATCTACATCGATGGCCAACGTTTCGCCGAACATCACATCCTCAGCGCGGTGGGCGTCGATCGTGAGGGCAAGAAACACATCCTGGGGATCGAGCCGGGAGCGACCGAGAACGCCGCCTCGGTCAAGCGCTTGCTGACCCACCTGCGGGATCAAGGACTGCCGACCGACCGCAAGTACCTGTTCGTCATCGATGGGGCCAAAGCGTTGCGGGCGGCGATCGAGGAGGTGTTTGGAGGCGAACAGCCGGTGCAGCGCTGCCGCAATCACAAAATCCGCAACGTCCTCGCGAACTGCCCAAAGAGCAGCACGGCCAAACGCGCAATCTCATGCGGGCGGCCTGGAAGGTGAAGACCGCCGAGGAAGGAGAGAAACGGCTGGAACAGTTGGCGCGGTTCCTGGAGCGGGAATATGAATCGGCTGCGCGCAGCCTGCGCGAGGGAATGCAGGAGATGTTCACCTTGCAGCGCTTGCAGATTCCTGAATCCTGCACAAATGTTTGGCCACCACCAACGTCATCGAAAGTCCACAGAGCGGGGTGGAGCGCCGCACAGCACAACGTCACGCGATGGCGGGATGCCGGACATGGTGCAGCGCTGGGTGGCTTCGGCGTGGCTGCTTACCGAAAAGCATTTCCGACGGATCGACGGCCATGCGAACCTCTGGGCACTGGCCGCCATTCTCGGACGGGAGGACAAGTCAACAACTCAATCTTCGAAGGAGAAAATAGCGTAAGATGACATCCGCCGCTGCTAACCTTCAACTACGGCTGGGACACCCTCTATTGGTCTTCTTGAATGGTGACTTTCGTAACACGAAAACATGCGACTCTCGATCGATCAACACGATCACTTGGCAAAGCTCAATATCCAGCCCGATTCGATTCGAATAATTTGCAACGGCTGATATTCCCAGGGAAGGAGACTCCCAAACTGTGTAATGCGTTTGTCCACGGGCTCGCGCTGGCAATCCCGCCCCTCGCAACTCGCGGGCCAGGATGTTACGAACGTATGGGGACGGCCCTCCCCTTTGCTCACAGTCCGAGTCTTGTTTCCTTTCATTCCATTCGCAATGATAATCAGCCAATACCTTGCCGGACTCGGGCTTCTTCGGGGCCTTGATGTCTCACCCGTCATTTGGCCCGTTGCCGGAGGGCGATTCTCCACAATAGTGGCTCTTCAAGAATGCCGTGATTCTCCGGCACTGCTCACTGGCACATGATGGACGGTGTGGATCAACCTCTTGTTGCGCTGCGGCTGCCGAGACCATAAACAATGCTGTGACCAGCACGGGAAGAAAGCACCTGTAATACGTAAGTTTCATAGTTTTATCGATTGTAATACTCGCGTCCGTTATTGCGCCTGCCCCTGCAAGGCAAACGTTTCCGAGTGGACACTGCGATGTGGCCCAAGTCCTGACAAACGGTGTTCTCGGCAACTGGAAATCGGGTTCAGGTCAGATTCCGAGAACGGGAATTAACAGGAGGTATCGCGCTTCGGTGGAAGCGACGTAGTCTACAAAAGACTTACACGCCCAAACGACCGAGAAGCTGGTGAGCGGCGATGTTAATTACTACACAGATGGCAAGGGCCTCTATGCGGTTAATACTGTCAACCTCTTCGAATACAAGTACCAAAACCGCGGTCCAAGCGATTCGGAACGCCCAGTCTCCAACGACAGGGATCAGGTTAAGGATTCCTACAATTGAGCCAAGTAATGAAGGCCGCATTACGCTCATAAGCGTTCCTTTGGCGCCAAACAGTTTTGCAATTAAGTGGGCCCCTCCAACCTCTATGAGCGTAAGTAGCCCTATGCCTATGAATCCGGAAATCACACCCACGCCTACGACAAGGATCAACGCAGGACCAGAAACGCGGAAGGTTCTCAGCATATGAGGAATATCAAAAAGCATAATGAGAATCGCCATGATCGCCCATAAAACTGCGCCGTAAATTCCGGCTTTCAAATCTCGCGAAGCACTCCGGATGGAAACACAATCCCAGCAAGCGATCTTGAACGCCAAGCGGAAATAATAAAGCGCACGGAAGGTTTCAGGGACAACCGCAGGCCGCTCCGCACTGCTATCCAAGTGTCTACTCCTCAACTGTAGCGTTAGGGGTACAGCTAGGAGTAGGAAGGCTACCGCAAGTAGTGGGCGCAGCCAACTCCCGATAAACGGCGTTCTCGCTAACTGGCCAGCCCAGACCGGGGGCGAAAAGCCACATGCCGAGAAGGTTCACAGGACTTATCCTTCACAGAACAGAGACGGAGGCCGGTTTCCGGCAAGGGGCTGTAAGAATCTATTGCATGATTTCTCGCGGATTCATCGTGGCATTTGTCGTCATGAGTATCGCTACCAACAGGCCGCAAAGCATCGCTTTTGACTTACCGACTCTTAGGGAAGCGATAATTGACAAGGATACGGAAACGCGTTAAGTTCTCCGCGTTTCGGAACGTAGCCCCCTCTAATTCCGAAATTCAACCACTGTTTCAAGCTCAAGGAGGCACCGATGCCCCAGCCCCGCAGAAACAATTTCTGTACGTATATCGACTCGAACCGCCTCCTGCTCACTTGTGGCGGGATGCTGATGCTCGTATTCCTGATTGTTCCACAGGCAGCCAAGGCACAGCGGACTTGGTATGCAAACGTCGGCGCCGAAACCAAAGATGAAGCTGAACAGGCCGACGCATTTCTGCCAAACGAGATTTGGATTAACGCAGGCGATCGCATCCAGTGGACCTGGCAGCCGAAGAACGAACCGCACACGGTTACTTTCTTGAAGGCCGGCCAGACCCGTCCGACGCCGCCGCCACCAATTGGACCGCCGTCCGGGCCACCGGTCGGGCCACCCTTCTATTTCGGGAGTGCGACCGAGTGTCCCAGCCCCGACCCTTACCATGGCGGCACAGCCAGCTATGACGGCAGCGCGTGTGTGTCCAGTGCTGTGTTGGATGGCGGCACAGCCCCCTCAACCTTTACGGTGACATTCCCTAATGCAGGCAATTACAAGCTTGTGTGTTTGATTCACACGAACATGAATGGAACGGTCCACGTTCTCGCTAAAACCGCGCCTCTTCCCTACCTTCAGTGGGACTATGACAGGCAAGCCAGAGATGAGGCGCAAGACATACTCGGAGACCCCGACAATCCAAACGAAGAGGTGAGGGATTTTCCCCGTTCCAAGAACGAAGTGCTCATGACCGGTGAACTCGTGGCAACGGGCGGAGGGCGGCAGTACTTGGCCATCGTCCGCTTTTTCCCGGAAACGATCTATATCCAGAAGGGGGAGACTGTCGAATTTACGAATGTCGACCCGGAAGAGCCTCACACGGTGACGTCGGGCACCGCCGATACCCTGACCAACGATATGGAGTTGGTCAACGCGAGCGCGGGTTCCGACGGGGCCCTTGCCAGCACGGTGAACACGGCCAGTGAGTTCGGAAATGCGACGAATACCACGGGTGTAACCTCCGGGTTCCTGGCGGCGTCGCCCGAAGACGCAGCTGGACGTGCGCAGGCAGCGCCGGGAGTGACGCGTATTCGCATAACGTTCAATACTACCGGCACTTTCTATTACCACTGCGCGCTGCATGATGTGGACGGGATGCAGGGCAAGGTAGTGGTCGCGGGCGCCGAAAAAGCGTGGTAAGCGAATAAGGTCGATGAAGCTGCACTTGTTCAAGACCCTGGCGATCCTGGCCATTTTGCTGGGGAGTTCTCAGGGTGCGTCGGCTCAGGGGTCCCCAAAACCTCCTGCGCCAACGCCACCGAGTCGCGTTGAAGTGCCATACCGGGGGGGCCTAGTAGACCCGCCCCAGCCCAAGCCCAAATTCACTCTGACCGACACATCCGGGACTCCGTACGATCTGTCATCGAAAAGCCAGGGCTACGTGACGCTACTCTTCTTCGGCTACACCAATTGCCCCGATATGTGTCCGCTGCAGATGCATGTGATCGCACAAGCTCTTAAGAATGTGCCTGCGAATGTTGCAGATCAATTCAAGGTGGTGTTTGTCACAACCGACCCCGATCGGGATAACCCCAAGGTGCTGCGGGCGTGGCTGGATCACTTCGACAAACGCTTTATCGGCTTGACAGGAAGCCAGGCGGCAATCGATGCAGCACAAACCGCCGCGAACCTCCCTGTGGCCAAGAAATCAGCAGTGCGCCCCGGTGGAGCTTATGAAGTAGGTCACGCGGCATTTGTTCTGGCGTACACCAAGGACAATCTGGCCCATGTGATCTATCCCGTGGGAGTGAAACAGGAAGATTGGGTGCACGATCTGCCGTATCTTGCCAGCGAGACATGGGCGAACCACTAGAGTCACCGCGTGCCTGACCACTCTGTGTGGACCTATTGTGAATGCTATTTTGGCTTCCCATCGTGATTTAGGCGCTCTGAATTTTGGATTGTCGCCCAGCTGGAAGTAATCCCTTTCATCCGTCAGGTAGGTCCGCTGGCGGCGATTCTTCCGCTGTTGCCGCGCCGCATCCAACGTCAGATCCCGCTCGGCGTGAATCTCCCAAGTCCCGACAAACGTTAGTGCTTTATCGGACGCGCGTGTTTCGCCGAGAAGCGAAGTTGCACGAGGTGCTCTGCGCGCGTTCGATAAAGCCGTTTGAACGAAGCCGGCCGTGGTTGCGGTGGACGCGGGCCCTATGCAAATTCAATGGAGGGAAGGTGCAGTTTGGAGGTGCGCCGGAACTGTGCAACAGAGGACAGCAGGCGTCCCCGGGAGGGAAAACAGTGATGTAAGCGCAAAACTCTCGAGAAGAGAAGACGGAAGAAGGTGCCACTCAGCCCAAGCCGCTCGACCTAACTGTCTCTACGCGCTAAACAATTACCTCTAGGGATGTCTCGGCATAGCCCGCTTACCGTCGACCACGGGCGGAAAGTCTCTCGCCTCGTCATACACTTCCGTGATGAAGCGATCCTTGCTTTGCTGCGTGTCGCCCAGGGTGACCTTGTCATAAGGTGCAGTCAGATTCGCGGCTAGGACGTCCTTAAGCGATTTGCCTTCATCGCGCAGCCTTGTCACCTCGGCCAGAACATCCACCAGCATGGCGCGATAGGCCAGAAGATCGTCCTTCTTCACCAACGTACCGTGGCCGGGGATGAGCGTCGTATTGGCGCCGGCGAGCTTCTCAATGAGGTCGATCGCCTCGAGCATGCCCTTAATCGACCCGCCGTTGGACTGATCGGCGAAGGGATAGCCGAAGTTGCGGTAGAAATCCTCGATATAGATAGCGTTGGCTTTGCGAAAACGCACGACGGTGTCGCCGGCAGTGTGGGACGGCATCATCGGAATAAAGTCCACGGTCTCGCCGTTCATATTGAAAGTCACTGCCGGCGCGCCCGGCGCAGTGGTGTTGTAGCTGTAAGTTACCACTGGAACACCGGCGATATCTGGCGAGGGAGCCGGTTGGCCGTTGGCGAGAAGCGGCGGACGCAACATCTCATTGCGCAGATTCTCCTGCGAGAAGATGAGCGCCCCTTGCTTGGCAAAGAATGCGTTGGCTCCCGTATGATCGGAATGAATATGCGAGTTGACCAGCACTTTGAGGGGCGCGTCGGTGAATGATCGGATCGCTTTCAGGGTCTTCTCGGCCACCTGTTTGTTCTCTGTATCCACCAGCAGAACGCCGTCTGGCCCGAACAGTGCCATGACCCTGCCGCCCGAGGCATCGGGATGCGCGGGATCAAGGCCTGGCGAACCATGCAGAACGAAAAGATTCGGCGAGATCTTCTCCGTCACCACGATCTCGATCTTGTCCCAAGGCGTCTGGTAGCCCTCCGCGAACGTGTAAGGGCCTTTTCCCGGCGGGATGATTGTTATGGGGTAATGCGTTTCCTGTGCCCGCGCTGTCACAGAAAAAGCTGTCATCGCGGACACCGCGATTAACAACAGCCGAAGGTGTTTCATTATCCCTCCTTGCCTGAGGGTTCCTCTCCAATGTTGACCGCACCAACAGGAGACGATTTCGCAGGTGCTCACTGGGTTTCATGTTGACTGGCCACGAACCCCTGGCGAAACGCGCTGAGTATACCGTTCTACGGCGTTCTAAGGGAGAGCGCTGGCGTCTGGTGAGCTCGTGCCAGTTGGCCATAATCCGGTTTCTCAGATGGGATGAGAAGGCCGGTCTCCAGCGGGATGCTGTACGCTCCCAATGATCGACGCGCTCGAAGCGCAACGTGGAAAGGAGACCGGCTATGAAAAAGACTATCACTGTGAAGGCATTCCAGAACGAAAGTTTCAAGGGGAAGAAGCTGACGATCGGTTTGGATCTGGGAGATCGCTGGTCGTTCTACTGCATTATGGATGAAGCAGGCCAAGTCATTTTGGAGCAAAAGCTGCCGACGACATCGGAAGCGATGAAGCAGACCTTTGGAAAAATACCGCGAAGTCTCATCGCACTGGAGACAGGAACACATTCCCCCTGGATAAGCCGGCTGCTCACCGAGTTGGGATACCAAGTGATCGTGGCGCACGCACAAAAGGTGCAATGGATCACCAAGAGCAGTCGGAAAGATGATCGGCACGATGCGCGGACCCTGGCGCGACTGGCGCGAGTCGATCCCGAGTTGTTGGGGCCCGTGCGGCATCGCAGTGTGCAAGCGCAACTCCACCTGACGGTGATCCGAGCGCGAGCGGCACTCGTGAGTGCTCGAACAGCCTTGGTGAACGCAGCACGGGGGCTGGTGAAGTCTTATGGCCAACGACTGCCCAAGTGTGGCACGTATCAGGTGAGCCGGGAGCTGGCCACTGCATTGAGCACAGAATTGCGGGATGTTCTGGAGCCGCTGCTCAAAGAAATCGAATCGCTGAACGAGCGCATCAAGGAATACGACGGACGGATGGAGAAAATCGCCAAGGAAGTGTACCCGGAAGTGTCCTTGCTGAAGCAGGTGAAGGGCGTGGGAACACAGATCGCTCTGAGCTATATCCTGACGATCGAAGACCCGTATCGGTTTGCGAAGAGCCGGGAGGTAGGCTGTTTTCTGGGGTTAAGACCTGGCCGCAGGAACTCCGGGGAGAGCGAACCACAAAAGGGCATCAGCAAAGAAGGAGACCGGTATCTGCGCACGATGATGGTGCAGGGAGCGCACTACATTCTGGGACCTTTTGGAGAAGACAGTGATCTGCGGAGATGGGGACTAAAGCTTGCGGAGCGAGGAGGAAAAAATGCCAAGAAGCGAGCCGTGGTGGCAGTGGCTCGAAAGCTGGCGGTACTACTGCATCGGTTGTGGGTAGGCGGAGAGGTGTACGAACCGCTGCGCAATAGCCAGAAAGCAATGCGGGAAGTGGCCTAGAGTTGCGATCCGGACAGCCGAGCTCAACCGCCGAGTCCAGGTGACTGCGACTAACTCCTGGGGCCCAACTCTCACCGAATCGGTGGGAACTGAGGTCGATTCTCAGGTAGCAGCACCTACTGAAACGAGAACACCCAACTGGCACCGAGCAAAGATCGCTCACCAAAGAGTGCGGATGGAAGGATGGCGACAGAGCGGCTCGGCTCAGAGCCAAAGAACCCACTTAAGAAAAAACAAAAACCGTCTTGACTCGCACCGGCCTTCTCATGGAAGGAGTTGCATTCGTGTTCGGATGAAGGGCCAAATTGCCACATAATGACCTTGCGATGAGTGAGCGCAGGTTGGTTTTTGACTCTCTAGAAAGCAGATTGCTCTATATGAAAATGGCAGTGTCATTCGGCGGTATAACGTGTCCACAGCAACTAACGGGCTTGGCTGCGCACCAGAGAGCAACTGCACGCCACACACCATTGATGTGAACGATTTGCGTGCCCGAGTCCGCAAGATGACCGATGATGAACTGCCCTCAACGGACGCTTACGAATCAGCCGGGAATCGTGATCGGGATCACGCAGGAATGCTGATTGGCTTCAGCAGGAATCCGCAGCTACAACTCCGCGATTTGCGAGCCTACTGCGCGGCGCGAGGGTTTGAGGCCGTGCACGAATACGTTGATGTCGGCCAATCTGGCGCGAAAGACTCAGGTTTCGCTTCCAGCTTCTCTTTAGAGCCTTTTCCGCTCATCGGAATTTCCGCTTCCCCTCGCAGTAATCTCCCCATGGTAATTACCCTCAAAGCCGATGCAGTGGTGGCAAGACTGCACGCTCTCAGCGAGAAAAAAACGCTTCCCAGCGCGGTTGTTCCTAACGAGGCGATACCACGGTGCTGGTGCTGAGTGGGCCGCCCGCCGGCCAATCGTCAAACACTTCCGGAACGGAAAACGTCACGACGCTATTCCCCGCAGCTGTGGCTACGATCACTTCCTTGTGAAGAGGATCGAGAACAATTCCAATGTCTCCGCCTCCCCGGCCCACAGGGGCTGCAATTCTCAAGGGTCGGTCGGTGCTCACGCCATTCTCAGGAATCTTCCAGATTTCGATATTGCCCCTCGTGTATGTGATCAACCGCGACTTCGGGGCATCAACCTCAAACTGATTGCCTAGGCCGACCGGTCCTTGGATGATTGCCTTCGGGGGAGTATTTCCACTGGCGGTTCGATCAAAAACTAGAATCTTCCCGCCGCCCCCTCCACCTGCGCCTCCGCGACCTCTAGCGCCGACAGTCGGTACCAACAAAAGATTATGGATCGGATCGATGCGGATACAAGGAACGTTGCCACCTCCATAAACGCTATAAACGTTCCCCCCATCTGGTCCTGTCTTCGAATCCGCTGTGTAGTCATTAGTGTTTTGGGTGCCGAGGGAGATCTGCGTGTCAGGTCCGCCTAAAACACGCTTGGGCGCCACGTTCCCCTGGGCCAATCGGTCGAAAACCAGAATTGTTTGATCCGGTGTTGCAAAGAAGATTTCGTTATGCACCGGGTCGATACTCACCTTGCCGGCTGCACCCAAGCCCTTGATCTGCGTCTTATCTCCCTGAATGTAGCGTAGTGGCGCTTCCTCTCCGTTGGCGGCCCCCCGGAAAGTCAGAATCGCTTGCGCGAGAGGGCTGGTTACCACGATCTCGTCATGAATCCCGTCGAACGCGATGTCGTGCATGGTCCGACCGAGAAGCGACTTCTGCCCTTCAATCGACCTCAGATACGGTGTGTTTTCCCCCGCCGACCTGGCGAAGACCGCAATCTGCGGATGGTTCACTCAATTCGGTACCAGGATTTCCTGACGTATCGGATCGTAAGTGACCGCTGCGGTCCTCCCGAAATTCACCCCGCGCTTGCTCTCTTCCGCGCTGCGAATTACGCGCAGAGGGGCCACATCGCCGTTAGCCATCAGCGGATACACCGTGGCCGACGAATTCCCCAGGTTCGATGCCCAGACTTCTTTGTTCTTCAGATCGAGGGCCACTCCGGTGGGATTGCGCAACCGGGTCGTGGGCCCATGGATCACCCGCGCCGGCGCTACGTCCCCCTGCGCGTTGGGTGCGTTGGCGAACACCACAATCGATTGGCCGATGTCATTGGCGACGTACAGATCGCCATTGTCCGGGTTGAACTTCATCGCTGCCGGCCAATCCAGTTGCGTCCTTTCGCCCGTGATCACGCGCAGCGGCTTGACATTGCCGCCGGCGTCGAGTCGATAGACCTTGATCGCAGGCGGAAACCATTTGCCTGTACCCGCAACCGTGAACTTGCTGTGATGTCCCCAGGTGTTGACGAACAGGAGATGATCCTTTTCGTCGATGGCAATACCATGTGGCGTATCCAGTCCCGTGTCGTCGCCCTCGATCCTGCGCAACGGCCCCTCTTCGCCAGAGGCATCTTTCCGATAAACCACGACTTGCGGGGGGAATTCGATGGTCGCGAAAAGCTCCTGCTTACTTTCATCCGCTGCCAGGTTGTACACCCGATGCGGAGTGTGCAGGATGGCCTTCGGTGTGACATTCCCATCGGCTTCACGATCGAACCGCACCATTCTGTCACCCGTGTCCGATTCCACAGAGAAGATGTCTCCACTTATCGGGTCCACATAAAGCCCGTTGTTGAACTGAATCTTGGTTTTATCACCCCGTACGGTTCGCTTGGGTGGGGTGATGTCATCTGGACCCGTAGGCGTTGGTGACAAACGGTCGAATACCTGGTATTCGAACAAGTTGTTGTCTTGCAGAACAACTTCATTCGAGTTGACGTCCACCGCGACGGCGCTGTATGTCGGCGCAGTATCGCGGATCGTGCGCACCGGCGTGCGGCCTCGCCGCCCTGTGGGCTGCGATTGTGGCGAAGCGATCAAAACGGGAGACGGATCCTCCCGCAATACGGAGAGGAGACTTTCCTCTTCTGGCGAGGCAACGTTGGCATCGGGACCTCCAGACTCATCTAACGCACACGCGTCAATTTTTTCAGGGAGTTGCTGAACGGAAACCAATCGAGAGGCATCCTCGAAATTAGAAGGACGGTCTGTCGCAGCGCCTGCCAACGCGCCCACCCCCAACACACCCATGGTCATCAAGGCGGTCGCAAGAATTGCCCAATCGACCTTCTTATTGCATTTGGTATGCATTTGGACACCTCTCGGTTCTGGTTCGGATTACCGCGGGAGCGCCTTTTACAAAACGCTTAGATTGTCTCAACAGCACCCTTACATCAGACAGAGCCAGGAACGGTCGGGGCTACCGACCGCCCGCTAACCGGAAGAACTTAAATCCTATTTGCCCTTTGTCTGTTCTTCATACGCTCTTATTTTCTTCATCTCCGTTGGCTCCTCGTCGTGCGTGCAGAACACTTCGGAAAAGGAATCGTTCGGGTCGCTTGCTAGCGACCAAACACGCGGCGCTGACTTCCAGGGTTTCGCCAGGACCAACGGATCCTCAATGGTGACTTGATAAGTGAGGTAGTTCTTCGAGGTACGGCTTAGGCGCTCAACCACATGCTCCTGGGCACTATGAAACCACCCTCCCCCTCCCTGAGTTTCCTCCCCTGCCGGCGTTCCGCCGGGTAGGGTCGGATTGGAAAGACCCGAAAGGAACGGTCCCTGGTTCCTCAGCCTCTCATCAATGGCAAGGACGTCGATGACCATGGTGTCTCCGTCCCAGTGGACAGTCGAGTCACCGTTGAATGTGGGGTCCGGATCCTTTTGATGCGGATGTCCATCAGTGCGTATGATCCGAATGTCCATCGGATATTCAAACAGCATAACTAACTTTCCCGGGACTTGAACCAACTCCATGGCGGCATGCTGGCTGATTTGTTCTAACGCTGTGCTTGGAGTACCGGCCTGACCGCAACCTGCCCGCGTGTAGGTAGCCGGACCCTTGGTCGGGTTTACCCCAGGCTTAAACACAGGCTTCTCCTCGGGCGTCACCTTGGGATCGAACTGACGAATGATAGACGGGTCTACGGGCTCAGCGAACTGCAGCATTCGTCCGGCACTGTTTGGATACCAAAGTCCGGAGAGGTCCGGGTGCCCATCCGGCATCCGCGGGGTCGGTCCACCCGACGGTAACAAATGGACCTTGTCAAAATCGCCAGCAATCCTTATAGGTTTCTTAGCTCCTTGTCCAGGCGTTTCCTGAGCGCATGCGGGCATCAGAACGATGCACAATACCGCCAATACGACTCCGGCACTGACGACACCATAGGGGAAGCGTAACGTCATTCCTCTCATTTCACTTCTCCTTTTATCAGGCTCGCAATAAGCCGCTACCAGTGCAGCTGCTCCGGAGTCAAATTCTCTACGTTCTGACCGACGATACGTAGTAGGCCATCGGATAGCTGTAGGAATTCTGCCGTCCCTCTGTACAACGTGCCGCCAGGCTTAGCAGGACAAGCCCTCGCGACCATAGGCTTGCCCATGTTGCTAAGGAAATCTGGTCTCGTGCTGCCGTTTCTTCTAAGAGCGTTGGGAGTGATCATTTCCAGGCTCCACGAAACCGTCTGTCCGTTGGCATCCTTTACGCTCATGTGAACATAAGCGTGCGGATTGTCCCAATCGATACCCGTAAGGGTACCTCTCAGATCCATGCATTTACTTTTGTCGAACTCGGCTTGGAATCCGTGGTGCGCAAAAACAGGAAGGGCCATGGCAAGAACCGCGATCGCAATGATTGGAAGCCTAGGTCTCATCGGGACATCTCCTCAAAGAAATTGCAAAGATCCACAATGAAGGTGATTAAATTGAGCCACTGCCGCCGATTCCAGTCACGTAGATACGCCCGTCAGCTCTTCATGTCAAGTTCACTTGGCCACGACGGCCAAATGGTTTGGGGTATTTTCGTCGTTGGACTATCGTACACAGTTAAGTGGCCCCGGGGAATTTCACCCCGAGGCCCTTCCAGAACCGTACTTGAGCCTCTCGACTCATACGGCTCCCATGGTGAAAACCTTGCCACGCGGACGCTCCCAGAGGGCGAGAAGGGCCGGCTGACGCTCAAGGAGCTGCATCAACCACTCCCATCCCCGCACTCGGAGGCCGCGCAGGGTCTTGTATTTCCGGCAAGCCCAGCGAACCAACGATTGGCCAACATGCCTCTCGATGGGCCGTAGCGCCGAAGGGTTGAATCGTCCGTAGTAGTTGAACCAGCCCCGAAGTTTCGGATTGATCAGCTGTGCAAGGTCTTCGATGGACTGCGACGTGCGTCGATGCAGTTTCCATTGTCGGATCTCGTCGCTGATTTTCAATCGCGCCTTCTTCGAGATACCCGGGCTAAAACTACAGAAGAGCTGTCCCTTGCGATTGACGCCCGCCCGGGGTCGGAACGTATACCCCAGGAAGTCGAACTTCTCGTTTGGGTGACTCTCCTTCCGATTGGCATCCTTGCAGTAAACGAGCTTCGTTTTCTCAGGATGGAGTTCCAGTCCGCACTGCTTCAACCGTGCTGCAACGTTCACACGCACTAACTCGGCTTCCCCCTTCGTTCTGCAGTGGACGATGATGTCGTCCGCGTAACGCTCGAACGGGAGATGCTTCCAATTCCGGCACATCCACAGATCGAACGCGTAATGCAGAAACAGGTTCGCTAGCAGAGGGCTGATCACTCCTCCTTGCGGAGTGCCACGATCACGCTTCAGCAAGTGGCCGGCTTCGTCTTGCGCGGGCGCTTTCAACCAACGCTCGACGTAAAGTACGACCCACTTGTCCTTCACGTGCTGTCTTATCGCCCGCATCATCAGTTCGTGGTCGAGATTGTCGAAGAAGCCCTTGATGTCCAGGTCACAGACCCAGTCATACGCCCAGCACATTTGCCGGGCGCGACCCACTGCATCCAACGCCGACTTCTTCGGGCGATACCCATAGGAATCGGGATGAAATAGCGGGTCCACCAGTGGTTCCAATCGATTCTTCACGACCATCTGTGCAATGCGATCTGATACGGTCGGTATCCCCAGCGGTCTTTCCCCGCCGCCTGCTTTCGGTATCTTCACCGTCCGCACCGGTGGTGGAAAGTAGCTGCCCGATGACATCCGATTCCAGACCTTGTAGAGGTTCTTCTTCAGCTTCCTCTCAAAGTTTTCGATCGTCTGTTCATCGATTCCTGCGGCTCCCTTGTTGCTCTTCACCTTCTTGTAGGCTTCCAGGACTTCCCATCGCGAAATACAGTACGGTTTCGCCTCATCCTTCGAGCTCCTCCCATTTCTGGTTGGCCCAACGAACTTGGCTTCACTACACGCACCCCCTTCGCTCCGTCCGCTTTCACGGACTTCATTGCTACTACGGGGTGCTCCGCCCCTTGGTGTCGCATCCGTACGTTCGCCCTCGTGGTTCATTCCACTTGTGGCTTTTCCGTTTGCATCGACACCGAAGGTTCCCACGTTCCGTCTAGTCGCCTCGCCCAGGATCAGGCCACCTATATGCCGGATACCGTTCCGCCCGTAATCAGGTTGCGTCGGAACTTGTCCCGCGATCTTCTAACAAACCACGGTTTCGATATCGTCTTGGTTGTTTTCGACATGAGAAGCGGTGATTTACTTTCGTTCCTCTTCCTGGGAGTCACTTGACCTGATCTATTTCCAGGCCTTTTCCTGCTCCGTTTACTACCACGGCTTTTGACCGCAGCAGCGGGAGGTAGTTTGGAACCTTCTCCTGCAAGACGGTTCCGGGGGGCCTTCCCCCATCAACTAAACAGTTACGCAAACCAGTCGTCTGTTGCCGACTTGTTTGCTCGTGGCACACCTAGAAAGTCAACTTCAGTCCGAACTGGACGTGACGGGGACCACCCGACCCGAGCACTGAGCTGCCCGAATCCGGCGTGACCGTAGCGTAACCGAAACCTCCGCTGACTCCTGAATTCGGACTGCTGCCCGTTGGGGCCGTTCCGCCCGCCGTGGACGTACCCGCAAAATCGGCACGGTTGAAAAGGTTAAAGAATTCCACTCCCGGGAATATGCGCGGACTTAGGCAACTTTTACATCGTTGAGGAAAACCAGCGGGGAGAACGCGGGTGACTTCTTGCGGCTGGTGAATGACCCGGGGCGCCGACTATGGTTCTACGGGCGGTAGATCCAGATTACGTACAGCTGCCGATGACAGGGGTCGAGGCTAGCCCCGATAAGCTCATTGGAGCAGGATTATATAACTACGTGGAAACGCGCAATTTCGTTGATAGAAATATGTGAGAACCGCGATTCGCTATGACCGGGCGGAGTTTTCCGACCGAAGGGAGTGAATTAGGTTTGACACGGGGTCGGTGATGAACGTTTGGTGGGCATTGCTGCGCCAGCTGTGCCCCTATCGCAAACCGTTTTGCTTACACCACACCAGTCTGGTATTGAGAATCGGCAGAATCACTTAAGCCGAGTCGCCTCATTTTATTGCGCAGCGATCTAACGCTGATCTGTAATTCCCGGGCGGCCTGTCTTCGATTCCATTGCACACGCTCCAGAGCCTCGGCAATTAAATCTCGTTCGAGATTTTTCGAAGCTTCTTGTACTGCTTCTCTGAGTGATCGTGCTCTGTGCCTGGCGGCAACCCTCTCCACAATGGGGCTCGTCGGAACGCGGACGTTAGAAAAAAATCTCATCGCCAGCTGATCGTCCCCCAATTCGACAATCTTTCGTACAATCTCCTCCAGTTGGCGTACGTTTCCAGGCCACGTGTATCGGCACAACGAGTCTATGGTTGAAGAACGCACTTGAGGGACGGGCCGGGAAAGAATTGCCGCATGGTTCCTTAGCAAGAGCTCCACTAGTGCCGGAATGTCTTCTAAACGATTGCGCAGTGGGGGAATCAGCAGGCATAGTCCGCTAACTGCGTAATAGAGTTCTTCGTGAAAGCGACGGTCACGCACTTCGTCTTCAAGACTCCGCGTGCTGGCTGAGATGACTCGGACTGCCCGAGGAGGCGACGAATGTGCTCCGTCCTGATCCGCCAAGATCTTGAATAATTGATCTTGGGCCTCCGGCGCTAACTGATTGATCTCGTCGAGAAAAATGGTGGCCTTGCTGGTTCCTTTGATCTTCCAAGAACTGTGTGGTGATAACCAGGCGGGGGATAATTGACCCGGAATTCTACGGCAATCGAATTTCAGGAACGGTTCCTTCCATTCTCGAGATCGATAGTGGATCTCCAAGGCAATCTCCGATTTGCCGGTGCCGCTTTCTCCGAGTAAAAGGACCGGGATTTCAGTCTGAGCAATATAGTCAATCGTGCGCGAAAGCGCATGAATTGCCGGGCCAACTCCATAGATAAAACGGTTCGGCTCGGGATGCGTGGATTCGCTTCCGGATATTATGTTTTGACCCATACCGTTGGCTGCCGGGGCAACGTCGTCAAACAGAGAATAGACAACTTAAAGCTAAGCTTCAAACTAATCAATTGCTGATTCGAATGAGCAAGCTTCGCAATTTCGTTCGATAGTCCGGAATATATTCTGGTGAGAGGCCCGATGATTTCAATTCCAACACCCCATGCCGGGAACAAATAACGCACATCGGCCCGGGCGCGGGGTTTTGCGGCTTTCACGCCCAGGGGAAAGTGATGCGCTCATAGTTCAGCCCTGTATATGGTTTCCCACGGGACCTGATCCGAATCGGCTTCTGCGACCTCCAAGAAATTCGTGATCGACATAAAACCAGCAAATCCTTGACTCCGGTCCTCTTGCGACAGTCTCACTGTGCTCCGATTTCCAAAACTCAACATGCAATATGATCACCCACCGGACAGTTCGCCAATGGAGCTTTCGGGCCAGGCTGGAAAGTACACGAGTTATAGTACGATCGGATGCCATGGTGTGCGAACGAAACATAACAATCTTCGCGCTCGAACTGCGGGGATCAGGAATGCGGAAGTCTGATCAACTTCAGGGATGAATTACAGCTAGACTAGGATATCTTCGAAATAGTCGTAGTCGTCATCCCGGTGTAACAGTGAATGAGCGTGAAGGATGCAAAACGTGGCAATCAAACAGTCGATGGTCTTGCGGACCGTGCGTCCCCGCTGAGGGAGACGCCCGAAATTTCTCGCAGCCTCGATAGCCAGTTGCTCGCCACCGGTCTCGAATATCTCGAACTTGCGAAGATCACGCGACACTCGTGTGAACGCCTTCTCGTCTCCGATACCTTGAAGAGTCTCGCAGAGAATCAGGTCCGTGAGTCCGAAGCGTTGCCGATCAAGCTCGCGGTCAAAGTAATCGCTCTCCTTGTTCCGCAGGCCGCGCAGATAGTCGATCCAGACCGTGGTATCAACGATGACCATTGATCTCTACTCTCCAAATCGTCCGCGACGCGACTTGCGAAGGTCTCCGTTCCAGCGGATCTTGCCTCGAAGCCGCCGAATGGCAGTCTGCGCCCGAGTCTGAATGAGCAGGCGCAATCCTTCCTCGACTACGGCCCGTTTTGTCCGTGTTCGGCTGTGCCTTCTCTCGTGCGAATCGCACGCCTTAATTCCCAATTTGCTTGGCACAGGTGCTTGGATCGTTATCGCAGCATGCCTAGCAATATCGATAGGCCTGCTGCGGTTGCAGCTAACGCGACAATACCAAGGATCAGAAAAACCTTTCGCTTCTCGAATGAAACTCTTTCCCGTACTCGCTCAATCACGTTGTCGCTGACCTGCGCAAACCATTCCTTGATAGCATCCTCTTCAGCGGTCTCAGAGTTCTCGAAGTGAAGTCCCATTCCTGCCCCAGGGAGCGCGTATACGACCTCGCCGTCGCTCTCGAATCTTGTGCCCTGGTGGTTGATTGTCACTTTGACCTTGGTTCGTGGCTGAAACGGCGTGCTGGTTCGCACGTGACAACCGGAACGACTCACGTTCGAGGTTGTTGATACGATCTGTTTACCCGACTCCACGTCCACTACTTTAACGCTTGCGACCAAATCATGACGACGATCTGAACGCGTATCCTGGGCGCTCTTTTTCAAAACGTAGTCGGTGGTAGGGTCGGTGTGGTCCGTGTGTAGTCACCCCGGTGAGCGCATCGAGACAGTAGTACCCGTAGCTTAATTGCATAGTAATTAGGCACGGGCCGAATGCTCAAGAAGAGAACTCGGTCGCGATTCCAAAGCGTCATAGGGCGTGTCCCCCTATGCTATGGACAGACACCCGAGCACAGAACCTGGTTTGCCGCCGATCTTACGCAAGTATCGCTGGTGGTAGAATTCCCGCATGGTCGAAGGACAGACATCATCTGGAATCCGCCGGCGCCGTTCCTAGGAGAGGACGATGCAGCAGTGATGGCCGAGCTGAAATGGCTCAACGAGCTTTACCGAACGGAAAAGAATCTCTTCATCACGTTAGCCACGATGACGGCGAGCACAACGACCTCATCAAAAGAGGTATCCTCGATCTGTCTGCGCCGAACTCGAAGAAGAGCCCTTACTAGCCAACACCTCGTTGACCTGCGGGAATTGTGCGGATCACCTTATGCCAGAGCAGGATTTTCCTCGTTAGTAATGGGGACACGTTTTTAAGATTCAACTCTGGCTATCCGGCACAGCTCCTGCGGAAAATCGTATGCGGAGGCGAGGATGGAGACAAACGAGTCACTCCTTGATGTGGTGCCAGTGCGACCCGGAGCACGCTTCACAAGCGCCCACTGCACCCACACGTGCAAACACGTTCCGGCAAATCTGGACGAAGGTAAGCCCACGACGATCTACCGATTACGCCTCAGTCTGTCCAAAGGTAAAGCCATAGAAGCGACGCTTTGCCGAGAATGCTACGTGCAGAGCCAGGTCACCAAAAACTGAGTCCGCGCTGTGCCAGGCCGGGGCCGCAGCCGGTCGTGCTTCACGCGACCTGCAGAATCTCACGGCTGCCAGTGATCCACAAGTCGGTGTAGCCTTTCATTTTGTCTCGGAACGCGGCATTGCTGGCGTAATCTTTCATGCTGGCTTCAAAACCGCTGACACTGTCGGCCTCGTATTCCAGAATGACGCGATTACAATCGCCGGTTAGATCGGTCAGGATTCGGTGCTTCCCAAGTTTGGACGCGGCTGTGGCTTCCTTCAACTGGGCGGCGAGTTTGCTGGCATGGCCTGGCTTGGCGATGAAGCAGTTGCGAACGACGATCATGTGAATCCTCCGTAAGAAATGTGTTTGGACAGGCAAACCGTAGGAACGGTTCGGGCGCGAGGATAATATCACTACAGACGAACAATATACCTTGGCTGGATGAAGATGCTGCTGACTGCTGCGAATTTCAGCGCCGCTTGAATCTCGGGTCCGAGCAGGCCGCAAGCTTCCAGCTTTGGATTTTGTGGAGGTAGAATTTGCGCTCGCTGTCATCGTGCCCCGCGCCCACGACATAACCGTTTGCTTGCTTGGCTTTGAAAACCATAAGGCCCGTCCCGATCTCGGCGACGATTCCGACTTCTGGCTTTGCGTCAAGGCTGAGGATGCGGCCCCGTTCGTCAGGGCATTCAGGACTTCAAGCCACTGTGCCCCTCGTCCAACCTCTTTCTCGAAGAACCGACGCCATAGGCCCTTCCATGCATGTCTTGTCTTAAGATCGCTCGACAGCAATGATTTCACTGGTCACGGATAGTCCCATTTGGCCAGTGGTCACCCGGAAGGAGGCAATCACGGACCAACCGGCAAGGTCGAAGCCTCCGGAATGCAAGAGGATTGCCATCGCCGCGAGCGTCAGTAGAGGACTAACAATTACATAGGAATGATTTGGGGACCCCCAGGCGCAAGCGCTCTCGGTGCCGGCACCACTCACGTCGATAGTTCGTGTGCCGAATCCACCAATTCGCCTTAGATCAGAATCCAAATGAAGTAAAGCAGCCCGACGCCGATCTCGATTGCGAATGCATCGAACCGGCATCCACATCTAACCAACGAAAATCCTGCGATCGTGACGGGAACGATTGCATCCGCCATTTAGGCTTCGATGATTTGATTGCGAATCGCGTAGCGCACGAGTTCTGTCACCGAATGGCAATCCAGTCTCCGCATGATGTTGGCTCGATGCGTCTCCGCGGTCTTGATGCTGATATTCAGCATGGCCGCTACTTTTTTGCTACTCTTGCCTTCAGCCAGTAGCTGCAAAATCTGCTTTTGCCGCATGGTTAGACGTAACCCGTTTGTGCGGTTGCTGTCAGCCTCGTTCTCTTTGGACGGGCGGCCCAGATAACCTTCCAGAATCATCTGCGCCACCTTGGGTGTGAAGAACGTCTTGTCCTGCCGCAGCGCCTCGACCGCCGATACCAGATCCCGCCCCGCGTCGGACTTCAGCAGATATCCCTGCGCTCCTGCTTCCAGCGTTTGCCGGACCAGCGGATCGGAATCATATATAGTCAGGATCAACACTTTCGTCGATACGGACTTTAGGATTTCCCGGGCCGCTTCTAGTCAATTCAGCTCGGGCATGCTCAAATCGAGAATGGTCACATCAGGCTGCACGAGGTTGGCCTTTTCAACGGCTTCGCGGCCATTAGACGCTTCGGCAACAACTTCCCAGCCGGGTTGCTCTTCCAGCAGCGTGCGCACGCCCCTGCGTATGACGTCATGGTCGTCCGCCACCAAGAATCGGAGATTCCCCATAAATGCCTCCAAGCAGATCGGCTGCGTTGATGTTTACTGCGCGTAGCTCACACGAAGTTCTGCTGAAGCAAGGGCGGTAGAGTATGGGCCTGATGAACTGTTTGGAGCGCCTATTACCTCTCCATTTATGCGAGTTCTTCCGCAGTCTTCTTTACAGCATCTCCCCTTTGGAAAACTTTTTACATACACATTATCCCCTATTGACGGTGAAGCTGCGCAATACGCCCTCGTTTACGCGTAGCCAACAAAGAGAGAACTCTCCGAGATGAGCTGCGCTAGTTTTAAAGGATGCTGCCGAGCTGCCGAGCTACCTCTGTCCTGAAGCAAACCGCCCGCCTCAATTCATGTATGGCTAAATACCGTTTTCGGTGTACATTAACGCAGTCTTATATCGTTTCACGATGTATTCCAATGAACGACTGGACCGTTTTTATGGCCCTGGGCGCGGTCGCGGATCGGCGCGTGTCAACGAGTTTGAGACCACTGGTCATGGAATTTAGTGAGCATTTTCATCTGCGTTGAGCGGTTTGTTGATCCAGACCTCGGTTGGAACCGAGAGTGGTTTCGGCTCCTGGCGCACGAAGCGTTCGGGGTGGACGCGATAGGCGGCATCGAGAACGGCTTGACGCTGTTCGAGGATGTGCGCGGTTTGGTTGTAGTGGACCATGGCCGGGGTGAGCAAGCCCAACCCGGAGTGGCGGTGTTCCTGGTTGTACCAGCGGAAAAATCCCTGCGAAAAAGCGCGGCTGTCCTGAATACACCCGAAGCGGTCCGGAAACTCCGGCCGGTACTTCAGGGTGCGAAACTGGCTTTCCGAATACGGATTGTCATCGGAGACGTGCGGGCGGCTGTGGGTTTTCGTGACACCCAAGTCGGCCAACAGGAAGGCTACCGGCTTGGAACTCATCGAGGTGCCGCGATCAGCATGTAGGGTGAGCTGGCCGGGCTGGATGTTTTGTTTCGCACAACTCTCCCCGATCAGCCGCTTGGCCAGCTCCGCGCTTTCGCGCATCGCCACCATCCAGCCGGTGACGTAGCGGCTGAAGACATCGAGGATGACGTAGAGGTAGAAGTAGGTCCACTTGGCGGGCCCCAGCAGCTTGGTGATGTCCCAGCTCCAGAGTTGATTGGGAGCCGTCGCCAGTAGTTCCGGCTTCGTGTACGGCGGATGAGTCAACTGGTCACGTCGTTCGCGGGATTCGCCCTCTTGTTTCAGGAAGCGATGCATGGTGCGAATCGAGCAGTAATAGTGCCCTTCGTCGAGCAACGTCGCATACACAGCGGCTGGGGAGCGATCCTGGAATCGTTCTCCGTGCAGATGCGCCAGGACCGTTTCGCGTTCCGTCGGACTCAGGGCACGTGCTGGTCTCGGTCGCAAAGCGATCGCTGCGGGGAAAGAAGCTGCACGTCGATCCCGGTAGTAGGAAGCACGCGGCGCAAACAGCGCACGGCAAGCGGCGCGCGTGCCTACATCGGTCGCCAGTTCAGTGACCGCGGTCATCAGGACTCTTCCTCCAGGTCCTGTTCCGGAATCGGATGACCCAACAGCGCAGCCACTTTTTTTTGGACATCGATGATGATGTGCGCCTTACGCAGATCTTCGGTCAGACGTGCGTTCTGGCGGCGCAGCTTCTGGTTCTCCTCATCCATCGGATGGCGCTTGGACTTCGGCCCGCGCCTCTGCGGAGTCAGCGCTTCGAGGATGCCGTTGGCCCGCTCGCGCCGCCAAGTGGCCAGCAGCGAAGAGTACAAACCTTCCCGGCGGAGGAGAGAGCCGATACCGCCTCGTGTGGCAGCGGCGGCCTCGGCTTCCTGCAGGATGCCCAGTTTATATTCCGCGGTGTAGGTACGCCGCTTGGGTTTCGCGACCACTTCGGGATCAGGCCGCGAGGCCGGCAGCGAATCGGCGCCCGCTTGGGCTGCCACTGCACTCCGCTTCGGCTCGCCAGGCTCGCCTCCGTTCCGTGGCAGCCCAACTTGCAGAAGAAACAAAACCAAGAGAATTCCCGTTCATCTCTCCCTTTTTCTTTCTCGCCCTGCTCATTAATTAAGAGTACTAAAACGGTCTCAGAGATGTTGGCACGGAGGGGATTTGAGTCTGCCGCTGTGGTGGGCACTGGCTGCGACGATTCCGATTGGTCTGGTGAGTTGGTGGCTGGCATATCGCAGCGATTGGTTCTAGCCAGGTGCGAGAAAGACCCTGAGGGTATCGTAGCGAAGTACCGGCCTGCACCATATGATCCGAGAACGTCTCGAAAGATGGTTAGCGGAGGCATCTGTTCTTTGAGTTATTCCGCAGCTTGAGTTATTGTTCGGGTCCCTGGCTATTCCCTAGATTGTCCCGAGAGGCACAGCGATGATTATCGGCGAGCGTTTACGAGAGCTGCGCGAAGAGAAGCATCTCTCACAAGGTCAAATCGAAAAGAGAACTGGCCTCTTGCGTTGTTATATTTCGCGGGTCGAAAACGGGCACACAGTGCCATCCATCGAGACGCTTGAGAAATGGGCTCGCGCCTTAGAGGTGCCGCTCTATCAAATCTTCTATGACGGAGAAGAGTCGCCTTCAACACCGCAACCCGCAACGACGAGTGGCTCCCGCCTATGGGGTTCCAAGGGGCGCGACGCACATCTTCTTACACAGTTGCGCCGAATATTGAGCAAGACGCAAGAGAGTGATCGTCAATTGCTGTTACACATGGCGAGAAAACTGGCGAAACCTAAAGTGGCTTAGGTTCCCTCTCGACTTCCGGCCGCTTGTACGGCATCTCCCGTATTGAACAGACAAGCGTCAACAATGAGGATACACGGCCTGTTTCGGGCCGAAGTTCCCTCCCCTTCCTCCGCAACGGCTGGAGGCCAATTGGGAACCCGGATTCTCATCGTTGATGACCACTTACTCGCTCGCACCTCGATACGTAGACTTCTTGAAATGCACTCATTTCGGATATGTGGTGAAGCAAGAGACGGGAAAGAAGCAATCGAAAAGACTATTGAGTTGAGTTGAAGCCGGACATCATCCTTCTAGACATAAATATGCCGGTGATGGACGGAATCAGAGCTGCGCACGAGATACGATTGATCTCACTCGAAACAAAGATCATCCTCTTGAAAGTTCACGACGTTCCGGCATTTCGAAACGCTACTGAAAGGTTCTCAGATGCGTTCCTATCCAAACACAAGGCCGACACCGAATTGATCCCCGTGCTCAATCGTCTCGGCTCACTTCCGGTCAATCGTAGCCTGCCCCAACGCGCCACAATCGGCCCAGAAAAGGTGCCGGGTGGCCCCACTGGGTTTCACCCGTAGTTCCTACATTTTCAAGGCAGCCTCCTTGGCTTTCTCGAAACTCGCGATGCCCTTCAGCCCCTCGAAGATCAGCTCATCAAACGGGATCGTAGCCAAGCAAGCCGGATTGTTGCACAGGGTCATGGAGGAATCCACCCACCAACAGGCTACATCCCTGCCGTCCCCCAGCGGAATCATGCAAGCGTGGTCGCGAGTGCAGCCACAGACGCGGCAGACACCGGAGATGTGAACGAGGGTCACTGCTTCCGTTTGAACAAGGGCGGCTGGGTGGACCTGCACTTATCGTTGACGATTCTTCTCCTCTGCTCGCCGCATGTCAAATACTGTGTGCAAATCCTAGGCCGCAAAAATCAAAAGGGCCACCCTTTCCAGCCCGCGCGGGCGCTAAAAAAAGGCCCCTGCAAGTGAACTGGGACCCTGAAGAAGCAAGCCCAATTACTTAGCCCTTAGCCGCACTTGTCGTACGCAAAAATTCCATCCTTGCCTCAAAATCCTTCCCAGCCGCTAGCACGTCTGCTGCGACGCTCAACCTTTATAGATCGTTGTCTGATAGAGCCCGGCCGTAATCGTGGGACTCCAGCCAGTGGTAGAGATGAACCTGATAGAGGTACGAGCCGACGAGTTCTTCGCCCATTTCATGCGTCTCGCTGCAGATGAAAGGCACTTGCAACCCGGCCAGTGCAGCCACTAGGAATTGCATCATTCGGTTCGGATCGACGTTTGTGCGGGCATAGGGAGACTTCATCTGGCTCAGCGTGCTCGTGACCACCAATAGCCGATGCGGATACGCTGCCATCAGCTTGAGACGCTTGACGAAGGCAATCCGGTCAGCGGTGCACGAATGGACCAAGTCCGAGAGATCCTTCCGCTCCACCACGCAGATATCTTCCAACCCAGCTATGGAGTAATCACCCAACTGGAGCGCCTTCTTTTCGATTCCGGCGAACCATCCCTTGAAGCGAGAGAAATTGAACGGATTCTGTTCTCGCGTATCCACCAGAAGGATCGCGCGCGGCGTCTGGAGCTGCGTACCGCCGCGTTCAGCCAATACGGGAATCACGGGGTGCGGCACTGGCGCTGCAGTCATCTGCCATTCGAGCGGAGAGGTAATCAGGGCACGCCGTTTTCTCCGCGGTCGGTCTTTCATGCTGCCACCCTCTCCCAGCAGTATTCGTGGTGGGGCCCACCCAAGATCAGACGAGCCGCGACCTTGTGAACGTCAGTTGAGAAGTGTCTACTGTGAGGTTGCGTGGGCAGAAGCATCTCCGACTCAGGAGGCCAGTAAGTCCGCACCGTACAGGTCGGGTACGATAGCGCACGGTACCGCGGCGTCTTTTTCGTTCTATTTCGCCCAATTCTCCACGGATAGCCCAGCTATTCGCTTGAACTCGCGCTCGTTGTTTGTGGCAAGCGTGACATCCAAAACCATCGCGTGCGCGCCAATCCAGAGGTCATTATTTCCAATTAGCCTTCCCCGCTCCTCTAACATCGCGCGTATCTCCCCATAAGCTCGTGCTACAGCGAGGTCGAGGTTCTCTACCGGGATGTCCTGAACCAGTTCCTCAAGGTGCGTTAAGGCTTTCGCCCGTTGGGTACTTTTGAAGGCACCATAATACAGTTCACCATATGTAATCGCCGACATAACCAGTTGTCCGGGCTTCAATCTCTCGAATTGATCTCCTTGAGTACTTCCGCTTCAACCTCGGGGTTCGGTTCGCCATTCGCTGTGGCGATCAATGGCTTGGGTACCAGGGCGATCAACGGCAGAACACGCTTACCGACGTCGGCCTGTCTCGCGGAATTAAGGTGTAAGGGCCACGCCGTCAAAGTTCTCCCAAGCATGGAGCTATATCCAGAACCTTTGCGATTTGATAATTCTAAAGTACTGCTTTACGATACTCATATGCGATTTATCCCTCGAAAGTTGGGAAAAGTCATTCAGGAGGCGGCGCGACATTTTCCAGCCGTGGTGGTAACGGGACCGCGCCGCGCCGGAAAGACGACCCTCCTCCGCCAATTGTTCTCCAAGGCCCAGTATGTGCTCCTTGAAGATCCAGACATTCAGGATCGTTCTCTCAGCGATTCCCTTGAAACTTCTCGAAGGCCATTCGAACTGGCCGGACCAAGTAATACAAGAAGTTCGGGGAACTAGGAACCGCAAGAACTCGCGGTCACGACGGTTCGGCCTCATTCTCTGCATCTGGCGCCGAAGCAGAACTTTCATACGATCCCTTTTGCATTCACGAATTCCGGCTAGAAAAATGAAATCGGGTCTGCCCCACCTTTCGCCCGGAACTGTGCGGCAAATGATCGTGCGACGCGATCTGTTTTCAAGTTATAGAGAAGCTCAGCAGGTACACCTGATCATCCAGGGGTTCACTTGCGGCTGTTGCCTAGGACGGCTTAAACAGTTTCAGAGTCTTCCTGGCAGACGCAAGTAGTGATCTCCAGCGCGCGAAATCTTCGATATTCTCTGTAACGAGCGTGGCCCCTGCCCGCACGGCTTCCACCGCTATCAGTAGGTCCCGAAAATGACGTACAAAATCCATATGCCCGAAGATGCTTCGGGCGCGACGTAGCAGAATACCGGTATCAATCCATGCTGCCGCAGGGGGAGACGACAAGTGACCCAAGGCGCGGTGTGCCCGGCAAAGTTCATCTAAGGCTCGCTTCTCTCGATGCTTGCGGGTACCGGCGTAAAGTTCGGCAGCTACCACCGCCGTCAAGATGGTGCGCTGGAAAACTCGGGCGTCCTCGCCGAGCCAAAGATAGTTTTCTCCCCGACTAAACCTGATGTAAATGCCAGTGTCAAACAAAAGCGGACCGGCCGGAAGTGAGATCATTTATCCTTCGCTGGAGCACGCGCAAAGACATCCTCGAAACCCCCGAGTTTTCTCAGGCTGCGCAGGGCCTTAAGGCCGGCTTCCACAGCCAACCGCTCGTCGATAACTCGGCGCACCGCTTCCGAATTGCTGCGTGACCGGAGGGCTTTGCGAAGCCGCCGGATCTTGCCGACCTCAAGCAAAAGATTAGTTCGTTTCAATGCCCTCCTGCTCATAGCGATCTCTGGTGTGTAGGTTCAAGTGCGATTCTACACAACGGCTCGTGCATAGGCAATGAAATTTGCTTTCCAGCACATGGATACTGGACGCGGCCCCTAATCGAGGCCGGTCTCGCAGAAATCGGTACAATGAAGTATTCAATCCAGCCAGCTTTCCCATGGTGGTCGAAGAGACCGCTCGCGGCGAGCGAGCCTACGACATCTATTCCTGGCTGCTGAAGGGTCATATCCTGTTCATTGGCACAAGCACACTCTTTATGGTCTTGGAAATCGGCCAGGGACTTGTAGACGCATCCGCCCAGATAATCGGACGCGACCTCTACGCCGCGAAGGAAAACGCGACCATACACCCGTTGTTCGAAGGAATGGAGTTAGGCTGCTTGGGTAGTGTTCAGGCGAGCGAAGGGAAAGAAGTTCACATTTTGGGAAACTGCGGGCCGCCAAGTAATATCCGTCTCACGGTGAAGACAGGTAGGGATGCGAAAGGATGGCGGAGGAGTGATGGCGAAAGAGACGATTAAATTACGCAAGGTGCGCTTAGACGATTGGACCGCCGAAGCACTCGAAGCAGAAGCAGCGAAGATGCCACCGAAGCATGCGGACGCACTTCGAAGAGAGGCTCATATATTGCGCGGGTCAAGAAGTACAAGAGTGATTGTGGTTCGCGAGCGGATCGTGTCGGAAAATAATGAACCGTGAACCCGCCCACAGCAAAAGGCAAGCTCGGAAATCCCTCGTTCAAGCTGGAATTCGAGCTTAAAGGGCTCAAAATGGCCCCTAAAGGCTGCAAAAGTAGCAAAATACGAATATGTGTCAATAATGAGACATTAGGACCAGGGAAGACCGCCAATCGAGCTTCAGGTCCTCCGGACTTGTCAGACGCGACGCCTCACGGCACGGAGCAAGCCCGCTCAACAAAGCCAGCCGTGCGTCACGAGCAGCATAAACAAATCAACAACGGTCCGGCCTAGCCACAGTTGAATGTTGCGACCTCTGGCGGCTTCCAAACGCCTTTGCATAGATTCAGGGATGAATGGCATCGGCAACCAGTGAAACGCAAGCGAAATCAGCCCGGCCACGGGTGAAGGCGAGACTTACTCTATAGAGAAACATGGGAGGTCCTGTGCAAGATGCCGGGACGCGATGCCGGGACCACTCATCTTCCGAACCGCACTCTAACGCAAGCTGCCCCAGTTTCAGAGCCCGACGTCTGACTCTGGCCACTGCCCACCCAAATTCAAAGCCACCAAACTAATGCCAAAAGTGGCGATTCAGCCCGTGACGGTTAGGCTGTCGGTGCACGTTGCCCCGCAAAGGAGTCGCAAGGGTGCGAATGCACTTTGGGGCCTTGAGCTTCTGCTCCTCTCCGCCGCCACGTACAAACCGTATTCATGTCAATTCTGTCGTCAGGTTAGGACCCAAAATTACTTTAGAACCAATGCCCGTTCTGACCCCGTTTGCGCTGGCGCGGCCAGCCCGGGCATTCTTCGCCTAAATTTGCGGGCCGAGGACGGGGTCTGTTACGCCTAATGATCATGGTATAATAACGATAATAACCCGGGTGGGTTCACGCAATGAAGGAGATGGCAGCGGGTTCCTTCAAAGTAAATTGTCCTGCGGTTATGGACGAGGTTCAGGCCAAGCACGAGACTGTTGTGATTACTAAACGCGGCGAACCGGTGGCGAAGCTCATCCCTGTCAACACAGACAAGGACGAAATCTACAATTTTCTCGCTGTCAAGGGGGCCATTACAGGCGACGTCGTTGCGCCCCCGATTTCCCCGGAGGAATGGGGCGAGCTCAAGTGATTCTGGTCGACACGCATGTTGTCGTCTGGCTGGCGTTTGACCAAGACCAGATCTCCACGAAGGCAAGGACCGCAATCGACGATGCCCGCAAGAATGCGGACGGCTTGGCAATCTCGGATATCGGTCTTCACCACGACTAACCGCACCAGTGCCCGACTTACAGGCAACAGGCAAAACGAAGGGAGATAGCGGCAGGTAATGCCGCGTTTATTTCGCCCAATTCTCCACGGATAGCCCAGCTATCCGCTTGAACTCGCGCTCGTTGCTTGTAGCGAGCGTGACATTCAAAGCCATCGCCTGCGCGCCAATCCAGAGGTCATTATTTCCAACGGTTTGCAATCATGTCGCTCTCGTGGTGGACGATAGCTCGGTGTCTCAGAGGACGGTACTTCAAGCTGTTTTCTCGCGGAAGCTTACGGGTCTTGAACTAAGTACAGTCGGGCGTGTCAACGCCTTATCGAGGAAAATAACCAGATTTTTGGAGTCGGCCGCGGCCGCAGACGGAACTAGCAAAGCTTGGTAGCCGCGTTCTCTCGCTTCGCTAGCAACCTGCCTGGTTGCGCTCACGTCGCTACCGGTCAGTGAATCCCATGGCAGCCCACTCTTCTGAAGAACATCGGCGTCAGTGAGATCGAGAACCGATTCTAGCTTCACTTCTAGTTCGTAAACCCACCACGCACCCTCTGGGAATTGCTCGGGATCAATCCCGCGCTGTCTTAAACCTCTCGCCACTTCCTTGACCGCTGTGTCTGCCGCAAGTGAGGTGTACAGCGCACTAAACTCGTTTGGCGGATTGAAACGACCGCCAGCCTTCAAACTTCCTGTGGTCGCCAGCGGGTCCAATCCCGCACGAATCACGCGGAAGCCAACTGCAGACAGAGAAGACCGGGGAAGGTCCGAAGGAAGCGCCAATTAGACGTAGACTCCCTCTTGAACCGCCTGAAGATCCGCCGACACGCGGTCAAAATCCCCTCGGATCAGCAGATCAATCGGCTTCTCACCCTGGAGGGATTGATTGGCGTGGTACAAGTAGCTCCGAATGGCATCGTCATTCGGAAGTGTTTGTTCGAGCAGAGCAACAATCTCAAGAAGCCTTTCCAGCTCTCGAGTCCGCCGGGGACGTGTTCCCTTGAGCCAGCGATGCGCGGTTCGAGAAGAAACGTTCAGGATTCGGCTGAGGACTTCTTGCGATACTCCCAAGAGTCGGACGATCCGGGCGAGATTTCGCGGCCGGGCTTGGCGAGCCGCTTTAAGTGTGCCGAGGCTGGTCAGGTGCTTGAGCAAGGTCGTCGGCTGCATCTTGGAATCAAAGAGCACGAGTACCGGGGCTGGCCGGAATTCGCGAAGTACTTCTACGGCTTCTTTTCCACCAAAGTGGGGCATACGAACGTCCAACAAGACGATATCCGGCCGCTCTTGTTCAACCTTCTCAATGTCCCTTAAAGATCGGATCGATCGGACTTCGGCGAAGCGAGCAAGCACCCCTTCTGATGGTGGGTGGGTGCCCTCCTCTTTTAACGCGAAAGCTCTCACGGACATGTGGACATCCTCTCGAATCAAACCCTCTGTAAGAAGATAGAGTAGGTAAGCGCGTGTGTCAAGACAGTGTCTAGACATAACTACGTCCGGAAGCTCTTGAAGAGGCGACCTGACTGGCGATTCTTGTACCAGGTGAAGTGAGAGAGAATTTCAGGCTTGTAGTGCTGGGATTGAGTGCGCCAGGGGGGAGGCGCGTTGACCGTGAGAATGCCGCGTGTTTCCAGTCACTAGGTAATCGGCTCGCGCAGCATCGGCGCATTCAAGAAATATGTTATCGTCCGGGTCCCTCATGACATCAATCTGTCGCGCCGGAGTGACAGAACGAGCGCGTTTGGCGATGAGATTTAGTAGCTCCTCACGAAGGCCTTTGCGAATCTGGAGCTCCGGACGCGACAACACATCTCGGTACTCAGTGAGAATGGCGTTTGACACGTACAGCAGCGCTGGTTTGGTGATCGCAAGCAGGAACACCGTGCGTTGTAATTCGTCTGGTTTGAGTACTGCAAAGCCAAGTATGTTCGTGTCCGCGACAAGTCGAAGCGAAACCATCAGCGCTTCGTTTTCCTCGCACGCGTGGCCCTGATAATGCGATCAATTTGCTGCGAACTGAAGCTGTCCGTTTGCGCCGGCGAGACGAGGCGGCCGTGTGGCCCAGAGACTCCCAATGATATGTCATTTGTTAGCCGTATGACATAATAGTATAATACTGTCAGAAGGAGATGAACGGCATGAAGTTAAAAACCCGCATGAGGGTGAACGAAAACGGGCGCGTGGTGATCCCTGCCTCTTTTCGCAAGCGGCTAGGCATCCGTATTGGAGACGAGGTGGTTTTGCAGATTGAAGACGACGGATTGCGTATCATCACCTTGAAACGCAACATTGAGCGCGCTCAGCGCCTTGTCCGCAAGCATGTGAAGCCGGGCACCTCTCTGGTTGACGAATTGATTGCGGAACGGCGTGAGACCGCACGAAATGAATAGGGTCGTGCTAGACGCTTCGGCCGTGCTCGCAATTCTCAATCAGGAACCCGGGGCCGAAAGGTTGACGCCAAAGCTGTTGAGCGCCGCCGTAACTAGCACCGTGAATCTGGCCGAAGTGCATGCCAAACTAGTTGGTCGGGGCCTCGACCCTAACGAGGCGTGGGAGGCCACACTGAGTCCCATCCGTGAAGCTGTGGCCTTCACCTCAGACCACGCCAGACTTACGGGCGATTTGGCCGCACAAACCCGTGCGCTCGGCTTGTCATTGGGGGACCGGGCCTGTTTGGCGCTCGGGCTCGCTCTGAAGGCGCCGGTATATACCGCAGACAGATCTTGGAAAAAACTGAAAGTCAGCGTACGCGTCCACGTCATCCGGTGATAGTCATTGTGCCCACCGGCCACGCTTACACGCAGGCCAAGTCTTTTCACAACGGTACACCAATTTGTTTCTATATTTCGTTTCTTGCCTATGAAATGTTCCGAGAGGACGAGCATCCCGTCCTTGTAAAGAGATGGCCTCGTGCATTGTTTGCCTCCGAAGGGGATTGTTCCCCCAACCAAACTTGCCAATTAGCCGTACTCCTTGCGCACTCTTTCCAATTGCCCGCGACCGGGAGCAACTCCTCGAGAGCGTCCAGGTCCCAACACCACGAGCGCAATTTTGCGGATTCCCAGATTCTGTTGGTATTTGATGTTTTTGTGGTTTCCTCAGTCGGGTAGGACCATGGCGCGGACCGGGCTTCGAATGATGCCGACGTTTCCATGGCTCCCCCTAAAATTCCGTAAGGCGGGTTTTCCCCGTTACGGCTTCAAGGCCGGCATATCAAGCGGGCCTGCCCGTGGTCCACGAGGGCGTCGAGTCCAACGGTTTGCCTCCGCTCTTCGTGCACTCCGCTGCCTGCGCTGGATCCTCGTTCAGAGTCGAGGAGCGCGGTGCGCTGGTGCACCACCGTTCAAGCGGCCTAGCCGCTTTACCCCAGGGGCCCTCGCTCCGGCACGGGTTATATTGTCCCTTGCCATCATCGCTTAAGCGGCCCCATCCGCCCCACTCCCCGGCACAGCTCGATTTCACCGCAGAGCGGCTTATACGGGCTGCCCTCGCTGTGTGCGCTTGTGATAGTGACGCACCTAGGCGACCGATGAGTGGTTCCGCGCTTTCACTGCTCATTCCTTCTCGACATGTCGTCCTCTATGATCCCGGAGAGTCCGTCGGCTGCACAGACCCAGTTCCTTCGCCGTCGGCGCTGGCCTTCGCCCATTCTGCAAGGACTCGGCACTCTTGAGTTTCCCACTCCTATCCGCTTTCAGCGGGACCCACGATTTCGGGACTATCGGTTCGCATTTGCTACAACCTGCCGAGTTGTTTGCCTCCCTTGGCGGATCCGACCAGGATTTAGCCTAGCCGACCGAGACTTTTACGCTCGGGCTTCCGACGGGTTGGTCACCCTTCCCGCCGCCGAGTATAGCTACGGTGCTTGACCGTGGTCGGGTCGGAAAGGGCCGACTCCACCTGCAACCCTACTCCGACAGGTTGATCCGATCAACGGCGACCCGAATCAACCTTTTCGGAATATCTCAAAGCAGATCAACAGTGACAAGGATTACTGGCGACAAAGACTTACGGAACTGTTTTTGGACGCCGGAATCAAGACTGTTATGACCGACATCGGCCGGGAACGTACACCGCACCCGCACAGGCTGCGGCGGGATAGCTTTGCCGTAGGTCAATTGGAACGTAACATGCGGGATGGGAAACCTTCGCTCAAGAGCATCGCCGATGCGATGGGGGATTCGATGCAAACGATGCTCAGACACTATGCACGTTTCCCGTTATCACGCTCAAGATTCTGCCCGGACTGATGTCTTGGATCGTGCGGGCCGCACGTTCTCTCTCCAGTATCCTGGGCTTTTTTCTGACTGGGAAAGCCACGCTGCATCTCCATCAATTTGCCGCCGGCGTCACGGATCTTCTACCACCATGTCATCAACAATTCCTTGGGTAAAGCCACGATGAAAAGATAAGGGAGCAGCTTGGGACACTGCCCCCTGTTGAAGCCAGCATGTTTGCCCAGTGTGATGCGCGAGAAAGTGAAGGCGCTACGACGTTCAGGTTTCGAGTGAAGAGGGCGCTCCGTCCGGCTGCCGTCCGGGCGGGGCGCCCATTTTAACGGGGTTTTTGATCTGGGCGCACTGTAACAGCGATTTCCTTAAGCACAGCTTAAAGTTGCTCGGGCCGAAGCGTTCCCAACAGTACGAAGTGATTTGATGCGCTATGGCGTGGCAATTTTCCACGCGCCTTTGCCCATACCGTTGCCCGTGGTCTCGCCGGGTTTGGCGTCGTGAGCAAAAGTGTAAAGAGGCTTCCCCTTATAAGCCCATTGCTTGGTGCCGTCTTCGCGAGTGATCACCGTCCAATCACCCTCCGGCTTTGCATTCGCTGGCGCCATTAACGGAGGCCAATTCATGGCACATGCGCCGTTGCACATCGATTTGTCGGGCTCAGTATCCTTACTGTACGTATAAAGCGTCATGTCCTTGGAGTTCGCCAGCACGGGCTGCCAGAACTCGCCTTCATCTCCTTCACTCCCTGCGGCATAGTTTGCGCGGCGTACACGCCAGCCGCGAACAGCAAACACAGTACACCCAATAGTTTCACTCTCATGTTTCTGCTCCTCTCCTCTCAAATTACCAACATTCAGAGCTAAGCCGTTGCGGCCCGTGTCTTTTTGGCCCGCGGCTCGTTGGATTCCTCAAATTCGCGCTCGGCTGCGAGCCAATCAGAAACCTCGTCACCCTGTTGATCGCCTCGTGCCAGATAGATTTCGTAGGCACGCTGTCGAATTCTCTCCTCTCTGGGCTGCTTAGGATCTACGCTTGATGACATGTAATCCTCCTTCGTAATTTGGCGCTTTCATTGATGGTGTCGTCAGACGCTCTCATCCGGCAGAACGGTCCTCCCTAACGATAACTGGAGTACCTGAAAGCGCTGACCTTTGTTTAGTCGCTGAAGCAGGATTTCACGTCCATTCGTAAAGCGGACGGCATCTCGGTACATGTTCGCCGTTGCCGTCAACTGCGTGAAGGTCACTTCTTCGGTTACACCCACAGCAAGCGAACTCTGGACATCTTCTGGAATATCACTCAATCGCAAACGGGCACCTGGCGGGATGCAGACTGCAACCCGTTCCGGTTCCAGGTTTCCGAAGAGCCTTTTCACGCCGAACTCTTCATATCGCATGTGTGTATC
This sequence comes from uncultured Acidobacteriota bacterium, assembly GCA_963819235.1. Taxonomy (GTDB): domain Bacteria; phylum Acidobacteriota; class Terriglobia; order Acidiferrales; family UBA7541; genus Palsa-189. The sequence goes on along the minus strand of CAWFVE010000003.1, from coordinate 480,835 downwards.
TGTCACCGAAGTGCTTGGTGTTAGCCCTCGTGATCCGGTCGGAAACTCGTACACAACCAAATCTTCGCCTTCACGCGCCAAACGATTGGGAATTCCCATTAGCGAATAGTCACACATGTGATGTCCTCCTTCAGGTTTTCAATGTTGCCGCAGCTTTCCGCGATCGCGGGGTTCCACCGCCTGAGATATCGTGCAACGAGAGAATATGAACCGGGGATGTTGGAGGTTCTATCGGTATGACTGTGTACTTCGTCTTACGCGTGTCGGGCCATGCATATCCGCGGCCTGGAGTGAGCGATTCGCCCCAAATTAAGAGAAACCAGGGTTTCAGCCCGTCTCTGGGTGATTATCGGGGCCGATAGCAGGCCGTGCATTACTGCGCGAAACTGCCCGTTCAGGATTTCGGGACGGCGCTCCCACAGGAGGCTAGGCCGATAACGTTGGCGGCTCGCCGCCTCTTTCACTCACGGGAAGAAAAACAGCTTAATCGGGTCGTGGGCGTTTGTCCTGTGGTAAGGCCGCTTGGGGCGGTGCAACAACTCCATGATTCGAGTGACGCAGGCGGGATCGTCGAGGAATGCTTGGTGTAACTCCGCAGCGGTTAGGAGTTTTGCTTGCCCTCTTGGCACTCCAACAGGTGGGCGAAGATGGCCTTGTGGCAAGCATTCCTGCTTATGCTTACCCATATCGCAATCATATCAGCTTCGCCGATTATTCGCCCCTCGATCCGAGCGAGCGTTATGTTTAAATGGGCTCTTTGGATTTTTCGCGCTGATAAGCTTCGACACCCGCGTCTACTGCTTCGGAAATTATTTCCTTTTGTTCCGCAACAATCTGCTTGCCGCGCTCCACGAAATCTTCGGCGCGTTCGCGGATTTCGAGAGCCTTGCGCTGTGCGTACCCCTTACCTTCCTCCACCTTTTGATTCAAATAGTCCCGGCTCTCTTCGCCGGAGCGGGGAGCAAATAGAACGCCCACCAAGGCCCCAATTCCTAAACCGCCGAGGAAATAATCCAACTTGCTGCCGTTTCCAATCATGTGTCACCTCTTCATTTCTCGTTACTCATAAGGTTACCACTTCAGGACAGAGATAGTTTTAAGCTCGGGCAGTAACCTCACCGCGCTCTCGAAGCGATTCAAGCATCTGTTGCCTGCTACGCTTTTGAGTGAATTCGGGATTGAGAATCTTGAACCACGTCGGGGGCATCGTCACTAAGCGTATCGAGCGTCATCAGTGCCAGTGGGCGAAAGCCGTTTTGGCCGGAGCGCCATTGGGCCGGAATTCGGGAGTCGGCTCCGCGAACTCGATAGCCACTTGGGCCCAGTCACCCTGAAGCGCGTCGAGACGGATCACCCGGCCTTCTCTCTTGTTCCAAGTCTTCGGGTTTATCAAAAGGAGCTTCTGTCCGAATGCTACCTGCGTGGTCAAAGCGATGAGCGCCCCGTGAGCGTTTAAGGAGAAGGTAAACGCGCGTTCTTGAAAGAGCTGTTTTTCTGTGGACTCTCCAGACACGACAAACGTCACGTTGTTAGGCAGACGCGGGCTGCGGCGGCGTTCTACATGCTCTATAGCGCGTGCTGTAGCTTGACTTGCCATTTCGATGCACTCATCGAATCTTCCTTTGGGGCGGCGCCCCCCCTTGTCTGCTGGCACAAGAGACCGTCACCCGATGGGCGCGGCGGAGGGTTGTGTGACTAGACTGTGACAAGGACTACGCCTAGGGGTTTCCTGATGTCAACGCATTTCTCCTGTGGAAAACCCGTCGCAGAACACACGAGCACCGGACATGAGTGCGATGGCCGAATTCGAGCCCACTGTTGGTGTTCTCGGCTGGATGCGCTAACCGTGCGGGTAATTCGATGAATCAAGCATAGAGGCGCCAGGTTGCTCGCTTTGACAGACTCCTTGCGGAGCCGTTCGTCCCCGAAAGTTCCTCTTGCGATCACCTCGCCGAATCGTCCCAAGACCCGTCGAAAGCAGTTAGATCATCTACGTATAACACCCCTGTCCGGCGATTGTCCGCTCGGGCAATTGACTCCTGTCCGACGCTAGGGCGAAAGTGCCTGCGCGATTCGTCCCCGCGAAGACTATACCGAAAAGGATCAACGTGAGAGGTTCTTGCGATTCGTGTGATCGCATCGACATCCGGTGAATGGAGGCGCCGATTTTCAGCCTCTGATCCCCTTATTTTATGCGGTCTTTAGCGTAACGGTCCGGCTCTGCAGACGGATAGGGCTTAACCGCACGATTTAGCGGTATTCGCGTTACAGAGCTGCGCAGGGATTCTGCTCTCAAGCATTTGACCAAAATGCGATTTTTCGGCCCGCATAGAGGATGGCCTTCCCAATAGGGGGAGGGGTGTTTTCAAAAAGGGTTTTACTTTTTGAAAAAGCCCCGCAAAACTTACCGAAACAGGAGGGCAATACCGATGTGCAAATATGCGTTCCGTTCCGTGCTCGTCGCGTTCGTCTTCATGACGGGCATTCTGGTGGGACATTTCCGGGCTTTCGGACGGGCTTCGCAATCCGCCGATCCCATCTTCGGAACATGGAAGATGGATCTGGCGCGTTCCGTGCATAATCGCGATGGTAAGCCTGCGCCATATACACAACAGGCCACTCGCATTTTGGAGCCGGAGGGCACAGACGGATTGCGCATGACGGTCTTGAATGGTCCCGGTGGCAGGCCCGCCGTCTACAGCGCCAAATTCGACGGCAAGGATTACCCCGATCCGCGCAGTCCCGGACAGGATCGAACTCTCGCCCATTGGCGCCTCGCTCCCGGATTGATCGTGCGCTTGCAGAAGAGTGGCGGTAAACCCATCGAATGGGTTGTCTATACCGTCTCCACGGACGGCACCATCTTTACGGCAGCCAGTTGGGTTCCGGATAACCCCCAGTATCAGGAGTTGCAGGTTTATTCGCGGGCACGGTAGAGACTCGACTGGGGAGCTTCTGTTGGTCAATTAATTCTGGCTGTGCATGCTCTCGCGTCTGACCAATCCGGCTGAACGGTTGATTCAGTTCGCGGCTTGGGTTTTCCGCCGATACGCTAATGTGCGATTCTCACGTTCCCGGCAAAGGGCCTGCTTAACTAGACCTTCGACTAGAACCCTTGCAGCGAGCCTGCCCCGATGGGGTGAGGGGTTTTTTCAAAAAGGGATTTTTGTTTTTCGGGCCGATCAACAAATGCGCAAACTTTGTTTGAATAACCCATACCACAAGCCGTTGTCCCCATAGGTCAAATGCTCGAAGTCGGGATCAAGGTGCATGGGGCGACCGATTAGTCCCTGAGGGATCGCGGGGCAAATTAGTGCACCCGCGACCCCCGGCGAGTGGCAGGAGCTGTTCCATTATTCTTCAATGCTGTCATGGATATGCTTTACTTCACTCCGTCCTAACCGGGCAGGTTCGTGAGCATCAGTGAAACTACCCGCTAAGCAGGCAGTGTTTCAAAAAGTAAAGCGAATTGCCAAAAGCCAAACGTACCGCGATGGCAAAGTGCAAACTTCGATGGTTACTAAAGGCCGCTGCCGGTTTAAACGTGACAACGCGTTAAGGCAACGCACGCGGTATAGGTTGCTCTGCTCGCCTTGCCGGGTAAACGCATAGGTTGATGCGTTGAGGCCCGGCGCGACGCTGACCTCCTCGATCCGCCTCGGTTTCCCGGACTCACCGGTAGCTTGAGCACAGCGCGAGGACTCAGGCTTTGGGTGCGAGGCTGTGGAGGTATTCAGCGCACATGCGACACGTCGCCGTCCATTCGCCGGGCTGCATTTTGCCGCCAAAATCCTTACCGGGCACTAAGGCCTCGCCGTTGTTCAGTTTGTCCGCAATATGTTTGCATGCGTGGGTCGCGCCGTTAACTTGCGCCCTCTGTTCTGGTGGCACTTGGACAATCTGCACCTTTACTAGAGTCGGCATCGCTTCGTCTCCTCCAGCCATTTTCCGATAGCCGCGCCGGAGGGCCAGCACCGAGGTATTCACCAGTGTCCGGCTGGCTATTGGCGAATCAGAGGCAGCAAAAACCCGGTACCTTGCGGCCCGACACGGACCCGAGATTCAATCGGCGGTGACGTCCTTGCGGCTCTGCCCAGCGGCGAAGCTAGCGTTGAGCTTTTTGATTCCACAACGTTACTTGGCCGCATGCGTTGCACGACCGCATCCAAAAATCCTGCCCCTGTACAGTCTCTGCGTGGGTAGCCCCCGTGTGAAGGCACTTGCGATTTTGGAGATGCAGGGTTATGTGAAGCCAATTACGGCAAAGGATGAATGGATGACAACGCCAGCGGGAGAAATTGTCTCTGGCTCCCAGTCTCCACGGTACAGCCGAGAGACGATTGAGCGATCTCTCGCCTCGCTCGCTGACCATCTCAAGCTCGTGAATCAGGATTCATCGGCCGAGTACAAAATCGAGGATGCTGTTGCCTTCGGTGATTTCTTATCCAAAAGTGTCCGCGTCCAGGCTGCTGATGTCGGGATCAGGCTAGAACCTCGAAATCGGGCGGCAAACGAGAATTCGGCGAGCGAGCATGCCAAACAAGAAGACTTCTTGAAACTGCTACGCGGGAGGACACCGCTGGTAAATCTTCATCCCTATGCGGAGTGGATGGGGGCGAGAACGCATCGAAAGCTGCTTGGGCCCTGCCCTTAGGTGCCAAGCACCGGGCCCGTGGCTTAACTCTTCTTCGTCACTTCCTTGTAGATCACTTCAGTCAGGATCGGGGCCGATGCGGCATTCGCGGATGGAGGTGGCGCGGCAGTAGGTTCGCCAAACGAAATCTTGATTTCAGTGAGCGACTTTCCCTGCGCGACCATGATCTTGATCCTCCTGTATTTGTCCTGAACCAGATCGAGTTTCGTCTGCACGTCGGCCCTGCTCATGATCGTGCCATGACCCGTCACATACGTGTCGGCATCGAGGCTGAGTATGTCTTTGGCGTTTTCGATCCACCCAGAAGCGGAGCCATTCTTTTCCGTGTGAATAAGAGGATCAGGATGAGTGTTCACGAGGAGGTCACCAGCGAAGACGATTTTCTCATCAGGTAGATAAACTACGGCATCGCCGCCGGTGTGACCGGGTGCCCAGTGGTAAAGACGGACGTGAACGCCATCAATAGTTAAGTTATCGGTCTTGCCGAAGGTTCTGGTCGGCAGGCGATCCTGTGCGGCGATAATCTGGCCCTGAGTGCGGCAGCTAACACAAGGTTCAGATCCCAATTTGGCCGAAGCTTCCATATTGACAAAGGACTCATAGCAGCTACGCTTAATCTCAGGAAGCGTATATGTCAGCAATGGTGTCGGTTATCTATCTTGGTGATCCAGAATTTGAGCAAGTGCTACGGAATCGGCTCCAAGAATTCATGGAATCATACGAGGGTCAGTGGATCATTCGAGTACGAGGCTCGCAGCAAAGTCCCATTTGGCATCTGGACGTTGAAGCTTCTGGTGGTACGAATGAATGGGTTACGACCTTGTACGGTGAAGACAAAAACGATTCAATTGACTGCATTCTGATCGAGCTTCAGAACATCGTAGAAAAGAATCCTTGATTTAGCAGGTTTCTCTGGCATTAGCGGGCCTTCTTCAGTTCGCCGACCACGCGCCCAAGTTCGTCTGTGAGTTTGGCTGGAGCCGCCCTCTGCCGAAAAAGTTTCAATAATCCGCTGTAATATTTGAGTTGTTCCTCTTTGCCGACATTAAACCGGCTCCATACCTCTTCACCGATCTGAAGATAATCCCCCAGAATTGATCGTGCATTGTGCACCTTGTCAGCCAGCGTGATGAGCAGCGCCTCGTCCGAGACCCTTGGCAAGTGAAGCAGGTAAGCGCGTTTGCGCTCAAGTGACGGTAGCTTTTGAGCCGGATCAGTTGCGTCACTGTCGGAACATTCGCGGACCATATCCGCGACTCGATCACCAAAAAGGTGACGGATCGTGTCCAAGGTAGGCTTGCCGCCCTGGTCTTCTACTGCATCGTGCAGCAGTGCGGCGATGGCCTGATCCTCATCGCCCCCATTTTCCTGAACCAACGCGCCCACACTCATCAAATGCGAGATGTACGGCACTGACGTTCCCTTACGACACTGGTTGCGATGAAGGCCAGATGCGAAGTGCAGGGCAAGATCAAAACGATGGGTGAGGAATGTTGTGAAGGCCAAAATTCACGCTCCCCTCCGTGCCAACATCCGTGAGACAAGTCTAGTACCTTTAATTAATGGCATTGAAGACGGTCTCTTGCCGGTAATGGAAGCGAGCCTTCCACAATTCAATCGCTCCAAAAATCTTCACGGTCTTGCGCTGCCCGGTCACGGGAACTTCCGGAGGACAACCGACCCGGCTCCAGGTGGCGTGCAGGGTAGAATCTTGGCGAAAGCTGGCTTCGTCGGTGAAGATCAACACCCAGTTTGTTGCTGCGCTTTTTTTTAAGGCTGGGATAGGTATGCCGCTGCCAGCGATCTTGCTGGTAAGCGTTGGCTCGGGCCAGCACGCGACGCGGGCGCTGCACAGAGAAGCCCGAACGATGGAGCAATTTGCGCACATGTCCCGGATGATAGTGAATGCCGAATTCCTCCTCGATTACCCAGGCGATCATGGGCGAGGTCCAGATGCCCGTATCCAAGCCGTAAGCTACCGGGCCACTGTCGAGAATGTCGTCGAGCTGTTTCCGCTGCACCGGCGTCAGCCCCAATGGCCGGCCCGAGCGATGCCCTTCGAGCAACCCTTGCACGCCAAAAGCTTGGTAGTGTGCTAACCACTCCGAGACTCTCGAACGTGGAGCCGCCAGCAGATGGGCCAACTCACTCCGCTCGTACTCCCTGCGAGTTCAGCATCACTGCCTGCAATCGTTTGGCAACTCGATAGGCTCCGTCCTGCTCTGCTTCCTTGCGCAAGCGAATCAACCGTTTATACGTCTTCGGGTGTACGTGCAGGATTCGCGGAACCATGGCACCTCCCTCGAGGGGTATGCCAGATCTACTTATCTTATGTCCTGTTAATTATGCGCGGATGTATAGTTTGGCTCAAATTAGGAATTTCGCACGCCGCTCTGACCCTTTGGGACACCGTCATCACTGCGGCTGCACAATTACAAAGTGAGTTATGCCTTGCCTGTTGGTCAGCAGGAGCACCGGCTGATTTCCGCTTGCGGCAATGGCTTGCTGATATTCGGTCGCGTTGCGCACGGGCTTATGGTTCACCTCTTGAATCAGGTCTCCGGTCTGGATTCCGGCAGCCGCCGCGGTGCTGGAAGGATCTACAGCCGTGACCACCACGCCGGTTTGCGAAGTGCGCAAACCGAGCTGCCTGGCAATATCCGGCGTCAGGTTCTCAACCTGCAAGCCCTGCAACGCAGCGCCCAGCCCGGCTCCTTGACCGCCCGCCGCGGTTTCGGGCTTTTCCGGAAACTCGCTGAGCGTGACGTTCACGTCTCGAGCCTGTCCGTTGCGAAAGATCCTGAGATGCGCCACCGTACCAGGAGACATCTGGGAAATGCGCAAGCTCAAATCATTCGGGCCATCGACCTTCTGCCCATTCAACTCGAGCACGACGTCACCTCTTTCGATCCCGGCCGTAGCGGCGGGGCTATTCGGGCTGACGTCGCCCACCAATGCGCCGCCGCCTTCTCCAAGGCCAAAAGCCTTGGCCATATCGGCGTCGACACCTTGAATCGTCACTCCCAAATATCCACGGATCACTTTCCCATGCTCGACGATCTGGTCCATGACGTTTCGCGCCATGTTTATCGGAATGGCGAAGCCGATGCCCTGATTGCCGCCTCCTTCTCCTGAAATAATTGCCGTGTTTATTCCGATCAAGTTTCCGTGCAGATCGATCAGAGCGCCGCCAGAATTGCCCGGATTGATCGGGGCGTCGGTCTGGATGAAGTCCTCATATTGCTCGATCGCTCCGCCGAGCGTGCGCCCCGTGGCGCTGACGATTCCCGCCGTCGCCGTCTCACCGATTCCGAAGGGATCGCCGATCGCGAATACGAGATCGCCTACTTTGAGGTGGGAGGAATCCCCAACAGTGAGGGCAGGCAGCCCGGAGGCCTCGATTTTGAGCACGGCAACATCGGTGCGGGGATCTGTTCCGATCACGCGGGCCTTAAACTTTTTCCTGTCTTGCGTAAAGATCTCTACGTCGGAAGCCCCCGAAACGACATGGTTGTTGGTCATGATGTAGCCGTTCGGATTCACAATAACTCCCGAACCCAGGCTGTATTCCCGTTCCGTTTCGGGCTGGCGAGATGGCGCTCCAAACTGATCTCCGAAGAATTGCCGAAAGAACGGATCATTGAAAAAATCCGGCAGCTGGTTCTGCCGCTTGACGACCTTGGTCGAAGAGATATTCACCACGGCGGGCAAGTCCGGATCAATGACGGAGGCAAAACCGTTCTTGAAATTCCCCAGGCTGAGCGGCGGAGAACTGCCGGCGATGTTGAGCGCCACTTCTTGCGCGCCGTAAACCTCCTCTCCCGGAAGCCGCCCAATTCGCAAACGCAAAAAGCCTCCGACCAACAACACTGCAATGATCAGCAAAACGATGAGCCCCCAATTCGATTTGCTAACAGGAGCGTTCATGACTTCCCTCCTTCTCTTTGTGTCGTTGCCAGTGCCGGGGAATGATTATGTGCTGATGGCTTGCAGTATGCCGAGGTAGTGCATCACGTCATCGCGCGATAACATCCCCACGATCCCATTTCCATCCACCACGGGCAATTGATTGACGCCCTCGCGCCCCATTTTCTCGAGCGCTGACCATAGGCGCGCATCCGGCCGAATCGTGTCCAGCCGCTCTAGAGGAACCATCACCTGCGACACCGTGGTCTGCGGCCATGCCGGACGCGGTGTTTCCTTGATGCTTGCGAGCGTCACCAGGCCCGCCGCGTCGCCGGTTCCGTTCACGACGAAGTAGCGCGCTCCCGCAGGCAACACGTATTTGTCCACCAGTTCTTGAACGGTGAGGTCGCCGGGGACTCGCAGGAAATCGCGCTTCATCGCATCCGCCACCCGGCGCTCGCCAATCAAGCTCTTCAAACCCTCTTGCTGCAACAGGCTGCCTGCGGCGCTTTCCAGGAACCAGCCAATAAACGCGATCCACAGGCCATTCAGGAAATTTCCTCCTAATATCTGCCAGAAGCCCACGAAGATCAGGAAGAACCCACAGAAGCGTCCGATTCCCGCGGCAATCGCCGTGGCGCGCTGATACGTGCCTGTGTAGCGCCAGATGATCGCTCGCAAGACGCGCCCTCCATCCAGCGGGAAACCGGGAACGAGATTAAAGAGGCCCAGAATCAGGTTCAGTAGAGCGAGATACTGGGTCAGCGCCAGCAGTGGCGAGGAGAACGCCACCAGCGGTTCGAGTTCCCAAAAAGAGCAGCCAGCGCGAGACTCACAAGCGGTCCGACGACGGCTATCGCAAATTCCGCGCCTGCGCTCGGCGGCTCCGCCGCAATCTGGGAGACGCCTCCAAAAATAAAGAGCGTGATGCGGGGGACGGACATTCCTAATCGCTGGGCTACAAGGGAATGCCCTAATTCGTGAATCAGCACGCTCACGAAAAGCGTCACTGCCGTGGCCAAGCCCATGCCCCAGTACTCAGCCGAGGTCCAGTTTCTAAATTCGGCAGGATAATAGTTCGCCGCAAGCACCCAGGTAAGCAGGCCAACGATCAGGAACCAGGAATAGTCCAAGTCAATGCGGATTCCAAATATCCGGCCAAGTGAGATCGTATGGCGGAACATTTTTGATTCCCTTTCAGTTCACGCGGAATGCGGCGGAAAGTTACCAGGTACTGCGTTCCGCAAATTTTGAAAGGTGATTCGGGCTCTTATTTATGTGTCCCGATCTCGTACTACCAAACCATTGAACTGCGGTTATCCAGAGAACTATACACTGCATCTGGCATTGAGGATTGGCCTTTCCTTCTATCGGAAGAGCCCGGTATGACCGAGGGAGTTGCGGCCCGGCTGCGGGCAGCGGCGCTGATTTTGCAGCCTGCGAACTGCTGTCGCAGCGTGTCGCTTCCGCCTCGTTCTCAAGCTCGCGGCGTCTGGGCAGCGGCGGATTTGTGTTGCAGGGCCCGGCGAGCGGGGCAGGCGTTTGTAACTAACCCCTCGATGCGTGATCTCGTCAGGCTATACCGGATAACTTCTGGCTAACTGTCTTCTGTTTGTCACCTGTCAGGACGCGGAAGACGAAAGCCCGAGTAGCTTACGGAGGGGATTGAAATCCGGGCGGATTCCGGCCTGATACGCACCCCCGTCGGCCCGGCGTTCCCAATCCAAGAGCAGGGACTCCACAATCTCTCGGCCGTCGGGATCGCGAACCGCTTGCAAAGGGGTGCGGCCTCCGAGAGCGGGAATTTTCTGATGCGCCCAATCCTCGACTTGTGTCTGGATCATTTCCTGGATTTGGCTTCTGGCCGCCGGATCGCGAAGAAGAACTTCCACGAACTCGTCATCTCGCTTCGCCTGTGCCGTGGCCCGTCTGGGCGCCTTAGCTAGCATTTCGTCGGCCGTCTGTGCGGTTGTGCCTTGGTGACTGGCTGACGCACCGAGCCGCTTTTCGATCTCTGCGCGAAGGCGTTTGGCGCGATTCTCGGAATTCACTTCGGCAATCAGAGAGCGTCCAGATATCCTGATATGTCCCAGGATCGTGCTATCCCAGCTTGGAATCTTCGCATTGCCTTTCTTGCGCCAGTCAAGTGCAACGTTGTGCAGCCCACCACCTTTGCCGAATTCCGCGCCCTCCAAAAGCTCTTCTTTGGATTGGCCGAGAGCCAGCGGCGCGAGACCCTCGAACGCCGTTTCCGGCGATTCAATGCGGAACCTCAGGGTGTGGAACACGAGCGGCTCGCCATCGGTGTTCGCAAGCTGCGGCGGACTATTCAGCCCATCTCGAATCGTCAGGTAAGTGAGCCGAATTGCATCCGCATGCCGCACAAGGTCGTCGGCAATCAAATCGCGCTTTAGCTTGGCAATCTTCCTTCGCAATTTCTTCCGAAGGGCGATCACCTCTCCCTTCCAACTCGGCGGGATGCAGATCGGCGCCATGCAGCCCAAGATGGAAATCGCTTTCAAATTCCACACCTGCCCGTAAATGATGTCTCCCGTCTGCAACGAACGGGACGCCGACCGTTCGATGACTTCCGTCTCCGTGCCGATCAGGATGTCCCGCAGCCCAATTCGCTGGCCCGCCTCGCTCCATAGGACTTCGTGGAAGCTGAGTGGTTGAGTGGTAGCCTGCTCAAGAAACAGGCGATCCATGCCCGAAAGTCTGGCAGTGCTCTCCAGCTCATACCACCGAGCGATGATACCGCCTCTCCGAGCCGCTCCCTTCCCGGTGCGCGGCCTTTGAGGATCCCAATGGAACAGAAAGTACGGCATGAAGATCTGTTGTTCATGCGAGTCTGGATCATAGGGCACAGGGAGGTCGGTCAGGTGAAAATCCCGCCATGCCACGCCGATCTGTTCGCCGAACTTATGCCGGGCAAATCTCATCATGTCCTGCGTAAGCTCGTCGGACGCATTCCGCTGTTGGGCCCAGAGACTATAGGACGCGGACTGCTGCGCCAAACAACAGCGCTTGTACTTCCGGCCGCTGCCACAGGGACAAGGATCATTCCTTCCGATTTTGTGGTTCCCATCAGGAAGCATCTTGTCCGCACCTTACCTTGCGGAATCAGGGAAGACAAGAGCCGATTGAGCGCACCACGCGTTCAAATTTCATGCTCTGTGGATTCCCCCCTAAGGGAGGTTCACTGTGACAGGTTAAGCCGGTTCGCGATGACACTGTGGAGCCAATCAAAAGCGCAAAGTGGGACCAGCTCGGTTCTGAGAGCATCGGAATCAGCTTTCCCTCCGCTCCTCCTCCGCGACCGCTAGCTCCACCAAATCGCCCTCCGACGCAGGGAGCCATTGCCCGGCTTCCGCCGACCACAAGTGCAGAGCGTCCCTGGAGCAAAGGCGAAACTCCCCGACGAGCGGGTCTATGCAACGCAAGTCCCATCCTCCATCAGACCGGGAGCGGGCAATGAGGCTGGTCCGAGCGCCGTTCACCTTGATTTGAAGCATGAGTGGACTTCCTCCTTCACGCGGGACGCCCTTCCCGCATGCGGCAGCAAGAGCGTTCGACCGCGGGCTCCGTCGAGCTGGGGTGGAACGTGTGGAGCGTAAGAGGATTCACGATTGCCTTGTGGAAGCAGGAGCGCAGGTAGCGGTAGGTCAAAAGATGCTGAGGCGTTAAGCCATCCCACCCGGATTCCCTGCCAGAATCCTTAGATCCCGCAAAACCTCACTGCATCGCGGCGACTCCGCTCGGGCTTCCTATCGGAGTCGCCAAAACTTCTCACGTGCTCACGCCTTTGCTGACGCGGGTGATCTCGTCCTGTAACCGATCCGCGCGGCGTGCCGCAGTAAAGAGATAAACAAGGAAGATGGCGAACACGGCCATGTAGGCGGCGGCCAGGCTGTCGATATTTTTATCAACGATCGACTCCACCTGAATCGTTTTTGTCGCCGAGTCCAGCATATCGACAACTTTTATTTTCAGCGCCGCAAATTTCGCCGGTGTCTGCTGATCGCTGAGCATGTAGGTGTTTTTGCCGTCATACAGAACATACGTTGCGCTGTGCGCATTTACGCAGGCAAGCGTGCAAGCCGCATCTGTCGGCCCCATCCGCATTTGCGAGTGATCGGCCGTTGGACACACGCTATCCGTAATCGTGCCGATGAAGCTTTGTCTCGCAGCGGCGCTGATTGTCGCGACCGCGATGAGAGTTATCGCGAGAGTACCGCCCAGCCAGATTCTCATATGCATCGTACACGCGCCGTGCGGCGGATTGTACAACAACGCGACACTTGGATCTCACTTCCCATCGGCTCTGCCACGACTCACAATAGTCGGATGAAAAAGTCCGAACTGCTCCGCGCTTTGCAGCCGAAATCCGGCGCCACACCTTCGACACCTTTGTGGATGAGCCGCCGAGTGTAGCTCGGGGCGGGAATGGAGTGGTGACGCCAGGATGCCCCACGTGTCGAAAGCGATTGTTCACGATGCAGAACTTCATGGACCCTCTTCGGACGATGTGTTGCCTGATTTCATCGACAAGCTTATCGTTACCGGATCTTGAGGAGGTGCTCCCTGAAGAACAGAGCCACCTACATGGGCGATAAGATCGAGCCAAGAATCGGAGATGTTGTAATAACGCCCGGTGAAATGCGTGGAATCGTCATCGCTGTCAACGGTATGTTCATTACGGTCTTGGGCATCGGGACCAGTCCAGAGACAGGAGACACCTTTGTTCTTCCACAGCGTATCGTTCACGATTGCCCAGCAAGCGACTGTCATTACATTGAAAAGCAGATATTGAATCAGTGAGAACTGGACCTCCTGCCTGCGGCCCACCGATAAATTCAATGTTGCCGCGCATCCAACCCATAAATCCGTCGTCGAATCGCCGCCGCCTTCGATCATCCAGAGTGGATCTTTGAGTTAAAACACGACGGCTTCTGGGCGGTGGCCTATGTAGAGGATGGCGCCTGCCAATTGGTCTCCCGCAAGGACATCGTCTACAAGTCGTTCACGCATCCACAGGATTTCCACAGGTTTCGTGTTTGACATTCGTGCAAGTCGAGAAGAACAATTGCCTCCTGCAGAGTAATCACCCTCTGAGTCTGCGCCCCAAACCAAGTGAGGAGGTTTACAGACCGCCCCTTCCCCCCTGACGGGGCGGCCATTTTTTGACACACGCGCATCGGGAGGATTTCCACAGACTCAGGTTTGACATTGCCGAGGGCGGAACGGGTAAAGTCTTGGATAGAGTTCAGGTTCGAGGTCGATGTACCAACCGTCTCGCGTCGATTCCTGTGCTTGTCGGTGCGAACCTTCCAGTGGAATCTCTTTTCGTGTGGTGATGACGTGACGTGCCAGGTACCCGCACATTTGCTTCCGCTCGCCCGTATCTCTGGTGACGGTCTCGATTCGAAAGGTTGGTTTCGTTGGTTTCACCGAGTCCTTGGGCGATGGCATTTTGATTCCACGTGCTTGCAATTGTTCTTTGGTTAGTGGCTGCAACTTCAGATTTGTCGGGTAAGGCATTTGCGAGTATTGGGAAGCATCGAGATTGAGTTCGAACATCTATCCCAGGTCGGGTCTCACGATTGTGACAACGTGAGGGCCATAAACTCGGACTGTCGAGCCATCAGGCTGCATTCTTCGTGAGTACGAGCGATGCGATTCAAGCCGACGCCATTCTCCCTGTAAATAGAAAATGTCCGGCTCGGTACTCAAATCATTTACGACTCCGACAGAATTACGAAAAACAGAGCGACGAGTAGTCGTAATCTTGATTCCGGGTTTGGTTTCACTGGACGAGGAGCCTTGTGCGCTCCGAATCGGCGCATCCTGAACTGGCTTCGAGCGTCCCCACCACGATGGGGGCGTGAGGGCGCGAGCCAGGCTCAGAAACCCTGCGCCAAATCCTGCGAGCAGGCCCAAGAATGTTCGGCGTTGGAGCATTGGGCGCATCCTTCCACTGGCGTTGGGTCCCTGGCAGATGATTGCATAAAGTGCCAGGAGGAGTCGAGAACACGCGCATACGAGCGGCGCACTTTTAGTGTCTGCTCCGCATAACCCAAAACCTGAAGATCAGTTAGTCCCAGAACCCAAGCTTTCATTCAGTTCACCGTTGTGGCAGTCTGTTCAGATTCCGGCTGCTCAGGTGTCTCCCAAAATAATTCTCGGCCAATCAAAGCAATGATTGCGCCTGCGGTGCTGCCACAGCCGCCCATAGAGTTGGTGTCACCAAAAAGCGCAAACAAAAGACTCATGATGTCGCACAAAGGCAGCCCCGGAAGTTCTTGGGGGTCGATATCGAAAGCCCGAGCTAAGCGAGCCTCTGACGCGGTGCGAAGTCGTATGTAAATTATCTTTTGAGTTTCTGATTTCATCTTTTTGCTCCTTCGAGCCGCATCGTTTGGAACCACCGTGTCGGTTGGGGAAACCGCTCGGTTGGTAGAGGCCTAAGCCTCATTCGGGATGCTGGCGAATATTATACAGGCAAAACTGGTTCTATCCTCCCGCTCACTAGAACTTCCCCGCTGCGTCCACCTTCTCTCGATTGCTCGAAGTCTTGGAATAACCCAAATAGATCTGTGTCGTTTCGAGTGATTTGTGCCCTAACCAGTTTTGTATATCGAGGAGATTGATTCCGCTCCGCAGCCAGCGGGCGGCGGCTAGTTGACGTCGGCGGGACAGGTGGCGCCGAGCCATTTGCCGGTTAGGGTGCCGTTGGAGGTCATGGTATGGCCGTTGGCGGTGGTGGCGATGGTGCCGGTACCCTTGAGCGTTTCGGTGCCGGGAAGTTCCCACTTGATGTTGAAGTCCATTTTTCCAGTCACGCCATTAGTTTCGTCGTTAATAGTGCAGGTGCCCTCGGCCTCGCCCTTGCTGCCGTCCGACGTGAGCTTGGCCCAGGTACACTTCTGCTTCGGACTGGAGAAAGGGTCCTTCGACAGGTCATCTTTGGTGACGCACTTCTTGTAAGTGATGGACCGGGGCATGCCGCCGTTGGTCATAGCCGCCTGCATTTTCGCCAACTGGTCGGGAGTCATTTTCGAGGCGAGCTCGGGCGGAATGGCTACGGTGCCGGAGCTGGTGGTGGTCATGGTGTCCTGCCAAAGGCCGGTCTTCATGTTGAACGGGACGAAGGTGCTCTGCGCGAACAGAATCGTCGCGAACAGAAGAACTGCGCTGCATGCTGCGAACGTTTTCATTTCCTTCTCCTTTACAAGGTCAGCGCCATTTCGAAAATGCAGCCCGTGACCTGTCTACGCCGAGAACTGTTCCCAGCCGGAAGCCTAGTGCCTCAGAAACCCGCATTCTTGCCATCTCCTTTTTTGGTGCTGCCTTTTTCTGCTGTTGAATCCAGTTCACCAAGCGCTGCCGCCGAATGGAAAGTTGCGCCGATACGTCGGCCGACTCTGAGAATCGGCGTTTCCATTTTTGATTCCGATGCCGCTCCGCAGCCTACATCCGACCGGCAACGAATGCAAACTGTCAGTCGAGTCGAAGCGAAACCATCAGCGCTTCTTTTTCCTCGCACGTGTGGCCCTGATAATGCTATCAATTTGCTGCGAACTGAAGCTGTCCGTTCCCTTCGCTTTTGATTCCTCCCCGATGATCTTGAGAACTTCAGGCTCGGGGGCCGCGAGCCGTACATAGTCCCGGATGCTTAGCAGTACGGCCCGTGGAGTTCCACGCTTCTCGATAACGAGCGAACGCCGTTCATCCTCCACCTGTCGCAAGAGGTTTCCAAAATTGGTACGCGCGCGGAGAGCTGAGACAACGATGCTCGCTTTTTTCTGCGTTTTGGGCATTGGTTGAACTCGCTAGTTGAATTATACGAACTATACAGTTCTTTCCGTAACTATTTTCGCTCACTACGAGGATCAAATATCAAGCACTTTCCCCGTTCGGTCATTTTGGAGGAGGCCGTACGAGCGGGAACGCCGCGTGCGACCAGCGCAAGCTGCGAGACTCAAAGCCAGCTTTGCTGTTTCTAACCGAGTCATTTGCCTCATGCTGCTACAGGGAACGACGAGAAGTGGCCTAGGGTGCGGTGTGCCTGGCAAAGTTCATCTAGCTCTCGCTTCTCTCGATGCTTGCGCGTACCGGCGTAGAGTTCGGCGGCTACCACCGCCGTGCGCTGGAAGACCGGGGCGTCCTATTCCCCGAGAGAAGATTCTCCCGTATATCCTCCCCGATATAAGGTGAGATCGTTCGTTTAGTTGCCGCCCGACAGGAGAGGGACCGTCCCTAGTTAAGCCAATTCCGACGCGAGAAGGAGGGCCAGGTTGGAGCTGCCGGTCCCGCTGCCGAGTAGATTCTGATCTTCTGTTCGATGACGGATGGGAGGCGAGCTATTCGGCCCTCATCTTTTGGCCCGCGTGCTTTTCTTTGAGGATCGCCCGATCATTGCGGTAAGCGAGAGTGTATTTCTCGGCGCATCGATGACACAACCAGAAATGTCGGACGCCATGGGACTTTTCAGTGGCAGCCTTTACGCGATGGGCTCGCTCGAAGCGAAAGAGGCGCCCTTTTCTATAATCGAAAGTGGCCGCGCAGTCGGGATTGGCACATTTACGAAACAAGGGCTCTCTCGCTTTGCGGAGACCAAACGAAAAGCATAGGCGTCGTTTGCGCCCTAACGAAATACAATAAATGTATCGGCTCAATCAAAACACTGCAACACAAATCACATCGCTGCACGGCCAGATAACAATTGAGACGGAGCTACTGCCTCGCCGCCCGGAGCCGCGCCTGCATTACTGGCTGGTGCCGCACTCGGCGATGCACGATTAGGAGATTCATTACCCAGGCCAACGCGGACAAGAGGCCAAAGGCCACGCCGCCGAGAACGAAAAGGTGAAAAGCTGTGAGGCGTGTTGCAAGTCGCGGGAAGCGAAGTTCTGTCACGGAGTATGTCGCCGACAGAATTGTCCAAGCGGTGATGCTGGAGAGAAAACTTCGCCCGGGAGATTTCATGAACCGGCAGGTCGGCGCCAGTCCTAACAATCCAAACGCGATGGCCAGCACGAGGTTACGCTCAGACGCAAACTGATCGAGGTACGGCACGCGGTCTGCCAGCAGCAGCCAAGTCAGGAATATGCCGGAGAAACAGATTCCGAGAGGGACTCCTAGGCGAAACGCCGGATTCCGAACTGGCCCACAACGGACTGGGGGAGCGGGCATTCGTTCTTCCTTGCGGATTCTTGCGGTGGCCCTGTGTCTCAGCGGCGACTGCGCCGTTGCGCCGGGAGTCCTGGCGGAGGAGGCCAAGAAGCTGGGCGCGCTGCTGGTGCACTACTCGACCGATTACATATTCGACGGGACAAAGGGACAGCCTTACGAGGAAAACGATCCTACCAATCCATTGAGCGCGTATGGACGGACGAAGCTCGAGGGAGAGAGGGCAATTCAACAAGCCGAGCCGGCGTATCTGATCTTTCGCACGGCTTGGGTCTATGCGCGAGAAGGGCGCAATTTTTCTACTGACGATCCTTCGCCTGGCCACTGAAAAAGAGGAGCTCAGAATTGTCCAGGACCAAACCGGTGCGCCAACGTCGAGCCAGGAGATTGCCGCCGCCACGGTGAAGGTGCTGGAGCAGATGCGGACGCCGGCAACTCGAGGCCGGCAGTGGCCGGAAATCAAGGACATCTACCACATGACCGCGGGCGGCGAGACGAATTGGTATCAATTTGCGAAGTTGATACTGGAGCTGGCCGCGGGCCAATCACGGCCCGACACTTGGCTTGCCCCGGCGACACGAGCCCGGCCCCTGATAGCGAGGCGTGTCACCCCGATTACGACGGAGGAGTATCCTACGCCCGCGCGGCGGCCCTCCTACTCAGTGCTGTCGAACAAGCGCCTGAACCAGCAGTTTGGGGTAAAACTGCCAGATTGGGAGGCGCAACTGCGCGCCATATTTTCGGAGGCATCTACGTTTGCGTCCAGGTCGGTTAAGTAGCATTAAGCAACTATATTTGGAAGACGAGCAGAGATTTGGGATGAATTGTTTTCCATTCGGTTATGAACGAAACAAACTAACTGAATATCTCCGAATCGCACTTAAGCTGCTGATCGTGGCATCCGACCTGCTACAATTCGGTGACGGTCGCTATCGTAAATCCGAAAAAATGGAGTGGAGATGAAAGGTGTGGTTCTGGCAGGGGGTACGGGCAGTCGGCTGAATCCTCTCACGCGGGTCACGAACAAACACCTCTTACCAATCTATGACAAGCCCATGGTGTATTACCCCATTCAAACCCTGGTGAACGCCGGAATCCATGAAATCCTTTTGGTCACGGGCGGGAAGAATGCGGGTGACTTCTTGCGGCTTCTAGGAAATGGCCGAGACTTTGGGTTAAAGCACCTCAACTACACTTACCAGGAAGGCGAGGGCGGCATTGCGGACGCCCTGGACCTAGCGGAGCATTTCGCGGACGGCGATTTCATTTGCGTGGTGCTAGGCGACAACATTATCGAAAACAATATTTGCCAAGCGGTCGCCAACTTTAAGAAACAGGGGCAGGGAGCCAAGATCCTTCTAAAGGAGGTTACGGACGCACAGCGCTTCGGAGTTGCGGAGGTTCGCGGGAATCATGTGCTTGGCATAGAAGAAAAGCCAAAATATCCCAAATCCAATTATGCAGTCATCGGAATTTATCTCTACGACCAAACGGTCTTCGACAAGATCCACCGGCTCAAACCCTCGGGGCGCGGAGAGCTAGAGATAACTGACGTTAATAACTTCTATATAGAAGAAGGCAAGCTCACCTACGAAGTTCTCGATGGCTGGTGGACCGATGCGGGCACTTTCGAGTCCCTGCTGCGCGCTAATACGTTGGTGGCCGAGACCGGTGCAAATAAGCTGTCCCGGGCCGACGAAGCGCTCCTGACGGAACGGGAAACGCTCTCATGAAAATTTTGGTTACGGGAGGGGCAGGATTTATCGGCTCCAATTTCATCCGCCAGGTTCTCAAAACACGCAAACACTACGAACTTGTTAACTTCGATAAGCTGACCTACGCCGGGAACTTGGCCAATCTCGAAGACGTCGCAGACGATCCGAGCTTGCATTCATTAAAGGTGATATCTGCGATGCCGCAGCGGTTCAAGGAGCGATGAGCGGGTGCCGACGCCGTGGTGCATTTCGCGGCCGAATCACACGTCGACCGCAGCATCTATCAACCCGCGCCTGTCATCGAGACGAATGTAACGGGTACTTTCACCCTGCTCGAAGTGGCGCGCACTCTTTGAATCGAGAGCTTCTTACAAATATCGACGGACGAAGTTTACGGCGATTTGCCGCCGGGCGCCTTCGCCGACGAAAGCTCGCCGTTGCGGCCTAGCAGTCCGTATTCAGCTTCGAAGGCCGGCGCGGACCTTTTGGTGCTCTCTTACGTGCGGACCTACGGTCTGCCAGCGGTAATCACTCGCTCCTCAAATAATTATGGCCCTTACCAGTTTCCCGAGAAATTCCTGCCGCTCATGATCACCAACGCGCTGGACCGTAAGCCGCTGCCCATTTATGGTGACGGAAAACAACAACGCGATTGGTTACACGTGGAAGATAACTGCCGGGGAATTTTGGCCGTACTGGAAAAGGGACGTCCGGGCGAGGTCTACAATATCGGCGGCCTGGATATCGAGGAGAATCTCGAGGTCGCACAGCACCTGCTTCAGTTGACTGAGCGGCCAGAATCGCTGCTCAGCTATGTAAAGGATCGGCCCGGCCATGATCGGCGTTATGCATTGCGCTGCCAGAAAATGCAAGAGGAGCTTGGCTGGAAGCCGCTGATTTCCCTTAACGAAGGATTGCGTCAAACGATCAATTGGTACAGGAAGAATTCCTCTTGGCTCGCTGGGGTACGCGGAGGCGAGTACCGGTCGTATTATGAGAAATATTATGAGAACCGAGATTCGTTGTGACCGGGTGGAGTTTTCCTACCAAGGGAGTGAATTACATCGCGGCCCTTTGGCGTGCAGCATTTTTTTCAAATCCTTGTGCCTACACGCCACCACTCTAGCCTTCAGAAATCGGCAGGGCCAAGGAAGCCGAGTTGCCTCATTTTTTTGCGCCGCGATCTGACGCTGATCTGTAATTCCCGGGCGGCCTGAGTTCGATTCCATTGCGTGCGTTCCAGAACCTTCGCCGCCGCAGCGTTCGCTTATGCTTCGTAATAACCTCAGTTTTATGGTCTCGAACAGCAATCGCCGGGCAGACGGGATCAGGCTGCGAGCTCCGGTCATATTGATGGTTCTCGCTGCAACTGCGATTCCCGTGGAGTTACGACCACTGGGCCACGCTGCCGTGGATTTCGGAGTCTACGCCTCCGACGTCGTGGCGAACGTCTTAGGGTATGTTCCTGTAGGAATTGTGCTGGGAGAGCTCGGGGTGCTGCGGGCCGTTATCGCGGCAGCCTTGATGTCCGTGTTTGCCGAGTCCAGCCAACTCGTGATGCTGCACCGCACCTCGTCGGCGATCGATCTCGCTACGAATGTGACCGGAGCCTTCCTCGGCGCCATCGTCAGTGCTCACTGGAAAATACGCTCACCTAGTTTCAGGATCAACAGATGGAAGGCGCTGGTCGCGGCGACAGTGGCGTTCGCGCTCATTCTTCTGGTATGGGCCGCTGCGGGTCCCGCCCCCACTACGCGGGGAGCGACGTCCCCAGGAGCCCTTGAGGCCTATTGGAAGCTCGACGAAGCTGGCGGCCGAGTCGCGCTTGATTCTTCCAGCCATGGCCTGAACGGCAGGTTCAGCGGCGAGCCGAAGCGTGTTGAAGGCATCATGGGCCGCGCCGTCATGTTCGACGGCGCGAAGGATTACATCAACTTCGGCCGTTCAACGGCGCTTCGGCTCAGTGGCAGCATGACCATCAGCGCCTGGATCAAGCCATCCTCATTTCCCGTGGACGACGCACCGATCGTCTCACAACTTCACGGCGGCTTTGGGTATCAGTTAGATACGACAGTCGACCGAGGGCCGCGCTCGATCGGCTTCAAACTCGCCAATGCGTGCGGAGATCTCATGGCACGCTACGGAGCTAGTCCTCTCGCGGTCAACGCCTGGTACCACCTGGCCGGAGTCTACGACGCTGAAGAGCGGACGCTGGACGTTTACTTGAACGGGAAACTGGACAACGGTGCGTCGGTTGGCTTGGTAACGGGGACGCAGCACAGTTCTCGTTCGGCTCTCTGCGTCGGCAAGCGGAGTGATCTCGAAGGGGCGTCTACTCTACCCTCCTTTAATCTCTGGACGATTCCACTAGTCAGCCTCGCCGGTGGTGCGTCCGTAGTTTTTTCTTTGCGCCGTCAGAACGATCCTGATCATCTTGCAATAGGTCCGCGCTGGCAGCGCTGTATGTAGTGGGCGCAGGATGTTTCGATGAGGTGTCAAGTGGCCAATGGACGGCCGTGGCCCATACGTTTCCGCAGCACAAACACTACTACCCCGACACCGATCAGCAGGAGGGCGCCAGAACTCGGCTCGGGCGTGGCAACGGACTTGGGCGTGGCAACGGCACTAAAATCTACGGACCCAGTTCCACCAGGATTACCCAATCCGCCAAGCGCATACGACGGGCCGGCGTCGAACGTGCCGATGGTTATGTCGTCGATCACAAAATACCAACTCGTGGAGGTCGAACCGACCTCCCACGTGTATGTGTCTGTGGAAGTATCCGCGGCGTTTAGTGTAATGGTGAATGTCTGGGAAAAGAATGCTACGGGGATGATTGGTGAAGGGAATGACACCGGGGGATCAGTCGGCACAGACACACAAGAGCCGGAGCATGTGAAACTGGCGTCGAATGAGTCCGCGCGGGCGTTCAGCGCGCTGAGCGCTGCGAATAGCAGGGCGATGATCCACAATGATTTTCGCATTTTCCCCATACGATGGGATCGAGCAATCCGATGACCACAGTTCTTGAAACCAGCTGTTTGGGTGCGTCGTATGCCTCCTAGAATCAGGTATTTACAATGGGGATTCTAGGGAGCCCATCACCCATTTCAGGCAAGTCGCAAAAGTTTTACGGCTTTCCGAGAATACACTTTCCGAATCTCCGCACGCGTGCAGAAGCAGAACTTGACGCTTGGTGTGAGCCCCGGTCTGGGATCAGTACTAGCCAGCGGCAGCGCCACGTATTATTCCAATGCTCTGACGAGCTACATGTTTGAAAGGCACTTGCTACCATAAAGAGCCAAGGTCAAGAACGCCTAAGGTCTTGATCAGATATTTACGCCTTGCTGCGCCCGCTGCGCCTGGCGCGCACGTACGGCTGGCGGACGCGTGTCAATCCCTAGCTTCCATAACGGGGATTGGACGTGGAATCGTGAAGCCTACAACAAGCTGGTGCAGTTAGCAGGCAAGCGGGTTGGGGCGGTGGAGTTTGTTCTAACGCAGGTAACGGACCCAAAGCTTTCAAAGAATTTACTAACCATGTGGGATTTCTCGCATATCGCCGACGAACATGGGCAATAGCATCCCTGCATCTTGGAGCCGAGAGACGAGGGCGGCTCCAGTGTGCGGATGAATACGCCGCCAAGGCTTAGATCGGAGATATGCGAGAGCAAATACTCAGGTCGCTCCGCCACCTCACGCGTGTGCCTTTAGGCCCCTTAGGTGCGGCAGTTGGCAGTTGTAAGCCCCGCAAGACAGTTGACAACGGCGGACTTAAGGGGACGGCTCGCGCGATCAACAAAGCTGTTCTACACCCTTGCGGATCGGTGACTGACTCGCTTCTTTTCCGGATTCGGGCGGCAACTCGACGCCCCAAACGTTGGCGTTTGAGCTCATAAACTCCAAGCCGTAGGCGTAGTTCTCGGATTGAGATCTGATCACGCGAACGACACGCGCCAATGCCTCTTGGTCTGTATCCTGGCGACGAATAATCACTTCTTGTTCTGCGGCTAGTTTGTGTCGCGAAACAACCCCCGCCCCGTGTCGGCTGAGTTCAAAAGTATTCGTTTGCTCCGTGAAGACCTTGCCTAGCAGATCGCTTCCTCGGCTCTTTTGATCATCGTCTGGCGCGTATCATTAACTTCGTATCGAGCCATCCCATGTGAAAAGGACACGGCGATCTGTTTCCCGTTTAGGTTAAATGCGACCGAAGCCATACGCGACAAGATCGCCTTGATCTTATCCTCCGAACACTCCGGAAGAATGACAAGGAATTCATCTCCCCCCAATCGAATCGGCACATCACAAGCGCGAAGGGCTCTCTGTAGGCGGCGAGAAAATTCCTTCAGGGCCAAGTCGCCTGCGGCGTGTCCATATGTGTCGTTAATCTCTTTGAATCGGTTAAAATCGAGCGCGAGTACGAGCAGAGGATCGTCCGATTCCGACGCTCGCACGATTTCTTCTTCCAGGCGAGTTTCACCGAAGCGCCGATTGTATAATCCGGTTAGTGGATCGAGAATCGACATTCCGTAAAACTGTTCTGCTCTCACGCAATTCTTTGTGGCGGCGTCCATTTGTTCGATTAGATCCTTGCGAAGTAGCTTAAGACGAAGCCGCTGCTGGTATAGCGTAACCGCGCTCACAAGCCACATCATGCTGAGCACTCCACGAGCGAGCAAGTTTGCACTAAGTTCGTGAAACGGGCCGAGTTGGGCGAATAGCAACCGAAACGAAAGCAAGATAATTGTCCCCGGCAAGAACACAACTATAAGGGCGCCGCCCCACAGGTACCACGAACTGATTACATCCAGCAGCCTAAGGCTGTGTTGGAATTCCTGACTGGTCGTCTCTGACCCGCGTTGTTTGGATGGAATCATTGTCATGAGCGACATCGAGCGTGCTACCCCTACGCCAGCACTTTAGCCAAACCTTAGGCAGGGAGATATAGACTGGTGGGCGCATCCTTCTGGTACTTAAGTACATTAACCCTTATGAAATAGGGGTGAACGTTGGACCAACGAACAAGGCCAGCCAACGAGCCAAATCGCAGTGTTCGAGAAGCAGTGATTGAAGTCGGATTACGAGACCCGTTACTGGAGGGCCTTCGCTGTGCCGGTCAAAACCTTTCCGTCGCTAGAGAGGGCGACACCGTACTCTATCGCGCAAATGGCATGATCTATCAGGCAAGCATTGTGGGCGACAACGTTGTGAATGCGTCTGTGTTAGTAAGAGGCGATGAAGTGGCCGAGATTCACTGGGTCTTTTGGGGACCCGCAGACAGGGCCCACCTCTCGATAAATCCCCTTCTCGTATCACTGGCCCGGTGTGAAATCCCAGAGTACGAGAACACCGTTCTCGGGACCTATCGTGAAAGGAGCCCACACCGAAGTAATTTGCAAGGCCAGACCGCTCAGAACTAGGAGCACACCCGCGACAGCAAGGCCGATTCGTGAAATGTGCGCATACCGCTGCAGTTCCAACTGACCAGATATCACGAGGCAGCAATGACTTTCCGAGGCCCTCCAAAGCCAGTTTCCAGAAAGCCGATTTTTTCAGGCGTTGGTTCCAGCCTCTCCCTCAAAATGGCCTGAAAACGATATACTCGCCCCACCTTCGCTGACAGGAGACCCATGGTTGACACACTGTACGAACTCGTCGGCGGCCGCCAGGCCGTTCACGCCGCCGTGGAATCGTTCTACAAGAAGGTGCTGTCCGACCCTACCCTCAGTCCCTTTTTTGACCGAACGGACATGCCCCACCAAGTCGCCCTGCAAAGCATGTTTATCTCCATGCTCCTCGGCGGCCACGTCGTCTATACCGGCGAGGACATTCGCGCAGCCCACGCCGGGGCCCGCGACTTGGGACTCGCCGACTCCCATTTCGACTCCTTCTTGAAGCACTTTCGCGCAGCTTTGCAAGAGCAGGGCGTCCAGCCCGACAAACTCAAAAAGGCCATGGTGCTCCTGGAAAACAAACGCGATGAAGTCTTGGGCCGCTGACACGTAGGGAACTGACCTCGCCAGATTGCTTCCTCACTTTCGTCCTCGCCCCAAGCCAGGTTTCCGACAACACCCCTGTTTTTCGGGACCTGGCCGAAACCGCACTCGGAGGCTGTCTACGATGCTCGCAATCGCACTTACGATGCCCTAACCCAGACGCTTTTATGCCCGAACGACCCCATGTTTCGGAACGGATTTGTATACTCACCGACCAAGGCGATGATGGCGCGGGTGGTACGAGAAGCCGGCTGGCAGGTGAGCGCAGATCGGGTTAAGATCGCGAGTTCCAACCAGGAAAGTGCCGCTTCTTCATAGCGCGTAGAGAGGTAAGTGCGTCATCTAGCGCTTGCCGCTCAATCTGATCTTTCGGACTTGCTTTTAGACGCTTCATCCGCGTATAGATCGCTGCTTCGGCGCGGGCAATTTTCTCTGGCAATTGCTGAGGATCTGGCTCCAACAATGCTTCACTATACAGTGTGCGCCAGCCATGGGACTTGTGGACCGCCATTGGCCTTGCTCCTCTGTAAGGGCCAGGTCGCCCGCTTATACACGGCCCCTTGCAGAACCGTCGTCCCCAAACGGGTTTCCCGGCCCGCGTTAACAATGATGGCTTTCAATGCACTTGCGCCATGGAGGAGTTGTACGGGAAATTTTGGAACTGGGGTTTTAGTACCGGCTGTTAGTGCGCCGTCGGGTGGTTGTCATCCGCACGGCCACTCCCAGTGCGTAAAGTGGCAAAAAGTTGCAGAGTGGGTGGTGAGGTGCCGCAAACCAATTTAACTTCAATACGAGGGAAACTGGCTAACAGCGTGCTCATTCGTGTATGGGCAGGCTCGT
Source organism: uncultured Acidobacteriota bacterium (assembly GCA_963819235.1). Taxonomy (GTDB): domain Bacteria; phylum Acidobacteriota; class Terriglobia; order Acidiferrales; family UBA7541; genus Palsa-189. The sequence goes on along the minus strand of CAWFVE010000003.1, from coordinate 454,532 downwards.
GAGGCTCAGGCCGGGGCATTCCAGGGGGCAGTCGTGGAACGTCGCGCAACCAAACGCTTTTCAGTAAGGCTCCCAATAACGGTTCGCTGGACGAGTCTATCGGGAATACGGGAAGCTCAGACGGAGTCAGAGGACGTCAGCTGTCGAGCTGTTTACTTCTTCCTGCCGAAAGAAATTGACAATGGTTCGTCGGTCGAGTTTGTCCTGGTCCTGTCGCACGAAATTAGCTCAGTTGAGCCGGTTCGTGTTCGCTGCCAAGGACGTGTGCGGCGCACCGAAATCGCGGATGTGCACCGCGTAGGAGTTGTGGCCGAGATTGAACGTTATGAGTTTCTGGGTGGTTTGTTTGTCGTTAAGAAGGCCTGAGAGACGCAATTTCTGATAGGCGACAGCTTCGTGGTTTGCCCCTGCGAAGCAGCGAAGCATAGTTAATCGCTCGTGAGAAACTGAGGAGCTTAGTATTTTCTGTAATGCCGCTTTGCCGCTGAGTGGTTAGCGGGTGCAGGATGTTACGGTGAGTGGGGGGTCAAGTGGCCAACGGACGGCCGTGGCCCATACGTTTCCGCAGCACAAGAAGCACTACTACCCCGACACCGACCAGTAGGAGGGCGCCAGAACTCGGCTCGGGCGTGGCAACGGCGTTGGGTGTGGTAACGGCACTAAAATCTACGGACCCAGTTCCACCAGGATTACCCAATGCGCCAAGTGCATACGACGGGCCAGCGTCGGACGTACCATTGGTTAGGTCGTCGATCACAAAATACCAACTCGCGGAGGTCGATCCGACCTGCATTGCAGCCCACTTTTCTGAAGAACATCGGCGTCGGTGAGATCGAGAACCGATTCTAGCTTCACTTCTAGTTCGTAAACCCACCACGCACCCTCTGGGAATTGCTCGGGATCAATCCCGCGCTGTCTTAAACCTCTCGCCACTTCCTTGACCGCTGTGTCTGCCGCAAGTGAGGTGTACAGCGCACTAAACTCGTTTGGCGGATTGAAACGACCGCCAGCCTTCAAACTTCCTGTGGTCGCCAGCGGGTCCAATCCCGCACGAATCACGCGGAAGCCAATACCATATGCGCCTGACTGTAATGAGCTGTTGAAGGAGTTTAGTAATATTCGCCCCAGATTCGTCGCTGCCGCTACCGCTTTCCTAGACGAAGAGTGTTTCGAGGAAAACTTCCGCAAGTGGGTCGTGGAGCAATCTCTTCGCGGCGACGAAGCTAACGAAGCGATGCTTGACCATTTGTGGAACTGGTTTGACGGATTGAGTAACGAAGAATTCCAGGAAAGGTAGGCCTACGACCCAGGAGAGGTAACGCTAGGACGACGTCGCTGCGTAGATTGCTCGCATGAACCAAACACACGTGCCGCTGGATTGTTCTCCCATTTCTCAATGTTGAAAATAAACGCGTCTGTGGCGATCCGGCTGGAGACGATTCCCGATACGGCCCCGCGCACCTAAATGGAATGCCCTCCTCATCGCACGCGAAAACGCAGAGTAGCAATATCAGCCGCGATTCCCGATTTTCAGTGTGAATACGCGGGCCGTCAAGATTTAGGACGCGAGACTTCGTCTGAGCGCGAGAGAGCGAGTATTCGGAGTTAGGCGTGTCCGGCAACTTAGTCTATTATATGTTGTTGACAGCATATGTAGTCTGTGCCATATTATTGAAATGAGATGGGTCGTTGAGATGGCCGATGAGTTTGAGCCTGAGTTCGACGCGCTGCACGACGACGTGCAGACCGAGATTTTGGCTTTGTCGCTGGTTCTGGAGGAGTTCGGTCCGCAACTGGGGCGCCCTCGTGTCGATACCCTCAATGGCTCCCGCCATGCGAACATGAAGGAGTTGCGATTCAGCGCAGCAGATGGTGAATGGCGAGTGGCTTTTGCCTTTGATCCTAAGCGTAGGGCGATCTTGCTTGTGGCGGGAGATAAATCGGGCGTCAGCGAAAAACGCTTCTATCGCGAACTGATCCGGAAGGCCGATGACCGTTTCGACACCCATCTTATCCGGTTGAAAAAGGAAAGGAAGTAATCATGCCTGTGAATGTCCGTGAAAAAATCAGGAAATTGAATTCCATTCAGCGGAAGAAGGTCGAGGACCGCGCAGCCGAGCTAATTGCCGAGGAAATGAGTTTGCGCGACCTCCGGAAGGCCCGCAAACTGACGCAGGCTCGCGTTGCCAAGGTTCTCGGAGTCACCCAGGACAGCATCTCGCGGCTTGAAAAACGTAGCGATCTATTGCTTTCGACACTACGGAAAACGGTTAAAGCGATGGGCGGCGACGTGCGTATTGTTGCTGAATTTCCCGATCGTGCGCCGATTGTACTGTCCGACCTATCCGAAGACGATCCGCCCCGCAAATCGTCTCGGAGACATGCACACGTTCACGCGTAGCCGTGATTTAGGAACGGCCAGCGCCCAGCGGCCGCGACCTCGCTTAACCAGGTTCTTGTAATTGAAGCTTGTTCTCTGCTGCGCCACCATCACCAACCGCGTAATCGGGAAGCAAGCAATCATTGTACTCTGTCATGTCGTCTGCTGGGTGTATTGCTGGCCGATTATTGCTGGGATTAAGCGAGGGTGACTATCGCTTGAACAGCCAAATAGAACCGGGAAAGATTTCACATATTGTACAAGAAGGCGCAGTGGTCGTTACTTCTTGCCTGCTTGAGGCTTTTCTGGCTTGTCCTATGAAGTGTTACCTTCTTTCCAAGGGGGAGATAGTCACAGGCAGTGATTACACAAATTGGGTCGCCACGCGGACGGAATCCTATCGCAGCGAAGGAATCAACAGGGTAACGGCTGGGCATACACTTGAACCGAGGGGTGGCTCCCTCGAATCGGGTTGCCGCAAAAATGCCTCATGGCATTTCACCCTTAATCAAATTGTTCGAATCCAGGACTGGGAGGCCAGCCTTCAGGTTGTACAGCGAGTGCCACAGGAAGGGAGAAACTCATGTGCCACACTCGTTCCAATTCGTTTTGTGCCTGCCAACAAACTGACAAGCTCCGACAAAATGATGGCTGCATTAGACGCACTGGCCCTATCGAAGTCCTTGGGGGTAAAGGCCAGCGTGGCGAAAATAGTCCATGGGGAAAAGTGGTCCGTTGTCACGGTAAAAGCCAATACATTATCGCGAGCCTCACACCAAAAAGACGCGGGCTGCAACCTTTTAGTGTAGTGAGAAATGAAGAGGTGACACATGATTGGAAACGGCAGCAAGTTGGATTGTTTCCTCGGCGGTTTAGGAATTGGGGCCTTGGTGGGAATTCTATTTGCTCCCCGCTCCGGCGAAGAGAGCCGGGACTATTTGAATCAAAAGGTGGAGGAAGGTAAGGGATACGCACAGCGCAAGGCTCTCGAAATCCGCGAACGCGCCGAAGATTTCGTGGAGCGCGGCAAGCAGATTGTTGCGGAACAAAAGGAAATAATTTCCGAAGCGGTAGACGCGGGTGTCGAAGCTTATCAGCGCGAAAAATCCAAGGGTCCATTTAGATAGACATATCTCCATTGGATGGAGGGCGAATGTCCGGCGAAGCTGATATAATCTTCATATGGGGTGCGCAACAGAAATACTTACCAGAAGGCGATCTGCGCCCACCTGAAGCAAAGCTCTTAAACGCTGCGGAGTTACACCAAGCGCTCCTCGACGATCCCGCGTGCGTCACCCGAATCATGGATGGATCTATCAGAATCGCGATCACCTGGGTGTCCAGTACGCTTCGGAATTAGCACGGCACTTCAGATAGTGTTCTCGGTTCAGTTCCGAGCAGCTTGTTTGCCGCCACATTCACTCGGTCACAAGCTCCTTTCTAAGTTCCGCGGCAAATTCTGGCGCAGCTTTGGTCTTACAGCACGTAATTCTTGACCATGCCATCCGATGGGAGTTGAGACGTCGCAACCCCGAATCGATTGAACCGGCTCTTAGGCGGTGTTAGGCTCGCAGAAGTTAGTGGCGCATAGGCCTCCGTAACGGAACCGCTCCGCTGAAGGTTTATTCGCGCCGTATGTGCATATGTGAGCGCAACAGGAACCAAAGTCGGCCGCCCGGCCTCAATTGAGGCGCAGGCGCTCGCGACGGTGCGCCAGCTGTTGACGGAGCTGGGCGGGTCGCGAGGGCTCGAAGAGCTGGCCGTGCGCGGCCCATCGGCGCATCTCGAATTTGAACTCGGGCTCGGCAGCCTCGAACGCGTCGAGCTGATGCTGCGACTGGGGGATGCGTTCGGCAAGCGCCTGCCCGACCGGGTGCTCGCCGAAGCGAATACGGTTCAAGACCTGATCGACGCCATCATCAGCGAATCCGGCGCCGGTGAGACCGCTGACGCTGCTGCGTGCGCGGTATCGACGACGCCGGCATCGGTTTCCAGCGCGCCCGCACATCGCCCCGAACTCGAAGATCAAATCCGCCAGGCTGGGACGCTTACGGAAGTTCTGCGGTTGCGCGGGCGCGGCGAACCCCGCCGCACGCACATCCAGCTTTACCAAGAAAACGAGCAGCTGCGCACGATCACTTTTGGCGAGCTCTACGACCGCGCTTCGGCTGTTGCCGCCGGGCTGCGGCAGCGGGGCCTTGAGCCCGCGGAGACGGTCGCGATCATGCTGCCGACGTGCGCCGAGTTTTTCCACACGTTCGCGGGCATCCTGCTCGCGGGCGGAATTCCGGTGCCTATTTATCCGCCATTTCGCGCGGACCGCATTTCGGAGTACGCGGCGAGGCAAGCGAACATCTTGCGCAACGCCGAGGCGAGGTTCCTGATCACATTCCGCCAGGCGGAAGGATTGGCGCGATTGCTGCAGCCGCGCGTGCCGACGCTCGGCGCGGTCTTAAATGCGCAGCAGATCACAAGCACGGCGGGCGTGCCCGCGCCGGCTGCGAGGTCGGAAGAGTGGCGACCCGTCGAGCACCTGATGCATCGGGCGCGAGAAGAAGACATCGCCTTCCTGCAATACACCTCGGGATCGACGGGAGATCCGAAAGGCGTCATGCTGACGCACGCGAACCTGCTCGCGAACATCCGGTCGATTGTGTCCGGGGTCGATCTGCAGCCGGAGGATGTAGCGGTGAGTTGGCTCCCACTCTATCACGACATGGGACTGATCGGCGCGTGGTTCGTGCCGCTGGTTTCCGGCATGCCGGTGGTGGTGATGTCGCCCCTCGCGTTTCTGAGCCGGCCGGAACGTTGGCTCTGGGCCATTCACCGGCATCGCGGAACGATTAGCCCGGCGCCCAATTTTGCCTACGAGCTGTGCGTGCGGAAGATCGCTGACAAGGATTTGCAAGGGCTCGATCTGAGCTGCTGGCGCGCAGCGTTCAATGGAGCCGAACCGGTGCGCGCCGACACGATCGAAAAATTCACGGCCCGCTTCGCCGCGTACGGCTTCCGGCGCGAAGCGCTTTTGCCGGTGTACGGGCTGGCCGAGGCGTCGCTCGCCGTGTCGGTGCCGAAGATCGGGTCGGGATACAAGGTGGACCGCGTGGTTCGCGAGACGTTCGCGTCCGAAGGCCGCGCGGTCCGGGCTGGCCCGGGCGATCCCGCGCCACTCGAATTCGTGAACGCCGGGAGGCCGCTGCCGAACGTCGAAGTGCGGATCGTGACCAGCGATGGCGGCGAGGCCGGCGAGCGCACCGAGGGGCGCCTGTGGTTCCGAAGCCCATCGGCGACATCGGGCTACTATCACAACCCCAGCGCGACACGCGAGCTGATACGCGAGGACGGCTGGCTCGATTCGGGCGACCTCGCTTACTTGGCTGACGGCGAGATTTATATCACCGGCCGCGCGAAAGACGTGATCATTAAGGGCGGGCGGAATCTTTATCCGCACGAGATCGAGGATGTCGCGGGCCGCATTGCGGGAGTACGGCCTGGGTGCGTGGTCGCATTCGGCGTGCCCGACGCACGCAGCGGGACCGAACGGTTCGTCGTGACGGCGGAAGTCCGCGACATGGCCCGGGCGGAGAGCATCTCGGCTGAAATCAGCCGCGCGGTGAACGCAGCGATTGGGATGCCACCGGACCAAGTGGAGACTCTGCCACCGCAATCGATACCGAAGACCTCCAGCGGCAAACTGCGGCGCAGCGAAACGCGGCGGCTCTACCTGGAGGGAACGCTCGGGAAGAAGCTCGCGCCGCCGTGGGTGCAAATGGCAAAGCTCGCAGCGCGGAGCGCGCTGCCGCGCACCTGGGGTTGGCTGAAGGGCGGCGCAAAAACCGGGATCGAACTCTTATACGGCGTATACGCGGTAAGCGTGTTCGGGCTTGTGTTCATACCAAGCTGGGTAGTGATTTGTCTGACGCCGCGGAGGCAGCTGGCCGCTCGCGTGTTGCATGCCGGATCGCGGCTGGCGCTTTTTCTCAGTGGCATCCCCGTGCGTGTCATCGGGGGCGAGGCCCTCAACGAGGCGCGGAAGACGGGGCCGTGGATCTTCGCGCCGAATCATTCGAGCTATGTGGACATTTTAGTGAACCTGGCGTACCTGCCGCCCAACATTCGGTTTGTCGTCAAGGGAGAGATATTGCGAATGCCTTTCATTCGCACGATCGCGCGGCGGACTGGCCAGCTCGCGTTCGATCGCAACGATCCGCAGGCGCGCGTTCGGCAGGCGGAGGAAGTGAATGCGGCGCTGATGCGCGGTGAACCGGTGGCGGTCTATCCGGAAGGCACATTCACAGCGATGGCGGGCATCAGGCCGTTTCAACTAGGCGCGTTCAAAGCTGCCGTTGACACGCAAAGGCCGATTTGCCCGGTAGCCGTGCGCGGGGCACGCGAAATCCTGCGCAACCACACCTACTTGCCGCGGCCGGGGCGCATCACGCTGACGTTGGGACCGCTGGTGATGCCGCATCGAGCGGCGGGCGCCGATTGGGCGGAAGTGGTTCGGCTGCGCAACCAAACGCGCCAGATCATTGGCCGCAATTCGGGAGAACCGCTGCTATAGTGGCTAGCTCGCTCGTGGCCTTTGGTCTCGTGGCTGACCGGAGGACTGAGCAATTTCTATCGTCCACGCGGCTTGTGAGCATCCACCCGTATAAGCGCGAGCCCGGCGACCGTTGCCGGAGCGATGGCCGCCGCTGGAGTGGAAGAAAGCTCGTTCGCGCTAGGGAACCAGTTCCCGAGAATCGGCCGAATGATTCATGGTAAACCGTCCTAGTTTATCTTGATCCTGGAAGCGGTGGGTGAGACTCGACCGCGCTCGTCCACCGCGTTGCGCAAACTATGCGCCAGTGTGGGGCTGGATTTGCACGGTACGGGCTTTGGCTGCTCTGGGCATCGTCAACTGCAAGATGCCGTCTTTCAGCGTTGCAGTAACCTTTTCCGTGTCAACCTCGACGGGTAGGTCCACGACGCGGAATACTTCGTCAGAGCAAGTCTCGGAATAGGTCGTCTTGCCCAAAATATCGACCTTCCGACCTCACCTCACACTCAATTGACAACGTAAGCCTCTGGGGCATAGCATTTCTACGTTTTCACTTTCCAACCATTTCAACCTCCCGGGTTGCACACGTCGAGATAAGGGCGACACGATTCGATCGCGCAGAGGAGGTCAGATCATGAGAAATCGAACTCTGTATTCGGTCCTGGCTCTGCTGAGCATGGCTTTATTGCTCACTGGCTCGCTGAGGCCTACGAGCGCGCGCCAGGCTAATAGCGGCGCGGCGCGCGTTAAGAACAGCGACATCGGCGGCGTGGTGACCAGCACGGCAGGGCCTGAAGCTGGGGTTTGGGTGATCGCGGAAACCACCGAGCTGCCAACCAAGTTCGTCAAGATCGTCGTAACTGATGATCAAGGACGTTACTTGGTGCCCGAACTCCCCAAGGCGAACTACAGTGTGTGGGTTCGCGGGTATGGGCTGGTTGATTCGCCGAAGGTTCAAGCCACACCAGGCCAGACCGTTAATCTGAAGGCGATCCTGGCTCCGGACAAGAAGGCCGCGGCCGAATACTATCCCGCGTTGTACTGGTTCTCTCTGCTGCAAGTGCCGCCTAAGAGTGATTTCCCGGGCACGGGGCCGAGCGGGAACGGTATTTCTTCAAGCATCAAGAGCCAGGGCCAATGGATTCGCGAGATCGTCAACACGGATGGCTGTACCGGCTGTCATCAGATGGGCGATAAGGCCACTCGCGAGATTCCCGAGAGCATCCTCAAACACTCTAAGGACTCGCAAGCCGCGTGGGAGCGCCGCATTGAGTCAGGCCAAGCGGGCGCGGGGATGGCTTCCCGCTTCAACGAGGTTGGCTCCAAGCGCGCGGCGGCGATGTATGCGGACTGGACCGACCGCATTGCCCACGGAGAACTGCCCAATGCCACTCCTTCACGTCCTCAGGGCCGGGAGCGGAACGTCGTCGTCACGATGTGGGACTGGGCAGATCCCAAGGTCTATCTGCATGACGCCATCTCAAGCGACAAGCGGAATCCGACCGTGAACGCCAACGGTCCGATCTACGGAGGGCTCGAAGAGAGTGGCGACTACTTTCCGGTCATAGATCCGACGCACAGCGCGACGAGCCAAGTGAAGCTGATCGTTCGCGATCCGCAGACGCCGAGTTCGGCAGATACGCCGCCATTGGCGCCTTCGCCCTACTGGGGCGACGAGAAGATCTGGAACAGCCAGACTACGGTCCATAGCTTCGCCATGGATAAGCAGGGCCGCGTGTGGGCTGCGGCGCGCGTTCGTAAGCCCGAGACGCCGGCATGGTGTCAGGCGGGATCGGAGCATCCATCGGCGAAGTTGTTCGCGATCACCCAGGGCGGGCGGGGGCTGGAGCTTTACGATCCGAAAACCAAACAATTGACAACGATTGACACCTGCTTTACGTGGGGCCACGTGAATTTCGACGACAACGATGTGCTGTGGTCGTCGTTCGGGCCTGCCGGCGTGGAGGGGTGGTTCGACACGAAGATCTGGGACAAGACTCATGACGAGAAGAAAGCGCAGGGCTGGAGCGCCTTCGTCCTCGATTACAACGGGAACGGCAAGCGCGACGCCTACACCGAACCGAATCAGCCGCCGGATCCAACGAAGGACAAGCGGATCAGCGTGGCGTACTACGGTGTCTCGCCGGCGCCGGACGGCTCGGTTTGGGGAACAGCCATGGGATTTCCGGGCGCGCTTGTTCGTTTCATCCCCGGCTCTCATCCGCCCGAGACAGCTCTGGCTGAGTACTACGAGGTGCCGTGGAATAACCCGAAGGCGCCGGTGCAAGGCTATGCGCCTCGCGGGTTGGATGTCGACAGCAAGGGCGTCGTCTGGACCGTGCTCTCGAGTGGGCATCTCGCGAGCTTTGACCGCAGCAAGTGCAAGGGCCCGCTCAATGGCCCGACGGCCGCGACGGGGCAGCACTGCCCGGAAGGCTGGACGCTCTATCCGTTCCCGGGTCCGAACTACAAGGGAGCGGTGGAGAACGGCAGCGCCGACTCGGCGTATTACGACTTCGTTGATCGGTTCGACGTGCTTGGTGTCGGTAAGGACGTGCCGATAGCGACCGGCAATCTATCCGAGGGATTGCTGGTGCTGGTGGACGGCAAGTTCATGACGCTGCGCGTGCCGTATCCGATGGGATACTACGCGAAAGGCCTGGACGGCCGCATCGATAATCCGAACGGCGGCTGGAAGGGGAAGGGCATTTACACGCCGATCTCGACGCGAGCGCCATTCCACATGGAAGGTGGCAAAGGAACTACGAGCAAGCTCGTGAAATTCCAGATGCGGCCGGATCCGCTGGCGGACTGAATCATTGCAAAGCGGCGCGTGCTCTGTTCAATAACCAGTTCCTTGATGAACACGTACGCGCACGGAATCGCCCTCGCAGAATCGGGCGATCGTCCAGTTCCCCAAAGTCGTATTTCACCAGCCGCTCGTCGAAACGCACCGCGATCTCTTGCTCGACTGGATCAATTCTCTCTATCATCCCTACATCCCCGTTGAATACGTCCTTGTCGTAGTCGTTCTCGGTCTGGATGACCTTGTCGCCTGTCTGGAAACGCCAGCCGAACCGCTCGACGACGGGTTGGTCGGGACGAGCCGGGTTCAAAGCTCGCTGTAGGACTGCGTTCAATTCGCGCACTCCGAGCGATCATCGGACAAAGAACCTGAACGTCGCGGATCGGGTCTAAACCGAATCGCTCGGGAATCCTTGCCTGTACCAGCTTGATTCCAGATTTCCATTTTGAACTCCGATTCTGAAACCTCGGACCGCGCCTGGCGTCAATGTTTGCGCGGGTTTGAACGCAATGAAAACTCCGCGGAGGTCAGAAACTAGTGGGTGAGACGCAAAATCAGCCCTTTCAGCTCTCCTTCAACGCCTCTCTCAAGGTCGATTTCCAAGGTTCCCGCGTGACTTCCGATGGCGGCGTTAGACCTCAAAAGTGCGGGCTGAGCCTTCTCCCCATCCTGTTTCCTCTTCAATCCTGCATTCGCGGATTTGGCCGGCGGCTCGACCTCCATTTCCTGGAGATCGAAATCACGGGCGACTTCTTCGACGATCTTTTCCGAGACGGTTTTGGAGTGTTCGACGAAGGCACTGATCAAGGCATGCTCGCAAAGCAGATTGGTTGAGCCGTCGGAATGCCGCGGGCGTGGCGATGTACGATTTCAATTGCCGCCGGACTGAAGATCTCTCCTCTCCCGCGCTGCCTGCGATGCGGAGCCTCGACAAGGACCCGTTCAATCCTTCATGTCGGGGAGAGCTTTACTTCCTTTCGCTTCCACTCTCAGTTCCTTCGCGCGCTTCAACAGAGCCTCAAGCGAGCGCGGTGGATCACCTGCATTCAGCATCGACTTGAAAACCGCATAAGCATCGGTTTTCGAACCAGCTTTTCGCAGAGTAAATTCGTCGTTGACCCAGACATACACGATCACTCGATCCTTCGTGGAAAATCGAAAAAACAGGCGATAACGCTGATGAAATTTCGCTCGGAACCAGTGCCGGTTGTCGGGTCCCAACGTATCGCCTTGCCGAAACTCGGGAACATTGGGATCTCGAGGAATAATTTCTGTGACATGGCGATGAATCGTCGCCAAAAGTTTGGCTTTGGGATGTTCTCTGTAGGTATCCGGCCGGCCAATCGAAAGCTCTTCCACCGCTTCCGTCAATTTCCTTAGCTGGTTCTCAAAAAGCGGATACTGGAACAGCCGCCAGCCGTTCACTTCCATTTAGATCAGCGCCTCGTCTCCCAAATCCTCCTCAGAAGAGGTAGCCACCTTAGCCACAAGTGTGCCAATTCGTTCTATGACCCCGGCATCTAGCGGCTTGATGTGTTCCGGTGAACGCTGCATGTCCGCCGCTAGAAAGCTCATGAACGAGGAAAGCACGGGATCTTCTTCGGCGCTCTTTCTTTTCGGTTTTGGATCGGCAACCACAAGCATGCGCCCCGGTCCAATGATATGGGCTTGAACTTCGCCGCTGAATTCGGGGTGGCTATGGAACAGGGCCCGCTCGAAGCGCAAACCGAGAGAGTTGCCAGTCTTTGCTTGCTTGCCGTGGTACACGCCGACGTCCCTCACTGTCGCTACAGCCGGCGCCCTTTTCTTGTGCCGCCCACCCTTCACTTTCGCCACGGTGCGCCTCCTCACGAATTCAGGTTAGCACAGTCGTACTAACAGTACAAGATCAAGGTTAGCACGTGTGTGCTGCCGCTTCGCGCATCGCATGGCCGCCTGACGATCTCAATCCCGCGATGATGCTTGAGGTTCAGAATGGCCGCGTCGCCGCTGACAACGTGGCCGGCATGAGCAGCAAGCGCAGCCTCTAGAAACTTGTCGTCATCAGGATCGCCACAAACATGTTCGGCGAATGAAACCGGCTCAACCATCTCAGAGTGAAGCTCGATGATTCTAAGGATCGAGGTGAGCACAGGGAGAGGACGCTTTTTCATCATCTCGTCCAACACGCGACGGTATTCATCCAGAATGGGCGGTGATATCACAAGGCGAAACCGTTGTTCCTGCCACGCTTTCAGAATCTCAAACGGCGGACCCTGCCAGAAGACACCCGAAATGAAGACGTTGGTGTCGAGGATCGCCTTGATCTTCACTTCGCGCGGCGCCTGACCTCGGAAACCGCAAATTTCAAATCTGCCTTCTTGATGCCAGCCCTCTTCGCCTCGGTACGAGCCTGGCTTAAAAGCTCCCGGAACTCCTCCAGTTTAGGTGGAGTAATGGTTTTGAGGATTACCGCGTCGCCCTCGCCGATGACGAGGAACTGGTCGCCCTCACTCAGACCGAGGTGGTTGCGAATCTCTTCGGGAATAACGACCTGCCCTCTGGACGAAAGCTTTGTAGTGGCATAAGCGGCCATCAATCCTCCAATCTTACCAGTAAGAATATCACAAAAACCGGCACCAATCGAATGACTGGCCCCTAGCTGGGGGATTCGAAGGAACTGCTTAATCGAGACTGTCAGTATGCCTTCGCAGCTTGCCGCTTTGCGCTTTGCCGTTCTTCCGCTTCTTAGACAACTCTGTCAGCACTCCCGCACCAATTTTTGAGACGTTGACCTTGTAGCGAACAGCCGTCCGTATGAGGTTGGCTTCTTTGGACAGAGTCTCCGCGGAACTGTGCCAGGGCAGTACAGATCGGGGACAAGCGCGCAACCCACTAAAAACCCGTTGAGATCGGCGGCAGTCATTGCCCGGATTTGAGCTTCGGCGAGCTTCTCATGGTCCACTGAGCTTCCGCCCCAGGATGTCTTTGTTTTCTTCTCTTCCCAGCCATAGACCTGGTGCGCGATCCTTCCTTCTTGCTTAGCAGAACCCGGGATTTCTCTATCTTCGACTTTGCGGCGGCTCTCCGTCTTCTGCTCTGTATAGCGCTCTTCGGTATGGTGAATCGCTTCCGATCCTTGGGATAATCCCGGGACTCGACCCTCCCTTTTCCGATACTTAGTCCATGACTCGGCTGCGTGTCCTTTCGGGTAAAAGGGAACAGGGAAAAGAACAATCCTTGTTGTCCAGTGGGCGGATGCGGGACCGTATGCCGGTGCCTGAATTGATCGAGTAGACTGCGCAAGTGCAGATGTCATTTTGAATGGATCTGCCGGTGGCATTCCCAACATAGAGTGATGAGGTTTTCCTCCGCATCGTGGCCGAGGTTGCTACGCGGCCTAATGTGGTGAACCTCCAACCCGGCACGTGAACCGCACGATTGGCAACGCCACCCGTCGCGTTCCAAAACCGAGCGATGCAGGGCTTGATAGCATTCCGGACCCAGGCGAAGCCTCGGTCTCTTCTCGCCAAGCTTCGTCATTTGGCGATCGATGAACCTTCGAAGCTAGCTCCTGCCAGAAAGTCCGCACAGATCATTTCCAAGCAGTAGCCTCTTGATTTATCGCTCCCCAGCATCAATGCCGCCGTCTCGAGCGCCCGCTCTAACACCGGCAGCTGGCTTTTGTACAGCTTGAAGTAAATGATTTCCCAGGGCTCTGTCTCTTGGCCGGTGAGGTGTTTTTCTACCTCCCGTTTGAATTCCTCTCTCGGCAGCTCCCTGGCTTTGTGCACCCAGGGTGCACAATCAAAGCTCTGGCCTTCCCTGCGAGCTACCTTCACCAATTCCCTTGCCTTGGTCCACCCCATCAAGTTGAGATCCGCCTTTCGGATCCGTGGCAGATGCTCATGAATGGCCATCAAATAGTAAGCTTTGCGCCTAGATTCCGGAAACTTACACTCCAGGTATTCGTCGAACGACCGCAGATTATCCAACCGCCAATACTGACCCGCTCTGACTTCACACAAGTAACGCCCCAGCTCCACAAACCGCACATCTCGCTCCCGATCCGAACTCTTCTCCCAGGCCAGGATCTCATCGATCTTAGATAGCACCACTGCGGCCCGCCGTCGATTAAGGTTCGGTGGCACGAGAGGCCTTCCGTTAATCGTCAAGCTGGTCAAGCCAATCAAGGTCGCTGGCTCCCGGTCGGCGGATGAGTTTGGACGCGATCAGCAGCTCGTTGCCCAGACAAAGACCCAATTGAGCGCAGCTCACACAGCCATTTTGCGGGAAGCGGATACCGCTGTGCGGCGGAAATTGACCGGCCTCAATCTGGCCAACGGTCGCTTCGACGAGCTTCCCATATTCCTGGTGTTGCTTGTCGGTGATCGTGGCTTTCAGATACTGAATCTCAGAGAAACGCTTGCGGACGAAAGCGATTACCGCAACATCGGAGATCCCGCTCATCCAGGAGTAGCAGATCAGCTGCGGATCAAGCGCCAGCAGCCCTTCTGGCTCCTCGGGATACCGTGCCGTGGTTGTTTTCCATTCCAGCAGATAAGGCCTGCCATCGAGATCTCCCATGGCATCGACGTAGGCAACGAAGTGGCTTCCATTGGGAAGCGATCGCAGAAGCTTCACCTGCATGTTCTGCTGAGGCTCGCGGATCTGAATGCGATTATCTTGTGCTAATCGCTCGAGTAGCTGAACACCTTGACGGAATACGCGTTCCCAACTGTCTCCGTGGGAATATTCGAGCTGGGTCTCCTGGTGTTTGCTCCATTCGCTGAACAGCGCCGCGGAGCTGTCCTCCCCCGAAAAGAAGGCGGCAAGTGCGTGTTCAAAGCAGCGGCCAAAGAGCAAGGCCGGGCGGTTGTCCTTCTCTCTCCAGCCATCTAGATAACGATGCCGATAGCTTCTCGGGCAGCGCAGATACTGCGCGATTTGGGTGTAACTATAGGTCATACGCGTGTGCTCGTCGCAGAAGAGAACTCTTCCCAATCAGCAGCAGGCGCAAAACCATCGAGATTAAGGAAGCAGCGGCCATTCAGGATCGTGCGTGAGGTTCGTACAATGCCCTGGAGACCTAAAAGCGCTCTTTGGTCGACTTCATCTCTGCCCAACAGATCAGGGTCATAGCCGAAATCGAGCAGGAACCAGCTAAGTTTCCATAGAGCGCGGGGAGTACAATAAAGCCGCCCGGTAAGCGATTGGCCGTGATGTTCTTTGGGCTCGAGAACCGAGAAGAGGAATGAATAGAACGCCCGCTGCGGATGCCAGCGGTAGAAAGCACGTTCGACTCGGACGAGGAAGACGCCTTCCAATAGGTTCTCGCCATTGCGGTTTTCGACGTGCAGGCCTGGTATGTGTCGCTTCATGAGCTCACCTCTTGCGGCTTGGCGAAGCTATTCAGGTGACAAAGAAGAGCCGAGCGATCGTTCGTTGCGCGCTCGGTCAAGTGATTGATGAAAGTTTCGACTTGCTCTCTGCTGGCATTGTGGAGGGAAGGAGTTCCGCAGTAATCGGCGGCATAGGCTTTTACGAGAGTCGGATCGAGTTGATGCTCACGAATCAGCAGGCAGAGACGGTCGCGGAGACGGGGAGGGGTTGAATGGCCGTTGCCGTTTATTGCCGCAGGGGAGGATCCATTCCGGTTTGATTTCGGGGAGGTCCATTCTCTGGGCGTCCAGCCGAGTTCCTCGACCGAGCACAAGCCGATCCCATAAGCCTTTCGGAGAGCGCGATTGACGGCGCGTGTCTCGGCGACGCGCATCTCGGCGCCGCGCACGAGGGGAGAAACGTTAGAAGGATCGGCATCACCGTACCCAACAAACCTGCACGACCGGCTGCGCCTGAGGACCACAGCCCTGAAGACCCAGCGCCGTGAAGCTGGATCGGAAAGCTTGAAGATCGCCTGTACGTGAATCGCCGAGCAATGAGCGCGAAGGGCTACTCGCAATAAACCAGCGTGGGTAACGTACCATTTACCATCGATAATATTTAAATCGCCCATGGCGATTGATAAGCGAAGTTGTTCGGTAAGTGCTTTAAGCTCGCTAACCTGTTCACGAGACAACGACCACTTGTTGAGCGCAAGTTTCAGATTTCGTCTGGTCAAGAGCCGCACTACGGCGCCTCTTGGCTGATTTTGACTTTTCCCCTTCGGTATGTTGCGATGCATTTGTGTCCTCGTTTCCCTTAGCATAGGGAGATGGGGGGCATATATCTATGGTTATACTATATGCCTAAAGAGATTGAGTCAAGGGCCCACCCTGGGCACCAACGTCAGTTGCTTGACTGGAAGGAAATTGGCCAGAGAATCCGGGAACTCCGAGGATTCCACATGACCCAAGGGGACTTCGCGAAGGCCATTGGAGTAAGCCAAGGTTACCTTTCCTATATAGAACGCGGTGAAAGGGAAATCGGCGCACAAATTCTTCTGAACATCGCTCGAGAATTTGGAAGATCCGTTGAGTGGCTGCTGACTGGTGATGATAAAAAATAGCATTGGAAAACGAAACATAAGGAGCAAATTCATTGCACGTAGGGCGAAAAAGCTGGTTCAGAGTTGCTTTGCGAGGCCCGTCCCAAAGGAATGTAACCATGATCCGCGATCGCCAATCGCCAAGTAAGGTTCCAACCATGCGATCGTGAGGAATATTTCGGACGAACGATTGGGTTCCTACGCAGTTTATCCGACGACAAAGTTGGGCATGATTCGTTTCTCCTTTCCGCAGCAGAACGGCCAAAGAATTGAAAGTACCGGTGAACTCGTTTGGACTGTCCTACGACATTTCGCGCTATATCGAAATGCCGGGCTCCGCGGATTAGTTCTCAACTTTGCTCCCCCGCAAGTCCTCTGGACTATTTGAAACTTCCCATCCAAACACTCAAGGTGGGCTCCATTGTTTTCAAGCCGCTCCCGCAGGACGATCCCAAGCAGCGTTGCCCAGACATCAGCAAGGCTAAGCGCCTGCTCAAATGGGAGCCAAAAATCAGCTTGAACGAAGGGTTCCGCCTGACGTTGGAATTTTTCCGGCAGAAGGTCGCCGCCGGACAACCAGCCGGGTAATGCGTCCGTCAACTTGATTTGGCCCCTTTCGATCGTTTGATTTGGCCCCACCCTGCTGGTGAATCAAGTCTGTAGAACCGCCGTCGGGCCTTGTGGGAACTGTGGAAAGCGTTTTGTGCTTTCCAAGCCGCTGTGGGAATCCGCGTTGTGAGCGGATTTCCATCAGCGGCGTCAGTTTCCACAGGCCTCCGTTTTCTTTCTTTTTTGCTCCTTTTTTCTTTCTTTGCGCCTGTCTCCAGTTTTCCACAGAAAAATATCGCGCCAGGATCGCCTAGGGACAGCGATCGCCTACTCGGTCGCCCCGCAACATCCCTGGTGTTTGTCTCCTTCCTTCATCCCTTGCCACCTTTTTTCTTTTCCAGCGTCCTGCGGAAACGATACGACTCCGTGCCCGTCTCGATAATGTGAGCCTGGTCGGTCAGCCGGTCCAACATCGCCTTACACAATCGGGCGTTCGGAAACATGGTGGTCCACTCGGAGAACGGCAGATTCGTCGTGACGATTACTGCGGCTCTTTCCGCTCTTCCGGCAATGATCTGAAACAACAACTCCGCGGCCGCCTCCGGCATCGCCACATAGGCCATCTCGTCAATCACGATCAGCTCGTACCGCGTCCAGCGGTTCGTCACGCGGTTCAGTTCGCTCTTATTCTTGGCCTCGGTGAGTTCGTTGACCAGTTGCGCCGCCGTCGTGAAACGCACCGGCTTTCTCTGACGGCAAGCCTCCACCCCCAGTCCCGTCGCTAAGTGCGTCTTACCCGTTCCTGTTTCGCCGAGAAAAATGATGGGTTCGCTCCGGCTCAAGTAACCGCCTTCAGCCAGATTCCGCACCAGCGCTGCGGGTATATGTGGCGCATCGGAAAACGCAAAGTCCTCGAGCGTTTTCATCTTGGGGAAGTGTGCTTCCTTAATCCGCCGTGCGACGGCGTTGCGGTCTCGCTCTTCCACTTCCGCCCCCAGTAACGCCTCCAGATAACTCAGATGACTTTGCTTCTGGCGGATGGCCTGCTCGGCCACCTCTGCGAACTGCCCGCCGATCGTTCGCAGCTGAAGTTGCTTGGCATACTGGCGGATCGCGGCCTGTTGCACGGGGGCGTTCATTGAATCACCCCGTTCGACGGGCAATTCGCCAGCAACTGGTCATAGTTCCTCGTGGTGGGTTGCGGTCGGTCATACGCTCGCAACGCGCCAATCTCGACTGCTTCACCGACTGCGCGCTTCCCGGTTCGGTCGCTGGCCAGCAGCAAGCGTATGGCCTCGGCATCGAAACAACTCAGGTCCAGAGCTTTTTCCAGCGCCTCCTTCAGTCGCGGATATCCATAGGGGCGGCCCAGCAGCAGCACCTCGATCATGGCTTTGGTCCCATCCTGCTTGCCTCTTCGTTGCTTCAGTGCCTCCCAGAAGTGATCGAAACTGGCCGGCCAGCGCCCCTGTGCCCGCCACTGCTCGAGCGCTGTCGAACCGGCAAAGGCTCCCGGCTTCTTCGACAGTGCATCCAGGTAATGCTCCAAGTTGAGTACTTTCTGTTGCCGGTTAAAACAGCGTTCGTGCCGTGCCACACACTCTCCCTGATGCCAGATCTCCACGTAGGCAGAGTGCACCTTGGCTTGCACTTCCAGACCGACCGGCAGCGGAACCGAATAGAAGTTGGTCAGCACCTTTACGCAACCGCTGGTGTTCACGTGGGGAAAGTGAACCGCGGCCAGATCAAAGCCTTCCTTGAGCCCCTTTAAATGCTCCTGCTCGAGACTCATCCCCGCACCGACCGTCTGCATCCGCTCACCAATGATCCGTTGCTCATCTTCCTTCGAAGATCCCAACAACAACGCATCGAGTTCTTCCCAGTTGGCCACGTTCGGCACCGGCACCATATGGTTCCGGCGAAAGTATCCGCCTTCTCCTTCCACGCCGCCTTTTTCGTGGCCCTCCGCCGGTGTACAGAACTCCGATTCGAAGCCCCAATGCGATCGGAAGGCGATGAATCGCGTGGTCTCCTCTCGCTGGTGCCCTCGCAGAATCCTTTTCACCGCAGAGCGCAGGTTGTCATACCGAAGGGTTTTGAATACGCCCCCAAAATAAGCAAACGCTCGCTCGTGAGCTTCCAGAAAGGCTTGCTGGCTAGGAGCGTGTCCGAGAATTTCGGTTTGTTCTGCGGAATTTGCTTGAAGTGGAATCAAAGTGTGTGGCACGTTTCGGAATCATGACCAAACCATTCCGCACCTACCTTCCGGAACAAAATTTGTTGTTGCCGCCGAGTCTCCGTGATTGGTTGCCGGATGATCACCTGTGCTATTTCGTATCTGACGTGGTGGACCAGTTGGACCTTTCGGCAATCGAGTCTGTGTATGAAGAGGAGGATCGGGGCCAGCCTCCTTACCATCCGCGGATGATGACCAAGATCCTGGTCTATGGCTATTGCGTGGGAGTATTTTCGTCGCGCAAGATCCAGAAGCGCTTGGTGGAGGACGTGGCGTTTCGAGTATTGGCGGCGGGAAATCATCCGGACTTCCGCACCATTTCGGATTTTCGAAAGCTTCATTTGAAGGCGCTGGAAGAGTTGTTCCAGCAGATGTTACGGCTGACGTTAGAGACCGGGGCGATGAAGTTGGGGCGGGTAGCACTGGATGGGAGCAAGGTGAAGGCCAATGCGAGCAAGCACAAAGCCATGAGTTATGGGCGGATGAAGGAAACCGAGAAGCGGTTGCGGGAGGAAGTGCGGAGGTTGTTGAGCCAAGCCGAGGCGGCGGATGAAGAAGAGGATAGCCGCTACGGTCGGGATCGCCGGGGCGACGAGTTGCCGGAAGAGTTGCAGCGGCGGGAGACGCGGATCGCCCGGATCCGAGAAGCCAAGCGTGCGCTGGAGGAGCGCGCACGGGAGCAGGCCCAGAGCGAGGGGAAGCATGCGGAGGAGGCCCAGCCGACCGAGAAGGCGCAATACAACTTTACCGATCCCGAGTCCCGGATTCTGAAGGGGGCGGAGGGATTCGTGCAGGGCTACAACACGCAGATCGCGGTCGAGCCCGTCTTCCAGTTGATTGTGGGGCAAACGGTGACGCAAGCGGCGAACGACAAACAACAGATGGTGCCGCTGATCGAGGCGATCGAAGAACAGTGCGGACAGAAACCGGAAGAAGTGGTGGCCGACAGCGGGTATTGCTCGGATGAAAACCTGAAGTACCTGGCCAGGAGAAGGATGGAAGGATTCGTAGCGACGGGAAAGCAGAAGCACGGCGAGCGGAGGGAAGCGTGCAAGCGAGGGCCTTTGCCCAGAGCCGCCAGCCGGGTCGAGCGCATGGAACGGAAGTTGGAAACCAAGGTGGGGGCGGCGGTGTATGCCACCCGGAAATTCATTGTGGAGCCCGTCTTCGGACAGATCAAACAGGCTCGCGGATTCCGGCAGTTCCTCTTACGGGGGATTGAAAAAGTACGAGGCGAGTGGGCCCTGGTCTGCATGACTCACAATATTCTGAAGTTTCACAAGATCTGTTCTGGATAGAACGGCAGTTTCTGGCGCCATCGGTCATTGGAGCGGCTCAAGAAGAGGATTGAAGCACTCAGCAGTCCACGGAAGTAGCTGCCGGTCAGAAAAGTTCCCCCTTTTGCCACGTGTTGAGGAATGAGCCGGGCCAGAGCCCTTCAAATGCCAAATCTCAGACGCGCTCCTAGCATGCGGGAAGGCGCAATGGAAAGCCCCGCCACTGGCCATGCTCCGCATGCAAAACAGGTAGGCCTTCTGCCTTTCTTCGCCGATGTCCGCATACGCTTCATACCAGTCCACCTGTGCTTCTTGACCCCAGCTGTAAGACTGCGGAACGAACACCTCCTGACCGACCAGTCTCAGTTCTATCTTTCGCTCGCGCACGTAGCCACGAATAGTGGACTCGCAGATCTGCACTCCAGGCATCTCCGCTCGAATCCGGCACCAGATCCGATGGGCGGTGTGCCGTTGCTTTCGTGGCGCCTTGCGGTCCGCTTCCAGAATCGCTTCCACAAAAGCCTTGGCTGGTTCCAGTTTCGGTCTCTCGCGCACAGGGGTCTTGCGCTCCGCTGGAACAGCACTGAGCACTGCCTCACGCACCATGCGCCGGTGAATCCCCAGCTTCTTGGCGATTCCTCGGATCGTTCCCCCACCATGCTCGTACTCGCGTCGTATCTGTTCGAATAGCTCCACCTTGGTGCTCCTGTCCACCCGGCCTCCCTTTGGGGCCGACTGAGCCCGAAGGGGATACACGGTATATGAGTTTCAGTAGGGTGGGGCCAAATCAAACGATCGAAAGGGGCCAATTCAGAGTAGCGGAATCAGGTAATCCCGTTAGCGAGACTTAGGTGGAAACGAGCGCGGGGCTGGAGCTCAGGTCGGGCCGCCCGAAGCTATGATACTCGAAGCCCAGCTCTTTCATCTTCGCAGGCGACAGCATATTGCGCGCATCCAGGATCAGGGGCCGGGCCATTTCTCCATAGATGCGCTGCCAATCCAGGTCGCGATACTCCTTCCACTCGGTGAGCAAGAGCAAGGCATCGGCCCCGCGGGCGGTCTGGTAAGGATCCTCGACAAAATCGACGCCATGATCGAGGACCAAACGAGCGCGCTCGATCGCGACGGGATCTGAAGCCCGCACCTTGGCACCCTCGGCGATCAGGCGCCGCAGGACTTCAATGGCCGGCGCAAAACGAACGTCGTCCGTATTCGGCTTGAAGGCCAGACCCAGCACACCAACGGTTTTATCCTTGACCACCCACAGGGCGCGGCGGACCTTCTCCACGAACTGCTCGACACGGCGTTTGTTTACCGCCTCGACTTCGTGCAGCAAACTGAAATCGACACCATGCTTTTCCCCCAAGCGAATGAACGCCTGTATGTCTTTGGGCAGACAGAACCCTCCGAAACCCAGACCGGCGTTGAGAAAATGCGGTCCGATGCGCGGATCGAGCCCCATGGCGCGGGTGACCTCTTCCACATTGCCGCCCAATTTCTCGCAAAGATCGGCAATGAGATTGGCATAAGAGATCTTCAGGCCCAGGAAAGAATTCGAGGCGTGCTTGATCAGTTCAGCGCTGGCAATGGTGGTCACGAGAAACGGCGGGGCGGGTAAGGGCGGGCATTTCGGCTCGTGGACGGGGCAGTGGAATCTGCCTTCGAGAAAAGGCTTATAGATTTCGCGCAGTTGCTGCTCGGATTCCGCGTCTTCCACGCCGACCACGATGCGGTCGGGATGGAAGAAGTCACCCAACGCCGTGCCCTCGCGCAGGAACTCCGGGTTCGAGGCAACCCGAAATCTGGCGCCATTGCTGCGGCCATAAACCTGGAGGGCATGCCGTAGCTGTTCGCCCGTATGAGCGGGAACCGTGCTCTTCTCAATCACCAGTTTCGGCGAACGCGCTACTGCCGCGATTTGCCGCGCCACGTTATCGATTGCGGAAAGGTCTGCTTCGCCTGAATCGAGCGGCGGCGTGCCAACGCAGATGAAAATTGCGTCTGCTGCGCGGACGGCCTGAGCGCAATCCGGCGTGAAACTCAGCCGACCATCGGCGCTCACACTTTTCATTACCTGATCCAGACCGGGCTCGTAGATCGGCAGGCGCCCCGAATTCAGCATCTCGATACGGGCCCAGTCGTTATCCGTGGCAAAGACCTCATGCCCTGCCTCGGCAAGACAGCTCCCGGTCACCAAACCCACATATCCGCAACCGATTACGGCAAGGCGCACAGCACCCTCCCTTGGACACAGCTTAAAGCTGGACATAGCTTAAAGCAGATTCAGGCCGCACTTCTGCAGACCACGCCGCTACCCGGCAGCGTTTCTGTACATTCTTCGGGAGCAATTCATCTTCCATCCTCGCTTTAGCGGGCTGCTATTCAGACTACATGCGAGAGAGAAAATTACTACCACTTCTTGGAAGTTCATTGGAACTTTATAGGAGAATGCGGGAGAGCATGTTGACGTTGACATCCAAGTGGACTACTGCACAGGCACTTAGCAGGTGAGCATGCTTATAGATATTCCTGATTCCCAGGCATCTGCATTGCTATTCCCTTTGTTTGGGACCCGCCTCGGTACAACTGGATTATTGGGGGTTGGGGCATAGAGATTCGCAACATGATGGGGTTCTTCAAACGAACCGCTTATCCGGTTGCAGCCCTTGCGTTTGTTCTAACGCCGGCTGCAGCTGCACAGCACGTTCGCGGGGAACTACACGTCGAAGTGCGCGACCCGCAAGGCTCTGCAGTCGCCTCCGCCGCCGAACTAGTGAGCGAGGGCAACGAATTTCGGCTGGCTTTCCACCTCGACACCGATGGCCGTTACGTAGTGCAGGATCTTCCTTTCGGTATTTATCGCCTGAGCGTGAACTCGCCGGGGTTTTCGCCTTGGTCCGGACTGGTCACTGTCGCGTCGGAAGTTCCCGTGTCGGTTTCAGTAACTCTGGGGCTTTCGCCGGTGGCAACCCACGTGGAGGTCAGCGACGGATCTACACTGGTGGACCCGTCGAGCACAGGCACGGCCTATTCAGTCGGGCGGCAAATCCTTGGCGAGGCAATTTCCGTTCAACCCGCTCGAAGCCTTTCCGATCAAGTGGACGATCTTCCGGGGTGGCTGTATGAGGCGAACGGTATCCTGCACCCACGCGGCTCGGAATACGACGTGCAATACGTCATCGACGGAGTGCCCATCACCGAGAATCGCTCGCCCGCATTCGCGCCGTCTCTGGACACCGACTCCGTGGAATCCATGCGCGTTCTCACGGCAAATTATCCGGCCGAGTACGGCCGAAAGTTGGGCGGGATTATCGAAGTGACTACGGAGAAAAATGTGCCCTCTGGTTTGCACGGCGAGTTCGATCTGGGCGGAGGGAGTTTTGGAACGGCCGACGGTTTTCTGGCTCTGTCTTATTCGCGCGGGAAAGACCGGCTCTCCCTCAGCGGCGACGGCCTCTATACCGATCGCTATCTCGATCCGCCGGTGCTGGCGAATTATACCAATCGCGCCAACGCCAACGGGTTTTCCGCTTCCTATGAGCGCGACTTCTCGGACCTCAGCCGTTTGCGCTTGACTGTCTCGCATAATGAAGTCCGATATCTCGTCCCCAATGAGTTGGTGCAGCAGCAGGCGGGGCAGCGGCAAGACTTCGCGAATATCGAAACTGGCGGCGAAATCTGTTTCCAGCGAGTGATTTCGCCGAACCTGGTGCTGAGTCTTGCGGGCAGCGTTCGAGACTCGTCCGCTACCATCGCTTCCAACCCGCTCTCCACTCCGGTGATTGTTTCGCAGGATCGCGGCTATCGGGAAGGATACGCTCGCGCGGATCTGGCGGGACACCATAGCCGTAATGAGTGGAAAATCGGTGCGGACACGATGGCGAACCCCGTGCACGAGTATTTGCAATACACGATCACCGACCCGACGCAATTCGACGCGGGTACGCCGCTGCAATTTCAATTCTCCGATCGACGCTGGGACGTCGAGCCCTCCGCATACGCGCAAGATCAGATTCGTCTCGGCAACTGGAACGTCAGCGCCGGGCTGCGCTTTGACTACTACGCGTTTGTGGTGCGCGAGTCGGCCTGGAGCCCGCGCCTGGGTGTTTCGCGCTATGTGCCCGCGCTGAATCTCCTGTTGCATGCTTCCTACGACCGCGTGTTTCAAACGCCGGCACTCGAAAATCTGCTGCTGGCCAGCTCCCCAGAGGTCGATTCACTGAATCCCATCGTCTTGCGGCTGCCGGTTTTGCCGGCGCGGGCCAATTTTTATGAGATCGGAGTTACGAAATCGTTTTGGGGAAGCCTGCGGCTCAATGCCAACGTGTTCCGCCGCGATTTTCGCAACTACTCCGACGATGACGTTTTGCTGGATACAGGCGTGAGCTTCCCGATCGCCTTCGCCAACGCGCAAATCAGCGGGGAAGAGTTACGAATCGAGGTCCCGCACTGGGGCCGTTTCTCCGGCTACCTGAGCTATGCCAATCAATTGGGCATTGGCCAGGGACCGATTACGGGCGGGCTCTTTCTTGGAAGCGATGCCATCAACAGGCTGAGCGACACGAGTCGTTTCCCGGTGAGCCAGGATCAGCGCAATACAGCCAGAGCGCGCGTGCGTTTCCAGGCGAGTAGCCGAGTGTGGGTGGCGCTCAGTGGAGAGTACGGCAGCGGATTGCCGGCGGAGACTGACGGAGCCGATCCAGGTTTTCTGCTGGCTCAATACGGCCCCACCATCTTGAATCAAGTGAACTTGGATCAGGGCCGGGTGAAGCCCAATTTTTCGCTCGACATCGGAGCCGGGCTGGAACTGTATCGCAAAGAGCGGCGCAGCATTGCGTTGCAGTTTGAGGCCATCAATCTGACCAATCGCGTGAATGTGATCAACTTCGCCAGCCTGTTTTCGGGTACGGCCGTTGCGCCGCCGCGAAGCGCGGCCGCGCGATTTAGATTCACCTTTTAACCTTGTTACCCAGGCTTTGTCTCCCAACTAAGTACACGGCGGCGCTCCGCGCCAAGGCGCAATCAAATCTCGGCTTTTCTTCCTGATTGACTGACAAAAGCCGTCTTGCCGTGCTCGGAGCAAAAGCTCGCTCATTGAACTGCAAGACCCCGAACGCAAGGCAGATGAAAGCGATGCTCAATCAGAAAGAGGACAACACCTCTAGAATGATGCAGCCAACCGTACAGAAAATCGCGGCTCACGTATACCGACGGAATCAACAGGGTGGCAATACGCAACCCGTTTTTGAACATCCCAAGTGGAAGTACCAACATGCATAGCGCCAGCTTCCTCCAATTGGATCGGAGAAGAAATGAGAAGCCCGACGCCGGTTATGAATGAAACAAATTAACTGAATATCTCCGAATCGCACTTAAGCTGCTGATCGTGGCATCCGACCTGCTACAATTCGGTGACGGTCGCTATCGTAAATCCGAAAAAATGGAGTGGAGATGAAAGGTGTGGTTCTGGCAGGGGGTACGGGCAGTCGGCTGAATCCTCTCACGCGGGTCACGAACAAACACCTCTTACCAATCTATGACAAGCCCATGGTGTATTACCCCATTCAAACCCTGGTGAACGCCGGAATCCATGAAATCCTTTTGGTCACGGGCGGGAAGAATGCGGGTGACTTCTTGCGGCTTCTAGGAAATGGCCGAGACTTTGGGTTAAAGCACCTCAACTACACTTACCAGGAAGGCGAGGGCGGCATTGCGGACGCCCTGGACCTAGCGGAGCATTTCGCGGACGGCGATTTCATTTGCGTGGTGCTAGGCGACAACATTATCGAAAACAATATTTGCCAAGCGGTCGCCAACTTTAAGAAACAGGGGCAGGGAGCCAAGATCCTTCTAAAGGAGGTTACGGACGCACAGCGCTTCGGAGTTGCGGAGGTTCGCGGGAATCATGTGCTTGGCATAGAAGAAAAGCCAAAATATCCCAAATCCAATTATGCAGTCATCGGAATTTATCTCTACGACCAAACGGTCTTCGACAAGATCCACCGGCTCAAACCCTCGGGGCGCGGAGAGCTAGAGATAACTGACGTTAATAACTTCTATATAGAAGAAGGCAAGCTCACCTACGAAGTTCTCGATGGCTGGTGGACCGATGCGGGCACTTTCGAGTCCCTGCTGCGCGCTAATACGTTGGTAGCCGAGACCGGTGCAAATAAGCTGTCCCGGGCCGACGAAGCGCTCCTGACGGAACGGGAAACGCTCCCATGAAAATTTTGGTTACGGGAGGGGCAGGATTTATCGGCTCCAATTTCATCCGCCAGGTTCTCAAAACACGCAAACACTACAAACTCGTTAACTTCGATAAGCTGACCTACGCCGGGAACTTGGCCAATCTCGAAGACGTCGCAGACGATCCGAGCTGTGCATTCATTAAAGGTGATATCTGCGATGCCACAGCGGTTCAAGGAGCGATGAGCGGGTGCCACGCCATGGTGCATTTCGCGGCCGAATCACACGTTGACCGCAGCATCTATCAACCCGCGCCTGTCATCGAGACGAATGTAAAGGGTACTTTCACCCTGCTCGAAGTGGCGCGCACTCTGCGAATCGAGCGCTTCTTACAAATATCGACGGACGAAGTTTACGGCGATTTGCCGCCGGGCGCCTTCGCCGATGAAAGCTCGCCGTTGCGGCCTAGCAGTCCGTATTCAGCTTCGAAGGCCGGCGCGGACCTTTTGGTGCTCTCTTACGTGCGGACCTACGGTCTGCCGGCGGTAATCACTCGCTCCTCAAATAATTATGGTCCTTACCAGTTTCCTGAGAAATTCCTGCCGCTCATGATCACCAACGCGCTCGACCGTAAGCCGCTGCCCATTTATGGTGACGGAAAACAACAACGCGATTGGTTACACGTGGAAGATAACTGCCGGGGAATTTTGGCCGTACTCGAAAAGGGACGTCCGGGCGAGGTCTACAATATCGGCGGCCTGGACATCGAGGAGAATCTCGAGGTCGCACGGCACCTGCTTCAGTTGACTGAGCGGCCAGAATCGCTGCTCAGCTATGTAAAGGATCGGCCCGGCCATGATCGGCGTTATGCATTGCGCTGCCAGAAAATGCAAGAGGAGCTTGGCTGGAAGCCGCTGATTTCCCTTAACGAAGGATTGCGTCAAACGATCAATTGGTACAGGAAGAATTCCTCTTGGCTCGCTGGGGTACGCGGAGGCGAGTACCGGTCGTATTATGAGAAATATTATGAGAACCGAGATTCGTTGTGACCGGGTGGAGTTTTCCTACCAAGGGAGTGAATTACATCGCGGCCCTTTGGCGTGCAGCATTTTTTTCAAATCCTTGTGCCTACACGCCACCACTCTAGTCTTCAGAAATCGGCAGGGCCAAGGAAGCCGAGGTGCCTCATTTTTTTGCGCCGCGATCTGACGCTGATCTGTAATTCCCGGGCGGCCTGAGTTCGATTCCATTGTGTGCGTTCCAGAACCTTCGCCGCCGCAGCGTTCGCTTATGCTTCGTAGTAACCTCAGTTTTATGGTCTCGAACAGCAATCGCCGCGCAGACGGGATCAGGCTGCGAGCTCCGGTCATATTGATGGTTCTCGCTGCAACTGCGATTCCCGTGGAGTTACGACCACTGGGCCACGCTACCGTGGATTTCGGAGTCTACGCCTCCGACGTCGTGGCGAACGTCTTAGGGTATGTTCCTGTAGGAATTGTGCTGGGAGAGCTCGGGGTGCTGCGGGCCGTCATCGCGGCAGCCTTGATGTCCGCGTTTGCCGAGTCCAGCCAACTCGTGATGCTGCACCGCACCTCGTCGGCGATCGATCTCGCTACGAATGTGACAGGAGCCTTCCTCGGCGCCATCGTCAGTGCTCACTGGAAAATACGCTCACCTAGCTTCAGGATCAACAGATGGAAGGCGCTGGTCGCGGCGACAGTGGCGTTCGCGCTCATTCTTCTGGTATGGGCCGCTGCGGGTCCCGCCCCCACTAAGCGGGGAGCGACGTCCCCAGGAACCCTTGAAGCCTATTGGAAGCTCGACGAAGCTGGCGGTCGAGTCGCGCTTGATTCTTCCGGCCATGGCCTGAACGGCAGGTTCAGCGGCGAGCCGAAGCGTGTTGAAGGCATCATGGGCCGCGCCGTCATGTTCGACGGCGCGAAGGATTACATCGACTTCGGCCGTTCAACGGCGCTTCGGCTCAGTGGCAACATGACCATCAGCGCCTGGATCAAGCCATCCTCCTTTCCCGTGGACGACGCACCGATCGTCTCACAACTTCACGGCGGCTTTGGGTATCAGTTAGATACAACAGTCGACCGAGGGCCGCGCACAATCGGCTTCAAACTCGCCAATGCGTGCGGAGATCTCATGGCACGCTACGGAGCTAGTCCTCTCGCGGTGAACGCCTGGTACCACCTGGCCGGAGTCTACGACGCTGAGGAGCGGACGCTGGACGTTTACTTGAACGGGAAACTGGACAACGGTGCGTTGGTTGGCTTGGTAACGGGGACGCAGCACAGTTCTCGTTCGGCTCTCTATGTCGGCAAGCGGAGTGATCTCGAAGGTTACCAGTTCACCGGCGCCATTCGCGATGTGCGTATCTACTCGTTCGCTCTTACGAACACTGAGATCGCGGCGGTCATGCGGGGAGAGGTCATTGATGGTGTGGCGGCTCATCGTGCCAATAAGAATGTTGTTAATAACAGCCGCGCCGCAGCTCTCTCGACAGACCAGGACTCTCAGTGTGCGGTGATTTCCGAAGGCGGGGATGAGACGGTTCCAGCTGTGGCCGCAACGTTGGGTGTGCTTGTTGCACTCGCCTGCATCGGCCTCTGGCCATCAGCCGGTTCACTACTCTATCTTTTGTCCAGCCTTGGGGCTGGTTTGCTCCTCCTCCCCGCTACGGCGTCTGCTCTACCCTCCTTTAATCTCTGGACGATTCCACTAGTCAGCCTCGCCGGTGGTGCGTCCGTAGTTTTTTCTTTGCGTCGTCAGAACGATCCTGATCATCTTGCAATAGGTCCGCGCTGGCAGCGCTGTATGTAGTGGGCGCAGGATGTTTCGATGAGGTGTCAAGTGGCCAATGGACGGCCGTGGCCCATACGTTTCCGCAGCACAAACACTACTACCCCGACACCGATCAGCAGGAGGGCGCCAGAACTCGGCTCGGGCGTGGCAACGGACTTGGGCGTGGCAACGGCACTAAAATCTACGGACCCAGTTCCACCAGGATTACCCAATCCGCCAAGCGCATACGACGGGCCGGCGTCGAACGTGCCGATGGTTATGTCGTCGATCACAAAATACCAACTCGTGGAGGTCGAACCGACCTCCCACGTGTATGTGTCTGTGGAAGTATCCGCGGCGTTTAGTGTAATGGTGAATGTCTGGGAAAAGAATGCTACGGGGATGATTGGTGAAGGGAATGACACCGGGGGATCAGTCGGCACAGACACACAAGAGCCGGCGCATGTGAAACTGGCGTCGAATGAATCCGCACGGGCGTTGGGTGCGCCGATCGCCGCAAATAGCAAGGCGATAATCCACAATGATTTTCGCATTCCGAATCCGCACGAGCGATGCGACTAGTGATTGATATCCACAACGAGTTCGTGCTACAGGACTTGTGCCGCTTCGCAACTCTTGTTTGCGAAGTGTAAGCGCTCCGGTTCGGCCAAAGGAACTGCGCGGCCCCACGTTACCAATCGGCGTCCCTAAAATATTTCCGTGCTGCTGGTTTCGGAAAAAAGACGGAAGATGAGTTCTTCAGGCTAAGGGTTGGTGCTCCTTAAGTTAAGGTTCGCACTAAGCGATGTTGGGTGCGACCGCCGCTTGACGCTGCCCCGAGCCTTTCCACATCGCTTCACATCAGCGACTCGAGAACAGCGGGAAGTAAAACGTAGGGCACTATTTCTTATATTTCGTTGGCACCGTCCCGATGCACCCTCCCCATCGGTGTTCAGGCCGACCGCATTGGATGGTTTTCACGGCCATAGAGGAGAACCCAATGAACCCATGGGCTTTCGAATCCCAGCAATATGTCCTTGTTGGCTGGCGTCATCTCGTCATTTCTACGACTCGAATTGTATTGTTAGTCTTGATGACAAGTGTGGTCCTGCCAAAGGTAAGTTCCGCAGCGACCAGCATCGCTTTCGTGCAGGTCAAATCCGCGGTTCCTCAGGGAACGAGCACGCGGGTAGCAGTGACGTATACAAAAGCACAAACAGCCGGCAATCTCAACGTCGTGGTGGTGGGCTGGAGTGATTCCACCGCACAGGTGAGTTCGGTAACTGACTCGAAAGGCAATGCCTACGCGTTGGCGGTGGGGCCGACGGTGCAGAGTGGGACAGCGAGCCAGGCGATCTACTACGCCAAGAACATCGTGGCGGCAGGGGCGAGCGGCAATACGGTGACGGTAGTGTTCAACACGGGAGCAAATTCCCCGGATATTCGCATAGCTGAGTACAGCGGAGTGGATCCGACGAATCCGGTGGACGTGGTGGCCAGCGCGCAGGGGACCGGCACAGTGAGCAATAGCGGCTCGGTGGCCACGGGCAATGCGAACGACTTGCTGGTGGGGGCCAATCTGGTGCAGCAACTCACGACGGGCCCGGGGACAGGGTATACGAGCCGGGTGATTACGAGCCCGGACGGGGACATTCTGGAAGACGAGATTGTAACCACGGGGGGAAGCCACAGTGCCACGGCGCAATTGAGTGGCGGCGCATGGATCATGCAGATGGTCGCCTTCCGGGCCGCCGGGAGCGGAAGCGGAGGAGGAACGGCACCCGCCATCACCAGCGCCACTAGCACAACGTTTACCGTAGGTGGCGCAGGGAATTTCACCGTGACGACCACAGGGTCGCCCACCCCATCGCTGAGTGAGTCAGGAGCGCTGCCCACCGGGGTGACGTTCACAAACAACGGCAACGGCACAGCGACGCTGAGGGGGACGCCCGGGTCTGGCACTGCCGGGACGTATTCGCTCACTTTCACTGCCAGCAACGGCGTGGGCACGCCTGCCACCCAGAGTTTCACACTGACCGTGAATCAGGCTCCTGTGTTCACCAGCGCCAACAGCACCACCTTTGCGGTGGGCACAGCAGGAACGTTTACCGTGGCAACCACGGGGACACCCACCCCATCCCTGAGTGAATCAGGCACGCTGCCAACGGGCGTGACGTTCACGAATAATGGTAACGGCACCGCGACGCTGGGCGGGACACCGGGGTCCGGCGCCGGTGGGACATATTCCCTCACCTTCACAGCCAGCAACGGCGTGGGCACGCCTGCTACCCAGAGTTTCACGCTGACCGTGAATCAGGCTCCTGTGTTCACCAGCGCCAACGGCACCACCTTTGCGGTAGGCACAGCAGCAACGTTCACCGTGACAACCACGGGGACACCCACCCCATCCCTGAGTGAATCAGGCACGCTGCCAACGGGCGTGACGTTCACGAATAACGGCAACGGCACAGCGACGCTGAGCGGGACACCCGGGTCTGGCACTACTGGGACATATTCGCTCACGCTCACGGCCAGCAATGGCGTAGGCATTCCTGCCACCCAGAGTTTTACGCTGACCGTGAATCAGGGCCTGACATTCACGAGCGCGAACAGCACCACCTTTACGGTAGGCACAGCGGGAACGTTCACCGTGACGACCACAGGGACGCCCACTCCATCTCTGAGTGAGTCAGGAGCGCTGCCCACCGGGGTGACGTTCACAAATAACGGTAACGGTACCGCGACGCTCAGCGGGACACCTACTTCGGGAAGCGGCGGGACCTACTCGCTCACCTTCACCGCCACCAATGGCGTAGGTACACCTGCTATCCAGAGTTTCACGCTGACCGTGAATCAGGGTCCGACATTCACCAGCGGGAACAGCATCACCTTTACGGTAGGCACAGCGGGAACGTTCACCGTGACGACCACAGGGACACCCACTCCATCGATGAGTGCGTCAGGCACGCTGCCCACCGGCGTGACGTTCAGCAACAACGGGAACGGCACAGCGACGCTGAGCGGGACACCGGGGTCTGGCACTGCTGGGACGTATTCGCTCACTTTCACCGCGAGCAATGGCGTAGGCACGCCCGCGTCGCAACCATTCACACTGACGGTGACATCCGCATCCGGCTCTTCTCTCTCCTTCGTGCAGGTCAAATCTGCGGTTCCTCAGGGGACGAGCACGCGGGTAGCGGTGACGTATGCAAAGGCGCAGACGGCCAGCAATCTCAACGTCGTGGTGGTGGGCTGGAATGATTCGACCGCACAGGTGAGTTCGGTAAGCGACTCGAAAGGCAGTGCCTACGCGTTGGCGGTGGGCCCGACGGTGCAGAGCGGGACAGCGAGCCAGGCGATTTACTACGCCAAGAACATCGTGGCGGCGGGGGCGGGCGGCAATACGGTGACGGTAGTGTTCAACACGGGAGCAAATTCCCCGGATATTCGCATAGCCGAGTACAGCGGGGTGGATCCGACGAATCCGGTGGACGTGGTGGCCAGCGCGCAGGGGACCGGCACAGTGGGCAATAGCGGCTCGGTGGCCACGGGCAATGCGAACGACCTGCTGGTGGGGGCCAATCTGGTGCAACAACTCACGACGGGCCCGGGGGCAGGGTATACGAGCCGAGTGATTACGAGCCCGGACGCGGACATTCTGGAAGACGAGATTGTAACCACGGGGGGAAGCTACAGTGCCACGGCGCAATTGAGTGGCGGCGCCTGGATCATGCAGATGGTCGCCTTCCGGGCCGCTGGGAGCGGAAGCGGAGCCCCACCGAGTATCACGAGCCTCTCACCAACCGCGGGACCAGTGGGAGGGGCAGTGACGATCAGCGGGACGAATTTCGGATCCTCGCAGGGGACGAGCACGGTCACATTCAATGGAACAACCGCCGCGGTGACGGCTTGGAATTCCGGGAGCATTACGGCGACAGTACCCAGTGGTGCAATGACCGGCAATGTGGTTGTGACGGTGAACGGCATTCAAAGCAACGGCGTCAACTTCACCATGACCTCGATTTATGTCACGATGAATCCAAAACGCGCAGCAGTGACCCTCTCACAAACTCAGCAGTTCGCGGCCACAGTCTCCAATGACCCCCAGAACAAAGGCGTAAGCTGGTCGGTCGATGGAGCGACCGGTGGCAACACTACTGTCGGCACCATATCTTCGGCCGGCCTGTTCACTCCGGGCACGCAACCGGGGGTACACACGGTCAGTGCTACAAGCAATTCCGACTCCTCGGCTAGCGCCTCGGCGATAATCGCGGTGACGGATCTCGCGGGAGTGTTTACCTATCATAATGACACCGCGCGGACCGGTCAGAACCTGCAAGAGTATGCGCTGACGCCAACAACCGTGAACTCTTCCACGTTTGGTGCTTTGTTTACCTGCCCGGTGGACGGTTATGTCTACGCGGCACCGCTTTATGTCGCCAATTTCAATATCGCAGGACAGACGCGGAATGTTGTGTTCATAGCCACAGAGCACGATAGCGTCTACGCCTTCGACGCGGACTCTCCCTCCTGCGTGCAGCTTTGGAAGACGAATTTTCTCTCGTCCGGCGTATCCACGGTACCTGCGGCAGATACGGGCGAACTGAATGATCTGGTCCCCGAAATCGGCATTACTTCGACGCCCGTCATCGATCCCTCTACAAACACGATTTATGTTGTTCCCAAGACCAAAGAAACGGTAGGGACGGGATGCTCCACAGACAATCCCTGCTACTTCCATCGGCTGCATGCTTTGGACACCACGACGGGAGCGGAAAAATTTGGTGGCCCCGTGGTTCTCACGGCGCCTAATTTTGTTCCCTCTGTATCAGCTCCAGCGGCCTGCCTTATTGCTGAGCAATGGAACGTTGTACATCGGATTTGGTTCCCATGGCGATAACAACACCTGGCAGGGCTGGCTGATGGCCTACAACGCAGCGACCCTCGCGCAACAGTGGGTCTGGTCTTCGACCGATCCCACGAACGGAAATAACGAGGGTGCCATTTGGGGCTCAGGGAACGGCCCGGCCGTTGATGCAAGCGGAAACATCTATGTGGAAACGGCCAACGGCGTCTTTGACGGCGTCACTAACTTCTCCGATTCGGTCGTCAAACTCAGCCCAACGGGAACAGTTCTTGACTACTTCACCCCGTTCGATCAAGACGTCATGCAACAAAACGATATTGACTTAGGCTCATCCGGACCCATCATTCTCCCTGATGCAGTTGGATCGTCCGCCCATCCGCATCTGATGATCGCCTCCGGCAAAGTCGGCGTGGTTTACCTTCTGGATCGATCGAACCTGGGCCAGTACAACATGGCCGCAAATCAGGACGTCGGAGAAGTGGATGTCGGATTCAATACAACGGATCTCGAGAGTGGCTTTTTCGGCCAGCCGGCCTATTGGAACGGGAATATTTACACGGTAATCGTCGGCGACTCGCTCAGACAATACCCCATCTCCAATGGAGCGATCTCGACCGTCTCCAGTTCGAACTCAAACAATGCATTTACCTTCCGCGGCGCGACACCGGCCGTCTCCGCGAGCGGCACAACAAATGGGATCGTTTGGGTTGCAGACATTACCGCATATCAATCCGGCGGTGCGGTCATCCTCGATGCTTACGACGCCACTAATGTTTCGACTCAGTTTTACAGCAGCCCAAGCAGCGGGTCCGGCGCTGCTGCGCCTGCAACTAAGTTCACGGTTCCGACAGTCGCGAACGGGAAGGTCTATGTAGGAGGCCAACTCGCCTTTACGGTGTTCGGGCTTCTGCCGAATTAGGAACCACGAATCACCTTTCTCGTGAGAAGTACTTACGGTGCTCTCCAGATTACCTTCTTGTCTTTATCGAAGAGGGTGACTGAGGCAGTCGATGTGTATTGAGCCTGCCGATCAGGATTCTCGACCTGCGATGTTCCCATCACCGCCGAGAATCCCCTCCCATCTTCCAACTTTAGGCTGGGTCCGTTTTTTCCAAAATTAAGTCCCGCACCGCCTTGTCCGTCGGAGTCCACAATGGAAATGGAAGGGTTGCCAGAGTTGATACCTAAATTCATGCCGCTCCTTCGACTTCCGTAGAAGTGGAGGTCGCCAGAATCATTGCTCACCTCGAGACTAATCATTGGCTGCGCATTTGCGTTTCCCAGATTCAATTCCGATCCCTTTCCGATGATTCCCATCCAGGCTCGCACATTTCCGTCGGCATCCTTGAGCACGAATTTCTGCGCTTCCACAATTCGAGGCGAGGGCGCAGCTTGTCCCATGAGGACGATGGCCGACAAGGCGGTCAAAGCGGCGATCAGGCCCCGTTCGAGTCTGCGGTTCCGCTTTTCGAGCTTGCCCAGGCGTTCTACGAGATCTCTCAGTTCCGGCTTCTCAGCAGTCATGCGTAGCGCCTCCATATTCCGACGGTTAATGAGCCCCATTGTAAAAGGGCATCCTGTTAACATAAATGGCGTCACAATCTAGAGCACCTAAGATCCCGATCAGATGGGAGAAAGCTGAGTCGATTTTGCAGTCTACCTCCTCGAGGCACAAACCGATTCCTGGAGTTGGCCCGAAGCGGCTGTTCAGTCGTTCTCTATCCTGTTATGTGGACATCTCTGCCGCGAACATCCCCCAACGCCGCCCTTGTCCTCTATACGTGCACAACGTGCACAACGCTCACAAAGACGCACCATCACTGAGGCTACACTCGATCGAGGGCCTCCGCCATAGCCAACCTTAGCGGCCATCCAGTTCGACGTGTCGCGCCGCGTGATCCCAAAATTTTGGGCGAGCCTGTGGACCAGTTCAAATCAGAAGTGCAGCTAATTGCTGCGGCGGCCTTACCAAATGAAAATTCCGCAACTGAAAATCGAGCAGCTCCACCTGGAGAGCATCGACTTCGTCCCCAACGAGCTGCAGATCGAAGGCCGGAAGAGCGGGCCGTGTCGGGAGCATGGCGATGAAGACGGCGCGGCTGGCGGCGGCCCCATCATCTGGCCATGACCCCGAGGCGACGCAATTCATCTTCCGGCTTTGCTTTTGCGCGCGAAGCGTAGCCGCGACTTTTTGGCCTTGTTACTAGGCTTTGTCTCCCAGCTAAGTAGACGGCGGGCGCTTCGCGCCAAAACGCGATCAAATCTCGGCTTTTCTCACCGACTGACTGACAAAAGCCGTCTTACCAGCGCTCGGCGCAAAAGGTTGCTCATTGAACTGCAACACCCTGAGCGCAAGGTAAATGAAAGCGATCCCAATCAGGAAAAACACAACACCTCCAGAATGATGCAGCCAACCGTAAAGAAAATCGCGGCTCACGTAAACGGACAGGATCGACAAAGTGGCAATACGCAACCCGTTTTTGAACATCGCGAGTGGAAGCACGAGCATGCAAAGCGCCAGCTTCCTCCAATTGGATCGGAGAAGAAATTGAGACAGCAGTACGGTTGAAATGAGAAGCCCGATGCTGGAACGAATTCCGCTACATTCTGGAGCGACCTCGATGGTGAACCCCGGCAGCTGAAAGACTAGCCCATCCCGAAAAAAGGGGACGCCGAATGCTCTCATAAAGCAGAGCCGCAACGTCGCTGCTTCCTTGCTGCAGCCCGTAAACAAGTCTCGTAAGCATAGAGTCTGGCAGCGGCACGGCGAAGAATAGGAATCCAAGAGGAAATAAACTTGCCCGCACCGCTGACCAGCCATAGCTGAGAAGAAATGCACCCACGCATGAGACGATAAGCCCGATGATCGACAAGGAAAGCGAGGGAACATTCGGCTCGGCGGACGTCCCACTGAACTGTGCAGCTACACCATATAATGCAAGTCCAACAAACAAGAAGATTGCGCCCGCGTAAGTAGGGAATACTGAGTTGGCGAATACTTTCCTTCTTCGCCAATAAATTAAGGATATGACGATCAGCGGGATGAAGACGATATGCGAATACTCATCCCGATGAATGGAGAGCGCGGCTCAATATCCACAGCGGTCTCCAAAAAATACTAACGACCACAGCTACAATAGCTATGAATACTGCGTGATTCGTCTTCGGCATCGTCATTCAGAATGACCGCATTCGCGCTATACCGCGTCCCGTAGCGGAACCGAGGGAGTGCCCTATCCAGAGTTCAACCGGCAGTGTTATGCTAGTTCACCCGTTAAGTCGAGGCGTTTTAGCAATTGGCCGAAAGTCTATAAGTTAATCGATTGTAGGCAAGACTCGCATAAGCGATCCGAGCCCGCTCACTTCCCTCGCCTTCGATGCGCCACTCTCCATTGCGAGGACAAGTTCCATTTGGTTTCGTTCCCGCCACCACTCGTCTATTTCGCCGGGAAGCGCAATCCAAATGTGGTTTTGTCGCACGGAGTTGGCACAAGATGAGTTAGTAACGATTTGTAGAGCGCCAGTTCAGGTTCGCCAGTGAGATAATCCGGGTGCACGATGAAACTGATCAGCCCATTCTTCTCCCTGACCAACTCGATCTGCTGCTTCCATATGTTGGTAGAAGACTCGCCTAAAATGTGAAAGAGAGAATAGTCCTGTATAGTAGTCAGGGGAAGCTCAAGGAGCCTGCCCAATAAAATAGGGCATGACGGTACAGCAGCCGCCTCGCTGTGGTTCAAGATGTGCAACGTTGGGGAAAGACATGTCATAACTCGCTTCGATTGCGCCTAGCCATTCTGCATTCCTGTACATGATCGCAGAGCGAAAACCTTTGGCCCCAAATCGGCGAAGATACTCGTTAATGCGGTCGGCTCGGCGAAGGAATTCTTCCCGATCTCTGAACAGATCTCCGTCATGATTTAAATCTTGAACGTTTACCTCAAAGCCTTGGCCTCGAAGTTCCTCCAAGAACTCACTTGAAACGAGGTACCTATCCTCCGGCACCAATTGGAACGAGGACCTTATTTCGAATGAAGCATCCAGGGCCATAAGCTCTCGGCAGGAGACTAAGCCAGCGTGTGTTTCAACGTCGTGAGTCATCAAGGCACAGCTTTGTGCGCCCTCCGGCCAGAACCAGATGAAGGGGACCGAGGAAATGCGCCTAGCTTTCATGCAAAGGACCAGGGAATCTTCCAGAATCGTGTCCACAGTGCGATCGACTGGCCATTGAGGAAATCGCAGGCGATTCCATCCCCTGAGGTGAGCCCTTTGGAGAAGTCGCCTTACCGAGGCAGGCATCCATGGTCTTAACGAATAGTAAACATCGTGCTTCAGTAGGTTGAATATCCGTGATGAGTTTGACGCATCGGCAACGGCTGCATAGCGTTCAGTGCGCAAATTGTTGACGATCTCGGTCAGATCAAACGGAAGGTGGACTACCCCCTGCTCGATTTCCACTGCGTCGCGGGCATCGAAGAGCGGGCCACTTGGATCACTTGCGACCTTTACCGCTTGGCACCGGCCGTAACAGAGAGTCCCGGCCCCAAATTGAAAGAAGCCCTCTTCCCCCGAAAGTTGTCCATTGGATTCAATCTCGCCAAATTCCTCGGGACATTTGTAATAGTCTAGGAGGACTGAATTCTGCCCCTTCTGCTTTGCGATCGTGGTCACGCTGGAATTCAAGGATTATAGCGACTCGTTGACGATTCAAGTGCTTCTACGACTGGCTCATCATTCTATCTCGCAGATGAGAAGCCGAATCCACACAGGAAACGAGAACCCACGAACTCATTGTGGATCGATAACGCTACGGACATGAGCTTAATTTTTCTGATCGTCGCGCGATGGGTTAACTCTGCAAACAAGGCGCAAAGTTCAGGACGAGGTGATCTTCGATAGCCACACTTCCAGTAGAGGAAGTGTGGAAGTTGTCTATGGCGCAGCCTTAAATGCCACCAACTGCATGATCCACGCGCCGGATGAGATTGGAGCTGTGGCGCTATAGCTGCCAGTCGACGAAACCATTTCGTCTTCGGCAATATCCCCGTCTGGCGACGTAAGCAGCCGGCTCGTGAAACCAGTGCCCGGCCCGCTGGTTATGCTCGTCACGATATTCGCGCCAAAGAGCAGATCATTCGCGTTAGTCGTCGTGACCGCGCCGCTGCTGCTCGATGTGCTGTTGCCGGTATTTGCTGCGGTAACGTCGACCGGACTGCTCGGATCGGCACCCTTGTATTCGAGGATCCGAATGTCCGCGTATGTCGCTGCCGTTCGTGAATGTGACCGTAACGGTATTAGCACCCGCTGCTGCGGCTGCGATGTTCTTCGCGTAATAGATCGATTGAGACAGCGTGCCGCTGACCGCGGTGGGTCCCACCGCCAGCGCATAGGTATTGCCCGAGGAGTCGACAACCGAGCTAACGCTTGCCGTCGTGTCATTCCAACCGACTACGACCACGTTGAGGTCGCCAGCTGTTTGCTGTTGGGCAAACACTACCTTTACGCTCGTCTGCGACGTCTGTGGTGTCGCGTAATTTCCCTGAATGTAGCTGATAACCGGAGTCGACGATAGCTGTGGTCGCAATCGCCAGGTTTGAATACGGACTGAGATGACCTGCTGAGTCCGACGCACGAACCCGATAGCTATAGCTGGTGGATCCCGTCAAACCTGTGTCGTTGTATGTAGTGCCTGCCGTGGTGCCGATTTGGGCGAAGTTGGTGCAACTGGCGCCTTGGCAACGCTCGACCAGGTAGTTGCTAATCGTTCCGCCAATTTCCGCTGACGCCATCCACGAAAGATTGATCTGGCGTTGCAGAGGTTGGTGTTGCTGTCAGATTGCCTGGCAACGCGGCACCGGAGCCGGAGTCGTCAGGCTTGCGGTATTTGAATACGGTCCTGTCGTGCCGGACGTGTCCTGGGCCCGAACGCGATAGCTATAGCTCGTGGATGCCGTCAGGCCCGTGTCGTTGAATGTAGTACCGGCCGTGGTGCCGATTTGGACGAAGCTAGTGCAACCAGAACCTTGGCAACGCTCCACCAAGTATTGGCTGATTGTTCCGCCGGTCTCTGTCGATGCCGTCCACGAAAGCGAGCTTTGATTTGGGATTGTTGCAACGGCCGCGACCGCCGATTGCCAAGTCTGCGACGTGTTCAGCGTGAATGTCGCGTCGTATGTACCCGGCGTCGCCGCCGGGCCTGTCTCTGCGTCCAGGAAGTTCGAAGATGCTGCGGGTTGTTGCGTAAAACCGGTACCGGAAGTAAAGGTGGCGCCAGCAGAAACCTTTACAAAACCGATCAGCAGATCGTTGGCGCTGGAGGTGGTTATATTCGGGCTGGCGACGTTCACGGTCTGAGTTCCGTTGTCGCTGCCGATCAGCGATATGGCATCAATCGGTGAGGAGATGTTCGAGCCCTTCCCTACAAT
The DNA here is from genome assembly GCA_963819235.1 of uncultured Acidobacteriota bacterium. Classification (GTDB taxonomy): domain Bacteria; phylum Acidobacteriota; class Terriglobia; order Acidiferrales; family UBA7541; genus Palsa-189. The sequence goes on along the minus strand of CAWFVE010000003.1, from coordinate 414,007 downwards.
GATCGAGATCACGAGGGGTTGCGCAATCGGAAAGCGTCATGGTGACAGTGTGATTTGGACCGACGATGGGATTCCGCGCATACCAGAGTTGCGTCCGTAGATCGAATCCCACACTGGTGCTCGTCGGCCCGGCTATCGGAATCCAGGTATTTCCAAAGCTATCGCTAGGAGTAAGAGTGACGCCCGCATGAGAGGAAGCACAGATCACAATCACGTCGCCACCCGTACTGTCGAATGGCGCGGTTGTGTGGGACGTTAAGAGATGTTGAATTGATGTAACTCTTGCACATTGCACGGTCGGGCCAGGCCCCGCGCCACTGCCGCAAAATTCGTTGGGAGCGGTCGGTGTCGGCACGGAGGCGTAAGTGTACCCGTTTGCCAAGCTTCCGCTCTGTGACCCGGTGTTGGTCACTGTCACAGTCACCGCACCGAGCACTGCCAGCCGGAGTCGTGGCTGTGATCGTCGTGCTGTTCGCCACCACCACGTTGGTTGCCGCCGACTTCCGAAGGTCACCGTGGCTCCGGCCGCAAAGTTCGTTCCCGCGATGGTCACCGCCGTCCCGCCGGTCGTTGACCCGGTGTTCGGAGCAACGCTACTCACCGTCGGCGGCACAATGTAGGTGAACGCATTCGCCAGGCTCCCACTTTGCCCGCTCACCGTCACCGTCACGGTCACGGCGCCGGCAGTCCCTGCCGGAGTCGTGGCTGTGATCGTCGTGCTGTTTGTCACTACCACGTTCGTGGCCGACGGCGCTCCCAAATGTCACCGTAGCTCCCGCCGCAAAGTTCGTCCCCGTGATGGTCACCGCCGTCCCACCGGCCCCCGGACCCGTCGCGGGACTCACACCACTTACCGTCGGCCCGACTACATACGTGAATCCGCTGGCCAGACTTCCGCTTTGTCCGCTCACTGTCACGGTCACTGTCACGGCGCCCGCAGTCCCTGCTGGAGTCGTGGCTGTGATCGTCGTGCTGCTTGTCACCACCACATTCGTCGCCGGCGGCACTCCCAAACGTCACCGTGGCTCCAGCCACAAAGTTCGTCCCCGTGATCGTCACCGCCGTCCCACCGGACGTTGATCCGCTGTTGGGACTGACACTGCTCACCGTCGGCGGTACTACGTAGGTGAATCCATTCGGCAGGCTCCCATTCTGCCCGTTCACCGTTACTGTCACGGTCACGGCGCCCGCACTGCCAGCCGGAGTCGTGGCTGTGATCGTCGTGCTGTCCGTCACCACCACGTTCGTGGCCGCGGCACTTCCGAAGGTCACGGTCGCTCCCGCCGCAAAATTCGTGCCGCTGATGGTCACCGCCGTGCCACCGGCCGCCGGACCGCTACTGGGCGACACACCGCTCACAGTGGGAGGTACTGGGCCACCTGAAGGGGTGCGGAAGGCCACCATCTGCATGATCCACTGGCCGGATGAGAGTGCAGCCGCCGCACTATAGCTACCCGTCGACGAAACCATTTCGTCTTCGGCAATATCTCCATCGGGCGACGTGAGTAGCCGGCTAGTGAACCCTGTCCCCGGTCCACCGGTTACGCTGGTCACAATGTTCGCGCCGAAAATCAGGTCGGTGGCATTCGTAGTGGTCGCCGAACCGCTGCTGCTGGTAGTGCTATTGCCCGTATTCGCCGCTGTCACATCGACAGGAGTGTTCGGATCGGCACCGCTGTATTCAAGAATGCGGATGTCCGGGTATGTCGCTGCCTTCGTGAATGTCACCGTGACCGTATTTGCACCTGCTCCTGCCGACGCGATGTTCTTCGCGTAGTAGATCGACTGAGAGAGGGTGCCACTGATTGCGTTCGGTCCCACCGCTAGCGCGTACGTGTTACCCGAGGAATCGGCGACCGAGCTGACGGCCGCCGTTGTGTCGTTCCAACCCACCACCACAACATTGAGGTCGCCAAGTGTCTGCGCGGAATTGAACTTGACCGGCACGGAAGTCTGAGACGTCTGCGGCGTCGCGTAGTTGCCCTGCACGTAGCTGATCGTTGTGACCGTCGCGTAGGTGAAGCCGTTCGTTAAACTCCCGCTCTGTGACCCAGTGTTAGTCACCGTCACCGTCACCGCACCTACACTGCCCGCCGGAGTCTTGGCCGTGATCGTCGTGCTGTTCGTCACCACCACATTCGTGGCCGCGGCGCCCCCAAACGTCACCGTCGCTCCCGCAGCAAAGTTCGTCCCCGTGATGGTTACCGCCGTCCCACCGGACGTTGGCCCGGTGTTCGGACTGACGCTACTCACCGTCGGTGCCACCACGTAGGTGAAGCCGTTGGTCAGGCTTCCGCTCTGCCCGTTCACTGTTACGGTCACGGTCACCGAGCCTGCACTGCCCGCCGGAGTTGTGGCGGTAATGGTCGTGCTGTTCGTCACCACCACGTTGGTTGCCGCCGAACTTCCGAGGGTCACCGTGGCTCCCGCAGCAAAGTTCGTACCGGTGATGGTTACCGCCGTTCCACCCGTCCCTGGACCTGTGGCGGGACTCACGCTGCTTACCGTCGGACCGACTACATACGTGAATCCGCTGGCCAGACTTCCGCTTTGTCCGCTCACTGTCACGGTCACGGTCGTAGCGCCGGCAGTCCCTGCCGGAGTCGTGGCTGTAATCGTCGTGCTGCTTGTCACCACCACATTCGTCGCGGCGGCACTCCCAAACGTCACCGTGGCTCCAGCCACAAAGTTCGTCCCCGTGATCGTCACCGCCGTCCCACCGGACGTTGATCCGCTGTTGGGACTGACACTGCTCACCGTCGGCGGTACTACGTAGGTGAATCCATTCGGCAGGCTCCCATTCTGCCCGTTCACCGCTACTGTCACGGTCACGGCGCCCGCACTGCCAGCCGGAGTCGTGGCTGTGATCGTCGTGCTGTCCGTCACCACCACGTTCGTGGCCGCGGCACTTCCAAAGGTCACGGTCGCTCCCGCCGCAAAATTCGTGCCGCTGATGGTCACCGGCGTGCCACCGGCCGCCGGACCGCTACTGGGCGACACACCGCTCACAGTGGGAGGTACTGGGCCACCTGAAGGGGTGCGGAAGGCCACCATCTGCATGATCCACTGGCCGGATGAGAGTGCAGCCGCCGCACTATAGCTACCCGTCGACGAAACCATTTCGTCTTCGGCAATATCTCCATCGGGCGACGTGAGTAGCCGGCTAGTGAACCCTGTCCCCGGTCCACCGGTTACGCTGGTCACAATGTTCGCGCCGAAAATCAGGTCGGTGGCATTCGTAGTGGTCGCCGAACCGCTGCTGCTGGTAGTGCTATTGCCCGTATTCGCCGCTGTCACATCGACAGGAGTGTTCGGATCGGCACCGCTGTATTCAAGAATGCGGATGTCCGGGTATGTCGCTGCCTTCGTGAATGTCACCGTGACCGTATTTGCACCTGCTCCTGCCGACGCGATGTTCTTCGCGTAGTAGATCGACTGAGAGAGGGTGCCACTGATTGCGTTCGGTCCCACCGCTAGCGCGTACGTGTTACCCGAGGAATCGGCGACCGAGCTGACGGCCGCCGTTGTGTCGTTCCAACCCACCACCACAACATTGAGGTCGCCAAGTGTCTGCGCGGAATTGAACTTGACCGGCACGGAAGTCTGAGACGTCTGCGGCGTCGCGTAGTTGCCCTGCACGTAGCTGATCGTTGTGACCGTCGCGTAGGTGAAGCCGTTCGTTAAACTCCCGCTCTGTGACCCAGTGTTAGTCACTGTCACCGTCACCGCACCTACACTGCCCGCCGGAGTCTTGGCCGTGATCGTCGTGCTGTTCGTCACCACCACATTCGTGGCCGCGGCGCCCCCAAACGTCACCGTCGCTCCCGCAGCAAAGTTCGTCCCCGTGATGGTTACCGCCGTCCCACCGGACGTTGGCCCGGTGTTCGGACTGACGCTACTCACCGTCGGTGCCACCACGTAGGTGAAGCCGTTGGTCAGGCTTCCGCTCTGCCCGTTCACTGTTACGGTCACGGTCACCGAGCCTGCACTGCCCGCCGGAGTTGTGGCGGTAATGGTCGTGCTGTTCGTCACCACCACGTTGGTTGCCGCCGAACTTCCGAGGGTCACCGTGGCTCCCGCAGCAAAGTTCGTACCGGTGATGGTTACCGCCGTTCCACCCGTCCCTGGACCTGTGGCGGGACTCACACCACTTACCGTCGGACCGACTACATACGTGAATCCGCTGGCCAGACTTCCGCTTTGTCCGCTCACTGTCACGGTCACGGTCGTAGCGCCGGCAGTCCCTGCCGGAGTCGTGGCTGTAATCGTCGTGCTGCTTGTCACCACCACATTCGTCGCGGCGGCACTCCCAAACGTCACCGTGGCTCCAGCCACAAAGTTCGTCCCCGTGATCGTCACCGCCGTCCCACCGGACGTTGATCCGCTGTTGGGACTGACACTGCTCACCGTCGGCGGTACTACGTAGGTGAATCCATTCGGCAGGCTCCCATTCTGCCCGTTCACCGCTACTGTCACGGTCACGGCGCCCGCACTGCCAGCCGGAGTCGTGGCTGTGATCGTCGTGCTGTCCGTCACCACCACGTTCGTGGCCGCGGCACTTCCAAAGGTCACGGTCGCTCCCGCCGCAAAATTCGTGCCGCTGATGGTCACCGGCGTGCCACCAGCCGCCGGACCGCTGTTTGGCGATACGCTGCTCACGGTGGGGAGCGTTCCTCCAGAACCGCTGCCCGCAGCGCGGAAGGCCACTAACTGCATGATCCATTGGCCAAATGAGAGTGGAGCGGTCGCGCTATAGCTGCCCGTCGACGTCACCATTTCGTCTTCAGCAATATCTCCATCGGGCGACGTGAGCAGCCGGCTGGTGAACCCTGTGCCCGGTCCACCGGTTACGCTGGTCACAATGTTCGCGCCAAAAAGCAGATCTGTTGCATTTGTAGTCGTCACCGAACCGCTGCTGCTGGTAGTGCTATTGCCCGTATTTGCCGCTGTCACATCGACAGGAGTGTTCGGATCGGCACCGCTGTACTCAAGAATGCGGATGTCCGGGTATGCCGCGGCCTTCGTGAACGTCACCGTAACCGTATTCGCCCCGGCGCCTGCCGACGCGATGTTCTTCGCATAATAAATGGATTGAGAGAGAGTGCCGCTGACCACCGTCGGTCCCACTGCCAACGTATACGCATTGCCTGAGCTGTCTTTGACTGAGCTCACGGCGGCCGTCGTATCATTCCAACCCACTACTACCACGTTCAAATCGCCAAGTGTCTGCGCTCCCGAAAATACCATGGGTACTGTCGTCTGCGCCGACTGCGGCGTGGCATATGCCCCCTGCACGTACATGATGGTAGGCGTGCCGATCGTGTAAGTCCCGCTTACAGGCGGACTACTTCCGAGGCCAGGCGCGGTGGCCATTGCAGTAATGGTCGTGGTCGCACTGACGTTTATCGAGCCTGAATACACGTTTGACGACGTGGTCGGCAGACTCCCGTCGGTCGTGTAGTAGATTGTTGCTCCCGAAGACGCATCCGAAAGAGTTACCTTCACGGGAGTGGTGTACGTACCGGGCGCAGGAGTAAAGGTAGGCGATACCGCGGTCTTATAGGAACTGAAAAGACCGTACACCGTGAGGCTGTTCACGCCGACAACATACACTTTCCCATTGGCAACCGTGGGAATCACAAACTTAACGGCGTTGGCGGCTTGGTTACTTCCTCCTTGCGGCGTGTTTTGCGTGCTATTCCAAAGTTGGGTGTTCAGATTTGTGGCTTCATATGCGTACAAGACCGCAGGGCCGGTAGACTGGCCATTGGTGCCGTTTCCGGACGTATCCAGAGCCCAAAGGATGGCATTCGTTGTGCCAGAAGCGGAAATCTCAGGCGACGCGCCGGGAAAGGGGAAGGTGTTCGTGGACTGGGAAGTAGGATTGGTATTAAATAGCCCCGTGGTCGTGTTGAACGCATAGGCCTGCATTGCGCCATCGGATCCGGCAATATAATACGTGTTTTGCCAAAACCCGCCTGCGGCAGCTATGCCGGCATAGTTGCTTCCGCCTGACCCTAATGACCATGTCTGCAAAGCCCCATTGTTGTTGCTGGCGCTGTATCCTCCCATGTTGTCGCGGTTCAGCAGGTACAAAACACCTTCTTTGCCACCTCCGATGAGCAAGTGAGGATTGGGACCTGAAGCCGAGTCGAGAAGAGTAATCGCTCCTCCCTGTCCAAGATCGAGGTTCCCCGAGGACAAGCTACTCTGATCATCCGGAGTAAAGGTAGCGGCAGTGGTTGAACCGGCGAGTGCCACACCACTTGAAGTACTCAATTTCAAAAAGCTGTCGCCGAATTCGGTGCTTCCATTGTAGGTGCCATTGCTCGTGATCACGTACAGATTGTTGCTGCTGTCTACTGCAGGAGCGCTTCCCGCCATCCAGATGCCCCCGCCGGTGGAATTGGGCGTCGTGGCGAAAGCCCCACTGAGAGCGCGAGTCGAGGTGTTGTAACCGATTACCCAGCCATGCCAGGGGGAATTGTCACCGTGTGAACCAAATTCCATGTACACGGATCCGTTCACCAAGGCAAGTGCTGGCCGCTGATTCTCGTGGAGCGGAATAAAGGGCAACTTGCCGCCTGACGATCCATCACCGGTTCCAGAAACCGACGCTGTGATGTTGATGGGCCAACTTGTATTTTCGGCGCCAGTGCCAAGATTTAATGCATGCAGGCGTTGAAAATAGTTACCGTTCTCCTTCGTGTTCGATTCGACATAGAGCATATTCGTCGACGGATCAATCACCGGAGTAGACGTGATGCCGATGTTCGTCGGAATATCTCCCGTCTCACCGGTATCGGCTGGTGGTATCGGTGTCGCACCGGAGGCCGCCCCGTAGTTCGTTCCCAAAAGAGAAGCTTTCCAGTACTGAATGCAGGTTGTGCCGTTGCTTCCGTCCGCGTCGAAAGCATAGACGCTGTCATTCTGGGTAGCAACAATGACGATATTGTGGACGCCGCCCGCTATCGAGACGTTCGCGACCCACAATGGCGAGGCATAGACGCTTTCGTCCACTCCGCAAGAGAACAGTTTTCCGAATGACGTTGAATTCACGTTCGACGGAGTCAGCATGTATTCGTGGCTGTTCACTCCGGCAGAAGTCAGATTGTGGCGATATGTATAAACCCCGCCGAGGTCCGTGACAGCGATTTGCGCGGAAGCAAATGCGGTGGAATTGGCCACGCTTGTAGCAGTGATAACGTACGTCCCGCCCGTAGCCGGCGCGGTGTACAGAGTTGATGTCGACGTGGTCTGACTTAGAACGCCGCAAGCGCTTCCCGAGCAACTGGCCCCTGACACACTCCAAACGACGCCCTCATTCGACGCATCGTTGGTTACGGTCGCGAAGACCGGCAGCGACTGAGACGCGGCAAGCCCATAGAACGTCGGATTCATCGTGACGGTAATTTGCGCCTGGGGTGTGGGCATTGGGTGCAGCAGTGCAGTCCCCGCCAACAGCAGCAGGACGACCAAAGAAGCAGCGATTGCCAGTGACTTCTTCATCGAGAAAACTCCCTAGCTAGAAGGAACTCGCATATTGAGTTTTAGAGGTAACGCTAGCAACGCCCAGAGAACTATGGGGTACAGGAATGCACCACCACCCGAATATAAGCGGACTTTTTACGCTTGAGTCAGTTCCAACAGGAGCAATCGGACTGCGACAGAAGCTATTTCCGAAATCCCACGACAGCACAAACCTCGACTATTGAATGACTTACAAACTATAGGGTTGAGTAATTTGCGTTGGCGGCCACTAACAAACTTAAATCGGCACAATAGGTGAAAACTTTTGCGCACGTTTGCTCTTGCCTTTCCCGACCACTCGGCAACTAGAGATATTGCGCTGTCCAGCTGCTTCGAGGCAGATGCCAACAACCTCAGATCGCGCGCCTTCCTGATCCGCGCCGTTATGCCATGTGCCGGTAAATCAGTCGCCCGGTCGCAGTCAGTAACCGGTTTGGCATGTAAGAGAAAAGTCGCTTCGCCAGATCGAGTCTCCGAGTTTCCCTAGAAGCCCGCGCGGCGGCAGCGGGAAATCTCCAATACACCAGGTCGGTGGGCCTTTGTCCCCAATGATTCTTGAAGGAAACCAGTCCTTTGTCGTCAGTGTCGGAACGGCCCAGGTCGAACTCCTGTCCACCCGTCATCTTGGACTTTTGAATTGCCTTCCAAAGCAGAAACGGCATTGCGCCCAGATGATTGAATGTCGCATCCGAGCCGCCATACTTGTAATAAACCTTATTCTGAAATCGCAACGTCAAGATCGCTGCGATCGGCTTCTGGGCCTGGTAGGCAAGGTGTATTTCGAGTGCGTTGCCCATGCAATCGACGAGATTCCGGAACCAGAGGTAAGGCTGCGGAGGTACATGATGACGGCGTCGCGTGATCACCAATAAATCGTAGAAATGCTTGAGCAGCTTTATCGATTTTCCGCATTCGTGAATGATGCCAGCGTTTTCCGCCCGGCGGATCCGGCGCTGAACGGAGTCCTTGTGAAGGCCGCGGAAAAGCTGGCCGAGTTCGGGTCGAAGATCCAAGCGATGAAGGTAGTATCTGGCGGCCGGCTGGAAGCCGAGTTCGGCGTCTTCTAGGCAGAAACTGCTGTTGTCAGGCCGAACCTCTATATATTTCCAATGTCGATGTTCACGGTCATTCTGCAAACTCTGCACGACGAAATGGAGTTCGCGCTCTGAATTAAACAGAGGTTCACAATGATCAGAGAACGGCAAGGATACCATTCGGTCGCCTGTGAGCCAGCTGTGAACATGGCAGAACACAAGGCCGTTTTTCAGTTGGTCATCCGACGGAGAGGTCGTGAAAACGACGGGTGAGTATCCGTACGTCCGTTTGAGAGTTTGTAGCCAGCCGACGGTATGGAATATGGATGCCTTAGGGTGGTTTTCTACAAGCTCCGCCCATCGGGCGTCGTGTAGCGGATCAATTTGAAAAGGTCCCACAGTATTTGCGGGGTCAGCGCCGGGCTAGGCTCAGTGGTGAACGCATTCTGCTTCCCGCGCCTCTTTTTGCAAGCCTATTTGGAACACCGCGGCGTAGCGGGTCTTCCAATCCGACCTCTTGGCATTGAAAGGCTCGAGTCCCCAGTATTTCCAGGGCCAATCGCGCCTCACAGATGGGTCGCCGTCGTGTACTTCTTCAATCAGATCCAGGACAGGAGTCCATCCCAAATCAGTTGCAACTTTGGCACGAACGTCCAGGTCGATTCCCGAAACAAAAAGATATCCTCCGGGCCTAACCAGGCGGGCGAGAGCGCGCAAACATTTTTCCGCATCGGACGGCGCCATGTGGCAGAGGAACTTATTCGCCACAACGATGTCTTGAAATCCCAGACTCTCCGCCACGGCAGGATCGCCAGCGTCACCTGCACGCCAATGGATGCCTTCCGCAATCCAGGGCTTGATTCGGACCTGATCCACCTCTCTGTCGAAAAGCGCGTCCATCTCGTCTTCGTTCAGGCGCTCCATCATCGGAGAATAGACAAGCGGGTTATCGCCCAGCGAGTACACCCCGTTTCTTGCGATTTCCACAATCTGCTCGGAGATGTCCACGGCGTGAACGTCGAGCCTTAGATCGGGGCGCGCCGACCGGATTTTCCAGACAATCGAGTAAACCTCGGCTCCGTTGCTGCAGGCCAGCACGGCAACCTTCAAAGTGGCACTTTTCGGCATCTGATCCGCCAAGGAACGGATCAACTCAAGTTCCGGCCGGTTTCGCAGAAAGAAAGTGCCGTGGAACTGCATGCGCTGCATCCTCTGTCGCACCAAGGAATGCAGAAAGCTGCCGTACGAGGAGATGGGCCGAAACGCGCGCCACGAAGACGGTAAAGCATTCCACGCCCATTCATTTACTCGCAAGAATGGCCTGCCTACACATCTGCGAATAACTTTAAATCGCGAAATGCGGGCTACTACCGATGACATGATTTCGATTTTCCTTGGCGAAGTGGATCGCAGCCAGTGTTGTGCCGTTGAAGCGTGTTCCCGGCTTGGCATTTACAATACGATTTTGCGGCAATAGAATGCCTCCGCATAGCCGCTGGTCGCAACGCACTCCATTCCGCGCAAACGCATGAGCCCTAGAAATGTCTCCTTGGCAAACCAGGGCTTTGCGCGCTGTGTTTCGAAGGCGTCCATGACGTAACGAATCTTCTTGTCGTAAAACTCTCGATCGAGCGGCACGAACAGGTTGGGTTGCCCCAGGTCCCCGTCGTATTTGGGGATCTCGTACTCGAGTATCAAGTGGTTCCTGAAGGTGTTCCAGGTCAGCTCCGCAATCAGCCGATGGTCCTGATGCGCGTCCTTGCGGTTGTGCGTAAAGATCAGATCGGGCGATGTTCGCTTCAGTACTTCGAAGTAATTCTTGATCGCTGCTCCTTCGAATGGAAAGAACCCGTCTCGGAAATTCTTGATGATCACTTCCTTGCGTTTTGCCTGGCTCAAGAAAAGCGCGGCGCTATTGCGAGCTTCCTGCTCGCGCTCGTTGCTGGCTCCAAAGACTATCCAGACGATATCCAGTTCCCGGACCTCGGAAAGCAGACGCAAGATGGTCCCGCCACAGCCGATCTCGATATCGTCAGAATGCGAACCCAAACAGAGAATTTTGAGCGGCGCGGCAGGATTTTGAGGCAAGTTGAGAGCGAGCATGTCTGAGTTCGTTCAAGCCGCGCAGGCTTTACTGGTGATTTCGGCCATTGCCGTTGGTCTTCCAGACCTCCCAGGGCGCCGCCCCCGTGGCGCACAGGCTTTCCAGTTGCTGCCTATCTTTGAAAGTGTCCATGCTGGCCCAGAATCCGTCGTAGGGGTAGCCAATCAGCTGCTTCTCCGCAACCAATCTATGAAATGGCTCAATCACCAGTTCTTCCTTTTCGCGCATGTAATCGAATATCGCTTTTTTGAAGATGAAGTATCCCCCGTTGATTCTCACGTTGCCGTCATTGATTGCACGGATCTCGGAAACCAGACTCCCGTTACCCTGCTGCAGCGACACCAGGTGATAGCTAAGATTCGGCCGGACGCACAGAAAACTCGCGACCTTGCCCTGGGCGTGAAAGTGCTCGAGCTGCTGCGGCAGCGGCATGTCGGTTAGCCCGTCGCTATAATTCGCGAGAAATTCCTCTTCTCCCTCCAAGTAGTTTTCAACGGCTTTCAATCGCTGGCCGATATTGGAATTGATCCCCGTGTCCACGAAGGTAATTCGCCAGTCGTGGATATCGCGATTGAGCAAATCGACCTTCTTGCCGCCGCCGGAGAGAACAAAATCGTTGGAAGCGCACTCGTTGTAATTGAGGAAATAATTCTTCACGTCTTCGGCACGATGCCCCAGGCACAAGATGAAATCCTTGTGCCCGAAGTGGGCGTAGTACTTCATCACGTGCCAGAGAATTGGGCGATAGCCGATACGCACCATGGGCTTGGGAATGTCTTCCGCATCGCGAATGCGCAATCCCAGCCCGCCACAAAAAAGAACGACTTTCATAACGCAGTCTCCTTCGCGAAGAGTCCGGAACCGATCGGCCGGACAACCGATTCAAGATCAGGGATAGACCTTTACCTTTGGAATTGGCACTACGAATTGGCCGCCCCATTCGCGGATGAACGCATTTTGCTGCATGATTTCCTGCCGGAGATTCCAGGGAAGGATCAAAACGTAGTCCGGCTGGGTCTTCCGAATGCGATCGGGCGAATAGATGGGGATGTGCGTCCCGGGGAGAAATTTCCCCTGCTTATGCGGGCTGCGATCCACGGTGTAATCGAGGAAATCAGTTCGAATGCCGCAGAAATTCAGCAACGTGTTGCCTTTGCCCGGAGCGCCGTAGCCGACGATCCTCTTGCCGGAGCGCTTCGCCTGAATCAGAAAATCGAGGAGTGCACGCTTGGTTTCCTCGACCTGCTCGCCGAACGAACGATAGGTTTCCATGCGGGTGAACCCGGCCGACTCTTCTCTGGCGCGGAGTTCCTCGACCCGGGTGCTGACCGCTTTCGAGCGATCCTCGCCATGCCGCGCGTAAATTCGCAACGATCCGCCATGCGTGCTGAGCTCTTCGACATCGAAAAGCGTCAACCCATGCGCCGCAAAGATTTTCTCCGCGGTAAGAAAAGAAAAATACGAAAAGTGTTCGTGGTAGATCGTGTCGAACTGGTTTTCTTCCATTAGACCGCATCAGGTGGGGAAACTCCATCGTGAGGACGCCGTCGGGAGCGAGCAATATCTTCATGCCGGCCACGAAATCGTTCAGGTCCGGAACCTGGGCGAGGACATTATTTCCCAGCAGCAAGTCCGCTTGTTTGCCTTGGGCACGCAGCTCGCGGGCGGTGCTAACCCCAAAAAACTTCACCAGAGTCGAAACTCCCTTATCGACCGCCACCGCAGCGACGTTCGCGGCAGGTTCGATCCCGAGCACCGGAATCTTTTTGGCGAGGAAATGCTGAAGCAGATAGCCATCGTTGCTGGCAATCTCGACAACCAGGCTGCTCTTCGTTCAGACAGATACCGGCTGGTCATCTGCTCGGCATAAGCCTTGGCGTGCGCAATCCAGCTGTCCGAGTACGATGAAAAGTAGGCGTAATCGCTGAAAATGTTTACGGCGCTCACGTATTCTTCAAGCTGCACCAGAAAGCACTGGCCGCATACGCGCACATGCAAGGGATAGAAGGCTTCCATCTGATTGAGCTGCTCGGCCGAGACGTAACTCTCACAAAGCGGCGACATGCCCAAGTCCACAAATGTCTGCCGCAGCGGAGCCCCGCAGAATCGACACGGCGGAGCGCCCGATACTTCTTGGTCGAGCGACGTTCCGGGCTTGGCTAATTCGGACGTGTGCTTACGCTCATTCCCACCACACTCACCTCTCTCTCGCCTTCCAACGTTTTGGTTTGTAGCTTCACTAAGTTTTCCGCATCGGACGGATGCTGATGTCCGTCACTTCGGCGGTGCGATTCACTTTGAGAGCGTCAACGACGATCCGCGCGACATCCGCCGGCTGCATCAGAAGTTCGGGACGGTACGCTTTACCCTCGGCCTTGTGGATCGCTGCTTGTTGAGGGCTCGCCGTGCGGCCGGGATAGATACTCAAGACGCGCACGTCATCGGAGTTGATTTCTGCCCGAATGCTGTCGGCCACGGCCTTCAGGGCATGTTTTGTCGCGCAATATTGCGAGATATTCGGCCGTGCCGTAAGGCCCACGCTGGAATTGATAAACACGATCGAGCCGTGATGTGCGCGGAGCATCGGAAGCAAAGCTTGCGTCAACAGATAAGGGGCCCGAACATTGGTCCGGTATTGCCGATCGAAATCCGCAGCTGACGCAGTCTCGAACGCGCCGGTAGCGATGATTCCCGGCGCTATGGATCAAGACATCCAGCGTATCGCAGTCACGCTTGAGCGCCGCCGCCAGCTTCTCCAGGTCTTCGTCGGCGCTGAGATCGGCCTGATATGTGAGAACGTGTGGTGAATTCTTGCGCGCGCCCTGAGCGACAGCTTCGAGATTCGCGGCGTTGCGCCCTACCAGACGCAACTTGGCCCCTTCCTCTGCGAAACAAAGGGCGATGGCTGCGCCAATCCCGCTGCTGGCTCCGGTAATTACGGCGGTCTGTTGGCTCAGCAGCGCCATCACTGGATCTAGACCCGCTCCTCAATCATGCTGGGGAGTGATTCCTTAACTGAATCTTTCAGCAACCCGTGCTCCTTCAGGGCCGCGGCGGCCTGATAAATGGAATCGAAACTGAGTTGTGCACGTTCCGCGATTTCTAACAGGCTGTGCTGCCCGTCCGAAAGATTCAGCACCCACAACATGGCCATTTCCTTGGTGTTGTCTTCGGTCGAGCCGCCCATCAGCCGATAAAGGCCTCGTTCGCCGAGTTGCGGCTCACACTTTGGGTTGGTATTCAGATACGTCTGGTTTTTTTCCAAGATCGAAAGGATTGACACACACGCGGAGAAGGACTCGCTCAGCGCGGTTGGTTTCACAAAATCGAGATTATCCGCGGACGTATGGTATTCCGGGAATGTTCCGTGAGGCGTGCGAGACAACCTTCCGACTGCAAGATTGAAGCCGGGCGAACAGTACTGCCGCTCGTCATAACCGTATGGTGAAAACTCCAATATCTGCGAGTGGGGCTCGAATTGTCGAAGCACGTGGCGCGCGACACGATCGATTTCCGCATCCGCCTGGCGACTCTTCTTATAAGACAAGGGGCCGGCATCCCCGAGGCCGGCGAGCACCAGTCCATGCTTGATCCTGGAGACCGTGGATTCGTTCAGGCAGAGCCACGTGATCGCCCCAATCGTGCCGGGGATAAAGAGAAATCGATACGAGTATCGATGCGGAACGTTCGAGATAGCTCGAGCCAGGAAACAGGCGATAGCCACACCGGATAAATTGTCGTTGGCCAACGAAGGGTGGCACGCATGCGTGGATATTAAAATTTCGTCTGCGCTCTCCCCGGCGAGATAAAACTCACCGTATGTCAGATGACCATTTTCCAGCGACGCATCGATACAAACCTCATACTCATCTTCCGGCAGTTGAAGAAACTCTTTGTGGCTGAGGCAGAATCCCCAGTTCCTCTTGTAATAGCTCGTGCGGTAGGGAATCCAATCGGGATGCTGCGGCAAGCTGAACAGGTGCGGTCGAAGCTCCTTCAACGCCATCTTTTCATGCACCGGCACGCTGTAATTGAGCACGTGCAGGTTTGATTTGCGAAAATCGATAATCCGCTCCCCATCGGGAATTCTTTACGTAAGCATCTCGAATATTCCATTCCGGAGGCACGGTCCAATCGAAAACGCGTGTCCCTGTCGGAACTTCATGCATGGTGAGCGGGATATATTGCTGCGTACGCCGCAAAGTCTCGCGGAGCCCGTTTCCGGTGATGCTGCGGCAAATCGGATAGAGTTCGGCGATTAACGCATGCATTTCACGCCCGAGAACGTCGGGATCCAGTTTGTCCAGTGTCGGAGCAGTCTTCACTTCTGCATACCTGGTGTCGAGCAATCTTGCGTCATGCAACGAAGTCGGGGTAAGACTGGTCGCGATCGATGATTATTCGGTCGCCCGCGGGCCACTCGATCCCGAATGCGGGATCGTTCCAGCGAACTCCGCGCGCATGCTCGGGAGAGTAAAACTCAGACATCTGATAAAAGATTTCGGTGTCGTCTTCCAAAGTCTGAAATCCATGAGCGAATCCATTCGGAACGTACAGCATCTTGCCGTTTTCCGCGGATAGGATCGCCGCGAAGTATTGTTTGAACGTGGCTGATTCAGGACGAAGATCGATGATCGCATCGTAAATCGACCCCCGAGTGCACCTTATGAGCTTTGCCTCTTCATACGGCGGAGCCTGAAAGTGCATTCCACGCAAAGTCCCCTTGAACTTATTAAATGAGGTATTGCACTGCACAAATCGCGAACTTCAGCTGGTGTGACTCGAATTCCCGCTCGCAATAGGTGCGGGCGAAAAATCCTCTTTGATCTGTGCGCTTTTCCAGATCAATGAGAAATGCACCCTTTAATTTTGTCTCCGTAAAAATGATTGTGGCTATGCTCCTCTTTGCTCTGCACCCGAACCATCGGGCGCTGCGCTCAGACGGCGACCCGTTCTGGTGACGCAGCACTCGAGTCCAGCGCAGCGAAAGATCTAGCCGTCCTTCTTCCAGCAGTTGTCGAATGCTGTGGATGCGGAAATAGCGGCCAGAATTCAGGTCGGTCGCCGTGAACCCTGCAGCGCGATATGAGTCATAGAGTTCCTGCGCGCCTTTGCGGGCTGTCCATTGAGGCCGGAAATTCGGCAGAACCCTTTGGATCTTGTCGCAATTCACTCGGTAGCACCGCTTGTCCGGCCCTCCACCAGGAGCGTACTGAATCCGGGAGCCAGGAACAGTCTCGGTGACGATTTCCGCCAGTTCGCTCATCCTGTAGTTCTCGGCCGTCTGGCCAACATTGAATGTTGCATTGTGAACAGCGCTCTTAGGAGCCTCCAGTACGGCCAACATAGCACCCATGATGTCGCGAATGTGCACGATCGGTCGCCACGGTGTGCCATCGCTCTTGATCAGGACTTGGCCCGTAGTGAACGCAGAAGCCACAAAATCGTTCAGCACCAGATCCAACCGTAAACGAGGAGATGCGCCATAGGCCGTGGCATTCCTCATGAAGGTGGGGCTGAAGTTTTCATCTGCCAAAGCAGCCACATCACGCTCGACTCGGACCTTGGATTCACCGTAAGGAGTCACGGGATTGAGGGCTGCAGTTTCATCGAGGAATTCATCACCGGCTGCACCGTAGGTGCTGCAGGACGAGGAAAACACAAAACGTCTGACGCCAGCTTGCCTGGCGGCTAGGGCGAGCCTTACCGAAGCCTTGTGGTTAATGTCATAGGTAAGGCCAGGATCAAGGTTCCCGAGCGGATCGTTCGACAAGGCCGCTAGGTGCACTACGGCTTCGAATCCCTCGAGATCTGCTTTAGTTACCTCACGAATGTCCTTGCGGATCTCAGGAATCTCTGGCGCCGCATGACCGAAATCAGCAGCCGGCAAAGAGGTCCGCGTCAAGACCGACCACGTCGTGCCCTGCGGAACACAACATCTCCCCAGCTACAGATCCGATGTACCCTTTATGGCCCGTTAACAATATTCTCATTCTTCAGCAGCTCCTCGAAGGCAGACGCACCGCGCTTCCGCTTTCGTCTCGTCGAGCCAAACATGGACTGGCCGGGGTTCGCGTGAAAAAGTAATGCGCTCGAATGGGTATAGGCTACCGCCGTTAAAGTCCCAAATACGCGGAGACATGAAGTCGCAATCAGGGGTGCCAGAGTATAGGGCTGGGCTTAGAGCCGCCGCCCCGCAGCTACGTTCTGCCCACTGAAAACACGAGGGTTACAGGAATGCACACTGAGCGGAAGAGGGCGATCCGTGGCACTACGGGGGCAAAGCGTGGAAATGGTGGAAAAACCTTACCACAATTTAGGAACGCTCTTCCACCTGCGGCAGGCGAATGGACGGGAATCGCGGTCGAACGCCAAAGGACCTGTGCGAACAGCCTCAGTGGCCAACGACAAGGAGTCAGGGATCGGCAGAGGGTTAGTACATGATGGGACAGAGACCCGAGACCAACTCGGCTCGGTTGAGCGGCCGGGACTGTAATGTTTCTTGTGCTCTTAGTCGCCGACGGGCCGTACAACGGGCCCTAAGTACGATGTGTTCACCTGACTGCCTGTTGTAGGTAAGCCAGGATATTTTGGAACGAATCGAATTTCGAGGGATCAACATCGTCGATGCTGATCCCGAATTCCTCCTCGATTACAGCGATGAGAGTAACTGTAGTCACCGAGTCCCAAGTTTCCACGGAAGTTGCGCTGGCCTGCCTGATCTCTTCGGGACCCAACTCGGGCAAAACCGACGAAAAACATGTCGCAAGCCGCTTCTCCATCTCATCCATTTGTGATCTCCTGAGGTTCTCGAACCACATTGGAATGGGCTTCAAGTAACTGCCGGGAAATCGTGCAAGCGGGCCAGGGAGTCTCACCCAATATATCGCCGAGGAATTCACGAAGAGGACTGTTCCTATCCGTCTTCACATAATCCAGCTCAATTTCGTCGACGTCGAACTTGGCGAACAATTGTTCGAGACATATGTATTCAATACGTCGAGAGAACGCCCTGCAACTCATGACCCACGTGTCGATACTTAGCTTTCTTCCGTTTTGACGCCCGGCAATTACAGCGATTTTCCCAAGTGGACCATACTTGTCTGTGTAAGACGCCACCAGCAAAAAGCTACCAAGATTACGAAGGTAGTTTTGCCAGGAAGATTCCGTGAATCTTTTTCCGTTGAGGTTGAACTGGTTGGTCTTATTTATGAGCTCGAAAGCACGCGGGTCCAAAGGTGTCTTGTTAAAATTGAAGCTTAGTTCGGCTTCCATGTTCTCAAGGAAATCTGTCGGCGTACCTTTTGCCGTTGTGGAATCGTTTGCACCCACGTGCGAACGCCGTATGCTTTGGGCGCGGATTGAGTCTTCTTCCAAAATGGCGCTCTTCCCAAACAGATCACGCAGGCGGAGCGTGAGTTCATAAATGGCCGCAGCGTTCTTTGTCGGAAATTGCATGCACTCTATCTGAGGATGCGAGGCTTTCACTTCGGCGAGCTCAAGAGGGCTATCGTCAACGAAAACGACCGAATCGGGCCCCACGTTCCAAGCCTTCAGGATACGGGCGACCGCCTGGGACTTTGCTCCCCAACTGACTTCTACGGGGAAAAAAGCAGTTGGCGAAAGCGCCAGATCGTTTCTGCCAAGAGCGCTCTCCACAAGAGAGGAGTCATTCTTACTGGCAATGGCCAACAGCACTCCCTCTGAAGCCAAGGTACCGAGCATGCGCTGATAGAAAGCATGCATTTGGGTGTGATGGTCAAGGTCCCACGAGATTCCTTCAATCCCTACTTCCCCAAGAAGACCTCTCCACAACGTATCATCCAGATCAGTGATCATCCCCTTCTTAGGAGTGGGCCTTCGCGCAAGCTGGGCCAAAAGATTCGCCAGCGCGGACGCGTGCGCGAGCCGGTACGGAAATCCCGTAAGAAGTTCGGACTCGACATCGAATCTGTCCGTCAACGGGGACGCCATGTCTATTCGCTGAGGACTGAGAATTCGCACTTGGGAGCACTGAGAGATTTGTGAGCGGACCGACTGCATAATGGCATTGAGCTCAATCTCGAGTGAACTTGCTTGCCATCCTGGGACAAATGATATCGGCGGCAACGGCAACGTAGGAAAACAAACAATCACTGGCATGCGCTGGCACGTTTCCTCAATCGAGCGTTGAATTTGGGACGATCGCGCTCTCACGGTCGCCACAATGTCCGCGCATAGAGATGGTGAACACGCTGCTGAACTGCGGATACCGAGCCGTGCATCGAGATCGGCCCATTCCATCAGCACAATCCCGGTCGTCTGCGTCAGCTTTTTCGAGCCGGCCAACATTACCCAGGAGATCGCCATACAGGCCATTCCCGACCTCGATCTTCTGGTCGGCGAAAAGCAAACCAAGTTCAGCGGTGAGGAACGTACTGAAGTGCAGAGGGTTGAATCCGGTCGCGAGGAAACAGCCAAATACCGCCCCCTCTCTCAGCGTCGCTCCCTTAGCAATGGCAAGCGCTTCAACTAGTTTCATTTTCAAGGCCTATGGGACCACATTTTTCTGCAAGTGCAGATTCTAAAGGACTTTAAGTCCAGCATTTCGTATCTGCTGATTCTGCACGGGTTGCGCGCCCCGTTCTATGTAAGTGCTCATTCTGCGTAAGTTACGCGCATTCCAGTCCCGCAAAGCAAACTGCCACCGCGAGGCCTCATTTTCGCAAGCACATTGCCACGAACGGCACGGCGGCCACGGATTTGGGCGCAAAATAGGATTCGGGCTGGTCATCTCGAGCCTCGCTTCGAGCCCCGCTTGCGGCGGTGCAGGACGAAAATTTGAGCATGTTCTATTTTAACCCACCCGTAAAGCAGCTGGCGTTCCTTGCAGGTGTTAAGTCGGGAGGGTAAACGGCCCTATTGTGCCGACGCCAAAACTTCCTCCTCGACTGGTGAGCGACGAATTAATTTCCCGAGGAGGTCGAAGTAGAACGACTTCTGCCCCATGACAAAGAGAATCATGCAGAGGTAGGTGGCCGCAAGTACCGAAAGCCCGAGCATAAGTCTCGCCAGATGAGAGTGGCCGTAGCCGGAGCAAGCAATTAAAGCAACGGCGCCAGCAACCGCACTGGAAGCCAGAGGCCGACTCACCGTAATCGCAACGTCCCTTAGCGAGACCGCAGTGCCGTATACCGACCAAGCCACGACCGGCACAAGCCACAGCAGCATTATAGTGGAGTAAGCTAAAGCCACTCCCTTCGGTCCATAGGGAAGTCCTAGAAAGTAGCTCGCGATCATCACAGGTGCGATCACCAGCGACATCTTGACGCCCCTCCCGACCCAACCGATCGACATGACGAGCCAGGAGAGAGGATTAGCAATAGCAAAGACCAGAATCGTGGGAGTGAGATAGCGGAAAATGGGAGCAGCTTCTTTCCACTTCGGCCCTAAAACTAATCCGATTAAATCGGGAGCCAGTACCCCGCACGCAACGGTGGCCGGTAGCGTGAGCGCGAGCACAAGAGAGTAGCCCTTCAGGAAATAGCTTCGCAAACGCTGGGCATCATCTTGCAGCCGCGACAACGCCGAAAATGCCACTTCGCCGACAGCGCTCGTGAGGGTATCTGTTGGAATTCTGATCAGCTGATAGGCGCGTCCGTAAATTCCGATGGCATCCGCTCCCCAATACCGGCCAAGCAGCACTTTTTCAAAATTCGATGCGACATACACGACGATTCCGTTTACCGTGAGTTTGCCGCCGAAACGCATCATGGAGCCAACGCCCGCTCCTCGGCTCGGCAAGCGCGGAATCCAGGCCGTGGCGAACCAAAAGCCCACGGTCGCAGTCAGGGGGGTAGTAACGGCCATCGCGACAAGCGCCCAGTAACCCCAGCCTGCAAAGGCGCCGCCGATCGCAATGCCGGTCCCTGCAACCCATGAGCCGGTGTCGATGACGGATAAGGCAGTGAACCGCAATTCCCGCTGCAGACGAGCGGAATGCTGGATGCCCGATGCGTTAAAGAGAAAGGTACCCGCCATGGCGATGGTCACCCAGTAAAGGCGAGGCTCGTGATAAAAGTCCGCGACAAAGGGAGCGCAGCCCGCAGTTATTGCCGCGAGCAATACGCCTACCGCAACGTTGACCCAAAATAGAGTGCTGGTCTGGTCCTCCGTGACATGGACGTGCTGCACGCTGGCGGCGGAAAGGCCGAAATCACGAAACAGGCTCAAGATACCGGTCAAGGCAGCTACCATGCCGACTAGGCCGAAATCTTTCGGGTTCAGCAACCGGGCGAGTATCGCCAAGGATGTGACGCGCAATGTCAGGTTTGCCGATTGTGCGCAAATTCTCGCGACAGCCCCGCGCATAGCCCTTTCTCGGAGATCTTTCATGGCCTTTTTGGTCCCGCGGCTTCGAGGGGCGCGAGGGAAGTCTTCCGCGTCTCCCTTCCTTGTCCGACTAGAAAATCGCTAACGATCAGCCGGTACTGTTCTTCCAAAGCCTCGCGGCAATCCGCCACTTTCCGTTGAATCATCTGCGTCAAGCTGCCGGCATTCTTCTCGAGGTCGCAGAACTGCTCGATCAACTTATCTGTGCTCACCTGCCGGATATCCTGGCAGTATTCCCGCAAACCCATCTGGTCCATAAGGGAAGAGCATTTATGGTGGAAGGAAATGGAGATGGATGGCTTGTTGAGAAAGAGCGCGAGCAGGACATTGTGAAAGCGAGTGGCCACCACGAAATCCGTCGCGGCGAGTTGCGACAGCAGGTCTTTCGCAGACGTGATTGGCTCGGCGATAATTCGCGCCTGCCCATCGCTCTGTGATTGCTTCTGGATCAGGCACTTGAACTTCTCGACTTCCTGCATATCTGCAAGGTCGCCAATCAACAGGCGAATATCGTAACCGCGATTCAGCAACCAAATCGCAAAGGCCGCGAGAGCGTCGATATACGCTTCATAATGGGCTCTGGTGGTCTTCTCGATGCCGTACATCCCGTTGTATTCCATCAAACCGAGGCCGACGACTGGCGTGCGGCCATTCTCGGCGTGGCCGTTAGGCAATGCAGCCGCGGGCAGGCTAAAAGCTAGATCGGGATACACACGGTCGCCGCTAGGCCGAAATCCGATGTCTTTGAGATATTCCAGCGTGGCTTCATCACGGTACGAGCGGAAGTTCGCAAGAGAAAGTGCGGATTTGACGAAAAGCCTGCCGGTGCGACTCTCCAGCGGGCCGGCTCCGACGCTTAGAAACATGAGTTGGCAGCGGCACAGCTTTGCTATCACCGACCATTTGAATGAGCTGTACGGCCCCCAGCCCCCGATACAAAAAGAGTCTGTCAACAGCCCGGTTCCAACGATAACGAACATGTTCACATGCCACAGTGTCTTGAGCGCTTTGAACCATCGGTAGATCTCGCTGGGTATTCCTACGAAAAGCTTGCGGGCCAATTTAACCACAGGGTTGCGAACGTCCCATGATTTGACTACAACGTGGTTGATAGGAATAGCCGCGATGCCGTAGTCCTGAGTAAGCTTGGCCGGGAAAGTGGTGATGCACATCAGGTCGGCATCGGGGATAACACGACGAGTATTCCAAAGCATCGCCTGGAGGGTGGCTTCGTTGCCGAAGTTGCCGCCTCCAAAGTGACCGAAGAAGATTATCTTCGGCCTCTTGCGTTTACCTTTCAGCATTTCGGCGCTGCCGATCCCGGTAGGTCCTGCCGTGGCACGTTGACGTGGATCGTCGATCGGCGTTCGGCCACGCTACCGCTTCCGGCTTGGGCCGCGGATGGCGTTGTACGTTCTCGCAGCTTTGCTATGGTTTCGTAGGGATTGAGCACTGCCTTGCACAGTCGCGCTATCACAGCACTGGCCAGGCGAGCGCGGCTAAAGCCAACGGTTTCATCCAGTTTTCTCTTGTGGAAATCCCAGAACTTCGCGTCGCGCCGACCGCGCAAGAGGCTGATGGAGAGAAAATTGTAATATCGGCTCAGGAGCCGGTTTTTACAATAAGTAAACTCGCTGTCTGACAGGAAATCCCGCCCGTAGCTGACGAGCGTCTGGAGCTCGCATCCTAGTATCATCTGCGAATCTATGGCCATGCTGCTTAGCGATTCGGCTGTTCTGCCTCTCGTAAAGGTGAGCACCTGGTGGACGAAGCCAAAATCACAGTTCTTGAGAAGTTCGATGCACGCTTCTCTGTCGGCGTGGAAGTTCGCTTCGTTGTAGAACTGATCGCGACGTCTGACCAAGTCAGAGCGATACAGGTGCGATGTGGATGTCCCAAATACCCGGATCTCTTCGAGAAATGTGCGTCGACAAACGTGACGGCCTGATACGCACCGGCTCGGATACGGAAGGCCAGTCCCTACGACAATGAAGTCGCTGGGTGCCAAGGTCGGTTCTTGCCAAAGAGCGAAGGCCCCGACGATGCCGACCGACGGATTCTCTTCAGCGACCGCGACCATTTCTTCAACGCATTGTGGGAAGATCCAGTCATCAGCAAAGACGATTTTGCAGTACTTGCTGTCGGGCGAAATCTGGCGCAGGGCGAGGTTATGGTTGGGAATTGCCTTTAAGAACTGCTGGTTATCGTGAACTTTGATCCTCGGGTCCTTCGCGGCGTAGCGGCGAGCGATTTCACCCGATCCGTCAGTGCTGCAGTTATTGACGATGGTGTACTCCCAATTCTGGTAGGTCTGCGCCAAAATACTTTCGACGCATTCGGGAAGATACTCCGCGTTGTTATAGACCGGAGTGACTATGCTCACTAAGGGCGTCGATTTCGAAGCCATCTTCATCATCTCCCGTTAATTTCGCTGTGTACTGGGCGAGCCGTTAGGTGAGCGGCGTCCGGCCGTGTTGCTTTCACCACCCGATTGCAGTGATCGAATTCGAGTCCAGACGTGCATGACTACTGTGGATCGCTTTAGAAGTCTTTTCAATCGGGACCAAATCACAACGGGCACCTGCGTCAGTTTCTCTGCGGTCGTACGGGCGAATAGGGTCCTTGCTCGGAAACTGTCGTAGAACTCGGCATTAACGTTCAGAGATCTTGGGTCCCACGGCTTCATACATCCAAGGAAGTGAAGGATGCCGGGACGTTGTGTGGCGCTTAAGTCCGAGATGGGCTTTCTTAGATCCATCTGGTAGTAATTCCATCGGGGGTCCAACTTTTTCCACAGGCCGTCGCACGCCACATTTAGCGCGTCTTGGTCCGAACACAGTGAGTCAGGGTGCTGTTCCAGATATTTCAACGCTTTCTCAAATATCCGCTCCTGCCGCCACCGGTCGAGATCAATGAGGAGCACACCGGCGTTGAAGTATTCGCTGACGAGCGGCAGTCTGCGGCTTTGATCGCCCATTCTGCTGTACCTGCTAAGGAGTTCGTCCACGGCGGCTCCCAGAACAGCACCTTCGAGGCTTAGCTCCATTAAAGGGGCCAGGTCATCGAACACAATGAGATCAGCGTCAAGGTACAAAGCTTTTTGAGTCTCCTGGGGCAGGATGCTGGGAATCAGTAAGCGGGCGTAAGTGGCGGTCGAAATATAAAAGAGCGTTGAAAGTTCTGCGAAACGGGACAAGTCGACGGGCAGCCAAGAGATTGAGGACGACCCCTCCGGCAGGGAGCGGGCGACCTTCGTTTTGGTGTCTTCGTTAAACCCGTCTGACAGGATATAGACTTCGAGCGGCCACGCATTCCGGTTCGATTCGGTGATGGATCGGAGCGTTATAGCGAGTGGCATTGCATAGCTCGGGTCGCATGCAAATACTAAAGGGCAGCGGGCTGTCTGGTTAGGTCGATGCGTCAATTGATCCTCTCCTGAAATTTGAGCTAACGGGGCTCAGTCACGAGCTGGCGACCGGTTCCGCCAATCCAGGTTCCCGTGGCAGGGTCGTATTGGCGGGCCAGGCGCGCGGGATTGCCGACGATCACGGAATGAGGGGAAAGCTCTTCGTAACCAAGGCGTTTGCCGCTACCACGCTATTGCGGCCAATAACTAATTCATCCTGATTACAAACGATTGCGGCGCCGTGGCCAATCCAGCATCCTTGCTCGATTCGAATCGTGCCGCCCGGGGTGAGCCCTTGGGCCTTAATCGGCAGATTCAGATCTTCGTAAGCGTGGTTGTGATCCTGAATGAGTACGCATGTTCCAATGATAACGTCGCGCTCGATGTGGATGCGGTTCTTTGCCGATACGACGTCATTCGCTCCGATAAGGCAATTGTCATCGATGATGATCGTGGGTTCACCACCGGCATCCTCTATATCGAACGTATTGATCCAGGCATGATGGCGAATCATTACCGAGTTGCCGATCTTGATCGCCGGAGCCATTCGCCTACTGAATAGAACTGTGTGATGGATAGAGACCTTGCTGCCGATCGAAGCGAACGGGTAGGTCGCACTTACCCACAGGCTGAACAGCTTTGTCGTGGCCCGCGACAAAAGGCTGAACGGATCTTCAAAGCGGACATTAGGTTTGCGTGTGGAATGTGGCATGGCTCGATCTTTGATCTATGGTGAACGGAAGACCGCACAATCCAGCAGTTTCCTATTTAGCGGAAGCTAGTCGGCCGCAGCGTCCTTGCGAAAAATCGCATGGATGGATTCTCCGCCACCTGCCAGCGGCGCCATCGCCAGCAGAGCGCGCAGCAGGGTCATGCGAACCAGTTTTCGCGCCGCTCTCCAAGGCAGGCTCGCCTCCCTTCGGTAAGCCACTGGCGTCTGACGTACGCCGGCCACGCGAAAAATATCATCCCATACATAGCGCAGGCTGGTGCCCACAGCAGGATTGCGCCGTGTCTCGAGCGACACCTCCCGCAGTCCAGCCGATTCGGCCAGGAATTTGAGAGAGGCCGGCGAATAATGGAAGAGGTGCCGAGGCAGCTCCAACCCATGCCAGTAACTTCCAAAGACGCGCCCCTCGGCGGAGTCCACGTTCGGAACCAATACGTAGAAAATACCTCCGGGCTTTAGCCATTCGCTAATGCGCGCCATCACCCGCCGAGGCTCGTAGAGATGCTCGAAGACGTCAAAACATGTGATCACGTCAAAAGATTCCGTAGCGAAGGAAGCGTCCAGAATGTCACCCACGAATACTTCCGCACCGGTGCGCTCCTCCGCGACTCTTGCGCTCTTCGCGGACATTTCGATTCCATAGAGTTCCCAGGAATGCCTCGGGAGCGACTCGAGAAACGATCCCGAACTGCAACCCAGGTCCAGGAGCGCGCCGGACTGCTTGTATTGGGCCTAAAGTTCTATTGCGAGCCCGCCAGCGTTGAGGCGAATTCTGGCCGGCCGCTGAGATCAGGCGGTCATACGCGTCGGTGTAATGCCGGTGCATTTCCCCCGGTTTGGGAGGCTGATTGAGCCAAACGAGGGAACAGCTGGGACAGCGCAGCAATGTATACTTCTCTTGTCTGCCGTGGAATCGATCCGGCGCCTGTAGCCACTTCCGAGCGCCCGTTAGTCCGCAAGCGGGGCATTCATCAATTTCGTGAGTGTCGCACCCGCTCTTCGAGTTTGTGCCCGGATCCAGCTTTGAGCCCGAAGCTACGGACGCTCCGCTGTTCATGACGCTTGCGCTCCCGACCCAAACATTCTCATACCAGGGAACCTTCCTTGCTTTGCTGGCGTTGGCGAACAGTTCGGAGCGCCAGCCCGGAGTTATCCAGGTGAGAAGCCATTTCATGGCAATGTTGAACGTCGGGTCCAAACGAATTGCTTTCGTGACGGCTTGGCGTGCCTTCCTGTATTGCCCATTCGCCAGATAACAGTTGGCCCACCCGCTATGGATCAAGCCTAGCTGTTCACGAATCAGCACGCGAATTTGCCTCGGTAAACGGTCGCCCAAGCGCAAGAGGCCCTCGAGCCGGAGTTGACTATCCTGCAGGAAGAATTCCAGCTTGTTCCAATCGGCGCTAACCCCCACGTGGCGAATCTCTGCCGGCGATCGATCGAACCGGACCAGTGGCTCGTTGACATAGCAAAAGCCGGTCAGCAGCGCCAGCCGGAACATGAAATCACTATCCTGGCTATAGAGCAGAGTAGGATCGAAGCCCGTTTTCCTGATCAAATCAGTACGAGCCAGCAGAGAGGAAAGGCAGACAACCATGCCTCCGCCTCCTGGCCTCACGAGCAGTCGCATGACCTCGGCGTTGACACCTAATTTTCCCTCATGGCGATAATTGTCTTCAGCCAGTTGGAAGAACGTACGCGTTTCCGAATGATTGAATAATCGTACGTCCGTATAGCAGGCGCCACACTGCGGGCCAAATTGCTGGAGAGCTCGAAATTGCCATTCGAGTTTTTCTCTTTCCCAGATATCGTCGGAATCGAGAAAAGCGATCCATTCGCCCCGAGCTTCTGCAACTCCCCTGTTCCGGGCCGCGCTTGCGCCTTGGTTGGATTGGTAGTAGTAGCGGATCCGATCGCCGAACCTGTCTCTAAGCATCTGCTCTGTATCGTCTGACGACCCGTCATCGACTACGATAACTTCCAGGTCGGAAAACGTTTGCGCCAGTACGCTCTTGATGCCACTCTGAACGTTAACACACCGGTTATAAGTAGGGATGATGACCGATACTTTGGGATTCATAAAAGTGCCCGTTGTTAATTTTGACGGAGACAGGCTAAAGATTCACGCTGAGAGTGTAGCGAGGTTTACTAATCCGCTGGCCGGCGCCGCTTTGTGCGCGGCGATTGTTTGTTCGTAGACGTCCAGCAGCCTTGCTCCCGCTGCGGTCCAGGTAATCTCGGGAACAGTTTTCAGAGATGTCGCGCGCAATCGCGCGAGCAGGGCGCGATCTTCATGCAGCATGGTAATGTGCCGGGTCAAAGTGTCGACATCGCCGACGCGGTGCACAAGCGCATTTTCCATGTGTTCGCAGATGGCGCCGGCGGCCTCCGATACAACCGGGACGCACCCGCTGGCTCTTGCTTCCGAAGTTACGAGCGCGCTGCCTTCCTCGATAGTAGGAAGAACTAGAACGTCGCTTTTTCGCATCAATTCCGGAACGTCGCTGCGATGCCCCAGCACTCGAACGCTTGGGTGTGCGAGCATGTGCGCAAGTTTTTCGCGATACGCCGGCAAAAATTCGCCGGCAATAAGGAAAGTGCCATCTTTCGATGCTGGGGACCGGAGCCACGCCTCCAGCGCGTAGTGCACGCCTTTGCGCACGGCGCAGACGCCGACAAACAACATGGTCAGCCCGCGATTGGAATCACGCGGTTCGCTGCTCGGGTAATAGGCCTGCTCGTTATAACCATACATGTGACGGGCAAGATGCTCCTTATCGAATCCCCGGTCAAGAAAGGTCTTCAGGACAAAATCCGACGGGCACAGGAGGCGCGTGGCCAACCGATACTCTTCTTCTTCTCGGTGCAATTTCTTTGCATCGTACGCGTGCTCGTGGTCGGGCGGGAGACTTACACCTAAGCGCTCGCACTCCTTCTGTACAACCTCCATGGCGAAACCGGTGTGCGCATTGGGTCTTTCCAGCACGGTCGGAATTCCCAATCTCAAAGCTGTCTTCAACGTTTCGAGCGCCCCGGTAGGCCACGTGTGAATAACATCGATCTGTCCTGCCAGCTTTTCGATTCGACGCGCCACAATCCAATCGTGCAGCACCACAGCACGCATAGTGCCCACGATGCTATATGGGAGGCGGAACTTTCCTCTGGCCAATGTTGGGGAAACTCTTACGCCAGGGTGGATGGGTCTCGAAATTGAGGCTGGGAAAACCAGGACCTCAGCACCCGCTGCTGCCAAACCATTCACCTGTTGCCAGGCCGTGTAGCAAATCCGGGCGGCACCCAGCCGGAGGGGAAAGCTGTACACCACTCGCACAGCTTTATTGTTAAGACTCACCGCTTCCCTCCGCAACACTTTCAACGAGCGCTCGTCCGGGCTCGAAACTAGGCGTACGGCTTACTTGAGCACGTGCGCGAGCCTCTCCATCGTATTCGAAACGCTTCTTTAAACTAAGAATTGGCTGTTCGAACACATGGAAACTCAAGGCAGCAATGGCCAAATTGGCTGCCAAACAGGTCGCAACGTAAGTTAGCGACCCCAATGGATATCGGAAGAAAAGAGGCTTGACGTGTTCAGATACGGCAGTCAAGGGAAAGTGATAAAGGTACATGCCGTAGCTATATTTTCCAAACATGCGAAGTATCCGTGCTGAAAAGAGCTTGGCTAACGGTCCTAAACCCAGAATCAACAGCGCTCCGTAGGCTACAGCGATCACGCTGAATCCCAGCGTGTAAACCAGCTGGTCGTCGTGCGCTGTTGTGTGCCGAAGGGAGCAGATCAAAATCACTCCAGCAGCAGACACAGCGAAAACAGGGAGCGCAAGCTTCTGACAATACCGCCCCAACCCGCTTCGAAAGAGGATGGCCAGCGCGGCGCCTAGTGCCAGGCCGTCCATTCAGCACGGAAGAGGAGCATAAGCCCGGCCGGGAAAGGCAATCCGAAGAACCAACGATGCAACAATTGCCGCCGCGCGAAGGATAAGAATACGCGAGGGGGTTCGAAGTCTACAAATGAGCCAAGGCCATAGCATGTAAAACTGTTCTTCGACTGATAGCGACCAGAGGTGGGTTATTCGAATTAGCACACTGACGAGCGCAGGCCATGTCAGCGCGGCCGGATAACCTAGGTACACCAAGAAGAATATGTCGCCTTTATGCCAAGCACTCAAAGGCACAATGAGCAAAGCGATTGCCGCGAAAAGATAGTAGATGGGGAAAATTCGCAGCGTTCTCCGAGCGTAGAACTTCCGGTAGTAGGCAGGATCGTTTCGTGTATCGTACAAAATCCCGGTAATCAAAAAACCCGACAGCACAAAGAACAAATCAACTCCACTCCAGCCAAGACCGCATACCGTTGCAATCCACCTGACTGCGGCCGCAGAGCTGTCGATTCCTCCGGCCCCATAATGATGGAAAAAAACTGCGAGAATCGCCAATCCCCGCAGTCCGTCGAGGGCCGGTATGTATTTGCCGGACCGCGCCTCGAGGGCAGGAGCAGTGACATCAGCTGAACTTGTTGCCATTCGGATTCTCGGCGGGAGGCGGACGAACCAGATACTTCTTACCTTGCTTCTCTGAGCGGAAGATAATTCACTGCCGTTTGTCCGGCGGAAGCGAGTGAACAATCGCTGGTTGAAGCAACTTCTCGGACTTCCACCTGCTTAGCCGCAAAGGTTGCTACGGAAACACAAGCCAGGAAGACGAACAGCGCCGTCTGTAGCTGAACCATGTAGTTGATGCCAAAGGAAGCGACGGCATTGGCGAACAGTACGGCTCCCAGGCACCAAAGGAGCCATTCCTGATTGCCGTTGTTGTTCACCTGCCTTCTGGCCTTTCCAATTGCCCCAAAACTCCGACTGTAAATCATAATAAAAAGGACCAGGGTTATAAGGCCCGCCGGTTAAGGCAGCGACAACAAACTGATTGCAAAGATCCCACATATCAAATCCCCAGGAGCCATAATTCTTATATCCGAGCAGCCACCAGTCGCTAAAATGCCGGATACAGTTGTCGACGAGCATGTATCGATGATAGCTGGATGAACCACCGGTGACGTCAATGTGTTCAATGAGGGACCAAACGGGTCCATGCATGACAAGATGTAAGCCTATCAACATGGCGACGATTCCCCAGCGCACGAGCCGCATTTGGTTGCGCAGCGGCCAGAAAGCAAGACCCAGCAAGCCCGCGCCATACGCGAGCCATGAGGTACTCGCGTAGGACGCGAACACCATGAGAGTCGCCCCAATAAGGCCCGTGCAAGCTGCCAGCCGGGATTTTTTTTCTGTCCAAAGCCAGAGAAACAGAGGGATCAACACGCCGCCAAACGCGCCTCCGTAAAGCGTGCCCAGTGCTCCCTCCGAACGAAGATGACCCTCTCTTATCGTGGGTGAATTGGCACCGAGAAAGTCGAACACGTTGTGATGGATGAACTGTTCGCTCAGCATACAAACACCCTGGATCATGCAAACCAGGGCCAGAACCTTAACCGCGCGGCGAAGGGCTTCCAAGTCTGGAATCAGAAATCTGGCAACCACGTAGCCACCAAAGGCGTCGAGGAAGTCCCCCACGAACTTGATGAATGGCTGCAGCTCCATCCATTGAAGAGAAATGACAACCAGGGCCGACACCGTCCAGAGCACCACGACCGTGTCGACGGCGTTAAATCCTCCTGGGAACGTGCCTTCCGACGACAACCCCCGGTGCGCGATCACGCGGGCCAACCCCGCTAAAATCAGGATCCGCAGCACCGGAAAGTGCAGCCCGCCGAACACAATCACCTGTCCCAGCGGGATTATGAAAAAGGACAAAAGAAACGGCACGATCACCTTGTTCCGTGGAAGCATCAATATCAACACGACGCTGATCAGCATAACCACTGCCGCGAGCGGATGCAGAATCGTCTCGGCCGCGCCTCCTCCAAATACTAGATTTTCAGGTTGCACTGGTTAGGTCCTGCACTTGCACTGCCTTTGTGAGTTGCATAATTGCATACAAAATCGGTCGTGCACGAGCGCACGACCGATTTGACGCAGACCCGTTTAAGAATAACCAGAAGTATACTTTACTGTGTGGAGGCCTGCAAATTCGTTGGAGGTTGCGGAGCTTGGCTTTGCAAATTCGCGAATTCATAGGTCCCGATATCCCATGCTCCGCTTGAAGGACGCGGTACAACACCCCGCATGACGAGCACGTGATGCACTGAATCGTATTCGGGATACGTCGTGTCCGAGCAACTTGCTGCAGTTTCCCAGAGCAAACGATTGCACCACCAGATGATGGCAAACTAAACGAGGTAAAATTTGTGCCCGCACCGGCCGTAGAATTTGTGGCTGCCACAGGAGAGTAAGCGTAAGTTTCCGATGCCGTGTACTGATCGAAATGCGGTGACGTGTTCACGTCGGCCTGCGCTGTGGTTTGACTGAGATCAACACTGCTACCGAGGGCGTTGCAAACAGTTCCGTTCGGGTCGCACACACTCCCTACGTTAATGCAGTGATTGTTTCCGGCATAAACTGGTCGGCTGTTACCAGTCTCTCCGTTCCCGTAGCAGTGATTTCCTCCACCTTCTACAGTGTTGTTCCACATATAAAAATTTCCGTCGCTGCCCACGGTCGGGTGATCTCCAGTGTCGATTCCGCGTCCGTTGTTATAAAGAACATTGTTGAAGATGAAGCTAGTGCAGCCCGAACAACCTCCATTGCTCATAACCCAGAACGTTTCGCTGCCGACGGCTGACGACGTGGTGTTGCGCACTACGTTGTTATAGGCCCATACGCTTGTACCGCTCCAGGGGCCAAAAATGGAAATGCCGTTCGCGTGGTCCGCATTAGGCCAGCCTTCAATGACGATGAACTCGCACAAGTTGTTGTAGACGTAGGTGTGGCCTCCCCGTACGCAGTTGTAGACATAGCGAAACACGTTGTTATAGACCGTCTCCGAGTCGTCGGCTCCACCCATCATGTCCTGGGAAGTATCCTGCCCGTCAACGACGTTGTCGTGAAATGACTACGCCGACTCCAGCCGACCCGCCCCCGCTTGAATTAGCACCTAACGCGAAGCCTCGACCGTCATCGTTAGAACCGCTGAAGCCAGCAGAATGCGACCACCCGTGAAAGTAGCAGTTCTTCACTTCCGTGTGATCTCCGGTAGTCTGGATGCCTTTGTTGGTACTAGTGATAAATCGAATACCTTTCAATTCGATGTCGTCCACCACTACATACGATCCGCCATTTATGTCAATCTGCCCCGGATTCCCGCATTGCGTGGCCTGGCAATCAAAGATGGGCCGACACCACGACGACCCGCATACCGAGGAATTGAACCAAGTCTGATCCACGCCAATATAAATACAGGAACTCGTTGCTCCTGAACCGTAAGGAAGAACGCAATTCGCGCCATTTCCGCTTCCGGAGAATTCTAAGGACAAATCTGAAGCGACCCAAGTGTCTCCGCCATACAAGAACGAACTTGTCACCGGCTACAATACTGTAGGAATTGCAATTGCTCGTGCAGCTTGGCATGCCCGGCAGGTGCGCCCATGGACTTGATTTGGACTGCGCCTGCGTCGCAGAGTTCGAATCCGAGCCGAGACTCTTGGAAATGTAATATGTGTGCTGGGCAAAGGCACTACTGGAGTCAAAACAAAACCAATGATAATTGCGGTGCGAAGAAGTCGAGCCGTCATGAATTCCCCCAAGGATAAATCGCTCATCAAAACTAGCCTACGGTCGCCTTAGCCTCTACTGGTCCTCAGATCAGTTTTCGTACAGGGTGAACTCGTGTCGCTCCACACGACCCAAACCACTAGCGTTCAAGAAATTCCATCAGCAACCTATTCTTTGTGACGGCCCAAGCAATTCGCCGCCCTCCGAAAGCGACGGCCGGAACTGGCGGCCGAATGATGATATTACCTGCGGACTTACAAAACATAAGGTGTGACTCCAGGTTTCCGTACCTCATAGCACAAATGGTGGAGCCCTCCTCCGCGTTCTAAGAAGCGCGACACAGGCGACTCTGGCTCGCCCGGTTCGACCAATTCAATGAGGGGATCCGCCGCTGTTGGACCGCTCGAAAAAATGCCACCCGACCTTCTGGATCGGATCTAGAATAATGTTCTGATCCCAGGTCGCAGCGAGAGACCGCGCAAAAGACTCCGCACTTTTTTCTATCGACGATACGACAAAGCCAAAGTGATGGAGCCTCACGTCATCGGCCGCATGGGGCTTTCAACGAGCTCACCGCTCATGGGATCTCGCTGTCGCTGGAGCCCTTTCCCGGCCTTTCCTTGCTTGCGGCACCTGCTTTGTTCTCATCCTCGGTCCAGCTTGTGAACTTATGACCAAAGAGGGTAAACGACCTGGCCAAGCCCAGTCGACGAAATGGGGTTTTTCGATAGCGAGCACAACTGCGCCTCGTTCCATTCGGCTGCTTCGACTGAACGCACGACCTCCGCATTCGCTGCCCAAGGTGCTAACAATGTACCCGACTAAAAGCAAGATTGATCCCCGACCGCGATACTCTGGGAGTACGTGAAAATCGAAAAGGTGGGCGTCATCTGCGTCCTATGGGGAAGTAGTACGGCTCGATTGTATACCCCTGCAAAGTCCATCCGTAGCCGGCGAATTGGTCTCGCGGATCTTGATGAGCCAAAGCGAGGCGCCTTTTGAAAACGATCGTTCATGTTTCGGCGAGCCAGCTTGGGATTCCAGAGGCTGATCACTGTTTCCAAATGCTGCTGATTCAGCTCCGCCGCACTCCGCAGACACTCGATTTTGAAAGACGCAGGAATATCGACCGCAGGCAAGGTTTGCGTTGACAGGTCACAGTAAAAAACGACCATGCGATTCGCAAAAAGCGCCCGGTTCAGGGCAAGCCGAGCCCGGCGGATCGTCGTTCCGAGGCCGTGGCGCGCGTAATAAGTCGTGAGGCGCGATATGGAATCGGAGTACTCATCGGGATCATGTTTTCAGGCCGTCCCAGGACTAGTCCGAGCGCCCTCAGAAATCAGTGCCCGCAGGCACGCACCGCTCACTTGTTTTTTGACGTTGCCACGGTCGCGCCCTTTTGGTCCCGCGCCAAATTTAATGCACTCGCAATGGTGTAGCGTAAAAAGTGATGAAACAACATGATGCTCCGGATTCCCAATACACCCCAAAAGCCATGATGTTTCGACCAGTAATAAAGAACCGAACGCTGCTGCGCAAGCGCGAAACGAACAGGGTACGGCGCTGTGATTTTGCCGCGGTCGTGAATCGCCTGCGCACCAGGATAGAAAACTACTTCCCAGCCCGCTTTCCAACACCTCCGGCACCAGTCCACATCGTCCCCGTACATAAATAGGTTTTCGTCCAACAGTCCCACGGCGTCAAATGTCTCACGACGAATCATGGAGAAGCAACCGACCATGACGTCCACAGGAATCGTGCGATCGTGGCGAAAATACAACATGTGCTCACCGGCGAATATCCGGGAACTTCTGAACTTGTGTTGACAGGCCCGTTGCCGAGCAAAAGTTGTTCCACAGAGTCGGGAATCGCCGGCAGGAGCTCTGTAACGTCATGTCGGGATTCAAAACTCGCGGGCCCACGTCTCCTACCTTCGGATTCTGATCCAAGAACTCCGCCAGAGTGTCGAGACAGCCCGGCAAAACGATCACGTCGGGATTCACCAGGGCGATGTACCGCCCCTGGCATTGCCGGATGGCCACGTTATTCCCTCGGGAGAACCCGAGATTTTCCGGGCTCTTGATCAGCTGGACCCAAGGAAACTTACTTTCGATCATCTCGGCGGTGCCGTCGCTCGAGGCATTGTCGACGACAAGAACTTCCATAGTGCGGTGCGGCGGCGCGGTGGCCAAGCTTTCCAGGCACAGCTCTAAATAGCGCTTGGCATTCCAGCCGACGATCACTACCGAGATATCCACCGATTTTGACGAAGCTTGCATGGATTCAGCTCAATTTCTGGTTGCGAACTGCCTGATGGCGCGAGCCAGTCGCGAAGGACCTGATGAGCCTTGGAGAGCTTGCCGTACGGCCAATCCGGCCTTGACCATGGCAAACGACACAGCGCTTTCGTACATTACCAAAGGCTCTATTTGGCAGACGTCCGCGCCGGAAAACCCTTTCTTGAACTGATAAACCCCGGGGTTTCTTTCGGGGTCGATGCCTCCGAGGTCATACCACCTCGTGCCCTTTGCCTTTAGCCAATCGATCAGGTGCCAGTGCAAAAGGTAAGCACCCTTGGAATGCAATCCCGCGTCGCTGGTGGCGCCGAGCAAGTATATGGCGGAGTCACCGATCGCTGAGGCAACAAGCGCCGGCCACAGGGACGCCGGCATTTTTGGCAATCAGAACGTACATGCGATGACGCTCGGGCAGGTCTTCCTGAATTCTTCCAAACTCTTCCACATCCACAGTCGTATCGAATTCTTTGCGCTGACGCATATTGCTATAGATTTGGGAGAAGATCTGATATTCTGCTTTTCCGCTTCCGGCGATTACTCCCAAGTTGTTCCTCTCCGCGCCTGAGAGCTTATTCCGCCACTTCGGGTCGAGGCTCTTCCGCAATTCTGGAATCGATGGAGCTAGACCCACCACAAATGTCCGATACGTATTTTCGGCGACCAGCGGCTCCGGCGTAAACTTGGAGAGCCCGGAACGAATGATCTGCGGCGCGCGGCGAGTCGCTGAAGGCGTTCGGAAGAATCCACAGGAACAGCTTCCGCTTGCGGACGTATTCCTCTTCGAGAGCTTCCGCCATAGCCGTGGCAACTTCTGGGATCAGTGATCGATCACGCCTCTCGCACAAAGGCCCCCATCGCAAGTATGCGATGCCGAATTTCAATCTGGTCGGGCGAACGATTCTGAGCTGCGCGATTGCAAGCGGCTCGTCATCACGCTTCAGGACGATGTGGCTAAGATTTTCTTCGCCCCAGCGGACCCGGCCGTAAGACCAAGTCTGATAGATACTCGCATCGTTGAACAGGTCCAGCATCTGCGCCCATTCCGCAGGCGTCGAGCCGTCCACTTCGACTTTCCATATTGGATCCAGCATGAATTCCTTCCCCACTTGGGGGTGTCGACCTCTTACCTAGGAAGCCCGCAATGCGTGGGCAGATACGGACGAAGGCGTCCCGAAGAGGTGGTTTCTCATGACGCGCAGCCGCGGCAACACTTCAATATCGAAAAATAACGCGCCTTCGTTAGCAGTGCGGGCGTTGACCCTATCCAAATGAAACCGCTCAGCGCGCTGACAATTGGCTACGCTCTCACTCAGAAAAACTGCTTCGTGCCCGGATTGCTCCAAACAAGCTTTTATCTCGCTCGTAAGGTCTTTCGAGGAACCGTAGGGCAGGCTGAAAGACCGTACAGTCGTTCCTGAAACAGCCTCAAGCTGGGCCTTGTTCGCCTCAATTTCTTGCGAAAAATCCGGGGGTGAAAGGGTTCTGCAGTGCACATGAGTGTAAGTGTGATTTCCAATCTCGAAATCAAAGGATGCAAGGGCGCGAAGCTGGCTGCTCGACAAGTATAAGCCGGCCTCTTCGGCGAGACGCGGTTCGTTAATCCCTGCCATTTGTCTCAGGGCTGCCAGAAATGCGTCCCTTTCCCCCAACGTAAGGGACGGAAAAAAAACACCAAAGACCTCAGCCAGAGATTGTAACTCGCGATGTTTTATACCACGCACCGACCGGGCCGCAGCGTTTATCGTTTTCAATCCGAGCGCGCTGGCCACAAAGCAGACGAGATTATCGGGAGCGAGTCGTTGGTTATCGAGGAATGCCGCATTCACAAAGAACAGTGCCGGCACGCCAAACTTTCGGCATAAGGGCGCAGCCACTTCTGCGACAGACGCGTACGCATCGTCAAACGTTACGAGCACCGCTCGCGGCGGAAGCTTTCGGCCCTCTGCATCCGCCAAGACTTGATCGAGGCGAACCGGAGTGTAGTGCGCAGTCAAAAATCGAAGCGCCGCCTCGAACTCCTCTGGCGCAGTGCTCACATTTATTCCTTTTGTAAAAGGCGAGTCTGCCGAAGAAATATTGTGAAAGACGACGCAACGAAGGGAATACGAGGGGCCCAAAATGCGAGCGACACCAAAACGGGCCGGCACGCGCCAAAAAGCTTCCGCAGCCAAGTCCTTCGCTGCGAATCTCAATTTACGTGAGAACGACGTTTTCACGGTCCACAAATGTCCGTTGCCAAAGCTCCAGGCTCAGTAAGGAGAATATTTCTTTGGAGTGATCGTAACCGTCCGAATTAGCCCGGAGCAGGCCCTCAACGGCATCCTTACGGAAATAGCCGCGGCCGATTGTCTTGGGGTCGGTCAAGACTTCCCATACGAGATCCTTGAGGTCGTTTCGGAGCCATGACGCATAGGGGACCGGAAACCCCGTTTTCTTCCGGTCGCGGATCTCTTTGGGAATTTTTCGGGACAGAGCTTTCTTGAGAATATATTTTAGAGTGAATCCGTTCAGCTTGAATCTTGGCGGCAGCGAAGCCGCGAATTCCAGTACTTGGTGGTCCAAGAGCGGCACGCGGAGCTCAATCGAGTTGGCCATGGAGATCTTGTCCGCTTTGATTAGTAGATCGTCAGGCAGCCATGTTTTCGTATCGATATAAAGCATGGCATCCAGGATGTTTTGTCCATGGACGTTGCCTTGCAGCCGGCGCAGAGGTTCGAGGCTATGCTCGCGGTCAATTCTTGAAATGAAATCGGGCGAGTAGATCTTTCCCAATCCGTTTCCGGTGTAGCGGGACGGCGCCGAAGTGCGGCTGTAATAATACTCGGGGAAAGGCACATTCATTAAAGGCCCGTACTTGGCGACGCGATCGTTTTGCAGTACGGCGTTTGCAAAAGAGAGCCCGCGCGCAACGACGCCATTTAGCGGCGAAATTCCGCGCTTGAATCGCTCGAGCCAAACGAAATTGCGATAGTTGCTGTAGCCTGCAAACGCTTCATCTCCGCCTTCCCCCGATAGAAGCACCGTCACATGCTTTCTCGCTAATTTCGAGACGTAATACATGGCGATGGCGGGCGGCTCACAAACCGGCTCTTCCATGTGCCATACGTATTGCGGCAAAAATGCCGCAAAGTCCCCGGCCGAGATCGTCATGTCATAGTGCTGGGTTCCGAATGTTTGCGCGGCCAATCGGGCATAGGGCCGCTCGTCAGCAACGTCCTGGCCGTCAAAACCGACAGTGAAACTGCTGATCTTCTTCTGTGTCTCATTCACTGCCAAGCTAAGTACGCCTGTGGAATCCACTCCCCCGCTTAGAAGGACGCCGACGGGCACATCGGCGATCATGTGCAAGCGGACAGTTTCAGTGAGGAGATCGAGCAAATCGCTTTCTGCTTGCGCAAGACTCATGCTCTGACGAGGCTCTGCGAACGCAAGATCCCAGTACTGCCGCACGACCGGCTTGCTGTCCTTGATCAACAGATAGTGCCCTGGGGCGAGCTTCTGAATGCCTTTGAGCAATGTCTCCTCGCCCGGCACATACATGAAGGTGAGGAATCGGTCGATGAGTTCGGGGGCAATTTCCGGGACAATCGATGGATCCGCAAAGATCGCCTTGATTTCCGAACCGAAGACCAAAGACGTTTCCGTAAGCGAGTAATAGAGCGGCTTAATTCCGACCCGGTCGCGCGCCAGGAAGAGACTCTTGGCATTCTCATCCCAAATGGCGAACGCAAACATTCCGCGCAGCTTTTGTAAGCATTCGGGACCGAACTCTTCGTACAGGTGGACGATCACTTCCGTATCTGTCTTCGTCTTGAATACGTGCCCTTTGCTCAACAGAAACGCGCGCAGCTCCTGGTAGTTGTAGATTTCTCCGTTAAAAACAATCCAGATCGTGCCGTCCTCGTTGGAAAGAGGTTGGTGACCGCTTTGGAGATCGATGATGGCGAGCCGACGGAAGCCGAGACCAATTGGACCGGATATGTAGTACCCCTCGTCGTCAGGACCGCGGTGATAGATCGTGTCCGCCATCGCCTTCACGAGCGCGGGCGAGACAGCTTGCTCACCACGAAAGATCAGTTTTCCGCAAATGCCGCACATATTTGAGTTCTATACCTCGACGGAAATTATCTCCAGATTGTTTGCATTCCGCAAAGACGTCTTAATTGTTGGCCACGAATGTAAGCGACGTAAGAGCGATCTTCCACGCGTGGAGGACGGGAAAAATGAGCCTTTAAGTACCCGTATAACAGCGCAGCCGAGCCGACCACGTACGGTTTCTGAGCAATTCTACTCAGAGAACTGGCGAGGACATAGATGGGGTGGTAGCCGGAAACATAGCAAGCGACGCCATGCTTCACTCGGTCGCGAACCAATCCCTCTTCGGATCCCGTGAAGCGATGATGGAGGAGACGCAAGTCGGTAAAAGCATAAGTTTTCCAGCCCAACATATTGGCTTTGACTTCATCGATCGTGTCCCATCCCGGGGCCGGCCAAAGTCCTCCAATGGCTTCCCAGCACGCCCTCCTATAAATCTTCGTCGCGCCCCGGACATGGAATCTTGGATTTACTTCGAGCTTAATCGCGCCGGCGATGTCGTGATGAATTTCCCCGCCGCCAATCACCGAGCTCGGGATCTCGCTGGAAATATCCGAAGCATTTTTCGAAATATTCGGGAGCAAAACTCAAGTCTCCATCGAGCTTAACGATAAAATCCCAGTCCTTGCACTGGGCGGCTTTGTAACCGTCATAGAACGCCTCCATAACGCCGCCGCCAGCCTTTCGGAAACCTCGGTTCGGGCGGTGAACGACGGTGATCCAGGAATTTTGAGCTGCGTATCGGTCGATGATGTCGCCGGTGCGATCCGTCGAGCCGTCGTCGACGATGACCC
Organism: uncultured Acidobacteriota bacterium; assembly: GCA_963819235.1. Classification (GTDB taxonomy): domain Bacteria; phylum Acidobacteriota; class Terriglobia; order Acidiferrales; family UBA7541; genus Palsa-189. Next base: position 373,964 of record CAWFVE010000003.1, on the reverse strand, counting down.
ATTCGGCAGGTCGCGCACTCTGCCGGCACACCGATTCAATGGTGGACTCGATGAACCTTTCCTCATCACGAACGGGCGTGATGATTACGTATCGGTAGTCTCTCATTTGGAAGAATCTAATGTTAGGCAGATACGCGGCTTTGACGCTTTGCCTTGGCGAATGCCCGCAGTCGATACGCTGCATACATGCAAATCGCGATTAAAATGAGGGCACTCCCAAGTAGTTGTTTAGGGGTCAGTTCGTGGTCGTAGTAAAAACGGATAAAGGCCATACCTGTGGCGGACTTTGCCAAATATATATCCCGGAAATCCGAGGCCTCCCGAAGAAGATACGGGATGAAAGAATTCTTCGAGGTAACGATCGACCCCAACTGCAGATCGTTCTCGTACTCGATCGCCAGGCAGCGACTACCACCCGAGGCAACCGGTACGCTAGCATTAAAATAGCCGTCTTCAAGTCTATACGGATAGGGCTTGCCGTCGACCGTAACCGATTTTATGGCTAACGTACTAGCTTCTTGCTTTCGGACATAAAACGTCGCATTCCGTGCAACGACATTGTCCAGGCAGACGTTATTTGAAAACGCGAGGACGTCGTAGTTCGAATCTTCTCGCAGCTTTACGAGATAGAGATGCCTAACGATGTCTCCCACGCTTCGCCATTGAGTGTCCGGTTCGAGTTTATTGATCTCGTCCGCCACTCCATCGAAAGCACCGATGCTCTTCGCAAAATCGTCAGAATGGCCGTAAAAGAACAGGGGATCATCGAGGTATTTGTTTACGGCTACAAATGTTTGTGTTACCGGAGCGGCTATGGAATAACGGGCGATACTTGGAAAACCGCCGAATAAGAGCGTAACCGGCCGCAGAACAAATGAGGGCGACGACGGCACGGTATCACCCTGAGGAACGTTATTCGAGTTGATCGTGGCTAGATAATTGTAAGTTTTAAGTTGCTCAAGGGTTTTTTCAGGCGGAATGCTGTGAGGAAAAATCATAACCCGTTCGTAGTCGATTCCCGTGAGCGCCCGGAACTTTTCCATCCTGGCCAAGGATTCCTTGATATCGGCAATTTGCACGAGCAAAGGCTTGCTTCGATAGTCGGTGAACTCCTTGTGGTCGTGGTTATCTCCGTGAATGGCGATTGAAAACCGATCCGGATGCTTTCGAAAAAGCGAGACGACCTGCGGATCGCTGCGATCGTAGTTCCACGGAATGAAAGCTATCGTCGTATGGAATTGGTGCCTCTCCATCTGCTCCAATAGGCCTGTATAGTCGACGTACCCATAGGGCTGCCGCAACCATGGATCGTCAATCGTGAAATTCGCGTAGTGATGGAGGACATGCCAACCGCTTTCACCGGCGGAATAGCGCACGAACATCATCGCAGGAGCGTCTCGGAGGAATGTATTGACCCGTCCCTCCCCGTCCGGCGAACTGAGTTCCGCAGAGGCGCTACAAGCGACGAAAATGTTCCGTTGCTGAACCGCCGTCTCGATGAACACTGGATAATCCGATTGGCTGCTCCGCACGTCGATGATGCGCTGAGGCGCGCGATTATTCGGGATCAAGAGGTGGTACACTTCTTTACTCTGGAGCGGAATTTCGAGGCCCGTTAGCTGCGCTGTCACTCCTTGAACGTTTCCGAATACGTACTGCAGTCGCGACGCAGAGTCTAAACGCGTGCAGCCGGAAACTGCGCCGCCGGACAAAGACTGCAAGAGAGCCGGATTGGTCTCAGGTGTCACTCCCATGATCAATAGGGGCGCGGCGTTACCCAAGCGATTCAGGGCTTGTAGCAGCGCCTCTTTACTAACGCCAGAGAGGGCATCCGCCGCAATGACTACCCCAAAAGTGGTTTCTCGATTGGCGGCTTTGGATAACGCAAGGTCACCAATCGGGCTGACGGTAACCGTCCTGAGGTTCACTCCATAGAAGTTAGCTGCTGTTTCCAATTCTTCCTGCAACGCCGACGAACCTTGCGCGGAACGAATGAAGACCATTTCAGCGGAATGGCCATACGATGCTGAAATCAGCATGAGAAAGAAAATGACCAAAGTACCGCGCAGAAAGGCAATGGCCCTTTGCGCATCGATTCGAAGCACCCTTACGCCCCCACGCATTCCCGGGTTACGGACAGCGCCGTTAAACAAGAAAATGAGAAATCAGAATCACTTAGTAAGGTGAGTATATTGCAGACCAATTACAGCACCCGTTCCGCTGAGGCAGATCGCTTCAGATCCCCGTTCTGAACCTGATTTCGTTCCAAGGCCGCGCTATAAGCGTGAAGCAGAGTGGCCTTCTCTGAATCCCAGTTAAGGTCCTCTTCGATGCGCTTGCGGCCGAAAGCCCCCAGTTGATCGCGCAGCTCACCGTCATTCAGCAATTTGGTGACTTGATTGGCAAAATCGATGGGATCGTTGGGTCTGGCATAAAGAGCTGCGGGTCCTGCTGTCCGGCGTCCTTCTTTTAAGTCGAAAAGCACTACTGGCAAGTCCAAAGCCATGTACTCAAAGATTTTGATCATTGTCGAGTTATCGTTCATAGGCGTCTTGGGGTCTGGGGAAACGCCCAAATCCGCATTGGATAGATACGAAAGTACATCCTGGTGCGGAATCTGTCCTGTAAAAGTTACGAACTGGTCTAGCCCTTTCGCGGCTACCGTCGCCCGCAAAGCAGGGAGCATCGTGCCGCCCCCGATTAATACGAAATTTGTGTCTTGCCTCTTCTCATGCTTTACGATGTGCTCAATGGATTCGAGCAAGAGGTCTAAGCCGTCCTGCTGTCCCATGAAGCCTACGTATACAACGAGAAGCGGCCTTTCTGGCTTGACCTCAGGCCGGATGGGCTGACGAAGGAATGTCTTCAGGTCGGGGCAGTTTCGCACCACAAAAACTTCCTTGGGACTTTTTCCTCCCCTCGTTACGGCAATCTCCTTAAACGATTCATTGGTGGCGATGGATACCTTGGCCACCTTGAATGAAAGTTTTTCGGCGAATCGGCTAAACCTCTGGAGCAGCCCATGCGTTGTCCCGAATTTAGCTTCAAGAAGCTCAGGCGCGAGATCATGATGGTCGAAGATAAATCGAACCCCGAACGGCTTCAAAAGTAACGCGATCAAAAAGATATTGTCCGGGGGATTGCATCCTTGGAGAACGCGGAATCTGGTGCGAGCGAATACTTTGAAGACCAGATAGAATTCGGCAAGAAACGCGACCGTATATTCGAAAAGATAGCCAAGTACACTTGACGCATCCCATGTTCGGTGACGATAGACGTGGATATCGTCCAGAATCTCATAGGCAGCCTGGCACGATTTCTTGCCCTTGGGACAGATCACCGAAACCAGGTAACCGGCATCGCGAAGGGCGCAAGCCTCAGACCAAACCCGCCTATCGACGGGCACCGGTAAGTTTTCCACGACAATGCAAACCGCTGTGGGTTTACTGCCTTTCGCGTGTGACTGCTTTACTGAGGCATTCATTTAGTTGGAACGCGGCTAGAAATTTGCTATTGGTTGCGCTTCAGACCCGCGCCGACGGCTGTAGAGACAGCGCTTTATCTTCGCTCTGTTCGAAGCGGGTGATTTCCGCAATTACGCGCTCTTGCTGAGCCAGACTCAATCCCGGATACATGGGTAAAGAAAGTATCTGTGCGGCGGCGTTTTCCGCCACTGGATAATCTCCTTCTTTGAATCCCATCAACCGATAGGGCTTCTGAAGATGTACGGGGACCGGATAATGAATTCCGGTACCGATGCCGGCCTTGGTCAAGTGTTCCTGGAGTTCGTTTCGTTCCTGTGTGCGGACGACATAAAGGTGATATACAGCACGAGACCATGCCGGCTTATAAGGCAATACCAGCCTCGTCGAGCCATGATTTAGCCGCGCGTTGTAACGGGCCGCAACTTCACGGCGCTTTTCATTCCAGCTGGCTAAGTGCCGAAGCTTGGCCCGCAAGAACCCAGCCTGAATGGCATCGAGCCTCCCGTTGTACCCCTCCATATCGTGGTAGTACTTTCGCGCCTGGCCGTGGTCGCGCATCATTCGTACTTTCTGGGCGACCGTCGGGTCGTTTGTAGTGACTGCTCCGGCTTCGCCGCAAGCGCCAAGATTTTTCCCGGGGTAGAAACTGAAAGCGGCCGCCTGACCCATTGAGCCGGCCTTTCGCCAACGGTTTTCCTTCTTCGAAAAATACTCAGCTCCGTGTGCCTGGCACGCGTCTTCTATCACGGTCAGGTTATATTTCGCCGCGAGTTCGAGGATCGGATCCATGTCCGCCGTCTGACCATACAAGTGAATCGGAATGACGGCTGATATTCGTTTGCGCTTCGTTTTGTGAATGCATTGTCCTATGCTTCGATCGAAGTCGCACTTCGTCTCAAGATATTCCCGGAGTCCCTCCGGATCGAGTGTATAAGTCCGCGGATCGATATCGACAAAGTCGGCAAGCGCCCCTGATTGCGAAATAGCTTCGGTTGTAGCGATGAATGTCAAGGGACTCGTCAGAACGATGTCTCCGGGCTGGACGCCGGCGGCCATCAAAGCAAAGCGCACTGCGTCCGTGCCGCTGGCGACTCCAGCGCAATGTGAGACGCCGCAGAATCGTGCGAAGTCGCTCTCGAATTCCTCGACCATTGGTCCGCCGATGAATCCCGCTGTTCTGAGCGCCTTTTGAAAGATCGGCACCAGTTCCTGCTCGAGCTCTTGATGCAGGCCGGCCAGATCTAAGAACGAGACGTTTTGATTATTTGCCATTTGCGATCCTAAATTGCGGCGGTTGCTTCCGAATCGGGGACGGCGCCGGAAGCCAGGCTAAATGCAGGCGTGCAGCGATGACGATTTGATTCGTGGTGCGAGGTATTCGCGGAGCGCGTTCTGCCATGGCTTGAACACGTTAAGGCCCTGGGCTTTCAAAGCTCGATTTTCAAGTACGGAGTACTTCGGCCTTGGCACCTTGGCCGGGAATTCGCCAGGGGCCGCTGCCTTCAGGCGGACGGGCGTTTCCGTTAACACAAAAATTTCCTGGGCGAATTCGTACCAGGAACAACTGCCTTCCGCGGTGGCATGGTAAAGGCCGTAGCAATTCGAACGGCTCAGCTGAATTACCTGCTGTGCCAGTTCCGCCGTCGATGTCGGCGTAACCATTTCGTCGTCGACGACACGCACTTCTCCGCGCTCTTTGGCTAATTTCAGCATGAGCTCAATGAAGTTCAGCCCGCCCTTAGCCCGGCATGGGGACTTCCCGTAAAGGCCGGAGGTGCGAATTACGAAATGCTTATCCGTGGTGCAACGGACGAAGTGCTCACCCGCCAGCTTGGTAATGCCATAGGTGTTCAGGGGCCTCGGATTGTCACCCTCAACGTACGGACTGTCCTTACCTCCGTCGAACACATAATCCGTGCTGATGTGCATCAAGACGGCGCCTAGTTCGCGAGCGAAAATCGCCAGGTTCCTTGGCCCCAGTGCGTTGGCGGCAAATGCCCTTTCCGGTTCACGCTCGCAATTTTCGACGTGATGCATAGCGGCGGTGTTTACGATTACTTCCGGCCGATCTTCCGCGAGTACACGCGAGACCGAATTGATATCGGCGATCTCGATTTCCGAGTGCGTCAGCGCGCGAACCTCGTCGCCGCTCGCTGAGAAAGCGGCAACGAGATCGCTGCCGAGCTGTCCATTCGCGCCAATGACAGCAATTCTCATCGTCAGGACACCTTCGCCAGTGCTTGGATTTCAACGCCGCTTTCGATCGCTTTGAATGCGGCGATGTTCGAGTACATGGGATTGTCCCAGTCCTGACACTTTTCCATGTTCTCGATCAAATTGTTCACGATGGACTTCAAATCGTCGGTGGGGTGGAAGCTCAGGACATTTTTTGCTTTCTCAATGCTGACCTTGTAATTTCGGAAATCCTGGATGTGTTTGATGATCAAACGGATGGGAATACCCAGCCGTTCCTCGATGGCAGACTTAACAAGATCGCCGACTTCTCCAACCGTGTAGTTGCCCGAAGCGACATTGAAAACGCCGGATATTTTGTAGTTTGCTTCGATGGCCCGGATATATGCCGTCACGGCATCCTGCATACTCAATATCGGCCTCCAGATCGAAGGGTTGTTAATCGTGACGGCACGCTCCTTCATGGCATTTTTGAACATAGTATTGATAATGAGATCAAATCGCATGCGCGGACTATAGCCGGAGATAGTTCCTTTGCGCAGCGCGATAACAGAGAAGTTCTCATCACTGAGTTGCAGGGCAGCTTGTTCACCCTGCAGTTTGGAAATACCATAAGGATAGCTGGAACTTACCGGCCGGGTCTCGTCGTATAGCTCGTTTTCCGTATAGCCGTACACAGAGCAGGAACTGGCGTAAATATACCGTTTCACGTTGGCCTTTTTGGCCGTATAAGCCAAGTACGATGGGGCAGCAGCGTTGAAAACGAAATTCTTGCTAGGTGAATACTCGGCCATGGGATCGTTGGAAAGCCCCGCCAGAAACACCACTTGATCGTACGGCTCGAGGTCTTCTTCGTTCAGTTGGAAGATGTCCTTATTCAAGATGCCTGTCTGTCTGGGCAAATGATTGCCGAACCAGAATAGATCCACTACGTCAACTTTGTAGCCTCGGTCGAGCAACCTGGGGATCAGGCTAGAGCCTACGTACCCCGCACCGCCAGCAATTAAGATCCTCACGCTTCCTCCTCGCACTACACCCATCAATCAGTAAGTGAAATTCGCGGATTCCGGTCGCGAAAGCCACTGCGCCAGCGTTTGCGCATTCCGGTCTTTATCCGAGAGCGACACGTCTTGAATGGGCCAATTGATGCCGATTTCCGGATCATCCCAACGAATGCCGGATTCGCCTTTGTTGTTGTAAATTCCGGTGCACTTGTACTGAATCTCCGCCACATCGGAAAGCACGCAGAAACCGCGCGCGAACCCGGCCGGAGCCCAAACCTGCCGGCAGTTTTCTGCGGAGGCTTCCACTCCAAACCACTTTCCTAATGTGGGCGATCCCTTGCGAATATCCACCGCAACAAGGAAGGCGCTCCCCAGAGAAACACGCATCAACTTACCCATCGGTGGATCCCATTGGAAGTGCAAACCTCGCACCACGCCTTTTACCGAGCGTGAATGGTTGTCCTGGACAAACTGCACTGGCAATCCGTTTGCCTTGAACTGGTCTTCCCGGAATGTCTCCATAAAAAAACCGCGGCTGTCCCGAAAGACTTCCGGCACAATCACCGCCCCATCTCGCAAAAACCTGGACTCGATCTTGATTTCCACGCAGTCTGGCCTGGGGACTACTATTCACCCACCTTAATTTCTGCTTGAACGCTGCGTAACACTTTGGCGGGATTTCCCGCGACGATGACGTTGGCAGGGACGTCGTGTGTCACCACGCTGCCGGCGCCGACGATGGCATTCTCTCCAATCGTCACCTTGGAAAGAATGGTCGCCCCTGAGCCGATCGAAGCGCCTTTCTTCACTAGGGTTCGCTCCACCTTCCAATCGGCTTCGGTTTGCAAGCTTCCGTTTGAGGTGGCTCGAGGGTAGGAGTCGTTAATGAAGGTCACGCTGTGTCCGACGAAAACGTCATCCTCGATCGTCACGCCTTCGCAGATGAACGTGTGGCTCGAAATTTTGCAGTTCTGGCCGACCTTGGCGTTTTTCTGAATCTCCACGAATGCGCCGATTTTCGTGTTGTCACCAATCTCGCATCCGTAGAGATTGATAAACTTCGACATCTTCACATTTTTCCCGAGCTTTACGTCGGGCGCGATGCAGACGTATTCGCTCATAGCTGGACGATCTTGCCCTTTTGCTGGAGAGAACGGTCGGCAGCTTCCAGCATGCGCACGACGTGCAACCCGGCAGCTCCGTCATTGAACGGCTGCTTGTCATTGAGGATGCACTCAACGAAGTAAGCGGCCTCGGCCTTCAGCGCCTCCACTTGTTCCACCCGCGGCGCCCACATGTCTCCTGAGCGATAACTCACGAGCAGCTTGTAAACGTCGCCGCTCATTTCCACTCCCTTGTCGTAGATCTTGATCTTCTCGTCCACCTCGAGATCGTTCCACACCAGCATCTTCTTTTCGCCCCCGATCAAAGTCGTGCGCACTTTTACCGGCGACAGCCAATTTACGTTAATGTGGCCGATCATGTTGTTGGGGTAATAGAGCGTTAGAAAAGCGACGTCCGCGACTCCGTTCAGGTGCCGCTCGCCGGTCGCGACGACTGCCTCGGGCTTCTGCTTGATCAGGTAGTCCATGATCGAGAGATCGTGTGGTGCAAGGTCCCAGATCACGTTCACATCGTGTTGGAACAGGCCCAAATTTACTCGCGTCGAGTCATAGTAATAAAGCTCTCCGAGTGTGCCCTCGTCGATGAACTGCCGAATGCGTCGGACTGCTCCGGTGAACAAAAACGTGTGATCCACCATAATTTTCAGGTTCTTTCGCTCGGCCAGCTCGATCAATTCTTCCGCCTGAGCCGTGGTGCACGTAAACGGCTTCTCCACAAATACATGCTTACCGTTCTCGAGCGCGGCCTTCGCCAGCTCATAATGCGTCCATACGGGAGTCACTATGGCGGCGACATCGATGTCGGTTGCTTCGAGCAGTTCGCTGCATTCCTGCGTCACCGGTATTTCGGGATGCGCCTGGCGAACCCGCTGAAGCGATTTGACGCTTTTGTCACATACCGCAACCACTCGGGATTGCTCCTGTGCGTGGAAATTCCGAACAATATTCGGTCCCCAATAACCGTAGCCGATCACGCCTACTCGGACGATTTTTTCCCTAGATTCATTCTCGGAAGCAACACTCGAAAAGGAATCGATTCGTAAACCTGTTGCCATCGTCTGCACCTTCAAGGTGAGATCTCACAGCGGGGACGAGACCGCGAGTGGATCGCCAGCCGGACACTTCCGGCAGTGCAACTTTAGAATTGGGTATTACTGGGCCGGTAAACCTTGAAGCTACTGATTTAGACTTTCTGGTAGCGGGAGACTACTTGGAGAAAACCGCCTCGACTCTGATACTCACGTTAGATGGTGCCGCGGGTTCACTGCCAGGAGGGGGCTACCCAAACTACGCAAGCACCGGAACGGGAGCCGTTACGGGATTTCCAGGCAAGGAACGCTCCGGCGTCACCAGTGCAGAGTCGATTTCCACCGCAACTGAGCGTTGCAGCAACGTGATCGATACAACAAGCTTGTGATTTCCCTTGTATTGGGTCAAGACGCCCACTACACCTCTGAGCGGTCCCGACTCGATTCGCACTCTCTCTCCCAACGCTATAAACCGACATGGCTCAACGCTAGCGCCGGTCGCGACTAATGTCCGCACTGCGCTGATCTCCTCATTGTCGACGGGACTCGGGACATGGTTAAACCCAACGATCTGCAAAAGCCATGGCGTTTTCAAAATCGGCAATCGGTCGTAAGGATCGAAGCGGCAGAATAGGTACCCGGGAAAGAGGGGCAACTCAACTTCCTTGATCCGATCGGACCATCGTTTCCTGCAAGTATGCATAGGCAGGAACAGATCGTAACCTTTACCGCTAAGGTGGTCAGCGACGTGGCGCTCGCGCTGCGATCTTACCTGCAAGGCAAACCAGGGTAACTCGCTGCTGATCGTCTCTGTCTTTGGCATGGATTCTCTCATATTTAGGCTATCGAATGAGCTACCGCCATAGAAGCCCCATTCGGGATTCCGCGATTCGCCATGAAGAAGTGCACGCTAGATACCAGAGGTAATCCTATATGCAGCGGTGTTTACATCATTGAAAAGGCGTGCTTTACTAAAGATTAGTCGAGCGGTGAACCCCTGCTTTGACCGCATCGAGGGTGAAGATTAAGGTCTCGAAGTTCCAATTTTTTTCCACCTATCGAACCTCCATGCCAACCCGATTGGGAAGCTGAACGTGAAGAAAACTAAATGTTAACCGCTCGTACTACAAATTCGATTTTCGAGGAAAGATCTTGGACAATGGAGGAAAGGGTTTGCGCTATTTTTCTACAGCTGCTCCCCCGCGAAAAACGACGCAAACATAACGCCGAGCGGAAGTCGTTCACAATGAGGCCCTTAATTACCATGTTGAATAAGGAAATTCCAAGCAAAGACGTGCGCATCCTGGCAGAGAGATTGCGCATTCGGTACCGCACCCACAAACCGGTGCGGCCCGTTCGGGATTTCTATGCGGGTCCAAATCTGGTCAAACGGGATCACAGAGAATGGCGGACTACTCCACGATTGGCTCTTTGCTTGGTTCGAAACCTCGCCGCGCCAGTGCGCGTCGAACCTCTCTCCTAAGCAATGAAACAGTTCTCAGGCCGGGCATTCCCTTTACCGAAGAGGTTTTTCAGAACGTCTTGATGCTCGAGCGGCGTCGGGCAGAGCGATCTCGCAGGCCTTTCGTACTGATGCTGGTCCATTCGAATGATCGGGATGGTCGGGGCCGGCAGATTCTCGAACAAGCACTCTCGATCCTAGTATCGAATACACGGGAATCTGATTTGGTTGGGTGGTATCGAGAGTCTGCCACGCTGGGCATCATTTTTACGGAGATGACTGAAGGGAAAAAGCGGCCATCGCCGAAACGCTGCTCCAAAAAGTTGAATCCGCATTGCTGGAAGCGCTGGGCGCGGAGAATCTTTCGCAACTTGCGATCTCTGTGCACGTGTTTCCCGAAGATTGGGTGCGCGAAAATTCGGACTGGGTCGGCGATTCCAAACTTTATCCTGAGTTGCAGCCTAAACTCGCAAAAAAGCACCTCCAGTTGGGTCTTAAGCGCGCCATCGACATCGTTGCCAGCGCGGCGATCCTGCTGATCACTGTTCCATTCTTGGCGGTTATTGCTGTCATGATAAAGCTCACATCTAAGGGCCCGGTTCTCTTTGAGCAAGAGCGGCTGGGACACTTCGGTACGCGCTTCAAATGTCTGAAGTTTCGCACGATGCGTACTAACTGCGACTCCAAAATTCACCGTGACTATGTGCGGCAATATATCGCTGGTAATGCTCAGACGGCTGCGGACGGCAATACCGAAAAAACACTCTACAAACTCACCGCCGACCCTCGGGTAACCGCGATTGGGCGCTTCTTGCGCAAAACCAGCCTCGATGAATTTCCTCAGTTTTGGAATGTCCTTCGGGGAGAGATGTCCCTGGTTGGCCCTCGTCCTCCGGTTCCTTATGAGTTTGAGGTCTACGATATCTGGCACAGACGGAGAGTTTTGGAGTTGAAACCGGGAGTTACCGGTCTCTGGCAGGTCAGCGGACGCAATCGCATGCGATTCGACGAGATGGTGCGGTTGGATTTGCGCTACTCTCAGAAATGGTCGCTTTGGCTCGACCTCAAGATTCTCCTCGCAACTCCGTGGGCGCTCATCAACGGCGACTGCGCATAGAAATCAGTTCCGGCGCGTGTCAACGAGTTTGAGACCACTGGTCATGGAATTTAGTGAGCATTTTCATCTGCGTTGAGCGGTTTGTTGATCCAGACCTCGGTTGGAACCGAGAGTGGTTTCGGCTCCTGGCGCACGAAGCGTTCGGGGTGGACGCGATAGGCGGCATCGAGAACGGCTTGACGCTGTTCGAGGATGTGCGCGGTTTGGTTGTAGTGGACCATGGCCGGGGTGAGCAAGCCCAACCCGGAGTGGCGGTGTTCCTGGTTGTACCAGCGGAAAAATCCCTGCGAAAAAGCGCGGCTGTCCTGAATGCACCCGAAGCGGTCCGGAAACTCCGGCCGGTACTTCAGGGTGCGAAACTGGCTTTCCGAATACGGATTGTCATCGGAGACGTGCGGGCGGCTGTGGGTTTTCGTGACACCCAAGTCGGCCAACAGGAAGGCTACCGGCTTGGAACTCATCGAGGTGCCGCGATCAGCATGTAGGGTGAGCTGGCCGGGCTGGATGTTTTGTTTCGCACAACTCTCCCCGATCAGCCGCTTGGCCAGCTCCGCGCTTTCGCGCATCGCCACCATCCAGCCGGTGACGTAGCGGCTGAAGACATCGAGGATGACGTAGAGGTAGAAGTAGGTCCACTTGGCGGGCCCCAGCAGCTTGGTGATGTCCCAGCTCCAGAGTTGATTGGGAGCCGTCGCCAGTAGTTCCGGCTTCGTGTACGGCGGATGAGTCAACTGGTCACGTCGTTCGCGGGATTCGCCCTCTTGTTTCAGGAAGCGATGCATGGTGCGAATCGAGCAGTAATAGTGCCCTTCGTCGAGCAACGTCGCATACACAGCGGCTGGGGAGCGATCCTGGAATCGTTCTCCGTGCAGATGCGCCAGGACCGTTTCGCGTTCCGTCGGACTCAGGGCACGTGCTGGTCTCGGTCGCAAAGCGATCGCTGCGGGGAAAGAAGCTGCACGTCGATCCCGGTAGTAGGAAGCACGCGGCGCAAACAGCGCACGGCAAGCGGCGCGCGTGCCTACATCGGTCGCCAGTTCAGTGACCGCGGTCATCAGGACTCTTCCTCCAGGTCCTGTTCCGGAATCGGATGACCCAACAGCGCAGCCACTTTTTTTTGGACATCGATGATGATGTGCGCCTTACGCAGATCTTCGGTCAGACGTGCGTTCTGGCGGCGCAGCTTCTGGTTCTCCTCATCCATCGGATGGCGCTTGGACTTCGGCCCGCGCCTCTGCGGAGTCAGCGCTTCGAGGATGCCGTTGGCCCGCTCGCGCCGCCAAGTGGCCAGCAGCGAAGAGTACAAACCTTCCCGGCGGAGGAGAGAGCCGATACCGCCTCGTGTGGCAGCGGCGGCCTCGGCTTCCTGCAGGATGCCCAGTTTATATTCCGCGGTGTAGGTACGCCGCTTGGGTTTCGCGACCACTTCGGGATCAGGCCGCGAGGCCGGCAGCGAATCGGCGCCCGCTGGGCTGCCACTGCACTCCGCTTCGGCTCGCCAGGCTCGCCTCCGCTCCGTTCCGTGGCAGCCCAACTTGCAGAAGAAACAAAACCAAGAGAATTCCCGTTCATCTCTCCCTTTTTCTTTCTCGCCCTGCTCATTAATTAAGAGTACTAAAACGGTCTCAGAGATGTTGGCACGGAGGGTTCCGCAGATCAGCAGACCTCTTTCAAACCTTCCCCCGGCCGCTCACAGAATCGGTGAATCACTTTGGCATCAGACGCAAAGACCGTCACACGTGGGTGCGACCGTTCTATGCTCTGGGCACTACCGTTTCAGCAACGCGATTCCAGTGCTCTCGTTCGTTACGGCGCAGTGACGGATACTTCGTTAGAGTAAGTGCTCTGTACATTGCTCGAATTAACTGCACTCACAACAAAGAAATAGGTCTGCCCAGCGACGGCTGTGAAGTCGGTATATTCAGCTTCGATGATCGGGGTGGAATTTAGCATGGTATAAGGTCCGCCCGTCTGAGTGGCACGGTATACGTAGTAGCCCACGACTGAAGACGTACTTGCAGTCCAGGACAGAGTCACAAACTGTGGTACTGATTGGGTGCCGGAGCCAGACAACATGATTGGCAGAGGGGAGTTCGCTGCATCGCTTGTGATTGTGAGACTGCCCGCTACAGGCCCGACGCCAGTCGGAGAGAAAGTCACGTAGAACGTCATGGTCTCGCCCGAACCGAGGATTACTCCGTTGGGCGATTCGTCTGTGCCAAAACCGGGACCGGAAATACTGACGTTCACAATGGTGACAGTGGAAAGGCTGGAATTGGACAATGTAACGCTCAGACTACTGCTACCGCCGACGGCCACACTTCCGAAGCTCAAGCTGCTTGCGCTAGCGCTTAGCTGCCCGCTTCCTGGGTTGACCGTGAGCGCAGCCGTGCTGCTGGCGACACCTCCGGTTGCGTTTGTCACGACTACATCGAAGGTCGAACCACTATCCGCCCCCGTCGTGGCTTGCGTCGTGTAAGAGGTCGATGTCGCACCCGGAATGTTCGTGCCGTTCTCCTGCCACTGATAGCTCAGCGGCATGCTTCCCGTCGCGACAACCGTAAACGTTGCGGTCTGCCCCACCTGTACGGTCTGGCTGGCAGGCTGCACCGTAATGGAAGGCGGCAGGCTCTGGCTCACCTGGTACAGGTAAGCCCCTGCATCCCACATCGTGGAGCCGCCAGGCCGTCCCACCCCCAGACGGTCACTGCACAGCGCAGCGTCGATTGGGACGCAATCGGCACTCAGGTTCAGCCCCGCGCCCACCGTTCCGCCACTCGACGACGTGGGCTCGAAACTATTGCCAATCGTGTAGCCCTGAGATTGGGCCACCGCCGTGGTCATCAGAATGTTGTTGGTAAACGTCAGGTTAGCCACCGTGCCGCACCCCGCATTGCCGTTCGCACCGTTCCAGCACCAGGCCGGAAGGCTGGTTTGATCGGAGATGCAGTGGTTGTTCTCCACACTCAGATTGGTTGGCGAAATTTGACCTGCCATGACGCTGATACATGCTCCCGAACCGCCATTGAGTGTGTTGTTGAAAATGGATTGATTCGATTGCAAGCCCGCCGTCATTCCTCCGGGGTCGATCATCACCGGAGCCGTGCTCCCCACGTTCCAAATCAGGTTGTTGTAAACAGATTGCGTGTTGCCACTCCCTTGCCCAGCCGCCTGTAAATGAATGGCAAAAGCGGCCGCGGCGATGTCATGCACCACGTTGTTATAGATCTGGCCGCCACCGGAAACCAGAATGGCGTTCTCTGCGACGCTCGGATCGACCGACTCCCTCACATTAAATACCTGGTTCCCGCTGACATTCGCAGCCGGATCAAACACCACGATACCGTTCGGCACGTTCTCGATGATGTTGCCCTGAATCGTTGTGCCACCGTAGATGGCCGTTCCCGAATTACTGGCCGGGGCGCCATCCAGAGTGCAGTTCTTCACCACTCCTCCGACCGAATTGTTGTAAAAGGCGATGCCACCGAAGGGGTTTTCGTCACTGCCCAGGATGGGATCCTGGATGTTCCAGCCGTGAACATGCAATTCTCGATGGTGATGCTCGTGCCGCCGTAGACAGTAATGCTGCCGCGCTGGTACGATGAATTAAAGGTGTTCAGCTGTTCATTCTTGATTTCGAGATTATCAAAAGTGATGAAGCTGACAGAATCCACGAGCAGACGAGAATCCAGGTACCCACCGCTCAGATCAAAGACTGGACGAGCCCAGGAAGCCCCGGCGAACCATGTCTGGTCCACTCCATAGTAGATGGGCGCTGTGCTCAATCAGACCACCGGGCTAACATGGGGAAGCCAGTAGAGTCCCAGGTCACGCCCCCTTTGAATATGACACTATCGCCCGGATTGAGCGTAATTGAACTGCAGTTGGACGAACAGCCAGACATACCGGGTGCGTATTGCCACGGTGAATTCTTTGAGACGCCGCTGCTCTCGTCTGAACCCGAGGCGAAGTCAACGTAGTAGGTTGCGGGAGAGGTGGGCGGCAAGACCGTCAGGATTGCTACGTTGCTCGTTATGTTCCCTATTGGATCAGTGACTATGACTGTGAATTGCTCCCCGTTATTGGAGAGAGTAGTTGGCGGCGTCGTGTAGCTGGCTTCCGTCCCTCCCAAGAAACCCACCCCATTCTCCAGCCATTGAAAGCTCAGTTGGCCCGAGCCCGAAGCGGCGACTCTGAATGTAGCCGTCTCGCCCGCCACGACAGTCTGGTTTAATGGTTGCGCCGTAATACTAGGCGGAACGTTCACTCCCAGAATGGCGTTGCTGCTGGCGACGCCTCCGGTTGCGTTTGTCACGACTACATCGAAGGTCGAACCACTATCCGCCCCCGTCGTGGCTTGCGTCGTGTAAGAGGTCGATGTCGCACCCGGAATGTTCGTGCCGTTCTCCTGCCACTGATAGCTCAGCGGCATGCTTCCCGTCGCGACAACCGTAAACGTTGCGGTCTGCCCCACCTGTACGGTCTGGCTGGCAGGCTGCACCGTAATGGAAGGCGGCAGGCTCTGGCTCACCTGGTACAGGTAAGCCCCTGCATCCCACATCGTGGAGCCGCCAGGCCGTCCCACCCCCAGACGGTCACTGCACAGCGCAGCGCTGATCGGGACGCAATCGGCACTCAGGTTCAGGCCCGTGCCCACAGTTCCATTACTCACCGAGGTCGGCTCGAAACTGTTAGCAATCGTGTAGCCCTGAGATTGGGCCACCGCCGTGGTCATCAGGATGTTGTTGCTAAACGTCAGGTTGGCCACCGTGCCGCACCCCGCATTGCCGTTCGCACCGTTCCAGCACCAGGCCGGAAGACTGGTTTGATCGGAGATGCAGTGGTTGTTCTCCACACTCAGATTGGTTGGCGAAATTTGACCTGCCATGACGCTGATACATGCTCCCGAACCGCCATTGAGTGTGTTGTTGAAAATGGATTGATTCGATTGCAAGCCCGCCGTCATTCCTCCGGGGTCGATCATCACCGGAGCCGTACTCCCCACATTCCAGATCAGATTGTTGTATACAGATTGCGTGTTGCCACTCCCTTGCCCAGCCGCCTGCAAATGGACGGCAAGAGCGGCCGGAGCGATGTCATGCACTACGTTGTTATAGATCTGCCCACCACCGGAAACCAGAATGGCGTTCTCCGCGACGCTCGGGTCGACCGACTCCCTCACATTAAATACCTGGTTTCCGCTGACATTCGCAGCCGGATCGAACACCACGATACCGTTCGGCACGTTCTCGATGATGTTGCCCTGAATCGTTGTGCCACCGTAGATGGCCGTTCCCGAATTACTGGCCGGGGGCCATCCAGAGTGCAATTCTTTACCACTCCTCCGACCGAATTGTTGTAAAAGGCGATGCCACCGAAGGGATTTTTGTCGCTGCCCAGGATGGGATCCTGGATATTCCAGCCGTGAATATAGCAATTCTCGATGGTGATGCTCGCGCCGCCATTCACAGTAATGCTGCCTCGCGGAGGGCCTGAGTTCACAGTGTCCACTTGTTCATTCTTAATTTCGAGATTGTCAAACGTGACGAACGTCACAGAATGCGCGATCACTGGAGCAACCAGGGATCTGCGCCGCTCAGATCAAAGACGGGACGAGCCCAAGAAGCGCCGGCGAACCATGTTTGGTCCACTCCGTAGTAGATAGGAGCGGCGCTGTATCCCACCATCGAACCACCATGGGGAAACCACCGGAGCCCAGGGCACCCCGCCTTTGAAGATGACGCTGTCGCCCGGGTTGAGACTGATTGAACTGCAGTTAGACGAACAGCCGGACATGCCGGGAGCGTATTGCCACGGCGAAGTCTCTGAGACGCCGCTGTTCTCGTCTGAGCCCGAAGCGAAGTCAACGTAGTAGGTTGCAGGAGGAACTGGCTGGAGAACTGTGAGCGTCGCAGCGCTACTGGGCAGATTCCCGAAGGCGTCGCTCACGATTACGCTGAATTGCTCGCCTGAATTACCTACAGTCGCGGCGCTGTGGTGTAGTTTCTGACTTTGCTCCGGGAATGCCCATTCCATTTTCTAGCCATTGATAGCTCAGCCCAGAACCCGAGGCGGCTACGCTGAATGTGGCCGTCTCACCTGCAAAGACCGTCTGACTCAGTGGTTGCGCCCTGATGATAACTGCCGTCACGTTGAAGGCACTGCTGGTCGACCCCGTCAGACCTGTGGCACTCGCCGCCAGCGTGTAACCACTGCCCGCCGCGTTGATGCTGAGGTTCGCGAACGTGGCCACACCCGCCACCGCATTCACCGTCAGCGTCCCCGTCAGCGTTCCGCTCGATGGGTTGGTCCCAATCGCCATCGTCACTGCGTTGGTGGCCGTGGTCACCGCGTTTCCCACCCGCGTCCTCAATGGTCACCGTCACCGCCGGGGTGATCGCCGCGCCCGCCACCACGTTCGTGGGCTGCACCGTGAACGCCAGCTTCGACGCCGTACCTGCCGTCACGTTGAAGGCACTGCTGGTCGACCCCGTCAGACCTGTGGCACTCGCCGCCAGCGTGTAACCACTGCCCGCCGCGTTGATGCTGAGGTTCGCGAACGTGGCCACACCCGCTACCGCATTCACCGTCAGCGTCCCCGTCAGCGTCCCGCTCGATGGGTTGGTCCCAATCGCCATCGTCACTGCGTTGGTGGCCGTGGTGACCGGGTTCCCACGCCGCGTCCTCAATGGTCACCGCCACCGCCGGAGTGATCGCCGCACCCGCCACCACGTTCGTCGGCTGCACCGTGAACGCCAGCTTCGACGCCGTACCTGCCGTCACGTTGAAGGCACTGCTGGTGGCCCCCGTCAGACCTGTGGCACTCGCCGCCAGCGTGTAACCACTGCCCGCCGCGTTGATGCTGAGGTTCGCGAACGTGGCCACACCCGCCACCGCATTCACCGTCAGCGTCCCCGTCAGCGTCCCGCTCGATGGGTTGGTCCCAATCGCCATCGTCACTGCGTTGGTGGCCGTGGTGACCGGGTTCCCCGCAGCGTCCTCAATGGTCACCGCCACCGCCGGGGTGATCGCCGCACCCGCCACCACGTTCGTGGGCTGCACCGTGAACGCCAGCTTCGACGCCGTCCCTGCCGTCACGTTGAAGGCACTGCTGGTCGACCCCGTCAGACCTGTGGCACTCGCCGCCAGCGTGTAGCCACTGCCCGCCGCGTTGATGCTGAGGTTCGCGAACGTGGCCACACCCGCTACCGCATTCACCGTCAGCGTCCCCGTCAGTGTCCCGCTCGATGGGTTGGTCCCAATGGCCATGGTCACCGCGTTGGTGGCCGTGGTGACCGGGTTCCCACTCGCGTCCTCAATGGTCACCGCCACCGCCGGAGTGATCACCGCACCCCCCACCACGTTCGTGGGCTGCACCGTGAACGCCAGCTTCGACGCCGTCCCTGCCGTCACGTTGAAGGCACTGCTGGTGGCCCCGTCAGCCCGGTGGCACTCGCCGCCAGCGTGTAGCCACTGCCCGCCGCGTTGATGCTGAGGTTCGCGAACGTGGCCACACCCGCCACCGCATTCACCGTCAGCGTCCCCGTCAGCGTCCCGCTCGATGGGTTGGTCCCAATGGCCATCGTCACTGCGTTGGTGGCCGTGGTCACCGGGTTCCCCGAAGCGTCCTCAATGGTCACCGCCACCGCCGGGGTGATCGCCGCACCCGCCACCACGTTCGTCGGCTGCACCGTGAACGCCAGCTTCGACGCCGTCCCTGCCGTCACGTTGAAGGCAGCTGCTGGTCGACCCCGGTCAGCCCGGTGGCACTCGCCGCCAGCGTGTAACCACTGCCCGCCGCGTTGATGCTGAGGTTCGCGAACGTGGCCACACCCGCCACCGCATTCACCGTCAGCGTCCCCGTCAGCGTCCCGCTCGATGGGTTGGTCCCATCGCCATCGTCACCGCGTTGGTGGCCGTGGTCACCGGGTTCCCACCCGCGTCCTCAATGGTCACCGCCACCGCCGGGGTGATCGCCGCGCCCGCCACCACGTTCGTGGGCTGCACCGTGAACGCCAGCTTCGACGCCGTCCCAGCCGTCACGTTGAAGGCACTGCTGGTTGACCCCGTCAGCCCGGTGGCACTCGCCGCCAGCGTGTAGCCACTGCCCGCCGCGTTGATGCTGAGGTTCGCGAACGTGGCCACACCCCCACCGCATTCACCGTCAGCGTCCCCGCCAGCGTCCCGCTCGATGGGTTGGTCCCAATCGCCATCGTCACTGCGTTGGTCGCCGTGGTGACTGGGTTCCCGAAGCGTCCCTCAATGGTCACCGCCACCGCCGGGGTGATCGCCGCGCCCCCCACCACGTTCGTGGGCTGCACCGTAAACGCCAGCTTCGACGCCGTCCCTGCCGTCACGTTGAAGGCATTGCTGGTGGCCCCGGTCAGCCCGGTGGCACTCGCCGCCAGCGTGTAGCCACTGCCCGCCGCGCTGATGCTGAGGTTCGCGAACGTGGCCACACCCGCTACCGCATTCACCGTCAGCGTCCCCGTCAGCGTCCCGCTCGATGGGTTGGTCCCAATCGCCATCGTCACCGCGTTCGTGGCCGTGGTCACCGGGTTCCCCGATGCGTCCTCAATGGTCACCGCCACCGCCGGGGTGATTGCCGCGCCCGCCACCACGTTCGTCGGCTGCACCGTGAACGCCAGCTTCGAAGGCGGCCCCACGCCGCTGCTCGCGGCTCGGAAGGCGACCATCTGCATGATCCATTGAGATGAGGACGCCAGCGATGCCGTCGCGCTGTAGCTTCCCGTCGTCGTCACAATGCTGTCTTCCAGAATGTCTCCATCCTGACTGGTAATCACCCGCTTGGTATATCCCGTTCCCGCAGACTTGGTCGTGGACTGCACCAAATTTGCGCCCACCAATAGATCATTCGCGTTGCTCGTCGTTACCGAGCCACTGCTGCTGGTTGCCGAACTCCCTTGCCCCGCCACCGCCACATCAACTGGATTGGCAAGATCCAGGCCCGCATATTCCGCGATGCGAATGTCTGCAGATTTCGCTGCCGTGTTAAACGTTACCGTCACCGTATTCGCGTTTGCCGCGGCCGACACGATGTTCTTGGCATAGTAGATGGCCTGTGTCGCCGTGCCTGTCTGTACGGCCGGCCCCACGGCAAGCGAATAGGTATTGCCGGCAGAATCCGCAACCGAACTAATCTGTGACGTGGAATCATTCCAGCCAACCACCACGACGTTTAGATCGCCCGCCGTTTGTGCTTTTGTATATTTCACTGTCACCGACGTCTGGGGCGTCTGGGGAACCGCGGAGTTCACCTGCACAAACGTGATGCCGGCTGCGGAAGTTAGCTCTGGGAACACCTGGAATATTATGAAGACGAATAACGCGATTCTTATCGAAGAAATGATGAGATGAGGCGAGCGAATACGGAGAGTTCGCTGGCGTTCGAAGGCCTTCGGGTTGACAAAATCCTCACGCCCGGCCATGAAAACCTTCCAGTATTCGCGGTTGGCGAGAACGTGCAGCCAACGCGCACTTCGGTTAACTCTGGAATTTCAATTTCTACTAGTTAGTTGGTGAACAGGCTCTTCACAGAGAAGGCGAGGGACTGACCTTCGGCTGTGCCTGCTTGTCGTACTTCATCTGGCGTAGCCTCCATGAACATCTGCCACGTTAATCGAAACTCCAGCGCATCAATCGCCTAACTTCAGATCCAAACGCTGGGAAAAGCCGTCGTCGAAGCTGCCAAGAAAGAGGCCGTTGCCACTCAAAAATGTTCGCAGTGAAAAACTTAAGGGGGAGAACCGGCTACTGCCGGAGTTCTGTCGGGCGTGAAGCTGCCAAAGCGGACGGCACAGGTTGGTCCTCCACTCGCATCGACCGCCACTTGTCCTAGTAAGAAAGCAGAAGAACGCCAGCCCTCGGCGTCAAAGCCGAGGGCAGCAGTAATCACCCCGGTAGAGCTGTGCCTCTCAGCAGGCATTTCATATTGCGCTCCCGCTCCTCACCTCAAATATCTAGCGAGCGCGCTTTGCCGTTACAGTTCGCAATTTACGTTGCAGACAGGGTCGACTAAAAGTTCGCTGCCCGAACATCTAGACGACAAGGCATCGCTATCCCCTTGGGAACTAGCACGATCATTTCCACGGTCCCTTACAATTTATTCCTTATGGCTCTATGAATTGGCTGCCTCATCATTTAGCCGGGGTGGGTCACAAGTGGAGAAAGAGAGGAATATTAGTGCATTTCATTGCAGTTCGATGTGGTTACGTACCTCGTCCCTTTCAGCCCATACCCAGTGGCACGAACAAAATAAGGGCCTTCGAGCACTCTTCGCCACGTTTGTTTTGCGTACCCCTGGCATCTGATTTGCTTACCAGAGTCCAGAACTACTAGGACGACAGTTTGACTGTGACCGAATTTTTCGGGCAGCCAATTCCCTGCGTCCAAAGGAGGACTATGAAAAAGAGTTATGTCAAGCCATGCCTGAAGTGTCTAGGTCTCCTTAGGCTGGTCACCTTGAGTCTAACAATTGGGGACTTCATGCCTTCGAAGCCAAAGATCTTCCGCGCCTAAGTGCCTAATTTAGGGTTGGCAGCCAACGGAGGGTCCATGGGAAGGACGATAGTGAAGTCGGTCATTGCCCTAAACGCAGTCAGGACGTCATCGCTCAGCAAGGCTCAAACGCCATGCTCCTGTTAAATATGGTCGATGGGAGCTACTACTCGCTGAACGAAGTAGGGGGTCGAATTTGGGAGCTCTGCGACGGAACTCGGACAGTTGCAGAACTCATTTCGACCCTCGCAATCGGAATATGACGCACCTACGCAAACCCTGGAACTCGATATTCGAGAATTACTCGAGGGCTTGCGAAGCAAGGACTTGATTGGGGAGTAAGCCGGAAAGTTTACCACGCTCGTACACGGGCGGGACCGCGTGTGCTTTGTGCACAGGGATTTGTGTGGACCCGAAAGTGAAATGTTGCGAAAGACCGATTCTCGAAATATGAACTTGAGGTCTGTTTCGGATGCCTTCCTATTCCTGCGAGTATTCGCCTTCGCTGTCTTAGTCCCGCTCCTTTTGCGACTGAAGTTGTCTCGCCTAGGATCTCTGCTGGAGCCTAGAAGCATTGCGACAGGCAGTGTGGAACAGATTGCAACGTATGTCGAAATGGCGATCCGCTCGGGTCGGCCCTTAGTGCGAGGAGGGTGCCTCACGCGGGGTCTGACGCGCTATTACTTCTTGCGGCAAGCTGGAATAGACGTTTCCTTATGTTTTGGCATGACCCAAGCCGGCGCGGGCCATTGCTGGCTAGAAAAAGACGGAGATCCCTTCCTAGAACCCGGAGACCCGCGAACCCGGTTTGTGCTGATGTATCGCATTTCCCGGTCAGATCATGCGATCAGGTTCCTGCGGCAACTGCCCCGCTATGAGCATCGCGACGCTCATGCGCGAAGGGAAGTGCACGCGAGACTACAATTTTCACGGCGTGAATCTCAGAGTCTCATGCTCGAGTGCAATGGCCGCATGCCTCGACGCCAGATTTCGGATGCTTCCACCACAGACGGAGTACGCAGAAACCGTCTTCTTCGACTTTGAGTCTGTTCACGATCCAAAATTGCATTGGCTCAAGAAACCGCAAGGGCGGTCCAGGTCTTTCTACGAATTGCCACACGGAGAAGCCACCTATTTCGAAGGAAGAGACGAAATCTACCTTTGTTATGCTGATCGCGTGCGAGCGATCTGCCATCCCGGAGCAGGTCGTGCGGCCTTTTCGGTTCTCGAGACCGAACCCGACAACCTATGGCTTGCGTCGCATCTCTTTTTCACCATATCGCTGATCGAAATCTTGAAACGGCGCGGATCGTACGGTCTCCATGCCGCTGGTTTGCACGCAAACGGTAAGGCCGTTCTAATTCCTGGAACGAGCGGAGCTGGGAAATCGACATTGGCCATAGCCTTATTGAGAGCGAAATTCGACTACCTTAGCGACGATATGGTTTTCCTGACTCGCCGCGACGACGGTCTGCACGTGCTGGCGTTCCCAGAGGGACTGGATATCAGCGATGAAACGCTTGGTTTTTTCCCGGAGCTGCATTTCATTTTGCACTCTCCCAAGGAGCAAAAAAGGCCCAAGAGGAAAGTTGATCCCGACCTAATATTTGGCACCCTAGCGCGTCTAGAGGCGCGCGTGGCGGTGGTCGTATTTCCCCGAACCACAAATGCTAAGACGAGCATCGTCCGACGCATCGACCCAGATGAAGCCTTGGTCGAAATTGCCTGCAACGTGCTTCTCACCGAGCCCCGTTCGTGCCAGGCTCATCTGGACACGCTGGGGGAACTGGTGCGGGTTACGCCGTGCTACCGACTTGAGACGGGGCGCGACTTCCATCGCATCCCTGGACTGTTCCGCGAATTGCTAGCCTGATTTTTCAGATGGAAATCATGCCAGGTGCGCAACCTCAAAAGGCAATTTGTCGCGAAGCGCAGTTGCTTCTCGATTGCGCGCGAACTCGCATCACTCCGGCAACTGCCGAACGGATTAGAGCCGCGACGCGGGAAAATGTCGACTGGTTTAAGCTCACGCGGTGGTCGCTCCGCCATGGCGTTCTGCCGTTAGTTCACGCGAATCTGGAACGCATTCACCCTCATGGTGTGCCGCAAGGAATTATGGATCCGTGGCGCAGCCGATGCGAAGCCGAGGAGGCCAAGGGCCGTTTGCTCAGTGAGGAATTGGCGAGGATAGTCCAGATCCTCGAGAAGCAGGAGATTCTCGCAGTGCCTTACAAAGGCCCCGCATTAAGCCTGCGGCTCTATGGAAACCTGAAGCTTCGAGGCTTTAATGACCTAGACATCGTGGTCCACGAACGCGACGCTGCGCGGGCTCGCAGGGTCATCGCCGAACTGAACTATGCGCCAATTCGACAATTGGACAATGCGGAATTTGCGGAATACGTCCGGTCTAACCATGAAATTCAGTTTTGCCGTGACAAAGCGTGCCTAGATCTTCACTGGCGATTTACGGGGAGACCGGTGTGCGTCTCAGGCGATCCTGAGCGGTTCCTTCAACGACTGGAGACGATTTCTATTGCAGGCACCGAGCTGCGTAGTCTGCGGCCGGATGTTTATCTATTGCTTCTCTCGATGCATGCCGCCAAGCACAAATGGGCGCAGCTGAAATGGATATGCGATATCGCGGAAGTCGTCGCGATTCCCGATCTCGATTGGGGGTACGTGCTGCGCGAATCCACAAGTCTGGGATTCAAGCGCGCCCTGGCGACGAGTCTTCTGCTGGCGGAAGATTTGTGCGGAGCGGAAATGCCTCCCGGACTGGTGGATGGCTTAAAAACGGACCGCGCGGCAAGAGCGCTGGCCGCGCAGATACGGGCGGAGGTTTGCGAGGAGCCAAACGAAACGTGGGGCAGGTCACCGGATTTTACCTTTCAGTGCGAGATCCGGGAACGCTTTCGGGATCGGGCGAACGTTCTGCTTCACCGTCAGCTGCGGAAAATAAGGCCGAATGACCGTGACCGCCGCTTTTTGCGTCTGCCTCGTTCCCTGGACTACTTGTATTACCTGGTCAGGCCAGTTCGGGTAGCTTTGGAGAAACTTCGGGGAAGTCGGTCAGAGATCACCGACAGGCGATGCGCCCGCACTTAAATTGATTCTGACGCAGACGTCATCCAATCACTCACACGCCCTAGTACAAAAACTCCACCGGTCACTTCAGGGCCAAGAAGGCGAGGATAGAAGTCAAATCCGCCTTTGACATTAGAAACAGCTTGCTCTAAAAGTGAAATTCTTGGCACATTTTGGGTAAATCTAGTGCGAAAGCCGAGATGATCAAAAATTCGCACGTCAGCAAGGGGATGAGCGAAGACGAGCAAATGAAAGGAAATGTGGAGACTTTGGCGAGCCAAGTCGCGACTTGCATTCCCAGCTCTAATTACTTTGTAGCGCGTAAGTTAGGAGGTTCACTACGTGGGGTTTATCCCTGCAGGAGACTCCACGCAGAGTTTGCCGTCTCCAGATTGAGTATGAAGTCTTGCGATCTCCCCACTAGGCCTCCTAGAACGTAGTTCCTATTGATCTTTGGTACTTCTCTTGCACCAAACCAGGGCAGAGGTTCCTGAGATGAGTAACCAGCCGTCTTGCGTTTGTAGATGCGAGAGCCCCGTACCACCGGAACTCGAGTCAGTTGGCCGGTGCGTGACGCATTTCATATTGAGTGTAGAGCAGACTTGCACGCAGATGCATCGCGAGATTGTCTTGCGCGGGGTCGACGGTGAACGCCAGGCAGCCGTTGCAAGCTACATACGCGAGAACGCCCAACTCTTAGCCCGAGTAAGCAGCAATCTACGTTTATCCGACGACCTGAAACGCCGGATTCTAAGCAGCTTTCTCTGCCTGATGAATCTGCGAGAGAAGCTCGATCGGGTGTGTAGCGTTCGCTTGGTCGAACGACGCCTATCGGGTTTGGCAGCAGTTGCGGGCTCGGCCGTGGCGGCTGGTTAGCTGCGACGGCGTATTTGAGTGTGAAGGCTGCGCGGGATATGGGTGTTTCTGGGTTCACCAGGGCAGGTGGCCCATAAGAGGAGAGTTCTCCACCGGCACTGTCCTCAAGTCGCAGAACTAACGGGCGGGCAAGTGCCTTCCTCGAACCGGCGCGTGTCAACGAGTTTGAGACCACTGGTCATGGAATTTAGTGAGCATTTTCATCTGCGTTGAGCGGTTTGTTGATCCAGACCTCGGTTGGAACCGAGAGTGGTTTCGGCTCCTGGCGCACGAAGCGTTCGGGGTGGACGCGATAGGCGGCATCGAGAACGGCTTGACGCTGTTCGAGGATGTGCGCGGTTTGGTTGTAGTGGACCATGGCCGGGGTGAGCAAGCCCAACCCGGAGTGGCGGTGTTCCTGGTTGTACCAGCGGAAAAATCCCTGCGAAAAAGCGCGGCTGTCCTGAATGCACCCGAAGCGGTCCGGAAACTCCGGCCGGTACTTCAGGGTGCGAAACTGGCTTTCCGAATACGGATTGTCATCGGAGACGTGCGGGCGGCTGTGGGTTTTCGTGACACCCAAGTCGGCCAACAGGAAGGCTACCGGCTTGGAACTCATCGAGGTGCCGCGATCAGCATGTAGGGTGAGCTGGCCGGGCTGGATGTTTTGTTTCGCACAACTCTCCCCGATCAGCCGCTTGGCCAGCTCCGCGCTTTCGCGCATCGCCACCATCCAGCCGGTGACGTAGCGGCTGAAGACATCGAGGATGACGTAGAGGTAGAAGTAGGTCCACTTGGCGGGCCCCAGCAGCTTGGTGATGTCCCAGCTCCAGAGTTGATTGGGAGCCGTCGCCAGTAGTTCCGGCTTCGTGTACGGCGGATGAGTCAACTGGTCACGTCGTTCGCGGGATTCGCCCTCTTGTTTCAGGAAGCGATGCATGGTGCGAATCGAGCAGTAATAGTGCCCTTCGTCGAGCAACGTCGCATACACAGCGGCTGGGGAGCGATCCTGGAATCGTTCTCCGTGCAGATGCGCCAGGACCGTTTCGCGTTCCGTCGGACTCAGGGCACGTGCTGGTCTCGGTCGCAAAGCGATCGCTGCGGGGAAAGAAGCTGCACGTCGATCCCGGTAGTAGGAAGCACGCGGCGCAAACAGCGCACGGCAAGCGGCGCGCGTGCCTACATCGGTCGCCAGTTCAGTGACCGCGGTCATCAGGACTCTTCCTCCAGGTCCTGTTCCGGAATCGGATGACCCAACAGCGCAGCCACTTTTTTTTGGACATCGATGATGATGTGCGCCTTACGCAGATCTTCGGTCAGACGTGCGTTCTGGCGGCGCAGCTTCTGGTTCTCCTCATCCATCGGATGGCGCTTGGACTTCGGCCCGCGCCTCTGCGGAGTCAGCGCTTCGAGGATGCCGTTGGCCCGCTCGCGCCGCCAAGTGGCCAGCAGCGAAGAGTACAAACCTTCCCGGCGGAGGAGAGAGCCGATACCGCCTCGTGTGGCAGCGGCGGCCTCGGCTTCCTGCAGGATGCCCAGTTTATATTCCGCGGTGTAGGTACGCCGCTTGGGTTTCGCGACCACTTCGGGATCAGGCCGCGAGGCCGGCAGCGAATCGGCGCCCGCTTGGGCTGCCACTGCACTCCGCTTCGGCTCGCCAGGCTCGCCTCCGCTCCGTTCCGTGGCAGCCCAACTTGCAGAAGAAACAAAACCAAGAGAATTCCCGTTCATCTCTCCCTTTTTCTTTCTCGCCCTGCTCATTAATTAAGAGTACTAAAACGGTCTCAGAGATGTTGGCACGGAGGGAACGGCGTTAATGACGGGCGAAGCAACTTCAACCGCGGTGCCAAGCGTAGACACTAAACGCTATCGAGCTACGGACTTGCTCCTTCATACCTCTCTCCTATTTGCTAGACGCTCCGGCTGAGGGGAAATGCAATCGGGCATCATAAAGCTGCCTTCGCTCCTGCACTTTGATCGCGAAGGACAGCGGTTCGAGAACCTGCTTCGCCGAGCAGCCGAGTTGCTGAATCGTCGCAACTGTGATCTCGGAGCAATACCGAACGCACAAAAGGCTAATGCGGTGGCCTGAATTCCGCCCACCCGACGCCGCACATTTCCCGGAGATTGACCAAGGTCCGATCTGAAGGTTTTCGGCTGATGAACTTCGCAACTCGAAAGCGAGATAGTAAGAAGGCATCTACTGTGTTGATGGTTGTAGCCATGACGATAGCTCTTTACCAGTCGGCTTGTTCGGGCGCGGCCAGCGGAGATGCCGTCCCAGCCGTCCAGGGGACCCCAGGGAGTCAGGGGACCCCAGGGGGTCAATTCAGCGCGAGCACGTCGACCTTGAACCTGGGCAATGTGGCCGTTGGCGACAGCAAGACATCCGCAGTGACGTTCATGAACTCGACCAATTCCAAGGTAACCATTTTGAGCGTGAGCGTCTCGGGGCTTCAGCGCGAACGGTATCCCAAGTGGTACGATCATGAATGTGGGCGAAACTGCCATTCTTAGCATAACCTTTGCGCCCGCAGGCACCGGGGATCAGAGTGGCAGCATCACTGTGACCAGTAACGCGCAGATCTCGAGCATCACTGTTGAGTTACAAGCTACAGGCGTGCCCGCCCCCGCTCATTTGGCGACGCTCTCCTGGAATTCCAGCCCGGTCGCCGGGTACTTCGTTTACCGAAGCACCACCAGAGGCGGCCCATACGCACGGCTAAATGCGGCGCTGGATACGAATACCACGTATGCGGATTCAGCCGTTGTGGCGGGAGCGACGTACTATTATGTGGTTACCGCGGTGGATTCGAGCAACGAGGAAAGCGGCTACTCGAAGGAGGTAGGGGCGACAATTCCGATGCAGTAGCTTCGCCGTTCATCGCAGCACCCGAATTTTGATGTACCACTTCCAACGTTTTTCTACCTCTTCGAACTTTTTCGTTGGTTCGCGCAACCAAACGATACCGCATCTCGGCTTCGTTGCCTGGAAGTAGCAGGTCGAAGGGGTAGCACGCGCAACCGTCGACGGACGGGGTCCTCGCTATCGCTCAGAAATGTGCGATAATGTGAGCGATAGGAAAACGACCTATCGCTCATGGCTTGGAACTGGCAAAAACCGGACTGGCCCAATTTTCGTTGGGATCGCGCACGCCTTGAGACTGCGGAGAAGCAGTTTCTCGTAAGCGGAGGTGTGTTCGTTGGGACCGTTCGTCACCTCGGAAAGGAAGAGCACGATCAGCTTACGATTGAAGCCATGAGCACGGAAGCGCTGACGACTTCCGAAATCGAAGGCGAAATTCTGGATCGCGCAAGCGTACAGTCATCCCTCCGCAAGCAACTAGGCCTTGCCACGGATGAACGGCGCGTCCGGCCTGCGGAGCGAGGCATCGCGGAGATGATGGTTAACCTGTACCGATCCTTTGCCGAACCGCTCTCAGAGGAAGTGTTGTTTCGCTGGTACCGCATGGTGATGAGCGGGAGCCGTAACCGGAGAGACGTTGGACGCTACCGAACCAGCGCGGAACCGATGCAAGTGGTCTCCGGGCCGATTGACGAACCCAAAGTGCATTTCGAAGCGCCGCCATCTGCGCGTGTGCCATCGGAAATGGAGCAGTTCATTGCTTGGTTTGATCGAACTGCCTCTGGGCGCGAAGAGCCGCTGCCCGCGTTGACAAGGGCCGGAATCGCGCACCTGTATTTTGAAAGCATCCATCCGTTTGAGGACGGCAACGGGCGCATCGGGCGAGCTATCGCCGAGAAAGCTCTGGCGCAGAGCCTCGGCCAGCCGACGCTCACCGCGTTGGCGGCAATGATTCTTGCCCGACGCAAGGGTTATTACGAAGCGCTCGAAGCAGCGAACAAAGAAAACGAGATCACGCGCTGGCTGATGTGGTTTGCCGGCGTCGCCATCGAAGCGCAACGCCGAACAATAGCCTTGGTGGAATTCCTGATCGACAAAACGAAACTGCTGGACAGGCTGAAGGGACAACTGAATGCACGGCAGGAAAAGGCGCTCCTCCGCATGTTCCGCGAAGGCCCCGAGGGTTTCCGAGGTGGACTTTCAGCAGGCAAATACAGCACCATCACTGCAGCATCTCCCGCAACCACCACACGCGACCTCGCAGACCTGGTCGCCAAAGGCGCGTTGGTGCGCGAAGGCGAGCGCCGCTACGCTCGCTATCATCTGAGTGTACCGTTGCGTCCGGTTTCCCCCGTTACGCTGAACGAGCAAGGCGAAATACCTGGGCAGCACCAGCTTGGAACGAGATCCCCATAGGAAAAGTGGATGGAGCTGCCAAGTCTCAGTGTTGGACCGGAGGCTGCTTCCGACAACATACCCAAGTGCTGAGTACCCGGCTAACCGCTTCTTGTACATCCGAGCCAACATTGGGACGAGCACGTCAGCGTAGTTGTACACGACCACTTCCTTTTTGTTCTCGTGGAGCCGATGGAGCCGGCCTACGTATTGCTGAAGCGTCCTCTCTACGAGATCGGCATCGTGAGGAACAGGGTGTCAAGGCGGGCGTCGTCAAAGCCTTCGCCGAGATAGCTTCCTGTCGCCAAAGTAATTCCCGGCTCGCGGGGTCCAATGTGTGAAAGCGACTCCGCGATTTGCTTTCTTTGCTCCGTTCCCATATCACCTTTTAGGACAAAGATGTGCTAACCGGATGGATTGCATTAAACGCATGCTTTTCAGGTCGGCAGCATCGCGATACTCCACCAAGTGGAGCTCTGTGCTGTCCAAGCCACCGATATGGACAATAATGCTCGTTTTTCCGTTGCCGAGATCAACCACATTGAGCAGATCGGGAAGGTCACTCTCGAAACCGTCGTACGGTGAAGTACGCTTTTGTACAGCTAAAATGTGGAGCGTCGGCAGCGGCGCCATCCAAGCGGCTAGGACGTAAGGAGCTCTATCTTTCGGCTCTTTACCCGATCTCCATTCCGCCCGGACGTAATAGCGCAGACTACCGTCGGCGACTCGGAACGGCTGCACCTTCTTGTGGCCCGTTGACGGCTGTATAGCAATTATGCGATAATCCAACGAGAGAGAATTGAGCGGAGAATTCACGATTGAGTATGTGGAATTGCCCAACGGCCGCGCGCCTGCCCGGGAGTTCGTGGATTCACTTGACGACAAAGCAGCGGCCCGGATAGACGCGTTCATCGAGCGTCTGCGCCTCTATGGCAACCGGATGCAGGGGAAATTCGTCAAGAAGCTCACGAATGACGTATTCGAGCTAAGAGTCAAACAATTCGACCGGATTTTCCGGGTTCTCTTCTTCTACCAGCCGGGAATGCTGATCGTAATTACGTCAGGGTTTCAGAAAAAGACGGAACAGACCCACAGGGTGAACTTACAAAGGCAGAGCAGCTAAAAAAGCTCTGGATGAAGTACCGAAACCGTTACACGGGATCGCAGAAGGAAAGAGAAGCTATCCTGAAGGAGTTGGGACTATGAAGCGCGACAAACACAGTGAACTTGTCGAACAGCGTGCGCGCAAGAGCGCAACGTACCGTAAGACCGTCACGCGGACCTTGCACCAGATCGATTTGGCCTTACTGGTACGCGAGATGCGGGAGGATGCGGAGTTGACTCAAACCGAGCTCGCCAGGAAGGTTGGGACGACACAGTCGGTGATTGCTCGCTTGGAGGACGCCGAATACACCGGGCACTCGCTTACGATGCTGGAGCGTATCGCGGCGGTCTGCGGCGTTGCCCTCAAGCTCCATGCGGAGAAAAAGCCCAATTTCGACCGCGAGGTCGCGCTGGTCTAGTCCCATGGATAGCAGGTCATTGAAACGACTCGGCCGGTTTCATCTGCAAATCGTTGGGGTCCAATTGAACTCATGGAGTGAACCCTTGAACTGACACACAAAAATAGGGCCCAGTTTCCGGGAAAGGGACAAAGTGAAGAGAAAGCGATACTCCTGGAAGTTTCAACGAAGGGCTGTCGAACGCATGGAGACTTGTGAAGATGTCGGTAAGTTGGCACGAGAACTCGGTGTACGACCGAGATGCCTCTACAAGTGGCGCAGAAAGCTGGAGATGGTTGAACCAGGACAAGAAGCGTCGCGGCCCAGCACGCACGCATCTGCTCACCGCAAGGAAATCCATCGCTTGAAGCAGCTTTTGGCAGAGAAGACCCTGGAGGTGGATTTTTTCAGAGGTGCCTTGCAAAAAATCGAGGCTCGACGCCAGCGCAGCAGCGGCTCTGGCGAAATGGCATCTACGACCAGATCCGAGAAGTGATGTCATTGCAAGGCAGCCTAAGTATCGAGCGCATGTGTCAGATGGTGCCGGTCAGCCGCCGGAGCTTTTACCGGTCGCTGAAGGAACAGCAACCTGCTGAGGAAGAGATGGAATGGCGATCTGCGATCCAACAGATTGCTTTGGAGCATCGCCGCCGTTACGGCTATCGACGGATCACGGCAGAGCTACACCGCCGGGGCATGCAAGTGAACCACAAGCGGGTGGTACGGATCATGCGAGAAGATAACCTGCTGGGGATGCAGCCGGAGCGGTTCGTGGTCACAACCAATTCGAATCACAAGCTGGAGATATTCGTACGCGGATCACCCAAGTTAGAAATAGGCAAAAACTCGGCTGACGGACTCGGGAAGGTGCTGAAACTACATGCTAGCTATCGGGCTGTTTTTTCGGAAAATATCCTCCTTCCAGCTCAGCGCGTGTCCAGTCGATTGAAATACCTCTTCGCGCCTGAGTAAGATTGTCTCCGATTCAGTAGTCTCCCGTTAGACCCGAGCATCGGTCGCCGCGCAGTCGAGAAAGTGGGCGAGATTCTGACGCCCAAATGCGCCCAAGTCAGGGAGTTCAGGTCAGTGGATGCAATAACGTAGGTGGAGCGGGCGTCGGATAGTAGAAGTCAACCAGCTGATGGAAAGGCTGAATCAACTCGAGGCCGAATACAGAGCGTTGATGCGTGAAAAATAAGGTGTAAAAAAAGTGAAGTCTGGAGCTTGTCCTCCAGATCCCAGCCGGATTCGTCCTCGGAAGTCTAACGCCTAAGCTCCGGGGTTACATTGGCGAACTCGCGGCCAAACTCACAGTACGCGTGGTGTGCACGCAGCTAAGAAGGCGGCACAGGAGCGCACCGCGCCTCCGAACTCTTCGTCCTAATGATCGTCGACACCGCGAGCCTTGTCGCTTTGATCGTGCCAGAGGTCTATCGAACTGAAATATGTCCACATCGGGATCGGCCTGCTGTGGCTTTCGAATGACAGCCCTCCCGTGGCTTCGGGACGCTTCCATGTCCCAACCACCAGTACCACCGCAATCTAAACCTAAAGGCCCAAAAGGGCAGCAGTACTAACGGGCACCGAACCCCAAACCAGTGCTCCATTCGGGTATCCGCCTAGCTACGCCATAAAGGGATCATGAAAACGACGTGCCTAGCGTCAAATGAGCATCGAGAAATCCTCCAGCTGTGCGGAGTGGATGGCCGGGAACAGCCGGTGGCTTGCGGATTGCTGTGCCCTCGCGGCTACTTTGAGGAGCGATCTTGCGTTCGGAGGCAGAAACGATGAATTTTGAGTGGCGATCCGCTGGCCCTGGGTGCTTACTCCTACTGATCGCTGTGACGCCCGTGCTTATGGATTGTACTTTCTATCCCGATGGCAAGCCGAGGAATTTGACAAGTAGGAATACTCACCTCGAATACAGAAAATATCGCGAAGCGACGATCCAATATTCGCATGTTGTCACGACGTCACCGGGCAAGACACCACCGACTGCGCCAGCAAATTTGACGGTGATCACCATGCCCGTGCCCGTCATTCAGGCGGTGCGAGGCTATCTCAATCGAATGTTTTTGACAACCCATACAACCATCCCATTCGACAGCAGTGGCGGTGATTTCATCGTGGTGTGTGCTTCCTCCCATGCCGGCGTTACCATGACCCCGTCCGACAGCTTTAACAACACTTGGATTTCTGCCGCCGGTCCAACAAACACCAACAAGGGGCTTAACCTCGAAACGCAGGTCTGGTATGCGAAGAATCCGACCGTTGGCCCGCGCCATACCGTCACACTCAATCTTTCAGCGGCACAATCGCTGGTGATCTCAGTGATCGTCGTGAGAGGTTCTAACATTTCGGCCCCAATCGACGCGATCTCTGCAATTGGTGATGACGGTGGTTCACGGACGCTTCAAATAACCAGCCCGCATATTGCGACAACGAACCGCGATGATCTATTGATTGGTTTTGCCAAGAGTTCAGCTTCAGAAATTTTTACTCCGAGGAGCGGCTTCACGATGCAGCCAGACGCCTCCTCAGACTTTCTGGATGCTGAGACGGGGCCGGCGGTAACGCCCGGCACTTACGATGCGACATTCACTCTCAGCAGCGCCGCGACGTGGCAGGCCGCTGTCGTGGCCGTAAAGCCGTCGCCGTTCGCATATGCTCTTTCGTGGACAGCCTCGACCAACAATATGGGTTCAACTGAGTATGTCGTGGAACGTTGTCAGGGCGCAGGCTGCAACAACTTTGCGCCGCTGACCACAACGACGCTCACGACCTTCAACGACACCAGCATTGCATCCACCAAGAGTTATAGGTATCGCGTCCGTGCCATCGATGTGAATGGGAACCTTAGCCATTATTCGAAGGTCGCGAGAACAAGCTCTCCTACTAATCTTCTACGGAGAGCGCGGGCAAGCTCGCAGTCGTACACGGATCACCCAAGTTAGAAGTAGGCAAAAACCCGGCTGACGGACTCAGGAAGTGCTGAACTACATGCTAGCTATCGGGCCGTTTTTTCGGAAAATATCCTCCTTCCAGCTCAACGCGTGTCCAGTCGATTGCAATACCTCTTGGCGCCTGAGTAAGATTGTGTCCGATTCAGTAGTCTCCCGTTAGACCTGAACATCGGTCGCCGCGCAGTCGAGAAAGTGGGCGAGATTCTGCGCCCAAATACGCCCAAGTCAGGGAGTTCAGGTGAGTGGATGCAATAACTTAGGTGGAGCGGGCGCCGGGTCATTATGTCCCTGCGAAATCCTGCTGATCCAGGAGATCCCGAGTGCGCCGGGTTTTTCACCCACGATGACAGGTTGGCCCTCAAAGAAGACAGCTCCCCCAAAAAAATCTTCCGGTGCGCAAACTAAATACAGTCTTTATGTACAGGGATTCGGTCGTGTGTCCGGGGCGCCACGAGCGTACCGTCAATACGTCCCAACTTCGGAAAAAATCCTGCTTAACGACGACCATTTCGTAGAGGACTGCGTCTGAATGATCCAGCGCCCCATTGGCAAAAAAGAGGCCGGCGAACAGCCACGGGAATAATGTTAGGAACATGCGCCTGGCAGTCGGGCCACCGACCCCCGGCTCGTTTAATAGAACACCGGCGGTAACGACAATGAGCGCAATTACGCCGAGAAGCATCGGTCCGGCACCTAATACCGGGTATGGGCCCACAACGCTGAAGACGAGCGCAGCTGCGCCCAAAAAGAAAATGATATATACGATTCTCACTGAACTTCCTTAGGAGATCTCCATTGCGGCCAAACATGATCATTCATTTCATGTGACAACCTCCCGCTCCCGGTTCGTTGCCAGGGGTTGCCGCCCGGCCAGGATGATAGAGTGCCTTGATCAAAATCTGAATCCCAGACTGCGCCCACTTACGGCCTCGCCAGGCTAGTACTAGAACTTCCAATCCTCTGGTGCTGCCGCAATTGGTACGTCTCGCCTATTCGGTCGCACGGAACAATCCGGCCTAATTGCCTCAGAGGATCCACTAGTGACAAAGACTCTTTTCTTGTTTCTGTTCGCAATCGTGCTTTTCTCACCATCTGCCAAGGCGGATTCGGTCTCCTTGACGATAAACAACGGTGGCTCGATCACCTCTGGGGGTGTCTACGTTGGCCCCTACAACTTTACCTCCGGCGGGCAATCGCTGCAGTTGGTTTGCGACGCCTTCGAGAACGACGTGTATCCTCCCGAGACTTGGAAGGCGAACACCACGACCGTCGGGGGCGGAAGCGGGCTGTTTGGGAGCACGAGTTCTACAAACTATCAAGAGGCCGCTTGGCTTGTGCAAAAGATGTTCGCAAACCTTGGCAACACACAGACTGTGGCTGATATCCAGTGGGCCATCTGGGATATCTTCGATCCCGGCACCTGCAACACGGGCGTGTCCAATTGCGATCCCTATGGGAACCCCGGAGACCAAAGCAATATCGCTTGGTGGAGCACTGCTGCAGAGAGGAATTCTGGCGGTGGCAACTACTCCGATGTCGTGATCTACACACCCGAAAGCGGCTGGCCAACTCAAGACGGCGTACCCCAAGAATACCTCGGGATTATTTCCACTCCTGAGCCGAGCACAAGCAGCCTCACGCTGATCGGTATAGGGTTGGCAGCAGTGATAATTGCGATGCGAAAGCGTTCCGGCAACAATGCCGAAGAGGCTGCGTCGACGCTATAGCCTGTTTCTTTCGGTCGGAGGAGGGGCCACCGAGGTCTGCTGGCCCCTTTTTTTCTCACTCAACGCGAGCGGTCTGAGAAAGCCCGCTGCCGCCGACCTTCTTTCCCGAAGACTCGCCGGTGGTCAGAAGCCGGGTGACAGCGACCGCTTCAGCTCGGGCCACAGCGACGAAGACGCGCCCTCGGCGATTGCGCGTTCAAAGCGGTTCACCGTGGTGGACGCTGCGCTGGGTCAGCTTATCGGTCTTGGCATTGGCTCTAGTGGGTGGACCTTGTGCTGCCGGGTTGCGGTGCCTGCCGAAGCTTCCATCTCCTTCTTGCAGTTCTCCTGCGCAATGATTGTTAAACCAGCAGGAAGGGCGGCGAGGCCGTTAACGTGGTCGACATCAAGCCCGGCGCTCTCAGCAGTGGTCTTTCTCGAGGTTCCAAATCGAACGCGAACCTAACGTTTCACGGTCGTATACCGGCGATCTTCAGGCGGATGCGATATAGTCCTGTGCGAGCCGTGAGATAGAGAGTCTTGCCATCGCTGTCACCCCAGGCGAGGTTCGCGGGAAGCTCCGGCGTCTTGACGGTCCCCAGGTGTTTGCCCTCGGGCGAGATGATCCAGAAGCCGCCCGGGCCCGTGCAATAGACGTTTCCTTTCTGGTCGACTTTCATGCCGTCGGGAACGCCAGCCGCTTTGTCCGCGCTCATGTCGATGAAGACCTTCCCACTGGCAACCGTATCGTCGGGCTGAACCTCGTAGCGCATGATGAGCTTGCGTGCGGTGTCGTTGACGTACAAATATTTCTCCCTTGGCGCGAACGCAATACCATTTGGAGTTACGAAGGTCTTCTCGAGCAATTGAAGCTTGCCGTCCTTCAGTAGATACACGCCATTGAAAGGCAATTCCTTCTTGGGATCTTCGTCTCTCTTCCGCAGGCCTGCAGTAGGATCTGTGAAATAAAGCGCACCGTCCGATTTGAAGACCAGATCATTCGGGCTATTCAGACGTTTGCCTTCAAACCGATCTGCCAGTACCGTCCTCTTTCGGTCTTTTTCTATTCGCACCACGTTCCGATCGCCGTGCGCACAAAAGACCACCCGCCCCTGTCGGTCTAGCGTCACCCCGTTCGAGCCGATGAGGGTGACTACCGCCTGCCCGTTATTGTTTTGCGATCCGACGTCCGAAGGATCGCTCCCCGTAAAGCCGCTGGGTTTGAGGAAAACGGAAACCTTTCCGTCCGGCGTCCATTTGTTGATGGCGTTGGCAGGAATGTCGCTAAAGAGCAGGTAGCCGCCTTGACGAACCCATACGGGCCCCTCAACGAACCCAAAATCTCCTGCCAGTTTTTCTACTTTCGCGTCGGCGGAAATAATCTCGTCGAGCGAGGGATCGAGTCTCACGACTTCGTTGGCGCCCTGTGCTTGGACTTGTAGTGCCGCTAAGAACAAAGCGACGGCGAGCCATAGGCCCTTTCTGCTGTTCTTCATGACGTTATCCCCTGATGGATGTGCCCAGCAGCGGCATACGCCGAGCCAGCGCCTGTCAATCGCCCTGTGGATCCGAGGACAGTGTTTAGGCCATTTGTGCTCAGGGCGGGAAGCCCCTGAATCTGGACCCGCTCGCGGTGGTCGTATTGCGGTTGCGAATCGGGATTGCGGACTTAACCTTGGCCTTGCCGTTGGCCGCGGCCGAACCCGCCGCCGCGTTGCAAGGGAATCACGGTTTTCCCGTCGGCTCTAGTCAGGCTCTCGCCAATTGCGTGCTTGGATCCGTCCTTAGCGGCATAGGCGGTAACTGTGACCACTTCGCCGGATGTCCTCAGAGTCTCATAGATGCCCTGATCAAAACCGTTTCGCCTAAGCACAGAGGGGCCGGGAAGCTCCAACGCCCAATTCACTATCTTGCCTTGCGAGTCCTTGGCATCGATATAGAGCCACCCGTGAGGGTTCTCTAAATCGACCATGGTGAGCTTTCCAACCAAAGTGAGTTGCTTTGATCGATCATACTCGACCGCAAATCCGTGATGGGCAAATGCCGAAAGCGAAGCCCCCAGCAGGGCAGTTCCAAGCGCCAACATCGACAAGGTTTTCATTTTCACTTACCTCCTTCGGGCTTCATCTGTTCGCGGACGGCGCGAAACCCGATGTCGCTAAGCTTCAAGGTAGGGCCATAGTAGTGGTATCGCGCTGAGAGACGTACGAAACTCGCCGGGTTATCCCACGCGCCGCCGCGCATGATGGGAAGTTGCCGAAAACCGCCGCCTCTGCCAAACCCCGAATTGCCCTGAGGCGGTCCGCCTGGCCGCCCTTGTGGCCCAGCCGCTTGATATGCAATCGGGACGTTATTGGGCGAGCCGCTGGGTTGGCCATTATTAGGTTGGCCGTTCGGCGGACCATTGTTGAATCGCCGGCCCCTGCCAAAATTGCCTCTCTGTTGCGGTCCACCTTGCCCCGGCTGCGGCCCCGTGGGGTCAGCGAGTGGACTATTGCTATAGAAGTTCATCGCATACTGGTCGGAAACCCATTCGCGCACGTTGCCTAACGTGTCATGCAGACCCCATGCGTTGGGTTTCTTCTGGCCGACCGGATGCGTTTGATCGTCCGAGTTGGCGGCGTACCAGGCAACTTCGTCCAAGGATACAGGCACCGGCGCTCCGGCCCTGGCCGCATACTCCCATTCTGCTTCGGTGGGCAGACGATAACGGTAGCCATCATTTCGGGCGGTCAGTTTGGCGAGAAAATCCTGTGCCTCTTGCTTTGATATTGTTTCGACCGGATGATCGTCTCCTTTGATGGTGCTGGGATTCGATCCCATGACGGCCTGCCATTGGGCTTGGGTCACTTCGTATTTCCCAATCTCAAAGGCCTTCGTGATCTGAACACGATGCAAAGGTTTTTCGTCCGCCTGACACTCACTATCACCGATCGAACAGCCCATCATGAATTCGCCGGGTCCGATCTTGACGAATTCCATGCCAACGGCGTTCTTCGTGGGATTGGGACTCTGTGCGAGTACCGGCAGCACTATGAGTAGTGCGAATAGGAGACGTTTCATATGCGAGCTTTTATGCTCTGATACATTCCACACCCGGAAGTTAGCTATATGAACTCAGCGAAACTCCAGCCTGAGTTCATTTTGGCTTCGAAGGCTCAGGTAGAAATCCTTAAGCGGAATTGTCGAGCTGCGCTTCAAACACGATACACCTCTTCTATTCCCCCGACCAACGAATTTACTCCCAGGACATTGGAGAAAATTGCGGTTCCGCAGGTTGCCTAGGTCGTAGGCCTATCTTCAGGATGGTCAACCATTTGATTAGCTTAGAACTCGGAGGCTCGAACGACGTCAAGAACCTTTGGCCAGAGCCGTATCTTCCTCTTCCAGGAGCGCGCCAGAAAGATGTGCTCGAAAACTGGCTGCACAAACAGGTTTGCACCGGGAAAATGCCACTAGCGGACGCGCAGGCGATGATTTCGAGAGACTGGTATGAAGCCTATTTGTCTATGATGAAGAAGCCCGACGAGGCCGTTCGGCAGGATACTTTCGGTCGATGACTTCCATAATCCGCTCGGCCACTCCCAACGCGCCCATCAGAAAGCTCTCACACGCGGGGTTCCCGCTCCGTCCATCCCACGCCAAGTCCTTCAGCCGTGGAACGAGCAGAACAGCGTGACGGCCGCGAGTGTGCGTTTGCGCCCCTCGGCTTGGCTGAGGTTGAAGCCGCCGAAAGCGCGTTCAAAATAAACGACATTAATCGAGTACGCGAATTACTGGTCTATCAGATTCGGTCAAATCGGGTGCCGCACGGTGGCCTGTCATAGCGTCGATGTGAATGCAATAGAAGATAGGAGGAAAGGGGTTCGTGTCTTTCGCTTGGAGCTTCCTGGCCGCTTGAGCGGCCTGCCACCAGAGCGTGCGCTTCTCGAGCAACGTGTAGGCATTCAGTCGTTCAGCGTTGTGCTCACGAGTATCGGGTAGTTCTTGATATCGGCCATTGATAATTACACTTGCCCAGCTGAAGTGATTGGCAACCTCGTCGATCTCTACACAGACTTTGGGGTTTGCACGCATCCAGTCGATCTTTTGCCCGAAGGTCGAAAATCCGTATAGAAGGTCGGGTTCGTAGGCGAAGTAGATGGGCACCACGTACGGTTGATTGTCGCGGGCGCATCCGAGCCTGCCAAACCCGGTGCGCGCCAGAATTTCTTGGCACTCTTTCGACGTCATGTCTGTGATTACCATCGGGATTCTCCCAACCGTCAATACGCGGTGCAATCAGCTAGCCAGTCCCCCCACTACTGCAAAGGGGCTTACGCTAAAAGCAACGCTCGGCCAGTGCAATTCTTTGCATCTTTTGTGAAAGCCAAACGATCTCAGGCGGTGGTTTCGGCATGGTGCGTTACTGACGAGGATCGCAGCGTGACGGATCTGTCGTGAGACAGCTGATGGGGCCGCTCATTATGCTGAGTCACGTTATGCTTGGCCCGAATGAATTGAACCTGATAGAATCCGCCCGCATCGGAGGCAACATGGCGCTAAACGTCGGCGACATCGTGGAAGAGCTAGCAACAAACCGGCGTGGGAAAATCAGTTCCGTTACGGAGGTCCGCTGGCAGGTTCGGTTCTTGGATGGGAACAAACCAGTGAGTGCATTCTTCTTTGACGAATCGGAACTTCGCTTGGTCGAGCCCTCAGACCAGGACGGCGGCCCCGTTTTCGTACTCTAACGGGGAATCGTGAGCCACATAAACTCGCTGCTCAGGACGGTTTCCCCTCAGCCTTCGGATCGGCGCGCGTCGCTACTTCCGGGGGCACTGATTTTCGTATCATAAATGACGAAGCGGATCTTCGATCTCTTCGCTGGACGCTTTTTTTACGTCGCGCTGGAGCGATTTTGTGACAAGTTCCTTCGATCCAAGTCCTACTGCAAGTGCCAAGGCAAGCACAATTCCGCCGAAAAGAATGCCGAAAGCAAGCTCAACAATGCGAGGTGCAATTCTGAGTTGGTCCAGAGCCATGGTTCCGGCGAGCACTACCACGAGCCATTTCACGCCCACGCTTAGAAGACGCGCATACTGGAGGTTCATGTTAACCGCACCGATGAGCACGCTTCGTGCAAGGAAACGAGCGATGATGCTACCGACCAACAACACGAGCACAGCGCCCAGTATGTTCGGAATGTAGGCGAAGACGCTCCGCGCAAGCAGAGAGGTCCATTCCGCATCAAAGGCTTCAACACCGATCAAGAATCCCACAAAGATGACCAGATAGGCGATGGCTCGCGACACAAGCAGCGTGGGGCTCTTTCTCGGCGACCACTCCGCCAGAGAAGGGAAACCCCATCGGACCAGCCGTTCCTCAAACTGCAAGCTGGTGAGCAGGCGCCGCACCACAATCGCGAGGATACAACCCAAGGCGATTGAGATCAGCAGCGCGACGATCATCGCCGCCAGTCCGGGCAGCAGGCTTGCAAATCTGGTGAGGAACCGCGCCGTCGACTGCGCCAAGGCTTGCTTGACTTGATCCCACATAGGCACCTCCGCAGAGCTCACAGAGAACTACGGGCTGAACCGGTCCGGCCAGCGCCATCGGGACACGAGATACGGTTTGGCGGATTCGTATGCGAGGGACAGGCGTTCGAGCCGTTGTTCTAATGCCGACACTCCGGCAGCTTCTAAGCCACGGGCATACGAGGCAACCCACCCCAAGTAGAGGGGTGTCATGGACTTGAGCAGGTGATCGCGACTGATCGTGCGGAGGCGATGAGCCAGCGCAAAATCATAGATAATGCGCACCCACAGTTCGTCGGGCATGTGAAACTGTTCCGGCGACAAGCGCGATAGCTTCCTGAGCCCAAACAGGGTGGCGGGCGGCAGCACCAATCCCCAGATGTCCTGGAGCTCTCGATTTCCCAGTTGGAATGATTCCACCATGTGGCTGATATCCACGTTTCCGGTGTCTTGAGATACGAATATAGGATCGCCGATTGCAGGAACGGGCACAGAACCGCGGATTCTTTGCCAGCAGGTGGCGTTTCGCTCCATGTCAAGAAAGATGGGGCCTAAAACCTGAGCTATCAGTGAACTGATATTCGTCCAATCGATTGGCGGGTAGATGCGTGCTCCGACGTGCAGCTCACAAACCTTCAGATTGCCGCAGAGAGCCGCAGGCGCGAGCGAAGCCAGTGTATGCACGCCACCCGCCCCGGCAGTCCGTTCTATCTCGAGCATCCGCTGAAAAAGCCGTTGCGAGACTCCCAAGTCCGGCCCCATCGGATTGCAGATTCGCTTTCCGTACAGACATCGCGTCAGCGGAGAGATGATGCTGCTATTCAGCAACCCTTCGAATTTGTGGCGCGCGTAATGCGGTACGACCAGATCAAGATCCCCTTCGAGCAGGGGCTGCGCAAGTTGACAAACCCATCGCGGCGTTGCGGTCTCGAGCTTAGAGGCCACGACGCAGCAGGCGCGAGCCCCAAGCCTTTCGCTGGCCGCGAAGATGGATTGATACGCAGCGAACATGTTCAGCACCGTTCCACCAGTGGTGTCCGGCTTTGCCATGAGCGAAGGAACAAAGAAGAGGGATGCACTCCCACCCGCGGCACTTGACTGGGTCAAAGCCGGGTTTCCAATGTGGTCGCTTTGCAGCACCGCGATTCGCGGGGAGCCAGAGAGGCTTCGGAGAGCGTCACACACCATCGCGATGCCATCGTGATCGAATTCCGCAAGAATGCCAACCACCAGATCGGCACCGTCTTTTTGCTCAGTCTCTTCCTGAGCCTGCCGCGGGACGGAGTCAGTCTCCACTGGTCAATCCACTGGATTCCTTCAACGTGTGCCGTTTTGCTCTCTGCCTTCTCCGGGGACCCAGATAGAATGTGGCATGATTCATAGCGGGAGAGACAGGATCCCCATCAAAGGGATGCGCACCCACGCGGGGCGGGCGTTCAGTTCATAGAGCAGCTCGTAGAGCGCCTTATCCACGAGAAAGACATCGAGTAGCTTTCGAAAATCGGCGCTATCGATGGGCAGAAACTCAGCACCCTGGGCGCTTTCCCGATAAGCGCGCAAGAAATGTTCGGCGGCAGAGCGCTCCCAGAGTTGGGCCCAGGGCTCTAGACGAGCGATATCCTCAGGATGCCGAGTCGTATAGTTGATCAAGCTAGCGTAAGCAGCGTAACTGAAGGAGCGTAACATGCCAGCCACATCCTTCAGCGGGCACTGCTTGGCGCGACGATAGGCCAGCGACCGGGCTGGTTCGCCTTCAAAGTTCAGAATCACGAAATCAGTCTTGACCTTGAGGACTTGCCCAAGATGGTAGTCCCCGTGAATTCGAATCCGCCGCGTTCGAAGGCCGTCCGGCTTGAGCGCCTTGAAATGATCCAGAATACGGCGACGCCGGCTGAGCACGGAGGCTGCAATCTCCACCACTTCATCCGGCAAGTAAGACATGCGCTCTTTTAGCACGTCGAAGACGCGACAGGCGTGCTGCCGAAGGTCCGCAAGCAAGGCCTCAAGATCCGCCGCCGTGAGCGGTTCGGACGCGAATGCCGGATCATCTGTAGGCGAAGCCAACGCCAAATGCAACTCGGCGGTTCGACGCCCGAGGGTAGTGGCAGAATCGAGGTAGATGCCGAGATGATCTCGAGCGAGTTGAGACGCCGGGCGCTTAGAAAGCTCCAGCGGATCCTCCAACGTGACACTTGGTTGTTCTGGAAACGGAAGCGGAATGCAAGTCTCGAAATAGCGCTCAAGTTCTTCGACAGTCCACTTCCAACCGTCGCCTTCATTTGCCACCAGGCCTTGGAGCATCGCCAGAGTCGCAGGCTCGGCATCCGCAGGTTCGTGCTCGATAGAGCCCACAAAGGGAAGAATCCGATCGAAGCTTGTCTTCTCGGTGAGGTACCGTCCAATCTCGGCATCGGGATTCGGGCCGGGCTCCTGGCGGCGGAAGAGCTTGAGAATGAACCGGTCGGCATACAGAATCGATGGGTTACTTTGCTCCGCTGAGCCCCGCCCGATTGGTAGCCGGGTCTCGGCCGGCCCTAGGACGTCTTCAAACGCCTTGCCACGGACCCCTGGGATCCGCCCGCTGCGCGCATGTAACTCGCGCTTATTCTCGATCAGCGAGAGCAACTCCAGGCACGTTTTGTCGTCGAAGACCCCATCGTACAGCAGGCCTGATGTTTTCTCGGATGCCATCGAGGCGACGATCGCATTAGGCGCTGCTCGTCGCAATTCATCGGTGGCGTCTCCGAAGGTCATGGCGAGAATCATAAGATAGACCTCCGATAGTCCACCGTCGAACCGCACTTCGACCAACACCAAAGCTGAAGATGATGTATTTAACGCAGTCCAATCAATAATTCGCGTCGACTTGATATGGCGAGACTTCCCTGCAAACCAATGCTGCTTCGGAAGATATTCAGGGAAGTCCATCGTCTCCA
The DNA here is from genome assembly GCA_963819235.1 of uncultured Acidobacteriota bacterium. Taxonomy (GTDB): domain Bacteria; phylum Acidobacteriota; class Terriglobia; order Acidiferrales; family UBA7541; genus Palsa-189. The sequence goes on along the minus strand of CAWFVE010000003.1, from coordinate 329,210 downwards.
GGCGCTCGCGGCTCACACCGTCGAAGATGCTTTCCCAGCCCCCGCTTGCGCTCAACGGTGCCTGTTCCGTCAAATCCATACGAACCTCGGTGGGTTCGGCCCTGCGTTGGAGTTCCAGCCAAAGGAAACTGTAGGGAGCCAGCGTAAGCCGGTAAGGCTGTCGCTGGATAGCTGGGAACTCCACGTACCCGAGCATCTCCACGGGAGTCATGCCCTCCAGTTTCGACAAGTCCAGATCGACGGGCTGTGAGAAGCGGGAAAGATTGGCAACGCACAAGACCTGCTCGTCTTGGTACTGTCTAAGATAGGCCAATATTTTGCGATTGGACGGATCCAGAAACTCGATCCCCCCCCGGCCGAATACGGCGAAAAGCTTTCGCAGAGCGATCATGTTTCGCATCCAGTTCAAGAGCGATGATGGGTCGTCCTGCTGAGCCTCCACGTTAATCGCTTCATACCCCCAGACCGGATCCATGATTACGGGGCTATACAAACGGGCAGGTGTGGCCGTTGAAAAGCCAGCGTTCCGATCAGCATTCCATTGCATTGGTGTGCGGACAGCGTGGCGGTCTCCGAGGTAGATATTGTCTCCCATTCCGATCTCGTCCCCGTAGTAGAGGATCGGGGTACCGGGAAAGGAAAGCAGCAGGCTATTAAGCAACTCGATTCGCCGGCGACTGTTGTCAACCAGGGGTGCGAGGCGCCGGCGAATACCAAAGTTGATGCGCATTCGAGGATCGGCGCTATACGCGATATACATGTAATCCCGCTCGTCGTTGGTTACCATCTCGAGCGTCAGTTCATCGTGATTCCGCAGGAAAAGGCCCCACTGACACATTTCCGGAATGTCAGGGGTTTGAGCGATGATGTCGGTGATTGGCAGACGGTCTTCCTGGCGCAAGGCCATAAAGATGCGCGGCATCAGTGGAAAATGGAACGCCATATGGCACTCGTCTCCGTCGCCAAAGTACGGGCGCACGTCAGTGGGCCACTGGTTGGCTTCGGCCAGGAGCATGCGGTTCGAATAGTCTGCATCGATCGCCCGTCGGAGCTCCTTGACAATGGCGTGGCTTTCGGGGAGATTTTCGCAACTGGTTCCTTCTCGCTCGACCAAATAAGGGATCGCATCCACGCGTAGCGCATCAACTCCCATGTCCAGCCAGTAATGCATGACTCTAAGAATTTCATCGATGACTCGGGGATTATCATAGTTCAGATCGGGCTGGTGAGAGAAAAAGCGGTGCCAGTAATACTGCTTGGCGACCGGGTCCCAGGTCCAATTGGATCGTTCGGTGTCGGAGAAAATGATGCGCGCCTGTTTGTATTTCTCTTCAGTGTCGCTCCAGACGTAATAGTTTCGTTCCGGCGAGTCGCGAGGAGCCTGTCGGGCTCTTTGAAACCAGGGATGCTGATCGGACGTGTGATTCACGACAAGCTCGATCATCACTTGCATGCCGCGGTCGTGAGCAGCGGCCAAGAAGGTGCGGAAATCTTCGATGGTGCCATACACCGGATGGACGTTCAGATAATCGGAGATATCGTAGCCGTCATCCTTGAGCGGAGACGGAAAGAAGGGCAACAGCCACAGACAAGTGACGCCAAGCTCCTGAAGGTAATCCATTTTCTGAAGCAGGCCCGGAAAATCACCGATTCCATCGCCGTTGCTGTCTTTGAACGCGCGGACATGCAGCTCATAGATGATTGCGTCCTTGTACCAGAGCGAGTCCGCCGCGCTTCCGGGCCGTTTCGGCATGTCCTTTTTCCCGTACCTCACGCGGCGCTGCGCGATTCATGCTGGAAGATAACCATTCCGAGAAGAGAAAGTAGCATGTTTAGCGAGAAAGGCCCGTGAATCGGCAGCGGAACCGTCGACAAGCCGTCGAAGTTTCCCTGGCCGCTGCCACTGTTTCCAAGGAAGGTTCCTGGAAGGAAGTCCTAAACAGCGACGGTCCTCTGTACCTACTTAGTTCCCTAACCTGATCCGGCTTAGCAGTTAGCTGAACCATTCTGGCGCACACAGTGGCTTCCTCCTTCTTCATCTCCTGTTGGAAATTGAGCGGTACTGGGCTAATAGCGAGGCCACTTTGCCATATTTGCGTTCAACAGGACAGCAGAAACATGCCCCGCATTGGGGAATCAGAAAGCCAATCAGCGAGGGCGATGACAACCGTACGACCTCGCCTACGCTTCATACCGGTCCAATCTCCGTCACCCAGACCACCACGATCAATGCCATCGGTCTTAGACTTGGAGTTCAACCATCCCGAACCTCGGCAGGCGTTCAAAGCTTTCCCCGGCCGTGCTTACTGCTTTGCCCTGAAAACACGGGAAAATACGAAACGACAGCATGCCATTTTGGCCGCAAGCTCCTGTGCGACAAGGATTTTTCGGTAGATCCTCTGGGTCGGCCCTTCCTCGGATAACGCGGTATTCAGCACCTGGCCTTTTCTATCGACAGTCGCTTACGAAACGCGAAAGGAAATCTAGTCTTTCGAACAGTCATTATCCGTGGACGCCGTAAGGCGCTCGCTGTATGCTTCATAGCTCGCCCAAACGTTGTGGCTCCGATCTTAGGGCCTTTCGTAACTCGTGGTCTTCGTCGGCTTATGTCTACCACTCGATATGGACCGGCCCCGCAGGTTCTTGACGAACTCGCGGAGGTAGAGCGTCAGATGCAAGATGCAAGCCGCAAGCCGTACAATTGGGGCACACCCTTGAGGCCTTTGCCGTCGCCTTGCGGGTCGATCCTTCTCAGATCAATTTCAAGGGCGATTTGATTGTGCCGGACAGCCACCCGAGATCGCCTGACCTCGCGTTAGCGATCGTGGACCTGGCGAGAATCAGAAGTCTTGTTTGCAACCTGAAAGCCTTTCAGGCTCAACGTAAACAACTCCAAGTTCAACGGAAACTCAGCCGAGCAGTATAAGGCTCGACGAATGAACCCCGAACGCCGCAGTGCTATTTCGAGCACGGAGTCGCTCCGATGAGCTTCCGGCTGCCTATTCCTTGATGGGATGGGCTCCCGCAGAGCGCGGCTTCGCGCTCATTGAACTCGAAAAGGCCACAAGGGAACTTCATGGCCTACTTGATTTGTGTCCGATGTGGAGATGCTCAGCATCGTTCGGTAAACTCGGAGCTTGAATGGCCCGATGGTCGTTTCCCGTGGTGGTGAACATTTCTCGTTCCAAAGCGATTGAATCGGAATGGGCAGCTCGATTCGTGGCTTGCCACAACGACGGAACGTCCTCGCAAATCCGGGCACGTGCAAGATTCTGTCGGTAGAAGTCAAAAAGGAGATTCCGGATGAGATTTAGTCTGCGGTTGATGCTTCCGGTAATCGCGTGCATCGCGCTGGTCTCCGGCTTGTTTGCGTATTATCAAGAGCAGGATCAGGAACGAGCGCTGCATAACGAACTGGATCAGCGCGCGAGTCTCGCGGCGCAGAGCTTGGCTGACAACCTGCAGCCGCTGTTAGATAGGAACTCTTCCTCGACGGAGTTGCGCCGGGCTCTGAGCCGCTTCAGCACGCGCGAGCGCATCGTGGGCGCCGCAATTTTCGACGACTCCGGCAAGAGCCTCGCCGTTACGGACCACCTGCCCGCCGCTTTGGAAAACGAGTTTCCGATCCTGACGCCAAAGATCGATCCTGAAAATCCCGACGGATACGGAATCTTTCTAACGCTGGGGACGAGGTATTACCACGCGCAGATGCTCTCGATGCACCGTGCCGATGGGAAAGCCTTAGGCTTGGCCATTTTTCACGATGCCGGCTTCATCCGCGAGCAAAGCGCGGTGATCTGGCGCCAGACGCTGATCCACGTTTCGCTTGAAGTTTTGCTGATCGTGCTGATCACGTTTCTCATCATTCGCTGGAGCTTGACGAGTCCCATCAGCAAGGCGGCGCAATGGCTGAAGGCCCTGCGCAGCGGTAAATCGGGACAAATCGCAGCCCCGCGAAGTGAACTGTTGGGCCCGCTGGCCAAAGAGATGGAGAACGTGGTGAAGTCGCTGCACGAAGCGCGCGCCGCAGCGGAACGCGAAGCGCGTTTGCGGGAAACGGCGGAGTCGCTCTGGACCTCAGACCGGCTTTCCGTGCACGTCCGCAAGCGATTGCAGAATAGGCGGCTCGTTGTGGTCTCCAACCGCGAGCCTTACATACACACCCGCCAGAACGGCAATCTCGAGATCATGATCCCGGCGAGCGGAGTGGTAACCGCTCTTGAGCCGATTCTGCGGTCCTGCGACGGCACCTGGATCGCGCAGGCCAGCGGCGACGCGGACCGCGAGGCCGTGGACGAACGCGGTCACCTGCGCGTGCCGCCGGCCGACCCGCAATATACCCTCCGCCGCGTGTGGCTCGAGCGCGAGGAGGAAAACGGCTACTACTTTGGATTTGCCAACGAGGGCCTGTGGCCGCTTTGCCATATTGCCCACACGCGGCCGATCTTTCGCTCCGAGAATTGGGAACATTACCAGCAGGTCAATCGAAAATTTGCCGACGCGGTACTGGACGAGATCGCGGATACGCAGAAGCCCTTCATTCTGGCCCAGGACTATCACTTCGCCTTGCTGCCGCGCATGATCAAACGGGAACGGCCCGACGCGCGCGTGGCCATCTTCTGGCACATCCCCTGGCCGAATGCGGAGGCTTTCGGAATCTGCCCGTGGGAACGTGAACTGGTGGACGGATTGCTCGGAGCCGATCTGATCGGGTTTCACATTCAGAACCATTGCAACAATTTTCTCGAGACCGTAGACCATGCCGTCGAGTGCCGCATCGAGTGGGAGGGCTTCACAGTCAATCGCGCGGGACACCTCACGCGCGTGCGCCCATTCCCCATCAGCATCGATTTCACAGACAGCCGCGCCGATAACGAGTACCGCGAATCGCCTTACGTCGATCGCGCCGCGCTGCTGGCCGGAGTGGGCGTGCAGGCGCAGTTCATGGGCGTGGGCGTGGACCGGGTGGATTACACCAAGGGGATTCTGGAACGCTTTCGCGGCATCGAACGCTTCCTCGAGAAATATCCGCACTATCAGGGCAAGTTCACCTTTGTGCAGATCGGCGCGCCCAGCCGCATGCAAATCAAACGCTATCTGGAGCTGTACGCGGACGTGGAATCGGAAGCCAACCGCATCTGCCGGCGATTTATGACCAATCAGTGGAAGCCCATCGTGCTGCTCAAGCGCCACCACACACACCAGGAGATCGAGCGTTACTATCGGGCCTCGGACTTGTGTCTCGTGACGTCACTGCACGATGGAATGAACCTTGTCGCCAAAGAGTACGTCGCGGCACGCGATGACGATCGCGGCGTGCTCATCCTGAGCCGCTTCGCCGGCGCCAGCCGCGAATTGCACGATGCCCTGATCGTGAATCCTTACGATACGGAACTGATTGCCGACGCCATTCACTCGGCCCTGGAAATGCCCGCGGCCGAGATCGAGCGACGCATGCAATCTCTCCGCCGCACGGTGCGCGAGCACAATATCTATCGCTGGGCCGCCAATCTGATCAGCGAACTCGCCGACATTAGGTTCGCGCCCCAAGAGCTCGCGGCGAAAGGGCCAACCGAGGCGCCGGTCGAATTGGACGCCCCGTCGCTCTAGTCAATTTTCCAGCTTGCGGAACGCCTATGCAAAGCCCGCGGAGCCGCTACGGAGCGCGTGAATGCCCCAAACGAGCCGGGTACAGAAAAAACACATCCCAAAGTCACCAAAACACGTCGCTCCCGAAACAATTGGCTCTGCCAGGACGACTTTGTAGTCGGGCTCGGGCTCTCTGACACCGTGAAAACTAGGGCAAACTTGGGGTGTTTCGCTCGTGGTTTTTGCGCCTTACCCAAGTCCTAACGCAGATCCTGTTTTTTCCCGTGAGCGATGCAGGCAGTAAGAGCGCCCATGGAGCACGGTCATCTTCTAGGCGACATACCGGCTCTAGCAATTGTGGCTGTTCTTCTCACGATCTTCACTCCGCGCGCTGCAGCGGTCGAGAGGGTGCCTGTTCCCGCTGCACGTCCAGCCTAGAACGAGATGATTAGCCTACTAAATCTGCTGATGCGGCTTAGTTCGATCGCGTAAGCTTCATTGGGCTCAGGCACGGGAACTGTAGGCTGTCGGCCTCCCGCGCGATCGAAACCAACTCCAAGCTGTGAGCTGTGCGGCCGCTGCACCAAATGTATCAAGCAGTGACTCCCAAGCCGATGCAGTCCGGCTTGGCACGAATGATTGGTGAAATTCATCGAGCATGGAAAATACCACCGCCATCACCAAAGCTATAGGGCCCAACGTAACATCCAACTGCGGCGGTTGCCGCGCACAGCGCGCAGTAAGAGAAGACTGAAGATGAAATATTCTGCGAAGTGCGCAGACTTACGGATGGCGAAGTGGATTAGTTCAAGAGTTGCTGCAGTTGCATGAGGGAGTAAAGTTTGCAGAAGAGGCAAAATAATACGTGATGTACGCTCGGACGAAAACGTATCCCTCGATGCTGTGGAAATCAAGAGAGCCCACAGGCACACTGGGAGCCAGAGTTTGAGCCAATTCACGAGAGCAGCTGCGGGGGACGCTGCAGTCAAAGCACCCGGCTTTGGCGACCGCCGCAAGGCCCTGCTGGAGGATATCGCCGTGATCACGGGCGGCAAAGCAATCACCGAGGAGCTTGGTATCAAGCTCGAAACGTGAAAATGGAAGACTTAGGCTACGCGAAAAAAGTTACCATCGACAAGGACAATACAATCATTATCGAAGGTGCCGGTAACAATAGTGAAATTGAAGACCGGATAAAGCAGCTCCGCGCACAGGCCGAGGAGACCACGTCTGACTATGACCAGGAAAAGCTCCAGGAACGCTTAGCGAAGCTGGTGGGCGGTGTCGCGGTGATCAAGGTAGGAGCGGCCACTGAAACGGAGCTGAAAGAGAAGAAAGCTCGCGTGGAAGACGCCATGCATGCCACTCGCGCGGCAATCGAGGAGGGTATTGTTCCCGGCGGGGGCACCGCTCTTTTGCGCTGCCTGCCGGCCCTGGAAAAGCTCAAGCTCCAGGACGCCGATGAAGGTACAGGCGTGAACATCGTGAAGCGCGCTCTCGAAGAGCCTACGCGCCAGATCGCTCAGAATGCAGGCCACGAGGGCGCCCTCGTCGTCGGCCGCATCCGCGAATCAAAGGATGACAACTTCAGCTTCAATGCGGAGTCCGGAGAATTCGTGGACATGATAAGAGCCGGTACATCGACCCAGCTAAGGTTACCCGTCTGGCGTTGCTGAACGCCGCTTCTATCGCAGGGCTAATGCTAACCACGGAAGCCTTGATCGCCGATATCGCGGAAGAGGAACACGCAGTTGTCGCCGGTGCAGGACAGGGCGGTGGGATGAGTGGGATGTACTAAAGCAACGTCCCGCCCTTCGCATGATGGGCACGGAAGTGATTCGCATAATGGCAGAAGACCAAAACCCAGTACAACTTGAAGACTAAAGATTCACCAGATCGGGTGGCACGCAAGCGTCCGTGTCAGACCGCTAATCACGAAAAAGACGTTTCTTTGAGAACGCTCAATGCTGATAACGCTTTTCCTATCGCCCGTCGTTCCATATCTCCATCGGTGCGACCAAATATCGCTCGCATCCTCTGACGGATGGCTGCCTCGGCGGCAACAACTCGTTCGAGAAGCTTCGCCCGGTCAACCTCTAGTAAGGCGGCTTTATATTGTGGCTCCCACTCGGGGAATTTGAAGTCGAGTTTCATGATCGTTCTCCATTGGGCCTGAGGCTAGACGCACTCTGGCGAACAAGCTGGAACAGGAATCCCCTATCTCGGCCCGTATCTGGTGCCACAAGAACCGTCGCTCGGGAGGCTCGGCGGGGGCGTGTAGCGAGACTGAAGAAGTATACACCTGCGGATGGCGAACCGCTGGATTTCCTGACGTTCGGGAAATGCATGGAGAAGCGAGAGCAGATCCCGAACAAAGTGATGAGAGGCCATAAAGAGTCTGCGCATGACGCGAGAGGCTAGCGAGCGCATGATTTTGCGCGATACCGATGGCCGGCCCCCTTCCAAAAGACCCGGATCCGCTTTGGCTCGGATATTCCGTGGGGCACTGGGAAGGAGACACTACATTTGTTGTGGACACTGTGGGGTTTAACGAAAAGACCTGGCTCGACCGCCTCGGTGTTCCCCACAGCGATCAATTGCACGTGACCGAGCGATTCCACCGCATTGATCGCGATCATTTGCAACTTGAAGTCACGATGCAAGATCCCAAAGCCTTGGCCAAGCCGTGGACCGGTACCCTTTACTATGAGCTAAGAAACGATTGGGACTTGGGAGAGATTAGCTGCTCGGGAGATTATCTGGACTTCAACAAATTCGAAAGTTTTAGCTTCAAAAAGCAGGACGGGACTAAGTAAAGAGCTTGTTGTGGCCATTGCCGCCAGGAGCTTTATTGGTGAGCACTGCAAGAACACCTTCGAGTCAAGTCCCGAAAAGTCGCCTCCTAAGAAAGTGGCCGCTAAGTTGAATTCCCTTTCTAGATATTCATGAAGCGAGCGTCCATAAACAATCGCATCAGGGTCATGGACGACGATGGACAAGACGATGCTGCTGCTGCTGAGGTCGGATGTACAGACTACGTAACGGTGGGAATACTTCGTCTGCTCGTATCCAAGCTTGAATGAGCGCAGGTGTGTGCACGATGCCCAGTTCTCGAACGGCGGCTTTGGTTTGTGATTATTTCTGCGAAATCGGAAGTTTCGAGGCACCCTTAGCCTTCTCTTCCGCGGCCTTCTCAGTAGCGCGGGCTCCCGCCATGATGTTAATGATGTCGTTGTTACTTTCGCTGCAGTCGTACTCGAAAAACGGCCCTATGGTCGCTCTCAAGGGCACGATCGCCGTCCAGGGTTTCGTCCAGGTAGAGGGATCGTCGATAGTAAAACTGTACTCAATCTGGTCCGCAGCTACACGCTTGAAGCGCTCGGTGATCTTCAACGTCTGAGGACTGGCATTACGAAAGGTAGCTTCGGGCCGGAAATTCGTGGTTTCCACAACCAGGGTATCACCCTCCCAATGGCCCCGCCCATCCCCATGCCACTGGTGGATGCTTGCTCCAGCATGCGGACGCGCATCCAGCGGGATGATACGAACTTCAGTTCCGTACTCGGCTTGAAGCACTACGAATTCCGGATTCTGCAGGATGTACACACCATTGTTGTAGGCACCGGGAAGTATGGGCGGTCCACCGCTCAGGGAAACGCAACTCGTGCGCACCCCCATATCCTTCGGATTATCGGCGTGCACCGTTGCCCCTCCATGACCATCGGCTTCGATGTAGTCGCGATCACCTATCGCTCTCGGCCTTTTCAACGCCTCTGGTGTTCGGGGAGGCATTCTCCCGTCAGGCGGATCCACAATTAATGATGTCCGCTTGTTGGGTGCGAATCCTTCCACAGCAGCAGTGAGCCCGAAGGCAGTCAAGTTAGATAACGTCTCCTCCGGATCGTCAGAGGTGCGATCATATTCGCGCTGCAGCCCGGCCTTTTGGGCGGCCTCCACCTCTTCATCGGTCAAGAACTCTCTCCCCGCGTATTTGGCCGGCCGTTCCAAGGGGGTGAAGCTCTCACTCGTCCAATATCCGTGCAGGTCGGGCTTACCATCCGGGGCATGAGGCGTGGTCCAGGCCTTCATGTCCGTCTTTGCCGCCGTCTTCGCCGCACCCGACGAACCCTGAGCCGCGACGAATGTTGGCACGAACAAAACAATCGCCAAAACGATCCCTAGGCCACTCGAAAGGGCAAAACGATTGCTCATCTGGACTCCTTGACTTATTCACCCGGAATTTCCGACCAACTTTATCGTTGCACAAAACCATATGCCCGCTACCCTCGGGTGTCAACGTGGGCCAACTCCCTATAAGCGTTAACTGCGTCTTCGACGCGTCACTCGTGCCAGAAACTTGTCTAGAGTTCCCCGCTTTGCCAATCTGACCCAGGATTCGGTTCGGCAAGCTAAGGCCGCAAAGAGAAATGGTGCTTCGTGCCCGACGATAAGCATGGCTCCGGTATTGGCGATCACTAGTCTGGTGGCAAGGAGCTGGTAGTAACGGCCCTTTGACCCCGTTGGAGAGTTTCCTAAACCGTTCGTCACCGGGCCGAACCGAATCCGAATTCCCACCGAGGAGAACAGGGATGAGGACGGAGAAAAAGCTGTGGCGAAACCGCAAAGCGAAGAAGGAACTGGCGCGGCGGTTGCAGTCGGAGAACCCGGGCCTGGAGGTAGTCCATCCGCAGGCCGCCGGAATCGATGTGGGCAATAGTGCACATTACGTGGCGGTGCGACCGGACCGTGATCCGGAACCGGTGCGCCGGTTCGAGTGCTTCACCGCTGATCTCCATCGATTGGCTGACTGGTTGCAAAGCCGCGGAGTGAAAACCGTGGCCCTGCAGTCGACCGGAGTGTATTGGATACCGCTGTACGACATTTTGGAAGAACGCGGGCTTGAGGTCTATCTGGTCAACGCACGGCACACCAAGAATTTGCCGGGACGGAAGAGCGATGTGCAGGAAAGCCAGTGGCTTTTGAAATTACACACCTACGGGTTGTTGAATAATTCGTTCCAACCACCCTCGAAGATTCGGATCCTGCGCACCTACTGGCGGCAGCGGGCACAACAGGTGAGTGGAGCAGCGACCTGCGTTCAACGCATGCAGAAGGCGCTGACGCAAATGAATATTCAGCTAGCCAATGTGATCAGCGACCTGGGCGGGGTGACCGGACAGATGATCGTGCGAGCCGTTATTGCGGGGGAACGCGATCCCTGGAAATTGGCGCAACTCAATCATCCGCGAATTCAGGCCAGCCGCACAGAGATTGCCAAAAGCTTGGAAGGTACCTGGCGTCCAGAGCTCATCTTTATTTTGCAACAGGAACTCGAGATGTATGACGCTTACCAGCGACGAGTTGCCGAGTGCGACGAGCAGCTACAGAAGCACTTGGCTCGTTTTGCTGACACGATCGCGCCTCCCGCGAAGGAAGGCCTGCCTCCGAAAAAGAAGAAGAAACAAAACAAGAATAATCCCCACTTCCATCTTGCCGATGAACTGCAGCGCATCACTGGAGTGGATCTGACGCGCATCGATGGCGTTGATGTCTTCGTCGCCCAGACGGTCATCAGCGAGGTGGGACTGGACATGGGCCGATGGAAAACCGAGGCGCACTTTGCTTCCTGGCTGGGACTCTGTCCAGACAACCGCATCAGCGGCGACAAAGTGCTCGGTCGAGGAACTCGTCACGTGCTCAACCGCGTGGCCACGGCACTGCGGCTGGGGGCCTCCACCCTCCTGCGAAGCCAGACCTACCTCGGCGCGCAGTACCGACGCTTGCGCAGCAAGCTCGGCGCCCCGAAAGCCATCACCGCCATGGCTCACCAGCTGGCCCGACTGGTCTATCGAATGCTGAAATATGGTCAGCAGTACGTCGACAGAGGCGCGGAATACTACGAGCAAAGGAACCGCCAACAACAAATCGAGTTCGTCAGAAAGAAGGCGGCCCACCTCGGCCTACAGGTATCACCACTTCATGCCTAAAGCTACCGATCAAGAAGTTTCTGGAGAGGAGCTTTCCAAGACCTAGCCGGAGAATCAAGATCGATCCAGCTAAGGAGGCCAGAACACTTTTTGAGAGCATCCCCAAAGTCACGAACCTGTCGTTTATCACAGTTCCGCTTCGCTTTCTACCGCAAGCCTGTGCAAGTCGGTTTTTCCGGCGGGCAGATCAGCGGCGACGCGGGCGGCGCGATGGGGCGGGATTCTTTCTCACGTCGCGGGGAACGCCAAAAACCTTTTACGGGAGTTTTGAAGGGCTATCGGCGTCTGTCTCGATGATGTTTATGGCTCTTTGCCCCGATGCCGGCCCCCGGGTGGGCTCGGCTTCTTGTCGCCCACGCCCTCTTGTCCCTAACGCCCAGCACTGAAGGGTGTTGCTTTCCCCGATGTCGACGCCGGCAGGCCGTGCTGCGACACAAAAGCGCGAATCGCAGCGAATGCCTTCAGGTTTTCTTCGTCCGTGAAACCGCCGTGCTTGCCGTTCGGTATCGTGACGAGTTCGTGCGGCACCCCCGCCTTCGCCAATGCCTGGTGGAACCGCTGTTTCTGCGTATAAGGAACGACCGGATCGGCATCGCCGTGCACGCTGATGATCGGCGGAATTCCCGCACGTACGTAGGTCGATGGCGACACCTGCTTGGCCAGTTCCTCACGATTAGGTAGCGAACCCAGCCACGCCACCGCCCAGGCCCGCTGATTGGCGCCGCTCAGCAATTCGTTCACATCGGCAATGCCGTACCAATCGATGATCGCCGCCACTTTCAATTCGTCCGTGTTGGTCGGGCCGCTGGACGACGCGCCCCCAGAGCGGTCACCCGGACAGGTGTTATCGAAGCCGGCCGACATCGGCAACATTCCCGTAATCAGCGCCAAATGGCCGCCGGCCGATTGGCCGCTCGTAATGATCCTGCCGGTATCGAAATTGTATTGTGCGGCATTTCGATAGATCCAGCGTAGCGCACAGCGTGCATCTTCCACCGCGGCCGGCGCCAGCGCCACGTTCGTCATTCGATATTCGACGTTCACCACCGTCCACCCCATCTGCATATAGGGAAGCAGCGAGAGAGTTGACGCCTCCTTAGTTCCGTTCGTCCAGCCGCCGCCGTGGAAAAACATGATGGTCGTGTTCGGAGCCTTCAGCCCGCGTGGCTGATAAACGTCCAGCTTCGCATCCCAGTTGCTCGCTGTGCGGTAGATGACGTTGGGAGTCAACTGGTAACTGTCTGCCACATGCACGAAATCCCGCACCTCATCTCCTGATTGGGCGCGCACGGAAAGGGGCGCACTTACGCCAATAAACAACAGGACTGCGAACACTCGAAGCCAAACTGTTTTCATGGATTGCCCCTCCTTGGAGTCATTTCTGGATCGTCGTGTCTCTATCGGCGAGCACGCCTCAGTCGTCCAGAGCGTTTCGCAAATAGGGCCGGTTGAATCAGGCTCCGCCTCCGCTCCTCCGTGCGGGCCTTTCGGAGTGGAATGACAAACGGTTCCCCCGGCGGCTCACCAAAATTTGGCTTTGGAGAGCACCTGTACTGCGCCGATTGGCCGGAGGCCAAGTAAACTCCTCCTCCGTTATCTTGCGTAGGCGGGCGCGCAAATCGTCCAAGTCAACGGAACCTTGGGTGAAGCAGTACATGCCCAGATTTTAAATCATGTTACAGCCCGGGAACGCATGGCGTCTCGCAAATCCGCGAGCGCGTATTAGCACTGATTTCCACTTTTAACGTTCGCTGGTTGTCTCAGGAAACAGCGCGAACGTCCAGATCGAGCCGCCAGCCGGTACTTTCGCCGCCCCGTAGCGGGTGGCGAGAGACCCGCCGAGTCCCGATGCAACGCTCACATACTGGCGGCCATTATGCGTGTAGGTGATCGCCGTCGAATTGACGCTCGATCCCGTCTTGAATTGCCAAAGTGTTTTGCCTGTATCCGCGTCGAGCGCAACGAACTCGCCTGTCATTTTTCCGGTGAAAACAAGCCCGCCGCCCGTGGCCAGCATTCCGGCTGAACTTGGAAAACCGATCAAGGGAATCTCCCATTTCTTCTCACCGGTCAGTGGGTTGATCGCCAGGAAGTGCCCGAAAACGTCGTCCGGCTTCATTTTCGGCTCTCTGGCGATGATACCCGTCGAGAGCTTACCCATCTCTTGTGGCTTTTTGGGCGGCGGCGCGAGCTTCTGTATGCGTGGCACCTGCCACGTGCTCGCGTAAACGATCCCGTTCTCCGGATTGAACGCGATGGGCACGGCATTGGTGCCGCGCGATGGCCAGATTTCCACTTCCTCGCCGGCGCGGAAGCGCTCCTGGATGTCCGTCAATATCGGGCGTCCGGTTTTGAGATCAATACCCGTAGCCCAGTTGACTTTGACGTAGGGGTGCGCAGCGATCAGTTTGCAGTTGGTGCGGTCCAGCACATACATGAAGCCGTTCTTATTGGCCTGAATCATCACTTTGCGTGGCTTTCCGTCCACCTGGATGTCCGCCAGTACCTGTTCGTCGTTGCCGTCCACGTCGTACTCGTCATTGGGCGTGTACTGAAAGTAGCAGACCACCTCGCCTGTTTTCGGCCGTATCGCGAGCACACTGGAGGTAAACAAGCTATCCAGACCTTCGCGAGGCCGCGGATCGTACGGTTCGGCATTGCCGGTACCCCAGTAGACGAGATCGAGTTCGGGATCGTAGGAGCCGGAGCGCCACGTCGGCCCTCCGCCGTACTTCCAGGCGTCGCTGTTTTTGGGCCAGGTTTCGGAACCGGGTTCGCCGGGCGCCGGGATCGTGTACCTGCGCCACAATTTCTTTCCTGTATCCGGGTCCCAGCCGTCCAGGAACCCGCGCGTCGTGGACTCTCCACCGGATACTCCCGAAATCAACACGCCGTCGGCAACGATCGGTCCGCCGGTGGCGTAGTAGCCCTCTTTCCAGTCGGCGAATCTCTGATTCCACACTTCTTTGCCCGTCGTCATGTCCAGCGCCAGTATGTGGTTATCGATGGTCACGCGAAAGAGCTTGCCGTCGTAAATCGTCGCCGCACCTCGATTGAATGCAACGTGCTTCATCCCCGGTTCGATCTTGACGGGCGTGCGCCAGATTTGCCGGCCGGTTTCCATATCAATGGCAAAGCTCCACCTGCCGTTGATTACGTACATAACACCGTTATAGATCGTCGGCTGCGCCAGTTCGCCCAGTTCATTCATGGTGCTTGCATTCCAGATGGGCACCAGACGCTCGATATTCGATTTGTTGATCTGGTTGAGAGGGCTGTAGCTCTTCCGGTCGTAGCCCATGCTCTGCGTGAGGACGCTTTCCGCGTTCTTGCCATCGTTGTTCAGCTCTTCGGTCGTTTGGCTTAATGCCGGCAGGGCCCACAAGCCAATTAGCGCCGCACTCATCAGAAGTTTTTTCATCGCGTGCCTCCGACTTAATGCTGAAAAGCGTGCTGATTGTCCTGCTCTAATGTCGTGCTCGGCGTGCCGGCCTGATCACACTCTCCGTAGGAGGCCATTCGCTTCTCCCATCCGACTTCTTCCTCTTTAGGCTCGCCGACAAATGCTCAACAAAATGCTTCAGAGGGGCCCCACCGTTGGGGATACTCAAAAGGCCTCAAATCGAAATAGGGACGATCGCACCAAAGCGTGAGGCATGCTTTGAGCACCGGTTTGGACTTGACTTGGTCTGACTAAATACGCCAGTCGCATTCTTGGTGTCAAGCTGCATTGCTTCTAGTCGCATCCGGTCAGAAAGTCCAGCATACGAAAGCACCTTTCCCTTACGCTTCGCACCCGGAGCCAGGCAACGAATTTCCCACCATTCCGCCCGACGCGGACGCTTTTTGAAGCACTGCCGGATACCCTGCTTCCAAAATGATCACACCATTGCGACTCCACGTGCCGCCGCGATCGTTCGGCGCGTCGCACAGCGTGATGGGCCGCCACTTACGCCAGCGATAGACAACCGATTCGACCTGTGTGAGGATACCGTCAAAACACTGAGCGCTCGGCTACCACGGTCGCAGAGGAGGGCTCTTATGGAACGGCGAAGATTTTTGACGTCATCGCTTGCGGCATCGGCGCTCGCTGTCGCCGCACCTAGCTGCTATGCAGGGCCGGCTCAAGCGGGAACGCAAGGAAAAGGCCGGGAGTTCTACCAGCTTCGCCGCTATCACATCATCAGCGGGCCGCAGAGAAAGCTGTGCGATGATTTTTTCCGCGACGCTCTGATCCCGGCGTTGACCCGCCTCGGCATCGGTCCAGTCGGCGTGTTCGATCTTTCTATCGGACCGGAGACTCCTTCCATTTACGTGTTGATGCCCAGCCTTTCGGCGGAAACAGTGGCGACCGTGGAGACGCGTCTTGGAAAGGACGCCGAGTACAGGAAGGCCGGTGCACCCTTCTTGAATGCTCCCGCCAAAGAGCCGGCGTTCGACCGGATGAACAGCTCGTTCCTCCAGGCCTTTGAAAAATGGCCGAGGCTGGTCCCGCCCGCGGCAACCGCCAAGAATGGGCCGCGCATTTTCGAGTTGCGCATCTATGAAGGCGCGACTGACCAGGATCACCGCCGGAAAGTGGAGATGATGGAATCAGGGGAAGCGGAAATTTTCAGCAAGGCCGGTGTCGAACAGGTGTTCTACAGCGAGACGCTGATTGGGCCGCGCCTGCCGAGTCTGACGTACATGTTAGCCTTCGACAGCTTGGCGGACCGGGACAAAAAGTGGGCTATGTTCCGAGGGTCCGATGATTGGAAGTCTTACTCGACGCAACCGAAATATTCATTCGAACCCATCGTCTCCAATATCAGTAATCTTATTCTGACGCCGACCGCCTATTCGCAGATTTGACGAGTCCTATCGACGCGTAGTTGGAGCGAGAGACGAAGGCGGCTACTGGACCTCGATGCGAGAGGTTCAACAAAGACGCGCTAGACTAGTTCAGCGAATCCTCGGTAACGGGCGAGACGCCGATCGGACCGCGTTTCACTGGGTCTAGCTCTTCAGTGCGGCTTTAACGCGCGCAGCCGTGAAAGGCACGGAGCGCAGCCGCACGCCCGTAGCATCGAAGATGGCGTTGGCCAGCGAGGCGGCGACCGGGGCCGTAGCAGCTTCGCCAGCGCCAAACGGCGGTAGCGTGGGCCGGTCGATCAGCGCCACTTCAATGCGAGGCACTTCTGGGAACGTCAGGATCGGATAGCTCGCCCAATTGACGCTGGTGACCCGCGAACGGTCAAACTTCACCTCTTCGTGCAGCGCCCGGCTAAGCGTTTGTGCGATCGAGCCTTCGATCTGATTGCGCAACCCGTCGGGATTGATGACCAGGCCGCAGTCGTGCGCGCATGTAACGCGCCGCACGATGATTTTTCCGGTCTCCGGCGCGACCGCGACCTCCGTCGCCGTAGCGACGTAATTTTCCGCCTGCTTGTAGCGCATGTATGCGAAACCGCGCCCCACGAGCAGGCCGCCCTGTGTTGGCCTCGGCATTGGAGACGGCCGCGTCTGCCAGCCGATCATCTGCGCCGCGCGCATGATCACGTCGATCGCCCGCGGGTCGCTAAGCCCGCGCAGACGGTATTCGACCGCGTCCGCACCCATCTCGGCCGCCATCTCGTCAACGAAGCCTTCCACGGCGAAAACATTGGCGATCTTGCCTGGAGCACGGAGATTCGACGGGCGCAGCGGCGTTTGCTTAAGCCAATGCGCCGCTACCCGCACGTTTTCTGCGGCGTACGGCGGATAGCCATTCTGGGAGATCGCGCCAGAACCCTGGCCATGGGCTTGAGGAATGCCTGCGGCGTCGGCGGCGAGCAGCGGACGAGGCCCGGGAACCGTGACGGGAATCCACATCTGCGTATCCCAGGCGACGATGCGTCCCTGGCGATCGAGGCCGCCTCGCAATTCGAGCACCTGCGGCGGGCCCTTGGGGTCCCAGCCGTGCTCATCCTCGCGCATCCATTGCACGCGCACAGGCCGCTTCACTTCACGGGAAAGCAGAAACGCGTCGGCGGCGACGTCGTCGTTGCCGTTCCCGCCATAGGAGCCCGAACCGTCGAGGAAAATCACGCGCAGCTTCTCTTCCGAGAGGCCGAAGATCTTCGCGAGTTGCGCGCGCAGGCCATAACATTGCTGAGACGCCGTCCAGATTGTGGCGCCGTCCTCGCGCACGTCGGCGACGGCACAGGACGGGCCGAGCGACGCGTGGCTCTGGCACGGCCAACTGTAGGCGGCGGAGAGTTGCTTGGCCGCCGTTGAAAGCACAGCCGCCGGGTCGCCGCCCTTGCTAACGAGGGTTTCGTCGTGATCGACAGCGCTCTCGCGGACGTAGTGCTCGAGGCCGTCGCTGCCGGGCAGGCCTTCCCACTCGGTCCAGGTCGCTTTCAGCTCGCGGGCCGCGCGGACCGCGGCCCACTCGTCGGGAGCGACCACGCCCAAAAAACTCTCGATGCGCACGACGCGCACATCAGGAATGCTGCTGATCGAAGATTCATCGACGGAGACGAGCTTTGCGCCGATGGCCGGTGGACGGATCACGCGGCCGTGCAGCATGTTTGGCATTGTGTGGTCCTGGACGTACTCGCGCTTCCCGGTGCACTTGGCGGGAACGTCGGGCCGCAGCAGCGGCCTGCCGACGACGGCATATGTCATTGGGTCCTTGAGCGGTGCTTTCGCGTCGACCTGAAGGTCGAGGCGCTTGCCGCCGATCAGTTTGCCTATGCCGATGCCAGCGCCGCCCGCGGCCGGGCGAACTATGCCGTCCGCGATGGTAAGGTCGCCAGCGGGGCGCCTGAGTCGTACGGCTCCGAGATTGAGGATGGCCTGGCGCGCCGTGGCCGCCGCCTGCCGAACGTCCACCGCGCCACGCGGGATTCCCGAGCTGCCGCCCGTCCCGCCGTGATCGGGAACAAGCGCCGTGTCGCCTTCAACGACGGAGACACGCTCGACCGGCACGCCGAGCTCTTCGGCGGTCATCTGACTCATGGCGATTCGCAAGCCAGTGCCAACGTCCACCTTGCTTGTGTAAATCGTGACCGAGCCGTTGGCGTGAAATGCGAGGAAGCTGTCGACTTGATGCGGATCAAGCGGCTTGCCGAGATCGGAAGGTGAGGGCGCGCCCTGCGCGAGAACAAACTTGGGCAGCGAGGAGTCTAGAGTGAAGCCCACTATCACCGCGCCGCCTGTCACGAAGAAATCGCGCCGGGAAACGCCACGACGTTGAGAGAGCGTAGGCATGTTCGCCTCCTTAGGCCTTCGCCGCGCGGATCACGGCGGCGAGAATACGAGTGTGCGTGCCGCAACGACAGAGATTGCCGCTGAGCGCCTGCTTGACTTCGTCAATTGTGGGATTGGGAGTCTGGCTGAGCACCGCGCGTGTAGCCAAGATCATGCCGTTGGTGCAGTAACCGCACTGCGCGGCTTGTTCGGCGATGAAGGCGGCCTCGATCCGGTCCGGCTTGTCTGGCGTCCCGAGCCCTTCGAGTGTCGTGACCGCGCGTCCCGTTACCTGCTGTACCGGCGTCACGCAAGAGCGCACCGGCTTGCCGTCAATCAACACCGTGCAGGCGCCGCATTGAGCCAGCCCGCAGCCGAATTTGGCCGCGTGCAAGCCGAGCGCATTGCGTAAGATGTAAAGGAGCGGCTGGCCGGGGTCCCAGGAATCGACCGATACGGTGTGCCCGTTAACTCGAAACTCATATTTGGGCATGAGGCCTCCTTCTACTGAGGACAGAAGCGGGTGCGCTCGGGCCCCCGGCTTACTTCAACGCAATTTTCTTGTCGGGATCGGATCGGACAATGAGGTAGGTGATGTCGCTCTCGGTGCTCGCCCAGCCATGCGGCACGCCGCCCGGAATGATGACGACGTCGCCCTTAGCGATCCGGCGCGACACGCCGCCTTCAATGCCGTCGCTCCCGACGTCCGTCCAATTGCCAAGGGTCGATTGCCGTGGCGTCGCGGGCTTTTTCAGAGTACCGCCCGTCACCAGTGTGCCTTCGCCTTCCAGCATGTAGTAGACCTCGGTAACGTTGGTTTGGTGCACAGTTGCGTTGGGCGGAGCGCTCTTCGGCCGGAAAACGCCGAATACGCCGACGCGATAACCTCCGACGTCGACAACGCGCATGGGCCGATCGCTATTGCGATCGTGCGGCGCATCTTTGATAAACGCCTGCACCTGCGCAGCGGTGATGTCTGTGGCCGCCAGGGGCGCCTGTGCCCTTGCCAACGATGCGATAAACAATAGGAACACTGCCAGGATCGTCGTGCGCATGAGGGGGCTCTCCTTTATTGTGATCTCAGACGAGGCGGTTTTAATATCCGGGGAGGATAGCACATCAGGAGTGGTTAGAGCTCGCGAGCCGCTCAGCAGTCACGAATATCCGAAGCTGTTGCCGATTCCGCCGAGCACGCCGTAGCCTCGTTCATCATTGCCGGAAGACTTCAGGATAAGTTCGGGCCGTTTTGGGTGCTTACACCTAAAGCCTGCCTTATCTGTTTTTCTGCTACTCGACGGTGGTTCCAGTGATTGGCAAATGGTTCCCGGACAAGCGTGGTTTAGCGATAGGCCTGGCCCTGGTGGGATATGGCGGCGGCTCCGCGGTCTTCGGCCCCATCGCCAATCTGTGGATGATCCCGCACCTGGGCTGGCGTGCCACATTCGCGATGTTCGGACTATATTTCCTGGCGATGACGATGACAGGCGCGCTCCTGCTGAGAAATCCGCCGGCCGCTGCGCTACGGTTTCAGCTCCACGATCTCGCGGTACAGCCGCTCAATTCGGTTACGTAGAGACCAACTTTCAACTTCTGAATAGCCAACGATGCAAGAGGCTCGGGCGCCAACCCAGCTGGGGCGTCGCTGCGTTGTCATTCGTCTCTTGGTCATCTGGAGCCTCTGGAAGCGTTCAGATCTGTGTATTCTTGAAGCGCCAAGCCAAGGTACCTGTTGGTCGAAAAAATGAAATTCTTGGCACATTTTGGATACTTTACTATAACGATGACGTGATCGAAGCTGGCGCCTGTAGCGTTGTCGTGCAAAGCGGTGATGAACAATGAAAAAATGCAAAGTTCTTGCGCGCAAGCATAGGTGGTCCAGCTCTCGTCTCTAAATGCTTAGTAGGCGGTAACTTAAAAAGGTCACGACTTCGTCTTTACCTCCTGCATGAACCCTTGCGTGGACTTTTGCCGTCTCCAGCTTAGCTACGCCCACCGGGGGTTAACGAAGTTTCGACGAGCCTCTGTCACTAGGCCTCTCAGAACCTACTTCCTACTGACCTTTGGTACTTCGCTTGCACCAAAACAGGGCAGAGATCAATGAGATGAGTAAACAGCAATCCTGCGTTTGTCGGTGCGAGACCCCCATACCACCGGAGCTCGCGTCTGGCCGGTACTTGACGCATTTCAAATCGAGCGTAGAGCGGATTTGCACGCAGATATATCTCGAGATTGTCTTGCGCGGGGTGGACGGGGGACGCCAGGCATCCGTCGCGAGCTGCATAAGCGAGAGCGCCCACCTCCTCGCCCGAGTGAGCAACAACCTAAGTTCATCCGAAGGCCAGAAACGCCGGATTCTTTCGGCTTATGAACGTTGCAGCTCGAAACCGTAGAAACGTCATGCGCGCCAGCCAACAGCAGCCTCGGTCCTTGGATCCGACCCTGCGCAGTGTGGAGTCCCAGGAATTCGAGGAGGCTCTCCGCCAGAAGATTGTCGGACAAGAGGAGGCTATCCGCGCCGTCGTAGACTTGCATCAGGTCTTTTGCGCGGGCATGTGCTCCCCGGGACGGCCGGTTGGCAATCTGCTGTTTCTGGGGCCCACCGGGTCGGGGAAGACGCGCATCGTGGAGGCGGCCGCGGAAATTCTCTTCGGCGATCCGCGCGCGGTAATCAAGGTAGATTGCGCTGAATTTCAGCATTCGCACGAGATTGCCAAGCTGATTGGTTCACCACCTGGTTATCTGGGACATCGCGAGACGCACCCACTGATCACTCAGGAGGAGTTGGCCAAATATCATACCGAGAGCCTCAAGTTGGGCGTTCTACTCTTCGACGAGATCGAGAAAGCCTCAGATTCCCTGTGGCAACTGCTGCTGGGTATTTTGGACAAAGCCACCCTCACCCTGGGTGACAACCGGCGGGTAGACCTGTCTCAGGTGATGATCTTCCTGACCTCGAATCTCGGCGGCATAGAGATCACCGAAATGATGACCGGTGGCATGGGTTTTGTGCAGCCCGGCGACACGCCCATGGATGCGCTGGACGGCAAAGTGACGCGTACTGCGCAGGAGGCGGCCCGCCGCAAGTTTTCGCCCGAATTCATGAACCGGCTGGACAAAGTAGTGGTGTTCAAGCCGCTGCGTCCTACTCAGCTCGAACAGATTCTGGAAATCGAGCTGAGGATGGTTCAGCGGCGCGTTTTGGATACTGCCAAGGGCCGGTTCCTGTTCCGCGTGACTCCGGCCACTCGCGCCTTCTTGTTGCGCGAGGGCACGGACGTGAAATATGGCGCCCGGCACCTGAAGAGGGCCATCGAGCGGCACGTTGTTTATCCGCTGGCGAACCTTCTGGCCACCGGACAGGTTCGATTGGGCGACCTACTGTGCATCGATTGGGACGAGCGGCAGCAGTGCCTAGTGTTTGACAAAGAGGGTGAAGGAGCGGTATTGCCGGAGGCTTCTGCGGGGGCCGTTGCCGCGGCTCAGGCGGCACGCGCGAGCGGAGGCAAACCGGCCGAGACGCCTCCTGCGGTTGCCGCGCGCGAAGCCAAAACGCCTGAAGGGTGACCGTGTGCATCAACTCAAACCCGCCGCGTAATACCTGATCGCTCGCGGCGCACGGATGGTTCCCCCGCTCGCGCGGACATAAGCATTTCTAACCAGCAGCCGGTAGTCGCCAGAAGAGGTAGCCGCTTATTTATCCCGACTCTTCCAGAGGCGTTACTTTCATCGACGAATCTCAAACTGGTAAAGTAGGGATCGGAGAGATCAGCCGCCGTCTCTCAGAGGAAGCTAGGCAGTCTGAAGAAGCTTCGGGCTGTCTTTGAGCAGGTGGGCCTGAGGATACGTTAGCGGGGATTCCAACCAGGAAAGTGCAGCTTCTTCAGTACACGTAGAGAGGTAAGTGCGTCATCTAGCGCTTGTCGCTCAATCTGATCTTTCGGTCTTGCTTTCAGACGCTTGATCCTCACGTAGATCGCTGCTTCGGCGCGGGCAATTTTCTCCGGCAATTGCTGAGGATCTCGCTCCAACAGTGCTGCGCTATATAGTGTGCGCCACCCCTCGGACTTGCGGACCGCCATTTGCCTTGCTCCTCTGTACGGCCGGGCCCGCTCATACGGCTACTTGCAGAACTGTTGTCCCCGAAAGAGTTTCCCGGCCCACGATAACGATGCTGACCTGCACGCACTTGCACCATGGTGGAGTGGTACCGGAATTTTGGAACCCGGGTTTTAGTACCGGTAGTTAGTGTGTTCGCCGTCCGCACGCTCCTACTCCAGAGCGTAAAGTGGTAAAAAGTTGCAGACTTGGGTAGTGAGGTGCCGTAAAACGAGTTTAACTTCAATAAGATGGAAACTTGGCAAACAGCGTGCTCCCTTGTTATGGGCAAGGTCGTCAGGCCAGAGCATGGCCATGGGGCAGTCGTGGAACGTCGCGCAACCAAACGCTTTCGAGTAAAGCTGCCGATCACGGTCCGCTGGATGAATCCGTCGGAAGTCGGGGAAGCTCAGACAGAGTCAGAGGACATCAGCTCTCGAGGCGTTTATTTCTTCCTGCCGAGAGAAATTAACAACGGTTCGTCGGTCGAGTTTGTCATGGTCCTGCCGCACGAAATTGCCTTAGCTGAGCCTGTTCGTGTTCGCTGTCAAGGACGCGTTCGGCGTACGGAGATCAAGAAGTTGGATCGCGTAGGAGTGGTGGCCGAGATTGAACGCTATGAATTCTTGCGCGGCTTGCCTGTCGTTGGGAGAGCAGCCAATAATTCTCTTCCTCTTGGGCCGGACAACTAAGCTAATCCACGCGCTCCCGACGTCCCCAATTTTGTGCCCGGCCGTCACCTAGTATCCGCTCAGGGCTTCGGTTCACTCCGCATCTAGCTGGAACCTTTCGGATCGGTGGTAGCATTCATCCGTCGGTCATTGATTCTTCGTGATACGACTAAGCTGGCCGGAACAACCCTGGCACCTTCCTTGTCGTGCACTGAGAGCTGCATCATGTTGCCCGTAACGAGAATCCTTCCGCTCGGGTCTAGGTGAACGTACGCGTGAATCCCCCGGGGTATCGACATTCTGGATCAGCGTAGGCTCACCCGTGCCCTGGTTGATCGTGAAAACGGGCCCGAGGCGCTTGCCACTGAGGATCGCCATGGGTCTCCGACTGAATTGAAGGTGCCAATGATACCGTGCTGCTGTCTGCGGGAGTTAATTTTCTTGTGCGCCTCGGGCGCGGCGAATGCCTAGTGTCAAGGGCAGGAGAGGGTACGATGCGCGAGCCCTAGGTCCGGTCGGAAATTCTGGTCAACGCTTTGGACTTGAATTTATTGCACCCTGCCGATTAACGGGCGGACAAAGGCAACCATGATGACCCAGCAGGGTGTCAGGTCTCAATCCTAAGAATTGCTCCTTTCTTCGTTGGGCGTGCAGGCGCCTCAAACGTCAATGAGGCAGAGCCATGAGTGAGTGACGTACATACCGAGCAACACTGAGCGCAAAAGCGCCCCGTAAGCACTCAAAACGTGATATTTTTAGGATTAAATTCGCACTCGGTTTGACGGGTACTATGCAGACGAAGAAGCTAGAGCGTCGGCGCACCCTACGAGTCAAGCTGTCGCAAACAATCCGCATTCAGCCGGTCGGGATACAATATCCGGAAGAGATTTGCAAAACTTCGAACGTGTCAAGAAGTGGGTTTTATTTTGAAACCTGTTCCGGGCATTACTTCAAAGGTTTGCGCTTGTTTGTGACTCGCAATTTCCGCTCAGACGATGTCACCAACCGTCAAGAGACGGGCACCGTTGTTCGTGTAGATAAGCTTCCAACCGGAAACTTTGGCGTCGCGGTTCATCTAAGTACAACCGTTCGTCGCTAGAACGACATGGATTTCGGCGGCAGATTTTACGGCCTGGAACGCGCGGAGTAAACCTCGTGGGCGCGAGTGATGCTGCCGCTCAGAGAGGAGTGCGCATGTTTGCCCACACGGCGATGAGTCACAAGTTCTCGCGGAGATTGGCCTTAGCGGCGGTCTGTGTTGTGGCGACCATTGGTTGCGCCCGCACTCGCTTAGTAGTGGTGGATGACGCCGCGCTTAGGGCAGCCGAAGGGGACCCCGCAAATTGGATCACCTACGGCCGCACCTACTCCGAGCAGCGTTTCAGCCCTCTTCAACAGATCGACGAGCAGACCGTAAGCCGGCTCGGCCTCGCATGGTCTTTCGATCTCGGAACTCTGCGCGGACTCGAAGCGACCCCGCTGGTTAGCGATGGCGTCCTCTACACTACGAGCGCGTGGAGCCTCGTATACGCCTTCAACGCGCGTACAGGTCAATTGTTGTGGCAGTTCGATCCACAAGTCCCGAAGGACCACGCCAAGTTTGTATGCTGCGATGTGGTCAATCGTGGCGTCGCTCTATACCGCGGCCGCGTCTACGTCGGGACGCTCGATGGCCGCCTCATCGCCCTCGACGCCAAAACCGGCGCGGTCGTTTGGCAAACTCAAACCACGCCGAAGGATGGTCCCTACGCCATTACCGGCGCGCCTCGCGTGGCCAACGGGCGCGTCTTCATTGGAAACACCGGCTCAGAATACGCCGTGCGCGGCTACCTCTCGGCATATGACGCCGAAACCGGCAATCTGATCTGGCGCACTTATACCGTGCCCGGGGACCCTTCAAAGCCGTTCGAGTCCGAGGCCATGCGCCGGGCAGCAGCCACGTGGTCGAGGGAATGGTGGAAGGCCGGGGGTGGCGGAAGCCCCTGGGACACCATTGTCTATGACCCGGACCTGGACTTCGTATTCTTCGGCACCGGCAATGGCTCGCCTTGGTACGACCAACTACGCAGCAAGGGCGACAATCTCTACATCGCTTCCATCATCGCGCTCCGCGCTTCTACCGGCGAACAGGTCTGGGCTTATCAGACCACGCCTGGAGACAACTGGGACTACGATGCCACGCAGCCGCTGATGCTCGCTACCCTTACCATCGAAGGCCAGCAACGTCGCGCGCTGATGCAAGCCAACAAAAACGGATTCTTCTATGAGCTCGACCCGAAAACGGGCCAGCTCATTTCGGCGCGGCCCTATGCCGAGATCAATTGGGCCACGGGCATCGACCCCAACGGCCGCCCCATTGAGAACGCGGCTGTTCGCGCGCTCAAGGACGCCACCATTGTGAAGCCTTCGAGCGCAGGCGCGCACAATTGGCACCCGTTGTCCTTCAATCCGGCTACTGGTCTCGTTTATATGGGAGTGCTTGACGCAACGTCCATTCAAGCCGTGACCGCCCGCTGGAAGATCAACCTCCATGACCAGACCACCGGCCTCGACAGAGGCTACGTGGGTCCAGTGCGCAAGCAGTGGCTCGCCCTGAAACCAACCGGCAGGCTTGTCGCGTGGGATCCCGCAGCCCAGCGCGAAGCTTGGCATGTCGATCTTCCAGATCCCGGCAGCGGCGGGACCCTCACTACCGCCGGCAACCTTGCTTTTCAGGGACGTGCCGACGGAAAACTGCGCGCCTACCGAGCAACCGATGGCAAGCTGCTTTGGGAATACGATGCAGGAATCGGAATCATGGCGCCGCCGATGACCTACGAAGTGGATGGTAAGCAGTACATAGCAGTCCTTGCCGGGTGGGGCGGACCCGAGGTCCTCGGCAATCGAGCAACCGGCAAAGGAAAAGTTGCGCCCGGGAAACTTCTGTCGTTCTCGCTCGAAGGGAAGGCCACGCTGCCTCCTTACGAACGCGTGGTGCAACCGGTTCCTATGCCAAGTTTTCAGCTCGCGGCCTCCAAGCCGGAGATTGAAAAGGGCCGCGTCCTATTCGCTACGTTTTGCGCGCGTTGTCATGGCGCGGAGGTCGTGAGCGGCGGGTCGGTGCCTGACTTGCGGTACGCCACGACGGAAATGCACACGAAATTCGAGGACATCGTGCGGGGCGGCGCGGAGCGAGAGGTCGGAATGCCGTCGTTCTCAGAGGACCTTACATCAGCACAGGTTCGACTGATTCAAGCCTATATTCTCGACCGTGCGCGCGAGTCGGCGCGGATACAAGCTGCGCCTAGGTAGGTCGGCTCCGGTGTCCATTCCTCCGCGCACCACCCTATTTTTTCGTCCTCTTAAAGAATTCGGTCTGTACTGTCCGTGAAATTTCCTGAACCTTGGCAATCGGAATTCCATCGCCCGGTGGCACATCAACGGTAAAGTCTGCTGTTGACTGAAAGCCGTGGGGGTGGGGCTTTTCGCCCACAATGACCAGCCCGGAATATGTCCCGGAGGAATCAGTCGATTCCCAATTTACAAGTTGCCGGACATTCAAGAATTGTGCCTTAAGTTCGGGTGTCAGCCTCGGGTCGGAAAGCGGGATAGACGTGAACTTAACCATGCGGCGGATTGTACTCCCAAAGAGAAACAGCCGGAACCGCGAGGTTCCGGCCCGTCGGCAGCCCTTGTTCCATTCGGAAAAACGGAGGCGGAACCAACCGCAGTCAGGCCCGACATCGTGAAAGCTGCAAAGCTCGGCATCCGGCGCGGAGAGCTGCCGATTCCCTGAGCAAAGGCCAGTGACCGAAGATCGAACTGAAGATCAAGGCAAGCATGCTTACGATCAGCGCAACTATGACAATACCGATGGTAAGCCAGTGTTGCCAGATCATTTTTTCGCCGCGCTTCTTTTCCTCAGGGTCGGGCGCGTTGCCGAATTCGCCATCTGTCCTAAAACCGGCAGGGCAGAAAGAGCGATTACGGACCAAATTATCATTTTGGATGGTCTCCCTTCAGCTACTGCGCATCACTCGCTGGCATAAAACATGTGTCAAGTTTTTGTGTCAATTCATCCTGTCCTAGGTCGTGCCTCTGCTGAATTCAGAAGGCTTACGGAATATCTCCTGCATTTTCAGGGGGTTTCTGGCGGCCCGAATCGGATCGTTTATCCCAGCTACTTAGAATTGTCGGAGGGCACGCCGTAAGGACCGCGTCCGTAGTGGGAGCCGTAGGTGAGTGTTTTTTCATCCACTCCGTTCAATACGACTCCGATAAGCTTCCTTTTCTGCAATTCCTGACAGACTTTACGAGCGGCGCTCGAAGGAGTTGAGGACGCCCGGACCACCAAAAGGATGCCATCACAGAGCCCAGCAATCACACTTGCATCGGCAACAGGCAAATAGGGTGGAGAATCGATAATGATCCAGTCAAAGCAGGGAGCGGCGCGCTCGATCAGAGTCTTGAGGCGGCCGTTCGAAAGCAATTCGCTCGCAGTGCTAACGGGCTTCCCGCCGGCGATAAAGTAGAGGCCGCCTTCCTGTCCATGTTGGATCACTGCCATTTCGTCCGCGGTGCCCCCCAAATAGTCACCAAGACCCGGCGTCAACGGGGCTCCTAAGGCGACGTGCAAGCGGGGCGAGCGCAAATCGGCGTCGATGAGTAAGACTCGCCTATCCGGCTGACGAACGATCGCCTGTACCAGATTCGTAGTAACGAACGTTTTGCCATCCGTTGCAATCGGACTCGTAACCAGAACAACTCGCAACGGTTTCTCTGTCCGTATGTGATAGAGGCGGGACCGCAGCGTACGGAATTGTTCGATAGCTTCCGCGCCTCGTGCTGGATCTGTGAATACATCCTGGGCGGGATCTAAACGCCAAGTGACATGAGTGCTGTGTTCTGCAATCTCCTCCATTCGCAAAGATCTCCTGCCCGCTGGGACTTGCGCGGAAGAGGGTAAGTTGACCTCCGGTAAATTGAAGTGACTCTCTTGCTTGGACGCGACGGTTGGTTGCGGCTCAGGCAGACGAGCCTCCGTTAACCCCGCGCCCGCGCTATGTTCGAGTTCGGCTTTCTTCAAAGCCTCGTGGATGCGACTCATAAGTGATTTTCAGCCCTCAACCGGATGCGCTATGTTTCTCATTGCCGACTAGAGAAGCTACCTGCCGAAGAAGATCCCTTTGGGGTCGCGAGAGAGAAACTAATGGAGGGTTCGTTTCGTTCGGAGGGATGGAACAGTGGAACAGTCGCTATGACAGGCACATTGCACAAAACCTCGATATCTCTTTCGTTCTTTATGGAAGTGTCTCGCATCTCTAGCAACATGGTTATGCCGCAGCCTAGTGCCAGGCCAGCCGCCAGTCCGCCTAAGCCGAAATTGAGCTTTTTGGGAAACGAAGGACTATCCGGAAGATTCGCCGGATCGAGAACTTGGAACTGTTCTCCCTCCTGACGTCGCTCTAGATCGGCCGCCATCGCTGACTGATCCCGCTTCTTTAACAGTTCGCCATGAAACTCCAGAGCCGATTGATAGTCGCGAGTAAGCTGTTTGTATTCTTGTTCGATTTCAGGGCTGGCCTCTATGCGTGATTGATAGAGTTTGATCCGCTGCTGGATCTGGGCTTGTTCGGCTGTTCGTTCTTTGATCGTTTCCTCACTCTGGTGGACCTGATTTCTCAAGAGCTGAATTTCGGGCGGTTCCACAGGCGTCAGGCTTGTTTTATCCGCGGCAGCTGGATTCGTATCACCGTTCGTCTCGGCGACCTGCTTCTTTAGGACTTCAATGTCGCTCTTCAGGCGAATCACGTCCGGATAGTCGTCGGTGTACTTCGATTTCAGCTCTGCCAGCTGATTCTGCAAAACAACCAGGTGCTGTTCTTGCGTCTGCGGATTATGCCCTTCCTGAGTAGCTCGCCAGGCAGCAAGCTGCTGATTGAGAGCGGATTCCGCAAAGGTCTTGTCCTGTTGGGCACGGCTGATCGCTTGTGTCACCGCATCCAACTGGGTGTTCAAGCCCTGCATAACATTGATATTGTTCGGCTCGTCTTCCGGCAAGGAGCCTAGGTAACGGCGCTGGAAAGTAGCAAGCTTAGAGTCTTGCTCGTCAAGTTTTCCTTTGGCGTCGTCAAGCTGTTTGGCGAGGAACTGGGTCGTCTGCTCCGCTTGGCGCTGCTGAAGCTGCAGATTTTCCTCCATAAACATCGATGTGATGGCCGAGCAGATCTGTTGCGCCAGCCGGGGATCAGTGAAGACCACGCTGACCGTGAATCCTGGCAGCCCATGAGCTTGCGTCTCTGCCATTGGCTCCACGGGTGTTACGGTGACGGCTTTCCGCAAACGGCCGACCAGATCCTCCATGGACGAGCGACTCACGTCGTCCGGATATAATCCAAACTGCTTAACGATCGGTTCGAGTCTCGTGCGGCTGAGGATTTCCTGCTGCATCGTGGCGAGTCTTGCGCTGGTATCTTCGGTCACAATGGGCTTCACGTAGTCGCCCGGAATGGCCGGCTGTTGTACAAGTACCAGCGTTTGCGAGGTAAAGCGCTTCGGCAGGAAGCGCGTGACGCCGAAACCCAGTCCGCACCCCACGATCGAGAGCACGACGATGATGGGCCATCTACGTTGCAAGATCGCGATGTAATCTTGCAAGGTCAGTTCGCGCTGTAGCATGCGGACCTCACCCTTGTTATTACTGTCCAGCTGACAGCAAAGCTATTCACGACCCGGCTGTTATGACTCCAGAGTAACATTCTCGCCAGATCGCTCTTCGGGGAGCAATACGGATGCCAATTCTAGACTGAGCAATTGTCCACTAACTTGCGGTAAATGGGACACTTATTCGTTAGGCCTAGCTCAATCAGTTTTTGAATCTTCGAGAAAAATCCCTGAAAAAGTCTTATGAGTGGTAGAAGTTTTCTCTCTCTGAAGAATCAGCCTTTGGAAAGTTATCGAAGGAAAATGATTACCACATTGTGGCAATCAAAGACGATCAAAAGGATACCTATGCTACTTCGTCTTTGAGGTAAGTCACAGTAAAAAGGCGAGATAGTTCAGGCTGTAAGTTGTTGGGAATGGCTTCCAAGTTGGCCCATTTGTTGCTCGTTCGATTGTGGACATTCGTCCTAGAGGTCTTTCGGTGAATAGGGACCTAATTTCGGTAGCCGAAGCGGAACTCAAAGCGGAAGCCAAGGCTCCAGAAATCTTGATGGTTTCAGGTGCGAGCGCGTTTACTGCTGTGCAGCGGGTTATATCCGAAATTGCTCCGACTGATATTCCGGTCTTGATTATGGGCGAGCGCGGAACGGGCAAAAAAGCTATCGCATCCGAGATTCACCGCCTCTCCCCGTGGTGTAAAGGACCGTTTGTTACGTTCAATTGTTCCAACTTGAGCTCTGATTGGCCGCGGGAGACAGCACTTCAAGGCTCACGCAATGGCGCCAGTGCGCGGCTCGGTGGAACGGTTCTCCTCGACGAGGTGGGTCAACTCGATTTGGAAAAGCAGGCGCGCTTGCTGGATCTTTTGTGTGACAGTGAGAAGGGGCTCTCGCCGAACTGTTTGACCTCGCGCCTAATTTCGACGAGCACGAAAGACCTTACTCCGGAGTTACGCGGCGAGAGATTTCGCGAGGAGCTCTATTTTCGCCTGAGCGGGATCTGTTTGCGCATACCGTCGCTGCGTCAACGTAAAGAAGATATTCCGCTGCTATTTAATGCGTTTATCAAAAAATACGCCAATTTGCTCGGCCGCCGCCAGTTCCCCATCAAGAATTCGACCATGGATCTGTTTCTGCAGCATTCCTGGCCCGGCAATATACGTGAACTCGAAAACATTGCGCGCCAGATTGTGGTCGTGGGAGACGACGAATTGGCCATCCGTGATCTTGTGGTGAAAGCAGACACGGCTGCCCCAGAGCGTGCGTTTCCTTTAGGTGATGCTTATGCGCGTGGACGATCACTCAAAGACGCGGTGCGCGATGCTTCGCACACCGTGGAACGGCAGTTGATTCTCGAATCTCTCGAACGGACACATTGGAACCGGAAACGAACCGCGCGAGAGCTGCAAATAAGTTACAAGGCATTGCTTTATAAATTGAAGCAACTGGGCCTGGAGGATAGCGGAAATCCGCCAAGTGAGTCTGGGCTGGAACGGAGCGTTACGAGTAAGCCGGCCAACGGTTCGCGCTGAGTCGCGTTAGGATTTGCCCACATAGCCTAAAGGCGCGCGATGCTCCAAGGCCCAGCATTGAAGGTTCAGTATGTATAAGAAATTCTTTGGGCTCCGAGAGAGCCCATTCAACGTCAATCCCGATCCGCGATACCTGTATCTGACGCGCCATATTCAGGAGGCCCTCGCGTGTTTGATCTATGGAATTCAAACGCGCAAAGGCTTTGTCCTGCTTACGGGCGAAGTGGGAACGGGTAAGACTACAGTCGTCAATAAGCTCCTGGAGTGGTCGCGCCAGGAAGGTATAGCCACTGCGTTCATGTTCAACCCGCGGCTCAGCGAGGCCGAATTTTTCGACTTCATGCTGGCGGATTTTGGCATTCCTTGCGATTCCACCATGAAGAGCCGGTCGCTCATGAACCTCAACCGTTGGCTGCTCGAGCAGTATCAGCACAGCCGCCGCGCTGTCTTGATAGTGGACGAAGCGCAAAATTTATCCGACAGTATGCTCGAAGAGATTCGGCTTTTGACGAATCTCGAGACTTCCACGGAAAAACTGCTGCAAATTGTTCTGGCCGGGCAGCCCGAGCTCGAAGAAAGACTGACCGACGCCCAACTGCGGCAACTACGCCAGCGCATTACACTTTGGGCCAGAACCCAACCTTTGACATTGCTCGAGACGCATGGCTATATCAACGAGCGGCTGCGTATCGCGGGTAGCATGCAACAAGAGACCTTCAGTCCGGCGGCAATCGAAATTGTGTATCGCCATGCCCGTGGCATTCCGCGAATCATCAATCTGCTTTGTGAGCATGCGCTGATCACCGCGTTTGTCGAACATTCGAAAACTGTATCAGAAAAAATTGTCGAAGAAGTCGCCCGCGATTTTGATCTCGTGCGAATGAGTGGCGAGCTGGCTCCCAGGCCCGCTGCTGCTGGCCACCCGAGGCTCGTGGATCATAGCTCACCCCAGAATGTCAGGCCATCCTCCGTGCCGTTGACCAAGATCATCAGAGAGAAGGAGAGTTAGTTTCAGGGCATTCGGCTCACAAATCCGAAGTATCCTTACAGGAAGATACTCATCATATTGCGTTCGGCGACACTACAGCCGCTAAACGATGACGCACACTCTCGATACTCACTGGAGCAGAAATTCACGAATCGCTTCAACAAAAGTTCTACGTATCAGAAGTTCGGCCTCCCAACGGAATCGTTTGTTTAACTTTTGACGTGGGTCCGTTGGTCGTCGCAGGATTAGTTTGATCTCTTTGAATCTGCGCAGCGATTCGTTGGCTTGCAGAGCGCAGACGTCCGGGAGAACCACCGAACAACCCAGATCGCAATACAGGACAGCTCTTACCCAAATCGGAAAGTTCTTGGTCCATCTGTTCGATAATGCTGTTTTCGGCCAGACCCTTGGAGGCGAAAAGACCAAGAGGTCCGCTCAAGGGAACCCAATCGATGCGGGTACTGTTGGGATTTTGATCGGTCCAGACCAGCGCCAACAGATATTCAAACCGGTCGAAAACCGCGCTGTACTCCGTGTCAGCAGGGATGAATTCTCTCAGTCGCTCGCGGAGAAATAAGTATAAGTAGGCACTTACAGGCAACTTATAACGGTCGGTAGCGCACAAAGCATTCTGGAATCGTTCGTCTTCAATAACCCAGGATGCGTATAACCGCTCGATTAAGCAATAGTTCCCGTCTTCGCCCTTGAGCTTGGGTTGGAGCAACAACCCGGCTAAAGCGGAGTAGTTGCCTTTAGCAATGAGGGCCAGTCCCCCGGCATATAGCAAAAGTAACGCAGGATAGAACCGCAGGCTGACCCATTGAGGTTTCCCTTTGCACGCTTCGCCAACGCTAGCAATCCGTTCGAGCATCTTTGGCCAGATCGGCTCTAGGTTCCGGCCGCCCCAAAAACAACCGGTAGCAATAATCGAGAGTAGTGCGTCTGAAAGTTCTTGGTACTGATGAATGCGCGCTAAGAACTCCTCGACCGTCACGGGCGCATTCGCGGGAAGTTTCGTTTCGGTCAGTCGGGCATAAAGGTTCTCAGTCTCTCTCGAAACAAGGTCATAAAGCCGAATCCTGTGACGCTCGTCCACCAGGTAACGTCTTAATCGCTCGGCAATCAACCTCTCGGGGAGAACGTGAGGAGCAGGCGGTGGTGCTGTAAGCCTCGCTTTGGCACTTAGCGATTCGTTCCGCAATGGATCTTCTGTGAGCTCGTCCTGGCGAGAAGTGGAAAGGATTGAATCTCCGTCAGTTTCGACCGGAAAATCGCTCTCGACGTGCTCGGTTGCCTTGTCCCTAGTCGCATCAAGGAGATTTCCTTCTTCGATAGAAGCTCTCGGCGGGAAGTCCTCCGTCTGATGAGCGAGCCATTCTCTTATTGCGGCACCCGCTTCTTCGGACAGCTCATCGAAGTGCAGCCCTGCAGTCGTCTTGGATTCGGTTAACCAAGCAACCCGAGCGCACGCTTCTACCCATTTGTTCGCCGATAGCTGAAAACGGAGCGCAAGGTCTTCGTCCATTAGGGCCATAGCTGCCTGCACGGCTAAGCCGCCCTCGCTGACATTCAGGATCACACCACCGTTATGCTCCCCCAGCTTAACGTACATAATCGATGAAACTTGCTGGCGTTGGACCAGGCGGCGATCGGTGCTCGCAAGAGTGTTATCGGGGCAGGCGATACTTTCTGACATGTCAGCGTCCGAACCCAGCGTACAGCTTCTGTCCGCTTGGATTATATGAGCGACTTCTTCTCGCATCAAGGATGGCGACTTAGCCAGCTTGCTTGCAAAGCTTGTCACTTTCCAAAATGGTCAGATTGAGGAGACCCGACAAAGCCAGCAATCGGAGGGCCAAATGCATTATCGCTAAGGCGGGCTGCAGATTTAGATTTTTAAGAGTATAGCGTAGATTCAAGAATCTAAGATGGTTAGCTTTTGATCCGTTCCTTTGAGCTGGTTGATTCGAGACGGTCGAGGCGCTCCATCAGCGCAGCCAACATCTCCTTCAACAAGTCGGAAGCGGTTCCGCCGTTGGAACGCTTCTTACCATTCGAGTGTTCAACCGAACGGATGGAATGGTCCACCCGGATTTCCAGCTCGCACAAATCGAAATCAGAGGCCACTTCATTGATGACACCCTCTGGTATGGAAAATGACGACACGACCCTTGGTTCGCAAGGATGGCCACGAGATACAAACGAGCGCGCGAGTCGTACTCAGGTGTGGACGGCCAGGTTCTGAGGCCCGCACCTTCGCGCCTTCGGTGATCAGCCGCCGCACGACCTCAATCGACGTCCGTTTTGCGCCGGAGGCGAAGATTACCTGCGCCCCGTTTTTTGGTCTAGTCATAACGAAGTTCCCAGGTTTTTGTCTCACCCTGGGATAAGCGTATAGTCAGCTCGGCAACCCGGCGAGTTGCTTCCGCTCCGACAGAGCCGCTGGCATCCTCGGCCATAGCCTTCCACACCTCGTCTTCGGAGAGGTGAACGAATTACGGCCGTGCCCGTCGCACGTCGTCGTCATCGCTCAAGGTGCGGTTCCCGTGGCCCGGAGCTCATAACTGCCCTGCTGTTTTCAGGTCGGCGGCGAAGGTGGCGAGCGACATTACGAGCGTCAGAGGCTTGTTGCTCAAACGCACAGCGCCGTAATTGGTGTACCACCGGGCCGCGCGCTCGTTCTTTGCATCAATGATGAGCACAATGCCCCCGACTTCAGCCGCAGCGCGCAGGCAGCGCCGCGCGGCAGCGGCAAGGAGCTGGCCGCCGAGACCTTGGCCCTGCCAGCGCAGGTCTGTAGCAATGCGTGCGAGCCGGAACCCGGGCACATCGTGCCGGGCGAGACCGCGGCGAACCGTCTCCGGCGTGTCGGTGTAAGCCATAGCGCCCGGAGCCAGGCTGTAGAACCCAAGGATGGTCTTGTTGTCTGCGCTGTCAATTGCAAGGAATGTTTTCGCGGCACCGGATTCATGGCTCTGGCGGGCGTAACGCTGCAAGAACTCATTCATGGGCGGATCGCCACAGTCGAAAGACTTCCGATCATGCTTTTTCAAGACCGGCTCTTCGTGCCAGGCGGGAAGGCTCACACCCGCTTCCGCGTCGGTTTCGGCATTGCGGCGATGGCTTCCCGCAGCTTGGCATTCGGCGCAGGCGGGTTTTCGAGCAGGTTCAGCACCAAGAGGCTATCGCGCTCGGACAGGACGATGCGTTCGGATTCCTCGATCACGGCCTTGGCTTCCCGCAGAGCGGGTTGCAGGACAAAGTCCGTCAGGTCTGTGTGCTTCAACGCCGCCGCGCGCATGAGCGTGGCCTTTTGCTCCGGCCGCAGCCGGAGGTTCATTCGCTTGTTGTTATCCACGGCCGCTCTGGGCATAGGCACCTCCTCGTGTACTTATTTAAAGCGTACACGATTCGGAGGGACTTGTCAATTTGTGAGCATTGAAGGCGCACATGGTGGATTGGAGCAAACCATTTTCTTGTGTTTCTGCTTTCGTGTGACCGGAACGGAAATCATCCTCTCCCCCGCGCCGGCGCCTCAGCCCGCCCCGCTGTTCACGCCGACGCCCAAGGCCGCCCTGCGCGTTCTGGAATTCTTCAACACCCAGATCAACAACGACCACACGCGCAAGGCGTACCTCCACGCCACGCGCCGCTTTGCCGCCTGGTGCGACCAGCGCCGCATCGTTGGCGATCACGACGAAACCTATCGCGTGCGCGACGTACGTACCGAAGTCCAAGTATGTTGGCACGGGAGCACCACCAAAGAGCCAAACGCGGACCGTTGTAGCGCAAGGCGATGGCACTAAGCTTACCGTCGAGGGAGTCGCCGCGGACCGAAGCCGTATCGCTTATAGCTACACGACCAACTATGACGGCAAGGATTCTGCGATTTCCGGGGTGGGATTACCGAATGGGCAGATACCATCGCCCTTAAGCGCGTCGACGCGAACACGGTCACGTACACATTTAAGAAAACAGGCAAAGTGGCTCAGACGGCGAGAGTAGTGGTCTCCAAAGATGGGAAGGTTACGACCCTCACGGCAAAAGGGACTGACGCGCAAGACCACCCGATAAGCGTCACGCTGGTCTACGACAAGCAGTAGGTCGGCTTTGCGTGCAAGAGTCGCAGCGGCAGCCATCGCTCCGACCACGGTTGCCGGACTTGCGCTCCTAAAGTGTGGTTGCTCACGAGCCGCGTGACGATTGAAATTGCGGCCCGGTCGAGCTGTCCACTTCGGGAGTTGAAGAATGCGCACCAGTATCTGGCGCGTCCTCACTTTCCCGAGTAGGCTTTGGACGGTGCATCGCACCCTATGGAGGGAAAGGCATGAAACTGGCTTCCATTGCCGCGTTGTGGTTCGGACTCCAGATGGCGCCCGTTCCGGCTCTAGCTCGTGGAACCATCAAGGAAGCGGATTATCCGGTCGAGTATGAAGTTGTGAACAGTAGCAAGACAGCTAAGCGGGTCATCGAGAAACAGTGCTCGATGACATTGCGCAACCGAGCCAGAACAAACGTGGACTTGAATGTAGAGCGAATCGGCTTCGGCTCGTGCCACGTTCTGGAGAACGGCAAAGTCTATCGGGGCCGCCAAAACCAGAAGCAAAATCAGATCGAACTGGTAATACTCGTCGGCGAAGACAAGGCCAGAATCGAAAACTGGCAGATCGTAGGAACCGTAAACTACGCTCCGAGCCCCGCCCCGGCTTCCGGTTCCGAGTAGCGATTGAGTGACATCCAGCTTCGACAGGTAAATGTTGGAAGGCCCAAGTCCCGAGGACACGGGATTCTTGAGACTGGGATCGGGTCTGGACAAACTTGAGAGACCCTGTACGTGCGCATCATCCTCGAAACCCTGCTGGCCATCTTTAAAATCGCCGAGGCCGCCTCGCCCCCATCCGAACGGCGCTAACCGCCCGCACCAAACATTTGGCGTGTTCTAATATCGGAAAACTTCGACTGCTTTCCAATCCAATTGAACAGGTTCCTCCACTAAAGACAACTGTAGAACTCTAACTCGCTGACCTTCGTTTAGCCGCTGAAGAAGGATTTCATGCCCATTCGCAAAACGGACGGCATCACGGTACGCATTCGCTGTTGCCGTCAGTTGAGTGAAGGTCACCTCTTCGCTTGCGCCAACAGCCAACGAATTCTGCACATCTTCTGCAATATCACTCAATAGCAATCGGGCACCTGGCGGGATGCAAACTGCAACCTCTTCGGGTTCCAGTTTTCCAAAAAGCCTTTTCACCATGCCAAAGCTTTCACGTCGCATGTGTGCATCCGTATTCGTCACCGACGGCGTTAATCCTCGTGATCCAGTCCGAAACTCGTGCAGAACTAGGTCTTCACCTTCACGCGCCAAACGATTGGGAATTCCCATTAGCGAATAGTCACACATGTAACTCCCTCCTTCAGTTTGTCAATTAAGTTGTTGCAGCCCCACTTCCTGGATCGTCGTGGGCTGCCAGGCTGCCTGATATCATTTAAGTAAGGCTGAAATATGAGCCTACGATTTTGCTGGTCCTATCCGTGAAACCCTGTATTTCGCCTTACGTTGTCGCCGCCGACCCGGACCCGAGATTCAATCGGCGCTAGCTCGGATAAGGTTCTGGATAGAGTGGGTGAAGACGCTCAGTTGGAACACGGATTTCAGCGCGGGTTTACACAGGCGTCCTCAGAACTTCATAATTAACTTGCACCTAATACAGTGATCATGGTAGATGCAACGGGTCGCTGCTGCGCCTGCCGATTGCAAATTTCCTCTTTCCGCGCCGAATCGGCAGGAGAGGAGGGGGAAGTGATGCGGCTAATTCTGTACTGGGCTACGGGCGTGTACACTGCTATCGGAGTTTGGGTACTGTTTTGCTACACGATGCGGAATTACTCAGCCAATTCCAAAGGGAAAGGCCCGGATGCGTCAGTCACCTCTCCTGTCTCTTTAGTTTCTTCACTTGCCGCCTCCGGTGAGCCGGATTCTACACCCAAAAATTTTACGGGGTAAGCTGCCCAGTTCTGCCTTGTCTTTGGGATGTGCGGGTATAAGCGCGTTCGCTATTTCAAGTTCGCCGATTGGAAAGATACTGAAGACCGCTTTAAAAATCGCAAGGGAGACAACATCAATGGACAACGTAATCTCGACGTTGAAGAGCAGGCGCAACGAAATGGCACTTGAACTTGGCCGCATAGACAAAGCCATCGCCATTCTCTCAGACGGCAGCGGCGGCCCCAGTGCTAACGGCAACGCAACGCGTGCACACGTATCAAAGCCGATGTCGGCGGCCATGAAAGCAAAAATTGGTCGTGGCGTTAGGAAAGCTTTCCTGCAGCGCAAGCGCGAGGCCGCGACCAAGGCTAATTCCCGATAATGGCATTCTCGGAAAATGGCCTAAGCCCACAATTAGCCCCGCGCACTGTGAAACCATTCGTGTCTTACCAGCGTCAAACAAACAACTCATAGAACACACCCCGGGAAGCAGCGGCGGCTTAGCCAAGGCTGCTTCCTTTTCTTTTCGCGCTTCTAAGGTAATCGGATTCCCGGCGGTCAGCCCGCCGCATCTCAGGTAGGCCAACTCCCGATGAAATGGGATTTTCGGAACCTGCCCCACAGCAGATGCCCCGAACATTTTCAGGATGCGCTCCGGACCTTGGAAAAAGACGAAGAGGCCGCCGACCCGGACCTCAGACTCAATCGGCGGTAAAGTGCACAGCTTTGTGCTCGGATTTCAGATTCATCGCCCGAGAAGGCATTCACGGACTAGGAACGGCGGTGTTCTGGAACATACGGACCCTCATCAGGGACCGCCCAAGGGCCAGCTAAGAGCGACTGTTCAGTGTCGCCACTTGTGGCGACCCGTCCAATCGAGCATATGAATCATCAAGTACAGGGCACCGATGAGCAACGCAACATAGAGATAATCTATGCTTACCATGGCTGCCCTCCGATCTCTCCCGAGGCGGCAAGAGTGTCAAAGCACCCAGACGGAGCTTTCAGCTACTTTGTGCTTGCCAAATGATTCTCGGCCCGCCTCTACAACCTTGATAATCTCTTGTTGGCCCCGGTTCATCACATGCCTGACGTGAAGACGAGATCGCCATACGTTCCAATTTGCGGCCTCAATTGCATCCAAGCATTTGTTCGCAACCCATTTCCGGGTTTCTTCCCCTGACTTCGGAGCGAAAAGTACGCTTAACGCAGCACCGATCCCAACTCCGGCTGCCAAGTAGCCACATGCAGCTTTCATATTTGCCTCCCGCTACCTCCGGCGTTCTTAGGATAGTCTTTTCCAACGTTGTTCGCTGTGATGGGAATCACAGCCAGAAAGCATATCTCTTCTATCCCCGAGGGTGTCCGTGATTCCGTTGCAGGTGGGCGGCGGTGTGAAGCATTTTAGGCCACCTCTTCCATCGAAGTCGCCTGATTTCGTTGCGCGCTCGGATTCAGCGCGGCTTTGAGCATCCACAGATCCCGATAGCCTTCAATCTTCCGAAAATTCTTCTCCGTCATCAGGAAAGCAGCGGCTGCCCAGCGCAACACCATGCGCCCGTCTCGCCAGCGGCAGATTCGCCGCGTGCGCAATCGCACACCGCTGTGTGGACTCTCGATGAGATTGGTCGAACTCAGGCAGCGGCATAGGGAGGGCGATAGCCCCAGCCGGTTGATGGTGAACATCTCCTCCAGCCCTTCGCGCAAGCTAGCGGCCGCACCCGGATGCTCGCGCTCCAGCCACCGCGCTTGCTTCTCCAGCCGCACCATCCCTTCCGATGCTGAGAGCCGAAAGGCCGCACGCAGCGCGGCCTGCACTTGCTCCTTCAAATGCTTCGGTAAATAGCCCATGACGTTCTCGATCTTATGGTGCCTACAGCGCTGCACGGGATTTCCCGTACCGAACACAGCGTCAATGGCTGCGCGCAGCGCCTTCGAGCCGTCGATCACGAACAAATACCGGCGCCGCGGATCGAGCCCGCGTGCCACCAGACTCTCCAGCAACTGTTTAGCTACCACCTCGTTCTCGCTGGCTCCCTCCGCGATCCCCAGCACATGCTTCTTGCCGTTGCGTTGCGGATTTTCGCTCCATTCCACGCCCACCGCGGCCAGGATGTGATGGTCGCCGAAAACGATTCCGTCCAGATAGATCACCAGCAGTTCGACATCGTCCCAGCGCCGCTCGCACAGCTTTTTCAGTTCTTCCTCACTGGCTTCGACGGCTTCGGCGCTCACGCTGGATTTCGAAACACCTACGGTCTCGGCCATCTCCGGCAGCACCTGCCGATACTGGCGCGTGGACACCCCGCGCAGCAGAATCTCCAGCATGCGGCTGGCGAGTCTTCCGTCCTGCTGCATCGCTTCGTAGGCCGGCACGGGAACTTCTCCGTCTCGGCCCACACCTCTCTTCCGCAAACGCGGCCGACTGACACGCAGCTTGCGCTCCGCTAAGTTCACCATGCCGCTTTCGCTGCCATGCCAGCCCACCCCCTTTCTTCCCCTGGGTGCGGCGGCCCGGCAATCCCTTCGGCCGGAAAGCCGTAGCACGGCTTCCACGCTGGCCCGGCCCAGCACGTCAATCAGTTCATCGACGGCCAACCGCGATTGCTCGATCAGCTCCACCATCGGCAAAAGTGCCTGCCCACTGCGGGTCAGAAACCGGGCCAACGCCTGGGTGTCGTTCCTGTGGATCGCGTTGATGTTCCTCTGCGAGGTGCTGTGATAGGTTCTTTCCACGGCGGTTCTCTCCTTTTAAAGAGGATTCGCAGCCCGATTCTATGCGAGTCGGGT
This sequence comes from uncultured Acidobacteriota bacterium, assembly GCA_963819235.1. Lineage (GTDB taxonomy): Bacteria > Acidobacteriota > Terriglobia > Acidiferrales > UBA7541 > Palsa-189. The sequence continues at coordinate 287,719 of CAWFVE010000003.1, read as the reverse complement.
CTGAGAACCGCCGCTCAACCTCCAACGGAGTGCAGGACACTTTCCACCCGCAGGATCAAGAGCGGAACTCCCATCATCACGACGAAAAAGGCGATCATGAAGAGAACTGCTGTCGCTGGCGTAGTGAGGGGTGGCATAGCGTCCTCCTTGTCAGTCGGCCTTCGCTTCTGAAAGCAAAAGGCCGTCACGGTGTCCCTCTGGAGCGGGCCCTCAACAGAGCGAAGCTCTTAAAGGCGCAGAGACAGGTCTGTAGATCAGGGCTCGATCATGTAGTGTTTGATGGCGTAGCGTACCAACTCACTCAGCGAATGCATTTCGAGCTTCCGCAAGATATTGGCGCGATGCGTTTCCGCTGTCTTCACGCTGATGCCAAGAACTACGGCAACTTCCTTGCTGCTCTTGCCCTCGGCGAGCAGTTGCACGACCTCGCGCTCTCTGTCGCTGAGGTTCTTATGGATCAAAGGCGCTTGTGGTGCCGAGGGCAGATTACAAAATCCATCGATCAGGATTTGAGCTACACCCGCTTTGAAAAATGATCGATTATTGGTGAGGGCTTCGACGGCAGTCAAAAGCTCTGTGCCAGCATCTGATTTTGATAGGTAGGCGCGGGCACCTGCGTCCACGATCTCTCGAAGAAGCTGATCAGAATAGTGCAGCGAAAGAATGAGAACCTGAGTCTTCGGAAGAGCCTTGCGTATCTGCCGCGTGGCGTCCAGCCCGTTAAGACCAGGCATGGCTAGGTCCATCACGACAATGTCAGGCCGCTGCTGTGCCGCCAAGGCCACAGCTTCTCGTCCATTAGACGCTTCCGCACAAACGATCCAGCTTGGTCTCGATGACAACACAGCCTTCAATCCCCGTCGCACGATTTCATGATCGTCAGCGATTAGTATCCGAAGAGTATTCAGGGCTGGCATCGTCCTCTACGCTGTAATTCCTAATGACCGCTGCGTGTTCTTTGCAGATTCAAATGGGCGAACAGCTCTCCCATCTGGCAGGTTCCGCCGAGGGCCGAGATTCTATCTCAAAACGCAAAGGGCTGAAACCTTGCGGCCCCTGACCCGGCAGTGGGCTTCGTCACTAAAGAGACCACCGCAACGAATGGCCGCACAGTGACGCTTGCGAACAGCTTGATTGAGGATTAGACCGTTTCAGTTTGGATTTCGAGAAGGAATCTGACGATGTTAGTCAGCTTTGCCGCAACCTCGGACTTCACGACAAAGGCATCCGCTCCAGCTTTCTGCGCCTGATCTCTCATCTGAGCGGCATCGTGCATTGTCAAGATTACGATCTTAGTTTTCGGCGCGAGGCGGCGTATCTCAGTTGCGGCGTCCAGCCCATTCATCACGGGCATGCTGATGTCGAGAATCACAGCATGGGGACTTAACCGTTGGACTTGTTCGATGGCCTCTTTGCCGTTCGCGGCTTCACCACACACGACCAGTCGCGCATCTCCGGCGAAGTTCGCACGTACACCCTTACGGATAAATTCGTGGTCGTCCACGATAAGGATGCGAAAGCATTCAACATTTTGGGAAGCCCGCGCCTTCGGCGCATGGTCTTTCGGAAGCGTCACTTGAGCGACTCCGAGTATGAGCAAGAATAGAATTGGACGGGAGCGGCTCATCGTCTCTCTTCGTTAACATGGAGTCAAATCGAAGACCTGTGATTTCCAGAGCTTTTTCACAGGCTGTTGTGGTGCTCGAAATGCACTCGGTGAGCGAGTTGGTAGCCGAGCGCGGCCTCGACTTTGGGATCAGGGCGGATCAAGACCCGCGTCTCGACTGGACCTTCCTCGATTTTGACGATCTGTGTGCTCAACGTTGATGTGCGGATTTCTTTGCCAACCCGCACAGACTTTCGTGCGTCAAGGCATTAGCTGACTTTAATGCCGTTCTTGGCCAGCATCGCCAAGAACATTACACCATATTCGATTACGACGTTCCGCAGAAGCCTCGCGTACTCCCGCTCTGTGCCAAGCGGATGAACGCTGGTGTCGCTGATCAGTGTGTAAAGCGACGTGCTGAATCCCTCCTGCTGGCTTGTAAGATAGCCGCGCTGCCGCAAGTAGCTCGTAGCCGCGCCCCATCGATCATCCACAGTCTCTCTTGCAGCAGCTGCGATGGATTTGGCTGCTTGCCGGTGCAAATATTCGAGGAAACTCGGATATGCCCAAGGCAGCTCTTCAGCTCGAAGGGATTCGCCGACCTGTAGTCGTTCTCAGCGGCATTCAAGGCTTTGATCATGTCGCCGCTGAAGCCGAGATTAGTGAGGAAGTCTTCAATTCTCGCCTTGTCGCTTTCGACTTCCAGATTGACTGTGCGCTGCAATGTACCCTTGAGATACCAATAGCGAGCCTGCTGGCATTCTTTCGTTATGCCATCGATTGACTGGACGATCTGCTTTCCTTCGCTCTCGTGTCCGCGTACGTAGTGTGGATTATCCTCCATCGGCGCACCGCCTAATCCACGGGCAACATATGTCTGACGCTCGGCAATTTCTCGCAAGGGAGCAAGCCATGTAGGGAGCTTCCCCAACTGCTCGTTACTGAATACATCCCAGTTGAGTGCTATGGTTTCTTCCAGCTGAATCATCATGATGGCGAGAGCGTGGGTCGGCATCGTCGGCTTCGCCGTCGCCGCAAAAAGCGGCTCAATGTTTCCAGTCCGGACGCACAATTCAGCGACAAGCGGCAACTCACATACCAGTGCCTCAAAACGCGGAAATACATCTTCAGGTTGGTAGTGAGTCCCGGTCCCGCCAGATTCAACGCGCCGCAGAATGTGCTCAAGAAGCTGCCCGGGGGTTCCGTCCCGATTCCTGTAGAAAATCTGGCTCTGAGCAGGAATTCGGAGAGCCCCAATAGGAGCGCGGGTTCCGTGAAGGGGGACTTCGGGTAGACTCGGCGGAATGCACGACAACGAGTTCACGAAGATTTCGCGTGGGCTTTTTATAACTCGGCACCGAGAACAGCGGTCGGCGTTATCCTGATCGGACTCGCTGCGACTCGGTCGCCGGGCGAGGTTTTGGCGTTTTAAAGGCGTAAGGTAGCAGCCCCTGTCATGCCACCAAGCCAAGATCAAAGAGGATCTGAGGCCGTGGCAGGATGGTGCAACTCCTTCCACCGGCATCACCGCCTACCTGAAGAACAGCGGCAAGCTCGAAATCGCGCAGCACATCGCCAACCACGAAAGCCCCCGGACCATGTAGCTTTACGACCGGCGACAGGATGAGATTTCACTCGACGAGGTGGAGAAGATATTGATTTAACAGTTTCCAAAGCACGAAGGAAAGGGGAGAGATCCATGCAGCATCAAAGGCGGAAGTCGCGGTTTTGCTCCCAATGCGGAAGGAGTAGAGAATGTGGAGATGAGGAATTTGGTTCTCGTGTCGGGGCCTGGACAGGCGGGCTGCAGATTTAGATTTCTAAGAGTATAGCGTAGATTCAAGAATCTAAGATGGTTAGCTTTTGATCCGTTCCTTTGAGCTGGTTGATTCGAGACGGTCGAGGCGCTCCATCAGCGCAGCCAACATCTCCTTCAACGAGTCGGAAGCGGTTCCGCCGTTGGAACGCTTCTTACCATTCGAATGTTCAACCGGCTGGATGGAATGGTCGACTGGGATTTCCAACTCGCACAAGTCGAAATCAGAGGCCACTTCATTGATGACACCCTCTGGTATGGGATTTTTTTGATCCGCGAATGCGTTGATCAGCGCATGCTCACTCAAGAGGTTGATGACGCGGGGAATACCTCGCCCGTAATGATGTACTGCTTTGACGGCATCGGCAGTAAAAATTTCGCCGCCGTGGGCACCTGCGATCCGAAGGCGCTCCCTTAAGTATCCCTCAGTCTCTTCCAAGGTAAGTTGTCGTGTCCTGGCGCGCAGGGTAATGCGCTGTCGCAGCTGTCGGAGTTCCGGCTGATTCAGCTTGTCCTCCAGCTCAGGCTGTCCGGACAGCACAATCTGCAACAATTTATCGGTGTGTGTCTCTAGATTGGTCAACAAGCGAATCTCTTCCAATGTCCGGGACGAAAGATTCTGCGCTTCGTCGATAATCAGAACAGCCCGCTGACCCGCACGATGGCGCTCGCGTAGCCAATGATTCAACTTGAGCAGAACCTGGCTCTTCATGTTCGGATCGCACGGAATACCGAACTCCGCCATCATGAAATCGTAGAATTGAGTAACGGTGAGCCTCGGATTGAATACGAACGCAGTCGGGATTCCGTTTTCGCGGAGCCACTCAACTAATTTGTTTAGCAGGGTTGTCTTGCCCGTCCCAACCTCTCCGCTCAGCAAAATGAATCCTTTGCGGGCTTCGATTCCATAGGTCAGACAAGCCAAGGCTTCCAGGGTATGTTTGGTCATGAACAGAAAGCGCGGATCTGGATTGACATTGAAGGGACTTTCTTTCAATCCAAAAAAACTGTGATACATTTCCCGTTCCTCGCGCTCGAACCTGTCTCGACCAACGTCTCAGCGTTGGCATGCAATACCACGCCCTGAAAGGCAAAGCAAGGCAAGGGCCACTCAGCTCGGCGCTTATCGCTCCACGTTCTGCTCTCAACTCTTTGGTCCTAATGGGCTTGGTTAGAACGGGCGGAACCATTGGCCAGCACATTCTGCTCTAATGAGGCTGTTCAAATGCCACATTAGGGAAGACGGTTTCCGCCTATTGGCGCAGAAATGTGCAAGGAATTAGAAGAATTAGAAGGGGACCGGTTACCAATTCGCTCAGCGTGGTTTTGGTGTTCTGCTATCCCCCTCTCGAGCAAGTAGTTAGCCTCGTCTTAAGAATGGTAGCGCGATTGCACTAGCATTCCAGATCGAGAAGGCCTCGATGTGCCCTGGTCCCCGGGCGGAAGGCCTTAGAGGGCGAGGTCACCATGAGACCGAAACAGGCAGGTCTGTACGTCTTTCTGACGCGGGGTTCTGCAGTCGTAATCTTAGGTGGGTTGTTATGGTTGGTAATCCCACACGTTCACAAAGGATTGGCGAGTTCAAAGCTGCCAGGGCCAGGACCTAAAACGGAAGCTCCGGTGTCTTTGAACACTGTGGAGCACCGAGGCCGACGAGTCTTGCCCCAGGGCAGTCAGGAAGTCGCCCAGTTGCACTTAAATGGGGCCATCGGCGACGGGGAGCCATCGGCGGAAACGGGGGATACTGCTGAGGAAAATACGGCCGTAGCCATACCCGTACCCGACCCGGATGTGGAGCTGCCGGCATCGCATCCCAAAGTGGGTCGCCCCTCAGCTCATGATGAATCTTCCTCTCCCTCCGGCAATATGTTTATAGTTCCGCTTGCCCCGATTGGGGGATTGGCAGCGAACACGGTCGTTCCGACAGGTGCTTCGACTAACACCGCCGGCTCCACCCAGAGCAATGGCAGTGGCCAGACCTCTGCTGGCGGCCCAACTAGCTCGACACCACCACCGTCAATAGCGAACCCGCCAGGCAACCCACCCGCTCCCCCAGATCCAGGCCCAGGTCCCATCGTTACGCCTGAACCGGGAACAATCACGCTTGTTTCCAGCGGACTTGTGGCCATGTGGTTTATTAGGAGACGATGGAAGGGGTTGAGAACCTAGCCCCCAGTGCAGGGATGTTCTTAATCCTGGGAGAGCAGTCCCTAATTTGCTGTCGGATTGTGCGCTCTGCAGTATTTGACGGAAATTCCTGAGCCGCTCACTAAATACGGGAATTCAAGGTGAGGATTCCACCGGTGATGCTGTATGAACCGGACCGCAAGTGTTCTAACGAGGAATGTATCGATCCAATAACGGATCGAGTTGCACAGCGAAATCAACCGCACGTCGTTCTGCAAGTCTTGGGCTCTCTCCGTTTTGAATAGGTGTGATGATCCGAACCAGCGCGCCATCGCTACGGTTTAGGCGGATCGAATCAGATACTAGATAGAATTTTGCCGCATACTCGCTAGCGACGGTCCGACCGTGGGCTTGATACCAATAGAGCACAAATTGACGATCAGAGCCTTTGCCGATGATGTACCCATTGACGGTCATCGAAGGTCGGCCAGGGCTCGGGATAACAATCCTGCTGAACGCTAAAGGTGTCCAGCCCGCCCCGGGGAGGCAGTTTAGGGGGGAATGAATCGTCGCCCCAGTCCGTTGGCTACTATAATAGGCGATGTAAAGATCAATCCTAGGTTCCTGCGGCGCACTATAAACCCGAGTAAGGAATTGGCCGTCTCCTAGAACCTCCAATACCTCGGCTGAGAGGGCGACATCGTTCCCTGACCATCGTTCAATTTTTTCTGGCATCGACGAAAGTGGTTGGCATGCAATGACTTGCTCTGGCTTCTCGGCAGACTCTAAGAAGCACCAAGTGCTTGCTAACAAACACACGGCGCAGCAAAAGCGAAACCAAGGACTCCGCCGGAAATTCATACCAGGCACCAACTGAGGGCCTTGAGACCCCGATCGACGATGAAGAACATGGTGACCGCAAGCATGAAAACTAGCCACCCCGAGAAACTATGAAAAAATCCTTGGGCGTAAGCTGTTTTTCCATATTGTCCTAGAATCGCTGTGGCCACGATGCGCAAGCCATTTGTAATCAGCGCGATGGGCACTGTAGCCAACGCCAAGGCGACTTTCTTCCAGAGCGGCGCTTGGAGCAAATAGCCGTAGATGATGGCTAGGGTTCCCAATGAAAGTAGAGAACGGATCCCACTACATGCTTCCGCCACCTCTAAACTCATGCCCTTTAGGTGAATGATATTCCCTTCCGTCACAACGGGTACCCGAAGCAGCGATAAGAACCCTGCCGCCAGTTTTGTCGCAGCGAATTGCAACGGAAAAGTAATTTGGTTGTACAAAATGACCGGAAGAGGAACCATGAGGAACAGAATTGCCCAGGCGAAAAACACCATTCGAAACGTTCGCCAACCGCCAAAAAGTACGACGAGTCCGCCCAGGACAACGATGAATGAAGTACGTGAAAGAAATAACTCGGCCCCCAGGACTCCAACGACGAGCATTCCTAACCCAACGGCAATCACCAGAAGTCCTGACCAAGCAGGCATCGGCGGAAGCCGGAAAAGCTCCCGGCGCATTCGCCAAATCATGTATCCCGAGAACAGGGGAACAACAAACCCATGAGAGAACTCAGGATCATTTGCCCACTGAGCGACTAGATCTCGTAGGATAGAGCTATAGAGGAGAGCAAGCATCCCCGCCAGAACAACCAACTGAGTAAGAAGGCTTCCCTTCTGACCGCGCAGGCGGTCAAAGGTGGAAACTGTGGCTGACATCGGTTGGTTCAACGGTCATCCCGCGTGCACAAGGACTTCTAGCAAGTCATAGACCAAGCATCAGCCGGCAGCCGTTAATTCGGAAAACGGCTTCTAAACCCGAGCCGTTAGCCCAGAAATCTCGGCAGACGTCGCTCTGAGGGATCCGAAGGTTAACCATGCGCTTTGGAAAGGGATTCAATGGGATAAAATCTTGCCACGAAATGGAACCGAAGGGACTAAGCCCACAAAAGCAGGCACGCCAGGAACCTGTGGATTTCGCCTCCTTCGACTGTTATGTCCAAGTCCTGCAGTTGTTTATGTGAACATCCACGTGCCGATGGCTCTGGTAACCGCCTTGCTTAATGAGAGCGAGAGCTAAAGGGACTAAATGTCTGTATTTGCCGATGGCGTGTTCAAAGCGGAAAAAATGATCTGGGGTCTAAGCGCCCCGATGCAGGCTGTGCGCCGGGTCGTCACCGAAATTGCGCCTAAGGATATCCCCATACTTATTATCGGCGAGAGTGGCACGGGCAAAGGTTTACTTGCCCTGGAGATTCACCGCCAGTCACAGCACAAGCAGGAGCCTTTCATCCGAGTGAATTGTAGATCGTTCGATGAGGGGTGTGCGACCCTGGGTTTCTCAAGTACGAGCGGCGGAACTGACGCAGGCCCTTCTGGCACCGGCACGATCTTTTTCGAGAATCTTTGCGATCTTGACCTAAGCGGCCAGCGTAGGATGCTGGATCTATTACCGGACGAGGATAGCTTCCCAGACCGGGTCAGGTCTGACACCCGGGTGATTTCCGCAGCAAAACGGGCCCTGGACGAAGACCTGCGGCTGGGCAAGTTTCTGGACGATTTGTACTTTCGACTGAATGGCGTCTGTTTTCATATGCCCCCCTTGCGTGAGAGAAAAGAAGATATTCCGGAAATTACCGATCGCTTGATCCAGAAGTATGCAGTTTTGTTTGGGCGTCCAAACTTGAACTTAAGCGAGGAAGTTCTGGCAGGTATGGCGAGTTATTCTTGGCCTGGCAACATTCGCCAACTGGAGAATACAGTCAAGAGGATTGTCGCTACCGGTGATGTAAAAGGCGCATTTGACGACTTGATAGAGCTCCCCCGAGCCGCTAGCGTGACTCCGGGTCCATTGAAGAGGGCGGTGCGCGAGGTGCGCCTCGAAGTAGAACGCGAGCTAATCGCGCGTGCACTTACCAAGAACCGCTGGAATCGCAAGCGGGCAGCACAGGAATTACAGATCAGCTACAAGTCTCTGCTATCGAAGTTGAAGCAGATCGGTGCGAACGATTGAATCGCGACTTCTGAGGAGAACGAGATGAGCCGTAAAGTGAGTTTAGTCTTAAGTCTTTCAATCTTGCTACTCGCGACCGCGGCCGCAGGTCAGCAGGAAGCAAACAAAGCCAAGTCAGTTGCAATTACTCCAGCGAATAGCGGTCAAAGCACAACAGACGATCCGAATTATGTAATTGCTCCCCAAGACGTGCTGGATGTCAGTGTATGGAAAGAGCCGGATCTCACCCGAGCCGTTCCCGTCCGGCCTGATGGAAAGATCTCCTTGCCACTGCTAAACGACGTTCAGGCCGCGGGGTTGACGCCGGAGCAATTGGCCAAAGAGATCACTAACGGCCTCAGAAAATTTGTGAATGAGCCTCAAGTAACGATTGTCGTGAGCCAGATTAACAGCCAGCGAATTTACATTCTGGGTGAAGTGAACCGTCCAGGAGCCTACCCGCTTTTGCCACAGATGACGATCCTGCAGGGGCTCTCGAGCGCGGGTGGTTTTACCATATTTGCCAACGTCAAAAACGTTTACGTGCTCAGGACGGAAAATGGCAAGCAACAGAAATACCCGTTCAACTATAAGGATGCCTTGGCCGGCAAGCACTTAGAACAAAATATTCCGCTGAAATCAGGCGATACGATTGTGGTTCGCTAGGGAGACACCGATGCGCATAATGTACTATTCGTTGGTTTTGCTTTGCCTACTGACAATGGTCGCAAGTGCCCAAACGCAGTCCCAGAATCAGCCAGCAAGCCAGGGACAGGCAACGCCAGTACAGCCACAGGACCAACCAACGCAGGCTGTGCCTGCAGACCGCTCACCTTATGCGCCACCCGCGAGCACTCCTCTGGTTCCCGACACCGGGTCTTCGTCCGGACTCAACCCTGATACACGCTCTTTAGCCGGTGCTCAACTTCTATCGCTAGGTATTCCCGCAACTCAGCGTACGGTTTGGAGCCCCTATGTGATGCTCACGGCGGCTGCGGACTCCAATCCTTTGACCGTAGGTCAAACCGGGTGGACGACATGGGATTCATTGGCGGTGGGTGTAGATCTGCGTCACACTTCATTGGCATCAGATCTCCAGCTAACGTATTTTGGCAGCGGTTGGGCTTCGAATCAGTCCGGTGTCGGTGATTACGTTGCGCAGCAATTGGGAATCGCGGAAACATTTAACTTGCACCGCTACTCAATCTCCTTTCTCGACCAGGTCGCTTATCTGCCCGACGCTGCCTACGGAAACACCTTCGGTAGTAACTTCGGCAGCAACCTCGGTCTAAGCGGGTCGTTTCCTGCTGAGGGGACCCTGGGGCTGCAAGCCGGATTCACACCAGACCAATCGATTCTGACCACCCTCGGTCAGCGGCTGAGCAACACATTCATTACAGAGATTGACCGTCATTTGACGCCTCTCTCCGAATTAACACTGGTGGGCTCCTACGGTCTTTTGCATTATTTTCAGAATGATCTGGTCAACGACTCCGATGTAATGTTGCAAGGTGGCTACAGCCATCAGATGACCCGCAAAGACTCCATCGCATTCTTTTATCAATTTGCAGGTTATCGTTTCCAAAACGCCGATCAATTTATAAATAATCATTCGGTGCAAGTCTCATACGCACACCGCGTAACCGGTCGACTCACATTTCAGGTGGCAGCCGGACCGGATCTCTCGCTTTCCCGAACGCCTTATAACCTTTGCGGTGCCGGATGCATTGAGACTGTCATGCCGGGCGGAACGAGACAATTTTTCTGGTCAGCGAGTTCCACATTGAATTACCAGCTGCGGCGAACAGGCTTTGCAGTGACCTACAGCCATGGGGTTACTGCCGGCTCGGGCATCTTGCTCGGAGGTTTGGCAGATAACGCTTCCGGTTCAGTCAACCGCCAATTGACTCGTACGCTCGGTGCCGCATGGCTGGTCGGATATTCGAGAAACAGCGGATATGCCCTGGGCACCGAATCGTCTCCGAGCAATCAAACTTACGATTTTGGTTATGCCGGTCTGACTCTGAACCGAACGCTCGGAAGATCTGTGTTCATCGATCTTTCCTATCAGGCACAATACCAGACGGCGAACTCGGCCTTTTGCATCACCACTCCTTGTGGGAGTAGCTTCTTGTTTCATCAAGTCTCAGTGGATTTCCGTTGGTCACCACGTCCAAAGCCACTTTGATCGCTTCCCGAATCGAGGATTAAGATGATACATCGCGAATGGACACCCGAAGATTACATGGCCATACTTCGTCGTCGTTGGCCCCTGATCCTTGTTTTGGGTGTTGTGGGCGGTTTTCTCGGGTACGGTGCCTCGCGATATATTCCGAATCGCTATACGTCGCAAGCATCTGTGTTGATCGAGCAACCCACGGTGCCGACGGACATGGTGAAGCCAGATGTTACGACGGATGTCAGCGAACGGCTGATCGGCCTTCGGCAACAGGTTCTTAGTCGCACCAGCCTGGAACCGATGATCGACCGTTTGGGACTGTTTCCTTTGGAACGGAACCAAACCCCGATCGAGGCTCTAGTGGGGAGACTCCAAGGTGCGGTTTCCTTGGCTCCTATCAAACCCATCGGCGATCCGGATTCCACCCGCCTTCCTGGCTTCTCAATCTCCGCGACGTGGGACGATCCCAAGACCGCTCAGTCGATCTGCTCGACCATTAGCTCCATGTTTATCGAAGAAAACCTGCAACTTCGTCAAGAGGATTCAGACCAGACGACGAAGTTTTTGGATCAGCAGGTGGCAGACGCCAAGGCCAAGCTCGATCAGCAGGATTCGAGATTAGCCGAGTTCAAGGGTCACTTCCTGGGATATCTTCCCGAAGATGCCCAAACGAATCTAAATATCCTGTCAGGCTTGCGCTCCGAACTCGATGCCGCCACCCAGGCGATTGCTCGCGCTCAACAGGACAAGAGTAATGCCGAATCCAACCTGGCGCAGCAGTTGGCGAGTTGGCAGGCTTCCCAGACCGGTCATAATCCTGATACGTATGAAGAGCAGCTTGCCGCATCGCAGACTCAGCTAGCAAATCTGGAGGCCAAGTACACAGATGACTACCCGGATGTCATCAAAGCAAAGATTGAAATCGAGTCTCTGAAACGGAAAATCGCGGAATCTGAAGCGCAGGCTGCGGCCGCAGGTTCAACTACCCAGAAGCAACCATCAGAACCCTCACAATTCAGAATTTTACGGGCGCAGATCGCCTCTTACGATCAGTTGATTGCGGCAAAGAGCAAAGAACAAGAAGGCATTCAGCAGCAAATCAAGCTCTATCAGGATCGCGTGCAATCGACGCCGGCCATCGAGCAACAGTATAAAGAACTGACTCGCGATTATCAGACGGCGCTCGACCTCTACAATGATCTGCTGAAAAAGCGAGCCCAATCTACGATGGCTGCCGACCTCGAGCGTCATCAGGAGGCCGAGCAATTCCGCATTTTGGATCCGGCAACCATGCCAAGCACTCCCTCGTATCCGAATCGTCCGCTATTCGGTCTAGGTGGTGTCGGCGGGGGCTTGACGTTCGCACTGGGAATCGCCTTTTTGCTGGAAATGCGAGATACGTCGCTGCGAACGGAGAAGGATGTCGAGCTTATGCTCGAGCTACCGGTATTGGCGATGATTCCGCCGCTGAAGATTTCGTCCCGATCGAACTAGTGTTTTGTTGAGCAAGCTTCAGGAAAAGCGACCACCGTCCCCAGAAAGGAAGTTATGAGTCGGATTCACGAAGCGCTGAAGAGAGCACAGCAGCAGCGCTCTACTTCGGCGGTAAGCACGATCTCTGACCTCAAAACAGATTCACCCACCGATCCCATTCCGGGCACCGGTAACGGCCACATGATTCGACCCGCACTCCCCAACATGCCTACAAATCAGGTACAACCCGTCGATCGGTTGGACCTTGAACAGTTGCGGGAGCAATGCCAGCGCTCCGTTTGGAATACAACTTCACACGAAAACACTTTCACAAATCCCAGGTTCGGGCCGCAAGCAGCAGAGCAATTTCGTACCCTGCGATCGCGACTTTATCAGGTCCGCGAGAATCAGCCTCTGCGAAAAATCATGGTTACAAGTGCTCTCGCGGCGGAAGGGAAAACGTTTGTCAGCTATAACTTGGCGCAAGCCATCGTCCGCCAGCCTGATCGCCGTGTCCTGGTTATCGATGCCGATCTGCGCCACTCGCAACTGCATCTATTGTGGGGAGCACCGTCCGCCCCAGGACTGAGCGATTACCTGGAAGGCAAGGCTGACGAGCTGAAAATAGTCCACAATAGTCGGACCCAAAACGATCGGGCAGGAAATTTGTTCTTCATCCCCGGCGGGAATCCTCCTGCTAACCCCAGCGAGCTGCTCATGAATGGACGTTTGAAAACGCTCCTCGACCGTCTCAGTCCGGCTTTTGATTGGATCATCGTGGACTCACCACCATGCCTGCCGGTGGCGGACGCCAATGTCATCAGTCAACTGTGTGATGGAGTCGTGTTGGTGATCCTCGGGGCCTCGACGCCGGCCGCAACCGCGCAGCGAGCACTTCAAGAGCTGCAGGGGCGCAATGTCCTGGGCGTGGTGCTCAACGCGGTCAAGACGGAAGCATCATATGGCTCATCCTATTACGGGCAAACTGCAGAAGCGGAACAACCGAAAACTGAAGCTCAATGATTCGCATTTTTAGTTTGTACATACCGACTCGCAGGATTGCATTACTCGTTGGCCAGGTTGCCATGACCTATGCAGCGTTTGCGCTGGCCCTCCTGGTGCGCCCGGGTTGGTCCCACGACAGTGCACTCGGCACGGAGCACGGGTTATGGAAAATTATGGTGGTCGCGATTGTAGCATTGCTCTGTTCGCACTACTTGGATCTACACGAGTGGCAAGCATTTGCGGAGCCGGCAGAGGTGTACTACCAGATTTTTAGTCTCATAGGAATACTATCCTTATTCCTTGCTGTCCTTGCCTATCTTTTCCCGCAGATTTTAATTGGGCGAAACGTTCTTTCGACGGGGCTTTTTTTCCTTGCGTTCAGCTGGATTCTATGGCGCTGGGTCTTCGGCCGATTACAAGCCTTACCTGTGCTGCGAGAACGAGTCTATCTGTTGGGAGACGGCCAAAGAGCAAAACGGATAATAGAATCGATCCGAAACCGGCCCGAGCTTGGTATGGACATCGTTGGTTGGTCAGGAGAGGCGCGCACGATTGGGCTTCCCGGCGGATCCTCGGCCACGATGTGGCGCCCGGGAGGCAAGCCGCCGGTTGATCGAGTTATTGTCGCGCTAAAGGATCGAAGGACAAACATGCCGGTCAATGAGTTATTGGAGCTGCGCATGAGCGGCGTTAGAGTCGAGGACGGGACAAACCTGCTTGAAAAGCTATCCGGCCAAATCGAAGTCGATGAACTCCACCCCAGCTGGCTGATTTTTGGGGAAGGTTTCCGGCTAACGCTACCATATTCATTCTTACAGTCGATTTTCCCGACAACTTTAGCTCTAATACTTTCCGTGCTCACGCTGCCCCTGATTCCCTTTATCGTGATCCTTATTAAGCTGAGTTCTCCGGGACCCGCTCTCTACCGCCAGACGCGTGTCGGCCTGCGAGGAGAGCCCTTTAACTGCTACAAATTCCGTACCATGAAGGTTGACGCTGAGGCCGATACTGGGCCCACGTGGGCCACCGACGATGACCCTCGAATCACGAAAATCGGTAGATTTTTACGCATGACGCGGATAGATGAGATTCCGCAATTGTGGAACGTACTTCGCGGAGATATGGAGTTTGTTGGACCGCGACCGGAACGTCCAGAGTTTGTTCAATGGTTGAGTAAGGAGATTCCCTTCTATCATCTTCGTCATGCAGTTCCACCGGGCATCACCGGTTGGGCCCAAGTCTGCTACAAATATGGGAACACGGCCCAAGATGCAAAGGAGAAGCTCAGATATGATCTCTATTACATCAAGAACAGATCCCTCGGCCTCGATTTCATGATTATGCTGCACACGATAAAGACGGTCCTTCTCGGGGAGGGATCCTAGCACCTTCTCGAGTGTAGCTGAGATTCCACCACTCGTGAAAGTGAAATATTTTGCCGCTAATAGGAAAACTACCGCCGAACGAATACGCGTATCAGGGAGCCGCCCCCAGCGAGCCCCGCTCAACCGCCACCTTCGAACCTTAGCGGAGCGCCGCAAGTTGCCCAGAACAAAGCATAAGAGCAACGACTTACTCCGAAATGGCATTCCGATGTTTGTCATCCTGCTTGAGATTCTAATGGTACGCAAAATGCCCACACCCATAGGGACTGAGGGGGAGGTGCCACGACGCTTTCAGAACCCAGTTCCTTGGCTCTTTGCGGTTGTGTGTTCTTGTTAATCGGATTTGCGGGCTCACGAATCGGCCGTAGGCGATCTTCGCGTTCCGAACGAGCCAAGCCGTTGGGGCAAGCTCCGGACGTAAAACAGAGCCCAGCTGTTGACGACCAGTTCGTAGTTCATGGGGCAAGAACGCCGACTGTTCAGACGCAGTCATCGGGCTTAATCGAGCACAGGCCTAGCTAAACCAAGCAGAAGGCTCCGTTTGTTCTGTTAACCGCGCCTGCGGCGCGTCATTCAGACTTGCTTTCGGTGGGTTGGTTTTTAGCCTCAAATGTTCCCCAGGAGGGGTGATAAGTGATCGACGCATCGAGTGGCATCGATCATTAGACCGTTGGCTAACGAGATTCTTCTCAGCCTTAATTTCCACAGGAACCTCAACGGCAATTGACAGTCGACCTTAATTGGGAGTAGCTTTCCGTCATTTTCCTGGTATTTGCAGGAGAGGCGTGAATGAGCGACGCGTCCGACGGCGTACGAGAGGTTGAAAATCCTGCAGAGCTTCTGCGTAATGAGAATGGGGTCTTTGAGGTGACCTCACCTTATGGCTATGTTTTCGAGGTGACGTGTCATCCCGGTACTAAGATGTCCATTCGTGGAATTAGCGAACCAAAGTCCGCCATCATCAAGGAGGAAAGGATGTGGCGGATCAAAAGAGTTCATAGGAGTGTGGCGTAAGATCGCCCCTTTCAGGTCCCCGTCACGTTTTCTCGATCGATTTTTGAAGGGCAATAGACGTCAGTGATTACGTTGCCCTGAGAGAAAAGCGAGGGGGCCAGAATGAGTTGAGTCCGCGAGGCCGCCGAAGGGCCAGATGGCCCTGCAGGGGGGCACGCAGGCAATACTGCGGTTAATTCACTCGGAGTCCGGGAAGCGAGTTGCTGTTATCCGGCGAACCCAAATGATGGACGAATTCGCGAAGCGTCACAAAGCTCCGCTGTGAAAGCACCTCCCGCAACCGACCCTCCATTTTCCCCAGACCCCTGTAATGCCGCAGTCTAGATTTCCATCCTCCTGCGATACGTGGCTGGTCAGGATCGAGTTCCCAAGGATGGAAATACATTACAAAGGGATTACGTTCCTTGCGAATGCGACGCATTGCCCATCGGGTATATTGCATGGGAAGCTGCCGGAGATACCCCCCCCCACCGGTCGGCCAATTGATTCCGCCCAGCCGGAATGTACTCATGGGAATTTCGAACAGCGTTCGGTTGGATCGAAATCGCACCAGGTATGGAGATCGTGGGCTTTCAGGAAAACCGTAGAGATCATGCCGGATAGGGAAGATGCTGGAATCGTAGAGAAAACCTTCTTCTGAAAGGATCTCGAGTGCCCATAAGCTCTTCTGCGTAATAGAAAACGTCGGCGCGCGGTACCCCACTACCTTTACCCCGGCCGCATCTTCTATGGCTGCTCGTGCGCGACGCAGGTCCGCCCGAAACTCCTTGGGCGTGAGAGAAGTAACTCGACGGTGGCTGTAACTGTGGCAGGCTACCTCATGGCCAGCATCGGAAATCTCGCGTACCAGTTTAGGATGGTGCTCAGCTACCCATCCCAGCACAAAGAAAGTGGCTTGACACCCGTACTCCCCGAACAACCGCAATACCCGACCGGTGTTGGCCATCACTCTAGCCGGAAGACCTGGCCACGATGTCGAGGGGATACTGTTTGCAAACGCTTCAACGTGATAATAGTCCTCGACGTCCACACTTAGTAGGTCATAGTTTGGGGCACGAGAAGGTGAACCACCGACCTTAGTATTTGCCATGTGCACCAAGCAAGGAGGCAATTGATCAGCCATGCTAAGTTCGGCAGGATGTGGCTCTTTTTGCCTGGGTCCGGCGTACTAATCGCCATATCTAACCTCCTGAATAGATGACCCTTAGGTTTTCACAACGAGGACCACGGCCGCGCTCGCCATTTAGCGCACACCCGAAATACTGGAAGGCTTTAGCGCCATAGGATGACCATAAGTGTGCAAAACTTTTGCCGGCCCTCGGATGCGAGATTGTTGCTATAAAGTGGAAAGAAGCTGGCAAAGTCGGCAAAATCACCTCTTTCCTGGCCGAGCGCAGTTTCCGTATTCCCTAGAAATCAGGCGGGTTGTTCAGCGCTGCTAGCGAGTCGAGGGCCATTTCTGATGGCATTGCCCGTGCTTTGAATGAGCTGTCACAAATTTGGAGCCCGAATCCTATTCCGTCCAGCCTTTAGCCCACGTCATAGTTTCGGCCGGGTGAACCGCGGGACGTTTGTTGGCAGCGACGAGCAATCAAATGCCCGAAGTCTCGGTAGTCATACCTACTTTCAATTCCGCGCAGCTTGTGCCGGAGGCGATCGAAAGCGTTCTAAGACAAACGTATAAGGATTTTGAGCTAATTGTCGTCGATGACGGCTCGAGTGACGATACAGGTGTGGTTCTGAGCGAATTCGGCAATCGCATCCATTACTTCAGACAACCCAATCAGGGCGCAGGGGCAGCACGAAACCGCGGTCTCGCGCTCGCACAGGGTAAATACATCGCTTTCCTCGACGCTGATGACCTTTGGTCCCCAACCAAGCTCGCCGACCAGATTCCCCTGTTCGAAGACGCAACGGTCGGTTTGGTCTATTCAGATTGGGCGGTCATTTCAGACTGTGGTCAAGCAAGTGGTTCCCGGTTGACGGATCTCCATCCTAGCAGCGGGTACGTTTTTGATGCACTGGTCCAGTGCGGTTTCATTCTGACCTCGGGCGCGGTCATCCGGCGTTCGTGCCTAGACAATGTAGGTAATTTCGACCAAACACTTTCGCACGCTGAGGACTACGACCTGTGGCTGCGCATTTGTTATCGATGGAAAGCCCAGTTCGTGAATAAAGTGCTGGTGACCAAGAGGGAGCGAGACGGAAGTCTGTCTTCAGACCACGCGAAAACAGCCATGCAGAGAATCGTTCTGTTTCACAAACTATTAGGAAATTTTGCAGACATGAATCCAGGGACCCGGCGCCTCGTCAAAGATCAGCTCGCCTACAGTTATTGGGACCTCGGTTACCACCATTTCGACCGAGTCCTTTTGAGGGAAGCGAGAAAGAGCTTTGCTTCCAGTCTCTGTTACCAACCGTGTAGTTCGCGAGCTTTTGGCTATTTAGCCGCCACCTATCTGCCCAGTTCAGTCGTAAGAGCTATTCGGACGGCCAAGAGAGCACTGCAATGAAGATCAACTGTGTGGTGGAACTTACGAACATAATGTACCCCGTCCGAATGGACCGACGAAGGCGGGGTGATGGAATTCGTCCAGCAAAGATGCGCTGGATTGGCGGTCTCCGGTGAAGATAAGCACAGAATTAACGAAGGCGTGATGCAGATGCCCAGCAGTCGATCCATGGATATTGACAATTTGTCGATCAATTCCGCCGTGATTGTCGTTACGAGGCTTGGTTGCCATGTTGCAGGGAGCGGCGAGGGTGCCTAACCTACGGCGATTCGCTCGCTTTGCTTCAGCGAGCCTGCTCCACTATTCCGGGGCGCTGGACTGCTCAATATCTCTCCGCTGGGGCGCCAGAAAGGTGTGCGTTCTCGGGCTGCACCGAGTACTGACAACCGATGAGCAACAACAAACCAATTCCCTGGATGGAATGACCGTAATTGATACGACCTTCCTGAAGCTTTTGCAATATGTCGATCGGCAGTTCGAGGTCATCACGCTAGACATGCTGTTGACCGGCCAGCAACAAAGAGGTCGGTCAAAGCCTTGCTGTCTGCTGACGTTTGATGACGGTTGGAAAGATACCTATACCCGAGCTTATCCATTGCTCAAACAATTCGGTATGCCGGCGATCGTTTTCATAGCCACGGGCTCGGTCGGAAAAACGCGCGGCTTTTGGGTCGAGCGGCTTAAGCAGGCTTGGGCAATTTCGTCCGTACGGGTCAGAGCACAACAGATATGGCGTCAGTTGAGCGAGAAAAACATAACCCCAATGGACTTGGAGAGTTTCGTTGAACGCTTAAAGCACATGCCGGGTGAAACTCGGGACCTTTTCCTATCGCAACTGTTGCCGCTGGAAGAAAAGGCTGACATCCCAGACGTCGATTCTATGCTGACCTGGGAAGAAATAGTTGAGTTGAGCCGGCACGATATGGAGATAGGAGCCCACACCGTTAGTCATCCTCTGCTCACGTTTGAAAACGATATCACTGTGGATCGAGAATTGCGTTTAAGTAAGCAAACACTGGAAGAAAAAATTGGCGTCCCCGTTCGCGCTTTTGCCTATCCAAATGGCGATTGTGACGCTCGTGTCAGGCAGTCTGTGGAGCAGGCTGACTACAAATATGCTTTCACAACCCAGGCCGGCTGGTACCGCAGGGGGCACGACCCGCTCGTGATTCGACGCATTCTACTGCACGAGGGCAACATCACCGGACCGGACGGCCAATTCTCGCCTGCAATGTTTAACTTTGCTCTCTCGGGAAGGCCATAAGGAAAGGAATGTCGATTCTGGTTACCGACGGCAATGAACGAGCCACACTGGCAGTCGTACGTGCGCTCGGCCGAGAAGGAATACGGGTGACCGTGGGAAGCGAAACGCCCAAAAGTCTGGCGGGTTCGTCTCGATATTGCGCGGAAACGATCTGCTACCCGTCGCCCGAAAAGCAAAGTGCAAACTTCCAGGCCTATCTCATGGAAGAGATGCAGCGTGGCCGGCATCGAGTTTTGCTTCCCATGACGGATATTACCATGCAGCTCGCTGCAGGAATCCGCAGATCTTTGAATGCGTCGGTTCAGGTTGCACTTCCGGCCGAAGAACAAGTCGCCCGGGTTCAGGACAAGGGTTATGTGCTGCAGTTAGCGCGGCAGCTTGGTATCGCCTGTCCTCAGACCTTCATGGTTGACTCAGCCGAGAGCCTGAGATCTGTTGCCCAGGAAGTTCGTTATCCCGTCGTTATCAAGCCACGCTTCTCCCGGTGGTTTGAAAACGGACAATGCAGAAGCGGAAACGTTCAATTTGCCAATTCCGCAGACGACTTGATGATCAAATATCACGATTCGAGTGCTCTCATTCCCAATCCCTTGATCCAGGAAAAAATCGAAGGCGAGGGCAGGGGAGTCTTTCTCCTGGTGTGGAACGGAGAATTGAAAGCCGCTTTTTGCCACCGGCGTCTACGCGAGAAGCCACCTTGGGGCGGAGTGAGCGTACTTCGAGAGAGTGTTCCCCTAGATGAGCGGTTGGTTGAAAAGTCATGTGCTCTTCTGCGCTCCCTGGGATGGCAAGGTCCAGCGATGGTCGAATACAAGGTGGATCGGCGCGATGCTGAGCCGAAGTTGATGGAGATCAATGGCCGTTTTTGGGGCTCACTGCAATTAGCAAACGATGCAGGAATGAATTTCCCGCTCATGCACTACCGGTTGGTGTGCGGTGAGAATGTTCCTGCTCAATTCAATTACCGCCCTCATGTAAAGAGTCGATGGTTGCTCGGCGACTTGGACCAACTTTGGATCCGATTAACTCATTCGCGTCCGTCATCGCCCTATCTTGGCGGTTCTAAGACGCGTGCATTATTCGATTTTCTCAAGTTCTACCAGCCAGATCTGCACTACGAAATCTTTCGGTTCGAGGATCCGATCCCCGGGTGGTATGAATGCAGATCATACCTCGCGTCTTTGCTCCCTCCATTCCGACCGAAGAAAGGCGAGGCACATGCGAATTAGGGGCGCACTGCACGTGCATTCGAAGCTATCCCACGACGGAACCTTGAGTGTCGCAGAACTTGCACAGTGGTATCGCGGCAAGGCCTATCAGTTTATCGCTATCGGAGAACACGCCGAGGACCTCAACGAAACAAAGGTTCAGTTCCTCCGCGAGCAAGCGGCGCTCCATTCGAATGACCAATTCTGTGTTATCCCGGGGATCGAATTTGCGGTGAGCAGTTCGCTTCACATCGTGGGCCTCGGCGCTACCGCTCTCGTTCGCGAGAAGGATGCGATAGGGATTGCTCGTAACATTCGTGAGCAAGGAGGATTTGCGATCCTGGCGCACCCGCGGCGGATGCGCTGGGAGTGTACGCCGGAAGTCCTAAGGGCGGTTGACGCGGCGGAAGTCTGGAACGTGGGCTATGATGGCAAGTATCTGCCTTCGCCATTGGCTTTGAGTGCGTTTGCTCGTATGCGCCGGGCCAATCCCACGCTTCTTGCGGTGGCCTCTCACGATTTGCACCGCAAAGCGTCATTCTATGACGTGGGCATTGAAATGAACGTAGGGTCGCTCAGGGCCGACGCTGTCCTAGGAGAGCTCCGTCGCGGCAACTTCTCGATCCAAAGTCGCTTCTTCCGAGCAGACTCCGCTGCCCGGTCTTCGAAGATAACTGAGCTTTCCGTTCCCTTTTTGAGTGCCCAGTTGCAGAAGATTCGCAAGGTACGTTCGGTCCTACTACGGTATTCATCGTGAAACAATTCACGATACTGCATACGATCGAGACGGGCGGACCGGGGGGCGCTGAAACCGTCCTGCTGAATCTCGCTTCGCGACTAAATAACAGCCGCTTCCGCAGCATCGCTTTGGTTCCTTATGAGGGCTGGCTCTCTAAGAGCCTTCGTGAGAACGGTGTTCCAACCTACGTAGTACGTTCCAAAACGTGGTATGACTTCCGCCAGCCAGTCGGTATGGCGCGCGTGATTCACCGAGAGAGCATAAATCTGATTCACTCTCACCTACCTGGACAGAATTTTTATAGCTGCCTGGTGGGAACATTGACACACCGTAAGACGGTGGCCACTTACCACGGTGCTATTGAGTTAGCTCAGACCAAAGGAGTGCGAGGAGCTATCCAGCTGGGAGGCGTGCGGATTTCAGCGGACGCCATCGTCGTTGTGTGTGACCACGTGAGCAGACTGCTTCAACAACAAGGTTTTTCTGCGGGAAGGCTCACTCGCATTTATAACGGGATCGACCCGGATCGTTTCCGCATCGCCGCTGACGGACGGCTAAAAAAAGAACTACAACTCCACAACGGAACCAAGCTCGTTGGAACGGTCGCGAACGTGCGCCAAACGAAAGGTTATGAATTCTTTATTCAGGCGGCGCGAAAGGTTCTGGACGGCTTTCCCGATACGCGTTTTGTAGCCGTGGGTGACGTCGATCCTCAGCTCGCAAAGCCTCTTCTCGAGTCGATCGAGCGATTAAATCTCACAGACCGCTTCCATTTTCTAGGGTTTCGGAGCGATGTGCCGGAGTTGCTGAGCGAACTCGATGTATTTGTTCTGCCCTCTACCAGCGAGGGCTTTCCCCTGGTGGCGCTTGAGGCCATGGCCTCCGCACGGGCAGTTGTTATGACGCGCTCCGGAGGCCCGGAAGAGATCATCGAAGACGGTCGCACCGGCCTATTAGTTCCCCCCGCTGATGCGAATGCGCTGGCGGCAAAAATCTGTGAGCTTCTGCAGGACCCCATTCGAGCGCGTGGACTTGCGCAAATGGCCCAGGCAAAAATCGAAAGTACGTTCGCAATCGATCGAATGGTTCAGGAGTATGAGGCGCTCTACGAGCGTGTCCTGAAAGGTTAATGCCATGATTTGGGTTTTTTGGTCGGCGATACTGTTTCTGGCTTATACCCTAGCCGGATATCCGCTCTTCTTGTGGCTGCTGTCCAGGGGACGAAACCGTGTGCATATTCGGGCGCCGATACAACCGACGGTTTCCATCATTATCGCCGCGCACAATGAAGGTTCCACGATCCGTGGCAAGATCGTGAACTGCTTGCAGTTGGCGTACCCAGGAGATAAGTACGAAGTGATCGTCGCGTCGGATGGCTCGACTGACGATAGCGTCGCAATCGTCCGGTCGTTTGCCGACAAGGGCGTGAAGCTAATCGAGATTCCCGAGCGGCGCGGCAAGCAATACGCGCAGCGAGAAGCTCGTGATCTGGCATCTGGGGAGATCCTTGTTTTTACGGACGCCGGTGTGGATCTCGATGCGAACGCCCTACAGAATATAGTCTCCAACTTCGCCGATCCGTTGGTTGGATGCGTGAGCAGCGAGGACAGAGTAACAAAACGGAGAAGTTGGAGAGGTGAACAATCTTACGTCGGGCTGGAAATGTGGATCAGGCGCTTGGAATCTCGCACGGGCTCGCTGGTCACGGCGAGCGGCTCATTTTTTGCGGCACGCGCCTCAATGTGCAAGATATGGCGTACGGATCAAACTAGCGATTTTTTCGTCCCTTTAAATACCGTGAGAAACGGTCTCAGAGCGATTATTGACCCGGAGTCGACGGGTACGTACAGTCTGGCGAGCTCCGACAGCGCGGAACTGCGCCGGAAGATCCGCACTGTCGTTAATGGCCTGGAGGTCTTCTTTACTCACGCGGATTTGCTCAATCCGTTCCGGTACGGAGTATTTTCCTGGCAGCTCATTAGCCACAAGCTATTTCGCTGGCTCATTCCCTGTGCGGTCGCGGTTCTCTTCGTCTCCAACTTGCTCTTATGGCCGGTCGGCACTTTCTATCGAATCTGTTTGATATTGCAGATCGTCCTCTATGGCTCGGGCTTGCTGGCGCTAACAGCTGATCGCCTTTCGAAGTGGAAGCCGATCAAGTTGGCTGGATACTTCTTGTTAGGAAACGCGGCCACTATCATCGCCTGGATTTACTTTCTTTCGGGAGAGAAATTTGTCAGCTGGAATCCAACGCAGCGCGGTTGATACCGGCTCCTATTCCGTCGCGAAGGCTGCGCTAAGCACCGACAAGCTTAACGTTTGCCATGTCGCCTCAGGGGACCGTTGGGCGGGCGCGGAAGTACAGCTTGCAGCATTGCTAAAGGCGCTTCAGCTCGATCCGAGCCTGCAATCATCAGCGATTTTTCTCAACGACGGCCGCCTCGCGAGTGAGGTTCGCCGGGCCGGAATTGAAGTTTGCGTTCTCGATGAGACCGAGCAAAACTTCTTCCAAATTTTGGCGCACGCGGTCCGATTCCTAAAAGGGAAGAATATCCGGATTTTGCATTCCCATCGTTACAAGGAAAATCTGCTCGCTGCCCTTCTGTCGCGCTGGTGTCATGTGCCGATTCATGTCTGTTCAAAACACGGCGCGCCCGAACCTTTCCGTGGGTGGCAACACTATAAGCAAAGTGCCATCCAGCTTGTGGATGGTTGGCTCGCACGTCACTGCGTAGATTCAGTCATTAGCGTCAGTGAGGAGCTGCGTGCCGGCCTGGTGGGACGTGTACCCGCGGAAAAAGTGGTCACGATATACAACGGTATAGAGGAAAAAAGTGTTGCCTCCGCTCTTAGCCCCACCCAAGCGAAGCAGCGCTTAGGAATTCCTCCGCATTGCTTCATCGTTGGCACAGCTGGCCGGCTTGATCCGATTAAACGCCTGGATATTTTCCTGCGTGCAGCGCAGGAAATTGCCCTTGCCCAGCCTAATGCGCGATTCCTTATCGCGGGTGAAGGACGGGAGGAAACGCGCCTGCGCACTCTGGCCGCTAGCTTGGGTATTCAGAACCAAGTTCTCTTTTTAGGGCATCGAGAAGATGTATACGACGTTCTCCGTGCCATGGACATTTTTGTTCTCTGCTCCGACCACGAAGGATTGCCCATGGTGCTCCTCGAGGCGCTCCACCTGCGTGTTCCTGTAGTCGCGCGCCCGGTCGGAGGCGTCGCCGAAGTGATCAGAGATGGGGTGGATGGAATCTGTGTCCAATCCGCTGGGCACCCAGAACTGGCGCAGGCATGCCTAAGGCTGCTCGATGAAACTGCGCTGCGTAGGTCGTTAGGCGATGCTGGAGCGGTGCGCGTGGCCGACCAATTCACAGCGAACTTGACCGCGCGACAGGTCTCTCGGCTGTACTCGTCGCTTTCCCATGTATCCAGGAGGGGAATCTCGAAATGATAACGCAATTGAGGTGTGGATAACGATGCGAGTCGGAATCACCATAGACGTTGATTATCCGCACGTCGGTGAGGTCAGGCCCACTAAGCTAGCCCGATCGTTACAGGAAGCAGGCCACCAGGTCGTGTTCATCTGTTCAAACTCCCGGCGGAGACCAGCCGTGGAGGATCTGTCTTATGGTCGTGTGTACCGATTCAACTATTGTGTAGGTTCGGCTATTTTTCCGCTGTTGAGTGCGGTTTCGCCACTGAATCCCTTATGGGCTCATTGGATTGCCAGGGTTGCTACCAAGGAGCGCCTGGACGTACTAATTTCCAGCAACCTTCGTATTGCCCTACCCACCATCTTAGCTGCGAAGTACCTCGGCAAGCCTGTTGTGCTCGATTTGCAAGAGAACAATCGTGAGGTTGTCAAATCCTATCCAAAGACCCGGCCCCACCATTATTTCACCAAGAACAGCAAAGTGGTTGGTTTTCTGGAGGATTGGTGCGTCAGAATGGCCGACCATACTTGGGTTGTCATTGACGAACGACTCGAGGCGATACCACCCAGGCTCCGCCGAACAGGCAAGGTCAGCGTCGTATGTCATACGCCCCGCCTAGAGGAACTCCAAGCAGCCTTGAACGCCTCGGCCTGCGTAAAGGAGCCCACTTTCACTTTGGTCTATTTCGGGCTTTTCGCTCCAGGTGTCGGCTCTGTTGAGCCGATCCTGCACGCATTACCCTACGTCATCGAGCGGGAGACCAGCGTTCGGTTTCTTATTGGCGGAGGCGGCGAGCACTTAATCCCTCTCGTAAAGAGCCTGGGGATCGAAGACCATGTTGTTTTCTGCGGTTTGATTGAGCCCAAAGTTTTACCAACCTGGTTACAGCAGGGGAACCTCGGAATCATCGCATACCCGGTCAATTCCTTCACGAATACAACGATCTCAAACAAACTGTTCCACTATATGGCCGCCGGTATACCTGTACTCTCGACTGACATGGTGCCGACTCGCAGAATTCTTGACGAGGTCGGCTGTGGCACGGTGATTCCAGAGGGAACCAGCCCCCAAGAAACAGCCCGGATTATCCTTCGTCTGAAGAACTCTCCAGCAGAACTGGTGGTCATGGCAGAGAGGGGACGCCGGGCCGTTTTGGAAAAATATAATTGGGACTTCGATTTTGGCAGAGCGCTCGGCTGCTTGGAGAGTTTGGTTAATGAAGTCAAGGAACCCACACCTGCTGAAGACATTACTGTTTAGGTCTCGCGGATCACATTCTTGCCCATGAAACGCAAACGCATACACGCGCTAGTCATATTCGGAACACGGCCTGAGGCGATTAAGCTCGCGCCGGTGATCCGTGAGTTACGAAATAGTGGCCACTTTCGAGTTTCAGTCTGTGCGACGGCACAGCACCGGCAGTTGTTAGATCAAGTTACCCGCCTGTTCCGGATTCGTGTGAACCACGATCTTAACCTCATGAGACCGGACCAGAAGCTAGATCAACTCACCGGTCAAACGATAATTGAGCTATCTTCCACATTAAAAAGGATGCGGCCGGACGTCGTCTTATTACAAGGGGATACAACCACAGCTTTTGTGGGTGCTCTTGCAAGCTTCTATCAAAAAATTCCCGTAGCTCACGTCGAAGCAGGATTACGAACACTGGATAGATATTCGCCCTTCCCGGAAGAGATGAATCGTCGCTTGACCTCGCATCTCGCCAATTACCATTTCGCCCCTACGAAGTGGGCTAAAGGAAACCTGCTTCGCGAAGGCGTCAGGTCCGACCAGATCTTCGTTACGGGCAATACGGTTGTAGATGTATTCTTGGAGGCACAACGTTCAACGCTCCGGCGCCCTCCAGCGATCCCGTCGCTGAACGGCTTTAACTGGACGTCTCGAAAATTGATTCTGGTCACCGCTCATCGTCGGGAAAATTTTGGCCAGCGCTTAAGAGCAATCTGTCTTGCACTGCAGCGGCTCGCACTCACCCGCGAAGACATTGAGATCGTATATCCAGTACATCCGAACCCGAATGTACGTATTCCCGTTTGGCAGAGCATAGGTTCTACGCCTCGCATTCATCTAATTGAGCCCTTGGAGTATTTGCAATTCGTCTGGTTGATGAGCCACGCCTATTTGGCATTAACCGATTCCGGAGGTATTCAAGAGGAGATGCCGTCACTTGGCCGGCCGGTACTTGTGATGCGCGAAGAGACAGAACGTCCAGAAGGAATCGAGGCCGGTGTGTGTCAGCTTGTGGGTACGGACCCGGAAACAATCGTCAAGACTGTGACCGACTTGCTTGATAATAGGCGTATATATCATCAGTTCGGCCGCCATAGAAATCCATTTGGTGATGGGCAAGCCGCCCCACGAATCGTCAAGCACCTGGCTCGCATATTAGGATGAGGCCGCACGCCAGGGAGAATTACTGCTTCAATAAGATGACGTCGTCGATGTAAACGGGGAAGGAACCATTCGGCGCCGTAATGCTGGCATTACTCGCATTTAGATAAGTGAAGATGCCGCCCATCTCGACAGCCATTCCCGTAGAACTGGCTCCTGTCCCGCAGCCGTTAAGGTTGAAATTCAGGTGCTGCGCGATTAGAACGCCATTGACGTAAACCCGATACAATCCGTCGTTATTGGACGTGTTTCCATTACAAGTGCTTCCCTGAAACTCGCCTTCAACCTGCTCCCACGTACCTTTTGGCAGACTCCACGACTTCCCGGTAACATCCGCAAAGATGTCCAGACTACCGTCTCCAATCATCGCCGGTTGCATACTAGAAACGCAGGTGTTCAGGGGAGAGGTGTAATTTTGCGTGTCCTCTACATCGAAGAAAGTAGAACGGCTATCTGTGTATACGTCCCAAAAGTAAATCTCGGTGTCACCGCAGGCATTCGTGCCCATGTAGCGCCAAAATGACAAATAGATGTGGTTAGAACCTGAGGTTACTGTATTAGGGAAAATGCCTAGCTGACACGCGGAGCCGTCCCCGGTGATATTGCAAGCCAAAGAATCACTTCCGCTGTGTGGATTAGCCGTGGTTATGGACTCTCCAGGAACCAAATACTCGTTTGTGCTGGAACCGAGAGCTCCGTTATCAAAACCGTCTGCGACTGCAAGAGTCCAACCGCTAGGAATTGAACAATTGGGTGAGTTAGATGAACTGACCGTGCAACCCGAGAGCAAACTCTGAGGAGTACCGACGGTCAAGAATGTGTTGCCCGTGACTTGCGCCATCAGTGCCAACGGTGTCAGTGCCAACGGTGTCAGACTTAAAAGACTGAGTAAGAGTTTCTTCATATTGGTTTTTCCCCTGAAATAATAACCTCATCTTCAGCCACATCAGCGTAAACCCGTATCTGCTCTAGGAGCGTGTCCGAGTAATGCGAAAACTGGCTTTTCACGAACGAAGAATCAATAGCTTACGGCGCAAAAATCGCTGAAAAGTGCAATTCTCGGACACGCTCCTAGGCAGACCAGACCAGCGCTACGATAATCGTGTATGGAATAGCGGTTCGATTCACGTCAACTTTTCTGATTTGTTGCGTGATCGTAACGTTCCCGTCTGAAAATGCGAGCCTAGGGCATCAATGACATAGCATCCCGTCAATTCCGTTACTTCCATAGTGACCATCCTGACCGATGGCGAAAGGCGACGTGCAATCTGGGGCTTACCCCTCAAATTGGGCTTGGTTTTCAAGAATGCTCGGAAAAGCGGTGAAAATCTACCGACCTGAGGTGCAACATATGGACAGCTGTCCGTACCTGTTCTGAATTGTACGCTGGAAGGTGAAGTAGGACCCAAGTGCCTTTATAAGGGAAGATCTCCATTCGCAAATGGCAAGAATTCGGTCTGCTGTTTTCCTGTGGTCAAATCAACTTTTACATGTGAACTGCACGATTGGAGTGTGCCACCTGTCAGGTCGAAACCATCAACACAAGGCAGCAAATCCTGTGGAAGGCAAGCGGTCCGTCAAACCGGACTGCTAATACAGCCCTTTGTGTGTAGCCCATGCTCGGCAACTGCTTATTCGGTCGCAGTGATCGTGGCATTGCCGTCTGACAATGCGGTGGCTAATCCTCCTGGCGTTATGGTTGCTATAGAACCATTGGAGCTGGCCCAAATGACCGATGATGTTATGTCGTTTCCGAAATTATCGACGGCTCTAAATTGCAATTGCGTGCCGGGGATAAGTATAGGATCAGCAGGAGTTACGACGATTGACGTAACTACGCCGCCCCCACCGGACTGGCCACCGACGCCGCCCTGGCTGGACTGACCACCTGTCGACTCGACGCCCGCGCCTGACAGGCCAATTGTCGCGGGAGAGTTGCTAGAGTTGCTGGTGATAGTAACATTGCCCGAGGCCGAGCCGCTGGCCGCAGGAGCAAATGTGGCCTCCAGAGTCGCAGTCTGTCCGGGATTCAAGAGCATACCTGTGGGAATCCCGGTTGCGTTAAACCCTGGGCCCGAGACGCTGACATTGGAGATCGTGATTGTGGACTGGCCCGAGTTGGTCAGAGTTAGAGCTAAGGCACTGCTGCTGCCAACGTCAACCGCGCCAAAGTTCAGGCTCGGGGCGCTAACTTTCAAGTCCTGCCCGCTACGCGCATCCGCCTGGGCAGTGCTGCGGGCGCTGGTAACGCCTACACATCCCGCATTTGCAATCGTCAGTAACAAAAGTAAGCAGAAGCTCAAGCAACATTTATTCGTCATCACCTAATGTCTGAGACCGGCATCCAAGAGTCGCAGGGCTCACCCCTTTTTGAATGGGCTGGGTGCTCAAGAATGTTTGGAACAGTGATGAATACTCTGCTGGTCGGAAGTTCAAAAAAGGGACAGCTGTTCTGTACCTGTCCTTATTGTGTCCCTTGGGACAGGATTAGAATTCGCGTCTCTCTCTGGTGGGAAGCTCGCGGGTCGTTAATAAATAGAATTCGGTCGGCTAGATTACCCTCTTGCAGGACGCCATGCTGGCGTAAGCTGTGAAGTTAGCCATATGGCAGATAAATTTCCGAGTACCCATTTCACGGATTCTCCCATCGCATCTCTCTTTCTCTTTCACACCCATTCGAACACAGGCTATGCTATTGCTCCGCTCGAGAGCTTATTCTATGGGATAGGTTTAGAGATCGCGGCCGGTGATAATTCGCGCGTTCATTTCGGTTATCGAAGTCTTGACAACGGACATCCTCGCAGCCTGCCAGCTGAATTTACTAACGTAATAGCTTATGACTATTTCGACCGAGATCCATCGAACATTCGGCGGCTCGCGGAGTATGTGCAACGCAATCAGGTTCGTCTGATCGTAATATTTGATATGCAGCCAATTGATCCACTCTTCAGAGCTTTGCACAAGGCGGGCGCAAAGGCGATCATTGGGTACTGGGGTGCCCCAATTTCTTCTCTCATGCCGCCATGGAAACTCCTTCTGAAGAAATTGCAAATGGCTGTATCGCGGTCTAAAGCAGACGCGCTGATATTTGAATCCAGGGCGATGGCGGAGCTTGCCATTAACGGTCGGGGTGTATCCTCGCGGATGATCGATATTGTGCATTTAGGAGTCGATAATTCGGCATTTAGATCCGACCATTCGACGTACGTGTATGAAGCCCTAGGTTTACCCAACGACAAAAAAGTCATCGTCTATGCTGGTCATATGGAGCCCAGAAAAGGTGTAGAGACACTCGTTGAGGCGGCGATTGAACTCTTACACAAGCGCCATCGCCATGATGTGTGTTTTCTTCTGTGCGGAAATAAAACCGATGAGAGTAAGGCTTATGAAGGGTTGTACTCCGGATTGGGGATTGATGGGCTGATTCGCTTTGGAGGTTATCGTTCCGACCTTCCAGAGATCTATCCGAGCTGCTTTTGTGGAGTAATTCCATCCAGCGGCTGGGACTCATTCCCCCGCACCGCTTTGGAGATAGCGGCTTCAGGTCTTCCGGTAATCGCCTCTCGCTTACACGGCCTGCCTGAAGCCGTGCTCGATCACAAAACCGGGCTACTTTTTGAGCCGGGCAATTACCACGCCTTGGCGGATTGCATAGAAGAGCTGCTCGATCATCCGGAGCAAGCGGCGGAATATGGTAGACGAGGTCGCGAACGCTGTGGAAGCGAACTTACGATCGCGAACCAACGAGCGCAATTGCGGGACGTCTTCCTCAAACGGCTCGGCCATGGCGGAGGCAAGATGGCTCAGGTGTCAACCGCCGACTACTAAACAGGGGTCATCGTGTGAAGGCGCATCAGAACGCCACAGCATTTCTCATGCTTATGAATTCTCGCAATGACCCCGTACCAATGCCTGAGAATTCGTACCCGTGCGGTTTTGGTGCGATGGAAGTGGGGAGCCGTACATTCCTTGGAAGCCTTCCAGTGCATTGGCATAATCTCACATCACTTCCAAGGCGATCCCTTCAAGTCTTCCTGATTGGGGCATGGGAGAATACAGCCTTCACTCTGTTGAAGCCGCCGGTTGTAAGCTATGATTCGATGACTTGAAATCTTCATTGAAGATCCTGGCAATCGGCCCCGTCTCGCTCAATGACATCCTCAACGGTGTGGGTGTTCGTGCGCACAACTTCATTTCCAGGTTGCGGAGTTCTCACGAAATCCACTACATACACTTTCGAAACGTAACGCACCCGCAGCGTCACGAGGCAATGAGTACGGCTGTTATCCCGGAGGAGCCGGCTCGGGCTACTACCTTGAGACGTATTGCCCGATGGCTACGTCTGGGATTGCCATGTGATTTCTCGCGTGCCATGGAACAGTGTGTCTCCCAAGTTGTGGCAGAGAGCAAATTTGACGTTATCCTTACCTTCGATTTCGCGTTGCTGCAGTATGCCACCGGGCGTGGGTTGCCCATCGTTGCCGACATCGTTGATGAACCGGTGCTTTCCGCGCGGCGCGATTTAGCGATCACACGTGGTATGTGGCAGAAGTTACGACTCTTGAAGCACGTTCTAGAGTTGCGTCTCTACCTAAAGCGGTTCTGCGCCGAGGCTTGCAAGTGCGTTGTCGTTGGGCAGCAAGATGCTCGGAGCTTGCACTCTATCTTGCCTGTGGCGAACATCGAGGTGATTCCAAATGGCGTCGACCTTAGTTATTTCGCCCCGGACGACACCGCTTCAGAGCCATTCACTCTTCTATTCTTCGGCAACCTTGGATATCAGCCGAACATCCTCGCTCTTCATTATTTCGCGGAGCAAATTTTCCCGATCGTCCGCCAACGATGTCCGCAGGCACGCTGGTACATTGTGGGACCCAATGGGCCCAGTTATCTGTCCGCTTGGAATTCGGATCACGTCTGCGTC
This sequence comes from uncultured Acidobacteriota bacterium, assembly GCA_963819235.1. Classification (GTDB taxonomy): domain Bacteria; phylum Acidobacteriota; class Terriglobia; order Acidiferrales; family UBA7541; genus Palsa-189. The sequence continues at coordinate 255,617 of CAWFVE010000003.1, read as the reverse complement.
ACTGGATTTGTCCCCGACCTGAGGCCCTATCTCGCAAGAGCCACGGTGGTCGTGTCGCCTCTGATTTCGGGTGGCGGTATCAAGAACAAGGTGCTTGAGGCTTGGGCGATGCGCAAGCCGGTGGTAGCTACTTCGCTAGGGTCGTCGGGCATACTCGTCCAAGAGGGACAAAATATCTTGATCGCCAACGATGCGGCCGAGTTCGCTCATAAGACCGTCGAGCTTTTGCTCAATCCGGTTTTAGCCGACTCTATCGCACATGGCGGATACAGGACCGCGCTCGAAAACTACTCCTGGGACCGGGCAGCGGCGAAAATGGAAACCATTCTCCAGCTGGCCGCAAGTTCCTGTGCTAGGGTGAATGACTAATTTCGTTCTTCACTCTTTCGCTCACATAAGATGATAAGATCAGTGTCTGACTATCTTGCGGAAATAACGGAGAGTGCGCCATGTTCCTTACGCGTGGGCCGCACGGTGATTTCAACATCTTGACGTAGAGCCGTGAGGAATTCCATAAGACGTCCAACGGAAAAATTACCCGCTCCGTTCCGCATGAGCAGGGAAACCTGCGGTTGCTGCACGCCGAGGATTTTGGCGATCTCGACCTGTGTCATGCCGCTGTCCTTAAGGATCGTATAGATTTGCAGGGTGAGCTGCGCCTTGAGCAACTCTTGTTCAGGATTAGGAAGAGTAAGGTCGGCAAAGACGTTCCCGCTGCCTTCGGTTACGCGGGCAACGCGATTGCGTGTTTCGTGGGCTTTCGTTTTCATTTTAGTTCTGCCGTTCTCGGTATTCGCGCTCAGCATCCGCGAGTCTCTGTCTAATTAGATCGATCACAACGAAGTGCCAGTCGCGTTAGCTTTGTCCCGGGAACTCGGGTCGCGTGTCTTCGCTGTCTTGTCCTGCCGACAAAACACAGGACAAGCGGACAAGCCACAAACAGCAAGAGAGCACAAAGCCGGTGGACGCGCATTGCGAGCCCTACTTTTTGGAGCGAGGGCGAACCAATTACATCGGGGCCTAGAGAGTCCGATAGGTAATCTGGGTGTGGGGTATCGACGACTCCCGACCGGGAATGGCTCATCCCGGGGCCTGTGGGCAATCGCCTGGAGCGGAAATCTAAGGTATTTGCAGTATGCGAGTCAAGGGGATAGTTCCTGCACCGCGATCAAAATATCGATCCGCCCTATTTGAAAGTCGTCGAAAAGAAAAGGTCTGTTCGCGGCGACAGCGTGCAGGAGTCGCGGCGGCGGCATTCGGTAAGGCTCACGGTCCTTAGGGTGAGGGTGTCCTAACTTCAGTTGAAGGTTGGTAGGCGGCGGTTGGCGCCGATATAGAATCCGGTTGCCAATCACGAATCCGAAAGGAGCCTACCGCCGTGAAGAAACCTTACCACATGGTGACCCGAGCTGCGCGTGAGTCAGCCGCTGTCATCGAGCAGTTCTGCCAGGCCAATGGGCAGATCCTGCTTCCCATCCTGAACCTGATCGAGAATGCCAGCCAGGTGGTGGAGACCGTGATCCACGAGATCGGACACCAAACGCTGGAACAGATCTTAATCCTGAGCGCCCAGCAAGTGGCCGGTCCGCGCACGCCGGGCAAGACTCGTGGTGATCTCCGGTACCACGGATCGCAGTTCGGTTGCGTCCAACTGGCGGACCGAAAATTGAAAGTGCAGCGGCCCCGTCTGCGACACAAAACCGAAGGCGAAGTGAAAATCCCCGCCTATGAACGGCTACGCCAAGACCGAGGTCTCGGGCAGCATTTGCTGGGCGCGCTGTTACGCGGCATCTCCACGCGGGAATATCAGGAAGTCTTGCCGCAAATGGCGGCGACGGTCGGAGTCTCGCGCAGCGCCATCAGCCGCAAGGCGATTGAGGCCAGCGTCGAACAGCTTAAAGAACTGCAGGAACGGCGCTGGGAAAACGTGGAAATATTGGTGATCTACATCGACGGCCAACGTTTCGCCGAACATCACATCATCAGCGCCGTGGGCGTCGATCGTGAGGGGAAGAAACACATCCTGGGGATCGAGCCGGGAGCGACCGAGAACGCCGCCTCGGTGAAGCGCCTGCTGACCCACCTGCGGGATCAAGGACTGCCGACCGACCGCAAGTACCTGTTCGTCATCGACGGGGCCAAAGCGTTGCGGGCGGGGATCGAGGAGGTGTTTGGAGGCGAACAGCCGGTGCAGCGCTGCCGCAATCACAAAATCCGTAACGTCCTCGCGGAACTGCCCAAAGAGCAGCACGGCCAAACGCGCAATCTCATGCGGGCGGCTTGGAAGGTGAAGACCGTCGAGGAAGGAGAGAAACGGCTGGAACAGTTGGCGCGCTTCCTGGAGCGGGAATATGAATCGGCTGCGCGCAGCCTGCGCGAGGGAATGCAGGAGATGTTCACCTTGCAGCGCTTGCAGATTCCAGAATCCTTGCACAAATGTTTGGCCACCACCAATGTCATTGAAAGTCCGCAGAGCGGAGTGGAGCGCCGTACAGATAACGTCACGCGATGGCGGGATGCCGGCATGGTGCAGCGCTGGGTGGCTTCGGCGTGGCTGCTTACCGAAAAGCATTTCCGACGGATCGACGGCCATACGAACCTCTGGGCACTGGCCGCCATTCTCGGACGAGAGGACAAGTCAACAACTCAATCTTCGAAGGAGAAAATAGCGTAAGATGCATCCGCCGCTGCTAACCTTCAACTACGGCTGGGACACCCTCCTTAGGGTTCCGACTTGGTTTCCAAACCGATCCTTAAGCTGCGAAGGTGCGGAAGTCCTCACTGATTTGGTCCCAAGGTTTGCCCTCGGTAGCTTCCCGGTGAGTATGGCAGACAGCTTTCTTGATGGTCAAGGCTGACCGTGTGAGGGGCATGATTCGATTCCAGATTGCCCAATGTCTTGCCTTCTCGAAACAATAGCGAGCCGTGCAGTCGCCTGCATCGTCGCCAATCAGCCGGAATTCAGGCCCGTTGCCTTCACCGGAGTCCATATATAGCTCCTAGCCTTCAGTATTGGATCGCGGCAGGGAAGATGATATGTTATGTTGCTTTGTATCGTCAAGTACTTTGCATAAGTGCAGATGCTAACTGTCCTGCCTCAGCTGGAAATGGAGAAAGCGTTTGTCCGTTAAGATAACGGAGCGAACACATGAAGAAACGACGGAAGCACTACACGCCGGAAGAGAAGGTCGCCATTCTGAGGAGGCATTTGGTGGAAGGAGTGCCGATCTCGAACCTGTGTGACGAGTCGGGACTCCAGCCAACCGTGTTCTACCGCTGGCAGAAGGAGTTCTTCGAGAACGGAGCCGCCGCTTTCCAGCAGAGAGGCCGCACCAACCATCAGCCCGAACAGGAACGAATCGCGTATCTGGAGAAGAAGGTCCAGACGAAGGATGAAGTTCTGGCCGAACTGATGGCGGAGCATGTGGCCCTAAAAAAAAGAGTTGGGGAACTCTGACCAGGGTCTGGGTTCCGCACGATACGCGGGACGAGATCGTGGATTTCGTCCGGCGCTGGTCGGAGAAGACCGAGATCAGTGCCGGGCTGTTTATCCGATGGCTCGGCATCTCGGGCAGCAAGTTTTACGGCTGGCGCGAGCGGTACGGCAGGGTCAACGAGCATAATGGCTGGATTCCCCGAGACTTTTGGCTGGAGGATTGGGAGAAGCGGGCGATCATTGCGTTCCACCTGAAGAATCCGCTGGAAGGCTATCGGCGGCTGGCGTTCATGATGCTGGACGCCGACATCGTGGCGGTGAGTCCGGCCAGCGTGTGGCGGGTGCTGAATCGGGCGGGGCTGCTGCGGAAGTGGAACGGAAGGCCGTCGAAGAAAGGGACGGGTTTTGAACAACCGCCGCAGCCGCACCAGCATTGGCATATCGATGTTTCCTACCTGAACGTTTGCGCGACGTTCTACTACCTATGCAGCATCCTGGACGGCTACAGCCGTTTCCTGGTTCATTGGGATCTTCGCGAGCGGATGACCGAGGCTGACATCGAGATCGTTCTGGAACGTGCTAAAGAGCAGTATCCTGGCGTTAAACCGCGAATCATTTCCGACAACGGGCCGCAATTCATCGCCAAGGACTTCAAGGAGTTCATTCGCATCTCGGGCATGACGCACGTCAGGACTTCGCCGTATTATCCGCAATCGAATGGCAAAATCGAACGTTGGCACAAGTCACTCAAAGGGGAGTGCATCCGCCCCGGCACGCCCCTTTCACTCGAAGATGCGCGGCGTTTGGTGCAGGGTTACGTGGAGCATTACAACAACGTGCGTTTGAACAGCGCCATCGGATACATCACGCCGAAGGACATGCTCGCCGGGCATCAGCAGGAGATTCAGGCCGAGCGGGATCGGAAGCTGGAGGCGGCGCGGAAACAGCGGCAGATTCGTCGCCAGCAGGCCGCGTGACGGATGAAAACGGGTTACTTGTGGAGTCGAGGTGTGGCGCGGTGGTTTAGGTGCAGCCTATCCGTTGCCGACTCTTTCGTCTGTCGGTGCCTCACTAGCTCCACCATGCTTCCGTTTCCACACCCCGCTCATCGAACCGGACGTGCGGATTTGCCGCATCCGGCTCTCGGAGAAAGGTTCACGAGGTCGCCCACGGGAAATCTGCTCGTCCGCGTAGCTAAGGCAGACGAGGCCCAGCACTTCGATGCAGGGATGCCTCCGGAAACTGCTTGGTCGCCGGCCACCACACTTTGTGCTTGGCACACAACCACTGGCGCAGCCTCTTGCAAGCGTGATTGATCCACCGCCCGATAGGCCTTGCTGACTGGCCCGAGACAGAAGTAGTTGGCCCAGCCAATCATCATGCGGTTGAGCTTCGCTACCACTATTTCCTGGTCCAGCAGAGTTTGATCTCGTCCGGTCATCTCGCTGATCGCCTCGCAGATGCGGATCACCCGCTTCTTCGAGGGAACCGTGCCCATGTAGGCCGTCCCGTTTTCGAGGAGTAACACCGACCGAACGTATAACCCAGAAAGTCGAACTTCTCTTCCGGCAGTTTACAGACCCGCGTCTTCGTCTCGTTCACCGTCAACTTCAGCTTCGTCATGATGTCCCGCATCGTGGTCAGCGCTTCTTCCGCTTGGCCACGGCAGCAGATCACCAGATCATCGGCATAGTTAACGATGCGGGCCTGAAGACGCTTCTCGTGCCCGAGCTTCTTCCATCCCAGCACGAATCGACGCATGTACAAGTTGCTGAGCAACGGGCTGATCGGAGCTCCTTGGGGAGTTCCTTTTCCTTCATCCCGATTGCGCGTACTTCGATGCTTATTCCCTCGCTCGTCGGTTTCTTCCACCGGAGCTTCCAGCCACATCTTGATCAGATGGAGCATCGCTCCGTCGACGATCCTTCGAGCCACCGACTTTAGAAGGTCGGAATGCGGGATCGAATCGAAGTAGCCGCTTAAATCGGCGTCAACGATTTGTCCATGGCCGGTGTTGAGCAGCTTGTGGACATGCTTCACGGCGTCCAGGGCGCTGCGGTCTGGCCGGTAGGCGTATTGTTCTGGCGGCAGGTCGGCCTCGAAGATTGGTTCGAGCACCAGCACTGCCGCCATTTGTGCGACGCGGTCTTTGATCGCGGGCACTCCTAACGGTCTCTGTTTCCCATCCGGCTTGGGTATGTACACCCGCCGCACGGGCTGTGGTCGATAGGTTCTACTTTTCAGCTCCTGCGTCAGTTCGTCGAGCCATTGCTTCGAGCCGTACTCCTCGATGTTCTCAAACGTCTGGTTGTCTACTCCTGGTGCTCCGCCATTGGCTTTGCAGCATTCGTAGGCAAACTGCCAACACATCCGTCCGATACACCTTGTCGTACAAGGCGTAGAAGCGAAAACTCGGCGATCCCTTCGCTTTGTCGTGCAACGCCGCCTGCAGCTTCTGAACACTTAGTGGAGTTGTTAGGCTCATCGCCAATCCCTCGGTCCTTCGCTGCTTCTTGCGTTTCCTTTCAACTGAGGCCCCTTCCCTCCACCGGAATTACCCGGCTTCCTCGGTACTGCGAGCCTCTCCGCCATCCCAGTCAGCCCGGCCTGTCTCTCGCGAGTTGCCAGTTGATCCGCACCGCGATCACCGCTGGGACTTCCCGTGTTGCGGATGGTCCCCTTCGCTTGCATGCCGTCGCCAATACCCCGGCAGGCTGATGGAACTTGTTCGCTCGTACGGTCCCATCAACTTCGGCCTTCCCTCGAACCGGGGCGGGTCGGCTCCTGCATTGTCGGTTTCGGGGCCTGCTCAGCGTTCACTCACGTTACGGCCTGCACGCTCGCCAAGTCGCCAGAGCGACCCTCTGCACCAGAGGCTTCAGCAGTGTCGTTGCCTCCACTGCTGCTCTGATTGCTACCGGGTGGAGCGAACCAGTTCCCAGGCGGGATTAACTCCCGCTGTGGACCACCACCTTTTCACGGCGCACCCGGTTTGCCGACTAACCAAGCGTTATGAAACGCCTATCATATCTCCGCTCTGGATCGCTTTCTTCTTGCGCTACAATTCGCGGCATGGGTGAGCGCCAACAACATCCACCTCGAAAGAGGATTCTGCTTGCCCTCGTTTCATACGCCGTCGCGGTTTGCCTTGCTTATTGTGCTGGACATGCGCTTGCGGCAATTTGCGTTGCGGTTTTGTTGGGTGTTCTCATTGTCATCTGGATTATCGTGAATCCTGCGCACCGTGGTTCCAAGCCCACGCGCCATCGCATTTTTCCTTCCGATCAATAGCCGCGCGCCTGTCAAACTCAATTCGAAAGTAACAATCCGCCATGCGGACTAACCACCCGATTGGGTAGAGCTTCCAAACGCCCCTGGTGATATTCCGATACATCACCTGCAAGGCACTCCGCCGACAGCCAAAGGATTTGAATCGCAACTTCCCCCACGGGAAACGCATTGGGAACGTTCGTTTCACAAATCGGAATCTTAATCGTCCCCAAACGTAAGTGGAGAAGTCCTGGTTAACGGGCAATCCGGAAGTTGAGACCAATGGACATGTGGGGCTACAATGACCTTGCCCGAAAGGGCGGATTACTCACTAACGGAAAGCGCCCTCTCTCCATTTCCGGCTGAACCAGCACATAACAAGCCGCGTGGACGATTGAAATTGCGACCGGTTGAGCTGGCCACTTTTCGGGAGTTGAAGAATGCGCACCAGTATCTGGCGCGCCCTCACTTTCCCGAGTAGGCTTTGGACGATAATGCAGCTCACCCTATAGAGGGAAAGGTATGAAATCAACTTCCGCTGTGGCATTGCTGTTCGCAGTTCAGATGGCGTCCGTTCCGCTTTTGGCTCGTGGAATCATCAAGGAAGCGGATTATCCGGTTGAGTATGAGGTTGTGAACACTAGCAAAACAGCCAAGCTGGTCATCGAAAAACAGTGCTCGATGACATTGCGCAACCGAGCCAGAACAAACGGCTTCGGCTCGTGCCACGTTCTGGAGAACGGCAAAGTCTATCGGGGCCGCCAAAACCAGAAGCAAAATCAGATCGAACTGGTAATACTCGTCGGCCAAGACAAGGCCAGAATCGAAAACTGGCAGATCGTAGGAACCGTAAACAACACTCCGAGTCCCACCCCGCCTTCCGGTTCCGAGTAGCGATTGAGTGTAATCCAGTTTGGAAGCTGAGAATCGGCCCGTTCCTAACCCCCAAAACCGGGATTCTCGGCATGTATGGTCCGCCGCAGAGATGCAAGCGAAAAACGAGCGATGGCAGGTGGTCTGCGCCAATGTATTCGGCCTTGAGTGGAGTCAGCGACTCCGGGCCATGATGGATATCCGCTCGCTCGCGTCCCTATAAACTGGGCGGTCTGGAAGCGACCTTTGCCGAGATCAGGTTTCGAGAGCGTGGGAGAGACCCATTGCCATCTGTGTGTTTCGCCAGCAAACCGGACGGGAAACTTATTCCCTAAGCAGGGATTTTAGGGGGCGGCGGCAAGAGCCGGTGCACGATAGCATTCGTTCTTGCACAACACCGCCCAGGCGGTGCGCACCAATTTGTTGGCCAGAGCCACGACAACCACATTTTGATGAGCACGCGCCAGCAGTTGCGCTAACCAGTGGCTCAGTCCGGGAGCCTGTTTTTCGCGGTATTGCAGCACGCTGCGTGCGCCTTGAACAAAAAGTCTGCGTAAATATTTATTGCCCCGTTTGCTGATCCCCAGCAGCTTCTGTTTGCCACCGGTTGAGTATTCACCCGGAACGATTCCCATCCAGGCCGATAGATCCCGTCCTTTCCCAAACGCGCTACCGTTGCCAATCGCGCCGATCAACGCCGTCGCCGTCACTGGCCCGACTCCGGGAATCGTCGTCAGCCGTTGACAGGCTTCGTTCTCGCGAGCCTCTCGCTGAATGACCGTATCGAGCGGCTCGATGCGTGCCGCCAACTGTTCCAGTTCGAGCTTGAGTTGTGCCAGCAGCACACGAAACGATCCTCACAGATTCAACTCCGCATCTTCCAAAATCCTCGGTAGCGTCTGCTCCAGATGACTACGGCCTTTGGGCAGGGTCAGTCCACGTTCCAGCAGCAGGCTGCGAATCTGGTTCACCACCGCCGTGCGTCGCATGACCCAACGCTCGTGCACTCGATGCAACGCTTGCAGATCGAGCTGCTCCTCCGTCTTGATCGGAACAAAACGCATCCTCGGCCGTTGCACCGCTTCGGCAATCGCTTCCGCATCGATGTAATCACTCTTATTAGTTTTCACATATGGCTTAACATACTGAGCCGGCATCAACCGCACTTCATGCCCTTGTGCTCGCAGAGCCTTCCCCAGAAAATGCGACCCACTGCATGCCTCCATGCCGATGATCTCTGCTTGTAGATTGGCGGTGAAGGTCAGCAGTTGCGTGCGCGAACAACGCTTCCGTACGACGACCCGCCCGCTTGCGTCCAACCCCACCAGATGAAACACGTTCTTACCCAAATCAATGCCCAGCACGTAGATTTTCATGAGATGCCTCCTGTCCCCGCACTCTACTACTGCTAGAGTTCTGCGGCGGACCATCCCATTAACTGGGATTTCAGGTCGGGCCAGATTCCGCAAAGACTTGTCGGCAATTGAGAACCTCGGTTTACAACTGGCCGGTTGGCGTTCACACGAATAACGTGACGGGAACTAAGAAACCGCTGAGTATATCCAATTGAAGGGCACGATCTGCAGCAACTTAGCCTTGCCCGCTTTCCCGCGCCAGCTACAAACGCAAGAGATTTCCTCCGACGATGGCAGTTTGGCAGATCTGCGTTGTAGGCTAATGCGTTCGTGACATTTCGGGCATTCTAAGACGAGTTGGTAGGCTTTGTTCATACTCCAATTTTAACTGCCGCCATCGATCTTGAGCCTGATCACAAGGCCTTCAGTCCGCTCACCTGTTATTAACGACTAGGGTAAAAAAGCGCGGAGCCCCCCCGTGGAGGGGTAGTTTCCAGTAGAGGAAGTATCGTCTGAGTAGATGGTGTTGCATCGACCGGTTGAGAAGTGCGTTGCTAAATGCAATTCCCGACTGTGGTAGACTCCCGGCAACAAAAAACACTGTAACCAGAGGACGAGGCTGGACGTAAGTATCCGCCAATTGATCAAGATTCGCGTCTTATGTCCAAGCAAACTGGGAACAGATACCACGTTGTGCTTCTGCAAGCTCCCGTTCTGGCCAATAATCTTGGAGAGATGAGCGAAACAGAAATTTACAACTTTCTTCGAAGCAAACTAGATGTAATCGCCGTTGAGAGCTTGATGTCCCAATTGCGTTACAACCGCACTGCACAAGCAGAGTTCACAACCCCGACGGGTTTGAAAGCCCGCCTCGAAATCACAGCAGTCTAGCTCCCGATTCAACGGACTCGTCTATGTGATGAAGATCACAGCCAAGCCCTAACTAAGTCTGTCAATAATTGCTGCTGACGTTAGTTGAAGAAACTAGTCAGGGGGGTGGGCCAACTTTATGGAGAAGGTGCGTATGACGAAAATATGGTCTTCGGTGGCCCCGGTTCAACCAGCCAAACACGACGGTCGCGAAAATAATCTAACAAGAGCGCCATACTAATGCCGGGAATTTCCCGCGCCCATACTATTTTGGAGTGATCGATATCGGCGGCGTTGTACACCCATTCACCCTCGACGGACCGCTCGGGCAAGTATCGGACGATGACCAGTTGTTTTCCGGGCAAAGCCTCCAGGCGATTCGCGATGCGTGCGCGATCGTCAAGAGAAGGCCAAAGGCCAACTTTATACAGATTGAAGGGCGACAGAAGTATTGCCGCTACGACAACTGCTCGACTGAGACCAATCCCCACGGAGCGTCCGCGGAATTTCCAACGCCGTAGATGGCGCATTCCCTGTACGATCAGAACGAAAGTCGCGGCCGTAAGGGGCGCCGCGTAGTGTGGCAGAAGTGGCCAACTTACCAGCAAGAAACCAGCAAAGCATATCGCGCCCTGAATTAGCAAAAACCGCCTTCGTCGATCCAATAAAATCCAAGGCACCACAATCAACGGGAGGCAGAGCTCTGGCCACAGAAAGAAGTGGATAAAGACCTTGGCGTTAAGGGCGAGATTGCGCAGAACGTGAGGCAGACTATCAGGCCTTCCAGCTTGCCAGGCCGGCCTCGCGTAGCCGGTATTGTAATAGACGTCGAATTGCGGATTTGAGTAGTGCTTCGGCGGCTCAAGCTTCTGCCAGACCAGAGCGGGAGTGCTAAAGTATGTTTGTTGATTGAGGCTGTACGGAGATAGTAAAGGATTATTAGTGATACGCCAATTGTAATAGGCCATAAATAAGCCGCACAGCACCAGGATGGAGGCCATCACGCTCGTGATGTGCCAAACCGATCGAAGGTGTGGACCGAAAGAACGGAACAGCCAAATAAGAAGGAGAGTCGCGACGGGCAAACAGAAGATTAGACCCTCAAAGGGCCTGCTGTTGGCAAGTATTGAGACCCCAAAAGCGAGGACGATGGCGTCTCTCAACCGGCGGGAATGCATCAAGCGCGGAAGCGCGCCGATCACCATCGCGCCTCCGACCGCAGCAACGGCACCACCCCAGTAGCTGTTTATCCAATAGCTGGATATCGATAGCTTGAGTATGGCAAGAACGCCACCTAACGGAGCCCAGGTTGGTGGGAGCCAAGCTTGAAGCGCCCACACTATAGCCCCACAGAGAACGGCTACACTGAGCAGCACGCCAATCCAAGGATGGCCTAGTAGCTGGCCAAAGGCCAAGGCAGCGCCTTGAGCGGGGGGATATTTGGACATGTAGGTGGGGTGCTGGTTGACATGGAAGGTATCGAAATAAATCCACATCGGATGTGGCGGGTTGGTTAGACGTCCGTGCGCGAACGTATCCGCAGCAAGCAAATAGCTAAACTCGTCGTGGATTTCAGGGACGGGAACAGGGATGAGAGGGAGAAAGCTTAGACGCAGCACCAGTGCGGCGCCGGCGACACTAATGATGGACGCTCGTTTGTGCCTTGAGAGCTGAGCGCCGAGTTTTTCGACCCACTCGAATAGGGGATTCGCAAATTGAGGAGTGATCCACGCCCCAATGAAAAGCACGACGGGTAAGATGGCGAGGAGTTGCGGCGTCGTAGTAGCGAGTTGGACGATCTTATCGAACAAGCAACCTAAACTCGCACAGACATAGTCCCGTCAATTCTATACCGTTTTCGATGCTATAGCTGGTCGCTTCCTTTCGTACAAACTCTCTCGCACCGCATTGCTGACTCCTCTTTACTGTGCGGCCGTATCGAACAGGTACTACGATGAGCGGGGTCCTCAAGAATCTTTGAACGCTTGGCCGGCCGCCGTAAGGCATCACGTTTTAGCAAACCGCAGGGTAGCGTAGCAGCACCACAGGAGTCGCACTTTAGAGTATTGCTCGATCAAGCGGCAAAACGTACCTCACAATCGGCAACAGAATACACTCAAACGCGCCGCTGACCGGCAGGGCGCGCGTGGTGACAGACCTGACTTAGCTACCTACTCTCGCAGCCTGAGAATATTCGGTTGCTTCCGAGCCTTTAGCTTCTGCCGCCTTTTGCTCGATCTCGATTGCACCCTTAAAATTGGCGCCGTCCTCGATCATGATCCTCGCCGTGGTTAGATCGCCGACGACGGAACCATCTTTTTTGATCTCGATCCGATGACGAGCGTGCAAATTGCCCGTGACACTTCCATAGACAACGATTTCGCTCGCAACGATCTCGGCCATCAGCTTGGCGCCCACACCAACTGTCAATTTCCCGTTGTCGAGCCGGATCGACCCTTCTAGACTGCCGTCCACATGCAGGTCTTCGCGCCCAGTGATCTCACCCTTCACGTGCAGGCCGGCTCCCAACCGATTGGCAATTCCCGTGTGAACCGTTGTTGTCGGGCGAACGGATTCGGTGGTCATATTTGCCTCCAGAGATGCTGAAATCGGATTTTTCGGATCGGTCTCCTGAGTTTGTGGCGAAAGCGGGACAGCCGCGGCCGGTGCCCCACTTTCAACTTTCCTATTTCCCCACATGAGCCCTCCTCGGTGAAAAAGTGAACCGCGGACACACTGTAGTTCGTCTTTTTGAAAGTCTGACAATAAATAATCTGCGTGTGTGCATGACAGTAATTATTGGCTTCTGTGGAAGAGCTACTCCACGCGCCTTGATCTGCATGCGCGGAGCAATTGTAGGGCGTCAGTTTTTCAGTGGCACCAGGAATGCATCCTCAGCGCGCCCTAATCTCGATGTGCGAACCCGCCCTCCAATACGCGTTATCAGTCAGCCGTTCGGGTTCGAATCCTACCCACGCCTCCATCAAATCCTCAACGTTTATGCGGGTCTTAGCGTAAATCAACCCGCTTGGCATGCAAAAGAAGTCGAGATACTGGAGCCCGGCTCTATCTCGGAGCCCACATCAAGCGAACCGCCTTATGTGGCTGCTCCTGGATCGATCGAGGAACAATTTCTTAACGCGTCCGAACTTCCTGTCGAATCTTCCGCTCCTGCCGAGCCGGAGATATACAGCGCGGAGGAGCGGCGCATGTCATTATGCGAGATCATAAGGCTTCGAAAAACCGCCGCTTAAAGTTGACAATCACGGTGTTCGTCCGCGGGTCCAAGAAATAGAGTCCGTTTCACACCGGAACGATGGCGGCTTGCTTCGCACAAGCTATCGGCGTCGCCAAGTTCAAAGGGCAATCCGCTCGAACCGGAATGCAGCCTGCTTGCCGAAAGGCTAGGTAATTTGGTTTTTACTGTATACCTAGAGTAATCTAGATATCTCTTGACATCTATAGAGAGCGGCCTCTATAATTTATTGGTGTAGGAATAGACAGGAGGAGTCCTATGGCAACCACGGTGAAAATCGCTCCCGAGATCGACAAAAAACTATATGCCGAATTCGTGAAACTGGCAAAGGACAATGGGCACACCCAGCGATACCTCTTGGAGAGAGCTATAGAGCACTACATCCAATTTGTTGCCCCTTCGAAAGAAACAGTTAGACCTGAAGCGATGGCGCACTTTCGTCGTTCCACTGACAAGAACCGGAAACTCCATCAGCTTCTAGCTTAAATGTCAGGGCGCATATACCTGACTTTGGCAGAAACAATAGAAATTCACAAACAGTTGATTGACGAATTTGGCGGTTCTCATGGTCTTCGCGATCAGGCGGGACTTGAAGCCGCCATTTTTCGTCCTCAAATGGGTTATTACAGCGATATCGTCGAAGAGGCCGCAGCCCTCATGGAATCTTTGGCTAACAATCACGCCTTTATCGACGGGAAAAAGAGGGTCAGTTTCGCGGCGACAGATACTTTCCTCCGTCTAAATGGTTTGTATCTCGAAGTAGAAGCCATAGAGACACATAAATTCATGACTGAAGAAATCGCTAAGAGTAAATTTCGCTTCAACCTAATCCGCGATTGGATTGCTTCCCACCTGAAGCCGCTCACCTGATTTCACTAAATGTCGCCTTCTCCACTCGGCTTTCACTTCCTCAAGTTGAATGACAAAGACTTTCCGCGGCGGTTTACCAACATTTGCCATTCGTGAGCCATGTAACTGGGTTATTAGGGGCTACTCGTAAGGGTTTTTTGGACCTTATTATGGGATCTGGTTTGGGACTCAGTGGGCCAGAGCCGAAAGGCAGCCATTCATAAAATCCTGTGTAAAGGACCTGCATCCACGTCGGTGACCTAGCCGTCTCGTGTTTCGGTCCACACCTGCTTTTTTTTGGTTTCCCCACATGACCTTTCGCCTGCAGAAGCAGACAGCAATCTGTACGCTCAAAGGTTACGATCGCGACGAGCGTGCGCATGCGTGAGGTGATCACCAGACCCTCTGGAGATTCTTAAGTCCCTGGAGGTAGTCTTCTTTTTCCAGTCGGCTTTCGACTCCGAATTCCGTCAGGATCGTCATCATCTGTCCGACCGGAACTCCAGCCAATTCCGCCGCCCTACCGAGCGAGGCCTGTCCCTTCTTGTATCTCTCGACAGCGAGCAGAATTCTTCCGCGCGTGACCATGTCTCGAACAGCCTTTGATAGATCACTTCCCTCCTCTTTGGCGATCTCGTGAAGGAAATCATAGTTCTCACGATCCATGCGAACGCTCATCGTCTTGCTCATGGCTTGGACTCCAATTTCTGTCTCGCGTCCTCGATAATCGAAGCCTTGTAGCGCCCGTGTTTCGCTAGCAACGCAAGCTTCTCAAGCACCTCGGACTCTTCCAGCAATCCTTTTTCCCGCCTCCGAATCAAGATACCGACCGCCGTCGTGAATGCGACGCCCAAAAGCTTGCACGCATTGATTCCATTCTTGTCGTCAATGCCGAGGAGCTGAGCCTTCTCGTTGAGTGCAAGCACAAGGGCTTCGGCTTCGCCCTTGCCCAGGCTCAAGTCTGCTTGCAATTTGGCTACGAGCCGGCGATTCCTAACCACAACTGTTTTTGATGCGCGACTCGTCCACGGCTTTTTGAATGATGAGCGCATCCAGCGTCTTCTTGGAACCGCAGCATTCCTTCTCAACCTCACCGGGAATCGCTGCTGGCACAGTGACATTGACAAGGAAGAGATCGAGCAACTCAGCCTTGGCGATCAAGATCAGCGTGGACGCGTCGAACACAATCATTATGACAAAATATTACGAATGTAATTCTTAGCACAGATCCCAGATAGATGGCCCAGAAATCTTCAACCCCGACTCAGTTGCGTACCCTTGACTCCTCTCTCCGCCCGCCCGTTTCCTCGCCTCCCATTGCTGTTACGGAATGTCTTGGGGTGTGAGAGCAGACTTTCCGGGACTTACTTCGCGGACGATAGGTATCACCTCCTGGTCGCCGATCCTCGCGACAACCAGAAAGCGACTCCCGCTCAAGACACGGTGACGAAGGCCAGTTCCCTGGTTTCCTTGCAGTTCCGCATTTCGGAGGGCGAGTGCTAGAGAATCTCCGGAAGACGTCATTTCATGTTCAACATGTTTAGCCGTCCAGGACGTAGAACAACATTAAATTGACCTGAAAAGGGTGGCGAGAATTGATCAGACCGCACGTCGAAAGCGCCTCCCCTTTCGTTAAATATCTGTTACCGTATCGCTGGAATCTGCTGGCCCTTTTATAATTGCCGCGAGACGGGAGCGAAGCGCCAATATGCTAGAACTAATCCGAAGCCTTCTGCGCAACCTGTATGATGTTCAGGGACTGATTCAGTGGGGCGGAACCCTACTTGTCTCCACCATCGTTTTTGTCGAAACAGGGCTTTTCGTGGGTTTCTTTCTTCCTGGTGATTCGCTTCTGGTCACGGCAGGCGTTTTTGCGGCTGCGGGAACTCTAAAAATTGCTCCTCTCGTGTTCTTTGTGACCCTATGCGCGATCGCTGGTGATCAATTGGGCTACTGGATTGGCCGGCGTGCGGGTCAGGCGCTCTATGGCCGTAAGGATTCCACATTCTTCAAGCGTCGTCACTTGGAGCACACTCACCGATTTTATGAGAAATATGGCGGCAAAACGGTAATCCTCGCGCGCTTCATTCCCATCGTACGTACCTTCTGTCCTGCTGTAGCTGGTGCTGCAAATATGCGCTACCAGCATTACCTCGCCTATGACCTCTGCGGTGGATGTTCCTGGGGTGCGGGTCTGGTGCTGGCGGGCTATTTCCTTGGCTCAGTAGTACCGAACATCGGCCAGCGCATACACTGGGTCATTCTGGCTGTCATTGTATTATCTCTGATTCCTGGTGTGATCGGAGCTATGCGGGCGCGACGCGGAATCTCGCAAAAGGAAGCTGTTTCAGCTGTCGAACTGGGACAGGATTAAATCCTCTGTTCGATACGTCGTTATCGTAAATCTCCTACAGCCGGCGCTAAACGTGTTGACATGCCAGAAAGTGGCGCACCTCTACGGAAAGAGGCAGCACGACTCATTGGTCGGCGAAGGATTGCGGGCCTTGGGGGCCTTTGCGGAGCGGTTATTCCAACACCTTCAAAACTTCGGCTCCTTCAAAACTATAAAGCAGACGGAATTTGTCAGGGTGTTTCTCTCGA
Source organism: uncultured Acidobacteriota bacterium (assembly GCA_963819235.1). GTDB lineage: Bacteria > Acidobacteriota > Terriglobia > Acidiferrales > UBA7541 > Palsa-189. The sequence goes on along the minus strand of CAWFVE010000003.1, from coordinate 239,107 downwards.
AGCGATTTGGTAGCGGGCGGCCCGTATACCATTAGCTCTCCGTGCCGTTCGAAGGGTTGGATTCCCACAACGTATTTGATGTGCTCCTCTTGGATCGTCTGTAAAATGTCGCATCCGTCGCAGGAATACAAGGTATTTGTGTACCCGCGCCCGTAGAAAGGGAATTTCTCCGGCCGGCCTAAACAGAGCAACCGTTCGCTGGAGATATTATGACGGACATAGGAGCAAATCTGAGAAAATCCTGCAGAAATGCCCGTGTAGCCGTATTGCGGATCGTCCTTGCGCGCCTCGCGGAAGTTATCGAGCCAACGGCTTGCCGCAATTGAAGCGATAAGAACTAGAATACCCGCCGCCAAGCGTCTTTGGGTGAAGTAGCCAAGCGCCCTGAGGATACCAGGCCCGTTTGCAAGGTAAGGCGTGAGTAGCGCGGCCAGAATGGCTAATGATGCTAGAAGCCACCAAAAGTGTGTCCAAGTTGCTAAATTTCCCAGAATTCCCAATAGTATTAGCGGGAAGCCGAGTCGCAACAAACGAGAATTCATTGAGAGAAGAAAACCCAAGGAAATGTGCAGACAGGCCGCGAAAGAAAGCAAGAACCGCGGCTGCACCTCCCAGGTGCCTACTCCAGCCGCCTGAAGGCTGAAAGGCTGTTGCATATACAGGAGTAGAAGCAAAACCGGCAGCAAGACTACCCAAAGCAAAGCGTCCCTTTGTTTTTTGCACTGGTGCCAATTCCACACGAGCACGATCAGTAAGGGCCCGGCAAGGAGTAAGGGTAAAGCGACACCCAGCCCTTCGGTAAACCGCCTCCAGAATCCGAACAGCCGAGCAAAATCAAAACCGAGTGTCAATGGTGCGAAAAATCGGTGATCCAGAGGTCCTTCGAAAACAGTCTTTCCCAAAAGCGTGACCTTTTGTGGGTACACCAGGTTACGAAAATAGTACAAATTGCGAACGTACCAAGGAGCGGCCATAACAACTACTGTGAGTAACATCAAAAGCAAGCCGCGATACCAACGAGCACCTGTTTCGGCCGAAAGGATTTTGTATTTGAGCGTGAATGCCCCCCCAAGCAACGCCAATAGCAGGACCACGTAACTCGGCCCCGATAACTTTGTGGCGCATAAGAGTCCCCCCGCGAGTCCCGCGACCACGGCGTATCGTTCTAATCCAGTGTTCAGCCAACGCAACAAAAAAAATAAGGTGAGCGAGAACGCCAGCGCCAGGAACAGATCGTTTTTTTGAGAACCAGCCCACATCGAGATTTCGGGGGTGGTCGAGAAGAGAGCTGCCGTGGCTATGGATGCTGTCCTCGATACATCGAGGTGACGCGAAATTGCATATACAGCAACAAGTATTCCTGGTACTTCCAACAGAAAGAGCAGAGCAAGATTCTCGCTCCTCATGGGAAAGCTTAACCAGGTTAGGATGGCCTCCCGTGCTCCAGGGTAAGCCTTGGCAATCAATGGAATGCTCGCCGCGGGCGCAATGGAGTGAGTCTTAATCCACTCCGCTACTTCAGGGAGGTGATACCACAACGAATCCGAGTCGCGTGGCGTATAACGAACTGCGTTAAGAGCCATAACTCCGAACCCGAAAACTGAGGACCAAAGGAGCAGGCGCTCCCAAAAGGTTAGGCTTGAGGAATAATCTTCAGCATTTGGAAAAGCGGCACTGCAGGTTGGCGTGAGACTCAATAGAGCAATCTCTACAACCCCTATTGTGAACGATAACACGCCAAAAGAAAGAATCCCTGTTAATCCGAGGTAGGCGACAGTCACAGCCGGCAAGCACAGGAAAATAGTGAGGGCGACAAGCGCGGTTTCGGCCTTACACCTAGAGCCAAGCCGAAGTGCCAGGATGACAGCGGTGTAGGACAGGCAAGCTAACTGGCAAACAAATATTGTTGAGCCCGTCCATTCTCCCGGCAGCCCGAACCGAAAAGCCAACAAAGCGGGAGCAAGTAGCTGCGTAATGCCTATAAAGATCAAGGGCCAACGATAAGGACCTATCGCCACTAACGGATTTCTTGCGTCTGCGCTCACCATTGCATGAGAAGAAAAGCTAATTATGCTGCATTGAGGATCTATGTCCGGCGAAGTTCCACAAAACTTTCCACCGTGACACTACCTTACACGAGCCCGCGGAGCATCGCGAAAGGAGCGAACTTTGTTAAGGCGATTGGTCATCCCTATGACCAGACTTGAGCCACAACATTCACCTGGCCATCGAATCAAATATCTACTATTTACGTTATATCTACGGAAGGGTTCGACTGTGTTCCCGGCCAAGTGTACTCCCGATTCAACAGGTAGCTTGCAAAGGCGCCCAGCACGACTGCGGGGAATTGGCACATGAGGGGAACTGCAAGATTGCCGGGTTGATTATTCCACATCGCAAGGTGCGCTAAGGCCCAAGTTAAACAGACGTATAGGGCCGTTGTAATTGATATGCCCGTGGCGGAGATGAGTGCGAAGGACATAAATCCGCGAACTAGACGCAAACCCTGGTGCTGCCGATCGGAGAAAGTCCACCAGTTGTGAAGAATGAAGTTGCCTAAAGTGGACACAATACTAGCGATAGCGGAAGGCAGCCAACCTCCCCGCAAGCCGGACATCAACAACAATGCCATCGTGCCTAAGTTGCCAAAAATTCCGACGCAGCCGACGACGCCGTACTTAAGCGTGCGTACATCGAGCGGGACTCGTCTCTTGATTTTGAGAACTATTTCTCGACTCACATTCATCCCCAAGACGGCTTCGTGCCGCAATTTCGTTGCCCAAAGAAAGCAGCGGGGAGAAAACTATGATTCCGGCGGATGGTTTCCGGTTTCAACGGCAGGTCGGATTTTGCGGCTATTCGCTTAGTATGACCGCAGTATTGAGGCCTAGCCCTTACGATCTCCTGGAAGGACGCGATCAAACCAGCAGCAGACATCTGGCCTCTCGCCATGGTTCTAACCGAGTCTTTAACGCAGGGCCTTCCCTTCCGCTAGGGCGAGGCTTCAGTACTTTCGAATATTCCTGAACCATTTTTTTCGATCGCGCACAACTGTTCGCAACGAGACCTGGTGAAGATGGCAGACGTCTGGGCTCAGTGCGCCCGTCTAGAAGCACTGTCAGCGAACCATCAATTTTGCGGGAGTCGAATTCTCGTCCAGCCAGGCCTTGAGCCGTTCAGAAAGGGCTCCGTTATGATCGCTCAAGCAAGTTAAGTGGTCACCCGGAATACTATACATTTGTGCCTTGGGAACCAACTTGCGCCATGCACCAATTAGTTCGTCGGGCGCATAACGGCCCCACTCGCAACGCAAAACGGCAACGCAGCCATGATATTCATGTGGAATATATCCAGTCAACATACGACGATAATGAGCGGATTCCTGATCGACATCGCGTAGCCGATTTGACTCGTGCTCACGAGTAGATCCTGAAACCGATCGAGAAGATCGATATGTGAGCTTCCCTAGCAGGAATTTTATCCGCTGAAAGCCCGACAAGTCGCTGAAGGCCTGGATAAAACCCAGCCACCCAACAAAGACATCAAGCTGCCGCTCTGAATCGAGATTTAGCAGGCGAACTACACGCAAAAGTACACGATCCGCAAAACTCAATCGCGTGTTTCTCAGGAACGCATCGATCACAACGAGAAGCTCGACTTTCTCGCCTCTTCGCTGTAATTGTTGGGCCATTTCGAACGCGATTATTCCTCCGCTGCAGAAGCCCCCCAGCCGGTAGGGCCCATGGGATTGCACCGCTAGCAAAGTCTGCGCGTGATAGCTTGCTAGTGTCTCGATTGTTCCAGGCACAGGTTCGCCACACAGGCCTGGAGGGAGCAGCAAATGAAATGGCTGCTCTGCGCCTAAATGCTGGGCGATTTTAAGACCAGCTGCATACCCTCCATGCAAGAAAAAGAAGGGCCGTTTTGAACCATCCCTGTTAAATGTGACCACTCGATTCGAAGTCGGGCTAACAGCCGTGGGCGCCTCGCTGCTTTGTTTGCGCAGCATCTCAATGGTTTGAGCCATACCACGAAGTGTTGTGGCCTCGCCAAATAGGGATCGGATTGGAAGATCGATTCCGAAAAACCTCTTGAGCTCGATAACGAGTTGCAGGCCATACAGTGAATCGCCTCCGATGAGAAAGAAATTATCATCGGCTTTCACGTTTCTAACCTGTAAGAGTGAAGTCCAAATTCCAGCGATTGCAGTCTCAAGTGCCGTCAGCGGAGCCTCGTTTGCTGGTGGAGCTAAAGCACTCTCTTTCTTGCTGCCGTCGAGCAACTTAGGAAGCTCGTGGCGCAGCACTTTCCCATTGGTATTACGTGGCAAGCGATCGACAAAGTAGATCCGGCGCGGAACTCTTGCCGGCATCATTCGTCGGCCGACGTATTCCAGTAGCTGCGACTCTTCAATAGTGCAGTGCGGCTGCCGTACCGCCGCCGCGATTACTTCTTCACCCAGAGTCGGGTGGGAGATGCCAAAGCTGGCGGCCTCTCTGATTTGGGGATGCGACTCGATGACAGCGTCAATTTCAGCGGGCGAGATCTTCTCGCCACCGCGATTAATAATCTCTTTCAGACGACCGGAAAGATGAACATAGCCCTCCTCGTCAACATGCCCAAGATCTCCTGTCCGAAACCAGTCACCAACAAATGAAGCCGATGTGAGCTCCGCATCGTCAAGATATCCGCGGAATACCAGCGGGCCTCGCACCACGATTTCGCCGCGTGACGACTCTTGGCTGATTTGGCCGGCGGTGTCGATCGTAGCAACTTCGTTTATGAACTCTAACCCTGCGGCTCCGGGCTTACGCCTGCGGGGCGGCAGAGGGTCATGCGAGATCGGGGCTTCAACCGAAGACAGGCTCACCAGCACGGGTGCCTCAAATCCTTGCTCGAGACCCTCTATCTCCTCGTGGCGAAGAGCACCGCTCCCCGACCGCAGGAATCGAAATCGGCTTTGTTTTACTGCTTCACGATGTTCTGATAAATTCCGCAGAATAGCCCGATGAACGCTGAATCCCGCATTCAGGCAGGTGGGTCGATACTTCTCAAGAGCACCGAAGAATGCCTTAACGTCCCCTTCCGGAAGGCAGAGGACGGACATTCCTGAGAGGAGTGGGTTAATCAAGCTGCTGCGGAGACCGTTACCTGAATGAATCGGCATCAGGTGACACGCGATGTCTTTCGGCGAGTACTTCAACCATTCGCCTGCCGCCTTTGCGTAGAGCAGCGTCTGGCGATGTGTTGAAGGAACGAGCTTGGGCCGGCCTGTGGTTCCAGAAGAGGTAAGTATGTAATCGATTTCTGGCGCGGCTGTCGGCGTCTGCTGACGGGATTTGCCTTTGCCCGCGGGCTCTAGTTGAAACAAGCCTGCCGGCACGCTAGGATCCGAGACAAGCGCAATTTCCGCAATACCAACTTCTTCGGCGGCTTTGCGGATACAATGATTTGTTCCCTTGGGCATGACAACTGCAGCGGCGCGCATCCGAACCAGGAGTTGCACATATTCTTCCACGGTGAGGTCTGGACCCAGCGGCGCAAACGTCGAAGAAGAAGGAAATAGCATGCATGCGATCGCCATTTCCGGGCGACTCGGGATTACACCGGCGATTACATTGCCGCGGGTAAACCCCCAATTGGCTAAGTTCTGTTGAACGTAATGGGCGTGTTGTCCAAGTTCCTCATACGTCAGCGAGATGCGCCCCGGAAAATGCAGCGCCGGCGCATTCGGCTGTGTTCGCGCCAAGGCTGCAAGAGCGTCAGCGGCTGTCTTGTACTGAAGCGCCATAGAGCTTATTGCCAAATCGAGAGCCGAGTTGAAGTTCGGACATTGCCTGGCTTTCTGGAACAAATGTGGTCGCTTGCGGCTCATTACCTAACGATCAGCGTAGCCTGCAACTCGAACGCCTGATCGGAGTTAAACAGGCAATCGTCGTGCCATGAATCAAACCCGTTAAGGCGTTACGCAGCGTATTAGCCACAAGGGGAAAACGATGCCGTTTTTAGGCAGTTTTTTTCCCGAAAGAACTCGCGATATGTTTGATCTCGGTCGAACACGATCTTGATCCGTCGGGCCTCATCGATCCCGATCTACCGCGATGACGCCGAAAGGTGCGCGATTTTCCGCACGTGAATAATACGGCGTGTCGCTAGGCGGTTGTGGAACCATCAGGGCTTAGAGCTTTATCCCTGACCGCGATGGATTTGTCGGCAGGCGGCCGCGTTTGTTTGAAGGTCCTCCGGCCAAAACCACGCGAAGCGCTGATCTCACCGAGCAAAAGGTAGACTAAAAGTTTATGACGAAACCTTTGTTTCGAGTCGGAAATGAATAGCCATTTCACGAATGCTAAGAGAAGATCCTTGAAGAGGTATCTCGGTATGCCATAATAGGCTACTGAATTCGCTGCACAGTTGCTGGTCAGCGCTCTATATTTGCCGAAATTGAAATACCAAGAACAGAAGTATCGCTTTCTAAGCCGTTCCTCACTGACGGCGTGGTAAACGATGGCCCCTGGAGCGTACACGAGCTTCTCCCCAGAATGGAGCAACCTGAGACAAAACTCGGTGTCTTCACCGAGCATTAAAGATTTGTATTTCCTGCCGAGATCGGCACGAAAAAGACCATACTTCTCAAATGCACTCCTTCGAAAGCACATATTGGCGCCAAAAGGAGGATTGGCGTCGTCAAGCTCACAGCTATTCTCGCCGAGATCAAACGCCAGCACAGCCCTCATCAATGAACGAGGCCCATCCATTTCCAGCCAAGATGGTCTCTGGCTCATCCATAAGGGAACGATCCTGCCGCCAACGCCTAAGCAATTGAATCGATCAAAAGTTTTATGAATGTCGCATAGCCACTGAGGATCCAGAATCACATCGTCGTCCGTCATCGCGAGGATGTCGCCCCGGGCCGCTCTTATGCCAGCGTTTCTAGCGTGAGAAATGCCCTGCTTCGTCTCGGAGAAATATCGGACGCTCAAGCCTGCGTTCGCGGCAAAACGTCGCACAACCTGGGCTGTGTCGTCTGTGCAATTATTCTCGACAATGACGAGCTCCCAGGGGACAGGAGGATGACGCAGTTGAGCGACGCTATTAAGCGTCTTTTCAAGGAGGCGTGAACGATTATACGTGCAGATTATGACACTGATCATTCGGATCTTTAAGGGCTCGCTCCCCGAGGATAATGCATTTGATTTGCCATGAACCGTTAGGAGCTAAGCCCTTATATATCAATGGCTTCTCTTGGAACTAGGGAATTGGCCTGCCCTTTAGCGGAACTTCCCTTCCGGCAACTGCATCTCGCGAGGTTCCAACGAGCAATATTACCTCCCCCTTTGGAAATGAGCTTGCAGCTTGACTCTCGATCTGGGCGGCCGCGGAGGTATGCGTTTTGGCGAATTTTATCGTTCTGGTGGATGAGGACAGGGAACGAGGCGCGCGATTCATCGAGCAAGTCCAGCCTCGGCTGAGGATCGTGGATGGACTGCTAGAGGGCTCCTGCGCACATGGCAACTTTTGGGCAGTCTGGGCCGCCTCGAAACGGGCACCCCTCAGCCACCTCAGTGACGGAGAAGGAGCCGCTGTGCTTTGGGGCGAAGCCATTCCCGGCCCCGGTCCTGAGCGACTGGACGCGGCGGGGCTGCGCGATCGCTGGCAAGGACTGTCGCCGGAGCAAACGGCGCATGACGGTTACTACGCGGGTGCTGTATATAGTCCGGATCGGGGTCTGATGGTGGGCGCTGATCTGCTGGGATTCTTTCCGGTATATTACTGGTCGGCCAAAGGAGTGGTTTTAGTTGGCTCGAGCCCAGAGCTGTTCCGCTATCATCCAGCTTTTCGGCTGGAACTGAATCCTGCCGGCCTGGTGGGTATCCTACTCACCAATGGACTCATCGATGGACAAACATTACTGAAAGGTGTGCGACGACTGAATCCGGGACATGTATTGGTATGGCGTAGGGGGAGTCTTAAGGAAGCCTCTCAATATGCAGTCCCAACTTCCATGCATTACTACAATCTACCGTTCGAGACACAGCTGGAAGTTCTCGATGAGGCTTTACAGGCGACCATAAAACGCCATGTGCCTGGACACGGACAACTTGGGCTTTTGCTATCTGGTGGCCTCGACTCCAGGCTCTTGAGCGGATACTTAGGTGCTAGGAGAGTTAATGTCAAAGCGCTAACCTTAGGCCTACGGACCGATATCGATGTGCGGTGTGCAAAAGGTGTCGCTCGCGCGCTAGATTTTAAACACTCGATCGCGGAACTCGAAGAGAAGCAAAACCCTGAGTACGCACTTCAGAGCGCCACATGGGAACAACTCTCTGGCGGTTTTAATACACTTAATTTCTGGGGGCTTTACCGTTTATTGCAAGGATTGCCAGATCACGTAATGTCGGGGTTAGCGCTGGATTCGGCTATAGCCCCGTACCTCCTGCATAAGCAAACGTCCTGTCAACTCGAGGGCAATGAGTTCGACAATCTGCTAAAGGCTTACAACAGCTGGGGCGTTAATTTTGGCAAATTGGAGAGATTGCTCGTCCATGAGCCGTTTCCCGAGATCATTCCCGCTGTTGTTGAACGGATTCGCACTATTTACAACGATAAGTCTGTACTGAATTCACATAAAGCTTGGCGCTTTCAGTTACAACATCGCGCGCGTTTTCATACGGGCAGCGTAGCTTGGCTGCTATCGTTTGGTGCATGGCCCGTATTGCCGGCACTTGACCGAAAATTGCTAGAGGTGGCCGGAGCGATGCCCCTCGCTACGATCGGAGAACGACGCGCGGAAATCGCCTTGGTTTGCAATCGGTTTCCTCATTTAGCGTCGCTCCCACTGGATCGAAACTCTTATAATGCCGAGCCGCTCAAACCGCGACTCCGATATCTCCTACAAAGGTACGCGCGAAACGTCTTACACTCTCGACAGACTGCATCCGCGCTTTCCACAGGAGCCATGGAGCGAAGGCGTTATTACCGCACTTTTGACTTCAATGCGCCTGGTTGGCGTGCCGTCCGCGCTGCGGCTGAGCCATATCGTGCGCGCACGTTTAGCATTTTTGATGAGCGCACACTTGGGGAGTTATTGCCGGGTCCGCAGATTACAGTGTCATTGAAAGAAGCGATTGCTGAGGCATCTGGATTGAAGTTGCTCACTGGTTTCTTTTTGTGGTCTAGGAGTCACTTGTAGAGTCGGCGGGATATTTCCGTATGAGATACAAGTCATTTCACGAGGAGTTCGGTTTTGGCGAATTTTATCGTTCTGGTGGATGAAGACAGGGAACGAGGCGCGCGATTCATCAAGCAAGTCCAGCCTCGGCTGAGGATCGTGGATGGACTGCTAGAGGGCTCCTGCGCACACGGCGACTTTTGGGCGGTCTGGGCGGCCTCGAAACGGGCACCCCTCAGCCACCTCAGTGACGGAGAAGGAGCCGCTGTGCTTTGGGGCGAAGCCATTCCCGGCCCCGGTCCTGAGCGACTGGACGCGGCGGGGCTGCGCGATCGCTGGCAAGAACTGTCGCCGGAGAAAACGGCCTATGACGGTTACTACGCGGGTGCTGTATATGGTCCGGATCGGGGTCTGATGGTGGGCGCTGATCTGCTGGGATTCTTTCCGGTGTACTACTGGTCGGCCAAGGGAGTGGTTTTAGTTGGCTCGAGCCCAGAGCTGTTCCGCTATCATCCGGCTTTTCGGCTGGAACTGAATCCTGCCGGCCTGGTGGGTATCCTACTCACCAATGGACTCATCGACGGACAAACATTGCTGAACGGAGTCCGTCGCTTGAGCCCTGGCCATATGTTGATTTGGAGGTCAGATGCGACACCAAAGGAGGTGCCTCAATATCGAATTCCGTTTTCAACCCGTTATTTCGATCTTCCGTTTAGCAGCCATTTAGAAATGGTGGACCAATCCCTTAAACGATGTCTCCAGCGATATGTGCATCGCGAAGATCGCTATGGCCTCTTGCTGTCAGGTGGTTTGGATTCGAGGTTACTTGCTGGATATTTGCAACAGCAGGGGAGTGAGATAGACGCATTCACATTAGGCTTACACACCGACATCGAAATGAAGTGCGCAGTTCCGGTAGCCCGCACTCTCCGCCTCAAACACCATAGGGGTGAGATTTCCCCCGCTGCCTATCCTCAATACGCTAGCTTGAGCGCGGATTGGGAACAGCTTTCCACCGGTTTCAGTAACACAACGTCGTGGGGACTTTATCCGTATTTGAACGCCCTGCCACGTTTTCTTGTTTCCGGTTGTTCTTTGGATTTGGTCTTGGGCATACCGATTTACGTTCTGGGGTCAGCTGTCCATGGTGGAGATTCTAGGGATCCTCGTCATTGGGCAATTACCTTTGAGGAATTGTTCAGCTATTGGAACCGATGGGGCATCCGAGTTGACCTGCTCAAGAGATTACTTCGCCCTCGCAGTTTTGGCGATTTGATTGCCGAAAGCATCGATCGTATGCGAGCTGCTTACGACGGTTCCTCGCATCTCGATTTTCAGAAATCATGGCTCTTCGTTTTTCAGCATCGAGAGCGCTTTCATACCGCGAGCATGGCATGGCATGCCTCCTTCGGCTCTTGGCCGATATTGCCTGCATTGGACCGAGAGTTGTTGGGGGTGACGAGTGGTATGCCCCTGGCGACCTTAGGGGAACGAACGGCTGAAGTCGAATTGCTCCGCAGACGCTTCCCAAAGTTGGCGTCGCTTCCACTCGACCGCAACTCCTCGGACATGACGCCTATCGAGCCTCGACTCCGGAGCCTGCTCGCAGCATACCTTTCTCAGCACATCTGGCCTTCCGGTAGGGTCATGCCGCGTGACCGTCTGCGCTACTATCGCACTTTTGATTTCGACTCTGGCGGTTGGATCTCCATTAGGAGAGCCGCCGAACCATACCGTGCACGCATTTTCGATCTTCTCGACGAGGACACATTCAATGAAGTGTTGCCGGCTCCCCAAGTTCCCGTTCATTTGAACGACCCTATTATCGATGCCTCTAGTTTGAAGCTACTGACTGGTTTGTTGCTATGGAACAAGGATCACCTCTGAAACAGAGGATAAGGAAAATGCCCATCGTCACTGTGAGCGTCCCTAAATGCCAAGAAACCGATAGTGGAGTGGCCATTTCTGCGTCTATCCAGATCGGGACTAAACGCAAGGACGTTTATCTTCGCCTACCGAATTGCCAGACCGCGAACAACAGCGATGCATTTCTGGCGGCAAGTCTGTTGCCCGCAATGAGAGAAGGAGACAACCTGCGAATTGAAGGCCCCGTATCGGCTCGAATCCTAACCAACACCTCTACTATCCAGCAAATCTTCCACCGATGGGACACCCGTCTCAAGTGCATTGAAGTTGAGGCGGAGGCAAGGAAGAACACACCAGGGCACACCGGGCGCCGCGTGGGCTGTTTCTTTTCCGCAGGCATCGATTCGTTTTATACGGTCCTAAAACACGAACATGAGATTACTGATCTGATTTTCGTACACGGATTCGATATCCCACTGCATAACAGTCTCTTGCGTTCGAGGGTTTCCGATTCCATCCGCGCCGTTGCTGCTAAATTTAGAAAACGGGTCCTCGAAGTCGAAACCAATCTACGCGAATTCTCGGATGAGTATGTGAGCTGGAATTTTCTGCACGGCGCCGCCTTGGCCAGTGTGGGTCTGTTGCTAGCTCCGGAGTTCTCGAGAATCTACATCGCAGCATCCTGCTCCTATGCGGACCTGTTTCCGTGGGGTTCTCATCCGCTAGTTGATCCTCTGTGGAGCACAGAGACTATGGAAATCGTGCACGACGGATGCGAAGCCACGCGAGCCGAGAAAGCGGCATACATCGCGTCGAACGAAACCGCGGTGAACTACCTTCGAGTTTGCTGGGAGAATCCAGGTGGGGCTTACAACTGCGGTCGTTGCGAGAAGTGTGTGCGCACCATGGCAATACTCCGTGCGGTGGGCATCTTGGCAAAATGCCCTACTTTCGAGAGCCCTCTTGATCTGCGCGCGTTGGCAAATCGCGAAGTGAAAGAGATACATCGCGCGCATTTGCAAGCAGCATTGGACGCTGCGGAGTTCTCCGGTAATGATTCGCAGCTGGTTCAAGCGCTGCGCTGCTGTTTGAGCGGTCGGAGACATCACGGCATACAGGGAATCGCACGCCGAATTCTCGGCAAATGTAGCATCCACTGATTATCTTTTATGCGGATTCTTGTCGATCACGGTGATTATGGCAATGTTGGCGATGCTGCCATGGTGGAGGGTGCTGTTCTCAGGCTTCAGAAACTCCTGCCCCGCGCGGAGATCCATGTTGTCAAACGGCCGAACGTCGAGACTTCCCTTGCACGTGCCGCGGGTATCCATCACCAGGATTCCTATGGCGTCATCCCTATTGGGCCGGACATAAACCGCCTGCCATTGCTTTGGCGATACAGCGAAGGCTGGCAGAACGTGAGATCACAACTTACCCTCAGTTCTCTAGGAATGGGTTTGTCTGCGGGCTCACTCGTGCTTTCTGGTGAATCGGCTAAGAACCCTGTCGTGAGCAGATTGACGGATTTCTGTGGGCAATTCGACGGGCTGCTCATTGCCGGCGGAGGCAACCTCACGGACACTTTTGCCGCGGAAGTATTGCGCAAATGCTGTTTGATACATGGCTTCGCCGAACACAGCAAACCGATTATTCTGACCGGTCAGCAACTTGGCCCTTTTAGGCGGACTGTGTTTCGAGCTGCTGTCGTTAAGGCATTGCGTAGGACATATTTTATAGGATTGCGCGAACCAGCCTCTTTGGAGTTTTGTCAAAAACGAGTTCGAGGCCCCGTTTCATTTGCGCTTATGGGAGATGATTCGTTCGGTCTTTCTCCTGCGAACGATGAGTGCGTCTCTCAACTGCTTCATACCTGTGGCGTCTGTCCAAACGAATTCATCGCGCTGAACGTCCGGATCGAATCCTATGCAATCCAGAATCGACAACGACTTAAAAGTATTGGAGATGTCATTCGCGGAGTCTCCCGTTTCTTCGGCATGCCGGCGCTTGCCATTCCGATCGACGTAGCTGATTGCGCTTCTCTTCAACAACTGTCCGAGTTCATCTGCCCAGAGAACTATAGAGTCGTACCTGCTGGTCTGACACCTTCTTTGGTTAAAGGCGTGCTCGGCAAGGCATTCGGTGCAATTGGGATCTCATACCATTTTTGTACTTTTGCTTTAAGCCAGGGAGTGCCGGCAGTGTGCTTCTATGAGGGTAATTACTATAAACAAAAGGCACAGGGATTAACTAAATTCTGGGACGACTCTCGGCTCGCTCTTCCGCTGAGCGAATTCGATGACCCAGCCTCAGTGCGCCACATCATAAACGTGCTGAAAGCTCGCACGTTGCGCACACAACTCGCAGTCCGAGCCAAAACCGCTTTCCAACAATGGGGCAGCTTGTTCGACGAAAAAGCGACCGAGGCTTTCAGCTCACAGGCCGGCAGCACTGCTGCTAGCCATGATGAGTAGCATGGACGAGAGCCGAGCCAAGAACCAAAGTATCCAGCGTGAGGATGAAGTGAAGATTCGCTTAGCAACAATCGAGACTGAAGGACAGCTATGGGATCAATTTGTCAATGAGCAGCCCGAAAGCACCATTTACCACCGCTGGGCTTGGAAGAATGTCATCGAAAACAGCTTCCATTGGCGCACCTTTTATCTTGTTGCAGAGGATGCCGCTGAACCCCAGCGCTTTCGTGGCATTCTGCCTCTCGCGTGGCAAAAAAGTTGGATGTTCGGAAGTTTTCTGACCTCGTTGCCGTTTTTGAATGCTGGTGGAATAGTTGCAGACAGTGTTGATGCCAAAGAGCAGTTGCTAACGCGAGCCGTGGAGATCGCCAAAGAAGTGGGAGTCGATTATGTTGAGCTGCGTTACCGCACTGAACCTCATTTAGATATCCCTGTGAAAACTCATAAGGTCGCAATGGTGCGCCCAGTGACCGTTTCTGAGGAACAGATGTGGGCTACGCTGCCGCACAAAGTACGAACCGACATTCGCAAGGGCACGAGCTCGGGATTAGTGGCGGAATTCGCATGCGAGGCGCTGCTCGATGAGTTTTACGATGTGTTTGCAGTCAATATGAGAGATCTTGGCACACCGGTATACGGCCGCCGATTCTTTTCAGAAATCTTGAAGAGCTTTCCCGACGACACGCACATTTGTGTCGTTCGCTACCAAGGGCGACCGATCGCGGCCTCGTTTCTTTTGGGTTACAGGGGCACCCTCGAGGCCGTATGGAGCTCTTCGCTCTACAAATATTCGTCATTGAGACCGAACATGTTCCTGTACTGGAAAATTCTCTGCTTCGCGGGTCAACAAGGTTACCGTTTTTTCGATTTTGGTCGATCTTCGGTTGGTTCAGGAACCTACCGCTTCAAGAAGCAGTGGGGTACCGAAGACGTTCCGCTTTACTGGGCCTATTGGGTGCCTGATGGTGCTCCCCTCCCCGAGGTGAACAGGGAAAACCCTCGCTATCGACGGGCCATTTCGCTCTGGCAGCGATTTCCTGTATCCCTGACCAAGATAGTCGGCCCGAGTATCGTCAAGCGGCTTCCTTGAAGGTCGAGTCGAGGGTAACTCAGACAGAGGGAGGAATTTAATGCGCTATCTGGTCACCGGGGGGGCGGGCTTCATCGGTTCGAATACTGTGGATGAATTGGTGCGCCGTGGGCATGACGTCATCGTCCTTGACGACCTCTCCGCCGGCAAAGAGGCAAACCTGGCGGACGCCCGGAAGCAGATAACCTTTATCCAGGGAAGCATCACGGATCAGGAGACAGTGGAAAAGGCATGCCGTGGCGTCGATTACGTGCTGCACCTGGCGGCGCGCACGTCGGTGCCGCGTTCGGTGAAGCAGCCTCTGGAAACGAATCAAATCAACGTGGACGGCACGCTGAACGTTCTGGTGGCGGCGCGGGATGCCAGTGTGCGCCGCGTGGTGTTCGCCAGCTCTTCTTCGATCTACGGAGATACTCCAACACTACCGAAACACGAGGGCATGCCGCCCGCGCCGATCTCTCCTTACGGCGTTACGAAGCTGGTGGGCGAACTGTACGGCTGCGTGTTTCACCGCACCTACGGGCTGGATTTCGTGGCTTTGCGTTATTTCAACGTGTTCGGTCCGCGGCAGGATCCCAGCTCGCCGTATTCCGGGGTGCTCTCGCTTTTCATAAGCGCCATGCGAGACGGTGGCCAACCAAATGTGTTCGGCGACGGGGAGCAGTCGCGCGATTTCACATACGTGGAGAACGTGGTCACCGCGAACTTGCAGGCTTGTGAAGCGCCTGGCATTGCCGGTCGGTCATTCAATCTCGGAACAGGAGGGCGCTACACGCTCAACTACACTTTGCAACTGCTTGCGGGATTTGCTCACAGGCCCGCCGAACCGAAATACGGGCCGCCACGCGAGGGGGATATCCGCGATTCCCAGGCGGACATTTCATTAGCACAGCAGACTTTAGGATATGAACCCCAAGTCACTTTCGAAGCTGGTCTGCGCAAGACCTGGGATTGGTATTCAGAACGATAGCAACTGCCCCTTCACTCCCTTGGAGGCCTTTCGAGAGCTTGAACGCAGAATCCGCTCGAGCCGATCGGGACCTCCGTGAGTTTCCGAGGCGTACCACACCTAAATAGCCCGTGCTGCCATAGGAACCCGGCGTGAGAATACATCTCGCACTGGCACTCTAGGGCACGAGCCGGACGGCCCTTGTACAAATGCCATAGTGCAGCGAACTCCTGATGAACTGTTTCCTTCGCTACGTACAGGCCGAACCGCAAAAGGGAAACTGGAAGAGGGTCATAGTAAGCCTGTGCCCGGCCTTGACCAAAAAAACGTTTACGGATAAGGGATTTCGTAAGGCGACCCCGGGGCCATCGATGACGGACCAGGATTTGAGGAGCATAAATCATCCGGCAGCCGGCCTGGCGCATACGCAGGGAAATCTCAGTATCCTCCCACATGCCGACCGTACCAGGGCCGGGGCCCAATTCAGGTGCGAACCCTCCGACCCTTTGAAATACCTCTGAGCGCACGGCCATATTTGTGCCGCTCAGGGTTCCCTGCAACTCGCTCGCTCTATCGCCGCAATCCCGAATATTTGCCATCAGAGCAGGATTTCCTTCCAACCATTCGGGCCAGCCGGCTTCACAATCCAACAGCACGCGGCCTTGCGCCGCATCTACCGGATAGGAGATAAACACGTTGCGGATACCTTCGATATAGTCGGGGGAACAGATCACATCATCGTCGATAAACGCCAATACGTCGCCCTTGGCTGCTGCGACGGCCGTATTCAAAGCGTAGCACTTGCCAATTCTGTCCTCTGTTAAGAAGCGGAAATGATGCGGAAAACGCTGTCGAAGCTCCTGGCAGACTGCGATCGTGCGGTCGGTAGAACCATTCTCTACGACGAGCACTTCCCAATTCGGCAATTTAAGGTTGCCGGCGTGGAGCAGGGAATCGAGAGTCTTCCGCAGACTATCAGCGCGGTTGCGCGTACAGATAAGCACACTAATCATCTCGTCTTCTCGTCGTACATTCAAGCAACCGCCCTTCCAGCGACAGGGCTGATAATCACGGAGTTCTGAACCAACTAAGCTCGACCGAGGGAATGCGAGGTGCCATGAATGCTAAATATTTTCCACTTAGCAGAAGAGTAGCGGCACAGCTCTGTGAATACCCTACTCGGGCCTTTAGCAAGATAACAGACCTCAGCAGATAACGATTTTGAAGGAAGTGGTTTAGGTCCGACTTGGAGTGAGATTTCTTCGAACCTCGATACGAGCGGAATTTTGCTCGAATGATCTACGAAATGCAACCGGTGGTGATTCGCAAGCAATAGTGCCGAAGTTGTTCTCATTCTAGCCTTAGCCGGGTCGAGATCGGTTCATGCGAGGTACAGGCGCGCAAGCCCGGAGCCAACAACTTTGGCTCTTACATGTTTAGGCCGACTTAAGGACCGCATGAGCTCCGGCTAGTTATTTTCCCCCACAAAACGTTGGCAGAATTATCGCGGAAGTACACACACTGGCCCTGCAATTTGATCCCGTTATAGTGCTTCTGTAGATACGGCTGTGCTTCCTCGGCATGGTCCCACAATTGAACAACCACATCGGGCTCCTGCTGCCCAATCGAGTAACCATAATCATATTTCATGTGGCCTGGCCTGAATTCGATGAACCGATGCCATCCGAAAAGTGACCTCCTCATCGGTTCGTGCGCGATGTGGCGGTCATTCTTCCCCAATAGATCGACGCTGGGACGGTCGGAGAAATAGGGAATAGTTCCTGCTCGGACAACGGCCAACGTTGCATTCGACGTTGTAATCTTGCGAAGCATCAGCGATTCCTCCACCTCGCCCTGGTTTTCTCCGCCCGGGCCCGAATGGAGTGGCGGCGTGATAAGGGACGCTTCTGCCAGGGCATCCAGCCCATAAATGCTATTTACGCTGACCAAGCTGAAGGCGATCAATAGGGAAAATATCCCGAGCCTCCACTGGGCTTTTGTTGCAACATGTCCTGTTCGAAGCTGTCCCATAATTGTGCCAACGATGAGCTGACTGGCTTCGAAGAGAGCGTAAGCTAAAAGTACGAAAAAACCTGACATGGCGATGCAAATATAACGGTTGCTGCCACCCCAGTATTCCCATGCGTCCCCTCCCACGTACACGCTATAAACCATCTGTAGGATGAGCGCCCACAACAGCAACAAAATGCGCCGGTCCCTGCGAAGCAAGAGCATAAAAGGCAAAATAAATAGCAGTAAGTTCGCGTTCCACGCGAACTGAGCCAGTACAACCGCCCCGTGAAAGATCCTCAGCGCGGATGGGTACCCAGTCAGTTTCAAATAGTAGGTGTTGGGAAGGGTATCGCCAAAATACCACCATCTGAAGAGCGTTTGGGCGGCCCAAAAACCCAGAAGGATTGAGGTCCCCCAGATGAGGTGACGGCGCCGATTCGGCGGATCGAAAAGCACAAGGAATAAAAGGAACCCTCCGAACGGCACAGCCATATCGGGGCGTACGAGCGTGCTAATGCCCAGCAAAATGTAGAACGAGGGACGAAATCTGCCATCTGCCAAACACTTCAAAGCCAGCCACAGGCAAACGCTCATGACCAAGACTAAAACCGAGACCTCCATGCCTTGGAGGCTCCAATTGTTGATGGGGAGATAAGCGGAGGTTAATACCACAGCTGCTAAAGCCACCGGCTGAGACCTGTCCGTTACCGCCAATGCAATCGTGCGCACAAAAAACAGATTGGCAGTAAGGCAAATCGCCGCGGTGATCTGGACGAGCAGGCTGGTCTTGCTCTCGGAAATCGGCAATAGATGAATCAACGCCATATACAGAACCCACAAGGGGTTCGTGTACCCTTCCACTCGTACACCGCCTGGATTCCAGACCAGGCCATATCCATGGGCGAGATTCCTCGCGTAACGCATGGAGATCATGGCATCATCAAAGAGTGAGAAATATCGCTGGCCGTCGACGACAAAGCTGGTTCGATAGATAAAAAGCGCGCTGTAGCTCATAAAACCTGCTACGATCAGCGCAAACAGAACTTGATCTCTTCGGAGGCCTTCGGTTGATTTGAACACCGCTGGATTATCATCCTTTTGGGGACGGTTCTGGAACAGCAAGCAATTCCCTTTCATCACACAGATCTGGAGATTCCTCACATGATTTACGGTATTGCGTGAGTTTCTCCGCTAGAAGTCCCGCGATTTGGAAAGCTACTAGAATTTTTGCGCAACTATTTTCCTCATTGGCACCTATTTTCCTTTGAGATGGCCAAGTCGTCACGCCAGGGATGGACCTCCTCCAAAATTGGCTAACACCCGTGTGATCTCCAATTACCAGCGGGCTCAGTTAGGGCCGCTATCGTTTTGCGGGCAGTTCGATGGGTTGGCCCGCGGGATGCTTGTTTCAGCTGCAGAAACAGGCGTAAAGTTCACGCTTTGCACGGGTTGGTCATGTTAGAGGTCAATTGCCTAAAGCATATGTGGGTCCGAGCGCCGCGCAGATGGGGCGTTTGAAAACATGCAGCTGACGTGGTCAGCTCGGTCGGGTCGTTCAATGCCCTGGTCGCGTATCGAGAAGGTCTTCCTCTGCTGTGCTTCGATCTTTTTTGTGTTGCTATGCATTGGATCGATCCGAACTGAATCTGTTACAAACAATGAAATGCTTTTCGTCCCGGCGGGACTGAGCTACCTACAGCGTCACGATGGCCGAATGGATATCGAGGAACCTCCACTGGTCAAGCTGATTGCCGCTGTTCCGGCGTTTCTGCTGCACGCTAAGCTTGACTACAACGATACCGCGTGGAACACGGATCCGGGAGCGTATGAACCTGAATATCTGTTTGGGCAGAAATTCTTCGAAACTTGGAATCCTAAGCACAGCACGATCCTTTTCGCAGCCCGTCTTCCTATGATCGGACTGGCTCTGCTGTTGGGACTAACCCTACACAGTATGGGACGGGAACTTGGAGGACCGTGGGGCGCCGCAGTCGCACTGACGCTGTTCGTGAGCTCGCCCTTCTTCATCTCTTATGGTTCGCTGGTTCACATGGACGTGCCGATCGCGCTGTTCTCGGTTTGCACCATGTGGTTCTTCGCGTCTTTGTGGCAAAAATCGACCAAGCGCAACGCCTTGTTATTTGCAGCAAGTCTTGCCGGTGCACTTGTGACCAAGTTTTCTGGACTCTTTTTACTCCCCGCGATATTTCTGGCCTGGGCTTGGTTCCGCTTTGTCGAATGGCGTACCACGAGCTACGGCGGGGCAGCACCATTGGAGAAGCCTCTCCGCCGCGAACGAGTAGCCCTTCTGGCTATGTTCGCTGCCGGTATGGCTGTCTACTTGTTCTACTTTGCAGCCTTCTATCGCAGTAACCCTCGGCTGATCCTAGAAAACGAGTTCAATTCAATGGCAAAAGACGGACTGCCTCTTTTGCCGATCGACGTCCTCGTCAGAAGGATGATGTATCATCCAGCGCTCGAATCCGTTTTACTTGCTCCGTCATTGTATGCGGGAGGTCTGGCTTATGTCTTCGGCCACGAGCGCAGGACTGTCTATTTTCTGGGACATTTGCGTCAACAGGGTGTTTGGTTCTATTTTCCGGTTATCTCATTTTTCAAACTAGCCCCGGGAATGATTTTGCTTTTGACCATGATGACGGCCCTGGCGGCGATCAGTTTTTTGCGTCTGAGGAGTGCCACAGTCTCGATGGTGCCCAAGTCAAAACAATTCCATCTGCGGTCCATCACAGCAGGTCTGATCGTGTTCGCCGCGATTACTATGCACTCCAAACTTAATGTCGGAGTGCGGCATTTTTCCGTTCCGATTACATTTTGCGTTCTTCTTTCGAGTCTAGTCATCCCGCTGATCCGGTCGCTATTCCCAACAAGAGCGCGATTTTTCGCCTTTACCACGACGGCTGTGCTTGCCATTTCCTGTCTGGTCACGGCCCTTCTCAGCTATCCCCACTACCTCTCTTATTTCAATTTTTTCCGGCTGGGTTTACCGAAGCAAGAGATCGCCCAAAATTCCAATCTAAATTGGGGACAATCCATGGACGAAGTGGCCCTTTTTTTTCGCGAGCATGACGTCTCCGCTCCGTATATTGATAACGCCTCGACCATCGACCCACGTGTCTACATTCCGGGTGCCCATGTTTGGGATTGTGAGAGGCCAAATCCAGTTGCGCCAGAGTGGGTGGCTCTGTCGACATCCAAACTAACTCACGAGAGCCCCAGATGCTTGGGCCTGGAACGCTATCCATCCTGGAATGTTGGTGATGGCGCTGTCATGATCTTTCATACCGTAGAGTCACCTTCCTCGGCAGACGTAAATGAGCCTTAGAGCCGCCAACCTTGAGCTCGAGCGCCGGATTTAGCCATGCAACATGGATCGGACGACTGTGGAAGAAAATTGGCGTCAAAGGGAAAGTTCCTACCCTCGAAAGCATCGGACCGAAATCTCTAAATAGAATGGCCTGGGAGCCAGGCTGCAAGTCCCATGAACCCAGAGAGATAACCTAGCGAGCCGCCGTGGCAGCCTTGAAAGAGTTTGCGGTTTGGCTAAAGGGGTGCAAGTGATGTCGCATAAGGCCAATACGTACCTACCGGTACCAGCGTGCATTGGTCCTCAATCTAACTTCGGATTGGACCGGGCAGGCGGAAATTGGCCCTCTGCTCAGGTGGATCAAGGAGAGTGACAGGTTTATGCAGGTTGAAAGCGTGGCGGAAAGGCCGACAACGGTGCTGCTCTCCAGAGCCGCCTCACCGGGTGCTGTACCATCGTTTGACATTGAACCTGCTAGAGCCTGGCCCCCCTTGAACCTTCGAGAGATCTGGGACCACCGAGAGCTCATCTACTTCCTGGTTTGGCGTGACATCAAAGTCCGGTACAAGCAGACCGTGCTCGGTACAGGATGGGCTCTCATTCAGCCGTTATTCACGATGCTGCTCTTTAGCTTCTTCTTTGGACACCTTGCCAAAGTTCCGTCGGATGGGATTCCATATCCCTTGTTCAGTTTCACGGCATTGATTCCATGGATGTATTTCGCCAATAGTCTCAGCCAAGCATCGAACAGTTTGGTCAGCAATTCGAGCCTGATAAAAAAGGTCTATTTCCCGCGACTAGCGATTCCGATTTCCAAAGTGCTCTCGGCACTTATTGACTTTGGCCTCGGGTTTGTGCTGTTGCTCGGAATGGCGCTCTATTACGGTATTCATCCTACAATCCGAATCGCTTGGGTTTTGCCTCTCTTGCTGCTGGCCATGATCACATCCCTCGGCGCCTCGTTCTGGCTGTCCGCCTTGAACGTTAGCATTCGTGACGTGGAGCACACACTTCCTTTCCTGGTTCAAATCTGGCTATACGCTACGCCCATCGCTTACCCAAGCAGCTTGCTCTCTCCAAAATGGCGTACCCTGTACGGGATAAATCCGATGGTTGGTGTCGTTGAGGGGTTCCGCTGGGCTCTGGCTGGTGCAAACTCAACGCGCGGGCCGATGCTGGCCGTCTCTGCCGCTGCTGCTGTCGCGATGCTGGTGAGCGGAGCGTACTGTTTCCGGCGGCTTGAGAAGAGTTTCGCGGACGTCCTCTAGAATAGGCCATGTCCGAACTCGCCATCCGGCTCCGAGGCATCAGCAAGCAGTACCACATTGGCAGACGCCAAGAGGATCGTGGGGGAGTCAGAAATGTCTTAAGCAGGGCCATAGTAGGGCCCCTTCATCGGGCCGGGCGGCTGCTCGTAGGCAAGGCTAACCACAGTTCAGATCAGTCGTTTTGGGCGCTAAGGGATGTGTCTTTCGATGTAAAACACGGTGAAATTGTCGGGGTCATTGGGCGTAACGGAGCTGGGAAGAGCACTTTGATGAAGATCATGTGCCGAATCACCGATCCTAGCGAGGGTTACGGCCAGATCAATGGAAGAGTAGGGTCGCTTTTGGAAGTGGGGACGGGCTTTCACCCCGAGCTTACCGGCCGGGAAAATCTGTTCTTGAATGGCGCGATCTTGGGGATGCGCAAAGCAGAGATCAAGCGCAAGTTTGATGAAATCGTCGCATTTGCGGAAATCGATAAGTTTATTGACACCCCCGTAAAACACTATTCGAGCGGCATGTACGTGCGATTGGCCTTCGCCGTTGCGGCCCATTTAGAACCTGAGATTCTCCTTGTCGACGAGGTTTTGGCGGTTGGCGATGCGGCCTTTCAACGGAAATGTTTGGGCAAAATGAACGAGGTCAGTAAGGGCGGTCGCACCGTCATACTGATTTCTCACAATATGGCTGCCATTGAGAATCTTTGCCATAAAGGTGTAGTCATCGACCAAGGTAAGGTGACTTTCGCTGGGGACACCGGTCAAGCGATCGACCATTATCTGCAGGCCTATGGCGCGAGCACAAACCGGCAGTTCTCGCATGTCATTGATCTGACCGCGGCGACCAGCCGCAGCAAAAAGTCAAAGCCCTTGCTGAAGCGGTTAGAGCTGTTTACCCAAGGGAACCCTCTGAAGGGCCAATTGCGAATGGGCGGACCGCTAACTGCGCACCTTTACTTCGAACTTGAGGAACCTGCTTCAAATGTTCAGGCGTGCATCGCATTCGATACCCTGCTTGGGCAGAGGATTTTTACTGCCCACAGCGTTTTCGAACCGCAGAACAACTGGGTAGCGCGGAAAGGCGAACAACTGTTCGTGTGTGAAATTCCCAGCCTCACGCTCGTGCCAGGAGAATACAAAATCAAACTCGCCCTCGACCTTCACAGCTCCGAGCAGGATACGATCGAGGATGCCATGCGGCTCACGATCCTGGAGTCAGACTTCTATGGAACCGGCAGAGTGCCCTGGAATGGAATGGTCGTTCTCAAACATCGTTGGCAGATGCTGGACGGACGGCCGCAATAAGCGCCGTGTCTACAACAAATTCTCTCGATTTGTAATGCCGCTTATGGGCACGCGAGGGCGGGGCGCGGGCGCTCCTTTGTGCAGACGCCGACCCTCGATCATCCGGCCAACCAAGTAGTGTAATTGCCAGCGTTCGCTGAAAACCCGATCAGCATCCTGGCTGATTTTCGCACGTCCTAGACGAATGATCTGCTCGAGGATCTCACGGACCATGTAACGAGGCATGCCCAGCAGGAGCGCGGGCGAAGTTGGCGAATCAATAAGTTCTCGGCGGTAATCTGCGCGACCCAAAGGAAAAGCCCTGCGGAGTACCCACTCCTTTTTCATTTGTCTTCGTCGGATCACATGAGCAACCACCGCACGTTTGCAGTGCCAGGCTCGGAAGCCCGCTAGACCAAGCCTTTGCACAAAGTCTGTATCTTCTCCCATACGATAAAGACGACCTACGGGGCCCGCTGAGGGGTCGAACCGATAGCCGGCCTCAATCACCTGGGAACGAACTGCCATATTGGGTCCAAAGAGTCGGGTCGGAGAAACGGGCCCCTCTTCCCAAGCCGGATCGGTAATTGCTAAGACGCCGCTCTGCCATTTCAAAATCCATTCTTCGGGCGGGACCTCCCAATGCGGAACGATTGACCCTCCAAAAAGCACAAATGAGGGTTGGGAGTCGGCAGCAAGGCGCATTTGTATCAGCCAATCGGGAGATGGCAATACATCGTCGTCAGTAAATACTACTAGGTCGCCAGCGGCACTGAACAAGCCTGTGTTGAGCGCCGAGCTCTTGCCTAAGACCGGCTCGAAAATGTATGTAAGTGGCAAACGCCCTGTGAAGGAATCAATTATGTCCTTGGTCCGATCAGTACTGCCGTTGTCTACCAAGACTAATTTCCACCCACCAACGGGCGAAGCAAGCCTACAAAAGGCGTTTAGTGTCTCAGCCAATGTCTCTGCGCCATTATGCGTTGCGATGGTAACGGTAAGCATTGGCTGAATCTATATGGATTGAGGGATCACTGCATCTTCGCAGTCCGGCGTTTCGGACGGCGATCTCTCTGGGCATTCAATCAGGTTTGCCCAACGAGCCCATTGCTCGGTTCGCTTCATCCCTGCCTGTAAATCGAATTCCGGAGCATACCCCAGCAGCTTCTTGGCTTTTTCTATCCTCACCCGCCCCTTGGCCGCGTAGAAATGCACCATCGGCGGGTCCACGGCCAAAATAGGCTTATTGTCGGAGGCGCACTCAGATTGAGGTTGGCTGGGACTCTCTTTGCCGCCCATGAAGCGTCGCTTTATTGCCTCCCATACAAAGGTGGGAAGCAGCAGTCGCGCGGCTCGGCGAACGAACCGAATTTCAGGCGTGGTCAGAATACTTTCACGGATCCGGTAATCGCTGCGGAGGATTGAAATAGCTTCCCCCAGAAGTCCCCTCCCGCGGCTCTGCTGGTGATAGAAGCGGATCGCCTGCTCGGCTGACATGCTTACCATCGACGAACTCTCGCCCAACATCTTCTGGTATTCCTCGTAAAAACTCCGCCAGCTGGTGGCCTGCTCGCCAGAAATTAGAAATGCCTCTCCTATAGCAGACCTCTGTGTCGCTCCGAGAAGCAGTGCAGTGACAACATCCTCGACATAGACTGGATTGCATAAACCCTCGCCGCCGTCGACCAAAATAAGCCGGCTCGATTTTAGGTTTTGCAATATTGCCACTGTATGCCAGGTTGAATTGGGGCCGTATACCGTGGTCGGCTGGATCACGCAAACGGGAACGCCGCGCGTACGGTAATATTCAAAGGCTAATTCTTCGGCGGCGAGCTTGCTATCCGCGTAGACAAAGCCCATGCGCTGCCGGGGAGCAGCTTCATCAAAAGCACCTGCTTTCGGAACTCCGTACACCATCACTGTGCTGAGGTGCACGACCCGCTCAACTTTCTGGCTAGCTGCCGCCTCTAAAACGTTCCGAGTTCCCTCTACGTTGGCTCGTCTTTGCTGCTCTTCAGTACCAAAAGGACCATAGGCACAGTGAAACACGATTTCGCAGCCTTCCGCTGCACGCGCCACGTCTGCTGGATTGGTAATGTCGCCCTGAACCATCTCTACGGGGAAACGGGCAATGCCGCCTGCATGAGAGTAATTCCGTACCAACACACGCACTTGTGATCCACAATCCTTCGCTAGCCTTTCAACTAAACAGCCCCCAATGAAACCCGTCCCGCCAGTGACGAGCACCCGTTTGCCAGCTAAGTCGATCCGCTGCCTCGGAGACAATTGCCAACCCTCTTTGTTGAAACGCCTATCCGGGAGAGGCTGGCGGTGAGCATAACAACGTTCAATGACCTTCAACGCTCGGCTTCCTTCACCAGCCGGGATGAAAGGTAGGGAGTCCGTTCGGACGGCTTTGGCAAAGTCGTCGAGTTGCTCACGAAAGGCTCTCTCTACAGGTTGCACTTTGCCATCCGGGGGAAGCACATGACCCGTGAAAGAATCTTGTGCTCCTAGTAGTTCAATCTGGACCTTCGAGCCAAAGCCGGCCTCGACCGTAAGAGTCCCGCTTTCGCCTCGAATCACACAACTGTTTCTCAAGTTTCTGGTCCGGCTCAACTCAACGCTTCCGCTAACACCGTTTTGAAAACGCATTCGGAGCTCGCAGTTAGCTTCCAAACCGTTCTCCGAATCGTCGTGATAACTCAACACCTCACCGTCGCCAAACCACCACAGTAAAAGATCGAGAGCGTGCACCCCAATGTCCATGAGGACACCTCCTCCCGCCATCTCCTTTCGGAAGGTGGCGTCAGAGGCGACTTGCCAATCGAAGATTTTGCCCTCTCGCATCTCAAAGGACTTGATCGTGCCGAGCAACTGCCTTTGAAGCGCCTGCTTCACAAATTTTGAGGAGTCGCAAAAACGGCGAGCCATTCCCACCGCCAACACTCGGCCATTGCTAGCTGCAGCGGCGGCCATGGCATCGCAGTCGCGACCGTTTAGGGCCATCGGCTTCTCTACCAGCACATGCAAGCCATTTGAAAGTAAATCAGTCGTCACCGGAGCATGCAGTGAATTGGGGAGAGCAACAATCGCAGCCTCCACCTTGCCGAATGACTGCCGGTAATCATCGAACACGCTGACTTCGCCACGGCATTGCCCCATGAGGTGGTGAGCTCGAGCGAGAGATTTGTCCACGAGCGAAACCAATTCGATATTCTCCGAGCGAGCTATTGCCGGAAGATAGGAGAATTCGGTCACAGCCCCACATCCGATAATTGCTAATTTTAGCCTTTCCATCTTTATCTCTGGTTTGCTCCTTCAGAACTTTGTCGCATGACGTTGGACTTTGCAGATTTGCGCAAACGGTGGATCCGTCTTGCTTCATAAGCCTGTCCAGCAAGGAAATTCAAATTCCATCTTTCGTTGAATCGGTCCTTGTTATCCCCTCGCAGGGTGCTTTTGGCAACGCGGAGCGCTTGGATTCCGAGCTCACGCAGAAGCACTCCGGGTACTCCGCAAACCGGTCGAACCGCCTTGAATTTCTCCCTCAGCTCTTGACGGTATTGGCCACGCCCGTAACGAAATGCTCGACCCAGTATCCAGTCCCGGTTCATCTGATATTCGCGAACCATGTGCTCAACCACTGCATGCTTACAATGCCAGGCACCAAAACCAGCATTCCTTAGCCGAACGTGAAACTCACTGCCACTTCCCATTGGATAATTTGAACCTGAAGGTCCAATGGCAGGATCAAATCTGTAGCCGGCGTCAAAGATTCGCCTCCGATAAGCAGAGTTGGGCTCAAAGATTAACGTGGGCGCGATCGGGCCTTCTGGCCAAGCTGGGTCGGTAAGAGCGTAGGCGACACTCAAAGGAACACAGTCTAAGATCCAAGCTTGGGGCGTCGTTTCCCATCTCGGCAAGACAACTCCTCCAAAAATGGCAAATGACGGCTGAGCATCGGCGGTGCTGCGAAGTTGCAGCAGCCAATCAGGATAGGGCACGGCGTCGTCGTCAGTAAACGCAATCAAGTCACCCTGGATATGACTTAATCCTGTGTTGAGGGCAGCATTCTTCCCTGGCTTAGGTTCAAAGACGTAAGTGAGCGGAAGCTTCTGCGCAAACGCTCTGATTAGCTCCTTGGTGTTGTCGGTACTGCCATTATCGATGACGATTAGATGCCACTGATCATTCGGCGGCTCCAGATGGCAATAGGCTTCTAGAACAGTAGGTAAGGTCCGAGCGCCATTGTAAGTGGCCATCAAGACACTAAGCATACGTTTTGCCACCGGTCGAAAACGAGAGCACAGATTTTGTCACAAGCGCCATGGTTAATGTGAGATCTCCCCGTAGGTGAAGTCTCGCCTGGCCGGCCAGGTTCGTAGACTCAGGCTCCATGGCAGCAACGGTTAGGACCCTTATCCGGAACCTAACTTTTCTCGCGGCTGATAAACAGGTAATTCGCATACATCACGATGGCGTCGAATACCGATAGCCCGGTAGAAGTACGAGCCTGCTGGAGCCACTCCGGGTAAATAAAGAAGGGGAAGTACAAGCCAACCCAAGGGCAGCGCCCAAGCGAGTGAGCGATAAGCATAGAAACCGCTTTTGATTCGGCCCTGCGGCGTTCGAAGGTGCATTTCGGTGTGGGCAAGTTCCTTATTGAGCCCTGGGAATTTATGCTGGATCTCCGGCCAGTGCTTGGTGATATCAACGAATTCCAAGCGATGGAGTATATCCAGCGCTTGGAGCACAGCGATGGTTCGTTGACACAAGCCACAGAATCCGTCAAACGCGATTACGTATGTTCTCCGTTTTCCCAAGCGAGCAGCCGCCGTCTCAACGAAGCGATCCCAAGGCACCCATAGAGCCTGGCACATAATCATCTGATAGAAGTTCGGCCCCATGAGAAAGGCTATCCCGGTCTGCATAAGCACAACACCTGGCACCAAAATCCAACGTGATCTGCGGTTAAACAGGGCAATGACTATGCCGAGTTCGAACAGCAGAGAGGTGCCGGCCAAGGCACGCGACAGCCAATCGGATCGCGCGAAAAACAGGCCCCAGGATGTCAGAGGTTCAGAATCGGAGACGTGGTAGTAGGCTTGCAGCAGGTAATTCTGCATCGTTGCAGTCGTGATCCACTCGATTCCTGAATGCCGCAATTTCGAGGCCCCCGCTTCCACGTAAACCATGGCAGAAATGACCCAAATGAGATGTATGGGCCAAGTGTATTCGCCACTCGGTAGTGACTCTGTTGTGGTGGTGAACGGTTTGGAACGGGCCTTGCGAATCAACGCATCGATGGACCAAGCATCGCCGCATCGGGAGAAAGCCATTACCATAAACGCCCACAATAAGAGTTGGTCGAGATGGTGAATCTTGCCAAAGTTATTCGGTAGGCCAAACAAGTACGCAGCCAGAATGAATGAGGCCGCAGTGCTTGCTCGCGTCACCAACCCCATACAGCTCATTAGCAACGCCAGCCGATAGGCCAACTGCATCACCATCAAAGGTCCGGTCGAAAGCTGCGGCAGATGCAGCACCTGGAAGAGCCAAACCGGATTCCAAAAGACCCCAGAAACATTGCCCCAGAGAGTGAAATCCTCGTGCCAACCCCATGATTTGAAAAGAAGCGGGCTCAGAATATAGAAGGCAAGCATGGAACCGTACAGCAGGATGCGGCACAGACCGAGGTTATCGGCGGAAGCAGGCTCAAACCAGAATCGATTCCAACGCTGACCGAGGCTTCTCATCCTAGTCACTCACGCTTCGGTTGAGGTTTGGGAAACTCCGCGAGCAGTTCCCGATGGTTGGGCGTCTCGACATTGCTTGCTTGGCCATTCAAATTCCAGGTAACACGATACAGCCGAAGCCTCTCGATGGGCGGTCCGTGGTGAATGCCTGCGACACGCAGCGCTTGGTAGCGTTTCAGACAATCCTCCAAGGCCGGGGCTAGCCGATTTTCTGCTATTGAGAGAGCTAAAGCGGCGGGCAACCTCGAATTATCGAACGGCTCCAAATACTCGTTCCTGTCCAGCGGAAATTCAGAAGCTGGCTGCTCTGGATCCACGCCATAGAGGCGCAGCGTCGTGAATTGAAAGTCTGTTCTTGCGTAAAGCCAAGAAAACATGGGATATGGAGAGAAAGGCCAATATTCGGTATCGGTTAACCAAGAAAAAAGGGAGCCGCCTACGATCAAGGCGCCTAAGGCATAGACGAGCAGTAATCGAGAGGTGCGGATAGGCGGTCCAGAGGTGGTCTTATCCTCGCGCGGACGAGTAGGTTGCCAGAAAGCCTTTCGAGCTTCGCGATTTGTCACAACCACAGCGAGAGCGGCCACCAGGCACAGCACGAACAGCAGTTGCCGGTGAGAAAACGTGTTGAGAATGGCTATCGAAGCGAACACGCACCCAGAACCCTTCCAATCCCTGTCAAGCAACTAGAGCGCCGTAAGTCATCTCCAGCGGATGGCTCACATTAGCGCGCATCATGTGCTAAGCATCATTATCTTCAGTGACTTGTGTTCAGATTCGCGATGGCCATCAGTCGGGGCGTGGTCGGCTCCTCGTGAGACTCTCGCTGACAAAGGAAAAGAAGTTACCCCAAGGTGAAATCACTTTCTACCCCATGCCACCCGCCGCTCCCTTGCGCGTCCTGTATATCCAGCGAGGCCTCAAGCAGGAAGCCCATAGTTCTCCTGGAACTTATTGGTAGTGAGGGACTTCCACGCTCAGAAAAACAGTTGACTGGCGCACCTGCTGGATTATGGGCTATTCCGTGGCGAGTGCCGACACAAACAGATCGTTTCACTTACCGGAACTAGAATTGCATATAGAAACGAGCGCCACCAGGCCGCCGCAGAAGTGAGACCCAGTCTATTTATGCACCCGAAAAGAGCTCACGGTCAGAACTGCGCCCCACACCTTCTAGCCGAAAGCTGCGTGTAAACATGAGCCAGACGAAAGAACTCTTCACAGAGAGTACAGCGCACGGCTGCAATCGTTCGGCGCTCTGCGTCGATCTAGACGGAACACTCGTAAAATCCGACACGCTGATAGACGCGCTTTTTGCGCTATTTCGTCGTGAGCCGGTCAGTCCATTACGCTGTTCGCTCTTTCTGATGCAGGGCAAGGCGGCTTTTAAGGCAGAGGTTGCGCGCCACGTCAGTTTGAATCCGGCGACTTTGCCGTACAACCGACCTCTGCTCGACTACTTGCGAGGGGAACACGCCGCCGGCAGGGATATTTATCTAACAACAGCCAGTAATGAAGAGCAGGCAAAGAGAATTGCCGATCATCTCGGAATCTTCGCGGGAGTTTTCGCCAGCAACGAGAAGGTCAACCTTCGTCACAACTCCAAGCGCGCCGCATTGGAGGAGCATTTTCACCGGCAGGGGTTCGATTACGTTGGAAATTCGCTTCAAGACGTTCCGGTGCTGGAGCGAGCCAATGTCGCGATGTTGGCTAACCCTGCGGTGGGGATGGATTTACGGCTAAAGCGGAAGAAGGTCGCCGTCCAGCGGGTCTTTCAAGACCGGGCGCCGAGGATAACGACGATTATAGACGCCGCCCGCATAAAGCAGTGGCCCAAGAACCTACTAATCTTCCTGCCTCTCCTGCTGGCGCACTTGGTCTTCCACCAACACAGATTGACGCTCACTTTCTTGGCATTCATAAGTTGGTCTCTCACTGCATCGGCAACGTACATTCTGAATGATTTACTGGATATGGAAGCAGATCGCAGCCACCCCGCAAAGCATAAGAGGCCGTTTGCGGCTGGTAACCTTTCGCCCCAAACCGGACTGGTGATGGTATGTGTGCTTGTTGCCGTGGCCGCTATGATCGCGGCCAAGCTGCCGATTGCTTTCACTTTTTGGTTGGCTTCTTATTTTGTTACCACGGTCGCTTATTCACTTGTGCTTAAGAAAATAGCCTTAATCGACGTGATAACTCTGGCGGGTCTCTATACGGTGAGAATCGTAGCGGGCGCGTCGGTCACGAACGTCGCGCTCTCTCCTTGGCTTGGTGGATTCTCGATTTTCTTCTTCTTGAGTCTGGCGATCGTCAAACGATACGCGGAGCTCGATAACCTTCGCAGACAGAAACGAATTCCGCAGAACGGCCGCGGCTATCGATTGGAAGACCTTGAACAACTTCGCAGCTTCGGAACAGCCAGCGCCTATGCGTCTGTAGTTGTTTTCACGCTTTACATTAACAATAATCCTGACATTGTGCAGCTCTATCCGCATTTCCAACGGCTATGGTTGCTCGCGCCCCTGATGATTTTCTGGATCAACCGCATTTGGCTATTGGCACATCGGGGCGAGCTTCAGGAGGACCCGGTGGTCTTTGCCTTGACAGATTACTGGAGTGCAATCTTGGGGGTGGTCGCACTCCTGGTTGTCTGGATAGCGATCTAAGGCATGTCCCAGTTCGAGTCCTGGGGGCGCTATCCCAAAGCGGAACAAAAGCTCAAGCCGCTTTTCTGGTTCCAAGACTTTCCCATTCAGGATGAGTTAACGTACTCCCAATTGCCTGTCGGAATGGGCCGCAGCTATGGAGACGTCTGTCTAAATGACGGCAATATACTGCTGCTAGCGCGCCGCCTCAATCGCCTACTCGCTTTTGATCCGAATACCGGAATTCTTTGTTGCGAATCTGGAGTCACACTTAGCGAAATACTCGAATTCGCGCTACCGCACGGATGGTTTCTACCTGTGACGCCCGGCACGAAATATGTAACCGTGGGAGGCGCTATCGCCAACGATGTCCATGGCAAGAACCATCACGTGGCAGGAACGTTTGGCAGGCACGTTTTGCGTTTCGGTCTGGGGCGCAGCGATGGAGCGCAAATGCAGTGTTCGCCCGCCCAGAACGCCGATTGGTATTCGGCCACGATCGGGGGGCTCGGCCTAACTGGCCTTATCCAGTGGGCTGAGATCCAGCTCAAGCCGGTGCTGTCGCGAACCATCACCTGTCAATCGGTCCAATTTCACGGTTTAGAGGAGTTCGTTTCTCTATCCGAAGCAAACAGCGGCTGTGAATATACGGTGGCTTGGATAGACTGCGTCCGGTCTGACGGCGATTCCATTCGTGGCATATTCATGTGTGGCGACCACAGCCGCAGTCCTGAACCCAAATCTTCCAGGCTGAGACGAACCGTAACGATCCCCTTCGATCTGCCGGGCTTTGTCTTGAACCGTGCTAGCATCGGAGTCCTAAACACATTCTACTTTCACAAACAAGGGAAGAAGCACATTGCGGCGGTGATCGACTACGAGCCGTTTTTTTATCCTTTGGACTCTGTGCTCCATTGGAATCGTTTGTATGGGAAGCAAGGCTTACTTCAATTCCAGTGTGTGGTTCCTTTTTCCAATGGACTCGTAGTTATGCGCGAGCTTTTAAATACCATCAGCAAATCGGGATTGGCTTCATTTCTTGCAGTCTTGAAGATCTTCGGCAATTCGCCTTCGCCCGGCATGATGTCCTTTCCCATGCCTGGAATTACGCTGGCGCTTGATTTCCCGATTAAGGCCGATAGGAGCTTTTCTCTGCTGGATCGCCTTGGAGACATCACTTGTGTGGCGGGCGGTCGCATGTATCCGGCCAAGGACGCGCGCATGACCTCCGCTCAATTTCACAGTTTTTATCCCGCTTCCTCGAAATTCATTCCATACATTGATCCGAAATTTTCATCTAGTTTTTGGCGCAGGGTAAACGGGGAATGAGCAAAACCGAAGGCCCCCCCAATGTCGTCATTATCGGCGCCACGTCCATGATTGCTCAGGCCGTTATCCGTATCTATGCCGCAAAAGGCTCATCCCTGTTCCTGGTAGCACGCAACGCTGAAAAATTGGCACTCGTGGCGGCCGATGCCCGGGTTCGCGGTGCCGCGAAGGTTTGCACTCGGAGCGTCGACCTCAACGATACCGCTGGCCATGCGGCTCTGGTCTGCGAATTGATGCAGAGCCTGCCGAGTTGGGACGTTGTCTTGATCGCCTACGGAGTCTTGGGAGAGCAGCTCAACGGAGAGCGCGAATTTGCCGCAGCCGAGGCAGTTTTTCGAACCAATTTTCTAAGCGTGGTTTCGTTGCTCACACACTTGGCGAATGTCTGTGAACAGCGTAGCCAAGGAACAATCGCCGTTATCTCTTCCGTCGCTGGAGATCGTGGCCGCAAAAGCAATTACATTTACGGAGCATCAAAGGCGGCATTGACAACCTTTCTGGAGGGTCTTCGCGCACGACTCAGTCGTCAGGGCATTCACGTTCTGACGATCAAGCCAGGCATGGTGGCTACCCCCATGACCGCACATCTAAAGCAAGGCAAGCTGTTTGCCACTCCAGAGAAAATCGCACAAGGGATCGTATCGGCCATCGAGGGACGAAAGGACGTTGTATACCTTCCTCATTTTTGGCGTCCCATTATGTTCCTCATTCGAGTTGTGCCCGAGCGCATATTCAAAAGGTTGAACCTCTAAAACGCCTGGCCCACGAGCAAACTCGGGAATTTTCGCGATTCTGCTATTTCGTATCGGTCTGTGGAGCAGATCATGCGCAACCGATAGCTTCTAGCTTCAGTTGCTTGCCGTGATCGTTACGCTGCCGTTCGCTATTCCCGTGGCCAATCCGTTAGCAGTTATCGTGGCTATGGAACCGTCGGAACTGGCCCACACGACCGATGAGGTTACATCGTTGCCTAGACTATCGACAGCCCTAAACTGCAATTCGGAGCCAATGGCAAGCGTCGGATTTGCGGGGGTGACGGTAATCGATGTGACTGTGGACGGAACCCTGGTACCCGATAAACTGATTGTCGTTCGCGAGTTGCTGGCGTTGCTGGTCACGGTGACGCTGCCAGTGATGCTACCGCTATCAGCTGGGGCAAAGGTGACGTTCAGCGTCACTACTTGTCCAGGCGTGACGATCTGCCCGTTGCTGACTCCGGAAGCCGTAAAGCCTGCGCCTGAAATCGTAACGCTCGAAACGGTTATGTTCGAGCTGCCGGAGTTGGTGAAATTCACGTTTAGGGCACTATTGCTGCCGACGTTCACATTGCCAAAGCTCAGGCTCGTAGTACTGGGGGTGAGCACTCCTGGCGCATCGGCATTGACGGTGAGTGTGGCAGCATTGCTAGTGACGGTTCCGGCTGAGTTGCTGATAACCACAGTAAACTGAGCTCCATTTGACAAGGTTGTTTCCGCCGGCGTGGTGTAAACGGAGGAAGTGGCCCCCCTTATGGTCGCGCCGTTCTTGAGCCACTCATAACTGAGCGGAGCGGTACCGGAAGCCTTAACCGAGAATGTGGCGCTTTGCCCAGCCGTGACGGATTTGCTCGCTGGCTGGGTTGTAATGGTAGGAGCTACGACCGTTGCGTGCTCTCTGGAATAACCTGAGCGCGATTGCGGCGCAGCTTGGGTCGGCGCAAACAGCAGAAGTGCTGCAATGAGAACTATTGTCACAACAATACGACATGTCTGTATCGCCCGCTTGAGCTCCATGGTTTCCTCTTGGGACTTCTGGTGGTGGGCTTCCCAGAAGGCGCTTACTCGCTGAAACGCGTCGGAGAGGGTCGTCCGAATCGAGCCAGAGCTTAAGTTTCTCGACCTAGAGAGTTCAACTGGCGGAAGGGCCAAACTAAGGACCGTAGGCGGGCCTGTCCCGCCGTCCATTCGCGCTCGTACTCCCTGCTCGTATAGGGAAGAACGTGGCTACACCAGTTTGGCCTTGCGAGCGAGATTTCCCTGGCATAAGGCGTTTCTGTGGCAGGCTTGCTATGGAGATCTGAAGATCTGGTGCGAAGATATCTTGGACCATTGCAGACAAACACCTCTGCATTGCAAATGAGCACGAAAGGCGATCGTGAGGCCTGTACTTGTCTCGATCTCTCTTTTCTAGGTGTCTTTTGGTCTTGGCTGCTCAGGTGGGGCCATCGGCTTGACGTTTGAAGAACATCTGGCTAACTCTTCAGACGTACTGGTGGCATCTGTAAACGGCCGTAAAATGTACGGTCAGAAAGGTAACGACGACGACGCAGATTCGCAGATCGATCCTGGCCTCATTCGGTCGCGGTGATGGTTACGTTGCCGTTCGCTATTGCCGTCACCAGGCCACCGGTGGTTATCGAGGCCAAGCTGGAATTTGAAACTGACCAAATTACTTGGGAGGTTATGTTATTCCCATTTTGGTCTAAAGCTTCGAATTGAATTTGTTGACCAATAGAAATTGTTTGATTAGCCGGAATGACCGTAATGGATGTGACTGTGGACTGAACCCCGGTACCCGATAAACTGATTGTCGTTGGCGAGTTGCTGGCATTGCTGGCCACCGTGACGTTGCCGGTGATGCTACCGCTACCGGCTGGGGCAAAGGTGACATTCAGCGTCACCACTTGTCCAGGCGTGACGATCTGCCCGTTGCTGACTCCGGAAGCCGTAAAGCCCGCGCCTGAAATCGTAACGCTCGAAACGGTGATGTTCGAGCTGCCGGAGTTGGTGAAATTCACGTTAAGGGCGCTAGTGCTGCCGACGTTCACGTTGCCGAAGGTCAGACTCGTAGTACTCGGGGTGAGCGTTCCGGGCGCAGCGGCATTGACGGTGAGTGTGGCAGCATTGCTGGTGACGCTTCCGGCTGAGTTGCCCACCACTACAGTGAACTGCGCCCCGTTCGCCGAAGTTGTTTCCGCCGGCGTGGTGTAGCTCGAAGACGTCGCCCCGCTGATGGCGGTCCCGTTGTGGTTCCACTGATAGCTAAGCGGTGCCGTACCTGTTGCGGTCACGGAAAACGCGGCCGTCTGGCCCACGGTGATCGTCTGGTTGGCCGGCTGGCTAGTGATTGAGGGAGCCACGGCGCCGGGATTGACCGTGAGCGTCGCCGTGTTGCTGGTGACCGTGCCCGCTGAATTGCTGACAACGACACTGAACTGCGCCCCATTTGACGAAGTCGTTTCTACTGGCGTGGTGTAGGTTGGAGACGTGGCTCCCGTAATGGCCGTTCCGTTGTGGTTCCACTGATAGCTAAGCGGTGCCGTCCCCGTAGCTGTTACGGAGAACGTAGCGGTCTCGCCCGCTGTGATCGTCAGGCTTGCAGGCTGGCTCGTGATACTTGGCGCTACAGGATCTGGATTGACTGTCAACGTCGCATTGTTGCTCGTGAAGGTTCCTGCTGAGTTACTGACAATGACCGAGAAGAGCGCGCCATTATTGGAGGTTGTTTCGGCCGGAGTCGTGTAGCTGGCGGAGTTCGCGCCGGATATGCCTATCCCGTTTTTTTGCCATTGATAGCTCAGGGGCGAGGTGCCGTTAGCGATAATCGAGAACGTCGCGGTTTGTCCGGCAAAAATCGTCTGATTAGCGGGTTGCGTGGTGATAGAAGGTGCCAGCGGGGAGGTTGTGACCGTAAGTGTGGCCGCAGTGCTGGTGATGCTGCCCGTTGAGTTGCTGACCACGACGGTAAACTGCGCACCGCTGGCCAAAGTCGTCTCCGGCGGCGTCGTGTAGGCAGACGCAGTCGCGCCGCTGATCGGGGACCCGTTGCTTTGCCATTGATAGTTGAGCGGAGGCGTTCCTATGGCGGCCACGGAGAAACTGGCCGTCTGGCCTGTGAGTATCGATTGGCTTACGGGTTGTACCGTGATCGCTGGCGCGACGGCGGCACCTGTACCGGACAGCTGAACCGAAAACGTTGAGTTCAACTGCGTGCTGCTGAATGAAACCTTGCCGGAAACGCTGCCTGGGGCCGTTGGTGCAAATGTCGCCGTGAAGGTTGCGCTATTGCTGGCATTCAAAGTGATCGGGAGCGCTACGCCGCCGACCGCGAAGCCGGCGCCAGACGTGACGACTTGCGAGATTGTTACGGGGGAGGTGCCCG
The DNA here is from genome assembly GCA_963819235.1 of uncultured Acidobacteriota bacterium. GTDB lineage: Bacteria > Acidobacteriota > Terriglobia > Acidiferrales > UBA7541 > Palsa-189. The sequence goes on along the minus strand of CAWFVE010000003.1, from coordinate 201,800 downwards.
GGTTGGTGAGGGTCAAACTCTGATTGCTCGCGGCGCCTACCGACACGTTTCCAAAGGTCACGGCAGCAGGGCTGGCGGTCAATAAACCGGAGGATTCTGACGTATTGTTCGTCGTCGAAGTAGTGTCTACGGTGGAGGTCCCCGAATTGCTCTTGGAAGTGGTAACGCCAACGCAGCCGGATAGAAACAGCAGAGCTAGCAATGCAATGCATATAAGAAAGGGCTTATTTTGGCCACTAATGCTTACCCGCCTGTCCATATCACGAGCGTAGAAAGGCGATTAAGCTATGGACGACTGGTCACAGGCGCAGATTCGGATCAAGTGTTCGCTGGTGCTCTGCTTGTGCTCTGAAGGACAGGGGCGGACTCTCGGTCAGCAGTCCTCGCAACGAGAGCGTTTCATGTTTGGGCTAGTACGGCGTCAAGAGAAGAGTTTGGTCTTGTGGCAGACCGCTTACGGCCACGGAGGGGAATGCATTGAATTCAACGCTAGGTCAGATGGAGCTCTTTTTGGGAAAAAGCACAAATACGTAGAGACTATTTTGCCACAAAGTGGAAGAACGTTGGGCAGCCGGGATTCTGCCAGTTTTCCTCTTTATTTCAATAGTTTGTATTCCTCACAAAATAGGGCACTTCTTGCCTGGATCGCCCCCTTTTTGGACGTGGCTCTCTGGCATAAGCCGTGCTTTCTCAAAAAGCGGAGAAGTGTAATTGTCGCCCATATCAATTAATCCCCAGGCCAGAAGCCGAGTTCTGGGACGTCGCTGGAGTCAGTCGCCTCCGGCACAAGCACTACAGTCACGTTGGAGTTTGGCTTTTGTCGGCCTGCTACTTTATGCCTTTGTCGAATACACCAGCCTCACGGCTATGTATCCAGCCCTCTCGATCTTACGCCCTGGTAAGATCGCCATCGGACTTGCGGCGATCGGCTATGTACTGGGTTCCAGGGTTCGTACCGATCGGGACCCGCTCGTGCGTGGGATCGACTTCGCCATCATTCTGTTCACGATCTGTGCTTTTCTGTCCGCAATCTTCGCGCAAGAGACAACCTACGTTTGGGATCAGTTTTCCGATGTTCTGGTGTGGGTGGCAATTTACTTTCTATGCAGCCGCATCCTGGACAGTTCATGGAGGCTTCGGGTCTTTTTGTTCTTCGTCCTACTGTTAAACCTGAAACTAGCGCAATTTACAATCCGGCAATACATAGCCGACCGTGGGGCCGGAACCTCGGACATGCAAATCATTATGTCTGGCGGGCCCGCGGTCGGCACCAGTCCATTCTTTGGAAACGCAGCAGATTTGGGAGTGGCCATGGCCGTGGCGTGGGGACTCACGTTTGCCTTATTCGTGGGTAAAACAGAAAGGAAGAGGCTATCTCAAGTTTTCTTAATTATTTGCTTTGTTTTTTTTCTCCTGGCAGTGTTGCTCTGCGGATCTCGCGGGGCTGTGGTTGGTGCCGCAGCGATCGCACTTGTGGCGCTGGCCAAGACGCCGAAAAAACTCGGCGCAGTTCTGCTGGGTCTATTCTTCATCAGCTCGCTGTGGTTTGTGTTACCCGGCGCTACAAAGGAACGGTTCCGTTCTGCTTGGGATTGGCAGAATGACGCAAATGCGGCGAGTCGAATCCATTTCTGGAAAGTAGGAATGCAGATGTTTGCGGATTATCCCATCCTGGGGGTTGGGCCAGGTAACTACCCTGAAATGTATGCTTATCACTATGGGGGAGGGAAACCCTTTGTTTGCCACAGCATTTATGTTCAGGCTCTTTCGGAATCAGGGCTATTGGGTACGATTTGCCTAGGGCTGCTGATCTTTTTCTTTTTGCGCCTGAATGCCCGCACCCGCAAAGTTGTGCTTGCGTCGACATCGGGCGGGAAGCGGAGTTTCCAATATTGCCTTTCACTCGGTTTGGACCTGGCACTGATCGGTTATCTGTCCAGTGGAGCGTTCGTCTCAGTCTTGTACTATCCTCATCTTTGGATCCTTCTTAGCCTCAGTGTTGCCGCGAATGCGGCCTGCACCAACCAGAAGGTCGAATCGAAAGTGCGAGAAAAGCGAATAGGCACGCGAAGAATTGCGCTGGCAACGTCCTAGGTGAGGAGAGTGCTTCGCTTTGTCCCACCTGCAGGAGTGCCGTTGAGGACGAAGCAAATCTTTACGGCTCTCCGAAGCACTCTGCTCTCACATAAAGGCAAAAATGAATATTTTACCGGCGTCAACTCCCGCCTAAAAGTTCGCTACGTCTTTGGCACTTGCTCGGGGCGGGCGGCACTGTGGATAGTTCTAAAAGCGCTTCAGCGCCTTAGGCCAGAGCGCAACATCGTGGCTCTACCTGCTTACACCTGTTTCTCTGTCCCTGCATCGATCGTTCGTGCAGGACTAAAGCTGCAACCGGTCGACATCGATGCCCATACACTCGACTTTAAGATGTCGGAACTCCAAGCCCTCGCGGATAAGAGATTACTTTGCGTCATCACCTCGAACTTATTCGGTTTTCCGAACGATCTGCTGCGAATCCAACAGATTGCGCAGTCCAAAGGCGCGTTCGTAGTCGACGACGCGGCGCAAGCTTTCGGTGCCACACGCGACGGACGATTCGCGGGAACCCTAGGTGATATCGGGATTTACAGCCTAGCACGGGGTAAAGCGGTAACGGCCCTCGAAGGCGGCCTTATCGTCACCAACTCAGACCAGATGGCCCAAGCTATAACCGAACAGATCGCGATTCTAAGAGCGCCCAGAGCAGGCCATACGGCCAAGTTGTTGTTTGAAACCCTGGTCTACTCAGCTTTGCTGAATCCCAATCTCTACTGGATTCCGAATTCGCTGCCTTTTTTGAAACTGGGAGTGACTGAATTCAACCCGGAGTTCGCAACTGAGGAGCTGCATCCGTTTTGCGCAGCGTTGTTCGATTCTGCTCTTGCCGATTCGGCAGAGATGAGCCAGATCCGTCAGACCAACGCCTCGGTGATTACAAGCGCGCTTTGCGGCACGCGATATTTCGAGTTCCCGATGCCAGCCCCCGATTCGCGTCCGAGCTTCGTACGCTTGCCGGTTATTGCCTGTGATGAAGAAGTGCGTGAACGCGCGGTAAATCGGTTGCGGAAAGCTGGCATTGGCGCAAGCCCGTTCTACCCGAGCGCGATCTGTGACATTCCCGGCCTTGACGAGCACATGTCTGTTAGCGATTTCCACCGCAAACAGGCAGAGCTGTTATCCACGCGGTTGTTTACCTTACCCGTACATCCCTTGCTTACCTCAGAAGACCGGAGCCGGATCATCGACCTGTTAGCTACTTTTTAAGCGGCGACATGCAGTGACAGAGTAACAGAAAGTCTCGGAGCGATTAACGGAGGAGTGTAAGGGTACGCTGGGATCGGGCCAGGACATGAACCTCCTGAAAGGCTTCCCCGGGCAGGTATATGCCCCGAATATCACTCCCGATCCGGAGACCGGAGTGGGCAACTGGACCGACGACCAACTGGGCCGCGCCATCCGCGAAGGAGTCGGCCATGACGGACGAGCACTGTTTCCGTTCATGCCTTATCCCGATTTTTGAGCGCTGTCGGACGAAGACCTGGCTTCGATCATCGTGTATTTGCGGTCGTTACCGCCGGTGCGGAAGCAGCGGCCGCCAACCGAGCTGATTTTCCCGGTGAATTACTTGATCCGCAGCGTGCCCCAGCCCCTGGATGCGCCGGTGCCGGAACTCGACCTTTCAACCCCCGAAAAGCATGGGAAGTACCTGGTGACGATTGCGGGTTGTACGGATTGTCACACGCCGCAGGATGCACACGGGCAGCCGTTGCCAAACATGGACTTCGGCGGTGGGTTAATTCTGGACGGACCGTGGGGCCGCGTGACCGGCGCCAACATTACTCCCGACCCCGGGGATTCCTTACTACGACATGGCGATGTTTACGCAGGCCATCCGCACTGGGTACGTCAAAGCGCGAAAGCTCAGCCAAATCATGCCGTGGCACACCTACCGCGGGATGACGGACGAGGATATCGCTTCGGTTTTCGCCTACATCAAGACGCTCAAGCCGGTACACCACGTGGACAACACCGAGCCGCCGACGTACTGCAACGAATGCCGTCAATATCACGGAGATGGCGAGCTGAATTGAATGGCGGACGGGAAAATACATCCGACCACGAACGATACTAGAAATAGCTGCGCTCAGCGCGATTCTTGGGTGTCACACCACCATTTCGACAGTTTCAACGGTACGGAGAGCGGTACGGAATCGCTAAAAACAGGGTGGCGAAAACGTGGTTAAGTCCATCGTTTTGAACTGGTAGGCCCTTGGGGACTCGAACCCCAGACCTCTACCGTGTCAAATCCAAATCCCATCCGAGATGGCGCGACATTGAAGAAGTCGGAGTGATATGAAGAGTTAGGGTTTATGCGGGCTCCGCGCATCTTCATTGAGGTTTGTTTGTAGCCTAGCGACAGCCAGCGACATGACCCGATGCCGGTACCCTCCGTGCCAACATCTCTGAGACCGTTTTAGTACTCTTAATTAATGAGCAGGGCGAGAAAGAAAAAGGGAGAGATGAACGGGAATTCTCTTGGTTTTGTTTCTTCTGCAAGTTGGGCTGCCACGGAACGGAGCGGAGGCGAGCCTGGCGAGCCGAAGCGGAGTGCAGTGGCAGCCCAAGCGGGCGCCGATTCGCTGCCGGCCTCGCGGCCTGATCCCGAAGTGGTCGCGAAACCCAAGCGGCGTACCTACACCGCGGAATATAAACTGGGCATCCTGCAGGAAGCCGAGGCCGCCGCTGCCACACGAGGCGGTATCGGCTCTCTCCTCCGCCGGGAAGGTTTGTACTCTTCGCTGCTGGCCACTTGGCGGCGCGAGCGGGCCAACGGCATCCTCGAAGCGCTGACTCCGCAGAGGCGCGGGCCGAAGTCCAAGCGCCATCCGATGGATGAGGAGAACCAGAAGCTGCGCCGCCAGAACGCACGTCTGACCGAAGATCTGCGTAAGGCGCACATCATCATCGATGTCCAAAAAAAAGTGGCTGCGCTGTTGGGTCATCCGATTCCGGAACAGGACCTGGAGGAAGAGTCCTGATGACCGCGGTCACTGAACTGGCGACCGATGTAGGCACGCGCGCCGCTTGCCGTGCGCTGTTTGCGCCGCGTGCTTCCTACTACCGGGATCGACGTGCAGCTTCTTTCCCCGCAGCGATCGCTTTGCGACCGAGACCAGCACGTGCCCTGAGTCCGACGGAACGCGAAACGGTCCTGGCGCATCTGCACGGAGAACGATTCCAGGATCGCTCCCCAGCCGCTGTGTATGCGACGTTGCTCGACGAAGGGCACTATTACTGCTCGATTCGCACCATGCATCGCTTCCTGAAACAAGAGGGCGAATCCCGCGAACGACGTGACCAGTTGACTCATCCGCCGTACACGAAGCCGGAACTACTGGCGACGGCTCCCAATCAACTCTGGAGCTGGGACATCACCAAGCTGCTGGGGCCCGCCAAGTGGACCTACTTCTACCTCTACGTCATCCTCGATGTCTTCAGCCGCTACGTCACCGGCTGGATGGTGGCGATGCGCGAAAGCGCGGAGCTGGCCAAGCGGCTGATCGGGGAGAGTTGTGCGAAACAAAACATCCAGCCCGGCCAGCTCACCCTACATGCTGATCGCGGCACCTCGATGAGTTCCAAGCCGGTAGCCTTCCTGTTGGCCGACTTGGGTGTCACGAAAACCCACAGCCGCCCGCACGTCTCCGATGACAATCCGTATTCGGAAAGCCAGTTTCGCACCCTGAAGTACCGGCCGGAGTTTCCGGACCGCTTCGGGTGCATTCAGGACAGCCGCGCTTTTTCGCAGGGATTTTTCCGCTGGTACAACCAGGAACACCGCCACTCCGGGTTGGGCTTGCTCACCCCGGCCATGGTCCACTACAACCAAACCGCGCACATCCTCGAACAGCGTCAAGCCGTTCTCGATGCCGCCTATCGCGTCCACCCCGAACGCTTCGTGCGCCAGGAGCCGAAACCACTCTCGGTTCCAACCGAGGTCTGGATCAACAAACCGCTCAACGCAGATGAAAATGCTCACTAAATTCCATGACCAGTGGTCTCAAACTCGTTGACACGCGCCGGTAAGGATGGCAGGGTTGCGACACAAACTACGACGCAAGAATCTCCCCTCATATGATCGGTGTTCCGCGTCACATCTTTTGCCTGAAGGATGAAGTACAAAAAATGATGATTCCAGCGGGCTTTTGGAAGAAACCGCGGGACGGAGGATGACTCCAGCCCCTGGCTGGAAATTAAGTTCAAGTCGTGTTTTGAAATCGCACCGGCGACGCTGATTACATCGTGACGCGAAAACAAAACGTGACAAAGGGGGGACTGCCAGGTCCCCCTTTCCAATAGGAAGCACAACAGCGGGGAAGCGACAAGCGCGGCATAATGTATGGTGGAGTTCCGCCAGGAGATCCTCAATGCGCACAGATCGCAACACTGGACCTAACCCCGAACGCCCAACTCCTCCACAGCCACCACCCGCACCGCCCAATCCCAAGCCGTGGCCTCCTTCAGGCAAGAAGTGAAGAGGTCAGAGAGACTCGGATTCGTCGTAGTGCCATCGGCAAGAGCTTCTTCGGCGGCCACATACAGCGCGCCTTCATGCAGGATCCACCTAGTTTCGCTATTGGATTTCTCAGGGCTTTTCCACAGCTAGTGCAGGGCAGACCATACAGTCGGTGAGAGACGAGTTATACTGCGAGCGTCTAGTTCACACACCTTCCGCCGCGCCCGCCATGGGCGACGGTTCCTGTGCCACAAGACATACATCCTGCAGACCGGTATGACGCCACAGTGTCGGCAATCTAACTGGCAGTCGGGGTAGTCCGAAACAAATTAAGGAGAACACAGATGAGCCCACAAGCAGCAACAGCAATGCAGCCGGCCAAGGCGCCTGTACCAGCTCAAACAGTCCGCCACCGGCGATGTCTTCGACCAGATCCAGCAAACCTACGACTCGATCGCTCGCAGAGCATTCGAGATCTTTGACAATAATGGCAGGTGGCTCGGTAACGAATTGGAGGATTGGTTCCGTGCCGAGTCCGAACTGCTGCACCCCGTACACCTGGAAATGACAGAGTCCGATGACAACCTAACGGTTCGGGCAGAGGTGCCGGGTTTCAGCACCAAGGAACTCGAGATCAATGTCGAACCACGCAAGCTGACGATCGCCGGCAAACACGAAGCCCAGGAAGAGAGCAAGAAGGGCAAGACGATCTACTCCGAGCGGTGCGCGAAGGAGATCCTACGGGTCGTTGACCTGCCAGCGGAGGTTGACAGCTCGAAGGTGAGCGCGATCTTGAAAGATGGCATCTTGAACATCGAACTGCCTAAGGCAGCCCATGCCAAGACAGTTCGCATCGAGCCTAAGGCAGTATAAGTGATTTGAGAAAAGCAGCGGGGCGGGAACGCAATGCAATTCTCGCCCCGACTGCACCTCACTAGGTAGTTAGGATCGGCAGGACTCCCTTTCACCTTGCGATGTTATCATCGCCCTGCCTCGCTTGGAGGAGATCATGGATGTCCGCTCTTCTATTCTGCTTGGTGCTTTACTTATCAGCCTGTGCTCCGCCAGCGCCAACGATAAACCTCAGGTGAATCAGGCACAGTTTCCACCCACCTACGTGCCGTCCGGCGAGGTCATGTACAAGCAATATTGCGCTGCTTGTCATGGTGCCGATGCCAAAGGCCACGGCCCTGCCGCTGGCTCGCTCAAAACGCCCCCGCCCGACCTCACCACGCTTGCGAACCGTCACGACGGAAAGTTTCCTTACGGCTATGTCTCCGACGTTCTCCTATTGGGGCCTTTAGCCGCTCACGGATCAGCGGCTATGCCCACATGGGGTCCCATCTTCCTCTCCCTCGACAAACGTAGTGAGACCGCCGTGCGGCAACGTGTCAAAAACCTCTCCGACTATCTCGCATCTTTGCAAGTTGGCCAGAAACCGCGAGCCCACGAAACTCTATAATTTCGTAGCCCATGATTCGCTGCGCGGGCTGAATTGATTCCCCCGGAAACCACCCGGCTCGTTCCGTTCATAAGTCATAAAGAAAGAATCCGAGCACGTAGATTCGCTTTAGTCGATCGGACTATAGTATCCGGCCCTGGCGTACACATTGAGCGGCTGCGGGTGCGTGGGCGGAACAACGTTGACCTTAATTCTTCCCCAACTGCCGTCGTAGCGAACATCACTTGGTCTGTACCCAAGGACGTATCGATTACGTAGCTCCATTCCGATCTTGGCTGCAATGTCGGGTAAGTCATCCAACCTCGACACCGGGAACATACGGCCGCCCGTAATTCCCGCGAGTTCCGAAAGCAGCGTGGGTCCGTGGTGCTCCTCGTACGTTCGCCACATATCCTCGAAATTAAAAATTCCTATGGCATATAGCGAGCAGTCGGCTTCCTTTAAGGCGTTGCGGATCTGAGTCTCGTTGTATCGGCTGTGATTATCTCCTCCATCGGAGATGACGAGTAAAGCGTGTTTGCTGTTGCGCGCGCCCTTCACCTGGTCCAGACCCAGGTAAATCGCATCCAGCAGAGCAGTGCCTCCCTTCGGCTTCACGAAATTCATGCGCTCTTTCAATTCCTCGATATCGAAAGTGAAGGGACTGGTCAATTCGGCTCGATCGCTAAACGTCACCAGAAACAATTCGTCGCGTGGATTGGCCTTCTTCAGAAATTCCAGGGCAGCCTGTTGCGACTCTTCCAACTTGTCAGACATGCTCCCACTCATATCAAGAATCACTCCAATGGAGATCGGCACGTCTTCGCTTGAGAAACTTAAGATTTCCTGTTCTATACCGTCTTCGAAGACACGGAAACTCCCCTTTTTCAAACCCGTAACCGAGCTGCCATCCGCATCGGTGACAGTCACGTCGACCAATACCATTTCCACTTCTACTTGAATGGTGCGTCGAGATTCTTGCGATTGCTGTCCGCGAGATTTGTGTGGGACGGAAGGGTCGGTGACTTGTGCGATTCCCGGAAGCGAAAGGAAGGTGAGCAAGAGCAGGACGAAAGCGCCTGCAATCAACCGGCGATAGCGTTCCACATTCATGGTCTTGTTGAATGTTCCGCTCAATATGTTGGATAGCCTGTGATATGGATCACGAATGTGTGTTCGGAGGGCCCGGGGAGGTCCTTCGAAGAAACCGCGGAGTACGCATGAAACCGCACTGCAATAGGAGTTGGCTATATATGCGGCGCGATCACTGAAATCACGCCGCTTTTGAGGGACTGGTTACTTCAGGGCTGGGTCCAGCACCTTTCAGGTAAACAGCCCACAAAGCACACTTGGCGACCTCAGCCGCTCTTGGCAACTCGTGCAAGGCATCCAGGACGTCAAACGCCCTCTGTTCCAGCGCGCCGGCCCAGTGGTTTGCCTCGAAGGTGCTAGCCACAAGAACGACCTCAAAGCCAAGATCGTAGTGCCCCCCAATTTCGACCAGGCGCCTCCACGACCCGTCACCCAAGACATCTGTAAGCGTCCGGCGGCTGCATCTTGACGAGAGGTTCGAACTCCTATGAGTGTTTCGAGTTTGGGGGCAGCGGGTTAATGGTTAATCTCGTCGGTGAAGACCTCTTCGTTGTAGGCTTTGGCGATGGCTAGGTCGAGGCGGGTCAGCAACTGGGCCAAGGTCTCACCCTTTCGGCGTACCAACATGGCCAAGGTGTTGTGTCCATCGCTGGCCGTGGCGACGCACCCGACCGGCCTCAGCACGCCGACAGTGATTTCGCCATCTTTAATCAGTTCTGCAATGTGCGGTAACTCCCAAGGGCTGCCTCCGCTGTCTACTTTCCCGGCGGCGTCCTTGTTTACGCCGCTTCGTGTGTTGCGGGCAGCAAGCTTGTGGCGGCGTTCCATGGCAGCAACTCCTCGATGCGGTTGATGGGGTGATCGGCGATGCGCGTGAGTACATCGCGCAAGTACGCTTCGGGATCGAGACCGTTCAGTTTGGCGGTGCCGACTAGGCTGTAGATCGCGGCGGCACGTTCGCCGCCGGCATCCGATCCTGCGAACAAGTAGTTCTTGCGGCCCAGTGCGACCACGCGCAGCGCTCGTTCCGCGGCGTAATGCCGCGTGCCAGATTATGCCGCATGAGGACGCGAAGTGAACGTGTTTTTCGGCGGATCTCTGGCGCTGGACGGTTGTGAGGGCGGCATAATCAGAGGCTCTCCAGGAAAGTAAGCAACGGGTCTGCAGGGCGGAAGCGGCCGGGCACTAGGCCGGAGGGAGTTGAATGGGCAAGCGCCCGTTCTTTCAGCTGCATGTCAGCGTGCAGGTAGATCTGGGTTGTTTCCGTCGACTCGTGTCCCAGCCAAAGTGCAATAACGCTGAGATCTACGCCGCGGCGAAGTAGGGCCATGGCGGCTGAATGACGTAGAGTGTGTGGCGTAACCTTCTTGGCTGCAAGTGATGGACATGTGCGTCGGGCCGTCCCGACGTGTCGGAATACCAACCTCTGCACTGCGTCGGAGCTCAACCGCCCACGACGGAAGTTAGGGAAGACCGGATCGATGAGTTCTCCGCCTTGCTGTGCCATCCATGCCTGCAGAACGGCCGCGACATCTGGGCGCAGGGGCGTGCATCGTAGTTTCCTGCCTTTGCCCAAGCACCGAACGTGCGTTCCGGTTCCGAACTGCACGTCCTGGCGCTTTAGCGAAGTGATCTCGCTATTGCGGAGTCCTGTCTGGACGGCAAGCAGCAGGAGCGCCCGATCCCGTCGACCGACCCAAGTGGTGGTGTTGGGTGCGGCGAGTAAGGCGGCAACCTCTTCCTCAGTGAGGAACTCTACCGGCCTACGTTCATAACGTTTGGAAGGGAGCGCAAGGACTCGTTGGCACTGTAGAGCATAAGCTGGCTCAGAGACTGCCACATAGCGGAAGAAAGCGCGCAGTGCCGATAGACGGTTGTTCCGCGTCCGAGTGCAATTGCTCCGTCCCGATTCGAGGTGTTCGAGGAACTTCCCCAAGAATGAAACGTCGATATCCTCAATGCGCAGATCTGACGGTGCTCGCCCCAACGTCGTGGCTGCGAACTGGAACAACATGCGAAATGCGTCGCGGTAAGCCGCAATGGTGTGAGGACTGGCGCCGAGTTGTATGAGTAGGCGGTCGGTGAAGAAACGTTGGATGAGCGACGGCAGGCTTGAGCTGCTCATTTCCCTCCTCCTGGTCGCCGACCACATAGGAATTGCTGCGCAAGCTGAAGCAGCTCCGGATCAGCCGAGATGTACCAATAGGTGTGTGTGACGTCGGAATGTCCAAGGTACGTGGAGAGCTTCGGTAACTCACGCTCCACGTCCAAGCCGGCTCGATACCAGTCAATGAGTCTCCGCGTGGCAAAGGTATGCCGGAAGTCTTGCAGTCTCGGACCTCGACCGATGCGCCGGCCGGTTCCGCTAGCGCGTAGACCAGCAACTACTGACATTTTTGCGAACGTGCGTCGAACCGCCGATGGTAGAAGCGGCAAACCGTTCTCTTTAATGAAGAAAGCGTCCGTTTGGCGTCGCAAGTCGAGCTCATCTCGGTGTTTTGCGTAACGGACAAGGGCAGCGCAGGTTGACTCTTGGACTGGGACGAAGCGGGATTTTCCGAACTTCGACTCACGGATAGAAAGGATGCCGTTCTGAAGGTCTACGTCCGAGCGGGTAAGTGCCAGAACCTCGCCAGGCCGAAGGCCAGTGGCCGCGAGCAGGCCTATGATCGTTGTGAAGGTGTGTGCGCGGAGTTTCCTACGGGAGCGCAGTCGAGAGGCCTCGGCTATGAGTCGCTCCAGTTCGTCATCGGTGTAAATGTGTGGCGGATTACGCCTTCCCCGTCCACCGATGAGCCGGCGGCGCGTGTCAACGAGTTTGAGACCACTGGTCATGGAATTTAGTGAGCATTTTCATCTGCGTTGAGCGGTTTGTTGATCCAGACCTCGGTTGGAACCGAGAGTGGTTTCGGCTCCTGGCGCACGAAGCGTTCGGGGTGGACGCGATAGGCGGCATCGAGAACGGCTTGACGCTGTTCGAGGATGTGCGCGGTTTGGTTGTAGTGGACCATGGCCGGGGTGAGCAAGCCCAACCCGGAGTGGCGGTGTTCCTGGTTGTACCAGCGGAAAAATCCCTGCGAAAAAGCGCGGCTGTCCTGAATGCACCCGAAGCGGTCCGGAAACTCCGGCCGGTACTTCAGGGTGCGAAACTGGCTTTCCGAATACGGATTGTCATCGGAGACGTGCGGGCGGCTGTGGGTTTTCGTGACACCCAAGTCGGCCAACAGGAAGGCTACCGGCTTGGAACTCATCGAGGTGCCGCGATCAGCATGTAGGGTGAGCTGGCCGGGCTGGATGTTTTGTTTCGCACAACTCTCCCCGATCAGCCGCTTGGCCAGCTCCGCGCTTTCGCGCATCGCCACCATCCAGCCGGTGACGTAGCGGCTGAAGACATCGAGGATGACGTAGAGGTAGAAGTAGGTCCACTTGGCGGGCCCCAGCAGCTTGGTGATGTCCCAGCTCCAGAGTTGATTGGGAGCCGTCGCCAGTAGTTCCGGCTTCGTGTACGGCGGATGAGTCAACTGGTCACGTCGTTCGCGGGATTCGCCCTCTTGTTTCAGGAAGCGATGCATGGTGCGAATCGAGCAGTAATAGTGCCCTTCGTCGAGCAACGTCGCATACACAGCGGCTGGGGAGCGATCCTGGAATCGTTCTCCGTGCAGATGCGCCAGGACCGTTTCGCGTTCCGTCGGACTCAGGGCACGTGCTGGTCTCGGTCGCAAAGCGATCGCTGCGGGGAAAGAAGCTGCACGTCGATCCCGGTAGTAGGAAGCACGCGGCGCAAACAGCGCACGGCAAGCGGCGCGCGTGCCTACATCGGTCGCCAGTTCAGTGACCGCGGTCATCAGGACTCTTCCTCCAGGTCCTGTTCCGGAATCGGATGACCCAACAGCGCAGCCACTTTTTTTTGGACATCGATGATGATGTGCGCCTTACGCAGATCTTCGGTCAGACGTGCGTTCTGGCGGCGCAGCTTCTGGTTCTCCTCATCCATCGGATGGCGCTTGGACTTCGGCCCGCGCCTCTGCGGAGTCAGCGCTTCGAGGATGCCGTTGGCCCGCTCGCGCCGCCAAGTGGCCAGCAGCGAAGAGTACAAACCTTCCCGGCGGAGGAGAGAGCCGATACCGCCTCGTGTGGCAGCGGCGGCCTCGGCTTCCTGCAGGATGCCCAGTTTATATTCCGCGGTGTAGGTACGCCGCTTGGGTTTCGCGACCACTTCGGGATCAGGCCGCGAGGCCGGCAGCGAATCGGCGCCCGCTTGGGCTGCCACTGCACTCCGCTTCGGCTCGCCAGGCTCGCCTCCGCTCCGTTCCGTGGCAGCCCAACTTGCAGAAGAAACAAAACCAAGAGAATTCCCGTTCATCTCTCCCTTTTTCTTTCTCGCCCTGCTCATTAATTAAGAGTACTAAAACGGTCTCAGAGATGTTGGCACGGAGGGCGGTGAGGAGGAACCTGAGTGCGCGGATCGGCTGCGTTGAGCCACATGGCAAACCGCCGCACGATGCTCAAACGCCGCGCCCACGTGGCACGTTGCGCGTCTTTCGGTTGCATCGCCCAGCGAAGCGCCAGTTCCGTGGTGATGAACTGCGCATCCTGGCTTTTCAGAAATTCCACAAACTGACGGAGTCTTACGGCAGGTTCACGCAACTTTGCGCCAAGTGCTCTCCGCATGGCAATGTATTGCGCCAATGCCTGGTGCATGGTGCTCATTGGTCACCTCGCTTCACGGGCCACGGTCGAGCAACTGTACGCAATGCTTCAAAGGACACTTGGGCATAAACTGCTGTACTGTTCAGCGAACGATGCCTCAGGACATGGGAAATCTCCGTAAGAGAGGCGCCTCTTCGGATCATATGAGTGGCCAAAGCGTGGCGGAACAGGTGAGCGGCGCCTCGACCAGACCGTCGAACCTCAGCTCTGGCAAGCGCTGCCCGAACGATGTGGCCGATCGCCGCAGGCCCGTCCAATCCGACATGCGGTGGGTACACGCGTTGGAACACGCGGCGACACGTGCCAGCGCGACGATCCTCGCGGAGGTATTGGGCCAACGCCTCGCCGATGTCGGCGAGCAGTGGTAAGAGTTCAATTACGCGGCCCTTTCCGTGGATCACAATCTCTCCAGTCCGCCAGTGGATGTCGTCGAGTTTGAGGAGAACGATCTCCCCAGCTCGGAGCCCGAGTCGGGCGAGTAAAAGCAGAACCGCGTAATCACGACGCCCAGCGGGCCTCGATCGATCCGTGGCTGCGAGCACCCGCTCGACCTCTTCCGGCGACAGAAAAGCGGGTAATGCAGCTCGTCGCGGCTTGTGGACGGCGGGCACCGATGCCGATAGATCTGCGGGCAGATCGCCGCAGAGGTATAGGAAATGAAGGAACGATCTCAGCGCTGTAGCCAGAAGCCGGGCATATTCGGCGGAACGGCCACGAATGTGCCCCATAAAAAAGCTTCGGATAGTGGCTGTGTCGAGTGCATTGATGGATACGCTGCCCGTCTTTGCTATTTGGTCGGCGAGCAGGTTACGGATAAAGGGTGCGTAGACGAGGACCGAGTTCTCGGTGAGGCCGCGGTCCTTGCGCAAGTAGCATACGTAGCTACGGACCATGGGGTGGTCCGCAGCGGGCCTTGGAAGCTGGGTTCTTTTCAAGTCGTCTCTCCTGAGCTGGCATATCGCCAGTCTGAGAGACGTTACTTCTTATGCCGCGTCGGCAGAGCCAGGCGATCGGCGTGATGCCACTACATTGATCAGATGCGGCATAATCCGCCGCGCGGCATTACGCCGCCAATGCCGATAGCGGTATTTGCGGCGTTGTTGTCGATCTCGATGCGCCCATCGTCCACGTAGCGCATGAGTGCAGCCCATCGCCCCAGCGCATAACGAACCGCCAGCGCCGTGTCCGATTTCCTGGATAGTTTACCGAGCGTCGCTTCGAGCCATTGCTTCAGCGAGTCCAGCAACGGTCGCGCACGGGTGTTGCGCACCTCGCGCCGCTGTTCGGGTGGCCATCCCCGGATTTCCTTTTCGATGGCATACAACTCCGCGATGCGGTCCATGGCCTCGGCCGCGACCGGGGATTTATGGGCGATGTGCAGATCGTAGAACTTTCTGCGCACGTGTGCCCAGCAGGCTGCTTCCTGAATGCATCCCGATTCGTACACCTGGTCGAACCCCGCGTAGCCATCCGCCTGCAACGTGCCCGTGAAACTGCTCAAGTGCGCTCGCGGATGTTCGCCCTTGCGATCCGGTGAATAAGCGAACCATACGGCCGGTGGCGTTTCCTCTCCCGCAGGCCGGTCGTCTCGCACATACGTCCACAACCGCCCGGTTTTCGTTTTGCCGTTGCCTGGAGCCAACACTGGAACCGGCGTGTCGTCCGCGTGCAGCTTCGTCGCACTCATCACCTGGCGTCGCAGCGCTTCCACCAACGGTGCGAGCAACGCGCTCGTACCTCCTACCCAGTCCGCCAGCGTCGAGCGTTCCAACTCCACGCCTTCCCGCGCGTACATTTCCGACTGCCGGTACAACGGCAAGTGGTCGCAGTATTTCGAGACCAGCACGTGCGCCAACAGCCCCGGCCCCGCAACACCGTGCTCGATGGGGCGGCTCGGCGCTTCCGCTTGCACGATGCGTTCGCAGCATGTGCAGGCTAGCTTCGGCCGCACCTGCCGGATCACTTTGAATCGCGCCGGCACGTATTCCAGGATCTCCGAAACATCTTCGCCCAGGTGCTTCAACTCACCGCCGCAGTCCGGACAAGCGGTCTGCTTCGGCGGATACTTCCTCGTTTCGCGCGGCAAGTGTTCCGGCAGCGGCCGCCGGGTTGGCTTTACTGCATTCACCACGGGCACGGCAGCAGCCGTTTGCGAAGGAGCAGCCTGCTCCGCTTGCCTGGCTTCCAGCTCGTCCAGGCGCAACTCCAGTTGCTCGATCTCACGGTCCAGCTTTTCTGATTTTCGCCCGAACTGTATTCGCCGCAGCTTGGCAAGCAGCAGTTTCAAGTGCTCGATCTCGTTGTCCCGCGACAACAACTGTTCGTGCTGCGTTAGGATGAGTGCTTTCAGTTCGTGGGGATCGAGTGTTGTGAGATCCGGAAGAGCGCGATGAGCGGCAACCATTGCCCCGAAGGTAGCAGACTTTCTTTACAGCAAAATAAAAAATGCACGCGAAAACAAAAATAGTTTGCTCACACCGCCATCTGCGGAGCGGAGCTGCGCACTGGACGCCGCCAGTCGATCCCTTCCAGCAGCATCGACAACTGCGCTGGTGTCAACGAAACGGTCCCGCTGATGGCTTGCGGCCAGATGAATCGCCCGCGCTCCAGCCGCTTCGCAAACAAGCACAGCCCGTCGCCATCCCACCAGAGCAACTTGACCAGATCGCCGCGCTTCCCGCGAAACACAAAGACCTGTCCGGAAAACGGATTCTCCGCCAGCGCCGTCTGCACCATCCCGCTCAGTCCCACAAATCCGCGCCGCAGGTCCGTCACGCCCGCCACGATCCAGATGCGCGTCCCTGTCGCCAGCCCGATCATGCCATCAGACACTCAATCGCGGCGCGCAGGGCCACCACGTCCACGGCCCCAGCGATGCGAAGCGTTCCTTTCGCAAGCTGGATCTCCATCGTTCCCCATCGCCGAACGACTCCGTCATCCTTTGCTTCCAGGGATCGCTCCTCGGCGACCTTCACCGGCAGCAGCTTCGTGGCCCCCGTGCTTCCCAGCCGCCCTTCGCGATACAGCTTCCGCCAGTGAAACACCTGGTTGGCGTTCACATCGTGGCGCCGCGCCACACGCGACACCGACGCCCCAGGCTGCAAGGTTTCTTCCACGATCTTGCGCCGCTCTTCCACGCTCCGTCGCCGCTTCTTCCCTCCGTCCACCCTCACACCCACAATCTGATCCGATGTGTCCACGATTCCCCTTTGTGGACACAAACAAATGTGTCCACTCCAGGCCATCATCTTCATCTACCCACATTGAGTAAAGACGGTCAGATTCGGACGCTTACAGACATCTGTCGTAAAGACCACCTGAAACCGACCGGATCTTGCGCATGCACAACCCGCTGTCATGCTCCGGGCACACTCCGAGGTAAAGCCCGCTTCCCGGAAGGCAATGCTCAGCCGTTCCGTAATAGAGTTATCGTCACAGACAATCAGAATTCGAGTCTCGCCGGAGACTTTTGGTTTCAAACCAGAACAGGCGCTGATCTTGCTGTTGGTTAAGCTTCGACTATTTTCCCCAGTAACACTCATGGCACGCCGCCTTTCCTTGGTTCCTGAGATTGGTTTCACAAAGGCACAGTGCTCCGTCACTGTTGCCTGGGCCTGTGATACACATCACGTGCGTGTCATAAATGTGCACAAGTAAATAACTAACCGCCAGCGCCGAATCCTCGGGAGGTGCAGCACGATCCGCTGCGCGGGCTGAATTGATTCCCATGGAAACTCGGTTTTGTTCATAAACCATGAGGCTGGGCGAGCTGAAGGACATCATCGGCTAAGACCAACAACGCCTTGGCCCCTCCGGTCATCGGCGCTTTCAGTGGCCCGGTGGCATCCGCGTCCGGTGGGGCGTGTTTCAACAGTTGCTCACTGCGTTCGTGACGCCACCGCGAGATGATGTGGCGTGTCTTCCGGCTTCTTCTTGATTTCGTTGTTAAAGCATTCCTCACCCAGAAACCAGAGAAGGTGGTTGATCAGAAAATCCTGAAATGTCTCTTCCTTTGGCCTCCTGTATATTTTGTTACGCACAGCCCGTTGCTTCTGGCCCTGAAAGTCGGCCTGAATCCACGGCCAACTCGTCAGTCTCCGAGGTCGCGCACTTGCCATCCGCGATGCAACCTGCCTGATCCACTCCAAAGGGTGTAGCTCTTGCGTTCGTTCCTCATTGACAAGGAACATCACGTCAACGCGATTTAGCGCCGCTTCCTGACCTTTGATGACATCAACGACTGTCGCCTTCACGCCGTTCTTGATTCCTAGCACGGCTCCCGGCTTGTAGATGTCAGCAGTTGGTCCCCAATCGTCACCCGCTGGCGCAAGGCGACCGTTTTGACAAATCACAAAGTAGCCGTAGTGGAACATTGCGGCCTCACAATACCAATGTGTCCCACGCTCCTTTGCACCGAGCAAGCTTCTGCCGATAACCGTAGCTTAGCCTTGTCGGGTCGCCATCAAGGCGATCCGTCGGGCGGTTCATGTCCAGGTAGCGCCGCGTGCCCCACTTCGTGCCGGCGACATGACGCAATCTGGCCGCGGCCAACATCAGGGCTGACTTGCCATCCGGGAACGCTCCCACCGCCCGTGTCCTGCGTCGCACTTCGCGCAGCAGCCGCTCCAGAGGGTTGTTCGTTCGCAGGCACCGCCAGTGCTCCCGCGGGAACACGTAGTAGTACAGCGTCTCTTCGATTCCCTCGGCCACGATCTCCGCAGCGTCCGCCAGCTTCATCTCCCGCAGTTTTGCTGCTACCTGCTCGGCCTTCTGCCGGGCGGCGGCGCGGTCTTCCTGCGCGTGAATGGCCTTTAGCATCGCCGCGACTTCCTTCACCTTGCTGGTCGGCACTGCCGTCCACACGTTACGATAAAAATGCACCGCGCACCGCTGCCACAGCGCTTCCGGATAGAACTCTCCCAGGCTCTCCACCAACCCCAAACACTTGTCGGAAACAAACAGCCGCACGCCTTTCAATCCCGCGTTCCTTTCAAGTGCCGCAGAAATGCCGTCCAGCTGGCCTTGTCTTCCTTCGCCCCTTCCGCCACCGCCAGCACTTCCCGAAATCCTTCTTCATTCACGCCGATCGCCACCAGCAACGACACATTCCGCACTTCGCCGCCCCAGCTCCGCTTCAACCACAGTCCATCCAGAAACACGTACGGATGGTTCCCCTCGATCGGCCGGTTGCGCCAGGTCTCGATCTGCGCATAGATCTTCTGGTTCAGCTCGCTCACCGTGCTCGGGCTGACCCGCGTGCCCCACAGCGCTTCGGTGATGTCTTCGACTCGCCGCACACTCACCCCGGCAAGATACATCTCCACCAGAGCTTCTTCCACAGAGCTTTCTCGCCGCCGGTACCGTTCGATGATGGCCGTCTCAAACGGCAAAGTGCGCAGCTTCGGAACCTTCAGGCGGACTTCACCGGCTTTGGTGTGCAACTGCCGCTGGTAGGAACCCGCCCGAGTATCCTCGGCCTCGGTGCGTTCATACGCTCCGCCGGCAAGCGGTCGCTTCGGCATCCAGCATGGCGTTGAGCGTCTCTTCCACCGTGCTGCGAACCACCTCTCCCAGGTGCGCCTGAATCTTCCCTTCATCGATCTGGATCACCTGGCTCAGCTCTCAGCTTCGCCACTTCTTGCGGTGCTTCTCCCTGGTTGGTGGGCTCCATCGCCCCTCCTCTTGGGCCTTCCTCAGGCCTTCTGTTTTACCAACCAGACCTACCCCTCTTCAAAAGTGCGAAAAATAGCATACGTTATCAGCTTTACACGCAGTCGCCGATGGCCCAGAGAATCGCGGCACAGGAGCAAGGTAAGCGTCCGGCCGGCCCTCAGACGACGCTTACCTTGAATGCGGCTCCTCGATGACCCATTTGACGACGCTGTTTCGAGAATTATTTGATCTGCGGATTTGCGGAACCGGCGAAAGTGACTACGCTTCGCCCTGGAAGCGTATAACTGAAGGAAGAACCTGCGGTCACCGGGGCTTTGCTTTGTAACTTCTGCGAGTCTGAGGTGATCCAAGGCGTCACCGTCATAGCTGCAAATCCTGAGAGAGTGAATTCTTGACTTACAGTATGCTTATTTTGGTTCGTTGCGATGATGGCGAAATCGCCAGAATGCGGATTTTTATACGCGGATACCATTACCTTGGTTTGCGGTTCATGTGTCGCATCTATGCGAACCCAACCAGGACGAACGAACTTCGCGTAATTTCCCATCACATAGGTGCGAATCGAAACTGTACTGCCCTTGATCAAGCCTTCGTTGTCATCCTTGTGGTCGTACCACCACCACCACAACCATGCACTCTCGTTGGCGACGGCAATATTGTGATCTATGATATTCGCCCACATCATCGCGTCGGCAATCGAGGGATCCCAACATCCACCGCAGAGCGACGGACCGAAACCATCTCCGTCTGATACTTCCGTCTGCCAAAACTTCTTTCTGTAAGGATTACCGATTGAAGCTAAATTGTCATAGCCGTGAAAAGCATCGACGCCAACATACGCCGAACAATTGGGGTCATTCATACAGGTACTCGCAAAAGTGGAAAGCATGCTGTAAATCGAGGTTTCCGGCATCACGATCAATGTACTGGTCTGACCGTTTGCTGCGAGCGTCGGTCCTAAGTCATTTTGAATGAAATCATGGAGATTCTGTGCAGACCATATTGCACTATCATAAGGTTGACATTGATCCGGCTCGTTGGATGGCGAAATAGCCGAGACCGCAACAGAATCGTATTTCGATAGGCTTGCGATGTAGTTGCTCAAGTATGTTGCGAAAGCTCCGTACGAAGATGAAGAGAGCGCCCCACTACCTGAGCCGTCCATGCACTTGATGCTTTTATTGGTCTTCATGCTGGCGGGTGGTGTCCAGACAGTTGCAAAAATGGCTGCCCCTCTCGCTTGGGCTAAAGTCATGTCACCAGTGAGGTCACCTCCATGGGCACAAGCAA
Organism: uncultured Acidobacteriota bacterium; assembly: GCA_963819235.1. Taxonomy (GTDB): domain Bacteria; phylum Acidobacteriota; class Terriglobia; order Acidiferrales; family UBA7541; genus Palsa-189. The sequence goes on along the minus strand of CAWFVE010000003.1, from coordinate 181,038 downwards.
CACTGACATTGACACAACTACCGTCTTCAGGCGTGCCAGTTCGCAGAATAGATAACCCGATCCCACGTGATGGAGAGAACAGCAAATCAGCTTGAGATGAACTTAGGCTTTTGGTGAGGGCATGATCGGATACTCCAAAGCCATCAATGATTTGATAGGTGATATTCCAACTGATCGTTGCCGTAGTCTGTGCATAAGCCCTCCTTACGAACTCAAACAGAACCATCAGCGCACAGAACATGCAAATTGCGAAAGTTGACCCTCTAAAAGCGACTGTAACGGCTCGTTGGTTGAGCCGACATTTTTTGAGATCAGAAAGGACAGGAATTCTCACGCTTTAGTCTCTGTCGACTTGCTGCACGCTACGCCACCTGCTCTGTCGATGCAACTGCGCTTTTGTCGCAAGGATGCGTTCCAGCCAATATTGAGGAGTACGGAGTGTATCGTGTAATGCGAAGGTGTCCGACTGAGTTTGAATTTTCCGCCCAATCACGCTCCGAATCGAATGCGGAGTTAAGGAAAACGACGTCGATGCTTGCCCCCAAAATGGAGAGTTGGTCAAAACAAAAGCCATCGGTCGACAGTCCTGTAGCACACTGGGAGTGTCTCGACCGGGTACATTTTTCGCAAGCCGAATTTCCCAATGGGTTGAAACCGGCGCGTGTCAACGAGTTTGAGACCACTGGTCATGGAATTTAGTGAGCATTTTCATCTGCGTTGAGCGGTTTGTTGATCCAGACCTCGGTTGGAACCGAGAGTGGTTTCGGCTCCTGGCACACGAAGCGTTCGGGGTGGACGCGATAGGCGGCATCGAGAACGGCTTGACGCTGTTCGAGGATGTGCGCGGTTTGGTTGTAGTGGACCATGGCCGGGGTGAGCAAGCCCAACCCGGAGTGGCGGTGTTCCTGGTTGTACCAGCGGAAAAATCCCTGCGAAAAAGCGCGGCTGTCCTGAATGCACCCGAAGCGGTCCGGAAACTCCGGCCGGTACTTCAGGGTGCGAAACTGGCTTTCCGAATACGGATTGTCATCGGAGACGTGCGGGCGGCTGTGGGTTTTCGTGACACCCAAGTCGGCCAACAGGAAGGCTACCGGCTTGGAACTCATCGAGGTGCCGCGATCAGCATGTAGGGTGAGCTGGCCGGGCTGGATGTTTTGTTTCGCACAACTCTCCCCGATCAGCCGCTTGGCCAGCTCCGCGCTTTCGCGCATCGCCACCATCCAGCCGGTGACGTAGCGGCTGAAGACATCGAGGATGACGTAGAGGTAGAAGTAGGTCCACTTGGCGGGCCCCAGCAGCTTGGTGATGTCCCAGCTCCAGAGTTGATTGGGAGCCGTCGCCAGTAGTTCCGGCTTCGTGTACGGCGGATGAGTCAACTGGTCACGTCGTTCGCGGGATTCGCCCTCTTGTTTCAGGAAGCGATGCATGGTGCGAATCGAGCAGTAATAGTGCCCTTCGTCGAGCAACGTCGCATACACAGCGGCTGGGGAGCGATCCTGGAATCGTTCTCCGTGCAGATGCGCCAGGACCGTTTCGCGTTCCGTCGGACTCAGGGCACGTGCTGGTCTCGGTCGCAAAGCGATCGCTGCGGGGAAAGAAGCTGCACGTCGATCCCGGTAGTAGGAAGCACGCGGCGCAAACAGCGCACGGCAAGCGGCGCGCGTGCCTACATCGGTCGCCAGTTCAGTGACCGCGGTCATCAGGACTCTTCCTCCAGGTCCTGTTCCGGAATCGGATGACCCAACAGCGCAGCCACTTTTTTTTGGACATCGATGATGATGTGCGCCTTACGCAGATCTTCGGTCAGACGTGCGTTCTGGCGGCGCAGCTTCTGGTTCTCCTCATCCATCGGATGGCGCTTGGACTTCGGCCCGCGCCTCTGCGGAGTCAGCGCTTCGAGGATGCCGTTGGCCCGCTCGCGCCGCCAAGTGGCCAGCAGCGAAGAGTACAAACCTTCCCGGCGGAGGAGAGAGCCGATACCGCCTCGTGTGGCAGCGGCGGCCTCGGCTTCCTGCAGGATGCCCAGTTTATATTCCGCGGTGTAGGTACGCCGCTTGGGTTTCGCGACCACTTCGGGATCAGGCCGCGAGGCCGGCAGCGAATCGGCGCCCGCTTGGGCTGCCACTGCACTCCGCTTCGGCTCGCCAGGCTCGCCTCCGCTCCGTTCCGTGGCAGCCCAACTTGCAGAAGAAACAAAACCAAGAGAATTCCCGTTCATCTCTCCCTTTTTCTTTCTCGCCCTGCTCATTAATTAAGAGTACTAAAACGGTCTCAGAGATGTTGGCACGGAGGGGAATCTCTGGTCCAGCTACGAGCATGTCAGGGTCCAAACGGCGAAGATGGTCACCAGTTCTAACTTTGTCATTCTAAATCCAGCTTCTGGAGGTGGAGCTTTATGGGCCTAGCAGGCTCTCTACAGCTGTATGCAGGCAGTGTAATCGAACGTATACATAGCAAGTGATCCGACGACGTCCCAAGGACGATCTATCCTGCCGCCTATGCTCACCCCAATTCGATCTTATGTTTCACCATCCTGATCACTCTGCGTAGCTGGATCGATTTAGATACGGCTTGATCGAGCTGTGCCTGAGCTTCTTGAAGAACCTCGAGCCACATAGAGGAACGTTGAGGATCGTTTCCGTCGGGTGGTTTATCACGCATGGGAATACCTCTTGGCTATTCTCTCTGCATCTTGATATTTGATGCACGGCTCCTGTGGCACGTACAGTGTGGGGCACCCCCTAAAAGCCCTCGGTCTTCTGAATGGCCCTCTAGACCCTGAATATCTTGACCTGGATCGTCGATTCGGTGAAACTTCGCTTCTAACCCGTCCGATCCACGGATGCGGAATTCCCGATAGCAGTGGGAGTTCAGCAGCAGAATGGTCGAAAATACGAAGTCTTGGCCCCAAATAGCCCTGCTGACCGTTTATCTAGCAGTTGTGGGATGCAAGGGGGGCGGCAACGAACTAATCCAAACGACGCCCAGTAGTCAACAGCAGTCCACGTCAGAGCTGCAACTGATTTCTGTATCTCCAAACGGGGGCGTTGCGAATGGCCCTTCCTCGTCGCCTGCCATGAGCATAGATGGTCGATTTGTAGCCTTCAGCTCGCAAGCGACCAACCTCTTAAGCGCACCCCTGATCGGCACGCCAAATATGCATTCCGTTTACGTCTACGATAGTTGCCAGGGTGCGGCTGCTGGCTGTGCGCCTACGACCACCTTGGCATCCATCGCGGAAAACGGGGCTGTTCCTGATGGCCCGTGCGGAACGTCCGCAGAGCAGTCGGTTGCCACCAGCGCAGATGGACGTTATTACGCCTTTGCCTGTGTCGCCACGAATCTGGTGCCACAGCCCAACAACGGTCACTCACAAGTGTTTCTGAGTGACACTTGCTTGAACGTTGGGAATTCTTGTGTTCCCCAAACTATTCTGATCTCACAAAACAACACGCGGATATCAGGCAATCAAGACAGCGAGCAGGTGGCCATAAGCTCTGATGGACGTTTTGTTGCTTTTACGTCGTCAGCGACAAACCTTGTTGTAACCAGTACGCCAGAGAACGTTGTCCAGATCTACCTACGCGATACCTGCAACGGCGTGGCAGCCGGTACTAGCTGCACGCCCCAGACGGTCCTCGTCTCGCAAAGTTCGGCTGGCGTCCCTGCTAACTCCAGCGGCGGAAGTTCAGAGCCTTGGCTGGAGGCCTCGGGCCGGCTGGTCGTCTTTTCTTCCCTGGCAACCAATCTCGATGCTCGGGCGACGTCAGGTCTGTCCCAGGTGTACGTCAGAGATACGTGTGGCTTCCCTCCCAATTCGATTCCAAGTTGTATGCCTACAACACAATTGGCCATCTTCAATGCTCTTGGGAATGAGCCGACTGGATCGACCAATGAAGCTCAAATTTCACCTGAAGGCCGGTATATCGTCTTTTCCAGTAGCGCCCCCGATTTGTTGAGTGGCAGCCCCGTTCTTAACGGTAAATCTCAAATCTTCGTGCGTGATACCTGTTTTGCGGCGCCTCAGGGGTGTACTCCAGCGAATACGCTAATCAGCATCGGCATTGATGCCGATGGGGCTAGCGGTAACGACAACAGCTCTTTCCCATCGATCAGTTCGAATGACCGATTCATTGGCTGGAATTCCTTCGCCACCAATCTCAATGCGAGTGCGAGAGGCAGCCTTAGTGAGGCGTTTGTTCGTGATACCTGCCTTGGAGTGCAGTCGTGCACACCTGCGACCATGTTGATCTCAAAAAATGGCCAAGGACAGGAGGCCAATGCTGCGACTAACTCAAGTCAATCGAGCATACCGGTCTCGAGCGACGGCCAGATAGCGGCCTTTGCCTCCTCTTCCACAAATCTGGCGCCCAATTCCACGGGTCTGGGCGATATCTTTCTCACCTTTTCCATTTTTTAGAAGCGTCCGCCAGGGGGTTAATCGGGGAGAATCACTTGACTTCTAGACAGCGCTCCATCAATATGTATGCCCTCCACGCGGAAGTTGCCATCTAGGCGGCACGTGCCCACCTATGAACTTTAAGCAAGCCGTAAATAGGCTCATAAGGGTCGACCGGTCTACGTCTGAGCACGAGCAGACCAAGCCCAAGACAACGGGGGCGAAACCTCAATCATTTGTGGATCGATTGTTGTTGCCGCTGGCCATTGGACTGGGGGCGGTGGCCGTCGTACTCGGCATATACCAATGGCTTCTCGCTCAAGAGCAGACAAAGGTGCAGAGTGCGGCCAACTCTGAGCTCCTGTTTATTCAAAACAAGATTGAATCTGAACTTGCGCCACGTATTTCAATTTTGGAACACCTAGCACAACGCCGGCAGATCAAAAGGCCCGCAGACCTTGAAGAGTGGGAGTCGGATGCGGCATTAGTAACGAGCAGTTCTCAGGGCTTGGACGCCATTATATGGATCGATCGGGATTTGCGCGTGCTCCGAGCCGCCCCGAAGAGCCCGAGCGATGCGCAGTTAATCTTTGACTTCCGCTCAGATGTGAGAAGCAGAAATCTGTTGGAGAGCGCCGCTAGCGAGCAGACGACCTTAGTTTCGCATTCCCTGCGGCTGAACGATGGTCAAAACGGATTCCTCGTGTGCGTTCCAATCGTCTCGAAAAGAAGCTTTCAGGGTGCCTTGTTGGCGATTTTTAGTTATCAGGAACTTCTGGGGCCTATCTTGAACGATTTAGCTAAAGATGACTTCGTGAGCATTTATGACGGCGAATGGAGAATTTACGGCCCTTCGCAGGTGTCGAAGTCATATGTGAATCTCGCCCCGTTGGTGGCAAATACGAATGTTGGTCAGCTCACGTGGCAGGTGCAGGTGGTGCCAAAACCTGAAACGCTAGCCCGAGCTCAATCCATACTGCCAGAATTGATTTTGGTTGCGGGTCTCCAGATGGCAGCCCTGCTGACGTTCGCTGTTTATTCGGTCGAAACGGCGCGGTCTCGTACAAGAGAACTCGCGGCAGCCCACGAACAGCTGAAAGCCGAAATCGCAGAGCGCGAGAAGGTAGAAGGAGACTTGCGTCATGCGCAGAAAATGGAAGCTGTAGGCCAGCTCGCGGGTGGAGTGGCCCACAGTTTTAATAACTTACTCCTCGTCATCCGGGGCGATGCTGAGCTTCTATTGAACTGCAGTAATCTTGGTCAAGCGCTTCGGAGGTACCCCAGAGAAATTCTCAAAGCGGCTGAAAGCGCCTCGACACTGACTCGACAATTGTTAGCTTTCAGTCGTAAGCAGATCCTTCAGTTGCAAGTACTCGATCTCAACACGCTCATCTCGCAAACAGCAGTGCTTCTGCCGCCCCTGCTCGGTCCGGACATAAAGTTGAGGCTTTCGCTAGACCCAGACCTTGCGCTGGTCAAAGCTGATCCGGGACAGATCGAGCAGGTCATTATGAACCTGGTGGTTAACGCCCGAGACGCCATGCCCGCTGGAGGCGAGTTGAAAATTGAGACAGCGAATGCCGGGTGGGAGGGCACCGATGAGCCGGGACGGCCGGCGAAAGGAGTAATCCTGTCGGTAAGCGACAACGGTTGTGGAATGGATGAAGAAACTTGCTCCCGCATCTTCGAACCATTCTTCAGCACCAAAGAGAAGGGCAAAGGAACAGGTTTAGGGCTGTCCATGGTTTATGGCACTGTGGAGCAGAGTGGTGGATCAATTAACGTCCGTAGCGAGCCCGGACAAGGAACAACGATTCGGATCTGTTTGCCCCCTATCGAAGAAAAAAAACCAGCGGTGCTCGGTCAAGCGGTGCAACTGCCCGAGCCTGCCCCCTCGAGCGGTGCAGAGACGGTTTTACTCGTCGATGATGAAGACGGCGTCCGTCGCATCGCGCGCGAGTTCCTAAAGATCAAGGGCTACAGCGTTTTAGAAGCTCGGGAAGCAACCGAGGCGATTCGCATTGCGGCACAGCATGAGGGACCAATCCACGTCATGTTGACCGACATAGTGATGCCCGGCGTCAAAGGCCAGGAATTGGTAGAGCAGGTCAGCGCTCTCCGCCCGAATATGAGAGTACTCTATATGTCCGCGTACACAGAGGACGCGGTCCTCAACTTAGGTATTCTGGCTCCGGGAACAAATTTTATCGAGAAGCCTTTTGGACCGGATGACCTCGCCCGCAAAGTACGAGCGATCCTGCAAGGACCGGTGCAAGGGCCAATCCAGTAAGCAGATCCAACTGAAAAGTCTGCCACCACCAAAGCTGAGTCGTCGTTTACCTGACTTGGGCCTCGCGCTCTAGAGTCCAGATGCCCTTGACGAGAAAAACAACCTTGATCCTACCGCTTGCACTTTTAGCGATTGCCGCCTCGATGTCCCTCGCGCTATGAATTTGCAGGCCGTCAACGGAAACAACCGTGTCATCGGAAGTGATTCCGGCGCGACTAGCGGCGGAGCCCGAAGTGACTTCGGTCACATAGCATCCATGCTCGGTCGGATAGCCTTTGATTCCCAACGATACAGCCTCATCTAGCGGCGGCAGAACCTGCACGGGTGAAGTCACTCGTGCCCTCCCCAGCCTAGGGCTCTGAAGCGTCTTACCAAAATTGAGGACAATACCAACAGAAGCTCGAAAATCATTCTGAGGGGATCGTGAGCCACCAAATATGTTCTGCCGGGTGAGGAGATAATCCCCTGATAGACGAAGGCTCCAGGCCGGAGAAAGTTTCCATTGCACTCCACCTCCCAGAGCGGAAGCTAAGCTGTACTGGGAGGCAACAAAACCCACTTGACTAGCCCGTCCGCTCAAGCGGTCGCTGCCCACTAAAGCGTGTATAAAGATCGAACGTATGTTGAGCCGTGGCCCACCCAAAAGGCTGTAATTGCTCATGCTGATGTTCACGATTCCGTTTGCCGGAAACGAGAAGTTAGGTTCAGCCTGGGTCTTAAAATAGGAGCCACTGATATCCGCTTCGGCGCTGATGTACTTTAGAAGAGTTCCGTTGACGGAAGCGTCCCAACCATTGGCAGTCTGCCGTGAGGCTAATCCGTTAATCCCGAAGTTGGCATACGAAAGGCCGCCGAAGAGATCCACCACTCGGGAATCCTGCGCATGAAGGAGGGGTGCAATGGCAAAAGAAAAGCAGACAATCAGTAGGGCTAAGACTCGAGCTGGCCTTCCGATTCGGTACAAGCTCCGCGTCCTCTCAATGTCACTTTCCCGCTGGGAACCCGTTTTCGAGTCATATCACCGAATAAGTCAGTATCCTCGACAGCTTATGGCTCGGTCGTTCTCTCAATGAATCAAGCAGCTTTAAGAGGTACCCACGGCAACCTTGAATTTGCCTGCATGATCGGGAGGGTGCTTCGCCTCATAGAGTTCGATCACCAATTGGTCTCCGATTTCCGTTCGGCTCTTATAAATCGCATGTGCCGGGAGTTCGATGACGCTTTCGGCGCGGAAGTTGGGACGTGTGATGGAGAAGGGCCGAACCATCTCCCGGAGGCCGACTACCCGAAAGTTCCTATCGATCAACACCATATCAAACGAAAACAGCATACCGATGGTGTGAATACACGTGGCCGGTACAAGCCAGACCCCGCTGCTAGGTTGCAGAGATTTCCTTCCCAGCAAGCCGACCATGCGTCCCCAAATGGAATCGGCCACTTTGACCTGCAAGGCTAGGAACGTTTCCTTAGTCTGATTGTAAACAAAAACACGCCGATCTCTTGACGACATCGAGACCTCTAAATTTATGTCGCTCTACTAGCGAGGAGCGCGTTTCTTCATTCTATAGACAAGAATTGTGAATACCACCACAGCCAGAACACCCGAAATCACTCGAATCAGAGTCACGCTATCCACGTTCTTTCTCCTTTCGGAATTGAAAAGTCATTTTACGATCGTCGCAATGTGCTTCATGATCAAAATAAAGGCCGGTCCTACAGTGACAATAAAGACATCCGGGAAAATAAAGAGCGCCAGCGGAGGCACAAGCTTGATCGTTGTTTTGGCAGCCTGCTCCTCGGCTTGCTGCCGGCGCTGAGTTCGCAACGCATCCGAAAAATTACTCAGGGACCGGGAAATCGGCGTCCCAAACCGGTCCGTCTGAATCAGCATGCCCACAAAGGAGCGCACACTTTCGACACCTGCGCGATCGGCAAAATCCTTCCAAGCCGTCATTCGGGGGATACCGGCGCGCTGTTCGAAATTGACCTGTAAAAGCTCTTCGCTCAATTCTGGATGACGTACACGAAGTTCTTGTCCCACTCGGATGATCGCTTGATCCAACCCCAGACCCGCTTCCATGCAAATCGCCAACAGATCTAAGCCGTCGGGAAGGCTGAGCTTGATCGCCTCCTTTCGCCTCTTGATCGCGTGCGCAAGCCAAAAATCGGGCGCAAAGAACCCGACAATGAGCGCTAGGAAGAAGAAAACAATGGTATTGGCGGTAACGACCAAAGCCGCGAGAATGCCCAGAACTGCGGGCAGTGCCAACTTGGATCCTAGAAAAATATCCACGTGGGTTGGGTCACGATACCCGGCAAGCAGCAAACGCCGCGTGACCTCCTGGTCCGGTTCTCGGGAGAGAAAGATACGCAGGAACGCAAAGCCCTTAGCCAGCTGGCTGGTGCTGATGAACGAGCTCCAAGTGATGGCGTTCGCGCCGCTGGTTGTGGTGCGCCTCTGCCGGGTCACCTCTTTCAGCAGAACTTCTCCCCTAGAGCGACCGCCGAGGGCGATGAGGAGAAGCAGAAAGAGCGAGACAAAACAACCCAAACCCGTTAATAGGATCAACGAATTCATATCATTAAATCTGGATGCGGATAATCCTTCGAATAATAAGAACGCCCAGCACCATCATCACCAGCCCCACATGGATCAACTGCACGCCAAAGGGATCGGTAACCAGTACGCTTTCGTAACCAGGGTTGACCAAGCTGATCAGGAAAAAAAGTAGGAAAGGCATAGCGCAAAGTATCCAACCCGTAATGCGGCCCTGGGCGGTATAGATTCTGAGTTGACCGCGTAACCGTACCCGCTCTCTCATCACGGTGGACGTCTTATCGAGTATCTGCGTGAGGTTGCCCCCGGTCTCCATTTGGACAAGCATCGCAGTAGCCAAGAACCTAACGTCATCGATCGGCATTCGCTCGACGAGATTCATAATGGCATCCCGCAGAGGCAAACCTAATTTCTGCTCTTCATGTAGCGTGCGAAATTCAGACCCCAGCGGTTCGGCAATCTCTTGCCCCACCGTTTCCAATGCGGAGGGCAAAGAAAGACCTGCGCGCAAGGCCCTGGAGAGGAGATCGACTGCTTCGGGAATCAATGCCTCACTGCGCCTAAACCTGTTCTCTCGAAGAATGTAAATGTAAAACGACGGTGCAGCGCCTGCCGCGATCCCCACGGCGGCACTTGCGAGCGTTATAGGAACCACTAATGAGGTGAGCCACCAGCTGATCATCGCCAGCAGGAGAGAAACTAGAATGACCGAACTCAGCTGCCAATTCGTCCCCGATTGGGTAATCATCCTAGCCAACGCCGAAGATCCCGGTAATCGGCGTATCCACCGTTCGATCCACGGTGCCCTACCGGGCGCAATCGTTTTCAGAATGGTCAGGCCGCTCGTCCGGCCAGGGCGTTCCCGGGTAACGTGGGCGAGCTGTTGCTTGAGCGCACTTTCTACCTGGGAAGGCTTGAACCAATAGAGAAGCACGCCGAATGCCACGAGCCAGAGCAAACCGAAAAAGGCTGCTGGAGACATAATTTGATCCTATGCTGAGATCCTCACGCACTCGTCAAAAACCGTTGCGGGAACAGCAATTCCCGATGCTATAAGCTTGTCCACAAATTTGGGCCTGATTCCCGTTGCTCGGAAAGCCCCTAAAACTTTGCCGGATGGGGAAACGCCTTCCTTTTCAAAGGTAAAGATATCCTGCATGCTGACCACGTCTTCTTCCATTCCAGTGATCTCGGTGAGATGGGTGACGCGTCGTGCACCGTCGCTAAATCGCGCGACTTGGACCAGCAGGGTGATCGCTGAGGCGATCTGCCGGCGGATAGCTGTTTCGGGGAGATTTACATTGGCCATCACGGCCATGGTTTCGATACGTGCAATGGCATCTCGCGGACTATTCGCGTGAACGGTTGTCAGAGAACCATCGTGGCCGGTATTCATAGCTTGTAACATGTCCAAGGCCTCTTCTCCGCGCACTTCGCCAACGACGATGCGGTTTGGTCGCATGCGTAAGCTGTTGAGCAACAGTTGTCGTTGCATCACCGCGCCGGTGCCTTCGACATTCGGGGGGCGACACTCAAGCCGTACGACGTGCTGCTGCTTCAATTGCAATTCTGCCGAATCTTCTATGGTGACAATTCTCTCTCTGTCAGAAATGTATCCGGAGAGCACGTTCAACAGCGTCGTCTTGCCTGCGCCCGTTCCGCCAGAGATCACAATATTGATGCGCGCCTTGACTGCACCCTTGAGCAACTCGAGCATGGGTGTCGTTAGGGTTTGATTCGTCAGCAGATCAGCTTCAGAGATGGGAATCTGGCCGAAGCGGCGAATCGACAGGTGTGGACCATCAATCGCGAGCGGAGGGATGATCACGTTGACTCGGGATCCATCGAGTAAGCGCGCGTCCACCATGGGAGAAGACTCATCAACGTGTCTGCCCACGGCGGAAACAATCTTTTCGATGATGTGCATCAAATGAGCATCATCACGGAACATGACGTCGGTCTGTTCCAGCATACCTGCCCGTTCTACCCAGATGGATCGGTAGCCGTTGACCAGAATGTCGCTAATGGTCGGATCTTGTAGCAGTGGCTCCAGAGGCCCCAGACCAAAGACCTCGTTCAAGACCTCTAGAGCTAGGCGCTCCTTCTCGGGGCCGCTCATCGGTACCTTGAGATTGGCGACGAGGTCCTGAATCACGACGAGCACTTGCGCTCGGATGCGGCTGTCGCGGACCGTTGCCACTTTTTCAAGGTCGAGTTTGCTCAAGAGGTCGCGGTGTACGCTGGATTTCAGCGATTGGTAGTCCTGAAAACTCAACCCGCTTCTCTTCTTATCCTCGCTTGGAGATGTAGCCTTACTGGTCGCGGCCGCTTGATTGGATTCCAACATGTCTTTGTCTTTGTCCTAGCTGCTCTTCGTTCAGCGGTTCAAAAAACCCAGGATGCCGCTGTTCTCTTTTTTCGCTTCTGCCGAAACTCGTCTGTTGCTGATCCCCTCAGCCCACTGTTGAAGGCTACGGATCAGTTCGGAATTGGAAAGGTGCGGGATCGAATTCTCCGCATTTATCAATCGGATGGCGTGAGCATATTGATTGGGAACTTTCCAAAAGATCTTTCGACGAATCGCTTTCTCGATGTCGCCTTCGCTGATGGGGTCTCGCCGATTATGTCGGTTCAGAACCACCCGGATGCTCTCCTGACGTATCTGCTTTAGAGTGAAATACTCTAGCTGTCGCACCACGTTTCGTAACGCCGACACCTCGGCAACGGTAACCACGTAAATCTGATCGGAATAGCGAACCAGCTCAAGGTTCTGTTCGGTCAGCCCCACGGCTGAGTCCACCAGGATCAAATCGTATAGAGGACGCAGAAACTCGAGCGCCTTAACGATGTCACCGGGCAGCACGTCGTGTGTTGTTTCTTGACTTTCCGGAGCGGGTATCAAGTCTAGACCGCTCGGGTGATGAACTACAAAACTTTGTAGAAACTCCGCGTCTAAACGGTCGATATTTTCGACCAATTCAAAGGAGTGGTGGCGATGCTTCGTTAGGCGCAAGTAGAGTCCCACGTCACCAAAATCAGGATGTAGGTCGATGAGAAGTACTCTTTTCGAGTGGTTCTTGGCCAGCAACGCTCCCATAAGCGTCACGAGCGTCGTAACCCCACACCCTCCTTTTGCACCCACGAACGTGAGGACCTGCGCTGTATGGACGGCTTTTTTCTCCTCTCTCTTACGCACCGAAACACGAGCGACGGCATTCAAGAACTCTTCACGCCCGAGTGGCTTTCGAAGGTACTCGCTGCAGCCACTGCGCATCGCCTCGATAATCAGCTCCGACTGGGCCTCGGACGATATGGCGAAGATAGAAATCTCGGGAGCACCGGCATGAATTCGCTCCGCCACTGTTGCGGCATTGGACCGGTTCTTGTCGAAATCCAAGAGGCAAACGTCGGGGGGTGGATTCCCAATCCACGCGCGAACGTCTTCCTGGTGATAGGTCGGCAATGGCGGTCGCAATCGAACCATGGGAACGGCCTCTGCGAAACGTTTCACAAAATCCGAGGTTTCGTCGTCCAGTCCGATGCTCGTCACGGAAACGGGACCGGGGCCCACGCGCAGCGGCTGGGATTGGTTCGCTTGTTTAGTCATAGTCATTTGGTAGTCGGCGCTGGGGATGGCGCCTCCGTTTTTGCGCGTCCCGGCAAACTATTATCAAAATTGGGATTCTCCAAAAAAGGAATAACCGGTTTGGGCTCGATAGGGGCCGGAGTTTGGACGTGAACTGGATCGACGATGTGCGGAGTCACCAAGACTAATAATTCGGCATTGCTCCGATTGATTGTCTTGGAACGGAAGAGCTGCCCCAAAATTGGAATATCTCCGATGCCGGGAATCTTGCTGACTTGCGCTTGGGCCCGGCGGTCGAGAAGGCCAGCTATTCCAAACGTCTGCCCATCCTTCAGCTCAAGCTCGGTTTCCGCTCTGCGAGTCGATATGGCCGGGACAGTAAAACCGGAAATGGTGATCGCGTTGGTAAAATCCAAAGTGCTTACTTCCGGCGCCACGTGAAGACGAATAACATCTTGCGCATCGATGTTTGCCGTGAAGTCCAAGCGCACGCCAAAGGGACGAAACTGAATGGTCACCGCGCCGATGTTTTGGCCCCCTTGCACGACCGGAAAGGGAAATTCGCCGCCGGAGAGGAAACTGGCCTTCTGTCCGTTGAGCGCGAGAAGATTTGGCTCCGCAAGAATTTCGAGGACGGATTTTTGCTGAAGAGCTTGAATCGTGGCACCCAGGTTAAGGTCAGGCCGAAAAAGGAAAATGTTCAGAAGATTGGTAACGTTTAGGTTTGTGGTGAACCCTTGAAGCGGAGCTCCGATCGCATTCGTAAGTTGGTTATTGAGCGAGGGGGGACCAAACTGTTGAGTAGAAATGGTGCCGGGAGTATTTGCAGCGCCCGTACTAATAATATTGAATCCCAGTTGATCTAGTTTGGTGCGATCAACTTCGGCAAACTTCACTTCCAGCAGTATCTGCCGATCATGGGAAACCGGCACCGAGAGCGAGTTCACAACCTGCCCATATTCTCCGGCGAGCTTCGCCAACTCGTCTGACACGTTGGTTGCTGAAACATTCCCCGACAAGATGACTCGTCCACCATCCGCCTGGAGATCGATTTGTTGATTGGGATAGGCACGGGAGATGGCAGCTCTCAGTCCAGATATGTCTAGTTCCACGATAACATCCAGCATTTGGGAATTGCCTGCCTCGTCCCAAAGAATCAGGCTGCTGGTTCCAGCAGCTTTTCCTTCCACCACGACTTGCGTCGGGGATGTAACCAGCGTTTCCACCGCGGCGGGATTGCTGGACAACACACGCTTCAGACGTTGTTGAACGTTGATGATGACCGACTTGCCTACGAAAATGTGAAGCACTTGCTCGGTGCCCGCAGCAGCTTGTGGCGCAGCTCGAACAGAACCTACCCATACGCAACCAACCATTATGGAGAGTATCCAGACTATCGATTTGCCCATGTTCATTAATGTCGCGAAATTAGCTCCCTTACCTAAAATTTTTGAGTGTTGCGCTGTGTTCCTTGAATAACTTCCAGTGTGTAAGCGTCTGGAGCTGGCGTAGACTGAGGCGGCGGCCTTACAGCCTTTCTCGCTACTGGAACCGGCGAGGGCTTTTCGTTAGGAAACAGTTGGTCCAGACGTGTGGGCATGAGCTCGCGCTTTTCTTTATCGATACCACTTCGTAACACGAACTGAATCGATCCCTGAGAGCTCGCCAGGAGCAGCTTTTGCGAATCTTCGGGGCTCAATAGTAGTGTGACGACACTCACTGACTGCGCCTTACCCTGGGGATCCGGTTCAATCGTCTGCCCTGCGGTCAGAACTTCCACATCTTGCAGAACCGTTTCTGTCATGTTGCCCGCGTTTCCAGGCAGGGTATAGGTGCCGAGCACATCTACGTGCGAACCAGGGTAGAGGAAGCCCCCCACCCCTACGATTTCATTCGAACGCACAGCGGTCGCGCGCATGCCGTCCGGAATTTTCGCAGAGAGACCTATGCCTGAACCCTCTACCGCCAACTCGCGCTGTAAGATCGGTTCCTTGGCACCCAGTGAGTAGATAAGGGGATGATCGACGACGTCTTCGATCTTCGAAAAAGAACCGGGAAGTGACACGTCGGCAGGCCAATCAATCAGCGTCACATCCTTGGGCGTCACGGTAAGACCGGAACGCAAATCGTGCGCTGCCGCAACAATTTGAATGACCCTCCTCTGGCCAGCAGCAATCTGCCTTAAACGTCGATAGACAAACCCCGTAATTGCACCCGCAATGAGCAAGGCCAGGAAGAACGCGATTAAAATGCGACGTACGCCCGTAGGTCACCCCCGCCAAAACGCGCTGCTTGTACATACGACCGTGCCAATTACAATTGCCAATCCGTACGGAATTCGGACACTGCCGGTTGAACGGACGTTTATTAGAGGGTGTGGTTCGAGTCCGCTTGTTAGATGGTGACGCAGAAGTTCTAAGCTGTTCTGAACAACCACACGCACCTGTTGGTGATGAACGGTATAGCCGATTGCGAGCACACCCCCTGCAATCGCCGCTATCGTCAGGATGTGGATGGTTTGCAGAGTGCCGCTCCAGGCTGCCACGGCGCCCATAAGTTTCACGTCACCACCGCCCATTCCGCCTGCCACGAAAAGCAGGTAGAAGAATCCACCTCCGATAAGCAGGCCCAGACAGCCGGTCTTCAAAGCGGGCCAGCCGGCTACGCAAACTCGCAATGCCAAGCCGGACGAGATTCCGCTGTAGGTCAGCCAATTGGGGATAGTTCTGCCACGGAAATCTTTAATCGCGCCAACCGTGGCAATCATTAAACCGCCCAGTAAGAAGTATTTGTCCACCGCGTTCCTCGCGATGCTCGAAGCCTTGACCGTTAGGTAAATATTCCCTAAAAGGCAGACCTGCTCACTGTAGGTTCCCGGCAGCTCACTGCAAATCGGCCTAGGTGATATACGTACCGAGAATAGTATTCAGCGCAGTAAACGCGCTATTTATCCCGTTTGCTAGGGTCTTCATGCCCGCGGTCGCAGCCAGCGCAACCAAGGCCAGGATTAATAGGTATTCCACCAGCCCCTGTCCAGACTGATCTTTGTGAAGCGCAACCACTGAATTCAAGACTGACCTGAAACTCATCCTTCCTCCTCCCAACGTTCCCGACCTGCTCGCCTCCCAATACTTCCCCCTCTGGGTGAAAAGCAAGTCTATGTGATGTAAGTTCCCAAGATGCTCGAGATCTGGCTAAAGGCACTGTTAATGCCAGAAGCCAGAGTATTCATGCCGGCGGTAGCTGCTAGAGCGACTAGTGCGAGTATTAACAGATACTCGACGAGTCCTTGGCCGGCATCATCCCTGTGAAGCGCAAGCAGTGATTTTAGAAGCGGCCTGATCATTATACGAATCTGCCCCCTTAGTTGACTTCCTGCACGAGTAGCGCACCTAAGAGTTGCACGTGGAGGACCAAACTACTTGCGTGGATTAGCTCGGCATAGCAGCTTTTGAGATACAAGCCTTTTAGAACAAGCAAAGTAGGGAGGGAAGTCTCACGGTCATGGAAGTCCTATGCCGCATGCGGACGTGCCTGATACCTAGAGGATAATAAATGGGCGACCAGTGAATACACTTGCTTACACTCAACAAAGCGGTATTCGTGCGTAGGCGTGCCGGCAGGCTGTGAAACCCTTAGGACGAGTCTCACTTACTCAGGGCAGGCACTTCCATTCGGAACCATCAATAGAAATCGCGAACTGGCGCCTGATTTGAGCAACGCACAACTCCGATAATGGCGCAACACGAAAGTACCTACTGGGTCATGGGCGATCGCCGCCAGGGATGTGCCTGGCCAAGAAGCAGGTATCTTATCTGCAAAGTTTATCTCAAACAGGACAACGGGCACGGGAGTGGATTCGAGGTGAGAGACCATCTCTTCGAATTGCACGTTCGTGTGCATACCCGGTTGCAGATAGTCGTAGGGGCTAGGGCTGAATGTTGCACTTAAGTAGTAATAAATTGGCCTATAAGGATAGACTAGGATCGTTTCTCCTCGATTTACACGCGTCTGAAGGTATTCAAGGGCAGTATCGTTTCTGGCCATCGTGATCTCGCCGCGACGTGTCGTTACGGTCTCGGGAGCTCTGATCGCGCGGAGCAGCAGTGGCATCGATAAGATCAGAAATGCGAGGACAATATAGGCCTTTAGAAACGGTTTCGATGCATTGAAGACGCGCCCCGGGATATCCCTTCCTTCGAAGATCCAGGCGAGAGGTAAACAAAAAATCGGCTCCAGGTAAACGAAATGGACGATGTCCGCCCGCACAACTACGACCGACAAGAGCAGACCGGCTATCGTTGCGTTCATCAATAGATAGTATTTGCAAGACTGCTCAAGCAACGGCCGACGCCAAATGAATTTGTATATCAGCCATGCCGTGGCAAAGACGGGGAGGGCGGGAATTAGAAAGCACGGACTTACAGCCAGCGCGGTTACAACCCTTTTTGTTATCGATCCGGTTCCGAACAATAAAAGGATCGTGCTTTCCGACCAGTTCTGGTATCCATAGGGAACTCGGTTCGCTGTAGTGTAATTGTGAAGTGGCCAAAACCAATCGGAAAACATCGGCGAGAGGCTGCGCTCAAAACCGAAATATGCCACGGTCAGACCAAATGACCAACTTGCCCCAACTGCAAGCGCTAGGATTTCAGTTGGCCGCAGAAAACTCTTTCGCCGATCGAATCGATAGATAGCCAACAGGCCTATCCCCAGACCTAGCATGAGTCCTGCACCTTTGGACTGCTCGAAAAGGAAAGTCAACGAAGCAAAGGATCCCGTGCCAAAGGCCCACATGCCATTCGGCCTTTCGACTAGCCGTTGTGCGCAATAAAGCGCGGCACAGGCCCACAGAGTGCTGTCCCAGTTATGCAGAACCAGAAACCGAAAGGGTAGACATGTAATGGTTATTATGCCGGCGGTTAGCAGAGCGGTTCTCCGGGAGCAAACCCGGCGAGCCAAAAGGTAAGTAATGAGCGAACAAACGCTTCCGGTGAAACACAGAGCCATGCGGGCCACGCCGATCGAGCTACCAAAAACCCTGAAAAGCAGAGCGAGAAGATAATATGAGCCCGGGGTTATAAAACTGAAGAAATCGCGATATAAGACTTCACCCCTCAAAATCCGCTGTGCGCCCTGCAGGATAATGCCTTCGTCGGGGTCGAGTGCTGTAAAGCGACGGAACAGGCACAGGTAGGCGAACGAAATGAACAGCAGCAGCAGCATTACACGCCGTTCGCCATACGAGCGCTCGGGCACCGAAGCAGGCAGCTCCTCGCAAGTCCCCTGCTCACGGTCGGCAAGCACCGGTTGGGGGTGCACCGATAGCACCGAGTTCGTCATCGGGGTTGTGATTTTGTGATCATGAATCGGCCTAAGGGCTCACCCATCACTCGGAAGTCAAGCCACCTCAATGGGTCTGTGTGCTCCTCAGAAGGCGCGCTTCCGGTTGGCTTCCTGCGTCGAAGAGCCGGAAGTGAATCAGTCCCAGACGCTGACTCGCAAACTTAAGTGTGGTTGCCAAAACTCCGCCCGCGTATTTCAGGCTACCGAGAAGACCGATCGAAGAGGCCTCACTGAAATATCGTGTCGGACAGGAGACTTCTCCTAAGCGGAAGCCGAAGAAGATGCATTGTGTGAGCATTTCATTGTCAAAAACAAAATCATCTGAATTGTGATGTAGGGGGATTGCGCGCAGAACATCGCTTGTGAATGCCCGGAGGCCTGTATGGTACTCAGAAAGCTTCGCCCCGGTAACAACATTCTGGAAAGCGGTGAGCAGGCGGTTGCCGATGTATTTGTACATCGGCATGCCGCCTTTGAGCGCCCCTCCTCCGAGAATCCGAGAACCCAAGGCCACATCATAGACGCCATAAGCGAGCATATCCGCCATGGCCGTAACCAGCAGCGGCGTGTACTGGTAGTCCGGATGGACCATTACAACCAGATCTGCCCCGGCGGCTAGGGCTTCCCGATAGCAAGTTTGTTGATTACGGCCATAACCATAGTTCCTGTCATGTGCAAAAACCATTAGCCCCAAGCTTTTCGCGAGACTGACGGTTTGGTCTGAGCTGTCATCATCAACCAAAATTTTGATATCCACCACGTCTGGCAGCTCGCGGACAGTCTGTTCCAGAGTTCTAGCCGCATTATAGGCCGGCATCACCACAGCGATCTTTTTGCCGTTAATCACATCAACCGCCCTTTCGTTCTCCTATTGCACGGTGATCGAGCTTCTTTCTTTGTAGCACCGGGCTATCTGTCCCCTGATCCGCAGACTCGAGGCGCCCAGGCTCGATCGTGGTACCTTTGGAGAAGTATGGAGATAGTCGGGGCGGTATGGCGTCCGCCTCGAGTAGCCAAACGCCGCGACCTTTGTAGTATTGAAGAATTTCTGAATTCTTCGCTGTCCCCATATCCCTCGCCCAAACCACCCGCGATGCGTCAATGTTTGCTTCGTTGTATACCCACTCGATTAGCGCGTTATGGTTCAAGCCGTAGCGCACCAATACGAGATGATTGCCGGGTACCGTCTTGAGCTGCGCCGAGAGCGTCGCACGTTCTCGCCCCATAGCTGCGAGTGTTCCCGGTTGCGGCTGAGCGGCCAGCGACTCGAGTTGCAGAGGCGTCATCAGCACGCAGATTACAATCGCTGAACGCACCAAAAATGACCCGGTGGGTTGCTCGTAAAAGCGCCATGTTCTGAGGTAGCGTAAGCCCTGCACAACCACCGCTACGATGACTGCCGTGATCGGAGCAAGATAGTGAATGTTAAAGAATATAACTAGGGCGCTACCTGCGAAGGAAATCGTACCAATCAGTAGGAGCCACTTCATTCGCCGACTTCGAATCATCCGGTAAGCCAACAAAAGTGCAATCGTGAAAGCTGGTCCGACGTAGAAAAGCCAGGTGAGTGCCACCTTGATCGATGTTTGCCTGACAAAACCGCGGATCGAACGAGCTTGCAAATATTGAGAAAGTTCCAAGCCGTTATAGAAATCGGATATGGCTTTGTGTCGATACACCTGCTGCGGGTTTGGAGACTGCCAGTAAAAATAGTTGGCAACGGCATACGACTCTCGATTCACCTGCTGTGGCATTCGAAATGGATCGGAGGTCACCCGAGCACAGTAATAGCCCATTCCAATAGCTACTACCGCTAGCAGCGAAAGTGCCGGAGCTACAATGCGGTAGATCACGATGTGCCAAGACACTTTAGGTTTACGGGCCCTTATCCAAACAAATAAGCTTCCTGCCGCGGAGAGGGTGAGGATCAGGCCTTCATAGGGTCGAGAATTTGCGAGCACAGCTACCCCAATTGCAAGAATAAGGGCATCCCGTATTCGATAGTTCTTAACGATGCGTGGCAGGGCCCCGATCAGCAGAGCACCGCCGATGGCTGCCGGAGCTCCGCCCCAATAGCTATTATCCCAATAGCTGAAAACGCCAAAGCGGATCACTGGCAGCAAGCCACCAAGCAGCGCCCATCCTGGCGGTACCCAGGCTTGCATCATCCAACAGATCGCGGCGCACATCACGCCCACACTGAACCACACACCCCAAAACGGATGCCCTCCGATACGTCTACCCGCTGCCAAGATGAGGCCTTGCAAAGGCGGGTACATGGAGGCATAGGTCGGATTAAAGATGATGTGGAAGCTTTCCAAGTGAGTCCACATGGGGTGGGGTGGATTCGTAAGGCGGCCGTGTGAGAAGGTATCAGCAGCCAATAAAAAGCTGAACTCATCATTGACAAATGGCACGGGAACCGGCAGTACTCGCAGCACTGCCGCACGTAGCCCTAATGGGAGAAGGCCACAAATGAACACGCTCGTCCGTCGCCTTCTTGCAATCGCCCCCAGTAGGTATTCGATTTTGGTGAAGAAATTAGAACCGAGGCGCGGACACACAAACGCCAACTGCAACGATATGGAAACGAGTAACGTCTCGAAACCGACTAGTCTGAACATTTTCCGTTCTTCGCCACGGATTGCGAACCAGCGTCCAGCTCATCGCTTACGGTTTTTCGGTCGCGTGCCATGTGGAGCTCATCCCAGCGCATTTTCACGGCGTAAATTTCGATTCTCTAACCCCAGCAGCTTCATCCTTCCTTTCCAGCAGAACACTCAAATCGTTCTCAAAAACTATCTTCCAGTTTGGATCGTGCTCCAGAACATAAGTCAGCGGCTCGCCGGGTGGAAAAAGGACGTAATGAATTTGATATTTGTTAAGGATCGCCTCAGAGCGGTTAAGCGAGAGTAGGTCAAGGTAGTCCTTCAGGACTCCCTCATACTCGAAGATGTCAACCCGACTATCTACGAATATTTTCAGGCTGGGATCGTTCCAGCCTAAAAAGCCGCCCCACAGGTAAAAATTCAGCATTCGACCTTCGGGTGGGTGTTGGTTAAGGAAAGTCAGAGCCTCGGAAGGATATTGCTGATTCACGGAATTCTGAAGTTCCGTGGGGCCGGGCCAATACCAGACGATCGCCGCGATCATCAGTATCATGGCGGAGGCGTTCACCAGCGGTTTGTCGATGTCAGCGGAATAGGGCGGGAGGAAATCCAGGAGCTTCGAAATCAGCGGCGCTGCAACAATACCAAGGAAAAAAAGGAAACGTACATAAGTTAGACCGCAATAGAGAGCAAAAAGAACCAAAGCAAGATCCGCGAAACTCCAACGCTCCTGGCGGAGCAGGGCACCAAGCAGCAGAACAACGACGACGGCGAGGACGAATTTGCCTCGTGCATCATGGAAATCCACCGACACCCACTCTGCCACGTGGGCAATGTTGAGCTTCTGTCGAAAGGCAAGATCAAAAGGGTAGAGTGCTAGACGTAAGCCAAAGGGGTTGATGAAGACCGCAGCGCCACTCGCTAGCCCGGTTAGTGCAATATTGCGGCGCTGCGATGCATTCCAAGGCTCAGACTGTATGGGCCGCCAAGTTGTAGGAACGAGTCCCGCAAACCCGATGATCAAAAAGACGATAAAGCCCAAAAGCCAGGAGCCGTGAGTGTTGGCCCATAGGCAGAACAGTGGCGGTATCAACCATAAAGGGCCACTCCCTGATTGCCGAACACGCTGCAGAATTATGAGCAGTACCACCAGGTACGCGTAGCCGAATAAAATCGTCCTGGGCCCGAATGAGACACGCGCTAGGAAAATGGCTACGCAACACGCCACAATAGAGGCTTTAAAATTCCGGCTCTCCTTATAACAGAGGTACAAAACGCCGAGAAAGATCACAAGGAGCAGCAACAACATTAGCGCGTGCAAACCCTCAAGTCCTCCGAATCGCCAGCTCAGATAAAAGGGGATCTCCGACAGCCATTCCGTATTAATCCAGGGGTGGCCACTAACAGTAAATGAATAGAGGTCGTAGCGTGGAAGTTCGTGAAATTTCAGCAGGTGCTCTGCGTTACGCAGATGCCACCAAATGTCTGGATCCGCAACACTACCCCGTGCACAGATAAATAAAAGCGTGACGAGGAGGAATACCAAAAGGGAGAGGAAAGTGAAGGGAAAAAGCAACATGCGCTTGATCCTAAGGAGCCGTCGGTCGTCGGATTCCTCTCTATCGAAATGTGTGAATGCCGGCGCCCGGGATAGCTGATTCTCGGCTACAACGGGAGCGGACCTATGGAAATGGAAGCCGAATACGGTCTTCGACACACAATTTCCCCCCGGTCCGGCACGAGCAAGTTCGTTGCCAATGAATGAACCTATGGCTACTTCGCTAAGTAAAGCGGCCGTAGGGAGCAAGTTGATCCGGTGCACATCATTGAAAGTACAGCTCTAGCTAGTCCGATCGACGCGAGAAGCGAGATCTTGTCCCGTCATATTGGAAACATTCTATGTAATCAACCGTATGCATCCTGTGGAAAACTATCTGTACAAATTTAGCAATTATCTTCTCTTAGGTGTCAGCTGAAACCGAGTCTAGTTCCAGCGCTATGTTCGTAAACTACTGATTCTAAAAGAAGATGACAAGCTGCTGTCCATGGAACGATGCTTGCGTATGCTAGTGTTGGGGGGCTCCTGATAAGTAACATGTATTAGCCGGGAACTCGTTCGTAGAGTGTATACGATTGGAGCCTGTACGCTGTGGGCGAGCAAGCTGGTTCTGAAAGGCAAATCCTCCTAGTAGAATCGGACGAAGCTTTTGGCCAGATTCTGCAGAAATTTTTGGGAGAATCGTTCGTCCTGCACCTGGTCCCAACAGTGGAGTCCGGGATCGTAGAAGTTCGCAAAAACCACCTAGGGGCGGTTTTGGTGAATCTGGATCTGCGGAACGAAGGTCTTGATCGCGCAGATACTCGAACGCTGCTTCAGATTGCCTCCGAACAAGTCGTTCCCGTACCGGTGGTTGTGTACAGCTGGGATCACCGTCGGGAAACTGTCATGGATGCCTTTCAACAGGGTGTTGCTGACTTCCTGGAGCAACCTCTCGATATCGGAGTGCTGCGATTTGCCCTACAGGCTGCGTGCCGCCGCACATCGGCATCTCGTCAGTTAGCTGCAAGCCAACGCTTTTCTACCCCTGCCGCTCCGATTGAAGGTTTGCTTGGTAACAGCAGCGCGTTGGAGCGAGTGACGGAGATTGTCCGCAAAGTTGCAGACGTTGGGACGACGGTGCTGATCACGGGTGAAAGCGGCACTGGCAAGGGGCTGGTAGCACAGGCAATTCATCGCCTCAGTCCACGTACGAACCGGCCATTTGTCGCCTTCTCGCCCTGTGCTTTGCCGGAGTCGTTGATCGAGGATGAGCTATTCGGACACGAAAAAGGCGCTTTCACCGGTGCTGCCCAGGTTCGCCGAGGACGTTTCGAGGAGGCCAAGGGTGGCACCATTTTCGTGGACGAAATCGGAGATTTGGCCCTACCTCTTCAAGCCAAGCTGCTGCGAGTCTTGCAGGAGCGCACAATTGAGCGCATAGGATCAAACGTTCCCCAGTCGGTAGACGTCCGAGTCATCTGCGCGACGAGTCGGAATCTCGAGAAAATGGTTCAGGAAGGCACCTTCAGAGAAGACCTGTACTTTCGGATTTCGGTTGTAAAGATCCACATCCCGCCACTTCGTGACAGGGCGGGCGACATTCCTTTGCTGGCCGAATCTTTTTTGAAAGCGTTCGCCAGAGATCATCACAAACCAGCACGCAGCTTTACTCCTGGCTTTCTTGTAGCGCTGGTCAGCCATAACTGGCCGGGCAATGTAAGAGAGTTGCAGAATGTAATTGAGCGCAGCGTGGTGCTGGCCAATGGAACGGCACAGTTAGGCATTGAGGATCTGCCTGCGGAATTCCGAGGGATCGCTGTCGCAGAACACGTTGCTGCCGGGTCATTCCATGAGTCTGTTCGGAATCTCAAGCGCGAACTTGTTCGCTCTGCACTCCGGATGCACAGGGGAAACAAGCTTCGCGCGGCCCAGCAATTGCGGATTAGTCGCTGCTATCTACATCGTTTACTCAATCAGTTGCACATCCGGGAGGCAGACGTCCCGGAGCAAGCCCCAGAAACGGACAACCGAACACAAAGTATCCTTTCCACCGGGGCAGACGGCGAGCGTCTGCGCGTCGATTCTCCTGCAGCTTGAGAGCCGCTGATGCGGATGCGAAGACCTTCCATCAGCCGATGTAGTTCAGGCCAGGCGCTGCTGGAAACCGCGCTGATGGTGCCCACATTGCTGATGCTGATTTTCAATGCCGTAAACTTCGGATATTTCTTCTTGGTGGCATTGAATCTAGGAGCTGCTCCGCGCACTGGCGCGCTCTACTCTATCGCCGGATCCGCTACGCCCGGAACTCTGGCTTTACCAAGCGCCGGTCCTAGTGCGAGTCCCACGAGTGTGAGTTACCTTACCTATCAAGATTTGGGTGCGCTTAGTTCCTCTTCGAATGCACCTATTCAGGTGTGCGGTGAGACTGTGGGGCTCGCCAATCAAGGCAGGACAAATCAACTGGCGCAGTGCTCAAGTTTCGGGAATGGTTTTGCATTTCCGTCGCCGGCCTCCGATCCCGAGTCGCCATTGTTTGTTTTACAGCAGGTGGATGTAGCGTATACATTTGCGCCCATTATTCCAGGAACCCCTTTCGGCATCGCTCTGCTACCCTCTTCGGCCTGCACGTCCAGCGGAGGCACTCTCTCCTGCACGATTCACCGCATGGTCGCTATGCGGGCGATGAATTGAGAATGGGAGCCAGCAAGTGAGAAGAAGCTATTCTCGGCAGAAAGGACAAGCGACCATAGAGTTTGCGTTGGCCTTGCTCTTCACCCTAGCGATGATTTTCTGGGTTGTTGAATTTGCGATGTATATCTACACGTACAACGTTCTGGCAGAGGCCGCAAAGGAAGGCGTTCGCTACGCAGTTGTGCATGGATGCGGAACCACGCCCACCAATTGTAGCGGAACCTGCAGTCCCGCATGCAGTGACGCCAACGGTTCGAATATCAGTACTCAAGTAAAGAACTGGGCCCAGCTCTCGTTTCATGACATTTCGGGCATAGTAGTGAATGTTGTTTATCCGGACAGCTCTGCCTCAGCACCGAGCCGAGTCCAGATAAACGTTCAATATTCTTATAAGTCCTATTTCGGTTTAGGTTTCACGCCGCTACCCATCTACGCGACTGCTGAGGGGCGTATTTCGAACTGAGTTGCAAGATGAACAGTGAACGTTCGTTCTGCCGAGAACGCGGACAGGTAATGGTCTTTGTGCTGTTGGGCCTCAGCACATTTTTGTTAGCTGTTCTTGCTTTTGCCGTGGACCTTGGCTACTTGTGGTTTCATCGGCAAATCGCCCAAAGTGCCGCAGATGCGGCTTGTACGGCTGGCGCTATGGATATGCTATACACCGCAAACGGCATCGCTGCGGGCAACTTTACGGCCGGTACAGGGTTTGACTGCTCGGCGACATCCCCCAATACGGCCACGACTACTCCGGCTCCTTGTTGGTACGCCTCGGTCAACGGATATACTGGCGCTGGCCTCACGACCGCCACCGCCTCGAGTGATGTGCAGGTCAGCTTTCCCACCTCACTGACCACCGTACCGTCCTGCAACGGCTCGCCGGCACCTACCATCTGCAGCGCCGGTTCCGTAGTGGCGAACCCATTTCTTCAAGTGAGCGTCATTGATCGTGTGCAAACCTTCTTCATGGGCTTGATCACTGGTAGAAGGACTTTCGATATTGGCGCGACTGCGCAATGCGGCGTCATCCTTTCGAACTCAGCCGTTCCGGTCGTTGCCCTTGATCCTCGTTCATCGGACACTACTTTTAGCCTTAGCGGAACACCGGAGCTTACAATTTACGGAGGCCCGCAGAATAGCATTCAAGTTAATTCGACGAATTCCAACGCGGCGAATGGAGGTGGCACGGTCGACCTGAGTATGGGTGGCCCCAATTTGACTGGCAGTAATTTCGGAGTCTCAGGAGGTCCCGCGAGCGCATGCTGCAATTTCAACGGAGGTTCTACTGGAGTCTGGCAATCTCCATCGGCTCCCGTCTCCGACCCCTATGCTCAATTGCTGGCCCCAACCACGAACGGCCTTACTATGCAGTCAGGGCCATATCCAACGGTCCCACAGGGAACTAATGGATGTCCCGCTGTCATATGCACTGAGTATCAGGCGGGCATCTACTCATATGGCATCACAATCAACAACAACAGTACTGCCATTTTTGATCCGGGAATCTATTACGTATTTGGCGGCTTGACGATGGGCACCAACTCATGTGTGCGCCCCAGCACAATGCCCGGAGACGGAACCGGCGGCACTATCTTCTATTTCGCGGACGGTAATTCTGTAAATGCCGCGACGGGTACATGCGCTACACCGTTTAACACCACATCAGGTAGCGGTTCGCTAGCAAGCGGTGCAAAATGCACCCCGACGTCGACATTGCCCGTGAACATTCCTTCCTCCATAAGCGGTAGCGTACTACTGGCTCCTTGCAGCGGAACATACGGCGATCCTCTAGGTACTAATGATCCGATTGGCGAACAGCGCGGACTACTGTTCTTTCAAGATCGCGCTACAACATCGGGTGCACAGCCCACTTGGGGAGGGAGCGGACAGTTCTTAATATCCGGGACGATGTATTTCCACCAATGTGTCGCATCCGGAACTGATACGGGGCTTAACTGCCAATCAAACGCCTACAACGATGTGCTTAGCTTCACCGGAAACACCTGTGCGGGCGGCTACATCATGGGCGAAATTATCGTCGACCAACTCACCGCGAATGGTAGCCCCTGCATCACAATAGATCTTCAGCAAAATGCGACCCACTATTTATTAAAGGCGGCGCTCCTGCAATGAGCGAATGGGCGGAGCTCAACCTGCGAACAGAGCCTGTCGCTGGTCGGCTCTTCAAGAGCCGGTGACTGGGAATGTCCCTACTTTCATTAGACCTCAAGCCGCGGTTGCCGGTTCCGCTAAGAAGGGATCTAGGTCCCATTCGATTGCGAGTAACCTTCGACAATCTTGGACGGGGATTGTTGCCCGGCAGAGGGTTACTCTATTCTTTTCTGGCTCATGAACTGATCGTCATCACACTTTTGTTCTGGCCCGCCTATCTAACTAGCAATCGGCCCCATCCTCAGCGGCTAGGGCAACCAATTGACTTCGATGAGGTGATCTACTTACCAAAGCTTGGAGGGGGGAGCGAAGGGAATGGTTATAGTGGCGGTGGATCCGTCATTCAGAGGAGAGGATCAGCCGTAACCCCAACGCGGGCGAGCAAGGGCTTTAGTTATCCGGGGCCGCAAGCCATTCTCTCAGACCCGCCAAAGCCAACGAACCAGATTCAGACGATCTTGCGACCGGAGCTTAAGAATCCGCCCGTTTTGAGATCGTTCGTTCCTATTCCCAACATCGTGCAGGCATCCGTTCCCGTATCCCTACCCTTGATTGCAGACAAAGCCCAGCCTGTCCGCCCTGTGCCGCAATTGTCCCCAATGAGACCGAAGACGCCGATGCCGACGGACGTCAGATCGCCTGGGGTTCCGAACGTGGAAGCAGTGCCTGCTAGTCCTGTTCCTAGCGTTGCAGACAACACGCAGCCGCTCCGTCCTCTGCCACAAATGTCGCAAATGAAACCGAAGACACCAACGCCGACGAACGTGAGATCAGCTAGCGTTCCGAACGTGCAGCCAGCCCCTGCTAGTGCTCTTCCTAGCGTTGCAGACAACACCCAGCCGCTCCGTCCTCTGCTACAAATGTCGCAAATGAAACCGAAGACACCAACGCCGACGAACGTGAGATCAGCTAGCGTTCCGAACGTGCTGCCAGCGCCTGCTAGTGCCCTTCCCAGCGTTGCAAACAACACCCAACCGGCGCGCCCCCTACCGCAATTGTCCCCAATGAGACCCAAGACACCGACGCCGACGGACCTGAGATCAGCTAGCGTTCCGAACGTGCTGCCAGCGCCTGCTAGTGCCCTTCCCAGCGTTGCAAACAACACCCAACCGGTTCGACCTTTGCTCCAATTGTCGCAAATGAAACCGAAGACACCCGGGCCGACGGAAGAGGCAGTTGAGCCTATAGCACCTATGGTTCCGGTAGGGACAACGAATCTAGCCGAGGCGAAGTTGCCGGCGGCTGAGACTCCGGAGGTGCCTCTTCTGCCACCGATGGGAAGACCGCGGACTGTTGCCAGAAAGTCAGAAGATCTGCAAAGGGCACCCAATGTTTCTGCTGCGCAAGCTCGAGGAACAGAACTCCAGAGCCTTTTGGCTCTCAGCCCGTCTCCGGCCCTTCCGCAGCAACCGATCAGTGTTCCTCCAGGCGAGAGTAGAGGCCGCTTTGCTATCTCTCCTGAACCGAATTTAGGTGCTTCACGAACCGGGCCTGGGTCAAAAATCGAAGACTCCCCTTCCCCAACGGTTGCGGTCGGGAGTGCGGCAGCGGCACCGCCAGGGAACGCCGCCGCTTTGGGACCGACCGGGGTGAGCAACGGGAGCGTGCGGTTAGCCATCGGCGGTGCAGGTGGGTTGGGTACGAGCACGGGGAGCGGAACAGGTGCGGGGAACGGCGGCGACGGCATAGACAACGGTCATGGTTCCGCAGCCGGAGCACGACTCGGGGAGGGCCCGCGGGGCAGTTCGGGCGGGGGCACAGGCGCCGGGGCTGGGAAGGGTGGCGGTGCCTTTGCGGGCATGACCATTCAAGGGGGAACCCTGCAAGGAGTGAATGCTGGGAGTCCTGTTTCACCGACCAGTCTTTCTGTGGCTCCCACGTCCAGTTACGGCATGACTATTGTGTCGACGGCAAGTAGTGGTGGTGGCCTGCCGGATTTCGGCGTCTTTTCGCATGAGCAGGTTTACACGGTCTATTTGGATATGCGCCGAACCCCCACAGACTCAGCGGCGACATGGACCTTGCAATGCGCCTTACTGCAGTCGACAGATGCTCAAGATATTAAGACGTCGAGCCAAGCTCTTAATGGACTGGTCCCCCCCTTTCCCATCAACAAGGAACAGCCCGATTTACTGCCTGACTTAGTCCGCCAAGAGGTTGGCAAGCTGGTTGTTGTTTACGGTATCGTTGCTGCCGACGGCAAATTTCAAGAGTTGTCTATGAAGCAATCTCCTGATCCGAAGTTTAATGGGCCTGTGCTCCAACAATTAGCGAATTGGGTGTTCCGTCCTGCAGAACTGAACGGCACGCCTGTTGCAGTGAAAGTCCTGATCGGATTCTCATTGTCGCTGCCCGGCCACTAGATGGCATTCCATCGAAGTGACTGTGCTCTTGAGCCCTACGAGATCACGAAAGCTTGGGCAACTACACCGACAACAGGCGAGGGGCGATAAGTCATCGTGGCGATAGGATGCGGGACGAAAGTTGAATTTAGCGACGCGGACGCAGAGGGGGCAAGAAAAATCCAGTCCGTTGATGCGGCAGGTATTCGTCGGTGAGCACTGAGCACAGTTATACGTGTGAGCCGGATCCAGTTGTTCCTCTCCGCTGTTAATATTCAGCCGAGTGCCAGCAAAATGCTTTTTACGAGAGAGGCAATAATCCGTTTTGATTCAGAACAGGAGCCAAATTTAGCTTACGCGCTGCAGTTCTCGAACGGTGGAGGGAGAGAAATGAGAAAGATTTTAACGGCGATTTTATTCGTTTTTGCTGCAGCGCCATACTCATCAGCGCAAACGAGCAGTAACCCATCACCATTGGATGTGATCGTTGGATACAGTCTGCTGCGTGTTCAAATAGCCAACGCCCTTGCACCGACTGGTTTGGACCACGTGAATGCGAGCGGCGGAGAAGCGGGAGTGGTTCTTAACTTTGCTCACGGCGTCGGTCTGGAATTTCAAGGCACCGGATACTACAAGAGGCTAATGGCGCAGGAGGTCGGCTTACCACCAACACAGGTAGGCCAGCTTGGCCTGTACACGGCGATGGTGGGTCCGCAGTTCAAGACTTATACCCAGAGCAATGTGGATCCGTTCATACATATGCTTTTCGGCGTCGCACGCGGCAATATTAGTCAGAACAGTGGTCCACCTTTCAGCGCATTCGATACCACCGTTTTTGCTGCCGACCTTGGCGGGGGTGTGGATTTCAAAGTCACTGGACATCTGTCGCTACGGGGCGAGGTCGCGTACGTGTATACACAGTTTCCCTTCTCGCAGGAAGAATCCGGCCTCGGTAATTCGCAGAATGACGTAAAGGCGACTGTCGCATTAGTGTTCCATCTTTAGGCCCGATCAGCCGCCAGACATTAGCACTGAATGCTGACCGAGTTGATTCAAGTCCAGCAAAGTCCAGCAACGCCAACAACTTCCAGCGCATCTCAATCGTGAGTGTGCTGCCCATCACAATGAAGCGAATGATGCTCCGGAAAAGGACACCGGGCGGGACGGTACTCACCTGCACCAACTGCTCGTGGTGGGTTCCTGTGTTGGAAGCAGATGTCAGCGCAGCAATCAAAAATTCGATGCTCGCGTCTGCGTCGATCACCCACCGCTAACAGAGATTGAAAAGCAACAGTTACCTCCCACGCTTGGCGCGCCGTGAATCGTTTCCAATGTTGGTCGCTTTTTTCCGCAGCCCCCGTTGAGCTACGTTGCAGGAGTATCAAGTTTCCGTGAAGAGCTGTTGTTCTGTTGTTCCAGAACCGTTACTTTGCTGGGGACGACCTATTGGGGCTTTCGACCAGGAGAAATGGCTCCTTACGCTGTCGAGAATTTAGCTGATAGTTGCGGCAACGACAGCTTTCAAGTGATTCCCACCGGTGCGGATCTGCTTGTTGCGATGAATGCAGAACATAGAGTTCCAGTAGCGCCACGTACGCAGATCATCGGCTTTGACGATACTGGATCTGGCTGGTTGCTTCCAAAGTGGCTGGGGCCGGATCGCCCCATCCTGCTCACCCGTGCGAACGGAATTCTCCGCGCTTCAAATGGTCTCGAGTTGCGCTGGCAAATCCCTGCCGTCGAACAGCCGCTACGGCTCGATCTTGCCATCAATCCCCTCCGCCTGGCGAAATCGTTGCTGCTGCCGGATGGATCGCGTTTCCGCGCGCCTGATCGCTTATTGGGATGGACTTGGGGTCTCGGTCCTCTCTTTTAAGGCCGGAGGCCCGTCTCAAGCGCGTTAACTCCGGAATCTGGAACTCAACTTGACCCTTGGGACCGGAAATTCGCATTACTAATTACAGACTCTCGCCATCAGTCAAAGGCCCTGCCGGAATACGAATCCGGATCTGTAACACGCAGATTGCAGCCGAGACTTTGTTAGAGTCTCTTAAGCTAACTTTGTCACGGTGCGACCGACGGCACGAGCCTTGGTGATCGCCAGGCAGAAAACACGTATCACCTTGCTCATGGGGCTACTGTGGGTGTCGTCACTCCAGCGAGGGTTTCTCATCCGGAAAACTTGCCACAAGGCACGATTGTCTCGACTCGGTTTACCAGCTAAAGTTTTCGGAAGTCATCGTTCCCAATCGGCGATCTTTTGGCGGTGTGCGTAAGCACGGAGTCATGCATTTGAAGCTCTATAAAGGAACGGCGCAAAGCAACGCGGTGCGTGCGTCCAAACCTGATGTCGAGATCATGGTTCAGCAGCACCGCGAGTGGGTGAAATCGAGCGGACGAATCGGCCAGCGGGCCGATTTTTCTCAGTTCAACCTTGAAGGCGCTAACCTGACCGGAACCAATCCGCGGAATGCGCTGCTGAATAAGACGGTCTTGAAAGGCGCCGATCTGCTCATGAGCGATCTGCAGGGCGCTAGTCTGGCGGAGGGCAAATCTCGAAGGCGCGAATCTCCCGGGAGCGAGACTATGCCACGCCAATCTTCAGGGCGCAAATCTGAAGGGAGCCACCGGATTGCTGGCAGCGGAGCTGGCTGTAGTCAATACGTGCTCGTGGTCACAATGGCGAACACCAGGAAGCAGACGTCGTGAGTTCGAATCAAACGAATTGTTGGAGGCAGGAAGCACGGTTGTTCCGGGTCCTAAGTCAGGGCGTGCTACTTCGGCGACAGTTGATAACCTGGCAGAACGGGCAAGAGAGATGCCCTGGAGATAATGATTTTTCAGTGGCGAGTGCCGCTGCATCCAGGTTTTGTCGGCTGCTATGCCTCAAAGGAAGCAGATGATACGCGTTCTGATCGCCAACGGCCACAGGATGTTCCGCGAAACCTTGAGGAAGCTTCTGGAGAGCGGAGATGACATCACCGTGGTAGGTGAGGCGTCGACTGGGAATGAGTGTGTCCTCATGCTGGCAAAGTTCAAGCCTGATATTTTGCTTCTCGACCTGGGCATGCCAAACAAGGACGGATTCGCGGTGCTCGAGCGATTGGACCTGAACTCACTTGCAACACGAGTCATCGTCCTTACTGCCGACGATGGCGATGCCGTGCGCGCCATGCGCCTGGGCGCCCGCGGTTTGTTTTTCAAGCAGTCGGCGAGCGACCTGCTGCTCAAGAGTATTCGCTGTGTTTTCAGCGGCCAAATTTGGCTCGACAACCGCATCACGGCACAGGTGATGAGGGCGTTCGCCAGGAGTTCCAATGGCGAGTCACCTGCCGATAAGCGGCTGCTAAGCGAGCGCGAAAAACAGGTCGTGCAACTGGTGGCCCAAGGTTACCGAAACAAAGAGATAGGCGGAAGGCTTTGTATCAGCGAACAAACCGTCAAAAATCACCTGCATAACGTTTTCGAAAAAGTGGGCGTCTCGGACCGACTGGAGCTTGCCCTCTACGCGATTCACCATCGCCTGTAGGGACTAGCATTACCGTCATCAGCGTCGTTTTATTTTGTACCGCCCGTTCCAGCTTTTACAAACGCACAAGGGTTTCGGGAGATGGAGAAGCAGGCCATCAGGATGTCATTACATAATTTGCGTGGAATCAATAAAGGTAAGCTGGGCTTCCGCTCCGCATTGCTCCTAATTTAAGTGCCCTTGGCTTGGAAACCGATCAGCCTGGCAAGGCCAAATAGGCAGCAGCAACCATCGAGATTGAAGCTTCCACGTTGTTCAGCAGAGTCGGTCTGACGCTCTCAATCCGCGAACTGCAATGGGAGGTTGAATACTGTCCGAAGCGAGCGGAGCTGGACATCTGGCGCGCTTTGA
This sequence comes from uncultured Acidobacteriota bacterium, assembly GCA_963819235.1. Classification (GTDB taxonomy): domain Bacteria; phylum Acidobacteriota; class Terriglobia; order Acidiferrales; family UBA7541; genus Palsa-189. The sequence goes on along the minus strand of CAWFVE010000003.1, from coordinate 147,629 downwards.
TGTCTTCGCCACGCTCGTTGCCCTTTTCGTCCCTTTTGCGCATCAGTTTAGGTGACGGGGCCAAAGCTCGGGTGAATGCCCGCAACAAAATCGTAATCCATGGGCTGAAGCGAAACGGGTAAGAACTACGAGTCTCGTAGGCTCTAGCTGGCCAGTTGATCAACGGGGCTTCGTCACGTGGCGACTGCGGAGGTTTCTATGAGGCACAAGCTGTTGCATTCTGTTTCGCGGCGAAGCACAGGCAGGAAGCCGCTTTGGAGTGCGCTGGCGCTTGCGGTTTTGCTCGGCTTCTTAGGTGTCCATGCAGCCCGAGGTCAGCGGCAAAGAGGGGACTCTCACCGAGATTGGGAAGAGCGCGACTCATTCGACATCCACAAGATCAAACATGTGATCATTATTATGCAAGAGAATCGCTCTTTTGATACTTACTTCGGTACCTACCCCGGTGCGGAAGGTATTCCCCAGAAAAGAGGGCAATTTACCGTATGCGTTCCCAATCCTGGTACCGGCGAATGCGTCAAGCCGTATCACAACCGAGAGGACGAAAACGGAGGCGGCCCGCACGGCGCGAGCAACGCCGTTGCCGACGTCGACGGCGGCAAGATGGATGGTTTCATTGCGCAAGCCGAGAATGCGGCCAAAGGCTGCCTTAATCCTGATAACCCCGCCTGTGCCAACTCGACCACTCCTGACGTGATGGGTTATCACGATGGGCGTGAAATCCCTAGTTACTGGGCTTATGCGCAAGAGTTTGTCCTACAAGACCACATGTTCGAGCCGAATGCGTCGTGGAGTCTTCCCGCGCATCTTTTCGAGGTCTCCGAATGGTCCGCCAAGTGCTCCAAGCACAACGATCCTTCGAGTTGCATAAACGCCCTGCAGAGTCCTGGTAATCCTCTGGGCTTCGACGGCGCAAAGACGGCTCCCATTTACGCCTGGACTGATCTCACCTATCTGCTGCACCAGGCCGGCGTGAGCTGGGGTTATTTCGTTTTGCAAGGAACCGAGCCTGATTGCGAAGACGACGAACAAGAGGACTGCCTGCCGGTGAAACAGGATGCCAAAACGCCGGGTATCTGGAATCCACTGCCGTTCTTTGACACCGTTAAGAATGATGGCGAGCTCTCCAACGTTCAGACCTTAGACGATTTTTTGCTGGAAGCGCAACATGGCACCTTGCCAGAAGTCTCCTGGATCGCTCCGTCGGGCGATGTCAGCGAACATCCGCCATCGCTGATCAGTGCGGGACAAACCTACGTCACGCATCTGATCAACGCCATCATGCAGGGGCCGGCCTGGCAGGACTGCGCCATCTTTCTGGCCTGGGACGATTGGGGAGGATTTTACGACCATGTCGTACCCGTAAGCGTCGACGAAAATGGCTATGGCCTGCGCGTACCGGGGATCGTGATTTCGCCCTACGCAAAGAGAGGCTTCATCGATCATCAGACGCTGAGCTTCGACGCCTACGTTAAATTCATCGAAGATGATTTTCTGAACGGGCAGCGAATTGATCCAAAGACCGATGGCCGGCCTGATCCTCGGCCCGATGTGCGCGAAGACGCCTCGCAGCTAGGCGATCTCACCAGGGACTTTGATTTCGACCAACGCCCCCGGCGTCCGTTGATTTTACCGGAGCATCCCATAACGGATTTATTACCTCCGCCGCCATCAGAATAGTCGCGGCGATCGCCGCCGAGCTCCCGTGCAGAGGTAAAGCATCATCCTCGACCGAACGTACGCGCCTAGTTAAGGCCCTGGGAACTGAGTCAAACAGGAAGCAACCTATCACGAGATGCGATCACTTGGATTGGCCGCCCACGCTTCGGGCTCAACTCTGCAACTGCCCAGGCTGGTTGTCCAGCTGAAACGTGTGAATTCTTGGGGAAGGCTGAGGCGACTCGCCCGCGTCGCAGTTTGACAGTGGCAGAGCTTGACGCATTCGACCGCTACACATTGACATCCTTAAGAGGGATACGATGAGTGCGGGGCTAGATCTTCCGGATCGGTTTAGCTCACAATATCATTGGAGAATGGCGGAAATCGCTGGCCACGGAGAGGTTAGAGGCACTTTCAGCGGCATCTGCAGAACCAGGAAAGTCACTGGCTCGGCGTCCAACTGAAAAGCTTTGCGGCTTCGTTCACGTACCTCACGGTATCGGTTACTGTGTTGACCGACCAAATTGCCTGCTTTTCACCGTTGCGTGCATCCTTGAAATCGAAGACGACGTTGTAGGTATTCGGCCCGGAAGGAGTTGCGCTCCAGCCTTTTCCCGCTGTTATGCCGCTTGCAGCCGTCATGAAATAAGCCAAGTTCTGTTCGATGTCCTTCGCTGATCTTCCTTTTCCTGGAACTGTCAAGACGGCATGTTTCACAACGTTGATAGCATTCATTTCAGGCACAACCAGAGGCAGAGAAACGGTGAACTTTGCATCAAGCATTTTGTCGCTGTCGATTACATCCGGATCTGTTAACTTGATCAGCTTGCCTTGAAGATTCTTTCCGCCTTCTCCGAGTGCAGCCAGTACATCCTTGCTCTGCCACGCCGCGGTGAAGTAGGCGACGATCTCGAGAGGCTGATTTCCGGTCATCGGAACTTCTTCGTCATAAAACGGACCCGAGCGGAATTGTCCATCCCTAACAATGGCTTGGCGCTGAGCATTCTTGGTACCGAGTACGACCCCCATCTTCATTCCATCGGGAAAGTTGGTTGTGCCAGAAATATAGATTTCGCCTTGTGGCCCACGTTGTGCAATAGGGTTCAGTGAGAACTCCGCTGGTAAGACATAGGGCCTTGGCGGAGAACTAGAGGTCCGAAAAGCTACCGGTAAGACGTTGGCAATACGCTGATTATTTCTGAGTTCCCATAGTCCATACGCAATCGCCATGAGCACGCTCAACCACAAAAGAACCTTGAGCGGACGGCTAATGAAGCGGTGACCGCATCGAGGACATGCCCTGGCATTGCCTAGGAGGCGATTTCCGCATTTGCACTTTTTTCTCATGGGAACAGCAAACATCGACGAACTAACCCGGTCTTAGCTTAGGCCGGGATTCAAATGAATAATGAGTGTGAGTTGTTCCTAGAACAATAGGACTAGCTGCTCATAGGTAATTAACAACCCCGGCACAGCCAGCGGCGGATATAACCCTCCGTGCCAACATCTCTCAACCGTTTTAGTACTCTTAATTAATGAGCAGGGCGAGAAAGAAAAAGGGAGAGATGAACGGGAATTCTCTTGGTTTTGTTTCTTCTGCAAGTTGGGCTGCCACGGAACAGAGCAGGAGGCGAGCCTGGCGAGCCGAAGCGGAGTGCAGTGGCAGCCCAAGCGGGCGCCGATTCGCTGCCGGCCTCGCGGCCTGATCCCGAAGTGGTCGCGAAACCCAAGCGGCGTACCTACACCGCGGAATATAAACTGGGCATCCTGCAGGAAGCCGAGGCCGCCGCTGCCACACGAGGCGGTATCGGCTCTCTCCTCCGCCGGGAAGGTTTGTACTCTTCGCTGCTGGCCACTTGGCGGCGCGAGCGGGCCAACGGCATCCTCGAAGCGCTGACTCCGCAGAGGCGCGGGCCGAAGTCCAAGCGCCATCCGATGGATGAGGAGAACCAGAAGCTGCGCCGCCAGAACGCACGTCTGACCGAAGATCTGCGTAAGGCGCACATCATCATCGATGTCCAAAAAAAAGTGGCTGCGCTGTTGGGTCATCCGATTCCGGAACAGGACCTGGAGGAAGAGTCCTGATGACCGCGGTCACTGAACTGGCGACCGATGTAGGCACGCGCGCCGCTTGCCGTGCGCTGTTTGCGCCGCGTGCTTCCTACTACCGGGATCGACGTGCAGCTTCTTTCCCCGCAGCGATCGCTTTGCGACCGAGACCAGCACGTGCCCTGAGTCCGACGGAACGCGAAACGGTCCTGGCGCATCTGCACGGAGAACGATTCCAGGATCGCTCCCCAGCCGCTGTGTATGCGACGTTGCTCGACGAAGGGCACTATTACTGCTCGATTCGCACCATGCATCGCTTCCTGAAACAAGAGGGCGAATCCCGCGAACGACGTGACCAGTTGACTCATCCGCCGTACACGAAGCCGGAACTACTGGCGACGGCTCCCAATCAACTCTGGAGCTGGGACATCACCAAGCTGCTGGGGCCCGCCAAGTGGACCTACTTCTACCTCTACGTCATCCTCGATGTCTTCAGCCGCTACGTCACCGGCTGGATGGTGGCGATGCGCGAAAGCGCGGAGCTGGCCAAGCGGCTGATCGGGGAGAGTTGTGCGAAACAAAACATCCAGCCCGGCCAGCTCACCCTACATGCTGATCGCGGCACCTCGATGAGTTCCAAGCCGGTAGCCTTCCTGTTGGCCGACTTGGGTGTCACGAAAACCCACAGCCGCCCGCACGTCTCCGATGACAATCCGTATTCGGAAAGCCAGTTTCGCACCCTGAAGTACCGGCCGGAGTTTCCGGACCGCTTCGGGTGCATTCAGGACAGCCGCGCTTTTTCGCAGGGATTTTTCCGCTGGTACAACCAGGAACACCGCCACTCCGGGTTGGGCTTGCTCACCCCGGCCATGGTCCACTACAACCAAACCGCGCACATCCTCGAACAGCGTCAAGCCGTTCTCGATGCCGCCTATCGCGTCCACCCCGAACGCTTCGTGCGCCAGGAGCCGAAACCACTCTCGGTTCCAACCGAGGTCTGGATCAACAAACCGCTCAACGCAGATGAAAATGCTCACTAAATTCCATGACCAGTGGTCTCAAACTCGTTGACACGCGCCGTAACCGTAACGGGAGAGTGCGCAACCTCTATGGAATGGAGAGGTGGTTTGGAATCGTCGGAAAAGTGCTCGGCCCTCTTCAATTCCTCCACGACACTTTACCCTCTTTAAAACTGAAAAGCCAATTGCCAGGCCGAATCAGGAAGGGTTAGAGGCGTCACGGGACAGTTCAATAGACGAGGTTTGGGAACACGACGACTTCAAAGGTAAGCCAGAACGTTCCGGTCTAATGGCGCTTTGACAGTCGAATGGCTGCCTGACTCCACTCGCAGCCGAGAGAAAAATACGAGTGCGCGTAAAGATTTCTGGTACCGGTACTTAATTCCCCTACCGAGCTTCGGTCCCCATGCGCACGTGCTCAGGGTCTTGCGGCCAGCTTGACTCTGGCCCTACGCTTGCTCAGCCATTCGCCTTAAGGTCTTTCTTGTAACTCTTCTGAAGGGGGAATGGAAGATGGCTGACGATGAGAATCTCGTGAAAGTTCGGACATCCGCTTCGGCGCGTGTCAACGAGTTTGAGACCAGTGGTCATGGAATTTAGTGAGCATTTTCATCTGCGTTGAGCGGTTTGTTGATCCAGACCTCGGTTGGAACCGAGAGTGGTTTGGGCGCCTGGCGCACGAAGCGTTCGGGGTGGACGCGATAGGCGGCATCGAGAACGGCTTGGCGCTGCTCGAGGATGAGCGCGGTTTGGTTGTAGTGGACCATGGCGGGAGTGAGTAAGCCCAGCCCGGAGTGGCGGTGTTCCTGGTTGTACCAGCGGAAAAATCCCTGCGAAAAAGCCCGGCTGTCCTGAATGCACCCGAAGCGGTCCGGGAACTCCGGGCGGTACTTCAGGGTGCGGAATTGGCTTTCCGAATACGGATTGTCGTCGGAGACGTGCGGTCGGCTGTGGGTTTTCGTGACACCCAAGTCGGCCAGCAGGAAGGCCACCGGTTTGGAACTCATCGAGGTGCCGCGATCGGCATGAAGGGTGAGTTGGCCGGGCCGGATGTTTTGTTTCGCGCAACTTTCCTGGATCAATCGCTTGGCCAGTTCGGCGCTCTCCCGCATCGCCACCATCCAGCCGGTGACGTAGCGGCTGAAGACATCGAGGATCACGTAGAGGTAGAAATAGGTCCATTTGGCCGGCCCCAGCAGCTTGGTGATGTCCCAGCTCCACAGTTGATTGGGCGCGGTGGCCAGCAGTTCCGGCTTCTTGTAAGGCGGATGGGTCAACTGATTGCGGCGTTCGCGCGATTCACCCTCTTGTTTCAGGAAGCGATGCATGGTGCGAATCGAGCAGTAATAGTGCCCTTCATCGAGCAACGTCGCATACACAGCGGCTGGCGAGCGATCCTGAAATCTTTCTCCGTGCAGATGCGCCAGAACCGTTGCGCGTTCCGCCGGACCAAGCGCACGAGCCGACGAATGCCTCGGCCGGGCCAGGGTGGCCAGGGAAAAAGCCGCATGCCGTTCCCGGTAATAGGAAGCGCGTGGCGCAAACAGCGCACGGCAAGCGGCACGCGTGCCGACATCGGTGGCCAGCTCGGTGACGGCAGCCATCAGGACTCTTCCTCCTGGTCCTGCTCCGGAATCGGATGACCCAACAGCGCAGCCACTTTTTTTTGGACGTCAATGATGATGTGGGCCTTACGCAGATCTTCGGCCAGACGTGCATTCTGGCGGCGCAGCTTCTGGTTCTCCTCATCCAGCGGATGGCGCTTGGACTTCGGCCCGCGCGTTTGCAGAGTCAGCGCCTCGAGGATGCCGTTGGCCCGCTCACGCCGCCAGGTGGCCAGCAGCGACGAGTACAAGCCTTCCCGGCGGAGGAGAGAGCCGATACCGCCTCGTGTGGCAGCGGCGGCTTCGGCTTCCTGTAGAATGCCCAGTTTGTATTCCGCGGTGTAGGTGCGCCGCTTGGGTTTCGCAACCACTTCGGGATCCGGCCGCGAGGCCAGCAAAGAATCGGCGCCTGCTTTGGCTGCCACTCCACTCCGCTGCGGCTCGCCAGGCGAGCCTTCGCTCCGTTCCGCGGCAGCCAAACTCCCTGGAGAAAGAACAACACCAAGAGAATTTCCGTTCATCTCTACCTTTTTCTTTCTCGCCCTGCTCATTAATTAAGAGTACTAAAACGGTCTCAGAGATGTTGGCACGGAGGGCTTGGGTAGCCCCTGCAGTGATCGCCCTGGCTCTCGTTTCTATCGGTGCCGTTGCGTTTGCGTGGTACGACTGGGGTCAGTTGCAGATAGCGCAGCAAGCTAACGACCAACTGAAAGGTGCGGAGCAGAGCACTGCCAAGCAGGTCTCGATGCTGGAGCAGAACCAGAGGAAAGCCGACAACACAAATGCGGAGCTACAAAGCAATCTTGATCTGGTGACGAAGAGGCTCGGACTCACACAAGGTGAGCTGAAGAAAGCCCGTGAGGAAGCAGCGCAGCTGGCTGCACAGGTTCGAGACGATGGCGAGCAGAAGATCGCGCAACTCGACACTGACGTTAAGAGCCAACTCGCCACTAAGGCCAGTACCGACGAACTCAACAAGGATCTGACCACGGTAAATGGCGACGTTAGCGTCGTGAAGACCGACCTCGAAGGCACCAAGAACGATCTGAAGATGGCGCGCAGCGAACTTGGAACGCTTATTGCGCGGAACCATGAGGAGATTGATACTCTGCGCCGTATGGGTGAACGCGACTATGTCGAGTTCACGATTGAGGGTCGTGGTAAGCCACAGAAGGTCGGCAATATCTCCGTCGAGCTACGCTCAGTCAATTTGAAGAAAAATCAGTTCAGCGCAGTCCTGATCGTCGACGATGTGCGAACAGAAAACAAGGATCGTATGTTGAATCAGCCTATCGTCTTCTATCCGCCCAGCACCCACCAACCCGACGAGTTCGTCGTAAACACGATAGGCAAAGACAAAATCAGCGGTTACATCAGTATGCCGAAGTACGCTGGCGGCACCACAACTGCAACTGTGTCGGAACGCTAGTGACGCCCCCCTGCAAGGGGGCCATACACTTACAGTCTAGTCCGGTCGAAGTCTGCGTTTGCATAGGTTGGACCCTGCAGCTCACGTCGCGGCGTGTGGTGCTAGGGAAGTTGGCTCGGTCAATCGACGCGCAAAGAGTTAATTCGCACCCGAAATTGCTAGCGCGAATTATAAACGCCTAGATTGTGAACCCCGCTACTTAGCGACGCAGCGGCGCTGATTGTCTGCGGCAGCCACCAAGTATTGCGCATCCACGCGTGACGGCTATTCATCATATAGCGGCCTAGGAGATCAAAGATCGTCGGAGCCACTTGCACAGCCGCATAAATCGAAGCGTTTCCCGCAAACGGGCGCAATAAGGGATTAGCTTCCTGCGCATCAGGCATCAAGGAAAGTACGTGCCGAGTCGACCATGCGTCGAAGCCAGCGGCGCCATGTTCGGCGATACCCAAAGCCAGCCACTCGCGGCTGCGCCTGCGTTCGGATGCGACCTTAAAGGGCGCGTAAACCGGCACCAAAGGCAAAGGTTTGGCCCTAATCTGAGAGGTAGTAATTGCATTCGGATCAGCCGAGGCTGGAGTCACGGCCGCCAATGGCTCCGGCAGCAAACGTCCTGGCGCGTATGCGACAGAGGTAACATTCGCGTCGGCAGACCGCGCTTCGCTGTCTAGGCCGATCTTTCCAGAAGACGCAGAGATCGAGTTCACCTGCCGATCCTGAGTCTTGGAAGTCGCTACAGGCGAACTCTGTTTCCCGGAAGTTTGAAGCGAGGAAAAAACAGGAAATTGAAAAAAGAGCGCTGCGATTGCTATAAACATTTAACCCCCGCACCAGAGCGCTCCGCGAAGAGCAGACACGCACCGCGCGATAGACAGAGTAGTGGCCGACGTCTGCTACCTGTTATAGGCGCTCAGTTCCAAATTATTCGCCAAAGGTTCTACAACCTTCGTACCGGTCCAACAGTCACCCCGCATCACCGCATGAGGCTCTTGCCCAAACTCTTCCCCACCGGGTGTGGGCTCGTTCGTGCTGGATAGCTAATAGCGGTTTCGCTGTTTGTCACCAAATCGGCAATCACCTCTCCTGCGGAAGTGAGGCTAACCTCGGCGGGGGAGGCAAACTGCATTTATGCGTGGGAAGGTGCTCATTGCACTGGCAGCGCTGTTCTTGCTCTGCAGCACGGGAGCAAAAGCAGACGACGTCACGTATGCCTACTGCCCGTTGGGAGAGGGATATGTATTTCTCTATGACTCCCTGACTGGCTTCGACGTGTTGGCCAACCTGAAATGCGGGGCGCGCCTCACGGTCGTAGATTCGGGAGATAACAACAGAGTGAGGGTGCGCACAGAAGATGGCAAACAGGGGTATGTGCTGAGGTCGTCTATCACTGCAGGGCTACCTGGAAGCCAGCGGCAAGCTGCGGCGTCTCAAACTCCTAGCGATCAACAGCCGAAGCCAAAGACGCAGCAGCAATCACAGCCACAGTTGCAACCAGAGCCGCAGTCACAACCGCTACCAAAGCCGCAGCAACAACCTGAGCCAGAACCGAAAGCACAGCTAGAATCGAAAGCACAGCCACAACCGGCCGCTCAGCCACAACCGGCAACACAGCCGACATCGAAACCACAGCTAGACCTATTACCCCTGCCTCGGGTAGAAATACTGCCACTACGACAACTAGATCTACCACCGACACAACCTCAAACTGCGGCGACAGCGTTCAGGCCCTTTCCCGATTTGGGTTATGAAGAAGAGGTGCCGCGCCTAGAGGCTTTCGCTGGATATTCGCTACTGAATGTTGGCACGACTGCAGTGAGCAATCGCCAGAATGTTACTGGGCTCGAGTCGTCTATAGTGTTCAATCTAAATGGCTGGTTAGGTGGTGAGGCTAACGTCAGCGGTTATTACAAGACAGTTGAAATACTAAACGTTGGAACCTTCGGTTTTCATGATTACGCGATCATGGGAGGACCACGCTTCCGTCTGAGTCCGGCATTCTTTCACGGCCTCATCGGAATAGACCACGTCACCGGAAGTACGAATTTCTTTCAAGTGAGCGGGCCTCCCTCCAACACTGCTCTTGCAGCTGCTTTCGGTGGCGGGGTGCAGTGGAAAATCTCGCGGCAGTTGGCCCTGCGTACATCAGCGGATTACGTTCTGAGCCGCTTTGAAGGGCTTACACAAGCCAATTTCCGAGTGACGGCGGGTATCGTCTTCGAGGCAGGATCGGTCAGCAGCCGGGGGCGATAAGGGGGCGATGTCGATTAGACTCCCGGATGTGCCGAGCTGGTGCACCAGTGAGGTGCAGTTCGAGTGAATCCGAGCCTTCGGATCAGGGTTCTTCTTCTCGTAGTAACCATCTTCTCTGCAAGGCATTAGCTCGCATCATCATCCAGCAAAAATCAGATATCTCGATCATAGGACAATGCGGAGAGTCTTCGGGCCCGTGCAGTACTACCAGAACGGCACTGCATTGGTTCTCCCGCAATCGGTACGTCTCGCCTATTCAACGGCGCGGAACAATTCGGCCTAATTGTGACAAAGACCCTTTTCTTGCTTCTACTCGCAATTGTGTTTTTCTCCGCCTCTACCAAGGCGGATTCGGTCTCGTTGACGATAAACAACGGCGGCTCGATCATCTCGGGCGGTGTGTACGTTGGCCCCTACAACTTTACCTCTGGCGGGCAATCGCTGCAGTTGGTTTGCGACACCTTCCAGAACGATTCGCAAACCTGGGCAACACACAGACTGTGGCTGATATCCAGTGGGCCATCTGGGATATCTTCGATTCTGGCGACTGCGGGGGCGTCTCCAATTGCGATCCCTATGGGAACCCCGGGGACCAAAGCAATATCGATTGGTGGATCGCTGCTGCAGAGAAGAATTCTGGCGGCGGCAATTACTCCGATGTGGTGATCTACACACCCGAAAGCGGCTGGCCGGGGAACGTTGGGGTGCCGCAAGAATATATCGGGATTATTTCCACTCCTGAACCCAGCACAAGCAGCCTCACGCTGATCGGTATAGCGTTGCTAGGAGCAATCGTGATGCGACAGCGATCTGCCAAGGGGGCAAAGAACAGCTTAACCGTCTAGGTAGAATGTCCTATTCTAAGCTTGAGCGATTGACGAATTGCGATTGGGGTGAATCTCTCACCCAAGTCCCGGCAATTCTCGGCTTTTCGCACTGGTGGTGTTTGACGTGCCAAAGCCGCGAATGTGAACGATTCACAAGACCACTTGGCAGTATTCTGCACATGATTCACGTCGTGCCCTCCCGATAATTGCGACATGATCCAGTCGAAGAGGCTTTCGCTCTGAATTGCACTTGGAATCGGCCTTTGCCCTGTCCGCAACTTTTGTACTAGCCAAAAAAGTCTGGTGCGGCATGGATTATTAGTTGCTCGGGCAGGCGTGGATTAAACATAGGCAATACAGCAGCAAATGACCGCTCGGAAGTCGGAATGGCGCAAACTCTCCCAAGAGGCGTTCGTGGAGCGCGATCCTCAAAATCTGCCTGAGAAAATTGCTCGAGCGGAAGTCGCCAACGATATTTGGTTGAAGCAGCTCAAACCTAGCCGGAAAAATGAGCTCGAACCGCAGGCTTAAGGGACGCGCTTCAATCATTGAACGTTCTGAAGCAATTGCACTTTCCTAGTTGGAAGCGACGCTGAGGAATCGACAAGCCCATCTGCTTAAAGGCGTGCCACACTCAGCCGCCGAGGCGAATGACGTCAGGTAAGCCGTAAAGACAGCGTTGAATGCACTGACTGAGTTTTCTTGAGCCTGCGACCGTTCTGACTGTGGGGGACGACCCGGTGGAGGCTTTCGTCGACGCCTCATATGCGTCACCGAATAGGGGCCGCGCCGCTCGACTTTGCAAGCTGCGACGAAAGGCCGAGACCAACGTCATCCGGCGGTGTGAGGCTCGACAATGTTGAACTCCTCCGTCAGCACCGCGACACCTACGGGTTCGGAAGTCGTTTCGGAGTTTTGCACCACACGTAGGACTCTGGCTCGACCGACCACGAGAACGACGGTTCCCTGAACTACTCCGGGAAAGGACACGGTGAATTCAACCACCTCATTCACCTCCAAAGGCCGGTCTGTCGTGAAGTAAATTCCGCGAGTAGAAATATTGAGGGTATCGCCGCGTAAGACTTGGTTAGGTCTAAACTCCGGAACTCTCTGAAAACTAATGGGCAGCTCTAACCTATACCGTATTGTTGCGCGCCGTTCGGTCAACACACACATAGCCAGTATTGCCGCGAAGAAGCGGATGCACTACGCCGGCCAGCTCGGCGAGGCATTCGCTAAGTATGCTAACTCGTACGAGCTAAGTTACCATCTGCTATTAATCGATAGTTCCCGATAGGTAACCGTAGCGTTCAACTTGCGGAGCCTGAGAATCAGGCTCGGAACGGGACTTGCATTCTTTTGAAGACGGGTCATGCGCACCTCCGGTCTCCCGCGCTTTCCCCTGTCATACGCTGAGGAAATGTATGGATGGGAAGAAAGCTACAAACTCGCAATGCTGGAAACAGATCGGTCAAAACTCCAAGAACGCATCGAAGCGGCGCAGGTATCAAACCGCCGCCTTCAAGAGACTAACGGGGGCACGATTCCCGAGAAGAGCGCCATGCGATTCGAGAGCCCGGGCTGGCCTCAAGGCATTAGCGAAGAAATCCTGCAAGAGTCCGATTTCTTCACGAGTTGAGGATCGTCCGGAGGCGATCCAGCATCCCTTATAATCCAGAGTCGCCAAGTTCCCAAGCGCGTAATCACAATCTTCCTGGCGAACTGCCAAGCAGTGGGACATGCGCTATGACGTTTTGGAGTGCGGAGCGAGCTTTGCTCATTGAGGGCCAGCCTGGCACTTCCTTACTATGGATCTCAGGACCTCTCTCAATCGGCGGACCCGTATGCCGGACTGTTCTTGCTAATCGCGACGGCCCTCATTGCGGTCATGGCACTAATAGTTCGTAGAATCTCCACGGAATCCGGCTACTTCGCTTCGGATTTCGCCGAAAACAACCAATCTAGTGCGGTACGGATCACGGTGCATCAGAAGGAAACTGCCACGATCATCGGGCCTCCTGTGAGTATCGTATCTGAAACATATTTACGGCCGATAACGCGGCACCGACGAGTCCCTCCTTTGTGCCAAACAACCGCTTGCCGAGCAGATACGTCGCGGGAATTGCGGCTAGGCCAAATAAAACTGAAAACATCGGTCTTAGACCTGAGGACCAGAAGCCGCATCGAGGACCAAGCACTGTTATATCGGCTATATCGGCTGGGACTTTGTCCAGGGTACGAAAAGGCTCCGCTCACAAATCCCAACCCAGCCGGACAGTGTGCTACCGGAACTACCTGAACACCTGTATGGACAAAGTGCGACATCAAGGGCATCCGCCTCGTGGCTTTTTCTCACACTTGTATGACCAGACCGACTTTTTGTACCAGTTCGAGTGAGAGAGTCTACATCAACGGCCTGACTCTTCCACTTTACGTCTGTCATAGCTATAATAGCCATGAGAAAAAGAGGGCCCGAATGCGTAGCGTGAATGTGGCAGAACTAAAGAACCGCCTGAGCAAGTATCTTACATTCGCCAAGGGCGGTGAAGAAGTAGTGATCCGAGACCGTAATCTTCCGGTGGCGAAACTGGTTCCGTTTTCGGCCGAAGGCGCCGATGACCAGGAACTCATGTTGGTGGCGGCCGGGAAATTGCGTCTACCCAGCGTGCGACTTGATGTAAAGGAGCTTTTGAAAATCCCGACGGGAAGGGTTGCAAGAAACAAGGCGATCCAAGCCGTTCTCGCCGACAGAGAAGAAGAACTGTGAAGAGAACAACGGCGTTCTGGGACGCGAGCGCGCTGGTCCCCCTGTGCATTCACGAAGCAGCGAGTCGGCATGCTCAATCTTACTTAAGGAGATTTGCCCCCGTGGTGTGGTGGGGAAGCCTAGTAGAAGTTCATAGCGCGATTTGCCGTCTCCTTCGTGATCAGGAGATTACGGACCTCGATAAACAGGGCGCGGCGGCACGTCTGCGATTGCTAAGTCGCGGCTGGAGGGAAATCCTTCCTGGCGACCAAGTTCGTGAATTGGCGACGCAGTCGTTGGATAAGTATTCTTTGCGGGCGTCTGACAGCCTCCAACTTGCTTCATCCTTGATCTGGTGCGAACAGCGTCCCTCAAGGAGAAGCTTTATTTGCGGAGACCATCGATTAGCTGAGGCTGCAGAGTCGACCGGATTCTCAGTTCTCGAACTTTCCTAGGATAGAGATTTTCCTCAACGAACTCGCAACCAGGACATTTCGAGTGTCCCTGGTGTTGATTTCTTACGCTCACCCGAAGGCAAAATATCGCCGCCGTGGTCACAGCGCTCAATCTGCGTGAAGAGCTATCAGTGGTTCCTTTACTTGCCCACCATCATGATAGTAAACGAACCCGCTACCATAGGACCGCGGGCAGGGCGTCCCGCCGGTCCTGGGGGTGCGTTCGGCGGAGCCGGTTCATATTCGGCCGTCATGGTGAACATGTGACTGGTCTTGGTGTCGAGCGCCATGGTTCGGGCTCCTGGCCTAGTTTGGAGCGTCTGCTCGACCACAAAACTGGTGGGACTGTTTCCCTTGATGAACATCATTGAACCGCTGCCGCCCTGTGCGCTGATCGCTTCCATGGTGGTGGGATTGAAAGCAACGGTATCCACGCCCATCCCCGTCGGAAGCGTGGTTACGATGTTGCCGTTATCGGCGTTCACAATCACCACGGTGGGCGACGGCTGGCGCCAATAGGAAAAGAGTATGTGATTTTTCGCGTCCAACAACAGCCCGCTTCCGCCGCTTACTCCTTTGGTGCTGACGTCATAGTGCGCCGTAACGGTCATATTCTTCGCGTCCACCACGGCGACGTTGGCCTTGTCGGTGATGTTAACGTAAATCTTGCCTTTGCCGTCGGTCGCCGCTTGCTCCGGCTGACCTCCTAGGTCAAGAGTCCCGACCACCGTTCCTTCCTTGGCGTCGATGACCGTGGCGTACGGCGGCTGATGGCTGAGGATCCAGACCCTTTCATTGTATGGATCGAACATAATGCCATCGGGACGGCCATCCACGTCGATGGTCTTGATTACTTTCAAAATGTTCGCGTCCCACATGGTGACGGGCTTTGTGGTCGAGAAGCCGTAGTGCGATTTGGGATCAACCGTAGCGCCGCCAGATCTGAGATCAGGAATATCGCCAGCCGGTTCAAGCGTATCGAGGTTGAAAACCGTTAAGTGCCCCATGGGGCCATTGCGCGGGATATACAGGCGACGGCGTTCCACGTCAGCGAAAATGTAGTCGAAGACGACCTCGGCGGCTTGCATGGGTTCATTCCTGAGGAGGAGAAGTTCTCCACTTTCGCAAGTTGGTAAAGGCATGTTATTTTTTCCAGCATCAGGAGCGTCTCAGGGAACATCCTGAGTCCGGCAACCGGGCAGGAGGCTCCACGGTGCCTTGAGCAGGATCCCGTACATTCCGCCGGGGGGATAAGACTAGCCGAACCAATCAAAAGCTGATTAAACGCGTTTTTTCGAAGATCGGCGGATTCCGGTGGAACGCCGTTGGAGAAGCTGTTTTCAACAGGTCTTCTCGAAAAGTGGCAACCGGCGGAAATGGGGTAATCTCTTCTGCTAAAGATTCGCACTTCCGCAGAGGGAACCCATGCTATTCGCGAGTTCACGGAGCTCTTCAACCAGCGGCAGATATTTTCGCGAAGTGGTCGCGTCGCCAATCTGCCGAGTCGATGCCTTATTAGGAACTAAGGGTAAGGCGGAGGTGTAGTCATCCCGACAAGGAAGCGCGAAGGTCGCATCCCTGGGCTTCAAATGTGAGATCCGAAATCCCGCTTCGTCCAACCGTCGCTTCTGCCGTCCGGTCAGGGCCGATCACTCGTCCCTCAGTCCCGATTCCGGGACCAACGGCAGATCTCCCGAGGTAAGTTCGTCCGCTTTCGACGCGCAACCGCCGGATTTACAACCAGTGCCTTTGATGGATACGGACTTCGCGGTCAATTGCCCGCTCGTCCGGCAAGGTATGCCTCAGATCCGGTTTTTGTACATCAGCTCGCGCCTTTGCTCCACGCTTCCTTCAGACCCCACCTCGCGGTGACGCCCTTGCGCTTCGCTATCACTTCACGCCCATCACGTTGTGAAGAGGACTTGCACCTCCTAGCTGACAAACATGCCCCAGAGCTGGATACTTTCACGGCGGCTCCCAGTTCAAAGAAGTAATACTCCTGTAACCTGGCCTATATTAAAATAGGCGCGTGAGCCTAGCCGAACCGCAAGCGAATCGCATGGAGCGCCGCCGCAGTGAACGGTCCCCTCTGGGTTTGCCGCTGGCCGTACGCGGGACATCCCTCGATACGCAACCTTTCCAGGAAGAAACCGTCACGCTTTCGGTCAGCGCTCACGGAGCGCTCGTGGAGTTGGCCACGAAGGTGACGCTTGGCCAGACACTATTTCTGAGGAATCCGCAGACCCAGAATGAAGCCGAGGCATGGGTGACACGCTTAGGTTTTCCCCGTGGCACATGGAGTCAGGTGGGTGTCGAATTCGTGCGACCCGAGGAGGACTTCTGGTCCGCCGAGCGACAGATGAAAGCTCCAACCGAGGGGACTGAACGACGAACGGATCTCGACGAGAATACTGCAGCAGAGCTGGCTTCGTCCGATAGCGGCAAAGAAGCCCCTCAGGCGGAAACAACTGCGCGCCGTGCGGACGCCGCGTCGGAACCGACGTTACCCGACATATTGCTGCACGCCCTGGAGCAAACGCTACAGCAGGCAGCCGAAAAGGTGGTAGCGGCGGCAACAACTGCGCGCTTGGCGACTACGGTGAACCAAGCGGCGGAGTCGATCGAGAATTTCAGCCGCGGCAGGGTTCGCCAGATCGAAGAGCGCTTCGAGCAGTATCGCCAGGAACTCGTGGCCTCGGTGCGCGAAGAGGTTCTTTCCCAGATCAAGGCAGACGTTGCCCAAACCCAGCAGCAACTGGGGAACCGCGCCACAGAGCTTCTGGAGGAGGCGGCACGCGGGGTGCACAGCGATTTCGCCGAGAGGCTACGCGAGACAGTAAATCAGGCTGCAGCGCAGTTTGGCGAGGAAGCCACCGCTTCCTCAGCTCAGCACCTGGCGAGCCTCGCCGAGCGGGCGCAGATTTCCATCAACGAAGCCCGTTCGGAGATCGAGCACGCCGTTGCGGCGCTCACTGAATCTCAAGAAAAGGTCAAGGCCGAAACAGACCGGGCAGTCGCCGAGGCGCAGCAAAAGGTCGAATTGCTGATCTCGCAAAGCAAAGAGGTCTACGCGGAATGGGAGAGCCACTTGCACCGGTTTCGAGAGGAATTGACCCACTCCGCAGACCAGGAAAGCGAGCGATTTCGCGAGCACCTGCAGAGCGTTTTGACGACCCTACTCTCATCTCTCCGTTTGTGATTCAAACTCTCCGCGGGCCGAATTCGAGAATACCGAATGGTGTGATGAGTCGGCTATAACTCCCCTGCTGAAGACTTGTGGTCATCCAGCGAGGCGCGCATGGAACCGGTCCTTCAGCCCTGTTGGGACCACCACATGCTGTGGAAATGAACAAGTGTGTCGGCTAGAATCCGTTCGGCACACACATGGATGAGGCAAAACGGAGCCGGACTACCAGCACGACCGGGTATCAGGCTCTCGCCCAGTTTCGGTTCCTGATCCGGCGATTCTTAAATAACAGCGAAAAGGCCGCCCGATCGGTGGGCCTTGAGCCGCAGCACTACATGGGCCTGCTGGCGCTGCGCGGCTTGCCCGCTGGGCAAAAGCCTTCGATTCGGAATCTGGCGGAGCGACTACAAATCCAACATCACAGCGCCGTCGAGTTGGTGGATCGCATGGAGAAACGAGGACTGCTCCAGCGGGAGCGCTCCATGGAAGATCGCAGGGCCGTACTTGTGTCCGTGACGGCCAGAGGCGAACGGCTTCTCAGCCGGTTGGTTCGGCATCGCATCGCAGAGCTTCGCGTGAGCGCCCCGGTTCTGACCCGCACCCTGGAGTCGGTGCTTGCTGCGGCACATCGCAAGGGCCGCCGAGTCGCTAGGCAAAACCGCCAAGCGGTCCGGCGAAGGCGACACAGATACTAAATGAGGCCGTAGATTCGCCGGATGGAGGCGGACTGGACTTATGGGTACAGGCCATCTACGGAATCCGGATCGCTCAAGAGCCAGCCGGTGGCCCTGATCTTTGCGACTGGGCTTGCGGCCCTAAAGGAGGAACCAGCAGGTTGCCTACTGCGTAACCGGCTTTTTCTACGCCGCAGCGCGGAGCACTTTCTGCCCTCTTAGTCCTGCCTGTCGAGCCAGAGTAAATCGAAGACGTAATACAGCGCGTTCTGTGTTCGTCGGCGCATGAGGTCCATGAACTGGGAGCGCCCATCCGAACCAAGACTCACGAGTTCGCCATCGAGGATTGCGCTCTTGACGCGAAGGCTTGCGATGGCGTCACAGAGTCCGGGGAAGCTCTTATACTGAATCTACTTTCGTGAGATCAGGCGGTAGGCTCCATCTTCTACATAGACAAGAGCCCGGAAGCCATCGTGTTTTGGCTCCCAGACAAAATCTGGATCATCGGGCCCATCGAGCCCGGATTGGAGGAAGCGCTGCTTCCAGCGAATGATCGTGGGAGCACTGGTCTGCAGCCTAAGCTTAATGGTGTTGAAGGAGGCTCCCCGTCTGCCAGCATCAGGATGAGCTTGGTGCGAAAGACGTAGCCGGCCGGCAGGAAATGCGCCGATATGGGAATGATGGCACAGCAACTGAAGCGCAACTTTGTTCATACGTTTGTGTTCATATCGGACGAGGGGGCGATGAGGAGTGCGGGCCTTAATATCTGGCTTGGCGGGCTCCTGCCCGTTTTGGGGGTCGCCTACTGCATGTTCGGCTGCGGCTCAAAACAGCCTGCCATTGGCACTGCGACACCTACCTCTATTTCAGTTGCAGCGGCGAGTGCGACCATTTCAACCGGCGCTACGGATCAGTTCATCGCGACCGGCACGTCCAGCAATGGGACGACGCAGAATCTCACGAGTCAAGTAAGCTGGAGTTCATCGAACACAGCAGTTGCGACGATCAACGCAACTGGCTTAGCGACCGCTATCGGCGCAGGAAGCGCAAATATTCAGGCGTTGTTAGGAGGCGTGAGCGGTTCGATGAGCCTGACGGTAACCGGGGGGACGTTGCAAACGATTGCAGTTGCTGCGCCGAGCGCGTCGATCACCCCGGGTAGCACGGATCAGTTCATCGCGACCGGCACGTCCAGCAATGGGACGACGCAGAATCTCACGAGTCAAGTGAGCTGGAGTTCATCGAACACAGCAGTTGCGACGATCAATACAACTGGCTTAGCGACCGCTATCGGCGCAGGTACCGCGAATATTCAGGCGTCGCTCGGTGGAGTAACGGGCTCGACCGGCTTGACTGTTACAAGCGCGATCCCAAATTTTGTGGGTGTTCTGACGCAGCACAACGATAACGGGCGCACGGGCCAGAATCTAAATGAAACGCAGCTCACAACGGCCGATGTAAACACGACGTCGTTCGGAAAGCTGTTCTCGGTGCCGGTGGATGGGTACATCTATGCACAGCCGCTGTACATCCCCAATGTGTCGATCGCGGACGGGGTGCATAACGTCGTGTACGTGGCCACGGAAGGCGATAGCGTATTTGCGTTTGATGCGGACTCCGGCGCTTCCCTGTGGCAAGCGAGCCTGATCGATACGGCGCATGGCGGGACGCCCGGCGAAACGACGGGCGATATGCAAGACGATCTCGGATGTACAGACTTGGTTCCGCAAGTCGGCATTACTAGCACGCCCGTTATCGACCCCAGTGGTGGCGTGATTTACGTTGAGACGAAATCGAAGGAGTCCGATGGGACGTACATCCACCGTCTCCACATGATCGTCTATAACGACGTCGGCTCTGTCAAGAGACACTTCTCCGTGCACTTGCCTGGAAGTGTTTTTTCTTTAACCCGAAATCTTTTTCTGCGACCAAGGTTCGTGCCCGAATCGTTCGATGGAACCGCCGAGGTTCCACCAGCCATCTATTCGATCCCAACCCACGTCAGGACCATGATTACCTGTTCAAACTCCCCAACGCTTTGGGGAGGCAGGATGCCCAACCAATAAGCCGGTCTCAACTACGACCACATCATGTGCCGAGCTGTCCTGCATGCGAACCCTGGATCAGCTGCGCGTAGTCTACTTGCAAGCGCAACATCCAGTACAACCTCACCGCCAGCTTCCGTGCCATGGCTACTTTC
Source organism: uncultured Acidobacteriota bacterium (assembly GCA_963819235.1). Lineage (GTDB taxonomy): Bacteria > Acidobacteriota > Terriglobia > Acidiferrales > UBA7541 > Palsa-189. Next base: position 127,530 of record CAWFVE010000003.1, on the reverse strand, counting down.
GCTAGCCCACGACACTTCCGCTGGGCCAATCGTTGATAGGCGCGACGCATCTCCGGCTCATGCCGCACCGCACTCTGCGCCGCTTCCACCAGCAATCCGCGCAAAAACGGATTGCCTTGTTTGCTGATGTGCCCGAGCCGTTGCTGGCGACCGCCGCTGGAATGCTCGCTGGGAATCAGCCCCAGGTAGCTGGCCACTTGTTTGCCACGGCTAAAACGCTCCGCCGGCCCCATCGTCAGCGTGAACGCCAGCGCCGTGACCGGTCCTACGCCCGGATGCGTCATCAATCGCCGTGCCGCCGGCCGCGCCTGGGCCTGCTCGGCCACCGCACGGTCCAGTTCTGCGATCGACGCCTCCAGCTGATCGAGCAGCTGCAGCAACTCTGCCCTCCGCCGGCTGGCCCAGGGCAGCAGCGGCAGCAACTCCAGTTGTTTTCTTCCCGTCTTGCTCCACAGCTTCCACTTCCGTTGCACACCCTGGTTCAGCGCCAGCGCCTGCAACTGGTTTTTCACCTGCGTGCGCATGCGCACCAGCTTGTGACGATGCAAGAGCAACTGCCGCCCGTCCCGCTCGGCCGCCGTAGGCACCCAGATCCGCGGAAAGCGATCCTCGGCCAGAAGCCTCAGCAGCAGCTCGGCATCGCGCCGGTCGGTCTTCTGCTTCCGCTCGCAACTGGCGCGGATCTTCGCGGCATCCCCGATCCACACCTCGTGTCCCAACTCCGCCAGCGTCCGCTCGAACCACTGCGACTGCCCGCTGGCTTCGATCCCCACTCGTACAGACCCTTCCAGTCCCGCGTAAAAGGCCTGCACCTCCTCCTTTCTCTCGTGACTCAGCGCCTTCTCCACCATCTCTCCCGTCACTAGGTCCAACATTGCGATCTGCTGATAGCCCGGATGAAAATCACAGCCTATAATTTTCATGTTCGGCTCCTTTCTCCCGAGCCTTGGTCGCTGATCACGCCAAGTCTACTCGGGTCCAAGGAGCCGACGTCGTTATGAAATCAATATGACGACCGGCGCTGAAAGATCGCCCGGTCCCGTGGTGATCACAGCCACAGTCCCGGGAACGAGCGACGGCGGAACAACCGACACATTTAATCCGCTCTACCAGCTTAACCGCTCCGGGTTGCTGCTGGCGAACGGGGAAATATATCTCGGTTATGCTTCACTGTGTGACGATACCCCCTACCATGGCTGGCTTTTTGCTTATGATGCCTCGGCCCTGACCCAGACCTCTGTATTCATCACTACACCAAACGGACAAGGCCAGGGGGGCATTTGGCTATCGGGCACGGGTATAGCGGCGGATTCCAGTGCGAACATCTTCACCGCTGTAGGAAATGGAAACTTCGACGCAACCGATGTGGGAGACAGCGTTGTGAAACTCGCGCTGAGCGGGACGACAATTTCCCTTACCGATTATTTCACTCCGTTCGACCAAGGTAACGATGATGCGAACGATTTTGACGTGGGATCCGGCGGCGTTCTTCTGCTTCCCGATCAGTCCGGCACTAATCCGCACGAACTAATTCTGGGAACAAAGGGCGGAGACATTTATCTAATCGATCGGGATCAAATGACCGAGAATAACCAGCACTACTGCTCGGGTTGCACAAGCGATCCCGAAATCGTCCAGGAAATTCTGAATGCCGGAACCCCAACATGGCTCATGGCTGCGCCCGCCTACTGGAATGGCAATGTCTACTTCTGTGCCTTCAACAACCCGCTTGAGGTCTACAGCCTCAGCAACGGCGCGCTCAGCGCGGCTCCGAGTTCATCCAGTCCCGAGATCTTCGGGTTTCCCGGCGCGACCCCGTCTATTTCAGCGAATGGCACTGCAAACGGAATCGTGTGGGTGATTGATTCCGGGCAGGCCGATTCACCGGGTCCCGCAGTGCTCTACGCCTATGACGCCACGAATGTAGCGAACGAACTGTGGAACAGTTCGCAGGCGGCAAACAACCGGGATACAGCTGGGAACGCCGTAAAATTCACGGTGCCCACGATCGCGAACGGCAAGGTCTACATTGGCACACAAACGGAACTGGACGTATTCGGCCTCTTTTAAGGCGGGCCATCATCGCTACTCCATGGGTTGCCAAACACTGCTACCGTTCTTGGCGATCAGTTGCCAAGTAGCACCCGATTCCGTGTCCAAGAGCAAAATGGCCCGGGTAGGCAATTCGGCAACAAGGATTTGAAAATGAGGCTTCGCCGTGTTCACAGCATGAGGATGAGGCAGTACTTTCATCTTTGCCCAAACCAAATTCCCTGACTTTGAGGACACAAGCTGGTCTATATCCCCCGTGATTCGGTCCAACTTCAACGTCCCTGTCGACGTCAATTCCGACTGAAAGATCTCGAATCGCGAATCGATTGGCGGGGTCGTGGCTTGGCGTTGAACCGACCCTGGACCCTGGCCCATGGCGGTGCAGGCTAGAGTCAAAAACAGAGCGGTCCCTATCAAAGCTCTGATCACAAGTCCTCCTTCGGAAGAAATTCCACACGCGCAAGTGGGAAGACTACAACACAATCACCATCCCGTCGCCCGAGGCACGCTTCCTGCTGGACGCAGAGCCCACCGGCTTCGAGGAGTTCATGCGCACACTTTCATTGCCGGGTCGGTAGGAAGGGCCAAGCTGGCGCCACCGATTTCCGCTGTAGCGCTGCCATCATCGCGTATCACAACCTTATAGCCACGGGTGTTGGTAGAGCGCGATTGGGTTATGGTAGCCAGAATATCTTTGACGCTCTGCTTCATTTCCTGTTCCGCTGTCGCCGTGGCCTGGCGGTTCTCTGGTGTGTTTGCCTGCTGAGCGGCTGCGGGGCTGTTCGGGAGCAACCCTGCGAACTCAAGAACTAACCGAAGAACGCACAGCAGAACGGCATTCATTAGCACGTTCATCGCACCGCCAGCGCCGACTTTAGTTTCCGCCATCGACTAGTGCTAGACCTAACAAAGGCATCTTTCTAGAGCAAGCGCTCGTCCTTAGCACGCTCACCTCTTGGAACGGGGTGGAAAATAACTCTCTGCCCTGATAAACGAAATAAAGTACGCTAGACCACGTGAGAGAAAATAATTTACCAATTTTGGCCTTTTTCCCCTTGCGCTCACCGCCCTCATTTTGTGTCTCCACAGAAGTTCCACGACGGTGCCCAGGCCCCGTAACCCGAACGCGATCACGGCGAGCTATGTGGGCGTGCAGATCCGGCAGCTCGATTCGGGGAATGCGGCCTTGTACCTGGCTTATGAGGTCACCAATCACACGGATTCCGATTACCAGCTGGCGGATGGCCCCGCAGCGTTGGTGATGAGCCGTCTGCGGACCGATGGCAGCTTGAGCTCGCAGCAACGGGTGCTGCTGAGCTATCCCACTTTTCTTCCGGCCCGGCAGCGCGGTCGCGTAGCGCTTGAGGTTCACGCACCCTTCAATTGGCCGGACGATAACGACGGGGCTTTTCAGGATAAGCTCCGGGATTTCATCAACCAGAAGCTCATGGACGTCCAGTCCTTTGTGCTTTTCGATCAAGCCGACCGTTTCGAGATTGAATTTCCCAGCGGATGGCAGGAGTTAAAACTGGCCTCTGCATTGCCGAAGTAGCCGTACGGAGAACGCCGAACATGTCGTTAGCAAGCTCAGTGTCATCGCCGTTGCAAACCGAGCGCAGGTCTCACGCGCGCCGCAGGATCGAAGGCTTAGCGTACGTGGATTTCGGCCCAGATAACGGCGCCATTCTCATCGATCTCGGTGAAGGCGGGCTGGGCTTTCAAAGTGTCGCGCCGGTGAGCCTTGAGCAGGCCGTGCTTTTGAAATTTAAGCTGCCTGGGGGCGTTGGATCTATCGAAAGCTATGCCGAAATCGTGTGGCTAAACGAATCGAGGAAAGGCGGCGGTCTGCGTTTTGCCGAATTGAGTGCCGAGGCCCGCCTCCGGATTCGCGCTTGGACGGGCGTGTTTTCGATTCCCGACGTTAGCGCCGAACCTCCTCAAGGGGCAATCTGGAGCGATGCGATTGCGGCGAACGGAGCTGCGGCGAAAAATGCCTCGGCGATGATCATAGGGGAAAGTCCGTCGCCGGAATCGATCCCGCCCGCTGCACCGGCGCCCCTATCTGAAGAAGTTCTTGAAAGTCTTGCGAACGCCGATGGCGGCGCGACCGAAAGTCACAGCCCCGAAACGGCTGACGCGGCGTTGGCTGCAGAAATTTCCGCCGAGCTGGCCGCGGGCGAACCAAACGCTCTGCCCATTCCTCAGGCAATCGAAAATTCTGAGGCGACCGTCCTGCCCGAGCTGAATGTTGCTGCGGAAGCTCGGCAAGTAGAATCGATGCCTGCGCCTGCTGCGCGGCGTAAAGTCGCGGAGAATCGCGCCGCGCCCCAGCCAATCGCTCCTGGAATCAGGCCGGTGATCAATCCGGCTTCCAAAGCGGTGCGGATGAGTGCCGGTTCGCCCTCAGAAAGCGTTACCAGTCGCTTGCATTCCGGCCTTGTGGCCCCTTCAAAATCTTTTGCCCCAGAGGGCCCGGCGGTGCCGCCGAAAGGCCGAGCTCCTGCCTCGCAGGCAACGAATTCCGCGCCGGCTCAAAAATGCGAGCAGCCACCCGCGACCTCGCAACGGCGCTCTCCGCTTCCGGCTTCATACCGCGACGATGCCCCTATTTCGGCATCGCTTATTTGGCAACCGCAAACACCTGGGCCCGCGAACCCGAACTGGGATGAAATGCCGGTCGCTGAGGAAAGAGCACCGAGAACGGAGACGCTCGCAGCTCAGGCGCGCAAGATTGGCATCGCAGCCGCCGCCGGCGCAACCCTGGTTCTAGCACTCATGGCCGCCGTGCCGTCGGTGAGAACGCGAGTCCAGACGATCGTAAGCGCAAGATCGGCCGGTTCGAATTTGCTGCCCGATGCACACGAATTTCAGGTTGAAGTCGCCGACCTGAATAATCGGCGTTGGATTCTGAGGAGTGGCGGCGACGCTGGATGGCCTTTTAGCGATGCGCCTTCCGACCGCAAAGTGCAAGACGCTGGCACTTCCGCTCATAACGAAGCTTCCAGGGCGTTATCTAGTTCCAACGATTCAGGCAATTCCGGCAATGCTCCGAATACACCGCGACCAAGGGCCGCGAAGCCCGGCGAGTTCGCCCTCGCTCGTCCTCGCGCGACTCAGGCCGCGGGAGCGCCCGCGCAGGTCTTGACGCCATCGATTTTCGACAGCATCACTCCGCCGATTGGCTCGTTGAGTGACCGTTTGCCGCTTGCCGGGCTGGACGCGCCTGGGCCCGTCCAGCCCGGTGCGCCGGGGAGAGCTGCAAACCTGCAAGCCGCGGTCCTTATGCAACGCGTTGCCCCCGTTTACCCCAACTTGGCCCTGCAGGAGCGCGTGAGAGGTGAAGTGCGCGTCAGCGCAACGATCGCGAAAGATGGCGTTCCCAAAAACCTCAAGGCCATTGCCGGCGACCAACGACTGATACCAGCAGCCCTAGCGGCGATCAGCCAGTGGCGGTATCGTCCCGCTACGCTGGATGGCGAACCAATCGAGACGCAGACCACGGTCAGCGTCTCCTTCGAACTGAACTAAGATAAGCGCACAGCGAATTTGCGGGTGTAGCCTTTTGTGGAGGCACATCCGCGAACAGCTCATTAACTTTCCGGCTACACATTATGTTATATCCCTTCAATCCGTTGCCGGCGCGGGCCTTATGCTAACCAGACATCGTCTTGGAGGATTCCGTGGCAACCTCTCACCTTGCATACGAAGAAAAACGTCGCAGTATCAGGATTGACCAAACCATATTGCTAACTGTACGGGGTATGGACGCGTTCCGCGCGCCCTACGTCGAGATGGTGCCAACTTTAACCCTAAGTTGCCATGGCTGCAAATACCGATCGAAGCACGAGGTGATTCTGGGGAATCTCGTTCTCTTGGAGCTAGGGGGGCCTAAACAAGTCGGTTTGGACTCGACTCAAGCGCGGGTAAAGTGGCTAGAGGAAACTAAGGTTGGTGAAGAGCGGATCTGGGACGTTGCGGTCGAATTGGAAACGCCGGGCAATTTCTGGGGTGTGGCGTCTCCCCCCGAGGACTGGTTACGGCCGTTAGAATCTAATATGTTCAGCCGCGCCAAATCTGGTCAGGAACTTCAAGTCGTACCCCGTTCCGAACAGCAAATTGGGTCCGTGAATCGAGTAAGTGCGCAGTTCTCTATGCCTGCTTCTCTGGCTCCTGGGTTTAGCGAGCAGGTGCAGAAGTCGGCTTCCGAAGCCTTAACGGCTGTGCTCGTCAAGGAGAAGGACAGCGTTATAGGACAATTTCGCGCTCAATTACAAAACGAGATGACCACAACTCTGCATCGTGTCATAGGACGTTGCAAAGAAGAGTTGGTTCACAAGGTGCTGAGGGAGCTCACTAAAGAGCTAGAGGCCTCTGCTCGAAGCGCTCACGAAAATTGGGTCAACAAAATTGAGGAGGATTTGAACAGCGCCGCTATACGTATGACAGCTCAGGTTAAGCAAGTAAGCGAACGCACCGAGGTCATGGCCACCACGGCCATCGAGGAGCTACAGCTAAAGATAAATCTGTTACGGCGGGAGATGACAGATGAACTCAAGATAGCATCATTGAATATCTGCCAACAGGCCGAGGATTTCTCACAGCAATCAGCGCAACAATTTGTTAACCAAATGGAAGAACGAATTGTGGAATTAAAGAATCAGCTCGAGAGCCATGTCAATGAACGGCTGGCCAGAGCTGATTGTGAATTGGACAAAAAGTCCACCGCACTTCTTGACCAGACCCAGCTCGCACTGCTCAAAGTCTCTGAAGGCTGCCAGCAGAGTGTGCAAGGGCAGCTGCGGGCTCTAGCGGTCTTAGCCGCAGAGCAACTGTTGAATACTCTGAATGAGCAAGCCACAGAAATTTCTAAGAAGAGCTTCAGCCAACTGCAAGGCTGTACGCGCCGCTATCTCGCAAGCATCAGCGGATCGATTGCTGAGGTCTCAAAGAAGACAACGTAGGGTGAACAGTCGCGCGCAAAATCGATATACCCGCGCTGAGCTGGCGATCCCTTCCCGACGAAACGCAAGCTCAGTGGTCAAGCTGTTGCTGTTCCGGAAGTATTCCTCGATTCCGTGGTACAGGCCTTCCGCGACCGTTTGCCGATTGTCAGGTAGCATAAGCCATTGCTCATCGGCCGGATTACTGAGAAAGGAGATTTCCGCCAGGACCGAAGGCATATCGCCGTCCGTAAGCACGACGAAGGGAGCGTTGCGGACACCGCGGTTTCGTTCCGGGCGGCCGCCGACTCGCATGGAAGTCTCAAGGGACTCCTCGATATCGATAGCCAGATCGCGAGATTCTTCGAGCTTTTCATTGCGAGCGTTCTTCTTGAACAAGTCCTGAAGATCGTGGCTGGTTCCCTTCCGAACCTCGGTGATGAACCAGCTCCATGCTCTAGCCATCAGTCAGGGGCTCTGCCGGAAAACGAAACTGAGGAGCAAGGTGGGACGCTTAGAGCTGGAAGCACCCATTTTGCGGCCCTTTGCCGGTAACGCTTCGATCTACGCCGCGGTTCAGCTGACTCCAATCGGATTTGCTCAGCCACGGAATGATGACGAGCCGCCATCCATGGCTGCGACATACCTGGTGGATACCGCAGTCAATAGGCACGGCCCTGTCACTGGCCAGCGGCATTCATAACGTTGGTGTCTACAATTCTCGATGACAGTTTGTTTATCGAGCCAGTCCCGGAGGATTGGCGTTCGTATTCCGACTTCGTAGAGTCGCAGCTGGAGCCCCCCCAACGCCGCCCAGGCAGCCCCACCGTGCCTGTGGTCCAAAACTGAGCGGCTGATGATCAAAAGAAGCGCATTCCGCCAGACTCCAACGACAAATCGTTCAGGATCGAAGGTCTCTCACCGTTTTCTCCTCGGTCGTCGCTAGACTAAAGTACAGGTTACGCTTATGCCGCTGCAAAATACGCATCGGACCTCCATCTGCGTCCTCGTCTGCGACACTAGGCATGATGTCGCAACGGCTCTGGCGGGTAATTTTGTGGCTGGGCTCCTCGATCGCTCTGGCACAGGTCAGGACGCTGGCGCAGGAGACCGCATCTGCGGCTCGGCCGCTGACGCTGCGAGAGGGCGAGAAAATTATCAGCGCCGCTTGGGAGCGCGAGCAGAAAACGGGGCGAAGGCCGGACTGCTCGCATCTGGTTCACGAAGTGTACACACTTGCTGGCTATCCTTATCCGTATGCAGATTCCTTTGATCTCTACGTCGGGACCAGGAGTTTTGTTCGGGTAGCAACGCCACATCCCGGTGATCTGGTCGTTTGGCGGGGGCATGTAGGCATCGTGGTAGACCCTGCGGAACACTCGTTTTACAGCTCAGTTAGCTCGGGCCTGCGCACGGAGTTCTACGATGCTCCGGAGTGGAAAACGCGAGGCCCGGCACGGTTCTATCGCTATGCGAGCGTGATACCTCGGAACCTCACCCTGGCGAACGAGCGACTGGCACGCATCAAGGAGCCGATGGAGGTCGTCAGAGTGCCATTCGAGGGTCCGCCTGAAGCCTCTTCGGGTATTGCGGAGTCGACGGCGAAGAGCTCCGATTCGAGAACGACAATGGCGCGGGGTCTGGAACTACCATCGCGTGAATCGACATCTGAGATTCCGTCCAGCATCCTGGTGGCTGCCACGCGGGGCAATCCCACAAAAGCGGAAATCGCCGACGCTGTCTCCGAGCTGAACAATGGAACCGGCAACGTTCTACGCGAGGAGGACCTTTCACAACTCGGCCGAAAGGTGATCATTTACGACGATCTCATCATTGATCGTGCTGAATTTAAGGGCAAACAAGGCTCGGCGCAGGCCCGAATCGAATCCAGAGTGACCTTGCTCGGAGAGAGCATCGGGCGAAAGCCGCACCATGAGAAATTTCGATGGGAGCTTCTCCGGGTGAGCAGCGGTTGGGAAGTGCTCGTACCAAAGGACCGCGTCTATGTGCCTCGCGACGTCGCTGTTCGCATACTGGCCGAGCGACTTGCATCGTTGGCGCAAGGCTCAGGAGTTTCTGACTCGGATTTGTCCATCCGTCAACAGACCCGAATCGTGCACGTTCTGAGCACGATATTCGAAGAGAGGTCGATAAGCAGCTTGCGCTAGAAAAGCATTCCTCAGGGGATAAGGCGATGGACGACCTCACACCTAGCAAAGCTAATCTCGCGATGAGCGGTAATGCGCGGCGCAGCACGCGCATCTGGAAGACTGTACGCCTTAAGGTTTTCGGGGAGAGCAAGGTTGGAAGCTCGCAGGTGGAGCTGACCTCGGTGGTGGCCTTCAATTGCCACGGTTGTCTCTATACCTCACGGCACGAGTATGCACCCGGGTCGTGGGTAACACTCGAGGTTTCGAACCGGCGGATCAACGCCATGACAAGCCCGGTGCGTGCGCAAGTCAGGTTTGTTCGCTTACCTAGGAGTCCCCGCGAGCTTTATTGCGTCGGCGTAGAACTGGAAACTCCAGCCAACGTTTGGGGAATCAAGTCAACCCCCGAGGATTGGCTTCCGTTTTCCGATTCAGTCAGTGTTGCAGGAGGCGCCGAACAGGCAGTGACTCCTGCGGCCGAGCCCCCGATGCCTCAGCCGATTGAGCAAGAGACCCTCACCTTGCCTGACTCCACCGAGATCAAGCCCTCGGTATTACCCTCATCTGGGAGCATCAAGCCCACGCCGCAAGCATCTGCCGCTCTGCGCGGTCCGGGCGCGAGAGAGCACACAGCAGTCTCGCCCGAAGAACTGATTCGTTCGCTGGAGGAGAAGCTACAGCAGGCGGCCGAGAAAGCTGTGGCATCAGCTGTGGCTTCTCGGCTACCTATAGCTGTCAACGAAGCCGTGAAGGCTATCGAGAGCGCCACCCAAGGAGGCGTTCGCAAGGTCGAGGCAAGCCTTGGGCGCCGCGAGACTTCGGCGATCACCGCGCGCCAAGGTTCTTCTCTCACTTGGCTCGAAGTCGGCCTCGCTAACGCTGGCGAGCACCTGCGGAGACTGGGCGGCGTGTTCTTTGGTGGGACTCAGAGGACCGTGCAAGGTCTCGAGATAAGTACCGCACAAGTTCAGCCCGTCCGAGCCGAGGCTCAGCTCTTTTCAGAGAAAGTGGCATCGGGCCAGATCAAGGTGCAGGCTGGTGGAGACGTTCGTTATTGGATCAATATTGACACGACGAAGATGCACAGGCCGGTAGTGGTCGGCTCGTTCCGGGCTTCCGGAGGGTACGGAAATGACATTGCTGCAATCCTTGCTGCCGAGAACGAGTTCGAAAACTGGATCAATGGCCACCAAGCCAGAGTGCTGTTCGCCACAGACGAGGTCACGACCGGACAGCTCAACGTTCCTATTACTCAGTCAGGAACTTACATCCTAGCATTCAATAATCGGTTTTCGCTCTCGACTCCCAAGACCGTCGCTGCAGACATCGAGCTCCGTTACTCCGCTCAGCGCCAATAGCCATCGCCATGGGAGCCGATGATGGCGGAGCGAAGTGTTTTGCCTGCGCGTTGGCGCTCACGGCGAAAAAACGTAAAGACCGAAGCGAATAGGAGCACTGGCTTTGTGATGGCACTCATTTGGCAGCAAATATGACGATCAGGTAAATTCCACAACGCAAGCTCTTGATGACCTCAAAACAAATGGAAGCCTTCGTATTTGGGAGCGGCTCTAGAATGCACAACACGTAGAGTGGTGACTCCAGAAAGTACCGACCGAAGAGCGGAACACGGCAATCTAAAGTACTTCGGCTTGTCTGGGCCGGTTGTGTCAACCGTCTAGGTTGCGATACGTCGTTGCCGTGCTAATTGCTGATCTTCCACTCCGCGATATTTCGAATCAATAAGGGCTTGGCTTCGGTCTGAGGAATTTACCTCGTGAGATCGGTGTTCCACGGCAATCCATTAAGAGCGGTAAGGAATGGCGTCAGATCGTACTATAACTCGCGTACTTTCCAGCCTGGCCCGAAAGCTCCATTGGCGAACTGTCCGGTGGGTGATCATATCGCATGTTGAGCTTTGGAAATCGCAGCACAGTGAGACTGTCGCAAGAGGATCGGAGTCAAGGATTTGCCGGTTTTATGTCGATCACGAATTTCTTGGAGGTCGCAGAAGCCGATTCGGATCAGGTCCGGGTGGAAAACCATATAGGGGGCTGAACTATGAACGCATCACTTTCCCCTGGGCGTGAAAGCCGCAAAACCCCAAGGACAACAGTAGAATCTATCAGCTACATCAATTTCGGCTCAGAAAATGGCGGCGTTCTATCAAATATCTCCGAAGGAGGATTTTGCTTTCACGCCGCTCATCCTGTCCAACGGGCTGAGAGGTTCCGGGTGTGGTTCTCAGTGAAAGGCCACCGAATCGAAGCCGATGTCGACCTCGTCTGGACAAACGAGACGCGAAAGATCGGTGGCTTCCGATTCATTTCGTCATCTCCAGAAATCTACGAACAAATCCGCCGGGTAGCTAGGTCGACAGGGTCAGGCGCCCAGGGCAAATCAGTACCGCCGGAGCCGCAACCGCACGTGTTGCGCGCCCCCAATACAAGCCGATCGGACTGGACCGCTGCGCCCGATGTTCGCCCCCTTCTTCAGAAGTTTCCACCACAGAGAAAGGGAGCGGCGACCGGGTTCTTCCGCGTTTTGCGGACCGGGCTTCTGGTTACTGCCCTTGTGGGAGTTGCGCTTCTGCTTAGCACATATCGTCGTCAGTTCGGGGAGTTATTCATTCAATTGGGAGAACGATTAGGGGCAAAACCGGCGGTTCAAACGGTGTCACCGCCGCCCACGTGACCGCCAAGCCCCTGAAACGACCGAAGCAGTTAAGCCTCAAAGGCGAAGCGAGACCCCACCCGTCATCCCCATGGTAACGGGGCCGACGACGTCGTCACGCTGAACTCCTTTCGCATCTCAACGTAATCAATAGAACGTCTTCAAATCGAGTCAACGCAATAGTTATGTGAACATTCCAGCCTTTCCGTGCACCGACTATTGACCCTACTTTTATTCGAAGTTAGCAGAAAGCCTCTAGGATCTCGTCCGCTGGGAGCGTGTCCGAGATTCACGGTTTAAAACGCCTCAGGGCAACTATAATAATGATCACGACGGTTCTGATTTGCAGCTATTTTCCTGAGCGACTCTGTCCTTCCAACTGGCAGAGCCGCTTCACGCCCCTTGGCTCCCGAACCCTCAACCTATCCATAACAAATTTTGTGGAACTTCAGAAGGTTGTGAGTCAAACAGATCAAAGCCCACTCGCCGCGCACCTTCTCCAATCCTCGTAACAGGAACTGCCGGAACCCCCGTGCCTATTTGATCTGTCCGAATACCGGCTCCACAACGATTTTGCGGGTCGCCTACACACCGCCCCCGACCCGGGCTTGCAACTTCCGCCTCATCCGCTCGACCTCACCAGCTTCGCTCGGTAGCGGCCCTCGCGGGCAAGGTTGTCTCGGTTCACCGTGCTTCCACTTCTCCGTGGCCACCCATCCGGTAATCTTTCGCTTTCCCAGGTACCGCAAGTTCTCTGCCGAACAATACCCGCTGTCGGCCAGAACTTCTTGGGGTTTCTGTCCGGACCGCTCTTCGATCCTGTCGATCATCGGCACCAAGTGCTGTTTGTCGTTGCCCGCTGGCGTGACTGCCTGCCCGACGATCAATTGCAACACGGGCTCCACGGCCACTTGCGTGTTGTAGGCCTGCACGATCCCTCGGCCCCTTTCATGATCCGTGATTCGGGATCGGTGAAGTTATATTGGGCCTTCGGTGCCGGCTGTGCTTAGTTCTGATCCTGGCCCTCGCTTTGCGCTTGCTCGCGGGCTCGTTCTTCTAGCGCTCGCTGCGCGAGCCGAAGGCGTCGAATCCGGCTTTCTCGCCGCCGCAACTCTTCCGCCAGTATGCGACGATGAACAATTTGGTTCACTCGCAAGGCCGTGGGGTGTATAAGGCTGCCTATCCAGGAGGTCAAAACGGAACTCCTGGGTATGTTGCCGGTCCGTCCGGAAACCAAAAATGGGAATCAGGAGGACGAAATGAACGAGCAAGATAATCTACGAATCGTACAAGAAGGCTACGCCGATTTCGCCCGCGGTGATGTGCAAACTCTGCTCGGAAGATTCGCAGAAGATATTGAGTGGCTGATTCCGGGTTCGAAGGGCAATCCATTGGCAGGGATTTATGAAGGACGGAACCGAGTGGGGGAGTTTTTTAAACTTCTTTCCGATCTCACGGAAATCAGCACTTTCGAACCTCGCGAGTTTATCGCTCAGGGTGACAAGGTCGTTGCGCTGGGCCGAGAAACGGGGCGGGTCAAGTCCACGGGACGCACTTTTCAATCCGATTGGGCCATGGCGTTCACTCTTAGGAATGGAAAGATTGTGAAGTTCCAGGAATATACCGATACGGCCAATTTGGATGCGGCATTCAGCACTGCGCAAGCGGCGTCGGCCTAAAATCGAGGACGAATCCGGCTCGGGTGTGAGGTGCTTCAATAAACCGCATCTCCAACTTTCCGCTATCGTCTCACGTCACACCCTCAGAGATCTCAGATCCAAGGGCGAGCCGCTACGAAACGAGGCTGTCGGCGGCGAGGTCGACTGGTGCCGGGGGAGCGAGGTCCAGATTCGGCACCGCGAACGTCTCCTCGATGGAAACTTCCGCGGGCATCTTTTCGTGCAACAGCCTCTCGGTCGCGACGATCATGGGTACAGCGTGGAATCGGCGCTGCATCGCCGACTGCGTTAACAGGTTTGATATAGCCAACAAGATCATTCCCTGGTGATGCGCCATCCAGCAGCGCGTGATCCGGTCGGGAAATGATTGTGAGTTCCCGTTGAGCTTGATCTCCGCTGATTCGTAGAAGCCATAGCGGCCGTGCCAATCTCTGTCTTTCATGCGGTAGAGATTTTTCAGTGCCGTTTGCGTTTCTATGCCCAGACACAAGAACGTGGAATAACATGAGATGATCCAACGCTGTTTTGAATAACGGCAGAGCGCCAGACCTGGAGCTCCAAAACCCTCGTATTGGAACAATCCATTCGGATCTCGATCGCTGAAGGCTGCTTCTGAAATTCCCCAGGGATGATCCTTCAATATCTCCATGCTCGAATGGAAGTTAATGGCCGTACGCGCACTGGCGTGCAGCAGAGTGCTGGGAGGCATGCGCATCCACAGAGTGGGCATCAAATATTCAAAGAGGCTCCCAGCCCAGGAGATCAGCACGCGCTTGCTTTCCCACTGCGTTTGGCCCCGCCCAAGATAGAACCAGCTATCCTGGGGTATATCGCCTTTGGCGATGGCAACAAATGTCGCGATGCGGGCTTCCGACGCCAAGAGATCGTAGCAAGCGCTCTCGAGGCGGTCCCCGCTCTGCGTGTAGCCGATGGAGAGCAGTTTCCGCTGGGGGTTGTACAGAAAAGTGAAGTCCATGCCGAGCGCGAGTTCTTCGCAGCTCTCGGCAAGCTGCTCCATGCTTCGCCGCAAACCGCGGCCCCGCTCCAATCGAGCGCTCATGCCTGTGAATAAGGCTTCCGCGTTCCTTTTCTCTTGCTTGGTCAAATCTCCTCGCTGCAGGACTTCACGCAAAGAGGAAACAAGTCCCTCGAGCGTTCTGATCCCGTCGTCGAGCGTCAGTTGGCCGATTTCGACCTGCGGGCGAATGGCCAACTTCTCAATTAAGTCCTTCTTTTCACCAACCAGCCATGGGGCAAAGGTGGCCGCGAGGTGGCGCAATTCGCGAATCTCGCATAGGAGGTCGCGAGACCAGTAAGCCAGGTCCGGCGATTTATGGCCGATGGATTGAATGGCCCCTTCGAGTTTCTGAGCACTCCCTTCGAGCGTGTGCAATTCGCAAATCCAGTGCTCCGGCTCTTCAGGAAGGTTGCAGGCGCGGTCCTCAACGGAGATGATTGCTTCGAGCAGCAGCCTCGCACCATTCGCCTCGGCAGTCTCCCGAAGGAGGTGCAAGCGATCTTTGATCCCCAGCCAGAGTCGAGGCGAAAAAAGCCGCTCACTCGCCATTTGCATGCAAGCTTGACTGGTGGTCAGCAACGAGCAGGCCAAATTCCCGCTATCTACAGAGGAGACAAAGAACGGGGGCTCGGCCTTGAGCGTTCGCGCGTCGTACCAGTTATAGAAATGGCCACGGTAGCGCTCGAGCTTCATCGCGGTAGCAAGCGTAGCCTTCGTGCGCTGGATCACTTGCGGCAAGGTGATAAAGCCCAGATCGTAAGCAGCCAGGCGTGAGTTCAAAAGCAAGCCCAAGTTCGTGGGCGAGAGCCGTTCGACGACTACGGCGGGGATTTGTTGCAGGCGGTCAGAAATCAGCCAGTGATTGCTCGGGCTGCAGAACTCGTCGAAGAAGCGCCAAGTGCGCAAAGCCGTGTCGCGAAGGAACTCCCGATCGCGCGTTCCAACTTTGCTTTTGGTTTGTGACCATGGCTGGTCTAGCCAAACCGCGATCTGGCGTGTCAGGAACCAAGAGATCAGGAAGGGCAGCGCAATAGGCAACGCTCGCGGATTCAAGAGGCAGATCACGCCACCGATTCCCAGAGCCGCCACGGGGATCCAATCTAGATACCGGTCCACCAGCGAGTGGGGCCCCGAGTTCAGTTCAGCCTGCGCGGCGGTTTCCCACTCCAGCAGGTTTCGTCTGGTCACCAGCATACGGAAGATGGTGCGCACCGCCGCATCGATCATGATGACGCTTTGATGCAGCAGCAGCGCAATAAAAAGGGCCATGCGCACCTGTTCGATCGCGAAACCCACTGCAAGACTCTTCAAATACGCGGCTGAATAGCGCCTGATTTTGGTTAAACCTCCTATCAGCTGGAGAAAACTCGGGAGCAGCACCGCGACCAGTGCCGCGCCCGTCCAGAAAACTGGCCCGCGTGGAAGGAAAAGCCAACCTGCCAGCAGCAGCGCGAGCATCACCGGTTCGTAAACGGCGCGGCGCAGATTGTCCGCGATCTTCCAGCGAGAAATAATCTGCAGCGCGTTGGGCATCTCCCGACCGAACCTATCGACGACACGTGGCAGGATCCAGGGGGCCGTTTGCCAATCGCCTCGAGCCCAGCGATGCTTGCGCCGGCAGTAAACCGCGTAGCGCGAAGGGTAATCCTCGACAATTTCGATGTCCGACACCAGGGCCGCCCGGGCAAACGAGCCTTCGATCATGTCGTGGCTCAGCAGCACTCCTTCGGGGAGCCAGGTATCCACCAGGCGATGGAAGGCGTCGATGTCGTAAATTCCTTTGCCAACGAAGCTGCCTTCCCCGAACAGATCCTGGTAAGCATCGGAAACAGCGCGCGTGTATACATCGAACGTCGCGTCCGCCGAGAAGATTGCTGCCAGACGAGACTTGCGGGCCGACTGCAGATCCACGCCCGCCTTTGGTTGCAGGATGGCGTAACCCCGTTCCAGCTTTTTGCCTGAGCGGTCGAAGACGGCGCGATTCAGAGGATGCGCCAGGGTGCCAATCAGCTTTCTCGCCGTGTCCCTGGGAAGCTGTGTATCTGAATCCAGCGTGATCACATAACGCACTTTTGTGAGCAGCGATAAATCGCCTGTCTTCACCAGAAAAGCGTCACGCTCGCCTCGCAGAAAACTGTTGAAGTCCAGCAGCTTCCCCCGCTTCCGCTCCCAGCCCATCCAAGTGTTTTCAGAAGCGCAGAAGATCTGCTTCCGGTGGAAATGGAAGAAGCTGCCGCGTGCCTGCGGGGCATATTTGCGGTTCAGCCGCTCGATCAATTGAGAGCAGAGACGGATCAAGGGATCTGCATCGTTTGGTCCCCCGGGCGAATCCACCGAATCCGTAAGCAGCGCAAAATGGAGGTTCTTATCCCTGTTCCCGAGGAAACGTACCTCGAGAGCCTCAACCATCTGGCGCGTCTGGGAGTCATTCAAAAGCAGGGTAGGCACAGCCACCACAGTAAGGCAGTCGTCGGGAATGCCTTTCGAAAGATCGAGTTTCGGCAGAACTCGCGGCGGAAAGATAAGAGCGATCAGCTGATTGATTACGTCGATAGCGGCCCCAGTGGCGGGCACAAGCAGCAGAGGCAAGAGGATGGCCATCGAGATCGTCCGCCCGCAGGCCAAAAGCAGGCAAGCTGTCAGCACGAAAGCGCCGAGCTCGACTCCTAATAAGTACGCCGAAGCCGCATGGCGGATGATGGTTTCCCTGAGCCATCCAAGCGGAGATCGCCGGTAGCGAACCAGCTTCCTCAGCAGTTCACGCCCGTCGTCGACTAAGAAATAGCCCACGTGGCTCGTATATCCCGATGATTGGTCCTGCTGTGCCAGTTCGATGGCTCGCCGGGCAATCTCGGCTTCGGTTTCGGGCGAGCCGGCAGCCATTTCCACGACGGCACGCCGGTAAGAATCCCGGCTGGTGGGCTCCATCTGCGCATAAACGGCGTCATCTCTCAAGATTTGATCGACGACACTCAGATCCGCGAAGATGCAGTCCCAATCGGAATGGTCCAATTCGCGCAGGCTTTTCAGAACGTTTTTCAGTTCATTCGATAGTCTCTGCAACCCTTCTCGATCCAAGGCATAGCCTAGTTCGCTGCCAATCTGGATCAAGCGCTGCATGAGCCGAAGCTGTAAAAGAGGTTTCAGCAGCCACAATTCATCGATATCGAAAATCACATGCTCTTGAATGGTATTGATAAAAACTATGAATGAATCCTGGCGGAATGCGTCTCCCACGCCCGAGAGATAAGCGCGCACGGCGGCATACGCACGTGGGAGAGGCCGGGCGCCGTAGACGCTCACTTTGGGAAGCATGGTCGCGTTGCGGAGAGCGCTGCTGAAGGCGGATGTCACGCTATGCAGCAGGCGGGCGTTGGTCAGCAGGGATTCCACCCATTCCGCTCGGTCGTCTTGGCGCAGTCCGCTATAATGCTGGCGGATTCCCAACGAAGTCAAAAAGCTCTGCCGTGGCAAAAAGCTCGAGGGCCGCTTTCTTGTCTGCACCGACCAAGCCAATACCTCGGAAAAGGCTCTGCTTCGAAGATCCAGTTTTTCTGCTTCGCCATCGGCCGAAGGTTCTGTTAGGCGCTCTGCCGAGGCCGGGTTGGTAAGGGCCGTAATTTGCTGCACAACGTAACGCCTTAAGAGTCCGGAGTATTGACCTGTTTGGGTGTCGAACATCGTTCCGCCTATCTGTAATTTGCCGCCTGCAATTCAAACATCTCCGAGTAGCGCCCGCCCAGGCTGATCAACTCGGAGTGGCTGCCTTCCTCAACGATTCCTCCGTTGGCAAGCACGAGAATTTTGTCCGCCATGCGCACCGTCGAGAACCGATGCGAGATGAGCAACGCCATCTTTCCGTCGGTCAACTCGGCGAACCGCGAGAAGACGTCGTGTTCGGCTTGCGCGTCCAGCGACGCGGTGGGCTCGTCCAAAATCAAAAGTTGCGCGTCGCGCAAGTAGGCCCTGGCGAGAGCGATCTTCTGCCATTCGCCGCCGGACAAATCGAGTCCTCGCTCGAAGCGGCGGCCGAGAATCTGTTCGTAACCTTCCGGCAGAGAACTAATGAGCTGGTGCGCGCGGCTCTTCTTCGCCGCGGCCATCAGATTTGGCAGATTTCCTAAGTCGTCGATCCGGCCCGCGGCGATGTTTTCTGCCGCGGTCATCTCGTAGTGCACGAAATCCTGAAAAATGACGCCGATCTCTTTCCATAAGTCCTCGAGGTCGTACTCCTGCAAGGGAATCCCGTCCAGGAGGATTGTTCCGCCGGTAGCCTCGTAAAGTCTTACCAGCAGCTTGACGATGGTGGTCTTTCCCTGACCGTTTTCTCCAATCAGCGCCACCCGTTCTCCGGGCTCAATACGGAAGTTCAAATCCGTAAACACAGGCTGCACTCGCCCCGGGTAGCAGAACGAAACGTTGCGGAACTCGAACCCACGCACAATCGGCCGCGGCGCCTTGAGGGCATTCGGCCGGGTCCGGATCTGAGGGCCAATCGAAAAGAACCGAACCATGTCGCCCAGGAACAAGGCCTGATCGGCCAAGCCGGAAAAAGTCGAAAAAATCGACTGGATGTTGCTGCTCGTGCCGGCAATCGCTCCGGCCAGAAACTCCATGTCACCGACGCTGAGAGCGCCGGCGACCGTCCGGTAGATCACGTACCCGTAGCAGCCGTAGTAGCACGCCGTGCTGATCAAGCTGAGCACCGACCCCGCTGCAAGCTTGCGCCGGGCAAGAGAAATGTCCTCGCCAAGCAACTGTTGTGAAAAGGTGTCAAACCGCGAGGTGAAAAAGGGCCCCAGCCCGAATAGCTTTGCTTCCTTTGCGGTCTCCTTGCTCGATGCCAGAGTGCGAAGGTAATCGAGCCTTCTTCGCATGGGCGTTTGTCGGAAGCGCAACGCGTACCCCTGAAACGCGTAATGCGTTTCCCCCAGGAATGCCGGTACAACGCATCCCACCAGGATCAATACCAGCCACGGCGAGAACAAAAACACGCTGGCCGCCAAGCTCAGTGCCACGATGCACTGCTGAACTAGCTGGCCGAGCGCCCGGATCATGCCCACTCGGTCGATCGCCTGGACCCGCGCTCGCTCCAGTTGGTCGTAGAAATTCGGATCTTCATACGACGCTAAATCGAGCTCCGCGGCGTGCTTCATGATCTGCAAGCTGCTGTACATCATGAAGCGGGTGGCGAGTACCTCGTCGAGGTAGTCGATTGCCCGCGTGAACACCACCGAAAGCCCCGCCATGAGAAAGGCGGCCACCACCAGCAGCCAAAAGTGTTGGGGAAGCTCCTCATGCCTGGCGACGTGAGCGACCACGGCGTTAATGATCAGCCGCGTCGTCAGCAAAATGCCGAGGGGCACAAGCGATGTAATCAGCCGAAAAACCAGGCTCAAGGCGACCGACGTCGGCGCCGAGTCCCAGAACATGCGCAGCACGGCAGGCACGTTCCGCAGCGCGGATACGCGTTCCTCCCAGCCGTGCGGCACCCCCTCGGGGGGAGGCAGGTATTTTTTCAGTTGTTTGGAAATACGCACCTCACTTGGCGTCATTGTCCGCCAGCTGAGCCTAGCGGACCTCCGGGCCTGCAGGATCGCTAACTGTTTCGCTCAGCTCCATGCAGGCGGCATTGCTGCCGGCCAGACGTTCAGCGTTTCCTGAGCTGAGTCAGACCGCCGACTACACCGGCCACGAAAGCGAGGCAAATCAAGAGGAAGGCAATCCTCAGGTTAGCTGCGTACCGGAACCCATTGCCGAAATCCAGCCATACATTTAGATAAGCCAAAAGCGCGACAATGAACAGAAAACCAGCAGTCGCCACGGCTCCCGTATATGATTGATGTCGTCGGTTCCCTTCCATGGCTTCTCTTAACGCCTCGTAGCTTCACTCCGCCAGGGCGACTCTTCCGGTGGGACCAGAAAGCAGTGTCTTGCCCGCCAAAGTAGTCCTCTCCCACTGTGTCCAAATAAGCAATCCCTGTGCCGAATGCTACAACTGAAAACACAAGTACTTAGCGGAGGTTTCCTTTCGTTCGCCCTCGAGGTTAAGCAAAATCGAACTAGTTGACTGTAAAGATTGCCCTTGGAGTCACTCTAACGCAACGCGCACAGAGCACATCGCCACAGCTTTCGCCCGTCAGTTGAGCCCGTCGGGCCCCGCCGCACGGGCACAGCACGACAAGTCCCACGCCCGAGCCTGTGGCAGCACTCAACGCAAAAAGCTGGTGCCGTGAATGGAAGTAAATGCGATCCCTCCCGTCTGCCTGGCGACTAGTCAACCCGTCAACCGGCATAAACAGAGGTTCGATTCGCCCTGCGCGCTATCGTTGTCTTGTTTTTTGGGGCGTGGCTGGACCTAGCGGCAGCCGGTTTGGTTCAATTCGCGGAGCTTCCGCTTAGCCTCGAAACTGCCCTTATCGGAGGCGGCCGAGAGGAGTACAAGCGCCTGATCGCAGCTCTTGGGCACACCTTCGCCGCGCAAGTAGAGGTTGGCCAATGTCGTTTCCGCAGTCAGGTTGCCCTTTTTAACCGCGGTCCACAAAAGGCGAGAAGCGGCTAGCGGATCGCGAGGCCGGCCGCCTTGGCCCTCCAAATATTGCCAGGCCAGAATCAGTTCGGGTTCGCCGGGATCATCGCCTAGCTGCAACGCTGAAGAGGCCGGATTTCCAGCCACATGTTGGGAGCTCGGAATGGGGGAATTAAGCGGAGCCGGCGCGAGCGGATGATTTCCTTCCGAGGCAGACTGTTCCGTTTCGATGCGGCCGGGAGTCGCAGCTTCGGGCAATTCCGTCACGGCGGTTTTCGGGTTTGCAGCCTGTGAATTCGGTTCAGGCGAGGCAGGTAGGGCTTGCTCCATGGGCAGTATTGAACTGGCAGTGTTCAGCGTCGTGGCCTCGGCGGGATTCGCCGCTTCGGAATTTGTCTCTCGAGAATTCGAGGCGTCGAGCCCCGGCAAGACCCCGCTCGCCGGAGTCGGTGTCGGTGTCCCTGCAACCGGATTTGAGACGACGGGATTGGCATTTCGAATCCAACTGCTCAGCCAGTTATAGCGCCACGTTCCAAACCACACCATCGCGGCCAGCAACAGGCAGACGGCTACGGTTCCGGCTAGAGATCGCCGCCGAGGGGGATCGTGATCGAAATACGTGGTCGACTGCATAGTGCTTGATTTGCCGGGCAGCACCCAGCCGTGTGGCCCTAGTGCGCTTGCTATAAGCGCATCGGATAGATCCGGGCCGACCGGCGATGCCGCTGTAGGAGCCCCGGTCTTTTCAAGCTGGACGGACCCTGCAATCGGACTCAATGTGACCGGCTCACTTACCGGACCGGCTTCTGCTCCGGTTTGGCTGCTATTCGCCCGAGCAGAATTTTCCAGCCACTTCCTTATCTGGTCGGCTGCGGTCGCAGGCAGAACGACAAAGCGCACGCCTCCGATTTTGCGAGTGGAATCGGTCCAAACGACTTCGCCGACGGCTTCGAGCTGTTTCATCCCGCTGAAAACGAGCGAAAGGCGTAAGACGCCGCCTTGCTGCAGTGGCGCAACGGTATGAAAACCCAACCCGGATGCAGCGATCTCGGTGATCACACCGCCGATGTTGTATGGCTCGAAGTTGACGTAGGCCAGCTTACGAACGGAAGTTCGCGGAGTTTTCCTTCGTTCCATTTTAGCGGCCCCGGACCGATCGATACGCATCTTTGGGTTTTCCCTATCCGGGCGAAAAGGCCCAAGCTCGCCTTCCTGCCGTCGGACGTATGGTGAGGGCGAGATGCGCTGTAGGTTTACACCCTGCCCCCCTCAGACTCAACATAGGAAGTTCCACGACGTTCTATTCTGGCTAACACGGCAGTTAAGGAACGATTCGAGCAGCCCGCATCCAGCGGGCATACCTTTGGCTACTTGAACGCCGATCAAGATGTCGAGGAGAAGTTGAAATTCTCTTGAAGTGTTGCTTGGCAGACTCAGGCGAAAAAGCCCTAAACATTTCTGACTCGGGGAATTTCAGGCTTTCGCGCCTTCACTTTTTGGTGCGGTGCCGCGTAGCCCTTCCTGGAGCCACTAAAGTTACCTTCTGGTCAAGAACAAACATCGAAGCTGATTGGCACCCCCGCTTCGTCCAACCGTCGAAGGGCCCTACGCCCGTCAGGGTCAGCTTGAATGTTCTTCCAGATCTCGCAAAGTCGATCGGTTGTGAGCAGGTCCGGACGTTCGCTGCCGTGGTTTGGGTTTCTTGTCATGATGATGCACAGATCTAACTCCTGCCTTATAGAACTGCGCCTCTAAGGGAATGCTTCGGACACAGCGGGCTTTTCGATGGACTCCGCGTCCTTTCTGCCCAGCATGTCAGAGGCAATAGCGTCACGAGAGGGATGGCAATCGCGGTGATCGCCGAATTTGAAATCACCAGCGGAACTAAAGTAGATGTGATACTTATCGAGCAGCCATGAGCCGAATATGTCCGATCCAAACAAAGCAAGATTCCGCACGCTCATCATCAGGGAGAACCCAAGACCTTCACTTCTCTTAGGCGTCACGCGAATCGCCAAATCTATCAGCGCGCATTCAGCCATCGTAAATCCAAATCCATTGATAGTATCGATCACGCGTGCCCGTGGAACGGAAAAATAGAGCAAATAGCCCAAATTCGCAACCACCGACAATCGATGCTAGCTTGCTCCAGATCCCTCCATGGTCATCACGCTAGGCGTTGATGCGAAGATCAAACCTACTTTACAGAGCGCCCTTTTATAATGCGCTATCGGGAGGCGGGTAATTCGTGTTCGATCAGGCGGTGGTGAATTGCGTAGAGGGCAAGCTCCAGCCGATCGGAGACGCCAAGTTTGTCGAAGATGTTATGCATGTGATTTTTGACAGTTTGTTCGCTGATGAAGAGTTTTCCCCCGATCTCTTTGTTCCGATAACCCTGCGCCACCAGTTGCACGATCTCTTTTTCGCGATCGCTGAGCAGCGGTTTATCCCTTCGCGGCCCGTTATCGGAAGTCTTGGCGAAAGCTTTCATCACCTCGGCCGTAATGCGATTGTCCAGCCAAATTTCGCCGCCGTGGACCCGGTGGATGCTCTTGACCAATAAATCGCTCGCGGATTGCTTCAGAACGATGCCGCGGGCGCCAAGGCGCATTGCCCGGACGGCGTCACGCTCGTCTTCCGCTGCCGTCAGCACGATGATGCGAGTGGTCAGGGAATCGAGATTGGCTTCCTCGAGGACAGTCAGGCCATCTTTGTCGGGCATGCGCAAATCGAGAAGCAGGATGTCCGGTTTGAGCTTGGTGAGCATGTGGACACACTCGTTGCCATTCGACGCCTCGCCCACAATTGTGATGTCGTCTTCACCCTGGAGAAGTTTCCGCAAGCCGTCGCGGAAGATCACATGGTCGTCGGCCATGAGAACGCGGATCGTTTGTTTCGGTTGAGCCATATTTGCCTAAGGAACTTCGATGGTCAGTTAGGCCAAGCGAATCTAGTATCAAATAATCTCGACTGTCCTGCGACATAAAACAGGTGCGGCGATATTTAGGTGATAAACCCCGCAACCGACAGAATGTTTTGCGGGATACTGCCGGAGAAGCAATGCGTTTTCGGAATGTGCGAATTCCCCATCCCGTGGGTTATTGGCTAGGATCGCCGCGAAGCCGAACCGCCGTTTGTAACCGTAATCTGAGACTTTTACCTTGCCCGCGATCTTAGTGCCCCTAGGGGGCAATGAGGGTTGGTCTTTTCCCTGTTCCTGGTTCTCCCTAAAGGACAGGTTATCCACAGTGTTCAGCGCCTACAATAGCTACCCGATGCCAAGAGAAAAAAACACGCGATTAGAATTCGGTGCGCCGGCGATATCGATTCGTCATGGTTATGTAAGTCTCTATCCCACCGCTTGAGGCGAACCGCAATGGAGACAGCCAGCCGGGTCTTAGCTGCATGGTTCTACACATGGTCCACCTTGCACTATGCAAACAATCCTCTGGAAGGGCGCACGCGAAGAGAACAGTGGTCGGTAATGGTGAATTACCGCAAGCTGCTGGCGGGTATTCCCATTTCACGCCTTGATGCCGCCTGTAGAAACCTGACTCAAAGGGTCTGGTTCTTCCCAAAACCAGCCGACATTCGAAAGGAAATCGAGAGCGACGTCTACGTCCTTTGATGCTGAGAACCCTGTGGCACCTCACATGACATGCGTCGGAGATCTTGGGAGCACATCGAATAAGCGACAATCCCTTGTCGGAGAGAACAGAGAACTATGATCGAGAGACCGAAAGGGAGTGATGGGACGTATGGTTCGCTGATACTAGTAATGGCTATTTTGACCGTAGTCCTTTCCATCACGGGTCTCGGATTTGGGTTATATGATTCTAGCCAGTTAATAAAGTTCTCACGGCAAGCCAACCTTCAATTGCGAACGGCGGAGCGGGAGAACACGCGCGAGCTCGCGATGTTGGATCAAAAACAGTCCCAAGCGGATGTTATCAATGCGCGGCTAGAAGGTGACGTCGAAGTATTAGCGAAGAGGCTTCGCATAACCCAGGGGCAATTGGAGAAGGCGCGAGCTGAGGCTGCGCAAGTACTTGACCAGGATGCGCAGACCCTGGCGCATATCGTTAGCGACTTCAAAAATCAAGCCGCCACCAAAGCGAACACTGATGAGCTAAACACAACCATAAGCAACATAAACAGCGCGAAGGCCGACCTCGAGGGCACTGGCAAAGAAGTGAACGTAGCGCGCGGCGAACTGCGCACACTCGTTGCACGTAATCATGACGAGATCGACTTGCTGCGGCGGATGGGTGAGCGCAATTATGTCGAATTCACGATTGAGGGTCGCTATAGGCCCCACAGAATTGGCAACATCATGGTCGAGCTGCGCTCGGTCGACACGCAAAAAAACCAGTTCACGGTAGTCCTAGTCGTCGATGATGTGCGGAGAGAAAAGAAGGATCATGCACTAAATGAACCCATTGCCTTCTTTCTGCAAGGCACGCACGACGCCGACGAGTTCGTTGTCAATACGCTAGGCAGAGACAAGATCAGCGGCTACATCAGCATGCCGAAGAACACGCCCAACATCACAGCGGCAACTGCGTCTAGCGCCTTGCAAATCACCAGCCCTAAGTAATCGCGGAGAAAAGGCTCCCTAGCTTCTTCGCCTTCACAACCGACGATCAGGTGTGTTGTGGAATCCTCGGTTCTACTGCTTCGATCCGATGCCTCTGTCATTAATCTTCAATCGAGCTAAAGTTGTCTGCTCAAATCTGCCCACGGCTTCAGATGCTTGCAGTGGCGCCTCATCGAAGTTCGATGCTTGCTGTCGGATGCATTGCAGATCTCCACTGGTCTTGCCCGCATACAGAGAGCGAGCTAGGTGCCCCAATGGTCCACATTGTTTCTTGATTGCTGCAAACTTTTTCGACCTGTCCATCATCACCAGTTCGCCAAAGGCCGATCGCCGCGGCCGCAAAACGTGGGGCTGCTGCACGGCCGGCGACGTGTCTGCCACAGGCCCGCTGCACTCATCCATTCCGCAGCGTCTCGCGGCTGACGCGAATGTCGTGGCGCATCAGTGTTCGGCGGCCAGGGTGGCGCTCGAACTGTAAGATCCCTGAGGCCCTCACGCAGCGCGCTGTGCGGGATGACCTTCTTCGACTTGCTGCAAGACCTTCAGCCGCTCCCGTTCTCTCGCACTCAACTCGATTCGCTCCGGTCCCACCCCTCCTCCCAGCCTCGATGAAACCGGACATTTTTGCTTTGCACAAACGGGCACTCCCATTTTGCTGCGACATTGGACTTTGATTACTGTCAACGCAAAGTAGAAATGTCCGCTTCCAATCTTTCCTCCAGGGGTGATCGGGAGGCGGGATGTATTCGGTTTTGATCTTGCCCCGGCTGCCAACTGGGAAGAGTTCTCTCCTTCTGCGACGGAAGCTGAGCGATCGACAGCTACGCCGACACGCCGAACACCTCCGGCATGATTCACGTGGAACTCCCGAGAGGGCAACTGCGGATTGCTTGCCAATATGCCAGGCCTCGGGGCTTTATGGGTGCTGATTACCTTGAGGTCTATGAGCCGCCAAGGAGTTAGCCCATAGGGAGCCCACAGAAGGCCGCTTTGCTTCTCGATTCCTGCAAAGGTTTTCACAAATTGCCAGTGGGACTTTAGCCTTACCCATTTGCGAGCCGGAACTATCGTGTGTTTTCAATAGTTTACGGCAATCGGTGTCGATTTACTTCCTCAGGTTAGGAACCCAGGTTGCGAGTTGGGTCTAGGGGTTTTGCAACTTGAATTCCGACCGCCGCGAACGTGGCCCTGCAGCGGCATGCACGCATGTGGCGATCAGCCTGCGAGAACTAATTAACTTTCTTGGGTTCAGTTTCGCTCGCGAATGGAAGTACTTTGGCGTCCAAAAAGGAGATTCGTGATGTCTAGCCGATCTCGGTATTTTCCTCTCTTTATGCGCCGAGCATTGGCGATGATCGCTCTTGTCGCAATCGTGTTTGTTGTTGGGTGTGAGAATAAACAAGTAGCCGCTACATTCTCAAGTGCAAGCAGCGCGGACTTTACCGTCGGCGTCGCCGGGAGTTTTACCGTCCTGGTTACAGGCTCGCCGGCGCCGATGCTGAGTGAGTCGGGGACCTTACCGGCGGGCGTGACGTTCAACGCGTCAAGCGGAGTATTGGCTGGAACGCCCGGCGCGGGAAGCGCAGGAACTTACATCATCACCTTCACAGCCGTTAATAGTTTTACTCCGGCGACCCAGAGTTTCACATTGATTGTCGTCGCGCCACCCGTTATCAGCAGTTTTACGGCTGCGGCCTCCACGATAGGCGCCGGCAGTTCCACCACGCTAACCGCCGTGTTTAGCGGCGGCAGCGGATCCGTTAACAACAGCGTCGGCACAGTCAGCAGCGGAACTGCGGTCACCGTCACCCCTTCGGCAACGACTACGTATATGCTGACTGTCGCCAATGCCGCGGGAGCATCGGTTACAACTACGGCTATCGTTACAGTTGTTCCAGCGCCTTCGATTAGTAGTTTCATTGCTGCGAAGACAACGATTACAGCTGGTACATCGACGACGCTGACCGGCGTGTTTGTCGGCATTGGCTCGGTCAACAATGGCGTCGGCGCTGTGACCAGCGGCACTGGTGTGAATATCACCCCTGCCAGTACGGCTACCTACGTGCTAACCGTGACCAATGCTCTCGGAGCAACATCTGTTACGGCTACGGTCACAGTCACAGTCGTTCCGGCGCCGGTAATCACCAGTTTCGTGGCCGGCGCTACCAGCATCACCGCCGGTAATAACACTACACTCACCGCCATATTCAGCGCTGGCAGCGGCTCTGTAAACAATGGTGTGGGCGCTGTCAAGAGTAGTACTGCAGCAAATATAACACCCGCCTCGACTACTACATACACTCTGACCGTCATTAATGCGGCTGGAACGTCTGTCACCGCGCAGGTCACCGTGACCGTAGTTCCGGCACCTGTGATCGCCAGTTTCAGGGCTGGAGCAGCGACGATCACGTCAGGTACGTCTACGACGCTGACTGCCACATTCAGCGGTGGCACCGGTTCCGTCAATAACGGCGTGGGAGCCGTAACCAGCGGGACCCCTGTGAATATCACTCCCTCAACCACTACGACCTATACGCTCACAGTCACGAATTCACTCGGTGCATCCATTACTGCACAGGCGACGGTTACGGTCGTTCCTCCTCCTGTGATCACCAGCTTCAAGGCTGGTTCTTCGACAATAACGGTCGGAAATTCCACGACGCTTACTGCCACCTTCAGCGGTGGCACCGGTTCCGTGAATAACGGCGTGGGAGCGGTAACCAGCGGAACCCCTGTGAATATCACTCCCTCAACCACTACGACCTATACGCTCACGGTCACGAATGCCGCCAATAACTCAACCACCGCACAAGTAACTGTAACAGTGAACACGCCGCCGCATATCACCAGTGCCACTAGTGCGACATTTAGCGTGGGGAGATTAAGTTCCTTCACCGTGACCACGACCGGCGCACCGACGCCTACATTAAGTGAGACCAGAGCGCTACCCAGGGGTGTCACATTCCAGGCCAACGGTAACGGCACCGCAACGTTGAGTGGAACATCGGCGTCAGGGACAAACGGCACCTATAACATTACGATCACCGCACAAAACGGGATAACCCCGAACGCGACTCAGAGCTTCACGCTGACCGTCAACACGGCTCCGATGATCACGAGTACGTCGGGTTCCTTCACGGTGACCACCTCTGTGATTACGGATCCCTGCGCGGGAGCCGGCACGGGCAGCGAATCACTGCTGAATGGACAATACGCATTCTTGCTCAAGGGATTCGACAACGGGATGAGTAGCGGCGAAACCCAACCCGAACCTGCTATCGTAGGCGGCGTGCTCAACTTCAATGGCAGCGGCTCAATTACCACTGGCACGCTGGACCAGAACCTCAACTCGACTGGAGGCGTACTGAGTCTCTCGGTCACCAGCGGCACATACGAGGTTGGCTCGGATCGTCGCGCCTGCATGGCGATCACTACGTCGCAGGGCACCCAGCATTATCGAGCGTCTCTGGGGAATATCTCCGGCCCCGGCGTCGCCGCTACGGGTCATATGATTGACTTCGACACGACGGGGCCATTCACAACCGGCGTATTAAAGCTGCAAACTTCGACAGCCTTTTCCACGTCTCAGGTCACCGGCAATTATGCTTTCGAGATAGCATCGCCCCAAAATACGACTTCCTCCGCAGGTGGAATTCAGGCGCTCGCCGGTGTGATGTATCTTAATGACGGCACGATCAGTGGAGGTGAATTCGACCTCAACGATGAAGGCACGCTAGAAGGGGACTCTACGCTTACGAGTTGGCCCGCAAGCGCTGGCTTCGCTATCAATAGTGGAGGCACCTACAGCATCGACCCTTCGTCAGGCCGCGGCACACTGACCTTCAGTGTTAATGTGAACGGCGGCACGATCAATCCAGCGGACGTAATTTATGTGGTATCTTCGAGTGACTTCCTGATCCTCACTAACTTCAACCAGACTCAGACCGGTGGCATCTTCGGGGGCGGAGAAGCGTTGCAGCAGAGCGGAAAGTTCTCGGCTGCCTCGCTGAATGGCACCAGCGTAATCTACTTGTCATCGCTCAGCCTCAATTGCCCGACGTGCAACCCGCCCAATCCGCCCACGAGCAACACTACCATAGGCGTGATCACCGCAAATGGGTCGGGCACTTTCACAGCCGGTACCATATGGGAGATCATAGGTGGTAACTTAGAGAACGATTCCCTTAGCGGCACAACTTATTCAGCCGAGGCTACAGGGCGTGTGCTTGTGACAAGCGGTAGCCACCCGCCGGTTTTCTACATGGTGAGCGACAATGAGGCGTTTATCATGGACGGGAGCGCGAGCGTACAGACAGGCATGGCCGAGCCTCAAACCAGCACTTCCGCGCCGAGCGGAACGTACGCCTTTGGAACAATCGATCCGCAAGACTCGAACGTTGGCGCGAACTCGGGCGCGGCCACATTCAGCGGAGGCTCAGTCTCTGTCACGAGTGACAATAATTCCAACGGGAACTTCAGCGCCGGCCAGACATTCGGCCCGCTTTACGTCTACGTCGATTCGACTGGACTCGGTTCTATCAGTCCCAATACGTCGGCTTGCACGATAGGTAGCAGTTTGAGCCCTTGTCAGCTGATTTTCTACAGCATTTCGGGAAATAGCGCCGTGTTGATGGACCTTACGAACGACGCTGGCCAACCCTCCAGCAACCCGAGCCTACAGATCGCCGATCAGTAGAGTGTTGCGCAATCTAACATGACTTATCCACGGTGGGCGGGAAGCCATAACTCTCTCGGATCTTTTCAGTGGGCTGCTTTTCAGTTATCACAACGAGCCAACGAGCTTTTGCCAGAGAATCGGCGCGGCAGTGATCTGGGCTAAGCCATACTCGTCGCTCTAGCAATTGCGTGGCAAGCCTCACTGTGGTGCTGGCTGCTCGTGAGTATCGTAGATACAAGGCTCGCCGCCAGGGGGCCCTTTAGAGACGCTGCCAACGCCCCCAAAATCCACCACAAGCTTTGATAGGCTGCTGCAGTGGCCGGATCATACTAGGCGCCCCATTATGAAAGCCCAACAAGCGCGAGTGCAACGGAAAAGGCCAGAAGTGGAGCCTGCGTGTTTCCTTCTGTTCGCAAAGAGGCGTATAGCCATACCCGGAATGGCTCCGAGAATTGCACCGAACCCTCCCACCATGTATCGCAAGCAAACGCTGATTTGGTTATGGTTCCGCATAGCGGGGTTCGCAGAACCTCCCGACGATCTGGGATTATATAACTCGGTGAATAAAAAGTGGATCCATACCTCAAGCTAAGGCGTCATTACCTTGACAGACGCGACGCCACAAAATTCACCACACTTTGCTCGCTTTTTTCAATCCGCTTTATCTAAGAGCTGTTCGGCGATGGCGTGGCCATCACTATGTCACGCGACCAACCCCTTGGTTACACTGTTATGCAGCTAAAACGGGTCCGATGAGCTCCCAGAAGGACTAGGTCCCGTGGCGTGGTTTTCTGAAATGCGGCACTTCGTTCGTGTTGCTCAGCCCAGCGAGTCCCAGATCTGTTACATTTTCCGCTACAGTTTTCTGGTACAGAAGGGAGACCGTCCAAATGACAATTTGGTCCGCAATCGCTGCTGCTTCCATGCTGGTGTTCGGACAGATCCAGAATTTCGGCAATGCACCCGACCCTGAGGAAGAGAAGCGCGGCGAAAACATGCTCTGGCAACAATGGCTTATGATCGGTATTATCATAGTTGCGCTGATCGTAAGCATGCTTGCCTTGATCTTCAGTTTGATCTTCGGTCACTGGCCTTTGCTCAAGGAATCAGCAGTTCTCCGCTCCGTATTCCCATCTTGACGGCCTTGATGATGTGTTTTCGTTTCGTTCGGGGGGACAAAACGGGGACACTGTGCACCATTTTAGGGCATGGTTTTTGAGACGCTTTTCATTGACTCTGCCAGCCTGAACGACTAGATTTGCGCGAATCGGAAGTCTCGCTTCGGGGGCCGAATTTCTTCTGGGTTCGGCCCCCTTTTGCTGCTCTTCCCCGAGTTCGTACAGTCGCCGCAATTCGCGCGTCTCGCGCTTGGCGGGCGTCCTGGCCAGCTACGGGATCATCGAATAGACATGCAAAAACTCGGCACCGTGAATCGCGAACTTATTCGTGAACTGTACCGGGCGATTGACGCACTCGGTGCCGATCCCGACTTGCTCGCTACTGTCGAATCATGGGGCGACACGCTTGATGATCATCAGGTGCTCGCAAACCTGAAGGCGTGGAATTCCAACCGCGGCGAGATCATCTCTGACATTTAAGGCTTCTGCGGCGCTTCCGCGGCGCCCATTCGCTCCTACCTGTCCGCTTTCGGTCTAGGGCCAATTAAAGCCTAGTCTGTACCGCAATATGCCCGATCCGCCATATTGTTCCATCTGCAGGAGTCGCTTAGATTGGTGTGTATCGCAAGCAGCGTTTCCCAAGGGGCCGAATTTGTTTACCCCGGATTCGGCCTCTTTACCGCGTTGAGCACATCACGAAGCCGGAGCGTGCCCTTCCGCCCGAACGAAGGCCGCTTTGCTCGTCTCAGGACACGATTAGAAAACCGAAATGTTCGTGCAGGGCGGCTCTGTGCTCCAAGCCCCGCCCTCTAGAGCGTACTCGGCGCCGCCGTAGTTCCGCGCCGCTTTTAGCGCCGCTTCTTCGCTCGCTGTGGCAACGCGCAGAAGCGTCTCTCGGGGGGTCCCATAACGGTCCGGTTGCTTCACGTAACCCGTCTCTCCAATCCAGCCGCAGAAGTCGTCGGAATCGAAATGAGCATAGCCGCTGTAAACGGCGGATGCGAAAGCCCCTCCCGCGAACGTGAGGAACGCGCTGTAGGCCCCCTCCGCAGGGCGCGCTGAATCCCACGAGTTCTACGATCGCCAAGAAAGGGTGGCGATCAATCTCATCCCATTAGAGAATCCGGGTATTGCCGCGGCCAGGCGATTTCGTCTTCCTGCCTGAAGAAACTCGGGACGGTGTGAACTTTGGCGCCGCTGAATACGAGATAGAAAAAGTAAGCTTCAATTTTCGCGACGCACCTGAACTTGACCAGCCATGCCCAGCAGCTCCCGCGAAGGTCGTCGCTTATGTGCGCAGGATCGGGATCGCAATGCAAAGACCTGGCTCGGGTGCTCCAAGCCCATAAGCTGCGACCGATTCCCCGTTTGTGAGCGTGGTAGCTACACACACGAACCCGCACCTGCTCGCGCAGGCTTCGGTCTCGACTTCCTGACCTGAGTCCTTAAGCTATATTTCTTTTTCCTCTTCGTTAGCGCTTTCAGGTTCATTTCTTCTCTGTCCGAGCTGGATAAGCCGGCGGAGGCGGCCACTGTCGAACTCGGCATACGACCGCTAGGATTCTCGACCCGCCGAACAAGACTCTGACGGTCACGCGCCGCTTCCGCCCTTTGATCTTGATCCAGGCGACCACCCTCCATTTGCGCGACAACCGGGTCAGAATGCGGCCCTCCCAGCCCGATAAGGATCAGCACCCGTAGATCCGGTGCATGGTCGGTCTGCCACAAGTGCTCGTCGGCGATTCTCCTGCACGCTTCCTGCGTTTCCTCCCAGGTGGTGCCCGGCTCGTAGC
Organism: uncultured Acidobacteriota bacterium; assembly: GCA_963819235.1. Classification (GTDB taxonomy): domain Bacteria; phylum Acidobacteriota; class Terriglobia; order Acidiferrales; family UBA7541; genus Palsa-189. The sequence continues at coordinate 94,306 of CAWFVE010000003.1, read as the reverse complement.
CGTGCGCCTTCAGCGCAGCTTGGATTTCGGCAATGCGCTGCGGACTCGGCTGCATCTGGGCGCCTTCCGCAACATGCTTAGCGTGCTTCTTTGGCGGCGTTCTCGCCAAGAGGGAGGCCGCGAAGAACAAAACCAAGCAGTAACGCAGGGTCATCTAAGTTCACCTTCCCGTTTCGTTCGACAATGGCAGGGCTCCTGAAATATGGTTAGTCTCGCGTGCCGTGTTCTCCACTTAACAACTGCGGCTGGGAGACTTGTGGATAACGTTTGGTACTGCTACCGATCCCCCAGAAATCTGGAGCAGGCTCCGTAAATTCTATCCCTACTTCAGTTCGATCTTCGCAACAGCAACCAATGCGAGTTACACGAGCGCCTCTTTCAGCCCAATTCTCGGGATTTTGAAGGATCAGCCTCTGACCTACGGTCACTTTAGCTGCTAACGCGACGAGGGCCCCATGGTTGTTTACGGAGGATGTACAGGCATTTTCCTGAAGCGGCACAGCTTCGCCGGACACGATTAGCGCCAGCCGGAGGGGTAAGCGAGTGCTGCGACGACGCTCAACACATACAGAAACGCCAGCTGCAGTTTGGGAGGACATAGTGCCGTTATTATGAAACCAAAACTGCCTGTTCAGAATGAAGGTTCTGTAAAGAAATGTTGTTTCGTTGTTCTAAGTACATACCCTCTTCAGGGCTGTCACACCGGTCCAATCCGTTGAGGAGATTCAAAAGAACCTTGGGGAATTGTCGCACGGCACGACGATATGAACTCTCCTTACCGGTCCTTCTCCGCTTACCGGTGGAAAGAGATGCTTGTAACGGACAGACCCGCGACATATCCACCTGTGGAGTCTACTTCGTTGTTCCGAACAACCTCGACGCCGGTGCCGAACTGGATTTGATCATGACGCTCTGTGCCGAGGTCACCGGCGGCACAGAAGTCTTCATACGCGCCAGAGGGAAGGTAGTGCGCGTCGAAAAGCACCCTGAAAACTATGATCGTCATGTTGGTGTAGCGGTACTTATTCAGCGGTGCGAGATCGTTCGTAACGAATCCATTAAGATGTGAACCGGCTGGGGCGGTAGGTAGCATCGCTCCGGGCTCCCGGTCGCAATAGTCGTAGCGGCCTGCGGCTTAGTGTCCCGCATCCGCCTACAGGACAATCAGGACTGGTCTTTCTCCTGTTCCTCTTTTTCCCTAAAGGACACACAGTCGCACAGGTTATCCACAGCATTAAGCGCCTGCAATAGCCCCCTGTGAGTTCCAAGGCATCGGCGATACAAAAAGGAAAAAACCACCGAGGGTCGCAATAAGCCCCACAGAATCCGCAACATCATGGTCGAGCTGCGCTCGGTCGACGAGGAAAAACCAGTTCACCGTAGTCCTAGTCGTCGACGATGCCGCTGCATAGGGCAACTAGCAGCTCGCCGCGGTACGGCGTGTTTTGCCCATTCGGCCAGTAGACTTAGATCCCCCACGATTCTAGGCTGTCACACCCCAGCCAATCTGTAACTGCCGGTCGCCACCTCTTTGCGGCTGCCTCCGGTACGGCTCACTTACTAGCAGTTAAAAAAGGCTGCTCGGTAGCGGATCCGAACAATTCAATTCCCGGGTCTGCTCTGTTGGCAGCTTGAACTGCGGAGAAATCCTAATGGCCAGAGTCAAGCAAGCGCTATTTTTTGCCGCACTACTGCTCTGCCCCGCGCTGGCGTTTGCGCAAAGCCATTCAGTAACTATCTCTTGGACTCCTAGCACGCAGCCGAATGGCGTCACTATCGCGAGCTGGAACTTGCTGCGTGGAACCATAAGCGGCGGGCCTTATACCCAGATCGCTAACATTCCGGTCGGGACAACGAGTTACACAGATACCTCCGTTTCCTCTGGCGGTACTTATTACTATGTCGTGCAGACGGTCGATAGTGCCGGCGCCACGAGCGCCAATTCTACGCAAGTAGAAGCCGGCATCCCCACTTCCGCGCCGCCTCTCGCCGTCGCCACCACGAGCTTGCCGGCTGCTACCGCGGGAACCAGTTACAGCGTGACGATTACCGCCAGCGGCGGGGTCGGTCCGTATGCCTGGTCCGGGACCGGAGTCGATGGTTTGACGTTCAGTGCCACGGGGCTGCTCTCCGGAACGCCCTCCCAAGCGGGGACGTTTACGCAGAACGTCACGGTGAAAGACTCCACAGGTACGACGGCCAGTGCCTCGCTCTCTCTGAGCGTAACTGCCCTCACCCTGGGTTCTTCTGGTAGTGCGATAACCTTGGTACAGCACGCGGGCCTGGATTCTAGCGGGATATCAGCAACGCTGGCGTTCAACTCGAATAATAGTGCAGGAAACTGGATTGGCGTCGCCATCCGGGCGGGTGCGTTGAATGAAGTGTTCACGGTCACCGATTCGAACGGAAACCCCTACCACAAGGCGATTCAGTTCAACGAGACCGGAAACGGCAACACCTTGGGAATCTTCTACGCCGAGAACGTCGCGGCTGGAGCGAATACGATTACGGTCTCGGATACCACCTCGGCCACACTTCGTTTCGCCATTCTGGAGTACTCGGGAGTGGCGGCTTCGAATTCGCTGGACGTAACGGCAACCGCGCAGGGGGACAGCGCTTCTCCCAATAGTGGCAATGCCACGACGACTGCCAATGGGGATTTGCTGTTGGGAGCGATTATGACCTCCGACGCGGCAACCTTTACAGCGGGTTCTGGGTACAAGATCGAAGAGAGTGTGCCGGCCGAGCCCAACACGAAGTTGGCTGCCGAGGACCAGGTACAAGCCATTGAGGGGACGGTCTCAGCGAGCGCAACGTTGGGGGGGGCGGACTTCTGGGCCGCAGGCGTGGCCGCATTCAAAGCAGGGAGCAGAGGAGGAGGAGGAGGAACGGCCCCGAAGGCGGTGGCGCCGACCTTCAGTCCTGCAGGCGGGAGCTACACCAACGCACAGTCGGTCACCCTGAGCGATGCGACTTCCGGGGCGGCCATCTACTACACAACCAACGGGGCTACCCCGACCACCGCCTCAACGCTCTACACCGGTCCGATCTCCGTCATCCAGACCACCACGATCAATGCGATCGCAATTGCCAGTGGGTTCGCCAACAGCTCTGTCGGGACAGCAAGCTATACAATTAATCTTCCACAGGCGGCGGCACCGACATTCAGTCCTGCGGGCGGGAGCTACACCAGCGCGCGATCGGTCACCCTCAGCGACACGATCTCCGGGGCAGCCATCTACTATACGACCAACGGGGCTACCCCGACGTCCTCGTCTACTCTTTATACCGGCCCGATCTCCGTCACCCAGACCACTACGATCAATGCGATCGCAGTTGCCAGTAGCTTCGCCAACAGCCCTGTGGCTACAGCAACCTACACAGTTAATCTTCACCAGGCGGCCGCGCCGACTTTCAATCCTGCAGGCGGGAGCTACTCCAGCGCGCAATCGGTTACCCTGAGCGATGGGACTTCCGGGGCCGCCATCTACTACACGACCAACGGGAGTACCCCGACTACCGCCTCCACGCTCTATACCGGCCCGATCTCCGTCACGCAGACCACCACGATCAATGCGATCGCGGTTGCCAGTGGCTTCCCCAACAGCCCTGTGGGAACAGCAACGTACACCATTAACCTTTCCCAGGCGGCAGCGCCGTCATTTACTCACGTTCAAGGCAATAGCGGAGCCAGCGGCGCGGTGGGATCAACGACGGTTTCCGTGACTCTGCTGAACTCGGTGACTGCGGGAGATTTTATCGCTTGCGGTTTGAGTGGTTTCGAACCCACGAACACTGCCCTCGTCAGTGTTGTGGACCAGTCTGGAAATGTTTACTCGACTTCGCCGCACTCACCAACTGCATATCTCAGCGGAGCGGGGATGGGTTGGCTTCTGTACAACCTGACGCCGCCTGCTGGCAATACTACGATCACCGGGACGCTTGGAGCGGCTGCGGTCTACCCAGGGCAGTATATTTTGCATTGCGATGAATTTAGGGTAACCGGCGGGGTTCCTGCTTTCGATTTGGACGCAGTGAACTCGGACGCAGGTCCAGGCACGACGATGAATTTGCCGAGTATCACTCCTTCATCTTCTGGCAGTTTGCTTTACGCCGTGGGCAATCCGCGCTGGAACATTACGGCTTGCGGCGCTTCCTGGGTATGCGGCGGAAGCGGCATACAGAACTCCACTGGATACGGCCTCGGCGGGACAGCCACTGAATACATTACGAGCGCGTCCGGAACGACGGCGATCAATTTCACCCAGAACCAGTCAGGTACTTGGTCTGCGTTGGTGATGTCATTCAAAATTACGGCGCGGCAGTAGCCGAACCAAGCAAGAAGTGATTAAACGCGTTTTTTCGAAGATCGGCGAATTCTGGTGGAACTCCGCATGGAGGGAGCGGACGCGTCCATCCGCTTTCGAATTCGTGCTATCACTTTTTCACGCTTTCTCTCTGACGCTTTTCGATCCGATCGAGCGAAGTCGAATCGATATAAACTGGGCGTCCTAAATAATTGCGCATAGGAGTGGCAGTGTGTTGTTTGGCTTGGCCCAGTTGGCGAACTCGGTTTCGACCGCGACAGTGACATCGTCCAACTGGGGGAAGTAGCGGTTATGCAGACAAAGGCGACGCGTGAGTTTCCATATGCGCTAGGCAGGATTCAGTTCGGGGCTGTACGGCGGCAAGAAATCCAGAGCGAAACGCCCGGCTCCCTCCCGCCTCCAGTCCCGGTGCAGCCGGGCATGGTGGTATTTGGCGTTGTCGGCAATCACCGCCACTCGCCGCGCCTGTGCGGCTACTGACCGCTCGCAAGTCTTTCAAGAACTCCCAGCAGGTCACGGCATTGGCTTGCCGGTCTCCCGCCGGAAGAAGAATTTGCCGTCGCGCAAGCGGACCGCTCCGAAGTAGCCCACACTCTTGCGGGTGGGGTGATGAAGCAGAACGGGCTCCTTGATCTCCCACGGAACCCACATCCGGCAGCGCGATCCGTGCTGCTGAAAGTGCACTTCATCCATGGCCCAGAGATCAACGGTGGGATCGGCCCTTAGCGCCTGGAGTTTTTTTATGCGTCCTCTGCCGTTCCGCATCGGCATGGGCAATCAAGGGGCGGGGTTTGCGCAGCCGAAAGCCCCGCTGCCGGAACAACCGCTGACACTGGCGCACCGCCAAATGAACCCGGAAGCGCCGCTCGATCCAGGCACTCAGCGCTTTCCCATCCCACAGCGTGCCGGTCGAACCAAGATCGCGCGGAGTCTGGCGCAGCGCCCGGTCCAGTTCCTGCAGTTGCGCATCGCTCAGTCGTCGGGGGCGGCCGGGGCGTTGTCCCTCGCTCAGCCCGGCCAACCCTCTTTGCTCGAAACGTCGGATCCAATATTCCACCGAGCGAGGAGCATCGCCCAGCAGCCGGCTGACCTCCGGACAGGTCACGCCTTGGGCCACCAGCAGCGACTCTCTTGTCCCTCTTCCTCGTCCCTCGCGGTAAAGCCATCGCCGCTGGCGAAGGCGCCATCCGAAGTGAGGTATGGCTGGAACGATGAGCAAAGCTTAGGGCGAATGCCTTAGGAGATGGTCCGGTGATTCCGGTAAGCACCAGACTGACCTCCCATTTGCTGGCAGCAGTAAAGCGCTGCAAGATGCACACTATGAAGGTGCTCGTCGTGGAGTGACGAGCCCGCGACACTCATCGAGCCTTCGCAGGCGTATATCGCCTTGCTCTTTCGCAATCACGCGCAACACCGAAGACGCGAAAGACGTCCAGCAACAGACGATGCCGAAAGTGCACCGCAAGCTGGCGCAGTTTGGAGGCCGCTCCCGCACGCCTGTCGGTGAGACGCGAATCGGAGTTCACGGAAGAAAATAGCGGTAGCTATCAAGCAGCCGGGCAGATTGACACGAGAAGGACGCCTGGAATATGGTTTGACCGAAAGATAACTTGGAATCGGAAGTTCCGGTTCAACTTCTGTGGAAAGAATATGTACGAGGACCTATTCGGCTTCTTGGGACTGCCCGAAAACCCCTTTGCTGTCAATCCTCAACATCTCTTCCTCACACCTTGGAGTCAGAAGACCCTGATAGAAGTTTCTGATGGGATTCGGAATCGCAAAGGCTTAATCCTGCTCACAGGTGAGGCAGGCACGGGCAAGACGACGTTGATCCATTCTCTCCTCGAGTCACTAGACCGGCAGGGGACACCCACGGCATTTATTTTTTACTCCCATCTCAAGGTTAGTGACCTATTCGATTTGATATTCGCGGCATTCGGAATCCCGTGCTGTTTTGAATCGGAGGACAGCGCTCTGCAACGGATCCAGCCGTGGTTAATCAACCAGTACCGGGCCGGGGAAACGCCGGTCCTGATTGTGGACGAGGCACAAGGTCTGCGTAAATCTGTGCTCCAGAAACTTCCGTTACTACTCAACTGGGAGATCGCTGGCGAAAAGCTCCTGCAGATCGTGCTTGCCGGCCAGCCAGAGCTTGAGCAGACACTCGAGCGGGCTGAGCTGATCCAACTCCGGCAACGGATTGCATGCCATTGCAAAACGGCGCCGCTCAGCCTCGAACAAACGGTCAACTATATTAGGGAACGGCTACGAATCGCAGGTTTGAAGGGCGGAGAGGTCTTCACGTCTGAAGCGATCGAGGCTGTTTACTTTTATTCGCAAGGGATTCTTCGTGTGGTGAACCTCCTCTGCGAGCATGCCCTCATCAATGCATGCGCGGGCGGTGTTCGGCCCTTTCCCGCGGTCATGGTCGAAGAAGTCGCAAGGGAGTTTCAGTTTGGACGCCTCGAGTCGTTCTCACCACGCCATATTTCCGATGGCATTCTGAGTGTCGGCCGGACATCTGAAGTGCCGAGTGACCTTCAAGCGCCGCTCCATTCGCCCGTTGCTAATGAGGCCATAACTGAGGTGGTGCCACCCGAAAGTACTTCTGTTGCCCTTTCATCTTGGAACGCTCCGGAGCACGAAAAAACGCTATCGAGCGAGAACACTGGAGAACACGCTTCCGAGGCGAAGGAGGAGCCGGATCGAACCTCTTCTATCGGATTCAGAGCTGAAGCCGACGCCAGCACCGGCTCAATTGCGTCCTCTGTTGACGTGGATCGGCAGAAAGCGCATGACGTTTCGCAACTCGCGGCACGAGAAAAGGTTACTGCTCCCAGTGGGCACGTGAATCAGGTGTCCAAGGCCAGTGCCAGAGAACAATTTATTCGTCGGGTTCAACGGATGTCTACTCTGCCGGCATTCCGCTCCCTCGTCGGTTGGGTGCATCTGTGGCGGGATCGATGTTTGGCATTCCTCGATTCAATAGCTTGGCGCCGAATGGCCGCATTCTTGCTCCTCTGGCTAAGAAAGCCAATCGGCGCCGTGCGCCGGAGCCAAACCAAACCGCTGCTGATCTCGTATGTTTCGTTTAACAGATGGATTGCTATTCTGCCGTCATTCCGCTTCCTCAGCGGTTGGATGCATCAGTGGCGGGATCGATGTTTGGCATTCCTCGATTCGATGGCTTGGCCCCGAATGGCCGCATTCTTGCTCCTCTGGTTAAGAAAGCCAATCGGCGCTGTGCGCTGGAGGAACAAACGGATAGCCATTCTGCCGTCATTCCGCTCCCTCAGCGGTTGGATGCATCAGTGGCGGGATCGATGTTTGGCATTCCTCAATTCAATAGCTTGGCCCCGAATGGCCGCATTCTTGCTCCTCTGGTTAAGAAAGCCAATCGGCGCTGTGCGCTGGAGGAACAGACGGATGGCCATTCTGCCGTCATTCCGCTCCCTCGACGGTTGGGTGCATCAGTGGCGGGATCGATGTTTGGCATTCCTCAATTCAATAGCTTGGCGCCGAATGGCCGCATTCTTGCTCCTCTGGTTAAGGGAACCGATCGGCACTGTCCATTGGTGCCAAGTCAAGCCGGTTCAGTTTTCACCAGCGTGGACGCGAATGACCAGATCTTTGCTTCGACGGTTACGACAGCCAGTGCATTGATCTTCTTATGGGTGTTTGCCGCGTCATCTATGTAGGTCGTCCTCTAACCGGGACAGACTTTTGGAAACTTGGCGTAGTCCGGCAGCGTGGCAAGAAGGCGGCACCTAATCAGACGCAGGATCGATCGGCGCAGAGACGGAAGGTAGAATTTCGAGCCGCTCCAGTTTCCTTCCGCCGCTCACCCAAGCCCGGAACCGATCCATGTACAGATAGATCACCGGCGTCGTGTACAGCGTAAGCATCTGGCTGACAATCAGCCCCCCGACAATGGCGATACCTAGCGGGCGGCGCAATTCCGCCCCATTCCCCGTGCTCAACGCGATGGGAATGCCGCCAAAGAGCGCGGCCATCGTGGTCATCATGATGGGCCGGAAACGCAGCAAGCAAGCGTCATAAATCGATTGTTCCGGGCTGTTGCCTTCGTTGCGTTCGGCCTGAATAGCGAAATCAATCATGAGAATGGCGTTCTTCTTGACGATGCCGATCAGCAGAATGATGCCGATCAAGGCGATGATATCGAGCTGACTATGCGAACATGGAAAAGCTGACGCCAAGGACATGACGGGAGCGAGCGGTGGCGATGGAACGCAGCGAGACATCGCGGAAGCGTGCAAGCTAAGGGCCTCTGCGTGAAAGCCGTGACTCGAAATCCCTAAGCGCAATTAGTGCTGCGCAGCGCTGGCGCACACAGTGTTCGTACGGGCGTTGGCTTTGTGGGATCATTCTTGAGATACGTGAGGATTAGCTCCTCCCTGAGCTTCAGGTATTTCTCCAAGGTTTTCTCTTCAGCGGTGAGCTGCCTGTGGAAAGCGTCGTACGATTCCAGCGACATGGGCTCCTTCGCCCGTAGGAATTGCAGCCTTAGCTTTCCGGCTTCATCTGAAAAAGCGCGGAATGCATTAAGCAAATCACAGACCAACTTGGCACGTAACGTGTCTTCTACATTTTCAGCGACAGTCACTTTTTCACATCCTTATCGCAGTTTGTCAGAGTTCCGGACGGGGCCGCTCGATTCCAGCAACAGAAACCTGCACGTTCTATGCTGGATTCCTTGCAAAGTCAAGCGGCGACATTTCGGGGTAGTGGTGTCATTTGAAAAAGGAGAGAAACATGAAAACTAATTGGGTTTTCCTCCCGTCGTCGTTGGTGGGATTTGCCCCGGTCCCTGTGACTGTTCCTTCAACGCTCCAATCAGGCGCAGTAAGTCTACTGTCCTTTTCGCCGCCGCACGCCAATGAAAGCGGCAGCCGTCAAAGGAGGCGTTCGTCCAATCGAAATCGCCGCCGGAATAGTAAAGGTCGCAATCTTTCAGTTGGCAGTTGATGAATACAACCTCATCCACGATGAAGCTGCGTCCGGCGAATTTTTGGTCTCTAAACGTTTCCATAGATCAAATCCTCCATATTCCAAAGCCGAACCGCCGTTTGTAACCGTTATCCGTGACTTTTACCTTGCCCGCGAGTCGCCCAAATACATGATTACATGAGACAAGGCTGAGTTCGTTTTGTAGTTTTGCCATCCCCGTGGCCCATTGCTGCTGGATCCATTCGAAAAGGTTGGGCTAGCGTGCTTGCTCATCCATTTCTTTTAGTAACAGGCTGTCATTCGCCATCTCCACACCTCCACGGCTTTGATTCACCGCGGGCTGAAGGCCATAAATTTGTCGGATCTTTCCACCCAGCTCGCAGCTCCGCTTTTCGGAGTATTCAGTCGGAACCAATTTTAGCTGTTGGCTTCGGGCCGGGGCTCAGGTATGCCGAGCAGAATAAAGAATGCCCAGCCTATGCCCACTGACTGACACTTCGCGGCACACCTGACGACATTTTGTGGCGCTAAACAACAAGAGAGATTCCCTCTTAGAACAGGTCGAAAGTGTCAAACTGCGCCATTAACCTCTTAGATTGCAACAGTGCGCTTTCGCGCGTGTCGGAGAGGTTACCTGTCCTTGGCTCTATGGCACATGGTCTGCGACTTACTTTCTTAGCATCGCTTGATTATGTGTGGAGGGACAGATTAATGATTCGCAAACTTGGGATAACGGCTTTTGCCTTACTGATTGCGCTTCCTGCATTTCCCGAAACCCGGCAGCCCCCGACAGGACAAATGTCCCCAGGTTTGCGCCTGATGAACAACGGTGAATTCGCTCTATTCTTAGCGCGACTAGACACGGCCGCGCTTCGGTGGGAAGTGCAACTGAAAAATGTGGACGTGAAATCCCTGGGTCTCGTCTCCGACGATGGCACGGAACTGGAGAGAAGCGAGAGCCTATGTTTGCAATCTCTGGATAATACGCGTGAGGAAATCCAAGAGCTCTCGCAGAAGCAAACGCTGCGGATGGACTTGCTTCTTCTGGTTGACCTGAACGACCTTGCCCGTAGCCTGGATGGGTTCGATCGGGATTTGGCGAATGCCGCAACCGCGGGAAACAATAGCGCCACCGAGAAATCACTGGGCTACGTGAAAGGAATCTTGGGGATTGACATGGCGCTTGCGCTGTACACGGCTGAATTTCAGAATCACGTTGTCGCGTTTGCTAAAGTCATCGACTCGCAGCTCGAACAGGCCGATAAAGAGCCCGACGCACCTCCAGCCCGAGAGTGACGCGGTCGTTCGGCGGCAGAACGGCGGACAGGACCCTTGGCTCGATCCCTGGAACTATTACTCCGAGCGGTTAGTAGTGAACGTTTTCAAGCGGCGGCGTAGGCGACGTGCTCCTCGTGGAAATAGCGCCGCACCTTGGCCGGTTGTTTTTGGGTGCTGCGCAGATGGCCGCGTAACGATCTCATCATCTGCATTTGGTCTTGGGGACGCTGGCGGCCCGCATGCGACTTGACGTCTTGATTTAACAATTCGTCGGGGTTCAGTTCGGGACTGTACCCAGGCAGAAAGAACAGTGCGATGCGGTCCTCTCGTGCTGCCAGCCAGCGCTGCGCCCTTTTTCCGTGATGCACTGGGTGACCATCCACGATCAAGAACACCTTCCCTCTCACGGAACGCAGCAAGCGACGCAGAAATGCCAGCAGCACTGGCTGTGTGAAGCGCTTGCGGAACACCATGAAGCGCAACGTTCCCCGATTGGTGATCGTCGAGATCATGTTGCAACCGAAACGTTGGCCCGTTCCAGCAATCACCGGCGTGCGTCCGCGCTTGCTGTAACTGCGTCCGCTCTGGTGGTCCGAACGCAGGCCCATCTCATCGCCCCAATGAATTTCGGCATTCTCCTGCTTGGCTTTTGCCAGGATCGCAGGGTATTCCTCTTTCAGCCAGCGCTGCACTGCGGCGGGGTTGCGCTCGTAGGCGCGCCGCACGGGTTTCTGCGGCGTCAGCCCCCAATGTCGCAGATAACGTCCCGCCGTCCACACCGACACGTGCAGGCCGAAGCGCTCGGCCAGCAATCGGCACACCGCCTGCCGCGTCCACAACGCGAACGGCAGCTTGAGTTGATCCGGACAACGCTCCGTAATCAGCTTCACCGCCGTCGCTGCCTGATGACCAGCCAGCCGCGAACGTCGGGGCCGTCCCAGCGCGTGGGCCCGCAGCGCCCGCGTGCCACCCGCGCGACACGCCCGGACCCATCCAAAGACCGCCGTGCGCGACACGCGAAACACGCGCACCGCCTTCGTTGGTCGCATCTGCTGCTCGACGACCGCGTGAACCACACGCAGCCGCAAAGCTTCTTTCGCCTGAGAAGAAAGCATCCGGGCATCATGCTGGTTGGCACGCATGCCCGGTTAGATGCGGCGACCTCGACAAACGTTCACTACTTCATGCTCTGATTAGTAACGACGTCCGCATTTACGTCTGGCCCGACACCAGTTCCCTTTTCAACGTAGCTCTTGAATCAGATTCGTGAGATTCGTCGTCGTGCTCGATATTCTGATGCCAGAAATGAATGGCATAGGTATCAAATCTGTTAGCTTCTACCTGCTCCCCCAATACGCTTGATCAGCACTGATTAGACTCCAGAGGAATCAGCGATTCTCGCTCACTTATTCGGTGATGGTAATTTCATCCCGAAATATAAAGCCGGGAAAGCGGAAGAAAGCCAAGCGCATTGAGGAAAAGCACAATCGCCTGTCTATTGTGAAGAATCGGAACCGCGCTGAGAGTCTTTCGGCGGAAACGTTACGTGCCAGAACTTCGGGTTGGGTAACATTAATTCCAAACCGACCTCTGTTCGCTCTCCCTGACGCCGACCGATGTAAGCAACGATACACTCCGCTCTATCACCAGTAGCGATATTTAGAAGCTCCAGGCGCTGTCCCTTAGTTATCGACCTAGAAAGCAGAACTAAGGCTCCGTATGCATTGAGCGCGAGCGTGTGAGTTTCTTCCTCAAAGTGGGTCGCCGGTGGGTGCTGAGCCGAAACGCGCACCGGAACCCTTACGAGGAGGCGCTGGGTCCTTCGGCGATTCAGGATCACCAATTGCCCTTCCCGTAACGGTTGAAGCCAACTTTCGAGAATCTCATGTTGTTCGTTAGCAATCTCGCCAAACGCCATGCCCATCCCTTTCTCCGATGAAGACACAACTCTGGCCGGGGCAACAAAAGAGTCGCCAGCTTTCGTTACATGTACTCTTACGGCTGTTCCCAGCGGAAATGATCGAGGGCTGTCAACATAGCACCCCCGTTGGCTTATGTCCGTAATGCGTGCTTCGATCCTCGCGCCGGTTTCCGGTTCAGCGATCTCTGCGTCGGCTGTGAACACATATCGCGGATGTGTCCTACGGTCAGCAGGGCGGCGCGGCTGATTACCTCCCGGGCTTTCCCTTTCGGCCAAGAGGTTGAACTCCCTCGTCCTAGCCTACCACTAGCTCCGAGCAAGAGCGACGTCCGCGTCGCCAGCATGGACGACTGTAGGTGGTGGGCTCTCAGGAGCTTGCGTGACGTGATCGTTCGCAATGGGCGGCTCCGTCTGCATCGCTGTCCGAGTGGCTGGGCCGTTCGCTTAGGAATCACCGCCAACATCGGAGAGGGGTACGGAAGCGGCTGACGCCTCTATGCTGCCAGCCGGCGGTGGAACCGCCAGTGTTGTTGTTACGGAAGGTGCGACTTGCGGCGCCGAACTTGCGCCAATTTTGCTCTCCCAATTGTTTCCGCTCTTCGATTTTGTAAAACCGCCAGTTTGGCTCATCTGCTGCCACGCTCTTCACCGAGAATCTGTCGCTCCCTGAGACCTTCATGCACGGGTCCCGCTTAAGGCGTCATGCCGGCAATATGTCCTAAAGTGGACAGATCTGACCGCCAGACAAGCCTAAAATACTAGGGTGAAGGCGCTAAGGACATTGGGTCAATTGCAACTTCCGTACTCTGCGGCGAGTGCCCGGAGTTAGGAGGATCGATGGGGTTTACGCTATTTCTCTTCGTGATGAGTGTCAGTTTGGTGCTGGCTGCTCGGGAGTATCGTAGATACAAAGTTCGCCGCTAGCGGCTCTTATCATCTTGCGCCGCGTCCTCTTGCGCTTCATAAGCCGGCAGTTTGTCATACTGTTCGTCCGAGATTCCCCGCTCCTGAATGAAATATCCGAGAGGTTCCGGAATGTTGGTTCGCACACCGATTACCACGCCTTCCCAAGTGGGAAGGGAATGCTTGGCCATCCGGTTAGCTGCGCGGTTGGGGACGTTTTGGACTGGCAGGAATATGCCAGAAATCCGGCACTGGTTCCGTGAATTCGATTCCTACCAGTTCGACCGGCGTGACACACACCACGGCGGCCTACACCACGCTCTAATTGAACGGCTGGGCGGCCTGCGGCCTGAGTGGACACAGGTGCTTCGCAGCATGAGTCGACTATCGTCTTGAAGAGATCACCGTTTTGTTAGAATCAGCGGCACGCATTAAGCCTAATTGCCCGCAGTTAACGGAACTTACGAAGGTAGAACTATGAGTGATAGTCGGCTGGCGGCAATTGACATCGGGAGCGACACCATCCACATGATTGTGGTGCAGCGCAAACGGGGAAATCGTCTGAAGCATATTCGGGAGAAATCCCGGCTGCTGGAACTCGGAATCCTGGAAGAGCGGAGCGGAAGTCTGCCAGACTACGCACAGGCTTCCATTCGTCGGACATTAGAATCCTTCGTACGGCAGACCCGTGAAGCTGGCGCTTCCGAAATCCTCATTGCCGCAACCGCAGCACTCCGAGATGATCCTCGACGAAGTGCGATCGCGGGCCGCCTCAGCCGAGCTGTAGGGCTGCCGGTACGCATCATCTCCAAAAAACGAGAGATTGAGCTTGGATTTCTGGCGGCCCGCCATGATTTGCGGCCCACAGGAAAGCAGATTTTTGTCGACAGTGGCGGCGCATCTACGGAAATCACTCTGTGCGAAGGCCGTAGTGCGCGTCAAACCGTCTCGATGCCGGTGGGCGCTTCGAGACTTTCGGTTTTACTTGAAGGCGACCCTCCCGGACTCTTGAGCTTCGCCCGGCTCATGGTGCCCATCCGCGACGCGATGCGAAAAGCTCCATCAGCTCAGAATGTGCGCACAGCGGCTTTTAGTGGAGGAACTGCACATCACGTCTGCGATGTCGCGGGGACGCCTCGGCACCTTCTGACGCGCGTGGCGCTTGAGCAGGCCTTGCGCCACCTCCTCAAGAAACCTGCTAGGAAAATCGCAAAGAAATACGATCTCGATCCCCGGAGGGTACCGCTCCTAATATCGGGCGCCGCAATCCTAGCGGCAATTCTAGACAACTATGGCTTAGAGCGCGCAGCCGTGGCAGCCGGTACTATGCGTGAGGGGATGATACGAGCTTATTTGAGTCGGCCGAGGACTTGGTGGAAAGGTTAAGCTAATCGTTTCAGTCGGAGTAAGAGCTGATGCGGCTCACTTCGATCACGCTAGTTTCATCGCGCTTGGCTGTTGGCTCACGTAGAATAAATCCTAGGTCGACTCAATTACGTCGCACACGCCCAATATCCTTGATGCATTGCGGTTCGCACGCCGTCTTGCGATTGTTCAGATATTCTTTCTCGGACTCAGTCTGGCGAATGCCCAGGCGCCACGGGAGCCGACGAGACCGCTAATCACGCAACCTATTGACGACAGCAGGCGCGTCACGCTCACCGGTAACACACGTCCAGAAGCTAACGCCACTAATGATCGTGGACCGGTCCCCGAATCTCTTCCTATGCAACACCTGCAGCTTCTATTGCGCTTGCCGATGGAAAAAGAAGAAGAGCTGGATAAGTTGCTTCGGGCAATCCAAGATCCCAATTCACCTAACTACCACAAATTTCTTACGCCAGAACAATTCAGTCTCGAATTCAGTCTCGCGCCCGAGGATGTCCGAACCATTAGCGCGTGGCTTCGGTCCAAGGGATTTAGCATTAATCTAATAGGTCCCAGATCGATCGACCTCTCGGGCACCACGGGTCAGGTGCACGACGCATTCAAGACCGAGATTCACTACCTCGATGTCGCGGGCGTCAGGCATATTGCCAATATGAGCGATCCTCAGATTCCGGCCGCCCTCGCGCCGGCAGTCGCAGGTATTGTCTCCCTCAACGACTTCAAACCGCACCCCATGAAACTCGGTATTCCATACCATCCTCGCGCCCTCCCTCAGCAGGATTTGCCAACGTCGGGAGCCGTTCAAAGCTGATTTCCGCAACCTGCCGCGACGGCATTATGAGCAGATAGGTCATATCCGGAGCAGCTAAGCTCCTGATAAGTGGGGCAAAAGCTGCGTTCGTTTTGTAATTTCATCTCGAGGAGAACCTTCGACCGTCAGTTGTCAACGTACATTACGTACACAAGTGCACTACGCCGCCGATGTATCTGGTGATTCGGTCTTCAGTTCAGGATCAAGTATGTCCCTGCAATGGCTGCATCCCTCGCCTTCGTTCGTCGCTGAGACCTGAAATTCGCGAGCGAGCTGATGAATTCTGTGGCGGCCGTCTTCGTTTATCCTTATGGCGAATCCCTTAGCATTTCGTTTCGGCGTAAAACCCAGCTTTCTGAGTATGCACCCCAAAGCCTTGGGCTCAAGCTTTTCACGTGATCCGCGATCCTTCAAAATTCCATTCGAGGTATCTGCCAATTGGCCCACGTAGACTAGATGATCGGACGGCTCGCAATGGCTGTGACTGAGCAGGGCTTCGACCACGATGCATTGCTCCTCAAGTAAGTCTTCTACGCGAATTTCCTCTTGATAGTCCTGAAGGATGGTGACGAGGTTGCCCTGCAGCTCCGGCGCGTCGACGATTGCGGAACCTAGCACGCGGCCCAGGATTCTGAGCTCCGATCTTAGGCCTGGTACCTCGAAGTCGGCGTCACGCACCTTGGCTGCGCATCTCATCCTGTAATCCAACAACAGCGGCTGAAAGTCTGCCGCGAGTTGTCGCAGGGCAAGATCATTGATCACCGGCAGTTTTCCATTGAACGAGGCCAGATGAACATGGAACGCGCCGTCCAATGCGTCATTAACCAGATATGTGCCGGCGTATACGGCTTTGCCACAATATAGATCCGCCACGCCCTCTCGGGTGGGAACATACGCCCGCGGATAACTCGACGCAGATAGTGCCTTCAACATGCTCGGACTTAAATGGTTGATCAATAATGTAGGACGGAGATGCATAGGCAGATATCGAAGTCCTGACATACTGATATCTGTAAGTGATAAGCCGTGACGTACTACACAATTGAGGAGCTGCAGAACAAGAGTTGCTTCTGGTCTCGAGCCCGTAATAAGCAAGCAGGGAGCCTGCGGAAGCAATTCTACGAACCATGTACTCAGCGTCCAATACGCCAGTTTCTTCCCAGTTTCGGCAGAAAAACCGGGCTCGATGAAGAGAGTACACAGCTTTATAAATAGATCTGTAATTGAACTAGAAACGCGTCCGTGCGGTAATGTCAATGCCTCCGAAAGGGACTCATGGATGATCGGCGGAACGTAAGTTCGACGTTGGTACTTGATTCTCTGCGCACCTCTTTTCCTAAAAGAATGCAATAGACTCAGCTGCCCGGCATCATTTTTGATCAGTTCGAGGCAGCTGCCATCCGAGAACACGAGGCCGCCAGTTTCAGCCAGTTGTTCTTTTTTCGGTTTAGAACCGCCTGATTCAGCTGTTTCAGCTAGCAAGGGTTCTATTTTTAGCGAAGACATGCCGCTGCCTCCTTATAATTACCCCAATTCCAGGTTGAATGGCCCCCACTGTGCGGTATGCAGGCTCAATTTTTGCTCGATCATGGTGATCTTTCATCAGTATCAGCTTCAAAGATTACCTTGGCTCAAAACACTTTTCGCTCGCAACAGAAAACTAACCCGATTTTGGTCCAAATAAATCTGACAGGGGCTAAGTAGGGAGGAAATAGCTTTAAGCGGCTGCTCTACGGCTGTGCAGGGGGCAATTCGGGGTTTTTAGCGTTGTGGCGGGGATAGTTCGGAGCGTCGGCGAACCGTATTTTGTACCTTTTCAATGGCCTGGAGTCTTGGTCGGTCTGCGTTGATTGAGGTCGCTCTTCGGACAAAAATCCCCTCTCGGAAAGCTTGCTTCTGATCTTCCTGGCTTCTTCGCCGTCCACTACTGCGTATTCGGACATAAACGTCGTGGGAGCACCCTTGGGCCGAAATTCCGCTAAAATACGCTTCACTTCCGTTTCGGATATTGGCATTTCTGGATGGAGTTGGCGGACAAAAGCTACACTCTCACGGACGGCCACACTATATTTCTCCCCTCTTGCGCGTGCTTTGTCATACGAATACAGCACGGCAAACGACCGTAATAGCCATCCCGAACTCTTAACACCATCTTTGGCCGGCCTTCCTCTTTTTCTTATTTGCATCGTGGCCTCAGAGATTTTGGTCGCGTTCTGCAAGTGCCTCGCAATTCGTGATAAATGGCCCGTTCCGCATACTAAATTAGGGCGCAGCCTTTTGCAAAAGTTTTTTTACCATACCCTCGATCGCCACCGGCTGTTTTCAGCCCATGCAGCAGGGCCGCTCGGAATGGAAGGGTTGCGCTTTTACTACTTCGGGAGGTGCAGGCGGCTGCGTTGGGACCAATGAAGAGTGCGGGGAGGTACTAGGGGGAGAAGACCGAACGATGCCGGGCTTTCCGTCTCACCGCTCATTCCAGACGGTATTTTGCAACCCTGCACGGGAACGAGAAGGACCGGAGCGGTGCACTGAAGGTCCGGGACAACTGAACCATTTCTGTTCGGGGGACGGGAGAAGAGGCCGCGGCAGTTTGAGACAAGACCCGCGGCGGGGGGGAAGGATGGATGGAAAAGGGACTGCCGGATGGCCGGTCTCCCGGCTGAAGTTAGGGCAACAATCTGTGATTAACGCCTCAACAAAAACTATAAATTAACTGTTAGAAACTAAAAATCAGTAAACAAAAACTCAAAACCAATTAGCAAAAAACTGTCCCGCCGACAACACACTCGAACTGGCCGCCGCTGATGCCGAGCCGCTAACCTGAGTGCCATGTACAACTAGATTGCCGACAAGCCGTGGCTTCATGCCCGGTCTGCAGGATGTAAGTCTTGTGGCACAGGAACCGTCGCCCAGGGGGCGCGGCGGAAGGTGTGTGACTAGACGCTAACCGCCCCCATCGGCCATCTGCGAACGCGAAAATGTGGCAGATGCTATAGTTCCGGGCATGACACTCATGACCGTGACCTACGAGCTTCAGAATCCTCTTAAGCCTGAACAATTCCGCGTTTTGGGCCAATTCGCGAACACCTACGGTTTGCAAAGGGTTCGTTTCGATGAAAAGACCAACCATCTGCACTTTGATTACGATGGCTCGCGGCTCACGGAGACGGTAGTTGAGCACGTCCTGCGCGAAGCGGGAATACCTGTGTTGCGCCGTTTGGAACCGAGCAACTAAGATTAGGGCCAAATGTGCCGTTAAATAGCTTTTTTGAGACCTTTTTCGTCAGTAAGCCCACTCCGGCGTTTCTTTATACTGTCGCTCAGATGTCTCGCTCAGCGCTGCTCCCAACCGCTCATAATGCCCTCCAGAATGACGAACACGGTGATACCAGCAGGAGCATTGGCAGCGGTCATCAAGATTGGCCTCCAGTTCTGGGCGGCCAACTGATGAACGGCGCAAGAATCTTATGCTTACTTCTGATACTGCTCAAATTGCTTGGGAGTAAAACTGGCGCCGCATTCCAGACAGTGTCGGCGGATAGGCCCGGGAGGAGGGGGGATTGCAAAGTCAACGCCGGCACCGAGCGTAGACCCACATTTTGGACACTTAAATACTACAGCCCGATCAGCCACCATTTGATTTTCGTCTCGCTTCGGATGGCGCTGCCGCAGATCTGCATCGTTCTTGCGCGACATCGCGGGCTCGGCCGCTAGTGATTTTTCGCTCATGGTACAAACTCCTCGCAAAACATTTGGCGGCGACTCAGTTTTCTTCAAGCCAACGCGCAACATACTCGGTAATCGCGAAGCATCGCAGTGACGCCGATCACACATGCCCCGCTTTTCGATCTCGTGATTTGCGCTGAGAATTCACAGCCTTTCCACATCTGTATCGTAGCCGTGCTCAGGCTGCAGGCTTACCTCTCAGAATCCATGTTGTGATACAGTCCCGCTAGCGACTGGCTGGGCCCCGTGGGCAGTGGAAACGTCTGCAAGCGTCACGTGGCATTCCTGCGGAGGGAAGCGGTCGCTTGCGTTTCTCTTCCACTGAAGTTTTAGAATGGATTAAACGGAGGTTAAAGAAATGACTGTGAACGTGACTCCCTTGCACGATCGCGTCTTGGTGCGGAGGTTGGAAGAGAAAGAAACCGCGAAGGGCGGCATTATCATCCCTGACACGGCCAAGGAAAAGCCTCAGGAGGGCGAAGTGATGGCCGTCGGCGCCGGCAAGATCGAAAAGGGTAAACGGATCCCGCTCGATGTGAAGGTGGGCGACCGGATCTTGTTCGGCAAGTACACCGGCAATGACATCAAGATTGATGACGAGGAGTACCTGATCCTTCGCGAGGAGGACATCCTGGCGAAGCTCAGCGGGATCGCCAAAGCAGCATCCGGCAAGAAGTAGTTTCCCCGATCGCAAGATTGTGGGAAGAAAAACTCTGAATCACCCACAGGAGGGTGAAGTCCCAATGGCAAAGCAAATTGTAACTGGTGAGAATTCACGTCAGGCGATTTTGCGCGGCGTCAACATTCTGGCCGACGCGGTCAAGATCACGCTGGGCCCGAAGGGGCGCAATGCCGTGATCGAGAAGAAGTTCGGCGCGCCGATCATCACCAAAGACGGCGTGACCGTGGCGAAAGAAATCGAGCTGCAGGATCCGCTCGAGAACATGGGCGCACAGATGGTCAAGGAAGTCGCTTCCAAGACGTCTGACGTTGCCGGTGATGGCACCACCACGGCGACCGTGCTGGCACAGGCCATCTTCCGCGAAGGCGTGCGAACGGTTGCTGCGGGTGCAAGCCCGATGGCGCTCAAGCGCGGCATCGAGAGAGCCGTCGAAGTGGCCGTCGAGGAAATCAAGAAACTCCATAAGGACGTGAAAGGCGACATGATCGCGCAGGTTGGCACGATTAGCGCCAACACCGACAGGCAGGTCGGCAGCATCATTGCCGAGGCGATGAAAAAGGTGGGCAAGGATGGCGTCATTACCGTCGAGGAGTCGAAGACGATGGAGACGACGCTGGAGGTGGTCGAAGGAATGCAGTTCGACCGCGGCTATCTTTCTCCCTACTTCGTCACAGACCCCGAGCGCATGGAGTGTGTGCTGGAAGACGTCCGCATCCTGATTCACGAAAAGAAAATCAGTTCGATGAAGGACCTGCTGCCCTTGCTCGAACAGACCGCCAAGATGAGCAAGCCGCTGCTGATCATCGCGGAAGAGGTCGAGGGCGAAGCGCTCGCAACGCTTGTCGTGAACAAGCTTCGCGGGACGCTGCAGTGCGCTGCGGTGAAAGCTCCCGGCTTCGGCGATCGGCGCAAGGCCATGCTCGAAGATATCGCCACATTGACGGGCGGCAAGGCCATCACGGAAGACCTCGGCATTAAGCTCGAAAATGTGAAGGTTGAGGATCTCGGACGCGCCAAGAGGGTGACCATTGACAAGGACAACACAACGATCGTCGAAGGCGCCGGTAAGGCCAGCGAGATCGAGGGCCGCATCAAACAGATCCGGGCACAGGTCGAGGAAGCCACCTCGGACTACGACAAGGAAAAGCTCCAAGAACGCTTGGCTAAGCTGGTTGGCGGCGTAGCCGTTATCAAGGTAGGCGCTGCTACCGAGACCGAGCTGAAGGAAAAGAAGGCTCGCGTGGAAGACGCCATGCACGCCACGCGCGCAGCTGTCGAGGAAGGCATCGTTCCCGGCGGCGGCGTGGCGCTCGTTCGTTGCATCGCGGCTCTCGAAAAGCTCAAGCTGCATGATGATGAGGCCATCGGCGTCAACATCGTAAAGCGCGCCCTCGAAGAACCCATGCGCCAGATCGCTCTCAACGCCGGACAGGAAGGTGCCGTCATTGTCGGCCGCATACGCGAATCCAAGGACGACAATTTCGGCTTTAATGCTGATACCGGCGAGTTCGGTGACTTGGTCAAGGCTGGCGTAATTGATCCAGCTAAGGTCACTCGCCTCGCTCTGCAGAATGCCGCCTCTATCGCCGCCCTGATGCTAACCACCGAAGCTCTGGTGGCCGAGATCAAGGACGAGGCACAAAAGGCCGCCGCCGGCGCAGGAGGCCCTGGCGGCGGCATGGGCGGGATGTACTAAGCCCGCAAAGTTACTTCGCGGGGCGCAGCTTGCCGCGCAGACGCTGCGAACCTTTACTCAGCGCGCTTACGCGCGAGAGATGAAAGGCAGCCCACCCGAGGTGGTGGCGGCGGTGCATGACGCGGTCACTTCGCGCCGTCCGAATACGCTACGTCATAAGGAAAGATGCGAAACCGCTCGCGATCCTGCCTCGGTTGCTTCCATTCGGCGGAGAAGTGAGGGGGGCGGACCCCACCCCCACCGAACGAAAATACCTACCGGCGCGTGGAGCGGGCCTCGTTTTCGCTGGTCTTCTTACGACCAACTCGTTCTCGGTTTCGTATATATCCACTTGTGGCGCCCAGGTTGCCAGGTCGGCATGACCCAAACGCGCGCGAATGAAGTTGTCCTCGAGCACACGAATGACTTGGTGTGCTATGCAAAAATTCCATCGTCGCCACAAATCCTTCCCAGCCGCTAGACCGTCTGCTCCGACGCCTAACCTCTAGCTAGCTAGAGATCGTTATCTGACAGAGCCCGGCCGTAATCGTGGGACTCCAGCCAGTGGTAGAGATGAACCTGATAGAGGTATGAGCCGACGAGTTCTTCGCCCATTTCATGCGTCTCGCTGCAGATGAAAGGCACTTGCAACCCGGCCAGTGCAGCCACTAGGAATTGCATCATTCGGTTCGGATCAACGTTTGTGCGGGCATAGGGAGACTTCATCTGGCTCAGCGTGCTCGTGACCACCAATAGCCGATGCGGATACGCTGCCATCAGCTTGAGACGCTTGACGAAGGCAATCCGGTCAGCCGTGCACGAATGGACCAAGTCCGAGAGATCCTTCCGCTCCACCACGCAGATATCTTCCAACCCAGCTATGGAGTAATCACCCAACTGGAGCGCCTTCTTTTCGATTCCGGCGAACCATCCCTTGAAGCGAGAGAAATTGAACGGATTCTGTTCTCGCGTATCCACCAGAAGGATCGCGCGCGGCGTCTGGAGCTGCGTACCGCCGCGTTCAGCCAACACGGGAATCACGGGGTGCGGCACTGGCGCTGCAGTCATCTGCCATTCGAGCGGAGAGGTAATCAAGGCACGCCGTTTTCTCCGCGGTCGGTCTTTCATGCTGCCACCCTCTCCCAGCAGTATTCGTGGTGGGGCCCACCCAAGATCAGACGAGCCGCGACCTTGTGAACGTCAGTTGAGAAGTGTCTACTGTGAGATTGCGTAGGCAGGAGCATCCCCACAGGTTCAGGAATGCCTGGCCCCAGGCTCGAATGAGGCCTGCCTTGGTTGCAGTGGGTAACCCATTCGGCCAGGATCCTGCTCAAGTGTTTCTCACCCAGCGGGATCATGAAATCCAGGCACTCATGACGTACCGTGCCCACCAACCGTTCGCAGTAGGCATTCGCTTGGGGTGCTCGTGCGGGCGTGCGCAACACGCGCAGCCCAAATGCTTTGAGCTGGTCGTCTACCTCCGCCGAAAAGATCGAGTCGCGGTCACGAATAAGAAAGCGGTAGGGATGATCGCAGGGGATCGCCTCCCGGAACTGTTGCAAGGTCCACTCCGCCGTTGGGTGCGCGGTGAGATTGCAGTGCAGGATGCGCCGCGTCCCGATCTCCATCAGCAGGAACACATACAGGATTCGAAACCGAGCTGTAACGACAAGGAAGAAATCGCAGGCCACAATGGACTGAGCATGATTGCGGACAAATGTCTTCCAGTGCTGCGAGGAGGTTCTGTGTGGTCCTCGTGGTCCGGATTCGGGAGGCCAATAGCCTCGCACTGTGCGCGGGGAGACATAGATGCCGAGCAGGCTCGCGTGGCCGCCGAGCTGTCGGTGAAGCGTCCCCAGGTCGGATTCTCCAGTGCCATCCGGACGATGAGCTTGCGGATGTTTTCAGGCAGGCGCGGCCGACCAACCTGCGATTTCCATTTCCAGAACAGCTTGAAACCTCTGCGGTGCCAGCCGATGTGGAAGAAGCGTGACATGGGGCGTAAGGATGGCACAGAGACAGCCGCGTTGAGAGTCTTGCGGGATAGAGAAGCTCAAAAGATAAGTGCCAACATCTCTGTCAGATGAGAACACGGATGGAATATTTGCGTAGCACAGGAGCAGATCGTGAATCTGCTGCGGCAGATCGATATGGGGTCGTCGCTTCCGAGTTCAAAAACGGATCGACGATGTAGGCAGCGCCCTACTGCATACCCGTCAGTAGCCAATCGACGCTTACGTTGAACTTTTGTTTTAATCGAAGCAAAACCTCTGCAGTTGGTAACATAAGCCCTCTTTCGTATTTCGAGAGCTGGCTCTGGCTAATTCCCAGCTGCTCTGCAAACGCCGCCTGTGTGAGATCAAATCCACGCACCTGCCTTAGTCGCCTGCCAATGTCCTTTAAATAGACGGTATCGCGCCGCGAACCTGCCCCCTTGACTCTCATTCTATAATAACTATAATAGTTATATCTAACTTCAGTGGAGGTTCGGTTCTTGAGAAACAAAACCAATTGCCTTGTGAGCAAAAGAAACGTTGCGTATGCGCGCCTTCGCTGGCCAGCTGAATGTTCTCGATCGCTTCTATTGAAGCTTCGCGAGCTTACCACAACATTTTCGATCAGTGCTGAGCGAGGGGATGTCTGTCTTATCGATGGTGGCTGGTACATCACGAATGCTGGCTTGCTGGGCATCGCACAAAGACGCCGCTGTCAAGGCATTCGGGCACAGTTGCTCACGTCCCTCAGCGACCCATCCTGCAATCGTTGGATTTTTAAAGCTACGGTGTTCAAGTCCCGCCGTTCTAAAGGCTTCGTCGGCTTCGGTGATGCCGATCCCTCCAATGTCTCTCCCGTTGTTCGCGGTGCCGAGCTGCGGATAGCCGAAACCCGCGCCGTTAACCGAGCACTTCGAAAAGCCTATGGCATTGGTCTCTGCTCGGTCGAAGAGCTTGGCTGGACACCCAAAGAATCGAGAGGACCCAAGACAAACGAGAATGGATCCTCCCCTGGGGCAACAAACGGCAACGGCCATTCATCCTCTCCCCGTCCCCGTGACCGTCTCTGCCTGCTCATTCGTGAGCATCAACTCGATCCCAGTCTGGTGAAAGCGTATGCCGCCGATTACTGCGGAACTCCTGCCCTTCACAATGCCAGCAGAGAGCAAGTCGAAGCCTTCATCAATCACCTCACTGAACGCGCCACACGTGATCGTGCAGCCCTTCTGTGTCACCTGAACAGCTTTGCGAGGGCACCCGAGGTCAGGTCATGAGGCGCCACATCCCAGGCCTGCACTTCGAAAATCGCAATGGTGAGAGCCTATTGGAAGGCGTCTTCCCCGCCCGAGTCGAACGTGCTTTCTATCGCTGGCATCCGCAGCGGCCCTTCTATTCAATCCGCCTCTCGGTTCTCGAGCCCAAAGAACATCAGGGCCAATCGCTTACCGGGCGACTTTATTGCACTCCAAGAGCTCTATGGAAACTCAGCTGGTTCCTGCGCGATTTCGGCTATGACCCAGATCTTTTCGGCAGGGATGAAATCGATCAACGGGCGCTTCTAGGTCTCCAGGGCATTGTACGAACCTCACGGACAATCATGAATGGCCACTGCTTCCTTAATCTCGATGGCTTCGCCCCTGCTGCCGATTGGGAAGAGTTTTCCCCTTCTGCGACGAGCACACGCGTATGACATACAGCTACACGCAAATCGCTCAGTATCTGCGTTGCCCCAGGAGCTATCGGCATCGCTATCTCGACGGCTGGAGAGAGAAGGACAATCGCCCGGCTTTGCTCTTCGGCCGCTGCTTTGAACAGGCTCTTGCCGCTCTCTTTTCAGGGGAAGACAGCTCCGCGGTGCTGTTCAGCGAATGGAGTAAATACCGAGAGGCCCAACTCGAATATTCCCACGGAGACAGTTGGGAACGCATATTCCGTCAAGGCGTTCAGTTACTTGAGCGATTAGCTCAGGACAATCGCATTCGGATCCACCGGTCCCAGCAGAATATGCAGGTGAAGCTGCTGCGATCGCTTCCCAATGGAAGCCAATTCGTTGCCTACGTTGATGCCATGGGAGATCTCGACGGGAGGCCTTATCTCCTGGAATGGAAAACCACTACGGCACGTTATCCCGAGGAGCCGGACGGGCTACTGGCGCTTGATCCCCAGTTGATCTGCTATTCCTGGATGAGCGGGATTGCTGAAGTGGCTGTAATTGCTTTCGTGCGCAAGCGGTTCTCTGAGATCCAATACCTGAAGGCCAGGATCACTGACAAACAACGCCAGGAATATGGACAGCTGGTCGAAGCGACTGTGGGCCAGATCGAGGCCGGTCAGTTTCCGCCGCACAGCGGTATCCGCTTCCCGCAAAATGGCTGCGTAAGCTGTGCCCAATTGGGCCTTTGCCTGGATAGCCAGCAGCTTGTGGCTTCGAAACTCATCCGCCGACCGGGAGCAAGCGACCTTGATTGGCTTGACCAGCTTGACGACTAACGGTGCCTCTCATGGCACCCGACCTTAATCGACGACGCGCTGCAGTGGTGCTGTCCAAGATCGATGAGATCTTGGCCTGGGAGAAGACTTCCGATCGGGAGCGGGATGTACGGTTTGTTGAGTTAGGGCGCTACTTGTGCGAAGTCAGAGCAGGTCAGTACTGGCGGTTAGATAATCTGCGGTCGTTCGACGAATACCTGGAGCGTAAGTTTCCGGAATCTAGGCGGAAGGCTTACTACCTGATGGCCATTCATGAGCATTTGCCACGCATCCCGAAGGCCGATCTCAACTTGATGGGGTGGACCAAGGCAAGGGAATTGGTGAGGGTGGCGCGCAAGGACGGTCAGAACTTTGATTGTGCACCCTGGGTGCACAAAGCCCGGGAACTGCCGAGAGAAGAGTTCAAACGAGAAGTAGAGAAACACCTGACCGGGCAGGAGACAGAACCCTGGGAGATCATCTACTTCAAGCTGTATAAAAGCCAGTTGCCAGTTTTAGAGCGCGCGCTCGAGACGGCTGCATTGATGCTGGGCAGCGATAAATCAAGGGGCTATTGCTTGGAAATGATCTGTGCGGACTTTCTGGCAGGAGCTAGCTTCGAAGGATCATCGATCGCCAAATGACAAAGCTGGGCGAGAAGAGACCGAGGCTTCGCCTCGGTCCGGTAGGCTATCAAGCCCTGCATCGCTCGGTTTTGGAACGCGACGGGTGGCGTTGCCAATCATGCGGTTCACGCGCCGGGTTGGAAGTTCACCACACTACGCCTCGAAGCAATCTCGGCCACGATGCCGAGGACAATCTGATCACTCTATGTTGGGAATGCCATCGGCGAATCCATTCAAGATGACGCAGGGCGGAAAGTAATCGACCAATGCCCTACTCCCTTTCGCGCTCGGGTAGCCTTCGATCAGATATAACCACCTTGGAAATTCACTCCCACCCCAAGTGATATAAGACCCTGTACTCAAATATGGCCATGACGCCGATATTTAAACGACTGCTGCGATGACCTTCTATTAGGACAGTTTCACGGTAGGTCGACACTCGTCTCGTTGAGGTGAACATTTTGTTAAAATCAGCCCACATGATGACGAATCGAATCCGCCCACTGAAAACCGGCATATGAAAGTAGCGCAATGAGTGATGGCCGGCTGGCGGCAATTGATATTGGGAGCGACACCATCCACATGATTGTGGTGCAGCGCCAGCGTGGCAATCGGCTTCAGCTCAGCCTTCTCATTGTCTCCGACCCTCAGCTCCCCCTGACTTTGCGGCTGAGAGCCTTCCTGCTGGAACCAGACAATGTACGCGTTGGCGGAAGGGGTAAGCCTGCCCGGTTTCGGCAGATGAGTAGCTTTCAGGTCAACCTGGACGTTGCCATCCTTCTCCTTCGCGACCTCAAGCTCGGCCGACGCCCCCGGCACTATATTCGCGGCGGTCATATGATAGTTTTTTGCATAGCTGGTTGGGGCCAGAGCCAACACAGCCCCACACAACAGCACGGAGATAAGATATTTTTCTGCATATGTTTGAAGCTCCTCTTAAGACTGTCTCTACAAGAGGTTTTTATGTTCCTCCTGACTGCATCCATCATTCCAAAGGTTTGCAATCGAGGATGTGACCTTCATCACTCCCCTTTCATCAAGCCGAAGACAAGCCGACTCCACCTTACGTAGCTCAGCTAAGCTAGTGGACTAGTGTCGCCTGAACTGCCAATATCCCGACCGACCGAACTGACACTCGATCGGTAAACCACTGTGGTTTGTGCGCCTGTCGAACCGATCACAAATTTATGCGGGCTAGCGCGCGTTGTAAACGCCCAAATTATGCATGCCGCTGGTTACAGACAGAGCTGCGCTCACCGTCTGTGGTATCCACCAGCCATGCCGAATCCAGCCGCGCCGGCTGGTCATCATGCGGCGGCTCAGATAATCGAAAATCGTCGGACCAACCTGAACCGCTGCATACAACGAAGCGTTTCCGGCAAATGGCCGCAGCATGGGATTCAGTTCCTGCGCGTTACCTTGAGAGAGCACCCGGCGAGTTGTCCAAGCATCGAAAGCGGCTCCGCTATGTTGCGCGATGCACAGACCGAGCCATATCCGGCGCATGTGCTGGTCGAGATGAATTCTCGCTGGAGACGGATAGACAGGAACGATAGGCGCCGAGGAAGCAAGAGCGATGGCGGACGTCACTGCGCCAACTGCAGGAGCAACCGGTTCTGGAACGAGGCGGCCGGGCACAAGAGCGGTGGCCATTTCCGCTTCGTTGGCCAATGCCTCCGGCGCAGCAGCCTCGGATTCGGCACCGGCAACCATAATTTCTTGGCCTTTTGGGGATTCCGAAGGAGCAATGACGGCTTCCGCAGCTGCCGATGAGTTCTCGGCAGACCCGTTCACACTGGCAGTAATAGGGTGCGCGAAAACTGGAAACTGGAAAAGCAGCGCGGCTAGCATGACAAACATCAACCCACCTGTGACTGTACTAAGGTTCGACTTCCGGGCTGCTGCGCCGGTAGCGCGGCACCAACTGGCTTTGCCAAGCGCGCTCGCTGCCGGGCACGCGGCATTCCCACGCGAACCGTGCCCGTCCGCAGCGTCAGCCGCCGTTCTGACCATGTCGGTAGAGGGACTGGCCACTTCAGGAGTGGGGCCAGCGCCTTTCAAGTAGGCAGCCCACAGAGCGCATTTGGCGACCTCGGCCGCTCTTGGTAACTCATGCAAGGCATCGAGGACGTCAAAGGCCCCGTCTTCCAGCGCCCCGGCCCAGTGGTTGGGGTCAAATGTGCTAGCCGCAAGAACGACCTCAAACCCAAGATCATAGTGACCTGCAATTTCGACCAGGCGCCTCCACGATCCGTCAGCCAAGACGGGCGTTGTAAAGACCACCTGAAACCGACCTGATCTTGCGGATGTACAACCCTCTGTCATGCTCCGGGCACACTCCGAGGTAAAGCCCGCTTCCCGGAAGGCAATGCTCAGCCGTTCCGTGATGGAGTCATCGTCACAGACAATCAGAATTCGAGCTTCGTCAGAGACTTTCGGTATCAAACTAGAACAGGCGCTGATCTTGCGGTTCGTTTCTTGGCTTTGCGTAGTAGGACCCATGGCACGCCGCCTTTCTTTGGTTTCTGATATTGGTTTCACAAAAACACAGTAGTGCGTCAATGCCGCGTGGCCTGTGATACCCATCACGTGCCTGTCACAAATGTGCGTAACCAGATAGCCCCGAATTGCTGCGTCAACAATATTTCCCTAATTGGCGACCACTCTTCCGACCACATCCTACTGGAAGCGACTTCGGACGGACATTGTGCCCTGCCGCTGGGAAAGCTCAAGCCCGCGGCGGTGAAGCTGCTAGAGGCGCCGGAACATCGGTAGAACACGCGCTCTCGCAGATGCTCGCGAGCGGCTCCCTGCTGCTGGAGGAGATCGACGGCGAGCCCCTGAGTCTTCTTGCCCTACCTGCGGCGAGCGGAGGAGGGTATCGCTGCGAAGATCAAGCGGCTGGCCGGAATGGAGAGCGTCTATCCGCCGATCGATTTCGAGAAGGCGGTCACGTGGTGCGAGGAGCGAACCGGCAAGAGCTCGCGCCCAGTCAGCGTGAGGTTCGCCTGCCCACATAATGGGATGTCCGCCGCAGAGAGTCTCAAACTGTCTAGAGTGCGGGGCCAGGAGGCATCCCGCCCAACGGCCAAACTCAGAAGAGCCACTTATCGTTGCAAATCGAACAGAAGACACGAAGTCCCTGATTTCATATATCCAGACTGGAAGACCGGCTTATTCCGTCCCGTTTTTCATCGGCACGAAGCGCACCGGAAGCACTGATCGAGTTGTGGTCTTGCCGTCCGCGGACTTCTGCACGACAACGAGGTTCTCGACTCCAACTCCGACCGGCGCTACGAGCGTGCCCCCTCCCTTCAACTCTTCCAGGAGCACCTGCGGGATTTCGGGAGGTGCTGCGGTAAGAATGATCCGGTCAAATGGCGCTTTCTCGGGCCAGCCGCGATACCCATCTCCTTCCCGTACCGTTACGTTGCGAAAACCCAAGCTCCTCAGCGTCTCGGCAGCCGAGCGAGCCAGTTCAGGCACGATCTCGATGCTATACACTTCACCCACCAGGCGGGACAGAATCGCGGCTTGGTATCCCGATCCAGTACCGATCTCAAGAACACGATCATTCTTTTTTGCGTCTAACAACTCTGTCATCAGACCAACGATGAACGGCTGAGAAATAGTCTGGCCGAAGCCAATCGGAAGTGGCTGATCGTCATAAGCTTGGGGACGGACACTTTCTGGCACAAAGAGCTCGCGCGGGACAGTGCGCATTGCTGCGAGCACCTCTGGGTTCTTTACCCCACGAGCCTCGATCTGGTCTCTTACCATGACCAGTCTGCGGTCTCGGTATTGGTCTGCCGGAGCCTGAGCAACTGCGACCCTGAGTATCAGTGCGAAAAGCATTGGAACCCAGGCGTGTGTCGACCACGCCTGTCCATGCGCCAAGCACTTTGTATGCGTCATAGCGCACTCCCAAAAGCCTACGGCAAATCCGTTTGCTGCAGCTCCTCCATTAGTATGCACGCGAGACCATCGCGTCTCACTCTTCGCCCTTATCCTCTCGCTTCTTCCGAGCCACGGCCTCTGCGCGAATCTTGTCTGCACACGTCGGACAGATATTGTCTTCAGACGGCTTACCACAGAGATTGCAAACCCGCTTGCGACTTCTGGGTTCCATTGCGTTCGGTGTCGGTGTCTGAGAACTACCCCGGGATACGCCAACGTCCTTACGCACTTCATTAGTGCTAACCGACAGATGCATGGGTTCCCTGGAAATGCGCACTATCTGCACTGAGCACGTCGCGTGACGCGCTACGGCTTCCGAGACACTTCCCATCAGGAAACGGTTTAGGCCTTTTCGTCCATGCGAACCGAGCACGATCAAATCGGCGCGCCATTCTGTGGCGGAATCAATGATCACTCCCTTCGGATTGCCCTCCTCGATGACCGTTGTTACCGTGAAGCCTGCATCGCGCAGTATTTGACTCGCTCGCGCGACCAATCCTTCGGCTTCCTGACGTTGCTCCTCCAAAATCTGGGATGCTTCCGGGACATATCCCCAAGTCTGGCCGTGAGGGTAACTGGGTAAGGGTTCGAGCACATGCAGGACCCGCACTTCCGTCTCGCTCGGGTTGGCCTGAGCTGTCAACGTGTCCATAGCCGCTTGCGAGAATTTCGAGTCATCGATCGCCAACAGGACTTTCATTAAACCCTCTTTCGCCGCTGTCGCAATTGCCAACAGCCAGAATCCGGTTGATCGGGCCAGTCCCGAGGCTCATCTCAATAGTTGCTAAGGTTCATTGCGGTCACGACAGACCCCTTAGGAGAGGAGCAAACTCACGGTGACCCTTTTGACAAATCGTTGCCTATCTGGACAGACACGTTGTGTCCAACCGGCTAATGTTCAGCACCTGCCGCGCGAGCCGACAACTCTGGCGAATACAGCGCCTTCAGGGTTCTCAAGACGTCATCGGCCGAAATCTCAGCTTTCCCCGTAGTCTGGTTTTCGGCGTAAAGCACAACGTCGTCCATGGAGAGAACACCTTCGAGCTGATTCTGTTCGTTGACCACCACCAGACGGCGCACCTTGTTTTCCGCCATTATGTCGATCGCCCACCTGACATCATCGGTTGGCTTGCACGATTCGACCTTGCGGGTAGCGATTTCTGCCGCCGTGACTTCCCCTGGAAGCCGATTTCGTGTGCCCAAGGCGATTGCGACATCGCGGTCCGTTATGACTCCCAGGACTTTTCGCTTGGCATCTACAATCGGAAGAAACCCGCAGTTGCGTTGCAATAAGATCTCGACTGCAGCACCAAGATTCGTCTCCGGACTGCAGAAAACTGGCGTTTTTGCCATCGCGTCCTTAACCTTCATCGCATTCTCCTTTGCTTACCTTTCGGCACGTTCGTACCTCTTAAAATAGACATCAGCGAAAGTAGACATCAGCGAAACGTGCATTGCTGTGACCCGTGTCACAGAGTTGAAGTCCAGGCTGGCCAATCTGTAATGTGGATGCCACGGGCCTTGAGCCTGCCGCTACGGCAGCGCGGGCACTAGGTGTCACGTGTGCCGGGAGGCTCTTAAGTGTCCCTCAGGTTGTCTTAATGGGGCGTGCCTAGGTGCCAGAGCCGTGCGCTCAGACCGCCGCGCGCCGCGCCGCCACAACCAGCACTAATTTTCCTTGCGTCTTGCGGTTCTCCAGCAATTCGTGCGCTTCGTTGGCTTGTTCCAGCGGCAGGACGGCGCCGATATTCAGCTTCAGCCATCCTTGCCGAATGCCCGCGATGACGTCATTCGCGCGGCGCATCAGCTCCTCGCGCGTGCGCATGAAATTCTGCAGGCTTCCCCCGGAGAGCGACACCGACCGCGGCATCAGCGCGTTCGGCGTAATCGGGTCCGCGGGCCCGCTGGCCGCCCCGAAGATCACGATGTGCCCCCGCACCGCGACCGCCTCCAGATCGCCCTTGAACGTGCTCCGGCCCACGCCGTCGATGATGAGATCGGCGCCATGGCCGGCCGTGATGCGCTTGGTTTCCGCAACGAAATCCTCGTCCGTATAGACGATCATGTGCTCGGCGCCCGCTCCTCGCGCCGTCCGCGCCTTCTCCTCGGTCGACGCCGTGCCAATCACCGTCGCGCCCAGATGCCGCGCCCACTGCACCAGCAACCCGCCTACGCCTCCGGCCGCCGCATGCACCAGCACGAAGTCGCCCTTCGTCGGCTTGCGAAATTCATGGATCAGGTAATGCGCCGTCATTCCCTGCAGGGGAAATGCGGCACCCTCCTCGAAGGTAAACTCGTCCGGCAAGGGAATCAGCCGGCTGGCGTCCGCAATGAGCGCCTCCGCATAGGCGCCTGGCTGGCCCGTGAACGCCACGCGATCCGACGGCTTCACTTCCGTGACACCTTCACCCACAGACTCCACCACGCCCGCGCCCTCCGCTCCCGGCGTGAAGGGCACTTGGCGCGGATAGCTTCCCCGCCGCTGCCCCACGTCCATGAAGTTCACCCCCGCCGCGACCACGCTCACTACGGCCTGCCCCGGCCCCGGCCCTTCGATCGCACCGACATCCTCGAGTTTTAAGACTTCGGGCCCGCCATGCTCTTCCACACGGATCGCTTTCATATTCACTTCTCCTTTCGCCAGCTCTCGTCTTGACAGACGCCCACTACTTAGCAGACGGAGGCGCGGCTACCGTCATGCCATGACGCCGGAAGACCTCCATCATCTTCGCGCGGTCGGGCGGTAAATGACTAGCAGCGAATCTAGGGCAGAGGCGTTTGTTTGATTGGTTCCGAACCGTGGGCAATGCACTCCAAGCCAGGCCTCTCTTTAACAACAAGTGTGGCTCCTTTAATCGCAATTAGATTGCTCTTTTTGAAATGCGACAACACTCGCGTCACCGTTTCTCTGGTTATTCCGATTGTTTCTGCGATTTCTTCATGTGTGAGTGTCATCTTGGATTTGGCCGCTTCATTTTCCGAACTGTGTTTGGCCGTCCAATCGAGAATAAAGTGAGCTACCTTTTGTTCTGCTGAATGGGAAAGCCCGAGGGTTCGCATTTCATCCACCGCAGCATGATAGGTTTCGCCTAATTCCTGGGCTACACGCAGCGCAACGTCGCCGTGCTCGCACAGGAAATCCAGAAAATTCTTTCGCGCGATAAGCTCTAGCTGTGCTGGTTCAATTACCTCGGCTGTGAGCGAATACGGTGTTCCGGTTAATGTCGCCGGTAAGCCCAAAACGTCTCCCGGGTCGGAAAACCTCACAATGAGAGTTCTACCATCTGTTGAATTAACCGAAAGCTTCACCGCTCCGGAGCGCACAATGAACACACCCTGTGGCGCCTGCCCCTCAGAAAACAAGACGGCCCCTTTGGGATAGGAGTGGGGCAGTGTGATTTCCGAAAGGCGTTGCTCGGCGGCTGGCGGCAGGTTGCAGAAAATCCGATCCTCGCGATAACCACGAGTGATAGCCTTGTGAATGACTCCCGTCCCCTGGGGCGTCGCCATGGCGAATTCCTCCGCTTATCGCATCCAACAGCGTGTATCGGAGATTACTGTTACGCCCCGGGAATAGCTGTGATGCGTGTCACAGGACGGGCAAGCCAACGCATACCGTGGAAGACCACCTCTGCAAAGAAGGAGGGTCGTACCGTCGAGGGTACGTCGGGTTAGTTTCTGGCGCCTTGGGTTCTCGCCCCGATTGCTTCGGCGTGATCTGATCCGTTCGTAAAGCGTGACAGAGCAAGCACACTGTACCCGATCCGAGCTTGCCAGCTACCACTCAGAACAGCGATACGATCAGTGAATGGCTAACCGAAACCCCAAGACGGAAAACTTGAAGCCCTTTCGGAAAGGCCAATCTGGCAACCCCGGCGGACGGCCGAAGAAGCGCTTGATCGACGAGGCCCTCGAGGAGCTGCTGCTGACGGAAGATTCCAAGGTTGCTGAAGCGATCGCGCGGGTGCTTGTCGAAAAGGCCAAGCGCGGGGATCTCAAAGCCATTCAGCTCGTAGCGGAGCGAGTCCAGGGAAGACCCAAGCAGGCGATGGAACTGAGCGGCGTTGATGGCGAACCCATTCCCATGCGATTCGAGGACGTGAGCGAAGAGCAGTTAGATCGCAGGTTGAAGGAGTTGCTAGAAAAATGGCGAAACAATCATCCGTGAAAAAGGCTGCCGCGGCCAGCATGGGCGTTGAAGAAAAAATCGAACTCATCGAGCTGCTGGAAGAAAGAATGCCGCCGGACTGGGAGACGCGGGGAGGCAGGATTATCGAAGCGGAACGGCGCCTCAAGTCTATAGGCAAGGAGTGGAGGTGGGCAGAGCTGCTTCAGCGGGCGGTCCATCATGACCAGGCCCTCCGCAGGGGCGAGGATGACGGACTGACTTTCACGGAGGATGAGTTTGCCATTGTGAACGCCGGCTTTCGGAACCATCGAGAGATCGAAGAAGCGCATGCGGAGTGGGAGCGAAGGTCTGCTAACGATTCAGTCAATGGTATAGCTCTCTCAGTTTTGCGCGAGTGGGCAGAAATTCTCAAGGCCCAGCCAAATGCCGCCTGTGGCGCGCGAATTACCCATGCACTCACGGCCGCGAGGGCGGCAGGGCTAATTCTCGAGTAGATGGGAAGCAACGCCTGCGCCTGCGGCGCTACGCCCCGCCGAAGGCCTGGGCCATGAGGAGCTGATCGAGCTGCGCCGACGGTACCCTGGCGGCGAGCTGGACCAGCGCAAAGACTAGCGACTCCTAGAATCCCACTTCCAGCCACAAACCCCCAGTTAGTTGGTACTAAATGCCTTTCTTCTTCTTACGCTGCAAGAACATATCCACCAACTTAGGTACGCCCATTACCGGCACAAAAAAGAAGATAATAAATAATATTGCGGTCCATGGCGTTGTTAGAGGAGGCATTGTTTCCCTCCGAACTTTCACTTTCTTCGTCTGAAGAAACAACCTACTACATTAAGTGAGACGCGAAGATTCTCCGGGCGGGAGGACCCGTGCGCCGGGACTTCTTTAGCGCTTGATTGGAGTTCTTCGCGGCTCACGACTTCAAATCAGTCCCTTTACCCAATATGCTCCTTTCCGACGTGTTTTCGGGGGCTCATTTCTCCCCCTTTTTGGTCGCTTTTTTTACTCTCATATAGGAACTCCGTCTGTGACACAACGCACTCCTCGCTGTGACATCTTCCCCAGGTGCAGGCTCAGACACGAACGGGCCACCGCCGCAGCTCTTCGTATCAGTCACAGACCCACAAAGCAAAAAATAATTTGCTACCGCCTTCCTCTCGTGCTGCTAAGTCCTTTCGATTCGGATTGGGGTAGCTGGCAACTCCGCTAAACGCGTCCCTCATGCCATCACCCGAAACATCCCGGCAAAACCTCGAAAAGGCTAAAGCAAATTGGCGCCGCTACTTTCGTTGCAGAGATGCCAGGTAATCGGCGAGGTTCCTAATCCGGTCCAGCGCAGCACGTTCGCTATTCCTGTCGATCGTTTGAAAGATCGGCCCCCACGTCGGCATGTCCGATGAACCGTGAGCAGAAGAGCCCGGCCCAAATCGGAGGATACTCGATACATAATCGTAGGGGAACTTCCCACCGTGACGTTTGGCCAGCGTGGTCAGGTCCGGGGGCTGCGTCTTGAGTGTCGAGGCGGCGGGGCCATTTCCCTGGGCGTGTTCTCCGTGACATGCAGCGCAAAACTGTTTGTACGTCACCTCGCCGGACGGGACCCACACTAACGGGAATGGCGCTTGGGCTGCAATCGCCTGATCCTTCGCAAGAGCAGCGAAAGTTACGAAGACCATAGCGCTAGCCAGAAGTGCTTGGCGCACAGTCGCACCTCCCTTGCGGGGCCTTGGTGCCGCTAAGTATTTCTCATCGGAGAGTAATTATCTCAAATTCCGCTTCGAGAGTAACGGTCGGCTCTCGCGAAGTCCGTTTGAGCCGCTACTGCGGCGTCACCCGAGACGCAAGTTCAGATTCTAGTAATCGTCGCAGGGCAGAAGCTCAGTGAGAACGCCACATTGGACCTTATGCCCTAAAATGGTGCAATAGCCCGAACAAGAGCCTGCCAGGACAGCGCCACAGCCTCCTCCCGCTGCCACACCGGCAGCTCCAACCGCAGCTCGGCCCTCGTCCGAAAATCAGGCCAGTGCGCAACAGCAACAGCAACAACGCCGCGACGGAGATTAAGCTGAGTACAGCGAGGACTTAGCCGCAAGCGTCGCCCTTGGGCTGCCAAAAGATAATGGCTCCGCCTCTACTCCAGGATTTCCACCTTGACGCGCTTCCGCAGCTTCATGCCGGCTGCAGCCAAGATAGTGCGGATGGAATCGGCCATGCGCCCCTCGCGGCCGATCACCTTACCCATGTCGCTTGGGTGTACGCGCAACTCAAGCACGGTGAGTTGTTCGCCTTCGATCGCACCTACCTGAACCTGGTCGGGAATATCCACCAGCGCCTTTGCGATCGCCTCAAGCAATTCCTTCATCGTCCGCCTCAGCGTGGGTGCAGGGCATTAGCAGGGAGTCTGGCGCATGAACGATCCGGCACAACGTCGGTTTCGCTAAGCGCCTCTCCGTCGAATTGCATGCTGAGCATTTGGTGCTTCTCGCGGTGGGATCTCGCGAAGTGCAATGCGGATAATATTCTGAGTGGTAGACGAACACACCAAGTCCTTGTATCCCCTCGACCAACGCCTTCTTTCATATCGGCTGGCTTAGCATCCATGCTGTCGCTTAACTCGTGGCCGTTTAGGCCGATACCAACAAATCCCTTACCACGAAGAATTGCTTTGATAGCAAGTAGTAGTTCGGTTTGAGCTCGCGACTTGTGAACATATCCCAATGCTCCTAGACTAAGCGCTTCTCGGACCACATCAGGGGAAGACTCTTGGCTGAGGAACAGGATCTTTGCACAGGTAGCGACCTCACGCACACGCCTGGCGGCCTCTATTCCGTTCAGCTTCGGCAAGCCGATATCAAGCAGAATTAAATCCGGCTGCACCTGTTCGGACTTCTGGATGGCTTCCAATCCATCCGAAGCCTCGATTACGTGGAACTCGGCTCTTTGATGCAGAATGGAACACACGAGTCGCCGGAACGGTTCAAAGTCATCGACTACCAGTATCTTAAAAAATCGCATTAATCCCAGCTAACTTGAACTCAATCACGCGCCAGCGGCGCGGCCTTTCGCAAGTAGACGCAATTTACCTTTTGGAATTACAAATTCTGTGTGGCCACAATCCAGGCAGACCACAAGCTCGGGAAATACGAAGACGGTGGGCGCATTAATATTTTGCAGTCCGCGAAAATGCACGGCTATCTCTCCAGTGAACTCGCCGAGGCTCTCTGAACCACATGACTTGCAGGGCATAGCATTGACCCTGACGGGCCCGGGCCCACAACAGGAGCAGGTTCCAAAATCTCTCTCGGAACTAACTCAGAGTGGCGTTCATGTGAGTGCCGCGAGCTTAGCGCTTCTGTGCAATGTAGCAACTGTCAGTTTGTACAGCATTGCGACGATAGGTGTTGGCGACCTCGCTAGGTCTGGGAAGAACTGGGAACACGGACGCCGATTCCGAGAAATCCTCGCACGATACGGTTTTCCTGCAACTCTTCAGAACGCTGCAGGCCTTCGCACGCCGATCCATCCGTGTGTTCACTCCCTGTCGACACGCTCTCACACAACTTTCCGTACCCGTCCTTGCCTGCACTTGCGGTGCTGTCGACAATCTCCCTGCAGTCTTTCCAAGTTCGCCCGTGCCCTTCCGGCTCTCGACTGGCTACCAAACTGCCATTCAAATCCCATAACTCAACGCATCCGCCGCAAACGCCAGCGGCTTCCTCCTAGTCTCCTTATCGAAAACGCCTCGGGTGTAATTCCTCGTCTTCCAGAGAACTCCTTGGCCGAGGCGTTTCCGATCAAGGCTAGCGACGATTCATCCGGAATCGGCGGATTCGCTGCATACCGAAGCTTCCCAGATCCCCGTTTCTCGGGAGCGTCAGGCGACGACACCTCTACGGAACAAAGCAGCCAAGCGGATTCGTAAACGCCGGCCAGGCGTCGGGAGCGTGTGGTCGGCATCAATGACCGGCAAAAAACGAGCCGTCGGAACCGCACAGTCTCGCAGCGGGCCCACTCTGGTGACACATTCGTTGCGTCGAGGGCAGAAGAAGCATACGATGCGCGAGTCAGGGCCCAAATCGGAAATCCCGGTTGATAATCTGCGCCGCCCCCAACTCAGCGCGTCTCAATCCTCTGGACAGTAACCGGCTCCTTGATGATAATGACGCCATCTGATGGTTGTAGAGCCGCGTTACTAATCGGGATGTAGCCTCCGTTAGGGTGTTGGCAGGCAGCGGGAGGTCTCAGATGCGCACTCGACTTCTGAAGTCCATCGCAGTGGTGGCCGTGATCCTGTCGGCGCTTGTATTGTTGAAACCGGCGCCGGTGACCATCGCGCAGCAGGTCCCTGCCGCCTCCGTGAACGCGCCGCCGGCAGCCCCAGCGCTGAAAGCAGCCTGGGGCGAGCCAGACCTGCAGGGCATCTGGACCGACGAATCGGACACGCCCTTGCAGCGCCCCGCCAAGTATGCCAACCAGGAGTTTTTCACCGAGGCGCAGCGGGCCGAATTGGATAAAGAGCGAGCGGCGCTGCTCGGCCGGGACAAGCGTGTCGAGCGCGGTACCGAACTCGACGTCGCCGGCGCGTATAACGCGGAGTTTATGTCCCTCAAGCACACCGGCGCGCGCACCTCGCTGATTGTAGATCCGCCCAATGGCCGGATTCCGCCGCTGACGCCGGAGGCCCAGAAGAATGCCGCCGCGGACCGGGAGTTTCGCCTCGCCCTGTTGCAATCCACCGAGACTTGCAAGAACAAGTCGGTAGCATGTAACGGCGGTAAGTACGATCCGACGCCCTCGCCGCGCCGCGCTGAGCTTCCTCCTCGCTACAACACGGCGCGCATGAATCGCCATGATGGTCCGGAGGATGGCGCCTTGCCGGACCGCTGCCTGACCGGCGGGCTGCCCGAATTTGGAACCGCCTACGGCGGCAGCTTCCGTCGAATTGTGCAGACGCCCGGCGGCGTCTCCATGTTTTACGACGTGGGTCAGGGGCAAGGCTGGCAGCGGAACATCGTCATGAACGGAAGTCCGCACTTGCCCGCCAGCATCCGCCAGTGGTATGGCGATTCGCGTGGCCACTGGGAGGGGAATACGCTGGTGATCGACGTGACCAACTTCAGTCCGAAAACCGATTTTCAGGGCTCGCGCGAGAACTTGCACCTGGTCGAGCGCTGGACGCGGACCGGGGCCAACACGCTCGAATACTCCGTCACCATCGAAGATCCCACCGTGTGGACACGGCCATGGACCGTGAAACAGGAGTTCACCAGGCAAAGCGAGCAGGAGAACAAGATTTATTACGAGCCTCGCTGCGCCGAAGGAAACTATGCCCTCCCCTCGCTGATAAAGGCAGCGCGCATCGAAGATCTCGCCTTTGCCGAAGGACGCGGTCCTAATCCCGCTACGAAAGATAACGCCACGGACTTTGTGGGCGTCGAGCAAGATCCCTTGCAGTAGCGCCGGCGGAAGCACATGGAGGACATCATGCGCGGCCGATTCTCACGTTCGATGATAACGGTCGCCATCGCCGCGGCCGCTGTCGGTGCTCTCATTTCGCTGTCCATCACGCGAACCTCAGGCCAGGCTCCGGCTGCCCGGCCCGCCCGCGTCGCCGGTAAGCCCAACTTCAGCGGCATCTGGCAAGCCAATAACGAGGCCAACTGGGACTTGCAGGCGCATGCCGCGCTTCCCGCCGCCGTCACGCAGCCGGGCGTTTATCCTTATGACTTCGCGCGGGTGCCGGCAGCGCCGGTTCTCGCGCTCGGCGCTGCGGGTGCCGTACCCGGATCGCTCGGCGTCGTGCAAGGCGACGGCCAGATCCCCTACCAGCCTGAAGCCTTGCTGATCAAAAAGGAGAATGCGGAACACTGGATTGACCGCGACCCCGAGCTGAAATGTTACTTGCCCGGCATTCCGCGCGCGATGTACATGCCTTATCCTTTCCAGATCACGCAAAGCACCAACAAGATTCATATGGCCTACGAATTCTCGAATACGGCGCGCACGATCCATTTGGACAAGGTTGAGGGGCCGCCGGACGACACCTGGATGGGCCATTCCGTCGGTCGTTGGGACGGCGACACGCTCGTCGTCGACGTCGCGAATTTCAATGACCGCAGCTGGTTCGACCGCGCCGGCAATTTCCATAGCGACGCCTTGCACCTGGTCGAACGCTTCACGCTCATGTCGCCGGACATCATTCGTTACGAAGTGACCATTGAAGATCCCAAGGTTTTTACGCGGCCCTGGCGGATCGCCATGCCCCTCTATCGCCGTGTGGAACCGAATATGCAGCTTCTCGAGTTTCGCTGCAACGAATTCGTCGAGGAGTTCATGTACGGCGGTCTTCGAAAGCAGCAGTTGGTGAAGCACTGGGAAGGCGAGACCATGGCCGTCGATATCACTCGTAAGGTTCCCGCCGGCGACCGCTTTTATGACTGGTACGGCGGTAAGTAGTATGGGCGCCGCATATCCTAAGTCGGGATAGTCGAGCCGCCGCCACGCCACGGCGTCCATCCTGGTTCTACACGCGGCAGGAGGCTGAAGTCGATGCGAATGAAGCTTGCCACAGTTGTCCTCATCGCGGGTCTCGCAATGTGCGCAGGGCCGGCGTCGGTGTGGGCGCACCACGCCTTTGCAGCGGAATTCGACGCCAACAAACCGGTGAGCTTCAAGGGAACCATCACGAAAATGGAATGGGTCAACCCCCACACCTGGTTGCACATCGACGTGAAGAAGCCCGATGGCAGCGTGGAAAACTGGGCCATCGAAGCGGGCACCCCGAATGTCCTCTTCCGCCGCGGGTTCACCAAGGAATCCTTGCTGCCGGGCACCGAGATCGTGGTCGATGGGTACCAGGCCAAAGACGGGTCGCACCGGGCCAATGGCAGGGATCTTACTCTCCCTGACGGACGCAAGTTGTTTCTCGGCTCGTCCGGAACCGGTGCTCCCTATGAGCTGACGCCCGACAGCCAGACTAAAAAATAACCTGAAGCGGCAATCGATCTTACGGGCCACCTAACTACTGTCAGATTGCATCCCTAAAAATGCGCAACAGCTGTTGGATTTTCCCACCCTCAAAGGGGCCACCCTCCGCTAATCTCTTTTGGCCTGCGTACCATGATATATTCTTGCCGATTTCCGTTTTCCTAAAGAACGGCCATTCCAGCACAGGGTCCCCCGCGCGGGGGTGGGAGCGGAAACGGCCAGAAGAGCAACCGCCAGGGCAGTGGCTACCGCGATGTGCTTCATCGAAGATCCTCCAGCCAAACGAATGTTGAGACGCACACTCTACCCCGCTCCTTGGACTGAAATCGATCCGCGTGTCATATCGTTCGTCTCTCCATCACTAGGGCAGGGGCGAGTACGGCGCTTGGTGCCGCATTTTAATCCCATTGGCCTTGCACGTGAAGTGGAAGCCCGCGCGCCCCTCGCGATCCGCGGGAAGATGCGGCAGATCAG
The DNA here is from genome assembly GCA_963819235.1 of uncultured Acidobacteriota bacterium. Taxonomy (GTDB): domain Bacteria; phylum Acidobacteriota; class Terriglobia; order Acidiferrales; family UBA7541; genus Palsa-189. The sequence continues at coordinate 51,986 of CAWFVE010000003.1, read as the reverse complement.
GCGGGATCGCGCGCGGTGATTGCGGCCGAAGGGATAGCTGGAGCCATTAGTCCTGCGCTGAATTTGATTCGGTGTGTCGTTCCCGCGAGTGGGATTTATCGTCACGAATCTCAGTCTCCTGAGTCGGGCGGTTGTGCGGTCCTACAACAAGCGGGGCACGGCCGAGCAATGGATCAAGGAAGGGAAGCAAGCGACGCATTGGACTCGGCTATCGTGCCATCGATTCCGAGCGAATGAAGCACGCTTACAGTTGAGCCTGCTGGCCTATAACCTGGGCAACCTGTGGCGCCGTCTGGTGCTGCCGAAGAGAATCGACGCCTGGTCACTGACGAGCTTGCAGCAGCGGTTGGTGAAGACGGGTGGGCGGCTGGTGAAGCATGCGCGGTATTACTGGCTGTTGCTGGCTGAGAGTCACCTGACGCGACGCCTGTTCGGAACGATGCTCCGGCATATCTGGGCGCTGCCAGTCGCAACGGGCTGAGGCGCGGCGAGTGCAACAAAGCAGCGGGGCGAAGAAAGGGCTCAAGGGGGGAGTGTCCCAGAAATGCCTTGGAACGGAAGTTCCAGTCGATTGCAAGTCAGTGCGAATCAGGCTGATGGTTCTCTCCGGGCTGCAACGCACACTTTGTTTCACTCGGAAGGGCCTTGGGTGTATAAGGGTGCCCATCCGGGAGATCAAAATGGAAATCCCAGATAAGGCCGCGCCCATCCCGAAAAGCTGCTACAGGGCCTTTGTGGCAGCACTGTGATTGAAACAGACTGTATAAAACGCTGAAGTATTCGCCTTCGGCACGTATCGGTAGTTTTCAACCTATGTCGATCACCACGTGGGTAAAGCGTCATCGCCAGGCCTTTTCGTATTGCTTAGCAGATGCGGCAGGGGCACAAGGGTCGTCCACCGTTAGCCGATAGGTCAACGCAAGCGAAGTCGCTATATCTTTCACCTGCTGGAGCAGACTGACCTCAGCATAGTTTTCTTGACGACCAGCCCGTCGTCTTTCGCCTCGCTTTCGTGCCCAAGACCCATTTGGCCTGCGAGCTGCAACTCCTTTCGCGTGATCTACCGCGACCCAACGCCGTTTTTAAGATGAAGTTATTGTGGTAACGCCGCCTTTTCCTTTGGTACTGGCAGACCACGCCGGCGCCTCTAGGGCCATCGCTGGCAACGCTCATCAGGGATTCATTACGGAAAAGACGACCTGATTTTTAGCAGCGCTGGTTAGTTTGAACTAGGGACCGTGGCCTGCTCGGAATCAGCTTGCTAGCAGCGACACAAGCAAATTGTAATTACTCGGAATCGTCTTTTTCCTGAAGGGCAAGAAACCTCTGCAGGTATTTAGAACCCTCTTTGTCGTATCCCTCGATACCAACCCTCAGAAACATTTCACAAATTTGTGAAATGCTCCTCGCCTCACGTTTCGCTACTTCCTGAAGCTTTTTCTTCAGTTCAGTAGGAATACGGAATGCTAGAGGTGCATCCTTTTTCATTTAAGCGATTGTAAGAGAAACAACGCGTTTTGCCAAAGATTGACTTGACGGCCTGAATATGCAGATGTATGCTAATGTAATAGATACGAAGAGGTCAGATCGTTATGCGCCGATTACGTCCAAGTCTCGAGACTCAGTTCAGGCGTCAATTAACGCTTGCTAAAAAACTTTGGCCGAATCAAATCGGTCATCTCCAGGCGAAGGCTCTCAAACTACTCTGCATCCAGCACGATTTGACGTTAGCGTATGGTGACGTTCTGCTTCTAGAGGGGCGATGGTACATCACGCACGTCGGTTTGCTGGGAATCGCCAAGCGGAATCGTTGTACAGGCATCAAAACAGCAATCCAAAAAGAATTTTCTGATCCAGTGGCTTGCCGTTGGGTGTTCAAGGCAACCGTGTACAAGGCGGGTAGCTCCCATGGCTTCGTCGGCTATGGCGATGCTGATCCCTCGAATGTCTCTCTCCTCGTGCGCGGTGCCGAGATGCGGGTGGCTGAGACGCGCGCAGTCAATCGTGCGCTGCGGAAGGCCTATGGCATCGGGTTCTGCTCGGTCGAAGAGCTCGGCTGGACGCCCAGAGAGCCCATCGTCTCCCAAGTCAAACCGGAATGGATCCTCCCCTGCCGGCAATTAACGGCAACGGCCATTCAACCCCTCCCCGCCTCCGTGATCGTCTCTGCCTGCTGATTCGTGAGCATCAGCTCGATCCCACTCTCGTGAAAGCGTATGCCGCCGATTACTGCGGAACCCCCGCCCTTCACAACGCCAGCAGAGAGCAAGTCGAAACTTTCATCAATCACCTGACCGAGCGCGCCACCAACGATCGTGCAGCCCTTCTTTGTCACCTGAATAGCTTCGCCAGGCCGCAGGAGGTGAGCTCATGAAACGCCACATCCCGGGTTTGCACCTCGGAAATCGCAATGGCGAGAACCTATTGGAAGGTGTCTTCCTCGTCCGAGTAGAACGTGCTTTCTATCGATGGCATCCGCAGCGGGCGTTCTATTCAATCCGCTTCTCGATTCTCGAGCCCAAAGAACATCAGGGCCAATCGCTTACCGGGCGACTTTATTGCACTCCAAGAGCTCTATGGAAACTCAACTGGTTCCTGCGTGATTTCGGCTATGACCCTGACCTGCTGGGCAGAGATGAAGTTGATCAAAGGGCGCTTTTAGACCTCCAGGGCATTGTACGAACCTCACGCACCGTCCTGAACGGCCGCTGCTTCCTTAATCTCGATGGCTTCGCTCCAGCTGCTGATTGGGAAGAGTTCTCGCCTTCGGCGACGAGTACACCTGTATGACGTATAGCTATACCCAAATCGCTCAGTACCTGCGCTGCCCGAGAAGTTATCGGCAGCGTTATCTCGACGGCTGGAGGGAGAAAGACAACCGCCCGGCCCTGCTCTTCGGCCGCTGCTTCGAACAGGCACTTGCGGCCTTCTTTTCAGGGGAGGACAGCTCCGCAGTGCTGTTCGGCGAATGGAGCAAACACCAGAGCACCCAACTCGAATATTCCCACGGAGACAGTTGGGAACGCATGTTCCGTCAAGGTGTTCAGTTACTTGAACGATTAGCGCAGGATACGCGCATTCAGATCCGAGAGCCACAAAAGAACATGCAGGTGAAGCTTCTGCGATCACTTCCGAATGGAAGCCAATTCATAGCTTATGTCGATGCCATGGGAGATCTCAACGGCAAGCGTTGTTTGCTGGAATGGAAGACAACAACGGCACGGTATCCCGAGGAACCTGATGGGCTGTTGGCTCTTGATCCCCAACTGATCTGCTACTCCTGGATGAGCGGGATTTCCGATGTTGCGGTCATCGCTTTCGTGCGCAAGCGTTTCTCGGAGATTCAATACCTGAAAGCCACGATCACTGACAAGCAGCGCCAGGAATATGGGGAATTAGTCGAAGCGACCGTTAGCCAGATTGAGGCCGGTCAGTTTCCGCCGCACAGCGGCATCCGCTTCCCACAAAACGGATGTGTGAGTTGCGCTCAACTAGGTCTTTGCCTGGGTGACCCTCAGCTTGTCGCATCGAAACTCATCCGCCGACCGGGAGCCAGCGACCTTGATTGGCTTGACCAGCTTGACGACTAACGGAAGGACTCTCGTGGCACCGAACCTCAATCGCCGGCGGGCCGCAGTGGTGCTGTCCAAGATCGACGAGATCTTGGCCTGGGAGAAAAGCTCGGATCGGGAGCGAGATGTGCGGTTTGTGGAGCTGGGGCGCTACTTGTGTGAAGTCAGAGCGGGTCAGTACTGGCGGTTAGATAACCTGAGCTCGTTCGACGAATATCTAGAGCGGAAATTCCCGGAATCGAGGCGGAAGGCTTACTACCTGATGGCCATTCATGAGCATTTGCCACGCATCCCGAAGGCCGATCTCAACTTGATGGGGTGGACCAAGGCAAGGGAATTGGTGAGGGTGGCGCGCAAGGACGGTCAGAACTTTGATTGTGCACCCTGGGTGCACAAAGCCCGGGAACTGCCGAAAGAAGAGTTCAAACGAGAAGTAGAGAAACACCTGACCGGGCAGGAGACAGAACCCTGGGAGATCATCTACTTCAAGCTGTACAAAAGCCAGCTGCCGGTGTTAGAGCGGGCGCTCGAGACGGCTGCATTGATGCTGGGGAGCGATAAATCGAGGGGCTACTGCTTGGAAATGATCTGTGCGGACTTTCTGGCAGGAGCTAGCTTCGAAGGATCATCGATCGCCAAATGACAAAGCTGGGCGAGAAGAGACCGAGGCTTCGGCTCGGTCCGGTATGCTATCAAGCCCTGCATCGCTCGGTTTTGGAACGCGACGGATGGCGTTGCCAATCGTGCGGTTCACGTGCCGGGTTGGAGGTTCACCACATTACGCCTCGAAGCAACCTCGGCCAGGATGTGGAGGACAATCTCATCACTCTGTGTTGGGAATGCCACCGCCGGATCCATTCGAAGTGAGATGCTCAGCAGTTTGGGATTGTAAGAAACAAGAAGGACGCGACTACTTGAAGCGCCTACCGAGCAGCCGCACAAGAAGGGCGGGGGAAGTCTAATTGGCTTCGTCCGTTTTACTGCTTCGATCCTATGTGTCATTTACATTTATCTTCAATCGAGCTAAAGTTGTCTGCACAAATCTGCCCAAGGCTTCAGATGCTTGCAGTGGCGCCTGATCGAAGTTCGATGCTTGCTGTCGGATGCATTGCAGATCTCGACTGGTCTTTCCCGCATACTGAGAGCGAGCCTAGGCGCCCGAATAGGCCACATTGCTTCTTGATTGCTGCAAACTTTTTCACACTTATTGCCAGCTTGGAGTTTTGCTTCCCCGTTACGAACCGGAAGTATTATGTAACGACGTATTTTCAGTAACTTACGGCGATACACTTCGGCTGCATCCTTTCCCGTTGGGAACCTAGGTTGCGACTTAGGCACTCGAAGGCAAGGCAACCGTAACAATGCTCGAGGTTGTAACTGATAGTTAGCGGGGGGGGCAGGTTCTCAAAGCGGAACCTGGTGGGGTCAGCGAGTAGCGGGTCCAAATTTCGATTTTCGCAGATTTTGGGTTACGCCTGAGCGAAGCTCGTGCCTCGTCGTCGTTTCCGGCATCTTCAAAATCTGGCGAATAACTGTCGCTCGAGCGTCCCTTGTCTGCTCTGAACGCACGAGCCTTCATCACCTAAGGCATTGATGAAGGGAATTTGGTCTCGCTGCCGGCCAACGCCCTCCCTGAAACAACCGGAGTGAATGACCGCGGGGCGATTTTTGTCGATTGCCTTGGACGCTAAGCGCGGCTCTTGCTCCGCGAAGCGAAATAACCACGAATAAGTCAGATTAGAGGATGTCTACGCGTTTACACAGCCATTTGCTCCGAGGTACATTTGTTGCCGCGCTGCTAGCCCTCTCGTCCCTGGCCGCCGCGCAGGTAACACCTCCCACGGTCGTCTCGGTAACGCCCAACAGCGGCAGCGGTTTAGGTCCTCAGACCTTCAGCTTTGTGTACTCGGATCCCAACGGATCCGGCTATCTGAATGAGGTCATGGCCCTCTTCAGCCCCACGGGGGGATTTCCCAATGCCTGCTACTTCCTATACATCCCGACTGCAAACAGTCTGTACCTGTTTAATGATGCCGGGACAACCTGGCTGGGGCCGATGACTCTGGGAACTGCGGGAAACTTGCAGAACACTCAGTGCAGCGTGAATGTGGGCAGTTCCTCGGCTTCCGGATCCGGCAACAACCTGACCATGAACTTGGCCGTCACTTTCACCTCTTCGTTCGCAGGCACGCAAACCACCTTTATGAAGGCGAATGACAATGGGGGGCAGAGCAGCGGCTGGCAGATCATGGGCAGTTGGTCCGTAACCCCGGTCTCCAATCAACCTCCTTCGCTTGTCTCGGCGACGCCCAGCAGCGGCAGCGGCTTGGGTCCTCAGACCTTCAGCTTCGTGTACTCGGATCCCAACGGATCCGGCTATCTGAATGAGGTCATGGCCCTCTTCAGTCCCACGGGGGGATTTCCCAATGCCTGCTACTTCCTATACATCCCGACTGCAAACAGTCTGTACCTGTTTAATGATGCCGGGACAACCTGGCTCGGGCCGATGACGCTGGGAGTTGCGGGAACCTTGCAGAACAGCCAGTGCAGCGTGAATGTGGGCAGTTCCTCGGCTTCCGGATCCGGCAACAACCTGACCATGAACTTGGCCGTCACTTTCACCTCTTCGTTCGCAGGCACGCAAACCACCTTTATGAAGGCGAATGACAATGGGGGAAAGAGCAGCGGCTGGCAGATCATGGGCAGTTGGTCGGTAACCCCGGTCTCCAATCAACCTCCTTCGCTTGTCTCGGCGACGCCCAGCAGCGGCAGCAGCTTGGGTCCTCAGACCTTCAGCTTCGTGTACTCGGATCCCAACGGATCCGGCTATCTGAATGAGGTCATGGCCCTCTTCAGTCCCACGGGGGGATTTCCCAATGCCTGCTACTTCCTATACATCCCGACTGCAAACAGTCTGTACCTGTTTAATGATGCCGGGACAACCTGGCTCGGGCCGATGACGCTGGGAGTTGCGGGAACCTTGCAGAACAGCCAGTGCAGCGTGAATGTGGGCAGTTCCTCGGCTTCCGGATCCGGCAACACCCTAACCCTGAACTTGGCAATCACCTTCACGACTTCGTTCGAGGGCACGCAGATCATCTGGATGAAAGCGGATGACAGCGGTGGCCTAACGAGTGGCTGGCTGAATACGGGCAGTTGGACGATCACGTCCGGTGTGACACCAACGATCCTTAGCCCCAACAACGTCACCTTTATCGTGGGCACAGTAGGAACGTTCACCGTGACAACCACAGGGTCGCCCACTCCGTCGCTGAGCGAATCAGGCGCGCTGCCAACGGGTGTGACGTTCACAGATAACGGGAATGGCACCGCGACGCTGAGCGGGACACCGGGGCCTGGCACTGCGGGGATATATTCGCTCACCTTCGCAGCCAGCAATGGTGTGGGCACGCCTGCATCGCAACTCTGCGTCCTGACGGTAGCGTCCGGATCCGGATCCGGCTCCCCTTTCTCCTTCGTGCAGGTCAACTCCGCAGTCCCCCAGGGGAAGAGCACGCAGGTAGCAGTGACTTACACAAAAGCGCAGACAGCCGGCAATCTCAACGTCGCGGTGGTGGGATGGAGCGATTCGACCGCACAGGTGAGTTCGGTAACGGACTCGCAAGGTAATAGCTACGTCTTGGCGGTGGGCCCGACGGTGCGGAGCGGTATAGCGACTCAGTCGATTTACTACGCCCAGAACATCGTGGCGGCAGCTGCAGGCGGCAACACGGTGACCGTAGTGTTCAACACAGGGGCAAATTTCCCGGATATTCGCATTGTGGAGTACAGCGGAGTGGATCCGACCAATCCGGTGGACGTGGTGGCCAGCGCGCAGGGGACCGGCACAGTGAGCAACAGCGGTTCGGCGGCAACCGGGAATGCGAACGACTTGTTGGTTGGGGCCAATCTGGTTCAGCAGCTCACGACGGGCCCGGGAACCGGGTATACGAGCCGGGTGATTACGAGCCCAGACGGGGACATTCTGGAAGATGCGATTGTAACCACGGCGGGAAGCTACAGTGCGACGGCACGGGTGACTGGAGGCGTATGGGTCATGCAGATGGTCGCCTTCCAGGCTGCTGGGAGCGGAGCGGGGACCTCGCCAAGCATCACCAGCCTCTCGCCAGCCACGGGACCAGTGGGAGGGGCAGTAACGATCAGCGGGACGAATTTCGGATCCTCGCAGGCGACGAGCACGGTCACATTCAATGGAACAACTGCCGCGGTGACGGCTTGGAGTTCAGGAAGCATAACTACGACGGTACCTAGTGGTGCGACGGCCGGCAACGTGGTTGTGACGGTGAACGGCATTCCCAGCAACGGCGTCAACTTTACTGTGACTTCGGCGTCCGTTTCTGTCACCCTCGCTCCGAAGCGCGCAGCGGTTACCCTCTCCCAAAACCTGCAGTTCGCAGCCACGGTCTTCAATGACTCGCAAAACACAGGCGTAAGCTGGTCGGTTGACGGAGCCACCGGTGGCAACACTACGGTTGGCACCATATCTTCGACCGGTCTGTTCACGCCCGGCACGCAACCGGGAGTGCACACGGTCAGCGCTACAAGCAATTCCGACTCTTCGGCGAGCGCCTCGGCGACAATCGCGGTCACGGATTTACCGGGAATGTTTACCTATCATAACGACACAGCGCGGACCGGCCAGAACCTGCAAGAGTATGCGTTGACTCCTGCAACCGTGAACTCTTCCACGTTTGGTGCCCTGTTTACCTGCCCAGTGGACGGTTACGTGTATGCCGCGCCGCTTTATGTCGCCAATTTCAGTATCGGAGGGCAGACGCGGAATGTTGTGTTCATAGCGACCGAGCACGATAGCGTCTACGCCTTCGATGCGGACTCCCCCTCCTGCGTGCAGTTGTGGCAGACAAACTTTCTTTCAGACGGAGTGACCACAGTCCCAGCCGCTGATACGGGCGAACTTAACGATCTCATTCCCGAAATCGGCATTACTTCGACGCCTGTCATCGATCCCTCGACAAACACGATTTATGTTGTTCCCAAGACCAAAGAAACCGTCGGGACGGGATGCTCCACAGATAGCCCCTGTTACTTCCATCGGCTGCATGCCTTAGACATCACCACGGGAGCGGAGAAATTTGGTGGCCCCGTGGTTCTCACGGCCCCTAATTTTGTCCCTCTGTATCAGCTGCAGCGGCCCTCTTTGCTGCTGAGCAATGGAACGCTGTACATCGGATTTGGTTCCCATGGCGATAACAACTCCTGGCAAGGCTGGCTGATGGCCTACAACGCAGCGACGCTCGCACAACAGTGGGTCTGGTCTTCAACCGATCCCACGAGCGGGAATAACGAGGGCGCCATTTGGGGCTCGGGGAACGGCCCGGCCGTTGACGCAAGCGGAAACATTTATGTGGAAACGGCCAACGGCGTCTTTGACGGCGCTACTAATTTCTCCGATTCTGTGGTGAAACTCAGCCCAACGGGAACGGTTCTTGATTACTTCACTCCGTTCGATCAGGACGTCATGCAAGAAAATGACATTGACTTAGGATCATCCGGTCCCATCATTCTCCCCGACGCAGTCGGATCATCCGCCAATCCGCATCTCATGATCGCTTCTGGCAAGGTCGGGGTGGTCTATCTTCTGGATCAGACGAACCTGGGCCAGTACAACATGGCGGCAAACCAAGACATCGGAGAAGTGGATGTCGGATTCAATACAACAGATAACGAGTCTGGCTTTTACGGCCAGCCGGCCTATTGGAACGGGAATATCTACACTGTGATCGTCGGCGACTCACTCAGACAATACCCCATCTCCAATGGAGCGATCTCGACCGTCTCCAGTTCGAATTCAAACAATGCGTTTACCTTCCGCGGCGCGACTCCGGCTGTCTCCGCCAGCGGCACCACCAACGGCATCGTGTGGGTGGCGGATATCACCGCATATCAATCCGGCGGTGCGGTCATCCTCGATGCTTACGACGCCACTAATGTTTCGACTCAGTTTTACAGCAGCCCAAACAGTGGGTCTGGCGCTGCTGCGCCTGCAACGAAGTTCACGGTTCCGACGGTCGCGAACGGGAAAGTCTATGTAGGAGGCCAACTTGCCTTTACGGTGTTTGGTCTTCTGCCGAATTAGCCACTATCGATAGTTGAGTATGCTCAGCAGTTCGGGATTCTCAGAAACAGGAAGGGCGTGACTGCTTGAAGCGTCTGCCGAGCAGCAGCACAAGAAGGGCGGCGGAAATCTGATTGGCTTCTTCGATTCTACTGCTTCGATCCGATGCCTCTGTCATTAATCTTCAATCGCCCTAAAGTTGTCTGCACAAACCTGCCCAAGGCTTCAGATGCTTGCAGTGGCGCCTGATCGATGTTCGATGCTTGCTGTCGGATGCATTGCAAATCTCCACTGGTCTTGCCCGCATAGGTGATCTGCGTGCGCGTCCCGAAGGAGACCGATTGCGGATTCCTGCTGAAGCCGATCAGCATTCCCGGGTGATTCCGATCACGATTCCTGGCTGATTCCGATCAGTATTCCTGAGCGAAAGCGATCACCATTCCTGTGTGAAGCCGATCAGTGATCGGCAGTTGCAGGAAGGGTGATCGAGATGGTCAGGAATCGGCTGTGGAAAAGAGTTTGGCGGCGCTGGACATCAAACCAGGGGTAACGTGACCTCCGACGAGGAGGTGACGGTGCCCGGAAAACGAGTGTCCATGCGCAAGACGCGTGAAGTCCTGCGGTTGTATTTCGATCTGAAACTGGGGCAGCGGCAGATTGCCCGCAGCGCCAGTGTCAGCCAGAGCACGGTGCATGATTACCTGGAGCGGTTCACGGCGGCAGGGTTGAGCTGGCCGTTGCCGACGGAGATGACGGAGGCAGAACTGGAAGCGGCGCTGTTTCCTGCCGATCCCCGGCGAAGGCCAGCAAAGGCCGGAGCCGACAGCCCCGTCCGCTGCCCGACTTTGCGCACATTCACGAAGAGTTGCAGCAACACAAGCACACCACCCGGCAACTGCTGTGGGAGGAGTACCGCGCGGCGCATCCCGGACGGCTACAACTACAGCCGGTTCTGCTATCTCTATCAGCGCTGGAAGCGGGAACGCGATGTGGTGCTGCGCCAGGAGCATCGTCCGGGCGAGAAGTTGTTCGTCGACTGGGCTGGCGCAACCATGCCCATCCACGATCCGCAGACCGGCGAGAAGTTCACCAAGCCCCGCTGTTCGTGGCCGTGCTCGGTGCCAGCAACTACACCTACGCCGAAGCCAGCGAGAATCAGCAGATGGTCTGCCTGGATCGGGGCGCACGTGCGCACCTTCGAATTCCTGGGCGGCTGTCCGGAACTGGTGGTGCCTGACAACACGAAAACCGGAGTCGCGAAACCGTGCCGCTACGAGCCGGACCTGAACCCCACCTACCAGGAGATGGCCGCGCACTATGGCGTGGGCGTGTTGCCGGCGCGTCCACGGTAAGCCGCGCGACAAAGCGAAAGTCGAAGTTGGCGTGCAGATCGCCGAGCGCTGGATCATCGCGGCGCTGCGGCACCGCAAATTCTTTTCGCTCGGTGAACTGAACCTGGCCATCCGCGAACTGCTCGAAAAGACTCAACCAGCGCCCCTTCAAGAAACGCGAAGGCTCACGCCGCAGCTTGTTCCTGGAAGTCGAGCGGCCGGCGCTGCGGCCGCTGCCTGCTGAACGCTTCGATCTGTCCGTGTGGTCGCAGGCCACCGTGAACATCGACTATCACATCCAGTTCGAGCGCAGCTTCTACAGCGTGCCCTATTCGCTGGCGCGGCAAACCGTGGAAGTGCGCTCCACGCCAACGATCATCGAGATCTTTCACAAGGGCCAACGCGTGGCTTCCCACGTGCGGCTCACAAGCCTTACACGGCAGTGACCAACGCCGAGCATCGTCCCGGCTTCCCATCGGGCGCACTTGGACTGGCCGCCTTCGCGCATGATCGCAGTGGGCCCGCACCGTGGGTGCCGCACACCGCCGAAATGGTGGAGAAAATCCTGGAAGCGTTCCCGCATCCCGAGATGGGTTATCGCTCTTGCCTCGGCATCATCCGCCTGGGACAACGCTATCCCGCCACACGTGTGGAAGCCGCCGCCGAACGGGCTCTGCTCACCGGCGCGGTCAGCTACAAGAGCCTCGATTCCATCCTGCGGCGGCATCTCGATCAACAGCCGCTGAATCCTCCTGCGGCACGTCCAGCTGCCCGGCCACGACAACATCCGTGGCGCGGCCTACTTCGAGTGAAAGGAGGCCGACAACCATGTTGCATCAACCTACAATCGAAAAACTCCTGGCCATGCGTCTGGAACCCATGGTGGAAACCTGGCGCAGCTTCGAGCAGGACGAAAACGCGCAACAACTCAGCTTCGAGGAAAAACTCTCGCTGATGGTGGACCGGCTGTGGACCTGGCGTCAGAACTTGGCGCTGGAACGGCGGCTGCGTTATGCCAAATTGCGCGGCAACGCCTGCGTCGAGGACATCGACTACCGCGCCTCCCGCGGACTCGACCGCACGCTGATGCGTTCTCTGGCCAACGACTCGGGCTGGGTCCAGCGGCACGAAAACATTTTCATCCTCGGACCAACCGGCGTGGGCAAGAGCTTTCTGGCTTGCGCTCTCGCGCAGAAAGCCTGCCGCGACGGACACCTGGTGCTTTACACTCGCGCCGCCGCGCTGTTCCGCGATCTGGCGCTGGCTCGCGCCGACGGCAGCCTGCGCAATCTGCTGGCACGACTCAGCCGCGTCGATGTTCTGGTGGTCGATGACTGGGCCATGGCACCGTTGCAGGAAACCGAACGGCGCGACTTCTGGGAAATCTGCGAGGAGCGCTATCAAACGCGCTCGACGGTCCTGACCTCGCAGCTTCCCGTCGCCCAGTGGCACGAACAGATCGGCGATGCCACCATCGCCGACGGCATCCTCGACCGCCTCGTGCACAATGCCCACCGCATCGAACTGCGCGGCGAATCGATGCGCAAAACCCGCGCCAAGAAACCGGAAGCCTAAATCCGAAACCTGAGCTCGCAAGACTGACGCCGGCTTCTTCAAGAGTGGGGCAGAGGAAGGGACTCAAACGCCGTCCCTTCCCCTGCACCCCATCCCGCTTGAACCGAATACGACCGAGCTGTCCGCTTGGTGGAAACAAAACTCGCAAGCCTCCGCTTCGCTCCGGAACCACTTCTGCTCAGCTCTGTTCTTGACGATCCCGATCACTTCCGCCACAATCATCCCGCCAGCGTCGCTGCGCTCCGATCACCTGATCGGAATCCGCAGGAACGCTGATCGCCTTCCCTCAGGAACACTGATCGACTTCACAAGAATCCGCAACCGATTTCGCGCAGCCTCCCGTTGGGATCTTGCTGACATCCCCAATCTCTGCAAGCAGACGCCGCAGCGTCTTTGTATCGATCGCTCCAGGAGGAAACTGTTGGGATCGGGATGGCTCGGTAGGAAGCGCCAAGCTAGCGCCACCGATTTCCGCTGTGGCGCTGCCATCATCACGTATCACAACCTTATAGCCACTCGTATTGGTAGACCGCGATTGGGTTATGGTAGCCAAAACACCTTCGACGCTCTGCTTCCTTTGCCCTTCCGCTGTTCCGGTGGCTTGGTAGCTCTCTGGCGTGTTTGCCTGGTGAGCGGTTGCAGCGACGGGCGGGAGCATCCCTGCCAACCCGAGAAGAATAACGAACAGATTCATCGGTTCATTCCATAACCGATCACGTTTAGTTCTAGGGTTACCCAACGATCGGCTACTCGAATCTTACAAAACTGGCACCAGTCATGCGAAACCCTTTCCGCAAAAACAGGCAGCCCACTATGAGTCCCCACCCAGTGCAACTTCGTCACAAACATGGTCCAGCTCAGACATGCCTGACCTAAAACTGTCCGTTGGTACGTTCCGATGTGCTCCCCTTTACAGGTAGACTTGCACGATAGCGAAATCTCTCTTTTTCGATCGGACGTAACTGAAACGCGTCCCTAATTCGAAGGTCTCAGCCCGGGGACACGGATTTGAATTCGAAAAACGGATTAGCGCGACCACTCTTTGCCAAATGGAGGCGAATCGCCTCTTCAAGTGTCTGGTCTTGTCTCCGCGAAAGGAAGCCCATGCTCCGAACCCTAGGAGTTGCATCGTGGCTCTTTGGCGTCCTGGCGTTTGTATTGAGCTTCCAGCTCGCCCAGGCGCAAACGATCGCTACCGCGCCGAGCGGTCCCCTCATCACACAGGCCGTCGATGAAAGCAATTTGGTCGCACTCCCTGGCAACGTTCGCCCGGAAGCGACCCCGCAGAACGATCGCGGCGCAGTTGCAGACGGATTTGCGATCGAGCACTTGCTGCTTCAGTTGCGTCGCCCTCCCGAGCAAGAGGCTGCGCTGCAGCAATTCCTCGATGAGGTGCAAGATCCCACGTCTGCTAACTTCCACAAATGGCTCACGGCAGAGCAGTTCGGCCAGCAGTTTGGCGTAGCGCAGCAAGACCTCGACACGATCACGCGGTGGCTCCAGTCGCACGGGTTCAGCGTAAATCTGGTGTACCCGAACCGGATGGTGATCGATTTTTCAGGAACGGCAGGCCAGGTGCGGACCGCGTTCCATACGGAGATCCATAACCTCGAAGTGCGCGGCGAGAGTCATATCGCGAACATGCGCGACCCGCAGATTCCCGCCGCGCTGGCGCCGGCAATCGCAGGCATCGTATCCCTGCACGACTTCAAACCGCGCGCTCAGCACGAAATGCGCCCCAATTACACCTTTAACTCCCCGGTGAACGGCCCTACTTATGCAGTAGTGCCCGCGGACCTGGCGACCATCTACAACTTGAATCCTCTCTTCAAGGCGGGCTACTCGGGCCAGGGGCAGACGATCGCGGTCATCGAAGACACAAACGTCTTCAAGACCACGGACTGGAACACCTTCCGCACCAAATTTGGGCTCTCCAGCTACACGTCGGGATCGTTTACGACCAGCCATCCGGCGCCTCTGAGCGGGCCAAACAACTGCACGAACCCCGGCGTCGTGGCCAATAACGACGGCGAGGCGATCCTCGATGCGGAATGGGCCAGCGCGGCCGCGCCAAGCGCAGCGATTCAGTTGGCCTCGTGCGCGGATACCACCACGACGTTTGGCGGGCTAATTGCGCTGCAAAACCTGATCAACGCAAGCGGCCAGCCGCCGGCGCTGGTGAGCATCAGCTACGGCGAGTGCGAAACAGAAAACGGGGCCGCGGCTAACGCGCGCGTTCAACGCGGCCTATCAGCAAGCGGTCTCGGAGGGCGTTTCCGTTTTCGTTTCGGCGGGCGACAGCGGGGCGGCGGCCTGCGATAATCCCGCATCCGCGGCAACTCACGGCATTGGCGCCAACGCATTTGCTTCCACTCCGTATAACGTGGCGGTGGGCGGCACGGACTTCAGCGACACGTACGCCGGTACGAATGCTTTGTACTGGAATTCGAGCAATGCTGCAAACTTTGGCTCGGCTTTGTCCTACGTTCCGGAGATTCCGTGGAACGACTCTTGCGCCGGCGAGCTGGTTACTGACCTCTTCGGAGAGGGCATACCCTACGGCGCGGATGGTTTTTGCAACGACACGACACTGGGCGTACTTTTTCTGACCACGACTGCCGGCGGTGGCGGCCCCAGCGGGTGCGCGACGGGGTCGACTTCGGTAGCAGGCGTGGTCGGCGGCACGTGTGCAGGCTGGCCCAAGCCTTCGTGGCAGGCGTTGCTCAGCAATTTCGGCAATCCTAACGACGGCGTGCGGGATACTCCAGACGTCTCCTTATTTGCCGCGAACGGACTTTGGAGCCACTACTACATTTTTTGCTGGTCTGACACGGCAAACGGCGGGGCAGCCTGCTCTGGCGCTCCCAGCAACTGGTCCGGCGCGGGTGGAACCTCGTTCGGCGCGCCGATCATGGCGGGCATCCAGGCCCTTGTAAATCAAAAGGTGGGGGAGCGCCAGGGCAATCCCAATCCCGCGTACTATCAACTTGCCGCCAGCGAATACAACACCAGCAGCAGCGCCTGCAACTCATCGAACGGCAATGGCGTGGCCAGCACCTGCATCTTTTATGACGTCACTCAAGGGGACATGGACGTCAATTGCACCGGCACCTACAACTGCTATTTGCCCTCGGGTACGGAGGGCGTGCTTTCGACGACGGACAATTCGTATAGTCCCGCTTATGGCACGACGACGGGCTGGGATTTCGCCACCGGGATTGGTAGCGTCAATGCCGCAAATTTAGCGAACAACTGGCCGAACTCGGGCATCGCACCGCCAGCACCAATTTTAGTTTCCGCTACTCCGATTTCCTCCGCGGAAGTCGATTTGGTCTGGACGAACCCCGCCGGTTCGAATGCCACAGGGAATTCTGTTTTGCGCTGCGCTGGCGTAAGCTGCACGCCGTCGACCGCGATCGCGTCGGTTTTAGCGACCGCCACTGCCTATCAGGACAAATCGGTATCTCCCTTGACGACCTACACTTACCTGATCCAAGCTACGGACGCTGCAGGTTCAACGAACTCGAACTCTCTGAACGCGACGACACCCGCCTCCAATCAACCACCTTCGCTTGTCTCAGTGACGCCCAGCAGCGGCAGCGGCTTGGGTCCTCAGACCTTCAGCTTCGTGTACTCGGATCCCAACGGATCCGGCTATCTGAATGAGGTCATGGCCCTCTTCAGCCCCACGGGGGGATTTCCCAATGCCTGCTACTTCCTATACATCCCGACTGCAAACAGTCTGTACCTGTTTAATGATGCCGGGACAACCTGGCTCGGGCCGATGACTCTGGGAACTGCGGGAACCTTGCAGAACAGCTCAGTGCAGCGTGAATGTGGGCAGTTCCTCGGCTTCCGGATCCGGCAACAACCTGACCATGAACTTGGCCGTCACCTTCACCTCTTCGTTCGCAGGCACGCAAACCACCTTTATGAAGGCGAATGACAATGGGGGACAGAGCAGCGGCTGGCAGATCATGGGCAGTTGGTCCGTAACCCCGGTCTCCAATCAACCTCCTTCGCTTGTCTCGGCGACGCCCAGCAGCGGCAGCGGCTTGGGTCCTCAGACCTTCAGCTTCGTGTACTCGGATCCCAACGGATCCGGCTATCTGAATGAGGTCATGGCCCTCTTCAGTCCCACGGGGGGATTTCCCAATGCCTGCTACTTCCTATACATCCCGGCCGCAAACAGTCTGTACCTGTTTAATGATGCCGGGACAACCTGGCTCGGGCCGATGACGCTGGGAGTTGCGGGAACCTTGCAGAACAGCCAGTGCAGCGTGAATGTGGGCAGTTCCTCGGCTTCCGGATCCGGCAACAACCTGACCATGAACTTGGCCGTCACTTTCACCTCTTCGTTCGCAGGCACGCAAACCACCTTTATGAAGGCGAATGACAATGGGGGAAAGAGCAGCGGCTGGCAGATCATGGGCAGTTGGTCGGTAACCCCGGTCTCCAATCAACCTCCTTCGCTTGTCTCGGCGACGCCCAGCAGCGGCAGCAGCTTGGGTCCTCAGACCTTCAGCTTCGCGTACTCGGATCCCAACGGATCCGGCTATCTGAATGAGGTCATGGCCCTCTTCAGTCCCACGGGGGGATTTCCCAATGCCTGCTACTTCCTATACATCCCGACTGCAAACAGTCTGTACCTGTTTAATGATGCCGGGACAACCTGGCTCGGGCCGATGACGCTGGGAGTTGCGGGAACCTTGCAGAACACTCAGTGCAGCGTGAATGTGGGCAGTTCCTCGGCCTCCGGATCCGGCAACAACCTGACCATGAACTTGGCCGTCACTTTCACCTCTTCGTTCGCAGGCACGCAAACCACCTTTATGAAGGCGAATGACAATGGGGGGCAGAGCAGCGCCTGGCAGATCATGGGCAGCTGGTCGATTCCGTAGGTTTACGTAGGTCAGCAGCACCGCAGTGGGTGCGACACCTCCCGTCTCTAGAAACAGTATCGCGCGGCTACAGAAAACGGCGACACAACCGTGTTATGCCCCGCAGCCGTGCCAGCAACTGCACTAGTTCTGATTGGTGGGAGAGTGGTCGAGAGGGGCAGGGCTCCTAAGCAAGAGAGTTGCGCTCCAACAATTCCTTCAGGAGCTAAAAATTCCACCTCGCCTACGCCCCGAGTTGACATCTTCCGGCTGCATCGCCTTACGAGTTTCCTCAAGCTTTGTTCCACTCAATCGCCAAGCGTTAATCCGCCGAAGCTCCGCTGATTCCAGAAACCTGAGCGGCAGATACAAGAGCGTTCGAACGCTCTGGCAACCGCGCAGCCGACGGAGTGAGTCTCATTGCTCGATTCACAACTTTCGAAACTGCGGTCCTGAATTCACTGTTTAGAAGATTGATATCTAACCACAATGGCTCCGACGCCCTTGCGCGGATAATGAAAAAATCGCCGAGCCTACCCCCGTTGGAACACGTCAATTCCAGCTTCAATTCCCATTCTGCCACTGATGTATCCTCATCCTTCCAGAAATGGCAATGCCTACCATCTCGATTCGGCCGCAAGGGCACAAGGATCGATTCATCAATACGTAGGGTTTGCGAGAACAAGAATGCGGCGCCGGAGAAGCCGACTGGTTCGAGAGTGTCTTGAAGAATGCGGCAAATTTCTGGAAACTCCGCGGGGCCGTTGACGAAAGCTTCAATTGCTCTCCGCAATCGGAGATCGTTAGCGATCGTCTGCCTTCTCCGCCGGATTCTATGCCCTTTGGAGACGAGCTCAAAAAATTCAAGATACTTCAATTCATGAACACCCAAACAGACACCGAATCCTACGACAGCTAGGACGACGCCCAGCATAGTCTCGCCGTGCAGCAAGGTTAGACTCAAAAGGCCGAATGCGGCCGCGACGGCATACAGAACCAATACGGCGTCTCGATGGGAAAGGCCTCGTTTGATCAATTTGTGATGAATGTGGTCAGCATCTCCTTGAAAGATCGGCCTACCACAAAGGAAGCGGCGGATCACGGAAAGGCTCACGTCGATAAGGGGCAAGCCGAACGCCACGACGGGAATGGCGATCGCGACGACGGTCGTAGCTTTCTGGGAACCGGCTAGGGCTAGCGCACTAAGCAGAAACCCTATCGAAAGGCTCCCTGAGTCCCCCAGGAAGATCGTCGCGGGATGAAAGTTGTATCGCAAGAAGCCGAGAATCGCCCCTGCCAACACAACAGCCAGCAGCGATACGAGAGGAGTTTGTCTCAATAAGGAAATAACAAAGATGATAAAAGTCGTGAACAGCGCCGATCCAGCTGCCAGCCCATCGAGCCCATCAATTAGGTTAAACGCATTTGTACTCAACAATACCCAAAGGATCGTCAATGGAAGACTCAGTGAAATCCTCAGGGCAACGTGCGTTGAGTAGAGATCGAACTGGCGGATTCCTAGCCCAGCCGCGTATAGCCATGTTGCCGCGATCACCTCTATTCCGAATTTCGAGTAGGGCCCCAGAGAAAACTGGTCGTCATAAAGGCCCATGAAGAATATAAGAAGCGCTGGGAACATAATTCCGAGAACCGCATGATGGGAGACTGCCGGACCTATATTGCATAACTTATAGCCGGCGAGAGCAATTCCTGTTACGCCTATAAAGGTGAGAAGCAGCGCGACACCACCAATACGCGGCACCGGCCTGAGGTGCAGGTGCCGGCCCTGATCCGGCGTATCGAACCATCCTCGACGGATAGCCTGATCACGGACAAATCCTGTCAGAACTACCGAGAAGATTACACTCCCCAAGAAAATGGAGACGTAGTACGCCGTCACTCTGCCTGCCTCCTGCGGATTTACGTACGATTCGTTTGGGTGAAGCGTCCCTTCGAGGACTTTAGAAATTGGTGCTACGTCAAGAGACTTGCGTCAACTGCAGAGCGTTTCGAAGACGCGATTTGACGCCAACGTCAGACAGTGTTTTCATCCACGTCTGCGAGCGCGATTAGAAACCGGTAGATCTATCCATGAGCGCTCAGAACTTCCGCCTCTTCCAGTTGTGGCGATCCCCCTGGAAGGTGCTGCAGGATTTGTCGTGCGGCCGCTTCCACGGAGAAGGTCGTTTCTAACAATCGCGGGCCATTCTTGCCCATCCGGGCCCGAAGTTGGCAGTCAGAAGCGAGCTGCAGTGCGGCAACGCATAGGTTTTCATTCTCGCCGTTCACAAAGCAGAAGCCGGCTTGGCTTCTTTCAAGCAGGTCGAAGAGATCATTCCCAGGGTTGATGCTCGCGAGGACAGGAAGTCCCCAATACAGATAACCCAGCACTTTCCCTGGAATATTATGGTTGGTGAGCCGCCGATCGAGGCTGATCAGTCCGACGTCAAATTCGGAAACCATGGAAATATATCTAGTTTGGTCGACGGGAGGCAGCAGTTGAATGTTAGGGAGGTGCTCTTCGGCGATGATCTTGCGCAAACGTCCGACTTCGCTGCCTTCGCCGACAAGCAGGAAATGGATCTGGGGGTGCCCGGTGAGACCGGACGCCAGTTGAACTATATTTGTAACATCCTGGGCAACACCGAGATTGCCTCCGTAGAAAAACACAATCTTTTTCTCAAGCCCTAACTGCTTTCGATACTCCGTACGTGGCAGGCCCGATTCCTGCACAGTAGCCCAGTTGTACAGCACCTTTAGCCGATAAGGCCGGTGAGCGAAATTACGCTCGAAATAGTTCAGATCACCTCGCGACTGAACGGCGATCACGTCGGCAGCGTCGTATTGCTCGATCTCCTTCTTGCGGAAGAACCGGTAGATCAATCCCCGCCTAAGGATGCCGACGTTCACTGCCCATTCGGGGAAGATGTCCCGCAGGATCAGGTATGCTGGACAGCCCCACAGCGACTTCAGGCGGCACACCAGCGAGCTCCAAAAAATCGTCGGCGAATAGAAAATAATCAGGTCCGCCGGATTTGCCTTCAGAAAGCTGCTTGCTCTTCGCCATACAAAAGCTGAGAGACGGATCTCATTGAAAGCACGGAGAGGTTTTGAAGCGCCCTTGATTTGCCTCGTTCTGACGCGTCCGACAACCAGCCCATCCTCTATCGAGACCTCGAAGTTGGCTGCGACCTCGTGTGTCGTAGTGAGAACAGTAACTTCATGGCCCTGTCGCAGAAATTCAACGCCAAGATCATGCATTTGCTTTGCACTAGACTTGTGACTTGGCAGGTAACAGTCGACAATTAGCAAAAGGCGCATTTCTGGTTGTCTATCCGTTATGTCGTATTACGGCCGCCCGGAAATCCGCCGCACGCGCTGTTCAGAACCGGCATAACTAGATAAGATGTCGCCGTAAGCCTCGCGAGCGAAGTGATTGGTTTTTAGCATGTCGAACTGCCGCGAGCGTGCGAAGAATCCAGAATCAATCTTTGCGACTACGTCGTTGTAGATACGCTCGCTGGGGCTCCCGCCCATGGGGTTGAGGACCTTGCGATCCCACCCTGCAGTCATCCCGAGAGCGCGGGATACATTGGCACCGAGATCGTCGTAGGCCAGCAGAGTCGCGCCCGCCGCGATCGTCTCGGGGCGCTCGGTAGAGAGCCTCACGACTAAACAAGGAACGCCCAACAACAAAGCTTCCTCCTGAACGGTGCCGCTGTCGCTCACGATTAGTCGTGCCTCTTTCTCCAACTTCAAGAATTCGAGAAAACCCAGGGGCTTCGTGCAAATTATCCGAGACTTTTCAAATAGCTTCTGCAGACCCAACGACTTCACTTTGGCCCGCACGCGTGGCATCATCGGAAATACTACCGGAACCGTGCGGGAGAGTTCTTGGAGAGCCTGGAGCTTGGACCTAAGCCCTGCGTCATCTTCGATGTTCTCTTCGCGATGTAAAGTACAAAGGATGTATTCTCTTTTCGCGATACCCAAGCGCTCCAGAATTGAATTGCGTTCTGCCAACGGCAGAAAGTTTTCCAGCGCGTCGACGATGATATTTCCAACGACTACGATGCGGTATCCGGGAATTCCCTCGGAAAGTAGAATCTGCTTGTAACGCTCCAGATAACAATAGATCACATCGGAAAGATGATCGATAACGATTCGATTTTTTTCTTCTGGCATGCGCCAATCAAAACTTCGGCCGCCGCCTTCGATGTGCAGCAGTGGCACGCGATACTTAGCTACAATCATCGACGACAGCACGGTATTTGTGTCGCCGAGAAAGAGCACGGCGTCCGGCCGTAGCTTCTCGAGCATCTCCCCAGTTTTGGTGAATAGCAGTGCCGACTGCTGGACATGCCCACCTTTGCCGCGCCTTTTCAGCGTTCGGCCAATGCCTAGGTTCAAATCTGGAGGGCGCACTCCCAATTGCCGGTGGAAGATACCGTCCAGTTCATGGTCGAAATGCTGTCCCGAATGAACGTAGATGTGGCGATATCCATTCTCGGCTTGCCCTCCATCGAACAACGCCAGCAACTTGTGCGTGCGGATGATGTCAGGCCGGATACCGAGAAACGTAACGAGCGTAAAAGGTTTCTTTGCCACTCGGGTTACTCTCACAGTGCGGCGACCATCTCTTCGAACGAAGGAACCCGAAGCATCGCATTGAGCTGCTTCTTCGTAGTCAAGATACGGTTCAATTTCTTGTCAGTCTTAGGCTGAATCTTGCAGCGCACCCGGTATTTTCGTTGAAATGCCAGGAGCATCTCGTACTTGGAAATCGGTGTCGAGAAGACGTGATACACCCCATTTCGCGGAAATTCGGCCGGCGAAGTCATGATGCGATCGCAAAGTTGACCGAACTGCTTAGTGGTTATGCCGTTCCAATAGTGTTCGGCAAAACCGGCTATCGTCTTCCCTTCCTGTTGTAAGAACCATTCGAGCAGCCCGGTGAATCCGTCGAGTTCGCGCCCAATGATCGAGGTGCGAATGGTCAGGCACTCTGTAGGCTCCCCCAGGCTCTTGGAGTGTCCGTAGACATCTGGGGGCGACTTGGGGGAATATTCGTCATAAGGGTAACCCTCGATGCCGTTAAACACACAATCGGTCGTAATGTGGATCAGTCGTTCGCCAAAGGCCGACGCCAGAAGGTGAGGTAAGGAGCCGTTTACAAAGAAAGTGACGGAGGGATCGCGTAAAGCGAACGGGATGGTTACTCCAATCGCGTTAATTACGTGTTCCACCTTCCCGACGCGCTGAAGAAAGTCCGCGAGGTAGGGCCCCGGATAGCCTTGTTTGGCGACGCAGTCCTCATAAATTGCGGCGGCGTCAAACGGCAGCACGGGATGCCTGCTCGTTCCGCCATACACCCGTTCGAGCAAACTCACTTTGTCGGGATTTCTCACCGCCAGAAGCAGGTCGTACTTGTCTTTCAAGACTCCGTAGACCGCACTCCCTAACATTCCGGTCGCGCCCAGAAGCAGCACACGTTTCATTTCTTGATCCTTTCAGCGAAAGTCCACGTTCCATATATCCTCTCCCCAGTAATCGTGAGGAAATCGATAATCGTCCTTGGCCGATTCCTCCAAGGTCGCCGTGGAGAAGAAAATGATCTTAGTGCCGCTCTCAAGCGGCCGGAAACCGTTGGCGTATCCAGCGGGAATATGCAAGATGCGGGGCTGCCGCGACGAAAGTACAAATCGCGTCGGTTTTATGTCTTGGTTCGGTCTCTGGTGATCATCCAGATGTACGGCCGCGACAATCGCACTGCCCGACACTACCAGGACAAATTTGTCCTCTTTGAGGTGACCGTGGAAGGCTCGCACAGTTGCGGTAGAGAAATTCTCGACAATATAGAACCGGCGGATACGGTCAAACGAAAATGAATTAGCAAATGTGAGCTGGCCGCGGTCATCGACGGCCAAGCCACCCGGAATGAGATTAGGTTCTTCAGGCGAACTGACCGCAGGCTTGCAGTTTTCCGACGTGACGTACGTTGAAGTAGACATCGTTTTCAGTCTCCTTGATGCGTCCCAGCGCGACAAGTTCAGCGATTTCCCGCACGCCGTCCTCGACGGTGCGGAGCGTATTCGGATTGAATATGCCGTCACGCAGGGCCTTGGTCGTCTTGACGTGGTAATCGCGCTGGTCCTGGAACTTCTGCTCGGTGTAGCGAATCTTGCAGCCAGTCATATGGCTGACGATGGAAGCCAGCTCTTTGATTTGGATATTTCCGGCGGCGACGTTATAGATTCCGCGCACGGGGCGCTCGAGATTGTGGACGATGGCCTGAGCGATGTCTTTCACGTGGATGAGCGGCCGCCACTGGCTTCCGCCAAACACGCAGAGTTCACCCTTCGTGAGCGCACTGGCAGTCATCTGATTGACCGCCAAATCCATTCTGGGCCGTGTATGCGTATCGGAGACGCCGAAGGCTGTGCCCAATCGAAAGATCAGGCTGTTCTCGTGCTGCAGGAAGTGTTCGGCCTGGAGCTTCGTTTTGGC
The DNA here is from genome assembly GCA_963819235.1 of uncultured Acidobacteriota bacterium. GTDB lineage: Bacteria > Acidobacteriota > Terriglobia > Acidiferrales > UBA7541 > Palsa-189. The sequence continues at coordinate 28,024 of CAWFVE010000003.1, read as the reverse complement.
ATAGAGTGAAAGTGGATTAAGCGGCGATTGCTCATCAACCTCGGCGTCATGCTGTCCATAAACCGAGCACGTCGAAGTGAAAATGATTCTTCCCGAGAAGTTCTGCGCCAGCCACTCGACTGCCTTCTGGTTGAGTTCGATCGTGAGGGCTGGGTTCACCTCGCATGCGCCATCCCCGACGATCGCCGCCAACCAAATGACATGACTGCTCTGCGCGAGGAGCGGCTTGAGCTTCACCGTATCCCGCGCATCTCCACGCACAAAGTCAACTTTCTTCAGGTAATGCGGCTCGTAAACGAGGCTGTCATAGACGCAGAACGGAATCCGCTCCGCAGTTAAGGCTTCCGTGACTGCTCCGCCGACGTAGCCAGCTCCGCCTACAACGAGGACTTTGGTCATCGTTTCTTCTCCTTGGCAATGTTTTTGAGAATGAGAAATGAAAGCTGCGAAGAGGCCTAAACCTTACACATCACAAATTGCCGATTCCCACCGATTCTCCGACTCTGCGCCACGAATGATTAGCCGCCCATCTGATCCCGAGAGCCGCCCTGTTGTTTCTAGCCACCCGCCCACATCAGTTTGAGTTCTTCAATTTCCTGAGTTTTGCCGTTCCACTTGATATGCGGAAGAATGATCTCGCGCTTGATGCGATGCTTAACTTTTTCAATTCGCGCGAGCATCGTCTTCAACTGCACGTCGGAAAGGAAGTGAGGCTGCAAGCCCAAGGCGAGCAGCTTGGCATGGGCAGGGCCGTAATGGTGCTCTTCGAGTTCCTGGCGGGGGTTCTGGGTATGGGTCACTTCCGCTCTGAGCCCCAACTTCTGGCCTTCTCCAACGACAAGCGCAGCCAGTTGATTGACCGAAAAGACTTCCGTGAATTGATTAAAGACGCGGTATTCTCCCTGACGAGCCGGATTGAGGACGGCTAGCTCTACGCACTGCAGAGTGTCGCGGATATTCAAAAAGCCGCGGCTCTGTTGCCCTTTCCATAGACGGTAAGCGGAATCCCAGCCACAGCTTGCACGCAGAACCGATTGAGCGCGGTTCCGAAAACCTGGTCATAGTGAAAACTAGTTTCTAGGCGTTCATCGAGCGAGGTCTCATCTGTCTCGATACCGTAAACGATGCCCTGGTGCAGATCTGTCGCTAACAACTTCCAAGTCTTGCAGGCGAAACGGACGTTATGGCTGTCATGGACCTTCGACAGGTGATAAAACGAACCCGGCTGACAGGGAAAGGGAAGCACGTCGCGGCGCCCCTTGTGCTCGACTTCAATGAAGCCCTCTTCGATATCGATGTTTGGCGTTCCGTACTCGCCCATGGTTCCGAGCTTCACTAGATGGCATTCTGGGACCACCTTTCTTATCGCCCAGAGCACGTTGAGCGTGCCGGTAATGTTGTTCACTTGGGTAAAAATGGCGCGATTGTGGTCCATCATCGAGTAGGGAGCCGAGGGTTGCTCGCCGTAATGAACGATGGCTTCTGGTTGAAAACTATCAAGAACTCCCTCGACCACGCCGTAATTGCGCAAGTCCCCTACAAATAGCTCAATGTGCTTGCCCGTTAACGCGCCCCACGCGTCCACGCGATCGTGCAGCGTGCGGACTGGAATGAGCGGCTCGACGTTGAGCTCCATTTCCCAACGTCGTTTTGCAAAATTGTCGAGCACAGCAACGTCGTGGCCGCGCCGGGAGAAGTACATCGCCGTGGGCCAACCCAGATATCCGTCACCACCCAAGATTAGAATTTTCACGGGATGCTCCAACAAAGGGACAAGCGTTAGAACAACCGATAAGCACCGGATTAAGCTGAGCTATAGCTTCGACCTGCACTACGTTGTCGACCGAGCCCGCCCTATCTCGTTATCACGTTCCTGCAGCCCAAAAGCGCGATGCGGGCTCCGGTCCTCCCGGCAACCCAAGGCTTCCTGGAACAGCGCTCGATGCTCCTCGCGAAAGTCGATTGATGCGGCCCATTCATGCATGAACGAGCGGGCACGCTCCGACATGGCGCTATACCGATCGCCGTCCATTTCCACGCATTTGCGGACCGCAGATTGCCAGGCGTCGCGTTGGCTCAAAGATATGTCCCACCCCACACCGACCGCCTGCAGATTCCGCCAGGGACTCTGGTCACTAATAATGACGGGGGAACCGGCCGAGAGAGCTTCGAAGATGACATAGCCAAAATTCTCGCCGAGGGTGGGCAACAGGAGAAAGTCACAGGCGCCCAATGTGTTGGGCACCGCTTCATAGGCTATAGGCCCGAAATAAGTAACTCTTACGTTTGGCGGAAGCGTTTGTATCCGAGCCGAACACTCCGCCCAATAAGTGGCGTCGTCAATTGGACCGTAGATATCGAAGTCCACCTGCCCAGAGGTCGAAGCAAGGAGGTCTAGTGCGAACCGCAGATTCTTGTTGCGGGCGATTCGGGAAAGAAAGACGAATCGGCATTTTCCACACCGCTTCTCTGACTTCGAGATGCTTGTGCTCCGCTCGAAAAGACGCGGACTCGGGACAGTGTGTGCAACTCGAACGTTGGCGATGGTGCCCATGCTGTTGCGGAAGATCCGCAGGCGGATCTGCTCCTCTTCCAGTTCGGACGTCGCATGCCAAAGCAGCTCCCGGCATAGCCCAATGGGTAGCGCCACTTTGAAGTAGACCCATTTGCGCAGGCGTTTCAAAGTCAGCGCTCCGCTTCCGAACTCTCCCCGCGGGGCCAGCACGACCGGCGATGCGGGAAGCAATCCTAGCCGGCGCAAGAGGAGCGGTTTGACGGTGAGTCGCGAAAAGAAGCTCCCTAGGTAGACCACGTTAGGAGAAAGTTCTCGCATGCGACGCCGAATGTTGCGGAAAGAAAGATCGGACGTGTAGAGCACCTGGGCGCGCCCAACTGAAACCCAACGATCGAGCGGTACGCCGGCATAAGGCTTCGCATCGGTTGAGTCACGGTCCCGAGTGAACACGTAGAACGCGAACTCGTCCCCAAGAAGCTCCACCAAGTTTGCAAGCGCGGTAACGGCCCCGCCGCCATTGCGCCCCGGCAAGTACCAATCAGCAAAAAAGAGGACCTTTTTCATTTACCCGAACATCTCAAAGGGCATCGTCCCATTAATTTATGGGTGTTCGAACGATGTGGAAATCCCGTTATTGGTATTCGAACAATGGCATCGGCTGCAGAGGCAATAAGGCCGCAGATCCGGCCTAGGGTCGGCGGTTACCTAAGCATCCTCGAGGGACTCACGGGATATTGCCGGGTTCTTGATCGAATAACCAATGGCGCTACCAAAGAATCCGTGACCGTTAGGAGACAGCCCCAGACCGGAACCCGCGCCAATCAGTCCGGGCGGCGAACCGTTCCAAAAAGCGGCGTCATAAAACAGACTTGCAATTTCCAGGTGTGGGTCCTCATGCGTGAAGAACGGGCAGTCATCCTGGAGCAACGGCCACAAGTAGCGCAGGCAGGTTTCCACCGAAGCACGTAGGTCCGCTTCGCAATATACGAAGGCGACAGGGTGATGGAACGTGCACAAAGTGGCATCGAAGAAACCAGGAACGAAATGGCAAACTTCCGGGGCGCCGTAACGCTCCACAGTTAACTTGACCTGCTCCAAAGAGCAAGCGAAGGAACCCTTGCTGTAGACGTGGGCCTCTCCAGCAACGGGCAGGGTGTGGCGGCGATCCTCGGCGCGCGGCTCGGGTAATCCCGCGAAGGAATCGAACACATACAGTTGCCGGCCCGCAAGTCGGCAGGCGAGAGACAGATTGACCGTTGCGCCGCCTTTGTACGCGCCGCATTCCGCAGCAACCCCAGGCACCTCTCGGGGAAGGCTGAGAAGCGCAGCCAGCATGACCAGCTGTTCCCCGAAGGCAGTGCAGTTCTGAACGTTCCTGAAATTGCGGCGCATGGTCACGAGGAGATTTAGCTTTTGCGGAAGAGTGCCGGAGCGGCCACGGAAAAACGGGCGCAGACATTCAAGCGTCGAGGCTACGGCGGTTAGCATGAAGGCCTCCGATATACCGCATGCGCAATGCTGTTCCGTAAACTTACGATAAGAGCGCCGGTCCTGCGCCCGGCCAGCGCCTTACTGCGAGCCGAGCGCGAAGGCGTCCCTTGGTGAACACCCTAAACGCCTAGCTTGCCGCCAAGCCGTACTTTGCCCATGAACGGGACGATCCTGAGCCTTCAAGGCCTCGGCGTCCATGGAAACAACGATCGTCATTAGCAATATATTTACGCTGAAGACCATGCTTGAAACGAATGAAAAACCGCACAGCAGAATCGCACCGTATCCAGCAATTAATAGGTAGTCACGAGGACTGGCGCGAGAGATGCTTCGAAAGGGAAGCCAGCAAATGACTAGATATAGGATCAACCCGATCAAACCGTTTTCATACAGAATTGTGGCATAGGCATTGTCGATGGTCGTACTTACGTCTTGATATTGGCTGGCGATGTTCGCGGTCGAATAGAACCCGTGACCGCAAAGGGCTTGCCATAAATTACTGCGCCAAAGGCTATCTGCAATAACCTCCGTGGTCATTTCTTTTCTCAGTTCCACCCCGCCGCCGTTCTGGGCCGCCGCCTCGTCGTCCAATCTCATGGACCAATTATCAGACAGAGGATTATCTACATGCGTTAGGACCAGGAATATAGCCAGAACCGCAAGCGCCGCGGCGACCTTCCTTGACAAGGAACAATTCCACAAATAGACCGCGAGATAGCAGCCAAGAAACACAAATACGGTCCGGGAAAGAGTCATCAACGCCACGACCGATGCCGCGCAGATCAAACTAAGACGAATGAATCTATGGTTCAACCTGGCCAGAAATGGAATCGATAACATCAACGCGGTTCCGAATAAAATCGGATCGCCAAGCGTCCCCAATATTCTCAAGTCCCAGCTATTGCCCCTGTCAGCCAAGACTATCGCGCCCATGGAGTTCATGTAATTAAGAGACGCGAGCTGGTAGATAAGAAGGCGGGTTTGAAAAAAGCCTTCCATGATGCCAACCGCTATCTGGCAAACAGCCACGGCGGAGATCGCTAAAACGAGGCCTTTTAACTTAATTTTCTCAACAAGCAGATCGACAATCAGAAAGCACAATACGAAATTCGACACCCACATATAAGAATAGAATAAGGAGGTTTGCCAACTCGTTGATATCAGGGATGTACAGAGACACAAAACGGCAAAAACGAAGTTCGCAATCACCCACGGTTTGGAGGCTTTTGAAAAGATCCGCGCCGGGTGGAACAAGAATATCAGGACGACGCCCACAAAATTGACGATCATCGGCAAATATACCGGGGCACCGAACAGGCTGGTGATCGTAAGCCCCCGCTCTACCGGCAGTAAGAGCTGCGCGCCAAAAAATAGCAGCGAGATCACAAACCAAAAGGTCCAAGCCGATCGTTTTTGCGGCATCTCCGAATTTCCCTCTCGCCCCTTATTCATGGTTGAGGTAACGCGAATATCGGGATACTCCGCCTAGTTCGATAAGCTCAGCTGGACTGCCGGATTTCCCGAAGAGGAGCTGTTGTAAGCTCTCCGATATCTTTTGGCCGTCGTGATTTGCGAGCGCAGTCTTCCACGCATTCGAAACAATGCGTTCCACAACTTCCTTGTCGACGATCAACTGGGCGATCTCTTGCGCCAAGCCTTGGGCGTCGTTTTCATCCACGATACACGCAAAGGCATGTTGCCTCGCGTAGCGAGCGATATAAGACGCCTTGGGGGCATGGACAAGAATAGGCCGGCCGGAAACCAGATATTCGCAAGTCTTGCCGGGGCTCGAAGTATTAATCAAGAGCGGATAGAGAGTGTCAAACGACAGCCCCACAAAAAGAATATCGGCAGCTGCCTGAATTGCAGGCATCTCGTGCGGCAAACCCCTGGCAAAGACCACCCGATCGCTCTCGAAGATTCCCTGCGACTCCAAAAACCGCTTTTCGTGCGGCGTGTAGAGATGCAACACGACCTCGGGCGACGGAAGCGACTGGATGGCTTGCACTAAGTTTCGAATCGCTTGAGCCTGGGCCCAAACAATGGTTCCCGTGTAGGCGATCCTATAGGGCTCCGGATGGACGGGCACCGGCCCGGGGCGAGCCGAAGAATCCAGTGGAATCGCGTTGTGGAGCACCGTAACTTCGCGGCCATATTTCGTCTGATAGTGCTCGGCCAAGGCTTCCGACATCGCCGAAATTCGCTCCGCAGACCTAAAAAGCCTGGGCTCGACGAACCTTGCCGCTAGGGTGAAAAACCATGGAAAATTATTCCCGTAGTACAGATCATAAAAATGCAGGCAAAACGGCTTCTTAGTTAATTTGTGCAAAAGATAGGTGGAGATGAGTGCCGGGCCGTGATCGGAATAGCCAAGCAGAAGCTCGATCTTCTCCTCTTTAACGATCTTTTTCCCGCGCCGGACGATATTGAAAGGCAAATAGAAGAGCGACAGAAAGTGAAAGAGCAGCCGCAGCCCTTTGAAGCGCTTGATGAACCTTTTGCATCTCCAAAAAAATGAGCCTTCTCTTTCCGGCGCACTTGCCGGTCTCGGCGTGTCGAAAAAGAAGTACTTTGCCGGTAATCGCCGGCCATCTTCGATCATCTTGCGGTCAAGACCGACATGGCTAGTCAGAATGACGAAGGAGTCTTCGGGAAAATAGCGCAACACGTTGTAAATCATCAGCGGAGTTCCGCTGATAGCGGGCGGCGCGGAAGTCGAGATAACTAGGATTTTTCTGATCACGAGGTTTTCAGGCAAATCCTTGGGCGCCAGGCTCAATCGGTCTCTTGGCTGGCGATAAGCCACCAGCCTTGCAGTCTTAAGGCAAGGAAGCGCAGGTCGGCGCGACGCGGCAAGAGGCTAGCCAGCGAGAAGCCCGCGGACCCGCAGATTCTGGCCATAAGAACCGCGCACGTGGTGGCATAGCCCAAGATGGAAGCGAGGCCGGCGCCGACGATGCCGAAGCGGCGCAGCAGCAGCGCCAATGCCACAACCGTCATGCCCACGCCGACGGTTTCTCCCCAGAAGACTCCGTGCGTATCGCCCAAGCCCCGCAAACTTTCTTCGAAAATAATGTTCAGGGCGCAAATTACGGCAGCGACGATCAAGACGTATGCGACGGGCACCGCGGCGGCAAAAGCCCTCCCAAAAAGCAGCGGAATCGCGTAGGGAGTAAGAACAAGGAGAACAATTCCGATCGTGCCGCTGGTCAGAATGCCGATACGCGCTCCCTGAGCCAGCATTTGGACCCGGTCGGCCGAAGACGCCGTGGCGGAGGCAATTTTCGGAAACAGCACATTGCCGATCGCGTTTGGCATCAGAAACACAGCCGTGCTCCAGGCGACCGCCGCGACGTAAAGCCCCAGCTGATAAGACGGCAGAAAAGCCCCAATCAAAATCTGGTCCAAGCGAAGATTGAGCGTCTGCGGAATAGCCGCACCAGCCAGAGGAAGGCCGTATCTGAGCATCGGCGTGGCCAGCTTCGCCGAAGGGGACCATGACCAGGGAACGAGCCTGCCGGCGATCCACAACGTCGGGGCCACTATGGAGGCCAGGACGACGATGTAACCGAAAGCGATACGCACCGGATCGTTCAGCCCCCAGATCCACGCACCGGCCAAAAAGACGAGCCATCCCGCTCCAGGCAAAACCCTCAGTAGATTCCAGTGAATTAACTTGTTCGCGCCGCGTACCGTATTCGTTCCCACCACGACCACCGCATATAAGGGAACAGCCAGCAAAATCCATCGGGCTGCGTGCCTCACCGCCAAGGGCTGCGCCGCCAGCATGCGGGGCACAAGCGGATACATCACGGCAAAACAGACGGGCATGGTGAGAACGGGAAGAGCGATGCCCGTGGCCAGAACTCTGCCAGCTTCTCCGGGCTGGCGCGCTGTAAAATAAAGAGCCGCCTCGGGCAACCCAAGCATCGCCAGGATTGCCGCCAACCAAAATAGATTTTGGATGGCGGCGAGCTCGCCGCGTCCCGCCGGGCCAAGCAAACGCGCTGCCAGCGGACCGCTGAGAAGCCCCAATGCCGCGATACCAACGTTCGTGGCCGCGGAGATCGCAACATGGCTGCCGGAAGGGCTTACCCGGTGAAACTGCCGCCACGACTTCTTCAGGCGAAAGCCAAGCTGGGTCTCTTCTGCGATTTTCGCCGATTCATTGTGAACTCCGAATTCCTTCAAAGCTGTTTTCTCCACGCAATGCTAAGAAGCCGTTCCGGTCAGTGATTGAAAAGCGGCTAGTTCACGATGAAGCGATGGGAATAACCTGGTCTTGCGCCGCGGAACGAATTGCAGAGAGCGTGTTCGCGGTAAGTGATCGAACGGGCTCGACTTCACCTGCATCGACTTCGATGGCGACGGCCTGCATGATCAAGTCCACGGAGAGAACAAGCCGGGCGATTCCTTTCCTTCGCACGAGGATGCCTTCGATTCCCGCCAGCGCACCGCGCATGATGCGCACGCGCTGGCCGGTCTGCAGGACAGGATGTGGCTCGATCCGGAGCTTCTGGCTGAGGCAGATTTGAATTGCCGCTAGGTCGTCTTTGGGCAAAGCCGCGGGCTTTCCGCCAAAACCCACCAAGCGGACCAGGCTGGGAACTTGAACGACCTTCACTCGGTCGAGCAGAGAAATCTGCACAAAGACGTAACCCGGAAAAAGCGGCAGATCGAGCAGCATCTTGCGATCTTTCCATCGGCGCACACTCCGATAGAGCGGCAAGTTATGAGGAATCGATCGCTCACTGAATTGGCGAGCCACGCATTTTTCATGGTTGGGAAGCGTGTAAGCGGCGAACCATTGTGGCGCGAATTCGTCACACTGCACTGCGGAGCTCGGCTGCATTGCGCTTAGGTGTGGTGCGGCTGATTCCATGTTGTCCGCGTGAATGGCTCCGCCATCGTCACTTACAGGCCGACTGACCCATAAGTGCTGTTAATATAATACGTTACGAGTTACCTACTGCTAATCTGCCCCACCCTCGGCCGGGTGGCGCAATCGGCCAAAAATCCCCAGCGTCTTCGAGCGCAGGCTTGTTGCCGTCTGTGGCAGCCAGCGCATCTCCGTTTTCACGGTCGCGAAGACTTCCTGCGCGAAAATTTTACGTTCATCTTCCGGGCCCATCTGTTGCCAGCGCGTCGTGCCGATCACTCGGAACACAGCGAAGATCACGGCAATCAATGTTCCAAAACAAAGGATGATCAGCCGCGGCGGGTAAGATTTCCTTTCCGGTGTTTGGGCGGGGTCGAGCACTCTGACGCTGGGCGTTTCTTTCGCTTCTTCGACTTTGGCGAGTTCGTTCTGCTCGGTCAGCAATTCGTAGACCGTCTCCTGAATCTTTGTGTGCCGATAATAGTCGGCATATTTGACGCCGAGTAACGGCAAGTTCCGAGTCGATGGGTAGGGCATGTTCGCGGATACACGAGTTGGTTCGGCCTCAGTGAGGGCCGGGCTCCACGTGTTTCCTGTCTGGCCGGCGCCTGGCTGACCACTCAACTTGTCTAACTCCTTGCGGAGCTCACCGACTCGCGCATTCAAGGAACGCACTCGCGCATTGTCGTCGGTATAGATCTGCCGAAGGCCTTCGAGTTCCGATTGCGCAGCGATCAACTGGCCGGCAAGTGTCGAAGTTGCTTCCAACATCGCCTTCTCTTGCTGCTCGATATCAATCGTGTTGTTTTTGCTGGAGAATTGCGCCAATTGTGTCTCTGCGTCGTCAAGGTCTCTTTTTACCGATTGAAGGCGATCTTCTAGGAACACGCGTTCGCGGTGAGCGGAAGACGTCGATAGCTGAGCGACCATTGCATTCAATTCGTTCACGTAGGAGTTTGCGATCGCGGCAGCCCTCTCGGCACTGTGGTCCGTCACGGTTATGGTGATAATGCCGCTCTTTCGATCCTCCTGAATGGCAGTGTTGTGGGCCAGCTCTTTGCGTGCGTCATCCAACAGTTTCGACCGGTATACCTTTTTCAAATCAAATTGCTGCACAAGGCGGTCCTCGATGGTCTGGCTTTGCAGCATACCGACAAAGAGAGCACCTGAGCTCTTCAGCCCGAGCAGATCACCCGCCATCGATCCCAATCCGTTGCCCGCTTTTTCAGCCATCCCTGCCAGCATCATCATGCTTGAGGTAGATTGCGGATCAGGTGGCATAAGCTTTGTGCTGGTCGTGTAGCGCTTCGGAATGGCAAACGCGAGCAGGGCTGAGACCGCCAGCCCCACAATGGCGGAGCGCACAAGGTAGGGACGGCGGTTCCAGAGAAGACGCAGGGTTGATATCCATTTTTCCCGAGCAGCGACTCGGTCTTGCGAGCCTACATCTTCGGTGTCTGCTGGTACCTGCGATTTGGTCTTCTCGTCTTCCATCAACTAATCTTTCCAATGCTCCTACGGGTTACTCTTCCGCCTGACAGAATGGGGATAAAATCCGACTTCTAAGGTAGCCGCTATGTTTCGTTGCGGACCGCCGAACAGAACCGGAAAACGAGAGATGTTTTCGTACTGCAGTTCGCTTTTCACGTAAAAACCGTTACGTAGGTACGTCTCGTTCCGCAAGGCGTAGTCTTGCCAAGCGCCTCCGCCTGGAATGAAATCGGACGCTACAGAGTTGTGTCTGTAGACAAACTGCAGCGTGTTACGCGGTGAAAGCCAATATGTAAGCCAGGCCTGTATGGAACGGCCATCCCGTCCGACGGTGTTGCCGGTCAAGTAGCCGTAACTTTGGTCCAGATCGGGGTAGTCAAACTTATAGTAGGTATAACGGCCGAAATTCCCGCCGCAGCCATGATTTCCCGGACCTATCTGGGCGCAAGGGGATTCAGTCGATACCCCTTCCAGATGAAAATCGAGGTTGGGGATCCCAGGGATACGCGTAATGTAAATGCCAGGATGCCAAGGGTTCCTTGGTGGGTTCTCGATTGGCAGGATGTCGTCTTCTGCGTAGGCATCTCCATAGAGAACGATGTAATGGCGAACTTTGGGAACATAAAACGTCCAATCCATCTCCGAGTCACTGCCGCCTGGGATGTGATTGATCGACGGCCTGACGATGCCAAAGAAACTAAGGCCCAAGTTTTCCGAAGTGATCGGGCTATCGCTGCCTGTACCGCCAATGGTAGTTCGTCGTCCAAAGCCGAGTTCCAGGAACGGGAAGGGCTTGACGCTGATCTTTTGCCCGTAAACGAATGGATTTTGGACGTACGGATGCCCTTCGAGCCGGCCGAAAAGCTGATCGATTCGTACAGGACCGATATGCCGGAGAACTCCTGGCAGGAAGAATGGTTCGGGATTCACGAGCCGGACCATGGTTACAGGCTGGGCGTTATCGCTCCACATCATTGAATCGTTTGCTGGAGACCAATCAAGGCTCTGGTTGCCGACCTCAAGCTGCCAGTTGTGAATGTTTACAGCGGCATATGCATCGAGTAGCTCCGGCCGATTTAGCGTTGCAGACGCCCCCGATGGCACCTCGGACACGGGTACGCCGTCAGCCTGACCGATCACATCGCGAACACGTATCCGAATACGCTGGCGTCGCGGGCGCATGCTGATACTCTGCCCGCACATAGATGACCAGTGGGCCTGCGGCAGCTTCGAACGATCCACCGGCTTGGCCATTGGTTCCGCGTTCGTAGGGCCGGCCGAAGTCATACGCAACGGTTTGCCCGAAGTGATCGCCATTTGTCAGCGCCGGTCCGCTAATCGAGACTGTCCTGACGTAAAGCGAATCGAGATTAGCGGTTAAGTTGTGGCCCCCGCTAAGCAGGCTTGTCTCATAAGCAAATTCCTGCTGCAGTCTTGTGGTAAGACTCGCAGCCTGTTGATTCGGCGCATTGGCCGTTTGTAGTGACTCGGTCGCTTCTTCAGCGAGGCGAGCGCATTCCATTCTTGTCCACGGCTTCAGCCCCATGATTGCGCTATTCACCAAGCCGAGCGCCGCGAGCCGTTCGAAAGCCGGGTAGACCCAGCTATCGAGCGGCACAAACGCAGATCCCATATCGTGCCGATCGCGTTCGCTTTCAAAGACTTCCTTTCCTGGAAGATTGTTGACCGTATCTCCGCCAAGATCAGGGTCATGGTGCAGTCGATAGATCTCTCTGCCGACCAGCCAGCCGAGTGCGCTACCGACGAGGGCATCGGAAGGCGAATGGTCCTTGCCCAGTACAACCGATGCACTCACAGCTGTGGCGAGTCCGTAAGCTAACGTCTTGGTGACGAAGCCGGGATATTCGTGGGCGATCACGGTCGCAGCAGACCAAGCCATTGCGGCATGATCCGAAGGGAATGAATCGCCGCCCTTGAAGAAGTCCAGCCGCCCCTGATCGCTAGTGGGTCGCTCCCGGCCAAATGAGTACTTGAGAGGTTGCGTTGTGAGCAGGCTGTCTATGACAGCCTCACCCGCAAGTATCCCGGTCTCTCTTTGGTGCTCGTCGTGCGAGATGTAGCTCCACACGTAGGAGCCAGCGCCAAGCCCGACCAGTGCTCCCAAGCCATAATTCGAAAAGCTGCGATACTGGCTCAATTTCTGGGGATCACTGGACAGCGAGTGAACGAAAGATCGATCCGTGGCGATCGAGAACGTGGTTACAGCGACAAAAGGAAAGAGCCAAGTGCCGTCGGCCCAACGCAGGTGAAACGGGCTCGTCCAGATCGTCGTCTGATCTAGAGCGATATTCTTCAGCAACGAAAAGCCGACCCGACTTTCGGTAAAGTTGTCGGCGTTGTTCAGTTGCTTCGTGTCTGTTTCATCGGGCAAGAGCTGTTGCCCCCCAGCTGAGTTTTGTGCCCGCAGAGTCGTTCCTAGCATTGCGAGAATGATCAAACTGAAGAAAACCTTTGTGCCAAACCTACGCACTGGCCGCAATTCGTTCCTCAGAATTTGGCCGCGAGTATGGCCGATGTAGCCACTGACGAAACCGTTGTCGGCCGTTGCCATAAGCGTCTTCCACTTCTGGTTCTGCCCAGTGGCCTTCTCCGGAACCACGACCATATCGCCCGGCCGCAGAGCCGCACCTAACGGACTGCCCGTGAACAACCCATCGGAACTGCCTCCGCCCACAATCGATCCGTCCGCACGAACTACAAAAATGGATTTCTTATCCGCAAGCTGGGTGGGCCCACCAGCTTGGGAGAGATACCAATTCGCGCTTCTACCCGGCCTATAAGTGACCGCCGTCTCGTCGTAAACCGCACCAGAAACCAAGAACGAAGTTTGGCGCCTTCGGAATTACAAGCGTATCCCCACTGCGGAGCACGACATCATTGGGAGTTCCCTCCCACTGCTTCAAATTCGGAGAGATGCGAATCACCATTCGCCCACTAGGCGGGGTCGATTGCAGGCGGGTGAGCATGGTCTCAAGCTGCTGCGTCCCATTCTGTTTGGCCATTTTTTTGTCGCCATCGTCATTAGGCATCGGCGCCAGCTCTGCTTCCTCGCCTCGGATCCTCTGAACCAGGTCGTCGCGAGACTTCTGCTCCATTGCCAGCACTTCTGGGCGTGTAAAGACTGCGCCGTAAACGTAAGCTTCAGGCGCGAAGCCTCCCGCTCGTTTCAGGACCGAGCTGAGACGTTCACCTGGCTTGATCCCGTAGTTCCCGGGGTGTTCAACTTCACCTTCAAGATTTACCGCCGCGCCGATATCGTTCCAGCCGGAGAGCTGGCGAATCGTGAGGACATCACCGTCGCGAAGCGGAACATTCTTATCGGTGTCATTCGCCAGTGCCGAAGCCAGATCGACTTCGAAATGCTCACCTAGCTTGTTTTCGCCAGCCGTTGGATTGAAACGGGTCAGGTCCGCACTATCGGTATAGGCGCTGCGCTTGAACCCGCCAGCAAGGCGAACCAAGTCCGCGACCCGTAAACTCCCGATCAGTGGATATCGCCCAGGATTTACAACTTCACCGGCGATCAGGACCGTTGGCGTATCTACATGGAAGGAATTCTGCTGGATCAGGATGCGATCTCTCGGCTCTAGCAGGATATTGCCGCCGCGATTCTTCTGCGAGCGCTTCCTTAAGAGAGACGCTCATCATCTTTAAGGAACTGTCCGGCAGGATGCGGATGACCTGGGCCGAATCCATGGCCGCATCCGGAGTCACACCGCCCGCCAGCTCAATGGCATCTCGGAAGTGAACCTGCCCCGATGTCTGGAATGTCCCCGGACGACGAACGGCGCCGCTCACAGAAACAACCGGGGCATCCTCAAAATCAAACCGGCTGAAGATGCGTACCGTATCGAGAGGCTTGAGCGCAGGAGCCGCCGCGGGGTTAGAAAGCGCGGCAGCAAGGTCGAAGCTTTCCACCGTGGGGTGGTAATCGGGCGGATTCAAGTGAATGATCTCGGCATATTTCGTGGACGGCTCCGGCATCAAGTCGCTAAAAGAGGTAATCAAGTCCGTGAGCTTCATGTCCGGCTTATAGGCGTATCGTCCCGCCCGCAGCACGTGGCCCTGCAAATACACCGCATCCTGATTGAACGTGGCGATGGGGAAGATATGAATCTCATCGCGGTCCTGAACCTCAAAAGCCGCAAGTTTCGCCTGGATCTCGTTCGGATCGCTCGTACCCGAGACGTCTAAGCTCAGCATCGTGCGCTTTTCATGAGCATCGAGCCGCTGGACCTCGATGTGGCTGAGCGCGGCCGTGGGTAGAATCCCTCCGGCCATATCGATTGCCTGCGCAAGGTTTGTTTGACCGCGAAGCTCATAGATCGCCGGGCGGCGCACCATGCCGTCCATCTGAACCAGCCCACCGACGGGGGGGACGATCAAGGTGTCTCCCGGCTCGAGTCGTTTGATATCGGTGCGCACACCGCGCAGCAGAAGATCATACAAATCCACCTGCTGTACGAGCGTGTCGCCACGGTAGTGCTTCACGATCCGCAACGACCCATCCGATGTCGGCCCGCCCGCCGCGAGCAAGGCGTTAAGTGGAGTAGAAAGCGAACTCACGTCATAAGGACCAGGGTGATTGACGTCGCCTACGACGTATACGCGCACCGTGCGTAACCGGGACAGCGATACGTCCGCCGAAACATCGCGGAACTGGGTGCGCAGCAACCGCTGCACCGCCTGCTGCACATCGCCGAGCGTCTGTCCGTTTACGAGCATGGGCCCGATTTCTGGAAGCGCGATACGTCCTTCGTGATCGACCGTGCGGACGAGCCTTTGCGAAACACCACCCCAGAGGTCGATAGTGAGGCCATCGCCGGGGCCTACGACGTAATCCGGCGATGCCGGAAAATCAATGGGAATGGTCCCTGAAGCTGAAGTCGGATTTTGAAAGACCGCCTCGCCGAAGCGTTCTATGGAATTTGTAGCAGTTGCCGAATGAGCGAAGATGTCGTAGACGGACGGAATATCCGAATAGGGAGACCAATGGCTGTTAATCGCCGACGTGTTCATGTCGAGGAGCGGCTCTCCTCCGGCAGCAGTAGAGGTCGATTTCACGCTCGCGGGAGCCGGCGTAGCCGGAGAAGGCTGCGGTGGAGGATCTGGGTCCGGCACAGCCATGCGGTCGTACGAGATCGGCATGAGCGTCAGTTCGTTGTCGGTCGTGCCCGGAATACCGCCGCTGATATCGGCGGGGCTAGCGCTGGTCTTTAAAAGCGCACCGTTACCCGAGGGAGTTTGTGGGACAGGGTTCGTCAAAAGTTGACCGAAATCCCTGTCCCGTGGCAATTCGCCGGGGTTTGAAGTTCCAGTTTGTACAACAGTGTTTTGCGCCGGCTTCGGTTTACCTTGACAGCTGGCATCTCCGAGAGGGGCCGAACCAGCGCATTTGGCTAATTGGTTTTGTTGGGTTTGTTGCGCTTGAGCCTGCTGCGTGGCTACGAGTTCCCGAATCCGCTCCTGTTCGAGAGCGGCTTGCTCTCGGCCAATTTCAGAGTCGGGATTCGCCTTGGGCAGCAGATATCCATAATTTTGCAATAGCCGCGTTGCCGCGGATCGGAAGCGGACATCGCTTCGCTAGGCGTAAGAGGATGGCCGCATCGGTTAGATCCGAATCCTTCACGACCTGTCCGCGGTCGGCAGCATCTTTCGCCACCCAGCGCTTCATTTCCACGAAAAGCCCGGGATTGGCATTCAATACGGCGGTGATCTGTGATTCTGAAGCGGCGACTTTGTCCAGATTGTCGTTCGCAAGCTCTGAATTGGAAATGGTCTGGTTCCCGGTAGGCTGCTGGGCGAGGGCACCTGTAACCAGGAAGGAAAGCAATGCGCAAAGACAGATCGCAATTACAATCTTTCTAACGCTGCGCTCCTTAGTGAGCAGAATAATCCGTCGAGCCCCCACTACCCACCTTCCCTTATCCGAGAATTCCTTCGCATCACATCCATAATCTCTGCTTCGGGCTCCTTATAGACCACCGAACGGATCCCATCTGAGGCTGAAAAAAGAGTGAAGGAATTACCGTCAGTGGCTAGCGCCATAATTTGCACTTCAGGGTGCCTCTGCAATATTTCCTCTCGCGCCGCCGGACCAAACCGTCGAGACTCCAGCGAAACAATCAAGAAATCTGGCGCAGCCTCTTCAACGACTCGAGAGATTTCGGTCTCATCAACTATGTCAGCAACCACCTCGAGACCTTCTTCAGTAGCTAAGCTCATAGCGATCAGCTCCCGCATCATTCGGGGCTGGTTGGCCACGGCTATGCGAATTGCTCGAGCCACAGAAGGCATCTGCCAAGGGCACGATAATGGAGGTCGAACGTGAGCGGAAGGACCCAAAAAGGTTCAAAAAAGGACCACGCGGCAGTACCAACCGACGTACCAGGTAAGTACTCAGCTCGTACTAAATTTAGTACCTATTCGGTACCCAGAAAGTACCAACTTTACTCAGGAGATCCGCAAGCCGATTTTGAAATTACAGCTCTGGCGCGCACGCGAAAATCACGTAGCTCTCTAGAGTTTCCCGCCTAATCAAATCTGGGTTTACTTTCTGTAGCAGAACGACTTGGCTGGCGGGTGGTATGTCACCTGATTGACTTTCATTTTTTCAGAGCCTTAAACTATCGCTCCGAAAGTCCCTCGACGTCGTCACTGTGGACGATCCCGCCGTCTACAGGAGGTCTTTTGCGCTCACGAAGAACGAATACAGGTGGATTCCCGATCAGGAAGAGGAAGAACAGATCTGCGTACCCTCGGAGATGCTCCACTATATAAGCACCATCAGCAAACCTTCGTTTGGTGAGAACGGAGATTCGAACCAGTAATCAGGGCCGAAGAGGAGGATCGGCAGAGCCGGTGCGGACGATGCGAGCGCGCCTCCAGTGTAGTCAGCTTGTGCGGGTCATAGCGGCGCCACCAGCGGTAGGAACATTGCCGGCTGATAACGAAATCGCGACAGGTTGAAAGCCGCGTTGCGTCCATGGTGCGGGTAGTGATTCATCCACCGAAACCGCCGAACCGCGTCGCGGCTCAGCTCCCACCCCGAATGCGCCAGCTGGCGGACTGGTGGCTTTCAATTGATAGCGACGGTAAGGTCCACAATAGGCACTCCGCCACGCTCAAGGGCGGTCTTGTCCTGAACGAAGGCGGCAATAACCGTTCAAATCTTACCCGGCCGAAAAGACCAGCGACCAAAGAGTATCTAGCTGCCTTCCCTGGCAGATCGAATCAGTGGCAACGAACGCTGCAACTCAATGCGCGGTCCACGTCTCTGAGGCGAGCAATGGCAGATCGTGGTCCCAATCTTCCGGTTTTAGTCCCACTGGATAGATCACGTGCGCCAGATTGTCTTTGGTATACGCCAGGACAAATGCCGCGTGCCCTACTTCATAGTTGCCATCCGGCCGCCGGATTCCTTTCTTCGCGGGAGTAAGTTTGGCGGCAATCTGCGCGGCTTCAATGGCCTGCTCGCTCCCGGTCAACCCGATGAAGCGTTTGTCAAAACGGTTGAGATATGTCCGCAAAACGTGCGGCGTATCCCGCGCCGGATCGGTGGTTACGAAAACCACCTTGAACTGGCTGGCCGTCGCCGGAGGAAGTTTCCGCAGCGCGTCCGCGATGATGTACATCTGTAGCGGGCACATGTCCGGGCAATGCGTGTACCCGAAAAAAAGCAGCGTGACCGAGCCCTGTGTCTTCGCCCACAAATCGAACGGCTCGCTCGAAGTATCGGTAAGCGTGAACATCGGTTTCGCGAGCGGCGGGGAGACCAGTCCTCCCCGATACGTTGCGTCTAGGTGCGTGACGCGTTTCGGTTCAGCGCTTGCCTGCGCCCCCCGAGCCGAAACGAATTGCACAGTCCCTAGCAGAGCCGCCGCGCACAGCAGGAACCCGCGGAAAGATGCCTGATTCATCGGCTAGCTCGTTACGCGGGCGTCGCCCTAGTGATCGTCTCGGTCGTCGTCACCGTCTCTCCGACCTTCGACGACCACCTCCCCAACCATTCCGTCGACGTCGTGTAAGGCGCAGAAGTAGTTGAAGGTGCCCTCATGGGGAAAGGTGATCCGGATGCTCGTCGTGCCGGGAGGGGATTGGTCCCGTCCCACGGCGTCTTCAGGGGCCGCTTGCAGAAACCCAGATGTCAGACTGTCGGTGGTTGATGTGATCGTCCCGTTCAGTGCGCCATCGGCATCCATGGATACATTGAAGGGAACCGTGGGGCAGTTCCCGCCGCAGAGTTCCGTCCCGAATGTCACGGTATGGGGCTCCGTCGGGTCTGTGTTGATCCACTCAACCGTGTCTCCTTTATGAACGTGGATCGTTCCCGGGAAAAAGCGCACGATCGCTAAGTAATGCCGTCCTCCTCCGGTGGCCGTGAGCTCTCCCGTCATTTTCACTTTGTTTGCGGGATCGCCGACGTCCTGGTGCCCTTGTTGAGGGCCATCGCTATCCTCAAGCAGATTGCGAGCCTGGTCGCGCGCTTGCCGATCATAGTCGTACTGATCATAGGGAAGAGTGGAACCGTTGCTCAGGACGTGAATCACCCCATTCATGTTCGTGTGCACCAAGCACACCAGCTTGTAATTTCCTGAAGAGGGAAATGTCACGGTGTATGTGGTCCCGCCACTCGAAGGAGCGCTGGTCACGCAGGTCGTTGGCGAGCCCGAAACGGCCGGAACAGGCGAGTCGGGTGTGACTCCTGGACAGCCTCCGGTGGGCGGCCCAACGGGGGGCGTGGCCTGCGGACGGGGAGCCTCAAACAAGGTCGGGGGCGTGTAGATGAGAGTATCGGTAAAGTTTGGTGGGCTTGTGAAAGCCGGAGGCAGGTCAGCTCCCTCGTGTGTTGGTGGCATCGTCGAAACGTCGAGAACGCTTCCATCGGCGGTAGGCTGGCCGGATTGGCTCAGAAACGTAACGGTATGCACCTCGTTTTTTGGAACGAATGTCCACTGGATACTATCGCCCTGGCAAATCCAAATTTGATTGGGCAGAAACGCATTCGCCTGCTCAGCCTGATCCGGAGTTTCGGCTCCAGCATTGACATACCAAGTTCCCGAGTCCTTCCCTTTACACTTGGCATGAGCCGTTTGTCGCCCGAACAGAAGCGCGAACGCTGGTAGGCAGACGAATATAGTCACGACGCGAAAGGAACGAACATAACTCACGGCTGGGCACCTCCACTTGGTGCTTTTTGACCCGTTGGGCCCGACTAACCGCGGGGAGCCACGCGGAACATACGCGCAGCGCCACGCCCCGTCAAGCGCTAGTACTATGAATTTATCCTCCCTTATCGGCTTTAGTAAGACGCCGTTTTTGGGCCGTTTTCGATAACATCCTTTACGACGGGGCTACTCTCGGAGCCCAAAGAAATTCCACTGTTCAGCGGAACAGGTGCTCGATCGATAATCCCTGACCTCTCAGGCTATTTTCACCATCGCTCTGAACCCGTAGCTTTTCTAAAAGAGCCGCCCAAGTTGCGCGTGGGACTAAATCAACTGGAGGCGCGGCTCGATCCTCGACCGACCAACATAAGAGGGACACGAGTATGAGAATACGATTTTCGTTACTCGCTCTTTGGCTTCTGTCCTCCTGGCTAGGGTCTGCGAGTTCAGCACAATCCATCAAACCAGGCAGTGAAATCCAAGTGCGGCTGCTCAGTCGGCTGGATACCGGGAATGCGCAAGCAGGTCAGGATTTCTTGGCTACTCTCGCACAACCCGTTTCTTCGGAAGTCAAAGAGATCTGGCCGAAAGGTACAGCGGTGAAGGGCGAAGTTGTCGAGGTGGTGAGTTCGGGGCGGCTCCAAAAGCCTGCTTCGATCACTCTGCAGCTAACCCAAATTGGCAATTCCCCTGTTGAAACCGCGCCGGAGCAGATCGACGGCACTTCCCATGCAGGCCGTAACGTGGCCATGGCTGCGGCATCCGGCAAGCAGGAGATCGTATTGCCCGCGGAAACTCCCCTCAGTTTCGTCATCGCTGGCAACCCTGCACCTAGACGTCATGTTCGTATACGAATAGGTTCATAGCCTGCTGTCTCCGAGCGCTGCTAGCGAAACACTGCGAACCAGCGCCACTCCCGCCCGCCGAATCGATGCGGATCTTTCCAAGCGTGGTTCTAGTAATCATACAGTACGTGAAGGTCGGGTTTACATTTCGTGAAGGCACGCATCGATCTCGAACGGAGAGTTGTCATAACCGTGCGCGACGATCTGTTGCAGGTAGACTGGGAGGAACGCTGTAAGGGAACCCGCAGTTTCGTACTGATATACGTGCCGGAACTCATGTGACAGAGTGCGAATCGTGTCATGTCCCCGGCGAACGAGTACGGAGTACCCTAAGGTAAGCCCGATTGCGTCCGGACCGAGCAATCCTATTTGCAGTGCTGCCTCGCGCAACACTGGATGTGTTGGCACAGGAAGCGCGTTGACGATAAGGACGATATGGAATGACCTGTCAACTACGAGCAACTGTTTTCTTCTTCCTTCTCTTGGTAAGAGGCAGCGCAAGTCGTGGTCGAGGTAGTTTTCGCGACGGTTGATCACTCTGATATTCGCGGGTCGGAACCGCATAATCGTGATCCGTCGGGAGCTGCCTCGGACTATCGGCGCGGGTTCGGTCCGAAGACCTACCGCATAGAACCATCGAGGATTCTCCTTTCCGTGGACCACCTCGACCACTACCCACACTGCCTCTCTGACCTTTTCACTCAGCCTAAATCCACTCTAAGCAGCCCGCTGCAGGGACTCCTTCTGCGTTGTTTCTGCTTTTATGCCGATGGCCCAGATAAAACCTAGCAACTCGCGGCCGATCGCCGTGACCACGACTCCCTTGTTCTTGCCTCTGGCCAGCAACTTCCGATAGCGCTGATGTAACCGCTGTTGCGCTTTCCAAGCGATCTCTTTGACCTCTTCGCTGACATGCTCTTGCCGCTTGCGCAAGGTTCTTTCCACGGCCGGTCGGTGTCGGTAGGCCCAGGCAGCCTCCACCACTACCCGCCGTAGGTGCGCATTCCCCGTCTTAGTGATCTGCCCTCGGCGCCTACACTCTCCGCTTGAGTCTTCACTAGCTACGATTCCTCCGTAACCCATTAACTGCTTGGCTCCTGCAAATCGGGACATCTCTCCCAGTTCGGCTACGATGGTCACTGCCGAAACGTGCGCGATTCCTCGTAGCGCCTGTAATGCCTCGATCACGGCGCGCATCGGGGGCGGCGCCAACTTCACGGCTTCTTCAATGGCACCATCGAGCCGGGCGATACGTGCTCCTGCGTGTTCTACTTCGTGGAGGTAATCAAGCAACGTGGCTTCCTGAGCTAGCTGCTCGAAATGTACTTCCCGTTTCACCCATTCCAGGTACTTCATCGTCCAAGGCTTGACTCCCATCGGTGGTCGCCTGCCATGCCGCAACAGAAATTTATTCAACCGATGTCGCGCTCGAAGTTGATCCTTCTTGGCCGCTTCTCGGGCGCGAACCAGATCTCGCAACGCTTCGTGAGCCGCATCCGGTACCCACACCGGCGTGAGCTCTCCGGCACGATAATTCCGTGCCAGTTTCAACGCATCCCGCCGATCCGTTTTCACGCGATCCCCGGCTTTCACCGGCACCAAGGTGGGCGCCACCACTTCACACTTGGCCCCCATCTTAGTCAGTTGCCAGTACAGCGCGTAGCCTGTTGGACCTGCCTCATAACAAAACCTCAACAGCTCCACAGGACCCAGTTTTCTTACCAGTTTCCGAACGGACTCTTCGCGATTCGGGATTACTCCCAGCGACCGTACCTCCCCGCCTTGCTCCGCTACTGCGACCGCAATCGTCTCGGCATGGACATCCAAACCGACAAACTTTACTCTCTCCATAGACCGACTCCTTTCGCTTGTGGCTCTGTACTGCTGGTCTTCCGATTCGCAGCATAACCCACGCCCCGAATCGGAGTCGGTCGTTCCATTCTGACTATCTGAGACTCGTGGCCTATAGCTTTTTCGGGTTGTCCGAGAGGGCCTAGAGTCACCTGTGAGACTGAGTGCCCGAAGCACGCAGCGCCTAACTTCTCAGCTGAGACTCGCTCTCGAACCAGAGTGTCTCGAGAACCCGACGGCCACCGCCAGAGAAGATCCCCAGGATGGAGCGGATTCGATCAGAAACACTCAAGCTGTTTGTGGTTTCAGATGTTGGGCGTCGAAGCACGCTCCTCTCTTCCACACGATCAACACGATGGTGGCAATCTTCCTGGCCAAGGTTAGGCGCGCCATCTCCGGTCTGATGCCCTTGCTCAGCAAAGCTGCGTAGAACTCTTGAAACGGACCGGGTTTGCTCGAGGCCACGATCGCCGCCCCTTTAAACAGATTCTTCAGATCGTGATTGTGATTTTGATTCAGACCGCGAATGGAGATCTGTTTCTTCGCTCGTTGCAGTTGCCCGTAGACACTACGGTGATCGGCGCTGCTTTGTGTCTCGATGCCAAAACCGCTGTACGTCCATAGCTGCCTCTTGGTGCGGAAACGATGTGGGGTCTGCAGAATGCCCAGCAGTACGGCTGACCGGATCGGACCGATCGAAGGAATCTGGCAGAGTCGTTTCCAGGCCTGGTGTTTCTTGCCCTCCGCCAACAGCTCCCGCCGCACTTGCTGACGCACCGTCCGGAGCGCATCGAGTTGTTGGTAGTAAAACTCGGCCCGCCGGCGCACTCCCGGTTCACCGATCTTCCCGAGCCACTCCGCACGATGCCGCGGCGCATAGACCTGCTTGCCGGTACAAGGAATGGCCCAACTGCGATAGATGGCCTTTACCCGCGTCATGACCCGTCCCAGATCTTTGGTGATCGTGAGATAACTGCGCACCAGTTCCTTCAGGCTTCGTAGGCCGTGTTCACCGTGATAAACGGGGTTGAGATGGTTGAGGCGCAGCAGCTCGGCCAACCGGCGTGCGTCGATCTTGTCACTCTGGTTGCCTTCCCTCATGGAGGCATTCTTTCGCGGATCGCACACTACCAATTTCGTCACGTGCGGTTTCAGCAGGTCATACAACCAGGCGGCCGAGGTTCCTTCTTCAAACGTGACGTGCACGTCTCCGCGCAGCCCATCGATAAACTGCAGAATCATGCTGGCTTTGGTCTCGATCACGCATTCCATCACGATCTTTCCTGCACTATTCCTCACCGCAATCGAAATGCTTTCCTTGTGCACATCCATACCGATATACTTTTTGCTATCCATTCAGGGCGTTCCTTTCTGTAGGGATTGAGGCAAGCACCCAAACCCTACTCCAAAAGGGGCGCCCTTTTATATTGCGTCACCTTCTCGGAAGGTGACTTTTGACCACGAAAAGCCAGTTAGCGATAACGCCGTTTCTCGGGACTTACTAATCAGAGCATGAAGTAGTGAACGTTTGTCGAGGTCGCCGCATCTAACCGGGCATGCGTGCCAACCAGCATGATGCCCGGATGCTTTCTTCTCAGGCGAAAGAAGCTTTGCGGCTGCGTGTGGTTCACGCGGTCGTCGAGCAGCAGATGCGACCAACGAAGGCGGTGCGCGTGTTTCGCGTGTCGCGCACGGCGGTCTTTGGATGGGTCCGGGCGTGTCGCGCGGGTGGCACGCGGGCGCTGCGGGCCCACGCGCTGGGACGGCCCCGACGTTCGCGGCTGGCTGGTCATCAGGCAGCGACGGCGGTGAAGCTGATTACGGAGCGTTGTCCGGATCAACTCAAGTTGCCGTTCGCGTTGTGGACGCGGCAGGCGGTGTGCCGATTGCTGGCCGAGCGCTTCGGCCTGCACGTGTCGGTGTGGACGGCGGGACGTTATCTGCGACATTGGGGGCTGACGCCGCAGAAACCCGTGCGGCGCGCCTACGAGCGCAACCCCGCCGCAGTGCGAGCGCTGGTTGAAAGAGGAATACCCCGCGATCCGGGCAAAAGCCAAGCAGGAGAAGGCCGAAATTCATTGGGGCGACGAGATGGGCCTGCGTTCGGACCACCAGAGCGGACGCAGTTACAGCAAGCGCGGACGCACGCCGGTGATTGCTGGAACGGGCCAACGTTTCGGTTGCAACATGATCTCGACGATCACCAATCGGGGAACGTTGCGCTTCATGGTGTTCCGAAAGCGCTTCACGCAGCCAGTGCTGCTGGCGTTTCTGCGTCGCTTGCTGCGTTCCGTGAGAGGGAAGGTGTTCTTGATCGTGGACGGTCACCCAGTGCATCACGGAAAAAGGGCGCAGCGCTGGCTGGCAGCACGAGCAGGACCGCATCGCACTGTTCTTTCTGCCTGGGTACAGTCCCGAACTGAACCCCGACGAATTGTTAAATCAAGACGTCAAGTCGCATGCGGGCCGCCAGCGTCCCCAAGACCAAATGCAGATGATGAGATCGTTACGCGGCCATCTGCGCAGCACCCAAAAACAACCGGCCAAGGTGCGGCGCTATTTCCACGAGGAACACGTCGCCTACGCCGCCGCTTGAAAATGTTCACTACTTACCGCTCGGAGTAATATGTTGAATCGTCTTTGTCGTCGTCCTCTGAGATTGTTACTTCGATCCTGGTTTGTTGAGTTTCGTACATCAGTTCCTCGATCTTTTCTCGATTCATTCCTATTCCCAAAACTGAGTGCCCTCCAAGGACGAGACCTAGCACTAACCTGCGCAACATACGCTTGAATGACATTATTGCCTCGGTGGCCGCAGACAGATACCCGCTTCGGCGGCGGTTGCGAGCGATTACGACTCGCACCACAAATGGAAAATGGTAATTTCCAAGCCGTCGCGAGACGGCTAGATGGCGAGGAGTTACCGGATCGGAGGCGGTCGAGGAGAGAAAATCGAAAGAACTGGGAATGTTAGCGTCACGCAAGGTTCGTGACGAACAGGTACCGGTCGCCCTCCTTGCTGATGTGCATCTGTGGTTCGCTCTGCCCGGAGTTCCTTCGTCCCGGTTGCAACCCCACAAAACAACCCGCCTCGCGACTCTTCCGGAAGCGACGCGGGTCTTCAATGGCCAGCACATAGGTCAGCGCGATGAGGTCCCCTACGCCCTTCACCTGTTTCAGCAGCTCGACCTCAGGGTGGGTCTCCCGGGCCATCTTTTCGATCCGCTGCCCGAACCATTAGGTTGTCATCAGACTCTGTCATTTCTAGGTTGCATCCAGTTACCTATCTAGACACATGTCCACAATAGGACAGTTCACAGTTTCAGATCGGCACACACTACCTGTGGGGTAGATATGGCGGATTTACGCAGTGTGCTTCTCATCGACAACGACCCCGGTCATGCCAAAGTCTTTCGAGAGGCGCTACTTACCGCGAACGATGGCCCATTCCAGGGTGAATACGCTAAGACGCTCTCTCGAGGTGTGGAACGACTGCGCCGGAAAGGAATATGGGCGATCTTCGCCAATCTGTCTCTGCCCGACAGCCACGGTCTCGACACGTTCCGGAAGCTCCTGCAGGCAGCTCCTGACGTACCCACCCTGATCCTGGGTGGCATGGAGGACGAAGGCATTGCCACGGAGGCCTTGCGGCACGGGGCGAAAGACTACTTGCTGGAAGGTCATATCGACGCGTATTCATTTGCCCGTGCTATACGCAACATGGCAGAGCGAAAGGCGGCGTCGGAAGCATTTTTCGCAGAAAGGGAACGCGCTCAAGTCACGCTCAACTCCATCGGGGACGCCGTACTCAGCACCGACGCCTTGGGCAACGTTAACTACCTCAATGCCGTAGCAGAAAAGATGACGGGTTGGTCCCGGGGCGAGGCATTGGGCAAGCCGCTCGCCAAGGTATTTGAAATCATCGACGGCACCACACGGGAACCCGCTCCGAATCCCATGGAATTAGCAGTCCAGAAAAACAAAGCTGTGGGACTCATGGCGAACTGCATCCTCATTCGACGCGATGGGTTTGAGTCTCCCATTGAAGATTGCGCTGCCCCCATCCACGACCCTTCAGGGCTGGTGATTGGAGCCGTGATCGTTTTCCACGACGTGAGCATGTCAAGAGCGATGGCACTGGAGATGTCCCACTTAGCCCAACACGATACCCTCACCGATCTGCCTAACCGAGTACTGCTAAAAGATCGACTTAACCAGGCAATTGCGACAGCCCATCGTAATGACACCCAAATCGCGGTATTGTTCTTAGATTTGGATGGTTTCAAGCATATCAACGACTCGCTGGGACATGCTGTTGGCGACAAACTACTTCAGTCGGTTGCAACGCGCCTGGTTAGTTGTGTGCGTAGCTCGGATACAGTAAGCCGTCAGGGTGGGGATGAATTCGTCGTGCTTCTTCCGGAAATCAAGCACGCAGCAGATGCAGGTATCACGGCAAGTAAGATTATAACTGCACTAACCGTACCGCACGTCGTTGATCAGCACGAACTGCATGTCACGGTAAGCATCGGCCTGAGCACGTACCCAGACGACGGTCGGGATACGGAGAGCTTAATTAAAGCTGCCGACACGGCAATGTATCAAGCCAAGGAAAAGGGCCGCAACAACTACCAATTCTTTAAGAAGAACATGAATGTCCGGGCTATTTCGCGGCAATCCATTGAAGCGGGCCTTCGCCGGGCCCTAGGGCGGAATGAATTCGTGTTGCATTATCAACCGAGGATCAGTCTTGAGACAGGACAGATAACGGGCGTCGAAGCTCTCATACGCTGGATGCATCCGGATCTAGGGCTCATCCCTCCTCTACAATTCCTGCCAATCGCGGAAAACTGCGGCCTTATTCTGCCGATCGGCCAATGGGTGTTGAGAGAAACGTGCAGGCAAGTTCGAGAATGGATTGATTCCGGTTTGCGTGTCGTTCCTGCGGCGGTTAACGTATCCTGTCTAGAATTTCGGAACGAGGCCTTTCTTGAAGGCGTTCGCACTATTCTGAAGGATACTTGTCTGGATCCATGCTATCTCGACCTCGAACTAACTGAAACCGTGCTTATGCAGCATGTCGAATCCACCGTCTCGGTGCTCAGCGCACTCAAATCCATCGGCGTGCGCCTCGCGGTGGATGACTTCGGAACCGGGTATTCCAGTTTGAGCTACCTGAAACGGTTTCCGGTTGATTCTGTCAAAATCGACCAATCATTCTTGCACGAGATCACTATCAATACAGACGATGCCACTATTGTCAGCGCGGTGATTACTATGGCCAAAAGTCTCAATAAATTGGTTGTCGCTGAGGGCGTGGAAGCAGAAGAACAAGTGACATTTCTTCGCGCACATGGCTGCGATGAAGCACAGGGGAATTATTTCAGCACACCCTTGGTTGCCGAGAAGTTCGCGAAGTTACTTGAAACAGGCATAGCATCATTGCTTCCCCGTCCTCTCTGAGGGACGATGGCCTTTGGCTTTAGAACGGGAAGCGTTTCGAACTGCGAAACAAGCCCCAATCCGCGTCCGACTATCTCCCAGGACCTAGGCCTATTCCCGCTGTGAAAGCACGCCGCGCAGTGCAGAAGATCATACAAATCCACTTGGTGTACGAGCGTATCGCCACGGTAGTGTTCACGATTCGCAATGACCCATCCGACGTCGGCCCACCCGCCGCAAGCAACCGGCCTTCTCATGGAAGGACTTGGGCCGTCAGAACCTCGCATTCTCCTTGAGGTCCACTCTGGCAGGCAAGTTCGTT
>CAWFVE010000002.1:0-744685 GCA_963819235.1 uncultured Acidobacteriota bacterium | reverse complement strand
CAGACGCATTGGCTCGTTGGCATCAACACCTTCATTTTCTCCACCTCCGGCGGTAATCAAGGTTTGGGATTCGCCATTCCGGCCGGCGTCGTGGCGTTTGCTTACCCTCAGCTCTTGAAGTACGGCCACATTCACCAGCCGGAGATCGGAGCCATCCTCCAGACGATTACGCCCGAACTGGCGGCCGCGCTGCATTTACACAGAGATTTCGGGGTGATCGTGTCGGACGTTCTGCCCGGCGGCCCGGCTGACTCCGCAGGTATGAGAACGCAAGACATCATCCTCAGCGTGGGTGACGACTCCGTGGGCACCCTTCCGCTTTTCACTCGCAGCCTCTATATGCATAACGGGGGCGAACGCGTGAAGTTCAGAGTTCTTCGCGGCTCCGATGAACTGCAATTGGATGTTGCTCTCATCGACCGGCCACATAAGACCGACAGTCTGATCGACCGGGTCGATCCCGAAAAGAATCTGGTAAGGCGCCTCGGAATCTTGGGAGTTGAGCTCGACCTGGACCTGGCGCAATCCCTGCCGGATCTGAGAATCCCCTCGGGCATCATCGTCGCCGGAAAAACTGTGGGAGCGAGCGAGGAGATTCCCATCCAAACCGGCGACGTGATCCACGGCATTAACGGAAAAACGATCACAACGCTGGCTGACTTACGCGGCGCCTTGGACAATCTGAAGATTGGCGACGCCGTCGCTCTCCTGGTGGAGCGTTACGGCCAACTTATCTACGTCTCTTTCCTGCTCTAATTGGCTGCAAGTCCGGTTCGACTGGCCGTTGCACGTTGTGGGACGAGCTGCTTCGCGCTGTGACGACCCTGCGCGGCCGCCTCAGACTCATTGGGCAATTTTATGGGCGCTCGCGCCTGCAATAGCTCCGCGCACCATTCCATTCCTGGTCGCGGCGAATGCCGGTGCGAACGGCTGTTGCGGGACCAAGGCGGGCGGCGCCGGCCCCTGATTCTGGAAGATTAATCTTTCCCCGGCGCCATCCCAATCGATGCACAACATGTCGCCAAGTTCCACTTGGCCCGACGCCAGCAGATTCGCCAGCGGATAAACCATATGCCGGGAGATCGCTCGTTTGAGGTGGCGCGCGCCATATCTGAGATCGGTGCCTTCGCGCAAAAGGAACGCCCTCGCCTGCGGCAGGACACGAAACATGAAGGGCACCGGGCCCGCATCGATTACCTGTTTCTGCACCGCCGCCAGTTCGATGTCCAGGATTCCTTCCAGTTGTTCCGGTTGCAGCTGATGAAATACGACCACGCGGTCGAGCCGGTTTATGAATTCCGGGAAAAGCGCCGCCGGGCCGCTTCCACGGCGGTCCGTTCGAGTTTGGCGTCCAGCCCCGCGGGCTTGGTCGATGGTTCCACGAATCCCATTCCCTTGCTCACCAAAGCGGCGATCTCCCGCGCTCCCAGGTTGGACGTCAGGAATATGATCGTTTGAGAGAGATCCACTCGGCGCGTGTCACCCAACGTCAAGGTAGCCTTATCCAGGATTCCCAGTAGCAATTGCCAAAGCGCGTCGCTGGCCTTTTCGATCTCGTCAAACAGCAGCAGGCTGAGCTTGAGCGTCTCTGTGTGATATTGGCTCAGGCTTTCCTCGGTGATCACCGGGTGCGTATCACGGTGCCCCAGATAACCGGGCGGCGAGCCAATCAATTTAGCAATCTCATGCGAGTGCTGAAACTCCGCGCAATCGATCTTCACCACAGCGCGTTTGTCGCCAAACAAAGTCTCCGCCGCGGCTTCCACGATGCGGGTTTTCCCCGATCCGGTGGGTCCAAGAAAGAGCAAATTCCCGACCGGCCGGCCCGGCGCGTTCAGCCCGGCCCGGAAGACTTGATACACTGACACTAAGGCTTCGACAGCCTCATCTTGTCCTACGATTTTCGCGCGAAGGGCAGACTCGAATTCTTGTAGTTGGGGACTGCGCTTGCTGGGGTCAAGCACTTTTCCTGGGACACTCATTGCGCTCTCCTAAAGAGCTCCGCGTCCGTCCGGACTCTTGTGAAAAGCGTCCGTGGCATAACTTTGCAACAATTCCCGGTGCATGAGAATCCGGGTCAAGGACCAGAGAAGAGGCACAAAAACATGGTTTCTCGTCCCGCTTGGGAGCGTATTTCCAGGGGGACCGGACCCGAGAAAACCTCAGTGGAAATCCCGATAATGTCTAACCCGAGCGCGCCAGCCTTTTTCGCAGACCGGGCCTTGTCTAGAATGCCCAAGTGCGCGAGATGGCCGAACGATCTGGCTTCTTTCCCGCCGATCTAAATATCGACCTGGGACCCTTGGGCCGCCTCCGGTAGACACTCGCCTTGCTACCAAGTTATTGAAAAACTTATCCTTTTTGAGTAGCTGTACAGAGAAGCCCTTATTGACGGGTCTCTCTGCGACCACTAGTATCCGACCCTTCGTCCCCCGGCGGGATCTTCAGGCTGCTTACCCGCCTCAACAACGTGGAGTTACTTACGATTCGCAATCGCCTGCTGGTTTGCTCCGTGGATAAGGCCGAGCAGATTGGCTTGAACTGGTGGAAATACGATCCCCATTTGACGTTGCCGGACGCGCCGCCCCCCGCTCTTCCACAAGCTCCTCGACCCCGGCGAGTTGCCCGCGCGTCCAGGTCTTCAAGAGCGGCGAAGCCCAAACACAGAGGTTAGTTTAGGAGGGAATCTCCGGTGGCCAGCCCGCGCGTCTTGGAAAAATCCCACCCGTCTTTGCAGGAACGGTCAGGTGATGCCGCCGCCCTGCGTCTGCTCTCCGCTGAACGCACCGAAGAGATATTCCCCATCCTCCTCGAAGAGATTGTGAAGCTGGGATTTCCCAGAGCCGTCGTCCTCGAAGTGGATTTCGACAATAGCGAGGTCAAAGCCACCGCTTCCCTGAATTTCGATCGAAACGAATTGGACAAGTTTCGCACTTCCTTGTGGGCTCACGAGAATCCCATCGTGTCCGCTCTGCAGCGCTTGAATCCCGGCGTTCTGCCCGCTCCTCCTGGCAAAGGCCCTTCCTTCTACGCGTATCCCATGATCTATCGCAGCCATACGCGTTGTTGGGAAGCCGAGCGTGAACGCCGCGACGATTGTCTCGCGGTCCAGAATGCGCGGCTCTCTAGCCGCTTGCCGCTCGAGGGGCAGATTTGTAACGCCTGCGGTATGCGCGCCTATGCCACCATCCTTCTGGCCCAGCTCGGTAGAGATACAGGTCCTGCCCGCCTGGAGCAGCTCCGCAGCCTCGCGGAACGCGCCAATGGCTACCTGGCCCGCTTATTCAAGATCGAGCACTACTTCAACCGCATGCGCGATATGGAAGTCACCATCTCGCGCTTGAGCGCCGTCATGCAAAGCATGGCCGACCCCGTCATTTTTACCGACGATCAACATCGCGTGGCGATTCAGAACCGTGCCGCGGAACGATTTTTTCGCGTGCCAGAGGGCATCGGGGATGGCGGACGCCGCGCCGTGGAACTCAACAACCTGCTCTTCTCTGCCGCGCTCTCCTCCATGATGGTCAGCGGAAGAGATACTTCCCGCGATCTCACCCTGGTCGATGTCATGGAGGGCGAAGAGGTCCTTTTCGAGGCCGCCTGCGCGCCTACCCAAAGTTCGGACGGAACCCGCACCGGCATGGTCACCGTCATGCGCGACGTCACCGATTTGCGCCGCGCCGATATGGAAGTGCGCGCCAATCTGGACAAATTGCGCGTTGCCGAAGAGGTCGTGCGCCAAGAGCGAGACCGCCTCAATCTGGTCATTGAAAATGTCGGCGATCCCATCATCGTGGCCGACAATTCGGCCAAGATCGTCCTCCTCGATTCGCTGGCCAAGGAGCTTTTTGGCATTGCCGACGGCTCCAAGCATCCGCAAGTGATGAAGAATTTGGCCAAGCTCGACGCTTATCTCACCGCTTTCACGTTTTCCTTCGCCGATAAGGACAATCGCTCCCTTCGCCTCTACAACCCCACTTCCCAGGCCGAGGTCGAATACGCCGCGCGCTCCGGAAAAATCTACGACGCCCGCGGCCAGGTTTCCTATACGGTCACTGTTCTGCGCGACTTCAGCGCCTGGAGAAAACTCGAGCAGCTCCAAATGGAGCGCCGCATGCTCGAAATCGAAAAGTTCGCCGCCACCGGCAAGCTCGCCGGCACCATCGCTCACGAAATCAATAACCCCATGGAGGCCATCAAGAACGCCATTCATATCCTGGGCTCCGAGATCCAGCCGGAGTCGAGGCAGATTTATGACGTCCTCAAGAATGAGACCGAGCGCGTCACCCGCATCGTGCGCCAAATGCTCGGTCTCTACCGCAACGTCGTCCAGTTTGAAAGCTTTGACCTGAATGGCGTCGTTGAAGACACCCTGGCTCTTTTCGCGCGCCCGCTGTCCAAGGCTGGCGTTGCCGTGGATAAGCGCTTGGGCGAAATCCCGTCATTCAAGGGGTCGGGCGACCAGTTCCGGCAACTCCTATCGAACTTGGTCGTCAACTCCCGCGACAGCATGGCTTCGGGCGGCAAGTTGGCGATTCGCACTCGGGAAATCCACTCCACGGACGGATTCCGGCGCTGGATAAGCCTCAGCGTCGCGGATACCGGCTGCGGCATCAGCCCCGAGATTCAGAAATCGATGTTCGAGCCTTTTGTGACCACCAAGGGAGGAAAAGGAACGGGGCTAGGCCTTTGGATCGTAAAAGGGATCGTCGAGAATCATAACGGCCGCATTCGAGTTCGAAGCGCTGTAAGCAAGGGAACCGTGATCAATCTCATGTTTCCGATCTCCGCGTGAGGCGCGCAGTCAGGAAGATAAATTTTAAGTAACGTAAGCTTCAGTCGGCTCGAGGAATATCTATGCCGGCCAACATGGAACGACCACCGCGAAAGAGCAGTCTCCGTTTGAAGGATGATCTGCACGTAAAAATCAATGATGGCCCTGCCGCGGCTGCCGTTCGTCCAGCCCGGAACGGCCGCGCTCGCGCCTTCCCATCTCCCCGTCTCGCCTCTCGCGAATCGCCTCAGTTACAATGAAATATGGCCCGCCTGGGGGAGTACCGCCGCAAACGGCGCTTCGACCGCACTCCGGAGCCTTCCTCCGCCAAATCTCTTCCGCAGCTCGAAGGCACCTTTGTTGTGCAAAAGCACGCTGCCCGCCGCTTGCATTACGACTTTCGCCTCGCGATTGATGGCGTGCTCAAATCCTGGGCCGTTCCCAAAGGCCCTTCCCTCAATCCTGCCGATAAGCGCATGGCCGTTCAGACCGAAGACCACCCCATGAGCTACGCCAATTTCGAGGGCAATATCCCGGCGGGAAATTACGGCGCGGGATCCGTCATGGTTTGGGACCGCGGCACCTTCCGCGTCCAAGGCCGCCAGGGCGCCAAGGAACAAGTCGATCACGGCGAAATCAAATTCCGGCTCGCCGGCGAAAAACTCCGCGGCGGCTTCGTTCTGGTTCGCACCAGGCGCGGCGAAAAGCAGCCCGAATGGCTGATGATCAAGCATCAGGACCACGCCGTCGATTCCGCCTGGAACGTTGACGACCACGACGGCTCGGTCCTCACCGGCCGCACACTCGAAGAAATTGCGGGCGAACTGCCGCCCAAGCGCAATCCCGCCGCCCTTCAGCCCGCCGAACTCGAGGGAGCGCGCCAGGCCCCCATGCCCGATTCGCTCTCGCCGATGCTCGCCACGCTCATCGATCGTCCTTTCTCCGATCCCGGCTGGCTCTTCGAAGTGAAGTGGGATGGCGCGCGCACGCTCGCCTGGATCGAAGAGGGCGCCGTTCGTCTGTTCTCGCGCGCCGGCAATGAAGTCACCCACCAGTATCCCGAATTGGCCTCCTTGCCCCAGCGTTTCAGCGCCCGCCGCGCCATTCTGGATGGCGAAATCGTCGTCCTCGATGAAAAAGGCCGCAGCGATTTCGAGCGCATGCAGCAGCGCATGAACGTGCAGCAGCCCTCTCCCGATCTGCGCACTCGCTATCCGGTAACGTATTACTTGTTCGATCTGCCCTATTGCGATGGCTATGATTTGCGCGAAGTGCCCTTGCTCGAGCGCAAGAATTTCCTGCGGCGCCTCCTCGATCCATCTCCCGAATTTCGCTTCTCCGATCACGTTCTGGAAAATGGCGAAGGCCTTTTTGATTTGGCCAGGCAGCAGGAACTGGAAGGCGTCGTCGGCAAGCGCCTCGATAGCGTTTACGTCAGCGCTCGCAGCCAGAATTGGGTCAAGCTGAAGGCCACCAAAACTCTCGACGTCGTCATCGGCGGCTGGACCGCGCCCCGTGGCAGCCGCACGCATTTCGGCTCTTTGCTTCTCGGCCTCTACCAGGGCAAAGCCCTTCGCTTTGTCGGCCATGCCGGCACGGGCATGGACGAGAAGACGCGCGCCTTGCTCATGAAGAAGCTGCGCGAGATCGAAATCGCCAAGTGCCCCTTCGACAAAATTCCGGATACCAATGAGCGGGCCTTCTGGGCGAAACCGGAGCTCGTTGCCCATGTGCGTTTCATCGGCTGGACCCAGGAACCGCGCCTGCGCGCGCCCGTTTTTCTGGCCTTGCGCAACGATGTCCAGCCGCAAGGCTGCCGGTGGGAAAACGAAGCCGCCCCGCAGCCCGCGCCTGCGCCCGGCCTTGCGCCCACCCACCAGATCGTCCGCGCGCCCGAAATCGTAGGCGCTGTGTTGAGCGAAAAAGAGGAGGTCGAAGCCGAACTTTTCTCCGGCAAGCGGGAGTCCGTCACCCTCGATTTCGATGGCAAGCGCTTCCGCCTCACGAATCTCAATAAAATATTTTTTCCGGAGTCCGGTTACACCAAGCGCGATCTGCTCGCCTATTACTACCGCGTCGCCGATTATCTTCTCCCCTTCCTCAAGGACCGCCCCTTGGTGCTGCGCCGTTATCCCGACGGCATCAAAGGCCAGGCTTTTTTCCAGAAGAATATGCCCGAGGGCGTTCCCAGATGGATTGAAACGGTGACGATTCCCTCGGAGGAAAAGGACGTCCAGTACGTCATCGCCAACGACCTCGCCTCTCTTCTCTACCTCACGGGCTTGGGCTGCATCGACCACAATCCCTGGTCCAGCCGCCGCGACGATCAGGAGCATCCCGACTATTTTTTCTTCGATCTCGATCCCGCCGATGGCACCGAATTTTCGCGTGTCCTGACGATCGCTCGCGCCCTCCACGAAAAGCTTAGTAAGGTCGGATTGAACGTCTTTTTGAAGACCTCGGGTGCCACCGGCTTTCACCTCTACTTGCCCGTCGAGCGCGTCTACACCTTCGAACAGTTGCGCATGTTTGGAGAAATCTTCGCCCAGCTTGTTTCCGCCGAGCATCCCGGATTCGTCACTCACGAACGCATTGTGGCCAAGCGCCGTCCTGGGCAGGTGCTGATCGACGTCACCCAAAACTCTCTGGGCAGACCGCTCGCCGCAGCCTATACCGTCCGCGCCTTTCCCAAGGCGCCCGTCTCTACTCCCGTGGAGATCAAGGAATTGCGCCCGAATTTGAAGCCGGAAAGCCTCAACATAAAGACGGTCCTCACTCGGCTCAAGCGTAAGGGCGATTTGTGGTCCAGCTTCTGGCAAAGCCGCCAGCGAATCGAGAACGCCGTCGAGCGCCTCGGCGCCGCCGCCGTGCAGTCGCGCAAGTAAACCCCAGACGCAGACAACCACCCCGTTTCGCTTCCTGCCCATTTCTCATTCCAGACAGCGGTGATATCCTCCACACATAAGAGCACACCCATAAGGGCGTCTCGTCCAATCTCGTTCCCAATTGGGGGACCTAATGACAAAAAGCCTTTCGCTCTCCCGTTATCCGAATCCGCCGCGTCGGCGCGCGTTTCTGAGCGCGCTCGCTGCCGTTGTGGCGCTGGCCATCTCTGTTTGCTTGCCTGCGTCGGCTCAGCCGCAGAAAGAAGAAAAAAGCAATATGCAGCTCGTTGGCTTTAACGACCTGCAAGCGCGCAGCGCCTATCAGCCTACGATTCATCATCAGGGGCAGCGCTGGATCGCCTACATCGGCCATCACGGCGGTTCGCAGCCCAATCCCCTCACCGGCATGCAGGAAAGTAACGGCACCTCCCTCGTGGACGTCACCGACCCCGCTCATCCCCGCTATCTCGCCCACATACCCGGCGAGCCGGAGAAGGGAACCAACGCCGAATCCGGCGGCGCGCAGATGGTCCGCGTGTGCGACGGCAGCGCCCTCCCCCACGCCGATAAGAGCAAGGTCTACTTGTTGCGCACCTTTGGCGGCTCGGCCCACGAAATCTGGGACGTAACCGATCCTGCCAAGCCCAGCCGCCTCACTGTGGTCGTCGGCGGCCTTGTGGATACGCACAAGAGCTGGTGGGAGTGCGACACGGGCATTGCCTATCTCGTTTCCGGCGTGCCTGGCTGGCGCGTTCGCCGTATGACGCAGATCTACGATCTCAGCGATCCCGCCCATCCGGTCTTCATCCGCAATTTTGGTTTGCCGGGCCAGCAGCCGGGCTCCACGGGCCCTGTGCCCACCGAACTGCATGGCGCCATGTCCATGGGCCGAGACCGCAATCGCGTCTACATCGGCTACGGCACCAATAGCAACGGCATCATGCAGATCGTCGATCGCGACAAGCTCTTGAACGGTCCCAAGGATCCCACCGACGCGAACTTGCTCTACCCGCAGATTTCCCGCATCGATTTGCCCCCGGACGCGGGTTCCCACTCGGCTTATCCGCTCCTTGGCATGGACTTGCCCGAATTCGCCAAGCAGAAACCGGGCGTGCCCGCCGCTGCCGCCGGCGTCGAGCATGGAGACGTGGGCGCCACCGGCAGAACCTCTCAGGCCCAGCGCGACTTCGTTCTATCCGTGGGTGAGACGCTTGCCAACGAGTGCCTGGAAGATCGAGAGATGGTGCGGGTCATCGACATTACCGACGAAATGCGGCCCTTCGGTGTGGCCACCTGGACCGTGCCGGAAGCCAGCGGAAATTTCTGCGAACGCGGCGGACGCTTTGGCACCCATTCCATCAACGAGAATTTCACGCCCATCTACTATCGCCGCCTCGTCTTCATCGCCCATTTCAATGCCGGCGTGCGCGCTCTCGACGTTCGCGATCCTTTCCATCCCAAAGAGGTTGGCTATTACATTCCTGCCGTCACCGACAAGACAGACAAACGCTGCGTCGGCACCGGCGCCGAGCAGCACTGCAAAGTGGCGATTCAAACCAACAACGTGGAGGTGGATGACCGCGGCTACATCTACATCGTGGATCGCGCCAATACCGGCATGCACATTCTCGAACTCACCGGCGCGGCGCGCCGCTTGGCAAACTTCTCCGACTCTTCGAAGCTAAGTAAAAAGGAGAACTAAGCCTGCACGAGATCGTTGCGAATGGCATAGCGCACCAGTTCGGTCACCGAATGGCATTCCAGCCGGCGCATGATGTTGGCGCGGTGTGTTTCGATCGTCTTGAACGTCGTTCCCAGCATGGAGGCGATCTCCCGGCTGTTCTTTCCCTCCGCCAGCAGTTGCACAATTTCACGCTGCCGCGGCGTTAGCCTGAGGGCTCGGTCGTCGCCATTGCTGACTTTGGCGGCCTTCTTCCGCTCGTCCAGGAAAGACTGCGCCACTTTGGAAGTAAAGAAAGTTTTGTTGCGCTGCAGAGCTTCCATCGCGTGGACCAGTTCGCTCGCCGCGTCGGTCTTCAGGACGTATCCTCGTACCCCCGCCTTTACCATCTGTTGAATCAGGGGGTCGGAATGGTGGATCGTCAGGATCAACACCTTGGTGGGCGACCCGCTGGCCACAATTTGCCGCGCCGCCTCCAGTCCATTCAATGACGGCATGCTGATGTCCAGAATGCTCACGTCCGGTTTCAACTGCTTGGCTTTTTCCACCGCTTCTTTGCCATTGGTCGCTTCGCCTACGACCTTCCACCCCGGCTGTCTTTCGATAAGGTCGCGAAGGCCTCGGCGCACAATGTCGTGGTCGTCTGCTACCAATACGTCTAGTTTGGCCATTCCTGCCTCCACGTTGCGGGTGGGCGATTTGCTGAGGCCGCTATCCTAGTGGAAAGACCCGAGAATGTGCCATACATTGAATTCCGTAGGAGACAAAAGGATGCGAAACGAAAGCGAAGAATGCGGCCAATGAAGTCCGCGCCTCGCAAAGTACGCATATATATATTTATATCAGCTACTTAGCAAAGAACAGGACTTTCCTGCCCTTTCCACCAGCGCCAAGCCGTTGGTGGTTCTTCGGCGCTTCCGTGGTTTTCGGGCATCCACGCACTGTGCCGTTCCAGCGACCTGCCAGCTGTATCGTAGACGCCAATAGTAGGCCCGCCAGTTCAGTTTCAAAACGGTACCACTCTCCCATTTGGGTTTACGCCCCTACACGTCATAAAAGTCATTGCGGCACATCCCTGTGACCGCACCGCACTCTTTTCGCGCCCGGCTGCTTCGCTCCAGCCGCGGTCGCTCTGGTTAGGCCAAGTTGGATGGGGGAACGGACTGTGCCCAAGATTTTGATGGTCGAAGACAACGAAATGAACGTCAACATGCTCTCCAGGCGACTCCAGAAGAAGGGCTACCAGGTAGTGACCGCCGGAGACGGCACCCAGGGATATTCGCTGGCACGATCCGAGAGCCCCGACTTGATTTTGATGGATATTAGCCTGCCGGCAATGGATGGCTGGGAACTGACTCGCCTGTTGAAATCGAACCAGGCCACCCGTCACATCCCCATCATCGCTCTGACGGCCCATGCCCTTGTGACCGACCGGGACAAGGCCTTCGAGGCCGGATGCGATGAGTATGAGACCAAGCCAATCGACTTTGAGCGGCTCACCAAGAAGATGGAGGGCCTGCTTCTGGATAAGAAATTAGCGTGAGAAGCGGGAACCCACGGCCCAGGACAAAGTGAATATTTCTTGAGGATTTCCTTGAAGCGGCTGCGCTTAAGCGGCTTTGATGGAGAATAAAGTGCCACAGCCTACCGACCTTTGCAGCGCGCTCGAGGCCAAGCTGGAATTGGCCGAGAAAGCCCTTTCCTACTCCAATCAGAATCTCCAGCTGACCATGCAGATGTGGATCCAGGGCTTGCCTCAAGACGAGCGATTGCTCGCCAAACGTGCCGAGAACTGCTCGGAAATCGCTCTGCTCGTTCAGAAAATTCAAAATGAAATTCAGTCCCAGGATGAAAAACGGTTGCTGGATGCCGCAACCCCACACTCCATTCTCATCGCCGATGACGGAAAGCTTTTTCACCAGACGGCCCCCGGGGAGAACTACGTCGAAGCGGAGAACGTGACCGCCAACGTAATGCTGCCTCTTCTGCTCGATAACGCCTCCTGGAAGGCCTTCGTCGAGCTGTTACGCGCGCGATTGAAAGTCGCGGAACCGGCCGATCAGAGCAGCGAGGCTATGACCGCGCGCGCCCGTGACCTGGTGCGCCAGAACCAGGTGCTCAAGAGCATCGTCGCCGAACGCAAGCGTCTGGAAGAAAGGCTTTCGCAATTAGCCTCGATCATTGAATGCGCCAATGAGGCCATCGCCATTTTCACCTTGGGCGGCACCATCGTCAGTTGGAACAGGGGCGCCGAGGCCGTTTACGGCTATTCGGCCCGCGAGGTCCTGGGACGCTCCAGATATTTCTTGAACTCGCCGGATGAACCGGACCCCATCCCCGAACTTTTGGAACAGCTCCAGCGCGAGGAGGTGATTCCGATCTCCGATGGCGTGCACATCCGCAAGGGCGGCCAGCGTATCAACGTTTCCTTCAGCATATCGCCCGTCAAGGATGCCGCCGGCAGCACAGTCGGTTTTTCGGCTTTCATCAGGCCCAATCCGCCTAATAGGCCCACTGGAAACGACGCGGTTCGCTCCTCGTCCAACAGCGGCTTGCGCCCTCCCGACAAGAGCACGCCCCAACGGTACAATTTCGGCCCCCCCCACAAGCCCTAAGCGCATACCGGCAGTTCGCGGGCGCGTGCCGCGTTCTGGTGAGAGTCTCACCCTCGTTCTCACCCGTTCCCATACGATTGACAGCCAAAATCAATTGTCGTACCCTCACCCTATCGTCGTAGCGCCCCGGAGGTGCCAAGTGAAAATGAAGTCAATCGCGTTCGTTGTGCTGGCGTTTGCCCTGTTGGCGATTTGTGTCCCCACCTTTGCGCATCATGGGAGCGCCGTTTACGACACCAGCAAACCCGTGGTCTTGAATAACGCGGTTGTCACCCGATTCGTTTGGGCCAATCCCCACTCGATCACCCTCTTCGACGTCAAGGATGACAAAGGCACCGTCACCCACTGGTCCGCCGAGGCGGGAAGCCCATCGGCCCTCGGCCTCATTGGCTGGACAAAAAATTCCATCAAGCCAGGTGACGTAATCACCGTTTACATATTCCAATCCAAGACCGGCAACACTGTGGGACGCCTGAATAAGATCGTCCTAGCGGATGGCACTTCGTTGAAAGACAGCGCCTTGGGCGATCAGAAATCCAGCAAGAGCGAGTAAGCCCGGGCTCTTACCTCCGAGTTAAAAGAAAAAGCGGCGCTGATGAGATCATCAGCGCCGCTTTTCTTATGGCACCCGTCGAGTTGAGCCGGTTATTTTTGCCCCAGCCCCACCCTCCGGCCGCTTACAGCTTCCCGAAGTCGAACACCACGCCAGCCGTCACGCGAAAATTACTCTGAATGTAGCCTTCAAATTCACTCAGTACATAATCCGCCGAGGTCCGCACCCCTAAGTGCCGGGCTACCTTCCATTGCACGCCGCCGCCGAGTTCTACCGCCAGGGCGTTGTTGCTCGGAGATGGCCCGAGGCCGTCGAAATAGATGTTGTTCGCCAGATGGTCCATCCCAATCAGCCCGTGAACAAACACTTTGCGCACGGTCAGCCTTGGGCCGGCCGCAAGCAGATAATCATGAAACCCGAAAGTTCCTTCGCCAATTATGTTGATCGTTTTGTAATATCCGTTCGCGCTGCCTTCAGCCGCCAGCCAATGGTTCACGTTGTAGGCTACGGACGACTCGAATCCGCCCACGCTTTGCCGGTTGGCTAACGCGCCCGTGCCTGCGTTCATGAACGAAAATCCGCCAAACACTTCCAGGCGCGGCGTATTCTCTTCATAACCCAACGAGGAAAACGGTGTAAACGCCGAGGCCGCGGGCGGAGGTAATTTTGCCGGCGGCGGTGGCGCTGGTGCTTGTACCGGCGGTGGCGCCTGTACTTCGATCTGTGCCTGCGCTTGAGGTTGTGGCTGCGCTTCCGCCTCGGCCTGCACTTGGGGAGCCTGCCGTGGCTGGGACTGCGGCTTTGGTTGTGCCGGCGCCTCGGCGGGTGGCTGCGGAATGCTGGCGGCCGGAGCAACCGGAGCAACTGGAGCGGCCGCTGGGGCCGCAGGTTGCGGCTGGCTTCCAGGCAGAGTTGCGATGAGGGACGACTTCTGCACATATCCCTCTCTACCGTCCGCGGTCCGCACTCGCGCTCTGTTATCGTCGCGCGGGTCCACAACCGTGAGCTTCTGGCCGCACTTCAGGTTGGCGACCACCTGGAAGCCGGTCGGGGAGTCGTACAAAAACACGTACCCCTCGCCTAACGGGCAGTAAGCGTATCCCACGTCGTCCGCTTTGGCCCTGGCAGTAGATAGAACGCACAAAATTCCTAGCGTGATTAGCACCTTGCGCCACATGAGAGGTTTGCCTCCGTGCCGAGATTAGCCTCACGCCGGAAGTGGAGTAATTGCCAGTTTCGCGACATCCAACCAAACCGATATTGTTTAACGGGCCACAGAGGGTACTACGCACCCGTTTCGCTTTTTTGCCGCCCTCCCTCCATTTTCCCCTGCCCGCCAGCGCCGCTTCTTCCGCGGCTTCCTTCGGGAGTAGAATAAGGACTCATCGATTCCCTACATTTGCACTCGAGGTTTTCGTGAACCACATATCGCTCAAAATCAATGGTCAATCGCACGCCATCGATGTCGAGCCGGATTGCCCGCTGCTGTACGTCTTGCGCGACAATCTGGCCCTGAATAATCCCCGCTTCGGCTGCGGTCTGGGGCAATGTGGCGCCTGCACCGTTCTGGTCGATAATCGCGCGGTGCGCTCCTGTATGCTCCCCGTATCCGCCGTCGCGGGAAAAGAGATTGTCACTCTCGAAGGGCTTGGCGCCGAAGGCAATCCCCACCCCGTGCAGAAAGCCTTCATCGCCGAACAGTCCTTCCAGTGCGGTTACTGCCTGAATGGATGGGTGCTCACGGCCAAGGCCCTGCTCGACAAGAATCCCAATCCCACCGACGAACAGATGCGCAGCGCCTTTGAAGCTCTGGTCTGCCGCTGCGGCAGCCACGTCCGCATTTTCGCCGCCGTCCGCCGTGCCGCCGGCGAAATGAAGAGGAGCGCATAGCCATGGCCGCCAAAAATGGTCTTTCCCGGCGTGCTTTCTTCAAGGATACCGGCGGGCTCTTGATCGGCTTCAGCTTCGCCGAGGGCGCAGTGCTGCCGCAGGTCCTGTCGGCAGCCGAAACCGCCGCCACCCCTTCGCCCGCCCGGCTGGACGCCTGGCTGCGCATCGACGGTGAGGGAAATGTCCACGTGTTCACGGGCAAAGCCGAAATCGGCATGGGCGTCGAGACCGGCTTGGCCCAGGTCGTGGCCGAGGAACTTGACGTGCCCGTCAGCCGCGTCGTTATGGTTATGGGCGATACGTCCGCCACCGCCGATCAGGGCGGAGTCGGCGGCAGCACGTCCATCATGTCGGGCTCGAAGCCTCTGCGCAACGCCGCGGCCACCGCGCGCGCTCTCCTGCTGCGCATGGCCTCGAGCAATCTGGGCGTTTCGCCCGACCAGCTCCAGGTCCGCGACGGCGTCATCACCACGACGACCGGCGCCTCGCGAAAAATCTCCTACGCCGAGCTTGCCGCCAGCGGCAAGTTGGACGAGGCCCTCAAAGTTTCCGGCGATGGTTTCTCTCTCGATGTGCAGGGGCTTGGCAAGCCCAAGGATCCGTCGGCCTACACGGTTGTCGGTCAATCCATCCCGCGCGTCGATCTTGCTCCCAAGATTCTCGGAAAATGGCAATACGTTACCGACGTGCGCGTCCCCGGAATGCTCCACGGCCGTGTCCTGCGCCCCGCCGGAGTCGGCGCCAAACTCATCAGCGTGGACGACTCCGCCGCCAAAAAGATTTCGGGCTATGTGCAGACCGTAACCAAAGGCAATTTCGTCGGCGTCGTCGCGGAAAATGAATGGGCCGCCATTCGC
The DNA here is from genome assembly GCA_963819235.1 of uncultured Acidobacteriota bacterium. Lineage (GTDB taxonomy): Bacteria > Acidobacteriota > Terriglobia > Acidiferrales > UBA7541 > Palsa-189. The sequence goes on along the minus strand of CAWFVE010000002.1, from coordinate 729,430 downwards.
GCCGCCAAAGCCGTGCGCGTCAATTGGTCGGCCCCCGAGCAGGCTTTCCCGGAGCAGAAGGATCTCTACCAGCACATGCGCTCGGTGACTCCCAAAGCCACCAAGGAGACAGCCAAGAAAGGCGACGCCGCCGGCGCCCTCGCAGCCGCCGCCAAAAAAGTCCAGGCCACCTACGAAGCGCCCTTTCAATCGCACGCCACCATGGGGCCCGGATGCGCTGTAGCCGATATTCATACCGACGGCGTGTCCACGATTTGGTCCGGCGGCCAAAAGCCTCACGCCCTTCAAAAAGGTTTTGCCGAACTCCTGCGCGTCCCGCTCGACCAAGTTCGCGTCGTTTGGGTCGAAGATGCCGGCTCTTACGGCCGTCCGGGCATCGAAGACACCGCAGCCGACGCCTTGCTGTTATCTCAAGCCGTGGGCAAACCCGTGCGCGTGCAGTGGTCTCGCGCCGATATGACGCAGTGGGGCAGCAAAGGCCCCGCCGTGACCTGCGATCTGGCCGCTGCCATCGACGAACACGGCGAAGTCACCGCCGTGGAGTTTACCTCGCGCGCTTTCTCGGGTGGTGAAGTCCATTTCGTCCCTGCGGACGCGGGGAACTTTCTCGGCGCGCAACTCAGCGGCGTTCGCAATACAGGCGGCGTGGACGAATACGCCCAGTGGGGTGTCGCGGCGCCGGCTTACGTTTTTGCGAATCTGCATGCCGTCTCTCACGTCGTCCCAGGCTTCTACGATTCGGGCTCGCCGCTGCGCACCACGCATCTGCGCGATCCCGAAGGGCCGCAGACCAGCTTTGCGGTCGAGTCCTTTATGGACGAAATCGCCGCCGCTATCGGCGCGGACCCCATCGACTTCCGCATAGCCCATCTCGATAACGCGCGCGCCAAAGCCGTCTTGACCGCGGCCGCGGAAAAAGCGGGGTGGGACAAGCGTCCCTCGCCCAAACGCGATAAATCCTCGGGCGATCTTTTGACGGGACGCGGCGTTGGTCTCAGCACCCGCGGCGGCACTTATGTCGGCACCATTGCCGAAGTGCAGGTGAACCGGCGCACCGGCGCCGTGCTCGTCACGCGCTTTGTCTGTGCCCACGATTGCGGTTTGATCATCAATCCCGAGGCCCTGCGCGGAACCATCGCCGCCAATCTGATTCAATCCATGAGCCGCGCCATGAAGGAAGAGGTCGCCTTCGATCGCAGCAATGTCACCAGCGTGGATTGGAAAACGTATCCCATCGCCCGCGCTCCCGATATTCCGGCGCAAGTGGATATCGTGCTGCTCAATCATCCCGAGATTCCGCCCAATGGCGCGGGCGAACCGTCCAGCCGCGCCACGGCCGCCGCCATCGCCAACGCCATCTTCGACGCCACGGGCGCTCGCGTCCGTCAATCGCCGCTCACGCCGGAGCGCGTCAAATCCGCGCTGGCATCACCGCAATCGGCTTAATTTCCGCCGGCGGCTCCATGCGCGGCAGGTGATGCCAGTGGATAGATGCGGTAGACGTTTTCTGTTCCGATCTTCTTCTGTAGGTCGTCGGGAAGCTGGTTGTAAAGCAGAACGTCGCTCTGCCAGCGCTGTGGGTCGGGCGGCGCCGCGGGATAGTGCTGGTCGCTGCCGATAATAAATCGTCCCGAATAGTCGGAGAAAAACTTTTTCCATTCCGGCCGGAGCTTCCCATCCGCATCCAGCGGGAAATTCTTCCCCGGGTTGATCGGGTCGGTCTTGATCTCCATGTAAAGATTCGCATGCCTGTCCAGCAGCTTTCGATCGAGCTCGATCGTGCGATAGCCCGTATAGTCCGCTCCCAGGTGCGCCCAGATAATTTTCGCCCGTGGATTGTGGCTGAGCAGGCGCTCGAACGCGGCGATATTGGCGCGCAGTCGCGGAGGATTGGGCGGCGACTTCAGATCGGCCGGAAGGTTCATGTCCTGCGGCACGGCTTCCATGTGCAGGATGATCGGCACATTATGCTCGGCGGCGATATCCGCCAGCAGCAGAAAGAGCGGATGGTCGGCCGGCGCGTATTGATACGGCGTGCTCGATGGAAAATGCTCCGCCGTCACTTCGCCCAGCCCGATCGCGCCCATCCCCAGAAGCTCTTCGGCTTTCGCTCGGAACTTCCTCTGGACCTCCGGGCTCGCATCCTTGGAACGCACCGACTGCTGAATCATCGCGTTCAGCGTTCCGCCGCCGCCCAGAAAGCGGAATTTCTCCGGATATTTCTTCAGGTAAGGGATAATCACGTCGGTGTCGAATTTCCCCGGATGATCGAAAGTATCGGGAGGCGCCAGAAAAAAGATCATGGTGGCGTTCTGGTGTTGCATGCTTTTGAGAGCCGCATCCACAGCCGCCGCGGGGTTCTTTTCGTCAAAATGCGTATGCGCTTCGATGTACGGGCTGGCGGCATAGACCGTCGCCATTTCCTCCTTGGCTCGGCTGCTCAAGGCCTCCGTCGCCTGCCCTGCCTTCACGAAACGCGACGCCAGACCGGCCGCCAGAATCACGAACCCAAACATCGTCACTTTCGCTCTGTGATTGTTCAGAAGACGTAACATGGGATGCTCTCCATTCGCGGGACAACCCTTGCAGAAATTATCAGGCGCGTACTCGCTGAACTCTTGCCGTCGCTCCGCGCGAAAAGAGCTGCTACTCGGCGGGCGGTTCGCTTTCGGAATGCGCCTCGGAAGGTTTCTCCGGCGCCGCCGATTCGGCGGAAGGCACGGTAGGCTCGGCAGGGTCCAGCGCGGCGCTCGGCACGGCCATGGTCACTTCCTCGACTTGAGGCGCGATAGCGCCCGCGGACTGTGGAGTTTCCGTCGCCGGAGGGTCGCCGGCGCTTGCCGCGGTACTCTCGGTCGCCTCGGCGGCCGGGGGCTGCAAACGCGGAGCCAGCACGCCTTCCAGCAAATCGATCGCTATCTTCGCTGCCTTTCCGTCTGTATCGCGCGCGGGATTGTAACCGGCAATTACAAATGCAACGAGGGTTGGTTGCCGCGCAAAAACGCCCACCGCCTGCCGAATGTCATCGAGAGTCAGCCCGCCCGAACCCGGAAAATTGGTCGCCGCAAAATCCTCCGCCGCGATGGCATCCAGATCCAGGAGCAGCACAAACTCGTGCCGCGAGCCATGCACCCTCTCGAGCGCCTCCTGGGCAGCCACGGCCGCGCCGCGCCTCTTGATGTCCACGGCCAGATAATGCTGCAGTGGCGTTCCCCCCAGCCATTTCTGCTCGGGTTGGTCTACTCGGTCGATTCCGAATACGGCCACGTCGGGCTCGCGGACGAGCGGCGGCTCGCCCCAAAAGCGCACCAGCTCCGGCGCGCCGCGCCCCACGATGTGGGAGATCACCATGCCGTCCAGGCACCCGGACGGCGTCGTGGCCGGCACGTTCAGCCCCGCGTCGCGATCCACGGAGATAACGCTGACGTGACGATAATAGCGGCGGGAACCCGCGATCGCGGCCAGGACCATCGTGTCGTCGCCCGCCAGAATCACGGCCAGCGCGCCCGATTTCACCGCGGCCTCCACCTTGGGCCGCAGCTCCTCGATGATCGCCAGTGCTTCGCTCGCGTTGCGCGCCCGGGGATGCTCGTCATCCGGCTTGTAGACCCGCGGAGCGCAGTCGCCGTGGTCGGTCACCTGAAAACCCGCCGCGGTGAGCCTCTCCGCCAGGCCGGCTGCGCGCAGCGCTGCCGGAGCGCCCTCCTGGCCCGCGCCTAGGCCGGCCGCGCTGGTTGGCGCGCCCAGCAGGGCAATGTTCTTCACCTGACGGACGATCTTGACCGCCAAGATTTCTCCTCGACTATCGTTGGGGAGCGGCTGAACCCCGCAGCCGCTTCAGACTGCTCGTTGCTACCCGCGCTGGCTGCTCGTCGCGATTACAGCGAGTTCCGACGGCAAGGTAAACCGCACGTCCTCGCGAATCAACTCGCGATCGCTTTGGTCGGTAAAGCCATACTCCGCCAGCCGTTCGCTCACCTGCTCCACCAGCACTTCCGGCGCCGAAGCCCCCGCCGTCAGTCCGACACTGTCGATGCCCTCGAATAGATCGATGCTGATCGCCGAAGCATCGTCGATCAGCATCGCCTTCACACCAGACCGCTGGGCCACTTCCACCAGCCGGTTGGAATTCGAGCTGTTCGGCGACCCCACCACCAGCATCATCTGCACTTCGCGCGCCACCTGCTCCACGGCTTCTTGCCGGTTCTGCGTGGCGTAGCAAATATCGTCGGAGGCCGGTCCGGCAATATCCGGAAAGCGTTCCCGCAGCCGAGCCACGATCTCGTGCGTGTCGTAGAGGCTCAGGGTGGTCTGCGTCAGATACGCCAGCCGCGCCGGATCTTTCACTTCCAGCCGGTTCACCGCTTCCACGCTGTCCACCACCACGGTCTGCTCCGGCGCCTCTCCCGAAGTGCCGATGATCTCCTGATGGTCCTTGTGCCCGATCAAAATGATGGTGCGCCCCTCGCGCGCAAAGCGCAGCGCCTCCAAATGAACCTTGGTCACCAGCGGGCAGGTCGCATCGATCACGCGAAGTTTGCGCATATGCGCCTCTTCGCGCACCGTCGGCGGAACACCGTGCGCGCTGAAAATCAGCACCGCGCCGAGCGGCACGTCCTCTACCGATTCCACGAAAATCGCTCCGCGCTCCCGCAGTTGCTCCACCACGTAGCGGTTATGAACGATCTCATGGTGTACGTAGACTGGCGGACCGTAAGCCTCCACGGCCAGCTCCACGATGTCCACGGCGCGGACCACGCCGGCGCAAAATCCGCGCGGTCGGATCCGCAAGAGCTTCTTTCCCTTGCTCAGGACGCTATTCGGCAACGCAGCACCTCGGCTGAACGTCTGAAAACACACATCATACCTTATTCCGCCTTCGCCCGGCTATGCGACTTTTGGCTTCGTGGACCAAGCGCTACCGGACGTTCCACCCCCGGACGAACCGTCGTCCCACGAATCGCGGCCCCACGAATCGCCCTAGGTCGAACCACAACCACCAGCGAAAAGCCCTCTTCTCGCCTCGGAGGCTCCAGCCGCCGCGCCATGCGGCGAATCGTTTCATCCGGCACCACTCGCGCCTCCCGCGAGGCGCCGCCAGGTAAATTCTCGCGCCGGCGGTTCCGCTCCAGGCAAACCTCCAGCGGCACATCGAAATAGAGCGCCTCGGCCGCGCAGCCAAACTCCTGCGCGATCCGCAGCAAAGGACGCCGAAAGTATCGCGTCAGATTGGTGGCGTCGATGTAAGTGGCCTGCGCGCCCGCCGCCAAACGGCGCCGCAAGAGCTCGCGCAGCGCGGAAAACACCCATTCCGGATGGCGCTGATCGGCGGCATTGTCGTAAAGCAGTTCGCGAATCAAATCGCTCGAGAGCGGCAGAACTCCTCGCCGCGCGAAGTAAGTCGATTTCCCCGCGCCGGGAAGCCCGATGGCTAACACAACTTTTCTGCGCGGCGTCATGCCGCCAGTGTAACGCACCTATGCGCTGCGATTAGGTTCCCGATTTCGGCCCGTCCCGATTTCAGGTAGTGGGTCAGTTTGAATTTTCTTGATCGTGACACTAGAAGTCTAAATTCAAACTGACCCACCGGTTTCGGGACGGACGCACACAATGGTATCCTGCTGCGCGCGTCAAGAAACCTCATGCTTCTCCAGAGCAAAGTTGCTGTCGTAACCGGCGGCGGCCGCGGAATCGGCCGGGCCATCGCCCGGCGCTTCGCCGCCGAAGGCGCTGCCGTGCTCATTGCGTCGCGCACCGAAGCCGAGCTCCGCAAGGTCGCGAGCGAAATCGAGCAGGCCGGAGGCAAAAGCACCTGGGTCGCTGGCGACGTCTCCAGGGAAACCGATTGCGCGCGCATTGTTGCCGCCGCGCAGGATCGTCTCGGCGCGGTCGATATTCTGGTCAACAATGCCGGCGATTATGGCCCGGTGAAGCCCGTGGAAGAGATCTCCCCGGAAGAGTGGGATCGCGTGATCGCGGTGCATTTGCGCGGCGCTTTCCTGCTCACGCGACTGGTCTTGCCGGGAATGTATCAACGAAAGTCGGGCGCGGTGATCAACATCTCCAGCCTTTCCGCCAAGTCCGCGTTTCCCTGGGGTTCGCCTTACGCGGCGGCGAAAGCCGGGATGCTGGGACTGACGCGCGTGACGGCGGCGGAAGCCGCGCGGCAAGGCGTGCGCGTGAACGCCATCTGTCCGGGTCCGGTGACGGAAACCAAGATGTCCAAGGACTTGGGAAATACTCTCGCGGCTCGCTTGAAGATCGATCCGGATATTCAGCTGAAGCAGTTTCTGGAAGGGATTCTGCAAGGCCGCGGGCAAACCGCCGACGAAGTCGCCGCCGCGGCCACATTCCTCGCTTCGGATCAGGCCAGCGCGATTACCGGCCAGTCGCTAAACGTGGATGGCGGAGCTGCCTTCTTTTGACGTAAAGCTGGGCGTTTCGCTGGGCCTGCTTCGCAATCCTTCACCGAAGAGGCTTCCCGCACGGCGAATCGCGCGCAGAAGGTTGAGCGCGCCGCCCAGACCTCGCTCGCTGGCTCGGTCGATCGCCAGGACCAGAAAGCCTCCGCCTGAGATGAGAGCAAAGACCGCGCCCAAAACCACGAAAGCCGCGATCATCTCCTGCACGTAATAGATTTGAAATGCCGCGACCACAGCGAGACCAATCCTCATCGACTTGCGCGCCTTCTTCTCGGGAATCGACCAAGGAGAGAACACTGGAGGATCCTTTCGGGGCCTTGCTTCGGGCCTAATCTTTCGAGGATGAACCCTTCGCAAGATTCGATGCGGGAGTAACAAAGAGGGCTGAGCTGCGGACAAATCGAGAGTGGAGTCTCTAAATTTGAAGGGCGCCGAAAACAGAGTAACTCGCCGGCAAGGAATTTTATTTTCAACCACTTACTTGCAACCCAGCCAATTTTTGGTCAGGGACGAAGGACTCCGCGCTGCGATGCGTCGCGCGGAACGTTTTGCCGGATTAGCGCCCCTCGAAGGGATAGCGGCCCGCGTTCACCACGGCATCGGCCACCACGCGGCGCAGGCCGATGGTGTCCGCCGGTTCTCGCTTGATCATGCGGCGCAACACGGCCATCTGGGTGCGCAACATATCGCCTTCCACGGAAGCGGCCAGCGCAGTCCGAGCAGAGGCTTCCACGCGCGCCGCCCCGTCGTGCAGCAGAACGCGGGCGGCGGCGGTGATGGCTCCGGTGGAATCGCCGCGCGAGGCGATGGCCTTCTCGGCGCGAAGCAGCCCGGATTCCATGGCGTAGAGTTCGAGCACGATATCGGCGAGCGCGCCGATAATCTCCTGCTGATCGGCAAGGCGTTCGCGATACTTCTGCATGGCGCCGCCGGCGGCGAGCAAGAAGACTTTCTTGGCGCCCGCGACGATGCGGCTCTCTTCGGCCCACTGGCCGTCGGAGGAATCGTCGCCGGACGCACCGCTGAGGATTTCTTCCTGCAGCTTAGCGCCGGCGGCCATCAAGGGCAGCGATCCGGCGAGGGCGCGCTTCATGAGCATCTGGATGATGAGCATGCGGTTGATTTCGTTGGTGCCCTCGAAGATGCGATTCACGCGGGAATCGCGATAGCCTCGGGCCACCGGATAGTCTTCGTGGAACCCGTAGCCGCCATAAATTTGCACGGCCTCATCGACAACGTAGTCGAGGACCTCGCTGCCGAATACCTTGGCGATGGAACATTCGATGGCGTACTCCTCGAGCACCTTCATGGTATGGGAAGCCTTGCTGGCGTCCGCGCCGACAGATTTCATAGCTTGATCGATCAAGCCGGACGTCCGATAGATGATGGACTCGAGGGCGAAAGTGCGAATGGCCATCTCCGCGAGCTTGGCGCGTATCAGGCCGAAGTCGCTGATGGAGTGCCCGAAGGCGGTGCGTTCCTTGGCGTAATGCGCGGAGGATTCCAGTTCTTTCTTGGAAAAACCCAGGCAGGAGGCGCCCAGCGTAAAGCGCCCCACATTGAGAATATTGAAGGCCACGATATGGCCGCGGCCGATTTCGTGCAGCAAATTCTCGCGAGGCACGCGGCAATTCTCGAAAAAGATGGGCGTGGTGGAGCTGCCGCGCAAACCCATCTTCTTTTCCTCGGCCCCGGGAGTAAACCCGGAAAAGCCGCGCTCGACGATAAAGCAGGAGAACTTCTCGCCGTCCACCTTGGCGAACACGATGTATACGTCGGCGAATCCTCCGTTGGTGATCCACATTTTCTGGCCGTTGAGGATCCACTCACGGCCATCGGGAGAGAGCACCGCACGTGTGCGGGAGGCCTGCGCGTCGGAACCAGCCTGCGGCTCCGAGAGGCAGTACGAGGCCAGCCATTCGCCGGTCGAGAGTTTGGGCAGATACTTCTTCTTTTGCTCTTCGGTGCCGAAATAGACGATGGGCAGAGTGCCGATTCCCGAATGCGCGCCCGCGCTCACGCTGAATGATGCGTAGGTAGAGATCTTTTCCGAGAGCACGGTGGAGGAGACGCGATCGAGCCCTGTGCCGCCGTACTCCTCCGGCACGCCGCCGCCCAGCAGGCCGATTTCGCCCGCCTTCTTTAGCAGCCCGGCCATCAGGCCCTCTTTGTGCACTTCGAGCTCGGGAATCAAGGGAGTCACTTCCTTGACGACGAACTCCTCGGCCGCCTGGCCGATCAGCCGCTGATCGTCGGTCAATTCGGCGGGAGAGAAAACCTCTTCCGCGCGGGGAGATGCCAGCAGGAAACCGCCTCCGGGAGCCAAAACTCCGGATGTCGCCGTGGTCGCCATAAGTCCTCCAAAGATTGCGGAAGGGGCCCCTTTTCGTAGCAACAGATTACGAAAGGCGCTCGAAAATGCCGGCGGCGCCCATGCCGCCGCCGATGCACATGGTAACCATGCCATAACGCGCCTTCCGGCGCTCAAGTTCCCGCAAAATAGTTGCCGTAAGCTTGGCCCCGGTGCAGCCCAGGGGATGGCCCAGAGCGATGGCGCCGCCATTGAGGTTCACGCGCGCGGGATCGAGCCCGGCGAGACGGATGACGGAAAGGGCTTGCGCCGCGAATGCTTCGTTGAGCTCGATCACATCGATCTGATCGAGTTTCAATCCCGCAAGACGCAGAGCCTTGGGAATCGCATACACCGGGCCGACGCCCATCAGTTCGGGCGCGCATCCGGCGGTGGCGAAGGCCAGGAAGCGCGCGAGAGGCTTCACGCCAAGCGCGCGGGCGCGGTCCGCGCTCATCACCACGGAGATTGCCGCGCCGTCGCTCATCTGCGAGCTATTTCCGGCCGTGACCGCACCGTGCGCGTGAAACGCGGGCTTGAGCCGCGCAAGCGCGTCGAGAGAAGTGTCGGCGCGCGGGCCTTCGTCGGTGTCGAAAAGTCTGGTGGAAGTCTTGGCGCGTCCGCCGCGCCCATCGCCATTAGAAACGATGGTGCTCCTGACCTCGACGGGAACGATCTCGTCCTTAAATTTGCCGGCGGAAATCGCGGCCAGAGCCTTCTGATGGCTAGCCAGCGAGAACTCGTCGGCCTGCTGCCGCGAGATCTCATATTTCCTTGCGAGATTTTCAGCGGTCAGCCCCATGCCCAGGTAGGCGTCGGGATAGCGGTCCATCAGCCAGGGATTGGGGGCCACTTTATTGCCGCCCATGGGAACCATGCTCATAGACTCCGCGCCGCCGGCGACCACGACTTCGGCATTGCCGAGCATGACCCGATCCGCAGCCATGGCGATGGCTTGCAAGCCCGAGGAACAGAAACGATTTACGGTGATGGCGGAACACTCCACGGGAAGCCCGGCGCGCAAGGAGGCGATGCGCGCGATATTCATGCCCTGTTCGCCTTCGGGCATGGCGCAGCCCAGAACGACGTCCTCAATCTCCTTGGGGTCGAGCCCGGGGACGCGCTGAATGGCGGCAGAGATGGCGATGGCGGCCAAATCGTCTGACCGCGTAGCATGCAACGCACCCTTATAAGCTTTGCCGACGGCGGTGCGAACCGAACTAGCGATTACAGCTTCTTTCATGGGTGACTTCCTTTATGCGCCAAAAGCGCCGTGGACTTTGTTAACGCGCAAAAGCTCGTGATGTCCATGACTTTCGCGCGAAGATGCGGCCTTTTAGCGCTCGACAACCTTCAGACTACGGGACTGCGGGGCCGGAGCCACTCCGTTGGATGCCAAAAGCGGGGACTCGCTTCGCGGAGGCCCGAAGAGCGAAATTCCCCTCCGCTTAGGTGCCCCACCCCCCCCCATGTTTCTGTAAGTGCGCATTCTACGGGTCAAGCAAATTCGTGAAATCAGTAAGTTACAGAAACGACTGTAATTTAGCACACGATAGAAGCATATAGAAACGATAGAAGCCTGCTTTTACACGACAATTACAAGACAAAATTCGGGCTGGAGCGTGTCAGTTTTGGCGTTGTTCCCAAAGTGCCAAACTTTAGCACTGCCCGCGAATCGAACGGCCCCGCTGGAGGATGGGGACAAGTGGCTTTCGTTCGAGCGGAGCGCGACACGCACCTTGTTGGCTGAGCTATCGAGGCTCTGGGCGAGGTTCAATGGCGGCGGAAACGCATCATGCGTCTGCCAATACGCACCCGACTTGGAACCGCTCGCGACCGGAACGAAAGGAGCCGAATTATTAACCGAAAACGACTCAAGGCCAGCGGAAACGTTCGCGCCGCTGGCGCTGAATCCCGCACGGACGTTGACTTTCCCCGTCTGTGGGTAGGGGGTTTCGGTGTGCGGCTGCACCAAGGTCCCCTGCACACTTCCCCCGGCAACCGCTTCTACCGGGACCGCCACGACCAGCATCGCAATAAGATATTTGTTGTTCACGGAATGCCCCTAAACGTGAAAAGTATACTCTCTGAGTCCAATGCGATGCACTTGCGGCGGAGAAAAAGAATTTATGCTCCAGAAGAGAAAGAGGAGACAATCGAAGTGCCGCCCGAGAACGAGAGGAGGAGTGAGATGTCCCGACGAGCAGGCCAGCGTAAAAGGAGACGGATCAAGACTTCCGCTTCCACAATAGTGGCTATTCTGGCTTTTATCGGCATGTTCATCGTTCCAGAAGTGCGAAGGCTGTTTGGTTTGGAGCAAACGACGATTGTGCGGCAGCACGACTACGTGCCGATGCTAGAGGAAAAACCGGCAGTTCCTCTTACTGATAGCGTCACGGCAATAGTCAGCCATCCTAAATTTGTCAAGTAGCAACCTGTTGCCGGCGCTCTCGAAATTGTTCGACCATTTCCCGGCGTCCGCGTTTCTGGCTGTATTCAGGACTATGATCACTATCGGACGTGGAGGAGATGGGCACGCAACAACAGTGGTTCACGGACCAACTTGTGAACTCGCTTGCGAAGGACAAATTCAACAAGTATCTGAACATCAGGGAGCACCGAGTTCCGCTTTTTTAGGAATTGCAGCTTCGGCCTTAGCGGGGTGAAGCTTTTTCAACTCCTCCATCACCCAATCGATAAATTTCGTGGCGTCAGCAATGGTTGCCTGCAACGCATCCTTGGCGACATAGAATTCATCTGCGCGGACGAATCGGGGTTTTGCAATGAGTTTTAGGTATGCGTTCAAATTACCTTGATCCCGATGGATGCCCGCATTTCTGGCGAGTGCAAGTTCTCGGATTCTAGCGAAGTCAGCAGGTCCTTTTGTAAAGTGTATGCCGAATCGTTCTTTGTATTCGTTTGTTGCCTTGTCGAGCCAGCTCGGACCGGGATAATTTGGCTTTGGTGGATGGCTTTTATCGAAATACTCCTTGGTTCTTTGGAGAGTGTCTTTAACCGAGTACATGAGCCAATCCAATGCGAGCGCACCAGCACCCTGAATCCTCTGTCGATGTAGACCTTCCTCCCAATAAAATTCTTGACTAGCGATGTTCGACTCAGAATCATCCTCGTCTTGACCTTTGATCTTCGCCATACGCTCATCGAACTCTTTGTTGTATTCCTTCCAGTGATCTGCCAATTTCTCGGTAGTGAGAAGAAAGACTGTCAAGACCAATTCATTGGCATCCGTGGAGAATCCCAGCGATTCGCTATCCAAAGGATGGAAGTCAAGCCAACTCATTGTTTAGCCTCGTTCACGTCCGCGTTTCCCCAGACAATCTATTGATCAGGTCCGCCAGCACATCATCCGCGAGATGGTCCATGAAATTCGCCATCGTATTTATCCGTTTTCGCATCCGGGACATCCTGGAACCAGGATGCCTTTACCACCTGCGGCCACAGCAGGCGGGTTCTCCACGAAGTAGTCGAAGGTATGGCGTCTGATCTCGATCTGAAGTGCCCGCAGTAAATCTGATTTCTTCATATTCTTCGGGTCTCCAAGTTCATATATTATCCCGGCATGATTCCAGCGTTCGAACTGTGGAAACTTAAACGTTCCCGGCGAAAAACAATCGAATCTTACGATAAAGCCATTGCTGAATGTAAAGCCGACAAGACCAAAAATAAGGATGACCTGGAGATGCTTTATACAGAACAAGGTGCCGAGATTCAGGTAGCCGATGATGCCCTCGACACTTATGTTTCGGACATTTTGGTGGAGGAAGCGCGGGAACTGGATATCGAAACACCAGACTATGACGACAAAACTTTTTGGACGCGTAACCTGTATGGGAACCGCATCCTATTAAATGCAAAAGGTAGGGCTGCGGTTCGTCATCTCATTTATGAGGAGAAAACTCGTAAGTTCGATCAAATGAGATGGGCAAAAATGGCTTTGCCAATTATTACGGCCCTCGCTGGATTAGCGGGAGTCATCACGGGGTTGGTGGTTGCTCTTAAGAAATGAAAGCCAATAGCGAATAACGGTTGGTGGATTTATCCACGCGAAGCCGAAACGCTTGGGCATACCCGGAATCCTTTCGGCCTCAGGAATTTCGCGCAGGCAGACGCCGACCGCATGCGCGGCATTGGGTAAAACTTGCCGGGCTCCTGAGACTTTCGAAAGACCGCTAACCAGTTATGCCCGACTCTAATCTGCAAGCACAGGATGGACGTGAGGGTTTGATTTCGTCGAACAGGCGAGACTGATAGATTCCGGCGCTCTCAACGTCAAAAAGCGCCGCCGGGATTCAGCAGCCCCGAACCGCTCCGGATGAGTCCTCCTGGCTACGTCCGTGTTCGGAGCGAATCACTTCTATGTTCCAGTTGGTAACCAATTGTTACGCTCCGACTAAAAATATGGGAATTATATAGATGACTCCCACAACAAAACAAAAGAGATGTAAACGACGGTTGGTGAAACTAGGGGTAATCGAGTTCCACAGTGACTCATATAATCCCGGTTTTCGGGAGAGATTTTTTGCCGTGACGAAGGATTTGATAGATTCAGCATCTATTGCGGATTTGTGGCTCATGGACATCGCCAGTGTTTTGAAAGAGTTCGGGTATGAAATGAAAGTGTGGGAAACGACTGGAAAGCCCTCACCAGCAGAAGACTATCGGTCCCGGCAGATTACGAACCTTCAATCAGGGAAGTCAAGTATATAATTCCCAAAAATATGGGGCGGCCCACTGCGCTAAGTACCCAGAGTATCAGTGACTTGCTTCTGGTTATCGGATTGCGCTAACCAGGGTGACAGGCGGACCGCTTCGGCACTTTTGTACCATTGCCCAGGAAGGCCGCAAGCCTGAATCTGAGCTGCGAAGACAGGGAATCGCCTATGCGCTATGCGTGTGGAATGATCAGGGCTAAACAAAGCAAGTCCAGCCCGGATGCAGCCATGCGCGGAGTTGGCCTGCTGGAAATTATTGTGGTCGTGGTTCTAGTTCTTGTAATCAGCGCAATCGCCATACCTCAATTTATGCGCATCTGGTACACCACGCAACAGCGATCCGCGGCCGCCGAGTTTGCCGATCTGACGCAGCAAGCCCGGATAAGCGCCGCAAGAGCCAACGCCACGTACCCGATCCGATTTCAGACCAGTGACGGAGTGCAACAGGCCTACATCGATCTCAATAACAACAGCTCTTTGGATACAGGCGAACCGTCCATAGCCCTTACTAAAGGGATCAAAGGGGCGTCTGGCGCTCCGAACGGCAGTAGCGGGCAACCGACCGCGTACACGCTCGTGGGGGACACCACGTCGGGCACTCCCTTCGACAACTCCAACGTTATTGCCTACTCTCCGAGAGGCCTGCCGTGTAATTACAGCAGCTCCGTCTGTACAACCCCGGCAGCCAGCTACTTCGTTTTCTACTTCCAGGATGTCAGGAACAGTGGGTGGTCGGCTGTACTCGTGACCAAATCAGGAAGGTCCAAGGTTCTTACGTGGAATGGTGCCTCATGGAACTAATCTCCCAATTAAGAAAAGCAAAAACGCGAAATCAACAGGGAATGAGTCTCATAGAACTCATGATCGCCATGTTTGTCCTCCTGGTGGGGATTGTGGGCAATATTTCCCTTCTTGCTCTTTCGGTAGGCGGTAATGGACGCAGCCGCCAGCAAAGTAATTCCACGGCCATCGCGCAGATGGTCACGGAGAAAATTTCGAGCGTGAAAGCCAGTACGTCGCCCAATCTAACCCTCACCGACTGCACGGGAACCAGCTTTACCATCAGCACGACTGCGCCCGGTGGCGGCGCGTTGACCAGCTCCGGAGACTTGGACTACACCCAGGCAGCGGTTACCAACTATCAAATGTTCTATACGGACTGCGGTACCGGCGGCATGCAAGTCACATATGATGTGCGCTGGAACATCTCGCAGCCTGCTTCTTCTGGCTACATCAAGCTCCTTACTGTTTCTGCAAAAAGACAAGGTTCGGCGACTGACCCGAGATACTTCGCTCTGCCAGTAACCGTTCGCACCGTCGTTGGACAGGGAACTTAAGCCCATGAAACTTTGCCGGAATCTTAGCTCTCGGAGACAGGGCGGTTTTTCTCTACTGGAAATGATGATCGCCCTGCTGATTCTCACGATTGTGATGGGTGGCGTGCTCCAGCAGTTGAACTCCGCCCAGTTGCGTAATTACACCGAGCAAGCGAAGCTCGATGACTTTCAGGAAGTCCGCGACTTTGTCGACCAGTTCTTTCGCGACATCAACCAGATCGGAGATCCCAATTCGCGCATCTTTGATCTCTCCGGCGGCACCTGGTCCCCAGCCCTCGCTTCGCCCGTGATCAACGATAACCGCTTTGCCATCGGCCTCGTGAAAATTGACGCCAACGCGATTCAATTTGAGTCCTCCGTCAATGGCATCAGTACCGTGCAGAGCATCCAGTACATGATTAACGGCTCTGGAGCTTGCACGCTCTGTTTGCAACGCAGCCAGGCCGACAAGGTAACCGCGAGCCCTCTAACTGGCCAGAATACGAACTGGGGCACGGAAGTGAACGATGTGGTGAGCAACCCAATTTTCAAATACTACGACACGAACGGCAACCAAATCGCCAGCTTGCCCGTGGACATCAGCACCACTGCCGGTGCTAACACCATCGCCACCGTCAAGACCATCCAGATTAACCTGCGAGTGGATGACCCCGCGGTAATCGACCGGCAGACAGGTGCAGCAATCGAGGGGGTTTTCGAGGGCGAAGTTTCTGTGAACAACTGTTCTATGGCGTCCAGCGGACAGGCCATGAGCTGCAACTAGGAGGCAAAATCTGATCATGGTCACACACAAACAAAGTACGCGAGATCGGCAGCGCGGCATCGCGTTGATCGTGGCCCTGGTCTCTTTGCTGATTGTTACCGCAATCACAGCGGGCATGATCCTCCTGAGCACCACCGAAACCAACATCAGCGCCAATTTTCGCGATGAGAACCTCGCATTTTTCTCGGCCAAAGCCGGTATTGAAGAAGCCCGAGACCGTATGCGCACTGGAGCCAACGGTACACTCAGAACCGCTTCCCTTCCGACCACCCTGCCGGGAACCACCGGTAGCGTCCTCTACATCCTCAATCCGGCAAACGGGGAGACCGTGGCTCCTTGGAAGGGGAGCAGCAGCAGCACTTATCCCGACGACGAAATTTGCAAAGAGACCACGACGATCACCTGCTCAAGCAATCTGCCAAACCTCTCCAGTTGCAGCACTTGGTGCGTCTCGACTACGGCAAACAGCGCCTACGCGTTATCGCCAGTCCTCCCCTGGAAGTGGGTGCGCGTCATGCTCAAGCAAAACAACGCCCTCACGTCTTATTCCACGAATGGCAGCAGTAGTTCCGGCGCGCAGACTTGCTGGAACGGCACCAACGAAGAGACCACCAACTGTGCGCCGCCAGACTATTTGCCTGTGTACACCCTGACGGCTCTGGCGGTTACCCCCAGCGGGTCGCGGCGCATGGTACAGGCCGAAATTGCCGAGGACAGATTAAGCTTTACAGCAGTCGCCCCGTTGACCCTGGACGGCACGGGTGACGTACTCTCAGCCCCTAACAGCAACAATTTTGCCGTCAATGGAAACGATACTGCGGGTTGCGGAGCTACTACCACTGGCCCGGCACTTCCCGCAGTCGGGGTAACCGACAACCCCGACATTACCACCGTGACAGGCGACATTCCGAACAACCGCAAGAACAACTATACCGGTAGCGGCGGATCAACTCCGGACGTGGAGAACGTCTCCGCATCATTGCCTGCGAACCTTCAAACCGTCTCTTCCCTGCAAACCCTTGTATCCACCCTTAAGAGCGACGTTACGCAACCTGTCATTACCGGCCCAGCTTCCAGCCTTTCCAATCCAGGCACCGTTGCGAACCCGCAAATTATCTACGTGAACGGCAACCTTAGTTTGAACGGCAATGTCACTGGGTATGGAATCCTAGTTGTGACGGGGACCCTGACGATGGGCGGCAATGTAGGGTGGAATGGTCTCGTTTTGGTTATCGGTCAAGGAAACTTCGTAGGGAACGGCGGCGGTAATAATTCCTATAATGGCGCCGTAGTTGTCGCGAAAACGCTCAACGCATCCGGCAATCCCTTGGCCACTCTTGGCGCTCCTACCTTCAACTTCAACGGCGGCGGCGGCAACGGAATCAATTACAGCAGCGGCTGCATTGCGCAAGCCACTACTCTCAGCACATTTCACATCATGGCCTTCCGTGAAATGTTGAACTAGTTCTCGCTCCCGGACTTTCGGCGCGAAGCTCCTTTCTCGCGCCTCTCAGCGACGATTCCGGCTTCTGGCTGCGCGTCAGGCCGAGGATGCGTCTCCCTTCCTGACGGCATGACGTATTCCGTGAGTTTCTGATCGAGCAGCGGGTCGGCAAAGAAATCCGCAGGTCAACGCTGAGCGCCCAGATCGTCAAAATCGAGGAAGGCCCGGCTGAGACGCGGGTTCTAATTCGCCCCGACCTTCCTATGCGAACTAATTCTTGACTCTACAATATAACTAGCCAATAATCCGCCCACGTTCCCGCAACAGGAGTAAATTTGCGCCCCAGCCGCTACCTTCTGCTCCTCGTTTCGCTTTACCTAGCTCTTTGCGGTTCTGCTTTTGCCCAGCACAAAAGCGGTTCTTCTTCCCACGCGCACAGCAGTAGCAAAAACAGCGCCGACAAAACAGTTCACGTTCGCACCTACACGAAGAAGAACGGCACTGTCGTCAAAAGCTATGACCGCAGACCTCCAGGGTCAAAAGAGTCAGTTAGTCCGCCGCAGGGTACGGTAAGGAGTTCATCGCCAACCGCAGCGCTGCGGGACTCGAATGGCAGAATCAAGAGGAGTGAGGCTGCCAAGGACTCATTCGTCCTCAGCCGCTTGACACAGAAGAAGACGGCGACCAATCGGGAGAACGAACTTGCCATCGCGCACGTCATCGGCAAATTCGCGCACCTTGGACGGATCGGGCTGCGCGAATACGCGTGAGAATTTCACCGAAGGGTGCAACTCCGCCGTATCGTTCGGCAAAAACGAGGCGTACCCAAATGAGCCTCCTGGCCTCACTTTTGCAACTAACTTCGCTCCAACTTCTCCGCCCACCGTATCAGCAATCACATCCACCATGCTGAGCTGTGCAACTGCTTCCTCGTCATCAATTGCTAGGACGTCAGCAACACCGAGAGAGCGAGCGGCCTCTAGCTGCTTTTTGCGAACACCCGCAATCACTCGCGCACCCATCTTCTTTGCCGTATGCACCGCAGCTCGTCCCACGCTGCCCAGTGCGCCGGTTACCAATACACTGTTTCCATTCTGCACATTCGCGGCACGGCGTACCAACTGGTCTCCAGTCAAGGCAATCAGCGGAATCGCCGCCGATTTCCTCGACGCATTGACCTGACATTTTTTTTGCGCTACACAGTTCCGCGATGTTGAAGAGCACAGCTACGTGGCAGTGCCCGGAGTGCGGACATTCGCTACGCTGGTCCGTTAACAGATCGACCCAGCCGAAACCCGGCGAGCCCAGCATTTGCGGGCACTGTGCTACCTTCGTGATATTCACGGACGAGTTGACGCTGCGTCAGTTAGATTGGCCTGATTGGTGTTTGCTTAGGTTGCCGGTCTTCAGTTGCGCGACAAGAACCTATCGAAAAACTTGAGAAACACTTCCAGGCCGACAATCCACGCAATGCCGAGCAGCCCCAGCGTCGAGAGAAGCGAGCAGCTTCACGCTGCTCCCCGTTTGGGTGACAACTCCAACCTGCAGAGAATTGATGATTGCAAGGGCAATCAGGGTCCATCCGAACGCTCTACTTCCCCATACGATGATGCGAAGTGACCGCCGCTCGTGCTTGGCTGTCATTACCGTCACCGATCTTGAGGGTCCGACTTCTGCTGAATGGTTTGCAAATACTTCACCAAGTTTTCCACTCTCACATTTCCCCAATCCTGATCCGATTCGATCTTATGAAAGATCGGCCCCCAGATCGGCATCTCTCTAGACCCATGCGAAACCAGAACGTCTTCGCCGACAATGATTTTGCGCACAAGAGCAGACGGAAACTCGCCCTTGTTGTTCTTCGCTAACATCGTCAGATCGGGAACTTTGGTCTTCAGAACTGAAGCTAGCGGTCCGCGCCCGCTGGCATCTTCTCCATGGCAAGCGGCACAGTGAGCCTGAAATAAGTCTGGGCCCTTCACCGAATAAATTAGCGTTTCGAGGTGCTCTTGGGTCTTGCGTGGCACTTGAGCGCACATTGTAAGCGTCAGTAGAACGGCTGGAACGGAAATCATTTTCAAATACATTCTCATTGGTCCTTCTCCCGATGCTCTGGCGATAGGCAGTCCCAACCACCGCGGTTTCAGAACTACTCCTTCCTCTTGCTCGTGCACGAGTGTGAACAGATGAGAGCATCGCTCGCACAGCCAATAGTGGTTTACGACCTCATGCCCAGTCGGTGAATCTCCCTTTGGCTGATTCTCATTGGAGAGTTCCTCCCAGGTCGGAATCGGAAAAACCTCCCTCCCGCAAGCCAATGGAAAGCAGTCGGACACGCCGGGTTTGCACACTTGGGATGGAACTTCTCATAAATAGGAATGCCTCGGCTTTCTTGACCACGCCGGGCGCATGCCACAAAGGGCTACCGGGAGGCGTGCGTTCGTCTTTCTGGTGATGACCCTCACGCTCTCGCACTAAACGTTGGATTGCCACTTGCAACCAATTAGAGACTGTTGCTTCAACCTCCGCTTGGTCGCACTGACGATAAAGAGCGTCTAGCGTCAGTCCCGAAGCATCCAGCGGAATATGGCGGCACGGAAATTTCTGGGAACGATGCTCGGGCGGCACGAAGGCCATCAAGACGCAACCACTGCAGGGACCCGGGTTATCTTTGTGACCGAAATTCAGGCATGTAGGAGAATCCTCAAAAATAAATCCTGGTCCCCATGATTCTCGCTCGGAATAAGCCCCACTTCTCAGGTACTCAAGTTCGGACTTGAGGACCTCCAGCACATCTCGTTCATCCTTGCGCATTTCAAAACCCCACAGCAACAACATGGACCGTTGAAAAAGTCATTTCCGTGAGCGCGGTCACAGGGCTGAGTGGTATCGATCACAGCTACAAGAGCGCGGCTGGAGGTTGAACAAAGAAGAGCCGTTTGAGCTATTTTTCCTGTAAAGAAACCAGGTAGTCACAAAGACGCTTGATGCGTTGCCGCACGGCTTCTTCATTATTCTTCTCTATAATCTGGAAGATGGGTCCCCAGGTGGGCATGTCCGATGAGCCGTGAGCGGAAGGCCCTGGTCCAAAACGCAGGATGCTTGAGACGTACTCATACGGAAATTTGCCCATGTGCCGTTTGGCGAGTGTGGTCAGATCAGCCGGTGGCGTCTTAAGGCTTGAGGCGGCAGGTCCGCTTCCTTTGGCGTCCGCACCGTGGCATGCAGCACAAAACTGTTGGTACATCTCCTGGCCCGAGGGTACATAGTTGGAGGGAAGTTGTCTTTGATTCGCGGCTGAGCTGTCGTTCGCAATGGCGGCCGAGATTACGAAGAACAGAGCGCTGGCGAGAACTATATAACGCATAGCCATATCTCCTTTGCAAAGTGCCGACCGTGGGAAAGCTTGTGAATCGGCGGTCTGCTGAGCCGATTGGGCGTCGTACTCAAACTAATTCACGCGAATCTTGGCCAACGAATCGTCAATACAACACGAGGACACCACTCTACATACTTGGTCAATGTCGTGCTTGCTGACTACAGTTGAGGCACCGAGCAAAGCATATTGACGCAGGTCGTCTTCCGTAGGTCTTGGGGTTTGCATAACCACGATCCGTGGCTGAATACGCAAGTGGCCAACTCGTTTGAGAAAATCGTGAAAGTGAAGGTCGGGGACGTAGTCATCGACCAGGAGCACATGCGATGGTTGAGATTCGAGAAAAGCCAACGCTTCATAACCGCTCCACATCGTGCGCGCGTCGAAACCAGCGTCTTCGAGCGCCCCCTGGAGAACCCGTTGGATGGCTTCGTCATTGTGGACGATAAGCACTTTGTTCTTGTTCTTACTTTGGAAGTGCCCTAGAGAAATCGGTGTGGTATTCAAGCTCTTTCCTCCTCTTGTTATTCAACCACTGACGCATCGGTAGCAGCAGTGACCGCTATCACTCAGCTTGGTGCGGATGGCGAGCGCAACCAACGAATCGGACGAAGCAACGACTGTTTGCCGTCCGTGGAAGTGACGCCTGCACAGGGTGACCCAGATCACAGCGCCCTTTGGGAGATTGGCCGACCATTAGGATGTGACAAGGAGGACGCTATGCCACCCCTCACTACGCCAGCAACAGCTGTTGTATTTATGATTATGTTTTTCGTTGTGATGATGGGGGTCCCGTTTCTGGTTCTGCACCGAAAGCATCACGCGCCACAGGCACGGTAAGAATCGTTGCGACCAAGGCCAGAGACACTTCCTTGACGAGGCTCTGCTCGCAGTGCAAAGAGGCGGTGCGCATATTCTGTATTAGCAGTTTCGATGGTTGCCGGCTTATCGGGCCGCAGCCGTGCTCTAATCTAGAATTCTAGCGACCATTATGATTAGACGGGAATAGTGACAATGTCGAAACCAATCCAAATCCACGGCAAACGTCGGGCACCTCGATACCATCTTGGTGGCGTCGTCGAACTCAGTGATCTTGAATCAGGACGAATGAATGTAGCCTTGGTTCGGGCCCTGAGCCTATACGGCTGTTTTGTGAAGACGGAGATGCCCGTCAAGAAGGCCAGCAGAGTCGCGCTCAAGATTACACATTCTGGAACTCATTTTTCCACCGTGGGTCGCGTTGTAAATTGCATTGGCGACCAAAGCGGCCGTGGTCTCGGAATTGAGTTTACGGAGATTGACCCAAACGATAAGAAACGTCTTGAAGCCTGCCTTACTGAGTTCTCGGCAGCCCACAAGATTCCGCCCGTTCCCAGTCCGTGAGTGCCTCCTGTCGTGCGATCCCACTCCTCAACGAAGCACGCCTAACCATGTTGATAGACCTGCTACGGTCGCGTCGCAGGTCCTCCGGCGGACGGTTTTTAGGAGTCCACTTTGCAAATGACCCACTTCGATTGCATTCGATGCCGAGTCTGGTCAGGGATTTCCTCAAGTGTTGTTTCCAGGCCGAATAGATTTTTCAATCTCCGCTGGGTCGCCTGCGCAACGGTTTGGTAATCCGCAGTCGCTTTTTCTTTACTGTCGACCCACTCAACGTCAGTTGGCGTGGGAACGATACGAAGGTACTTTGGCATCAACAACCTCCTTAGTTCTTTGCATGGCCATCTTGAGATTATGGGGTGTTAGTCTCAAGCGTACTGATGTACAGGTGTTGTCGGCTCATAACCGTCCTCAGGACAGCGAATCAATAAGAAACAAAGGGAGGCCTGTGAGAGGCAGTTACCTTGATAGGTAGGTGGTTTCGGGGCCACGAAGTTCCCGGGCGGGGTTAGCACCGTTCGGATGGGGGCGAGGCGGCCTCGGCGATCTTAAAGATGGCTCGCAAAGTTTCGAGGATGATGCGCACGTACAGGGTCCAGAAAAAGAACCCCACAACACTTACCACCAGCATCAGAAGTCCCTGGGACGTGGAATCGCGCTATCTGCCAGCGGCGGCAGAGGCGGCTTGATCAAGCATTGGTTCGTTCCCAGCATCGGCGTAGTTGATGTTGATATGATTAACGATCTCGCTTTGAAAGCGATTCGGAAAAATTCCCTGCGTTCCGCAACACCAACAGTTTTGGAGGCCATTAAGGCATGCCCTGCTGTGCGGTTGAGGCTACAAAAGTTTCATCTCGCGGCTCGACAAGAATGGCGTCAAACTCGGCATGCTGCGGCTCATACGAGACGACAAGAGACACGAAAACCTGCGTCAGGCCCTTGTGGATGTAATCTAATTCGCTCGCCGCGGCCTCTGAGAGGTCGAGGATTCGATGCAGACGGAAATTGGGTCCGCGATCCGTTACGGTGACAATGATGGATTTGCCATTTTCGAGGTTGGTTACCCGAATCACGGAGCCTAGAGGCAAGTACCAGTAGGCTGCGGTCAGCTTGTGCCGATCAAACCTTTGACCGTTTGCCATTTTTCGGCCCTGATGCTGGCTTCCATACCACGAAGCGATTCCTACGAAGTGTGGCTTAGGAGTAGCTGTAACCGCTCCCTTGGGCTGCGGTGCCGCAGAAATCATGGAAACCGTAAGCAGGCTGGCTGCGAATGCTAGTGCTGCGATTGTTAGCTTTGTCCGCATCCTACCCTCCTCGACAGACGGGACCTACAGGCTTTGGCTGGTCCTGGGCTTCCACCCTTCTTTAATCCGGCCCTCATACGCGCTTAGCCTGATATTCAGGAATTCCCATACCAATCAGGGCTCCCGCGATGCCATGCGGCTCGCAGACCTGTTTAGATCAGAGCAACGGCAGGACCAAAAGCCAAATCTTTTCGTTGGCCTCTGAAATGCTTGAAGGTAAGAGGGTTGCAGCAACACTCAGGGGCCTTATCTTGCGCCTACAGGGCTTATGCCTGCGCCGATACAGTTTGCGGCTGAGACAAAGTATTCCCGATGCAAGCAGTTTTGCACCGGCCAAAAACAGATGAGCGTGCGTCATGCATGGAGTTCCCAACAACGTCGAGGGATTCCCGGGTATTTTCCTCGACGTCATGGCGTGTTGCCCTAACATTGGGATTTCTGAGGAGCGCCACGCCCCAGCCCGCCCGGTTCTCTGTTGGTGAAGCCCTATAGGTTCCGCAAAAGGTTAAGGAGCTAGAGCCTGATCTGGTGCTCCTTGATATTAATATGCCCGTGATGAACGGCGTCCAAGCCGCCTACGAGATACGTCAAATTGCCCCTTCCACGAAGATTGTGTTCTTCACCATTCATGATTCTCCGGAAACGATGGGCGCAGCGCGTCTGCTTGTTGACGGGTTCGTTCCCAAATCCGCTGCGGGAACGAGGCTAATTCCAGAACTAGAGCGCCTCTTAGAAGTCGCACATTGATTGTTTTTGGAGGGCCGGCTCTCCTACCTGCGGCCAATCGTCTGTGCCAGTCTCCAGCCACAAGACTCACACGCGAATTCGTCCTGCGGCTTCGCCTTCGTGGCGGTCCGACCACAGCGCGGACATTTCATCGTACACATAATTCACGCGATTCATCACTTGATACGCTAGCCTCGTTGAAAGTAACGTGCATCGATTTTGCGTTCATCGCAGCCCGGCATCGTGGGCACGTTTCATCGTGTTTCTCAATAATGTAAGTTTCGCCGTGGCGTAACAGTTGTTCTGCAGTTGCCTCAGCTTCTGCGGGTGTGCTGAAGCATTCCCAGTCCAACATAACGTTCTCTGACCAGCGAATATGATAGTGGGTCATCGTAACGCCTCCCAATTTACTCAGTTCATACTGAGCTTCTGAAGACGGCCGGCTACGCGCGGAGTTGTCAATAACGAGCGTTCCTTGATTCCCATGATCTTGAACACAGGCATCTACCGTTCCAACATTGGTCAATTTACTAATCCTAATATTATGAGAAAGATAATCGGACCAACCAAGTCGGCAGGGCGGTTCTAGGCCGCGCATTTTCGGGCCCAATCAAAGACCTTTTTACACCTACGGTATTACACGTAAATGCTGAGAATGTGGTTTTCTAGCCGATGCAGCAGGAGAGTCTTACTGCCCGCTCGCCACAATCGACAATAGGAATTCAATCACACCGTGTAAGCGCGGTCCCGGCGATAGGAGCGATGGCCCACCGATTCGAATCTCGCGTCCGGGTCGGCGGCCTCTTCGTCTTTCCCTGCCTCTTCTAGGATCGTCACTTTTCCTTCTTTACAGTCATATAGCTGGCGCAGCAGCCTTCCGGCAGTATCGAACCCGTCAGCAAAGCTAGCTGCAAACGTTGATTAACGGCATCCTCGTGCGGCGAGCACACGAGCAGGAGGAATTATGAATATATGGGAAGTGCTATTGCTAGTGGCGCTCGTGATTGGAGGAATCTATTACTTTAGGAAAAGGGAATAGTGCGGTCTCGGTTCGTGACCTTTGGGTGCCAGCAACAGAACACACTCCGTCGAGGGATGGAGAAGCCGGGTTCATGGTTTGTTCCGTCTGCGCCGAGCTTGAAGAAGAGCCCTTACTACGGGCAGATAAGGATTTTGTCGGTTGATGAGCAATTAAAGCTGTGTAAGGGGAAAACTTTAGAATTTTCTGCATTTCACCCGTGGAATACAGTATGTCCCCGATTGTGCAGACATAGGCGGGGACTTACCTTAGCTTGACAACACGCGGTCGTACCCACCGACCCCGCCTTGCCCCGAGGCGACGTTGTGACATCAGCCACTATTCTTGTTGTAGATGATCAGGAGTTCGTTCGGCGTACCTTGCACTCACTTCTTTCGCAACAGCCGCAGTGGAAAATCTATGAAGCTGAGAACGGCAAGATAGCTTTGGATCGGGTCCGTCAGGTTCAGCCAGACGTAGTCGTACTCGATATTGTTATGCCGGAAATGAACGGCATGGAAGCGGCCTATGAGATTCGTCAGCTCGTGCCCTCTCCCAAGATTATCTTGATGAGCAGCTATTACACTCCAGAGGAAGCGGCGCTCCTCGCCCGCTTGTTCGGTGATATTAAGTTCATACCAAAATCTGAAGTGGGTAGTGCATTGATCCCCGCAGCCAGCCACCTCCTGGCTGACGAAAGCAAAATGGTGCATGTTCTCATCGCAGATGACCACAAGTTCGTTCGGGACAACTTGCGTGCTTTGGTCGCACAGCAGCAACCTAATTGGGATGTTTCTGAAGCGTCGAACGGCCTTGAGGCTGTTGAGCTATTTCGCAAGAACGCGCCCGATGTGGCAGTGCTCGATGTAGTGATGGAGCCTCTTGGCGGAATAGCAGCGGCTTATGAGATACGCGAAATTAATCCGGCTGCCAAGATCATCTTCATCAGCAGCCATTACACAGTGGGAGAAGCGTCGATAGTTATCCACCTGCTCGGGGCTGGAGCATTTGTCTCGAAAACGGAGGCCGTTAAGTTGCTTATACCAACGATCAAGCGGCTTCTAAACGAAGAAAGTCAGTCTAGGGCCTAGCACACGGAAAAGAACAAAGACTTCGGGCCTTGCAGGAAGCTTTTTTCGCACAGGATGAAAACGTGCTCATCTCCGTTCCAGACCGGAGTTAACGTCAAGTCTTCGGTCAAGCTGTCATCGTTTGAGACTGATTCGTCGTGAGCAGGCCTGCCGTTCCTCTCGGAATAATAGTCGTCAGAGACGTGCCGGGATTTGCATTTTGGAGGAGCAACTCCCCACCAAAATCTTTGATCCGTTGCCGCATCCCGCTCAATCCGACACCGATGCTTCCACCGTGAAATCTTTGAATCTGCTCTGGGATGCCTTTGCCATCATCGCGCACGTTGATGACCAGTCGTTCTCTTTCCGCTGCTAACCTGACCTTCGCAGTGCGCGCCCCCGAATGTCGAAAAACGTTGGTTAAAGCTTCTTGAACAATTCGGAAAATCGCAATCTCCAGGTCTGGCGATAACCGTGGAAAATCTATTGGCTCGACCTCAATAGTTGTGTTGATGCCACTCCGGCTGGTCAATCCTTCGGCATAAGTCTGAAGCGCCGAGTACAAACCAACTTCATCGAGCAGGGGCGGATGCAGCAGATGAGACATGCTACGGACTTGCTTTATAACACTATCGATGTTGCTGTCTAATTCGGCAGCTTTTTGTTTCGCAACGGACAGATCGTCGGCGTCTTGGATCCCAGCGATCGTCATCTTGGCCACAGCTAGCTCCTGGCCCAAACCGTCATGTAGTTCACGCGCAATCCGGCGTCGCTCCTCATCCCGCAACTTGATCATTGCGGTTGAAAGTTTTTGCATCTCAGCATTCAGCATTTCCAACTGCCGGGTCTTGCGATGCAATTCAGCGAAGAGCTTGACCTTGGCTCGGAGTATTTCTGGGATGACGGGAATCGAAACGTAATCCACGCCTCCATGCTCGTAACCTTTGAGCCGATCTACGTCCGTCATATGAACCCCGGAGATGAAGATAACAGCCGTGTGCTGAAACCGGGGATGCTGTCGAATCATGGCGGCCAACTGAAAGCCGTCCAGTTCCGGCATACTAACGTCCATGAGGATAACGGCAACATCGGTCCTGAGAAGATGGTCGAGGGCTTCCCGCCCGGAATGCGCCTTGATTAGATTTTCGCCAAGAGGGCTCAGGATAACTTCGTAGCTCAGCAGCTTGGCGGGGTTGTCGTCCACCATCAGAATGTTGATCTGTTCTTCCGTGCTAAGCCTCAAGTGTGAGGGCGCACCGTTCTTCATTCGCATCAGCGTTCGCAGGTGTAAGGGCTTCCGACAAAACGTACATTTGGAGGCGTAAGCCGACCTATGCTATGCCCTCGTCGAGCGTAATAGCTATACAGGAATAACCTGATACTCATATCTCCGCTTTTGACGTTCAGCTCTAACTGGGCTATTCGTACTTCCAGGCCGAAACTTACGCTATCGAGGAGCAAGGCGAAGTGTGCCAGCAATGCCGGGATCAGGCGATAGGGGCGCTGCTGCACGATGCGGTAGAAGATCAGGGCGGCAAGCCTACCTTGGACACCATCCGTCACCTATTTGGTGATCGAGTAGCGGACATCGTGCTGGAATGTTCTGATAGCGATGCAACCGATCCCCAAAAGTTGCTCTCGCTTGAGCGCAAACGCGCTTACCTGCGGCACTTGCCTGCCATCTCGAACGAGGCGTTGCTCGTCACACTGGCGGATAAGGTACACAACGCACGATCAATTCTGGGAGACTACCTTCAGATTGGCGATGCAGTTTGGAGCCGCTTCAACGTGGGCAAGGAAGAGCAGTTAGCATACTACAGTGGACTGCTGGAGATTTTTCGGCAGAGGAAAGCGTCAGCCAGACTTACTGACGAACTTGGTCGCGTCGTCGGCGAACTGAGAAAGGCCCGCTAATGCCAGGAGAAACTTGCTAAATCAAGGATTCTTTTCTACGATGTTCTGAAGCTCGATCAGAATGCAGTCAATTGAATCGTTTTTGTCTTCACCGTACAACGTCGTAACCCATTCATTCGTACCACCAGAAGCTTCAACGTCCAGATGCCAAATGGGACTTTGCTGCGAGCCTCGTACTCGAATGATCCACTGACCCTCGTATGATTCCATGAATTCTTGGAGCCGATTCCGCAGCACTTAGGATGGCCCAAGGCACACCCCGCGAAGAGGCAAGCCGGTTAAGTACGGAAAAACGGATTGGATTTCGAGGGCCGTCGCCCTTGAAAGCTGGCGCTGTTCAATCTGGCATATTGCGCGAGACTCCAATTGTGTTAGGGTACTGAGCCTTTTCCAGCGAGTCCGTATGGATCATGACGATTACGAATATGACATATTCGAGTGCCTACCAGACGGTTCCGTCATGTGGCGGGAGGGCGTGACAGGGTTAATAAGTGCTCGCCGAAAACTGACGGCGCTCGTAACAGCTAACGGCAGCGAATACTTCGCGCTGAAATCAACGGGAGAGCTAATATTTCCTGTTGCCGCGCCAGCGATAGCCAAGCGCGTATTCCAAATCGTCTATACCGACAAGCTGCGCAAGGAAAGGGCTGAGTTGCTACGAAGACGTGGTTACGGCGTCTTATCCGTCATGGGCAACGGGGCGGCGAAGGCGATCCTTACTGCCCTTCAGATACACCCCGATGGCATAGCCTTCTTTATCGTGGGCCATGCGGCACCGCAGGCGATGCGAAAGGAAATGGTTGATTGGCTCCGGTCACGATATCCGAAAGCGAAAATCCTTGTCCTAAATCCGCCTGACCAGCAAACAGACGGTGCTGGATTTCAACGTGCTACAGAATGGCCCGGAGCTGTGGCTGCGCTGTCTGGACTGCTCCCTCCGCTCCTTGTAAGCTAAGCCGCCATGACACAAGTGGCTACGAATCAAGCTCGCGCACGATTATTCGATATTTTATCGCGCTACCGGGTAAATGCGCCTTCTCGTGTTGCCACACTCATTCGTTATGCAGTTGCAATTCTGGTTGCGTTTGCCGCCCTGTACAGTCGAGAGCTTCTGATACCGTACCTAGGTGAGGGAAACTCCTATCACACCGCATGGTTTGCAGTTGTCATCTCTGCGTGGTATTTCGGGCTTGCACCATCGATTCTCACCGTTGTCATAGAAACCTTAGGAGTTTGGTACTACTTTTTGCCGCCACATAGTTGGCATCTTCAGGACGCCTCCGTAGCGGGCGGGTTGGTAGGTTTCGTCCTTCTATCCGGCTTAATAGTTGCATTGGGGGAGGTGAACCGCCGAAGCATTGCCGGAAGGAAGATCGCTGAACAAGAAGTTGTCGAAGAAATTGAAAAGCGCTTGGTCGAGCAAAAGGTAGCTGCTGAACGCGAGCGGGCGGAGAGGAAGTTCCGAGGACTGCTGGAAGCGGCACCGGACGCCGTCGTGGTTGTGAATCGAGAGGGCAAGATCATCCTCGTCAACGTTCAGGTGGAAAAAGTATTCGGCTATCAACGGGAAGAACTGCTAGGACAGAAGATCGAGATGCTGGTGCCAGAGCGTTTTCGGGAGATGCATCCAAAGCAGAGAGGCGGCTTTTTCGCTGAGCCGCAAGTGAGGCCGATGGGCGCGGGCCTGGAACTATACGGTTTGCACAAAGACGGGCACGAATTTCCGGTGGAGATCAGCCTCAGCCCGCTCAAGACAGATGAGGGCTTGTTGGTTACCAGCGCCATCCGCGACATCAGTAGACGCAAGCAGACGGAAGAGAACTTACGGCGGCTCTCCGTGAGTCTGTTGCGGGTTCAGGATGAGGAACGGCGCAGGATCGCCCGCGAGTTGCATGACAGTGCAGGCCAATATCTTGCCGCCGTAATCATGAGCTTGGATGCGGCCAAAAATGAAGTCAAGGACGTTCGTCCTTCCCTAACCGGCAAGCTGGAAGAAGCTTCCCAAGTGACGCAGGCATGCATAAAAGAAGTGCGGACACTATCACACCTGTTGCACCCACCATTACTGGATGAACTGGGGCTGGGCTCAGCCGTCGATTATTATGTGGAAGGGTTTGCCGTTCGCAGCGGAATCCGCGTTGAAATAGAGAAGCCAGGCGATCTTGCGCGGTTGGGGAATGACGTGGAGATTCTACTGTTTCGAGTGTTGCAGGAATCATTGACGAATGTCCACCGGCATTCAGGCAGCAAGACGGCGACGGTCAGAATCGGTGCCGATTCGCAAAAGGCGTGGTTAGAAGTTCAGGATCAGGGCAATGGCAGTTTCAAGGTAAGCGACGGAAGGTCCTCGGAACCATTTCGAGCGGGGGTCGGCATCACGGGAATGCGGGAGCGGGTGAGGGACCTCGGCGGCACGGCGGAAATCACGGCAGGCCAGAACGGCACACGAGTGCGGGTGGTTGTCCCTTTGACTGCAGACTCTCGCAACATAAGGGTCCACAAATAGACTCTTGCCCTTATTGAGAACTGAAATTCCGATTTCGCGGCTGCGAATTGGGTCCAGTAGCCGGCAAAGGATTTCCCCATTTAGGTTTACGGTATGTTCGGTATGGTGCTGACGAAGCCCTTCTGTTCCCATCAGATTGGGTAGTTCCTGAGAAGCGCCGCACGGTTTCTGCGCTTAACCCTACCTAGCCGCCTTACGCGTCGCGCCTATCAGTTCGAGTTACGAATCGCGTGAATTATGTGTACGATGAAATGTCCGCGCTGCGGTCGGATCGCCACGAAGGCGAAGCCGCAGGACGAATTCGCGTGCGAGTCTTGTAGCTGGAGACTGGAACAGACGATTGGCCGCAGGTAGAGAGCCGCGCCAGCAAAACAATCAATGTGCGATTTCTAAGAGGCGCTTCACTTCTGGAATTAGCATCGTTCCGGCAGCGGATTTGGGAACAAACCCATCAACAAGCAGACGCGCTGCGCCCATCGTTTCCGGAGAATCATGAATGGTGAAGAACGCAATCTTCGTGGAAGGGGCAATTTGACGTATCTCGTAGGCGGCTTGGACGCCGTTCATCACGGGCATATTAATATCAAGGAGCACCAGATCAGGGTTTAGCTCCTTAACCTTTTCAATTGCCTGCTTACCATTTTCCGCTTCGCCGCAGACCTCCATAGAATGCCATACGAGAAGCGACCGCACGGTCTTCCGCGCTGTGGGATAGTCATCGACAATAAGGATGCGCGTTGACATCTGCGGGACAACCACAGCGTATAAGCGCGATCCCGGCGACCGTTGCGGGAGCGATAGCCAGGCTGCGACTCCTGCCCGCTGTCGCCGCGTCACTTTTCACCACCGCTAAAACCCGATTGCGCGAGTTTAGCCTTGATCGCGGCAATGGCTTTGGCAGGATCACCGAATTCGGCCAACGGCACCGCTAACGTTGTCACGGTCGGTTGAAATAAAACGAAGTCAGGTGCAATGCCGAAGCCACTCTGGATGCCGATGCAGCAAACTCCGGCTCTGGCGCAGATTTGGAATACGTGGGCTTCTGTTTCGTGGTCTTGCCGAGTACTGCGTGAAAAAGATACGGGTGGTACGATTTCGTCAGCCAATGCGAAAGTACCCCTTTCGTTTTGGTTAGGGGCGTTCGGCTGCTGAAACAGCCGGGCGTCCCGACTTGCTTTTACTACTCGGGCCGATATCTTCCTTTCCTTAATCTGCCTTACTGATCCTTCGGTTCGACGGCGCCAAACATTCGAGCTTTCGCCTTAATCCGCCGATTGCTCTCCCGACGCCATTCAAGGGAAGCGTGAACGAGCCCAGGCTGCACTTCGAGAGCGTCCAGCATGGATTGGCAAGAATCGCAGTAAATCGCTTGTGGATCGTGTTTGCGGATGCCACAGTTTTCGCAATTAATCGCCATCGTCACGTTCTTCGCACCTTCAAAGTTTTCGACTTTCTAGCTGGCATCGAACGCCAGGGAACCGATTCAAGGGTCGATTTATTTCCGCTTTCCCAAAATTCCGAATTTCGCGTGAGAAATTCCTCAAAAACCATTTTCAAAGTTTCCCATCCGGTTTAACACTCATACGTTCGGAGACACACCCGCAACCGGCTCCGCTCGTACAAGAGAAACGGAGCCCTGCCGATCCGCGAGGATTGACTACACGTCAAGCTCTGCCTTTGTCTCCTTCCAGGCTTCTGAGAATGCGCCTACCCGAGCCCATTAACGCGAATGGGCTCGAATCGGATCATTCCTAGGTTCAAGCCTCGGGAGGTAGGACACGACGCTGCAAAACGTAGCCGGCGGGTTGCCACTTGCCTACGGCTGCGTAAGGCGACAGAAATACGTCATATTGCTTATGTGCTGTCTCCACAACGAAGACATGGCGTCCGTTGCCGTCAAGGTAGAGCACGTGATCTGGGCTGAATGCATATGGGCTAGGTATCTCTGGAACGCGAGGAATGCGCTTGCTTGTGATCTTGCAGCCCGAGAGATACCGCGAGACTCCGACGTGAGAGTTGATGCGCTTTATCCTGTTAAACATTCTGGTTTCCTCCTTGGGCTTGCGGATCACACATTCCAAGACACCACTTCGCACCGAATGCCTTCACCTTGGGCTGTTCGTCTTTGCTGAATGGCAATGTTGTTAAGGCTCGTTCTGCGGCTTGTTCAGACGTATACGGGACAGAGTCGATGACGCGATATCCGGCCGGAACTTTGTAAGTGATATGCCAGTGTTTATTCATGGTCAGTTTTCCTCCCGCCGCGTGAAAAGTTCAGGACAGGCAGCCTTGATCTTTCGCAATTGATCCAGGCTGACGTACAGGCAATGACCGGTCAGACGGAGGGATGTTGGCGAACTAACTTGCACATCAATGTTTCCGGCTCCATGGACCGTATCGGAGCCGTCACGCAATCTGCCGTTAATGATTTTTGCTACTTCTTTTTTGGTTTCTTCGGTGCCGTTCTTAAACGCGACATCGTCCGCATGCTGCTTGAGAGCTTTGGCGAGCATTTCCCGATATTCGGGAAGCAAACGGCGGGTGATGTCTTTGGCAATTTGTTCCGCGGATTTAGTGATAGTGACATTGATAGATGAGGGATGGCCTACACGTTGGGCAGTGTCGTGCTGGACCTTGTCGGGATAGGTTCCCGAGATATGCAATTTGCCTTTTCCAGCCCAAGTGTTGCTGAGGAAAAGAGACTCTTCGCCATTCTCTAGACGGGCTCGCCAATCGTGGCCGGCCGGCTCTTCGTTGTCGTAACGTGTGGATCGCGTCCAGCCATTGCCTAACGCTTTGGCGATATCTTCGGATAACTGCCGGAGGGATACTTCTTTGGTAGACTCGGAATTAGCTTGCATCGAAAGTGGTCCTTTCGGTGTTGGGTTAGGGAATCGTTTCGGGTGCGAACCGAGACGGTTCCCGCTTACTTATTTACTTCTGCTTTCGTCTCCTCCTTAACGCGTGATTCTCAATGAAGTTTTCGATGGCCTTTCGAATGATCCAGCTAACATCCCGGTCTTCAAATTTGGCCAATTCTTCAAGCTCTCGAAGCATGAGATTATCGACACGAACCGTGAGGACGTTAGGGAATTGCGGCTTAGGTCCAGCCATAGAGCTGAGCATACGCTGGCATACAGCGTATGTCAATGTCTTTTTCACCGTTTCTAACTTAGCATACGCTGTATGACACTAGGCGAATTCTTAAGACCTTCAAATGAGCGAACCAAACCGGAGTTTCAATCGTTACGGACGTTAATTGACTGATTTCACAGGCAATTTACGTGCTTTTGATGGCACGAGTTTACGGAGCCGGCCGGATCAATGCAGAGGATTCCATCTGGAGCCGCGAAGACGTTGGAGTTAAGCACTTACAACACTGATTAAGTCTTTTGGTGTCAATACATTTGGTTCATTTGCATAATGATTCGTCCAGAATTCGCAATGTTTCGAGCCGGCGGAGGGTCCATCCCCGCAAGAAAACGGCAATAAAATCAGGATCGCAAGCAAGGACCGAAAATGGAGCCGTCCCGGAAATTTGGCCGGAAGCTTTTCGGACCCTCGACGGCCGGATCAGACGATGCCGCTAAGTACTTGAGTTAACTAGGGATGTTACACGCTGGAAAAACTGGTAGCCCGCGTCCGCCCCCAGGCGGAGGTACCGGCGACGACGGCTCCGCGACCTCGAATTGGAAAAAGGGACCCCTGCAACAGTTACAGGATCGACCGGGGCCGGTCGCCATGGCCGGCTACTTGCCCAAGCCCGATACCCCAAATGGGAATTACAAAAACACAAAATCCGATCTTCGTTTTTGAACAAGAATTCTTTGAATTCGACATTCGTTTTTGAAGATTCAGCCAGGCCGGTCGCCCCGTCTGGGCCGATACCACCCCGCGGTCCACCCGTGCTCCGGGTGCCATAGGA
The DNA here is from genome assembly GCA_963819235.1 of uncultured Acidobacteriota bacterium. Classification (GTDB taxonomy): domain Bacteria; phylum Acidobacteriota; class Terriglobia; order Acidiferrales; family UBA7541; genus Palsa-189. Next base: position 695,159 of record CAWFVE010000002.1, on the reverse strand, counting down.
GAACAAAACGAATGGGAGACTCTCTATATATATCAATGAGTGTTTTTGTTGTTTGATATTTAGGTTCATCTCCCATTCGACCCAAAATTCTTATTGAAACTAAAAGTACTTACAGACGCGAACGGGAGACCGAATGGGAGGAAAAACGAATAGGAGATGAATGGGAGAGCGAATAGGAGAACACTTTTATCTCCCGTTCGAGAGCCGTGCTTTAGGCCCCGCTGTCATGGCGGTAAGTTTCTTTGCCCTGGGGATAAACCCGGTGATCCCTGACCGTTCAGGACCGATCCTCCCAGAAGTCGCCTTCCCACCTATTTTGAGGCTCTTTGGCTATATCCCCACCATTCCCGGCCTCCCGTCGGTCCTGGAGGCTCCCGTTGGCTATCTCCCACCATTCTAGAGGGATGGAGTCCGGTACCAGGACCAACAGCAATCGACCTGCCATACCCCGAAAGAAAGTGCTTGCAATTTTACCTGGATATGATATTCTAAAATCGTAGGATTTTTAGGCATTCACACCGCCATACGCTCACCCAACGTTGAGCGTGCCTGCACTGTGCCCGTACCTTGGAAGTAGGCACGGATTACCAGGCTTCCAATCCCAAAAGTAGTCAAATTCAATGGTGCATTCGTGCGTCTGCACGTGCGCCGGAAAAGAGGGCCTTTATGAGTACATCCACGACTATCGTTCCAGCCGATCTTTTGAACCCGCAAAATGGGCTCACCAGGACCCAGGCAGAAGCCTTGGCGAAGAAGGTAAACAAGCAGGCTGCCGATCCGCTTTTAATCATTAAACCGGAACTAAGTTCCGCCTTGCCGACGCCGCAGCAAATGACGAACGAAGCGTTGGCTCAGTTCATTGTCGGTCAAACAGAGGACGCTGCCGCTGTGGTAGGCCGTGGGCTCGCCAAGATGAGTGAATTGATGCCGTACATTATTGAGTTGCGGGAGCGATTTGAACATCGTGGAAGCATTGATCCACAACCCATCTTAGGCTGTCAGACTTGGACTGAATTTTCTGAAAAGATATTGAATCGTACCGATAGGGCTGTTCGTAAAGCGATAGCGAAATATTATCGTCAATTCCAACCAGCTCCCGTTGAGGCCTCCGTCCCCTCACTCCAATCTTCTGCAGAGACGGCCGAGACCACGTCTCCCGCACCTGAGCCCGCACAGCCCACGCTCACGGCGCAGCCTTCAAAACCTCCCGTGGACCGAGAAGAGAAGCTATTTGAGTTGGCGGAAAAGTTGTACCGCAACGTTGATCCCGAGACACGCGAAAAGGAATTGCGTTCATTGGTAAAGAGACTCTTGGATTATTTCATGGTCTCGGTTGAAGAAGGTGGGTTGTGAGTAAAGGCACAAACATCAAGTGGCAGAAGAGTGGACAACCAATGTCTGCGTCGGGAACCGATGAAGGCGGCACACTCAATGCTATCGTCGGCTGTTCTCCTGTTTCGGCGGGCTGCGTCAACTGCTACGCCACGAGTGAATGCTGGCGCAAACAATTCAATTCGCGGATGGCCAAAGACTTCGCCGGAACGGTTAAAAAAGTTGGCAGCAAACTCATCTGGACTGGCAAAGTCAACTTTCTCCGCAAGAGGCTCTACTCTGTTCTGGAAGACCATCATTTTCGCTCATGGTTCGTAAACTCGCTCTCTGACCAATTTCACGAAAACCTGCCTGATAGGGAGATTCTCGAATGTTTCGAAGTCTTTAACAAAGCGTATTGGCAGGAATTTCGCATTCTTACTAAGCGGGAAGAACGGCTCCTGGCTTGTGATTCCATGATCCGATGGACGCCCAATATTCGCATGGGCGTAAGCGTCGAGGATACCGAACATCTTTACCGCATTGCTGTACTCGGAAGTACAGGCGCACAGCACAAGTGGATTTCGTTCGAGCCTTGGTTGACATTAAATTGGCGCGATCCGGCTACTTATATTCGCAATGTGTTCCGGCGCGGGGTCACGATAGAAGGTACGACCTATTCTCGTCTGCGCGATTTGTTGCTTGACGCCGGAATCGGATGCTCGATAGTTGGCGGCGAATCTTCTCTTGATAAAGAACGAGCCCGACCCCTCGCCCTGGACGATATCCATTACATTCTTGAAGAAACGATTGCGGCGGGTGTTCATCCTGTTTTGAAACAATTAGGGACGCGATGGGCAATCCAATCCAACACTTATGGCCGAGGCCAGGGCGCACGACACGGGGCCGTCAAAAACCTATGGCCGAATGAATTCCAGAAATACAGGGAAGACTGGCCCTTCTTGATCTTGCCGGAATGGAAGCAGACGGCCGTCGCCACGGAGTCCGAGCTTCCTGTTCCTGGCATTCATACCGCGGCTCAGCGGAAGTCGGCCGTCGAACCTGCAGCAAAGACCCAGGACTAGCTAATGTTTAAATCTCAACCCCATGTCGATCCAGGACTTCGAAGTATATTCGATGCCCAAGACCCATTCGTGCAACGCGGTCATCAAGTACTTAAACCGCGTTTAGGCTCCCATAATAGTCCTGAGTGGACTGAAAACAATAAGATCGTCGGTGCAGTTTTGCTTCGGTCTTTTCCCCACATGAGAGACCGAACTTCGAAAAAGTATCCTCAGCACGACATGAAGGCTAGGCGTTGGCTCAGGGTAATAAATCTTTATTTCCGACTAGGTATGACAGAGAAGCAGGTTGCAGAAGAGCCAAGTAACGTTGATTGGGGCTTAACTCCCAAGAAAGTGAAGAGTTTGGCATATGCCATCGAACGTGCTGGTGAAAGATACTTGAGTGGCATACCGCCTAAGCAACGTGGCGGTAAGCGTCCCGGAGCCGGCAGGCCAAAAACTCAAAAGTCTTTCTGCTTGCGAATCAGAGGATTACGTAAGCGAAAAATCAAAAAGAGGAACTTCAAACCTCTCTCAGGAGGGAAGAACATTCGAAACGTGTGGGTTTTTGAGCAACGAGTGCCAAATCTCTCCTAAGAATTTAGGTTTTACGATTTTCAGGTGCTTGCCACCCACCTGATTGTCTCGTTCGGGGACTCACCTTTGGGTCCCCTTTTTATTTCTGGTGGCAAACGAGAGATTCCTACCCGGTGGCAATCCGAGTAGAACAACTCCCAAAATATTTTTTGAACGGAGCTTCCAGGCTCCGCCTATTTTTCTGTTTGTACGGACTGCTTCTACTGGAATGCAGCCAGAGGAATTCTGAATGCCCACATCGACGCCGACACCGACATTTGCCACGTTTGATGCGAGAAACATAGCTATCAATACGATGGCCGACCTGAGTATACAACTCTCCGACTTCGCTGTTTTTCTAGGTGGAGCTTTGTCGCTTTGGCAGTTGCAGCGTGCCTTACGTGGGGATCGCCGGCTCGATCATCAAGAAGAGGAACGTTTGACAGAATTATGTCGTGATCTCCGTAATTTAGCTGCGATGTTCCCCATAAAGCTTAATTGGGCGGATCATCATGCCATCATCACATTGTTGGCGAAAAATAGTGAGTTAGCCCGGCAGCTAACGACTCCCAATTCAAAAACACCTCTGCCGGTTATCAAGTCTCAGCCGGTCTCAGCGGAATTGATCAACGCAGCCGTGGACCAGATTCATCCGGATCAGTAGGCTCACATGGTTAGTTTCGATTGCTGTCCACATATGGCGGAGTTACGAGAGTCTTTGGAGCAAGCAGAGTTGGAGAGGGTACGCCTAGAAATTGACAATGCTCGATTGCAGCAAGAAGTTGAAGAATTGATTTCTGTTATCGAATCGGAAATGAATTCGAGTAGGAATCATGTGCAATGGTTTGTTGAATAAAGTCACAAAGGAGATTCGCGTGGGTACAGCACGTTAATCGAGGGACGGTAATTCCATGGTGGCCACCATGAGCAGTACAAGTAGTGCGGTAGATGTTGAAGTAGATCAGGCCGGAGCGTCTTTAGTTGATCCGGCAATTAGATCCCCGTTTATGCCGTTGCCTGAAAGCGCCGGCGCAGAAGGGAATCAAGGCTATATCATTCCGAGCCATATCTGTGAATGGTTCAAGATCGGTAAAAGTGACAGCGAAGTTCTTGACATACTTCGCAAAGTACCGGGTGCCGAAGCGACATACGACTTACGAGCATACGTCAACATTTCTCGGGACAAGTTCATTTCTGATCTTCAATTGATGCAAGAAGATTTGAAAGTGTTAGAACAAAGTTGGCAATTAGATCGTGATTTGGCGGAAGAGCACGCAGCGTTTCATCAAGAATCGAAAGAGGAGCTACCCATTGAGGAAAATCTGCCGCCTTTTCCGGCGTTCAAGGGGTTGTTGCACGATCTGGCTACGGCATTGTTTCCCGATATTCCATACGAATTCAAGATTATGGCAGCGGTTACCCATTGGGGTTTAGTTCGGAGTGGCATGGACTCCTTAGCCGGTGAACCTAACTTTCAGACACGATTCTATACCTGTCTAATTGGGCAGCCAGGATTGGGGAAAACGGCAGCGATTAATGAAATCAGAAATTGGATGGCGGCCTTTAGACCTTCCTCGATGCGTATCTCACACTCGGTAGATTCAGGACCGGCTTTGGTCGATGAGTTCGGTGATCTTCAAAAAAGTTTTCCCGCTGCTGAACGCTTCCGTGTTCTGTTGGATGTGGATGAAATGCGAGACCTTTTTGAGAAGTCGAAGGTAACAGCGCAATCTCGAAATTCTCTTACCAGTGAACTTTTGACTCTATTTGAGTCGAACATCACGGGAAATCGGGCTAGACATGCCAATAAAGGTCAGCGAACCCAAGTTGAAAATGCACACTTAGCTATTCTTGGTGGAGCTACACAAGAGGGGTACGTCAATATGTGGACTGGAACCGGTGGTTCGGCCACAGGTCTCCAGTCTCGTTTTATTCCAATCACGACCTCGAATGGGCAGATGCCGATTACCCCACGGCCGTCGGATTTACAAACGATACAAGCAGTCGTTCTAAAGCTTCAATATTTGTCAGAGAAGCCGGGACAAGTTATCTCTCTGACCTCTGATGCTAGACAAGCCTTGGTTGCTTGGTGGGATCAGTATGAGCCGTGGGATAAGCCCTCAATCAGTCGAGTAGACGGCTTTGTTAAACGATTGTTGATTGTCTTGGCGGTGACGAACGGTGTGACGGAGGTCGGCTTAGATTTGGTGGATGTAGCCACTAAACTCGGTGATTACGTCATTGCCGTAAGGGAGAAGTTCAACCCGGTTGACAGTTATTCCTGGACCCAGGCATTCGAAAACAGCATTCTCGATATCTTTAAGAAACGTTCAGGTCAGGCATTTACCATGAACGACATTCGGAGATTCATCCGACCAGATAAGAAGCCGGGCGGATTGCAGGCATTTCAGCAAGCATGGAGAACCTGCATATCCGTTGAATATCTTAAGCAAGCTGGAATAAGTCGTAAAGGTGTCATGAGATACCGATTTGAGGAGTGATCCAAATATGTCCCTTATGAAATCTCAAAACGCCCCGCCGCCACTGGAGACCGTCCTCGACGGCGTCCGAAAGGCGTGCGTCGATTACTTGCCGCTGGCGCTCGAAGCCCAGGTCGAAAAGACGCGGCAGATGTATCAAGCCGACCCAATCTCTGCGGTGAACGAGTTAAAAAAACTTAAGAATCGGAAGCACGCACGGGAAGGAATGGCACTTAAGCGAAGACAAGATAAAGCTGCCGAAGCCGAACGGGATCGCTTAAAAGCGACACTCGACGCCGCGGCTGCCGTTGTTTTAATTGGGCAGCAACAGGATGAGAGCCAGAAGCAGCGGTACAAGGAATGGCTGGATCAAGGTCATAGTCCTGTCGATATCGCCACATACGAGAGCGAGCAGGATTCAGCCGTTCTTTTCAACGATGCATACGATCAAATTCGTCGCGGCTCAATCGATTTCGATATAACGGATTTGGCGCATTGGCAAATAGAGTTTTCAGAGGTCCGAGCAAAGTATGAGCACCTGCGATTGATGCGTCGTTCTGGTTTTACCCCGGAACGCAAACAGCTTCTAAACCCCCTTTGGCGTGGAATGGCTGGTCAACTTGTTGATTTCCGGCTAGCTGCAATTGAAAAGTTTTTGGCAGACTCCGGGATTACAAATCTCTGGAGACCAGAAGAACACGACACTGATTGTTATGGTCAACCGAGACCCTGGCAATCATGTAGATTTGTGCCGGTAGAGCAGAAAGCGGAACCGCCGACCACAGAGCCGCGGAGGGTTCCTTTAACGATCACTCCGCCGTCGATGATTCCACCAGAGCCGCCCGATATCTCAAAGACAGAGTTTATCCTTGACGGTGTAAAGATAAGCCTTCCGAGTTTTCCGAGCAGTAGGATGTGATTAAAATTCGCGAGTATCCCGGCGGCGCAGCATCAGCCATTGACGCCAGAGGACTTGAAATTGATCCAGGCGGAAGAGCGCCGACACCAACCGCGTAAAATTCGTTAAGTTCCCGCATCATCCGGTGCGGTTTAGGCGAGCGGTTTCTCCAGAGCCGTTCGCCTATTTCTTTATGGAAGCTATTAAAGGAGACATATCAATGCAATACCAATCATTGGAAGATGCACAGCACGAGGCCTGGCTCTCGGAACAGAGAGCGTCCGAGGAACTCGCTTTCTTGCGGTTTCTGACCAAGCACCAGGAAATTGCACCAGTCGAAGCCAATAAGCGGCTCCTCCGAGAGTTTATCGGCGACGATAGTCTAATCACTGTAGGCTTGCTGGAAGACTCGCTACCTTTCTTGCGGGACAGCCTTGCTCTTCGAGCCCCTAACCAAATAAAGCGCGATGCCGTTGCTGAGCAACAGCAACTCTGGAACGAGTTGCTTGCCGCCGGCGCATCTCTTGATGACAAAGGTGGCTTTGCCGATAAGAGAATTTATCGGCTTAGTAACGATCAATTGAAGGCCAAGATTGCGGAACTTCGGGATCGTGCACGGCTCAGTCAGCTTTCCAGAAAAGAATTGAAGGTAGCCGTTAGAGAAGAGTTTGCAGCCGCCCATCCTAATCGGGCCGGTGCGTCGAACTTTGAGCCGCTTCCTGATGATGTCACTGCCAAATCTATCAAATTGATGTCGGCACAGCAGATTCGAGATTTGCAAAAAAGGCACGGAAATGCGGCCGTAAACGCACGGCTGCGAGGGGAATAAAATGAGCGCACCAATCGTTGATGTGGGAAGAGACCTAGCAATTCGGAGACGTACTGAGGCAAATCAGGCACTCTGCAATCTCTGGCTCCAAACGCCAAAGGGCCAGCAAATGCGGGACGAAAATGCTCCGATGATTCGCGATTTCGTTCGAGACAAGTTTGCTGGATATTATTCAGTTGAGGCGTTGGATGCTGCCGCCGATGCGATTCTAGCGGCTCGAAAGGCCGAAGCAAATAAAGTAGCAGCACAAGCTGAGCTAACGGATCACATTCAGGATTATTTTAAGGAGCACGGGATCGCGACGGACGATATTGCTTTAGATTTGATTGAGGAACTTCAGCGTGATAATCCTGCGTTCAATGTCGATCAATTCGTAGTTTTCGCCGAACTGAATACTCACAGATTCACGCCCATTGCAGGTCGCTTCAAAGCCTTTGATCTGTTAGCCCTTGTGCGGCGTGCAGATCGTCAAGAACTTGTACGACTTCGGCAACGGTATGGCGATGCCTTAGTCCAGAATGCTTTGGATCAATTGGCTGCTCGCGTCCACAAAGGTACTCAGGCGGCAGAATCCGTTAGACAAGCTGAGGGTGTTTCCAACAAAAATTCCTCGTATACACAAGCGGATGCGGATGCAGATCAACGCAAGAGACAAGAGGAATTCCAGAAGGGTCCACTCTACAAGCTGCAACAGGCTCAGCAAAAGCGTGAGGTTGAAGGAATAGTGAGTAGCTTTCGGGTTTGTGTCGGCGGAGGTAGAACGAATTGGGGAGATACGTTTGAAGGTAGACAGCAACTCCAGCAGATGTTGGACGAAGGCGTTGCTGCCGGTAAGTCGTGGGCGGTTTTGAGAGACGAACTCCGCTTGGCCGCCAATCGCCTAGCGGGTCTGTGAGGTGATCTATGGAATCAAATCTCCTAATCGAAGCATTGAAAGATCGCTTCGCTGATGCAGAGCAGTCGCCACAGGCATCCGCGGAGCCTAGCGTAATCAAAAGGGAAGGCGCTCCAACTCTGGTTAAGGATGCTCAAGGCAACTGGCAAACGATGGAGCCTCCACATCCCGAACTCGACCCTGTGACGCCACGGCTCTCCCGTGACACGCAAGAAAAGATCAAACAGGAAGCCGAACAGCGACAAGCGGAGAGAGTTGCTGTCGCGAAGCGCCTAGCCAAGCAGGTCGAGCAGGATCACTATCGTGTTTTATGTGGGTCGCAATTACCGCCAGTGGGTCCCACTGGCCGGCCTGATGTTGTGTTTCTTTCATTGCTCAAACAAGTCTATTCGCCAGAAGGTACGGGTCCTGAGAATTGCGATTGGAAAGCAACTTGGGCAGGACGTGATTACTTGTTGCAGTTGTATGAGGAAGCTAAGTCCAGGCCGAAGAATGTTCGTCCGATATCGAACGAGGAAGCAAAACAACTGATACAGGCCGGTGCATTCAAGGTGTTGCATCCTGCAGAACCTGTCATACGTGATAACCGGTTTCGTCATTCGGAGAAATAACTATGGCTAAGGATTGTGTATTTCACAGCAACAACCAAGTCCATACCAAGGGTCGTTTCGGACCCAAACAAAGTCGTCACGACGCACTCCCGCAAAATCCGGTTTGAAACGTGAGAGCGAGCCGTTGGTAGGTTCTTGAGCCAGTGCATACCGGGGCCGTCTTGAACGGCCCCATTTTATTAAAGGATTCCGTCGGATTTGCCCGCGATTAAAGGAGAACGTTGATGCTTGAGAATTTGGCAACAGAAATGGAAGCACTTAAGAAGGAAGTTGAAGAGTTAAAGCACAAAGTAGTAATGGATTTTACAAACCACATTTTGGCTCAACAGAAGCAGATTTCTTCAAGAAAGGGCGATCCCGGTCAGTCTATCGTTGGGCCGGCAGGACCAGCAGGCCGTGATGCGGTTTTGATCGTGGAAACTGATACGGGTACAAACACTATTCACGTTTTTGATGAAACCGGAGCCGAGAAAGCCGTTCTCGTTGCAATCCCCGGTCCAGCCGGCAAGGATGCACCTTCACCTCGTGATCCTCGTGATGGTCGGGATGGAAAAGACGGACGCAACGCTCCAAGTCTCGCCGAAATTGTTACCGAAGTTGTCAAAGTAATTGAAAAGCGATTGGTCGCCAACTAAAAGTTTCGGGCAGGGGCGCAACTGCACGGGGAACCAACCTCGACACCATAGGCGCTCTGTACCGGGAGTTGCGGGTTACTGGTTTGCTTGCCCGATTTTGGTTTTGAAGATTAGCTGCGAAGGAGGAATAAAATGAATGCGGTTAACGAAACGCACGTGTCAGTCCTGGTACTCCACCTTCCGAGAAGAGTGGTGATTATCGAGACTTGGCTCAATTTTAGAGCCACGTTTGATTGCGTCACAATAGAATGGAGCCGAATTTTGCAGGTTCAATTAGCGGCGTGCCTGGAGGAGCGGCGGACCGTGGGAGATGAGTTGGGCCGACCACGTGCCGGAAGTGCCGGATTGATCGAAAAAGACGCCCTTGACTCTGTCGCCACTCCGTCTTCCGATGAGGGAGACTCTCGTCGGTTGGTTCTTGGTCATTCTAACGATGGTGCTGAATCCCAATTCATCAACAGACGCGTAGCCTTGCTTGACTTCTTCTTGCCTGTGCTTCATGTCGGTCACGTCGCCTTCTTCGCAACAGCCGTAACGGAAATGGAACGTCAGCTGTAGATGCCCGAGAGGGCTGGTCAATTGTGCTTTCCAAATTTCGTCTTCATATCCACCGTCGTTCCAGAGTCCGGAACGCGGTCCTCCTATCACGGAATTCACCTGCCATATCTCCACCATACCCGGCTTTTCAAGGAATGAGACTCCTGGCCTGAGGAATCGATAGTTAAATGTCATGTTGAACGTGCCCGGCTTGTGAAGAACGAACCACCAAGTCCGAACGTTGGCTTCTGCCGCCTCGGCCAGAAGCGGCTCGCTGCTTTGAGTCGTAACACTGGAAACACAATAGGTGTCGGTGGTGATACGCATTCGAACCTGTCCCTCGATGTGTGCTTCCCAGGGAAGCATGGGATAGTCAGGCTGCTCATGTTGGGTAATCTCCGGAACCGGAATGACGTTTTCCTGCGCGGAGGGAGGTGCCGTAGCACACCACGGAACCGCGGGTTTTGAAGGTACCGCCATCCAGGTTCCCGACGCCCCCCAAACGTCGAGGAATATGCCTTGCATCTTGTCTGCGGACTTCTTACCGACTAGAGAAAATTGCAGTCGCTGGCCATGGGAATCTTCGAGTGCGGCATCGAATCCCAACATGTCGCCGTCTACGCGTGGGTCCCCGAGGCTTCGTTTCTGCTTTCGTGAACCAAGTGTGTAGCCTCGCAGCCAGGGACCGTACGTCCAGAGGATCAACGGCGCTTTTACATCGTCGCTGGCAGTTTTCAGTTCCAGACTCCATGATTCCGGAAGCGTGTAGTCATGGCGATCGTTGCTACTCTCGTCGTCCTCTGACGGTAGTGGTAGTGCCCCGGAACCTGTAGAAAAGTGAATGGCGCATTTTGCCTGTGAAGTCATGGAATTCTTTTTTAAGCAGCAGCTCTTTCTCGTCCTCCGATGTCGCGGTAGCCGTTGATGCGGTGCAACTTCATCTGTCCGCTGATCCACAACCCGAAGAACACCCGCAGCACGGCGCTTTCGTTGGGCAGTGCCGCCTGGGTTTTGATTCGGCGGCGGAATTCCAGTTGCATCCGCTCAATGGCGTTCGTGGTGCGCAGCGACCGCCACTGGCTCTCCGGAAACTGATAGAAAATCAGCAGGTTCTCCCCTGCTTCTTGCAGAGAAGCCGCCACGCCGGGACACAGTTTCTTCCATTTTCCCAGGAATGCTTCGCGGGCTTTCTGCGCCGTGTCCAGCGTCTCGGCGTAAACGATGCGGTGATAGTCTTCCCGCACCGCTTCGTGCGCGTGCTTCGGTGCTTTGGCGATGAGGTTGCGTAGCTTGTGCACGGTGCAACGCTGGTGCGGTAGACCTGGCCACAGCCGATCCAGCGCGGCCGCCAAGCCCGTGTTGCCATCGCTGATCACCAGCCGGGGACGGCCCATCTTCCGCGCCGCCAGATCGTCCAGCAACATCTGCCAGCCGTCCGCCGATTCCGCTCCCGTCGTCATCAGGCTCAGCAGCACTTTCTCTCCGTCCTCCCGCACCCCCAGGGCCACCAGCACGGGCAGCGAAACCACTTTCCCGCCACTGCGCACCTTGGGATAAATCGCATCCAGGTACAGATAGACGATCTTTTCTTCTGCCAGATCGCGCCGCTGCCAGTTCCGATAGCTTTCTTCTAGCCGTAGCACCAACCGCGACACCGTGCTTTTCGATAATGCGGCGCCGGCCAGCAACGGTTCCAGCGCCCGGCGGATCCGCCGTGTATTCGATCCTGACAGATAAACTCCCAGCACGCTCTGCTCGACTTCCACGCTGCTGCGCCGATAGCGCGGCACCAATTGACTCCGCCACTCGCGCTCGCTGCCCTCCGCGTCCACCAACCGGGCTCGTGGCACTGCCACATGAACCGTACCCGTCCGCAGCGTCAGCCGTCGGCTTTTCCGGCCGTGCCGATAGCCACTCCGTTCGGCCACCCGCTGACTGCGCGGTGCACCCAGCGCCGCCTCCACTTCTTCCTCCAACACCAGCTCGATGATCTCCCTCACCCGCTCCCGGATCGCCCCCTCCAAACCTTCTCGCAGCGAACCTTCTTGGATCACTTCCTGGCCAATGCTAGTCTTCATCACGGCGTATTCCTCCTGTGCCCGAAACCTCCCGCTAAGAGATTCCGGGTTTTTATTCAAGCCTTCTCAGGAGAATACGCCTTCAGATTTTCTACAGGAATCGGGACGGAGCCACGGTAGTACAGCGATATCGACGAGTCCGGGTTCTTGCAGAAACGATGTTTTGTCGGAGAGGAGCTTAAAATCGAAGGTTACCTCGAAGGTTCCGGGAACATGGTCCGCGAACCTCCAGGTTTGCACATTGTCCATGGCAGCCTGGACTAGAAGCGGATGACCGTCCAGCACGGCTACGTTGGTTACTGCATGGCCGTCGGTCGTAATCCGCAAATGCACCGGACCTCTAATTCTCGCTTGGCGTGCTAGCGGAGGATAAATTGGGTTTTCATGACTGATAACTTCGGGTAGGGCTCGGGGGGCGTCTTGTCCGCTCACGTGACGCACCGCGATCACGAGAAGCGCCATTGCCATAAGCAGTCTGCAAAGTTTCATGAATGCGTCTCTTGTAGACCTGATCGGTGCCTAACTGAGTATATCTTCTTATATCTTTGGCCTTAAGCCTCCCCGAATTTAGTGAGCCTCAAATGTCAACTCCTGAAAAACGGTGTTCTAGCTAACTGGCTTTTGCTGCTGGGCCACAATCCAAGAACCAGACTTATCAGGATTTGGCATCTAGACCCCACAAATGTACATGCGTACCTTAGGCGTTCGGGGATTTAATAACTTCGGTTACAATCTGCTGAGCAGCTTGTGGAAGATCGATCCAGTGCAATAAAGGGGTTCTCTCGTGAGACTGCTTCCAGCACTCTTGCTCATCTTGAGTGTTACTCCCGCGCTGGCTCGCAATTCGACGCAGACGATTCCAGCAGATAAGTTCCAAGAGAACAGAATTCCGCGGGTTGGTTTCGATCTTTACTATCGCACGGCAGGGAACGGACATCCCGTTCTCATATTGAGCGGTGGCCCAGGTGATGATTGCGATTACATGGCCCCCGTCGCTCTGGAGGCTGCGAAGTTTGGGGAAGCGATTCTTCTCGAACAGCGCGGCACGGGGCGGTCCGTACCCCCGACTCTCGACAAAGCCACGATAAATTTGACGACTTACCTGGGGGATATGGAAGCAATCAGAGTGCAGTTGAACGTCGAGCGGTGGACAATCATTGGTCATTCCGCTGGTGGGCTTCTCGCGATGTACTACGCCGCTGCTTATCCTGATCGCGTCGATAAACTCATCCTGCTTGATTCCGCACCGATAGCTTCTGAATTCCTAAAGTCGTTGCAGGCGAATATTCTGGATCGGCTTTCGCCTGCAGATCGGGACCGGCTTGCAGTGTTGGAGAAATCGTCCACGCTCGGGGCACAAGCTGAAATGGCACAGATAAACGCCAAGGCACTATTCTTCGACCGGCAAGTTGGCGCTCAGGTCGCTGCTACAATGGGCAACTCCTGGCACGCCGAAGTCGGGCGCTTACTCGGAAACGAAATAAGCGCGCCCGGGTATGATTTACGTCCGCGCCTAAAGCAATTTGAGCGGCCCGTATTGGTTTTGAATGGAAGGCAGGATCCGATGGACCCTCTGATGGCATATGAAACGAGCGTGGCTTTCACAAATTCAACGCTCCGGTTCATTGACCGAGCCGGTCACATGCCGTGGTTTGAGCAACAAAAGCCATTCGCCGATGCCATTGACGACTTTCTGAAATAGTATTCCCATCTGTTCGCTCCGTAGCCCTCAGGGCCAAGTCCCGAGACACGGGGGCGTTCTCGGAAAGTGGAGAACTGGTACCCGATCTTCCGAAAAGCAATGAGATTCTAGATGTCCAGGTCCGGGTAATGTCGCTTCGCCGCAACCTTGGAGATCAGCATCACGGTATACGCCTTGCGGTTCCTTCCCGAGAACGTTCGCTTCACGACGCCGCTTTTCTCTTTCGCAAATTCCTTACGAATCGTGTCTTCGCCCCTACCAATTTTGTTTCCCAACTGTCTGCAAGTGAAGTAAACGCCCTTCCGTAGCTTATTCGGCCGGCGGTGCCGTCTCCCTTTCTTGAAGAATTCATCCGGCGATACTGGATTTCCGTCTTCGTCTACCACACAGAAGGATGCAGGGTCATTGTCTTCGATCAGGGCTTCTAAGAGTTGCCGCTGTTCTGCCGGGGACATTTCGTTTATTTTGCGCTGGTCGGGTATGAGAATCATGCGCGACTCCCAATTGGGACTACTTTCTCATCCCGCGTTGCCTGCTTCTGCGCCAGCTTCACGGCTTGGGCTTCGGTGATTCTGGCCTGGGATTCCTGGTGCGCTTGCTCGAACTCAGCGATCCAGGGCGCATAATGCCGCAAAAATATGGCGACGGTGTCGCCAAGGGCGTCTGCTATGGTCTGGTGGTTGACCTGACCAAGCTCGTATTGCGTCCGAAGCTGGTTGATGGCAAAACTATCCCGCAACATATGGCTGTGAGGTTCGCGTTCTCGGATATCCGTCTTAACAGATGCGATTCCGGCGTCTGCGAATACGCTTTTTAGTTCGGCTGACCAATAATTGGTGTTTGTGTCCGGGTCCACGTTCTTGTCGAAGAACGGCTGATTTAAATCCCCGTCGATAGGAATAGTAGTCTTCAACAGACTAACAACGTGGGGAACAAGTCTTGGTTGGGCTCTGCGCTTCGTCTTGTTCCGGTAATACGTAATTTGACCGTTATCCTTCATGGAGTCGAGCTTGAACCGGACAGCATCGCCTAATGCAAGTCCGCCCCATCTCATTAGCTCGATGAAGGCCAGGACGCGGTGGGTGTCATCGTGCTGCTTCTGGTCGTTTAGGTTCTTAATTTCGGTCGGGAATCGGCTCTTTATCGCGGCCAGAATGGAGTCGTATTGCTGATCCGAGAAGGCCGTGGTACGGCTCCCACGCTTCACCCTTGGCGGTTTCATTCCGGTCATCGGGTGGTTCTCAATCCATCGTTTATCTGTGCAGTAATTGAAGAACCGTTTCAGATCACCGAAGGTTCCAAAGTCGGTCAGATCGGATTCGAAGTTCCAGGTATTGCGAAAAGCTTCGACAAGGTCCGGTCTCAAATCGGAAATGTAGACGGGTCGCGGGTTCAAGGTCTTCAACCATTCCGAGAGACGGCCTCCATTACCGCGTCGGTTGATCTTGAATTTGAACGTTTTGGGGTCTACATCACCCAACAGTGGCAGGTACCGCTCGATACGCTTCTCGCTGATGCGCTCGGCTCTCTTCGAAGCCAGGAACCGGGCAACTGCCAGCTCGATGGTTACGGTCTGCGATTCCTTCTCGGCCTGGAACGCCTTCAGCTTGGCCTCTGCTGCCGCCCGCGCTTGCTTGTCTGGATCGTGCCTGTCCCGATGTGCCTGGGCTATCTGCTCCGCATCGGTCCAAGACCGGGTCTTGGTTGCTATCGGTGAGCGACGCATTACCCCATCGCTGTCGATGAAATGGGTATGGCGTTTCTTTGGGTCTTGGACACGAGGGTCATAAACTGCGATATGTTTCCGGCAAGTGCATTTTGCGGTGTCGATACTATAGGCTCGACCCTTGTCTTTGTAAGGGCAGGTCGCGGCGTGCCGGGCGATTGCGGTGTAGGTTGGGATCAATAGGTCTGTTGGCGTCATCAGCGAGGCTCCTCTCACCCGTTAAATTACTTCACTACAATCACAAGACAATTTCCATAGACCGTTCGTACCGAGTTCCTAAGTCGTTGGAAAGTTAGTGACTTGTGAAGCACGAGAGGAGTCTACAATGATTCATTCTAAACGACTTTAAGCGGGATTATATACTTGACACCACTAGGAATTTAGGTTACCTTTTCTTCGTGCCCTTCTTCTCTAACTCAGCAACGTGCTTCTTGATGATACTGTGGCCTTTACGCTTGAATAGGTGCCGCATCGCTTCATCCGTTGTCATGTCTTTCGGGTGTTTTGGCTTCTTGGGCATGGGAGTGTCCTATGGACGATAAGAATATGAACCTCGTTGAACTGGTAAAAGACTTCTCAGATGAAGGCCGATGCCGTGCCTACCTGGAGGCCCTGCGTTGGCCGGATGGCGCGACGTGCCCAAGCTGCAAATCGGAGAAGGTCTACCGGCTCGTGAAGCGCGATCAGTTCCTTTGCAGCTCATGCGAATACCAGTTTAGCGTGACCGTGGACACGATCTTCCATGATACGCACCTTCCACTCGTAACGTGGTTTCTGGCAACGTTTCTTCTCTGCGAAGCCAAGAAGGGCATGTCGGCCTGCCAGATACAACGCTCGCTCGGGATTAAGACCTACAAGACGGCATGGTATCTCTGCCATCGCATCCGCAAGGCAATGCTTGAGGCAGAACCCAAGAAACTCGGCGGCACAGTTGAGATAGACGAAACTTACGTGGGCGGCAAGAAGCGCCGCTGGCGTCCAAAGAGCGAGAAGAAAGTGGTTATCGGCATCCGGCAGCGCAATGGCGACCTCCGAATGATCCATGCCGAAGATGCCCGCTCGGATACGGTGCGTGAGATTATCAACGCGAACATTGGTGGGCACGTCGAAGTCATTATGACGGACGAATCCGCAATCTATCCGTGGGCGCTTGAGAAGATGCACGCACCAAAGCACCAGACCATCAACCATTCGCGAGAATATGCCCACGGAGACGTTCACACGAACACGGTAGAATCCGCGTTCTCCCTGCTCAAGCGCGGCATCGTTGGTTCGTGGCATAAAGTCAGTGCGAAGCATCTCCCGGCTTACCTAGATGAAATGTGCTTCCGGTTCAATAACCGCAAAAACCCCTATCTTTTCCGCGATACGATCATGAAGCTAATCGCCTCTCCGAACCTTGAGTACAAGGAGTTGACGACACAACAGTCAGAACCTGCGGCATGATTCTTCACTTAATTCCATGGATTAACTATTGTGTTTGAAGCAGTTGTGCACTACATGTTGATCCCCAATCCAGAATTTGCACGCGTCAACTTGATATTCTCCTGCTCTGTCAGCGTACTTGAGTATGGCCATGAAATACATGCGCCTTTTATAATGTAGGATGCTATCCAATTCTTCTGTTGTCGGAATCGGTCCTTCCACCGTAGTCCACAATGGTTTTTTTGGTGGAGCTTCTGCCCGAACTTGCACATCTTTAATACCTGACATGAGTTGGCCCCAGAGACTATCTTCCATTTTCTCTATCGCGTCTGCATCATCCACAGGAAGATTTTCACTACTCAGGGCTACCATGCCGTGAATAGCCCACTTAGCCACTTCTGGTCCGTCATTTTGGAATGCTATGTTTTCGATGACACGCTTTCCCTCTGGTGCTTCCATGGCGATGGCTACTTTGGTAATTTGTATGTCTGATAGTTTTGCGTTTGATGGCGGTGGCGTGGAACGCATAAGCGACCTTATCTCGCCAAGATGCAGCCAACCCAAGAAGAACAAACATACGCATAGCCATATCGCCAGTGCGACAGTCCCGAAAAGCCTATCAAGGAGAATGCCCACTATCGCCACCGCGACGATCTCAGCAAGTAAACCTGCGATTTGAAGAGGGTGCATGGCTCGGGATTATACACGCCCTCTGGCGTGAAGTATATAACCCCGCTTTAAGTCTAATGATCCGTAAGTGCGTATTCTAAAGAACTTAGTGCCGACGACCGCCAGGGTGAAATCCGGCGCCACAACTCGCTCCAGTACGCGCTGTCTCAGCCCTACTCTTGCTGCCATTTACTCTGTATTTTATCACCGCATGCAAAGGGCGGACTGGAAGAGCGTGTGCGCATGTTCTATGATCTTGCCTCTGTTGGCCTCTGAAATTGGCGCTCAAATAGGGAGGAATAATGGCCGAACCATCATATGAAGAATTGCGGGCGCGCCTGGCCGAGCTTGAAAAAGAGAAATCGGGGCGGCGCGGCGGGCAACTGGAATTCCGAGTGGGAGAGAAGGGCGGCGTGAGCGTCTACGGACTGGGGCGTTTCCCGGTCACACTCTATTACGAACAGTGGATCCGGCTTCTCGATGCCGCGGGCGACCTGCGGAAATTTCTCGACGAAAACAAAGCCGAAGGGAAGCTAAAGCTGAAAGACAAATAGGAAGCAGTTAGCCTATCCGGCCGAAACCCACGATTGGATCCCATTCGTAAGCCCACCGAAAGATTAGGATCGTCTTAAGGTTCTGCTTCGTTCCATGGCGGCGCGAAGCAGCCGATTGACGCGCGTCTGGTAGCCGTCCCTTTATCTTAACTTTCACCCTGTTTTTCGCTCCTCCCGCTCGGCACCTGCATTACGTGTGATTGCCGTCACTGATTTGGGGAACGTCCTGCCTTCAAAATGAGGCTAGAGGCAAGGAACATGAGACGGGCAGCTGCGAGAAGGGTTGCGCAAAGGGACGGCATAGATATCGAAAGGCAGCGGAGCGAAATGAACCGCGTGGATTTCATCAGGATCGAGCTCGAGCTGGCGGACACATTTTGCAAATTGGCGCTGAACTCGCATTCGGCGGAGAGAAAGCGGCAGCACGAATTCAACGCCCATCGCGCGCTGGAAACGGCGCTGCATACGCTGACAAAAGTGCACCTGAAAGAGAAAGAGACGGAGCAGATTGTGACGCAGATCGAGGAGGTGAAAGCGCTGCTGGAGGTGCTGGAGGCCAACGGGAGCACGGGTCTAAAGTGTTGAGCCTGAAGCTTCGGATCCCCCACGCGCAAAGGCGGCACGGGACAACCTCGTCATTACGTGGAGAAAAGACCCCAGGGCCCCGCAAGCACAGCGGGCGCCGTGGGCTACTTTGTTTAGCGCCAAAAGCGCCGTGATGGCCACGGTCTTTTGGCGCCCGACTCGTGACGTCGAGTTCAGTTGCGCAGCGGCTTGCCGGTTTTTAGGGTGTGGGCGATGCGCTCCTGGGTCTTGCGCTCGCCGCAGAGGCTGACGAACGTTTCGCGCTCGAGATCGAGCATGTATTGCTCGCTGACGAGCTGCGGTTCGGTGAGCGCGCCGCCGGCCAGGACGGTGGCGAGTTTGCGCGCGACGTGCGCGTCATATTCGGAGATGTATTCGCCGCGCAGCATGCCGTGAATGGCCAGCTTGGCGCCGGCCAGAAGTTCTTCGCCTAGGACGCGGATGGAAGGCTCGGTGGGTGGCGGCAGATTTGCGCGGTACTCCTCGCGCACCAGATCGAGCGCGGTGGTCTTGGCGTCCGCGACCAGGCGATCGCCGTTCATGGAGATGGCGTCGGCGGGGCGGAGAAACCCGAGGCCGCGAGCCTCTTCGGCGCTGGTGGAAACTTTGGCCATGGCCAGAGCTTCGAAAATCGGTTTGAAAGCGTGAAAAAGGTCGAGGATCTCGAGACCGGCGGCATGTTCATTGGCGCGGATGGCCATCTCCTTGGAGCCGCCGCCGGCAGGTATGAGGCCGACGCCCGTTTCCACCAGGCCGATGTAGGCTTCGGCCGCGGCATGAATGCGCGCGCCATGCAGGCAGATTTCGCAGCCGCCGCCAAGGGCCAAGCCTTGCGGCGCGACGACCACCGGCTTGCGGCGCGTGCTTGAGGGCCAGGTTGGCGTTCTGGAAGCGGCGGACGGCGTCGTGAATATCGTCCCACTCCTGCTCCTGCGCGCCGACGAGCAGCAGCATGAGATTGGCGCCGACGGAAAAGTTGGGCGCCTGATTGGCGACGACCATGGCGTCGAAATCGGAGTTCAGGCGCTTGAGGCCGGTTTGGATCATGGCGGTGATGTCGTCGCCGATGGCGTTCATCTTGGCGTGAAATTCGCAGCACAGAACGCCGTCGCCGAGATCGATCAGGCTGGCGCCGGCATTGCGCGCGACCTCCTTGGAACGATCCTTGAGCGATTTGAGAAGGATGACGCCGGGCGGCTCGGGAACTTTTACCTGCGCGCCCGTGGCGAGATCGAAGGACGACAGTTCGCCCGGCGGAGTATTCGTAGAAGCGACTTGCGCCCCGCAGCGAGCAGACGCGCGACCAGCGGAGGCAGATCGCGGCCTTCCGGCGGTCCAGCGGCGCTGGGCCATGCGCTTCGACGCCCAGCGCGTCGCAGATTTCGAATGGGCCAAGCTCCCAGGCGAAGCCCCAGCGCATGGCGCGATCGACGTCGGCGATGGAATCGGCAATTTCGGGAACGCGCCGAGCGGCGTAGAGACAAGTTTCGGAGATGAGTTCCCAGAGGAATTGCTGGGCCTTGTCGCCGGGCTGGCCGGCGATTACGGGCGCCAGAATGGCGCTGCAGACGCGCGCGAGTATCGTCGATGGTGCGAGCCATTTCCAGCGAAGCAAAGCGCGCCTTTTGCCGCGGGACGATACTCCATGGTGGCGGGATCGAGCGTCAGGATTTCGGTGTCGGCGCCTTTTTTGACGCGCTGGTAAAAGCCGCGGCCGGATTTTTCGCCCAGCCAGCCGCGGCGAATCATCTCCTCGAGGAGCGGCGGGAACGCGGTAGAGTTCGCGCGATTCGTCGCCGGGGGCGTTGTCGTAGATATTGCGGACGACGTTGCGCGAGCACGTCGAGGCCGACGATATCGGCGGTGCGAAAAGTGGCCGACTTGGGCCAGCCGATGGCCGGGCCGGTGCAGGCGTCCACCTCTTCGACGCTCATGCCGAAGCGGGCCATCAGCGAGAGCGAGGTGAGCATCGAGAATGTGCCGATGCGATTGGCGATGAAGTTGGGAGTATCCTTGGCGCGCACGACGCCTTTGCCCAGGCGGCGATCGCAGAAATCGCCGAGCGCGTCGAGAACTTCCGGCGAAGTGGCTGGCCCGGGAATGAGTTCGACGAGCTTCATGTAACGCGGCGGGTTGAAGAAATGCGAGCCGGCCCAATGGCTGCTGAAATTCGTCGGAAAAGCCTTCGGCGATCTGCCGGATGGGAAGGCCGGAGGTGTTGGTGGTGACGATGGTGCCGGGGCGGCGATGCGCCAGCGACTTTTTGCAGCAAGCCGCGCTTGATGGCCAGATTTTCGGCCACGGCTTCGATGATCCAGTCGGCCTCGGCGCACCAGGCGAGGTTGTCCTCGAAATTGCCGATGGTGATGCGAGCGGCCGTGGCGGGCGTGAAGAAGGCGGCGGGGCGCGCCTTCTGGGCGGCTTCGAGGCCGGCGCGAACGATGCGGTTGCGAACGCGCGGGTCGGTGAGCGTAAGGCCGCGGGCCTTTTCCTCGGCGGTCAGCTCGGAAGGAACGATATCCAGCAGCCAGCAGGGGACGCCGGCGTTGGCCAGATGAGCGGCGATGCGGGCGCCCATGGTTCCGGCGCCGAGGACGGCGACACTTTCGATTTGCGGGCCGGTTTTCATGTGTCGGCGGCAACTCCTTAGAATTCAGGCTCCTGGGCGGCTAGCCAGGGAGGGCCGAAGTGAGTGTTACAGAACGGACAAGGGCGGTCAACCGCCGGGTGCGGCGCATCCCTAAGTCGCCTTATGCTGTCTAATAAGATGGGAGCCGATAGGAGAGATACCCTAATGGCATGGCTGCAAACGCGCGCTGACGCGCGTGCGCGAATTCGCCTACGCAGAACGCCCGGCGGCAGCGCTGATTCCGGCCCGGCCCAAGGTGGGATTGGCGCTCGGCGGCGGGTTCGCGCGGGGAATCGCTCATCTGGGCGTTCTGCACGAACTCGAACAGAACCACATACCCATCGATTGCATCGCCGGCAACAGCGCCGGGGCGCTGGCGGCGATTGCCTTTGCCAGCGGGCTGCCATTCGAGGAGGTGGCGCAAGCGGGCGGCAGCGCTGCGCTTTGGCATTTTCGGGCAATGGAGATTTTCGTGGCTGGGGCTGGCGTCGAATCAACGCCTGGAGTCCTATCCCAAGCGATTCCTGGACATCACCACATTTGAAGAGCTGAGGATTCCCGTGGCGATTGCGGCCACGGATCTGATCAGCGGCGAGGCGGTCTATTTCAAGGAAGGGCCGCTCGGTCCGCCGCTGCGGGCGTCGTGCGCGTATCCGGGACTTTTTCAGCCGGTGGATTACCAAGGGCGCACCCTGGTGGATGGCTTCGTGGCAGCGACGGTGCCGGTGGAAGGTGTCGCTCAGATGGGCGCCGATGTGATCGTCGCGGTGTTCCTGGAAGCGGAGGCGATCATAAAGCCGACCAACTTCACGGACGTGATCGGGCGCTCGTTCACGATTATTCAGCGGCACGCCGACCTGGCCTGGAGGTCGAGATCCGACGTGGTGATCGAGCCGCTGGTGCGCGAGTTTGCGTGGGACGATTTCGCCAGGACGCCGCAGCTGATCGAGGCCGGCGCGGAGGCGGCGCGGAAGGCGCTTCCGCGAATCCGCGCGGTGCTGGAAGCGGCCGGCGAGCGCGCCACCGAAGATACGCGGGCGGTGGTAACGGGATCGACTTTAGGAAGCCCTTAGGCCGGGCCGAATTTGAACTTGCACGGGATGGCCCTGGCCTTTGCCGCGCCGCGTGAACCAATCGCCCATGGCTTGCGCCAGGCGCTGGGCATCGACGCGGAAACCGGCTTCGAGCAGGCCTTCGCCAACCGGGAGTGTGTCGTCAAACTCGGCTTGACCGGTGAAGTTGCGCATACAGAAATTGTCGAGCCAATCGAGGGGACAGGGACGCCGCTCCGCGGCCGACGACAATTTCCACGCGGAGTTTTCGGGCGTACATGGATCGAGTATAGTTCATCGCCGCGGGCCAGGTAGAGTGATCCGTGTGGCCAGACTGGCAATACCATAACCGGCGCATGGGGTCGATTTCAGGCCACGCGGGCGGTATCATCAGACGTCGGCGGTATTATCGGTCGGGTAGTGATCAATCAGGTCGCGGGAATCCCAGGTCCCGGGAAATCCCTGCCGCTAGGCAAGTTCATCACAGGTTCAAGGAGAAGCGCTTGGCTACAGCCCTTGAGCAATGGGTAGAAGAGGCCGCTCGGAAGACGCGGCCAAAGCAAATCGTCTGGTGCGATGGATCGGAACGCGAAGCGGAGCAGATGGTGGAGACAGCTCGTCGCCGAAGGCCGCACGGTTCGCCTGAACGAAAAGACCTATCCCAATTGCATCCTGCACCGCAGCGATCCCAGCGACGTGGCGCGCACCGAGCAGGTGACGTTTATCTGCTCGCGGCGCAAGGAAGACGCCGGGCCGACGAATAACTGGATGGCGCCGGCAGAGGCCAAGGAGAAGATCGGCGCGCTTTTTGACGGCGCCATGGCCGGCCGGACGATGTACGTGGTGCCCTACCTGATGGGGCCGGCGGATTCGCCGATATGACCCGCGCCGGCGTGGAGGTGACCGACAGTCCCTACGTCGTCGCCAGCATGCGCATCATGGCGCGGATCGGCAAGATCGCGCTGGACCGCATCGGAAACACCAACGACTTTGTGCCCGGCCTGCATTCGCTGGGCGATTTGGATCCTGCGCGGCGTTTCATGCTGCACTTTCCCGAAGAAAAGCTGATCTGGAGCATTGGCTCGGGGTATGGCGGCAACGCGCTGCTGGGCAAGAAATGCTTCGCGCTGCGCATCGCCAGCTGGATGGCCCGCGAACAGGGCTGGATGGCCGAGCACATGCTGATCCTGGGCCTGGAAGATCCGTCCGGCAAAGTGACGTACATGGCGGCGGCATTTCCCAGCGCTTGCGGGAAGACCAACCTGGCGATGATGGTTTCGGCGCTCGAGGACTCGGGCTACCGCGTGTGGACCCTGGGCGACGACATCGCCTGGATGCAGCCGGGAGCCGATGGCTATCTGCACGCCATCAATCCGGAAGCGGGATTTTTCGGCGTCGCGCCCGGAACCAACGCGCACACCAATCCCAACGTGATGACCGCGGTGAAAGAAAATACCATCTTCACGAACGTGGCCATGACGGCCTCGAGGGAGCCGTGGTGGGAGGGCATCGACCGAGAAGCCGCCCGCCGAACTGACCGATTGGCAGGGGCGTAAGTTCTCCGGAGGCAAGGGCCACGCGGCGCACCCCAATTCGCGGTACACGGTTCCGGCGAGCAGGCGCCGCGCATCTCGCCGCACTGGGAAGACCCGGCCGGCGTGCCGATTTCGGCCTTCATCTTCGGCGGACGGCGCGCGCGCCTGGCGCCGCTGGTTTACGAATCGCTGACTGGCAGCACGGAGTTTTTGTGGGCGCCAGCATGGCCTCGGAGACGACGGCGGCGAAGACCGGCGAAGTGGGCGTGACGCGGCGCGATCCCATGGCCATGCTGCCCTTTTGCGGGTATCACATGGGCGACTATTTTGGGCACTGGCTGGAGATGGGCCGCGCGGATTCCTCATCCGCCGAAGATTTTCCACGTGAACTGGTTCCGCAAAGGCGCGGACGGCAAATTTCTGTGGCCCGGCTACGGCGAAAATGTGCGCGTGCTGAAGTGGATTCTGGAGCGCGTCGAGGGCAAGGGGCAAGCCGAAGAGACGCCCATCGGATTTGTTCCCACGCGGCACGCCCTCACTCTGGACGGCTTGGATATCTCCCCCGAAACGGTTCAAGAGTTGCTTCGCGTGGATCCCGCCGATTGGCAGAAGGAAGCCGAGGAGGTTGGCAAATTCTTCACCAAGTTCGGCGACCGCCTGCCCGCCAAGATTAGCGACGAGCGGCTGCGGCTGAGCGAACGGCTGAATCTGGTGACCAGCGCGAAGAGCTAGACCGGCGTTCTAACAGGCGAATCACCTCGCCATCCGACAAAAGCCTTCCTGGATACTCGGTCCCCCATGACGAGAAGTTGTGCAATTTATTTTCCCATGCTCATGAGTGTGGTGCGCCCTCTTCAACGAGTGCGTTGCTTCGTATCCGCAGTCGTTGTAGGCGCGGGTAGTACCTCGTACCGCGCCATCATTCCCGCCTCCATATGGTCGTCCATGTGGCAATGAAATAGCCAGAGGCCAGGGGCGTCAGGAACCATGTCGGCGGTTTCCGTTCCCAAAGGCAACAGAAAGAGCGTGTCCCTGCGAGTGCCGTGGGAGAGCACCGTGTTGCCGTGCCAATGCGGGGTGTGGAAATTGAGCGAGCCCACGTCACCCATATCCAAGCAGATACCAGCGTACGCGCTGGCCCTGTTTCACGGTCATCACCGGCCCGTCGCCGTAGAGGTATCCGTTGACGGAAAACTTGTAGTTGGTCTCGGCGAATCCGGTGCCCGCGAAGGTGAAGTATCCTTGCGCATCGGAGAAGTTGGCGTCTCGCCCATCGAGCGCTTTCTGGTCGGCGGCGCTGATGTGGGCGTCGACGTTCTCTTGCGCATACCAACTCTCGTTTTCGTTAAATGCGGTGAAGAGAGCGACGATTTCGCGGTCCACGTCTTTGGGAGTGCCGTCGGGGTTCGCCTGGCCTCGCCGGGTCACGATGATGGGCCCCACCAGACCGGAAGCCACGTCTTTGTATTGGTAGACGTGCGATTGGTACGCCCAGACGATCGAGCTGGGATCGTCCGGCTCCGGCCCCGCCAGCTCCCGCACATCCCACTCGTAAGTGAACGTCGCCCCGGGCTGCCACCGTATCCTCAGGCTCCCCGTCGTAACGACATCGCCCTCGGCATCGAGAACCTTGCCGGTCCCAGCAGAGTGCCTCGGACGGAAGACGTCGTCGGGCGCATGCATGCTGTAGGGCCGCGAGGCGTTGTTCTTGAAAACGACCTTGATCGTATCGCCGACCTCCGCGCGCAGGACCGGTCCCAGCAAACCGAGGTATTCGTCCTGCGGGGCGCGCGGCTTCCGCGTGGTGAACGTACGCGTCGGTATACTCCCGGTAGACCGCCTTGCGATAAATGTGCCCGATGTGATTTGGTCCCGGCTGGGTGTACGCCGCCGCCGTTCCTTCAAAAGGTTTGCCGGTCATCATATCGATGCCGAGCGGCGCATAGTCCCATTCGGTCTCTTCGGCCGCAATGTAGTAGGTGCGCACGCGTCCGCCCGCTGCGGGGAGATCTTGCTGCGGCCGCGGTCTAGCGGAAGTCGCCGCGAGCTGGGCCAGACCTCCGACTCCGAAAAGGCAAACCGCCCATACCAGGCCCTTCATGGCACTCTCCTTACCAATCGTTTTGCCGATCGTCGAACTGCGACGCTCGCCTGGCCGCTCGCCCCTGACGTTCAATGGTTCCGCAGTGGCTTCCATTGCGGCGGCCTCCGCACAAGCGGCTTCACGCTCTTAGCCACGGACGCAACGTCAGAAGCCGGCGCCAGCACGCGCGGTTTTTTCGGCGGCGGCCTGCGCGGGTAGGACCTCATACCGCGCCATCATTCCCGCCTGCATATGGTCGTCCACCTGGCAATGAAGCTGCCAGACGCCAGGGGCTGTCGGGAACCATGTCGGCGGTTTCCATTGCCGCCGGCAACAGATCGAACATATTCTTGAGAGCGTGGTGGTAGTTCACCAGGTTGCCGCCCTCCCAATGCGGGGTGTGGAAATTGACCACATCACCCACATCCAACAGATACCAGCGCACGCGCTGGCCCTGCTTCACGGTCATCACCGGCCCGTTGCCGTAGAGGTATCCGTTGATGGAAAACTTGAAGTTGGTCTCGGCAAATCCGGTGCCGGTGAACGTGACGTACATGTGCAGATCGGAAAGTTTGGCGTCTCGCTTATTGAGCGTTTTCTGGTCGGCGGCGCTGATGTGGGCGGCAACGTTCTGTTGCACATACCAACTCTGGTTTTCGTTAAATGCGGTGAAGAGAGCGAAGATTTCGCGGTCCACGTCTTTGGGAGTGCCGTCGGAGTTCGCCTGGCCTCGCCGGGTCACGATGATGGGCCCCACCAGACCGGAAGCCACATCTTTGTATTCGTTGACGTGCGAGTGGTACACCCACACGATCGAGCTGGGATCTTCCGGCCCGGGCCCGGCCCGTTCCGGCACATCCCACTGGTAAGTGAACGTCGCTCCGGGCGGCACCATGGCCCCGGTCTTTTTGCTCGTCGGGAACATTGTCGGCGTACATGGACCCCTCCGAGGCCTTCTCGTAGAAGACTCCATGCGGATGCATGCTGTAGGGCCGCGAGGCGTTGTTCTTGAAAACGACCTTGATCGTATCGCCGACCTCCGCGCGCAGGACCGGTCCCAGCAAACCCAGGTATTCGTCCTGCGGGGCGCGCGGCTTCCGCGTTGTGAACGTAGCGTCGGTATACTCCCGGTAGACCGCCTTGCGATAGATGTGCCCGATGTGATTTGGTCCCGGCTGGGTGTACGCCGCCGCCGTTCCTTCAAAAGGTTTGCCGGTCGATCATATCGATGCCCAGCGGCGCATAGTCCCATTCGATCTCTTCGGCCGCAACGTAGTAGGTGCGCACGCGTCCGCCCGCCGCGGGGAGATCTTGCTTCGGCCGCGGTCTAGCGGAGGTCGCCGCGAGCTGGGCCAGACCTCCGACTCCGAAAAGGCAAACCGCCCATACCAGGCCTTTCATGGCAATCTCCTTGCCGCTCGAGCTGCACATTGCTGAACAGATGGGCGTGTCAAATACAGACTCGTCAACCGTAATCAACTGGCAATCGGTGAACAATCTACACGCTATCTGGTGAGTAATCCGACCCTTGCGGTAGCACGCGGGATCGTCGAGCTAGAGAGTGAAAAGCGGAACCGGGAACGCGACGTGCGTGAACTGGAGGGATTTTCGGCGAGCTACGTATTGACAGCTTGTCCTTGCGCGTCCTTGTCGGTTCAGATCGCCATCACCCTGTTGCGGCTGGGGGTGACCGCCACTCGACCTCATTCGTACGTGGCGGTCACCTTGCCATCCGTCTACCAGTCCATTAATTCGCCAATGGATTGGGGCGGATTTGCATATGATTCACGGAGCCGCTGCGCGTTTTCCGTGAATCTGGGAAGGTAAGAGCTGTAGGTCATCCAGAGGCCTCGGCCCTTCCAACCCGCGTTGGGGTCGTCAATCCGGCCATCCAAACCACGAGCATAATACGGCATCGGGTAAGGGACATGGAACACACTGAACGTTTCCTTCTTCGGATCAAATATGAACTGTGCGTCCGAAGTGGTTCCAGTCTCGATCACGGTGTCCTTGCCGAGCCCCGACACGTTGAATTGATCCACCCAAAGGTAGTAGGGGAAGTCGGTGCTGCCGGTTTCCTTGCCGGTGCCCTTGAATTTTAGCCCCGGCGTGTCCCAGAACTTCCACTCGCCGGTCTTGGGATTCAAGCGCCCGAGTTGGCCGCTGCCCAATGACACCCAAACATTCCCGTCCGAGCTGAAGTCAATGCCGTGCGGGAAACGTCCTGGAGGAGGCAGCGGGTAATCCTTAAATTTCCCCGTCTTTGGATCAACCATATACAGCTTGTTCGCAGGGCCTCCAGCGACGGGAGACGTATACCAAACGGTGCCATCGACCGGGCTGACAGCCTCTCCGTAGCCCGTTCCTGGAATCAGTCTTCTTGGTGTCCATATCGATCCGCATCCAGGTCTTCTGAGCACCCGCCTCGGTCCCTTCTGATATTGTCGATTCGTCAAATCCAGCTTTTTCATGTCGAGTTCACCCGCCGCGGAACCGCCGCCATCGGTCCAGATCCGGTCTTGCCAATCGAATCTGCAGGTGATGGGTGTTGTATGCGGTATCGACCGATAACAAATTTATTGGTTTTCGTATCGTAGTAACCGAGCATCATGTTGTTACCGCGCGCAGCCAGCAAATTGTACGCGATATCGACATCCGCCGGGTCATTGGTCTCCGTGGCGATCGTGCTCTTCGCCCACGCCGGATAGTAATTCTTCCCGCCGGCGCGAATCTGCACGGTCATCCAGACTCTGCCATTCTCATCCATCATAGGATTGTGCGGGCTGGCCATCCATTCCGTGTCTTCCCCGGCATAGCCTTGCTCTTCTTCCTGCGCCGTGGTAGTAGTCCTTTGTCAGGGAGTAACCATGGCTCCTTGTCTCGTGGTTCCACCTGGAGCCATGAGACAGTGTTCTTCACCGGGTCCAAAACAGCCAGTCTGCCTCCGCCCGTTCGATCCCCCCGTAGACTTTCCCGTACGGGTACAACGTCGGATTGCGCTTGTCCGTAGATATTAAATCGTGAACGAACGACTCCGGGCAGCCCCAATCCCACTGGGAGATCACGACATTGCGTTCGATGCCGGTTGGCCGCGGCGGAGCGGGAGGAACTTCTCCCGCCGCAATGCGAGCGCCCCAATCCGCGAGGATCTTCTCTACGGCCTGTCTGCCCATCCCATCGAGTTCTCTGATGCATCGACTTAGCGCGCAGGAACATCGCGTCCCAATCTTTAGCCGTGGTATAGATGCGCGTCTGGGGCATGCCGAGCTCATGGCAGTGGTTGCACCCGTTCCTCAGGGTCGCAAGCCATTCATCTTGACTCTTGTACTTGGCTGGAAGCTCGCTCCATCGGGGGCGGCTGAATCAGCGACGTCCAATAACTCGGCAGGATAGATCTTCGCCGCTTCTTGCGGAGTTGAGGCGTTGGCAACCTGCAGCTTCACGGTCTCGCCGCACTCCGCTTTGATGCGCTCCGAGTCCTTCAGCCCGTAGCCGCGCACCCATAGCTCGTACTCTCCTTCCGGCAGGTCCGGAACCAGGAACCGTCCCTGATCATCGGTGACGACAATCTTGCGGAACGGCGCCGGCAAGGATTTTGTCTCAGCGATCACCCAGACGCCGGCTTCTGCTTTCCCGCCATTGCTGTTCACAACGACGCCGCCTATGCTGCCCTTATCGACTTTCAATCCGGGTACATTCTGCGGGCCGCCGCCTGCAACGGGTCGAGCAGCCACACACAATACCGCCAGAAGAACCCAGGTCATCTTGCGCGTTACGGTTCGCATCTGCAGTCCTCCAATTGGATACTTCCCAGGTAGGCCCTTAGAGCTCGTAAGTGCAAACTAAGCCAGCCTCAAAATAATGTCAAGCCAAAGGATTGCAACTTGGGCAGGGTGTGCCCCGAGGCTGTGGGCGCAAGGTAAGACCTTGTCAGGACTTGTTCGGCCGCGATGAAATGGTCTGCTCAAAACATAACTTCCGAGTTGCCGACCATCCGCTCGGAGTCGATGTATATCAAGGCGAAGAAGTATGCGGCTCCGCTAAGGCCGATGTATCTAGCCCGCGTACATCACGTTCCCCATGCGAGGAATCATCGGGAGTTCCTGCTAGGAAGTCCAGATCACTGGGGCCCGGTGCAGCCGTCCCTCCATCCGGCCCCCTTTTGACCAATAGCCAGACCGAAGTGAGACGTCATGAGTGCAAGTAAATGCCCTAATCACGGCAAACCGCTTCCTTGCGGACAATGCCGGCTCGATCAGAAGAACAAGCCTCCGCAAGCGCCGCCACCCTCAAAGAGATAATAAAATTGGGCCATCTGTAAGTAGCCGTCAGAGAATCCCTCCAAGCGCCTCCACTGTCGTTGTGAAATCAAGAAGGTGACTTATCAGGCCCTATCCGGGCACAGAGGGCACGAGACTTCAGAACGCACAAAATTTCGAGTGTCATCCGTGGCGTGATATGATATGTCTGGGACCGCTGAGGGTAGCATGACGCAAAGCCGAATTGCTGGGAGGATTGAGATGCGCAATCCGTTTGGGAAGATCGCCATAGGCGGCGTGCTTACGCTCACCTTAATGGGCTCGGCCGCCTATGCGCAGGCGCCAACCCCGGCCGCACCAAAAGGCTCAGTCGTGGTCGCGTCGCCCACCTACACCTCCATTGCGATGGAAATCACAGTCAACCGTCCGGCGGCGGAGGTGTGGAAGCGTATCGGCAAGTACTGTGACGTCGGCGAATGGCTTCAGGTTCCGGCTGGGTGCAAGATCATATCGGGTAAGGACGGTGAGTTTGGCGCCGTCCGCTCCGTAGGCGGCGGCGAAGTGCTCGTGGGCCGAACGGAGCTCTCCTACACCTATGCGCAAACCCCGAAGGAGGGCACACCGTACAACCTCTATCACGGCACGGTCGAAGCGCGGCCATTGACGCCGACCACGTCCAAGCTCGTCTACACCTTGTTCTTCGATAACTCGATGCTGCCAGACGACACGGCGCGCGAGGCGGATAAGGAAGCACGGCGCGCGAGATTCACGCAAGCGCTGCAGAACATGAAGACGCTCGCGGAGGGCGGCACGCTGCCGCCACCTCCGCCAACGGCCAGATGACTGCGAGTTGACGGAAAGCTCTGTGTATACCTACGTTGGAAGCACCGTGTAAAGAACGCAAGGAAACGGGGCTCTCCAAAATCTGATTCATAAACGGCGTTCTCGTCAAATGGGAATCGGGGTTTCCCACATGACGTCTATAACGACGTCGGCTCTGTCAAGAGACACTTCTCCGTGCACTTGCCTGGAAGTGTTTTTTCTTTAACCCGAAATCTTTTTCTGCGACCAAGGTTCGTGCCCGAATCGTTCGATGGAACCGCCGAGGTTCCACCAGCCATCTATTCGATCCCAACCCACGTCAGGACCATGATTACCTGTTCAAACTCCCCAACGCTTTGGGGAGGCAGGATGCCCAACCAATAAGCCGGTCTCAACTACGACCACATCATGTGCCGAGCTGTCCTGCATGCGAACCCTGGATCAGCTGCGCGTAGTCTACTTGCAAGCGCAACATCCAGTACAACCTCACCGCCAGCTTCCGTGCCATGGCTACTTTCGCTAGCCCACGACACTTCCGCTGGGCCAATCGTTGATAGGCGCGACGCATCTCCGGCTCATGCCGCACCGCACTCTGCGCCGCTTCCACCAGCAATCCGCGCAAAAACGGATTGCCTTGTTTGCTGATGTGCCCGAGCCGTTGCTGGCGACCGCCGCTGGAATGCTCGCTGGGAATCAGCCCCAGGTAGCTGGCCACTTGTTTGCCACGGCTAAAACGCTCCGCCGGCCCCATCGTCAGCGTGAACGCCAGCGCCGTGACCGGTCCTACGCCCGGATGCGTCATCAATCGCCGTGCCGCCGGCCGCGCCTGGGCCTGCTCGGCCACCGCACGGTCCAGTTCTGCGATCGACGCCTCCAGCTGATCGAGCAGCTGCAGCAACTCTGCCCTCCGCCGGCTGGCCCAGGGCAGCAGCGGCAGCAACTCCAGTTGTTTTCTTCCCGTCTTGCTCCACAGCTTCCACTTCCGTTGCACACCCTGGTTCAGCGCCAGCGCCTGCAACTGGTTTTTCACCTGCGTGCGCATGCGCACCAGCTTGTGACGATGCAAGAGCAACTGCCGCCCGTCCCGCTCGGCCGCCGTAGGCACCCAGATCCGCGGAAAGCGATCCTCGGCCAGAAGCCTCAGCAGCAGCTCGGCATCGCGCCGGTCGGTCTTCTGCTTCCGCTCGCAACTGGCGCGGATCTTCGCGGCATCCCCGATCCACACCTCGTGTCCCAACTCCGCCAGCGTCCGCTCGAACCACTGCGACTGCCCGCTGGCTTCGATCCCCACTCGTACAGACCCTTCCAGTCCCGCGTAAAAGGCCTGCACCTCCTCCTTTCTCTCGTGACTCAGCGCCTTCTCCACCATCTCTCCCGTCACTAGGTCCAACATTGCGATCTGCTGATAGCCCGGATGAAAATCACAGCCTATAATTTTCATGTTCGGCTCCTTTCTCCCGAGCCTTGGTCGCTGATCACGCCAAGTCTACTCGGGTCCAAGGAGCCGACGTCGTTATGAAATCAATAAGGTGACTTACGAGGACTTGGCCGGTGCAATCCCGACTGCGACTAGCAGTTGGGCCCGCTTGTATCGTCGAATTGATGCGTAGACAAAAGCGACCGGAGTTCGCGAAGATTTCGAACCTTCTTGCGTGCTTCCCCTACCCAAATGAGTTTTCCGCTCGCATTGTCCAATACCGCCAAACAGTAAGAGGGATGATTTACACCACCATGTTGAAAGTAGACAAAACAAGTTTTAGGACCTTGGCCTGCGAAGACCAGTTGCCGGAAAGGCGCGTCTGGTATGATCGAGTCTCCGTATTGGGCAGGCTGGCCTGGATCTGCAAAAGGCACTTCTAGTCCCTTTGAAATTGTCCCCGAATTACTGACGAATGAAGAATTGAAAGAACTCCAGCAGGCCTGAGACACGTCTTGCATGCGATACGCACTCGTGAAATCGCCGTCGAGTAGGTGACCGCGCACTAAATTGGTTCCGTGTGTCAAGTCGAGATGTACGGCGTCTTGAGGCATTTCGACCCGCTCGGGTACGCGGCTTTTGTTGATTTTCTGCAAGTCTACTATTTCGGGCGTCCTGATCGCCTTGGCATACCAGATGCCAGAAGCCGCCAACAGTCCCGCTACCCCAGCCAGAAGGAAGAATGTCGTTGTTCTCGAAAAGCGATTCCCGTTAACTGCCATAGTCAGTTTGAAACCTTCACATGGAGTTAAGCTCCCAGATACCGCAGGTCAAGACAAGGCAAAATCTCGGATGCTGTCCCAAGTCCCGTGAAACGGTGCCGGCTCAACCGGTCGATGCAACACCACCTGGTATAAATCTTTTCCTGAAAGGTGGTGTTCGCGATGCAGAAACGATGGAAGCTATCTTCGGCCCAACGGGCCGATATGTGGAACCGTTGGAAGGCTGGACAGTCGTTAAATGCGATTGGTCGAGCACTCGGCAAGGATAAACAGGTCATCCATTTCCTGTTGGCGTGCCACGGAGGGATCGCTCCACCGGCTCGTCGCCGTTCGCCGCGAGTGCTTACGTTGGCGGAACGCGAAGACATCTCGCGCGGGATTGCTTCCGGCCAGTCGCTTCGGGCTATTGCCAAATGTTTGCAGCGCGCCGTGTCAACGGTGAGTCGGGAGGTGGCCCGCAATAGCGGGCGTCCGCAGTATCGCGCCAGTGAAGCCGACTCCCAGGCCTGGGAGTCGGCCCGGCGGCCCAAGCCGTGTCGGCTGGCCACGCACAGCGAGCTGCAACAGCTGGTTGCGAGTAAACTGATGCAGGACTGGTCGCCGCAACAGGTTTCCGGATGGCTGAAGATGGAGTACCCGAACGACGAGAGCCTGCGCGTGTCTCACGAAACCATCTATCGCAGTCTGTTCATACAAGCGCGGGGAGCGCTGAAACAGGAGCTGGTGCGGCATCTGCGATCCAAGCGGCGGATCCGCCGCTCGCGCCATTCCAGTGTTCACGGACATTCGCAAGGCAAGATCGTCGATGCGATTTCCATTCGCGAACGGCCAGCCGAAGTCGAAGATCGCGCCGTTCCCGGTCACTGGGAAGGCGATCTGTTGCGCGGGGCCGGCAACAGTCACGTGGTCACGCTGGTGGAGCGTCGTTCGCGCTTCTGCATGTTAATGAAGACACCGGGCAAGGACTCGTCTGCGGTGGTGGCCGTTCTGAGCCAGCACGTGGGCCAACTGCCGGCGGAGTTGCGTCGCTCGCTGACCTGGGACCGCGGACTGGAGATGGCCCAACACAAAACCTTCACGATGGCGACGGATATGCAGGTTTACTTCTGCGATCCGCAGAGTCCCTGGCAGCGCGGCTCAAACGAAAACACAAACGGCCTACTGCGGCAATACCTGCCAAAGAACGCCGACCTGTCCAGGTTCTCGCAATCGGAGCTGGACGAGATCGCTTTGCGACTCAATACCAGGCCACGACAAACCTTGGGATTTCGAACTCCGGCGGATAAACTGCAGGCCAGTGTTGCGTCGACCCCTTGAGACCACCGGCCTTATCGCTAAGTGGCCAGCCCATACCGGTCGAAAAAGCCAGCTTCCGAGAAGGTGGGTGCTATCAAGGGTCGATGCAACCGCCCTCGCCAGCGCCTGCTTCGACTCGCTTCCGCTGCCTTCTGGACAATTAACCGACTCTGAAGTTTGGGCCGCTCGATCTGGGCGATTCTCTTTTTTTAGCGCTGCGGCAAGCTCAAGGCAGCGCGCTCAGAGTGGCGGCCCGGCCGAGGGGCCGAGCATGGCCTTCCTCACCAGCGGAATGGGAGGCCCGCCATAGCTGAGGAATTGATCGTGAAAATCGTGCCAGGCACTGCGGCCGCCGCGGGTGGCAGTCCACTCGTCACGCAATTTTCGGATCATTAGCTTGCCCATGGTGTAGTTGAGGTAAGCGGGATCAAAAGTGCCGCGAGCCGCCTGTTGACGCGCATCGCCCGCATCGGCGAAGGCCGATTCGCGGAACATTTTCTCGGATTCAGCAACGGTCATTTTGCCGGTATGCAGGCCGATGGCGGAGAGGAATCTGACGTCGCGCAAGAGCGCTTCGGTAAGCTGGCCAACGTGCGTTTCGGGATCTTTTGCGCCCAGGCCCGCGTCCCACATCATTTCTTCCGCGTAGTGAGCCCAGCCTTCTGCGAACGCATACCCAATAAAAACTTGTCCGAATCGTGACGGCGTGCGGTTGGCATGCAGAAATTGCACGAAGTGTCCCGGCATGACTTCATGGACAGAGGTAAAGAGCAACGTGGCCTTTCCCGGAAGATACGCCTTCTGTTCGGCGGCCGTCCACTTCGGGTCTGGGGGCGAAATGTAATACACCGAGGGCAGCCCTTTTTCGTAAGGACCGGGAATATCGATGTATGCGAAATTCCAACGCTGATAGGGCGGCGCTTCGTCCACTTGCGCCTCTTCTGTTCCAGGAATCGAAACAATCTGGTTATCGATCACAAAGGCCTTCAGTTCTTTGAGCTGCTCGCGGGCCGCGTCGACTGGGCTGCCTTTCGGTTTATCCGCCGTCTGTTTCGCCGTGCAGTCCGCCAGCGATTTGCCGGGGTCAAACTGGGCGCAGGCGTCCTTCAGCGCTGCCAGATTTCGCTCGAGATCCTGGCGGCCGATGGCTTCGAGCTGATCCAGAGAAATGTCTACACGCTCGGTGGAATAGAGCATCTGGTGGAAAAGATCGGCGCCAATCGCGAAATTGTCATTGCCTTTGGCCCGCTCGGAAGCAAACCACGCGTCCAGCGATTTTAGGGCGCGGATCGCGTTCTTGTTTGAGGCCGCGAAGTCGGATTGCAGCTGCGCGTCCTTGACCGGCGCGAAAATCCCCTTCACGTCGCGATCGAAATATTGGGCCAATCCGCCGAATGTGAGCCGGCCAAAGTCCGCGTACGTGCGTGGCATCGGAGTTTGAAGATTGGCGCGGATCTGATCGAGCGCCTTCGGAAGCGCCTTCTCGTAGCTAATAAAGGCGCGCATGCGCTCCTCGATGGGTGCATAGGGCCTGGTGAGATAAACTTCGGGATCGACTGAACCACTATAGAAGTAAGGATCGCGATAAGGCCAGCGGGCTGATTCGCTCCAGAACAGGTCCGAATCAATCTGCGCCATCACGTAGTCGCGTTCGAATTGCTGTCTTTGGTCGAGGTTATCGGTGAAGGCTGCGGCGCGCGCCCGCGCGGCATGCAGGCGCGCGATTTCCCCGTCGAGGCCTGCTTTGGTCCAGTCCGGAAGCTGACCATCAAACTCGTGCCGCCCCTCTGCTACTGCAACATCGGGATGGGCCGCGAAATAGCTCTCAAGATAGTCGGCCACAAACTTGTCCCAATCCCCGGAACCCGCGGGCCGTGGGTTCGTGCGGCAGCCCGTCAGCAACGCGGCGCCAAACATGCCAAGCATAAGGATAACGATGGCACTACATCGCAGGACACGATGGGGGTGCTGCCCGCTCAACTTATGCGGCTCGGAACCGACAAACAATCTCGCTAGTCTCAGCATATTCAGGCCACCTGCTAGCAGTATTCTATTCCCTTTGGACTCCACAAGATGCTGGTGCTTCAATGCAGCCTTTGGCAATTTTGGTCTTGGGCCGGGATTCCGCAAAAGTGGTCAAAGATCAACTGCCAGCTCAACCGGTCGTTGCAAAAACATCTGATATAGACGGAGATCGCTCTGCGTTTCAATCAAAGGCCCCGAAAAACGTTGGGATTTCAAACTCGGCAGATAGACTGCAAGTCAGAGTTGCGTCGACCCCTTTGAGACCACCGGTGTTTACTGGAGCGACAAACGGATTTGCAGGAAAACGCGCCATTGCCGGTTCTTTGCATTATGCTCCTCCCGTTTTGGAACACCCGTTGGAGCGCCTTAGAGCGCCCTTTTGAACGCTAGGACCGGCAGCTACCGTGAGCGACACCCTGCAGAGCCTTACCACCGAGCTTTTAATTCCGCTGCGAAGGCCGACGCCCGCCGAACTGTTTACCCCCATACGGCCCGAACGGAGGCGCACGCCGCGCCAGGATGTTCCCGTTCCGCTCTTCGTCTATGGCTATGCCCCGGAAGGGCAGCCCTTCTATGAGCGGACGGAGACGATGGCCGTGAATGTGCACGGCGGATCGATGCGCGTGGAGACGGCGGTGCAGCTAGGACAAAGACTTCTGGTCACCAACCGGGAAAATGAGTGCTCGCAGCCCTGCATTGTCGTTTTCGTGGGCGCGCGGCTGGGCGGCGGATTCGACGTGGCCTTCTCGTTTACGGCCGCGATGATGCATTTCTGGGAAAAGCCCGGCCCGGGTAAAAGCAAAGACAAAGCGCCGAGTAACGAGATTGAGGTGCATTGCCGCGCAGTCGAACTTGCCCAGCAGTAGGCCTATCCAGTACGCAAGCTTCCAGAAAAATCCCATCCCAAACAGGTTGTCGTCACCTCGGCGCGATCGCGGCTGAGCATGTGCGGCACCGGCTGAAAGCCAACTTAGAAGCAGATAGGGCTAGAGGATCGACTCGATTTCGGCGTCGAGAGCGACGTGCGACTGGGCAAAGCCATTGATGCGATACGCGGGCGCAGTGCCGTCGGCCGCGGGTTGCAGAGAGAAGTGGAAGAAGCGGCTGATGTGGTAGTCCTCGTCAAAGATGCCGAATACGCGCTCGGTCTGCTGCTGCGACCAGCCAAAAGCTGCCAGCGCCAGCGGCAGAGCGAAACCGCCGGCGAGGTCGCGATACTTCTGAACGACGTCGCGCAAGCTGATGGATTCGTGTGGCGTGACGGTCATAGGCATCAAATCCAGACATAGGCGCCGGCTTCGCCGTAAGGCACGTTGACGTAGAAGAGATTGGCCTCAGCGGTGCGAGCAAAACTCTCCAGCAACTTTTGCGGGCCGTGGACAGAGCAAAGAGCCTGGGCTCGGGCCATGGCGATGCGCGGCACGTCATCGAGGCTGGGGACTTCGTCGCGCGGAATCCACAGCCAGGTGGCGGCCCGATCGCAGGAACGATCGCAGGATTCGGGATCGCGGGATTCACCCTCGCCGTACTCACATCGATCCAGGGGTCGCTCGAGGCGGCGGCTGATGGCCGCGGCCACTTCCGGCTGCAAACCGGCGTCGGAAAATTCCGGCGTACCGACGAAAAAATATTGAGTGAACTCCGCGCCGTCGGGTTCAAAGGCGATCACCCGGCCCGGAAAGCTCGAGAGTTCTTTTTCGAGCTGCTGCCGAAGGCAGCTCAGGCAAAGCGAAACTTCGGGACGCGCCGGGCGGCGGCGATGCGAGGCCTTGCCGCGCAGATAAAGCGTATCCGGAATCAGCGTGGCCATCCACGGGCCGCCGCGCTCGAGATGCACGCATTCGGCGGGCAGCCGGGCCAGCCGAGCCCACCAATTGCGCGAGCGCCAGCGAAAGCTGAGTTCGGGATATGCCTGCTCGAGACGCATGCTTTTCTGTGATAGTAGCAAAGGTCTTGGATCAGCGCCCGTTCCGCGGAAGGGTTCCGGACGGCAGCCACGGCGGGATTTAGCCTCGGAAGCGAATTTGGCAGGTATTTCGGATAATATGGTCAAGCAGATCGTTTTTTTGGCGTTCAAATCGTTCAAGGGGGAAAAGGCATCATGGCCATTGCTGTGGGACAGGCGGCACCGGAGTTCACGTTGAAGGACCAGAACCAGAAGGACGTCAAGCTTTCCGATTTTCGCGGGAAGAACGTGGTGATCGTTTTTTATCCCCTGGACTGGAGTCCGGTGTGCACCAACGAGCACGCCTGCTTCGTGAACGACATGAAGCAGTTCGAGAAGCTGGACGCGCAGGTGCTGGGGCTCAGCGTGGATAGCGTCTGGTCGCACAAGGCCTTTGCCGAGAAAATGGGAATTCACTACCCGCTGCTGGCGGATTTTCAGCCGCGCGGCGCCGTGGCCGAGAAGTTCGGAGTGTATCTGGCGGACAAAGGAATCACCGGCCGGGCCATCGCGATTGTGGACA
Organism: uncultured Acidobacteriota bacterium; assembly: GCA_963819235.1. Lineage (GTDB taxonomy): Bacteria > Acidobacteriota > Terriglobia > Acidiferrales > UBA7541 > Palsa-189. The sequence continues at coordinate 656,216 of CAWFVE010000002.1, read as the reverse complement.
AAGCCGGGAAGATTGCCTGGCTGAAGAATTACGACATACCCGTGGTGCCGGATATGACCGAAGTCTCGCAAGCGCTGGCCAAGGTGCAGTAGACACAAGTTCACCCGCCGCAATTTTTTAAAAGTCAACGCAAGCCGCGATTCCGTGATTCATTTTTTCGCGGCGCTCGATAGAGAGCCTCGGCCTCTTTCGTCCTGAACGAATGACCGCTCGTCCATTCGGGCCAGTCTGAGGCTGTACCTCTCCCGTGTCTCTGCGACTGTACCCAATCTAGACTTGCCGCCAGTAGAACCCGCATAGGCCGCCCCTCTAACCTAGCTTGCGTCGGACCCCCTCTCCGACCTTACTGCCCTCAGACGCCCTTCCGGTGCGGCAGACGATCCAAACCTGGATGCGAAATGACTACTCGTGTGCTCGAACGCTATTCGTGTGTCTGCTCAGCTCGCGCTAATCGGAAGTGGCGCAATTCATCCCTTATCACATCGCTCATCATCCTATCGGGCGCATTCCTCAGCGGCTGCGCCGGCGTAACCAGCGCTAAAGGCAGCGGTTCCGCCACCGCCTCCACTTCGGATACGACGACTCCCGCCGCTTCCGGCACCCTGAGCGTAAGCCCGGCCGCAGTCAGTTTTGGCAACGTCGCGGTCGGATCCATCAGCAATCAAAGCTTGAGCGTAACGAATTCAGGCACCGTGGCCCTTACCATCTCCCAGGTAACAGTCACTGGCGCGGGCTTTTCCATGGGCGGCGCATCCCTGCCTGTCACTCTGTCCCCGGGCAATAACTTTACGTTCACCGCCAGCTTCGATCCCACTACGGCTGGAAATGTTTCCGGAAGTTTCTCCATCGTGAGCCCGCAGCTGAGTTCACCAATGGCGATCTCGATGAGTGGAACGGGCCTGGCCGTCGCTCCCGCGATCACCAGCCAGCCTTTGAGTCAGTCCGTGCTGATTGGCCAAACGGCGACATTTTCCGTAACCGCCTCAGGCACGGCGCCCTTGAGCTATCAGTGGCGCAAGAATGGCGCCGCCCTTAGCGGCGCGACTGCGGTCGAGCTACACCACTCCGGCAGAAACGACCTCCGACAATGGCGCGCAATTCACCGTAGTCGTCAGCAACACGGCGGGCAGCGTCACCAGCGGCGCCGCCACTCTAGGCGTAACTGCCGCGCCCGTGGCGCCCTCGATCACCTCGCAGCCCGCGAACCAAACCACTTTCGCCGGCCAGACGGCAACTTTCTCGGTAATCGCTTCCGGAACTGTGCCGCTCAGTTATCAGTGGCAGAAAAACGGGGCGGCCATCGGCGGCGCGATTTCGTCGAGCTACACCACTCCGGCCGAAATTACCGCCGACAACGGCGCGCAGTTCACGGTCGCAATCAGCAACGCGGCGGGCACCATCGTCAGCAATGCGGCCACGCTGACCGTGAATCCCGATCCCGTAGCGCCTTCGATTACAGCGCAGCCGGCGAGTCAGACGATCAACGCGGGCCAGACCGCAACCTTTTCGGTCACCGCCACAGGCACCGCTCCTCTCAGCTATCAGTGGCAGAAGAATAGCGCCGCGATCGCTGGCGCAACTTCGTCGAGCTATACCACTCCGGCGGAAGCGGCTTCCGACAACGGCGCGCAGTTCAGCGTGGTTGTCAGCAACTCGGCAGGCACTGCCACCAGCAATGCCGCCATTCTTACGGTGAATACTCCGCCTGCGGTGACCGCTCAGCCCGTCAACCAAACGGTTGCCGTCGGCCAGACCGCAACGTTCTCCGTCACTGCGACAGGCACGGCGCCTCTGAGCTATCAATGGCGGAAAAACAGCGCCAATATTTCCGGCGCAACCGCATCCGCCTACACGACCCCGGCGGCTGCGTCTACCGACAATGGCGCCCAGTTCAGCGTTGTGATCTCCAACGCCGCGGGCTCGGTTACCAGCAATGCTGCGACTTTAACCGTTAACGTTCCGCCCTCGATCACCACGCAACCCTCCAGCGTGACCATCACCGCCGGGCAGACGGCCACCTTCTCTGTAACCGCCACGGGCACGGCGCCGCTCACCTATCAATGGAAGAAGAACGGGACATCGATAAGCGGCGCGACTGCTGCGAGCTATACGACGCCCGCCGAAACCACCGCCGATAATGGCGCGCAGTTCACCGTCGTGGTCAGCAATGCAGCCGGTAGCGCGACCAGCAACACCGCAACGCTCACAGTCAACGCCGCCCCGGTGGCGCCTTCGATCACCACGCAGCCCTCCAGCATCACGATCACCGCCGGGCAGACGGCCACGTTCTCCGTGACCGCCACCGGCACAGCTCCGCTCAACTATCAGTGGAGCCAGAACGGAACCGCCATCAGCGGCGCTACGTCTTCGAGCTACACCACGCCTGCGGAAACGACTTCGGCCAGCGGCACGCAGTTCACGGTAGTGGTCAGTAATTCAGTCGGCAGCGCAACCAGCAACGCCGCGACGCTCACGGTCAATCCCGCGCCAGTGGCGCCTTCGATCACCACGCAGCCCTCCAGCGCGACCATCACCGCCGGGCAAACGGCCACGTTCTCCGTGACGGCCACGGGCACCGCTCCACTGACCTATCAGTGGAAGAAGAACGGAACAGCGATAACCGGCGCGACTGCCGCCAGCTATACGACGCCCGCCGAAACCACCGCCGATAATGGCGCGCAGTTCACCGCGTTAGTCAGCAATTCCGCCGGCAGCGCGACCAGCAACGCCGCAACGCTCACCGTCAACCCCGCCCCGGTGGCGCCTTCCATCACCACGCAACCGTCCAGCATAACGATCATTGCCGGGCAGACGGCCACGTTCTCAGTCATCGCCACGGGCACGGCGCCCCTCAGCTATCAGTGGAGTCAAAACGGAAGCGCCATCAGCGGAGCGACATCTTCGAGCTACACCACGCCCGCGGAAACGATTGCAGCTAACGGGACACAGTTCACCGTCGTGGTCAGCAATTCGGTAGGAAACGTCACCAGCAACGCCGCGACGCTCACGGTCAACCCCGCACCGGTTGCGCCTTCGATCACCACGCAGCCTTCCAGCGTGACCATCACTGCGGGACAAACGGCCACGTTCTCTGTGACCGCCACGGGCACCGCTCCGCTCAGCTATCAGTGGAACCAGAACGGTACCGCCATCAGCGGCGCTACGTCTTCGAGCTACACTACGCCCACGGAAACGACTTCGGCCAGCGGCACGCAGTTCACGGTAGTGGTCAGCAATTCAGTCGGCAGCGTCGACCAGCAACGCCGCGACGCTCACGGTCAATCCCGCGCCGGTAGCGCCTTCGATCACCACGCAGCCCTCCAGCGCGACGATCACCGCCGGGCAGACGGCCACGTTCTCCGTGACCGCCACGGGCACGGCACCGCTAAGCTATCAGTGGAGTCAGAACGGAACCGCCATCAGCGGAGCGACCTCTTCGAGCTACACGACGCCCGCGGAAACGACCTCGGCCAACGGCGCGCAGTTCACGGTAGTGGTCAGTAATTCAGTCGGCAGCGTGACCAGCAATGCCGCGACGCTCACGGTCAATCCCGCGCCGGTAGCGCCTTCGATCACCACGCAGCCCTCCAGCGTGACCATCACTGCCGGACAGACGGCCACGTTCTCGGTCACCGCCACGGGCACCGCACCGCTCAGCTATCAGTGGAAGAAGAACGGAACATCGATCAGCGGCGCGACTTCCGCGAGCTACACCACGCCCGCCGAAACCACCGCCGATAATGGCGCGCAGTTCACCGTCGTGGTGACCAATTCGGTTAGCAGCGTCACCAGCAACGCCGCGACGCTCACGGTCAATCCCGCGCCGGTGGCGCCTTCGATCACCACGCAGCCCTCCAGCGTGACGATCACCGCCGGGCAGACGGCCACGTTCTCCGTAACCGCCACGGGCACGGCACCGCTAAGCTATCAGTGGAGTCAGAACGGAACCGCCATCAGCGGAGCGACCTCTTCGAGCTACACGACGCCCGCGGAAACGACCTCGGCCAGCGGCACGCAGTTCACGGTAGTGGTCAGCAACTCGGTAGGAAACGTCACCAGCAGCGCCGCAACGCTCACGGTCAATCCGGCGCCAGTGGCGCCTTCGATCACCGCGCAGCCTTCCAGCGTGACCATCACCGCCGGACAGACGGCCACGTTCTCCGTAACCGCCACGGGCACGGCACCGCTAAGCTATCAGTGGAGTCAAAACGGAACCGCCATCAGCGGAGCGACCTCTTCGAGCTACACGACGCCCACGGAAACAACTTCGGCCAGCGGCACGCAGTTCACTGTCACGGTCAGCAATTCGGCCGGAAGCGCCACCAGCAACGCCGCGACGCTCACGGTCAACGCGCCTCCCCCTGGCGCACTCACTCCCAGCACTACAAGCTTGAACTTCAACAATGTGACCGTGGGTAATAACAGCTCCCTTGGCATGACCTTGACCAACTCCGGCAGCACCAACATCACCGTCTCCAACGTCACGATTTCCGGCGCAGGCTTTACGGCCAGCGGCGTCTCCAACGGCCAAATCATCACCCCCGCACAAGTCGTGACTGTGAATGTCACCTTTGCCCCGGCCGCCACCGGCGGCGTCACCGGCAGCGTGACGGTCACGAGCAACGCGTCCAATTCGCCCGTCTCGATCAGCCTGTCCGGCACAGGCGTGCCGGCGCATTCGGCCACGCTGAACTGGACCGCTAGCACATCGACGGTGACGGGCTATGACGTCTACCGCGGATCCGTCTCCGGGGGCCCCTATACGCTGCTGACTCCCTCGCCCATAACCGGGACTCAATATGTCGATTCCAGCGTGACGGCGGGCCAGACGTACTATTACGTGGTGACGGCGGTGGCGTCGGGCAACGTGCAGAGCGTCGATTCCAATCAGGTGTCGGCTACCATCCCGACGCCCTGATGGAGCATTGCGGGCCCCTTGGGAGTTTAGGCGCTGAGCGGCGCCCTATTGATCTCGACCTTATCGCATCGCTTCAGATCGCGGCGGGATTCCCGAGCAGTTCAGCCCAAAAAAAAGAGCCGGATTGCTCCGGCTCGTGTTCTAGAGAACCGCGATACGCGGCGGTCCGATACGTTCAAATGGACTGTGAGTGGCGAGGAGAAATCCGCTTTCGCATCACCATCATAAGCCCTAAAGACCCTAACCCGAGCAGCATGAGGCTGAGTGTGCCGGGCTCGGGAGCGTTAACAATCCCGATGTATTCTTGCGGCGTGCCGTCGCCACTGGGCCAGCCGCTTACAGGTGTGTAGATCTCCACGTCTGAGTAGTTGCCGCTTGCGTAGTTGGTCGGGTTCTCCGCAGAAGTCAGCCACCCCTGTATACCGCTTTGGTCGCTGGGGGTCCCATAAGGATCGCAATTAGACACGCCCGTCAAGCAGGTGCCGGGATCGAAGATGTCCCAGAGAGCCCACTGGATATCCGCCACAGTCTGCGTATTGCCAAGGTTTGCGAACATCTTTTGCGCGAGCCAGGCGACTTCTTCATATTGTACCGAAGTCGTACTTCCAAAGAGCCCGCTTCCGCTGCCTACTGTCGTGACGGCCGCGGTCCAAGTCTCCGGAGGGTAAACTTCATTCTCGAAGGTGTCGCAGACCAACTTGAGAGATTGACCGCCGGAGGTAGTGAAGTCGTATGGGCCAACGTACACACCGCCGGATACGATCGAGCCGCCGTCGTTTACCGTGATGGTATCGGCTTGAGCCGCGGCCCCGACGAGCAGCACCAACGCAGTTGAAAGAATACCGACCACTAAAGACCGATGCATCCTTGTGAGCATTCTGCCCCTTTTCCGCTTATAGGCCTAGCACCGATCCCCTCAAATCGACGCGCCTAATTAAAATCTCCACCGTAGTAGTGCAATTCAGGGGCCACCTCGCACAAGAACATACATTCGACCATTATTGTAACCAGTCTGTAATTCAATCACTTACATACGCTCCTGGGCGGTGTCCCTGGTGTCAATTCCGTTCATTCATCGTTAGAATGCAGCGAGTTACACATAATCGGAATGTTCGGAGAACTGAGTTCGGACTGCGGTTTCCCCATCATCACGCCACTACGTTGGTCGTAGATGATGCAGCGTAACCTCCGGTGAGCAGTTAAACCTTACCGGAATAACCGACGATCCAACCCCCGCCGACGTGTAGCCCTTCATGCTCTTGTAGTTCCATGCGCCGGATCCAAAACGCCTCGGCAAATCGCAAGAGAGAGTAACCGGAACCGATCCTGGCAGGCAGATTTGCCCCCCGTGCGTATGGCCGCTCAGACACAGATCAAACCCGGCGTAAGCCGCCTGCTTGTAGATCTCCGGCGTATGGGACAGCAGGATCGAAAATTCACCCCGAGGGATTCCCGTGCAGGCCTTTTCAAGGTTCGCTGCCATGTACTGATGAGCGTCGTCTACCCCTGCTAAATGAAGCCGCTGTTTGCCGCGCATAATCGTTTCCGATTCGTTGACGAGCATGCGGATTCCCATCGCTTCGAGCTCTGGAAGCATGCGCACCGTATCGTGATTCCCCAGCACTCCGTAAACGGCCTCGCCTAAGCACGAACGCACCCGTGCCGTTTCTCGCAGAGCTTCGTCGAACGGACCAAATATCTTCCCGCGATAGTCTCCGGTCAGGACACAAATATCGTATTCCAGCGCGCCGACGAGCTCGGTCAGCCGCCGCATTGCGGGCGCGCTCATCTCCACGTGCAAATCGCTCAGATGCAGTATCGTGAAGCCGTCGAATGCGCTGGGCAGATCCGCGAACTCAATGTAGTTGTGGCGTACCTCGATGCGTCCTGCGTTCCTTAGCCCCATCCCGTACAGCCCGGTCAGCTTCAAAGCACACGTGAAGAAGGAATGTACGGAATACCATTTGTCAGGATTGAAAAAATTCACGCGCCCATTGAATCGATCCTCGTACTCTCTCTCCATGCCCAGCCGCTGCCGCGCATGCACCCGCCCCAGGCGCTCCTCCAACCTTTCGAGAAGTTCCTCCTCTCCCGACAACGGTTCATACACCGCCTGAGTCATGCAACCGCCCCATTTCATAAACAAACTGCGCGCCAACCCTTGCTCATGGGCGCATTCGAAGCCGTGCCAGATGGCAGCCGCCAGTTCTTAATCCAGAGTAGCTGGCTCGCTGGTCGCGTCAAAGTCCCTCAAACCGATCTCGCAATCAAATGTATTCAATCAAGCAAATCACCTATGAGATTCACGCGTTCTCGTTTGGGGACCAGTCTGCGCCCAAGCGCGAGAATGAACCGGCTTTACTCGTGCGGTAAAACGAGTATCCGGTCAGGATGCTCGTCCCGTCTTCCGGCGAAAGTCACCAACAGGATGAGCTTTCGCCGGTTAGCAAAGTCAAACTAGAGCAAAGGATCTCTCCTCTGCGACTATAGCGGGAAACGACCCGCGCTTTACTCGTGCGGTAAAATAGATATTAACTTTGGCCCTGCGCGCGTGTCGCGTCCCTGCGCATCGGGCCTGAGTAACGAGCGGCGCCATTCAAGAGGGGCGGACTGGTTTCGGCAGGGCGGCCCAGCGGACCAGAGCGCGGTTAGGGAAGTTCTTCCCGGTGCTTAACTGGTGAAGCGTTAGGGGCGCTCCCCGAAATTAAGATCTTTAGATTGATGCTCTTGTATGGCATCGAAAATAAACCGTCTGGAATGACATTCTTGTGCAAGAGGAGAAATAAACCACCTGAAATGATACTCTTGCAAAAAAAGAGGGGGGTACCCCTCCAAGGCGCACTTTCATTGCCAAACGTCATTGGCGAGCTTCATGGCGGCCCGCTTGGACCTACCGCTGGCCACAGGCGTATACTCGCGCGCACGCCCTCCCAGCGGCGTCTCGAGCACATCTCAGGAGGTTCCCATGAACCACACTCCGCGGAGAAATCACCTCCATCTCCTGGCGCTCTGTCTTCTGATCGCTCCGGCCGCTCTCGCTAGAAATTCCGGCCCAAAGATGAAGCAAGCGGAGACCGGCCAGGCCGCGCCACAAAACAGTTCTGGCGCTGCGCCGGCCTCTTCCGCGTCCAGCGCCACGGCCGCAGCTCCCGCTCAAATTGTCGTACCCGCCGGGACGCGCCTGCCTCTGGTGCTGCACAACTCCATCACCACGCGCAATGCCATGCCGGGCGATCCGCTCTACCTGGAAACCACTTTCCCCATTTTGGTGAATGATCGCATCGTCATTCCCGCGGGCACCTTTGTTCAGGGTGAAATCACCGAAGCCAAGCGGGCCGCCAAAGGCAAGGGCGGCGCCGAAGTCCGCGTGCGCTTGACGAGCCTGGTTCTGCCCAATGGCTATACCGCCAAATTCGACGCTGTCCCTACCAACGCCGGAACCGGCGGAAGCGAATATTCCGACAAAAATAAAGAGGGCCAGATCACCAATGACCGGGACAAAGCCGCTGACGCCGGCACGGTGATCAAAACCACGGGCGCGGGCGCCGGCATCGGGGCCATCGCCAAAGGCGTGGAAGGAGCGGGCGTCGGCGCGGCCGTGGGCGCCACCGTGGGCCTGGCCGCTGTTTTCTCCATGCGCGGCCCGGACGCCGAACTTCCGCGCGGCAGCACGTTGGACGTCATGCTTGACCGTCCTCTCTACCTGGATGCGGCCAGAATTAATTTCACCGATCCGGGCCACGCTTCGCAGCTTCCCGGCCCGCCAAGCCGCGAGCCTGTAAGAGCAAGGCCTTTCTAGCGCTGCGCGGTTTCGGAAACGCCGAAGTCGCTGGCCTTGTTGTAGTCGTCGAATCTATTTGCGGGCGAATGCGCCCGAGGGATTACTGGAAGGTGGATTGCCGGAAGACGGTTTGCCCGAAGAGGGATCGCTGGCGCCACTTGCCGCAGGGGCAAACCGCAGTGGACTGAAAATATCCCAGTCCATGGAAACCGTTTTGTCCACGATCCACTCGCGCACCAGTTTCGCGGTGATGGGCGTAAGCAGAATGCCGTTGCGGAAGTGGCCGGTGGCGATGGTGAGTCCCTCCACACCCGCGGGACCGAGCAAGGGAAGATGGTCGGGCGTATCGGGCCGCAGGCCGCTCCAGGTTTCGGAAACTTCGGCCTGCGCGAGTTTAGGCACAAGTTCCTGGGCCATCGAAAAGATTTTCTCCAGGCCGCTCGCCGTGACGCGCTTATCGAAGCCCGCGTCCTCCAGTGTGCTGCCGATCACCAGCGCCTGCGGCGCCGCGGAATCGCGCGGAACGATGTAACCGTGCTGGCTGCGGACCACGTGGCCCATCGGTCCCTCGCTGAATTTGAGCGCGGCCATCTGCCCGCGAATCGGGCGCGTGGCCGGCTTGGGAACGATTCCCTCCAGCAGGCCGGAAAAGGCGCCGGCCGCGACGATCACCTCGCGCGCTGCGAAAACATCGCCGTTTCTCGCGCGCACGCCGCTGCAGCGCCCGCCCTCAATCATCACTTCGAGCGCCTCGGCGTCCGCGAGAATTTCGACACCCGTCGCGCGGGCCGCTGCGAGGAGCGCCTCGATCAGCGCCCGATTGTCCACCGAGCCCTCATACGGAAGATAAGCGGCCGCACGTGCGCGGCGCGTCAAGCCGGGCTCCGCCCTGTAAGCTTCATCCAGCGCAAGGGGCTCGCTCGGCAGTCCCAGAGCGCGATGCAACGCAATGAGCGTGCTCAGTTCGCGCTCGGCATCGGCGGAAAAAAGCAGCTCGATGGCGCCGTCCTTGCGGTAACCGGCGCGGCGTCCGGAGATCTCCTCGATCTCGGCAACAAATTGGGGATAGAGACTCAGGCTGGCCCGGCCGAAGGGAACGAGCGGAACGGAAGCCGAGCTATCGGGCGCGGGCGAAAGCATACCGGCGCCGGCCCAGGAGGCCTCGCGGCCCGGCGCATTTTTTTCCAGCACGGCAACGCGCAGGCCATCCTGCGCCAAGCGCAGGGCAATAGCTGAGCCGATCAGGCCAGCGCCGATGACGATGGCGTCGTGCGACGGCATGGGTCCATCTTAACAGCCTTGGGCTTAACAGCCTTGGCGCGGTCTTATGAGCAAGTGGGAGGAATGCTTCGGGAATGCCGCGGCGCTTGGAGTGTTTGAGAATCTTCAGAAGGACTTGACCAGCTCAGCCGAGAGAACCTGAGCCTTTTGAGCCAGGTTCTGCGCCCGCACCCAGTCGCCGGTACGAATGGCTTCATGGGCTTGCGCCAGGAATCCGGAGATCTTCTCGACCAGATCACTCTGGGAAGCATTCAGCTGGCGGCCATAAGCGGTTTGCAAGTTCCGTTCGGCCACACGGATATCGTCGGTGGTGGTGCGAACCGCGGCGGCTTGAGCCTTGGCCGAAAGCTGCGGGGCGATCTGCGGCGGCTGAGGCTCGGGTTCCGGCTTGGGTTTTGCGGCCTCGACTTCCACGGGAGCACGAGGACGCGGCTGGCCTCCAACTGAGGGGACGGGTTCGGCGGGCGACGCAACCTCCGGCGGCACCGCGGGCGGATTCTCGGGCTGCTGAACCGCGGTGGGCTGAGGGAACGGTTCGCTATCCGGCGGCGAGGTAACCGAAGGTGGCTCGGCGCGAACGATATTCCGGCGGCAGCCGGAAAACCCGGCGGCTGCAAGAAGAAGGACCGCGACGCTGATCGTTCGTACCTTCATGTGGCGCAGCTTTATGTTACGCAGCTTCATGATGCGTTCCGCGCCAGGGCGCCATTGGCGTCCCGCATGCGCGAGGCCGCCGGCTCCAAAGGATGAGCCAGCGGCAATTCGATGCGAAAAGTGGTTCCCCGTCCCACCTCGGAATCGAAATCGATCTCGCCGTCGTGCAACTGCACGGCCTTATAGGCGCTGGCCAGGCCGATGCCGCTGCCGCCCGGACGGGTTGTAAAGAACAGTTGAAAGATGCGCGCGCGATGCTCCGGGGCGATGCCCTGGCCGGTGTCTGCGATGCGAATCTCCGCGCGACTCGCCGCGCCGTTCCAGCCCCGAGCGTCAGTCGGCCGCCGGGGGCATGGCCTCGATGGCGTTGAAGACCAGATTCAGAAGGGCCTGCGTCAGGAGCGCCCGGTCGACGCGGACCGGCGGCAGCTCGGCATACGTCTTCTCCAGTTCAATGCCGGAACGCTCCATCTGCGGGCGTCGCGATGCCGGCGACTTCGTCGAGCAATTCGTCGAGGCGAGTCTCCTCGAGCCGCAACTCCGGCGGCCGCATGAAATCCAGGAAGCGTTTGACCACCGAATCCAGCCGGTCGATTTCGCTGTCGAGCACGGCCACGGCCTGGCGCGGCACGTCCTCGCCGGCAGGCAGATTCTCTTTCAGATTCTCCAGCCAAAGCCGCATGGAGTTCAGCGGATTCTTCACTTCGTGGGCCACGCCCGCGGTGACGCGCCCGAGCGCCGCCAGCCGCTCGGAGACCTGCAATTGGCGGCTGATGCGTTTCGAGCGATTCCAGGTCGCGCAAGGTGACCAAAGCGCCCATGCGCGTGCCGCCTTCGGTGATCACCTGCACGCTGACGCCGATGCGCCGCGGCGGCAGGTCCGGGATCGGCCGCGCGGACACATCCACTTCCGCGGCTGCGACCGGCTCGAATTCGTCTCCGACGAGGCCCAGCGCGGAGCGCAAGGGATGTCGCGGCGGGAAAAATCTCGCTGGCCGGTGCGGCCAAGCAACTGGTCGGCGGGCGACACCTAGAAAATTTTCCACCGCCGGGCTGACCATCACCGCGCGGCCGTCGCGCGTGAACAGGAGCAGGCCGTCTTCCAGCCCGCCGAGGATCTGGTCCAGGTTCTCGCGCAGCGTGCTGAAGATCTCGCGCACGCCGCGCAATTGCTGCCCGATCTGGCTGATCTTGGTGCTCACTTGGCCGAACTCGTCGCCGCGCTCCAGCGGCTTCTGGTCGAATTCGCCCCGTGAGATGCGGTCCAATTGCGCGGAGATGCGCTCCAGCGGCGCGAGCGAGCACGCTGCTGACCACCGCCGCCAGAAGCACGGAGGCCAGCACGGAGACGAGCGCCAGAACAATCCCGCGGAACGCAAGGCCGGCGTGATCTCGATGGCCAGCAGGCCGGTCTGCAGCCGCGACGCGAATTTCGCCGAAGGGCACCTGCTGGCCCGGAGCGCCCAGCTTGAAAGGATAGGAAACCTCGTAGGCCTGCGGCGAGCCATAGATGAACGCGGAGCTGCTGGATGAAACCGGCGTTGACGAACTGGCTGAGCGGCGGGCGGGGTGAGCACCTGGCGTCCGGGCAGCGAAGCGTCGCTGGAAATCAGCAGCGGTGCCGTTCAGGTCCACGATAGTCACTTCGTAGACCAGCAGCGAGTAGCCCACCTCGGCATCGATCAGCGAAGTCAGCGCGGCATTCTCATCCAGAGCGGTGCGCACGTATTCGCGCAAGTCCTCGGGGCCATTCGATGTCGGCCGTCGGCCTTCGGTGGCGGCGTCGCGCCAGGGCATTCTGCGCCTGGAAAAAAACCTGCTGGGCCACCAGCTTGGCGCGCCCGTCCGCTTGCTGGATGACCTGGCGGGTGAGGGTGCAAAACGTAGAGCCAGGAGGTGACCCCGACCACGGCCAGAACCAGCAGGGCGATGATCAGCGTGATTTTGGTCTTCAAACGCAGGCGCATGGTCGCGTCTTCAGCGGCTCTCTGCCCGGGCCGCTTCGTACTCCTTCAGCTTATTGTGCAGCGTTTTCAGGCTGATGCCCAGCAGTTCGGCGGCGCGTGTCTTGTTGTTGGTAGCGGCGAGCGTTTGCATGATCAGCTCGCGCTCCATGGCGTCCACCGTCGTGCCCACGGGGAAGCGCAGCGACGGACAGTTCGGAGGCGGCCGCCGGCGTGGGTGCGGCCGAAATCCGACGGGCAGATGGGCGCGGCCGATGAGCTCGCGGTCACAGACGATCACGGCGCGCTCGAGAACATTGCGCAGTTCGCGCACGTTGCCCGGCCAGGTGTAGCTGTGAAAAAGCTCGCTGACTTCCGAATTGATTCCGCGAACCTGCCGGCCGTGCTTGGCATTGAGATCGCGCAGAATGTGCTCGACGAGGGGCGGCAGGTCTTCCTTGCGGTCGCGCAGGGGCGGCAGATGGATGTGAAACACGTTCAGGCGGAAATAGAGATCCTGCCGAAGTGGGCCGTGGGCCACAGCCTGTTCGGGATCTTTGTTGGTGGCCGCGAGCACGCGCACGTCCACGGGCGTTTCGGATTTGCTGCCCAGGCGCCGGACCTTGCGGTCCTCGAGCACGCGCAGCAGCTTGGCCTGGGTGGGCGGCGGCATTTCGCCGATTTCGTCCAGAAGCAGCGTGCCGCCGTCGGCCAGCTCGAAGCAGCCGATGCGCCGCTCGGCGGCTCCGGTGAAAGCGCCGCGCTCGTGCCCGAAAATCTCGCTCTCCATGAGCGATTCCGGGATGGCGGAGCAGTTGATGGCCACGAAGGGCCGGTCGGCGCGCGGCGAAAGCTGATGCAGGGTGCGCGCCAGGATCTCCTTGCCCGTACCCGGTCTCGCCGGTAATCAGCACCGAAGCGGAGGAAGGAGCGACCTGTTCGACCACGCGCATGACGTCCTGCATCGGCTTGGCGGCGCCCGACCAGTTCGCCGATGCGCCCAGCCTCGCGCAACTGCCGGCGCAAGGCAGCCACCTGCTGCTGATCGTGAACCTTCCCGAGGGCGCGGTCGAGCAGGGCCCGAAGGATGGCTGCCTTTGAGCGGCTTTTCGATGTACCAGAAAGCGCCCGCCTCGATGGCGGCCACCGCGCGTTCTTCGCTACCCTTCCCGGTGATGATAATGGCGGGAACGGTGGCCAGCTCATCGCCAAGGCGCTCGAGCAGCGTCAAGCCGTCCATGCCGGGAAGCTCGACGTCGGCGATCAGAACGGACGGATGATAGTCGGAGAAACGAGCCAGGGCGTCTTCCGCGCTGGGAACGCCCAGGACGTCCAGGCCCCATCGTTGGAGCAAGGCCTCGTAGCCGCGCCGCGCGTTCTCTTCATCTTCAACGATAAGCACGCGATCGGCTGATTTATTGGAATCCGCTGGCATAAACCCTTTCGGCGATGAACTGAATCTACCAGCAGGAAGGCCATAATGCCAACCCGGGGGGCGCAATTCAGTCTTAACTTGCTTTAGCGCAAGGAGGTAAGGGCCATTGAATGCAGCTCGGCACACTCGGGACCGATGCCGACAGGACGCTCCACAAGGTTACATCGGTATGGAAGCAATGAAAATTCCGGTCGTTTGCATCTCCATATCGCGTTATACTTTCGGGGTCCTTTTGACTCCTTTCTTTGCCTCTTCGTGAACGCACCGTCCCCATCGATGCCGCCAATACGTTCTCATGCTCACAAGTGATGGCCGAGGCCCTGGGAGCCTGTGGCTCCTGCTGAAAGCTGCCTTCCGCCACACGGCATTTGTTGTCGCGTTCGGCGCGGTTCTGACGGCCGGCGCGCTACCGGCTTCAGCGCAGAGCCCCAGCAGTTCTCCTATTGAAGTCTCCGAAGTTGCGCCAGCCGCCGAGAGCGCTTCGCCTGCAGCCCATGCAGCGGCGCCGCCGCAGCAGGCGCCCGTAGGCACCACCAGGCTCCCCAACATCGACATCAATCCCATGCCCTCCACCAGCGGAACGATCGGCCTTTTTACGGTGGAGACAGGCGAAATGCTGGAATCAGGATGGTCCTTTTCGATCTATGGCAATCGCTTCGGGCGCATGCCCGGAAGCGTCGTGGTATCGAATTACGGGATCAATGTGGGTTGGGCTTACCGGAAATGGGTCAATCTTTACACCGTTTTTCAGCCGGAAGTGGCCACGCAGGTCGGCAATCCAAGCCAATTGAGCCTGGATACGCCTCCCAACCTCATGCAATTTCCGCAATATCAAAACACCATCTACCGCAACCTGGGGCCGGGCCAGAGTCCGGCATACGTGGAGGATCTCCCGTTCGTGGCGCGAAACGACTCCGGCCCCGGCGACGTGACCGTGGGAGCGAAATTCGGATTGCTCTCCGAGCGGCAGGGCGCGCCGCTGAGCCTTTCCGTGCGCAACGACGCGATCTTTCCGACGCGCTATTCGGTGACGACCCTGCTGGGAAACGGGACGCAGACTGGGGCATTCGCGGACATGGTATCGGTGGCCACCAGCCGAAATTTCTTGAACCTGGTTCTGGTCGCGGCGAATTTCGGGTATGAGTTCACCACCAATCCCCGCTCCGGCGGAGTGAGCGATCTGACTCTGGCCAACCAGATCCATCTGGGCGGCGGCTTTATTCTGTTTCCCGCCAAGCGGCTTCAGTTCATGAGCGAGTACACCGGCCTGGTGTTTACGGGCGCGGCGACACCGGATACCACTTTCGGGGCGAGCAATCCCGTCGATGGCGTCTGGGGCGTACGGTTTTACATTCTGCCGCAGCTAGCGATCGATGCGGGCTATCGCTACATGCTGAATTTGAGCAACCTGAACGACCGCAGCGGTTTTGTGATTAATCTGGGCATCGTGAGCTGGCCATTTTAGGACCAGCCGATTGGCCAGGCGTGCGTTGTCACCCACAGTGCAGTGGCTGGAGTATTCTGAATTGGTCCACGGCGCTTTCCCGATCTCGTAAGAACAAGAGCCTCCGGGGCTTGACTCGACCTCCGTACCGTTATCGATTGACATAATTCCCATTTCGGTATACACCACCAACAATTCCCCGGGCGAAACGTTCTCCAGTAAGGAGTTCGGACAGGCCTTTTGGTCCAGTTCTTGCTCCAATAATGGGGGAAGTACTATGCATGTCGAAGCCAAGCCCGCCAGCGCCAAAAGCACCGCGACAGGTTTTTCGATATTGATCGTGGACGACGAGGACGCGACACGAGAGTTGTGCCGCGACATTGCCTCCGAGATGGGGCTCGAAGTCCACACGGCGTCCACAACGAACGAAGCGCTGGAACTGCTGGAGCAGTCTCCGGTGGACATCGTGGTGACCGACCTGAAGGTGCCGCAACTGGGAGGGCTGGAGCTTTTGAAGCGCATCAGCGCGAGCCAGCCCAACACTTCGGTGATGGTGCTGACGCAATACGGGACCATCGAGACGGCGGTGACGGCGACGCGGCTGGGGGCGCGGGATTACGTAACCAAGCCTTTCCACGTGGAAGAGTTGCGCGCCAAGATCGAGCGGCTGATACAAAGCGTGGAACTGGACCACGAGAATCGCGTTCTTCGCGAACAACTGCGAACCCGGCCGGGATTTGGCGGATTGATTGGCGTTTCCGCCAAGATGCAGCGCCTGTATAAGATGATCGAGAAGGTCAGCCAGCATAACTATCCGGTGTTGGTTCTGGGCGAGAGCGGAACGGGCAAGGAGCTGGTGGCGCGCTCGATTCATTTCATGGGCGTGCGGCAGAAGAAGCCCTTCGTTCCGGTGGACTGCTCGGGGCTGGTTCCCACGCTGATCGAGTCGGAACTGTTCGGCTATGTAAAAGGGGCCTTTACCGGGGCGCAGCACGGCCGCACCGGATTGCTGGAGACGGGCAACGGCGGGACCGTGTTCCTGGACGAGATCGGCGACCTTCCCGTGGATTTGCAGGCGAAGCTGCTGCGGGCGCTGCAAGAGCGCGAGATTCGGCCGGTGGGGGCCACCGACCGCGTGCGCATCGACATCCGCATCATTGCCGCCACCAATCGCGACCTGGAATCGGCCATTCGCACCGGCGGGTTCCGGCAGGACCTTTATTTCCGGCTGAACGTGGTGCAGCTGAAATTGCCGCCGCTGCGCGAGCGCAAAAGCGACATCCCCCTGCTGGTGAGCGCGTTTCTCGAAAAGTTCAGCGATCCGCAGCGGCCGATTCGCACGATTTCCGAAGACGCCATGCGGCGGCTGATGGCCTACGACTGGCCGGGAAACGTGCGCGAACTGGAGAATGCCGTGGAGCGCGCGGTGGCGCTGGGCTCCGGGCCCATTCTGCACATGGGCGATCTTCCCTCCAATCTGCAACAGGGCGGCAGCGATCGGTCGCTCGATTCCGACGAGCTGACCACACTCGAAGAGATGGAACGCCGGGCCATCTTGCGCGCACTGCGCGAGACCAACGGAGATAAGCTGGCGGCGGCGAGACTGCTGGGCATCGGCAAGACCACGCTCTATCGCAAGCTGAAGCAGTACGGCGCCGAAGGCGCTCCGAATTGATCGGAACTCGCCGCTCAACGCCGATTCGCCGCTACGGCTCGGCGTGTACATCATTCACCGTAGATTTTTGAACGGATTCCCGTCCGGGGACGCGATTCCGCAGCTCATGTATCGGACTGGGAATGCGCGCCCACCCCTTCACCTCAGCATTCTTCCAAGATATTGATTCTGCGAAAAAGTTTTCTCGCCGGTTGGCCAAGCCTGTGCATAGAAATCCCAGGTGAACATGCACATGCGCAAGAAAATCTGGCTGCACTATCGCGGGATCCGGCTCGCGGTGGAGATCGCCGCAACGTTTGGAACAGCGGCGCTCGTGGGTTACTGGATCGTGCAGAGCTCGAGATAGTTCGCAGCGCCGCGTAAGGCGCGGCAGGCAGGGTATGCGCCATTTTGCTTCCAATCGATCGCGGACTCCGGCCAATCGACCCGCGGAGCTGAGCGAAAGGGACCGGGCCGAGCAAGGCGGGGGGATTGCGCGGTCCGGTTCGCGCGAGGCCGAGAGTGCGTGGCAAACCGAGGCGGTGCTGGCGACCTTGCTCGACTCGGTGAACTGCGGAATCCTGCTGGCGGGGACGAGCGGAGATCTCTGGGCGGTGAATGACCGTCTGGCGGAGATTTTGGGACAGGCGCCGGAGCGGCTGCGCGAATTGATTCATTTAGACGAAGTGGTGGCGAGCGTATCGCCGCAATTCGCGAACTCCGACCGAATGGCGGCGCGATGGCGGCAGCGCTTTCAGAACGGCGAACCGGCCTGGGACGAACTGGAAATGATCGCTCCGGAAAGAAGAGTTCTGGAGCGATACGCGCGGCCGGTGCTGGATCAATACAAACAGCCGCGGGGATGGCTGGAAATCTATCGCGATATCAGCGGACAGCGAGAAATCGAGTCGCGGCTGTTCCACAGCGAGCGGCTGGCGGCGCTGGGGCAGATGCTCTCCGGCATCGCCCATGAGCTGACCAATCCGCTGACCAGCATTCTGGGTTACGCGCAACTGGTGCAGAGGCGGGCGAAAGAGTGCGCGAGGGAGACGCAGCATATTCTGGAAGAGGCCGAGCGCGCCAGGCGCATCGCACGCAATCTATTGCTCTTCGCGCGGGGCAGCACGAGCGAGCGCATGAGCGTGAGCCTGAATGAGATCGTGGAGCGCACGGTGGCCATGCGGGCGTACGAACTGCGCCTGGAGAACATCGGCGTGGAACTGGATCTGGATCGAAGGCAGCCGGAAACCCTGGCAGACGCGGCGCAGATGCAGCAGGCGCTGCTGAACCTGATGCTGAACGCGGAGCAGGCCATCCGCCAAATCCGGGAGAACGGCCACGTCTGGATCCGAACGCGGCAGCTTTCCGCCTCACGCGTAACGCTGGAAGTGGCCGACGATGGACCGGGCGTGGCGCCGGAAGTGGTCCCGCACATCTTCGATCCCTTTTTCACCACCAAGCCGGCAGGCATGGGGACCGGATTGGGGCTTTCGATTCTGTACGGAATCTTGCAGCAGCATGGCGGGGAGATTTCCGTGGGAACTCGGCCGGGGGGCGGAGCCGTATTCACGATGGAGCTGCCCAGTTCAACGCCCGGAGCAATCGCGGAGAAGCTATACGTAATTGCCGGGGCGGGCGCGCCCATGCGGGCCGAGCCGGCCGCGACGCGCCATGCGCGGATTCTGGTGGTGGAAGATGAGCCGACGGTGCTGCAATTGATCGCCGATGTCTTGAGGGAAGAGGGGTACCGCGTGGATACGGTGGTGGACAGCCGCCAAGGTCTGGAGCTGGCGCGGGCGCACCACTACGATCTATTGATCTGCGATTTGCGCATGCCGCATCTGGACGGGCGCGGCTTCTACGGCGAACTGGCGCGCGAAGAAAACCCGCTGCAGCACAGATTGCTCTTCGTCACGGGCGATACTCTGGCTCCAAAAACGGTGGATTTTTTGCGGAGCTGCGGGCTGCCTTACCTGGCCAAGCCGTTCTTGGTGGACGAACTGAAAGAGGTGGTGGCACGCAGGCTGGAAAAAACAGGGCAACTTCCTTCCACAACGGAAGGAGACGAGCCGGAAGGATATCCATTCCATCGGCATCATGGGGAACCATATGAGCACTGAACACTTAATACAGATTATTTGCGGGAATCCGGAGTTGACACGGGAATACGTAAACGAATTTCAGAATGCCAGCGAATCTTTTCACCTGCGGCCGATTGCCTGGTTCGCGGAAGTACGGCAACGGCGGGAGGAGGCTTCCGTTTTTCTTCTGGATGAATCGGGGATAGACGACCGGTCCAAGGAGGGCCTGGAAAACGCGGTGAACTGGCTCGCGGAAGTGGGCCCGGTGATCGTGGTGGCGGGCCCGGAACGGCAAACCGAGCTAACCTTTCTGCTGACGTCGGGCGCGGCGGATTTCGTCGCGAGAACCGGCAATTTCGTCCCGGTGGCGGTAGGTTTGGCGGAGCGGCGCAGGCGGCTGGCGTCGGGAGACGGGTTGGGACTTTCCAGCAGCCGGGGCGAGGAGCGCAACAGCGACTTCGGCGAAATTCTGAGGCACGAGGTGAACAATCCGCTCACCGGAATTCTGGGCAATGCGGAGATGCTGCTGGCCAGGAGAGATCGGCTGCCGGCTTCAGCGGTGGAGCGGCTGGAGACGATCGCCAATCTGGCGGTGCGATTGCGAGAGACGGTACGACGGCTGAGCAACGCGGCGGAGTTGCGATAGGCGGGCGCGAGTAGCCAAGCCGATTTTCTGTTTGGTCGAAACCGCCGATTCCCTCTTTACGTGCGGAAGAGCACGTCCTCACGCTGGCAAAGGCGGACCGCTACCCAAAGCGCCGCGGCAGCGTAAAGGCAAGAGGAGCCGAAGATCAGGGCGATGTAGTTCCAATGATAGACGCCGCTAACGATCTCCTTGCTCACCAGGCTGGTGTTCACGATGGGAATCAGGGAGAGGGCCGCGTTCAACTCCACGCCGGGAAGCACGGCGACGATTGCCGGAGCGATCACGACGACGGTAAGCGGCGAAAGGTAACTCTGGGCCTCCTTGAAGCTCTTGGCAAAGAGGGAGATGGCCAGGAGAGCAGCGGAAAACAGAACCGCCAGCGGCACGATCATCACGAAAACCCAAAAGATAGCGCGAAGGCTGATGTTCAGCTGCAGGCCCATATCGTTGATTTGAGGCACACCTTGGACCATCTTTCCCGCGCCTGCGAGCGTGAGGCCCATGGAGGCGATGGCGAGAATGGCGGTGGAAAGAGAGGCCGTGAGCACCATCAGAAATTTACCGAGCACGAGGCTGGCGCGGGAGATGGGGCTGGCGAGGATGGTTTCGATCGTGCCGCGTTCTTTTTCGCCCACGGTCAAATCCATGGCCGGGTGCATGGTGCCGGTGAGAGCCAGAATGATGACGAAATAGGGCACGAGCCCGCCGAGCACCACGCCGCTGACTTTTTCCGGCGGAGCGACGTTGTGTTCCTCCACCACTAGCGGTTGGGCGAGATTTTCGGGGAGATGACGCGACGCCAGCCTCTCGAGGACGGCGCGGTCGCGAAAATCGCGAAAAAATTTCTGCAGTTTGTCCGCGCTGAAGCCGGAGTTAAGCTCGCCCTGGTAGATATCGATGCGAACTCGGGCCGTCTCGCCGCGAGCGATCATGCCGTCAAAATCGGAAGGAATTTCCACGGCCGCGCGGACTTGCTTGTCGACGATCTGCTGGGCGAAATCGGGCGCGGCGGGCACGATGCGCACGTCCGGGAGGCCCCGCAGGGCGGCCAGAATTTGCGGCGAGTTTTCCGCTCCGACGATCATCACGGAAGGCACTTGCGGTCATGGCCTTGCCGATGATCCGGGCCGAGAAAACTCCCACGAAGATGGTGAGCACGGGCATCAGCAGGATGGGCACAACGATCATGGAAACGACGGTGCGATGGTCACGGAGCGAATCGGTGAGCTCCTTGCGATAGACGACGGCGATATCGCGCCAGCTCACGCGCACACCACGCGCATGAAGATTTCCTCGAGATCGGCGTGGCCGAAACGAGCGCGAAGATCCTGAAGCGATCCTTCGGCCAAAAGCTGGCCGTCGTGGATGATGCCGATGGTGTCGCAGAGCTTTTCGGCTTCGCTCATGACGTGGGTGGAGAAGACCACGGTCTTGCCGTTGTCGCGGCACTCGCGGATAAAGGCGACGATGGTCCTCGCGGCGATGACGTCCAGGCCGGAGGTGGGCTCGTCGAAGATCATGACCGGCGGGTCGTGAACCAGCATGCGGGCGATGGAGACGCGCTGCTTCATGCCGGTGGAGAGAGTTTCGCAGCGGCGGTCGAGAAAGGCGGTGGCGCCGAGCCGGTCGAAAAGGGCCAGAGCGCGGCGGCGGGCGGTGGGTTTATCCAGACCATATAAGACAGCCGAAGTATTCGACGATTTCGAGGGCCGTAAGCCTGCCGTAGAGCGCGGTGGCGGTGGAGAGGAAACCCAAACTTTGACGGGCTTTTTCGGGCTGGCGGCGGATATCGAAGCCGGCGATGGAAGCCGAGCCGGAAGTGGGCGAAAGAATGGTGGCCAGCATGCGCAAGGCGGTGGTCTTGCCGGCGCCATTGGCGCCCAGCAGGCCGTAGACGGAGCCGGGAGCGCAGCGGAAGGAAAGCTTCCGGACGGCGTGAATGACGCCGCGCTTTTTGTCCCGAAATTCCTTGCCGAGATTTTCCGCAACGATCATAGACAAGATCCGAGCGATTTCGCCGCCGGCGGCTTCAAAGAGCCCCGAAGGGCGCAAAGGAATGGCGGCGCCGGTGCGGCGTCATTCGCCCAGTATCTTGATGAGGATGCGCTTCGGACGCTGGCCGTCAAGCTCGGCGTAGATCACCTGTTGCCAAGGTCCCAACTCCAGCTTTCCATTGGCCACCGAGACGCAGGCTTGGCCGTTGAGCAGAAGGCTTTGCAGGTGCGCGCCGGCGTTGCTCTCGCTGCGCGGGTTGTGATGGTAATTAGGCCCCAGCGGCGCGAGCCGATCGGCCCATTCGGAGATGTCCTGCAGGAGTCCGGACTCTTCGTCGTTGACGAAGAGAGTCGCATTGGAGTGCAGCGGGAAGACGAGGACCAGGCCGTCGCGAATGCCGCTTTTTTCCACGGCGGCATTGATGTTGGGGGTGATATTCAGGAACTCGCGCTTCTGGTCGGTTTGAACCGTCATGTATTCGCTATGGATGCGCATGCGCCTCCCGGGTCGGCGGCCCGGAATTCTAGCCGATGTGGGGGCGGAAATAAATTCGTTCGCCCTGGTTCGTTCGCAGGATCAACCCTTGTGGCAATTGGGGCACTGCTTGGCATCAAAACGGTCTGGCGTGACGCGGAACATGTTGTTGCACTGAATGCAGACGCGATGGATCACGCGCGGGCTTTGGCGCGAGGCGGCGTTTTCCGCGGCATGAGGCGACGTGGTGGGGTGCTCGCTCACGGAACGAATATTAGCACAACAGAGGGAAGTCGGCGGCTCAAGAACGCTCTGCGCCTAGCCTAGCCAGCACCCACGCCACGATCTCTTTCACTTGAACAGGCCTGAAGACGAGTTGGGCGGCCGGTAGGGGCGGGGCGGGATTCAGTCGAGAATCGATTACGAGAACCGGCACACGGGAAGCCAGGTTTTGCACGGCTTGATGTGTTGGAGGGTGATGCAAATACTCGCCATCCAAAACCGCCAGATCGGGAGCAACCCCGCCGGCAATGGTTCTGGCCATATCATCGACCGTTTGCATACCCATGGCGGCGATGCCCGCTTCGCGCAATTCGGCCCGCACAGCGCCGCGCAGGTCCCATTCACGGGAGACGATGAAGACAACCGGCATGCGCATCCATCCGAGAGATTGCCGCTCCGATATAGGATATTGCGGCGGGCCAACTGCGGCGAACCGGAACGCGCAGCCGCTGGGTTTTGCTACAATCAAGGGATTCGGGTGAAAACTCGCCGCCTTAACGGAGGATACAGCGAAGTGAGGACCGCATGCGAACGCTGAGCAGACGGGTGTGGTTGCTGCTCGGCCTGGCGACGGTTTTGGCGGTGGTTCTGCTGTATCTGAACAGCCGAAGGCCCGCCGCGCGGGTGACGATTGTGCAGGCGACACGAGAGACGTTCCGGTCCACGATTTCGAGCAACGGCAAGGTGGAGCCGATTACGCCTTATTCACTGCGCGCCAAGTTCGACGGATTTGTGGAGCGGGTGGTGGCGTCGGAAGGGAAAAACGTCGGGAAAGGCGAGCTCCTGATGACCATGAACGACCGCGACATTCGGGCGCAATTGGCCCAGGCGCGGGCGCAACTGGCTTCGCAACAGAACGATCTTCGCGAGGCGCAGGCCGGAGGCCGCGCGGACCAGGCCGCAAAATTGTCCGGCGACGTGAAATCGGCGGCGGCGGAACAGAACCTGCTGCAGCGGCAGCAGGAATCACTGACCAAGCTGGCGGCGCAGAATGCCGCCACCTCGGAGGAAGTAGAAAAGAACCACGCCGCACTGGAGCGCGCCGACGCGAGCGTGGACCAGGCCCGCAAGGCCAAGCAGGAGTTCGAGCGCCAGGCCGGCCTGGATCGAGAGCGGCTGGAACTGCTGGTGGAGCACTCCCAGGCTCTGGTGAACGATCTCGAAGACAAAGCGGATTCGGCGCGAGTGGTGGCGCCGGCGAGCGGAACTCTCTATTCGCTGCCGGTGCATGCCGGCGATTACGTGCACACCGGCGACCTGCTGGCCGACGTGGCCGATCTGCGCAGCGTGAGAGTGCGGGCCTACGTCGATGAGCCGGAACTGGGGCAACTGGAACGCGGGCCAAACCGTGGTGGTCTCGTGGGACGCTTTGCCTGGACGCACGTGGGTGGGGAAGACAGACGTGCTGCCGCGACAGGTGGTGGCCCTGGGAACGCGCAATGTGGGGGAGCTGCTGTGTACGATCACGAACGCGGACATGGACTTAATTCCAAACACAACGGTGGATGTGCGCATCGAAATCAATGAGCGGGCCGACGCGCTGGTGGTGCCGCGGGGAGCGGTGCAGATCGATGGATCGCATCGATACGTATACCGCTTCGACGGGAACCGCTTACATCGCACGGAGATCCGCGTGGGCTTATCGAACGCCACGGAGTTCCAGGTGATCTCGGGAATCGAGCAGGGGGATACACTGGCGCTGCCCGGCGGAACGCCGCTGCGGGACAACATGGCGGTGCGGGTGGCCAATCCCGATTCGGAATGAGGACCAAGCTTCTTTTCCTCGCTTCTCTTCTCCTAGCGGCCTTTTCGGCCGCGATGCTGCTGGCCGAGCCGATCGGCGCGCGGGCGGTCCGCGAACTACCCCCCGATATCGAACGGCTCTATAACGGAGGGCTATACCGCCAGGCGGCGGAGGCGCTGAATGCCGCGATTCAGCGCGAGCCGCAGGACTCTTCCCTGCGCTATTGGCTGGGCCGCTGCTTTTACGAGTTGCGAGATTACAACCGGGCTGTTTCGAACATGGAACGGGCCAACGGCCTCGAACCGGAGCGCTCCGAGTATCACGACTGGCTGGGCAAGGCGTATGGCCGCAAAGCACAGGAGGGCAGCCGATTTTCTCCCTTTTCATCCCTGTCCATGGCGCACAAGGCCCGCCGCGAATTCGAGGCCGCGGTGCGGCTGGATTCGAACAATCTGGAGGCACAGCGGGACCTGATTCGCTATCTGGTGAACGCGCCGGGCGTGGTGGGCGGAAGCGAGGAAGCGGCCGAGCGGCAGATTCAGACGCTGAGCGGCGTGGACGCGACAGAAGGAGAGCTGGCGCAAGCGGAGCTGTTCGTCACCCGCAAGAAGTTCGACCAGGCCGACGTGGAGTATCAGAAGATTCTGCAGATGAAGCCGGACCGCATCGGAATCTACTTCGAGATCGCGGAATATTATCGCGATCGCGAGAATGCGGCGCGAATGTCCGAGGCCATCGAGGCGGGAGCGCCGCTGGCGCCTGCCGATCATCGCCTGGATTACTATCGCGGAATCGCGCTGATCCTGGCGGACCGCGATCGCGCGCAGGCCGAGGCGCAGCTGCGGCATTACCTGGATACGGTGCCGGACAATGCCAACGTGCCGTCGCATTCGACCGCGCACGAGTGGCTGGGCAGACTCTACGAAAGAGAAGGACAATTAGATAAGGCGGCGCAGGAGTTCCAGGCCGCTGTGAGCCTGGACCCGCATGATAAGCAAGCCAGTGAATCGTTACGAGCGCTGCAGAAACGATAGGCGCTCCCGGTATTCGATTCCCCGCGGCAGGTGAGAAAACCGCGGCGCAGCGCCGAGCCGCCGGACCATTCTGCTATATTCCAGATTTACAGCCGAAGGTGGTGAGATGCTTCCGAGCGAAACCTGGCGCGTGGCTATCGAGGCCCTGTGGTCCAACAAGCTGCGCGCTTTTCTGACCACGCTCGGCGTGGTGATCGGGAGCGCCTGCATCGTCCTGGTGGTGACGGTAGCGGTAACCGGCAGGGGATACGTCATCGGCCAGATCGAGAGCGTAGGAGCGAACCTGGTTTACGCGAACTACGAGGTGAATCCGCAGCAGGCCATGGTGAGAAGCAACGAGATCACGCTGGGGGACCTGGAGGCGGTGAAGACCACGTTGCCCAACGTGGTGGCCGTGGGCGCGACTTCGCTGCCGCTCTTGCGCAACGTGGTGACCGGCGGTGAGCGAACACGCGGTGACATTATTTGGGGCCACCGAAGGCTTCCAGGTGATCCGCAACCTGCTTGATCCTGCAGGGGCCGATTTCTGGACGAGATCGACAGGCAGTCGCGCAGCAAAGTCTGCCTGATCACCGACGACTTGGCCAACCTCACTTTTCCCAACGAAGATCCGGTCGGCAAAAGCCTGCGGGTGGGGGAGATCAGCTTTACGGTCGTGGGCGTTTTCAGAGAGCGGGTGGGGACGTTTGGGCTCTCCGAAATCCAGCGCTATACGGTGCTGGTGCCCTTTTCGCTGATGCAGTACTACACGGGCGACAGCGGCGTAGAGATTCTTTATGCCGAGGCGGACAGCCCACAGGACGTGCCGCTGGTGACCACGCCAGGTGGGAGACCTGCTGCGCAGCCGGCATGCGAGCGGCGCAACTTACGTGGTGCAGAATTTGAGCGCCATCCTGGATGCGGCGCGAAGCATCGGCACGGCGCTGACCATCGTGCTGCTGGTGATCGGATTCATCGCCTTGATGGTGAGCGGCATCGGGATCATGAACATCATGCTGGTGACGGTGACGGAACGGACGCGGGAGATCGGGATTCGCAAGGCCATCGGCGCGCGGTATCGCGAGATCCTCTACCAGTTTTTGATCGAGGCGATGCTGATCAGCGGGATTGGCTCGCTGCTGGGGATGGTGATCGCGCTGGCGATTCCGGTTCTGGTGCGGCCGCTTCTGCCGGGCAATCTGCGCGTTCCGGTGCCCTGGATGTCGGTGGTGCTGGCCTTTGTGGTGGCATGCTCGACGGGTCTGTTCTTCGGCTATCTGCCGGCCGAGAAAGCGGCGCGGTTACAACCAACCGAATCGCTTCGATACGAATAAGCAAGATCGGGAGGGGAGCGCGCGATGCAGCGAGAAGAGAAATCCGTCCAGCGCCACGAGCACATCGGAGAGACGAAGCGGAGCGTCATGCCAAGACGGCTGGCGCTCCTCGCGCCATTGGCGCTGGCCGCGGCGGTTTGCCCCGGAATGGCGCAGAGCGGGCAGCAGCCACCGCCGGTGCGGCTCACGCTAAAGCAGGCCGTGGCGAACTCGGTGCAAAAGAGCCGGGAAGTATCGCTGGCGCGCCTGCAATATCAATCCTCCCGCGAAGAATCGAGCGTCGCGCGTGCGCAGTTTCTGCCCAGTTTCTTTGCGGGCTCGGGCGTGGCTTACACCAGCGGCTTCCCGATTCTGGCCGCCGGGGGCGCGCCGGCTCTCTTCAACCTTACCTATAACCAGGACCTATTCAACCTGCCGGCGCGCGGCGATGTGCATGCGGACGAGCAGAAGGCCGAGCAGCAGCGGCTGCAGGTGGACGCGGTGCGCGACGGCGTAATCGAGCGCACGGCATCCGCTTATCTGCAACTGGGGAAGGTGCGGCAACAGCTGGATGTGGTGCGGAGCGAGCGGGAGAGCGCGCAAAAAATCCTGGACTACACGCAGGCAACGGATGGAGGCGGGTTTTGAATTGCCCATCGAAGTGACCCGGGCGCAATTGACGGCTGCCCAAGTGGAAGAGCGAATGGCGCAGCTGGAGGACCAGGAAGAGACTACGGCGGATCAGCTTCGATTTCTGCTGGGGCTCGAGCCGGACCAGCCACTGGAAGTGACGGCGGAAGATATTCCCGCGGCCGCGGATCAAACGATCAACGATCTGGTGGCGACGGCGCTGCGTTATAACCCGGAGATAAAGCAGGCGGACTCGGTGCGCATGGCCAGCGAAGTGCGGCTGCGAGCAGAACGCGGAGGATACTGGCCGACGGTGGGCCTGATCGGACAATACAACCTGCTGGCCAAGTTCAACAACTACGACCAATTTTTCAACAAATTTCAACGCAACAATTTTATTGCCGGGATCGATGTGCGGATTCCGGTTTTCGTATCGCACACGGGGGCGGCGGTGGCTTTCGCGCAGGCCGATCTCACCGCTTCGCAGCTGCAGGCGGAAAACAAGCGGGCGGAGATCTCGCTCGATGTGCGCCACAAGGCGCGGCAGGAGAGGGAGACGGAGACGGCGCGGGAAGTGGCGCGCCTCGAGCTGCAGTTGGCGCAGCAGAACGTGGAGGTGCTGCAGTCGCAATTCCAGCAGGGCCACGCCAGCGTTCGCGACCTGGAAAGCGGGCGATTGGACGCGGAAGAGAAGTCCATTGCCCTGCTCGATGCAGACTTCGCGCCGCCAGCAGGCGGAGCTGGATCTACTGCGCACGACGGGGCAACTGGTACAGATTTTTCAGTAGCGGTTGCTTAACCGGACAGCCAGCGTGGCTGGCCTTACCGCGGCGAAGGGGCAGCTTCGGTAGAATGGACTGCCGCGATCAGGGCGAACTCAGGTAAACTATAGGAGCTTGTGTTCCGGGGTGTCACCGGTCTAGAAGTGTGAACGGGCATCCGGAAAGGACATTCGGAGTGAAGCATACCCTTTTCCTTAACCCGCCGAGCTATGAAGGGTTCGACGGCGGCGCCGGTTCGCGCTATCAGGCGCGGCGCGAGATTCGTTCGTTTTGGTATCCGACCTGGCTGGCGCAGCCGGCAGCGATGGTGCCGGGCAGCCGTCTGATCGATGCGCCCCCCGATGGGCTGAGCGTCGATCAGGTGGCCCCGCTGGCACGCGACTATGAATTGGCGGTGCTGCACACCAGCACGCCATCCTTCGGCAATGACGCGCGTTTCGCCGCGCGCTTGAAGGAAGAGAACCCGAAAATCGAAATAGGCATGGTCGGCGCCCACGTGGGCGTGCTGCCGATGCAATCGCTGAATGGCGCGCCGGCGGTGGATTGGGTGGCGCTGGGCGAATTCGACTATGCCTGCGCGGACATTGCCGGGGGCAAGCCGCTGCACGAGGTGCCGGGCATCGCCTATCGCGATAACGGGCAGATTCGCTTGACCGCGCCGCGGCCGACGATCGAGGATATGGATGCGCTGCCGAATGTGATCGACGTGTATAAGCGCGACCTGACGATCGAGAACTACTTCATCGGCTACCTGCAGCATCCTTATGTCTCGCTCTATACGGGCCGGGGCTGCCGCTCGAAGTGCACGTTTTGCCTGTGGCCGCAGACGCTGGGCGGGCACCGCTACCGGGTGCGCAGCGCCGACAGCGTGGAAGCGGAAATGGCGGCGGCGAAGAAGTATTTCCCGCAGGTGCGGGAGTTTTTCTTCGACGACGACACCTTTACCGACGATCTGCCGCGCGCGGAGGAGATTGCGCGCCGCCTGGGCAAGCTGGGGATCCGGTGGTCGTGCAACGCCAAAGCGAACGTGCCGCGGAAGACGCTGGAGATCATGCGCGAGAACGGGCTGCGGCTGCTGTTGGTGGGATACGAATCGGGCAATCAGCAAATCCTGAACAACATCAAAAAGGGCACGCGGCTGGATATCGCGCGCGAGTTCACGCGCGACTGCCAAGGAACTGGGAATCACGATTCACGGCACCTTTATCCTGGGATTGCCGGGCGAGACGCCGGAAACGATCAAGGAAACCATCCGCTTTGCCTGCGACATCGAGCCGGAGACGATCCAAGTTTCGCTGGCGGCGCCCTATCCGGGCACGGAGCTTTACCGGCAGGCGCAGGAGCAGGGCTGGCTGCAGATTCAGACCGGCGAACTGGTGGATACGCATGGCGTGCAGATTGCCGCGCTGAATTTTCCGACTCTCTCTTCCACTCTGATTTTCAATTCGGTGGAGGAGTTCTACCGGAAGTTCTACTTCCGCCCGCGAAAGATCTTTTCGCTGGTGGGCGGCATGGTGCGCAGCCCCGAAGTGATGAAGCGGCGGTTGCGCGAGGGCGTGGAGTTTTTCCGCTTCCTGCACGACCGCAAGAAGACGGCCCAGGCTCCTCCGGCGGCCATGGGCAGCGCCACAACTTAGACGCCGCGCTTCGGATTCAACTTCTCCCGATATGGACCAGCTCGCTTCCTCGGCCAACTTGAAAGCGAAGACGTATTTTTTCCTGGTTCTGATGATCGTGCTGGGATCGGTGGGAAATACGATTCTGGACAAGGGCATGAAAGGGCTGGGGACGATCGACTTCTCCAGCCGAGCGGCCATCTGGCAGGGAGCGTTCCACACATTCACCAGCGGCACGATCTGGCTGGGCATCGGCTGCATGCTCCTCTTCATGATCTGCCACATGCTGGTGCTCTCCTGGGCGGACTACAGCTTCGTCATGCCGTTTTCGGCGGTCACCTACGCGCTGGTACCGGTGCTGGGATACATCTGGCTGGGAGAGCAGGTGCCGGTGACGCGCAGAATCGGCATCCTGCTGATTGTTTTTGGAGTTTTTCTGGTAAGCCGCACGCCGCCTCGAACGACTGAGCCGCAAGCTATTGCCGCCCGTTCCTTGAGCTGATTGAACCTCCATGCGCACGGCCGTTCATCCTCGGTTTCGTGGTGCTCACCGGGACCTTGGGAGAGATCAGCCTTACCCACGCGATGAAGCAGATCGGCGAGGTGCGCGAGTTTTCGCCCGCGGCGATCTATGGGGTACTGCTTCGTTCGCTGCGCCAGGTGTGGCTGTGGATCGCGGTGGGCTTGATGGCGCTGTCGTTCTACGCCTTCCTGACCATGCTCTCGTGGTATCCGGTGAGCTTTGTGGTTCCGGCAACGTCGCTGGCGTATGTGGCGGGCGCGCTAGGCGCGAAGTTCCTGCTGCAGGAACGGCTGAGCGCGGTGCGCTGGGCCGGCGTGACTTTCATCTGCTTCGGGGTGGCGCTGGCGTGGGTGGATCAAATGCCGGCGTTGCCGCACGGCGTGGATTTTGTTCACGTTGTTCGCGACGTCATATTTGTGGCCGCCGCGGCGCCGATGGCGTTTTATCTTTTCAGCGCCTGGGCGGCATGGCGCTTTTTTCGAGCTTCCCGGCATCGCGCTACCGCCGCGGAGAGCGATTCACCTTCCGGAGTGAGTATTCTCAAACCGCTCAAGGGACTCGACCGCGGCGCGTATGAGAATTTCGCCAGCTTTTGCCGGCAGGATTATCCCCAGTACGAAATTCTGTTTGCTGTGAGCGACGAAGAGGATCCCGCGGCTCCGGTGGTGCGGCAGCTGATGCGCGATTTCCCGGAAATTTCCATCCGGCTGGTGGTGGGCGGCGAAACCAAGGGAACCAACAACAAAGTAGGGAAGCTTTGCAGGCTGGCCGAGGAGGCTCGTTACCCGCTGCTGATCATTACCGACAGCGACGTGCGGGTGGCGCCGGACTACCTGCGCAAGGTGGCGGCGCAATTCAAGGATCCCGAAGGTGGGAGCGGTTACCGCGCTCTATCGCGCCATCGAGGCGCCCTCGTTCGGCGCGATCATGGACACCATGGGATCGCTTTCCTTCTCGGGTTCGGCCCTGGCGGCAAGCTCGCTGGAAGGGCTGAAATTTACGATGGGATCGACGGCGGCAATTCCACGGGAACGGCTGGCCGAAATCGGCGGCTTTGCGCCGCTGCTGGATATGCACTCGGACGATTACGAATTGGGCCGGCGGATCGCAGAAAAAGGATACCGCGTAGAACTGACCGAGGATCCCGTGGACATGGAGTTTCCCTCGGAGAGCCTGGGGGATTATCTTCGCCACGAATTGCGCTGGCTGGTGGGGCTGCGGCACATCCGGCCGGGCGGCCATTTCGGCCTGCTGATGACGCAGGGCATCGCGTGGGCGGCGGCAGCGGCGATTCTGGCGCCTTCATGGCCGGCCAGTGCGGCCTGGATTCTGGCTTACCTCGCGGTGCGATTGTTCAGCGGTTATGTCGTCGGCGTCTGGGGACTTGGCGACCCGGTGGTTCGGCGCAAGCTTTGGCTCCTGCCTCTGCACGACCTCTTTTGGTTCTTCCTGTGGCTGCGAAGCTTTACGATCAACCGCATCGAATGGCGCGGGCTGGTGTTCACGCTGGAAAAAGGGCGGATGATTCCAGTGGCGTCCCGCCCGCAAGGCGCGTGAGAACGACCGATCGCGCTTCCCGCACTACGCGGCGATGGCTTCAGTTTGGTGCGACTGCCGGCTGCGAATCCTGGTCAGCCGCGCTCGTAGATCATCCGGGTCCAGTCCAGCCGACTGGCATACCCTTGGAAAATCCTTATTGTCGTGGAAGAGATAAGTTTCCGCTTGACGCTGTTGCCGGAGCGGCCCGGAAACCCACTCCTGGATCGTTCTTAACAGCACGGCTTGCCAAAGACGTACTTCCCCCGTGGTCTCCTGGTCTGTGCCGATCTCCCGTTCGATAATGCTTTCCCCCATTTTGCCCTCCCCTTTGCCCATGCATTACATCAACGGAGATACAAGGGCACGGGGATGGCCAGGAACTCGATGTGGGAGCGGCAGACAACAAAGGAGATACGGCACAATTTCGGGGGTACAGTAAAGCTACTGTTCCGGAACGCATAGGACTGTTCCAACGGGAAACATATAGGAAGTCCGCAAAAAGCAAACCGAGAGCATAAAAGAGGCGTTGACCGATCCGAAAGCCCGCAAGAAGACGAGCGACGGCGGTCGTACTACGGCTGCACGCGGGCATCTTGACCACATCAAAACGCCAGAAGCACTCCGCTGGGCAGGATTGAGGCGTTTCGAACTGCATGGTTCCCCTCAGACATGCTTACCGCGTGTCGAGGCAGGTCGCACCATTGATCGCTGACACGACGTTGGAACTCACGGGAACAAGCATGCAGAATTGCTACAAGGTCGGCACCGAGAATGGGTGGCTGTTCGAGTCGAGGGTCGGATGGCTCGCCGGGATAGCCTTTAGGCGATCGGCGTGGGAGAAGCATCCGTTCAATCTACTGGCAGCCGGAGGTGCAGGGCCACTGCGCACGAGATGTCTTCTTGCATGTTTTGCTCGTAGCGCCTTTCTCGGCTACGGTCATCGACGGAAATATGCCAGCTTGCGCATATCTACTACTAGAGCGTCGGGTGGAGGGTTGATCGGCCCCTCAACCGGAGCTACTTGAATTGGGATACTGTCCTGCACTGGGTGCACTTCGTGGAGCAGGAGGTAGGCGGCTGAGCTTGCGCCCCAAAACGCGGCGGAAAAAGGAACGCCGAACTCGTCATAACGCTCCAGGGGCGCAATCGAGTCTTGGGCTCCGATGATGTAGATGCTGCGCGCCACAGCCAGATCACCGGATGCGATCTGACTGCGCATCAGTGCGAGTTCGATCATTTGAGGAATGGCGAAATAAGTCTGCATGTTGTACGCCGCGACAAGAACGCTAGTCACAGCCGACAAGCTTAGGACGGCAATTAAGACTTGCTCTGCCGCCCGTCGCGACAACAACAACCTTGTATAGCCGCATAACGCAAAATAACAGTATACGAGTATAAGAGGCGTGAGAGCTATCTGGGTGCGGTAGGAAGACCAGTTTTCAGCCACGACTAGATTAGGCAAATAGCTCAGCGGGACAACAACTAGGGCAAGTGCATATTTGCAGAGACGCTCACCGAGTCCACCCTGAAAGTAGAGCATCAGCCCCGCCGAGACGAACACGCCAACACCAATGGCGACCCCAGAACTTGGATTAAGTTTGATTAGATTCAGAGCATCCCGAACAGGCAACTGAACAAACCAATTCACCTTAGCAAGCGGATCGCTGCTCAAGTGGGATCGCATTGGCGACTCCAGATAGCCGTACTTGAGCATACCCAGCTTATAAACAAGGAAGCCCAAGACCAACCCCGCGGCTGCAATACCGCCATACCAGAGAAGACGGCGCACTGCGCCACTCGCCGTGGCACTTGGCTTGAACATCACCAGAACGGCGAATACCCAAAAGAACATCGCGCCGGGCTGGAAATTGGTGATCGCCAAAAGCATGAGCAAGATGGAGGCTGCGACAAGCCTCCATTTATGTGACGGCGTTTGGGTCCGCAGAGCCCATTCTGCGCCGTAGAGGGCTGCCCCAGCAGTAAGTGCAGCCAAGAAGTACGAGGCGTTTGACGCCCATGACATCAGAATCTGAAAAGGAGGCAGAGTGACGACAATCACAGCAACTAAAAATCCCGTGCGCCGATCATGGCCTGTCGATTTCGCGGCCTGGTAAATAGACCACGCCAGCAGAGCAACGAAGATGAGGCTTAACAGCCGTACGTAACGAAGACCTCCAATGTTAGGTATGAACCGAAAGAAGAGGTCTGCCAGAAATGCCAGCACTGGCCGCCCACTCGCAATTCTGATCTCTCGTTCGAAGCTTGCACCCACCCCAAACCGGAACGCGGAGAGAACAGCGTAGTCGTCGGAAAGTGCATAGGGAGTGATTAAGGCGGGAAGATAGCAAAGACAAAGGATGCCGAGCAGAACAGCGAAAACGACGGGACCGCCACTAACCGCTCGATCCTCCGGCTGGTATTCCATCTGATGCACGTAGGGTTTTTACCTTGCCCCTTGGGGTAGGATTCTTTACCAATTCAGCGTTAGGAATGTCAAATTATTTTGTGTGCGACGGCCTCAAACCAGGGCCGAAGAACCTTGGTGGAGCGTTTCGGTCCAAAATGGCGCGGTGCGGATGATGCGGCGGGCGATGTGATATAAATGCGAGAGATTCGCTCTGTGCGAGGATGAAATGATTCACACGGGCCGTCATTTTCTTCAGATTCCCGGACCTACCAACGTTCCGGACCGCATCCTGCGGGCCATGGATGAGCCGGTGATCGATCACCGGGGACCGGAGTTCGCCGAACTCGGCCTGGAGGTGCTGGGCGGCTTACGCGATGTTTTTCAGACCAAAGGGCACGTGATCGTATATCCCTCGTCCGGGACGGGAGCGTGCGAGGCGGCCCTCGTCAATACGCTATCGGCGGGCGATCGGGTAATCATTTTCGAGACCGGTCAATTTTCCAATGTTTGGAAGCAAATCGCCGAGCGGCTGGGCCTTAACGTCGATTACGTTCCAGGAAACTGGCGGCGGGGCGCATCGGCCGCGGAACTGGAACGGCGGCTGAGCTCCGACGGGAGCCATGCGGTGAAGGCCGTGGTGGTGGTTCACAACGAAACCTCCACGGGCGTAGCCAGCCGCATCCCAGAAGTACGGCGCGTGATGAACAGCCTGCGGCATCCCGCTTTGCTGATCGTGGACGCCATTTCGTCGCTGGCCTGCATCGATTACCGAATGGATGAATGGGAGGTGGACGTCACTGTCTGCGGCTCGCAGAAAGGGTTGATGGTGCCTCCCGGGCTGGGCTTCAACGCCGTATCCGAGAAAGCGCTCGCGGCAAACAAGAACGCAAAATTGGCGCGATCCTATTGGGATTGGCAGCCAATGCTCAGCAGAACGAGGCCGGATTTTTCCCCTTCACGCCCGCGACGAATCTTCTTTTCGCCCTGCGCGAGGCCCTGAAAATGATGCGCGAGGAAGGGCTGGCGAATATCTTTCGCCGCCACGCGCGGCATGCCGAAGCGACACGCGCAGCGGTGCGCGCCTGGGGACTGGAAATCGTTTGCGAGGAGCCGCTGGAATATTCCAATTCCATGACGGCGATTTTTGCTCCGGAGGGCCATGACGCCGACCGCTTGCGAAAGATTATTCTGGAAAATTTCGACATGTCGCTGGGAGCCGGTTTAGGGAAGCTGGCCGGCAAAGTTTTTCGCGTGGGGCATCTGGGCAGTTTTAATGACCTCATGCTGGCGGGAACTCTGAGCGGAATCGAGATGGGGCTGCGCCTGGCGGGCATACCGCACCGCGAGGGCGGCGTGATGGCGGCGCTGAATCTGCTTGTTCCCGCCCCCAAGACCGAGCCCGCGAAAGCGGCGCGATAGTTCCCTTCGTTAATCGCGGGCGGTACGTTCTGCGGAGAGACAGTGCATACGATACAGACGGAATCGCCGAGGCGAAAGGGCATTCCGGCCACGACCGTGGTGCTGGCTTTGCTCTGCGTGATGTACGCCTTGAACTACATGGTTCGAGTGAACGTGAGCACCGCGGCCGGCGCGTTCAAAGACCAATTGCATCTCAGCAACACCGATTTAGGCTGGATTTTCTCGGCATTCGCTTACCCTTACCTGGCATTCCAAATCCTCAGCGGTTGGATCAGCGATCGCGTGGGAGCGCGGGCGGCTCTTACCGTATTCGCCGTGATCTGGTCCGCAGCAACGATATTTATGGGCCTGGCGAACGGCATGGCTGCCATGATTTTTGGCCGCGTGATGCTGGGCATCGGCGTGTCTGCTTTACCGACAGCAACGCGAGCCATGTCCGCATGGATGCCGCAAGGCAAGCGCGCCTTCGCGCAAGGAATCACGCATTCGGCGGCGCGGTTGGGGAATGCCCTCACGCCTCCGCTCGTGGCGGGATTAATCGCCATCGTGGCGTGGCGAGGATCGTTCGTAGTTCTCGGAATCGTGAGCCTGGGCTGGGCGATTGCGTGGGCCTGGTACTTTCGCGACGATCCCGCCGAGCATCCCTCGATGAAGGCAATGCGGGCATCGAGCACACCAGCGGAAATAGATGTGTTTGCGAAGGCCCGCGCGAGTAGGGAGCGCGCCAAGGAGCCAGTGCCTTTCGTGCGGCTGGCGCGGCGCATGGCTCTCGTGACCGTGGTCTATTTTTGCTATGGCTGGACGCTGTGGTTTTTCCTGGCCTGGGTGCCGCAGTTTTTCCTGCACAACTATCGCATGAACTTGAATCACAGCGCGTTTTTCTCCGGGGGTGTTTTTCTGGGAGGCGTGCTGGGCGACTTCTCGGGCGGCGTGGTGAGCGACCGCATTTTCGAGAAAACGGGCAACCGGAAGAAAGCGCGCCGCAACCTGATCATCTTCGGATTCCTTTGTTCTCTGGTGATGATGCTTCCGATCGTCCTGGTTCATAATTTGACCTCCGCCGCCATTTTCCTCAGCCTGGCGTTCTTTTTCGCCGAATTCACCGTCGCTCCAATATGGGCGATTCCGATGGACATCGCTCCGAACTTTTCCGG
The DNA here is from genome assembly GCA_963819235.1 of uncultured Acidobacteriota bacterium. Lineage (GTDB taxonomy): Bacteria > Acidobacteriota > Terriglobia > Acidiferrales > UBA7541 > Palsa-189. The sequence continues at coordinate 619,488 of CAWFVE010000002.1, read as the reverse complement.
CTTCGCCAGCGGCTTTATGAATTCCGGATCGGCATTGGCCGCGATTATCTCGCCCCTGGTTGCCGGCAAGATCATCGATGTCACCGGTAACTGGGAATTGCCGTTTTACGGGAGCATCGGCTTTCTTTTAGTGGGCGCCATTCTCGCGGTTTGGATGAAGACCGAGGAGATGCCCAACGAGCCGACGGCGAATGCCGAGCCCGCGGTGCAACCGGCGGTCTGATGGCCAAGCTCGTCATTCCTCATCATTCGGGCGAACCTCGAGACCCCTTGAAAACGCTCCCGACTTTACCGCTCAGTTCGCACGCGAAGCCGGTGGACTCGTTTGCCGCAGCGGCCGAACTGGAGAAGGAACTGCAAAAAACGGTGGAGGGAGAAGTGCGCTTCGACCGCGGCAGCCGCGCGCTTTATGCCGCGGACGCCTCGAATTACCGCCAGGTTCCGATTGGCCTGGTGATTCCGCGGGACGAAGGCGATGTGATCGCGACCGTAGCGGCATGCAAAAAGTTCGGCGCTCCAGTGTTGCCGCGCGGCGCGGGCACGAGCCTGGCCGGCCAATGTTGCAACGTCGCGGTGGTCCTCGATTTCACGAAATACATGAATCGGATTCTGGAGATCGACGCCGAGGCGAGATTCGCGCGTGTGCAGCCGGGCGTGGTCCTGGACCGGCTGCGCGAACGCGCCGAGCTTCACCATTTGACGTTTGGCCCCGACCCCTCGACGCACAGCAGGTGCACGCTGGGCGGAATGATTGGCAACAATTCCTGCGGCACTCATTCGTTGCTCGCGGGCAAGACCGTCGACAATGTGGAGCAGCTCCGCGTCTTGCTGTACGACGGAACGCAGTTGGAGGTTGGCGCAACGCCGCAGGAGGAGTTAAGCGCCATCATCGCGGCCGGCGGACGCAAGGGCGAGATCTACTCCAGGCTCGCTAACGATTCGCGATCAATACGGCGAGCTGATCCGCGCGCGTTATCCGAAAATTCCCCGGCGCGTTTCGGGCTACAACCTCGATCAACTCCTGCCCGAGAATGGCTTCCATGTGGCGCGCGCGCTGGTGGGCAGCGAAGGCACCTGCGTCACGGTGCTGGAGGCCAAGCTGCGGCTCATCCAGAGTCCGCAACACAGAACGTTGCTGGGATTCGGCTATCCAGACGTCTTCATCGCCGCCGAGCAGGTGCCCGAAATCCTGCCCTTTGGGCCCATCGGACTGGAAGGGTTTGAAGGCAGCATCGTGGACGGGCTTCGCAAGAAGGGCACGCCCAATCTGGAGGTGCTTCCCGAGGGACGAGGAATCCTGCTGGTGGAATTTGGATCCGACGACCCCGCGGGAGGCGAATGCGCTGGCGACGAAACTAGCCGAGCGGCTGAAGCGGTCGCCCGCATCGCCCGATGTGCGGCTCTACAGCAGCGACGAGGCGAAATGGGTCTGGAAAATACGCGAGTCCGGCGCGCGCTCCGCGGCAGCCGCCCCCGGCGCGCCGCCGGAATGGGAAGGCTGGGACGATGCGGCGGTGGCGCCGGAAAAAGTGAGCGCCTATCTTCGCGACATCCGCAAGCTGCTCGACGAATACAACTACCGCGCCGCGTTCTACGGGCATTTCGGGCACGGCTGCATTCATATGCGGGTGAGCTTCGATCTCGAAAGCGAGGCGGGCATTCGCAATTACGGCGAATTCGTGGAACGCGCCGCCGATCTGGTGGTCAGCTACGGCGGCTCGCTTTCGGGCGAGCATGGCGACGGACAATCGCGAGGAGCGCTGCTGCCGAAAATGTTCGGGCCGGAATTGGTGAAGGCGTTTGGCGAATTCAAGGCCGCTTGGGACCCCGGGAACAAGATGAACCCGCACAAAGTGGTGAACGCCTATCTGCCGACCGAGAATCTGCGGCTGGGAGCGGACTACAAACCGCTAGCGGTGACGACACATTTCCAGTTTCCGAACGACGGCGGCTCATTCGCGAAGGCCACCGTTCGCTGCGTGGGGCTGGGGGACTGCCGAAAAACGCAGGGCGGATCGATGTGCCCCAGCTACATGGCGACGCTGGAAGAGAAGCACAGCACGCGGGGCCGGGCGCACATGCTGTTTGAGCTGCTGCAAGGGGAAATCGTGCGGGACGGCTGGCGGGACGAGAACGTCAAGGAAGCGCTGGATTTGTGCCTTTCCTGCAAAGCGTGCAAATCGGAATGCCCGACGAACGTGGATATCGCCACGTATCGCGCCGAGTTTCTTTCGCACTATTACGAAGGCAGGCGGAGGCCGCTGCACGCCGAGTTTTTCGGAACGATCGACCGCTGGGCGCGGCTTGCTTCGTTTTCCCCAGGCGCGGCGAATCTGCTGAGCCACGCGCCCGGGATCGAGGGCCTGATCCGCCTTTTGCTTCGGCTGCCGAGCGAACGAAAGCTGCCGCGATTCGCTCGCGCGCACATTTCAAGGCTGGGTGCGAGGCCGGAAGGATTCCGTTGCGCCGGATATGGAACCCGGAGCGAAGAGCGGCGCGGCGCGACCAGAGATTGTTTTGTGGCCGGATACATTCACCAACTATTTTCATCCAGAGATCGGGCGCGCGGCGCTGGAGGTCCTGGAGAACGCGGGATTCCGGGTGAGCGTTCCTCAGGCGCATCTGTGCTGCGGCCGGCCGCTGTACGATTTTGGGATGCTCGATCGCGCCAAAGAGTACCTGGTCCGAATCATGAAGGCGTTCGCTCATGAAATCGATGCCGGCCTCCCTATTGTTTTTCTGGAGCCGAGCTGCGCCTCGGTGTTTCGCGACGAACTGTGCGCTTTATTCCCCAAGGATTCGCGGGCCGCGCGGCTGCGCGATCAGAGTTTTCTCTTCGGCGAGTTTTTGCAGTCCCATGGCGCGGCGTATCAGCCTCCCAAATTGGATCGAAAGGTGTTGCTGCACCGGCATTGCCATGAGAAAGCACTGATGACGCTGAAGGGCGGAGAAGCCCTATTGCGCGGCATGGGCGTGGAGTTGCAGGCGCTGGATTCGGGCTGCTGCGGGATGGCCGGCGCCTTTGGGTTCGAGCGCGAGAAATATGAAATTTCGAGGGCCATCGGCGAGAGGGTTCTTTTGCCGGCAGTGCGCGAAGCCGAGACGGATACACTGGTGGTTTCAGACGGCTTCAGCTGCCGGGAGCAGATCGCCCAGTTGACGGGGCGAAGAGCTTTTCATTTGGCGGAAGTACTGCAACTTGCGAGCAAGCAATCGCGGTCTTGATCCGTGAACCGAGAACAGCAGGCGGCGGGCGGCGGTCTAGCCGGCAGCCGCGCCGGCCGCGGGGAGATCGGATCGCACGCTAATCGACGGGGCCGAGCCAGCCAACCTCAATTTGGGTTCCTGGTCCACCGCTTTCATAAGCTCTCGCGTGACGCGCTCGTCAATCTCTCCCGCGTGGGCCAAATCCACCGGAAACAAAATTGTCGCTTCCAGCCCACCGGACGTCAGTCGCAGGCGAATTTTAGGCCGCAGCCCATCCGGCGGGAGGCTAATCAGGGTTCGCTCCATGGCGCGATTCTGCCGCTCGAGCTCGTCGTGATAATCGGCCAGCACGCCCTCCACGGCGCGAAGCAATCTTTCCCTCACCGCTTTGAAATCGCTGTCGGCGGCCACCGTTAGAGAGACCTGGTGCCAGACGAAGTTGGTCCCTGGGATTTGCCTGAAGATACCGGCGGTGGGCTGAAAAACCACCGAGTTCGAGAAAGCCACCACCCTGCCGGTGGGAGTGTCCGCTGCGCTGCCCCCCAATTCCATTACCTGTATGCGCACCAAGCCGATATCCACCACCTCGCCGGTGACGCCGCTGATTTGCACGCGATCGCCTACGCGGATGCCATATCGCCCGATCAAAAAGAAGTAGCCGACCAGGGCGACGATGACGTTCTGGAGCGCTACCGCTATACCTGCCGTGAGAAGACCAGCATAGGTCACGGCGGATTCAAGACGGCTGGCAAACGCCAGGCCCACGATAACCAGGATCGCCACCACCATGGCGATTTTGCGCAGCAATAAAAATTGATAGCGGCGATGAGGCTCGTGAACATAACGATAGACGGATCGCTTGGCGATTTCGGCAAGGACCAGGACGAGCCCGATGAAAATGGCCAGGACGACCAAGCGCGCGAGCAGACGTTCCAGTCCGCTCCCCACATCACCCCTGACTTCTGTATGCCAAGTCTCGAGGCCTTTCCCAAAGAGACCGAGCAATATGGACACCTTGCTGAGCGGAACGGCAATGGCCGCGAGCTGCTTATACTCAGCCGTAATGGCATCGGCTTCCTGCCTCTGCTGCGCTATCGTGGCTGGGTCCTTGGATGATGGAGTATTCGCGAGTTGATCGCTTTGCTGCGATAGCTGCCGCAAGCGAACCGAGAGCGGCGTCCTCAAATCGGCGACTGTTTTGGCAAGGGCGTCGGTTTGATTTATGGCTGTGTCGATGGTACGCAGTTTCTGAGCGATTCCGAAAAGGTCCGCGCCCAGCTCCCAGATGCCCGCCGGCTGCGTGCCTGCCGCTTCGGTATTCGCGTTTGGCTGCGCGTTGGGCTGGTCCTTGGGGGCATTCTGGTTTGCATTGGCCGGCGCTGCCGTCGAGCTGGGGACGGAAGCCGCCAAGGCGTCGATTTGACCGAGTAGTCCCGCATTTTCACCGGGCGTGCCGATGCCATTGACGAACGCCACCATACTTTGAATGGCGCTCTTACGAGTTTTGACGAGATCGATCTCACTTTGCGTCTCGGTGATCTGGGCTTGAAGCAGCTGGCGCTGCTTGCCTATCGCGGCAGGGAGCTTCGCATTCAGGGAACCGAGCTCCGATTGAAGCTCGGCAATTTGTTGATCCATGCGCTGCTCGGCCTGCAGCATGGTTTGTTCCTGCGAAGGGGCTCCGCCTTGCGGGGGCGCTTGCTTCAGAGAACTGCTGACGGAGTCGGCTTCCGCGCGGGCGAAGTCAAAAGCGGCGCGCACAATCTGACCGCCGAGTTGCCGATTATCCGCTACCATCACTTGTTCACTGGCATCGTCAGCCAGTTGCTGGTCTGCAATCATCTGGCGATACCAGCCAAGAGTTTGATTGAGGAAGGGAAGGATGCGGGAGGCGTCCAAGGAGACGGTGGTTGTATTTTGTGTTTGCGCCGAAAGGAAAGCGCCGCCCGCGGCGAAAACGCACAGAGCCGCGGCAACGGCCGCGAGGACGAGAGTATTTCTCAGCCGCGGCCTAAAGATACGCGGCGATTTGGATCGCGTGGCTACGTCATGGAGAAGGCGCAATTCTCGACTCCGATTACGCTGAGACAATGGAGCGGGCATGGGATTGGATGATTTTACCCGCTTCGGGGTAGCTTGCCGAGGGTGGGGAGAGCAAATTTCAGGAACGCGCCTGAATCCTCATTTTTCTCCGCGTCCACGGACCCCGAACGCGAGCGGAGTCCGCCTGGACCTTGTCGCGAAGGAGATCCAAGAAAGATTTGCCGCTTTCCGCCAGCCGCTTCTCGAGCCTTTGGGTACAATCGCAGGAGCCGCAGGCCCAAGCCTCCGTGCCATTTTCATCGCGGCAGCGGCGGCGATCATGCGCGTCCTGCACGCGCGTGAGATCGAAATACTCTTCCCAATAGGGCCGCTCCTCGAGCAGCGGGCTGGGACAATAACACACCTCAACCCAGCGCGTCGTCCGATCCTCGCAAACCCGGGCGTCCTTCATATTGCGCAGGTATTCGCCTTCGGCCACCGATCCACAGCCAAGCGTGCCACGCTCGATCGCAGCCAGCAGGTCCGCCTCGCGCCCGGGTTTCACTCGCGCACGAACGAGATAACGCATGGTTTAATTGTAATCCTTCGGGGCACGAACCGCTCGTTCTTGCATCAAAAGGGCAGCGGTGCCCGCAATACGTTTAGCCGCGGGGAGACCTCATGGCCGAAAAACGCACAGAAGTGATTATCCCGATGCAAGTAGGAACAGAATTCCGCATCCGCAATAACGGCGACATCATTCTCGACAATCCCGAGCTGGAACTAGCTGCGGATACGACTGCGGCAGACGCCGTTTTGTCCTATCGCTTCGACCCGGAATCGGGCGAACACATCCTGCGCCTGCTTGAACCCGTGGCGGAGCGGGACCTGCGGCCCCGCCGCAAAGCCGGCTAGCTTGCTGACGCCTCGGCTCTTGCGCCGCGCAAAAATAGCTTCCAACTCTTTGCCCTGCCTTCTCGTCTAAACTCGCCTGATGTGTCAGAGAGAACGTCGAAGCCTGAGATGAACTCGTTCGTGAGGGGACCGATCTGTCCAGCAGTCTCCATGGCAATCCGTGCGGCGAGCTTTGTGCCGATCTCTTTGTTGTGGGCGGAGGCCCGGCGGGGCTGGCCACAGCCATTCTCGGCCGCGCAAGCGGGTATGCGAGTGGTTGTGGCCGATCATAACCGTCCCCCAATCGACAAAGCTTGCGGCGAAGGCCTGATGCCGGACACGCTTGCGGCGGTGGAAAAGCTGGGCGTCAAGCTCAATAGCGGCGAGGCTGTCCGTTTTCTCGGCATCCGCTTCAACGGCGGCGATGGCGAAACTTGCGCCGCTGCCACGTTTGCAAACGGCTTCGGCCTGGGACTGCGCCGAACGGAATTGCATTCCCGGCTTGTGCAGCGAGCAGCCGACGTGGGCGTTGAGCTTCTGTGGGGCGCTCGCGTGACGCTCGAGCGGGATGGCGGATTGTCATGCGATGGCCGGCGGGTTCGCTGCCGATACGTGATTGGGGCGGATGGCGAGGGTTCGCCGGTGCGCAGGTGGGCAGCACTGGAGGAATCGCGATACGAAAGAGCTCGCTTCGGCGTTCGCCAGCATTTCGGCATGGAGCCATGGAGCGATTTCGTGGAGGTCTACTGGGCGAGGGATTGCCAGATCGTGGCCGCTCCGATCGCGCACGATGAGGTTTGCGTCGCGGTCACTTCGCGCAATCCGTTGCTGAAATTTCACGATGCCGTCGGCCAAGTCCCCGAACTCGCCTGCCGCCTTAGCGGGGCCTCTGCCACGAACAAGGTACGCGGCGCCCGCGCCTCATTGCGCCGCCTGAAGCGCGTTTATCGCGGAGCGGTTGCTCTGGTTGGCGACGCCTCGGGCTCGGTGGATCCGTTAACGGGGGAAGGCATCGGATTGGGACTGAGGCAGGCAGCGGCGCTGGTAGAGGCCATCAAGCGTAGCGATCTGCAATCGTATCAAGCGGCACACGAGCGCATCGGCCGAATGGCGCACTTGACGTCCAGGCTGATGCTTTTTATGGATACGCATCCGCGCTGGCGGCGCCGAGCATTGCGAACTTTCGCGGCTGAGCCTTCGCTTTTTGCCCGTATGCTGAACGCGCAAGTGGGAGAGTTGGCTCTTTCACAATGTGGCCTGGACTTGCCTGTACGCTTGGGATGGCGGCTGATTTTCTCTTGGTAAACCCCCTTGGTGAACCGCCCTGCTGAAGCGCTCCTGCTGAACCGCCACGAAAGAGCCCGAGCTCAATCACATGCTAAAAGAACGATTCAATGCAGAGCCGCGAATCATCGTCGGAATCATCGGTGGAACCGATGAGAGCCCGACTGGCGCGTTCACTTAGCACCTTTCGTTCTGCTGGTGGGATTGCTGGCCGCGCCGGCGTTCGCTCAGGAGAAGGCTTTGGAGCTCGATCCGACGCAATCGGCTGTCCACTTTACGCTGAAGTCCTCTCTGCACACCGTGCACGGCACATTCACATTAACAAGCGGAAAAGTGAGTTTCGATCCGGCGACGGGAAAGGCCGCGGGTTCGATCGTTGTGAGCGCGGCGAGCGGCGAAAGCGGTAACAAGGGCCGCGACTCAAGAATGCACAAAGAGATCATCGAGAGCCAGCGGTATCCGGAGATCACTTTTGCCCCGCACGATATTGAAGGGCGCGTGGAGATGCAGGGCGATTCGCACGTCGAAGTGAAAGGAGAGTTCCGCCTTCTGGGCCAGGATCATGAAATCGCAATTCCCGTCACGCTGAGGAGCGAAGGCTCGGCTGTCACCTTGAACTCCGATTTCTCCATTCCTTATATCGCCTGGGGATTGAAGAACCCCAGCACGTTCATCCTCCGCGCCAGCGATATGGTGGAAGTGAGCATTCGCGCGAGCGGGAATTGGATCGCAGCCGACACACACTGACCTAAAGTCATAGCCACCCTTGAGACCGCTTCCAGTGCGGCCAGCGCGCATTACATGCGGAGCCGAAGAGGTCCACTGACGGAAGGATTGCCAACTTCATAGAATCGAAACAGCCGGTCAATCTCACGCGAAATTCCGATCCGCACGCTTTCACCGACTGGTTTCCGCGGCCATACTTCCGTCCCCAGCCACAGAGGCCCTTTGGCACATAGATCCTCGCCGTCGAAGCGCCTATCGATTCGCAACGCAAGGCCCAGCCTGCCCGGACCTCGGGCGAGATCGGAGTGGCGCGCCGTTTTTCCCCTGGCGCCGCGAATCAGGTTGAAACCGTCCACGACTTCGAGAGCGCGCAGAAGGACGCCGGCCCCGATGCCCCGCCGTTCGCTGCTGACGTTCAACAGCCAGAAGAGGCCATAAGAGAAATATACGTAGGCATGGCCGCGGCCGAGAAATAGCGAGCGATTCCTAGGCGTCTCGCCTCGAAATGCGTGTCCAGCCGCATCTCCCGGCGGATAGGCCTCGGTCTCCACAATGCGGCCGATGATCTTGCCGGCGGGAAGTTCGCGAACCAGGGTCTTGCCGATCAGAAAGCGGGCCAGCTCCAGGGTGGGGGCCGGGAGCTCGCTACGCCGCAGCCGCCTCACGCGAAGGCGGCGCGGCGTGACGATTTGGCTGAGCTTCTCCGATGGTTCGCGCACGGCGATTCGAGTATATGCTTGAGGCGTGAGCTCCTCAAAAACGCCGGAACAGCTCGAACAAGAAAAGCGAACCGCGGCGCATGCCGCTTTGCGCTACGTTCGCAACCATATGATCCTGGGCCTGGGGAGCGGATCCACGGCGAGTTATTTTGTGGAGTTGCTCGCCGAGGCCGTGCGCCGCGATGGCCTGACGATTGAACCCGTGGCTTCATCTCTGCCGATTGAAAAACAGGCCGCGGAGCTTGGCCTGCGGATTTGCGCGCCGCAGCGCGGCCTGCGCATCGATCTCAACATCGATGGCGCCGACGAAATCGCTCCGGACCTCAGCTTGATCAAGGGCGCAGGAGGGGCGCTTCTACGCGAAAAAATCGTGGCCCGGCATTCGCGCCGGTTTTTTGTGATCGCGGATTCCTCGAAGCGCGTTTCGCAGCTCGGCCGGCGACGTGTTCCCTTGGAAGTGTCTACTTTTGCCGCGCCCTGGGTGATGGACGATGTCGCGGACCTGGGAGGTAAAGCGGAGCTACGCATGGACCAGCGAAAACCCAATGAGCCGTTCCTTACCGATCAGCGAAACTATCTTCTGGATTGCGATTTCGGGCTCATCGGAGATCCTTCCGCTTTGGCCGCAAGGCTCAGGGATATTTCTGGCGTGCTCGATCATGGATTATTTTTGGGCCTGGCGCATGCCGCGTTTATCGCAGATGGCGACGAGGTTACGGTTCTCCGCCCGCAGTGCCCACCTACGCCGCTGGCCCAGTCTCATCTCGACCTCGACTGACAGACTGCCGGATGGGCCCGGACTCGCCGTTGCCAATGGCTGCTTTGTGGTGTAGCTTGGAGTGCATGGCACCCTGCGGTTTCAGCGCGTCAGGTTACAGCTGCGCTTGTTGTTGTCGCCCGATTTCATTTGGCGCGGGGCTTGAGACCTAGGCAATTTCCAAATCGCGTTAGTTTTGAAGAGCCCATCGCCAAAACGCATGACGATGGGTTTTTTTATTGGACTCCATTTCAGAGGAGATTACGAATGGCTGAATACAAGCATCCCGAAGTCCTGGTATCCACAGAATGGGCCGCGCAGCATCTGAACGACCCCAAAGTGCGGCTGGTGGAGGTCGACGTCGATACGAGCGCGTACGATCAGGGGCATATTCCCGGAGCCGTGGGTTGGAATTGGCAGACGCAGCTCCAGGACAACGTGCGCCGCGATTTGATCTCCAAAGCGGCGCTCGAGCAATTGCTGGGCAAGTCCGGAATCTCCAACGACACCACCGTACTGCTGTACGGCGACAACAATAATTGGTTCGCGGCCTACGCTCTGTGGCAACTGAAATACTATGGCCACAAGGACGCGCGCCTAATCAACGGAGGGCGCAAGAAGTGGCTGGAGGAGAAGCGTCCCATAACTACGGACGCGCCAAAAGTCGCGCCCGCGACTTATCACGCCTCTGGCCCCGACGAATCCGTGCGAGCCCGCAAGGAAGACGTCTTCGCCATCGTGGAGAACCGCACGCACGGCAATCTGGTGGACGTGCGCTCGGTGGACGAGTTTACGGGCAAAATCATCGCGCCCCCCGGGATGAGCGAAACCGCACAGCGTGGCGGGCACATTCCTTCCGCGGCGAACGTTCCCTGGGCGCAGGCAGCGAACGAAGACGGCACCTTCAAGAGCGCGGATCAATTGCAGCAGCTCTATGGAACCAAGGGCATAAGCGGCAAGGACGAAATCATTGCCTATTGCCGCATCGGGGAACGCAGTTCGCATACCTGGTTCGTATTGAAATACCTGCTGGGCTATGACCGGGTAAAGAATTACGACGGATCGTGGACGGAATGGGGGAACCTGGTGGGCGCTCCGATCGAAAAAGAGAGCGCGGCAGTTACGGCGCGATAGCCCTTCCTGCGCAGCGGTTTTGGCGATTCTCCTTCGGCGCGTTACTCTAGCGTCGAAGGAGGATCATGATTCTACCCATCGTTCATGCGGGAGAACCCGTCCTGCGGCAGCAGGCGCGCGCTCTTTCTCCACAAGAGATCAGGAGCAAAGAGATACAAAACCTGATCAGCCATATGCGCGAAACCATGCGCGGGGCGCCGGGTGTGGGCTTGGCCGCGCCCCAGATCGGCATCAGCCTTCAGCTGGCCGTCATCGAAGATCGCAAGGAGTATCTCAAGGACGTCAACGCGGAGCAGCTGAAGCTGCGCGAGCGGCGGCCCGTTGCTTTCCATGTGGTGATCAATCCCCGCATTTACAGCACCAATGAGGATCAAACGGCGGAGTTTTTCGAAGGCTGCCTGAGCCTGCCGGGATTTTTCGCCATAGTTCCGCGTTCTCACGGCGTGCGCGTGGAGTGCCTGGATCACCGGGGCAATTCGAAAACAATCGACGCTTCGGGCTGGTATGCGCGGATTCTTCAACATGAGATCGATCACCTGCATGGGAATTTATATATCGACCGCATGCTGGCGCGTTCCTTAAGCTCGATCGACAACTGGGAAAAGTTCTGGAAAGGCAAGCCCATCGGCGAAGTTCGCTCGGAACTGGGGTGTTAGTTGGGCGTGATAATTAGAGACAGGGCCTGACGGCTTATTTCGGCTGATCCGGGCCCCACGGATCGATCAAGAAATCCAGCGACAGCCATAAACTGTAAGCAGGGCGCATGAGTAGGAGCGTCAGCGAGATCGCGAAAATGGCCCAGAACGCGTACGTGACATTTTCCGAGAAATGGCTCACGCCCGGAAGCACCAGGGAGACAAGGTAGAGGATGACAACGATGAAAGCAGTGAGGATGTAGGTGATGATCATGCCTCCCAGGTAGTAGCCCGATTCGCGGAAATAGGCGAGCCCGCAAGACGGGCACCTCGGCAAGACGCGATTCGGCCAGCCTTTGAAAACCTTACCTTGACGGCAATTGGGACAGCGGCAGCGGAGGGCGTTCAGCAAGCGTCCGCGGACGTCCCTTGTTCGGCTCATGTTCTCATTATATTCGGAACCTGCGAAGTCCGCCCGTATGGAAGCTTCAAAAGGTCTTACGGGTCTTGATCTCGAGCGCGTAGCTTCCATATTCGTCGCGCGTCAATGTGAACGACAAGCGTCCCTTGGTCTGATATTTCACCTGCACGACTTCGCTTTGGGTATTCGTAAGATCGGTGGCGAAAGTGAAGAGGATATTGCTGGCGACGCGCTCCTGGATAGCGACGCGCGCGCCAGGATCGCTGTTGTTGCCGCCCAGCGATGGATCCAGCTCCAGTTGCGAAATGCCCGTAAGTTTTTCAAGGCGATTGCTAACCTGGCCCGCCAGTTGATTAGCGATCAGCGATTCGGCGCCCAGGGAAGCGGGCGTGGCGGTTGCGGCCGCCTCTGCCGTGGTGGTGCCGAACGCCAAGAGGTGAATGATATCCACGGGGGGCAGGGCGGGATCGGAGGTGTAGTTGGTGCGCATCCGGTCCAGCGGACCAAGGAAGTTTAACGTGATGTCATAGCTCTCCACCGTCGTGGTCACGTAGAGATTCAGCGTCGGCTCGGTGCGGACCGGGTTGGCGAAGACGATTGTGCCGCTTTGGATTTGATAGACGTTGTGCATGAAGATGATCGATCCGCCCGTGAGCGTGGATCTTCCCAGGACGACAGGCGCCGCCAGGGTTCCCGCGATGCGCAAATCCGCCGATCCCTGCAAGCTTAACTGGCTGCTGGAAAGGGCCAGCACATCGCTCGAGGCCACGGCCACGTTCAGGCGGGTGTTCTGTTCCCAAGGGGACGGCACGGAAACGCCGGAGGAGTTGAATTGGGCGACGAAGTTTGCCAGATCGAAGTCCGGCGTGAAGGAGAGCTGGTCTATCGTGACGCGGCCGTTCAACAGCGAACCGGCCTGCGTTCCGCCCAAGGTGAGGTCGGCATCGAGCTGCGCCCGCGTTCCTTGCGGATATCGGATGCGAACCGATTTGCCGCTGACCTGGAGAGAAAAGGAAACGGGAGCATAGCTGGCGAAGCCGCTCACCGAAAATGTTCCGCCACCCATTTGCCCCGACAAATGTTCAATCGTGAGGCGATTATTTTTCAGCGCCATGCGAGCGTTCACGTTATCCAGGCCGACCGGAGCGACGTCACTGAGGAACGCGGCGTTGGTCATCTCAATCGTGCCGCCGATTTGGGGTTGTCTCAGCGCTCCCTGCGCGGTGACATCAATTTGGATGGTTCCCGAAGCTTGCGTGTTGGCGCCAAGAACGTTGAGGAGGTGAAGGTCGATCGAGCCGGTCGACGTAATATTCAGGGGCGCCGAGCCGGCGAGCGGCAGCGTTCCGCCAAATTTGAAGTCCGTCCCGGTGCCTTTGAGCTCGGCCTGTGAAATCGTTAAGACACGATCCGCATAGTTCAGGCGAACCGGGCCGGCGCTGGCTAAGGTGAGATTTTGGTAAGCGAGATCGAGAGTGGATAGTTCCACACCGGCCTTTACTTTCTGAGGCTCGGCCAGCGGCCCATCGATCTCACCGCTTACATCCGCCGTTCCCCGAAGGCCGGCCGGCGCCGAACGCATGTAGGTCGCCAGCAAAGGACCGAATTCGGAAGAATGAAGTTGAAAATCTCCATGCACGATGTACGGAAGGACCAACCCGGCATTTCCGGTAGCGTGGATTTGCCCGCCTTCGATATTTGAGGTCAGGTCAAACTTCGCCTGCCGATCGGCGACATGGAGCTGGGCGCTCATCGAACCAAGGGGCGTATTGCGGAAAGCCAATCGCTCACCGCCGAGCGTGAGATCGAGTTGCGGCGCTTTCAGTGTTCCTTGACCATGGGCTTCAATTCCCAGCGTCCCCTCGATACTGCTCCGAGAAGCGAAGTAGTGAACCTGGCCGAGATTAAGCACGGAATGATCGATCGAAATTTGATAGCTCCTGCCGGGCACATCGAACTGGCCTTCTCCGCTGATCGTCCCCGCGGGAGCAGCAACCGTGAATTGTGCCGAAATCGTTTTATCGGCGGCGCGAAGCTGCGTTACAACACTGCGAACCGGCTCGCCCCACAGCGAGGCGTCTCGCAATTCCAACGAGGCTTGGCCCATCGGATTATCGATGAGGCCTTGAATGGAGGCATTTCCGGAAAATGTACCGGAGACGGGCGCCGATATGCCGACAAATTGTTCCAAATCCGCAGCCGGAATTTGCGAGGCTTGCAGTTGCGCAGCGATTGAATTCTCCGCGCTGTAGGACCAGTGTTGCAGGCTGGTGGTCAGCGCGAAGTTCAGACGGCCGTGATTCGCGGTTTCGGCAAGGCCGTTCCGCAGAGCCACCGATGACGCGCTGACATCGAAGTTGGCTTGAATGCGTGGCCAACTGGCCTGGCGAACCACCAGGGCATCGGCCTCGAGGCGGCCGCTGATCCGGGGATCTTGAATTTGCCCCTCTACTTGAGCGTCGATTGAAGCTGTTCCGCGCAGATCGATGGGCACGGAACCCAAAGAGCTTGCTTGCCCGGCGGCGTTCAGAATCCTTCGCATGGAGACGATCAGCAGATCCGTTTCGCGCAGGTCAGTGCTTCGGGCATGAACCGATAGCGACGAATGAGCGCTTACCGTGCCGGTGGCGGTGATCGTGGTTCCGTTGCTGGCTACCGAGCTGTTTGTGACCGTGAGTGTGGAGTGAGGAGCGTCGTAGACGACGTGCAGGTCGGCATTTAGCGGCAGCGACTGGGGGAGCTGCGCTGCGGGATTCGACGTGGATTGGACGGAATCGATCGATGCGGAAATGGCCGCGTCGGCACGGGCGATGGCGTTCCTTACGGTTGAAGTCCAATGCGCACTCGCCCGCAGGCGGGCGGTTCCCCGAAAGGGCACCATGCCCGTTTGAGCGATGCCCTCGATCTGCTCCAGCGACAATTCCTCGGCCGAAACAGAAAGTTCATATGCCGGGACTGCCGTCAGCCGTTGCGCGCTGAATTCCGCGCGAACCACTCCGCCCATGGCTTCGGTGCGCAGCGCCCTGACCTGCAAGTTTCCGCCTTCCAGCGAATAGTTTGCGGAAAGGGAGCGCAGGATCAGCTCGCGATTCGAGAGCCTCTTGCCGTTCAACTTCACGTCCGGTAAAGATGCCCTCAACGCTGGAGTCGAGACGCGGCCGGTGGTCTTCAGGGCTTGCAGCAATGCGCCGGCAGCAGCCTGGTAGCTAAGCGATCCTGCAAGCTCTATCTCTCCGCCTGAAAGAGGCACCGCCGGCAATTCCCTATGCAATTCGGAGGCTGACAACATCAGGTGGTAATCGGCAAGCACTTTCGGGCTGGAATAGCCCCGCATGCTACCTGAGGCGTTCAGCTGTGACGTATCGGTAGCGACATGTACTGACTCAAAATTGATGCCGCTATCCGTCGCGGTGAAGTTGATTTCAGCGCTTTGATAGAGCGGGGAGCGGCCGTCCGCGGTGATTTCGCCCCGGCTATATCCAAAGACCCCAGAGTATTGATCTGCTGCCCGTTGGTTTACGTCCAAGCGCAGATCGGGCAGATTGACGTCGATCTTGCGAGCTAAATCGGCATATCGCAGATCGCCCCCTTGCACGGTGGCGTGTTCGATGAAGATTTGCGGTTTGCTCGGAGATGGCTGCTGGGAAGCAGGCCGGGCAGGCAGGTTCGATTTTCCGGATTGGTCCACCGCAAGATATACGGCCGGACGGTCGAGAATCAGCTGTGTAATTTCTATTTTTCTGTCCAGCAATGGGCGCCAGGACACGCCGATCTCGACTCGAGGGAGGCTGGCGAGCGGAGGGGCGAGGGCATCCTCCCTGCCACGCACGATCACGTCTCGCAACGCGATCTGTAGCGGCAACCATCGGATCGAGTAATCGCCTATGGCAATTTCCGTGCCGGCGGATTTGTCGCCGATTTGAACCATTTTGGCGAGCAGATAGCGATGCAGAAACGTATTCCGCTGAATCAGGAAAGCGCCAAACAGAACCAGCACGATGACGGCGACGATCGCAGCGCCAATCGCACTCCCAATCCGGGCCAAAGCCTTTTCCCAGTTCATGCCTTGCCTCTCCGGCGCGCCGCTCATCAGAAAGCTTGGCCTAAGGTAAGAAAGAACTGCACCGAACCGATGCCCGCGATGGGATTCAGCAAGTGGCCGATATCGAAGCGCACCGGGCCGACCGGCGTTTGGTAGGTAACTCCAACCCCGACGCTGTTGGTGTATTCCCTCCAAAGCAAGGGCAGATTAATATTCGAGTACACGTTGCCGCCGTCGTAGAAAATCGTTCCGCCCAAATTTTTCCCCACCGAAGGAAGGTTCAGAGGGATTGGAAAACGCAGCTCCGAATTCAATACCATGAGCATGTTGCCCCCGACGGGCACCGAGATGGTGGTACAAGTCGCCGCATCGCTGGAATTACCGCATGCCACGACTGGCCGCTGGGGTCCCGCGCCATCGATGGGGAAACCTCGAAGGGTGTCGCTGCCTCCGGAGAAGAACTCCTCGCTCAACGGCACGAAACTGGAAAGGATTGTTTTTGCAAAGCCGAGGCGAAGATTATTGGCCCAGGTGATGTGCGTGGTCACAGGGACGTAATAAGCCGCTTGCCCCAGGAATTTTACGAAACTGGCGCTGGCCCCCAGGGCTGTCGGAGTGAGGCCAAAATTGAGCGCCTGATAAACGCCGTGGTGGGCATCGAGAGGCTTGTCGCGAGTGTCGTGAATGTACGAAACGGAAAGGGTTGAAAGCCGAATGTTTTGATCTTGCTGCGGTACGAGGGCCGGAATGAGCAGGTCACTGAGGACTGTGTGCTGAAATTGGTAACGGAGGATGAGGGTTTGGGTTCGCTGCGGATTCAGCGCCCGCTGGACCTGAAATGAGCCCAAAGTAAAGGTATCGGCAAAGATCGGGTTGAGCGTGCTCCGCTCCGCCGAAGCGCTCGTCAGCGAACTCCAATTGGTACTCCAGAGCTGGGGTACGCCGTAGGTCAATGTGGAGCGGTTATCCAGCCGAGAGCCCAGAATGGAAGCGGTAAGAGTTTCTCCGCGGCCGCGCAGGTTTCTGAGCGTGTAAGAAAAAGTACCAATCGGGCTCCAGAATCTTTGTTCGCTGGTAGTGAAATTGCTTCCCACCGGAATCGGCGCGAGTCCCGGAACCACGATCGCGCCGCCGGGCGGCGTCCCGCCACGGCTGACGAGTTCGAGCCCGCCACCGTAATCGATCGAGTTTCTCTGCGATTCGTGTATTTTGATGAGAACATCCTGGCTCTGCTCGCCGTCAATCTCCTGGCTTCGCGACGCGGATTGATTTTCGCCAAACGGCGACTGTTGCGCGGACACCGAGCTCGCACTTGTTCCTTCGGGACTGTTGCCGGCCGCAGTGCCCGGAGCACCGCCATCGGATCGCGCCGGGGCGCTCGGCGGATCGACGTCGTCGACCAACTGCGACGTGATTTCTTCCGCCCGGCGAGGACCGACGCTGGTCCAGTCGAATATTCCGAGGTTATAAAGATTGCTTTCCGCCTCCAGCATCTTCGATTCGCTGAGCGGCATTTCCGGAGTGAGCGCCGCAGTGTGCGCGATCAAGTTCGTCTTGGTCCTGACGTTTCCGAGATAGAGAACGTCTTGAATGCGGGTCTGCGGTCCTCGCTGGATTTGGTAGACAACGTCGACGCGATCCTTATCGCCATTAAAGGGAGTCGCGGCGGACTTGAGTTGCGCGTTCAGAAAACCGAGATCCAGGTAGTAGGCCAGGATATCGTTGCGATCTTCCAGCTCCAGCTCCGGCGAATAGGGCTTCCCCATGCCGAGCCGAAGAGCGTGGGCCGGAAGTTTGCTGGTGTCGAGCCCGATGCCGCCGACGATCTGGAAATTGTGGACGATGGCCCGCAGGCCTTCGGTAATCTCGAAAGTGATGTTGACGTTTGGCTCCAGATCCTGCACCCGGGTGGTGACCTTTACGTCGGGAAAACCCAAGACGCGATACATGTTTTCGATCTTGCCGGCGCTGGCGCGAAGCAACGTCTCGCTGTATTTCCCTCTGGAAAACAGCCATTGCTTCGGTTTCACCACAACTGCCGCGCGGAGCGCCGGATTGCCGATCGCTTGATTTCCCGTGAATGCGACCTTGCTGACACGGTGCTTGCCGCCCTTCTGAATATCGAAAATCACCGCGATTTTGTCCGGCGTTTGCTGCACTTTTGATGCGACTTGGACGTCGAAATATCCCTTGGATTGGAAGTAACTGGCCAAATCCATCCGGCTTTCAGCCAAGAGATCGGAGTCGTAGGAACTTTCCTGGTAGATCGGGATGAGCTTTTTCAGCGTTCTTTTGGATACATGCGCACTTTCGATTTGCACCGTAAGGCTTGGCCCAAGTTTTACGTGAAACAACAGATCGGCGCGGTTGGCCGTGGGACTGTAATTCGTCGACGCCAGGCTGACTTCCTGAGCCAGACGGTTACTCGCGGCCAGGGTATTTCGAATGCGGCTGACGGCCGCTTGAATTCGTTCCGCCGTAAATGTGGTTCCGTCCTTCAGCCGCCCTTTTTCGAAATGGGTCCAGAAGGAGCTCAGGGCGGCCCGCTCCTGTTGCACTTCGGCTTGGGACAAGCCATCGAAATCGATGGCGCCCACCTTCGCGCGGCGATTGAGAGTGATCTCGAACACTGGATTCACGAGCTTGTGTTCGCGGTCGATCTCCGTTCTGGGCTTTACTTGCGCTACGAAGAATCCTTCGCGCCTCAAGAAAGTTTGTAAGGCCCCGGTGGCATTGGCCATCTCTTCACGGAAAAACGGCGCGCCATCCGGGAAGCTCACCACTTGCAACAGGCGCGTATAATTAAACGTGGGTATCGCGCCAGGAAACCGGACCAAGCCCAGGTAATACGCGGGCTCCATAACAAAGATCAGCCGCAGGCCTCCGCTCACGGGAGAAACCTGCACTCTCACGGCCGTAAACTCCCCGGTAGCCTGCAAAGCCGCGATGCTTTGCTGAACTTTGGCATTGGAATAAGGCTGACCGGGCTGCTGAATGATGAGCGAACGCAGAAACTCGACGTCACCTTCCGGGCGGGAGGCCAGATCGATGGCCGTAACGGTCTCGCCTTCATAATTAACGGCCGCGGGAGTTTGCGCGCGAGCCACGACACCCGCCGAAAATACGAAAATGGCCGACAAGACCAACAGAAGACTCTTCGGCCGTCGACCTTGCAAGATCAAGGATAGGGACACGATCATGGCATTCCGCGAGCCGACTAGCCCCCCATAGGTGAGACTCGCCGGCCGAGATTGGCGGCTAACATCAGGATCTGCGTCTTTCGAGCACCGCGTTCATTTCCGCGCCCACTAGGAGAGTGAGGCTAGAGACAAAGATCCAGACCATGAGCACGAAAAAGGCGCCAATCGTTCCATAAGTTTCGTAGTAGTGGCCCACGTGGCGAACGTAGAAGTTCACTCCCGAAGTGCCCACTACGAGCGTGGCGGTGGCAAACATCGTGCCGGTGGAAGCCCACCGCCAGGGACGCTGCCTATTCGGAAGAACGTTGTCTAAGATTGCTACTCCGGTTTGCAGCAGCACCACCAGGAAGCACCAGCGAAAAATCTCCCAAACAATTTGAAACCGAGGCCCGAGGTCAAATTCGTAGACGAAGAAGGAACCGATGCGATGGCCCGCGGTCAATAATCCGAAGGACCCAACAAAGAACGCCGAAGTCACGATGACGATGCCGAAAGCGATCAACCTTTTTTCCCAGAAGCTACGCGTTTCGGCGACGTTGTACACGCGGCTGAGGTTTTCCATGAGGCACACGACACCAGAAGAAGAGGTCCACGCGGTAGCGATAGATCCCAAGGAGAGGAACGTTCCATTCCTGTGTGCCAGATTCAATAAGGTCTGAAAGGCCAGACCGCGCGCTTCGGCGGGAAAATGTTCGATGATTGCGTCCGATACCTGATTCCATAAATTGGAGTAGGGAAGAAATCCAGCCAAGGCACCAAGAACGACGAAAAATGGGAAGAGGGCGAGCACAAAAAAATAGGCCATAGCCGCGGCCAAGTCGACGCAGTCGTCATTGAGAATTTCGTTCCATATCTGGCGGATGGTCCGGAGAGTCGCGTGTGGACCTTTGGGAGCGCTTATCGACGCGGGCGGATCAGGGAGCCGCGTCACGTTGGGGAGAGACACTTGCACCTACCTTAACTTCAATATAACTTACGAGGAATCACGGGCGAGCCGTATCGGGCGATTACCCTAGCTAACTTTTAGCGATTCCCTACGGTTGAGCCTCGCCGGCATCGGCTAATTCGAGCGATTTGTGCGGTCGCTGGGGTCTCCCCTGTTCGCATGAATCAGGAGTTGAAAGGGCTGCCAGTAAGCGTATGATTCTGCCAAACGTTCCAGCAGGGCAATGATCTGAGCTTTCGAGACACGATCGGTGAGCAAACGGGGCGCGCTAATCCGGCGACCTTTGCTCCAGAAAGATCAGAGTGAGGGAGGCTTTATGAAGCTTCGCGTCCTATCGGCGTTACTCCTATTCCACTTTGCGGCGGTGGCCTTGACCTGGGCTCAACAGAACGTTCCGGCGCCTGCAAAGGCATTCGCAACGGCCCCGGAGATCGCTTACGACTCCGTGCCCAATTTTCTGAAGCTGCCCACCGGTATGTACCTAGGCGAAGGCATCGGCGTGGCCAGAAACTCTAAGGGACACGTCTTCGTCTATACCCGAGGCGGCGACACTTCGCACCTGTATGAATTCGATCCGAACGGTTCGTTCGTGCGCGAGATCGGCAAGGGCCTTTATGGTTTCCAGATGGCCCACGCCGTGCGCGTCGATCCTCAGGACAACATCTGGGTGGTCGATGAGGGCACCGATATGGTCATCAAGTTCGCCCCGGACGGCCGAGTGGCTATGCTTCTGGGCAGAAGGGCCGAGTTCAACGGCGGCGTACGAGCGACTCCGCCCCCCAATACCCCTCCCCCGCCTCCGCAGCCCTATCGGTTCGGCAGGCCGACAGACGTGGCTTGGGATGCTGCCGGGAATATCTTCATCGCCGACGGGTATACGAATTCACGGGTGGTGAAATATGACAAGTACGGCCGGTATATCAATTCCATAGGCACCAAAGGGACGGGGCCCGGCCAGTTCAATACGCCGCACTCGATTCAGACGGATGCGAACGGCAACGTGTATGTGGCGGATCGTGGGAATCGCCGAATTCAAGTCTTGAGCAATGACCTTGCTGTGAAGGCGGTCTATGACAACGTGGGAGCGCCGTGGGCGCTTTGCATCACGCCGGGCCCTCACCAGTATCTCTACAGCTCAAATTCAAATCCGGACAACAACAATTCGCGCCTGAATGCGGTGAGCGGGGAAATCTACAAGATGGAGTTGGATGGGACGGTGCTGGGCAAATTTGGCAAGGCGGGCAAGCAATTGAAGGAATTTACGACGATTCATGCCATGGATTGCCGCAGCGATAACGATCTGCTGGCCGCGGAAATCACGGGCTGGCGCGTGCAGAAGCTGACCTTGCATCCGCAGGTGCAAACGTCGTCCAGGCAGGTACAAACCTCCTCGAGGTAGGTTCGGGTTCAGGGGCCGGCGGAGAAGATTCAGGAGGATTTTATGAAGCGTCTGCTCTTTCTTATCTGCATGTTGTCGGTTTTAGTGGGGATTCCGCTCATGGGCCAGTCGATCCCCGAGATTGCTTACGATTCGGCGCCCAATTTTTTGAAAATGCCCGACGACATCTATTTGGGAGAGGTCCTGGGCGTGGCCACGAATTCCAAGGGGCACGTTTTCGTATACACGCGCACGGGGTCGGTGAATGTGACCACGGGAACGAATCGTGTGTTCGTGCGCTCCGGCTCGCGTCTTTTTGAATTCGACCAGAATGGGAAGTATGTGCGCGAAATCGGCCAAAACCTCTATGCCTTTGTTCAAGCGCACGCTGTGCGCGTCGATCCTCAAGACAACATTTGGGTAGTGGACGAAGGCTCCAGCATGATCGTTAAATTCGATCCCGAAGGCCATGTGGTGATGACCATGGGAAGAAAGCCGGAAGCCGTGGACAATCCAGCGCGCCAGGAAGCGCCTCCCGCGGCGGGCAGCGGCGCCGGAGTTCCTGGAGACAATTTCAACGGTCCCTCGGACGTGGCTTGGGATGCCGCTGGAGATATCTTCGTGGCGGATGGCTCGCGAAACTCGAGGATCGCGAAATTCGACAAGAACGGCACGTTCATCAAGTCGTGGGGCACGCGAGGGCCAGCGCCAGGGCAATTTAACGTTCCACACTCGATCGTAGTGGACGCCAAAGAGAACATCTACGTGGCTGACCGCGGCAACAAGCGCATTCAAGTATTCGACACAGACGGAAATCCCAAGGCTCAGTACACCAACGTCGGTTCCCCTTGGGCGCTGTGCCTCACCTCCGGTCCGCATCAATATCTCTATAGCTCCGATTCGAACAGCGGCGAATTCGACGACGCCACGATCTACAAAATGGAACTGGACGGCACCGTCCTGGGCAAGTTCGGCGCAGGAGGCAAGCAACTGAAGGAGTTCGGGACCGTACACGAAATGGACTGCCGAAAAGAGAACGAAGTATACGTCGGCGAAATTCTCAATTGGCGCGTTCAGAAACTCATCCTGCACCCGACGGCAGGCAAACCCGACGCGACGCGGAGCGCGAGGAAATAGCGCGGCCATGAATCGCGGGAAAATTGCCATCGCCGGCGTGTGCATGCAGATGGCTTTGGGCGCCGCATACGCGTGGAGCGTATTTCGCATCCCCCTTTCCAAGCAGTTTGGCTGGAGCATCTCGCAGGTCACCTTCACATTCAACATCTGCTGGTTATTTCTCGGACTAATGGCGGTTGTCGTTGAAAATCAGACTCTGGGTTTCGGCAATCTCACTGGCCAGAATCTCCCGCGGCGATTTGGTCGCGAGATCGGGCGTGGGCCAGGACCAGCGCGGGTCGGGGGCCCAGATTTTCTGCACACTGGCCGTCATGTGGCCGCTACCAGCCAAAGCAGCGGACCAGCGGAACCAGGATTAGCGGCTCTTCCCATCTTGATCAGCACGGTGGTGCAGACGCACAGCGCGACCGCCGCCAGAAGCTGATTGGAAATTCCGAACAGCGGCCACAAGCTATTGATGCCTCCCAGCGGGTCCATCACGCCCTGAAACAGGAAATATCCCCAGGCCGCGACGATGATCGCGCTCGTGAAGATGATTCCCGGATACCATCGTCCGCCCCAGCGGTTTCCAGAAATGGCCCAGCAGATCCTGCAGTAGGAAGCTTCCGACCGCGTTCCCGCGTCCAGGATCGTGAGGATGAACAGCGCCTCGAACATGATGGCGAAGTGATACCAGATGCCCATCACCGCCGAGCCGCCCAGCGATCCCGAAAAAATGTGCGCCATGCCCACCGCCAGCGACGGCGCGCCGCCGGTGCGGTTGAACAGCGTCACCTCACCCACTTTCGCTGGCCAGATCCGACATGTCCTGCGCCGTGACCGGGAAACCCCAACCGGAAATCGTGGCCACGGCCTGCTCCGGCAGTCTTCCCGACCACGCCCGCCGGGCTGTTCACAGCAAAATAGATTCCCGGCTTGAGCACGCACGCGGCAATCATGGCCATCACCGCCACAAACGATTCCATCAGCATGCTGCCGTAACCCACCATGCGCGCCTGGCTTTCTTTGCTCAGCATTTTCGGCGTGGTGCCCGAAGAGATCAGGGAATGGAAGCCGGAGAGCGCGCCGCAGGCGATGGTGATGAAGCAAAAAGGAAAGATCTTGCCGGCGAAAATGGGTCCTGTGCCGTCGATGAATCTCGTGAGGGGCGGCATCAGCAATGCTGGCCGCGCCGCGAGGATGCCGACTGCCAGCAGCAATCGTTCCGAGCTTCACGAAAGTGCTCAGCGCACCGCGCGGCGCCAGGAGAAGCCACACCGGAGACCGACGCAGGCAAAGCCGTACAGAACAATCATCCAGGCCAGGCCGATGGCGCTGTAGGTGAAATAGGGTGCCAGAGCATGCGATTCGCCGATGTTTCGTCCGCCCACCACCGCCGCCATACCAGAAGAAGCCCAGAGCGAGGCCTCGATCGCGCGCCCGACTCGAATGTACCGCATGTAAATGCCCATCAGGAATGCGATGGGCATGGTCATCGCGATGGTAAAAAAGCCCCAGGGGCTCGCCTTCAGTGCATTCACGACCACCAGACCCACCACCGCGATCATGATGGTCACGATCGAGAGCACCGCAAACAGCGCCGCAAACCCGGCCACGCCGCTGATTTCGTCCTTGGCCATTTGCCCCAGCGACTTGCCGTCTCGGCGCACCGAGCAAAACAAGACCACGAAATCCTGCACCGCCCCGCCCAGCACTCCGCCGAAATGATCCAGAGCGTTCCCGGCAGATAGCCGAATTGAGCCGCCAGGATCGGGCCCACCAGCGGCCCCGGACCGGCAATGGCGGCGAAGTGATGACCGAACAGCACCCACTTATTGGTGGGGACGAAATCTCCGGCGTCTTCCAGGCGCTCGGCGGGAGTTGCTCGCTGATCGTCCAACTCCAGAACACGATAGCCAGGAACCGGCTATAAAACCGGTAGCCGATCGTATAGACGCAAGCCGCGGCGACCACCAGCCAACAGCGTTGATCGGCTCGCCGCGGGCCGTCGCAATAATCCTCCCCGGTGCCCCTGCCGCCACTAAAACCGACAGCTTTTTAGGTTCACATGACCGAAAGTGGTAACTAACACACGCGACCTGACGCTGGCGAGGTGGAACGGTCCGTTGATGACCCGGGGTATCGTATGCCTCTTGACTGAGAAACTCGAGTACCATCAGCTGTCGCCCGATTGCGTCCTCCATACGGCCGCTAGACCAGCCTGGAATTCCTTGACACTTGCGGCAAAGGGTTGTCTAATCGATTGCGTCAATTGAGATTCGCCGCAGTAAGCAGTGTATGTGATGGCCAGTTTGAGAACTTGCCATAGGTCGCGCGGTTAGTCCCTTTGCGCGTTCTGCGCGGATCGTAAATCTGAACCTGGTTTGCGTGTACAACCCTGAATTTCGAGGTATTTGCGTATGAAAGACGTTGTCATTGGAATTGGTGGAGCAGCCGGAGACGGTATCGATAAATCCAGCGAGACGCTGGCGAAAACGGCCGGCGCGCTCCGGGCTATACGCCTATGGCTTCAACAGCTATCAGTCGGTTATCCGCGGCGGCCACATCTGGCTGCGGCTGCGCCTGGGCGAACAAAAAGTCTCTTCACAGGGCGATCATCTGAACGCCCTCATCGCTCTCAATCAAGATTCCATCGAGCGGCACGCGCCGGAAGTCGAATCCGGCGGCGCGATCCTGTTCAATGCCGACAAACTGAAGGTCAACATCCCGATCCGGGACAACGTCCTAACCGTGCCGTTGCCGGTCGGCAAGTTGACGAAGCCTTTTGCCCCGGTGGCGCCGGTCATGCAAAACACGGTCGCTGTCGGCGCGCTGATTTTTCTGTTCGGGCTGGATTTGCAGGCCGCCTCTTGCGTTCTAGCCGACACCTTCAGCCACAAGGGCAAGGCCGTAATCGACCAGAACGTCGGCATCCTGAAAGCCGGCTACGAATACGCCAAGGAACACTTCGTCCCGCTCGGCTATCAGTGGAAATTCACCGGCAAGCGCCGCCCTTACCTGACCGGTAACGAAGCGTTCTCGCATCGGCGCTGTCGCTGCAGGCTGCCGATTCTACTCCGCCTATCCCATGACGCCAGCATCCGGAATCCTCACCTGGATGGCGGAACATTCCGAGCGCTGCGGCGTGGTAGTCAAGCAGATGGAAGACGAGCTGGCCGTGGCCAACGTGGCCATCGGCGCCGGTTACGCCGGCGCGCGCGCTATGTGCGCCACTTCCGGCGGCGGATTCGCGCTGATGACCGAAGCCATCGGCATGGCCGGCATGATCGAAGCTCCCGTTGTTTTCATCGAAGTTCAGCGCGGCGGCCCCTCCACCGGTATCCCCACCAAGCAGGAACAGGCCGATCTCAATCAAGTTTATGGCGCTTCCCAGGGCGATTTCCCGCGCATCATCATCGCGCCCAAGGACACCGCAGACTGCTTCGATAGCTCCGTGGAAGCCTTCAATCTGGCCGAGAAATATCAGTGCCCGGTTATCATCATCTCGGATCTGCAGCTCTCCGAGCATCCGGAAACGGTGGAGCCCGAGCGCCTCACGGCCGATGTTCCGATCGATCGCGGAGCCTTGATCAAGGAAGTGAACGGCAATAACGGGTTCTACAAGCGATACGAATTCACTCGCTTCCGGCATTTCTCCGCGCGCGCTGCCCGGTACGGCCAATGCCATGTACATTGCCGCCACCGACGAGCACGACGAAGAGGGCGTTCTGATCAGCGACGTTTTCTGCAATGCCGCGATTCGGCGCAAAATCGCCGAGAAGCGCATGAAGAAGCTGGATCTGGCGCTGAAGGATCTTCCGGCGCCTCGAGATCGAAGGGCCCGCGGATGCCGATGTGACTTTAATCGGCTGGGGTTCCACCGAGGGCGTGATTCGCGAGGCCGTGGAGCAACTGAATGCCTCCGGAGTTCGGACGAATCAGCTGCACTTCAAGTATCTGCTTCCCTTCCACGCCAAAGAGGCCAGCGACATCCTCAAGAAGTGCAAGCGCACCATCTGCGTGGAGATGAATTCCACCGGACAGTTCGCTCGCCACTTGCGCGCGGAAACCAGCCACGCCGTGAGCGATCAAATCCTGAAGTACGACGGCGAGCCACTCGAGCCGGCAGGCATTGCCGCCCAGGTGCGCGCCATTCTGAAGAGCCAGGCGCACTCGCTTGACGTTACTCGAGTCGGAGGCCCGCGAGATTGCTTATCACTATGTGCGCGTCTATTTGGGCGAGGAAGTTCGCCCCGGCCAGATCAGCAAAGCCGACAGCAATGGCCACGGCGAACCCATCTGGAATGTCGAGATCGTAAATCGCGACACGGGTGAAAAGACGGGAGAGGTGCACGTTGGCGTGCAGACCGGTTCGACCTACTCCTGGCAACCGGTAAGCTAACGGATTGAGTCAGGGATCAAAGGGATCAAGGGGGAAGTTATGGCGACGATTGTAGAGCTTCCAGTCGAGAATTTTGAGGGGATAGTCGACCCGGATTGGTGCCCCGGGTGCGGCGACTTCGGCGTTCTCAAGGCCGTCAAGATGGGCGCCGCGAAAGCCGGCGTCGCTCCCAAAGACCTGGTTCTTGTCTCGGGCATCGGCTGTTCCTCGAACCTGCCGGGATATGTGCACTCCTTTGGCGTCCACTCCTTGCACGGGCGCGCCATCGCAGTAGCCACCGGCATCAAGCTGGCCAATACGGATCTCAAGGTGGTCATCACCGGCGGCGACGGCGACGGCTACGGAATCGGCATCGGCCACTTCATCCATGCCATGCGGCGCAACCTCGATCTCACCTACGTGGTCATGGATAACCAGATTTACGGCCTGACGACCGGGCAGGCTTCTCCTACCACGATGAAAGAGGCGCGGACAAAGTCCACGCCCAACGGCAACGTCGAGTTTCCCATCAACCCCATCGCCCTGGCATTGGTCTCGGGAGCCACATTCGTGGCGCGGGCGTTTTCCGGGGAACCAAATCACATGGCCGACTTGATCGCCGCCGGCATTCAGCACAAGGGGTTTGCACTGATCGACGCTTTCAGCCCCTGCGTCACCTACAACAAGCTGAACACGTACGCCTACTTCAAGAAGCGGGTTTATAAGCTCGAGGACGAAAAAGGATACGATTCCCGCAACGTGCGCAGCGCCATGGAGCGGTCCCATGAGTGGGGCGACCGCATCCCGATCGGCCTTTTCTATAAGGACGATCAGCCGACTTATGAATCGAGCGAGCCAGTGCTCCGCAAAGGTCCCGTCGTGCACCAGAGCATGCGCATCGACAAAGGCGTATTCGACGGCCTCATTACCGAATTGATGTAGCCGATTGCGGCGGCCTGCCGCGATATGGCGTCTACAGCGAAAATTTCGATCTAAACAAAAAAGGGCCGGCTGTTGTCGGCCCTTTTGCTTTTTGCCGCTGTGTTCGATTGCCGCTTGGGGTCCTACAGTTAAACTTCAGCCGAACCGTTTTCCGCTCCTAGCCTGCAATGGCTAAGCGTGCAGACGCCGGTCTATACGGCGTCGCGGCGAGTTAATGCTTGACGGGCTGCACGCTGAATTGTTTGGTGTAGGTGCGAACGATCCCACCGGGCTGCGTCACAGTCAGCGTTTTACCATCTTTGGACACTTGTTCCTGATCGACAGTGATTTTCCCCGCCCGATTCTGGGTTCTTTCCACTGTGTTTGCATCGATGCGTTTGTATGAGATCTCTCGAGGGTCGCCTCCGTCGGTCTGGTGGGGTTTCCCATCGAAAGCCACCGGATGGATTTCCGTGCTCGACTGGCCGTTCTTGTTGATGCTGGAACGCATGCTTATAAAAGCGTCCGGCGAGTCCGGTGAGGGCACGTTAATGATGAGTTGGCTCTTCATGGGGTAGTTTGAGGTCTGGTCCACATTCAGTGCCCAGATACCGAGGAACGGATCGTTTTGCGCCGCGAGACCGATACAACAAAACCCGATCACGGCCATAAAGACGCCCAAAGATTTCCACGACATTTTCATGCTCATTCGCATTTGCGGGGCTCTCCTTAAGGGACGGATTCCATCCTGCCGATCGCACTCATGTTGGGACCGCACCTTGCGGGATAGTACTCCGCTGCCGCTCTCGGCACAACGCATTCGCGCGAACCTTTCGCCCCCAGAAATCCCCCACGGTCCAGGGAGGTTCGGGTACAATTTTTGCTTGGCGGAAGCAAACTCAATGGAGAAATCTCTCATTCCGAAGGCGATCGATCCACCGGGTCCAGTCGGCGTCCTGCGGTACGATTGGACGCGCGAGTCCATTCGCGAAATCTACAACCGCCCGCTACTCGATCTCATCTTTGCCGCCCAGCAAGTCCACAGAAACTTTCATGATCCCAGGCGCATCCAGCTCTGCCGCCTGCTATCCATCAAGACAGGGGGGTGTCCTGAAGACTGCGGCTACTGCCCGCAAAGCGCTCATTACGAAGCGGGAGTTCCGAATCAGCCTTTAATGGAGGTCGAGGAGGTACGCCGCGCGGCTCAAAAGGCCCGTGATGAAGGCGCCAGCCGCTTCTGCATGGGGGCGGCATGGCGAGAAGTTCGGGACGGGCGCGAGTTCGATGCCGTTTTAGAGATGGTGCGTGCGGTGGCAGCGCTGAAGATGGAGGTCTGCTGCACGCTGGGCATGCTGACGGAAGATCAGGCGCAGCGGCTGGCCGAGGCGGGCCTCACGGCTTACAACCATAATCTCGACACTTCGCCGGAATTTTACGGCCGGATTATCACAACGCGGCGCTACGAAGACCGCCTGGGCACGATTCGGGCCGTGCGGCGCGCGGGAATCACAGTCTGCTGCGGCGGCATTGTCGGCATGGGCGAATCCGATGAGGATCGGATGGGCTTGCTGCGGCAATTGGCGAATCTCGAGCCTCATCCCGAAAGCGTGCCGATCAACATGCTGGTCAGGGTCGAGGGCACTCCTCTGGCCGATTCCGAACCCGTAGACGCTCTGGTGATGGCGCGCATGATCGCCACGGCGCGCCTGCTCATGCCGGCTTCGATGGTCCGTCTCAGCGCCGGCCGCAATTCCCTTAGCCGCGAGGCGGTGAGCCTGTGTTTCCTGGCGGGAGCGAATTCCATTTTTGTCGGCGAAAAGCTGCTCACCACGGCGAATCCAGAGCGCGAGGAAGACAATCGCCTCCTCAGAGACCTCGGCTTGGGCGGAACGAGCCATGGCCAACAGCCCAGCTAGCAGCTTCCTTCGTCGCGTCGATGCAGTCCTTGCCGCGCTCGCTTCGCGGGATCAGCTGCGGCGCTTGGGCACGATTCATGGCGTAAACCTCTGCTCCAACGATTACCTGGGGCTTTGTGGCGACGAGAGGCTTCGCGAAGCCATTTTGGGGGCGATTGCCGACGGCACGGCGTTGGCTTCCACCGGCTCTCGCCTTCTCTCCGGCAATGCCGAAATTTGGGAGGAACTCGAGTCCGACATCGCGCGGTTCATGGGATCGGAAGCGGCTCTTTATTTCAGTTCCGGCTATTCCGCGAATGTCGGTGTCCTCAGCGCTCTCATCCAGCCAGGCGACGTGGTTTTCTCCGATGCCGCCAATCACGCGAGCATTATCGATGGATTGCGTCTCTCGGGCGCGCGAAAAGTGATTTTCCCGCATCTCGATCTGGATTTTCTGGAGCGTGAACTTCGCAGGGAAGATTCCGGCGCGGCGCAGAAATTCATCGTGAGCGAGAGTATTTTCAGCATGGATGGGGACCGCGCGCCGATTGCCGATTTGGTTGCGCTGGGGGAAAAGTATGGCGCCGAGATTATCATTGACGAGGCGCACGCCACCGGCGTCGATGGGCCGCAGGGAAGAGGGGCGGTAGCCGCCAGCGGCCGGTCCGATCGAGTTCTCGTGACAGTGCATCCTTGCGGCAAGGCGCTGGCCGGGGTGGGCGGATTTGTGTGCTGCTCGGAGAAGCTCAAGCAGTATCTCATCAATCGCGCGCGAACCTTTATCTTCAGCACGGCATTGCCGCCTTATGTAGCAGCGCAAATGCGGGCCGTCATTCGCGTTGTGGCGCTCGCCGATCGGGAGAGGACCGAGCTCGGCGCAAGGGGAACGTCTCTACGGCAGAGATTGCGCGGGGCCGGCTTCGACATCGGCCAGGGCGACACGCACATCGTTCCCATCTTTCTTGGCGAGAATGACCGCGCTATCCGATTCGCGGCGATGCTCGGCGACGCGGGGTTCGGAGTGCGCGCCATCCGGCCGCCCAGTGTGCCCAGCGGGACCTCTCGCCTACGAATTTCGTTAAATGCCAAGCTCTCGATGGATGCTCTCGCGCTCTTCGCCGACACGCTTATTTCCATCCGCGAACACGAACCAGCACACCTGCAAGCTGCGCGGCCGTGAGAGAGTCTCTGTTTGTCACCGGCACGGACACGAATGTCGGCAAGACGGTGCTTTCCGCGCTCCTCGTTTCAGCTCTAACCGCCATTTACTGGAAGCCCATCCAAACCGGCGCGGCTGAGGGCACGGATCGAAAAACCGTGATTCAATTGGCGGCGATTCCGGAAGGACAGGCTCTAAAGGAACTTTATTGCTTCGATCCGCCGGTATCGCCGCACCTGGCAGCCGAGGCCAGCGGGGTGCATATCGATCTTGCGCGCATTCAGCCGCCTAACGGTCTCTCAAAACCACTTATAGTGGAAGGCGCGGGCGGAATTCTTGTGCCGATCAATGATTCTGAGCTGATGCTCGATTTGGCCCATCGCCTTGGGCTTCCGGTTCTTATTGCGGCCCGCTCCGCGCTCGGGACGATCAATCACACTCTGCTTACGGTCCGGGCTCTGCGCTGCGCGAAAGTGGCGATCAAAGGCGTGGTGATGATAGGGCCTCGCAATCGGGACAACGAACGTTCCGTCGAGCGGTTCGGGGATGTCCCACTGGTTGGATGGATACCCTTGCTGAATGAGATCGATCGCCGTGGGCTTTTGCAGGTCTTTCGCGATAATTTCGATCCACAATATTTTCGTGATGGCGCCTAAATCACTGTCCATCTGGCATCCATTTACGCAGGAAGCGCTCGATCCGAAACCCATTGCCATCGAGCGAGGCGAAGGCGTTTATCTGCATACGCGTGACGGCCGGAAGCTGATCGACGCGATCTCCTCCTGGTGGGTGAATCTCCATGGCCACGCGCATCCGCTGATAGCAGAAGCTATTGCCGAGCAGGCTCGAAAACTGGAGCATGTGGTATTCGCGGGATTTACACATGATGCGGCCGAGGAACTCGCCAAGCGTTTGCGGGGCATCCTGCCGCCGCCTCTGGAGCACATTTTTTTCTCCGATGACGGCTCGACGGCGGTAGAGGTAGCTCTGAAAATGGCGCTGCAGTTTTGGCGCAATCTTGGCAAGCCGCGCAAAACTTCCCTGATCGCTTTGGAACATGCTTACCACGGAGATACTGCCGGGGCCATGTCCGTAGGAGCCGATTCCGATTTCGTGGCCGCGTTCCAATCTTTGCGTTTTCCAGTACTGCGCGTCCCTTCCGCGCATTGTTTCCGGTGCCCGGTCGGCAAAAAGCGCGACACATGCCAGATCGATTGCGTCGCGCCCTTAGAACAATTCCTGAGAGACCGTCACGACGAGATCGCGGCCGTGATCGTTGAACCGCTCCTACAAGGAGCCGGCGGGATGATCGTTCACCCGATCGAATTCCTGCAGCGCATTCGCCAGCTTTGCACGCAACACGATGTGTTGCTTATCGCCGATGAAGTACTCACTGGATTTGGGCGCTGCGGGCGGATGTTCGCGTGCGAACTTGCGGGGATCGTGCCGGACGTCATGTGCCTCTCGAAAGGGCTCACCGGCGGCTTCCTTCCCCTCGCCGCCACCGTTTGCACCTCGACGGTGCACGAATCCTTCTACTCGGCCGATCGCAGCCGCACATTCTTCCACGGCCACTCCTACACGGCGAATCCTCTGGGCTGCGCGGCGGCCATCGCGAGCCTCAAGATATTCGACTCCGAACCGGTATTTGAGCGCATCGCCGCCATCGAGAAGATTCATCGCGAGCGAGCGCCGATCCTTGCCAAACACGAGATGGTCGCTGATTCCCGCATCATTGGAACCGTAATGGCGGTCGAACTCAAAGCCGGCGATCCCGGCTACTTCTCCCAACTGCGTCCCCTGCTATACGACTTCTATCTCAGTAAAGGTGTTCTCCTGCGCCCGCTCGGCAACGTTGTATACATTCTTCCGCCGTATGTGATAACGCCGGAGCAGCTACACTACGTCCATGACATGATTGCCGAATCGCTCGATCGTGTGGCGCGGATGGCTTCTCAGCACGCCTGATGCATATTCCGCATTTGCCGCCGTGGCATCGAAAAATTGTGATTTCGCCAGAACTGAGCGTTGGGAGAAAGGGCTAACCAAATGCGCACTGGAGCCTACTCATTTGTACCTTCGGTCCGCCTTCTATAATGTAAGCGTATCGCGCTCTACGCGGCCCGGTTGACCGCCAGCCGACAAATTCAAAGACGAGAGCCCTATGACCCGATTACGTAAGAGGATCACGGTAGTTCTGTGCTTTGCACTGGGCACGTTGGGGGCATCCGCTCAGACTACGATGCCCGGCCCCGCTTCCACCGGCGGAAGCTCTCCCGGACTGCAGCTCGGACTACAGCAAAGTTCGGTTCAGAATGAGACGCTGGGCAGCGTGCCTACGGGTACGGCGAGTCCGCAACCCATGGCTCTCTCGCTCGCTGATGCCATCGAGCGAGGGCTACGCCAGAACCTGGGCCTGCTGATATCAGACGATGCTCAGCTTTCGGCGCACGGCCAACTTTGGGAGGCGCGCAGCCCGCTTCTGCCTAATATCTCGGCGAAAGTCGACGAGAACGTATTGAAAGTGAACCTCGCTGCGGAAGGCTTTTCCAAAGTTACGAGCTTATTCCCCAATTTCCCCTTGCTGATCGGTCCATTCGCATACTTCGATGCCCGGGTGGTTTTCTCGCAATCGCTTATGGACCTGCATCTCCTGGCGACGGAACGTTCCGCGCAGCAAAACGCGGCAGCCGTCAAACTTAGCTATCAGGACATGCGCGAAGTGGTGGTCTTAGCCGTGGGGGCGGCTTATCTTCAGAGTATCGCCGCCGGCGCACGAGTGGATACAGCCTATGCTGAAGTGCAAACCGCGCAAGCCTTGTACAACCAAGCTGAGGATATGAAAACGGTGGGCATCGCGGCCAATATTGACGTGCTGCGCGCTCAGGTGGAGCTGCAAAGCCGGCGCCAGCAGCTTATCTCGGCGCGAAATGATCTCGCTAAGCAGAAACTAGCCCTCGCCCGCATGATCGGCCTGCCTCTGGGACAGGAGTTCAATCTCACCGAGAAGATTCCTTACGAAGCTCCTCAGCCGCTCACGGTTGAACAGGAGTTGCAGGAAGCGTTGAAGAGCCGCGCGGATTTTCAGGCTGCGCTCTCGCAAGCACACGCGGCCGAACAGTCTCTGCGGGCGGCAGTGGCGGAGCATCTCCCAACCGTTTCGATCTATGCTGACTACGGAGAAATTGGCCCGACGCTTTCAGCGGTACGGGGTACTTACACAACTTACGCGGCGCTGCAGATTCCTATCTTCGCGGGCAATCGGGCGCACGGAGATGCCCAGGTGGCTCAGGCGCAACTGAATCGCATCCGTCAGGAAGCGGACAACCTGCGGGCCCAGATCGAGCAGGACGTCCGCGACGGGCTGCTGGACCTGCAGGCGGCCGCCGACCAAGTTGCAGTAGCCATGAGCAATGTCGATCTTGCTCAGCAGACGCTCACTCAATCGCGCGATCGATTTGCCAGCGGGGCGACGGATAACATCGAAGTGGTTCAGGCGCAAGAAGCGGTTGCCAGCGCCAATGAATCTTATATATCAAGCCTGTATGCCTTCAATCTGGCGCGCGTGGAGCTCGCCCGGGCAACGGGTTCAGCGGAGAGCGGTTTCCGCCAGTATTGGAAGGAAAAGTAGATATGGCCGATCAGACGCAATTGGACCGAGTGGATGCGCCGACCGAAAACGTAAGCGCTACCGCAACGAGCGATATGCCGAGCCCAAAGCTCTCGCAAGAGCGGGAGCAGGCTACCCGGAGGCGCTCCCGGCTCCGCTGGTTCCTTCCGGCTGGAGCAATCGTGCTGGCGATCGTTGGATTCTTCGTGTGGCGATATATGAGCAGTTATGAGGACACGGATGACGCGGAGGTCGATGGTCACGTCAACAATGTGAGCGCCCGGATCTCAGGGTATATCCTGAAGGTAAACGTGGACGACAACCAATACGTGGATAAAGGTGCGGTGCTAGCGGAAATCGATCCACGCGATTACCAAGTAGCCGTTGAGAAAGCCAAAGCGGACCTGGCTGACGCTCAGGCGACCGCACGGGCCATGAACCTGAATATACCTGTGGAAACAATTGGAACCACGAGCCAGGTATCGTCCTCGGAAGCGGATCTGGAATCGGCCGAAGCGGGAGTCGCAGCCGCGCAGGAACAGCTGGATTCCGCGCGGGCACAGCTTGCCCAGGCGGAAGCCAATAACACGCGAGCTCA
Organism: uncultured Acidobacteriota bacterium; assembly: GCA_963819235.1. Taxonomy (GTDB): domain Bacteria; phylum Acidobacteriota; class Terriglobia; order Acidiferrales; family UBA7541; genus Palsa-189. The sequence continues at coordinate 584,443 of CAWFVE010000002.1, read as the reverse complement.
GCAAGATGCGGCGCGGTACGGGGCGCTCATTGCCAAGGGTGAAGTCTCCCAGCAAGTATTCGATCAGGCGCAGGCTAGCGCGAAGGCCAACGCCGCCGCAGTGGATAGCGCGCGTGCGGCTGTATCCGCGGCGCAACAGCAAGTGTCTCAGGCCAAGAGCCATGTGAATGCGGCGCAGGCCACCTTGCAATATTCGCGCACCGGTCCGCAACAAGTACAAGCGACGCAAGCGCGGGCGCGGGCGGCAATTGCGGCTGTACAACAAAAACAGGCGGCGCTAGATCAGGCGCTACTGGACCTGCAGTATTGCACGATCACGGCGCCGGCGGCGGGGGTGGTTAACAAACACGTCGAGGTGGGGATGAACGTGCAATCCGGGCAGACGCTTGTCGCTGTCGTGCAGATCGACGATGCGTGGATCACGGCAAATTTCAAGGAGACGCAACTGGAGAGAATGAAAGTGGGCCAGCCGGTCACTATTCACGTGGACGCCTTCGGCCGCGATTATCAAGGCAAGGTGGAGAGCTTGGCGGGCGCGACGGGCGCGCAATTCAGTCTTTTGCCGCCGGAAAATGCCACCGGCAATTACGTGAAGGTGGTGCAGCGGGTACCGGTGAAGATCGTGCTCGATCCGAATCAGAACAACGATCACTTGCTGCGGCTGGGGATGTCTGTAGAACCGAAAGTCTGGGTGAAATGAGCGAAGCAGTATCGGCATTGCCGGCCCGCCATCTGTACGTCGCGCCAGCCATAAATCCGTGGTTTATCGCGCTGACTGTCACGCTGGCGACGTTCATGGAGGTGCTGGATACGAGCATTGCCAACGTCTCCCTGCCGCACATTGCGGGGGGATTAGGCGCGGGCGTCGACGAGAGCACCTGGATTCTTACTTCGTACCTGGTGTCGAACGCGATCGTGCTGCCGATGAGCGGCTGGATCTCTTCGATCATCGGACGTAAGCGCTTCTACATGGCCTGCGTGGCGCTCTTCACGATCAGTTCGTTTCTTTGCGGGCTGGCGCCCAACCTGGCGAGCCTGATTTTTTTCAGGGTTCTGCAGGGCGCGGGTGGAGGAGGCCTGCAGCCCAGCGAACAATCGATTCTGGCGGATACGTTCGCGCCGGAGAAGCGCGGAATGGCGTTCGCCGTTTACGGAATGGCCGTGGTCGTCGCCCCCGCGATCGGTCCGACCCTGGGCGGATTCATTACCGACAACTATAGCTGGCGCTGGATCTTTTACATCAACGTTCCGATTGGAATTATCTCCATTCTACTCACCTCGCGGATCATCACCGATCCACCGCATTTGAGCGGTGCACGGCGGGAAGGCGGAATAAAAATCGACTACATCGGGTTGAGCCTGCTGGCCCTCGGCCTGGGCACGCTTCAGGTGGTCCTGGATAAGGGGCAACGCGACGACTGGTTCGGTTCACATTTCATCCTGGAGCTCACGATTATCGCTGTCATCGCGCTGGTCGCGGTCGTTTTCTGGGAGTGGCATACGAAATATCCCGTCATCGATCTGAAACTATTTCGAGACCGCTCCTTCGCCATCGGCAACTCGATGATGTTTATGCTGGGCTTCATTCTGCTGGGCACGACGCTGCTGTTGCCGCTCTTCACGCAAACCATGCTGGGCTACACGGCGGAAAAAGCGGGCCTCGCCTTGATGCCCGGCGGATTGGTGATTTTGGCGTCTATGCCGATCGTTGGTTTTCTGCTGGGCCGATATGATCCGCGGCGGATCATGATCTTCGGGTTATGTATGCTCACAGGCGCCTTATTTTTTATGACGCGTTTCGATCTGTATATCGATTTCAGGACGGCCGCGATGGCCCGGATCATTCAGGGCATGGGACTGGCTTGCCTTTTTGTGCCCATCAATACTGTGGCTTATTCCTATCTGCCGCCGGAAAAAAACAATGCCGCTTCCGGCCTGATCAATTTGGCACGCAACGTGGGGGGCAGCATTGGCATATCGTACGTAACCACGATGCTCGACCGCCGCACGCAATTCCACCGAGCACAGCTCTCGGCTCATCTGAACCCGGCCAACCCGCGCGTTCAGCAGATGCTGCATGGGGCTTCGGGTGCTTTACGTGCGGGCAGCGGGCCGGCTGCGAAGATGCGGGCCTACAGTCTGCTCGAAAGGATGTTAGACCGGCAGAGCACGATGCTCTCGTATATCGACAATTTCCACATACTCGCCCTAATCACCATGGCGATGATCCCGTTTGTATTTTTGATTCGCAAGCCGAGGCGTCGCGCCGGCGTGCCAGCACATTAAAGACCAGCACATCTAAAGCGAAGATTGCAGACGAAGGAACGATGCGGGCGGCGGCGACACCTACTCAGACGGAAGTTCCACGCTGATCTCAGCCGGACGTTCGTAATCCACTCCTTCCACCTCGAAGCCAAAAAGATTCCGGAATTGCCGCTGGTAGGAGGCGAAATCGGTGAGCGAGCGAAGATTTTCCGTAGTCACCTGGGGCCAGAGACGCATAATTTCCGCTTGAACGTCAGGACGCATTTCGCGGTCGTCCAGCCGAAGGCGACCGGCCTCATCCGTTCGCGGATCAGTACCGGTCGCCAGGAAGTCCGCGCACAAGCGGCACATCTGCTCGATCGGCCCCTCTTCCAAGGCCTTTTCCTTCATTACCCTGATGAGCAAACTCAAGTACAAGGGCACGACGGGAATCGCCGCGGATGCTTGCGTGACGACAGCCTTATTCACACACACCAGAGCTTGCCCTCCAAGCTTAGGCGAGAGGGAAGCATTGAGCGATCGGGCCGCCTGCTCAAGGTCGTTCTTGGCCCGGCCGATCGTTCCGTCCCGATAGATGGGCCAGGTTATTTGCGGGCCGATGTAAGAATAAGCCAGCGTGCGGACGCCTGGAGCCAGAAAGCCCTCGTCAGCTAGGCTTTCAATCCACATACGCCAATCGTCACCACCCATGACGGCGATGGTGTCGGCGATCTCTTTATCGCTCGCAGGCGGGAGGGTTACATCCACGACTTTTTCGGAGTCGAGCTCGATGGTCCGATTCGCGTAGGCTTGGCCGATGGGTTTGAGCACGGAACTATGCACAATCCCGGTCCGAGGATCCGTGCGCTTCGGCGAGGCCAAGCTGTAGATCACCAGATCGAGAGGAGCAAATTCACGCCGCACAATATCCATGACGTTGCGCTTGCACTCGTCCGAGAAAGCATCGCCATTTATGTGAGCGGCCAAAAGGCCGTCGCGCCTGGCGCGCTGATCCAGAGCGACTGTGTTGTAATAGCCGGCACTCGCAGTTTTGGTTTCATCGGGCGGGCGCTCAAAGAACACGCCAACTGTTCGGGCGCCATAGCCCCACGCCGCGGCGATACGGGAAGCAAGTCCGTACCCAGTGGAGGCGCCAATCACCAGCACGTTACGGGGAATACGCTCCCGGCCTGCCGGCATCTGCTCGGCCACGGCAACCTGCCGCTCAACATTCATGCGGCAGCCTTCGGGATGGGCGTTCGTGCAGATGAACCCGCGTGAGCGGCGCTTGATGACCTGTAGGGACATTGAATCGGACCGAATAAGCTACAGCGAGAGCCGTCGCTTGTCCAGAGAGCGCAATCGAGATGAGCGAAAACCCTAGCCTTCCGCGGTTGCGAAGGCCAGACTAAGCAAAGCGCGCTGCTCGAGTTCGTGCGCTTTTGGCGAGCCCGTTGCGGGGCTGGCGCTGGCCGAGCGCTTCACCGAACGCAGCGGCAGGTCTCCGGCGACCTCCCGGATACGGGGCAGGACATAGAAGAGCGCACCCATGTTGGCGGGCTCTTCCTGAACCCAAACGATTTCTCGCGCTTGGGAATGACGAGCGAACTCCGCGGCAAGCTCGCTCTCCGGAAACGGATACAGTTGCTCGAGAAAAACAATTGCCGTCTCCACGTCGCCGCGACGCTTGCGTTCGGTGCGGAGCTCATGGCCGATCTTTCCGGTACACATCACAATCCGGCGCGCTCGCTCGATTTCAGTGTCCGGGACAACATTGAGGAAGCACTCTCGCGAGAAATCGGCGAGGGGAGAGATCGATTCCGGGCGTCGCAGCATACTTTTAGGCGTGAACACAATGAGCGGCTTGCGCCAGAGGCGAAGCGCCTGGCGTCGCAACATATGAAAGTACTGAGCGGCGGTGGAAGGCTGGCATATTTGAAGATTATCCTCCGCGGCTAACTGGAGAAATCGCTCTATCCGAGCGCTGGAGTGTTCGGGCCCCTGGCCTTCGTATCCATGCGGCAGAAGTAAGACAACGCCAGAGGGTAAATCCCATTTGTCTTCGGCGGCGGAGATGAACTGGTCGATGATGACTTGCGCGCCATTAGAGAAATCTCCGAATTGCGCTTCCCAGGCCACCAGCGCCTCCGGATAGTCGCGGCTGTACCCATATTCGAAGCCCAAAACCGAGGCCTCCGATAACGGCGAATCATAAATCTCTACCTGCGCCTGGCCGGGAGCGAGATGCTCGAGTGGCACATACTCGGCTTCGCTTTGGGTGTCGATTAGGACCGCGTGCCGCTGATTGAAAGTCCCCCGGCGGGTATCCTGTCCGCTGAGACGAACCGGAATGCCTTCGAGAAGCAGTGTGCCGAAGGCAAGGGCCTCGGCCATTCCGAAGTCGACGGGACGAGAACCGCGGCCCATCTCGGACCGTTGTTCGAGAAGCTTCTTGACCTTGGGATGGATAGCAAAACCTTCGGGATATCGCGTCAGCGCCGCAGCGACCTCACCTAGTCGTGTACTGTCTACGCCGGTATCGACCTCATATTTCGCATCGTAGCAGCCGCGCTCATAAGGCTCCCAATATGCGGGCAACTGATGGTGCACGGGGTGTTCTGTTACTTTCGCGGCGGTATCGAAGGCTTCCTGGAATTCCCTCCGAATTTGAACGAGCTTTGCCGCCGGATCCAAACTGGCGTTGCGGGCATAGATCTGCCAGAGCGGAGGATGGTCCTTGATTCTTGCGTAAAGGAGCGGCTGGGTAATCGTCGGATCGTCGACTTCGCTGTGGCCGTGCCTGCGGAAACCTATGAGGTCGATCACCACGTCGCTGGCAAAGCGGGTGCGGTAATCGGAGGCAATCTCGCCGACGCGGACAACGGCGTCAGGATCTTCTCCATTCACGTGAAAAATGGGGACCGATTGCCGCTTCGCCAGGTCAGAGGCAAAAAGTGAAGACTGAAACTCGCGCGGAGGCGTCGTGAAGCCGATTAGATTGTTGGCGATGATGTGGATCGTGCCGCCGACCGTGTATGCGGAGAGGTCCCCCATATTAAGGGTTTCCGCCCAGATTCCTTGACCCGCAAAGGCAGCATCGCCATGGATGGTCACCGGCAGAACATGCTGACGTCCGGGCTGACCGATGCGAGCCTGCTTGGACCGCGCTCGGCCCATGGCCACGGGATCGACTGCCTCGAGATGACTGGGATTGGAGACGAGATGAATATCCACCGTGCGACCGCCTGGCGTGCGATATTCTCCAGTCGCGCCGACGTGGTATTTGACGTCGCCACCACCGAGCACGCTTCGCGGATCGACGTCCTCGAAATCAGCGAAAATCTCAGCGGGCGGACGGCCGACAATGTGCACCATGGCGTTGAGCCGGCCCCGGTGGCTCATAGCAAGAACCAATTGCTCTACGCCCGAAGCGGAGCTTGCTTCCAGGATCTGGTCGAGCAAGGGAATGAGGACGGCAAGGCCTTCAATCGAGTACCGCTTCGTTCCTACGAATCGCGCTTGCAAAATCTCTTCAAAAAGCTCGGCGCGAATCAAGCGATCGAGAATGCGCTTTCGATCCGGCTTTGCGGCAGAGGGGAGCTCCATTCGCTGGGCAATCCACTTCCGCCGTTCCGGATCGGCCACGTGCATGAAGTCAGCACCGATTCTCTGGCAATAGATCCTTCGCGCCTCCGAATCCAACTCTCGCGGGCCTTCCAGTTCGGGCTGTGGAGGAGGCGAAAAGAAGCCGAGCGGATCGAGACTGGCGGCAAGATAGCCCCAGCGGCGGAATTTGTCGAAGACCCATTCGCGCTGCGCCGCATCCTCAGAGGACACGCCTGCGGTCTTGGGAGCGGCGTCACCCATTCGCGAATCCATCGGCCATACTGTTTCTGATGCGGCCTTCGCGGGGATCAGGTACCAGGCCGCGCTCCTCGCAAGACTAATGTTCGGATATCTGTTGGATTTTGCCCGCCAGATCAAAATCGTTTTGACTGAGGCCTCCGGCGCTATGTGTGGTCAGATCGATGGTGACCTTATTCCATACGTTGGACCAGTCCGGATGGTGGCCCATGGCTTCCGCAGCAAGGGCAACTTCGGTCATGAATCCAAACGCCTGGGAAAAGTCGCGAAATTCGAAAACTCGGTGGAGCTTGGAATTCTCCACTGTCCAACCCTTCAGCTTCTTGAGTTCAGCCGCAATCATCTGCTCGTCTAATTTTGCTGTGCGCATGGAAGTGACCTCTGCGAAGTTTCGCGGATGTTAAGCCGCGATCAAGGGTGAAACTCATCTTTTAAGTTGGCACGCTCTCAGGCATGCGATTATCGCGCCGCACTCGGCGAAGGAGCAATGGCCTTCGGAGTTGAACCATCGAAGCGATTCCTTTAACGTATTTAATTCGCCTGGCAGCTCATAGCCAGCCGAGAATCACAGGAGACCACGTGCGAAAGAAGATTCGTGCCATACAGTATGGCGTTGGCCCCATCGGGGCATCCCTAGTTCGCCTGATGCGAGAAAAGGAAAGCATCGAGGTGATTGGCGCCATTGACAGCGATCCGGCCAAAGCCGGGCGCGACCTCGGCGAAGTTGCCGGAGCGAGCGATGCTCCATGGGGCATTCAGATCAGCGCCGACGTGGAGATATTGGAGGAAGCGGCCGATATCGTGCTGCACTCGACGTCTTCTCTCTTGCCGTCTGTCATGGAACAGCTTTCCGCCTGCCTGGCGGCGGAATCGTGCATAATTTCGACGTGTGAGGAACTGGCCTATCCTTATCGCAAATATCCGGAGCTAGCCGCGAAATTGGACGCCGAGGCAAAATCGTGGGGCGTCGCTTTGGTGGGAACGGGAGTAAACCCCGGCTTCGTGATGGATAAGCTGGTGTTAACGCTGGGGGCGGCGGCGCAACGCGTGGATTCGGTGCGCGTAACACGCATCGTGGATGCATCTAAGCGAAGGCTGCCGTTGCAGCGAAAAGTGGGGGCGGGGTTGGATCCGGAGGAGTTTAGGGCTCAGGTTGCGGCCGGCACTATCAAGCACCATGGGCTTCCGGAATCGATCGCCATGGTAGCTGACGGTATGGGCCTGAAGATTGACGCTATCTCGGAAACGATCGAACCCGTAATCGCACGCGATACTATTCGGACTGAATTTCTGGAGGTAGCGGCCGGGCGAGCCGCAGGAGTTCACCAGATCGCCCGCGGTACGGCGCGAGGCGAGGAGAAAATCTTTATGGAGTTGCAAATGTACGTGGGGGCGCTGGAGTCAAAAGATAGTATCGAATTGCACGGCAAGCCCGAGCTTACCTTGACGATTCCCGGCGGGACCCACGGCGACCTTTCCACGGCCGCGCTGGTAGTTAATTCGATACCGTCGATCTTAGCCGCGCCGGCGGGACTCAAGACGTCACGCGACCTGCCGCTTTGCTTCTTTCCGCCGAAGGGTGTTCTGTAATTCCACAAGCCGGAATAGCAGAGATGGCTACCCGCCGGACTTTTCCCAATAGCGCCCTATCGCCGCATAGTCCAGATCTTCCCGAGCCGAACTCAAAACGTTTGCGTAGACGCGCTCAGCGGCGCTACCTGCCGGCAAGTTGACGCCAAGTTCCTTTGCCAGATCCATGGCGAGGGCTAGATCCTTGTGCATGAGACGCAGCGGAAAACTCGGAGCGTAGTTGCGTTGGAGCAGCATGGGAGCTTTTACGTCGAGTACCGGCGCACGGCCCATGCTGGACTGCATTACTTCGATTACGCGCTCACCGGGAATGCCAGCGGCGCGCGTCAGAGCCAAGGCTTCTGCCAAGGCGTCGACTTCGAGCGCGAGCAGCATGTTCATCGCAAGCTTCACGCTCTGACCGGCCCCGTTGGGCCCTAGATGGAACCAGCGTTTGGCGATTGCGCCGAAGACCGGCTCCACACGCTTCAAGGTCTCCGCAGCGCCACCGACCATCATTACCAATTCGCCTTTTTCCGCGCCCCATGTTCCGCCCGTCACAGGAGCATCGAGATATTCGACGCCGCGCTCGGAACTCGCGGCCGCGGAGCGGCGTGCCAGCGCGGGGGAAACCGTACTGCAATCGACTAAGACGGCGCCGCGCCGCAGCCCGCCGAGTGCGCCGTTTTCGCCCCACAGCACCTGCTCAACAGCGGGCGGATCGCTCACGATCATGATCACTACGTCAGAAGCTGCCGCAACATCCCTCGGCGACGCCGCTAGTCGCGCGCCCTGAGACACCAGAGCCTCGGCGCGTGAAGCGGAACGGTTCCAAACCGTCAGCGAGAATCCTTTTTTCAGTAGATTCAAACCTATAGGACGGCCCATCAAACCCAAGCCGATCAATCCGACAGAAGTGTTCACCGTTCCTCCCACGCGGAAAGCATTACGCGTCCCTATATCCTCCAGCCGGGCGAAGATAAAGACAACGGGTGTGACACGAATTTTGATTCAAAGCGGGTCGGAAAGGGAGTTTCGCGCCAGCTCAATCTTAGTGATGGCCGCCGGCGTGACCATGAACGCTTGGCCCATGGGTGCCGTGCGCAGCAACGGGCTCAAAAACCTGAGGCGGTGGCGCGATGCGCAAGGCGGCCGTGAACGCCAGCACGAGAGGCGAAGCGATGCCAAAAGCCAGTATGGCGAACAAGACCGGCAGCGCAAAGCCGAGTATGTTCGTCGAGCCGCGCGTAACGCGCCAGACGAGCCAGGCGGCAACGAGACCAGCCGCCGAGGCGACCATCCTGCTGCCACTCGCGACTTGCAGCCGCGTCTGGCAATGCGGGCACTCCAGGCCGTCTGAAAACGCCATAACCAGCGTTGCCGGAACCGTGTTGCCGCAGTGCGGACAGATTCGAGTAGCCACTCTTCACCTCACGAAAAGCAAACAAAGATAGCGCAAATGAGCTGCCAAGGGAAATTTGACGAATAACGTGGGATCACATGGCCAAAGAGAATTCGACTCGATGACGCATGGGGTCGATGCGATCGGCACGCACGCGCACGCGTTCCCCAAGTTTCCAAATGCGCGTATGTCCTCCCCGGCCGCAGACAATGGCGTGATCCCGTTCGCGGTAAAGACAATGCGCTCCTGTCTCTTCTTCCAGACGGTTTAGGGGAACGAGGCCCTCGACAAAAATTTCCATCAGCTCGACAAAGAAACCAAACTTTTGTACGGAGATGATCAGGGCCTCATATTCATCCCCAAGATGCCGTTCCATGAACTGCGCGGTCTTCCAATCGATCAGCTCACGTTCGGCGGCGTCAGCGCGCCGTTCAGCTTCCGAGGATTCCAAGGCAATTACGCCGAGTTCGCTCTTTGAGTAAAGGCTGGCTTCGCCTGGTGGTGCATCGGGATGCGCCAAAGCCCATTTGAGCACGCGATGAACGATCAGGTCGGGATAGCGCCGGATCGGAGAAGTGAAGTGAGTGTATTCGTCAAAAGCCAAGGCGAAATGCCCCTGCGGCTCATTCGCATAGCGAGCCTGCTTGAGCGAACGCAGCATCAAGTAAGACAAGATTCGTTCTTCCGGCTTACCGGCGATCTTTTGTGCCAGCCGCTGGTAATGCTGAGGCCGAATCTGGAAATTCTGAGCGTTCGGAAGCGTGACGACCATCGGGCCGTCTCGCGAACCTCGATCCTGCCTGCCGCTACGCCCCGGGCTGGGAAGCCGCCCATGGCGGACGGCTATGCGCTTTTCAGATAGATCGGGGACACCCAGCGAATATCCAAAAGCGTGAGCGAGCTCTTCAAATTCAAGGACTTTCTTAGGGTCTGGCTTTTCATGAACGCGGTGCAGCGAAGGGACGCCGCGCGTCTCGAGATATTTCGCCACTGCCTGATTGGCAACCAGCATGAATTCCTCGATCAGGCGATGCGCAATATTCCGCTCACTCCGGACGATTCCGGTCATCTGCCCTTCGGCGTCGAACGTGAGCACCCTTTCGGGAAGATCGAAATCGATCGAGCCTCGCCGGGTGCGTCGCTCGTTGAGAATCAGCGCCAGATCCCGCATATCGCGAAACCGATCCGCGAGGACCGCGTAACGCGAGTTGGCCACAGGATCGCCCTCGATGACCTGATTTACCGCGGTATACGTCATCCTGTCGGCCGAGCGAATCACGCCGCGCGTAAATTCCGAATGAGTGATTTCTCCATGTCGATCGAGATTGAGAAGCACGCTCATCACGAGGCGGTCTTCGTGCGGGTTCAACGAGCAAATACCATTGGAGAGCTCTTCGGGGAGCATGGGCACGGCACGATCCGGAAAATAGACGGACGTCCCTCGCACCCGAGCCTCACGGTCAAGAGGCGATTCTCGTTCGACATAATGGGCGACGTCGGCAATATGCACTTGAAGATGCCAACCGTCGGGACGTCTTTCAACGTAAACGGCGTCGTCAAAATCGCGCGCTGTCTCTCCGTCGATCGTCACAATGGGCAGGAGGCGAAAATCTCGACGTCCTTCGAGTTCGGTATAACCTAGGGGCCGAGCCGCCTGGCGGGCCTGCTGAAGGACCTCCTCCGGAAATCGATAGGGCAGGTGATGCTTGCGAATCAATATTTCGACATCGACGCCAAAATCGCCGGGCCGGCCCAAGATTTCGATTACGCGGCCAGCGGCGGCAACGCCGGACCGCGGGAAGCGTGTGATCTCGACGTTTACAACGGCGCCATCAAGCTCAGGCAGGCGGACCTCCCGCGGTGAGCGCGAGCCGATTCCTTCCGGTTTATGTCTGGCGATAAGCTCAGGAGTCAGTTCTTCGCCCGCGGGTATTACGATGTCGTGGTGAAGACGGGATTCATACGGGACGACAAAATTGCTGCGACCGGCGTAATGGAAAACACCAACTACAGTTGGATGAGCGCGGCCCAAGACCCGCACGATGCGGCCCTCGGCACGCGCCGGAACACCGGGCCCCTGGTTTCGGCGAGTGTCGCGGCGCTCGATGCGCGCGATCACTTGGTCGCCGTGCATGGCGTCGCCCAGTTGATCGGGAGGGATAAAAAGATCGCCCTCCAGGTCCTTCCGGGGCGATTCCGGAACGACAAAACCGTAACCATCGCGATGCGCAACGAGGCGTCCTACAAGCAAATGGGGATCGCGTACAGAGGGTTTAGGTGGCCGTCCAGAAATATCCGATCCGGTGGTATCTAAACCGGATCTATCATTGGATTTTGCGACGGTGGCCACTTCCTGAGATTTGGGTCCCGCCAACCGATATTTTCCGCTTCGCACTTCTTCGACGAGGCCCCGGTACTTCAATCGGTCTAGGAGACCACCAAGGGCGCGCCTGCCGGCATGTTTCAGGCCCAAAGCGGACGCAATCTCTCGGACAGTTGCCAAGGTTCTGGCACGAAGAAAACCCAACACATCCTCTTCGACAAGTTCCTGGCGGGGGCGCATCGTTCTCTAGCATACTAGAAACACGGGAGTTAACGAAGAAAGCACGAAAACAATCTTCTTCAAAGATTTGCCGAAACTTTTTGCTGGCGGCGGTGTTCTAAGTCTCAGGCTAGCACACACGTGTCCTGCCCTCCTCCGACGGGCAAGGACAAGTCCCTCACCGGGGACGATTGGAGGCGGCTTGACCTGGGTCGCCTCCTTTTTATTTTGTTGCGGAATTAAGCTACGCAACACCTGAAAGTAAGCTCAAATCAAGGAAAACGAAATCCCGGTTTGAGCGCGCACCAGAAGATGCGCGCCTGATCCTGGCTGGTCCTGACGCTGCAATCGGCCCAACTCAGAACTGGCGTGGGACCCAGAGGAAATACGATTGCCGATCCATCGATCTGAGCTTCGAGGCTCGGCCCCTCGGCAGCGGGCGGCAGGGTGAAATTCAAGGCTTGGTCGATAATGACGGGATAGGAGCGCCGGATTGTATCGCTGATCTGCCTGCGATAGACGTCCGCTTCGAGCAGAAAGGTAGTGGTATCAGACCAATTGCGAACCGAAGCGCCGATTGTGCGGCCTCCCCGCGAGAAATTATCGGTCTCGATATTGGTGAAGGGGCAAGGCCCGGCGATACATGATAGCCGGGCATTCCGAAACTCTTTGCCTTCGCCCGCATCGAGGCTTGCAGACCCGATCGCCGCCTTCCACTGCATTCCAGGGGAGCACGGAGACTCGGCCATCGCAAGGCACATTTCCTTTGTTGACCACCTGGAAGGTCTTTACAGCGCTGCCGGTATTGACTGCTGCGGTTGCCTCTAAGGAGTAACGCACGGAAATGCCCGTCACAGTTACGACCGGGCCGCGGCTCTGAGCCTCAGCGCGAAGGGGCGTCATATGAGCGACATAAAGCTCGTCGCCGGCGGCCACATTTAAATCGAGTGGTTTGTAATCCGAATTCCGCAATTTCAGGACAATACGAGCGCCGGGCCTAAGTTCCGGCCTCAACGAGAGATTGAAAAAACCAGAACTGTCAGAGGTCGTGGCGGAAGCGGCTACATTATCGTCTGCCGATATATCTACGCCGGAGATGGGCAGCTGCTTGGTCGCGTCGGAGTCCTCCTGAACAACAGCTCCACGAACGGATAGGCTTTCCCTGACGTTCGGGCGGGAACCGCCGGAAATTGGTAATTTGGCGACTAAAACGGCGATGGCAGCCAAAGCTGCAGCGGCCAAAGCCACCTTCTTTGTAAGATTCATAGGATCACCTAAGTTATTCAAGCCCGCATCTTACGACAACTGTACCGGAGGGCAATTCCGTACAAGCCAGCTGTGGCTTAGGGACGAGTATGCGGGGTAGCTTAAGGCTGAAAAGGCTATCTCAGGTTTGTGGTTTATGCTACGATCAAGTCGTCCAACCTGTTTACTATTTGTCCGCATCATTTAGCTGTGTGTCTGATGATCGCTAAACCCTCTTTTCAGAATGGTTCAGGTGAAGCACGGGGAATTCAACGATAGTCTTTCCCGGCGGGAATGGCTGAGGAAAATCATCGCCGGGGGGGTCTATCTCTCTTTTGCCCAGCAGGATTTGGCGCGCTTACTAGCGGCCGTCCCCGGGGCGCAGGGCGGCAAACTGATCCAGCAAACGCCTTTTTCCCCTGATGATGAAGCGTTTCTGGAAGAGCTAGAGCACGCCAATTTCCTTTTCTTTTGGGAGCAAACCAATCCCGAAACAGGCATGGTTCGAGACCGCTGCAACATACGCACGCCGGACAATTCAGTGCTTAGCAGCATCGCTGCGACAGGTTTCGGCCTTACGGCGCTTTGTATCGCAGATAAACGCGGATTTATTCATTACAATGACGCACGCGCCCGCGCTCTGAATACGCTGCGCTTCATCTGGACGAAGCTTCCCGACCATCGCGGCTTTTTCTACCACTGGGCGAACATCAACACTGGGGAACGCCTGGCAGAATCGGAAGTGTCCTCGATCGATACGGCCATCTTGTTGTGCGGCGTTCTGACATGCCGGGAGCATTTCCGCCAATATCCCGAAATCGCCGACCTCGCCTACAAGATCTATAGCCGTGTGGATTGGACGTGGCTTTCCGAGGATACACCGCTTCTGCCCCACGGCTGGACGCCCGAGAACGGGTTTTTGCCCTATCGTTGGGATGACTATAGCGAAATGATGATGATGTATTTGCTCGGCCTGGGCTCGCCAACCCACGCTCTCAAGCCCGCGGCATGGGATGCGTGGAAGCGAACCACATTTGAATATGACGGCGTCCGCTATATCGGCTCGTTTGCGCCGTTGTTCATTCACCAATATTCTCAGGCATGGTTTGACTTTCGCGGCAAACGCGACCATTACGCTGATTACTTTCAGAATTCCGTCCTCGCTACCGACGTGCACCGCCGCTTCTGCTTGCAGCTGGCCAAGCAGTATCCCGATTATAGCGACGATCTCTGGGGAATCACGGCTTCAGACTCGGTCCACGGCTATGCCATTTGGGGCGGGCCACCGCTAACGGGACCGATCGATGGGACAGTTGTGCCCTGCGCCGCAGCCGGCTCACTGCCATTTTTGCCTCAGCCCGCTATTCGCGTACTAAAAACGATCAAAAACCGATATGGCGCTGGAGCGTGGTGCCGCTATGGATTCGTGGACGCGTTCAATCCGCTGAAGAACTGGTTCGACACAGACGTTATTGGCATAGACACAGGAATCACCATGGTCATGGCTGAGAATGCCCGGACGGGTTTTGTGTGGGATACGTTCATGAGAAATCCCGAAGCCCAGCGTGCGATGGAACGCGCCGGCTTTCATAGTTATCAGCCGACGGCGACACAGGAAACGGGTCTTTCACTCCCCCCGGAAAGCGGGACGCCTTCGATCACCCGCTAACTTGGCACTCCGCCATTGGCACATCGCGCGCCGTTGCGTTGTAACTTACTGGATTTCTATCAGCGCCAATCCTTGCGGGGGAAGCGAAATGCTCAACTGGCCGCCTTCGATATCCTGAGGCTCGGGAGGGCCAAGCGTGGCTGCTTCGCGTAGCCGTTCAATTTGTGCCAAGGTTGGGCTTTTGGGACGGCCCATGGCGTCATAAGCGCCAAAAAGCGAGCCATGAGTGGAATCCACGCGTGAGATCATCGCCTGATGGCTGCCCGTCAATCCCTTAATTGAAATCTCCACTTCTTTTGATTCGCCGTGCTGATCGGGTAGGAAAAGATTCCAAAGAGCGATCACCAAGCTTCCATCAATACGCCGAGTGACAATTACATTGTCCGAATCGACTGGAATCCTTTCGCTGCCCAGTTTATGAAGCAGTTTGAATGCATTGAATGAAGGCTTGGGCAAACCGCGTTCGGCAACCAAACCAAATCCGCCATAGAAGGGCTCCTTCACAATGCCCTGCTCTTCGAAAACATCGGAGAAAGTCCAATAGCTCATCATGTCTGTCAGTCCATCGCATTGCCGGATCGTATCTGCCATCCAGGGCCCCATGAAGACAGAATCCGTAACGTTCGGCTCGTTCCAGTAAGTAGCGTTGAACTCGCTCCAAATGACTGGCAGATTAGGCTGAGGCGACGCCGCCACCTGGTCGTGCACTTTGCGCGCGGCGCGGCAAACCAACTGCGTGCGCGATACCGGCTCGTTGGAGCCAAGAACTTTGTCGGCCGGATCATTGCCGTAAACGTGAGTAGAAACGAAGTCGGCGGGTATCTTGTTGTCCGTGACATGCTGTATAAAACGGTCAACCCAAGCCGCTTGCGCCGTAGCCGGTCCCCCGACGCGCAAGCGCGGATTAACACTTTTCAGCGCCTTGGCAGCCGTGTCGTAAAGCTGGTAATAGGTGGCCTCTTTCGGGTCGCCAGCCCAAAAATCGATATTGGGTTCGTTCCAAACTTCGAAATACCATTTCGAAACCTCATCGATGCCGTAGCGATCAACCAAATGCTGGCCAAGATGCGAGATCAAGTCGTCCCATCTCGACCAATCCTTCGGCGGTGAAATGATGGGCTTGTACCAGAAGGACTGAACAATGTCAGCGGAGGCGAGTTTACGCGGCATGAAGCTCAACTCCACGAAAGGATGGACGCCGTTTTGGATCAGCCCGTCATAAATCTGATCGACGTAAGAAAAGTTATAAACGGGAGCGCCGTGCTCGTCTTCGTCGTAAACGCCGACTTCATCATTCAAGATCGCGTGAAAACGAATGTACTCGAGGCCGGTGATCTTCTGCACGTCCTGCAAGTCCCGGCGATAGCTTTCGCGCAGGCTTAGGATCGCTCGGCCCGATCCGAACATGCGTTCCCAAAAGTGAGGGAATGGATGACTCGCAGCAAAGAGATCCACGTTGACCATCTCCGGCGAGGTCTGGTTTTGTGAGCGTAGGGGCGGCGTAAGACAAAAAGGCGCGATCCAGGCTGCCGCGATAAGGAACGCCAGGACCGAATTTCGTGCGCCGGATAAGGCTGCTACTTTCGCGTGAGCGCCGCGAAACGAGAAAGAAAAGCCTCGCCCAGTGATATCGTTTGAGTGCATTTCCCGTACTTTAGAGATGATTCCCAACGCTATTTGGGCCACGCGGCGACTCTATTTCGCTGACGCAGGCGCGCCTTAAGCCGGCAGGGGCTTACCCTTGGTCTCTTCACCGAAGGGCAGAAATATCAGTCCGACCAAGAAGGCGAAGGCCGTGAGAGCCACGGGCGTACCGAGGGTTTGAAAATGGCGCACGCCAGCGCCCACGAGGAAAGTAAAGCCAGCAGCCACGAAGCGTCCGAAATTCGTGTTGAATGCAAACGCGCTTGCGCGGCACTCGGTGCCATACTGCTCGGGAAGCCAGAAGGAATAAACGATGAAGTTGGCACCTCCGAGTCCCAGAAGAAACGAGCAAAAGATAAACCAGCCAACGGCATGCATATCCATATAGAAGACGTGACCGAAAGCAAGCCAGATGGACGCCGACATCAATACATAAAAAATTGCCAGAGTTATCCGGCGCCCAAGCCAGTCAGCCAAGAACGGAACAATCAACGCGCCCAGCACCGTACCGAGACCCAGGAGGGCGCTCGAATAGGAAGCAAGCCGCGCGGCCTGCATCGCCGTGCGGCCGGCTCGCTCCGCGATGTAAGTCATGGCCGCAGGCGTATACACTGAGCCCGCCCACAATCCGGTCAGCGAAACGACGAGATAGATTGAGTTTAGAACTGTGCGGCGGCGGTAGCGCGGCGAGAAAAGTAAAAGAAAGGCGCGCCGCATCGACCACTTTTCTCCCAATTGCTCGATCCTATTTTCCCAGCGTTCCGGCTCGCGAACATTTCCTCGTATCCAGGCGATGAAAAGCGCGGGAACACCTCCTACTGCAAACATATAGCGCCATCCAAAGCGGCTGCCGATGAAGTAATTCGCCGCGGCCGCGAAGAAAAAGCCAATGTAATAGCCTGTGTGCATCAAGGCGGCGCCCATAGTGCGGCGATCCTCGGGCCAATCCTCGGAAACAAGCGCGGCCCCGACGGACCACTCTCCGCCAATGCCAATGCCGGCCAGAAAGCGAAAAACGGCCAAACTCCAAACTCCCGTCGCGAAGGCCGCCAGTAACGTGAACACCGAAAAGGACAGAATGCTGAACATCATGGTACGAACGCGACCGAAGCGGTCCGCAATCGGCCCCCATATCATGCCTGTTCCCCAACCCACCATGAAAAGCGCGAAGAGCAAACCGCCGTAAAATCCGACATTGGCTGTGGTATTTGCAATTCCCGATCTGGGCAATAGATCCTGCAAAGCAGGGACTAGGACGAGCGAATAAATAAAGGAGTCCATGCCGTCCATGGTCCAGCCGCCCCACGCAGCCCAGAAGCTGCGTACTTGGTTTGGACTCAAGGAGGATTTTGTGCGCGGTAGTTCTACGGATGCGGTAGTCACGGTGCGCCTCTTTCGAGCGGCCGATAGGCATTATATATTAGCTGTTCTTCCCTTCTCGTAAACGGTCCGGCACGCGCATAGGGGTTCCCAAGAAGAGAATTTCTAGGTTTGGGAAAAGGAGCCAAAGGATGCCCGCTGAACGGCCAATCATCTTAACTGGCGCTGCGAGTGGTATCGGTCGAGCGGCGGCGGAACAATTAGCTGCAAAATCCCGAGTTTTGGCTCTCGTCGACGTCCATGCGGACGGCCTGCATGAGGTTGTGGCCAAGTGCCAAAAGCATTCGCCGCAAACACGGAGCTTTGGCTGTGACGTGGGGGACCAATCGGCCGTTGAGCGGGTCTACGAGAAAATTCGTGAGGAACTGGGAGCCCCTGGCATCCTGATTAACTGCGCCGGGATCGGCCGCTTCGCACCATTTCTCGAAATCGAACCGGCGGAGTGGGAGCGCATGTTCCATGTGAACGTGATGGGCGCTGTTTTCTTTACACGCGCAGTACTCCCTGGCATGTTGGCGGCCGGAGAAGGCTTAATTATCAACGTAAGCTCGCGCATGGCCATTGACCCCCACCCCAACACAACGGCTTATGCCGCAAGCAAGGCAGCGATACTCGCGTTCTCTAAGGCTCTGGCGATGGAAGTGAAGGACCGGGGGATCAAAGTGACTCTGCTGGCTCCGGGGGGCGCGAAAACGAACATCGCCACGCCAAAGCATGAAGGCTATCTCGAACCCCCGGCGCGATTGCCGACGCGATTGTTTATATCACGGAGAACACGGCGAAGAACGCATGGGTGCGCGATCTCACAATCTTGCCGCTTGGTTTTTGATGGACGGAGTAAGAGCTTCAGCTGAAACTGCGGCGACGTACTCGCACGTGAAGCTCATGAATCGTGTAAGGGATGCCTCTCGGCTCGCTAAGAGATTGCAGGGCCGCCCGCACGTCTCGGTCACATTGCGTCTTTTTTTCAGGAGGAATCTTGACGAAATGGCCTTCGACCCGAACCCACCAGGACCAATGCCCGTCGAGCGTGTCGAAATAAGTCCGAAAGGACTCCTCAACCGAAAGGCACGAAGGTTCGAAGGCACCTGAGAAGAGTTGCAACGCGGCGTCCCGCGTGAGTTGCTTGCGCAGGCGAGCCGAATCCAAAAGAAGCGCCGGTCCCATGTACTTCAAGAAAATAGCACTCGTTTTCCGGATGAACTCGCGGCCGTTGTCTCGGCCGATGAAGAACAGGTCCATTTCGCCGTTTGGCTTGAGTACTCGGGAAAGCTCCGCGACGGATGCGGCGAGATCGGTGACCCAATGAAACGCCAGAATACTGTAGAGATAGTCGACTGACGCGCTCTCGAGTGGAATGTTCTCGAACGAGCCCTGCCGGATTTGAACTCCCTTTTGCAGCGTCGTCTTTTGAGTCGCGACGCGGCACATATTCTCCGCCGGATCGATACCGACAAACTGTGTATGCGGCGGCGCAGCGGCAGCAAGGGCGTGAATGGCTCTGCCGCTGCCGCACCCCATATCAACGACGAGGCGGTGGTCGCCAAGCAAACGGATGGAGGAGAGCGCCCTCTCCGAGGCGCGGCCCCAGCAAGATTGGAAATTGGCCTCGTCGTCGTATTCGTGCGCAAGCCGCGAATACGTCTCGACGATTGGATTTACGCTTACGGACATGGCTGCACCGGCTGGCTCTTCAGTGCGAGATTAGAGATCCCGCGCACAAAGGCGAATTCCCTGGGATCGGCATCGGCCAAATCTATCTGAAGACCCGTCTTACTCTCCACATGCAAGATCAGATCGAGAAAAGCAAAGGAATCGAGTATCCCCGATTCCAGCAGTTCGGTATCGGGGGAGATCTCGCTGTGATTTGAAGTGCGTTTGTTGCTTTTGATCCAGTCGATGAGCAATTGCAGCAGCTGTTCTTGGGTCATCCGATATCATCCCTGTTTGAAAGTGTTGTTGAACGTGCTTGAGCTTATGAGCAATAGTCATCGGGGCTGGGCAGAGTTCCTCTGCTCAGCAGCCATGTCGTCGCGTGCATCCGGTTCCTGCCGCAAGCAAGAAAGCACGAGTTCGACGCGATTCGATACCCCGAGCTTGTCAAAAACCCGGAAGAGGTAGTTCTTCACCGTGTGTTCGGTCAATCCCAATTGCTGCCCGATTTCGCGATTGGAAAGGCCCTCCACTGCCAAGTGAACTACTTCTGCCTCACGCTTGGTCATACGGCTTTCTACGCTCGAATCCATCTTGCGCTGCTTGGAAAATTTTGCAAAGGCGTTGAGAACATATCTCAGTTCGTCGTTGCTGGCCCAGATCTGGCCTTGCGAGACGGCTTCGACGGATTTGCAGAGCAAATCGAAAGGGCTATTGCGGCAGAACACGCCATCAGCGCCGAAACGAAAGGCTTCGATAACCAAATCGGGCTCGGGAGCCTCAAGGGCCACCAGCGTCCGCGTATCGAGATGGATCCGGCGTATTTCCGGCAGTAGACGGATTCCCGTGAGTGGCCCGTCCTGCAGATTGGCGCTCACAATCGCGACATGGGGGTGCGTCTCTTCGATGCCGGCGAGGATCTCGGTCGTCGTCGACGCGGTGGCAACCACTTGAAATCGATTGCGCACGACATAAAAGGCCTTCTTTAGGAGGTCGCAATACATTTTGTTCGGTTCGGAAATGAGGACCGTAGTCTGATTTCGCTTGCCGGCTTCCGCCACGGTAATCTGGGTTCGCTTGTCCACTTCTCCCACTAGAGCAGCCGATTGATCACGCTTGTTCGGCTCGGGAATGAGTACAGCCGTCTGGTTTCGCATATTGGCTCGGGTGGGTCCATTGTAAGGAGAAGGAGCGTTCGGACAATAACGTGTTCACCTGAGCTACTTGGGGGGAATATTCTCTAAGGCTTTGCTAGTAATTTTACATAAGGACTCCCCTAGAATAGGGCTCCCGCTTTGAGCCCGGGCCATTTTCAGTCCCAAGACTTCCCCCCTGCGTGGATCGTGGCACCTTGCCTCCGCCTCCTTTGAACAACGCGACCGCAGTTCGGGTCTGCGCGAAAACGTCAATCGCCAACAACTAGAGATAAGCGCGAGGCCAGAGATGAAGGCTTTCCCCGAGCATGGCGCGATGCTCCCGTTAGAAAGCGCGAGAGAACCCCTGATGAAGAATTTTGCACTAGAGACTTGCGTACCTGAAAGCGAGAGGAAACCGTCCCGTCCACAAAAGATTTGCAAAAGCAAAACAGAGAGGTCCTTTGTCGCAGTCCACTATCGTCATCTTTACAGATTTGCGTGGCGGCGTAGAGTTGCGGCTGTCGGCGGATCATGCAAACCGGGACGCAGTATTAAGCGAATCAAGATGAGAGAACCGGAACACGCGGGGGAACGGCGTAAAGGCAAGCGGTTTCGCTTGCGGCTTGCTGTGTTGTTCTCCTGGCGCGATGCACAAGGGCGCTTGCAGAGCGGCGAAGGCTGGAGCCGGAACATTGGCAGCCGCGGAGTTTATGTGAAGACCAACACGGCGCCGCCGGTCGGCACATTGCTCGAGATGAATATCTTTCTTCCTGAACTCGGATACAAGATTCACACAGCGGAGATTCACGCCAAGGGGCAGGTGGCCCGAGTCGATTGCGAGCTGATGGGGCAGGCTTGTGGGTTTGCCGCAATCAACCAAAGCATTGTGATCCGCGAGGCGATCGGGTTCGAAGGGAAGAAGACCAGTGCGGAGCAGCGTTTTAGAGTGGCATAGCACGATCAATGTGAAGCGAAGGCGTGAACGCACCTGATGCCGGAGCCTTCGCGATCCGGTGGTGAGACGTACCACCGCGAGTGAGTGCACGGATCGATTCGTGCCTCTCCGAGATTTTGTGGCTTTCTTGGGGAACCGATTTCAAGAAGTCAAATCTGTGAGTCAAAGGGCGGTAGCCTGTCCATGGACCTGAATCGGGTGCTCGGAAGTGAAGAACGGAACGCGGTGAGCCTTAATTCGCATCTTCCGTGGTTTGCCGTCCGGGTGAAGTCAAACTATGAAAAGCCGGTGTCGAGAATGCTGCGCGGCAAAGGAATCGAGGAGTTCGTGCCCACCTACCGGTCGAAGCGATACTGGTCGGACAGAGTGAAGATGGTTGACGTCCCTCTGTTCCCCGGGTATCTGTTTTGCCGGCTGGACTTGAACCGGCGCTTGCCGCTATTGACGACTCCCGGATTTCTCTACTTGGTGGGGAAAGGCAAGACGCCTGAACCCATCGATGAGCGAGAAATCCTCGCAATACAATCCATAATGCGCTCCGGCCTCCCTGCCTTGCCGTGGCCCTCCATTGCAATAGGACAGAAGGTTCGCCTGGAGCGCGGACCATTACGGGGCCTGAATGGAATCGTTGCCAAGATCGCCGACCAAGATCGCATTTATGTAAACGTGACCCTGCTGCAAAGATCCGTTTCCGTTCAAATCGATCCTGATTGGGTACGCAGTCTGGAAAGCCCCGGTTCCGCCCTCGTGGCATGAAAGTTCAAAAGGTCGAGACAAGCAAGCTGGAGATTATGGTGGTGACAAAAATGCAGAAGACAAGAGCTACACAGTTTGGACTTACGGTCACTTTAGTTCTCTTGCCCATGATCCATTTGGGTGCTCAGCAAAGGCCTATGCCGGTTCAGCCCATTTCTTCCGCGCCCGTTTCTATTGGGCCTCAAGGCGCTGCTCCGACTCAGAGCGGCGCAACCGATATCAAGCCTTCTACCTATCTTTTAGGACCGGACGATCAAATCACCATCCAAGGCCCCGAAATGGACGAGATTGTCGGCAAGCCCTACCGCATCGATCCGGGTGGATACGTCAGTTTGCCCATGCTTGGCAGAGTCAAGGCCGGGGGAATGACCATCAGCGACTTCGAAACTCAACTGAATCACGCCGCCGCGAAATACGTACGTGATCCGCAGCTCGTGGCGAGCGTGACGGAGTTTCATAGCCAGCCCGTCTCTGTCGTGGGCGCCGTCCAGCAGCCTGGCGCTCAACAGCTACAAGGAAAGAAAAACCTCATGCAATTGATCTCCATGGTGGGCGGATTCCGAAGCGATGCCGGAAATACGCTGAGTGTCGCGCGAGAGATCCAGTGGGGGCCTTTGCCGCTGCCCAACGCGAAAACGGATCCGTCAGGCGATTACAGTGTGGCCGAAATCAGCATTCAGGAGTTGCTGCTGGAGAAGAATCCTCGGCTGAATATCCTGATGATGCCGAATGACGTGGTTACCGTCCCCGTGTCCGACACCGTATATGTGGTAGGCGATGTTCATAAGGCCGGCGGTTTCCTGCTTGGAGAACACAAGGATATGACTGTGTTGCAGGCAGTCGCCTTAGCGGAGGGAATCGACGGAACTTCCGACGCGAAGCATTCCCGTATTATCCACCATCCTGCAGACGCATCGCAGCGCACCGAAACACGAATCGACGTGAAACGCATCCTCGCCGGTAAGGCCGAAGACGTTCCGCTCGATGGGGGCGATATTTTGTTCGTACCCGGCAGTATGAGCAAGAAGGCGGGACTTAAGACCGTGGAAGCGGTTATCCAAACAGCCAGCGGGATCGCCATCTGGCGTTTCTAGTAGCGAACGAATCCGGATACTTGGGCTACAAAATTCAAAGATAAGAGGATGCGCGCAATGAATTCGTCTGATGCAGATAAGAGCCCAGCGAAAGTTGTTCCATTACTATCGGCGACGAGCCAGATCATTCCCGCGAGCCCCGTTCCGCCAGCCCAATGGGTTCCGGCCGAACCCATAGACGATAACCCAAGCTTCAGCTTGTTGGAGTATTGGGAGAAAATTTGCCGCTATAAGCTCGCCATTGCGGCCTTCGTCATCGTGGGCGCTGCGGGCGCGCTCGTGCTGAGTTTTCTGCAGACCCCGATGTATCGCGCCCACACGAGTCTGGTAGTGGAAGATCTCAACGAAAACTTTCAAAATCTGAAGGACTCGGACCCGACGGCACAGGTTCCTCCGCCACAATCCTATTTCCAGACCCAGGTCAAGATTCTCCAGAGCCGCGAGATGCTCGAGTTGGTGATTGATAAGCTGGGCCTGATGAAGCAGACCAATCCGCATAAACATTTCTGGTCTGCGTGGACCGATAAGAATTCCGAGCCCAATGCTGATCTCGCAAGGGAGCAGGAGATCGATAAGCTGCAAAAAAATCTTACCGTCCAGGCGTGGGGAGACTCGCAGACGGCTGAGATTTTCTACATCGATTCCGACCCGCGGCTCGCTGCGTCCATCGCGAGCACGCTGGTTCAAACGTTCATCGCTCAGAGCAGGGAAATTCGCTGGAACTCCACCCAGAACACCGCCGAGTGGCTCACCGGTCATTTAAAAGAACTCAAGCAGAGCCTGGACAACTCTGAGAACCAGCTCCGCAACTATGCGCAGTCCACAGGGATTATTCTTACGTCGGACAAGCAGAACGTGTCCGAAGATAAGCTGAAGCAACTGCAAGAAGAGCTTTCGAAAGCGCAGGCGGATCGAACCGAAAAGCAGGCGGCATATGAAACCCTGACGAATACGCCGATCGAAACGCTCTCACCCACGTTGAACAATCCGGCTTTGCAGAACTATCTGGTGAAGATGGCGGATCTCAAGAGCCAGCTTGCCAATCTTTCAGCCACATATACTCCGGAACATTACAAAGTGCGTCAGGTGCAAGCGCAAATTGCCGATTTGCAACAGGGCATAGACGCCGAACGCGCCGGCATCCTGCGGCGCAGCAAGGACGACTACGAAGCGGCCCTGGCGCGGGAAAACATGCTTGCCGCGGCCTACACCGAGCAGGTCAAGACTGTCTCCGACATGGCCGGCAAGTCAATTCAGTATGACAATCTTCAACACGACGTCGATACCAACCGCGAACTTTACGACGCGCTTTTGCTACGAATCAAACAGGCTGGCCTGGCCGCGGCCATGCGTTCCAGCAACATCGTGGTGGTCGATCAGGCGAAACCGCCAGTCCTACCCTACCAGCCGAACTTCCAGTTGAACACGGCACTGGGCCTCCTGACCGGCCTTTTTGCCGGCGTCGGATTCGTGTTGGTGCGCGACCGCTTTAACCGAAACATCGAATCTCCCGGCATTTCGCAGACGTACCTCAGGCTTCCGGAGTTGGGAGTCATTCCGGCGGCGAAGCTGGCCTCACGACGTTTGGCCTGGCTACCGGCATCCACTAAAGTGCCGCTCCAAATCACGGGTTCCAGCCAGAATGGAGCCTCGCGTGAGCATGCCACTTTGGCCGAAGCGTACCGCGCGACGTTAACATCGATACTTCTGCCGAGTATGAATGTGGAAGGCCCGCGCGTTCTGGTCCTCACGAGCCCCGACGCCGGCGCTGGCAAGACTACCGTCACCAGCAATCTGGGGATGGCTACGGCTGAAATAGGAAGGCGGGTGCTGTTAGTCGATGCTGATTTGCGCCGCCCGCGCCTGCACCGCCTGTTCGAAATTCCCAATAGCTTTGGCCTCACCGATATTCTGAGAATCACGACGCCCCTGGAAGACATTCCTGTCGATCAACTGGTTCGTCAGACCAAAATCCCGGGCCTCTATGTTGTGCCCAGCGGTCCGACAACGGACGGCCTTTCCAGCCTGCTCTATTCTCCGCGTCTCACGGAATTCCTGCAGCGGGTAGCCAAGGAGTTCGACCTCGTGCTGATCGATGCGCCGCCAATGCTGCATTTCGCGGACGCTCGAGTTCTGGGCCGCCATTCCGATGGTGTGATCTTGGTTCTCCGTTCGGGGCAAACGAAGCGCGACGCCGCAATGCTGGCTCGTCAGCGCTTTCACGAAGACGGTACGTGCGTGCTCGGAACCATTCTCAACAGTTGGGACCTGAAGAACTTCCGGTCGCCCTACGCCGCCGCGTACAGCGACGCATACAAATACAACGCGGTGTAAGTGTCATACACTCCAATGGCGCGTCTGACGTAAGGGTGGCGTAATGGGCATCGACAAAGCAAGCGTACGCATTCTGCTAGAAGGGCTCGAGGCTGGAGCTTCTTTCGATCACGTTCTCACTATTGGAAGGCAAGAGCTGCACATTAAAAAGAGCGAACTGACATCTCTTTTGTCGCGCCATGGCATCGACGTCAGCTCCGAGGCGGCGAAAAAGATATTCACGGATGCATCCGGCTACTGCGAGCCTCTGTTTCGATTCCTCGGCGCACGTAAAGTTGATTCACTCGATATTTCAACTTTCGAAGGTGCTTCGATACAGCACGACATGAATGAGCCTTTGCCGAAAGAGCTTTCCGAAAGATTTACTTTTGTATTCGACGGGGGCTCAATCGAGCACGTGTTCCACTATCCCGTGGCTCTCAAAAGCTGCATGCAGGCACTCAGCATCGGTGGGCACTTTATAGCCGTTACGCCAGCCAATAATCTGATGGGCCATGGATTCTACCAGTTCAGCCCTGAGCTGTTCTTCAGAGCTTTCACCAGGACCAACGGTTTCGAGATCATGAAAGTCTTTCTATATGAATATCCTTGGAAATCGGCGGTATGGTATGAGGTCCCAGATCCGGAGGGCGTTCGCTCCCGCGTAGTTTTGAAGAACCGGCATCCGGTTTATCTCATTGTTTGGGCGAAGAGAATAGCGTCCGTCCCCATTTTTGCGCAGGCACCCCAGCAAAGCGACTATGCTGCCGCGTGGAGACGGTCAGCAACAGTATCAGATCCTACGCAAGAGCGGAGCTACAGGCCGCCCTTTTATAAACGATACGCCCCTGCTTGGACGAAAAAGCTTTATCTCACCATGCGGCCCTTTGGTTCGGGTTTGTACAAGAAAGTGAGTCCTGCGGACGCCTTGTTCAGACAAGCCAGTAAGCTGAAGATATGACCAGTTTCATTTTCTCAGCTGTCTAATCTGCGAGCATAAAACTATTTAAAGATGGCGGAAACCTGTTCACCCACTGTCGTTTTGGCCGCACCTTCAATCTCTCGTGGCCTTTCGCTACGCGCTAATTTCAGCTGGACGTTCCTCGGAAACGCGATTTATTCGGCGTGTCAGTGGGGCGCGCTGGTTGCCCTGGCGAAACTCTCCTCCCCGGCGATTGTTGGCCAGTACGCACTGGGTATGGCAATCGCTATGCCCGTGATCAGCTTGACAGGCCTGTCAATCAGGGCCGTCATCGCCTCGGATGTGAAGGAAACTTATAAGTTCGGAGAGTACGTAGGCTTCCGCCTTTGTTCGGCTGGGCTCGCCATGCTCGTCATACTGGCGATCCCATTGATCCTGCATAGCGGACCCTTAATGACTCTTCTTACGTTCGTCATTGGATTGTCGCTAGCGATCGAGAGTATCAGCGACGTCTACTATGCTCGCCTGCAATACATCGATCGAATGGATCGGATCGCCAAATCGCAAATTCTCCGCGCGCCGCTCTCACTCGTGGCCCTGGGCCTGGGCGTGTATTTTACCGGGAGCTTGAGCTGGGGAGTGGCGGCGCTGGTTCTGGTGCGAGCCGCGGTCCTTCTGGGCTATGACCTGCGTGTTCGAACCCAATCTTCCGAGCCTCTCGAGTTGAATTCGCTCGAATCACGGATCGCCTTCGAACACCTGAAGGAAATTCTTCGGCCTCGATGGGAGCTACGCCAAATGGGCCGCCTTTTGTGGCTTGCTTTGCCCTTGGGAATTGTAGCGATGTTGGTCAATCTGAACGTTAATGTCCCGCGTTATTTCATTCAGTGGAAACTGGGAAGCCGTGAGCTGGGCATCTACTCCGCGGTGGCGTTCTTGATGTCCGCTGGCAACCTGTTTGTTGGCGCGCTGGCCCAGGCCGTCTTCGTGCGTTTGGCCAAGCTTTATGCCGAAGGCCGGCGGCGGGCCTTCGCTGCCCTGATGCTGAAGTTGCTTTGCATTGGCACGGTGCTCGGATTCGGCGGGATTTTCGTAGCTTGGATCGCAGGAGCCAAGCTTCTTGCGATCATTTATCGGCCCGAATATGCGACGGAATCGCGTCTACTTGTGTGGTTCATGCTCGTAGCCTGGATAGGATACTTGGGTCAGTTTATGGGGTACGCCATGACCTCGGCACGGCTTTTCGTACACCAAATTCCGCTCTTCGCCCTCGGCGTATTGGTGATTACAGCCGGCAGCTACTGGCTTGTGCCGCGCATGGGCTTGGAGGGCGCGATTCTGGCCAGCCTGGCCGGAGTGCTGATTCAACTGCTCGCAAGCATCGGGGTTCTCGCACATGGCTTGATCAAAATCCCGGAGGTCCGGAGAGAGGCGGCTACCCTTGCGTGAAAAGCACTTCATGAAGCCTCCGGCTGAGGCTCTGGCGCAGAGCTGTTTCTATTCGCTTCAGTCAGCCTTTCCGGCTCAGTCTGTCATTGGCCGCAGTGCGCGCAGTGCCAGCGCGCTGCGGTCTCATAGGGAAGGAATATTCCGAAAGGCTGCTTTCTTCTTTCTCTGGATCTTGATTTTCGTTATTCCCTTCGAGAACGCCGTCGTAATACCGGGGTTTGGCACGCTCAGCCGGGCGGTTGGAATTCCTGCTTTCGGGATGGCCCTGCTGGCCATCCTGGAGTCCGGAACTTTGCGAACGCTCTCCATGCAACACCTGATCGTGCTCTTCTTTACGGTGTGGGCCGGCCTCACTTATTTCTGGAGCTTCGCTCCTTCTGAGACCGTGACCGCGGTCTTCACGTTTGTTCAGATATTCACGATGCTTTGGCTCATTTGGGAATTCGCGCAAACGAGCGAACGGCAAATACTCCTTCTGCGAGCCTACATGCTGGGCGCCATGATTTCGTCCGTGGCTACCCTGGAGAGCTTTTTCACGACCACAAGCGTCTACGGCGACCGCTATACGGGGTTCAATTTTAACCCCGGTGATTTGGCCTTTATTGAGGCCCTGTCCATTCCTATCGCCCTTTATTTGGCAGTGCGGGAGCGCAAGAAAATACTGGTGTGGCTGGATGGTTCTGCAATCGTGCTGGCGTTCTGCGCAATTATCCTGACAGCGGCGCGCGGCGCGCTCGTCGCTTGTGTACCTGCAGCCCTAATGTTCCCATTTTTGTTTCCAAAGGTTAAATTGGGCCGAAACCTTGCCGTGCTGATATTCATCGCGCTGGCCGGAATTGGATCCTGGCTTTTTATGCCGGCAAGCTCCTGGTCGCGGCTTTCCACGATTGGAAGCGAGATCAGCTCGGGTACGCTGAACGAAAGGACCTTGATCTGGCAGATCGGGTGGCAGGTGTTCGGACAGGCTCCCTTCCAGGGCGTCGGAGCAGCGGCCTATGCACCGACGGTTGAACACGCTCTCGGTTTGGCGTCGAATAGCGGCACTAATGAGTCGGGAGTGGCGGTCGGCCGCCTGGTAGCACACAACACTTTCTTCTCGGTTTTAGTGGAGGAGGGCGCAATTGGTTTTGCTCTGTTTTTAGCGCTGCTTCTTACACTTGTCCTTTCGGCTTGGAAGCTTCCCCAGCTCGACCGTGTATTCTGGTTGTTTCTCCTGCTCACGTGGGCTATCGGCGCATGCGATCTGACATGGGAAACCCGAAAACCGACCTGGGTTATTTTCGGTTTGCTCATTGTCGCAACATCCACAAAAGTCGCGTCTGAAGTACGCGCCTCTAGCCCACAAAACAGGCGGGGCCTGCATGTGGGGGTTAATCCGCGGAGTTCCTCGCTGCCCGCAGAGAGCTACAGAATCCAAGGAAGCTTATGAGACAGCGCGTCCTTCATGTTCTCGCCAATCTCGGCGGCGCCGGCGGAGCCGAACGAATGGCCGTTCATATCGTCCTGGGCCTGAACCGCCAACGCTTCGAACCAGCCGTCGTCGCGTACAGCGGCCGTTACGGCTCGGACTTGGAGCATAAGCTTGAGGCTGCCGGGATCAAAACCTGGTTCCTCGGCAAAGGACCCGGATTCGGGTGGCGGACCTACGGTCGCTTGCATCGCGTCTTCAATGAATTTCGGCCAGACATCGTGCACACGCACGTGCATGTTATGAGATACGCCTTACCTTCGCTCGTGTACTTCAAACCTCGTCTGATGGTGCACACTGTCAATAACATGGCGGAACAGGAGATCGAACCGCGCGCCCGCTGGCTGCAACGCCTGGCCTACAAGCGCGGCGTGATTCCTGTCGCTGTTGCGCGGGAAGTGGCCGTGAGTCTTGAGCGCTTGTACGGAATCGGCGGCTGCCGCGTAGTCTGGAACTGCATTCCGACAAGCCTGTACGCGTCGCCACAAACTCCGCGAGCCATATGGCGCGCCAAGCAAGGGTTCTCGGACGATGACGTCCTCTTCTTGTGCGTGGCACGATTCGCGCCGCAGAAGAATCATGCGCTGCTTCTCAATGCATTCGCCAAGGGGCCGGCCTCGGATGCCAAGGCGCACCTCGTGCTTGCAGGCGAGGGTATCCTTCGCGCCGGATTGCAGCGGCAGGTGAATGATCTGGGCCTAACCAGCCGCGTTCATTTCCTCGGGTTGCGGAAGGACATCCCGGACGTTCTGGGGGCTTCAGACATTTTTACACTTAGCTCGGATTGGGAAGGCAATCCTCTTTCCGTGATCGAAGCAATGGCCGCGGGATTACCGATCGTAAGCACGGCTGTGGGCGGCGTGCCGGAGCTATTGCAAGACGGCAAGGAGGGCTTCATCGTCGAACCAGGCCGCGCTGAGCAACTATCCGAAGCGATGATGGTCCTATTGAACAATGCGGGCCTGCGGCGGGCGATGGGTGCCGCTGCTTCCACCCGCGCGAAGGAAAAGTTTGATGTGTCGGCAATGGTTAGGGCTTACGAAGAGCTCTACAGCGAAGTACCACATCCGTCGGGAACCTGGCGCCAATTCCGCCTCGGTGGCAAGTCCACCCCAAGCGAGAACATCGGAGTTGAAATTCGATGAACGTTCTCGTCACTGGCGGCGCAGGCTACATCGGCAGCCATACCGCTAAGGCCCTGGCTTGCCGCGGTTTTCAGCCTATCGTCATCGACAATCTCTCAACGGGGCATGCCCATAATGTGAAATGGGGGCCACTTGTCCGGGCAGATATTTCCGATACGGGCACGGTTCGAAGGGTTTTGAACGACTACAGCATCGAAGCTGTGGTCCACTTTGCGGGCAGCGCTTTAGTGGGCGAGTCGGCGACCAAGCCCCTGCGCTATTTTCAAAATAATGTTGGGGCAACACTCAGTTTGCTCGATGCCATGAGTGAAGAGCGAGTCAAAAACATTGTGTTCTCCTCGACCTGTGCGACATATGGATTGCCGGATCACGCGCTCATCACCGAAGATCAGGCGCAGAAACCGATCAATCCGTACGGCGATTCGAAGCTGGCAGTCGAACGGGTGCTCGGCTGGATGGGGCTCGCCGGTCAGCTTCGTTGGCTCGCTCTTCGCTATTTCAATGCGTCAGGCGCCGATCCAGAGGGTGACCTTGGCGAAGAACACGAACATGAAACTCACCTGATTCCATTAGCCATCGGCGCGGCGATAGGGCAGCGCGAGCGGCTACAAATCTTCGGCACGGATTATCCCACTCCCGACGGCACTGCTATTCGAGATTACATTCATGTCTCCGATCTCGCTTCTGCGCACGTTAAGGCCCTGCAATATCTCGAGCGCGACGGAGAGAGCCGGGCACTGAACCTTGGGACCGGGCGTGGAGCGTCGGTGCTGGAAGTGATTCGTGCCGTTGAAACCATCGGCGGTTGCTCCGTTCCAACAGCATTTGCGCCCCGCCGCGCTGGCGACCCCCCCATCCTCGTCGCCGGTCCGGAGCGCGCGCACCAATTTCTCCAGTGGGAACCTCGTTACTCTACGCTGGAGAATATTGTTGGAACTGCTTGGCGGTGGCACTCCGCCATCCAATGCCAGACGGATCTGCAAACTTCGTCTTCCAACATTTCGGCCTAAACTGCAGACCAAGACAGGCGCTGCAGTGACGCTCGAGGCGGCTGAGATCCTATCGATCCTGTGAAGACGCGACATATTTGGCGAGACTGCTCATGAAAACACGATTTATCCTAAGGTTCGACGATATCTGTCCGACCATGAACTGGCAAATCTGGCAACTTCTGGAACGCGATCTGTGCGAACTGGACGTTAAGCCCATTTTGGCCGTCGTTCCGGATAATCGCGACAAGGAGCTGATGGTTAGCGAGCCGGGAGTCGACGACTTCTGGAAGAGCGTGCGTTCCTGGCAGGGGCGCGGCTGGACCATCGGCCTGCACGGATATCAGCACCGCTACGTTACGAATGTAGCCGGCAGGTATGGAACGATGCCGCGCAGCGAGTTTGCCGGTTTGCTTCACGAAATTCAGGAGATCAAGCTGCGCAATGCCATGCGCATCTTTCGCGAGCAGGGAGTTTCGCCGGAAGTATGGGTCGCGCCGGCACACTCTTTTGACGCGACTACGGTATCGATCCTTTCAAAGCTCGGCGTTGGGGTTATCAGCGACGGGTACGCGCTCCGTCCCTACCAAGATTCAGATGGGATCACATGGATCCCCCAGCAGTTCGGCAAATTCCGCAAGTTGCCTTTTGGTGTGTGGACCATCTGTTGCCATTTCAACCAGTGGACCGTCGCCGAGACCGAGCAATTTCGGCAAGATTTGCGCAAACATCGACGCTGCTTCACTACGGTTGGTGATGTCGTTAAATCCTTTCGAGAGCGCCCCCGTACTTGGCTGGACAAAGGTGCCGGTAGCTTGCTGGAGTTTGGGATTCGGATCGGCCGCCCGATACGCGATAACTTCCGTCGCACGCGCGGGTATTCGCCGGCAGTGCCTGCTCCCGCAGTTCCATCCTCTTCCCTCGGAGGAGAGGACGATCAGTAACAGGAAAGTTTCGCATCGCCCCGAAACCAACAACGAGTCATGGAATCTTTGGCGAAATTTAGGCTCGCCGGGCCTGGCTACGGCGCTTTCGTTTTGTCGCTCGATTTCGAACTCCATTGGGGCGTTCGCGATCACGAGCCGATTAACGGACCTTACCGTCAAAATCTACTCGGCGCGCGCGAGGCCATTCCGCGTTTGCTGGAAATGTTCAAACGGTATGAGATTTCCGCTACATGGGCAATCGTTGGGTTTCTGTTCGCTGAGTCGCGCGAGCAGCGGAGGAAGTTTGAGCCGGCGGTTCTCCCGCGCTACTACGACAAGACCTTTGATCCTTATACGGAACCCATCGGCCAGGGAGAGAGAGATGACCCACTACATTTCGCGCCCAGCCTGATCGAACAGATCAGGCGCTGTCCCCGGCAGGAAGTAGCGACGCATTCATTCTCGCACCATTACTGCTGCGAGCTCGGGCAAACGGCGGAAAGTTTTAAGGCTGATCTCGACAGTGCCATCGCCATCGCGGCTGGCCGGGGGATTCACTTTCATTCCATTGTTTTCCCAAGAAATCAGGTCAACCCTAACTATTTCCCAATCGCACTGAACGCAGGCATTGTCTGTTACCGCGGATCAGAACACGGCTGGATGCATCGGGGCATCACTCGCCAGGAAAGGACAGTCGCCCTGCGAGTGGCACGTATTGGAGATACCTACGTCGATATTTCAGGAAACAGGATCGTCCGTTGGGACGAAATCCTCGAACCCAATGGCTTGTGCAATGTGCGTGCCAGCCGGTTTCTGTGGCCATACCGTCCGGCTTTACAAGGATTCGAGGAAAGGCGCCTTAGCCGAACCATAGATCAGCTCAAGCTCGCCGCGCTCGAGGACGCCGTCTTCCACCTTTGGTTTCACCCACACAACTTCGGCATCCACTTGGAAGAGAATCTCGGCTTTCTCGAGGCAATTCTTAAGGCATTTGCCTCTGCTCGAGAGCGCTATGGGATGCGTTCCCTCTCCATGAGTGCGGTCGCCGATATGGTTCGTGAAGAGTCTAGGCTTCGTCCAACCGAAAACGAAAGGATCGTCCCACCTGCAACTCGTAACGAATCGGTGCCCGCATGAAAATCACACATATTATTACCGGGCTGGCCGCGGCCGGCGCGGAAACTGCGTTATATCACCTGCTCGCTGCATTGGATCGCCAAGAGTATCAGAGCGAGGTTATATCTCTCACGGACCGGGGTGCGACGGCCGCAAAAATCGAATCGCTGGGCGTTCCCGTTCGTGCCCTCGCAATGATGCGCAGCGTGCCCAATCCGCTGGCCATCCGCCGCATTGCCAAGATTTTGCGGCGATCGCGGCCGCAAATCGTACACACCTGGATGTACCATTCCAATCTGCTGGGTGGCTTGGCTGCTCAAGCCGCCGGTGTCCCCGTAATATGGGGGATCCATCACTCCAAGGTCGATTCGCAAGATACGAAGCTTTTTACCCTTTGGACCGTACGCGCCTGCGCTTGGTTCTCCAAACAATTGCCAGCTCGCATTATCTGCTGCGCCAATTCCTCCGAATTAGCCCATATCCAATTGGGTTATGACTCCTCAAAGATGGAAGTGATTCACAACGGAATTGATAGCGATCTTTTCCGGCCTCACCCTGAAGCACGACTGGCCCTGAGGTCTCGTCTCGGATTGGGGCCGGAAGTACTGTTGATCGGAATGGCGGGCAGGCTGCATCGGCATAAGGATCATGGAACATTCTTCGCCGCCGCTCGCCTGCTGCGCAAGGAGCGCCCGAATATTCACTTTGTCCTTTGCGGCGAAGGCATTCAGGCTGATAGCTCCAAGCTCGCGGCGGAAATTGCTAATGGCCTCGAGGGCCATTGTCACCTCATAGGCGTACAGCGTGATATGACGGCATTTTATTCCGCATTGGATATAGCGGCGAATTCCTCCTCAAGCGAGGCGTTTCCGCTGGCCGTTGGAGAAGCTATGGCCTGCGGCATTCCCTGCGTGGTTACTCAAGTGGGCGATTCTCCAAACATCGTAAGCGAAACGGGCAGCGTCGTGCCGCCACGG
Organism: uncultured Acidobacteriota bacterium; assembly: GCA_963819235.1. GTDB lineage: Bacteria > Acidobacteriota > Terriglobia > Acidiferrales > UBA7541 > Palsa-189. The sequence goes on along the minus strand of CAWFVE010000002.1, from coordinate 549,985 downwards.
AAGCCTGAATTAATGGCGGCAGCTTGGCGAGACCTGATTGACGCGGGTCCCGAAGCTCGCCAGATTTTAGGCCAGGCCGCCCGGCAGCGTGTGGTCACGCAGTTTAGCGTGACGCAATTTGCTCAGCGTTATCAATCTTTGTACCGCAATGTCGCGAACCAAGTCTGTCGCGATCAGCCCATCTCTCTTACCAAACCAGAAGCCTCCATACCGAGTCAACCGTCGTGAAAAGAGTTACTTACAACACACCCATGGATATCAACGCGTCCGTCCGGCGTCGGATCGATCACTCACCAGAACTCGATCGTGCGGAGACCGTGAGATGAAGACCCAGCCTCGAATCGTTTTTGTCGACAACAGCGTTGACGCATTTCGCCGCGACCGCATGCAACTGGTCCAAGCCGCTCGCGACCTCGGCCTGGAAATTCACGTTGCCGCGCCGCCAGGCCGTGCACATTTCGACTCAGCAAAGGAAGGCTTCGCCTATCATTCCATTCCCATGAGCCGCAAAGGCACCAGCATGTGGAAAGAGCCAGCTAGTGTCTTTGCATTGTTGCGCCTTTATCGAAAACTTCGCCCCAGTTTGGTTCACCACCTGCGCCTGAAGCCCGTGATGTACGGAAGCCTTGCCGCCAGCTTAGCCGGGGTTCCGGCTGTCGTGAATACGCTTACTGGCTTAGGGTTCTTATTCACGGATGAGTCCGAGAAGACGGCCCCCTTGCGCAAGTGGGTGGAGATGGGATGCCGGCGTGCTTTCCGCCACTGGAATCTTCGCGTCATTTTTCAAAACCCTGACGATCGAGCCGTATTTATCCGCAAAGGAATCGTAAGCGGCGAACAGGCGGCGGTGATCAAAGGTTCCGGAGTGAACCTCTCGGTTTTCTGTCCTTCGCAGGAACCCGAGGGCGTTCCCGTCGTGATCCTTGCCTCGCGCATGCTCTGGGATAAAGGCGTCGCCCAGTACGTGGAGGCGGCGAGAATCTTGAAGAGCGAAGGCGTGCAGGCCCGGTTCGCCCTAGTTGGGGAACCTGATCCTGACAATCCCGCCGCAATCCCCCAGGCACAACTGGAAGTTTGGGATGAGTCCGGCGACGTGGAGTGGTGGGGGCTCCAAGAGGGCGCGAACATGCCTGCCGTGCTGGCCAAGTCGCACATCGTTTGCCTTCCCTCATACCGGGAGGGAATTCCTCGCATCCTGATCGAAGCCGCGGCCTCTGGACGGCCAGTCGTTACCACGGACGCTCCCGGGTGCCGAGAACTGGTCCGGCCGGGTGAGAATGGCATCGTGGTGCCCTCGCGCGATACCTCTTCGCTGGCCAGCGCGTTGCGTTTTTTGATTGAGCACCCAGAGATAAGAATTGCCATGGGCAAAAATAACAGGCAGATCGCGGTGCAGGAGTTTTCGCAAGAACTCGTCATAGCTCAATTCATGGCCGTATACCGCGACCTGCTGCGTGCCGCATCGCCAGGTCTGAGTGCTGCCAGCCACGCGCCCCAAGGATCAAAGGAACGGCTGCATGGGATCCCCGGATCTGCATTGCCGGCTCAATTGCGCTCTCAAGGAAGATCGTAGGATTGGGCCAAGAATGAGCGCGCGAAAACCATTTATCCAAGAGATTATTGGACCTGATGCTATCGGCGACTGCTCTACTACTTATCCTTCCGTTGCTGATGGCTATCGCCCTGATCGCCAAGCTGACTTCGCCAGGCCCCGTCCTGTATCGCGGCAAACGGATTGGGCTGCACGGTAGACCTTTTCTCATCCTGAAGTTCAGGACCATGGTCCTGAACGCTGAATCGCTCGGAGGTTCGGCGACGGCTGCGGACGATCCCCGATTGACGCGAGTAGGTAGGCTCTTGCGGCGGTTCAAACTTGACGAATTGCCGCAATTATTGAATGTGATCAAGGGAGAAATGAGTCTTGTGGGTCCTCGGCCGGAAGTCCAGAAATATGTGGATCTATATTCTCCCGAGGAACGGCAGATCCTCACCGCGCTTCCAGGAATCACGGACTGGGCATCGATTTGGAATTCCAATGAAGCGGCCGTACTCGAAGGCAGCCGCGATCCTGAGAAAACATACGAGGAACTCATCCGGCCGACCAAGCTTGCCTTGCAGCTCCAGTATGTTAGGAACCGTTCCCTTAGTACTGATCTAAAAATCCTCCTCTATACCATGTGTAAATTGATCTTCGAGGATTGGATTCCAAGGGAACTCAAACCCTACGGAAGAGTGAAACGATATAAGCTCGAAGAGCGCGCCTCGGCCTAACCTGATTTTCCTTTGCAAATCGCATCCTGTTGAAAGTCTTGTTGGCGGTTCCAGTTCCTGCAGCTGCTTGAACTAGCTCTAACTCCAGCCGTATCCACAAGAGGATTCTCTATGTCCTTAACAATGAACTCGAGGTCGCATGCTTTGAAGGTGATACCCGCTACTACCGGATTCAATGAGCCGTTTCCCTTCATGCGGCCGAGCTTACCGGAGCTCAGCCACGTTTTTGCCGAATATCAGCCCGCTTATCGCAATGGTGTCCTCACCAATGCCGGATTGGTTTCGCCGTCTCGAAGCGGCCGTGGCCGAAAGGCTAAGCGTGAAACATTGCGTCGCGGTGTCGAGCTGCACGAGCGGGCTGCTGATGGTACTGCGAGCGCTTGGACTCAAGGGCGAGGTCATACTGCCAAGTTTTACGTTCTTTGCCACCGGTCACTCCGTATTGTGGAACGGTCTTAAACCGGTCTTCGCCGATTGTGACCCGCATACCTGGAACGTCAATCCTGCCGAGGTGGAACGGAAGATCACCGCCGATACCTCAGCAATTCTTGCTGTACACATGTATGGGAACCCGTGCGACGTTGCCGAGCTTGAAGCAATCGCGCGTCGCCACAATCTGAAGCTCGTTTTCGATGCCGCACACGCGTTTGGCACCCACTATCGCGGCGTTCCAACTGGGTCGTTCGGAGATGCCGAAGTCTTTTCTTTGTCTCCCACCAAGCTGCTTGTGGCCGGCGAAGGAGGGCTCGTTACCACAAATGACGCCAAGCTTGCGGCAGCCGTGCGCGCCATGCGCAACTATGGCGATGTGGGCGCCTATAACCCCAAGTGGCTCGGTTTAAATGCCCGCATGACGGAATTCAATGCCGCCATGGCATTGGCTGGACTTCCTCTGGTAAAGGCTAAAGTCCAGCGGCGCAGCCAAATTGCTCAAATGTATACGGAAAAACTTTCGCGCATACCAGGAATCCGTTTTCAGAAGGTTGATCCCGGCAATACCCACACGTATAAAGACTATTCGGTTCTTGTCGTTCCAGAAATTGTAGGCCTGACCCGCGATCGCTTGGCAGAATCCCTGCGAACAGAAAACATCGAGACGAAAAAATACTTTTACCCGCCACTCCATCAGCAGTACCTTTATTCCATCTTCCACGAATTCGGCGCGACTGATCTGGCACAAACGGAACACGTTGCCAACAATGTTCTCAGTCTGCCGATCTACGAGTCACTGCCGGACGAAACCATCTGCATCATTGCGGATACGTTCGAGCGCATTGTTCGCTTAGCGCGCTCCCGGAAGGCTTCCTAAAAGGACGGGATTTAACTAGTGATGCCCTCAGAGGATTTCAAGCTCTCTCATGTAGCGGTCAGGGTTCTCGCGGACCTTACCGGTATTCACATCTGTATGATCGCCGCCTTAGCGATCTGTGTTTTTCATCCCAGCCTGGTCACGGCGCGAATACAAATGCCGCCCGAGGAAGCAGTGCACTATTACATCTCTTTCTTCGTTTTCCTCTCGCTGGTGTTCCCGGCCGTTTTTCTGCTGACCGGCTTATATACGCATTCTCCGGAGTATCAGGCGAATAGAACCGGAACTCTGTTCCGTAGCGTGGCCATTAGTATTCTGGTCTTTTCCATAGCTAACTTTGCGCTATACCGCCGGCAGCAATCCCCCCAGGCGTATCTTCTGTTCTTCTGCGGCTTGGCTGCTATCTCCTTGGCCTTTCCGCGCATGCTCAAGGGTGCCGTGCAGCAGAAGCTCCAGATGAGGCCTGCGCCCATCGCTCGGAGGCCCGCCCCTACGGGAGCGGTTTTGATTGTCGGTGGCGCAGGTTACATCGGCTCGTGCCTCGTGCGAAAACTCCTTGCCGCCGGCCGCAAAGTCCGCGTGATGGATAGCCTCATGTATGGAGACTATTCGTTGCATGACGTGCTCGGTCATCCCAATCTCCAGGTCATGGTGGGTGACTGTCGCAAACTGCGGGACTTGGTGGCTGCGGTCAGGAATACAGAAGCGATCATTCATCTCGCCGCTATCGTCGGTGATCCTGCCTGCGAGGTGGACCGCCAAACATCGCGCGAAATCAACTATGCCGCCACTCGCATGCTCATCGAAGTGGCCAAAGGCAATGGTAATTGCCGGCTGGTCTTTTCGTCGAGTTGCAGCGTCTATGGCGCCACCGATCTCCTGATGGATGAGTACTCCAATGTGACGCCTATATCTCTCTACGCACAAACAAGAGTGGATTCGGAGGAAGCGCTCCTGGCGTCGTGCTCTGCGGATTTCCATCCCGTGATCTTGAGACTGGCGACTGTTTTCGGCCTTTCGTACCGCCCTAGATTTGACCTGATCGTGAATCTTCTGACGGCCAAAGCCCACTCGGAAGGCACGATCACCATTTTCAACGGAACTCAGTGGCGCCCGTTCATACACGTGCAGGATGTGGCCAATGGCATCTGCCAGCTGCTGGATGCTCCGCTCGATGTGGTGAGTGGCGAGATCTATAATCTCGGCGATTCACGCATGAATTTCACATTGGAACAGCTCGCCGGAAAGGTGCTGGCCGAATTCCCCGAAACCCGTGTAGAGTACATTGAAAATTCCGATCGCAGAAACTACCGCGTCTCCTTCGAGAAAATTCGGAATCAGGTCGGTTTTGGATGCCAATGGACAGTGGAGGATGGCATCCGTGAGATCAAGCGCGCTTTCGAAAGCAAGTTCATAGCCGACTACCGGGACCCGCGATATTCCAATCTGCAGTTTCTGAAACTATGCGGTACGCCTGCTTGCAAAGACGAGTTGGACCGCACCCTCATAACGGCATTAGCAAACGCCCCAGCGCCTACCCGGCGCACCGCACCGATGTGGACGCCCTCTGCCTCGGGACCGAGACAGTAGGATGCGCGAGATTGAAAATTATTGGCCCTTGGAAAGAAAATCCGACTCGAAGCGATAAGCCAAGTCTGAGTCGAGAAAATTGAGGCTCGTGAACTCGTCGACTGGCAATTCACGATTGCGCCCCCGCATGACGTAAAAAGGCAGTTTGGCGCGCCTCCGCAGAAATCCTTGACGAGCAAGCAAGTCTATGAGGCCGGTCTCGAGGTGCGACGCCATCGTAAACAGCGCGACGCCTTTTTGGTCGTGCACGAAGGAAACTACCGCGCCCGTAAGCACTTCGATTCTCTCTAAATCGGTCATAGCGCCACAAAAGAACAAGCGCCAATATCCGCTGAAAGATCGAGATGTCCAAATGAATGCCGCGGTTCGCGGCGGAGAATCCGAAGAAATCCAGCAGCTCCAGCACTTGACGGCCGGGCAACGCACCAATTGCCAATTGACATGCTCCATGTCGTAAAACGGTTGCCAATCGCGCGATGCCTCGGTTCCAAACACGGATATGAGGCGCGGGGAGAGCCCCGGTTCAATGGATACTCCGATTCGGCTCCGGTTCCGGACCCAGTGAACCGGAATTTGCTGCAGAAGTTTCTGCCGGCTGAGCGCCCTCTTGATAAGTCCGGGCGGCAAAAGCGGGAAAGTGCTGCCTAGCCGCAGAGGGAGTACCAAGTTCACGGCCGCGTCCGGAACCGTGCGGTCTGCAAGCCGTGGAAAAATTCGGCGGGTATTCTCGTTGCCGCCGAGATTGAAAATGCCGTCGTAGAGGTCGCGAGCTCGCTTCGCGAGCATCAATCCCATGCCGCCTGCTTCCAGTGGATCCACCGACCAGTCACAGGACCAGGCGCATTGGGCGGCGCACGCTCCGCCTCTCTCCACGCAAAATGGAATCAGGCCCAAAAAACCGGCGACCCGGCCCTCTCGCACCCATACAACCCCCCGCTCCCGGTCGCGATTGAAGTTCGAATCAAAATATTTCCACTCGGCGATTTCGGGCTCAACTTCATGCCCGGAAAGATACTTTTTCACCGCGACGGGGTCGGCTTCGCTGACGCGTATTAAGCCTGAGCGCATATTAGCGGTACGCGCGGCACGGGATGTTCTGCACGTGACGGCTCATGAAACGGTTAATGTTGTTTTCCAGATGGAGGACCGCCTGAGGCTTTCTGTGCCGACGAGATGCGATCAATTTCCGTTCCCAGTTGATTGCGGACGGCTTCAACGGCGTCGTCATCGTGCGACCAATGTGCCCAGTCGGTTGCAACGCTTCTAACCAGGCTAAGCGCCCGATCGCCGCGGCCAAGTTTTTTCAGGATTTCAACGTATTCGTAGTCTTCCACACTCTTTCGGATCCATTTCAGTCGTATCGAGGGCACCAGAGACTCGCTGCCAACCTCGGCGCCCGGATACGTTAGCCAGCCTTCACCGGGCGGAGTGGGCTTGCCACCTTCGATATAGGTCATGTTGTTCCAGGGATCGTTTGTGGGGCCGATCGCCCAGGAATTCACGGACCAGTAGAGCAGCCCCGACGCGCCCATGCTTTGGTTCAGAAAGCCGAAAATTCGATAATTGATGGGCAGGAAGTCGATCTCCCATTTTGGGGAGAAGTTATCTTGAACAATTGCCGTATAGGACCAAACCTGGTCGCCCTTTTTCAGGACGGCAGCGACGTCAGCGGAATTGGAAATAAACTGCTTGGGGAGCAATACCCAGATATCGGCGACCGAATGGCCCGATCCTGAGCCATCATCACGGAGCTCGGGCAAGGGAATCGCCGTCAACTGTGCGAGTAGGCCCGCTCGCCGTGCATTCTGCCCCCATTGTTTGAGAACGGGGAAAATGTTCCGGCAATCCGAGACTTCGTCGGCGAGATGGAGATAGAGGGGCAAGCCCTGCTGATGTTTGGCCTTTAGCGATTCGAGCTCCGGCACAGAAGGAGCTGGCGGCTGGTTGCAATTGCCGTAGGTGGCCTCCTGGAAATATCCGACAAGCGTCATCCCCAGTCCATACTCTTGCATGAACTGCCTTTCGAACTTGGCATCCACTGTTACGGGCATTATCTTGTGGCGAAGCAGAAGCTCCTGATTCTCCTTCTGATCCGCATAGAAGATTTTGGGATCGCTGCTTGTTTGATTATAGAGAGTGAAGGCGGAAAGCAGGGATGGACGTACGGGAAGCTCGAAGTTCCATACGTTGAGCACTATCGAGGCTGTGGCCGCGCCATGATCCGAAGTCAGCGTGACGACGCCCTTATATTGGCCCCGCGCCGCATCGCGCGGCACGAAAATATCGATCCAGACGGGCTGGTCAGTGAACTGCGAAAGATCGAAAGGCACCGCTCGCAATTGCGCTTGCTGCAGCCCCTTCTCTCCGGTGAAGGGAATGAGCGCGTCGGCATACCAACCGGGACCGAGCGGCCGATTCGTACCGCCCCGGTCCGGACTGCCCTGTTTGATCTGAATGTAATGCTCGCGATACAGCATGAGATTCGCTTTGGGAATATGGCCGTGCTCGCCGGCCAGATCGGAAATCGCGACGTTTACGTTCTTGAGCCCACCAGCCGGGGCGCGAACCACCATCTGGAAGGACTCGTATTCGCCACGCGCGGCCCAAAGGGTAATTTGTCGTTGATTTCCTGCAGGTTCATCGCCGGCCACGCGTTTCATCGCCGAAACAACCCAAACCGTGGGGCCACCCTGCGCGTCCAACGCGGGGCTCAAGAAGGCCAGAGCGGCCGCCAATCCGACCACAAGCCTTGACGGTCGCAACAGGTATTTTTTCACAACCAGCACTGTCTCCTGAAAGTGGCCGCGGAGTCTAACATAGCGGCTGGACAAAGGAGATCAGGGAGTTCTAGTAGTGCGGAGACTGAGCCGTAAATCACTGATATAAAAGATGCTATCAGACACGACCTGCCCCTTCAGCAATCACCTGAATCTAACTAGGTACGTTCTGCTTATCTGGTTAACTCAGCAAGCCCCAATGGATTGTGTTTTGAGATCCTTCGCTCCGCGGATCTGCTCGTACTCAGCTGATTCCCGACCGGTTCCGAGACCAAGGAGGGTCTGAAAGCCAGCTGCGGGTGTCTTGCGGCGGTTGTGCCGGAAGACGAATTCGTCGAGGTAAACCTGGAGTTGAGGCTTGCTCACGCCGTGGTAGGTGCCGATCAGCCATTGCTGGAGGTTTCCAATACTGCGATCGGCAAGTGGGACAGCCGACTTCGCGCCTTTCCGGAGTGCGGATCGCAGCGGCTGAGTGCGGGCGACATGTTTGAAGCCAGCTTCCGTGAGACCCTCAAAGCTCTGGAGGCCATCGGTGTAGATAGTCGAACCGGGAGAGACGTTCTGGTGGAGGAAGGGGATGATGGTCTTGCCCCTGAAATCCGGGATCACTTTCATTCGGACGCGGCCGGAGCCCCTGCCGCGCCTTTCTACTGCGACCAGAACCAGCGCCGCCCGTCGCCCCTTGAGCTGCCGGCTGCCGCGGAGGCCGGCCTGCTCCCCGCCAATCCATGTTTCATCAACTTCGACCTCGCCGTACAGCGGTTCCCGAGCCACATTCACCATCGCCCGGCGGAGCTTGTGAAGCAACATCCAGGCGGTCTCGTAACAGGACAGGCCGAGTTGGCGCTGGAGTAGCAAGGCAGAAACCCCGCGCTTGTCCGTCGTCATCAGATAGGCGGCCCAAAACCAGTGGGTCAGCGGGATCTTAGTCCCGTGAAGAACCGTTCCCGCTGTCAGCGAGACTTGGTGACGGCAACCGGCACACTGCCACCGCCGTTGACTCACCAAGTCATAAGCCCGCCGGTTTCCACAGCGGGGACAGAGGAAGCCCTCGGGCCAGCGGCAGACCGCGAGGTACCGTTTGCAGGCTTCCTCGGTGGCGAAGTCGCTTTGAAATTGCCGCAGGGTCTTGGGAAATGGTGGTTTGGGCACCCCTTCACACTACCCATTGGGGTTTGCTGAGTCAACCAGATAAGCATAAGGTACGTAGCTCAAGGACAAACCGATGGCCACGAACGACGAGCCTCAGATACAAATTTTCTCCACAACGCCGCAATCCAAAGATCGTCCGCGCGATGGCTACATCCAGCAGATTATCGATGTAGCCCGGTGGAGCGAACAGGCAGGATGCACGGCCATTTTGGTTTACACGGACAATTCACTGGTGGACGCCTGGCTCGTGTCGCAGATCATTATCCAGAACACACAAAAACTGTGCCCCCTTGTCGCCGTACAGCCCGTTTACATGCACCCATATACGGTGGCGAAGATGGTTGCCACGTTCGGACATCTCTACCGGCGGCGCGTTTGCCTGAATCTGGTCGCTGGCGGCTTCAAGAACGACTTGCTTGCGCTTAATGACGATACGCCGCACGATGATCGGTACCTTCGCCTCATCGAGTACACCACCATTATCAAAGCCCTCCTGTCGAGCCCTGATCCTGTCACGTTCGCGGGCAAGTACTACAAAGTCTATGGGCTGCGCATGACTCCCCCGCTCGATCCGGCACTCTTTCCTGGATTATTGATCTCCGGCTCTTCTGAGGCTGGAGTCGCCGCTGCCAAGGCCATCGGAGCTGTTCCCGTAAAGTATCCCAAGCCAGCCAAGGATTACGAAGGTCTGACGCCAAATTACGATCAAGCTGGAATCCGAGTGGGAATCATTGCGCGCCCCACCAGCGCCGAAGCGTGGAGCGTCGCCATCGAAAGGTTTCCCGGAGATCGCAGAGGCCAACTGGCCCACCAACTGGCCATGCGTATGTCTGACTCGGTCTGGCACAAGCAGCTTTCCGAGATGGCGCAGGCCACCGGCGATCTGCAGGGCGTCTACTGGATGTGGCCGTTTGAGAACTACCAGACTTTCTGTCCTTACCTCGTTGGGAACTACGAGGAAGTCGCCGAAGAACTCTCGCGTTATATCCGCAGCGGACATCAAACATTCATTCTCGATATTCCTCCAGCGCGCGAGGAGTTGAACCATGTCCGCGCTGCTTTCGATTATGCCTCTCGGACCGTGGCTCTATGAGACAACAACTCTTACAGAACTGGGTAACGCGCCAAGCCGAATCCCGGCCGCACGCACGCTGCATTGTGTTTGGACAAGAAAGCCTCACCTATGAAGACGTAGATCGGCGCAGCGATCAGCTCGCGCACTTGCTGCGTGAAGGCGGATGTCGGAAAGGCGACAGAGTATGCATTCTGATGCCCAAATCGCCCGAAGCCATCTTGAGCATGCTCGGCGCGCTTAAGGCCGGTTGCATGCATGTACCCATAGACTCGGCAAGTCCCGCTGCCCGAGTCGCCCGTATACTGAAATCCTGCGAGACTACCTGGATTTTGGCAGCCGGGTCTGTCAGTCCTTTGCTGGATGAATTGCTGGCCGACGAGAGATTTCGCGGGCGCATCTCCGTCGGATGGCTTGATGAGAAAATGCCGGCAGGATCTTTTCAGCCAGCGTTTTCTTGCGATGATTTACGATCCGCGCCCGCGAGCGCTCACCCCAATGAATGCCAAGCGGCCGATCCCGCTCACATTTTATTTACGTCCGGCTCTACAGGAACGCCTAAAGGCGTGGTGATTACGCATTCGAATGTTATCGCTTTTGTTACCTGGGCCCTGACACATCTCGGCATCGACCATACCGACCGCTTTTCCGGGCACACGCCATTCCATTTCGATCTCTCCACGTTCGACATCTTCGGAACGTTTGCCGCGGGCGCCGAGCTTCACCTGGTCCCGCCTGGCGTTGCCCAGGTGCCTCCAAAACTGGTCGAGTTCATCCGCAATTCGCAGCTCACGCAATGGTTCTCGGTGCCTTCGGTGCTGAACTACATTGCAAAATTCAACGCCCTCCGTCAGGGTGATTTTCCGACGCTGCGGCGCGTTTTATGGTGCGGGGAGGTCTTGCCGACGCCAGCTCTGACCTACTGGATGAAACACCTGCCCCATGTGCGCTTCACCAACCTTTACGGCCCCACTGAAGCTACGATTGCCAGCAGCTATTACGACGTGCCCGCCTGCCCCCAAAATACCCAGGAGCAAATCCCCATAGGCCGCGCTTGTGGCGGGGAGGAGTTGCTCGTCCTGGATGACGATCTCGATCCCGTACTCCCGGACCACATCGGTCATCTGTACATCGGCGGCGTTGGTCTGAGCCCGGGCTATTGGCGTGACGAGGAGAAAACGGCCCGCGCCTTTATTCCCGACCCGCGGGTTCCGGATGCGCCCGGAGCCGAAACCGGCAATCGCCTCTACCGAACTGGGGACCTCGCCTGGGAAGACACGTCTGGATGCGTTTATTTCGTCGGGCGCGCCGATACGCAGATCAAGTCACGCGGCTATCGGATCGAATTAGGCGAGATTGAGAATGCGCTGAATTCCTGCGGGGCTCTTCAAGAATGCGCAGTAGTCGCCATCCAGGCCGAAAGCTTTGGCGGATGGATGATTTGCTGCGCCTATGCATCTCGTAATGCAGGCGGCTTAGCTCCAGCTCTCTTGCGCAACCATCTGGAGAAGCTCTTGCCTGCATATATGTTGCCGGTCCGTTGGATGCAGTGTCCAGCGCTTCCCAAAAACGCCAACGGGAAGATCGACCGGCCCCGCCTCAAGGATTTTTTCCTTGCGGCTGAAGGAAAGCCCGCAAATTCCGAACCCAATCCTTCGACTCTCAATCGATGTTCCACGTCGAGTAAAGCAGCCGCAGCCCCCAGCGCTGACTCCATAGCATGATCGGGAAAGTGGTTTAAACCAAAAGAACTCGGTTTTCACGCGATAAAAATGTGCAAGACGAAAACCGGTAGAGGGATTATCTGTGATTCTTTTCGTATGGAGTTTTGTCGTATCCCTGGCCATATCCTTGGTTACGACGTTTTGGGTGCAAACCACTGCGGTCGCCCGCGGCTTGCTGGTTCCCCCGGCTTCTGACCGCCATTTGCATACCAAGCCGTTGCCCCGGATAGGTGGGGTTGGGATCTATCTCGCGTTTTTAGTTACGGTTGTGGCCTTCTGTGTCGTACCCAAATGGGGGAAACCAGTCTTCGCTCCGCACATGCTGATCGGATTTCTGATCGCCACGTGCTCGATTTTCCTGGTCGGCGTATACGACGACCTAAAATCTCTGCGACCCCAATCCAAGCTCATCTTTGAGATCCTCGCTGCAGTTCTTCTCTATTTTTCAGGTTTTGGGCTTCACCATGTCGGCCTGTCTGTGGGCGGCCACGCGGTTGGGGAGCCTGTCGGATTCGCGCTCACAGTCATGTGGGTGTTGCTCATTACCAACGCCTTTAACCTGATTGACGGCTTGGACGGGTTGGCGGTCGGAACGGCATTGCTTTCGTCGATCGTCGTAATTGCTACGTCTCTCGTTCAGCACAACGACCTGGTCACGATGCTGTCGTGCGCTCTTTTTGGCACTCTGCTCGGTTTTGTGCCTTTCAATTTCCACCCCGCAAGCATTTTTATGGGTGACTCAGGAAGCCTATTTATCGGCTTCGCTTTGGGCGCTCTTTCTTTGAGCGGCTGGAGCGGACGGCCCACGGTCACCGGTGTGGCCGTTCCGATTCTCTGTTTCGGATTGCCAATCGTCGACGTCACGCTCGCCGTGGCCAGGCGCTTTCTTACGCGGAAGCCTCTGTTTCGAGCCGATGCGGACCACGTTCATCATAAACTTTTGAAGCGGGGGCTTTCGCAGCAGCGCGCGGTGCTGCTGCTTTACGGTGTAACCGCCGGCTTCGTGCTGGCCGGCATCCTGTTGATTCGAGAAAGCACAATGCTCGTTCCTGTGCTGGCGATTACCAGCTTGGGCATCTTCTTGGGTTTACGACAGCTCCGGTATCAGGAGTTCTCTGGAGGCTGGTTTGGTCTCCAACCCTATCTGAGGCGCAGACATATCGCTCGAGCGCAACAGTGCATTCAACAAGCTTCGTACTCGCTCGATCGTTGCGGTGACTTCCGTTCCATCTGCCGAGTTCTCCGGGACAACCTGCAGCCGATCGGGATCGATGGCGTTACTTTCAGGGTGCAGGCCGGGGACGGGTTGCCTCCTGGCTGGCTCCGCCCGTTACGCAAAGACCGCGAGGGCAACCTGTTTTTCTCATGGTCCCGACGCGCGAATTCCACCATCGTTTGGCAGCATTGCCTCCAGCTTCCCGCCGGACGCCACAACTGTGCCGAGGCTTTCCTGTTTCGAGTGAGAGTCCTAAATCGCTCTTATCCGGACGCCGAGATCTTCTCCGATGACTTCAAGATGAAACTCTCAACTGCCCTCGAACGCGCTATCCGCCCGCTCGACGTTGCGGTGCCCAAAGAATCCACCAATCGAAGGAGCCTCGCTCCCAACTCGCTGGCGGACTCGGCTTAGAAAGAATGCCGCCGCAACGTGTGCGCTGTGACTGTTCGGTTCGGCTCCCGTTGTGAAATAGCTCTAACATTCCAGCCCATTCCTCAGTAAATCCCCGCAGAGAATAGCCTCTTCGCTCCGGCTTGCCGGCGCACCCCGCTCAAGCGCCGGCAAGCGCGGCCCCCCCAGTGTACGAACCCGCTTTGCGTCACGAAGCGGCCTCCCTCGTCTTACCTTGATCTGTCAGCACCCCTTTTCAATGTCGCCTCAAGGTGCCCTGGCAGGGTGTCTTGTAACGCCCAAGTTCCAAACAGCCTCTTAAATACGCCTCGTTAACCCCCACGGTTTGACCTCAGCGCAATACGTCGATAGCATCTGCGCGGAGGCCTTGAGACCCCGATCCATAGTTACTCCCCGCGAATGCGCATTAGCCCCATAATTCCGCCTTCCGATGCAATCGCTGGCGATGCGCCTGCTTTCCCAGGTGCCTTCCCTATACGCCGGTGGCGCTATCGCAGATTCTTGGCGATGATGTTGGGCCTCGCCTCACTCTCCGCGGCCTCCGTCGTTGTATTTCGCCAAGCCGGTGCCTGGCTCACTGTGCAGGATCCTTTGGCACCGGCACACGCCATTGTGGTGCTCAGCGGAAGCATGCCCTCGCGCGCCAAGGAAGCTGCCCGAATCTACCAGCAGAGCTTTTCCGCTCAGGTTTGGATATCTCTGGGATTGCCGCCCGCGCGCGAACTGGAGGCGCTGGGCATCGCTTACGTTGGGGAAAGCTTCTACAATGAAAGGGTGCTCATGGCTCTGGGCGTCCCTTCCAATGCCATCCATATTTTGGGAACTCCCGCCGCCAATACGGAGGAAGAGGTCAAGGAGATCGCTCGCGAGTGCCGCCAGGAAGGCGCACATAGCGTCATCCTAGTGACTTCTAAAGCTCACACGCGCCGCGTGCGATTCATCTGGCACCGCCTTGTCGGCAACGATCCTGAGCTGATCGTGCGATACGCCAGCGATGACCCCTTCGATGCCGCCCACTGGTGGAGAACCACTTCCGACGCCCTCGTCGTCGTGCGCGAATTGCTCGGTTTAGCCAATGCCGTCCTCGGCTTCCCGTCGCGACCGGAGCCACACTGACATGCCGGAGCAACCACAAAGCCGGCAGTTTCGTCGGTTGGAAGCGATCAGGCCGCTGCTCCGGGACGCCGCCCCTCTGGTTATGCTTGGTTCGCTTCTCTTCTATACCAACAGCTTCCTTACGCTTACGAATGAGGAAGCCTCCGCTATAAGTGGGGCCGCTGCGAATTGGAAGGGGCTTCTCGCGGGCTTCCGATCCCCTGCCGGCGGCGCGCTGCCCCCGTTTTACGCTCTACTGCTTCGCTCTTGGCTATGGATCACGCATGGCGCGTTCAATATGCTCCGTGCGCCATCCATTATTTTCTTTCTGCTCGGTTTATGGCTCCTCTCGCGTGTCGCGCGCCGCCTGGGGGGCGATGGGAGTAGCAATGCCCTCGTGTGGTTGGGCGCATTGTGGCCGTTCGGATTTCATTACGGTCGCGTGGAAGGGCCTTACACTTTTGCATTTTTGCTGATCGCGGCGATTACCTGGAAATATTTCCGCGGCATGGCCTCGCGGCGTTATTCCGACTGGATTATTTTTTGCTTTCTTTGTTTGCTTCTGCTCTATACCAGCGCTCTAGGTTGGGCGCTGCTTCTCCTTCTAAGTATTGACTACTGGTGGCGAACTCCCACGATCGATGAGGCCCAAACCGGTCGCTCAGCTAGCAATCATTCTGAAAAGATCGTGCTTATCGTGTCCACGTTGGCCGTGCTGGCGATTGGCTTCGCGCCGCGCTGGCCGGCGTTTGTCCCTGAATTGCGCTCGATCGCCCGGCCGCATTCTTTGCAATTCCTCGTTCTTGACGCTGCCTACCATTTCTACATCCTGTTTGTGAGCGCATCTGTCGCCCCGTGGTTTTGGCGGCTTAGCATTCCCGCAGCGATTGGCGTCGTCGTTCTCTTGGTATTTCTTTTTGCCGGCGTGCGCCGCCAGGAACGAAGCTTCCTAAGTTTCTCTCTACTCTTGTTTGCGCTGATGGCCATAACCGCAAGCCTGCAGCCCGACCGGCTGCTGCTGGTCACTCCTTGGTTCTTACTGCCTCTGGCCGTCGCGCTTGGTACGATCGAGAAGTCGCAATGGCGCATCCCCATGGCCTTCGCCATGGCTGGCGTTGCGGCAATTGGCTGGTATGGAGTTCTCAACAAACGATACTATGCCGACCCGGATTTTTTCGAGCCTTGGAGCAGCGTGGCTCCGGACGCCGCGGATGCTCTGCGCAGCGGCTCCGGCGTCATCAGTAATGACGAATCGTTTTTCCTTTATCTAACCTATGCCCTCAAACCCGCTCTCCCCAACTCTTCTTCGCGTTTCGGCGGACTCTTGCCAACGGAAGTTCGCTATCCGTTGGTTTGGGATCCCGCGGAATGGGAAAGCATGGGGCGGCCTAAGCCCGATGGCGTGCTCTGGATCCGAGGCTCCTCTCCGCCGGACGAACTGACGGGCCTGAACAACGCAGGCGACTGGCTCGGTGACCATTGTGGAGACCGCGTTACTCGTTTCCTCGCCCGTGACCCCGCTTACACATGGGAACAGCGTTTCGCGCCGAACTTTTCCGGGCCTCCCTGGCGCATCGAGATTCGGCAGTACACTTGCGGCCAAGCCCCTGCGCCGCCAGCGGCGGGCGTCGCTCCGAATCAGCCCAAGTAAGGCGGCCAAGTAAAACGAATGATCGGAACTGCCGTGATTTTCTTTTGAAAGGCCGCCGGAGTATGATGTCAATTCGCTACAGAGTTTGCTCGGAAACCCCGCCCGGGTAAGCTGGATCACGGTTAATTCCACGTAGGCGTAAGGAGTTTTCATGCCCAAAAAACAGCGCGGTTTCTCGCTCATCGAACTTCTAATCGTCGTGGCTATTATTCTCATCATCGCCGCCATCGCGATTCCCAACCTCCTGCGTTCGAAAATGGCTGCTAACGAAGCATCGGCTGTAGGCTCGCTGCGCACGCTGAACACTTCTTGCATAGAGTATGACACGACCTACGGGAGCTATCCGAGGGCCCTTTCCAACCTTGGGCCGGGTAATCCCGCTACGTCCGCTTCGGCGGATTTGATCGATTCAGTTCTCTCCAGCGGGACCAAGAGCGGCTATCTTTTCACCTATACGCCGGGAGCCACTGACGCCAGCGGAAACGTGCTGAGCTATGGCATCACCGGAAATCCCATCAGTCCTGGCACCACGGGCCAGCGTGGATTCTATACGGATCAATCGGGCGTGATCCGCGCCAATACGACCGGTGCGGCCGACGCCACCAGCACGCCAATCGGTTAGCCTGCAAAGGGTAGATCGGCGAAGCTGTTCCCCGCATTCCTCACATCTTAGTATCCAATCGAGCATTGGGAGAATCCTACTTGTCAGATTGGGTGATTCACAGTTGCGGGAGAATGGGCTATGCGGAATGTTTTCACAGTTTTTACTCCTACTTACAACCGCGCGAACACGCTATCGCGAGTCTATGAAAGCCTGAAAGCGCAGACGTTTCGCGATTTTGAATGGCTGATCGTCGACGACGGATCGACCGACAGTACGCGTGACATTGTGCGGGAATGGCAAGCCGACTCGAATTTCGCGATCCACTATATCTATCAGCCAAATCAGGGCAAGTCTGCGGCGTTTAACCGCGGCGTGCGCGAGTCGGCAGGCGAGCTATTCCTCACTCTGGACTCCGACGACGCCTGCCTACCCCAGGCGCTGGAGCGATTCAAGTTCCATTGGGATTCGATCCCCGAAAGAGAAAAGCCCAGATTCTCAGCCGTTACCGCTTTGTGCCAGGATCAGCAAGGCCGGCTCGTCGGAGATAAATTCGAACGCGACATTCTGGACGCGGATGAGGCGGAAATGTATTTGAGGTACCGGCCTCGTGGCGAGAAGTGGGGATTCCAGCGCACCGACGTGCTGCGGCAATACCCTTTCCCCGTCACCCCCAACGCCAAATTCGTGCCTGAAAGTGTGGTGTGGTTCGCCTTATCGCGACGCTTTAAAACTCGCTTCATCAACGAGGTGTTGCGCGTCTATTACATTCGCGATGGCGCCCAGGATCATCTTTCCTATCTCAATGCGAACGTTCTTTGGGGACGAGCCTTCTTTTATCGCCAGGTGTTGAACGAATTTGTGGATTGGTTGCGGAAGGCGCCTATCGGGTTATTCCTCTGTTCCATCAATTTCAGCCGCTATTCCTTCGGCTTGGGAAAAGGCCCGCTCTCACAATTCAAGGATTTAAATACGCTTCGCGCTCGAGCCTTGCTGGGTGGCTCTCTCCCTTTGGGATTTTTGATGTATTTGAGGGACAGAAGCCATGCCCTGCGCCATTCCGTGACGGGATAAGTTCCTAAATTACAAAACGAAGATCGCTCTTTGAGAAGTGTCACCTGGCAACGAGCGAGCTGCTGGGCTCCTTGGGGAGCCTGAGTGCCCGCTGCGGCTTCTAGACCGCAGTGGCTTGATGGGGGCGCCGCCGCTGAGCGACGATGGTCACACGCGTATCCTTCGCTTCCCGAACGATTCGCAAGACCAGGTCGGTGCCCAACAAACGGCTTACGAGGCTACTTTTTCTGGGCCTTCCGACGAGTATTTGCGTGATTTGATTGCGGCGTGCAAAATCCACGATGGCCGCGGCTGGATCGTCGCCTTCCAACGTCCGCGTCTCGATGTGCAGATTTCTTGCAAAATTCAAGTGCTTCTCGATGGCCTCGGTGTTCCCTGCCACGCGGCGCCCTTCGCGGCGCGACAGGACGCAGATGGCAAAGCATTCGGCGCCCAGGTAATCGGCCATTCTCCGCCCGCGCCTCACCAGCATGGCCGTGGAAGGATCGGCGGTCACGTAAATCAAGATTCGATCGTGAATCAGCCTTTGTGGATCGGGCCTCGTCGTCGAAACGCCCCTCGCAAAGTCGGGCATTTCGGCGATTTCTCTGAACTCCAGCTCATGTGCGGTCTGCCGTAGCGTTAGCTCGCGCAGGGCGGCAAGCGTGGACTCCTTGAAAAAATTTTCCATCGCTCGCTGCGCCTTTTCCGGCGCGTAGATATCTCCCCGCTTCAGCCGGTTGAGGAGCGCTCCCGTCGTCGCATCGACCATAACCACTTCCGCCGCGCTCTTCACGAACCAGTCTGGCACCGTTTCGCGCACCCGGATGCCGGTAATGTTGAAAACGTGGTCATTGAGGCTTTCCAGGTGCTGGATATTCATATTCGTGATTACGTCTATTCCTGAATCCAGCAGCACCTGAACGTCTTCCCATCGCTTGGTGCGTGCCGAACCAGGCACGTTCGTGTGCGCCAATTCATCGACGACGCAGATTGCCGGGCGCCTTTGGATTATGGCGTCGGTATCCATCTCTTCAAGAGTCACACCCCGATACGTGATCGTTTTCCTGGGGACCATTTCCAGACCGACTGTTTTGGCAATCGTGTCTTTCCGCCCGTGCGGCTCGAAGTAGCCGACAATGACGTCCTTTCCCTGTCTTTTAAGTTGTTGCGCTTCTTCTAACATGCGAAACGTTTTGCCCACGCCCGCGGCATAACCCAGAAACACGCGCAACTGGGCCGGGCGCTGCGGCTGGGGATTGCTGTTGGAGTCAGCGCTGATGGGGGTAGACGACGACATCAATTCCTTCCGCGGAACGGATCAGGCGTTCAATCAGATTGCTCCACAGCCGCCGCCAGGCCCCCTCCCGCGTGCTATGGCCGACAAAAATCTGAGTGATCCCTTTCTCACGGGCGAAATCCAAGATAGCATCGGCCGCGTCGAGCCCGTTGAGGGTTTCCACCTCAGCGCCCAATTGGCGCGCGTAGTTCAGATTGTGGTCCAGGATCGCTCGGTCTTCGTGCGAGATGACGGGCTGGTGGACATAGATGGCATAAAACTCGCCCTGGAAGCGGTCCGCATTCCGCCGCCCGCTTTCCAGCATGGACGCAGCGCTGGACCGCGGCGTGATACAGACCAGGATACGTTCCTGCACACCCCAAGACGACGAATCCACGCCGTGCGAGCGCAAATAGCTTTCGAGTTGCCGATCGATGACGCTGGCCGCCACCAACAACGCCAGCTCGCGCAAACGAGAAAGCTTGTGCTCCTCCGCAAGCCTCGTGGCGCTATCTGCCGCGGAAATTCCCCGCGAGAGGCTGTCGATGGCCGGAGCGTCCACGACGACGATTTCATCCGAGCTCCGATCGAGAAAACCTCGTGGAATCGTGCAAGACGCGCGCTTCCCGGTGATGCGTTCGACCTCGTCCTGTAGCTTTTCCAGATATTGCAGGTTGACGGAGGCGATCACCGAAATTCCGGCGTCGAGCAGTTGTTCCACGTCCTGCCAGCGATGGCAATTGGGGCAGCCCGCTGGATTATCGTAGGCCAGACCGTCGATGAGTGCGACCTGGGGATGCCGGCGAAGCACACCGGCAACATCGATTGCTTCCGCGCCGTCCCTTTGTAGGGTCGGAACAATCTCCAGCTTTTGCAGAATAGGCTGGACTTCAGGAGGATACTCCGGCTGCAAAGCACAGATAACGACGTCCTCGCCTCTTTCGCGGCGCCGCCGACCTTCGTCCAACATTTGGAAGGATTTGCCTACTCCGGCTGCGTAGCCGAGGAAGACCTTCAGGCGGCCGCGCCGTTTGCGAAGCTCTTCCAGTTCGATGTCGGCAAGAAGCTGATCTGGACTCGGCCGGTGCGAATCGGTAGCCATCGACAATTATTCTATCGAGAGCGCCGCTGAAGAGGAAATGACGCAGTGCTCAATGCGGCTCCTAGCCACCAACGCCGGATGGCGGCGAGGGACCATACAGCCTCGACGAACCCAAAGGGCCAAGCTCCCTGTAGGAACCCGTATGTCGAACCCAAGAGGCAAGCGCCGGCAAAGGCAAGCGTATACCAGCGGCTGCGACGCTCCAATACATAGAACACTAACATCAGGGTGACAGCGACCAAGCCGAAACTCGTCAGAAGATTCATGTTCAACTTCATCTAGTTTCCCCGGAATCGCGCGTAATTATCGTTTCCGCGCGGTGATGAGCCACCAGTTCTCGTTATCGGGATCCTTTCCGATGAAATCGTCTTCACGAGCGGTGATCTCGAATTTCGCCGCGCGAAGCTCGCTCTCCACGCGCTCAGCCGAAATTTCGTGTTCCGCCAACGGATCTTCGTCCCTCTGTTTGGAGGCCGGCGCGCGATCGACCACCACGAGCCGGCCGCCTGAAATAAGCGCCTGCCGCACATACGCCAGGATCTCTTGAGGATCGGTCAGTTCATGATACGTGTTTGCAATGAGCGCCGCATTCACAGCCTTGGCGCGCAAATGGGGATCGCCTTCCCCGCCATGCACAACTCTAATATTCAGGTCGTTCTTCAGAATCGTCCTGAACCATAGGAATACCAGCGGCAATCTACGAATATCTTCCGCATAAACCCGCCCGCCCTTACCCACAGCCGCGGAAAGCTTTAGCGAAAAATATCCCGAGCCGCAGCCGATTTCGGCAACGGTGTCGCCCGGCTTGACGGCCAATGCTTGTATGATTTCCTTTGGACGCTGCCACTGATCCCGTTGCGCCTCCACCACATCCAGCCGCGAAATTGTGTTCAGAGCAGAATAGCCTGTATTGAGGAGAGCGAATGTTGCCATCGCGCTGATCAGCAAGGCGAGGAGTTTTAAGCGATAGCTCAAGCCGGTAGATTTGCGTATTGGCCGCGGCGGCACACCACACTTTGCCTTCTGCCGTGGAGATGGCGCTTGCCCCTTTATTTTGAAACCGAAAAACGCTGATCAAGAGCGATGTTCAACTGGAGCACATTCACGCGAGGCTCGCCGAAAACGCCCCAATCCGGGCGCTCGGTAAATTGAGCGACCAGTTGCTTCACCTGGTCGGCGCTTACGTTGCGCGCTTTTGCCACACGCGCAGCCTGCATCTCGAGCATTTGCCGGGCTAATGTGTGGATCCAGGCCAGAACCCGAAGCTGTCACTGCGTCCTGCGGAATCAACTCCTTGGGAGTGAAAGCGAGCGGCGCCTTGTCGTCATTGAAAGCCTTGATGAGCTTGACGTCATCCAGATTGCCCTGAGAATCCTTGAATTGCTCCAAGGGCATGGAGGACTCATACGGAATATCGTTGTCTACGCAGTAGTGCACAATGCGGTCGTCTATTCCGTCAAAATCCACGACTTCGTTCTTCTTGTCGTCCATCTTCGTAGTTCCGCGGATGAGTTTCGCGCTCGTGGGTCCAAGATTTGACCCGCCGGATTGGCTGCCATCGTAGCCGCTCCCTGCGCTCGACGGACGTGGATGAAAGTACTCGGGCTTCGAGAACGGCTGGCCGATCAGGCTCGATCCCACAACTTTGCCGTTCACCGTGAGCAAGCTGCCATTCGCCTGTTTCGGGAAAATAGCTTCCGATAGGCCGGTCATCACCGCCGGATAGAGCAGGCCGGTAAGAACCGTGAAGACGATCATCAAGCGCAAGCCGGGTCCAAGTTCTTTGAGCATGACGTACTCCTTTACGCGAGATGCAGCGCAACCAGAATTTTGTCGATCAGCCAGATTCCGGGAAATGGCACGATGATTCCGCCAAGGCCGTAAACCAGCAAATTGCGCGTTAGCATCTGACCGGCGCTAACCGGTTTGTATTGAACGCCGCGAAGAGCCAGCGGAACCAATGCGATGATGATCACCGCGTTGAAAATGACCGCGGCCAGCACGGCGCTTTGAGGCGAATGCAAGCCCATGATGTTGAGTCTGTTAAGTTCCGGATAGATCGAGGCAAACATCGCCGGGATGATCGCGAAATATTTGGCCACGTCGTTGGCGATGGAGAAGGTGGTCAAAGAGCCGCGCGTGATCAGCAGTTGCTTGCCGATGGCAACGATTTCAATCAGCTTCGTCGGGTTGCTATCGAGGTCCACCATGTTGCCGGCTTCTTTGGCGGCCATTGTGCCGGTATTCATGGCCACGCCGACGTCCGCCTGAGCCAGCGCCGGAGCATCATTTGTTCCATCGCCAGTCATAGCGACGAGGCGGCCCTGCTGCTGTTCCTTGCGGATGTATTCGAGTTTGTCTTTTGGCGTAGCCTGCGCGAGAAAATCGTCCACGCCGGCCTCTTGCGCGATTGCCGCCGCGGTCAGCGGATTATCTCCCGTGATCATTACGGAGCGAATTCCCATAGCCCGCAGGGAAGCAAGGCGGTCGCGCATTCCGCCCTTCACGATGTCCTTGAGATGAATGATGCCCAGAACCTTGGAACCGTCGGCTACGGCAAGCGGAGTGCCGCCATTCCTGGAGATGCGGTCGGAGATTTCGGAGAGCGAAGAAGGCACGCTTCCCCCGGCCTCCTTCACGAATTTGGCAATCGCTTCGGTCGCGCCTTTACGCAGGCGGCGGCCATCGAGATCGACCCCGCTCATCCGCGTATATGCCGAGAATGGAATGAAGTTGGCTTCGTGCTCGGCCACTTCACGGCCGCGCAAGTTGTACATCTGCTTGGCGAGCACAACGATCGAACGGCCTTCCGGCGTTTCGTCGGCAAGGCTGGAGAGCTGAGCTGCGTCTGCCAACTCACTCTGGCTAACGCCGTCTACGGTTATGAATTCCACGGCTTGGCGGTTGCCTAAAGTGATGGTCCCGGTCTTATCCAAGAGCAGCGTGTTGACGTCGCCGGAAGCCTCCACGGCCTTGCCGCTCATGGCCAGTACGTTGTGTTGCATCACGCGGTCCATGCCCGCGATGCCAATCGCGGAGAGCAGACCGCCGATGGTCGTGGGGATTAGGCATACGAGCAGTGAAACCAGGACCGCCACCGTCGGGGCGCTGCCACTGCCGACAGCAGAGATTGCATATTTGGCATAAGGCGGAAGCGTCGCCACCGCCAGAAGGAAGATCAGCGTCAGGCCGGCGATCAAAATATTGAGCGCGATCTCATTCGGCGTCTTCTGGCGCACCGCACCCTCGACCAGCGCGATCATGCGGTCCAGGAACGTTTCGCCTGGATTGGAAGTGATGCGGATCTTGATGTGGTCGGACAAAACCTTCGTGCCGCCCGTAACGGCGCTGCGATCCCCGCCAGATTCGCGAATTACCGGCGCACTCTCTCCCGTGATCACCGATTCATCCACGCTGGCGATGCCCTCGATAACTTCGCCGTCTCCCGGAATCAAATAACCGGCCTCGCAGTACACCACGTCGCCGGCGCGGAGCTTCGATGCGGCCACCATTTCGAATTTGTCATTCGGCAAAAGCTTCCGCGCCATCGTGTCGGTCTTGGTCTTGCGCAACGCGTCCGCCTGAGCCTTTCCCCGGGCCTCGGCCATCGCTTCGGCGAAGTTCGCAAACACAACCGTGAACCACAGCCACAAAGCGATTTGAGTGCCAAACAGCGTGCCGCCAGTGCCACCAAACGCGTCCTTGACCACAAATATAGTTGTCAGGGCCGCTCCGACTTCGACGACAAACATCACCGGGTTCTTCGCCACCGTCATGGGATTGAGCTTGACGAAGGATTCCCGGATGGCGCGCTTCATGATTTCGGGATCGAACAGCGGGCGCGCCCGTACGCCTCGGGAGATAAGTGACGTCGCTTCTTCCTTGATTTCGGGCTTCGGCGCCGCCGGAGGGGCAGTCACACGTAGACATTTATAGCTCCTTAATCCTTCGCCACGTTAAAACAATTTGCCATTGAGCATTTGGAAATGCTCCACGACGGGACCTAATGAGAGCGCGGGGAAATAGGTGAGTGCTCCCACGATCACAACGGTCCCGACCAGCAGAACGACAAACAATGTTCCGTTCGTCGGCAACGTGCCGCTGGTTGTCGGTATCAATTTCTTTCCGGCGAGACTGCCGGCAATCGCCAACGCCGGAATGATGAAGAGAAATCTTCCCACCAGCATGTCCAGACCCATGGTGAGGTTGTACCAGGGCGTGTTGGCATTGATCCCCGCAAAGGCGCTGCCGTTGTTGCCCGCACCGCTGGAATATGCGTACAACATTTCCGAGAAGCCATGCGCGCCATTATTGTTCGTATTCGCCGCGGCGGGCCCCGGCGCATTCCAGTAGCCATTCTTCGCAAACGGAGCTATAGAACTGAGCGCGGTAAAGCCGAGGATCACCACGGAAGTCGCAAGGACCGCGATGATGGCCATCTTGACTTCCTTCTGCTCGATCTTCTTACCCACGTATTCGGGCGTGCGCCCAACCATCAGGCCGCCTATGAAAACGGCGATGACCGCATAGATCAGCATGCTGTAAAGCCCGGCGCCGTCGCCTCCAAAAATGACCTCGTCGGTTTGGATATTGAAGAGGGGGACTAAACCTCCGAAAGGAGTGAAACTGTCGTGCATTCCGTTCACCGCGCCGCAACTGGCATCCGTAGTCACGGTGGCAAAGAGAGTCGATTGCGCGATGCCAAACCGAACTTCCTTACCCTCCATATTGCCGCCCGGCTGACTTCCCGTATACGTGTGCTCGAGGCCCGCGGCGGCCAGCACCGGATTGCCCCGCTGCTCGGCCCAATAGCAAATGAACACGCCGACCACAAACAGTGCTGCCATCGCTCCAAAGACTGCCCATCCCTGACGCGTATCCCGGACCATTTTCCCGAATGTGTAGGTGAGCCCCGCGCCGACGCAGAATATCAAGAGCATCTGGAGCATGTTCGAGAGTGCGGTCGGATTCTCAAAAGGATGAGCCGAGTTGGCGTTGAAGAATCCGCCGCCGTTCGTGCCCAGCATCTTGATGGCGAGCTGCGAGGCCAAGGGGCCCTGCTCGATTACCTGGCTTGTGCCTTCCAGCGTTGTCGCTGTGACAGGTCCTTTGAAGTTCTGAATGCTTCCCTGCGAGACCAACAATAGAGCGGCGATTACTGAAATCGGAAGTAGAACATAAAGCGTGCCCCGGGTGACGTCCACCCAGAAATTTCCGATGGTCTTGGCCGTGTGGCGCGCAAAACCACGAATCAGGGCAACCGCCACCGCAATTCCGACAGCGGCGGAAACGAAATTCTGGACAGCGAGCGCGGCCATCTGGACGAAATAGCTAAGCGTCGTGTCCGGAGAGTAAGACTGCCAGTTGGTGTTGGTCATGAAGCTGACCGCCGTGTTGTAAGCCAGATCAGGCGTCATCGGCGTGGCGAACGAAGGAGCCTTGGGCGTCGAAAACTGCATGGGGTTGAAGGGTAAATGGCCCTGCAAGCGCTGGAGGAAATACACCGCCAGGAAGCTGAAGACGCTTAGCGAAATCATGGACGCGGAATACGCGACCCACGACTGCTCCTCATTTTCGCGGACTCCACTCAAGAGATAGATTAGTCGCTCCACGGGCCGACAAATGGGGTGGAGAAAAGTCCGCTCCCCCTCAAAGACCCTATACATAAACGTTCCGAGGGGCTTCGTGATGGCGAGCACAATCAGGGAAAAAACCGCTATCTGCGCAATACCAATCCAAGTCATCTCAGCACCTCAGAACTTTTCCGGCCGAAGCAGCGCGTACATCAGGTAAACGAAGAGAGCTGCCGCGACCACTCCCGCAATGGCGTACTCCATGGAACCCTCCTAAAGCCGCTCCGCTGCCTTCGTAAAGCCCCAGAGCAAGACAAAAAACGCAATTACGACCGCGATGTAAAAAATGTCCAGCAGCATAATCACCTCGCGACTACCGCTCGTTCAATTTCCGCCGGTGCTTTAGAGTCGACACAAATCACCCGGTGGCCCTCGGCCTGGAGCGCACGTGCGATCCGGCTTTCCGGCGTCGGCCACCAGTGCTTTCGCCCGCCGATCACGACTAGGGAATTCGGCTTGAGGGCCTGCCGAAGGGCTCGAACGGAATCCCGGCAAAGATACAAATGCGCCCTCGGTTCAAAGCCATCCTTCTCCAGATCCGCCAAAACCTTCCTCAACTGCTCCTGGAGAAAAGAAACGGAAACTCCAGGGCTTTCCAGCGGCAATTGAAACGGCACCGTGACTGCGTATTGCAAATCGATACGCGCTCCCAGATCCTGGGCGAGGGATCGGGCAACCCCCAAGGCAGCGGCGGTAGACGCTTGGTCCGTAAAGATGACGTTGACTTCGAGCGGCTCAAGCGCAAAGTCCACGTCGGGCTTCAGCGTTACTGTCCTGCCCGGAACGTTCTTAACGGCGTAACTGTATTGTTCGCTCATGGTCCCACCATCCAATGCCTATCCTGCCCCAACGGACATAAACAGCGCATAAACGCGCCCTTAGAACGGCATAAACCGCTAAGGCCCGAGTCCAATCGTTCGGTCAGAATCTATCTCTGGACGGATATCGTCGTCGGTGACGAAGATCACACCCTCACGCAAGCTTCCTCACCTGCGCAAGTTAAGAGGGAAGCCGGGGCGACTAAAATCCTGACGGCGACCTGGGGAAAATTTCGTTGCGGTTACTGCGGAAGCTGAAAACGGTAGCCGGCCCAGGCATCGGTCACGAGGAATTGTGGCTTGGAGGGGTCCGGTTCGATCTTCTTGCGCAGGCGGTTGATAAACACGCGCAGGTATTCCAACTCATCGCCGTAATCCGGGCCCCACACCGCCTGTAGCAGTTCGCGATGAGTGATCGTCTTGTTCGGCCGCGCGAGCAGGTAGGACAGTAAGTCAAACTCCTTCGCCGTGAGCCGGGAGTTGCGTCCGCGCACACTTACCTGCCGCGAAGGAAGATCGATTTCGACGCCCCGCACGTCCAATTGCTTTAGGTCGGCATGATCGGGAGGATGCGGCAGGCGCCGCAGGGTGGCCCGAATGCGCGCCAGCAGCTCCGGCGTGCTGAAGGGCTTGGTCACATAGTCGTCGGCCCCGGCGTCCAGCGCGGCAATCTTATCTCTTTCTGAATTGCTGACCGTCAACATGATGATGGCGATGTCGGAGCTGGAGCGAATCAGTCGGCACGTTTCCAGGCCTCCCATGCCGTGCATGTTCATGTCCAGTAGCACCAGATCGTACCCTTCGGATCTCAGCCTTTCGAGACCCTCTTCGCCCGTTCGCGCATCTCCAACCTCATAGCCGTGGGCCGTGAGAGTTGTCCTCATGGTGCGACGGATTTGAGGATCGTCGTCAATCACGAGAATTCGGCCGGCGCTCATGCGCCGGCGCCCCGCGACGCGAGCGGCACCGAAAAGGAGAATTCCGAGCCTTGGCCGAGTTTGCTCGTAACCCAGATCTCTTCGCCGTGCGCATGCATGATTTCGCGCGCTATCGCCAACCCCATTCCGGTCCCCCTGAGGTGCGTCTCTTTTGTACCACGATAGAACTTATCGAAGATTCGCGCTTTTTCGTCTTCGGCGATGCCGGAGCCTTCATCGCTCACGTAAATAATTACACTCTTGTCGGCTCCGCGCGCGCCGATCACAATAGGAGCGGCGGGAGGCGAATATTTTAAGGCGTTGTCGATCAGATGAGCGATCACCATCCTTATGAGCTCCGAGTCGACCCACACAGGCGGAAGATCATCGACGATGGAAAGGTTGATCGCCCGTCCATCGGTTAGAGATTTCATCTGTTTGAGCGCCCCAAAAATCAACGAACTCGGCAGGTGCATTCCGCGATTCAATTGAAATTTGCCCCCTTCGATTCGCGCCAGCTGAATTGCTTCCGTGACGAGTGTTGATAGACGGTCGGCTCCTTCGTCGGCAATAGAGATCAATTCGCGCTGATGAACCGGCAGCTCAGAAGCCGGCTCGGACAGCAAATCCGTGGTTACCGCCTTGATCGCGGTGAGCGGCGTCTTGAACTCGTGAGCGATCGCGTCCAGAAGAGTCGATTTAAGCTCCTCGCTGCGCCGGGCAACCTCCGCGCGGTTGACGGCTTCCTCCGTAAGCGCCCGTTCGAGCCATATCGCCACCAGGTTAAGCAACGATTGAAGCGCTGCGTCCGATAGAGAGGCGCCGCGTATTGCCAGGCTGCCTATCGGTTGCCGGCCCAGACGCACGGGCGTGATGGTCAAACCCTTGTTTTCGTCCTGCAGAAGTTCGGAGCGAACCGCCGTCTCCTTAAGTTCATCGTCTATTTCGGGCATGTCGTCAAATCCGGCCCGATAGATTTCGCCGCCACTTCGCTCATAAAGCGCCACGGCCCTAAATTCAAACGCCTGCGCAATCTGCTGAACGATTTGCTTGGATATGGGACGCTCAGTGCCCGTCAGGAGAAGCGCGCGGCTGAGGGAATAAAGCCTTTCCATTTCGTTTTGCCGGTCGATGGCGTCTTTCGTACGGCGCTTGGCGCGCGCCGAGAGTTGGCTGGAAATTAGTGATGTCGCCAGGAAAGCAAAAAGCGCCACCCAGTTGCGCGGATCGGCAACCGTGAATGTGCCGACCGGAGGAAGAAAGAAATAATTGAAGCACAGCATCGCTGCCACGGAAGCCACGGTCGATTCAATCAGGCCTCCGGCCGTGGCGATCAGGAGAATCGCCACGAGGTAAACAAAGCCCGCCGTTGTCTCGTTTATGGGTGCGACGCGAGAAAAGAAAAATGTGATCGCGGCCACAAGGCCAAGCGCCGCGAGGATGCGGCCGATTAAACGGACGGCCTGGCGAATGTACATTCCGGAAGCGATAGCTTTCGATCCACCTGAGCTGGCCCTCGGAAACAAAGCCAGCAAAGATACTCCGACCACGGCAAGCATACCGCGATCGAGCTAAGCGCGCGCATCGGCGCTGCCGATTGGATACGCCGCGAAGCCTTCAATCGAGAGTGCAGCCGAACGTGCTCCCCGAGTCGGGATGGACTGGCAGGCGGCTGCAAGACGTCATCCTGTGCGAAGAGAAGCGCTAGTGGAGATGGCGGCGAGTACCGGGTATAATCCCTTTGCTAATCCGTAGGGAGGATCCGCAGGGAGGATCCCGATTGCCAGCATCAATTTGACGAGAATTGCGATCGGCTGAGATCGGCTTCTCGTTCGGATTGTGGGCTTTGGCTATGGGCAGATTTGGTGTGAAGGAAAAGAACATGGCAAATAGAAATCGACTCACCAGGCTCCTGGTTGCCTCGCTTTTCGTGCTGGGGTTGTCGTCTGTCGCCCTGTCCCAAACAGCGGACAATTCGAAACCGCAGCAGGGCGGGGAGGCACTGAATCCCTGGAAATATCATCCCATGGAGCGCGCTGTTGGGGCCGGAGGACCCGCTCCTAAACGGGATATCACCGGAACTTGGGCGGGACCGGGATCCGGCGCGAATGTTCCGCGCGGTACAAACGCCCAAGAACCCACGGCGCCCGCTCTCACGCCCTTGGGCCAGCAATTGTTCGGCATGAACAAGCCTATCGGGAAATTTAGCCCGGGTGGTACGAACGATCCTCATACCAGATATTGCGATCCTTTTGGTTTTCCTCAGAATATGACCAACGAAATTCGCGGCATGACCATAACGAACATGGGCAACCGCACGTTCATATTGATTCAATATATGGATGTTTGGCGCGAAATCTGGACCGATGGCCGCGCTCTCCCCAGCAATGTAGGCGGCACGGGTAAGGACGCGCTCGATCCAAAGTACAATGGATATTCAATAGGCCACTGGGAGGACGACTATACGTTCGTCGTCGATACGACGGGTCTGGAGCCCACCACCTGGACTGCCAAGAACGGCTATCCTCATAGCATTGACGCGCATGTGCAAGAACGCTTTCACCGCGATGACAAGAACGATCTGACGCTGACCATAACAATGGACGACCCGAAGCTTTACACTAAGCAGTTTGCCTTGGGCGTGGAGCACTTCCGCTGGATTCCCAACCAGGAACTCGATGACTTTACCTGCATACCGTCAGAGGTACAGGAGTACTTGAACGAACTGGGCGATCCGGCTGGCAGCGATCCCAACGCTCCCCCGCAACGCAGGTAGGCCCGGCTGTTGAGTCTGCGCGAGATGTTGGCAACGAATTTCCAAGCTCGGAGGTGCAAGATGAAAGTGAACGTGCTCAAGTCAATCGGTTTGATCGCTGGACTCCTTGCGATCTGCAGTCCGGTGTTCGCCCATCATGGGGCTGCGGCGTACGACATGAGTAAGCCCGTCGTATTGAAGGATGCTGTCGTCACCGGCTTCCTTTGGATTAATCCGCACCCGCTGATCAAGGCCGACTTCAAGGATGAAAAGGGCAACGTCGAGCATTGGACCATGGAAATGGGCAGCACGCCGGCGTCTCAGCTCATCGGCTGGACCCGCACTACGCTGAAGCCGGGAGATGTCGTCACCCTTTACGTCTGGCAGGCCAAAACCCACCTTACAGTCGGTCGCTTCAATAAGGTCGTTTTGGCTGATGGCAAGGTAATGAGAGATACTCAGACAGGGGCCGACAATGGCGGGCGCGCCGACACTGGGGTTGGCAGATAATTTGCCGCCGAGGATAGGTAGGTCCTCGTGCCGCAGCCAATTTGGCTAGCCCTTCCGCCCTTATGACCGAGGGCCCGTAGCTCAGCGGTCAGAGCAGCGGACTCATAATCCGTTGGTCCTAGGTTCAAATCCTAGCGGGCCCACTAACTTAACCTCGCGATCCCGCGGTTTACTCCTCGTTTGGCCGCAGTTCTTGAAGCGGTCACAGTTCCGCCGTGCGAATCGCTGTGAGGAGCATGTCCTAACAACCAGGCGCGCCAACTGCGCGTTCGATTCCAAGATGGGTCGAGCCGTGGGAAAAGACGCGAGCGCCGGAAATACCTGCCGGCCTCAGCATTGCGGCAAGCTCCTTGCGTGTGTACGCGGCGCGCACCGAATCGCAATACAACTTGTACATCAGCCCCTCATAGTGCCGCCCATGCCAGCGCACGTGAAATGAATAGCTGATTCGCGAGGGACGGCGCAAATCGCGCAGCAGAATGCCAGCATTCGGCTTGGCAATCCGCCGAATTTCGGCCAGCAACCGTGACGGCTCCCTCATGTGGTGCAGCACTGAATTGCACAAAACGAGATCGAAGCTGGCATCTCGGAACGGCAGAGAATTAGCATCGCCCGGAACGAACTGGACGTTTCCCTTTGCCGGGCCCTCGCCTCCGGTGGCAGGAGACGAGTCACCCTCCGATTCCGCTGCGAGTCGGATCATGGCGAAAGATCGGTCGACGCCACAAAATCTCCACTCCGGCAGCCGCGCCGAAAGCTTCTTCAGAATCTGCCCCGGGCCGCAGCCGATATCGACGGCACGTCCCGGAACCGCCCCGATCAGGCCAATCGCGTGCTCCACGAACGAATCGTCGATTTTGCTGAGATAGGCTTCGGCCGAGGCGGAGGAATAGGCCTGCGCCTCGCCGGCATCGTCCATAACTTCCGGTTCGGGAACGCGGGCCAAATGGAGCCAGCTCATCGCAGTTCAGCAGGCGGGATTATCGCGCTGCGCGATACTTTGCTGTGGGCGAGCTGGCGCGCAATCGATTCTGGCAGCCTGATCTGCAAGGAATTACTTCAAGTAGGTTGCGGCGTTCGCGGGCGCTGCGACTCTATTCATGACGGTGACTCCCGGTTCGTCGGACTCCGGAGTCGCCGCCGGCGCCTCTGGCCAATGGAGGGCTCGGATCATCGCGCCGAACACCTCTCCGGTTGTGCCCTCCGCAATCAGACACTCGCTGCCGTAGCAGCGCAGAAAGACGCCGCCGGCCGGCGTATTAAACGAAAACAAATTCTGCCGGAGGGCAGCCGCTTCTCGCTGTTCATATTTCTGCTCCAGTAATTGATGGTAAGCGCGGAAAAAGCGCGTTGCGGCGGCCTCGTCGGTTAGTTTCAAGCGAAGCAGCAGGAGCGTTTGCATCCCCGATTCGCGCTGATAAATCGCGTATCGATCGCCAGACCACGGCGACGCCAGCTCATCCGCCCGATCTTTTCCGAGAAATTGCTTGAGCACTGCATTGACTCCGAATTCACCCAGCACATTTTCATCGAGTTTCTTCCACGTACGAGGAACGGCGTTGGCAAGCGGCGTCAGATCCACGCGAGCCGGCATCACTCCGCGGAAGTAAAGGTCGGGATGCATGATCTGCTGCGTCGAGGCCGGAGGATTCTCGAATAATCGGTGCATCTCGGGCCAGCCATTCCATCGTTTGAGCGCGCTTTGAACGAACTTGGCCCCGGGAATATAGGGAAAGGTGAGTTCATCCTGTATGACCATCGGCGCATCGGCAAGTTCCGGGCTGTCGTTAGCGTCTCCCATCAAAATGCTGGGATCGAAATCGCCCATATCCAGCGAACTCTTGCCCGTATTGCGCAGCAGATAGTCGATCATGGCTATGGTCGCGGAGCCTTCGAGCACCGATTCCCGCGCGAGCTGCGCATCGTCATTCGTTTTGACATCGTCTTCCCACTTCTGCACGTGGAAATATTGGTCCTGCAACGCGTGAGTCAGCTCATGCGCCATGATCATGCGCTGTTCGGCCGGTTCCGTCCAATCCGCGATGAAAAATTCGCCTTTCTTGGGATCGTAGAGCCCGGCGATCTGTTCGGTGAGCAAGGCGAGCATCTTCTGATCCAGCGGATAGCCTTTCGGAATCAAACCCAGCGCCTCCAGCGCTTTCTGATCGGCGTAGCGCTTGGCGTCGTCCTTGCCCTCGCGCATCTGGCTCACAAGGTACTGCCGGATCTCCTCGCGCGAGCGCACACTTTTCTTCAGCGGCTGTTTGACGGGAAGCGATAGTAACCTGCTCATCTCCGCTAATACTTCGTCCGCTTCGCGGAGAAACTC
Source organism: uncultured Acidobacteriota bacterium (assembly GCA_963819235.1). Classification (GTDB taxonomy): domain Bacteria; phylum Acidobacteriota; class Terriglobia; order Acidiferrales; family UBA7541; genus Palsa-189. Next base: position 516,717 of record CAWFVE010000002.1, on the reverse strand, counting down.
GGCACTCGCTATGCCGTCACCTGGGAACTCCTCGCTAGGTCGGTTCGGTTGCTGTGCCCAGCACGATAGGCCTGCCGCGATCACAAGGCAGAACGCCGCGATCAAGGTTTTTATCTTTGCCATGGTGACGTCGATTCGCCTGATGGAGTCAGCCGCCCCGAAAGTCCAAGGCCACAAACTCTTCTCCGTCGCTTTTTTAGTATACTCGCTGAGTCCCGCGTTCGCGCGGATGCTTCAGCACCTCGTGCTCCTTGCGCTAATTCGTGTGCATACAGGCACTTAGCAACTTCGGCACGCCAGCCCGGGCGCGGCGCTACGGTTTCCGCGCCCGCCTCTATAATGAACCCCGTATCGGATTCACCGCTGCGCCAGTCAGCGCCTTCAGGAGTCAGTGTGAACAAGGGCCAAGTCCTAATCGTCGACGACGAGGAGGCCATACGCGAGGTTGTCTCGACCTTGCTCGAAACCCAGGGCTATGTGTGCTCCGCAGTCGCCAATGGCCGGGAAGCAGTCGAGCGCCTCAAGAAGAACTCCGTTGACCTTGTGCTCAGCGACATGCTCATGCCGGAAATGGACGGTTTGCAACTGCTCTCCTGGCTCCATTCGCACGATCCGGAGATTCCGATCATCATGGTCACGGCCATGCACGATGTCTCCACGGCCCTCGAGGCCATTCGTCGTGGCGCTTACGACTATATCCTTAAGCCCTTTGAAAAAGACCAGCTTTTTCTCAGCGTCCGCCGGGCGCTGGAGCACCGCCGTCTCCTCCTCGAAAACCGCCATTACCAGCGAAATCTGGAGCAATTAGTAGCCCAGCGCACCGCCGAGCTGAGAAAAGCGCTCAGCGAACTCGAGCAATCCTATGACGCCACGCTCGAGGCCTTGGGAGGGGCGCTGGACCTCAAGGACTCCGAAACCGTCGGCCACTGCAAGCGCGTAACCGCGTTTACCATGGCTATGGCCAAAGCCATGAAGCTTCCCGCCGAAATTCTTCCTCAGATTGCGCGCGCCGCATTCCTGCATGACATCGGTAAAATGGCCATTCCCGATCGCATCCTGCAAAAGCCAGGGCCGCTGGATGATGCGGAACGCGCCATCATGCGCACCCATTGCGATATCGGCTATAAGATGCTCCTGCGCATTCCCTTTCTGAGCGAAGCCGCCGAAATCGTCTTGTCTCACCAGGAATATTATGACGGCTCCGGCTATCCTCGCGGCTTGCGCGGAGAAGAGATTCCCCTTGGCGCGAGGATTTTCGCCGTCGCTGACGCCGTGGACGCGATGCTCTCGGACCGGCCTTATCGCAAGGCTCTCACCGTCCAGCACGCCCGCGACGAAGTGGCTCGCTGCAGCGGCACTCAATTCGATCCTCGCGTCGTGGAGATCTTTCTCTCCCTTCCTGAATCCATTTGGATGGAATTGCGCGAGAGCGCCCAGCAGAATTTCCGGCTGGCCACTTCCGCCGTGCTGGTTTAGTCAGCCCTCCTCCTTGCGCTGAACCCCGCTGAAATGTACTATTCCCCTCCGCGGTTGGAGGACGAACAGGCATGGCATTGGTTCCCATCAAGACGGCATCGACCACCGGCTATTGCGACTGCATCCACGGATGTTACGAATTGGCCAGCCTACGCGACGAAGATACAGGCAAAGGCTACTGCCCCCGCTGCGCCAAGGAGCATCTGGACCTGAATAAGGGAATTGGCATCCCCCAGCCCGCTCCTTCGAAGATTGCCGCCAGCGACGCTGAGCCTTCCGCCCATCCGTTGATCCCCGCCCCTGCCGATCCACCCGGCCGTCTGCGCTAAGCTGGCGCCGCGTTGAACTTTCCCCCGAAACCTGACGCTGCAACATCGCCGGGCGACTCTGCCAAACGTATTCCCATGGCCGATCTCGGCCTCCAATTCGCCCTGATCGGCGAGGAGATCCGTCACGCGATCGACGAAGTTCTGGCCAGCCGGCAATTTGTTCTCGGTCCTCAGCTTGAAGCGTTGGAAGGCGAGATGGCCCGTTACTGCGAACGTCGTTTCGCCATAGGCGTGGCCTCGGGAACGGACGCTCTTACGATTGGTCTTCGCGCGGCCGGTGTCGCAACTGGCGACGAGGTGATTCTCCCTGCCTTCACATTTTTAGCCACTGCCGGAGCGGTGATCGCGGCGGGCGCGCGCCCCGTCTTTGCCGATAGCGAGCCCCAAACGCTGAACGTCGATCCTGGCTCGGTCCGTTCCCTCATCACGCCCCGAACCCGCGCCATCGTCGCTGTGCATCTCTATGGCGGGGCGGCCGATATCGAGCCGCTGGTTGAGCTGGCCTCGCAGCGCGGCCTCGTGCTCATCGAAGACAATGCGCAGTCGCTCGGAGCTGCCTTAAACGGCAAAAAGCTCGGATCTTTCGGCGCGGTTGCGGCCACCAGTTTCTATCCCAGCAAGAACCTGGGCGCCTATGGCGACGCGGGAATGCTTTTTACCGATAGCGAAGAGATCGCGGAACGCGCCCTGCGGTTGCGAAACCATGGCCAAACCGGCCGCTACATCAGCGCTGAGCCCGGTTGGAATAGCCGCCTCGACGAAATTCAAGCTGCGGTGCTGCGTGTGAAGGCTCGCTATCTGGACCGGTGGATTGCAGCCCGGCGCGCCCATGCCGCGCGGTATGACGCGCGCCTTGCCGGTGTGAAGGGACTTCACCCTTTGAGCCCCAGGGAAAATTCATTTCACAGCTATTACCTGTATACGATCCGAATCACGTCCCAGGGGACCGATCCCGCCGCCCGAGGAGACCGCGTCGCGAAGCATCTCGCCGCGCATGGAATCGACACTTCCGTCTTTTACCCGCTGCCGCTGCATCTTCAGCCGGCTTACGCCTCGCTCGGCGGCAAGCCGGGTCAACTCCCCGTAGCTGAGCGCGCCGCGCAAGAAGTACTGTCGCTGCCGCTTTATCCGGAGATGACCAACGAGCAGATCGAACGGGTCGCTGATGCGGTCCGCGAAGCTCTTCGCGCCTGATCACAGGTCTTTCGAAGGCAAACTTCGGCTTTGATCTCCGCAGTCCAGGCAGAGATCTTTCCCTGCGCAGTAATGGTTGTATTGTGCCTGTCTAAGCCCGGCCTTCCGCCGGTTTGATGCTGTGCGGAATCGGGCGCACGGCGTTGACGCGCTTCCGCGTGACTGCGGGCGCGGCAGGTCTTGTCCGGGCGCGTCGAAAAATCAGCAGGAACACACCGAGAAAAAGCAGCAGCGCGGGAATCAACAGCGCAAGCATCGCCATTTGGAAAGCGTGCATGGCTCCCGGACCGCCGTTAGACAACGAGGTATAGCAAAGCACGCATCCTTGCGCCCAGGCGCCCGGCGTGAAACCCAGCGCCGCCACTGCAAAAACCGCCGCCATTTTATGAGAACGTTTCATCCTATTCACCTCAATTAAGGCCGCTTTGCTCGCTCTAGTGTCCCATGCGCATCTGCATCAGCCGCACAGCCATCGGGCATAAAGAAAATGATGATCATGCAGATGCAAAATATAGTCGAAGGAATTAGCAGCAGCGTCAGACCGATCTTTTCGTACTTCAGATGCATGAAATAGGAAACGATCAGCGCCGCCTTCACCAGCGAGAGCACCACGAGAAGAGTAAGCATCAGCTCCGGACTGCAATCTCTCGTAGCCCAGGAATACTTCGATAACACGTGATCACCGCCAGCCACACCCATACCGTCACGAAAAGCCGCGTGCTTCCAACGGCGTGGGACTCCGAACTCGCTGCTTCCGTGTGCGCTCATGCGCTCCTCGCTCGAAAGTTATCCCTAGAGATTTGATCGACATCAGGTAAATCATCGGGAACACGAACATCCACACCAAATCCACGAAGTGCCAATAGAGCCCGCTGACCTCGACGTCGTCGGCGTGAATTTTCCTTTCCCGTAGCCGATCGCCATGACGATCAGATAGATCACGCCGATCGTGACGTGGGTCATGTGCAGGCCGGTGATGCCAAAGAACGTAGCGCCGAAAAGCGGCACGCCCTGCGGCGTGCTCCAGGGTGTGTAGCCTTCGTGAAACAGATTGATCCATTCCGCGAAAGTGCAGAATGTCGAACGCACGCCGCCAAGCGCCGTCAGACAGCAGATAGCGCACCGCCTTGGCCCGGTCGTTTCGGTGCGCGGCCGCCACGCCCAGCACCATGGTCAAGCTGCTGAACAAGCAGTATCACCGTCATGATCGTGACTTGACGATCGCCGGGATAAATCTCAAACGGCCGCGGCCAGTCCGGATTGGCCAGGCGGCTGTAGGTGTATGCCAGCAAGCAGCGCCGAAAACGTCAGCGTGTCGGAGACGATGAACAGCCACATCCCGAACTTCTTCGAATTGATCGCAAAGGGCGACCCTCCGCCGCGACCACGGCGAGCTAACCGGCACACCCACCATCGCTCTTCGTTTCGTGCACGATTCACCGTCCCAGGTAGAGAAGTGCGAGTAGAAAAACCCAAAGCCCATCCATGAAATGCCAATAAATCGAGGCCACATCGGCCGCCGTCGCTTGCGTGATGCGCGAACGCTGCCAATTGCGAAACGAGACGTACAACAACGCCAGGATCCCGCCCACCAGATGCAACCCGTGCAGCGCCGTCAGCAGATAAAAGAAGCTGCTGCTGGGATTGGTCGACCAGGAACACGCCTTGCGCGGCGAGCTGCCGCCAGGCGATCAATTGGCCAACCGAGAAACAGCATGCCCAAGCGCCGTCGTGAGCGCCCACCAACGCTTGAATGCGGCCCTCGTCGTCTTCGTGCAGGTGTCGCCGCGCCACCTGAATGGTGACGCTGCTGGCCAGCAGAACCAGCGTATTCACCCAAAGAATGCGCGGAAGCTCGAATGCCACCCAATCGTTCCCCAGTCCCTTGCGCACCAGGAACGAACTGGTCAGCGCCATGAAAAACATCGATGATGCCGGCCAAGCCGAGCTGAATGACGGTGAAGTAGGCTCGCTGCGGCATCTGCGGCAGGCCGCCGCCGGAACCTTCTCCGTCGTCGTCTCCGCCCGCGGGAACGTCCGTGCCCGCCGCCGTGACCGGCGTCGATTATTTCGATCTCGTCCGTGATGGTGCCGCGGCATGACTGTTCTCCGTTAGTGCGCCTTGCCAACCTTCTCCGGCGTCAGGTGCTGCGGAATGTAATCCTCGCGAGGCGCCGGGAACGCTGAACTCATAGGGGCCGCGATAGACGACCGGCACGTGGCCGGCAAAGTTATCGAACGGCGGCGGCGAAGGAATGCGTCCATTCCAGCGTGGTCGCGTTCCACGGATTCTCGCTGGCCTTCTCGCCGGCCTTCATGCTGTAAAAGAAGTTGAACAGGAAGAGCAACTGGGCGGTGATGGTGATCATCGCCGCGATGGTGATGAAGTAATGCACCGGATGCAGCGGCCGCGAGAAAGTTGACGCCGGTCGATATCGGCATAGCGCCGCGGATGCCCGGCCAATGCCCAGAAAATGCATGGGCATGAAGATGGCAGTAAACGCCGATGAACGTGATCCAGAAATGCATCTTGCCGATGGTCTCATTGAGCATCCGGCCAAACATCTTCGGGAACCAGAAATAGGTGGCGGAGAAGATGCCGAAGATCGCCGCCACGCCCATGATCAGGTGGAAGTGCGCCACCACGAAATAGGTGTCGTGCAGGTAGAGATCGAGCGAGGGCTGCGCCAGGAAAAGTCCCGACAGCCCGCCGGTTACGAACAGCGACACGAAGCCGAGCGCGAACAGCATCGACGTGGTGAACTGAATCTTCCCGCCCCACAGCGTCCCCAGCCAGTTGAACGTCTTGATCGCCGAAGGCACGCCAATGGTCATGGTCATCAGCGAGAACGCGAATGCCGAATACGGGCTCATCCCGCTGATGAACATGTGGTGGCCCCAGACGCAAAAGCCCAGGAAGCCGATGGCGCCCATTGCGCCGCACCATGGCCTTGATAGCCGAACACCGGCTTGCGCGAGAAAGTGGACAGCACGTGCGAGGCCACGCCCATGCCGGGCAGAATGGCGATGTAGACCTCCGGATGGCCGAAGAACCAGAACAGGTGCTGCCAAAGCAGCGGCGACCCGCCCTTATGCCAGGTGATGGGCGTGTCCGTCACCACCAAGCCGCCGGGAATGAAGAAGCTCGTTCCCGCCACGCGATCAAGCAGCAGCAGGATGCACGCCGCAAGCAAGACGCCGAACGCCAGCAAGCCCGAGGATCGCGGTGACCAGCCATGCCCACACCGTCAGCGGCATGCGGCCCAAGCGTCATTCCCTTGGCGCGCAGGTCCACCGTCGTGGTGATGAAGTTCAGAGCGCCCAGCAGCGAAGCGATGCAGAAGATCGCCAGGCCGATCACCCACAGCTTCTGGCCCGCGCCCTGCCCGGGACCGGTGATCTGCCCCAGCGCGCTCAGGTCGGATAGGCGGTCCAGCCCGGAGATGGGCGCGCCGCCGGTGACGAAAAACGCCGACACCAGCACCACCAGCGAGACGAACGTCGTCCAGAACGACAGCATGTTCAGGACGGGAAAGGCCATGTCTTCCGCGCCAATCTGAATCGGCAGCATGTAGTTCCCGAAGCCCGATTGCGGCGCCGTGGTCAGCACCATGAACACCATGATCGACCCGTGCATGGTCACCAGCGCCAGGTACTGCTCCGGCGTCATCATGCCCGCCGGGCGTGAACGGCAGCTTCGAGATTCGGCCACACCAGGTGGATGCGCATCAGCAGCGAGAGCGCCATGCCCAGAAACACCGAGAAAAGCGCCAGGAAGTAGTACTGAATCCCGATGACCTTGTGGTCGAGGCTGAAAATATACTTGCGGATGAAACCGCTCGGCGGGTGGTGATGCCCGCCGCTCTCGTGTGTCACCATCGAATCGCTCCTCGAACCTTTCGGCTCCGCCTCAAACCGATCTACTGCTGCTGTAATGCCGTCTCCTGATCGCTCATCCACTTATCGAACTCCGCCTGCGAAACCACATTCAGAAAAGCTGCGCATTTTGTAATGGCCCAGCCCGCACAGCTCCGCGCAAGCAATCTCGTATTGCCCGGGATCGAGCGCGTCGAAATGCATGTGGATCACCATTCCCGGCACCGCATCCTGCTTCAGCCGCAACTCGCGCACGTAAAAGCTGTGCGTCACGTCCTGCGTGCGGATCAGGAGCTCCACTTCGTGCCCTACTGGCACGTACATCACCGGCGACACCACGTCGTCCTTGCCGGCGGGATCCTTCGGATCGAGTCCCAGCGGGTTTCCGGTCGATGCGCTGACCAGTTCCGGCTTGGTCGCGCCAAACTTGCCGTCCGGCCCGGCATAGCGGAAATTCCACGTGAACTGCTGGCCGGTGACCTCCACTTGCATCGCGCCCGGCGCGGCGCCCTGAAAATGCGCCTCGGCCCAGGCATGCTCGCCGTAAAGTCCCAGGCCCACGAACATCACGATCGTGGCCAGCGTCCAGACGAACTCCATCGGTCGAATTGCCTTCGAAGAAGGCTGACCTTCTGCCCATGGTCGCGCGAACGGAAAATCGACCAGCGCCAGCCCAAGCTGCGCCAGCACGAAAACTACGCCCGTAATGACCAGCGTGCGGTGGAACTGATCGTCGATCTGCGTCCCAAATTGCGTGATAGGGGGCGGGAACCACCAAATCTTAGCCAGAAAAAGGTATACGGTTACGGCGGTGAAAATTACCAGGAAAGTGGCCAATGTAAACGCAACCGCGGCGGAACCCTGCTCTTCGCTTTTTCTGGTCATCTTCCTCCACTCCGGACGATTCGCAGCCGGGATCGCCAACCTCGCTCGCAGCCCGTGCTCTCGCTGCCGCCGCTTATAAATGGCCCCAAAACCGATCCTGACGGCCGGGCCATGGCGGCAAAGACCCCACATCATATACATCCGTCATCGAATTTCAAACTCGAATTTCAAATGCTTTGATGGCCGATGTGACTTGGGACGGCGAGTACCATCTGGCCCCCAGCTCACGGCTGCCGTAGACTTTTACCAATTGCGCGAGTCCACATCAGCCCCGAGGTATCTTCGATGGAGGAATGTGGCGCGAATCCATCTGTGGTGATCTGGAAACGCCCACTGACGCGGTTGCTCAGGTCGCGCACAAATTCATGGGCGCTGACGGGATCGCGCTTCGCCGTGAGATACGACAACGAGTTTGGTTTCGGAATCAATTGCCATCCACACATAGGCATCTCCCCACTCACGCGAGAATCACCGAACAGTGGTGTTCTTTGGTGTGAACGAACGTCCAGAGTTCATCGGCCTGGACGAAACGCGGACGGACGTTCCGAATTTTGCTGTCGAATACGCGGCGGCAACGATCACCCGCCGTGAGCATCAAGGAAAGAATCGTGGACTTGTGCACACCCGTTATTCGGGAGATGGACCGTACGCTGTTCCGACTACACTTTCCGGGTGTGTCGGTTCGAATTTCTGATCGTGACACAAGAGCTCAAAATTCAAACTGACCCACCACCCAATTTCCTCACCAATGCGGGCGAGGCGGCTTGCTCCGATTTTTCGCTCCGTTGCGAGGCGCTCGCCATTGCGTTTGCCTGATATCTCGAGCGGCTTACCATCATCACCTGCTGTGAAGCGAACCTCCGCCCGCCCCATTACAGCTTATTCTGTATGGGAAACCTCTTGCGCTTTTGGCTATAGCTGTTTATACAATGCGGCTGCCCGGTATTTGGTCATAACCGCGCGGGGTGGAACGCGGTCCTCTTCGCCCCTGCTTCCCGAACATGCCGGTGGACCTGCTAGGTCGGAGGATTTAGATGCCAGCCAAAATCCTGGTCGCGGACGATCATGAAGTCGTGCGGCAAGGCATACGCGCGATTTTACAATCGCGGCCGGATTGGGAAATCTGCGGGGAAGCTGTGGACGGCCATGAGGCCGTGCGCCTTGCGCAAGAACTTCATCCCGACGTCATCGTTATGGACATTACCATGCCCAGGATGAGCGGTTTGGAAGCCGCTCAGGAGATTGCCAAGCTCAAACTCCCGGCGCGCGTATTGATCTTTACCATGCACGAATCCAAGAGCTTGGCGCCCTCGGTGCGAAAGGCTGGCGCCCAGGGATACGTCGTCAAATCTCGTGCCGCCCGCGACCTCATCGAGGCTTTGGAGCGCCTTCTCGCCGGCGGAACCTTTTTCGATGCTTCATCTACTTCCGGCGCGAAGGCTGGGGAGGAGAAGCCCGATCCCGACATTCTTCTTCGTCAGGCCCTGAGCTTTGCTCGCTACTCCTTCTCGTTTTGACCGGCGCTTCTGAAGCAAGTGCTTGCAGCCGTCGCGCGGTTCGCCGCCTATCACCAGCCTTTCTAAGTGGAAGCCCGGATAGGGGCAGCCCGCGATTTGTAGTATAAAGGCAGCCCCTCATGCCTTGTCGCTTGTTATTGGCGGATGATCACGAAATCGTGCGGAGAAGTTTGCGCGAGATCATCGAATTGAAGACCGATTGCCTCATTGTCGCCGAGGCCATCGATGGGCTGCAGGCCGTTCAGTTAGCCAAGGAGCTCACGCCCGACATCGCCTTGGTCGATATCAGCATGCCCCGCTTGGATGGCCTCGATGCTGCCCGCCAGATTCGCCAGCAGAGCCCGAAAACCAAGATTCTGATTCTCACCATGCATGACGCCGCCCCTCTGATCGCCAAAATTCAGGAGACCGGCGTCGACGGATATCTGTTGAAATCCGAGGCCCCCAAGGGCTTGCCGCTGGCCATAGACTCTCTGCTTAGCAATCGGCCGTTTTTCACCGGCCCGGACCAGGGCCCATCTCGCCACGGACCTTCTACCTGACGTTTCTCACACGACCATCCTTCTTCCGTTTCGGCGTCCCAACCTGCGCGGGCTGCTCATTGTCGCTGTGGCCATGGCTCGTATCGCTGGCGCCGCCTGCTCCTCGACGATCGCCCCTTCCAGGGCCTGAGCGACAGCGCTCAGCAGATTGTCTCGCGAGAATGGCTTCTGCAGGAGCAAAGGCCCGTCCTCCGGCCGCTCCTCGCCTTCTTCTCGCTCGTGATAGCCGGACATGTAGACGGTCTTGATGTCGGGATAGAGTCGTGTGAGCTTTCGTGCTAGTTCGGGCCCGCGCATTTGCGGCATGACCATATCCGTCAAAAGCAGATGAACAGGCTTGCCCCACCGTTTCGCGCATTCCAGCGCCTCCCCGCCGCTGCTCGCGGAGAGCACTATGTAGCCCGCTGACTTGAGAAAATTGGAGGCCAAATCTCTGACCCCGTCTTCGTCTTCCGCGATCATTACGGTTTGGCCTCGCGCTGCTGCCACAGCCGTCTGGGCCGCTGTGTGAACCGTTTCTTCGGCCTCCATCACCCGGGGAAGGTAAACCTCGAACCGGCTTCCTTTCCCCGGCTCCGATTCCACCCAAATCCATCCGCCGCTCTGCTTGATTACTCCGTAGACGGTCGCCAAACCCAGGCCAGTGCCCTTGCCCAACTCCTTCGTCGTGAAGAAAGGCTCAAAAATACGCGCCTTCGTTTGCGCGTCCATGCCGCACCCGGTATCGGTGACGGCCAGCATCACGTAGGAGCCCAGCGGCATCCCCGGCCGATTTCTTGCCACTCCCCCATCCACCGTGACGTTTTGGGTTTCGATCCTCAGCGTGCCGCCGTTGGGCATGGCGTCGACCGCGTTCACTGTAAAATTCAAGATCACTTGCTCGAGTTGTCCCAGGTCGGCCTTAACTCTGCCGAGCGAATCGTCCGGATGGAAGCTGAACTGGATGTCCGCGCGAATCAGCCGCGCGAGCATTTTCGTCATATCGGAGATGAGCCCATTCACGTTCAGCACCTTCGGCTGCAGGACCTGCATCCTGCAAAAGGCCAGTAATTGCCTGGTAAGCGAGGCCGCCCGGTCGGCAGCCTGCTCGATTTGGTGGCCGCTCGAGTGAAGCGTATCGCCGGGCTGCAACTGCTCGAGCATCATGCCCGTGTGCCCCTTGATGACCGTGAGAAGGTTATTGAAATCGTGCGCCACGCCGCCCGCCAGCCTTCCAATCGCCTCCATCTTCTGAGAACGCCGCAGGTGCTCTTCCAGCCTTTGCCGCTGCCCCTCGTTCGCCTGCAATGTCGAGCGCATTCGGCCGAATGCTCGCGTTAGCTGGGCCACTTCATCGCTCCCTCGCGCCCCCAGCCGATACTCGAAATCGCCTTTTTCCAATGCGTCCACGCCGCCCAGCAGATTCCCCAGCGGACGCGTGAACGCGTCGCAAATCGCGAACACCAGCGCGCCTGCCGCAAAGACAGCCAGCAGGCCAAGACCGAGCAGCGTGTGGTTCAACTGTGCCAGCGAAGCCATGGCTTCGCGGTCGGATTTCAACACGATCAGGCTCACCGGCGGGTTCAGCTCGGGAGTCAGGACTTTCAAGCTGCCCCAATAGCGCTCGTCATCGATCTGAACCTGTTCCGGCGCCTCTTGGTCGCGCAGTTGATCCGCCAGCTCGGCCTGCTTGAGTGCCGGTATCGTGCTGGCCACAATGTCGTCGCCAAACCGCAGAGCTACTTGGGTTGACGAAATCCTCGCCAGATCGTTCAGCTCCTGAGCGCCGATTCCCCGGCCCGCGATGACCACGCCGGACACAATCTTCTTCGAGGGATCGCTATAAAACGGCTGAATCGCCACCTGGTAGAGACGCGCCCCGCTGTACCACCATGCGCTTGCTTGCCGCGCGTGGCCGGATCGCCGCAGCATCACTTCAGCCACGGCAATGGGAAACTCACCGTCCGTCGAGTGCATGGCCAGAATATGTCCGCTCGGGTCGGCCAGAGCTAAAAGATCGCAATCGGAGGATCCCCAGGGGTCCTCGCCCGCGTCGTTGATGGTCGTGACGTCGCCGTTCCTCATCGATGCCACGGTCGCCAGCAAGTCGGCTGTATGGTTGAGGGAGATCTGGTGTTGCTGCTGCATCACTTGGAAAGTCAGAATGACATTTCCAGTTTCATCCTTCACCTGGTCCTTGATTTCGATTTCCGCGCGCCGGTGCAATACGAGTAGCGTCGCGCAGGTAAGCCCCGCGATCACCAGGACCAGCGACGACAGCAGTTTCGTACGGAGCTTCAGAATTCCACCTTTTCTTGGCCAGATAGGCCTAACCTTCAGAAATTACAAGGCTTAACAAGAAACACTACTCATTGGAGAGCAGAATACGGCAGGGATCATTTTGGGACAATGGGACCTCAGTACCTCCCTGTGCTCAGGGAGTACTACGATAAACCGGATGGAAAATCCCGTGGCGCGCCTAGATCGTCTTACAAATCCACCAAACCGTAGCCGACACCGCCATCCAGATCAGCGCGCCGGCTAACAATACTTGCCAAGCTGGTTGGCGAGGCAACAGGAAAGAAACGAAGAGTGCAAAGATGAGTAATCCTAAGCTACCCATCACCGCGCCCGCGGCATCCACCCCCGCTACTTCTCGGCTGCGCAGCAGGCCATTCATGCCGGCGCGTCGCTTTTTCTCCCGCTCGTGCTTCTCGACCAGCGTGGCGCTCGCCGGAAAGATTGCCGGGAACGCCAGAAAAAGGCCCCCGATGCTCGGTCCAAACTTCCTTCCGATAATGCCCACGAGCGCCGTGATCGTTCCGCCTGCCAGAAACCGGATTCCATATTCGTGCCATCTGGTCCGCCGCAGGCCGTCAAAGTTGACAACGATTTTACTCACGCCCTTGCCCACGCCAGCCACAGCCCAAAGGCAGCCGCCCCCCAAACGATTACCGCAAGGCTGGTTGCCACCAAGGCGCTTACGCGCCCGCGCATCATTACCCAGCTTGCGCATGCGGCGTATAGGAAGAAGGCAATCGCCCCTGGCGCCATGGAATGTGCTTCGATCGCCGCATATCCGGGTCCTTCTCGAAGAATCGCCAAACCCAAAGTGGCAAGCGCTATTGACGGCGCGGCTCCGAATAGTCCCGCGAAGCTCTGGGGTTTAAACAGGTCGCTGAGGGCGGCAAAGAGCGATACGAACACGCCACCCACCAGGAATCGAAATAGCAGCTCCAGCATATCTCGAGCGACTCGCCCTTCTCTGTCCCTTTATCAGATGTCTGAATCGCTCAAGTGAGGCGGTGCGATCTGCATTTCCGTAAACGCTGCCCGAAAACGCTGCCCGAAACGCTGAAGGATAAATTTATTCGGATTGAGCGACTGCGGAATTGAAGCCCAAGCGGGCTACCCGCTCCGGAACTGTTGCAGCTACTCGTGGCGTCTCAACTGCGGCATCCAATTTGGCCTGTCGAATGTATACGATCGCTATGGTCGCTACCGAGAGTGCCCACGGCACGATCGGGGACGTCCAGAAAAGTTTCGCGCCATAGCGGAGCGTCGCGAGCCATGCCAAAGTCACTCCTAACCCCACAAGGATCGCCGCCACTCGCCGTGAGTCTTTCCAGGACACTTGGTATGCGCTGAGTCCGCAAATCAGCAATGCAAATGGGAATGCAACCACCAGATCGGCGAAAAAATGCTCGCCCGTACCCATGGTCGCGAATGCCGTCAAAGCGAGAAAAGCGAACGCAATCGCTCGTTCAATCCAGCTCAGTCCCCGCGAATACCACCAGGCCAGCAGCGTCCATGCCAAGTGCAACGAGGGCATCGCATTTCGCGGACCCGGTATGGCGAAGGGCGCTAAAGGCAGATGCGCCAAATCCGCGATCGAAAATGGGTGGAACGGAAAATTGGCCCGGAATAAGTTGTGCGGGCCGGATGCCGGAAATAAGTTGTAAAACAAAATTCCCATGGGGCCGGCAACAAGAAACGCCAGCATGGCCGGAAATGCGCCTTCCTTGAAACGCACCAGCCGGCCCGCATAGATCATGGTGATGGGAATGGCCAATCCGATGTAGGCAATCAGGCCCATGTTATGAAGGGTCGGAATCCGCGCGTAGAGCTGGCCTGCTACAAACGCCAACTGCGTGCGCAAGCTGCCGTCAAACGATAGGAGGTAAAGATCCAGCGTCTTGGGATGTGCTTTCGCGGTCCATTCCAGCATATTGGAGGCGAAATAATCGGACATGACGAATGCTGCGGCCGGAATCCAGGCGTAAAGAAACTTCCTGCGGCTCTGACTCCAGATGCTTCGCAAAGCGAGGATGGCGAAGCTGCTCAATCCCGCGAATGAAAACCACGCCATCACTTTAGGGGGGTAGTGCAGAAAGTGAAAATCCACGATGCCCAGGACCGCCATCCCTGCCGCCGTCCACGCTGCGTCCAGCCAGCTCGGCCCAACCCTCTGGTGAACGATCACCACGCTTGCCAGCGCCAGGCCAAAGAAAGCATCGTACAGGGCTTCGCCATAGAATTGAGAGCTGAAGCCCAGCATCCCCACGGCTACCAGCACCACGGCTGTAAGCAGGCTCTGTACCAGAAGTTGCTTCTTGCTTCTCACCGCACTCTCCTGCAAAGGCGTTCGCGCTGGACTGATTCCCTGGCTTGCGTTTCTAAATTGTCGCACCTTCAACTTAGCTCGCACCTTCAGAGACCATACCCATTGCCTAAAGAGGGAACGCCTCGGCCCGGCAGTAACGCCCGCAAGCGTCTCCGAGATCCGTCTGAATGAACGCTCCGCTCCTCGATGGGGTTTAAGACCGAACAGATACACGAGGCCCTGAGGCGTGGCAAGAACAAAAGACGGGCGCAAAAAGAAAGGAGAGGAGCCGAGGCTCCTCTCCTTATGCCCTTTGCGGTTTAGGAGAAACTAGCCGATGGGCGTGCTGTTCACGCTCGCGCCCGAACCGGAAGAATCTGCTCGGATCACGCCCGACTGGTCGGTGAAGAACATCCGCTGGCCGGTCGTGCCCGCGACGACTGGAGTCGCAGTAATCGAGTAGGTGTCGATGCTGCCGGCTGTGTCAGGGCCGCCCGCATGGTATAGGAAGGTGTAGCCGCTCTTCGTGCCGCCAGCCAACACAGAATCAATCAACCCTGCCGACGCCGAAGTCGCTGTGCCGGTTCCGCCAAGAGCGGGCAAGGATCCGGGATAGCCGACGCCGTAAGTCGTCGAGTATTCAACGCAAGACGTATTGATCGTTCGCAGGGAGCCTACCGCCGAAGCCTCGTTGGCGGCCATCTTCGCCCTCAACAGGTTCGGGATGGCTATCGCGGCGATAATCAGAATAATCGCAACCACAATCAAGAGCTCAATTAACGAGAAACCCTTTTGTTTCCGCATTTGAATGTCATCTCCTCCGAAAAGGCCGCTGTGTGTTTCTATGGTCGCTTGCCTTCGGTACTAGTAAGTAGGCATTGCGGGGGCCAATCGCCCTTCCAGGCCTTGACTCTTAGCGCACAATTCCGAGCCCCCTCTTATACATTGCTAACATGCGAGCAGTTACGCCCACCTCTAATCCACGATCACTGGGTAGCGGCCAAGTTTGGATGCGTCGGCCCCAAGGCAGAACTGACACATTCCGGCGTTCTCGGAGGCCTGAAAGTGCCGCGGATTGTCGTTCATCACCGCTCATTGGCTATCATTCCATGATGAAACGTTGGCCCCTTAACCCGTTTGGAATTGCAACCTTGGAAACCGATCACGTCGCCTTCCGTGATTCCGCGCTCCCCAGCTTGCACAATCAGAATGCCCTGAGGCCCAACAACAATGGAGTTTCTTGAGCTTTCTTATTTTTTGCGCCATAGCGACGGCAGGAAGGTATACCTGTGGCCCGCGGCGCCGGCGCGTCACGCAGCCCACAGGCGTCTGCTATCGATGAAGCGGCTCATCGTGAACGCCGACGACTTTGGCCTCGCCGAAAGCGTCAATGATGGAATCATCGCCGGGCACGACTTCGGCATTTTGACCAGCGCGTCCTTGCTCGCGAATGGTTCCGCATTTGCCCACGCCATCGCCTGCGGCCTCCAATATCCTGGCTTGTCTCTCGGAGTGCACCTGAATCTCAGCTCAGGAGCTCCGGTCTCAGACGCCGGCCTTGTCCCCTCTCTTGTCAACGAGCGTGGCGAACTTTACTTGAGTCCCCTGCGCCTGGGCATCGCACTCCTCTGCCGGCGCATACCGCTCGAACACATTCGCGCCGAACTTCGCGCTCAGGTCATCAAGATCTTTGACGCGGGTGTGACTCCAACGCACCTCGACGGCCACCTCCACGTACACGTCCTGCCTCAGATCGCGCCCCTGGTGATCGAGATCGCCCGCGAGTTTTGCATACGCTGCATCCGCTGCCCCGCCGAAGATCTCGAGACCTCGTTGCCTCTGCTTTGGCGGCCTGGCAGGGCCTCCCTGGCCGCATGGAACCGCTCCGCCATAGCGTACGCAGTGACTTCCTTGGCCCGGCCATTCAGAGGGCAATTGCGCGCGGCCGGCCTCGTCTGTCCCGACGCATTTTGCGGGCTGGCCCATACCGGATTCTTGAACGTGAGAACGTTGAGCGAGCTCCTCGCTTCCATAAAGCCCGGAGTCACCGAATTGATGTGCCATCCCGGCTATGCCAGCACCGAACTGCAGTCCTTTGGCGGCTCTCTTACCAAAGCGCGCGCATCCGAACTGGTTGCCCTCACCGCGCCGGAAATCAAAAACAGAGTGGAGCGCCTGGGAATTCGCCTTATAAATTTTTGCGACGTTTAGGGGGCGGCAGCGCTTGCGGGATTAATCGGCTTGTGGGGGGGGGCATCCATGCGCCCGTTTTGCGCGGGGATCTACTGTCCCGGCAATCCGAGCCTTTGCGTTTACCGAGGCGCGTCCGGGGCGCTGGGCGCCGGCTCGGCTTCCACGGGCGTCCTCTCGATTTTTGCGCCTTCGGCCCTTGCGTCCCGGGGCGCGCGCCCGGAGTAGATCCGTATTCTCAGCAGGTCGATCAACATCCGCGGAGACTGAAGCAAAATGGCATACCGCGTCGGGCGCCGCTCCACGACTTCGAAATCGACTTCCCGGATCGCCAGCCCTCGTTTCCACGCGGCATACAGGAATTCCACGTCGAAGGAAAATCCTCCCAATCGGAGCTCTTGGACGATCGGCAAAAGGGGCTCGCGCAGAAATGCCTTGAACCCGCACTGCGTGTCTCGCAGGGGCAAATTCAGAATCAAGCGCACCAGCGCTCGGTACGCAGTGCTGGCAACAAAACGCGAGGTGCTCGGCGCGGAGCTCAGCGGCGTCGGGCGCCGCGAAGCGATCGCCACCACGGCCCCATCGCGCAGCGCCTCCAGCAATCGGACGATATCCTCGGGCCTGCCGGGCAAATCCGCGTCGGAAACGAATACGCATTCGCCGCGGCTCGCCAGTATCCCTCTGCGAATGCTCGCTCCTTTTCCTATATTCACGGAATTGCGCAACACGCGCAGGTTTTCGAAAGAGCGGCGCCATTCGCCCAGCACCGCCGAACTATTGTCCGTCGATCCATCATCGACGACGATCACTTCCGCGGTGAACGGCCGCTCGTCCAAGAATTTGCGCAGGCACTCCAACGTCACCGGCAGGATCGCCGCTTCGTTATGGGCCGGTATGACAATCGACAAATAAGGATTCATGTAGTCCCGCGCGCGACGCGAATTCGTCGGAGACGAAAGTTTACACCGTTCGTGCTCCTCCGAGACCTGGTGCGTCCGCCAACACCCCAGCTAAACGCTTACCTAACTTGTACTTTCACCTCGCCGCGAAGTCAAGCAAGCCATCTGCCTGTCATTGGAATTAATCCCTGAACAAGAGCAATGCGGGCTGTTCCAGCGCCTCCGCGATCCACCGCAAGAAGCGCGCTCCATCGGCGCCGTCGATCAGCCGATGGTCGTAGGAAAGCGAAAGGGGCAGGATCTTGCGCGGTTCGAAAGTGGTGCTGCCATTCGCTTGCCGCGGTTCCACGCTGAGGCGCGAAATCCCCAATATCGCCACTTCAGGATAGTTCACGATCGGCGAAAATCCCGAGCCGCCTATCCCTCCGAGATTAGTTATCGTGAAGACGCCGCCGGCCATCTCCTCCAGCCCAAGCTTTTTCGCTCGCGCCCTCTCCGAAAGCTCGGCCAATTCCCGCGCCAGCTGAGGAATGCTTTTGCGATCCACGTCCCGCACCACGGGGACCAGCAGGCCATAGCTTGTATCGACGGCGACTCCGATATTGCGGTAGCGCTTATAAACGATCTCCAGATTGGCCATGTCGATGCTGGCCGCAAACTGCGGAAATTTCTGCAGCGCCGCCGCCGCCACTTTTAGAGCGATCGCCGTCACCGTGATCTTGGCCGCCCCCTTGCTATGCTCATCCGCAAAGCGGCTCCGGAGAATCTCCAGGTCCGTAATATCGGCGCTGTCGAATTGCGTCACTTGCGGAACATTTTGCCAGGCCTGCGCGAGATGCTCCGCCGTGCTGCGCCGCACGCTGCTCATGGGCTTGCGCTCGACTTCGCCCCATTTCGAGAAATCCGGCAGCGTCGGGGAAGCCCCGGCCGGCAATTGCCCGCCGGCCGCCCGCGAGATGATCTCCCGCGCATAATTTTTCACGTCCTCGTCATCGATGCGCCCTTCCGGTCCCGTGCCTTTAACCTGATTGATATCCACGCCTAATTCCCGCGCAAACCGGCGGATCGCCGGAGACGCCGCGGCCAAGTGGCTCGGGCGCCGCGCCTGCTCCGGAACCTCCGCTCGGAAGGGAATCACGGTGTCTTCGCTTTGCGTTTCGGCTGGCGTTTCCGCCTCAGCGGAAACCTCGGCGCGAGCCAGTTTAGGTTCACGCCGCTGCCCTTCTTCCCTCTCCGGCAGCGCCGCTGGCCCGGACTCTGGTTTCACTTCCGCCCGGGCTTGCCGCGCGGGCGCTCTCTCCGCCGCGGGTCTTGCTTCGAGTCTTCTCTCCGCTTCTGTCCTTTCCTCCCGAACCGCGGCCGGAACGGCCTGCGTGCCTTTCGCCGCCACCTCTTGCGCGGATGCTTCGGGCCTCGATGCTTCCGCTGAACGTTCTTCTTTTTGCGCCTTCTGCGTTTGCTGCGCGCCGTCTCCACTCTCCTCAATGGTGAAGAGGGTGTCGCCCACTTTTATCTTGCGTCCTTCCTGAACGTGAAGTTCCTTGATCGTGCCCGCAACGGGAGAAGGCACTTCGATCGTGGCCTTATCGGTCTCCAGCTCCAGTAGCGCCTGGTCCTTGGAGACCATGTCGCCCGCCGAGACGAGTATCTTCGTCAGCTCGCCCGAATCGACGTTCTCGCCCAGTTCAGGAAGTTTGATTGTGGTGGTCACGGCGAACTCCTCGAAACGGTCCTTTTGCGGTCGCCCATTGCACGCGGTATGGCATGTGATAAGAAGGCCATCGGCTCAGGAGATCATCGGGTTCGCTTTGGCGTGATCGATCCCCAAATCCTCAATCGCCTTTTGCACCAGCGTATGCTTGATCGCTTTTTGCCGCGCCAGTTCGTTCAGTGTGGCCAGCGTGATGAAGCGGGCATCCACTTCGAAGAAATCCCGCAAAGCCGCGCGCGTGTCGCTGCGCCCATACCCATCGGTTCCCAGCGAAATCAGCGGCCGCGGCATCCACCGGCAGATGCTATCGGGCAAAGCTCGCAGATAATCTGACGCGGCCACCAGCGCCCCTGGCGCGTCGCGAAAACATTCGGTCACGTAGGGAATGCGCGGCTCCTCCGACGGATGAAGCATATTCCAGCGGTCGCAGGAGTGGCCGTTTTGATAGAGCTCCTTGTAGCTGGTGACGCTCCAGACGTCCGCCGCCACGTCATAATTCTCCGCCAGGATTTTCTGCGCCTTCAGGGCCTCCCGAAGAATCGCGCCGCTTCCCAGCAGCTGGGCGTGCAGGTGCGCGTGCTGATTCTCGGCCGGCGCCAGCCGGTACATGCCTTTCAAGATGCCTTCTTCCGCGCCCTTCGGCATGGCCGGCATGGGATAAGGTTCGTTCGTCACCGTGAGGTAATAGAAGACGCTCTCATTTTCCTTGTACATGCGCCGGATTCCGTCGCGCACGATCACCGCAATCTCATAGGCGAATGCTGGATCGAAGGCAAGCAGGTTCGGCACCGGATACGCCAGAACGTGGCTTTGCCCGTCCTGATGCTGCAAGCCTTCGCCGGCCAGCGTGGTGCGCCCGGCGGTGCCGCCAATCAGAAAGCCGCGCGTGCGCGCGTCTCCCGCGGCCCAGATCAAGTCGCCAATCCTCTGGAAGCCGAACATGGAGTAAAAAATGAAAAAGGGAATGGTGGGGATTCGATGCGTGGCATAAGCGGTTCCCGCGGCGATGAACGAAGACATCGAACCCGCTTCGGTGATGCCTTCTTCCAGAATTTGCCCGTCGACCGCCTCTTTGTAATACAGCAAAGTCTCGCGATCCACCGGCTCATAATTCTGGCCGATATGTGAATAGATTCCCACCTGCCGGAAAAGCGACTCCATGCCAAACGTGCGCGCTTCGTCCGGGATGATCGGCACAATCAACTTGCCCAGCTCTTTGTCGCGCAGCAGCTTCGCCAGCAGGCGCACGAAAGCCATGGTCGTGGCCACGTCGCGTCCCTCGGTGCCTTTGAAAAACTCCTCGTAGAACTCGTCCGCCGGTTCCTGAACGCTGATCGGATAGACCTTCCGCGCCGGAACATATCCGCCCAGCTCGCGCCGCCGCTCCTGCAGATATTGCATCTCCACGCTGTCTTCGGACGGCTTGTAGAAGGGCGCCTGCGCCACCTCCTCGTCGGATATGGGAATTCCGAAGCGAGACCGGAATTCGCGCAACTCGTCTTCGTTCATTTTCTTCTGCTGGTGAGTGACGTTGCGGCCTTCCCCCGCCTCGCCCAGGCCATAACCCTTGATCGTTTTCGCCAAAATCACCGTGGGCGAACCTTTGTGCTCCACCGCGGCCTTGTACGCCGCATACACTTTCTTCGGATCGTGCCCGCCCAGCCTCAGCTTGTGGATCTGCTCGTCGGAGAGATGCTTGACCATCTCCAAGAGGCGCGCATCGACGCCGAAAAAATGCTCCCGGAAATATCCGCCAGACTCCACGCTGTTCTTCTGGTACTGCCCGTCCACCACTTCGCCCATCCGCTTCACCAGAAGCCCTTCCGGGTCCTTTTCGAGCAGGGCGTCCCAATCGCTGCCCCACAAAACTTTGATCACGTTCCATCCCGCGCCCCGAAATATGGCCTCCAGTTCCTGCACGATCTTGCCGTTTCCGCGCACCGGCCCATCGAGCCTTTGCAAATTGCAATTGATCACCCAAATCAGATTGTTGAGCTGTTCGCGTGACGCCAGCGTTATGGCCCCCAACGATTCCGGTTCGTCCGTCTCGCCGTCTCCGATGAACGCCCAGACCTTGCTGTCCGAACGCTCCTTCAAGCCCCGGTCCTCGAGATAGCGATTGAACCGCGCCTGATAGATGGACATGATCGGGCCCAGGCCCATGGATACCGTGGGGAACTCCCAAAAATTCGGCATCAGCCAGGGATGCGGATAGGAGCTAAGTCCGCCGCCGGGTTTCAACTCCCGCCGGAAATTCTCCAGTTGATCGACGCTGATGCGCCCTTCCAGATAAGCTCGCGCGTAAATTCCCGGCGAGGCGTGGCCCTGAAAATAGACGATGTCCCCTTCGCTGGTTTCATTCCGCGCTCGAAAGAAATGATTGAATCCCACCTCGTAGAGCGTCGCCGCGGACCCGTAGCTCGAGATGTGCCCGCCGATCCCGCTCTCCAGCCGGTTCGCGCGCACCACCATGGCCAGCGCATTCCAGCGCGCGAAGCTCTTGATGCGCCTCTCGATCTCCTGGCTTCCGGGATAGGGCGGCTGTTCGCTGGCGGGAATCGTGTTCACATACGGCGTGTTCGCCGTAAACGATAAGCTGACCCCCGCCTCGCTCGCGTGTTGGCGAAGCCGCCGCAAAATCTCCTGGGCGCGCTCCGTCCCGCGCTCCTGGAGCACGAAGTCGAGCGAATCCAGCCATTCGCGCAGTTCGACGTCTCCCTCGGGAGCGACGCTGCGGGCATGCGGCAAACTCATCGTTCAGTCTCCGGCAAAACCAAGTATTCCCTCCGACCCCTCTTTACCCCAGCCCTCTGTAGGTTTGATTAACGATCCGGTGCCCCGGTTTTATGTTACTTTCGAAGTGGTTAACCATGGCTTCGACCGTTGACTCCGTTGTCCGCGCCCCGGCAGCATTTCGGACCCAAACCCCGGCTGAACTGACTGCGGTCCCCTGGTATGTATGGTCCCTTTTCGCCGCCGTTGTTTCCGTGGTCATCGGCGGCTATTGGGATATCTCCTGGCACATGTCCATCGGCCGCGACTCCTTCTGGACTCCCGCGCACATGGCCATTCAATATGCGGCATCCTGGCCGGGTTCACCTGCGGCTACCTGATTCTTTCCTGCACTTTCGGCCGGGATCCGGCGTTGGCATCCGCCAGCGTCAGGTGTGGAAATTCCGCGGGCCCCTGGGCGCCTTCATTGCCGCCTGGGGCGGCGCCACCATGCTCACTTCCGCGCCTTTCGATAATTGGTGGCACAACGCCTACGGCCTCGACGTGAAAATTTTCAGCCCGCCCCACGTGGTGCTCGATGGAGGCGTTCTGGCCATTCAGATTGGCGCCCTGGTTCTGATCGCCAGCACCCTGAACCGCGCCAGCGGCGCCTTGCGCCGGAAGCTCGATTGGCTGCTGCTGATTTCTGGGCGGGATGATCACCATGCTGGCCCTTACGGTCGTCTGGGAATCCACCTACCGCGTCCTGATGCACACCGCGCAGTGCTATCGCGCCGTGGCCATCGTCGTTCCCGTGGTCTTCGCCGGCTTTGCCGCCATTTCCGAGCAGCCGCTGGGCCCGCACCATCGTCGCGGGCATCTACACGGCCTATGCCATGGTCATGCTATGGCTCTTTCCGCTCTTCCCGGCCACGCCCAAACTCGGCCCCGTCTATCAGAAAATCACGCACATGGTGCCCATGGAGTTTCCGCTGCTGGTCATCGTCCCGGCATTGCTGCTCGATTTCTTCGAGCCGCGCCTTGCCGGGCTGGAAGAAATGGCCCAAGGCCGCGGCCTTCGGCCTGATTTTCCTTGGCGGCTTCCTGGCCGCGCAATGGCCTTTCGCCACTTTTCTGGTTTCGCCGGCTTCGGCCAACTGGTTTTTCGGCACCAAGTACTTCGCCTATTTCGCCACGCCCGACGGCTTCGACATTCGCCACCTGTTTGTCCCCGTGAACTACGCCGCCTTCGATTCTGGCTCATCATGGCCGAAGCCGTTCTCTTGGCCATCCTGAGCAGCCGCCTAGGCACCGCCGCCGGAGACTGGGTCCGCGCCATCCGCCGTTAATGCACTTCGGATAAACATGGCCATCCCTGAATGCCCCCTGGAAAGCCTTGATCTTCAGCCATTTCGGCTTCTGTATGCGGCAAAGCGCGTCTGGCTATGTTCCTTGTCCTCGCTGCCTGCGCCGTCCCGCTTTCCGCCCACGTCGGCAGCCCCGACGTTTTCCTCGAAGGCAATGCCGGGCCGTACAAATTATTCGTCACCGTTCGCGTGCCCCAGGTAATTCCCGGCATCGCGGAAATCGATATTCGCAGCGAGTCCAGCGACGTAAGTGACATTCGCATCGCCCCCATGCAGCTCACCGGCCCAGGCTCGCAATACGCTCCAGCCGCCGGAGGCGGCCGCGCGTTCCAAAGACGACCCGCAGTTCTTCCAGGGAAACCTGTGGCTGATGGAGTTCGGCTCGCTCCAGGTACGCATCCAGGCCGACGGCGCTCAGGGCAAAGGCCTGCTGGCCGTGCCCATTCCGGCGGTTGCGCAGCGCATGCTGCCCATGCAGCGCTCGTTAGGCCTGCTTCTATTCGCCCTCATGACCGTTCTCGCCCTGGCGCTGGTCTCCATCGTTGCGGCGGCGGTTCGCGAAGGCAATCTCGCGCCCGGCGCGCTTCCCACGCCCGCGCGCAAAAGGCGAGTGCCCTTCGCCGCGGCAATCGCCAGCCTCGTGGTCATCGGAGTTCTTACTCTTGGCGCTTTGTGGTGG
The DNA here is from genome assembly GCA_963819235.1 of uncultured Acidobacteriota bacterium. Classification (GTDB taxonomy): domain Bacteria; phylum Acidobacteriota; class Terriglobia; order Acidiferrales; family UBA7541; genus Palsa-189. The sequence continues at coordinate 492,758 of CAWFVE010000002.1, read as the reverse complement.
AGGGCCGACGCGCGCCAATACGCCAGCCATATCTATAGCCCTCCCGAAATGGAAGCTGTCGTCAATTCCAATGGCCAATTGGTCCTGCATCCCAAGTCGCTGCGCGTCGCTTCGGGAAATCCTCGCCGCCCCGCGAGTCTGATCGATTTCAACGACCTCATGCTCGATCACGAGCACTTGATGCATCTTTTCATCATCGGCAGCCCCGGCATGAACAACTTCTGGCATTTGCACCCGCAGCGCGCCGGCGCCGATACCTTCATCCAGAATCTTCCCGCCATGCCGCCGGGGCACTATCAGATCTTTGCCGACGTGGTATTGAACAGCGGCTTCCCCGTGACCATGCTCGGCCAAATCGATCTCCCTTCGGCCATCCCTGGCACGCCGCTCACCGGAGACGATAGTGGAATCGCCGCGGCCCCCATCCTCACGGAATCGTCTTCCGCCGCCCCAGCCGGCGCCGCGGATTTTGCCCTTCCCGACGGCGCCCACATCATTTGGCAGCGCGATCCACAACCACTCCGCTCCGGCGTTCCGCTCGCGCTTCGTTTTCACGTCACCGACCCTGCCGGTAATCCCGCCCAGGATCTCGAGCCTTACATGGGAATGCCGGCGCACGCCGAAATCGTTCGCTCCGATTATTCCGTCTTCGCGCACATCCATCCCACCGGCTCCGTGCCCATGGCTTCCTTTGAACTCGCGCAGGCCAGCTTGCCGGGCAGCGCCGGCCTGGCGCAATCCGCCAGCCCCAGCGCCGCCATGAACATGCCGAATATGCCCCAAATGGCCACCGCCAAAGTCGAGCCGGACATCTCCTTGCCCTACGGCTTCCCTCAGCCCGGCCTTTACCGCATCTTCATCCAGGTCAAGCGCTCCGGCCGCATCGACACCGCCTTTTTCGACGCCCCAGTAAACTAAGAAGTGTACTAAGAAGCGCCTTCTTCGTCCCTTCGAAGTCCCCGCCCCGTCAGGTTGCCTCGAGCATCAAAGTAAGGCAGCCCTATATGCCCTCGGCAATTGAAGACTACGCCCTCATCGGCGATTGCCAGACCGCCGCCCTCGTCGCCCGCGATGGCTCGCTCGATTGGCTTTGCTTTCCGCGCTTCGATTCAGACGCCTGCTTCGCCGCGCTTCTAGGAAACGACCAGAACGGCCGCTGGCAATTGGCGCCCGTCGGGCCCGCGAGAGTGAGCCGCCGCTATCGCCCGGGAACGCTCATCCTCGAAACGGAATTCGTAACCGATAGCGGAACCGCCACGCTGGTCGACTTCATGCCGGTGCGAAAGGTTCATTCGGAAGCGCAGCACCCGCGAGTTTTGCGGACTGTCCACTGCACCCGCGGCAGCGTCCAGATGCGCATGGACCTGGTCATCCGCTTCGACTACGGCCGTACCATCCCTTGGGTCACGCGCCAGCCCGGCGGCGCTCTGGTCGCCATTGCCGGTCCCCATCTCCTGGCCCTTCGGACCGATGTTCCCATCCGCGGCGAAGATCTGCGCACCGTGAGCGACTTCACTCTTCGCGAGGGCCAGACCGCGCGCTTCGACCTCGCCTATGGAAGCTCGTTCCTTCCCGTGCCCCCGCCCACGGACATTGAAACATCCCTCCGCAAAACAGCAGGAGTGGTGGAGCGCTTGGATCTCCCGCTGCACGTACAACGGCCGTTGGGCCGACGTCGTCAAGCGCTCCCTGATTACCCTGAAAGCCCTGACGTACGAACCCACCGGCGGAATCGCCGCCGCCGCAACCACGTCCTTGCCCGAGCAGCCGCGCGGCACGCGCAATTGGGACTACCGCTTTTGCTGGCTGCGCGATGCCACTTTCACCCTTTTCGCCTTCATGCATGCCGGCTACAGCGAAGAGGCCCACCGCTGGCGCGACTGGCTCTTGCGCAGCGTGGCGGGAAGCGCGGATCAGGTTCAGGTGCTCTACGGCTTCGCCGGCGAGCGTCAATTGCTGGAATGGGAGGTGCCCTGGCTCACCGGATATGAAGGAGCCTCCCCGGTGCGCGTTGGCAATGCCGCCAGCAAGCAATTGCAGTTGGATATCTTCGGGGAGATCGCGGACGTCCTCTACCATACCCCGAAGCGGCCAGCACCACCCGGCGTCGCGGAAGACAGCGCGGAGTTTCATTTCGATCTCCAGATCTCCTTGCTGGAGCACCTTCAGAAAATTTGGCGCCATGCCGATCACGGCATCTGGGAAGTCCGCGGCCCGCAAAGGCACTTCACCCACTCCAAGGTAATGGCTTGGGTGGCCTTCGATCGCGCCATCCGCGGCTGCGAGCGTCTGCACTTGCAAGCTCCCCTTGACGAATGGCGCGCCGCCCGCCAGCAGATCCACGATGACGTCTGCCGTCAGGCGTTCGATCCGCAACTCGGCAGCTTCGTACAGTCCTACGGATCGAAGGAGATGGATGCCAGCCTCCTCTTCATTCCTCTGGTCGGCTTTCTGCCGGCGACCGATCCGCGCGTTGCCGGCACGGTCCGTCAGATCGAAAAACAGTTGATGCGCGATGGCTTCGTCATGCGCTATGAGACGCATCGGTTCGACGACGGTTTGCCGCCCGGCGAAGGAGTCTTTCTGGCCTGCAGCTTCTGGCTCGCCGACACCTACAAGCTCATGGGACGGGACGCCGAAGCCGAGCGCCTCTTGGAGCGCCTATTGCGCCTCCAAAACGATGTCGGCTTGCTCTCCGAGGAATATCATCTCCAGGAAAAGCGCCTCGTCGGCAATTTTCCCCAGGCCTTCTCCCATGTCGCTCTGGTCAACACCATCATCAACCTCAATACCGAGAATGGCCCCGCCCGACAGCGCTCTTCCCATAACCACCACGGCGCCAACAATCACGCCGAAGCTCCCGAGCCAACAAAGGTGAAAAAATAATCGGAAGGGCCGTGTGGGTGGCGCAGGCTGCGGGTGAGCTATTGGGTGCCGGCAAGAAGGGGACAAGTCAAGATGACCCGTTCCCCCTTCCGGTATCAATGGTCTTTCGTCAGGAAATACGCGATGTGTAGTAACCCAGCCGGAGGACTCCTGGTAAATCACGCGGCGCAAAGCGTTCAGGGCCCGAGCGCGCTCGCATCGGCTCCTTTGGTATCTCCTTCCTCCTCGGCGCCTCGCTTCCGAGCGGATCGAGAACATTCGTGGTTGGTCCCAGCGTTTTCGACTCGGAGTTTCAGAACGGCGCCAAGCTCGGCCTGCGCGGCGCGGTCAATATCCGCGAACACTGGGGCGCGGAAGCAACCTATAGCTTCAGCGCCGACGGTTTGCAGATCACTCAAGTCGCCCCCGCCATCGTGCAGAATTTCGGTGTTCACGTCGACGAATTCACCGGCAATGCCCTCTTCTTCTTCACCGGCCACGAACGGTTCCTCCGTCCCTTTTTAACCGCCGGTCTTGGCGGCAGCCACTTCAGTCCCACGGACAACGCCAAGATCATGGCCGCGACCAACTTCCTCGGCCAGCGCGCAGTCATCACCGGATCGAGCGAATTCGACTTCAATTTCGGCGCCGGAATCGAAGCCAGGCCTTGGGAACACTTCGGCGTGCGCTTCGATCTCCGCGATCACGTCACCGGGTTTCCGACCTTTGGTCTGCCTCAGACCGCCACAAGCCCCAATGCGCCTTTCTTTCCGGTTTCGGGACGCGTGCAGGACGCGGAGCTCACGGCAGGCTTCGTCTACCACTTCTTGGGTAAATAGCGGCCGCGTCGAAGGGAAGTACCGCCGCAAAAAAACAAGCGGGACGCACAGCCTGAGCTGCGCGCCCGCTTACGAACGACTTCGCTTTACCGACTTATCGGAAAAGCCCGGTATGGCCCAATGAGTATCGGCCTGGCTGGGGATACACGCACACGCCGTGCGGGCCCTTGCCCACTGGAATCCGCGCCAGCAGCTTTCCGCTATCGGTGTCGAACGCGTAGACCTCCGCGTTGTAGCGGCCGGAAATCCACAGAACTTTTCCGTCCGCCGAAAGGCCGCCCATATCCGGGCTGCCTCCATTCGGTATCACCCACTTGCCGACGATCTTCCGTGTGGCGATATCGACCAGAGAGATGCTTCCCTCGCCTCGATTCGAGACATACAGAAGCTTGGAATCCCGGCTCACCAGAATGCCGTGCGTGCCCTTCCCGGTTTGCAGGAATCCGATCTGTTTGAAGCTCTCCGGATCGATTTCAAATACGCCGTTGGCCATCATATCCGCCACGAAGAACACTTTGCCGTCGGGCGATGTGCGAACGTCCTGCGGCATGTTCTTGCGGCCCCAGCTTCATCGTCGCCAGAATTTTTCGCGAGGCAGTATCGATCTTCAGCAGCTGCCCGTCGAATTCGCAACTCGCAATGAAGTAGCTCCCATCCGCGGAGTAATCCAAATGGTTCACGCCCTTGCATGGCACCTTCAGCGAATAGATCAGCTTCATGGTTTGCGCGTCGCGAAAATCCAACCTGTGCAGAGCCTCGGCCACCACGATGGCTTCCTTGCCGTCCGGAGTGAAGTAGAGGTTATAGGGATCCTCAACAGGAACCGAGTCGCCCTTCTTCGCCGTGGCGGGATCGATCTTGGTCAGGGCATTGCCCTCGTCGTCGAGCACCCATAGCGTTTGCAAATCGTAAGAGGGAACGATGTGCTGCGGCAGCTTGCCCACGCTGAAATGGTCGATCACCTTAAAAGTCGCCGGGTCGATAACGTCCACGGTCGCGCTCTCCGTATTGGGCACGTAAACGCGCGAGGGGAAATTCTTCACTTTCGGACTCAGTTGATTGGGCCGGTCCGCGGCATAAATATCGACATCGGCAGTGCCTGCTGCAGCCGCCGGGGAAGCAACGCCCGCGCGCGGCTGAGGCCGAGATTTCGCGGCAACAATCGCCGCCAGAAAAATCACAACAACCAAGCTTGCACGTGCAAACCGCATATTCGTCACGCCTCGTTCAAAAGCTATTTTTGGGTTGCGGCCCTTGCTGCCGCCTTCGGAAATTGTAAGTCATAAAACCGCAAATCAAATGTGCCTGCTGCCTATCATTTTATAGGCCTGCTACCTATCGTTACCGGGGCTCCTTTCCCCGTCAAATGAGGGTAGAATGGGGCAAAGAGGCAAGCGGCGATGGATCGAACTCCGTCTACGCTCGCCGTGCTCGCATGTCTAAGTCGCTCGATTCGCGATAAGCTTTAGTTGTCATTCCGAGCGTAGCGAGGAATCCGCGTTTGCATTTAAATCGCCAAGCCCGTTCCGGTCGCGACCGCCAGCCTTGGCCCCGCCGTCACTTTCTTCGGACGGGCCTCGCCGTGGCCCTGGCCCTCGCGATTGTTGCCACGGCGCCCGCGCAAGCTCCGGCGCTCGGAAAAGCAGACGCCACACGCTATCTCGACACCATCAAGACTCTCGCCGCTCCCGATATGGAAGGCCGCGGCGCCGGCACCAAAGGCATCGACCGCGCCGCGCATCTGCTCGAGCAGCGCTACCAGAGCCTCGGCCTCGATCCCGCCGGAACCCAAGGGTTCTTCCAGCCCTTCACCGTGACTACCGGCGCGCGGCTCACCGCCAATAACGGCCTCGCGGAAGAGATCGCCGGCAAACATCGCGCGCTGAAGCTGAACGACGATTTCGTTCCCTTTAGCTTTTCCTCGTCAGGCGAAGCGACAGGCCGGCTCGTCTTTGCCGGCTACGGCGCCTCCGCCGACGAATTCGGCTACGACGATTACTCCGGCCTCGACGTGAAGGGCAAGATCGTCGTCCTGCTTCGCTACGAGCCCAGCGGCTTCGCCGCGAAAAGCGGCAATCAGGGGCTCACCCGCCACGCGGCCCTCATTACCAAGGCGATCAACGCGCGTAATCATGGCGCCAGCGCCGTGGTCATCGTGAACGGAAAGCTCGGCGACGGCGAGGAGGATTTGCTGACGCGCTTCGGCAGCGTCAGCGGGCCGGAAAACGCCGGCATCCTTTTGGTGCAAGTAAAGAACAACGTGGCGCAAGATTGGTTCGCCGCCGCGGGCAAATCGCTCGCCGGCGTGCAAAGCCAGATCAACGCAGGCACCAAGCCCGAATCCTTCGCCTTTCCCGAAAGCGTGTCCTTAACTCTCGCCGTGCACGTCGATACCGTCCGCGCCACCGTAAGCAACGTCCTGGCCTATCTTCCCGGCAAAACCGACGAATACGTCATCGTTGGCGCGCACTACGATCATCTCGGTTACGGCAACGCCGATTCCCTGGCCCCTTCGCAAATCGGCCAGATCCATCCCGGCGCCGACGACAACGCTTCCGGCACTGCAGGCGTCCTCGAACTGGCGCGCCTGTTCGCGCCATACAAAGGAAAGCTCACCCGCGGAATCCTTTTTGAATCTTTTGCCGGCGAAGAGCTCGGCCTGCTCGGCTCGGCCCATTGGACCGAGCAGCCCACGCGTCCCCTGGACAAAGCCGTGGCCATGGTCAATATGGATATGATCGGCCGCATCAAGGACCAAAAGGTCTACGTCGGCGGCGTCGGCACCGGCTCGTCGTTTCAAACCATCCTCGCCGCCGCGGAAAAAGATGCGCCGTTTCATTTCGAGTACTCGCCGGGCGGTTACGCCGCGAGCGACCATACCTCCTTCGTCGCCCGCAAAATCCCGGTGCTTTTCTTTTTCTCCGGATTGCATTCCGATTACCACAAGCCCTCAGACACCTGGGACAAGATCAACGCGCCCGACGCCGCGCGCCTGCTCGACTTCATCGCCGTGGTCATCGAGCGTCTCGATACCGGTGCCGAGCGCCCCAAATTCATCACCGTCGCGGCGGACAACCCGCATAGCGGCGTCACCGGTAACGGCGGAGGCGGCGGTTATGGCCCTTGGTTCGGCTCCATTCCCGATTTCGGCCAATCGGAAAATGGAGTGCGCTTCAGCGACGTCCAGCCCGGCTCGCCCGCCGCGAAGGCGGGATTGAAAGCCGGCGACGTGCTGGTGGATTTCTCCGGCAAAGCCATCCACAATCTTTACGATTTCACGGACGCCTTGCGCGCCAGCAAGGTGGGCGAAGTCGTCAACGTCACCGTCCTTCGCGACGGCAAGCCGCTGAAGGCTTCCGTCAAACTCGAACAACGCCGCTAAGCGGCGCTCGGGCCTGGGAGTTTTTCGGAAACGTTCTCAACGGCCGCAGCTTTCCGCTTCTCTTTTTTCGTCCCACCATTGGCACGCGCGAGCGTACTCCTCCGGCGTATTCATATTGGCAAGCACATTCCCCTCAGGATCGAGCGCTCGCCACTCCGCTTCCGGTATTCGCTCCACGCGAAGATCGCCCAAAGCTTCGCTGACCTTGCGCACGCCGCGGCCGAGCGCCGCGGCCAGAGCTTGCGCGCATTCCTTCCGGTAGACGGCCGCGAGAGGCTCGACGCCACCGGTTCGCTCCGGCACCACCGCCTGCGCCCCCGATACCCCCGTCGCGCTGGCGCGCCCCAGCAGCCATTCGAGCCATGCCGTGGTGATGTAGGGCAGATCGCAGGCCAGCACCAGATTCCACGAGCATCGCGTAGCGTTCAGCGCGGTGACGATGCCGCCGAGAGGTCCACAGCTCGATTCGGCGGGAGCTCCTCGCGCCGGCAGGCGATCCGGAATCGCGGCCAAGCCCAATATCTCGAATCGTCCGGCGTCGCTGGCCTCATGCCCGATCACCGTTACCGAGGAGACCAGCGGTTCCACGGCTCGAGCGATATGCAGCGCCAGTGGGACGCCGGCGAGTTCCAGCCAGGCTTTGTCTCTGCCCATGCGCGAACTTCTGCCTCCGGCGAGGATGAATGCCGCCGCGTCGGGATATTTTTTGGCGCTCGACTTCATTCCTTTTCGCTAAGGCGAAGAAAGACAGGTACGCTCGCCCTGTCAGAAGAGCAGCTTCAATGCCAACTGAATCTCGCGCGCCGGCGTCGCCGTTGTGGTGATCAGGCCTGCCGAAGCGCTTACCGCGCCGCTTGAAAATACGGTCGTGTTGGGCACGCCATAATTCGAGCGGTTCAGCGTGTTGAAAGCCTCGGCCCTGAATTGCAGCGTTTGCCTCTCCGACAACGCGATATTTTTGAAGAGCGAGAGGTCTACGTCCGCCAATCCCGGCCCCGTGAGCACTCCCCTTCCCACATTGCCGTAGGTTCCCGGCGTGGGCAGAATAAAAGCCTGGGGATTGAACCATTGATTGGGATTTCCCAGGATCACGGGACCGCTGAAATTCGGATTCCAGGACGGCCGGTCCGGATTTCTGGTGTCTCCATCGCCGGAAATATTCGTGCCAATGAGCGGCGTGAGAGGAAATCCGCTGAGCAGCGTGGCGATTCCGTTCAGTTGCCAGCCGTTCACCAGCTTGCCTTTCACCCCGCTGAGCGTATTCAGCCAGGCCTTGCCTTTGCCGAAGGGCAGATCGTACATGGCGGAAATGCTGGCTTGGCTGGCGACATTCAGGGCTGACAGGCCCCAATCGCGGCGGATGTCGTTCCGATCCAGGATCATCTGCGGCTGATTATTGGCCTGGGCGCCGGTGAGCGCCGCATTGTCGTCCAGATTCTTCGACCAGGTGTAGTTGCCACGAAGCTGCAGGCCCCGATTTAGCCGGCGGAGCACGTCGATTTCGAGAGCGTTGTAACTGCTATTGCCTTCGGTGTACCAGAAGAAACCTGCGCCCAGATCAAGGTTCGGCCGGCTGGGAACGACCGGGATGTATTGCGCGCCTTGCGCCACCAAACCCTTCGCGGCGTTGATGCCTCCGGACGCACAGCCGCTCGCTGCGGCGCAAATCTGCGCCGGAACATCGTTGGGATCGATGCTTACGAGGCCGTGATATCCGTGCGAGCCGGCGTATCCGACGCGCAGAACCGTTTGCGGGTCGAGCTGCTGCTCGATGGTCAAGTGCCACTCCTCGACGGTGGGAGTTTGCGCGTTGGCTTGTACTCCCTGGGGCGCGAAGATGGTGCAGTTCGTGGTCACTTGCGGAGTGCAGGAGGGTGCGGGAGGCACTCCTTCGACCACCGGGAGAACGGAAGCGAGAGAACGATTGCTGTACGAGACAGCGCCGTTCGCGGGCGGCAGAGAGTTTAGCAGGAAGGCCAGATCGTCGATGAGCGAGTAGTAGGTGCCGAAGCTGGCGCGCACGGCGGTTTTGCCGTTTCCGAAGACGTCCCAGGCCAGGCTCAATCGGGGACTAAGCAAGTGCTTGGCGTTGTTTTGGGTGAAAACGGAATTGCCGACGATCGGATTGGTGGCCAGAAGTCCCGAAACATTGGTGACGTAATTGGCGGCGCGGCCGAACTGCTCGTTCCAGCCGGTGGTGAATTCGTAGCGCAGGCCGGCCTCGAGCGTCAAATTGGGCCGCAGCTTGATGGCGTCTTGCACATACCAGGCGCCCAGCAGGCTTCGCCAGCCCAACTCGCTGGCGCTAGGCACCACTTGAAACGAGCTGACCGTCCCTTGCAGAAAGGTCTGCAGGCTCGTAAACGTCGCCTGGCCCAGCTGGCGCGAGGCGGAATCCTCGTTGTCCTGGAGCGGCTGCAACCACACGCCAAAGCTGATCCGATGGCTGCCCTTCACCAGCTGAAAATCGTCGGCAACTGTAAAAAGATTGCGGCGATTCCACACGCCGGCGGCGTTATTCGGGCCGGCGGAAGTGATGCTGGATGTGCCGGTGGTGGTCACGCCGCCATTGATGACGATTCCGCCGGGGCCCTGGCCAGTGACAAAAGAGAGGCTGGGCGAAAACGATGCCAGCAGCGAGGAGTCCAGATTGAATCCGGCGCGCGAGAAGCCGGCGCGAAAGGTATTGAGCATCTCGGGCGAAAAGATGTGCGTCTCGTCGATGCTGGCTACCTGCATGCGCAGCGTGGTAGCTGAAGCAAACAGGGGATCGGCCAGGGGAATCAGGCTGGTGCCATCGTCGACGGTGTACGCGCCCGAAATCGTGTCTCGATTGCCAATCTTGTAGTCCGTTCTGGTGGTGCCGAAATCTTCGCGGATGGATTGGTTGGGATTGTTGAACGAAAAGGCCGTTCCGCTAGGGAGGCCGTTGGACAGGAGCTCCGGGCCATTGGGAGCGGGCCACAAAGCCATGTACGGGAGCATGGCGGGATTCGGCGTGAACACGCCGGTGATCGCATTCGGCGGCAAAATGCCCAGGCGCGCGTTGGCGTCCGGGACGAGGGCGACATTGGAAACTGCCATCGACTGGCGGAAACCTTCGTAATTGCCAAACAGAAACCAGCGATCCTTGACGATGGGGCCACCCAGCGCCGCACCGAACTGGTTCTGTTGGTAAGGAGAAACCGCGGAGCCTTGCGTGAATGGGTTGCGCGCATCGAGCGCGCTATTGCGGAGAAACTCGAATAGCGTGCCATGCAGATCGTTCGTGCCGGAGCGGGTGACTACGCTCACCTGCGCGCCCGCTCGCTTGCCGTATTCGGCCGAATAGGTGTCCGTGAGCACGTTGAATTCACGGACGGCGTCGATTCCCAGAAGATAGCCGCTGGTGCCTCCCGGCGTGATCGCCAGCTGGCTGGAGCCGGTGTACTCGATGCCATTGAGCAAAAACAGGTTCTCGCTGGTGCGCCGGCCTGCCACCGAAAACGTATTCCCGTTGCTGGTGCTGGTGTTCAGGCTTTTCATAGCGCTGTAATTAATCGCGCCGGGATTTAGCGCGATCAGGTTGTCGAAGCTGCGGCCGTTCAGCGGGAGATCCTTTACTTCGCTCTCGCTCACCAGGCCGGAAACAGCGGCGGTGGTGGCATTCACCACGGGGACATCTTCGGAGACAGTGACTTGCTGAAGATACTCGCCGACCTCGAGCCGCACATTCACCACCGCTTCTTCGCCCACCACTAGATTGATGCCTGTGCGCACCGCGGACTTGAAGCCTGTTTTCTGCACGGTAAGTTCCAGCGGACCCAGGGACACCGAGAGAACCCGATATTCCCCGGCATTGTCAGTAGTCGCGGATCGAGTGGCTCCCGTCTCGAGACTCTTCACGGTTATCGTGGCGCCGGCGACTCCTGCGCCGGAGGCGTCTTGCACTTGGCCCGAAACCGTCGCGGAAACTTGAGCCGGTGCGGAAGTGGCGGCGAGAAGAATCGCTGCGGCAATGGTGCACAGGGAGGCAAGCAGCGCTCGTGCAAGGCGCATGGTCAATTGAGCTGTTGACTTTCGATAACTGCTGATTATGCGGGACTTACGCAGGGAAGCGGCGGCGAATGGCACGCAAAGTGCGCCCCTGGGGGGTATCCCCCTATTTTTTTGTAAAGAGTCTGATTCTAAAGGAGTTTCGGCGTCGATTATGCAAGAGTGTGATTGCAAAGGGTTTCCGTCTAGCCCCCTACAAGAGTCTGATTCTACAGTGCTTAATTCTGATTGGCGGACCAAGGAATTTCGCGGCTCCTTTTCCGACCCCTCCGATTCCAGGAATGGGGCCGATGAGGTAAGCAGTTCTGATCTAGAGAAGATCCGTCCTGGCAAAGACAATGCTCCACTATAGGGGTGCGAAACGGATTGCGAGCATGTTCTATTTTACCGCGCGAGTAAATAGCGATTGAAAAAAGCGCGAACGAAAAGAAAGAGAATTGCCAACACCCGAACATTCAGTCATAATCCCGGCGCGCAAGCGAATACAAAGCGAAGCCTAAATAAATATGGCCCGTTCGCTCGAATTTGACGAAATCGGCGTATGGTCCGAGATTAAACTCGAAATCATACGGGAATATGCTAAGGCGTATTCCACGATTCTTTCGGCCCAGAAGGCGTCATTCTCACACGTCTACATCGATGCATTCGCCGGGGCAGGTCAGCACATCTCCAGATCGACCCACGAACTCGTTCCCGGCAGTCCTCTGAACGCTCTCAACGTAACGCCACCGTTTGATGAGTTTTATCTTATAGACATCGAGGCACACAAGATTGACAACCTGCGGGAGTTAATTGGAAATCGCGGCGATGTTCATCTCTTCCAGGGTGATTGCAACGTTGTTCTTTTGCGCGATGTCTTTCCGCACGTGCGATTTAAGGACTACCGTCGAGGTTTGTGCGTGCTCGATCCCTACGGACTTCATCTCGAGTGGAAAGCTATCTTCACCGCCGGTCAAATGAAAACCATCGACATATTTCTCAATTTTCCAGTTCAGGATATGAACCGCAACGTCTTCTGGCGCAACCCAGGGTAGTGCCCCGGAACCTGTAGAAAAGTGAATGGCGCATTTTGCCTGTGAAGTCATGGAATTCTTTTTTAAGCAGCAGCTCTTTCTCGTCCTCCGATGTCGCGGTAGCCGTTGATGCGGTGCAACTTCATCTGTCCGCTGATCCACAACCCGAAGAACACCCGCAGCACGGCGCTTTCGTTGGGCAGTGCCGCCTGGGTTTTGATTCGGCGGCGGAATTCCAGTTGCATCCGCTCAATGGCGTTCGTGGTGCGCAGCGACCGCCACTGGCTCTCCGGAAACTGATAGAAAATCAGCAGGTTCTCCCCTGCTTCTTGCAGAGAAGCCGCCACGCCGGGACACAGTTTCTTCCATTTTCCCAGGAATGCTTCGCGGGCTTTCTGCGCCGTGTCCAGCGTCTCGGCGTAAACGATGCGGTGATAGTCTTCCCGCACCGCTTCGTGCGCGTGCTTCGGTGCTTTGGCGATGAGGTTGCGTAGCTTGTGCACGGTGCAACGCTGGTGCGGTAGACCTGGCCACAGCCGATCCAGCGCGGCCGCCAAGCCCGTGTTGCCATCGCTGATCACCAGCCGGGGACGGCCCATCTTCCGCGCCGCCAGATCGTCCAGCAACATCTGCCAGCCGTCCGCCGATTCCGCTCCCGTCGTCATCAGGCTCAGCAGCACTTTCTCTCCGTCCTCCCGCACCCCCAGGGCCACCAGCACGGGCAGCGAAACCACTTTCCCGCCACTGCGCACCTTGGGATAAATCGCATCCAGGTACAGATAGACGATCTTTTCTTCTGCCAGATCGCGCCGCTGCCAGTTCCGATAGCTTTCTTCTAGCCGTAGCACCAACCGCGACACCGTGCTTTTCGATAATGCGGCGCCGGCCAGCAACGGTTCCAGCGCCCGGCGGATCCGCCGTGTATTCGATCCTGACAGATAAACTCCCAGCACGCTCTGCTCGACTTCCACGCTGCTGCGCCGATAGCGCGGCACCAATTGACTCCGCCACTCGCGCTCGCTGCCCTCCGCGTCCACCAACCGGGCTCGTGGCACTGCCACATGAACCGTACCCGTCCGCAGCGTCAGCCGTCGGCTTTTCCGGCCGTGCCGATAGCCACTCCGTTCGGCCACCCGCTGACTGCGCGGTGCACCCAGCGCCGCCTCCACTTCTTCCTCCAACACCAGCTCGATGATCTCCCTCACCCGCTCCCGGATCGCCCCCTCCAAACCTTCTCGCAGCGAACCTTCTTGGATCACTTCCTGGCCAATGCTAGTCTTCATCACGGCGTATTCCTCCTGTGCCCGAAACCTCCCGCTAAGAGATTCCGGGTTTTTATTCAAGCCTTCTCAGGAGAATACGCCTTCAGATTTTCTACAGGAATCGGGACGGAGCCCAACCCAGATAAAGTGAGCGATACTCAAATCCAGCGAATGAACCTGTTTTGGGGCGATGATTCGTGGAGAAATGTCGCTTACCAAGCCAATAATCTCTTCAGGATACCGGAAAAGGAGCCTAACGACGTCATCGCTGAGGCGTTTCGCAAAAGACTATCCGAGGTTGCGGGCTTCCGTTACGTGCCAGAACCCCTCCCGATGCAGAATTCGATTGGCGCAATTGTCTATTATTTATTTTTCGCATCTCACAATGCGACAGCCGAAAAAATAGCGCGTCACATTTTTTCCAAATATCGCGCAGGGCGGACTCAATAAATGTCGGCAGGATCTTCGATCGAATGGACGGATGCAACGTGGAACCCAGTTCGGGGCTGCACCAAGGTCAGCCCGGGCTGCGCGCATTGTTACGCGGAGAGATTCGCGGAAAGATTCCGGGGTGTGAGGGGGCATCCGTACGAGCAGGGATTTGATCTGCGGCTTATTCCCGAAAAGCTGTGCGAGCCCCTGCGCTGGCGTACGCCCAGAACGATCTTCGTAAACTCCATGAGTGATCTCTTTCATGATGGGATAAGCGAAGATTACGTCGCTGCCGTGGCTAAGGTAATGGTTGCGGCGGACTGGCACACGTATCAGGTTCTTACCAAGCGATCCGAACGGCTCCGCCTGGCGCTGCAATCCCATTTGTCTTTTGCCGCAAAACAGGCGCACATCTGGTGGGGAGTGAGTGTCGAAGACCGCAAACATGGATTCCCGCGACTAAATAATTTGCAAACTTCAGACGCTGCCGTCCGATTTCTATCGATCGAGCCACTGCTGGAGGATCTCGGCACGTTAGACCTGAGCGGCATCGATTGGGTAATTGTCGGTGGCGAGAGCGGCCCAGGAGCGCGGCCAATGAAACCGGAGTGGGTGACGTCGATTCGGGATCAATGTAGCGCGGCGAACGTGTCGTTTTTTTTCAAGCAATGGGGCGGCGCGCGCAAATCTGTTGCAGGTCGAAGGCTGGAAGGAAGGATATACGACGAGATGCCTCGCCGTGAGAGTCGTCCCGTTCCAGCGGAGGATTCGTGCATGACGTTAGCTTCGCAGATCGAATCCTTATTTTTGTCGATACCTTCCGTGGCGTGACAAGCCTAACGCGCTCGCAGATTAGTGCAGGAGTTTTCGCCGGCGGCGCGGGCGCGACTATGCTAATTTGACGTGCTTATGAGCAAGCGGATTGGCGTACTGCTGAGCGGGCGCGGTTCTAACTTTGAGGCGCTGGCCGACAGCGTTCAAGCCGGGCGCATTCCCGACGCGGAAATCGCCATCGCGATCAGCAATCGTGAAGACGCGCCGGGGCTTCTGCGCGCGGCGGAGCGGGGCATTGCCGCGCGCGCGATTCCATCGAAAGGGCTCGAGCGGGAAGCGTACGACCGGCTGGTGGTGGCGGCGCTGAACGAGGCACGGGTGGATCTGGTGTGCCTGGCCGGGTTCATGCGGCTGCTCTCGCCCTATTTTGTGGCGGCCTTTCCGGGCCGAATCCTGAATATCCATCCTTCGCTGCTGCCCTCCTTTCCGGGACTCGAGGCGCAGCGGCAGGCGCTCGACTATGGCGTGAAGTTCAGCGGCTGCACCGTGCACCTGGTGGACGAAAATCTGGACGCGGGCCCCATCGTGGCGCAAGCCATCGTTCCTGTAAAACCTGGCGATACGGAAGAGACGCTGGCCGCACGCATTCTGAGCGAGGAGCACCGCATTTATACCGAGGCGGTCCGGCTGGTGCTTTCGGGCAAATTCCGCATTGAAGGCCGCCGCGTGCTGCCGGCGACGGACCCTGCGAAACCAGCGACAAAAGAAGATCAGGAGGAACGGCTGGCCGGGCGCGCGAAACGAGGCTGAAAACGCGTCTCCTTTTTCGCATTACCCGAAGCTCCATCGGCAAATTCCATTTCATGACCATCATCCCATGACCACGCCACAAACATTTCGCCCCGTAGACGAACAGCTCGCCGCGCTGCGTAAAGGCGCCGCCGAAATTATTCGCGAGGAAGAGTTGCGCGCAAAACTGGAGCGCTCACGAGCGTCCGGCAAGCCGTTGCGCGTGAAATTGGGCGTCGATCCCACGGCGCCGGACCTGCACCTGGGCCACACCGTGGTGCTGCGCAAGCTGAAGCATTTTCAGGACGAAGGGCACACCGCGATTTTTCTGGTGGGGGATTTCACGGCGATGGTCGGCGATCCCACCGGACAATCCGAGACGCGTCCGCCGCTCACGCGGGAACAGGTGCACGCCAATGCACAAACCTATCTCGAGCAGGTTTACAAGATCCTGGACCGGGAACGCACCGAGGTGCGCTACAACAGCGAATGGCTGGGTAAACTCACCACGATCGAAATCGTCCAGCTCTGCGCGAAGTACACCGTGCCGCGGATGCTGGACCGAGACGATTTCTACAAGCGGCTGCCTGGATTTCATCCCGGCAGCGGGACTGGAGACCCTGGCGCGAAGGTGACCCCCGCGTCGGGCCGAACGCTCTACGTTCACGAACTGCTCTATCCCTTGTTCCAAGGCTACGATTCGGTTGTGCTGAAGGCCGACGTGGAACTCGGGGCGACGGAGCAACACCTCAATCTGCTCGTTGGCCGTGAACTGCAAGGAGAATACGGGCAGGAGTCGCAAGTGGCGCTGACCATGCCCATCCTGGTGGGCACCGATGGGCAGCGCAAAATGTCCAAGAGCCTGGGCAATTACGTGGGCATCACGGAAACGCCCACGCAGATGTTTGGCAAGCTCATGTCCATCTCGGACGAGCTGATGTGGTCCTACTACGAACTGGTGACGGATTTCGCGCCGGCGGTGATCGTGCGGCTGAAGGAGGAGGTGCGCACAGGCGTGCTGCATCCCATGGACGCTAAGATGCAGCTGGCGCACAACATCATCGCGGGCTTCCATGGAGAGGAGGCGGCGCGGAAAGCGTCGGACGAATTCCGGCGCGTCTTCCGCGAGCGCCAGGCGCCCGACGACATGCAGGAGATCCATTTGAGGCGGCGCGAGGATGGATCCTTGGAGGGCGCGACGCCGAACGCCGCTCTGCAAGTCATCTCTCCGTTCCCAAAGTGGCCACAATTACTAAAATATCTTTCCCAGTCCGAATCGATTTCTGAGGCAGCGCGAGTCATTGAGCAGGGCGGCTTGAAGGTCAACGGCTCGACTATCACGGACCCTATGGCCAAACTCGACAGCAGCGTAGCTGCTTCCTATGAAATACGATTCGGCAAAAAGAAGTTCGTGCGCGTGGTGGTCGAATGAGCGCGGCGAATTAGTCTTGGGTGCGGCGGAGGAGCGTGTCGGCTTCGCCGCGGCCGGAATCGCTTTGCGCAAGATAGGCTTTGCTCGTGGGGTAGATGCGGTCGCGGTAAATGCGATCGCGGTAGATTCGATCGAAGATCACGAAAACAATAGCTAGAACAACAAAATCGAAGATGCTGCCCTCCGGGCCGACGGTGCCGCCCGTGAGCCAGGCAGGACCGTGAAACGACGACGAGAGCAGATGGCCGGGCATGACGATGCCGCTATCGGGCACCGAATAGACGTACGTCTCGCAGTAGTCCCAGGCGGCATGAAATCCGATGGCGAACCACAGCGTTCCGGTGCGCCGCAGCGTGAAGCAGAAAAACATGCCGATGACGAAGACGCTCAGCGCTCCGACGGGACCTTCGCCGGGATTGCGCAAATGCACGGCGCCGAATAAGAAAGAGAGCAGCACGGCGGCAGGCCAGAAACGCATGCCCGAGCTGAGCGTGAATAGCAGGTAGCCGCGAAAGAAAAACTCCTCGTAGAGTCCCACCAGTAAAAAGACCGCTGCCCATTCGAGGGCGTAGCGCACCAGGGCGGCGCGAGGAAGATCGATTGCGCCCAGAGAGTAGCCGCCCAGCGCGTGGATCAGAAAGATCATGGCGCTCATGGCGCCGACTCCCCAGATGGCGCCGATCCAGAAATTTTTGCCAAATGCCCGGGCCAAAGGCAGGCCGTAATCGTCGAAAGGATGGCGCTCGAGACGGGCGAGGATCAGCGCCGCGAGAAGCGCGCAGACCACGGCCAAGGCTTCCTGCGAACCGAGCACGCGCGGCGTGATCGGCCCCGGTTCCCCTAGCAAGGAGAGATGCAGCAGCCGGGCGGCGTTTGCCGCAATGACCATGAAGAGGAAAAAAAGCGCAACGAAGAGCGCGGCGCGCCAGCCCGCGCGCACCCCGTTGGGACCGACAAAGACCGGTTCGAGCGCAAATGGGCGCGGCCGGGAAGGCGGCGGGGGAGCGCCTTCGAGGCCGGAGGGAGCGGATTCGGGGCCGTTCATGGGATCAGGGCCTCAGGGGCCTCAGGGACGGCGCTCGGCCAGGCGCGCAAGACGGTCGAGATAATCGCGGTTCCGGCGGGCCAACGCGTGGCGCGTGAACAGCCAATCGAGCGCGCGGCCGATGCGTCCAGGCACTTCATACTCGTTCGTAAAACGAATGATCGTCTGGGCGCCGGCGCCATTTTGCACCGGCTCGAGTTCCCAGCGTTCCTTGCCGCGCACGCCGTAGGAGTCTTCAAATTGCCACTCGAAGAGACGTCCCCGATCGAATGCGGTGACCACCGCCGAATGGGAAAAGGTTTTGTTGGCCATGCTGGCGGAGATGCGCACCGTGGAGCCGGCGCGGAAGTCCGATCCGCAGCCCTGGGTTTCGAACGAGGCGCGCATCTCCGGTCCATACCAATAGGGCATGCGCTGCGGAACGAAAAAGACGAAGACGTCCTGCGGCGGAACGGCAACCCGGCGCGTCAGGACGATCTTCCTCATGATTTGGCGTCCGCGTGAATGGGCATTGGTCCGGCGTGTAGGGCCCCTTGGCAATGTATCACGGAGACTTCCGCATCCCACATGGGCCGCGCGCCCGCGGGCGGGGAGACTATTTCACGAAAGCGGGCGATTGGCCTTTGTCCCAAGGATCGTAGGTCTGCGCGAAGAGGATGCGTTCGTCGAGCGTGGGGTGATCGTAGAACCAGATTTTCACCGCTTCTGAGGGCGAAGGTTCGGAGAGATCGATTTCGCCCAAAAGCTGAAAGCTCCGCGCGGCCACCTGCGGCGCGTCCGGCACGATGCCGTGCACCACTTCGAGCCCATACTGATCGGCCTGATGCTCCAGATGGCGGCTATAGGCGTTGTCGATGGGGGTGAGAACCAGATTGAAAAGCATGAGGACAAGGATGAGCGCCGGCAGGGAGGCCCAATCGTCCACGCCACGAATTTTCCAGGCCGCGCCGAATCGCGACAGCGCCCAATGCAACGCATGAAAGCCTGCGAAGAGAGCGAGGAACAAAACGCCCGCGGTGAAAAGAATGCCGTTGCGGATGTGGTGCAGAACGTAATGGCCCATCTCGTGGCCGAAAACAAAAAGAATTTCCGGCGCGGTCATTCGCGCGACGGTGGTATCCCAGACGACTACGCGCTGGGACGCCCCGAGGCCGGTGACGTAGGCGTTCACCTCGTTGAGCTTGGAGCTGGCGTTCATCAGGAACATGCGGCTCTCGGGAATATTCTGCCCGGCGCGCTGGACCACTCGTTCGAGCTGGGCGGCGAGCTGCGGATCGGCGTTCGCGAGCGGCGTAAAACGGAAGAAAAGCGGCTCCAGCACCAGCGGCTCGACAAAGATGAGAAAGATCAGGATGGGCAGCGAGCACAGCCATGCGTAGAACCACCAGCGGCGCGGGCTGCGCCGCACCAATCCGTAGAAAAGCCACAGGAGAACGACGGCCAGGACCAACGCGACGGCGCCTCCCTTGACGGCGTCGGCGAACCAGGAGCCCCATCCCTGAACCGATTGTCCGTAATAGCGCGCCAGGGAATGGCCGGCCGCCGCGGAAGGCAGGGTGAAAAGCCACAGCAGAATCAGGAAGGGCACGCCAAAAATGATGGCCTGCGCGGATCGCTTCGAAGAGATGCGCCCAGCCAGATTTCGCAGACGCGGCGCCACGGCCAGTTGCAGGATCAGCAGCAATCCCGCGAGGCTGAAAAGAAGGTCGAGAAAATAAAGCTGGCGGCGCTGCTGCGCGTAGTCGATGGCCCGCTGTTCTTCACTGGGAGAGAGCTCTGTACGGCGTGGGCTGCTGGGTCTCCGCCACGGGTGGCTGCGCTTCTTGGCCGCCGGCCTGGAAAGAGGCCGGCGCGCTTCGAGCCAACACGCCGGAGGATGCGGCGGCGGGCACGGGAGCGCTCGCCGCCAAGAAAAGCACGGTGGCGATGGCGCTCACGCGCACGATGGCGATAAATGACTTCACAATAAAGTTGAGATGGGGCGCGCTGCCCGAGGGTTATCGCTTTTGAATTACGATTATATTGAGCGACCGCCGGGCGATCAGCGCCCCGGTTGCGCCGGGCGCGGCTCGGAGGACGATGGCACGATGTCCTTGATGCGCAAATAGGTGACCATGCTTCCGTAGACTTCGTTGTTGTGCGCCACGTTCAGCATCAGGAGACCGAATCGCGGATTGTGAGTTTGGCGCCCATTTTCCTGGGTAACGTCGACGATCTCCATGCCGGAGGCGTCGGTCAGCGAGGAGTAAACGCCGTCGCAGTAGGCGAAGGCGTCGTTCAACGCCTTCAGGAACTCCGCTTTCGTATTCAGCTTTTCGAGATTAGTGCCCGCATTCGGATTCTTCTCGCCCTTGGCTTGCGAACACCACAGGAAGTTGTAATCGGCGATGTGCCCGAGTTGTTGACCGAAGGTGCGCACCTCCTGCTGCGTCCCGGGACGCATACCGTAATTTTCTTCCGGCATCTTCTCGGCGGATTTAACGATGTTATTGCGATTGCCCATATATACGCCGCGCAGCCAGGTGGACAGCGGATTGGGATTCGCGGCGGCCGCCGGGCGGTCCTGGGCGGCAGCGGGAATCGCCAGAATCGACCCGAGTAGGGCCAAAACAAATAGCCTGCTCATAAAGTACTTCCTCCCTAAAACTTGATTCCCTATCAGTCCCTATCAGGGGGCGGGCTCGCACTCGCGGGCCGCGGAAATCTACACGTTTATATCACAAGGGGCGAACAAGTCTCGCGTTGGGTGAGGCGCTCGGGGCGAACGCGAACGGGCACGATTTCCACAGCTTCGGAACTCACCCACTACTTATAGTAGCTTTGTTCTTGACGCCACAATCGCCTCGGCGCAGAATCCAGCCACTCTATATTCCGTCGCGCGCCACAAGCGCGCCAGGGGAGGCAGCGTGCGCTACTTGCCAGGATGGACCGTGCAGTGCATCAATCCGGAGTGCCAGGCCCGGGGCCATTGGCTGCGCGCGGACTCCGCGCCCGAAGAGAATTGCAGCAACTGCGGCGAGCCTCTGCGCACCGTGCCGCCGCCATTGGCTTCCCGGCTCAGGCTGCGTCCGCGTCCGCTGACGGTGTACCGCCCCGGGCGCGCTCGCTAGCTGGTTCGTCCGCCGTGGCCGCTCTCGCCTGTATCCCGCGCTGATCTGTCTCCATTTTTTTCAGCAAAGCTCGTGTCGCACGATTCCATCTAACTCCGGGGCAGAAATGGGAAAGGATCGAGGCCGTGCCGAAGGAATGCGCGAAAGCCATGGTTTGGCGAAGGACCGTAGCGGGCACAAAAGAAAAGCGGCCGGTGGGGGCCCGGCCGCTCGTGGCATGGGGTTTTTGGAAGGAACTATGTAAGACGCAACTTGCGGCGGCTGCCGGACTAGCCGGCCCAGGAACCTCGCCGATAAGGGCAGGTTATCGAGAGGTCCGGCCTGCCGCGCATCACGTCCAACATGCGTATAGTTTGCCTGTGCCGGGGTTCCCGGTCTATGGGCCAGGGGTTCCATCGCGGCGGTACCTTTGTACCTCACCCCTAACTATCACAAACTAAATAAGTAACAGACGTCGCGCGGCAGATTGAGTAAAATCGAGGCGTGGAGAAGAAGATCCCAGCGTGCGACCAGGGCGGCCTGGCCGCGATCTCGGCGCAATTGCAGGAGATCACGCGCGATCTTTTGCGCGAGTTGGGAAATACCTCGGCCATCGACGACGTGCGCGGCTCCGCCCGCCTCGACGAGGACCTCGGCTTAGAAAGCATCGAGCGCGCGGAACTGCTGGCGCGGCTGAATCGCGTCTTGGCAACCAGCCTGGCGGAAAGCGCGATCGCCGAAGCTCGCACTCTCGACGACATCGTTGCCGCCATAGCCGGTTCATCCGGCACCGAAGCGGGCAGCGCGCCCGGTCCGCCTACCGCCGAGGCTACCGCCAGGACCGTCGCCGAGCCATTTCACCCAACGAAGCGGAATCCAGCCGCCAGGGCATCCGCCGCGGGACAGGCAGCCCGCTCCAGCGCAGGGCTGATAATGGCCGCTTTCGAGACCGTCTACGGGATCTATGCGGCAGGCGTATTTATCGTCTGGCTCGTGCTGGCATGGCTGCTGTTGAAGCTTATCCCGCCCGGGCAGCCCGCGGCGCGAATGACTTCCGCCGCGCTGCGCATTTACTTCCGGCTCGTCGGATGCCGCCTCGTCCTGATCGGCGGCGAGAATATCGAGGCGCAGGGCGCGTCGATCTACGTCAGCAATCATACGAGCTATGCCGACGTGCTGGTGGTGATGGCCCTCTTTGGGACGAACTATCACTTCGTGGCCAAGAGCGAAATCAACGATATGCCCTTCATTGGCTCGTTCCTGCGCAAGATCGGCCATTTCTCTTTCGAACGCGGAAAGATCCGGGCGCGGTCGCGCCAGATCGAACAGATGGAAAAAGCTCTCCTGCGCGGGAAATCCGTATTCGTATTCGCGGAGGGAACTTTTACCGCCGAGGCCGGAGTGCGTCCTTTTCATCTGGGAGCGTTCCGCGCGTCCGTCAAAACGGGAAAGCCCATCGTACCCGTGGCGCTGAGGGGCGCCCGCGAATTCCTTCGCGACGGCACTTTCTTGCCTAAACCTCGACGCATTACCCTGACGGTCTCTCCGGCTCTTTTCCCCGCGGCCGACAGCGCTGGCCGCGAGTGGGCCGAAGTTTTGCGGCTACGGGATGAGACTCGCCGGATCATCTCCAGCCACGCCGGAGAGCCCATGCTGACCGCCCCTGGCCCCCGAGAGAGCGCCGGAAGCACGTCTTAATTCCTTGCGGTGCAGTGAATTAAGCAAAGTTGAAACAAAAATAGGCCCGACTGCATCAATTCTCCGCAAGCCTGCATCTATAGGGTTGGAAATTTCATAAAAGAGGACCCTAGCCATGAACCGTCATATTCAAACCGAAGAGATTGTAGGAGTTCGATACACCGGGTGGGCCGCCCTGAACCGCGACCCACAGGAAGATCTGGTCGAGTTTCTCTGCCCGCACTGTAATCAGAAAGGCGTCAAGCCGGCAAAACGGGAACGAGCGGAATATCACTTCACCGACGGGTTTCTACAGGACACACAAGGCGAGTCGGCCACCTGCAAGAACTGCCGCCGGCCTCTCCACGTGGCGCCCGTGGTGCTGGTGCACGACCGCGACGAGAAGCGCCGCTTCGAGGCCATGTTTGCCGACGTCGAAGAGACGGCGGTCGCGGCAGCCAGCTAAAAGAAAACGGCCGGATCGTGGCAACGATCCGGCCCGCGGTTGCGGCGAGACGCAACTCGCCTAGCGAATATAAATTCCCACATCGAAGCGGCTGTGATCCCAGTCCGCGTGGTGATCGCGGCACCATCTGCGCGCATCCTCGAGCCGGTCGCGATCGCGATCGACTCTGGGATTATGCTCGCCGAAGCGGGCCGCGTCATGATCCAGCCTGGCCCTGGCGTCTTCCAGTCGCTTATGGCAGTCATTGGTCCAATCACGGTCCGCAAGGGCCGGGACGGTTGCCGAGCTCAGGAGCAGACCTCCGCCCAGAGCGGCGGTGACGATCACTCGGCTCAGAAATTGCTTTCCCAACATGATTCACCTCCAAGGTGAACAAATGCCGCCACGGGCTGAGGTGACAGAACGCGGTGGACGGCGTTTGGCAGTTCACCCATTGGATGCGCGTGCGTTATCCCGTGCTGCTGGCGGCGGTAGGCTGATCGCTGTAAGCGCAGCGAGGTTTTATCCTCTGCCCTATTCGTAGAAGAGCGTATCGGGGGACATGTGGAACTCCTCGAGGCCGCTGCGGATGCGCTCGAAGGCTTCGTCCACGCTATCGGCAAATTGCAGCAGGTTATATTCGCGGCGGTTGATGGTGCCCCAATTGAGCATTTCGCGCCAATTGATCACGCGATCCCAATAGCGGCGGCCATAAATCAGAATCAGGTTGCGGCGCTGCAGCTTGCCGGTTTGCATCAGGGTGAGCATCTCCCAAAGCTCGTCCATGGTGCCGAAGCCGCCGGGAAAGACGATGAGGGCCTTGGCCAGCTGCGCGAACCACAGCTTGCGCATGAAGAAATAATGGAACTGAAAACTCAGGCTCCGGGCTGATGTACGGGTTGGGCCATTGCTCGTGCGGGCAGTTCGATGCTCAAGCCGACGGTCTTTCCGCCGGCCTCCGCGGCGCCGCGATTGGCCGCTTCCATGATGCCGGGGCCGCCGCCGGAGCAGACGACGAAGCGGCGCGGGTGCTCGCCGAGGGTCAGCGACCAGGTCGGTGATGCGGCGGGCCAGTTCGCGGGCCTCCTCGTAGTAGCGGGACATGGCCAGCGCGGCGCGCGCGTCGCGCAGGGCCAGCGCGGCGGCGCGCGGTTGGCTTGCCGCGAAGCGCCTTCAGGCGGCTGCAGACGGGCCAGGGCGCGGTCGCGGGCGACGATGCGCGCCGAGCCGAACATCACGATGGTGTCGCCGACCTCCTCCCGCCGCAGCCGCGCCAAGGGATCGATGTATTCGGTGAGAATGCGCACCGGCCGCGCGGCCACGCTCTCCATGAACAGAGCGTCGCGATAGGCGGGCTGCTGCGGCGTTTGCTTACGGCGAGCCATGTTCCCTCCCTGATAGACGACGAGGCATCATTCTACGTAAGGCGCGAAGGCCAAGCCAACAGAGCGACCCCGCAGGCGTCCAATCTAGTAAACTTGTACCGGGCACGGGGCAAGGGCCGAGCGCGATCGAGTGGAGGTACCAGATGAAGGCTACCGCACGAGTGCAGAAGATGCGATTTTTGACGGCGCTCCTGGCCGCGCTGGCCCTTGGCAGGCGCCAGGCCGGCGCGAGCCCAATCCACCTCCGGGCCGCATCCCGCCGCAGCCGGGCCAGACGCCCCAGAGGGCCCCTCACAGCAGCAGCAAAGAGCGCCCGACCAATCCATCCGCGTAAGCGTGAACCTGGTGAACACGCCCGTGGTGGTGCGCGACGCCAAAGGCGAGTTGGTGCTGGATCTGGAGGAGAAGAACTTCCGCATCTTCGATAACGGCGTGCAGCAGAAGATCGAAGGCTTCGACATGGGCGGCGCGCCGCTTTCCGTGGTGATCGTGGTGGAAACCAGCTCGCGCATCGAGGCGCTGCTGCCGGCGATGCGGCGCACGGGAATCCTGTTCACGCGAGACCGTGCTGGGCGAAAACGGCGACGCCGCCGTTATCGGCTACGACGACGAAGTAGAACATCTGCTAGATTTCACCAGCGATCACGACGCCATCGAAAAGGCCGTCACCGAACCTGCAAGCCGGGCACCTCGGGAGCGCGGCTCTACGACGCGCTTTCGCAAGCCGTGTGACCATGCTGCGAGAGCCGGCCAGACTCGCGGCGCCGCGTGATCATCACCGTGGCGGAAGCCCGGACGGCGGCAGCGAAGACAAACTGGGAGAGGTGCTGCGCGACGCGCAGCTCGCCAACATCACCATCTATTCGGTGGGGCTCTCTTCCACCGCCGCGCAAGCGCGCGGGGAGCAGAAGAACGGCGGCACGCCATCGGCTACGCCTCCGGGTGAGTTCGGCGTGCCGGGCATTCCCGGGACGCCGCAAACGCCGACCACGGAAGCGCAGCGCAACAGCGGCGTGGATATCCTGGCGCTGGCGGCGTGGGTGGTGCAGCACGCACGGAAACCGTGGTGAAGGAACGTCCGCTGGAAATTGCCACCGCGGCCACCGGCGGGCTTTACCAATCCACGGTGAACGACGACTCGATCGAAAAGGCCATCGACAATATCGGCGGCGAGCTGCACGCCGAGTACACGCTCAGCTACCGTCCCACCACCACGAGCTCCGGCGGATATCACGAAATCAGAGTGCAGGTGATCGATGCCCGGGGGCTGAAGGTGCGCTCGCGGCCGGGATATTACGTCGGCGGCCCCGGCGCGTAAGCACCCCAATCGCGCCACACCGGCGCACATTGGGACCCCGCGTAACGCTCAGGACTTTTCGGGCTCGTCCTCTTTTGCGTCTTTCGCGCCGGGCTTCGCCCCGGCATCCTTCGCGTTTTCTGGCGCTGCGCCGCCGGCGCCGTTCGCCCCGGGTACTTCCTCTTCGAGGATGCCCGCGGCCGCGGCGATCTTGTCGCCGTCTTCCAGCCGCAGCAGGCGCACGCCTTGCGTGGAGCGGCCGGCCTCGCGAATTTCGTTGGAGTGCACGCGAATGATCTTGCCGAATTCGGTGATGATCATGACGTCGGACTCTTCGCTGACTTGCAGCGTGGCGACCACGCGGGCCGTTGCGGTCGGTGGTCTTCAGGTTGATCACGCCCTTGCCGCCGCGCGAGGTGATGCGGTATTCGGCGAGCGGCGTGCGCTTGCCGTAGCCCTTTTCGGAGACGGTCAGCATCAGCGTGGTGAGCGAATCCTTGATCTCCTCGTTTTCGAGTTCGTCGAGGTTTTCGGTGTCCTTCTTCGACTCCTTGCGCAGGATCTCGAAGTCGGGCTGCACGGCGTCCATGCTGACCACGTAGTCGTCCTTGGCCAGATCCATGCCGTTGACGCCGCCGGCCTTGCGGCCCATGGCGCGCACTTCGGTCTCGCGGAACAGGATGGCCTGGCCTTCGTGGCTGGCCAGGAAGATCATCTGCTTGCCGTCGGTGAGCTTCACGCCGATCAGCTCGTCCTTGGTCGTCCAGGTTGATGGCGATGATGCCCGAGGGGCGCGGATTGCTGAACTCGGCCAGCTCGGTCTTCTTCACCGTGCCGTTGCGCGTGGCGAAGAAGACGTAGCGGCCGGCCTCTTCCAGATTGCGCGCGGGCACCAGCGCCGTGAGGTGCTCGTCCTCCTGGAACTTCACCAGGCTGGCGATGGCCTTGCCGCGCGTGGCCGCGGCGGCCTCGGGAATCTCGTACACCTTCAGCCAGTAGACGCGGCCCTTGGAGCTGAACAGCAGAATGTAGCTGTGCGCCGAGGCGATGAAGAGATGCTCGACGAAGTCCTCTTCGCGCGTGCGCGCGCCGATGCGGCCCTTGCCGCCGCGCGACTGGTGGCGATAGACGTCCACCGAGGTGCGCTTGATGTATCCGGCATGGCTGATGGTGATGGCCATGTCCGTGTCGGCGATCAGGTCCTCGACCTTGATCTCCTCGACGGCGTCCACGATCTGCGTGCGGCGCTCGTCGCCGAATTCCTTTTGGACCTCGCGCAGCTCGCTGACGATCACCTGCTTCAGCTTTTTCTCGCTGGCCAGGATTTCCTTGAGCTCGGCGATCTTTGCGCGGATCTGGCCAGCTCCTTCAGGATTTCGTCGACGGACAGCTGCGTCAGCCGGTGCAATTGCAATTCGAGGATGGCGTCGATCTGGATGTAGCTGAGGCCGGCCACGTCGTCGGAGAGCCCGTACGTTTTGCGGTCGAGCTTGACGCCCTTGAGAGTTTCCGCGCGCCTGCCGATCCGAGCGCATCGTCGACGTCTTGTTTCCGAAATAGTCGAGCAAATTCTCGCGGGCATTGGCGCGGCTCGAGAACCTCGAATGATCCGGATGACGTCGTCCAGATGGTCGAGGGCGATTTGATAGCCGAGCAGGATGTGCTCGCGCTCCTCGGCCTTGCGCAGGTCGAAGCGCGTGCGGCGCAGCACCACGTCGCGGCGGTGCTCGAGGAAGAGGCGCAGCAGCTCGACCAGGCCCATCTCGCGCGGCTGCCCGCCGGTGATGGCCAGCAGGATCATGCCGAACGATTCCTGCATCTGCGTGAGCTTGTAGAGGTGGTTCAGAACCAGCTGGGATTCTTCGCCGCGCTTGATCTCGATGACGATGCGCATGCCCTCGCGATCGGATTCGTCGCGCACGTCGGAGATGCCTTCGATCTTCTTGGTCTGCACCAGGTCGGCGATGCGCTCGATCAGGCGGGCCTTGTTGACCTGGTAGGGAATTTCGGTGACGACGATGTTCTCGCGGTCCTTGCCCACCTGCTCGATGGCGGCCTTGGCGCGCATGATGAAGCTGCCGCGGCCGGTCCTGTAGGCCTGCTCGATGCCTTCGCGGCCGGAGATGTAGCCGCCGGTGGGAAAGTCCGGCCCGGGAACCAGCTTCATCACTTCCTTGAGCGTGGCGTCCGGCTTTTCGATCAGCAGGACCGCGGCGTCGATGATTCCCTCAGGTTGTGCGGCGGGATGTTCGTGGCCATGCCCACGGCGATGCCGCTGGCGCCGTTGACCAGCAGGTTGGGGACGCGCGTCGGCAGGACCGTGGGCTCCTGCTCGGTCTCGTCGAAATTGGGGATGAAATCGACGGTTTCCTTTTCGATGTCGGCGAGCAGCTCTTCGCTGATGCGCGCCAGGCGCGCTTCGGTGTAACGCATGGCCGCCGGCGGATCGCCGTCCACCGAGCCGAAGTTGCCCTGGCCGTCCACCAGCGGATAGCGCATGTTGAAGGGCTGCGCCATGCGCACCAGGGCGTCGTAGACCGGCGCGTCGCCGTGCGGGATGGAATTTGCCGAGGACTTCGCCGACGATCTTGGCGCACTTGCGGTAGGCCTCGGTCGAGGTCAGGCCCATCTCGTGCATGGCGAACAGAATGCGCCGGTGCACGGGCTTCAGGCCGTCGCGCACGTCGGGCAGCGCGCGCCCGACGATCACGCTCATGGCGTAGTCGAGATACGACTTCTTCATCTCGGCTTCGATATCCACCGGGACAGAAATCGCTGTCGATTTTTCGTCTGGCCATTGCTCTCGGCTTCCTTCCTTTCTTCACGGTTCAAGCTACGCGCGGTTGACGCAAGCTACCGTTTCTGCGCCCGCTGCGCTCGAGGACGTAGGCTTTTCACGGCTTCGAACGCCGCGGCGTTATTCGAAAATCGCTGCGCGGCAAAATATGTTTCGAGTTCGCGCGAGAAGCGCGTCGCGCTCGCGCTTCGCTCCGCGAACTCGACGGCGACTCCGCGCTCGTTGTCCGGCGCCGCCGTCTCCACCGCGCGAAATTCGCGAACACCGCGCAAGCCCGCGCAACTCCCGGCAGCGTCTTCCAATTCAGCTGGTAGATCATGCCGGATCATGCGAAGCGCTCAGATGTCCAGGTTGACGACGTCGAGGGCGTTGTCCTCGATGAATTTGCGGCGCTCCTCGACGTTTTCGCCCATCAGCGTGGTGAAAATCTTTTCGGCCTCGACCACGTCTTCCAGCTTCACCTGCAGCAGCGTGCGCGTTTCGGCGTTCATGGTGGTGTCCCAGAGCTGCTCGGGATTCATCTCGCCCAGGCCCTTGAAGCGCGTGATGGTGAACTCTTTCTTGGCGTCTTCCAGCACGAAGGCCAGCACTTCGCGCGGCGCTCTCCTTGGTCACCTTGTCGCCGTTGCGCGTCACGGTGAAGGGCGGCTTATCGGATTGCGGCGATGGCCGTGGCCAGCGTCCGCAGCCGCTTGTAGTCCGGCGTGGAAGCCAGCGCCCAGTTGATGCGCGCGCGGCGCGGCCCGAGCCGTTGCTGAACACCAGCTCGTACAGGCTGTGCTCCTCGTCGTAGGCGATCTTGCCTTCGATCTTGAGTCTTGGCCTTTTCGATGGCCTTGAGCAGCCGCTCGAGCGCTTTCTTGTCCTCGAAGTCGGCCTTCTTTTCGAGGTCGCTCGCGGCCAGCAGATCCACCAGGGCGCGGTCGCGCAGCCGGCGCACCAGCTTGGCGGCGACCTGATCGTATTCCTGCACGTTGAGCAGGAATTGCGTCAGCCCGGCGCCTTCGAGCGACGACGCCTTCCTTGGCCTTGACGACGTGGTCCTCGGTGGCGCGCTTCATCAGCTCGCGCGAAAACTCGCGTTCGTCGCGGATGTAGCGGTCCGTCTTGCCGCGCTTGACGCGATAGAGCGGCGGCTGGGCGATGTAGATGTGCCCGCGCTCGATCAGCTCCTTCATGTGGCGGAAGAAAAACGTGAGCAGCAGCGTGCGGATGTGGCTGCCGTCCACGTCGGCGTCGGTCATCAGGATGATTTTGTGGTAGCGCAGCTTGCCGGCGTCGAAATCGTCCTTGCCGATGCCGGTGCCCAGCGCGGTGATGATGGCGCGAATTTCCTCGTGGCCCAGCATCTTGTCGTAGCGGGCCTTTTCGACGTTGAGGATTTTGCCCTTGAGCGGCAGGATGGCCTGGTAGCGGCGGTCGCGGCCCTGCTTGGCCGAGCCGCCGGCCGATTCGCCCTCGACGATGAAGACTTCGCAGCGCGCCGGATCGCGCTCCTGGCAATCGGCCAGCTTGCCGGGCAGGCCGCCGGAATCCATGGCCGATTTGCGGCGCGTGAGCTCGCGGGCCTTGCGCGCGGCTTCGCGGGCGCGCGCGGCGTCGATGCACTTGCCGATGATGCGGCGCGCGACGGTGGTGTGCTTGTCGAAGTATTCGCCGAGCCTCTCGTTGACCAGCTGCTCGACCTGGCCCTTGATGTCGCTATTGAGCTTGCCCTTGGTCTGCCCCTCGAACTGCGGCTGCGGCAGCTTCACGGAGACCACGGCGACCAGCCCTTCGCGCACGTCGTCGCCGGTGATGGTGACTTCGTCCTTCTGCTCCTTGAGCATGCCCGGCGGCGCTGGCGAAATTGTTGATGGAGCGGGTCAGCGCGGAGCGGAAGCCGGAAAGGTGCGTGCCGCCATCGACGGTGTTGATGGTGTTGGCGAAGGCGAAGACGTTTTCGGCGTAGCTGTCGTTGTATTGCAGCGCGATTTCCACTTCCACGTTGTCGCGCTTGCCTTCGATGTAGATGGGCGAATCGTGCAGCACTTGCTTGCCGCGGTTGAGATGCTTGACGAACTCGGCGATGCCGCCGGTGAAGCGAAACTCGGCGGATTTGTCGCTGCGCTCGTCCTGCAGCGTGATCTTCAGGCCCTTGTTCAGGAAGGCCAGTTCGCGCAGCCGCTGCGCCAGAATGTCGTAGCTGTAAACGACTTTGTCGAAGATGCTGGGATCGGCATGAAACGTGATCTTGGTGCCGGTCTTGCGCGTCTTGCCGGTGACGTTCAGCTTCGATTTGGGCACGCCGCACGCGTAGGACTGCTCCCAGACCTCGCCGTCGCGCCAGATCTCCAGCTCCAGCCAATCGGAAAGCGCGTTGACCACGGAAACGCCGACGCCGTGCAAGCCGCCGGAAACTTTGTAGGTGTCGCTGTCGAATTTTCCGCCGGCGTGCAGCACGGTCATGACCACTTCGGCGGCGGGCTTCTTTTCCGTGGCGTGCATGTCCACGGGAATGCCGCGGCCGTTGTCGATCACGGTGACGCTGTTGTCGTCGTGGACGATGACGTTGATCTCGTCGCAGTAGCCGGCCATGGCTTCGTCCACGGAGTTGTCCACCACTTCCCAAACGAGGTGATGCAGGCCCTGTCTCGCTGGTCGAGCCGATGTACATCGCCGGGCGCTTGCGCACCGCCTCGAGGCCGCCCAGCACCTTGATCGAGGTCGCGTCGTACCGGTGGCCCGCAGCTTTGCCGGTCACCGTCTCTTTCTCAGCCATATTGTGTGCGTCTCCTGACTGACCGTGGAGGGGAAGGCTGCCGCAGAACGGTTTCACTCGCCTCACCCTGTGGCCTCGGTCCCGCATGCGAACCGGACTCGAAGGGCTTTCTGCTCCATCCCGTCCGGTCTTCGATCGCTCGAAGGCGGACGCGGCGAAGACTGTGTTTACCCGGGCCGTGCCCGCTCGCTCTGGCGCGAACGAGATTACGCGGGCGCAAATCGGGGCCGAAATGCCGTTCCGGAAGACCCGAAAACTTGTGTGAATACCGAAATCAATTCTACGCCATTTGAGGCGCTTTTCTCAAGGGCCTGCGGCATTATTATTCGACTGCTAACGCTATGTATTATTCAGTGGACTTACAGCGGCCCGCAGAGCCGCCGTTATGATCGCCAGGCCGCGGAGGGAGCACTCGCCTGAATTGCGCCGTGTAGAGATTATCGCGTGTTAGCAGCGCATCGGAAACATCAAATGCGCATGGGCATGATGACGTAGCGGTAGCGGTATTGTTCGTCGGCCAGCGGGCGCAATTGGCCGGCGGATTGCTCGTCCTTCAGCTCGACGCTGATGGGGCCGTCGGCAGCCGCGGCGAGAAAATCGAGCAGGTACTGGCCGTTGAAGCCGATCGAGATCGGCTCGCCTTTGTATTCCTTCTCGATGATTCTCGCGTGGCCTCGCCATATTCCGGACTCGACGCGGAGAGCTCCACGCCCTCCGGACTCGACGGAAAATTTCACGGCGTGCGAGCGCTGATCGGCAAGTTGCGAGACGCGGCGCACGGCATCGTTGAATTCGCCGCGCTCGAGCACGATGGTCTTGTTGTTGTCGCGCGGCAGGACCGCCTCGTAATTGGGGAACTGGCCGGTGAGGATGCGCGAGATCAGCAGGCGCGCTCCGACCTGGAAAAAAAGATGGCTGTCGTCGCGCGCGAATTCGATCTGCCCGTTCTTCGCCGGCTTCGCCGGCAAGGCGCTGAATTTCCGTCATGGCTTTCTTGGGGACCAGCGTGCGCGCCTCGTTCGAAAGGCCCGCGAATGTGTGATCGGTTTCCGCCACGGCCAGGCGATGGCCGTCGGTGGCCACCATGGCGATGGTGTCCGGCTTCAGGATGAGCAGCGCGCCGTTCAGCGTGTAGCGCGACTCCTCCATGGAAATCGCGAAGGCCGTCTTGGCAATCAGCGACGGAAAGAATCTTCGCGGGTATGGTCACCAGCGGATGCGGAAACGCCGGCACGCCGGGAAAATTGTCCTTGGCCATGCCCACCATCTTGTAGGTCCGCCGGTCGGAGGTGATCTGCATCCAGTGATTTTCGAGCAGCCTGAAACGGATCTCGCCTTCCGGCAGCAAGCGCACCAGTTCCAGCAGCTTTTTCGCGGGAATCGTTCCGGCGCCTTCTTTCTTCACTTTCGCTTCGCAGGAGGTGCGCATGCTGAGCTCCAGATCGGTGGCCGTGAGCGTGAGGCGATTGCCCTTGGCCTCGCACAGCAGGTGCGAGAGGATCGGAATGGTGGTCTTTCGCTCGACGACGCCCTGCGTCAGATTCAGCTCCCGCAGCAGGTCAAACTTCTTTACGCTGAATTCCATCCAGGATTTCCTCCGCCGGAGCGCTGCATCGCAGAACTTCAAGCCGGCTACTGTACCCTGTTTTATAGAAGGGATAAAGACCGTAGTAGTAGCCGTCGCTGTGGAAACGAGGATATCGTCGCAAAGAGCGCCGTTGTATCGCGATAGCCTGTGGACGATGCGCGGAATCGCGCGCAGTCCGGTGGAAATCGCGGCGCCGGCGCTCGGCCGCCGGCCGAAAGCGTGCACAGGCGCAGGCAAGCGCGCACAGGCTTTTGCACAAGTTTTCCTCGCCCAATGGAAGCGAGTCGAGCGAGGTGCATGCGAGCAGGCGCATCGGATTGGCACACGCGGACGCGCACAGCGACGCACTTCAGCGACTGCGAAAGTCCGCGGAGCCTTAGTGCAGCTGGTTAGTTAGCCGAGCGAATCGAGCAGGCGGCTGATGGTGCGGTTCAGATCCTTGTCGGTGCGGCGCAGGTTTCGATCTTATTGATGGAGTGCAGCACAGTGGTGTGGTGCTTGCCGCCGAATTGCCGGCCGATTTCCGGCAGCGAAGCCGTGGTGAGCTGCTTCACGATGTACATGGCAATCTGGCGCGGGAAGGCGATGGCCTTGGAGTTCGAGCGCACCTTCAGGTCCTGATCGCGCAGGCCGAACTGCTCGCCCACGCGCTTCTGGATCAGCTCGATGGTGACCTTTTTCTCCTGCGTGGCGATGATATTGCGCAAGGCCTGCTGCGCCGTGCCCAGATTGACGGGCGCGCCGGTGAGCGAAGCGTAAGCCATCAGGCGCGTGAGCGCGCCTTCCAGTTCGCGCACGTTGGACTTGATCGAGCGCGCGATGAACTCGGCCACGTCGTCGGGAAGCTGCGAAATGCTCCGATTCCGCCTTCTTCTGCAGGATGGCGATCTTGGTTTCCAGGTCCGGCGGCTGGATATCGGCGATCAAGCCCCATTCGAATCGCGAGCGCAGGCGCTCCTCGATGGCGGCGATCTCCTTGGGCGGGCAATCGGAGGAGAGCACGATCTGCTTCTGCAGATCGTGCAGGGCGTTGAAGGTGTGGAAGAACTCCTCCTGGGTGCGCTCCTTGCCGGCGATGAACTCGATATCGTCCACCAGCAGCACGTCCACCGAGCGGAAGCGGTCCCGGAAGCTGATCATGCGGTCGAAGCGCAGCGAGTTGATCACCTCATTGGTGAATTTTTCGGCGCTGATGTAAGTGAGCCGCAGCGCCGGGTTGCGCGCCTTCACCAGTATGGCCGATGGCCTGCATCAGGTGGGTTTTGCCCATGCCCACGCCGCCATAGAGGTAAAGCGGGTTGTAGGCCTTCGAGGGCGCTTCGGCCACGGCCAGCGCGGCGGCGTGCGCGAACTGGTTCGAGCCGCCGACCACGAACGTGTCGAACGTGTAGCGCTGGTTGAGCTGATGATCCACGGAATCGAAATCCAGGCGCGCCTGCTTGGCTGGGTCCCGGCCGCGGCGGGCGCGGTAGCCGGTTCCGGCTCGGTGCAGACGAACTCGAGTTGCACGTCCGGCATGCCCACTTCGACCAGCACGGCTTGCAGCAGCTCGCCGTAAGTTTCCGTCAGGCGCTTGCGGAAAGGCCGCGAAGGGACGCGAACGACCACCTTGCCGTTATCGCGCGCCCTCCTGCTTGGTGGGCACGAAACCAAGTGGCGAAGCTATGCGGGTTCACCCGCCGTTCCATGTGCTGCAGAATTTTTTCCCACGAGTTCATGAGTTTTCGGAACCTCGAAGACTAAAGACGCAGTATTTCCACAGCGTGTGAAAATACTGTGGAAATACCGCCACGGCGGCTAACCACACCATCTTGGATATTTTGAGCCTAGGGTCCTGGCCTAACTCTTCCCCTGCTTTTGCGCCGGCCCCGCGAAGGTGGCTGGGGTGTTTCTGAACGCTTCACGTTGTGGCGCAGACGAGGACCGATTGTCCACGAAAGTTGCTCGGCGCGGCAAGGAAAAAATCGCGGAGGATACAGCGAAGGCTGCACAGGAGATGCACAGGATTTCCACAGCCGCAAAATTCGGGCTGGCGACACCGCAAACGTTCGCATGGAATTCCGTGCGCGTTCGAATAAAAAAATCGGCTAGAAAATTCGGAGCCGCTCAAGTGCAAGGCGCGTCGAGCCTTAGCCTTCCAGCCGATAGCGCCGCCGGGCGATGGAGACCGCGCGTCCGCTGAGCGAATCCACCTCGATTAAGCACGGCGTTCATCTGAATATCGCCCGTGGCCACCTCGAAACGCGCGGGCAGCCCATCGAGAAATCGCTTGATGATCGGGCCCTTTTCCATGCCGATCACCGAGTCGTGCGGCCCGGTCATGCCCACGTCGGTGATGTAGGCCGTGCCGTTGGGCAGAATCCGCTCGTCCGCGGTGGGCACGTGGGTGTGCGTTCCCACCACGGCCGAGACGCGGCCGTCGAGATACCAGCCCATGGCTTGCTTTTCGCTGGTCGCTTCGGCGTGCATATCCACGAGGATCACTTTGGTTTCCGGGTCCAGGCTGGCCAGTTCGCGATCGGCGGTGCTGAAAGGATCTTCGTTTGACGCCATGAAGATGCGCCCTTGCAGGCAAAGCACGGCGTAGGGTATGCCCTGGCGGGAGGTGCCGCGGAAAAGCCCTTTTCCGGGGGTGGCCGCGGGAAAATTCGCCGGCCGCAGCAGCCGCGGCTCGCGCGGGATGAAATCCAGAATCTCCTTGCGGTCCCAGATGTGGTTCCCGCCGGACAGGACTTCGATTCCGGTGGAGAGCAACTCCTCGGTGAGCCGCGGCGTAATGCCGAAGCCCGAGGCGGAGTTTTCGCCGTTGGCGATCACCAGATCGGCTTGTTCATTGCCGATGATGTCTTCCAGGCGCTCGACCACGATTCGACGGCCGGGCGCACCCACGATGTCCCCGATGAATAAAATCCGCATGGAAATAAATTTGTGGAAAATGGAGCGGTCCACTTCGCCGTGTGGAGCTAGATCCTGAACCTCTGTATAAGGTGGGTGCCCTGCGTCGGCCTTTAGGCTTTCCCGGAACCGGGACGTGCCCGGCTGCGGGCCATGCGCACAGGCCGCCTGACCCGGGCACCCCAGAGATCCAGCATTGGTTCAAAAGATCTTCGCGCCAAACACGCGCGTCGCAGGCCTACTCCACGTCCATTCTAGCGGCCCCGGGGCGAGCGTCAAACCGAATTCCCCAATGGCTTAGACGCTCCCGATAACCAGGCTCCCCGGCGCAAACAGGCAGCCGCGCGGACGAAGGGGATCCGGTGCGGCTCAGCACTTTCCTGAAAAAATCGGGGGAGATGTCATTCCGAAGAGCGTGGCGACCAAGAATCTCTTTTTCGCTTGGCGCCTTACACGCCGCGAGATTCTTCGCTTTGCTCAGAATGACAGATTCAGAGTGCTTTTCGGCAAACGGTCAGGCGGATTGCTGC
The DNA here is from genome assembly GCA_963819235.1 of uncultured Acidobacteriota bacterium. Taxonomy (GTDB): domain Bacteria; phylum Acidobacteriota; class Terriglobia; order Acidiferrales; family UBA7541; genus Palsa-189. The sequence continues at coordinate 456,426 of CAWFVE010000002.1, read as the reverse complement.
AGCGCGCGATCGATCAGCTTCAGGCAATGTTCCGCCGTCTCGCGCAGCGACTCCGTATTCTGCTCGCGGCTTTGCCGCAGCGCGTGCAATTCGTCGGCGATGGAGAGCGCCGCCAATACGGCCACCTTTACCGAATCCACGGCGCCGGTGCCGCGGGCGACCTGGCGCATGCGCATGTCCACGTACTTGGCCAATTGCTGGAGATAGTCGGGATCGAGCTCTCCGGCGACGTTGTAAAGCTGATCGTAAATTTCGACTTTCATGCTGCGGGCCTCCCGGCGCAAAGAGCGGCTTGGCTAGGGCGGCGCTATTGTCCGATAGCGGGACGGCCTGAGCAAGAGGTCTGAGCAAGCCCTGGGCAAGTTGGTTGACGGCTCGCGTCGGAAATAGGGCGCGCCGCCGGCCCCCGCCTTGCGGCGCCGGCCCGCTCACTTCGTCAGTGTAATCTCGAAGCCGATGGGCGTTTCCTGTATTTCGGAGTTGTCCGAACCCGCCTTGGGAAATAAATTCGCCGAACTGCTGTTTGGTGTAGGCGCGCCGGATCAGCATCAGCCGGAAAGTCCACTTCATCATGAAGGCATCCAGAATGCCGACCTTCAGCCCGCGAATGTAATCGTCCAGCGCCTTTTTATTCACATCCTTGCGGAGGTCGATCACCAGAGCCCGGCCGCCCGGCTTTAGCACGCGCCGCATTTCGCGAAGCGAGCCCGCGGGGTCGGAGAAATTCTTGAACGCCGCGCGGCAGAGCAGGAAATCAAAGCTGGCTTCGGCAAACGGCATTTGCGAAGCGTTTCCTTGGCGGAAATCCACCTCAACGCGTTCCTGCCGGGCATTTGCTTTGGCGATATCCACGAAGCTTTTGCTGATATCCAGTCCGGTGATCTCGTATTTTCCGATCTTCGCCAGCTCAATCGCGAAGAAGCCCGGACCCGGCGCGACTTCGAGCACTTTTGCGCCGGGCGCCAGACCCGCCGCCACTCTGCGCGCCAGCGCTTTGAATTCCGGCAGATCTCTCCGCGTGGTCTTGTCGTACCAGCGGGCCACGCCGCCTTCCATTCCTATTCCCTTATAAGCTTTGGCTTGCATGTGTGTACCTCATGTAATAAGATACTCATACAGTAAGATACATGGAGAGCGCATGTCAAACGAAAAAAGGGCCAGGCTGGCCGAATCGCTGATCCGCGAAATACGCGAGTTTATCGCCGGCGCGATCTTGAACAACCAGCGTATCGCCGACCGCCTGGGAATCAACTACACCGACCAGCAGGTGCTGAATCTGGTCGATCTTCTGAGCGACGCCAAACCCGGCGACTTGGCGCGCTTGACCGGGCTCACCACCGGCGGCGTCACGATGTCGCTGGACCGCCTGGAGAAGGCGGGATACGTGCGCAGGGAGAGAAATCCGCGGGACCGGCGCAGCGTGATTATTCGCATGGCGCCGGAGCGCCGGCGCAAAATCCTGGAGATGCACCAAAGCGCAAGCCAGGTCATGGCCAAGATTTTTGCGGCTTATGGAGAGAAGGAACTCGCGCTCATCCTGGATTTCTTTGGACGCACCAACCGCGCGCGAGTGGAGCACTATCAGGCGATGTCACAGGATACTTAGCGCCGGTTGGCGAGCCTAGGCGGCACGCAGCGTGGCGCCCAGCTTCTGTTCCCATGCGGAAATAATTCGCGAAGAAAAATCGCTGAGTTGCGCTTCGGTAAGCGTGGTTTCGCGGCTTTGCAACGTGACGCGAACCAAGAGCGAGAACTTTCCCTGCGGAATATGCTTGCCTCGAAAAAGATCGACGGCTTCGATGGAGACGATTTCCTTGATCCCCAGCGCCTCCACGGTTTCCCGCACGGCTGCGAAGCTGGTGCCCTCGGGAAGAATCAGCGAGAAATCGCGCTCCACCGCGGGGAAGCGCGAAATCGGCCGATATTGGCGCGCCTCGCGAGCCAGACGATAGCCTTCATAAAACGGATCGAGAGCCCATTCGGCGAGAAAAACGTTCTGCCGCAGCTTGAATTTCTCGGCGACGCGCGGGGCCAATTCTCCGGCGCGCCCACAACTGTGTTGCCGACCGTGACGGACCACCGCCCGGCCTTTCCATGCTCATGCTGCGAAGTCCGGCGTTTGCGAGAAGCAGTTTCCCGGCATGAGCGGGATGCTGCCAAGCAAACGTTTCGCCATCTCCCACGCAAATCCGCCGGCCAGCTCGCCGATCTGGTCGAGATCGCCCTTGAGGTCGGCGAAGCCGTACTCGCGCGCGTCTTCGGCGACGCCTTTCTCGCGGGCCAGGCCCGTGGCGCCGATCGTTACGATGCGCATCTCTTCCGGCGCGCCATTTTGCAGCCGGTAGGCGCGGCCAATCTCAAACAGGCGCAGGTTGCGCTGCCCGCGGTTCAAATTCCATGCCAGCGCGTGCGCCATGCTCACCAGGCCCGTCGAGCGCAAGCAGCGCGGCATCTTCGGCAAGGGGATTGGCAACGCGAGCGGGCGTCACGCCGGCGGGCCGGAAGAGCGCGTCTTCGCCTTCGTTCACCAGCGGAATGGTGACGATCTCGCGATAGCCCAGGCCGATCAGCCGCTCGCGCAGCCGGTCTTCCGCCTCGGCGTGGGGCAGGCGCGCCGCGGGCTGTCTTGCGAGCAGTGCAGCCGCGGCGGGAATTTATCCAAGCCGTAATGCCGCGCGACTTCTTCGATCAGGTCCACCTCGCGCGCAGACGTCCTGGCGCCAGGAGGGCTGCTCGCACTGCCAGCGGGCCAGCGGCGAATCGGGCTCGCGCTCGTCGTCAATGCGCTGCGGAGCAAAGCCCAGCGCGCCGAGGATCGCTTCGATCTCCTCGTCCGGCACATCGGCGCCCATCACGCGCAGCAACTCCTTGCGCGAAAGCTCGATGCGGCAACGGTTCGCGCCGCGCCGGGATAAACGTCCACGACGCCGGCAAGGATTTCGCCGCCGGCAAGTTCGCTGAATCAGCGCGGCGCAGCGGCGCGAGGCCAGCTCGGCCATTTCCGGATCGGCCCCGCGCTCGAAGCGCGTGGACGCCTCGGTGCGCAGGCCCAGCGCTTTGGAGGTGCGGCGAATGGAGATGGGGTCGAACCAGGCCGATTCGAGCAGAACGTTGCGCGTGGCGAAGCCGATTTCGCTTTCCGCGCCGCCCATGATGCCGCCGATGGCCACGGCGCGGGCCGCGTCCGCGATCACGCACATCTCCGGCGTGAGCGCGCGCTCGACGCCGTCGAGCGTGCGCATCTTTTCGCCCGCGCGCGCGCGGCGCACCACGATGCGCCGCTCCGCCAGCCGGTCGAGATCGAAGGCGTGCATGGGCTGGCCCAGCTCGAGCATGACGTAATTGGTGGCGTCCACGACGTTGTTGATGGACGCCTGCCCCAGCGCCTCCAGGCGCCGGCGCAGCCACTCCGGCGAGGGCCGCACCTTCACGCCGCGCAGCACGCGCGCCGTGTAACGGCCGCAAAGCTCGGGGCACTCGATCTCCACGCGCGTCGCGCTCGCGGCGCGTCTCGCTCGCTTCGGCCAGCTCACGGCGAAACCGGCTGCAGCCGATTGCGCCCCAGCGCCGCCACTTCGCGCGCCATGCCGTAATGGCCCAGGCAATCGGGGCGATTGATGGTGAGGTCGGATCGAGCAGCGGACCGGCGGGCGTCTCCGCCAGTCCCTCGACGGCGATGCCCGCCAGAGACAGCCGCTCGCGCAGCTCTGCGCGGCGCGAGCGTCACCGTCCGCGAACTCCTTCAGCCAGTCGTAGAGAACTTTCATCGAGGTTCAGGGCATGCGCGTCAGGGAAACTGGCGCAGGAAGCGCACGTCGTTTTGAAAGAAGAGCTGCACGTCGTCGATCCCGTACTTGAGCTGCGAGAGCCGGTCCACGCCCAGGCCAAAGGCGTAGCCGGAGAGCGCGCTTGGCGTCGTAGTTCACGAAGCCGTACACCGCCGGGTCCACCATGCCCGCGCCGAACAGCTCGATCCAGCCCGAAAATTTGCACAGGCGGCAGCCGCTGCCGCCGCAAACGAAGCAGCTCGCGTCCATCTCCACGGAAGGCTCGGTGAACGGGAAATAGCTCGGCCGCAGGCGCGTCTTGGCCGCGGGCCCAGAAATTCGCGCACGAAATATTCCACCGTGCCCTTGAATTCGCAAAAGGTGATGTCGGTATCCACGGCCAGTCCTTCCACCTGGTGGAACATGTAGGAGTGCGTGGCGTCGGGATTGTCGCGGCGATAGACCTTGCCCGGAACGATGATGCGCACCGGCGGCGTCTGCTTTTCCATGGTGTGCACCTGCATCGGCGAGGTGTGCGTGCGCAGCAGATGCGGCGGCGCGCCCGGCGGCAGTCTCGAGGTAGAACGTGTCCATGGTGTCGCGCGCCGGATGGTGCTCGGGAATATTGAGCGCCTCGAAATTGTAGTAAGGCGTCTCGATCTCCTGCCCTTCCACCACCGTGAAGCCCAGCGAAAGAAAGATGCGCTCGATCTCCGCGAACGTCTGCCGCAGCAGGTGGCGCGAGCCGATCGGGCGAACGCACGCCGGGCAGCGAGAGGTCCACGCGCTCGCGCGCCAGCAGCCGCTGCTTTCGGCCGCCGGCTCTCGCACGCGCTTCTGCAGTCTCGTCGAGCCGCTGCTCGACGTGCGCGCGCAGTTCGTTGAGGCACGGCCCACGGCGCGGTCGCAGCTCGGGCGGAGACGGTCTTGAGCCAGTTCTCGGTGATGCGCGTCAGCACGCCGGATTTGCGGCCGAGCCAGGCGTCGCGCAGCGCCTTCCAGCGCGGCTTCATCCGGCGGACGGCACGTGCTTCGCGGTCGAACTGCGTCGCAACGTCGTCGAAGACGCGCGCAACGTCCTCGGCGTCGGAGACGCCCAGCTCCGCCAGCGTCTTCGATTGTCGGATCGTCGCCATGGACATCCTAGCGCGAGGCTTACGCGTTTGCGCGCGACGCTTCGCGGCGCCGCTTTGAGCCGAGCCGCCTGCCTTGGCCTGCGCGGCGATCTGCGCGAACGCCGCCGGCATCGCGCACGGCCAGGTCGGCCAGCACCTTGCGATCGATGTCCACGCCGGCGGCCTTCAGGCCGTGCATCAACTGGCTGTAGGAAAGTCCGTTCAAGCGCGCGGCGGCGCCGATGCGCTGAATCCACAGCCGGCGGTACTGCCGCTTGCGATTGCGGCGGTCGCGATAGGCGTAGCGGTCGGCGCGATTGGCGGCTTCCTGCGTCGATTGATAGAGCTTGCTCTTGGTGAGGAAGAAACCCTTGGTGCGCCGCAGATACTTCTTGCGGCGCGCGCGGCGCTTGGTCCCGCGTTTGACTCGAGCCATTGTTTTTCTCCTGCGAGGAGATCGCGCGAAACGGCGGCGCGATTAGCGGCGCAGCTCGCGCGCGCATCAATGCCGCGCACAAGCGGCACAGCAGACGGCCCACGACGTTCGTCGAGCGTCTCCACGGCGTGTTGAGGTTTCGCTCCGCGGCGCTAATATCGAGCGCGCCAGCAGAGCGGCAGGCACCGGTCTCGAATTGACCGTGGCCATCGGCCGGCAGGCCCGCCGTGGCGGATAACGCGCTGCCTGGCACAAAATCAGAAAATCTAAATCTTAGCCGTAAGGCAACATCCGGCGGACATGTTCCACGTCCGCGGGATTGACCTTTGCCAACTTCTTCAAATGGCGCATGCGCTTGGGCTTCTTGGTGCCCATCAGGTGCCGCTTGCCCGAATGCATGCGCAGTACCTTGCCGTTGGCGGTGATCTTGAATCGCTTGGCGGCGCCGCGATGCGTCTTCAGTTTCAGTTTGGGCTTTGTTTTTTTCCGATTCGCCACGAGTGTCCTTTTTTCAGGTTTCGTTTTTGAGCCTCGCCAGAACGTCAGGCCGGGCTTGCGCTCGCCGTTGCCGGCGGCCTGGCCACCGTTCCGCCCCGCTTGGGCGCCAGCAGCGCCATCAGGATGTTCGCTTCCATGCGCGGCCCGAGCTCCACCAGGGCGTGCTCGGAAATCTCTTTCAGCAGCCGGTCCATCTTCGCCCGGCCCACTTCCTGGTGCGCCATCTCGCGGCCGCGATGGAAAATCATCGCCTTTACCTTGTGGCCCTCGCCGAGAAACTTGATGATCTGGTTCTTGCGAACCTGATAATCGTGCTCGGCCGTTGCCGGCCGGAACTTCACTTCCTTGAGCTGCGTGCCCTTCTGATGCTTGCGCTGCTCGTGCGCCTTCTTGTTGAGCTTGGTAGAGAAACTTCCCGTAATCGGTGATCTTGCAGACCGGCGGGTCGGCGGTGGGCGAAATCTCCACCAGGTCCAAGCCGCGCTCGCGAGCCACGCGCATGGCCTCGAACGGCTGCATTACGCCCAACTGCCCGCCGTCGTCATCCACTACACGAACTTCCCGCGCCCGGATGCGTTCGTTTATCCGCGTGCGTTCTGTGGCTCGAAAACTTCGTTCAGCGATAAACCCACCTCCGCAGCGGCGCTTTGGACTGCCGTCCTTGCCCGCCATCCGGGCGGGACAAGGGCCAAAAGTATAGCACGGTTACTTCTGGCAATCATTCCCCATCCCATGGGTCGGGTCCTATGCGTCTGAAGCGATGGGGCTGGCCGGTCAATGTGTACCTCGGCGACCTCGACAATCTCCACTAATCGCCGCCTCGACTGCGCCCTGCTCTTATGCGATGCATTGGCATCAGACCCAGGGCAACACGATTCGGTGTCATCCCGAGAAGCGTTTTGGACGCAAAGGTGTTGCCTTTGCGTCCTGCGACGAGGGATCTGCAGTTCGGCGTTTAAAGCCACGTCAGCTCGGCTCATCCCCAAGCCGCATCTGTCATTCTGAGCGGGTGTGGAATGTATTTGCCGAAGAATCTCTCTTCGTTTTAGAGCGGATTATTTCGGCACAGCGGAGCGCGCAGTTTCCAGCGCCCTGAACTGCTTGCTGAGCGCCAGCCCTTGCTGCTGGTAAGAGGACCCAATCGCCTGCCCGTAGAGTTTCTCCGGAGCGTTGGCCATGCGGTGATAGATCAGCCGGCCGACGATCTGCCGGTCTTCCAGCAGGAGCGGCACCTCATGCGCGCGGACTTCCAGCACCGCCTTGGTGCCCTTGATCTCGCCCCCCGCGCCATAACCGAATCCCGGATCGAAGAAGCCCGCATAGTGCACGCTGAAATCGCCGATCGACTGGTCGAACGGCTCCATCTCCGCGGCGTACGAAGGGGGCACGGAGAACCGTTCCTTTGAGGCCATGAGGTAGAAATCCCCCGGGTCGAGAACCACACTCTTCGATCTCGGGCTGTAGATCGGCACCCAGAAGTCGCCCGCATCGTAAGCCCGCACCTTGCTCAAATCGACGGGCGGGCAATGTCTCTTGGCCTTATAGGCCACGATGCTTTCGGCGCTGCCCTCGAAGTCGGTGGTGGTGCGCAGGCCGCGGTCGATCATCGCCTGCTGATCTCCGCCCTGCCGCGCCACCAGATTTTTCAGCCCGCGCTCGATCACCGCCTCGGCCGGGCCGTCCCCGTTCTCGTAGTAAACCAGCCGCTCTTTTTCCGCCAATTGTTCGAGAACGCCGTCCGTGGACACCGGATTCCCGCGGATGAATCGAAGCTGATTGAGCTTGGTTCCCGCCGCAACCACGATCGGGAACGTCCGCGGCACGATCTCGACATACAGATCGCCCGAGTAGCCTTTCAGCACGTACTCGAATTCCAGCCCGCCGTCGGTGATCAGCCGCGTGAAAATATCCAGCCGTCCCGTGGTGCTCTTGGGATTGGCCTTCCCGCCAATATCGTGCGGCAAGGAGAGGCTTTCCACCAGCGGCACAACGTAGACCGCATTCGTCTCCAGCAGCGCCGGCCGGCTCAGGTCGTACTCCGCGATCTTGAGCTCCGCGATCTTGTCCCGCAGCGTGACCGACCGTCCCGGAAGGAAGCTGGCCTGCACGCGATAGGCGATGTTCCCCAGGCGCAAGTCCATGGAGGCGGGCTGGATCTGCGCGTCGGAGATTTCCGCCGACGAGCGAATTTTGCCGTTGGCGATCAGTTCGCGGATCTCCTGCGAAGGCAGAATTCCCGTTTTGCGCTCAGGACGCGGTGGTTGTGAAAGGCCCAATCGGCTCGTTTCCTTTCTTCGGTGTTTCGTGATTCTAGCATGGTGCACTCGGGCAACATCGGCACGCCGCGGTTGAGGAAAAAGTAGGAAAAGTGGGAAAAGCCTAGGAGGTGGTGCGCGCGGCGGCTTCGTCGCGCAATTCGGCGACAAACTCCGCCAGCGGCTGCACGCCCAGGTCGCCTTTGCCATGATGCCGCACGGAAACCGTGCGCGCCTCGGCTTCCTTGCCGCCCACCACGGTCATGTAGGGAATCTTCTGCATCTCCGAATCGCGAATCTTGGCCTGCAGTTTCTCGTTGCGGTCGTCCAGATTGGCGCGAATCCCGGCGGCGCTCAAGCTCCGCCGCCACGTGCCTTGGCGTAATCCATGAACTTGTTGCTCACCGGCAGCACCGCCACCTGCACCGGCGCCAGCCACAGCGGAAACGCGCCGGCATAGTGCTCGATCAGGATGCCGAAGAATCGCTCCACCGAACCCCACAGCGCGCGGTGCACCATCAGCGGCTGGTGCCGGCTGCCGTCTTCGCCCACGTACTCCAGGTCGAATCGCTTCGGGAGGTTGAAATCGAACTGCACGGTGGTGAGCTGCCAGGGACGCCCGATGGCGTCGATCAGCTTCACGTCGATCTTCGGCCCGTAGAACGCCGCCTCGCCTTCCATGCGCTTGAAGGGAACCTGCATGCGTTCGAGCGTCGAGGAGAGCGCGCTCGTAGCGCGTTCCCAATCCTCGCGCGAGCCGGCGTAGTTCTCCGGATGCGCCGCGTCCCACTCCGAAAGCTCCACCTGGTAGCGCGAGAACCCAAACGTCTTCATCACCGCGAAGGCGAAATCGACGCAGGCCTCCACCTCCGCTTCGATCTGGCTGGGCATGCAGAAAATGTGCGCGTCGTCCTGCGTGAAGCCGCGCACGCGCAAAAGCCCGTGCAGCACGCCGGAGCGCTCGTAGCGATAGACCGTGCCCAGTTCCGCCAGCCGCACCGGCAGATCGCGATAGCTGCGCATGCGCGATTTGTAGATCAAAATGTGCCCCGGGCAATTCATGGGCTTGAGCTGGTAGTCGTCTTTCTCCACTTCCATCGGCCCAAACATATTTTCGCGATAAAAATTGGCGTGGCCGCTGGTCTTCCACAGATCCAGGCGCATGATGTGCGGCGTGTAGACCAGTTGATAGCCGCGGCGCAGCAGTTCGTCGCGCAGCCAGTCTTCCATCAGCTTGCGCACCAGCCCGCCCTTGGGATGCCAGAAGATCAGCCCCGGCCCGGCCTCCTCCTGAATGCTGAAAAGATCGAGCTCCGTTCCCAGCCGCCGGTGATCGCGCCGCTTGGCTTCTTCCAGCCGGTGCAGATACTCATCGAGTTCCGGCTGCGTGAAGAAGCACGCGGCGTACATGCGCTGCATCTGCGGATTGCCTTCCTGGCCTTTCCAGTAGGCGCCCGCGACGTTCATCAATTTGAACGCGCTGAATGCGCCCGGTGCTGGGGATGTGCGGCCCGCGGCAAAAATCGATGAATTTGCCCGTGGTGTAAAAAGAAACCATCGGCTCGACAGCCTTTTCCTCCACCAGTTCGCACTTGAATCCCTGATTCCAGTTTTTGTAGAGCTCGATGGCCTCGGCCTTGGGCATCATCTTGCGTTCGTTGGGCACGTCGCGCGCCGCGATCTCGTGCATCTTTTTCTCGATGCGCTCCAGGTCTTCCGGCGTGAAGGGCTGCTCGCGCAGAAATTCGTAGAAGAATCCGTTATCGATGGGCGGGCCGATGCCCAGCTTCACGTCGGGAAAAAGCTCCAGCACCGCCGCGGCCAGCAGGTGCGCCGCCGAATGCCGGAACACTTGCAGCGACTCGGGATCCTTCGAGGTGAGAATCCGCAGCGAGGCGTTCTCTTCCAGAGGCCGCGAAAGGTCGATCAGCTCGCCATCCACGCGAGCCACCAGCGCCTCGCGCGCCAGTCCGTGCGAAATCTTGCGGGCGATCTCCGCGGCCGTGGTGCCGCGCGGAACCTCTTGCTTCGAGCCGTCCGGCAGCGTGACTTGAATGGTATCCATGAGTAATTGGGGCGCGACTGCGCTCGAACCTCGATCCAGCGCGAAATCCAGAGCGAAGTCCTAACGCTAGCAAATCGTTTCCAGCAGGGTCAAGACAAGCGGCGCGTGGACGGCAAAATTGTTATAGTGTCGCGGTCTGGAACAGGTGCGAAAAATGGATTCGACTAGGCAGCAGCTGAAAGAGCTTTTGCGGCGCAAGTCCATCGTGTGGGGCAAGGTGAAGCTCGCTTCGGGCCAGGAGAGCGACTACTACTTCGATTGCAAGCTCACCACGCTCGATCCCGAAGGCGCTTTTCTCACCGGCCACGCAGTGCTCGATCTCCTCGCGGAGCATGGCATCAAGGCCGACGCCATCGGCGGCCCTCCCATCGGCGCGCATCCCATCGTGGCCGCCGTCGCGGCCGTCAGCCATCTTCGCGCCAAAGAAGGAAACGGCCGCCCGCTGCCCGCTTTTCTCATCCGCAAGCAGGCCAAGGCGCACGGCCTCGAAAAGCAGATCGAGGGTCTCGACCTCAAGAAGGTTCGCGACGTCGTGATCATCGACGACGTTTGCACCAAGGGCGAATCCACGCTAGAGGCGCTGAAGATTGTCGAGGATGCCGGCCTGCACGTCGCGGCCGTGCTCAGCATCGTCGACCGCGAAGCGGGCGGCTCGGAAAAGCTGCGCCAGAAGTATCCCTACTACGCCTTGTTCACCGGCAAAGAGTTGCTCGAGAACGCCTCCCGAAGCGCGGCCGAATCGCGTTAGCTCCTCGCGCTCGCGCCGCTTATTGCGCCGGCGCCGATTGAGCCCCGTCGAAGGGCGCAATGCCAGTGATCACCGGCGTAACCTTGGCCAGCTCTTTCGCAAACAGTGGATTCTCCGGAAACTCCATCACCAAATCCTGAAGCTGCTGGCGGCTGACGTCGGCATTCATCTCCCGCATCGACGCCAGAGCCAGCATCAGCCTGGCGTAAGGACGCAGGTAATGGGCATGCTCGCTCGACGCCGCGCGGGCCAGTTGCTGCATTCCCAGGGTTTTGTCGCCGTGAACGCCGCCCACCCACAGCACGGCTCGCTTGTATCCGGGCAGGCACCCGATGATGTAGTTCGCCGCGCCCAGCGCGACGTAGGCATCGTCCGCATCGGGCGCCACTTCGAGCAGCATGCGCGCGCGCCGGTCGGCCTCCCGCAAATGGTGCAAACTCTCGATCTGCCGCTTTTGGATCAGGAAGAGATCGTCGGCCTGCATGCCCTCGATCAACGTGAGGGCAAAGAGCGCATTGGGATCGGTGGGCATCTCTTCCAGGAGTGCGCGCGCCATCTTCTGCCCGCGCTCCACCGCCGATGCGAACTGCCGTTCGAGATCGGCGTCCGGCTCGCTCTTGATTCCGCCAAGCAGCCGCTTGTCGTCCCGGAAAAAGTCGGACGTCAGGACGCCCTTGCGATAGAACTCCTCGAAAAGGTCGGCAGCCGCCTCCATGGCCGGGCCGGAAGGTTCGGAGGGCCGTTCCTGCTCCCATTTCATAAACCGCTGGCGGGCCTCGTCGAATTTCAGTTCGTAGAGAAGCTGAAATCCGCCGAGCGCCTCGGGATCGTTCATTACGCTCGCTGTTAGTTTCGCGCCGGTATCGTCCGCTTTCCGCGGCCGCGCTTGCGCGCCCCAGCCCCAGGCGAATCCGGCTACCAAGGCCGCCAGCCCGAATAGGGCGGCGCGCCGCGATGTGCGCCTAAGCTTCTGGCGGAATTCCTTGCAAACGAAGCACTTAAAGCCCCGCGACTTTCGGGCGTCTATGACGGTTGCTGGCATCACTGGTTAGATGCCGGGGTGCGCAGGGTGTTGCCGGGAGAGTGTCGATGGTGAAAAGGGCGTTGAAAGGGCTGGACGGGAAGGGCGGGAACGAAAGCGAGGAAATTTGGCGGGTTGGGTAGCTGCCTACGACTTCGATTTCTCGAGCCGTCGTCCCCGCAGCGGCTCCCAACCCGCGATCATCATCGCAACACGATGCGGCGCGGGCTATGGATCAGTAGGCCTAAAAACGAAGTACCGGCGTTTTAGTACGTTTGGTTACCGCCGCCGTTGGAAGGCAAGCTGGCCGGCCGCGGGATGCGGCGAGATAGGCGCAGCGTCACGCTGGCCTCCCCTCCGGGGCGCACCACCACATTGTGCTGCCACTCCGAAGTCATTCCCGCCGCTTGCGCGCGCACGTCGTAAAGTCCCTGGCGAACTCCCGCGATGCGAAATCGCCCGCCGGCGTCGGTGCGCGTGGCATGCGGAGCTGTGCCATCCGCCGATTGCCAGAGGATCTCCGCCGCGTTTACCGGCGCGCCCTTGGCGTTCAACACGATTCCGCCCAGCACTCCGTCCACGCCTTTGGCGTAGCCGATGCCGCCAGCGCACGCCGCGAGAACCAACAGGACAATCCCTGCCTCAAAACGAAGTTTTCGCATGTTTTGCAGCCTCGAAACGAACCCTACCGTTGCCTTTATTTTATCCCGCCTCGGGCGTAGCCGGCTCGTCCCTGGCGCCAAAGCGTCAATGCCCGCCCGTGTCAGCTGGGGGCGCACTCCGAAGATTGAGGTTTAACCGTAGCGCCGCGACCTTCAGCGCGGCACGTCGGCTTGCGCGGCCTGCCCCGCGTCGTTATTGTGTCGATTCGCTTTAACTTTAGGAGGCTCGATGCCGCGCTATCTCTCCCTGCACACCCTCGCCTGCCTCACGCGCCAAGGCGCCGGCCAGCTCAGTGAACGCATCTTCTCCTCGAGCCGCGTCCAAGCACGGCGCGTGCAGGTGAACATGGTGGAAGGGAAGATGCTCGCCGAATTTGAAGCGCCTGATCGGGAGACCGTCGAAGCCTGGCTGGCTGCCGAAGGGTTTCACTACGATTGGCTGATGCGAGTGGAGTACGAATCCGAACCGGGTTCGGGGAAGCTGATCCCCGCTCCCTGAGCGGGGCGGGCGGCTTAGCAAGCCACCATGACCGCGCGCGGGCTAGTTGGCGTTCGCGAAAATCTTGGGATGTTCGCGGCGCACCACCAGAAGAGCTTCGTCGGGGCTGCCCACGTGCAAGTATTCCGAGTATTCGGAGCGATCGTGTGCGCTCAGGCTGAAGACGAACTTGCGCCCGTCAAAGTCGTAGGAATAATACGTGGGCATCCAAACGCCGGCCGAGACTTCGTGCTGCTCGTAACGGAATCGCCCGCCGCGATAGAGCTTGGCGATCAAGCCGCCGCCCCAGGAAACATCGTCGGTTAGCTCCGCCTCGGCCTTGATCATTTGCGCGCTGGCCTCATCCACCCAGGCGGTTCCTTTGCTGTGCCTGAAGACGGGCGCAAACCGTTCCGTGGACCGGTAGGCCGGGTCTGGCTCAAAATTCAGCTTCACCGCTGTGCGGCCGTTGATCGTGACCCGCCCCGCCCAGGTAAACACGTATGCTTTGCCGATTTCGCCCACCATTTCCGCGCGCTGGTGCCTGTGCCGCTCGCCTTCATAAAGGCCGGCGCCGCGAATCTCTTCTCCCCGAGCCGAAGCCCGCAGGGCCTGCGCCACCGTGCGCCACTGCTCGTCGAGGTACGAGGCATTGGTCGTCTTGCCGTTGTGTTCCAGCTCCACGCGCAGGACCAACATGCCCGCCGGGATCAGCCGGCGCACCGTCTCTTTGTTAGGTTCTTTGCCCGTTCCCTGTAGGAATTCGTGCTCTGTGCGCGCGTATTGATCCTGCAGGAGGTCGTTGCGGTGCTGATTTTCGATGGCGCGGTCGACCAGATTGCGGATCTCCTGCGCCGTCAGGGGAATTTGCGATTGCGACTGCCCTTGGTCCTCGTGCTCGGAGTCGCTCGAGGCCATGGCCGGCGGCCACACCGTGCACAGTGTCATCCCCGCAGCCAGAATGGCTAGCAAGCCGAAGCCGACCTGTACGCGTTGCCGCATCCTCGTCCAAACGGGGGCGGGTCCCCGTGGCCTTGTTTTTCGTTCAGGGTGGGTAAGCAGGCTGATTATCTCACCAGAGCACCGGGAAGCAAACGGGTATTCTTCCCGCCTTGCCAAGGGTGGAAACATGGTATGGGCCGCTTTCTTGAGAGCCGGTCACGCTTCTGTACGTATGATGATTCCCGCGCCCAAAGCGGACGCTGTGCTTTTTGTGGAGGCGGCTTGCGAGGATCTATCGCCGCAGAAATTTTCCACAAAAGCCTGTGAAATGGCTGTGAAAACCGCAATCGGCGCCTGGAGATGCTATACTAGTAATGGTGGTGGTTGGATAGAGTGCTAACAATATTTTGCACAAATCGTTCCAATTGTTCTTGACAACCCTCCGGCCACTCGCCTATGTTCTCGTCACCTGCTGGCGCTAACCAAGCGCAACCAGGTATCGCGCGCAATCTCAAAAAGAGAAGTACCGAATTGGCTTGTCACCCATCGCCGGCTAAGAGCTGAGGGTAATAAACCTGCTCTGGACCGGCCCGAGCGGTGGCATTTGCGCTTTTTGGGATGGGTTAAAAAACGAGACTTTTTGCAGTACACCGACACGCGGTTGCAGCCGCTTTTTCGACTGCTAAAATAGGAGGGAAGTAAGCATGGCGGATCCCCAAATGGCGCTCCAGAACAGCACGGTTACCACCACAACTACGTCGGAACCCCGCCCCAAAACCGGGCTGGATTTCAAACGCTATTTTACCGACGGGCGCGTTTCTCCTTTTGACGCCGTGGAATGGGAACGGCGCACCGCCCAGATCGGCAACGAAAAGGGGCAGGTGATCTTCCGCCAGGAAAACGTCGAAGTTCCCAAGTCCTGGTCGCAGACGGCGACCAATATCGTCGCCTCGAAATACTTCCACGGCAAGCTGGATACGCCCGAGCGCGAAACTTCGGTGCGCCAATTGATCGGCCGCGTGGTCGATACCATCGTCGGCTGGGGCGAGAGCGGCGGATATTTCGCCTCCGACCGCCTCGCGCGATGCTTTCCGCGACGACCTGACGCACCTGCTCGTCGAGCAGAAGATGAGCTTCAATTCGCCCGTGTGGTTCAACGTGGGCGTGCAGGCCAAGCCGCAATGCTCGGCCTGCTTCATCAACTCCGTGCAGGACGATATGGAGTCCATCATGGACCTGGCGAAGACCGAGGGCATGCTTTTCAAGTGGGGCTCCGGCACGGGCACGAATTTCTCCTCGTTGCGCGGCAGCCATGAAGCCGCTCTCCGGCGGCGGCATCGCTTCCGGGCCGGTCAGCTTCATGAAGGGTTTTGACGCCTTTGCCGGCGTCATCAAGAGCGGCGGCAAGACGCGCCGCGCCGCCAAGATGGTCATCCTCAACGTCGATCATCCGGACATCGTGGAGTTCGTCGACAGCAAGACGCGCGAGGAGCGCAAGGCCCACGTGCTGATCGAGCAGGGCTACGACAGCTCCATCGATGGCGAAGCCTACAGCTCGGTCTTCTTCCAGAACGCCAACCACTCCGTGCGCGTCACCGACGAATTCATGCAAGCCGTGGAGGACGATCGCGACTGGTGGACGCGCAACGTCAACGACGGCTCGCCCGCCGAAAAGCTCCGCGCCCGCGAACTGCTCAAGAACATTGCCGAATCCGCCTGGCAGTGCGGCGATCCCGGCATGCAGTACGACACCACGGTCAATCGCTGGCACACCTGCAAGGGCACGGCGCGCATCAACGCTTCCAATCCCTGCTCCGAGTACATGTTCCTGGACGACACGGCCTGCAACCTGGCTTCGCTCAACCTGATGAAGTTCCTGGGGCCCAATGGCGCGTTCGACGTGGAGGCCTTCCGCCACGCCGTGGACATCACCATCACCGCGCAGGAAATTCTGGTCGATAACGCCAGCTATCCCACGCCCAGAATCGCCGAGAATTCCCACAACTTCCGCCCGCTCGGCCTGGGCTACGCCAATCTGGGCGCGCTGCTCATGTCCCTGGCGCTGCCGTACGATTCCGATGGCGGCCGCGACATGGCCGGCGCCGATCACGGCGCTGATGTGCGGCGAAGCCTACGCGCAGTCGGCGCGCATCGCGGAGCGGCTGGGGCCGTTCCCGGGCTTATGCCGTGAACCGCGAGCCCATGCTCGACGTCATTCGCATGCATCGCGATTCGCTGCGGCCCATCAAGCCGAGAACGTCCAGCCGCCGCTGCTGGCGGCGCGCGCGCGAGTCTTGGGACGACGCGCTGGCCCTCGGCGAACGAGTACGGCTACAAGAATTCGCAGGTAACCGTGCTCGCGCCCACCGGCACCATCGGCTTCATGATGGATTGCGACACCACCGGCGTCGAGCCGGATCTGGCGCTGGTGAAGCACAAGAAGCTGGTCGGCGGCGGCCTGATCAAGATCGTCAACAACACCGTTCCGCAGGCGCTGCATGCGCCTGGGATATTCGCCCGGAGGAGACTTCGCAGATCGTTTCGTACATCGATCGCACGAGGCACCATCGAAGGCGCGCCCGGCCTCAAGCCCGAGCATCTGCCGGTCTTCGATTGCTCGCTGGCTCGCCGCCGGCGGCGGCCGCTCCATCGCCTGGCGCGGCCACCTGAAGATGATGGCCGCCGCGCAGCCCTTCCTCTCCGGCGCCATCAGCAAGACCATCAACATGCCCGAGGAGTCCACGGTCGAGGACATCATGCAGGCGTATATCGAATCGTGGAAGCTGGGCCTGAAGGCCGTGGCCATCTACCGCGACAATTCCAAGCGCAGCCAGCCGCTTTCCGCCGCGGGCGCAAAGAAAGAAGCCACGGTGGCAAGAGCCGAAAGCGAATCCGCCCGTCGCCCAGCAGCAGGAGCTGTTCGTGCGCGTGCAGCGCCGCAAGCTGCCCAGCGAGCGCCAATCCATCACCCACAAATTCTCCGTCGGCGGCCACGAGGGCTACATCACCGTAGGCATGTACGAGGACGGAACGCCCGGCGAAATCTTCATCAAGATGGCCAAGGAAGGCTCCACGCTCTCGGGCTTCATGGACGGCTTCGCGCTGTCCGTCTCCATCGGCTTGCAATACGGCGTGCCGCTCAAGGCCCTGGTGGACAAATTTATCAACACGCGCTTCGAGCCCTCCGGCTTCACCGGCCATCCTGCCATCCCCTATGCCAAATCGGTGCTGGACTACATCGGCCGCTGGCTCGGCGGGCGGTTCATCTCTGCCGACTACCTGACACCAGCGTCGGTCGAGAAGCCTCAGCGCCTGCCGTCATTACGGCAGTGCCCGCAGCAGCCTGCCGGTGAGGGCTTCCGTTCGAGAAGACTCCGCACCGATCCCAGCGTCTCGCTTTCGACGGCGCGCCCACCTGCGCCGAATGCGGCATGCTCATGACGCCCAACGGCGGCTGCTACAAGTGCGAGAACTGCGGCAGCACGTCCGGCTGCAGCTGATCGCTCTTAAGCAGTGTCCATCGGAACGCTCAGGCTTATGGTTGGAGCCTTTAAGTCAGAAGAAACTGAAGAAGATCAGAAGTAGCGCAGCAGAAAAAAATAAAGGGGCCCGCTCCGGGCCCCTTGCTCACCCCACTTCAGCAACAACATTCACCCACCATTCCCATCCAATTCGGGAATCTTATCCACCCCGGGAAACAGTGCCTATCTAGGTGCACGCGCGATGCCATTTTGGTCCCGCGCTCCCAATTTATAGCTAAGCACAATAATATCAATTGGTTATGCAAAGTGCTCCGGACCATCCGCGAGCGTGTTCGCTACGGCATTCTATGGTTTTTCACACATTTTTAATATCGCGATACGGGGTTTTGTAGGCGGGGAGTACGGCTTCTCACGCACCGATGGCCGATTGAACCGCATGGGCCAGTTTTTCCGTCCAGTGCTCCACATCCTCGGCGCGTTCGGCTTCGACCATCACCCGCGCCTTCGGCTCGGTGCCCGAATAGCGCAGGACCACGCGCCCGGACCCGCCCAGCGCCCGCGTGGCATCCTTCAGAGCCCGCGAGACTTCCGGCAGCGACTCCAGCGGCGGCTTCGACCGCACCTTCACGTTCACGATGGTTTGCGGAAACACCTTGAGGTCTTTGACCAACTCATCGAGCGGGCCCTCGCAGCGCCACCAGGCAGGCGATCTTGAGAGCGGTCAGCAGGCCATCGCCCGTGGTGGCGTCGTCGAGAAAAATCATGTGCCCGGACTGCTCGCCGCCCAGATTGGCCCCGCTGCGCAGCATCTCTTCCAGCACGTATCGGTCGCCCACCGGCACGCGCACCAGCGCCAGTCCTTCGGCCTCCAAAGCGCGTTCCAGGCCCAGGTTGGTCATGGTCGTGCCGATCACTCTCTTGCCCTTCAGCTGGCCCACGGAGCGCAGATAACGGGCCGCGGCCAGCAGCACGCCGTCCCCGTCCACAATCCGCCCCGAGCTCGTGACGAACATGGCTCGATCGGCGTCGCCGTCGAAGGCCACGCCCAAAGCCGCGCGCGTCTCCGGGACTTCTCTCTGGAGGTCCTGGGGATACAGCGAGCCGCAATTGGCGTTGATGTTGCGCCCGTCGGGCGAGTCGTGAATCGCGATTACATTAGCCCCCAGCGAGCGGAATAGCGCCGGAGCCAGCGAGCTGGCGGCCCCATTGGCGCAATCCAGCACCATCCGGAAGCCGGAAAGATTGGCGCCCGCGATGCACGCATCCCCGCAGAAACTCCAGGTAGTCCTCGATCCAGCTGGCGATCCGGCGAAAGCTGCGGCGCCGCCTGGGGCGGCCGTCCGTTGCGATGCCGCAGGATTTCCGTCTCGATCTGCTCCTCGATCTCGTCGGGAAACTTCATTCCCGAGCCGGCGAAGAGCTTCACGCCATTGTCGTGGTAGGGGTTGTGCGAAGCGGAAATCACCACGCCGGCCGCAAATCCCTCTTTGCGCACCAGGCAGGCGACTCCGGGCGTGGTGATTACCCCCGCAAAGGAGTTGCGAGCGCCCTCTTCGGCCAGCCCGGCGGCGATCTCCGAGGCGATATGCGGCCCCGGATTCGCGGGTGTCGGTGCCGATCAGCACGCGAGGCTGCTGGTTGCGCAGCCGGAGGTAGCCTCCAATGCTGCGGCCCACCCAGTAAAGGGTTTGGTCGTCGAGCGGGTACTCTCCGGGTACGCCCCGGATGCCATCAGTTCCGAACAGTTCCTTGGGCATGTCTAGGATCGTCGAGCCGCGCCGGGCCTCCTGCGGCGGGCCAGCCATCGTAACACGACGATTGGATTATTCGGATGCTTCTGGGGGTGTCGAGGTAGGCACCAGCGCGATGTGGAACTCCGCGGGCGCCAGGCGCACCACCTCGGTGCCGTAAGGCACGCCGACCATGCGCGGCGCGAGGTGGATGGGAACTTCGCCCGAAGGCGCCGTGGCCAGATCCACGTCCAGAGTCAAATCAGCTGGCGTGAGCCGCCGCAGCAGCCCGGTGCGCCCGCGCAGCACCACCCGAACGATGTTGGGCGGAGCGCCGCCCACGGCCAGCCCGTCCGGCACATTCACGTACGCCACGGGCACGTTATATGCCACCTGGGCAAAAGGCTCGGCCGTGTACGTGGCCCACAGGAAAAACGAGATGCCCAGGGCGATCAGCTTCAGTCCCCAGTTATGCAGGAAGACCCTGCGCAGCAGGCGCATCATTCGCTCTTTCCCGCTGACCCGCGCGCCCGGCAAAGGCACGGGAAAAGTCAACGTCGTGCGGAAGCGCCGGAAGAGATCCGTCAGCCGGTCGGTCAGTTGATCCACGCTCAACCCCAGCTCGATCGTGCCGCTCACGGCCAGGGAGATCGCTCCGGTCTGCTCGGATACCACCACCGCCACGGCATCGCTTTCCTCCGTGACGCCGATGGCCGCGCGATGCCGGGTGCCCAGCTGGTTGGAGGTCAGGGGATTAAGCGTCAGCGGCAAAAAACACGCCGCGGACGCGATGCGGCTCCCCTGCACGATCACGGCGCCATCGTGCATCGGCGACCCGGGACGGAAGATGGCCAGCAGCAGGTCGTAGCTCAAGTTGGCGTCCAGGGGAATTCCGCTCTCGATATAGGTTCGCAAGCCCACGTCGCGCTCGAAGGCGATCAAGGCGCCGATGCGGTTCTGGGCGAAGTAGCCCGCCGCCAGCACCACGTCGTCGAACGAAGACGCGGGGTTGGTCGAAGAGAAGCGGGCCAGCGAAAGATTGCGCCCAAAGCGATCCAGCGCGCGCCGGATCTCCGGCTGGAAGAGCACGATCAAGGCGATGGCCACATAAGGCAGCAGCGTATCCAGCAGCCATTCCACCATCTCGAACTGCGCCCAGCGAGCGGCCTCGTACAAGACGATCAGCAGCAGGATAGCCACCAGCATCTGCATGGCGCGCGTGCCGCGCAGCAGCTTCAGCATGTAGTAAATCAGCAGGGCGATGATGAGGATGTCCATCGCCGCGCGCGGGCCGAGGCGTGCGAATGGGTTGGAGATAATCAGCGCGTACATGTTTAGCGCTAAGGTAACGCAGCGTGCCGCGGCGGGCAAGCCGCCGATTGCACTGATAGCGTGTGAGGGTGTCGGGTTGCCCGCCGCCGGGAAATCAGCGGCCGCGCAGGCGCCCGACGATTTCCGCCAGATCGGCGCCCTGCTGAAAGAGGCGAATCGCGGCGACTCCCGCGGCGCCCGCCTCGCGGCAAGCGCCGGCGTTTTCCACCGTGATTCCCCCGATCGCTATTACCGGTATCGAAACGGCTTCGCAGGCCTCGGCCAATTTTGTTAAGCCCTGCGGAGCGCCAAAGCCCGCTTTCGACGGGGTCGCAAACACCGTCCCGAAGAAAGCATAATCGGCGCCGTCCTGCGCGGCGGCGGCGACTCCTTTCAGCGAATGGCACGACGCGCCCAGCAGAAAATCCTCGCGCACCAATTCGCGCCGCGCCTCGGCCAGCGCGCGAATGGGCAGCGAACTTTCTCCAGCGTGCACGCCCGCGGCAGCGGCGGCCCAGGCTACGTCCAATCGGTCATTCACCAGAACGCGCACCAGTACGCGCGCACGCCCGGCCGCGGCTCGCTCGCTGGCCGCGATTGCCGCTCGAGCGATTGCCGCCCGAGTAAGGTCGATGAGGGTCCGCGCCGGCAGATCCTTTTCGCGGATCTGCACCCAATCCACTCCCGCCTGGACGGCATCCTCGATGCGCCGCGTCAAATTCGCTTCCGCATTGGGTGTCGCGCCTGGTTCGAGCGCGCGGCGGTCGGTCACGTAACAAACGATAAATTTGCCGGCTGTGCGCAAAGCTCAGGAAGTGTGGCCGGCGCCCGCCGGCGATTGGCGGCGCAGCATTCCGGCGGCGACCACAATATCGAGCGCGCCAAGGCCGGTGATCACACCGCGCACGGAGGGATGCAGCAGGAAGGGACGAAGGCTGGGATAGAGGCTGAGAAAATAATTGCGTTCCCACAAGCTCAGCCAAGGCAGGAAGAGAAGGACCACTCCGATCTCGAAGAGAAGGAGCGTGAAGAGTACGCGGCCCACACGGGCCAGAAAGGAGCGCTCGTTAGCGCTCGTTTCCAAGTGAGGAGAGCCGTTCGGCAACGTCCCGATAGTCAATGTTCATGCCGTAGACTTGCGAGAAACTCTTTCGCGCCGCGGCCATGTCGCCCGCGAGTTCCTGCGCGACTCCTAGATCATACCGCAGGGCGAGGATAGATTCCTGATCGAGTCCGGGCATGGCCAGCGCGCGCTCGTACCACGTGGCGGCAATGGCCGGCTGCCCTTTTTCCATGAAGGCCAGTCCCAGCAATGTGCAGCACTGCATCGCGTAGCGGAAGGCCTGTCCTTCGCTGCTGCCTTTGGCCACTTTCTGAAACTCGCTGATGGCCTCCTCGATCAAACCCATTTCGCGATAGGCGATTCCCAGGTTGTAGTGGGTCTCCAGGTCCTCGTCTTCCGCGCCGGGTTCGCCGACTTCGGAGCGGAATTGATCGAAGATCTCGCTCAGTGGGCCTTGGGGAACGTCCGCGGGCGCTGGCTTCGTCGCGGGAGATTTCGCGGCTTGGTCCGCGTCATGCGAATTGTTCTTCGCGGCTCGCTCCGGCGCGAGCTCAGGCAGCGCGGCGTCCAGGTCGCTGGAGAGCGCGTCGAAGAAGTCCTTGGCCGTGCCCGGCGGAGCCTTGGCCACGACTTCGTTCGCGGCCTGCTCCGTTTCGAGCTCCAGCACGTAATCCGCGGCCGGCTCGTTTCCATTGCTGGAAGCCCCATTGCTGGAAGCAGGCACCGCCGCTTCGGCCTCAAGGAGATCCTCGATCTCCGCCACTTCGTCAACCTCGGGTGTTTCGGCTTGCCGGCACGGCGAACTCTTGCGCCGCATCGGCTCCTGGAGGCGCTTCGTTCGTCTCGCTCGCAGTCGCCTCGCTGGCATTGGCCTCGAGTTCGGTCGCCAGCGCGGCCCACTCTTCGGATAGATCGAGCTCGTGAACGGCTGAATCGGCCGACGCCGCTTCGCCACCCGCTTCCGCGGCAGCTTCTACGATTTCGCTCGTCTCGATCGTGAACTCGGCGGGCTCGGTTTCCGGGGCAGCAGCGGGTAGAGAAAACTCCGGAACCGGAGCGGGCTGTTCGGCCGGCGCCGGATTGGCCTTTTCCGTGGCTTGAGCCGCTTGCGCGTAGCGCCGTCGCAGATCGGCGAACCGGTCGGCGGCGGCCGTATTTCCGCGGCTGGTGTGGATCTGCTCAAGTTGCTCCGCCAATTCCGCGGTCCGCCTCTCGTCGCCCGCGCCAAGATGATGGTCGAGCAGAAGCTCGAGCGTCTGGGCGTGGCCCGGAACTCGCTGCAAGATGACTTCGAGAAGATCGATGGCCTTTTGCGTCAGACCATAGCTGGAAAAGAGCTCCACGTCCGTAAGCGCCTGGGAGATGAATCGCTGTGTCTCCTCATCGATCGGCCCATCCGTCGCGTTGTTCGGCGCGGCGGCCAGCGTCCCCTCTGCCTGCGGCAAGCGCTCCACTGCCGAAATCGTTTCCGCCGGCGCGGCAGGCGCCTCTTTCTTGACTGGCGTTGTCGCGGGCGCTTCCTTCGTCTCAGCCGACGCGGCAGGCGCATCCTTGGCCGCCGCGGGAAAAGCGGGCGCATCTTTCTTGGCTGGCGTCGTCCCGTTGCCCTTCAGCCGATCGCGCTCGCGGCGGGCCGCTTCGTTCTCCGGATCCCGGTCCAGAATCTCCTCGTATACTTGCAGCGCCCCATCCGTTTTCCCCGCCGCTTCGCGAACCTTAGCCAGGCTGAACAACGCATCGGGCAGGCGGAAGGAGTCGCTGGTGTGCTTGTAAAGTTCCACCAGCCATTCGTGGGGCTCGACGACATTGGGAAGCCGCTCGACGGCCGACGTAAGCAGCTCGCCCAGCGCTTCGTGCTCGCCCTTTTCGGTCATCGGCGTGCGAATCGAATCGATGCAGCGGCAGAGAGGCGTCCGGCTTGCCGCCCGCAAGCAGTTTTGCCGACACTTGGCGCAAGGGCGCAAACTTTTTCGCGTTGCGCGCGAAGATTCGTGAGGCCAGCTCGGTGGCCTCGGTGAGTTGCTCTTGCTGCAAGTAGAGGTGAACGAGCAGTTCGGCTGCTTCTTCTCCCTCTTCCAGGTTCGGCAGAGAGGCCAGCAGCGAAGTCGCCGAGGAGTGCTGCCCCATGGCGGTCAGCGATCGGGCCTTGATGACCACCACGTGCCCATCCTTGGCGTCGATCTTGATTACGCGATCGGCATACTTGATCGCCTCGGCGTGATTCCCCTGCTCGTAGAGCCGTTCCGCGGCATTGCGAAATGCCGCCGCCGCCTCTTTGGGCTGATTCATCGAGATCGCCAATTCGGCGACTCGCGAGAGAACGCGCAGATTATCGGGCTCGGCCTCGAGCAGCTTGCGAAGCAAAGCCGAGGCCTGCTCCTGGCGGCCCGCGCGCTGGTGCAGTTCGGCCAACTGCAAATAGATGGGACGCGCTTCGCTGAGGACGCCTTGCTGGACGTAGAGTTCCGCTAACTTCTCCACCGGCCGCGTCTCTTCGGGCGCCAGTTTGGCGATCTTCTTGTAGATGGCGATGGCTTTGGTGACGAATCCGTCGGCCAGGTAGATCTGCGCCAGCCGCTCGAAGTATTCCAGGGCCTGAAAGGTGTCGCCCTGGCGGACGTACAGGTCGCCGACGGTCATCAGCGTGGCCTGGTCCTTCGGCTCCTGCTTCAGAATCTGAACGTATTCCTGAATAGCTTGGGCGATTTTCCCCTGATGAAGGAGTTTCTGCGCGTTGGCGACGAATTTGGCTTTATTGTAAGCCATCTGGTATCTGCGTGTTTTTCGCGCCGCGAACGAATCTCATCCGCGGCAGCCACTGCCCGATCGACTCTTTATCCGCCCAAAACCGGTGTTGTCGGATTGCGCACTCGGTCGCTGAGTACTAGCCCGAATTCACGCTAGCACGCGACCCTACACGCGTCAACGAAACGCGCGCAGGCGAGTTCGCGCTAGTCATCAGGGGGTGATGCGATATGCTGGCGGCTTCAGCGCGCGAGCGCTACGTTGCTCTCAAGCAGGGGGATTTCCGCAGTAGGTCGCCGTCGGAAGGAAGAGGAAGATTTTCCTGCGTCGCGGCCGCCGCCCACGACATTGCGTCGCGCACCGGGGCAAAAGAGAAGCGGTGCAGCGGCGAAGGCCCATGCGCGCGCAGCGCCTCCAGGTGAACGCGCGTGGCATAACCTTTGTTGGCCGCCAGGCCATACACCGGATAGACCTGGTCGAACTCCCTCATCACTGCGTCGCGCGCAACCTTGGCCAGGATGGAGGCCGCGGCGATGGAGACCGAGCGCGCGTCGCCCTTGATGATGGGCTTCTGCTCGACCAGCAGATCGAGATGCATGGCGTCGATCAGCAGAAAATCGGGCTGCAGGGAGAGTTGCGAAACGGCGTCGGACATAGCCTGGCGGCTGGCCTGATAGATGTTCCAGGCGTCGATGCGCGTGGAATCCACTTGCGCCACGCACCAGGCCAAGGCGTGCTCGCGGATGCGTTCGGCGAGAATTTCGCGGCGTTCAGGAGTGAGTTTCTTGGAGTCGTCCAGCCCCACGATGCGGCGCCGTGGGTTGAGAATCACCGCCGCGGCGAATACCGGGCCGAAAAGGGAGCCGCGGCCTGCTTCGTCCAGGCCGGCAATACGCTGCCAGCCTTTGTGCCGCGCCGTGCGCTCGAATCGCGAGGAACAGAGCCTCTGCATCGGCGCGGATTCTAGCATAGCCTCCGGCGGGACCACACGCGCTATACGGCGGGATGACACAACGAATGTGCCCTACCGATTCAGCTCTTGCTTTCGACGGCCGCTGCGGCTACCGCGGTGGGCTGCTCGGCGCGGCGAATGCGAGCCGCCTTGCCCTTGAGGGCGCGCAGGTAATAAAGCTTCGCGCGGCGAACGCGGCCCTGCTGCAAGACTTCGATCGAGCTGATCATCGGCGAGTTGACCGGAAAGATGCGCTCCACGCCGATGCCAAAGCTCACTCGGCGCACGGTAAATGTCGCGCCGGAAGATTGCCCGCGCCGGCTGACCACAACTCCCTCAAACGGCTGCAGGCGCTCTTTATCGCCTTCGCCTTCTTTCAACCGGACGTGGACGCGTATGGTGTCGCCGGGATTGAAGACGGGGACATTTTGGCGAGACTGGTCCGAACGGACCTTATCAATTAAGCGACTCATATGGATTCACCCGGGCAGACCCGCTACGGTGGGGCCAGCGCCACAGAAGACGCCGTAGATTATAACCAAATCCCGCGCCCTCGGGACAGGCTAAATCCGGCACTTTGTGCGCAGATTGCGGTCAGCGCGGCGGGCAATCTCACTTGGCTGGCGAAGAGCAGGTCGGGCCGATTGCGGCGGGTTTTCTCCAGCGCCACGCGCTGGCGCCAGCGGCGAATCTCTTCGTGATTTCCGCTCAGCAGCACCTCGGGCACGCCCTAGCCGCGGAAATCCGCGGGCCGCGTGTAGTGAGGATAATCGAGCATCGCGCGCGCGACGTCATGCGACCGATCGTTAGAGCGGACATGCGGGATTTCGGATTCAAGTTGCGTTCGATGGCGATCACTTTGAGCGGCAGAGCTGCGCGAAGACGACAGCGACGAGGAAGACGAGAACGATTCGTGCAGCGAGGAGGCCTCGTTGCCCAGCGCGCCGGGCAGCAGACGCGTCACGGCGTCGACGACCAGCGCGGCGGCGAGCTCGCCGCCGGAGAGCACGAAATCGCCGATGGAAACTCCTCGGTCGCCAGATGCTCGGCCACGCGCTCGTCCACGCCTTCGTAGCGGCCGCACAGCAGGACCATGCGATCCAGCCCGGCGAATCGTTCCGCGCATCCGCCTGCCGGAAGATCTTGCCGGAAGCGGAGAGCAGCACCACGGCGGTGCCGTCGGGAGGCTTGGGCGAATCGCCCGCTTCGCGGTCAGCTGGCGCAGTGTCGCTCAGCATCGTCTCGACGGCTTCGAACAGCGGCTCGGGCTTGAGCACCATGCCTTCGCCGCCGCCGAACGGGCGATCGTCCACGGTGCGATGGCGGTCGTGCGTGAACTGCGCGCAGATCCTGCACGCGCACATCGATCAGGCCGGCCTCGCGGGCCCGGCGGACGATGCCGTAGTCGAGCGGCCCGGCGAAAAATTCCGGGAAGATGGTGACGATGTCAAACTTCATAGGCTCGCGAATATCGCAACGCTAATTCGGACTCGCGCATGAGGTTACACGAATCAGTGCGCATCCTGCTCAGGCGCGTTCAGTCGCGCAGACCTTCCGGCAAGCGCACCTCGATGCGCCGCGCCTGCGGTATCGATGTGCGTGCAGATTTCCGCCGCGAGTGGGATGAGCACTTCGCCGCGCGGCGTGTCGACGACCAGAACCCAGGATCTGCGGCTGCGCCGCGCGGCTGCTCGCCGCTGCGCTGCACTTCGCGCACGGTGCCCAGCGGCGCCGCGGCGCCCTGCTTCCCAAACGTCGCAGCCGATCAAGTCCGCGATGTAATGGCGGCCTGCGCCGGAGCGCGCGCGCGTCCGCGAGCGGAACCTGCACTTCGAGGCCGCGCAGCCGTTCCGCGTCGGTGATGCTTTCGACGCCCTGCGAAATGAAAGATGGCCTGGCCGAGATGCATGCGGCAGGAACGAATCGTGACCGGGCCGCGGCGGCTTTCCGTCCGTCCGCACAGCCAAGCCTCTCTCAGCGCTCGGCAAGCGCTCGGGAAAATCGGTCAGGATTTCGGCGGCCACTTCGCCGCGCCGGCCCCAGGGGCGCAGAATGCGCGCCAGGGTCAGAGCGGAAAATGGTCCTCGGCACTTCTGGGCCACTTACTCGAGGATTTCGAGCGTGAGGCGCTTCTTCAGTTTCATTCCAGCCGCGCCGAGGATGGTGCGAATGGATTTTGCCGTGCGGCCCTGCCGTCCGATCACTTTGCCGAGATCGGTCGGGTGAACGCGCAACTCCAGCACGGTGACCTGTTCACCCTCCACAGCGCGAACTTGCACTTGTTCGGGATTATCCACGAGCGCCTTCGCGATGGCTTCAACCAGCTCCTTCATGGGACCCTCCGCCATTCGCCGGTATCAGCAGTCAGCAGGAGTTTCGCTTGCACGTGTCTCGTGCTCCGGAGAGGATTCCAATCGCAGGACCTTCTACCTTGAGATGAGAGACCGGGCGTAAGAGTGCGACGCTTAGGCGGGCTTCTTCTGGTTGCCCAGGAAGCTGCGGACGGTGTCGCTGGGCTGGGCACCGCAGCCAAGCCAATACTTGATGCGTTCGGCGTTCAGCTTAATCTCCGCCGGCTTCTTCAGTGGGATCGTATGTTCCCACGATCTCGATGAAACGGCCGTTGCGGGGACGCCGCTTGTCGATCACCACAATGCGATAACTCGGCATCTTCTTCTTGCCATACCTAGCCAGACGGATAGCGAGCACTCGACAATTCCTCCTAACCAGTCATTGTATCTCGGAACAGCGGATTCGCCAACGCTGCATACGGCGCGCCAGTTCGGCGTGGCGGAAGCAATCCACGAGTGGTCATTGACCATGCCGGCGGCCTGCATGAAGGCGTAGCAGATCGTGGAGCCGACAAAACGGAAGCCGCGCTTCTTCAGGGCGCGGCTCATGGCGTCGGATTCGGCGGTGCGCGCCGGGAATCTCTTTGAGCGAGCGGCGGCGATTGACTTCGGGCGGCCGCCGACGAACTGCCAGATGTAGCGCGCGAAGCTGCCGAACTCTTTTTGCACTGCGAGAAAAGCGCGGGCATTGCTGATGGCCGATTCGATCTTCAGGCGATTGCGGATGATGCCGGGATCGGCCAGCAGCGCTTGAATCTTGCGCTTGTCGTAGCGGGCGATCTTGACCGGATCGAAGCCGTCGAAGCGCCGCGCGAAATCCTTCGCGCTTGCGGAGGATGATCTCCCAGCTCAGTCCGGCCTGCATGGCGTCCAGGACCAGGAATTCGAAGAGCTTGCGGTCGTTCTTGAGCGGCACGCCCCATTCGCGGTCGTGATAGCGGAGCGCCAGATCGCTGCTCGGGCCAGGCGCAGCGGCGCGACTGAGGCCTGTCTTCGCTGGCGTCCGGACGCGGCGCTTCATTCTTTTCGCAGGGTCGTCGGGCGCCGGCAGTCTCCGCGCCTTCTGCCAGCGCGTCTGCTTGACGCTTGCCCAGGCCGCGCAGCCGTCCCTGGGCGGCCAGCGCGCCGTATTGCTTCATCATGGTGCGCATCTGCAGGTATTGCTTGAGCACCTGGTTGACTTCCTGCACGGAAGTGCCGCTGCCGCGGGCGATGCGCTTGCGGCGCTTGCCGTCGATCAGATCGTGATCGTCGCGCTCGGCCGCGGTCATGGAGTTGATGATGGCTTCGATGTGCTTCAGGCGCGATTCGTCCACGTGCGCGTCCTTGGGAAGATTGGCGAGCGGGCCGACCTTGGGGAGCATGCCCAGCACCTGCTCCAGCGGGCCCATCTTGCGGACCTGGCGCAGTTGGTCGCGAAAATCCTCGAGGGTGAATTCGCTGCGGCGGAGCTTGCGCTCGAGTTCGGCGGCTTTTTTGTGGTCGATGGTCTGCTCGGCGCGCTCGATCAGCGAGAGCATGTCGCCCATGCCGAGCACGCGCGAGACGATGCGCTCGGGATAGAAGGCTTCGAGCGCGTCGTACTTTTCGCCCACGCCGACGAACTTCACGGGCGCGCCGGTGACCTTGCCGATGGAAAGCGCCGCGCCGCCGCGCGCGTCGCCGTCGAGCTTGGTGAGAATGACGCCGGTGAGGCCGAGGCGGCGGTGGAATTCGCCGGCGGAACGCACGGCGTCCTGGCCGATCATGGCGTCGGCGATGAACAGGATTTCGCTGGGCTGGAGCTCGCGCTTGAGGATGGCCGAGCTCGTTCATCAGCTCGTCGTCGATGTGCAGGCGGCCGGCGGTGTCCACCAGGATCACGTCGGAGGCGGAGAGCTTGGCTTCGCGGATGGCGCCGTGGGCGATTTCGAGCGGCTTGTCGGTGCCGGCGCCGGGCCAGCAGGCTGACGC
Source organism: uncultured Acidobacteriota bacterium (assembly GCA_963819235.1). Lineage (GTDB taxonomy): Bacteria > Acidobacteriota > Terriglobia > Acidiferrales > UBA7541 > Palsa-189. Next base: position 426,852 of record CAWFVE010000002.1, on the reverse strand, counting down.
CCACGGCCTTGGCCACTTGCGCGAGCTGTTCGCGGGCGGCGGGGCGGTAGACGTCGGTCGAAACCACCAGCGGGCGATGGCCGTGGCCGGCCAGCCATTTGGCGAGCTTGCCGGTGGTGGTGGTTTTGCCGGAGCCTTGCAGGCCGACGATCATCCAGACGGAAGGCGGGCGCGAAGCGAAGAGCGGGCTTGGCTTGCTTGCCGAGCAGTTCCAGCAGTTCGTCGCGGACGATCTTGAGCACTTGCTGATCGGGCGAAAGCTGCAGCAGGACTTCGGAGCCGAGGGCCTTGGCGCGAATGTGCGCGAGCAGTTCGTCGGCGACGTCCACGTTGACGTCGCCATCGAGCAGGGCTTCGCGAATGCCGGCCAGCGCGGCGTCCAGGTGCTCTTCGGTGAGCTTGCCCTGGCCGCGCAGGTTCTTGAAGACGCGCTGAAGTTTTTCGGTAAGGTTTTCAAACATTGTTTAATGCTCGCTTGTGCGACGGAGACCCTGCTTGCGTCTCGTTTGGGTTTCCGTTCCAGGTTCTAGTGTAATGCACGTGGCATCTTCAGGGGCTAAAGCCCCTTTGTATTTAGACCTTATTGTCAGGGCTGAAGCCCTGACCCACAACCCGTCGCGACTTCGTGCCGGATTAGGAGACGCGTAGGCCGGGGTCAATTCGAGCACTCATGCCCAAGCCGGAAACGTGGTGCTCGCGGCAAGTACTTTGGAATCATGGAGTGGCCTAATAAGTGCGCCTCTGGCCCCCTCCCCCCTACTTTTTTGCACAAGAATATCATTCTAGGCGACTTATTCTCATGAATATGCAAGAATGTCATTCCATGGCACTTATTCACTCACGTCGCGCAAGAGCATCAATCTAAGCGACTTGGGTACATGCGCCATCCTCCAAGAACCGTGGCCCGCACCCTTGAAAAACGAAAGTTCCGGCACCCACAGAACCGCGACTACAGATCCCTCGGCCTGCGGGCCTCGTGATGACAGCCGGAGGCGATGCGCTACGATCTGCCAAAATGCGGCTCGCGAGCCAGCTCATCGGGAGCAGGCATATATCTATTTTACCGCGGGAGTAAAGCGAGTCTTCAGGGAAGCAGCCGACGAGCAAAAGCAGATCCCTCGGTCGCCGCGGCGACCTCGTGATGACAACTTAGAACTGCTGGGCGCTCCGGTCTGCGTGGCAACCGCGGGAGCGAATCAAGCTGGTTTTTGTGCGGCGGCCTGGGCGCGCATGGCTTGGGACTCTTCGCGGTTGGGGCCGTACAGGCCGGGCGTTTGGCCTCCAGCCAAGCGGCACATCAGCGCCAACTGGCCGCGATGATGCACGCTGTGAATAATCATCATGTCCCAGAGGATGTCGCGAATGGCCAGGTCTTGGCCAAAAAAGGGAATTTTGCGATCGAGGTCGGCGGGAGTGAGCTTTTTGATGCGCGCGACGGCGTCCTTATGAACGCGTTCGAACGCGGGCGCGAGCGCCTCCACCTGGCGCGGCCGCTCGATGTTCTGCGGCTTCATGTCCATCCCGAAATTGCCTCTTTCGATTCCGAAGCTCATGTAGGCATCGCCCTCGGCCAGATGCCAGGCGAGCTCACCGAGAGAACGGCCGCCCTGATCGGGACGGAAGTCGTATTGGGATGCAGGGAGCGCGCGCATCAGCTTCAGCGTATTCTCAGCTTCACGATCCCAAGTGTTGAGGAACCTTTCCAGTTCGTTGACGGGCATGTTCAGTCTCCTTTGATGTGCCGCGGTGCCGCTGTGCGGTGGGCTGGGGGAGAGCACATTCTAACCCGACTTTCACGGGCCTGCGGACCAAATCGCAGAGTTGAATGACGCGAAAAGCGCGCGTGCTAAACTCCACGGCTCCAGCGATGAGTCTCGACTGGAGCGATTTCTCAATTGTGAAGCAGGGAGGTTCTCACACCCGTGAGCGATTTTCTGCGGGCTAAACGAGGGGAACGCGCCAGTTTGCGCAAACTGCTGAGCGGCGGCGAAACCATTGTGGCGCCGGGCGCCTATGATGCATTGACGGCGCGCCTCGTCGAGCAAGCCGGATTCCCGGCGGTGTATATGACCGGCTTTGGCACGGCGGCGTCGCTGCTGGGGCGGCCGGACGTGGGCCTGCTGACGATGTCGCAGATGGTGGACAACGCCCGGCGCATCGCGCGCGCCGTGGATCTTCCCGTGATCGCCGACGCGGACACCGGCTATGGCAATCCGCTCAACGTGATCCACACGGTGCAGGAGTACGAGCGCGCGGGCGTTTCCGCGATCCACATCGAAGACCAGATCACGCCCAAGAAGTGCGGGCACATGGAGAATAAGCAGGTGATCTCCGGCGCCGAGATGTGCGAAAAGATTCGCGCCGCCACGGAGGCGCGCTCATCCGCCGAGTTTCTGATTATCGCGCGCACGGACGCTCGCGCCGTAGAGGGCCTGGAGAGCGCGCTGCGCCGAGCGCGTTCTTACCGGGAAGCGGGCGCCGACGTGCTCTTTGTGGAAGCGCCGCAGAGCGAAGACGAAGTGGCCGCAGATCGCGCGCGCCTTCCCGGACGTGCCGCTGCTATTCAACTGGGCCGAGGGCGGCAAGACTCCGCCGATGCCGCTGGAGCGGCTGAAGGAGCTGGGCTATCGCGTCATCATCTTTCCGATTGGCGCGCTTTTGATGGCCACGCAAGCGGTGCGCAAACTGCTGGCCGAAATTCGGGAGCACGGCTCGCCGATGCGCCTGGCTTCGGAGTGGATCTCGTTTCAGGAGTTCAACGAGATGATCGGGCTAGGCGAGATTCGGGAATTGGAAAAGCGCTTCTCGACGAAGAGCGGGAGTTAGCTTCGCCGTCGAAAACAGAGCGCGCGTGCGGGAGCACCGCACGCGCGTGTGTTTCGCCTCAAGCGATTGCGCTCAGCCGCGGCCGCCTGCTCCCGCGGGCGGATAGACCGGCACGGCGACGTGTTCGCCGAAGGTGGCCTTGAGGCCCTCGATGGCGCAATTCTCATCGCCGCCACCCGCGCCGCCGCCTACACCCACGGAGCCGATCATCTGGCCATCGACCACGATGGGAATGCCGCCGGCATTGGTAAACAGATTAAAGGAGCCCCACCTGGCGGGGAGTGCCGGCGGGATTGTTCTTGAGCTGCGCCCACAATCGACGTGGGCGCGCGCGTCTTCAGCGATGTTTGCGCCTTCAGCAAGGCGGTGCGGATGTTGTTGTAGACCTGGCCATCCATGCGCTCCATGTGTACGAATTCGCCGGCGTTATCGAGGATGTAGATGGAGGCAGTGCCGCCCTTCGAGGTGGCCCACTCGCGGCAGGCACTGGCGATCTTTTTCGCCGCCGCGAGGGAAATCTGGTTGCCGTCAAAAACGGTGCCGGCGCCCTTGCCGGTGACTACATAATCCGTGGGCAGGCTGGATTTGGGGACCGCCGTGGCGGCAAACTTCGGAACGGGGGCGTTGCCGGGATTCGGATTGGCGCTCGGCGCCACGTCTTTTAGCAGCGGCGGCACCGACGCGCCGAAGACTTCCGTAAGCGCCTTCTGGCCGCAAATCTCGTCGCTCCACACCGGCGGTTTCGGCGCCGAGCCGCCTACGCCGACCACGCCGAGGAATTGGTTATTGACCACGATGGGCAGGCCGCCGGAATTGGCGAATTCGCCGAGCTGGATGAGCTGAAGCTCGACGGGCGGATCCTGGAGCGCGCGGTTCATGGCCGTTTTGCTGGGCGCGCGAAGGATCAGCGCGGTGCGCGCCTTCATCTCGGGGGTGATGACGTTGAGATAGCCCTGGCCATCCATGCGATCGAAGTAGACGTGGTTGCCGTCTTTATCGAGCACGATGACGCTGATCTGCACGCCCTGCTCGGTGGCGGCTTTTTCGCACGACTCGGCGACGCGCTGCGCCGTGGCCAAATTGATCGTGGTGAAATCCTGAATCTTTTCGGCGGCTTTGCCCGTGACGATGAATTGCTCGGGCACGTTCTGCGCGTGCGCCACGCCACCCAGCGCAATGGCTCCCGCCGCGGCCAAGCCCAATCCTACCCTCCATGCGAAGCTCAAGTTGCAACTCAATCGGCCATTACGAAGTTTCATTCTTGTCCTCCGTTCGTTCCTTGCCGCCCAAGTCTGCTCCGACCCGGCTGGAAGTGTCAATTCGCCTGCGTCCCCGAAAGCGCTAGAAGGTTCTCTTGGGCGCGGCTCCAACTCTCGCGCTCCCGCTCTGAGACCTTCTCTACTTAGACTTAGGCCGCGGCAGCCCGCAATAGCCGTTGTCCCCGAAGGTCATCCCGCATAACGCCTTGCCATCGGAAAGCTCGATCCTGGCGAGCCAGCCAACCGGGCTGCCAGATTTGGCCTGATGAATGTAAACCGTGATTACGTCCCCGGGCTGCAGAGAATTCCTGTTCCACCCAAGCTGGATCAGTCCGGGTGGACTGGAAACTTCCCCAACCCAATGCACGACCTTGCCGCTGTCATCCTTCGCATCGAACATCACGATGGCGTGCGGATTGGCCCACACCAATTTCGTCACCGTGGCATTTTTCAGTACGACCACAGTCTCTGAATAGGCCGCATTTCCGTGATGTGCGAACAGGGGGCCGCAAACCTAGAAGACCCGCAACCAACGAAACACTCGTGAGAAGGTTGCTTCTCATTCGTTACCTCCGCAACTGGAATTCGCTCGCTTCAGGCTCCGAAATACCGCGCCGGGGATTCGCCAACTGGCCCCAACTGGAAGGATACGTGAGCCGCACCTGCAAGGGTCCATCATTATCGGTGGCCCTTATTTTTTAGGCTGCTTGCCAGGACCCTTCGCCGCGGGATCGGCAACTATGCTCAAATACGCTGCCATCTCCGACGGCACGCAGAACCACTCCTCCGGGAACTTCTGTTCTGGAATCCACCTGAACTTCACGGTGCTGATGACAAAAGGCTTCGTATATGTCTTGGGGTCATCAATGGTGACGGTCACTTCCAAATCGTTATGATCGACGCGTGTGTAGCGTTCCTGCACGCGCATGTCGATGCTGTGGGGATGCCCCACCTCATCTAACCAACTCCTCTCGTCGCTTCCCACCGTATCCACGACGAAGCTGTAATCTCCATCCCAATGTCCCAGCGAGTATCCGTACCAGTGGGGATCGGCCGCGTCGGCCGACCTCCCGCCGACATTCTTCGGAAGCGGCGGCCCGTCCATCGGGATTTCGCGCCATATTTTATTGTATTCATTCAGTACAAGCATCTTGCCCGGCATCTGAGCGAAGGCTATCCCTCGGATTTCGTCGAGCATGTTGCGCGGGAATCCCAGGGGATCGCACGATTTCAAGGGATCATTGGATTCCGCGACGTAAACCTGCTTTACACCCTTATGGGCACGGAACTGCTCCTGTCCCCACGGCGTCATGAGAGGCACCTGGTTGATTGTGGCGTGGAGGGGCCCTGTCCAGAACCCAGTGAGATCCCTGCGGGGAGCTGGTCCCCCAGGACCCTGAGTGCTTAATTTGTCATACAAAAGATTGGTGAACTGATCGCCGCTTTCGCGTGGAGTTTGCGACCATGAATACGACGAAAAAAACAGCAATCCCGCCCCAGCAAGGACGCAGCCCCTAAGCACGCTTCGCATATCTGCACCTCTCACTTCTACCGTCGACTCCAGATTTTCCTCGGCCCTTGGCTCACAACTCCGCCATTTTACAAGCGGCCTCATACTACACGCGATTTAGAGTGTCAAGAAGCGAGTAAACAATCTGCTTTCGCATCTTCACCGGGCCAATCGGCACGTCGGCGCAATCTCGCCGTCCTGTGCTGGGATAAGTCGAGCCGATAGCGAGCCATGTTCGGATCGGTTTCAAGGCAATCAAAAAGGATTCCCATCTCCTATCCCGCGGGCGCCTTGACCGGTCTGGGCGCGTCGCATACACTGAATCTTTCAGTGTGCTGCTGGGGAAGACCCAGTGAGTGTGCGGCCCCTTGATCGCTATGGCAGCAGGAGTTTGGGGCCCGCTATGAGGAGCATTCGTTGCCTAAACGGACATTTCAACCCAAAGTGCGCCGGCGCCATAAGACCCATGGCTTCCGCGCCCGCATGAAAACCGTCGGGGGCCGGAAAGTGCTGGCCGCGCGCCGCAAGAAGGGCCGTCATCGCCTCACCCCCATCTAAAACTTCCGAGGGTGGGCCGCAGGGTTTTCCCCGCGCGGCTCGTCTGGTACGCCGCCCGGAATTCGAGGCTGTCTATCGAAAGGGCGCGCGGAAAGCTTCGGCGCGGTTCGTGGTTTTCTACCGCGCCAATGGCGGGCCGCGCAGCCGCTTCGGCATCAGCGTGAAGAAAGCGCTGGGAGATGCGGTGGCACGCAATCGGATCCGCCGCCGCATTCGAGAAATCGTCCGGCGCAACAGTTCGGAGATCTCCCCAGGATGGGACATCGTAATTCATCCGCGCAATGCCATGACCCGGGCTGTGTTTGCCTCGATGGAGGCGGAGCTGGTGGCGACGCTGCGGGCAGTTTCGCGCTGAGTGCGGCGGCGCGCGACGAGCGGACTCTGGTGAGAACGGAAATACGAACAGCAGATTCCTCGCTGCACGGCCGGCCAGTCCGCGAAAGCGCGGACTGGGAGGAAAAGGCTCCGGCCGTTCCACTCGGAGTGACAACACCGAGAACGACTGAGAGATTCTTCGCTCCGCTCAGAATGACAACGCTAAAGGCAAAGACGACTGAAGGACGTCAGGGCGACCTCGGAATGACAACGCTCTCGGGGCGCGGGTTGCCGCAGAATGCGGCGGCGGGAATGACAGCGGGGAAAAGCGAAGAGAGATTCTTCGCTCCGCTCAGAGTGACAAAGGTCTTGATGCGGGATTTGAGAAAGGCCACGGGTGCCGGAGCGGCGGGGCTGCTTTTATTTGGGATACGGTTTTATCAGGCGATTTTCGCTCAGCATATGCCCGTGGGCTGCAAGTTTCATCCTTCGTGTTCGCATTACGCGACGGAAGCGATCGAGCGGCATGGCGCGGCGCGCGGCGCGCGGCTGGCGCTGGCGCGTTTGTGGCGCTGCAGGCCCTTCACGCGAGGGGGATTTGACCCGGTGCCGGACGCGCATGAAGTCTTGAGCGGCGCGGCGGAAGCAGCGAGCCATTCGGCGCATGAGGCCGAGGGTGGAGCGCGAGCGGAGGCAGGCTCGTGAAAGAAGTTTCGGATCAGGCACGCGTGGCGCTGGCGTTTGCGCTGGCGCTACTGGTGATGGTGGGCTGGTATTTTCTGAACCCGCCGAAGCCGCCGCCGCCGCCGGGCTCGGCGGCGAGCCAGGCGCAGAGCTCTACCGCCCTTGCAGGCGGAGCTGGCGGCGCGGGCGCGGTAGTGCAGCCGAACCAGCCGGTGGGCGCCAACTCAACCGGAGTGACGGCTTCAGCGGCCGCGGCTCCGGTAACAGCCACGGGAGAGAAGGATATCGTCGTCGAGAGCGACCTCTATCGGGTGGAGCTCTCGAACCGCGGCGGCGTGGTGCGCAGCTGGCAGCTGAAGAAATATACCGATGGAGGCAATCCGCCACGCGTTCTGGATCTGGTGAACGCGGACCTGGCGCGGCAGACCAATAGCTGGCCGCTCTCCTTGCAGCTTGCGGACGGGCAACAGGAGTCCGCGGCCAATCAAGGGCTGTACGTGGTGAAGGCATCCGCCGCGACGGGCGCGGTGAGCACGGATAACACCATCGCCGCTCCCGCACAGATCGAATTCCACTGGAGCGATGGGCAGCTGGACGTCACCAAGACGCTGAAGTTCGATCGCGACTACATCATGGCGGTGGAAACTTCGGTGCAGCAGAACGGGCGTCCGGTGAGCTACAGCATCGCCTGGCGCGGCGGCTTTGGCGACGTGACGGCATTTCGCGCCGCGGTGCAGACGCTGGTGTTCGACGACCACGACGGCAGCATCAGCACGATCACCAGCAAGAATTCGGGCACGCCGAATCAGCGCAATATTCCGGCTGCGGTGCCGGGAATGTTTGGCGCCGTGGGGATCGAGGACCTTTATTTTGCCGCCGCGTTCCTGCCACCGGCGCGGGCAGCCGCTTGCGGATACGCTGACGCTTTCCACGCGGCAGACCACGCACACGCTGCAGGCCGACGGGAAAACGCAGCAGGAGATTTTGCCGGAGATGGCGGTCGGTTCGACGACGCCGGGTCCGCTGGACGTGCGCCTGTACGTGGGCCCGAAGGACATCGATACTCTGAAAGCGGTGCGGCCGCCGTTGAACGGCCTGGTGCAATTCGGCTGGTTTGGATTTATCGCCGAGCCGCTCTTCTACATTCTGCGCTGGATCTACCACTACATTCCGAACTACGGCTGGGCCATCGTGGTGATGACCGTGGCCATCAATATGGTGCTCTATCCGCTGAAGGTGAAGAGCTGGCGGTCGATGCAGAAGATGCAGAAGGTGGCGCCGGAAATCCGCCAGATTCAGGACCGCTACAAGAAATATTCCATGCGCGATCCGCGCAAGCAGGAGATGAACAAGGAAGTGATGGCGGTATACAGCCGCGAGGGCGTGAACCCCATGGGGAGCTGCCTGCCGCAAGTGATCCAGATGCCGATCTGGTTTGGACTTTACCGCATGCTGAACGCCACCATCGAATTGCGGCACGCGGCGTGGTTCGGCATCTTTCACGATCTCTCGGGCCGGGACCCCTATTTCATTTTGACGATTACCATGGCACTGCTGATGTACGCGGCACAGAAGATGACGCCGATGACGGTGACCGATCCTTCGCAACAGCGGATGATGACGCTGATGCCGCTGATGTTTACGGGCATGTTTTTCCTGATTCCGGTTTCGAGCGGGCTGATTCTTTACATCGTGACGCAGAATATCGTGGCGGTGCTGCAGCAGTGGCACCTGAACCGGACGTCGCCGCTCAAAGCGCTCGTGGCGCCTGCGAGAGGTAAAAAACAGGTGACACGCGCGGCGCTGTCGAAGTAAGTTCGCGATAAGGCGCTTCGGAGAGGATGCATGCCCGCCAGCCTGGTTCATGATGGCAAGATCGACCGCGAAGCCGCGGGGGCCGAACTGCGGCGCTACCTGGATATGGTTCTGCGCACGGCGCGGTTTCGCCTGAGCTATCGCGTGGACATCGCGCCGAAGGCGGATGCCGACGATCTGGAAACGGCGGAGATCGTGGTGGCGTTCGAGGGGCCGGACCAGGAAGTTCTGCTGGAGCACAACGGGGAGTTGCTGAAGGCGCTGGAGCATGTGGGCGTGCGCTGGCTGCGCCTGGATCCCCAGTTTTACAATCGCGTGCGCTTCGACTGCGGAGATTTTCGCGCTGCGCGGCTGGCGGAATTGCGGCTCTCGGCGGAAGTGGCCGCGGAGCGGGTGCGGCAGACGCACGAAGCTTTTCGCTTCAACCCCATGGGCGCGCGGGACCGGCGCATCATTCACCTGGCGCTGAAAGATCAGCCGGGAGTGCGCACCAGCAGTGAAGGGCAGGGGGAGATGCGGCAGGTGGTGATTTTCCCGGCCGATCAGAAAGCCGATGCGAAGCCCGACGCGAAGTAGAAGTTGGCGCGAAGTACGATTGTTGCGCAGATGACTCGAAGTTTGCGCCCCGAGGCTTAAGTTTCTCGCTTCAACTTTCCCGCAGTGTCAGTTTGAATTTTGCCGTCCTGTGTCACGATCAAGAAAATTCAACCCGACCCACCACTGAACTTACTCTTCCCGCAGGCGTCCCTGAGAGAGAATCTTGCCGTCCGGTGCGAAAACCACTTCAAAGGTGAAGTTCGTCGGACGATCAATTTCGCCGGGCGAAAATGAGGCCCGGCGCTCTCCGTAGAAGCGCATGTCGCTGATATCCACGACGGGGTTTCCGGCTCGCTCGAAGAATTTGAAGAGCGGGAAGCGGGCGAAGGCCAAGTAGGTCTGCACGTCGCTGAGGCCGCGGGCCTCGGCGATGTATTGGTTGGAAGCGGCCTGGGGAAAGAACTGAAGGTGAAACGGCTCGTCTCCCAACTGATCGAACTGAATGCGATAGACGCCGTCGGGAGTTTCGATCAGGCCCGCCCAGCGGGCGACGGAGGGCGGCATGGGGATGGCGGCGATGTTCTGGACGTTCAGGCGGGCCTGGCTGGCGAATTCGGAAACGTGCTGGAAGGCGGAATGGTGCATGGCGCCGGCGAAGCTCAAGTAAGCGGCGACGAGGGCGAATCCTATGCGGCACCACTTGACGCGGCCAGCGTGGGAACCGCTGCTGTGACGGAGCGGGAGCAGAAAAAAGCAAGCCAAGGCGCCCATGGCGAAGAACGAGGCGCCCGTGGAGAAGGGAATGTTCAGCGGGCGCACCAATGGGCCGATGGCGAAGGCCGCAGCCGAGAAGATGGCCCAGAGAGGAACCGCGCGCTTCCAGGGATCCTTTAGCGGGCGGAAGGCCCAGGCGGCGAGTTGCGGCATGAGGGCCAGGGAGGTGAGCGTAAGGTCCACGATGAGGACGAAGTCCCAGGAGACGCGGGAGTAGTTGAGCGGGCTCCAAACCATCGTTCCGAAGGAGGTGATCACGTCCAGAAAAATGTGGCTTCCGATGGCGACGAGATAGATGGCCACGAGATCGCCGAATTGGGGCGCGGGCCAGCGCAGGCGGCGGGCGAGAAACCAGGTGAGGCCGGCGAGAAGCAAGGCCCAGACGGGCAACATGACTACGGAATGGGTGATGCTGCGATGCCAGGTCATCATGGCGAGGCTGTTGTGGGCCAGCGGCCCAGCGAGCACGTCGATATCCGGGAAGATAGCGCCAATCGTGCAGGCGAGGATGGCCACGCGGCTGGCGGTCTTCGGCGGCTCGCTCCAGGAGAACGGTGCGCGGGAAGGTTCGCCGGCGAAAAAGGCTTTGCCGATCAGAGCGCCAACGATGCCGTGAGTGATGGTATCCATGCGATTGCGGAAAAGCGGCGGGGCCAATGGAAGAAGGTCAGCTGACCTCCATCAGAGGCGAGCGCTTTTCGAGGACGCGCCCGATGCGGCGCGCCGAAACTTTGCGAGCGGCGAGCGCCGCGAGAAGAGCGTCGGCTTGAGCGGCTTCCACCGCGACGAGAAGTCCGCCGGAGGTCTGCGGATCGAAAAGCAGATTGCGAAACTCCTCCGGAACCGAGGGCTGGAAGGCCACGCAATCGCCGATGAACTGGCGGTTATTCTTGAGCCCGCCGGAATAGAAGCCGGCGCGCGAAGCGGCCACCGCGCCGGGCAGATATTCGATCGCAGTGTGATCGATGGCCAAAGAGACGCCGCTGCCCACGGCCATTTCTCGCGCATGGCCCAGCAGCGCGAAGCCAGTAACGTCTGTGACGGCGTGAACGCTGCCCGGAGTGCGCTCGTCGATTTCGGCTACGGCCTCGGAGGCATCACGGTTCAAACGAGCCATGGAAGATGTGGCGGCGGCGATGGCGTCCTCGGGTATGCGCCCTTGCTTCAAGCCGGTGGAAATTACACCGGCGCCGAGAGGTTTGGTGAGCAGCAGAGCATCGCCGGGCCGCGCTCCTACATTGCGCCAGACGCGCTCCGGATCGATCAGTCCCGTAACGGCATAGCCGAACTTCATATCGTCGTCGCGAATGGAGTGGCCGCCGATCACCGTGCAGCCCGCTTCGGTCATTTTGGCCAAGCCGCCGCGGAGAATCTGGTCGAGAGTGTCGAGTTCGCCCGATTCCGGAAAAGCGACGATAGACAGCGCAGAGATGGGGCGGCCGCCCATGGCGTAAACGTCGCTGAGCGCGTTGGCGGCGGCAATCTGCCCAAACGAGAAAGGATCGTCGACGATGGGCGTGAAGAAGTCGACGGTCTGCACCAGGGCGATGCCAGGGCTGAGGCGATAGACGCCGGCGTCGTCGCTGGTCTCGAATCCGACGAGGACGTTCGCGTCGATTTGCCGGGGCAGGCGGCGCAGGACCGCCTCCAGGACGCTGGGGCTTAGTTTGGCGGCGCAGCCGGCAGCCTTCACGGTGGCCGTGAGCTTCACCTGCTCGAGCATCGATCTCTCCGATCCGTAAGTTTTTGATTATAACTGCAATCGACGCGCTGCGCGCCGGGCGGGCATCTGGAGGCGCTCTCAGTTCGCAGGCCCGGATTGTGCCGGAGCGATTACGGGGTTAACCGATACGGGAAATTTAGGGAAAGGACAGGCCCACGGGCAGAGGCAACTGCCAGAATAAATGCGATGTTTTGCCGTGGGCGCGCCGCGCAGGCCTGGCGACGCTTTTTGTTGGAGTGCAGGGTCGGGACCCAGGTCTAGATCCTGATGTGGAGGCATCGCCGTGATCATTCCGCTGAGTCACGAAAACATGCACGGCCGGCGCTGGCCCTTTGTCACCATAGCGATTATTGCCCTGAACGTGGTCGTTTTCCTTGGCACGCACTGGACCATGGAAAACGAAGGGAAACAGACGGCGGAAATCCAACAGCACATCATTCTCCTGGCTGCGGCCCATCCCGGCACCCCCATGACTCCGGCGGAGCAAAAGCTGGTGGACAGCTTCCGCCAGCAGCAAGCAAAAACGTGGGACGTTCTCTCTTCTCCGGATCACACTCCGCTGAATGCCTGGGACGTGGACATGCGTTCGTGGACGGATCTGCGCTGCGAAGAAGAGATGACGCGGCTGGCCGGCCAGCTGGACCAAATGCGCGCCGAGTCCATCCTGGGGCGCTTTGCGTTCTACCCCTCGCATCCATCGGCGATCAGTTTCTTGACCGCCAATTTTTTGCACGAGGGATGGACGCACCTGATCTTTAACATGTGGTTCCTGTGGCTGGCGGGAGCGGTGCTGGAAGATACCTGGGGCGGGCCTCTGTACGCGGCGTTTTATTTGATTTCCGGCGTGGCGGCGCTGGGGGGATATGCGCTGGTATACCCGCATGGGTTAATACCGGTGATCGGCGCATCGGGCGCGATTGCCTCCCTGATGGGCGGCTTTCTGGTGCGATTCCCCAAAACGAAAATCCAGTTTGGATTTTTCTATTGGATTGTGCGGCCGCGGCTCTACCGCTTCCATGCGCCGGCCTTCGCTGTTTTGCCTTTATGGCTGGGCTTGCAGCTTCTCTCCGGAGTGCTGTCGGGCGAGAGCGGAGGCGTGGCGTACTGGGCGCATATTGGCGGCTTCGGCTTTGGCGCGGTGATGGCCTTAATTCTGCGCTACAGCGGGCTCGAGCAGAAGGCGGACCGAATCATCGAGGATAAGGTGGGCTGGTCGGCCGATCCACGCATCGTGAAGGCCACCGACCTGCTCGAAACCGGACAAGTGGACGAAGCCATTTCCGAGCTGAAATCGCTGATCGCGGAAAAGCCCGCTGCCATAGACGCGTATGAGTTGCTGCCAAGCATCTATTTTCGAAAAGGCGACACGCCGTCTTACTTGGCATCCCTGGAAACAGCGTGCCAGATGCACCTGAAACTCCATAGCGGCGATGCCGCCTGGCAGGATTACGAGGACTACGACCGGGCGGGCGGCACGAAAATGCCGGCTGCGGCATGGCTCGAGCTTTGCCGCCACGTGGAGAACCAACAGCAGTGGGAACGCGCCGCGAGCGAATACGAAAAGCTCGCGCAGGCCTGGCCGGAAGATCGCAACTCCGTGCTGGCGCTGATCTCCGCGGGAAGAATCTATCTCCGGCAATTGGAGCGGCGCGATCAGGCGCTGCGCCTTTATATCGCCGCGCAAAATTCCGCGGTGCCGCACCAGGATTGGAACGAGACCATTCGCAAAGGCGTCGAGGCGGCCATGGGCAAGTCCAAGACCGGCGCGGCGAAACCTGCGGCTCCAGCAGCGACACTTCGCTCTTAACGGGATCTTAAAGGGCTTTCAGCGCGCTCCTGATGGATTCTCGATGCGTTCTTCACTGGCGGTTCTAAACGGGCCGCTCTCCACGAAACTCACAATATAAGTTTTTGCCGGTGAGCGAAGCTGAGCGGAATTTATCCTGCTTGGGCGGCGCGAATGGGGATGGTGATGGGCTTGGCCGCTTCCGAGGCCGCAGCCATGTGGCATTGGCCGTCGAAGACACCGCCCGGTTCGATGACCAGGCAGCTGGTAAAGATCTCTCCGGTGGCGATTCCTTTATCGTGAATTTCGACGCGGCCTGTGGCGCGAATAATGCCGTTGAACCGTCCCGAGATGACGACCTGATTACCTTCGATCTGGCCTTCCACGCGAGCTTCTTCGCCCAGAATGAGCGTTTGGGTGGAGATCAGCAGGCCCTTGATCTCGCCTTCCACGCGAAAGGTTCCCGGACATTCCAGAGTGCCCTCGAAACGGACGGATTTATCGAGGAAACCGGTCCAGGCCGGCGCAGGCGCACTTTCTCGCTTTCCGAACTTCCAGGGCAGAGATCACCTCGGCGGGCCTCGCTGGGGGAGGCAGTGGAAGCGGCAATTGTTTCAGAGGGCGAGGAGAGGAGACAAGTACAACCGAGCACTACTACGTTGGTAGTGTTCACTTCTGGATAACAAGCCGGTCGTAGAGCCAGACCAGTTGGGACTCCTCGTAATATTCGATAGCCAATTCGCCGGGACGATTTTTTGCCGGTTTGCGCAGCCGCACGCGCATTCCCAGCGCATGCTCCAGCTGCTGGATCGCGGCGCGAGCGTTGGCGTCCAGCGGCGGCTCGGCAGGCTCGGCATCGGTCGCGCGAGCCTTCCGAGAGGCGCTGCGTTCGAGCTGGCGGACGGTCATGCGGCCGCGGGAGGCGCGCTGCGCGAGCTCGAGGCGAAGCTGGGGATCGAGGATTCCCAGAAGCGCGCGGCCATGGCCGGGAGAGAGGCGGCCGTCCTCGATGAGCTCGAGGATGGGCTTCTCCAGGCGCAGAAGGCGAGTGGCGTTGCCGACCGTGGCGCGATCTTTTCCGGTTTTTGCCGCGACTTCTTCCTGGGTCAAGTGAAACTCGCTCATCAGGCGCTCGTAGGCGCGGGCCTCTTCGATGGCGTTCAGGTTCTCGCGCTGGATGTTCTCGACGAGAGTGATTTCCAGCGCCGCCTCGTCTGTGACCTCGCGAATGACGGCGGGGACGCGGCCCAAGCCGGCACGCTGGGCGGCGCGCCAGCGCCTTTCCCCGGCCAGCAGCTGGAAGCGAGAGCCGACGCGACGCAGCACCAGCGGCTGAATGATTCCGCTGACCAGAATGGATTGGGCCAGCTCGGCCAGCGCCTCTTCGGCAAAGTGAGTGCGCGGCTGATAGGGGCTGGGCTCGATCAGGTCGATATCGACGAGCTGCGATCCGGCCAGCCCGGGGGTGGGCTGGGCATAAGGGACGACGGGAATCTGGGCTGCTTCGGGAACTTGCGGTTCAGGCTCCCGAATTAGCGCTCCCAGCCCCCGCCCCAGCGCGTTTCTGGCCATTGGCAATTACCTCCCTGGCAAGTTGGATATAGGCTTCGGCGCCTCTACTATGAATGTCGTAGAACAAAATGGGCTTTCCGTGGCTGGGAGCTTCGGCAAGCCGCACATTCCGCGGAATCACGCTTTCAAAAACTTGAGTGCCAAAGAAGCTTCGGAGATCGGCGGCGACCTGGCGCGAGAGGGTGGTCCGCTCGTCATACATGGTCAGGACGATGCCTTCGACGGCTAGGGTCGGGTTGAGCGTTCGCCGGATACGCATGAGCGTATCGAGCAGCTCCGAAACGCCTTCCAGGGCGAGATATTCGCACTGGACGGGAATCAGTACCGAGTCGCTGGCGACCAGGGCATTCAGGGTAATGAGATCGAGCGCGGGCGGACAATCGATGATTATGAAGCGATATTGCGAGCGAAGTTGCTCGATGACCTCTTTGAAACGGTATTCGCGGCGATCGGCGCTGGCCAGCTCCAGGGCGGCGCCGGCCAGATTCTTGTCCGAAGGAATGAGATCGAGACCCTCGACCTGGGTTTTGACGATGATTCTGTTCAGATTCTCGCCGAGAACAAGGGTGTGATACAGAGTTCGGCGAGACGGATCCTTTTGAAAGCCGAGGCCGGTGGTGCTATTGGCTTGTGGATCGGAATCGATGAGGAGGGTTGGCTGCTCTCCCGCTGCGATAGAAGCGGAAAGATTGATTGCCGTGGTGGTCTTGCCGACGCCGCCCTTTTGATTGGCCACAGCGATTACGCGCGCCAAATAAACTCCTTAGTGGACTATGCCGCTTCGGCGCGGGAATTTAGCAGAGGGAATGCGTTGAGTGCAAGACATTTCACGAGCGCGGAGCTGATTTTCGTGGTGCGTGTTGAAAATTGTTTCACGTGAAACATTGTGCGGCGGTTGGAGGGCTCGAAGTGGGCAGGAATGGCAGATTGGACGCTATCAATTGCGATGAAATTGTTTCATGTGAAACAATTCATGGTTTAGGCAGCCCAATCAGGAGAACTCTGCGCTTTGATTCAGGGATATTGACGGGCAATTGCCATCTCCAGCCTTCCAATCGGCTGAGAGAGGTGGAATCGTCAACTCCGAGCCACAGAATTACGTGGCCGCCGGGGCTGAGAGCCTGTCGCGACCAGTGTAACAATCGGCGGTAACCGCCGAGAGCTCTGGAAGCGATGAAATCAAACGATTGCGGAGGTGAAGAGAGGTTTTCATACGTGCTGCGGGCTATTTCCACGCTTTCCAGGGCGAGAACCTCCTTTACTTCGCGTAGAAAAGCGCATTTTTTCAGGTTTGGTTCGATTAAGGTTACGCGCAGGGACGGGAAGGCGATCTTCAAGGGCAGGCCGGGGAAGCCGGCTCCGCTGCCGACGTCGGCGAGCCGACCAGTTCCAAGGCCCAGGAGGCGGCCGGCGAAAATGCTCTCCCCAAAGTGACGCGCAACGACTTCTGAGTCGTCTTCAATGGAGGTCAGAGGAACGGTTTGGTTCCACTTTTTGAGCAGCTTCAAATAAGCCGCTATTTTTGCGAGCTGCGGATCGGCCAGAGGCGCGGCTATGTATGGGGCGAGCGAATGGGCGATCTCGGCGAGCGAAAGCGAGGTTGTAGCTTCTTCAGTCACGTCGTTGGGCCTAAATCGGCATCGATGAAAGCATTAATTTGGCACAACGTCCAGCGGTTGCTCGTGCGCTTACCGCGAGGCAGCGTTGACAGGGCGCGGCTTCCCGACATAATGTTGGCACCTCATGAAAATCCTAGTCATAGGAAGCGGAGGCCGAGAGCACGCGCTGGTCTGGAAGCTGGCTCAAAGCGCGTCGGTATCGAAGATCTGGTGCATACCCGGAAATGGCGGGATATCGCAGCAGGCGGAGTGTCTGTCCGGGAATCTCGCTGATATCAAGGGTCTCGCGGATCTTGCGGAGAAGCTTGGGGCGGATTTGACGGTTGTGGGGCCCGAGCAGCCGCTTGTGGATGGGATTTCTGATGAATTCGGGCTCCGTGGACTGGCGATTGTGGGGCCGTCCAGGGAATGTGCCCGCCTCGAAGGCAGCAAGATATTCGCAAAGGAGTTCCTGAACCGGCACGGGATCCCTACGGCACAATCTTATGGCACGTTTACCTCGTCTACCGAGGCAATTGCGAGACTCAAGACGCTTCCCTATCCCCTCGTGCTGAAAGCTGATGGGCTTTGCGCCGGAAAGGGTGTGCTTGTTGCGAAGGCTTACGGCGAAGCAGCTGATTTTGCGGACCGCGTTCTAGAAAAGAAGGAGTTCGGCGGAGGGGCTTCTAAGCTACTGATTGAAGAAGCTTTAGTTGGCGATGAACTCTCCTTTATCGTGCTGAGCGATGGCGACTATTTTGTTCCCCTGGTGGCTACTCGCGATCACAAGAGAGCATTTGACGGCGATCAGGGGCCCAATACAGGGGGTATGGGCGCCTATTCTTGTGACGGCATTATTTCAGACGCCGCAGAGAAGCAAATCCTGAAAGACGTCGTCCAGCCGACAATGAGCGCCTTTGGAAAAGAAGACTGGAAATACCGCGGATTTCTCTATTTTGGGCTTATGCTGACGGCAAACGGCCCTAAAGTCCTTGAATTCAATTGTCGGCTAGGCGATCCGGAGACCCAGGCGATCATTCCGCGCATAGATTCTGATCTGGGCGAGGTCTTGATGGCTACAGCGCAAGGCCAATTGCGAACGAAGCCGCTGATTTGGAGGCGCGGGGCGAGTATTTGCGTGGTAATGGCTTCCGGAGGTTATCCTGGCAAATATGAGGCTGGCCAGAAGATTCGCGGACTGGAGAAGGCCGGCACATTGCCTGGTGTGATGGTATTTCACGCGGGTACGAGACGAGAAGGAACTATATACTACACAAGCAGTGGAAGAGTTTTAGGTGTGACAGCACTTGGAGATAATCTGGAGCTTGCCCGCCGCGCTGCTTATGATGCGGTTCATTGCATCGACTTTGCGAAGCGGCAATACCGCAGCGACATTGCGTTGGCGGCATGCCGTTCAGCGAACGCAGGAGACGCTTGATGGTGAAGTGACGGTTCCCTGCGAGCCTTGTTGGCGAGTGGAGATTCGTATGGGTCTTCAGAAGGAACTGGAGAATCGCAAGGGGATATTGTTCCGGGTGAATCGAAGCCGGAGAATTTGCCGCAGCGATGCGATCGAGTTTATAAATACACTCTTAATGCCACGAATGGAGGAATGCGTTGAGCAATAGCGACGGAGCAAGAGTAAAGCCCCTTGTGGGAATCATCATGGGTTCGGACACCGATCTTCCGATCATGACCGAATCGGCGAAGATGCTGGCGAAGTTTTCGATCCCGTTCGAGATCGAGGTTGTCTCGGCGCACCGCTCGCCGGCGCTGACCCATGAATATGCGACCACGGCAATCAATCGAGGGCTGAAGGTGGTGATCGTGGCAGCCGGAGGCGCGGCGCACCTGGCGGGCGTGGTGGCGGCGCTGACCACGCTGCCGGTGATCGCGGTGCCCATGGCCACGACGGTGCTGTCCGGCATCGACGCGTTGCTCTCGAGCGTGCAGATGCCGGCGGGCGTGCCGGTGGCGGCGATGGCCATCGACAAGCCCGGAGCCATCAACGCGGCAATCTATGCGGCGGAGATCATCGCCACATTCGATGCGCGAGTGGCGGAGCAACTGGTTGTCTACAAGCAGGAACTGGCGAAGTCCGTGGCGGAGAAGAGCGCGCGAGTGAAGCAGCAGTTCGCGGAAAAGTCTTTCGCTAAGTAGCGCGGGGTGGCGATGTCACCGATCTGCTTGTCCCCGATCGTTTCGTTGCCGTGCTTGTTCCCCGCACAGCCAAGAGTGGCTGTGCCACTCGTTCTACATGGCCAGCGGCAGGCTCATAAGAACTGGAAAGGTCGGCGCGGAATTATTGCGGACGAGGCCCGCGCTGGCGCAACGAGGGCGCGTCGGGTTCGCTGGGCGCTTTGCCTGCGGGAATGGGCTTCTGGGGCGCGAGGATCCATTGAAAGCCGCGATCCATATCGAGTAGAGCCATGACCAGGCTCTGATTGTCTCCGCCCGCGAGCGGAATAGCGGCGCGCATGAAGTCCGAGACGGGCGAGGAGAGCGCTTTCATGCTGTTCCCTCCCGCAAGCAAGTCAAACGCCTGGGATGACTCGCGCGAGGAGTTGCCGATGCGCTCGAACTGCGGATCGCGGCGCGCGACATGCTCCGCCAAATCGAGCCGGGGAACATTGGCGGGATAATCCGCTTCGAGGAAAGTGTGCGCTTGGCCTTTTTCCGGCGGATAAAGCTGGAAGTAGGCGGGGCGAAGGATGCGGGTCTGCCAGAAGTCCGAACCTAAATCTTGCTGGCGCACGCGATATTGCAAGGTCCAGATTTCGGGACCGTAGTTCTGCACGTAGTCGGCGAGAATCAATTCCACGAGAGGCTCGTCCGGCGCGAGATCGAGCTTATGGTGAATCTGCTCCACCAAGGGGCGAATCTCTTCCAGCATTCCGACGCCAATATCCTCGATCTCGGAGGGCTGTTCCAAAGATTTCGGCGCGAGGCCCGGGGACGTCTGCACGGGACGGCGCAGGGCGTCGGCGGCGACGGAGGGCAGATCGGCGTCAAATCGCGTGGTCTTGCCGGTAGAGGGCACGGTCCATTCGATGGCGCCGAGCAGGACGCCAACGCGGCCGGGGCTGACCGGAAGCACTGTGGGCGGACGCGAGCCAACTTCGCCGCCGCCGCTGGTGGCCGCGACGACAATCGCGTCGCGGGTGACACAGAAGACCACCCGGCCAGTGGCTAGATTGGCTACGATTTCGCCGCTTTGCTTTTCCTGGGCGGCGGAAATGGGCAGGGCGATGGCCACAAACGCCGCAAAAGCCAACGCCAGAAGGCGCGCATGGGCCTCAGACGATTTGCAATTTAGAGACGATGCGATGCGCGAGGCTTTCGAGGGCTGCATGGCTTCACGATTCCCGCGGCGAAGAACGATCGTGTCTAAGTTATCACAACTTCCAGCGACGGGACGGAAGGGAGCACAGGAAACGGCCGAGAGGAAACCGATGAGTTTGGCTGACCTTGACGCTGGCTTTAACGGGGCTGATTTTTGCGGTGATTCTCAATAGAATGAGCCGAAGGATCCGGCTTCATCTAATCGTTCTATCCAGAGAGATGGGTCATCTAGAGGGGTGGGCAAATGGGACTTTGGGATTTAATCACGGGCAGCAAGGGCTGGCGCAAGCCGAAGCGAATTCGGCACCAGGGCCGGACTCTGGTGGAGATTCTGGAAGCGCACCGCAATCATTTTCTCGGCAAGCCCGGCGGCAAGCGCGCCGATTTGCGCGAGGCGGATTTGAGAATGGCAGACCTGCGCGGCGCGAATCTTACCGGCGCGATTCTGGAGAAAGCCAATCTGGATGGCGCGAACCTGCGGCAATGCAAGCTCACGCACGCGAGCCTGGCGGGAGCGCGGCTGCGCGGCGCCGACCTGCGCAATTCGGACCTGACGGAATCGGATTTGCACGGCGCCGACCTTGGCGAGGTGCAAGCCAGTGGCGTGGAGTTCTTTCGCTGCGATCTGGGCGAGGCGGACTTCCGTCGCGCCAACTTGCGAAACGCGAATTTTCGTTCCGCGAATATCAAGGGCGCGCAGTTCGCAGGCGCGGATATGGGTGTGACGATACTGCGCGAGACAGACTTGGAGGGCGTGGATCTTTCCGGCGTGGACTTGGCGACAACGCTGATGCCGAAGGGATATGCCGGCCCGGCGGTGCCGGCGGCGAAGCTGGAACACTAGGTTAGCGTCAGGGGCTAAAGCCCCTGCTTCTTTAGATCTGTAACGTCGCGGCTAAAGCCGCGACCCGCAAGGATATTAAGGCTGAAGCCCTGACCCACAAGCCGAGCAAATGGGGATGTCCCCTGCGAAACAGAAGCGCTAGCCAATATTCCACTAAGTTGATCGAGAAACAGCACCCCCTCCTGCAGAGGAGACGAAAAGCGGATTCCTCACCGACATCGGCAAAGACGGCCGCTGGGTTCGGAATGACACCTCTAGATTTGACTCAGGCGGGGGTGTCGGCGGCTTCGGCGTGAGTGGCGGCGTCGTCCGGACCGCGGCCAGCGGCACGGCGGCGAATCTCGATTCCCAGGCGCTTGATCTTCTGGTTCAAGGTGGAGAGCGGAATCTGAAAGCGCTCGGCCGCTTCGGTCTGGTTCCAGGCGGTCTGCTCGAGCATATCGACGATCACGCGACGTTCAATCTGCTCCATGATTTGAAAGAGAGATGGCGCAGCCTGCCCAGGGCTTGCATGGCTATTGCCCGCTCTGGCCAGCGAGTTCAGAAGTTCGGAGAGCCGCAGGCGGGCATCGCCGACCAATCCGCGGGTGAGGAGCGATTCGGGAAGCAGATCGGCGTCGAACTCCTCGCGGGTGGAGAGAACCACGGCGCGCTCGACGACATTTTCCAATTCGCGAACGTTGCCCGGCCACCCGTATTCCATCAGCAGCTTCATGGCTTGGGGCGTGAAGCGGCCCAAAGGGCGATTGTTCTCCTGCGAAAACTGGCGCAGGAAATGATTCACCAGCAGAGGAATATCCTCGCGGCGCTCGCGAAGCGGCGGCAGCGTGAGAGCGATGACGTTGAGGCGATGGAATAAATCCTCGCGGAAACGGCCCGCGCGAACGAGGCCGAGAAGATCGACATTGGAAGCGGCGACGATGCGCACATCGACTTTGATATTTTCCGTGCCGCCCAGGCGCATGAATTCGCGCTCCTGAATCACGCGCAGGAGCTTGGCCTGAGTTTCCAGGCTGACGGTGGAGATTTCATCGAAGAAGATGGTGCCCTGGTCGGCCACCTCGAAGAGACCCTTTTTGGAGGCAACGGCGCTGGTGAAGGCGCCCCTGACGTGGCCGAAAAGCTGGGATTCCAGGAGATCGACGGGAATGGAGCCGCTATTGACGGCCACGAAAGGCTTATCCACCCGAGGCGACGCGGAATGGATGGCCTTGGCGATGAGCTCCTTGCCGGTGCCGCTTTCGCCCACGATGAGAACGGTGGAGCGGGAAGGCGCAACCTGGGCGACGAGATCCAAAACGGAAACGATGCGTTCGCCCTTCCCGATGATGTTCGGGAAATCGTAGCGCTGCTTGAGCGCACGCTTGAGCTGGACGTTTTCTTCGCGCAGCCGGCGGCCTTCCACAGCCAGGGCGACTTGAGCGAGGAGCTCGTCATTGGACCAGGGCTTGGTGATGTAGTCCTGTGCGCCGCTCTTGAAAGCCTGGCGGGCCATGTCGATCGATCCGTAAGCGGTGATCAGGACGATGGGCAGATGGGCATCGTGCTGGCGAATGTCGCGAAGCAGATCGAGGCCGTTGCGATCGGGCAAGTTAACGTCGAGAAGCAGCAGGTCATAGGGCTCCTGCTCGAGGCGCGCGAGCCCGGATTCGCCCGTGTCGGCGAGGGAGACGGAGTAGCCTTCGGAGGAAAGAAGAAGTTCGAGACCTTCGCGAATTTCCGCTTCGTCGTCTATGACCAGGATCGAGCCATTAGGCATGAACCGCTTTCCTTACCGCCGGAAACTCCATGCGGAAAGAGGCGCCTTTCCCGGGGGTGGAGCGCACCTCAATCTTGCCGGCGTGCTCCTTAATGATCCCATAGCTTACGGAGAGACCCAAACCGGTGCCACGGCCGGTGGCCTTGGTGGTGAAGAAGGGGTCGAAAACGCGGTGCAGATTTTCGCGCTGAATGCCCATGCCCGTGTCCGTGATTTCGATTTCGACCGAGCCATTATTGGCGGCGCTGCGCACTTCGAGCATGCCGCCGGAAGGCATGGCGTCCTTGGCGTTCAGGAAAAGATTGAGGAAGACCTGCTGCAAGCGGTTGTTCGATCCGAGTACGGCGGGGAGACCGGCGTCCAGATTGCGGACGACCTGGACGTTCGAGGCGCGAAAGGGATGCGCCACCAGGGTGAGCGTCTCTTCGATGACCTGGTTAAGATTCACTTCCTTGAATTCGGCGCCGCCGGTGCGCGAGAAATTGAGGAGATTATTGACGATCTCGCTGGCGCGGAAGGTTTGCTTGACGATGCGGTCGGTTAACTTATGGCGCGGATCGTTGGGAGGCAGCGCTTTGGCGAGCATCTGCACATAGTTGGAGATGACCGCGAGAGGCGTATTCACTTCGTGAGCCACGCCGGCGGCGAGCAAACCAAGCGAAGTTAGTTTTTCGGTTTGCAGAAGCTGCTCTTCGAGCTGCATGCGCTGGGTGATGTCGTCGACCAGGATCAGCCTGCCCATGCGCTCGCCTGTTTTTCCGGTGAGCGGAGCGATGGAGACATTCACCACCAGAGTGCGCCCGCTGCGGTTGCGCAGCGGGAACTTATAGAGATTGGTGACGCGCTCTTCCTCGGCGCGGGAGGCAATTTCGGCCACCAGATCGGCCGAGAGAATCTCCTCGACGGTGTGCCCGACGGCTTCGGCGCGCTCGATGCCCAGCGAGCGCTCCAGCTGGTTATTCCAGAACTCGATGCGGCCCTCGAAGTCCACGGCCAGAACGCCGACGTTCATGGACTCGACGATATTTTCGGAGAAATCCTTGAGGTGCTCGATCTGGCGGGCCTTCTGCTCGAGCGAGGAGTAGAGCTGAGCATTATCGAGGGCGATGGCTACGTAGCCGGCGATGGTGAAGAGCAGTTCGACGTCCTCACTGGTGAGGAAATCGCCATCGACGGTCTTGCCCAAACCGAGGACGGCCACGATGCGGTCATGAATGCGGCAAGGGATGAAGTAGTGGAGGCCGAGCTCGTCGAGCGTGCGCTGCACGGAGGGGCTTTCGTTGCGGGCCGCGCGAGAGGATTCGTAGAAAAGATAGCCGCGGGCCAGTTCCGGGCGGCCGGAAGAGAGGAAGCTCAGGTCCAGTGCATCGGCCGGAAAGCGGAGCGCGCAAACCTTGGGAGCGCACCAGGCGAAGGCGGCCGTCGCCGGGAACGCTTTCCAGGAAAACGGCCAGGCGGTCGACCAGCAGAGTTTGCGACAGGCGTTCCATCACGGAAGCGAGCATGGGTTCGATGCGCACTTCGCCCGTGAGCGTGCGGCCGAACTCGATCAAGGTCCGGCGGTAGTTGAGGCGATCGCGATAGAAAAAGCGGTCCAGGCGGGCTTGGGTCCAGTCGCGAAAGGGCTGAAACAAGAACGCGGCAATGACGATGGCCATGATTTCGCCCAGCAGTCCCGACGGCCATGCGGTGTGGAACAGGCCGCCGATCAAGGCGACCAGGGCGAAGTAGACAGCGATGATGGCCGCAGTCGCCGCGGTATAGGCCAAGCCGCGCTTGAAGATGATGTCCACATCCATCAGGCGATAGCGCACGATGGCGTAGGCGAAGCACAACGGGACGAGCGCGAGCGATAGCACCGAGAGGTTCATCCAGGGGCGCGGGACCGCGCCCAGCGAGAACGGCAGGATGTAAAGCGCGGCGAAGGGCAGAATGCCGGCCAGCGTGCCGCCGGTGATCCACTTCAACTGCTGGCGCAAGAATCCGCTGGGAGTTTGGCGGTAGCTGTACAAGAAAATCGCCGCGGCCAGGAGGAAGTAAAACCCGAGATAGACCAACTCCAATTGATCAAGCGCCAGGCGCGAGGTAAACGAGGGAAAGAAACCGGCAAAGCCCAGGGCCGCGCAAATGTGGAGCATCAACAAAGCCGTCGCGGGCAGATAGCAGGCCCAGATGAGGAGACGCTGAGTGGCTTTGCGCGCCAGGCTTCTCTCCGGGAAGACCAGGGCAAAATGGACCAAAAGGGCGGGCGCGGCGACAAGCGCGGCGGCCTTGGCCCAGTAGATTTCCCAATCGAAGGCGTTCAGCTTGCCGGTGTAATGAAAGGAGCAAAGGACAAACGAGGCCAGGCAGAAGAGATAAAAATGGACCGCGCGCCCGGCGTTCCAGCGGCGGACGAAAATGAAAAGACCGATGAAGAGGTAGAGCAGGCCGACGACGCGCAGGTAATTCTCGAGAGAGAGAGGCTTAGGAGCGGGCGCCGTGATCACGGCGGTATCGAAAACGCGATTCTGGCGGCTGAGTTGATAACTGGCGCGCGACCAGATGCCGAGTCCCCAGAGGCGCTTGACGACGTCGATGGAGCGAGAAACAGGCTGGCCGTCGACGGAAACCAGCACGTCGCCCGGCTTTATTCCGGCGCGCTCACCCGGGGAATCCGGGGTTACTACAGCCGCATGAACTCCCGGCCCGCCGTCGAGCCAAGTGATGCCGTCATCGGGAACATCGAAGGCCAGGCGCTGCTGGAAATTCACGACTCCAAAAACGGCGACCGCGATCGTGAGCAGCACCAGCAGCACGGCGCTCAGCATGGCCCCGATTGTTTGGTTGTCGCGGATCATGAGTGGCGCAGTCCTGCGTTCGCCTGTGCTGAAAAAGGGTAGCACGTTCCATACCGCGCCATATGAAATTTCGTGGCAGTTAAGCCCTTGGAGGACAGAGAGATATCTATGACGTACGAAGGTATCCGCACGGGCAATACGCTTTCTCGTAGGGATCTACCAAATACGGAAAGAGCACTAGAACTGGAAACTCACCCCACCCCGGAATGAGCGCTCCACGGGCATCACCAGCATAGTTCCCTGCTGGGTTTCCATGGAGACGTAACCCTGACCGAGCATATTGCGAAAGTCGGCTAAGGCCTCCCAGCGGCCGGACATGATGAAGGAGGGCAGCCGTTGCCGGATGGAGAGGCTGAGATTGGGATCTATCCCCAAGGAAGCGTCGCCATACAGATCCTGGCGACTGACCACGCTTCCGTTCACCCATTTATAGCTGGCCGCCAGTTCCGTTCGGGTCCTGGGAAGCTTTGCCGGCCAGGCGAGCGGCAACGCTATGGCGGTAGCGGGTTTCGAACATTCCGGGCAGGTTAGAGAGCGATGCCTCCTGGCCGTCCGCTGCAAGAGCGCCAGCCCAGGCGTACACGCCCGCCACTTCGATATGCTCGGAGATTTGCTGGCGATAGATGACCCGCGTGCCCCAGAAACCTGCGGACCCGGCGTCGTGTGCAAAGGGTCCCGGAAAGAAACCGCCGGAAGGCGAATACGGATCCGACGACTGCATCAGTGTGGCAAAGACGGCCTCATGGGAGGAGTCGTCGCGAAATGCGGCGCCTTCGATACGCCCGCGGCGTCCCACGTCATGATGAAGAGCGAACTCCTCGTGCCATCCCCCGTTTAGAACCGGCGCGTCCTGGACCCCAGACGATTACCGGGCCGGTCTGGAGCGCATCGATGGCCGGCTCCGCTTCCGGCGTTTGCGCCCGGAAGCCATAGGCGTCCGGATCGGTCTCCAGCAAGAAGGCGGCGCCCCAACGAGGAGAGATTCGCACGCCCACGCGGGCGTGCGGCCGCACGGACGACACCGTGTCGCCTACCAGGCCCCCGGAGAGATATTCGCCGCCATATTCCATGACGACATGGTTGCCAAAGCCGATTTGCTCGGAGTTCTCGAAACGCATGGTGCGGATCGATCGGCCCGAGTCACCCAGGCGGACTTGATGGACGATGAGGGTGGTTTCGGGACCAACCCCAAACTGGCCGCTGGGTACCCAAAGGGTTGCGACGGAGCCGCCCAGCGTGCCCGGAAGCGTCTGGTCGTAGTCGAACTCGCCGGCCATCAGGAGCTTGCCCGCTGCGCCTAGGTTCTGGTCGTAGGAAACGTCGGTACCCATACTCCCGGGGCGGGCGGAAGAGGCGCCGGGCCGAACCGAACCATTGGTAAGTCCGACGGTGGCACGAGGCTCGTCGCTTTGTTCTGGCTGGGGGCGATTGGCAATGATGACCGTGCCGTCCCGAAGCTGCAGCACGGGCCGCGAAGAACTGGCGGTGCGCAGAACCCATTTCCAGTCGTCAGGTTCGGGGAGCTTGGAGGGCTTGCGGTGCAGTTGACCGACCGAAGCGAAGATCGAATCGAGCTCGATGTGCAGCGAGGTGTTGAGATGGGCCTTAACGTCAACGTTATCCTGAAAGGAAGGCATGAATCCGGCGAGCGTAACCTTGACCGAATACAAGCCGGGGCGAAGCCGCTGGCCTACGAAAATGCCGTTTTCGTCGGTAAGCAGCTCGACGGCGCGGCCGCCCGCAAACTCCGGAGTGAGCCACACGGTTGCGCCCATTTGCGGATTGCCGGCCGGATCGGCCACGTAGCCGCTGAGCTTACCGGAATCATTGGCGGCAAAGGCGGACGCAGCACCGAGGAGGCAAATGCTGCATAACGCGAAGGCCCCGATTCGCAACAGCTTCACTCTGATCACCTCGCGGAAGACGTTTGAGCTGCCGTGGTCACGTTAGCCGGGGCCGTAACTTTGAACTCCGCCGATCGGGAGATGCTCTGATTGGCGAGCGCATCGGTGGTCTTGATCTCGATGCGGTAGTTGCCGGGCGGCAAGGTCTGTGCGGGTATGGACTCTTGTACGGTCAATTGCTCGCCCGATTCGTGCAACTGCTCGGATGTCTGCGTCACGTGCTTGACGGACTTATCGCCCTGAAAGATTTGAATATCGACCGAAGCGTTGTTTTTGTGGGTGTTCTGGTCGATTTTCAGGTTATAGACCTGGAAATAGACGCCCACCGGCTGATTGGCGCCGAAACTCTGGTCCAATTTCGGCCGCACTTTCGTCGAGCCGATGACAAACATGCCGATGCCGATATCCTTGGCCGCCACGGGAGCAATCTCGTCGGCCAGAATCAGGGTGCTGGCTTGCAGTTCGTCATCGTCAAAGGGCGGGCACGGCAAGCCGTGTGTTGATGACGCCCACGTTGTTGCTGGTCGTATCTTTCAGCACCACGTCCAGGCGGTAAAGGCCGGAGCGCAGCGGAAGCGCTTTCTGGTAAATGGACGAGGTCTTCAGCGAGGCCTGCAAGAGCGAATCGGGGAAATCGCGGCGGACGGTGTCTTCAAAGGTCTGCACGGTACGGCCGCTGAGGGTGGTTATGCGGGCAAAGAGGTTGAGAGTGGCGGTGTGCACTCCGTCCTTGCTCTGAAAGCTCAACTGGTTATTGGGAATTTGCAGCGTGATGGGCACCAAGACCGTGTCACCGGCGACGCGCATGAAATCGAAGCGATAGTCGAATTTGATCTGGTCGCGGACGATGCGCGAGGATACGACTTCCTCGAGGTCCTTGAACTTCACGGTGGGAGGCTGCCAAATCTTGGCTTCCAGCTCCAGCCGGTTAAATTCGTCCAGCGAAGTGCCCCGAGCGCCATATACGGACGGCGCCATGTGGGATCCATCGCTATTCAGGAAGCGGGCCGACTTGCACGAAAGCCCTTCCTGCTCGGCGAGCGTCAGGCCGGCGCCCGGCACGTAGAGCAAAGCGTCTTTCTCGGAGGGGTCGGTAGTCAGATGGAATTCGCCGGTGCCGGTGGTGATCGACGAACTCCAACTCCACGTTCTCGCCGATGCCTTCGATGTAGTGGTAGGTCCAATCTTCGTAGGCGTACGTTGACGTCTCGCCGCCGCCCTGGTCCAAAGGACGTTCCCAGGACTCGCCCTGGGTGTGGCTTTCCAGATCGTCCGGCTTGCCGTACATGATGTAGATGCGGCCGCGATCGCGTCCTCCATCCGGCAAAGCCGGAGGCGAAATGCTCGTTGGCATAGGCGATGCGGCGGTAGTGTTCTTCCTTATAGGTATTATCGACAGAATCGGGATCGGGATTGCGGCGCTGCCAGAATTGCTCGATGAAGTTCTCGCGTTCCTCGTTGGTTTGCAACTGCAGGAAGGCCTTGCGCTCGGAGTCCGTGATGATATAGGCGACGTCCTCGCTCAGCCACTTTTTGTAGGGCGTGGCAAGTTCCTTCAGGACTTGCTTCTCGCTGGGCTTTTTGGCTTTGCTGGTGTCTTGTTTTTTGTCGGATTGCTGGGCGGGCTTGCGGCTGATCCGGCTGGCTGATTCTGTGCCAATACGAAACCGGCTGCGGACAACACCAGTAGAAACAAAGCACTTCCCAGAATGGCGGAGGACCGCTGGGATTCTGACTTCGTCATCGATTATGCCTCTTCGCGGCTAGACTACGGATTTTAGTCCTGGAGCGCGAGCGTGCGTCAACGAAAGAATCGGGCCTCCAGGCACCACACTCCCCTGACGTCTGAGAGGCATCCAGGGCTTACGAGGTTGCCTTACATGCGCTCGGTGCGCTTCGCCTTATAATTGGGTTCGAGCGTAAGGGAGGCTGGCATGCGGTGGGTTGCCTTGGCTGTGACGATAGCAATCGCCGCCATACCCTGTTCGGCCACAAGCCACGAGATCGGTAGCGACAGGAGCGCGGGCAGCAGAGCGGTTAGGCGAAGTGAATTTCCCCACTTCCTGCTCCCCGTCCGTGCAGGGCGCGATGGCCAAAGGCTTGGCCCTTCTGCATTCCTTTCAATACGACGAGGCGGAAAAGGCATTCACCGATGCCGCGCGAGGGGATTCCCTTTGCGCTTTAGCGTATTGGGGCAAAGCCATGGCCTTGTACCAGCAGCTATGGAACTTCCCGGACGCAAAGACTCTCGCGGCGGGAGAGCAGGACGTCGAGCAAGCTCAAAAGCTGGGCGCAAAAGACGATCGCGAACGCGAGTACATCGACGCCGCGGCCGCATTTTTTAATCGGGCCCAGCTGAGCCCCAAGGCGCGCGCAGGCGCCTACTCCCTGGCGATGAAAAAGCTGTACGGAGATCATCCCGAGGACAACGAAGCCGGGGAGCTCTATGCGTTGTCACTCATTTCTCTGGCACAGATGGGCATACAAGATCTAGCCAATCGCACCAAAGCGATCGCCATTCTGGACCCGATCTTCGCGAAATATCCGAATAGCCCCGGCGCCGCGCACTACCTGATTCACGCAGCCGATGTTCCGGAACTCGCTCCCCAAGGGCTGGCGGCCGCGCGGGTGTATGCAAAGATCGCGCCCGACTCCGCGCACGCGCTGCATATGCCTGCGCACATCTTCCGCCGGCTGGGATTTTGGCAAGAGGTGATTGAGTCGAACCTGGCCTCGGCGGCTGCGGCCGCGAAGGCTACCGAGGAGCGCCGCGGGGACGCCAGCTATCAATTTCACGCCATGGATTTTCTCGATTACGCCTACCTGCAAAGCGGCCAGGAGGCCAAGGCGCGGCGGCTGGTGGCCGAACTGAAGAATGTGCCGCAGGGCGGCGAGTCCAACATCATCGAAGAACAGAATGAGTTCGCCGCTCGCAATGCCATGGAACTGCACCGCTGGCAGGAAGCCGCGATGCTGGAAATACCCAAGGAGCGTTTTGAGTGGCAGGACTATACCTACTGGACTCGCGCGATTGGCGCGGCGCGTGGCGGCGACGTGGAAGGGGCGCGCGCGGCCGTGGAGAAACTGACGGAGATCGATCGCTTGAGAGTCGCGCGGCAGAAGCAGGCCGGCGGGGCGCCCTCCGGCGAGAGTATCGACCTCAGCGAAGCGGAGGCATGGCTGGCGTATGCGCAAGGAAAGGCCGATGACGCGGTGGCCACGCTGCGCTCGGCCGCCGAGCGCGAGGACGCTCGAGACGCGGAGCCTTTCGCCATGCCCGCCCGGGAGATGCTCGCGGATATGTTGGCGCTTGCCCGGCGGCCTTCGGAAGCGCTTGCGGAGTACAAGGCCGTTTTGAAAATGTACCCCAACCGCTTCGATGCGCTTTATGGCGCTGCCCGCGCCGCGGATTCCCTGGGGGACCGTCACACGGCGGCGGATTTTTACGCCAAGCTGATCTCCATTTGCGCGCCGGGAGCGGATCGTCCCGAGCTGCAGACGGCTCACCAGTACCTGGCGGCAAACCGGAATTGAAGCGGAATGCTGCTAAAATAGCCAAGGGGTGTGGCCGGCGACAATGTCCGAACACGACAGCGCGCGTTGCGAGCGGGAATTCGCAAGCCGGCTCACGGCTATGCCCGAATCGCAGCATTCGTTGGGGCGCCCATAATGGTCATCGGTTCCACCGTCGCCCAGTGTTTTTCGGAACGAGCTGCTGGACGAAAGCCTGGCGATCAAGACCGAAAATCTCACCAAGAGTTATGAGATGGGCGCGGAGACGGTGCACGCCTTGCGGGGCGTGGACTTATCGATCCGGCGCGGCGAGTATGTTGCGATCATGGGCCCTTCAGGATCGGGGAAATCCACGCTGATGAACGTGATTGGCTGCCTCGATGCGCCCACCAGCGGAAAATATTGGCTGGCGGGCAAGCTGGTAAGCGATCTGAATGAGGATGAGCTGGCGCGCATACGAAACCAGGAGATCGGTTTCGTCTTCCAGACCTTCAATCTCTTGCCTCGCGCCACGGCTCTGCACAACGTGGAATTACCCATGATTTACAATGGGACGCGGGCGGAGGAGCGCTTGCAGAAGGCCAAACAGGCGCTCGAAGCGGTGGAGCTGGGCGATCGCATGATGCACAAGCCCAGCGAACTTTCCGGCGGACAAAGACAGCGCGTGGCCATCGCGCGGGCCCTGGTGAATTCCCCTTCGATCCTGCTGGCCGATGAGCCCACCGGGAATCTGGACACCCGCGTGGGCGAAGAGATCATGGCTTTGTTCGCCCGGCTGCATGGCCAAAAAAACACCATTATTCTGGTGACCCACGAGCGCGAGATCGCGGAACACGCCGACCGGATCATTCACTTGCGCGACGGCAAGGTTGAATCCGACGAGATGCTGAGGAGTTAGCGCACGATCCGCTCAGGGCGCGGGCGGTAACGTAGCCTGCGACTGTGCTTTAGCCTGCATGTTTGCCTCGCGTACAAATTGGCGCTTGGAGCCGAACGGGCTGGCCATGGCTCTCGAAGAGCACCGCCGCCGGGGCCAGCCGCTATTCGATCTGACCAATTCGAATCCCACGACCTGCGGGTTCCGTTATCCGGAAGAACGGATTTTTGCCGCGCTGAGCAATCGGCGCGCGCTGCGCTATGAGCCCGAAAGCAAAGGCTTGCGGACGGCTCGCGAAGCGATCGCGGATTATTATCGCGGGCGGCCGGGATTTTCTGCGGCTGGCGCGGACATCGACCCGGAACGGATCGTCATTACTTCCGGCACCAGCGAAGCTTATGGCCATGTTTTTCGCCTGCTGTGCGAGGCGGGCGACGAAGTTTTGGCGCCCGCGCCGAGCTATCCACTCTTCGACTACCTCGCCGATCTGGCCGACGTTCGCGCGGCGCCTTACCGGCTGTTCTACGACCAGGGATGGCAAATCGACTTCGCGGGGCTGGAAGCCGCGTTGACGATGCGCTCGAAGGCGCTGGTTGTGGTGCACCCGAATAATCCCACCGGCTCGTTCATCAAGAAGGAAGAGGCGGCGAAGCTGGCGGAAATTTGCGCGCGCCGCGGCATGGCCATCGTGGCCGACGAGGTTTTCCTGGACTACGCCGATGGCGCGGAGGCGCAACCGAGTTTTGCGCAGGATTCGGCGGCGCTGACCTTTACGTTCAGCGGCCTCTCGAAAATTTCTCTTCTGCCGCAGATGAAGATCGCGTGGATCGTAGTGAGCGGACCGGAGAGCCTGGCAAAAGCCGCGATCGAACGGCTGGACGTGATTGGCGATACGTATCTTTCTCCCAGCACGCCGGCACAGCTGGCGCTGCCGGAAATGCTGGCCCTGCGCGGCGATCTGCAGACGCAAATGCGGCAGAGGCTCTCGTCGAACTTGGCGTTTCTCGACGCCGTGTTCCCAGGAAGCGGCGCGGTCACGCGGCTAAAACGCGAAGGAGGGTGGTACGCGGTGCTGCGGGCGCCGGCCACCGGGTCGGATGAGGATCTGGCGATCGCGCTGCTCGAAAAGCGCGACGTGCTGGTACATCCCGGCCATTTTTTTGATTTTGTGGGGGATGGTTACCTGATCGTGAGCCTGATCGTACCCGAGGTCGAATTCCAGAAGGGTGTGCGCGCCTTGCACGATTTTTTCGTCCGCCAGCTCTGAGGATAACCACGAAGGCCTCAGGCTTATTCAGCTGAACGCGGAATCGAGCGAACGTTCCATAAAAGCAAGCGCCCACTGCAGAACTTCTGCAATGGGCGCTCATGAGACGAGGAAAGGCTAAACGCTTCGCTCGAATGCTCGCGGCACGAATCCAGCGCCGCGATATTCGATCTACTTCTTCTCTTCTTCTGCACCGTAGCGGGACGGACTCTTATTGTCGCGATCGGTCAGTTCCTTACCATCCGCCAAAACGAGCTTGTTGAGCCGGCCAACGGTCAGGCCCGTCTTGGATTGCCAGACATAGAGTGTGATCTGGTCGCCGGGGTGCATCGTATTTCTGCTCCAGCCGAGTAAGGTCATGGACGGCGTGCTGCCGATTTCCGTGACCCAATGCTGTACTTTGCCACTGTCGTCCTTATAGTCGCACTTGATCAACGAGTGGGGGTTCATCCAATCGTATTCGGTGACTACGCAAGGTTTCAGCACTACCGGCTTGCTCTCGTCGTATGCCGCGTCTCCGTGATGTGCGAAGACGGGAGCGCCAACCGCCAGAATTCCCGCGATTGCTGCAACGAACAATAGAACCTTCGGCATCATGATTGCTCCTCCGAAATTGAAATTCCGCCGAGCCGAATGAAGTTTCCGCTACCTTCCGCTTCCACCAATCCGTTGTCCCTCGGCGCTCGGATCGCTTCCGGCCGGATCGCCGAGGTCGCTCAAGTACTTAATGACCTGGGAAGGAATGCACGAAAAATCATCGAACTTCTGATTGGGAATCCACTTGTAATTGTAGGTGCCCAGCGACCAGGGCTTGGTGTAAACCTTGGGGTCGTCAAGCGTGAGAGATACCCTAAGGTCGTTGTGGTCCAGGCGGGTATAACGTTCCTGTACGTGGGCATTCACCGTGTGGGGCATTCCGGCGCCATTGATCCACGTCCTGTCGTCCATCCCCGTGGTATCGACGACGAAGTTGTAGTCGTCCTCCCAGTGGCCCACCGAATATCCGTTGTAGGTCGGGTCAAGCGCATCAGGTCCAGTCCCACCCACCGTCGTCGGAAGCGGCCGGCCATCCGTATAGGCTTCGCGCCAGATGGTCATGTACTGGATCAAAAACACGACACGGTCGGGCATTGTGGCGATGGTGAGCCCGCGAGCTTCGGTGTAAGCGTTCTGCGGGAATCCAACCGGATCGCAATACCGGGCGTGAGGATCGTTCGTGCCCGCCGGACTATACTTTCCGATGGGCTTGGCTTGACTCATTAATTGCTGGCCAAACGCCGTCAGTTCGGGTTTGTCCGGCCCTTTTCCTCCCGCTCGCGGAACCAAGGGGCTCGATCCCGGTCCGGCCCAAGTGCCCGTCAGGTCCCGCTTGGGAGCCGGGCCGCCGTCGCCCTTGGGAAAGTCCTGGGGATCAAATCTCCATTTCGCGGACGGATCTGGCTGACTGGACTGCGAGTGGGCCATCGGGGCAATAGCTGCATAAAAAACGACTACCGCTAACAGAGCAACGATGGCGCCGGTGAAGCGATTTCGCATTTCCATGCCTCTCTTCGGTTTCTTTGGAGTCTCGATTCCCTGGCTATTTGTGCCGTATAGAATACGCGGACGGCGGGCATCACGGTCAAGGAACCGGATGGTAGCGGGATAACGCTGATTAGCTCACTACGGAGCCGGGTTGGCCTTTGGCGATTCCGCGCTCGCAAAGCGGTATTTCCGCTCCAGGCCCGCGTATATAGACGTCGCCGGCGGCAGGTCCGTTACCGGCTCAGGGGCCCGGCTGCAAATGCTGCGCTTTGAACGCCGCCGCCGCTTCAGGGGAAGAAAGATAGGCCAGGAACTCCTTGGCGGCCGCCGGATCCTTGGCATGCGTGGAAACGAAACCGACAAAGACGGTGGGAGTGGAGACCTCGCGGGGCAAGGTGCCCACAACGTCGATGCCGGGATCGGTCATGGCGTTCACAAAGGTCATGCCAATTTCGGCCTCGCCGCTGGCCACCATGGCCATCGCGCGGGCGCCTCCCTGAGAGGGTTTGATCTTGGGCTGTAACTGGTCGACGATGCCGAGCTTTTTCAGAGCCTCAGCGACGGTGACCCCGGCGGCCGCTCCGCCGGACGGGTCCGGAAAGGAGATGGATTTCGCGGCGAGCAGCGTGCGCTTCACCGCGTCAGGGCTGGAAATATCCGGCTTCGGAGCACCCTTGCGCACGGCGATCCCAATGGACACATTCGCGAATTGCGTTTCGGTGCTGGCCACGACGTTTCCGGAAGCGATCGCGTCCGCATCGGGCGCCTCCACCACCGGCACGTCGAACGGCTCGCCTTTGAGGATCTGCTGCCTGGTCCCGGCTTCGGCGCCAAAGGTGGCTTTGACCTTGTGGCCCGTCTTGGCCTCAAAGCCGGGGATGATTTGTTCAATCGGGGCACGAAGGATGTTTGGCGCGATGAAGGTGATCTCGTCCTGAGCGCGCGCGCCGCGCGCGCTTACGATCACCAGGGCCATAGCGGCAATAACGGAAAGCGAAACTCTCATAACGGTGTCTCCTGGTTCACTCGGCAGAGCGTTGAAGTTACTGGAGGCCGATCACGCCACGGGCCGCGGCCTGCGGTGATGCTAGCCATTTTTGTTTCGATCGCCTGGACGCGCAGTTATACACCCGAGGTCCTTGCGAGTGAACCAAATTTATTTTTGTCGCAGTATTCCTTAACCTCGATTTAACCCGGGCGGTTCCGGCAGCTATTGACAGCGAATGGGCCAAATGCGAGACTTCCACAGCTTGCTGGAGGTGCAGCCCGCATGAGGAATAAGGTCCTATTGTCGCTGATCGCCGTGGGTATCGCGCTTACCCTTTCGGCGCCTGTTTTCGCGCATCATGGGTCGGCCGCTTACGAGACCGCGAAAAGCATCACCGTTACCGGATCAGTAACCGATTTCCAGTTTGTCAATCCCCATGTACTGATCTCCTTGGAGGCCAAGGATCCGACGACCGGAAAGATGGAAAAGTGGCAAGGCGAATTGACGAGCCCCAATCACCTGGCGCGTGCCGGCTGGACCAAGAGCACGCTGAAGCCGGGCGACCAAGTCACCATCATCGGCGGACCGGCGAAGAGCGGGTCAACAACGATGTGGATCCGCAAGGTCCTGAAAGACGGCCAGGAAGTCTCGCTTGGGGGCGGCGGCGATAACTGAGCATGGAGCTCCGCGAATGAGAACGCGCTTTGCGTTATGTAATCTCTTTTTGTTGGCGGGCGTACTTGTCTTTTGTTCGGCCGCCAGGGCTCAGAACGCCGGTGCGCCGGCCGGGGCAGCTGCACAAGGCACCAAGCCAGCCGGCGATGCCCCGGCGCAGCCTGCTAGAAGGCCGACGGGGCCCATACCGGGGCCAGCGCACGACCCGCACGACTTGGTGGGAGTCTGGAACGTGCGAGGCTTCGTCAACGCCTTCGGACGCGTGCCTCCTCTGACGCCTTACGGCGAACAGCTTTACAAACAAGCCAAGTCGTCGAATTCGGGGGAGTACACGCTCGCGGAGACGAACGATCCGGTGATTACCAAGTGCTACCCTCCCGGCACGCCGCGAATCTACCTCCAGCCCTTCCCGTGGCAAATCGTGCAAGCTCCCAAAGAGATGATCTTCATCTATGAGTACGACCACACGGTTCGCCACATCTTTACCGACGGGCGCAAGCATCCGGAAGATACCACCCCCACGTATATGGGCGATTCGATCGGAAGCTGGGATGGAGACACCTTCGTCGTGGACACCGTGGGGTTCAACGACAAAACCTGGGTGGATCGGCTCGGCCACGGGCACAGCGATCAGTTGCACGTGGTGGAACGTTTCCACCGCATCAATCAGAATGATCTGGAGCTCGATCTGACGATGGAAGATCCGAAGGCGTTCACAGAGCCCTGGACCGGGCACCTGCAGTTTCAGCTGCATCCCGATTGGACGCTCGAGGAGCAGGTCTGCCCGGATAACGGCGACTTCACGAACTTCGAAAAATAAGAGTTAAGAATTATTTGTACAAGAGCGGGCTCCACTTGGAGCCCCCTTTTTTTTGCAGGACTTGGGGACTTCGCTGCGGTCTCCGCGTTGGGACATTGGTTGCAACGCAGCTATGGAAAACAAAAAAGGCTCCGAGCGCGGTGAAGCGCCGGAGCCTTTTTTATGTGTTTATCCTGGCAGCGACCTACGTTCCCACACAGTTACCCGTGCAGTATCATCGGCCCTGCGGGGCTTAACTTCCGTGTTCGGGATGGGAACGGGTGTGACCCCCGCGGTATGACCACCAGAAACTTGTAATGCCAGAGGTTCGGGGCTAGAAAAAGCCCAGCCCCCAAACCAATGGCATTGACAACTGAAGAAGCTGGCGTCCGCAAGTGCTCGCTAGAGCGTCCACACGCCACTTTCAAAGATGACGAGCTGGGAAAGTTTTATGGTCAAGCCGAACGGCCGATTAGTACGGGTCAGCTACACGCATTGCTGCGCTTACACCCCCCGCCTATCAAAGTCGTAGTCTTCGACTGGCCTTCTTACGCCGCCGCAGCGGCATTGGGAGACCTTATCTCGGGGTGAGTTTCTTGCTTAGATGCATTCAGCAATTATCTCTTCCGGACTTCGCTACCGAGCAATGCCCCTGGCGGGACAACTCGTACACAAGTGGTCCGTTCATCCCGGTCCTCTCGTACTAGGGACAACTCCCCTCAAGTCTCCTGCGCCCACACCAGATAGGGACCGAACTGTCTCGCGACGTTCTGAACCCAGCTCACGTACCGCTTTAATAGGCGAACAGCCTAACCCTTGGGACCTTCTACAGCCCCAGGATGCGATGAGCCGACATCGAGGTGCCAAACCTAAGCGTCGATGTGAACTCTTGGCTTAGATCAGCCTGTTATCCCCGGCGTACCTTTTATCCGTTGAGCGATGGCCCTTCCACGCGGGACCACCGGATCACTAGACCCAGCTTTCGCTCCTGCTCGACCTGTGTGTCTCGCAGTTAACCCGGCTTATGCTCTTGCACTCCACGGCGGGTTTCCAATCCGCCTGAGCCGAGCTTTGGGCGCCTCCGTTACATTTTGGGAGGCGACCGCCCCAGTCAAACTACCCGTCTGGCCGTGTCCTCCGACCCGTCGAGGGTCGTAAGTTAGAGCGACAGAAGAATCAGGGTGGTATTTCACTGACGCCTCCCCTCGGCCCGAAAGCCGAGGTTCATAGGCTCCCACCTATGCTACGCAGATCCTCCCGTTAATCATGACCAGAGTGCAGTAAAGGTGCACGGGGTCTTTCCGTCTAGATGCGGGCATCCGGCGTCTTCACCGGAACCACAAATTCGCCGAGCCACTCGCCAAGACAGTCGCTCTATCGTTACGCCATTCGTGCAGGTCGGAACTTACCCGACAAGGAATTTCGCTACCTTAGGACCGTTATAGTTACGGCCGCCGTTCACCGGGGCTTCAGTTCAGGCCTTCGTTGCCTTGCGGCAGCTGAGCCCTCGCTTTAACCTTCCGGCACCGGGCAGGCGTCACCCCCTATACGTCGTATTCGACTTAGCAGAGAGCTGTGTTTTTGTTAAACAGTCGCAGAGCGCGTTTCACTGCGGCCGCCTCGGGCTATAAACCCTAGCGCGGCACCCCTTCTCCCGAAGTTACGGGGCTAATGTGCCTAGTTCCTGAGCGAGTGTTCTCTCGAGCGCCTGTGGAGATTATCCTTGTCTACCTGTGTCGGTTTGTGGTACGGGCACCTTGCGGACTCCTTAGAGGATTTTCCCGGCAGCGTGGAATCGAGGACTTTGCGGCCGTGTGGCCTCGGGACCTGTCTGACCGTTGAATGACCGCGTGGATTTTCCTGCGCGATCCGGCTTACACAGAGCCATCGGGATATCCATCGCCCGACTCCTGTATCCTTCTGCGTCACCCCATCGTGATAACGTCCGCTAGGTGGGGCAGGAATGTTGACCTGCTATCCATCAGCTACGCCTTTCGGCCTCGCCTTAGGACCCGCCTAACCCTGAGCGGATTAACCTTCCTCAGGAAACCGTAGACTTTCGGCGACACGAGTTCTCATCGTGTTTATCGCTACTTATGCCGGCAGGGTCTCTTCCGTGGCGTTGAGTAGTCCTCTCGGTCTACCTTCAGACTCCACAGAATGCTCCCCTACCAAAA
The DNA here is from genome assembly GCA_963819235.1 of uncultured Acidobacteriota bacterium. Taxonomy (GTDB): domain Bacteria; phylum Acidobacteriota; class Terriglobia; order Acidiferrales; family UBA7541; genus Palsa-189. The sequence continues at coordinate 387,386 of CAWFVE010000002.1, read as the reverse complement.
TGTGACGGCTTGCGCCACACACATTCCGCAGCTTCGGTCGCAGGCTTTAGCCCCGTTGGATTGTCGGTGCATGATCGCTTGACCAGTGAGCTGTTACGCTTTCTTTAAAGGATGGCTGCTTCTAAGCCAACCTCCTGGCTGTCTGAGCGATCACACTTCCTTTCCCACTTAGCCTGCAGTTGGGGACCTTAGCTGGCGGTCTGGGTTCTTTCCCTCTCGACCACGAAGCTTATCCCTCGTAGTCTCACTCCCGTGTATGTTGTCCGCGGCATTCGTAGTTTGATTGGATTCGGTAACCTTGGTTGGTCCCTAGTCCATTCAGTGCTCTACCACCGCGGCAATTCACACGAGGCTGCCCCTAAAGGCATTTCGGGGAGAACGAGCTATCACGGAATTTGATTAGCCTTTCACCCCTACCCTCAGCTCATCGGAGCTATTTTCAACTAACACCCGTTCGGCCCTCCAGCAGCGGTTAAGCCGCCTTCAGCCTGGCCAAGGGTAGATCATCCCGCTTCGCGTCTATTACCCACAGACTATGCGCCCTATTCGGACTCGCTTTCGCTACGGCTCGCTTACGCTTAACCTCGCCTGTGAGAATAACTAGCCGGCTCATTAAGCAAGAGGCACGCCGTCAGGCGGCTCCAACCCGAAGGCTGGAGATCGCCCTCCGACTGCTTGTAGGCATACGGTTTCAGGTTCTATTTCACTCCCCTCGCAGGGGTGCTTTTCACCTTTCCCTCACGGTACTAGTTCACTATCGGTCGCCAGAGAGTATTTAGCCTTGGAGAGTGGTCTCCCCAGATTCCCACGAGATTTCACGTGTCCCGTAGTACTTAGGATACCGCTTCGAGTCCGGTAAGCTTTCGGTTACGTGGCTATCACACTCTGTGGCCCCGCTTTCCAGCAGGTTCACCTAGCCTCCGGATTGGTAACTCTACTTATGCGGTCCTGCAACCCCGCCGTGCAAGCACGACGGTTTAGGCTGTTCCGATTTCGCTCGCCGCTACTTTCGGAATCTCTGTTGATTTATTTTCCTCCAGGTACTGAGATGGTTCACTTCCCTGGGTTAGCTCGTACCCGCCTATATATTCAGCGGGCCGTATGCCGGGTTTACCGGCATGGGTTTCCCCATTCGGAAATCCCCGGATCAAAGCCTGCTTGCGGCTCCCCGAGGCTTATCGCAGCTAGCCACGTCCTTCATCGCCTTCTGGCGCCAAGGCATCCACCGTACGCCCTTAGTAGCTTGACCATAAAACTTACCCGGCACGTCGCCCCCGCGCTTGCTTGTCGCGGAAGTTTAACCGTGCGGATAAATTCGCCTTTCCACATTTGCTCTCTCGAGCAGAACTTGCGGACTACACGCGTCGCACACATCGTTCCGCCTTGCGGCGACGAACTGCGTCCGCGTTTTGCCAGCTTCTTCAGTTGTCAAAGAGCGTCGGCCCTGGGTACCGCCCAGAGCGTCCCGCGCCCGGCGGAACGTTCGAAAAACTTCGAACCGAAATAAAAAACCCGGCGTCGAGCGCCGGGCCAATTCGCCTCACAAGACGGCGAGCGGATTCGCGCGATGCTCGACTCAATTATTATCCGGTATTCGTAACTGACCTCACCTCGAGCCCGGAGAGGGCTCGACAAGCTCATCGTCCCCTGAATCCCTCGGCACTTGCCGGACAACGCGGAAGTATAGCAGTTTCCGTTACAACGTCAAGCAGTCTATTTTATTTCGTCAAGTGGCCGCCCCTGTGGGAATCCGGCCCTCTGTGGAAATCGGTGAAGCTGCTAAAACGCGCGCCGAGCACCTCTAGATGTGCAGGCCTGCGCGCAGATTCAAGAAAGTGGCATTTCAAAACATGGCCGCGAGTTTTTCTTCCTCGCGACACGCACTGCCACGGCCGATTACTTCGAGTCGCCCACGGGACCGGCTACGCCAGGATCGGCGATGGGATCGATGGCGTCCCCGACGTTGGCGCTAGATTGCGTCCCCTGCGTCGCCGCAGAAGAAGCAGCAGCGGCTTGCACGGAAGCGTTTTGCTCGCGGCTCAAATGCGGAATGAAAGGCGTCACCTCGAAGGGCATTTTGTCGCGCTCCGAGAGGATGCTTACCGATTTGGCCTTTAGCATCGTCAGTTCGTCGTTCCAGGGATCCATCTTGACGCGTCCGCCGAGCGGCAGAGCGACGATCAATTTGTCGTCAGTGGTTGCCGGAGCGGGAGCGGTTGCCGGAGAAGCTGCCGGCGTTGCCGCCGGGGTGGAGGCTACCGCCCAATTGTCCGGCAGAGGATCGCCGAGATGGGGGCTGATCAAATTAGGAATATCTTTGACGCGATCTTGCAGCGCTTCGATAAAGAGCCGCGGAGTAGCGAGCTGGTCCTTGTACGGCGAATTCTTCAGCAATTCCGCAGCCTTCTGCGCCGCGGCGTACTCTTCCTCCGGCGTTCGGCGGAATCCGAAATGGCGGAAGGCGTCTTTTTCGTCGAACAACATGCGATCGAAGAAAGCGTATTGCGTATCGATGCGATGACCCAAAACGATGTGGGCCAGTTCGCGCGCCAGCAGCGCCGCGAGGCTGGCCTCGTCGGGCAGCACGTCGATCAAACCGCGGCTCACGACGATGGTGTGGCCGACAGTGAAAGATTCGAGCGTGGAGGTGGTCAGGACCCGGCAGCGCACCTCGGGCTCAATATTCAAATTGTTTGTGACTTCCAGATTATTGACCACCGTGGACAGGACTTTATCGACTTCGCCTTCCGGCGCGAGCAAAGCAAGCCGTTCCATGCGGTCCAGGACGTTATCCTCGGCTTGGAGGTCCCAAATGCGCTGCGCCTCGAGCGGCGAGTAGTCCTTCTCGGCCTCAGCCTGATCCTTCACGGGCGTGGAGGCTTCGACCATAATTTTGTTCAGTTCCTGTTCCTGCTTGGCGCGGCCGACGTTGTAGCCCCAGAGGCGCGTCTGCGATTTGAAGGTCAGCTTCCGCGTGACGGCGTATTTGACTTGCCCCTCTTCGCTGTAAACGTAGGCGGGCAGCCACTGCCGCTGGCCGGCCATTACGCGCCAGCTATCGAAGTGGAAATAAAAATCCGTGCGCGAAGCGCCGCTGTAAGCTCCATTGAAGCGGACGATATGGTAGCTCTGATCCTCCACCCAGATTCGTCCCATGAAGCGGCCTTTGCCGGAACTTCCCGAGGGCGTTACATCGAAAACCAGGCAGCGAACGTCTCCTAGAAATTCACGGCGCACGTAGTCGAAGCGATAGTTTTGCTTCGTGAATCCGTTCAGGTCCACATAGATCATCTGCAGAAAGCCGCGGGGCAGAAACTCAAAGGTGAACGCTCCCGTGACTTGATCCATCTTGTGGCGCATTCCGGTGGAGCTTCGTGGATCGGAAAGAGAAGCGAGTTCGACGCCCTTGGAGAGGTCTGCCTTCCCCAGGAAATACTTGTCGCCGGCGGGCTGCGGCCCGAGCGAGGGGTCGATCCGCATCATCTGGATATACGTCTCCACCAGAGGCGAATATTGGCGCAGCATCTCCATCTCCGCCTTTTCCTGCGTCACGATGCGGTCCACAACCTGGTCTACTTCGGAAGTTTGCGCAGCCGCGCAGAGCGGCATCACGCCCAAAAGCAAAACCACCCCAAGCATTTTCCAAAGTTTCATAAACCTCTCCCCCAACTAGAAAGCGAGCTGAAATACGATGTGCGCCACCGCCGGGAAATCCACGGGTTGCCCTTGTTGCATAGCCGGTTTGAAGCGAATCTGCTCGGCGGCGCGCAGAGCGGCTTCGTCCAAGCCATGGCCTAAACCTTTCACCACACGAACTGTCTGTACTTGCCCCGAGGCGCGGAAAATCACTTCGACCAGCACCTCGCCTTCGATCCTCAGACGCCGGGCCTCATCCGTGTAGACCGGAGTAGGCTTTTCCAGGATCACGATCGGTTGGACTGCCGGAGCGCTTTCCGCCTGCTTCGGAGCGGCCTTGGCTTCCGGCGCAACCGTCACGGCGCCGAAACCGCCGGACTTCACGCCGGTGCGGTTTCCGTTTGCGGCCGGAGGCACGGCAATCCCGTTTCCAAAACCCGAACTTGCCACGACGCCGCGTGCTCCGCTCGCTCCTCCGCTGCCATTTCCGTTGCCTGGTCCGGCGGGAAGATCGAATGAGCCGAGGCGCGCGACGTTGCCGTGCTGAGATGGGTTCTCCGGGCTGGCAAACCCCTGCGTGTCGCCGAATCCACCGGTTTGAACCTTCTCCACGGCCGCGGTGAGCGTCGGTTGGGCCTCGCTGCCAGTGTTCAACATTCCCGTTTTCACCGGCTCGCGCGGCCGCTCCGGCTGGGCCACCGGGGCCGCCGGTATGTCGAATTTAGCGGAGGTCAACGCGGGCTCGACTTTGGGCGCTACCGCTTCCTGCTCCTGCCGGTTCAGAATCCTTGGCTTGGGCGCAATCAAGGCGCGAGGCGCGATCACCTTCGGGGCCGGCGGCTGCTCGATAGGTTCGGGAATGGCTTTGGGCGCCTTGGGCTGCTCAGCCGGCGCTTCCGCGGGCACCGGCACTTCCGTCACCGGCGCAGCGATCGGCGTGACCTGATAGATCATCCGCATGGAAAGGCTTTCGGGAAAAAGCAGCGGCAATGCCGCCAAGGCCAGGGCAAGAGCGATCTGCACCGTCGTGCTGACGGCAAATACGCCCCGGCGCATCTTGGTTTCCGGCAGAGTCTCGAGGCGAGCGTCCACGGGCTTTGAGCCGATGAGCTTTTTCCAGGCGTCCGGATCAACCGGCGCATTTCGCCTGCGTTCGACAAAGAGAACGGTGCGTGTCGGTTCGTTCAAATCCCCAACTCCTGTTCGATCCTTAGGGCCTTAACTTATGGGTTTGCGTGAGCGCGAGCGCTCAAACGGAGCATTCTTGGCGCGGGAGGAACGATCCTGCGCGCGAGCTACGTCCCAAAGGGAGGGTAATAGTACCGTCCCTAAACGGCACATAGTAATTTGGTACCAGAGTGCCTTAGTCGCAAAGGTGTACTGATTGACCGAGCCTGGGGCTAGGTCGTTGCGGCATCTCCGCCGTGGGTGACGATATGAACGTCCACGGCGGGAGCTTCCCGCAAGAAGCGGTGAACGGCGGAGAGATAAAAGAGCTGGTGAACGCCTTTGACGCTGGAACGGCCGAAGATCACCTGGGTGATGTGCCTTATTTTCACAATGCCGGCGACGGCGTCGGCGATATTTCGCCCGCTGGTACGGATGACCTTGGCACTCAAGTCTTCGGCGAACTGTAGATTGGCCGCGAGCGACTTTTGCAGTTCGGGCTGGAGTCGGCGCCTGTATCCACGTGGATGACGAAGAACTCGGCATCCAGCCGGCGAGCCATCCGCGCTCCCCGCGCGATGAGGTATTGCGCCGACGGATTGGAGCTGATGCATACCGCCAGCCGCTCGCGCACGGCCCAGTTTTCCTCGATCTGCTTGGTCTCCTTGTAGGACTCCAAGCTGCGATCCACTTGTTCGGCTACTTGCCGCAGGGCCAGTTCGCGCAAGGCGATCAGATTTCCGCCGCGGAAGAAGTTCTGCAGCGCCTGCTCCACTTTCTCCGCGCTGTACACGTCTCCGCGGCGCAGCCGGTTTTGCAGCGCCTCGGGGGTGAGGTCCACCATCACCGTTTCGTTGGCCATCAGCGGAACCCAGTCCGGCACCGTCTCGCGCACGGTAATTCCGGTGATGGAGTGCACGGTGGGCGCGATGCTTTCCATGTGCTGGATATTCAGCGTGGACAAGACGTCGATTTTGCTGCCGAGGATCTCCTGCACGTCCTCGTAGCGCTTGCGGTGCTTGCTGCCGGGAACATTGGTGTGCGCGAGTTCGTCCACCAGGACCACCTGCGGACGCCTGGCGATGATGGCGTCCACATCCATCTCCTCGAAGATGGTGCCTTTGTATTCGATCTTCCGGCGTGGGACCGTCTCGAGCTTCTGGGCCAGCTCCGTGATGCCTTTGCGGCCATGCGTCTCCACGATGCCGATAACCACGTCTTCGCCGCGGCTGCGGCGCCGAACGCCCTCGCTGAGCATCGCATAGGTCTTGCCAACGCCCGGCGCATAGCCGAGAAAGAGCTTGAAGGCTCCGCTGGCCTTCGCCGGCGGGGTGACTTTCGCGAGCCACTCTTCGGGGTTTTTGGTCATGTGCTAACACAAAGCAAGCAGAGGCAAGCTAGAATACCGCCGTGCCGCGCCGCTTCGTCCTGCGACTCCTGCCCTTTGTTGCGTCGCTCCTGATCGTATTCGGCGTCGTTTTCCTGTATCGCGAACTGCTGCGCGTGAACCAGACTACCGTAGCCCTCACGCTGCTGCTGGCCATTCTAGCCGTCTCCACGGTTTGGGGCTTGGCCGTAGCCGTATTCATGTCCGTGGTGGCGATGCTGGCGTTCAATTTTTTCTTCCTTCCGCCGGTGGGAACCTTCACCATCGCCGATCCTCAAAACTGGGTGGCGCTGGGGGCCTTTCTGGTTGCCTCTCTCATCGCCAGCCAGCTCTCTTCGCGCGTGCGCCGCGAAGCCCAGGAGTCCCAGCGGCGGCGGCGCGAAGTGGAGCGATTATACAAGTTCAGCCAGCAGCTGCTGGTATCCGGAAACGTGATCACCCTGCTCAACGCCATGCCCAATCATATCGTGGAGACCTTTGGCGTGGGCGCCGCAGCGCTCTACCTGGACTACAAAGACAAGTTCTATCATTCGGGCGCCGCGACGCACTTCAGCGAGGAGGAGATGAGGCGCGCCACGCTGCGCGAGGAGCCTCTGCTGGACCGGCAGCGGAGCCTTAGCTTCGCTCCGGTGCGCATGGGTACGCGGTCGTTAGGGAGCCTGGCGGTTTCCGGGCCGCTGCTTTCCGCGCGAAACGCTCGAGGCCCTGGGCACCCTGATCGCCATCGCCTTTGAACGAGCGCGCGCCGTGGAAGAACTCGGCAAAACGCAAGCGGCGCGGGAGGGCGAGCGGCTCAAATCGGCCTTGCTTGATTCGGTGACGCACGATTTTCGCACTCCGCTGACCTCCATCAAGGCATCGGTGACCACCCTGCTTTCCAGCGCGGAGCAGATGAAGCCGGACCAGCGCGAACTGCTCACCGTGATCGACGAGGAGTGCGACCGCCTGAACCAGTTGGTTGGCGACGCGGCCGAGATGGCTCGGCTGGACGCCGGCGAATTCGAGCTGAACCTCGAGACCAATCGCATGGCGGATATCGTGGCGGCGGCTTTGCAGCATTGCAAAACGGCTCTGGGCGCCAGGCCCGTGCGGGTGAAGCTCCCCGACGATCTGCCGCCGGTCCGGGCCGATTTTGAGCGCATTCGCGACGTTCTGGTGCGCCTGATCGAAAATGCCAACGTGTATACGCCGTCCGATCGCCCCATCGCGATTTCCGCCGATCGCCAAAGGCTCTTTGGTAACCACCTACGTCGCCGACCAAGGCCCGGGCATCGACGAAATGGAGCTCGGCCTGATTTTTGATAAATTCTATCGTGGACGGAATCAGCGTTATATCGTGCAGGGGACGGGAATGGGCCTGCCGATCGCCAAGGCCATCGTTCAGGCGCATGAAGGAACCATCGGCGTGACCAGCCAATTGGGGCAGGGATCCGTCTTCTGGTTTACGCTGCCGATCGCCAGCCGGACGGAGTCGCCATGAACTCCTCAACGATTCTGGTTGTGGATGATGAGCCGCAAATCCGGCGAGTCATGCGCACCGCGCTTTCGTCTCATGGTTACGCCATCGTGGAGGCTCCCAACGGGGAGGAAGCCCTCAAGAAGCTGAGCGCCGAGCGCCTGGACTTGGTCATTCTGGACATGAATATGCCCGGCATGGACGGAGTCGAGGCCTGCCGTGAAATCCGCACGGTGTCAAAGGTGCCCATCATCATGCTCACCGTGCGCGCCGCGGAAAAGGACAAAGTGCGGGCCCTCGACGCCGGGGCCGACGATTACGTGGTGAAGCCCTTCGGCATCGAGGAGTTGCTGGCGCGCATTCGAGCGGCGTTGCGCCGCGCTCCCGGCGAAACCAGCGAGGCCGCCATCGTGACCAAGGAACTGATCCTCGATTTCGACAAGCGCCTTATTCAGGTGCGCGGCCAGGCGGTGCATCTGACGCCGAAGGAGTTCGAGTTGCTGCGGGAGTTGGCCCTGAACGCGGGCAAGCCCGTCTCGCACAAGCGGCTGCTGCAGGCCGTGTGGGGACCGGATTATGGCGAGCAAACCGAGGCGCTGCGGGTGATGGTCAACCAATTACGAAAAAAGATTGAAGCGGATCCGGCCAATCCCAAGTTCATTCGCACCGAACCCTGGATCGGCTATCGGTTCATGGTGCCGGAGTAATCCTGGAAGTTACGCACTCCGGGTGCGATGGCGGACACGTAAAGCGCAGGTCGAGCGGTTCGTTGCGCGTCGCCAAAGACACGCCGAAGGGGCATCTCCCACTGGCCGCGGGGATCTGGGGGAGCCGCGGCTTACGCCATCCGCTTACCGGTCAGGCTGGCGAGCCCATCGTCCGCCGCTGCTGGAAGCATTCGCGGCAGTAGACGGGACGTCCCTGCGTGGGCTTGAAAGGGACGGTGGTCTCTTTCCCACACTGTGAACAGGTCGTTTTGGTCTCGCTTCGCTGGAAATTAGCTGACTGGCCGACGGTATCCGCGCGTTTTGCTTTGCAGGACTTGCACCGCTTGGGCTCGTTCTTGAAGCCCTTATCGGCGAAGAACATCTGTTCGCCGGCGGTAAACACAAATTCCGCATCGCACTCCGCGCACTTCAGGACCTTATCCCGGTACTCCATCTTCTGGCTCCACGGCCCCACGCTGGATGCGAGGCCGGTAAGCATCTCGGATCGTCCAGACAGGCTAAAGGCCTAAACATTGCCGGCGCACTCAGACTGTCTGAACGGGGGCCCGAACTGCTTACGTACCCAAGGGTCTATAATGCCTAGTCCTGTTCGCGGCGCTGCTTCTTCCGCAGGCGCTTCCGGGATAATGCCTGCTTGGCACGGCGCTTCTCGCCAGGCTTCATATAAAAGCTATGTTTCTTGATCTCTTTTATGATGTCTTCCTGTTGAACCTTGCGCTTGAAACGCCTCAGCGCATTCTCCAAAGACTCGCCTTCCTGTATGACAACCTCTGCCACGCGGAACTCACCTCCTTCGGATTGGTATGATGGCTAACTGGCCCGAGCCGGCTCTGGTATGAGAAGGGTAGGCCCAAGAGAGCGCCACTTGCGGGCTTGTCCTAGCCATTTGTGGGCATGTTCTAGCGGAGCCGCTTTCGTAAGTCAAGCTATCTTTTTCCGCGGAGCTCTGCCAACAAAGCGCGTCCCGCCGGTCGGGCGCCATCCAGTATAGACGATAATGGCAGCGCGCCCTGGCCAGGACGCTGGTGCCGGCGAATCTCCACCAAGATTGCGATTGCGACAGCATGGATTCATGCCGCTGGAGTAAAATGCGGCAGCTTCGATTCCCGAGGTAGGTGCGTGATCTCTTTAATGGGCGACACCATCGGTATCCTTCTGGCCGGCGGCCAGGGGGAGCGGCTTTGGCCGCTCACCCGCGACCGTGCCAAACCCGCCGTCCCTTTCGGCGGCGTGTACCGCATCATCGACGTCACGCTTTCCAATTGCATCAATAGCGACCTGCGCCGCGTTTTCGTTCTCACGCAATACAAGGCGCTCAGCTTGAACCGCCATATTCGTTTGGGCTGGTCGTCGCTGATGGGACTGGGCGACTTCATCGAAATTCTGCCGCCGCAAATGCGCGTCTCCACGAGCTGGTATCTCGGCACCGCGGACGCCGTTTACCAGAATATTTATTCCATCGGCAGCGAGCGCTCCAATTACGCCATCATTCTCTCCGGCGATCACATCTACAAAATGAATTACGGCAAGATGCTGCAGCAACACGTCGATTCGGGCGCGCACGTAACCGTGGCCACCATCGAAGTCGATCCCACCGAAGCCGCGCGGCGCTTTGGCATTATCGAGACCGACGCGCAATGGCGCGTCCTGGGCTTCGAAGAAAAACCCGCGGAGCCCAAGCGCGCCGCGCACCGCCCGGAAAAAGTGAACGCCTCCATGGGCGTGTACATCTTCAATACCCAGCTGCTCATCCCCATCCTGATCTCCGACGCCGAGGATCCCGAATCCACCCACGACTTCGGGCGCGACATTCTTCCGCGCATTCTTTCCAACTATCGCGTCTTCGCTTACAACTTCGAGGATGAAAACCGCAATGGGCCGCTCTATTGGCGCGACGTGGGAACCATCGACGCCTACTATGAAGCCAATATGGACTTGGTTTCCGTGACTCCGATCTTCAATCTGTACGATAAGAGCTGGCCTCTGCGCACCTGGCAGCAGCAATATCCGCCGGTGAAAACGGTTTTTGCCGATCCGGAGCGTATGGGCGCGGCGCTCGACTCCATCGTCAGCGGAGGCGCAATTCTCTCCGGCGGCCGCGTGAGCCGTTCTGTGGTGGGTTACGATGTGCGCGTGAACAGCTATTCCGAGGTAGAAAATTCCATCATTTTCAACCACGTGAATATCGGCCGCCATTCGCGCGTGCGCAACGCCATCATCGACCGCCATGTGGTCCTGCCGGAACACACCGAAATCGGCTACGACCTGGAAGCCGACCGCAGCCGTTATCACGTGAGCGAAAAAGGAGTTGTCACGGTGGTGCGCGAAGAGTCCATGCTGGAGGAGCCGGAGTAGCCGCTCGCGGAATACACAGGGCGTCGTCGTGTCTTCTTCGATGCCGCCAAAGTTTCTAACTTAGCTCTTGAGCTGCGGTTCACGTTAAAATGCCGGCTCGCATTTCGCGCATCCCCCAGCGACGCCTCAAGCGCGAGCGCTTCAGGCTACCAAACGCGCGTGCTGGGGGTTCAAGGAGAGGGCATGGCCCATAGGATCACTGGCGTTATCGGCAGGCAGATTCTCGATTCTCGCGGTAATCCCACCGTTGAAGCCGACGTTTTGCTCGAAGACGGCACGCGCGGTCGCGCGGCGGTGCCCTCAGGCGCATCCACGGGCGAACATGAAGCCCTCGAATTGCGCGACGGCGATAAGACGCGCTACCTCGGCAAGGGCGTGCTTCGCGCGGTGGAAAATATCAATGGGGCGATCGCTCAGGCGGTTAAGGGACTCGATGTGGCCGGGCAGGCCGCGCTCGATCGCCGCATGATCGAAACCGATGGCACCCCGAACAAGGGGAAGCTGGGCGCGAACGCCATCCTGGCCGTCTCCATGGCGGCCGCTCGCGCCGCGGCGGCGGCGGAGCGCGTGCCGCTGTATCGTTATCTCTCTCGTTACTCGACCCAGCGCGAAGCCAACACGCTTCCCGTACCCATGATGAATATCCTGAACGGAGGTGCGCATGCCGACAATTCCGTCGACTTGCAGGAGTTCATGGTCATGCCCGTGGGCGCTTCGAGTTTCTCCGAAGCTCTGCGCATGGGAGTGGAGGTCTTTCATAATCTGAAAGCCGTGCTGCACAAGCGCGGCTATTCCACCTCCGTGGGCGACGAGGGCGGCTTCGCCCCCAATCTGAAATCGAACGAAGAGGCCATTGAGGTCGTCCTCGAAGCGATCTCCGCCGCCGGATACACGCCCGGCAAGCAGATCTCCATCGCGCTCGATCCTGCCGCGAGCGAGTTTTACATAAGCGCCAGCAATCGCTACGTCTTCAAGAAGTCCGACAAGTCCTCGCGAACGCCGGAGCAGATGACCGCGTTCTGGGAGTCCTGGGTGCGGCAGTTTCCCATCGTTTCTCTCGAAGACGGCCTGGCCGAAGACGATTGGAGCGGATGGAAGCATCTCACCAGCGTCCTAGGCAAGCAGGTGCAACTGGTGGGCGATGACCTCTTCGTCACCAACACCACGCGCCTGCATCGCGGAATCACCGAAAACGTCGGCAACTCCATTCTGATCAAGCTCAATCAAATCGGAACGGTTACCGAGACCATCGAGGCCATCGAGATGGCCCGCCGCGCCGGATACTCTTCCATCGTTTCGCATCGCTCCGGCGAGACCGAAGACACCTTCATCGCCGATTTCGTGGTCGGAATGGGGACGGGACAAATCAAGACCGGCTCCGCTTCGCGCACCGATCGCGTCGCTAAATACAATCAGCTGCTGCGCATTGAGGAAGAGCTCGGCTCGGCCGCCCGCTTCCCCGGCCGCTCGGCTTTAACCCCGCGGGCATAGCGTTAGGGCTTCTCATCCCGGGAGCGCATGGGTCACAACACGTTCGCACCTGCGCGTGTTGAGCGAACGCGACGCGGAATCTGTAGTTCTCTTAGCGTGAGCTACCAGGGACTTGCCGTGCGCGCCGTTTCCGCGGCCAGGGCCGCGGCCTCAGAAAAGAGCGCTCTGGGCTCTAACGTCCTGCGAGCCAATCGCGCTTTCGTGCTTCAGGAGCCACTGCTTCCGCTTGAGCCCGCCGCCATAGCCCGTAAGCGAGCCATCGGCTCCAATCACGCGGTGACACGGCACCACCACTCCCACCGGATTCGATCCGTTCGCTAAACCGACAGCCCGCACCGCACTTGGCCGCCCGATTCGCTTGGCGAGTTCCCCGTACGAGATCGTCGTGCCGCAAGGAATCTGGCGCAGGGCGCGCCACACCTGGCGCTGAAAGGGCGTGCCCGGAGCATCTGTTGGCAGCGCGTCGATCGCCTTCAGCTCCCCGGCAAAATAGCGGCGGATCGCCCGCGTCAGGCCGTTCGGCTCCCGAGCCGGTTCGAGCCTGCTTCCGCTCTCGCCGTACTGGCGCCGCAGCCAGGCGCGCGTCCGTTCTTCGTACTCGGCCCAATCCGTGGCGACGAGGTTCTCCTCGCGGTCGGACACGATCAGCATCTCGCCGATCGGCGTATCAATACGATCGATTAACAGCCCCGGCACATTACCCATGGAAACCCTCCGCATCGGCACGGACGGCGGCGTCGCTGGCCCAAAGATGCTGCGCGGCATAAGCGCGCCACGGCCGCCACGATTCGGCGCGACTCAGAAGATTTTCCGGCCTCGATTGTGTCCCGCCGGCCTTCGCTGCGGCGCGAATCAATCCGACATCCGAGGAGGGGAATGCGTCCATTTCGCGCAGGGCGCGCAACGCGATGTATTGCGCTGTCCACTCGCCTACTCCCCGGATCGTGCGCAACCTCGTGAGGGATGTTTCGATGTTTGCAGACGGGCGAAACAAGTCCGGATCGCTTGCCGCGGCCTCCGCCAATGCCTTCAGGGCCAATTGGCGCGCCCGCGGAATGCGCAGGCCAATCGATCCGGCCCTGGCGAGACGTCCCGCCGTGGGAAATACATGCGAGAGGCTTTCGTGGCAGGCGCAAGCCTTCGATACAGTCTGGCCATGCCGCGCGACGAGTTCTCCGGCCAGCCTGCGTGCGGCGGCGACGCTGATCTGTTGCCCAAGTATCGCCCGCACTCCCAGCTCGAAGCCGTCCCATCCGCCCGGCGCGCGCAATCCCGGACGCCGCCCCACCAGCGACGCCAACAGAGGATCGCGGGAGAGATGCTGATTAATCGTCTCGATATCCGCGTCCAGATCGAACAGGCGGCGCACGCGGCTCACAATCGCGGGCAGGGAACGAACGTTCGGAAAATGGATCGCCACATTCAAACTCTGCTCCCGAGGCAAGTGCGCGACTTCAATCGCTCCGGTAATTCCGTCAACTTCCACCGTGCGCCGATAAATCCCGTCCTCCACGACCTCAACGCCCTGGATCGCGCGCGTTTGCAGATAGTTCACCATGGCCTCCCAGTCGTATGGGGGCCGGTAGCTCAGCCGGAGCCGCACACCCGCTTCCGCTGCGCCGCTTTGAGCCGATCGTTTTCTCCGCAAGTCGCCGGGAGTGCGATGAAAAAGATCCCGGAATGTCTCGTTGAATCGCCGGATACTGCCGAATCCGGCAGCCAACGCTACTTCCGTCATCGGCATTTGTGTCTCGTGAATCAGCTGCTTGGCAAAAAGCACGCGCCGCGTCTGCGCCACCGAAACGGGAGAAGCGCCGAGATGCTGAACGAAGAGCCGCCGCAACTGGCGCTCCCCGACGCCGAGACGTTCCGCTAGCCCTTCTACGCTCGCGTCTTCCGCATCCAGCGCTCCGTCGTTGATCAGAGCTAGTGCGCGGGAAACCGTGTTCGAAGTTCCGCGCCAGGAGGCAAGATGGGGGGCAGTCTCCGGCCGGCATCGCAGGCACGGCCGAAATCCCGCTTCTTGTGCTGCCGTCGCGGAAGCAAAAAAGCGGCAGTTCGCGAAATGTGGCGTACGCGCGGGACAGATCGGCCGGCAATAAATTCCTGTCGACGTCACGCCGACAAAGATCAATCCGTCGAACCGGGCGTCGCGGCTCTGTAAAGCGCGATAGCAGGCCTCTCGACTCGGCAGCTCCATAAACCGATTTTCTCACGCATTCGGCGGGCGGGCTGGCGCTTTTCGGACGCGATCGCCTGTGTGGGGCGGCGCCTGGCAGGCTGCCGTAGCGGAGCCTCAGTACAGAGTGCCAAAATCGGCGGTCCTGCTCCTTGGGACAGTAGTTTTTCCCGCCATGCCAAAGTAAGCTGATCGCGTCCGAATCCCTCTCGGAGACGCCCCTTGTTCTGTGAGAATTGTGGACTGCAATTCTTTCCCCGGCAGTCGGTTTGCACCCGTTGCGATGCCACCTGCACGCGTCATTGGCTGCAGTTGACGAGCCTGGCCACGCTGCTGATTGCCGCTGCGTGCAATTCGCTCGCGTCTATGTTTTTACCGGCTTCCGCCCTGGCGCATTCCGGCGCCTCAAATCGCGGGTCGAGCTTGGCCTTCAGCCTAAAGGCCTCGGCCATAGCCGCTTGGCTTTGGATCGACGGCAGAGCTTCTCTATACGGCTGGGCAGCCCTGGCCCTCGCTTTGCTCACCTGGGATTACTTCGCCTGGCCGGAGTGGCGGCCCGCGTTGAAGGAGAGGATCAAGCGCTGGGTGATCCGCTCGCTGCTGGTTTCGGCGTTCCTGGTGCCCATCGTTCGGCTCTTTCCACGCTGGATCCGGCCGCCCGCAGGGCTGCTGCTGATGGCGGCCAAACTTCCCCGTTTCCCCATACCGATGTTCCCGGCGTTCTCTGCCGCGGTGCCTTGGGCGATTGTGGCCTTGGCCGCGGCAATCCTGTGCATGAATGCCGAGACTCGCGATTCTCTGTTGGGACGCGGCCGAGCCTTGAGCGTAGCCAGCCTCGGAGTTCTGCTGACGGTTTTGACATTCACTCTTTTGGCCTTCATCGCCTAGCGGCCGCCCTACCCGATCGGTGGCCGAACTTGGTTGCCCGGCGATCCAAAATTCCGCACGCGGCGATCCAAAATTCTGCACTGGCACTCCCTCTAACCGCCGTGTTACCCTGAGGTTGCTATTCGCCTCGATTTGGCAGCCGCTAGGCTGTCGTGTCCGCGCTTACGTAACCAACCGTGCGGGCTGAATGTGAGAGCAAAATGAAACCTAAGCGAAATCGGGCTTTATTAATTCTCGCGGTCCTCTCTTTCTCGGCGGTGCTTGGCGTTCTGTACGGCCCTTCGCTCCGCGCCACACCCGCCGACACCTCCGATCTGCAGGACCACATCAAGAATTTCACCAATGTGCTCTCTCTCATTCAGCAGAACTATGCCATCCCCGTCGATACGGACCGGGCCCTTTATGAGGGCGCCATTCCGGGGATGTTGCGTGTGCTCGACCCGCACTCCACGTTCTTCGATCCTCGCCAGTACGCGCTCATCCGCGAAGGCCAGCGCGGCAAATACTACGGCGTCGGAATGACCATTGGCGTGCGCGAAAACTATACGGTGGTCCTTGCGCCCATGCCCGACTCCCCGGCTTGGAAAGCCGGTATTCGCCCCGGCGATATCATCAATTCCATTGACGGAAAGTCCGCCGAAGGCCTGACCACCTCGGAGGTCGCCGATCTGCTCAAAGGGCCCAAGGGAACCACCGTCCACGTGGCCATGGTTCGCCAAGGCGAGTCCGCTCCTGTGACCTTCGCCGTTACGCGCGACGAGATCCCGCGCCATGCCGTGGACGTTTCGTTCATGGTGCGGCCCGGCATCGGATACATTCGGCTCACCGGCTTCGAAAGTGAAGAGACCGATAGCGATATGGCCGCCGCCCTCAAACAATTGGACGTGGCCAAGCTCGATGGCCTGGTTTTGGACCTCCGCGGCAATCCCGGCGGCCTGTTGGATAAGGCCGTTTCCGTCGCGGACATGTTCCTCGATAAGAACCAGCTCATCGTTTCGCATCATGGCCGCGCGTCGCAGGAACGCCGCTACTATGCCGTTCACGGGAACCGCGGGGTTCAGGTGCCTCTGGTGGTGGTGGTAAACGGCGGGTCCGCGTCGGCTTCCGAAATTCTCTCTGGCGCGATTCAAGACCACGACCGCGGGCTGGTCGTCGGCGAGCAAACCTTCGGCAAGGGCCTGGTGCAGTCGGTGACGCCGCTCAGCGAAAACACCGGCCTGGCGCTGACCACCGCGCGTTACTACACGCCCAGCGGGCGCCTCATTCAGCGCGACTACAAGGATATCTCCCTTTACGATTACCTTTACAACCACAAGAATCCCAAGCCGACCGAAGTGAAATTGACCGATAGCGGCAGGCAAGTTTTCGGTGGCGACGGCATTACCCCGGACGTCGTCGTTTCCGTGCCCAAGGCCAATGACTTTCAGGAGCTATTGCTTCGCCACGAAGTCTTCTTTCCGTACGAAGGCAGCGTCGGTGATTTCACCACCTATTTCCTGGGCACCAAGCCTCAGATCACCAAGAATTTTGAGGTGAACGACTCTGTTCTTGCGGCTTTTCGCGCCTTCCTGCAGAAGCAGAACATCAGTTACACCGATGCCGATCTAAGCGCCAATCTCGATTGGATCAAGCGCGAGATCAAGAAAGAAGTCTTCGTCTCTGTCTTCGGCTTGCCCGCGGGCGACCAGGTGGACCTCCAGGATGACCCGCAAGTGGAGAAGGCCATCGAGACGCTTCCGCAAGCTCGCGCTCTTTACGAAAATGCGCGGCGCGTGCTAGCTCAGCGCGAGTCGACGCCCTTTGCGCAGCCCTGATGGCATCGCGCGGGCGCGCTTACCGCTTGGTCTTATAGCTTGTCGTAGAATTCGCTTGACACGTCCAGCCCCGCGGTGATATTTCCGCACGCGTAAGTGGCGCGGCGCGTAAATCGGCCGGGCGCCTATCGACGGACCGCACGGTGGTAGGGCTTTCGGATACGCGGTTCGCAGAGTTTACTCAGCAACACCCCACCCACCCCGGGAGGTGAAGACCTTCGGTTTTCACCTCCCTTTTTATTTGCGGCCGAATTAAAGGTCCCCATTACAAATAGTGTCGGTCCCACGTCGGAAGCCTGACGTTCGGCTTACCCCGGCTCACCCGCGCCGCCGGCGGTTGCCGCCTGCGCCCTGCGCTTGCGGCGAATCTCGT
This sequence comes from uncultured Acidobacteriota bacterium, assembly GCA_963819235.1. Lineage (GTDB taxonomy): Bacteria > Acidobacteriota > Terriglobia > Acidiferrales > UBA7541 > Palsa-189. Next base: position 369,912 of record CAWFVE010000002.1, on the reverse strand, counting down.
TGACGAAATGGTCCGCCTCGCGCGTTGGCCGCGGAATGCGAAACCCGTCGGCGACAGCCATGGTGCATTCGATCGCTCGGGCGAGAGAAATGCGATTGCCTGTCGAGACGTATACCGGCTTCACCCCGGTTGCGGTGCGGACCGCCGCCCCAACCTGCTCGCCTGTCGCGGCATCGATCAGAGGCGCCGTGCTGCCGGCGCGCCGTCCCGGCTCTTTGCATTCGCCGATGAGAATCGACTTGGCGACCCCGATCGTCGGCACGTCCAGCACCACGCCCAGGTGCGAGGCCAGGCCAAAGCGCCGCGGGTGCGCATATCCCTGGCCGTCGCAAAAAATCAGGTCGGGCGAGGTGCGCAGCAACTCGAAGGCTGCCAGCAGCGCGGGGATTTCGCGAAAGCTGAGCAGGCCCGGAACATAAGGAAATCGCAAGGACTGGATGGAACTGGCGCGCTCGACTTCTTCCATCTCGGGAAAGCGATAGACGATTATCCCGGCAATCGCGCGCCCTTCGCCCGTGCGCCACGAACCGCGCCCAGCCAGCTCCAGCGCAATGTCCGCGCCCGCCACATGGCGGACCTCGCCGATGCGATCCTGCCCCTCCATGCGCTCACGCAGGCGCAGTTGTATATCCCGGGCTTCCGCCGGAGTCACGTCCCAGCGATGCAGATCGAGCGCCTTCATCCGTCACTTAGTTGAAATTAAAATGGGAGGGAGAAAAAAAGCGTTTGAGCTCAGAGAAGCGAACGAAGCGGCAACAGGATATTCTCGCGCGGGCAAAGACGAAAACCATCGATTCGCTCACGCGCCCTTCTTCAACTCTCGCCAGCACCAGCTTGGCCACTTCGCGCAGCGTCTCGAACACGCCTCTGCCCTCCACCGCCACGGCTTCCACGACGGGCTCGCCTTTGACCCGCAGGTTTTTGCACAGATCTTCCTGCGTCATGACGTTGGGGAGATCGCGCTTGTTGAGTTGCAGCACGTAAGGAATCGTGCCGAACTCCAGCTTGTGCTCTTTGAGGTGCTCCCTCAGGTTCTCCAGCGTTTCCAGATTCGCGTCCAGCCGCTCTTCCTGCGAATCGGCGACGAAGACCACTCCATCCGCGCCCTTCAAGATCAGTTTACGGCTGGCCTCGTAGAACACCTGCCCGGGAACGGTATACAGGTGCAAACGCGTCTTGAATCCTCGCACCGTGCCCAGGTCCAGCGGTAGAAAGTCGAAAAAAAGCGTTCGGTCCGTTTCCGTGGCCAGCGAAATCATCTTCCCTTTTAAACCCGCGCCCGTGTTGTCGTAGATCCATTGCAAATTCGCCGTTTTCCCGCCTAAGCCGGGACCGTAATAGACGAGCTTGCAATTGATTTCGCGTGCGGGAAAGTTGATGAAAGGCACAGTAACCCGGCGAACCGGGAGTGTATTTATAGCATAGCGGGACCGGAGCCCAAAGCGTTGAGCCATATCGGCGTAGCCAATTGGAAACAGGTGCCAGCGGTGTCACACCTCCGGCGAATCCATACAGGCCATTGCCCGTCAACCAGTTAACTCCTTTGCCGGCCGCTTGCTGCGGTTGATCTAAGCTCCTTCTTTTCTGTTATTTCCAGTGCCTACCTGGCGGCGGCCGCAGACGGATTGACGCGCTGTGCCTGCTGTGCTAATAGTTGTGCACAAAATGCGCCGTTCTGAAAAGAAAAAAAAGCAGAAGAGAACGAGGCGAGTGAGCGCCCCAAGCCGGCTTACCTTCCTGAAAAAAAAGAGTTTAGCTGAACCAAAAGCCAAGGAAGCGCTCCGGCCCCTCATCGACGCAGAGACCGAGCAGCAGCTGCGAGTCTTCGAAGAGGCCGTACAGCATTTCCAGCAGCAAAAATACGCCAAGGCCAAGCCCGAGTTCGAAAAAGTGATTGCCGGACCGGGAAAGGACCTCGCCGATCGCGCTCGCGTCCATCTCCGCATTATCGAGCAACGGATGCAGCGTTCCGAGCCCGTCACGCCGCGCACTCCCGAGGAACACTACCAGCAGGGTGTGGCCATGATGAACATGGGGCGTTGGGACGAAGCTCGCGAACACCTTGCGCGCGCCCGCAAGTTGGCCCCCAAAGCCGATTACGTCATCTATGCTATGGCGGCTCTTGATTGCCTTACAGGGGAAGCCGAGTCGGCGATGGAAAACCTGAAGCTGGCCATACAGCTTCGGCCGGAGAATCGTTATCACGCGCGCAATGACGAAGACTTCGCCTTCCTCCAGGAAGATCCCAGGTTTACGGAACTTCTTTACCCCGATCGCGACGGCTCTGGCGTCTGACGGGTTCCCGCACGTGCATCGTCCATCGCTTCGGCGCGCCCGTCCTGTGCGCATTGTGGCCATCGGCGGAGGTACTGGCCTTTCCATGTTGTTGCGCGGCCTGAAAAGCCACGTCGCTCCGCGGCAGCGGCCCAATTCCCATCATCCGATTTCCGATCTCGTCGCCGTGGTGACGGTTACCGATGACGGCGGCAGTTCCGGCCGCCTGCGCCGCGAGTACAGCGTCCTTCCTCCCGGCGACTTGCGCAATTGCATGGTGGCGCTCTCCGAGGACGAGGCCCTGCTGAGCCGGCTGTTTCAGTATCGTTTCCACGCCGGCCGCGGTCTGCGCGGCCATAGTTTTGGCAATCTATTTCTTACCGCGCTGAGCAACATTACGGGCGATTTCACCCGCGCGGTGGCCGTGAGCGGCGAAGTACTGGCCATTCGCGGGCGCATCTTTCCCTCCACCAATCAACTGGTCTCGCTCGAAGCCGCGCTCGAAAACGGCAAAGTGATCGCCGGCGAGACTCGAATTGGCGCGACGCGCACGCCCATTCGCCGCGTGCGCCTGGTTCCGCGCAAGGTGAAGCCCCTGCCGGACGTCCTGGAGGCTATCGCCGCGGCCGACCTGATACTCCTCGGCCCCGGATCGCTTTTCACCAGCATCATTCCCAATCTCCTGGTTTCGGGCGTGGCTGAAGCCATCGAAAAGTCCCGCGCCACGCGCGTCTACATCGCCAACCTCATGACCCAGCCGGGCGAGACGCTCGGTTACACCCTGGCCGATCACGTGCGCGCCATTCATCAACACACCACCGGGAAGGTGATCGATTGCGTGGTGATTAACAATGAGCCTCTCGCTGCGGACGTTCTGCGGCGCTACAAGTCCAAGGGCTCCGAGCCGGTCTTGGCGGATCCCGCTGAGCTGCGGCGAGCCGGATTGCAATGCGTCTTCGACAATCTCCTCGAGGTTCACGGCGTGGTGCGCCACGACTCCCGGCGGCTGGCCTCCTTTCTGCTCAAGAGATTTATCCAATAATCAGGTTTGCTCGCGGCGTTTTCGGTCCGGTTGCGGAAATCAGGGGCGCTCGTTGCGCCGGCGCGATAAGGCCTTCGACTGGCGGTCAGTCTGAATTATCTTGATCGTGAACAAGAGGTTAAAATTCAAGCTGATCCACTATCGGGGCTTCCTGCGCGGCTTCGATTTTGCGCGGGGAATGATATACTCCGCTGTTCCGCGGGCTGGCGGCCAAGGGCTTTATCTCTACAGGATTTCTCTGGCGCGGAAACTCCCGGAGAAGCTGGCGAATCCTATTTGTGACCGAGGAGAAGCGGCCAATGTCCACATCCGTCCTGTCGCCCCACGATGAAATGAATGTCTACGCTTCGGCCGAGGCGCGCTTTGAAATCGCCGCCAAAAAGCTCGGTCTCGAAGAGGGCGTCTACCGCTTCATGCGCTATCCCAACAAGGAGATCACGGTCTACATTCCCGTCACGCTGGATAACGGGCGGCTGGAAGTTTTCATCGGTTATCGCGTGCAGCATTCGCTGGTGCGCGGGCCGTGCAAAGGCGGCGTCCGTTTCGCGCCCAATGTGACCCTGGACGAAATCCGCGCTCTGGCCAGCGAGATGACCTGGAAATGCGCGGTCGTGAATATCCCCTTTGGCGGCGCCAAGGGCGGCATCATTTGCGACCCGGAGAAGCTTTCCCGCGGCGAACTCGAACGCATCACGCGCCGCTATACCGCCGAACTGAGCGATTGGTTTGGGCCCGAGCGCGACGTTCCCGCGCCCGATCTCGGCACCAACGAGCAGACCATGGCCTGGATCATGGACACCTACTCCATGCACGTCCGCCGCACCACGACTGCCGTCGTCACCGGCAAGCCCATCGAGATGGGCGGCTCTCAGGGACGCCACGCCGCCACCGGCCGCGGCCTCCTGATCGCATGCGACAAAGCGGTAACCAAATTCGGCAGGCGCCGCGCCGAAACTCGCGTCATCGTGCAAGGATTCGGTAATGTGGGCTCCGCCGCGGCCTCGCTCATGCACGCCGCCGGTTACAAAATTGTTGGCCTCGCCGACATCCACGGCGGACTGTACAACGAGAAGGGCTTCGATGTTCCCGCGGTGGAAGACTGGGTTTTGCGCCAGCATAAGCCGCTGCCCGATTTTCCCGGAGGTGGAGAGCGCATGCCCGCCCGGGAGATCCTGTTCCAGCCATGCGATATCGTCCTGCCCGCCGCCGTCGAGAATCAAATCACCAGCGAGAATGCGGGTCGCCTGCAAACGAGTATTCTCTGCGAAGGCGCCAACGGGCCCACCACCGCCTACGCGGACGAGGTGCTGGACGCAAAGGTATTTTCGTCATTCCCGATATCCTGGCCAATGCCGGTGGCGTCACGGTCAGCTATTTCGAGTGGGTGCAGGACCGCCAAGGGTTTCTTCTGGCGGGAAAGTGTGGTCAACGAGCGGCTGAAAGATGTCATGGAGCACAGCTTCGACGAAGTGGTACGCTACTCGGAGGGGCATGGCGTGAATAACCGCATCGCCGCATATATGCTGGCCATCGATCGCGTCGCCTTCGTGCTGAAACTGCGCGGTATCTATGCCTGACCCAAGCGCAGGCGGGCGGCTGGGACAAGGTCGAGGACGACCCGCGCGGCGTCAAGCCTCGAGGAAGATTCGGGAAGCAGGCGTCCTGGGCATCTTAACGTGTGCCGCCTGCAACAAAACTGCCGAACATTGGCGGCGAGTCGCATAAGAACGTGCCCCGGCGAGCGGCGCCGTAGCCCAAGCTCGCGATGCGGGGAATGCCCGCGAGGCCTGAAACCGAAGAGTTGATCGCTGGTAAAAAAACGCGAGGGCCGATGCTTTCCGAAGCCATCGCTCCTGGTAATAGCAAGTCCGAGGACACGCACCGCCGGGACATCTGCACCGCCGGCCGCTGGATTCATGCGCGCCATTTCGCGCCAGCGAGCGACGGGAATATCTCGGTGCGCCTGGATGCCTCGCATGTCTTGACCACTCCTACCGGCGTCAGCAAGGGCTTGATGACCGCCGACGATCTGGTCGTCACCGATATGCAGGGCCGGACGCTTTGCGGCACCCGTCCCCCTTCCAGTGAGCTGGCCATGCATCTGCTCATCTACAGCTTGCGCCGCGACGTTCGCGCCGTCTGCCACGCCCATCCGCCCATCGCGACCGGCTTCGCCGCCGCCGGCATGCCGCTCGACAAGCCCATTCTCAGCGAAGCCGTGTTTGCGCTGGGCTGCGTCCCCCTGGCTCGTTACGGAACCCCCGGCACCACCGAGTTGTGCGATTCCATCGAGCCGCTGCTGCGGAGCTACGACGCCATTCTGCTGGCCAATCATGGCGTGGTTACCTACGGTCCGGACTTGCTTACCGCTTTTTTCCGCATGGAAACCGTGGAGCATTTCGCTCACGTCTCACTGGTCACCCAGCTTCTCGGCAGGCAGGCCGAGCTCTCCGCTGCCGACGTCGATAAGCTTCTCGCCGCGCGGGCCAAAGCGCACGGCGATCGCAGCGACTCCTGACCATTTTCGGGAGAAAAAAAGCGGGCCGCGCGCGGATGAAGCTGCACGCGGCCCGTTGCGCCTCGTTAGAGCGAGGGTGTCTTCAGGACGTCGGCATCGTGCCGGTGAAGTAGAAGAACACATAGGCCTTGATGCTGCCGTCGGTTTGCGGCACGCCAAACACCTTGACCGGGGTCCCGGGGGTTACGTTGGCTTGCACCGTATTCAACCCGGCCTGCGTCGCCAGGTTGACCGGGCTGATGGTGATGATGCCGTTCGTGCGGTCCACCTGATAGACCAGCGTGGCTGAACCCGAGACGATGTTGGCGTCAACCAGGATATGGTTCGTGCCGCCAGTCGCCGCGATCGTGAAACTGCCGCCTGTGGTCGCGCCACTTGTGATCCAGCCGGTGGCCACGCTGGCCAAGGGCGCCGGCCCTGGTTCAAGGATGGTCCACGGCGCGGCCCAGCCGGCCGGATTTGCCGGATCGTTCCACGTCGCGAACGTGGCTCCGAACACCGGCACGGGGCCTACAGTGCCACCGAAGGTAGCCGAGCCGTCCGTTGCCCCGATGAAGTCCGGAATGGGATTATCACCCAGCGTAGCGTTGCTATCCACAAGCGTCGGGAAAGCGAAGTTCCACCACTTGTAGCCGGTGATCTTTGCCCCATTCAGCGGATCGTTGCCGTTGGTCGTTTGATTGGAGATATAGATCATCTGCTTGGTGTAGTCGTCTCCGGCGGTTACAAAGTCGCGCGTGTAGGTGAAATTGGCCGAGTTGGGCGAAGAGATCGCGCCTTCAAATCGCGCGATCTCGATATCCACCGTTTGAGCGACCAGCGGACTTTGCAGGGGATTGGCGGTTATGTGGACTTTGAAGCCGCGCACCAGGTCGTTCAGGCAAGCCACGCCCGTGCAGATCGGCGTAGCGTCCATCGCCGGATTTGCGGGCGCGCGGTAGAAAAACTGCGTGCTTCCGTTGACGTCCACCGTAACGGGCTGGCCGTCCTCATTGTCCACCACCAGGGCGGAGGACGAGATGAGCACGTGGCGCACGTGACCTTCCGGACTTAGCCAGACAGTGTTGAACGAGCTGCTGGTCCAGATGCGCACGGCGATCAGGCTGCCATCGGACTGATAGCGTGCCGCGATGCGCAGGAGTTTCCCAGTGAGGCTGCCGGCCACGCTGTTGAAGTTCGTGATCGTGCTCCTCGTCCCGGCGTCCATGTCATAGAAGAGCGTTCCGTTGCTGGCGTCGGCAAAAATGGTCAGATTTTGGGATGAGGACATCTCCTGCTCCGGATTCACCGGCGGTTCCACGGGGAACACTCTGGTAATCGTGATCGAGGTATCCACGTTGTTCACGGAGTTTGCGGATACGAAGCTGCCGTACAAGTCGCGCAACACCAGCCGCGTCACGTCGAAAATGGGGTGATGCCGCAAAGCGGGAGTGAAATTCACGGCCCACAGCGTCATGCCGCCGCCCACCGGAGGATGCGCGACAATGAACGCCGGGTTGGACAGATCGAAATCAAAATCGATCTGGCTGTTTTGATTGGCCGTTACCGTCACGGGAGAAACGAAAGTCACGTTCAACGGCACGGTGAGGCTGCCGACGCTGCCCGTCGCACCCATAATTTGTATCTGGGCGGACGGGACGATTTCTCCTGGGGTGCCGGCGAATCCGGGATCGGGCTCCGACGATGCGGTGAGGGCCACGTCACCGGGATTGGCGCTGAGCGTGAGGGTGGCCGCCGTGTAGGTGCCGGGCGGCACGCTGACGCTATTCAGGATTTCGGCGATCTGATCGAGCTCGATCAAATTGATCATGGCCGCCGGGTTGGGGTTGTACACCACCACGGGCGTTCCGCCGCCTTGAGGCTTGAGCGCGATGCTCAGAACCCTGACACCGATTTCGGCCCAGTCGTTCGTGGGACTATCGCTGATCATCGTCGTCATTTGGCTGGAAGAGGAAGACGAAGGTGTAGTGGACGACGAGGAATTATTGCCGCTGCAGCCCACCAGCAGCAGGGGAATTATCGCCAGCAGCCCCACGCGCACACGAGTAGTCCGCGAATTCATGTGAATTCTCCTTGGGGGAGCCCGCGCATCGCGCGGCTCCGGTTCAATTGTCCTGTTGCGGCCCGCTGGTTAACGCCGGACCGTTTCGGGCGCTGCGATCTCTCGCCCGGCTCATCCCACAAAACACGCCGGCGAAAATTTAGTTGCGCTCCGCAAAACCGAAGTGATGGTACGAAGGTACTACGTGCTGCGCCACCCAGAACAGCATGGATAAAACAGAGCATTCTCCCCTTCGAAGCAAGGAATGCCACTGCACTGTTTCGGAACAAACCGCGGTCATCTGAATGCGAAAACCCGAACGTCGCGCTGCCTAGTTCGGCCTGCTGGGCGCCGGCTTGCCGCCAAGTTCGCGCAGCCAGGACTGGATTGCGGAGTGCTGCTTTGCGGCCATCTCTCCAAACACCACACCCACGCCAAAAATGCCCATGCCATATCCCGAGTGCATGTAGATCACTTTGCCAGGAAGTTCGCAGGTGTTGATTCCGTGGCTGATGCGCAATCGCAGCTCCGTTCCGATGGGAATCGGCTCGAGCGTATCGATATAGCAGCCGCCCACGCTCAACTCGGAGACTTGGGCGGAAACGGAAGTTCCGTCGCGCAGGGTCGCTTCGGCATCCGCGAAGAAGGAGAAGCGTGGATTGGCACGCCTTACCGCGTAAGTGGCTTCGGCCATGACTTTCACTCCATTCATTCTAGCTGCCCGTGTTGGGTCTATTGTATGAAGCCAGGACGGGCATCCAAGGCCGTATATGTTCTTGAATTGCCGAAAGCGGTAACTGGCTTGTCGTACAGGTGCCGGCCGGCGATGGTTCGCGCGGACGTTGCAAATCGCTTGAAGTGAAAACTACGGCATGCGCCGGGGCAAACGATCGAGCTCAGCTTTCGACCGCGGAGAGCAAAAGCGGCGAGCCCAGCCTGCCGGCATAGTGCGGGCGGTAGCGCGTGACGTTGTACATCTTGGGGACATCGATTCTGCGGGCGCCCAGCTTGGGCTCCGGGAGCGGCGCGTGCGTATATTTCCCGTCGCGCACGGCGGTAAGCCGGCCGTGAATGCCTTCGCGGATTAAATCCACGGCGACGTTGGCGAAGGTGATGGCTACAATCTGATCCAAAGCGTCTGGATCGCCGCTGCGCAGCTCGTATGTGAGATCGCTGACCATGGTCTCTTCGCCTTTGCGCTTGTGAAGTTCCTCGCCCAGCGCGTGGCCGATATCCACTTTTTTCCTGTGCCCGTAGGCGTCGGCCTCGCCATATTCCGCCACCTCGCGCCCGCGCCAGACCGCGCCCTCGGAGGCGATCACGAACGCGTACCGGCTGGGATTATTGCGCTTGTCCTCCATCAGGATTTCGATCAGATGGTCCAGCTCGAATTGGATCTCGGGTATGACGCAGCGTCCGGCGGTGACGTAGGCCGTGTACAGCGCCGTGAAGCCCGAATCCCGCCCGAAGATGCGGAAAATGCCGATGCGCTCGTGCGATCCCAGCGTGGTGCGCTGGCGCGTGATGGCTTCTTTGGCGCGGCTGATGGCCGTGGAAAAGCCGATGCAATACTCGGTGCCCTGGACGTCGTTGTCCATGGTCTTAGGAATGCCGATCACGCGCACTCCCTCGGTGTCCAGCCGTTTGGCGAAGCTCAGCGTGTCGTCGCCGCCGATCGCGATCAGATAATCCAGGCCCAGGTAGCCGATGTTGTCCAGGACAACCGGGGTCAGGTCGTAAATGTCCTCCTTCACGCGCAGCGCCTCGGCTTTTTCCTTGCTCAAGTGTGCCGGCAGCGCGGCGCGGCGCATCTTCGCTGGATTGGTGCGCGAGGTATGCAGGATCGTTCCGCCGGTGCGATCGATGCCCCGCGTGTTGTTGCGGTCCAGGGGCCGGACATATTCCGCATCGAACTGAGTTCCCATCTGCAGATGCGTCAGCCCTTCCCACCCCCTGCGAATGCCGATAACCTCCAGATCCATGTCCGTGGTTTGGTAGACCACGCTCTTGATCACGGCGTTCAGCCCGGGCACATCGCCCCCGCCGGTTAGAATGCCAATGCGACGCATACACCACCGCCTAAGCGCAATCGTTGCGAATATTTGCTTTGCATCGGTCGAGAAAAATCCCGCGCAGCCAGGGCCTGCGAACGCGGCGCGCTAGTTGCAGCCGCAGCCGCCCATCCCGCAGCACGGTCCTGCGGGCAAGCCGCCGCTCGCGGAGGATTCCGCCGAGCTTCCTTTTGCGGGCGCGCTAAAGACGGAAAGCTGCAAGGTGTGCTGCCCGCTCTCGCACTTGGGGCAGGCGATCTTTGTCGCCTTGGACATCACGATCCGCTCGTATCGCGCGCCGCAATTGTCGCAGAGGTATTCGTAAATGGGCATGTTGGCTTCCCGCTCCTTTTTCAATCTTCATTGTAGGAATAGATGCGCGCATGGGGCAAGTCCGGAGGGCGCTGCAGCGGCCACAAATTCCAAAGGGATTACTGTCCCAAAATGCCACGGCCCCCAAGAGGCGGGGGCCGTGGCGCACTACCCGATTTGCTGGAGGCTTAGTCGCCGGCCGGAGCCGCGACCTCCTCGGTTTCATTGACCGCATGCTTCGCGCCGGCATTCGCGATGCTGGTGAGGGCTGGGCCGGTGGCCGTTTTGATCTGTTGCACCGAACCGATCTGCACCACCGTCGGTTGCGGCTTCTTGAGCACCATCTCCTCGTAGATGGCCCTGACCTTAGCGGCCTCTTCGAGAGCCTTGCGGCGGCGCATCTTGTTCTCCTCCGCCGCGGTCATCGGAATATCGTGCTCCTTGGGACGAACCCGCGCCGCATCCTCTTCGTCGATCTTCAGGGAGTGTTCGTAGGTTTGCAGGTCCACGGGGCGGCCCTTGGCATAGATCTCGTGCTTGCCATGGGTGCGGTACCACTGCGCCACGGTCGCGTTCTTGTACATGTTCTCGATGATCTTGCGCCAGCCGATGCCGGTGTTATACGCGCAGAAGGAGATCTCTCCCTGTTGCGTGGCGTAGGGAATGATGCACATCTCGGTGCGCCGGAAGTCGTAGTTGAAAAGGTCCTGGAACCACATTCCCGCGATGAACAGGAAATTCCAGGGGTCCTCTTCGCGCCGTTTCTTCGTATCTTCGAAGGTGCGGTCGGGTCCCGAATTTCCGTATTTCTTCACGTGATTGGGCGTCAAACCCCAGGACTTATCGAACTTCCGCCACAGGTCCACCAGGGCCAGGCTCGGCGGAGCTTCAAAGGGGCGATAGCTCTTGAGCAGGGCCAGCCCCATCATGATGTTGGAAAAAGTCTTGCCGCGCGCTGCATCGGTGATCTTCTTGACGTCCTCCACTAACTGAGGCACGTTCAGGAAGCGAGGCACGGGCGCCCACTCTTTGGTTTGCTTGTTGATCATGAGAGCGGTGCCCACGCCGCAGTTCGGGTGGCAGCCGCAGCTTACGGTGCCCCACTGCGATTCCGGCCCGTGCGCCAAATCCGCAAAAGCCGAGAACGCGCTGATCAATGAGATCGGGAACCAGTCGCGCGTTGGCTCGACCCTGCCCACCTGGTTGCTCACGTCGTTCGCCAGGTGCGAGAGCGTATAGCGCTGCCGCAAACGGCGTTCCGGAGTAATGTCTTCGTCGCGCCCGGTAAAGGAAACGGGCTGGAAAGCCACGAAGGAGATCTTGCGGGGGTTTTCCATCGCGAATTTCACCACCGCGCCAACCTGATCGTTGTTGACGTTGTTGACGATGGTCACCACCAGAATGATCTCGATCCCCGCCTCGTGCATGTTCTCGATGGCCCGCAGCTTTACGTCGAACAGATTGCCCACCTGCCGGTGGCTGTTGGCGTCGTTGCCGATGCCGTCGAACTGCAAGTAGGCATAGCGCAATCCTGCTTCGAAAGCCTTCTTGCAAAAGTCCTTGCTCTTGGCGAACTCGATGCCGTTGGTGGCCGCCTGCACGCTGTTGTACCCCAGCTTTCGAGCGTAGCGGATGGCATCCAGAAAATACGGATGCATGGTCGGCTCGCCGCCGGAGAATTGCACGGAAAGCTGGCGCCGCGGCTTGATCTTTACGGCGTTGTCCAGCACTTCCTGAATCTCTTCCCAGCCCAGCTCATGAACGTAGCCTACCTGGTTCGCGTCCATGAAGCAGGGATCGCACATCATGTTGCAACGATTGGTGAGGTCCACGGTCAGCACCGCTCCGCGGCCGTACCGGACCGTGCTCGATCCGTGCTTGTGCAGCCCCTCGTCGTTGTGCGCGGGAATATCGCGGCCGGGGAAGTTCTTTTCGATCCAGGCCAGGAATCGCGAATCGATGGCCATCAGGTCTTCGTAAGTGCCATGGACCGGGCATTCCTTCACCATCCAGATCTGCCCATCGCGCTCGATGATCTGCGCCTTGATCTCCCCCACCTTTTCGTACATCAAATCTTGCCAGTCTTTTTGTCCGCTGAAGATCGACTCGCGGGCCTCTTTCACGCAACCGGGGCACAGCGAATCGGTTTGCCGCGGGAAGCCCAGCGTGGGCTTGGTCTTTTCCCACGACTTCAGCAAAGGCTTTTCGGACCACTTCGGCGTGAACGAAGGGTTCGGATTGAACTTGTTGAAAAATTGCAGCGTGTCGAACGCTACCCCGGCGGTCTTGCTCATCGCCAGGTCCACCAGTTTCCATGCACGCGAACTTGCGCCTGCTTTTCTAGGCATGAATCGCCTCGCTTTCCGGCTCTACAAATGAATTCCGAATATGTGAAAGAAGATGCACTACTGATAGTCCCATACCAACCCTGCAAGGCAGCGCCCCTGCCGGCGCCCGAAGTGCCTTGTCCTCATTCAGTTTCGCCGTTGTGGACGGAAAGCGTCTACCCGGATGCGTTCAAGGGTGAAAAAAGCGGGTCGAATGGCGCCGTGTGGATGGCCAACGGGGGGACTTGAATAGGGGCTTCCCGCCGGCAGGTGTTAACCGATAAGTGTCAGAGCCAACGCGAGTTGGAAGGTTTTCTCCCGGTTCTCACTCATTCACCACGGGCCGCAGCACCGCGATGGCGAAGTGCGCCAGATGGCTCGCACCTTCGTCGAGTTGCAGCCAGCGCACGGCGCAATGCTCCTTGAGGTAACTCGACACGCGAGACTCGGCTATTCCCAGATTTTCTCCCAGTCGCTCGCGAAGCCTCGGATTATCCTTGGCTCCTCGTCCTCCGCGCGTCAGGTTGGCTATGGCGATTCGCAGCGTTTGGCAAGACTCAATGTAATAGTGCGTCACCTGATCCGAATCGGAAAGCAACAGTACCCCGGGCCCCGCCGGCGCTGTTTCGGCCAGGTCCAATTGAACCGGAGGACATGCCAGCAGGCGCCGAACCTGTGACTCGAGTTGCGCCATGCGGGAGGCCAGTGCCGGCTCGCCGGCACGGCTTCGCTCTCGCCAAGCTACCGCCGGTGCGATGCTCGCCGGCCCGAGCGGTTCTTCGGGAGGTGTCGCTGCCACCACAGGTTGGGCGGGTGCAACTTCCTCCTGCCGTGGTGCAGGCCGAGCCATTGGCGCTCGCGATGGCGCGGGCGCGGCTCCAGGAGCCGTCGCAGGCCCACGGCGCCGGTTTCGGCCGCCCCGCCTTCCGCGCCGCCGCGGCTTCCCCCGCGCCGGCCCGGCCGTTTCCGCGGAGGCAGGCGCCGCTGTTGTCGCAGGCGCCGCTTCCGAACCCGCTGTCTCTTCAGCCCGATCCTTTAAGTCTTCGAACTGCTTAGGCTCGCCTTCGCTCGTCTCGCCCGCGGCCTCCGCCTCGCTTACGCGTTCCTGCGCTTCGGATGCGCGAGCGGCCCGCGCCTGGACGGCGGGACGAGCCTGCGATGTGGGACGAGCTTGGGGTGTGGGACGAGCGTGAGGTGTGGGACGAGAAAGTTCAGGCGCAGCCTCTTCCGCCGACTCTGCGACCTCCGCTTCGGGAACGCCTTCGGCCTTGCTCTGCTCGGCTGATTCCACGGGCGCCCCGCCCGAGCGCAGGCGCGCCAGAGCCGCCTCCGCCTTGGTCTTCCACTGCGACCGGCGGAATCGTTCCGCCGCAGCCGTGTACCAACGCGCCGCGTCGGCATGCTCGCCGGCCTTCTCGTGCCACTGCGCCAATTCAAATGCCACCATGGCATCGCGCGTGCGCTCGTAGAGTTCTGCGAGTTTTGCCGCCGCGTCGGTGCCCGTTTTCGCCTTACGGATACGCGCTTGGATCTGTCGCCAATCGGCCATGGCTCAGCATTGTAGCAGCGAGTGGCGCGTGCGGACAAAATCTGTATGGCCGCCCAGAGGCCGTTGCTTGGATCCGGCAATACCATCGGCGACGATTTGAGGTTGACGCCCGCGGACATGGGACGTAGTTTTGTGCGCCGTATTTAAAATTGAAAATCGAATTCAATCCTTTGCCTCGAAGAGGTGCTCCGTGCCACGTCTGTCCATCATCGCCGCATTCATCCTGAGTTTTTTGCCCGCGGCCGTCTTCGGCCAGAGCTCCCCAAAATTTCTGCCGCTGGGCCGCGCCGACGCCGCGCTCTACACGCCCGACGCGGGACCGGCCCCGCACGTCGGCGTCCTGGTCATCCACCGCACGGCGGACTACCTGCGCCACCCGGCTTGCACCGAACTCTCCCGTCGTGGCTTCATGGTCCTGTGCATCAACACTCGTTTTACGAACAACGAGATGCTGGTGCGCTTCGAAGACTTGGCGCTCGACGTTAAGGCTGGCGTGCAGTTCCTGCGCGGGCAGCCCGGCATCACTAAGGTGCTGCTGTTCGGGCACAGCGGTGGCGGGCCCACTACGAGCTTTTACCAAGCCGTCGCCGAGAACGGCACCGCCTTCTGCAAGGCCCCTGGCAAGCTCGTGCAGTGCACCGACGAACTCGCCGGACTCCCGCCTGTCGACGGAATCGTCTTTGCCGACGCGCATCCGGGCAATCCCGTCAATGTGCTGCGTGGGCTTAACCCCTCGGTGCTCGACGAGACCAATCCGCCGTCGCCGCATGTGAACTCCGATCTCGATCCCTTCGATCCCAAGAACGGCTTCAACCCCAAGGGCAACTCGCACTACTCGGCCGACTTCCAGAAGCGCTACTATGCGGCCCAAGCCAAGCGCATGAACGCGCTGATCGATTCATCCCTCGCCAAGCTCGAAAAAATGAAGCACGGCGACTACCCCTATCCGGATGACGATATCCTGGTGATTCCCCGCGGAGGCAACCCCGGCGCCGGTCCGGGCGCTGCCGCGGCGCTATTCGACTACGACAGCGACATCCTGGAGATCTTCGGCACCGCGCGGCCGGAAAAGTTTTTGCGCAACGACGGGTCGATCGTGACCCAGGTCGTCAAGTCGGTGTTTGTCGCCGAACCGCAGCTCGAACCCCTGCACCGCACCTTCGACGGCGGCACCAAAGTGCTGAGCATCCGTTCCTTCTTGAGCGCCAACGCGGTGCGCTCGACCGACAGCCTCTTTGGGATCGACGACTGCTCGAGCAACAACTCCACCATCTGCGCGGTGCGGTCGATCCGCGTCCCGGAGCTCTTCGCCGCCATGGGGGCGCACTATTTCGTCCGCGACATGGAGCGTGAATACGACGCCGCCACTACCAAGGACAAGGACATGATCGTCATCGAGGGCGCCACCCACGGCTTCACGCCCTGCACGCGCTGCGAGACCACGCCCGGCCAGCACTCCAATTCGGAGAAGAACTTCTTCGACTACGTTAGCGCCTGGATTTCCAAACGATACTAAGGCGCCCGGCGCCGAGGCCGCTGCCCGGCCGCGAAGGGCGCCATCGCCCAGCGCCGGAAGGAGCCACCCATCGACGTGGAGAGGCGGTATCCACCTCAATAGGCCTCGCCGCGTCTCTAGGCCCTAACGACTCCAACTGATTACGGTTAACGCCTCCGCTACGCTTCCCTCTCGAGCCTCGCAGGACGATGCCCGCCACGCCGTTAAACTAACCCTAAGGCGAGCTTTGCCGTCATGCCGCAAACCCAAAAACAACAGATTGGCCGATACGAAATCCTGGAGGAGATCGGCCGCGGAGCCATGGGCGTTGTCTTCAAGGGACACGATCCCCTCATTGGCCGCCTTGTCGCCGTAAAAACTATCACCGCCGGAGTTGCCGAGAACCCCGCTCTGCTGGAGCGCTTCTACCGCGAAGCCAGGGCCGCCGGCGGCCTGCAGCATCCCAACATCGTTACGATCTATGAATTGGCGGAATCGGACGGGACTCCCTTCATTGCCATGGAGTATCTGGAAGGCGAGAGCCTGGAGAAAATCATCGCCCGCAAGCCGGCGCTACCCCTGGCGATAAGGCTCGGCTACGTGCTCCAAACCTGCCGCGCTCTCGATTACGCTCATCGTCGTGGCGTGATCCACCGCGACGTCAAGCCGGCCAACATCGTCGTGACGCGCGATGGAGTCGTCAAAGTCGTCGATTTCGGCATCGCCCGCCTGGCGTCTTCTTCCCAAACCCAGACCGGAACTCTGCTCGGCACCCTCGCCTACATGTCTCCCGAACAGCTTCGCGGCCAGAACGCCGGCGCGCGCGCTGATATTTGGGCGCTCGGAGTCGTGCTCTACGAACTCGCTTCCTATCAGCGGCCTTTTGCCGGTGAAAACCATGGCGCGCTGCTCCTGAGCATTCTGCAGAAGGAGCCTATTGCGCTACGGCAATTGCTTCCTGACTGCCCCGTTGCGCTCGAAAGAGTCGTTTTGAAATCTCTTCGCAAAAATGACCAAGAGCGCTACCAGTCCATGGAGGAGCTGCTCAAAGACCTCGAAAGCCTGAACTCTTTCCTGATGGGAAAGACCCCTCAAGCCGCGGTGGAAGCACAAATCCCTTCCCGGACGGTGCCTCAGTCTTCTCAGCCGACGCCTACCGTCGCCCTTCCTCCCAGCGCAGCGCCGATTGCCAAACCCGGGCCGCGGCCGCTCTTCGCCAGCATTGCCAAGCCCGCGCAGCCGAACTCCCATCCGGGGCGTAAAGCTGTAGCTATCTGCGCGATTCTGGCCGTGGTGGCGCTTGCTGCGCTCGGAGTGCGCCGCTACAACATCTCGGCCCTGCCTATTCCTGCGGATTGGGCGCGCTACCTCAAGCTTCCTGCGCCGGCCTTACCGGCATCCGCCTCGCCAGACGTTACGGCTAATACGCAGATACCGGCAGCCGTGCCGCCCAAGTCGTCCGAAACACCCGAAACACCCGAAACGCGCGAATCGCTTGACGCGGCGCAACCCTCGGCGCCACTCGCGCCGAGCGCGCCCGCCACTCCCGCCGCAGACGCCGTCACGCCCGCTGGAGGCGCTCCCGCCATCCCCGTCACGCGGCAGGAGCAAGAGCTGTGGGACAAAGCTACCTCCTACCTGCGGGATGGCGATCTCGACGACGCCGACAAATCCTTGCGCGACATTCTTGGCTTGCCCGAGGTCGGTCCCCGCTGGCCGGATGCCGCCCATTACGTCGATCAGGTGATTCCCGAACGCCGCCGGGATCAGCAGCTTTGGAACGCGGCTCTCTTCGCCTCCACTTCCCCAGCGCCCGGCCATCTTTTGCAACAGGTAAAGATGCTCGATGAGCTCTTGGCCTCCGGAGGCGCGCACCAAAAGGAAGCGCGCCAAATGCGCGATGCCGCGATCGCCCAGTTGGTTCTGGGCAGCGCGCGAAAAAATAGCGGGTCCGCGCCGGCCGCGCCCGATGCCGGCCAGTGGCAAATGACGCGGCTCAAAAATCACTTCGACGAACTGGTGGAGCAGGGCGACGCTGCCGCGCTCGACGAACTTCAGGACTTGCAGTCCAAGTTCCAATCGCTCGCCGATGGGCCAGAGCCCCTGGCCACCGATGCCCGCGACTACATGAATAGCGTGATTCCCAAGGCGCGCAAGCACATCGAGGAGACTCTCGCCGCTGCCGAATCCAACTCATCTGCCAACGCCGCTTACACCGACGCCGTCAAGCAGTATGGCCGCGCGTTAACCGCGCAAAATTCGGCCACGCTCCGCGACCAGGTCTTGCCCCTGTTCACCCAAATCGCGCAATCCAGCGGCCCGCGCGCCAAGGAAGCGCAGCGCTTCGTGGATACTTTGATTCCTGCTGCATTGAAATCGTCGGCACAGCAAGATAATCAACAATAGAATTATTCGCACTTCGCCTGGACGATCTCCTGTGCCGAATTGCGTTCGCTTTCCCTTCTTGGCTCGTCCCTCTTGGGGCAGAATGAACGCATGCGCGCCACGGCGGACACTCGATGGATCGTCGCGAAGGCCATCGAGTTCGGCTTCGACCTTTGCGGAGTTGTGCCGGTGGAAGCGCTGGCCGATCGTGGGAATTTAGAGCAGTGGCTCGAGCGCGGCTATGCTGGCGAGATGCGCTACCTTCACGATCCCCGCCGCCTGGACATCATGCGCGTGCTTCCGGACGCCAAGAGCGTGGTGGTCTGCGCGCTGAACTACAACACCGAGAATCCTCCCTCCACCCAGGCTGTCGCTGAAGCTGGCAGTCGTGAGCCGCAGGCGTGGATTTCGCGCTATGCCTGGGGCGACGACTATCACGCCGTCATCGGCGAGAAGCTGGAAGGGCTGCTGGCGGCCATGCGTGGCTACTTCGATGGTCCTTTTCACGCGCGGGCTTATGTGGATACGGGCCCCGTTTCCGAGCGCCTGGTGGCCCAAAAGGCCGGCTTGGGCTGGCTCGCGAAAAACACCTGCCTGATCAACGAGAGATTGGGATCGTGGTTTTTCCTCGGCGTGATTTTGACTTCGCTCGAACTGGCGCCCCCCAGCGAGGCCAACGGCTCCGCGCCAGCAGACCTCTGCGGAAATTGCCGCCTCTGTCTGGACGCCTGTCCCACCGAAGCCCTGATCGAACCTTACGTCATGGACGCGCGCCGCTGCATCTCCTACCTCACCATCGAACTTCGCGACGCCATTCCCGAGGAGTTGCGCGCGCCCCTGGGCTGGCAGGTGTTCGGCTGCGATATCTGCCAGGACGTTTGTCCGTGGAACCACAAAGCGCCGGTCACTTCCGCCCCAGCATTTCAGCCCCGCGAGAAGCTGCTCGCGCCCGAACTGGACTGGCTCTTATCGCTTAGCGAAGAAGAGTTCCGCGAGGTATTCGCCGGCAGCCCGGTTCGCAGGGCGAAATGGCGCGGCCTGGTGCGCAACGCCTGTGTGGCGGCTGGCAACATTGCGGCGAGAAATCCTGCGGATGCTCCGGCACTTTCGCGGATCCGTGCGCGCCTGAGCGAACTCGCCGCCTCCGCCGACCCGTTGATTGCCGAGCACGCCGCCTGGGCCCTGGCCCACCTGGAAAACCCCGCATGAGGCGCAGCATGTGGCACAGCCACTCTTGGCTGTGCAGATGTTGAATTGTCTTTTCGGTGGCGCTGCCACTCATGGCTGTGCGTGAGCGCCGCCCCTACTTGAATTGCTCGTCGATCTCCACCTGAAACCCCGCCACCAGCCGATTGTTCTCGTTCGCCGCGCCCACCACCGCCATCAACTCCAGGAACATCGCCTCGGACATGCCCTTCTTCCGCGCCGCGGCCGTGTGCGAAGCGATGCAGTAGCCGCACTGATTCGTCACGCTGACCGCCAGGTAGATCATCTCTTTCGTCAACGCGTCGAGCGCGCCGGGCGCCATCACCTGCTTGGCCGCTTCCCACTTCCGCTTCAGCGCGGCCGGGTCCCGCGCCAGCGCCTTCCAGAAATTATTCACCCAATCGGTTTTCCGCGTGGCCATGATGTCGTCATAAACGGCGCGCACTTCCGGACTGGCGTCTTTGTACTCGATCAATCCGCTCGGGGACATGCCAAGGCCCTCCCTCGTTCGATTCTTGAATTGGGTGTTGGAGCAGTTATTTGGCCCGGAGGCTTATCACGTGGGCGACCAGCGGCTGGTGGTCCGGGCTGTCGCTCGTAATGTCCAGCACACCGTTATCTGGGGGTCGCTCTTGCCGGGCTGGTCACTTCTGAACGCCTGGTTGCACCGGCGGGTTCTCTTTGGGGGCGTTCAGGTCGCGTGACAACATCAGCTTGAAGGTCAACTTGTCCGCCCCGGCTGTCACACCAACGCCCACGCCTGTTTCTATATTCACGTACTTGTTGTCGTGATCCAGGACCGCCCAAACCTCATGAAACTCGTCGTTTACCGGAAGGAAGTGGCGTAACTGCCCGAAATCGGCATACTCCTCGACGGCCACCGCCCACTTGTCGTTTAAGTTGTAGGCGAGCCGCGTCGCCGGAACGAATTCAAGGTTCCCAAAACCGCCCGTGTAGTCGGTGTCTACAATCGGGTTGAAGATGAAGTCGATCGGATGTAAGTGCACTCCCACGATCGGCCGTACTTCAGAGGTAAACCGCTTGGACTCCCAATAACTGTAATTAACGCTGAACTCGAAATTCACTCCGTAGAAAAATTCATGATCGTGGGCATGCGGCCGCACGAACAGTTCTCGTATCTTGAAGCCGTTGAGCGACCCGCCACGGCCCTGGGAGTAGGCGCTGTACACCGGGAAATACAGTCCCTGCTCGAACCACGGCTTGACGCCATAAGCCCATTCGACGGCGCCATTGACCGAGTCGTTGGGAATGATGCCGCCGGGGAAATCGGGGGTCTTGCGCCCGATGGGCGTAAAATTACTGTGGACCATGACGTTGAATACGCCAACTTCCTCAATCTCGGCGTCATAGACTTGGATTTCATCCGTTTGCGCCAGACTGATCGCGGGCGCCGCCGCAACGGCAACCAAAATAGCCATCAACACGAAGGCGCGCCTGCCAGTAAGGCTGCGCCACAAAGCCAGTCGCAGAAGTCGTCTCACGTTCTCCCACTCCCCTACAGCGAACGGCTACAAGCGAACGGAAGATATCTCAGCCGCTTGGGAGACCGCAAGAAATACTGATGCCGGGCGGGTAAAATCGGTGTTAAAGAGCGCAGGAGCTTACGCGTGCGGGTGCGCCTTGTCGTACACCTCCATCAACTGCCGGATGGAGGCGTGCGTGTAGCGCTGTGTAGTGGAAAGCGAGCTATGCCCCAGGAGCTCCTGAATGGCCCGCAGGTCCGCGCCATCGGCCAGCAGGTGCGTGGCAAAGGCATGCCGCAGCGAGTGTGGGTGCAAATCCCAGTTGACGTTCATCAGGCGGACGTATTTTTTCACCATCCGCTCCACCGACCGCGGGGTCATGCGCCGCCCCGCGAGATTGAGGAAGATGGCCTGCACCTCGCCGCCCTTTCCCGCTCGCGCCAGCAGGTCCGCGCGCAGCGGCCAATATCGCTTGAGGGCCTCCTCCGCCTTCGATCCATACGGAATAATGCGCTCTTTGCTGCCTTTGCCCAGGACGCGCAGCATCTGCTCCTTACGGTCCATGTCTTTGATATCCAGCCCGGTCAGCTCGCTCACCCGCAGCCCCGAAGCGTAAAGCAGTTCCAGGATCGCGCGGTCCCGTTCGAGCATCAGCCGTGCCGAATCGTCTGCCTTTTTGGAAGGCCGCCGCCTTCCTCTCGCTTTGCCGCCCATCTCCGCCGTGGCCAGCCCGTCCAGAAACTGGTTCATCTCCTCAGCGCTTAGAATCGAGGGCACTCGCTTGGGCAGTTTTGGCGTGGCCACCAGCCGCGCTGCGTTTTCCCGCACCATCCCCTCGCGCGCGCAAAACTTCAAGAACGAGCGCAGCGCCGCCAGCTTTCGCGCCATGGAGCTTTTTTGCAGTTTTTTATCGTGCAGGTGGCCCAGGTATTCGCGAATGACGTGATGATCGATCTGCGCTACCTGAGCCGGGGGACTATCGGGTGGGGTGAGATAGACGAGGAACTGCTCCAGGTCCATTCTGTAGTTCCGCAAGGTATGCGGCGAGGCATTGCGCACCGAACGCAGGTGCAGCAGGAACTTCTCGATGGCCGCTTTCATTTACCTGGGAATGTAACAGATTTTCGGGGTGTGACTCTAGGCTTGGTCTTGATTGCTGTTGATCTGTAGGAACGGTGCACTGCACACGACGAGCGGAGCGCCGCTCACGGCTTGCCCGATACCGTTACCTCTTCCGGCGCGGCTTCCTTCTGCTCGCCTTCCAGAACCGCGGTCTCCCAATCGCAGCCTTCCTTGATGCAGGACTTGGTGTGCTCCATCTTAGTCTGCTTCTCCACGACAAAGGGCGCGCCGCATTTCGGGCAAGGCTCCGGGATCGGCTTATGAGGCGATGTGAAATCGCACTCCGGATAGCGGTTGCAGCCGTAAAACACTCGCCGCCGGCCTTTCCTGGCCCTGCGCTCCAGCAGTTCGCCCGTCCCGCACTTCGGGCACTTGATGCCCAGAGTCTTGGAGCGGATGAATTTGCACTTGGGATAACCGGTGCAGCCGATAAATTCGCCGTAACGCCCGTGCTTCATCACCAGTTGCGACCCGCATTCCGGGCAATTCTCGTTGAGCGGCACGTCCGGCTGCCGCGCCCGCCTCGTCCCGGAAATGATCCGTTTCGTCGTCTTGCAATCGGGATAACCCGAACACGCCAGGAACGCTCCCCAGCGCCCCTTCTTCACCACCATCTCCCGCCCGCAGTTATCGCAGGTCGGCGTCTCCTTCTCGCCCTCGCCGCCCGGATCCGGCGATAGGTCCTCGATAAAATCGCAATCCGGATACCGCGAGCATCCCAGGAAAAAGCCCAGCCGGCTGATCCGCTCCAGCAGTTCGCCCTGGCCGCACTTCTCGCACTTGCGTCCCGTGGGAATACCGGCCTTGTACGACTCCATGTCGCCCTTGGCCTGTTCCAGATCCTGCTCGAACCGCGAATAGAACTCCTTCACCGAATCCTTCCAGCCCAGCCGGCCCTCTTCGATTTCGTCCAGCTCTTCCTCCATGCGCGCCGTGAAGCTCACGTCGAATATATCGTCGAAGCTCTTCACCAGCAGTTCGCTCACTTTTTCGCCCAGCATCGTCGGCGTGAAGCGCCCCTGGTCCTTGTTCACGTACTCGCGCTCCACGATCGTGGAGATGATCGACGCGTAGGTCGACGGCCGCCCGATGCCCTTGTCTTCCAGCTCCTTCACCAGCGTCGCTTCCGAGTAGCGCGGCGGCGGCTCGGTAAAGTGCTGTTCGGGCCGCAGCGTTTCCAGGCGCAGGATTTCGCCCTGCGTCACCGCCGGCAGTCGGCGCCCCTCGTCGGTTTCCGCGGCCTCGTCATCCTCGCGTTCCGCCGAAATCTGATAGGCGGCCAGGTAGCCCTCGAACTTCATCACCGATCCCGTCGCCCGGAACATATAATCGCCCGCCGCGATGTCGATGCTCGTCTGGTCGTAGACCGCCGGAACCATCTGCGAAGCCACGAACCGCTGCCAGATCAGCTGATACAGCTTGAAAAGATCGTCGCTGAGATAGGGCTTGACGTCTGCTGGTTTGCGCCACGCGTCCGTCGGACGGATCGCCTCGTGCGCTTCCTGCGCTTCCTTCTTGGACTTGTAGAAGTTCGGCTTCTCCGGTAGATAGTTGGGGCCGAATTCCGTCCCGATCAGCTCCCGCGCTTGTCCCAGCGCCTCGCCCGACACGCGCACCGAGTCGGTGCGCATGTACGTAATCAGCGCCACTGAGCCTTCGTTGCCGAGTTCCACGCCTTCATAAAGCCGTTGCGCCAGCGCCATGGTGCGCTTGGCCGTGTACCGCAGCCGGTTATAAGCCGCCTGCTGCAGCTTCGATGTAGTGAACGGCGGCTGCGCATGCCGCCGCTTCTCCTTCTGCGTAACTTCGGAGATCTGCCAGCGCGCTTTTTCCACCGCCGCGATGATCGCGTCGGCCTCCGCCTGCGTGTGTACCTCGATATCTTCGCCCTTGTGCTTGGCCAGTTTGGCCTCGAACGAAGGCGGCTCGGCCGCCCCAAGCTGCGCGTGCAGCGTCCAATACTCCACCGGCGTGAACGCGCGAATCTCGCGTTCCCGCTCCACGATCAGCCGCAGAGCCACGGTCTGCACCCGCCCCGCCGATAGCCCGCGCCGCACCTTGTCCCACAGCAGCGGCGAAACTTTGTAACCCACCAGCCGGTCCAGCACCCGCCGCGCCTGCTGCGCGTCCACCAGATTTTCGTTGATCTGGCCTGGATTCTCGAACGCCGCGCGAATCGCCCGCGGCGTGATCTCGTTGAACATCACCCGGAAAATATGATTCTTTCGCCGGTCGGCCTCTTCGCCGCCCTTGCGCGTCGTCTTTTTCTTCTTCTTGCCCGAGCCGCTGGAACCATTCGACCCGTTCTTGCCGTTCTTCGCCGCCATGGTCGGCTTCAAAATGTCCGCCAGATGCGCGCAGATCGCTTCCCCTTCGCGGTCCGGGTCGGCCGCCAGATACACGGCTTCGGCCTTCTCCGCGGCTTTCTGCAATCCCTCCACCACGTCGGTCTTCTCCGGGCTGACCTCATAGGTCGGCTCGAAGCCCCGCTTGATGTTGATGCCCAGCTCTTTCCTGGGCAGGTCCATCACGTGGCCGTAGGACGCCTTCACCAGATAGTTGCGTCCCAGATATTTGTTGATCGTCTTGGCCTTTGCAGGCGACTCGACGATGACCAGTGAGCGTGCCATAAACCTTTCTTTTAAACCGAAACGCCCTTCCGCGGGCGAATAAGTTCCCTTCCGCTACCTAAAGCAAACGTAACTAACCAGAACGCGCTTCGCTGCCGCCTTTCGTCTTCCCTCTTCCAACCATAGCAGAACCATAACCTCGCTCCTAAAGCAGCACCACAAACTGTTTCCCCGGCATCTGCCGGATCACCCCGCGCATCTCCATTTCGCAAAGCGCCGCCAGCGTCTCCGACGAGCTCAGCCCCGTCTTCTCCACCAGTTCGTCCACGTGAATCGGCTCTTCGATGCGAATCAGCTCGAAAAGCCGCTTCTCGGTCGGCGAAAGACTCCCCTCAAACAGGGACGCTCGCTCTTCCGCCGTGGTTGCTTCCATCGGAAAAAGCTCCGCGCGCACTTCCGTGGGCAACTCCTCCACCACCTCCTGCCAATTGGTCACCAGCTTCGCGCCCTGCTTGATCAGTTGGTTCGGCGCAAAGCTCATCGGCTCGGTTACGTTCCCCGGAATCCCGTACACTTCGCGCCCGAACTCCATCGCCAGCCGCGAGGTGATCAGCGAGCCCGAATAAAGCGCCCCTTGCGCCACGATCGTTCCCAGCGTCATCCCCGCCACGATGCGATTGCGCACCGGAAAGTTTTCCGGCGCGGGATGCGTCCCCAGCGGAAACTCCGTCACGATCGCTCCTCGTTTCTCCACCTCCTCGAAGAGCTTTCGGTTCTCCTTCGGATAGATGACGTCGATGCCGGAGCCTAGGACGCCGATGGTCCCGCCCCGTGCTGCGGCGCAGGCGCCGCGGTGGGCTGAGCTGTCGATCCCGCGCGCGAGCCCGCTCACGATCACCAGGCCGCGTTCGGCCAGGTCACGCGCCAATCGTTCTGTCATTTGATTCCCGTAAGGCGTCGGGCGTCGCGTTCCCACCATGGAAATAGCGTGCCGGTTCAGAAGCTCCACGTTTCCGCGGACATACAGCAGTGGCGGCGGGTCGTAAATCTGTGTCAGAAGCTTCGGATACTCGGCCTCCGCCCAGGTGATCAGGCGAATTCCGGCCTTCTTTACCTCCGCTAACTCTTTCTCCGCGTCGCGAAACCCGCTCTTTCCGAACACCGCCTGCGCCGCCGGCAATTGGCAGCCTTCCAGTTCGGTCAGCGAGGCGCGAAAAATCTCCTCCGGCCCGCCGAATTGGCGCAGCAGCTTGCCCGTCAGGCGCGCGCCCAGCCCGGGCGTCAGCCGCAGCGCCAGCCACGAGAGGGAGTGGTCCAGGTCCACAGCGCCGCGAACCCTAGTTCACATCCTCCGCTTCTGTCAAGCTACCGGTGTTCCTGGAGCTTGTGTAACTCAGGTCGCGCGGCCGCCTTTGCTGCGAGACCTGAGGATCTGTCTTGCTTTGTGGGTCGCGGCTTTAGCCGCGACATTGCCGAGGAAAAGTAAGGGGCTTCAGCCCCTGCTCATGGCTCGTGGCCGGCTTTTTGCGCGCCCCGCGGCAACCGGGAAACCTCCCTTCGGCGCCTCCCGCACCGTGGGGTTGAGTCTCGAGCAGGACAAGGGTAGGATGTGCGAGTCAAGGTTCGAATCGGATTCCGCACTCTTGAGAGAGGTAGCTTGCATATGGCGACTACATTCGTTTCGCGGCGCATCGTGGCTGCTGCTGCCGGCTCGATTCTTGCGGCGGCGATTTTTGCCGGCGCCCAGCAACAGCAGCTCGCCGGAAAAACGGCCGAGCAGGCTTTTAAGAATATTCAGGTGCTCAAGGAGATTCCGGCCGAGCAGGTCGTTCCCACCATGCGCGTGATGGCCGGCTCGCTCGGTGTGAACTGCGGCTTTTGCCACGTCGAAGATCGTTCCAAGGACGATCTGATGACCAAGCAGACCGCGCGCAAAATGATCACCATGATGATGAACATCAACAAGGACAATTTCGACGCGCGCCAGGAAGTCACCTGCTTCACCTGCCACAAGGGCACCAATGACCCAGTCAGCGTTCTCCAGTATTCCGATGAGCCGGAAGCGCCGCGGCCCGGCGGCCGGGGAGGCCAAGGTCCTTCCGCCGATCAGATTCTCGCCAACTACGTTCAAGCGCTCGGCGGCGAGCAAGCCATCCGCAAGGTTTCCAGCGTCACGGTCATGGAGACGCGGGATGCTCCGGCCCCCCAGGGCGGAGCGCCCCGGCTGGAGGCGCAGGAGGGCGTGGCGAGGCTCCCGCTGCTGCTGAAGGACGAGGCGGTGCCGCCGGCGGGCGTGGCGGCGCGGGCGGCGGACGCGGCGGTGCTCCTGCGGGCCCGCCACAGGACCAAATCGAGCAGTATATGAAGGCGCCTAACTTGATGATCAACATCGTTCACGCGCCCAATGGCGGCACCACGGAGATGGGTTTCGATGGCACCATTGGCTGGACACAGAATGCCCGCGGCGTGGTCGCCGATATGAAGGGAACCGACGAGGCGCGTACCGCGCGCATGGCCGATTTCTACGAACCGCTCGATTTGAGCAAGGAATACACTCGGCTCCAGGCGCGCGGCACCGCCAGGATCGAGATTCTCGGGCGCGAACATGACGCCTACGTCGTGGTCGGCACGCCCGATGGACAGCCGGCCGAACGCCTCTTCTTCGATTCGTCCACCGGCCTGCTGATCCGCAAGGTCGTCGTGGATCCCACTCCGGCCGGCAATGCGCCCACGCAGACCGACTATGACGACTACCGCAACATCGGCGAGGGCATCAAGTTCCCGTTCCTGATTCGCGTCACCGCTCCTCCCGACGCGCGCATCACCACCACGGTCCAAAAGGTGAGTACCGAGGCCGTCGACAACAGCAAATTCACCAAGCCCGAATCCAAGCCCGCGGCCCAGTAGTCAGCCGCAGGCCCGGCAGTTTACGGAAATGACAGTGCGCGCGGCCTCGCCGCGCGCACTGTCGTATTAGGTTGTCATTCCGAGCGCCAGCGAGGAATCCCTCCCAAATCTGTTCTCTGATGCGTCTGCGGTATGATGAACGCTAACCCCTAATTTTGGGCGGCAGCCTGGAAAGTCATTCACGCTATGACTCTTCTATTGACCATCGTATCCGCTACCGGCATCCATCAATCTTCTGACTATCGGTTGACCAACGTCACCACACAACCACCTACTCCCATTGAAGATGCGCTGGGAAGCAAACAGTTAGATTTTAGTTTTGGTGCGTGGTCGGCACATATCTCCTTCACTGGAATCGCCCAAGCAGGCGGCCGCAAAACTCGAGATTGGATCTACGAAACGCTTAGCCGCGCGCCTCAATCTTCTGACGTTTCAACAGTAATGGATGATCTCGCAACTAGCGCTAGCAACGAACTGCGTTCGGTATCTGACCCTGTCCGAAAACTAACGATCGTGGTCAGTACATGGGAAGCAAGCGGAACTCCGCGCTTATTCATAATATCTAATTTCGAACGACCCGACGGCCTGCCACTTACCGAGACTCTCGATGATTTCCAAGTTTATGAAATCGTATCCCATAAGCCGCAGGTCTTCATTTTTGGATTCGGGAGTGCCGTTTCAGTCGCCGACCGAAAGCTTCTAGAGAACCTAGCACGCGGGAATCGTGCCCCGGCGGACATTCGCCCTGTTTTAGCCCGAATTAATGCTCGATCCGCAAGGCAATCTGACGGCTGGATAAGCGAAGGCTGCCTGGTCACCAGCCTCCTGACCGGCGGCAAAGCTACATGGGAAAACTTCGGACGTACGCCTGGGGTTCCGGCCGGTTTGGAAGGGCTCGGAAAGGTCTTGCGAACATTGGATCCCGAAGGACCTCCAGTATTTGTTAGAGGCGGAGGAGTGCGAGAAGACAAGAGATCCAAGGACTCTGTACTAACGATAAATTCGTCGGAGGGAAGCACCGTTTTCTTGAAACTCAAAAACAAAGAAAGACGCGAAGCAATGTTTGTCATACCTGATAACGGAGGCACGGCAACGCAGTTGGTTAGAGCCAATAACCGCAAAGCAGATGATGAAGACGCGGAATGGGAACAATCTCACATGGAAGATCCAAAAGGGGAGCCCCGAACGATTTCGTTCTCATCTGCGAATAGCTTCGCTTCGATTACGGATTCTAACGGCTTGAATCTCGGCGTCGTGACAATCGGTGGCCTAAATGGAACGATAACATTACGGAAAAATAAGCTCGCGAAGACGACTCTTAACACCGTTACTGTCAAGATCGACCCCTCGACCGTTCATGACGCACGTCCGCTGCTAGGGTTACTGCAAATCCCAAGTGTACCGACGGTCGATGGGATTAAGCCCCATTCCTGGACGTATGCGGTCGATGTGAGCATCGAGGAAGAAACCTACACCTTTACAATTCTCCGGAACTCAATGGCCTTTAGGTCTAAAAATTACGAATCACCGATGCCTGTGCTTGGCCAGTCCGAGGAGCTTGCTATGACGGCACCCCGCGAGCAACTCACACTGAAGGTGACGCGGGATAGTCCAACTGCCTCGGCAATTATAGAAGGGCGGTTCCTGCTGCGAGACTACGGTGAGCCGTCGGAACCGACGCCGACGGCCCCGCTGCGCCCTCACGGCGCGAAGGTGGGACGCAATAGTCCTTGCCCTTGCGGAAGCGGCAAGAAGCAGAAAAAGTGCTGCGGACGGACAGCATAAGTCGCATCGCAAATTCCGTTGTGAATTGTGCGGCAAAATGAGACCGAACGATTCCTAGTCGCACGTATTCCAAAGGCTAGAAACCTTCAATCAAAGCGATGCCCTTTACGGACGGTGTAAAATATAACATGCTCGAATTTCGTGCAGAGCCACATTCTCTTCGCGTAGCGGCCGTGTTCGCCGTGCCTGATCGCGTGTCCGCCGCGATGCCACCTAAGTCGCCTAGAATGATATTCTTGCGTGTACCCTGTTCGCAACTCCTTTGGAATGATAACGTTTGCAGGAACACGTTGGCATGCCAAGGGTACCCATCCCTCCATTCTGAAGCAACAGATTTAGAATCAGTAGAATACGAGCGATATCGCCCGCGCCAAGGGCGCACCTCTAACCCTTTTAGAATGACAACGTTTGCCAACTCACGGGTGCAACTCCTTTGCAATGATAACGTTTACAAAAAACCGGGGGGTGGGGGATGCGCCTGCGCATCTACCCGGCCCGGAATGAGCGCCGCCAGGTGCTGTGCTATATTTACGCGCTGAATAAACTCATATGAAGCTGCGCGTCTCCATCGTCGAGTTCTTGAACACGGCGCCCCTCGTATGGGGCTTCACCAACGGCCCCCTGCGCGGCCGCTACGACCTGTCCTTTACTGTGCCTTCTCTTTGCGCCGAGGAACTCCGCGCGGGCTCGGTCGATATCGCCATCATTCCCGCCATCGAATACCAGCGTATCGATGATTTGGTCATGCTGCCTGAAATGGCAGTGGCCGCGCGAGGCGAAGTCCGCAGCATCCTGGTTCTCTCGAAAAAGCCCATCGAGCAGGCCCGGCGCCTCGCGCTGGACACAAACTCGCGCAGCTCCGTCGCCCTTACGCGCCTGCTTTGCAAAGGATTCTGGCGCATCTCTCCTGAATTCATTAACGCACCGCCCGATCCCGCCGTCATGCTCGCCGAAGCTGACGCCGCGCTGGTGATAGGCGATCCCGCGCTGGCTATTCGCCTCAAAGTGGACGCGCTCGCCGCGAAGGCCCCCGACGCGAAGGGCTGCGGCTGTGCCGACGAATCCGCTGGCATAAAGAACGACCAGATCGTTCCCGGCATCGATACGCTTTTCGTCTACGACGTCGCCGAGCAGTGGCGCGAGTGGACCGGTAAGCCTTGCGTCCTGGCCATTTGGGCCGGCCGCCGCGAAGCCGTCACGCCCGAAGTCGTCGCCGATTTCCAAGCCTCGAAGGAGTATGGCCTCGCGCGCATCGGCGAAATCGCGGAGGCCGCGGCCTTGAAGTTGGATCTGCCGCCGCGCGACCTGGAATCCTATTTGCGCGACAACATCAATTTTTCCCTGGATGCCGCCAATCTCGAGGGCCTCGAGCTCTATTTCCGCGAGTGTGCCGCCGCCGGACTGATTCCCCGAGCGCGCCCCATTGAATTCGCTCCCGGAACAAAGCGAGAATCGCAGCAGCATGTGGAATTAGCCGGCCGCGCCGAACGCGCGCAAGGGAGCCGCTGAGCACGGGCATATTCATGGAGACGCAAAGAAGATGACTCTGTCGCAGCAGGAAGCCCTCGATCTTTTCCAATCCGACGACATGATCGGCATCGGCATGGCCGCCAATCAGTTGCGCAAAAAGAAAAACGATCCGCGCGTAGCCAGCTATCAGATCGACCGCAACATCAACTACACCAATTTTTGTACCGAATACTGCTCTTTCTGCGCCTTCTATCGCCCCATGGGCGCAAAAGATGGTTACATTCTCTCGATCGATACCATCCTGCACAAAATCGAAGAGACCATCGCTCTCGGAGGCACCGGCATCCTCATGCAAGGCGGATTGAATTCCGATCTGCGCATCGATTATTACGAAGACCTGCTGCGCTCCATCAAGCGAGCCTTCCCGAAGCTGCATCTGCATTGCTTTTCCGCGCCTGAAATTCTCTGCATCGCGGACGTCTCCAATCTCAGCGTGCGCGATACCATCGCCCGCCTCCGCGACGCCGGCCTCGACTCCATTCCCGGCGGCGGCGCGGAAATCCTGGACGACGAAATTCGCCAGCGCATCTCCCGCCTCAAGTGCAGCGCCGACGACTGGGAGCAGATGCACCGCACCGCGCACGCGCTGGGACTGCGCACCACGGCCACCATGATGTTCGGTTGCGGCGAGGAGTATCGCCATCGCGTGAACCACTTCGAGCGCGTCCGCCGCATTCAGGAAGACACCGGCGGATTCACCGCGTTCATTCCTTGGATTTTCGCGCCTGAGAATACTTCCCTGGGCAAGCGCGTGCCAGAAGCCACGGCCGCGGATTATCTGAAGACGCTGGCCATCAGCCGGCTGTATCTTGACAATATCGATCACATCCAGTCGAGCTGGCTGACGCCGGGAATCAAGATTTGCCAGATTGGTTTGCAGTTCGGCGCCGACGACGTGGGCAGCATTCTCATCGAGGAAAACGTCGTCTATGCCGCGGGCGTGCGCAATCGCACCAATGAAGAGGAGTTACGCCGCATCATCTCCGATGCCGGCTACATGCCCGTGCAGCGCGACACTCTCTACCGCTGCTATTACCTGAAACAAGATTCCGCTGCTGCCGCCGCGACTGCCGCGCTGCCCGCATGAACGCAGCGAAGGGTGGCTTGCGTCAGCGCGGCTTCTGCGCAACAAAACGCAGCCGCACGTAGTCCGCGGTCCAATTGCCGTTCGCATCGCATAGTGTCGGACGCAGCGCTTCACTGACTTCCTCGATGAACGCGGGCCTTTCCGCCAGCGGCAAGGCGCGCAGGAAAGTTTCCGCGAAGGTTTCAAGCCACGCCGCCATATCGCCGGGAAGCGCTGTTGGCCGCGGAAACAAAGAAATGTACGAAATCGCGAAACCGGCTTTTCTCAGCCGCGCCGAATAATCCTCGACAGTCGGAAAGAACCACGGCATCAGAGTTTGCGCATCCACTCCGCACCGCCGCATCGCTTCGACCAAAGCGGCTTTGATCGCCTGTACGTTTCCATCTCCGCCCATTTCGCCCACGAAGCGTCCTCCGCGCCGCAGCGCGCGCCAGGCTCCCGCGATCACTTCATCGGGCCGCAACATCCAGTGCAATGCGGCGTTGCTGAAGACGGCGTCGAATTCATCTTGAAACGGCAGCGCTTCGCCCGCGATCACGCGTGCGTCCAAACCTCTCTTGCGCGCTGCCGCAATCTGCATTTCGCTGGCGTCCACTCCCACGACTTCGCATCCCAGCGATGCCAGCTTTTCGGTCAGTGCGCCATCTCCGCAGCCGAGGTCGAGGATTCGTTCGCCGGGCCGCGGCGCGAGCAGTTGCACGACGGGCATGCCGAGATCGGAGACGAATCGCGCGTTCCGCGCGTAGCGCTCCGGATCCCAGGTTTGCGTGCCGCTCAAGGGTTCTTTTCTAAGGAGGGATTTCGCGGGCGGCGAATCGATATCTCCACGATCTCGTCTTCGGCGAGATCGTGCGGCTCGAGCGGATGGAGCGCGCCGCCGGAATAGCGCGCGCGAATCGTTCGCTCAACGCCCCGTTCACTCACTCGTCCCATGGCCCTTTCAACCACTCGTTCGCCGCTTGCCCGCGCTGAGCTGTGCGGTGCTGAACCGTCGCGCGAGGAAGCCCTCGTTCCGCGATTCGCCGCGGCTTCCGGTTCCGGCTTCCGTCCGGCGTTTAGATCGAGTTTCGCGCCGGCCGCGACGTTTGCGCCGCCACTCGAGCTGGTGCGGTCGAGCGCGGTGTTGGCAAGTTCGTCGGCGTCCCGATTGCGTTCCCGAGGCACGTGCTCGACGGCGAAATAAGCCAAGCCGCGCGCCAGCTTTCGCGCGTGCTCGTGCAAGGGACGCAAGTCCGGGCTCTTCACCTTGTAGCGGCCTTCCATCTGCCGCACCAGTAGCTCGGAATCGCTGCGGACCAGCAGGCGCTCGATCCCCTGTGCTACCGCATAGTCCAGTGCGCTGATCAGCGCGTAGTATTCCGCGACATTGTTGGTGGTTCGACCGATGTATTTTCCCGCCTCGAAGCATGTGGCGCCATCGGGGCCGCGGACAATCACGGCGTAAGAAGCGGGACCGGGATTTCCGCGCGAAGCTCCATCCACATTGGCAATGAAGACGTTCGCGGGTCTTTCCGGCGCCGCGAAGAGGAGCCTTCCGGAAGAAGATTTCGGAGGCCGGATCATAGGAATCGAACCGCGAGCCGCTCAGGTTTCATTCGCGGATATTGCCGCGGCGCTGGCTTTGGATTCGGCGTCGGGCGACGGGGCCGCGGGAGGTTCGATGTAGTACAGAATCCGCGAGCACGTTTCGCACTGAAGGATTTCGTGGAAATCGCCCCGGCGCAACTCCTGAAAGACGTGCGGGCGTATGCGCAAGCCGCAGAGGCTGCACGCCTCCTCGCGCACCTCGGAGAGGCCCACTCCGTGGCGGCGCACAGCGACGCTTTCATAAGTGTCCAGCAATGCAGCGGGAATTTCGGCGGCGATCTGACTGCGCTCGGCCTCCTTGGCAGTCAATTCCGCTTGAAGCGAAGCTTGCTCGGACTGGATCTTTTGCCGTTCGGTCTTTGTCTCGCTCTCCACAACGGTCACAGAGCGCTCCGCCGTTTTCACCTGGCGCTCGTACTCCTCGCCGGCAACCATGCGCTCGAGCAGGCGGTCCTCGGCCTGAGCCATCTCCCCTTCGGCATGCTGGATCTCGTGTTGCAGGGCTTTATATGCTTCGTTGGTTTTTACCGCGAAGCTTTGGTCGCGGTATTTGCGCGCCCGCTCTTTCCAGGAGTCCACATCCATTTCGTATGTCTTGCGGTCCTTGAGGCTGGTGGTGAGGGCTTCCTTAGCGGAGGCGATCTGCTGGCGGGCCTCGCCCACTCGCGCCTCCACGGCGGCGATCTGCGTGGGAATCGCTTCCAGGCGCTTGCGCAGTTCGCCCAGGCGCACGTCTAAAGCCTGTAAATGCACGAGCCGCTGAATCTGCGCATCCATTCGATATTTGGATTCTAGCACAGGGGAACGGCGGGTTCGGAAGCGAGTGGTTTCGACGCCAGAAAACAGAGCAAGGGCTCCGGGAGAAAGACTCTCCGCCGTTATTCCTGGTGGAATTGCATGGTTTGATCGACGGAGATCACCGGGTAGTGCGGGGGCGTCACACCTCCGCTGGCGGGCACTTCGGGATGGCGCGCGGTTACAGTGAAACCATTTTGGCCGGTTTCTATCGAATACGTGTACCCATCACGGCTGGTTCGCGTGAGGTTCATCGTGCCGCTGGAGGTCAGTTGGTCCAGATCGCCATAGGAACCATTTTGCGCGAAATACATCCGTTCGGCTTGGGCGATGGAGGTCAGGTCCATCTCCACGCCGGTCGTGGAAATGGCCTGAGTGGCGACCATGCCAGGACCGGGCGCGGCTTGCTTGAGGAAATAGAAATAGATGCCGAGGCCAATGAGGGCCGCGAACAGTAATCCAATCATGCGCATAACATCTCGATTATCGCTTGCGGCGGACGGAATTTGGGCAGAAGCAAGCATGCCTGCGCCGAATTCGTAACCTGTTCTAATCCGGGCGGCCATGCTACAATCACAGGTGACTAGATATCATTCTAGACAGGTGACAAGACACCTTGGCGAGGGTCCGAACACAGAAGAATGGGGCGCATAGGGATGCCGCGTCCGGCGCGGCGCGCCGACGGCGCATGATGGAATGGATGCGCGGACGAAGCGGGCCCGTGCCCGGAACGGAGCTGGCGCGGCATTTCCGAGTGAGCAGGCAATGCGTGGTGCAGGACGTGGCCATACTCCGCGCGGAGCGCAACGACATTCTTTCGACGCCGCGGGGCTATCGCCTGCCGGCCAAGCCGGCCACGGACGCCCACCGCGCCGTAATCGCCTGCCAGCACGCGCCGGAGCGCACGGAAGAGGAGCTGCAGATTTTCGTGGACAACGGGGTGCGCGTCCTGGATGTGATCGTGGAGCACTCCCTTTACGGCGAGATGCGCGGGTCGCTGATGATCGAATCGCGGGCGGACGTGCAGGATTTCGTGGCGCGCTGGCGGAGCGACCAAGGCCAGCCTGCTTTCGTCGCTCACGCGCGGCGTGCATCTGCACACCGTGGAGGCCAGCAGGCCGGAGATGATCGCGCGGGCCAAGGCGCAGTTGCACGATCACGGATTGTTGCTCAAATGACGCAGCAGACCACACAGATGGCGCGCGCGCCGCGGCAGGAGCAGTTGCGGCGAGCATTTTTCCGCGGCGAAAGCCTGCGCCTGGAGAATCCCGCTTACCTGAACTCCGTGCGGAGCTTATTGGATGAGCTGTTGTCTTCGGATGTCGGCTCCGGCGATTTGACTGTCGCTGCGCTAAAGCTGGTTGATGAAGTGGCGAGCGCGAAGATCTCAGCCAAAGAGCGGGGGGTAATTGCGGGAGTTTCCGAACTGAGCTGGCTGCTGAGGCGAGACGGTTTGAAAGTGGCGGTACACAAACAGGATGGCGAAGCCATCGAGAACGGAGACGCCATCCTCGAAATCCAAGGGCCTCGGAGCAAGCTGCTGGCCTACGAGCGGACCGGGTTGAATCTGTTGCAGCGCATGAGCGGCATCGCCAGTGCCACACGGAACCTTCAGGAGTCGGTTCACCGGCGCAACCCCGACGCTCACGTCATCGGCACGCGGAAGACGCCGTGGGGTCTGCTGGACAAGCGCGCGCTGCATCTGGGCGGCGGCGGCACGCACCGGCTGGGTCTGTGGGACGCGATCCTGATCAAGAACAATCATCTGGCGCTGCTGGCCGGAGCGCGAGGAGGAGGCCGCACGCATGGCCATCGAGCGAGCCTGGCCGGCGCGCGACTCCGCCGTGTTCATCGAAGTGGAAGTACGCAGCCGCGAATCGGCGCTGGCGGCGGCAGAGGCCTTCCGCCGGGTGCGGGAATCGGACGAGAGCGGCGATTGCCCGTGCTGCCTGCTGCTGGACAATATGCCGCCCGCGAACATATCGGAAGTGATTGCCGATCTGCGGGCGCGAGATCTGCTCGACCACGTTTTGACCGAAGCCAGCGGAAATATTTCCGAGGACAACGTCGAGGAGTACGCGGCCTGCGGCGTGGATGCGATTTCCATGGGCGCGCTGACGCATTCGGCGCACGCGCTCGATCTTTGCCAACGACTCTAATCCCAAGGACAAACAAATGACACCAGCAACCTCCAGCGAGACTTACGAGACCCGCTACACGCTTCCGCCGATCGAGGAGATTCGGGACACCGCGGAAGAGATCCTGGCCAAGCAGGAGCGCGTGCGGCAGCTTTGCCGCGAGCGCAACGCCATCATCCTGGCGCACCACTACCAGCGGCCCGAGGTGCAGGAGGTGGCGGATTACGTGGCCGATTCGCTGCGGCTCTCGCAAAGCGCCGCGGCCACGGGAGCGGAGGCGATCGTCTTTTGCGGCGTGCATTTCATGGCCGAGACGGCGGCGATTCTCTGCCCGGATAAAACGGTGCTGCTGCCGGACTTGCGGGCCGGCTGCTCGCTTGGCGGCGGCCATCACGGCGGAGGAGTTGCGCGCCTGGAAGGCGCGTTTTCCGGATGCGGTGGTGGTGGCCTACATCAATACATCCGCGGAGGTGAAAGCGGAGAGCGATTACTGCTGCACGTCCGCCAATGCCGCGAAAGTGGTGCGAGCGATTCCGGCGGATCGTCCGATTCTTTTTCTGCCCGACAAGTTCCTGGCGCAGGTGGTGGCGCGGCAGGCGGAGCGGAGCAACATCATCGCCTATCCCGGCTATTGCCACGTGCACAGGACCATCCGGCCGGAAGACGTAACCGAAGTGCTGGAAGAGCATCCGGACGTCGAACTGCTGCTGCATCCCGAGTGCGGATGCGTCAGTTCGTGCATGGCCAAGGCGCTCGACGGCACCTTGCCTTTCAATCGCACCTTCTTCCTCTCCACGGAAGGGATGCTGCGGCACATCGGCGCGTCGCAGCGCGAAGGAGTTCGCGGTGGGCACGGAGATGGGCATTCTGCACCGGCTGAACAAGGAGTTCTCGGACCGCTCGTTCTATCCCGTGAATCCGAACGCGGTTTGCGCGTTCATGAAAACGATCACGCTCGATAACGTCATACGATCGCTGGAGACGCTTTCGCCGCGGGTGACCGTGCCCGCGGAGATCGCCAGCAAGGCGCGGCGGGCCATCGATCGCATGCTGGAACTTGCGTAATGCCTTCGGAAGCTCTCAAAGTCGGGCTATTAGGAGTGGGCGCCATCGGCCAGATTATGGCCGCGGCGCTCGACGCCGATCCCAGCCGCGCGGTGCTGGTGGCCGTCGCCGACCAGGACCGGGCCCGAGCGGAAAAGTTCGCGGCACAGCTTAAATCGCTGCCGGCGGTGGTCGAACTGGATGAACTGGTGCGCCGCTCGGATTTAGTTATCGAAGCGGCCAGCCAGGCGGCCTTGCCGGAGATTGTTCCACGAGCGCTGCGCGCCCAGAAGGACATCATGGTGATGAGCGTGGGCGGCTTGCTGGAGCATGAGGAATGGTTCGCGGAGGCGGAGCGGCAGGGCTGCCGGATTTATGTTCCTTCGGGCGCCATCGCCGGGCTCGACGGGCTGAGGGCCGCGGCGGCGGGCCGCTTGAGCATGGTGATTCTCACCAGCCGCAAACCCATCGCCGCGCTGCGCGGAGCGAAATACGTCACCGAACGGAGAATCGATCTCGATAGTTTGAAGGCGGAGACGGTGTTGTTTGAAGGGCCGCCGGAAGAGGCTTGCCGGGCGTTTCCCGCGACGTCCAATGTGGCGGCCTCGCTGCGCCTGGCGGCAGGCAAATCGGCGGAGATTCGGGTTCGCGTCGTCGCCGTGCCGGGCGGGACGGAGAACGTTCACGAAATCCAGGCGGTCGGCGATTTCGGCCGCTTCCGGATCGTATTGGAAAATGTGCCCTCCCCCTCGAACCCGCGCACTTCCCGCCTGGCCGCGCTTTCGGCGGTAGCCACTCTCGAGGAGATCCTGCGCACGCAGAGAGTGCGCGTTTAGCCCCCAACCCACGCCGGATGGCGAGCGATAGCGGGCCGAATAGGGTACACTTCCACTTTCGGCGCGATGCATCGTCTCAAGATGCATCGCGCCGCGTCAGCAAGGTGGTTCGCCGGCACAGCGGGCGACCACACGTCGGCCGACCAACCCCGCGGGGCTCGCAAGCGTCTGAGTAAGTTCGTGCATTCGGCAAACCCGCGATAGCAAATAAAGGTTCCGTTCTGATTTGCGACAAACGAGCGTAGACTGATGGGATTCGTGGCCCACCCTTTGGGCTGAGGAGTGACTCGCTTGAAATCAACGCGCACCGTCCTATGTGGCTTCGTGCTTCTGCTTGCGGCATCGGTGGGATGGGCCAAAGGCAAGGCGCCCCGGGTGCCTGCGGCGGCTCAGGCTGGTTCGGCCGGTCAGGCCGCTGCTTCGCCCATACTGGGAACGTTGCAGGAAGAGATGGACCGCGAGATGGCGGTGTTCGGCAAAGCCGATCCGCCGGCTTATTTCATGACCTACACGGTGACGGATAGCGATCGCGCGGACGTGACGGGATCGAATGGAGCGCTGCTTTCGAGCCAGGAGCAACGCAGCCGCTGGCTCGAGGGACAAATTCGCGTGGGCAGCTACCAACTGGACGACACGCACCACGTGGGCAACCAGCAGGACGGCGCTCCGGGCAGCTTCGGCGAAGTGGTGCCCGTGGACGACGATGCCGGGGTGCTGAAGCGGGCGATGTGGCGGGAAACGGACGGCCAATACCGCTCGGCCGCCGAGGCCTTCATCAAGGTGAAGACCGGAAAAGACGTCGAGGTGCAAACGGTGGCGCAGGGCGCGCCGGATTTTTCGCAAGAGAAACCACAAGTTTCTTACGGGCCGCGCGCGTCGTTCACCGTGGACCGGCATCCCTGGGAAGACAAAGTACGGCTTTACACCGCTTCGTTCCGGCAGTCGGCGGCGGTTTTGAATTCGATCGTTACGTTCACGGGGCAGGCGGAAAATCAGTATCAGGTGACGACCGAGGGCACCAAACTTCAGTTTGGCGACGTGCATTACCGGCTGGAGCTTTTCATTCAAGGAAAAGCGCCGGACGGGATGGATCTGGAGCGCTATTACAATTTCGATTGGGTCGATCCGTCGTTAGCTCCGGACGACAAGGCGGTTCTGGCACAGTGCGCCCAGCTGCAAAAAGAGCTGGAGGCGCTGGTCAAGGCTCCGCTGGCCGATCCCTACGCTGGACCGGCGATGCTGACCGGGCGCGCGGCGGCGGTCTTCTTTCATGAGGTGTTCGGGCACCGCGACGAAGGCTTCCGGCAAAAGGATACGGGCGAGGGCCAGACGTTCGCGGGCAAGGTAGGCGAAGCGCTGATGCCGAACTTCATCACCATCGTCGACGATCCCACGGCGCCGAAGGTGGGCTCGACGGTGCTGCTGGGAAACTATCCCTACGATGACGAAGGCATTCCCGCGCAGAAAGTGACTCTGGTGGATCGTGGAGTGCTGCGGAGCTTCGAGATGTCGCGGCAGCCTCTGAACGGGTTTCCGCAGTCGAACGGGCACGGGCGGCGGCAGGTGGGTTTTGCGCCCGTTTCGCGGCAGGGAAACCTGATCGTGGAGAGCAGCAACAAAGTGAGCAGCGCGCGCTTGCGGCAAATGCTGATCGAAGAGATCAAGCGCCAGAACAAGCCTTATGGCCTGCTGTTCGACGACATTTCGGGCGGCTTCACGTTTACGGGCCGCAGCCAGCCGCAGGCTTTTCAGGTGCAGCCGCTGGTGGTCTATCGGGTGTATGCCGATGGGCGGCCGGATGAGCTGGTGCGGGGAGTAGACATCGTGGGCACGCCGCTGGTTTCGCTGGCGAAAATCATGGCCACCGGCGACACCATGGAAGTTTTCAACGGCTACTGCGGCGCCGAGTCGGGCTCGGTGCCGGTGGCAGCGGCGGCGCCGCCGATGCTGATTTCAGAGATGGAAGTGCAGAAGAAGCAGACGTCCACCGACCGGCCGCCCATTCTGCCGCCGCCGGCGCACGATCCGCGAGGCGCAAGATCCTCCGGCGAAGGCGAACAAATCATGATCCTTCATCGAGCCATGAGAAAAACTCTGTGTATTGCCTGCGCGGGCCTGGTCTTGGGA
Organism: uncultured Acidobacteriota bacterium; assembly: GCA_963819235.1. Taxonomy (GTDB): domain Bacteria; phylum Acidobacteriota; class Terriglobia; order Acidiferrales; family UBA7541; genus Palsa-189. The sequence continues at coordinate 329,700 of CAWFVE010000002.1, read as the reverse complement.
GCGCCTGCGATTGGGTTCGCAAAGAACGCCGCGGCGGCTCCGCGTCCCGCGGGCCAAGTAGCCGACGTGCCCACCGGAGACACCGATAAGACGCTGGCAGCGCTGCACGACGAGCTGCAGCGCTCCAAAGACCGCCTGGCGCTGCCGGGCCAGCAGAAGCCGTACTACATCGAATACCGCTTGCTGGATCTGGACGAGCGCATGGTCAGCGCGGAGTTCGGCGCGCTGCTGACGACCAGCACCACGCGGAATCGCTTCATGAGCGTGGACGTGCGGGTGGGCAATTACAAGCTGGACAGCTCGAATTTTCTATCCGCGGAAGGATTCCGCGGATTCCTGGGCCGCACGGGAACGGTGGGGATCGATCGCGATTACAACTCGCTGCGGCAGGATATCTGGCTGGCCACCGATCAGGCTTATAAAGAAGCGCTCGATTCCTATTCCAATAAACAGGCGGCGCTGCGCACGCTGGCAAACGCGCCTACCATAGACGATTTTGCGCAGGAACCGCCGGTGGTGATGGTCGAGCCGCGCGTGGAACCGGATTGGACTTCGCGAGACTGGGAGTCGGAGGTAAGGGCCGTATCGGCGGTTCTGAAAAACTATCCCGAGCTATACACCTCGCGGGTGACCTATCACCTGATTTACGCGACGAGCTATCTGGTTTCGACCGAGGGAACGCAGATCCGCACCAGCCGCACCCTGGCCGCCATCGAGGCCAGCCTGGGCACCCAGGCGGCCGACGGCATGCCGCTGCACAATTATCTGGCGATCTACGTCAATCGTCCGGGGCAGCTCCCCGCGGCGGAGGAGGTGCGGCAACAGCTGGACGCCAAGGGCAAGGAACTTGCTGTGCTGCGGCTGGCTCCTCCCGTGCAGGATTACGATGGGCCCATGCTGTTTGAGGCGCGCGCCGCCGGTTCGCTGCTGGCGCAGGCCTTGGCGCCGTCGCTGAATGGAGCGCGGCCGCCGCTGGCGATGAATACGCGGTTCGAGCAGATGATGCAGGCGCTGGGCGGGCGGAGCGAATGGATGGGGCGGATCGGACAGCGGGTGCTGCCGCTAACGGTGGAGTTGGCGGACGATCCGACCGTGCAGCAGTTCCAAGGGCACGAGCTGATCGCGTCCTACAAGGTCGACCAAGAGGGCGTTCAAGCGCAGAAGGTGGCGCTGGTTCAAAACGGCTTGCTCAAGGAGATGCTGATGTCGCGGCGGCCGGGGCCGGATGCCTACGAGTCCAATGGCCACGGGCGATCGACGTTTCTGTCGGTGCCGCGGCCGATGACCAGCAACCTCTTCTTCACGGCCAGCAACGGCGAATCGCCGGAGGAGTTGCGCAAGAAATTCCTGGAGGCCTGCAAGCAAAACGGGCAGGCATACGGGCTGGTGGTGCGGGAGATGGATAATCCGGTGCTCGCCAGTTCCACCCAGGAGGAGCTTTCCGATTCGCTGGCGACGCTGGCCTCGGGAGCGCCGAACGGCGATCGCATGCCGCTGCTGGTTTACCGCGTAAACGTGAACGACGGGCGCGAGGAGTTGGTGCGCGGGGCGCTGATCTCGCAACTGACGGTGCGGAATCTGCGGACTCTGCTGGGCATGGGCAACGACAACACCATCTTCGCGTATCAGCAGAGCCAGGATGCGGAGACGGCGGGAACCGCGCTGGGCGCGTTCGGCACCGCTAACGGCGGGGTGCCCAGCGACGTGATTGCGCCGTCGCTGCTGTTCGAGGAGGTCGAAGTCCGCGGCCCGCACGGGGAGCCGCGGAGCACTCCCATGGTGCCGCCTCCGCCGCTGCAATAGGGCTTCCCAGATCGATTTCAAGACGTCCCGCGCCGATGGCGGGCCAAGCACGCTGGCCACGCCGCAAGGCTGGCGCGTTCCGGCACTCATCGTATAATCCAAAAAGTCGAAAGCAGCTTCGGGGGCAAGCGATATCGCTACGTCCAACTCCACGTCGGCGAAACAGATGGCCGCGCTCGGTTCGGTGGGCTCGGCTATTGTTCTTTTATCGCTGAAGATTTTTCTCAGCCACTTGACGGGAAGCCTCGGGGTGCTCTCCGAGGCCCTGCATTCCAGCCTGGATCTCATCGCCGCAATCATTACCTTTCTCTCGGTGCGCGTGGCCGACCGTCCGGCCGACGCCGACCACCCCTACGGCCACGGCAAAGTGGAGAGTTTCTCGGCGTTCCTGGAGACCGGCCTGCTGATCCTCACCGCCGCGTACATCATCTGGGAGGCGGTGCAGCGGCTGTTTTTCCAGCAGGTGACGATTCGGCCCAGCCTGCTGGCCATGGCGATTCTGGGAATCGTGCTGGGAATCGATCTGCTGCGAGCGCGGGCGCTGACGCGAGTGGCGCGGGAGCAGATGAGCGAGGCGCTGGAAGCGGACGCGCTGCATTTTTCGACCGACGTGTGGAGCACGCTGGCGGTGATTGCCGGCGTGGCCATGGTGTGGCTGGGGCAGCGAACGGGGCAGGGGTGGCTTCGTTACGCCGATCCGGTGGCGGCGCTGGGCGTGGCTGCGGTGGTGATCTGGGTGGCGGCGAGGCTCGGCCGGCGCACGGCGGACGCCCTGCTGGATACCGCCCCGGCGGGCGTGCAGGAGCGCGTGGCCCGCGCGGTGGAGGAACTCCAAGGCGTGCTGCACACCGAACGCGTGCGCGTGCGCAGGGCGGGCAACCGGCATTTCGTGGACGTTACCGTGAGCATTCCGCGGGCGGTGAGTTTCGAGCAGGTGCACGCGATCAGCGATGAAGTGGAGCGGCGCGTGGGCGAGATTATTCCCGCGGACGTGATGGTGCACATGGAGCCGCGAGCGCAGGCGGGAGAGCACGTGTTCGATGCGATACGCGCGGCGGCGCAGCGGCGCGGCTTGGCGGTGCACGATCTATCGGCCCATCAGCTCGACGGCCATCTTTTTATCGAGATGCATCTGGAGGTGGACGAGCACTTGAGCCTGCGGGACGCGCACCGCCAGGCGACCGACCTGGAAGAAGAGATTCGCGGGATGCCTTCCCTGGCGCGAACGGGCGGTCCCAAGGGCGCGGCGGTGAATATTCATATCGAGCCGCTGGGCGCGCATATCGCCACGGTGGATCGTTCCGCGGGCGACTTGCAAGGGCTGGAGCAGGAGGTGGAAGCGTTCGTCAACGGATTGCGGCCCGAATTCCCCGCGTTGAAGGATTGCCACGACGTTCACGTGCGGCAGGTGGAGCGGAAAATTCAGCTTTCCTGCCACTGCTCCATGGACGGCAATTTGCCCATCACCGTGATTCACGATGTTACGGCGAAGCTGGAAGACCGGGTGAAGGAGCGATTTCCGCAGATTTCGCGCGTGACCATTCATCCCGAGCCGCCCGACGCGCGCGAGAATTAACCGCGCGTGGCACCGGCCCGGAAGGAGAGATTGGTCCTCTAGGCATTCGCGGGCAAGTTTGTTAGGCTAACGGAAGATAGGGAAGGGCTGTATCCCGGCAAGGGAGCGGCACCGGAGGACCGACATGAGCACCGCATTTGATGCGGGCAACGGGAAGATCACCGTGCCCGACATCGTCAGTCGCAAGAGCGGCACGCCTTCTCATTCCAGAGCCAGTTCCAGTGGTAATTCCCAGAGCAATTCGGAAAAGCGAAAGATTGTTTGCCTGACGGCGTACGATTATCCGACGGCGCGTTTGCGTTGACGAAGCGGGCGTGGACGTCGTGCTGGTGGGCGATTCGCTGGGCATGGTGGTGCTCGGCTACGAAAATACGCTGCCGCTCACCATGGAGGAGATGCTGCACCACACGCGCGCGGTGCGGCGCGGAGTGCGCAAGGCGCTGCTGGTCGCGGACATGCCCTACGGCAGCTTTCACGTCGACAAAAGCGAAGCGGTGCGCAACGCGGTGCGGTTCGTGAAGGAAGCGGGCGCCGAGGCGTGTGAAGATCGAAGGCGGCGAGCGCCGCATGGACCTGATCGCGCAACTGGTGGAAGCGGAAATTCCGGTGATGGGCCATATCGGACTGACGCCGCAATCGATGCACGCCTTTGGAGGCTTTCGCGTTCAGGGCAAATCCGTGGAAGCGGCGGAGCAGCTTCTGCGCGATGCGCGCGCGGTGGAGGCGGCGGGCGCGTTTTCGATGGTGGTCGAATCGGTTCCGCGAGAGCTGGCCGCGCAGATCACCAGCGAGCTGCGCATTCCCACCATCGGCATTGGCGCGGGCCCGGAGTGCGATGGCCAGATCCTGGTGCTGCACGATATGATCGGCCTGTCCGTGGGCCACACGCCCAAGTTCGCCCGGCGGTACGCCAACGTGGGCGAGGTGATTCGCAATGCCGTGGGCGCGTATGCGGACGATGTCCGCGAAGGGCGATTCCCGGCGGACGAAGAGTCCTACCATCTCTCGAGCGAAGTTCGCGAACGGCTGCTGGCCGTGCGGCGAAGCTGAGCGCAAAGGAAAAGACATGATGACACCGGAGGACGCCCGTACTTTGTACGCTTACGACGCCTGGGCCAATCGGCGAATGCTGGACGCTTGCGCGGCGCTGACGCCCGAGCAATTCACGAAGGACCTGGGCTCCAGCTTTCGCTCGGTGCGCGACACGATGGCGCACATCATGGGCGCGGAGTGGCTTTGGCTGGAGCGTTTTCAGGGCCGCACGGCGACGCTGCCGAGCGGGGATCAGTTCCCGGACCTCGCCAGCCTGCGAGCGCGCTGGGCCGAGGTGGAGCGCGATCTTCTGGCCTACGTCGGCGCGCTCTCGGCCGCCGATCTGGAGCGCAGCTTCGATTATCGCGATATGAAAGGCAATCCGCACACCTCGGTGCTGTGGCAGACGCTGCAGCACGTCGCCAATCACGGCACGTATCATCGCGGCCAGGTGACCACGCTGTTGCGCCAGCTGGGCGCCAAACCTATCGGCACCGATCTCATCGGTTTCTACCGCGAGCGCGCGGCGCAAGCCGCTCATTAACGAAATTCCGGCCGCAGCCGCGTGGAACTCATTCACACCGTTGAATGGATGAAGCAGGTCGCGCGGCAGGCGCGAGCCGAAGGCCGGCTGGTGGGCTTTGTTCCCACGATGGGCGCGCTGCACGCGGGCCATCTTTCCTTGATCGAGGCGGCTCGGCGGGACGCGAGCCCGGTGGTCGTTTCGATTTTCGTCAATCCCAAACAGTTTGGGCCGAACGAGGATTACGCGAAGTATCCTCGCGATCCGGAAAACGACCGGCGGCTGCTGGAACAGGCCGGCGTGGATTGTTTATTTGCTCCTACGGCTGAGGAGATGTATCCGCCCGGATTTCGCACCTCCGTGAATGTGGAAGGGCTTGCGCGATCGCCTGGAAGGGCGAGTCCGGCCGGGACATTTTCGCGGCATCGCCACGGTGGTGCTGAAGCTGCTGGAGATCGTTGCGCCGCGATTCGCCTATTTCGGGCGCAAGGACGCGCAGCAGGCGCGCATCATCCGGCAGATGGCCTGCGACATGGCGCTGGACAGCGAAATCGTTGTTTGCCCGATCGTGCGCGAGCCGGACGGCCTGGCGATTTCTTCGCGCAACCGCTATCTCTCGCCCGCCGAGCGCAATGCCGCGACGGTGCTTTACCGGGCGCTTTCGCGCGCGCGGCGCGATGATTCAGGAAGGCGAGCGAGACACGCTGCGAATCGCCACGGCGGCGCGGCAGGAGTTGGCCGGCGAGCCGCTGGCGTTCGCTGGATTACGTTGAGATTGTGGATGCGGATTCGTTCGAGCCGGTGGTGCGGCTCACGCCATCGTGTCTGGCTCTTTTGGCCGTGCGCTTCGGCAGCACGCGGCTGATCGACAACATGCAGGTGGAGATGGATTCGCGCGGCGGAGCGATTTGCAGCTTATGAACTTGTGTTGGGAAGAAGGGAACTGCAAAAGCAGATTCCTCGTCGCCGTTTCCGGCTCCTCGGAATGACACGGTGCTTTTTTTGCGCGGCTGTCCTAAGAAGCTAGCGAGTTGCTTGGCGGCTTCCAGAACTTCGGCGGCGTGGCCCTTCGACGGCGCCTTGTCCCAGATTTTGGCGATGCGGCCATCGGGCGCGATCAGGAACGTGGAGCGCACGATTCCCAGAAACGATTTTCCGAGGAACTGCTTCATCCGGCGCGCGCCGTAGGCTTCGATGGCCTTGAACTGCGGATCGCTCAGCAGAGGAAAGTTCAATTTGTACTTGGCCGCGAATTTCGCCTGCGTCTCGACGCTGTCGGCGCTGCATCCGATCACGACCGCGCCGGCCTTGTCGAATTCAGGTTTGGCGTCGCGAAACTCGGACGCTTCGTTGATGCAGCCCGAAGTGAGGGCCTTGGGGAAGAAATAGAGCACCACGGACTTGCCGCGCAGGCCGGAAAGCGCGATCTCGCGGCCGTCGTCGGCCGGCAGGCGGAAATCCGGAGCTTTGTCGCCCTCTTTCAGCATCTTGATCTTGTTCCTCGGTTTCTTCCTTGCCGCCTTAGGGGGCATGGTTCAGCCCAGCAAGCGCTTCAGCGTGTCATTGACGAGCTGCGGATTGGCCTGGCCGCGCGAGGCGCGCATCACCTGGCCGACAAAAAACTTGAATACGCCCTCGTTGCCGGCGCGATATTTGGCGACATTGTCGGGATTTTTCTCCATGACTTCGCGGCACAGGCGCTCGATCTCGCCGGTATCCTGAATTTGCGACAAGCCCTGCGGCGGCGATGATCTCTTCGGCCGATTTGCCGGTCTCAAACATCGCCGCGAAAACTTTTTTCCCCGAGCTCCCGTGATGCTTCCCTTTTCGACCTGCGCCAGCAGCCCGGCCAAAGCGGCGGGAGAGACGGGGCTCGATTCGACGGGCTGGCCGGAATCGTTGAGCCGGCGGAGAAGCTCGGTCTGAATCCAACTGGCCGCGGCTTTGGGCGGACCGCCGGCACGGACGACCTCCTCGAAATAATCGCCGAGCGCGCGGGTGGCGCTGAGGACGCCGGCATCGTAAGCGGAGAGGGCGTGTTCTTCCATAAAGCGGCGGCGGCGCGCGGCGGGCAATTCCGGCATCTGCCGCTGGACTTCGGCCAGCCAGACGGTGCCGACGTGAACCGGGAGCAGGTCGGGATCCGGGAAATAGCGATAGTCGTGCGCGAACTCCTTCGAGCGCATGGGCTCGCTGCGGCCTTCGGCGACATTCCAGAGGCGCGTCTCCTGAATGACGCGGCCGCCGGATTCGATCAAGGCGATGTGGCGTTCGATCTCGTATTCGAGAGCGCGCTGGAGATAGCGGAAGGAGTTCAGATTCTTCACTTCGGCCTTTGTGCCGAAGCGCTCCTCGCCGCGCCGGCGCACGCTGACGTTGGCGTCGCAGCGAAGCGAGCCTTCCTCCATATTGCAATCGCTGACGGCGGCGTACTCGAGCACCTGCTTGAGCGCGCTGAGATACGCATAGGCCTCGGCGGGAGAGCGCAGATCGGGCTCGGAGACGATTTCGGCGAGAGGCATGCCGCCGCGGTTGTAGTCGATGTAGCTATGGCGATCGGAATCGGGGAAGCCCTCGTGCAGGTTCTTGGCGGCGTCTTCCTCGAGATGGAGGCGCGTGATGCCGATTTTTTTCGCGGCGCCGTCGTGCTCGATCTCCAGCCATCCGTGCGGTGGCGAGCGGCAGTTCGTACATGGAAATCTGGTAGCCCTTGGGCAGATCGGGATAGAAGTAATTTTTGCGCGCAAACCGCGAAGTTTTCTGGATCTGCAAATTGAGCGCCAGCGAAGCGCGCAGGGCCAGCTCCAGGGCGCGTTTATTGAGGACGGGCAAGGAGCCGGGAAGGCCCAGGCAGACCGGGCAAGTGTTCGTATTCGGCGGATCGCCGAAGCGCGTGGAGCAGCCGCAGAAGATTTTGGTGGCGGTTTTGAGCTGCACGTGGACTTCAAGCCCGATGACCGGCTCATAGGCCGCGGCGACTTCGGGCGCGACGCGCGTTGCCGTGGATTCGGTTCGAGCCATGGCGAATCCCGCGATTATAACATCTTCAATTCCGGGAACCGGCAGGAGTGCGCAGACTTCCGGAGTCCTAGGCCGAAGAGGCAACGCCGATTTGGCGTAGGTGATGGACTAAGTGCGCAAGATAATCCGTGGCCAAAAAGCCAAGGGTGACCGCCTGCCCCGATCCGATGCGGCAAGGCGTGTCGAGCTTTGAATCAGGCAAATGGGCGATCACGTGGGCGAGGTAACGGTTGTAGGAGGCCCAAAGTGAAACCAGCATGGGCCAATCCGCCTGTTGAGGGGCCTGCACGCGGACGTTCCCGTCCTGGTCGTAACCAGGGAAGTCCAAAGAGTCTTGGAGCGCCGCTCGGACGAATCGCTGGTGATTGTTTGACGCCGAGTCGATCAGATGCCCGATCACTTCCTTGCGGGACCATCCACCCGACAATATGGGCTTGGTACTCTCCACCTCAGGGACTTGGCGAAGCTTGGGCTCGGCAGAATCGATCACGGAAAGCAATCTTGCACTTAGCTCATTCATCTCACTTCCTCTCCCGTGAATTATATCCGTCTTGATTAGGGCGAATTCAAGATGGTGCAGGCGCAGGAAAAAGTGAGCCCGGGCCGGTCGGCGCTTGACCGACCGGCCCGCGGTGAGGCGGCTTATTCGCCGCCCAGGCGGAAGCGCATGCCTATGTAGGCGGCTCGGCCGAGCGCCGGGAAGCCGAGGACGTCTTGATAGTCCTTGTCGAAGAGGTTGGTGACGTGGCCAATCACGCTGGCGTGCGTGGATAGGGCGTAGCTCGCCGCGACGTCCACCCGCATGTAGCCCGGATCGCTGGTCAGACCGAGCAGCGGGAAGAGAAAGTCGCTATCGGTCCGGCGGCCAACGAACGTCGCGGCGACATTTCCATGGAAACGGCGGATTCCGCCATCAAGCACGACGTTTCCCGAATTGACCGGCCGGCGCAACAGGCGATTGCCGGGAAGCTCCGCGGGATCGAAAGCATTCGGAGAAACGAGCACGCGAGAATCGTCGTAGGTGTAGTTGGCCGCGAGACTCAGATTCTTCGCGAGGCGCACTTCGCCGGCAAGATGGCCGCCGCGGGCGCGGGCGAGATCGGTATTGAAGTATGTTCCAAAGCTGCTGGGGCAGGCAGTCGGAGGCGTAACAGGGCAAGGCCCTCCTGGAAAGCAGTTCGTAAAGCTGATGATGTTGCGAAACTGGTTGTAGAAGAAATCGCCAGAGAGGGTGGCCTTGTCGCTGTCGAGATGCTGTTCGACGCCGGCATAAGTCGTGCGGCTCTCTTCGGGAAGCAGGTCCGGATTGCCGGGAAAGCAAGGATCGCTTCCAAAGGATTGATCGAGGCTGGGTTCCTTGATGCCCTGGCCGTAATTGACGCGCAGCCGCGTGGCGCCCCAGAAATCGTGGCCATAACGCAGCGTGTATGCGGCTCCGGCGCGCGGCACGCCGCGGGTGCCGAAATTGGCGTTGTCTTCCTCGCGGAAACCGGCGTTGAGCACAAGACGCTCGGTGGCTTGCCAGCGCAGCTCAAGGAAGCCGGCCTGATTGTTGCGCCTGGCGTGAAGGCCGTCCAAATCCGCCAGGCCGGCGTTCTCCACTTCGTAGTAATAGCCGAGCGTGGCCGAGAAGTGGCGGGCGACGTAGCTGGATTGGCCCTGGAAGCCGGCGCGGTTGAACTGATTGCGGGTGACGAATGGGAAGTCGCAGTAGGCCGAGGGGACGGCGTTGGCAGAACGCGGGAAATCGCATTCGCCGAAGGGATCGGGCGAGAGAAAGTATGCGCTGAGCGGATCGGAGAACAGCTCGTGAGTATCGTTCTCGAAGCCAAAGAGCCGATGCTGCCAATGCGGGCCGGTGGATAAATCCCAACTGAGGCCCGCGGATAAGTCGCGCAGGTCATACTGCTCGTTGAGGGTTGGCGGAGTGAAGAGCTCCTGCCCGGGCTGGCCGGCATCGCTGCTATTACTGCGCACGGTGAGGCGCAGTGAATTTTGCTCGGCAAGGCGCAGGCCGAAATTTCCCGAGAAGGTGCGATCGAGGAAAAAATCGTTGGGGCCCTGGCCTTGCGTCTGGTAGTAGCCGCCAAGAACCGAGTAATCGAGCGGACCGGCGAGGCCGCTGAGCTCGGCCATGCCACGGCCGGTGGAGAAAGAGCCTCCATCGGATTCGGCGACCAGAAGCGGCGTGCGCGTGGAGCCGCGATGGGTGAGGACCGCGATGACGCCGCTCATGGCGTCCGAGCCGTCGAGAGCGCTCGCGGCGCCGTGGCTCACTTCGATTTTGTCGACGCCGTCCAAAGTGAATTGCGAGAAGGTGTTCATGGCGCCGCCCGGTTCGTTCAGTGGAACGCCGTCGACGAGCACCTTGGTGTAGTTGGAATTGCCGCCGTCGAGAAAGATGGAAGCGGTACCGCCGATGGCGCCGGTTTGGCTGAGCGTGACTCCGGGAAGCGATTGAAGCAGCGGGGCGATCTGGGTGAGTTGCCGCTGATCGATTTGGTTGCGCGTGAGGATGGAAACGGGTTCGCTTGCTGCGTTCACCTCGATGGGCTCGGCCGATGAACTCACCACGACGCTGGAGGAGAGAGGCTCTAGCGCAAGCTGTGCGCGCAGTTCGGGATTTTGGCCCGGAGAGAGATTCAAATCCTGCTCGTAGCGCCGCAGAGAAGGATGCGTGACGATCAAATGATAGCGGCCGGCGGGAACATCCAGGTGAAAGTGGCCGTCGGCGGAAGAGGTGGTTTGCTCCGGGCGATTGCCCGGAACAGAAGGGATGGCCTGCAATTGGACGGTTGCGCCGCCGACGGGCGCATCGCTGGGATCGGTGATTACCCCTTCGACCGCTGCGGTGGTTGCTGTGTTCTGGGCGTAAGCCGGAATGGCGAAGTCGAAAGCGAACAGCAGGAGAGCAACGGCAAGTGCGATTGCAGCAGTGGAGCGCAGGAGCGTGAGTCGCATGAGTTCCTCCTCTCCCGTCTCGCGCGGGAGGTGAAGGTTGTCCTGCGAAACGCCGAGGCGAATCGCCAAGGCGAGACGTAGGCTGCAAACTCCGCCGGTCTCCTGGCTTGGCGGCTTGGAGCGGGCGGCCTTCCCATCCGGCTGGCCTCGTAAGACCCGGCCGGACAGTGGCTCGCACGCATAAAAGCGCCGCCTTACAGTCGCGCGGCGGCGACGGCATTTCACCGTCTTCCCGAACGCGGAGCTTGCGGGTGGATGTGAAAGCGGCAGGGTGGCGGCGAAAGAAATCGCGACGCTGGCCGCTGTGGTTAGACCGTGCCGCGCCTTTTCGGGCGCGCGTGCTGCTAGGCTTTCTCCCTCCTTCCTTGAACAATCACGCGCGGACGGCCGTCCGGGCCGAGTTTCGACTTCGAGCGGAATCTCGAAGACTTGCTCGAGCAAGCTCCCGCTGATAAACCGCGGCGGGCGGGCCGACGCGCAGGCATTTGCCGCGGTGCAGCAAAACGATCTGATCGGCGAATTCGGCGGCCAGACCCAAGCTCGTGGGTCACTACGATCACGTGTAACGGTGCTCGTCGGCAAGGTGGCGGAGGCGGCAAAGCAGATCGATCTGCGCGCGGATATCGAGATGCAGGGTGGGTTCATCGAGCAGCAGGACCAGAGGCTGCTGCGCCAGGGCGCGCGCCAGCACGACGCGCTGCTTTTCTCCGCCGGAGATTTCGTGCATCCAGCGGTCGCGCAGATGCTCGGCGCCGACCTGCGCCAGAGCGTTTTCGGCGATGGCGAAATCTTCGTCGCTTTTCAAACCAAAGCGAGCGGCCGTGGGGATGGCGGCCTTGCAAAACGTAGTCGCCGGCGCGGATCGGGAAGATGAGAGGGCTCTCCTGCTGCACGAAGGCGATGCGCTGGGCGCGAGTGCGCGCGTCCAGATGGCAGGTCTCGAAGCCGTCCAGTTCGACCCGGCCCGAGAGCGGAGCGATGGCGCCGGAAATCAAGCGCAGCAGCGTGGATTTTCCGCTGGCGTTGGGGCCGAGGATGGCCACGAATTCGCGCTCGCGCGCCTGGAACGTGGTGGCTTGAGCGTGAAGAGCGGCGCGGCCTGCTTGCGGGCCGAGAAGGCGTAGCTGGCCTGCTCCACGTTGAGGCGCACGTGCGGAGCGTGCTGCGCCGAGGAATCCGGGCGCGCCTCGCGTAAAGCTGGCGCGGTTCAGCGCTCATGCCAGCCTCCGGCGGAGGAGGTAAATGAAAACGGGAGCGCCGGCCATGGCGGTCATGGCGCCGACGGGAAGCTCGGTGGGCGCGACTATGGTGCGCGCCAGAGTGTCCGCCACAACGATGGCGATGGCTCCGCCGATCGCCGAGGTGGGAATGAGCAAGCGATAGTCGGAGCCGAAGAGCATGCGCATGACGTGCGGCACAAGCAAGCCCGACGTAGCCGATGGCGCCGCTGACGGAAACGGCCAGGCCGGTAAGCACCGATGCGGAGACGTACACGACCAGCTTCACGCGGGTGACGTCCACGCCGAGATGCATGGCCTCGCGCTCGCCGGCGAGCAGGACGTTCAGGTCGGAGGCGGTGGTCAAAATCGCGCCGGCCGCGGCAAAGAAGCCGCCCATCAAGATCCACAGCAAGCCGTGCGGCAGCGAAATGGAGAGATCGCCCATCAGCCAGAAGGCGATTCCGCGGAGATCGCGGCTGGCGAGCGTGGTCATCAAGAACATGATGTGGCCGAGAGAAACGATGCCGTGATGATGCCCGCCAAGTAGAAGCGTGCCGCTATCGAGCTGGCCCTGGCGGCGGCCCAGAAAATAGACGACGGCAGATCGTCGCCGCGGCGCCGAGAAAAGCCGCCAGCGGCGTCATCAGACGGCAGCGCGGGGGCAACCAACAGCGCCAAGAATCGCTCCCAGCGCGGCGCCGCTCGAAACTCCGAGAACGTAAGGATCGGCCAGGGGATTCCGCAGCAGCGCCTGGAAGCTCGCGCCCGCCACCGAAAGCGCGGCGCCGACCACGATGCCCAGCAAAATTCGCGGCAGGCGGATATCCACCATGATCAGGCGAAAATCGGTGGAGATTTTCTCGGGATGGCCGCTGGCCAGCCACCACAAATTCTGTCCCAGATCGGCGAACGAAAATGGAACCGCTCCGAGGCGCAGCGCCAGCAGCACGATGGCAAAGAGCACCGCAGTGAGAAGCGCGCAACTCCACAACACGCGTCGCAGGGTCAAGGGCTTCATGGGGCTCCGCCTGAGGCTGAGAAAGCCAAGACTGGCTGGGACACTGGTGCGACCAAAAATTGGGGCAAGCGCCATGAAGCATGAGCGGCAAACGCGGCCTGAAAAGCAAACCGAGAGGGATAGAGCGCGGCCGCAAGCTGTTCGATTCCGTCGATCAGGCGCGGCGAGGGATGGCTGATCGCTTCCGACACAACGATGAAGCGGCGATTGCGCACTGCGTCCAATTGGCGCCAGGCGGGGCGGTCCTGTAACTCGGCCAGCTGCCTTTGCACCTGTTGCGGATCGTCGCTCGAAAAAATCAGATACTTCGGTTGCAGGCGGATGACCTCTTCGAGATTGATGTTGGGCCAGGATTGCTGCGTATCGATGATGGAATGCGCGCCGGCGCGGCGCAGGGCGTCTTCCAAGAAAGTGTTACGGCCAACGGAAATCAGGGGATCGAGCCACACAACCATCATTACGGTTTGCGGCGGCAAGCCTGCGAGCCTGCGGTCGATCTGGCTCAACCGAGCGCGCAGATTCGCGAGCAACGAACGGCCCGCGTCACCCGCGCCGAGCAATTGGCCCAGCCGCTCGGTCGAGGTGAGCACCTGCTCGACGTTGCGCGGATCCGTGCCGTAGACGGGGATGCCCAAGTGCTCGAGCGAATGCACCGAGGCTAGCCGATTGATCGAGCGCGCCCCTATCACCAGATCCGGATGTAGGGCCGCGATCACTTCGATATTGGGATCGACGGGGCCGCCGATGCGCTTTTTCTGCCTGGCTTCCGGCGGATAATCGCAGAAGTCCGTGTCGCCAACAATGCGGTCGCCAAGGCCCAGCGCGAAGAGCGTTTCGGTAACGCTGGGCGCCAGGGAGACGATGCGGCGGACCGGCTGGGGAATGCGCACGGAGCGGCCCGTTTCATCCGTTACTCTACGCGAAGCGGGTCCGGTTGTGTTGTCTCGCGGCATGGCCTGAAGCGATTCGACGCGCGCGCCTGAGAGCAGCAGACAGCCGATCGTCAGCGCGACCAACCATCGAATCAAAAAAGCGCGGGCCGGCGCAAGAGAGATTCTCCCGGCTGTGTCTTCAATTGAGACTGGCCCGGCGCCGAAGATCGAATCTTGGTGGACAGCGACACTGGGCCGAATCGAGAGGGGTTGGGGGGCCGGGAGTTCGGCTTTTCGTAAATGTGCCATGAGACCTTGCGGCGAGCGCCAAGCGACAACAAAAAAGCCCCGGCGAAGGGGCTCAAGAGCCACACTCTCTCGCTCGAAGAGTGTGAGCCTGCAGCGGCCTGGGCAGGTGTCCTGACTTACGGCCTTGACGGCCGATTACAGTGGCGGGACCGTGGCCGATTTTCACGGCCTTCCCCCAATTCCCAGACTTGCAAGATGTCGTCAGCGAGTCTAAGCGTCGCGGCGCGGAGTGTCAACCGCTCCGATTCTCCTCTAGATTGGCGGGCCTAGATCCGCGGGCGCAGATTGGCGGGCCTACGTAAAGGTCGCGATCCTTCAGGCGTCGGCCCAGCGCCGCAGCAGATTGTGATACACGCCGGTGAGCTGCACGGCAGCGGGATGGCCGGGATTGTCCCGAGCGAGGCGCTGAATCGCCAGATCGAGGTCAAACAACAAGGAACGCTCGCCATCGTCGCGAACCATGCTTTGAATCCAGAAAAATGACGCGATGCGCGCGCCGCGCGTGACTGGACGGACTTGATGCAAGCTGGTCGAGGGGTAAAGGATCATGTGTCCCGCAGGCAACTTGATGCTGTGCGTGCCGTAGGTATCCTCGACGATCAATTCACCGCCGCCGTACTCCTCCGGCGCGCTGAAAAACAGCGTAGCGGAAAGGTCGGTGCGAATCCGATGCGGCGTGCCCGTCACCGGCCGAATCGCATTGTCGACATGCGTGCCGAAAGCCTGGCCTCCCTGATAGCGGTTGAACAAGGGAGGAAACACTTTCGACGGCAGGGCCGCGGTGATGAAGAGCGGGTTCTGCCCGAGAGCATTGAGGATCATCTCGCCCAGTTGCCGAGCGGCTGGGGAATCCTCGGGCAGTTGCATATTGTCCTTTACGCGAGCGGATTGATGACCGGCGGTCACACGGCCATCAATCCAGTCTGTCTGATCGAGTAGTTGCCTGGCTTGGGTGAGATGAGCAGCAGTGAGCACATCGGCTATGGGCGTGAGCATGGGTATGGTCCGTCTTTCGGATCAAAATCTGAAATTGAGGCCGGCGAGGGCCGTGAAACCAGCGCCGGGCACGATGTGCGCAGGATGGACCTGATCGTAGTAATACCGGTTGGTTAGGTTGTTCAGATTGAGTTGCAGGCTGGTCCGCTCAGTAAGCGGGTACTTGGCCATGGCGTTGAACACCCAATAGCTCGGCACCTCCTTCAGTAGATTGACCGTCGTGGAGCCTACACCCGTGGGAACCGCCACATAAGGAACCGTGCTACTGGCCGTGCGCTTATCGACGAAATTGCCGCCGGTGCCGACCTCAAATCGTTTCCACGGAAAACGATAAGTCGTCCAGAAGTTGAACGTGTTCCTGGGCACGTTGGCCAGCTCCGCGCCGATGGACTGGGGATAGTATTGCGAGCTGACGACTTCGCTGGCCAGCAGAGCGTAACTGGAGAGAATTTGCCAGCGGTCGGTCAGATGGCCGCTGAGCGCTACTTGAAGGCCGTTGACGCGCTGATTGCCTCCCAGAACGTTCTGCAAAGGATTGTTGGGATCGGGTTCGCGGGCGTTGGCTTTATCGGTGCGGAAGATCGAGCCGGCCGCGGAGAGTTTTCCGGCCAGGTCCCACTTGCTGCCGGCCTCGAACGTCAGGTTCTTTTCCGGCGGCGTATTGGCGTTGGCCGCGCTCAGCGAGAGTGTTTCGGCCGAAGGATCGAACGAATTGCCGGCATCGAAGTAGATGCTGCCGTTAGGCTTTGGCTTATACACCAAGGCTCCGCGCCAGCTGGGCAGAGCGACAATCTGCGTGAACGCCGATGACGGCGCAATGCTCTGGTTATAATCCGCGTCAAAATGGTCCCAGCGTCCGCCGCCGATGAGATCGAATTTAGTGCCTAGGTGCATGGTGTCGAGAAGATAGGTTCCGAACGTTATGGCTGTTACCCGGACCTGGCTGCTGGGCGTGGAGGCGCCGGCATACGGCTGAGATTCATTAGGATTCAGCAAGCTTGTGGTGGGCACGCCGGTGATGGTGTCGCGCGAAGGATCGGAGGTCTCGCGTATGCCCTCGAGGCCGGCGACCAGAGTGTGCCGGATAGAGCCGGTATTGAATTTGAAGGTTGCGTCCATCTGGTCGTCCAACGATGTTTCCGCGCTATCCACGTTGATCTCGTTTCGGGTGACGATGATGGAACTCAGCGGAGTTTGCAGCGTCGCACAGCCGGGAACCGGAGTAGTCCCACAGGCGGTGGTCTGCGGCTCGGTGATTTGCGCATTGCGCCCCTCATGCGCGTAGCGAATGACATTGCGCAGAGTGATTCCCTGGTTCACATCATGTTCGATCTTGGCGGTGAGGATATCGTCGTTGGTGCGCAGGAAATTCGCGTCCTGGAAACCGTAATAATTGTTGTGAGCGACCGGCGCCGGCGCGTTGAAGAGCCAAGGGATTCCGTAATCCGGAGTATCGTCCTCGGATTGATGGAAATAGCTGAAGACCACGCGCGTAGGACCGTCTAATCCGAGGGCGAGCGACGGCGCGAAGCCGTACCGCCGATATTCCGCGAGATCGCGATCGGCGATTTTATTATCGTCGCCCATCAGGTTGAGGCGGAAAGCGGCGCCGGAGCCAAGCTTCGCAAGCGGTTCATCGACGTCCAGCGCCACGCGGCGGGTCAAGTCGCTACCCCCGGTGGCATTTCCTTGAATGAAGGGCGTCATCTGCGGGGCCTTGCTGACTTCATTTACCACGCCACCGGTGGTGCCGCGGCCGAAGGTGATGGCCGAAGGACCTTCCAGCACCTGCACCTCTTCCTGATCGAATGTGTCGCGATAATAGCTGCCAAAATCGCGGATGCCGTCGAGGAAAATGTCATTCCGCGCCGTAAAACCGCGAATGGTCAGATTATCGCCCTGGGAGCTGCCTTCGCCCGCGGCCAGGCTGATGCCGGCAACGTTGCGCAGCGCATCGCGCAACGTGGTGGTGTTCTGCTCCGACATGATCTGCCCGGGAACCACGCTGATGGATTGAGGCGTATCGAGAATCGGCGAGGTGTATTTCGGCGAAGCAACCTGGTCGATCTGAATGGGTGGAGCGTTCACCGTGAGCGACTGTTCGACGGAAGCCAGATCCAACCGGACGAGCTCGGCGCCGGCAAAGCGGTAGCTCACCCCTGTGTCGTCGAGCAATCGCGCGAGGGCCTGTTCGTTCGTATAGTCGCCGCTCGCGCCTGGCGACTGCACCTTTTCGATCGCCACATTGCCAAGTACCACGTGCAAGCCGCTGGCGGTTTCAAAGGCAGGCAGGATTTCTTCGAGTGGTCCGGGCGGAACGTCGAAGAAGTGCGTCGGTAGAGTTGCCTGCGTTTGCGGGGGCGTGTTTTTAGGGCTGGCGGGCGCCTGGGGAACCTGAGCTAGAACTACCTTGTGGCTTCCCAGAGCGCTGTAGGCGACCAGGGTACCCATGGCCACCCACTTGTACGTGGTCGGCCACGAGCCTTTCTGGATTTGCTTCTCTCGTCTTTTTGCGTTTTTCTTGTCGCGCTTGCTGCTCGTATTTTTAGCCACGGTTGTACTCTCCTGTAAACCCGTGGCCGGTTCTCGTATAATCACGACGATTGCCAGCCTTCGGGTTGTCGATTCCGGTCCCTGCGGCCCTTGGCAAAAGGTTCGCCGTGGGGATCGGCCTAAAATCTCGATCTTGTCTTTCCGTCCGCTACTTCACTTTACTTGCCGTCTACAATCCTTATGTCCTTGCCACCGATTTGTGTTGCGACTCAGTCGCATCTGAGAATCATCAACCACCTCGCAAGGACCGCCCATCTCATCGCCTGGTTGGGACGTTTACTGAGGATGCGCTTGGGGCCGCGCCTTTCCGCGCTGGGCGCGGCACTTGCCGCAGGTTCCGCCCGCTTCCAGGCGGATCACGGCGATTTGAAAACCGCTCCGCGCGGCCATCTCTTTCTTCAGCGCGTCAAAACTGGGGCTGGCGTATTCCACGATGGACCCGCAGTAAAGGCATGCCAGGTGACAGTGATCACGGCTGGTCTTCACTTCGTAATAATGCTTCTCACCCTCGATGTGCATCAGATCGAGCTCATCGATCAACCCCAGATTCTTGAGGAGGGCGATGGTGCGATAGACCGTGGCGCGGTCGATTTGGGGATCGCGCTGTTTGGCCAGGCGCAGAAGCGCCGCCGCATCGAGATGGCGCGGGGATTCTTGAATGATGTTCACGAGCAAGCGGCGCTGCGCGGTGATGCGCACGCCTCGCGCCAGCAACTCCTTGAGGAGAGCATGCCTGGCGATGCTGGACTTTTTACCCGAGCGGCCTAGCTGCGACTCAGTCGCAATAAGAGAGTGTGTTTCCATAAGGGACCTGGTCTAACCGCCTTCTAGTTGCAACTGAGTTTCAACTAGCGAAGCTATTCCACTCCATTCGCTGCCTTCTGTCAAGGCCCGATCTATGTAAGGAGGGCAAACTCTCAGCCGAGAAAGCGACCCCGCGGCAACCTTGACGCAGGGAGTAGTATCGTAGCGTTGAACGGGCGGTAGATCGGGGCGGTGATCGGGGCCATTACGTCTTGAGAGGAGCAGATCGATGAAGACTACAGTGATCCTGGTGGGCGGCCTGCTTTTGCTGAGCTTGGCCGTTTGGGCCCAAGACGACGCGGAGTATCAAAGCTGGATGAAGTCGAATAACCCGAACGTGGCCAGCCTGCGCATGAATTTGGCGGCGAAGTCAGGCGACGCCGCCGCAGCCGATGCGAAGAAGCTGCAGGATACCTTCACGCAGGTGCATGCTTACTGGCAGAAGAAGAACGTCAGCGACGCCATGCAGTTTGCAATGAACGCGGAGAACGGCTTCAAGGAGGTTGGCGAACTCGCCGCGGCAGGCAAGTTTGACGAAGCCTCGGCAGCGTTGATGAAGACGCAGGCCAATTGCGGCGGCTGCCACATGGCGCATCGTGAAAAGGCGGCGGACGGCTCCTGGAAGATCAAGTAGCAGACGGCGCGCAGTCAGCGGCCGGTTGCGTTCTTCTTGCGAGGGATTTCAGGGCAGCCCGCCGCAAAAGCGAATGGCCGAGTGGCAGGGCTGAGCAGAGGAATTCTTGCGCGGTCTGTGGTAGCCTGACAGGCGAATCTAGGGATAATACGGGCTCAGGCTAACCCCATAAGGGAAATTCGTCATCTTCAAGCGCGTTGACGCGTTGAAAAGAATTAGGGAGGAGAATATGCCGAATCGCAGAGATTTCATCAAGGGCGTGGCGGGCGCGACGGCGGGACTTTGGGTTGCAAACGGCGTCTTCACCGGCGACGCGCTGGCTCAGAATCCAGGGCAGGGGCGCGGCGGCCGAGGCGGGGGCCGGCAGGAGGACGTGCCCTCCGGTCCCGTGGTGCGGCGCGAGGTACGCGTCGGGAACAAGCGCGTCAAAGTGATCGACGTGCATGCCCATGCTTCGATTCCGGAAGTCGCGGACGTGGTGAAAGGTACAGCGGCGGAGCGCTTCGCCCGTGGCGGCGGAGGCCGGCCGCTGGGCGACGATCGCATTCGGGAACTGGACAAGCGAGGCATTGATGTCCAGGTGCTGGATATCAACATGTTCTGGTGGTACGGCGTGGCGGATCGCGATCTGGCCGCGAAGATTGTTGACACTCAGGACAAAGGGCTATCGGCCTGGTGCAGCGCCCATCACGATCGTTTCGCGGCGATGACCTCTCCCACGTTGCAGTTTCCCGATCTGGCCGCTCAGCAACTCGAACATGCGGTGAAGGATTTGGGCATGGTGGGAGCGGCGATCGGAGGGCACGTGGAAGGTGAACCGCTTTCCGATCCCAAGTACGATCCTTTCTGGGCCAAGGCGCAGGAATTAGACGTGATCGTCTTCATGCATCCCAATGGCGCCACGAACGTGGCAAAAGAAGATGCCTTCAAAGGGCGAGCCGATTTGGGGAATATCATCGGCAATCCGCTGGAAACGAGTCTCTTCCTTTCTCACCTGATGTACGACGGAGTGTTCGATAAGTTTCCGAATCTGAAAGTAGTGGCGGCGCACGCGGGCGGCTACATGCCCTCTTATCTCGGCCGGAGCGAAGTGGCTTGCGAGGTGCGCGCGAATGCCGGTTGCCTGAACAAGAAGAAGCCCAGCGATTATCTCAAGTCGCAAGTGTATATCGATTCGATGATCTTTTCGCCGGAGGGCATACGGCATCTGGTGGCGGAGGTTGGCGCCAGCCAGATCGTTTATGGCACGGACATTCCGCTGGTCTGGCCGGACACGATCGATGCGGTTCTAAACGCGCAGATCTCCGACGCCGATAAGGAAGCAATCCTGGGCGGGAATCTCACCAAAATGCTGCGGCTCAAGACATAGCCCAACGCAGCCAGTCTCGAAATCAACTGCGCCATCGCAGGGTGACCGGGCCTTCCAGGGGATGCCGCATCGGCACGCCATTCCGCTGCGCATCCATATAGGCCGACTTCAGCTGAAAATACCAGCGCGCTTGCCGGTCCGCATCGTCGATCAGCATCATGCGGGGCTGCACTTCGAGGCCCGGCTTTTGCAATTCGATCACCCGCTGATCCTGGGCAATGAAGCGCTTTCCAAAAAAATGAAGCAGCGGCGCCACCAGGGGAAACCAGGAAAAGAGGTTCCAGGCGGCGCAGAAATCAAGGCGGCAAAGCTCGCGCCGGATGGGCGTGATGGTGGTGCGGTTGGTGAACCAGTATTTTCCGCAGCGAACTTCCTCGGTGCGCATATTGGGCAGAACAAAATCGATTTGCGTGGTGACCGCCGCGCCATAGATCTTCAGCAGCTTGTAAGGCGCGCTATTGGCCGAGGGCGCGTGCGGACTCATGCGAAAACCGCCAGGAATCGGCTCGAAGGTCTTCTGCTTCTCACGAATGCTGCGCCGGCTGCGCCACCACCAGGAGCGGTGCACGAACGGGCCGTGCGCCGGATCCATCAGCCCGATGATTGCGGTATCCATGCTGCAAGCCAGGGTCGCGGAGAGATGCGCGAGGCGATAGCTGCCGCTGTATTTCGGCAATTCGGGCACGGGCGGCAGCGTGCCGTCGGCAGGCGCACGCCCTTCCGCGTTGGCAAGATAGGCCCAGATGTAGCCGTCGCGCTCCTGGCAAGGGAAGCTGCCGGCATAGATCCGGCCGCACTGCAGCTTGGAATCGTCCGTGACGGAGGGAATCACGCGACATTGGCCGCGTATGCGCTTCGAAACGCCAGCCGTGGTAAGCGCATTCGACGGTCTGCCCGTCATAATGGCCAAGTGAAAGCGGGAAGGCGCGGTGGGGGCAGACGTCGCGCAGGGCAAACGGTTTCCCTTCGGCGTCGCGTCCGAGAACGAGAGGGATCTCCAGGCGCTGCGAAGTGACCAGCTTTCGGCCGCGTATTTCCTTGCTGCGCAGGACCGGGTACCAAAAGCCCCACAGAAATTCGCCGCCGTCCGAAGCCGTTGAGACGGGCAGTGCCGTGCTTTGCTCCATCAATTCCATGAGCGGATATGGTTCATGATAACCGTCATCCTATATCGTCCACCAGCGTTGCCCAAGAGAGAAGAGTCAGGCCCGTCGTAAGGGCCGGGTTTCCTGTGACGTGCGCTTACGGTATCCTGTCCCTCCATGCATGACCTCAACTATTTTCGCGAGCACCTGCCTGAATTCGAGAAGATGGCGGCAAACCGCGGCGTAAGCATCGATTTCGACGCTTTTCGCGCGCTGGACCGCAAGCGGCGCGAACTCATTACCGCGACCGAGCAGCGCAAGGCCGAGCGCAATCGCGCCAGCGAAGAGATTGCCCGGCGCAAACGCGCGGGCGAAAAGGCCGACGATCTGCTGGCGGAGATGAAAGCGGCATCGGAGGAGATCAAGCGCGGCGACGAGGAGATTGCCTGCCTGGACCCGCAGTTGCAGGATTTCATGCTGTCCATGCCGAACCTGCCGCATTCGTCGGTTCCGCAGGGCCACGATGCCCAGTGCAACGTGGAAGTTCGGCGCTGGGGCAGCCCTCCGAAATTCGATTTCGCGCCCAAGCCGCACTGGGAGGTCGGCGAGCGCGCCGGCATTTTGGATTTGGCGCGGGCCGCCAAGATCGCGGGAGCGCGGTTCGCGCTGTATCGCGGCCTAGGCTCGCGGCTGGAAAGGGCGCTGGCGAATTTCTTCCTGGATGAGCATACCCGCAAAGGATATACGGAATATCTTCCGCCGTTTCTCGTCAACACGGCTTCTCTTACCGGCGTTGGGCAGTTGCCGAAGTTCGCGGCGGACATGTTTCATCTGGAGGGAACCGATCTGTGGCTGACTCCCACGGCCGAGGTCGAGCTGACCAGCCTTTACCGCGACGAAACGCTCGATCCGGACCAACTGCCGATCAAGGCGTGCGCCTGGACGGCCTGCTTTCGTTCCGAAGCGGGCGCCGCAGGCAAAGACACGCGAGGCATTCTGCGCCAGCATCAGTTTCAGAAGGTGGAGATGTTCAAGTTCACGCGGCCCGAGCAGAGCTATGACGAACTGGAATCGCTGGTTGGCGACGCGGAGTCTCTGCTGCAGAAGCTCGGGCTGCATTATCGAGTGATGCTCCTCTGCACCGGGGACATGGGCTTCGCCTCGAGCAAGACCTACGATATTGAGGTGTGGCTGCCTTCGGCCAAGGAGTTCCGCGAGATCTCTTCCTGCTCCAATTGCGAGGCTTTTCAGGCGCGGCGCAGCGGCATTCGCTTCAAGCCCAAGGGCGGAAAAAGCGATTTCGTGCACACGCTGAACGGTTCGGGCCTGGCCGTAGGGCGCACCTGGCTGGCATTAGTCGAAAACTACCAGCAGGCCGACGGATCGATCGCCATCCCGGAGGTGTTGCGGCCGTACATGGGGGTTGAAAGCATCCGTCCCTGACGCACGCGTCAGTCCCGCGTGTCCTAACTACCTGACATATATAAGGATACGCGGTGTCGGGCGCAATCCTAGTGTCCTAAGTTGAACCAATCATTTCCATAAGACCTGCCGGATTCAATTGACAACCGCTTTTGGTAATCAATACACTGCGCCCTTGTTTGCTAGCAACTTAGAGAATCCAATGAATTCGCTCAGTCGCATATTTCGAGTGGTGCTGTGGGGAGTGGTGACGGGCGGGCTGCTCTCTTTTGTGCGGCAAGCCTCGAACCTCCAGGTGACCCACGGCGCGCCGCCTCGAAAATCACCCGCCGCAAACCGGCTTCACCGGGACCCCGTTTGCGGCACCTACGTCTCCGCGGAGATTTCCGTAAAGCTGGAGCAATCGGGCCATATCACACACTTCTGTTCGTCCGAGTGCCGTGAACGGTATGCGCAGCCGGCTGCGCGCGCGGCAGGGGCCTAGAAGTGACGGCGCAACGAGCGCCGAAACGAGAAGGAGAGAGTGGATGGGAACGGTGGCCAAAGCTATGCCGCAACCGGTGATTCCGAAAATCGCTCCTCGGGAAGATCTCAATCCTTTCCGCATTGCTCAAATGCAGTTCGATATGGCCGCGGAGTTTCTGAAGATCGACGCGGGACTGCGGCAAATTCTGCGCACCCCCAAGCGAGTGATGGAAGTCTCCATTCCCGATCAAGCTGGATAACGGCCAGGTGAAGGTTTTCGCCGGGTATCGCGTGCAACATAACATGGCGCGAGGACCGGCGAAGGGCGGCGTTCGCTACCATCCGAATCTCACGCTGGACGAAGTGAAGGCGCTGGCTTCGTGGATGACGTGGAAGACGGCGACGGTGAACATTCCTTACGGCGGCGCCAAAGGCGGGGTGATCTGCGACGCGAAGCGGATGTCGCGAACGGAATTGGAGCGGCTGACGCGGCGATTCACCTACGAAATCATGCCCATTCTGGGACCGGAGCGGGATGTGCCTGCGCCGGATGTAGCGACAGACTCACAAACGATGGCCTGGATGATGGACACGTATTCCACTCTGGCCGGCGAAGCCGCGCTGGGGTGCGTTACCGGCAAGCCCGTTTCGCTGGGCGGTTCGGAAGGCCGCTCGGATGCCACCGCTCGGGGCCTCGCTTTTGCCATCGAGGAAGCCTGTAAGTTGAAAAAGATGTCTCTGCGCGGGGCGAGCGTGGCGGTGCAGGGCTACGGGAATGTGGGCTCGGCGGCGGCGCGCATCCTTTCGGAGAAAAAAGCAAAGATCGTGGCCGTCAGCGATTCGCGGGGCGGCGTGCTGAATCCGCGCGGGATCGATCCGCTCAAGGCTTACCGCTATAAGGAGCGCGCCGGAACCGTGGTGGGCATGCCGGGCGCTTCGCGCATTTCCAATGAAGACCTGCTGGCGCTGAAATGCGACATTCTCGTCCCTGCGGCGCTGGAAAACGCCATAACGCTGCACAACGCCGACCAAATCAAGGCCAAAATCCTGGCGGAGGGCGCCAATGGGCCGACCACGCCGCATGCCGACGAAGTTTTGGCGCGCAAGGGCATTTTCGTGATCCCGGACATCCTGGCGAATGCGGGCGGAGTGGCCGTCAGCTATTTCGAATGGGCGCAGAATCTGCAAGGCGCCCACTGGCTGGATACCGAAGTGAACCAGAAGCTCGAGATGGTGATGCGCCGCGCCTTCAACGACGTGTACATGACGATGCGCAAACACCGCACGCATTCCCGTGCGGGCGCTTACGTGCTGGCAGTGAGCCGCGTGACGGAAGCGATGCTGACGCGGGGTCTCTTCCCCTGAACTTTCTTCCCCGATTCGCTCACCTTGTAGGTTCGCCGCGCATCTGTATAAGAGATGAGAGCGGCTTTTGAGTGGCAAGAGTCTCTTAATCCCACGAAAAAAACTTGCACTGGCACATCGAGGCGCGTAAATTCTGCTGTGCCGGTTCACTCCCGGGCGAGTGGCCGGCTTTTGTGCCTGGCACGGAGGGCACGGCGAGTTGAATAACCACCATCATCCTTCTTTTCCCATTGTCTTGACGATTGCGGGATTCGATCCCTCCTGTGGCGCCGGGGTCGGCGCCGACCTGAAGACATTCGCGGCTAACAATTGTTATGGCGTCGCGGCGATCACGGCTTTGACGGTGCAGTCCACTCAGGGCGTGAAGGCCGTTCACGCCACTTCCGCGGCAATTCTGCGGGCGCAACTCGATGCGCTGGCGGAAGACTTGCAGATCGCGGCGGTGAAAATCGGGATGCTGGGCACGCGAGCCAATGCGGTGGCCGTTGCAGAATTTCTGGACAAGACGAATTTGCCAAACGTCGTGCTGGACCCGGTGGTGCAGCCCACGTCAGGCGGGCCGGATCTGCTCGATGCCAGCGGCGTGAAGTACCTCGCCGAGGAATTGATGAAGCGCGCGTCAGTGATCACGCCGAACGTTCCAGAGGCGGCGCTGCTTACGGGCATGGAGATCAAGGACCTGGCGGGAATGGAAGCGGCGGCGCGCAAGCTCGTGGAGGCTGGGGCGCGGGCCGTAGTTGTAAAAGGCGGGCACATGGACAAAGCCGTCGATCTGCTGTTTGACGGCTCCGAAGCCCTCATGCTTGGGGGCGACCACGTGCGCACGGAACATACGCACGGTTCCGGGTGCACGTTTGCGTCGGCGATTGCCGCGCAGTTGGCCCTAGGGCGCGGGCTGCGGGAAGCCGTGATGCTGGCCAAAGCCTATGTGATTAAGGCTATCGAGAACGGCTTTGCCATCGGAAAGGGCCCCGGGCCTCTCGATCATTTTTATCGCACTCACCACGAGCCGCCGCCGCGGGGTATCCACGAAGTGCCGCAGCACGGCATGCATCCGGCAGCCGAGCCGGCCACGCGCTAGCTCGTCTCGCCGCTCCAGCTATTCTCGCAGATTTGCAGAGAAAATCTCGCCGGTTCAGACGTCCCGCCGATAGACGATTCGTCCGCCGACGACGGTGACCATGGGAGCGCCGCGGAAGGAGCGGCCGTCGAACGGGCGTATTGGCGGATTTGCTGGCGGACTCGTTGGCGTGAAACGTCCAGGGGTGAGCCGTGGAAAAAATCGTGAGGTCGGCGGGCTCGCCAGCGGCGATGGCGCGCTTTCGTCCCAGGACTCGCGCCGGACCGGTGGTAAACAGCTCCACCATACGCATCAGCGATAGCTTCCCGGCGTGAACCAGTTCCAAAGCCAAGCCCAAGGCGGTTTCAAAGCCGGTGACGCCGAAGGGAGCGCGATCGAATTCGACTTCCTTGAGCGCCGCTTCGTGGGGCGCGTGGTCGGTGGCGATGGCGTCCACGGTGCCGTCGGCGAGTCCTGCGATCAACGCTTCGCGATCTTGCGTGGAGGCCAGCGGAGGATTCATCTTGAAGCGGGTGTCATAGACCACGTCTTCGTCGCAAAGCGTGAAATGATGCGGAGTGACTTCACAGCTCACCGACAGGCCCTGCTTCTTGGCCGCGCGGACCAGATCGAGCGAGTCACGCGACGAGAGGTGGGCCACATGAAAGCGGCAGCCGGTGAGTTCAGCGACCTGAATGTCGCGTCCCACGGCAATGGATTCGGTGGCGGAGGGCATCCCGCGAAGTCCCAGGCGCACCGACTGGCGTCCCTCGCGCATCACCGCGCCGGCGAAAAGCGAGGAGTCCTCGCAGTGGTCGATTACGGGCAGATCGAGGGCCCGGCAATAATCCATCACCTGGCGCAGCAGCTTGGCCGTGGCGATGGGCCGTCCGTCATCGCTGACCGCGACAATGCCCGCCTTCTGCATGGCGCCGATTTCGGAAAGGCCCTCGCCGCGGCTTCCGATGGACGCCGCGCCGATGGGCCAGACATGCGTGCTGGCCACCGAAGCCGAGCGCTCCAGGATCGCGCGCGTCACCGAGGCATTGTCATTGACGGGCCGCGTGTTGGGCATGGGGCACACAGCCGTGAAGCCGCCGCGCGCCGCGGCTCGCGTCCCGGTTTCGATGGTTTCCGAACTCTCTCCGCCCGGCTCGCGCAGGTGGCAGTGCAAATCGATGAAGCCGGGAGCGATCACCAGGCCGGCGGCGTCGAGTGTCTCGCCGTTCGACGATGCTATGCGTGCCGGCCGAATTTTCCGCAGGCGAGACCCGCGAGATGCGTCCGGCGTCGATCCAAATATCGCGATTGGCGTCCGTGCCGCTGGCAGGATCGAGCACGCGGCCGTTCTTAATGTGCAGCATGAGCGGATCCTTTGGCCTCATCGGCTTCCGAGCCGGTGGCCAGCAGTGACAAAGAGCACGCCATGCGCACAGCCAGGCCGTTGGTGACCTGTTCCAGGACGCAAGATTGCGGCCCATCGGCCACGGCGGGATCGATCTCCAGGCCGCGAATCATGGGCCCGGGATGAAGCACCAGCGCGCCCGGGCGGGCGATCTTGAGGCGCTCGGGCGTAAGTTGATACAGCATGATGTATTCGTCGAGCGGCAAGGCCGGTTCGTGCAGCCGCTCCTGTTGCACGCGCAGAACAATGACCACGTCGGCTCCCTCGAGCGCCTCTTCGACCCTGGAGCAGCGCCGCACGCCCTTGCCAAGGCACTCAAATTCGCGCGGCAGCCACATGGGCGGCCCGCAGAGAGTGAAGCGGCAGCCAAATTTGCTGAGCAGGTGGATATTGGAGCGGGCCACGCGGCTGTGGAGTATGTCTCCGATAATCGTGACGTTGAGATTCTGGATGTCGCCGCGGCGGTCGCGGATGGTGAGGGCATCGAGCAGCCCCTGCGTGGGATGCTCATGGGTGCCATCGCCGGCGTTGATCACGGGTATATCCAGATGGCGGGCCACGAAATCGGCGGAGCCGGAGGAACTGTGGCGCATGACGATGCAGTCCGGCCTCATGGCGTCGAGGGTGCGAACGGTATCCAGCAGCGATTCGCCCTTTTTCAGGCTGGAAGACTCCGCCTGCAAATTCATGGTGTCCGCGCCGAGGCGCGAGGCCGCGGTTCCGAAGCTGATGCGCGTGCGCGTGGAAGCCTCGAAAAAGGCCAAGGCCACGGTTTTGCCGCGCAGGGTGGCCAGTTTTTTCAGCGGATGGCGCTGGAATTCCTGAAATGGCTTGGCTTCATCGAGAAGAAAAGCGATCTGCTCTGTGGTTAGATCTTCGATGGCCAGCAGGTCGTGCAGGCGTTCTGCCACTTCGTCCCCTTAGAAAATTTGCCCGTCCGGTGCGCTCCCGCGCCGGAACTATTCCACGCGTTCGACCAGCATGACGCGATCTTCGCTGTCGATTTCATGCAGCCGGACCTCGACGATTTCGCGGGCGCTGGTCTGGATGGAGCGGCCCACGAAACTGGCTTCGATGGGAAGCTCGCGATGCCCCCGATCGATCAGCACCAGCATGCGCACTCGGCTGGGGCGCCCCAGGTCGAATAGCCCGTTCATGGCCGCGCGGGCGGTGCGTCCGGTGTAGAGCACGTCGTCCACCAGGAGTACGTCCTTGTCGTCCACGGGAAAGGATATCTCGCTCGAATGCAGCACCGGCTGCGCAGCGATCTTGGAGAGATCGTCGCGGTAAAGCGTGATATCCAGCGTTCCTACCGGCACTTCCACGTGCTCGATGGCGTGCATGGAGCGGGCAATGCGCTGCGCCAGAGGCACGCCTCGGCGGCGGATTCCGATGAGCGCCAGATTCGCGGTGCCGCCGCTTTTCTCCACGATTTCGTGAGCCAGGCGCTGTAATGTCCGGTCGATCTCCGTGGCGGACATCAATTGGTTTTTCTCGACGACGCGCATCCGGGCGAACATCCTAGCACAGGAGAGCGAAGGCGCAGCAGCCTGTGTCCTGTGGATTCGTCCAGCGGATTCAATGACCCGAGGAGTCCGAGACTCGAGAGGGCCTATTGCATTTTCAAGTCGGGGTAGGCGAGCGAGTTCCGTGGTTTCGCGTGTTAGACTACGCGCCGTGAATCCTCCGAGCGCAGTGGATCTCTCCGTGGAAGTGGGCGCGGTGCACCTCGCCAATCCCATTATTGCGGCGAGCGGCACCTTCGGCTACGGCATTGAATTCGCCGAGCTTACCGACCTCAATCGGCTGGGCGGCATCGTGGTGAAAGGGCTCTCGCTCGAGCCCATGGAGGGGGCGCCGGCGCCGCGCCTGGTACCCACGGCTGCCGGCATGATCAACGCCGTGGGCTTGCAAAACGTGGGCGTGCGGCGGTTCATCGCCGAAAAGCTCCCCGCGCTGCGGGCTTACCGGACGGCGATCATTGCCAACGTTTTCGGCCGGACCGTGGAGGAGTACGCCGAGGTTGTTCGCCATTTGGAAGGCGCCGAAGGTCTGGCGGCGTATGAGCTGAATATCTCCTGTCCCAATGTCGCTTGCGGCGGAATTCAATTCGGCAGCAATCCCGCGATGGCTGCGGAGGTGGTAGCCGCCGCGCGAAAGATAGCCCGCCGGCCGCTATGGGTGAAACTTTCCCCGAATGTGGCGGACATTGGCTCGATTGGCAAGGCGGCCGAGGAGGCCGGGGGCGATGCCTTGACCGTTGCCAATACCTATCCCGCCATGAGCGTCGATTTCAGGACCCGGACGTCGCGCATCGGAAATCCCACAGGAGGATTATCGGGACAAGGGATCAAGCCGATTACGCTCCGGCTGGTTTACGAAGCCTCGCGGGCGGTGCGAATACCCGTGATCGGCTTGGGCGGTATCGAGACGGCTGAGGACGTGTTGGAATATTTCGTGGTGGGCGCGTCGGCCGTTCAGGTAGGCACGGCGAGCTTTGCCGATCCGAACTCCTGCGCGCGCATCGCCACGGATGTGGAAAAGCTCTGCGCGTCTGAGAAGATCACTGCTATCAGAGACTTACGGGGAGTATTTCGAGCACAAAAGGATTGAGGCAGCTGGCCCTTTGGGGTAAGATTCTTGCGTTCTTCCCGGCCGTCCACGTTCATGCGCAAGCGCCTCTCCATCTCGTCGGCCATCCTCTCCTGGCCGCTTCTCGTCTTGCTGATCACACCCGGAGTTCAGGCGCCCTTAGCCGCCCGGCCTTCTACACCCCCGAAAGCGATCAAGGTATGGTCCGGCCTGGCGAGCTGGTACGGATCGGAGTTCGACGGCAAGAAGACCGCCAGCGGCCAGCTCTACGATATGTTCGCCGCCACCGCCGCCCACCCCTGGCTCCCCTTCGGCTCGCTGCTGCGGATTACCGACGTGAAAACTGGCCACAGCCAACTGGTACGGATTAATGACCGGGGGCCGTTTATCGACGACCGCGAGCTGGACGTCTCCTACCTGGTGGCTTCCCGCCTGGGGTTGATCGGCCGCGGCGTGGCCTTGGTTCGCATCGAACTGCTCCAGGAGCCGCCACTCCCATAACCTCTCCATCCACTCAGAAGTTGATCCTGGCGCTCGACTTCGGCCGCCTCAACGAAGCGTTGGACATGGCTCGCGGGATGGCCCGCCTGGTGGGGATGTTCAAAATCAACATCCATCTATTCACGGCCGAAGGTCCCGATGCGGTTCGCAAGATCGGGGCGCTGGGGCCGGGCGTATTCCTCGATCTCAAGTATCACGACATCCCCAACACGGTGGCCGGCGCAATTTCCGCCGCGGCCGAACTCCCCGAAGTTCGGCTCCTCGATCTTCATGCCAGCGGCGGAGCACCGATGATGCGAGCCGCGATGCAGGCGCTGGCGCAGCACGGAGGCAACGTACGCGCGAAGCTGCTGGGCATCACCATACTGACGAGCCTCGACGACGCCGAACTGCGCCGCGTGGGGTTCAAGGGAACTCCGGGAGCGGCAGCCTTGGGCCTGGCGCGGCTTGCCAAAAAATGCGGGCTGGATGGCGTGGTGGCCTCGCCAAAAGAAGTGAAGCGGATCCGCCGGGCCTGCGGGCCGGATTTCTCGATCGTCGTTCCGGGAATTCGGCCGGCGCAAGCGGCTGCGCGCAAAACCGACGACCAGGCGCGGATCGCGACTCCGGCGGAGGCAATTCGTGCGGGAGCCGATTATCTCGTGGTGGGACGGCCCATTACGGCGGCGCCCGATCCAGCCGCCGCGGCACAGGCGATCGCGCAGGAAGTCGCGGCGGCGTTGTAGAGAGCGCGCGTCGGCGCGATTTACACTTCTGCCTCGAATTTGATCCCTCCCTGACTCTTCTGTAGCATGAGCTCACGTAACCGGACCGCACTCGTATGCGAAATATCGTTGTCGGCACCGCCGGCCATATCGATCACGGCAAGTCGGCGCTCGTGGAGGCGCTCACGGGCACGCATCCGGATCGTCTGGAAGAAGAGAAGCGGCGCGGTATCACCCTCGATATTGGCTTCGCGTTCCTCCAGATCCAGGACTTGAGCATTGGCTTTGTCGACGTCCCGGGCCACGAACGCTTTGTGCGCAATATGCTGGCCGGGGCTTTCGGCTTCGATCTGGTGCTGCTGGTGATTGCGGCCGACGAATCCATCAAGCCACAGACGCGAGAGCATTTTGAGATTTGCAAGCTGCTGGGGATTCCCCGAGGCATCGTGGCGCTGACGAAGTGCGATCTGGTCGATCCCGAGGTGCTCGAGCTAGTGCGGCTGGAGACGGAGGAGTTCGTCCGGGGATCGTTTCTCGATGGACCTGATGGCCCTTGCATCGTTCCGGTGAGCGCGAAGACCGGCGCGGGCCTCGACGAATTGCGCCGTGCAGCTTTATCGAGTCGCCAGCGAAACGCCGGCAAAAAGTTCCTTGCGCTATTTCCGCCTGCCCATCGATCGCGCGTTTGCCATGAAGGGATTCGGCACGGTGGTTACTGGAACAGTGCTCGGAGGGCAGGTAAAGCCCGAAGACGAGGTGGATCTGTTTCCCTCGGCCAGGCGCCTGCGTGTTCGCGCCGTCCAGTCCGGCGGTAAGGCGGTGACGAGCGCATCCGCGGGGCAGCGCACGGCGCTCAATCTGGCCGGGATTGATCATCAGGAAGTGTCCCGGGGCATGGTTGTCGCAGCGCCCGGCCAGTTCGAGGCGACTTCGCGGCTGAGTGCGCGCATAACTCTGCTGGGTTCGGCGAGAAAGCTGAAGAATCGCGCGCGCGTGCATTTCCATCATGGCTCCTCGGAAACCATTGCGGAAGTTCAGCTGCTCGGCGCGGCGGAAATGGCGCCGGGAAGCTCCGCCTTGGCGCACCTGCGCCTGGCCGATGCGACGCTCGCGCTGCCGGGAGACCGCTTCATCCTGCGGCAATTCTCTCCGGTGGTTACCATTGGCGGCGGCACGGTGCTGCATATCCCCCGGCTGCGGTTGCGCGGCCCGCAAGCGGCAACTTTTCTCGAATTGCAGGAGCGCGGGCTGAATGGCGATTCGGCAGCGCGCGCGGCGGCCCTCGAGGCCATGGTTTGCGCCGAGGCTCAGGGCTGCACGCTCGCGAATCTGGTCATGCGCACGGGATGGTCCGAAGAGGAGATTCGCAAAATCGCGGAGGCCCTGGCGGCCGAACGCCGCTTGCGCATCATTTCGCAGCCTTTTGTAGCCGTCTCTCCGGCAGTGGTGGCCGCTTGCGCCACACGGCTGGGGAACGAAGTGGAACGATTCCATCGCGCCAATCCCTTGCTCGAGGCCATTTCCAAGGAAGATTTGCGCACGCGCTGCGCCTCGGCGTTGCGTCCGGAAATATTTCGCGCCGCCCTCGAGGATGCTGTGACGGGCGGCAAGCTTGCCGTCGCGGGCGATTTGGTGAAGCGCGCCGGGCGCTCCATCGATTTGCAGCCGAAGGAGGCCCGCGCCAAGGAGCAGATCGAGCGCGAGTTTGCCCGCGCCGGGCTTTCCACGCCCGGGGTGGAACAGGTGCTCGCGTCCATACCCGTGGAGTTAGCCCAGGCGCAAAAGCTCTTTGAATTGCTCGTCCGGGAGCGAGTTCTGCTGAAGATCGGAAGCGATGTGGTTCTGCATCGGGATGCCGTCCAACGCCTGACGAAACTGCTTGCGGATTACAAGAAAAGGCGCGGCGACCGGCTGGCCGTTGCGGATTTCAAGGAGCTCGCCGGGGTGAGCCGCAAATTTGCCATTCCGCTGCTGGAGTACCTGGACCGCTCGGGTGTTACGAGGCGAGTAGGAGACTACCGTGTTATACTATAGCCGCTGGGTCTTGGGTCGTCGCCACATACGTGAAGGTGTCGATCTCCGGTCCCTGCGCGGCTCAGCGAACGCAGCTTCAAGAGGCGAGGTTAACTATGGGTGAGTTTAGCCCGATTCACTGGCTGATCGTTTTGGCGATCATCGTAATTTTGTTTGGCGGCAGGCGCATCCCCGAAGTCATGCGCGGGATGGGCGAAGGCATCCGCAGCTTCAAAGAAGGAATGCGCGGCGATACTCCGGCGACGCCCGCAACGCAGAATCCCGCTCCTCCGGCCAATACGGCGGCGGCTGCTTCGGTTGAAAAGAAATAAGAGCTGTCCTCAGCGACAGCTCTTTACCCAGCCGCAGTAGCGGTAGCGGCCTTCAACCTGCGGCTTGGCTTCCCTTGTGAGTTCTCCGGGGAGGCTGCCAGCCGAGACGAACCAACATGTGGTAAAGCCGCGCTAGTGGCAGTCCCACCACGTTGAAATAGCAGCCGTCAATTCGTTCGATGAAGCGCCCCCCAATTCCCTGCACCGCGTAGGCCCCTGCTTTATCCAAAGGCTCTCCGGTTGAGACGTAGGCCGCAACCTCGTCCTGGCTCAGCCGTGCGAAACGAACCCGCGTCGACTCCGTGGCGGTCTTCTTCGCGCGATCGGTAAGGCGGAGAACCGCGACCGATGTAACCACGCTATGAGTTTTTCCGTTCAACTTCAGGAGCATCTCGCGCGCCGCTTTAGCGGATTCCGGTTTGCCGAGCAGCCGCCCCTGGAGGTCCACGGTCGTGTCGGCACCAATGACGATGGCTTCCTGCGGCTCACTCCAACTTTTCCGCCACCGCGCGGACTTTCGCTTCGGCCAGGCGGCGCGTCATGGCGCGAGCGGTCTCGCCGCGAAGGCGGGTTTCGTCGATATCCGCCTGCGCGACCTCGAAAGAGAAGCCCGCGTCGCGGAGAATCTCCGCGCGCCTCGGCGAAGCCGATGCCAATATTAATTTCATTGCAAGATTGATGGACGGCCGCATCCCGGCCCAAAGAGCGCCCTAAAGAGCAAGAGTCTCGCGATGCTCGCCGAAGACGCGGCGCATGGCATCGGAGATCTCCCCCACCGTAGCGTAAGCTTCCACCGCCGCGAGGATTGCGGGCATCAGATTCTCGCCCGTTCGGGCGCGGGATTCCACTTCGGCGATTGACGCGCTCGCGCGAGCGCTATCGCGTTTGGCTGCGCAGCGCCTGCAGGCGCCCGATCTGCTCCTGCTCGATCGCCGGGTCGATTCGCATAATGGGGATGGGCTCGTCCTGTTCGGCGCGGTAGCGGTTCACGCCCACGACGATGCGTTCGTTTTGTTCCACGCTTTGCTGATATTCGTAAGCCGCTTTTTGAATCTCGCGCTGTACGTAACCCGCTTCGATCGCGCGCAGCATGCCGCCCATGGCGTCGATGCGCTCAATACACGCGCGTGCGGCGGTTTCGATTTCGTTGGTCAGAGCCTCGATGGCGTACGAGCCGCCGACGGGGTCGACGGTATTCGCCACTCCGGTCTCGTGAGCCAGGATTTGCTGCGTGCGCAGCGCCAGGCGCGCGGACTCTTCCGTGGGCAGCGCCAAAGCTTCATCGAGCGCGTTGGTATGCAGCGATTGACATCCTCCCAGCACGGCGGCGAGCGCCTGGACGGCAACGCGCACGATATTATTTTCCGGCTGCTGTGCCGTGAGTGCGGAACCCGCGGTCTGCGCATGAAAGCGCAGCATCATGGAACGCGGGTCCCGCGCGCCGAAGCGGTCTCGCATCAGTTCCGCCCAAAGGCGGCGCGCGGCGCGAAACTTGGCAATCTCTTCGAGCAGATCGCTGTGCGCGTTGAAGAAGAAAGAAAGCCGGGGGGCGAAGTCGTCCACGCGAAGCCCCGCGGCGATCGCGGCATCGACATAAGCGATGGCGTCGGCGAGCGTGAACCCCACTTCCTGTGCGGCGGTCGAACCGGCCTCCCGGATGTGATAGCCGGAGATGGAGATGGTGGTCCAGTTGGGCAGTTCGTCTTTGCACCAGGCAAAAATATCGGTGACGATGCGCATGGCCGGGCGTGGCGGATAGATGTAAGTACCGCGCGCAATGTATTCCTTCAGAATGTCGTTTTGGATGGTTCCCGCGAGCTTTTCGAGATCGGCTCCCTGCTCCCGGGCCACGGCCACGTACAGCGCCAGGAGAATTGCCGCCGTCGAGTTGATGGTCATCGAAGTGGAGACGTCCGCGAGCGGGATGCCTTCGAACAGCCCGCGCATATCGTCGAGCGAGCAGATGGCCACGCCGACTTTGCCCACCTCGCCGCGCGCGCGGGGATGGTCGGAATCGAACCCCATCTGCGTGGGCAGGTCGAACGCCACCGAGAGCCCGGTTTGGCCCTGGGCCAGAAGGTAGCGGTAGCGTTGGTTGGACTGCTGCGCCGTGCCAAAGCCAGCATACTGCCGCATCGTCCAGAACTTGCCCCGGTACATCGTGGGATAGATTCCGCGCGTGTAGGGAAATTGGCCCGGGGAGGCGAGAGACTTTTCGGGATCGAAATCCGCAAGGTCTTCGGGCGTATACACCACTTTGAGCGGGACACCCGATAAGGTCACGCCGCGAGAGCCGCTGGCGGCTGTCTGCGAGAATTCGCTTGAATCGGTAACCCCCGCACCTTGCGGTTTAGGAGCCTCGGTGTGGTCCGGATGGGGCATCTAGGGTTGCAGCAAGAAGCAGATCAGTTCACGCGGCGCGCTGCCCGGAATGAAGCCAGGCCAAAACACACCATTACCAGAGCCATCCCCACGGAAGTCTTCCACTCCCAGCCGGGAGCTCCCTGCCTCCAGTACCGGAGCGCCGCGCTCGTCCAGATCAAGGCTAGGAGAAAAAATACTGCGCCGGTGGTCTCATGAAAAACTTGCCGCGCGGCACGCCAGAGTCTGCCAAAAAAACCGCGTGGTTTTGCGGCTGCCCGAACAACGCTTGCCATGGCGTAATTTTAGACCAAAAAGGCGGCTGCGAGGCTCCCAATCTGGAGCATTCGGATGACCGGAAGGCTCGGGGAATGCTCGTGCGGCTTGGCGCGGATTACGCCAGCCGCGAGGGCTGCGTTGAGCAACACGTTGAGCAACAACGCTCAGAGCGGCCCTTGTTTCGTCTCGCGGCAGCGCCTACAATTCCGAATGTACCGTGAAGGGGGGAACGACCTTGCAAATCGACGACCACCTGAAGCGCCTGCTTCGCGAACTGGGCCACGCCATTAACGACACGGTTTCCGAATCCGACAGAATTACCGAAGCGATTTCCGGGGTTCGCGCCGCGGGCTACGATATTGTATTGAAGCTCGACGCCACGATCGGCTTGGCGCGCCGCGAGTCGAACGGCTCCCAGATCACGTCGAACGACCGCCGGTTCCTCGAGTCGCTGCACATCCAGGTGGATCAAGAGGTTCTCGAAGAGGAGAGGCGCGAGGCCAAACTCGAGATTACGCCGCAGGATTTGCGCTTCTTGAAGTCGCTGAAGATTTCGTTCGACGAGCCAAAATAATAGCGGAAATTTCTCGCCTGCTCGAATCGGCTTCTCCAAAAAGGTGGCATTTTCGGTGCTTCGCCCGCCTGCTGTTGCCGGCCGCTTTTACCCCGCGGACCCCGCCGACTTAAATCGCCAAATATCCGAATTCACCTCTACCACAGCGGAATTGCCGCCGCGAAACGCCATCGCCTGTATCGTGCCGCACGCGGGCTATCGCTATTCGGGCGCGGTCGCCGGAGCCGTTTATGCCCGCCTGAAGCTGCCGAGGCGCTTTGTCCTGGTTGGACCCAGGCACTTCCCTCACGGCAAAGCGCAAGCCATTCTCTCCGAAGGACTCTGGCAAACGCCGCTGGGCCCTGCCGAGATCGATGCGCAACTGGCCGGGGAGATCAAGAACGCCTGCCCCTTCCTCTGCGAGGATGAAGAGGCGCACCAGCGCGAGCACGCCCTGGAAGTACAGCTTCCCTTCCTGCAGCATCTGGCGAACGACTTTCGCTTTGTCCCCATTGCTCTGGGCCCCAGCGATTACGATTTGCTCGAAGCGCTGGGACGCGCCATCGCCGAGGCTGTGCGGCGGCAGCCGGAACCCGTTCTCATGATTGCCAGCTCGGACATGAATCACTACGAATCGGACGAGATCACCCGCCGCAAAGACGCGCAAGCGCTCGAAGCCGTGCTGGCCCTCGACCCGCGCGGGCTATTCGACGTCGTGCGCCGCGAGGGGATCACCATGTGCGGGTACGGCGCGGCAGTGAGCGTGTTGACGGCGGCGCGCCTGCTGGGCGCCAAGCGAGCTACGCTCGAGCGTTATGCAACTTCGGGAGACGTGAACGGCGATCGTGACGAAGTGGTCGGCTATGCCGGCGTCATTGTGGAGTGAGCCGGCGGTTTCTTAAGGCTTGGCTTTCGCGGGCGCTGGATCGGCGCTTTCCGGCGTTGCCATGCGAATTCGTTCCGCAAGCGCACGCGCACGCTGGCGGGCGACGTCAACCACGCGCGTATCCGCGCCGATGCGATCCAACACCCCTAAAAACTGGTCCGGTTCGGGAAGCGCCTGCTGCGCCAGGTCCATCTCGAATTGGCGCAGCGAGTCGTTAACGCCCAGGCGGTCGTATTTCAGTTTTTGTTCCAGGTCCATGAGGTCGCGTTGCTGCAGGAAAAGTCCTTCGAAGACCAGGGCCAGCTGGGTCGCCGGGCGGTTCAAAGTATAGTTGTAGTGCGTTTCGTGCGCCTCTCCGCCTTTTTCGTAACGGAAGGTCTTTTGGCCCAGATCGGCGATGCGGCGGTGGACATCGAGATCGAGGCCCTCAAAATTGTGCAGCTCGCCGGCCAGTTCGAAAACCTTCATCCGCACCGCATCGCCCACGTGGAAGGATTCGGGATCCGGAGCGTCGCTGAGTTGGCGGATATCGTAAGTTGCCGTTCCGTCGTCGCCGATCTTTATTTCAATGAATTCCGGGTTGCTGCCCTTGAAGACGCGCCGATAAGTGATCGTCGCGGCATCGGCAGCATGAAGAAGCGGCGCAAAAATCAAAATGGCGCCAAGCCAGAGAACGCCGGCCAGCCAAAGTACGAAAGGCCCGCGACGATTCTCTCGACGCATATAAATCATCGTACAGAAATGATGCGCGAAGTGGATTTGGAGTTACGGCGCTTGGCAGTTCCCGCGGCGCGCGCCGAAATCAGGCTGGCGCCGAGGCGCTCCTTGCGCTTCCGCGACCTGAATGTGGCAGAGAGCAATCGCCAGGGCGTCCGCGGCATCCGCCGGCTCCGGCGTTTCCGTCATGCTCAACAACGCCCGGACCATCTGCTGTACTTGTTCCTTCCCCGCCTGGCCGTAGCCGGCCACGGTCGCCTTCACCTCCCGCGGAGAATAGCTAAAGGCCGCGATGCCGCCCTGCGCCGCGGCCAGAAGGACCACGCCGCGAACCTCCGCAAGCCGCAAGGCCACCTTCACATTGAGCGCGGTGAAAACCGATTCGATGGCGACAGCTCGCGGGCTGAATTCGCGGATGAGCTCGCTCAACAGGGCGTGAATCCGGCAGAGGTGGAGATCGCCGGCAGCAATTTCTCTTGAGGGCCGCAGGGCGCCCAGGCGAAGCATACGGCAGCGGCTGCCTTGGCGTTCGACGATTCCGAAACCCGTCGCGCCGGCTGCGGCGGGGTCAACTCCCAGCACACAATAAGGTTCCGCACTCACGCCAATCGAACCGCCGCATCAAAGGGTACGGCAGCGCGAAAGCGCATCGTCAGCATCTCCTGCTCCGGCTCAGCGGAAACTCGACGACTCTTCCATCAACTCTGCGCGGCCATGGCGGCCAGCTCTTTCTCGTCTATATCGAAATTAGCGAAGACGTGTTGAATGTCGTCGTGCTCTTCGAGAGTTTCCACGAGCTTGAGCATCTGCTGGGCCGGCGAGCCCGTCAGCTTGATGTAATTCTGTGGCACCCAGGCGATCTCCGCCGATTCGGGCTTGACGCCCGCTTTGTTCAGAGCTTCGCGCACGTTCTCGAAGGCGTCGGGAGGAGTGAGCACTTCCCACTCGGAGCCATCGTCGCGCAGGTCCTCCGCGCCGGCATCGAGAACGATGGAAAGCATCTTGTCCTCGCCGGCCTGTTCTTTGGAGACCACGATCTGGCCTTTGCGGCTGAACATCCAGCCCACCGCGCCGGTCTCTGCCAGATTGCCGCCGTGCCGGCTCATCATATGCCGAAGTTCGCTGACCACGCGGTTGCGGTTCGTGGTGACCACCTGCACGATCATTCCCACGCCTCCGGGACCATAGCCCTCGAAATTCACTTCCTCGTACTGTTCCCCTTCGAGTTGGCCGGTGCCGCGCTGAAGCGCCCGCTCGATATTTTCGTTAGGCATGTTCTCGTTCTTGGCCGCGGCAATCGCGGTGCGCAGCCTGGGGTTGGAATCCACGTCGCCGCCGCCGACTCGAGCGGCAATGGTGATTTCCCGGATCAGTTTGGTAAAAATTCGGCCCCGCTTGGCGTCCGTAGCCGCTTTCTTATGCTTGATCGTGGCCCATTTGGAATGCCCAGACATATCTTGCCTCGCGTTGAGTTTAGAGAAGTTACCGCACAACGGCTTTCAGGAGATACTCTCAAGCCGTTTTCCCTGTTTTTGCCACGCTAGTCTAGCATACCCTTCCATTTGCTGGCATCCACAGAAGCCTTGGGCAGTGGGTCGGTTAAACTGGCCATTGTCGAACCTTGGCGCAAGAAGAAACCCTGACGAGCCACTCGCCCGAGCGAGCGCAACCGTCAATGGCTGATTCGCTGTTCCTCGCAAGCTGCCTCTGGATTTTGTGTGATTGAGATGCAAAAATCGTTTCACGAGGGATTTCGAAGCGATGGCAAATTCGTGCAGCGCGCCTGGATGCAAGTCGACGGTTCCCGTGGCGCTGGAGGCGGAAAAACTTTGTATTTTGCATTTCACGCTGGAGATTGAGCGACACTGCGCCGAGATGCGCCGCGAAACGGCGACTGGCCGCGCCCCTCGCGAACGTCAGGTGGAGATCATTACTTACGTCGGAGGACGGGGCGAACTGCTCGCCCGCACTGCGACCAGCGGCTTGCACCTGCCCGATGAGCTGAAGGCGCGCATCCTCAACACTTTCCTCACCTTAATGAATCTGCGGGAAAACCTCGACCGCGCCGCGCTTCGCCATCCGATCGGGCGCACCGAAGGCCGCTGAGGCCACAATCCCCAGCCCCGGCGCCCTCAGGCGCCAACGTAACGCGCGTAGATGGAACGGGCTATAGAGGTGTCGCGGGTGCCTTTTATGATGGCGCGGCCATCGGCAAATACGGTCATCTCGTAGGGCGGCACCTGCAGCCGTAGCAGGAAATCGTTCTGCCGCACCGGGTTACCCGCTGCGGCCAGGTTGTGCCCCAGCGCAGTCAAGTCCAGCCGCCTGCCGCGCTCGTGAATTTGCACCGAATCACGGCCACACATGGTCAGGCGAGGCTGTGCTTCTCCCTCCAGGTAAGAGAATCGGCCCTGCCCGCAAGCGCGGCAGTTTTCACGGCGTGGAATGCGCATGGAATGGAAACGCCCGCTCCATACGTCCGCGGTGATCAGGCGGGCATCTCGCGCTTGCGCTTGGCCGGAGAGAATCTTGATTGCCGAAGCGGCTTCCAGCGAGGCAATCACCCCGGCTGCGGGACCCAGCACCCCGACCGTGTCGCAGGTAGGCTCGTTAGCGCGTGGACCTGAACCATCCTCCCCGGATGGATCGTCTTCAGCGAGGCACGCCAGACAAGCGCTCTCTCCCGGATGGATCGGCATGGTCAGCCCATGGCTGGCTACAACGGCTGCATAAATCCAGGGCAGGCGGCTTTTCACCGCGTAGTCATTGATCAGAAGCCGCGTTTCGAAATTGTCGGTGCCGTCCAGCAAGAGTTCGGAATTGGCCAGCAACTCCCCGGCGTTCTCCGGTGTC
Organism: uncultured Acidobacteriota bacterium; assembly: GCA_963819235.1. Lineage (GTDB taxonomy): Bacteria > Acidobacteriota > Terriglobia > Acidiferrales > UBA7541 > Palsa-189. The sequence continues at coordinate 288,416 of CAWFVE010000002.1, read as the reverse complement.
AGATCGCCTACGATGCCCCGAACTTCGACGTCGGAGTTGATGCCCCGCAGCCGGCGCTCGGCCGCCACTGCCTTGGGCAATAGTTCCTGCGCGTCGGACTCCTCGAACAGCGTTTGCCGCTGGAGGTTCGATGGCTCCACGAAATCGCGGTCGACAATCCGAAGATGGCCGACGCCGGCACGTACCAGCAGGCCCGCCAGTGCCGAACCCAACGCGCCGCATCCGACAATGACCGCCGAAGACTGGCGCAGGCGTTCCTGGCCCGCTTCCCCGATGGGGCCGAAAAGGATTTGCCGAGAGTAGCGTTCGCGGAGCTTAGCGTCCATTGGGGCCATTATACGTTGCCGGGCGGCATCCGTTTTGGGCGCATGGAACGTCTTCGTGATAGATTCACGGTGACGCCGCACATTCCGGCGTCATTCATGATAGCGCTGTTTTGGGCAGCGCCTAGTAAGCACGCTGGTGGACGGAAGTTTCCGGCAGGCAACCCGCCTTGTGCTAACCTTTTCTCTATAGTGGCGAATGATTGCGAATCGTCCGTGGGCAGTTCTTCTTTTTTGTCTGGCCTGCATAGGCCTGTCCTGCGCAGCGAGCGCTCTGGCTCAAACGCCGGCAGCGCCGCAGCCCGCGGGACAGATCGAAGGCCAGCGGGTAGCTGCGATTCGAATCCTGGACCAGTCCGGCGAAGTCCTTCAGGACCAGGCCTCGGGCCTGCCGCTCCAGGTAAATCAGCCATTCACGATTGATGCGGAACGCCAAAGCCTGCGCCAGCTTTATCGCACCGGACTCTATGCTGACATCGTAGTCCAGGTGACCGGCGTCCCCCAAGGTTTGCAGGTGGATTTCCTGGTGCGGCCAAATTTCTTCGTGGATGCGGTGCGCGTGAATGGGCTTCATGAGCCGCCCAGCGACAGCGTCGCCGTCTCTTCCATGCGCCTCGGACTGGGCGAGCCTTTTCGCGAGTCCGATATCCCCGCGGCATTAGACCGATTGAAAGACGCGCTGGAAGACGAAGGGCTGTATCAGGCCAAACTCAGTTACCGTTTGGTGCCTCGCGCGGCTACGCACCAAATGGACATTATTGTCGACGTCATTCAGGGCCTGCGCGCGCACGTAGGAACGATCAACTTGGTCAATCAGTCCCCCTTCACCGATGCGGAGATCCGCGACCGCCTCCGCCTGAAGCCCAAGACCAGCGTGACGTCGGAAACGCTGGAGAGAAGCGTGCAAAACAGCCGCAAATGGCTCATTGGGCGCGGCTATTTGGGCGCCCGCGTTTCCGTGGTGCGCGGCGCCTACGAGCCGGATACAAACACCGTGGCGCTGCAGGCATCTGTGTATGCGCAGCTCAAGGTAAGCGTGAAAGTGCTTGGAGCGAAGGTTTCGGAGAGCACCTTACGGTCCTTGCTGCCGATCTTCGAGGAGGGCGCGGTCGACGAAGATCTGCTGCAGGAAGGCCGCCGCAATTTGCGCGATTACCTGGAGCGCCGGGGATTCTTCGACGCCGAGGTCGATTACACGACTTCCGAGGATCCCGAGGAGAGCCAGCCGGGAAATATGGAAGTGATCACCTATCGCGTGGAATTAGGGTCGCACCATCGGCTGGTGGGTTTGGCGTTCTCCGGAAATCGTTACTTCCGCGACGATTTGCTGCGCGGCCGCATCCGCATTCAACCCGCTGCATTTGGCTCCCCGGGGCGCTTCAGTTCCGGGCAGCTAACCAGTGACGTGGCCTCGCTCAACGAACTGTATCAATCCAACGGCTTCCGGGACGTGCAGGTGAGCAGCGATTTGATGGACAACTATCGAGGCCACCCGGGCGACCTCTTTATCACTTTCCGCGTCGTGGAAGGTCCGCAGACGCGCATTGCCAACCTCATGATCCAGGGCAACCGCGCCATCAGCAGCCAGGAGCTTTCCGGCGCGATCGGATCCACCGCGGGGCAGCCCTATTCGGATCTCAACGTCGCCGGCGACCGTGACAACGTGCTCACGCTTTACTACGACCAGGGTTTTCCCAACGCCCAGTTTCATGCCGTGGTGGATAACATTCCCGCCCAGCCCGGCCAAGGTCCGCGCGTGAATCTCACCTATCAAATTGAGGAAGGCGAGCAGATTCGCGTCGCGCAGGTTCTCGTGGGCGGCTACGAACATACCCATCCGAGCGTGATTGTTCGCGAGGTGCAACTGCACCCGGGCGGGCCTTTCAGCGAAAGCGCCGTGGTGGAAACGCAGCGCCGGCTGTATAACCTGGGGATATTCAGCCGCGTGGCCCTTGCTCCACAGAACCCGGACGGCAGCGGTACGACAAAAACGATCGACCTCCTGGTGGACGAGGCCCGGCGCTACACCATTGGTTACGGCCTGGGCTTCGAAGCCCAGCGGCTGGGAACCGCCAGCAGCGGCCCGGTAGCCGAGCCGCTCTACTTCAGCCCGCGCCTCACCAGCGAATTCACCAAGCTCAATCTCACCGGCCGCGCCGATTCGCTTTCCTTCAAAGCGCGGGCCAGCTTATTGCAGGGACGGGCCCTGCTTACCTACAGCTCCTCGCCCCATTTTCTTCTCCCCACCATGAGCTTTCAGCTCACCGGCGACTATGTCAAAGCGCGCGACGTACAAACCTTCACCTCCACGCGCGAAGAGGGCTCCGCTCAATTGACCGATCGGCGCTCAATCGTTACGTCCCTTCTTTATCGATTGGTGTACCGCCGCGTGCAGGCCACAGATTTGCAGGTCGCGCCGGAGGAGATTCCACTTTTTAATCAGCCCACCCAGGTCGCTTTTTTCGCTTTCACCTGGGTTCGTGATCGCCGCGATAATGCCGCCGACCCAGCTCGCGGAAGCTTCAATACATTCGACATCGACGTGGCCAGCAAGGCCATCGGCTCCGCCGCTTCCTTTCTCCGCGCCACCTATCAGAATTCCACCTACACGCACCTGGGCTCAACATTCGTCTTTGCCCGGTCTACACGCATTGGCATAGAGGAACCCTACGCCGGTTCCACCGAGTCGGACGTTCCCTTGCCGGAGCGTTTTTTCGCCGGCGGGGGCACCACGCTGCGCGGATTTGGTCTCAATCAGGCCGGTCCGCGCGATCCGGATACGGGTTTTCCCGTCGGCGGATTGGGTCTGCTCACTTTCAATCAGCAATTGCAATTTCCCATGAATCTTCCGCTAATCGGCACGCGCGCGAGCGGGGGAATTTTTTATGACGCCGGAAACGTCTTCCAGACGTTTTCCGCCATTACCTTGCGCTCCGCTCCCCCGCTGCCCGTTGTGAACACGGCGGGCCTTTGCCTTACCAACTGCACCAATGACCTGAATTATTTTTCGCACACGGTGGGGTTCGAAATTCGCTATCACACGCCCGTGGGGCCGGTGAGCATCGATCTGGCCTATCAGCTCAATCCGGCCAATTTTCTCGTTCCGGTCAATTCCGCCGCGCCGGGCGGACCTTTAACCGTGCAACATCTGCCGGCATTTCAATTTTTCGTGAATCTGGGGTCCACGTTCTGATGCGCCTCGGGGCTATCCTCGTGTTGTGTGCTCTGCTCGGGGCTTTTTCGCCGGCCGCTTGCCTCGCGGCGCAAGGCCATTCGCAGCCGCAAATCGTGGACGGCATTGTGGCCCGCATCGAGGGCGACATCATCACGCTGAGTGAGCTCCGCGAACTGGCGGCCTATCAGCAGCTCCTCGATGGCCACTCCCAAACCGACGAAGAGCTGCGGTCGGAGCTGATCGAGCAGTGGATGCTGAATGACGAGGCCACCGGCGCGCGATTCCCCATGCCCGCAGCGGCGGAAGTGGACCGCGAAATGAGCCGCGTCCAGAACAGCTTTCCCAATGCAGCCGCGTTCGACCAGCGCCTCGGCCAAGTCGCTCTTACTTCGGATGCCCTGCGCCGGGTGATCACGCGGCAAATCTATCTGGCCCGTTATCTCGATTCCAAATTCCGATCGTCGGTTGAAGTGGATGATGCCGCCATGGCAAGCTATTATCGCGATCACCTGGTGCCTGAACTCCAGGCCAAAGGCCAGCAAGCGCCTCCCTTAGCGGATGTGACCGATCAGATTCGCGAACTTCTCATCGAGCAAGGCGTGAATGACCGTACCGCCGAATGGTTCGACGAAACCAAGCCGAGGATGAAGATTGAACTCGAGCCGCTGGACTCTTTCTCCGCAGTCAAACCCAGTGAAAAAACGGATGAAAACCAATGACGCGAGCGGGGAAAAGCCGAAAGTGGATCCCCTGGATCGCGGGGTTGGTCGTTGTAATCCTGGCGGTGCCCCTCGTTGTCTTACTCATTGTTTCCAGCGGCGCGACGGATAATTACATCCGGGCTGCCATTGTCGCGCAGATCCAGAAATTCACCTCCGGCACGGCCGAATTGAGAGCCTTTCACTTTGATCCCTGGCGGCTCCGAGTAACCTTGACCGATTTCACGGTCCATGGACGCGAGCCGGCCGGGACGCCGCCCTTCTTCCACGCCGAACGGCTAGAGGTCGGGCTGCGCATCGATTCGGTTTGGGCGCGCAAATTCTCCCTTGGCGACGTCGAAATCGTTCATCCCATGGTGCATGTGCGCGTGGAACGCGACGGTTCCATCAATGTGCCCATGGTGCGTACGAGCGTCTCTCCGAAGCCGCTGCGACAGCGCATTTTTGAGGTCGCGGCGCGCCGCTTGCGGCTCACCGATGGCGAGATGCTATTGAACGATGTGCGCGTCCCCCTGGTGGCCGAAGGCGCGCAGTTTGATTTAGCCGTCGACTATGCCGAACTGGATCGCAAGGTCATGTACTTGGGCCAATTCCGGTGGAAACAGATGGAACTGGTGGCCCGCCGTTATCTGCCCTTTCATTCCGACCTGTCGGTGAAATTCACACTCGAGCCGGACTCTTTCACCATCACCCAACTGCTCTGGCAAGGTCCGCACACCTCCATCGACGCCCAGATTACCAACTCGAGCTTTGCGCATCCCAATTGGGGCTTTCGCTATCGCGGGCACCTCGGCCTCGACGATATCCGCACGCTGCTGCGCAAACCGAGCGCTCCCACCGGGGAGGTCGACTTTTCCGGCGACGGGCATTTCGTGGATAACCGCTTGGCTGTCACCGGCACTTACTCCGCCGCGAATATTGCCATGCCCTATGACTGGTTCCACGCTTCCGGCATCGGCACTCGCGGCACTTATCGCGCCAACCGCGCGTCGCTCGATGTCCCCCAATTTTCGATTGCGGCCCTGGGCGGAGCGATTGATGGCCAGCTTCATCTTGATTTTCCGGCGCTGAAATTTCGCGTCAACGCCCACGCCCACGATATCGATCTAGCCACGCTCATGGCTGCGGTTGATAACGACAGTCTCCCGATCGTTCCGCTGCATTGGGGCGGAATTGCCGATGTGCAGGCGCTCACCACCTGGACAGCGGACTTCAAGAACCTCGATTCGCGGGGCCTCTCTCTTTGGGTTCCGAAACGCCAGTTACCCGCGGGCCAGATTCCCGTTACTGCCAGCCTGAACTATCACTACAGCATGGCGGCGCGGGACGTTGCGCTGGAGGCCAGCCATATCGATACGCCCACCAGCACCGTGCAATTCGGCGGAACGCTCGCGGCGGAAGCTTCCAAACTCGACGTGGTGTTCGATACGCAGGATCTTGTGCCCTGGGATGACTTCATAAACCGCCTCCGCGGCGAGGACGCCGAGCCCAAAATCATCGCCGGACGCGCCCATTGGCAGGGCAGCATCACAGGACCCCTGGTGGGACCAACCTTCGCCGGCCACGTGGTGGGAACAAACGCCCGTTACGACAGGCTTATGTGGGATCAAATCGAAGGCGACATGACCTATTCGCCTGAGGAGTTCAGCCTCACTCGCGCCAACGTGCGTCGCGATCCCTCCTCCGCTCAACTGGAACTATCGCTGATGCTGAATAACTGGGGCTTCGATCCCGAGAGCTCCTGGCAATTGGACGCCACCCTGGTGCGCACCGACGCCGATGGATTGCAGGCGCTATTCGGAACCGCCTATCCGGCGCATGGCTTGCTGAGCGGAACATTTCACGGCCGCGGAACGCACGCCAATCCGGAGTTGACTGGCTTGTTCGACGTGGTTAATCCGCAAGCCTGGGGTTGGCATTTCGATCGCGCGCGCGGCGAAATCACGCTGCGCCATGGCCAGGTTCGCATCGCCAATGCGGAGTTGCGGCTGCTCCCTCCCGCGGGTGGAACGGCCACTCCGCAACCTCCCGGTTTGCTGACCGGCAATTTCACCTACAGCACGGCGGATGGTCAGGCTGTTTTCGATTTGACGGGCGCCGCGCTCCCGCTCGAAAGCGTCTCGCAGATTCAGACGCCTGCCCTGCCCATCGCCGGCAATATCAGTTTTCATCTGAGCGGCCAGGGACCATTGCTGGCCCCCAAACTGGATGGCGCCCTGCGCCTGGTGGATCTGCGATTCCGAAACGAAGTGGTGGGCAGTTTCGATGCCAAGCTCCAATCCGACGGCTCGAAGCTCGGATTACAAGTGGATTCCGCGATCACTACGGGAGAACTACATGGCAACGTGGGCGTGGATTTGCACGGCGCCTATCCGCTTACCGGCGAAGTCATGGTTTCGCAGATCGATCTCGATCCCTTGATCGTCAGCGCCTTGCATCTCGGCGGGATGACCGGCCATAGCCAGATCGTGGGCCGCTTCGGCATCTCCGGCGCGCTTCTCGAGCCGGATACGATTTCCGTGGACGCCAATCTCACCCAACTCTCGCTCGATTACCAATATATTAAGCTGCAGAACCAGGGCCCGGTGCAGCTTCAATACGGCAACCACGAAGTCCAGGTGCGCCAGGCCAATCTGCGCGGCGCGGATACGGACTTCCGGATCACCGGTTTGGCGCGGTTTGCCGGCGACCGCGCCATGGATTTACGCCTCACCGGCGCGGCCAACCTGCGCCTGTTCAGCGGATTCGTGCCTGACCTGGATGTACGCGGTCCCGCACAGATCGATGCCGGCATCGCCGGCACGCTGTACAACCCGCGCATCACCGGGCGCGTTCATGTACAGGACACTTCCGTGCGCTACGGAGATTTTCCCGCGGGCCTGAGCCAGATTACCGGCGATTTTATCTTCGATGCCAGCCGCATCACCTTTTCCAATATCACCTCGGAGACGGGAGGCGGCCGCCTGCAGCTATCCGGTTCGCTGAGCTACGGCAATCGGCCAGTGAGTTACGATCTTACGGCGCGGACCGAGCAGGTGCGCGTACGCTATCCCGTAGGCATGAGCTGGCTGGCGGGCGGCAATTTGCGCCTCTTGGGCACCACGCAGGCAGCCACTCTTTCCGGGACCGTAAGTGTCGACCGTTTGCTCATGTCGCAAGGGTTCGACGTCACCACGCTCATGGCCTCTTCCACCGATACTTCCGCCGGCCCCACCACAACGACACCCTTCTTGCGGAACTTGCAGTTCGACGTGCAAGCCAATACCACTGCCGGCGCGGTGATGGAATGGTCCAGCGGCAGATTTCAGACCGAGGCCAACGTGCGCGTCCGCGGCACCTTTGACCACCCGGTCCTGCTGGGCAATATCCATTTGCTGAACGGGCAGATGACCATGCGGGGCAATGACTACAATTTGACGCGCGGCGACTTGAATTTCGTGAACCCCTTTCGCGCCGATCCGGTGCTCAACGTCGAAGTGGCCACCACCATCCAGCAATATGAGGTCACCGTCGATTTCACCGGCCCCGCCAGCCACTTGATCATGTCTTATCGCTCCGACCCTCCTTTGCCTTCGAACGATATCATCACCCTGCTGGCCCTCGGACAGACCGGCGAGGAAAGCAGCCTCCGAGGCGGCGCCGCGGCCAACCAGACTCCCCAACTGGGCGCGACCACCTTGCTTTCCGAAGCCATCTCCTCCCAGCTTGGCGGGCGCGTGCAGCGGCTTTTTGGCGTCCGCCATTTCAGCGTCGATCCAGACTACATCGCCGCCACCAGCGCAACCCAGAATCCCGGCGCGCGCGTCACCATTGCCGAGCAATTCGCGCGCAACCTGGTGATCACCTACAGCACCGACGTAACCTCCACTCAGGAGCAAGTCATTCAGATCGAATATACCTTGCGGCCCGATGTTTCCGTGGTCGCCTTGCGCGATGAAAACGGCACCTTCGGTGTCGACATCGTTCGCCGGCAGCGATTCAAGTAGCGCCCGGAACCTTCGTGCCTGATCCCGCCAGCGCTTCCGGGAACGGCAACGGCTTCCCACACGCCGCAGCCCCCACGGAAGCTGAATTCGTCCTGCGCCGCCAGGAGATGGTCGAGCGGCAGCTGCGTAAGCGCGGCATTCGGGACGAGCGCGTCCTTGCCGCCATGCTCAGCGTTCCGCGCCACCAATTTGTTCCCGCCGAACTCGCCGCCGAGGCTTACGCGGACCGGCCCCTGCCTCTCGGCCAGGGGCAAACGATCTCCCAGCCTTTTATGGTCGCGGCCATGGCCGAGGCGTTGCGTCTCTCGGGAGGCGAGCGCGTGCTCGAAATCGGCGCCGGTTCGGGTTACCAGGCGGCCGTGCTATCGCTCGTGGCGCGCGAAGTTCACGCAGTGGAGATGCACCCCGAGTTGGCCCTCTCCTGTGGCGAGCGGCTGACGCGGCTAGGCTATGGCAACGTGCACGTGCACGTGGGCGATGGTTCTCTGGGATGGCCTGGCGAGGCCCCTTTTCAGGCGATCCTGGTCACCGCGGCGGCGCCGGACATTCCCCCGCCCCTCGAGGCCCAACTTGCCGAAGGTGGACGCCTCGTCCTTCCGGTAGGCTCCCCGGACGAGCAGCGCCTCTTGCTCCTGGAGAAGCACGGCAACGCCACCTCTTCGCACCCGCTCTTTCACTGCCGCTTCGTCCCTCTGGTGGGCAAGTATGGCTGGAAGCCGCGCGGCTGAGTGCGGCTTCGACTCTGTGCGGCAAAGAACTTGACATCAAGCGGGCCGCGCGTATCCTCGAAATTCATGATGCCGGCAAAGCCAGCCCGGTCCCCTCGCCCCGTCCTCGTTGCCCTGGAAGATCGCGCCGCGGACAATCTTCGCTTTATTCGCGAAACGATGGAGCGCGCCGGTTCCTTCACGGCGGTACCTGGCTGGGGCGGCGCGGCCATCGGTTTCACCGCGCTTGCCGCCGCGGCGATCGCCTCGCATCAATCCAGAGCGGCGCGCTGGCTCTTCGTCTGGCTGGCGGAAGCGGCCCTGGCTATGATCCTTGCCCTGCTCACCGTCGCTCAGAAATCCCGAGAGGCTCATATACCGCTTTTCTCCGGACCAGGCCGCAAGTTCGCCCTCGGTTTTGCCCCGCCGATGATTGTTGGCGCGCTTTTGACCGTTGCGCTCTACCGCGATGGCGATCTCCGTCTGTTGCCCGGCATGTGGTTGCTGCTCTATGGGACGGCGGTGGTCAGCGGCGGCTCTTTCTCGGTGCGCGTCGTTCCCATCATGGGCCTTTGCTTTATTGCCCTGGGAGCCGCGGCCATTGCTTCGCCGGCTTCCTGGGGCAACGGCTACATGATGGCCGGCTTTGGCGGCTTGCAAATCGCTTTTGGACTGGTGATCGCGCAGAGATACGGCGGTTGAATTTGTTGGCAAGATCGCGCTTGCCTTAGGAGGCCACGTGCGAGCTAAAACGGGAACCGCGACCGCGGAACGCATTTCCAAGGACCGCCCTCAGGAGTCGCGCCTCACCGCGCTCGATAACCAGGCGCGTGAGCCGCTGGCGCCGGGTCTCGATCGCCTGATCCACGAACGCATGCGCTTGGGAATCGTCAGCGCCCTGGCGGTGAACCCCTGGCTGACCTTCAACGAATTGAAAGCCTTGCTGCGGACCACGGACGGAAATCTCTCCGTCCACGCCCGCAAGCTCGAGGAAGCGGCTTATATCAATTGCATCAAAATGTTCGACGGCCGGCTGCCCAAGACCAAATATCGCCTCACTGCCGCAGGCCGGCGAGCTTTCGAACGCTACCTGGACCACATGGAATCGCTGATTCGCGCCGCCCGGGAAAAGTCGGGAACCTGATCGCTTCATGCCCGGTTTCGCTCGCGGGCCATCGCAAAGGCCTTGTGTAGCACTCGCGTCGCGGCGGGCGCGAGCCGGTAATTCGCGAGCTCCGCCTCAGGGACAAAGGCCAGATCGCTGATCTCCTCGCTGATCGCGGGCTCCCCGGAAACGCGCTCGCACAAATAATCGAGAATCACGTAGTGATAGCGCGGGCGAATTCGCGCGCCGGGCAGCCGCTGCGCTTCCCGCACGTCTGCGGCAACTCCGGCGGGCTCCACGCCGGGGCGCACCTCGCCTGAGTCCGAGAAAATTCTCTCCAGCGCTTCGATCAGTTCTACCACCCGCACGATCAGGCCGGTCTCTTCCTGAATTTCGCGGGCCACGCCGGCTACCAGCGTTTCGCCAACCTCCAGTAATCCGCCGGGGATTGTCCATTCGCCCAGCGCCGGTTCTCTGGCGCGGCGCACCAGCAGCGCGCGACCTTGATCAATCACCACGCCGCCTACCCCCACCATCGGCCATTCGGGAAATTCGCGCTTGCTCATGGATCGGGCGGGGGGCCCCCCTTGACTCACCCTCGATATATAATACCCTTGCGTGAGGGCCATGTTTGGCCAGGAGGTTCGGCTGTGGTGCGCTGTCCGGAATGCGCCGTCGAAATCGATCTCGACGAAGACGAAGTGGAAGAAGGCGAGATTCTGAACTGCCCGGAATGTGAAGCCGAGCTGGAAGTGGTGCAGATTCATCCCGTGCACTTGAACGTCATCTCCGAAGACGACGACGAAGACGAGGAAGAAGCGGAAGAGCCGGAAGCCGAGGGGGGGCGACGGTGATACGCGGGATGAAGTGTTGGATGACGAGGAGGACGACCTCGAGTAGTGCTTTTTTGGCTTCCCGCCGGAGCGTCGATATTCATTGCTCCTTTTTTATGTCATGCTCGAACCGCTAAATCGCACTAAATCGGTTTTCCACGTGTGATTTCGCTGGGATCGGTGCTGTGATGGTCCGCGAGGAGGAGAGGCTGTGAGACGAGCCACTCGTTATTCGCATAATCCGCTGCGCCTGCTATGGGCAGCCGTGTTTTTCACCCTGCTGGCCTTTTCCGCATCCGCGCAGCAAAACGAATTGCGCACCGTTCACGGTGCGGTGCTGGACAAAGCGGAAAATCCCGTCGCATCGGCGGTTGTCTATCTCAAGAACGTCCGCACCTTGGCTGTGAAAACCTATATCTCCGATCATGCCGGCGAGTACCGCTTCAGCGGCCTGGATCCCAATGTGGATTACGAAATTCACGCCGAAGACGACACGATGATGTCCAACAAGCGAACCGTCTCGAGTTTCGACAGCCGTAAGGACATCGTCATCTCGCTCAAGCTCGATAAAGCGAAGAAGAGCTGATTCTCCCCATCGGCGGCCGTCCCGCATATACTTTGAGGTGGAGTTCCGAGGCGGCTCAGCGCGATGCCCTTGTTCGGAATGGTGTGAACCTGATCACTACCGCGATGCGGCTGTCTTCGTTAGTTCTCGAAAATTACCTCCGCCAGCGCCAGGTTGCCCGTGTGGCTGATGCTCAGGCTGATGTGCCGGGCGCCCAGGCGCTCCGCGTGTTCGCGTGCCGCGCCGTGAAGCACGATGGTCGGCCGCTGGCCGCGCGCGCGCGTCACTTCAATGTCTTGCCAGCGCACCCCTCTGCTCCATCCCGTGCCCAGCGCTTTCATGGTCGCCTCTTTGGCGGCGAAGCGCCCGGCGAAGCGCTCGGCGCTGTCGCGGTGACGTTGGCAATAGGCGATCTCGGCGGGGGTAAACACGCGTTCGAGGAAGGCCCTGCCGTGACGCTCGATAGCCCCACGCAGGCGGCTGATCTCCTCCATGTCCACGCCCAAGCCGACAATCACTTCGCGAGCTCCTTCCCTGCGCGCCGCGAGACAAACATCGCCCCAGCAGCGGCAGCGAATTATACCGCCGAGCCGTGCAACTTTTGGACTCCACGTTGCGTGGCGCAACTCTTAGCCCAGGTTGAAAAGCGGAAGCGGAGCGTTATGCCAGGAAGCAGCCGGTAATGCCGCGGACATCATCCATCCGGCCCCAAAAGCGAAAGGAGTCGCGAAAGCGGCAGCAAAAGCCACGGAAGCGCTCGTCTTTGAGCGCCATCGAAGAAGGCTGGTCGCTCAGCGATGTGGCGGGTTTGGAGATCCTCACGGTAAACATTTTCGACTCAATTCCATGGATGGCGCATGGTTTCAGCACGCGAAAAGGTGGCGCCAGCAAAATCGTCGGCAAAACCGTCAGGAAAAACGCCACTAAAATCGCCGGCGCGCTGAATCTCGGGTTCACCGAGTGGGATTCGCCCCAAACGGTGGCTCGCAATCGCGCCGCCTTCTTGCGCGCCGTGCTCGGCAAAAAAACAACGCCGCATTCGGCGGCGCCCACGGAAGCCGGAGAATCGCTGGTCACCCTCCGACAGATTCATTCCGATGCCGCGCGCATCTTTTCGACACCGGCGGCAACCCCGCCGCAAGCCGATGCCGCGATTTCCAACCGCGTGGGCTTGTTTCTAGGGATTCAGACGGCCGACTGCGTCCCGATTTTGCTGGTGGATCCGCGCCGGCGTGTAGTGGCCGCGGTTCACGCCGGATGGCGTGGAACGCTTGCGCGGATTGCCGTCAAGACGCTGGGCCGGATGCGGCTGGAGTTCGGCACCAATCCTGAAGACGTTCTCGCCGCGCTTGGCCCGGCTATTGGACCTTGCTGCTATGAAGTCGGCCCCGAAGTCGCCCAGGCTTTTCTCGGGCAGTTCGCCCACGCGGCGGAGTGGTTTGAGGGACCCTTCGAGCGACTAAGCTCGGGCGAGGAGCCGAACCCGCTGCCCTGGCTTACCATGATGCCGCCGGGCCATGAGCCGCCGCCCGAGCGCGTGCAGCTCGATTTACGTTCGGCGAACCGCCGCCAGCTCGTCGATGCCGGCATGCGCCCGCGGAACATTGCCGTGAGCGCGCTCTGCACCTCCTGCCGCAGCGACCTTTTTTTCAGCTATCGCAAAGAAGGTCCTGCCACCGGCCGCATGATGAGCGTGGTTGGAATCCTCGGAAAATCGCGCTAGGCGGAACTTGTAGCGGAGGGCGCCGCCGAAGGACTTGAAGGAGAAGATGCGATTGCGGGAACCAGCGATCCCCTTTCGCTCAGCGCAAGCTGTCCGCACGCGGCGTTCACGTCCAGCCCGCGCGAATAACGCACGAACGCGGGAACGTCTTTTGCAGTGAGCGCCTGCTGGAACTCCTCCAGGCTTTCGGCCGTGGGCGGGCGATAGGGCAGCTCGCCGGGATTCCACGGAATCAGATTGACCTTGACGCGCATGCCGGCCAGGAGCCGCGCCACGCGGCGGGCGTCTTCGGGCGAATCGTTGAAGCCTCCCAGCAGCACGTACTCAAACGTCAGATACTCCCGAGGCCCCACGGGATATTGGCGGCACGCCGCCAGCAGCGCCTCCAGCGGATATTTTCGATTGATGGGCATGATGGCGTCGCGCTCTTCGTCGGTCGAGGCGTTGAGCGAGATGGCCAGCCGGGGACGTACTTTCTCCCGCCCCAGCCGCTCGATTCCCGGGGCAATGCCGCTGGTCGAGAGCGTAACGTGCCGCGGGCCGAGACGCATGCCGTTGGGATCGAGCATCACGCGCAGCGCCGCCACCACAGCGTCGTAGTTCAGCAGCGGTTCGCCTTGTCCCATAAGCACCACATTCGTGCGCGGCGCCAGCGCTTCCCGATTCTCCTCGAGCGCCAGCAGAACCTGAGCCAAAATCTCTCCCGCGGTCAGGTTGCGAATCAGCCCCAGCTGCGCGGTCAGGCAAAAGCGGCACTCCACCGCACATCCGGCTTGCGTCGAAATACAGACGGTTTGCCGGCCTGCCCAAGGCATGAACACGGCTTCCACTCGGGCCGGCGATTCGCTGGAAAATTCCTCGCCCCTGGCATCGAGCGCCAGCAGATAACGCACCGAACCGTCGCTGGAATGAAAGCGCCGCGAAACTTCCGGCATCCCGATGCGGAAATGTTGTGCCAGCTGCTCCCGAAGCGCGGCCGGCAAGTTGCTCATGGAAGCAAAATCGAACCGCCGTTCGGCATAGAGCGCATGGTAGAGCTGCGCGCCGCGATAAGCCGGCTCGCCGATCTCTTCCATCGCCGCGCGCAAATCTTCGCGCGATTTTCCCAGTACGTCGTGCTTGGCCGCGCCGGAAGGCTCCGCTGGCGAACTCTTCGCGCTCTCCGCAACTCCGGATTCAATCTGTCGAGGCATGGAATGGGCCTTCTGAGCTTCATCATAGCACGCGTGAAATGGCGGATTGCCCGGCTCCATTTGCGCCGGCTCCTTGGGGGGAGTTGGCGCGCTCGCTTCCGCGCCGTTTTCCGCGTGCGGCAAACGCCTAATAGTTTTTCACTTCTGAGTGTGCCATGATCTGAATAACGATGAAGCAGGTTGCTGCTACTTCCATTGAACGCAAAGCGTTGCCGAATGGCTTGGTGCTGGTGGCCGAGCACATGCCCCACATGCGTTCGGTGGCCATTGGCATCTGGGTGCGCGCCGGTTCGCGCGGCGAGCCCTCCGAATTGAACGGCATCGCCCATTTCATCGAGCATATGGTTTTCAAGGGCACTTCGCGGCGCAGCGCCGAACAAATTGCCCGCGAGATGGATTCCGTCGGCGGCCTGCTCGACGCCTTCACCTCCAAAGAGATGGTCAGCTTCAATGCCAAGGTCTTGGACGAAAACCTGCCCATCGCCTTCGATGTGCTCTCCGACCTGGTTCTGGGTCCGGTCTTTGCCGACGAGGATATCGGCAAGGAAAAGCAGGTCATCCTCGAGGAGATCCGCATGGAGGACGACAACCCGGAATCGCTGGCGCATGAGATGCTCACCCAAAGCTTTTGGCGTGGCCATCCGCTGGGCGCGCCCATCCTGGGCACGCGCGCGACCGTGCGGCGCTTTACCCGCGCCTCGGTCGTCAATTGTTTCCAGCGCTGGTATACCCCCGCGAACACGGTGATCACCGCCGCGGGCAATGTTCACCTCGAAAGCCTCCTGAAGCTGGTGGGAAAGTCCTTTGCCGGCCTCAAGAGCAAGCCCCGCCCTTCCCCCAATAGCCGCACCGCGCCGCACACGCACGCCCGGCTGATCACCCGTAACAAGCCCGCCCTCGAGCAGGCCCATATCACTCTGGCCGTGCCGTCTTATCCTCTGGTGCATCCGCGGCGCTATGCCGCTTCGGTGCTCAACAACATTCTCGGCGGCAGCATGTCTTCGCGCCTGTTTCAAAATATCCGCGAGCGCCAGGGCCTGGCCTACGCCGTCTTCAGCGAGCTGAATCCTTATTCGGACGCGGGCATGCTCTCGGTCTATGCGGGCACCAGCCGCAGCACCACCGAACGCGTACTGCGTTCCATCGCCGGCGAATTCGCACGCCTAAAGAAGGAACTGGTAGCCCCGGAGGAGTTGCGCCGGGCCAAAGATCAGCTCAAGGGCTCGCTGGTGCTTTCGCTCGAATCGCCGGGTGCGCGCATGTCCAACCTGGCCCGCCAGGAGATGTACTTCGGGCGCTTCTTCAGCGTGGAAGAGTTGCACGCCTCGATCGAGGCCGTCACCGCCGAAGATGTCCAGCGGACGGCCCTGGAATTTTTCGAGCCCCGAAAAATTGCCGCCACCGTCGTCGGCCCGCTCGAGGGCTTCCGCCTGACGCGCGATCTGCTGGCCTGCTGAGATTTTCTTCACACCCTCTCTCGAATCGCATTGACGTGCGCCCCGCGCTTTTGCCATGATGCCTGCGGCTGCTTTTTTGCTCTTGCAGCCGGTCAGCGGCGAGTTTCGGCGCAAGTTTCTGGGGAGAGATTCCATCAGCCTTCGCGTGATCGTTCTCGCGTCGGGCAGTTCGGGCAATTGCACGCTGCTCGAGACTTCCCAGACGCGCCTGCTGGTGGATGCGGGCTTGGGCAAGCGCGAAACGTTGCGCCGCTTGGCCGCGCTTGGCTCATTCCCTGGATCGCCTCGACGGCATCGTCATCTCTCACGAACATAGCGACCACATCGGCGGTCTGGCGGCCCTGCTGGGCGCTTGGCGCACCACCGTCTACCTCAATGCCGAAACCCATGCCGAAACTCTGCGTTTTCTTCCGGAACGGCATGCCCGCCGCCTCGAGCGCGTCGAGTTCATTGAAGCCGGCCACGGATTTTGCGTCGGCGATATCGAGGTCGCTCCCTTTCGCATCCCGCATGACGCCATCGACCCGCTCGGCTTCACCTTTCGTGCCGCCGGCGTGAAGCTTGCTCTGGTCACCGATCTTGGTTACATGCCCGAGCTGGTCAAGCAGCACCTGCGCGATTGCGATGGAATGATGCTGGAATCGAATCACGATCTGGAGATGCTCAAGGTGGGTCCGTATCCCTGGCATGTGAAGCAGCGCGTCATGAGCCGCACCGGGCATCTTTCCAATGAAATGGTCAGCACCTTTCTCGCCGATCCCGAGGGCTTTGACGCGCGCCCCCGCTACCTGGTGCTGGCGCATCTTTCGGAAAATAACAACAATCCCGATGTCGCTCGTATCTGCGCCGAAGAAGCGCTGGGCCGCCGTCCCGGCGAAGCCGCCTTTCGCGGCGAGCTGCTGGTCGCTTCGCAGCACGAACCTCTCGCCCCCATCCAGCTGTGACGGATAGGTTCGCCCTTCGCTCCCCAAAATAACGTTTTGAACCGCGGGCTTGGCTATTGCTGCTGTTGTTGTTGCGCGGGTTGCTGGGCGCGTTCCATCACCGGCGCCGCGACCGGCGCCGCGGCAGTCTTGGCAAGTTGCTCGTGGCCTTCGCCGTCCAGAGCCGGGCGCACCCGGACGTCCACCGAGAGGCGCTGCCCCGCATGGCCCTTGTAAACGCCGCGGACCGGCGCGACATCGCCGTAGTCGCGGCCATACGCCAATCGCACGTGCCGAAGGCCCACGGGAGCGCCGAGCGTGGGGTCCACGCCCATCCAGCCGCTTCCCGGAATCAACACTTCGGCCCAGGCGTGCGACGCTTGGCCGCCAATCACCTCTTCTTGCCTGCTTTCAGCAGACGCGGTCCGTTCCGGAACCAGATAGCCCGAAACGTATCGAGCCGGTATTCCGCGCATGCGCACCGCTCCCAGGAGCACGTGGGCGAAGTCCTGACAAACTCCCGCGCTGATCGATAGAGAATCGGCGATTGATGAATGCACGTGAGTGGCGCCCGGCAAATATCGAAAGCAATCGTGGATCAAGCTGGAAAGTTTGCGCACAAATGTGATCACGCACCCTCCGCTTACCTCCTCGGCAGCCTCGATAAAGCGGCGCAGTTCGGGAAGGTGCGGAACGTAACCCGTGGGCGCGATGAAATCGAAATAATCCTCGCGCAGGTCGCCCTCTTGTGAGTCCAGGTCCGCTAGCCTCATGGATGGGCATGCCGGCTCGGGAATCTCGTGCGTCAAAACGATCGATTCCGCCTCGATCCGCAGCCGCCGGTGCTCTTGAAGCAAGTTGAACTGGTACACGGAGTTGCCGTAGGAGTCGCGATAAGCCGTGCCGCTGGCGTGAGGCGTGGTGATGATGCGAAACGAAAGGCAGCTTTGCCGCTCGTCGTGAATGGGCTTCAGGCGCAATTCGTTGTAGCTTTCCGAAACCGGCCCGTCATAGGCGAACTCGGTAACGTGCATCAGGTGAAATCGGTTCATGCCACCACCGCGTAGTAGAAGTAATTGCGTGCGATATCGCTGCCAATCAGACGAAACATATCGGAAAGCTCATTCAGATAGCTATGCAGCCCTTGTTTGAAAATCTCTTCGATTTTATCGTAGCTGAGCCTCTCCACCACCCTGCCGGCCAGCCGTTCCGCCTCGTTGGCGTAAGAGCCTGGGCTGGTGCCGCTGATGGCCCGCAGGCCGGATTGTACTTCCGTGGTGCTGAAGCGGATCGAACGAGGGTGTAGCGGCTGAAGAATGAGCATGCCGGCCACTTTCTCGGGTTCGATGGAAGAGTGGAACTGGCGATGGTAGGCCTCAAAAGCTCCCACCGAGCGCAGCACGGCCATCCACTGATGATTGTCCGGCGTTCCCAGCGTGGGCAATTCGTCCAATAAGTTCTGATACTGCACGTCCACCAGGCGGGAAGTCATCTCCGCGCGCTCCAGCGACCAGCCGATGCGCAGGAATTGCCAGCCCTCGTCGTGCTCCAGGGTGGCGTCGGTTACGCCGTGGAAACGATGCGTGCCGAATTTGATTTTGTCGCAAAAGCGATGTGGCCCGGCCACGATTTCGTCCCCGGGATTGAACCGGCTCACCATGTGGTACAGGCCGTTGATATCCTCCCACATCTCGCGGGAGATGCAGTCGCGAATCGTGCGTGCGTTCTCGCGAGCCTTGGCGATGCATTGCACGATGGAACTGGGATTGTCGTGACGAAATGCCAGAAATTCGAACACGTTCTCGGCGTTCACTTCGGAGTAGAGCTTCCGGAAGAGATTCTCCTCTCCCGCCATCACCATCAGCGGCTCCCAGCGCAGCTGATAGGCGTCCTGGGATTGCTCCAGCAGCATGTGATAGTTCACATCGAGAATGCGCGCGGTATCTTCGGCGCGTTCGATATAGCGCGCCAGCCAGAAAAGCGAATCCGCGATGCGCGAGAGCATCAACCCTCTCCTCGCAGGACCCAGGTGTCCTTGCTTCCGCCGCCCTGCGAGGAATTTACAATCAGCGAATCGCGCTGCAGCGCCACGCGAGTCAGGCCTCCGGGCACGATGGTCACTTTCTGGCCGTCGTAAAGGCAATACGGCCGCAAATCCACGTGCCGGCCGGCCAGGCGCCGGCTGGAAAGGTCGTAGGAGGGAACGCGCGAGAGCGGAACGACCGGCTGCGCGATGTAGTTGCGCGGATTGTGAACGACTTTGCTCCGGAACTGCTCGATCGTTTTCCGGTCGGCCGTTGGTCCCATCAGCATGCCATAACCGCCCGATTCGCCCACCGACTTCACCACCAGTTCCTCGAGGTGCTCCAGGACATAGGCCAAGTCGGCCGGTTTGGCGCAAACGTAAGTTTCCACCGTTCGCAGAATCGGCTCCTCGCCCAGGTAATAGCGGATGAATTCGGGCACGTAGGCATAGATCGCTTTGTCGTCCGCCACTCCGTTGCCCACCGCGTTTGCCAAGGCCACATTGCCGGAGCGGTAAGCGCCCATCAATCCGGGAACGCCCAGCAGCGAGTCGCGCCGGAAGGCCAGAGGATCTAGGAACTCGTCGTCGATGCGGCGATAGATCACGTCCACGCGGTTCAGTCCCCGGATCGTTTTCATGTACACGATGCCGCCATCCACCACCAGGTCCCGCCCCTCCACCAGTTCGATGCCCATCTGCCTTGCCAAAAAGCTGTGCTCGAAGTAGGCGCTGTTGTAAATGCCGGGAGAGAGCAGCACGACCTGCGCGTCGTCTTCCCCGCGCGGCGAGAGGCTGCGCAGGATTCGCCAGAGTTCCGCGGGATAGTGATTGACGGGCAACACTTCGCTGGCGTGAAAGATTTCGGGGAAGATTCGCGTCATCACCAGCCGGTTTTCGAGGACGTAGGAGATTCCGCTGGGGGTGCGGACGTTATCTTCCAGCACGCAGTACTCGCCCGTTTTGGAATCGCGGACCAGGTCAATCCCGCAAATGTGCGTAAAGATTCCTCGCGGAACCTCGACGTCGACCATTTCACGAAGGAAGTGCGGGCAGGAGTAGACCAGCGCGCGTGAAAGCTTGCGGTCTTTTAAGATGCATTGCTTGCCATAGATGTCCTGCAGGAAGAGGTTCAGCGCCACCACCCGCTGCGCCAGCCCGCGATCGATTCGCCGCCATTCTGTATTTGGAATAATCCGAGGGATCAGGTCGAAGGGAAAGAGCCGCTCGGTGCCTCGGCCGTCGCTATAGACCGTGAACGTGATGCCCTGGATGAGGAAGGAAAGGTCGGCCAGCTTGCGCCGTTCTTCGTATTGCTCGCGAGCCATGGAAGAGAGTTTCTGGAACACATTCGCGTAGCAAGGCCGAGGCTCGCCGGCCGAACTGAACATTTCGTCGTAGAAATTCCCCGGTTCATAACCGGAGAAGAGCCCGGTGAGCATAGCGCGGACAGGTGCGGCCTCCATAAAGTTGAATTACTGTATCAGCCGGGCGACAGCGGCCTTCACGCAAAATTTCTATGCGGTCCATCAGCTATTTAGGCGGCAAATCCGGGTAGCGATGCACGGAGGTTGGAATTCCGTTCAGGCGCCCGCCATATTGGTCTGCATGCAGCCGGCGCCCGCGCCAGCTCAACTTGCCTTTAGAATGGGCGTCTGTATTGATTCCTCAGCAATTCTTCGACGCGGCGGAAGTGCTGTTGATCTGCTTTAGGAGAGAACCATGAGCATTGACCGAAGAGACCTGCTCAAAGTCTTTAGCACAGCCGCGGCTGGCGCCGCCCTCGACGGACTTATGGCCGAAGAGATGCTCCCCCAGGCAACTGCGCCCGCGCCCCGCGAGCAAGCCACGCCAGGTAAATCGGCTCCAGAGAGGGCCCCCGAGCGGTTGCTTCAATCAGAGCCTCAAGTCAGCCTCGATCCCGGAGGCTCAGCTACCATCGCCTGGAAGACGGTGATTCCCACGCAGGATGGCACGCTCTATATCGGCGTGCCCAACGATGAGATCGCGCTCGATTGGCCCATCTACAATGCCAACCAAACCCTGAACGAACCGAGTACCACGCTGAGGCATTCGGTAAACGTCGATGTCCGCGCCTACCTTAGCCGCTCGGCCCCGCAGATGTTGCAAGAGGGTGGCACGCTGGCATACCGGCTAGAGCTCTTCGATTCTCGCAAAGGCTCTGCGCAGTTCATCGACCGCCATTTCTCCTTCCGGGTAGACCAGGGCAAGTTCCACAAATTGCCCACCATTCTGGAGGGTCCTTTTCTCACCCAAATCACCGTCGATTCGGCCGTCGTTTGGTGGGTCACCGACCAGCCGACCACGGGCCAGGTGCGCCTGAACAGCGGTGCGAATGCCCGAGTAATCACGGATGGGGGCGGTGCGGCTACTCGTCATGTGGTTCCTCTGAAGGGACTTACCGCGAACACCAAGTACGGGTATCAAGTGATGAGCAAGGCATCGGACGGCGGCGAGATCGGCTCGCGCAGCTACACGTTGAGAACCTCTCCCCAAGAGTCGGAATTTTCTTTCGTCTTCACTTGTGATGGCCGCACCGGCGGCCTGGGCGGTGGCGACGCGGCTCTCGAAGGTATCAATGGCGTCTCCGCGCGTGCTCTCGCCATCCAGATGGCGGCCCATGCGCCGCATCTACTGATTTTTACCGGCGATCTCATCAACGGCTACACCACGCGCGAGGACGATTTTCGCGCCCAATTGCGTTCCTGGAAGCGTATCTATGGGCCGCTCTGGCGCCAGATGCCCGTCTATACGGGAATGGGCAATCACGAGTCGCTCATTGATCTATTCGAGGACGGCGCCCAAGTCGATAAGCGCGGAGAGCAGAGCGCCGAAGCCGTGTTCGCTTCCGAATTTGTGCATCCCATGAACGGCCCGGAGCCGGTACGGCCCGGTTTGCCGCCATATAAGGGCAGCGTCTATAGCTTCAATTATGCCGGCTGCCATTTTGCCCAGCTCAATTCGGATTATTGGTACTCCAGCCGCCCTCAGCAGCACGAGGGAAATCCCTTCGGGCGTTTGCTTCCGGGGCAATTGGACTGGCTGGAAAAGGATTTGACTGCGGCGCGCTCTGCCCAGGCCCGCCACATTTTTGTGTTTGTGCACGAGCCGGCCTTCCCCAATGGCGGCCACGTGGCGGACTCGCTTTGGGGAGGAGGCCGCGACCCTGAGGCGGTCAAAGCGCGGGACCGCTTCTGGACCATCGCCACTCAGGCCGGCGCGAGCGCCGTTTTCTCCGGGCACGAGCACAATTACAGCCGCACGCTCATCGACAGCAAAACGCCCGTCCATCGGGACGGCACCGCCAACGCCGCCTTTGCCAAGCCCACCTGGCAAATCACCCAGGGCGCCGCCGGCGCGCCCTTCTACCCCCGCGATAGCAATGTGCCCTGGGCGAAAAGCGTGAAGAAATTCGTGGCCCACACCTGGTCCTATTGCCTGGTGCAGGTACGAGGGCCGCGCGTCGGTCTGGAAACCTACAGTTACACAGGAGAGCTTCTTGATCGGGCCGAATTGGTCTGAGCCCGAATCGGTGCGAGCCACAAATCCGAAGCCGCCCTTGTAGCTCACGCCGCGCCCGCGCCTTTGCAGGCGAGACCTGAGGCTTTTCCCGCGCGTCTAGCCGCGCAACGCTTCCTGCCACAAACTTGGCTGGCGGGTTTGCCGCTCCCAAACCGCGAAATTGTGCTACAAACGCTGAGCCCCAATGTCTGCCACCGCAGTTCTCGCCGGCGCGGAACAGCGCGCCACTCGGCGCATCTCCCGCCAGCTCCTGCCGTTCCTCTTCGTCCTTTACGTCATCGCGTTTCTCGACCGCGTGAACGTCGGCTATGCCGGCCTGGAGATGTCCCGCGACCTCCATTTCAGCGATCGCGTCTTTGGATTGGGCGCGGGCATCTTCTCCATCGGCTACTTCCTCTTCGAGATACCCGGTGCGCTGATCGTGGAGCGCTGGAGCGCACGCAAGTGGATGGCGCGCATCCTCGTCACCTGGGGACTGGTCACCGTTCTGCTGGCGGCGGTGCATACGCCGCGCCAATTCTATTTGGCTCGATTCCTGCTGGGTGTCGCGGAAGCTGGATTCTTCCCCGGAATCGTTGTCTATCTCACCCATTGGTTCCGCTACGAAGACCGCGCCAAAGCCGGCGCCATCTTTATGGCCGCCATCCCCATGTCGAACATCCTTGGATCGCCCCTGGCTGGCTGGATTCTCGGCCGCCATTGGGCCGGAATCTCCAGCTGGAGATGGCTCTTCATCGCCGAAGGCATTCCCGCCATCCTGTTTGGAATTCTCACCCTGATCTATCTGACGGATTGGCCGCACCAGGCGCGCTGGCTCGCGCCCGACGAACGGGCTTGGATCGAAGCGGAGCTCCAGCGCGAGAAAGCCGCCAAATCCAAGGTCGGCCAATGGACCATGGGCCAGGCGATGCGCAGCAAGCAAGTCATTCTGCTCACGCTGGTCTATTTCTTCGCGATTATTGGAATTTACGGCTTTGTGATCTGGTTCCCGACGATCGTGCAGCGCGCCACGAACCTGCCCAACATGGCCGTTACGCTGCTTTCCGCGCTGCCCTACGTTGCCGGCCTGGCCGCCATGCTCTGGAATGGCTGGCATTCCGATCGCACCGCCGAACGCCGCTGGCACACCGCGCTGCCCTTGTTCCTGGGCGCCGGATGCCTGGCGATAGCCATCCGCGCCAGCGCGCATCTGCCCTTGGCGTTTCTCTGCATGGTGATCGTGGGAGCGTGCACCACGGCGTTTATGCCCAGCTTTTGGGCGCTGCCTACCGCCCTGCTGAGCGAATCCGCCGCCGCCGCATCGATCGGCCTGATCAATTCCGTCGGCAATCTGGGCGGCTTCGCAGGCCCTTTCTTTATTGGCTATCTGCGGACGCTTACGAATTCCTTCGCGCCGGGTCTGGCTTTCCTTCTGGTATCGATGGTCCTATCAGGCATGCTGGCGCTCTTCCTGCACGTTCCGGAAAGAGCGCCCAGGGGATTAAGGCACCAAGGGCAGAGTTAGGGGCGCAGCGTAGGTAGCTACGAGGTCAGGATCAGGTGGCTCGACGAGTGCGGCATCCACCTTCGCGTGTTCCGGCTCGTACGCCAGCATGGGGGTAACCAGGACCGGAGTCAGGCCTTTGCCGATGTAATCCAGTTCCCGGGCTGCCGCTTCCGACAGATCCAGAATCCGGTTCAGCCGGAAATTGGGCCCACGATCCGTTACCGTCACCGTTACGGCTTTGCCGTTCTCCAGGTTGACCACTCGAACTACGGTTCCGAGGGGCACATACCACGACGCTGCCGTCAGCTTGCGGCGGTCAAATCGTTTGCCATTAGCCATTTTCAGGCCCTGGTGCTGCTGGCCATACCACGAGGCGATCCCCACGAAGTGGGACTTAGGATGCGCCGTGGAATTCAGCTTTTTGGCCTGAGACGCGGCAGAAATCATGGAAGCGGACAGCAGGCTGGCTGCGAAGACAATTGCGGCTGTTCGTAGCTTGGTCTGCATGTTTATCCTCCCGGTATCGTTTCGCTCGGCAGCGCTAAAAGCCGGGCGTTCCTTACCCTTACCGTTTCCTCCCTTGAACCGTTGGATTAACATTTCCTCGAGTTCGGACAGCTACCTTCTTTAAATCCGGTCATTTACAGCCCTTTCTCAATGCTTTTCCCAGGCGTTACCAACGTATCCCTTTAGCGCCATCCCTCTCGCCTCGGCTTCTTGCTCTCCGCCAGCACCAATGCCCAATTCCGACGTTCTCACTGAGCAATTAGGCTGTTTGGTATGGGAACAGTCTACGGGCGCGGCCCCGCCAGAGCGATGGGCAGGAAGCTTCATTTTTCTAGGTACGGGCGTACTAGGCCCTTACGCGCGGCTGCTTTTATCTAAGTATATTAATATCAGTAAGATGTAATTATAACGAGGTACTTATCCTGTGAAGAATGCCAGAGATCGGATTTGTGAGGGGAAGGTTGCGCCTACTAACCTGCATAGTTTCAGCAGTATACACACAACATGCTGATACTAAATCAGTTATCGGAAAGCCACTCGTGCCGCTCGGAGCCCACGCCAGCTTCCAGCAGCTCGGCCCACCGAGCGAGGTCATCTAGGGAACGCTCGTGGGTGCGTTCCAATTGGATTGGCGTCACGGACACCTGGCCCGCCAGGACGGCGGCATAATCGCTCTGTGGGTCTAGGTGACCGCTCACCGGCTCCTCGTTGAGCCAGTAATAGATCCGGCCCCTGGGATCGGCGCCCTCCTGCAGAACGGTCCGGGTGACTTTTCCGGACTGTCGCGTCAACCGTACCCCTCCATTCCACTCCAACGGCACGTTCACGTTCAACAGCACGCCCGCCGGCAAGCCCTTTTGCAGAATCACTTGCGCCAGCCGCCGGCCGAATCGGGCGGCGTGGTCAAAGGCCACCTCCTTGCCTCGGTGGGCCAAAGAGATGGCGAACGCCGGAACATGGTTGATGACCGCCTCCATGGCCGCGCCTACGGTGCCTGAGTAGAAGACGTTTTCGCCCAGATTAGCCCCGCGGTTTATTCCTGAGATCACCAGGTCGGGCGGCTTCGGAAAGAGCCGATGCAGCGCGATCATCATGGCATCGGCCGGCGTCCCCTCGATCGACCATTCCCGCTCGGCGATCTGCTCGCAGAAGATGGGGTGTCGCACAGTGATGGACTGAGCCGCGGCGCTGCGCTCTTGGTTAGGCGCCACGATGCTGATGGTCCCCAGCCCGGCCAAGCCTTCCACCAGGGCTCGCAAGCCGGCAGCGTGAATGCCATCGTCGTTGGTTATGACGATTTCAGGCACGAGCTTCGCGGGACGCCGCGGCCGGATTGAAGCGGTAAATCATTCGTTTGCAATCCTCGATTTTTGATGTGGAAATGGTCGGGACGCCGGGATTTGAACCCGGGGCCTCACGCACCCCAAGCGTGCGCGCTACCAGTCTGCGCTACGTCCCGACGGCTAGGTAAGGGTTTCTCGAAACGACCGATCTTGAGCCTATCACTCGCTTTCGAGGAGCGTCAAGAACGCGCGCAGCGAATCTCGAAGGTCGAGCAGCACCTTACGGCTGATCTCCGCCGCCTGAGGGACTTCCGTGGCCCGTGCGGCCTTCGCCTCGACGCCGGATTCCGATTCCAGTTCCGCCGGCGAATCCCCCGTGTCGCGCAGGTGGCGTCGCGCGCCCGCGATCGTAAAGCCTTCGTCGTATAAGAGTCGCTTGATCAAGAGCACCGTATCGACGTCCTTTCGGCGGTAGAGGCGGTGCCCCTTGGGACTCTTCACTGGCTGCAGCGTTGGGAATTCGGTCTCCCAGTAGCGCAGCACAAAGGGCTTGGTATCCGTGATGCGGCTCACTTCCCCGATGCGGTAGAGATTCTTCTCTCCGGAGATTTCCTGATGCCCATTTTCCGACATGCCTTTCTATCCTATGCCGATTCGTGGGCAAGTCAATCGGCTCGCCCGCGCTTTCGCACAGCTCGTTCCTTTCCTTGGCGCTCGCGCTCCCGAAAGCGCTGCACAAACCGGATCGGCGCGCCGAAGAAATCAAAGCTCTCGCGGAGCTGGTTTTCAAGGAAGCGCTCATAGCTGAAATGCAGTCGCTGCTTCTGGTTGGTGAAGAGCATGAATGTGGGCGGAGAGGCGCCCGATTGGGTCATATAGTAGATTTTCACGCGCCGCGAGGTGGGCGAACTTCCGCGGCTCAAGTCAACGCTTGCCAGCCAGCGGTTCAGTTCGCCCGTCGATATGCGTCTCTTTCGCGCTTCCGCCACGCGGTCGATTAGCCCGTAAAGTTTCTCCACGCGCTCTCCGGTCAGCGCCGATAAAAAAACCACCGGCGCGTAGGAGAGAAATTTCAGCCGCTCCCGCACCAGGATTTCATAGTCGGCGGCCAGGCGCTCGGGATCGCTGGCGATCGGTTTTGGCCTCTGATCCTCGCTGCCGCGATCTCGGCCGCGCGGCGCCCGCTTTCCGCCTAGCTGCTTCCGGGACTCCTTGGCGGCCTCGTGCGCCTTCTGTATCGCGAGGTCCCATTTGTTCATCACCACGATCACCGACCGGCCAGACTCCTCGGCATATCCGGCAATCGTCGCGTCGCCGGCGGTAACGCCGACGGCCGCATCCGCCACCAGAAGCGCCACGTCGGCGCGTTCCAGATGTTTGCGCGCCATGATCACGCTCAGCTTTTCCGCGATCAGATTGGTCTTGCCCTTGCGCCGGATGCCCGCCGTATCGATGAAGCGGTAGCTTTTGCCGCCGCGCATCACGAGCGTATCCACCACGTCGCGCGTCGTGCCGGGTTGGTCGGACACGATCGAGCGCTCCGCCCCGGCTAGTTCATTCATGAGGGTGGACTTTCCCACGTTCGGCCGGCCGATAATGGCCACTTGAACTTCCGTTCTTTCCTCCGGGCCGGGGGCCTCCTCGGGCGACTTGGCAAACTCGGCTGTCAGAGCGTCGAGAAGAACGTCAATGCCCAAGCCGTGTTCCGCCGAAAGAGGAAAAACATCCACGCCGATTTCGTAGAACTGCGCGGCCAGGTCCTCCTGCCGCAGCGTGTCCACCTTGTTCACGGCCACCACAAACGGCTTGCCCGTCTGCCGCATCAGCGCCGCAAGCTCCAGATCAGGAGGAGTCAACCCGGCCCGCGCGTCCACCACCAGAACCAGCGTGGTGGCATCCGCAATCGCCGTTTGTGCTTGCCGGAAAATCTCGCGGGGGATGGCCGCGCGATCGTTCGGCAGCAAACCTCCGGTATCGACCAGTTCAAATGGCCGCCCCCGCCATATCGCAGGGCCGTAGATGCGATCCCGGGTGATTCCCGGCTCATCCGTCACGATCGACCGGCGCGTGCTGGTGAGGCGATTGAAAAGCGTGGATTTGCCCACGTTGGGTCGGCCAACGATAACGATGGACGGCAGTTTTTGATTCATTCGATGCGGGTCGCCCGCGTGGTCCCTATCTATCCGTTTAGGTGCCCGTTGAAAGCCCGGTTAAAACTCAACCAGCTTATCTTATAAGATGGGCGCGGCCCCTATGGAAAACTCAAACTCCCCCGGGTTCAAACTCCTACTGAGCCTCAATGATCGTCTGAGAGAAATTCGCCGTGGCTTCGAACCTGCCTTTTGGGTGGCCAACGTCACCGAGCTTTTTGAGCGCCTGGCCTACTACGCCCAAGCCGCGGTGCTGGCGATTTTTCTTCACGAGTCCCTGCACCTCTCCACCGAGCAAACCGGAACGCTCCTGGGATGGTTTGGATTCGCAGTTTGGTTTCTGCCCATCCTCGGCGGCAGCCTGGCGGACCGCTTCGGCTTCCGCAGATCGCTGGCCTTCGCTTACCTCACACTCGCGGTCGGATATTTTCTGATGGGCTCGCTGAGTGCGCCATGGATGGCCCCGTTGCGGGAGAGGCTTCCACTTTTCTGGGTCGTCTTGATCGTGCTCATGGTTCCGGCGCTCGGCCCCTCGATTGTGAAGCCCTCCGTCGCCGGAACGACGGCGCGCGCCTCCAGCGAGTCCGTCCGATCCATCGGATATTCGATCTATTACACGATGGTCAATATTGGCGGGATGCTCGGCCCCATCACCGCGTTTCTCGTGCGGCGTTCGCTGGGAATTGAAAACGTATTCCGCGTATCGGCGCTTTGCGTCTTCGCCATGTTTTTCGCCACCTTGATTTTTTACCGCGAGCCCACCCGCGCCCGAGACTCAAATGTTCCCACCGTCGCCGCGGCGCTCCGAAACATGTTCGTCGTTTTCGCCAATCTCCCCTTCCTCGCCTTTTTGTTGATCTTCTCGGGCTTCTGGATCGTTTACTGGCAACAGTTCATAGCCCTGCCTCTTTTTCTCCGCGGATACGTGGATCCCAACGCCAAGATCGATCTCTTGCTGTCGGTCGATCCCGCCACTGTGATCGTCTTTCAGATTGTGGTGAGTTATCTCACGCGGCGAATCCCGGCCTTCAGGGCCATGACCCTCGGTATTCTCATCTCCAGCTTCTCCTGGCTCATTCTGTTGCTGCACGCCAGCACGGGCTTCGTGATCGCCTCGCTCTTCATTATGGCGCTCGGCGAAATCGTCCTATCGCCTCGCTATTATGAATATGTCTCCCGTTTGGCGCCGCCCGGGCAACAAGGCACCTATATGGGCTTTGCCTTCCTTCCGGTCGCCATCGGCTATCTGATCGGCGGAAAGTTGGGAGGATATGTGGTGCACTATTTCGGCGATGTTCTCCATCGCCCCCAAGAGATGTGGTGGGTGGTCTCCGCCATCGGATTCGCGACAGCGCTGCTGATGTGGATTTACAATATGTTGTTCAAGCCCATTGCCGCTGCCGATTCTTCATTGGCGGATTCGCACTAAGGTGGATTTTGAAGAAGGGGATGATTTACGAAAAGCTTTTCAGTTCCCGCCGTCTAGCGCGCGGGTGGGGCGCCTCGTCCGCCGCGGCAGTTCTCGCCTTTTGCGTGATGTCTGGCTTTGCTCAGTCCGCTCGGACCAGTCCGGGCGCAAATTCGGCCGCCAACGCTTCCGTGCAACTGAGATCTCAGGGCCAGGGTCTGTTTCGCCAGCACTGCGCCTCCTGCCACTACGCTGAGAGCCGCGCGCAAAAAATCGCCCCGGGACTGAAGGGCCTGTACGCTCGCTCTTTTTCCGACGGCAGGAAGGTTACCGACATGGGCTTAGCCAAGTGGATTGAGGAGGGAGGGAAAGACATGCCCGGCTTCAACGAGACCCTCAAGCCCGGGCAGGTCCGCGCATTGATCGCTTACATCAAGACCCTTTGAATCAAGACCCTTGGCTCGCCGTCTCGTCCTCGAGCGCTATTTCACGCTTTCTTTGTTTTTGACGCGTCCAGCGAGTCGATGGCCTCGCGGGTCGTGATCATCGTGGCGCCCATCGCCTGCATCTCCGCCAGCGCGCTCTCTCCATCCTCCGCTTTCAACGTCCTGATGGCATCGTCCACCAGGGCCACGCGCCGGCCGCGCCCCAGCAAGCCTTTGGCGGCGCAACGCACGCAATATTCCGTGACCACCCCGAAGACCACGAACTCCGCATCGGCGTCGGTAAATTGCTTGAGCCGCTCGATCACCGTCTCGGTGTGCGGATTATCGAATACGTCCAGAGTTTGCTTCTCCAGGATGACTTGCTGATAAGGCGATAGATCGGGGGGAACTGTCGCTTCTCGGCGATTCGGCAGGATGAAAAACCGGTCCGCGACGGTCTCCGGAATGATCTCCGCGCCAGTGGTCCCCCGCACGCAGTGCGGCGGGAATCGCTTGAACTCCGGGTCATCCGGCGTGTGCACGCAGGCGTCGGAAACGAGAAAGACGCGGTCTTTGCGGGCCTGGTTCGGTCAGAAGCTTTAGATTGGGAATCAGCTTTTCAGCGCCGGGAACGTAAAGCTTGCCGCCCGGCAGCATGAAATCGGTCTGCGTATCGACGTCCCAGAAGATGACTTGGCGGGAAACCAGGGCGAAGCTCCTGCTACCGCGCCACCGGTCGCATCGTTCGCATCGTGCGCTCGCGAACCTCTTCCAGCAGGGCCTCCAAGCGCGCGCTATGCCGCACAGGGTAAGCGGGCTCGGCAACCGCCAGCCCGCGTAAAGCGGCGGGTAAGTCGCTCAGACTGCGCTTGGCAGCGCCGTTGCGATTCCGCCAAGGGCACGGCGGGACTCACCCGTTTTCCCCGCGCATCATGGGAATCAGCAGCGGCTCGCCCGGCATGCTCTCGTTCTCCAGGGCAATCACATCGCCCGCATAATTGCCTGCGGAATCGGTCTGGCGGTAGACCTGCTTGCGCCCCGGATAAGTTACTTTCGTGGCGCTGAACTTTGCAGCCTCCAGCACTTCGCCGCCTCGCTCCACCTCAGCCAGCTTGTAGAGCACGCCCAGCGATGGCGCATCGGACGAAGTCGAGAGCGAAGTGCCCACGCCAAAGGTATCCACGCGAGCGCCCGCATCGAGCAGTGAGGAAATGCGCTCCTCGTCGAGGTCGCCGGACATGAAAATCTCCACGTCGCCCCACCCGGTTTCGTCCAGCCGCCGCCGCACCCAGATGCTGTCGGCGGCCAGATCGCCGCTGTCCAGCCGCACGCCGCGAGGTTTGCGCCCCATGGCGATGATCTTCTCGAGCGCGGCATGCACGTCATAGGTATCCAGAAGCAGCACGGAATGCTGCGGGAAAAGGTCCATGAACTGGGCGAACGCTTCCTCTTCCTTATCATGCGCCATGATCCAGGAATGCGCCTGCGTGCCGTAGGTGGGAATGCCGAATAGCTGCCCGGCGCGCACGTTAGACGTGCCCAGGCACCCGCCGATATATGCCGCTCGGGCCGCGAGAACGCCAGATTCGATTCCGTGGGCGCGCCGCGCGCCAAACTCCACCACGGGGCGTCCGGCGGCTGCTTCGGCCACTCGGGCGGCCTTTGAGGCAATCATGGTCTGGAAACTCACCGTTGCCAGCAGCGCCGTTTCCATGATTTGCGCTTCGGCGATCGGCGCCGTAATCCGCAGAAGCGGCTCGCCCGGAAAGCAGATGGTCCCTTCCGGCAGCCCCCAGACGTCGCCGGAGAAACGGAATTCCGCCAGGAAATCGAAAAAATTGCCGCTGATTCCGGCAAAGGCAGGGTGCCTGCGAAGGTAGGCGATATCCTCTGCGCCGAACCGCACCGTCTCCAGGAACTCGAGGGCCTGCTCCAAACCGGCGCTGACCAGAAAGTTCCGCCTCGCCGGCAGGCTGCGCACGAAAAGCTCGAACGTGGCGCGCGCCTCGAAATGCGTCTCGAGGTACCCCGCGGCCATGGTCAACTCGTAGAGGTCGGCTAATAAGCCCGAGGGTACCGGAGGGGTTGTCATAGGGTTCCCGAACTATTATGCCACTATTGCGGGTCTTGAGTCCTCGGGCGGGGCCTAATTCGGATCGGATCGCTCTGGCGGCGGTTAGGCAGGCAGATCGATGTGGCGGCCGGCTCAATGTCCACAGTTCGGCCCGGCCGCCACATCCAAAAGCACACTTCTACCGACTCAACTCGACAGGGAGATGCTCTATTTAGGGACGATTAGCCCAGGACGGCGTCTTTGAACGCTTTCGCGGGCCGCAATCGCACCACTGTTTTGGCTTTGATCTTGATCGCCTCGCCGGTCTGCGGATTCCGGCCCATGCGCGCCTTGCGATGCGCCTTCACCGCGCGCCCGAGGTTCGGTATTACGAATTTTCCTGCGCTGCCCTTGCACTCTTTCACCGCCAGCTTGAAGAGCTCTTCAAAAAAGCTATTGCACTGTCTTTCTCGGCGTTTCGCACTTATCCGCTAGAAAGCCCACGACCTTCGACTTGCTCATCGGCTTTGCCATCTCTATTTTCTTTCCTCCTCTAGCGTTCCAAATGATTCGAGCCTGTTGTGGAGGCCCGAACCTGGGCCGCGCACGCGCGACACTATAAAGAGAGTCTCTGCGCAACGCAAGCGAAAATGCAAAAAAACCCCGGAAAATTGCTAGTTCTCGAAATCCGCGATTTTTTTCTCGCTCGTTCTGGCGGCTCGGAACCGTTTTGGCACACTTCCGCCGCCTGTGGAAAACTCGACGGCGCGTCCGACTCTAGCCCCTCGCCCGTCTCTATAGCCCACGTCAACGCGCCCTGCGCGCCCCGCTAAAGCCTGCCCAATCCCTGATAGAAACTAGCCACAGCCTTTATTCCCCCAAAATAGTTTTCGAGCAGGATGTGCTCGTCCGGCGCATGCGCGTTTTCGTCGGGCAAGCCGAAACCCAAAAGCAGGCAGGGCACCTTGAACGTATCGTACATTTGCGTGACGAACGGAATCGACCCGCCCTCGCGAATGAACACCGCGCGCTTGCCGAATCCCTTCTCCAACGCATCATGCGCCACTTCGAAGAACGGATGCGTGTAGGGCGCCACCCACGGTTTGCCCGTGCTCAGCACCTGAAATTCGCATTTCACCTGCTTCGGCAGCAGCTTGCGTATCTGCCGCTCAACGAGCCGCGCAATTTTCGCCGGATCCTGGTTCGGCACCAGCCGCGTGGAAAACTTGGCGTGCGCCTTCGAGGGAATCACCGTCTTTGCGCCTTCCCCCATGTAGCCGCCCCAGATTCCGTTGAGCTCCAGCGTCGGCCTGCACCACAGCTGTTCCACCACCGTGTAGCCCTTTTCGCCGCATAGCGCCGGCGCGCCCACCGTCTTCCGAAACTCCTTCTCCTTGAAGGGCAGTTTGTTCAGGGCCTTGCGCTCGGCTCGCGAGACCACCGCAACGTCATCGTAGAAACCGGGCACGCTGACGCGGAAATTTTTATCGTGCAGCTTGGCAAATAGCTCCGTCAGTATCGTCAGCGGATTGGGAACCGCGCCCCCGAAGATCCCCGAGTGCAAGTCCTGCGCCGGTCCGGTGATGTCCACCTGATAGTAGTTCAGCCCGCGCAAGCCGTAAGTAATCGAGGGCACCCCGCGGGCCAGCATGGAGGTATCCGAAACGACCAGCGCGTCGGCCTTGAGCTTGGCCTTGTTCTTGTTCACATACTCCCAAAGATTTTCGCTGCCCACCTCCTCTTCCCCCTCGATGATCACTTTCAGGTTGATGGGGAGTTTCCCGCCCGTCTGCCGCAACGCGTCCAGCGCCCGAATATGGATGTGCACTTGCCCCTTATCGTCCGCCGTGCCTCGGCCATAGAGATTGCCGTCGCGAACGGTGGGCTCGAATGCGGGCGAAGTCCACAGCTCCAGCGGCTCGGGCGGCTGCACGTCGTAGTGCCCGTAAAAAAGAATCGTGGGTTTTCCCGGCGCTTGCAGCGATTCGCCATAAACCACCGGATGCATTTTCGTGGGTACAATTTCGACCCCGTCCAGCCCTACGCGCCGCAACCGTTCGGCCACCCATTGCGCCGCGCGCTCCACGTCCTGTTTGCGCTCCGCTTGCGCGCTGACGCTGGGGATGCGCAAAAATTCGTACAGATCGGTCAAGTGCTCGTTGTGCTTGCGCTCAATGTATTCATTCAGCTCCATCGATCCTCCTGCGGCGTCCCGATTCTAGGAGCCTGGCTCCTGTGCTGCAAGCCGCTCCGCGCCCTGTCCACTCGGACAGTTAGCCCCGAGGAAACGCCAGGCGCGCCCGCGATTGACCCTCTTGCGCCTTTACCCGACCATGAGTGTGTCATGTCCACTCTCGTTTACGAACGCGAACGCCGCAGTTCCCGCGTCTTCACGCGCGTTCGCGTCACGCTCGCCGGCAAGAACCAGCGCGGCCGCCGCTTCCGCGAGGCCACCGAAACTATCGTCGTCAGCGCTCATGGCGGGCTCCTATATCTGGCCCAGGATCTCGAACTCGGTGCGATGCTGGTGCTTACCAATCCCTTCACTCAGGAAGAGCTGGAGTGCCGCGTGGTCTACCTCGGCGACGATTGCGATAAGGGCCGCCGCATCGGCATCGAATTTCTCACCCCGTCGCCGCGCTTCTGGGGCGTTGAATTTGCCCAGCCCGATTGGATCCCGGCTCAGCGGAATTAGCCTCTTTTCATTCATCTGTCCGCAAGCGCATCATCCGCAACCCGCGTCCATTGTTTCCCAAACCTTATTTTGTGGCGTATACTCCGCTGCAATTAAGAGGAACCGGCAATGAACAATACCGAAGTATCGACGATCGGCGTGAGCGCCGCTCCCCGCGAGCAAGCCGGCGCGCGTTCCATCGCCATCGCCATGTATTGTATTTTGCTTCTTTCTTACGTCTTGATGGCGGCGGACCGCTATCTCTTCCCGGTCATCGCCCCGTACGTGCGGCGTGAGTTCGCCTTTTCGCCGGCGATTACCGGCTTGCTCACCACGATCTTCACGCTCGGCCTGGGCGTCGGCGGGCTCACCACCGGCTATATTCTTTCGCACCTTTCGCGTAAATCCGTAATGTTGGTGGGGATTGGCATATTCTCCGGCGCCACGGCCCTCACCACGATCACCCACGGATTCTGGGGCATGCTCTTTTGCCTCGCCGCCCAAGGCATCGGCATGGCCATGCTGGCTACCTCCATGTTCGCCTTGGCGGCCAGCTATTTTGCCACCTATCAGGCTGCTGCCATCGGCTCAGTCAACTTTTGCTACGGCATTGGCGGTTTCGTGGGCTCGTCCCTGGCCGGCGTGCTGCTCACGAAATATGGCAACTGGCGCGCGCCCATGCTGGCGTTCGGGTTGTTCGGTTTCGTGATGGTCGCGATCATCGCCGCCACTGTGCGCCCCTGGTTCAGCGAGACGCGCCGCATGGCTCACGCCCGCGCGGCGGCCGGCGGCGCCGCGGGTCTGGTGAACCGCAATACCATCGTTCTCACCATCCTCTGCATCATTCACGGTCTCAGCATGTATGGATTCTTGGGGAACTATGCCTCGTTCCTTCAGGAAACTTTGCACTATACGCCCACGCGCGCGGGAGTCGTCGTGGGCTTCTTCGCCATCGGTGCGTTAGCTTCCATTGCCGGCGGATGGGTAGGCGATCGGCTTTCTCCGCGACTCGTCTTATGCGCGTCGTTCGTTTGCATTGCCGTGCTCGGTTATCTGTTCTTCCAGCAGGGTGCTTCGGCCCTCACGCGCGAAATCATGAGCTGCATCTACGGTGTAGTGGGCAGCGCGGTGCTTTACGTTTGCCTGGCGGCCTATCACGTCAAGTCGCTTCACGGCAGCCTTTCCAGCAAAGGATCGGGCATGTTCGTCACCAGCCTGTACGGCGGCGCCGCCTTTGGCGGTTACTTGATTCGCGCTTTGGCCAGCCACGGCGGTTGGATATTCGCTGGAGCGATTCAGATGTCGCTTTTGTGCGCCATCGGCGCGGTTCTGGCCTTGGCTTTGCAGCCCAAAGAAATGGCCGCCTAGGCCAAAGCGGAATCGCTTCACCCCACTCAAGCTCGTGACGAAGGCCGCTCAGTCGCCCCTTATCGAAAATCCCTCATTGGAGCTACTGCTTCTTTGCGCCCGGCGCCAGATCGGCGCCGATACCTCAAAGCGTATTCTCGCAGTCGCCTCGGCTGAGCCTGACTGGAACGCGCTCCTCGCCGCGGCCTCCGAACACACCCTCACCTCTCTGGTTTGCAAAAATCTCCAGAACTGCGCCCCGGCCGCGCTGCCCGCGCCTTGGCGCGAGCGCCTCAGCCGGTCTTATTTTGAATCCTCCTGCCGCAATTTGGCGCTTACGGCCGAACTCTTCCGCGTTTTAGCGGCGCTCGAAAGTTCGGGCGTTTCCGCGACGCCCTACAAGGGACCGGTTCTCGCCGCGCAGGCCTATGGCGACGTGGCCTTGCGCGAATTTTCCGACCTGGACATCATCGTTCCCCAGCGCCAGATCGTCGCGGCCCATGAAGCGCTCCGCGATCTCGGCTTTTCCCCGGAAACTGCCGCCATCGAACCTTCGCCATCTCCGCGGCGAGCTCCCGGCCAATACGCTTATAAGAAAGGCGCGGGGACGCCCGGGAAGCTAGTCGAGCTGCATACCGAACACACGCTGCGATACTTCCCCGCTGCCTTGGATATCGAGGCGCTGTGCGCCCGGCGCCAGCCGATCGCCCTCGCCGGGCGGCAGGTCCTGACGTTTTCGCCCGAGGACACCCTCTTGCTCCTCAGCGTGCATGGATCGAAGCATCTCTGGGATCGCCTCTCATGGATCGCCGATATCGCCGCTCTTACGGCCCGCTCGCGGCCCGATTGGAGACCCGACTGGGCGCTGGTGCTGGAGCGTGCGCGGAGTTGGCGTATTCAGCGCATGCTGCTGCTGGGCGTGGGGCTCGCTGCGCGCCTTTTTGACGCGGCTCCGCCCGGTGAAGTCACGAAGTGCCTCCGGCGCGATAAGGTCGCCCGCCAGATGATTGAGCAAATCTCCGGCCGATTCTTCGCGCCCGAGAAAATACAAGTGGGAGTGCTGAGCCGCTTTGCCTTTCGAGTGCGCATGCGAGGGCCCTTCGCCCAGGGCCTGCCCTACGCCATCCGACTGGCGTTGATGCCCACCGAACACGATCGCGGCAATCGCCGCCTTCCGGACCCCCTCTATGCCCTGCTGCGTCCCCTGCGGCTGGCCCGCACCTACGGCTGGCGCACGCGCATTGGCCCCTAGTTGGCTGTCCGCCAGCAGTACCCTGTCTCCCCTACGTCCCGTCCGAAGACAAGTTGCAACTGTAGGCGGGAGTGTGCGGTTCTGTAGCCCAGGGCGCCCTCACGGTTCTTGTGAGGGACCCTGGGGAATTTTCTTGTGGTGGGTTGCGACTTCCGCCTCGCCGAGTTTGCCGGGTGCGGGTCAGGGCTTCAGCCCTGACAAAAGAGAGGGCAAAACAAAGGAGCTTTAGCCCCTGGAGCCGCGATCCCCTTCTGAAGTTAGCCCTGCGACGTATACCAGTCCCAAGTCTTGCGCAGACCGTCTTCGAAAACGAACTGCGGCTTATATCCGAAGCTCTGGGCCGCCAGTGAAATGTCCGCCTGCGAATCGCGGATGTCGCCCTCGCGCGGCGGACCATGCTTCGCTTTCGCCTGCCTCCCCGCGAACCCTTCCAGCAGCTGCAATGTGTAGTTCAGCGTGTAGCGCCCGCCAGTCCCGAGATTGAACGCACCGCCCCCAATGCCCGGAGCCTCAAGGGCCTGCAGATTCGCCGCCACCACGTTCTGCACGAATGTGAAATCGCGCGACTGTTCTCCGTCGCCGAATACATTCGGCTCGCCGCCATTGCGCATCGCGGCGATGAATAGCGAAAGCACTCCCGAGTAGGGCGACCCGGGATCCTGCCGCGGGCCAAAGACGTTGAAATAACGCAGCGCCACGAAATCGAGGCCATAGGTGCGGTGAAAAACGCGCCCGTACAGTTCGCCCACCAGTTTCGAAACGCCGTAAGGAGAGATCGGCGCGGGCGGCATGCCCTCGTGCTTCGGCAGCGTGGGAGTATCTCCGTAGATCGAAGAAGAGCTGGCGAACACCACGCGGCGCACACCGGCGTCTCGCGCCGCCACCAGAACGTTCAACGTGCCGTCCACGTTGATTTGATTCGTTTCCAGGGGCTGCTTCACCGAACGCGGCACCGAGGTGCGCGCCGCTAGGTGCAGCACGTAATCGGCGCCGCGGCAGGCCTTTTCCACCACCTCCCGATCGGTAATGCTGCCCCGAATGAAGGTGATCTGCTGCCGGACCTTTTCCAGGTTGGCCTCTTTCCCGGCCGACAGGTCATCGAGCACGGTGACGTCATGCCCCCGGCGCACCAATTCGTCCACGGTATTCGAACCGATGAAGCCCGCTCCGCCGGTGACCAAATAATGCATGCAAATCCTCCCAGATGAACCAGTTTACGACCAAGTCGCCGCCGGCGAAGCCAGAATTCTCGCCGGAACTGCTCAGGCACCGGGTTAGATGTTCCGATAGGCCTACTGGGACTTTTGCGGCGCCGCCATCAGCAAGAGGCCGCTCCTATTCCTCGGTTCGCCACATCACACGACGGCTAACCCGGACGAAAAAGTGGCAAGGAATCTGAATCGGCCTTCCTAATATAGGCAAACCTTTTCCCCTCAGCCGCTTCCCGATTCTAGATCCTCCCGCGCCAAATGCGCCAAATCGCCAGAACCTTCATATTGCAAGGCTTATCTTATGTTCGTTACAGATCGTGTAATACATCGACGAGGGATACCAGTGCAAAAGTTTGGCGTTTGATGTGCTAACCACTAGGTGGGGGAGTTTTAACTTTCGTTTTCGGGGGAGCCAACAGGTGGCCTTGGCTGGTACACAACGAGTTTCCTTCACGCTTCGCGTAGAAGACTTTCCGCCCGAGGAAGTCATTTTTGGGTCCTCGGCGCTCATGCAGATCTGTCAACAGAAAATCCAGAAGTTCGCTGCAACCACCGTCCCCTTGCTTGTCCAGGGCGAAAGCGGCACCGGCAAGGGAGTTCTGGCCCGTTACATTCATTCCCGGTCGGCGGTTGCCGAGGGGCCCTTTGTCAACGTCAATTGCGCCGCGATTCCTGGACCGTTGCTCGAAAGCGAGCTGTTTGGCTATGAAAAAGGAGCCTTTACCGGAGCCTATACCAGCAAGCCCGGTCGCGTCGAGTTGGCCAATGGTGGCACCCTCTTTCTGGACGGCATCGACGAAATCGATCTGGGCCTTCAGGCCAAGCTTCTCCAGTTGCTCCAGGACTCCCAATTCTGCCGCATTGGCGGCCGGGAAGATGTCAGCGTGCAGATTCGGATTATCTGTGCCACCAATCGTCCGCTCGAACATGAGATTGCCGCCGGCAGGTTCCGCTCCGATCTTTACTACAGGATTAATGTCGCCAAGGTAGATCTGCCCGGCCTCTGCGCCCGCATCCAGGACGTGCCCGGCTTGGCCGCGCACTTTTACGAACGGCACCGCAAGCGCCACAATAGTTCCGCGCGCCCCATCTCCCCGTCCCTCTTGGCGCTTCTCGAGAAGCACAATTGGCCCGGGAATATTCGCGAGCTGGAAAACCTGATGGAGCGCTACGTCATCCTGGGATCGGAAGAGGCCATCGGCGCGGAGCTTACCAATTGGGATCGCTCCCCCATCTCTCCCGAACTGCCCATCAGCGGCCCCATCCACCTGAAGAAGGTGACGCGCAGAGCCGTGCAGCAGCTCGAGCGCAAGATTATCCTCAGCGCCCTGGAAGCCAATCGCTGGAATCGCAAGCGCGCCGCCAGCGATCTCCGCATCAGCTACCGTGCGCTGCTCTATAAAATCCGTCAGGCGGGTCTGCCGCCGAAGCGCTCGTCAACCGTCGTCACCGCGCCGACCGATGTTCCCACGGCCTCCGACTAACTTTCTTTCGAATCCCCTATCGCAATAGAGGACCTTCCCTCCAAGGGACTTGTAACTCCATACCTTGCCGGTCGCGCGTGTCTGTCTTGCGGTGTCATTCTGACCGAAGTGGCCGCGCGGTCACGAAGCCTCGTAGCTCAGGTCGCGCCTGCGCACTTTGCAGGCGAGACCTGAGGTTTTTGCCCCGCGTCTTGCCGCTTGCCCGTCCCTGTGTCGCTGTCCTTCTCTCTCTGTCGCGGCTGCTTCGCAACGGCCCAGAGGTTTCTCGGCGGCCTTCTACGTGCCAATTGCGGATACGCCGGCATCGAATCGGGCCTGGGAGGAAGACAATGCAAGCCGCCGTCGTTCCTGCTGTAAATGGCTCGTGGCAAGTAAAGGATGTTCCGCAACCGCAACCCGGGCCGAATCAGGTTCTGGTTAAGATGCACGCCAGCGGCATCTGTTACACCGACGTGCACGAAACCCACGGGCACATTCCCGGGAAATTCCCTCGAATTTTGGGTCACGAACCGGTTGGCGAAATCGTGGCGGTGGCGCCCGATGTAACGCACCGCAAAGTAGGCGACCGGGTGGGCACCGCGTGGATCCAGGAAACTTGCGGACGCTGCGAATGGTGCCGGCGCGGACGCAGGAATTTCTGTCTCGATCAAAAGAGCACCGGCGTGAATTTGCAGGGCGGCCACGCGGAGTACATGCCTATGTATGCCGACGCCACCTACTTGATTCCCGACAATATCTCCTACGAGCAGGCGGCGCCGATTTTCTGCGCCGGCTACACCGTTTACAGCGGCTTGCGCTGGGCCGATCCGAAGCCGCACGAACGCGTGGCCGTGCTGGGCATCGGCGGCCTGGGGCACCTGGCGCTGCAATACGCCAAGGCGGCTGGGTTCACGACTATCGCCATCTCGCACTCGCCCGACAAAGACAAGCTAATTCGCGAACTGGGCGCGGATGAAATCGTTCGCGACGGCAAGAGCCTGGCGGGCGCGGGAGGCGCGGACATCATCCTCAGCACTTCCAATTCGACCAAGTCGATGATGGATAGCATTCAAGGGCTGCGGCCCGATGGGCGCCTGGTTACCATGGGCGTGGATGCCGAGCCGCTATCGGTATCGCTGGTGGATCTGCTCATGAAGCGCATTCACATTATCGGAAGCCAGCAAAACGGGCCCGAATACCTGTATGAGGCGCTCGACTACGTGGCCCAGGGAAAAGTGAAAACCATCGTCGAAACCTACCCTTTGGCAGAGGCGCCTAAGGCGTACCAGCGCGTGGTGGATGGCAAGGCGCGCTTCCGCGCAGTGCTTACGATGTAACGTCCCAACCGGAGAATAAACCCTAGGAAGGGGTTGAAGCAGAGGCCTGTAGCGTTGTTACCGGGCAAATTTCCGTCGATCCGCGGCTGTAGACGACTTCGGATGGGGTGCCACAAGTTCCACGACAATGCCTCCCGTGCCTTCGCATGCGGCGCAGGAGCGTTCCGGCTTACCAGGAGCTCGGCCGAATCCATGACAGCGCGGGCAGCAGGGGCTTCGGTTGTCATCGTTCATCGATCACCTCCAGGTTTCTAGCGGAGGCTGTCCGCCAGTCGATTCAATTGCCAACGATGTGCCCTGAGCCGAATAACCGATATAAAGCGGAAGATGCAAAGCTGCGCGTAAGAAGAGGGGATAGCCCAGGCGATTATCTGTAAGAAGCGGTTGGGTGCACTCTAGGTGAGGGTCTCGATCGATGTGAATCGCGGCCTTGCCCCAGAGTTCTCTGTAGGGACGCGTATGAGCCGTTGTGGCGTATCGAGGCAGTCGCGGTCCATTAACTCCTGCGATGGCTCGGTCTACCACGCACTCTCAGACCCGGTCAGAGGTGGGACACGTGTCAGTCAAAGAAAAATAAGCGAGCGGGCCTATAAGCCGGATTCTTCGATTGGCCTCAGATCGACAGGAGTTACGGCAAACAAAGGCCGTTCCACTATCAAAGGTGTTAATCCTGTCACCTATGCTCGGATAACGGGCACCCAGCGGGCACACGCGAGGGCCATTTGAGTGAGCACGAACGGGACTCCGGCAAACGGATACTCGAGCAGGACTTCTCGCTCAGAACAACGAGAAAACAGGGGGAGCGCCTCCCGGAGAGAACCCGAGCTAACAGCGCGGGAAGCGGGGCAAAGGAGCCACCTAAAATGTGGACGGGATCGATCGAGCAGCCGGGGCGCGCTTGCAACGAATCCCAGGCGATTGACTTAGGGCTTTTCTGACAGGAACTTCAGCGCCGCCTCCAGCGCCTTCTGGCTGTCTGAGGACCATCTCCACCCAGCCGCCGCGTACCTCTCCAGGACAGAAGGTCCGGCTGTGTGGAAGTAGATTGCCGGGAGCTCGACCTTGCC
The DNA here is from genome assembly GCA_963819235.1 of uncultured Acidobacteriota bacterium. GTDB lineage: Bacteria > Acidobacteriota > Terriglobia > Acidiferrales > UBA7541 > Palsa-189. Next base: position 246,478 of record CAWFVE010000002.1, on the reverse strand, counting down.
CTCGGGCGAAACTCTCAATACGGAAATCGAGGCCGTCGTCCAGTGTTCCTGGACGAGTTTCGTGCCATCCACTTCGCCGCCGAACGTTCCAGTGTTGCCATCCGTGCCGGTGACGGTGCCACTGACCGACTGGCTCGTCGGAACCTCCTCTAACTGCGAATGATTTTCACTCACCCAGAACAGCAGATATCGAGGCTTGTCTCCGGAAAGCACCGACCCGTTCCAGCACAGGCCCGAATATCTTTTCTGCCCTTTTTTCTCCCACCACTTCTTTTGCGCTTCGTTCCCGCCGGCGACAAAACCACCGGCGATTCTGGCGTCCATCTGGACCACCTGGAAGTAGGCTTGGCAGGCCAATTTGTCTTGCGCAGATCCTGAAGGTGACCCAACGGCCAGAAGCACCATCAGCCCCAGGGGTGCGAGGGTGAGACCCGGTTGCCTTCCTTGCATATTCCCTCCAGTCGCCGCTTCGATTATCTGGGTTAGGCACGAATGGTGAGCCGAGAGACTTGGGGAGTCAACACAAATGTGACTCATCGGGTGTGTACGTATCGAATACACGCGGACAAGATCGGGCGCGATGCCGCTCGATATCCGCATCCGTTAGTGCGCTGGCACCGGATACGTCCCCGCCGCCGGCGGTATGCGCCAGTGCGCCTGCACCGCGGAGCGGAGGGTTGTTGCCAGGTTGCCGTTGCGATTCAAGCGGGCCAGCTTGGTCGATTTTCCCCGCGGCGTGCAGGACTTCGTGCTTGGCTGGCTCAGCGATCCGCGCGACGGCTTATTGCTCACCGGGGCAGTGGGCACTGGCAAAACGCATCTATTGGCAGCGATGGCCCGCACTTTGCTGCTCACGAGACAGGAGGCGGTATTCCGGCGGTGTGCCGAGCTCTATGCGTCGCTCCGAGAGTGCTATCGGGAGAATCGTCCCGAGGAAGCTGTACTCAGCGAATACGCCTCGCCTCGCTGGCTGTTCCTCGACGATCTAGGCGCCGGCAGCCTGTCTGACTTCGAGCGGCGGAACACACTCGAGATCCTCGATCAGCGATTCAACCGCAATCTACCCACAGCGATCTCGACGAACTGGAGTCTGGAACAAATTGCGGAGCGGATGGATGACCGGATTGCCAGCCGCCTTTCGGCGTTTCACTCGATGGAGCTGAGCGGATCGGATCGACGGACCACCACAATTCCCCTGCCAACGAGTTCGGACCAGGTCCATGCGGGATCAAAGCCGACTGCGGCGTAGGCGAAGAATGTGCCGCAACTAATTCAGCTCGGGATCGACTTTGGCGCCCCAATATCGCGCCACGAAGAACCGCCAGCAACGCCCGCGGCCGGAGACCCTGAGGCGCGAGCGCCATTCGTCGCCGGCGACGAGGACCTGCCCGCGATCTTTTTCGAGGAGGTAGCGCGCAAAACACAGCCGAAGGCACCTGCGGGCGACGGTTCAGAAAACCTCAGCGCCAGCGAGGCGGCAAGTGACTGAAAACGCGAAGCGGGTTTTGAGAGTTGCTCCGGTTCCGGAAAGAAATGATTTCCGAATGGCCTAAATGATGGGATCGATAGCCCAACGCGCAGATGACGGAATGCCGCCTTTCTTCAGCATTCCCGAGCTCGCCGCTCGCTGGCGTTGCTCGCGTGCGTCGGTCTATAACCGGATCCGCGGCGAGAAGGTGGTAGACTTCGCCGCGCGCGGCAAGAAAGGACACAAACTCGTACCGCTCGACGTCGTGCTCAAGATCGAGTCGGGGCACCTCAGAGTTCTGCGATGACGTTCCGGATCAAAAAGCGCGGGAACACCTATCGGCTCGAGGGGCGCTACGGTGAGCGCGCGAAGCGAGACTCTGGTGAGCGTGAGCGGCTGAGGCTTTCGCTCGGAACTAGCACAGGAGATGCCGCTCAGAAATTGCTCGGCAGGATCGATCGTGCTTTAGCGGACGGCCCTGATTCGCCGCTATGGAAGGAGCTGCGCGGGGTTTTGCCGCCGGAGACGTTCAGCAAGCTCGCGTCGCTCGTAGGTCACAGCCCAGAGATGCACAGCGACCGACTGAAACCGACCTGGAAGGATCTCGCAGCGAAATTCTCCGCGTGGACCGCGCAGCAAGTGGTTCTCGGCAGGATGCGCGACTCGACCAAAGCACGCTACGCCCAAACGGTCACATCGTTTAGCGGATTCCTCGAGACCCGTGGGATCTTCGAGCTCGATCAGATCAGCCGCGCGCTAGTCGAAGATTTCAAGGCATGGCGGTTGAAGGCCGTGCTTGAGAAAAAGTTCTCGCGCGGCGGCCGCGGCGTCGTGCTCGACACGGCGATCCTGCATCGCCTCTTTGCTTACGCGGTTTCCGATTGTGAGCTCCTCGCGCGAAATCCGGTAAAGCTCGACGGGCGCCCGGGCGATAACCCGGAACGTGGAGCGCAGCCATTCAAGGCCGCAGAGCTCGCCAAACTCCGTGATTCCGCCGGCGCCGACCTGCTGGCGTTCTTGCTGCTGCGCTGGACCGGTTTGCGGGGCTCGGATGCAGTGGGCCTGCGGTGGGAGGAGATCGATTGGGAATCACGCGAAATCAATCGGCTTACTTTGAAGCGCCGGAAGCGCGTGATCTTGCCCATCCACCAGGAATTACTTTTTGCTCTCGAAGTCGAGCGCGATCGCCGCAAGCCTGAACCTGAAGACCGGGTGCTCATAAACCCGGAAACCGGTAAGCCTCTCAGACGGCCGCGGCTCTATGAGCGCATGCTCGCCGTCGGCCGGCGCGCCGGCGTGCTGGGCGCAAACCCGCATCGTTTCCGGGACACCTTCGCGGTTGACCTTCTGGCGCGCGGGGCGAGTCCTTACGACGTGGCGAAGCTTCTCGGAGACACCGTGGATACGATCGAGAGGCACTACGCCCCGTTCGTGAAGGAACTTCGGGAGCGCGCCCGGAGGATCATGGAGAGCGGCGAAGGCCTTGAGATAACGGGCACGCAGCGGGCACAGGAAAGTGCTGATCCGAAGCGGTTGCAATGACAGCAAAAGAGTTATGAGCGAGCGGGCCTATAAGCCGGATTCTGTCTTCGCGCCTGAGAGGCATCGCGGCCCGAGAGCCGCAGTGCCCACTCAGATTCGGAGGCGATCATTCCTCTGGGCCGCCGATCGCTCGACGGCTCGATGCGGCCTACCCGAGGGTTTGGCGAGAACGCCGAAGCGCCCTCGCGCGTAACGGGCCGAGCCGGCCCTCCCCTCCTATTTGGCCTTGCACCGCGCGGGGTTTGCCGTGCCGCGGACATTACTGCCCGCGCGGTAGGCTCTTACCCCACCGTTTCACCCTTACCAAGCGCGGCGATTGTAAGACCCGCCGAAGGTTTGGCCTCCAGCCGATCATCGATTCGCGCGCGCCGGCGGTTTATTTTCTGTGGCACTGTCCGTAGCCCAGCGCCCGCATTCGCGGACGCCCGGTCCCCTGGCGTTACCAGGCGCGTTGCCCTGCGGAGTCCGGACTTTCCTCCAGTCGATTCCCTTGCAGGAATCGTCCAGCGATCGCCCAGCCCGCTCGCTCCCGGCCATTATAGCGCATCGCGTTATGCGCCCAGTGGATTGCATTCGGAAGGGCCAATGCGAATGAATAGAGTGTGCGAAGAGCTAAAGCGCGGAGTACCTGAAGTGGCCTAAGTCAGTGTTCGGGTGGACTTCTTCGCTGACTTGCGGCCCGAATTCGCCGCCGCGTTCGCGGCACGCCCTCGCGGCTTGCCTTCATCCGCCGCGGTTTGCGCCGGCGCCAGCTTGCCTTCGAGCAGAGCGTCGAATTCATCCTCGTTCAAGACGCGCACGCCAAGCGACTTGGCTTTGTCGTACTTCGATCCAGGATCGGCGCCCACGACAACGTAATCCGTATTCTTGCTCACCGAGCTCACTACCTTGCCGCCGTGCCTGCCCACCAGTTCGCCGGCCTCCTCGCGCGAGCGGCGCGCCAGCGTTCCGGTGAAGACAAATGTCTGGCCCGCGAGACGGCTGGAAACCGCCTCCTGCCGGGCGTGTTGCGGATCGATGCCGGCTGCGCGCAGCCGCTTCACTACCTCCCGGTTCGCGGGTTCCTCGAAAAACTCCACGATGCTGGCGGCCACTTTGGGCCCGACTTCGCCCACTTCCGTCAGCGCTTGCTCATTGGCATTGGCGATTGCGCCCATGGACCCGAAATGCTCGGCCAGCAATTGCGCCGTTCGCTCACCCACAAAACGTATGCCCAATGCATAGACCAGTCGCGCGAGCTCATTGGACTTGCTCGCGGCGATTTCGCGCAGCAGATTGTCCGCCGATTTCTCGGCCATGCGTTCCAGCGAGGCCAGCTTCTCGGCGTCGAGATGGTAGAGGTCCGCGAAATCCTTCACCATGCCCGTGGAGACGAGTTGGTCCACAATTTTCTCCCCCAGCCCATCGATATTCATGGCGTGCCGGCTGGCAAAATGGATTAGGACTCGCGCCGTTTTGCCGGGCAGGCGGCGTTCACGCAGCGGTAGGCAACCTCGTCCTGCGATTTATGAATGTGGCTGCCGCATTCGGGACAAAGCTCGGGCACCGACACGGGGCGGCGGTCTTTTCCTTCCCGCACAACTTTTACGACGTGCGGGATCACTTCGCCCGCGCGTTCGATCAGCACCTCGTCGCCCGCGGCCAAGCCCAGCCGCTCGATTTCGTCCATATTGTGCAGCGTCGACCGGCTCACCGTGACTCCGCCGACGGCCACCGGATCGAGCAAAGCCACGGGCGTAAGCGCTCCGGTCCGGCCCACTTGGAAAACCACTTCACGCACTGTGGTGGTTTCCTGGCGCGCCGGATATTTGTAAGCAATGGCCCAGCGCGGAGCCTTGGACGTGAAGCCCAGCTCCTGCTGAAGCCAAAGCTCGTTGGCCTTAATCACGATGCCATCGATCTCGTAAGGCAGCTTCTCGCGCTTTTCTTCCCATTCCGCGCAGTATTTTTTCACCTCTTCGATTGACGCGCAGCGCTTCCATCGCAGAGGGTTGAACTTCAGCGCGGAGATGGCTTCCAGTTCGTCGGAATGCCGCGGGAACGGATTTCGCCCTCCGGCCAGCAGGTAATAGCCGAAGAAATCGAGCTGCCGCGAAGCCGTAATGCGCGAATCGAGCACACGCACCGATCCCGCCGCGGCGTTGCGGGGATTGGCGAAGCGCTTGCCGCCGCTCTCTTCCTGCTGCTCGTTCAGCTTGGCAAAGGCCTTGAGCGGCATGATGATCTCGCCGCGCACCTCAAAATCGCCGTTCAGGCCCAGCCGCTTCGACCGGGCGGCATCCACGCGGCTGGGAATAGCCTCAATCGTGGCCACGTTGGCGGTCACGTCCTCGCCGTTTACTCCGTCGCCGCGCGTGACGGCGAGAGCAAGCCGTCCCTGGTCGTAGTGCAGGGACATGCTCAAGCCGTCGTATTTGTGCTCGACGATGTATTCGATCTCCTGACGGCCGGAAACTTCGCGGGCGCGGCGATCGAATCGGTCCAGTTCCTCGAAGGAGAACGCGTTATCCAGGCTCAGCATCGGCGGAACGTGGCGGCGCGTCTCGAAGCCTTTGCGGGGCGCTCCGCCTACGCGCTGCGTGGGAGAGTCCGGCGTGACCAGTTCCGGATGCTCGGCCTCGAGCCGCTTCAGCTCGTTCATCAGCCGGTCGAATTCGGCATCGGAGATCGAAGGGCGGTCGAGCAGGTAATAGCGATGCTCGTGCAGGCGGATCTCTTCCCGCAATTTGGCGACCCGCCCGAGGAGTTTACTATCGTTGAGCTTGCTATCTCTTTTAGTCTTGGCCATGACGCGGCTGGCCCTTATCGGCGCGCGTTAAATTCCCGAGGCGAACTCTTATTATATAAAAACGAGTTTTCGCGAGCTGCCTATCAAGCCTTTTCCCGCGGCGCTCCGCGCATCGCTACCCGTGCAATCCAATAGAACACCAGCGCAAAAGCCACCGTGGAAACCGCAAAAGCCATGCTGTGGGCCTGCAGAAAGCGCGTCGTCTGCGGGCCATACCGCGTGGCCAGATAGCCTTCGCCGAAAAAGCGCACCGCGCGCGCGATGCCCATGGCCGCCAGGAAGCCGCGAAACGGCATGCCCAGCGCTCCAGCGGCCAGCACAAAAAGCTTGAATGGCGTGGGCGGAGGCAATAGCGCCGCGACGACCAGCGTCACGAACCCATTGCGCTCCATCCAACGATGGATCTGCGGCGCCTGCGAACCTGCCTTTTTGTGGAACGCCGCTTCTTCTCCTTTGCGGGCGATGAAGTACAGCAGCACGGAACCCGCCACTGAACCGAGCGTCGCGAGAATGGCGTAGTAAGGCATGCGCGCCGGCGCTTGAATGCAGAGATCGATCAAAAGGAGATCGTTCAGGGAGGGGAAAGGAAGCACGGTGGCGTCCAAAAACGAGAGCCCAAACAGGCTCAGAGGGCTGGAGAAGGCAATCGCCCTTAGCGCCCATCTTGGAACATGATAGTTGCCCATAAATGCGAGGGAGATTCTATACTCTTGCGCCACTCGAAAGGCACGCTATTAAACACCATAAACGCCCGCGTGCGCAGGGCCTGAATTCCGAGCGCATTTGGGGTTCCGATCGGCTGGGCCGATGTTCGATGGGTCGGCCGAAGGAAGGAAGGCCGGCGCCCATTCCCGGCGGCATAACTTGCCCGTTAACCAGGCTTGGCCGCATTCTTGACCATCGAGAAGGCGTGCTATAAAGTGTCCTTTTGCCTTTCTGGTGAAAGCACACCTGATTGTTCCCTGAGTGAGGCTTAATTTACGGAGGAAGCATGCAATTAATGGGATGGGTCTGGTTGTTTGCCGCGGTTGGCGGCTGGCTGCTGATGCAACGAGCCAAAATTTGCCGGCCGCTGGGGCGCTTTCTGAAGGTCGCCGCTGCATTCGCGGCGGTGCCGCTAATCGCCGCTTCGAGCTGGGCGCAAGCGCCCGAAGCGGGCGGCGAAGCCAGTTTGAAGCTGCCGGACCTCTCTCAGGTGACCTTTTTTGGCATCGACGGCCATAAGCTGCTGCTCTTTGGCATCCTGTTTTGTATTTTCGGCCTGATCTTCGGCTTGACCATCTATCAGCGGCTGAAGAATCTGCCCGTGCACCGCTCCATGCGCGAGATTTCCGAGCTGATCTATGAAACCTGCAAAACCTATCTGATCACCCAGGGCAAGTTCCTGCTGCTGCTGGAGAGCTTCATCGCCGTGGTCATCGTGCTCTATTTCGGCGTGCTGCTGCACATGGACGCGTTTCGCGTCTTCGTCATTCTCCTCTTCAGCGTGCTGGGAATTGCCGGCAGCTATGGCGTGGCCTGGTTCGGCATTCGCGTAAACACGTTTGCCAATTCGCGCACCGCCTTTGCCGGTCTCGGCGGCAAGCCCTATCCGATCTACAAAATTCCGCTGGATGCCGGCATGAGCATCGGCATGATGCTCATCAGCGTCGAGCTTGTGATGATGCTGTTCATTCTTCTCTTCGTTCCCGGCGACTACGCGGGCTCCTGCTTCATCGGCTTTGCCATCGGCGAATCGCTGGGCGCCGCGGCGCTGCGCATCGCGGGCGGCATCTTCACCAAGATCGCCGATATCGGCTCCGACCTGATGAAGATCGTCTTCAAGATCAAGGAAGACGACGCGCGCAATCCCGGCGTCATTGCCGATTGCACCGGCGACAATGCCGGCGATTCGGTCGGCCCCAGCGCCGACGGCTTCGAAACTTATGGAGTCACCGGCGTCGCGCTGATCACCTTTATCCTGCTGGGCGTAAAAAACCCCACCGTGCAGGTGCAATTGCTGGTATGGATTTTCGTCATGCGCATCGCCATGCTGGTGGCCAGCGCGGCCTCCTATTTCATCAACAGCGCCATCGCCAAGGCGCGCTACCTGCACGCCGATCACATGAATTTCGAGGCGCCGCTCACCTCGCTGGTATGGCTGACGTCGCTCGTCTCCATCGCCATGACCTACGTAATTTCCTGGGCCGTGATTCCCAATCTTGGCGGCGACACCACGCAATGGTGGAAGCTGGCGACGATCATCTCCTGCGGAACGCTGGCGGGCGCCGTGATTCCCGAACTGGTGAAGGCTTTCACCTCCACCGAATCGCGCCACGTGAAGGAAGTGGTCATCTCCGCGCAGGAAGGCGGAGCTTCGCTGGGCATTTTGTCCGGCTTCGTGGCCGGCAATTTCTCCGCCTATTACCTGGGGCTGGCCATTATGGTCCTGATGTCCATCGGCTACATGGTTAGCCAGCTGGGACTTGGCAACTTGATGATTGCAGCGCCGGTGTTCGCTTTCGGACTGGTGGCTTTCGGATTCCTGGGCATGGGGCCGGTAACGATCGCCGTCGACTCCTACGGCCCCGTCACCGACAACGCCCAATCCGTCTTCGAGCTTTCGCTGATCGAGCAGATTCCCGGCATTCACGCAGGAGCTCAAGCGGGATTTCCACATCGATGCCAATTTCGGCCGCGCCAAGGACTTGCTGGAAGAGAACGACGGCGCCGGCAACACCTTCAAAGCCACCGCCAAGCCCGTGCTGATCGGCACCGCCGTCGTCGGCGCCACCACCATGATCTTTTCCATCATCATGGCGCTCACCAACGGCATTACCGAAAACGTCGACAAGCTCTCCCTGCTGCACGCGCCTTTCCTGCTCGGCATTATCGCCGGCGGCTCCATGATCTATTGGTTCACCGGCGCTTCCACCCAAGCCGTCACCACCGGCGCCTACCGCGCGGTCGAGTTCATCAAGGCCAACATCCACCTGGAAGGCGTGGAAAAGGCTTCCGTCGCGGACAGCAAGAAAGTCGTGGAGATCTGCACGCAGTACGCGCAGAAGGGCATGCTGAACATCTTCATCGCCGTATTTTTCGCCGCGCTGTCCTTCGCCTTCGTCGAACCCTTCTTCTTCATCGGCTACCTGATCTCCATCGCCATGTTCGGCCTTTTCCAGGCCATCTTCATGGCCGACGCGGGAGCCGCCTGGGACAACGCCAAGAAGATCGTGGAAGTCGAACTGAAGCAGAAAGGCACCGAACTGCACGCCGCCACCGTAATCGGCGACACGGTGGGCGATCCGTTCAAGGACACTTCCTCGGTGGCGCTCAATCCGGTGATCAAGTTCACCACGCTGTTCGGCCTGCTGGCGGTGGAGCTGGCCGTGCAACTAACGGCGGAGACCGGCGGCATGCTCACTCACATTCTTGCCGCTGTTTTCTTCGTGATCTCGTTTACTTTCGTGTATCGCTCGTTCTACGGCATGCGCATCCACGTCTCGGAAGCCGCAAAAGAAGTCTCCCGCGCCCCCGCGGATTAGCCGGGGCAAGTCACGGCCTGTGCGTGACTGCTTCGGCTAAGTCCTGAGCAGATTCGGGAATTTGCGGGGATCGTTGTCGAAGCCGGGGAACACGGTGTCCAATTCGTTCGTGCCCAGATGGCGTGAAATGATCTCGCCGAGCACGGAGCGGAAATCCGTGGTCAGCGCCAGGTCGCGGCCTTCGTTGAGCTGTTCGGGACCCAGCCCCGGCCATTTGCCGTACACTTTGCCGCCCTTCACGGCGCCGCCCATCACGAACATGCAGTTGGCATGGCCGTGATCGGTGCCGCGATTGCCGTTTTCGTGCGCGGTGCGGCCGAATTCGGACATGGTGACCACCACGATATCTTCCATGCGGTCGCCCATATCCTGCGAAAAAGCGGCGAGCGATTGCCCCAGATCGCGCAACAAATTCGCGAGCTGCCCTTGCGCGCCGCCTTCGTTGACGTGATTGTCCCATCCGCCGGTATCGACGAAGGTGACCTCCAGGCCGATGTCGGCTTTATGGAGTTGCGCCACCTGTTGCAGCATCTGGCCCACGCGATTCCGCGGATACTCCGCGCCATTCTCGGGCTGGAAGCGCGAGGGATCGGCCTTGCGCAGCATGTCGATCGCTTCAAACGTTTCCGTGCCCGTGCCGCGCAGCGCCTGATCCACCGTATGCGCGTAGAGCGCCTCGAAGCCGCCCTCCACCGCCGGCGATTGCGCGAACACGCGAAACTGCTTGACATCCGGCAGCGCGATGGCGGGAGCCGTGCCGCGCAGCGTCAGCGGCAGATTCGGCCCCATGGCCACGGCGCGGAAAGGCGAAGCGTCCGCTTCGGGGGTAGCCTGCAAGCGCGCGATTGAGCCAGCCATCGTCGGTGGCCTTCACGCCGGGCGTGCCCGACTCCATGTAATCCTGCGCATCGAAATGCGAGCGCGTCGTATCCGGCGAACCCGCGGCGTGCACGATCGCCAATTGCTGCTTCTGGAAAAGGGGCGCCAGCGGCGCAAGGCTGGGATGCAGGCCGAAAAAGCCGTCCAGATCGACCGCGGCTTATTCGCCGCCCCGCTTGCGGCTGGGGAATCGCGATGGTGGGCCGGATGCGGTAGTAGTTCGGCTCGGCAAAGGGCACCACGATGTTCAAGCCGTCCGCCGCGCCGCGCTGGAAGAGCACCACCAGCTTTTTGCGGTTCGAGCCGGCGTGGCCGCCATGGCGCGCCGCAGGAATGCCGGCAGCGTGCTCATGCCAATCATGGCCACGCCGCCGTTTTTCAAAAGCGCTCGCCGTGAAACGTCCATGGCTATTCTCCTTGCGGCTTTTCGTCAGCGCCGCTGAAATTCCGGCGCGCCCAGCACCAAGCCCGCGATCATCGCGGAATTTACCCGCGTGACCGGATCGTCCAAGCTGGCTTGCAGCACTCGCGGATCGTTCATCTGCTTTTCCAGCGTCGCCCGCGTTTGCGCAGACACTTCTCCGGAAAGCAGCAGAGCGATGGCTGCATCGAGCACGGCATCCGGTTTGGACGCGCTATCGGCCCCCAGCAGCGATGGAATGTCCGTGCGCACGGCCGCCAGCCGGTTGCCCGTGAGCGCCAGCGAATAGTTCAGCCGGTTCAGCAGTGCGCCGGTGTTCACCCAGGCGTCGGCCTTATCCGAATATCCCGTCGGCGGCTGGCATTGATAGAGCGGCTCGCCGATGCGTCCCGTCCATTGCACCAGCGTCAACGGGAGGCCGGTCTCCGCCCCCACCGCCCGCGCGGCCGAGGCCACCAGTTCGAACGGCGTCTTGATCTTGGCGCGATAGCTCTCCCGCGACCAGAATTCCGGCGAATAGATCATCGTGTGCAGCACCGCGCGGATATCGCCGTCGGTGCTTTCGTACGTCTGCGCCATGCGATCCACCAGCGCCGTCCGGAGGATTGTCGGAGACGAAGTGCCGCGCGATTTCCAGCGAAAGATGGTGGGCCGTATGCGGGTCTCGCGCCAGCAAGTCCAGCACTTCTTCGCCGTCGCTCCATTCCGCCGGCATCGATTTTATGGCCCAGCACCATCTTCGGATTGGGGTCGTGCAGCTGTTCGTCGAAAAAGAACTCCGGATCGCGCTGCGGCTGCCGAATCGTCCAGCCGGTGAACGCGCGGGCCACTTCGATCACGTCCTGTTGCGTATATCCGCCGTCCACGCCCAGCGTGTGCAGCTCCATCAACTCGCGGCCGTAATTTTCGTTCAAGCCGCGCTCCTGTTTCTTGCCCTGCGCCGCATTGGCTCCCGGCGGCATGGCCGGCGCACCGAAAGGTCCGCCGAATCGCGCGCGATAGGCTTGGCGCATGGCGCGCTGCTGTTGCAGCCGCGCCCAGGCTCGCGGATCGACGCTCTGCCAATTGTCCAGATAGAAGAGCATGGCCGGGCTCTTCGCCGTGGCCTCCAGCAGGTCGCGGAACTTGCCCATGGCGTGCGGGCGAATGGCGTCGCGTTCATAGGAAGTCAGCAGCCAGCGGTCCACGCCCTTTCCGGCAAAGACGTTGAAGTGGTTGAACCAGAAATCCACCATCTGTTCGTAAAGCTGCCTCTCGCTGTAAACGGCGCGGTCCATCTTGGCCATGGCCAGTTCGGCGGTAATGCGCTGGGGAGTCTTGATCTGCTCGTAATTCAACAATGGATTTCCGCCGCCCTTGGCCGCGTTTTTCGCTCCAGGCAGCAGGATTTCCGCAAGCTCATCGGGGGTCATGTTCTGCGGCGCAACCGATGCCGGTGAAACAGATGACGCTGCCCCGTTGTTTCCAGCCTGCGCCGAATTGCCGTCGGCCTGAGCATCGCTATTGGTCGCGGCCGTCTGTTCTTGGCCGTCCGTCGCCTGCCGCGCGGCCTGCAATTTTGCCTGCTGCTCTTGCCGATATTGTTGAGCGGTCACGCCCTCGCGCTTGGCGGCCACCTGAGGCCGCGGGAATTTATCCAAAAGCGCTTGAGAGGACATGCTCAGCGTGGGAAAGCGGGAAAGCCGCGCCTGCATCGCCGAGTCGTCGATGGATTCGGGATGAAGCTGGCGGTCGATCCACTTTGCCAGGCCCATTTGTTTCACCGTCTCGATGTCGCCGGGGCGCGGACCATAACCCAGACGGTTCAGGGCATGCGCGATGGCTTCGTCTTCGGTCAGATCGCTCGGCGGCAATCCCTTCAGGCTTCGCGGAACTCGCGAGCCGGTCTGTTGCGGACGATTGGCGCCCTTGTTTCCGCTCGCGGTCAAATGGGGGATCAGGAAAATAAGCCCCGCGGAGAGCAGGCCAACCGCGGCGATAAGCAAAGCGTTCGGTCTTCGAGAAAAATGCTTGCGCTGAAATCTTTGCGCGGCCATTTACGGCTCCCGGCGAGCGAAAGTCTACGAGGAACGCCTGTAATGTTCTCCATTTTAAACCCACTACAGGGCTAAAAGTTGTGCGCGGAAAGCATCGCTGCGCAAAGAGTGACCATCGGCGTAAGTCGCCGGCGGGATGAGCCTTCGCCGGCTGAAGTGAAGCGGGGCGACGGGCCTTTTCGCGTTCCCAGCCAGCTTGCGAGAACTAGAGGACTTATGCTTATCTGGTTGACTCAGCAAACCCCAATGGGTAGTGTGAAGGGGTGCCCAAACCACCATTTCCCAAGACCCTGCGGCAATTTCAAAGCGACTTCGCCACCGAGGAAGCCTGCAAACGGTACCTCGCGGTCTGCCGCTGGCCCGAGGGCTTCCTCTGTCCCCGCTGTGGAAACCGGCGGGCTTATGACTTGGTGAGTCAACGGCGGTGGCAGTGTGCCGGTTGCCGTCACCAAGTCTCGCTGACAGCGGGAACGGTTCTTCACGGGACTAAGATCCCGCTGACCCACTGGTTTTGGGCCGCCTATCTGATGACGACGGACAAGCGCGGGGTTTCTGCCTTGCTACTCCAGCGCCAACTCGGCCTGTCCTGTTACGAGACCGCCTGGATGTTGCTTCACAAGCTCCGCCGGGCGATGGTGAATGTGGCTCGGGAACCGCTGTACGGCGAGGTCGAAGTTGATGAAACATGGATTGGCGGGGAGCAGGCCGGCCTCCGCGGCAGCCGGCAGCTCAAGGGGCGACGGGCGGCGCTGGTTCTGGTCGCAGTAGAAAGGCGCGGCAGGGGCTCCGGCCGCGTCCGAATGAAAGTGATCCCGGATTTCAGGGGCAAGACCATCATCCCCTTCCTCCACCAGAACGTCTCTCCCGGTTCGACTATCTACACCGATGGCCTCCAGAGCTTTGAGGGTCTCACGGAAGCTGGCTTCAAACATGTCGCCCGCACTCAGCCGCTGCGATCCGCACTCCGGAAAGGCGCGAAGTCGGCTGTCCCACTTGCCGATCGCAGTATTGGAAACCTCCAGCAATGGCTGATCGGCACCTACCACGGCGTGAGCAAGCCTCAACTCCAGGTTTACCTCGACGAATTCGTCTTCCGGCACAACCGCCGCAAGACACCCGCAGCTGGCTTTCAGACCCTCCTTGGTCTCGGAACCGGTCGGGAATCAGCTGAGTACGAGCAGATCCGCGGAGCGAAGGATCTCAAAACACAATCCATTGGGGCTTGCTGAGTTAACCAGATAAGCAGAAGAGGACTAACTGTCCTGCAGCAGCACCAAAAATAAGACCAGGTAGCGCCGCAGATTTTGCGTCACCAGGAAGTGTTCCTTGACGTGCTGATATCCATTCTCGCCCAGGCACTTGGCGAACGCCGGGTTGGCCAGCAGGAACCTGATTTGGTAAGCGGTTCCTTCCGGCGAATGCACCAGCATGCCGGTGAGCTTGTGGATCACTTGCGAGGGAATGCCGCCGACCGCAGAAGCCACCACCGGCTTCTTCTTCCACAGTGCCTCGCTTACCGTCAGGCCAAAGCCCTCCCGCAAGGACTTCTGAATGACGATGGTCGATCCTCGCTGCAAGGCGTTAATTTCCAGATGGCTCCACGGGGGCAAATTGAGAATGCGGATATCCGGATCGCCCGCCGCCGCTTCCTCAACCTCCCGAAGCACCGCCGCGCCTTCTGGATCGTCGGTGGCGCTGCCGCCCGCCAGAACCAGTTGGCAATCCTCGTATTTTTTCACCAAACGATAGGCGCGGATCACGCCCACGGGATCCTTCAGCCGGTCGAATCGCGAAATCTGCGTCAGGATTGGCCGCTGGGGATCGATTTGAAATTGCTCCAGCACGCCGCGCACAAAGTCGCGATCGAGATCGCGGTTCTTATCCGCCAGCGGGTCGATCGTCGGATAGAAGAGATATTGCGGAATGCCCAGGCCGCGCGTGAACTGCGGCGAGGAGAAAAGCGAAGCATCGTATTTTTCCACCCAGGGCTTGAGAAAATCCCACACTTGCGCGTTGGGATTGGAAAGGTCGATATGGCAGCGCCATACCCAGCGCTGCGCCTCCCTCCGGGCCGCTTCCCGCGCGGCGATTAGCGCCACCGGCTGCGGATCGTGGATCACCACGAAATCTTCGTCGAACTGCATGCGCCGCCGGTTTTCCTCGTTGGTGGCCAGAAACGCGTCGAACCAGTCCGCCGAGCCTTCGTAAGGAGCTCCGTGCAAGGCATTGTGAAACGCCTTGGTGACGCTAAAAAACTTCTCGCCGCCGGTAATCACTTCCCATCGAGTCGGCACTTTCACTTCTTCCATCAGCGGAATGAGGCGGTTCAGAATTTCCGCCACTCCTCCGCCCACCGCCGTCGAATTCACCATCTTCACGCGCCGTCCCGCCAGGCGCCGCGCCAGCTCCCGCAACTCCAGAATCTCCGGCTCGCCCACGATCGCCGCATAATCCTGCAGAACGGGCAGAACTACAGCTGGTTTGGCAACCTCGGTTGCGCTCATCGGTTTTCCTGGGACTCGAGAACGGCCAGGATGTCCTGGCGCAAATCGTCGAGCGTATCGTTATAAAAGTCGATTCGGTTCAGCCGGGCGGCCAGCCACGGATGGTTCAGGTTGTGCTCGATCCAGTAGGAGAAATCGTTGGTCTTCAGATGCAGCCGCAGCCGGGAATTGATGAAGTGATAATGCAGCGATTGATGCCCCAGCAGGCGAATTCCCTCCGCCAGCTCCGCCAGGGTCCAGGCGGGCGCGCCGGAGGGGACCGTCACTTCTCTCGCCTCGCTAAAGTAAAAAGCCTCAAAGGCCCGCCGGTCCGCCGCCTGCGAATGCTCCTTCAAGTAATCCTGCACGGTTCCCACCAGAATATCGCGCAGATCCGCGATCGATACGATCTCCCGCAGATCCACGATCGCCAGCTGCTCCGCCAAAGCCGCCTCGTTGCAGGCCGTTAAGGCCCATTGCGCGAAGTCGCTGGAAAAGGAGGTGTAGTGATGCGCCTCCAGGCTTTGAAAGGTGTGATAAAAAATCGAAGCTTCCGAACAGGTTCGCAGGCTCTTGGCCAAAGCGCCCAGCGTCTGCACCGGCTCGGCGCCGATGCGGATCAGATAAGACGCGGCCACGAACTGAAATGGCTGGTCGGCGCGCTTGGCCTCGAGCGACACCGTCATCGTGCTGGAAATTGGCGCACCCTCCCGCGCGACGCTGCTTCACGCCGCGCGACTCTATCACTGAGATGCAGCGGAAGTCACAAAAGGCAACGCTGCGACGATTCCGGCAATCCCGGCGGGCTGTGCACGCGCCCTCCTTACCGGTTGGATCGCTTCGGGTGGCGCGGCGTTGCTCGCAAGTTCGAAGGGTGGGTTAGCCCATTCTAACCCGCTCTGTTAAATTCTCAACAGCTGAACCGACATTGGCGCCATCGTTTCCGAAGCTGGCGAGAGGACGGCTTACCACGAACCCGCTGCGCGACCTGATCTTCTGGCTGTCCACAAAAAGAAAGGTGACCGATTGGGTCGCCCGCCTCGGGGCCCGGCACGACTTCACCCGCAGATTCGTCGCCGGAGAGACTCTCGATCAGGCGCTCGAAACAATCGCGCCCGTGGCGCGCGCCGGCCAGCGCGTAATCCTGAATCACCTCGGCGAAAATGTGGCCACGCCGGACGAGGCGCGCGCCGCCCGCGATTCGTATATCCGCATGCTCCGTGCGCTCCCCGATGCCGGAATCGACGGCAACATCGCCGTCAAATTGACCCAGCTCGGCCTCGATCTCGATCCCGAACTTTGCCTGGGCCTTACGCACGAGATCGCCGCTGCTGCCGCGGCCTTGCGCAACACCATCGAAATCGATATGGAAGGCTCCGCCTATACGGATTCGACTCTCCGCATTTTCGAGGAAGTCCAGCGAGAGCACGCGAATGCCGGCGTGGCCCTGCAAGCCTATCTGCGCCGCAGCCAATCCGACCTTCAAAGGCTCGTGTCGCTGAATCCCCCGTTAAATCCAAAGATTCGGCTGGTGAAAGGAGCCTATCGGGAGCCAGCATCCGTAGCCTTTCAGAAAAAGAGCGAGGTCGACGCAAATTATCGGCGACTGCTCGATCAGATGCTGGAGCTGATTCCGAAGGCGCGGGAAGCAACGAACGTTGAACGGCAACAGAGCCGCACGCCCGCAGCCGCAGCGCCAATGGTGGCCATTGCCACGCACGATCCCGCGCTTGTCGACTACGCGTTCGGAAAAATTCGCGCGCTCGGCGTGCCCCCGGCCCGGTACGAATTCCAGATGCTTCTGGGCATCCGGCGCGACTTGCAACAAAAAGTGATTTCGCAGGGCCATCCATTTCGCGTGTACGTCCCCTTTGGCTCGGCCTGGGTGCCTTATTTCATGCGCCGCCTTTCGGAGCGGCCCGCCAATTTGATTTTCGTGATGCGCAGCCTGCTGGCGGAACGCAAACATTAGCAATCAATCTCGTCTCCGCGGCGGGTCGTATTTCGTTGGCCCAAACCGCCCCATCGCTTCACCACCCTTCAGCCAAGTCGCGGAACTTGAATCAAAGGCCAGAGTCGTGTATCAATTATGCCGCGATAAGAGTGCGCCACTCTCCCGGTGAAAGGGTCGAGAACCGTAAATGAGAACTTATGCCTGGCTTTTGATACCTGCCTTGTTATCTCTGTTGGCCATGAGCGCCGCCCCGGCGCAGCAAGATGCGGAGAACCATCCCACCTGGGCTTTTCCCGTGGCGGATGCCAACCCGCCCGCGGGCGCCGAACCGCCCAGCGGCCCGATCATGCTCCCAGACAGCACGAAGTCATATACCATGAAAGAGATCGACGACTTCAACAGCCCGCCGGATTGGTACCCGGATATGTCCAAGAGCGCGCCGTCCATCGTTAAAAGCGGCGCCTCCGATAAAGGGTACGGCTGTGCCGCCTGCCATCTTTTTTCAGGTCATGGCCATCCTGAGTCAGCCGACCTTGCCGACATGTCCGCCGATTTTCTGGAACAGCAGATGGCTGACTTCAAGAGCGGCGATAGAACCGATCCTGCGCGCATGAATACCATCAGCCAGAACACGTCCGACGATGATGCCAAGGCCGCCAGCGAATGGTTTGCCGGACTAAGCACGCCTCCGGCGCTCGAAGTCAAGGAAGCCGACATGGTTCCCAAGACCTGGGTTAACGGCGGACGCATGCGTCTGCCCGTGCCCGGCGGCGCCATGGAGCCCATCGGCAACCGCATCATCGAAGTGCCCGTGGATACAAAGGTTGCCCTCGCGCGCTCACCCAAGTCCAGCTTCATCGCCTATGTTCCCATGGGCAGCCTTGCCAAGGGCAAGGATCTGGCCACCACCGGCGGCGGCAAAACCATCTCCTGCACCATTTGCCACGGCGACGGCCTCAAGGGCTTCGGCAATATCCCCAAGCTCGCCGGCCAGCACCCCACTTACATTGCCCGCCAGCTCTTTAATTTCAAGGCGGGCACCAACAAATCGGCGGCAGCAATGCAGATGCAGTCGGTGGCGATGGGTCTGTCGCCGGACGACATCCTGAACATCGCCGCTTACGCTTCATCTCTAGCCCCCTGAAAAAAGGCGCTACAGATTGGGTGAGTAACAGTAGTCCTACGCCGTCTGGCTCCGGCAGCCGGCTCCGTGTGAACGTAAAATTGTTGTAAAGGCGGCCATTATTTTGGCGCCCTGATGTATGCTTGGCGCACTACGATGCTTTTTTCAGAGGAGAGAGCTTAAGATGAAAAAGTTTTTAATCGCTGGGCTCGCTTCGGCTTCTTTATTGGCCGTGAGCTTGGCCGCCCAAAAACCCCAGACGTTTGCCGGTGAGATCATGGACCAGCAGTGCGCGCTGCTCGGCGGACATTCGCTCATGCAGCAAAAAGGCGAAAGCGCCAAGGACTGCACCAACCGCTGCGTGAGCATTGGGGGCAAGTACGTCCTGTATGACGCCGGCACGAAGACCTCATACATGCTGGACGATCAGAAGAAACCTCAACCCTTTGCCGGCGCCAAAGTTGAGGTTACTGGCAGTTTAGACTCGGCCACCAAGACGATTCACATCGCCAGTATCAAATCGGCCTCCTGATCCTCAGGGTCGCCTCGTACCGGTTCTTGGTGTAAGCTCTCACGCTCGACGCAGACGAATAGGGAGGATAGCGCGACGCGCAAGCGCCGCGGCCACATGCGGGCGCCGACCAGAATCAAGATAGGCCTGACCGTTGCGTTGTTAATGCTGATATGCGCCGCCGGATGGATTGCGCGGCAGACCCTCGCCCCCGGAACGGCATCTGCCGACTCGGGTGCATCGCAACAATCCCAGGCAGACTCCGTCTTTTCGCCGGCGCACGATACGGTGCGCGGCGCCATCGCCGACTTCTTTGAGCGCCATCCCGCACAGCCCGTTCAGCCCATTGCCTTCCCTCACAAAACCCATCTCGCCAAAGGTCTGCAATGCGAGGTCTGCCATACGGGCGTGAACCAGGGTCCGGAAGCCGCCATTCCCAGTGTGAGCTTCTGCATGAATTGCCATAAGGTGATCGCCACCGACAGGCCGGAGATCAAGAAAGTCGCGGCCTACCAGGCGCGCGGCGAGGATATTCCCTGGGTGCGCGTATACGACTACAGTCCCACGGCTCACGTTCGCTTCAATCATGCGCCGCACATCCGCGCCGGAGTGGCCTGCGCGAGCTGCCATGGCGATATGACGCAGCAAACCACCGCTGTCCGCGCGGTGAACCTGAACATGGGTTATTGCCTCAGCTGCCACACGGCAGCGCAAGGTTTCGGTCGATTGCGAGACGTGCCATTACTAATGCAAGAGTTAGGACACAGGGAGAGCTGATCGTGAGCGGAGTCAGGAAAAATGGAACGGCGTAACTTCCTCAAAGTTTCGGCTCTCTCTGGAGCGCTCACGGCCCTCGAGTCTTGCGGCAGCCCCGAGCACCAGCTGATTCGTTTCATTCCCGACGAAGATCTCGTCCCCGGAATCGCCACTTGGAAACCCAGCGTATGCACGCTGTGCTCGGCCGGTTGCGGCACGCTGGTCCGGGTCATGCAGGGCGACGCGGAAGTCGTTCGCAATGGTCAGACCGGCGTCGTCAAGATGGGTCTGGCGAAAAAGCTCGAGGGCAATCCCGAGCATCCGGTTAACCGCGGCAAGCTCTGCCCGCGAGGCCAGGCCGGTCTTCAAGTTCTCTATCATCCCGATCGCCTGGCGAATCCGCTGAAGCTCCGTGGCGCGCGCGGCTCGGGCGATTTCCAGGAAATCACCTGGGACCAGGCGCTCACCGAGCTGACCGCGCATCTCTCCGAAATTCATTCCGGAGACGCCGCTTCCCTGGCCTTCCTCACGCGCCCTCTCCGAGGCCAGCGCCGCGAACTGATCGAGCGATTCCTGAAAGCGTTCGGCGCGCCGCCCTCCATCTCCTATGAGCCTTTGGACGAAGCCGTCCTGCGCCAGGCCAATCTCCTGAGCTTCGGCGTGCCCGCGCTTCCCACTCTCGATCTCGCTCGCGCCGATTACCTGATCTCCTTCGGCAGCGATCTTCTTGGCACTTGGAATTCGCCGGTCGCGCAGTCGGTTGGCTATGGCGAAATGCGCCAGGGCCGCCCCGGCCGCCGCGGGAAGTTCGTGCAGGTGGAATCGCGCATGTCCCAGACCGGCGCCAACGCCGACGAATGGGTTCCTTGCCGGCCCGCGCATGGAGGGCGTGCTGGCCCTCGGCATCGCTCACGTCATTCTCGCGCGATAAGCTGCGCTCGCGCGATGCGCATCCTCGCGCCGCGGCGCTCATTGCCGGTTGGTCGGATGGCTTGCCGGATTACGCCCCGGAAACCGTGGCCAAGCAAACCGGCATCGCGGCCGATACGATCACGCGCCTGGCCCACGAAATCGCCGCGGCTGAATCGGGCGCCGTCGTCATCGCCGGCGCGCCCCTGGCGCAGACCAACGGCATGTTCAACGCTCTGGCCGTGAATGCGCTCGAGGCTTTGGTCGAAAGCGGCCACAGCAGCCCCATCCTGAGCTTCACGCCCCAGCCGCCCATCGCCAGCGCTGTGCCCGACGCTTCCCATGTTCAGGCCGGCCTCGCATCTCTGAGTGCGCTTTCGCAGGCCGTTCTGAAAGCGGACGCGCACGCGCCCAAGGCTCTGCTGCTCTACGACGCCAATCCTGTTTTTGGAGCGCCGCCGAATCTGCAATTCCGCGAGGCCATCGCCAAGATTCCTTACATCGTCAGCTTCGGCAGCTTCGTCGACGAAACCAGCGCCTACGCCGACTTGATTCTTCCCGATCAGCGCGCCGCTCGAATCCTGGCTCGACGATGTTCCGAGTCCGGCCCGACGCAGAGCGTCGCCAGCCTTGCGCCGCCGGCAGTTCATCCGCTTGCACAATACGCGCGCCATGCCGGACGTCTTGCTGGATGTCGCCCAACGCCTCGGCGGGCCATGTCGCCGCCGCCTTGCCCTGGAAAACTTACGACGCTATGCTGCGCGCCGCTTACGTTCCCCTGCGCCAGCACACGGGTCGAGAAGACGGCGCCGATCGGACGACGATTTCTGGACGAAGATGACACCAGCAGGGCGGCTGGTGGGGCGAGGCGGAATCGTGCAAGCGTCGCCAGCACAGCCGCGACCGCGCACGCTCCCGCGAAATTCGCCGACGCCCAGTTCGATGGCGCGGCCCAGGATTTCCCTTTTTACTTTTTGCCCTACCCTTCGCAGTCGTTTCGCGATGGCTCGCTCGCGCATCTTCCCTGGCTGCAGGAAATGCCGGACGTGCTCACCACGGCGATGTGGTCGAGTTGGGTGGAGATCAATCCCAAAACGGCCGAGCAGCTGCACATCGGCCAGGGCGACCTGGTGGAGTCGCCTCGCAGCACGGAAGCGTTGCGCGCGCCGGCGATTCTCTCGCCCGGCATCGCTCCGGATGTGATCGCCATGCCCATGGGACAGGGGCACGAGAACTTCGGCCGCTTCGCGAGCGGCCGCGGCGCGAACCCACTCTCGATCCTCGCGTCGCTCACGGAACCGGAAACCGGGCGCGCTGGCCTGGGCTGCCACGCGCGTCAAAGTCGCCCGCGTCGGCGGCGTTGAGGAAGGCAAGCTGATCGCTTTCGCGGGCGGGTTGAGCCGCTTCCCGATCGAGGAACCAGCGCGTTGAAGAATATCCACCACGGCCCGGCGCTACGGCCAAGAGAGCGCGACAGAAAGAAGACGAAATGACTCACAAATGGGCCATGGTCGTCGATCTCGACCGCTGCACGGGCTGCGAAGCGTGCGTGGTCGCGTGCCACGCCGAAAATAATATTCCCACGGCCGGCGACGATCAGGCCGCGCGTGGCCGCGCCAAGCACTGGATTCGCGTGGAGCGCTATTGGGAGGGCGAATTCCCCAACGCGCGCTTGCGCTTTCAGCCGGTCCTGTGCCAGCAATGCGATGACGCGCCCTGCGAGCCCGTCTGCCCCACCTACGCCAGCTATCACACGCCCGAAGGGCTGAACGCGCAGGTCTACAACCGCTGCATCGGCACGCGATTTTGCGCCAACGCCTGCCCCTACACCGTGCGTTTCTTCAATTTCTACAATCCCGAGTGGGATAAGCCGCTGCACCTGCAGCTCAATCCCGACGTTTCCGTGCGCAGCGTGGGCATCATGGAGAAATGCACGTTCTGCGTGCAGCGCATTCACGTCGGCGGAGATCCAGGCGGAAGGCGAAAAACGCGAACTGAAGGATGGCGAGTTCAATCCCGCCTGCGTGCAGTCCTGCGCGCCCAAGGCCATGGTCTTCGGCGATCTGAACGATCCCAATAGCGAAGTTTCGCGCCTGGCGCGCTCCGGCCGCAGCACCAAGCTGCTCGGCGAACTCGGCACCAGACCCAACGTGAACTATCTGCAGCGAGGTCCGGGAAGAACAATGGCTAAAACAGCCGAACAAATCCAGCGCGGACCTGCTGCGGCCGCTGTTTCACACCAGCACGCGCGTACTGGATTGCCGTGGCTGTGGCGGGCAGCCTGGTCCTGGCGGGCGTCTGCGCGTTCTGCTATCAGGTCTATCACGGCATCGGCGTCTGGGGCCTGAACTCGCCGGTGTTCTGGGCCTTCGACATCACCAATTTCGTTTTCTGGATCGGCATCAGCCACGCCGGCACGCTGATCTCGGCCATTCTGCGCCTCGCCAATGCCACCTGGCGCCGCCCGGTCACGCGCTGCGCCGAAGCCATCACCGTCTTCGCGCTTTCCATCGGCGCGATCATTCCCGTCTGCCATCATCGGCCGGCCCTGGCTCGTCTTACTGGCTGGTTCCTTATCCCAGCGAACGCCACATCTGGCCCAACTTCCGCTCGCCGCTGCTGTGGGATTTCTTCGCCATCCTCACCTACCTGACGCGGCAGCTCACTTTCCTGCTTGCTGCCCATGATTCCCGATTGCCGGCGCCGTCCGCGACCTCGCGACCGGGCTGGCGCAAAAAGATCTACGGCCCTGCTGTCGCTCGGCTGGCAGGGCACGCCGCAGCAATGGCATCGGCTGGAAACCGCCATGCACATCATGGCCATCGCCATCATTCCCGTGGCCGTCTCGGTGCACACCATCGTTTCCTGGGACTTCGCCATGACGCCCGTGCCCATGTGGCACTCCACGATCTTTGGCCCTTACTTCGTCGTCGGCGCCATCTTCAGCGGCATCGCCGGGCTGATCCTGGCCATGGCCCTGCTGCGCAAGTTCCTCCATCTCGAGGACTATCTGGAGCCCATCCACTTTCGATCATCTCGGCAAGCTGCTGCTCACCTTGAGCTTGCTGTGGTTCTACTTCACCTTCGCCGAGCGCCTCACCGCCTGGTACGGCAACGATGTCGCTCGGAGATGGATGTCTTCTGGGCCACCATCCGCGGCACAGCTTCGCGCCGCTCTTCTGGACCATGGTGGTCTGCAACTTCATCATTCCCGTTCCCGCTTCTGGCCATCAAGAGATTGCGCACCATCACCGGAACCTGCATCGCCTCCTGCACCATCGTGGTCGGCATGTGGATCGAGCGCTTCCTGATCATCGTGCCTGCGCTCGAACACAAGTTCCTGCCCTACTCCTGGGGAACCTATAGCCCCACCTGGGTGGAGATCACGCTGACCGTCGCGGGCTTCGGCATGATGGCCCTGCTCTATCTGGTTTTCTCGAAGCTCGTGCCCATGATCTCCATGTGGGAGTTGGAAGCCGGCGTTCGCAAAGCTCCCATCTACCGCCGCCAGGCGGTCCATTTCGAACCGCAGGCCGCCGCGGCTAAGGCCGGCCTCGCCGGGGCCGAACCCTTCGCCACGGATGTGTCCCGATGAAAGCTCTTTACGCGCTCTATTCCGATCCGGACGCGGCGCAGCGCGCCGTCAACTCCCTGAAGCTCTCCGGAGGCTCGCTGGGCATCGGCGAACGGCAGATCGTCGTGGTCTCTTCCGAGCCTTTCGACGGCTACGATTTCTCCGACGAACATTCGCAAACGCGCATCTTCCTCATTGCCTCGCTGGGCGGAATATGCGGCGCGCTTCTGGGTCTTCTGTTCGTTCGCTTCACTCAGTTCGTCTATCCCTTGCCCACCGGCGGCATGCCCATCGCTCCCCATTGGACCAACGGCATCATCACTTACGAAACCACCATGCTCGGCGCCATCCTCACCACCGTCGTCACCCTGCTGGTCACCGCCCAGCTGCCGCACTTCGGCCCGCGCCTCTCCGATCCCGAAATCTGGCAGGGCAAAATTCTCGTCGGCGTCACGGATCCACCCGAAAAGGCGCGTCCCGAGCTGGAAAAGCAGTTGCGCCTGGCGGGAGCCGCGCAAGTCAAAACTGTCTAGTGGGTTAAAAGCTGCTTGTTCTTTCTGGCTGGAAGAGGAAGCGCGCCGCGATCCCTCAGCGCGATGAACTCACCGTCGCTTTGGCCTTCGCCGGATACTCCCGCGTGAAGCCGTTTCTTTCGTTCGTCATTTTGAAGCTGCCGTCCGCGCGCACGGACATCTTCAGATTGTGCCCATGGTCGGTCTCGTTGAGGTTGGCCAGAAACTGTTCCGGTGAATTGTGGTCCGCGCCTCCCGCCGCCGAGCGATGCAATTGCCAGAAATCCACCAGGCCCGGAGCGTCTTGCACCACCTGCCAATATTCCGGCGCACCGCCCTTTCTCTCCCCATTGTTCATCACCGCCACCCTGGCCCGAATGGCGTGCACCAGCTGCGGCGCTCCCGAATGTGGATCGCCGTGCCGCGTGGTGTGAAACACGTCGAAGGTACCCAGCAGATTCGCGGGGCAGGCCAGCGCGTGCTCCTGGTTCCAGGTGAGATCGCCCAAATCGAGCAGCCGGAAGTTGCCGTAACGAATCGCCATTCCCACGGACTCGTAATTCTCGGGCGTGGGGTCTTGTTCTTTCATCTGGGCGTCGCGGCAAAGCGGATTCGCCAAACCCGCGCCCGGCGCGCCGCTCATCGCCGTGGTGATCAGCGCGCCCGCCGAGGAGACCACCTCCACATCCAGGCCGGCCACCGGAATCTTGTCTCCTGGTTTCGCCGTGATGGCGCGGCCCTTATCCCGCACCGCCATATAGGCCAGAAATCCCGCCGCCCGGTTCGGCTGCAGCTCCACGCTGAAGGGCCCGTGATCCACGAAGTGGCGGATGGGAATGCGATTGGCCAGTTCCGCGGCGTTTCCCACGTGATCGCCGTGATAGTGCGTGATCACCATCCAGTCCAGCACGCTCACTCCGGCCTGCTTGAAAACGGCGCTGATGCGGTCGGCGTCGCGCTTGATCGGCACGACCCCTGAGTTTCCGCCCGCCGCCGCGGGCATGCCCCCATTCCCCGCGAATCCCGTGTCCACCAGCATCGATTCGCCCGAGGGAGAAACGAAAAGCGTCGCCTGTCCGCCTTCCGTATCGATGAAATAAATGTCCAGCGTCCGCTCCGCACGTGCCGCCGGGGTTGGCGGCGACGCTTGCGATTGCGCGAGCACGCCTGGAATCGCGCCAAGCAGCCCCACAAACCCAATCAGTAGCGCGATCGGTAACGAAAACCTGCGCATGTCAACCTCCCGCGGTAATGGGCAGTACCGTACAGCGCGCGGCTCCCCGACGCAAGCCTCACCTCCGCGGTCATCCCGAACCCAGCCAGTGTGTTGGGGTGGTAGCCGCGTTTTTTTGCGGATGTCGGTGAGGGATCTGCTTTTCGCCCTCCACTGCCTCCTCGCCGCGTGCCCATGTAAACCCTGTGGCTTGTGACGCCAGTCACACCAGTAGGAGCCCTCAGCGCACCGAGCTTGCTTCCGCCGTTCGATAGCCTCCCTCCATGACCAAAAATCCCTGCACGCGCGATCGGGTATTCGCCCCGCGCGTTGATTTTGAGGAGGCTTCATGCGATTCGTGCGATCTGTAGGATTTGGCCCCGTTTTCCTCTCTCTTTCGCTTCTTCTCGCTTTTGCGAGTCCTCGTCCCAGCTATGCGCAATCCAATTCCGGTGTCATACAAGGCACAGTCACCGATCCATCGAAGTCGGTCGTACCCGGCGCCAAAGTTCGCGTCGCAAACCCCCTCAGCGGCCACGTCAGCGAAGCGGAAACCGCGATGGACGGCTCTTTCATGCTCCCCAATCTTCCCTTCAACCGTTATCACCTGACGATAACCATGCAGGGGTTCTACAACTTTGCGCAGGACGTGGACGTGAACTCCACCGTTCCCGTCTCGCTGGACATCGTGCTCACCATGGCCGAAGCAAACACAAATATCACCGTTACCGCCAGCCCTACGAATTGGTGGAACTGACGCCCACCGAGCATACTGATGTCGACCGGGGCCTGTTTGAGGAGCTTCCTCTGGAAAGCCAGTCTTCTTCCGTCAGCTCGCTGATCACGCTGGCGTCCCCGGGCGTGGTGGCGGATTCGAACGGCCTCTTTCATGGCCTGGGCGACCACGCCGAGAACTCCTTCTCCGTGGACGGCCAGCCCATCACCGATCAGCAGAGCAAAGTCTTCTCGAACCAGATTCCTTCGGACTCGATTCAGTCCATCGAAGTGATCGAAGGCGCGCCGCCCGCCGAATACGGCGGCAAGACCAGCGTGATCGTCGAAGGTGACGACGCGCTCCGGCCTGGGAGCGTACGACGCCGCACGGCGAGATAACGGCACCTCTTACGGCAGCTTTGGCACTTCCGACTCTTAACGCGGACCTCGCTTACGGAGGCGCAGAAGTGGGGCAACTTCATTTCCCTGGGCGGACTGAATACGGACCGCTTCCTCGACCCTCCCGAATTTCAGGCGCTGCACGACAACGGCAACGAGGAGAATTTCTTCGACCGCTTCGATTTCAAGCTTTCACGACAAGGACACGATCCAACTGAACCTGGAATTCACTCGTTCTTGGTTCCAAACTCCCAATAGCTGGGACCAGCAACTTCAAACTTGCACGTTTCTTTCCGCAGTTTGCAGTGGCGCGCGCCTATGCCGCCGGGCTCCGTCCAGCTCAATCCCGTCACCGGTCAATCCTCTTGGGGCCGGCCGATCAGCGCTCGCAAATCCGGACCTTCAACATCGCGCCCTCGTGGACCCGCGTGTGACTTCGGACGCCGTGTTCAATCTCGGCGTTTGCGTCCGCCACGACCAATATAACTACTATCCCAGCGGCGATCCTTTCGCCGACTAGGGCCGCTTCAGAGTGAAAGCGTCTCGCAGCTCCGCTTCCTGACCAACGCGGGCGCGCGTACGGACTGGTCCTACGTCAAGGGGATCCACAACATCAAGGTGGGAGCCACTTACGAGCAGACATTTCTTGACCGAGAACGACGATTTCGGAATCGTAGATCCCGGGCTGCTCTCAGGATGCTCGGGGACTGAAGCGCTGGCCTCCGAATGCCCCAGTCTGGTCGCGACCCTGGCGCCTTACGACCTGACCGCGGGCGGCCAGCCCTACCACTACCTCGGGCACACCGACGTCAAGGAACTCGCGCTCTACGCCGAGGACACCATCACCAAGGGGCCTTGGTCCTTCAACCTCGGAATTCGCGGCGATTTCTATAACGGTCTGCAGGCCGTATCCCGCCAGGCGGAGCCCCGCGTGGGCGTCGCCTATAACATCAAGAAAACAAATACGGTCTTCCGCGTTTCCTATGCCCGCACCATGGAAAGCCCGTTCAACGAGAACCTGATCCTTTCCGGCACGGGATGCAACGACCCCGTGGTCAACGCGATCATGACCTCGCGCAAGCGCTTCGCCTGCACAAGCGCGCCCCTGACGCCCGGCTTTCGCAATGAATTCCACGCCGGCCTGCAACAGGCTTTCGGCAAGTATTTCGTCCTGAGCGGCGAGTACCTCTGGAAGTACACGCACAATGCCTACGACTTCAACGTGTTCGGCGCCAGCCCCATTACTTCCCCATCGAATGGCACAATTCCAAGATTCCCGGGTTTGCCGTTCGTGGAAGCCTTCCGAATTTCCACGGCTTGAGGCGTTTATCGTGCTGTCCCACGTCGCCGCGCGCTTCTTCCCCCCGACCGTCAGCGGAATCGCGCCTCCCGCCAGCCGGGGCGTCTTCCGCATCGACCACGACGAAGTCTTCGCGCAGACCACCCACGCGCAATACCAGCCGTTCAAGCGCGGGCCATGGTTCGGGTTCAACTGGCGCTATGACAGCGGGCTTGTAGCCGGCGCAGTGCCTTGCCTCGCGGACAACTGTCACGTGCCAGTATTCCTCCACTTCGCTTGCCGACGCGCAGTCGGCCATGATTCCGGCCGGCAACATCGCCATGATGATAACGGACGGCTGCCCCTCACCGCCGATCAGGAGTATCGAGGCGGGGTTCACCTGCAACGGAGTGGCCGCCACGCCGACCAGCCGGTCGGGACGCTCGTTAACGGGGTGTACCTCTGCCCCGCCTCGGCAGTTGGTTCCACGTCAGTTGAAGATGCCGGCGGCGGGCACGGAAAATGACGACCACAATCCGCAGCGCATCGCTGCCGCGCAACCTGTTCGACCGGCGCTCGGCCACGACAATTTGTTCCACACAGACGCTACAAGTGGAGCCTTCGCTTCACCGTCATCAACCTGACCAATACGAAGCGCTCTACAACTTTCTCTCCACGTTCAGCGGCACTCACTACGTCACGCCGCGCACCTTCACGGGCGAACTCGGCTTCCACTTTTAGAGCCGACCGCGGGGCGCCCCATGTGGGGCGCCCCACCCCGGGTAATCCCGCTTGCGTTGTCATCCCGAGAGCGCGCCGCCGCATTTCGGCGGCGTAATCTTTGGCCCATGCATGGCTGAACCTCAAGTTCTTTGGCCTCCTGTAATAAGTCCGCATCCGTGCAGCATTCCTCGCGGCTACGGTCATTGCGGTATTGAGCGGAAAGGCGGGGCGGAACACTGTGTGGGAAGTTGCCCCACAGCCAGAGTGCAGTGCCATCAACCTAATTATCGGTTCGGTTCGAGCGGATTCTGAAAGGGCAATTTCGGAAGGAGCGGAAACATGAGAGTGAAACTATTGGGCGTACTGTGTTTGCTGTTCGCGGCGGGTGTCTATGCCGCACAAACCATGCCGAGCGGAGTGAAGGAGATGAAGGCAAGTTCCGGCAGCACCGTGCTGGCGAACTCCAAGGACATGACGCTGTATACGTACAGCAAGGATACCGAGCCCGACAAATCGACGTGCAACGGCGCATGTGCCATGAATTGGCCTCCGTTAATGGCGCCGGCGAATGCAAAGCCGGAGGGTGATTGGACGGTGATCGCTCGCGAAGACGGCGCCAAGCAATGGGCTTATAAGGGCAAGCCGCTGTATACCTTTGCCCACGATACTAAAGCCGGCGAAACTGCCGGCGAGGGCATGGGCAAAGGTGCGTGGCAAATTGCAAAGCCATAGCACATCGCCGGCAAAATTCATTCGCAACGAAGCTTCCTAGCCCTGAAGCACGCGCCCCTCGGCGCGAGCCGACGCTCACGCGCTAAACGGTGTTGCGTGTTTTGGGGTGGTCTACGAAGCCCCGTGCGGCCCGGGAGGCGTGGTTACATCCAGCGGATGCGCCGTAATCTCGTATTCGCGCGAGGTCCGGAACGCATCCAGCGTCCACACGTCCATGGGCTCCTCGTGGCGAAGAATATAGAAGTTGCCGTCGTCGGCGCGCACCCGGAAATAGGTTTGTCCGGGAGAATACCAGCGGTCTTCCACTTCCAGGACTTCGAAAGGCCGCTCCCGCAGAACAAAGCGCAAGGGATACTCATCCGCTCGATAACCGGCATGACTTTCAACGCGAATCTGCATCTTCATGCGGCCCTCCCTAGCGCGATTTTGAACCCCAGTGTATCCCCGCCCGCCGCCTCCTGTCACGCCCCCCACGGAAGCGCCCCACACGCCGCTCCAGCGCCAGCATCGCGCTGCAAAAACCCCCTGGTAGGCCGCCTTGTAGCCCGGGTCCCAGGGCGCGACGCTGCTAACGAGTACGGTGTGCAGTGGTTGTCGAGCGCGAAAAGGCCATTTCTTCGCGCGAAAGTCATGGACATCGGGAGCTTTCGCGCGCCAACAAAGAGATCATGGCGCTATTCGCGCAAAAAAAGTCGGCCCTGGGGCTTTTCCTACCTGAGCACGATCGAGCCTGAGCGCCCCGCACCTGCCATTTGTCAATTGCCCGGTACTAGGACGACCACTACGCCCCCAACCACAGCTCTAAATAAATTAGACCGATAGATTGATTATTGGTTTCCTGGACTGCTTGAGAGCATTACATTGACTCGAGCACGGAAAAAGGCGAGGGAGTGATCTTGCAAAATCACCCACTTGGCTCGTGAGGACGAGATCATGTTTATAGTTTTTCGCAAAGAGCGCCTGGAAGCCGAGTTGGATGCTCTACGAACAAAGTGGATGGAGCGAATGGAGCAGTCCCTGAGGACCGTTGCCGATGAGTCCGCCGCCCGCTTGTCACGCGATTCGGAGCGGATACAACAGATGAACAAGGCTTTTGCCGAAACTACCGCCGAGGCGGAAGCACGCCTGAGCAGCCTGCGCAAGGCGCTAAATCAGCAGGATGACCGCTTTCAACAAGCACTCGTGGAACTCCAAGCCACGGAAAGACGCATCGGCACTCAAACCGCCAAGCTCGCGGAGGCAACCACTGAGGTCGAAGACAAGCTCAGTAGGCTACGTGAATACCTCAATCAGTTGTCGCGTCGGCAGCAAGACGCCGACCAGCGCCTCAACGAGCACGTGGCTAGGATCGATATTCTCACGCAAGCGGCACGGCAGAATCTGGAACAGCGTGCCACGGCCTTGCTGGAAACAGCCAGCCAGGAGATTGAGCGCCTCTCCAGTCAGCTCAAAATTGAGAGTCGCTCCGCGGTGGGGAGCGCTGACGAGATGCTTCAGAATGTCGAAAATGTGGTCGCGGCCACCAAAGAATCATTGCACGGCGCTCTGGAGAGCTTCTCAAGAACATCCCAGACCTTGTTCGCGAACGCGGAGCGCCAATTCCAGGAATCCTGCCGGGCGACGGCCGCAAAGTGGGTTGAAGACATCGCGGATAAAGCCAACGACGCAACATGTACAACTTTTGAAGCGCTGTCCCAGGCGTCGGCCTGGTACAAGAAGAGACTCCTGGCAGAGACTGAAACGATGCTGCAGAGAGGCTTCCAACAGGCCACAGGTGACCTCGGAGCCAAGTCCGAAGCCGCATATCGCGATTTTGGCGACACGATCGAGAGAATAGCCGATCAATCCGTTGAGGCTCATGGGAAACACCTCCAGGAGATCACAAACGCGTCCCTTCAGAGCGCAGTGAATACCTTCAATCAAAAATCGGAAGAACAACTGGAAGCGCTAGTTCGTTCCGCTGA
The DNA here is from genome assembly GCA_963819235.1 of uncultured Acidobacteriota bacterium. GTDB lineage: Bacteria > Acidobacteriota > Terriglobia > Acidiferrales > UBA7541 > Palsa-189. Next base: position 214,974 of record CAWFVE010000002.1, on the reverse strand, counting down.
GCAGCGGCTCCGCCAAATATGTAACGAGGTCTTTACGGAAGTCGGCGAAAACCTTCGTCGCAGCCTGGTGGAGCCCAAACCTTCTCGGCCGGCGACGGCCGGGCAATCTTAAACGTCAATCCTAATTGTCCAGTCTCGACTGATCTTCCTGGCTTAGTTCGCGGGAAGAGGTATCCGGCCCACTTGCCTTGCCAAACTCTGGCGACGGCCGAGCCCAGCGATCACTCAGGCGCTGACTGGCGTCGATTCCATCGGCGCCGGCTCCACGGGGGCGGGCTCGATGAAGCTGCGGCCGCGGCGTTCGGGGCCGAACGCGACGATAATGCCCAGCACCACGATCGTGAAGATCTCAAACCCGGCCAGCGCCCAGCTATAGCCAACGCGATTGCGCAGGCCATATTCGGCCACGGGGGTCCGCGCGGCGAGCACGATCCCCATCTGATAGGCCAGCCCGGGGACCAGCCCTCGCGTGGAGTCGGCGGAAAGCTCGCTCAAATGCGCCGGGATAATGCCCCAAGCCCCCTGCACGCCCACTTGCATGAGAAAAGCGCCCACGGCCAGCGCCGTCAAGGAGGTGCCGAAGGCCCACAGCGGAATCACGGCCAGCGAGAGAAGCAAGGCCGCGATCAGGCTGAGGCGCCGTCCTTTGGAGTTGGAGAACTCGCCAAAAATAATTCCGCCCAGTAGCGCGCCGATATTGCCGAGTATCACGATGTAAGAGACCACGGCCACGCCTACGTGATGCTGCGACTGCAAAAAGTCGGGATAAAGGTCCTGCGTGCCGTGCGAGAGGAACATCATGAAAGTCATGAGCAAGAGAAGGTAGGCGCAGAGCTTCCATTGCTGGCCCACGGCTTTTAGGACCTCTCCCGTGGACGACTTGCGGTGCCGCCGCCAGGCCTCGGACTCCGGAACCTTGGCGGAAATATAGAGCGCCAGAAAAGCGGGTATGCCGCCGAGCCAGAACATGGGCCGCCAGCCCCACGCCGGAAACGCAAAGCGATAGGCCAGCGCGGCCAGGATGTAACCGATGGCGTATCCATTTTGCAGAATGCCGCTGAGCATGCCGCGCCACCGGCTGGAGGTCGCTTCCATCACCAGCGACGTGCCCACGCCCCACTCGCCGCCCATGCCGATGCCGTAGAGGATACGCAGCAGCAGGAAGACGCCGTAGTTGGGGGCAAAGCCGCAGAGAAGCTCGATCACCGAGAAGAAAATGACGTTGGCGATCAGAGGAATGCGGCGGCCGTAGCGATCGGTAAGCAGGCCAAAGATCAGCGCGCCCACCGGACGCATCAGCAGCGTCCAGGCGAGCGTGGCCACGATCGCTGCCTTCGATACGTGGAACTGCGCGGCGAGCGAATCGAAGAGGAAGACGACGACGAAAAAATCGAAGGCGTCCAGCGTCCAGCCCAGAAATCCCGCGGCGACGGCGTGGAACTGAGCTTTATTCGCGGCACCGCGCTTGGCAGTGTCGCGGCCGGTGTTTTCTAAGGCGGCCATAGCGATTGGGCCGGTTCAGTTTGTGGGAGTGGCGAGACAGTGTCAACTCTCTCGCCGCCACGTTGGCAAAAACGTGCTCAGGCAAAAAGTAGGCGGGCCAAAAAAGGAAGGCCCCGAATCCGGCAGGGGGAGCCAGACCCGGGGCCCTTTGGGGGTTGTGCTGGGCCGGAGGAAAATCGTTAAACCAACAAGAGCGCGCGTTTTGCGCTGCGGCTGTTAGCCGGCTTCTTCGGCCGCTAACCGGCAGAGCCGGTAAAGCTCCGCATAGCTGAATAGCTGAACGCCGCTTTCAGCGTCTCGTTGGCCTAATCCCGTTTTCGCGGAGAGGCGCCTCAAATCTTCGGTGGAGAGACCAAGCAGCATGGCTGCCCGGCTCTCGTTGACCTTGCGATCGATCTGCTCGAGTACTTCCACGCCGGATTCTTGCATGGGCGCGCCTCGTTAATTAACCAGAACGCGAGCCCATCGATCCTGCTCCACCGCCAGGATCATGCTCTTGTAAATGTCGATGTCCCAAGTCTGTTCGACGCGAAACTGAATTGCCTCATCGGTCTCCCCCACGATGATGCCACGCAAGGGAACCCGCAGATCCGCTGCTGCTATCTGGAGCACAACTGCCTGCCCGATCCAAACTGCGTATGCGCTTTGCATCTCTTCCCCCTCGCAGTTCTGAAGTTTGTTGACGCAGGGGAGATTGTGGGTTCGGGGCACGCCCCGGCCAATGGTACGAAGGCCTCATCGTGCTATGAGAAAGGTACTGTTGGTGGATGCGGCACACGCTCGCTCCAGAGTCCCTGTTTGCCGGTACTTTTGTTGGATTGTCGCGAGCTCCCGCGCCGGGGATGATGCACAGATGCGAGAGCAAGCGATTCCTCGGCGACCGGCCAGGAAGTCCTCAAGGCCTGACTCCGTCCACGGGGTGCACCACTGATCCCGGCCGCGCGCCTGCTTACCTTTATGGCCACACTCAATCTGTGCTGGCTGGAATGCGCCCAAAATCCTCTGGTTTTCTGCTACCGTATTGGCTGGGACCTGCTGGCTCCGCTCCGTCAAACCCGGCGCGGCGGGAACCCACCGCCGCCATGCTCGAATTAATCAGAACTGTTCTGCACAACCTCTATGACGTCCAGGGCCTGATTCAGTGGGGTGGCACGGTGCTGGTGTGCACGATTGTTTTTGTCGAGACTGGGCTGTTCGTCGGCTTCTTCCTGCCGGGCGATTCGCTTCTGGTTACCGCGGGTGTGTTTAGCGCCGCGGGAACTCTGAGTGTCGCTACTCTGGCCCCTTTGGTTACGCTCTGCGCGATTGCCGGCGATCAGCTGGGATACTGGATCGGGAGGCGCGCCGGGCAGGCGCTCTATAGCCGCCAGGATTCCGCGTTTTTCAAGCGGCGTCACCTGGAGCGGGCGCACGCCTTCTACGAAAAGTATGGTGGAAAGACCGTCGTTCTCGCTCGCTTCATGCCCATCGTGCGCACTTTCTGCCCGCCGGTAGCCGGCGCCGCGAGAATGAGCTACCGGCGCTATGTCGCTTTCGACATTCTGGGTGGCGGCCTCTGGGGCGGGGGCTTGGTCCTGGCGGGCTATTTTCTCGGCTCGATTGTGCCGAACATCGGGCAGCGCATTCATTGGGTGATCGCCGTCGTCGTGATTCTTTCGCTCTTGCCCGCCTTCATCGGCGCCATGCGTGCCCGCCGAATATCCAAACCGGAAGCTCTGCCGCTTGGTTCGTCTACCGAGCAATAGTCTCCAAAGGCGTCCGAAATGCCCACGGACCTGAACTTACCCGCGCCCGAGCGCGAGGCTCGGCCCAAAGCCGTGATCTTCGACATCGGTCGCGTCATTGTTCGCTTGAACTTGAACCGTGCGTTCGCTCCCGTTGCCGCGGGAATGCGCGATAACGACGGTTCCGCAAAGCGCCTTTCTCCTGAGGAGGTCTGGAAGATGATCTGCCAGGATGAGCGTTGGCCTGACTGGCAGGAAGGGCGACTCTTCCCGCAGGAATGGCACGAGCATCTCATGCGCCGGCTGAAGCTTTCGCTTACCTACGCTCAGTTCCGAGAGGCCTGGAATCTGGTCCTCGATCCGGAGACGATTTTGAGCGATGAACTCTTCGCCAAGCTCAGTGGACGCTGCCGGCTGGCGCTGCTCTCCAATACCGATCCTCTCCATGTGGAGGCGCTCGAAGAGCGCTTCACGTTCAGCCGCCATTTCCCGGTGCGCATCTATTCCTGCACGGTGGGCGCCAGCAAGCCCTCCGCGGCCATCTACCGGGCAGCCCTGGAACAGCTAGGCGTTTCCGCCTCTGAAACATTGTATGTGGATGATATCCAAGAGTTTGTGGATGCCGCGCGGGGGCTCGGCCTGGACGCTATTCGGTTTGAGAGCCGTGGCGGCCTCGAAGACCATCTAGGGCGGCGGGATTTGCTCTGAAGTACAGGATGATAACTGTTCTATAGGGTAAATAGCTGAACCTAGGGCCGACGAATACAAAGTGAAAACTACGAAATCGCGTAAAGATTTCTGGTTGTAGTACTGGTTCTCCTCCGCGCCACTTTGTGGCGCAGCGTCTGCAAGCCCTTTCGATCTTTCAGTATAGCCGCCTTGCCCAGTTGCCCTTGTCTTGGTGCTTCACGTGCTCAATTTGGCAATGGGCATCAGCCCAGGGTGAGGATAGACGGATCGGGGGAGAAGATTATGATCGACAATTCAGACCAGGTAGTAGAAGAAAATCACGGGACTCCCGGGTGGGTAACGGCAGCGATCGTTGTTCTGGCGATCGTTTCAATCGCTGGGTTGGGACTGGCTTGGCACAACTCCACCGAGTTGCAACAAGCGCAGCAAACCGTCAGCGGGCAAATGAAGGCCGCCGAGCAGAGCAGCACGCAGCAGGTGGCTGCGCTGGATCAGAAACTGGAGCAGGCCAACGCCACGAGCGCCAGCTTGCAGAGCGATCTTGGTGTTGTGGAGAAGAGGCTGCGGGTCACTCAGGGCGACCTGAAGAAGGCCCACGACGACGAGGCTAAGATACGGGATGAAGAGGCGCAGAAGTTGGCGCAGATGGATACGGACGTGAAGACGCAGTTGGCTACCAAGGCCAGCACCGACGACCTCACGAACGTCGACGGCAAGGTCAACACTGTGAAGACCGATCTTGACCAGACCAAGAACGACCTCAACATGGCGCGCAGCGAACTGGGTACGCTGATCGCCCGCAATCACGAGGAAGTCGACGCGCTCCGCCGGCAGGGCGAGCGGGACTACGTCGAATTCACCGTGGACGGCAAGAACAAGCCGCAGAAGGTGGGCGGCATCACCGTGGAGCTTCGCGGGGTGGATCTGAAGAAGAACAAATTTACGGTCGCGCTGACCGTGGACGATGTTCGCACCGAGAAGAAGGACCGCACGATCGACGAGCCGGTCATCTTCTATCCGCACGGATCGCACCAGGCTGATGAGTTCGTGGTCAATTCAGTGGGCAAGAACAAGATCACGGGATACGTCAGCATGCCGAAGAATCCGACGGCTACCACCGCCAACGCGGGCAGCTAAGTCGAATCATCATCAAGGCGAAGAGGGCGGCGAGATAACCTCGCCGCCCTCTTTCTTTGTTTTGCATACTTCTGCGGTAACCGCTCTGCTTTGACCGCTTTCAGTAGACGTTCGATTCGCGCTTGCCTCCGGAGTAATCGATGTACACCGTCTTCAGCTCCGTGTAGAAGTCGATGGCGACACGGCCCATCTCGCGAATGCCTACGCCCGTGCCCTTGATGCCGCCGAACGGAACATGGGCCTCGCCGCCCACGGTGGGTGAGTTGACGTGGGTGATGCCCGTCTCGATGCGGTCGATGAACTCGAATATCTTGGCAGCGTCGTTGGTGTAGATCGCGCTGGCCAACCCGTACTTCACGGAATTGGCCACGCGCAAGGCTTCGGCAAAATCCGGCACGCGAATCACGGAGAGCACCGGCCCGAAAATCTCCTCCTGTGCGATGACGCTGTCCGGTTTCACACGATCGAAAACGGTGGGGGCCACGAAATACCCGCGCTCGCGGCCCCCGCCGCTGAGGCGCGTTCCGCCCGCGAGCAGCCGCGCTTCGTTCTTTCCGATCTCCACGTAGTGCAGCACGCTTTCGAGCTGCCGTTCGTCCACTAGCGGCCCCAGATCGGAGTTCGGGTCGAGCCCATCGCCCGCGCGAAACTCCTGCGCGCGGGCAACCAGCCGGTCAACGAACTGGTCCGCCACGCTCTCTTCCACGATCACGCGGCTGGTGGCCGTGCATCGCTGCCCGGATGACGCGAATGCGCCGAGCGCCACGGATTCAACGGCCAAGCCCAGATCCGCGTCGCCGAGGACCACGACCGGGTTTTTTCCGCCCATCTCGCATTGGCACTTCTTCATTGTCCGGGCGCCGGCTTCGTAGACGCGCGCGCCCACTTCATTCGATCCCGTGAACGAAATGGCGCGAACGGCGGCGTGGCGCGCCAGTTCGTCGCCCACCTCTTCGCCGTCTCCGAGAACCAGGTTCAGCACGCCGGCGGGCAGGCCCACTTCGCTGAAAATCCTCACCACGTGCATGGCGGTGAGCGGAGTCAGTTCGGCCGGCTTGAGGACCACGGTATTTCCAGCTACGAGCGCCGGCGCCAGCTTCCACACCGGAATGGAAACCGGAAAATTCCACGGCGTGATGGCGCCGACCACGCCGAGAGGCTGCTTCAGCGTGTAGGCAAAGTTCCGGGGCAGCTCGCTGGGCAAGGTTTCGCCGCTCAGGCGGCGTGCTTCCCCGGACATAAACTCGAGGATATTGATGGCTTTCTGCACTTCGCCCAGCGAATCCTTGAGCGTCTTGCCTTCCTCGCGGGTCAGCGTGCGCGCCAGTTCCTCTTTCTGGTGTTCCATGAGTGTTGCGGCCCGCGCCAGCACTTGCCCGCGAACGGGCGGCGGAGTATCGCGCCACGCGGGGAACGCCGCCGCGGCCGCGGCGATCGCTTCGCGCACCTCCTCGCGCGTGGAGAGAGTCGTGATGCTGACGATCTCGTCCCGATTCGCCGGATTGCGCCGCTCAAACGTCTGGCCAGAACTCGACTCGAGCCATCGGCCCTTAATGAAGTTGCGGCAAATCTCGGTGGCGCGCGTCTCGGTGCTCATCCGTCCACCCTCACCCGCTCTTGTAGACACTCGTTTGGCATGGCCACATTCTCATGGCCCGCCCGCGCCAATGCAACTCCCGATAGCTGGCACCACGGTGTTATGATCGGGGGCAAAGGGCTAGCTTCAACTGAACTGAGGAGGGCGGCATGAAGTCACATTGGTTGATGGCTGTGGGTTTGGTCGCGGCTTCGTGGATAGCTGTGGCGCCGGCGCGGGCGCAGGAAGTCACCAAAGAGAATATCGACGGCATCACGAATTTCCATCGCCTCGAGACGGTGGTGGCGTGCTCGGGAGCCATCAAGCCGGAGGTGATACCCCAGATCAAGAAAATGGGTTTCGTCTCCATCATCAATCTGCGTGAACCCACCGAGAATGGCGCCAATATCGAAGGCGAGGGCGCGGCCGCCAAAGCCGAAGGCCTGCGCTATTACAGCATCCCCTTCAACGCCACGAACCCCAGTACCGCCGCGGCGGATAAATTTGTCGAGGCCATCAGCACCAGCGGCACCGAGCCCGCGTTCATTCACTGTGCCGGAGGCGGGCGCGCCGCTACCATGTGGTTTATCAAGCGCATGGTTGTGGATCATTGGGACGAGCCGCGCGCGGAAAAAGAAGCCACGGACCTGGGCATGAACAGCCCGACGCTGAAGCAATTCGCCATCGACTACGCCAAGTCGCACCAGCGGTAACCGCAATTATGCAGGCTGCTGCTGGGTCATGCAGTGGAGCGTGCCCAGGCCGAGGACCAGATCGCGGCAGGCGATGCCGACCACTTCGCGGCCGGGAAAAAGTGCGGCGAGAGTATTGAGCGCGACGCGGTCGTTCGGATCGCTGAACGTGGGCACCAGCACGAGTTGGTTGGCGATGTAGAAGTTGGCGTAGCTCGCGGGCAGCCGCTGGCCATCGAAGTAGACCGGCTCGGGCATGGGCAGGGTTTCGACGCGCAGCGGGCGGCCGTCCTGGTCCTTCATCTCGCGCAGGCGCGCGAGATTCTCCTGCAGCGGCTCGTAATTGGCGTCGGAGCGGTCTGGCTTCGACGACCGTGACCACGGTCGTCGGGATTCACGAAGCGCGCCAGGTCGTCCACGTGGCCGTGCGTGTCGTCGCCGGCGATGCCGCTGCCCGAGCCAGAGAACGTTGGTCGCGCCGAGATATTCGCGGAAAATCGCTTCGCAATCCGCGCGCTGGAAGCCGGGATTGCGCGCCTGCACTTCGCTCAGCAGGCACTCTTCGGTGGTGAGCAGCGTGCCCAGGCCGTTGACGTCGATGCTGCCGCCTTCCAGCACCACGCGGCGGCCGCGATACTGCGGCTCCCAGACGGGTAGCTTCAGCTTGGGCATGAATGCGGCTCGTGGCCGCATTGTCCTTTTGCCAGTCGTCGTACTTGGCCCAGGCGTTGAAGCGCCAGTTGGTGAGCGGCCACGCCGCGCCCGCAGCGGCTCCAGCGGCGTCGCAATTTCTTAATAAAGATCGGGCCGAAATCGCGGGTCCAGCCGCGATTGGTGGGCACGACGAAAAAATCCACGGCGCTCAAGTCCGCGCCGCTCTTTTGCAGAATGCGCCGCGCCGCGCGCTCTTCGGCGCGGTCCTGCACCAGGATGCGCACGCGCTCGACGCGCGCGAGATGCCGCACGATGTCGGCATAGACCCAGGGAATGGGCGCGAATTTGCCGGGCCAGTCGGTGCGTTCGTGCGGCCAGGCGAGCCAGGTGGCTTCGTGCGGCTCCCACTCGGCGGGCATGCGGTAGCCGACGCGGTCGGCGAATTCGCGCTTCGGCGCGTCGGCTGACGTTCTTCGGCGCGTCCGCGCTCGGAGACGCGGTTTCAAGGAGTTTTGCGGCGGACTTCAATCGAGCCATCGCTCGAGCAGCGGCGCGTAGGCGTCGGTGCGGCGGTCGCGCAGGAAGGGCCAGTTGCGGCGGACCTCCTCCATGCGGCGCAGATCGCATTCGACGATCAGGGTCTCTTCTTTGTCGGTGGAAGCTTCGCGCGATCAACTTGCCCGAAGGGATCGGCGACGAACGAGGAGCCCCAGAATTCGATGCCGCTTGTCGGCCGGGCCCTCGAAGCCCACGCGGTTCACGGCGGCGACGAAAATGCCGTTGGCGATGGCGTGGGAGCGCTGGATGGTGCGCCAGGCGTCGAGCTGCGCGGCGCCGTACTCCGCTTTTTCGGCGGGATGCCAGCCGATGGCCGTGGGATAAAAAAGAATGTTCGCGCCGCGCAGGCTGGCAAGCCGCGCGCCTTCGGGATACCACTGGTCCCAGCAGACCAGCACGCCGATGCGGCCGTAGCGCGTGTCGAAATTGGGGAAGCCCAGATCGCCCGGCGTGAAATAAAATTTCTCGTAGTAGAGCGGATCGTCGGGGATGTGCATCTTGCGGTAGATGCCCAGCAGCGAGCCGTCGGCGTCGAGCACGGCCGCGGTGTTGTGATAAAGCCCGGCGGCGCGGCGCTCGAAGAGCGAAGCGACGATGACCACGCTCGAGCTCGGCGCGCGAGCTTGCCCAGCGCTTCGGTGCGAGGGGCCGGGAATCGGCTCGGCCAGATCGAAGAGATCGTGATTTTCCTCGCGGCAGAAATATTGCGAGCGGAAAAGCTCCTCGAGGCAGACGATCTGCGCGCCGCGCCTGGCGGCTTCGCGGATGGCGCTCGATGGTGCCGTGCGAGGTTTTCCGCGGGATCGGTCGAGCATTTCCGCTGCACCAGGCCCGATGGTCAATTTTTCGGCATGGCGATACTATCATCCGGCCATGAAGGAATACTACCAGATCGATGCGCGCTTTTTATTTGCGCTTCGAGCACGCGCCGGATGCGGCGCAGGACGCCGCGAACATCGCCGGCGTCAGGCGGCCGGTCTGCGTGTTCTGCTGGCTGGGATGATAGCAGGCGAAAAGACGCGGCAGGCCGCCGGGCAGCGCGAATTCGGCGCCATGGGCGAAGTCGTAAGGCGCGCGCGAGGCAGATGTCGCCGCGCCGCACCAGCAGGCGCAAGTAGGCGTCGAAACGCGATCGCGCCCAGCGCCAGAACGGCGCGCGGCCGCAGCAGATCGCAGTCTCCTCTTCGAGATAGCCGGCGCAATTGCGCAGCTCCGCGGGCAGCGGCTTGTTGTCGGGCGGCGCGCAGCGCGCGGCGGCGGAAATATAGGCGTTGCGCAGCTCGAGCCCGTCGTCGCGCCGCGTCGAAGTGGGCTGGCTGGCGAAGCCCGCGCGGTAGAGCTGCGCGTAGAGAAAATCGCCGGAGCGGTCGCCGGTGAACATGCGCCCGGTGCGATTGGCGCCGTGCGCGGCGGGCGCCAGGCCGATGATCAGCAGCTTGGCGCGCGCGTCGCCGAAGCCCGGCACCGGCCGGCCCCAGTAGGTCCAGTCGCGATAGGCGCGGCGCTTGGTGCGCGCCACCTCCTCGCGATAGTGCACCAGGCGCGGGCATTTGCGGCAGGCGATGACGGTTTGCTCGACCCGCGCGAGGCGTTCTTCAGGCGAGCCGCCGCGGTCGGCTGCGCTCACGCGCCCTTCCTGCGCTTGCGCGGAGCGAGAAAATCGCGCAAGACGACGGCCTGATTGTGCTCTTCGTCACGGGCCCCGAAGAGCAGCGTCACCACGTGGTGTTCCTTTTCGAGCTGCCGGATTCTGTCCGCCAGATCGATTTTGGTCCGCAGCTCCCGGCGATACCGCTTCTGGAATTCGGGCCAGCGCTCAGGATCGTGACCGAACCATTTGCGCAGCTCCGTCGAGGGGGCGATCTCCTTCAGCCACAGGGCAATCGCCGCGCGTTCTTTGGAGACGCCGCGGGGCCAGACGCGGTCGACCAGAATACGGTAGCCGTCGGAGGGCGCGGGGGCTTCGTAGATCCGCTTCACTTTTAGCACGATGATGCGATTGTAGCGCGGGGGAAAAAGGGGCGCAAAAAGAGACCGCCTCCGCGGGAGATCGAGTGGGAAGAAGGGTCTTGCCCGCGGAGGCGGATCCAGTGGTCTTTGGCTGCCCCTAACTTACAATCCTCGTATATGTCGTGTCAAGATATATGTTTATTCGCCAGGATGATCGTTCAATAGCCTCAATTGGCCTGGTCATCTAGCTTGGCCAGCTCGCTGGGCCATGCGGCCCGGCAAATTGACATCGCGCAAGGCGGGGCATAGCATTCTTGGTTTACCCTTAGCTGCGCCGAAGGCGCCGGAGCGGAGCTGCGTGTCCATCGCCGAAACCAAGCCGGGTACGGTGCTGAGCCGCATCGTCGAGGCGCGCCGCGCCGAAGTGGCGCGCCGGCAGCGCATTGTGCCGGAGACGGTGCTGCGCATCGCGGCGAAGAAGGCCGATCCGCCGCGCGATTTTGCCGGGGCGCTCTGCCGCGACCGATCAACGTGATCGCCGAACTGAAGAAGGCTTCGCCTTCGGCGGGCCTGCTGCGGGAGGACGTTCGATCCGGTGTCGCTGGCGCGCGGCTTCGAGCAGGCCGGCGCGGCGGCGCTTTCGGTGCTCACCGAAGAGGAGAATTTTCAGGGCGCGCTGGCGCATCTGCGCGACGCGCGCGCGGCGACGGCGCTGCCGGTGCTGCGCAAGGATTTCATCGTGGAGCCGTGGCAGGTGTGGGAGGCGCGCGCGGCCAACGCCGATTCGTTCCTGCTGATTGTGGCGGCGCTCGCGCCGGACGACGCTGGCGGCGCTGCTGGCGCTGGGGCGCGAACTGGGCATGGAGCCGCTGGTCGAAGTGCACACGGCGGCGGAACTCGACGCGCGCGCTCGCGGCGGGCGCGCGCATCGTCGGCGTGAACAATCGCGACCTGCACACGCTCGAGGTGCGCGTGGAGACTTCGCTTCGAGCTGATCGACGCGATTCCCGACGACTGCATCGCCGTGAGCGAATCGGGACTGCGCTCGGCGGAGGATCTGGCGCGGTTGCGCGCCGCCGGATTCGACGCCTTTCTGATCGGCGAGCAGCTTGATGCGCGAAGCCGATCCCGGCGCGGCGCTTGCGGCGCCTGCTCGAGCGGCGTGCGATCGATGACGCCGTGCCGCGAGAGTGCTGCGATCGTTCGCGTTAAAATTTGCGGCGTCACCAATTGGGCGGACGCCAGGCTGGCCGTGGATTTGGGCGCCGACGCGCTGGGATTTAATTTTTATCCGCCGAGCCCGCGCTCGGTGAGCCCGGCGGCGGCGTGGGAGATCATCCGGCGGCTGCCGCCGATTGGTGACCGCGGTGGGCGTGTTCGTGGACTGGCCCGCGGAAGTGGTGGCGGCGCTGGCGCGGGCGCTGCGCCTGGACGCCGTGCAGCTTCACGGCGATGAGCCGCCGGAGCGAGGCGCGCGAACTGGCGGAGCGTTTCGCGTGATCAAGGCGTTCGCGGTGCGGCCGGGCTTTCGCCTGGCGACTCTGGCGAAGCTACGGCGCGGCGTCGGCATTTCTGCTCGACGGCTTTCGCGAGGGCCTGCACGGCGGCACGGGCGCGACGGCGGATTGGCGCGCTGGCGCGCGCAGGCCAATCGCTATGGGCGCGTGATTCTGGCGGGCGGCATCACGCCGGACAACGTCGCGCAGGCCATTGCCGAAGCGCGGCCGTTCGCCGTGGACGTCGCCAGCGGCGTGGAGTCGCGCCCGGGAAAAAAGGATCCCGCGCGCGATGCGCGAGCTGATGCGCGAAGTCGAAGCCGCCAACCGCATCGCTGGCGAGCCGTCGAAGCGAGGAAGAACGAATCATGACGCACGGCAACGCAAACCTGGCCTGATGTTCGCGGGCGCTTCGGCGCCTACGGCGGGCGCTACGTTCCGGAAACGCTGGTGGCGCCGCTCGAAGAACTCGAGCGCGCCTACGCCGCCGCGCGCGCCGACGCGCAGTTTCGCGCGCGAACTGGATTAGCTGCTGCGGAATTTCGCCGGCCGGCCCACGCCGCTGCAATTTGCCGCGCGCCTGACGCGAACATCTCGGCGGCCCGCGCATTTACATCAAGCGCGAAGACCTGCTGCACACCGGCGCGCACAAGATCAACAACTGCCTCGGCCAGGCGCTGCTCGCGGTGCGCATGGGCAAGCGCCGCGTCATCGCCGAGACCGGCGCGGGCCAGCACGGCGTGGCCACGGCCACCGTGGCGGCGCGCTTCGGCCTGGAGTGCGTCGTTTACATGGGCACGGAAGACATGGAGCGGCAGCGGCTCAACGTTTCGCGCATGCGCTTGCTGGGCGCGGAAGTGGTCGGCGTCGAATTCCGGCAGCCGCACGCTGAAGGACGCCATCAACGAAGCCATGCGCGATTGGGTCACCAACGTGCGCACCACGCACTATCTGCTCGGCTCGGTGCTCGGCGCGCATCCCTATCCGCAGATGGTGCGCGATTTTCACAAGGTGATCGGCGAAGAGGCGCGCGCGCAAATTCTGGAAGCCGAAGGCCGCCTGCCGGACCTGCTGGTCGCCTGCGTGGGCGGCGGCTCGAACGCCATCGGCCTCTTCTACGCGTTCCTGGGAGACGCCGGCGTGAAAATGCTGGGCGTGGAAGCCGGCGGCCGCGGGCACACGTCTCGGCGAGCACGCCGCGCGCCTCGCCGCAGCCGATGGGTTTTGCGGGCGCGCGCCCCGGCGTGCTGCAGGGCACCTACACCTACGTTTTGCAGACCGACGACGGGCAGATCGCCACCACGCATTCGGTTTCCGCGGGCCTGGACTATCCCGCGGTCGGGCCCGAGCATGCCATGCTCGCCGAGCAGCACCGCGCCGAATACACGGCGGTGAGCGACGAAGCCGCGCTCGACGCCGCGCGCACGCTGGCGCGCCTCGAGGGCATCATTCCCGCGCTCGAAAGCGCGCACGCGCTGGCCGAGCTGATCGCGCGCGCGCCGCGCATGCGTCGCGACGAACTCGTGATCTTCAATCTTTCCGGACGCGGCGACAAGGACATGGAAATCCTGGCGCGCTACCTCGGAAGCCGCATGAACTCCACGGCTACTCCCGAAGACTCCGGCGACCACGCGCATCGCGCGGCGCTTTGAGGAACTTCGGCGCGACGGGCGAGATGGGCCTGGTGGCCTTTATCACGCGCCGGCGATCCCTCGCTCGCGGCCACGCGAATCGCTTGTGCTGGCGCTGGCCGAAGCCGGCGCGGACGTGATCGAGCTGGGCGTGCCGTTCAGCGATCCGGTCGCCGACGGCCCCGCGATTCAGCGCTCGAGCGAACGCGCCCTGCGCGCGGGCACCACGCTCGCAGGCGTGCTCGATCTGGTTGCGTCGATCCGCCGCAAGAGCGACGTGGCGCTGGTGCTCTTCAGCTACTACAATCCCGTGCTGCAGATGGGGCTGGAGCGCTTCGCCGAGCGCGCGGCCGACGGCCGGCGCCGATGGCGTGCTGATCACCGATCTCACGCCCGAGGAAGCCGGCGATTATCGCCGCATCGTGCACGGCGCACGGCCTCGACACGATTTTTCTGGCCGCGCCGACTTCGCCCGACGAGCGCCTGGCGCGCATCGCCGAAGTGCACCAGCGGCTTTCTCTACGTGATCTCGCGGACCGGCGTGACCGGCGCGAAAGACTCGCTGCCGGAGGATTTGCCGGCGCTGGTGCGCCGCGTGCGCGCGCGTCACCGCGCTGCCCATCGCGGTGGGCTTCGGCATTTCGCTGCCGGGACAAGTCTCCGTTCTCGGCGGGCTGGCCGACGCCGCCGTGGTAGGCTCGGCGCTGGTGCAGGAGATCGAGCAAGCCCCGACGCTCGGAAGCCGCGGCGACGGCGGTGGCCGCGCGGGTGCGATCGCTCAAACAGGCCGGCTTGCACGGGAATGAGCCGGCGGGAGCCGGGCGCATGAGCGTCGAAGATTGGCGTCGCAAAATCGACGAGATCGACCGCAAGCTGGTCGAGCTGCTGAACGAACGCTCGCACTGCGTTCTGGAGATCGGCCAGCTGAAGAAGGTCGATGGCACGCCGCTCTACCAGCCCGACCGCGAGCGGCAAGTCCTCGCGGCGGCGGAGCGCGCCAACCGCGGCCCGCTCAGCGAAGCCGCCATCCGGCGGCTGTTCGAGCGCATTCTGGACGAAGCGCGGTCGGTGGAGCGCACGGTGATGCACGACGAGCGACGGAACCGGACAGCGGCAGCGCCGGAAGCTGAGCCTGGCGTCGCGCAACGCCGAAGGAGACGAGCGAAATCCATGGTTGTAGTGATGCAAGCCGAGAGCGAGCGAAGAGCAGATCCAGCACGTGATCGACCGCCTGGTCGGCGCTCGGCTTCGACATCCACCGCTCCACCGGCGCGTCGCAGACGGTGCTGGGCGCGGTCGGCGTGCGGCCCGATTTCGATACGCGCGATATCGAATTGCTGCCGGGCGTGCGCGAAGTCGTGCGCATCACGCAGCCCTACAAGCTGGCCAGCCGCGCGTTTCGGCCCGAAGGCACCGTCGTCGAGTTGCCCAACGGCGTGCGCATCGGCGGGCCCGAAGTGGTCGTCGCCGCGGGGCCCTGCGCGGTGGAATCCGCCGAGCAGATCGAATCTGATCGCCGAGCGCGTGGCGCAAGCTGGGCGCGCGGCTTCTGCGCGGCGGCGCTTTCAAGCCGCGCAGCTCGCCCTACTCCTTTCAGGGCCTGGGCGAGCAGGGCCTGCGTCTGCTGCGCCAGGCCGCCGACAAGCACGGCCTGCTCGTGGTCAGCGAGGTCATGGACCCCTCGCAGATCGCCGCTGATGCTGCCGTACGTGGATATTCTGCAAGTGGGCGCGCGCAACATGCAGAACTATCATCTGCTGCGCGCGCTGGGCGCGGTCAACAAGCCCGTGCTGCTGAAGCGCGGCATGTCGGCCACCATCGAGGAGTTGCTGCTCAGCGCCGAATACATCATGTCCGGCGGCAACTACAACGTGATCCTCTGCGAGCGCGGCATCCGCACCTTCGAGACCGTACACGCGCAACACGCTGGACATCGCCGCGATCCCCGTGATCAAGAAGCTGTCGCATCTGCCGATCGTCGCCGATCCTTCGCACGGCACCGGCCGCCGCGATAAAGTTCCGCCCATGGCGCGCGCGGCGGTTGCCGCGGGCGCCGATGGCTTGCTCCTCGAAGTTCACAACGATCCCGAGCACGCGCTTTCCGACGGCGCGCAATCGCTTTACTTCGACCAATTCGAGCAGTTGATGGCCCAGTTGCGCATGATCGCGCCCGCGGTCGGCCGCCGCCTGGCCTGAACGATGGCCCGCGCCGTTCTCTCGCGTTGCGGTGTTGGGCACCGGCCTATCGGCGGCTCGTTCGCCCTGGCCGCGCGGCCGGCACTGCGCCGGCGCGCGCTTCGTCGGCTGGGACAAGCCCGACGTGCTCGAACGCGCCCTGGCGCTGGGCGTGGTGGATGAAGCGCATGCCGAGCTTGCGCGAAGCGCTGGCCGGCGCGGACCTGGTCTACGTCGCGCTGCCCGTCGGGCTGACCATCGAGCGCCTGCCGGAAATCGCGCGCCACGCGGCGCCGCGGGCGCTGGTCACCGACGCCGCCAGCACCAAGCGCGCCGTCTGCGCGGCCGCCGAGAAGCATGTTTTCCCGGCGGCGCGCGTTTTCTCGGCGGCCATCCCATGGCCGGCAGCGAAGTTTCCGGCCTCGACGCCGCGGATGCCGCCTGTTTCGCGGCGCGAAATATGCGCTGATCGGGGCAGCGCAGACGACGCGCCGCGGCGAGACATCGAGCGATCCAGCAGTCCGACGCGCGCATCGCGAATTTCGTGCGCCTGCTCGAGGCCATCGGCGCGCGGCCGATCTGGATGGACGCCGCCACGCACGACCGCGCCGCCGCGATCGTTTCGCACTTGCCGCAATTGCTGGCCGTGGCGCTGGCCGGCGTCGCGCACGAGGCCACCGACCAGACCGGCTTGCCGCTCACGCTCGCGGGCCGCGGCTTGCGCGACGCCCTGCGCCTGGCCGGCAGCCCCTATGCCGTCTGGCGCGACATCGTGCTGACCAACACGGACAATCTCGACGCCGCGCTCGACCGCCTCGTCGCAGGCGATCGAGCATCTGCGCGCCAATCTGCGCCAGCGCGAACTGGAAGAGGAATTTGCCGCCGCCAACGAGGTCTACAAAATTCTGCGCGATTTGCAGTAAACTGTTATCTCGGCGGCACGAGGTCATCTTTTACGGAGCGCGCGTCAGATGCGTCGCCGAGCAATGGATACCGACCAATGGACAAACGAGTAGCCAACGCCGACGCGGCCATGCGAGCGCTTGCGCGACGGCGCCACCATCCTGATGGGCGGCTTCGGCCTCTGCGGCATTCCCGAAAACCTGATCGCCGCGCGTGCGCCGCGCCGGCACGAAGAATCTCACCGTAGTCTCCAATAACGCCGGCATTCGCGATTTCGGCATCGGGCTGCTGCTGCGAGACGCGCCAGGTTCGCAAGATGATCGCCACCTACGTGCGGCGAAAACAAGCTGTTCGAGCAGCAGGTGCTGCAGCGGCGAAATCGAAGTCGAGCTGAATCCGCAGGGCACGCTGGCCGAGCGCATGCGCGCCGGCGGCGCGGGCATTCCGGCGTTTTACACGCCCACTGGCTACGGCACGATGGTGGCCGAGGGCAAAGAGACGCGCGAATTCGGCGGGCGCATGTACGTGCTGGAGAAGGCGCTGCGCGGCGACTTCGCCTTCATCAAGGCCTGGAAGGGCGACCGCTGGGGCAATCTGTGTATCGCAAGACGGCGCGAAATTTCAATCCCGTGATGGCCACGGCGGCCGACTACGTGATCGCC
Organism: uncultured Acidobacteriota bacterium; assembly: GCA_963819235.1. Lineage (GTDB taxonomy): Bacteria > Acidobacteriota > Terriglobia > Acidiferrales > UBA7541 > Palsa-189. Next base: position 197,623 of record CAWFVE010000002.1, on the reverse strand, counting down.
GAAGTCGAGCACCTGGTGGAGCTCGGCGAGATTCCCCCGGACCAGGTGCACACGCCGGGCATTTTCGTGGACGCCATCTTTCAGGGCGCAGCACTACGAGAAGCGCATCGAGAAGAGGACCGTGCGCCAGCAGCGCGTGTGACAGCGAGCTGAAGCCGCAATGGAGTCCAACAGAGCAGATGCCGGCCAGTGAAATGGACAAGCGGGAATTCATCGCGCGGCGCGTGGCGCAGGAGCTGCGCGACGGCTACTACGTCAATCTCGGCATCGGCACGCCCACGCTGGTCGCCAACTACATTCCCGCGGGCATGGAAGTGGTGCTGCAATCGGAAAACGGCATGCTCGGCGTCGGTCCGTTTCCGTTCGAGGGCGAGGAAGATCCCGACCTGGTCAACGCGGGCAAGGAGACGGTGACCGAGATTCCCGGCACCTGCTATTTTTCCAGCGCCGATTCGTTCGCCATGATTCGCGGCGGCCACGTGGATCTGACGGTGCTCGGCGCGCTGCAGGTGGACGAAAAGGGCAACCTCGCCAACTGGGCCATTCCCGGGAAAGATGCTCAAGGGCATGGGCGGAGCCATGGATCTGGTGGCCGGCGCGCGGCGCGTGATCGTGGCCATGGAGCACGCCACCAAGGACGGCCAGCCCAAAATTCTGCGCAAATGCAATCTGCCGCTCACCGGCGTGGAGGTCGTGGATCTGATCGTCACCGAACTGGCCGTCATCGAGGTCACGCCCGAGGGGCTGGTGCTGCGCGAAGTTGCGGCAGGCGTCGACGCCCGAGGCGGTGCAGAAGCTCACCGAAGCCGCGGCTGCGCGTGGCCCCGGATTTGAAAGTCATCGACCTGAAAGCCGTCGCGCCTTAAATTGACACAGGAGAGGGACGTCTTGGATCTGCACTCGATCGTGATCGTCAGCCTGCACACGCCGCGCGAGAAAGTCTGGGGCGAGCTGGTCGTCCCTGAACACGGCGGGCATCACGCTCCGCGGCATCGACCTGAACTCCTTCGACGATTTCGTGCACCAGGTCCTGCATCCGGAAGGGGACCGCGTCGGCTTGCCCACGCTGTTTTTCCCCATGCAGCGCGTGGAGAGGATTTCGCTCGACGAACCCAGCGGCTCGATCCCTTCGCTTGCCGATCTATTCGAGCACAAGGTGGGCCGTTCGCTGAAGGATTATCTCGCGCTGTTCGCCTGACCGCTTCCGAAACTCCCAATCATGGCCAATCGCATTTTCACGGTTCCGAACCAGCTCACGTTCCTGCGCCTGGGCTTCCTGCCGCTCTTCATCATTTTGGTTTTTTACCGGCGCTATGCCTGGGCGCTGGGGATCCTGATTTTTGCGGCGCTCACCGACGGCTTGGATGGGTTGCTGGCGCGCTCGCTCAACCAGAAAACGGCCTGGGCGCCTATCTCGATCCCATCGCCGATAAGCTGCTGCTCTCCTCTTCTTTCGTGGTCCTGGCGCTCGAGGGGCAGATCCGCTGGTGGCTGACCATCTTGGTGCTCGGCCGCGACGTCCTGATCCTCACCACGGCCGCCGTGATTCTGCTCACCGCGGGCTACCGGGCCTTTCCGCCCTCGATCTACGGCAAGATCACCACCACGCTGCAAATCTTCCTGGTTTTCACGGTGCTGGCTGCGGCCGTGTTTCATTGGCCCTTGTTCATCGTGTCGCGGCAAATTCTGGTTTATCTCGTCGCCGGGTTCACGGTTTTTTCCGGATTTCATTACAGCGTGGTGGTCGCGCGGCACTTGAGCCAGAGGGCTCGGCGGCCTAGCGCGCGCCAGCCCTCGGCGGCGGTCCATAAATTAGGAAAACGCCGAAGTTGTCATTCCGAGGAGCGGTTTGTGCGACGAGGTCCCGGTCTGTGGACTCCGGTGGCGTCCCACGGACGCCGCATCCGGAGAATCTGCAGTTTCCGCTTTCCGACTCAGCCCAGGCCGATGGCCGAGTGGAAATAGTTGAACAGCATGAAGGCGAAGCTGGCCACAACGGCCAGCCCGGCGGTCCATCCCAGCGCCCAGGCGCGGCGGCGGTCGTCCGGGTCGGCAGGCTGGCGGTCGGACATGATCTTGCCGAGTATGAACCCGGAGACGAAGCCGCCGATGTGCGCGTAGTTATCGATGCCGGGCATGAGCAGCCCCAGCACCGCGATATAGACAAGCCAGTAGAGTAATTGGCTGCGCAGCATGCGCATGCCGATGTTGTGGCTTCCCATGGTGAGCGCCAGCAAGACGCCGATCAGACCGAGCAGCGAACCCGAAGCGCCCACGCTTGGATGTCCTGTAACCGCGCTCAGCACGTAGCCGGAAACGCCCGTGGCAATGAAGATGAAGAGAAACCGAGCCGAGCCGTACATCTCCTCGATCGTCGGTCCCAGGTCCATCAGCACCCACATATTGAAGCCGATGTGCAGCAGGCTGCCGTGCAGGAAAATGGCGGTGATCAACCGCCAGGGCTGCTCGAAATCGAACGGGCCGGAAAGGCCCATGCGATACAGAACTTGCCCGCTGATTCCCCCCAATCCAAACAGCGCTCCCAGTCCTCCGCTGGGCGCCTCGAAGCCGGTGCTTTTTATGGTCGCGAGCAGGCTTACGCCGTAAAGAACGCAGCAAAGGCCGAGGATTCCGTAGCTCACCGGAGCGGTCTGCGGCAGGAGCTTGCTCAGCGAGCGGCTGGCGGCAGCCATGGAAAAGGTCAGGCTCGCGCCGCATTGATGGCAGCGTTTGGCCGTTGAGCCCACCAGGTTTCCGCAGGCCGGGCACAGTCGAGGGCGCGCCGCCGATTGCTGCTGCGAATGAAACATCGAGCTGATTTGGCCGCGCCAGCGGTTGATCTTATAGCGCCAACGAACCGGAAGTTCCAAATGGTCTCCTTGCGACCGGGTGAGAGCACTGTCTATAATACCCAAAAATGCGATGTGAGGCCCGAAGCCCCCGCGAGCAGGGGCCTGGGGAGCGAGGATCAACGTGGCGAAAAACCCGCCGTCATCCCGAACCCCGCTCCGGGCCTAAGGGGTTTAGGTGGCCGTTTCGGCGGGGTGAGGGATCTGCTTTTTTAGGAGCGAGGATCGGCGTGACGACCTTTGAGGATTTCGGCCGCAAACTGGACCACGAAATCGAACGCTTGCGCGAAGTGGCGGCGAAGAAGATCACCCCGGCCGCCCGCCTGAAGACCGCCAAATCCCTCCGGCGCATGTCCGATAAGCTCGCTCAGATCGCCGCGGATCTCGAATCGAAAGTTGAACCCAAACCGGATTCGCGCTGACCGGCTGAATCGCGTTTGGTTTTTTCTCCCACAGCGCTGGCGTCTTCTTCTCCCAATTTTTGCGATTTTGGCGGCTGCTGGCTGCGCGCCCAGGCGTTCCGCGACCGCGGGTGTTCCGGCTCCTCCGGCGCCGAATTCGCGTGGTGGGCCGGAGCGACCCGTCCCTTCGGGAACGTACGTCGAACAGGGCGTGGCCTCCTGGTATGGCATCCCCTTTCACGGGAGGCAATCGTCGAGCGGCGAAGTTTTCGATATGAACAAATTCGTCGCCGCGCACCGCACCCTGCCGTTCGGAAGCGTGGTGCGCGTGACCAATCTGAATAACGGCAAGCATACCGAGGTGCGCGTCATCGATCGCGGCCCCTTTGTCCGCGGCCGGCTCATCGACTTGTCCCTGGCCGCGGCTCGCGCCATCGATATGGTGGGAACCGGCATCGCGCCGGTGCGTCTCGAGCTTGTCTCCAGCCCGGCGCCGCTCGCGGGCGACTTTTCTGTTCAAGTGGGCGCTTTTCAGCAGCGCGGCAATGCCGACCGTTTGCGCAAGGATCTGAGCCGCCGCTACCCCGTTTTCGTGCAGAATTACGAGGCGCCTGCGGGACGCTTGTACCGCGTGCGCGTGGGGCGCCTCGGTACCGAGCAGGCGGCGGAGCGCTTAGCCGCGGAGCTCGAGCGCGAGCGCGGTTTCCGCAATACGTTTGTAGTCAGGCTGGATGGCCTGCAATGACGGCAGAAACGTTGGTAATTAGGTGACGAAGATGACCGACTGCATCTTTTGCAAGATCAGCAAACACGAAGTGCCCGCAAAGCTCGTTTATGAAGACGCGGACCTTTTTGCCTTTGAAGACATCGCGCCGCAAGCGCCCACGCACATCCTGATCTGTTCGCGCAAGCATCTCGAGAAGCTGGGCGACGCCGAGGAGCAGGACGGCCCGCTTCTCGGGCGCGCGCTGCTCGTGGCCGCGAAGCTGGCCGCGGAACGCAAGCTGGGGTCAGGGTATCGGGTGGTCGTGAATAACGGCCGCGGCGCGGGCCAAACGGTTTGGCACTTGCACTTTCATCTGCTGGGCGGCCGCGACTTCCACTGGCCCCCGGGCTAGCGTTGCTATCCCGCCATTTCGGACATCAGCGTCATATTCTCATGCAGGGAAGAAGAAAAGATGGTGTCATTCCGAGAAGCGCCGTTTGCGACGAGGAATCTGCTTTTCGCTTTACCCCGCTGATTCCAGCACCTTCTCTGCCGGCGCGCCTTGCGCTAACTGTTCGAGCGACGCCTGCGCGCGATCCAGCTTGCGGTCGGCATCGGTATAGCTCTGTTGCGCGTTGCGCAGATGCGTGCCCAGCCTGTCGTAAATCTCGCTGAAATTCTCCATCTGTTTGCTCAGGCCGGAGATGTTCGCCTGCAATCGCTTGGCGTTTTCCTCGATCTGCATCCCCTTCAGCCCAAGAAAAATAATCTTCAAATATGCGAAAAGCGTGCTGGGCGAAACCGGCACGACGCAGCGTGTGCGGCAATATTCGTCGACCGGCACGCCTTTCCCGTCCACCGAGCGCAGCAGCTCGTAATAAACGCCTTCCGAGGGCACGAACATCAGCGCGATATCGAGCGTATCTTCGCCGGGAAGAATATATTTCTTGGCGATGGCGTCGGCATGGCCGCGCACCGCCTGCGCAAACTCCTTACGGGCTTCCTCGCCGAGTTCGAGCAGCCGGCGATAGCCGTCCAGCGGAAACTTGGAATCGATGGGCAGAACCTTGTCGTTAAGCTTCACGATGGCGTCGACGATCTCTCCGGTCGAAAACCGGAATTGCGTCTCATAGCTGGCGCGCGGCAGCGTATCCGCCAGAATGCGGTCCAGCGCGATTTCGCCCAGCGTGCCGCGCGTCTTTGCGCCGCCCAGCACGGTTTCGATCTGCTTGGCCGCGCTGGAAAGCTCCACGCCGGCCTGCTGCATTTCGCCGATCTGCTGGTGCAGCGTGGAGAGCATTTTCGTGGAAGCTTCGAGGCGCTCGGAGACGGCCTTCTGCGCGCTGCTGGTTATCGTTCCCACCGAGGCCATGCCGCTCTGCACCTGCTGCGTCACTTGCCCCATCTGTGCTGTGAGCGATTGCGCCATTTGGCCGATCTGCGCCGAAGTGGCCTGCGTTTGCGCCGCCAGAAGCGACTGCATCTCTTTGCGAAGTTCCTCGGCTTGTGCGGCGTCCGGCCGCCGCGATTTCACCGCCGCAAAAATTGCCAGGCCGCCAACCACCGCGATTGCCGCGGCTACGATCCATCCCATCATGGCTTGTTACTGTATCGCGAATCGGGCCGGCGGACTATGCGGCAAAACCGAAAAAGTGATTCCGATGAGGAACGACGGAGACCCAATCGGGCGGGGCTACCCAGGCGGAGCTAATCGATCAGCTTGTTGATGCGGCGGCGCAACTTTTCGCGGTCTTCCTGGCTCATATGCACAAACTCGACTCCACAGCCTTTGCCGCTGACGCTGCGCACCACGGCCGTGGCGCGGATCTTGTCGAATCCGGCGTGAATCTCCATGCGCAGGGATTCGCCCACGCTAAAGGGCGCGGAACTCTCGAGGAGCGCTCCGCCTAAGGCAATCGATCGCACCCGGGCCGCCTGAGCGCGCGGGCCCTCCAACTTCGCTTCCAGCGGATCGTCCAAAACGATGCGGAGATAGCGGCGAGGCTGTGCAAAGGGAGTCGTCGTACCCGTCGGCGTTCTGGGGCCGGTGCGCAGGCTCAGCGATCCCGCGCGGTCTTCGATCAGCGCCAGAGCTTCCTCGGCGGCGGAACGCAGCCCGGCCGGCTCCACGTAGGTGAGCCCGGAGCGATTGCGCACCAGGTTGCGCAGCAGCGGCGCGGCGCTGGCCGCCTTCATTCTGCCCAGCGCTTCGATGGTTTTGATGCGGATGAAGACGTCGCTCAGCCTCTCGACCTCGCCGGTGGCGATCTCCATGAGCCGCTCGACGGCTGCGGCGTCGCCGTAAAGCCCGATCTGATCGATCATTCCCGGCATGACGAGGAGATGCGCTTCGCGGAGGATTCCGAGAAACGTTTGTGCCACTTGCAGGCGAAACGCCGGAACAGATTGGCGCGCCAGTTCCGTTACCGCTAGGTCTTGCAGGCTCCAATCCCAGCTCGAAAACGACCGCGGCAACGCCGCGATCAGCCGCGCGGGGTCCGCGGCGGACAGGAGCTTGATAGCGGTGGCCACGCGCAGGCGCCGCGGCTCCAGCAGATGTGTTTCGAGCGCGCCCAGCACAGGCTCGCCCGTGGCGCGCACCAGGCGCGCCATGGCCGGCAGGGAGCTCGACCCCGCCGAAGAGGTCAAAAGAAGGCGCAAGCGCTCCAGCAGCCTCTCCGGATCGCGCCGCAAAAGGCGAGGCAGCGCCGGATCGAGCGCACGGTTCGCGAGAGCCAGATCCACCAGCAGCAACCACTCTTCCGAAGCGACGATCTTGCGCGCCAGAGATGCGAGGCGCAGATCGTCCGATTCAGCCGGGGGATTATCGATCTCCTTCAGCATCGCTTCGAGTTCTGCGCACTCGCCGCGCGCCAGGGCCATCTTCGATAGCGTGCCGGTCAGTTCCTCGAGCAGGTTGGCGATGCCCGGAGAAACTTCCCGCTGCAGCGCCCCGATCACGCGCTTGCTCAAGCCGGCAAGCTGCGGACACGGCCAGACGCGCTCCAGCGCGTCTTTCATCTCCAGCAGCCCGGCGGCCACGGCTCGCCGGGCCTTTTCTTCTTCCGACTCCAGGCCCCGCGCATAATCGGCCAGAGCCCGGCGCGCTTCGCGGCGCGAAGCTTCCGCTCGCCGGTTTTCCGCCGCGGCAATCAGTCCTTGCAAATAATCGCGGAACACCGCGACCGGCAGGCACCAGCCGTCCTGGCTGGAAAGCAGCCGCGCTCTCTCCCGCGCCGGCAAAGCTCTCCAGAAGCGCTCCACCAGCGCCTCCAGCGCTAAATCGCTCTCCTCGGGACTTTCGCCGCTGCGGGCTCGCTCGCCGCGCAGTTGCGCAAGCATCAAGCGCACTTCCGCCGGCCGCAGCCGCGCCGCGGAATACTCCCCGCGCGCCCAGTCGACGCTCAGCGCGTCTGCCGCGCGCGCCAGGTAAGTGCCCAGCGAGTCGCCTTGGCGAGGCGATTCGATCGCGGTGGCCCGCAACACCAGCGCGCGAAGCAGCTCATCGGCTGTGGCGAACTCCGCCCGGATCGCAAACGCGGCTTCCTGCGGCGCTTCCGCGCGCACGTGCTCCAGCCTCCCGGCCGAGGCCCATAAGGCCCGCAACCCCGCGCGAAACTGTTCCGGCGCGGCGCGGACCACCACATCGGCGGTCGCGCCGGTCTGGCCTCCGGCGCCCAGCAGCGCTTCGAGCAGGCTGCCGAAATGCAGCGGATCGCCTGGGCTGGTAGGCGCTTCATTGACGCGAATTTCGCCGATGCGATGTTCCCGCAGGCGTGTAGGCCAATCCGTGCGCGTAGGACTTTGCCCGGCGCGACAGGCTTCGTCGACGGCGCGCGCAAACTGCAGCAGTTCGTCCAGCCGGGTGCGAGGCACGAATGTAAGGGAGCGGATGCTGGCGCGGCGGAAGGTATCGGCCAGCGCTTTCAGCTCGCCGCGACGGTCGGCGATGGAGTGCGCCGGCCGGGGGCCTTGGCTCATCAGCGCCAGTCCATCGCGCTCCACCGTGAAGCCGATCATGGGCGAGCCGCCCAGGAGGTCATCGAGGGCCTGCCCTGTGGTTTTGAGACCTTCGATCAAGCGGGGATGGTGCTGGTGGTAGAGTTGCACGGCGCGCAGCAAGACATGCAGCGAACGCAGAAATTGCGCCGCCAAAGCTTCGGAATCCCTGGGGTTGGCCGCCGCCGTGACCGCCGCCGGGCCGGAACGGCGCGGCGCGCCCTGCGGAACGGCGTCCGCCGGACTGCGGCGAGGGAATTGTGCCAGGTTCTTGGCGGTCATGGATATTTTGAGGCGCAAACTTCAGCGCCGTTACTGCCCCACACCCCTGCGCTACGGCACAACTGGTTCCATGGATCGGGGCAGGAGCTAACTATCAGATTGCGCTTGCGGGCCGCGCTTTACAAGCAATGAAGGCGAAGCCGCTGCGTATGCGTAAATCACTCTTTCGCCGTAAGCGGCGGGACCAAATTGGATAAAGGCTAAAGCCCTGCGGCTCAGCAGCTTGCCAGTATCCGCGGAGGAAGATGCGGGAAGGTTCTAGTCGTGGTCGGAGGCGCTGGCCCCGCCCAATTGCACCAGGTTCTGCGCTTGCGGCACCGCGGCGGGCGCGGGGCTCAGGGTCTGCGGCGCGCGCCAGTTGTCCAGCATGGACACTTGCTGGGAGCAGGAGACGGTGCAGTGCGGCGCGCAAGGCTTGTCGGTATTAAACTCGCGGCGGAAATCGTCCATCGAATATTGCAGCAGCGGAATGCCGGGATAGCCGCGCTGCTGCGAGCACCAGTGCACCAGCCCGTCTTCGCAGATATAGAGGTAGCGCGCGCCGGAGCGGCAGCGCCACTGGTTGGCCTTGCCGCGCGCGATATTGTGCTGGAACTGGTTGAATCGCGAATAGGAGCGCTTCCCCAGCTCCATCACCTGCTCGAAGATTTTCTGTTCGGTGTCGTTCAGCGGCTTGAGCTGGCCGTTGCCGTCGTGCAGCACGCCGATGGTGCTGGTGAAGCCCAAGCTCCAGCGCGCGGCGCGCCACCGCCAGCGCGTCTTCCGGGATTCTTGATCGCCGCTGCCCAGCACGGAATTGATGTTCACCTGAAATTCGGCGTGTTCGGCGAGCAGCACCAGCTTCTGGTCCAGAACCTTCAGGCTTTTCTTGGAAGTCTCGTCCGGCAGGGCATTGTCGATGCTGATCTGCAAATGATCGAGGCCCGGCGCGATTCAGCTGTCGGATGCGCTCGGCGCGTAAGCAGATAGCCGTTGGTGATCATCCCGGCCAGGAGTCCATGGCTGGCGCACGCGGGCGATGATCTGGTCGAGGTCGGGATGCAGCAGAGGCTCGCCGCCGCTCTGGGTGATGATGGTCGCTCCCAGTTCGGCCAGCCGGTCGATTCGCCGCAGCATCTCGTCCAGCGGCACCGGCTTCGAGACATCGTCGTATTCGTTGCAATAGGTGCAGGAAAGATTGCAGCGCCGGATGGGGATCACGTGCGCCAGCACGGGATGCTCGGTGGAGAGCCAGGCCCCAGGCGATCATGCGCCATTCGCTTGAGGCGGGTGCTGATGAAGCGAAGTCTGCGGCGGGTGCGAGTGCTGGCTTTCATGCGAGTCGTGGAAGAGTGCGCAAGATGTCTGGAGTTCCTTTGTAGCTCCGTGCCAAAGGACGCGAGCGCTCAGGCCATGAACGGCTTCAGTTCGCGCTCCATATCGGAGGGGCTGAGCCTTTCGCCGGCATTCAGCCGCTCCAGAATCTCCGTCACGATGCGCTTGCCCTTCCTCCTTTTTGTGGTTGCGCAAATAGCCGTCGAACACGTGCTCGCCGCGCATGGCGTCGTTGATCTCGATTTCGCGATTGTGTTCGTCGAGCTCGGTGAAATACACAACGCGATACCGCCCGGCGGCTTCCGGTTCGCGGTAAATTTCAAACATCACCTTTTCGGATTGAATCGCGAGAGCCATGTGCTTACTCGCCCAAGTTAAAGACTCGATGAAGACTCGGCTAGACCGCCTGCAGTTCCTCGCGCTCGGTTTCCAGGCCGCCTGATTCGCTGGTTGCCGCCTGTGGCACGCCCAATTCGGCGCGCAGCTGCGCCTCGAATTCGGCCAGCTTGACGTCGATCTCGGACTCCTTGCGCTTCCTGGCGATCATGTCTTCGCGGTAGCGCTTCAGGAAGTAGCTGATGGTCTCGACGCGGATGCGGATCGAGCCGCTGGGCTTGTTCTCGTCGATGTCCTTGAACGAGAAGTACGGCGTGCCGGACTTGGTGACCGTCTCTTCGACGACGGTGTAGATCGGCGCGTCGTGGCCGCACTTGAAGCTGGAAAGCTCGAGCGCCACCAGATTGGGATGGCGCGCCGTGTACTTGGCCGCCCACACCTTCTGGCTGGTGTTCTCGCTGTAGGAATTCTTCCAGGCGTCGGTGATGTCCATGGGGTGCGTGATCACGCCGGCGCGCACTTCGTCGCCGAAAAGCTTCCAGATGATTTCGTCGTCGATCGGCAGCGCGGCCTGGGTGAGCACGGGATAGCCGAGCTTCTGGAACTCCTCGAGGATGTCGTGGTTGAGGCCGGGATCGTTGTGATAGGGCCGCGCCAGCAGCACGATGCCGATGCCGTCCTCGGCTTCGAGCTTGCGCAGGATTTCGCGGCCCTGCTTGCGCAGGATGCCCTCGGTGAAGTGCGTCCATGGCCTTCATGGCTTCTTCGCGAGGCGCGATGATTTTCCTCCGCCGAAAGGCCCAGGATGTCGCTGGAAGGTATCGTACATCTGGCGCTCGAACAGGATCGGCGTGCCGCAGTTGATGAGCGGATTCAGGAACTCGACGCCCATCTCCTTGAACAGGTCGCTTTCCTTGGTGAAGGCCGCCTTGGTGGCCGCGGGCGTGGCCGTGACGGTGGGGCAGGCGCGATGGCTCTGCGCGTTCACCATGTCCGACGGCAGATCGTCGATCATGGGGAAGAAGATGATGTCCAGCGGCTTCTTCTTGTGGTGCACGTAGAGCAGGTTGTGCACGTGCGGGATGCCCACCTTGGACGGGAAGCAGGGATCGATGGAGCCGCGCTTGGCGCCGGCCTTGTACAGCTCCTCGGAGGTGTAAGTCGGAGTAGACCAGGTTCTCCGCCGGAATGCCCAGCGCCTCGAAGTAGGCGCTGAACATCGGGTTGCAGGTGTACTGGTTCAGCACGCGCGGAATGCCGATGCGCAGCGCTGGCGCGGCGCTTCATGGCCGCGACGCGAGCCTTCTGCTTCGCGGTCAGCGCGTAGCGCGGCAGCGGATCGGAAACCGATCGGCGGCTTGAACGACTTGAACACCTGCTTGGCGGCGATCTTCGGCCATGTTGGGATTGGCGTCCTTGACGGAGTCCATGCCCTTCTTGATCTCGCGCATGGCGTTGACGTCTTCGACCAGGCCCTTGTCGCAACTGTTGTTGACGATCAGGCGCTTGGTGCCCGTCGGCGATGGGAATCTTGGAGGTCTTGAAGCCGAGGTTTTCGACGGGCACGCCGGGCAGCAGCTTCACGTCGATGAAGGTGCGCAGGCACTTGTTCTTGCAGAAGTAGCAGCGCGTGTCTTCGCTGCGGTGCGTGATGTAGCTGATCTTCTCGCACCGCGTCCAGGCCGATGAAGCTGGTCTGCCGGCCCATTCTTCCACAGGCGGTTGGCTTCGATGGCCGCGCCGATGGCGCCGGATTCGCCGCAATGTTCGTGCACGATGACGTTGGGCTTGACGCCCTTGTCGCGGAAGCGCGACTCGATGAAATCCACCTGGGCCTTCACGGCGGCCAGATTGTGCTGCGTGCCGCCTTGCAGCACGAAGGTGTTGCCCAGCGAGGCCAGGTTGGGAATCTGCGAAACGTACAGCCAGATGTTCTTCGGCAGCACGTTGGCCAGGCCGGCCAGAATCTCTTCCGGCTTCCAGCCCTGCCGCTGGAAATCCACGATGTCCGACTGCATGAAGACGGCGCAGCCGTAGCCGAACATGGGCATGGCCTTGGCGTTGAAGGCCAGGTCGGCGAACTCGGTGACTTCGTAGCCGAAGCCCGTGGCAGGTGGACTGCAGGAAGTATCCGTTGCCGGCCGAGCACTGCGTGTTCAGCTTGAAGTCCTTTACGCGCCCGTCCTGCAGGATGATCAGCTTGATGTCCTGGCCGCCCACGTCGCAGATCACGTCGGCGTGGGGATAGAAGTGCAGCGCCGCCTCGGTGTGCGCCACGGTCTCGACGATGGCCGCATCGGCGTTCAGCACGTCTCTCAGAATGTCCTTGGCGTAGCCGGTGGTGCCCATGCCCAGGATCTTCGAGCGTGGCGCCCTGTTCCTCGACCTGCTCGCGCAGGTTGCGCGAACATGTCCATGGTGTCTTCGATGGGGTTGCCCTTGGAGAGCTGGTAGCACTTCACCAGGATGTTCTTGTCCTTATCGAGCAGGACGGCCTTGGTGGAGGTCGAGCCGCCGTCGATGCCCATGAAGCCTTCGACGACCTGGCCCGGGCTGGAACTTCGCGGGAACGAATTTCTTGGGCTTGTAGCGCTCCTTGAAGTCGAGCAAGCTCTTGGTCGGTCTTGCTCAGGCCGCTGCCGCCCTTTTTCTGCTTCTCTTCCAGGCGGCCGACGTTCATGTACCATTCGAGGTTTTCCGTGCCGCGGTAGACGCCGACGGCTTCGTCTTCGTCCTTGCCGAACTCGACCGAGCCCAGCGCCGCGAAATACTGCGCGTTCTCCGGAACCAGGATCAGCGAAGCGGGGTCGACGCCTTCGGGCAGCGGGAACTTGCGCTCCTCCCAGATCTTGGGGATGTTGGCCTTCCAGCATTCCTTCATGCCGCTGGATGTAGGTATTCGGGCCGCCGAGCAGCAGCACCTGCGGGCGCAGCGTATTGCCGCGCGTGAGCACGGCCAGGTTCTGCTGCACGATGGCTTCGAAGAGCGAAGCCATCAGCTCGTCGCCGGGCACGCCGCTCTTCTGCAGGCCGTTGATGTCGGTTTCGGCGAAGACGCCGCACTTGCCGGCCACCGGATGCAGCTTCATGTCCGTCGTAGCCCATCTCGCAGAGCTGCTCGGCGGGAATGCGCAGCTTGGCGTTGATCTTGTCGATCACCGCGCCCGTGCCGCCGGCGCACTTGTCGTTCATCGAAGGGATTTTCTTCTTGCGGCCGGTGTTCGGGATCTTCCTTGAAGATGATGATCTTGGCGTCCTGGCCGCCCAGCTCGATCGACCGAGCCGCACTGCGGGTAGAGCTTCTCGACCGCCAGGGCCACGGCGTTCACTTCCTGCACGAACTTGGCGCCGATCAGCGGGGCGATGCCGCCGCCGCCGCTGCCGGTGACGAAAATGCGGCGTGTGGCCGGCGACGATGCCGACTTCCTCCTCCATGCGCTTGAGGAATTCCAGGACCTTCTCGGGCTGCTTGGTGTCGTGGCGCTGGTAGTCCCGCCAGAGGATCTTGTCGTCGGCGGGATTGACGACCACGGCCTTGACCGTGGTCGAGCCCACGTCGAGGCCGACCATCAGCGGCGTGCCTTCGGCCAGCGCGCACCGGCGCGGGCTTCACGACCGGCGGAGGCGGAGCGATCAGCGGCTTGGAGAGATTGCCGAGCGGAACGAATGCTCCGCCGTTCGTATCGCCGTCGCCTGCTCCGGTCCCGCAGCTTCCGCTCGAGCAACCCATTCAGTTATCCTCCCAGGGCCTGAATTCTACGCGGCCGACGCTTGCGCGCGCTGCGCGGTTTGTTCTCCGCCTTCATGCAGCTCGCGCCACGTGCCGCACGAAATTGGCCGCCGCGCCGATCACGCCGTCGGGCTTGGGCACTTTGTACATCGGCGACTTCAGCTCCGGATGCTCCTCGACGTAAGCCGCGAATCTCTTCGAGCGTCCGGCCGGTGGCTTCGAGCGCGGCCTTGAATTCGAGCTTGGTCTTGGCCTTGGCTTCGCCCAGCGCCATCTGCACGCGGCTGTGGGCGTTGACGTCGCCTTCGCCGGAAGTTTCGATGGGCAGGAAGATCATGTCCTTGTAGTGGGACATCACGGCCGACTGCGCGCCGTCGGATTGCGTCGAGGGCATGCAGCCGAAGGGCTTGAGCGCCAGAACCATGTGCGCCAGGCCCTTTGTGCGAGTAGTAGATATTCTTGGCGACTTCGAGGTGGCCTTCGCCGCCCGCCGCGCGCGAGTTGTAATAGGGATGGCCGAGGCGCTGCAGCTCGTACTGATCCACCAGGTGATGGCCGATGCCGCCGAGCGCGTCGATGATGCGGTTGTACTCGCGCTTGAAGATGACTTCGGCGATCTTGATCTGCATGATCTTCTTGCGCATGCTCAGGTTGATCTTGAGGTGCTTGTCCAGCCGCCAGGAGGGAGGCAGCGCGGCGCCTTCCTCGCAGGCCCTTCTCGTCGTGGATATTTCTGCACGACCTGGTGCATCAGGTAGCAGATCCAGGTGCCGATGGGCTCGACGACCACCTGCGCGCCTTCCTTTTCGAGGAAGCGGAACATGTTGAAGTTGCCGTCGCCCTCGGTGGTCTGGGCCCAGAATTCGCCGGTGATCTTGACGATGGGCTTCACGCGGGTGCGGTCGATGGGAATCGCGGCGAAGCGGTCGCGCACTTCGCGCAGCGCGGCCATCATGCTCGTCGCCGAAAAGCTGGTTGCAGGAACTTGCCGAGATATTCCGCCGGTGCCCGCGAAGCTGCGTCTTCTTGAGCAGCTTCGCCGCGTCGTGCCGTCGCAGCGTCCAGGGCTGGCGGCGCCGCATCACCTCGTGCAGAAGTTCCATGGACTCTTCGAGGACGCGGTCGGTCTCGCCGGCGTTCACCTCGTAGGGGCGAATCTGGTAGGCCACGTCGTTGATGATGTCGCCGATGTTCAGCGCGTTCAGGATGGCCAGGAAGAAGTCCAGGTTCATTTCCAGGCCGGCTTCGGCTTCGGCCTGGTTCAGGCCGCCGCTCTGCTGGAAGAGCAGCACGCGGAACTTGTCGAAGCCCGCGTTGCGCAGGGCCAGCCGGTATTCCGATTCGTACATGCCGAAGCGGCAGGGGCCGCAGGCGCCGGCGGTGAAGAAGACGTAGCGGTCGCAGATCTCGTCCTTGGTCAGGCCCTTGGCTTCGAGGTCCTGCACGAACTGCACCAGGTTGCCCACGGTGAAGTAGGTCGGGATTGCACTGGCCGTTGTTGCCGTACTCCTTGCCGAGCTGGAAGGCCTTCTTGTTGGGCACCGGCACGGATTCGCAGCGGTAGCCCAGGCTCTCGAGCGCGGCGTGCACCAGCCGCTCGTGCTTCCAGGTGAGCCCGCCGAAGAGGATGGTGGTGTGGTCGCGCTGCAGCGAGGTGAAGGGCAGCTCGATCGGCTTGTGGAAGTGCTGGACTTCGCGTGCGCTCGATGCCGGCCTCCTTTTCGCAGGCGCTTGCGCTCCTCTTCCAGGCGCTGGCGAATCAACGCCTCCGGCGACAGAATCTGAACCAGCTCACCATTCGTTTGCGTGCCAGCAACGGGTGCGACAGTGCTCATGATCCACTCCAATCTGGTCAGCTATATTGAGTTCGCTTTGAAGCCGTAACCATGTCGGTCACTCTCCTGCCGGTGACCGTTCGTGCCCGAATCTCCTAACGATTGCGCACAAGCAAGGATTGCGCATACGGCTTGTCTTTCGGGGTGTGAAACCACATTCCACGCAGCGCCGCAGCATGGAACGCCCCCCTTTTGGAGCAACGACTGCAATACTACCCCCTACCCCAAGTAACAAATTCTGCGGTTTTTGTCCAGGGAATGTGTACAAGAATGCAGTGGATGGTGCCCTACGCGGCCCGAATGGTTAGATCGTTGCCTGGATGGTTACGGGGAGATTACCGGCCCCGCGGCGCCGTTTGGGGTGCCGCCGCCGCAGTTTCCCCAGGCAGAGGCGCGCCCGGCGTATAGATCGTCGATTCCTGCCAGCCCCCGCCCAGCGCCTGAATCAGTTGAATCGTGGTGAGCAAGCGCTGCTCTTGAACCGCGTCGGCAAGCCGCTGATTGCTCAGCAGTTCTTCGTCCGCCGTGATCACTTCCAGGTAATTGGCCAAGCCTTCCCGGTAGCGCGAAGTGGAAATGTCCGCCGTCTCCTGGGCCGCGCTCACGGCTTTGTCGTAAGCCGCCGCTTGCTGCTCCAGGACGCGCAAGCCGGATAGATCGTCTTCCACTTCCTGGAACGCGGAAAGCACCGTCTGCCGGTAACGGTCCACGGACTCGTTGTAGGTCGCTTGCGCGAACATCATATTCGCCGATAGCCTCCCTCCGGTGTAGATCGGTTGCGCCGCGTTCGCAGTGGCTGACCACACCAGGCTGGGCACGTCCAGGAGTTGGCCTAGAAACGAACTGAGCCCCCCGGCGGCGAAGCTCAAGGTTACGTTGGGATAGTAGGCCGCGCGATTCACTCCGATCTGCGCGTTATTGGACGCCATCAGCCTTTCGGCCGATGCGATATCGGGACGGCGTTCCAGCAGCTCCGAAGGCACTCCTGCCGGCAGCGCGGGAGGCATGTTCTGCAAAGGCTTCTCGGCCAGGCTGAATTCGGCAGGAGGCTTGCCCAGCAAAACGGCCAGGGCATGCTCGAACTGCGCTCGTTGAACCCCCAGGCCCACGTACGTCCCTTCCGTCGTATCGAGCAGGGTCTCGGCGGCGAAGACGTCCAGGCCGCTGGCCACGCCGCCCTGATGGCGGACGTTGGCCAGGTCCACGGCGCGCTGCTGCAACTCGATATTGTTCCGCAGGATGATCAGCTCCTGATCGATGTAGTGGGTCATGATGTAGAAGGACGCCACATCGGTCTTGAGTTGCAGCAACACAGTTTCATAGTCGGCCACGCTCATCTGCGTCAGGGCGTTTGCCGATTCAATCGAGCGTCGAATCTGCCCCCACAGGTCCGCCTCGTAGGTCGCCTGCACCGGCAGGCTGAAGAGATTGGCGTCATATACGGACGTTTCTTCCCTGTTCGGCCCTATGATTTTCGTTCCGGGGTTTCGTGCCCGGCTGGGCGAAAATCCCGCTGAAACGTTGGGATAGAGGTTCGATTTGGTGGCCAGCGCTTGGGCCCGGGCTTCCAGAACCCTTTGCGCCGCCGCCTGCAGATTCAGGTTGGCCGCGACCGCTTGGGTCTCCAGCTTGTCTAAGTCCGGATCGCCAAAAACGGCCCACCAATTGCCCTTCGCGATTTCGTCATGCGGCGTGGCCGTCTTCCACCCATCGGGAGGCTGTTCCTTCCACGCTGTGGGCGCGTCGACGCTCGGACGATGATAATTGGGGCCGACCAGGCAGCCCGCAAGCGCCAGTGCGCAGCCTAGCGTGAGAGCCAGGAGCTTCGGTGCAAAAGGACGGGCCGACTCAGATGAGGTCATCAGTTTGTCTTGCCGCTTGCGTTCGGCGTCGCCGCCGCGGGCTTGGGCGCTGCGCCAGGCGCCGAATTGTCGGTCTGCTGAATGGAAACCGGTTGGCCATCGGAAAGAGAATCCGGCGGGTTGAGGACAACCAAATCTTGCGGCTGCAAGCCGGAAAGAATTTCCAAACTGGTTCCGAAGTCGCGGCCAATGGTGAGGTTACGCAGCCGTGCGCTTTGCGACGAGTCCACCACGGCCACCTGCGGGCCTGCCGAGCGGAAGATCAACGTGTTCGACGGAATCACCAGCGGCGGCTCCGCGCTCGAAATTCGGAAAGTAACCTCGGCATAAGCTCCGGGCTTCAATTCGCTCTTGGGATTGGGAACCTGCACTTCGGTCAGCAAGGTGCGCGAAGCCGTATCGATGGCTCCCGAGGTATGGGCCACCTTTCCCGTGAACACGCGGTTGGGAAACTCCCCGATATGCAATTCGGCGGGCATGCCAATATGGATGTCGTTGCTGTAACCTTCGGGCACGTTCGTATACACCCTCATCACTTCCACTTGGGCCTCTTTGAACAGCTCCTTGGCGGTCCCGTTGGTGATCAGCGCTCCGATATCGATATCTCGAGTGGTGATCACGCCGTCGAAGGGCGCCGTCACCATTTGAAACGATTGCAGCGATTTCAGCCGGTCCACATTGGCCACCGCGGCCGCAAAGTCGGCCTGGCGCGCTTTGTAAGCGGCGTCGTTGGCGTCCACTTCCTGCTGCGAGACGCCGTCGGATTTCAGCAGTACGTGCCAGCGCTCCGCCGTGGTCTTGGCCAGATCCAGATTGGCCTGGGCTTGTAGTTGCGCCGCTTCGGCCTGCCGAAGCTGTTGATCCAGTTCCGGTGTATCGATAGTCGCCAGGAGTTGCCCCCGTTTCACATGCCCGCCGATATCCACGTTCCATTCCTTGAGGTAACCGTCGGTGCGGGCATAAATCGGCGTCTCCACGTACGCTTGCACGTCGCCGGGAATGGTCAACTCCCGGCTGGCCATGGAGCGCGCCGGATGCACCACAGCTACCGGAATCTGCTCGGTTGCGGCAGCGGCGGGGATAAGTTCGGCGCTCACGCGATTTCGCGATTGCACTCTCCAGTACGCCAATCCGCCGAAAAGCGCCAGAATGATTGCGGGAACCGTGTAGGCCCAAGCGCGCGAGCCATGCCGCCGCCGCGCCGCCGGCGGGAGGTGCGAACCCCCCGTAGTTTCGGCCCTGCTCTCCGTCTCCGTGGCCTGCGGATTCATGTCCGGGTCCCTTTCCTCGCCTCTGAAACGATTGCGCTCATGATTTTATGCGATCGCATCCACTAACTATTCCGCGAAAAGCTCCTGGTAACCCTTCCGGCGCACGTAACTGTAAACCACGGGCACGAAAAAGAGCGTCGACACAGTGGCGATCAGCAAGCCCCCGATCACCGCCCGCCCCAGCGGTGCGTTCTGCTCCGCGCCCTCGCCGATTCCCAGCGACATCGGAATCATGCCCGACCATCATGGCCAGCGCGGTCATGATCACGGGCCGAAGCCGCGTAAACCCGGCGCTCACCGCCGCCTGGACGGAGTTCTTTCCTTCGCGCATCTGGGCCGCGGCGAAGGTGACCAGCAGAATGCTGTTCGAAGTGGCCACGCCGATGCACATGATGGTTCCCATCAGCGACGGCACATTCAATGTGGTGCCGGTAAAAAACAGCATCCAGGCGATTCCGCTCAGCGCGCCCGGCAAGGCCGTAATGATGATGAAGGGATCGACCCAGGATTGGAAGTTCACCACCATCAGCAAGTACACCAAAATCACCGAGAAGATCAATCCGATCGCCAAGTCCCGAG
Source organism: uncultured Acidobacteriota bacterium (assembly GCA_963819235.1). Taxonomy (GTDB): domain Bacteria; phylum Acidobacteriota; class Terriglobia; order Acidiferrales; family UBA7541; genus Palsa-189. Next base: position 178,459 of record CAWFVE010000002.1, on the reverse strand, counting down.
AACGACGATTGCATCGTGTCGACCTGCCCGCGAATGGCCACCGATGTGCCCCGCGGAAGCTGGCTTTCGTATTGCCGTACCACCTTGATCACGTCCGCCGATACCCCGCCCAGATCGCGGTCCTGCGCGGTCACAAACGTATCCACCACCGGCTGATGTCATATTGCGAGGCGACCGCCAGCCCGGATTCACGTGTGATGCTCGCCAGGTTTTCGATCAGTTGCTCCTGGGTGCCTGCTCCGTTGGCCGTGATCACCGGCAATTCACGAAGGTCCGGCAAGGAATCCATGCGGTATTGCGGCGTCTGCGTGGCGATTTGTAGGTGACGCCCTGCGGGCTCACCCAGAAATTGGGCGCCGTTTGAAAGCTGTTGGTCAGCGAAACCATGGCGTTGTTGGACGACCGTTGTTTCCGTCATCCCCACTTGCTGCGCCTTGGTGCGGTCCACGTCGATGTTCAGTTGCGGCTGATCGTAGGCCTGCTGAATGTGCACGTCGGCCGCTCCGGGAATCGTTTTCAGCCGCGGCAGAAGTTCGCGGGCCAGATCGATAATTTTCCTGCACATCCATTCCGGAAAGTTGGATGTCGATCGGCGCCGGCAATCCGAAATTGAGCACCTGGCTGACAATGTCGGCAGGCTGAAAATAGAAATCCGTGCCCGGAAACTCTCGCGGCAAGGTACGCCGCATTTCGCGAATGTAATCGGCGGGTTTGGTGCGGTGCTCGGGTGTGAGCGAGATCAGAATCTCGCGCGTCCGATGTGCCGATCACGCCGCTGTTGCTGAGCGTAAGGTTGATGCCGCTGGGCGGGAAGCCGATGTTATCGACGATCCCGTCCAAGTCCCCGTTGGAGATCTGCCTGCGAATCGACTGTCTCGACGCGATCGCAGAGGGCCGCCGTCTCCTCGATGCGCGTGCCGATCGGCGCGCGCACGTGCAGCCGGATCTGCCCCGCATCGACGGTCGGAAAAAGGTCCGAGCCCAGAATCGGTATCAGCAGCATGCTGGCCCCGCAGAATCCCAGAAACACCAGCGTAAACGCCAGCCGGTGCCCCAGGCACCATTCCAGCGCCCTGACGTAGCGCTCCCGCAGCTCGCTCGAAACCTTCCTCGAAAGCCAAGGTGGAATCGCCGGAAGAAGCCGGCGTGCTCTGCTCCTTTGCTTTCTACCGCTTCTTGCTTGCGCCTTTCGGAACGGAACGAAGTACATCACCAGAGTCGGCACCAGCGTTCGGGAGAGAAAATACGACGCCAGCATGGCGAAAACCACCGCCTCGGCCAGCGGACGGAACAGAAAGCCGGGCACGCCCTTCAGGAAAAAAATGGGCACGAACACGATGCAGATGCTCAGCGTGGCCACGAACGCCGGCACGGCGATCTGCTGCGCGCCGGTGAGAATCGTATCGCGCAGCGGCATGCCTTCCGGCAGCAGGCGGTTGATGTTCTCGATCTCCACCGTGGCGTCGTCCACCAGGATGCCCACCGCCAGCGCCAGTCCTCCGAGAGTCATGATGTTGATGTGTCTCGCCGAGCAAGCTCAGCACCAGCAGCGAGGTCAGAATCGAGAGTGGAATCGAAATCGCGACCACCAGAGTGCTGCGCCAGCTTCCCAGAAACAGCAGGATCAATGCCGCCGTCAACAACGCCGCGATCACCGCTTCCCGCAGCACGCCGTTAACCGCCGCGCGCACGAAGATCGATTGATCGCCGGTCAGCGACATATTCACGTCCGGCCGGCAGCGTGGCGGCGATTTTGGGCAGCGCGGCGCGCACTTCGCGGACCACGTCCAGCGTCGAAGCCTGCCCGTGCTTCAGCACCACCTGCAAGCACGCCGCGCTGCCCGTCGCGCCGCGAGATGTTGGTTTGAAAGCTGGCGCCGTCGTGCACGTAAGCGACGTCGCGCAAATAAACCATCGCGCCGTTCACCACTTTGACGGGAACGTCGTTCAGTTCGTCCACCGTTTTGGCCGCTGCCGTTCAACTCGATGTCGTATTCGCGGTCGCCGATCTTCGCCGTGCCCTGCGGCTGAACCAGATTTTGTGCGTTTACCGCGGTGACCACGTCGGCCCCGGAAATACCCCGCTGCAACAGTTTCTGCGGGTCCAGGTCCACGGCGACCATGCGCTGCCTGCCCCCATAGGGCCCAGGAAGTTCGATGCCGGGGATGGTCGTCAGCCGCGGCCGCAAAAAGTTCTGGGCCACGTCGGTCAATTGCTGCTCGGAAAGGCTCTTGCTGCTCAGCCCGATCTGCAAAATGGGAACGTCTGCCGCATCGTAAGGAAGCAGGAAAGGCGGGGTGGTGCCGGTAGGCATGCCGCGAATGGCCGAGGTCGATACCGAGCTTACTTCGGCGATATCGCCATAGAGGTTCGCTTTAGGCTGCAGGAAGACCTTGACCACCGAGATGCCATGATAGGACTGCGATTCATAATGATCCACGTCCTCGACCGTGTTCGTCATGTTCCTCTGCATCACGCTCGCGAGGCGGTCCTGCATGTCTTGCGGGGAAAGTCCCGTGTAATTCAAGACGATGCCGATTACGGGAATATCGATGGAGGGAAAAATGTCCACCGGGGTTTGCACGATGGCCACCCCGCTCAGAATCAGGATCAAAACGGACACTACGATGAACGTATACGGTCGATTGAGAGCGACCCTTACAATCCACATAGATTAAGTTTCTCTAGAACCGCACTGGCCCAGTATTGTCGCGGACGGCGGACGCACCCCAATCGCGCCGGGGCATGTCGCGTGCTTTTTAGACGTACCAAGCAGCACTGCGGTTATATTAAACCTCTGAGGTTGCGCAACCGCCTGGCGGTGCTTCGGGGCGCGTGCAATCAACCGAGGTATTGTAACATATCGGCATGAATAGAAGGAACTTGGGTCCAATTCGGTCACAGGAGCCTAATGGCCAATTTCAGGGTACTGGAGCCCGCTCCGACGCTCCCTGAGAACCTGGACGGGGCCGGCTTTGCCCAATTTGCGATACTTCACTCCGCAATACTTTGAGAGGACCTATGCCCGGTTATACCGACAAGCACGCCAAGGCTGGCATCGACGCGCGACTGCCCGATCTTGAGACCTGGCCGAATCAGTTTCCCGGCTACACCATTCAGACCCGGTTCCCGGAATATACCTCCGTCTGTCCCAAGACCGGCTTGCCGGACTACGGAACGATCGTCATCGAATACCAGCCTCGACTCAAATGCCTAGAGCTAAAGGCGTTGAAGCACTACCTGCTCGCCTATCGCAATCTGGGAATCTTCTACGAGAACGCCGTCAACCGGATCCTGCGCGACATCGTGGCCGCCACCAAGCCGGTTTGGTGCTCGGTTCGAGGCGAATTCACCCCGCGCGGCGGATTGACCACAACGATCGAAGCCCGCTGGCCTCGCCGCAAGCCATAAGAACTGCATCAAAGAGACGGCGCTTTGAGCCGGGCATGGACGTGGACAACCTTTAGCGTCTCGGCCATAATCAATAAGGGTGGACTTTTTAGGTCAAGAGTTTGGCGCTGTTTAACTGTGCTTGTTAACTCGGCTCGGCCCGATTCAGGGCGCGATATTCTCAGCACCGGCTTTTTTTAGGGCCCGAACTTAGCGAAGTCTCTTAGAAGGAAGAGTGAAGGAGAGAAGGCAATGAGCATTACGCCGAATGTTCCGCCGAGCGTTCCCCCCTCGAATGAGGGCTATCTTTATGAGCCGCCCCCGACGCCGATGTGGATTCCCCTGGTCATCGTTGTGTTGTTCCTGGGCATTGGAGCGCTCGTTTACGAGGGCTATAGCTCGCGCGCGCAGCTCCAGAGCGCCTTGGCTCAGAGCGATTCGCACTCCGACGTGCTGAGCAAGGAGCTCGAACAGACCAACTCCCGCGTCGCTTTGCTGCGCGCCCAGCTCGACGTCACCTCCCAAAAGCTTGGCCTCACCCAGGCCGAATTGGCCCGCGCCCGCACCATGGCCCAGCAGATCCAGCAGGATCAGCAGGATAGCGACGCCAAACTGGTGGCCCAGATCGGCCAGGTGCAGCAGGAGAGCGCGAGCAAGATTGGACAAGTTTCTACCGATCTCAGCGGAGCCAAGACCGATATAGCCGCCACCAAGAAAGATTTGGACGACACCAAGAAGAACCTCACCAGCGCGGTCGGCGATTTGAATAACCAGGGCGTCTTGATTGCGCGCAATGGCGAAGAGCTCGAAGTCCTCAAGCACATGGGCGACCGCAATGTCTATGATTTCAAGCTGAGCAAGGGCAAGAACCCCCAGCACGTAGGGCCGGTCCAGATCGTGCTGCACAGCACCGACCCGAAGCACTACAAATTCACCATGACCGTTATCGCCGACGATAAGTCCATCGACAAGAAAGACCGCAACGTCGATGAACCCATGCAGTTCTACGTCCGCGGTGTACGCGCTCCCTACGAGCTGGTGGTCATGGACGTCAGCAAGAACGGCGTGAATGGCTATCTCACCACGCCCAAAGAAACGGGCGGACCTGGGCCTTCAGGAGCTTCGGGTGGCGCCCCCGCGGGCGGTCCCTCCGCATCGGCCGCTCCCGCCAGCAATCCGGCTGCAGCCAACGCTCCGGCGGCTCCGCCTCATTTGCAATAGCGCGTTTTTAGGGTTCTGAATCGTCGAACGAGTCAATCAGCGACTAAAGGCCGTTCGGTGCCTGGCGGTATTCCCTATTTCGCCCGGCTGCAACTAAGGTCACATGCCGTAGTGGCCCGCCTGTACCGATCGCTTGACGAGTACTTTTTGCTCGATCTCTCTCAGTAGCAAATCGCCACCTCGCACACCCCAATGTCCGCTTCTGAAACAGTGAACCACTTCTAACTAACCTATTTATCAATCCCGGATACGGCACGCCGATTGCGGTTAGGTATCAGGCGCAGAACGTGTGGGCTGACAAAGATGCCTTTGAAGCGAATCGGTTGTGACGGCACAGAAAGATCGGTACCGAGAGGGTTTTCGTTCCTCGAATCGATGGTGATCGTTGCTATCACCATAACCATCGTTGGTTTCGGCGTGCCCGTCTTCTCCAACATGGAACAGAGCCTTTGGACCGGTGGAGATAGCCGTACTCTCGCGGCCATGATTGCGGAAGCTAAATTGCGCGCCGCTGCTAACTTCACCCACGCCCGTCTCTACGCGAATCTCACCGGCAGAACTTACCACCTTGAAGTGTGGAATAAGAGCGGCAACGGCGGCGCCGGCTGCTGGCAAACTGATGGAGACTCGAACGCGTGCACCGTGGCGACAAGCCCGGTAATCGGGCTTTCTCGCAACGTGTCTTTCGGCTACGGGAGTGTGGGAGCCGCTCCTACAAACACAGAACCGTCGCTCGGCCAGGCGCCCCTTTGCTACACGGGTTATGCCGGCCAGTCAACCAACACGACCTCCGTCGCGAACACTGCCTGCATCGAGTTCAATTCGCGCGGCGTGCCTTCGGACCCCGCTCCCGGCGGTTCCTCGGGCGCCTCGGGAGGAATACCCGATGCAACGGGCGCTCTGTACGTGACCGACGGGGGCGCCGTGTATGGAGTCACCGTGATCGCTACCGGAGAGATTCAAAGCTGGTACTCAAACAATACGTCAACTCCGCATTGGCAGCAGCGCTGAGGATTACATGGAGGCCAGGAATAAAATGAATCGCATCCCGAAGCGTCGCCGGCAAGGCGGCTCGACCCTCATTGAAACCATGGTTGCAACGGCCCTGATGCTTGTCGTGGCCGCGGGAGTCATGGTCCTGGCGGCCACGTCCCTGGCCACGAGCGAGAACCAAGGGCATCTGGCGGCTCGCACGTCGGAATATTGCCAAGACAAATTGGAACAGCTTCTGGCGCTTTCTTTCAACGACTCCACGTCCAACACCACCACCATTCCGACTTCCTCGTCGGGAGGGACTGGCCTGGCTATCGGCGGTAGCTCTAATCCCAGCAGCCCCGCTACCGGCTACGTGGACTATCTGGATATCACCGGAAATATCCTGACCAGCGCGGGCACCGCTCCCTCGGGTTGGTATTACGTTCGCGTGTGGTCGATCGCGGCAGGGCCCGCCGGCGCCACCAACACAAAATTGCTCACGGTAACGACCAAAGTTGACGCCTCGATCGGCTCTGTGGGAGCCGTGCCGCAGTCAACGGTGGCCGCGTTGAAGGTCAATCCGTTCTGAGGGCCGTTCTGAAGCCCGTTCTGAAGGAGCCGGAGTGTTGCAACGCAAGAAATCGCGGAAAGCGGCGACGGTCGATTCCGTCGTGCCGGATGGCTTTTCGCTGCTCGAAATGATGGTCAGCCTGGCGATCCTTCTGATCGTGATTACATTTGTTATGACCGGGATGTCGCAGTTGACGTTCGTTCAGAGCACGATCGCGAACCGTACCGAAATGCATAGGAACGTCCGCAGCGCCACGGAACTGCTCCAGCAAGAAGTCGGGCAAGCGGGCCTTATCTCCCTCCCCGCCACGGTGACTTTGTCCGCGGCTGCGGCTGCCAGCAGCAGCGCCGAAATCGTCAACGTCAGCTCCAGCGCCGGTATGTACGCGGGGATGTTCCTGGACGTTCTGCCGGATACGGCCGCGAGCGCAAACTACGAGACGATACAGCTCACTGCGGTTCCTTCGGCCACGAGCATCACCGCCGCCAGCTTCACGTTTTCGCACATCAGCGGAGCTCAAGTGATCGTTTCCGGCTCTCTCGGCACGGGCATCATCCCCCCGGCCGCCCTGAACTACGTCACTCCGAACTGCCCGTCCAGCACCGTGGCGCCCGCAACGTACACGGCCTATGCCTACGGTTCCACTTGCAACACGCTGAAACTCTACGGGGACATCAACGGCAGCGGAAGCATGATCTATGTCGAATACTCCTGCGTTCCCGGCACCACCACTTCGCCCGGTTACCTGTACCGCAATGAAGTCCTGAGCCCGTTGACTGCCGCCTCTAAGCCCGCCGTGAGTGCGGGCGTGGTCCTGCTGAATAATCTGCTTCCGAATCCCAGCACCGCCCCTTGCTTCTCCTACGAACTGGCCACCGGCGCGTCTGGCAGCAACTACGTTGTCGACGTGGCGGTCACGCTCACCGTGCAGACTCAGCAGGAGGATCCCGTGACGCACCAATTCCAGCAGGAAACCAAGGCCCTGCTGAATGTGTCCCCGCGAAATGTGTTCGATGCCTGGGAATTGGATAGCGCCATAGCTCATTCGCTCGAACGCGTGCAGCCCATTCCCGCAAATATCACCACGAATCTCTTGAACCCCTGATAAAGGAACTGAGATGAACACGCCTAAACGACCGAGCCAAAAGGGAATCGCGCTATTCTTCGCTCTCATCTTCATCCTGATTGTGTCTGTGCTGGGCGTCTCCATCATGTTCGTCTCCCAATTGGAAACCTGGTCCAGCTTGAACTATCGGGAGATGACCCAGGCGCGCTACGGCGCCGAGGCCGGCCTCAACTCCGCCGCCAATTTCATCGTAAATACCTTCTGCGCTCCCGGAAACACGACCTGCACAAATGGCGCTTCGCCCGCGGGCGGCGACACGCTACCTCTCTACAACACGAACGTCTCCCCGGTCACCCTCGTCAGCAATGGCGCCGCGGTCACGCTGTCCACCACTTCCAGCGCCAGCAACTACCCGGTCGCTTCAGTGGAGACCGCCTTCCGGAGCGCCGCTCTAGGCAGCATCGCGGCGGGTCTCACAACCGTGAATTACACCGCCACCGCCACCTTGATTGCGATGAATCTGGTCACGACGGCATCGGGTCCGGCCACCGTGCAGACCTGGAGCATCAAGGCCGATGGCGCCATTGGCGGCATCCGCAGCGCCACGGAAGAAGTCACCGGAGTGGTGGAGCAGCAGGTAACCTTCGGGTCGTCGCCTCTGCCCGCCTATGGCGTCTTTGCCACCGGCAGCGGATGTAACTCGATCCAAATGTCGGGCGGCACCATGGTCAAGAGCTACAATTCATCGGCGGCCTTGTCCGGCGGCAGCGTCGTTTTGAACAGTTACGCCGGCAACGTGGGCACCAATGGAAACTTGAGCTCTAGCGGCAGCGCGACCGTCTACGGCACCCTTTCCACGCCACGCACCGGCGCTGGCTACAACACCAGTTGCAACAGCGGCGCCGTCGATGCCTTTAACTACAGCGGCGGAGCCCTGGTGAGCGAATGTGGCACCGCTCCGCCCGTTTCTCCTGCGACGACGTGCGGCTCGTCTCCGGTGCAATTGCCACAACCGGTCAGCTTGACTGCTCCTACGATGCCGACTGCTCCCTCCTGGAACACGTCAAGCGGCGTTTCAGTGAATAGCACCGCCACCTGCACCACGCTTCATCTCAGTACCGGCTGTAGCGGATCGGCGGGAAACCTGACCTTCACTCCGACGGCATTTTCGTCCGGCTCCTTTCCGAACATCAACGTCAACGGTGGAGCGAAACTTACTTTATCGGGTTCAGGAACCTTCAACGTCGACGGCATCGTTAGCACCGGCGGCGGATCGATAACCCTGACCCCCACGGGGCCGGTCACCTTGAATTCGACCAGTATCAATGTTTCGGGAAGCAATGCGCTGACCATCAATAATTCCAGCCCGGTCACCGTGAATCTCTACGGGGATAGTTCGAGCAACGGTCTCATCATCTCGGGTGGCACGGGGCTGGACTTGACCAGTTCAAGCCTGGTCACCTTGAATATAGCGTCTACGGTAACCAGCCCGTTCAATGGCAGCGGCGGCACTTTTACCAATGCAACTTCGAGCGGTGCCATCGTGCCAGGCAACTTCCAGATCTTTTACGGAGGAACCAGCACCATCACTCTTTCGGGCGGGGCACAGGCAGGCGCGGTACTTTATGCTCCCAACGCTCCAGTTAACGTATCGGGAGGCACGGCTTGGTACGGAGCGATTATCGGTTCGACCGTAAACGATTCTGGTGGCGCGAACATTTATTACGACACCCAATTATCCAGCGTTCACATCGGCGGCATCGTCGCCACCGTGCAGCCATTCATGATGGATTCGTTTAGTTGGGCCAGATTCTGACCGCCACATCGTAAGTTCACTCATCTCCAGGCCGTTCCATCCTAACCCCTGAACGATGCGCAACTACGCTCAACGATGCTGCGCTAAATCTTTTCGCGCCCGATGGAATCACTGGTACCGGTGGACTATTGTCGCCCCCCGTCGAATGAAGAATCATAGGGACCATGGTACTGCGACTCATCCGCGGCAATGGCAAGCGTGTCCTTGGCCCCAGGGACGCCATAGCCTATGTTGGGAAGAAACGTTACCTCCCATCTGAGGGGCGCTTCTGCCGCGTTCTTGAAGTCCTTGTTAAGTGTTTCAATGTAAATCAATTAGGCCCGATGCAAGATTGGCACTGCGAATGCGTCCTTTAAACGGAATCCTTAGCCTTTCTTAAAAACTCGAAAGGATTCCTTAGGAAGAAGCGATGAGCCCTGTTCGATCTCGAGATGTGTGCGCGTCAAAAACAAACGGTTTGGCCGTGTCCGCTTCTCCGCTTGCGAAAGTCCTCCTCCGGAGCGACGGCGAGCGCAGGCAACGGGGTTTCTCAACGCTGGAGTTGACGTTCGTCATCGTGATGAGCCTTGCCGTCATGGCCATGTCGGTCATTCAGATGCAGCCGTTTTTACAACAGACACAAGCTGATTCGGCGCAGCAGCAGTTGAAGGAGAGCCTGCGCGAGGCGCGCGAGTGGGCGATCTCACAGCGCCGCACCATGGTCGTGCAGTTCACCGGCACCAAGACAACCACGCTGTATCAGGTGGCGGAGCCCAGCAACGTCGTGTCCACCACTCCCTACCTGACCTTGGTTTTGCCTGGCGCGGCCCAGTTCATGACCTACAGCACCGAAATCGATACCCCGGATGGTTTCGGAAAACCCGCGTCGGGGGGAATTGAGTTCGGCGGAAATTCCGGGACTCCCACGGTGGGAGTGCAGTTTCAGAGCGACGGCACGTTCACCGACGGCAATGGCAATCCCATAAACGGCACGATTTTTCTTGGCCTTCCGAACGTTCCGTCTTCCGCCAGGGCCATCACCATTCTGGGAAATACCGGAAGAATTAAAGTTTATCAATACACGGGAACCTCATGGGTACAGTGACGCGGAGGAGAACGGTAATGAACGCTCGCATGCGTTGCCGGAATCAAGCCGGCTTCACGCTGATCGAAACGATGATCGCGACTTTGGTCTTGTCCGTCGGCCTCCTGGGACTGGCCGGCATATTGGCCCAGGGATTGGCCTATATGAATGTCTCGCAATACGAATACATTGCCCAGGAGAAGGCCTCCGAGGCGATTGAGTCCATATTTACCGCGCGCGATCAGGGACAACTCACTTGGACCACCATTTGCAATGTGAGCTCGACGGTTTGCAGCGGCGGCATTTTCCTCACCGGCGCTCTTCCCCTGTGCGATCCGAATACGGACGGAATTTTAGGCACATCCGACGATTACGTCAGCGGCGCTTGTCCGGACGCGGCGCACACGGACTCGGTCCTTCTGCCCAACGCCACCACAGGCACCTTTACGACGCCTAGGCGCATCCCGCTGACCAATTTCGGCTTTACGCGCACGATCACCATCTCTTCCGTCACCGGTTTATCCAACCTGCGCACCATTCAGGTGACCATCGCGTATCGCGCCGGACGCTGGCCGTCGATGTCCTATACGCTCACGTCGGCAATCTCGAACTTTTCCTAAGGAAGGGTGTGCATGAAACGCCAATCTGGATTTACCCTGCTGGAAACTTTAGTGGCCACCACGATCATGCTGGTCACCGTGGCCGCCGTGATGAGCGCTCTTACCGATGCCACGCATGCCACCCAGGCTGTCTCGTTAATGGCCGATACCCAGGAAAACCTGCGCGCGGGAATGAACTACATGGTCTACGATCTGAAGCAAGCTGGCAACGGCATTCCGCAGGCCGGCATCACCATTCCCAATACCGGTGGCGCCACCCCCGCCTCCGCTGTGACCAGGCCCGGCCCTTACACATCTCCAGCAACCAGTTTCGGCACTTTCCCAACCTCATGGACGGTTTTGCCGGCCATCACCGCCGGGTACCAGACCGGACCTACCACGACCACCTCTGGCGTACCCACGGACATGGTCACCGTCGTCTATGCGGACACTTCCCTGGTAGATGCCAACGGCCACTGGCTCAATGAATATCCCATCACCGGCTCGAGCGGGACCGCAGGATGCGCTTCCGGCAACGCTAACCCGAACCCGCAGGGGTCGATTACCTCCACGGGGAGCGGAGCGACCGCTGTCTACACCATTCACTTCGATTCGACCTGCATGATCATTAACAACGGGAATACCGGCCTCGCGATCGGGGATCTGATCATGCTGCAGAACAACAATACAACCGGCAGTGCCTCGATGACCTCGAGCGATTCCGACGTGGATAACACCACGGCCGGAAATGTCTGCATCATGACCGTTTCCGGAGTAAGTCAAGCGGCCAACACAGTCACTTTCTCTCCGAGTGATGCCTTCGGGCTCAACGCTTCTGGGAAGGGATATGGCACGATCCTGAACATACAATCTCCCGCCGCATCGGGAACGTATCCGGTGACGACGGCAACGCGGGTCTGGATGATCACCTATTACATCGATAATTCCAACCCGTCACGCCCGCAATTGATGCGCCAGGTGAACCTGAATCAGGCTAAGGCCGTTGGCGATGAGATGGAACACATGCAGGTCTTTTACGATGTCCTGAACGCGGGGTCGTCGCCCGTGACGGTGACCGCGGAGGTGGAGAACCCCACGCTCGCGCAACTTCCCTATATCCGCGATGCCTACATCTTGTTGTACGCCCGCTCCGACGATCCATATACCGTGACCCACGCCTACGTGCGGAACAATTTGGAGACCGTGGTCAGCATCCGCGGGCTGGATTTTTATAACGAGTTCACCTCGGCCGAAAGTAATTGATTTTATAAGGCCCGATTGCTGGGCCCCCGATTCGATGATGACAAGGAGATATCCCGTGAAGCACCGAAGCGAAAGCGGCATGGCCCTGGCCACCACGATGCTGGTTCTGCTGCTGCTCTCCACAATGATCGCCGGCTTTGCCTGGATGGTAATGGGCGATCGCACCCTGGGCGGCAACTATAAAGATCGGCAGCTGGCCTTTTATGGAGCCGAGGCAGGAATGGAGACCCTCACGGCGTCGCTCGAGAATCTGTTCAATGGCAACTACGCGCCGACCGCCGCGATGATCACCGGAACGACCACAGGCATTATAGCCACCGCGCCCACGAACCTGGTTCCCGGCGTGAGTTACTTGAATCCCGATGGCAGCAACGGCTTTGTCATCAAGTTCCCGCAGCAAAGCAACGGAAATCCCCAGGCTAGCGCGGCCAATATTCCCAACGGAACCTATGCGGGAATGCAGGGTTTGATGACGCCGTACACGATTCAAGTCACCGCGCGCACCAATGGCGGTTCCGAAGTGCGGTTGCAGCGCGACGTGCAAACCGTGGCCATTCCCGTTTTTCAGTTTGGCGTCTTTTCGGTGAATGACCTCGACTATTTCGCGGAGCCCCCTTTCAATTTTGGCGGGCGCGTGCACTCCAACGGCAACATCTGGCTGGCTGAACTTTCGGGAAACACGCTGACGCTTGGCGGCGCCGTCACCGCCGGCGGCGAGATCATCACATCGAATCTCGAGAATGGATACGCTACCAGTTCCGTCTTTAATGGACCGATCAATATCACTACCGGCTCCGGTTATGTCAATTTGCTGACAAAGACCCCCTCGCAAAGCGTGAGTACGACCAGCAACTATATAGGGCATGTCAGCTCATATATCAGTACCTTTGCCAATATGGCCTCGACCACCTATGGCAAGAGTAACCTTGCAGTGGCGGAGACCGGCGGAAAGGTTCTCAAAATCAGCATCGCCACGCCCCAGATCGGCGGCCAGGAAATCGATATGATTCGCCGGCCGGTGCACGGGGAAGACACCAGCAATGCGCCCAAGCTTTCGGAGCGCTATTGGGGCCAGGTGGGCATGCGAATTTTGATCTCGGACTATGGCCCGTCCGGCGGCTGCTCAGACAGTGACATCAGCAGCACCAGTTCTACCGCGCTTCCCGAACTTTCCACCAACCTCACGGCCTCATCGACTCGGCCGGCAACGCCGGTGGATCTGGCGACGCTGGCCTGGGACGCGAGCGATGCCTCGGGTAACACCAACAACGGTTCTAATGCGCCGCCCTATAAAACTGGGCCGACGTGGATGACCAACCAGACTCCTAACCCAATTGGAACGTACGTCTGGCCGTTACCCACCTCGGGAGCAGCTGGGGCATCGTACAGCTCGACCGATGGATACTGGGTCAAACAGTATTACCCCATCGCCAGCGGCTGTATCAAAATCGATTACCAGAATTCGAGTGCCGGTTGGACAGATGTGACCGACCAGATTCTCGACTTGGGATTCACCGGGAAGGATATCCACCCGCTGGGAGCGTCGTGGATTGCGCCTCCCACGCTTCCGGCGGCAATCTCGTCGGGGACCCAGATAACGGCTCAGGGACCAACCATCAAGACGGGAATCACGACGGTCGCATGCACCGATCCCAGCACCAATGCTGTGATCCGGTTGGCGCGCGTGCGGGATAATCCCTCGGGCAGCGGAGGTTTCGGGGCAACTACTGCGAGTTCTTGCGGTGCGGCCCCCTCTGTGGCTACAAGCATACATGGATCGGACTTCTGGCCGAACGCACTATTCGACAGCCGCGAAGGCACGTTGGTGGATCTCAGTGGATGTTCGGGCTCGTGTCCGAATCCCACGATGGCTGGCACGATGTACTACGTCGAACTAGACATCGCCAATTTGGCCAAGTGCATGACGGGCACAGCCGCTCCTTTCGCCACCTATTGTTCGTGGGCGACCAACCTCACCAACTCGAATGGAGAGGGATATTCGATCTACTTCTCCGACCGGCGCAGCGAGCAAACCGACCCGAATCCGCCGGCATCGGTGAGCACCTCCGCGGCGTTGACCGGCGGCTATGGTTACGACGACGTGGTGAACTCCAGCGACAGCAACGGATGCCCAGTCAACGTCGGAACTACTCCCTCTCTCCAGACGGGCGAGGATCTCGAAGGCGACTACACGAATGGCGTCGATACGAGCGCACTAAGTGTTCCCCGGACCTACGGCAACTATCTATATCCGCCGTCTCCGCGTACGCAGCCAACGTATCTGTGGCCGCTGTGCCAGGGCGGATGCACGACAACTCCCACGGCGTGGAATATGTCATTGGGAACCAATTGGGCCACGATATTGGCCAACAACTCCAATTGCTCGGGTCCGGGTACGAGATGGCCCTTTGCGATGCCTCTGGCAGCTAAGGGCGAGTGGGAACTGCGTGAGAACCCGGCAATATTTTTCCGCCGGGCATTGAAGATCACCGATGGGTCCAGCATCACCATTGGAACAGCCGCCTCTTGCAACGGACAGAACTGCGGACTGACCATCGTGTCTGAAAATCCGGTATACGTGATGGGCGACTTCAACAACAACCCGAATTCCGACGCAACGTTTGCGACGCCGACTACCGATACGCATGTGGCCACTTCGATCATCGCCGACGCGATTACAGCCCTCTCCAATAGCTGGAACGACGTAAATTCGTTTATTTCTCCATACAATTGGGGCGGGCGCACGGCGACCCAAACCACGTATCGATTCGCGATGATGTCGGGCGCAGGAGTGCCGTTCCAATTGCCTTCCCGCTCCATTGACGCCGGTGAAGGCACCGACGGCGGTGTGCACAACCTGCTGCGGTACGTAGAGAATTGGAACACCAACACCAGCACCAGCTTCACAGCCAACTCCAGCACGGCTGTAAATTCGTACTACCTGGGCTCGATGGTGAGCGCGTACTACGATCACCAGGCGGTCGCAATCTGGAAATGCTGCAACGGCTCGGTGTATCAGCCTCCGAAACGTAACTACACGTTCGATTCGGATTTCACGACGCCGTCAAAGCTGCCGCCACTGACGCCGATGCTGCGCGACCTCAACACCATCGGCTACACGCAGCTGATGCTTCCCACGCAGTAAGAAGGACCAGTCGAGGAGAGTTGGCGAAGGCCGCGGAAGCGACGATGGTTGCTATCCGCGGCTTTCGCTTTTGACGCGCAAGTGTTTCAGCGAATTCCGATCTTGTCGATCAAGCGCAGCAGATCTTCCGGAGAAACGTCGTAAAGCGGGCGTTCGTCTTCTTCTTCCAATCGTTCCTTCAGATATTCGGCGGCCACGTAGCTCGCCTCGCGGTCGGTGAGGTCGCGGCCGGCCCGCGCGCGAAACTGCACGAATCCCGGGTGCGCCAGCCCAACCAGGGCGGCGCGGCCGTCGATGAGGAATTTCGTATCCACGCTGTCGCTGTGACGGGTGGCAATGCCGTTCCAGGCATGCGAGAAGCGCACGCGATAGGTTTGCGCGGTGAGCGGCGACACGACGTCAAACGGGCCGACGAAGTCGCTCATCGTCCCGCTGTTGGGAATCGTGGAGTGCGCAGGGGCAGCGGTCACGGGTGCTCGCCGCACGGGCTGAAGTGAAGTGCCAATTTAATTCCCTACCTTAATTCCGATGACCCACCGCTGCCGTTTCGGCATTGGCGTAGGTGCGGATGGCGGCGCCCACTCCCGCCCCCGGGGAAACGCTGCGCCCCTGATCCAGCAGCACTTTTTCAAGCGCTGCCAGGAAGAAGAGAATATGTTTGGCCTGGCTCACGTAGCCCATCAAGCCCACGCGCCAGATCTTGCCTTTGAGCGGGCCAATGCCGCCGGCGATTTCGATCCCGAATTCGTCCAGCAACTGGCGCCGCGCGCGCCCGTCTTCCACACCCTTGGGCACGAAGACGCTGGTGACCGTAGGCAGCCGGTCCTTGGGGTTGGGAACGAATAGCTCGATTCCCAGCGCCTCGAGACCCGCGATCAGCGCCAGCTGATTCTGCCGATGGCGCGCCCAGCCCGCCTCCAGCCCTTCCTCGAAAACGATGCGCAGCGCCTCGCGAAGCGCGAAAACGATGGAGATCGGAGGAGTATGGTGATAGGTGCGATCCTTGCCCCAGAAGTTCATGGTGGTGGTCAGGTCAAAGTACCAGCTTTGCACGGGCGTCTTGCGCGCGCGCAGAATCTCCTCCATGCGCGGGCCGACGGTGATGGGAGCCATGCCCGGAGGCGCGCTGATGGCCTTCTGCGTTCCGCTGAAGCAAAGATCGATGCGCTGGCGATCCACATCCAACGGCGTGCCGCAGAGCGTGGCGACGGCGTCAACCACGAGAAGGGCGCCGACTTCGTCGGCCACTTTGCGGAAATCATCGATGGGGCTGAGCACGCCCGTGGAGGTCTCCCCGTGGCAAACGCCGATCAGCTTGATCTTCTTCCCCTTGGCGGCCTTGCGCACGTCGTCCGGATCCACCACTCGTCCCGGCGGACATTCCACGCGATGGATGGTGGTTCCCGCGATGCGCGAGGCGATCACCGCCATGCGCTCCGAGAAATTGCCGTTGACGCAAATGATGGCCTCGTCGCCCGGCTCCAGCGGATTGACCACCGCGGCTTCGATGCCTCCCGAGCCGGAAGCGGAAACCGGAAAGGTTACGCGATTTTGCGTCTGAAAGGCCTGACGCAGGAGCACCTGCACTTCGCCAATCATCTCCGTGAACCACGGATCCATATGGCCGACCAGCGGAGTCGCCATGGCGCGATAGACGCGCGGGTCGATCGAACACGGCCCCGGCGTCATCATCAATCGATACGGGGCTAAAAGCTCACCTATTTGCTCAGTCATTCTCTGGCTTTCCTCGAATCAATTCAGATCAGTGCGGAGTCCAGCCGATTGAGGTCCTTCTCCCTAGTCGCGAACACCCCGGTCAGGAACACCCCCAGAATCAGAACCTTCCGAATCAGCTCGAAAACCTGGACCCGGCGGAAACCTTTAAGCTTCGTTGATTTGCGGATCGATGATTGAAACCAAACAGATTGAAACCAAAGAGATTGAAATCAAAGATCGTGGATCAACTTCCCTAGTTTCGCCCAATCGGCCTTCGCATGCAACGCTAATCTCCCGCGTTGTCCGTTGCATCAACTTCACATCACAACACCCGCCGTAGAAAATCGAACGGATGCTGATTTCTCAGCGCCCGCCCTCGCCTGCAAAGTCATCGTTGCGTATTGCCTCCGGCGAGTCATTCTTCCGTACGGGCTTCTTTCCGGGCTTCCGTCTGGGCGGCCGGTTTGGAATCGTCGCTTCGCTCCGGATCTCTGTGGCGACGAGGGAGATCCCAGATGACTTGGACGGGCGTGTTCTTTTCACGCAAGAGCTGGAGCTGATAACGCAGAAGCTCGGAGCGGTCGTTGGCGGCCTGGCTATTCAGGATGAGCTGAGAGATATAGGCCAGAACGATGGCGTCGCGGCGCGGAATGCGTCCGAGGGCGACCATCTTGGCGAGATTGCCAAGGAAGCGATTGACGGAAGCCGCGTCGCCGAAATCGGTGACCGAGGCGAGAAGCTCGGCGGCAGCGGTTTGACCGGCGCGCTGGCGATCCCGGAGGCGGCGGGCGTGGAAGGCGCAGAGGCCCTCGGTGGAAACCTCCAAGGCCGAGTCTTCGGCTAAAGAGGTGGGATTTGGCGGGTTGACGGCGAGCATACGGCAGCCGCGTCCACGGGCGTCGCGATATTGGCAGAGCGGCGCGTCGTCTGATGATTGAACGAAGGGTGATTGAACGAGGGGCTGCCCCGATGGCTGGGCTAGTTGCTGGACTGGGGATGCGCCGATATCGGAGTTTGGCATGGGAAGTGCGCCCACCACCCCCTCCCCCCTACTTTTTTCAAAACGTTGTGATTCCATTGAGTTTACCTTTCAGGGTTGGAAAACGTTGTGATTCCAAAGGAGTTGAGTATAAGAACGGTAAACCAGGGTATGAATGGCGAATGGGAAGGGCGTACGGGATCGGCAGCAGCGGGGGCTCCGCAAAGAGCGGCTGCATAGGCCGAATGAGATCATTTGCTAATTTGTACATATATATATTTTATCGTGCGAGTAAAGAGAGGCTTGTGGAAAAAGTGTGCGAATCGGGAAGAGCATCCCGCAATTGTCCGGCTGCACGATGCTCACTTCGGAACGACATGGTCCCAAACTCGCGTACAAGTGAGGCGCGGCGGGGCGTCCGTACGCTATTCGGCCAGATACCGGTAGGCTTCTTGTTTGAGATCGCGGTTAAACATTTCCTTCAGTAACTGCGGTGCGTATAGCAGCCTGTCTAGCCACGCGACCACATTGTAGTAGTAGCTCTGTTTGGTCAGAGATTCATCAAGGAGTTGCTTCAGTTCCTCTTCGTTGAGCCTCGCTGAGAGATAATGTAGCGCGACTGCGCGGCGAGGCTCGTCCTCGTCATCGAGTAGACCCCGGAAGTAGATTCTGATCTCGGTGGTGTCTTTATCGTTTAGCCATCGCAGGGCTATCTTTCTTTCTATATCGTTTCCGGACCGCGCCAGTTTGATCGCCAGGCTCTCTGGGTTTCGTGACAATCTAATTGCCGTCTTCGGGCCTAACTCCTCCAGCCCTCCCCAAGCTCCACGGGAAATATCTAGTAGGCTTTGAACGTCTTGTTCGGCCCCAACCTTGGAAATAATCTCAGCGGCTGCAAGTTGGATCTTCCGATTTTTGTCGTCAAGATATTTCCTTGCGATTTCTGCGTCCGAGGGTTGGGGATGGCGCGCTAGCCCGTAAAGGGCCGCTTCGGTGAATTGCGAGGAGATGAAGTCGTCTACTTTTTCACTCAGACTTTGCGAAAATCTTTCAGCGGCCTCGGAGCCGGATTCGGACCTAACCTCCGCCAGAAGCTGGTCCCTCACTCGCTTGAATCCATTCTGTAGGTCGGTTCGGATCACGTCTGACAGAATGTCGAAGTGGTCGGCTGCGAGGACCTTGTAGGCGACTGGTCCATCAGCGGCGAGCCAACCGATCTTATTGAGGAGCTTCGCTGCCTCAATCGTCCTGTAAAATTCGAATTCGATTCCGTCAACGTCAAGCGCTGCGAAACCTGACAATAGAGGCCAAGCGTCCGGTTTTGCGCTCTCTCGCAGCTTACGAATTTCCGTCTCTCCGACCGTATTAACAATTTGCTGGACCGCGAGCTGTCGAACTTCAACAGATGGATCGTCGCGCAAGCGTTCAGCCACTTCTAATGTCAGGTGGCGTCGGCGCGTGAGCTCCTTAACTGAGAATTGTCTAATGTTCTTGGCTGACTTTTCCGTCCCTTTGATCAGGTTTTCGTCGGATAAGGCCTGTGCAAGTTCTCCGAACATGTCGATCAGATCTGACGATACTCGCTGATCGTCGGACAGCAGTTCTAAAAAAGCCTGATTTGGGTCGAGTCGGCTAAGGAGTCGGAGTTTCGCCTCGCGGATGGCGAGAGAAACAAAGGAATCTCTGCCATGTGCGAACTGATCGATGACGGCTAATGCGCTCTCGTCGCCCATCTCCCCTAGGTACTTGAATGCTTCGGCAGACACTAAGTCGGACTCGTCTCCGAAAGGAAGTGAGCGCCATTGCTCCTTTGGAAGCTCGATGTGGGCTGACGTAAGCATTTTTAACGCCCGAATTCGCAATTGTATATTTGGGTCTTCGCTGGCAAAGAAGATCAGGGCGGTTAGCGGTCCGTCAGGGAATGATTTACGGAACCAGAACCATCCCGGGATCACGTCGGCAGGGTCGTGCAGTAGGGTTCGCAGTAGTTGAAAGGCTTCCATCGACGTAGGTTCGAGCCTGTCTCGGTGTTTGTAAAGTAGGTTGATCTGGTGCGTACCTAGGAATTCTGCGGTATATAGGCGTGTCATCCATGTGTCTATTAGAAGATACAGACGCGCTAAGTCGAAATCGTCTAGTGGACTTGTATGGGAGCGAGAGAATTCGAGATCGGCGCTGGAAATAACATTCGAGAGCTTAGTCGACAATTCAACTAATTGTTGTGGAATGTCTGGCGTTCGCTGCCCGCCGATGTCAGCTGGGGCTGGCTCGGGGGTCTGTACGGTGGGTGGGGCTTCCGTGGGAGGCTCTTGGGACGCCTCGACCAGGGTCATAGAGTCGAAAATGTGCTCGAATAACCAGTTGTATAGGTTGGCCTTCCAGTCTTCGGCGTTCTCAATTTCTCTAAATAGCACCTCGCGCCGGGACATTTGGTCGTCGCGAAATTGCAAGACTTTGTTTAGTTCGGATCCAGGGTCTTCAAGCTTGTCAGATCGTGGTTTTTTAAATACGAGCCAAATTTCGGGCTCGCCGGTGGACTGTCTGCGTGCTACGGCACGCTCAAATTCTTCTTGAAATCCTGAGCCGTAGGTGCCAGTCGGCTGTCCCCATCGCTCCCAGAGCAGCCCGATGAAGAGGTCACAGGCGTCGACTGCGGGATTTAATATGCTTTGGGGCCTACCATAGCCTGGCCGCTGGTCTTCCCATCTGTTCAGGTCGATATGCCACCCGAGCCTAGTTCCTATCGATTTGTTTAGTCTGTTAACCACCTCTACGGCTATGTCACGTTCATTGCCAACATCTCCTGGCGAGGCCAAAAAGACGCTCAATATTCGCCGAGTTTTGTTAGCGGCCATGCGTTTGAGTCAGTCAGTTTATAACCTCACCCGCAAGAGTCAAAAGCCTCAGGTCTCGGCCGCAAAGTCGTCGGCCGCGACCTGAGCTACCGTGACTTTGGCCGCCATGGCTACCTCAGAATGACAACGAGTTGCACTGCGCCGCGCCGCCGCGCCGATTAGATTCCATGCGCAACCTGCCAGGGCTTGCGCAGCCGTAGGAAAAAGACCCAGGGCCGCTCACAAACGACGTGAGCGCGCCCTGGGCTACAAGGCGACAAGACGCGTTGCGCGACGTGCCGGACGGCCGAAAAAGCAAAAAGCAAAAAGGGAGAAGGAAAAGGGAAAAGGGAAAAGGGAAAAGGGAAAAGGGAAAGGGAAAAGGGAAAAGCAGATCCCTCACCCGCATTCGCAAAAGACGCGACTGGGTTCGGGATGACAGCGGCGGGTTAGGGTTTCGGGGCTGGGGATGCGCTAGGCACAGCGGGCGATGCGGGCGCGGGGCGCGCTTGGGATTTTTCGGTCTTGCCGGGGGCGGGCGGAGGGGCGGCGGCGATTGGCGGAGACCAGAAATCGGGATCGCTGGCGGCGAGTTCCTTGGAGACGTGGCTCATTTTCGGGCCGACGAGAAACAGGCGGGTGTCGGTGGTGCCGTAGGCGATGCGCGCCAATTCCTGGAGATGCTGCTCGACGGCGCCGCCTTCCGCTTTCTTGAGCGCCTGGCCGGCCTCGAATACGTCGTCAACCTCGTTCAACGATTGCATGGGGGTCACGATTACGAAGGCTGGTTCAGGCAGGCCGCTCACCACTTCGTACACAGCCCAGGCCGTGCGGGCATTCGCTTTTTGCGACGCTTCGCTCAGAGACCATACGGTTTCCATGAAAGCCCGCTCGTAACCCGGATGGGCAAAGATAGTAGAGAGCCGCAGGGCGCGCATTGTCGAGAAATCGATGGTGTTGGCGCGGTAACCCATATCGTCGCGCCGAACGCCCAAGACGGTGGTTCCGCTGGAAGTGTTCTCCTGCAAAAGGCGGTCCTGCGTTTGGGCCAGCTCCGGATGAGCGGCCAAGGCCGCGCTCAAGGACTTCTGGGACTTGGCGAGATCCTCGGACGAATCGAATAGATTCAGATACAACACTTCCGAAGGACCGGTGATGGATTCGAGTTCCACCCAGTAGACCGGTATGGCTTCGCGGGCGTAGATGCGCGCGATGGAGGTTTCCAATTCGTCGTACTCCCAAACTCTCCCAGGCTTGAGTTCCTGATGGACCATGTTCAGGAATTTCGGAGGCCCGGCAGTGGCGGGGTTGCCATCTTGCGCGCGCATGGGGCGCGCGGACGCGGCGAAAAGCCCCACGAGCATGGCGGCACAAACGACCAGGCCTTTGAGGAGGCGCTTCCGTTTCGTGTGGGCTTTTCGGCGGGCTTTCACGCGAGACCCTCCAGCACGGGCTATCTCCTGGTGGGATTAAATCAGAAAAAGGCGCGTCGCGGTCGATTAATCGCTAATTGCGGGCCCGGCGGAAGGGAGTGACTTTAGAAAAGGGAGTGACTTTAGAGGAGCGCCGCGCCGGGCCGGTCGAGCCCAGCTTCTCGCGGGCAAATTCAGCCCAGCGGCCTTGCGGATCGTAGCGAAGATAAGAAGCGAAGCACTGCTTAGTCTCGCTCTTGCGATGGAGTTTTTCGTAGACCAGAGCCAGATTCAGGTGCGCTTCGGCCATCTCTGGCGCACAAGCCAGCGCGGCTCGAAATTCCCGCGCGGCACTTTCCAGATTGCCCATCCGGTCGCAAATGCAGGCCAGGTTGAAGTGCGCCAGGGAATGGTGCGGGTCGATTTTCACGGCGGTGGAGAATGCGGCGCGGGACTCTTCCAGACTGCCCAAGTGGAAAAGGGCGGTGCCGAGATTGATCTGGGCGTCGATCCAATCGGGCGAGGCCGTGATGGCCCGGCGGTAGGCGTCCACCGCCTGGGCCATGGTCTCCTTGTCGGTATCGAGAGACATGGCCCGCTCGAACCATTCTTCGGCGGTGCGGGGACCCAGGGAGTGGACCTTCTTCTGCAGCGGAGCGGTTTCAAAATCCATGACGAATTGGCCGGTGAGCGGTTCGATGGGAGGGCCGTGGCGGCCTGGTCCGCGGACCACGACCTGGTCGCCGGCGACGGAGATGTGCAGGGAGGAGAGCGAAGCGACCGTTCCGCCTAGCTGCCGCTCCAGGGCTTGTACGACGCGGCTGAGCCGCTGGGCCGAAACTCGCTCGGCGGTGAGGCGCTTGAGGGCTTCCACGGCGACGAGGTCGCTGAAGTTGAAGAAACGCTCGCCCCAGCGCGAACGCGGCTGAATCAGGCGCAGGCGGGACCAGTAATCCAGCTGCTTGCGGGAAGCGCCGGTCATGCGCTCCACTTCACTGCGCGTGAATCGTTGCTCCACTGGGCGTTCTTCCGGGAAATATATTGGGCCGAAGTTTTTGGCAGCCGCCCAAGAATAGGCAGCAATTCGGCTTTAGGCAATAGCGAAGTGCGGCCGGTTGGGGTGCATAAGTTTCCGGCTGTGCAAATGTGCGCCGCGCGAAGTAATTACAACGGAGTGGCGGGGCGCGGCGGCGCCTTGGAGATAGCGAGAGCAGCCGACAAGGAAAGGCCGCTGCATTTATTCGGGGCGTTGCGCCCGGAACGCTACTGCACCGCGGGATGAGGCCCATAGTTGGTTTCGCCGGAGGCCAACTCGTGCATACACAGTTCGGTCAGGTGCGATCCGCATGGGTATATCTGAAACATGGGCAGATCCCGTGGCCGCACCACATATTCACCAAACCCGATGGCGATCGAGGTTTTAGAGTCCGCCGCGACGATGGGATTGCCAGGATAGGCCCGGACGCGGAAGGCTTTTGTTGGCGGCTCGTAGTTGCCGTAACTGAAGCAGTAGCCGATGCAGGAGCGGTCCGCGAAGTGGTAGTCGACGATTCGTGAGCCTGGGAATCGCCACATGGCAGTGATCACGCGTTGCCCTGGCGGCAAAGTCCTCTCGTAGCGCTGCGCTTGAATCTCCATGCGATTCAATGTCCCCGTATCCCGGAAGAGAACAAGGAAGAAGACGGCTGCCACGGCGGCGAATCCGGCCAGGACCCACTTGCGAGGCTTTGTTGTGCCGAGGACGCAACACATGAGGACCGCGGAAACAGAAGTCAGTCTGGCGGAGATCGCGCCTAACGGCAGGTTATATTGCGCCAAGTAGATGTCATTGGGAACCAGCCGAGCGGCGAGGATCGTAATGGCATAGAGTTGAAGGGGAAGGCAGGAGGCAGCCAACAGTTCCCGTGCGTCCGACCGGCGGGTCGCACCGTTCGCCAGGCAACCCACAACGACCGCAAGCAGCAAAATCGCCAGCAACAGATATTGCGGTCCGTAGAGAAGCAATTGGTCCAGACCATTGTAAAAATAGAAAGGCAGCCCCACGTCAGTGACGGGATAGTGGAAGGCGAGATAGAGCCGTCCAAAGAGCAACAGCAATCCTGCCGAGGCTAGCAGCACGAGTTGGCGGCGCGGCGGCAGCCTCTCCGCAACCGCGATGTAAGCGCCAGCGGCGATGACAAACGCAACTCCAGCGGGGTGCGCCATCCAGATGAGCGGGAGGAACGCAGCCGCGAGCGCCCGCTGCCATCCGCGGCCGCACAACACAATCGCCAGCGCCCAAAACGAAAGCCCCAGCGAAATATAATAGTTCATCAGACCGGACTCGAAGGTCCAGCCATAGGCGAACATGGCCAGGCAGAAAAGCACGAACCACGGCACGCGCCGCGCAAAAGCGCATGCGAGCGCGAACGCTCCCCAGAAAAAGAGAAGCACAGCCACGGCCACGACGATTTTCTCCGCAGCGCGCAACCCCAATAGGTTTCCCAGATGGCTGAGAACCAGGTCGAAGAGTACGTTGGTCGATTGACGGGCGAGCCATAATCCCGGCGCATGACCGCTCCCGATCAGTTGCGCCAGCCAAGCGTTATACGTGTGGCTGGAGAGATCCCCGGCTTCGATATTGGGGTGCCAAAAGCAGGGGACAAGGACGCAGGCGGAGATGCCCAGGATTCTTCGCCAGTATTGGCGCAGGAATCGCGCGGCGGAAGTTCCGATTGCAACGGATTGTTGTGCAGGCGAATCCCGCTCTCGATCAGCAAAGATAGGTGAATGCCGGCGGGTTGCGCTGACCATCTGGCTTTTCCTCTGGCGATACCAGCAATCCGGTCGCCGCACGCGGCAGCCGGACGGGAGGAAACATCGAAAGGGTCAACAGCGGTCAGGCATCAGAGGATTCGGGATCGGAGGCGCCGGCATCGGCGCGAGAGGATGCGCCGCGGGGCTTGAGGAGATCGAACATGGCTTTGGCGGAGTGGGAGAGCGGCTCGCGGCGGCGATAGAGCAAGTAGAGATCGCGGGGCATGCGCAGCTCGCGAACCTTCACTTCGACGAGCAGGCCTTGCTCGACTTCCCAGCGGACGCACATGCGCGGCACGATGGCCACGCCCATATCCATCTGCACGAAGCGCTTGATGCTCTCGATGGTGGGCAGCTCGACGCTCATTTCGCAGCGGGACGTGGTGCTTGGCGAAGAGCTGAATGACGCGATTGCGGAAGGGCGACTCGACGATGTGGGCGATGAAGACTCTCCTGGCCGAGTTCGGCGATGATCGACGCGGCCGCGCTTGGCCAGGCGGTGGCGGGGGGAGACGACGAAGGCCAGCTCGTCGCGGAAAATCTTGACGGCGGCGAGCTGCGGCTCCTGGGGAACGAAGGAGGCGACGCCGAGGTCGAGGCGATAGTTCAGCAGCTCGCGAGGGAATGTCGCGGGAGAAGGTGCGGCGGACGGCCAGGTGCACGTCGGGGTAGAGTCGGCGGTAGCGCACCAGGACGGGCAGCAGGGCGTGGATGGAGCTTTCGTTGACGCCGAGGGAGAGCTCGCCGCGGCCGCCGGCGCGCAGGTCGTCGATGGCGCGCTTGATTTCCTCGCGGAGATTGAGCATGCGCTCGGCGTAGCCGACCAGGAGCTTGCCGGCGTCGGTGAGCTGGCCGGAGCGGGCGCCGCGGGCGAAGAGCGGCTCGCCGACCCATTCCTCGAGCTTGCGGATGGCGATGCTGACGGCGGGCTGGGTGCGGAAGAGCTTTTGGGCGGCGCGGGAGAAGCTGCGCTCGCGGGCGACGGTGAGGAAGACGTTGAGTTCGGCGAGGTCCATGGCAGGAGGCTCCAGCCATGAGAGAATATAAGTACATCGTTATAGTTGCGGCAAGAAGTATAAATTGGACAGTGCGGCGGCGCGGTCTGCAAGCTGGAGTAGCATAGCGAGCAGGAGGACATATGCGATGGAGACGGTACGCATCTTCGACACCACGCTGCGCGACGGCGAGCAGGCGCCGGGCTTTTCCATGAATACGGCGCGAAAAGCTGCGCCTGGCGCGGCAGCTGGAGAAGCTGGGCGTGGACGTGATCGAGGCGGGCTTTCCCGATCGCGTCGCAGGGCGATTTCGAGGCGGTGCGCGCGGTGGCGCGCGGAGATTCGCGAGAGCACCGTGGCGGGCCTGGCGCGGGCGCGGCGGGAGGATATCGAAGCGGCGCTGGGCGCGCTGGAGCCGGCGGCGCGGCCGCGCGTGCACGTGTTCCTGGCGACTTCCGATCTGCACCTGAAGCACAAGCTGCGCATTTCGCGGGCGGAGGCGCTGGAGTCGATCGGGACGATGGTGGCGTTCGCGCAGTGCGCGGTGCCCGGAGGTGGAGTTTTCCGCCGAGGATGCCAGCCGCAGCGATCTCGATTTTCTGGCGCAGGCGTTTGCGATTGCGGCGGACGCGGGCGCGACGATTCTGAACGTGCCGGACACGGTTGGCTACGCGACGCCGGAGGAGTATGGCGGGCTGTTTCGGACGTTGCGGGCGCGGCTGAGCGACCGGCCGGGCGTGGTGTGGAGCGCGCACTGCCACAACGATCTGGGGCTGGCGGTGGCGAATTCGCTGGCGGCGGTGGCCGCGGGCGCGCGGCAGGTGGAGTGCGCCATCAACGGCATCGGCGAGCGCGCGGGCAACGCGGCGCTGGAAGAGATTGCCGTGGCGCTGGCGGTGCGCCGCGACCATTATCAGGCCGAGACGCGCCTGCAGCTTGAAGCGAGCTTTGCGCGACCAGCCGTCTGCTGACGGAGATTACGCGGCGTGCCCGTGCCGCCGAATAAGGCGGTGGTCGGGCGCCAACGCGTTCGCGCACGAGGCGGGCATTCATCAGGACGGCATCCTGAAGAATCCGCTGACGTATCAGGTGATTTCGCCGGAAGCGGTGGGCGTTCCGGCGCACCGGCTGGTGCTGGGCAAGCATTCCGGCCGCAACGCGCTGCGCGCGCGGCTGGCGGACTTGGGCGTGACGCTCTCCGACGAGGAGCTGGCGCGCTGCTACCGCCTGGTCATGGCGCTGGCCGACGTGAAGAAAGACATCAACGATGCCGACTTGCTGCGCCTGGCGCGCGAGGCCGAGCGCGGACGGACGTGGCGGACGCAGCCGTGGCAGCGCGAGCGCTGCTCCGGGCGAAGCGGCATGAGCCAGCAAAGCCTGGACCATCGCCGTTCTGCCGGGCGATGGGATTGGCCCGGAAGTTACTCGCGCGGCGGTTTCGGCGTCCTGCAGGATTGCGCGCGCGAATTCGGATTTTCACGTCGAGACCTGTCGAGTTTCCCTTTGGCGGCATTGCCATCGATACGGTGCGGGCAGCCGCTGCCCGCAGGAAACGCTGGATGCGCTGCCTGAAGGCCGATGCCGTGCTGCTGGGCGCGGTGGGCGGGCCGAAGTGGGATTCGCTGCCGCTGGACCGCCGGCCGGAAGCGGGGCTGCTGGCGCTGCGGCGGGCGCTGGGTGTTTACGCGAATGTGCGGCCGATCCAGCTGCGCGAGCCGCTGCGGGCGCTTTGCCGCTGCGGCTGGGCGCGGAGACGACGATCGATTTCGAGATTATCCGCGAGCTGGTGGGCGATATCTATTTTGGCGAGCACAAGACCGAAGGCAGGGCGCGAATGAGCGCGCCTCGGACCTGGCCAGCTACAGCGTGCCGGAGATCGAGCGCATCACGCGATTTGCGTTCGAGCGGGCCCGGAGCGGCGCGCGGCGGGTGACTTCGGTGGACAAGGCCAATGTGCTGGCGACTTCGCGGCTGTGGCGCAAGACGGTGACGCGCATGGCGGCGGCAGGCGGACGGATCTGGCGGTCGATCATCTGTACGTGGACAATGCCTCGATGCAGATCATCCTGCGGCCGGAGCAGTTTGACGTGCTGCTGACGTCCAATCTTTTCGGCGACATTCTGAGCGATGAGGCCGCGGCGCTGGTGGGTTCCATCGGCATGGTGCCGTCGTGGAGCGCGGGCGACGGGCCGCCGCTGGTCGAGCCGATCCACGGCACGGCGCCGCAACTGGTGGGCAAGGACATGGCCAATCCTTCGGGCACGATTCTTTGCATGAGCCTGCTGCTGCGCGAGCGGTTCGGCTTGCCGGAAGCGGCGCGACGCGATCGAGCGCGCGCTGGACGCGGTGCTGGCCGACGGCATTCGCACCGCGGATATCGCCGAGCCGGGAACGCAGACCGTGGGCGGTTCGCAATTCGCAGCGGAAGTGCAAGCGCGGATGCGGGCGGGGTTCCGGCAGCGCGGAGCGGAGCGGACGCAAACGGCGTAGCCCGGCGAGGCCTGCGGATTTGTGTCGCCCCTACGGGGCTTTCCCTCAAAAATTGTGCGCGTTCCCAGCGCTTCCGCGCTGGGCTATTCTTGTTTCGCCCCTGATCGGGGCTCCCTCTCTTTCAGACGCCGCGCGCTATCAGCAGATCTAGAAAAAACCGCACCCTTGGAAACGAAGGGTGCGGCACCCCAAACCAGCCCGCCTCCGAGTTTCCTTAGCGTTCGTTCAAGCTAGATCAAATTTTCTTCCCACTCCCCTTCATAAGAGAGATCCTTCACTTCGTTCAGGATGACAAACTGGGGGCAGGCAGACTGAGCGGCGGATCAGGCGGGGGTTTTGGAGCGATTCCAGCGGGCTAGCAGCCAGAGGCGCTCGATCTGCTCGTCGAGTTCGCGGATTCGCAGCAGCTTCCCACCAGCAGCAGCAGCAGGATTCCCGCCGCAGTCACGATCACGAACAAAGAACGCGCCGGTGAGACGGTGCCAGGCGAAGTGCGGCTCGAGGGCCAGGCGCAGCTGGTGGCAGGCCACGCCGACCACGGCGGAAGCGGCGCAAACCTTGAGGAAAAACAGGGCCAGGGCGCCTTGGACTCGCGGTTGTGGGTGCGGCGGTTGAGCAGGAAAAAGAGGATCACGGTGTAGACCGTGATGCCGATGGAGCTGGCCATGCGCCAATCCCAAATGCTGCAAAGCGGCGGACGAGCAGCCAATACATCGGCAGGTTGACGAAAGTCAATACCGTGCCGACAATGGCGGGAACCAGCGTGTTGCGCGTGGCGTAGAAGCCGCGGGCCAGGATGTACTGCGCGCCCCAGGCAAACATGCCCAGCGATAAAGAAGACCAGCGTGGCGGCGGTGGCGTCCAGGTCGGGCGGGCGCATGCGCGTGTGGGAAAAGACCAGATAAACGACGGGCGCGCTTTCCGCGATGGTCAGAGCGGAGATGGGCACGAGGACGGCGATGAGGCCCTTGAGCGTGGAGTTCAGCAGGCGGTTCAACTCGTCGAATTTGCCCTCGGAGTAGAGCTGGGCGAGAAAGGGAAACGAGGCCACGCCGACGCCCTGTCCGACGACGCCGAGCGGCACGCGCATGAGCGTCTTGGCATAGCTCAGCCAGGTGATGGAGGCGGGCTGGAGGTAGGAGCCGAACCAGCGGATGATCCAGTCGTCGGTGAAGGCCAGAGACAAGCGCCAGCATGATGGGGACCGACAGGCGGAGGAACAGGATGAAACCCGGGATGGCGGAGGTTCAGATTGGGCGGAAACGCATGCCTGACCGCGGCAGGCGCCGTAGACCTGGAACAGGAAATTGCCGGCAAAGCGCGCCGACCAGGACGCCCACGGCAAAGCCGGTCATGCCGATGCGGGAGGCCAGCAGAACCAGCCGCCCAGAATAATCATGACGTTGTAGATCACCGGGGCGAGGGAGGGGATCACGAATTGTCCCTTGGCGTATTGCACGGCGCTCAGGATGCTGCCCTGGTAGAAGCAGAATTGCGCCGGAAGCATCAGGCGGGTGAGGAAGATGACCTGGGCTTTCTCCTGCGGGCGGAAAGCCGGGGGCGATGAGCTGGGCCAGTTGGGGCGCGAAGATCTCGCCGCGAGGACGACCAAGCCGATGAGCAGGAGGCCCATGAAGGTCATGACCGTGGAGAAAACGTGCCAACCCTCGTCTTCGCGGTCCTTCGGCGGCGTATTTGGTGAAAACGGGAATGAAGGTGACGCTGAGCGAGGCGCCGGCGACCAGATAATTCAGGAAATCGGGCAGCGTGAAGGCGGCATAGTAGGCGTCGGTGATGGCGTTCGAGCCGACCTGGTGGGCGACCGTCCATTCGCGGAAGAAGCCGAGGACACGGCTGAGCAAGATCCCGCCCATGACCACGGCGGTGGAAGCGACCACACGACGATTTACGCTGGACTGACTCACGACGCTCGATTGACTCACGAAACCTGGATCACAGAACTATTTTGACTCGCGAAACCATGGTAGAGGTTTTAGGAAGGTTCGCCTAGTTGGTTCGCCGGGATTGATGGAGGATTGTGGCGTCAAAGACACGCGCGATCGGCCAGCAAGGGAAAAGGCTGGGAATAGAATCCGGGAAACGGAGTTGGTTACGCCAAAGGAGCGGCTTCCAATTCCGGTTCCGGCTCGCAAGACCAGGTGGCGAGCAGGGTGATCCGTTGCGTGACGGGCGAAATATGGATGTAGAAAACATGCTCGTCCGCATGAACCTCGAAAAAGCCGGGGCGGCGGGCTTCGGGAATAGCGGGCGCAGCGGAGGCCAGCGCCAGGCGCAAGCGGTCGACGATTTCCGGGGAATGTCCCCGGGGGTCTTCGATCGCTGAATCCGGCGCAAATCCCGACTCGAATTGGATAAACTCTTCCATGTTCTTCGCCCGTAAACTTCTATATATTTAAACGTAGCAGGCGGAAAAAGGTTTCAGAGGCATTTCGGTTTCATTGCCCAATAAGTTAAGATTTCATTAGCTTCGGAGTGTTAGATGCGGAGGCGAGCGAATCGTCGCGCCTGAGCGTTTTGGCATCCATAAGCCAAGCGAGGAATGGCGCTTAGATTTCAGGTCTTTTGATCTTTTGATCTTTCGAGCTTCGGACCTTCGGGCTTCTCAAACCAGCACATGCGGCGGCTCAGACTTTCTAGACAGCGGTGACAACACGTGGAAAAGAACAGTTCGAAGAAGACCAAAAAGCAGACCACATTCGGCAAGGACCGGCGTCGAAAACATCGCCATTGGCAGGTTACCGTCTATTATGCCGACGGGCAGAAGTTCGCGCGCGTCTATACCGATCGCGTCAAAGCGGCGAGTTTCGCGCGCCGGCAAAAGCGATCCCCGGTAGTGAAATCAGCGCGCGTAGTGCAGGTAGGCTGACCTACAGCAAAGGCTCGCAGGGCCGCGACGATGTCACTTGGCGGTATCTTGTGGCATTCCGGGCGGCATGTTATATAAGTTGGGATACCGAAGCGCGGCCGTAGTATAGGGGTAGTACGGGAGCTTGCCAAGCTCCAGGCGGGGGTTCGAGTCCCCTCGGCCGCTCCAGTTTTTCTCGCTCCCCTTCCTGGTTCCTCTCGCAATTCGCTTTCGTTGTTTCTTCTCGCTTATCCTGCTTGATAATCTTCACCGGTTCGCCGGCATGGAAACGATTCGCATTGCGGTTGGGAGCAAACGCGCGCCGAAGATAGAGGCCGTTCGGCAGGCGCTGAAGTCGCTGGGGCCATTGCTGCGCGCGAATGCGATCTTTGAGGTGACTGGATTCGAGGTTCCCACGGGCGTAAGCCACACACCGCTGAGCCGCGAGGAACTAATGGCTGGAGCGCGGGGGCGCTGCGAAGCTGTGATGAGCGCTTTGGGGTACGGCAACGGGGCAGCTTACTTCGTGGGCCTGGAGGGCGGGCTAGAGGTGGTGCGGGAAAATGGGCGGCGGCTGACTTTTCTCGAAAGCTGGGCTTTCGTGGCCGATGCCGGCGGGCGCGGATTCTACGGGCAATCCGGGGCGATCCTGTTGCCGGAAGCACTGGCAGCGGAAGTATTAGACCGAGGGGCGGAGCTTTCCCAGGCGATCGAGGCGTTCACGGGGACGGCGGGCGTGCGCGATTCGCAAGGCGCGTGGGGCGTTTTGACGAGGGGCCTGATCGATCGGCAGGAGTCGTTCCGGATCGCGGTGATCAGCGCGTTTGCGCCGTTTTTCAATGCGGAGATGTATGGCCGGGGGCGGGATTTGCCGTGAAACGACGCCGCCCGCAAAAAGCAAACTCCAGAGAGATTCTTCGTGCACATCCCGACGGAGAATCGAGAGGCGCGATTCTCCAAAGAAACGAATCGGGATGCTCCGCTCAGAATGACAGCAACATTTCTATTCGAGTTGCCGGTGGGGAAGCCCCAGGTACTGGGAATGACGGCGAGTTGTGTTTTCGCACCCCGCGAGAACGGGAAGAAAAACCCCAGGGCCCAACCGAAACCGTTGGGGCGACCTGGGCTACAAATGAAAGCGACCGGAGCCAAGGGGAAACCTAGCTTCGGTCGCAGTGAATGTGATGCGATTTTTTTAGGCTGCTTTAGGTCGTGCGGACGTATTTGTTGAACCAGCCGACGGTGAGCGCCCAAGCCTGCGTCGCCGCTTCCGGGTTGTAACGTTCCGGAGTCGCGTCGCAATTGAAGCCGTGAACCGAGTTTGGCCAGATGTGGCCCTCGTGGGGCACATTGATCGCCGTGAGGGCCTTGTCGTAGGCCGGCCACGTCGAGGCCAGGCGCGTATCGAGCGCGCCGTGATGGGCAATAATCGCCGCTTTGATCTTGGGGATCTGGTCATCGGCAGGGACGGCGCCGTAGTACGGGGCCGCAGCGGCGATATCGGGACCGAGCCGAACCGCCAAGCTATTGGCAACGCCGCCGCCGAAACAGAATCCGGTGGCGCCGATCTTGCCGGTGCAGTCCGGGCGCGACTTCAGCCAGTTGGCGGCGGCCACGAAATCCTCGAGCATCTTCTTGCCATCGACCTTCATGAAAAGCAGGCCGCCATGATAGTCGTCGCCGGGGAAGCCTCCCAGAGAGGTGAGTCCGTCGGGCGCGAAGGCCATGAAGTTGGCCATGGCGAAGCGGCGGGCGATGTCTTCGATATGGGGGTTCAAGCCACGGTTTTCGTGGACGACGATGATGCCCGGCAACTTGGAGGGCATGGCGTCTCGGGTGTCCGCACTCACCGGGCGGACGAGATATCCTTTGATGCTTCCATTGCCTTGGGGCGAGGGAACGGTCTCGTAGCTGGCCTTGATGCGGTCATCGTTCTTGGCCACTTGCTGGGCCGCGGCGTAGTCCGGCATCAACGCCTCGATGAGGGTCGAAGCCACCAGACCGCCAACGGCCAAGCGCTGGATGCCGTCCAGAAAGGCACGGCGACTGATCACGGAATGGATAAAAAGGTTGTAGAGTTCTACGGCCTCGGCGGGCAGCTTGGATTTCGTGGGCTCCATCGGCTGACTCCTTTCCAGAAAAGATCTCTCCCGGGTCTCCAGGGACACAGACCGCGATGCTATCACCCCAACACGCGCAAGAACGGTGCGTATTGGGGACCCCGACGCGGAACAGGTGAGGGAAGTCTCCGCGCGAAACCGAAAAATCCGGTTCCAGACGCCACGGGCGGGCAAGAGGTTAGCATGCGAATCGTCCCGAGCGCTAGCGGCTTTGTTGGCAAAGGCGGCTGCCTTTCGTGTGGACGGCGATTGCGATGTTTCGCGTATGGGGGCGGATGTTATGATCCGCGATCCGTGTGGAAGCTTAATCGCTTTCACAAAATGCGCGGAGCGCTCCTCGGAATGACAACATGGAACTTTAGGGCAGCGCGGGGCAGTTGGGGGATGAGGTCAAGCAACAAGGAAGGAAGCGAGTCAATTGCGAATTGAATCGCGCGCTCCGACGCGCATCGATTTGGCCGGAGGAACGCTGGACATCTGGCCGCTCTACCTGTTCCATCCCGGGGCGCTGACGGTGAATTGCGCGATCACGCGATATGCGTCGTGCGCGATCGAGACAAATTCCTCGCGCGGCGGAGAGATTCATCTGGTGTCCCGGGATACCAAGCGGCGGGAGAGCTTTGCTTCCATCGAAGCACTGGAGCGCGCGCGGCGTTACCGGCTGCCGCTATTGGCGCACCTGGTGCGATTCTTCCGGCCGCGCACGGGGTTAACGCTGACGACGGATTCGCAGGCGCCGGCGGGGGCGGGAATCGGCGGTTCGAGCGCGATGGCCGTGGCCATCTGCGCGGCTCTCGACCGGCTGACGGGCGCGGCGTTGCGGCTGGAGGATTGGATTCACATCAGCCGCGACGCGGAAGCGATTGTGATTCGCGTGCCCACGGGAACGCAGGACCATTATCCGCCGGCGTTTGGCGGCGCGAGCGCGATCCATCTGGAACCGGGCGGCGAACGGCGCGAGGAGGTGGGCTGCGACCTCGACGAACTGGAGCGGCGGCTGGTGCTGTGCTACACGGGCAAACCGAAGAAGCACGGCATCAATAACTGGGAGGTTTTCCAGAAGCACATTGATGGCGACCAGCGCATCTGGCGGAATCTGGCGCGCATCGCGGACGTGGCGCGGCGTCTGTTTGCGGCGCTTAGCCAAAACAGGTGGGAAGAGACAGGGCGGCTGGTTCGCGAGGAGTGGGAGTATCGGCGGCGCAATTTGCCCACGATCTCGACGCCGGTGATCGACCGGGTGATCGCCGCGGCACGCCGGCAAGGGGCGCTGGCGGGCAAAGTGTGCGGCGCGGGCGGCGGAGGGTGCGTGGCTTTGCTGATCGATCCGGAGGCGCGAGCGAAGGTGGAGGCGGCGGTGATGGAGGCTGGGGCAGAGCTTCTGCCGCACGGAATCGATCGGGAGGGCGTGCGGATCCGGGTGGGGTCGGAAGGGCGATAGGTTGGGGAGCCGGGAATGGGCGAGGGGGGGCACACTCGGGAAGGTTACATTGGCATCTAATTTGGGGGTAGAATAGCGATACTGAGTGGTGAGGAACGATGGTTCGTTCTAGCTGGATTGCGGTTGCGAGCGGCCTTTTCCTGAGCTGGGTCTTAGGACCGGCTGTACATGCGCGCCCGCAGCAGCCGGCCGCGAATCAGCAGCAACCCTCTAACACTCAGGGCGCTCAGGGCGACCAGGATCAGGGCGGCCCTCCGACTTTACGCCACAGCGACGATCCGCAGCCGACGCCACCCAACAAATCCGCGAATCCGGCGACCGCGCCGAGCGAGCCCGGCGCGCCGGCACCAAAGGCGCCGGGCGAGGCAACTGCGGCGCCCACAGCAGCGCCTCCTCCTGAGAATGCTCCGGCGCTGACGGAGCAATCGAAAATAGAGATGCTGCGGTCGATAGACGGCGAGTTCGTGAAGATTCTGACGCCGCTGCCCGGAGGCAAGAGCGGTTACCACTTCAAGGTGGGCGCTCCTCTGGATCAGGACTCGCTGCACAGGGCGCTCACGTTTGGCGGCGTGGCGTTGAACGTGGGCGATGCGGGGCAGATTACAAAGCTCGAATTTCACGAGAGGCAGATCCAACTGGACATCAACGACGGCCCCAAGGGAAAGACATCCTGGCGGGACCACATCGAAGTGATGGGCGGCGGGCCGATCTCGAGCCGCACGACGACCACGCCGGAGAACGTTCCGGCGGTTCAGCAAAAGGTGGGCGCGACGATATTTCTGGATTTTGACCGGCCCCTGCCGGACATGAGCGGGGAGCAGTTGAAGGCCTATCTCGCGCGCGTGCTGGACTTCTCCAAGAGGTCGGCGGCGGTGCAGTATGCGGATTCGCTGCCACCGAAAATGCGTGATGCGATCGCGGAGAAGCGCGCGGAAGTGGGCATGGATCACGACATGGTGACCGCGGCGATGGGCCGGCCGGAAAGAAAAGTTCGGGAGCGGGACGCGGATGGCGACGACACCGAGGAGTGGATTTATGGCACGCCGCCGGAGAAGACCACTTTCGTGACGTTCGTGGGCGATAAAGTCGTTCGAGTGACGGAGTATCCGTAGTACGTGCTGGGGGACCCCTTCCTGCTTGTGCTGGGCCTCGTTGTGATTTGTTTCACTTGTCTCTTGCAGAACTTCACTTAACCTGCGGGTTTGACATCGGGGCGCACGCACCGTAGCATTTCTGTTTCGCTTGGCTCGAAAGAGGCGATTGAGGCGAGCCTGTCCGCGAGAGCGCAGATTGGCAGCCGCAATGGTGTGGAAAATATCTGTTCGGAGGAAGCATGCCCATCAAAGTAGGCATTAACGGCTTCGGCCGCATCGGCCGGAACATCATGCGCACCGCGCTGAACGATCCCGAGATCCAGTTCGTGGCGGTGAACGACATCACCGATCCGAAGACATTGGCGTACCTGCTGAAGTACGACTCGATCCTGGGCAATCTGCCGAATACGGTGAAGCACACCGACGACAGCATTTCGGTGGACGGGAAGAGCTTCCACGTGTTCAAGAGCAAGGATCCGGCGCAGATCGATTGGGCGTCGGTGGGCGCGCAGATCGTGGTGGAGTCGACGGGACTGTTTACGTCCGGGCCGGAGGCGCGCAAGCACATCAAGCGGGACGGTGAAGAAGGTGATCATTTCAGCGCCGGCGACCGATCCGGACCATACCCTGGTGCTGGGCGTAAACGAGAAGACCTACGATTCGGCCAAGCACAATGTGGTTTCGAACGCTTCGTGCACGACCAATTGCCTGGCGCCGGTGGCCAAGGTGCTGCAGGACAACTTCGGAATCGTGCACGGCACGATGACCACGATTCACTCCTACACGAACGATCAGAAGCTGCTGGACCTGCCGCACAAGGATTTGCGCCGGGCGCGGGCGGCGGCCCTTTCCATGATTCCCACATCGACGGGAGCGGCGAAGGCGCTGCATCCTGGTGATTCCGGAGCTGAAGGGCAAGCTGGACGGATACGCCATGCGCGTGCCCACGCCGAACGTGAGCGTGGTGGATTTGACGGTGACCACGGAGAAGCCGGTGACGGTGGAGTCCATCAACGCGGCTATGAAGCGCGCCGCGGAAGGACCGATGAAGTCCATTCTTCAGTACGAGGAAGAGGAGCTGGTCTCGGTCGATTTTCGCGGCAATCCTCACTCTTCGATTGTGGACGCAGGATACACGCGCGTGGTGGCGGGAAACTGCGCCAAGGTGCTGGCGTGGTACGACAACGAATGGGGCTACTCCTGCCGCTGCCGCGACCTGATCAAGTTCATGGCCGCCAAGCTGTAGGCGCCGATTTTTCCAACTCAATCGTCTCTCGATGAACAAACTCTCGATTCGCGACCTCCAGCTTTCGGGGAAGCGCGTCTTCGTGCGCGTGGATTTCAACGTGCCGCTGGAGAACGGGAACGGTGGCGGACGACACGCGCATTCGCGAAACGCTGCCCACGCTGAAGCTGGCGCGGGAGCGCGGGGCGCGGCTGGTGCTGGCTTCTCATCTGGGGCGGCCGAAAGGCAAGCCCGATCCGAAGTACAGCTTGCGGCCGGTGGCCGCGAAACTGGCGGATCTGCTGGGCGCGCCGGTGGAGTTCGCGGCGGATTGCGTGGGCGCGGAGGCGGAAGCGAAGAGCCGGGCGCTGGGCAACGGCTCGGTGCTGCTGCTGGAGAACGTGCGCTTCCATCGCGAAGAGGAAGCCAACGACGAGGAATTTTCGCGGCAGTTAGCTGCGCTGTGCGACGGCTTATTCGTGTGCGACGCATTTGGGTCCGCGCACCGGGCGCACGCGTCGGTGGTGGGGATCACGCGATTCGTGAAGCAAGCGGCGGCGGGCCTCTTGATGGAGCGGGAGCTGAGTTATCTGGGGAAGACGCTTTCGAGCGCCGGAGCGGCCATTCGTGGCCGTGCTGGGCGGGGCGAAGGTGTCCGACAAGATCGAAGTGGTCGAAAACCTGATGAAGATCGCGGACGCCATGCTGATCGGCGGGGGCATGGCGTACACGTTTTTGAAGGCGCAGGGGATTGCGGTGGGCAAGTCCATTGTGGAAGCGGACAAGATCGAACTGGCGGGGCGGGTGCTTGCGGATGCCAAGACGCGAAATTTCCGGCTGCTGCTGCCGTCCGATCATGTGGTGGGCGCGGAATTTCGCGCGGATACGCAGACGCGCACGGTTCCGGTGACCGAGACGCCGGACGGCTGGATGGGGCTGGACATCGGGCCGGAGACGGTGCGGCGCTTTTCGGAGGAGATCGCGCGGGCCAGGACCATCGTGTGGAACGGGCCGATGGGCGTGTTCGAGATGCCGGCGTTCGCGCGAGGCACGGTGCAAATTGCCGAAGCGGTGGCCGCGGCAACCTCGCGGGGGGCGACGTCGATCGTGGGCGGGGGCGATTCGGTGGCGGCGGTGCATCAGGCGGGACTGGCGGACAAGGTTTCGCACATATCGACGGGCGGGGGCGCTTCGCTGGAGTTTCTGGCCGGGAAGAAGCTGCCGGGCGTGGAAGCGCTGACGGATAAGGGGTCTTGAGCGAGATGGCACGAGCGCGCAAACCGGTGATCGCCGGAAACTGGAAGATGTACAAGACGCAGAAGGAGGCGCGCGATTTCTTCGCGGCGTTCAAGCCGCTGGTGGCCGGGGCCGCGCATTGCGAGATCATCGTGGCGCCGCCGTTTACGGCGATTGCGGCCTCGGTGGAGGCGGCTGCGGGTTCGGCAATCGCGATCGCCGCGCAGGACGTCTACTGGGCCAACGAGGGAGCTTTTACGGGCGAGGTATCGCCGCGCATGCTGGTGGAGGCGGGGTGCGGCGCGGTGATCATCGCGCATTCCGAGCGGCGGCAATTCTTCGGCGAGACGGACGAGACGCGCCAACCGCAAGGTGAAGGCGGCGCTGGCGGCGGGATTGACGCCGATCCTGTGCGTGGGCGAGACGCTGGCGCAACGCGAAGCGGGCGATATGCAGAAGGTGCTGGACCGGCAATTCCGGGGGTCGCTGGCCGCGTTGACCACCCCGGAATTCTCACGTATCATCATGGCTTACGAGCCGGTTTGGGCCATTGGCACGGGCCGCACGGCCACTCCCGAGATGGCAGCCGAGGCGCACAAATTCCTGCGCGATCTGGCGGTTGGTTCGTTCAGCGCCGAAGCCGGCGCGTCCCTGCGAATCCTCTACGGCGGAAGCGTCAAACCCGAAAACATCAAGGGCTTGATGGCGCAGGCGGATATCGACGGGGCACTGGTGGGCGGCGCAAGCCTGGATGCGAAGCAGTTTGCGGCGATTGTGAACTATTAGAAGCTTTTCAGAGCAGAAGCTTTCAAGGATGGAGCAGTAGATGCCGAAAGAAGTAAAGTGGGCGATCTCGTTTCTGGCCGGAGCGGCGCTGCTCTGGCTTGGCTGGAGATTCTATATTGTGCTGGTGACGATGCACGTCGTGGTGTGCCTGATCCTGATGTGCGTGATCCTGCTGCAAAGCGGCGAGGCGGCCGATCTGGCCGGCGCATTCGGCGGTTCGGGCAGCCAGACGGCTTTCGGGCCGCGGGGCGCGTCGAGCTTTTTGTCGCGAGCCACGACGTGGTGCGCGGTGATGTTCATGTTCACCTCGATGGCCCTGGCGGTGCACGTCAGGACCATGGGCGGCGGGGGAGCGGGCCGGTCGATACTCGAGCAGTTCTCGAAGCCTGCGCCCAAGTCGGCAGCTCCGGCGCCGGTAAACCCGTCACAGATTCCACCTCCGTCCGCGCCGGTACCTGCGCCACCCGCGCCGGCACCCGCGAAGTAGCGGCTCTTCCTACCTAAAGAGCAGCGCTTGTTTCCCACGCTACGGGTGTGCAGGCGTACGGGCGCTCTTCATGTGGTGCGCCCTAAGGGACGATTTCAGGAAACCGATTTCGCTCTCGAAATCCTAATCTGAGCCACGATCCTGACTAATCACAGTAGAGGGTTGTCCCGGTGAAGCCGGCGGAGCCGCCTGCTTCAATTGTTCAAGTTCGGCCTGAACTTTCGCCCACGCTTTGGGATTTCGCTTGGTCGCATACGGAGCATCCGGATGCCCATAGAATTCCAGGAATTCGGCCCGAAGCTCCGGCGAAGCGCCGCTAAAGTTCAGCTTGGCGAGCGCGTCGAGCAGCTTTGCTTGTGCCTCATCGTTGAGCCGATATTTTCCGGGCCCGGTTATTGCACCAGTGTCAAAATTATCGTTTGGCAAGTCCGGTTGTCCGGTGTCTACCTGGCCTAGCAGTTTCCGGTAACGATCCAGAGTCGCGTTGAAGCTGGCTTCGAACATGCGTTCCGTCGCCGGAGTGGGCGTTGGGATCTGCAGCACTCTTAGCGGACCGACCTTCGGGATGATCTTCGTGAGAAAGGCGATAAATCTCTCCCCCAAAGTAGGCGGCTCATATTTCTTTCCCCAGTTTTTTTGATAACTCGCGCGCGAAAGATTGAAGAGAAACTTCTTTCTGGTCACACCGGGCTGGTCTTTTATGATTTCGTCTTTCTTCAGGCTCCAGGCAATGCGCGTCGCTTTGGGGAGAAGCTGGCTGACGTCATAACGATAAGAACCGAGGACCTTGTCTTCGTCCGAGAGAACTCTCTTGAGATCCAAGCCGTACGTTTCCTGGAAGGCTTGTTCCAGCAAGGGAGCGGAAACCTCGAAGCCGATAAAGTCGTGGTAACTATCCGGAGCGTAGCGGCCCTGCGCTACCTCCAGAACGTCGAATCCAAATTCCGTCTTTACGTGCGCCAGTGGGTCTTCCTCATACGTAACCACGTCGCCGTACTTCTTTTTCAACTTGGGATACAGGATGGGGACCGCGCGATTCACGCCGATGAGGTGGCCGTCGTTGTCCGCGGCGTAATGAGAGAGAGCACCGAGCGCAAAAGCGTAGCCGTCAAGGTCCTTGGCATCGTGCAGGAGCGCCAAGACAAAGTCTCCGCTCCGCACATAGTGTGTCAAGTCGCTGAAGAGATGACTTCCGTGCGGGTAATAACCCATGTCCTGGATAATGGCGCCGCCATATGCATAGCCATGCGCTTCTTTGATTTCCTCCCCCGTTGCGCCGGGAAAACGCTTCAAAAGTAACGGGCGTATGTTGGTGTCCCATACGCTGTCGATGATGGCTTCATGCGCAAGAACGGCGTAGGCTGCGCTTTGGGCTGGCCAGCCGAAAAACAAGAAAAACGCCAGCACAAAGGCAGACATTTTTGTAAACCACGTCCTGGCTCCGCCACGTCGCATCCTGCCCATCGCACCTCGCTCCGATCTTAGCTGAGAAGCCGCAGTTTCCGAATGGCCCTTGATCTCAGAGGCCAGTCATAGGCCGCTGGATTGGATTCCCCTGCTCGATTCTTTGGGCCAGTTTGGCCACCGTCAGTGCACTGGCAAATAGTCGACTCCGTAAGACGGGTGCGTGTAGGAGCCGGTAAGCTTGATGGGTACTACCTCGCCGGCACCTTTCTTTTTCAAGAACGGCTCCGCAACCTTGAGCAGCGCTAACTTGATTCCCTTTGATTCCTTGGAAAGCTTGGTATCAAGTTGCAGGGTTCCGTGGAGATCGATCTGCTCGTTCACGAGGCCGTACGTGCCATGCAGCCGCGCCAGCGCGCCCGGAACGCTGAAGGATAGAGTTGAGAACGTCGCTATCCCGTTCTTGAGCTCGACGTGTCCTTTCAGATTGGAAATGACACTCTCAGGCTCGTCCTCCTTTTCGCCCTGGGCTCGTTCGCTCAGAGAGTTGACGTTCTCCTGGGTCTCGGCGCGGGTGAACCGCATCGTATCGATTCCGAAGTCGCCCTGCAAAGTGATCTGGTCCAGGAATCGCCGCTGTTCGAGCGGAAACCCGGCTCTTGCCCTGAAGTTCATCGACCCGGTGAGAGCCGGACGATTGGACTCGGCCAAGAGGCGCAACCAATCCTCGATTCGGCCTTTTGTTTCCGTTATGTCGAGCGATACAGTCTTGCCTATCCCGCTTGGCTTCCCGGCCACTTCCCCTTGCGATACCACCGACGTTTCCGCGAATTGCGCGTCCACCGGCTGTAGGGCAACATTGCCATCAGTGCCGTTCACAACGGCGTGGAATTGCGCCTTCAGGTGAACTGGATGGCCGCTTGTCTTCACTTGGAAATCCGGCACGTCCGTTGCTCCTTCGACGTCGATGTGCTCCAGCACCCCGTGAAATGTGCCATCGGAAGAGAGCGTTCCCGCAATGCCGGCAAATGTGCCCAGATTCGCGCGGCGAAACGCGTACGAACCGGACAGAGCGATGTGGTTGAAATCGCCCGGCTTCAAGGGACCAAACTGGCCGTCGGCATGTACTTCTCCCGGGGGCTCGGGATTCAGCAAGTTCGCATGGAATGACATCGGCCGGCCATCGGCGACGGCGTCTAACCTCAATTGGCGAATATCGAACTGGAGAGGTTCGGCTGGGTTTGTGTCGGACGCAAATTGCACCACCGCCCCATCGGCGATGATCTCGCCAACGATCAATGCCGACTGTGTGGTGTGGCCAGTCCGTTGCACCTTATCGTCGCCGAGCGCCTTGCGCTCGCTGGGCGACGGTACGAGTACGCGCAAACCCTCCACTTTGACCCGTCCGATACGTTTGGGACTGGTGAAAAGACCGATGTATCCACCCTGGATTGTGAGCTTCTCCACGGTGGCCAGCGGCGGAGAGCTTCGATCATCGTTGAGGTGGAACGTGACTCCTTCGGCGACACAGCCCGGGATGAGATACGTGCCGCGAAACGTCTTGAACTCTACCGTACTGGAGAACCTTTCCTGCAGTGCGGCGATGACGGCGCGCTGCGTGAATGGCCAGCGGCTCGCCAGCAACA
The DNA here is from genome assembly GCA_963819235.1 of uncultured Acidobacteriota bacterium. Lineage (GTDB taxonomy): Bacteria > Acidobacteriota > Terriglobia > Acidiferrales > UBA7541 > Palsa-189. The sequence goes on along the minus strand of CAWFVE010000002.1, from coordinate 135,822 downwards.
CAATGAGACTGCCGATGACGATGACAACCGACAATCCAGCAATCTTGATCCAGCGGTAAAACACCTTATGCTCCAGCTTTAAGAGGGACATAAGCCGGTACCCCACGCGCGCCAAGCGGAAACGTATCCTCTATTTCCCGAGGACTCTCTCCACTTGGCCGATTTTCTTTTGGACCTTCCCACCTCTGTTTTCGACTTGGCCTTCGGCTTCCAAGCCGGGATCGTTCGTAGCCCGTCCAACCTTCTCTTTGACTTTGCCATTCACCTCGTGAAACTTTCCTTTTGCTCTATCCTTAGTGCTTTGCTTCATGACTTGTCTCCTTTCACTGCCCGTGCAATCTCGAATGCAGTCCGGTGGCTCATTTTGGCCGTGACGAGTTTCTTCAAAACGAACGGCCCTTAGTTCAAATAGACCTCAATTGCAATCCGATCCTGAGGATACCTGCGGTTGTACAAGTAATAGCCGTCCCCGGAATAGTCGATGTAAACATCGTCGGTGTCGTACCAATCGGCTCCCCAGTACTCTGGCCACGGGTCAAGGACGCTGAACCAAAAGCCCCCATACTGGAAACTGGGATACCCGCCAAACAACACCAATGGGTAGCTGTGGATGCGGAACGCATGACCCGAACCAAAGGAGCCACGGAAACGGTCACCTGGAATCCTGTAGCCGTTATAGCCACCGCGTTGCTGCCAGGTGCGGTGTTGAGACTGCCAGTTGGCCGCGCGATGCTGCTGCCAGACGCCCCGCTGTTCGCTCTGTTGCACACGTTGCCCTTGCTGTGAAGGCCGGCTCGCTGCTGCTGTTCTGAGCACGTTGCGGCTGTGCCTGCTGCTGAGCACGTTGCGGCTGTGCCTGCTGCTGTTGCTCCTTAGCCTTACCGTCTTGTCCATGTTCGTCCCGCTGTGCGTAAGTGGGAGCACTCAATCCGAGAAGAAGGAGCAGAACTCCTGCGCCAACAAATTTGATTCGTCTCAGCGATGAACCCTCATCACACTTTTTTCCTCAATGTCTTGCCTCATGACCTGTCTCCTTTTACTCCATCCGTAAGAACTCTCCATTCGAGTCCCCACGCTGAACCTCTAACCGTCAATGCATTTGCAAGCAAACACATCTCCCATAATTTCAGAACGACCCTGGGAACATCACCGCAACCCGCCGATCAGATAGACGACGACCACGATGAGCACAACCGTCCCGACTATCCCCAGGCCTCCGCGTGACCCCCATCTGGAATACCCGTAATAACCGCCGCCTCCGCCGAACAACAACAGCAGAACTAATGATCAGTAGTAACATCGAAGGTTCCCTTTCAGCCCTGTACCCAAGATTCCTGTTATTAGCTCACGCTCCTGGCTATGACCTGCTACTCACCCCCATGACCAGCAAGACGACGCCTCCAGCCACTGCCAACCCTCCCAATATCGGGTACGTTCAACTGCCGACGCGGATCTTGGAGAGGTCATGAAGCAGTCCAAACACATTCAGGAGCCACACCACTACAGCGATGACTACGATTGCATTCAAGATGGACTTTATCGTTCCCTGCATTGGTATGAAGCTATTGACCAGCCACAGCAGGACACCCACCACGACCAGAACGAGTACAACTTGAAGTAACGGCATAATCTGTTGACCTCCTCTTCTTCGTGGGCAGGCCGTTTGGCCTGCTCCACGGTGTTGCGTCACTGATCCCTACTAGTCAGACTTATTCCTCGGGGACTTCTTGTTCAGAGTGGAAACGAGCAATCTCGCCGACTCGGGCGCGTGGATCGCACTATTGATTACGACGTCCTTCGCCGTGCCCCCTTTTCCGTAGAGCCTCTCATTGCCATCGTTATCGGGGCGGAGAGTGGAGCCTTCCAGAGAAATCCCGGCGAATAATCCGCGCGAACGCGAATACGATAGAATTTCTGCCCGCATGGTGACATCCGTGGAGGCTGCAGCGTCGCGGCCCTTCGGACCGGCTGCAGCAGCCACGTCGCCGCCGAGCTTGACCTGGCTAGTGAGAATTGAACCAGCCCCCCGCTGATTCATCACCAACAAGACAAAGTCTGTCGCTTGACCTCCCAACTGAAAACCGAAGCTTCCACCTTCGAGCGCCATCATGGAAGGCGCACTCCAAGGTCCGCTGAACTCCTTGCCGCTTCGGCAAGTCATTACGCCGCGGCCGTAACTGCCCCCGAACCCGATCGCAAACTTCATGACGGAAGGTAGAACGATGACGCATTCCGCCTTGTCCAGGAGATCCTCCGGAATATTGTCGGGGACATTAAGAATCTCAACCATCACTTTGCCGGCATTCTCAATCCGATTGTTTTCGTCTTTTTGCGCAAATGCAGGCAGGCCCATCAACACCATCACTGCCACTAACAAGAAGATTCTTTTCATCAACGTGCTCCTTTTCGTCCCATTCTAATCATCAGTTCAATGTCCTCGGGGACATTTGATCCGGTTCGACGCCCCCCTTGCCGACGCTCCTTTTTAATTCTTTGTCCTGTGGTCGGCGGTGACGTTCGTCACCAGCCAGAGCGTCCTGTCCTGCAGTGTATAAAAGCGGACAGTCATCTGATCGGGGTGGTCTGCGACGCCGATCGATACGGGTATTGAATCCGCGATAAGGATCCGCCCGTCAGGCGAATCCTCGAACTGAACGTCATTCCCGCCATGCGAGGCGGCGATCAGAAGTTGTTATCGAAGATTACTATCACCGAGCCTTACGCTGCGGTGATTCGCGTGGTCCGGCGCAGGCCGTTTGTTCGTTCAACCCACTGGTAAATGGAAAACACGCTCCCAGCGATCGAAATCACGATGAGCGCGATCATCACGTGGTCGAGCAACGGGGATTCAGCCTGCTTGATGATCCACCGCCCGTAGTGAATCGCAAGCGCGCCCTCGATGGCAAAGCGCACAAATCTTCCCACGCCAACAAAACTCAAGAGTTTGTTTCGCGGATACCGGAACGCCGCCGCAGCCGCCACAAACGCCGTAAAAGGGAACGGCGGCGGCATGAGCGACACCACCGCAAGTGTCCACCCTGCCCGCTTTTCCACCTGCTTTCGAATGTAGGCGAGATTCCTGCCCGACAGGAACTTCTTCTGTCCGCCCTCGCTCTTTCGGCTGATCCAGTCTGTCGCAAAGCACCCGATCAGCGATCCGCCGTAGCCATGACCGCGTAGTAAAGCATGCGCTCGTGATAGCGAGCGCTCAGCGCCAGAACAAGCAAGTCGTTGCCCATGGGCACCACAAGAGGCGAGGAATCAAACGCGCCCAGCGTGAATAATCCCAATCCGCCAGCATGAAACAAAGCCCTGGCAATGGTGTGGATGATCGGTCTCACGCGATTGTCCCTGCCAATTTGACACCATCAGCCCCCGGTCAAGAAATCCCCCGATAGACGCCGTACATATCCGTTTGACATACAGGAGCCGTTCGACTTGATCTCACGCGAGCCAAAAACGAGGATTGGTGCGGCTGAGTGGATTCGAACCACCACGCTATTGCTAGCGCCAGCCCCTCAAGCTGGTGCGTCTGCCAGTTCCGCCACAGCCGCACGCGGACTGGGAGGAATTATAAGAGGGCGGCGTGGAAAATGAAAGGCGGCGGTAAAAGTTGCGGCGAGGCCAGGCACGAGTATTCCCGATTTATGACGCTTGCATCTTGATTGGGCCTTAAAACGGAAGCTCGCTCGATTGTATGGCCGCGGAGCTGGGAGCATACTGGGCCGACGGGCTGGGAGCGATTGGCTGGGACCAGAACCGGTGTCCGGGAGGCCGGCGAAGATGAAAAGATTCGGTTTTGTCGCGTTCGTTTCTTTATTGATGTTTGCGGCGGCTCCGTGTTTCGCGCAGAATGCGGCGACCTTGCATATCGGTATTGAGCCATCGACTTTGCACGCGGGGATTGAGCCGTCGAGCCTTTATGTGGGGATTGAACCTGCGAGTCTCTATGTTGGAATTGAGCCATCGACTCTCTCCATGGGCATCGAACCATCCACTCTGCATATAGGAATCGAGCCCGCGAATCTGCATATCGGCGTAGAGCCATCCATTCTCTATGGGCTCTATGGGCGGAACGGCGCAGACGTCAGGCTGGGAGCGGAGCCGTCTTTTTTGCAGGCATTCTTGGGCATGCCGGGGCGATATCAGAGCTTGTGCTCTTTCAATAAGCGGGCCAGGTTCTCCGCCTGCGAACGGCTGAGCTTGAACATGACCTCCACTGAGTCTTCGTTGAAGACGCCGATATCGGGCGAATAGGCTGCGGGAAAAATCCGCTTTAGACTTTCGCGCTCGTCCAGAATCGCTTCTCGCTCGGCGGATTGTTCGTCTTCGAGCTGTTTGCGGGGCTGTTTGCGCGGCTTTGCTTTTCCGCCGGTCTTCCCCTCGGTCTTTCCCTTGGTTGTTTTCTTGGTTTTTCCCCCGCTCATTTGACCTCGCTTCTCGCCTGTTGAGATTGGCCCTCAGGGCGCCAGAAAAGGATAGCGCCGAATTCGAGGGCGAGAATAGAGCGATGTCTGACGGACAAAATCTGGCGGCCGCGAACGCCGCGGCCCTCACTTGGAAGCCTGCTTGCTTGCATGCTTAGCAGAGAGCAAGGGCTGGGGGCGCCGGCCGGGCCGCATCGGGGCGCTGAGGGGCTTCGATTGACGAGAGCCATGGGACGAGAGCCGGAGGCCGATTTCGAATTGACACGATTTTTTCCCGTTCCGGGAAGGAATGCGCCAAGAACGCGAATTCTTCCGGCGCCGGAGCGAAGGAGTTTGTGATGATTCACAGGAGGAACATCGCGGTGGCGTATGCGTTAGCCATCCCGATTTTTCTGGCCGTGCTGTTTGTGGAATTGGGGGCAGCTTTATAAGCTGAATGCGGCGGAAGGCGACGTCGTAAAAGCGATGTCTGCCTCGAATGGGTTCGACGATCTTCTGCCGGACCTGCGAGAGGCGGAAAAGGCCGCGCAGGGATACGTTGCCAGCGGGAGCGACGATTACCGTTTGGCGTATGGCAAAGCGGCGGGCCAAATAAACGGCGCGCTCGACCGGCTGGGGGAGCAGACCAGAGACGATCCTCAAAGTTCAATCTCCCAACGCGCAGGCGAACTTGCGGCAACTGCGAGGGGCGACCTCGGAACGGCTGGTGGCGCTCGAGCGCGCCATGAGTGCGAGAAGCACGCGGCCGAAGGCGCGTCCCAATGCGAGCGAGGAGATCCGGGAATCAGACGCCGAAGCCGCCATAGGGAAGATCGATCGCCGAGTTGCGGGGGGACGAGCAGAGCAGAGCGAAGGAAGAGCAGGCCAACGCCGCGCACAGCGCAGCGAGCGCCAATACGCTGGTGAAGTACGCGGGCGTGGTGACGATCTGGATGATCGGCGTGGCCGCGCTGCTGTTGTTTCACGACGACCGTGCGAGCTTTCGCGGGCGATCGAACAACGGCTGCACTCGGATATTTTGGAATCGTTGCCGCTGGGCGTGTGCCTGGCAAGCGAATCGGGGGTGATTCTGTACGCGAATCCCGCGGCCGAGAGCAGCTTCGGCTACAAACCGGGCGAACTGGTGGCGCGCAATGTGGAAGCGCTGCACGAATCGAGCGAGGGGGGAAGCGATTCGCGCGTTGCGGAAATTCTGGAGCAGATGTTCGGCCATGAAATCTGGTCGGGGGAGCTTTCGCTGAGAACCAAAGACGGAGAGATCGTGCGAACGGACTCGTGGATCTCGAGCCTACGCGTGGGCGGCAAAGATTGTCGGCTGCTGGTTCAGAGAGCGGTCGGCTCTGGAAGCGCGCAAGAGCACAGCCATGCGGCAGCTGGAGTATTCAGGGGCGTGCGGGAAGGGGCTCCAGGAACCGCAAGCCTGCCTGGTGCCCGTGATCCAAATGGGCCGGCGCCGACCAGACCACCTGACTCGGAACCGATCGGGGCGCGGGGCCGGTCCAAATAAGATTTACGCGCGCGCCCAGAGCGAGAGGCGAATCGGTTTCGACGCGCGCGCCCAAATTAGAGAAGTCCAGGGTGGAGGCCGCGTAAGACGTGGAGGTTCCATTCGAATCGACCGCGATTTCGACGGGCACGCGGACGTAAATGCGACTGCTGGCGCGGATGGCTGATTTCGGTGGTCATTTTGCTTTTCTCCTTTTGCCGAGAATTGGGGTCGGTTCAACGATAGGCTGCCACGGGAATACCCAAGAGCGCTTGGACCACGCAGGGCTTTCCATTCCTTTCAGCGGGCTGAAAGATCCATTGGGCGAGGGCTTCCATAAGCCCGCCATTGAGGCCGGAAGAGGGGCTCTCCACCAGGCGCGTGTCGCGGAGTTTTCCATCGGTGTCGATCAGGGCGTAGACGACGATTGTTTCTCCGCTGTAGCTGTTAACGAGAACTTGCGGCCAGGCGGGCAGCACTTCGTTCATGGGGAGCGGGGGAACAATCGAGTCTCGGAGATCGCAGCAAGGCGTTGCAAACGCATACTGCAAGACCCAAGGCGGCGCAGGCTGGGCGTCCGGTGCGCTTACGTCGAAATAATCGGTGAAAACGCTCTCGCTTCCGAAGATCCCAAAATCCCTGAGGCCGCCGCCACTATTTCCCGACGGAGGCGATCGTGAGCGCGTAAGAAGAACGGCTGGATTCTTCGCGCGGTGAAGCGAGTGTGGGCTCAGCCGGATGCGAATCCGCCTTCCATTCTCCACCTTGTATGGTGATGCCGGGAAAAACCATTTCCGCGGGGTTCGCGGCGTTGCTGGAGGCTTCAGGTTCGCTTGCCGGGGAATCGGCTGGGTCGTTGGTGAAGGAGTCCTCGGCGAAGCGCCCGCGGGATTCGGCAGCGGGCAGGGAGACCGCTTCGCTGGGCGGAGCGGGGAACACGCTTAGGGCCAGAGTGTCGCGCGTGTTGTCCGCATCATCGGCACGATCGCGGCCGTCTTGAGAGGCTCGTTCCGCGTCTTGTTCTCCATCGGGACTGGATGTGTCGGGCGCGGGCATAGGAGGAGTTCGAGCGCGAATATTTGCGCCGAGCTGCGGGTCCAGGCGCCAGGAAAGACGTTGGAGCGTGAGCATGTTTGGCAGGGGAATGAAATTCTCGAGCAAAGGAGGATTTGGGAGATCCGGCTGAAGGATCGTCTGGATATGGTTCGTGGGCTTGGGCGGGTTGGAAAGAATTGTTTGCGGGGCACAGCAGATCGGAGGAGTCTCCGCTGGGCGGGAGATGCCCGTGCGGTAGCGACTGGAGCTGAGAGGCGGCGAGTCGAGTAGGGCATAAGGTATGCCTTCACCGAGGCTTCGCTGGGCGCGATGGAAATGGGCGAAGCGATGAGCACGGACAGGAGCGCGAAATGAATCAGAAGCGAATAGAACATGCCGCGGTGGCAGCGTGTATAGGCAGGCAGGAAAATATCGCTCCTCCAAAAACGGCGCGAGGCGATTGCTCGTTCCCGTTTCGTGGCGCGCTTCGTGATGGCCAAAGCACCACGTGGAAGGGTGCGGTGGAGGAAGGCCATGTTTTGCGCATCTGCCATTTTGCGTTTTGGAAATCGCTCGTTCGGCGAGCGAGGCGTTTCGCCGAAAACTAACGAATCAAACTCGCTTTCATAATCAAGTAGGCGGCGTTGGGGTTCAGATCCATGGTGATGCAGGGCGTGCCGCTCAACGCAAAGTGATCGACCACGATGCTGCCCCATACGTACGCGGTCGAGCACGAAGTGCCGCTGAGTGAAAACAAGGCATTGTAGTAAGTGTTTGGCGCTCCGCATGCTGTCCCGGTGCCCGAGGTATTGCAGTGATGAAAATACAGAGCGCCGGCGACCAGGAACTTGCCGGTGCCTCCCCAGGTTGCACTCACCGAACTCCCGGACCGATCCTGAAAAAAAAGCATTCCTCGCTGCACGCCCAGAGGGTCGCTCGAACCAAGCGGATCTCCGTAATACCCAGTGCAGGGCGCCATCAGGACGTTGCCCTGGATTGTGGTTGTCGCGGGCAGATTAGCGGGCAGCGTAGAGGTTCCCGTGCACTTTAACGAACTGGCGGAGAAGGTATCTGTCGTAGATTGTCCGGAAGTGGCGTTGACGGTGATCGACGACGAGCCCGAGAAATAAAAGACCGTTCCGCCACTTCCGTCTCCGGCTCCCGTGGACGGGCGCACGGTCGAGGTGGAGCTGAGGGTGAGGCCGCCCACGAGGTAGTAGAGTCCCGGATCGAATACGGCTACCTTGCCGCTGCCGAGCTGTGATGCCGCTTGCGTAGTATCCGGCCGTGTATAGCTGGCATCCTGCCGACGCAGGGCATCCGTGCACCGCGTCGTGATACGAGATCGTGCAGGGAATGCTCCTGCATCCCCTCGTATATTCGTCGCTGGGAACCGCCGCAGCGCTGGGAATCGCGGGGGCCGATGAACCGTTCACCTGGGGACAGCCGCTTTGGCCGGGCCCGCATAAAGTTGCAAACGGATCGGAAATTACCGCCGCGGGGTACGTCCACGACCCCGTTGTCCCATACGTGATGCCTCCAGGAGTGGAGGTCGGTCCGCCATAGACGCCGATGCTGCTGCCCGTCAGATTGGGGCCGCCCTGGGTCAGATTGACCGCGGGGGTGCCTGTCACAGTGACCGCGGTGATGCTGCTCGAATTCACCTGGACACTTCTGGGGGGACCTCCATAAACCACTATGTTCGGAGTCCCTGAAAGGCTGAGCACAGCTGTTTTGCTGGGATCAAGGACGAGGATGGGAGTGGAGGATTTGAGCAGCAACGCGCCGCAAACGGCGAAGGCGCGGACGTTCTGAGTGCTCCCTCCGCTCAGCAAGCCCCAAAAGAAAGTTTGTACATGGTCGATGACATCGACACGGATGAACGGATAGGCGGCCATGGTGGCCGGCGGCAGGGGCGGCGTGGTACTGCTGACGTTGGGGTCAGAGGCGGGAAAGCTGACCTGCACCTGATTGCCGGGGACGGTGTTCGCGCCGCCATAGCCGTTCGAGGCGGCATACTTGCATGGCGTTGCCGCGGTGGTTGTGGCGCAATCGAAAGCCGTGCCGATGGTGAATCCTTGCTTTCCTGTCGCAGCGCTTTGCGAAGCGACGAGAATGTCCATGGCGCCAGACGTGCAGCCCGCGTCGGCGGCGTTCTGAGCAGCCTGGCGATGAAACCACAGATTTCCGAAGTCCACCGCGAAGGCCATGGCGCCTAGCAGAAAGACACCCAGGGCCAGCAGGACGAAAACAAAAACCTGGCCGGATTCGGCCGGCAGATGGCGCGCGGTTCTCATGGCTTCAGTTCATCGCTCGCATCAACACCTGGCGATGGAAGGTGCAGCTCACAGAGCCACTGGTAGAGGTGCAGACCGGGGTAGCCAGGATGAAGATGTTGAAGATAGTGCCGTTAATCAGGGGCGAGAACGTATAGGCGACGTCCACCTGGTTCAGCACAAAAGAGGGCGATTCGGGGTCAGAGGTGGCTGCGGGGAAGGTGTAAGTGCCTCCGAAGGCGGTGCATTTCGCCGCTTGGGTAGTGGCTCCGGTGTTATTCAATCCGAGAGCCTGCGAACACACTTGTACGGGAGTGGCGGCCGGAGAGTAGATCGCACCAGTCATGTCTTGATAGGTCAGGTAAGAGACAGTGCCCGTGGTGGTGGATGGGCCCGCGCTGGGCAGCAAGCCCGACGAGGGCGAGGAGCCTCCCTGAATGGAGTAGGCCACTCCGCTGCGGGGAGCCGCGGCCATATTGAGCGCGACCAGAAAAAAATATCCAAAGTTCACCGCGTTGAACAGAAGCATAAGCAACATAGGCAGCAGGAGGGCGGTTTCGACCAAGCTCTGGCCCGATGAAGAGCGGTCCGAGTCGCGAAGGAGCGCCAGGGAGGGCCGGGCGATCGAGCGGGAGAATTCGGCCATGTGCATTCTCGAGTTCCCACGAAGACGCGCCTGTGTTTTGTGGAGACTCATAAACCTCTGACGGAAACACCGTTAATTAGGCAATCGTCGTGCCACTCCGTGCCAACTCCGTGCCGACTCTGAAGCCACGTGAAACGATTGGAGCGTTGGCGGTTGCGAATAGGCGGCGCCGTGGCCGACGCGCTGCATTCCCATATCGGACATTGCCCAGTTCAGAACTGGTCCGAAAATGGCGTTCCTCCATGTGCCCTTCGGCGCAAGACGAAAATCACGAAGGTTAATTCCAGCAGTTTCAAATGGTTCATTTCCGGCTGATGGATGGACCTCCAAGTGCAGTTTGCCGTGCGGGCAAAAACTGAAGGACGAATCTCAATTTCGTTGGATGGAGCGATACGGGCGTATGACGCGTGTGACGGTTACGGATTCTTTGATCCGGCTCTGGAATGAAGAATCAGGCCAGGGCCTCGTTGAATACGTACTGATACTGGCTCTGGTTGCATTCGCGGCAGTGGCAGGCATGAGCAATCTCGCCAGTTCGATCAACAGCGCCTTCTCGAAGGTAGGCACGTACTTGGGCAAGTACATCTCCTAGCGCGCCATTTGGAGCTAGGAGAAAGTCTCAAACGAGCCGCTCCTCTTTGAGGGGCGACGTGCGAGCTTGTTCGAGCTTGCTCCCGAATCTCCCGGGCGCTCCGGGACCGATACCGGTTCCGTAACACTTCGCGATCACGAGCGGAATGCTGTGTTGTCTCCATGGCGACTCGGTTTGGCGGTGACTTACGGATCTGAGAAGAGTTCTCGTGGCTTTGGGTCTAGCGACCGCCTTGGCGGTGGCTGTGACCATCGGCTTATACCGAACGTTGCGAAGAAGCGCAGGGGGGCATCCGGAGCTCACGGAAATTGTGCTGGCGAGCCGGGACCTTCCCGCGGGAGTGGTTCTGACGAGCGACGATTTGAAATTGACAGCATGGCCGGAGGGTACGGCGCTCCCCGGCTATTTCTCAAAAGTGGGAGATGTGCTGAATCGCCTGCTGATCTATCCGGTGGGGGAGAAGGAACCGATTCTGGAGCGAAACCTGGCCATGCAAGGCTCGGGTTTGGGCCTGTCCGTCAGGATACCGCCCGGAATGCGGGCCACGTCGGTACGTTCCAATGAGGTGGTGGGCGTGGCCGGCTTTTTGTATCCGGGCTCGCGGGTGGACGTGCTGGCAACGTTCACGCTTCCGGGGAATACCGACTCGATCACGCAAACGATTCTGCAGGACGTGGAGGTTTTAACGGCGGGAGAGAAGATCGAGCCCGACCCACAGGGCAAGGCGGAAACCGTAAACGTGGTGACGCTGCTGCTGGCGCCGGAGGAGTCTCAAAAGCTTCTGCTGGCCAGCACGCAGGGTTCGATTCAGTTTGTGCTGCGGAACGGCGTCGATCAAGCAAAGACATCCGTCAGACCCACGTCGCTCGATCAAATGCTGCCGCACGCGAAAGAGACTCCCGCGCCGCCAGCGCCCGAGAACGCGAATATTCCGGCGCCCACTTCCGCGGCGACCGAGCCCGATGGGCTCGAAATCATACGCGGCAATACACGCACGATGGAAAAGTTCTGATCGCGAAAAGACATGAACGCCGAGATGGATGACCCAAAACCAGACAAGCCGCTCCCGCAAGGCCATTTTCAGATGGGCGGAGCTTTGCGGTTGGCCACGATCTGTCTGGACGCACAGTCGGCGCAGGAACTGACCGACTTTACCGTCTCCACGCCGCTCGTTCGGCTACAAGACGAGCTGGGCGACTATTTCATGGAAGACAGGGAGTTGCCGGCGAAGTGGACGCGAAGCGCTCCCTGCGACATCTGCCTCGTCGACTTTGACCGCAATCGAAACCGCGCCAGAGTGACGGCGGAGAAAATCCACGCCAGCTTTCCGGAGGTAGCGATTTTCGCGGTCTCCAGCGATTCGCAACCGGAGCTGATCATCCAAGCGATGCGCAGCGGATGCAGCGAATATCTGCTGAAGCCGATTGCGCGCGAGCAGCTGCTTCAGTCGATCGCGCGGATTGCGGGGCGGAGAAAAGAGGGCCAGGGCGCCGGGCGGATGGTGGCATTGGTAGGAGCCAAAGGAGGCATGGGCGTGACCATGATGGCCACGCACCTGGGGGCGATACTGGCGAGGTCCCATTCGCGGCGCACACTCCTGGTGGACCTGCATCCCGCGTTCGGGGACGCCGAGCTCTACCTGGGCGTCCTCAAATATCAGTACTCGTTTCGCGATTTGGCCGCGAACGCGGATCGTCTGGATACGGATCTTTTGCAGAGCTTCGTCGTCCATCACCGCAGCGGCCTGGACTTGCTGGCGGCGCCAGGCGTGACCGCGGTCCTCGTCGCTGGCGACCCCCGAAAACATCGGCGCGAGCATCGATTTTCTGAGGCGTTGCTACGAGGTGGTGCTGATCGATTGCCCTCCGGGCGTAAGCGAGGATACCCGGCAGGCGATTTACCGCGCGGACGAGATCTACTTGATCGGAGTGCCGGAGATCGCGGCGGTGCGGAACCTGGCCCGGCTTCTCGAGTACTTCACGCGAAGCGGCCAGCCCGAGGGAAAAATCGGGGTAGTGATCAATCGCTGGTCGAAGAGAAAGCACGATCACGGATGAACAGATCGAAGAGGCCATTCACGCGCAGATTTCATGGAAGCTGCCGAACCAATATTACGAAGTTCTTCATGCCATTACGGATGGCGATCCGTCCGGACGATCTTCCAGTTCGGAGCTGGCGCGGAGACTGGACCAAATCGCGGTTCAGATCGCGAAGAAGAACGGAACGGCGGCGAACGCGGCGAAATCGGCCAAAGGGCCGCTGGCACTGCTGGACCGCTGATAACGCCGGCGCCCGTGATAACGCCGCTGATAACGGAAGATCGCCAGGGAAGAAAGGTTTGTGATGGCGGAGCAAAACGCGAAGGCCGGGCTGAGTCTCAGGGAGTACCAGGAGCTGAAGTCGTCGGTCCATCAGAACCTGCTCAGCCGCGTGGATCTGGGAAAGTTGGCCGGGGTTCGCGACGGGAGGATGCGCAGCCAGGTGCTGGGCATCGTGCAGGACATCGTCGCAAATCTGAGCGTTCCGATGACGGCGGGGGAGCGCGACGGTCTGGCCCGAGAGGTGCTGGACGAGGTATTCGGGCTTGGCCCGCTGGAAACGCTGCTGCAAGACCCGACGGTGAACGACATTCTGGTGAACACGTACAGGCGGGTCTACGTGGAGCGCGCGGGGATTCTCGAGGAGACCGACGTAAGCTTCAAGGACAACGCTCACCTGATGCACATCATTGAAAAAATCGTGGGCGCCGTGGGGCGGCGGGTGGATGAATCCTCGCCCATGGTGGACGCGCGCCTGGCGGACGGCTCGCGCGTGAACGTGATTATTCCTCCGCTGGCGATCGACGGCCCGATTCTTTCCATCCGGCGGTTCGCGCACATTCCCATGACCGCGGAAGACCTGCTGGCGAACCAGACGATGACCAAGCCCATGCTGGACTTGCTGAAAGGCGCGGTGAAAGCGCGGCTGAGCATCCTGATTTCCGGGGGAACGGGCACGGGGAAAACCACGTTCCTGAACGTGCTCTCGGGTTACGTTTCGGAGCGGGAAAGGATCGTCACCATTGAAGACTCCGCGGAACTGCAACTCCAGCAACGCCACGTGGTGCGTTTAGAGTGCCGCCCGCCGAACGTAGAGGGCACCGGCGCGGTGAAGGCGCGCCAGTTGGTGACCAACAGCTTACGCATGCGTCCGGACAGAATCATCGTGGGCGAGGTGCGCGGCGAGGAGGCGCTGGACATGCTTCAGGCCATGAACACCGGCCATGACGGATCGCTGACAACCGTTCACGCCAACAGCCCACGGGATGCGATTTCCCGGCTGGAGACGATGGCGCTGATGGCCAACCTGAACGTTCCGGAGAAGGCTGATCCGCCAGCAGATCGCCTCGGCCATCTCCATCGTGGTGCAGATCGCGCGCCTGAGCGACGGCACGCGCAGAGTGACGCATCTGAGCGAGATCACCGGCATGGATGAGGACGTGGTGAGCATGCAAGACATTTTTGTTTTCGAGAAGCAAGGAGTCACCGAGACGGGCCATGTGATTGGCGCGTTTTCGGCGACGGGAATACGTCCGCGGCTGGCGGAGAAACTGAAAATGTCCGGAATCGCCGTGCCTGCCGCGCTTTTCGAGCACGTGCTGCAAGTTTAGCGAGGGAACGCGTGTCGCCAGTCCTGCTCTTCATCGTGCTGCTGGTGGTCAGCTTTGGGGCACTGCTGTGGATGCTCGCGCCGAGCAAACGAGAGACGGAGATCCAGAGGCAGCTGAGGGATATTGGGAACCTTTACACGGTGGACGCCAGCGGGACCAACATTCTGAAGCAGCAATCGCTGAGCGCCATTCCTTGGGTGAATCGCATTCTGGTGAAGTTCCCGGGAGCCATGGGGCTGCAGCTTTTTATCACCCAAGCGGGCAGCCGCTGGAGCGTGGGGACGCTGATCATAGGCTCGCTGGTTCTGGCGTGTTTTGCGGCCTGGGGCGCGACGCTGGCGGTGCCAACTGCCTGGCTGGCCTTGGGGCTTGGACTGGCGGCAGGCGGCATCCCTTATCTCTATCTCTATTGGAAACGCCAGGGACGCTTCAAGAAATTCGATGCCCAACTTCCTGAAGCGATCGACCTGATGGCGCGGGCATTGCGGGCAGGCCACGCCATCATTTCTGCCGTGGAGATTGTTTCCGAGGAGACTTCGGAGCCGCTGGCGGCGGAATTCCGCACAGTTTTCGATGAGCAGAATCTGGGGTTAGCGATCCGCGAAGCGCTGCTCAATCTGGTGAGCCGCGTGCCCACGGACGGCGTTCGTTTCCTGGCGACGGCGATTCTTCTGCAGAAGGAGACGGGCGGCAATCTCGCGGAGATCATGGACAAGGCCGCTTCGGTCATGCGGGAGCGAATACGGCTGAAGGGCCAGCTCAGAGTTTATACGGCGCAAGGAAGAATGACGGGGTGGTTTCTTTGCTGTCTCCCCTTCTTCGTGTTCGGTTTGATCAGCGTGGTGAACCGCGACTACGAGCGGCTGCTGTGGACGAGCGCGATCGGTGTGCGGCTGATTTATGGGGCATTGGCACTGATGGTTCTGGGAGTCTATACGATCCGCAGGATCATAAATATCAAGGTGTAGCGATGAACTTGCCCTTTCTAATCGTTTTCGGGCTGGCGCTTCTGGTCTCTTTTTTCGCGCTGATCTTTCTGCTGAGCCGCCCTTCGAAGGAAAGCGTCCTGCTTGCTGAAGTGGCGCAGTCTGTATTGCCGACCAGCATCGCTCAGCCACGCGAGGGTTGGGTCACGCTGGAGGTTCTGGCAAAGCCTCTGGGGTATCTCCGAAGATTGCTGGGCCGAGAGGTGGATCCTCAGGTGGCGCGGCGCCTGGCTCGCGCGGGCTACCGACGGGCGCACTATGCGGACATCCTGATCGGAGCGAAGCTGATCCTGCCGGCGATTGCCGGATTGGCGGTGGCCGCGTTCATCAATCAAGGCGTGGTTTTCTGGTTCATCGTCGCGCTGCCAGTAGGATTTTTCGCTCCTGATTTCTGGCTTGCCCGGGCCATCCGAAGGCGCTGTGAGGAGATCCGGCTTTCCCTGCCGGACGCGCTGGACCTTCTGGCGATCTGTTTAGAGGCCGGGCTGGGCTTGGACCAGGCCATCGTGAAAGTTGGTTCGGAGCTTAGGATCAGCCATCCGGAGCTGAGCGAGGAACTGCTGCAGATTACGCTGGAGCAGCGCGCCGGCAATCCGCGCGTGGCAGCATGGCGAAAAATGGCGGACCGCGTAGGCGTCGAGAGCGTGCGCTCGTTTGTGAACATGCTGGTGCAGACAGAGCGCTTCGGGACGCCCATTTCCAAGTCGCTGGCTATCTTTTCCGACTCGCTGCGTTCCCAGAGGCGGCAGCAGGCTGAAGAGAGCGCGGCGAAGACGACGATCAAACTGGTCCTGCCGCTGGTGTTCTTCATCATGCCAAGTATTTTCGTGGTGACGATCGCTCCCGCGGTGCTCACGCTGATGAAGAGCTTCGGGACGGTGCTCTGATGCTTATTCCAGCGATGAATTTTATTCGCCGACTCAATATGGAAGATTCCACTCAAACGACAACACTCAATTAAGGAGCCTCCATGGACAACGTGACGCTGATCCGAATCGTATCGGGAGTTTTGGCCGCGGGTGTATTCGCCGTCCTCATCTTGCGGATGAAGAAGACTACCTCGCGCTAGCTTTCGGCTTCATATAGGAGCCGTGGGCCTGCAGATGACGAGCGTCCTGTGGTCGGCGGCACACGGAACATGCCGCGGGCCAGGCGATTGCTCGCGGAATCATTCGTAATATTTTAACCAAACCTTAACGCCAAAAAACATCTGCCGGTCTAGAGTGCGATGCAGGTATGTCCACTCAGCCCGTCCGTGCCGCATTTGCCGAGCGCCGTCGCAGCACTCGCCTGCCCATTCGCTTCGTGCTTATCGTTTGTGGATCTGGCTGCGGAGATGGCGCGAAGTGGCAAGAGCAGACGTGCTCCTTTTCGTTGAACGCCCACGGAGTGCTTGTACCCTTAGCAGCCACGATGACAGTAGGGCAGATGCTTATTATCCAGAATCCAGAGAATTGGGCGGAAAGGCGTGGCCGCGTAACTCGCGTCGGTCGCTGTTACGCGGGCCGCACCGAAGTAGGCATAGAATTCACAGAGCCTGCGCCAGATTTCTGGCTACCGTGGCGTGTCCGAACGCGTGGACGTCGATTAGGAATCCGAAAAACCAGCCTCTGTATCCATTGGCTTGCCAACCCCCGGGGCCGGGGACGGGGGCAGCTCCGCAAATCTGTTGTTATCTTGTGCCGCCGCACTGTAGAATCGGCCCAACATCGCCGAGAAGCTTCGGTCGATCGCGGTACACCAGTGGCGTACCGGGCCTGATCGATCACGCGGCTGAAGTATCGGCGCGTAGGTGTGCTGGGGCCCGTTCGTAGAATCGCCTCAAACAGGTCGATCATGGAACCTCATCGTGACGTGGTTAGCAGACTGAAAGTAGTCTCGAGGTGTCGCCTGGGCGGTCGCGTGCGCATTCTTGGCCGCGATTGCACTGGTCTCCGGCTGCTCGAAGCAGCAGGCTGCTCCGGCGGCACGCGCGGCGGCCATTCCGGTTGTGGTGGCAAAGGTCACTCAAAAGGCGATGCCCGTGCAACTCACGGCAATCGGCAACGTCGATGCCGTTTCCGTGTCCGTGGAAGCCCAGGTGCCCGGCGAGCTTCTCGAAGTCCATTTCCAGGAAGGCGACTTCGTTCATAAGGGCCAATTGTTGTTTACGATCGATCCACGACCTTACGAAGCCGCGCTGGCGCAAGCGCAGGCGACGCTTAAGCGAGACAAAGCCGTCGCGGAAAACAGCCGAGTTCAGGCGGAACGCCTCTCGAAGCTGCTGCGCCGATGGAGTGGTGGCCCCGTCCGATGCGGATGCCTCGAAGAGCGCGGCGGACGCGGCCGAGGCTACGGTGGCCGCGGACGAAGCGGCGGTCAAGACCGCGCAATTGAATCTGGAATACTGCAAGATTTACTCGCCGATCGATGGGCGCACGGGCGTGATATTGATCAAGCCGGGAAACTTGGTGAAGGTCGCCGACATGCCGATTGTGGTGATCAAACAGCTCTCGCCGATCCACGTTATTTTTACCGTGCCTCAGGAATATCTGGGTGACATCAAGAAATACATGGCGCAGGCGCCGCTGCGCGTGCAGGCCACGCGTGCCGAACAACGCGGGACCCGCCTGAAATCGGAACGCTCACCTTCGTCGATAACCTGGTCGACCAGACGACCGGAACGATTCATCTGGCGGCGACATTTGAGAATTCGCGAAATGTGCTGTGGCCGGGTCTGTATGTCAATACGCTGCTTACGCTTGCGCAGCAATCGAATGCTACCGTGGTGCCGGTGCAAGCGATTACCGCAGGACAGGAAGGTTCGTTCGTCTACGTGCTCAAGGACGACAACACGGTCGTTCCCAGACCCGTGGTGACGAGCCGGACTGTTGCAGGAGAAGCGGTGATCGACAAAGGGCTCGAGGTGGGAGAGACCGTGGTGACCGATGGCCAAGTGCGCCTGATCCCTGGCGCCAAGGTACAGATCAAGAACAGTTTGAACGACGCTACCGTGCGGGACTGAATCGATCGTAAGCCCCTTGATCGTGGAACGGGCCAGCCGTAGGCGGACAAACGCCGAATAGGTGAATCGCGCATCGCAAAGAGGACCAGAGACATGAGCATACCAGAACTGTTTATTCGCCGGCCGGTCGCAACGATTCTGGTGATGTTCGGAATTCTGGTGTTCGGCGTGGCGGGATACCGGGCGCTGCCGGTGAGCGACCTGCCGAACGTGGATTTTCCGACGATCCAGGTGCAGCGTGAACCTGCCGGGCGCGAATCCGGACACCATGGCCGCGGCGGTGGCGCTGCCGCTGGAGAAGCAGTTCTCGACCATCGCCGGCCTCGATTCGATGTCCTCGCAAAATTTTCTGGGCAAGACGAACATCACGCTGCAGTTTGTCTTGAGCCGCAATATCGATGGCGCGGCGCAGGACGTGCAGGCGGCGATTACCCAGGCGAGTCGCAATCTGCCGCAGAACCTGCCGGCGCCGCCGCGTTCAGCAAAGTGAATCCGGCCGATTTTCCGGTGCTCTTTCTGGTGCTGACTTCGCCGACCTTGCCGCTTTCCAATGTGGATGAATACGCGGAAACGCTGATCGCCCAGAGCATTTCCACGGTCAACGGCGTGGCGCAGGTGCAGGTGTTCGGCGGCCAGAAATACGCCGTGCGCGTTCAGGTGGACCCGCAAGCGCTGGCGACGCGGCAGATCGGAATTGATGAAGTCGAGCAGGCGCTCGAAGACGGGAACGTGAACCTGCCGACCGGCACGCTCTGGGGACCTCACCAGGCTGTGAACGTGGAGGCCACCGGCCAGCTTTTTAACGGCGCCCGATTACGCGCCAGCTGATCGTGGCGTATCGCAACGGTTCGCCCGTGCGCCTATCGGATCTCGGCCGCGTGATTGACGGCGTCGAGAACGACAAGACGGCGACCTGGTACAACGGCGTGCGCGGCATTCAGCTTGCCCGTCTTTCGGCAGCCGGGCACGAACGCGGTGGAGGTGGTGGATAACGTCAAGGCGATGCTGCCGGCCTTGCAGGCGCAACTGCCGCCGCGGTGAATCTGGACGTGCTCTTCGACCGCTCGGTGACCATTCGCGATTCGGTGGATGACGTGAAGTTCACCCTGGAGCTGGCGCTGTTCTTGGTGGTCATGGTCATCTTCCTTTTTCTGCGGAATCTCTCGGCGACCACTGATTCCCAGCCTGGCGCTGCCGTTCTCGATCGTGGGCACGTTCGCGGTGATGTACCTGTGCGGCTATTCGCTGGATAACCTTTCGCTGATGGCGCTGACGCTCTCGGTGGGCTTCGTGGTGGATGATGCCATCGTCATGCTGGAAAACATCGTGCGCCACCTGGAGAAAGGCGAAGGAGTGCTGGAGGCGGCGCTGAACGGGTCGAACGAGATCGGCTTCACGATTGTTTCGATGACGCTGTCCCTGGCGGCCGTCTTCATTCCCGTGTTGTTCATGGGCGGCGTGCTGGGGCGGCTGCTGCACGAATTTGCGGTGACGATCATGTCGGCGATTCTGGTGTCGGGCTTTGTTTCGCTGACGCTGACGCCCATGCTGTGCAGCCGCTTCCTGCAGCCGCACCAGGCGGACATGAAAAGCACGGCAGCCTGTTCAACTTCTTCGAGCGCATGCAGGAGGGCATGACCGACTGGTACGACCGCAGCCTGCAAGATCGTGCTTGCGGCACAAGCTCGCGACGATGGCTGTTTCGCTGGTGCTCCTGGTGGGCACGGTTTATCTGGCGATCGTGATTCCCAAGGGTTTCCTGCCCAGCGAAGACATCGAGCAGATCAACGGCACCACCGAAGCCGTGGAAGGCGTCTCGTTACGATGCGATGGTCGAGCACCAGACAGCAGATTGCCAAGATTCATGCAGGAGATCCTTCGGTGGCTTACGTGATCTCGCAAATCGGGGCGGGCGGCAGGAGCCTGAATCAGGGAAGCGTCAATATTCACCTGAAGCCGCGCGCGAGCGACCGCAAGTGGATCAGGTGATTCAGGAGTTGCGGCCGAAGCTGGCAGGCTGTGCCGGGAATGACGATGTTCCTGCGGAACGATCCGCCGATCCGCATCGGCGGATACAGAGCAAGGCCCTCTACCAGTTTACGCTGCAGGCGCGAACACCGACAGATCTGTTCAGCGCCTCGCAGGATTTTCTGGCGAAGATGCAGAAGTTGCCGGGGCTGCAGGACGTGACCAGCGATCTGCAGATCAAGAATCCGCAGATCAACGTGGATGATCGACCGCGACAAAGCCTCGGCGCTGGGCGTGACGGCCAATCAAATTGAAGATGCGCTGTATTCCGCCTATGGCTTGCGCCAGGTGTCCACGATCTTCGCGCCGAACAATCAGTACCGCGTCATCCTGGAACTCGAGCCGCAGTATCAGCGGGACGCCAACGCGCTCTCTTCGCTGTACGTGCGTTCGAAGAGCGGGCAACTTGTGCCGCTGAGCGCCGTTGCGAAGCTCACGCAGCACCTTCGGCCCGCTTTCGGTGAACCACCTCGGCCAGCTTCCCGCGGTGACCATTTCGTTCAACCTGAAGCCGGGAACTTCGATCGGCGATGCGGTGAACGAGATCAACGAACTGGCGCGGCAGCTCGCTTCCGCCAACGATCAGCACCAGCTTTCAGGGCAACGCGCAGGCCTTTCAGTCCTCGCTTGTCGGGATTGGGCATGTTGCTGCTGATGGCCATTCTGGTGATCTACATCGTGCTGGGAATTTTGTACGAGAGCTTCATTCATCCGATCACGATTCTTTCGGGATTGCCTTCGGCGGGTTTTGGCGCGCTGCTGACGCTCGAGCTCTTCCATATCGCCGCGCAGAAGGGCTGGATTTCGCCGCTGCTGGACATGGAGCTTGGACATCTACGGCTTCGTCGGCATCATCATGCTGATCGGCATCGTGAAGAAAAACGCCATCATGATGATCGACTTCGCGCTGGAGGCGCAGCGCAACGAGGGCAAGGACGCCCGCGGAAGCGATCTACCAGGGTTGCCTGGTGCGGTTCCGGCCGATCATGATGACGACGATGGCGGCGCTGATGGGCACGCTGCCGATCGCTCTGGGAATCGGCGCGGGAGCGGAAGCGCGGCGGTCGCTGGGTGTATCGGTGGTCGGCGGGCTGATGTTTTCGCAATTGGTGACGCTGTTTCTGACGCCGGTCGTTTACATCTATTTGGAACAGGCCAAGGGATGGTCGACGCGCACATTTGGCAAGGGACGGCGCGTTGTGCCCGAAGCGATTGCCGCGTCGGGTCCCGTTGGCGGCGGAACAATCGGAGCGCCCATGGCGCGCATTGCGGGACCCCGGCGGACTTCGGCCGGGGACTCGCTCCTAGCGTGAAAATTCTCGCAGCAGGGCTCGGAGAAATCTTCCGCCCCATACGCCGATCAAAAGCAAGGCGCCAAACAGAATCACAGCATCAATACTGGCGCGGCCTTCACGCGCCCAATAGACATCCTCGAGATTAAGCCACAGAGCGAACTCATCCAGCGTGAGCGCAGCTCCCGCACCGTAAAGCAAGGAAAGCAGGCGCCCGGCAAAAATGGAAGTCTGCTTATCGCCGGAACCCGCCTCAACCAGCCATCCATAGCCCACCAGCAGCAGGAGAAGAATTCCCCACACCAGGTGATGAATGTGCCGCCCGTGAAAATAGATGTCGTGAAAGGGGCCAAGGTGATGATGGTTGGAGTAGGTCACCAGGCGCACGCCCGCAAAGGTCAGGAAAAACGCGATGCTGGCGAGGAAGAGGCGGCGCTGGGGGCGGTCCGGGATGCTGCGAACAAAGACCGTATTTACGCGAGGGTGCCGCAGAGCGAAAAACAAAACCCCAGTGACGATGATTACGAGCAAACCGATGAAGACCGTTGTGTCAAAGAGCATCGCTTCCTCCCTGCCTCATATTATGGAGCGCGAAGTCGATTGAAGCCGGGCATACGGCATTACGCAAATCGGCGTTGATATCCCAGGTAACGAAGATTAGACTGCGGCGTGCATTACCGCTGGGTTCGGACTCAGTGGAAGATGGGGAGGCATTGCGTGCATATTTCGAGATGCTGCAGGGTGGCTGTTGCGATGATCGGTTTGTGCTTCGTGTGGGCATCGGCCCCTGGCGCGGGCGCGCGGGCGCAAGAGAAACCGATGTACAAGGTGGACCCTTATTGGCCGAAGCCTTTGCCGAACAAGTGGATCATGCAGCAGGTTCCCACGCTGACAGTAGACAGTCACGATCATATTTGGGTGCTGAATCGTTCGCGGGCGATCCGGCCGGATGAGATTGCAGCATCGACCACGCCTCCGCGCGCCGATTGCTGCATTACCGGACCCGGGGTGCTCGAATTCGACATGGAGGGCAATGTTCTCAAGGGTTGGGGAGGCCCGGGCTTCGGAGGCCCAGAGACCTTGCCAGGACAAACCATTATCGTGGACAAAGAGGGGAACGTCTGGCTATCCGGAATGGGACGAGGGGATAGTCTCACGAAATTCTCGAACGATGGGAAGCTGCTCTGGGAGTTTGGCCATCGCGGACCCGCGGCCGAGCCGGGACAAAGGGGACCGGCCTTGAAGGACAACAACCAGGAGACCGATACCCTTTACAGCGGAATGGCGGGCTTTGATTTAGACGAGGCTGCCCATGAGATCTATATTGCCGAGGGCGAGGTTATCAACAAGCGCGTCCTCGTCTATGACATGGATACCGGCGCGTTCAAGCGCGGCTGGGGAGGACACGGAATGCCCCTGAGCGAAATCTCGAACGATCCTTTACCGCCCTATGACTGGAAATCGGGAGCTTCTCCAGCGGTCAAGGACCTTGCGACCCTCCACTGCATCCACGTCTCAGCGGACGGATTGATTTACGTTTGCGAACGCGGCAGCGACCGTGTGGAGGTCTTTACGAAGGAGGGCAAGTTCGTGCAGGAGTTCTACGTGCACCCTTCGACGCCGGCGCGCGGCGAGGAATGCGGAGTTGGCAGTCCAAAATTCGCCACCTGCGGAACCGTCCTGAATCTGGCCTTCTCGCCCGCTCCGGAGCAGAAGTACGTGTTCATTGCGGACATGGCCAACAATAAGGTGTGGATCGTCGATCGTAAGGGCGGAAATACAGTCGGATCCGTCGGAGATGAAGGCCGCATGGCCGGACAGCTCTATTACATCGATGGCATCGCCGCGGATTCCCATGGGAACATTTACACTGGCGAAGTAGACACCGGCAAACGGATCCAGAAGTTTGTGCCGCTCAAGCCATACCCGAAGCACTGACGTTCGTTGTTGGACCGTTACTAGACCGCTTTTCCGGCAGCCTGAAGCGCGGCGAGTACCGTTTGCGGCGTGAGCGGCTGGCGCCGGACGCGAACGCCGGTGGCGTCAAAAATAGCATTGGCAATGGCCGCGGCGGTCGGCCGGGTGGCTGGCTCTCCCGATCCGCTTGGCGGAACGAACTTTCCTGCCGGACTCATGCCGTCTGCGTTGACAATGAAGGCCGTCACCTCGGGGATGTCCTTGATATCCACCACTGGATAGGTGATCCAGTCGGATGCCTTGACGTTCTTGGAATCGAAGGCCACACCCTCGTAGAGCGCGCGGCTCATGGACTGGATCAGATTGGCCTCGATGGCGTTCACAACGTTTTTCTGGTGAACGACAAGACCGCAGTCCTGCCCCGAGGTGAACTTCGTCACCGTCACGCGTCCTGTCTTGCGATTCACCTCGACTTCCGCGACGGTCGCAACGAAGCTGCCAGTGCGCGGCTGATAAGCGAAGCCGCGACCCTGCACGATTTCCGCGGTGAGGTTGCTTGTTTGCGGCGAGGGGCGTGAAACCCAGTTGGAGGCCTTGCGAACCTGCTCGATGACGTTGATGTCGCGGGCGCCCGTGGAAGGCTCGAGGTGGGCGAGTCGGAATTCGATAGGGTCCATCTTTAGCGCGGCGGCGACTTCATCGACAAACTGCTCGCTGGCGAAGGTCACCTGCGGGCCATTGGGGTCGCGCATGTGCGCGGTGCGCAAGCCGGTCTGATAAGCCCATTTGGACGGAATCACATTGGAGATGCGCCGCCGATTGGCGAAGACGTAGTTATCGGCGGGAAATCCATGCTCGCTCTGATCGAGGGGCTCGAAGCCCATGGTCTGGCCGATCAAGGTGTCGCCAGCGATGAGCGCGCCGGCGGCGCGCTGCGTGCCATTGAGCAAGCGGGCATTGTAGTCCCAGGCGACGACGTTGCCGGAGGAATCGATGCCTGCGCGCATGGTGGTGAGATGGGGCGGAGCCTTGGGATCCCAGGCGATGCCTTCGTCGCGCATCCACTGCAGGCGAACGGGCTGGGCGAGCTGCTGGGAGATCCAGGCTGCTTCGGCGGCGACGTCGTCTGTGTCGTTGGTGCCGTAGGAGCCCGGCCCCTGATAAAAAATCACGCGAACTTTGGAGCTGGGTATGCCCAGGAGATCCGCCACGGCCATGCGCACGCGATAAGGCTTGTGGCCGCCGAACCATATGATCGCGCCGCCGTTCTTTACGTCGGCAATGCAGCAGCCCGGAGTCATGGAAGCATGCGACTGGAACGCGGAATGGTAGGTGGCGGTAATCGTTCGCGCGGCGGAAGCGAGCGCGGCGTCTACGTCGCCGACTTTAACCGGCGTGGCAACGGCTTGAGGCGCGGTTTTCGCCAGATAGTCGTATAGAGCTTCGTAGCCGTCGGGTAGGACGGGAGCCGGCGGCTCCTTCCAAGTGACTTTCAGTTGGTGAGACGCCTGGATCGCCTGCCATTCCGTTTTCGCAACGACGGCCACATAGTTGCCCTTGGAGACGACCTTAACCAGGCCGGCGGGTTCGCCGCCGTCGAAGCCGTCGACGCTGACGAGCGTGGAGCCGGCCACCGGCGGCCGAACGTTTCGGGCGTGCAGCATTCCCGGCACACGCACATCCTGGGTGTATTCGAGGCTCGCCGTAACTAGCTTGGCGATCTCCGGACGATGCGGCGCGACCTTGCCGATGATTCTGAACTGCGAGGGGTCCTTGACGGGGGCTTCGGCGGAGAACGAAATGTCGAACTTCTTGTTTCCGATGAGTTCGGCGTAGGTAACAGACTGCGCGCTGCTCGTCGAGGTGATGACGGCGTCCTTGACCGTCAAGCTCGATACCGGCACGTTGAGCTTTTCCGCGGCCAGACGAAGCAGCGCCTGCCGGGCAGTTGCGGCCGCCTGCCGCAGCGGAACGTATACGGCGGAGATGCCGTTGGACGCGCCCGTGCCGCCCTGATCGGGCGTCTCGGCGGTGTCGCCAAAGAGCACATCGACGCGATCGAGCGGCACATCGAGCTCCTCCGCGGCCATCATGCCCCAGGAGGTCGGCGTACCTTGACCGTTATTCACCTTCCCAATTTTGACGACGACGGCACCGTCACCGTGAATCTCGACGAAAGAGTCGACGGATTTCAGGTCGAAGGTGGGATAGTCGGGAGCGAGACCTTTTTCCTGCGCGGCTTTGAGAAGGGCGCTCAGGCCGGCCACGCGCGTGGAAAATCCGACGGCGAGCACGCCAACGCCCTTAACAAAGTGGCGGCGGCCGAAGGCGCTGGACTTATTCGCGGGAGGCATTTGCGCGGCGGCTGCATTGGCTTTTTCGTTCATCTCACGCCTCCCCCATCGTTTGGGCGGCGCGCCGGACGGCACGAAGTATGGCCACCTGCGATCCGCAGCGGCATTTGAGCCCGCTGAGCGCTGCGCGAATCTGGCCCTCGGTCGGCTTGTGGACTGTGGCGAGCAAGTGAGCCGAGTACATGATCCAGCCATTCTGGCAACTTCCACACTGCGGGGCCTGCTCGTCGATCCAGGCCTGTTGTACGGGGTGAAGCTTCGACGAAGCGCCGGCATGAGGACCCTTGTAGGTGGCCGCGAGGCCCTCGAGCGTGGTGATCTTGTGCCCAACGGCGCTCGCCACCGGCGTCACGCACGATCGGATCGGCTTGCCATCCAGGTGCACGGTGCAAGCTCCGCACTGTGCGAGCCCACATCCGAACCTGGGGCCATTGAGTTGCAATTCGCCGCGAAGCACGTACAGAAGGGGCGTATCGGGGGCCACGACCACTTCTTGCTCCTGGCTGTTTACCGTCAATCTAAGAGTCTTCTCGGGCTGGCTGAGCGTCTTCCCGACGGTGCGTGCGATGGCGTTGTCTTTCATACGACGGCTGCTCCTTCATCGCAATAGCGAACGACAATCCGAGTGGGGGCCCGTGTTACGAGACATGTTACACCCAGGTGGCAACTGCGGGGCGCTCCAGGGTGTTGCACACACTTCTTCGAGGGAGCTTCAGATTTGTAAGTCTGGATATCTGGATGTGAAAGGCTCAATTTAACCCACGTGAACGATGTAGTCCCATCCCTCCCACCGGCTGCTTTCGGGGTAGAAAAATGTGAACCGGATGGGAGCGCGTTGATCCGCGGCGATGGGTATATCCACGAACTGAGCCTTCAATGCCGTTCCCGTGGAATCCGTATCCTGGAAGCTTTGCCATTCGTTCTTGGTCCAATGAAGGCGAAAAGCGGAAGGATTTTGGATACGGAGCGTATAGCCTTTTTTTACCGTGCGGCATTGCCGGTTGTGTTTCCAAATTTCGAGGCAACGGCAGTTCCGGCGCTTGCCTAAGTAGCGCTCGGCAACCGCGGGGATCACGTCGAACACTTTGCCGTCGGAGGCGGAACGCAGGAGCTTGATATATTCGGCGTGAGCCCACATCAAGGGCATGGCCGCTCCCGTGGGTTTTCCTAAGTACATGTAGGATTCGGGTAGATCGAACGTGTCCCACACTTGTTCAGGCAGCAATCCTGTCGAGGTGGCAAAAGCCTCCATGGCAT
The DNA here is from genome assembly GCA_963819235.1 of uncultured Acidobacteriota bacterium. Taxonomy (GTDB): domain Bacteria; phylum Acidobacteriota; class Terriglobia; order Acidiferrales; family UBA7541; genus Palsa-189. The sequence goes on along the minus strand of CAWFVE010000002.1, from coordinate 108,873 downwards.
GCAAGAAGGGAGCCGGGCTACGGCCAGCGGCCAGTTCGTAGTGTCCCCGCTCGCCGGTTAACAGCGGCCAGGCGCGGCCCGTGCCCCAGCCATCGAAGCCCGATCCATCGTTGCGCTGGCCGTAGCCGTCGTGGTTATACCGATGCCAGCAGGGGCCGAAGGGCGTGTCAGTTTTCAGCACGGCATCGATGACTTTCAGCGAGTCGACGATGATGGGATCGTCCGCTCTCCGGATTCCGTAGCGCACCAGTTCCAGGAATCCGGCGTCCACGATCTCCTTGGCCGGAAAGGCGTATTGCGTTTCCGGAGGACGGTTCGACAGGACCAGGGTCCCGGTATTGGGATTCTCGTCCGGGCAGCAATCGGCAACACTCACCGGGTTGATGCGGATGTAATGCCGGCTTATGCCAGGGACGAGGGTGCCCTGGGTCGTGACCGTCCAGGCTTCGATGTGGCACTCGAGGAAGTCGGCGTAGTCCTCTAGGAAGCTCGCCGTGGCTTCGTCTCCTCGCTGGCGGACGAAGCCGGCGGCGCACAGCAAGGCGGCAATCTTCACGGCGATAGTGGAAGGAGAGTACCCGGAAGCTTCCTCCCATCTCTCCTGGGCCGTGGCGGGCCCATGCAGAACGAGATTGGCCGCCGCGCCCAACACCATGGAGTAGGGATCGAAACCCGCAAGCGCGCCGCACTGGTGCATGCGCCAGGCGAGAACGATGGGATACGCGATTTCGTCGAGTTGAACGCCGCTCCAGTAGGGCTCGCCATCCAACCAGAAGTTTTGCGGGAACCCGCCATCCGCCTGCTGGCAGGAGGCGAGGTAGATCAGGGCGCGCAGGGGCGTCTCCGTGTGGCCGCACGCCAGGAGCGCGGTGGCGCTCTGGAACATATCGCGCGTCCACACCAGGTGATAGCCGCCCGTGTCTTCGTCTCCCTTCATCTCTCCCCAAGGGATAGAGAGCGAAGCGATGAAGGCGCCGGGGAAGTTCTTGTCTTCATGAGCGAGCAGCAGGCTGACGCTGCTATCGTAAAGCCTGCCCTGGTCGTCCGAGGCTGGTTGCAAAGGCAAAGTCTTTCGGGCGGGACGCGTCCATTGGTCGACGTAACGCTCGCGCTGCTGGTCGAAGGGCAATCCCAGTCCCTGTAAGAGGGTGCTGACGGAATTTTGCAAACTATCCCCGAAGGCCAGGCACAAGGTGAACTCGTCTTTGCCGGCGAGCTCCAATTCTCCCATCAGGGCGATGTTGCCATCGGGCGCCTGGTCGAACTCCCAATTCATTTGCAAGTCCTCGTTCAAGTCCGTCCAGCCGTCGCTTCGTCCTACGTAGCCGCAGGACAAGCGGCTGAAGGGCAGATTCGCCGCCAGCGCCAGCCAGGTCCCGTGTTTCTCCGCCGCAAGGACGCTGCGCCCGGCGACTTCGACGACGTAGCCGCTGTTGCCCCACCCTCCGACCTCCAAGTGCGGAGCGCATATCGCGTAAAGATGAAGCTGAGACAGAAAGCCCGGATCGCAGTGCAGCTTGGTGTGTTGGAGAACGCACGAGAGATGAGGGTCAGTGATGATTTGCTTTTCAATCTGGTAGCGCCCATCCGGGTCGGAGTTCAGGATGCGATAGGCGAGCGCATTGGTCCAGGGGCGCTCCATGCGGGTGTGAAGATGGCGCTTTTCTTCATGGAAGAAAGTCTTGCCATCGGAGACCAGATATTGAAGGTCGCGAATCTGCGGACGGTCCAGCGTGGGGTAATAGGTTTCGGTGACAATGCCATTCCAAAGAGTGAACCAGAGGCGGCTGGAGGTGGCGTAGGCGGTCCCCACGCCGTCCTTGGCTCCATTCGTCCATCGAGGGTCAATGCCGGGTTTGCCGAAAGCGGTTCGATTGCCGCGAAACTTTGCCAATGGGCTCCTGCGCCGCGGATTTGATAAACGCGCCGCCGCGCCTTCCTACCCGCCTCGCGCGAGCACCATTGTACCAGCAGGCCAACGGATGGTTCCCAGAGGAGACGTAATGGCGGCCGATATTCCGCTTACTTTCCGACCGGCGGCTGCCGGGAATGGATCGATGCTAAAGTCCGAGCAAGTTGGTTCGCAGCTTCCGGTAGCTGTGTTCGGCGGCCCATAGGTCGAGCGAGATGGTCGCCAGTTCGTCAACAACGGGCACGGCATGGCCATCCTTCGTCAGGTCAACGGCCTTGAGATAGCAACCGCAGCCGTCGCAGGCTTCCACGCGGACATGATTGAATTCCTTGCAGGTGTATATGGCGAGCTTGCTCACATCCTCTTCGCCACAGGCAGGGCAGACAATCCGGCGATAGTTCCATTCGGTGGCGCACAAGGCGCAAATCAGCGTCCGCTTTGCGCCATCGCCCTCGGGCCGCAGCGCCGCGACGGCGGGATTACTGCCACAAACCGGGCAAATCGAAGGTGTTCCGAGCGGCGGCTTTGAGTCCGTATGATCCGCGAGATACTCCGCATAGGGCTGCAAGAAGAGCCAGGAGAGTACTGTTTCGAAAGGTTCGGAATTCGCCGGTGCGACCGACCCATCCTGCCAGAATCTCAGCAGTATTTGCCGCCACTCGTTGCCGCCTCTCGCGCGCAATTCGCTCGCGAACGGAGCTAACGGAGCAGGTGCGATCTTTGCGATAAGAGAAAGGAAGGGATCGAATTGTGGAAGCAGCAGAAAGGCGTCAAATTCCTGCCGCAGCGTAGCAGACGGCCGGACATTTTTGGCAGAGCCGCAGGCGACTTCGATCTGGCTATAGAGCGTCTTGTGGAAGCGGGTGAGGCGCTCATAGAAGCGGAGGCCTTCGGAAGCGGACGGATATTCGGCAGCGAGCTGGCTTGCGCGCTCGATCCGCGCGTCCCATTTTGCGGCATTCATTGCTAACGCGGCGCGCGCATCAAGCGTTCGTACCAGACGCGATGAAATCTTTTGGCCCAGCCGATCGAGACGTCGCCGCGAATCACCGAGCCGAAAGCGCCGCGCTCCATTGCCGTGCCCATATAGACGTGAATGATGAACAGCCCAATCGTGAGTAGGGCGGCTGCGGGATGGACGATCACGGCGAAATACCGAAGGGAACGAAGGTTCCAGGGAATCATCTGGGGAAACCACAAGATCAGGCCAGAGAGCAGCAGGAGGATTCCACACCAGAAAAATCCCCAGAACAAGATTTTCTGTCCGGCGTTGAAGCGGTCAGCCGAGGGCACCAACTCGTCTTCGTTCCGAATGTAGTGGGAAATAGCCCGCCAGAACGCCTTGTCCTCTTGCGTCTCGCGCATCTGCCTGCCCCACATGGCATACATCATTAGAGTCGCAGCCACGAACACCAAGCCGGCCCACGGATGGAGTTCACGCGAAACGGTTCCGCCGCCAAGCAGGATTGCGAGCCAGAAGAGCCATGGGGACCAGAACGCCAATCCCGTGAGCAGCAGATAGATATAGGAAAAAGCCGCGAGCCAATGCACCAGCCGCTCGTGGAACGAGTACCGTAGGATTCGGCCATTGGGAAGAACCGGCGAAGCGCTCATGGCCTTTGCCCCACTTGCGGTCCCCGCCCTTGCGGGGGCGCTCCACCTTGCGGCGGTTCTTCATCGGGCGGAGCGACTTTCGGCCCGAAGCGCAGGTAATGAACGAAGACGCCGACCAGGCCGCCGATCATGGCCAGGTTCCCCAACCACTTCAGGGGTGATTTCCAAAGTTTGACGGTCCACGGAATGCGCGGGTCTTTCGGCAAGCCGCCGTATGCTTCCGGATTGGAAGCGTCGTGGAGCACATAAATGACGTGTGTGCCGCCAATCCCGGAAGGATCGTACACGCCGGCATTGGCGAAACCGGATTGCTCGCGAAGCTGGGTCGCGCGATGTTCAGCGAGTTCCTTCATCTCCGGCTTGGTGCCGAAATGCAGACAGCCGGTGGGGCAAGATTTGATGCAGGCTGGCTCGAGCCCCTGCGTGACCCGGTCCACGCAGAGCGTGCACTTGAATACCTTCCGGGCCGTAGGGCTGAACTTCGGGATATTGAAGGGGCAGCCGGACATGCAGTAGCCGCAGCCGATGCAATGTTCCTGCTGGAAATCCACGATGCCGTTCACATACTGGACGATGGCACTATCGGCTGGGCATGCAGCGAGGCAGCCCGGCTCTTCGCAGTGCATGCACTGATCCTTGCGCATCAGCAGTTGCAGGGTTCCGTCTTCGCGTTCGTGCTCGTTGAACTTGATCAGGTTCCAGTAGTTCCACTGGGTATCGGGCATGGTCTGGTAGGAGTTGTTGAATGTCGTTTCACTGAAGGTAAGGCCGTTCCACTCCAGGCACGCCACTTCGCAGGCCTTGCAACCGATGCAGGTCGTAGTGTCGATTAACTTGCAGACTTCAAACTCTCGCCGTATGCCTGCGCCTGGCACCGAGCCGGCGTGCCCTGAGATTTGTCGAATTTCCAGGATTGCTTGGCTCATAGTCAGCTCGCCTCAGGCCTTTTCGACCTTCACCAGAAAGCCCTTGAATTCGGGAGTGTAGGCATTGGGGTCATAAACCGTGGGTGTGAGCAGATTGGCCGGAGTCCGCGCATCTTTGTCCAAGTCTTCCTGAATGCCACGGAAGCCTTGATGAATGGGCAAGCCGATCTGGTAAACCTTCTTGCCGTCAATGGTCATCGGTTTGATTCGGCGGGTGACAAATGCCTTGGCGATGTACGTGCCCCGCGCACTGGACACCTTGATTTTTTCGGTGCCGCGGATGCCCATTTCATCCGCCAGCTCGACGGGAATCTCGATAAACGGTTCGGGGATGAGCTGCACGTTCACCGGATTGTTCTTGGTCCAGTAGTGATACTGCTCCGTCAGACGATAGGTCGTGCAGACGACGGTGAAGCCCTGCTCGGGGGTACCGAACTTGTCCGAGGGAGTGTTGAACTTCTTGACGACCGGATTATTCGACCGATTCGGATGCAAAGGATTTGCAATCGGGCTTTCGATTGGCTCGTAGTATTCGGGAAAAGGGCCATCCGCGAATGCCGTCAGTGGCCCGAAAATGCGGCCCACTCCCTCGGGGTTCATGATGAAAGGCCCCATGTGGTCTTTCGGATTGGAGTCGGGTTTGAAGTCGGGGACATCGTTGCCGACCCACCTATGGGCGTCTTCGTTCCACCAAACTTGCCGGCGCTCCGGATCCCACGGCTTCCCCGACGGATCACAGGAGGCCCGGTTGTATAAAACGCGCCGGTTCGCCGGCCAGGACCACGCCCAGTTCGGATAAATACCCAGGCTCGAGGGATCTTCCGTACCGCGCCGCGCGAGTTGTGGTCCGGCTTCGGTCCAGGAGCCGGAATAGATCCAGTTGCCGCAGGATGTGGTCCCGTCATCTCTGAGGAACGCGAAACCCGGTAGCTGCTGGCCCGCCTTAATCGTTTGATTTGTAGCAGGATCGGTTACGTCGGAGACAGCCTTGCCATTGATCTCTTTGGCCAGGTCGCTGAGAGCCGGGTGTTCGGCATCGATGTAAGACCAGGTGAGATTGAGGAGAGGATCGGGGAATTTGCCGCCCTCTTTTCTGTAGAGTTCGCGCACACGGAGAAAAATCTGGGCGACGATATCCTGGTCTAAGCGCGCATCTCCTGGAGGAGGCACGGCGATGTTTTTCCACTGGAGCCAGCGGGCCGAATTGGTCATGCTGCCGTCTTTTTCGGCAAAGCCCGCGCAAGGCAAGCGGTATACCGTGGTATTGATCTTCTTCATCTCCTCCGCTGTGATGCCTGGGGCGCGCCAAAATTCGCTGGTTTCATCGGCGTAAATCTCGCCCACGACGAGCCAGTCGGCCTTCTTCAAGGCGTCGATATTTTTCTGAGTGTCGGGCCCGATCATTACGCCGTTCATGCCAAAGGCAAAGAGCCCTTTCACCGAGCCGCGGTACATGTTGTCCCAGATCTCCGTCCAGGAGTAGTTGCGGTCTACTTTGGGAAGATAATTAAACGCAAAATCGTTTTGCTTGCTTGCGGCGTCGCCGTACATGGCCTTCAAAAACGAGACGGCAAATTTCGGAGTGTTCGACCAGTAGTTGAAGGAGTCCCAGGGGCCCGGCTTCGAGGCCGTTGGCGTTATCCGCTTCAGGTAAGCGGCCAAATCGCTATCGGCCGGGACGGGGACCTTTAAATAGCCAGGGAGGTTGTCGAAAATACCGGCCATGTCCGTGGCGCCTTGAATATTGGAATGGCCACGCAGCGCATTCACGCCCCCGCCGGCCCGTCCAATGTTGCCCATCAAAAGCTGTAACATGGCCGCGCCGCGTATGATTTGGGTGCCGAAGGTGTGTTGCGTCCAGCCGACGGCATAAATGACCGTCGCAGCTTTTTTCGTGTCGCCGTTTTTCCGGATGGAGGTAAAGAGGTCCGCGGCTTTCAAGAATTGATCTTTCGGAATGCCGGTAATGCGCTCGACCATTTCGGGCGTGTAGCGCGAGTAGTGCTTTTTCAGGAGCTGCAAGACGCAACGCGGATGTTGCAGGGTGAGATCGTATGCGACGTTGGGCGGAAGCGCTGGCGGAGCGGCTGCAGCGGGCGGATCGCCCTCAGCCGTTTTACCAGACACGTCGCCACCCTGCTGGTAATTCCAAGTGGCCCGGTCGTAAGTTTTCGTGGCTTCGTCAAATCCGGAATACAGCCCGTCTTCGGGCAGCTTGAACCCTTCCTGAATCACGAAAGAGGCGTTGGTGTAATTGACCAGATAATCTTTGGCGATACGGTTGTTTTCGAGCGCGTAATGAATGAGGCCGCCCAGGAAGGCGATGTCGGAACCGGCCCGAATTTGTAGGAAGAGATCCGCGGTGGATGCGGTGCGGGTGAAGCGCGGATCAACGACGATCAACTTGGCGTTGCGCTCTCGTTTGGCTTCGATGACCCACTTGAAGCCGCAAGGATGGTTCTCCGCTGGATTCCCACCCATGATCAACATCATGTCGGTGTTCTTGATGTCGATCCAGCCATTGGTCATCGCCCCGCGCCCGAATGTAGGTCCCAAACTTGAGACCGTGGGGCCGTGTCAAACGCGGGCCTGGTTTTCCAGGTAGCAGACCCCCAGGCTGCGCATGGCTTTGACGACCAGATAGTTGAATTCATTCGTATCCGTGCAGCCGCCGGTCCAGGCGATGCCTTCGCAACGGTTGACCGTGCGGCCTTGTGCGTCCCGTTCAACAAAAGTGTCGTCGCGCGACTTCTTCACCCAGCGAGCGACCTCATTCAACGCGTCGTCCCAGGAGATGTCCTGCCAGTCAGTAGCTCCCGGGCGGCGAACTTGCGGTTTTAGCAGGCGGCGCTCATTGAGGATGTCCTGCTCGAGAGACGCGCCCTTGGGACAGAGAGTCCCGCGATTGATGGGATGGTCAGGATCGCCCTCGACGTGGATCACTTGAGGAGTGACATTCTTGGCCTTGTCGCCAAGCGTGTAGATGATGACTCCGCAGCTTACCGAGCAGTAGGGACACGTGGAACGAGTTTCCGTAGCACGCGCGATTTTCAGTTCGCGGAGTTGCGCGTACGCAGGTCTGAGGTCGAATCCGAAGACAGTGGCGGCCGCGCCCCCAAGCGTTGCGACTTTGAGGAAATCTCGCCGGCTAGTTTCCATGGCTCAGCCTCCAACGGTAGTTGTGAGCACAGCCCGTAAAGTGGCGGTGATATCGCTTTAGATGCCCCAGGGATCCTTTTGGCCGACAGGAAAGTTGCTGTATTTCACCCGGCACAGGATGAATCTGTCTCCCGCTTAGGGGTCAGCTCCTCAATTACCCTTCCCTTTTGCCGAGTCTATTTTCTTGATTTCGCCCGGCTCCTCGTTATGGGTGCAGAAGACTTCTCCCCATTCCTCTTTTGAATCTTGTGCCAGCGACCACTTGCGCGGCGCCGAAGTCCAGGGCTTCGCGAGCACCACGGGGTCCTCGATCGTGACTTGATAGATCAGGTAGTTCTTCGAGGCACGAGTCATGCGCTCGACTACATGCTCCTGCTCGCTCGGAAACCATCCGGGCGTGGTTTCCCCCGGGACAAGATTCCTCAGCCGAGTATCGATACCGATCACGTCGACAACCAGCGTATCTCCGTCCCAATGAGTAGCCGAGTCGCCATTGAACGTGGGATCGGGATCCTTGGGATGGACACGGCCGTTCGTGTAGATCATGCGAACATTCAAGGGGTATTCATAGAGCATGACCAGCCGCTGCGGGGTTTCGATCAACTCCATGGGAGCATGCTGGCTGATTTGCTCTAGCGTCACGCTCGGAGTGCCGGGCTGATCGCACACCCCGTAGTCGTTCGGCCTGGTATATTTCGCGTCCACGCCGGGCTTGTAGGAAGGGCGCAGTTCGGGCGTCGCCTTGGCGTCATATTGGTTGAATACAGCCGGATCGACGGGATACGCAGCCTGAAGCATTCTCCCGCCGGCATTTGGATACCACCGCCCGGTCAGGTCCGGATGTCCGTCCGCCATGCGGGGCGCGGGTCCGCCGGGAGGCAATACCTTCATCTCGTAATAGCCGCCAACCATCGCTCCAGGAACTTTTCCTTTTGGTTTTTGCTGTCCCTCGCCTCGTTCTCTTTGACTGGCTCCTTGATTTCTTTCACTCGTCGGGTTCTGCGCGAAAGCGGGCGCAAAAACGAGACCCAAAGCGACAGCTACGACCCCAGCCTGAATAACACAATCACTGAACCTTAGCTTCCGGCCTATCAGACCCGTCATTAATCGCTCCTCAATTCCGATGATTTGCTCGCCTGCGCTGCTCGTTTGTGCCGGCAGCTACTCCGAAGGCAGGATTGCTGATGAGATTCGTTGTTTATTCTGGATTTACCGGCGAAACCTTTTGCTTCGGCCAACGCCGGTCAGCGCAATCAGTTAGAACCACCTCTCGCTCCGCCTTCACCTCCGCCCGAAGTTCCAGCGCTATCGTGCAGCTGCGTGCCGTCGGCAAGCATCACCCGAGAGATGCGGCCGACGGGATTGCCCGTTTTCGCTTGATGAATGTAAATAGTGATTACGTCACCGGGCTGTACGCTCGCCTTGGTCCAGCCCTGGAGAGTGATCATCCGATGGGCTGCCCAATTCGCCAGCCCAATGGACCACCTTACCGTTTTCATCCTTCGCGCCCACGCGAATTTCGTCACGGTAGCGCCCTTCAGGACGACTTCTTTGCTCTCGTCGTAGGCCACGGCGCCATGATGTGCGAACACGGGCAAGCCAACGGCCAAGACGCCAACCAGCGAGAAAAACGCTACGAATTTCCTCTGCATGAACGACTCCTAGCGGAGCTTGATGGCCCATGGTCTACCAGAATTACCTCAACCCTGCAACGGTTTTTGTAGAAACCACTTGGGAGCCGACCCGAACGGACGAAACGCGGTGACACCTGATCCACCGGCTAAAAGGTCGGGGACCTACTTACGGTGTTTCTCCGAGGCACTTTGCTGCATCTAAGGGGATCGAGGTAGGTGAGATGGAAAGCCAGGTAACAGAGACGCGCAGTTTAAAGGGGAAAGCTCGCAAGTTGTGGTGGTTGGGTGGCTTGGGGGCCTTGGTCGCGCTGAAGTTTTATTACGTCCGGGAGATGATCGCGGCTCTGGTGATCTTCTCGGCGTTGTTTGTAATCGGCGCCGCCATCGTTTTGGTCGTGTTTATTCTCGATCGCATTACGCAGGGAACCTTTGCTTGGGCCCAGTCCGGCGCGGGACGGCTGGCTGGCTGGGCTGCAAATAGCAGCGCAGCTATATTCAGGCAGGCCGGACTCTCCGTGCAGCGGCTGCGGTTCGCCACAGTTCGCTCGAATTGGCTATCCCGGCACAGCTAATCGTCGTTGTGGCGATCGCTTGCGCCGAGCGCTGCCGGCAGGCAGCATCGGTGGTCCTACCCGCGCGCGCCAACTACTTGGCAGGTGCTGAAGGCGGCGCCGGCTTGCCAAACTTGGCTGGATCGACTGGGACGTTCACCTGCACGTCGGTAATTTCGAAGTTTGACCGCCCGTCCAGCCAGCTCACGACGACGTGGAAAGGCACCTTGATGCCGGCGACCGTGCGATAGTCGGAGTAATCCACCTGGGTTGTATTGCGACCTAAAGGCGATACCGTGAAGCGCACCTGCCGCACCAGCAGCCCGGACTTCTGGTCGAAATAAAGCTTCACCGGCAGGCTGCCGGGCGCGGATCTTCCCTGCACCACGTCGGCGTCCTGGCCGTTGATCGTCACCGGGAAACCCACGTGCCAGTCGCTGAGGATCTGTTTGATCCGCGCGGGAAAAGCCAATTCCGCGTCCATTTTTACGCCATCCAGATCCGCTCCACCCAGGGCGAGGACGGGCACGGGCGCCCCGGGCACGGCGCTCCAGCCGGCTTGGCCGTCGTAAGCGGCCGTCAGGTCGCCATTCAACGTATGCACAATAGAGACACGCTGATTGGGCGCCTTCTCATATATTTCCACGGGCCGTTTGACGCCCTCTTCCGCCGAGAATCCCTCGTAAGTCCCCTTTTCCGCCATGCTCGTAAGAGCGCCCACGCGCTGCGTTCCGCCAAGAGCCTGAATATATTTATCGAGGATCTGTGCGGCTGGAGGCGCGTTGGGAGCGTCCTTGACTAATTCGTCCGGCTCGTCGGGAGGCGGAGTGTTGTAGATACCGGCGATCGTGGGAACGGTCTTGGGCGTTTCATCGCCGCGGTGGCAGGTGTAACACGTCACCATGGATTTCCCGCCAAAGGTTCCGCGATTCAGCGTGTTCACCATGAGCATCATCTTGCGCGCGGTCTGCTTGAGATCGTTATCGCGCGCGTATGCCGCCCAGTCCTGTTCCGAAGAGTGGCAGTCGCTGCAATTCAGGCCCAGAGAGGCGGAGATGAATCCCATCGTCTCCATAAATTGGCTCACGGGGATTCCCCGCAGAACCTGCACGTTCTTGAAGACGTCCTCGGACATGGGCTGCTTTTGTTCCGGCTGAGCCTGTGCGGCTGCGGCCGCCGCGACCAGGACGCACAGAATCATCGTTCCCACTGACTGAGTGATCGTTTGCCTCGATGAAAACTTCATCTTGTCTTCCCTTCCCTCGCACGCACAGATTTACGCAAGAGCACGCTGATCCCCCGGGTTCAAGCGGGCGGCGATCAGCCTATCGAACTCGCAGCAAGATAATATATATAATATATAGAAGATTTAATGTTTCTCCCAGGGCGATGGCTTTTTTATCACAAAGTCCCAGTGTCGCTTTCGCTGGGTAAGCCAGGGTCTCAGGACCTTATGCGAAACAAAATGCACTGGCCATACGTCAGTGAATGTGACATTGTGCTGGCACTATCGTGGGGAGACGGCTGCGTCTTCCCAGGAAAGACAATTCCGATTTTTCCGAGTCATGGGTGGGCGTTGCAGGCTTAACTAAACATTCTCACTAAAGGCGGAGGATATTTGCATGGCCAAGATCACTTATGCCCTTATTGCTGCGGTCGCTTTGATTTCCGTTTCGGCGCCCGTGTACGCGCACCACGGTTTTGCCGGACGTTACGATGAGGACAATCCGGTTACCGTCATGGGTACTGTGCTGGAGCTTCAGTTCGAAAACCCGCATTCCTTCATCATTTTCGAGACGAAGGACGCGAGCGGCAAGACGGAGCGGTGGTCGGCGGAACTCGGCGGCGCGAGCAATATGCATCGCGTCGACGGCTGGACCAAGGACACGCTAAAGCCCGGCGACAAGATCACCATCACAGGGCCGCGCGCCAAGAACGGCGCCCCGGACATGAATCTTTCTCATCAGAGCCGGATCGTAATGACGGACACCGGCAAAGAGATCCACAACAGCATGGTCGCTAAGGGCGGGGATAACTAGGCAGCGGCTCGTAACCCGCTGTCGGCACGAGCCAGGGGAAGCTTGCTCTGTTGAGTTCGTGACGCCGTCCGGTCCGAAACGATCGGAGGCGTTTGCCAATGTCCACGCCGGAATGCATCCGGCAAACACGTGGAGGCGTGATGAACGACAGGAAGAAGTCTTTTCTTGCGGCCTTCCTCTGCCTCGGAGTGGCAAGTCTCAGCATCCCCGCATCGACTTTTGCGCAAAGGCCGCGCGCCATGGCAGGCCCCCCGCAAGCACCGAATGCCATCACCAAGACAACGGGCGAGTGGCAGCCTAAATCCATTGCCTACATCAAACCTTCGAATACCAAAGCGGACATGCAGTTCGGCTCGGCGGTTGCTCTGAGTGGCGACGGCAATACGCTCGCAGTCGGCTCCGTCAACGAAGATAGCGGCGCGAAGGGGATCAACGGAAACCAGGCCGATCACTCGGCCGTTGATGCGGGCGCCGTTTATATTTACACCCGTGCTGCCAATGGTTGGAAACAGCAGGCCTACCTGAAAGCATCGAACACCCATAAAGGCTATCAGTTCGGGAACGCCTTATCGCTGAGCGACGACGGCAATACGCTCGCGGTTGGTTCGACCGGCGAAGCAAGTTCCGACACAGGCGTGAACGGCAACCAGGAGGATACCTCCATGGACGAGGCCGGCGCGGTCTACGTTTTCACCCGCAGCGGCGCCACGTGGTCGCAGCAAGCCTATGTCAAAGCCTCGAACACCGGCACGCCTGACGTTGGCAACCAGTTCGGCTATTCCGTCGCCCTGAGCGGCGACGGAAATAACCTGGCGGTCGGTTCGACCAGTGAACCGAGCGCCGCCAACGGTGTGAATGGCGATCAGAAGAGTACTGCCGCCCCGGATTCCGGCGCAGCCTACGTGTTCACGCGCAGCGGAAGCAGGTGGACACAACAAGCCTACGTCAAGCCGTGGAACACGACCGTGCGCGGCCAGTTGTTCGGCTACTCGATAGGATTGAGCACCGACGGCAGCACCATGGCTGTGGGGGCTTTTGACGAGCAGAACGGCCGGGGCGCCCTATATATCTTCAATCGCACCGGTGGCGCCTGGTCGCAGCAGACACGATTGCAAGGCTCGAATGAGGAGGCCCAAGACTCGATCGGCTGCGCGCTGGCGATCAGCGGTGACGGCAATACTGTAGTCGGTGGCGCGTTTGACGAGGATGCCATTCTTAGCGGCGTAATCGGGCCGCACGATGGCGAACACGATGAGGCTTCGGATGATTCCGCGGGCACAGCTTACGTCTTCGTAAGAAAAGATGGGCATTGGTCCCAGCAGGCAATCCTCAAAGCTTTCAACACGCGTGTTAACGATCAATTCGGCTGGGCGCTCGCTATGAGCCGCGACGGCAACACCATCGCCGTTGGCTCCCATCTGGAGGACAGCGGCGCAAAGGGCATCGATGGAGATCAAGCCGACGCCTCGGCTGAGGATTCAGGCGCAGTCTACATTTACACCCGCACGGGCAGCGAGTGGCAGTATGAGAACGGTATACGCTCGGTCTGGAGGCCGGCAGCCTACGTCAAGGCATCGAATCCGCAGCCCGCCGCGGAATTTGGGATCTCCGCCGCACTGAGCGGTGACGGAAAGGAGCTGGCGGTGGGTGCCTTCAAAGAGAAAAGCGACGCCAAAGGCGTTAACGGCAATCAGACCGACCGCTCGCTCGAAAATGCTGGAGCGGCCTACGTCTACTACTAATCCCGGCGGAACGACTTAGTACCTCTCGCCTCGAGCAGGCTGAGTCGCAGTTCGGTCCCGCAGCTCTGTAACCAACGAAGAGAAGGCTAGCGGTTGTAAGGAACCACGATCGAAGCGTGGCCCGTGACGTGGCCGTCCATCGCCTTCATTACGTCGGCGCGCGTAGCGGTCGCCGGTAGGTCCAGCTTCGTATCCAACGCGAAAAGTTCGAAGGCGTAGTGGTGCGCCACGGGAACGTTCTGCGGAGGGCAAGGCGCGCGATAACCGAAATTCGGAGGCTGTGCCGGCGCGGCTTGGCCACCTTGGCCGCCAGCGCCACCTCGGCCCCCGGCAGCAGCCGGTGGCTGCGCGACAAAGCCGTTTGTCTGATAGCTCCCGTCGGGCAACTCATAATTTGCCGGAGAGATGCCTTGGGGCAGCCCGGTAGCAGTAGACGGTATGTTCCAAACCATCCAGTGCAGGATGTCATCAACGCCCTTGCGTGGATGACCTTCCATGTCGTGCAGAATCAGGACAAGCGTCACGCTGTCTCTGGTTGGTTGACTCCACTGTAGCGCAGGCGAAACGGCATCGTTGCCCGCGGCGCAGCCGAACTTGTCGGCAAGCTTGCTGCCGTCGGTCAGATCCGGGCTCATCAGCTTCAAAGGGGCAGGCGGCGGCCCGCCCCGTCCTCCCTGGCCAGCCGGCGGTGGTCCGCCCTGTGGCTGCGCGGCAGCTACGCCGAGAGCAAGCAGAAACGCAACCGTTGTAAGTAGCGCCAATCTTTTCCGCATAGCCCTTCTCCTTCTGAATGCATTGAAACTGCATACGTTGAAAGATCGCAGGCGACATCCCGCTGAAACGTACTTGCGGGAAGGGCCAGCTTACAACCTGAGGGCAGGTTAGCGCACGATTTTCTTGGCCGACTGGGTCAACAGCAAGAGAGCTGGTAGGGGCGGTGGGGGTCGAACCCACGACCAACGGCTTAAAAGGCCGCTGCTCTGCCACTGAGCTACGCCCCTTCTGTGACTCAAAACATATCACATGGAAATGATGTGCTGCACACGAGCTGATCGCCCGCATGAACTTCTCGCGAGGCAGGACACATATACAACCGCGCATACACTGCCTAGTTCGCCGCCCTACATTACAAAAGACGCACCGAGGTTTCCCATGCTGGGCCGAACCCAAGTGCGCCGCCTTTGGCTTTGGAAGCTTACACTGAACAGGCCCCTATGCCCTCCACGTTTTCGGGACCGAGAGTCTCGAAAAATCGAACAGAACCCAATCGTTCTTGGTCTTAGAGCGGAAGCGCGCGTTCAGGCCAGCGCCTGTTCGGCCTTGCCACGCTTCCGCTTCCATTCGTAGTCCTTACGCAGGCGCGCCTGATGCTTTTTGATCTGGGCCTGCAGTTCGGCGAATGCCTTGCGCGCGCTGGCGGCCGGGTCGGGACCGTTGCCCGTGGCGTGCAGTGTGCCGGTAGGCAGAGAAAGGTTGGCGGAAAAAATGTATTCGGCCTTGTGCGGCTGTTTCTCAAAACCGCCATGAAACTGTACGAGGTCCGGCTGGTAAGTCTTGAGAAGCTTTGTGATCTTGGCCAGATGGCGCTCAACAGCTGCTTCAACCGTTTGCGGGGATTCGACGTGACGATAGCTAATATTGATTTTCATATGGCACCCGAGTGTAGGGAATGGGATAGGAGGGGAATGCGATCCGCAGATCGGATCTGAAAATGCAAGACAAAACCAGAATAGCACTCCCTCTGTTGATTTCAACTGAATAGGAGGTGCGTAGTGCTACCCATTAGACGCGGCGAGACCTGACGCTGGCCCTAAAAGAACTATTTCTTGAAGAGATCTTCGAATGCTTTGCGGGCGTCGGTCGGACGAGAGGAGGTGAAGCCGCCCGAGGGAGCTGCCGGTGAAGCAGTCACCGTAGTGGGAGCCGTATCCTTCTCGACCGTGGTGCGAAACGCATAGAAGGTGCACTCGTTTCGAGCGTCCTTCTTGGCGATGCGCTCCGCGATCGGGCGGGTGCATTCCGACTGAGCTGCGGTATCGAAGTAAGCGCACTGCTTGCAGCTGTGCAATTCGAAAGCGCAACGCGGGCACTTGGCGCCAGGATCAAAACCCGGCTGCAAGACCGCTCCGCAATTCGAGCAACGCGCGCGTGTGATCGTTCCCACCATTCGCGGAGTCCGCGGACCGATCTGTTCCTGCCTCGGGCGATTTTCGGGGGGACGTTTTTCCTTTTTCTTGGGGCCATCGGAATCCATGTAGCCCCTATGGCTATACTTCCGCTCCAAAATTTACCTCCAGGGAGATATTCCTACGATAACCACACTTTCAGAACTCAAAGAAACAGAACACACCGTTGCTTACCGAATCAAACTCCGAAGGCTTGTCCTTGGCCGATCTCTATGTGGAAAGCTCGCTTGAGGCTCAACGCATTCACACCCAAGCGGAAAAGTACCGGCGGCACGAAGGCTGCGAGCGACTGCCACTGGTTACTACATTTAGATGAGCGAAAGACGCGCCCGGTTTCACCATTGCGACCAAGGCGTTACTATCGCATTCCTGGGTTGGGACGCCGGCTGAAAGGGGTGCTCGTTGCCCAATAGCGCGCCAAACCCTCCGCGGCTAAATCGGGCTTCAGCAAATCCATCTGATCCCCTGCTTTATACAGTATAGCTTCCGCCGCCAAATAGCCACTGCGCACTGCGCCTTCCATCGTTGCCGGCCACCCCGTAGAGGTCCAATCACCCGCGAGAAAAAGATTCGGCAGCGGAGTGCGCTGCGAAGGCCGCCAGCGGTCCGAGCCCGGGCAGGGTGAAAAGGTCGCCGCCAGTTCCTTCACTACGGTGGCTTTGATCAGCCGTGCTCTGCACGCATCCGGCAACACTTCCCGCAATTCACCCAGGCACAGATCGACGATCTGCTGACGAGAGGAGTCCACCAGGCCGTAAGACGCGCTGATTACCGCTTGCAGATAGCGCCCTTGGGCCGGGCCGCCGCTCAGCCGCGACTTATTGAAGATCCATTGCGTCGTACGGTCAAGCAGCGTCACAAAGGGCTCGGCCATGACGTCGCTGTCGAACCAAAAGTGGACGCTCGTAATGGGCGATGTGCGCAGGTTCCGAATCTGGCTGAACATTGGCTCTTCGGCTACCACGCGCTCGGGCAGCAATCTCAGAGCAGCCTCGTGCGGCACAGCCAGAAGGTAGAAATCGGCGCTGTCCTGCCGCTCGCCGTCCAGTACGACTCCGCCGATTCGCCCATCCGCCTCTTGCAGCCCGCGCACGGTCGCCCGGCAGCGTACTTCACCGCCCCGCTGCTCGATGGCTGCGCGACATCCCTCGTAAAGCTCTCCCAGCGGAACGCGCGGAATTCCGAGGACGTATCCCGAGCGTGCGGAGATAAATGCCTTCCAGAAAACGTCCAAGCCGTAACGGGCCTCCATCCGTCCAAGCTCCTCGTTTAGAGCGCTGACCAGGACAACGGCCCAAAATCTGGAAATCGCGGCTTCGCTCTGTTTGTGAGCGCGCAGCCAATCCAGCATGCTGCAACCGCATTCTTCCGCGTCGTCGTTGCACCCCCCGCGCTGCAGAATTGCCAGCATCGCCTTGCCGATCCCTCGAAGATCCCCCTGGTTGAGCGAAGGGTATAACAGGAACGACGGCGCCAAATGCAAAGGCGGAGGCAGGGCGCAAGCTTCCATTACCGCGCGGCGGCCGGCCGCATCCACGAAGACGAGTTGCTCGTAACGGCCGATCTTCCCGAGCGCGCCGATTCGGCCGTAAAAATCGTCCAGATTCGTGCAACAGCCGAGCGTGACGTGCTGGCAATTGTCGATCTGCTCGCCATCGGGAAGGCTGTAAGAGGAAGCTCGGCCCCCCAAGAAAGGCCGCTGTTCGAGCAGCTTGACCCTAAAGCCGGCGTCAGCTAGCGCGACGGCCGAGGAAAGCCCCGCCAGCCCGGCGCCGATTATGATCACGCTCTTCGAGGACATCCGCCTCCGACCACCAGCCCAATCGTGCACGCAACAATATGCCCGCTTTTTCGGCGGTGCTTAGCCGAACGCGTTCAGAGAACACGTCAAAATCGCGATCCTCGATGCGAGCGAGCAAGCTGCTATAAATCCGCGCCAGAGCCCATAGCGCCGCGCGGCTGTCCCGGTCGACTCCACTGATCAGCCGGACTCCCTCGCGATAGAATTCCCAAGCGCGTTGCGCTTCGAATCGAAGCAATTCCCTCACTGCGGGGGTAACTTGCCCGCGCTCCAGTTCCGCGGCCGTGCACCCAAAGCGCCGCAGGTCCTCCCCCGGAAGGTACACGCGGCCCATCTCCAGGTCGGAACGAACATCCCGCAAAATGTTCGTAAGCTGAAAGGCGATGCCCAGACGCTCGGCCAATTCCGGGGCGTGGGCGTCTTGAAAGCCAAAAATGTGGATGCAGGTAAGTCCGACCGTTCCGGCCACGCGATAGCAGTACTCCTGCAAACTCTCGAACGTGGCGTAGTTGGTCTCCAGCAAGTCCATTTCGGCCCCGGAGATCAGGTCGTGGAAATAGCGCGAGGGAATCCTATAGCGTTGGATGGCATCCGCGAAAGCGGGAAGGATGAAATGTCCGGCTGTGTTGCCGACCGCGCACTCGTCCAGCAGCGCGCGCCAGCGGCTGAGCGCCGCCCGTTTCAGCACGAGCTCACTGGTCTCGTCCGTGGAGGCCGCCGGCGAATCCGAGGCGTCGTCCACCAGGCGCATGAACGCGTAGATGGCGCACAGAGCGTCACGCTTCGGCCTCGGCAGCATATAAAAAGCGTAGTAAAAATTACTGGCAGCCTTGCGGGCTACCTCCCGGCAGCGCTCATAGGAACGTTCCACCACTGCGCGATCGCTCGCGGCCCCGGCCCCAACATTCGCAGCCGTCTCGGCGGTTGAATCCTTTACGCTTTTCCCCGACCTGACTGCGGGAACCATCCGGCTTGCCAGCGTGCGCCCAAATAAAAGTAGCCGTTGCGGCCCGCTGATCGAGGGCCGCGCTGCCAAGGTGTTGTAACCGCTCGACTCGATTGCATCCAGAACGGCCAAGCCCCCCCGGCTGAAGAGCTCGATATCGACGCTGAGTCTCGAAGCAAGCATGGAGGCCAGCGGGCGGCCTTCGGCAAAGAGCTGACGCGTGCGCGCGATCAGATCGCGCATGAGTTCCTCGTACCGCTTGTCGAACCGGCGCGCCTCGATGTCGCTCGTTTGCAAGCCATGCCGTTCCAGCGCATCCACGGGAATATAGATTCG
Source organism: uncultured Acidobacteriota bacterium (assembly GCA_963819235.1). Classification (GTDB taxonomy): domain Bacteria; phylum Acidobacteriota; class Terriglobia; order Acidiferrales; family UBA7541; genus Palsa-189. The sequence continues at coordinate 90,027 of CAWFVE010000002.1, read as the reverse complement.
CCCTTTATCCAGATCGCGCGAGACATCCTGCCAAAAATTCGCCAGTTGCAAGGCCGTGCATGTCGCGTCGGAAAGCCGCTGGCGTTCCGCATCGCGGTAGCCGCACAGGTAAAGCACAAGCCTGCCCACGGGATTCGCCGAGTATCGGCAGTACTCGAGCACGCCGTCCCACGTGGCATATCGATGCACCGTCTGGTCCTGGCGGAACGCGGTCAGCAGGTCGCGGAAGGGCTGGGCGGGAATATCGAATTCGCGAATCGTCGGCTCGAGCGCGACAAATACGGGATGGGACGGCTGGCCGGCGTAGCAGAGATCCAGCTCGCTCTCCCACCAATCCAGCAGCTCGAGCGCGCGAGCGGTATCGCCCACTTCGTCGCCCAGATCGTCCGCCCAGCGGCAGTAGGCATAGACGTTGTAGAAATGCCTGCGCAAACGCCTGGGCAGCAACCAGGAGACCACGTGAAAATTCTCGTAGTGATGCGTCGCCAGCCAGTGCGTGTACTGCTCCGCCTGCGCAACCGGGCAGCCCGGCGGCGGCAGCGACGCAGCGATCTCGATTTCCGGCAAGTGCATGGATTCGTACGCGATCAGATTCGCAAACAGCGTGGTCTAGGGGATCACCGCGACCTTCATCTCGCCGTTACGATTCTTCATGTGCTTGAACGTCAAGGGAAGCTCGCGCAAGGGGATTTCCGCATTGACGAAATCTCGCGCTCGAATTTCGCCGCGGGCGATGGCTTCGAGGGCTTCGCGAATAAAGCGCGGCGTGTGATGAAAGGTGGACTTGATGGTGATCTCCGAGTAGTGCAGCGCCGTGGGGTCCACCTCCACCCGCGTTCCTTGCGGGCAGCCGCCGAAAAGATTCACCGTGCCGCCGCCGCGCACCATGCGCAGCGCCCAATCCCACGTTTGCGGAGAACCCACAGCCTCGATCACCGAATCGGCTCCGCGGCCGCCTTCGGTCAGGCGGCGAACCGCTTCGATCGGATCGGAAAGGCTGCTCACGTCAAAAGCGGCGCGCGCTCCCATGCGCTCCGCCGCTTTCACTTGGCTCGCGCGCTTGCCCAGCGCGATCACGTTTACTCCACGGCAGGAAAGCATGCGCACAAATTTCAACCCCAGCGGCCCACACCCGATCAGGACGGTCGTGTCGCCCGGCTGGACGCCTGTTTCATGGATTCCGCGCAGAACGCACGCCAGCGGTTCGACCATGGCCGCATCGATAAAAGAGACATGCGCCGGAATCTCCTGCATATTCTGGCGAACAATACGCCCGGGGATGCGGATGTATTCGGCGTATGCGCCGTTATTGAAAAGCAAATCCTCGCACAGATTGCTGCGTTCCTTGCGGCAAAAGAAACAGACCCCGCAGGGGGCCGAGTTCGCGGGCACTACCCGCGCGCCCACAGCCCAATTCTCGGCAGCTTCCGAGCCCACCCGCTCGATCACTCCAGCGAGTTCATGGCCGAAAACCGCGGGCGGAGTGATCATTCGCGCATGGTAACCGCGCTTCCAAACCTTGAGATCGGTGCCGCAAGTGAGCGCCACTTTCACCCGCACCAGCACTTCGTCCGGCGCCAGGGCGGGAATATCGATCTTTTCGATTTTCAAATCCTCGCTGCCATAGAGCACCGCGGCGGTCATATGCCCGCTGGATTTTGTTTCCGGCAGCGGCTGGGTCAGAGTTTCCATTGCGTCCGACTCGTCTCCAAAAACTTCAAGGAACGATCATAATCTTCAAGGAGTTGTTCGGCCGCGCCGCGAGACCTATGGCCGAGCTGAACTCCTCCAGGGAAAACCGGTGCGTGATGAGCTGCGACAAAGGCAACTCGCGAGAGAAGACCAACGCGGCGGACTCCTCCTGGCGATCCCATGCCGCGCTATAGCTTCCCAGAATTTCTTTTTCTTCCACACCCACGGCGGCGGCGGGGAATTCGATCTTCATATGCGGGTCGTTTTGCGCAAAAAGTAGGATGCGTCCGCCCGGCCGGGCGATGGCCAGCCCTTCGGCAAGCGCGGATGGCAACGGCACGGCCACCAGCACTGCATCCGCTCCTCGCCCTTCCGTGCGGGCGCGAATTTCATCCCCAACCGAGCAGGCCAGAGGATCGAATGCCGCGGCCGCACCCAGACGCTCGCTCACTGCGCGCCGCTCCGGCATCGGATCGGTAGTGAACACAAGGGCGCCGGCCCGCCGCGCGAGCAGCATCAAGAGCAAGCCAATGGGACCTTGTCCAATCACCACAACGCTTTCGCCGGCGGCTACTCGCGCTTTCTCTACTGCCTTCAGGCAAGTGTTCACCGGCTCGACGAACGTGGCTTCCTCGAAGCTCACCTCGTCTGGAATCCTGACCATGCCCCGGTCCACGATCCAGGGCATAGCCCGCACGTATTCGGCGAAACCTCCCCCATTCGGCTCGAAGCCCGCGGTCAGCCCTACCTTCTTGTAGGCCGCGCATTGCGAGAAAAGCCGCCGCTCGCAATAAAAGCACGTGCCGCAGGGAATATGGTGGAAGCTCACCACGCGGTCGCCTTCCTTCCATCTCCGCACCCCGCGTCCGGCCGCGGCGATCGTTCCGGCGACTTCATGCCCCAAAATCTGAGGAGGCGCGAGGAATCCGTGCTGTATCTTTTTCAGATCCGTGCCGCAGATTCCGCAGGCGCCCACACGAATCAGAACTTCGCCCTCCCCAATTTGCGGGACGGCGACGTCCTCGGTGGCCACCTGGCCGGGGCCGCGATATACACCCGCACGCATTTTGGAGGGAAGAGTTTTGGGGTTTTCAGGAGATGCGACGAGATGGGAGGCCATACTCATGTTGCGGCCACCATCTCCGATTGCGAGAGGTCCAAGCGGGCGCTGAGCAATAGCAGATAGCGATCCAGGAACTCAGCCAGTTGCCGCGCCGCAAACCGGCAGTCGCGCGCCAATCGGAAAAGCCCAGGCAAACCCTGTGGCTGGCGAATGATTTGCGCCAACAGGGCGCTCATGCGGATCTGCCCCCGCGCATCGCGAGCTTCCTCAAAATCATAAGGCAGCGAGCAGGAAGCTGTGTCGCTCACCGCACGGATGGCCGCCGCACGCACTCCGCGCCGCGCAGCTTCCGCCAAAATTTCAAAGCTTTCCATTTCCACGGCGTCCGCTTCGGCTTGCAGCGCCACCTTCTGCGCCGCATCGGCGATCAGGTGCTCCGACGTAAGGAATCGCTCCACCTGCTGCGCCCCCGCCTCTTGAGCGACGGCGAGAAGCTGATGATCGCTGGCCACGGCCAGCTCCCGCTCCGCGCGCAACACCACGCGTCCAGCCAAAATCGTGCCAACGTTTAGGTCTGCGTTCAGCGCCCCCACAAAACCGCTCGAAATACAGATATCCGCGGGCGAGGTGAGAGCCCAGCGCGTAGCCTCGGCGGCCGCAGCCGTGCCCATGCCGGTCACCAGCGCCCTCACGGCGTTACCACCGATCTCTGAAACATACAGCGCGAATGGCTCGTGTGCGATCTGGCGGAAATCATGATGCCGGCGCCACACAGCAAATTCGCTTGCCACGGCGAACGTAATCAGGATCTTCATCCTCGTACTGCAACTTCCCAGTGTAGTTTGTCAAAATCCTCAGGCCGCCCGCGCGGCCGCCATGCCGGCGGAGCGCAGGATGCGGACGTACCCGTTCGATTCATACCAACGCACCGCGCGTTCCAAGGCGGCAGCCACCGGCCCAGGCGAGAATCCCAATTCCACCCGGGCTTTTTCCGAATTCACAAACATATTGTGGCGCGCCATGCGCACGCCTTCGAGCGGAATACGCGGCTCGCGCCCCAGCAAAATCGATAGCGCCGCATCTCCGTATCCCGCTGCCATCGCCAGCATATGCGGAACGCGCACACGCGGGGCAGGCCGGCCCGACACGCGGGAAAGGATCTCCAACGCTTGCTTCAGCGTTAGATTCTCACCGCCAAGAATGTACCGCTCGCCCAGGCGCCCGCGCTCGGCCGCCAGAAGATGTCCCGCGGCGGCATCCTCCACGGGCACGAAGTTCAACCCCGTATCCACGTAGGCGGGCATTCGCCCGTTCAAGAAATCGACAATGATGCGGCCCGTGGGTGTCGGTTTGGCATCACCCGGTCCGACCGGCGTCGTCGGGTTCACGATCACTACGGGCAATCCCGACTCAGCCGCTCTTTTGGCCTCCTGCTCTGCCAGCCACTTCGAGCGTTTATAAGCGCCGATCATCTCGCCGAGGGAGCTATCCACCCTCTCATCGGGCAGAGCGCCCTCGCGCGGTACAGCCACGGTTCCGACCGTGCTGGTGTATACGAATTTCTCCACTTGGGCGCGGCCGGCGGCATCCAGCAGGTTTCGGGTGCCCTGCACATTGGATTCGTAAATCTCGCGGGGGGCACGCGCCCACAGGCGGTAATCGGCGGCCACGTGATAGACCGTGCGAACGCCTGAGAGTGCCCTGTCCAATGAGGAGGGATCCCGCAGATCGCCTTCCACCCGCTCGGCCGGCAAGCCGTCGATCAGTTTCGTCTGGCTCGTCGACCGCAGAAGCAGGCGCACCTTTTCGCCGCGCTCGCTGAGCAGCCGCGCCACATGGCTGCCCAGGAATCCGCTCGCGCCGGTAACCAGCGTCGTCATAGCACCCGTAATGTTCCGTCTGGCGAAACGACATCCGGAGGCGGCGGCATGGGAGTTCCGCTCCCGGCGCCGAAATCGCCGCCAGAGCTGCCTTTGGGATTGCCTCCCATGCGCCCCGAGAATTGCCACTTCAGCATCTTCCAGGTATCGCCTAAGTGCCGCTTCGCGCCCAGAATCGGCGAGGGCTCAAAACCAACGTGCATCATGCAATCCGCGCAGCGCGGGTCGTTTCCAGGGCCGTATTTCTCCCAGGGAGTCTTGGCGATCAGCTCGCTATAAGAATCGTAGTGATTGTCGGTAATGAGGTAGCAGGGCCCTTTCCAACCGCGGGGGTTGAAGGTGGGCGTGCCCCAGGCGGTGCAGTCCAGTTCCCGCTCGCCGCGCAAAAAGTCCAGATAGATGGGCGAAACCATCAGGTTGTATTTGTCGAGCAACGCCAGCGCCTTGCGGAACTTATCGCGCACATCCTCGCGCGACATGAAAATATCCTTGGTCATCACCGCCGCGTAGTTGTACGCGGGAGAAAGCATGTAGCCATCGACGCCCAGCGTATCGAGGTATTCGTAAAGCTCCGCGATTTCGTCCAGGTCCGTCTCCTTGTAAATCGTGGTATTGGAGCAGACCAGAAAACCGGCCGCCTTGGCGGCTTTGATGCCTTCCACGGCTTCGCGAAACACGCCGTCCCGCTCCACGCAAAGGTCGTGCGTCCGCTCCATGCCGTCGAGATGCACGTTCCAGAAGAAGCTCGACGTGGGCCGGAACTCATGAAGGCGCTTGCGGATGAACATTCCGTTGGTGCAAAGAATGATGTGTTTTCCGCGGTCCAGAATCTCCCCGGCCAGCTTTCCGATTTCGGGATAGATCATGGGTTCGCCGCCGCAGAGGGAGACCACAGGCGCGCCGCAATCGTCGACGGCGGCCAGGCACTGATCCACAGTCAGCGTTTCGTTAATCGTCGACTTGTATTCGCGGATGCGGCCGCAACCCGTGCACGTCAGGTTGCAGGCGTGCAGCGGTTCCAGCATCAGCACCATGGGGAATTTCTCGGTTCCACGCAAGCGCTTGCTTGCGATGTACTTGGCCAGGTTCGTGGTCATTTTCAGCGGGTATCTCATCAATTCCCTCGTGTGGCGCCGCGGAGCTGTTCTCCCTCCGGGCGAATCTCGAAAGCGTGGAACTCTTGCGTACCTTCCAATTGGTTGCGATATCGTGAAAGTGCGTACAAAGGAAAATAGTTCCGATAAAGGTGATATTTCAAATAGAAGACGCCTGGGAAGCCGGTCCCCGTAAACTCTTGTTCGTCCCAGGAGCCATCGGCATTCTGCTGCCGTAGCAGGTGCTGTACGGCTTTTTCTACCGCGGGGTCATGCTCCTCGGTTGCGGCCAGAAGCCCGATCAGCCCCCAGGCCGTCTGAGACGGAGTGCTGGAGCCTTGCCCCTTCAATTTCGGATCGTAATAAGAAGCGATGGACTCGCCGAAGCCGCCGTCTTCGTTCTGCACGGCCCGAAGCCAAGCCACGGCGCGCTGGCAATACTCGCGGGCGCTGAGGGCAATGGTTTCGAGCGCGCGCAAAACCCCGCTGGTGCCGTACACGTAGTTCACGCCCCAGCGTCCGTACCAGGGGCCCTCCGCCGTCTGTTCCTTCGTAAGATAATCCACGCCTCGCTTGACCGCCGGGTGTGTTGAGGACCAACCGTTCCGGCCGAGGCACTCCAGCACGCGCGCCGTCACGTCCGCGGAAGACGGATCGATCATAGCGTTGTGATCCGCGAAGGGAATCTCCGTGAGAACGTGGCGGTCGTTGTTCTTATCGAAAGCGCCCCAGCCGCCGTCGCGATTTTGCATCGAGAGCAGCCAGTCCACGCCCCGCCGCGCCGCCGCACTCAGTCGCGCACGGTCCGGATAATCCACGCGTTGCAAAGCCATCAGCACAAAAGCCGTGTCGTCCACATCCGGATAGAAATCGTTGCGAAACTCGAAGACCCAGCCGCCGGGCAGAGCATTGCGATTCTTCACTTGCCAGTCGCCTGAACCTAGAACCTGATTCTCGAGCAGCCATTCGGCGGCGCGCACCAGCGCGGGATGGTCTGGCTGAATCCCCGCTTCCTCCAGCGCCACCATGGCAATCGCCGTGTCCCAAACCGGCGAGATGCATGGCTGCAACCGAATCGTCTCTCCGTCTTCGATTTCGTACTGCGCGAGTTGCCCAATTTCGCGAGCGGTCAAGGGGTCGTCCGGAGAATAGCCAAGCGCCACCAAGGCGAATACGGCGTTCATCATCGCCGGATAGATGGCGCCCAACCCATCGCTGCGTTCCAGGTGCTCGAGCAGCCAGTTCTGGGCCTGCTTCAATGCGCGCTGCCGAAGCGGCTTCCAGGGCACGCGTTCGTAGAGCTTCAAGGCGCGGTCGAGCGCCAGAAAAAAGTTCCTCCAGCTTAAGAAGCGATCGCTGCGAGTAAAAGCGGTCGACTTAGCCGCCCCATCGCGGAAGAGTTCGTCCACCCGCACGGGCTCGGGCAATTTCCACTTAGGCTTCCGCGCATAAAGAATCGCCAAGGGAATTACGATTCCGCGGGTCCAGGAGGACATCTCGTAGATGTTGATCGCAAACCAGGAGGGAAGCAGCATCAGTTCCGGCGGGATGGCCGGCACCATCTCCCAGGCTACGGCTCCCACCAAAGCGAGATAAAACCGGGTGTAGGAGTTGGTCGATTCCAATCCCCCCAGTTCCAGCACACGCACGCGAGCGCGTTCCATGTGCGGCTGGTCCGGCCGGTCCCCGGCCAGCTTGAGAGCAAAATAGGCCTTCACCGTGGCATTGAGCTCGGAAGGGCCTCCGAAGTAGATGTTCCAGCCGCCATCCGGCAATTGGCGCTGACGAACGTAATTCGCAAGTTTGCTGACGCGCTGAGGATCGGCTTTATCCAGAATGTGCAGATAAAAAATGTAATCGGACTCGAGCGTCGTATCCGCTTCAAGTTCTCCCACCCAGTAGCCTTCCGAGGTCTGCAGAGAGAGTAAATGCTTCACGCCCCGGCCCACTGCATCAGCCAGTTCTTCGGCCCATGCCCTGCGCGGAGCGGTCTGCGGCCCACCCACTGCGGTTTCAAGCCCGATTCTCGTACTGGAAGCCATCTCCCCCCTCAGATGCACACTACAGCCGAACGGCTGTCATAGTAATTATTTAGCAGCTTGCAACATGCACACCAATAACCGGCAGGGGTTTCTTACCTTGCGGATAAGGCTGGGCCTAGATTCTGGGTCCTGCAGGACCCAGGTACCCCAAAACCTCACCACCCCTGGCCAAATCATTATCGGGCACTATCGAGTTGCCGGTCAACAATAATGACGAGAACAGGACGTTTAGCTTTGGTGAATCGAGCTTTTAACGGGACTTGCTGTGAGAATCGCACCTGGCAATACTTTCGTCACTCTTTGTCTTTCTCCAACGCCCGAATCCGCTCAGCCAATTCGGGCAGGCGCGCGAACCATCCATACTGCTCCTTGAATCGCTCGATGGGCCGGGCCGGCGTGCCCCACACCGTCTGTCCACTGCGAATTACCTTCCCGCTTGGGATCCCTGCTTGAGCTCCGGCAACGCATCCAGCCTCTAAGCGGCAATGATCGGCAATACCCACCTGTCCGCCGATCACCACATCGTCTTCAATGACGGAAGATCCGGCCACGCCGGTTTGCGCCGCAATCAGCGTTCGCTCGCCAACTTGTACGTTGTGCGCCAGATGCACGAGGTTATCGAGTTTCGCTTGCGCGCCCAGGCGCGTAACGCCCAGCGAACCTCTGGCAATCGTTGTGTTCGCGCCGATTTCTACGTCGTCGGCGACCTCCAGGTTGCCGACCTGCGGAAATTTCCAATGCTTGCCCTTCTCGGCTACATGTTCGGTCACATACCCGAATCCGTCACACCCGAGGACCGCGCCCGAATGTATTGTGACGTTGCGGCCAATCTTGACCCCGGCATAAAGCGTCACGCGGGGATGCAGCCGGCAACCGTCTCCGAGCAGCGCGCCTCGTCCCACAAAGCAGAACGCTCCGATCTGCGCGCCTTCGCCCACTTCAACTTCTTTCTCGATCACCGCAAAGGGACCCACGGCTGCGCCCCGGCTCAGGCGCGCCGATTCCGCGATAACCGCTGTCGGATGCACTCCCTCGGCAAGCGCCGGCGGTGGAAGCAACCAAGCGGCAGCCTTCGCGAAAGCCAGCTTTGGCTGGGAAGCCAAAATCAGTGTTTTGCCGGGTATGGGCAGATCGGGCGAGGTAATCACACAACGCGCAGCCGAGTGAATCACGCGCTCCTCGTGGCGAATGGAATCGAGATAAACGAGATCGTCGGGTTCCGCCGCTTCCGGGCTCGCCACGCCTTTCAGTTTAAGGTTCTCTTCGCCTTGAAGGGCGCAGCCCAGAAACTTAGCCAAATCTCCGGCTGTACGATTCGCCATCATTGCGGAATCTCCTTCGCGGAAGCGACTTAATTAGCCTGCGTCTGCCCGGCATAGTCATGCTGCTCGTCCGGGTAAATGGTGGGTTCCTGTGGAGGGCGGGTCTTCCAGCGCCGATGTACCCACAGCCATTGATCTGGGAATCGCCGCACGTAATCTTCAATCGCCTGATTGAACCGCGCCGAGTAGTTTCGGATGTCTTCCTGCTCGTCGTCTGTGGGAGCGAGGTCGAGTGCCGGATCATAACGCAAGCGGTACTTGCGCAGGCCGGAATCCCAATAGCTATATACGGGCACCACGGCAGCGCCCGTCCGCCGCGCCAGTCGCGCGATTCCGCTCGTCGTGGCCGCCGGAATGCCGAAGAAGTCCACGAAAACCGATTCCGCCGGCACCGCGTTCTGATCCGCCAGGAACCCGACCACCCCTCCATCGCGAAGAATTCGGAGCGCGTTGCGCGCGGACTCGTTCTTGTTGATCAGCCGGTTACCCGATAGTCGCCGATACCGGGTAACCAGGGCGTCCACGCGACGATTATCGATTGGGCGCACCAAAATATGGATTGGTTCGTTATAGAGCGCGTGCGCGAAGCCGGTGAATTCCCAAGCGCCTATATGGCCCGTCAGAAAGAGCACACCCTTGCCGCGGCGCTTTGCGGCGGCGAAATTCTCAACGCCGTCGGGAATCATGGCCTCTTCGATGTTCTCGCGCGTGTAGCGCGGCAGGCGCGCGAATTCCGCTGCCATCCAGCCGATATTGCGGACCATGCGCCTCAAAATGGCGTCTCGCGCGGGCTCCGGCAATTCAGGAAAGGCTAACCGCAGGTTGAATTCCGCCGCTCTTCGAAGCGGCGGCCGCATAAGGAAAAGGGATTTGGCAATCAGCGCGCCGCACGCGCGCGCGATGGGACGCGGCAAAGATCCGAGAAACTTCAGCAACAGCCAAGCGAAGGCATACTCGAGGCGCTCGCGCATGAAGTGCCATTATGCGTGACGCCGCTGTCGATGCGCCAGCAGCGAAATAGAGGGCGGCGCCATGACAAATTCCCAAAGACCCGGATGCGGGCGGTTGGTTATATCTTCCGCAGCGGGGGCTTCCTTCGACCAAGCTATTTGGGGAGGCTCGAAAGAAAAAAACTGGCGATGCGGTTCTCGTAACTGCGTTTCTCGTCGTCCAGCATTCCCGCATACTTCCCACGCGCCAGCATCTCTTCTTGCTTTGGCTCCGGGGACTGGAAAAAAAGTCTGGCGGTAATCTTGGCCAGCTCGGGAGCATCGGCCGCCTCGATGAAAAGTTTTGGCACTCCGGCCAGGCGCGGCAGCCGCTGAGAGAGCGGAGGGATTGCAGCATCCTGATAAGTCAGCCAGTCGAAGCCCCTTTCGGCGAAGCTGGGCAATAGCGGCAAAGAGCCGATCCCATAGCCGTTCAACAAAATACGAAGCATCTGCTGCGGCGTGTCGTAGACCGATTCCACCGCAACCGCGCGCACGCGCGGGTCGGATTCCGCCAAAGACAAGGCGGCATAACTTCCCAAATCCGTGCCCCACAGGCCGAATCGGCCCTGGTCGACATCCGTGCGCTGCGCCAGCGTGGAAAGGGCCGCCCGTATTTCCTGAACTTCGCGGTAACCGAGATCTGTGCCTATCCCGGTGGAACTCTTACTCCCGCCAAAGTCCACCAGCGTGACGTTATATCCCTGCTCCTGAAGAGCGGTCGCCAAGGGCAGCAGTTCCTCCCGGCCTTCTTCGTAGCCCGGGCACAGCAGAATTGTCGGCGCGGACTTCAGCCCCGGAAAAAACCAGCCGTCCCGCGTCCCCGACGCTTGCAAGGAGTAGGAAATTTCCTCTGGATGCCCCGGGAAATTCGCCAAGTCGATGGGCTGGCTGCCGCTGCGCGGCGTAACGATGTTGTACACCACAAACCCGGATATGATCGCCGCCGCCACAAAAGTGAAAAAGCTTATAGCCACAAGGGCGACAATCAACTTGGAGTACCAGCGAGTCGGATACCGGAGTTCCGAAAGAAAGGCCATGTTCGGCGGGCGAATGTTAACACAGCAAAGTCGTGAGATTACCCCGCATAAAACGCCGCATGTTCCAGGTCTGTGCTTTTTGGCGACGAAAACCCCCGGCAGGGTTATCATAGGGCCAATGGCAACGGGCTTAGCCCCCAGGGACCGATAACAGCAGCCCATGACGATCGTCGATTTACGCCAACTGAATTCGCGTCAGATTGAGCCTCTTCTGACCGAAGAGGCGCAGCGCTGGAGAGAAGAGCTGCGCTGGGATTACCGTGCCTCCCTGGATCTGATCAAGAAGTTCGTCGAGGCGCGGTCACTGGCCGGCTGTGCCGTGCTTGAGAATGGCGAGGCTGCGGGATACGCCTTTTACGTCATTGAGGAGCACAAAGGCCTTTTGGGCGGCTTATATGTTTCGCCTCGCTTCCCGCAGATGGCGTTGGCCACCAAGCTTTTAACCAGCACGCTCGAAACGCTGCGGGCTGTTCCCTATATCGGGCGCATCGAGGCCCAATTGGTCCCTTTTGGCTGCGAGTTCGATGGGGCGCTCGCGAAGCAGGGTTTCCGCCTCTACCCCCGGCAGTTCATGTTGCTCGATCTGAACCGCCCCGCGCCGGACTCCCCGTCCAACGGCAAGCCGCCAGAGTCCAACGAGCTTTCCGGGCTCCGTCTGGAAGAATGGAACGACCGCTACTTCGCTCCTTGCGCGCGGCTGATTCAGCTGGCCTACGCGGATCACATGGATGGAGAGATCAACGATCAGTATCGCAGCGAAGAGGGCGCGCTGAAGTTTCTGAAAAATATAATCATGTTGCCCGGCTGCGGACAATTTCAGGAGCACGCCTCGTTCGTGCTGCGCGCTCCCCACAGTCATGAGTTGGTCGGCGTCGTGCTCACTTCGGCGGTTGCGCCCGGCGTAGGCCATACCACGCAGATCTGCGTCATGCCCGGCTACCAGCGGCGCGGATTAGGCAGGCGTTTGATCCAGGCCACGATCCAGGCGTTGCGGGCGCGTCGCTTCAGCGCCCTATCTTTGACAGTCACCGCCGCAAACCAACGCGCTGTAGGCTTGTACGCCAGCCTCGGTTTCGCGCAGATAAAAACGTTTACCGCCGGAGTTTGGCAGACGCCCGCGGCAGCCAGCCGCAGCTTATTTGCGTGAGTGCTCCCGAAGCAGGCCCTTCAACTCGGTCATAAACTCCCGTACGTCCTTGAAATCGAGGTACACGGAGGCGAAGCGCACATACGCCACCTTGTCCAATTTCCTTAAGCGATTCATCAGCAACTCCCCAATTTCGCTGGTGTTCCGCTCGCGCTCCGGCGCATCGTGAACGAATCGCTCCACCTCATCGACCAACGCCTCGAGTTTAGCCGTGGGCACGGGGCGTTTTTCGCAGGACTTCAGCAGGCCCTGCAAAAGCTTCTGGCGATCGAACCGTTCCCGCCGGCCGTCCTTCTTGATCACCATATAGGGGATTTCGTCAATTCGTTCGTACGTCGTGAAGCGGCGCCCGCATTTGAGGCACTCTCTCCGCCGGCGGATCAGATCGCCGGTGCGGCCTTCCCGCGAGTCAATTACCTTGTCGTCGCTAAAGGAACAGAACGGACATTTCAATCGGCGCTGCCCCTCTCCTCCGATTCCTTGCGGGAATCGGCCATCCGCGTCACCGAAACGTGTTCCCCGGTCCGTTCGGCTGCCTTCTCGGCACGGGCCAGGTTGCGCAGTTCGCCCATCGACAGTCCCTCATGGATCAGCAACGGAACCCCCAGCAGCGTCGATGCCGCAAACGTAATGATCCACAGCACGATGGCGATTGCCGCCGCTGCCTCCTGCTGCACCCCAAAAATTGTCGTCAGCGCGATGAAGCTGGCCACCTGAGCCCCGCCCCCAACGCCCGGCAGTTGCAATGCTGAGCCCACCAAAGTAATCGCCAGGAGCAGCATTGCGCCGGGGAGGGTCATGTCTGCTTGCACGAACGCGCTCGCGAACGCGTGGCAAATCCAAAGATAGATCAGGGCAACCAATCCCCAATGAGCGGCCGTGTAAAAGACCGTGATCAAAAGGTCGGAAGTTGTCCGGATGGCCTGCAACCCTTCGCTGAACCCGGCGATAATCCCGGCCAGCCAAGCTTTGAATCCGCCTGCCCGGTGCCAGTAATCGAGCCGTCGCCCCAGAACTCCGGCCCCATGCAGCCGGAAGTAAATTACGAAGGCCACTAGAGCCGCCAGAGTGCCTAGCAATATCCATCCGCTGGCTCGTGCACTGTAAACCCAATCCGTATTGACGCCGGCATCGGCCAGCTGGCCTGTGAACACAAGCAGGCTGAGTGCCGCCAAGGCCACCGCCGCAGCAAAGTCGGTGATCCGTTCCAGCACCCAAATTCCAAACATATTGGCGACCGGCATCTGCGTCTTGCGTGCCAGTCAGCAACGGACGGACCGGTTCGCCTGCACGGCCCAGGATGAATATGGACGCAAAGCCCATCACTGTCGCGTTGTACACGTCCACAAACCCCGTGGGCCCGAGGTAACGCGAGAGTCGCTGCCAGCGCAACGTGCGCAAGGCGAAACATACGTAGATGGCCACCACCGAGAGCAGCAAGAGCCAGAGATTGGCCTGGCCAACGGCGTGGGCGAAACGGCTCCAGGTAAAGTCGCCGAGGTGAATCTTATGGCGGGAATGATAGGCGAGCGCGGCGAGCGCCCCTACAGCCAATATTGCGAGAAATAGCTTGCGAAGAAAACCGCGCATTCGTTGGCGAGCCTAACCGTAGCGCAATGGGGTGTCAAGGAAACCTCACCTTGGCTATTTCCATCAGCGCTTAGAACATAGCAAGCGGGTGGCTAAAATTTAATTGTAGCTTAATTTTCAATTAACGTTCCGCGGCCCGCTCCAGCGCCTGGAAGAAGTCTGGATAAGAGATGCCCACGCAATCGCTCTCGCGTATGACCGAGCTGCCTTCCGCTCCCAGCGCGGCCACGGCAAAAGCCATGGCCATGCGATGATCGCCACGGGCGTCGATTTCCGCTCCGTGCAAGCGCCCCGCGGCGCGCCCTTCAATCCGCAAGCCATCGGGAAGCTCTTCCACTCGAGCGCCCATGCGCCTCAGGTTTTCCGCGACCACGGCGATTCGGTCGCTCTCCTTGATTCGTAGTTCGGAGGCATCGCGAATTTCCACTCCCTGCTCGGTATAAGGACCTAGCGCCGCGAGCATAGGCAGTTCGTCAATCAATTGAGCGATGAGTTCTCCCGAGAGCACGCCGCCCGTCAATTCAGCGTGGCTTATGGAAACGTCTCCAATTAATTCGCCCTTCTCCCCCCGCAAAGCGACGATATTGATCGGCGCTCCCCATCCGCCCAGCACGTCGAGTACTGCCGAGCGAGTCGGGTTCAGCCCCACATTGTGGATCACCAGGTTTGAGCCGGGAAGGATGAGCGCTGCCGCCAGGAAGAAGACCGCCGACGAAAGGTCTCCCGGCACCTCCAACTGGCGCGCTTCGAGTTTCGGCCGTCCTGAAACGGTCACCACATGCCCCACCTGGCGCACGTCGGCTCCGAACTCCCGCAGGGCCACTTCGGTGTGATCGCGGGTTGGTACGTGCTCTTCCACCGATGTTTGCCCTTCCGCAAACAGGCCTGCAAGCAACACTGCGGACTTCACTTGGGCGCTGGCCACCGGCAGAGTGTATTGGATGGGCTGCAGCGCCGAACCCCGGATTCCCAGCGGGGCGAAATTGGCGTCGCGAGCTTCGATGCGTGCGCCCATCCGCGCCAGCGGCTCGATCACCCGCCGCATGGGGCGTCGCCGCAGCGATGAATCGCCCGTCAGCGTTGAATCGAATGGTTGCCCGGCCAGCACTCCGGCGAGCAGCCGCATCGTCGTTCCCGAATTTCCTGCATCCAGAGGGCGTCGGGCTTGCCGCAGTCCTTCGATGCCCGTCCCGGAGATCACCACACGTGCAGCCCCGTCGCGGCCGTTCTTTTCCACCGCGATGCCCAATCGCTGCAGGCAATCGAGAGTGCTCTGGCAATCCGCTGCCGCCGAATAGCGGCTAATTTCGCTGCGCCCCTGCGCCAGCGCCGCCAGAATGGCATAGCGGTGCGAAATCGATTTATCCCCGGGAACCTCGATCATTCCCGAGATGGAACGCGCCGGTTTGACCTTTTCTTTGGCCACGGTGGGATTCTAGCATGCGGGTCGGATGCGGCCTCCCGCTCCTCTCGCTCGATTGCGCGATCCCCCGCGAAATCCAGGAAGTAAACTAGCCTCGGCAACCGCAAGGCCTGCTGGTGCCTTCCAAGTAGAGGTCTGGTGAAAATCTCTCGCAACCGCGCCGTCTTCGTACTAAAAGTGGATATGGTAGACGCGATTACGAGGGATCGATGAGGTTGGAAATGACTGGAAAGCTGGTTCTGGTGTTGACGTTGCTAGCGTCGGGAGCAGCGGTCGTTGGCCTGCGGGCGCAAACGGATCCGCAAGGTAGCCAACAATCCCCTGCGGAGCAGGGAGCCGCTCGTCAACACGATCATTCGGATTCCATGCCGGGTATGAACATGGACGGCATGAAGATGGACGACGACTCAACCAACCACGCCCAAGCGGGCGCCATGCAATCGATGGCCCACAGTCACCACATGGATATGGATGCCGCCCATATGCGCATGACGCCGGCCCGCCCAGTCGCGGATGGCGATCGCGAGCGCGCCCAGCAGATCGTCGATGCCTTGGCCCCGGCCATCCAGAAATATAAGGACTATCGTGTCGCCTTGTCTGAGGGTTACCGCATTTTCGCGCCCAACGTGCCTCAGCCCGTGTATCACTTTACGAATTATTGGAATGGTTTCCTGGAGGGCTTTACGTTCGATCCCGCCCGGCCCACCTCTCTTCTCTACAAGAAAACGAAAGATGGATACGAGTTGGTTGGCGCCATGTACACCGCGCCCAAAACCGCGACCTTGGACCAGTTGAACGAGCGCGTTCCTCTCGGCATCGCCCGCTGGCACCAGCATACCAATCTCTGCATACCCAAGGCTCGCCAGGCACGCCAGGCGGACTGGTCCAAGTTTGGCCTGACGGGTTCCATTTCCACCGAGGAGGCTTGCACCGAGGCTGGAGGGCGCTTCTACCCGGTCATCTTCGGCTGGATGGTGCACGTCTATCCCTTCGAGTCTTCGTCGGCCCAGATTTGGGCCCAATAGGTTGTGCTGTCATTTGTTTCCGGGAAGATTGGCGCGTATGATAAGCTTGCTTTGCTCCTGAAAGATAAACCCCGGGGTTCACAAACCCTGCGATCTTCTTTGGTGAATAATATGCATGTTCCTTGCTTGAAACTGTCTCCCTGCGGAAGGTTATTTCCGCGTCTCTTCTTTGTTGTTCTCGCTCTGGTCCTGGGCTCTATCGCCGTTCCTGCTGCGCGCGGCGCCGGCGAACGGCCACCAACGATCTCGTTGGACCAGATAAAACCGGGAATGACAGGCGTCGCCTACACGATTTTTGCGGGAGACAAGATCGAGCCTTTCGATATCGAAGTGATCGGCATATTGCCCAACCTTTTGGGGCCCAAGCAGTCCATCATCCTGGTCCAATTGCACGGAGAAAAAGCCGAGCACACCGGCGTCGTCGCCGGGATGAGCGGGAGCCCGGTCTACATTGACGGCAAGCTGGCGGGCGCGCTCTCACTGAAGTTTGGCGTCTTCGTCAAAGAGCCCCTGGGGGGAGTCACGCCGATCGAGAATATCTTGTCGATCCCCAGCGACGAAAACCCAGCAAACCCAAAGGCTCTGAGCGTTCGTTCGACCGTGGCCGATAATGGCTGGACGACCGCCTCGACGGGCCTGGCTTCGTCATTGGCTTCGTCCATGAGCGGCCAAAAGCCTCGTTATCCGGTGCCGGCAACTATGCCCAACTGGCCGGGGCCTCGGGCGATGCCTACCTCGAACCGATTGCCTCGCCTTTGGTCTTTTCGGGCTTCGCGCCCGCCACTTTGCGCCAGTACGCCGGGGACTGGGCGCCGTACGGCATGGTCGCCACCGCAGGCGGAACCGCCCCGCCGGAAGCCGATGATTCCAAAATCGTTGCCGGCGATATGGTCAGCATGGTGCTGGTGCAGGGAGACATCTCCATGAGCGCCGCCTGCACGGTGACCGCGATTATCGAGGATCGCGTCTATGCTTGCGGCCATCCGCTGTTTGGCTTGGGGGCCAGCGATATGCCCCTGGCGCGCGGACGCACCCTCACTACGCTCTCTTCCGATTTCAACTCCACGAAAATTGTGAATGCCGGCGGCGTCATCGGCACGCTGACGGAAGATCGCGCCACCGCCGTGATGGGTCGCGTCGGGCCGTCGCCGCAGATGATTCCCGTGGACCTGACCGTTGTCACTCCCGCCGGGGAGCAGCAGTTTCATTCCGAGATGATCTCCAATCCCAAGCTGACGCCGCTCCTGATGGGCATCGTCGCCTTCAATGGCTTGACGCAAAATTCGGCCTACGGCGAAGGCAGCACCATGAAATTAAGCGGCAATATCCAAATCGCCGGCCATTCTCCCGTCTCGCTTGTCGAACATGTACGCGCCCACCGATCAGTTCGTCCCTGACGGCACCTTCGTGGCTTCCAGCGTGCAAACCATCTTCACCCGCATCTTCTCCAATCCCTACGAGATGCCCAAGATCGACAGGGTGACGCTGCGCGTCGAGAGCATGCCGGACCGCCGCGTGGCTTCCATCCTGAATGCCTGGTCGGACGTAAGCGAAGCCCAGCCCGGCGATCCCGTGGTCATCAAGGTGCTCCTGCGGCCCTATCGCGGAGCGCCGGTGATCCGCGACATCCCCGTCACGATTCCGCCGCAGGCCACTCGCGGCAGCACTTTGAGAGTGCAGGTCAGCGACGCGGATTCGCTCAATCGCATACCCAATCTCGTCGCCGCCCAGGGCCGCTTGGGTGGGCTCGATCAGTTGATCTCCCTGCTCAATCGCGAGCGCCGCAACAACCAGCTTTACGTCACCCTGCTCAAACCGACCCCGACCCTGCTGGTGGAAGACAAAGAACTTCCGGACGCGCCTCTCTCGCAAATAAACGTCCTGGACCAGAAAAGACTGCCGGGTAATTCCGCGTTATTGCGCGAATCCACGGCCGGCGAATGGTCCGTGCCCATGGATGAGATCATCGCTGGTTCAACGTCTGTGTTTATCACGATTAAATAAATTGCGCCCGCAGCGGCCCAGCTACCACACTCCGTTCGTTTTCTGCTGCGGTTTGAAAGGATTCTATGTCTGAGCTTATTGACGCCATCGCCCAACGGTCGCAGCGGCCGTTTCCTGGCCCTGGGCAGTGGCCCTGGTCGCCGCGCTTCTGTTCTGCATCCTGCCCGCGATGGCCGAACATACGCGTTTCTGGCGCCAGTCCGATTACGATGCTTTCCAAAAGGGTGATGCCAAAGGCGTTGCCCTGCGGAGCGACGGCAAAATCGTGCTGGCCCCGAAGTTCGCGCCCTTTGCCGACGCCTCGCTCGCCTATCTCTGGTCTCTGCGGCTCGATTCCCACGGCACCCTCTACGGCGCGGGCGGCTCGAACGCCAAAATCGTCAAGTTCGATGGCAGCGGCAAGCCCTCCACTGTTTTTGAATCCCAGGACATGACCGCTCAGGCCCTGGTCTTCGACAAGAACGACAATTTCTATGTGGCCACCGCGCCCGATGGCAAAGTCTATAAAGTCACGCCTGCTGGAGCAAAATCCGTTTTCTTCGATCCCAAAACGAAATACATCTGGGACCTTGCGTTCGGCCCGGATGGCACGCTCTTCGTCGCCACCGGCGATCCCGGAAAGATCTTCGCGGTCGATGCCAATGGCAATTCCGAGCTTTTCTACAATGCCGAGGAGACGCACATCCGCAGCCTGATTTTGGACGGCAAAGGGAATCTTCTCGCCGGCACCGAACCCAACGGCCTCGTTCTGCGCATTGCGCTTGCCGCGCCATCCGCCGCTTCCCCGGAGCCAGGCGCGCAGAGCGGCCGCTCGGCAGCCGGCCGCAAAGGGAGCTCCCAGCCAAGCCCAAGCCGACAAGCAGGACGCCTCCAATGACGGCGGCCGGTCCGCCTATGTGCTCTATGAAACCGCCAAGAAGGAGATCACCTCGCTGGCGCTCGATTCCACCGGCAACTTGTACGTCGCCGCAATCGGCGATAAACGTCCTGGAACTCCTCAGCCGCCTGCCACGCAGGCCGATCAAAATAATAATGCGGCTCAAGGCACTCAGATTACGGTTACGGTTGGCGGAGCCCCGGCAGTCGTCCAGCCGGACAGCCGGGTGCGCCATTTGCTCCTTTCCCGGCGCTCTCCTCGGCCGCCGTATACCGCATCGCTCCAGACGGTTCGCCCGAGGAGATTTGGACCTCCCGCGACGAGTCGGTCTATACCCTCGGGATATCGCCGCAAGGCAAGCTATTGCTCGGCACCGGCAATCACGGTGCCGTCATGCAGCTTGAAAATGACCGCGTCTTTTCGCGCTTGGCCAAGGCCGAATCCGAACAAGTCACTTCCTTTGCGAAAGCGCCGAACGGGAAAATCTATGTGGCCACCGCCAATCCCGGGAAGGTTTTCACTCTCGGTCCTGAGCTGGAATCCGAAGGCACCTTTGAATCCGAACCGTTCGACGCTCGCATCTTCTCGCGCTGGGGCAGGCTCACCTGGTGGGGCGAAAACGCCGCGAGGCTCGGGTATCGAACTCTACGTCCGCGCCGGCAACACCTCCGATCCCGGCAAGAACTGGACTCCCTGGGCTGGCCCCTACCGCGATCCCAAGGGGCAGGAAGTCGAATCCCAAGCGGCGCGCTTCGTGCAGTGGAAGGCCGTGTTGCACGGCGGCGCGAATCCCGCCGGATCTCTCCTGGATCGAGCTGGCTTACCTGCCAAAGAATGTCGCGCCGCAGATCACCGGCGTAGCCATTCAAAACCCCGGAACGCGCGTCTCCGGTTTCGGCCAGCAATCTGGCCCGCCGCAGCCTTCCTCTGTGGTGTTGCGCATGCCTGCCGCGCCGGGCAGCGCAAGGCGCGTCCGACCGGAATACCGAGTCGCCGAGGTACGAACCGCCGCCCCAGGGCTACGCTCAGAAGGGATATCAGTCCGTCTTGTGGAATGCCGAAGACGCCAATGACGACGAGCTGACCTATTCCGTCTATTATCGCGGTGAAAACGAGAAGGACTGGAAGCTGCTCAAAGACAAGCTCGACCAGAAGTTCTACTCCTGGGACACCAACTCGATGCCGGACGGCGCCTACTACCTGAAAATCGTCGCCTCCGACGAAAAGTCGAATCCGCCCGATCAGGCGCTTTCCGCCGAACACGTGAGCGACCGTTTTATGGTGGATAACACGCCGCCCACCGTCACCCAGCTCACTTCGCAGCCGGCCCCTGCGGCCGCCGGCGATCCCGCGGTCACCGTGCGCTTCCGCGCCAGCGACACGGCCAGTTCCATCGTCCGCACGCAATACAGCCTCGACGCGGGCGATTGGACCATCGTGCCGCCCGTCGGCGGCCTCAGCGACGCGCTTACGGAAGAATACTCCGTGACTCTGCGCGGCCTGGCCCCTGGCGAGCACACCGTTTCCGTTCGCGTTTACGATCAGTTCGAGAACGAGTCAACCGCCAAAACTACCTTCACCACCGCCGCCAAGCGGTAAGCCTTCGTTCTTCGAGTTTACCGGCCGCCAGGCCTTCTGGCGGCCTCAGCTCGCCCAGCGCTCCCGTTCGGCTGTCCCGTGGTAGCGTTCGATGTGCACGCCCACGCCCGTCAACCCGCCCGCATCGCCCTCGTGAATGCGCACCACGCGTGCAGTGCAATGAACTTGCGAAGCAAAGCCGCCTGAGATTTCGCGTGGTAACGTTAGCTTTAGTTCCAATTGCACGCCGATCTTCAGTGGGTATGCGGTCCACATTAAAACTCCGCGTTGCGAGAGGTTCTCGGATTCGGCGATGTGCTCTCCCGCGTTCTCATTCCCGATCACTTTGAATTTTAAGGGTAGACGTACGTTCACACGGGTGTCATTGCGGCGGTCGGTCAAGGTAGTCATCGTTTCTCCGGCGCGGGGAAGGAGTTCGCGCGATTGTGGAATTAGAAGGGGTAAGAAAATTCTACCGTGCACTGCGGGGGTTGCAATGCCCTTTCCGGAGGCGTGCGGAATCGGTCAGCCTCTCGGCGCAGGAAGATCAACGAGACCGATGGAGACCGAACCTAGTCCGCAAATCAAACAGCTCTACCAAAGATAAGATGCAGAAAAGCCGCGGAAACGTTGAGGCCTCCTAGAACGCCACGAATCCATAGGGAGCGTTCACCCCGCCGGGCACAGCCTGACCAGCAATCCCAACGAAGACAGTCCGCCCAATGAAGAAAGGCGCCCCGAAGTCGAAGTAGTCCGTTGCCTGGCTTGTGCCACTGTCGCTACCCAGATCGTTGAAGACCGCGTTATTTGTCTTGAACAGAGTTGTGGCATCGTAGATGTTCAGCGAAGTCAGGGTCCCCGACCCTATGCCGCCATTCCCGAACAGGCCGACATTGGAGAGCGTAGCCGTCGTGCCCGGGCTTACACAGTAAAAGCCGAATCCGCTTGTGCTTTGCCCACAATCCGAGATACCGAGGAAGTTGAGCGTGGCGGCATCCGAAACATACAGGCCAGTCGAACCCGTGTCCAGAAAACCGCCAAAGCCACTACCAGTTCCATTGCAGAAGGTATCTGTATAAGAGGCGCCATTGAAGGTAACGGTGGGGAAATCTCCACATTGGTCTAGGGCGTAAAGGGTTACGCTCCCCAGAGCATTGTCAGCTTGGGTGCTAATTCCAAAAGTCATTGTGCCTGTGACGGAGGTCGCGCCCGTTGCTCCAACCGTCGGCAAGGCAAGCACAACACCATTCCTGTCCGTTGAGGTGAACGCCGCGACGGGGTTTGCAGCCTGATCGAGCGTCGACGCCCCCACCTCCTCGCAGTTGCCGCCGGGGCATATGTAGTACGGGTATCCCGAAAAGGCCGAGCCTGTGGCGATGCCGGCACAGCTGCTGCCGCAATCCACAGAGGCGTCGCCGATGCCCAGGATTCCGTTTGCTCCCAGGGTCGCAAGGGTGTCGTCATCTCCTCCGTTGGGAAGATTGGAGTTAACCGGGTTCGAGAGGCAATCCGCCGCAGGCACGGTAAAAGGAGGGGCCCCAAGAAGCTGGACGGGGATGTCTAAGGCCTTCTCCCCAGCGATTTCGACATCCGCCAATTGCATCGGTCCCCAAGTGTAGGACGTATCGCCGAACTGGATGCACTCCTCGAGCGGGTTGCCATTGATGGAAATCGGGGTAAGCGCTACCGAGCCGAGCTCCGAAGTAAGGATGCGCAGGCCAATCGAGCCCGTATCGACCATCACGTTGGGAATTGTGGCGCAAGTTTGCGTGCCATGCTGGCAGACGGTGACGGTGGTGAAGATCCCATTGACGAATTCCTCGGAGGAGCCAAAGCTGGCCGTCACAGCTACCGAATTATTGGCGGCCGGCGTTGGGGTTGTCGCAGTGGTGCTGGGGCTGCTGCCGCCGCAGCCCGCCCATCCCAGCACAGACAGCACAGAGAGTAGGAAAGGCACGGCCGTCGCCTTCGCTCGAAATCGGTAATTCAACGCACCACCTCCGCTGAAACGTTGCTCGGAACAAAAGCGGGCACGTACGCCCTCCCCGCGCACATCTGCATGTGGCAAAAGTTGGAATAGACGAAATCATTTGTTTTGATGGTCACTCCTCGCAGGTGACGGACGTGGGTCTGAGCGGGTGCGGCCGTCTGAAGATTCTCTCGGTATGTGCCCAACAACGCATTTAGATCGGGCATGACGCGGCCCTGCCAGGCAATCCCAAAAACCAAACCTTGCGGCGATACATATTCTCGAACTGTCGGGCCATTTGTCGTGGTGAGCTGGTGGACCTTGTAGTCCCGCGTCCGTCTGGACACGATCCTCAGTCTTCATGCGCTGCCTGCTGGTTACGGTCGCTTCAGTCTCTGTTTTTTTTGGGGGGGGGGGGGGGGTTTTTTTTTTTTTTTTTTTTTGTCTAGCCCAGCGACACGATCCTCCTTATATAACCCGCTGACGCTAAATGACTTTTTCGCCGGTTTCGCGTCTATTTCGTGGTCACTGTCATTCCGGCCGATTGTTTGAGCGTACCGATCGTCCCAACCACAGTTACCGACCCCGTTCCCACTGGCGCGTTCGACGGTACACTGACCGATAGCGTGTAACTCACAACCGGGTTCGTGGAGTCGAGCTGCTGCTGCTGCTGGAACTATTTCCGCAGCCGATGGCCATGGCGAGCAATGTAACCATGGCGAAACCGGGTACGAGCCTCGGCCAGGTCCGCGATTCCCCGGGGCCGGCGTCGCGCCGTCTAGAAGTAGCCAGGATGAATGCAATGGCAGCTAAAAGGACCCCCGCGGTTCCCCACCAGCCGATGACGCGATAATCCCCAGGCGAGTTCAAACTCACGCCGATCCCTTGCGTAACCGTGCACGCGGTCAGGTTCCCACCGATACTGGCCGACGCAGTGCAAGTGAAAGTGGGGGTGCCCACGAACCCATTCAAGCGCGTCATTTGGACCGACCCGATAAGGCAGGAGCCTCTCTTCACGCTCAGCGAAGCTGGCGAAAAGGCTAGAGAGAAATTTGCGCTTGTGGAGGCCAGCCCGGTGCTTGCCGGCGAGACAGAAGTCCAGTTTGTGACCAAGGTCAACGCATTGATCGAGCCCAACCCGGTCGCCAAATCGTATCCCGTGCCGGAGTTAAATCCGATGTTGCTCGTCGCGCCGCACGCGCTGCTGAACGGAACCTGATTATTCCCGATGGTGACGTCGTGGAACGCTGTGGGTGTATGCGCCGCGAGAGGATAGAGGACCGCATTGATGTTGCCCAAACCGTTCGTTGGCGAGTGACCCGTGAACTGGCTGATCAGCGCCACAATCCCCGCCATCGCCGGCGGTCCAACCGATGTCCCCCCACCGTGTCCAGTTGCCCGTTGAAGTTATATTGGTGCTGGCATTCCGGAATCCATTCGTCGTGCACCAGGGCGTAAGTTGGTTTGACGTCGGATCCACATACTCCGAGCAGATCAAATACGGATCCTGAAGCGGCGAAGCGCTGAACGAGACGTCCGGCACGTCGCGCGCCGCATCGTTCGGCACTCCGGTACCCGCCCGCCACGCTGGTTTGGCGATGACGCTGCTCGCTCCTCCTCCGCCCGCGGTCAGCCCGATCGAAGAACCATTAATCACTACATTCGTGTCATTCCAGGCGCCCTCCGGAATGTACGACCTTGCCGAACTCACTACATCGGCGCATCCCGGACCGATGCAAGCCGGCCTATTCCAAAATTGGCCGATGGCATCCGCCCCCTCCTGGAACTCCGTTCCGCCCACTGAAGTGACTGTCGGAAGGCTTCCCGGCATGTCCACCGCTAGTCCATTAACCGAAGAATTACCGATATCGCAATCTGCAGCGCCGCTATCCCCGCTCGAAGCCAACACCGTTATGCCCTCGGCGTTCGCCTGCTGCATAAGAGGCAGATAGAACCCGAGTAGCTCCCATCCGCAATGGCGTTGGCTTCGCATTCTCCGTAGCTTGTGCTGATCACCGGCGCGAGAATCGGGCTGTGCGTTATCGCATATTGCAGGGCATCGAAGACGCCGCCGCCACTCACAGGATTGCCCACGACGAAGATGATCGTGGCGTTTGGCGCGATCGCCCCGCTGCCACTCCACGTCCAGGTTCGCTTCATCGATGTCGCTGGATTGCATTCCGGGGTCGCTGGCGCCGGGTGGCACAATCAAGCCCACCAGAGCGGAATTGTTTGCATCGATTGGCGTAGGATCGTTTGCAGCCAGTCCGGAGTTCGTGCGAAAAGCCCTCACGTCGCCCAGCGCCACATCGCTCTGCCCCACGACCACAATTTTCTGTCCCGTTCCGTTGATCCCCTGCTGGTATAGCGAATTAAGCCGGTAGATCGTGGCAAAATCCGGTGGCGTCACGAAGTGGTTTCCTGTTACCCCGGAAGTGAATTTCGGGCTTATTTGTCGCACCAGCCGCGGCTTCAGCGCGAAATTATGCAGTCCCCGAATCCCGGAAATCACGTCCGCAAGCGAGGCCGGAACCGACGGACTGCTGGAATTGGCAAATTGCGCATTTCCGTTAACTAGATACCGATGCATCTCGGTATGTAGCGCCGCCGCTACTTGCTGCGCCGATCCCCGCGCGACGATCGCGTTTTGGCTGGCGGGAATGCTCTCAACCTGAAGCCCTTCGCTCTCCAGCCATCCGGTCACTTTGTTGATATCGCTTTGGCTAAGCCCAAATCGGCTGCCGTACTGCTCGGGCGTGAGCCAGCGCTGATAATCGGGCGAGCCGCGATCCTGCTGGCTGGCGAGCAGCGCATCCAAATCCGCTTGCTGTGCCCGGACATTTTGAACACCAAGGTCACCCGCATTGGCATGGAAGGCTTCGACTCTGCCCTGATCGTATTGCGGGCGTGCCAATGGATGCACGTTGCCATTCAATACCGTCGCTTGTGATGATCGACCGCCTGCAAAATGCGGTCCTTTAGCGTTTGAGCTGACAGCGACTCCGACAGAAACAGCAAACTCAGCAGCGCACTGACGTACGTCGTTTAGTGAAGTCGTTTTGGTCGGCATCTTTGTGCCTATTTCTACCTTTCGCCAGGGTTGCTGGGCGTCCGTTGGATGCAGGTGGCCTCCGGGCTGTTCCGAGAACGATATTGTGTTCTGAATCGCAACGGCGGTTCCACCAAGTTTTCGATCCGTACATAAGGTATATCCGGCGGGGCGGCGAATTGCGGACAAAAGGCTTGAGCGGGAATAACCCATCTGACGGCAGGACCCTGACTAATTTTCTACGCCCTTCCATCCGGGCGGCGGGAAAGAGATGTGCCAGAAACCGGGAGAGGGTTCGGCGAATTCTACCGGCAGGAGATAACCCTGCTGGTTGTCCACGGGCGCGCGCGTCACGCGGCAAACCTGCTTTTGCTGGGTGCGATCGTTGATTAAATCGAATAGCGCATCCACGGGCAAATTCTTCGTGCAGACCAGCATCGCGCCATGATCGTTCACCGAGCTGTCGTGGCGCGCATCGTCACTTTTTTGCCTGACGCCATCATCTCCAGCGTCACCGGAATACGAATCATTACCCTCTGGCTGCGGCGTCGTTCTTCGCCCGGCTGAAGCTGTGGCCCGGTATCCAGCTGCGGAGCTTGTTTGTTCACAATTCCAGCCCCCAAAAATCCATTGCCGGCCCGATCAATTCGATGCCCAATTCCCAGCCGTCTGGCCGGTGCTCTCCTTTCCAGACGATCGTTGCGGAATTCGACCCGGTCGTCACCAGATTAAAAACGCGCACTTCCTGGTCCACGTTTAGTTCTTGATGTAGGAGCACCAGGCACCCATATGGCCCCACAACGCGAGTGAACGTCTCTTCGCGGGCAGATTTCTTGGCCCCCGCGCCTTCCCACTCGATCGCCACCGGAACGCGCGAATTCAGGCGGCCACCTCGGCGCCTTTCCGTTATCTTGGGCTCTGCTGCCGGTTTGCGTGCGGATACACGTTGTTTTCCTGCTCCCCGAAGGCCTGGACTCACCCTGAAGAAACACACGATCCTACGAATCGATTCCGAATTGGGTCAATGGTACGCCAGGCCAGTTGCAACCGGCTGGGCGGAGGGCCAGAGTGGATTTCGAGTTATCGCCGCCGGCGTTTCGCGAGATCTCAGCTTTTGCAGCTAGGATTCGCCCACCAATTGCTTCATGGCCCAATCGGGGAATACCGGCGCGCGATGCTCGCGCGGCCCGCCCGCATTCATCGCCTGCGCGTGGCCGGTGCCCTCCACCATCTCTCGCTTGGAGTTCACCGCTGCCTGGTAGAGCTTCAGCGCTCCCGCGGGATCCATGATGCGATCGTCTTTGCTATACCCGATCAGCATGGGGCAGTGGATCTTCTCGGCGCGGCCTTCCAGTGTGTACTCCCGCAACATTTTCCTGGCATCGGCCAAGTCGCGCGCGCCCACGATCCAGCGCACCCGCTCCTGAATCGACGGCAAGTAATCGAAAAGATCGCGGCCCAAATCGTATGACCCGCTGCTCATGAACGCCGCCGCAACGCGAGGTTCGTTGCTGGCCGCTCGCGGGACTCCGTAACCACCCATGCTGATGCCCTGCAAACCAATCTTTTTCGTGTCCACATCGTTGCGAGTCTCGAGGTAATCGATCATCGCCTTGATTACGCGATCGGTATCCGGCGGCAGGTGCAAATCCTTCAGTCGCAAAGCTCCGCCCTGGCCGGGAAAGTCCACGGCCAGATAAGCCATGCCCCGCGCCAGATACGCTCCCGCGCCGCCCATGATCGTAGCCTCCGCCATCGTATCCGCGCCCTGGAAGGCGATCACCACCGGATATTTCTTCCCCGGTTGAGCCCCGCCCGGTTTCCGGAAATATCCGTCGAGCGTTTGGTTTTCCCACTTCACCTGAATGCGCTCGAACGGCGCTCGCTGCAATTCCCACGCCCGGTCGAATGTTTGCCGCGCCTTTTTGTAGGTCGGCAGCATGCGGTCGTCGGTCACCGGCATCGGCCAGGATGCGAAGCGATAAAATTCGGCGGCGCGCAGATAATACCCGTTCGCCGTCACCTTCAATCCCTTGGACGCAAACTCATCTGCCGTTTTTTCATTTCGCTCCGCCACGCGCGTCCATTCCGTCACCCACGAGTCCAGGTCGTACGGCTTCATCCTCTGCGCCACTTCGAGTTCGTCGGGATCGCTCGTGTAGATCGATTGCGTCAGCCGAATCTCCAGTTGAGCTCCGCCGGGCAAACCTTTGCCCGTATAAAGCTCGCCCTCAGCCCGGCCTCCCACCTCTCCGATCTTCCCGCTCTCAGCGCCGGCGTCCTGCGCCAGCGCGGACGATCCCAGCGCCTTGGAGATCGCGGGAAGGCCAGCCGAAGCGAGTCCCCATTTCACCAGCGCCCGTCGACTCAGATTGGAAATCGAACTCATGGTCGCCTCCTCATTTGCTGATCAATAATGCCTGTGTTCCAGAGTAAGCCCGATTGAACGCCTGCGTTCCAGAGTAAGCCCGATTTGCTTGCGTTCCAAGAGTAAGAATGCGAGCGTTTGACGGATTCTCTCTAACTTATCGACATGATTTCAAGCCATAAAATCGCGGCCGTCCATTGCCCGCCGATTTGCTCTCAACCCGCGAAAACCGCCTTTATCCCGAAAGGGCCGCGTAAGGTTATTCCCCGATAGCCAACCCTAGTCCAAAGACCCTACACTACCTCCGTTCTATGGGGGATCTATGCGACCCGTACACATCCTTTTAGCCGATGATCACGAAGTTGTGCGCAAGGGCCTTCGCGCTTTACTCGAGACCCAGCCGGGGTGGAAAGTAATCGCCGAAGCTACCGATGGCCGCGAAGCGGTAGATAAAGCCCAGAGTATGCACCCCGATGTAGCCATTGTGGATATCGGGATGCCTTCTCTGAACGGCCTCGAAGCCACGCGCCAGATCGTCAAGAAAGCGCCGCGCACGCGCGTTCTCGTCCTGACCATGCACGATACCAATCCGCTCATCCAGCAGGTGGTCAAGGCCGGAGCTCGCGGCTACGTGCTCAAGTCCGATGTGGCCAGTGACTTGGTCTCGGCGGTCGATGCGCTCACCCGTGACCAGACCTTCTTTACCTCGAAGGTTTCCCAGATCATTCTCGATCGCTACGTGGGCAAGTCCGATGTCCCGGAGAATGTCGCCGATCCGGATTCGCCTCTCACTCCGCGCGAGCGTGAAGTCGTTCAGCTCCTCGCGGAGGGGAAGAGCAGTAAGGAAGTCGCTGCGGTGCTGGGCATCAGCGTGAAGACAGCGGAGACCCACCGCATCAACTTGATGCGAAAGCTGGATTGCCATTCCGTGGCCGAGGTTGTTAGATACGCGGTGCGCAACTTGATTGCGGAAGCGTAATGACCTTATTTGCCCCGGCGAGACGCGAACCTCACGTTTCAGCGGCTTGATTGACGCGGGCCAGGCCCGGCGCGAGGCTTTCAGGGGTCTTGCGTGCACGGACGGTCCGGTCCGTGCATTTTTTTGTGACGAGGATCTAGGTGGCCGTCAAAATTTTAATCGCTGATGATCACGAAATCGTCCGCCAGGGCATCCGCAGGGTGCTCGAAGTTAAGCCCGAATGGGAAATTTGCGGCGAAGCCTCCAATGGCCAGGAGGCCGTCCGCATGGCCCAGGAGCTTTCTCCCGACATTATCATTATGGACGTCACCATGCCGGTGATGAGTGGCTTTGAGGCTGCCGACGAGATCTCCCGGCTTCCCCTCGGCTCTCGAGTATTGTTCTTTACCATGCACGATTCCGGCAGCATGGCCGGCTCGGTGCGCAAATCGGGAGCGCACGGCTACGTCGTGAAATCGCGCGCCGCCCAAGACTTGGTTCAGGCTCTGGAGCGGCTTTTGAGGGGCGGTACCTTCTTCGATTCTGGCATGTACGCTCACTAGTCTTCAGAAACGCCGCGCTGCGCTCCACGCCAGAAAAGGTTCAAATCCGCATAGGCAACTGCCCCTCCCCACGTAAGGTGATTTCGCCATCTGAATCCATTGCTGCACCTATTTCGGCTGGCCCCCACACGCGGTAGCTTCTCCTGACGGTAGTCTAAATACCGAATCATTCGAGCCTGAGGGCACATTTATGCCGAAACCGGCACGAGTAGCAATACTTATGGCGGCCATGGTGATTTTTGCCATCGCTATGCTGGACCTTGTGCGATCCAAGGTAGAAGCCAGTGGACGTGCGTTCCGCAGCGCTGCCATCCAATACTCCAGCCTGAAAAAGATCTATACCGCGCCAGCCGATTTGCTTCGGGGAACCCATCCCACCGCCGAGGATAAAGGCCGATAAAAGTCAGTAGCTTCGTCGCTTTTTCAACCAAGCAGAAAAACGAAAGCCAGAAATCGATCGGAATTATGGTGTCTCGGCAGGACCATGCGAGAGGCCGACCTCACGGTCTGAGGCCGCCTTTTATACGCCCACAAACGCGAGCGTTTTGCGGCAGAACAAGCATTAGTACACTTCCTACGAGAAGATACGGAATTTAGGCGTTGATGGACAGTACGACTTCCGGCCTCACTTCCGCTTCCGAGCGTCTCCACCTGTAGGCCACGTCCACCGCATTGCTGTCGCAATGTGGGCAGCGCCCGTGTCTGCTCAGCATTTCGATCATCTGCAGGCAATTCGCGCAAAACCATTCGCCTTCGTTCTTCCGTTGCATCTCCCGCCCCCTTTTTTCTCCGCCCATGTCCGGCATCGGCGTGCCGTCCGCACTGGGATAACACCCACTGGTGTAACAATGGATTCGACGCCAGCGTATGCTCTTAGGGTGCATGGGAGAAACCTGAGTCCACAATCCGGCAAAACCCTAGGTCGCTCGGCTCATTTTATTGATTTACCCGAGAGGTAACCCGTTTCCGAGAGGTCGTTCCCAAAAATGCTTGATCGTGCAGGAGTTAAGCTCGCTATCGGCGAAAATGGCTATCGCTGCCGGCAGGGAATTTAGATGATTAGAAGAGGTTTTCTAGTGTTCTTTGAATGCTGACCTTTTCCACATCCGGAACAGGCCCCGCCGGCTCAGGGTACCGGCGGGGCTGGTTCGCCAACTACCTTCCCCTGAACTGATCTATTGATGCAGAAATGCCGAATCAGGGGCAATCTCCCGCGCTCGTGCGCATCGGCTTAATGACATGGGCTCCGCCGTTCGCGCTAGAATGTTCGCATACTCGGGAGCCTCAAAATCGTATGGCATTCCCTAGGCTGGGTGAGCGTGGGACGGCGCGCCTTCGCTGGAGGGCCGCTCGGGTAAGTGCCTGCCACCCATAGTGGCAGGAGGTTGATTTACGCCGATGCATCGATCCATCATCCGCGAACTGGAAACACTCCTCGGCGCCTCGGCAGTGTTGTCCAACTCCGAGGATTTGCTTCTCTACGAATACGACGGCTCCATCGAAGAGTCGCATCCTGACGCCATCGTTTTCCCGGCCCGCAAGGAAGACGTCGTCGCGATCGTCACCTTGGCCAATCGCCACAGTCTTCCCATCGTCGGGCGCGGCGCGGGCACCGGACTCTCCGGCGGCGCTTTGGCGCGGCGTGGCGGCATTGTCATCTCTTTCTCGCGCATGAACCACATTTTGGAAATCGATCCGGAAAATCGGCGGGCCGTTGTCGAGCCGGGCGTGGTGAATCTCGATCTCTCGCGCGCCGTCGAAAAGTACGGCTTGTACTTCGCTCCCGATCCCTCCAGCCAGAAATCCTGCACCATTGGCGGCAACGTCGCGGAAAACTCCGGCGGCCCTCATACGCTTGCCTATGGCGTAACGTCCAACCATGTCACCGGGCTCGAGCTGGTCCTGCCGGACGCCAGAGTCGTGCGCGTCGGCGGACGAGCGATGGAAACTCCCGGTTACGACCTGACCGGTCTGGTAGTTGGTTCCGAAGGAACTTTCGCGCTGGTCACCGAGATCACGGTAAAACTTCTGCGCCTGCCCGAAGACGTGCGCACCTTGCTGGCCATATTCGATTCCCTCGAAGATGCCACCGACAGCGTCGTGGAGATCACCTCTCGCGGAATCACTCCCGCTGCCTGTGAAATGCTCGACGGCTAGACGCTTCGCGCCGTAGAGGCTTACGTTCACGCCGGCTTTCCCGTGGATAGCGCCGCCGTTTTATTGATGGAAGTGGAAGGCTTGCGGGAATCCGCCGAAGCGCAAGCCGCCGAAATCGGCGAGGTTTGCCTCCGGCATCATGCGCGCGAGGTGCGCAGGGCGCGCGACGCCCGTGAACGCGCCCTGCTTTGGAAGGGCCGCAAAGAGGCATTCGGCGCCATCGGCCGCGTATCGCCGTCCTACTATGTGCTGGATGGCGTGATCCCGCGTACCAAACTCACGCCCACGCTGCTGCGGATCGAGGAGATCTCCAAGCGCTTCGGCCTCGTCATCGGAAACATTTTTCACGCCGGAGACGGCAATCTCCACCCGCTGATCCTTTTCGATCATCGCGATGCCGATCAGTTTCGGCGTGCCCGGGCCGCCGGCGATGAGATCATGCGCCTTTGCGTGGAGATGGGCGGCACGCTCACGGGAGAGCACGGCGTAGGCATGGAGAAAAACGAGCTCATGCCCCTGATGTTCACCGAGTCGGATTTGGACTTGATGCGCAAGGTCCGCGCCGTCTTCAATCCCGCGGACATGCTCAATCCCGATAAGGTCTTGCCCCTCGGCAAAGGCTGTGGCGAAACGCGCCTGCAACCGTTCCCGGTCTTCGCCGCTGGAAAAGCATGAGCCAGCTTGCGCCCTCGCTCACCTCGCGTCTCGCGGACCTTGTCGGTCCCACCCGTGTCATCGCAGACGCAGCTTCGCTCGCTGCCTGCGAAGTCGATGGTCACAGCCCTTCCGCGATTCTGCAGCCCGATTCGGCGGCGGAGATCGCAGAGATTCTTCGTTTCGCATCCGCTGAGCGGCTGGCGGTGATCCCCATGGGAGGCAGGACCCATTTAGGAATCGGCATGCCGCCACGCCATTACGATCTCGCCCTCGATCTTTCGCGAATGAATAAAATCCAGGCCTGCGAGCCGCGCGATCTCACTCTCGGTATCGAGCCGGGAGTCACCTGCGCCGATCTCGCTCGCGAACTCCGGCAAAAAGGCCAATTCTTGCCCATCGCGCCGCCATTTGGCGATCGAGCCACTCTGGGCGGCATGGTCGCCGCAGCCGTGGATAGCCCGCTGCGTTATGGTTATGGCGCCACGCGGGATTTCCTGCTGGGAATCGAGTTTGTCACCGGCGAAGGCCTCATTTCCAAAAGCGGCGGGCGCGTCGTGAAGAACGTCACCGGCTACGATCTGCACAAGCTTTTCATCGGTTCGCTGGGAACACTGGGGATCGTCACCCGCCTGAACTTTCGCACCTTCCCTCTTCCCCAGCGCAGGCGGATGTTCCTCATCGCTTTTGACGGTCCTTCCCGCGCCTTCGAGTTCTGCCGCTTGCTTGTAAACTCTCCGCTGGATCCAAAAGTGCTGGAGGTCTTCGATCCGGGAACGGCGGCCCTTTTCCAATCGCGCGGCGTGGATTTCCTGCCGAGTGGCTCCTGGCTCGTGGCTATCGAGGCGGCTGGCCACGAATCCGTGCTCGCGCGCCACGAGCGGGATCTCGCGTCGATCTCTCGAGAAGCCGGTGCCGCCAAATTCATTTCGCTCGAGGAATCCCAGCGAGATCAGCTCTTCGCTTGCCTCTCCGAATTTCAGTCCATCGCGCTTGCCGCAAATCGCCCCGCCGTTATTTTTCGCGTCCCCATCCTGCCGTCAGCCATGCCCAGCCTGTTGGAAAAAATCCGCAGCGTGGCCGACGATCATAACGATGATCATGGCCTTACCTCTGCCATCCTGATTCGCGCTCTAGGCGTCGTTTACGTTGCGCTTCTATCGCCGGAGCAATCCCCGGTGGAACGCCCACAGGAAACTAAGTCCTCCTCCACGCTGATAAACTGCTCGCGTTCGATGTTCGATCTTTTTATCAGCCAGGGCGCGCTGCCCACCACTGAGCGCTGCCCCCTTGATGTCAAAACCGCGCTCGACGTCTGGCCGCCTCCCGGCGCCGAAAACGAAATAGCGCAGCGCCTCAAGCGCGTCTTCGACCCGCGCGAGATTCTCTCGCCCGGCCGCTTTCGAGGAGGCATTTGATGGCGCTGCCGGAAACGCCTGCCGCATCGCCCGAAACGCCTCCGCGAACGCCGCAGCCTGGCGGTTTCCGCGGCCCGGATCGCCCTCGTGACGTGGACTACCTGCACTGCGTTCACTGCGGCCTATGTCTGAACGAATGCCCCACCTATCGTCTTTGGGGCCAGGAGGCCGATTCGCCGCGTGGCCGCATCCGTCAAATGATTCTCGTCGATGAGGGCCGGCTGCCGCTCGGCAACTTTTTTGTCCAGCATATTGATCGATGTCTCGATTGCCGCGCTTGTGAGAGCGCTTGCCCCTCGGGTGTGGAATACGGAAAGCTCGTGGAAGGCGCCCGCGCGCAGATCGAACAGAATTATCGCCGCCCGCTTTTCTCGCGCATCGCCCGAAGCCTCGTCTACAGGCATTTGCTTCCCTATCCGGGACGCATTGCCGCCGCCGCCCGCCTCGTGCGGTTTTACCAGCGCTCTGGTTTCCAATCCCTGGCGCGCAAATCGGGGCTGCTTAAGCTGCTCGGCTTGGCCGATCGGGAAAAGCTCATGCCACGCGTAGAGAGCGAATTTTTCTTCTCGCGTCTCGGCCAGACTTTTGCCGCTCAAGGCCAGCGCCGTGCGCGCGTGGCGCTCTTCACGGGTTGTATTTCGCAGGTCAGCTTCGCCGCTTTGTACGAAGCCACGATCCGCGTTCTGGTCGCTAACGGCTGCGACGTCGTCGTTCCCCAGGGACAGCTTTGCTGCGGAGCCCTCGCCGCCCACGCCGGCGTTCGCGACGTCGCCCGCCGCTTGGCGCGTGTCAATCTGGACGTTTTCTTGAGGGAAGATTTCGACGCCGTTGTCACCAACGCGGCCGGCTGCGGCTCCACGCTAAAAGAGTACGACCAGCTGTTTTCCGAAGAAGATGCCGCCTGGCAAAAAGCTCGCGCGTTTCTCGGCAAGATGCGCGACGTCACCGAATTTCTCGACGAGTTGGGCCTCGTCGCTCCTTTGCGCGAGCTGCCCCTGCGCGTCACCTATCAGGACTCCTGCCATCTCGCGCACGGCCAAAAAATCCGCGAAGCGCCCCGGCGTCTGATTCGCGCCATCCCTGGAGTCGAGCTTACCGAGATGCGCCTGGCGGATCATTGCTGCGGCTCGGCGGGGGTCTACAACATCACGCAAACCGAAACTTCCTTGCAGTTGCTGGCGGGGAAGATGCGCTGTGCTACGGAAACCAAAGCGCAAACTATCGTTACCGCGAATCCGGGCTGCCTTCTGCAAATGCGCGCGGGGAGCGAGCTTCACCATACGGGGCAGGAGGTGCTGCACGTCGTGGAACTGCTCGACCGCGCCCTCGCCGTTGCCCCAGCGCCGGTTGCTTCTCACCGGCCAGCTTCGGCTACTTCTCGCCAATAAGGTAACGGCATCCCGCCGGCCCCATTCGCGCCGCGTGCTTCGTGCCGGCCGGAACGTCGCAGCGTTCTCCCGCCCGGTACGTTGTGCTCTGGCCGCCCACCGTCAGCGTCATCTCTCCCTCAAGGATGATGTGCGCGGTTTCCACGGGATGCGTATGCTCGGAATAGTGCTGCTCGGGCCCGTCCTGCCAGACGTAGGTATGACCAAATCCTTCGCTGTGCAGTCTCTTTTCCAGTTCCGCCACATTCATGCCCGCTCTCCGAAACGCTTTTCCGGCTCTATCGTTGCGGCATAAACATTCGTGCCGCCACCCGCGTCACCAGCCGCCGCGGTGCGAGCCTCTGCGCCTCAACGCTCAGCCAGTTGCGGGTCCCGGAAATGACGCGCGGCTTGCCTTCCGCCAGCGCCTGCAATCCCACACGCGCCACCTTCTCGTTTGGCTCCTGCGGGCCTGCCATATGCAAGGGTTGATGCGCCACCTCGTGGAATTCGCTCACCGTTGAGCCCGGGCACAGCGCGCACACGTGAACGCCGTATCGCCGGGCCTCCTCCGATAGCCCTTCGGCAAACAACAAGTCGAAGCCCTTGGTCGCGGCGTAAGTGCTGATATAGGGGACCGGCTGGAAGGCCGCCGTCGAAGCCACGATCAAAACGTACCCCGAGCGCCGCTCCACCATTGCCGGCAGAAATAGATGAGTCAGATGAACCACAGACGCCACGTTCACCTGCACCATATCCAGCAACGGCTGAGCTTTGACCTTATGGAATTCGCCATACGCGCCAAAGCCGGCGTTATTGATCAGGATTTCGATCGGCAGGCGCTTCTCTTCGACGAAGCGAAAGATTTCGCCCGGAGCTTGAGGCCGCGCCAGGTCCGCCGCATAGACCTCCGTCCGAACTTGATGGCGTGTCGCTACCTCCTGGGCAAGCCGCGTCAGCCGGTCGCCGCGCCTGGCGGTCAGAACCAGGTTCGCACCCTTCGCCGCCAGTTGCTCGGCCAGAGCCCACCCAATGCCCGAGCTCGCGCCGGTTACCAAAGCCCATTTGCCTCTCCATTTTTCCATAGAGGCCTCCCGCAAATGAGCATACTTCAGTTGTTTGGAAAATGAGCCAAGAACTCCGAAGGCGCTCAGGCCTTCCGGTTCCCGATTAGGTCTTCGAGGTCCAGGATGGAATTACAGTTTGCCTCAACCGTTCGCCTTCGAGCTTGAGGCGGTTCAACAGGCGGCGCGCCCACACAAATTCCGCCGCAAGCATGGCCAGCCCGCCTAGAATGGCTACCCAGCCCGGCGCGGGAGTAACTAGCATCACGATACCGACCAGCAACAAGGTAAAGCCGCCAACAATCTTGGCAAATCTCTTGATCTGCTGACTCGCCTCGGCTGACACAGCACCCTCCCACCCATTCAAGCCTACACTGGATCGCCGCAACTTACCGTTTAGATGGTACCAACTCTCTCACGGTTTCGGGCTTAGCCTGTATTCCGAGCAATTCTCTTGCCGTAGGAGTAAACTAACCTCTATCGAGCGTTTTGGCTATATTTATCTGTAAGTTACGGCTAGTTTTGTCCTGAATGTCGTATAGAGTCGCCTTCTTGCATATCCACTTTTCGGGAGAAATTGTCTTCCGCACCACAAAATGGGGTTCCAGTACGGTCTGGCGACTTTTCGCTTGCCCCGGCTAGCCTCCCAATTCGGGTTGCTTTCGCCCCACTCTGCAGGCTATAGTTAGGCTTGCCTTTTAGAGGAATGAAGACCTTGCGTTGCCACGCGATCTGTTGTCCTTGTTGTCCGCCTCGATGCTCTGGCGTCGCGAGGGAAATGGTCTAGAACCCGAAGATAGAACGCTCCGACCAACCCACCGCCAGAGTCGATATGGCAGGTGGGTTTTGTGTTTTTCGGCGTGAGAGGCAAAGAGCCGAGCGCCTGAGAGCAGAAAAGAAGAGAAGACCGGAATGTCCACCACAGTAGAAAGCGTCAACCCGCCCATCGCCAATCGCGGCTTGAGCCAGCTCAAGACCCTCGAAGCGGAAAGCATCTATATCCTTCGCGAAGCGGCCGCCGAATTCGCGCGTCCCGTGATGCTCTACTCCATCGGAAAAGACTCCTCCGTGATGTTGCGGCTGGCCCAGAAGGCGTTCTATCCCGGCCACATTCCCTTTCCTTTGCTCCATATTGACACCAGCTATAAGTTCCCCGAAATGATCGCTTTCCGCGATTCCTATACCAAGGAGATTGGCGCCAAGCTCATCGTCCACCAGAACCGCGAAGCCCTGGAACAGGGCGCCAATCCCTTCGCTCTGGGAACGCAAAAATGCTGCGGTCTACTCAAGACCAAATCCCTGCTCGATGCTCTGGCCGAGGGTGGGTACGACGCCGCTTTCGGCGGAGCCCGCCGCGATGAGGAAAAATCCCGGGCCAAGGAGCGAATCTATTCGTTCCGCGACCGTCAGGGGCAATGGGATCCCAAGAACCAGCGCCCCGAGTTGTGGAACGTCTTCAACTCGCGCATCAATAAGGGCGAGTCGATTCGCGTTTTCCCTCTTTCCAATTGGACCGAACTCGACGTCTGGCTCTACATCCAGCAGGAAAATATCCCCATCGTGCCGCTCTATTTCGCTCGCGAGCGCCGCGTGGTCATCCGTGGCGGCTCGATTGTCGTCATTCATTCCGACAAGGAGCTCCAACCCGGCGAGCAGCCCCAACTGATGCATGTCCGCATGCGCTCCCTCGGATGCGTTCCTTGCACCGGGGCGATCCGTTCCCATGCCGATACGCTTCCCAAAATCATCGAGGAGATGTTTTCCTTCCGCCGCTCCGAGCGCGAGAATCGCGCCATCGACCACGACGAAGAGGGATCGATGGAGCTGAAGAAGCGAGAGGGCTACTTCTAGTGCCCGGCGCGACGCAAAGCGCAACTTCCGCCGCAGCCGCTTCCGGAGTCGAGGAGGATAGCCTCGACCTCGGCCTGGCTCTCGGGCTAGATAAGGAACTGCTGCGCTTCACCACCGCCGGCAGCGTCGACGACGGCAAGTCCACCCTGATCGGCCGCCTCCTGCACGACTCCAAGGCGATTTACGAGGACCAACTGGCCTCCGTGCGGGGCAGCCGCTTCAATCGCTCTGGTGGCCCCATCGATTTCGCCCTCCTCACCGACGGCCTGCGCGCCGAACGCGAACAAGGCATCACCATCGACGTCGCCTACCGCTACTTCGAAACGCCGGCGCGAAAATTCATCATCGCCGATACGCCCGGTCACGAACAGTACACCCGCAACATGGCCACCGGCGCTTCCACGGCAGACTTGGCCATCATTCTCGTGGATGCCACGCGCGGAGTGCAGGCGCAAACTCGGCGTCACGCTTACATCGCCTCCCTGCTCGGCATCGCCAACGTCGTCGCGGCCATCAACAAAATGGATTTGGTCGGCTATAGCGAAGAGGTCTTTTCGCGCCTGAACGATGAATTCCTCGCTCTCAGCCGCCAGTTGGGAATTGAGCGCGTAGTCGGCATTCCCATCAGCGCCCTCGCCGGCGATAACATCATCAATCTCAGCGATCGCACGCCCTGGTACAAGGGCCCCACGCTTCTTCGCCATCTCGAAAGCGTGCCGGTGCGCCTTCATGCCCGGCACGAGCCGGTGCGATTTCCGGTGCAGTTTGTGCTGCGGCCCGATGCCAATTTCCGCGGCTTCGCGGGGCAGCTGGCCAGCGGAACGATTCGCCCCGGCGATGCGCTCCTGGCGCTGCCATCGCGCCGGACCACGCGCGTCCGCAGCGTCGTCAGCTTCGACGGCGAGAAACCCGAAGCCTTTGCTCCCATGTCCACCACTCTCACGCTCCAGGATGAGATCGACCTCAGCCGCGGGGATATCCTGGTCTCTCCGGACGCTCCTCCGCGCGTCTCCTCCCATCTGGAAGCTATGGTCGTATGGCTGGACGCCAAGCCCATGGCCCTCGGGCACAGCTATTTGATCAAGCACAACGTCCGCAGTTCGCGCGCCAAGGCCACCAAAATCGGCTTTCGCATGAATATGCACACCCTTGAGCGCGAGCCCGCGTCCGAGTTGCATATGAACGATATCGCCGCGGTCGAGTTCGAAACCGCCAGCCCGATGTTCTTCGATCCCTATAAACGGAATCGCGTAACCGGAAGCTTCATCCTGATCGATCCGATCTCCAACGCCACTGTCGGCGCCGCCATGATCGAGCGGGAACTCGCGCCGCAGACCGAACATTCCTTGCCGCACGACGTTCGGGCCGCCAAGAACGAGGTCAGGTCCGTAACGGCGCCGCTAACGAGCGAAGATCGCTACCGCCGCCACGGAAATTACCCCGCGGTTATTTTTGCCGGGAACCGTCTCGCCGTGGCGCGCTCTCTGGAAAGCGCGCTCTTTGCGCGAGGTTTTGAGGTCCTGCATCTCTCCGCCGCCGAGCTGTCGCCTGATCGTTTAGAGACTGTGCTGAGCCTCGCCAACTCGCTCGGGCTGGTTGTGATCCTTTCAGGGGACTCGGAGGAATCCCGCGAACTGCCGTGGAAGCAACTTGCCGCCGAACAAAGCGTGCGCTTTTCTTTTGATCTGGCCGAGCACAATTTGCCGCCTGACGACGCTGCAGCCGTGCAGGCCGTCCTGGCGCTTCTTTCGCCTGTGCTCCTTCCAGTCGATCGAGATCGAGGCAATTGAACCGGCGCGCAAAGTGGCATGAGGACCGAATGCTCTTAACCGAACAGCAAGTCTTAGAGCTGCAAAATCAAGCCGAAGGCTGGGACCTTCAGGAAAGCCTGCGCTGGGGCCTGTCGCAATTTGGCAAGTCGCTGGCCATCGCCTCGAGCTTTGGCGCGGAAGACGTGGTGCTCATCGACCAGGCCTCCAGGCTCGGCCTGGACTTTCGCGTCTTCACTTTGGATACAGACTTCCTCTTCCCCGAAATCTACGCGTTGATTGACACGGTCGAGAAGCGCTATGGAGTTCAGATCGAACGAACCCATTCCGAGTTCACCCCGGAGCAGCAGGCTGCGCGTTTCGGCGAAGCCTTATGGGCTTCGCAGCCGGATCAATGCTGCCAATTGCGAAAGGTAGAGCCGCTCAAGAAAATGCTGTCCGGTCTCAAGGCTTGGGTTACCGGTGTGCGCCGCGATCAAGCGCCCACGCGCGCTCATACCCGCAAACTCGAATGGGATGCCAAGTTTGGCCTTGTGAAACTCAATCCGATCGCCGATTGGAATGCGGACCAGGTGTGGGAGTACATCCGCGCCAACAACGTTCCCTACAATCCCTTGCATGACCGGAACTACCCGAGCATCGGCTGCACCTATTGCACGCGGCCCGTCCAGCCCGGCGAAGATCCGCGCGCCGGCCGTTGGTCCGGATTCAACAAGATTGAGTGCGGATTACATCTGAAAACCTGAAAAGTAGCCGGTCAGCAGGTGGCACGCTTGTCATTCTGAGGAGCGTAGCGACGAAGAATCTCTCTTTTTTTCTACGCGCGGCGGGTTTCGTTCCTGTGGCCTGCTAACTCACCTGCGGATTCCGATTTCGCCGCTGCCGCTACTTCGCCCACCACCAGCAGCGCCGGCGAGGGTGGGGCTGGCATGCTCGCCAGAGACGATATGTCGGTGCGGTACATTGCTTCCTGCGGCGTCGTCGCCTGCGAAACGATCAGGCACGGCGTCTCTCCGGCAAAACCTGCTTCACGCAACGCCCGCGCCAGACGTTCGTAATTGCTCCCCGGCATATAGATCACGAGCGTAGTGCCGGTGCGCGGCAGCGCTTTCAAATCTCTTTCTAATTCGCCTTCCCGCCGGTGCGCGCTTAGAAAGACTACCTGGGACGCAACGCGCCGGTCCGTGAGCGCGATCTGCGCGCTGGCCGCAGCCGCCGATGCTGCCGTCACGCCAGGGATCACCTCGAACTCGATTCCGCCTTCGCGCAACGCGGAGATCTCCTCGCCCGCGCGCCCGAAAATCAAGGGATCGCCTCCCTGCAACCGCACGATGGTCTTTGCCGTGGAAGCATAGCCGATCAGCAGCGCGTGGATCTCCTCTTGCGTAATCGATTTCGCGCCGCAGCGCTTGCCCACGTCGTACAATGCCGCGCCTGCCGGAACGATCTCCAGAACCTCCCGCGATACCAGCGCGTCGTGTAAAACCACGTCCGCGGTTCGCAGCACGCTCCAGGCCTTTCGCGTCAGCAACTCCGGATCGCCCGGCCCCGCCCCGATGAAGTAGACCTTGCCGCGCCGCTCAGCCCCAGGCGAATTCCTTCGCGCTTGAAACTCCGCAAAAGCGCGTTCGCTCGAAAGCTCCTTCAGAATGGCGCGCCGGTTCTCGGCGGAGATATCACGCTGGAATAGCTCCTGCCTCTGCCGCCCGATCTCCTCCAGCCAATCCGCATACTCCTGGCCGAAGCGCTCTTCCAGTTCGCGCCTCAGCCGTTGCGCCAGAAAAGGAGAATGCCCCGCGGTGGAAATCGCGATCTGCAAAGCTCCCCGGCGCACGACGGCGGGGTAATAAAAATCGCAGCGCTGCGGCTCGTCCACCGCGTTGCACAGGATGCTCGCTTCCTGGCAGCGACGAAAAATCTCCTCATGCAGTTCAACGGAGTCTGTCGCCGCAACCACCAGAAAAACTCCGTCGAGGTCGGACGGTAGAAACGCACGCTGCTCCCAGACAATGCCTCCCAGGCCGGCAACCTCGCGGATGCCCGGCGTAGCTTCCGGCGCCACCACGCGCACCTCCGCGCCGCAGCGCACCAGGCCCTCCATCTTGGCCTCGGCTACCGGGCCGCCGCCCACCACCAGGCATGGCCTTCCCGCGAGTTTCAGAAACAGTGGAAATAGCTCGTTCATTCCGTCACGTCCGCCGGTCGTCGTCCGCAGCTCCAGCCTGTGTTCTTAGCGCTTCCCAAAAACAAAAAACCCACCGGCGCTTCGTTCTGGCGGTGGGTTCTGCTCGTTTAGATTGCGCCTGCGCTAAACCAGCTTCCTCCCCTCGCCAGAGGAAAAACGACAAGCGCAACACAGCGCCAAAAGCGTATTGTGACCCCAAATCATAGATTTAATTGTAAGTTCACGCCCTCCACAACGTCAATTCCTCGGTCGGGCTGCTTCCCAATAAGCTTTCCCCCAGGTGCGCGAGTCAAGGAATTCGCGGCATCCGCTTTAGCCAACAACGAATTACCGGATTAGCAACAGCTCCCGGCCGCTCGCGCCACCCTCGGGCTTTTTCGCGTTATTTTGGACTCTTACGCCGCCGCACGGGCGTGCATTGGGGATGGCTGTCGGCGGCGCGGCGTCACAATGAAACGAAACTTCTGCATCGCGTTCCTGTTGGCCATCGTGGCGCTGGCGTACAGCAACACGCTTGTGAATTCGTTTACCCTGGACGACAGGATCTATATCGACCTCAATCCGCAGGTGACCGACGCTTCACTGCGCGGTCTCTTCGCGGCCAATAAGCTTGCCGATGTGTTCAGGCCGCTCACCTTCGCCACCCTGGCGCTGAATTGGAAGATCGGCCAAACGCGGCCCTTCGGTTATCACCTGTTCAACCTGCTTCTGCACGGGGCGGCGACCTTGTTGTTTTATTTTCTCCTGGAGGCGATTTTCTTTGAATTATCCCAGGGAGCGCCATCCCCGCGAGACAAACTGGCGGCTTTCGCGGCGGCGCTGATCTTTGCCGTGCATCCCATCCATACCGAAGCTGTTTCCTCCATCGTGGGACGCGCCGAAATTCTTGCCGCGGGCTTCATCTTCGCGGCATGGATCTTCCATCTGAAGGACCGCCCCATTCCTGCGTCGATCTGCTTCGCGCTGGCATTGCTGTCTAAGGAGTCGGCGGTCGCCTTTCTGCCGCTGATTCTCGCGGGCGATTACGCGCGCGGGAAATGGAAGCCGCGTCTCTCCTATGCGCTGGTGACGGGACTGACGCTGCTGTACCTCGCGGTGCTTTGGAAAGTGCAGGGAGGGCATCTGGGCCGCGCCAGTATCAACCCGCTGGATAATCCGCTGGCCGGTCTCCCCGTGGGATGGAGAGTCCTGAACGCGCTGCGCGTATCCTGGAAATATGTCGCGCTGCATTTTTATCCCGCCAAGCTCTCCTGCGACTATTCCTTCAATGCCATTCCGGTTTACCGCGATTGGCGCCACACGCTGCCGGCGCTCTTTGCGGCGTTAATGGTCGCCGGGGCTTGGATCGCTGCGATTGCCAAGCG
Source organism: uncultured Acidobacteriota bacterium (assembly GCA_963819235.1). Taxonomy (GTDB): domain Bacteria; phylum Acidobacteriota; class Terriglobia; order Acidiferrales; family UBA7541; genus Palsa-189. The sequence continues at coordinate 46,525 of CAWFVE010000002.1, read as the reverse complement.
CAAGAGCACGCTCATCTTGGTCGGCGCGATCTACCTGATCGGCTTCGCGACCACGGCAAACATCCTGCTGCCCACCGGAACGATCATGGGAGAACGGCTGGCCTATCTTCCGTCCGCTGGTTTTTGCCTGCTCATCGCGATGGGATGGAGCTGGCTGCGCGATCGCCAAAAACTTGTGGCGCTGGCCGCGCTAACCGCCGTCGTCGCCGGCTTCGCCATGCGCACTCTGGTGCGCAACCAGGATTGGCGGGACAATCTGTCGCTTTTCGAGGCCGGCGTGCGCGCGGCGCCGGGCAGCGCGAAAATACACTCAGGCCTGGGCGCACAGTACCTCGCCGAAGGGCGCATCGATTTGGCTGGGCCGGAGCTCCAAGCGGCGTTGCACATCAATGCCAACTATCCCGACGCCATGGAATCGTACGGCCTTTTGCAATCGACGATCGGGAATTATCAGGGCGCCGGAGTGCTGATGGAACGCGCGCTAAACATGAGCAATCGGGATAATCCCAACTACGATTTCATGGCCGTGAATTTCGCCGCCGTTTTGATGCAGACCGGCCACCAGGACGCTGCGCTCGATCTTTTGAATCGCGAGATCGGCGAATCGCCGCGGTACGCGCGAGCCTGGGCCAATCGCGCGGTCATTCATTACCAGCAGGGAGAAACCGGACCCGCTCGCGCTGACGCGGAGACGGCTTTGCGTTTGGAGCCCGACAATAAGCAGGCCCACAACCTGATGAGTCGGCTGGATGGCACCGCGGAAGCGGCATCTCCAAAATAGACGATCCCCTTTGTGATCGGCGCGGGTTGCCGGGCTTACAACAGCGGCTTCGTTCCTGAAACCAAGAGAGCTCCCTCGGCGCGAAAGGCGCGAAGCTGCTCCGCGTCTCGAAACCAGCGTCCTTCATATTTTTCCGGCACAGGAGTGGGATCGGGAATGCGCTCCTGTTTTACTCCGGAAAATCCTGCCTCGGCGAAAAGCTTGGCCCACTCGGCGGAGGAAAGCAGATGCACGGGAACTTTCAAAGCGTCTCGCCACTGATGCGCGTGCACGTTGTCCCGGTAGTAGTTGATGAGCAACCAGGCCGATCCGCCTTCGCGCAACACGCGGAAAATTTCGCGCAGGGCGGCTTGGGGATTGGGCCAATAGTAGGCTGCTTCGATGGAGATGGCGTGCGTGAAGAAATTGGCATCCCAGGGAATCTCTTCCGCTTCCCCCACGGCGAACATCGTATTTTCCAGGCCAGAGTTATTGCGCCGCGCGCGGCGAATCATCTCGTCGGAGACGTCGATACCGACCACGCGCCCCTCCGGCAATTGCTCGGCAATCAGCCGGGCCAGCCAGCCCGCGCCGCAACCGAGGTCGAGAACATTGTCCTCGGAGCTAAGACGCATGCGGTCGAGCACGGGCAGGGCAATCGGCAGGTGATCCTGCTCCATGCCCTCGCCGCGGCCCTCTTCCGCCCAGCGGTTGAACTCCTGCCGAAGCGATTCGGAATGCGTTCTGGAATCCGTGGTAGCTTCCACCTGCCTGCGATAGTTTGCGTTTGTTCTGCGAGCTCCGGCTACATATTCCCTTCGTCCGCGGAAGGTCCGTAGATCGAGGGCACGGGAACATCGTTGAGCCGGAGATAAACGCCGAGCTGGGCGCGATGATGAATGACGTGGTTCATGATCATGGCGCGCAGCACGCCGACGCGAGGTAACGTGAAGATTGTCTTCCCGCCGTTCGAGAGCGTCCACGGCGTCATCAGGTTCTGATCGCTAGCGGCCGCGATGGCAGCGCGCGTCTCAGGGACTTGCTTATCGAAGAACCCCAAGACTTCTGCCTTGGTCTTCAGTTCGGGCGGGCGCACCGGCTGGCCGCCGGGAGGATTCACGTCGAAGCCGGGAGTCTCCAGCGTCAACTTGCCCCAATGGGGAATCATGGCGATATGCGCGGCGAGCGCGCCCATGCTCATCGATTTCGGATGCGGCTTCCAATCGAACTTTCCTTCGGGCACGCGCTCCAGGCTTTTGCGCGTATTGGCCATCTCGTGATCGAATTCGCCCAAGAATCCCTGACTGATTGACATATCGCTGCGCTCCTCTTTTCTTTTGGGTGACAGTACTCAGCAGAAAAAATGCGATATCAGAAGGAAAATTCAAACCGACCCGCTACCTATTTGTTGGCTTTTATTTTTCGACTTTGGCCAGCAGTTGCACGAAGCGCTGTTCGCGCTCGGTCTGGTCCATTCCGCCGATGGCTTCGGCGACCTGGGTGACGTTCATGGAGCAGAATTTCGGGCCGCACATGGAGCAGAACTTGGCCTCTTTGTAGAAGTCGTCGGGCAAAGTTTCGTCGTGCATGGCGCGGGCCGTTTCCGGATCGAGCGAGAGTTCAAACTGCTTGTTCCAATCGAAGAGGAAGCGGGCATAGGAAAGAGCGTCGTCGCGATCGCGGGAACCGGGGCGGTGGCGCGCGACGTCGGCGGCATGGGCGGCGATCTTATAGGCCAGCACCCCTTGCTTCACGTCTTCGGCGTTGGGAAGGCCCAGGTGCTCCTTGGGCGTGACGTAGCAGAGCATGGAGGCGCCGTACCAGCCGATCATGGCCGCGCCGATGGCGCTGGTGATGTGGTCGTAGCCGGGAGCGATATCGATCACGAGCGGGCCCAGCGTATAGAAGGGCGCTTCGTAGCAAAGCTCCATCTCTTTCTTCACCTGCAGCTCGATCTGGTCCATGGGAATGTGGCCGGGACCTTCGATCATCACCTGCACATCGTGCTGCCAGGCCTTTTGCGTCAGCTCGCCCAGCACCTTGAGCTCGGAAAATTGGGCGGCGTCGCTGGCGTCGGCGATGGAGCCGGGGCGGAGGCCGTCGCCGAGAGAGAAGCTGACGTCGTGCTTCTTGAAGATTTTGCAAATGTCGTCGAAGCGCTCGTAGAGGAAATTTTCCTGCTTGTGCGCGGCCATCCATTGGGCCATGAGCGCGCCGCCGCGGCTGACGATCCCGGTGATGCGATTGCGCACCAGGGGCAGGAATTCGCGCATGACGCCGGCGTGAATGGTCATATAGTCCACGCCCTGCTCGGCCTGCTCCTCGATCACTTCCAGCATGATATCGGCGGTGAGGTCCTCGGTGCGCTTGACGCGAGAGAGGGCTTCGTAGATGGGCACGGTGCCGACGGGAACGGGAGAGGCTTCGATGATGGCGCGACGGATTGCGGGGATATCGCCGCCGGTGGAGAGATCCATCACGGTGTCGGAGCCGTAATGCACGGCGTGATGGAGCTTTTCCAGCTCCTGAGCGATCTCCGAGGTGACCGCGGAATTGCCGATATTGGCGTTGATCTTGCACTTGAAGGCCACGCCGATGCCCATGGGCTCGAGCGAGCGATGATGGATATTGGCGGGGATGATGGCGCGCCCGCGAGCGACCTCGCTGCGAACGAGTTCGGGTTCGATCTTTTCGCGGCGGGCGACGTACTCCATCTCTTCGGTGACGACGCCGAGGCGGGCGAAGTGCATCTGCGAGAGATTACGCGAACCATTGGCGGCGGCGCTTTGCGCCAGACGCTTTTCTATCCAGGAATCTCGGATGGCCATGAGGTGACTCCGTTAATTAGATTGGGGAACACATTATCATATCTTCCGACCGAGGGAGCGAATGCTTGCCCCTTCCGACGCTGGCCGCCCTGCGGGCAAGCGGGAGCCGGGCGCGTTTGGTTCGCTTCTGGATAAGTTCTCTTAATCCAATGAGTGGCCTCAGAAGTGCGCCTATACCCCCCCCCCACCTTTTTTTGCAAGAGTGTGATTCAAGGGCAGTTATTTTTGCATTTGTACAAGAGTGTGATTCCAAGCGACTTATTTTTTGCTGGTTTTTCTCGAGGCGATTGTCGCCGGAATGCGCAGATTCTAAGAGAGTTCGCCGGCTCGGGATGCGGCCAGGGCGGTGGTCTCCACAGAAATTGTTTTGGTGTATTTGCAAGAGTGTCATTCTAAACGCGTTGCTTTGCGCCGTTGTGAAAGGATGGGTTTGTAAGGAAGTTCTACCGCGAGTTTCGGAAGCACGTGATTGCAACACAATTGCGAAGGGCTTCGTGAAAGCGCTGGAATTGGAGGGCGCGAGAACGACCGCGGGCAAGGATGCGCCGTTGCGAGGTGCGGCGTCCTTCATTGAGCATACTGGCTGCACACCAATTCCGAACATGTTCTATATATTTTACCGCGCGAGTAAAGAAGGCCTGTGGAAATATGGGCAGCGCAGAGCGAGCCCTTGCCTGGCGTCTAGTAGCCTGGACTGAACTCCTTACCCACTTGATTAGTCACCCGCAAGAGCGAGCACATTCTCAAAGCGAAGGGCCTTGCGCACGTTCTGTATCTCCTCGTCGACTTCGTCTTGGCTAACCCTGCTCTCGACAATTACCGGTATCGATTCTGGAATCAGGTGCGCCACTTTTTGGAATGCGAGAATCGACTCGAAAGAAAGAGGGTCATGCTTGCTCTGCGAATTAACCTCACTAATGTGAAGCTGTCTAAGCCGTCCTTTGAAGCACTTTAAGATTGCGGCGGCTTCGCTCATGGTGGGGTCCACTTGGCGAGCGTGCCCAATGTCGAAGCAAAGTGATGCACGGGGAAGGACCTTGAAGATCTCGGATAGATCGGTGACTGTCTGGCCTATCGGTTTGCGCTTGTCCATGTTCTCGATACAGAGGAGGTCCCCGAAGTGTTCCCAACTCGAAAGATCGACCATTGCATCTGGGTGCATAATCATCGGCCAGTCACGGAAAGCAACTTCACGTAGGGCTTTAATTGCAACAGGCTCGAAGTCCCGATCCATAAAACTGGGCACGTGAAAAGCGACATATCGGAATTCTCGCAACTCCACATCACTCAAATCATTGATTAACGGGATGAGCTCGTCCTGTCTTAGGGCAGACAACTCGACCGCTCGTACGTGTGTTTGCGCCATGATCTGAAGTGCCGTTCGAAAGTCGCCTCTTGTCAGAGCACCTGTCGAAAACCCTATCAATCTCATTAAAAAACTCCGTATTTTCTTGTTAAAGGGGCTAACTTAGGATTCTCAAAAAAAAGAAGGTCCAGAGCCTGTTCAAACGCCCTGCTGATCGCTCTCACACGTTCAAACGCCGAATCTGTTCGAGGATCACCAGCTCGGAGGTTTTCAAGTTCATCCCGAGATTTCTTATCGTCAAGAATTGTTAAGAATTCCGCGTAGGACCTAAATAATTCTTCGCCGACGTTCTTAGGGACACTGTATTGTTCTATTGACTTAGCTAAGATCTCGAGCGGTGTTAGCTTGATTTGATCTCTGATATAGTTCACAAGATCAAGCCTTATGTCAGTCGTATCCGGAGAGGTCCTTTTTTGTAGCTGCGAATCTAAGTGACAGCCGAAGCAGACGAGCAGGCCGGAGGCGAAAATCAGCTTTCGAGACATTCGGAGCTTCGCATTACGCAGCCCCCAACCTTCGCCCGCTCGATCTCTTTGCTTGCTGGCGAAGTCTACAGCCATGGTTCTCCAAAATCGGACAATATCATTAAGAAGAAAACGAGGTACTCGATAGCGGGTTCGGTCTTCTACGAGCAGATGATTGTCTTCTTCGAGGTAACGATTGATGACGCCCTTAATTATTCGCTCATATGCCTGGGCGTTCTTACCAATCGTTGTCGATTCCAGTAACAAAAGAATCCTCTGAGTAGTATTCCTATTGGTGTCGTTTTGCCCTCCAATTTGATGAATGATGTCATGGCTGAAAGCCATGTTCCCGAACGTTCCTGCCTGGCTGGGTGGCCGAAATTTTTGCTTGTTCTCATCAACAACTCTCCGGATCTTTTGTGCGATCACCAAGTGATCCGAATTAGCTTGGCCGTCTATCAAATAGGTCCAGTCCAGATCGCTTGCTGAGGTCCACTCTCCTCTAGCTAGTGAACCGAAGACAACGAGGCTAGTGTCTTCTGAGGTGTACTTTGGGATATCTGCATACAGGAGAAGATCCAATTCTTCACGAATTCGCGCAGCCGCAGATCGGGCGCTCGGCAACGGTGCTAATTGAAGAAATCCTGAAATAATCGATGCCGAAGTTTCGGAAGGACTCATGAAGCTTGATTCTAGCATTCCGTAGAGACGCTTCGATGGAAGGTTTGCGAGATCACTGAGGAGATCAAAACCGTAATTCCTTTACCAGCAAGAAGCACTAACCGCCCGTGCGAAGGATATATCTTTGCCTTCCGTTCGACTAGCTCAATTTGAGCGACGCCTTCGATTCGCTCACCTGCAGTGAGAAGAGTGACAAAAACCGCCCCCTAAAAAGGCGAAGGTGCGGCACCCGGCGACGCGCAACCGAAAGGCGTCCCACCCAACGCTATGGCTTCAGCGAGGGATCGATTGTCTGGGAGATTAATTTGGGATTAGCGCCCTGGGCTTGCCATTGCTCGGTGACCACGGGGTTGTCTTTGATGTCGCGGTACTCGACCGTCAGATTTGGTCCATTGAATATCAACCTCGCGTAACCGTTCACGCCGTATTCGGTGGGGCCGGGGACGATGGTTTGGGTATCGGGGTCGTAGTAGCGCTGGTCGCAGAAAAGCAGAGGCCGGCTGGAATTGTGCGGACCCAGTTCGACGGGCATCCCTCCGTGGCCGATGCATCGCCCGTGCGCTTTCATTCCGGCGTCGCCGCAAAGGCCATAGCCGGCCAGGCGGTGTTCGTGTCCCCAAAACCACAGGACTTCTCGCTTCGACAACTCGGGGAATTCAGACAACTGCTTCGCGGCGTTATCGTATTCATGATCGAACGAGGATATGTATTGATGGTGGGTGAGAAGGATGAACGATTGATTGGCTGAAATCAGGGGAAGGACCGTTTGCTTCAACCAATCGATCGATGCCACCGGCAAGTCGCATCTGGGCTTGATCAGGGGGATATTATATTTTTCTCCCAGCCAACCAAGAAATGGAATGCCTTCGGAGTTGTAACCGGTATCGAGGCCCAAAATGCACCAGTGCGCGTTGTACAAGAAGAAGCAGGTCGCAGGCTGCTGGAGGTCGTTCTTCAGCCAATTAAAAAAATCGCTGTTGCGGGCGTAGGCTTCATGATTGCCGTTCATGGCGAATGAACCGATGGAACCATGCGGCCACTGGACCGGGTCGAAACCATTGGCCTGGCGCTCATCGCAGCAATTCTCCGCGATGTAGTCGTTCTCGCCGACATAATAAATATCGCCGAGATGAATGGTGTAGCCGGGATGGAACGCCGATATCAGGCCACCGACGATGGCCGACTCGTCCGTTCCCGTGGCCCAGTCGCCAGCCAGGGCGAAAGTTGCCTGGTCGTTTATTTGCAGCACCGATTGGGAGGCGGGCTTGGGAAAAGGGGGCCGAGGGCTGAAACAATGTTTGGCGTAGTTGGAAAGAAAGCCCGTGACCGCGTGCAAACCAAAATTCGAGAGGGGAGGGAATTGCGCGCTGGGGGATTTTGCCAATTCCGCCAATTGCGCCGGAGCAAGGCTCTTCTCGACGGCGCTGGCATGGTGGGACATGGCCGCGCTCCGGGGAAGGTTTTTTAGTTGACCGACGGTGCGGCGGGACCCGGATTTTTTCATTCGAGGTGCCCTGTTTAGTTTACCTGTGGCGCCTGCGGGCAAAACTAGCCCGCGCTGAGATCCTATGCTTCGCCTCGCCCAACGAAAAGCCCCACGCGTAAAACCGACGCATGGGGGCACCCACAAAGGCAACTGCAGATCCCTCGGCCATCAGCCGCGGCAGACGGCCTCGGGATGACAGCGTCGGATTCGTTGGGCGCCTAGGACAGGACACCCGCAGGCGATCCTTGTTACGTGAATGCGGGTCTCGAAGCCGAAGAAAAACCGCACCCTTTACAAACGAAGGGTGCGGCACCCAACGGCCAAAACTAGCCCGCGCTGAGATCCTATGCTTCGCCTCGCCCGACGAAAAGCCCCACGCGTAAAACCGACGCATGGGGCACCCACAAAGGCAACTGCAGATCCCTCGGCCATCCGCAGCGGCGGACGGCCGAGGGATGACAGCGTCGGATTGGTTGGGCGCCAAGGACAGGGGACCCGCAACCGATTCTCGGGCGTGAGGTTGTTACTTGGCCTTTTGTTTGGCGTCGGTGATCTTTTGGTATTCCTCGGGCTCCTGGTTTAGGGTGCAGAAGACTTCGCCCCACTCGTCATGGGGATCTTGGGCCAGGGACCAAGTGCGAGGGGCCGACTTCCAAGGTTTGGTGAGCACGGCAGGATCGTCGACGGTGACCTGGTAGATGAGGTAGTTCTTGGAAGGACGGGTGAAGCGTTCGACGACGTGCTCCTTCTCGCTGGCAAACCATCCGGATGACGTATCGCCGGGTATCGCGTTCCTAAGCCGCGTGTCGATCGCGGTTACATCGACGACAAGGGTATCGCCCTCCCAGTGAGCGGCGGAGTCGCCGTTGAAGGTGGGGTCGGGATCCTTGGGATGCGGACGGTTCAGATAGATCATGCGGACGTCCATGGGATATTCGTCGAGCATCACCACTCGCGAGGGGGAGCTAATCAACTCCATGGGAGCGTGCTGGCTGATCTGCTGCAAGGTGGCGCCGGGAGTGCCAGGCTGATCGCAACCTCCGTAGGGGAAGGGCCTGGCGTTCAGCTTTTCCATGCCGGGCTTATAGGAAGGCTTTTCTTCGGGAGTTGCTTTGGGATCAAATTGCCGAAAAGCGTTGCGGTCGAGCGGATAAGCGGCTTGCAGCATTTTTCCAGCGGCATTTGGATACCAACGCCCCGTCAAGTCGATGTGTCCGTCGGACATTCGCGGGGCCGGGCCGCCCGGCGGTAACGGATGCACCTCTTGAAAGCCGCCAGCGATGTTTCCCGGAACTTTCCCACAGGCGTCGCGATTGGCGATGCAGGTTTGATCGTCTTTCTGCGGAACCTGAAAACTTCCGGCGTTATTTCCCGGAGCTTTCCCCGGCGCAGGCGCGTTGTTCCCCTGCGCAAAAGCGGCGGTGACCAGCAGGCAGGAAGCCGCGAATAGCGCTCCGGCGGTCACGAAACTCTTCATTGCTCTCATTGGCAATTTCTCCTTTTGCAGAGCCACAGTTGCCCGACTCTTGCCGGTAACAGGATTCCCGAGGCGGATTCATACTCCGGATTACACTCGACCCAGCCAAACAGTTGTCTGTCCTCTCGTCTATCCGGGTAGCTAATACGCCTGCGGCGTCGCGGTGTCAAGCTTGGGTTGAATGCGGCAGGGCAGTCCCAATTTTGGCCTCTTGTGTGACGATCAGGAAGATTCGAACGGACCTGGCACACACGGACGTGTTCGATTGACAGGCGCTCCGCAAATGTGATATTTGGCTGGCAGTTTTCTTCCACTAGGGGACGTCGCCAAAAATCAGGAGGTTCTATGAGTGCCGGTTTCCCACGCGGGGGCTCTGTTTCCAGAATTGTTGCGCGCGTGCTCGGCGCAGTGTGCGCGGTGTGCCTCATTTGTCTGCCTCTCCTTTCACAAAGCAACCAGGGCACCATCCAAGGCGGCGTGTTCGATCAGACCGGCGGCGCCGTGGCCGGCGCGACGGTGAACGTGGTGGACGTGGCTCGCGGCGTGACGCGGACCCTGATGACCGATGGCGCCGGACAATACATCGCCAACGCTCTGACTCCGGGCACGTACACGGTGCGGGCGGAGGCCAAAGGCTTCCGGACGGAGGAGCACAGCGGCGTGCAGGTGGAGGTGGGCCAAAGCGTTCGTCTGGACCTGGTGGTGCAGCCCGGCGAGCAGACCCAGACCATCACCGTGACGAGCGAAGTGCCTTCGATCGATACGTCAGATGCCACCTTGGGCGGAACGGTGAGCAATCAGTCGATCAATGCGCTGCCGTTGAATGGCCGCAACTTCGCGCGCTTGCTGCAACTGCGTCCCGGAGCAACGATTGCGGTGGGAACCGGCACGGGCAGCACGAGTACCAACGGCCTCCCGGTGGACAAAGACATGCAGCGGCTGGAGGGCATCGCCAACATCAACTGCTGCCAGGGCTCGAGTCTTTTGAATAACACTTACGGAGGCGGAGATAGCAGCTCCCTGATACCGATCGATGCCATCCAGGAGTTCAGCGCTCAGCAGAATCCCAAGGCGGAAAATGGCTTCAGACAAGGCGGCGTTGTAAACGTTGGGATCAAATCGGGCACCAACGGTTTGCACGGCACGGCCTACGCATTTGGGCGCGATGCCGCCGCCACGGATTCGGCGAACTACTTCACCGGGGCGGTGACCCCGGCAACCTTGGAGCAGTTCGGCGCGACGGCGGGGGGACGCATCATCAAGGACAAGCTCTTCTGGTTTGCGAGCTACGAGGGGCTGCGCGTCACGGTCGGGGACGTGGCCGTGCCCACACTCCCGACAGACGTCTCCGGCCTGGGGACAAGCCTCAGCATGGTGGACGCGTGCAATTTTTTGAACCCGACTCATGCGGTCCTGGGTAACGCAGCCAACAAGGTCAACGGGCTGAGCGCGCAGTTGGCGGGCCTGAATCCGCAGACGTGCGTTGTCACGCCCGCCTCGGGCACTGTCGAGAACCTGTTTCCGTTCCTCAACAGCGCCACTTCCAATAGTTTTTCGCCGAATATACCCAGCAATTTGCCACTGAATAATGGCCTATTTAAAGGCGACTACGCCCTCGGCCCCCACCAGCATCTGAGTGGATTGCTGTACGTGTCGAAGGCGTATCAGACATCTCCCAACAATCCCACCCCGCCGCCCGGGACTTTCAATATAGGGCCGCAATGGAACCACACGACCATCGATGATGCCTGGCAGTACTCGGGAGACTGGACCTGGACTCCGAATTCCAGCTTGGTGAACGACTTCCGGCTGGGCTACGTCTACTACAAAAATTTCATGGGCGTTGTCGACGACGATGTGCTTCCATCCAGTCCCTGGGGTTTGTCGTCAGCAGGTCTGCCGACCGGATATGGCATGAATACCGGCGTGACGAATCCGCTTTATGGCAGTTTCCCGGTAATCAAGATCACCGGCTTCACGGGCATTCTAGGCGGCGGCGGTCGAACTTCGCGCCGCGGTCCGACGGGCGGACTCGACCTGGTAGAAACTCTCTCCTATTTGCACGGTAAGCACGCCTTCAAATATGGCTTTGAATATCTGGACAATGTTTTTGACGGAGACGCCTACAGCGGAGCCCAGGGGGCGGCCACTTTCTCCACCCTGCAGAATTACCTGCAGGGCATACCAACAAGCGCGTCGATTCTTTTGGGCGATTCTACCGAGAACATGCGGAGCCGCTGGTACGGAATTTTTGCTCAGGATGATTGGCGCATCACCCCTAGAGTCACAGTGAACCTGGGAGTGCGCTACGAGTTCTACAGCCCTGGCGTGGAGCGCAACAACTACATCGGCAATTTCAATCCTAATGTCAACCCGTTGACGACGCCCGCGATTCAACAAGTTGGGCCGGGGGCGCCGCTTTCGTCCATGTTCAATGTCGGGCTGGGAAATGTTTGGCCGCGTCTCGGAGTGGCCTGGGACGTCCGCGGGAATGGGAAGACCGTGATCCGCTCCGGGTTCGGCGTCCTGGAAGGCGGCACAAGCATGGCGGGGTTGGATACGTCTACCCCGTTTGGGGCGAATTTCCCCAGTGTCGGAGTCAATAACAGCAACACGGCGATCAATGCTCTCACGCCTGCAACTTTCAATATCACCTGCGCGACCTCGTCTTGTCCTGGAACGTGGAATTGGAACCAGACTGGCGCGCCCGTATTCCCCACTGCCGGCACAACGGTCTTTGGTGGAACCACTTATACCGGCGTTACCTGCCTGCCCGCGACTCCTTGCGTCACCGGTGCAATTAACCCGAACCTGCATCAACCTTACGCGGCGGAGTGGAATCTGGACATCCAGCGGGCCATCACCAATAAGTTGAGCCTGGACGTGGCCTACGTCGGCGACCACGGCTACGACATCGAAACCATGGTCGACCTGAATCAGCCTGCGATTGGTACTGGGTGGAACACGCCATCCGGCGCTCTGGGCGGCTTGACCCCTGCCCAAATGTGCATCAGTCCCGCGAGCGTCGCGGCCGGGTACAACGAATGCAGTAAAAATACAACGGTCACCACTGCCGTCCAGACGAGCGCCGCCGCCGCCGGACAGTACAGGAGCATCTTCCCGTACCTTAGCAACATAAACGAATCAACTAACGGGGACTTCAGCAACTACAACGCACTGCAGGTAACGTTGCAAGCACGGGGCTACCACGGGCTTTCGTTCCTTTCGGGCTACACCTACGGCCATGCTTTGGGTGAGAAACCCAACGACGCCGACCCCACCGACAGCAGCGGCCAAACCGTTCTTCAATCCGATAAGAATAATCTGCATCTGAACTACGGAAGCAGCCCCAACGATATCCGGCATCGCTTTACATTTGCGCCGACCTACGCGATTCCCGGGATGAAGTCTCCTGGTCAGATGCTGGAAGGCTGGTCGGTTGACGCCATCGTCACGCTGCAGACGGGGCTGCGCTGGAATCCCACGGATACCACCACCACTGACTGGCTCGGAACCGGAGGGAAAAGCGATATCCTCATCGGCGACGGCGTCACCCAATATTGGAATTACACTGGGCCGAGCTCGGCGTTCAGCAATACCGGTCCCACTCCGATTCCCTGTTTCGGTGTCCTTTCGGGCTGTAAGACGTTTGCCTCCGCACCGGCGGCCACGCAAGCAGCCTGTCAGAGTTCCGCGCAGGCGCCTTACGCCGGCAATGCCCAGCTTCAACAGCTTGCGCTGGCGGCGCTCGCGAATGCTGCTTGCTACGTCCAAAACGGAGGTGTTCTGACTCCACCGGCTTACGGAACTATCGGTGACGCAGGCCAGGGCTTCTTTGCCGGCCCGACCTATAAGAACGTGGATTTTTCGGTTTTAAAGCTCTGGAAGTTCAAGGAACGGTATACCGCCCAGTTCCGGCTGGAGTTTTTCAATCTGTTCAACCGCGCTGATTTCTCAGCTCCTGGCACCAACCCATCCGGTGGTATGAGCGGAGGATTTGGCTATGCCACCAATACGCCGGATTCGAGCAACGCCGTGCTCGGGTCGGGCGGCCCGCGCCACATCCAGTTCGGCTTGAAGCTGGCGTTCTAGCCGGCGCCAACATGTCCGAAAGGAGGACCGCGAGATAGCGGGCGAGTGTCTTATTCCCGCCGCGGCGGATATACGCGGAATCGGTTTTCGATTAAAATCGGGGTGAAGGGCCCCGATGACGGATATGGATCTTTTCGATTGGGAAGCGTTTGGCGCGACGCCGCTGAGCCGCGACCCGTATGAGCACGTTGTGGTGAACGGGTTCGTGAAGCGCGAGGCGTTGCAGGCCGTAAACGACGATTACCCGGAGATTCAGGACGCGGGAAGTTTCCCACTCGAAGGGCTGGAGTTCGGCCCCGGATTCAAACGCATGGTCGAAGGGCTCGAATCCGAGGAGTTTCGCCAGGCTTTTCAGGAAAAATTCCAGACGGACTTATCCGGCCGGCCCACCACAATCACGGTGCGTGGGCGCTGCGCCGGCGGCGACGGACAGATTCACACCGACTCCGTAGGCAAAATCATTACCATCCTGATCTACCTGAACCCGAAGTGGGACGATTCCGGCGGCCGCCTGCGCTTGCTGCGGGCGAAAAATATCGAGGCCGTGGCAGCCGAGGTGGTTCCCTCGGGAGGGAATCTGGTGGCCTTTCTGCGTTCGGATCATTCCTGGCATGGGCACCTGCCGTTTAGCGGCGAACGGCGGGTGTTGCAGTTCAACTGGGTAGTGAACAAGCGCAACCAGAAGATCGTGGTTTTCAGGCATCGTCTCTCCGCATCGGTGAAGCATCTACTGCGCGGCGGCAAAAGTTCGAACGCCAAGCGTAAAGATTAGCCAGGAATGGTGAATTCCCGCCCGAATCGATCGGCGTGCAGGCTCCTCGCCGTGCGGCTCAGTTCTCTCGGCGATCTCGTGCATACACTTCCCGTGGTTCCCGCTTTGCGCGCGGCCTATCCCGATGCGCAGCTCGATTGGCTAGTGGATCGGAGATGGTCGCCGCTGATGAAGCTGGTTCGGGGCATCGATGAAGTGATCTCACTGGGGCCGTCCGTATCCGGCTATCTGGAGTGCATGGCGCGGGTGCGGCGGGCGCGGTATTCGTGCGTGATCGACTTTCAGGGTATCTATCGATCGGCAATCCTGGGGTGGGCTTCGGGCGCGAAACGGCGCATCGGCCGGGATCGAAGCTGCGCGCGCGAACGCGGCGCGGCACGATTTTACAATGAACTCGTGGTTCCCACCGGCCGTCACGTTGCTGAGATGAGCATGAGCCTGGCGGTGCAAGCTGGGGCGCAAATGCCGGCGGAGATGCAATTCCCCATTGAAGTGCCGAAGGAGGAAGCCGGGCGGATTCGCGAGAAGCTTCGGCGCGAGGGAGAAGAGTACATCGTGGTGAGCCCGGGCGGAGGCTGGAAATCGAAATGCTGGCCGCCGGAGCGCTTCGGTGCGATCTGCGCCGAGGTATGGCGGCGCCACGGGATACGTTCGGTAATCAATATCGCTCCCGGAGAAGAAGAACTCGGCGAAGCGGTGTTGGGCAACGCGCTGCCGGCGCAGCCCAGCGTCTATTGCGCGGCGCTGCCGGAACTCGTAGCGCTAATGGCGGAGGCGCTGGTGGCGGTGGGCGGAGATACGGGGCCGCTCCATCTGGCGGCGGCAGTCGGGACACACGTTGTGGCGCTATTCGGCCCGACCAACCCCGGCCGGAACGGGCCGTTACCCGGCGGCGTGGTGATCCAGAATTATTCGGCGGAGCCACGTAATTACCAGCGCGGAGACTATGAGCGGGGACGCGCCTATTCGTCCGAGATGCTCTCGATCAGCGTCGATCAAGTGCTCGCCGCCGTAGAGCAAGAGATGGCCAGAGCTTCGCTCGCGCATTCGCCGCGATAACCGACTGGCGCGACGCTACCAGACCGGCTCAGGCAGACCTGAACCGAAGCCGAGAGCGGGGCGGTCCTTGTTTGGAGCCCCTGCGATCGCCGGCCTCGACAGAAATCCCGAGAATACAAGCTCGAAGCTGAATGGAATCGCGAAATGGAGCACGTCCCAGCTTCGGATTTTCCTTTGGACTCTCACCGGCAAATAGATCTTCGTAAATTGACCGTCGATGGAGACGCCGGCATCGCGATAGCCGACGCTGGCGTAGGAGACGCCTAACTGCCGCTTCAAGGCGAGCGCCACCATACACTCGGTGGGCTTGCCGGATTTCCCGTTCTTTATGTCTGCCCAAGTGACGTTGATTTTCATGTGGAGTCTCTCCAGGGCGGGCTACCCACAGGATAGCAGGAGTCAATCGCGTGAGAGAAGGGGCGTGTGAGCAAGGCGAGAAGAAATCCCGATAAGACCTACCTGCGTGCAGGGAGCAGTAAGCGCGTGGGCCTCCCAAGCACACGCTCTCATTTGATGATCCAAAATGGCGCAGATCACAGTTCGTCACTCGAACCTCAAAATCGTAGGGCCGCCCGTTCGTAAAGGATGCTATCGTTGCAGCGCGGCGATGCGGCATCTGATGGTTTTCGTCGCCTGCAGTTCTCGTCCCCTTCTCTGAAGATGAGTCTTCGCGAACGAATCGAGTCATGGCTTCGTCTGGCAGCTTATCTTGGCCGGAGTCCCGTAACCCTGGCCGGGGCGGTTCTCACCACGAGTTCGGCAATCACTCTCATTGGTTTCTGGCTATTCGATCTGGCAGTGGGCGCCACGGTTCCACCCTATATCGGGCTGATTTTCTTCCTGGTACTACCCGGGATATTTGTAATCGGGCTGCTGCTGATGCTCGGGGGAGCGTTGTGGCGGCGTTACGAACTCCGTCGGCGGGGGCAATTGCCCGAGCAATACCCGCGAATCGACTTCTCGGTGTCGTCCGTACGACAGGCCGTCCTATGGGTGGCCGGACTGACGATGGCGAATGTGATTATTTTCAGCATTGGTTCCTATCGCGGCGTCGAGTACATGGATTCGGCGAAGTTCTGCGGGCAAACGTGCCACACGGTGATGCAGCCGGAATTCACCGCTTATCAGAATTCTCCGCACCAGCGGGTGGAGTGCGTGCAATGCCACATCGGGCCAGGCGCAAACTGGTTTGTGCGGTCCAAGGTGTCGGGACTGCGCCAGGTGTACGCGGTGGCCTTTCACAAGTACGAGCGCCCGATACCGACGCCCGTGGAGAATTTGCGGCCGTCGCGCGAAACCTGCGAGCAGTGCCATTGGCCGCAGGTCTACACGGGCAATAAACTCGATGTGATCCGGAAATTTTCGGAGGACGAAAAGAATACCGAGGAGACGACGGTGCTGCTGCTGAAAATCGGCGGCCGCACCTTCAGCGGCGCGCCAGGCATTCACGGCCATCATCTGGATCTGAAAGCGCCCATCGAATACATCTCCACCGACCGGCAGCACCAGAATATCGTTCAAGTCAGTTATACGGACGAATCGGGCAAGCGCGTGGTGTTCAAGTCCGACGACAAGCTTACGCCCGCCCAACTTGCCGCCGGCGAGCACGTGACGATGGATTGCATCGAGTGTCACAACCGGCCGACGCACACCTTCCAAATGCCCGAGCGGGCCCTGGATCAGGCGATTGCGGAGGGAGGCATCAGCGCGGATTTGCCGTATATCCGCAAGCAGGCAGTTTCCGTGCTGAAGGCGAATTATCCAGATCGCGATACGGCCGCCAGCCAAATTTCGGCCAGCCTGGAAGAGTTTTATCGGGGGTCGTATCCCGAGGTGTATCGCGACAAGCGCTCTTTAGTGGAAGCGTCGATCAAGGGAGTGCAGGCCGTGTATCTTCGCAACGTGTTTCCGGCGATGAACGTCACCTGGGGCACGTATCCCAACAACCTTGGACACACGGATTTTCCCGGATGCTTCCGGTGCCATGACGGAAGCCACACGAGCGCGGACGGCCGCACGATCCCCAACGACTGTGAGACCTGCCACAGCTTGCTTGCGGTGGAGGAGAAGAATCCAAAGATCCTCGCGGATTTGGGCATCAATTAGGCCGCCTCGGGGCGAATTGGCCCGCCGTGGACTTCGCGCGGTGTGGGGCTGGACGCTGCTCGTATGCGCCTTAGTTGTAATGAATCCCTTCGTTCTGGTAACTCATGCCCAGACCAAAGGTTCGGGCAATCCTGACGCGGATTGCATGGCGTGCCACGGGCAAAAGGATCTTCAGTCGGCAACCGGCCGAAGCGTTTTCGTAGACGAGGCCAAGCACAAGGAGAGCGTTCACGCGGTTGTCGGTTGCACGGATTGCCATACCGACGTCAAACAATTTCCGCATCCGGCGCGAATTGCGAAAGTGAATTGCACGACGTGCCACGCCGATGAGGCCGTCGATCTGCCGAAGAGCGTGCACGCGCTGCTGGGCGCGGGCGCGGATGCATGCACCAGTTGCCATGGTCCGGCCCATAACGCGCAGCCCGCGGCCGCGCTGGTTCCCGCCAAATGCGCCGAATGCCACGGCAATGAAGTGAAGGGCTTTCTCTCGAGCGCCCACGGCGTGGCGGCCAAGAACGGCGACGCGCAGGCCCCCACGTGCCAGACGTGCCATGGTCCGGTCCACAAACTGCTGGCCGCGCAGGACCCCCAGTCGCCGGTAGCGAAAAAGAACCTCCCGGATACGTGCGCTTCGTGCCATTCCAACCCCGCGTTCCTGGCCAGCCACCAGATTCCATTTGCACATCCGGTGGAATCCTACAAGTTGAGCGTGCATGGCCGGGCGGTCGCGGCGGGCAACGCCGACGCGGCCAGTTGTTCGGATTGTCACGGAAGCCACGAAATTTATGCGGCGCGCGACGCGCGCTCGAAAGTGAATCACTGGAACGTGCCGGCGACGTGCGGCACGTGTCACAGCGCGATTGCCCAGGTTTATGGGCAGAGCGTGCACGGGCAAGCGGTGGCCAAGGGAGCAAAAGACGCTCCGGTGTGCACCGATTGCCACGGCGAACACGTCATTCTGGCGCCGAACGAGGCGGCATCGCCAGTGAGCCCGGTGAACGTGTCAACCGCCGTCTGTGGCCGCTGCCACGGGGACGCAAGAATTGAGGCGCGTTACAACCTGCCGTCAGACCGAGTGCCGACGTTTGCCGACAGCTTTCACGGTTTGGCTGAGCGCGCGGGCTCACAGGCCGTGGCAAACTGCGCGTCGTGCCACGGAGTACATAATATTTTCCCCTCGAGTGATCCTCGGTCGACCGTCAATCCGGCAAACTTGGCTAATACTTGTGGCGCTTGCCATGCGGGCGCGGGCCAGCGATTTGCAATCGGGCCGGTGCACATCCTGCCGGAGTCGCGCAGCGAGCATCCGGTGGTGCGATTCATCCGGAGCTTCTACCTCCTGGCGATCCCGCTGGCGATCGCTTTCATGTTGTTCCACGACCTGGCTGACTTGATTCGGAAGTCATCCGGCAAAGAAAGAGCGATCAGTCCCGAGGAAGCGGATTATCGGCTGAATCGGCATTTCCGCATCGCGCACTGGCTCGTGGTGATCAGTTTTCCCGTGCTGGTGATCACAGGATTTGCTTTGAAGTTTCCGGAATCGCCGCTCGTACGCCCGTTGCTTTTGTGGGAAGGGCGCTTCGCGCTGCGGGGGACAATCCATCGAGTGGCCGCGGTGGTGCTGCTGGCAGCGCTGGGTTACCACCTCACGCATCTAGTTCTCAACAAGAAGGCGCGCCAGATCATGGGGCACATGCTTCCGGGCCTGCGGGACTTGGGCGACCTGCGGAACATGCTGAGCTACAACCTGGGGTATTCCCAGACGCGGCCTCTTTTCGGGGAATTTAACTACGTGCAGAAGGTGGAGTATTGGGCTTTCATGTGGGGCACCGGAGTCATGGCCGCCACGGGGCTGCTCTTATGGTTTAACACGCTGGCGCTGCGCTATTTCCCGAACTGGGTGTTGGATGCGGCTACGACCGTCCATTACTACGAAGCTATATTGGCGACCGTGGCGATTCTCATCTGGCACATGTACGCGGTCATATTCGACCCTGACGTTTATCCTATGGACCGCGTTCGGAACCCGCGCGGCCCCAAAGTGCTTCCCGCGACCAAGCAGGAGAAAATCGAGCCTGTAGATGAGCCGCCCGGCAAGCGCGAGCCTGACGTCAACGCCGGTTAGCCTGCCGCCGCACAACCGGCGGAATTTCAAAGATCCAGCCGAGCGATAGTGCGGCGCCCGCAAGGTCTTGTTCGAGGATTCGCCTATCCGTGGATCGCTGTAACGAAGCGAAACAGTTACTAGCAGGGTACAAAACCTCAAAATTTTTGATCTAGATCACATAGCAAGGTTCGGAGCCGTTGTACAAGAGATGGGACTTTTTCTTTGCTTTGGCTCAAATCAAGCGCGGCTCGGGGACGCGGAATGACAAAAGGCAAGGGGTTTGGGTTCACGTGGATCGCGGCTCTCGCCTTCCTATTCGCATTTCAGAGTGCTGTCCACGGGCAGGCAAAACAAAAAACTTCGAAATCCACGGCAAAAACTGCGGCGGACAAGTCCACGTCGCAGCCTCCGCCCGACGCGCAATATCTGGGCAGCGAAACCTGCAAGACTTGTCACGAGGATATTTACAACGGCTGGGAGAAGACGCCGCATTGGAAAACGACGCTCGACACCAAGGGCGGTCCGTCGCATCAGGGATGCGAAGGCTGCCACGGGCCGGGCTCGGCGCACGTGGAAGGCGGCGGGGACGTCACCAAAATATTCACGTTCAAGGACGCCTCGACCAAAGAGATCACCGACCGCTGCATGACCTGCCACGCGGGGGGCGACCAACATATGAACGCCCTCAATTCGGAGCACACCAAGAATGACGTGAGCTGCATCTCCTGCCATTCTCCGCATCACGCCGAGACGCGCCAGTACCTGCTGGTGAAAGCGCAGCCCGAGCTTTGCTACAGCTGTCATCTGCAGCAAGAATCGCAATTCGAGATGCCCTTCCACCATCGCGTCAACGAAGGGCTGATCCAATGCAGCGATTGCCACAACGTGCACGGGTCGGAACTATCCAAACAGGTGCGCCTGGCTTCGACCCAAGACGCGGTTTGCTTCAAGTGCCACACCGATAAGCAAGGCCCGTTCGTCTACGAACATGCCCCGGTGAAGGTGGATGGCTGCGTATCGTGCCACACGGTGCACGGCGGGCCGAACCCGCACATGCTGAAGGTGAGCAACGTCAATCTGCTCTGCCTGCAGTGCCATACGACATCGAGCTTCAGCAGCGCGCCGGGAGCGCCGTCGTTCCACAATCAGGCCAGCTTCTTTCAATCGTGCACGCTGTGCCACGTGGCGGCGCACGGCTCGAATTTCAGTCCTTTCTTTTTCAAATGAGGAACTCGATGAAAACCTGGGATTTCACTATGCGAAGGCAATCGAGTTCAGAGGAGCCGCCCCCTGGTGGCCGGCCGGCAAAGAGCGGGAAGACCAGGGATCGCCGCTGGCCAGTTATCGGATTGGCTGTCGTCTCCTGCTTATTGCTCGCGCCAGCCGGCCGGGCCCAAAACACTCCGGCCGAACAGGGGAAGGACGCCGGCAATTACAACATTCAAGAGACGATCGAGTTTGGATACCGCCTGAACGAGGTAAGTGGAAACCAGGATACCTACGACACGTTTGTCAATCTGGGGTCCGGGGTGCGCCTATTCGATTACACGCTGAACATGAGCTCATTGAATCATCAAGGGCTTTTGTTCGACACGCTGACGTTCACTAATTTTGGTTACGGCGGCGATCCGAACGACGTTTCGCGGCTGCACGTGGACAAAAACAAGTGGTACAACTTCGACGGGATGTTCCGGCGGGACAAGAATTTCTGGGACTACAATCTGTGGGCCAACCCGCTCAATCCGGCGGCGCCAAGCCCTCTCGGATCGCAGACGGCCGGTTGCATCGTCAGCCCGCCTTCCGCATTGCATCCGGGGGTTCCGGGCTACTGCTCCAACCTCGCCGTGCCGCAGGCGAATTCCGCTCACGCGTACGATTTGGTGCGGCGGATGCAAGATTACGATGTGACGCTCTTGCCGCAATCCCGAGTGCGCTTCCGGCTGGGCTTTTCGCATGACCGCGACGAAGGGCCCGGCTTTTTCACCACGGACAGCGGCACCGTACCGGATTTCCCGGAAACATACAGCTATACGACGAACGCGTATCACGCCGGGGTAGATTTTCGCGTGCTTCCGCGAACCACGATCTCCTACGATCAGTTCTTCACCGACTTCAAACAAGACAATAGCGTCCTGGAGAGCCCGACGGCGACGCAGCAGAACTACGGCTATCAGCTGGCGAACGGCACGCCGGTAGACCTGGGGATCGTGTGGAGCACGTTGACGCCGGCGGAAGCCTTGCCCTGCGCGGCGACGGCGACGGCCCCTATCACCAACGCCGCGACGACGCCGCCCACGGCGAACTCCAGTTGCAACGGATTCCTGAGCTACAGCCAGGTAGGCCAGCCGCGGGATCAGGTGCCCACGGAAAGGCTCCGCTTCCAATCGAACTATTTCAAGAATTTCGAGATGACCGGCGCATTCGGCTACAGCAGCTCGGACAACAAAATCCCCAACTTCGACGAGATTCTCAATGGGCTGGTGACGCGCAGCTCCACGCTGGAGAGCACGACATCGGGTCCGGCCGAGGCCAAGCGCGTTTCGGTGAATGCGGATTGGTCCGGAGTGTATGCGGTGACGAGCAAGTTGCGCATCGAGGACATGTTCCGGTTCGACAATTGGCGCGTTCCCGGCATGTGGGCGACCTACGAAACGAATATCTTCGGCGCCGCCGGTACCGGGACGATCGGCTTGGGCTCGCCATTCTCGCTATTCAACCAGGTTGCCGCCGACGGCGGCGTCCACGTTCGCGACGCTGTGTCCGGCGCCCTACACCCAGGCGGGCTGCCCGGTGCACACGAGCAGTTCCGGAGCCGATGTAACCAACGAACTGAGCTACCAGTTTTTGGGACAGGATTTGAAATCGAACAAGCTCGAGCTGGAGTACGATTTCACGAAACGCTGGACCGGCCGGCTGGGCTACCTTTACACGGCTCGTTCGATCTCGCAGTTCAGCGCCACGTTCGACACGGGCGAGACGTATTTCCCGGGAGGCACGGGCGCGTCTGTGGCCAACGATTTTCTTGCCGCGCGCGGAGACTGCGCCCTGGTGGGAGGCGCCTTGCCGGCGGGTTGCGCGCTCAATCCGGATGGCTCGGTTACGGAAGGTTCTACCACGAATCTGGTTCCCGAGGCAGGCAACAACACGGCATTCGTGGTCACCAACATCGGAGAGAACGCGGTTGTAGCAGGGTTCAGCGGCCGGCCGGTGGACGCGCTGAGCATCACGGGAGATTTTGTTTTCGGCTACAACAGCAATTCCTTTACGCGCATCGATCCGCGGCAGACGCAGAACTATAAAATACATACGACGTACAAGCCCAAGCTGTGGGCCACTCTGGATGGCGCCGTGGACATCAATGAAAACCGCAACGACGTGGCCTTTGTGGCCAACCTGGAGCACGACCGCATGTACAGTTTTGCGGCCATGCTGGCGCCCAGCCCGCGCCTGGCCATCGGCTTTGGGTACAACTACTGGAACGTTTACACGCAGTCGGAGATCTGCTTCAACTACTCCGTCACCTATACGAATCCGACGGGCTCGCCGGCAACTCTGCCGGTAAGCACGTCGCCGCCCGGGGTAGCGACAACGGCCTGCCCGATTCCGGGCGCGTCTGTGGGGGCGGCGGGATTGGGAACTCTGTCAACGTATAACAGCAACGATCATTTCGCTCACGCCAGCCTGATGTGGAAACCGGTTCCGCGAGTCACGACGACGCTCGGTTATGCGGGCAGCATCATCCGGGGAAATACCACGTTTCTGAATCCGCTCGCGCCCACGGGTACGCTTGACTACAACTACGTAACGCCCTACGTTACGATCGCGATCGATATTTACCGTGGCTTGGCCTACAAGATCGGCTGGAACTATTACGGATTCGATCAGCAAGGGAATACCAGCCCATTTGGGCTGGCTCCGATACCACTCCAGAACTTTAACGGAAGCAACGCCACGTTTTCTTTTCGATACTCATTTTGAGTCGGCCTAGCGCATACTTGTGCCGAACGCGGTGATTTATGTTCGGCTGGAGGTCAAGATGAACGTCTCAAAGAATGGCTCTCGTTCGCACCTTTTTGCTGTCTTTCTTCTCGTTTTTGCCGGCATCGCGCTTTCCGCCGCGACCGCCAGCGCGCAGGATGCGGCAGGAGTTTACAAGACGAAGTGCGCGGCTTGCCATGGAGCGGACGGGAAAGGGGCCACACCCGCGGGCAAAAGTATGGGGGTTCGTGATTTCGCTTCGCCGGAAGTGGCGAAAGAGACGGACGCAGAGCTCACCGACGTCATCACGAAGGGGCGGAAAAAAATGCCCCCTTATGGCAACAGCCTGAAGGAGCCGCAGATCAAGGACCTGGTCGCGTATATCCGCGATTTAGCGAAGAAGTAACTGCCTGAGCTTCCCAGGCCGCGTAATCCCTTGTGACAAATAGGCTTTGCAGTGGCGAGCCCGAGAGGGCTTGAACCTCCAACCTTCGGCTTCGTAGGCCGACGCTCTATCCAGTTGAGCTACGGGCTCGTCGAAAGCGAGTCTAGCATACGCGATTTAGGCCCGCCAACGGCCCCGGCAGCGCAGCGAAATCAGGCTCACTCGGCGGGAATCCATCGATGCAGCGGCGCGGTTTGAAACCGCCGCGAGACCCACAAAAATGGTCACAGCCACTTCGCTCAGAAAGACACTTGGTTTGTGGTAGGAAGGCGTTGCGCGGCATGACGCGGTGCAAAAGCCCAGGTCCGGCTGGACAGCGCCGCGCCCTGGGCTACAAGGGCGTTCGCCCGTGAGCACAAAGCGACGAGAGATATCGCAAACCATCCGGGTCGCAAAGAGGCAAAGGCCTCAGGTCTCGCCTGCGAAAGGCGCAGGCGCGACCTGAGCTACAGGCTCCCGACGCACATTGCCGGACGACCTGAGCTACAAGCTTCCCTCAGAAAGACCAGCGCAGAACTGCCGTCAAATTTCCTTCACATAAAGTGGGCTTGACAGCGCGGGCATTCGGAGATTGCCGTCGGGGACGTTCAGTCCTGCGCCTTGGCTTGCAAGCTCGCGGCGGCTGTAACCGGCGCCTTGAAGGAGAGCAGGATCACGGTGGCGCCGCCGGGCAGGGCAATGCGCTCGATGGTGCACTGGAATTTCCTGGGAGCATTTCCATCGGCCTTCAACTCAACCGTAAATGGAGCAATGGCGGCACTTCCGCGCTGAGCCTTCTGCAAAGCGCCTTGGAACTCCGGATGGCCGGCCAGGACGTGGTCCAGACGATCGAAGGGCCGGTTGCGCACGGATTCCGGGCTGAGTTGAAACGCGCGGTAGAACGAAGGAGTGGCGGCCTTGATCTGCAAGTCGGAATCGAGCAGCAACATCATTTCGGAGCCACATTCAGCCGAAAGGGCCGCTGCACCTTGTTCCACCAGCGTCATGGCGAGGGTCATGGTGAGCACGACACCTTCGACTTTGTTATCGCTGGTGCGATAGGGCGTGAGACGCAAGAGGTAGGGCTTGCCCGATCGCCCGACCACCGCGCGTTCGACGGGTATGAAATTGGAAATTACCCCACGGACGACCTGCTGAAGATCGGGCATATCGAGACCGGCGTTAATGTTCTCAAATGGCCTCCCGATGTCGGTGGGAACCAAACCCAGGATTTTCTGGGCCTCGGGGGTGAACCGGCGAATGGCCAGATCGTTGCCGAGCATGACGATGGCGACATCGATGCTGGCGAGCAGGTTCTGGAGATCGTTATTGGCCAGGGTGATCTCCTGGTTGCGGCTGCGCAGTTCGTCGTTCACCGTGGTCAACTCTTCGTTGGCGGACTGCAGCTCTTCCTTGGCAGTCTCCAACTCTTCATTGGTGCTCTGGAGTTCCTCATTGCTGGAGAGAATCTCTTCGTTGGCAGACTGCAACTCCTCGTTGGTAGCTTCCTGATTTTCGATGACGGTATGCAGATACTCGGTGGTGGAGGCCAACTCCTGCTGCACTTTGAGGAAGCGCTTGGAATGGGTCTCCTTGCGCACAGCCGCAGCGCGGCCCTTGCGGGCGAGACGATGCACGCGTTCCGCGCGGGGTTCCTCGAAGACAATCATGAGGTAAGGCTCGCGGGAATTGGAGACACGCAGGGGAATGACCTCGAAGGTGACGTCGCGCACGGTGTGGTCGGCCTTGACCTCGACGTGTTCGCGGCGAACCGTAATGTTGTCTTTCTTGGCGCGCGCGACCGCATTGCGCAGCTCGAGCAGCAATCCTTCGCGGGCCATCTTCAAAATGCTGAGAGTGGCGCGGCCAGAGGAGAGCTTGAGATAGCGATCCATGTCACCGCGGGAGTGAACGATCTCAAGGGCTTCATCGACGAAAACGGCGGCAGGCGCGTACTGCTGGAGCAGGCGGCGGTCGAATTCCTTCTGGGCCTCGGCGGCGTTCCAGGAGGGCTCCTGGGAGTGCACGGCGTGAGGCCGGGGCCCAGCGGCCGACTCACCCCTGGAGAACTGACGCCGGGTGGAGAATGCGACCGGCTGGCGGATGGCGGTGGAACGTTTGCTATAGATCTTGTTGACTCGATCATCCAGCGAGAAGAGATTGCCGAGCGTGCCCACGGATTCGTTATTGCCCAGCACGAGAAATCCCTGAGGCTTGAGAGCGTAATGAAAAAGGGAGATGACGTTCTTTTGCAGCGGGGATTCTAAATAGATCAGCACGTTGCGGCAGGTGATCAAGTCCATTTTGGAGAAAGGCGGATCGACAAGCAGATTGCTGGGCGAAGATGCAGATATCGCGGACGTTCTTATTGATGCGGTAGCCGCCCTCGACCTTCAGGAAAAAGCGGCGCAGGCGGTCGGGCGAGACGTCGCCCTGAATATTTTCGGGATACAGGCCGTTGCGGGCCTTGTCGATACTGTTTTCGCTGACGTCCGATCCGAAGATCTGCAAGGGCATGGCCGCAGCGCCACGGTCGCTCAGGAATTCGAGCAAAGCGATGGCCACCGAGTAGGTCTCTTCGCCGGAGGAACAGCCCGGGACCCAAATGCGGATGGGCTCAGCTTCGGAATGGTGCTTGAGGATGGCGGGGAAGATACGGGACTTCAAGGCATCGAACACGGCCGGGTTACGGAAAAAGCTGGTGACGTTGATGAGCATGTCCTGGTAAAGGGCTTTCAGCTCAGCCGGGTTCTGCTGGACATACTTGACGTAGCGCGGGAGGCTATCGATCTTGTGCACGATCATGCGCCGCTGGATGCGGCGGCGAATGGTGGTATGGCGGTAGTGGGTGAAGTCCACGCCGGTGCTCTTGCGGATCAACTGGAAAATCGTGTTCAGGCTGGAATCCTGTTCGGGGACAAGAACGGCCGCGGCTTTGCGCGGAGCGACATAGGGATGATGGGCGATGCGGGCCAATTCGCGGGCGATCTCTGCGGGCGGCAATACGAAATCGACGCAGCCTAAGGCGATGGCGCTGCGGGGCATGCCGTCGTACTTCGCGGTCGTTTCATCCTGGGCGAAGGTAACGCCGCCCTGGGCCTGGATCTCGGCCAAACCGAGACTGCCGTCGCTGCCGGCGCCGGAGAGAACCACGCCGATGGAGTTCGTGCCTTGGGATTCGGCCAGGGCGCGCATGAAGAAATCGACGGAGAGATGCTGGCCGCGCACCTCGCGCGCGGTGAGGTGCAGGGTATGGTCCTGAATGGTCATGGTGGCATTGGGCGGAATGACGTAGACGTGATTGGCCTGGACCCGCATGCCATCCTGCACTTCGACGACGGGCATGGTTGTGGAGCGGGAGATCAGCTCGGTGAGCATGCTTTCGTGCTTGGGATCGAGATGCTGAACGAGGACGAATCCCATTCCAGTGTCGGTAGGGAGATGGGAGAGCAGTTCCGTGAAGGCTTCCAGGCCGCCGGCCGAAGCTCCGATGGCGACAACGGGCACATCGTCCGGTTGCGCCGGCCGTTCCTCGCGGCTGGGCTTCATGGTGATTGGCTTTGAGGATTCGCGGGCCTCGGTTTTGCCCGGCTGCTTTTGCTTCACGCTTACCTCCGAGAAGCACGGCGGCGCTCGGCCGCCGAGGCGCGCTTAAGGTTCGGGTCTCCTGCCGCGGGATTTCCCCTCACGCCAGTCCTTTCGGCGGCCACACTTTCAATGCGAACGTCTGAGATCTCCCTGCGGGCCATCCGTTTGCCAGCCAGCCTCGACTTGCGCTCGTCCCCCTCGCGTTGACGTCCGGCAAGCTTTAGAGGAAGGAGCGCGGATAGGGCCGTGCCCAGAGCGCTGGATTGAATTTCGAGCTGGCCGCCCAATTCGCGCACGCGTTCGTACATTCCGCGAAGACCGATACCTTGGAGCGCCTTGCCCTGCTTGATGCGGTCGATGACTTCAGGAGGCACGCCCACGCCGCGATCGACGATGCGGATCTCGGCGCTCTCTTTATGTTCCGCGAGAGTGACCCAAGCCATATCGCTCCGGGAATGGCGCTGGATATTGGTGAGAGATTCCTGCACGACGCGAAACAGAGCCAGCTCCATTTCCGCGGGCAGGCGGCTGAACTCATCCGGGGTATCGAGGCTGACGGCAATTCCACTGCGCTCGGAAAATCCCGCGGTGAACCAGCGCAAAGCCGCCAAGAGACCGAGTTCATCGAGGAGCGGCGGATGAAGAAGATAGGAGACCGAGCGCACCTCTTGCACGCATTTTTCAAGCGTTTCGGCGCTCTCGACCAGCAGAGTGCGGTGCTGCTCGCCCAACAACCCGCTTTCGCGCTTCAAGATATCGAAGTTAATTTTCATGCTGGTGAGATATTGGCCCAGGCTATCGTGGAGTTCGCGGCTGATATGGCGGCGCTCGTCATCCTGCAAGCGCATCAGGCGGGAAGAGAGGGCGCGAACGCGTTCCTCGGCGCGCTTGAGGCTGGTAATGTCGTTCATCACGCCGCCCAGTTCTGGCTTTCGGCCGGGGTGTTCGATGAGCTCGACAGCCGCATGAAACCAGAGGATCTGGCCGTGGACGCCGACCATGCGGAATTCGAAATCCTCTCTTTTGCGCTCTCGCACAACCAGTTGGCAGGCGGCGGCGACGAGTTCGCGGTCGTCGGGAAAAAGATGCTTCTTCCAGAAGTTTGTCTCGCCCGTCCAACGTTCCAGCCAGTATCCCAGCAGGGCTTGCGCGCGCGGACTGACGTAGGTGAATGTGAGCGTCTCGGGTTCGGCCCTCCAGAGTATGGCTCCGAGAAATTCGCAGGTAAGGGATAGTTGCCGTTCCATTTCGGCGCGCCCGCCTCTTCCATCGACAAACGGGTAAGCGGCTTCAAAAAAGATGCCGACACAGCGCAGACCCGCTGGGAATGCGTGCAGCACGTAAAGCCGGTCGATCCCCTTACTTCCGGGTCCCGCACTTCCGGGTCCCATACCTTGAGGCCCCGTACCTTGAGGCCCCGTACCTTGGTGCTGAGGGCCGATGGTCATCCGGGAGGGAGGTGTCTCGTGGCGCTCGACCATCCCGATCATGCGGGGGCGGCGCGTGAAGAGGACTTCACGATAGAGAGCGGGAAGATCCACGATCGGAACCAAGCGCAGAAGCTTGCCGGAGAGGAAGGTCTCAATCGAGGGCGGCACGAGAGTGGAGGCCAAAGCATTGATCTCCAGCAGGCGCCAAGTGGAGACATCGTTCGGATTAGCCAGCTCAAGCAGGGCGAGGCCTCTCGGAAAGGTGGCGAATATATCCTGACTCGGCGACTTGCGATCGTGCTTGGTCATAAACATGCCGGGCGGCTCGGAAATTCAAGGCCAACGCGGAAGGACCCGCAGGGAAGAGGCTAGAAGTTATCTCATAAACACTTTCAGGCCATTGAACGGTTGCAACTTATTGTGAGTGACGTAAATCGAGAGCATGGACCTCACCGACGCCCAGTGGGCGTTGCTGGAACCGCTGTTTCGTCCGAAACGACGGGACGATGGGCGAGGCCGACCGTGGCAAGATACGCGAGCGGTTCTGAACGGCGTCTTCTGGGTTTTGCGCACTGGCGCTCCCTGGCACGATCTGCCGCGTCGTTATCCTCCCTATCAGACCTGTCATCGCCGCTTCCAGCAGTGGCAGCGCTCGGGACTGCTGACCAAGCTGCTGCAGAAACTGGCCGAAGATTTGCGCGACCGCGGGAAGCTGGATTTGAGCGAATCGTTCATCGACGCCAGCTTCAGTTCGGCGAAAAAGGGGGCTCTGCTGTCGGCCCTACTCGCCGCGGCAAAGGCAGCAAAATCATGGCGATCAGCGACGGCCATGGTCTTCCTCTCGCCGTGCACGTGGCCAGCGCTTCGCCGCATGAAACAAAGCTCGTCGAAGTCACATTCGAGCAGCGATTCCTCGCCGAAACTCCTGAGCGACTGATCGGCGACCGCGCCTACGACAGTGACCCGCTGGATGCACGGATTCGCGAGCGCTTCGGCGTGCAGTTGGTCGCGCCGCACAATTCCACGCGCAGCCGCAAAGCTACACAGGATGGCCGCGTGCTGCGCCGCTACCGGCGTCGCTGGAAGATCGAGCGTCTGTTCGCTTGGCTTCATAACTTTCGACGTGTCGTCATCCGTTGGGAATACTACCCAGACAATTTCCTCGGGATGGTGCAGCTGGCTTGTGCCGTCATCCTCCTGAGGCATTTATGAGATGGCTTCTAGCCACCCACATCTGGTCCCCTGGCACCGATACTGAAGTCTAGCATACGACATTTTGTGGAACTATGCCCGGCATCCCTCACTGCGCAGGCTTTTCATGCTGTATTGTCGGGCCTGCAGGTGCGGAGTACACTCGATGCGGCAGTCTTCTTTTGTTGGGCATTGTTTGGCACCGTTTGGCCGAGAATTTTCTGCAAATACCTGAGCTGGTGCTCATGGAAACGAAAACCCAAATCGAGGCGACAAAGAGCGAAGAGGTGGTTCGCAAACATCGGGAGTACATATGGCCGGCGGTGGCCAATTTTTACGAGCACCCGCTGGTGGCCGATCGCGCGCGGATGCAATACGTCTGGGACCTGGAAGGGCGCAAATACCTGGACTTTTTCGGCGGCATTCTGACGATTTCCGTAGGGCACACCAATCCCAAGGTCACTTCCAAAATCAAGGCGCAGGTCGACCGGCTGCAGCACATGTCTACTCTGTATCCGACCGAGCCCATGGTGGACCTGGCGGAGAAGATCGCCCAGATCGCGCCCGGCAAGCTGCAGAAAAGCTTCTTCAGCAATTCGGGCACGGAAGCGAATGAAGCCGCGCTACTGCTGGCGCGCATGGCTACGGGATCGTTCGACATTATTGGGCTGAGGCACGGCTATTCCGGGGCTTCGGCGCTGGCCAGATCCGTCACGGGGCAAAGTACGTGGCGGGCCGGAGGGGTGATCAGCGTTGGCGTGGCCCATGCGATCAATCCTTATTGCTACCGCTGCCCGCTAGACCTTAAATATCCCGATTGCGGCGTGGCTTGCGCGAAGGACGTGGAAAATTTAATTCAGACCGGGACCAGCGGGCACATCGCGGCCTTTATGGCCGAACCCATTCAGGGCGTGGGGGGATTCATCACCCCGCCACCCGAGTACTTCAAAATCGTGTTCAGCACGGTGAAAAAATACGGCGGACTTTTTATTTCGGACGAAGTGCAAACAGGCTTTGGCCGCACCGGCAAACATTGGTTTGGCATCGAGCATTGGGAGGTGGTCCCCGACGTCATCACCTGCGCCAAGGGCATGGGCAATGGAGTGCCCGTGGGCGCGACGGTGACGACGAGCGAGCTTGCCGGGTCCTATCGCGGCATGACCATCTCCACCTTCGGCGGCAATCCCGTGACCAGCGTAGCGGCGCGCGCGACAATCGAAGTGATCGAAGAGGAAAATTTGCGCGAAAACGCCGCATCGGTGGGGAGCTATTTCCGCGAGAAGTTAGACGAGTTGCAGGAGAAGCATGCGCTGATCGGCGAGGTCCGCGGCAAAGGGCTGATGCAGGGGATCGAATTGGTGAAGGATCGAGGCACGAAAGAACCGGCGCCCGAGGCCACCACGCGGCTGCTCGAACGCACCCGCGAAGACGGCTTGCTGATTGGCAAGGGCGGCCTTTACGGCAACGTCGTCCGCCTTTCGCCCATGTTGAATATCTCCAAGGCTGACGTGGACGAAGCGGTTCGCGTGCTGGACAAATCATTTTCCGAAATTCGTGTGTAGGCATGCGTGGCGAGGCCTATCATCTATCGCCACGGGGGCTCCTCAAGGGTGGCTCGAGGGCGGCGCGGTGAACAGCAGTGAATGGGGGACGGGGTTCTCACAAGGGTTGAAGAGACGGCTATCAGGCTATGTCGTCCCATTAGCCGTCGTTTTGGCGGTGGCGCCGATCATGGGGCCGGCTCGCGCCGGAGATAAAGAAGTCGCGTGGAAGCCTATCGAGCAAGCCCTGCTGCGCGTGGACGACCAGCCCGTGAAGAATTGGAACGTCTATGAGGAAAGCAAGAAGGGCGATCCGCTGTTGCTGGCCATGGGCAACCGGTTCCTGCTGATTGAAATCCACGACCATAAAATTTTTGAGCTGGCGCCCGCCAAGGTGGAGCACAAGGGCTCGGACCTTCTCTGGGATCCGGCGGACCGTCCCGCCGAGCCGCTAGCCGCCACCGACTGGGTGATTAAAGACGTGGGCTTGGCTTATCGCGTTGCATTTCGGCTGGAGGCGGAAAAACACGACTTCGACGTGCAGTTGCCACATCCGATGGATCTGCGGTACATCGTTCGGTGAGGAAAGCTCAGAGGAGCAAAAGTTAGGGACGATATACGGCGTAGACCCAGGGAATCCCGACAATCCCCGATTGCACTTCCACAATCACGGAGTCGCCCGGGCGGAAGCGCCCGTAATCGTCGCGGCTCACTTCCAGCCGTTCGATGGCCCGGCCTTCGCGCCAGGAGGTAACCACCAGCCGCTGGGTACGCAAGAATCCGGGCATGCTGAATTTTCCGACCACCGAGGCCGGTTCGCGCTGAGGCGGAGCCGTATCGAATTTGCCGTTGATGAAAAGCAGCCCGGCCAGAATCCAGGGCACGGGCAGCAGGCCGAAGTAGACGCGCTTGATGATCTCGATATCCTGGCCTCTGCGGGCGCGATTTACTATCCATAAGCCCAGACCGAGGACCAGGAAAAACAGAACACCCACGAAAATTAGGATGCCGTCCTCTTCCAGCGGCGGAAACGCCTGGCTGGCCGGCACGAAAATAATCGCGCCCACCAGAAACCAGGCTGTGCGGCGCACCAGCCTCTTGCGCAGCATTACCTCGGCCGCCGCGGAGGTCAGGCCACACGCCAAGCATTGGTCGGTGTCGCGCTCGGCCCCGCAATCCAAACAACGCGTCATTGGCATGTCTGACTCGCTTTTGCCGCGTGAGCCGGCCGCGAGCAAGCACCGCGTCCGACCGTCTCGGCGGCGAACCTTCAAAACTTTGATGCTATTTCCCCGGATGCGCGTCGTCAAGCGAGAGCGGGGGCGGCGGGTCGTGGGCGAGGTTGAATTGTGAGCTGGGTGCCGCGTAATTACATCGAAGACCTTAGGTGACGACAGGTGCTAAGGGTATGAGAGGGGGGTCTTGGGTTATATCCCGTATTGCGAGAGGTTTTGGACGACTCGTATTGTCAGAGGCGATGCAAAATCAGTTCGCGAAGATTGGCCACCAGGTGAAGTGCGGCCAAGGGGTGTTGAGACCACGCGCCGTAATGCGCGCACCTATCGGACGGAGGTGATTTCATGGCGCCTTTTCGGATACTTTTAGCGGACGATCACGAAGTCGTAAGGGCAGGGCTTCGTGCGTTATTGGAAGAGCAGAGCGGATGGGAAGTGGTCGCCGAAGCGGTGGATGGACGCGATGCCGTGGAGAAGGCGAGCAAGCTCAAGCCCGATGCCGTGGTTATCGACATCGCCATGCCGTCGTTGAACGGACTGGAAGCGGTGCGGCAGATCTTGAAGGCTGTGCCGAATGCGAAGGTTCTGGTTTTGACGATGTACGATTCCGATCCATTGATTCAGCAAGTTCTGCAAGCTGGAGCGCGCGGGTATTTGCTGAAATCGGACGCGGGCCGCGATCTCGTTTCGGCGATCGACGCTTTGCGCCGGAACAAGACGTTCTTTACGCCCAAGGTAAGCCAGATGGTGCTGGAGGGTTATCTCGACAAGAATCCCAAAGAAAAGGATAAGGAACCGGAGGGCGAAGCGGAAAGTTTGCGGCTCACCAGCAGACAACGCGAGATCGTACAGCTACTGGCGGAGGGAAAGAGCAGCAAGGAAGTGGCTGCCGTGCTGGGTTTGAGCGTAAAGACCGCCGAGACGCACCGCGCCAACATCATGCGGAAGCTCGATTGCCACTCGGTTACGGAGCTGGTGCGCTACGCGATCCGAAACCACATCATCGCTGCCTGAGCGCCGCGCTAACAGTGGCTGCGGCCGCTTCGTGGCGGCGGGGCCGGCAAAAAGTCCAACGAACGTCAGCGATTTCCAAGCACATTAGTAGTTCTGAACTGTCCAACCCGTTCGCACCGTTGTCGCCGTATAAGGGTCGACGACGTTCGTACCCGTGGAAAGGGTAGTGGACGGGAACCAAGGCGGCGAGAAAGCTCCCGCTGCGAAGCGCTGGTCAAAATAAAGGTTTCGCGAATTGCAATAGCAGGCCTTGGCGATATTGGCGATACGGCCGCCAACGAGAGTCACCGTATTGATATTGTTCCCGGACGTCCCGCTCCAGCCTCCCGAACCATTCTGTGAAATCATGGCGATCGAGGCGTCGAGCTCTATATTGCCGTTGGACTGCTTATCGTTCATCTGTACGTTTCCCGTGGCCGTGAAGATGCCGAGCACCTGACCGTTGTTATTTCCGGGGATCAGGGTATCGACGTTGGGATAGGTGACGCCATTAACGGTCTGGTTTTGCGTGGTGGTGACCGGCGGCGTCTTATAGAGCACGTCGCCCGTGACAACAACGTTATTCGCGGCAGTAATGGTCATAGCGGAGGTGTCCTGGATGGCCGCTTGTCCTTGCCCGGGGCCGGAAAGCGAGTTGATGCTGCCATCCACGTAGACCATGGCCCCTTCCGTGGGAGGAGTGGCGGCGAAATTCTGAGGCACGCCCTGGATAGGTGGGTAGCTTGTGGGAGTGCCCGAGCCAACCTGCTGTTGAACGGTTGTGGTTTGTCCGCCATTGGAAGCGGAAGCCAGGTCCAGCGTCACAGTTGTAGTGGTGGTGACGCCGCCGGCTATTTGCTGGATTGTGATCACCTGTAAGGGGTGATTTTTCTGCGGGCCGGAGCTGGGCGTCGTGGCAGTCAGCACGACCGAGCTGGCATTACCTTCGACGTAGATCCCGCCCCCGGTCATCGTGTTCGTCCCATTGGACGACGACGTTGTGTAGGGGAGGTACACGCCGTTATTCGTAGTGCCCCCACTGGGATAAGGCGTACCGCCGTTCACGTTCTTCAGTACGGCGCTCATATTGGCGCTGGTGGGCGACACTGAACCGTTCCCGAGGCCATCGAGCACTGCTTCCTTCTGGTTGAAATCATTCTGCGGAAGCGCGACGGCAGTTTGGCCAAGTTTGTAGCCATCCTGGAAGCTGGGGGCGATGGTCGTGCCATTTTGCTTGTAGCTGGGATTGGCCGACTGCACGCAGTTGCCATTGCCATAGTAGTAGCCAAAAGTGCTGGAGACACTGCCGACCGAACCCGTGAAATTGTAGCTCCCCGGCTCAAAGGTCCAAGCGCCGTTGGTGAAAAAGGGACCCGTGAGCGTTCCGGGCGCAAAGGGCGTGCTGCACTCGGCATATTGGTCCAAGAAAGTACCCCAAGCGGAAAAGGACAGGTTGCTTGAACCAGGCGCGACAGGCACATTGATCTGAAGATTGCCTGAATCGACGATGGTGGTTTGCTCATTGGCCAGGGATTGCCCCACTGCTGTGAGGGTGTAAGGGACGGTGTAATAGAACTCGGTTGGATTCCCGGTAGGGGCAGAACAACTTGGGTTGTTCGTTGTGCTCCCCTTTGTGTAGCAGTTGTAGTAACCGTTGGCCGCTCCCGAGCCCAGGGTGACGCTGGTGACCTGGAAACTGCCCGGCCAAGAGCCGGCACCCTGCCCGCCGTTAAGGCTGCGGTTCGCGGCGGCGCCGGTAGGACCGTAAAGAGTGGTCACGCTCGAGCTTATGGACGATAGAGCACCCGGAAGGTTCTGAAGCGGAGCGGTGTTGGGGGCGATCGAGCCGGTGGCAATATTGCCTTCGAGCTGATCCAACATGTATTGGCGCGCGACGTTGAGTCCGGAATCCGCGGCGTAAAAGGAGGCACGGAAGTTCCGGTAGTAGCGCGTGATCAAGGAATCGGAAGTCACGGCGATGACCATGGCCAGCGTCATGGCAACCATCAAGGACAGAAGCAGGAGCGTGGTCACGAGGGCCATGCCCTGCGAATTGGCTTCGGCAACTGGGACTTTGATGGAGCGCTTTTTGGAACTGCGAATGATTGTCATGGCCATCCTCTGCTATTGGTTGTTCATGCTCAGATTGCGCGGATTCACGACCACGGAGACGCTTTCGATCTGATAAGGCCCGTTGTCGAATCCATTCCGGTAGGTATAGGTGGGATCCGTAGAGGGCGTGGTGCGTCCGATCAGCGAAATTTGTATCGAGCGGATCAACCAGAATTCATTGTTGTAACCGGATGTGTTCGCACCCGCGTCGCACAGGGGAGGGACACCGAGCGGGTTGGATGCGTAGTAGTTGTATATCCCGCAATCGTCCGAAGTTGCCCAAAGCGCCGCGCCCACCTTGAATCCAATCACTTGCTGGGCCAGAACGGAGCATGCGGGAGCCGTGCAGGGGCTGGAGACGGCCGCGCCCTCGGTGCGAACCAGTTGCGGATTGGAGGGATTGGATGTGTCCACCGAATAGGTGATGGGTTCGAGACGCACGACCCAGTCCGGCGAGCAAAACTGCGTGGTGCCGACGTAAGGATTGCCGTTGGCGTTGGTGGTGTAGCTGGTTTGGGTGAGAAAGAGATAATCGTTGGCGACGCTATTGGTCGCGTCAGCGTTCGTCGCGCTGAAAGAGAGTTTCACGCCTGAGTTGGTGCCGCTGGTAAAAACCGACCCGTTAGCGGTGAGAAGGACGGTCGTGTATTGGGTTCCGCCGACGTTGAGGAGCAGCAGCTCGTCACCGCTATGAAAACTCGCGGCATAAGCCGTGGCGGCGGCGACCGTGGTGCCTGCCGGAGGGTACAGATACATCGGCGAAGAGTTGGAAGCAACGCAATTGCTCGTCGAAGGAATGAATGAACCATTATCGGGATGCGCCGGCGCAGTATTCGGATCAGCCGCGATAACGTTCAGCTGATCGAAGCAATTCGAGCCATAGCTGAAAGTCGCAGCATTGTTGCAGGGAGAGCTGGGTATGCTGTTGGCGACGGAAATGCCAACGGGCGGGTTGGGCATATTTTGACCCAAAAGGGTGCCGCTTCCGGCGTTGACGATGTCAAGTTGCAGCTGAGCGATGGCATTGCGCACGGCGATGTTCAGACCGGACTGGTTCTGCTGCTGATTGAACAATGGCTGCTGCCTGGAAAAGAGGGCCAGAGCGGCGCCGCTGATCAGCACCAGCAGAACGGTGGTGATCATCAGCTCGAGCAACGTGAAACCGGGTGAGTTGTTTTTCCTCATTCTTCGGCTTTCATAAGCGCGATCGGCGCCACGGCGTATGGGCGAAACAAGTTCGTATTTCATGGCGAAGCCGTCCTTACCATGCTCATCTGATAGCTGACCGGAGGCTTTATATACTGGTTTGTCAAGGTTACCAGGACGGTGACCCGTTTTACGCCTGTGACCGGCTGGTCCATCTCAACGACCCAGCGGCGGTGAAACGCGATCGCGTTGGGAATCGCCGCCGGAGGGCTGGTGCTCTGAGTTTGGCTCAGCATTCCGTTGGGGTTGTGAGTGAGCGTCGTGTATGTTTCCGTGCCGTTCACGAGGCCGAGCACCGTCTCGGTGACCGCGCCCGTTTGGACCCCTGCGGACGTATTCGAGTCACTGATGTATACGTTGTCGTAGTAGTTCACCGTTTCGGTGACGCCCTGTGAGGTCACAGACGCCTGGGCATCGGAAGTGAGGCTTCCGGCAGTGCTGCCCGAAGCGACGTAGACGTTGGGATCCCAGTATGGCCAGCGGTTCAGATCTTCCAGTTTTTCGGATGCCAAGTTCGCCGCGAGGCCCGCAAAGCGCGCGCTCTCGGTGCCGCTCAAGGTGGCCGTGGCGAGAGAGCTCAGCGCGACCAGGCCGACAGTGAGGACCAAAATGGCCACCAGGACCTCGACCATGGTAAAACCGCGCGAAGAATCCAGTTCAAGGCGTTGTGATGGATACGTTTCCATAGTTGGATACCGAAATCGTGTTGGAATATCCGTGATAGCTGATTTGAAAGCTCGTGGCTGAGCTGCCGTTTTGCGTGACAGTGACGGTTCCGTTGGGTTTGAATTGAACTACCGTAGGCTGATTAATGGCGGCAGCCGCGGTCAAAATAGGCACGGGACCACCGACGTTAGCGAAGGTGCCGCTGGGCGGCGGCTCGCTGGCGATCTGATAAGTCGGATTGTTGCCGTTAGCATCGCCTGCTATGGTGACCTGAAATGGATAACTCTCCATCAGGGACTGGAAGCGCGTTGACTGAATGGCCCAGGTAGCGTTCGCTACAGCCGAGCGCAAGCGATATTGATTGACGGCGGAGGTTACCATCGGAACGGCCATAACCGAGATGATCCCGATGATCAGGAGAGCCAGGCACAACTCGATCATCGTGAAGCCGGCGGTTAAGGTCCGGGACCTTTTGGCGTGCGTTGGGCCGAAGGAGCCAGCCGAGCGCGTCTGCGAGCTGAGCGATTTTGTATGAATTGTCATATAGTCGTCGTAAGCAGCAACAGTAAAGTGTCGTACTGCATACCCCAAGTCTAGGAGCGCGCCCGGTCCCCCGAAAGGGGCCGCAGGGGCAATGATTCGTAAACGATAGCTGGACGAGGGAACAGTTGTTTAGGCCAGGGCGAGCGGAACGGCTAAGCTAAGTATATTGTTATAAGTTAGTTAAGAGAGCGACTGCGGCAGGTAACGGCTGATTCGTGGCGCAATTCTGAATCGCTCTTGTCTGAGAACCGGGTCCGACGGAGAACCACTCAATGCTACCGCTCGAAGGCGTAAAAGTCGTTTCCGTGGAGCAGGCTGTGGCGGCGCCCTTGGCGTCCCGCCACTTGGCTGATTTCGGCGCTCGAGTGATTAAAGTCGAGCGGCGCGACGGCGGCGATTTCGCCCGGGATTACGACCGGAAAGTGCGCGGCCTGGCGAGCTGGTTTGTGTGGCTAAACCGCTCAAAACAAAGCGTGACGCTCGATCTTAAGCAAGCCGAAGGGGCGGAGATCATGGGGCGGCTAATGGCGGACTGCGACGTCTTCATCCAAAACATGGGCCCGGGAGTCGCCCGGCGCGCAGGACTCGAAAGCGAGTCGCTTATCGCCAAGAATCCGCGCCTAATCGCATGTGAAATAAGTGGTTATGGCGCGACTGGGCCTTACCGGGATAAGAAGGCTTATGACCTCCTGGTGCAGTTCGAGACGGGCCTGGTGTCCATCACAGGCACTCCCGAATCACCCTGTAAGACAGGAATCTCGGCGGCGGATATTGCCGCCGGAATGTATGCCTTTAGCGGGATTCTCATGGCGCTGTACCGGCGGGAGAGAACAGGACGCGGAGGGGTGGTGAGGGTATCGCTGTTCGATGCGCTCAGCGAGTGGGTATTGCCGGCTGCTTATTATGGGGCTTACGGCGGTTCGCCACCGCAGCGCAGCGGGGCCGAGCACGCGTCCATCGCTCCTTACGGGCCGTACTACACGGGCGACGGCAAGCAAGTGAATATCGGGATACAGAACGAGCGGGAGTGGAAACAATTCTGTTCCGTGGTCTTGCTCAATACGAAGATCGCGGCCGACCCGAGGTTCGATAACAACTCGAAACGTTCGGAAAATCGGAAAATTCTGCGGACATTAATTTCGGAGATCTTCCGGACGCTGACGCTGGAGGAGGCTGTGGAGCGGCTGGAACGCGCGAGCATCGCGCACTCGCGAACGAATTCGGTAGAGGACCTGCTGACGCACCCGCAACACGTCGAAAGGGGACGCTGGCGAAATGTCGATTCGCCGGCTGGTCCTTTGCAGGCCCTGGCGCCGGCAGTGCTGCTGGATGGCGAAGAGTCGCGGATGGGAGCCATACCATCGCTGGGCCAACACACAGACGCAATCCTTGCCGAACTGGGATACACGCCGGAGGAGATTCGTCAGTTGCGGGAGCAGGGAGCGGTTTGAAGACGCCGGTCTAGCCAGCGCGTACGCAAAAGAAAAGCCCCACCGGCTTTAGGGGGAGAACGGTGGGGCGGGTACTGCAAGTCAGGGGTCGTCACTTACTAGATTACTGGGAGGGCATTCGCAGCCAGATGCGAATTCTGTAAAGCGCGGGAGGTAGAACCTGTAGCCTCTGCAAGAAGGCAGCGGCAAGCCGCAAGAGCCAGCCAGAGGGATGCCAAAGCGGAGGATGGGAACCGGCAGGATTAGCCAGGAAGGGTTGTCGCGCAACCCAGGCGGTGCATGGTGGGAATGAGACGCGAGCCCATCTCTTCTTTCGGCAGGAAGGCGTTGGCCCCACATCGATCGGAGATCTGCTGGTAGGAGTTGGAGGGAATCGCCGTGACCAGAATCACGATGATGCGCGGCCATCTCTCACGGATGGCTGTGGTAGCTTCCAAGCCATTCATCAAGGGCATGGCGATATCCATCAGGATAAGATCGGGCTGCAGGTGGGCCGTCAAACTGATGGCCTGAAGGCCATCGCAGGCCTCTCCTACCACGCGAATTTGCAAATCTCCTTCCAGGAGATCTCGAACAGCCGCGCGAAAATCCTGGTTATCGTCCACTACCAATACTCTGATCATTGTTCACTCTTACTGAGCTGGGCCCACAGTCATGTTAAACCACATCTTAAACCACAGATTCGATGCTTCCTACGCCAGTTACGGCTCTTGCCCATCGGGAATTATAGATTAAGGCGCTCGATCGGCGTAGCCGGGCTTGGCTCAGTCGGACTAGCCCATCTGGCTTAGTCCTCTTCCGAAGTAAAACGTGGCGGGAGTCTGTTCGTCCCAACCGACATTGCAAAATGGTATCGACCACTTCTGCACTTTGGCCGGCTCGAGCACGGGTTTGCCCAGAGCCGGAGTCGAGAGGCAATAGGTACCTTCGTGCGTGCCAATCCAGATGAGGTTGCGATCCCATTCGATGAAAACATTCTCGGTGGTTCCACGCCACCAGCTGGTGTAGTTCTCCATCTCGCCGTCGCGAGGCGGGACGAACCAAGCGACTTCTTTGGGGGCAGTGGGATCGGAAATGTCGAAAATGCGGACGCCGGCGTTGAACCAAGTCATGGCTACGATGTTGGGCTTGGCGGCGCCAGGCTGTAGCCAGCAATTGGTGTTGTGGGAACCAAAGCGGCCGCGAGCGAGGCAGAAGTCGTTGTAAGGCGCGTCCGGCGGGGCCGCTGGGCGCGGGAACAGGCCGATAATCTTGGGATTGCGCGGATCTTTTACGTCCACCACGTAGGGAGTGTGGTAGTTCTCGCGACAGTCGGCTTCGAGAGCTTCGTGCGAGGCGACCACAATATTTTGGAGGCGAGGGTGGGCGCCATCGGCGGTGATTGGCAAGCAGGTGTGGAAGGGGATTGTACCGAAGGTATCGAACTCGTATTGCACGTGGCCGTATGGCTTGGGGTGCTTGATATCGGACAAATCCATCGCGTACATCCCGAAGGCGCCGAAACCGCCGTAGCCGACATTGCCTCCGTCTTCGACGCGTTTCGGAACCGTGATCGCGCCATGGTTGCCGGTCCACGAGGTATGGTCGCCGGCAAAGCGGTATTTCTTGTACTCGGCCTCCTCGCCCAGCCGCTGGCCCGGCACCC
Organism: uncultured Acidobacteriota bacterium; assembly: GCA_963819235.1. Classification (GTDB taxonomy): domain Bacteria; phylum Acidobacteriota; class Terriglobia; order Acidiferrales; family UBA7541; genus Palsa-189. The sequence goes on along the minus strand of CAWFVE010000002.1, from coordinate 5,324 downwards.
ACCAGCGCGAAACCTCCTTCACATTGGAGGGATCGGACATATCCACAATCATCAGAGCATTGCTATAGGGCCGCTCCAGATTCTCCAAACGTAACTGGTCGTCCCAGCCGCAATCGAGATAGGCATACTGGCCGCCGTCGTAGAAATTGTGATGGGTGCCGTTTCCCTTCACTCCGGTGTTGTATTCCTGGAGCATCTTGGGATTTTTCGGGTCGGTGATGTCGTAGTTGCGAATTCCCCTCAGGCCCTTGTAGGCCAGCACTTTGTCGCGCAATTCCTTGTCGTATTGCCCGTGAGGATATTGCGGTGTTTCCATCGTGAGCGGCTGTGCCGCGGTGCACATCATGATCCACTTCTTGATTTTCGTGTTGTAGGTGACCGTGCCCATGCCTTGGGTGACGCCCTTGTTCAGAACGACCGGATTCTTGCCATCACTGATATCCACAAAGCCGCCGCCGGCGGGCAAGAGCCGCTGCTTGCCGCGTGCCCACATCACGCAGAGCGGCTCGCCGCCCGAAATCGTGGCACCGGGGAGATGGGCATGAATCTCCATATTGTGTATGTACTGCTTCTTGTCCAGATAGGTGAGGGCGCCCATGGGGAGAGCGATCTGGGGCGGCTCGTTGGTGGTATAAAGTCCGGAGACTTGGGCGCGCAGCTCCTTTGCGCCGATGACGCCCGCGGCAGCCGCCCCCAACGCGGCGCCGGCCGCGCTTTTGAGCAGCGACCTTCGGGTGAGTCCTCTCTGTTCCGATTTTTCAGAAGCCGTTCGAGAATCGTAGCGACCTTTGGACATGTGCTTACCTCTTTTTCGATCGACGTGCCCGGGTGGAAGCCCTATTTGACGCTGAAGAGTCCCGATTGCTTGGCGCACCGACAGCTTACTGACGCCATTTAGCATAAGAGAATGGGGCTGTCAAAGAAAATGGGGGCAAAGTACCGCCGACCTTTACTAAAAACGGCAGTCTAGACTCCAGGGTAATGGCTTTTCCATCTAATCAGCAGGGTCGTACAAACGCAGCACAAAGGACGCCGATGCTCACCATCCTGCTGATCATTCTCGTGTTAGCGCTACTCGGAGCACTGCCAACGTGGCCCTACAGTCATGCTTGGGGTTATTACCCGAGCGGGGGCTTGGGGCTTCTGCTGATTATCGTGATCCTCTTGATGTTGCTGTAGGCGCCGAAAAGCCCCTCAGCGGAGATTTCCTATCGAATAGTTCACGAGCGCTAGTTCCGTCTGGTAATCATAAGTTGCGTTCACCTGCTCGATTTGCGCCTGGGTGAGGTTCAACTGCGATTGGGTGAGCTCGACGATCGAGCTCAATCCCAGTTGATAGCGCGACGTAGCCAAGCTCAAGGCCTCGGTCGCCTGGTTCACCAGTTGCTGCACCTCAGAAAGACGCTGGTATCCGGAGTTTGCGTCGTTCCAGGCCTGATTGACGTCGCGAACCACTTGATCCAACTCGTTGCGAAGAGTCTGCTGCTGCGCCACCGAACGAGCCATGGCTTCATTGCGGAGGGCGCCGAACAGGTGCCCGTTGAAGATCGGTATATTCAGATTGAAGCCAGCCGCCGCGTACTGATTGTCCAGGCCAGTAGTGGTTACGTTGGCATGCAGCGGAATGAGGCCAGCGGCGCCGACAGCAGTGATTGATGGATACCAAAGATCGCGCTCGGCGGCCACAAACGTCTGGGCTGAATTCACCTCATAACGCAGGCTGATCAGTTCAGGGCGATTCATGACGGCCTGCTGAATGAGACCAGCCAGGTCCGCGGGAGGACCCGGCGGCGCACCCGGCTCCATCAACTGATAAGTCCTCTGGTCTGCAAAACCAAGAGCGGTGGTCATGTCCGCATAAGAACTCTGGAGATTATTCTGGGCCTGAATGAGAAGGAGTTGCGCTTGCGCCAGGTCCACGTTGGCAAAGGTGACGTCCAACTGCGACTTGAGCTGATTGGCCGCCATTTGGGTGATTTGATTAGAAACGAGCTGGCGCTCGCTGACGGTCTGCTGGGCGACGCGAAGCAAGGCTTGAGCCCTCAAAACGCCGTAATAAGAGCGGTCGACCTGCAACAGAACGTTAGCGCGAGTAGTTACGATGTTCTCTTGCTGAGCCTGCTCATGCAGGTTAGCGCTCTTCACGATGTCGTAGGTGTGGCCAAAGTCGGTGACCAACTGGTTTACCGCGAAGCCTTGGGCAAACTTGGGGAAAATGCGGGGGTCGTTCAGAACCCCGGCGCCAATCCGATTCAAATCATTTGCTTCCGCGCCCGTGATGCTGCCATTAACCACTGGGAAATAGCTGGCACGGACCTGGCGCTTCTGGGCGTCAGCCAACGAAGCCTCGGCAGTAGCCACCTGAATTTGCGGATGGTTCTGAATCGCGAGCTGTTCGGCCTGCTGCAACGTCAAAGTCTGGACCGTTTGAGCGGAAGCCGCCGTGGAGATGAACGCTAGCGACGGCGGCAAATACGAAGAGCCGAAAAGACGATTCTCATTGGGCCTCCCCAAGTGCCCTTTGCATCTGGGACTGATCGCGACGGCGATAGATGAGCAAGTAAGCGGCGGGGACGACGAAGATCGTCAACAGGATGGAGGTGAGCAGGCCGCCGATAATCGCACGAGCAAGCGGGGCATAAGCTTCGCTACCCGCTTCCAGTTTGAAAGCCATGGGCAGCAAGCCGACCACCGTCGCCAGCGAAGTCATGAGAATGGGACGAAGGCGGATGCGGCAAGCGAGGGCTACGGCTTCGGCTGACTGGTGACCTTCACCGCGCAGCACATTGGCGAAATCGACGATCAGAATGCTATTCGATACCACCATGCCCTGAAGCATGACGATTCCCATAAGCGATTGGATGTTTAGCGTGGTGCCCGTCAAGACGAGGGTCAGGATCACGCCAATAATGCCGGTCGGAACGGCGAGGACGATGAGGAACGGGTCGATGAATGATTTGAATTGCGCAACCAGGATGAGATAGACGAGCACGATAGCCAGAAAGAGGCCCACTCCGAAACTTCTGAAAGACTGGTTCATGGTAACCACCAGTCCGCGCACGTTGATCCGGATATTGGGAGGCAGCGTCGTATCGGCGATGATCTTGGAAATCGCCGTGGATAACTTGCCCAAATCTTCGCCGACCGGCGCCACATAGATGTCAAAGTCTCGCTCCAACTGATAATGATCGACTTCGGTGGGGGTGAGGATCTGGCTCACGTCCGCAACCTGGTCCAGATATGTAGGGGTTTTCAAGTTGGGCGCGCGCAAAGGCATCGTTTTTAAGGACTCGAGATTGGTTACCTGGTTTTCCGGATACTGCACCGTCACGAAATAGTTGTTGCCGGATCGAGGATCCACCCAATAACTCGGAGCGATCATTACGTCGGAAGTGAGAGAGGTGATGATGTTGTCGATGACCTCCTTGGGATTTAGTTGCAACTCGGCGGCGCGCGTGCGATTCACATCGATTTGCAGTCCGGGATAGTCCATGTCCTGGGGAATGTAAACGTCGGAGACGCCCGGTATGGCCTTGAATTGCCGGGCGAAGTTTTGTGCGAGGCCATTGTCGGTCCGCATATCGATGCCGCTTACTTGAACATCAATGGGCGCCGGAGCACCCTGATTCAGCACGGCGTCCACCAAACCTCCCGACTGAAAGTAGGTGCGCAGCTCGGGAAGCTCGCGGGCCATCCTGTTGCGCACCTCATCCATATAGGCGAAGCTGCTGACTTTGTGATCCTGCTTGAGCCCTACTTCAACGAAAGCGGTGTGCATTCCCGAATTGGAAGTAAATAAGGACGAGAGATCGGGCATGACGCCGATATTGGAAACCACGGTCTGCAGGTCGCTGGAGGGCACAACGTTCCGCACGATATCTTCAACCCGCTTGATGTAGTCATTGGTCAACTCGATGCGCGTACCGGTGGGAGCTTTGACATTGATGACGAACTGGCCGGCATCGGTCCGCGGAAAGAAAGAGATGCCCATAAAAGGAAGCAGCAGAAAGCAAGCGAAGAAGCAGCCGAGGAAGCCCAGAACCGTCTGTCCACGGCCGGTCCAGCGCCCTGCGCACCCATTTTTCGTAGAAGTTCAGCATCACTTCGAATTTGGCGTTGAATCCGGCATGGAACCTCTTTCCCCACGACCGATGTTCCGATCCTTCGGCAGCCGCATGCTCGGCTTTGAGGAAATTGGCGCAGAAGAGGGGCACGACGGTTACCGCATCGAAATAGGAGGCGAAGAGAGCGATCACGACGCCCAGCGCTAGGGCGCCGAAGAGGAATTTGCTCACGCCGAAAAGGAACGTGACGGGAAAAAACACAACCACGGCGACGAGCATGATGGCCAAGACCGCCAAGGCGACTTCATTGGCTCCTTTTTCCGCCGCGACGCGCGGCTCCTCGCCCATTTCGAGGTGGCGATAGACGTTTTCAATCACGACGACCGAATCGTCGATAAGGCGCGAAAAAGCGAGGGCCAGACCGCTCAATACCATGGCGTCGATGGACTTGCCCATGGAGTGCAGCACGAAAAACGTGATCATCACTGAGATCGGAATGGACAAGAACACAGCCACAGTGGCCCGGAAACTGCCGAGAAATACGAGAATCATGATGCCAGTAAGAAAAATTCCTATGCCGCCTTCCCGGAGCACCGTGGAGATGGCTTCCTTCACAAATACGGACTGATCGAAAACGACGCTGGCCTTAAGCTGGGAAGGGATGTCGCGAAGGTTCTGGATCGCTTTTCTGATTCCGTCGACCACGGCGATCGTGTTTGTGTCTCCACCCTGCTTCTGAACCCCGACATAGACGGATTTTTGGCCATCCACGCGAACGATGTTGTACTGCAACGACGAGCCGTCCACTGCATGGCCAACGTCGGAGACAAAAACCGATCTCTGGTCTTCGGTCTTGACAGGCAGATCGTTGAGCGCCTGGGCGCTGGGAACCTGAGCGTTGGTATAGATGTTGTAATCCAGCGGCCCCATGCGCACATCGCCGGCGGGCAAAATTAGATTAGAGGAGTTGGTCGCGCGAACGATGTCCATGGGACTTAATTGTGAGCCTGCAATTTCAGGGGGTCCACATAGACCATAAGCGTGCGGTACTTGCCTCCAAACGGCGGAGGAACCGTGGCGCCCGGTACGCCGGCAATCTGATTGCGAATCTGATATTGCAAATAATCATGAAGCTGCGTCTCGTCCAGCCCTTGCCCTTGTACTGTGAGCAGACATACCGGCAGACTCGAGGCATCGACCTTTAGAACGACCGGGGGCAAGGTGCCTTCGGGAAGGCGCCTGAGGTCCGCCATGGCCAGA
>CAWFVE010000001.1:0-61685 GCA_963819235.1 uncultured Acidobacteriota bacterium | reverse complement strand
GAGACCAGCCGTCGGGAATTCCTGAAAGTTGCGACTCTTGGTGGCGCAGCAGCTACTGTTTTTGGGTTTGACCTGAAGCCCGCTTACGCGCAGCTTCGCGAGCTGAAGATCGCGCGCGCGACCGAAACACGCTCGACGTGTCCGTATTGCTCGGTGAGTTGCGGCGTCATTATCTACACGCTTGGCGACAAGGCCAAGAATGTCACGCCTCAGGTGATCCACGTCGAGGGCGATCCCGACCATCCCATCAACCGCGGAACCCTATGCCCGAAGGGCTCTTCGCTCGAACAGGACATCCTCAACGAGCGGCGCCTGCTGAAGCCGCAAGTACGCCGCCCGGGGGCGACCGACTGGCAGGACATCTCCTGGGATGACGCGCTGAATGAAATCGCGCAGCTGGGAAGAAATCCCGCGACGACACCTTCGTCGAAAAGGACGCGCAGGGCCACACCGTCAACCGCTGCGAAGGTATCGCCTTCACCGGCGGCTGCACCGACACGAACGAATTCAATTATCTGGTCGTCAAGACCATGCGCAGCCTGGGGGTCTGCTACCTGGAAAACCAGGCCCGTGTTTGACACGGCCCCACGGTCTCAAGTTTGGGACCTACATTCGGACGCGGGGCAATGACCAATGGCTGGATCGACATCAAGAACACCGACATGATGTTGATCATGGGTGGCAATCCAGCCGAAAACCACCCCTGCGGCTTCAAATGGGCGATCGAGGCCAAGCGCAATCGCAACGCCAAGATGATCGTGGTGGATCCGCGCTTCACGCGGACCCTCCACCGCCGATCTTTTCCTGCAGATTCGGGCTGGCGCCGACATCGCATTTCTCGGCGGCCTGATCAGCTACGCGATCGAAAACAACCGCATCGCGAAAGATTACCTCGTCAACTACACCAACGCAGCCTTCCTGATCAAGGAAGGTTTCAAGCTGCCGGACGATGGCCTGTATTCCGGCTTTGACGAAGCGAGCAAGACCTACGACCGATCGAGCTGGAATTACCAGGAAGGCGGCGATGTGTCCGGAAGGCGGCAGCGACTGATGCTACGCCCGGCCCAGACAGCGCCGGCCGCAGGCGCGCCCGCCGCCGCTCTCCGCCAATCGTCGCGTACGATCTGACGCTCCAGCATCCGCGATGCGTTTTCCAACTTCTGAAGAAGCACTATTCGCGATACACGCCGGAAATCGTCGAGCGCATCACCGGCATCCCGAAGGCGCAGTTCCTCAAGGCGGCCGATCTTTTCACTTCCATCCGCAAAGACGGCGACCTCAAGAAAGTCGGCGACCATCATCTACGCGGTCGGATGGACGCAGCACACCTTCGGCACGCAAATCATACGCGCCGCAGCGATGCTGCAGCTCTTGATGGGGAACGTGGGGCGAGCTGGCGGCGGCGTCAACGCACTCCGCGGCCATTCGAACATTCAGGGCGCCACGGACATGGCCGGCATCTTCGACTAACCTGCCGGGCTATCTCAAGGTTCCGACTCCTGCCGATTCGGATTTGGCGGCTTATCTGAAGCGGATCACGCCGACGTCTTCGAAGCCCGGCCCCTGGGATTCGTTCAACTACTGGTCGAACACGCCGAAGTTTGCGGTCTCGCTTCTGAAAGCGATGTATGGCGACGCCGCGACCAAGCAGAACGATTTTGCCTTTCACTATCTGCCGAAAGTGGACCGCAATTATTCCTGGACTCAAATCTGGGACAACATGTACCGCGGCTCGGTGAAGGGCTTTTTGCATTTGGCATGAACGGCGTGATGATCGGCCCGGACACGCAAAAAAATATTGATGCGCTGAAGAAAGCCGATTGGCTCGTGGTGGGCGAGATTTATCCGGATGAAACCAGCGAGTTCTGGCGCGCTCCCGGCATCACGGCTGACGAGATGAAAAAGATCAATACGACGGTGTACCGCTTGCCTTGCGCGGGCTTTGCCGAAAAAGATGGCAGCATGACGAACTCGGCGCGCTGGCTGCAGTGGAAAAACGCCGCCCTGCCTCCGCCAGGCGATGCCCGTCTCGATCAAGACATCATCGCGCAAATATTCTTGCGGGTGCGCGACCTCTATAAGAAAGAGGGTGGCAAATTCCCGGACCCGATCCTGAACCTGACTTGGCCTATACATCGTTCCGCAGCATCCGGCGCTGTCGCGACCTCGCCCGGGAGATCAACGGCAAAGCGCTTGCCGATCTGACCGATCCGGCCACGCAGCAGGTTGTTAAGGCGGGCCAACAATTGCCCGGCTTCGCCTGGCTCAAAGATGATGGCACAACGTCCTGCGGAAACTGGATCTATTCCGGCTCCTGGACGGAAGCGGGCCCGCAATCCAGCGCGGCGGGGAACAGAAGACCCATCGGGCCTCGGCATTTATCCCAACTGGGCGTGGTCGTGGCCGGCGAACCGCCGCGTTCTTTACAACCGCGCATCCTGCGATCCCGAAGGAAATCCGTGGGACCCCGAACGCCGGCAAGTGTGGTGGAACGAAGGCGCCAGCAAGTGGGTGGGCAACGATGTTCCCGACTTCAAACCCGACTCGCATCCGAAAGATCACATGGGTCCTTTCATCATGAACCCGGAAGGCGTCGGGCGAATCTTCGGGCCGCTCGGAGGCTTTGCCGATGGGCCTTTCCCCGAGCACTACGAGCCGATCGAAAGCCCAATTAAGAATCCCCTGCATCCGAATCAGTCGAATAATCCTGTGGTCAAGAAGCTCAGCACGCCGGCCGACAAGTTCGGCACGCCGAACAGGGTACACCATCGTTTGCACGACGTATCGTTTGACGGAGCAATATCACTACTGGACGAAAAACAATCCCGTGAACGTTCAGCTCATCCCCGAGCCGTTTGTCGAAATTCCCGTCGAGCTGGCGGACGAAATGGGGATTCGCCCCACTGAAAAAATCAAGGTGACGAGTGCGCGCGGCACTTACGTGGCCAAGGCTTTTGTGACTCGCAGGATCAAGCCGATGATGATCGACGGCAAAAAGGTCTACCAGATCGGCTTGCCGATCCATCAAGGCTTCCGCGGCATCGCTGAAGACGAAGGACGAGATGCGCGGACGCCGGCGAATTTGCTTACGCCAACGGTCATCGATCCGAACGCCTTTACGCCGGAATTCAAAGGCTTCCTCGTCAAGGTGGAGAAGGCCTAGAGGAAGCGGACCATGAGCCAGGCGATCTTCGGAAATGTCCGGATTTCGGGGCATGCCGGCTCCGTTCCCGGCGCCGGCGTCTGACGGGAATTCGACGTTTGCAAGCTGATTGACACCACCACCTGCATCGGCTGCAAGGCTTGCGAGGTGGCGTGTCTGGAGTGGAACGGGCTCTCGTTTAGCGAGACCACGTTCAACAATTCCTACCAGACGATGCCGGAAACACAGTGGAATTACTGGAACCTGATCAAGTTCAACGAGCACGAACGGGCAGATGGCACCCTGCAGCTCCTGATGCGCAAGGACCAGTGCATGCACTGCGAGGAGCCAGGATGCCTGGTGGCGTGTCCGGCCGACGCGCGCCATCGTGCAGTATGTCAACGGCATCGTCGACTTCCAGCAGGCGCACTGCATCGGCTGCGGATACTGCATGAGCGGCTGCCCCTTCAACATTCCGAAGTTCAGCCCCACGGCGCGTAAAGTTTTCAAATGCACGCTGTGCGTCGACCGCGTCACGCAGGGCCTCGAGCCCGCGTGCATCAAGTCTTGCCCGACGGGCTGCCTGCATTTCGGCACCAAGACCGAAATGAAGGAGCTGGCCGAAACGCGCGCGACTCAGCTTCGCGACCATTTCCGGCTTCGCCGATGCGGGCGTTTACGATCCGCCGGGAGTCGGTGGAACTCACGTGATCTACGTGCTTCACGACGCCAACAATCCCGAGCTGTACGGCGGGCTGCCGAAGGACCCGCATATTCCCTGGACCGTCCAGTTGTGGAAGTCGCCGCTGAAGTGGCTGGGGAATCTCGCCATCATCGGCGGCCTGGTCGGCGTGTTCGTTCATTACCTGCGCTTCGGACCGAAAATCGTTCCGCCCGATGAAGAAAAGCCCCCGCAAGAGACAGCGTCGCCGAAGGCAAGCGCGCCGCAGCAAGGAGGCAAGTCATGAGCACCTCTCCGATTCTCGCCAGCGGGAGGGTCCTCCGTTACTCGTTCCACGAACGGCTGATCCACTGGATGGCGGCCGTTTCCTACATCTATCTCATGCTGACGGGACTGGCGTTCTGGTCGCCTTGGCTTTTCTGGATCGCCATACTATTCGGCGGCGCCACCATTTCCCGCGAACTGCATCCCTGGGCCGGCCTGATCTTCGTGTTCGCGACTCTGCTGATGTATCAGATGTGGGGCAAGCAGATGCACGAGACGGAGTCGGACAAGGAGTTCTGGCGCGCCGTTCCACATTACGTTCGCAACGAAGACGAACTCGTTCCCTCCGCCGACCGCTTCAACGCCGGGCAGAAACTCCTGTTCTGGGGATTTTTCTGGTGCGGAATCCTGCTGCTTCTCTCCGGTCTGATCCTGTGGTTCACCGAACTGGTTCCCTGGAACCTTCGTTACCTGCGCTATTTTGCAGTGATCGTCCATCCCGCAGCCGCGCTGCTCACGATTGGGCTGTTCATCATTCACGTCTACATGGGCACCGCGATGGAGCGAGGCGCTTTCGGCTCGGTAATTCGCGGCGACGTCTCGGTCGGATGGGCGAGAAGGTATCATCGCGTCTGGTATGAACACCTGCTGCGAGATGCCGCGGCGAGGAAATGAACAACGGAAAGTGGGATGTTCGCATCCGGCGCGCCTGTGAATTAGCTGCGGCTCACCCATTCGCCGCGGAAGGTCTGTGTTTTTACGAACGCCTCGCTCGATTTCAAAAATCCCTGTACGCCGAAATCGAAGCCGCGTGCGGCCGTTGGAAGGTTTCCCGGGCTCCCGGTGCTCTGCGGCGGGAATTCGACCCATTTCTGCTCCTTCCTCGATTCTCTCCCTTCCTTTCACTGATCGCACAAGTTGCTCCTTCCCCTCTTTCTCGACTCCGCACGCGAACTGGCTGCGCAATCTGGCGGCCGCTGGCAGGAAATTCTGGCGAAATTCTGGGAAGGAGGCTCGGGATCGCCGGTGGATCTCGAACCGGCGGAGGCCCTGCTATCATGGATCTTCCTGCAACCCTACGCCGAATATCTTGCGGATCACACGGAATGGACAGCGCCGAGCGGCAGGCCTTCCGTCTGTCCGCTCTGCGGCGGTAAACCGCAGGTGGGAGCGCTGCGGCCGGAAGGCGACGGCGGGAAGCGCTCGCTGATTTGCTCGCTGTGCGCGACGGAGTGGGACGTACCGCCGCATCGTGTGTCCCGCCTGCGGCGAGGAAGACGTGCACAAACTCGCCGTTTACTCCGCCAAAGAGTTCAGCCACGTGCGCGTGGAAGCCTGCGACGCTTGCCACAGCTATATCAAAACGGTTGATCTAACCAAGGATGGCCACGCGGTGCCCGTTGTGGATGAGTTGGCGACGATCCCTCTGAATCTTTGGGCCACCGAACACGGATATCTGAAACTTCAGAACAATTTCCTTGGAATCTAGCAGTCAGAACGAAGGTAGCTTGCGAGACCGGCGAGGGTACTGGAAAGAGATGCGGGATTCAATGCACTCTTCTGCACATTTGGATATTTGGAGTATTACGAATCGGATGACAAATAGCTGACTCGCTCGGCTTCCCGGCTACGTCGCGCAGCTCGGCGGATTGTGGTGCGCGGCGATTTCGAGGGAGTGTGGTGGGCAGTCGTTGCACACGCGCTTATCGCGGTCGTCCGTATGGTTGTCAGTCTCGTGGCGACAAACCGGCCGCCTCTCGCGTGGAGAGCCCCGCCAACTCGCGCAGTTCAATCGCGCTGCGTAGGTTTGGGCAAAGCTGCGCGAGGACCCGGTGAAGAGTGTGGTGCATCTCCGATTGCGCGGCCACGGTCTCCGGAGTTGGTCCCGCATGTATTAGCTTCCTGGCGAACGTTATGGCCCCGTTTTCCTGGTCCTGATCGAGCGACATCGTTTCGTGTTGTGGGCGCCGTCGCAGCTTCATTAGCGCAGCGTTTGTGACAATGCTGGTTAGCCACGTGGAGAGTTGTGATCGGCCTTGGAACTGGCCGATGCATTTGTGAGCTGAAAGAAGAGCGTACTGTACGGCGTCCTCAGCGTCCTCGATATTGCGTAGTCGCCGAAAAGCGACCCGGAAGAGCACTGGGGAATAGCGCGAAACGACGCCTTCAAAGTCATTCTGATCACCGAGGAATACCTGGTTGATGGTGGCACTCACGACGCTCCTCCTCGTTAACATCAATCGCAAATTCAGACATAGCATTTGCACCTCCAATCACTCCACCGCTGGCTCTGTATTTAACAAGTCATTTCCATTGAATGAGCTACGTCTCTGATTAATCGCGCTTGATTCGTGCGTTCACATCATGAATATCCTGGTTCCTGTCATCTGGATGGCAACGTGTCCACATGCGGGCACCAAACCATGCTGTGTAAGTTGAGGGACACTGTCGGAAATACTCGCGCCGAGAACTGCTCTGGCACGCAGAGACTGAAACTCTCCCACCTGATCAAGGAAATTAGACCGGGGTGCTAGTTACGACCGAGGCCAAGATACATTGCGTGTGGGCTTGCAACGACAAGACGCTAACTGCGAAGAGCACGATCAAAGTGAGATGATGCCGCGTTGACCGAAAACGGCTACACATTCTGGATCGATATCCCGGCCGCAACACTAGCGCACCCCGTAAGGCTACTTGTAGGACAGCCGAGAGCCGGAGGGTTCATGAAGCGGTGACGCACCCACGTGATCGTCGCCAACTCGCCAAGACCTACAAGGATCGCAGCGGGTGTTTCTACGTTTTAGACCGATGCGAATCGGGTACTCGTTCAATCCAGCAAAGCCGGAGATCAAAGGCTGGTCCCGATGCCCTCGATCGGCCGCACGTCAGAGTCATTGCACGATTTCTGACAGGAACCACGTCCGGCGCTCGGTTTGATCAATCCAGACCTCGATCATGCTGGAAGTCGCGACGTCATTGTATTTCTCGCAAGTTTCATGAGCAGAGCGGAAATAGCGCGTCAGCGCCTGATTATCGGCGCTGAGTTCTGCCAGCATTTCTTTCGGGGTGACGCTTTCGTCGTCATTGTCCTTCAAGCGTTGATGCCGGGAAATATCGTTGATCGAACGCAACGTAGTTCCGCCGATCTTGCGCGCACGCTCAGCAAGATCATCAGTCATGGCAAAGATCTGTTCCGAGTGTTCGTCGAGTAGCACGTGATAGTCCCGGAAGTGCTGCCCAGTCATGTGCCAGTGGAAATTCTCGGTTTTTATGTACAGCGCGAATGCATCGGCTAGCAATTGACGCAGCGCCGTTGTGATCTCGGCCACGCCTTCGCGGTTGAGGTCGGTTGGTATTTCGTGCAATGGGTGGCTTTTTTCCTTGGCTTGAGTTGCAGCTTCCTTTGCCATTGTTTGTTTCTCCTTTGTCTCGATTTAATTCGAGATCCCCCCCATCTGACTTCACTTATTTGCATCCTTCAACGTGAGCGGCAGCATCATAGTGGATTCTCTTGTCGGAGCTTTGTCCCGCTCAGCCCGAACGATAAAATCTTTTGGGTGCCGCTCCCAAATAGTAGAACGGGTAGCACGTAACTAGTGTCAGGGTATCGCGGCTGGTTGGGTACAGCACTCCAACGTTGTCCGGGTTGACGATTTGGGTGGAAACAACACTATACCGATCCTCTTCGTGTCGCGTGGTAAGTACGATCTCATCATCTTTGTGGATTAAACGCAGCGGCCGGAAAAAGTGTCTCTGTGCGCAGCAATCCCTACATTGCCTGGCTCCCACGGGAGCGCGGTGCCTGGTATATGACCAGCCGTGAGCTTCAGATCTCCGTCTTCGACTCCCTCCACAACTACGGTTGAGAGGCCGATCAGCGGAATAGCCAGATTTGCAATCGCTACTCCTTCGAGGGGAGCTTCTCGCCTAACATCCGTGCTCGATTCGGATCGCGCGTTTTGCCTTGCGAAAGTCACTTGCGTCTCTCGCTCGTGCGCAAAACGATGTGTTTCCTTGCTCTGGAACACGTGCGCGTGTACGGCCACACTGGCCCAGTAGCCTAGTGACACAATGCCAACCGCCGCAAACACGTATTGTCCAACCGTCAGAACGCGCTGACCGAGCCCCGCTGGGGACGATACCTTCATCTGGCATTATCCTGGGAACCCGCCGACGGCGATTTCCGATCCGCTGAAGCAAAGTAGCCAGCTCTTGTGCGCACGAGTAGCTTCGCGCCATGAGGTTCGACAGCGGTCACCTTGATCGTCCGGTAGCTTCCATCTCGCGTTCGATTCGTGGGTGAGTAGGCAATCGTGTACTGATTGCGGAGTTCTGCGGCGATTCCTTCACAGATTGCGACAAGCGCACTCGTCTTTTCCGGTAAGAAGCTTGCCCTCCCGTTGCGTGAGCGATTTGTCTTAGGACGCGAGGATTGCGGTCCACATCGTCTATGTCAAAGAGGCCAATCGTATAAATTATGGCATCGGAGCGCTCGGCCTCCTGTAGGACCTGATTCGGGGTGTGCTTGCTTGCATTGTCCCCGCCGTCGCTGATCACGATCAGCGCTTTCTTGTCTCGAGTGGCCTTTTGAAGATGCGTGAGTGCCGCGTCGATCGCATCGTATAAAGCCGTCTTGCCCATGGCCGGCACACCCATGAGCGCTCCATCCAACTCCGACCGCTTGGCTGAGAAGAGTTCTGTATCGCGCAGGCCTGTCGTAAATTTCCCTGTATTGTTCCCTGTTAGCAGGGAATTTGGCTGGGAGAGAAGTTTGCACCGGACTGCCACCTCCGCCATCCCGTCGTTACTTATCATTCTCTATGCTCCCTTAGTCTGGAACCGGCAGCTTTGCCGCGCCAAATGCCGGGATTTGCGCCTCCGAAACCAAACCTTCTCCCTCCAATTATCTGATAAGCCGAATAATGGGCAGGAGCCTCTCTGGTCTCTACGGGGCAGTTGAGTTTCGTCAACATGCCGTTTTCGCCTAGGAGCGTGTCCGAGAATTGCACTTTTCAGCGATTTTTGCGCCGTAAGCTATTGATTCTTCGTTCGTGAAAAGCCAGTTTTCGCATTACTCGGACACGCTCCTAGGTTTCGGCCACACGTGCTGTACGGCGAGGTCGTGCAGGAACGTGCGACCGAAGAACGCAAGTTCCGCGATTTGCTTCGTGGCCAATAAGAAGAGGCCGGCCGCTGGGTAACGGCCACTGCGAGTGCTGCAAACACCCGCCGCAGCCTAAATTCTGTTTGGATTGTGATCGTGAATCTAAATGATCGCCGACAGCGTGAGGAGTCGCGGCGGCGGCCATTGCTCCAACGACCATCGCTGGCTTGGTCTTGATCAGATGTCACTGTTCAGGCGCGGCCTGGTTAATCGAAACGGCTACCGCCGCCGTGTTCGGGCTCCGGATTTTGGTGAGCAAACGATAATTCTCACTACCAAAAAGCCACCTTCCGAGAAGTCAGGACTTCTCGGGCCCTATCCGAGTTTCATCCGAGGGGTTACCTTCCGGTTTGCCGACCATCCGGGAACTATTTCATTTAATGGACAAAAGGGGTTTGTCGGAACCTATCGAGAATAGAGGAAGGAAAGATCGCTCGCCGAAAATAGAAATGGCATCTCCAGAGTTGGGATGTTGGAAAAGTTGCTCGAAAAGCCTTCGCGCTTATCGTCGCCCCTTCCATCGTTTTTGGACCGCATCTGCGGCTAGGACTGCCGGAATCGCCAGCAGAGCCGTAAAGTAGCCTGCCGTGTTAGGTGCTGCTTGCCCTAGTATTTTCGCAAGTGGGGAAATATATAGAAAACCAATTAGCATCGCAGCTTCGCAGAATATTGGCAATCACAAGGTATCGATTCGATAACCAACCAAGTTGTCCTGGCCATAGGCCGGCACTGCGGCAAGCAAAGGCACTCGCCATCTGGCCAGCAACGACCGCGGTGAAAGCAGCTCCTGAGTGCGGATTCCGGTGAAGGCGATCAGGGTTCCTGAAGGAAGTCGATCAGCATTCCTGCGATTCCGATCAGGTGATCGGAGCGCAGCGACGCTGGCGGGGTGATTGTGGCGGAAGTGATCGGAATGGTCAAGCAGGGTGTGAGTGGAGCTGTCCGGAGCGCAGCGAAGGCTTGCGGTGGTTTCTTCGGCGATCTCGGGGGCGTTCTATTTTCCAGCGGGATGGAGTGCAGAGGAAGGGACGGCGCTTGAGGCCCTTCCTCTGCCCCACCCTGGAGAAGCCCGGCGTATCTTGGGGCTCAGGTTTCGGATTTCGCTTCCGGTTTCTTGGTGCGAGCCTTGCGCATCGATTCGCCGCGCAGTTCGATGCGATGGGCATTGTGCACGAGGCGGTCGAGGATACCATCGGCGATGGTGGCATCGCCGATCAACTCGTGCCAGCGGGCGACGGGAAGCTGGGAGGTGAGGATGGTCGAGCGAGTTTGATAGCGCTCGTCGCAGATTTCCCAGAAGTCCCGCCGTTCGGTTTCCTGCATCGGTGCCATGGCCCAGTCATCCACGATCAGGACATCCACGCGGCTGAGTCGTGCCAGCAGATTGCGCAGGCTGCCGTCCGCACGAGCGAGCGTAAGATCGCGGAACAGCGCAGCGGCGCGGGCGTAGAGAACTAAGTGTCCATCGCGGCAGGCTTTCTGTGCCAGAGCGCAAGCCAAGAAGCTCTTGCCCACGCCGGTGGGTCCGATGATGAACAGGTTTTCGTGTCGCTGGACCCAGCCGGAGTCATTGGCCAGTGAGCGCATTAGCGTGCGGTCAAGTCCACGGGAAGCGCGGTAATCGATGTCCTCGACGCAAGCGTTACCGCGCAGCTTGGCGTAGCGCAGTCGCCGCTCCAGCGCCAAATTCTGACGCCAGGTCCACAGCCGATCCACCATCAGCGAGAGCTTTTCCTCGAAGGTGAGCTGCCCAGCGTTTTCGTCCTGCTCGAAGCTGCGCCAGGTTTCCACCAGGGGTTCCATGCGCATGGCCAGGAGTTTTTCGATTGTCGGTTGGTGCAACATAGTCGTCGGCCTCCTCTCACTCGAAGTAGGCCGCGCCACGGATGTTGTCGTGGCTGGGCAGCGGACGTGCCGCTGGCGGGTTTAGCGGTTGTTGATCGAGGTGACGCCGCAGGATGGAATCGAGGCTCTTGTAGCTGATCGTGCCGGTGAGCAGAGCCCGTTCGGCAGCGGCTTCCATGCGCGTTGCGGGATAGCGGTGCCCCAAGCGGATGATGCCCAGGCACGAGCGGTAGCCCATCTCGGGATGCGGGAACGCTTCCAGGATTTTCTCCACCAGTTCGGCGGTATGCGGACCCACCGTGCGGGCCCACTGGATCATGCGCGAAGGCGGCCAGTCCAAATGCGCACGATGCGAGGCGGGCCGGTGTTCGGGGTTGGTCACCGCCGTGTAGGACTTGCGGGCGCGCACGTGGGAAGCCACGCGTTGTCCCTTGTGAAAGATCTCCACCGTGGTCGGCGTGGCGCGCACTTCCACGGTTTGCCGGGCCAGCGCATAGGGCACGCTGTAGAAGCTCCCATCGAACTGGATGTGATAGTCGATGTTCACCGTGGCCTTCGACCACTCGGACAGATCGAAACGATCGGCCGGCAAGGGCTTGAGCGCTGGCCGATCTACTTCTTGAAACAAGCTCTGGCGGGAGCCGTCGCGTTTCTGGAAGGGGCGCTGGTTGAGCTTCTCCACCAGTTCGCGAATCGCCTGGTTCAGTTCACCGAGGGTGAAGAACTGGCGGTGCCGAAGCGCCGCTACGATCCAACGCTCGGCGATTTGCACCCCGACTTCGACTTTGGCTTTGTCGCGGGGCTTGCGCGGGCGCGTGGGTAACACACCCACCCCGTAATGCATGGCCATCTCTTGATAGGTCGGATTTAAGTCCGGCTCGTAGCGGCACGGTTTGGAGACTCCGGTTCTAGTGTTGTCGGGCACCACCAGTGCTGGGCAGCCTCCCAGGAACTCGAAGGTGCGCACGTGGGCCCCGATCCAGGAGACCATCTGCTGATTTTCGTTGGCTTCGGCGTAGGTATAGTTGCTGGCGCCGAGCACCGCCACGAACAGAGAGGCGGGGTGGATTTCGCCGGTCTGAGGATGGTGAAGGGGGATGGTCGCGCCCGCCCAATCGACGAACAGCTTCTCGCCCGGACGATGTTCTTGGCGCAGGACCAGATCGCGTTCGCGTTTCCACCGCTGGTAGAGTTCGCAGAAGCGGCTGTAACCGTAGCCATCGGCATGTGCGGCCCGGTACTCCTCCCAGAGCAGTTGCCGAGTGGCATGCTTGTGCCGCTGCAACTCCTCGTGGATATAAGCAAAGTCGGGCAGCGGAGGCTCGGGTTCCGGTTCACGGACCTTACCCAGAGCTGCGGGAAACAGAGCTGTTTCCAACTGTGCCTCGGACATCTCCGCTGGCAGCGGCCAACTCAACCCCGCCGCCGTGAACCGTTCGAGGTAATCATGAACCGTGCTTTGGCTGATGTTGGCGCAGCGGGCGATCTGCCGCTGCCCCAGTTTCAAATCGAAATACAACCGAAGGACTTCTCGCGTCTTGCGCATGGACACTCGTTTTCCGGGCACCGTCACCTCCTCTTCGGAGGTCACGCTAGCCCTGGGTTGATGTCCAGCGCCGCCAAACTCTTTTCCACAGACAATTCCGGCCCATCCCGATCACCCTTCCGGCACAACCCGATCACTGATCGGATTGGCCTCGGAATAGTGATCGCTTTCGTCCCGGAATACTGATCGGAATCAGGCAGGAATGGTGATCGGAATCATCCCGGAATCGTGATCGGCTTCGCCCGGAATCCGCACTAGTTGTCTGCTCCTTGAGGAATCGCGAATAGGCCGTCAAGAACGCGCCGGGGCTCGGATAATGCAACGCCTCGGCAGCTTCTGGTGCTGTGGTCTCGCGGTTCCCCCACTGCCTATAAATCTCCGCTGCTTTCTTCTGTTCTTCTGTAAGCGGGGTCATATCTTCCTCTTCGTGCTGTTCCATCCGCGTCTCTAATTTCAGCCTCATCTCTTGAGATTTCACATCCTGTGCGCCCGTAGTTTCCTTGCTCAGGCCCTCAAGCGTGTACGGGAACACGTAATAGCCTTCAGAAGATTCAAGTTCAGGTTCCGGGCAGGGCTCTTGCTTATGCTGCCAAAACTCCTCTTCTTGCTTACGCGCCCAAAACTGATCAATTCGAGCGTTAAGCCACGAAAACTCGAACCCAGGTTTCCAGGAGAGCCCTGTGTAGAGGATATGGCCGGTACCCTGAGGACAATTGTCTTTATTGTGCTTTCGAAGCGCTCGATCCGATAAATGTTCTTGGAAATGGACGCTGATATTAGGATCGCGTTCTGTGGCGGCGAACTCAGATTTTAGTTTGCAAACCCAATACTGGTTGAGCCATCCCAGAAGCTGGTGATGGCGATCACGGTCCAACAACTCCAGCGGAACATGTGGTCCGGTGCCGCGACTCCATTGAAAGATCGGTCGAGTCTTGAGAGGTCCTAGCCCAATTTCATTAGCCCGATCTCCCCAGTGAGGTATGAAACCATCTACATCAATCTGGTGTTTACCGGGAACGCGCTTGCAACGAATTTCGCAGACAATTCCACCGGCACCACGGCTCTCGTGCGAAAGAAAAGGAAGATCAATCCAGTCAGGAAGCACTTGCAATACAAGGCGTCCATCCAAAGCACGAAAATATTTAAAAGCATCCCTGTCACGTAATTTCCTGACCCTAATCTCGCGTACCCGACGAGTTTGGACCTGACCAAGACTTCTTCGGCGTTCACGCTCCGAACGAAAGAACTTTCGATCTTCGTCAGTCGCAGGCGCCCAACATGATCTCCAAGACGCATCTTCTATAACCAGATAGTGCAGATGAGAATGCGCCATTCGCAAATGGATATCGGGTTTACGTAAATCCAGGACTCGATGCCTGACCATGCCTTCAATATGGGTGTGAACATCAAACGCTCCCATGCCAAGATTGCGCCTGCGCCACAAAATGGCAGCGGCTTCCTCGCCATAGAAAAGCTGTGGCTCAATGGCAGTGGCGTCCACGCACTGGACTTCGGTTGCCATCACGCCGCTACCTGCTTGCGATCCCAATATTGAGAAAGAAAGTCGGTCATAGCGTCCATTTGGGCGGAACTTACGCTGTCAATTGCCATATGTAATAGGAGTCTCGGATTCCCTGATAATTTTCTCTAACAGATATCGGAGCCGAAATCGCTTGTGATTGGAAACAATTCTCTGGCTGCGCAAGAACTTCATAATCTCTTCAAGATTTTGGAGACGCTGATCAAATTCCTTTTCCGACAAAGGTCCATGAACGCCATATGGCGGCTTCTTGCCCACGATTACCCAATGGGTTTCAGGCCATAATCTCTTCGCCTCCTTACGTAGCCACTGGGCTCGTTGAATGGTTTGTATGCAATCTGCAATCCTCGGGTCTGCGGTCGTGTCTTCCTTTTTGACGCCGAGGTCTTCAAATGCAATTAGCATCTTGCCTCCTCCTGCCGCAGGCGCGGCTTCACGAGATTTTCATGCCTGTGTTTCTGAACCAAATTTGAGTCACTGACAAAGAGCTTGAAGTTGGTCCTGCCCGCCTCCGATTACAGATTTGCTCGTACGCACGCCGATTCCACATGCGCACACGAGCAGGCCGGGCCGTGCCATCAGCGTTGTGGCTACGACACCAGTTGCAACGTCGGAAGAGATCGTAGACGTAACGACTCTTTTGACATCGACGTTGCGGATGGTTGCCGCCGCCAATGAACTCCGAGTTCCACTTCGCGGCACGGGCCTCGCGAATCCTCGACTGATGATTGGGCTATCAAGCGGCGGCGATCCTGTACAGATAGCGACCAAAACGGGCGTTGCCGTTCCAAGTTCGCGTGACGTGACCACCGTCAAGCAATCGCTTCAATGCACCAACAACCGTTCTCCGCGAACGAAACCCAGTCGCGGTGATGTCATTGACCGATTGACCTGTGTCTAAGAGTTCATTCAACGCAACTTCATCTATTTGCTCTGCTGTCAGTCTTTTCATCTTTCCTCCTGCCGTCTTTCCGGCTGTCTGGTTTGTGACACTGGGACTCTTACGTGGTCTCTGTTCAGGACGGGTGAGTTTTGGGAATTTATGGGACCTGATATGCGACCATCAAAGGTCAGGAACTGCGAACGCATTCTCTCGTTGCGGCGTGCGAGTCTGCGCTGAAGCCGACGAGCCTTCCGATCTGCGGCGACATAAGCGAGACGATGGGCATCGGAGCAGAAACGCGTGCGCCGATTCGCCTTGATCTTTGGTTCAAACCAAAAGCCACAGTAAGGACAGCGTCTGATGTTCGTGCCATTTTCCTGAGGCGGACACACTGCGAGCGCGTCTTCTGTGAGAGCCGGGACAGGAGTGATATCGGTGTCAGACATAGGCAGCTACTCCTTTCGGGTTAAGTTACTGAGAAGCGCTCTCGTTCTTTCGCGTTCAGGTGTTCAACGCCCTGCCAGTTAGTCTCGGCGGCGGTTAGACACTCGCGTTGTTTGTATTGCCAGTCATGCTCTTCTTTGCTCCAACGCCGAACCAAATCTCCATTCAAAACAACCGCCGAACCGATTCACGTAGTTCATGCTGTATGGACATACGAAAACGCTCCTAGGCGCACGAATGCGCTCTCAAAGGATTCTTTAGTTTTTGTTTGGGAAACCGTCCGTCACCGCTCCAACTTCGGGAGCGACGCGACCGCTCTGGCACGCTTCGGAGTGCGTGTGCTTACGAGGGTCTCACTTCGGGTAGGACGCTGACGCGTCCAGCGGGATAGAGGACTTCGGGTCTATCCCTCGATGTAAATAGAATACCGTACTCCAAACATTATTGTCAAGTCTTTATTGTATGAAGCGCCGTTCGTAATTATAAAGGCATCATAAAACCGAGTATGACCGGAGTCAAGGTAAATCTAAAGGCTGGGCCATGGGCGGTCGGGGCGGCTGCTCTGGTCTGGGAGACCGGCCTGGGTGGATAGGCCCGGGTACTGGAGGGGCGGGTGGGGTTAAGTGTGCCTGTAAGAATATGAAAACACCGCTTTTGCGTTGGCATAGCGATGCCCCACCCTGGCATGCCCGGGGGCTGGCCGCACGGGTCGAATCCTATAAGGCCAATGGGGTCGATGGATTAGCCAAGCCCTTTGCAATCACCGCGATCCAGATAACGACTTCACACTCAAGGATTTAGCGTCCGTTCGCTTCCGGGCATCAATGCGCGGGATCGCGGTTTTCATGCGGGTCGTCCGCCGGAGGGTAACCCTCGATTTTCTCAACGAATCCATTGCGAAAGATACCGTGTTCTAGGCGGATGTGCTGACGCGAACGCGTAAGCCATTGATAACAAAGCCGTGGCGGAGAAGCCCTGGATTCTCCGTAAGTGTTTACGCCGAACTCTGATACGGATTCCATGTGCTCCGGCTCCGCGTTCTGGACTTGGCCAGGACCAGACGCTCGAATCCGGCAGACGGAATCGAGCGCCTAGGATATTGCGAGATAGCGCCACGAACGCGCACGCGCGTGCAGCCGGGCTCCGCCCCGTTTTCAAGATATGAAGTCAAAACATCGATCCAGAGCCCCAGAATCGATGTCAAAACACTATTCTGGAGCGCCAAAAACGATGTCAAAATCGAGTCTTTTATCGATCTGGTGTGAACTCTGCGCTCGCGTCGCGAATTCCAGGTTGTGGGATTGATCCTGAACTCCCCGAATGCTGCCAGGGGTGACCAAAAATGCTGCCCCCGGGACTCAAACGACTCGCGGTCAAGCCTTGATGACGGGTCATTTTTAGCTATGACGGCATTCTTAAAGGACTTAGGACCATAAAACGACTTGTCATCAATTCCAAGCTCCAAATAGGTGTGTACGACATATTCAACATACACACTCTATTGATGACAGGTCAAAAAAAGCTGTAACTCCTTTAGAAAGCTGTCATACGCAAACGACCTGTCATCAACTCCATTTGCTGTAGCGAAAGAACAGCGAATACTGGACGGCGTCCACTTGATGACGAGTCGTTTTCGGTCATGACAGCATTTTGTGAGCGTGGACGTACCCCACAATAGTTGTCAAAACAAGTTGACAGACGCAGTCTGACACGGTATACTCCGTCTATGAAGTCGAAGACCAAGACCTCTAAAGCCAAGTACCCGAACGTGGTCTTCGTCCGCGTTGACGATCTCATGCTATCAGAGCTTAAGGAAAGAGCCGAAGCCGAAGACAGAGACGTTAGCTATATCGTTCGCAAAGCAATAGAAGCGTACCTGGAGGTTAAACCCAAGGCCAAGTAAAGCAGTAACGGAAGCCGCCCTGGCAGCAACCAGAACGGCTCCCTAAATCGCAAACGAAAGGTAGGCTTTCGATGCAATCTAAAACTGATTCTAGCAGTTTCCGCGTTACCGTTTCAGACTGCCCGCATTCCCCTGAACACGACTACAGCGACCGCGCCCAGTGTAGAGCCCAGCGATATCAAGACCGCAAGACCGTAAGGCACGTAGTCTCCTCCGATGAAGTCGCTCACCTCTGGGCTCACAAGGCGCAAGCCGAAGCCCATAACCCGAAGCGCTCTGTCTTCTTTCGCGATTCCGTGATCTTCAGCTATGGCGAACACTTTCCGATAGCGCGACACGTCACCTCTAAATCAGGAAAGCCCGCCGTCCTCTTCACCACAGGCCATTACTCCGTCACGACTTCCGGTCATTGCTCGATGGTTCGCGGTGCTGTCTCCCACTTGACCGTGTTCAAGGTGGCTCACGTGGTTGGGAAGTGGGGAACCGATAACCACGAAGAGAACCTAAAGGACTATGGAGACCGCATCTCCGCCAGTCTTTTGAAGGCCGCACGGGCTCGCAGTAACAGGGACTGGCACCACAGCCAAGCCCTAGAACTTCGCGCCGAAGCCGTGGCCTATGCCAAGTTTTTCGGGCTCGCGTACTCCCAGACCCTGCCCACGGTTCCGGCACTCGGCTCCGCGTCCTTGGCCAAGATCAAGGCCGTCGAAGACAAGCGCCAAGCGGCAGAGCGTAAAGCCGTAGCCGAAGCCAATCGCGAAGCCGTGGCGACGTGGCGTCAAGGCGGGTCTTCGCGGCTCCCGTACGGTCTCCCGGATATGCTCCGGGTCTCTGGAGATGGCCAGACCATCGAAACCAGTCGCGGCGCGTCCTTCCCGATATCACACGCTAAGCGTGGACTCGCTTTAGTTCGCAGTGTTCGTGCTAGCGGGCTCCCTTGGCACACGAACGGGCACACGTGCACGCTAGGCCATTACCGCGTTGACTCCATAGCCCCGGATGGAACGGTACACGCGGGTTGCCACGTGGTGAAGTATTCGGAAATCGAACGCATAGCGCCCGCGATAGACGCGGCAGCTTCCGTCCTCGAATCCCTGGAAACCGTATCCGAATAGTTGCGCACGGTCTGCCCATTCGCAGTGGGCAGCACGGGCGAAACTATCGCCTACTGGAGACCCAATGGACACGAAAGCTATTCATCCCGACGCCAACCACGAACTAGGGGTGGTTTCGCACCAAGGCAAAGACTATGTGGCGAGCGGATACACCCGAGACCATGCTCACCTTGTCGCGTATCTGGGTAAGGACGGCAACCTAACCAAGTGGGACGGAACCGTGATCGGCTCATATCGTATCGTCTCAACCTGGAAGACTCCACGTTCGTACGTTTCCTCCACGATGCACCAAGTAGAAGCCACGCTAGCGGATTCCAGTGTCTGGACGGGACGTAGCGCGGGCGTTGGCATGAGCTATTCAGCGAAGCCTAAGCGCACGAAAAGGGTGCGATCTTGAGCGGCAAGCTCACACCCGAGCGCGTCCGCAAGGTCCTGATGCTGTCTCAAGCCTTTGAGGTAACCGTCACCACTTCATACGTTCGCGTTCGCGCGGGCCATTACGTTGGGCTCTACGATCACGAACTAAAACTGGTTTCCAGTGTGTATACAGACGCAATCGAGGTGAGCGCATGAGCTACACACGCAAGACTCGCACGTGTTGGCGCTTCTATCTGAACTATGGGCAGGGATGGGAGCATGAAATCACGGAGTACACCCGCGAAGCCATGCTCGAAAACCGGAAAGCGTATCGCCAGAACTGCCCACAATATCCCTTGCGCGTAGTCCGTGGCCGCGAACGAATTGGCTAGTGCTGCGCAGTCTGTCCCTTGCCACAGGGGACAGCATGAGCCGCATGGCTTAAAGGAGGTGAAGTCTGGGGTATTGCACTGCCCATAACAAGCCCATATGCAGTGTCTGCGGCAACTGTGAAAGAGATTGCCACTGCAAACGCGAGTCCCCATTGGCCACGTTGGAACACGCGCGAGCGCATTGCGTGGACACGATGCCACTGCACACGAATACACAGCGCAAAGCCTATGTGGCCACCATGGAGACTTTCCAGCACGCGTTCTGGTGCGTGATCCGGGAAGCCCGAAGCCGCTAGCAGTCGCCCGTACTCGTTCGCGTTGGGACGCGTACGCGATTAGCGGAGGGACGGGAACACATACGCTTAAGGTGTAGTCGCTCGAAGTGTCGCGCTATGCGCCCGCAGTCTAGTGTTGCGAGCCGAAGTCTCGCGCGGAGCCTTGCCCGTGGTCGCAGCGCGTTGTAAGCGCTTGCGAATGTGGACGCTGCAAATCTAAAGGGGTTACGGGCGCGATTTCTGGAGACCGCGAACGCAATCGAGTCCAGGAATTTTTCGAAAGTTAATGGTGTAAATGAACGAGCACCGACAAATTCAATCGGCTTCGGGAACACTGTTTCTGTAAAGTGTTTGAAAATCGAAGAGGTTTCTGGCGAAGGTTTTGGGTTATGGAGATCGCGATCCAGAGCACCGACGAAATTCTGGAGTGGATTCTCATCGGCTCTGGTGTGGCCCCGAAACCAGTCTCAGGTTTTATGCGCCTCCGATTGGGCTTGACAACGTCACACGTTTCGTGCACGCTAGTGCACGCCCTTAGCCGGGCGGCAAGGTCAGGAGCATCACCTCATGGTGGTGGGGACAGTGGCGAAGAAGAGCGGCGGCAAGAAGAGCAAGAAAACGCGAGCGCGAGCGCGTGCTCGTGATCGCGACGGCGCAATCCGGGCCGCGAGTATGGGCGACAACTTTGTGTCGGCGCGAATACCAGGAGAGTGGGTTGAGGCTCTGGATAACTTGCCTCCAGAGTATGTCGGTGGTCGCGCCCTCAATAAGTCCACGCATATTCGGATCGCGGTCCAAGAATATCTGATTCGAAAGCATGCTCTGAAAGGCTAGTGAACCGAAAGTACCATTGCCTGATCTTAAGTAGACACTAGAATCCAGCCCGTCAGCATCCTTAGCCGGATGCCGATGAGGTAAATCAGGAGGAGCCCTGATGAGTCTTCAGGAAGCTGCAAAGTCCGCTTTAGCTGTTCAAGACGCTGTCAATCTCTCCGCTGTCGTTCTCGAATTCAATGAAGTCTGCCGTGAGTGTTTGTGGCCAGCCGCTCGCGAACGCGAACTCGGGACCTCGTGGATCAATCAGCACCCGATCACAACCGTCTTCCTCGACAAACTCTGTGCCCTTAACGGCGTCGTAACTGACTCCAACAAGCTCGCGTTGGCCCTGATCGAAGTCAAAGCCATTGCCTTGGGGCCGCGATGAGGTGCCGCAACTGTGGCATCTCCCTTGATCGCGTGTCCGTGCATTGTGATGTCTGTTCCTCGATCCTGGACTCTATCGAGGCCCAGCCCGGTCTCGTGCACGCGGCTCTTGAGTACCAGCGCGAAAACATTCGCTTGACCAAGTTCAAGGCCCAGATTCTGGGTCAAGACACCAAAGAGGCGCAATGATCTTGATCGCGCAACTGGAGATACGGTAATGGCGAACCCACAGTTCACGAACCCGCAGCCGTCGCTGAGCCCGCACCATTGGCGACGCCATGGTCTGACCGCGCTCCGGCACCGATGCGGCGTCGTGGTCTATTTCCACGGAGTCCACGCGACCGCGAACCGAAACCTGTGCCTGCGGAAGCTAAACCAGATGCCACGGCCCAAGAAGATACGTATACAGCACATCGATTCCTTATAGGAGGGCTGGTGTACAACTCATTCCCGAAGTTTTGCGGTGTCTGCGGGTCGCGCCAGCGCTCCCTGATCCTGGACACGCTCACGGGCACCATTACCGGGTTCTGTTGTTTGGGAAAGCATGAGCAAGCTCCGCCCCTCGTGATCTCAGGTCCAGTTGTCCTGGACTTGAGCAACCTGGATCGGGCGTGGTTGCAGGAGATCGGAGTCAAGGGCATGTCCTTGATCGAGGTCTTGGTGGTAGTGGCTGTGATCGGTGTCGTTGCAGCCATCGGGATTCCGATTCTTTTGGGCGCAGTCAACGCGGTTAAGGGCTTCGCCGCGCTCTTGAGTCAAGTCGTTGTTCACTAAGGAGGAATGATGGAGACAACAACAACTGATTTCGGGCCGCTGATGCGCAGTGCGATGGGCGAACGAGTCCGGTTTACCGCGACCGTGACGCGTTTTTCCGCTAAGAAAAACTGGCAGGGCCTACAGCAACCAACCATTGTCCTCACCAACATCTGCTTTGCCGATAACGGAGCCCTGGTGAAGACAGAACAGGTGTTCACGCGAGGGGTGTGGGATCAGGACCTGCACGAGGGCTTACGTATCAGTTTTCAAGCACGATTCGATGCCGTGGAAAAACGCGACGGCAGGCTCAAGGACATGATCCTGCGGCCATCGCGTGCGCACATTTTGTAAGACTCATCGAGGAGGAATGAATGGCAACACCAGCACTAAGACTTGGCAAAGACCTGGAGGCGGTTGCGGACTCATTTGTGAAAGACCTTATTCAGAAACAGGGCTTCGAAGCGGTTCCGATTCAATGTCACGTTGACCGGCAACGTCATCACGTGGCTCAGGAATCCGATGTCCAAGCCTTCATCAAGAGCCTGGACCAGGACGAAGCGATCAGGTTCGATGTCTTAGATGAGGAGGTCCCGGACTCGCTAGTCCACGCCGAACCCGTTGCCGAATCCGAGAGCGTTGACATCGACGTGGACGCCCAGGAGCCCACGGTCTTGGTTCGGTGCATAGGCAAGCACAGGCGCATGTACTTCGCGGGCATTCATCAGCGTACGAAGCGACCGCTCTTCACCAATGAACCTAGACTTGCGTATCGGTTCGCGGATCACGCGGACGTGATCAGGACCGTTTTCCAGTTTCAAGAGCCTGGAGATTTGGTGTTGGAGGACGTGTTTGCGGGTTTGGGGCTGACGTTGATGGCCCCACCACCCACGCCACCGTTTTGAGGAGGTCGCGACCGCAACAGCGTTTTGAGTGAAGTATTTAGCGGGCCAATCGGGTGTTAGCCCACCCAACTGGCCCTAACAGTAAGACGGACAGGAGCGTCCATCTCATGCTGAAAACGATTCTAGAACAGGGCCAGCGTCAGTTCCAGGCACCAGCTCAAGAGTACGAAACCGAAGCCAAAGTATTTCGAATCTGCGCCAGAGCCGGAGTCTCGTGCATCAGCATCCAGCGGGGCTTCGGCGTAGTGCCTGACTATGTTCTGTTTCAGCCTGCCGTTACAACCTTGGCCGCGTTCGCCAATCCCGATGAGGCCATCGCCGCGATTCACGCGAAACTGGCTCAATCGGGTTTGGCTGGCGGTGCCTTGTGACGCGGGCACAACGGGCACTGGTGGCCGCGTTCGCGATTGTGCCGACAACGGTCGCTGGACTTGCGCTTATACGTTGTGGCTGCGGAGAGGCCGCGTGGGTCATCGAACTCTTTGCGGCGGTTGCTTTCGGCTCCTGGCTTTTGTCGAGTAAACGCTAGGCGAACCGAAAGAGAAAATCAGAGCTTGATAGCCAGTTTCCGAGATGGGAACTTCTCAGGCCCTACGACGGAATTGCTACGTATGCTGCGCCTCGCAAAGCCGCGTGCTCTTGTCTCTTAACGCTCGCCGAGTCTAGAGTAGCTGCAATATGTGTAGTCGGGCAGCGCTGCCATTCGCCTTGCTGGCGGTGTTTAGTATCCTGGTTTTATCTTCAAGTGTGCACACTCAATCTCCCGATATCCCCGAGCCGTGCCTACAAAGCGCCGGAGACGGTCCACATCGCAAAGTTATCATTCAGGGCATCACTTTTGACGGCCCCATTCATCTGCCGGATTCCGTCGTGGCGCAGATCGTCGCAGACGCGAACGACAATGATTGGAATGCGGATGATCTAGCTTGGCCGAACGAGTTTGCTCAAGTCGGGTTAAGAGAGGCTTGGCAGAACCAGGGCTATTTCCACGTGAAGGTGACCGCTGAGGCAAAGTCGCTCGGCCAAGGTTCTAGTGAGGAGCGATTCCAGGTGTTAGCTCACGTTGATGAGGGGCTGCAATATCACCTCGGGGACATCTCGTTTGCAGGAAGCACAAGGCCTTTCTCCTTGACGGAGTTGCGAAACCTTATTCCGTTGCGTGACGGCGACCTTTTTGATGTCGCGAAGATTAGAGAGGCGATTGCATCATTGACGAAACTCTACGCTTCTCACGGATTCCTCGATTTCACCGCTACACCAGAGACCCAGGTCGATGACCGGCTTCAGAGAATTTCCTTGGTGATGAGCCTGGACGAACAGAAGCAATTCCGGATCGGCAGAATCGAAGTGTCGGGGCTCGACGCGAGCACCGAAGCAGTCTTGAGGGCCACATTCAGGTCGGGAGACGTCTTCAATCGTGAACTCGTCGATCGTTTCTACCAAGAGAATAAAACAGTCCTGCCAGCCAATGTTTCGCCTCAGGATTTGCAAGTAATGCGAAATTCAAGAAGCGGGACAGCTGATCTACGTTTCACTTTTTTGCCTTTTGCAATTGTGGAAGGCACAGTTGTCGATACCGGCGGGCATCCTGTGCAAGGTGCTTCTGTCTACTATCAACCCGCTGACGCTCCCTCCGTCTCGCGGCACTATGAAACCGAAACCGATTGCGAAGGCCATTTCGTAATGCGGCACGTGCTTCCTGGAACGGCAGAAATTCGAGCTTATAAAGAAAGCGATCTTTACCCGGACGAGACTTTTGGATTTTATTCGGACACCGCGGAGCATTTCCCCAGCGTGCAAGCAGCGGCTGGAGAAGTTGTTCAGAATGTGATCGTCCAGCTTGGCCGTCAGAACGCGCTTTTACAGATCAAATTGCTAGATGCGGACACAAAGCAGCCCGTGGAGGGAATTACCTTCCAAATGTGCCGTGGAAATGAACCTGGCCGTTGCATCAGTGGAGGAGGGACGGCCCATGGAGTGTCCACGCGACTTGTACCTGCTGACGGAATTAGACTCACAATCGGATCGACGGGTTACGTCAGTTGGAGCTATGAGGACGAAAAGACAAAATCCCCGGTTCTGGAACTGCACTCTGGCGAAGTAAAGCCGCTCACGATCTACCTCAAACGAAAGAAACCCAAAGAGCAGCCCTGATTTAGCTCTGATAAACGGTTATCGCTATGTGGCCAGCCACAGCGGGGGCGAAAAGCCACATGCCGAGAAGGTGACTTTTCAGGGCTTATCGGCTAGTTGCAGACGGTGGAAGGAATACAACGTCTGGCTCGTCGGAACTGAAACCTATAGCGGAACGTCACAATGAAGCTGCCCGGGTCGTGAACCGCGAATTTCCAAGTCTTGACATTGTCCTCGGCGGCCTTGCGAAGCAACTCGTGGCCCGTCTCGCCCTCGGCGCTGACGACAGACTCTCCGTCTGTTGTGAACCTGACACGAACATCTCCCGAAATACGTGCCTGACGCGCCAATGGAGGATAAAGCGGCTCAGCGTGCTGAACTACGTTGGGGACCGGCCTTTCAGATTCTTGCGCTCTTGCACAAGGTGCGAGCACCGCCAGAACCGACAGCAGAAAGGTGTAAGAGAGTTTCATGGTTTTCCTCCCATATCCAATGGAACTAGGACAGGAGCGTACCGTGGATAACAGGATACCCCTCGCGGGCTTGGCCTACACGCGGAGGATGCCTCATTGTTGCGCTGCTGAGTCTGCCCCCGGGCCAAGTCCCGAGAAACGGCGTTCTCGCCAACAGGCTTCTTGCTGGGTCACAATCCGATAAGGTGACTTATCGAGCGTTGAGCCTCTGCCTGGCGGTCCTCGCGGCTTCAAACTCCTTCGCAAGGTCGTTTTGGCCGAGGGTCCTCAGATGATCGATGAGTTCCTGAAATTCTGGATAGGCAGCGAAATTTTCTGCATGTGCCAAGAAAGTGACCAAGTTTGCGCGCTCCGAAACCGGAAGCTGTTGCAGAAGAAGTGCAAAGGTTTTGGTGTACTGGACTCCATAAACTACCGTTTCATAGTGCAAATAATTCGGGGCATCTGCATCCCAGTGTGCGTCCTTGCCCAACTGCACAACGAGACGACCGACTTCGGCTTCGTGGTTCTTCGCCAAGGAAGGGAGAACCATGATGAACTCGTACCCGTCGTAAAGCTCGTGATCGAGATCAAACAATCCTAGAAAGTTGCCGTAGTCCTGAGGAAAAGCCTTCAGATATGCTTCCTGGACCGCTGAATCGTCCGGCTTCTTGTGAAGTTCGGCTAAGGCATCAGTGAGTTTCTGTCCTTCCGGCGAAAGGGCCTTTTGAGCGTTACTCCCCAACGGCAAGGCAGCCACGATGAACAGTGCAGCGATCATCGCCGTTTTCGTGGTCGCCACGTTACCTTCCGCCCCTCTTGGGAAGCTTACTCGGCTCGTGGTGCCGAGCCAAGTCCCATCTGATAAACGGGCGTTATTGATTTCATAACGACGTCGGCTCCTTGGACCCGGGTAGACTTGGCGTGATCAGCGACCAAGGCTCGGGAGAAAGGAGCCGAAGATGAAGATTATAGGCTGCGATTTTCATCCGAGCTATCAGCAGATCGCGGTGTTGGACTTGGCGACCGGAGAGACCGTGGAGAAGGCGCTGAGTCACGAGAGAAAGGAGGAGGTGCGGGCCTTTTACGCGGGGCTGGAAGGGTCGGTACGAGTGGGGATCGAAGCCAGCGGGCAATCGCAGTGGTTCGAGCGGATGCTGGCGGAATTGGGACACGAGGTATGGATCGGGGATGCGGCGAAGATCCGCGCCAGTTGCGAGCGGAAGCAGAAGACCGACCGGCGAGATGCGGAGCTGCTGCTGAAGCTTCTGGCGGAGGATCGTTTTCCGCGGATCTGGGTGCCCACGGCAGCCGAGCGAGACGACCGGCAGTTGCTCTTGCATCGTCACAAGCTGGTGCGCATGCGCACGCAGGTGAAGAACCAGTTGCAGGCGCTGGCGCTGAATCAGGGCGTGCAACGGAAGTGGAAGCTGTGGAGCGAGGCGGGAAGAAAGCAGCTGGAGTCGTTGCCGCTGCTGCCCTGGGCGAGCCGGCGGAGAGCGGAGTTGCTGCAGCTGCTCGATCAACTGGAGGCGTCGATCAGCGAGTTGGACCGTGCGGTGGCCGAGCAGGCTTCGGCGCGGCCGGCGGCACGGCGATTGATGACGCATCCGGGCGTGGGACCGGTCACGGCGCTGGCGTTCGCGCTGACGATGGGACCTGCGGAGCGTTTCCAGCGGGGCAAACAGGTCGCCAGCTACCTGGGACTGATTCCCAGCGAGCATTCCAGCGGCGGTCGCCAGCAGCGGCTCGGGCACATCAGCAAACAAGGCAATCCGTTTCTGCGCGGGTTGCTGGTGGAAGCGGCGCAGAGCGCGGTGCGGCTATGAGCCGGAGATGCGTCGCGCCTATCAACGATTGGCCCAGCGGAAGTGTCGTGCGCTGGCGAAAGTGGCCATGGCACGGAAGCTGGCGGTGAGGTTGTACTGGATGCTGCGCTTGCAGGTGAACTATGCGCAGCTGATCCAGGGTTCGCATGCAGGACAGCCCGGCACATTCTGTGGTCGTGGTTAAGACCGGCTTATTGAGTGGGCATCCTGCCTCCCCAAAGCGTTGGGGAGTTTGAACAGGTAATCATGGTCCTGACGCGGGTTGGGATCGAATAGATGGCTGGTGGAACCTCAGCGGTTCCATCGAACGATTCGAGCACGAACCTTGGTCGCCGGAAAAAGATTTCGGGTTAAGAAAAAACACTTCCAGGCAAGTGCCCGGAGAAGTGTGTCTTGACAGAGCCGACGTCGTTATAGACGGAGACTGGGATTCCAAGCGGCAGAAGAGTTCTAGGGCTCATCCGAAAAGTACGTATCCAACCATAGGGGAAACCCGAAATCGCCAAGAGCCCTGAGCATTTCCGCCGACAAAACCGGGCCTCCGTCAAAACTGGACGAGAAATGACCGCACCAGATAAAGACCTCATGACTGTGGCCATATTCGTGAAGTACTTCCTTATGATGGGCAACAATCTTCAGCAATGAGGCAAGCCCTGTTTCAAGCGAATCCCAATGCGAGCCGTCTTGAGGAAAGACCTCCAATTCCCACAACGCTTTATCCCAAACCTTGTCGGCACCGCGATGTTCTCCCACGGCTCTGGTCTGTGTCGGAGTGATGCCCAATTCTTTGGTAATTTGGGACGGAACGAGGTCTCGCGACTGGATTCGAAGAGCTACGGTGTAGGTATGCACGCACTCATTTTAAGACAAGTAGTCGGATAGGGCCTGAGAAACGGCCTTCTCGCTAACTGGCTTTTGCTGCTGGGCCACAATCCGATGTGTTACTTGTCAGGACTTATCCGGCCCGCTATGAAAGGTCTTTATTGTTGCCCGATAGCGTAGATTTCAAGTTGAGTCCTCTCTCTGACCGCAAGGAGAGTTCCGCTTGGCGAGATTGCCACATCCGAGTCGATGGGAAACTGGGCTCGAAAAAGTTGGCGCTTTGCGCGGATATCGTAAATACCCACAAGGCGGTAGTATCCAAATCCCCAAGAATCACTGATCGCAAACCGAGCACCATGACTGTCTAATAGCAAGCGCCCTGCGTTTGCGTCGGTCAATTCGTACCGAAAACCAGAATTTCTCCCCGGCGCTAAAGAATGTACGTCTGCGATCAAGCTCTGCCCCCCACCTTCCTGCAACTCAACGAGTCGAAAATTGTCCGTCAAACAGACTGGACGCATTGCGGTCGGAATTGCGATCCAAGCCGCCTTGAAACATGAGAACGCCTTCTGATCGATGTTTAGGGTCGCAGTCCGGTCTTCTACAATGATCGAGGCCAGAATTCCGTCGCCTACGGCTACGTTGAACGTGTTCGCTTGGAACTGTTCCTGTAAAGGAAGTTGACCTCCGAAGTACGCGGCATGCGGTTTTGCAACCGCGCTAATCTCTCGACCAAAGATTGCCGCGAAACCTTTGCGAGAAGGAGCGAGTTCCACCGCGAGTCCTATCGCCATGAACGATCTTGGAAAAGCGTAACCCGGCAGCAAGATGTCTTGAACACTTCGGAAACTCTTATCCATCAGCCGAATTCCAGTCGGTGTGATCGCTAGGATGTCACCGTCTGGGCCTGCTTGAAGGTTGAAAACTTCCGTTCGCTTCCAATCAAATGAACTGATCTGATTCCCAGACAGGTCGAGCACAACGCTTCGAAAGTTCTGGTCAGAAAGCTGTTGGTCATGACAAACACTCGTTTGCCGGAATGGAAAGCTGACAAGGAGGTGTTCGGAATCGAGAAATTCGATGTGGCGCTTCGCGTATGCGTCGGAATCCTGAAACATGTAGTCGCACGGCGGTTCCGGGTAACCGATGGAATGTAGATCAATCGTTTTCGTCGGTGGAGCAGCAGAACGGTGTGTGGGGATCGCTGCGAACAGGGAAATGAGTATGCAATGCGCGAATCGCATTCTCAGTGGGACTAACATGCTACAGAGTTTAGCTCAAGGTCGTCGGAGTACAGCGCAGCTCTGAGTACCCGCTGTGAACGGCGACGGACCGGCGGAGCAATCCCCCCGTGGCGCGCCAGCAGGAAGTGGATGACCTGTTTATCCTTGCCAAGTACTCGACCAATCGCATTTAACGACTGTCCAGCCTTCCAACGGTTCCACATATCGGCCCGTTGAGCCAAAGACAACTTCCATCGTCTCTGCATCTGAACACCACCTTTCAGGAAAAGATTTATACCAGGTGGTGTTGCATCGACCGGTTGAGCCGGCAGGCGTTATCGCTAAGTGGGATTTCACATTGTCATTTCGCACCCGGCGTGGTGACAACCCAGTAGCGCCGCTCCGCACCCTCTCGTGTTAATGCATCATCAATGCGAATGCCGCCACACTTTTCTATCACTCTTGCTGACGGACCATTGTTTGCTCCGCAGGTCAGCAAGGCTTTCTCAACATCCATTCCACCGAGTAGTCGTAGGGCAAGCCTCAACGCGGCGGTAGCCACGCCTCGATTGCGAAACGAAGGTTTGACTTTGTAGCCGACATGCCCGCCAACCTGTTCCAGTCGGGGCGACAATCGATGCCGAATATAGAGTTCTCCGAGCATCCGTCCTTCTTCTTCAATAAAATATGAGTCCATCGGCACAATTTCCGGTCTGGGATAACCGCCTAGCTTCATGCGGGAAAGCAATTCATAGAATGCGGAATAGCCTTTCCAGGCGACTGCAAGGTCACCCTTGTAAACGTCGAATTCCCCTGCGGCCCGGAACTCTTCGAGCATTTGGGCAAACTCTTCATCTCTTCCCGACACCATAGGGACCAAAACGATCTGCGGCGAAGATTGGTCGGAAATCATTCTGTTCTTGTACCATGTTCGCTATTTGATTTTGGGATAATCGCAATCTCCTTTTAGTGCCGGTTCTGATAAACGCTCTTAGACTCAGCCCGCTCACGGCAGAAATATGGAACCAGCAGTCACAATTCGACGCGCAACGGGTCAAGATACCGCTGAAGTGTCGGATATCCTCAAAGAAGCGGCTCGCTGGTTGGACCAATCGGGTATGCCGTTGTGGCGAGAAGGTGAACTGGAACCGGCGAGCATTGCTGCTGATGTGGCCAACGATCTCTTCTTTATCGCAGAGCATTTGGGCAGCGGAGCGGGTGTCGTCTGGCCAGACGACGGCATCTTCGAGTTGAAATCTCACGATGAACATATGCAGCCTCTCCTTGGGGCACGTTTGGCGGTGCGTAGGCGCTATGCTGGCACCGGCCTGTCTACGGGGATTCTTCGCTGGGCTGCAGACCGGACGCAAAGTCTTGGTAGGAGATATCTGCGATTAGACTGTGTGGCATCTCGTCCGCGTTTGCGAGCAGTGTATGAGTCGTTCGGATTTCAGCACCATGACGACAGACAAGTGGGGCCCTACTTTGTCTCTCGATACGAATACGATGTCGCACACTAATTGCGAGCTTTGAGCGTCGGTTCTAGTGTCATTTACGGTAGGAACGGAGGCCGAGATGCATCCCCCTGGTCGGCAAATGATAAATTTGATTGTCCCAATCTCAATCATCGTGCTTGCCATTCCTCTCATTCTCCAAAAAATCCCACGGAATGGCTTATACGGGCTCCGCACCGCATTCACGATGTCATCCGATGAGATTTGGTATCAGGCGAACAAAATCTCAGGAGTTGCGCTCTTGTGCGCCGCGCTTCTCTGGCTGGCATTGGCGGGAATTTTGCCTAGCGTAATGGTTGATGAGCGGCATGCGTACAGGCTAGTGGTGTTGATTGGCACGGCGTCTCTCATAGGCGGTTGCGCAGTTGCGTACTGGCTTACCTACAAAAAGTACGGGCACAAAGACTGATCCTCTATCGGCAGTAGAACAATCACAACTAGTGTGCTGTCCCGGAAATACCTTCACAAAGTCTCTGTAGCTTGGCGAAGATCGAGTCTGCCGTTGCGGTCCACACGAAGGGTCTTGCGTTGGCGTTGGAGCTTCGCACGAACGCATCGATTTTCGCTACCAGTTCTTTCACGCTGCGGAACGTTCCGCGGCGGATGGCCTGCTGCGTGATGCGGTTGAACCAAATCTCCACTTGGTTGAGCCAGGAGGCGTAGGTCGGCGTGTAGTGCACATGAAAGCGTGGCCGCGCCGCCAACCAGCGCTTCACCCGGGGATGTTTGTGCGTGGCGTAATTGTCCACGATGATGTGCACGTTCATCTTGGCCGGCACGTTCTCCTCGATCTGCCGCAGGAAATCGAGATACTCCTGGTGTCGATGACGCCGCCGACACCGGCCGATCACCGTCCCCTTGGCCGTGTCCAGGGCCAGGAACAGCGTGGTCGTGCCATGTCGGCGGTAATCGTGCGTGACCCCTTCGAGGTAGCCCAGTCCCATCGGCAGCATCGGCTGCGTGCGTTCGAGCGCCTGAATCTGGCTCTTTTCATCCACGCACAGAACCACGGCGTTTTCCGGCGGATGCAAGTAGAGACCTACGATGTCGCGTACCTTTTCAACAAAAAACGGATCGTTCGAGAGCTTGAAATACCGCTGGCGATGCGGCTGCAAGCCGAAGGCTTGCCAGATCCGATGCACGGTCGATTTCGACAGATGCGTCTGCCCTGCAATCTGCCGAATGCTCCAATGCGTGCCGTCTTTCGGCTTGGTCTCCACGGTTTTGCGAACTAACTGGGCCACCTGCTCGTCCCGGATGGGACGAGGTCGGCCCGGTCGTAATTCATCGTGAAGTCCGGTCACATCCCGTTCCAAAAATCGCCGCCGCCACTTGCCCACCGTAGCCTTCGTCGTTCTCAACCGATGGGCAATGTCCTGGTTGTTAATCCCCGCTGCGCTCATCAGGATGATCCGCGCCCGAGTCACCAGTCCCGCGGGAAGCGAGCGCGAACTCGCCAAGCTCTCCAGTTGCTCCCGTTGCTGCAGACTTAGCGCCAACACCGCTTTCGGTCGTCCCAAGGCCATAGGCACCTCCATTGTGCATCCGAGATGCCTATTTTCAGAGCAATACTAATGCCATTTATTTATGGGACACTACACTAGATGCCCACGAGCATTTTCAGCGATGTAATCCGGACCTTGGAAAAAGACGAAGAGGCCGCCGACCGGACCCGAGAATCAATCGGAGATGGGGATGGGAGTGGCTCAGTTCAGCGTCGTGCTGCGATAGAATGTTAGAGGAGGCCCCACCCAAATGAATGATGTAATCTCCACATTGAAGAGCAGGCGCAACGAACTCGCACTTGAACTCGGACGCATTGACAAAGCCATCGCGATCCTCTCAAACGGCAGCGGCGGCTCCAATGCTAACGGCAAGGCAACGCGTGCCGCCGCGACCGGCAAGCCGATGTCGGCGGCTATGAAGGCAAGGATTGGTCGTGGCGTTCGGAAAGCGTTCTTGCAGCGCAAGCGCGAGGCCGCGAAAGCGAAGAGCTAACAACCACGCTGCACCTACAATCTTTCGGCACAGTTGCAGCTATATGCCGGTTCGAAAATGGTAGGCGTTAATGGACAAGCCCTCTCGAAAATAGAAGCGATGCGTTTGTTCTCGCTGTACGCCGGAGTCTAGGTGAAGTTGAGCACAAGCGTTCGCTTTGGCTTGAGCCTTGAGCCAATCCAGCAGTGCCCTTCCGTAGCCACGGGAGCGATGAGGTTCGTCAGTATTGAGATCATCGACATACATGATCTTGCCGCAGTAGAGCATCTCCATGTACCGATAGCCTGCTACGGCTAGCACGGCGTTGCCCTCGGAGAGTGCAACAAGGCGGTAGCGATCCGCCAGCATCATCCTTTTCACCGTCGCCACGTACTCCTGCGCTGGCAAACTAGTTCGTAGCTGAAGCATGACATTACGGGTGGCGAGTATCTGTTCGTCATTCCTGGCCTCAGTGATAGTGACGACTTCTTGCCTCTCGACCATTATTTGCCTTCCTATTCCGCACGAAGTACCAGGGGTCCCAACGAGTTATCGATAAGTGCCTTCCACGCGCCGTTCGACTGCTTACGGAAAACAGCAGTCGCAACGAAATGTTTTGAAGCTTCGCTCGAACTATTGCTTGCAAGCACCCACCGCGAGAGAAAGAGTGCGATTCCATCAGCTTCAATTACGTGAGTCTTGAGTTGGCGAGCCAATGGCTTTGAAGCCATGACTTGCTCCAAAAATTGGCGCAACTCTCGCTTGCCGCGAGCGAGTTTACCGGGCTCGGTAACCACAACCGCCGCATCTTCGTAGAAACCCAACAAAGATTCGAGGTCGCCTTCGTTGAAGGCTGTGTCCATCATCTCAACAGCACGTTCGGGACTGCTTGCAAACATTACCGGCTCCTCACTACCACATTTTCATCACATTCCGACCCGCCACCGACATAGATTCTTTGCGCCGTAGGTCCGCTGGCGAAATTCGAAGGCGCTGGCGAGCATCGCCGGATTCTACACCTTAAACATAAAGGTCATTTGCTTTACTGGGCAGGGCACTGTATAAACGTGCCCATTCCCGGCAGTAAAGACCCCAATAGGCCCACAACTCAAGAGGAGGAAACCAATGAAGCGAATGCTCCCATTGATTGCGATTGCGACCTTGACTGCGTTGGGCCCGGGTTTGTTCGGCCAGGGGAGTCCCATGGTTGGGACCTGGAAGATGAATGCAGAGAAGTCCAAATACACCAATGTAGCTATGCCCAAGAATGAGACCCGAACAGTAGAGGCGCAAGGCAGTGCCTTGAAGATAAGTTTCGAGGGAGTCGCCGCAGACGGGAGCAAGGTCTCGTATAGCTTTATCACCAACCTCGACGGCAAACCCGTGTCGATCTCAGGCAGCGGCGCACCTGGCGGAGCAGACATGATTGCCACGAAACGGGTGAACGCGAACGCAACCACATCGGCCTATATCAAAGCTGGCAAAGATATTTTCACGACTCGCACCGCCGTTTCCAAGGATGGGAAGGTGACGACGACCACGAGAAAAGGCACCGACGCTAGCGGTAAACCTGTTCTGGCGATGAGCGTGTGGGAAAAGCAGTAACCGCCAACAAAACGTTCGGCCTCCACGGAAATGAAATCCGGGTCATCGGTAAGAACAGAGAGACTGTCCGCCACGGCGCAGGTCGCATTCGTACAATAGAGCCCTCGCTCACGCGACACCCAGAATCCAACCCTCGATTTCTGCCGTTTTCCGATCTTCCGGCTGAAGCTCGGGCATCAGGAATTTAGCTAGGCTGCCATCCGAATCTGCTCGCCGCAGCCATTCCGCCGTCGCAAACGCGTCTTGCTGGTCACCTGTTCGTCCCGCG
Source organism: uncultured Acidobacteriota bacterium (assembly GCA_963819235.1). Classification (GTDB taxonomy): domain Bacteria; phylum Acidobacteriota; class Terriglobia; order Acidiferrales; family UBA7541; genus Palsa-189. The sequence goes on along the minus strand of CAWFVE010000001.1, from coordinate 27,449 downwards.
TTCGGAAGTGATCGACTCCACAATGCAGGATAAACCTCAGCAACGACGGAACAATTAGGCGGCACACGCCAACCGTCAAACGGCCAGAAGTGAACGCGACCTCTCGTTTGCTGCCGGATGTACCTCAGCCACGGAATACCGGCATGTGTTGAATGTGCGACTGAACCCTGAACGTTGAAGTGGAATACCGATTTGGCACGTACTCGTATTTCAGTGAGTCTCCGCCAGCGAGCATCGCCGCAGCGGGCGGCTCCATTTCCGCTGCTGCCATCACGGACGAAACAGACGTAGATATCTTCGTCGGTCGGCCAATGGCGCTGGAAATCATCAAGAAAAGAACTCCAGTCTAGCGGCAGTCGGTACCGCTCAAAATATGCCAGCGGGAAAGAAAAACCATGATCGATTCCGACTATTGCCTTACTGTTCTCTGAAAGCTTTTCGACCAGCCATTCCGCCACCCCACGGCGGGTCCAATATTTACGTGGGCTTGATGGCGGCAGGACCTCTTGTGCCGCGGTCGAACGGTCCGCCTGATAAACCCGCAGGCCTTTTAAGCTCGCCCTGGGCGTTTGTGCGCCGGAGTAATCGATGCCGATGTAGCGTTCGAAGCGGACACTCATAGGTTGTCACTACTGGCATTCCGGCGGAAAATCATTCACGCGTTTGTCGCCCCGATCAATGCTCCAACAACCCTCAGGCATCCAACCGGTCTCTTCATTAGGGGCTAACTCCGCAGGTGTGAAGACGCGTTCCCAGGCGATGGGAAGCTCAGCCGCAACCACGAACGCAGCAGCATCCTCATCCCCGAACTCTTCCGCGAAGGCGTTCACGCCGAACATCACAGTATCCAGTGAGCAGCTATGGATTTCGTCTTGCAATTCGTCGCGGCTAATCACGGCGCGGCCATAAGCCTTCGCCAGCTCCACAACATAGTCAACGTCACGCATGACGGAACCTGTACAGTCGATGATAGCGAATACAAAGCGAATATGCTACTCTCCGCCTATGTCGGTCCGCTCATGCCGCGTCACCATCCGCGATACCGAAGGAATCGAGCACAGCGCCGAAGTCACTGCCGAAAGCCTCTATGAAGCCGTAGCTCTCGGGCTCCGTGCGATCCGCCAATCCAGTTGGGTCGAAGACATCGGTCAGAATTTCGTGATCAAGGTGTTAGCAAGAGACACGCCGGTCGAGCACAGCGTGGAATTCCGCGCATTCCATAAATGGCTTGAGCAACGTGGAAGAAGTCCGAGGGAAGTGACGGCGCGGGCTCGGGTGCGAGAGATTCTGGGCCAGCGAGGTACTTGAATCGAGGTTGAGATCGATATGCCGGGTATCTGCGGGCCCGAAAAAGGATGGCTCATAATCCACGGCGGGGGCACCATATCTGAGCAAATTCAGAAGCATTTCGTGTCATTGGCTGGCGGACGAAACTCGAACGTCGTCTTTATTCCCACGGCCATGGCCGATGAAGATATTGAAAAGGGTGGGTTCTTTAAGGGCCACGGAAAGGGTTTGCTGAGTCGTTGGGGAATAAATCCAGATCACGTGACAATGCTGCATGCCCGGGCCAAAGCGCATGCGAACTCCCAATACTTCATTCAAGCGTTGAGGAACGCTTCAGGTGTTGTGATATGGGGCGGCCGACAATGGAGGCTTGCTGACTCTTATCTGAATACAGGCACGGAACGCGAAATCAAGGCGTTGGTGGCTCGCGGGGGCGTTGTCTTTGGTTCATCGGCTGGAGCAACTATACAGGGCTCTTTACTGGTGCGTGGCGCTCCGGGCACTCCCGGAAATCCCGAGGGGGACAATAAAATCATGATGTCGCCGGGGCATGAAACGGGATTTGGGTTAATCCCGAACTCCGCCATCGATCAGCACCTGAGTAGAGGACGCGAACGCGATCTTGTCCCCGTAATTGAGAAGCATCCCGAACTGGTTGGTATCGGAATTGACGAAGGCGCAGCGATTCTCGTGCATGGTGATCACTTCAGCGTAGTCAGCGGTCGGGTCGGTGTCTACCACCACGATTCGCAGAACTGCATCGTGTCTTACTTCCTGTCACCCAGCCAGGTCTTCGATCTCAAAAAGCGGATTGTGGTGAATAAAAATGAGCCCGGCAGCTAAATCAGTCAAGATGCAATCGTCTGGCCCGTGATATTTCAGTTCATCCACCGTCCGATGGCCTCCGCTTAAGGCGCAGACGACAGATGCTGAAGATATCTGACAGCCCACTTGACAGTAGGTCCACAGGAGCGTGGACCGTACAGCCCAACTCGATTCTCTCTGATGTGTCTGAATTTCTCCAACTGCACGCCGCGGTTGCCGAAAAACAAGTTTCGCCAGTCCTGAAACAAATCAACCTGATTCTGATTCCATGCGCTTCGATGTTTCCGGGCATCTCAGTCGAGAACCGCGTATCCGGCAAGCACTTGTTAACCCTTCAATGCAACCGGAAGGCGCTGCGGATTGATCTTCTGTACTCACAACCCACCAAAGACAAGGGAGCCTCGAACAGGCTCCCTTATAATTTTGTGCTCTCTCCGTCTTGACTGAGGGTACGGCTCGATTCACGTTCCGATTAGGAGGATGATCGTGCAAATCGTTACCGCATACGGAACCATGTGGCCGCGAAACACGGAGAACATCCAAAATATTCCGACGGTCAAAGAGGGTGGAATCGGCGTTTACATTCTCTTTGATGGTTCTATGCCTGTGTACGTCGGTAAAGGTAACATCCGTTGGCGAATCACGGACCACCGGCGCTCCAAGAGAAAAAGACAACTTTGGGACAGGTTCAGTTGGTATGCGGTGAAAGACGCGAAGATGATGCATGACATTGAAGTGCTTATGCTCCGAATGTTCCCTCGTTATCTCCGTGCGCTAACGCGACAAGACGGCCATTTCTTGAAGGCAAAGCGTATTAAGCCCGCCGAAAAAGAGAAGGTGGACTACATAACTCGTAAACCACTGGTTCCGTCCCGATTCCTGTAGAAAATCTGAAGGCGTATTCTCCTGAGAAGGCTTGAATAAAAACCCGGAATCTCTTAGCGGGAGGTTTCGGGCACAGGAGGAATACGCCGTGATGAAGACTAGCATTGGCCAGGAAGTGATCCAAGAAGGTTCGCTGCGAGAAGGTTTGGAGGGGGCGATCCGGGAGCGGGTGAGGGAGATCATCGAGCTGGTGTTGGAGGAAGAAGTGGAGGCGGCGCTGGGTGCACCGCGCAGTCAGCGGGTGGCCGAACGGAGTGGCTATCGGCACGGCCGGAAAAGCCGACGGCTGACGCTGCGGACGGGTACGGTTCATGTGGCAGTGCCACGAGCCCGGTTGGTGGACGCGGAGGGCAGCGAGCGCGAGTGGCGGAGTCAATTGGTGCCGCGCTATCGGCGCAGCAGCGTGGAAGTCGAGCAGAGCGTGCTGGGAGTTTATCTGTCAGGATCGAATACACGGCGGATCCGCCGGGCGCTGGAACCGTTGCTGGCCGGCGCCGCATTATCGAAAAGCACGGTGTCGCGGTTGGTGCTACGGCTAGAAGAAAGCTATCGGAACTGGCAGCGGCGCGATCTGGCAGAAGAAAAGATCGTCTATCTGTACCTGGATGCGATTTATCCCAAGGTGCGCAGTGGCGGGAAAGTGGTTTCGCTGCCCGTGCTGGTGGCCCTGGGGGTGCGGGAGGACGGAGAGAAAGTGCTGCTGAGCCTGATGACGACGGGAGCGGAATCGGCGGACGGCTGGCAGATGTTGCTGGACGATCTGGCGGCGCGGAAGATGGGCCGTCCCCGGCTGGTGATCAGCGATGGCAACACGGGCTTGGCGGCCGCGCTGGATCGGCTGTGGCCAGGTCTACCGCACCAGCGTTGCACCGTGCACAAGCTACGCAACCTCATCGCCAAAGCACCGAAGCACGCGCACGAAGCGGTGCGGGAAGACTATCACCGCATCGTTTACGCCGAGACGCTGGACACGGCGCAGAAAGCCCGCGAAGCATTCCTGGGAAAATGGAAGAAACTGTGTCCCGGCGTGGCGGCTTCTCTGCAAGAAGCAGGGGAGAACCTGCTGATTTTCTATCAGTTTCCGGAGAGCCAGTGGCGGTCGCTGCGCACCACGAACGCCATTGAGCGGATGCAACTGGAATTCCGCCGCCGAATCAAAACCCAGGCGGCACTGCCCAACGAAAGCGCCGTGCTGCGGGTGTTCTTCGGGTTGTGGATCAGCGGACAGATGAAGTTGCACCGCATCAACGGCTACCGCGACATCGGAGGACGAGAAAGAGCTGCTGCTTAAAAAAGAATTCCATGACTTCACAGGCAAAATGCGCCATTCACTTTTCTACAGGTTCCGGGGCACTACCAAACCACTTCCGCGCCGGAGGGATTAGGGAGAACACGATGAAATTTAAATACGATGACGGCGGCAGGGCCGCGGCCCGGCTACAAAGGCAAGACCGGGGATTGCACTTGCCGAGCTATGGCTATTGCAACGGGTATGCCCTATCAGAGCGTTTACGATCTACTGAACGATCATGCCTCAGGACAAAAGATCACCAAACGGCAGCCACGCCGGGGATCGGCTAGGACCGGCATTTATCGCAACACAATTCGACGGGTTCTCGAATCCCTCGGATGGACATGGACGCCGACGATGCGGATCGGCTCCGGCTGCAAAGTCCATCTCCGGGATGGGGAGCTACCGAATGGCAGGCTGATTGTAAGTGTCAGTAAACACATCGTTGCCGTGATCGATGGTGTGATTCACGATACGCATGATTGCAGCCGAGACGGCATGCGATGTGTCTATGGTTTCTGGCGCAAGGATTGAGCAGACACCAAAACTTGACTGAAGCCCATTGCAAATGCAAGATTCGGGCATGCTGCTTGCGGCCTTCATTCTGATCGGATTTGGAATTGTGTATTTACTCAAACCCGATATTTACCAGCAGTGGCCCTGGTTGTGGCCCTGGAAGCGCAGGGACCTTGTGCAGCGCCTCCTCACGCCCGAATTCACGCCGGAACGGTACAAAGCCTTTGTGCGTGTTCTGGGCGGGCTCTTTCTCGTTGCGGGCATCGTTTTGCTGATCTTTTCACAGGAGATTAAGTGAAGAGGTCTCGCGTGTCTTGGGATTCGATGCGTCTACGGATACCGGCTAAGGTTGTAGGCATTTCGACTTCTTATAATGCACTATCAGGTTTAATGATCCTGCTCTTTTGAGGAGATTTCGTTATCTCCGCGAAGTTTTCATTCGTCAGAAACTTTATCTCGGGGTCGGCTAAATACATCAGCATTTGGAAATCGACGTAGAGGCCGCGATCATTCTTCCGTGGTTTCGCACCTCGAACTACTTTTCGAATCGAACTGTCCAGATACTCAAGCGCAGCCGAGAATTTACTGGCGATAATTAACGGATTAGGTCGGCAGCCGGGTGCGCCAAACCATGTCGACATTGACCCGGTCAGGTCCAGGTCACGTCGCGTTGCCAACTCCTCCAATGCCCTCAGTTCTCTTTCAATCTGGGTTTCGTGAATCCGATCTATCGAATCGATCTGTCTCCATGGACTATCGTTTGCATTGCTGCGCTGATTAAACTCGTTAAGGTTGGGAGAGTGTACGACCTCTTCAATCAGTTGCCGATAGAGTTGAGGAGTAACTCCTGATGATCTTGGTAGAGTTGTGTGGAGAATCGTCGCCATAAAAGGCTTCGGTAACTCCAGGACTTCGCATCCGTGATTTCTCATCCAAGCATATGTTTGCTGATCCTCGGCGAAAGCCTGACCATAGCTGATCATCCCTCGCACTAATTCGAGTAAGACAGGAGGACCAATTACAAACGTGTCTCCGGCCTCTAATGCTCTGTCAAACTTTTGGGTTAACGTGACATCTCTACCCACTTTTATCCAAATGTTCGTATCGGGTAGAAACACCGTCATAACGAAAAGCCTTCCAGTCCTTGTTTCGGACCTATGCAAAGAGTGGATTTGCTTTACTTCCTGCCGACGTAGATGTCAATTTCGTCTTGCCCTTGTTTGACTGGCCATCGACTAGCTTTATATCCGGTCACAGCCAATACCTTCTCGATCAGCGGAAGCTTGGATATGGCTGTTGAATTGTTCTGCGCCTGTACAGCGAAGCCATAAACGGGTTGGTCCGAAGAAACTCCAAATGGCGGAGGCAGAACAGTCCATCCAGGCGCATCGCTGAATACGCTGGCTATCTCGATAGCGTACTCTTGGGCATCTTCGTCGCCATTGAATAAGTACGCCACCATAACCTTTGTTCCCGGTAATCCCTTGAGAATCGCCAACATCTGTTTTCGTTGGTCTGATGTAAGGTGTCGATCAGCTTGGATTGCTTGAAGTTCTGCTGTTTTTTGTTCTGCTAGTTTGGCTTCTGCGTTTGACTCCGCAACTCGTTGTTCGGAGACGTTTTCGATTTGCATCGCTTCGCCCGAAGCCAATGACTCAAAATGGTATTCGCCGTAGACGCCGCCAGCAATCGCTATTCCAGCCAATACAGTGAGCACTTTCTCCCAATGCGATAGGTCTTTCCACTTGGGCCAAAGCAAGATCGTGTACTCGAAGAGTAGTCCAACAAAGACCGCAATTGTGCACCAGCCAACATACCGATTACTGGAGGCTAGCGCAGTCTTCAGAGCTTCGAGTCCAGATGTTTCCACGGGGCCTCGCGGCAGTGCTTTAGCGCATAATGCGGGCGAGGATATCACAACATGAAAAAGTCGGAATTACTCCAGGCTTTGCAGTCGGAGATTCGCCTCCACACCTTCAACACCTTCGTGGATCATCCGCCATCTGTGGCCACGGGCGGGAACGGATTGGTTACGCCAGGATGCCCGACATGCCGGAGACGGCTGTTCACGATGGCGAACTTTATGGGACCATCTGGCGGATGACGTTCTGCCGGACTTGATAATAAATTATCGGCGGCACATGAGAAATAGAGGTAACCGAGGAGCAGCCTTTCGACTGCCCGCAGCCTTTTAAGCCCCGCTGCGCCTACAGCACCAATTCTTGGGCAACAATCGGCCTCGGGAGGGCTGGGGCAAAAGTTTGCTCAACTTTGAACCCCTCCTCTTGGTTCATAAAGAGCGTAGCCATTTTCTTCGTATTTGTCGATCTGCTCGATTTGTCCACGCGGGGCAATGCTGAACGCTAAGAGTGCCCTGATAATAGAGACTCTCCGCAAGCAACTGAGTCGGTTGCAGCTTGCTATTGTCATATGCTTAAATTGCCGCACTTTGCAGCGTCCTTTATTCGGACACAGGAGTGGCGATGGCGCTACCAACATCTTACGTAAACGTATACGGCCAACTCGGCGAGGTGTTCGCCCGCATCGCCGATGGGCAAGCCCCGGAGAAGTTCACGGCTCAATACTTAAAGGACTTAGGATTTTCGTCATCAAACTACCGCGCTGTCATTCCATTGCTCAAATCGTTGGGATTCCTTTCGGAAGACGGGACTCCCACGAGCCGATATCACGACTATAGAAACGAGGCCCGGTCGAGGCGGGTCATGGGAGAGGCGCTCCGAGAAGCGTACGCAGATTTATTCACTATAAAAGCTAACCCAACAGATGCGGACAAACCACTAATCGAAGGTAAATTCAAGAGCGCAAACAACACTTCACCAAACGTTGCCAAACTCATGGCGAACACATTCTATTCTCTACTCGAAATGGCTGACCTTGCGCCCGGCCCGGTTGAAATAAAGAAAGAAGAAAAACCGTCTGCTGAGCCAGTAACTCTACAAGTTAAGGCTGAACCACAAGTAACAACCCCTCCATCGCCATCCACGCACGCCCGCCCGAGCCTTCATTACAACATCCAAATTCATCTGCCTGCCACGAAGGACATCGAAGTATTCAATTCGATTTTCAAGTCTCTAAAGGAGCACCTACTTGACTAAGTCATCTTCGGACCTTCGTGACTACCTCTTTCGAGGGCTTATGTTTGAAGCAGAGGCCGCAACATTTCAAACGGCGGGCATACAGGTCGGTGCTGATACGAGCCAAGCTGAGGAACGTCTCCTGTCAGAGGCGCTGTCACCATTCAACGTGACAACCCGTAACAACTCCTTGGAGATGGCCCGGCTTTACGCCGTCCTACATTGTTTTGAAAATGCTGTCAGGGGTTTAATCCGGGAAACGCTGGATGAAAAAGAAGGCGTGGACTGGATTGAGAAACTGCCGAAGGGTATTAGGGATTTTGCCGAGAGTCGCCAGCAGGCCGCCGCTCAGGATTCGTGGCTCGAAGGCGAAAAATCGGACCTGCTGGGATTCGCGGACTTCGGACAGCTTTCCACAATTATCATTGGGAAATGGTCACACTTTGAAGACATCATTCCCTCCCAGCACTGGCTGAAGCAGAGAATGGACGAGCTAGAAAAAGTTAGGAATTTCATCGCACACAACCGCATGCTATTGCCAAGTGAATTTCAGCGCATCTATCTCTACATCGCTGACTGGAACAAAGTGGTCGGGCTTTAATCGCAATCAATAAGCGATTGATTGAGGGGGCTTGGATCAGATGCTCATACGTCGTTGCGCGTGTTCCTTGGTGAGGATTCGCTCGATCATGCGAGGCAGAATTTTCTCAATTTCGGATACGACTCCAGTCGGTTCGCCAACGTACCTCGGCTCGGCAGCATAAGGCGGTTTACCTGGCTTCCACGCCTTCGCGTCCGCCTCTGGAAACGCTTCTTTGAACACCTTGTCGAACGCTCTGTCTTGTAAACGAGGAGTAATCGTTACTGTAGGCTCTTGGCGGGTGAATGATCTGATGGTCATTAGAGCGTAGGGCGGATCACTGTAACGAACTCGCAGCATCGAAGGAAATTTAGGGCTGCTAAGTATCACGACACCATCCGCCCTACGTGCGATACTGAAAAGTCTCTTTGTCGTGTCGGAAGCATCCGCCGGTATCGCGGTGATCTCTTGCCAGTCCCCGTCTTTCTTCCAGTTGGGATTGAAAGCTTTTCGTGCCATTACACTGGGTTCCTTTGCGCAAGCTTGAAGTCAATACAGGTAAATGTCAATCAATACGCATTCGGCCCCCTTCCTCCAGGCTATCTGCGACAAAGACCTGGAGGGAATTGTCGCCAAGCATCGACTCGCGCCGTATTCCGCCACGCCGCAATCTTGGTTCAGAGTCTTGAATCCGGGAGTATAGTCAAAAGCGCGGACGCCGGGAGATGTTCGACAACTTCCGTGAACGCCACGTCCATGCTTAGTTATAGAATGCGACCACGCAAATGGAGAACAGCGGATTCTTCGGCTTCATCGACATCTTCAAAGGCCTGACGGTTCGGCCAAAAATCATCATGTTCATCGGCACGGTGCTGCTGATCATCGGCTTCTCAAGTGGCCCATTCTCACTTCACCGTAATCCAAAAATCTCCGCTGGCGTGGCCGTGATGCTGTCTTCACTATCATGGCGCGATTGGGAATTTAGCCGCTGGCAAGACCCATCGCCGCCTTACAAAGGCCACTGGGAGGCAGGATACGTATTCTGGGCAATTGTCTTCGGAGGCCTAGCCGTGTGGTTGTTTAGAATCTGCTATCTGACGCCACCGAACTAGACCAAGTGCCCAGCCTGATTTTGTCATGTGATTTGTCGTGCAAAAACACGCATCTATCGTGACTATGCACATCTATCGTGTGCTAACTTCTTGTGTTTTCCGTAACTTACTGAATACACGATTTAGCTTGACGTTTAGAATGCGCACTTACGAAAACGAGGGGGGGGAGGGGTGCAATCCAATCATCTAACTTCCCCCGAACTGGCCCAAGACAAAGCTGGACAAGCTGGTAACCAATGGACCCGGCCCGTGAACTCGCAAAATGGCTGATCTTCGGCGGCCTCATCCTGCTGGCCTTCGGCGGGCTCCTGCTGCTCGGCAGCCGTCTGCCGCTGCGCCTCGGACGTCTGCCCGGCGATATCGCCATCCGCGGCCGGAACGGTTCGTTCTATTTTCCGATTGTCACCAGCATCCTGCTGAGCGTCGTGCTTACGCTCCTGATGTGGCTGGTCTCTTATTTCCGGAAATGATTGCGAAAGGATATTCTCTCGGCTGAAGTCGTCGCGAAACTTTGCCCATGGTGAAACCCTTTCAGCTTCCGCTGATGCCCCGCCGCACCATCTGGTCGGTGAGCGATCTCACCGTGCGCATCCGCGATCTTCTGGCCGGCGAGTTTACCGACGTCTTCGTCGAGGGCGAAGTGTCCAACGCCCACGCCGCCCAATCCGGCCATCTCTATTTCACGCTCAAGGATCCTCGCGCCCAGATTCGCTGCGTCTGTTTCCGCACCCAGCTGGCCCGCCTGAAATTCCGCCCCGAGGATGGCCTGCACGTCACCGTGCGCGGCTCCATCAGCGTCTACGAATCCCGCGGCGAATATCAATTTTATGTCGAGCACGTTGAGCCGGTCGGCCTCGGCGCGCTGCAGCTGGCCTTCGATCAGCTGAAAAAGCGCCTGGACGCCGAGGGCCTCTTCGATCCCGCGCGCAAAAAGCCGCTTCCTGTGCTCCCGCAATGCGTCGGCCTCGATCACCTCGCCGAGCGGCGCTGCCGTACGCGACATTGTGCGCATCCTCCAGCGGCGCTTCCCCAACCTGCACGTTCTGCTCTATCCCGTCCGCGTGCAGGGCGATGGCGCTGCCGGCGAAATCGTGCAGGCCATTCGCTACTTTGACCGCAAGCAGCTTGCCGACGTTCTCATCCTGGCGCGCGGCGGCGGCTCGCTGGAAGACCTGTGGGCTTTTAACGAAGAAGCCGTCGCTCGCGCCATCGTCGCCTGCGCCATTCCCATCATCACCGGCGTCGGCCATGAGACCGACTTCACCATCGCCGATTTCGCCGCCGACATCCGCGCTTCCACGCCTTCCGCCGCCGCCGAGATGGTCGTCCGCACGCGCCAGGAGTTCGACGCGCCACCTTGGCGATTTCCGCGACAAGATCGCCCAGCTTCTGCGTTATCGCCTGCTGCAATCCAGCCACAGGCTGCGCGATCTCAATCTGCACCGCGCCGCGCGCCGCCTGGAAGACGCTCTGCGCCGCAAGCGCCAGCACACCGACGATCTCGTCGCGCAGCTGGCCGACGCCCTGCGCGGCCAGCTCCAGAGCTTCGAGCGCCGCTTCGATACCTCGCTCGCCCGGCTCGCCGCCGTGGACTTTCGCGCGCGCCTCCGGGCCGCCGCCGTGCGCCTGGAGCAGCGCGCCGCCGCGCTCGAGGTGCGCATCGGCCGCGCGCTCGCGGCCAAAGGCCAGCTGCTGGATAAATTTGTAGCTGCAGCTCGAGGAGCGCAGCCCGCTGCGCCTGCTCGAGCGCGGCTACGCCATCTGCTACGGCTCGGCCGGCAACGTCGTGCAAGCCGCCGATCAAGTCGCGGTTGGCGAAGAGATTCGCGTGCAACTCGCGCGCGGCCGCCTAGGCGCCGAAGTGCGAAAGCGAGAGCTTACCGCCGCTGAGAATCTGCAAAACACGGGTGAAATAACGGGGTCCGAATCGGTCGCGGGGAAGTTGCGGAAAAAGTGAAAAGAATGAATCGTCCGGCTAATCGTCCAAATCCGATGACGAAGCCACCTTCAGCACCGCCAGGAACGCTTCCTGCGGGATATCCACGCGTCCCACGCGCTTCATGCGCCGCTTGCCTTCTTTCTGTTTCTCCAGCAGCTTGCGCTTGCGCGAGATATCTCCGCCATAGCATTTGGCCAACACGTTTTTTCGTATGGGGCTGATCGTCTCGCGCGCGATCACGCGGCTGCCGATGGCCGCTTGCAGCGGCACTTCAAACATCTGCCGCGGAATCAGTTTGCGCAATCGCGTCACCAACTCGCGCCCGCGCTCGTAGGCTTGATCGCTGTGGCAGACCAGCGTCAGCGCATCCACGGGCTCGCCGCCCACCAGCACGTCGAGTTTCACCAGGTCGCCTTCGCGATATCCGGCGAGATGATAGTCGAGCGAGGCGTAACCGCGCGAAACGCTTTTCAGCCGGTCGTAAAAGTCCAGCACGATCTCGTTGAGCGGCAATTCGTAGGTGAGCATCACGCGCGTGGGCGAGAGATACTCGAAGCCTTTTTGCACCCCGCGCTTCTCCGTGCAGAGCTGCAGAATCGCGCCCACGGAATCGTCCGCGGTAATGATCATGGCCGTAATCACGGGCTCTTCGATCTTGGCGATCTGCGCCGGCGACGGAAACTTGGTGGGATTGTCCACTTCGAGCACTTCGCCCGCCGTCGTGGTGATGCGATAGCGAACGCTCGGCGCGGTGGTGATCAGGTCGATGCCGAACTCGCGTTCCAGGCGCTCCTGCACGATCTCCATGTGCAGCAGGCCCAGAAAGCCGCAACGGAATCCGAAGCCCAAGGCGACGGAGTTTTCCGGCTCGTAGAAGAAAGCCGCGTCGTTCAATTGCAGTTTGCCCAGAGCGTCGCGCAGCATCTCGTAATGGTGAGACTGCACGGGATAAAGTCCCGCGAACACCATCGGTTTGATGGCTTCAAAGCCGGGAAGCGCGGGAGCGGGACGAGCCGCCTCGACGATCGTATCGCCCACGCGCGCATCGGCCACGCGCTTGATATTGGCGATCACGAAGCCCACTTCGCCCGCGCCGAGCTCTTCCAGCACCACAGGCTTTGGCGTGAGCGCGCCGAGGCTCTCCACTTCGTATACTTCGCTATTGAAGCAAAGGCGAATTTGCTGATGCGGGCGCAGACAGCCATCCATCACGCGCACCAGCACCACGGCGCCTCGGTAAGGGTCAAACCAGGAGTCGAAGATCAGCGCCCGAAGAGGCGCTTCCGGGGAACCTGTTGGCGGAGGCACGCGAGCCACCACCGCTTCGAGCACTTTCTCCACGCCGAGGCCACTTTTGGCGCTGATGGCCAGCGCGTCGGCGGCCGGAATCGCCAGCACGGTTTCCATCTGCTCCTTGACCTCTTCGGGATGCGCGGCGGGAAGGTCGATTTTGTTAATCACCGGAATAATGGTTAGATTGTGTTGCGCGGCCAAAAACGTATTGGCGACAGTTTGCGCTTCCACGCCCTGGCTGGCATCCACCACCAGCAGCGCTCCTTCGCAGGCGGAAAGAGCGCGCGAAACTTCGTAGGAGAAATCGACGTGACCGGGAGTATCGATGAGGTTCAGCTGATACTCTTGTCCGTCCGCGGCGCGGTGATGCAGGCGAATGCTCTTGGCCTTGATGGTGATGCCGCGCTCGCGCTCCAGGTCCATGGAGTCGAGCACCTGCGCCGTCATTTCGCGCTGGCTGAGCGCGCCGGTAAGCTCCAGCAGCCGATCGGCAAGGGTCGACTTGCCGTGATCGATGTGCGCGATGATACAGAAGTTACGGATGAAACGGGAATCCATGTGGATGCGTTGTCTCGGCGCCAGGCAATGGTGCGGCTCGCCGCGGCGAGGGAGCAAAGCGCGCTGAGAGTACTCAGTTTGCCACAACTGGAGACGCGCGGCCAGGAACGGGAGCCGATGGTGTTTCGGCGGAGGACCGGAATCGCCCGGTTTCGGGCACAATCAGTTGATAGTGCGGCACCTGAACTCTCGGCGAAAGTTTTATGCACAATCGGGACGGTATATATTGTCTTTGTCTCCGGCTCGCCCTAAGACCCGGCAGAAACGAATCGGAACGGCATTACCTAGCGTCTTTGCGTAGCAGCGTTCGATAGCAGCGTTACATAGCGGGCCTTACATAAACAATGTGCGTCGACGTCAGCAAACACCTGGACCGCGCCAAGCGGCACCTCGAGAAGAACAAGCTCGAGGACGCCGTGGAGGCTTATGAGTCCGTTCTCAACGAAGTGCCCGGCCATGCCGAGGCTTTGCAGGCGCTGGGAGATTTGTACACGCGGCTCAACCAGAGCGATCGCGCCATCACCTATTACAACATGCTCTTCGACCGCTTCTTCGAGATGCACGAGGAGAACAAGGCCCTGGCGATCTACAGCCGCATACTCAAGGGCATTCAGCAGCCTCCGGAACGCCTGGCGCGCTACGCATTGTTGCTGCAGAAGCAGAACCGGCCCGAGGAAGCCGTGGAGCAATACTCGTTCGCATCGGAATTGTTTATGGCTCGCGGGAAGCAGGAGGCCGCACTCGATTGCCTGGAGCGAGTGGCGCAGCTCGATCCGGATAATTCCGAGCGTCAGGTGGCGATCGCCGAACTCGCCGAACACCTGGGCAAGAAAGCCCTCGCGGCCAGGGGTTTCCTACGCGCAGGCCAACTGGCTGAGGCATCTGGAAGTGCGGATGCGGGAATGAGCCTGTTGATGCGGGCCCATGAGCTTGTGCCCGGCGAGCGCGGACCGGCGCTGGTTTGCGCGCAGGCTCTGCTGCGCCGCGGAGATGCCGCAGGCGCGCTACCGCTCCTGGAGCCTTTTGCCAAAGGGGATCTGGATCTGGCGTTCCTGCATACCCTGGGCGAGGCGCTGCTTTCCACAGGAGCATTGCCTCGCGCACGTGAGGTGCTCGAGCGGCTTCCGGCCAATCAGCCCGAAACGGGCAATAAGGTCTTCGAGTTAGCAAACCTCTATATGGCGGCCAATCAGGATTCGGACGCCGTGACCTTACTGCAGAGATTGCGAGAAAAGATGAGCGCCGGAGGCCGGGACAACGACTTCGCAAGTCGTCTCGACGCTTTGGCCGACGCCCATCCCGGGTCGCTTCCTCTCACCGAATTCTGGGCGGGCATGTACGGTCAGTTGAACCGCGAAGCGAAATACTTCGACGCCCTGGTTCGGCTCTTCGATCTGTATACCGCCGCGAACGATGTGGGGCGGGCTTCCGAGACATTTGAGAAGCTGGTGGATATCGACCCTTACGATGCCCGCAACCAGAAGCGTTTCAGCCAGATCGAAGCTCAAGCCGATCCCGCTTTTCTTTCCCGTATGCGGACTCGCCTGGGCCAACTGGGCACGCACGCCGCCGAGGCGCAGCCCCCGGCCGCTCAGGGCAGTGCGCCTCCTGCTTCCGAGGAGCAGTCCACCCCGGGTTCACTGGACGATCTGATGGTGCAGGCGGAAATTTTTCTGCAATACTCGCTGCAGCCCAAAGCCGTGGAACGGCTGCAACGGATTGCTCAACTTTTCCCGGGCGAAGAGAAACAGAACCAGCGGCTGCGGAACCTCTATCAACTCGCGAACTGGTGGCCCGAAGGCTCCTCCGAGACGCCCGCGGCGTCCTCCGACCAGGGCTCAGCGACCGCGACCTCCGCCGTCGATTCCGCGGACAATATGCGCGATCTGGCCAAGATTTCGGAGATTAGCCGCGCGCTCTTTCGCCTGCCCTCGGCGCGGGCCATTCTCTCCGCCGGCATCAACGAGATCGGAAATCATCTGCGCGTCACGCGCTGTATTGCCGTGATAGGACCTCCGGGTAAGCCGCCTCAGATGGCCTCGGAGTTTTGCGCGTCTAATGTCGAGCCGGCGAATGGAGCAGTGCTGGTAAGGCTTTTCAACCAATTGGATCGCGCGGCGCCGGACCCGCTCGGCGGACTTCCCCTGGACGCGGCGGCCGCACCGGCCCTGCGCGAATTAGGACTGGAAACGATCCTGGGAGTTACCCTGATGGATCGCGAGACGCAGAGCCAGGCGGGCATGCTGGTGGCGGGCTATGCCACGCCGCACCAGTGGCGGGCGCACGAAACTTACTTCCTGCAGGCCGTTGGAGACCAGATCCTGATGGGCGTGAACCACACGCGCCTGCGCAGCCTGGCACGTACCGTAGGGGTCGCGGACGAGAAGACAGGACTGCTGGCGAGGAGCTCTTACCAGGAGTGCCTTTTGGCGGAGGCGCAGCGCGCCAAATCCAATGGCATTGCTCTGGCGCTGGCATTGGTTCAGATCGACGGCGGACCTGAAATGCTGCGGAAGCAAGGCGAGATTCAGCTGGAGCGCTATCTGGAACAGCTGGCACGCGCCTTTCAAGCGCTCATCCGCCAGACCGATCTGCCCATCAAGTACACGGCATGGACCATCGCCTTCATCCTGCCGGACACGGGCCTTGCCGGAGCGCAAATCCTGGCGGAAAAATTGCGCTCGGCCGCGACTCAAATTACGCCCCCTTGGAATGGGGGCATGCCGCTCACGTTCAGCGCCAGCGTGGCCGAAGCGGTCGCTCGTCCCGATTACGATAGCGAGGACATTGTGACCGAATTGATCAACCGGGCCGAGGCGGGTTTGGAACAAGCGCATTCTCGCGGAGGCGACGTGGTCATTGCCTCCAGTTTGCGGGGAAATTGAACGATGGCCATCGAGAAACTTGGCGTGGTGGGCTGCGGGCTGATGGGATCGGGAATTGCGCAGACAGCGGCACAGGCCGGGGTGCAAGTGACCGTACGCGAGGTGTCCAAGGAGTTGCTGGACAAGGGCTTCGCCAGTATCGACAAAAGCCTGGCGCGATTGATGCAACGAGGGACGCTGACCGCGGCGGAACGGGATGCGGCGCGCCACCGCTTGCGAGGCACCACCAAGCTCGAGGAACTAGCGGACTGCGACATGGTGATCGAAGCCATCACCGAACAAATCGAGGCCAAAAAAGAACTTTTTCGCTCTCTCGACGCCGTGTGCCCTCCGCGAGCGATTTATGCCAGCAATACCTCTTCGCTTTCCATCACGGAGATGGCTGTGGCGACCGAGCGGCGCGAGCGCTTCGTGGGCCTGCACTTCTTTAATCCGGTGCCCATTATGAAGCTGGTGGAGGTCATTCGCACGATTGCCACCGATCGTAGCGTCTATGAAGAAGTGACCGCCTTTGCCGCGCGGCTGGGCAAAACGGCGGTGCGCACCAGCGACCGGACGGGTTTTATCGTAAACCGGCTGCTGGTTCCCTATTTACTGGATGCGGTGCGCGCGCTGGAGGAAGGGGTGGCCAGCGTTCCGGATATCGATCAAGCCATGAAGCTGGGCTGCGGCCATCCCATGGGGCCGCTGACGCTGCTCGATTTTGTGGGGCTGGACACCACGTATTACATCGCCAATATTATGTTCGACGAATTCAAGGAGCGGCGCTTCGCTCCGCCGCCGCTGCTGAAACGCATGGTTATGGCGGGGTGGAATGGGCGGAAATCCGGGCGGGGATTTTACGAATACAGCGATCCGGAAAATCCCAAGCCGATGTCGCTACAAATGGAGCGATAAGCCGAGTCTTATATCGATCTGGCGGAGCCTGCATGCCTTATCAGAATTTGATTTTCGAGAAAAAAGACCATATCGGCACGATCACCTTCAACCGGCCGAGAGTCCTGAACGCGCTCAATCGCGAAACAATGGACGAGCTGGACGCGCTGCTCTCGGAAGCCCGGAGCGACACCGATTTGCGCGTGCTGATTCTCACCGGAGCGGGCGATAAGGCGTTCATCGCCGGCGCGGACATCAACGAGCTTGCGCGGCAAACGCCCGCCAGCGGGCGAGAAACGTCTTTGCACGGCCAAGCCGTGCTGCATAAGCTGGAAACGCTGGGGAAGCCTTCGATTGCGGCGATCAACGGTTTCGCGCTGGGAGGCGGATGCGAAATGGCGCTGGCGTGCTCGATCCGCCTGGCGAGCCGCACCGCGAAATTAGGACAGCCGGAAGTGAAATTGGGCATCATTCCCGGATACGGCGGAACGCAGCGGCTGGCGCGGCTGTGCGGCAAGGGTACCTGCGCTCGAGCTGTGCCTGAGCGGCGAGATGATTTCGGCGGAAGAGGCGCAGCGCATCGGCCTTGTAAATCATGTTTACGAGCCGGGCGAACTTCGGGCGGCGGCGCAAGACCTGGCCGCGAAAATCGCCGCGAATGCCCCGGTGGCGGTGCAGCTCACCATGGAAGCGATCGAGCGCGGCCCGGACATGCCGCAGGAGCAAGCCCTCTTTCTGGAAGCGGCGCTTTTTGCCGTGAGCTGCGCGACCGAGGATATGCGCGAAGGCACGCGGGCATTTCTCGAAAAGCGCGCGGCGCAGTTTCAGGGAAAATGAGCGCCATGCCGGGCACAATTGCGGAGAGGCGATGAGCGACGATTTTCAGGCCAATGAGATTCGCGGCACCTACGACGCGTCGGGAATGCGCTTCGGAATCGTGGTGAGCCGGTTCAACAGCTTCATCACCGAGCGGCTGCTGGCGGGGGCCATCGAGGCGCTGGAAAAAGGCGGCGCGTCGGCGACGCGCACCGACATCGTGCGCGTGCCCGGCTCCTTCGAGATTCCGCTGGCGGCCAAAAAGATGGCCCAGGCGCGGCGTTGCGACGCAATCATCGCCATCGGGTGCGTGCTGCGCGGGGAGACGGCGCATTTCGATTACGTCGCTTCGGAAGTGGCGCGCGGGGTGCAGTTGGCGCAAATGGACACGGGAGTGCCGATTATTTTCTGCGTCTTGACCTGCGACACGCTGGAGCAGGCCATCGACCGCGCCGGGCTGAAGAGCGGAAACAAAGGCTACGAGTCGGGCCTGGCCGCGCTCGAAATGGCGCAGGTGTCCAGACAGTTGCGGGCGGCGGCCGCGCCGATTACAGCCGTGCGCATGAGAAAGCGCCGCTAAGATGCCGCAGCGGAGAAAGGCCCGGCAGTACGCGCTGCAGATGCTCTTTCAGTGGGAGATCGGCAAGCAAGACCCTGGGCGCATCGAGGACGGCTTCTGGCGCATCGCTCGCGCGGAGAAGAGCACGCGCGCGTTCGCGGACGATCTTTTCGAGGCCGTGGTGAAGAACGCGCCGGAACTTGACGCGCTGGTCGCTCAACACGTCGAGAATTGGCGCATGGACAGGCTGGCGGTGATCGACCGGGCCATCCTGCGGCTGGGCGCGCAGGAGTTGCGCTCGGGTAAGACGCCGCGCAAAGTAGTGCTGAACGAAGCGGTGGAGCTGGCCAAGACATTTTCGTCCGAAGATGCGGCGGGATTCGTGAACGGCGTGCTGGATTCGGTGTTGCACGCCCTGGCAGAAAACAAGAAGCCGAGTAGCGAAAGCCCAAAAAAGAACGACTGACGAGCCCGCACCCTGGCGCGATCAGATTTCCAGAACACCTTCCATAATCGGAACGGCGGCGCCGCTCACGCGGGGCACCAATTTTCCGTGCTGCGCGAGGACTTCCACGCGGATGCGGCTGGGACGCTGCATTTCGACTCCTTGATGGATCTCGAGCGGAGTGGCGAGTTTGAGGCGGCCCTGGTGCACGAGATAAGCGCCGAGCGAGCCGGCCGCGGATCCGGTGGCGGGATCTTCTCCCAATTCCCAAGGAAGCATGCCGCGGGCGAAGACGGTATTTTTGTTTTCCGACGTGAAGCAATAGGCCATGGTGGCGGACTCGCCAAGCACGCGCCGCAGCGCAGGCGGATTGGCCTCTATGCGGCGCAGGGCGGAACGCCGCTTTACGGGGACGAGGAGATTGAAAATTCCGGTGGAGACACATTCGAGAGGCAACGAGGAATCGAGATCGCGCGAGCCGAGAGAGAGCGCGCGAGCGAGCGCAGCGCGGTCGATACGAGCGGCTCGGAATTCAGCCGGCTTCTGAGTCATGGCCACACGAACGGGCCGTCCCTCGCGGAAGGTAATTTCCACGGGCAGCACGCCGGCTCCGGTTTGCTGCAGGACGTGCACGCTGCCTTCCTGCGCCGGCACGACTCCCAGCTGCGCCAGAAGAAACCAGGTGCCGATGACGGGATGGCCGGCCAGAGGCAGTTCACATTTGGTGGTAAAAATGCGCAGCCGAGCGAGGGCCCGGTTGCCGGTGGGTTTTTGCACGAATACGGTTTCGGCAAGATTCATCTCGCGCGCGATGGCCTGCATCTGCCGAGAGGTGAGACCGTCGCCGTCGGTGACCACGGCGAGGGGATTGCCCGCGAAGGGCTTGTTGGTAAAAACATCGAGCTGATAAAAGTGCCGTTTCATCTTCCGTTGTCAATCGTACTCAAGGGCCGATTACAAAGACTGCACCAAAGCGCTGACCTCGTTCAAGAGGCGCTGGGTGGTCTCCGGGCGCGTGGTTTCCGAATAGACGCGCAGCATATGTTCGGTGCCCGAGGCGCGCACCATGACCCAGCCGAGTTCGCCCACGTACACTTTGATGCCGTCGAGGTTCTCGCGGCGAACCACGGGCCATTCGCCGATGCGGGCCAGGCTGGAACCCGAGAAATATTCGAGGGCGCGCTCTTTTTGTCCGGGACGCAACTCGAGATCGATGCGGCCGTAATGATGTTCGCCGAACTGGGAATGCAGGAGAGCGACCAGTTCGCCGAGGGACTTGCGATGCCAGGCCATCACCTCGGCCAGGAGAAGCGCGCTGACGGTGGCGTCGCGTTCGGGCAGATAAAGTTTGGTGCCAATGCCGCCGGACTCTTCGCCCCCCAGCAAGATATCGCCCTCGAGCATCACCTCGCAGATGTACTTGAATCCGACTGGCACTTCATGAACGCGCCGCCCATAGTGCGCGGCGATCTTATCGAGCAGCTTGGTGGTGGAAAAAGTCTTGGCCAGATCGCCGGCGATCTGGCGGGTTCCGGCGAGATGCCAAAAAAGGATGGAAAGGATTTGGTGCGGGGTAATGAACGTGCCGTCGGAATCCATGGCGCCGATGCGGTCGCCATCGCCATCGGCGGCAAACCCTGCGTCGTAGCCTCCCGCGAGAATGGCTTCACGCAATGCCGCGACGTGAGGCTCGATGGGCTCCGGATTGACGCCGCCGAAGAGCGGATCGCGAGTGCCGCGTATCTCGTCGCAGGCGAGGCCCTGGCGGCGCATCAACGAAGACACCAGCCCGCGAGCGGCGCCGTGCATGGGATCGACAACGAAGCGCAGGCGCGCGGCGCGCATTTTTTCCCAATCCACCAGCTTCTCGATGGTATCGAGATAGGGCCCCAGAATATCGAGCGAGTGAATTTGCCCGGGACGCGGAGGCAGAGGGGGAACGCCGACGGACAGCACGGTGGCTAACTCCTCTTCGATCTGCGCCACGATCGAAGGCAATGGCGAACTGCCGTAGCTGGCCTTGAACTTGATGCCGTTCCAGCGATAGGGATTGTGGCTGGCCGTGATCATGACGCCGCCCGCCGCTCCGCGCTGGCGCACCAACAAGGAGACCGCGGGAGAAGGACAGGGCGAGTCGGAGAGCCAGACGGGCAGGCCCGTCATGGAAAGAGTTTGGGCGGCAACTTGGGCAAAGCGTTCCGAGGCGAAGCGATTATCGAATCCGACGATTACGCCGCGATCGGGCTTCTCGGCTCGGACGATGTAACGAGCGATGGCGTAAGCGACTTTGCGGGCATTTTCAAACGTGAAGTCGTCGGCAATAACGCCACGCCAGCCGTCGGTGCCAAAACGAATCGTACTCACGGGGCTCACGGGGCAATCAGTATATGCGAAGCAATGGCGCTGGCGAAGGGCTCGGAGCTAGAGCAGTTTTTGCAGACGATGGTTTTCCAGCCATTTCACCACGCGGCCCACGTCCTGGGCGCGTTCGCGAGAGCAGACCAGAAGCGCGTCGGACGTTTCCACGACGACCAAGTCCGAGACTCCCACGGCGGCGACGAACTTTGAGGGGCTCCAGATCATGTTTCCCGCCGCGTCGAGGGCCAGGAAGCGGCCGCCGGAGACGTTTGCGCCCGCACGCCTGGCCAAAAGCTCATAGACAGCAGCCCAAGAGCCGATGTCGCTCCAGCCGATCGAGGCGGGAATGACAGAGACGCGGCTGTGCTGGGAATCGCGCGAGGCTGGTTCGAGAATCGCGTAGTCGACAGAAATATTTTCGAGGCGCGCGTATTCGCGCTGCAGACACGGCAGAGTATTTCGAGGTTCCGACGCTTCCGGCAAGACGAATCATGGCGGCGTGCGTCTTGGGCAGATGACGCCGAAGAGTTTCGACGAATGTGGAGAGGCGCCAGAAGAACATGCCGGCGTTCCAGAGATAGCGTCGGGAAGCGACATATTTGCGGGCCAGCGCGAGGGAAGGCTTTTCCGTAAAGCGGCGAACGGGATAGGCGGCATCCTTGGAAGATGCGGAGGACTGCCCGCGGTTGGCGCGCAGCTCGTTCGATGTAGCCGTAGCCGGTCTCCGGGCGCGTCGGCGGGATTCCCAGGACGACGAGAGCATCGGGCTGAGCAGCGATTCGCAAGGCGGCGCGGACGATTTGGCGATAGCGTGCCGGCTTGGCGATGAAGTGGTCGGCGGGCAGGATGGCCATAAGCGCATCGCCACTGGACTCTTCCCTCAGCAGATGCGCGGCGGCAAGAGCGATGGCCGCTGTTGTGTTGCGGCCGACGGGCTCGATCAATACGTGTTGCGAGGGAACCTGCCACAACTGGCGGCGCACCGCGTCGGCTTGCTCGTGGTTGGTCACGGCCCAAATGCGGGAAGTGGAAAAGAGCGGGGAAAGGCGCTCAAAGGTCTGCTCGAGCATCGTTTTTTGTCCGACGATGTTCAGCAGCTGCTTGGGCGAACGGCTGCGGCTGCGCGGCCAGAAGCGGGTGCCGCGTCCGCCCGCGAGAATGATGGCGTGCGCTGCCGGCGCCGGCGACTTCATTGGCGGAGGACTGCTGAGCGCAGCGATTCGCCGACTCCATTTTCGGCGAGTTCGCGCGAAAGTTGCTGGAGATCGGGTACGTAGGTGCGCAGGAGCTTGATGGACGAGTGGGCGATCAACTGGTAACCGCCGAGAGCAGCCGGCAGCAGCCAGGCTTCCCCGCGAGCAAAGGGCATGGATTCCGAGCCCCACCGGATTCGGCCTTGCCCATCGAGCAGAACCAATAACTCGAAGCGGTCCGGAGAGGTGGTTGCATCAACGGTATCGGAAAATTCCCAAATTTCCGTGGCGAAATAGGGACATGCCGCCAGATAGGTCCTCTGCAAGGGACCTTGCTGAATTTGTACGCCCCGGGTTTTTCCGCATCGCTGCGTTCCGAACTCCAGCACATCCATAGCTTGATCGATGTGCAGGGGACGGAATGAACCGTCCGCCTGCCGCCGTTGGTAATCGAAGACCCGGTAGGTGATATCGGAATGCTGCTGCACTTCGCATAAGAGCATGCCGGGACCGATGGTGTGCGCGCTTCCCGCGGGAACGAAAAAAGCGTCTCCCTCCTGAACCGTGAGCTTGCATAGGCAGCGTTCGACGTCCGCTTCGGCCAGGGCTTGGCGAAATATTTCAGGCGTAATGCCCGGCTCCAGGCCGAGGCGAAGTTCCGCGGAGGGTTGTGCGGCGACCGCGTACCACATTTCCGTTTTTCCGACGCCGCCTGCCGCGGCTTCATGCTGGCGAGCGTATTCGTCGCTGGGATGGACCTGCACAGACAACTTTTCGGCTGGGGAAGATGAATTTTACCAGGAGAGGAATGTGAGGGCCGCCTTCGATGCGGCGCCCAATCCAGTCGGCGGAAAGCGAAGTCCAAGCTTCGCCCAGGGCGCGTCCCCTTAGCTGGCCGGAGGCAAAAGCGCATTGATCCCCGGTGAGCCAAACTTCGCCGATCGGGTCGCTCGACGGCCGCGATGCTGTCAAAGAAGGGAGCCAAGTTCCGCGAGCCCCAAATACGGGGCACAAAGACGGGCGTCAGGCGCGAAGGCGACACGCTCACGGAGCAACTGCGGCAGAAGCGAAGAAGCGCTCCAGCCTGCGCAATCCTTCCTCGATGCGATCGATGGAGGTCGCATAGGAGAAGCGCAGGTAGCCGGGCGCGCCAAAGGCGTCTCCGGGCACCACCGCGACGTGCTCGCGTTCGAGCAAATGCCGCGCGAGCGCCGTGGAGTCGCCGGAGCCATTGACCAGATGCGCGGACACATCGGGAAAAGCGTAGAAGGCGCCGGAAGGTTCGGGACAGGAGACGCCGGGAATGGCGCTCAAGCCGGCCAGAATGCGGGCGCGGCGCCGAGCGTACTCGGCGAGCATGACGGGCACTGAATCCATGGGCCCGGTCAGCGCGGCCAGGGCTGCGTACTGGGAGATGGAGGTGGGATTCGAGGTGCACTGGCTCTGTACCTTGAGCATGGCGTCGATAATCGATTTCGGCGCGAGGGCATAGCCGATACGCCAACCCGTCATGGCAAAGGTCTTGGAGAGCGAGCCGACGACGATCAGATGGGGCTTGGAACCCCTTATGCTGGCAACGGAATAAGGGCTCGCCGAGCCATAAGTGAAGTGCGAATAGCACTCATCGGTGAGCAGCCAGATACCGTGGCGGCGGCAGACTTCATAGATTTTTTCAAACTCGGCCGGAGGAATCACCGCGCCGGTGGGATTATTCGGTGAATTGATGATGGCCAAGCGCGTACGAGGGGTAATGGCTTCTTCCAACTGATCGGCGCGCAAGCTAAATGCGCTGGCGGCGTCGGTAGAGACGAAAACAGGCTCGCCACCCGCGATCTTGACGATGTCCGGGTAGCTCACCCAATAGGGCGCCGGAATGACGACTTCGTCACCCTCCTGAATCAGGGACATGACGGCGTTGTAAATGGCATGCTTGCCGCCGACGCAGATGATGCTCTCGCTCGGTTCGTAAGAGCTGCCGAGTTGCTGCGCATGCCAGCGGCACACGGCCTCGCGCAGCGGTGTGATACCCGCGGTGGCGGTGTATTTGGTGCGGTTGCGCTCAAGCGCATCGATGGCCGCCTGTTTAATGTGAGCGGGCGTGGGAAAATCTGGCTCGCCCGGCCCGAAGTCGACAACATCCAGCCCACGGGCGCGCAGCCTTTCCGCCTCCACGAGAACCGCCATGGTTGGCGAGACAGCGATACGGTTTATGCGATCGGCAAATCGTTCGGTCATTTAACTCCCCTGAGAGGTTTACTAGATTACCTTGGCCCGAAGGCGGCGTTCAACGGCGACGGGCACGAGGCCACTGAGGGAGCCGCCGAGCCGCGCGATTTCGCGAACCAGGCGCGAGCTGAGGAAGCTATATTCCGCAGCCGGCAACATGAAGACGGTCTCGAGCCCGGGCTCAAGCTTTCGGTTCATCATCGCCATCTGCAACTCGAATTCGTAATCCGACACGGCGCGAATGCCGCGAAGGAGCACGTGAGCCTTACGCGCCCTGGCGTAGTCGACCAGAAGCCCGTGAAAGCAATCGATATCCACATTGGCAAAAGGAGCGGTAACCTCGCGCAGCATTTCGGTGCGTTCGGCGAGGGTGAAGAGCGGCTCCTTTTCGGTGTTCCGAAGAATAGCCACTGTCAGACGGCCGAAAATCTTAGCGCCCCGTTCGATCAGGTCGAGGTGCCCATTGGTCACCGGATCGAATGAGCCGGGATATATGGCCAGAATAGGTTCCATTTTGGAATCAGTCATTTTATCGCAGAGTTATGCCGGCAGACAAAAAATCGGCGCACGTCTATCCGGGTTGTGGTGGCAGGCCTCGCGGCGGCTGCCGAGACGCATTTTCGGTATTTTCGGTGTATCGAAAGGCGATTAGAAGTTCTCTAAAGGGTTGGGAGCCCCGGGTTTCAGATCGGCCTAAGTTATTAATATAATGCGGCTTAGTCACAGTGGTCCTGCCAACTCTTTAGCGATAGAATGAGAGGGATACAACGACGCAAATGGGCGTAAACCTGCCAATCTACATGGATAACCATGCCACCACGGCGGTGGACCCGCGCGTATTGAGCGCGATGCTGCCGTATTTCGGCGAGAAATTCGGAAACGCGGCTAGCCGCAACCACTCCTTCGGGTGGGCCGCGGAAGAGGCGGTGGAGAACGCCCGGGGGCAGATTGCCAAGCTGATTCAGGCCGCTCCGAAAGAGATCATTTTCACGAGCGGCGCAACCGAGTCCAACAATCTGGCGATCAAGGGCCTGGCGGAACTCTATCGCGAGAAGGGCAACCACATCATTACGCAGGTCACCGAGCACAGAGCGGTGCTGGACGCCTGCAAGCGCCTCGAAAAGTATGGTTATGCGGTGACGTATTTGCCGGTGGGCAAAGACGGCCGCGTGGATCTCGACGATTTGCGGCGCGCGATCACGCCCAAGACGATCCTGATCACCATCATGTACGCGAATAATGAGATCGGCGTAGTTCAACCGATCGAGGAGATCGGGAAGATCGCCAAGGAAAAGGGCGTCTTCTTCCATAGCGATGCGGTGCAGGCGGTGGGGAAGATTCCGGTAGATGTGAACAAGGACAATATCGATCTCTTGTCGATGACGGCCCACAAAATCTACGGGCCGAAAGGTTGCGGCGTGCTGTATGTGCGCCGCCGTAACCCTCGCGTGCAATTGGCCCCGCAGATCGACGGCGGCGGACACGAGCGCGGGATGCGTTCGGGAACGCTGAACGTTCCGGGGATCGTCGGTTTCGGAAAGGCCGCGGAGCTCTGCCAGAAGGAGATGGCGGAGGAGAGCAAGCGGCTAGGCGGCTGGCGCGATCAACTGAAGGAAGCAATTTTCAAGGGTTTGGAGGATGTGTACGTTAACGGATCGATGATCCACAGGCTGCCGCAGAATTTGAATCTCAGCTTCCCTTATGTGGACGGCGAGTCCTTGCTGATGGGCATGAACGACGTCGCGGTATCGAGCGGTTCGGCCTGCACCTCGGCCAAGATGGAACCGAGCTACGTCTTGAAAGCGCTGGGCGTGAAAGAAGACCTGGCCCATAGCTCGATTCGGTTTGGGCTGGGCCGCTTCAATACCAAAGAGGAGATCGATTACGTGGGCGAGCGCGTGATCGAAGTGGTGAGCCGCCTGCGGGAGATCTCTCCACTTTACGAGATGGCCAAAGAAGACGCGCAATTGAGCAAAGCAAATTCCAAACCGGTGTAAGCTTGAGTGGTACCGGTTTATAGCGGATTCCATCGAGGCAGCGGAAATGATTCACGTCACAGAGAAAGCAGCAAAAAAAATTCGAGAGCTTCTAGTCAAGGAGGGAGTGCCTGCCGGGGGCCTGCGCCTGGGCGTGCAGGGCGGCGGCTGCTCCGGGCTTACTTACGCCATGAGGCTGGAAGCCAAGGCGCGCGAACGGGACAACGTGATCGAGGAGAATGGCGCGCGCGTATTTGTGGATCCGAAAAGCTTTGCCTATCTCGAGGACGTGACACTGGACTTTGAAGAGACATTGATGCGACAGGGGTTCGTGTTCCAAAATCCCAGGGCCACCCACAGTTGCGGCTGCGGCACCTCATTCACTGTTTGAAACAACTCAATCGCTCGCGACGTCGATCGTTCCAATTTTCTGGGATTGCCCGCGAAACACGTTGTTGTCGTTCAGTACATTTCTTGGCTTGTCAGTGAGAACGCCGCATTTCTGACGCCAACTCCCCACCTGGTCAAAGGATGGAATATGGCACGGACGATTGGAATTGATTTGGGAGCAAGTTTCAGCAGAGCCGGCTACGTGGATAAAGCCGCAGGCCAGCCGAAGTGTATCGCGGGTCCATACGGCGACAATTTTTGCCCTTCCATGGTGAGCGTGGACGGAGATGGCAGTGTCCTGGTAGGCGCTCCGGCGGCTCGACGATTGTTCAGCCAACCGGATC